>CAVSRT010000013.1:0-211764 GCA_963730435.1 uncultured Actinomycetota bacterium | reverse complement strand
CAACCCGCGTTACCCGGAGCAGATCCTGGCCGCGGCCCAGGCTCAGGCGCGCCACCGGCTCGCCCGGATGCGTGCGTACTGTGGCACCGACGTCGGCGAGGCTGATATCCACCTGTGGCAGCAGAGCAACCCGGTCGTCACCGAGGCACTGGTCCAGCTGACCTGGGGCGGGCCGCAGGTACTGTACAACGGCGGCCTGCAGCAGGCCCGGGTCCGGTACTACGACGCTGACCGGGAGCGTCCTGGGCTTGCCATCCTGCGTGGCGGCGCTCGTGTCCAGCATCGAGCCGGACGCGACAGTCATCGACCTGGTCAACCTGGACCCCGAGCACTCCCGCACGCTGACCGTGCAGGCCGGCGCCTTCGCCGAGCACACGATCCGGGCCGTGCGCTACACCGCAAGCCCGGACGACTCGTGGCTCGGCGGCCTTTATGACTACGGGCACGGCGAGCCTGCAGTCGTCGAGCACGGCGCTGACGTGGGCGGGCCTTGGCTGACCGTGGAACTGCCCGCCTCCACCCGGATAACGCTCACCCTGGACATGGGCTTGCACACGCGTACTCCCTCCTACGGCACGCCTTTCGACGAGGTCGGGCCGGAGGGCGGGTGAGCTACTGGCAGCTGGGCACGCACGGCCCCCGATATCGGAGCTCGGATTGAGCGTCGGCGCTGGCCGGTATCTACGGCGGGTTCGCGGCCAAGGCTGGGATCGAGGCGGTGCACGCCGCCCTGGATGCGGGAATCACCTTTTTCGACGTCGCGCCCTACTCGGCCTTGCCGCTGCCGAGACCGTGCTCGGCAAGGCGCTGCACGGAATGGACCGCGAAAGCTATGTCCTCGCCACCAAGGTCGGCCGGTACGGCGACCAGGCCTTCGACTTCAGCGCGGGCGCGGTCACGGGCAGCATCCGGGACAGCCTCGCCCGGCTCGGCGTGCAGCATGCCGATCTGATCCAGTGTCACGACGTCGAGTTCGGCTCGCTGCACCAGGTCGTCAGCGAGACCATCCCGGCTCTTCGCGCGCTGCAGGACGCGGGCTTCGTCCGCGGCGTCGGAATCACCGGATATCTTCTGCCGGCGCTCGCCTGGATCGCCGCTCGCGTTCCGGTCGACACGGTCATGTCCTACTGCCAGTACACCCTCCAGGACAGGCGCCTGGCCCCCTGCGTGAAGGAGTTCGCCGCGGCCGGCGCCGCGACGATCAACGCATCCCCGCTTGCCATGGCAGCGCTGACGAGCCGGGGCGCCCCGCCGTGGCACCCGGCACCTTCCGAAGTCCTCGCGCGGTGTGCCCGGGCGCCGCGGCATGCCAGGAAAGCGGAGCCGACATCGCCAAGCTGGCTCTGCAGTTCTCTGTCATGACCAGCCCGTGCGTCAGCACCGTGGTCGGAAGTGCCAGCCAGGCCAACGTCCGGCGCAACATCGCGTGGATCGAGAGTCCGATCGACGACAACCTGCTGGCGACCGTCGAGGCGATCCTTGCGCCGGTGCGCTCTCAGGGCTGGGTCAGCGGACGAGCTGAGAACCAGAATCCCGGCGGGCACTGAGATGGCCGCGCAGATCCTCGACAGTCACGTCCACCAGATAGATCCGGCCCGCCTCACCTACCCATTGCAGGGAGACCTGATCACCGGTCAGCAGCCCTGCGACGCTGCCCGCTTCGCGGCCGATCCCTCGCCGGTGAATGACGCGATCGTGATCGAAGCCGGCGTCGCCCCCGGCGAGGCGGGCAGGGAGGTCTCCTGGGTGCGCGCACAGGCCACCTCGCATCCGTGGATCCGCGGCATGGTCGCGTCCGCGCCAGTCGAACAGCCCGGGGCGCTTGAGGCGGTACTCGATGCCTACCGTGCCGATGGGCTGGTCGTCGGAGCGCGGCGCAACCTGCAGGACGAGCCGGCCTTCGTACGACATCCTGCGCTGCAGGCCGGGATGCGGCGCCTGGGTGAGTCCGGCCTTCCGTTCGAGGCCTGCGTGCGATCCTGGCAGCTCAGCGAGCTCGAGGAACTGGCCGCCGCGTGCTCTGACACCGTGATCGTGCTCGACCACGCCGGCAAGCCGCACTGTGGCGCTGGCGTCGCCTCCTGGCTGACCGCCCTGCGTGCCCTGGCCAGGCACCCGAACATACGGTGCAAACTGTCGGGCCTGGCCACCGAGGCTGCCCCGCACGCCAGGCCCAGCGCCCTGCAGGCCGCCCCGCGAGCTGCCCTGGACGCATTCGGAGCCGACCGCTGGGCTGATCCCGAGGACCTCGCCGGCGCCGCGGTCTTCCTCGCATCCCGCGCCTCCGACTGCGTTCACGGCGCGATCGTCCCCGTTGACGGGGGGTGGCTTGGGAGGTGAGGCCCTCTTCCAGCTCGGCGCAGCAGGAATTCCCCGCCTTAGATGCTGAGCCGCCAGGGCGGCAGTTGCGGACATGGCGGCGCGCCGGCAAGGCGCTGGCACGCATCGCTTTTGTCCTCGCCACCTGCCTTCGAGGTCTTGTCCGCCGCGCGGGGTCGGCTGCGATTGTCCTCGTGGTAGCCGTCGTTGCCGCTGGCGCCGCGGCGGCCGGGCCTGTCTACTACCAGGCAGCTCAGAAGTCGATCCTCGCCGACTCGCTCGCGCCGGCCAGCGTGCCCTTCCTTAGCCGCGGCTTCGAGGTTTCCCAGTCGGGCAGTATCGCGGCGGCGCTGCCGGCTCTTAAGTCCGAGCTGGCCGGCGAACTTTACGGCGATCTCGGGTCGGCCATGGTCGCGCGGGTCTTCGAGGCCCCGATCGACTCGCTGGAGGCAACCGGCTCTGAAGGGACGCTGAAGGAGACGTTCCCGCTCATCTGGCGAACTGACTTCTGCGCGCACCTGGTCATCACCGGCAGCTGCCCCGTAAATCCCGATCAGGTGATCGTCAGCAACGCGAATGCCGCAGTGACGGGCTGGCACATTGGCAGCCAGATCCGCGGCTCTGGCTGGCCTACCCTCGTGGTCACCGGCGTCTACCAGCCCCCAGATGCCAACCTCGACTACTGGGTGCTGCATGGGCAGACGTACTTCCCGAGCAAGGCACCATCTGGCGGCCAGGGCGCGGGCCTCGATGCCGTGTTCACCAGCCATGCGACGCTGAGCGACGCGGCACATTCCGAGCAGGGCAGCGCCTACATCGATGACGGACTCGCGGTGCGGCGGCTGCGAGTCAGCGATGTGGGTGTCCTGCAGCAGGCCATGACTTCCCTCGCAGCCAGCCAGGACCTGCTCGCGGAGGGCGTCACCGTCCAGTCCAGCGTGCCTGACAGCCTCGGGGAGGCCCAGGCTAGCTGGAAGGCGGTGGCGGATCCGGTCGCTCTGGCGACGCTGACGGTGCTGCTGCTCAGCTGGCTGCTGCTGTTCCTGATCGTGACCGACTCGGTGGAGGCACGCGGATCGGAGATCGCGCTCGCCAAGCTGCGCGGGCACGGCCGGGGCGGCATCCTGACCGTGGGCCTGGCCGAGCCCGCCGTGGTGCTGCTGGCTGCTTTGCCGAGCGGCGTGCTGCTGGGCTGGGCAGCCGCGGCCGGGCTTGCCAGGACCCTGCTGCTGCCGGGAACGCCGGCTGACCTGCCCTGGACCGCCTGGGTCACGGCCGCGGCGGCGATCGCCGGCGGGCTGGTCGCGGTGATCCTGACCGCGCAGCGGGCACTGCGCCGCGGCGTCGTCGAGCAGTTCCGGCGGCCCGCGCTGCAGACGGCAGGGCGCGGCTGGGTCATTGACTCGATCCTGATCACCGGGTGCGCTGCCGGGCTGATCGAGGTGCTCTCGCTGCACGGGACCGGGTCCGCGGAGGCGAGCACGCTGATTTTGCTGGTCCCCGGCCTGCTCGGGCTGGCCGTGGCGGTGGCCGCATCCCGGCTGCTGCCACTGGGCTGCCGGGCGCTGTATGGCACGGCGTCCCGGCTCGGCCTGCTGGCCGCCTATCTGGCCCTGCGGCACGTCGCTCGCCGCACCGCAGGTGTGCGGACCACGATCGTGCTGGCAACCGCGTTCTCCCTGGCCGCATTCGCCCTCGCCGCGTGGTCGGTTGGCCAGCGCAACTACCAGCTGGTGGCGGAGGCCGAAACAGGCGCGCCTACGGTCCTGACCGTGCGGGTCCCGGCTGGCCAGAACCTCGGGACCATTGTCGGCAGGATCGACCCGTCCGGACGGCTCGCCACCGCCGTCGACACCTACCAGGGCACCATAGCGGTCGACCCTGCGCGCTTCGCCAGGATCGCGTACTGGCCCGCGCGGCCATCTCCCTCGGGGCTCACCGCCTCACTGCACCCGCCTGCCGCGCCGCCGATCGTGCTGTCCGGCGACGCAGTCCGGGTGACCGTTGAGGTGGATGCGATATCGATCCCGGACGTGCAGCTGTACGTGAGCATGACCACGGGCGCCTCGCCCGTCCTCCTCGGGACGCTGCCTTCCCGCGGGCTCACGACACTCACCGGGCCATTGGCCGGTTGCCCGTGCGTACTGCAGAGGCTAACGCTGGCACTGGCCGGGAGCCACGGATCGACTGACGTTGCCGGGTCGCAGCTCAATGGCCAGCTGACTGTCGCTGCGATCGACATCAGGCGCCACGGCCACTGGGTCCCGGCGGGGTCTTCGCGTCTCAGCTCTGCAGGTTTGTGGGCGGACCAGACCATTGGCGCGGGCGGGCCGGCCGTCATCACCGCCAGCTCTCGCGGGCTGACGTGGGCCATTAAGGACGATCCGGGCAACACCACTCCAGTCCTCGCAGCGGTCAACGTTCCGGACCCGCTCCCCGCGATGGTCGCGCCAGCGGCCGTGCAGCGGCCGGCAAAACCGTTCGACGGCAACGGCCTGGACGGCAGTGACCTGCCGATGCAGGCAGCGGCAGTGCTGCCCTGGGTGCCCGGCGCGCCGGGATACGGCGTGATCATTGACCGGCGGTACGCGGAGCTGGCCGCCGGGTACAACCTCACAATCGCGGACCTGCAGGTGTGGCTCGCGGCGGGGGCGCTGCCGATTATCCGGCCGAAGCTGATAGCAGCTCACGTCCAGATCGTGTCGTCGAGCTCGGCCGCCTCGGCTGCGGCAGTTCTTGAGCGGCAGGGCCCCGCGCTGGCGAGCGTGCTGTTCCTTGCCGATGCAGCGGCCGCCGCACTGCTGGCCGCAGGCACGGCGATCCTCGGCCTTTACACGTCGGCGCGGCGGCGGCGGTATGAGTACGCGGCGCTGGAGGCATCGGGAGTCCGCCGTCGCACGTTGCGCGCTGCAGTGCTCATCGAGCTGGCGGTGGTGCTCGGGTTCGGCACCCTGATCGGCACCGTGACCGGACTGATCGCCGCCAGGTTCGTGCTGAGCAGCGTGGCCGAGTTCACCAGCCCGCCGGCGGCGCCCACCCTGAACTTCGTCCCGGTGGTCGGGCCGGTCGCGGCGCTGCTCGCAGTGGCAGCGGGCGTGCTGGTCCTCGCTGCCCTGCTGTCGAGCAGGACGCTCATCAAGGGCGTCAGCGCCGACCTGCTGCGGGAGACCGCGGAATGACCGCCGTGACGCAGGATCCCCCGGCCAGCCACCTCCCGGCCGAGGTCATCGTGCGCTGCGAGAACCTCGTGCAGATCTATGGCGCCGAGGGCCAGCAGGTCACCGCACTGCGCGGGGTGGATCTCACGATGACCGAGGGCGAATCGGTTGCGCTGCTCGGCCCGTCAGGCGCGGGCAAGTCCACCTTGCTATGGCTGCTGGCGGGCCTGCTCCGCCCGACGGCCGGCCAGGTCGAGGTCTGCGGCACCAGGATCGCCGAGCTGAAGCCGGCCCAGGCACGAAGCATGCGGCTGCGTGAGCTTGGCATCGTGATGCAGAATCCTGGCCGCAACCTCATCCCGCACGAGACTGTCGCGGGGAACGTGCTGTTCGCGCAGATACCCACCCGCCGTGCCCGGTCGGTCGAGCGCCAGCGGACGATGGCGCTGCTGGAGGTGGTCGGACTCGATCATCTTGCTGGCCGCCTTGCGGCGGGGCTGTCGGGCGGCGAGCAGCAGAGGCTGGCGGTCGCGGTCGCGCTCGCCAACGGGCCGCGGTTGCTGCTGGCTGATGAGCCCACGAGCCAGCTCGACCACCGCTCCGGCGCGCTGGTCACCGGGTTGCTGCAGGCCGCGAACCGGGACCTGGGCACCACCGTGATCGTGGTGACCCACGATCAGCAGGTAGGCCGGGCGTTCGGCCGAACGATCACGATCCGTGACGGGAGAGTCGGCGCTGAAGGTCATGCGGGCGAGGACTACCTGCTGGTGGCCAGGGACGGGTATGTGCAGATCCCCCCTGACCTGCTCGACGCGCTGCCGCCCGGCACGCTGGCGCGGGCGGTGCGGACGCAGCTAGGCATCGAGTTGCAGCGCGCCCGGGTGGAGCGTGACCGACGTGCTTGAGGGACGAGGGCTGAGCTACCGGCGAGACGGCCAGCAGATCCTGACCGGGATCAACCTGACGGTCGCCGCCGGCCACAGCATTGCCGTCACCGGGCCGTCCGGGTCGGGCAAGAGCAGCCTGCTGGCGATCCTGGCCGGCTTGACGGCCCCGACCGAGGGCAGCGTGCTGATCGACGCGATGCCGCTGACCGGCTTCGCCGGACCTGGTCATGGCGTCTCGGTCGTGCTGCAGGGCTATGGCCTCGTCGCGCTGCTCACCGCCGCCGAGAACGTCGAGGTGGCGTTGTGGGCGGCAGGCCAGCCGCCGGCGGCCGCTCGGAGCCAGGCCCTGGCCGCCCTCGAACTGCTGGGCCTGCTGCCCCAGGCAGGGCAGCTGGTCCACCAGCTGTCGGGCGGCCAGCAGCAGCGCACCGCCGTCGCGCGCGCGCTGGCCCTTCAGCCCCGGCTGCTGATCGCAGACGAGCCGACCGCCGAGCTCGACCCCGACGCCCGGACGGTCGCCCTCACCCGGATGTTCGAGGCAGTCGGCGGCGGCTGCGCTCTCGTGCTGGCTACCCACGATCCCGAGGTCGCCGAGCGATGCGACCAGGTCCTCGACCTCAGCGTCGTGACCGACACGGTGTAACAGCGGCCGGGCCACCAGGACCACGGCCCGGCCGGCTGGCGGGATGTACTGCCTGTGCCTGGTCAGCGCGTCGACGACGCCCGTCAGCAGGTCGACGCGCCATGGCCCGGCTCCAGGTTCCTCGCGTGCTAGCTGCATAACCGGGTCCTCATCCCGATGCGGCGGCAGCGTCTGGCGGGTAGGCAAGCCCTCGATCTACCTGTGGGCCTGGGCCTGCTGATCGCGACGTGGACGTAGCGCGTTCGCGAGCAAGTCCGCCGCGCGCTCGTCAGCAGGCCTGGTGCGATGCGCATACACCTTGAGCGTGATGGACCCACCGCCGCTATGGCCGAGACGACCTGCGGCCGTCCGCACGTCAATGCCGCCGGTCAGCATCTGCGTCGCGCGGTAATGCCGCAGGCTCCTAATCGTGCAATCCACGCCAGCCGCCTCGGCGACCTCGCTGAACCGGTGGCTCACGACGTCGAGAGTCCAGGGCAGCTCGCCGAAGCCGCCCTGGAGAACACGTAACCATCTTCCTCGAGCATGCCGCCCTCGTACTCGGCTCGCTCGCGGCAGCGCTCCAGGTGATCGGCGAGCAGCTCGAGCGTGCCGGAATCGACGGCGAGGCGGCGCTTCTGATGGGTCTTGGTGGTCTTGATGATCTTCTCGCCTCGCCGCACTGCATACGCACGCTCGATGAGGAGATCCTGCTCGGCCACATCGATGTCGGTCCAACGCAACGCGCACAGCTCGCCGCGCCGTGCGCCGGTGACCATGACTAGCCAGACGAACAGCGCCAGATCCTCGCCGTCCGGAAGGTGCCGATCACTGGGGCCGCCGGCGCGGTACTGCCCGATTTCGATGGTGTCAGGCTCGCTGGAGCTGCGACACGTGCGAAATCTGCGCGACGAGGTGCAGAATCTGAGACGGGTGCGCCGCCAGGGACTTGAACCCCGAACCCGCGGATTAAGAGTCCGCTGACATCCTCCGCACGTGCCCCGGCCTGCGCGTATCATGCGGTACTCGCGCCGAGCTCCGCACGCTGCGCTGGCTTCGCCAGTCTCCCATTGGCAGGCTCATTGGCACGATGCCAGACCGAAGGGCGACTTGAGTGTTGCCGCGTGTGCCGACCAGTTCCTGTCGCCCTTCGCTGCTCGTAACGCTGTGTGTTGCACGCTGGCTCTGGCCCCGCTACGAAGGCGTCGGCGCAGGCAAGCGGCCGATGAAGCGTGCGCGTCTGAGCGGTGCCAGTGGTCGCCGGTGGTCGCGCATTGCCACACAGGTGAGTGCAAGTGCGCCAACTTCGACGCTGCACGTCCGGGCCTGGCGAGGCAGCGTGCTCCAGCACCGGTGCCGAGTTTTGCGCAGGATGTGATGTTGGCGCGCCTAACGGGGGTGACCGGCGCTGACCTGGACGGGCTGATCGTTGATCGCCGAGCTCGCCGTGTGGCCCAGACGGTCATGTTCTGCGTGGCTGCGGCGGCTGCCGCCGACGACGACCAGGAGGTGCTCGTCAGTCCAGCAGACCTCGGGGCCAGGCAGCCAGGACAGGAACGCCGTGATCGACGCGCGCAATTCATCCGGGGAGTAGAGCGAGAACGTCGAGTAGTGGTGGCCTTCGGCCTGGGCCCTGAGCCGCTCGGCCGTGCTCGAGCGCCGGTGCTTGAAGGTGTGTGCTGCGACCATCGTCAGCCCGGCGGTGCGCCGGATGGCGTCCCGGAACGCGGCCTCGCTGTGCAGGCGCTGCTCGTGCTCGGTGAAGCCCGGGAAGTAGCGGCCCCAGATCGTCCGCGCGTTCTGCTGCGGGGTGCGGGTGTAGATGAACAGCTGCCCGTCGGGCTGCAGCACCCGGGCGACGGCGGTCAGGAAGCGTGCGAGGTCGAAGTGGTGAACGCAGTTGAACGCCGTGACCAGGTCGAGGCTGCCAGTCCGCAACGGCAGCTCTTCGGCGGCTGATACCAGCGGCACCACAACCCGGTGGTCGTGGTTGCCGGCCTGGAGCTGTGCCAGCATGGCGGCCGAGACGTCGCTGCCGATCAGCAACGAGCCGTCCGGCAGCAGCGCGCGCAGCAGCCGCGAGTACCGTCCTGTCCCGCAACCGATATCGAGGCCGGCAACCGGACGGTCAGGCAAGAGCCGGCCAATCCAGCGCACCGGCGCCTCGTCGGTGGTACGCAGCGACTCGTAGACGGCGGCTACCCGCTCGAAATGGTCGTCCACGGTCACGTCCAGCACCTCCGCGCTAAGCCCCCTGACGACCATCATGCGCTCGCCTTGCCTCGTTCACGCACTGTTCACCCGTATGCAGACCACTAGCGCGCGCATCGGGCGCTGCCGAGGCTGGTCGTTGGCCGGCTCACTCCAGGCTGAACTGCGCCGAGCCCGCGCTATCTGGGTTCCTCAGCGAGCAGCCACGGCCGGGTTTGCGTCGTCAGTCGGGAAGGACCATCCCGAAGCGCCTGAGCGCTCCTTGTGTCTGCAGATCTCTTTGGCTACCAGCCTGGGTTCAGGGGACGAGGACCTGGTCCGCCGCGCTCCTGGTCGGCACCGAGGTCTGTTCGTCGAGCTGCGGAATGCGGAACTGCGTAGGAACCGAAGGCAACCGCGACGCAAGGCCGGTCCAGCCAGCAGCGTGGACGTGGACGCTGTGCCGTGCCAGTCTGGGCACATCGCGAGCGTGTCCTCGGCCCGGGCACCGCGGGGAATGCGACACGCCGTAAGCGGAAGCGGAGGAGGTGGGCGCATGCAGGCAGCCGTCGGCGATCGGCTCCACGTACACGCCAACGTCGTGGGCCATCCGGGGCGGACGGGCGAGATCGTCGAGGTCCGGGGAGCGGACGGGGAGCCGCCCTACCTGGTGCGATTCGACGACGGGCACACCGCATTGGTGTTCCCCGGCCCGGACGCGACCATCGAGCATTCGCGTATGAAGGGCAAGAAGGGGCCGGCGAAAAGCTAACCTGGGGCGCCGGCGGGCTTGCTCCGGACGGGTCCCCCCGGCGCCGTCCCCCCGCTTCGGCGCGGCGCTCGGCAACTGGCTCCGCTGGTCACCGTCACCCGCTCACTTGCGGCAAGGACTCCGTGTGCTTGGCGCAGCTCGCGCGGCTGCCGGACCGGCGAACCAGTCTGGGGCTGCCGACGGGAACGCGATCGGGGCCGGCGGCACACACGTAGGCTGCAGGCATGAATGGCACGATCGGGGCGCGGCCCGCAGCGCGCGGGCTGCCGGAACCCGCCGCCGCGGCGCCTGGCGCGCGGGAGCCTGCCGCTGCGCTGGTCCGGCCAGGCGGCGGCACGATCCTCGACGCGATCGGCAACACTCCGCTCATCACGGTTGACGGGATCTGGGTCAAGCTCGAGTACCTCAACCCTTCCGGATCGATCAAGGCCCGCATCGCCAGGTACATGATCGAGCGGGCCGAGCGCGAAGGGCTGCTGCGGCCGGGTGACACCATCGTCGAGGCAAGCAGCGGTAACACCGGCAACGCGATGAGCATGGTCGCGGCCGTCAAGGGCTACCAGATGCTCGTGGTCATGCCGAACGGGATGAGCGGCGAGCGGCTGGCGATCTCACGGGCCTTCGGCGCGCAGGTCATGACGCTCGGTGACTTTCACGTCAATGACGCGCTGGCCAAGGTCGCCGAACTCGGCCGCCAACCGGGATACTTCGCGCCGCAACAATTTGACTCGGAGTGGAACGTCGAGGAGAACCACACCTGGCTCGGCCCGGAGACCCTCGCTCAGCTACCGGACGGCGCACTGCCGGACGCCGTGGTCGGCGGGGTCGGCACCGGCGGCACCATCGTCGGCGTGGGTCAGTGCTTCCGCGAGCGGAACCCGTCCTGCAAGGTGGTCGCCGTCGAGCCGAACGAGTCGTGCCTCCTGATGTGCGGCGAAGTCGGCCGGCACCTGATCGAGGGCATCTCCGACGGCTTCGTCCCAGGCATCTTCGCTAGGCACGGGCACATCATCGACGAGATAGTCGCGGTCGACAGCGACGCCGCGATCAGCGAGATGCGCCGCCTGGCCCGCGAGTTCGGACTGTTCGTGGGCCCGAGTTCCGGCGCGCACCTGCTCGCCGCCCGCGAGCTGCGAGCACGGTACCCGGACCTCCGGCACGTCGTCACGTTCTTCTGCGACGAGGGGGAGAAGTACATCAACGACTACTTCCTCGGCACCCCATCAGGCGGGTAACGCCCGGCACCTCACTGGTCGACTGGGCTGCACACTGATGCGCCTGCCGGGTAACTGCGGATCGGATGTGGATTTACAGCTGCGTGGTGACGGCCCTCACTTCGGTGTAGGCATGAAGGGCCTTGTGGCCTATCTCGCGGCCCCAGCCGGACTGCTTATAGCCGCCGAACGGAAGCGCGGCGTCGAAGACGTTGTAGCAGTTGATCCAGACGGTGCCGGCCCGGAGCTTCTTGGCCAGTGCGTGGGCCTTGGAGATGTCCTTGGTCCAGATGCCTGCGCCGAGACCGTACTCGGAGTCGTTCGCGACAGCGGAGATCTCGTCGAGGTCGGTGAACGGCGACGCGACGAGTACGGGTCCGAAGATCTCCTCGCGGACGACCTTCACGTCGGGCCTGGTGTTGGTCAGTCCGGTCGGCTCGACGAAGTACCCGCGGTCGCCGTGCCGGCCTCCGCCCGCCAGCGCTGTCGCGCCCTGCGACCTACCGGATTCGAGATAACTGCTGACGCGGCGGAACTGCTCGTCCGACACCAGCGGGCCTATTTGCGTGCCTGGGTCCATCCCTGGGCCGAGCTTAATGGACTGGGCGATGGCGGCGACTCCGTCGACGACTTCATCGAATCTGCTTTGCCGGACGGAGAGGCTCAGAGACCGACATCAACGAGGGACTGATAGTCCGCCTTCTCAAAGAACAAGCTACGCACCTGGCCGGCCTGCGCGCGGTGAAGGTGACAGACGGATGCGACAACGCCGTCTGGCGGCTCGGCGACGTGCCGGGATCCGGATCACCAAGCGCGCGGTGGTGGTCGATCTTCACCGGCACGAGCAGGGCTGGCTCCGTTCCTAGCGAATGGACTTGCGCTGCCGGTTCCAGTGCCGGTCATCGTCGGCGTTCTCGGCGCCTGGTTGCCCTGGCCATGGAGTGTCGTTCCGTGGTTCGAGGGCGACGTTGCTGCCCTCCCGCTCCCGCTCCCACGAGAAGCGCGAGCGCTTGGCGGCTGTCTGACGGCCCTGCATATGCCGCCGCCCGGAGACGTTGCCCTAACCCAGCCCGCATTCGCCCGATTGCGTCGCGTCAGGCGTCTGGGGCGATGTGGGCTGAGCAGCCACCGACAAGCGGGCACGAACCGCTGATAGCCGAAGCAGTAGGTCGGTCTGTTTACGTAACGTGCTGGTAAGCCAGGGACGCCTTTGTGCCGTGCTGGCGTGGGGTGACGTGACCGTCGGCGACGCGGCTGCTGACCTTTCCGCAGACGCGAAAGGGAGCAGGGCCCGATAAGTCGCTGACGCGCGGTGCGACCCGGTTCTCGCGTGTGCCGCAGTCCTGGTCGCCGCCTCAGATCCCGGCGCCCTCAACATAGGTTGAGTCAGCAGGGTCGGTGCTAGCCTCGGTTATGCCCGCTCCCGGAGAGCCGCCCTGCGATATCGGCGAGCCCGTCGCGCTGCTGCTCGGCTACCTCGACTTCCTTGAGGACGTGACGCTCCGCAAGATCAGCGGCCTGACAGAGGAACGTCTGCGGACAAATGCGGTGCCGTCTGGGTGGACTCCGCTCGGTATGATCAAGCACCTTGCCTGCACCGAGCGATTCTGGACCCGCCACGTTTTCCTCGGCGAGGACGTCGACTTCTCCTGGCCCGGCCATCCTGACGCCGAGTGGCGTGTGGCCGGCGCCGATACCACTGAGTCCATCACCAGCTTCTATCGCGGCGAACGCTCCCACACCCGGCAAGCCTTAGCTGGCTTGCCCGCCGGCGCGCCAGGGCAGCGCCCGTTCCGTCCCGATGGCGGCCTGCCGCCCACTCTTGCCTGGGTGCTCTGCCACCTCGTCCAGCAGGCTGCCCGGCACGCCGGGCACCTCGACATTGCGCGCGAGCTGACAGACGGATCGATCGGCAGCGACTGATTTCTACCGCCGTTCTGCCTCATACGCAGCCGATAGCGAGCGAACCTGCGCCCGGTCAGGCGACGATCGGCGGGCCGGACCTGCTTCGCATCACCGGCGCCTGGCATCGCGTCACCGGGCGGGCGACAACGTGAATACGACCGCGACTGCTGCGAAGCCAGCGACTACAGCAATTGCGAGCATGGCGGTTTCTCATTGGCAGGGATGATCTTCGCATTGCCGCCGACCGGCGCAGGAGCAACGCTGCGAGAGCGCAAAAGCCCAGCTCAGCGCACACGACCTGGGCATCTAGCTACGGGTGCGCCGCCAGGGACTTGAACCCCGAACCCGCGGATTAAGAGTCCGCTGCTCTGCCAATTGAGCTAGCGGCGCGTGAGACGTGGCGATCGTAGCGCAACTCACCAACCGGTGCGAGTCCGGCCTACCCGCAGGCCGACCTGCCTCAATCGCCTTGTCCGACTGCAATGTTACTTCTCCAGGCCGGATCATTCACCGAGAAACCTGCCCATAAACTCCGCCGCCTTGGACGGGCGCCCCGTCCTTTCCTCTTGCCGGTCGGCCAGGTTCATGACCTGAAGGCCGCCGTTCAGCCCTAGCCATCGCAGCGGTTCCGGCTCCCAGTCGGTCGACTTGTGCCCGACCCAGGGCAGCCGTGTCAGCGGGGTGTCCGTGCCCAGGATCAGGTGGGCGAGGGTCCGGCCAGCCAGATTAGTCGTCGACAGACCGTCGCCGACATAGCCGCCGGCCCAGCCCACGCCGGTGTCGGGGTCAAGGCCAACCGAGGCGCACCAGTCCCTGGCGATGCCGATCGGGCCGCCCCAGTGATGCGTGATCGGCACGTCGCCCAGGACAGGGAACAGCTCTGCCAGCGTCCGCCGCAGTGCCGAGAAGACGGCCGGCACCTGGTCGTAGCGAGGACGGACTGCGGAGCCCAGGTGGTAGGGAGCGCCGCGGCCGCCAAAGGCGAATCTGCCGTCCTCCGTCCGCTGCCCGTAGATGATGAGGTGGCGCAGGTCGCCGAACGTCGGGCGGTCAGCAAGCCCGATCTGGTCCCAGACCGACGCCGGCAGGGGCTCGGTGGCGATCATCAGCGAGTACACCGGCGCGACCGCGCGCCGGTAGCCGGGCAGGCCTGCGGTGTAGCCCTCCGTTGCCCTGACCACATGCCGCGCGCGAACCGTACCCGCGGAAGTCACAAGCTGGCCTGGCTGAATCGACAGCACTGGCGTCCGCTCATAAACCAGGACCCCGGCTCGCCGCACAACGTCGAGCAGTCCGCGCACCAACCGCGCCGGGTGGATGGCCGCGCAATGCGGCGTGAACGTGCCGCCCAGGACCTCGGTAGCCCCCGCCATCGCCCGCGCCTCTGCGGCGGTCAGCAGCCGCAGATCCTCCGGACCGAAACCGAACTCGCGCGCTTCCTCGACCTCGGCCTTCGCGCGCTCGAGCTGGACCGGCGAACGGGCCAGCATCACCGTCCCGCCCTTCGCCCAGTGACAGTCGATGCCTTCTGCGGCCGCGACCGCGCCAACCTCGTCGACCGTCTCGTGCATCGCCCGCTGCATCGCGACGGCCGCATCCGGGTCGGCCATCCGGGCCAGCTTCCCGAGCGACGCGGGGAACAGGGCCGAGCACCAGCCGCCGTTCCGACCTGACGCCCCGAATCCGGCGATCTCCCGCTCGCAGACGACAATCCGCAGGCCGGGATCGTGCCGGGCCAGGTAATAGGCGGTCCACAAGCCGGTGAAGCCCGCCCCCACGATGGCGACGTCGGCCTCGGTGTCGCCCGGAAGCGGGCCGCCCGGGGCGAGCGTGCCGGGCACGGTGTCGTGCCAGAACGACAATGACCGGTACTGATCGGATCGGACCATGCGGTCCATCGTGGCAGGTGACAGGCCTGCGCCGGCAATCGGGCATGCTGGAGCCATGACCACTCAGAATTCCGCGGTGCGGCCAGTCCCGGAGCCTCGCGATCCGCAGCAGCCGTACCGGATCTGCGTCGTCTGCCTCGGCAATATCTGCCGGTCGCCGATGGGGGAGCGGGTCCTGATCGCCGAACTCTTCTATGCGGGCCTGGCCGGGAAGGTCGTTGTCGACAGCGCCGGGACCGGAGACTGGCATCTGGGCGAGGCCATGGACTCCCGCGCCAGATCTGAGCTCTCAAGCCGGGGCTACGACGGATCCGGGCACGAGGCCCGCCAGATCCAGCGGCACAGCCTGGCCGGCTACGACCTGCTCCTGGCCATGGATCTCGGCAACCTGGCCAGTCTTCGGCAGATGGCGGCGGGTGACGACGAACTGACGGCCCGGATCCGGCTGATGCGATCTTTCGACCCGGCCGCGGCCGACGGCGCCGAGGTGCCTGACCCTTACTACGGCACCCCGGCCGACTACGCCGCGGTCTTCGAGCAGGTCGAGGCCGCCGCCCGGGGGCTCGCCGCCCAGCTAGCGGCCGAGCTCTAGCCGGCCGGGCGGCCCCAATGGATCCAGCGCGGATGAATCCGGCGGCGGCGTTCGACCCGGCGACCGGGCTGGACCCGGCGACCGTGTCCCGGCTGGCTCAGCTGCTGGACTGCGACCTGGCCGCCGCGCGCAGCCTTGGCGGTCAGCATGGTGTTCGCCATTACCGGCTGCAACTGGCTGACGGCCGGCATGCGTTCGCCAAACTGCTTAACCCCCATTCAGACCGGAACGGGGCCGTACCCGGCTCCGCCGCTCCCCGGGCCGCGGCCCGTCAGGCAGCGGCGGACCAGGATGGGGCTGGGTTCGCGGCCGAGACGGCCGGGCTGCGATGGCTGGCGGCGGCCGATGCGGTCCCCGTTCCCGCTGTATTGGCTTGTGACGCGAGCTGCCTGATCATCGAGTGGGTAGATGGCGGCGGACCAAGCCCGGCAGCTGCGGCGAGGTTCGGCCGCGAGCTAGCGAGGCTGCATGCGGCTGGGGCTACCCGGTTCGGCGCGCCGTGGCCGGGAGTCATCGCTGGCCTGCCGCTGCCTGACCACGCGGCCGACAGCTGGCCGGAGTGGTATGCCGCGAGCCGGGTGCTGCCCTATGCGCGGATGGCTCGCGACGCCGGGACCCTGACCAGCGCCGACGTCGCGCTGATCGAGTCGGCGTGCGCGCGGCTGGCCGAGCTTGCGGGCCCCGCTGAGCCGCCAAGCCGGATCCACGGCGACTGCTGGGCCGGGAACGTGCTGTGGTCGGGCGGTCGCGGCTGGCTGATCGATCCGGCGGCGCACGGCGGCCACCGAGAGACGGACGTGGCGATGCTGGCGCTGTTCGGGGCGCCGTACCTCGACCAGATCCTCGCGGGGTATCAGGAGGCGGCGCCGCTGGCTGACGGTTGGCGTGGCCGGGTGCCCATGCATCAGCTGCATCCGCTGCTCGTACACGTATGCCTGTTCGGGGACTCCTACACCGGCGCCGCACTGGGCGCGGCCCGCGCCGTGCTGGGCTCGTGAGGAGGATGGCGCCAGAAATCAGGTGACGGGGCCGTGCACGTGATCGGGCACGTCCGCGCCGAGCCACGCGGGATCGTCGCGGCCGCGGTCGTGCAGGCTGCCCTGGTGCAGGTCGCTGTCGTCCAGTGCGCCGCTGTCGGGCATGTCCTCGGCGTCGAGATCGTCGTCTGAGCCATGCACGGCATCCGGCGACAGCGGCAGCGCTATGCAGAAGGTCGCGCCCGCGCCCGGCTGCGACCGCACCCAGGCGACGCCGCCATGGGCCGCCACCAGCGCCGCGACGATGGCGAGGCCGAGGCCTGTGCCGCCAGCGGTCCTGGACTGGTCAGCCCGGTAGAACCGCTCGAAGACGTGCTCGGCGTGCTCTCTGGTGAGGCCGGTGCCGTGGTCGGTGACCTCCAGCACGGCGGCGGGCCGCCCTGGGCGCGAGCCTTCAGCGTCGAGCGACGCGCCAGCCGGCTGCGCCGGGAAATCGGCCGTGAGGTCGCTGTCGTCTGATGGGCTGTCCTCTGGGGTGCTGTCGTCGTCCGGGGCGCTCGCGTCGCCAGCACCGTTGCCTGCGGCACCGGCCTCGGCGGTGTTCGCGGCGAGGTCGTTCGGCGGTGGTGGTGGCGGCGGACTACTAACGGGTGCCTCGTCCAGGTTGCCGGACCTGATCAGGACGTCAATGGGCGTCCCGTCCGGTGTGTGCGTCAGGGCGTTGCTCATCAGGTTGCCGATGACCTGCCGGAGCCGGACCTCGTCCCCGATCACGAGCAGCGCGGCACCCGAGCCGACGGTCAGGTTGATGCTGCGGTCCGGCGCGACGACGCGCGCGTCGTGCACCGCGTCGGCGGCCAGCGAGAGCAGGTCGACAGGTCGCGCCTCGAGCGGTCGCTGCTGATCCAGGCGCGCGAGCAGCAGCATGTCCTCGACGAGGATGCCCATCCGGGAGGCCTCCTGCTCGACTCGGCGCATGATCCGGTCGAGGTCGGCTGACGCCAACTGGCCCGAGTCGCTGCCGCCGGTGTTGACGCCGCCACGCTGGCGGTAGTACTCGGCAAACCCGCGGATCGCCGTGAGCGGCGTCCGCAGCTCGTGGCTGGCGTCGGCCACGAACTGGCGCATCTTTTCCTCCGACCGCCGCGCGGACGCCTCGGACTGAGACCGGGCGTGGAAGGCGGTCTCGATCTGGCTGAGCATGACGTTCAGGGACCGGCCGAGGCGGCCGACCTCGGTCCGGGGGTCACGTTCCGGAACTCGCTCGGTCAGGTCACCAGCCGCGATCGCCCCCGCGGTCTGCTCAATGTCCTTCAGTGGCCGCAGGCTAGCCCGGATCACGGCGACGCCCACGACGGCGAGCACGAGCAGAAGCAGCCCGCTGACGATCACGTCGATCCCGGTCAGCTCGGTGAGTGTCCGGTAGGCGCTGCTGAAGTCGATTCCGACGACGATTGTGCCGCTCACGGCCTGACCGCTGACGGTGTGGAACGTCCACGGGTAGGCGACGACCCGCCAGTGGCCCGGTCCGCTTGACGCGGTGACTGTCGCAGGCTGGCCGCTGGAAAGCCAGCTCGCGCCGGGAACCACCGCTGGCCCTGGTTCGGTATTCGTGCCGTAGCTGCGCGACGGCCGGACGACCTGGGCGAGTTTGCCCTTGGCCGGCAGCCAGTCGACCGTCCACTGCGAGGCCGTCTGCGGCGGCCCGCCGCCCAGATAGTGCGCCACATAGCCCTGTGGTGGCGGCTGCACCAGTTGATGATGCTCGAGAGACCGTCGTCCGCCTGGTTCGTCAGGTAGCCGCGCAAGAATCCAATCCCGGCCACGCTGATGACCAGGAGTGCGATCGCGACGAGCGCCAGGACCGCGGCGGTGAGTTTGGTGCGCAGCGGCATGTGTCGTGGCACGTCCCTGATGGACTGCCAGAAGCCAGCACGACCTGCCTGAACCATGAGTGGCGGTTACCTAGGAGTGCGGCAGCCGCAGGACATAGCCGACGCCGCGCAGGGTGTGCAGCAGGTGCGGTTCTGTGGTGTCGACCTTGCGCCGCAGGACAGAGACGTAGGACTCGACGATGCCGGTGTCGCCGCGGAAGTCATAATCCCAGACGTGGTCGAGGATCTGCATCTTGGAGAGCACCCGGTTAGCGTTCCCCATGAAGTACCGGAGCAGCTTGAACTCGGTCGGGGATAGCTGGATCTGGGTTCCGCCGCGCCACACTTCGTGGCTGTCCTCGTCCAGCTCCAGGTCGGCGAACTTCAGCCGTGGCGGCGGCTCGCTGCCGTCGCCCCTGGTCCGGCGCAGGACCGCCCGGATCCGCGCGATGACCTCCTCCAGGCTGAACGGCTTGGTGACGTAATCGTCGCCGCCGAGGGTCAGGCCACGGATCTTGTCCTCAGTGGAGTCCCGCGCGGTCAGGAAGACCACGGGGATCTGGGCGCCGCCGCCGCGGAGGCGCCTGATGACGTCAAAGCCGTCCATGTCCGGCAGCATGACGTCGAGCACGATCAGGTCGGGCCGATGCCGCTGAGCGGCCTGCACCGCCTCGTTGCCGGCCGCGGCTGTCACGACCTCGAAGCCGGAGTAGCGCAGGCTGGCGGCCAGCAGCTCCAGGATGTTGGGCTCGTCTTCGACGACGAGCAACCGAGCATCCGGGGGCCGGCTTCCGTTGTGCGGGCTGTTCATGTGCTCATTGTCCGCCAGGCCCCTGAAGGTTAGCTGAAGGCATCCTGAGTCTGGCCTCCGCGACCGGCGAGCAAAGGCTATGACGCTGGCCGGTCAGCCGCCGAGGCGCGAGCCTGTGATGAGCGACTTCGGTACGGTCTGTCCGTTCTGGAGGGCACGGAACAGCTCCTTCGCCTGCGAACTGTTCCACAGCACGGCATCACCTGCCGAGGTCACGTAGTTCGAATTCGCGATCGGCACCGTCGTCGTCTGCGCGTGGCGCATAGCCATGGCGACCTGCACGAGCTGATACAGGCTCGTGCCCTGATCCACCGTCAGGTTGGCGACAGCCCCGCTGGCGGCCGGCAGCGCCGAGAACGGGTTGAACATCACGCCGGCGCTTGTCATCTTCGACAGGAGGGCCTTCAGGAAGATCCGCTGGTCCTGCTCGCGCTGGAGGTCCTGCGTCGCGAAGCTATGCCGGTCGCGGACGTAGGCAAGCGCCTGGCCGCCGCTCAGCACCTGGCAGCCCCGGTGGAGATGCACGCCAGACGCCTTGTCGTACAGCGAGTGGGTCACGCACATCCGGACACCACCGACGGCGTTCACGACATTCACGAACCCGCCGAAACCGATCTCCATGTAGTGGTTTATGTACAGCCCAGTGGCGCTCTGGACGGTCTTGGCCAGCAGCGCGGGGCCGCCGAAAGAGAATGCGGCGTTGATCTTGTTCATGCCGTACCCAGGGATATCCACGTAGGAGTCGCGCGGGATGCTAATCAGGAGCGGCTTACCCCCGCTGGCTGGCATATGCAAGATCAGGATGGTGTCTGACCGGCCGGAGCCGGCGAGGCGGCCCGTCGAGTACTTGCGCTCCTGCGCCCTGGTCAGTCCCTGGCGGCTGTCCGAGCCGGTGATCAGCCAGTTGGTGCCGACGCCCGGGGCCAGGCCGGAGTAGTCGACCAGGATGTTGCTGCGATTGAGCCTGGAGTTCAGGTAGAAGTAGGTGGCCACGGTGCCGGCCAGAAGCAGCGCGATGATCAGCGCTAGCACGCCGAAGATCCGCCGCGGGCGCAGCCAGCGCGTCGCGCGCGAGGTGCCCGGCAGCCCGGGGCCACCGGTACGAGAAGGGAACGGGGCCGGAGCAGTGCGCCCGGCAGAACCGTACGCCGCGCCCGAGCCGGAGGCACCGTAGCCGGCAGCGGAATCGTACGTACCGCCTGAGCCGCTGCCACGGGCCGAGTTCCGTGGCGGCTGCGACGGCCAGGCGCCGGGTGGCGGAGTAGGGCCTGGCGGGCCGGAGCCCGCTGCGGCGCCCGATCCGGCGGCACCACGCTCTGCTCCATACTGGCCGACCGGATACTGGCCGGCCGGATACTGGCCGGCCGGGTGCTGGCCGGCTGGGTGCTGGCCGGCCGGATGTGATGGCGCTGGGATGCTGACGGTCTTGTCCGAGCCGGACTCAGGTCCCTGGGTGGCGCCGCCCGCTGCGGCTCCGTCGGCGTCCGCGGCCTGTCCGTCGCGGAACCAGTCGTCTGGCCACTCGCCCATCAGAATCCGCCAATCGCCGTCAGCTGTCACCATTGTCTCTACCTGCAAGACGCTCTAGCCGCCAAATCGGTGGTACCCGAAAGGCATCCGGCCGCTACCCGCGCTCAGGGTTGTTAGGCCTGGCCGGCCCACCAGATGGTGACGACGTCGCGGCCCGATGAGCCCAGGTCGATCGGCCGTTCGGGCTCAACTCCCAGCTCGCTGAGTGCCTGCGCGACCTCATCGGCGCGATCCGGTGGCAGGCACAGCCGTCGCCTCGTGACCTCGACCAGCTCGGCAAAGCTCTCGTAATCCCTGCCGCCGGGCCGCCGCCAGCGCTGCGAGCTTGCGCTGATGCCCTTAGCGGCCAGGATCGCGAGCAGGTCATCAGCGGTCGGCCGGTGCGGGCGAACCAGTCCGTGGAACCGCAGCCACAGCTCGTTCAGCATCGCCAGCGGGTGCTCAGCCGTCATCTCGACCACGACGATCCGACGAGCCGCGGCGGTCAGCGCGCCGAGGAACGGGTCGATGTCGGGCACGTTGTAGGTCACGTGATGGCAGGTCACGACGTCGGCCACGGCTGCTTCGCCGGCCATCTCCGGCCACCTGCCAGTCAGTAGCCGCAGCGGCACGCCGCTCCCGGCGGCCCGCTGAGAGAGCAGCTCGAGCATGTCCGGCTCGCTGTCGACGGCGGTCAGCATGGTGCACCTGGACAGCAGCGGCAGGCACGCGGCCCCGGCGCCTGATCCGGCGTCCAGCACGCTGCCGGACGGTTCGAGCGCCGCGAATGCGCGCTCGAAGGATGGGCCGGATGGTGCGGCCGATACCCGGTCGGCCCGCCGGGCAAAGACCGCACGGGGCAGCACCCAGGGTGAGTCTGCGACCGCGGCTGTGATGTGCTCGGGGATCGCCCAGGCGGCGAGGTCGGACCGCCAGCGGTCGAGCAGGGCCGGGAGCCCGCCGACCGCGTCCCCGTTGTTAGTCATAGGAGCACAGGCTATGGCCGCATGGCGATGAAGCTCGGCTCGAACCATCCGCCAATGCCCATGCCTGCTCCCGCGGTGTTGGTGGCGACCGTAATCGCGGTGACGGTGTTGGAGTAGAAGTTGGCGACGTAGACGGTCAGTCCGCCCGGCTTGACCCCGAGCGCGATGGGCCCGCGGCCGACGGTGATGTGCCGGGCAACCGTGCCGGTCGTCAGGTCGAGCGCGATCACGGTTCGCAGGTGCTTCCTGGTGGCCTGGTCGTCGAAGCTTCCGACGTAGGCAGCCTTGCCATTGGGCGTGATCACGACGTTGTCCGGGTAGCCGCCGGTCTTGATCGTCTTGACGACCTTGCGGGTGGAGAGCTTGATCTTGCTGACCGTGCCGGAGCCGTTGTTCGTGACGTAGGCGTACTTGCCGCTTGCCGTGATCGCGATGGCGGCCGGGAATTTGCCGACCTTGATCGGCGTGAGCGCCTTGTCGTCCGAGATCCGGATGGGCGTCACGCTTCGGGAGAGGTTGTTGGCCACGTAGACGTACTTACCGTTCGGCGTGATCGCGAGAGCCTCCGGGTCGAAGCCCACGTGGATCGCGCGCAGCGCCTTGCGGGGCCCGACCGCGATGGGAGTGACGGTCCCCGAGTTGACGTTCGAGACGTAGGCACGTCGGCCGTTGGGCGTGATCGCGATGTCGATCGGCGAGATGCCGACCTTGACGTGCGCGACGATTGTGTTGGTCGTGGTGCTGATCCACTGCACCCAGTACTGGTAGTGGCTGCCGATCTTCTTGCCATGGTTGTCGACGACCAGCGCGGTCTTGCCGTTCGGCGTGACTGCGACCGCGACCGGATCAGGGCCGGTCGTGATCGGCGGGCCTGGCACCAGCGTGATGTCGTCATCGACGTTGACAGGAGTCACGGAATCGGCGCCAGCGTTCGCCACGTAGGCGGTCTGACCGTTTGGCGTGAAGGCGGCGTCGATGAGGCCCGAGCCTGATGCGAGCGCGACCGGAGCGCCGACGGTACCGGTCTGGTACAGCGGGGCGACCGATCCGGTCGCGATGACGACCAGGCCCTGAATAAGAGGCGTGGCGGGCTGGCCTGCGGCATCCGGCGTGCTGGGCGCGGCGCTCGCGGCGGTCAGGCCGCCGCTCGTGAGCGCCAGCAGCGCGATCCCGGTGGCTGCGACAAGGCTGCGTCCGCGCATGGGTCCTCCATGACCGAGCCGGAAATCGCTGAGGTCGCGGCGCCAGGCGGCGCGCGACACCGGGGACGATACGCCTGTCAGCGCCTGCATCACCGCATTTTTGCCATGGCTACACGCCTGCTCGCCGGCGCGTTCATTGCGCGCCCGGCGCGGTGCCCGCGGCCGCAGCGAGAACATTCCCGCACGATATCGCTGCCGCAAGAGCAGCCCGCGATCGCTACGCAATCGATAACGTAATACGGTGAACAGGCTGGAAGCAGGCGAAATGAGGATCGGCGTCGTCGGTTACGGCGCGATGGGCAAGGCTCACGCGTACGGCTACACCGCTGCTCCCGTGATCCGGCCGCGCGGCGTGCAGCCGCGTCTGGCGCTCCTGTCCGGCCGGAACGAGTCGGCAGTCAGCGGCGCGGCCGCCGCGCTCGGCTTCGCTGCCTGGACGACGGACTGGCGCGAGCTGGTCACGAGCCCCGAGGTCGATGTCGTCGACATCTGCACGCCACCGGGGACGCACGCCGAGATCATCCAGGCGGCCGCGGCCGCCGGCAAGGCGGTCATCTGCGAGAAGCCGCTCGCCGTCATGCTCGCCGATGGCGAGGCCGCCGTGACGGCCGTGGGCCAGGCCGGCGTGCTCGCCGCGATCGGCTTCAACTACCGCTACTTGCCCGCCGTGGCGCTGATGCGCGAGCTGATCGCGGGGGGCGAGATCGGCGAGGTGCTGCTGTGGCGCGGCAGCTGGTTGTCGGATGAGTTCCTCGATCCGGCGATCCCGTTCGACTGGCGGTTCGACGGAGCACTCGGCGGCAGCACTATCGCCGACCTCGGCAGTCACCTGGTGGACCTGGCCGAGTGGATGGTCGGCCCGGTCGCCCAGGTGTGCGCGCAGAGCAGCACGTTCACGACGCAGCGGCCAGCCGGTCAGGGCGAGACTGCCATGCGGCCGGTCGGCGTCGACGAGGCGTCCGGCGCGCTGCTGCGGTTCGCCGGCGGCGCAGCGGGCGTGCTGGAGGTAGCCCGCACCTGCGCGCGCCGGCCGTGCGACTTCACCATCGAGGTCAACGGCACCCGCGGCACCCTGAGCTTCAGCTATGCGCGGCTGAACGAGCTCCAGCTCGGCCGCGTTGCCGACGACGACCGCCTGTACGGGATGCGCACGATCCGGGCCGAGCACCCCACGCACCCGTACGCGGCCGACTGGTGGGCCATCGGCCAGGGCGTCGGCTACGGCGCCAGCTTCGTCAACTTCCTCGGCGGGCTGCTGTCGTCCTGGCCGGACGGGCCGTGGCTGCCCGACCTGGCGACCGGGCTGCGCGTGCAGCGGGTCTGTGCCGCGATGGAGGCCTCCGCGGCCGGGCAGGGCTGGGTGCCGGTTAGCGGCGTCGTTCCTGGCTAGGCACGTCGGTCCTGGCTAGGCACAGTCGGTCACCAGCCCCGGTCACGCAGGTACTGCCTGTTTTGCGCCTGGTGCGCGCTCGCCAGCTTGTAGGCCGCGGGGTTGCGTGGCAGGACGTCCTGCTCGACGATGATCCAGCCCGCGTACTGGCTGGCCCGCAGCTCTGCGAGTACCTCATCGACCTGGCCGGCGCCGTCCCCGAGCGGGCAGAACGCGTCGTCCTCCCACAGCTGCATCGCGTCGTCGTACGGCCGGCCCGAGGGCGGCATCCTGGCGTCCTTGAGGTGGAAGTGGCTGACCCGGTCGCGCCAGTCGCGCAGGATCGCCACCGGGTCGCCGCCGGCCGCGACGAGGTGACCGGAGTCGAGGCAGAGCGCGGCGGGCGTCGTCTGAAGAACGCGCACCACGCTGTCCTGGCTGGAGATCTGGGTGCCGACCTCGTTGTGCAGGCAGGCCTCGTACCCGCGGGCCTGGCACTGCCGGACAACCTCGCCGACGGTGCGCTCAATCCGGGCCCAGCGCTGGTCGGCGGTCTCCCCGCTGCCCTCCACCGGGGTGCCGATGATCGCCACGGTGGGCCGCGGCAGGAACTGTGGCGGCGTCTGAGCCCCGACGGCGTCGAACTGATCGCATACCAGGGCGAGCTCGGCGAGCCCGGCCTTCGGCGCGTCGTCGGCCGACACGTCGACCTCGACGTAGCCGCCGGCGAGCAGGAGGCCGCGCGAGTCCAGGGCGGAGCGCAGGCCTGCGTCGAGGCCGAGGAACCCGACGGGACCGAGGTCGATCCCCTCGTAGCCTGCGGCGGCGACGGCGTCGAGCACCTCGGTGGCGGTGGGAACGCCCTCGTGCTTGCCAACCGTCACCTCGAACGCGCCGTAGCTGACGGGCGCATTACCGATCTTGAACATTTGTCTCCTCGTTGAGTGCTGCCGGGTCGGCCCCAGGCAGGTCAGCACTGAGCAGGTCATTGGCAATCCGGGCCACCGTCAGCGCGGCGATGGCGTCGGCGACGACCGCGCCGGTGCCGACGCCGGCCCGGACGGCCAGGGCGAAGTCCTCGGCCTGCCGTCGCAGCGCCTGCCGGAAGACCTCGTCGGCGTCCGCTGGCCGCAGGAACGGGCAGGAGACCGTGCCGGCCGTCCCGTACACGTCGACGCGGCACACGTCGCCCGCGGGGTGCCAGCGGCCGAGGCTCACCATCGCCAGGCTTCCGCCGTCGAGCTCGGCCACCAATTGCGCACAGTCAGGGTCGCCCGGCGATCCGCTGGTGCGCGCCGCCGCGGGCCTGATAGTGCCGAACTCCTGCCCAGTGAGCCAGCGAACCTGGTCGAACTCGTGCACGCCCATGTCGACGAAGATGCCGCCGCTGCTCTCCCTGAACACCGCAGGCGGCGGCGCGGCGTCCCACTGGTAGCAGTTGACCGCGAGGATCTTGCCGAGATCGCCGCGCGCGATCTGATCCCGCAGGTCGATGAGCTCCGGGACGAATCGGCGCCAGTACGCGACCTGGAGCAGCAGCCCGGCTCTCGCGGCCGCGTCGGCACACTCGGCAGCCTCCGCTACGGTCAGGCCGCACGGCTTCTCGCAGAGCACCGGGAGGCCCGCGGCAAGCGCCTCGCCGACCAGCCGCACGTGCTGATCGGTGGGCGCCGCGATCAGCAGCCCGTCGATCTCGGCATCGGCGAGCAGGTCTTTCAGGCTGGCGAAGGCCGTTACTCCGGCGTTTGCCAGTGCCGCGCGCGTGTCGGCCGACGGGTCAGCGACGGCGGCGACGCGCACGGCGTCGGATTCCTTGATCGCCTCCAGGTGGGTCCGGCCCATCCGGCCCGCGCCGACGAGGCCGACGCGGAACTCCGTCCCGGCCGGTATGTCAGATCTCATCGGGTCGCAGGGCCCCTTCCGCCATCCGGCCATTCGCCGTCCAGATGGCTGTCAGCTCATCCATCAGTTCGCTTAGCGTCGCGGCATACTGGCGGACCCAGGGCAGCCGGACCGGTATGACGCGCTCGGCCAGCGCCGCTTCCGACGCGTGCTGGTCGACCAGCGCACCGCCCTGCTCGTCAGGGTTGGCAAGCGCGTTCAGCGTGCGGATGATCCGCCGCCGCAGGTACTCCTCGGTGTCCGCGACGCGTACCGTGCGGGTGCCGAAGCACGGCTGCCCGTCGGCCGCCACGGCCGTGGCGGTGACCGTCAGCCACTGGTCAGCGTCGCCTGACCGGGTCTCGATCATGGGGCCGTCCTCGGCGAACGCCTCGGCCCCGGCAACCTGCCAGCTCACGTCGCGCAGGCCGAGCGCGTCCGCCTGGCTCCCGTCGACATACCAGCGCACATCCTGACCCGCGCCCACCATCTCGCCCTCGCCGATGTAGTCACCCTCGGCGCACACCGGCCCGTGGATACGCAGTGATCTGCTCGCCAGCTTGCCCACCACGTTCGCGGTGATGCGGCCGACCGCGGGATCGGCCAGCGCCAGCGGCCAGTCCGTCGTTCCCACCGAGAAGGTGATGCCACCCGACGGTGCCGTCCTGATCATCATGGCAGCGTTCGCCTGATCGGGACCGGCCACCCAGCCTGCCGAGAGCCGGGCCAGCGCCAGCAGTGCCCGGCCGCCTCCGCCGCCCTTGCGGTGCTCGCTCTGCCGCGGCGGATCTGACCCGCGTTCCAGCCGTACTCCGTCGGTCTCATAGCCGATCACCGGCGTGCTGTCGCCGCCGGTGATACCGCCGGGCGGGAAGTCGACCCCGTCGAACACCCAGTGGGAGGGGTTCACCGGCTCATAGCCGTCGATGGCGCGGCGCCCATCCCACCATCCGCCGCCGTATGCGCCGCTGGATAGCGTCAGCCAGTCCTCAGGATCGTTCACGTGCCACAAGGCGCCGATATGGCCGGAGCCGTCGCCGTCCGGGCCGCCACCGTTCATCTTCCGGCAGAAGAGGCGGTCGCCCGACGCGGCGAGCTCCACCTCGAAGCAGGCCACGTCACCGGCGAAGAAGCAGATGTTGCCGCCGCGGTCCACGAACTCCAGGATGCGCCGCCGCATCTGGCTGCTCCAGTACTCGTCGTGTCCCGCGCTCAGCACGAGCGCGTCGTCAGCGAGCAGTGTGTCGTCGTCGTGGAGGTCGAAGTCGGTGCAGTAGGTGAGCTCGTAGCCGCGCTCCTCCAGCCAGGCGATGAACGGCGCGTCCCAGTGCGCGAACACCTGCCGGCGCGAGCTGCGCGCGTAGGCGTCCGGCGCGTCGCCGGCCATTACCTCGCCGCCGATGCCGCCGTTGCCCGGACGCTGCAGGCTGACGACGTAACCTTGCGCCGACCAGTCCCGCACCCAGTGCGCGCCGGCGTACAGGCTGACGCCGCCGAGCTGGTTGTAGGCGGCATAGGTCGCGGTCGGCAGCTTGTAGATGATCTTGCGGCGGCCTGGCTCGGCTGCGCCGCCGCAGCACGAACAGGCACGCGTCGCTGCGCGTGAGCAGTCCCTGGTCTGCCGCGACCGCGCCCAGGGTGCCGTCGGCCCCGGCCTCGACGGGGACCGCGACGTAGACGCCGTCGCGAAGCGAGGCGTCCAGGCCGATCGAGTAGCGCGGCCAGCCCCAGGCGTCGTCCGGCCGGCCGAGCGGCAGATCCCGGCCCGAGTAGCGGCCGGCTGTGACGGCGACTTCCTCGATCAATGCGCCGACCCGGAAAATCCGGACCGCAAAGGCCGGGAACGGGGTCGATACATGCAGCTGCAGATCTGCATCCGCGCCGACGGTCAGGGGCCAGGCATAACTGCGGGTCATCTGTGATCCTTCGTGCTCAGCCAGCGGGCCATGGGCCGTTCTCCGGATAGTGGCAGGCGACCAGGTGCTTGCCGCCGTCGCCGTCGATCACGCGCAGCGGCGGCGGCTCGTCGGCGCAGCGGGAGTCGGCCTTCCAGCAGCGGGTGCGGAACCGGCAGCCCGACGGCGGGTTCACCGGGCTCGGGACCTCGCCGTGCAGCAGGATGCGCTCCCTGCTGCGCTCGGCAGGCGGGTCCGGGATCGGGACCGCGGACAGCAGCGCTGTGGTGTACGGGTGCGCTGGCCGCCGGTACACCAGGTCAGCCGGGCCCTGCTCGACGATCAGGCCGAGATACATGACGGCGATGTCGTCGGCGACCTGGCGCACGACGGACAGGTCGTGGGCGATGAACAGGTACGCCATGTTCCGCTTGCGCTGCATGTCGCGGAGCATGTTCAGGACGCTGGCCTGAATGCTGACATCGAGCGCCGACACGGGCTCGTCGAGCACCAGCGCCTGCGGGTCGAGCGCGAGTGCGCGCGCGATGCCGATCCGCTGCCGCTGTCCGCCTGAGAACTCGCCGGGGAACCTGACCCCGGCGACCGGGTCAAGGCCGACGCTAAGCAGGAGCTCGCGCACGCGCTCGGCGCGATTGGGGATCTTGTGCACGGTCAGCGGCTCGCCGACGATCTCGCCCACCGACAGCCGCGGGTTGAGCGACGAGTACGGGTCCTGGAACACCATCTGCATGTCCCGGCGGGTAGCGCGCAGCTCGTCGTCGGGCAGGGTGGTGATGTCGCGGCCGTTGAGCGTGATGGTGCCTGTGGTCGGGTCTTCCAGCCGCATGAGCAGGCGCGCCAGCGTGGACTTGCCGCAGCCCGACTCGCCGACCAGGGCCAGGCACCGCCCCGCCCGCAGCTCGAGGTCGACGCCCGAGACCGCCTGCACTGTCGCTACCGATCCGAACGATGTCCCGCGCACCTTGAAATGCTTGGACAGGTTCTTGACCGACAAGACCACTGCACTGTCGTCGGGGGCACTGTCGTGCGGGGCCTCGTAGTCGGGGGCGCCGTGGTCGGGGGCGCCGTGGTCGGGGGCGCCGCGGTGGGGAGCACTGTCGTCGGCGAGCCTGTCGTCGGCGGCGTGATCGTCGGCCCCGTTCCCTTCTTGCGGATCGCGGGCAACGGGCGGCTGTAGCGCGGTCGCGGTCTGGCCGCCTGCCTCCGGGCCGGCGAAGTGACAGGCCGCGACGTGCCCGGCACCGATGTCCGTCAGGGCAGGCTGGACGGCGCACGGCTCCGCGGCGAGCGGGCAGCGCGGCGCGAACGCGCAGCCGGGCCCGTAGGCGAGTCCCGTCGGCGGTGTGCCCGGGATGGCAGGCAGGCGCTCGCTGCGGTGATTGAGGGAGGGCAGTGAGGCGAGCAGCCCGGCGGTGTACGGCATGCCGGGCTCGGCGAACACCTCGTCTACGCCGCCGATCTCGGCCGCCCGCCCCGCGTACATGACCAGCACGCGGTCCGCTACGCCGGCGACCACGCCGAGATCATGGGTGATGAGGATCATCGCGGCGCTCGACCGCTCGCGGACCGTGGTGAGGAGTTCGAGTATCTGCGCCTGGACGGTCACATCCAGCGCCGTTGTCGGCTCATCCGCGATCAGCAGCTTGGGTTCGTTTGCGATGGCTATTGCGATGACGACACGCTGGCGCATGCCGCCCGACAGCTGATGCGGATAGCGCTTGGCCATCCGGGCCGGCTCGGGCAGCCCGACCGCATCGAGCAGCTCGATCGCACGGTCCATCGCGGCGCGCTTGCTGACCTTGCGGTGCAGCAGGATGCACTCGGCGACCTGCCAGCCGACCGTGTACATGGGATTGAGCGCGGTCATCGGGTCCTGGAAGACCATCGCGACCTGTGAGCCGCGAATGTTGTGCCATTCTGCCGCGCTGCTGCCCAGCAGCTCGGTCCCCGCAAGCTGCACGGAGCCGCTGACAAGGGCCGTCCGCGGCAGCAGTCCCATGACCGAGAGCGCGAGCATCGTCTTGCCGGAGCCAGACTCGCCGACGACGCCGAGCGTCTCGCCCCGGCCGAGCGCCAGGCTGATACCGCGGACCGCCTCGATCGTGCCGCTCTCGGTCGGGATGCTGACGGCCAGGTCGGTGATCTCCAGCAGCGGCCCTGACCGGCCGGGCAGCGCGAGGTCGTCCGCGCTGCCCGGCCGCTGACCAGGCACCCTGGCCGCCGCGGTCCGGCTAGGCCGGGCCCAGCGGCGGCCAGAGGCCACCCGGCTTTGTGAGTCCGTCACTTGATGGCCTCGCTCAGCCCTTGATGTAGATCGTGTTGTAGTTGATGGCGTCCATCGCCTCGCTGTACACGTATCCGCCGAGCCGCGCTGACACGAAGTCGTACCAGCGTGGGTTGAACAGCGGGGCGACCGGGGCCTGCTGCTGCATGACCTGGTAGTCCAGGCTCTGGTAGGCCTGCTGCCGGGCGGTGCCCTGCAGCGTGATGGCCTTGTTGAACGGCCCGACGAAAGCCGGGTCGGACCAACGCGACAAGTTGGGTGCGAAGTTCGGCGTGGCCGGGTCCAGTCCGGTGTTCATGATGGCCTCGCCGTCTGGGAAGTCCAGCGACCAGGGCTCGATGCCCATCGGCACATGGGCCTTGGGGTTGCCGATGTAAGAGCCGTTCACGCTGTTGGGCGAGCCGACGATCTTCACGTTGATGCCGATCGGCTTGAGGTTGCTCTGGATGACCTCGGCCATGTTGATGAAACCTGGTGTGTCGTTCTGAGTCCGGAGCACCAGGGTGACCGGGGTCTTGACGCCAGATTCGGCCATCAGCTTCTTGGCCTCGGTCAGGTTCGGCGTATTGGGGTAGAGGCTGAACTGCTTATAGTCCGTCTGACCGGCCGGGATGATGTTGTCGGTGACGCTGCCGGCCAGCGGACCGCCCCACTGCTGGAGGATCTGGGTCCGGTTGACCGCGTAGTTGATGGCCTTGCGCACGTCGGCGTTGTTGAGCGGCGGGACCTCGTCGTTCAGGAAGATATAGGTAATCGACGGTCGGGGCGAGGTGTGCACCTGACTGGCCAGCGTCGTGTTGTGGCTGATCTGCAGGATGTCGGCGGTGGACAGGTTCGAGGTCTGGAAGTCGAGCTGGCCGGCCTGGATCTGCTCGACCGCCTGGGTGGATGCGGTGCCGATCGAGAAGACGATCTTCGCGACGTGGCCGCGGGTGCCGAGCGACTGGTCGTAGTTCTTGTTGAAGACCATGACGATCTGACGGCCGGGCTCGTAGGACTGGAGCTTGAACGGGCCGCTCGCGTATTGCTCCTCGAGCGAGCCATTGGTGACCGGCTTCATCGACGTGCCAACCGGCACCGGGCAGGTCGTGGGCAGCGCCGACTTGTACAGGAACGCGCCGTCCGGTGCGGTCAGGTGGAAGGTGACGGTGGTAGCTGTAGTGGTGATGCCCGCCAGCGTCTTGGACTTCCCGGCCAGGTAGTCGGATGCGCCGACTAGGCCGGTGAAGTAATAGCCGGTGCCGGTGTCGAGGGCGGGCGCCATCAGCCGCATGAAGGTGTACTTGATGTCGGCCGGCGTGATGGGCTTGCCGTCGGAGAACTTCGCCCCGGGCCGGAGCGTATACGTGTACGTGAGTCCGTCGCTGCTGATCGTCGGCATGCTGGCGGTGCCAGGGACCAGCTGGGTCCCGGCCGTTCCCGGCTCGTCGGCATACCGGATCAGTGTGGTGCACATGGCGTTGGCCAGGCCCCAGGTGACTGCGTAGTACCACTGGTTCGGGTCCATGGTGTCGATGGCACCGGACGACATCGCGGCCGTCAGAGTGCCGCTCGCCACGCCAGCCTTCGGCGCGCCTGATTGCGCCGCCCCGGTGCCGCTGCTGCTTGGGCTACCCGAGCCGCCGCTGCTTCCGCACGCAGACAGCAGCAGCGGGACTGCAGCGGCCAGCGCCGCGCCGCCTTTGAACCAGTAATGTCGGGATCTCTTCGTGGTCATGCCAATCTCCGATCCTCTTGCCTCCGCCAGTTGCGCCTGTTTGGTGTCACTGCTCGGTCTCACTGTGTGATGCCACATGGTTGTCACCCGCCGGTGACGCGTCGCAGCCGCGGATCGAGCGCGGCATGCAGGAGGTCGACAATGGTGTTCGCGAGCACGGCGATCAGCGCAGCAACGATGATCACGCCGGTGATGACCGGGTAATCGAGGTTCTCGATCGCGCTGAGGCCTGTGTAGCCAAGGCCAGGAATGGCAAAGACCGTCTCGACGAAGAACACCCCGGTCAGCGCGGTTGCGATGTCCGCGCCTAGCAGGACGGTCACGGTCGGAGCGACATTGCGGCCGACGTGCCGTACCAGAACCCGCGAATTCGAGGCGCCTTTCGCCACGGCGGTGCGGGTGTAGTCCTCGGCTAGCTGCTCGGCGGTGAGCGTCCTGATGAAGCGGATGTAGACCGCGGCGAAGCCAATTGCCAGCGTGATCCACGGCAGGATCAGATGGTAAGCCCACTGCAACCGGACTCTGGCCGAAGTCCACGTAGCCGACGATGGGGAAAAGCGTGGTCCGCGGCGGGAGGATGGGCAGGCCGAGGATCTTGCCTTGCGTCGGCTCGTAGCCGAAGAAGTAGGAGATCATCGGCGCGAGCCAGAACACCGGGATCGACATGCCGAGGATGGCAATGGCGCGGCCGGCGACGTCTCCGGCGGACCGCGGATTCTGCCCGCCGTAGGCCCCGACCGGCGCTGCGATGGACAGCCAGATCACTGCGGCACCGAGCACCAGGGACGCAGTCGCTCTGGTGGCTGGCCACAGGATCTGCGATACCGGCCGCTGCTGGACGTAGGAGAAGCCGAAGTTGCCGTGCGCGAGGTGGTCCATGAACAGCACGTACTGCTGCCAGTACGGCTTGTTCAGTCCGTAGACCCGCGCGACCTCGGCGATCTGCTGGGCAGAGGCCGACTTGCCGGCGATGCGCTGGGCGGGCGAGGCGCCAGTGAAGCGCGCGATGACGTAGAACAGCAGCCAGGCAAACAGGGTGACCGCGATGACCTGGACGACCGCGCCGCCGAGGCGCTTGAGTATGACTGTTCGCATCAGCGGCCTCCCGGCGCCAGCGCGTCCCGCAAGCCGTCGCCCGCAAGGTTGAACGCCAGCATGGTGATAACCAGCGCGAGACCAGGCGCGAGCGCCAGGGTGATGTCGGTCTGGTACATCCCGGACGTCACGGCGTCCGAGAGCATCTGCCCCCAGCTCGGGGTGGGCGGCGGCACGCCGACGCCGAGATAGGACAGCCCTGCCTCGAAAATGATGTTGTTGGCGATGATCGAGGTCGCGTAGACCAGCAGCGGTCCCCAGACCTGCGGCAGCAGGTGCACGAACAGGATCCGCCGCGGCCGTGCGCCGACCGTGCGGGCGGCGGCGACGAAGGTCATCTGCCGCGTAGCCACGGTGGTCCCGCGCACGATCCGGGCCGGGTAGTACCAGGTGAAGAGCGCGATGATGATGACGACGTTGAGCAGGCCTGGCCCGACGACCACGGCCAGCCCGACGGCCAGCAGCAGGTTCGGGAAGGCCATCGCGGTCTCGGTCATCCGGTTCACGACCGCGTCGATCCAGCCGCCGAAGTACCCAGCGATGAGACCGAGCGTGACGCCGATGATCACCGCGAGCGCCGTTGCCGACGTCGCGACGAGCAGCGAGATCCGCGCCCCGTACAGCACCCGGACCAGGACGTCCCGGCCGAGCTCGTCAGAGCCCAGGATGAACAGGCTGCCGTGCGGGTTGTGGGTCGTGCCGTTGGGCAGGTAAGCGCGCTGCATCAGGCCGAGTGGCTGGCTGTCACTAGCCAGGGCGTTCGGGAACTGCTGGTCGGGTCCGTGTCCGGTGAGGTGCGCGGCGAGCGGTCCGCCGATGAGAGCGCCGAGGATCAGCAGGACCAGCAATCCGAACGCGAACAGCGCTACCGGGTCACGGCGCAGTCGCCGCAGCGCTGTCGCGCGCATGCCAGCAGGCCTCGCGCCAGCCTGGACCTGGTCGACGTCGATCGACTGCATGCTGCTGGTCATCGGCCGGCCTCGCTGGGCTGCGCGTCCGGCTGCCTGGTCTGGTGCGGCACGGCCGACATGGCCGTCGTGATCGGCGTGGTCAGTGCGGCAGCGGGCCGGGCCGTCGACTGCCGTACGACGAGCTCTCCGTCCAGCACCCGGGCGGGCGGCGGATCGTCTGCTTTTGCCAGCAGCGCATCTACGGCTAGTGAGCCGAGGTCTTGCTTGGGCTGTGCCACGGTGGTCAGTCCGGGGTTGGTGTAGGCGGCGAACTGTATGTCGTCGATGCCGACGACGGACAGGTCTTCCGGCACGCGCCAGCCAGCCTGGTGCGCTGCCCGCAACGCCGCGACGGCGGACATGTCGTCGTAGGCGACCATCGCTACCGGCGGCCGTGCCTGGCGCAGGAAGCTTGCGACCGTTTCCTCCCGGCTCGCGAGCACGGGCGATGGCGCGCACAGCACTGGCTGTGGCCAGAGCCCGGCCTCCTCGAGCGCCTGCCGCATGCCGAGCAGCCGCAGCAAGCTGGACCGGACGTTAGGGCCGCGGAGATGGACGAAGCTTGCGTGTCCGAGGTCGATCAGGTGGCTGGCAGCCAGCCGGCCCGCGGCGACGTCGTCGAAGGTGATGTGGCTGACGGATTCCTGGCCGAGCCTGGCGCCAAACTGAGTCACGCGGCGGCCGATGCCGCCGTGCTCCACGCTGTCGAAGAGCTGCTCGGCTACCTCGGTATCCCAGTTGATGACGGCGACGTGCAGGCCTTCTTCTACCGCCCGGCGCAGCAGGCGCGGCCGCCCGGTAGGGGAGACGGCGATGAACTCGGTGACCTGCTCCGACAGGAACACGTCCAGAGCCTCGGCCTCAAGTTCCTCGCTGCCCTCAGACGAGAAGAACAGTGGCTGGTAGCCGAGCTCGCGTGCGCGGCTCTGGATTCCGAGCACCACGTCACCGATGTAGCCGTCGCCGACGCTCTGCACGACGACCCCGATGAGCGAGCTGGACTTGGTCCGGAGCCTGCGTGCCGCGGCCGACGGCCGGTACTGCACTCGCTGAGCCACGTCGGCTACCGCGAGCCGCGTCGCCAGGCTGATGGCCGGATCGCCGTGCAGGGCGCGGCTCACTGTCGCCGTCGACACCCCGACGGCCGCCGCGACGTCTTTCATCGTGACCCGGCGGCTCACATGCACCCGACCGAGGAATGTCTGCTGGCCGAATGCCCGCTCGGCGAGCGTCTGGCAAGACATGGATCAGCCATCGCGCCACCTTTCGCAGGCCGCAGCAAGAAGGGAGGAGAGCGGGGGGAAACTCTTGGTTAATCGATTGCGAGTTAAACGATTGCATAACCGGATAAGGACGTCAAGAGTCAGATTTTGGAGCCGAGATCGGGCGGATCAGGCACCGGCGGATTCGCGGCGCGACACGCTTAAGCGGCACGCTGGCTCGCGGCAGACGGGGGCTCTGGCCTGGGGAAACAGGGCGCGCTGGCTCCGGCGGAGCGCAGGTAGCGCCTATCGCTTCGGTGCCGTCAGTCGTCGCTTCGGTGCCGTTAGGGCCGGTGCGCGTCGCTCGGGTGCCGCCAGGGCGTCGCTCGGGTGCCGCTGGCGCGCCGGATGCGCCGGTGATGCCGGTGTGGCGCGCGGGGTTGGCGCTGGAATCGCGGGCTAGGTCTGGTGCCGGAAGACCAGCGGACGCAGCAGCTGCCCGCAGCCGTCGAGGACGCGGGGACCGATCGGCTCGCCCTGCGGATGGCGGTAGTGCAGGAATGCGTAGCCCAGCCGCCGGGCGAGCAGGCCGTCGGTCATGATCTGATCACCGATCACGACGCCCGGCTGCGGCAGCTTCGCGTACGGCCCCAGGTGCAGTGGCTTGCGCGCGGACAGGACATAGGACACTTGGATGCCCGGAATACTGGGAAGTTGTGACGGCTGCCTGGCCGAGTTGGTGGCGAAGCACATCGCGAGCAGCCCGGGCAGAGACGCGAGCTGGCCGGCCACGCGGGCGATCCCGAGGTCGAGTGCTTCCTGCGAGCCGTTCCAGGGCGTGACCAGCGGCTCGATGTCGAGCACGAGCGTCTGCGGCGAGAGGTCAGCAAGAAGGCGCGGCAGGTCCCGCTGGTCAGCGAACTGCTCGTAGCCAGGGCTCATATCCCATCACCCTGGCATCGCCCGCGGGCCGCCGCATCACCTATCAGGGATGAGCGGGCCGGAGCATGGAAAGAGCTAAACGTCAGCGCCGCCACCACATCGGCGAGCCAGCCAGAGCAGTCGTGCTCCGTCCGCTGTCGGTGGCCTAGCTGTGTGTCTTCGGGGAATGCTTCGGTGGGCGCGGGCCGGGGCCGTTGTATGGCACAAAGCCGGGGAGGATCCTCGCGCCGGTCGGTTGCATGCATATCTGAGTGGCCCAGGGCTGCATGTCGGGTGGTGCTGTGGCGGCCACTGATCCGTAGGCGTCGATCGGCTGTGACTGGCGGTAGGTCGTGCCGTTTTGCGTGTAATAGATGACATGTGCCGGGATCTTGTATTTCCCTGGAGCGAGGGCCCGGATGACGATCCAGATCCAGCCAGCCTTGTGAGGTGCGAGCTTGTGGCCGTGCAGGGCCTGCAGGAGCTGGCTGTGGCATCCCTGCGCGATGTCGATGACCGGCGGGTCAGAACCGTATAGAGAAGATGGCGCCCAGTCTGCCCTGGTGGCTTCGACCTTCGAGGGGTAAAGCGGGCCGAAGCTGATCTGGACCGCACGGACCACGGTGCCGATGCCGGGACCGGCGATGCTGACGGACTTCAGCACGATGGGCGAGCTGCTCCGGTTCTCCACGTAGACGTACAGCATTCCGAGCTCTGCTCCGGGCCGGATGGGCTTAGCGCCGATGGCCGTCGCCAGGTCGGGCACCAGGGCCAGCCCTTTGGCAGCGCCGGAGCCGCCGCACGAAACCAGGCACAAGGACGCGACCGCGCCGACGCCAGCGACCAGACGATGCCGGGATGCCGGAGTCATATTCAGGGGACTCGTATCTGAGAGAGTTTGGGATCTTGGCCTAGCAGGACGGCGGCGGCGAGCTCGGGCCCAACCCTAGACCCGGCCGCACGTGCCAAAGCTCCTTCACCCCGGCCGGGTGATGACGTGGCCGGGCGAGTCACCCGATCGTGGTCCTACCAACACTGGCAGCCCGGCGGTGCGCCTCCGCCGGCTTCGGCAGAGCGGAGCACAGATGGCGACTCTTACCGCCTGGAAGTTCGATTCACCATATGGCGCTGACGATGCGCTGGCCACCCTGGAGAAGCTCCAGAACGAGGCCCTGATCCAGGTCCAGGACGCGGCCGTCGTCAGCTGGGAGCCCGGGCGCAGGAAGCCCAAGACTCGCGAGATGCACTCCATGAAGAAGGCGGGAGCACTCGGCGGCGGGTTCTGGGGACTGCTGTTCGGGCTGATCTTCTTTGTGCCGATCCTTGGGCTGGCGATCGGCGCCGCGGCTGGCGCGATGGCCGGCTCGCTGTCCGACGTAGGCATCAGCGACAAGTTCATCGACACGGTCAGGGAAAAGGTCACGCCGGGTACGTCGGCGCTCTTCCTGCTTACCTCCAACGCGGTTGTCGATCGGGTCAAAGGCGAGTTCGTGGGCACCCAGGCCGAGCTGATCAGCACGAATCTGTCCAACGAGCAGGAAGCTAAGCTCCGGGAGGCGTTCGGCCACGACGAGGACTGACGAGTCGCCGCAGCCTGCCACCAGGAGACAGGACACCGCCGGGCGAAGACGCCGGCGGTGTCCTCGCGTCAGGGCCGGTCTATCCGTGGCTGGCTCCGGGCCGGTTCGGATCCTGAGCGAGCGGGCAACTCTCGTGTAAGGGAGCGTGCGACCGACGGGAGTAACGATGAGCTCGGCCACTGACTATGACGTTATCGTTTTCGGCGGCGGCGCGCCCGGCGAGCACTGCGCTGGGGCGCTCGCCGAGCGCGGGCTGCGGGTTGCAGTCGTCGAGCGAGAGCTGGTCGGCGGCGAGTGCTCCTACTGGGCTTGCATTCCGTCGAAGTCGCTGCTGCGCCCTGGCGAGGCGGTGCACGGTGCGCGCGAGGCCGCGGCGAGTGCGCAGGTCGACGTTCAGGCCGCGCTTGCCTGGCGGGACTTCATGGTCTCGAACTACTCCGACGCCGGCCAGGAGCGCTGGCTAGCGGACCGGGGCATCGACTTGCTGCGCGGCACGGGCCGGCTGGCGGGCACTGGCGTTGTCGAGGTCGATGGCGTCCGCCACACCGCGGAGCACATCGTCGTGGCGACCGGGTCAGATCCGATCGTGCCGCCCCTCCCAGGACTCCGCGAGCTCGAGGGCGTCTGGGGCACCCGCGAGGCGACGAGCATGAAGGCTGTCCCGCGCCGACTGCTGGTGCTGGGTGGCGGCTCCGCGGGCGTCGAGATCGCGCAGGTTGTGCAGCGGCTTGGCGGCTCGGCGGTGGTCGTCGAGGGCGCCGACCACCTGCTTCCCCGCGAGGCTGCGCCGCTGGGAGAGGCGCTCGGTGCGGCCCTGCGCCAGGACGGGATCGAGCTGATGCTCGGGATGCATGCCACCGCCGCGCGGACGGGAGGGTGCGGAGTATGTCCTGCAGTTCGATGGCGGCGCGGACCTGCGGGGCGACCGGCTGCTCGTGGCAACCGGCAGGCGGCCACGCGTCGACGGGATAGGCCTCGAGACGGTCGGCGTGCAGGCCGGCCCGCACGGGATTCCGGTTGACGACCACCTGCGCGCAGGCGAGCGCCTCTGGGCCATTGGCGACGTCAACGGCATCTGGCCGCTTACCCACGTGGGTGAATACGAGGGAGACGTGGTCGCGGCGAACATCCTCGGCGACGCGCGTCCGGCGAACTACGAAGCCGTGCCGCGAGTCACCTATACAGATCCGCAGGCCGCGGCGGTCGGCGCGATCCAGGCCGACTACAGCGGCACCGCGCTCCTCTCGGAGGTACCGAAGACCGCCACCTACACACACGCCTACGCCGAATCCACTGGCTTCCTGACGCTGCTCAGCGACGGCGAGCGACTGACCGGCGCCTACGCGGTCGGGCCCGAAGCCGGCGAGTGGATGCAGCAGGCGACGCTTGCCATCCGGGCGCGCGTCCCGCTCGAGGTCCTGAGCGACACGATCCAGCCCTTCCCGAGCTTCTCGGGGATCTACGGCGGGGCGTTGATGGCGCTCCGGATGGAGATCGCCGGCATGCCGCGGCCCGCCCGCCCGATGGACGCGCAGATGGCGAAAATGCCGGGGTGAAGCAGGGCAACGCGCAGTCGCGGAGACAGTCGCTAGGCTTCGGCGTTGCGCCGGCCTGGCCCGGCAGGCACGTGGCTGCCTGCCGGATCCGGCACCGGATCGGCAAGGACGCGAGCCAGGCGGCTGAGAAACGAGCGCGCAGTTGCCGTCGCGATCCGGTGCAGGACAGCGCGGTCCAGTGCCGCTCCGATAGCGCCTGCGGGCGGCCCATAAACGCCGTTGAGCCCGAGCAAGGCGGCGCTCTCCCCGTCCGGCATCAGGGTGATGTCGGCGTCCAGAACCGGGAACAGGCCGCCGGCCGCCCCGGTGGCCTGCCACCTGATCGTCAGCACGGCGACGTCGGCGCGGTGCTCAAGGTCCCGGAACTGGACGTGCACCAACTTCGACAGGCCAGGCAGCGGGCCGGCGGGGCCTACTCTGGCTAGCCCGTCGCCCCACGCTCCGTGTGATTCACGGATCAGGGCAGTCCCGTCCGCCAGATCCGACAGTCGCTGAGTAGCGGCGCCGAAGCTGGCTTCCACGCGGACTTCGTCGCTGACGAACATCCCGCCAGCACAGCACGCCGGCAGCACTGCGGCTACGGCCATTGGTCCCGGATCGGCAGCGGTGCCTGCTCCGGCGAATAAGACATCATAACGGGGGTGAGCGATGGGACTCGAGTCCGCGACATCCAGGACCAAGACCAAGCCGTCACCGTTATGACGATGCTGCCGCATGGCGTCCGCTAAATCCGAATGACTTTAGTCCCGGTGGGCGCAGATGAACTTCCAGGACGCATCGCCGCTGGTAGTGTGCGTGATGAACGGGCCAGGAGGTCACGGGACGGCCGTTGGCAGCCGGGGCGTGAATAACGCCACTAGCTCAGCGAAGAAACGAGCCTAGAGGTGTAGTCACCGCCCGCCCTGCAGCAGTCCCAGTGTGATTGATAAAAGGGATCTGCGATGCGAAGGAATTTCATTAGCGCGTTTACCGCCGTGACGGACGGAGCTGCGCTGAGCACGCCGTTGAGGCACTGGGTATCCGCGGTGGTCGTTCTGGGGCTGGTGCCCACGGCGGCGCTGGCCGGAGCGAGCCGGGCGACGGCGGCGGTCGGCCCAGCGGTGGCGGCCGGGGTGATCTCAACGGCGGCGGGGGGTGTTGGCGGTCCGGCTCTGGCCACGAGGGTAGCCCTCCGGGAAGCGTGTGGGGTGGCCTACGCCGCCGGCAAGATGTATGTCGCCGACGGCGGGACAGTGCGGGCGGTGAGCAAGGGGACCGGCTGGCTGACCACGCCTGTGGGTACCGGTGCGGCGAGCCCGCTGGGTGATGGCGGACCGGCGGGCAACGCCTCCCTTCGCGGCGTGTGCGGTGTGGTGGTGGATAACTCCGGCAACCTGGTGATCTCCGATACTGGCCACAGCCGGGTCCGGGTGGTGGTGCACAAGACCGGTACCTTCTACGGGCGGCCGATGACTGGCGGACACATCTACACCGTCGCCGGGAACGGCAAGGCCGGGTTCTCCGGCGATGGCAAGCCGGCGGCTAAGGCCAGGCTTAATCAGCCGCAAAGTGTGGCTGTCGATGGCGCGGGCAACCTGCTGATCGCCGACACCGGCAACGACCGGGTTCGGGTGGTGGCGCACAACACCGGCACGTTTTACGGGCGGCCGATGATCGGCGGGCACATTTACACCGTCGCTGGGACCGGCAAGGCCGGGTTCTCCGGCGATGGCGGCCCGGCGGCTAAGGCCAGGCTTAGCCAGCCGCGGAGTGTGGCGGTCGGTGGCGCAGGCAACCTGCTGATCGCCGACACCGGCAACTACCGCGTCCGGGTAGTGGTCAGACGCGCTGGCACGTTCTACGGGCGGCCGATGGCCGCCGGGCACATCTACACCGTCGCCGGGACCGGCACCTCCGGGTTCTCCGGCGATGGCGGCCCGGCCACCAAGGCCGAGCTCGGCGGCCCGTCCGGAGTGAGCCTGGGCGGCACCGTGGCAGCAGACGGCGCGGGCAACCTGCTGATCGGCGACGCCACCAACGCCCGGATCCGGGTGGTGGCGCACCGGACCGGTAGCTTCTACGGGCGGCCGATGACCGCCGGCGATATCTACACCGTCGCCGGCGACGGCAACAACTGGTTCTCCGGCGACGGCGGCCCGGCAACGGCGGCCGAGCTCAGCACCCAGCAAGCCGTGACCACAGATGGCGCGGGCAACCTGCTGATCGCCGACAGCTTTAACAACCGGGTGCGGGTCGTGGCGCACCGGACCGGTAGCTTCTACGGGCAGCCGATGACCGCCGGGCACATCTACACCGTCGTCGGCAATGGTACTCAAGGGTTTTCCGGGGATCGCCGCCTGGCCATCACGGCCGAGCTTGGCCCGGATGCGGTGGCGACCGACCGCGTGGGCAACCTACTGATCGCCGACACTTCTAACAACCGGATCCGCGTGGTGGCGCACCGGACCGGTAGCTTCTACGGTCAGCCGATGACCGCCGGCGACATCTACACCATCGCCGGCAACGGCAACATCGGGTCTGCCGGGGATGGCGGCCCGGCCACCAAGGCCGAGCTCGGCTTCCCGCAAGGCGTGGCGACAGACGGAGCGGGCAACCTTCTGATCGCCGACACCGGCCTCGGGTTCGGCATCGACGGGGGTAACCGGCTCCGGGTGGTGGCGGCCAGCACCGGCAGCTTCTACGGTCAGCCGATGACCGCCGGCGACATCTACACCATCGCCGGCGACGGCTTTCCCGGTTTCTCGGGGGATGGCGGCCCGGCTTCTGCAGCCGAGCTCAGCCCGTCCAGCGTGACCAATGACGCGGAGGGCAACCTTGTGATCGCCGACACCTCCAACGTCAGGGTCCGGGTGGTAGCGAGTAGCACCGGCAGCTTCTACGGTCAGCCGATGACCGCCGGCGACATCTACACCATCGCCGGTGACGGCGCCTTCGGGTTCTCCGGTGACCGCGGCCCGGCGACCGCGGCCGACCTTTACAACCCGTCAAGCGTGAAAATAGACGCCGCGGGCAACGTCCTGATCGCTGACACCGGCAATAGCCGGATTCGGGTGGTGGCGGCCAGCACCGGCAAGTTCTACGGGCAGCCGATGACCGGCGGCGACATCTACACAATCGCCGGTGACGGCACCTCTGCGTACTCCGGCGACCGCGGCCCGGCCACCAAGGCCGCGCTCCGCAACCCGTCAAGCGTGACAATAGACGCCGCGGGCAACCTGCTGATCGCCGACACCGGCAACAACCGGATCCGGGTTGTAGCACACCGTGCCGGCCGCTTCTACGGGCAGGCTATGACCGGCGGCGACATCTACACCATCGCCGGCAACGGCACCTCCGGATACTCCGGCAACCGCGGCCCGGCCACCAAGGCCGAGCTTGGCTCCCCGCATGGCGTGGCGACGGATGCCGCAGGCAACCTGCTGATCGCCGACACCGGCAATAACCGCATCCGAGTGGTGGCGGGCTGACAAGGGGCGGGCGCCGTCTAGGGCCGCCCATCCTGGCCTCTGGCGCTGGTCTGGCCCGTCTCACCTGCCAGGGCTGTCCAGCAGGCGACCCCGGCTCGGGGTGAGCGATGGGGGTGAGCGATGGGATTCGAACCCACGACATCCAGGACCACAACCTGGCGCTCTAACCAACTGAGCTACGCCCACCATCGCCGCTGGGCACGCAGGTGCCGTGGCGGCCTACGCAGCATACCGGGCATCGGTCACTCTGCAGAACTGGATTGGCCGTTGCCCTCGCCAGCCGCAATGAACCGGGCCGCGAGCTGGCGGGCCGTCGCGGTGTCCGGGCCTGGCTGCGGTACGAACACTGCCGCCCGGTAGTACCGCAGCTCGCGGATGCTGTCGCGGATATCAGCCAGGGCCCGGTGCCCGCCGTGCTTCTCCGGGCTGGCGAAATAGGCCCGCGGATACCAGCGCCTGGCGAGCTCCTTGATGCTAGAGACATCCACCATCCGGTAGTGCAGGAAGTCGTCGAGCTCGGGCATGTCCCTGGCCAGGAACCCCCGGTCCGTGGCTATGGAGTTGCCGCACAGGGGCACCTTGCGTGACTCAGGCACGTGCTGGCGTACATAGGCGAGGACCAGCTCCTGCGCCTCGGCCAGGGTCAGACCGCCTGGTAGCTCCGCGAGGAGGCCCGAGGTCGTATGCATCTCCCGGACGACCTCGTCCATGTCGTCCAGCGCCTCGGCTGGGGGCTTGATCAGCACGTCAATGCCCTCGTCGAGGGTGTTGAGCTCGCCGTCAGTGACAATGCAGGCGATTTCGACGAGCGCGTCACTGGTGAGATCAAGCCCGGTCATCTCGCAGTCGATCCAGACGAGCCGGTCAGTCATTGGCCCAGCCTAGGTGATCGTTGCCCGCTCCATAGCCGGGCGGGGCGCCGCGCACGCGGCCTGCAAGCGCGCCGATGTGCTCGGGAATTGGGACGTCGCCGGTCAGGGCCGGATCAGGCTCGGCCGGGCCGAACGTCAGGGCGGCGGGCAGGACACCGGCCCAGATGTCAGTGTCGTAGTCTTCCGGGTCATCCTTGGGGCCGCCGGCCCTGATCTTGACCGAGGCCTCGGCGAGGGGCAGGGCCAGCACAGCGGTGGCGGCCAGTTCCTTGCGAGTTGGCTCCCTGGCATGATCCCAGCGGCCGGGGACCAGGTGCTCGGTGACCGCGCGCAGCGCAGCAAGCTTCTCGTCGGCATCGGTGACGAGGCGGGCCTCGCCGAAGATCACCGCGCTGCGGTAGTTCATCGAGTGGTGGAACACGGCCCGGGCGCAGACCAGCCCGTCCAGCAGCGTGACCGTGACGCAGACCTGCTGGCCCGCGGCCATCAGCAGGGACTTATTGGCCGACGAGCCATGCAGATACAGGGTCTCGTCGATCCTCCCGTACCCGGTCGGCAGCACGACCGGCACGCCGTCGATGACAACGCCGAGGTGGCAGATTAGCCCTGCGCCGAGCACCGCGTCGAGATCACCGCGATCTGTGCGGCCCCGTTCCCTTAGCCGGTTGATCGTTGTCCTGGGGGTTGACGATAGCGGCTGATCTGCATTCATGGTGCATACCGTACCGGTGCCGGCCAGATCCCCTCTGTGCCTGGCGGCGCCGATAAGGGATCATTGCCGCAGGTGGTTTCAGGGTCGCGCGGCCGCGCGACCTGGCCAGGGCAAGATGAGGTGAATGGTGACAGGTGGCATCGAGGTTCCCGGCGGTATCCAGCGAGTTCCGGGTGTGCCCGGCGTCGAAGATCCGGTCCGCCTCGCCAAGTGGATGGCCGGGGCCGGCCTCGCGGACCTGGGCGAGCTGCGCGGGGTACAGCTGATCTCGGGCGGGCGGTCCAATCTCACCTACCGGCTCGACCTCGACGGCGCCCAGATCGTCCTGCGCCGCCCGCCGCTCGGCCACGTGCTGCCTACCGCCCACGACATGAACCGGGAGTACCGGGTGCTGTCGGCGCTGAGTGACACCGCGGTGCCGGTGCCGCGGACCCTCGCGAACTGCCAGGACGCCGAGGTCGTCGGCGCGCCGTTCTACCTCATGCAGTACGTCGACGGCCTGGTCCTGCGCTCCATGCAGGACGGCGAGCTGCTCACGCCGGGGCAGGCCGCCGAGCTGTCCGAGCTGCTGGCCGGCATGATGGCCACCATTCACGGCGTCGACTACGCGGCCGTCGGCCTGGCGGACTTCGGCCGGCCGGACGGCTACCTGGCCCGTCAGCTCTCGCGCTGGCAGCGCCAGTGGGAGCTGTCGAACACCAGGGAGATGCCCGGCTACGCCGAGCTCGTCGGGAGACTTGCCGCCGGGCTGCCGGCATCCGCCGAGGGCGCGCTGGTGCACGGCGACTTCCGGCTGGACAACACCCTGGTCCGGCTCACGACGCCGGCCGCGATCGCGGCGGTCGTGGACTGGGAGATGTCCACGCTCGGCGACCCGCTGGCCGACCTGGGCCTGACCTTGTCGTACTGGGCCGATGGCGCAGACGGATTCCCTGACGTCAATGTGGGGGCGACGGTCACCGCGCTGCCCGGCTTCTACTCACGGCAGCAGTTCGCCGCCAGGTACTCCGAGCTGACGGGCCGGGATGTCAGCGAGATCGGCTACTACATCGCGTTCGGGTATTTCAAGCTGGCGGTGGTCCTCGAGGGCATCCACGCCCGGTACCTGCTGCACCAGACCGTCGGCGAGGGGTTCGAGCGGGAGGGCCCGGCCGTGCCGATCCTGATCGCCCGCGCGCATCACATGCTCGACTCGGTGGGCTAGCGCGCAAAAATCCAGGCCCCGGAGGGCCTGGATTCAGGGCTTGGAGTGAGGCCCGGCGCCCCGCTCTCGCCGGGCCTCGTAAGTTTGACGCGCTGCGCGCCTGGCAGGTTCACATCCTGGCCGCAGGAAACTTGCGGGAACCGAACCGCGCTTAGTGGGCGGCCGCTACGGGACGGCACAGCCCTGGTCGCATATCCGCTGCGAGATCGCCTCGATGAAGATCTTGCCGACCTCGGCTGGGTTGCTGATCTTGTAGGCGACACCGCCGGTCGAGGCAGCGATCTGCTGGAGCGCGGTGAAGTCGCCCTGCCGCCCGAACTGGATGATGACGATCTCGACCTTGCGGCTGGTGTTATACAGCGCCCGCAGATGGGACGCCAGTGAGCTGACCGACATGTCGCCGTGGGCGCTGTCGACGCCGGCGGTCAGCACCAGGACGGCGTTGGCGTAGCTGGGCGCGTAGGTCTTCGTCATCTCCTGGTAGGCGGCCAGGATGGCGTCATGAAGAGCCAGGACCCCGTTCCCTGTTTTCTGCGTCTCCGTGATCTGCTGGAGCTGGGCCCGCCGGGTGATGACGCCGTAGTCGGCTGGCAGCGGGCCGATCGAGACCAGCTCGGTGTACGGGGTGGCCAGGGACCGGGATCGGCCCATCTCCCACAAGCCCATCTGGGTGCTGTCCGGGAACAGCGCCAGGCCCCGCGCGGCCGTCTGCGACAGTTCCTGCTCGAGGGTCTGCGTCCCGTTCCCGGCCGGCTGATTCATGGCGGGGGAAACGTCGACCAGGGTCAGGTCACGGGAGCCGAGACCGAGCCGCTGCCACACCTGCAGCCGTGACGCGGCCTCGGCGGGACTGACCGCGCTCGCCAGCTGGAGCGGCTGAGAGCCGAGGCCAGCCAGGGCCGGCATTATGTCCGGCTTCCCGTTCGACGACCGGAAGCCGTAGTAGCGGATGATCGACTGGGCGTAGCTGGTCTGCAGGTAGTTGCCGAATGCCGCAGCCGCCTGGAGCGGCGCTGCGGCGGACGTGGTCAGCACGTACGGGTAGTCAAGCTCGGGGCTGGCCAGCGCCGAGCTAGTTCCGGTCGGATAGCGGGCGTCCAGCGGCGTCCGGGGATTGGCCTTGTCGTAGGCGAGCACGGCCTGCTCGCTGGCCACGGTGACGGCCTGCCGGTAGAACGGCGCCCCCGTGCTCTGCACGAACTGCTCGAGAGCCGACGCCGAGTCGAAGTTCTCGGTCGACTCGACGCTCAGGACGAACTTGGTGAAAGCCGTCCTGGCGGCGGCGCCGAGCCCAAGTTGCCTGCTCACCTCGATCAGGCTCGCAAGGCCGGCGGCGCTATCGGTCGGGTCTGGCAGGTCGACGGACAAGCCCAGGCTGGCCGGAGGGCCGCCATAAGCCGGCGGCAGCAGCACGCTCCAGCCGGGCGGGGAGTCAAACACGTGCGTCCTGGTCGCCACGGCCTTGCTCGTGACCAGGAGCAGCGGCGATCGGGCGACGCTCTTGCCAGTGGGCTGGACGTCTTGCGCGCCAATTGGGTAGCTGCGGGCGACGTCGACCCACAGGGCCGAGTCCGGGATCCATGCGTCGATCGGCGTCGTACCGTGCAGCGCCGCCTGGCCGTCGATCTGTCCGGCCTCAGCCGCCGAGTCGCCCTCGTTAACCTGCACCTCAGCGCAGCGGCCGTGGACCGTGACGTTCTGGTTGTTGAACGCGCGGGCGATGGCCTGCACGGCCGGGGCGATGTCGTCGCTGGCCGCTACGTCAACAATGACCGGCGTGTCAGAGCAGGATGCGCGGGTGATGACGGCCCTGGCAGTCATAGTGATCATGCACAGGACCGAGATGACGACGGCGATCGCTACCAGCTTGGCGGTGCCGACGCGGCGGGAGCGCCCGCGCCGTCCGGCGCCCGAACCTGCTGCCCGTACTGACAACGCCCGCGTCCTTCGATCTGCCCAGCCAGCGGATCTGACCAGCGCTGACTATATCGGACTTCCGGCGACAGATCGGCTGACTTGGTGGGTTGGATACCGCCCGGCAGCCTCGCCCGCCGCCCGCCACAATGGGGGACATGGCAGCTCAGGTCAGCGTCGGCGATGCGGACGACCCGAGGCTCGCCGACTACGTCAGCCTGACCGACGTGCACCTGCGGCGCAGCCTCGAGGCAGCGCAGGGCCTGTTCATCGCCGAGGGCGAGAAGGTGATCAGGCGGGCCATCGCGGCCGGCTACCCGGTCCGCTCGCTCCTGGTAGCGGCGGACAAACTGGCCACGATCGAAGACGTCGCCGCTCCCGTCGATGTGCCGCTCTACGTACTCCCGGCGCAGGCGGCCGAGCAGCTCACCGGCTTCCGGGTGCACCGGGGAGCGCTGGCCTCGATGCAGCGGCTGCCGCTCCCAGCGGTGGGTGAGGTGGTCGCCGCCGCCCGGCGGATCGTCGTGCTGGAGGACATCGTCGATCATGCGAACGTCGGCTCGGTGTTCCGCTGCGTGGCGGCGCTCGGCTTCGACGCGGTCGTGCTCGCACCGCGGTGCGCCGACCCGCTGTACCGGCGGGCGGTCAAGGTCTCCGTGGGCACGGTGCTGGCGGTGCCGTACGCCCGCCTCACTGACTGGCACGGCGGGCTGGCCGAGCTGCGGGCGGCCGGATTCCGGTTGCTGGCGTTGACGCCCGACCCGACCGCGACCGCGATCGGCGACGTCGAGCCGGCTGGCAAGCTCGCCGTGCTAGTTGGCGGCGAGGGTCATGGACTGTCCGCCCGCTGGCTGGCGGCGGCCGACCTGGCCGTCCGGATCCCGATGAGCCGGGGCGTCGACTCGCTGAACGTGGCGTCCGCCGCCGCGATCGCCTGCTACCTGCTGGCGGCGGGCTAACATCGCAGGCGGAGGCCCGCATGACCGACGCCCTGGATGAGTTCCGAAAGCGCCGCGACTTCGAGTGCCAGGCTCACCCCGGACCGCGCGCTGGAATCGCTGGATCAAGCGCATGAATTCATTCGGGAACGGGGTCTGCTTACGCGCACCGCCGACAGCGCACTGCCCAGTTTGTATGAGGCCTGTCATGAGGAGCCTTATCAGGTCGGCGGCCGCGGGTTCGCGAGCTGGCCCGCTACGAAGTGGCCTTGGGCGCATGAGCTGGCTGAGCTGCCTGACGTGCATTCGCTGGACATCCACCGTGGCAAGACGATCCTGCTCAGCGACGAGCTGCTGGCGCTCGTCGACCCGATCTGCCGGGCCGAGCTGGCGCGGATGGAGCGCGCCGATCCGGACTGGGGCAAGATACTGCGGCACCTGGCCGACGCCGGCCCGTCGGTCGCCGATGATGTCGAGATCGAGCTGGGCCTGAAGCACAAGGAGCTCAGGTCGCTGCGCTCGCCGCTTCAGCGCTGCGGCGCGCTCGTAGCCCGGTCCGTCGTCCTGCCCGCCGGCGCTGGCGAAGGGCACCTGCACAGAAGCGAGCTCGCACGCTTCGATCAGGCCTATCCCGAGCCTTCGGGAGCGCCGCTTGACGTGGTCGCGCTCATGGGCGCGGCGCTTCGGGCCGCCGTGCTGACGCCGGAGAAGGACCTGGTCCGCTGGTTCAGCTGGCGGTGGCTGCTGCCCGCTGACCTGGCCGGCCAGCTCCTCGGCCGGGGCCTTGCCATCCGCCCTGCACCAGGCTGGCTCGCTGCCCCGGCCTAGGCTGGCCCGGTGGAATTTGCCGACGTAATTAAGAAACGCAAGATGGTGCGCGCCTACACCGGCGAGCCGATCGACCCGGCGGTAACGGAGCGGATCCTGGCCGCGGCCAATCGGGCGCCATCGGCTGGCTTCAGCCAGGGCTACGCGCTCATGACGCTGCAAGGCCCTGACCAGTTGGGCCCGTTCTGGCGGCTGATGTCGACCTATCACGGCGACGAAAGCAATGCCGGGCCGTCCTTCGACCCGGTGACCAAGGCGCCGCTGGTAGTCGTGCCGATGTCCTGCAAGGACATCTACCTCGACCGGTACGCCCGGCAGGACAAGGGCTGGACCGATCGCGACGAGGCGCACTGGCCGGTGCCGTACTGGGACATCGATACAGGCTTCACCGCCTTGCTGATGCTGCTGGCCGCGGTCGACGAGGGACTCGGTGCGTTGTTCTTCGGCATTCCGCCGGATCTGATGGCGGAGTTCCGAAAGCTATACGGCGTGCCGGAGCAGTACTTGCCGATCGGCGCCGTGGCTCTCGGGCACCCGGACCACGCGGCAGATCAGGGCGGCTCGGCCAGGGTCATCAAGCGCCGCGACCTGGCCGACCTAGTCCACCAGGGCCGCTGGTAGCACCGGGGCGACAGCCACCTGCTGGTCGGCCCCGCCGGTCGGGTGCGTCCGGTCGGTGCGGTCGGTCTGGTCGGACAGCGCGAGTGCCGGGATCTGGCCGGTTACGCGCGTGCCGTGTCCTGAGGTCGATGTGATCTCAAGGATGCCGCCGAGTGCAGCCAGCCGATCAGACATGCCTTGTAGCCCGGAACCCATCGGCCTGCTCGCCTGGTCGAAGCCGATCCCGTCATCCTCGACGGTGAATGTCAGGCTTTGCTCGCCGTGGCCGAGCAGCACGTGGGCCGTCGTAGCGCGGGCGTACTTAGCGATGTTCTGCAGAGCCTCCAGCACGCAGAAGTACACTGCCGCCTCGACATCCTGCGAGTACCTGGCTAGCCCACGGGCCTGGACCATGACGGGCAGGGCTGCCTTGCGCGAGTGTGCCTCGAGTGCTGCGCGCAGGCCGAGCTCGGCGAGCAGCGGGGGGTAAATGCCGTGCGCCAGTTCTCTCAGGTCCCGGACAGCGTCCTCTGCCTGTCGTTCGGTCTCGGCGAGTAGCTCGGCGACCTCGTCCGGCGAGGTCGCCACGAGCTGGCGGGCCAGTCCGAGCGTGATCCGCAGCGCGACGAGCTGCTGCTGAGCACCGTCGTGCAGGTTGCGCTCAAGCCCGCGCCTGGCCTCGTCGGCCGCGGTGACAAGTCGCTGGCGTGAGGCACGCAGATCCTCGATCAGCGCGACGTTCCGGAGGACAAGACCGGCCTGGGCGGCCACATCGCGGACGAGCCTCTCGCCTGCCGGGGTCAACGGCTCACGCAGCGAGCAAGTCACCCGTAGCGAGCCGAGTCGCTCGCCGCGGTGGTCCACGGCAAAGGCCCGGGTACGTCCGTCCGGCTCAGCGCCACGCGGCTGCAGCTCGCTTGCTGGTGGAGCAGGCCATGCCGCTTCCAGATGTTCGCTACCGCTCTGTCGCAGCCATACCTCGGCCCGCTCGGCACCGGTGGCCTCGGCAATCATCCGCGCCATCTGGGGCAGCACGTCCTCGGTGGACGATGTGCCGGCGATCCGCCCGGCGAAATCCGACAGCACCTCGTACGGCGTCGCCCTTTTGCCGTACACGAGCCGGTCCGCCAGCAGGCCCGCCTTCGCTCGCAGCGGCTGCAACGCCACAGCGGCCAGCGCGGCCGCCGCGAAGGTCAGTCCGCTGCTACCCGATCGGCCCGTCATCGCTCCCGCGCCCACGACGACCAGCGCGTAGATGGCGGTGAACGCGGCCGCCACCAGCCCGGCCACCACGGTCTTACGCACGACAACATCAAGGTCGTAGAGCCGGTACTTCAGCACCGCGACCGCGCAGGCCAGCGGGATACCCACAATCGGGGTCAGCAGCGCGATCGACCACAATGCGGTGCCCATCGGCCCGTTTGCACCGTGGTCCGCCAGGCCTGCGAAGACCATCAGCCCGAAGACCCCGACCGTCAGCGCCCCGACATAACCCAGCCAGGCCAGCTGCTGCCGCACCTCGGCGCTTGCCCCCCGGCGCCGGACGAACACGGAGACCACCGACAGGACCGCCGTGGTCACGGCGATCGCCGCGATCACGGCGAGCAGATCGCTGAACCACCCGTGCCGGGGGAGGACGCCCATCGGGACGCGATACGCGACGTGCGCGGCCTGCAGCGCATTGGTCAGCCCGCCTTCGACGGTCGTCCCGCCCTGCAGTTGCTGCGCGGCAGCGCCACCCAGCACGACGAACATGGCCCACAGCACCGGCCGCCACCGCCGCGACGGCAGGCGGCCGTCCGGGAACAGCAAGACCAGGAAGACCACCTGAACCAGAGCGAACATCGCCGTCACGCCCGACAGCGCGCCAACCAGCCGCGGGGCAGGCAGCGACCCGGGTGCTCCAGCCAGGCCATGCAGCGAATACTGCTCAGCGAACATGCTGATCGACAGCAGCAGCCCGATCAGGCTGAGAAGCCAGCCAATGGCGTTGCCGGGAATCCGAGCCGCTAGCAGGCCGCCGATCCCCGCGTAGAGGGCGACCGCGATGGCCGCCAGGATGTAGAAAACAACCCTGCCCACGTCCATCACGGCGGCGTTGAGCCCGAGCAGCACCAGCGTCGCGACCAGCACGAGCAAAGTGAGCCCGGGCAGCGACCAGCTTGCCAGGCGTGCCCAGTGCCGACCGGCCAGGACCGTCATCTGCCTGATTCTGGCCCGCGCCGCGCAGCAGAACAAGGGTGAAAACCCCCCGAAGTAGCTCGTGGTAGCCCCACGGGCATGCTCAGAGCCGGCGTCATTCGCCGGTCCGGCACTGAACCGCCAGGGGCGCGCCGCCGTTGGGCCAGGTATGGGGAGCCTGGAATATGCAGGCGGCGTGGGGACGCGACTTGGCGCCGAACGAGGCGGCCCGCGCCCGCTGACCTGCATGCGCAGGGGCCACGGGCGCTGGCCGTGATCATGGCCCGCCCGTGCGCCGAGATGCGCCGGGCTCTCGGGGTCTATGTGGTGGGTGCCATCGCGCCAGCCGAGCGGGACGCTGTCGAACGCCATCTGGCCACCTGTGCGGACTGCCGGGATGAGCTGGCTGGGCTGGCCGGCCTGCCCGCGCTGCTGAGCAGGGTGCCTGCCGAGGAAGTGGACAGCCTCACCCTCGACGACAGCGGTGCCGATCGCGTTCCTCAGCCGCCCCTCCAGGCGCTCGCCCGCCGAGCCGCCAAGCTGCGCAGGCATCGAATGTGGCCAGCGCTCGGTGCGGCGGCAGCCGCCGGGCTGATCGTCGGCGGCGCAGCGGTCGCCGTGTCGAGCCTCCGCGGGACAGCGCCGGCTCGAGCGCCGGCGCGGCCGCCCGCCGCGGCGCAGCAGTGGGTGCCAGCGGTCAGCGGCAGCGACCCGCGCACGCATGCGGGCGCCGTGGTCCGCTACACGGCCCGGCCCTGGGGCGCGCAGCTCGAGGTCCAGGTCCGTGGCATCGCCGCCGGGACGAGATGCGAGCTCCAGGTCATCAACGCGCGCGGGCAGGACGTGCCGTCAGGAAGCTGGACTGTGATCGGCGGGCACCTGCGCGCCTGGTATCCCGCGTCCTCGTCGGTCCCTCCGGCCGCGATCAGCGGCTTCGTCATCACGTCCGGCAGTAGTGACCTGGTGACGATTCCGGTCAGATAGGGACCGTCCGCCAGGCCCACCCGGGACGGCTGGGCGCGCCAGGTCAGCCATCGCCCACCGCAGACAAGCCAGCGGGCGCTCCCTGGCGGGAGCGCCCGCTGCTGCTGGACGACGCACTATGCGGCTCTGAGACGACCGGGCCTGACGCTCGGTCGCCTCGGCCGCTGATCAGTGATCAGTAGCCGTACCCGCCACCGGAGCTGGACGACCCGCTCGGCGCCGGTGCCGCGGTGCCTGCGACGACCACCTCGTGCCAGACGCCGCCGGACAGGTTGAGGCCGTTACCCTTGGCCTGGCCCGGCGCGGTGTCGCCCACGTAGGTGTACAGCGGGTGGCCGTTCCAGGTCTCCTGCGTCGTGCCGTCCGACCGCGTGATAGTGGCGAACGTGCCGCTGACGCCAGCCATTGCCGTCACCGGCCCCTTGACCGGCGGCCAGAAGTGAGCACAGCTGCCGTTGCAGTTCGAGTGACCGGGCGTGTCAATCGCGAACGTGTAGACCGTGAAGCCCTTGGCATTCGTCAGCACCGTGGCGCTGCCGATCTTTGTCGTACTTAGGGCTGCTGACGAGCCCGAGGAAGCGGCGCCTGACGACGCGGCGCCCGAGGACGTTGCTGGCGGACTGCCCGAGTTAGTGCCCGAGCTGCCGCAGGCCGTACCTATCAGTGCGAGGGCAGCCAGGCCTGCCGGCGCCCACCATCGGTTACGCATGACATTGCCTCCGTTCGCGGGATCTACCGCATTACCCCTCACCACGTACGTCGGGCTGCTGCCGTTCACCCTTCGGCCACCTGGGTACACCTTGACCGTGCGGTCCGGCGGGGGGAAGGGGGCCGGATCGGTGACATACCGCGAAGGAAATGCGGACAGATGGGGGCGGTCATAATGCAGGCTGTAATCGGGGACAAGCTGCACGTGCATGGCAACATAGTCGGCCAGCCGGATCGGACGGGGGAGATCGTCGAGATCCGTGGCGCGGGCGGCGAGCCGCCCTACCTGGTGAGTTTCGAGGATGGCCACATGGGCCTGGTCTTCCCTGGCCCGGACGCGATCGTTGAGCATCCAGAGGGCAAGGGCTCCCGTGGAGCGGGCAAGCTACGCACGGCCATGCGGGGAAATAAGTAATCTAAATCTGGCACGCGCCCGGTATGCCCGTTTGTGCCGCTTACCAGGCCGTCCTGGCGCACTCGCGCAGGCGCGCGGCTGCTCCGGCCGGAGCGCCGACGTGGTCCAGGCCGAGGAGCGCCGCCCCGACGACCGGCGGCACGTCGACGATGCGGACATCCGGACCAGCCAGGCTGACGGCTAGCTGATCGGCGATTGCCTGAGTCAGCACCGGACTGCGCGCCGTCATGAGGCTGCCGCCGAGTACGACCGGGACTGCACGGGTCGCCAGCAGGTCAAGCCGCCTGGCGGCGACCGTGACCATGGTGGCTATCTCCGCGGCCTGCCGCAGCAGCAGGTCCCTGGCAACCGGATCGCCATGCTCGGCGACCTCGAACAGGACCGGCACGAGCCGGTGCCGCTCGGAATACTCGATCTTGCCCAGGTGAATGCCGACGACGACGTCCTCGACCCGCGAGAGCCCGAAGTGCGCAGGCACGGCAGTGCGCAGCTCGGTGTCGGGGCCGCGGCCGTCTTCGGCCCTGATCGCCCACCACAACGCCTGCGGCCCGAGCTCGCCGCCGCCACCCCAGTCACCGGAGAGCTCACCGAGTGCGAGAAACCGCGTGGCGCGGCCGTCCGGTGCAACGCCGACGCAGTTGATGCCGGCGCCGCAGACTACCCCGATGCCCCAGTGGTCGCCGTCGTCGGCGAGTCCGGCCCGCAGCACTGCGAACGTGTCGTTGACAACCGTGCTGGTCGCCGACCAGCCCAGCGACTGCACGAGGCGGCCAAGGTCGGCTTCCTCGACAGGCAGGTCGGCCCCGGCCAGGCAGGCCGAGGTGTGCGCGGCGAGGGGACCGGCGGCAGGCAACCCAGCTAGCGCCGCGGCCTCCCGTACCAGCCCGGTCAGTTCCTTGGTTGCCCGGTCGACGCCGATGCCCTGATGGTTGGACGGACCGCCGCGGACCGACGCCAGCAGGCTGCCATCGGATCCCACCAGGGCGACATCGGTCTTGCTGTTACCGCCGTCGATCGCAAGGACCGCTGCTGGCATGTCGCTCACTGGCCGGCGGCCCAGGGCAGGAAGGCGGCGTTCTCGGCCAGCAGCCGGTCGGTCAGCTTGCCGGCCAGTTCGTACTGCCCGACCAGCGGATGGGCCAGCAACGCCTTCGCCACCCGGTCCCGGCCCCCGCGCAGGGCTGCGTCGATGGCTAGCTCCTCATACGCCGACACGTGCGCGATCAGGCCGCTCATCAGCGGGCTCACCGGGTCGACAGGGATCGGGACGGCACCGGAGGCGCCGACCGTCGCCGACACCTCGATCACCGCCTCGTCGGACAGGAACGACAGCGTCCCGTTATTGCGGACGTTGACGACCTGACGGTCCCGTGCGTCGGTGACCAGCGAGGCCAGCAGGGCGACCGCAGCCTCGGAGTAAAAGGCGCCGCCCCGGTGGGTCAGCAGCTCTGGCTTGGTGTCCAGCGCGGGGTCGGCGTACATCTTCAGCAGCTGCTGCTCGATCTCGGCGACCGCTTGCGCCCTGGTTTGCTGGCCGCGCTCTTCCTCGACGACCGCGTCGTGCGCCCAGAAGTAGCGGAGGTAGTAGGACGGCACAGCGCCGACTGCCGTGGTCACGGCGAGCGGCAGTCCGGTGTGCGCCGCGATCTCCTCGCCGTGTCCGGCGAGCAGCTCCGGCAGCCGGTCCACGCCGTCCACCAGCGCCGCACGCTCCCACGTCAGGTGGTTCAGCCCGACGTGGTCGAGCGCGACGGCCTCTGGCGCGACATCGAGCAGGCGCGCGAACGTGCGCTGGTATCCGATTGCCACGTTGCAGAGGCCGATGGCGCGGTGCCCGGCGTCCAGCAGCGCCCTGGTGACGATGCCGACCGGGTTCGTGAAATCGATGATCCAGGCATCGGAGGCCGCGCGCGACCGCACCCGCTCGGCCACATCCAGCACGACCGGTACCGTCCGCAGCGCTTTAGCGAAACCGCCCGCTCCGGTTGTCTCCTGGCCGACGCAGCCGCACTCGAGTGGCCAGGTCTCGTCCCGGTGTCTGGTGGCCTGCCCGCCGACTCGCAGCTGAAGCAGCACGGCGCCCGCCCCGTCGACAGCCGCGTCCAGATCGGACGTCCACGAGACGAGAGCTGGGTGGCCGTGCCGGGACATGATCCTGGCGGAGAACGGGCCGACCACGGACAGCCGCTCGGCGTCCGGGTCGACGAGCACTAGCTCGGTGATCTTGATGTCGCCGGTCAGCCTGGCGATGCCGTCGATCAGTTCCGGGGTGTAGGTGGAGCCGCCGCCGACAACAGCGAGTTTCATCAGTTACGCCTTCTCTGGAGTTAGAACGCCTTGACTTCGGCGCCGGACTGCGCCACAAAGCAGGCGACATCGTGACCGGGGGAGAGCTGCAGCAGCTTCGGGGTGTCGTTATGACAGTCGCTTATGGCAAGCGGGCACCGGTACCGGAAGCGGCAGCCGGGAGTCGGGTCGATCACCCGCGGAGGCTCGCCACGGTCGGTGTTGGCGCCCACCGTCAGCTCGGCCTTCGGATCGGGCACCGCGGATAGCAGCAGCTGCGTGTAGGGGTGCCGCGGTGCGGCCAGCACGTCCTCGACGGGGCCGGCCTTGGCGATCTGCCCGGCGTACATCACGATCAGCCGGTCGGCTGCGTACCGGGCGCTGGCAATATCGTGCGTGATGTAGAGGATCGACACGCCCTGCTCGTCGCGCAGGTCCTTCATGAGGTTGAGCAGCCCGATCCGGATCGAGACGTCCAGCATCGACACGGGCTCGTCGGCCAGGATCAGCTTCGGCCGCATCGCGAGCGCCTGCGCGAACCCGACCCGCTGCCGCTGTCCGCCACTGAGCTCGTGCGGGTAGCGCTGCAGCACTTCGGCCCCCGGATTGAGCCCGACCGCATCGAAGACCCGCACCGCCTCGGTGAACCGCTGCTCCGAAGTCAGCTCGGGGCGATGCAGCTTCAGCGCCCGCATGACCCCGTGAGAGACCCGGAAGACTGGGTTGAAGGAGGCAAACGGGTCCTGGAACACCATAGGGACCTGGCCGCTGTACCGGAGCTTCTCGCGCCGTGACCGGATGGCCGACAGCGGCTTGCCCTGGAAGTAGGCCTCCCCGCTGGTGGGCTTGTAGATCTTGGCGAGCACCCGGGCCACGGTGCTTTTCCCGCTGCCGCTCTCGCCGGCAATGGCGACGATCTCGCGCTCGCCGATCGTGAAGCTCATGTCGTCGACCGCGTGCAGGGTGCGACGGGATATGGCGTTGCCGATCTTGAAGTGCCGACTCATGCGGTCCACGCGCAGTAGCGGGTCCTGGCCGGGGCCGACGTGCTGGGACTCGGGCTGTGTCCGCAGCTCAGTCACTGGGAACCTCCGGTGCGTCGTACAGGAAGCAGCGCACCGAGGTGCCTTCCACCTGGTAGTCGGGGGGTGGAGTGGTCTCGCAGCGTGCCATGACTTTCGGGCACCGGGGCGCGAATCGGCAGCCCGGCGGCAGCCTGGCCAGATCGGGTGGGCTGCCAGGGATGCCGGTCAGGTGCACTCGCGGCCCCCGGATCGAGGGGAAGGCGTCCATGAGCCCGGCCGTGTAGGGGTGATGCGGGTGGTCGAAGAGCTGCTGAGTAGGACCGAGCTCGGATACCTGGCCCGCGTACATGACCATCAGCCGGTCGGAAAAGTGTCTGACGAGCGACATGTCGTGCGTTACGAAGATGACGGCGAAGTGGTACTCCCGCTGGAGGTCCTTGATCTGGGCCATCAACGAGCGCTGCGCCACCACGTCGAGCGCCGACGTGGGCTCGTCCATGATGATCAGCTCGGGGGTGAACAGCATCGCCATCGCGATCATCGACCGTTGCCGCATGCCGCCGGAGAGCTGGTGCGGGTAGCTCTTGAGGTGGACCGGGTCGATGCCCACCATCTTGAGCACCTCGATCGAGCGCCGCTGGATCTCCTCCTTGGACGTCACGCCGTGGGCGCGCATGGCGTCCTTGAACTGCGCTCCGACGGACTTGACCGGGTTGAGCGCGTTCATGGCGCTCTGCATGACAACGGACATGTCCTTCCAGCGGACCGCCGCCAGGTCGTGCTCGGTGAGCTGGACTAGATTGCGGCCCTTGAACTCCACGCTGCCACCGCTGATCTCCGCGGGGGGGTTGAGCAACTGGGCGATGCCGAAGAGCAGGGTCGATTTCCCGCAGCCCGACTCGCCGACGATGGCCAGAAACTCGCCCGGCGCCACGTCGAAGCTGACGTTGTCGACCGCGCAGACGATGCCGCTCTCGAGGACATACTCCACCGAGAGGTTCCGGATCTCCAGGACGGGCCCCTGCCGGAGCGGGCTGGCGAGGCCGTACTGGTCGTCAGCTAGCGCGTGCGCCATGGCTGGCAAGCCTCCTCTTGGTGCTGGTCTCGGCGGCCTTGCGGGCCTTCGCCGCGGTCAGCGGGCGCAGGGCCGGGTTGCCGATCTCGTCGAAGGCGTAGTTGATGAAGGCGAACGCGGCGCCCATCAGAGCGATGCACGCCCCGGGCACGATCGCCCACACGTAGAGCCCGCTGCCGAGCGCGTTGTTTTGCTGTGCCCAGTACAGCGTGGTGCCCCAGCTCACGTTGTTGCCGTTGCCAAGGCCAATGAACTGCAGGCCGGAGCCCGCCAGGACCGCGTAGAGGGCGTTGTTCAGGAAGCTGGCCAGCAGCAGTGAGGTCATGGTGGGAAGGATTTCCACCACGATGATGTACAAGGGCCGCTCACCCCGGACCCGCGCTGCCAGCAGGAAATCCCGGTTACGCAGGGACTGCGCCTGGGACCGCAGCTGCCGGGCGGTGTAGGACCATCCCGTGAACGTCAGCACCAGGATGAGGACATTGTTGCCGGCATTGGGGAGGTAGGCGGCGATGATGATCAGTAGCGGGAAGATCGGGATGACCAGCAGCACGTCGGTGACGAAGTTCAGCACGCTGTCCCACACCCCGCCGAGGTAGGCGGCCGCGACGCCGATCAGCATGGCCACCACGGTGGTGAGCAGGCCGACCGCGAGGGCGAGTATCAGCACGCTGCGGGTGCCGTCGATCACCTGGGCGTAGAGGTCCCGGCCGAGGTTGTCCGTGCCCAGCCAGTGCGCGGCGGAGGGATGGGCGAAGACATGGTTGGTGATCGCATTGGGGTCCTGGTGCGTGAGCAGGCCGGGGAAGAGCGCCACGAAGATGAAGATCGCCATGAGGACGACACCGATCGTCGCCTTCCGGTTGGTCCGGATCGCCTTCGTGATGCGGTTCTGCCCGGTCCGGCGGTGCGGGCCGCTGATTCCTTCGGCCGGCTGGGGAAGTCCGGTCGTGGTGACGGGAATGGCCATCTTTACCCCGCCGTCCTGGTGCGTGGGTCGAGGATCGCCGTGGCGATGTCGGACAGGAGGATCGCAATGAGCACGCAGACCGTGATGATCAGGAACAGCCCTTGCATGAGGGGGTAGTCGACATTGTTCACCGCGCTCAGCAGCATGTTTCCGAGACCAGGGTAGTTAAAGACGTACTCGACCAGGATCGCGCCACTGACGACGAATCCCAGCGACATGGCGAACCCGGTCAGGTTCGGGAGGATGGCGTTTCGCGCCGCGTAGCCGACCATGATCTTCGATGCGGGGAGGCCCTTCGCGCGTGCCATGCGCACGTAGTCCTCGGTCAGCGTGGTGACCATGGTATTGCGCATGGTGAGGACCCAGCCCCCGATGCCAGTGATCAGCAACGTCAGCGCGGGCAGGATCGCGTACTGCAGGACCTGGCCAATGAACGTAAGGCTGAACGACGGCGTGGCGCCCAGCGGATAGGCGCCATAGGAAGGCAGGACTCCGAGGAGCGAGGAGAAGATCAGGATCAGCATCATGCCAACCCAGAAGAACGGGATGGCGGTCGTGAAGACGAACAGCGGTGGCAACGCGCTGTCCAGGCGGCTCCCCCGGCGCCAGGCTGCGATGGCGCCGATCGCGGTACCGATGATGAAGGCGAGGATCGTGGTGATGCCGATGAGGCCGAGCGTCCACGGCAGCGCTTGCCTGATGAGCTGGCTGACGGGCTCGCCGCCGTTCCCTAGTGAGAGTCCCAGCTTGCCCTGGGCTGTGTTGCCGATGTAGGTCAGGTACTGCTGCCAGATGCTCGCCTTGTTGTTGATACCTAGCGCGCGTTCGATCGCCAGTTCCTGGGCCGGCGTCACGTTATGCAGCTTGGAGATGATGTTGTTGATGGGATTGCCTGGCATGATCCGCGGCAGGAAGAAGTTCAGCGAGAGAGCAGCCCATAGCGTAAGCAGGAAGAATCCAGCGCGCCGGATGATGAACCTCATAGTCGTCCGCGGCCTTTCGTCCCTCGTCTTCGGTGCGGCATTGCCTGCGTCTCCCCTTGCATCACCGGATCGGGCACCGTCAAGCGGTGGCAGTGGTGGCAGCGGTACCGCGTCGGCACTGCTGCCACCACGCCTTCTGGTTCTTGTTACGACGTGGGCTTGATGTTGAGCAGGTCCCAGCCCCAGTCGGGATAGGCGGTCTGGCCCTGCGCGTACGGGTCGGCCGCGGTGGGCCAGCCACTGAACTGGGCGCTGTTGTACTGGTCCCACGAGACTGCCGTGAGGACCGGGATGTAAGGCACGTCCGCCAGCAGGACCTTCTCCAGCTTGAACACGATGGACTGCTGGGTGGCCAGGTCGTTGGTCATGCCATAGGCGGTGAACAACGCGTCCGTCGCCGGGTCGCTGTACCGGCCGAAGTTGGTCGACGCGGCCTTCCCGATCGGTGCGGTGTTGCCGGAGAACAGCCACTGGCGCATCTCGAACTCAGGGCCAGGACCGCTCGTCTGGTCGTTGATCCCGAGGTCGAAGTGGCCCAGGCTCATGTCGGAACTCCACGCGTTCCCGCTCTCGTTGCGAGGCGTGACCTGAATGCCGACCTTCGCGAGTTGCTGGACGATGACGGTGCCGTCAGCCACCCAGTCTGAGTAGCCGCCGTTGTTCACCATGGTGAAGGCGAGCTTCTGGCCCGCGCTGTTTTCGCGGACGCCACCGACGATCTTCGAGTAACCCGCCTGGTCCAGAAGGTGCTCGGCTTCCGTGGTGCTGAACGCGTAGTCGTTGTAGTACGACTGGGCCAGGGCCTGGTCCACCCAGCCGCCGCTCCTGAAGGAAGCGGCGACGCCGTCCTGCATGGCGGCCCCTTCACTGCCGGTCTCACCGATGGCGCCGACCTGGGCGCGGTTGATCGCCAGCGCCATCGCCTGCCGGACCTTGACGTTATCCAGCGGGCTGTTCTTCAGCCCCAGGTTGATGTCGAGGGTCACTGAACTCACTGACGGGGCCCAGTTGTGATAAGCGCTCGGGTCCTTGGCGATGTAGGTCTGGCTGATGTTGGGGATGTACTGGCCACCCCACTGGCACTGACCGTTGATCAGGCAGTTGTTGCCGGTGGTGTTGTCGAGGTAGGCCGGCCACTCCACAGTTTTGACAGCGGGCTTACCTGGCTGCCAGTAGTGCGGGTTGGCCTTGTAGATGAGGTTGGTGGAGTTGCAGCTCCCGACCACGTATGCGCCGGTGCCGACCGGGTGGTTGTCGGGGTAGGTCGGCATCTTGGACGCGGGGATCTTCGACCAGATGTGCTCCGGGAGTATGGGCTGCCTCCCGGCCGCGTAGTAGAAGTATGTCGGCGACGGCGCGTCGAAGTTCAGCGTCACAGTGTCGCCCGAGGTGGTCACGCTCGTGAGCGGCCCGCCTTCGGCCTTCCACAGCGACTGCAGGTCCAGCGCACCGTTCTCCTTCAGGACATTGAACGAGAACGCGACGTCCGCAGGCGTCATCGGTGTGCCGTCGCTGAACTTAACGCCCTTGCGGATCGTGAAGGTGAGCGCCGTCAGATTGGAGTTCCACTTGTAGCCGGTGGCCAGCCACGGGTGGATTCCCGCGTTGGCCTGAGTGCCCGTCTGTAGCGCGTTCACGAACATCAGCGGCTCGTAGATGACCCCCGTCTCGCTGGGGCCGCCTTCCGGCCAGTTCGTGCTGAGCGGGTTGAACTGGCAGTTCCAGTTCGCGCCGGTCACGTCGCTGATGATCAGCGGCTTGCCGGCCCCCCCGCCGGTGCTGCCGCCGGTGCCGCCGCCGTTGCTGCTGCCGCAGCCCGCCACAACCAGCCCCGCGGCGGCGAGCGCCGCGGCGAGCGCGATGGATCTATTGCGTCTCACGACCGTAGTCCTTCCTGAACATGGTGGATGGAGATGTCAGCGCCCCGGATGGCCCGGACGTCTTCGGCGAGGTAGGCGCCGGGGAACTGCTGCAGGCGGCCGGCCGCCAGCCTGCTGCCAGCACGGCGGCGATCGTTTTCTGGGGTCTCATGTTCTCGCCCTTCACGGATGAGTCCGACGCTGAGCGTGGTCTGGCTGGCCCGCCCAGCGCAATGGCAGGAATGACGGGAGCCGGTCGGACGGAGCCGACGGCCTGTCGGTGGCATGAGTCGTTGAATTGTACATGTTCATGCCGAAGTGTTGGTGTTAGTTGGGATAGGTGAGTTATCTGTGCTTATGACAGACCTGGGATGGCCGCCTGGGCGCGGGATGTCCTGGGCAGGCGCCGGCTGTCGTCGGGGAGTCCCGGCAGCGGCGTCGACAGCGAGGGCGACAGCGCCGAGTAGTGGTGCGTCGTGCGGAAAGTGCGCCAGAACCAGATCGGGCGGGTAGGGCACGCCGGTCCGTAGCGCCTCAGCCAGGCGCGGCTGGATCCGGTCCCAGGACCTGGTCATGCCACCGCCGACCGCGATCTTGGCCGGGTTGACCAGGATCGCGAGGTTCACCAGGTGGAATGCCAGCTCATCGACGAAGGCCGTGATCAGGTCATCCAGGCCGGCCACGCCGTCAGTGCCGTCGAAGACATCGGCGGCCGTGAGCTGCCGGTCCGGGCTGCTGGCCCGGCGCTGCAGCGCCATGCCGCTGACCATGTCCTCGAGCATGGTCCGGTCGCCGTCAGGTAGCCCGACGTCTGCCACCGCGCGCAGGTTGTAGCCGATCTCGCCGGCCGCGCCGTCGCGGCCGACGAGTACTCGCCCGCCGATCACTATGGCGGCCGCAAGTCCAGTGCCGAGATTCAGGTATACCGCCGGGTCCGCGTCCGCCAGCGACCCCCACCGCGCCTCGGCCTGAGCGGCAGCCTTGGCATCGGTCGCCAGCTCGACCTTCGTGCCAGGGAAGGCGGCACGAAGCTCGCGGCCGAGCTCCAGCGCGTCCCAATCGCTAATGGCCGGCGCGAGCTCGACGCGGTCATCGAACGGGATGCCGAACGTGGCGACGCCTACCGCTGCGAGCTGCGCGCTGCCGGCGGCCTCGGCGAGCAGGGCCTTGGCCGTCCGCACCCCGTGGTCGAAGCTGGCCCGGGCACCGCGCTCGCCTAGGCTGTCGACGACTGCCGAGGCAAGCCTGTTGCCGGCGAGATCGCAGACTGCCACTGCGATCTTCGTACCGCCGAAGTCGATGCCGAGCACGACCGGGGGATTGCTCATGCGCGTCCAGATTTAGTGGGTGCCGAAAAGTTAGTTAGGACAGTATCCTAACTATGTGAAGGGCGACAAGCACGGTTTGGTCTCACTTCGATAGCGCTCGCAGCCCGCCTGGCAGGTAATCGCGTAGTGCGCTGTAGGAGTGTCATCAGCCCTGTTGGCTGGCCGTGTGACCTGCGGTGCGAAAGGATAAGGGAGTGGTCGTGACGACATCTGCTCAGCCGGCAGAGCCCGCCGATGCATCCGGTGCGGCGGTTTCGGCCAGCCGGGACACGGCGGACGTCGGTGAGGCCGCCGGCTTTGTGCCCAGTCAGCTCGGGGCCGGCCAGGCGGCTCGCCCGCAGCTGCTGCGAGCACTAAATGAGCAGTTGTTGCTGCGGCACATTCGGCAGCTCGGCCGCTGCTCACGAGCCGAGCTAGCGCGCATGTCAGGCCTGTCCAAGCCGACAGTGTCGCTCGCGCTGGCCAACGTCGAGCGGTCAGGACTGGTGCAGGAGGCCGGTCAGCGGACGGGGGTGCCGGGCCGTTCGGCAGTGCTGTACGAGATCCGGCCCGACGCCGGCTATGTGCTCGGCCTGGACATCGGCCACCAGTACCTGCGCGGCGCAGTGGCTGACCTCAGCGGCGAGGTGACTGCCCGGTCCGCCCTGCGGGCCAGGGCCTCGAGCACGAGCGGACGGGTATCCGAGCTCATCCGGCTCGCCGACGACCTGTGCGCGGAAGCGGGCATCACCAGGTCCAAGGTCACCCAGACAGTGATCGGCAGCCCGGGCGTCTACGACCCGCGGCGCAACGCGATCGCGCTGGCGGGCGGCCTCGCCGGCTGGGGCAAGCCGGCCGTGCTCGCCGACCTCCGCGCCGCGTTCGGCGAGCAGCTCGTGGTCGAGAACGACGTCGATGCGGCCACGCTGGCGGAGCGCGCCCAGGGTCACGGCCGCGAGGTGCGCACGTTCGCGTTCGTGTCGATCGGCACCGGCATCGGCATGGGCGTGGTGATTGAGGGCAACCTCCACCGCGGCGTGCACGGCGTGGCAGGCGAGATCGCCTACATGCCCATCTCGGCCGGGCAGGGCTCAGACCCAGAGGACGCCAGGCGCCGGGGCACGCTGGAGGCCGCTGGCTCGGCCGCGGCGGTCGTCCGCGCGGCCCGGCGCAGCGGGATGCGCGGCTCGGTGTCGGCTCGCCGGGTCTTCGAGGCCGCGGCGGCCGGCGACGAGCGCGCGGCCGCGATCGTGGCGGATGAGGCGGAACTTGTGGCCAGGGCCGTCTGCGCGATCGTGACCGTGGTCGACCCAGAGCTTGTCGTGCTCGGCGGCGGCATCGGGCAGGCGCCCGGATTCGCCTCGGCAGTGGCGGCGGAGCTGCTCAAGCTCGCGCCGGTGATGCCGGACGTGCGCGTCAGCGCGCTCGGCACCGAGGCAGTGGTGGATGGCTGCCTCGCCTCGGGCACAGAGCTGGCCTGGCAGCGGCTCACCGCCTTGCTTCCTTAGCAGGACTCACCGGCTACAGTCCTCTGGTGACCGCCGGTGATGACGCGCCGCGAGGGAGCGCCGCCCAGGACGACGCCACCCTCAGCCTGCCGCCGGCGACCTACCTGCGCTGGGAGATCTTCGCCGTCCTCGCTATCTCCCTAGGCGCCAGCGGCCTGAACGCCCTTCTCAGCCTCGTCGGCTCCCTGCTCCAGAAGCAGTCGCTGAGTAGCCAGCACGCGCTGCTGGTCGGCTCACTGTCTCCGATTCAGTGGTACGACCTGGTGCTGCAGCTCGTCGGCATCGCGGAGGCGCTGACACCTGTCGTGCTCGTGCTGTACCTGATGGCGAGGTCGGGGGAGCCGCCGTCGGTCATGGGCCTCGACACGAGCCAGCCCGGCCGTGATGTGGCCCGCGGCGCTGCGCTCGCAGCTGTGATCGGCGGAGCTGGGCTCGGGCTTTATATCGCCGCGTTCCACCTCGGCATCAGCCTTAACATTGTGCCTGAGTCGCTGCCGAACACCTGGTGGCGGATCCCCGTGCTGCTGCTCAGCGCTGCGCACGACGGCATCCTGGAAGAGATCGTCGTCATCGGCTACCTGCTGCGCCGGCTTGACCAGCTGGGCTGGACGCCATGGAAGGCGATCGTGGCCGCCGCCGTGCTGCGCGGCTCCTACCACCTGTACCAGGGCTTCGGCGCGTTCGTTGGCAACGCGGTCATGGGCATCATCTTCGGCGTCCTGTACCGGCGGTGGGGCCGCGTTACGCCGATGATCATCGCGCATACGCTGATCGACGCCGTGACGTTCGTCGGCTACGCGGCCCTCGTGGGCAAGGTGTCCTGGCTGCCGTGACTAGGGCGGCACTGGCTACCTGAGCAGCAGTGGCTACCTGCCGAGGCCGGTCAGTACAACCGCGCCGGGGAGGCTGGCGAGCGCAGCGCCGGGAAGCGTCAGCTTGGACCGGCGTACGCCGCTGCCGATGACCACGCGCGGCGTCTTGGCTACCGCCTCGTCGATGTAAATGGGCCAGTCGCCCGGCAGCCCGATCGGCGTGATGCCGCCGTACTCCATCCCGGTCAGCTCGACCGCGGTTTCCATCGGGGCGAACGAGGCCTTGCGCACATCCAGCTCCCGCTTGACCAGGCCGTTCACGTCGGCTCTGCTCGTGGCGAGCACCATGCACGCGGCGAGCCGCGTCATGCCGTCCCGCCGCCCGGCTACGACGACGCAGTTTGCCGACTCGCTGGCCGCGACCTCATATCGCTCGCAGAACGCGGCCGTGTCCGCCAGCGCCGGATCGATCTCGGCCACGCCGACATCCTCGGTCGCCAGCTTGCCGGCAAGCGCGGTGAGCGCGGCCGCGACCGGCGCAGCCAGCAGATCGAGGCGGTCGAGTGCGGGAACGGCGGCCAGGCTGCCGATGTGCATAGTCACCCAGCCGAGTTTAGGCTGCGCCGGCGCACAACCTGGTTATCTAGCCGTGGGCGCTGGCCGGCTGCGGGCATAGCTAGCTGCCGAGGCTGTCGAGCTTTGCGCTGCCCTCGTGCACCGTACTCGTCCCGCTGGTGTACTTGATCGTCACCTTCGTACCGGGTGCGAGCTGGGACAGGGTGCCCTCAAGCTGCTCGAGCGTGGAAATGCCCTGATCGTTGATGCCAACGATGACGTCGCCCTTCTTGACGCCCGCAGTCGCTGCCGTGCTGCCGTTGTCGACGGCTAGGACAGCCACTCCGGCCAGGCTCGCCGGACGCGTTGGCCGCGGTCTGCGCGGTAATGCCAAGCGATGCGCGGTCAGACTGCGTGACCTTGCCGGTCTTGATCAGCTGGTTGGCGATGTTCTTCACGGTGTTGCTCGGGATCGCGAAGCCGATGCCCGGCGCGAAGCCGCCTTGATCGGGCAGTCTGGCTGCGAGCGTGGGCACGCCGATCACGTCGTTGTCGAGCGTGACGAGGGCCCCGCCGCTGTTGCCGGGGTTGATCGCCGCGCTGGTCTGGATGGCGGCGGTGATCAGGGCCTTGCCACCGCCGGGCTCGCCGGAGCCGACAGTGCGGCCGGTTGCGGAGATGATGCCCTGGGTCACGCTGTCGCTCAGGCCGAGCGGATTCCCCATCGCGAGCACGATCTCGCCGATCTGCGCAGTGTTGGAGTCGGCGAACTTGGCCGGCTTCAGGCTGCTGGCGTCGGACTCGACCCGGATGACGGCGAGATCGTCCGGGGCGAACTCGCCGACGACCTTCGCGGTCAGCGACGTATTCCCGACAGCTTCCTGCACCTTCACTGTCTTGGCCTGCCCGATGACGTGGTCGTTGGTGACGATGTCCCCGTGGTCGTCATAGACAACGCCGGAGCCAGTCGAGTCTGAGGTCGATATCTGCACAACCGATGGCAGCACGTCCCTGACGACGTCCTCGTACTGGGCTTGCAGCTTCGACGCCGAGTCATCGAACGAGCCCGCGCTGCGGGCGGTAGCTCCGCTCGAGCACGCTGCGGCAGCGGTCGTTATCACCAGCCCGGCGGCCGTGGGCAGCAGGACGCGCCGTAGCCAGCGCCTGGGCACGCGAGAGGTTGATGACGAATCCACTGTTATCCCCCCGATAACGAATCGTCAGCGCCCCCCTATTCTGTCCACCATGTCCTTGACCGAATCACTGGCGCAAAGCGTGGGCCGCTCGGGCTTGACCGTCGGCGACGCCACTGCGCGGAGCCTGAGCCAGGCGCTAGCCGCAGGCACGCTGACCGGGGCTGAACTCACGGCCTTCTACCTCGCCAGGATCGAGCGGCTGAACCCGGGGCTGCGCGCGGTGATCACCGTGAGCCAGGACGCTGTCGCCGAGGCTGCCGCGAGCGACATACGACGGCAGGCGGGATCGGCGCTCGGGCCCCTCGACGGGATCCCGGTGCTCATCAAGGACAACGTGGCCGTTGCCGGGCTGCCGGCGACCGCGGGATCGCCAGCGCTCCTCAACGCCGCGGCCAGTGACGCATCCCTGGTCGGACGGCTGCGGGCTGCAGGGGCAGTCATTGTCGGCAAGGCGAACCTCTCGGAGTGGGCGAACTTCCGCTCCCGGCCATCAAGTAGCGGCCTCAGTACTCTCGGCGGGCAGGCGGTCAACCCGCACGGCGAGGGCCGGAGCCCGTCCGGGTCAAGCTCGGGGTCGGCCGTCGCAATCGCAGCCGGGCTGGCGCCGCTCGCGGTGGGCACCGAGACCGATGGCTCGATCGTGTCGCCCGCCGGGGCGTGCGGCGTGGTCGGTATCAAGCCGACGCTCGGCCTGGTCAGCCGTACCGGGATCGTTCCGATCTCGGCGGCGCAGGACACGGCCGGCCCGATGGCCAGGACGGTCGCCGACGCCGCGGTGTTGCTGACGGCGATGGCCGGTCCCGACCCCGCCGACGCCGCCACCGAGGCGGCGGCCGGGCATGCCACCGACTACACGACCTTCCTCGATCCAGGTGCGCTCGATGGAGCGCGCGTCGGGGTGTGGCGCGCGGCATCGGCGCCAGCGGATGCGGCTACTGTTGCGGTGCTCGAGGCGGCACTCGCGGCAATGCAGCGTCGGGGCGGGCAGGTCATCGACCCGGTTGAGCTGGCCGACGTTGACAAGATGAGCGAGCCGGAATTCGCGGCGCTGACGCATGAGTTCAAGCACGACATCAACGCTTACCTGGCCGGGCTGGCGGGCGAGCATCCGGCGGACCTGGCCGGCCTCATCGATTTCAATACCAGGAACGCGGCCGAGGTGCTCAACTACTTTGGCCAGGAACTGTTCGAGCAGGCCGAGGCGACGAGCGGCGATCTGAGCGAGCCGGGCTACCTGGAGGCGCGGTCGGCCGCTAGCAGGATCGCCCGCGACGGCCTGGACGCGGCCTTCAGGGACTTCAACCTTGACGCGGTGATCGCGCTGACTGGGCATCCGGCCTGGCTCACCGATCACGTGCTGGGCGACTACCACGGCTGGGGCTCGTCTGGTCCTGCGGCGGTGGCCGGTTACCCGTCGATCTCAGTGCCGGCGGGGCTCGTCAGCGGCCTGCCGGTTGGCATCTCGTTCATCGGCCCGGCCTGGAGCGAGCCGAGGCTAGTCGCGCTTGCGCATGCCTTCGAGCTAGCCCGTTCCGGCCTCTAGACGCCGGGCGATAGCCTGGCGCCCATGGACTCGTGGCGCGCTCCTGACGTACCCCACCTGCCCGGATCCGGTCCGGAGACGAGGATCTGGGATACGGCGAGCGGCTCGCTTACGGCCGCAGCGCCGGGCAGCACCGCCACGCTCTACGCCTGCGGCATCACCCCGTACGACGCCACCCACATAGGGCATGCGGCCACGTTCCTGGCCTGGGATTTGCTTGTCCGTGCCTGGCTCGACGCGGGGAAGCAGGTTACCTACGTCCAGAACGTCACTGACGTCGACGACCCGCTCCTGGAGCGCGCGAACCGCGACGGCGAAGACTGGCGCGAGCTGGCCGAGCGGGAGATCGCGCGGTACCGATCCGATATGTCGGCGCTGTGGGTGCTGCCGCCGGCGCACTACGTGGGCGCAGTCGAGGCGATGCCGCTGATCGAGGCATTCAACAAGACGCTCGCGGATCGAGGCTCGCTCTACGAGGTCGACGGGGATGTGTACTTCTCCCGCGCCGCCGATCCGGCTTTCGGGTCGGTAGCCGGGCTCGGAGCGGACGCCATGGTCCGGTTGTGCGCTGAGAACGGCGGCGATCCCGCGCGGCCAGGCAAGAAGGATCCCATCGATCCGATGGTCTGGCTGGCTGAGCGACCGGGCGAGCCCGCCTGGCCGTCGGAGCTTGGCCGCGGCAGGCCCGGCTGGCACGTCGAGTGCGCGGCGATCGCGACGCACTACCTGGGCAGCACATTCGATGTCCAGGCTGGCGGCCGTGACCTGATCTTCCCGCATCACGAGATGAGCGCCGCGCACGCGCGCGTCGCGCTGGACGGCGTCGGTGAGGGCGGTCGCGACGGGCGAGAGGCACCCTTCGCGCGCCGCTACGCGCACGCCGGGATGGTCAGGCTCGACGGCGAGAAGATGTCGAAGTCCCGCGGCAACCTGGTGTTCGTCTCGAAGCTGCTCGCGGCGGGCAGCGACCCGATGGCCGTGCGGCTGGCGATCATCTCGCACCACTACCGGAATGACTGGGACTGGACCGCTGAGTCGCTCAGCGAGGCCACGGACCGGCTAGCGACCTGGCGTGCGGCGTTTGCGGTGGCCGGCACTGGTGATGACGCCCTGGGCGCTGGTGAGGCCGCGGGCGCTGGCGACGCCGCGGGCGTCGAGGCCGGTGCTCGGGTGCGGGGAGCGCTCAGGCGCCATCTGGCTGACGACCTCGATGCGCCCGGTGCCATCGCCGTAGTCGACGAGTGGGCCGCGGCGGCCTTGGCTGGCCAGGCTTCCGGCTCCGGGCCTCAGGTCAGGGACGCCGTCGACGCCCTGCTCGGCATTACGCTCTGAAGCCATAAATGGTGCATACCGGCCAGCTGGCGTGTCAATGCCTTTTCGCCGGCCTGTGAATCACGGCCGCGCCGTCCACCGTGCTCGCTTGGCTGCATCGCTGGTGTCAGAGGTCGATCCAAAGCTGGTTCCATGACGAAAAACAAGCCAGCGGGTGACAGGTCCCCGCATACGTTCTTGGCAACTCCCGCGCGGCCGACCGGATTAGCGGGCAAGGTGCAGCTGCGAGCCGGCACGCCAGACGCCGTCCTCGCCGTGGTCCCGCACATGCTTGGCTTCTATCCGAGCCGGAGCCTGGTCGTACTTGGCCTCGGCGCTCAGAACAGGGTCATGGTCACCTTCCGTTATGACCTGCCTGACCCCGCCGACGCCGAGCTGACGGAGGACATCGCGGAGCACGCGGACTACGTCCTGCGCCGTGAGCACATCGCCGCTGCACTCCTCGTGGGGTACGGTCCAGCCGACCTCGTGGCGCCGGTGGTGGCATGCACGGCTGGCCGGCTCATCGACAGCGGCGTGCAGGTGCATGAGGTTCTGCGCGCCGACGCCGGCCGGTACTGGTCGATGCTGTGCGACGACGTGGCCTGCTGCCCGCCCGGAGGCCGGTCCTATGATCCCGGTTCCCATCCTGCGGCCGCCGCGATGACCGAGGCTGGGCTGGGCGCTCATCCCGACCGCGAGGCGCTCGCTCGCACCATCCAGCGGCCAGCGGGGTCAGCTGACCGGATCTCGCGGGCCACGCTGCAGGCGCGGCTGCGCCTGTCGCAGCTGGCGGATATCGGGGCGGCCGAAGGCGACCGTGACCCGAATCTGCGGGCGACGCGGACCGGGCGCAAGGAGATTCAGCGGGCCATCCGCCGGTACAGGTCCGGCGGCAGCATCGGCAGCCTCGAGCACCTGGCGTGGCTGGCGGTCCTGGTCGCCGACCTTCGCGTCCGTGACGACGCCTGGGCGCGGATGGACCCGGCCCACCGTGATGACCACTGCCGACTGTGGACCGACGTGCTCCGCGGCGCTGCACTCGACTTCGTGCCGGCGCCGGCCTCACTGCTGGCCTTCACAGCGTGGCAGAGCGGCAACGGCGCGCTGGCGGCCATGGCGGTCGAGCGGGCGCTGACAGCCGATCCCGGCTACTCGATGGCTCAGCTACTCGCTGGTGCGGTCAATGCCGCGCTTCCGCCGTCAGCGGCACGGATGCCGATGAGCCCGGCCGCGGTAGCGGCGAGTTACGCGCCCGCGCCGGCAGCGGGCAGCGCCTCGCCGCGATGGAGCCGTCAATCTGGACGGAGGCGCTCGTCGAGGGCGCAGCGCCGGTCGAAGCCCGGCCGGCAAGGCCGCGTGCCTCGTGCGACGCGGTCGAGTCGCCAGGGTCGGCCGGGACCGGACGCCAGGTCAGCAGGCCTCAAGGCTGGCGGCTGACCCGGCCATCGGCTCGAAGTCATCGGCCGGGACGACGAGCGGAGCGAGCAAGCGGCCCTCGCGGTACCGGAGCGCGGCCGGCGGCAGTTCGGCCGGCCGTCCGCTGAGCAGCACCCTGACGGTGCCGTGCCCGCCGCTGCCAGACAGGCGGCGCAGGGCCTGGGCGGCGACCGCCGCCGCCGAGCCGAAGGTCACGGCGCCGGGGACGGCCTGGCTGATCTGCTCAGCCGCCAGCTCGTATTCGGTGCAGCCGAGCACGATCGCCTCGCAGCCGGCCGGGGTCTGCGCGGCCGCGGCGGCGATGGCCGCGGCCGCCGCGGTCTCGTCTCCTGCGTCGATGGCGTCCGCAAGGCCTGGACACGCAACCGCGGTGACCTGCGCAGACCCGCCGAACTCGGCGATCAGCCTGCGCTGGTAGGCGCTCGAGGTGGTCGCGACCGTGGCCCAGATGGCGACGTTCTGGTGTGCGGCTGCGGCCGGCTTGATCGCCGGGACGGTCCCGACCACCGGGATGCCGGGCTCGAACTCGGCGCGCAGGGGCTCGAGCGCATGCACGGAGCCGGTGTTACAGGCCATGATCAGCACGTCTGGCTGGTACTGGGCGGCAGCATGAGCGCAGAGCAGGGCACGCTCGGCGATCCCGTCGGGCGTCCGAGGTCCCCACGGCATCCCTTCGGGGTCCGAGGCGAGCACGAGATCGGCCTCCGGCCGCATCCGATGCAGGGCCGCGGCGGCCGCTAGCAGCCCGATGCCGGAGTTGATCAGCGCGATTCGCATCAGCCAACTGTAAGAGAGGGCCAGACTTGGCAGACATGACGACCGGCATCGACCTGCTGCGGACGGCGTACACGACCTCGTGTGAGACGCTGCGCCGAGTCCTCGGCGCAGTAAGCGACGAGGAGTTCTTCTGGGAGCCCGTGGGTGGATGCTGGACCGTCCACCGGAGGTCGCAGGACCGCGGGGTCAGCGTGGACGGCGCCGCTGAGTGGGTACTCGACTACGACCCTTCGCAGCCTCGGCCAGCGCCGTTCACCACGATCGCCTGGCGAACCGTGCACATCGCCGGGATCAACTACCTGTACTGGGATTACGCGTTCGGCTCGGCGTCCTTGACCTTCGATCTCGAGCTGCCTGGCGACGCGGCCGAGGCGACTGACTGGCTATTCGCCAGCCATGAGCCGCTGATGGACGAGCTAGGCGCGCTGACCGACGCTGATCTCGACCGGCTGGTGCCGACCAACTGGGGCGAGGTATGGCCGGTGCACCGGATCTTCGCCACGCTCATCAACGAGCAGGTGCACCACGGCGCCGAGATCAGCCTGCTGCGAGATCTCTACCGGTGCCGGGACTCGCTGGCGGCCCGCACCTAGACCTAGCACGAACGCGGGCCGGAGGTCAGTGCCGCCGGAGGTCAGTGCCGCCTCCGGTCAGTGCCGCCTCCGGTCAGTGCCGGGAGTCCGTCGATGCTCACGGCGTTCTTGTCGGCGCGGTAGGCGGCGAGCTCCTCGGCGGACTTTTTCTCGTTGTACCGGTCCAGCACGTCGCGCTCTTCCTTCAGTTCCATCACCGGCACCGCGTACCCGCACGAGTCGGCGATCCGGTGCAGGTCGACGACGATGATCGACCGCTCGCCGCCGGGCGCGGGCGCGTCGGGCCCGTCTTGCCGCCCAGCTCGCTGCTCGATTCCGCCTGCCGTACGCGGGAAGTGCACGGCCAGCTCATCCCAGCGCGTATGGCCAGGCAGAATGACCTCGCCGGTCCCGTAGAGCCGCAGGATCTTGGCCGTGTGATCGAATGAGCAGAACATGATCGTTATCTGGCCGTTCTGGCGCAGGTGCGCGATCGTCTCGGCGCCGCTGCCAGTGAGATCCAGGTACGCCACGCAGCTCGGACCGAGGACCGCGAAGGTGTCCCGGTAGCCCTTCGGAGAGACGTTGACGTGCCCGCCACCGCCCTCGCTGGTCAGGCAGGGAGCAGTGGCCACAAAGAAGACAGATTGCCTGGCGATAAACTTCCTGAGCCGTTCGTCCAGTTCGGGGTAGAGCTTGCCCATGACGTCCTCCCGGATGCATTCTGCGACGAGTGAGGACCAGCAGGCCAACTCAAGGAGGCTGTGTGACCGACGTCACGACTCAGGCCAGGCCGGGCTCCCCCCTTGAGCGGCATCGCGAAGCGGTGGCCGCTATCCAGCGCGCCTACAAGGCGATCCCCCAGGGCAGCAAGATCCGCCTGGCCAAGACGACCTCGAACTTGTTCAGGTTCCGTGCCGACGCCGCAGACAGCCAGCTTGACGTATCGCAGTTCGAGCGCGTGATCTGTGTCGACCCGGAGGCCAGGACCGCGATCGTCGGCGGGATGACGACGTACGAGCACCTAGTGGCCGCGACCCTGCGCCACGGCCTCATGCCGCTGGTCGTCCCGCAGCTCAAGACCATCACGCTCGGCGGTGCCGTCTCCGGCCTTGGCATCGAGTCCACCTCGCTGCGCAGCGGCATGCCGCACGAGTCAGTCCTGGCGATGGAAATCCTGACCGGCGACGGCCAGGTGATCACCGCGACCGCCGACAACGAGCACGCGGCGCTGTACCGCGGCTTCCCGAACTCCTACGGCACTCTCGGCTACACGCTCTCGCTGACCATCGAGCTCGAGCCGGTCAAGCCGTACGTGCACCTCCGGCACTTCCGGTTCACCGACCCGGCCGAGTGCTTCGCCGCAGTCGCCCAGACAGCGGCGGACGGGAGCTACCAGGGGCATGAGGCCGACTTCATCGACGGCACCGCGTTCTCGGCCGACGAGATGTACCTGACCATCGGCGCATTCAGCGATGTCGCGCCCTGGCGGAGCGACTACACGCGGGAGCGGATCTATTACCAGTCGCTGCGCGGGCCGAAGGAGGATTTCCTCACGATCAGCGATTACCTGTGGCGGTGGGACACCGACTGGTTCTGGTGCTCGCGGCCGTTCGGCGTGCAGGGCCAGGTGATCCGGCGCCTCTGGCCGCGCCGGTACCGGCGCTCGGACGTCTATCGCAAGCTCGTCGCCCTGGATCGCAAGCACGGCTTCACCAGCAAGCTTGACGCACGTCGTGGTAGGCCAGAGACAGAGATGGTCGTCCAGGATGTCGAGATACCCGTAGCTGAGTCGGCCACGTTCCTTGATTATTTCCTGTCTGAAGTCGGAATGACTCCGGTCTGGATGTGCCCGCTGCGCTTGCGCGGGGATATGACCTGGCCGCTGTACCCGATGCGGCCGGGCCAGGTTTACGTGAACTTCGGTTTCTGGGGCACAGTCAAGCTGCCGCCAGGCGCCAAGGACGGGTACTTCAACCGGCGCATCGAGGACAAGGTCACCGAGCTTGGCGGGCACAAGGGCTTGTACTCGACGTCGTTCTATCCCAGGGAGGAGTTCTGGGCACGCTACAACGGCGCGGAATATGACGAGCTCAAGCGCACTTACGATCCGCAAGGCCGGCTCGCTGACCTGTACGAGAAGTGCGTGCGGGGCGTCTGAACACAGGAGCACAGCGCAGCGCACAGAAGCACGGGGCACATGAGCACGGGGCACAGGACGTGCCAGGACGCGAAGTAACGAAGGACGCGAAGAAAAGAGGTCGCAGATGGCTCTGGCCGAGGTATTCGAGCGGGTCGCGGGCCCGGATGCCCCAGTCGGTTTCCACGCTTTCGACGGGAGCTCAGCGGGACCCGACGACTCGCCGATCAAGATCACGGTGAAGTCACCCACTGCGGTGTCGTACCTGGCGCAGGCGCCTGGAGCGCTCGGGCTGGCCCGTGCGTATGTCTCCGGGCACCTGGACGTCGAGGGCGACATGTATGCGGCGCTGGCCAGGATGGCGCACGCGCAGGAACTGGCCAGGAGCCTGCCCGAGCGGCTGAAGCTGCTGCGCAGCCTGGGCGGCCCGAAGGTGCTCGTGCCGCGGGTCCCGCCGCCACCCCAGGAGGTCCGGGTCAACAGCCGCTGGCTGTCGGGGCGACGGCACTCCAGGCAGCGGGACGCGACCGCGATATCGCACCACTATGACGTATCGAACACCTTCTATGAGTGGGTGCTCGGCCCGTCTATGGCCTACACCTGCGCCTGCTACCCGACGCAGGACGCGTCCCTTGAGCAGGCGCAGGCGACCAAGTTCGATCTGGTCGCGCGCAAGCTCGCGCTCAAGCCTGGCATGCGGCTGCTCGACGTCGGCTGCGGCTGGGGCGGCATGGTGATGCACGCCGCGCGCGAGTACGGCGTCAGGGCGCTCGGGGTGACCCTGTCCGCGGAGCAGGCGTCCTGGGCACAGACAGCGATCAAGGAACGTGGCCTGTCTGACCTGGCCGAGGTCCGGCACCTGGACTACCGCGAGGTGTCCGAGACCGGGTTCGACGCGGTCAGCTCGATCGGCCTGACTGAGCACATTGGCAAGGCCCAGCTGCCCGGCTACTTCTCGTTCCTCGCGGGCAAGCTGGCCCCGCAGGGCCGGCTGCTGAACCACTGCATCACCCGGCCGGACAACAAGGCACCGGCGCGTGTCACCGACGGCTTCATCTACCGGTACGTGTTCCCCGACGGGGAGCTCGAGGGACCCGGTTACCTGATGTCGCTGATGCACGACAACGGTTTCGAGGTCCGGCACACCGAGAACCTCCGGGAGCACTACGCCCTGACGCTTGCCGCCTGGTGCGCGAACCTGGACGACCACTGGGACGAGGCGGTCGCCGAGGTGGGCGAGGGCACGGCGCGGGTGTGGCGGCTCTACATGGCCGGATCGCGGCTCGGTTTCGAGCGCAACCAGATCCAGCTCCACCAGATGCTCGGCGTGAAGCTGGGCGCGCACGGGGAGGCGGGGATGCCGCTGCGGCCAGACTGGGAGCCGGCCAGGCAGTTCTGACGGTGGACATAGACGCCTACTGACAAATGCCGCTGCTAGGCGGGCAGGGACCGGTAGCTCTCGGCGACCGTGAACGCCAGGTCCAGGGCCTGGCTGCGGTTCAGCCGCGGGTCGCACGCGGTCTCGTAGCGCTGGTGCAGGTCCTCGGCGATGACCTCGTAGCTGCCGCCGACGCACTCGGTCACGTTGTCGCCGGTGAACTCGATGTGGATCCCGCCGGGATGGGTGCCGATGCTGCGATGCACGTCGAAGAAGCCTTGCACCTCGGCGAGCACGTCCGCTAGTCGCCTGGTCTTGTGTCCGCTGGGTGCCTCGAATGTGTTGCCGTGCATGGGGTCGCAGATCCACGCGACCGGGATGCCCTCGGCCTCGACAGCCTCAATGATCGGCGGCAGCAAGGCGCGGATCTGACCGGCGCCCAGGCGGGTGATGAGCGTCAGCCGCCCTGGCTCGCCGTCCGGGCTGAGCTTGCGGATGAGGGCCCGCACCTCGGCCGCGGATGCCTGCGGACCGATCTTGACTCCGATCGGGTTATGGATCCCGGCCGCGAACTCCACGTGCGCCCCGTCCAGCTCCCTTGTCCGCTCGCCGATCCAGAGGAAATGCGCGGAGAGGTCGTAGGGCCTGCCGGTGCGCGAGTCGATCCGGGTCAGCGCCTGCTCGTAAGGCAGCAGCAGCGCTTCGTGGCTGGAGTAGAACTCGACGGTCCGCAGCTCGTCCGGGTCGGCTCCGCACGCTCGCATGAACGACAGCGCGCGGTCGATCTCGCCGGCCAGGCGCTCGTACCGCTGACCGGACGGGCTCTGCCGGACGAAGTCCTGATTCCACGAGTGCACCTGGTGCAGGTCCGCGTACCCGCCGGTGGTGAACGCCCGGCACAGATTCAGCGTCACGGCAGCGCAGTGGTAGGCGCGCAGCATCCGGTCCGGGTCGTGCGCACGTGCCGCCGGCGTGAAGTCGAACCCGTTGACCGCGTCGCCCCGGTAGGCGAGCAGCTCGACGCCGTCCCTGGTCTCGGTCGGCCGCGATCTTGGCTTGGCGAACTGCCCGGCCAGCCTGCCAATCTTCACGATGGGGACGCTGGCGCCATAAGTCAGCACGACGGCCATCTGAAGGATCGTCTGGAGCTTGGCCCGGACCGCGTCGGCCGTGGCGCCGGCGAACGTCTCGGCGCAGTCGCCGCCCTGGAGCACGAAGGCCTCGCCGCGGGTGACCGCCGCGAGCCGGTCACGCAGGAGGTCGCATTCACCGGCGAACACCAGCGGCGGCAGCCCGGAAAGTTCGGCGAGCACCTGGTCAACCCGAGCCGGGTCCGGCCAGTCTGGCTGCTGCGCGGCCTGCCGTCCGGCAGGGTCGCCTGCCGTCAGCTGAGGGGAGCGCACGGATGCCACGCTACTCACCGGATGCAATCGCCAGCGGCGGCAGGGGACAATAGGCCAGTGGAATCCGCGAGCAACACCGGCCAGCGCCGGGACATCATCCTGCTGGGCTCGACCGGCTCGATCGGGACGCAGGCGGCGGACATCATCAGCCGCAACCCTGGCCGCTTCCGGCTGACGGGCATCGCCGCCGGCGGCGGACACCCGGAGCTGCTGGCCAGACAGGCGGTTGAGCTGGGTGCGGAGGTCGTGGCCGTCGCCAGCGCGGCAGCGGTGCCTGACGTCCGCGCTGCCCTCGCCGCAGCCGGCTCGGCTGACGGCGCACGGCGCAAGCTGCCCGAGGTCATCGCCGGCCCGGACGCAGTCGCCGACCTGGCCGCCCGGCCCTGCGACGTCGTGCTCAACGCGGTCACCGGCGCTGTCGGGCTGGCCGCGACGCTCGCGGCGCTGCGGGCCGGCCGCGTGCTCGCGCTCGCCAACAAGGAATCGCTGATCATGGGCGGCCCGCTGGTCGCTGGCATCGCCGCCCCTGGCCAGATCGTCCCTGTCGACTCCGAGCACTCGGCGATTGCGCAGTGCCTGCGCGGCGGCCGGGCTGGCGAGGTCGCCCGGCTCATCGTGACCGCCAGCGGCGGCCCTTTCCTCCATCGGAGCAGGGCTGAACTCGCCGGAGTGACGCCGGAGCAGGCGCTGGCGCATCCCACCTGGACCATGGGCCCGGTCATCACGGTCAACAGCGCCACGCTGGTCAACAAGGGCCTGGAGCTCATCGAGGCGCACCTGCTGTTCGGGCTCGGCTTCGACCAGATCGACGTCGTGGTGCACCGCCAGTCAGTGATCCACTCGATGGTGCAGTTCACCGATGGCTCGACGCTCGCCCAGGCAAGCCCGCCGGACATGCGAATCCCGATTGCCCTGGCGCTCGGCTGGCCAGACCGGGTACCGGACGCCGCGCCAGCGATCGACTGGAGCGCCGCCCACACCTGGACCTTCGAGCCGCTCGACGAGGAAGCCTTCCCGGCCGTGCCGCTGGCCAGACAGGCCGGAGCCGCTGGCGGGACCATGCCGGCCGTCTATAACGCGGCAAACGAGGCATGCGTAGGTGCGTTCCTGGCCGGGCAGATCCCGTTCGCCGGAATCGTCGACACGGTCGCCCAGGTAGTCTCAGAGCATCACGATTCAGTCGGGGCCGCAGTGGCGCTGGCGGACGTGCTCGCCGCTGACGGCTGGGCCAGGGATCGCGCACGAGAGCTGACGGGGAAGCAGTGAGCGAAGGATTCGGGCAGGGAACGGGCACGGCGGAAGGAGCAGCCGCTTAATGGGTCCGAACGGGCATGACGGACACGGGCTCCGCGCTCTCAGGCAGCCGTGGACCTGGTTTGTGATCGCCGTCATCGTCGCGGCCCTGCTGTTCGTCGGCCGTCAGCACCTGGCCTTCATCCTCGGCGTCGCGATCTTCGTCGTGGCTTTGCTCGTCTCGGTCATGCTGCACGAGCTCGGGCACTTCCTGACCGCCAAGAAGTTCGGCATGCGGGTCACCCAGTTCTTCGTCGGATTCGGCCAGACCCTGTGGTCGACCTTTCGGGGCGAGACCGAATACGGCGTGAAGGCGCTGCCGTTCGGCGGCTTCGTGAAGATCACGGGGATGACCTCGGTCGAGGAAGTCGACGTCGCCGACGAGCCGCGTTCCTTCCGCAATCAGCCGGGCTGGCAGCGCATCATCGTTCTTGCGGCTGGCTCTTTCATGCACTTCGCCCTGGCGTTTTTCCTGCTCTTCGTGCTGGCCATCGGCATCGGGCAGGCTGCCAGCACCAACGTCATCAGCTCCATCGCAGGCTGTGTGCCCGCCAGCGCCACCGCGCTCAAGAACGACGCGAACCCATGTGCCGCCGGCAACCTGCCCAAGTCGCCGGCCGAGGTTGCCGGGCTCAAGGCGGGCGACAAGATCATCTCGGTAGCTGGTCGGCCTGTCCGCAGCTGGAACGGTCTGCACACCGTCTTGAAGGCTCAGCAGGCAGGCGTGAGCGTCCCGGTTGTGGTCAGCCGTCATGGCCGTGAGCTGGACTTCAGCGTGACGCCTGCGGCGATCCCTGGCCGCGCTGTCCCCTATCTGGGTGTCGAGCCCGTGGTCGTGTATCAGCGCAGCAGCTTCTTCGGCGCGGTGTCTTTCGCCGGCGACGAATTCGCCAACACCCTGACGTCCTCGGCCTCAGCCATCGGCAAGCTGCCATCCGCCATCCCTGACCTGTTTTCCAAGAACCGGGCTACTACCGCGGGCGGGCAGGTCAGCAGCGTCGTCGGCGTCGGCGACCTGACCGGTCAGGTGGTCCAGGCCGCCCTGCCGTGGCAGGCGAAGGTCTCGGTACTGCTGTTGATCATCGCCTCCCTCAACATCTTCGTGGGGGCGTTCAACCTGCTGCCGCTGCTGCCGCTCGACGGCGGCCACCTGGCAGTGGTGATCTTCGAGCGAATCAGGGCATGGTTCAACCGGGTGCGCGGCCGGCCTGACCCGGGGCTCGTCGACATTCAGCGGCTCGTGCCGCTGAGCCTGCTCGTCTTCGCGCTGCTCGTCGGCTTTGGCACCCTGCTGATCGCCGCTGACATCTTCAATCCTGTCCACATAACCGTGTAAGGCGAGATCGCGACATGACAGTAGATCTAGGTCTTCCTCAGCTCCCGCCAGCGCCGCTTGCGGTCCGCCGCACGTCGCGCCAGATCGTCGTCGGCACAGGCAAGCACGCCGTGCCCGTCGGGGGCGGAGCGCCGGTCTCAGTGCAGTCAATGACGACGACGCTCACCGCGGACGTGAATGCCACGCTCCAGCAGATCGCCGAGCTGACCGCGGCTGGTTGCGAGATTGTGCGGGTCGCGGTGCCATCGCAGGACGACGCCGACGCGCTGCCCGAGATCGCGCGCAAGTCCCAGATCCCGGTGATCGCCGACATTCACTTCCAGCCCAAGTACGTCTTTGCGGCGATCGACGCAGGCTGCGCGGCGGTGCGGGTCAACCCCGGCAACATCAAGACCTTCGACGACAAGGTCGGCGAGATCGCCAGGGCGGCCGCTAGCGCGGGCGTGCCGATCAGGATCGGCGTCAACGCCGGGTCGCTGGACAAGCGGCTGCTCGCCAAGCACGGCAAGGCCACGCCGGAGGCGCTGGTGGAGTCCGCGCTGTGGGAGTGCTCGCTCTTCGAGGAGCACGGCTTCACCGACATCAAGATCTCGGTCAAGCACCACGATCCGGTCGTGATGATCAACGCCTACCGGCAGCTCGCCGAGCAGTGCGAGTATCCGCTGCACCTGGGCGTGACCGAGGCCGGGCCTGCCTTCCAGGGGACTGTGAAATCCGCCGTCGCGTTCGGCGCGCTGCTGGCCGAGGGCATCGGCGACACGATCAGGGTGTCGCTGTCGGCCCCGCCGGTCGAGGAAGTCAAGGTGGGGATCGCGATCCTGGAGTCGCTCGGCCTGCGCCAGCGGGGGCTGGAGATCGTGTCCTGCCCGTCCTGCGGCCGCGCACAGGTGGATGTCTACACGCTGGCCGACGAGGTGACCGCGGCGCTTGATGGTCTGGACGTGCCACTGCGCGTCGCCGTGATGGGCTGCGTCGTCAACGGACCTGGCGAGGCACGCGAGGCCGACCTCGGCGTCGCGTCCGGTAACGGCAAAGGTCAGATCTTCGTCCGCGGCGAGGTCATCAAGACCGTGCCCGAGTCCCAGATCGTCGAGACGCTGATCGAAGAGGCCATGAAGCTGGCGGCCACCATGGAGCCGGCCGACGCTGAGTCGGGCAGCACGGGGCCGGGCAGCACGGGGCCGGGCAGCACAGGGTCGGCGGAAGGTTAGGCGGCCGGTACCGGGCCCGGCCGGGCGCTGACGTCTTTCCCCGCTCGCCGGATTGGGCAAGATAGCGGGATGACGAGAGCCCACATGGCGGTCCTGGCCGCGGCGACGGCTGCTGTTGCCGCTGTGGCCGGCTGCTCCGGAGGTTCGGCTGGCTCGGGCAGTACAGGCCGAGCGTCCGCTCCTGCGACGCTGTCGGCACCACCGGCTGGAGCCTCGTCGAAGCTGACCTGGCACTCATGCGCGAGTGCCGGCGGCGGCGCGCCGAATTCCAGCCGGATGCGGTGCGCGAGCCTTCAGGTCCCGCTGAACTACTCAGATCCGCGCGGCCGCAAGATTACCCTGGCGCTGTCGGAGATCCCCGCGACGGCTCCGGCCGCGCAGCGGCAGGGCGTGCTGCTGGTCAATCCTGGTGGCCCCGGCGCGCCAGGGCTGTCCTTTGCGGCCAGCATCGCCGCCGGCCTCGCCCCCAGCGTCGCGGCGCAGTACGACATCGTTGGCTTCGACACTCGGGGCGTCGGTGCGTCGGTGCCGTCCCTGAGCTGCCAGGCGTCGTTCTTCACCAGGCCGCGGCCGGACTACGTGCCCGCCAGCGCGGCCGCCGAGCAGGTCCTCATCAACCACGCCAGGGCCTACGCGGCCGGCTGCGAGCGAAACTTCGGCTGGCTGCTGCCGTACATGACCAGCGAGGACCTCGCCAAGGACATGGACTCGATTCGGGTCGCGCTCGGCCAGCGGCAGATCAGCTACTACGGCGTCTCCTACGGCACCTACCTCGGCCAGGTGTACGCGACGCTGTACCCGCACCGGATCCGCCGGATGGTGCTGGACAGCGTCGTCGACCCGGCCGGTGCCTGGTACGCCGACAATATCGGTCAGGACTACGCGTTCCAGGGCCGGATGAATGCGTTCTTCGCCTGGATCGCGGCAGGCGACGCCGTCTTCCACCTTGGTGCTACCGAGACAGCGGTGAACGCCACATGGCGGGCGACCCTGGCCCGGCTGGCCAGCCACCCGATCTCCGGCTCGTCGGGTCCGCTGATGGGGCCCGACGAGCTCAGCGACACGTTCCTGGTCGGCGGCTACAGCAACTCGTGGTGGCCGTACCTGGCCGGCGCGCTGTCGAGTTATGTGCACGGCGGCTCGGCATCCAACCTCGTGACCCTCTACCGCCAGGTGGGCCAGCAGAACGAGAACGAGTTCGCCGTCTACACGGCGGTCGAGTGCAGCGACGTGAACTGGCCGCGCAGCTGGGCCAGATGGAACGCCGACACCAGGCGCGTCAACCGGACCGCGCCGTTCTACGCCTGGGGCAACGCCTGGTTCAACGCGGCCTGCGCGTTCTGGCCCGTGCACGGCCCGGCCACGCCGTTGCACATCGACGGCACGGGGCTGCCGCCGATCCTGATGCTGCAGGGCAGCCTTGACGCCGCTACGCCGTATCAGGGCGCGCTGGTCGCCAGGCGACTACTCCCGAGCACCCGCATGGTCGTGGTCGCAGGCGGCGGGAATCACGGGCAGTCGCTGGCCAGCCCGCCGAACGCGTGCGTGGACGGCTACCTGAACCGCTACCTCGCGACCGGGGCGCTCCCGGCCAAGGCTGGCCTGGTCAGCGCCACCTGCCCGGCATTGCCTGCGCCTAGGGCGTAGGTTGCAGCGCCGAGCCGTTACGCTGGAGGAGTGCTGCGCACCAGGCCATGGCGATCGGCATCGCTGCGGCTGCTGACAGATCACGATCGCGACGAGGTGCTGGCCCTGTGCGATCGTGACGCGATCGGCAACGTCTTCGTGAGCTCACGGATCAGGGCCACCAGCCTCGATCCGTCCCGGCTTGGCGGCCAGCTGTGGGGCTACACCGATGGCGGCCAGCTCTCCGCGCTCTGCTACTCGGGCGCCAACCTGGTGCCGGTCGAGGCCGGGCCGGAGGCGATCGCTGCGTTCGCGAGCAGGGCCCGGCTGCAGGGCCGGCGTTGCTCCTCGATCGTCGGGCCGGCTGAGGCTGTCAGCCAGCTCTGGTCGCTGCTGGCGCCGGCCTGGGGGAGGCCGCGCGACGTCCGCCCGGTGCAGCCGGTCATGGCGATCAGCGGCCAATCGCCGATCGAGCCCGATCCGCTGGTCCGCCGGGTGCGTCCGCACGAGCTGGACGTTGTGCTGCCGTCCTGCATCGCCATGTTCACCGAGGAAGTCGGCGTCTCGCCGATCGGCGCCGACGGTGGCGCCGCCTACCGCGCCAGGATGGCGGACCTCATCGGCGCCGGCCGGTCCTTCGCCCGGATCGAGCCTGACGGCCATGTGACCTTTAAGGCGGAGATAGGCGCGGTCACGCCGTATGCGTGCCAGGTACAGGGCGTCTGGGTCCCGCCAGAGGACCGGAACCGCGGCCATGCCGTCCGCGGCATGGCCGCAGTTGTGCACTCGGCGCTGGAGCTAGCGCCCGTCGTGACCCTGTACGTGAACGACTTCAACACGCCAGCGCGGGCGGCGTACCTGCACGCTGGGTTCACCCAGGTTGGCACGTTCATGTCGGTGCTGTTCTGATCGGCTGAATACTCGGGTGCCATCTCCTGTGCACCGGTGCTAGGATCCTGTGCTCTTGTGCCAGCTTCTGCGGCACCCAGCCGGTAATTCAGCCACTCACCCCTGATCACTAGCGAAATGCGGCTCGCTGTCCCAGCTACCGCTGGCAGCGCGTAGCCCGTTCCCAGAAAAGAGGCGATGAGTCATGCCGTCGGCGGGTTCGGAGCAACCCAATCCCGACAACATCCTGGCGGCCGAGCGCGAGCACCTGCGCCGGTCGCGCGAATTCCTCGAGCTGATGCGGACCGACGTCCTGTCCCTGCGCGCCATGGGCGGCGATCCTGTCTCGGAGGAGTACCTGAAGGCCGATCTGTACCGGCGCGCCGAGGCCCTGCGGGATCTGCCGGACACGCCGCTGTTCTTCGGTCGCCTGGACTACCGCCCTGGCGCGCTGGCCGTGGAGCCGGAGGAAGCCCCGCAGCCGGCCGACGTGCCCGAGAGCGAGCACTTCCACGTGGGTCGACGGCACGTGCACGACCCGCACGGGACACCTGTCGTGATCGACTGGCGCGCGCCGGTCTCCCGTCCGTTCTACCGGGCGAGCCAGACCGAGCCGATGGGCCTGGCGCATCGCCGCCGGTTTGGCTTCGCGGGCGGTGAGCTGACCGCGTTCGAGGATGAGCAGTTCGGGGGCGATGCGGCTGGCGTGCCGACCGGCGCGCTGCCGCCGGCGGGCACGAGCAGGATCCTCATCGACGAGATTGAGCGGCCGCGGTCCGGCCCGATGCGCGACATCGTGGCGACGATTCAGCCAGAGCAGGACGACATCGTCCGGGCCGGGGTTGAGCAGACGGTCTGCGTGCAGGGTGCGCCCGGCACCGGCAAGACCGCCGTCGGCCTGCACCGGGTTGCCTACCTGCTGTACGCCCACGCACAGCGTCTCAGCCGGGGCGGGGTGCTGGTCGTCGGCCCGAACAGGGCGTTCCTTGCCTACATCCAGAACGTCCTGCCGGCCCTGGGCGAGCTCGACGTCGCCCAGCTGCCGGTGGCCGACCTGATCGCCACCGTTCCCGTGCGCGGTGCCGATTCCGACCAGGCGGCGCAGGTCAAGGGCGACGTCCGGATGGCGCAGGTACTGCGGAATGCGCTCTGGGAGCAGGTCGCCGAGCCGGCCGAGGCCATCATGCTCGCCAGGGGATCGCGCCGCTGGCGGGTCCCTGCGTATGAGATCGCCGAGCTTGCCGACGAGCTCCGCACCAGGGGAGTGCGATACGGGACCGGCCGCGACATGCTGTCGCACCGGATCGCGCACGTGATCCTCAGCAAGATGGAAGCAGCCGGCGAGACCTGCGACGACCGGACGCACGAGTCAGTCCGCCGGACCAGGCAGGTACAGACCGCCGTCGCCCAGATCTGGCCGAAGACAGACCCGGCCCGGCTGGTCTTCCGGCTGCTGTCAGACCCCGAGCTGATGCGCCGCGCGGCCGAGGGCGTACTCGACGAGGCCGAGCAGGCCGCGATCACCTGGGCGCGCCCGCCGCGTGCGCCGGGCTCGGCTCTCTGGAGCGCGGCCGACGCGGTCCTGGTCGACGAGGCCGCCGACCTGATCGAGCGCACGCCGAGCATGGCCCACATCGTCGTCGACGAGGCGCAGGATCTGTCGCCGATGCAGTGCCGGGCGATCGGCCGCCGGTGCGCGACCGGCTCGGCGACCGTACTCGGCGACATCGCGCAGGGCACGACACCGTGGGCGACCAGCAGCTGGCAGCAGATGCTCGGCCATCTCGGCAAGCCCGAGGCCGACCTGCGCGTGCTGGATACCGGATACCGGGTGCCGCGGCAGATACTCGACTTCGCCAGCAGGCTGCTCAGTCATATCGCCCCCGGCCTGAGCCCGGCCTCGTCCGTGCGGCAGGATCCGGGCGCCCTGCAGATCCGCCGGGCCGGTCAGGGTGAGATAGGTGACGCGCTCGTGGCAGTGTGCGAAGAAGCGCTCAGCCGGGCGGGCTCGGCTGCGGTGATCGCCGCCGACGAGCAGATCCCGGAGCTGGCGGCGACGCTCGCGGCAGCCGGGGTACCGCACGCGGTCCTCGAGGGCGCTGCCACCGGCGAGGTCATCACCCTGGTGCCGGTGACGCTGGCCAAGGGCCTGGAGTTTGACCAGGTCATCGTCTACGAGCCGGCCCAGATCGCGACCGCGGAAATGCGCGGGCTGCACAGGCTCTACGTGGCGCTGACCAGGGCGGTCTCGCGGCTGACCGTGCTGCACTCCCGGCCGCTGCCGCCTGCCCTGAGCGATACCGCCCTGAGCGACACTGCCCCCAGCGGCAGTCCAGCGGTCGGCAGTGCACCAGGCGAGCTGGTCCCCGGCGAGCTGGTCCTCGGCTAGCGGCAGCGAGGCGGGCCCCTGCCGCGAGCTAGGCCGCTACATCTCCTTCAGGACCGCGGTCATCAGCGCGGCCGAATTCTCGAACGACAGCGCGGTCGCGCGCAGGTGGTTGAAGAAGACGTTGTACCGGTCGATCTCGTCGACGTTCTCGACCCACAGGGCGCTGGTCAGGTCTTCGAGGTACACCACGTCGGGGTCGAGGTCCTCGCCAAAGGAGAGGATGACGAACGGGCGGCCCATAGCCGGGTGCGCCCCGCCGCCAAACGGAATGACCTGCAGCGATACGTTCCGCAAATTGCCAAGCTCGCGCAGGTGCTCGAGCTGGATGCGCATGACCTCAGGGCCGCCCACCTGCCGGCGCAGTGCGGCTTCGTCCAGCACGGCCCAGACCTTCGGCATGATGGTCCGCGCAACCTGCTGGCGCTCCATCCGCAGGGCGACGCTGCGCTCAATGTCGGCGCGCGGCTTGTCTACCATTCCGGCCGAGATGACGGCACGGGCGTAGTCCTCGGTCTGCAGCAGGCCGGGAATCAGGTTGACTTCGTAGATCCTGATCTCCGACGCCGCGCTCTCCAGCCCGAGATAGGTGCCGAAATGCGGCTGGACGCTGTCGCCGTAAGCGTGCCACCAGCCCTTCTGGCGTGACTCCCTGGCGAGCTGCACCAGACTTTCCCGCTGATCTTCGGGCACGCCGTAGATCTCGAGCATGTCCCGGACGTCGCGCGGTGATACCGACACCCGGCCCGTCTCGACCCGGCTGATCTTGGATGCCGAGCATTCCAGTCGCTCCGCTACGTCCTCGCAGGTCAGCTTCGCTGCCTCGCGCAGGCGCCGGAGCTCAAGCGCGAGCCTGCGACGCCGAACCGTCGGACTCTGAGCACTTGCCAATTCGTCACCTCCCGCGGCGGCTCTTAACCAGTTCTTTACCCCTGCGGTGCAACTCAGTGTGACCGCGACGCTGTCCCGCCGTCTAGTCGAAGCTACGCATTCGGAGTAAGAAGTACCTTAAGCCAATCTGCGCATCTCGTGTGCATGTTGCACGGAGGACCCTGAGCGATGCATCCTTGATCGAGCGTCATTACTCTATGCTGTGCAACAGCTACCAGGGGTGACAGCATGACGATGGAGGCCCAGCAGGCGGCCCAGACGGTCACGGCCGTGACCGTCCCAAGCCAGACCTGGCAGGCAAATCTGGCGCGGCTCGAGGGCCTCGCCGACGTGCTGGCGCATCGCGGCCTGCGTGCCAGGCTGATGACGCCGCCCGGCCGGGTGCCGAGCCTGCATGTGGTGAACCCGACCGCCTCGGCCCTTGCGGAAGACGTGTACGCGGGCCGCGGCCAGGACGGGCTGTGGTGGTTCTGGTGGTCCTGGGCCGAGCGCATCGCCACCGGCGAGGACCTGGAGGGCGCCGCCTCGATGATTGAGCACGTCCTCGCGAGCGACTGAAGCTGACCTGGTTACGCGGTAAGAACCAGGTCCGCCTGCGACACTTTTCCTTCGCGATAATGGTGACGGGGCGTCAGCGGGGCGTCAGCTAGCGGCGCAGGCTGGCGGGCGGCAGGCCGGGGAACGCCTCCGTCGACCCGCGCCACCCCTCCGCCCGGAGTGCAGCCGCCCTGAGCTGCTGCGCGCCGAAGTTGCGGAGGTCTGTTTCCGCCAGCGCGACCAGGCTCAGGTACGCCTGCGCCACGCGGTCCTCGAGGGTGGCCGCGAGCGCCGTGGCCTGCGCGGGCGAGTTGACCGGCGACGGCAGCTCATAGGCGACCGCCGCGGGCGCCGGCGTCGCGCCGCGAACGCTGATCAGCTCGGTGAGCTGATCTCTTGCCCGCATATGGGCCACCCAGTCGGCGGTCGCAGTGCCTTGCCGGGCCGAGCCCTGTGGCATCTGTGCGCCGACGATGCCGTAGCCGTAACTGGCCGCCTGCTCGGCCACCAGCGCGTCCTGCAGCGCCGCGATGACCGGCCCGGATCCGGCGGTCATCGGACGTGCCTTGCTGCCTGGAGGTAGGGGACGTGCGTGGCCTCGGACGCCGCGATGCTCGCGAATAGCTGCGCAAGCGACGGCGGCAGCCCTGCTAGCTGGCCGATCAGCCTGTCGGAAGCTGCCTGCTCGGCGCCCGCCAGCGCCGTCAGCTCCGCGGAGCGAGGGCCGGAGACCTGCACGCGCGGGGAACGGCTCGGCGATGGCGTCACCCCGGCAGGCTCGACAAGCCGGGACTTCAACTGCGCCAGGTGTGCCGCGTGCTCGGCCCGGACTGCCTTGAGGACTGTCACGACCACCAGGTCTGGATACCTGATCGAGCCCTGCAGCAACGGCTGGTAAGGCTTGAGCACCGCCGTGTACCTGGCAACCATTACCTCCTCCGCTGAGATCGCGGCTCGCAGTGCCACGATGTCGGGCGCGGGCGGTGGCGGTGTGCCGAGGGCCTGGACGCCTTTACAGGCGGTAAGCAGGAGTGGCAGCGCGGCGGCCGAGGCGGCGAGCACGGCCCGCCTGCTCGGGGCCATGGCGCCGGAGGCAGCGGAAGCGCCGAGCGCGGCTCGCGAGGTCGGTGCCCCCTCGGGCTGCCCCGCTTCCGTCAACCCCGCCGCCGTGAACACTGCCGGATCCTCCACAACTTCAGCCCCACGCGCTAACTCCAGCCGCTGCAGCCTCACGATCTCGTGCAGCCCGAACCGAGAGGCCCCGAACTGCAGGGCCGCGTCCCGGATAGGCTAGACGACAGCGCGGTGCACAGGCGCAGCGCGGACAACAGCACAGGTCGCGGGCGAGGAGGTCGTCATGCACGGTGGCTCCCGTCGCGGTTCGCATCCCCAGGCTAAGACCGGCCGGGCCAAGGACGCTCACTCCCGGTCGGGTCAGGCCAAGCCCGGCCAGGCTCAGGCCGGGCAGGCCAAGGGCGGCCAGGCTAAGGCCGGCGGCCGGGGAACGGAGCCGCGGACTGCCCAGTACGGCCCCGCGCCCGATGCCGACCAGCTGACGCGCCTGCTCGAGCCGGTGGTGCACGCGCTCGATATGGACCTGGAGGGCATCCGGGTCACGTCCGCCGGACGCCGCCGGATACTCCGCATAGTCGTGGACGCCGATGGCGGCGTCAGCCTTGACGACATCGCGCTCGCCAGCCGTGAGCTGTCCAGCAAGCTCGACAACGCCCCGGAGATGGGTGAGCAGCCCTACACCCTGGAGGTTTCGTCGCCGGGTGTCGATCGTCCGCTGACCCAGCCGCGCCACTGGCGCCGCGCAGTCGGGCGGCTCGTTGTCGTGCCGCTGAAGGTCAGCGATGGCAGCGCTCAGGAAGGGAACGGGCTCGCCGCAGCCGAGGGCCGCATTACCGGCTCGAGCACTGTCGGCGTGACCCTGGAGAACGACGGGGTGACCCGCGAGTACGCCTACGCAGACCTGGGTCCGGGCCGCGTCCAGGTTGAGTTCGGCCATTTCGATGAGCCGGGCGACGATGAAGTGGTCGAGGAGGACTAGGTGGACATTGACCTGAGCGTCCTGAAGAGCCTGGAGGCGGAGAAGGACATCTCGCTCGACCTGGCCATCAAGGCCATCGAGGATGCGCTGCTCGTCGCGTACCACAAGACCGACGGCGCCGCGACTGTTGCCAGGGTCGAGGTGAACCGCAGCACCGGGCACGTGATGGTCTGGGCGCGGGAGGCCGGGACCGACGGCGAGCCAGGTCGGGAATACGACGACACCCCGGATGGTTTTGGGCGCATCGCGGCGACGACGGCCCGGCAGGTCATACTCCAGCGGCTGCGCGACGCCGAAGACGAGCTGACCTTCGGTGAGTACGCAGGCCGCGAGGGTGACATCGTAGCCGGGGTCATCCAGCAGGGCCGGGATCCACGGGCTGTGCTCGTCGATCTCGGCAAGCTCGAGGCGATATTGCCGCCGACCGAGCAGGTGCCGGGCGAGCGGTATGTACACGGGGAGCGGCTGCGCTGTTATGTGCTGCACGTCCGCAAGGGGTACCGGGGCCCGTCGGTCACGCTGTCCCGTACGCACCCGAACCTGGTCAAGAAGCTGTTCGCGCTGGAGGTGCCCGAGATCGCCTCGGGCGCCGTGGAGATCGCGGCCATCGCGCGCGAGGCGGGCCACCGCAGCAAGATCGCGGTGATCTCGCACCAGCCTGGCGTCAACGCCAAGGGCGCGTGCATCGGCCCGATGGGCAGCCGGGTACGCAACGTCATGACCGAGCTGCACGGCGAGAAGATCGACATCGTGGACTACTCGGCCGATCCGGCCGAGTTCGTGGCCCACGCGCTGTCGCCGGCCCGGGTGACCAGGGTGCATGTCATCGACCTGCAGGCGCGGGTGGCCCAGGTCATCGTGCCCGACTACCAGCTGTCGCTGGCCATCGGAAAAGAAGGGCAGAATGCCCGGCTTGCCGCCAGGCTGACCAACTGGCGGATTGACATCAGGCCGGACACGGGTGACACGGGTCCCGCAGTGGCGTCCATGGCGCCCGATGCCGCGGCCGCCGGTGGCGCCGTTCCCGATGCCGGGGCTGGCCCTGCCGCCGATCACACGGCCGCCGAGCACATGGCTGCCGATCACACTGTCGCCGATCACACTGCAGCCCGTCGTCCTGCCGCCGGTCGCCCAGCAGCCGATCGCCCTGCCGCCGGTCATACTGCAGCCGGTCATACTGCGGCCGGTGGCGCGGGCGCAAAGGCCCTGTAAGCTGGACGCCAGGCAGGCTGTGCCGGTCCGTACTTGCATTGGGTGCGGTGAGCGCGCGGGCAGGCCGGATTTGATCCGCCTGGTGGTGGCAGGAGACGAGATAATTCCTGATGTCGCCATGCGGCTGCCTGGCCGGGGTGCATACCTGCATCCGAGCCTGGCATGCTTGGAACGAGCCCAGCGCCGCAAGGCGCTTCCGCGGGCCCTTCGCCTGTCGGCACCATTGCCGGCCGGCCAGGTCGCGGAGTACCTAACCGGCGAGTAGCGGATTGCTGGGTGTGCGGTAGGCGGTGCCGACAGCCGGAGGCACCGGACGAGAGAAGGCTGACTTGCAATGAGCGCCCGATGAGCATGCGGCGATGAACAGCACAAGCTGACGCCGGACGGAGCACGCGCTGCCCCGGCCGGCTGGCAGGCCCGGTAATCATCCGGGCCGAGTAGAGGGAGCGTAGTGGCGAAGGTCCGGGTTTACGAACTCGCGAAAGAGTTCGGCGTCGAGAGCAAGGCCGTCATGGCCAAGCTCCAGGAGATGGGTGAGTTTGTTCGGTCGGCGTCCTCGACAATTGAGGCGCCCGTAGTCCGCAGACTCAAAGATGAATTCGCAGGTCAGGCCCCCAAGGCCCACGCCGGTGACGGCGCGGGGCCAAAGGCGCCCGCCCCGAGCAGGCGCGCGGCCAACGGCCGCGCAGCCGCGCCCGCTGAGGCGCCCGCCGAGCAGGCGGAGGCCAGCAGGCCCGCTGTCGAGCCCGTGATCCCGCCGGAGGCGCCGGCCGCGCAGCGGCCGGGTCCCGCTATCACGGTGCCGTTCCCGCAGGATCAGAGCGTCGGGCCGCAGGTGCCGCCCGCCGATGTCAGGCCAGCGCCGGCCGCCGAGCCTGCCGCGAGCGAGCCGGGCGAGTCCGCGCGGCCAGCGACACCGCGGCCAGCGGCAGCCGGACCACGACCCTCCGGGCCGCCGTCGGCAGGTCAGCGGCACGTGCCAAGGCCGGGGCCGCGTCCTGGCAACAACCCGTTCAGCTCGACTGCCACGGGCATGGGCTCGACGCCGCGCGCGCCGCAGCCCGCTGGCCCGCCGGCCCCTGGCTCGGCGGCTCCTGGCGGCACCAGCGGCCCCGGCGGCCCGCGGCCATCCGGCCCGCGTCCGGCCACGCGTCCGGGTGCTCCCGGTGATGCCGCACGTCCGGGCGGTCCGCGGCCTGGTGGCCCGCGGCCCAGCCCCAGCAGCATGCCGCCGCGGCCCGTCACTGGCCGTGGCTTCGGCCAGGGCGGTCCTGGCGGCGGTCCTGGCGGCCCGCGTGGTGGCGGTTATGGCGGATCCGCCAGCGGTCCCGGCGCAGGCCCGCGCCCCGGTGGCGGCCGTGGTGGCCCCGGCGGCGGTCCCGGCGGGCCGCGTGGTGGCGGCGGCGGTGCCGGCGGTGCTGGTGGCGCTCGGCCCGGGATGGCCCCGGCTCGGCCCGGCCCCGGCGGCCGCGGCCGCAGTGGCACGGCTGGCGCGTTCGGCCGCCCAGGCGGCCGCCCGTCGCGTGGCCGGAAGTCGAAGAAGCAGCGGCGCCAGGAGTTCGACAACATGCAGGCGCCGTCGATCGGCGGTGTGTCGATCCCGCGCGGCAACGGCCAGGTCATCCGGCTGTCCCGGGGTGCCTCGCTGAGCGACTTCGCGGACAAGATCGGCGTCAACCCGGCGTCGCTCGTGCAGGTGATGTTCCACCTGGGCGAGATGGTCACCGCGACCCAGTCGGTCAACGACGAGACGCTCCAGCTCCTCGGCGCCGAGCTCAGCTACAACGTGCAGGTGGTGTCTCCGGAGGAAGAGGACCGGGAGCTGCTTGAGTCGTTCGACATCGAGTTCGGTGAGGACGAGGGCGAGGACGCCGACCTGGTCGCGCGCCCGCCGGTCGTGACTGTCATGGGTCACGTCGACCACGGCAAGACCAAGCTGCTGGACGCCATCCGGCACACGAACCTGGTGGCGCACGAGGCTGGCGGCATTACCCAGCACATCGGCGCCTACCAGGTCGACACCGTTGTGGACGGTCAGGAACGCAAGATCACCTTCATCGACACTCCCGGTCACGAGGCGTTCACCGCCATGCGTGCCCGCGGTGCCGAGACCACCGACCTGGTGATCCTCGTCGTGGCGGCCGATGACGGCGTGAAGCCGCAGACCACTGAGGCGCTGAACCACGCCCAGGCGGCCGGCGTGCCGATTGTCGTCGCGGTCAACAAGGTCGACAAGGAGGGCGCTGACCCGCAGCGGGTTCGGGCCCAGCTCACCGAGTACGGCCTCGTCGCCGAGGAGTTCGGCGGCCAGTCGCTGTTCGTGGACGTGTCCGCGCGTAACGGCACCGGCATCGACAGCCTGCTCGAGGCCGTCGTCCTCACCGCCGATGCCGAGCTCGACCTGCGGGCGAACCCGCACCAGCAGGGCCAGGGCGTCGCGATCGAGGCTCACCTGGACAAAGGCCGCGGCCCCGTAGCCACGGTGCTCGTGCAGCGCGGCACGCTCAAGGTAGGCGACTCGATCGTCTGCGGCGAGGCGTTCGGCCGGGTCCGGGCCATGCTGGACGAGAACGGCGACCAGGTGCCGGAAGCACCGCCGTCCCGGCCTGTCCAGGTTCTCGGTCTGACCGCCGTACCAGGAGCTGGCGACAGCTTCCTGGTCGTCGACGACGACCGGGTAGCGAGGCAGATCGCCGAGCGGCGCGAGGCCAGGGAGCGCAGCGCCATGTTCGCCCAGCGGCGGCCACGGGTCACGCTGGAGGACCTGGAGTCGGCGCTGAAGTCCGGCGAGCGCGAAGAGCTGCTGCTCATCATCAAGGGCGACGTGTCCGGCTCGGTGGAAGCGCTGGAAGATGCGCTGCTCCAGCTCGACGTCGGCGAGGAAGTCCAGCTGCGCGTCATCGGCCGCGGCGTCGGTGCGATCACCCAGGACGACGTCAACCTGGCCATCGCCTCCGAGGCAGTGATCATCGGCTTCAACGTCCGGCCGGCAGGCCGGGCCGGCGAGCTGGCCCAGCGCGAAGGCGTGGACATCCGCTACTACTCGGTCATCTACCAGGCGATCGAGGAAGTCGAGGCCGCGCTCAAGGGCATGCTCAAGCCGATCTTCGAGGAGGCGCAGCTCGGCACCGCGGAGGTTCGCGAGATCTTCCGGGTGCCGCGGATCGGCAACGTGGCAGGCTGTATCGTCCGCTCGGGCACGATCACCCGCAACAGCAAGGCCCGCCTCGTTCGCGACGGGGTCGTCGTCTCGGAAAACCTGAGCGTCGACTCGCTGCGCCGATTCAAGGACGACGCGACCGAGGTCCGGGAAGGCTTCGAGTGCGGTATCGGCGTCGGCTACGGCGATATCCATGTCGGTGACGTGATCGAGACGTTCGAGATGCGGGAGAAGCCGCGGACCTGACAGGTTCGCGGCTGACACCGGGGCCGGCGTGTACGTCGGAGCCCTGACCATGGACCTGCTGCTTGGCGACGTGCGGTCGCTGAAGCAGAAGCGTTCGGTGGTCAGACCGCTCATCGCCGAGGTACATCGCCGGTTCCCAGGTGTCGCCGTCGGCGAGACAGGTCACCTCGACCTGCATCGCCGGACCGAGATCGGCGTCGCTGTGGTCAGCTCGACCGCGGCGCATGCCAGGGAAGTGCTGGACGCATGCGAGCGCTTCATCGCGGTGCGGCCGGAGATCGAGCTGCTCGCGGCGAGGCAGCAGCTCCTGACGCCAGAAGGGTAAGTAGGCCATGAACCAGGCCAGGGCCCGCAAGCTCGGGGATCGCATCGCTGTCATCGTCGCGGAGATGCTGGAGCGGCGGATCAAGGACCCGCGGCTCGGTTTCGTGACCGTGACAGAGGCCAGGGTCACCGGCGACCTGCGCGAGGCGACGGTCTTCTACACGGTCTACGGCTCCGACGACGAGGTCGCCGGGACGAAGGCGGCGCTGGCCAGCGCCACCGGGCTGATCAGGTCTGAGGTGGGCAAGCAGACCGGGCTGAAGCACACGCCGTCGATCAGCTTCAGCCAGGACACTGTGCCGGACACCGCGCGCACCATCGAGGACCTGGTCGAGCGCGCCAAGGCCGCGGATGCCATGGTGGCCGCGGCCCGCGCCGACGCCGTCCCGGCCGGCGACCCTGATCCGTACCGGACGTCGGCTGACGAGACCGAGGACGACGACGAAGTCGATGACGACGAGCAGTGACGCCGACTGGGCCCGTGCCGTCAAGGCCATCGACGGCGCGGACCAGGTTTGCCTGGCGTGCCACGTGCGGCCGGACGCGGACGCGCTCGGCTCAATGCTGGCCGTCTTGCACGCGCTGCGCGGCCGGCCAGGACGCACGCCGGCGATCGTCGCCTCCTTCGGCGACGATCCGTTCGAGGTGCCGGGGATCCTGCGCTTCCTGCCAGGCATCGGGCTGCTGAGCCCGCCTTACGCCTATCCGTCCCGCCCTGACGTCATGGTGTCGTTCGACGCCGCCAGCATCGACAGGCTCGGCGCGCTGACCGGGCCGGCGCAGTCGGCGGGCGAGCTGATCGTGCTCGACCACCACGCCTCCAACACCGGCTTCGGCACGATCAACCTCGTGGATCCGGCCGCCGCAGCGACCGCAGTGCTCGCCGCGGGTCTCATCGATCGGCTCGGCATCCCGCTCACCGAGCAGATCGCGCTCGGCCTGTACGCGGGCCTGGTCACCGACACCGGCTCCTTCAAGTTCTCGGCAACGACCCCGCAAGTGCACGAGCTGGCCGCCCGCCTGATCTCGACCGGCATTGACCCCGGCATCGTGTCCCGCGAACTGTACGACCGCGCACCCTTCGGCTACCTGGCCATGCTCGCAGCCGCCCTCGACCGCGCCGAGCTCGACCGCGACGCGGCCGGCGGTCTAGGCATGGTCTGGACGACCGTGACAAGGGCCGACCGGGTGCACGCAGGTGGCCTGACGCTCGATTCGGCGGAGTCCGTCATCGACGTCATCAGGCGCACCGACGAGGCCGAGGTGGCCGTCGTGCTCAAGGAAGACGACGCCGGCATCTGGCAGGTCTCGACGAGGTCGAAGGCCGTGATCGACGTCGGCAAGGTCTGCACCGCGCTGGGCGGGGGTGGCCACGCTCGTGCCGCCGGGTTCTCCTTCCCCGGCGGCGCGGATGAGGCTAGCGCCGCCGCCGACGCCATAGCCGCCATCCGGCAAGTCTTGGACCGGCAGGAATGACAGTGATTAGCGGGCTACTTATCGTGGATAAGCCCGCAGGCTGGACGTCGCACGACGTAGTGGCGAAGATCCGCAAGCTGGTAGGCACGAAGCGCGTCGGTCACGCCGGCACGCTGGACCCGATGGCGACCGGCGTGCTCGTGGTCGGCCTGGAAAAGGCCACGCGCCTGCTTGGCTATCTCGCGCTGACAGAGAAGGAGTACACGGCGACGATCCGGCTCGGTGAGGCCACCGATAGCGACGATGCGGACGGCGCGGTAATCGGCCACGTTCCTGTCCTGAATATCGGCGAAGCTGAGCTGCTGCCAGCCATCGCATCGCTGACCGGCGAGATCAGCCAGGTCCCGCCCGGTGTGAGCGCCATCAAGGTGGGCGGCCAGCGCGCGTACAAGCTGGCCAGGGCCGGTGCGGCACCCGAGCTGAAGGCGCGGACCGTGACGGTGCGCGAGTTCGCCGTGGATGCGACCCGGCAGGCCGGAGACCTGCTGGACGTCGATGTGCGCGTCACGTGCTCGAGCGGCACCTACATCAGGGCGCTGGCGCGCGACCTCGGCGCGGCACTCGGCGTCGGCGGGCACCTGACGGCGCTGCGGCGCACCCGCGTCGGTCCGTACCTGGCGAGCGACGCCCGGACGCTCGACGAGCTGGCTCAGGGCGCCGACGTCGTGCCGCTGGCGGCGGCCGCTGCGGCGGCGTTCCCGCGGCGCGACCTGACCGAGGCACAGGCGCGCGCGCTCGGGCATGGCGCCAGGCTCGAGGCGACGGGTACCGGTGATGTCCCGGTGGCGGCCTTCGGCCCGGACGGCTCCCTGATCGCGCTGCTGACCGACGCCGATGGCCAGGCTCGCTCGCTGGTCGTGTTCGCCACCGAGCTCGCCGCGGGACCGGTGGGCGGGTCCTGACGTGCTCTCCGACCAGTCGGCGTGGCAGGCTGTTCGCATGCAGCGCTGGGCCGGCCCGCTCGACGTACCCGACGACTGGGGCAGGTCCGTGGTGACCATTGGCGTGTTCGATGGAGTGCATCGCGGCCACCAGCGGATCGTGACGAGGGCCATGGAATCGGCCCGTGAGCTGGGGCTGCCCGTCGTAGTCGTCACGTTCGATCCGCACCCGGATGAGGTCGTCAGGCCCGGTTCGCATCCGCCGCTCCTGTGCACCGCGCGGCGCGAATCTGAGCTGCTGGCCAGCCTGGGCGTCGACGCGGTCCTCGTCATCCCGTTCACGCTGGAGTTCTCGCGACTCGGGCCAGACGAGTTCGTCCGCGCGGTGCTAGTTGACCGGCTGCATGCCGCGCGTGTCGTGGTCGGGGAAAACTTCCGGTTCGGGCACAAGGCCGCCGGCGACGTGGCGCTGCTCGCCGAGCTCGGCGAGAAGTACGACTTCACCGCCGAGGGCGTGCCGCTGCTAGCGGAGAACGGCGTGACGATCTCCTCGACCGGGATCAGGGCGATGCTGACTGCCGGTGACGTCGTCGGTGCCGCGCACGACCTGGGCAGGCCCCACCGGGTCGAGGGCGTCGTCGTCCGCGGGCACCAGCGCGGGCGCGCCCTCGGGTTCCCGACGGCCAACCTCGAGACGCTGCCGCACACCGCGATCCCGGCCGACGGGGTGTACGCCGGCTGGCTCGCCCAGCTGGACGCCGACGGTCGCGAGCTGGACCGCTGGCCCGCCGCGATCTCGGTCGGCACTAACCCGACGTTCGACGGGCGGGAACGGATTGTCGAGGCGTACGCGCTCGACCGCGACGACCTGGACCTGTACGGCTCGCACGTTGCGGTGGACTTCGTCGCCCGGTTGCGGGCGACGCTGAAGTTCAAGTCGGTCGACGACCTCGTGGCCCAGATGCACGTGGACGTCGGCGACGCGCGCTTGCTGCTGACGGCGGGTTAGGTCAAGCGCCCCGGCACTCGCTGCCACGCTGGGCTACGGTTGAGTTACGGAGCCCAGCCAGGCCGAGGCGAGCCGTGCCGGGCTGGGTCGGCGCGCCAGGGGATTGGGGCGAGACACAATGGCACATCCGAATGAAGACCTGCTCAGGCGGGGCTACGCGGCGTTCGGCACGGGCGACATGGCGACCGTCTTCGGCATGTTTTCCGACGACATCGTGTGGCATAACGGCGGGTCCAATCAGGTCACCGGCGACTACAAGGGCCACGAGGCCGTCATGGGCTTCTTCGGGAAGCTGATGGAGCTCACCGGCGGGACCTTCCATCTCGACGTACACGAGGTGCTGGCGAATGACACGCACGGGGCCGTGCTGGTCACCGCGCACTCAGAACGCGACGGGCAGCCGATGGCCGTGCGGGAGGTCAACGTCTGGCACATAGCCGACGGGAAGGCGACCGAGTTCTGGGTATTCGCCGAGGACACCGCCGAGCTAGACAGGATGCTCAGCTGAGCAGCTGAGCGGCTGAGCGGCTACCAGGCGAATGTGCCGATCGCGCCGTCCTGCTGAGCAAGGATGCTCAACGGCAGCCTCATGCGCGTGACGCTGGCGCCGCCGACTCCTGCTGCCTTGTCCCGCACTGCGTGAGTAGGTGGCGGCCGTCCGCGCTGGCCCACAGCACGCCGCAGAACCATGGCTCTTGCTGCTGGGCGCGCGCGGAGCCGATCGTGATCGTGCGCAGCAGCTTGCCGGTCGCGACCGAGAACTCCTGCAGGATCTCGGCCGTACCCGACCGAGTCACCGTCCAGCGCCATTGAGCCATCGGCCGTCAGGGCACCTCGGTGAAGCCGGGATGGCTGGCTCGGGCCGGGTGTCCGCCTGGAGTGAGGAGCCTCGGGCAAAGGCCGCGTTCGTGCTGAGTATCCGCCGACTCGTACTAAGAATGCCCGGCCTCACCTGCCAGTCGAGGACCAGCTCGTCCGCTGACCGCCAGTACTCGAAGTTCACCAGGCCGGTGTGCCCTCGGCCACTGCCGAGCAGGGCACCGCTGGTCAGGTTGTACAGGAGCAGCTTGCCGGGGCTTGCCCCGCCGGGCGGGATCGTGTTCAGGATCAGCCTGGTGCCGGCCGGATTGACGCTCATGCCGTAGATCTGCTGGCTCTGTATCGGAGACGCACCGGCATGATCCGGCTGTAGTGGACTGAGCGCAGATTCGGTCGATGCGGGCCGCGGCGAAGCCGAGCCGCCGCGTCATCCTGCCGTCCTAGCACGAAGAGCCGGTCGTCGCTGGTCACGGCGGTTCGGTGAACATGCCACGTGCTTCCTAGCGGCGACAGCCGGATGACGACCTTCCCGTCGCCACATTCCTGATCTCGCGGGCTTCTCGCGGCCCGTCGACGAACACGTACGGCTGGCCTGGTGGTGCCGGGTACGCTGGCCGAGCCCCAGACGTCAGGCCGGGCTCGGCGGCGCCGGGCCGGCCGGACCGCCTGTGACCACGGCGGCCACGGCGATGGCGACCACGACCACTGCGGCTAGCGCCGAGGCGGTCGCGCCCGCGATCCGCGCGGTCCGCTGCCTGGCCCGGCGGCGGATTGCGGTGACAGCGGGCGGGGTGCTGGCCCGCAGTGGCGCCGCCCACTGCTCGAATTGCTCGCGAAGCTCGACGTCGTTCATCAGCTCACCGACTCTGGTTGCGCAGACAGTCGTTGCTCCAGGTGCCGCCGTCCGGCGGCAAGCCTGGTCTTGACCGTGCCGACCGGCAGCTTGCACTCCCTGGCGATCGCGTCGACTGGCAGGTCGGCCAGATAGTGCAGGACCACGACCTGCCGCTCGCGCAGCGGCAGGTCAAGCAGCGCCGAGCCAAGCGGGGTGTACTTCAGGTCGTCTCCTGGCTCGGGTGGCTCCTCCTGCCGCAGCGAGGCCAGCCGCAGCGCGGCCGCGACCCGGCTGCGCTGCCGGCGTCCCGCGTCGATCGCGATCCGCAGCGCGACCTTGCGCACCCACGCTTCCGGAAGGTCATAGCCGTGCAGCCGGGACCACCGGACGAGGGCGCGGGCGAACGCTTCCTGCGCGACGTCCTCTGCCTCGTGCCTGGAGCCGACGATGGCTGCCACCATGGCTACCGTCCGGCCGTAGCTGGCCCGGTAGAACTCGTGGAAGTCGTCGCTGGACTGCACATCCGCTCCCTTGGCGCGCGGGCCGTTGTGCTCGGCAGGGTCAACACCTAACACGCGACCGGGAACGGGGCGGATTGCGATTCGGGTAACATTTAAGTAACGAGGTCGGCTGCGGGTGGCTCTTGCTTCCTGGCTGCTGTGCTCCGCTGTACCGGCCGCATGGTACGGTTAATCATCGGCCGGACTATCTGGCCTGGTCAGCTGCGCCCTCAGGCGGCTGGCCACGGTGGGGGACATCGCCCGCATGGCGCGGTGCCAGCCCTGCGCCCTGGTATGGCTCAGCCTGAGTCTTTGCCTGGGCAGATGTGAAATATCGAGACGAGTAATCAAGAGGGAGCAACGTGCCGCTCAACACCACGGTGAAGAACGAGATTATCGCCGGGCACGCGACTAATGAGGGTGACACCGGTTCGCCGGAAGTCCAGGTCGCGCTGCTGACCCGGCGGATCGCTGATCTGACCGAGCACCTGAAGGTGCACAAGCACGATCACCACAGCCGTCGTGGGCTGTTGCTGCTGGTGGGCCGCCGCAGGCGCCTGCTGCAGTACCTGTCCCGAACGGACATCAGCAGGTACCGCGCGCTGATCGAGAAGCTCGGCCTGCGCCGGTAGCTGGCTGCGGGGCGGCGTGGCGTCGCCCCGCTTAGGCAGTACAACTAGATAACGTAGACGTAAACGTCCCGCGGCTCCGGCCAGGAGCGCTCACAGCGCCCAACGGGCCGGTCCTCGGTAGTGGTTCTCGGGTCATGGTGCCCCGCCAGTCTGGCGGGCCGTCAGGGCCGAGGGCTTCGATCGAAGACCGGCCGGCAGCCGATCCCGGCATCGTGGCTGGCGCTCCTGCAGTATTCGGCGGGAGCACAGCGCCGGCCCAGGCGCTCCAAGTAGTGCGGCGGACAGGCGCGGGACCTCAGTCAAGGAGGTCACCCGTGGAGGGTGTCTACACCGCCGAGGTCACTATCGACAACGGCGCATTCGGCGTGCACAAAATCCGGTTCGAGACCGGCAGGCTCGCCAAGCTAGCGAATGGCTCGGCCGTCGTCTACATGGACGACGAGACCATGGTGCTGTCGACCACCACCGCGGGCAAGAGCCCGCGGGAAGGCTACGACTTCTTCCCGCTCACCGTCGATGTCGAGGAGCGGATGTACGCGGCGGGCCGCATCCCCGGCTCGTTCTTCCGGCGCGAGGGCCGTCCGTCCGAGGACGCGATCCTTACCTGCCGGCTCATCGACCGGCCGCTGCGCCCGTCGTTCGTGCACGGCCTGCGCAACGAGGTGCAGATCGTCGAGACGATCATGGCGCTGCACCCGGATCACCTGTACGACGTGGTTGCGATCAACGCCGCGTCGATGTCGACCCAGCTCGCCGGGCTGCCTTTCTCCGGCCCGATCGGCGGCGTCCGCGTTGCGCTGATCCGTGACCAGTGGGTCGCCTTCCCGACGCACTCTCAGCTGGCGGAGGCCACCTTCGACATGGTTGTGGCCGGCCGGGTGCTCGAGGACGGCGACGTCGCGATCATGATGGTCGAGGCCGAGTCCACGCCCGGCACGCTCCGGCTGATCGCCGACTCAGGCAGCGGCGCCGTGGCGCCCACGGAGGAGACGGTCGCAGCAGGGCTCGATGCGGCCAAGCCGTTCATCCGGCAGCTCTGCGAGGGCCAGCTCGAGGTCGCGAGGCACGCGGCCAAGGCGACCGCCGAGTTCCCCGTCTTCCTGGACTACGGCCAGGATGTCTTCGCCGCCCTAGAGGCCGAGGTCGGCTCTGATCTGGCCAACGCGCTCACCATCGCCGGCAAGAGCGAGCGGACCAGCGAGACCGACCGGATCAAGGCGCTGGCGACCGAGAAGCTGTCGGCCCAGTTCGAGGGCCGGGAGAAGGAGATCAGCGAGGCGTTCCGCGGGCTGAATAAGAAGCTGGTCCGCCAGCGCATCATCCGCGACGGGCTGCGTATCGACGGCCGCGGTGTGGCTGACATCCGGCAGCTGTCCGCCGAAGCAGGGGTCGTGCCGCGGGTCCACGGCTCGGCGCTGTTCGAGCGCGGCGAGACGCAGGTTCTCGGCGTCAGCACGCTCAACATGCTCCGGATGGAGCAGATGATCGACACGCTGAACCCGGAGCGCACCAAGCGCTACATGCACAACTACAACATGCCGCCGTACTCGACCGGCGAGACCGGCCGAGTGGGCTCGCCGAAGCGCCGCGAGATCGGGCACGGCGCGCTGGCCGAGCGGGCGCTCGTGCCGGTTCTGCCGACGCGTGAGGAATTCCCGTATGCGATTCGCCAGGTCTCCGAGGCCATCGGGTCGAACGGCTCCACCTCCATGGGCTCGGTCTGCGCATCGACGATGTCGCTGCTGGACGCGGGCGTGCCGCTGAAGGACATGGTCGCCGGCATCGCCATGGGCCTCATCTACGAGGGCGGCGAGTATGTGACGCTGACCGACATCCTCGGCGCCGAGGACGCGTTCGGCGACATGGACTTCAAGGTGGCCGGCACCAAGGACATCATTACCGCCCTCCAGCTCGACACCAAGCTCGACGGCATCCCGGCCTCGGTGCTCGGCGCTGCGCTGCGGCAGGCCCGCGGTGCGCGGCTGACGATCCTCGACGTGATGCGCGAGGCCATCGACGCGCCGGCCGAGATGAGCGAGTTCGCGCCGCGGATCATCACGGTCAAGGTCCCCGTCGACAAGATCGGCGAGGTCATCGGCCCCAAGGGCAAGATGATCAACTCCATCCAGGAGGACACCGGCGCCGACATCACGATCGAGGACGACGGCACGATCTACATCGGCGCCACGGACGGCGCGTCCGCCGAGGCGGCACGGGCGGCGATCAACGCGATCGCCAACCCGCACATCCCCGAGGTAGGCGAGCGGTTCCTCGGCACGGTGGTCAAGACGACCACCTTCGGCGCCTTCATCTCGCTGCTGCCTGGCCGCGACGGCCTGCTGCACATCACCCAGATCCGCAAGCTGCATGGCGGGGCGCGGATCGATAACGTCGATGACGTGGTGAAGGTGGGCGACAAGATCCAGGTCGAGATCCGCGAGGTCGACGACCGCGGCAAGCTGTCGCTCGTGCCGGTCGAGGTCGTGGAGCGCGAGGCGGCCGGTGAGGATCTCGGCGGCAACGACGAGCCTCGTTCCCGCGATCGCGACGATCGTGGCGGCGACCGGCGTGACCGGGACCGCGGCGGCGACCACCACCGTAGTCGCCAGCGCAGCCGCAGCGGCTCTGGTTCTGGCGGCCCCGGTTCTGGCGGGCCCGGGTCGGGGAACTCCTGATAGCGAGCGCGCGCGAATGACGGAAGGTACCGAGCGGCTGCCCGGCGGCGAGGGCAGCGTGCTGCGCACCGTCCTGCCGGGTGGGCTGCGTGTTGTCACCGAGTCGCTGCCGGCCGTCAGGTCGGCAGCGTTCGGGATCTGGGCGGGCGTCGGCTCTCGCGATGAGGATCGCGAGCACGCCGGCGCCACCCACTACCTGGAGCACCTGCTGTTCAAGGGGACCAGCCGGCGCAGCGCGCTGGACATCTCTGCCTCGATGGACGCGGTCGGCGGGGAACTGAATGCGTTCACCGCCAAGGAGTACACCTGCTATTACGCCCGGGTCCTCGACCAGGATCTGCCGCTCGCCATTGACGTGCTGTCGGACATGGTGACGAGCTCGCTGATCGAGCCCAAGGAGGTGGATGCCGAGCGCGGCGTCATCCTCGAAGAGATCGCGATGAACGAGGACGACCCGTCCGATCTCGTGCACGAGGCGTTCTCCGAGCAGGTCTTCGGAGACACCCCGCTCGGCCGGCCGATCCTCGGCACGGTCGAGTCGATCAACTCCATCACCAGGGACCGCATCGCCGAGCACTACCGGGCCAGGTATACGCCCGACCGGCTCGTGATCGCGGCCGCTGGCAGCCTCGATCACGACCAGGTCGTCGAGCTGACGGCAGCCGCGTTCGGCTCAGTGCTGGCTGGCGTCAGCAAGCCAGCACCGCCGCGGCTCGGCGGCACCGCTCGAGAGACCGCGAGCGGCACGGGCGTCCGGCTGGTCTCCCGGCCGGTCGAGCAGGCCAACCTGGTGCTTGGCTGCGCCGGCCTGGCGCGCACCGACGACCGCAGGTTCGCGCTTGGCGTGCTGAACGCCGCGCTCGGCGGCGGCATGTCGTCGCGGTTGTTCCAGGAGGTCAGGGAGAAGCGCGGCCTCGCATACTCCGTCTACAGCTTCAGCTCGCAGCACGCGGACTGCGGCCAGTGGGGCATCTACGCCGGATGCCTGCCGGCCAAGACCGAGGAAGTACTCGCCATCTGCCAGGAGGAGATCGCCAAGGTGATCGAATCCGGGCTGACCGACGAGGAAATGGACCGGGGCAAGGGCCAGCTGCGCGGGTCGATCGTGCTCGGACTCGAGGACCCCTCGTCACGGATGAGCAGGCTCGGCAAGTCCGAGCTTGTCTACCCGCGGCTGGAACCCGTCGAGGAGATCCTGGCCGCGATTGAGGCGGTCACGCACGACCAGGTCCGCGAGGTCGCGGCTGTCGTGCTTGGCCAGCCGAAGGCGCTGGCGATCGTCGGCCCGTTCGACGACGACGAGGCGTTCACCGGAGCGCTCAAGAGCTAGCCGCCGGGCCTGCCCTGCATGTAGTAGCTTCCGTGGCATGCCTGCAAGTGATCCGCCGGGTCCCCTGCTCGGCTCCGGCCGGGCCGCCGATGTATATGACATCGGCGCGGGCCGGGTCCTGCGCCGGTACCGTACGCCCTTCGACGTGCAGCCGGAAGCGGCCATCATGCGGCACCTTCACGGCGCCGGCTTCGCGGTGCCAGCGATCTACGACGCCCAGGGCAGCGATCTGGTCATGGAACGTCTCGATGGCCGCGACATGCTCGTCGACCTGGGCCGCAGGCCCTGGCTGGCGCGACGGCACGCGCGGACCCTCGCGGACATGCACAACCGCCTGCACCAGGTTCAGGCTCCGGTGGGGTGGCCGCAGCCGCTCGGACCGGGTGACAAGGTGCTGCACCTCGACTTGCACCCGGGCAACATCATGCTGACCAGTCGCGGGCCGGTCGTTATCGACTGGAGCAACGCGACGACTGGCCCGGCGGGTGCTGACGTGGCGATGGCGTACCTGATCATGGCGAGCTCCGAGGTCGATGATCTGCCGGTGCTGATCCGGCCCGCAGTCAGCTCGGTTCGTGCCGCTGTCATCAGGCACTTCCTGCGCGGCGCCGTGGACGATCCCAGCCCGCACCTGGCCAGGGTTGCCAGGCTCCGGATGCAGGATCGCAACGTCCGGCCGTCCGAGGCGGCCTGGCTGCTGCGTAAGGCCGAGGAAATCGAAGGAACGGCGGAGGCCAGCTAGTCCGAGCCGGGCGCGCGGGGTGCGCGGGGTGCGCGGGGTGCGCGGGGTGCGCGGGGTGCGCGGGGTGCGCGCGGTGCGCGGGCCGCTAGGGCCGTGGGGGTCGTCCGCCGGGGTCTGCCAGCCAGGCCCTGATCTGCTCGCCGTGCTCGTCCAGCTGCGGCGGCGGCAGATCGTAGCGCGCAGCCGTCGACGAGAACCGCAGCGGATTGCGTATGCCCGGCACTGCCGATTCGCCCTGCCCCGCTGCCACCACCGGTTCCAGGCCGATCTGCTCGGCGAACTCGACGCCGCCCGCCACGGTGTTGATCGGGCCGCACGGGACTCCGGCCGCGATGAGCTTGTCGAACCACTCGGCCGCCGGACGGGTCTTCAGCCGCTCGACTAGCAGCGGCCTGAGCTCATCGCGATTCGCCGTCCGGCCCGAGTTGGCGGCGAATCGCTCGTCCGCACTGAGCTCGGGCGCGCCGAGCACGGCGCACAGGTTACGGAACTGAGCGTCGTTGCCGGCCGCGATCACAAGGTCGCCGTCTCCCGTCGGGAGCGGCTCGTACGGGAACAGGCTCGGGTGCGAGTTGCCCATCCGGTGGGGCACCACCCCAGCAGAAGCGAAGGCGCCCGTCTGGTTGACCATCCCGGACAGCGCGGCAGCCATCAGGTTCACCTCGACCAGCTGGCCCTCGCCTGTCCGGCGGCGATGATCGAGCGCGGCGAGCACACCGATGGTGGTCTGCAGTCCGGAGATAACGTCGAACACCGCGACACCCGCACGGTACGGCTGGCCGTCGGCGTCACCCTGGAGGCTCATCAGGCCGGACATCGCCTCGACGATCAGGTCGTAGCCGGGCAGATGCGCGCCTCCGCCGGAGCCGAAGCCGGTGATCGACGCGTAGATCACCGCCGGGTTACTCGCCCGCACGCTCTCGTAGTCCAGCCCGAACTGGCGCAGCCCGCCGGGCTTGAAGTTCTCGACCATGATGTCGGCGCGACTGGCCAGCTCGGCGGCAGCCGCGCGGTCTGCCTCGTCGCGGAGGTTCAGCTGGATCGAGCGCTTGTTGCGGTTGATGGACAAGTAGTAGGTGGAGATGCCGCCGTGGACCGGCGGCATCCAGTGCCGGGTGTCGTCGCCGCCTGGTCCCTCGACCTTGATGATGTCGGCGCCGAGGTCACCGAGGATCATCGTGCAGTAGGGCCCGGCCAGGACACGGGAAAAGTCAGCGACCAGCAGGCCGGCCAGCGGCCCAACGACCTGATCCATAGCGGCCCAGGCTACAGGGCAGCCGCTCTGCCTTTAGCCGTGGCCGCCCAGCGGCTCCACGCCCGGCCGCTCGCTGTGCTTCTGCCCGAGCCGCGTCGTCCCGTCAAGCAGTTCCCTGCCGATGTCCAGGTGACCGCAATGCCGCGCGATCTCCTCGATCACGTGCAAGACAATCCACCGTACGTTCGGCGGCTCCGCCGCCTCCGGGTCGCCGTGCTGTCCGCGCGGGGCCGCCGACAGCGGCGTTACCGCCAGGATGGCGTCCGCGCGAGCGCAGATCTCCCGGTACTCGGCGATGATGTCCGCAGACGTCCAGTCCGTGACGAACGCCGCCATCGGGTCGTACGGCTCGACGTCTGCGTCAGCGGGTGGTGAGGTGTCCTCGCCAGCCACGACTCCGATGAACCAGTGAAACTGTGCGCCGCTCAGATGCTCGACCAGCCCGGCCGGTGTCCAACCCGACGGCACGACCGACCGGTGCCATGCCCCTTCGTCCAGGCCCGCCACGATATCCAGGGCCGTCGCGCGCTGCGCCGCGAGAAAATCCAGCAGCATCTGATCCTCGGCCGAGTGGCAAACCGTCACCAGGTCTAGATCTGCGGCTTCGCTCATGTCCGGATCCTTCGGGCTTTCGGTCCTCGGATGGCTGACTCGGCCTGGAGGATATCAGCGACCGTCTGCTGCGAGCCAATGCCTAGCGGGCGCGCGCTGACCCCGCGACGAAATGCGGTGCGAACGGGAACTGGCTGGTCGACTGCTTGCGGCCGTCATCCCCGATGACCAGCGCCTCATAACCGGCCAGCGGCTCGATGAACGCCAGACCAGCTTCCCCCGCGACCGCGAGCGCTGTCGCCAGCGCGTCCGCGAGGCCGAGGTCGGGCCCGGTGACGCTGGCCGATGCGACCCGTGCGGCGGGCTGACCTGACCAGGGATCGATGAGGTGGCTACCGCGCGCATAGGTGCCGGATGTCGCGACGCACCCAGTGAGCTCGACGACCTCGGCCAGCCGTCGCGGGTCGGCTGGGTCGGCGATGCCGATGCGGAATGGCTCGCCGGACGGCTGCACTCCGATGCTCGCGATGTCCCCGGCCGCGTTCACCAGCGCGCCGGACATCGCCAGGCCGTCCAATGCGGCCAGGACGCGCTGAGCAGCCCAGCCCTTGACGTAGCCCGTCGGGTCGAATCCGCCTGGCATGGCCCACGGGTCGAACCAGCCGCCGGACAGCCGCCGCGCTGTGGCGCAGGCGCTCATGACCGCGGCCACCTCGGGCGGTGCCGCCGCGACCGTGCTCTCGCCGCGGCGCAGGCGGCTGATGGGGCTGCCGGGCAGCCAGGTGCTGAATACCGCCTCGGCCTGCTCGAGCACGACCCTCGCGCGAGCCAGGTGTCGCCGGAGGTCATCCGCTTGCATGGTGTCCGCTAGGACACTCTCGGGCGCGTGCGCCTCGCCCGGCCCGGATTCGTCTCCGGCTGCCAGCGGGTAGATGTCGATGGTGATGACTGTGCCCATGACGCGCTCGAGCTGGCGGATCGGGCGTGCCGTCATCACATGCCCAGGGAATGCAGGGCTGACTGGAGGGACTGGTCGAAGCCCGCGCTGGTGTAGCTCGCCCCCGAGACGCCCTGGATGTTCGCACTCTGCGCCTGCAGCGCCTCCTGCTCCAGGATCGGGATGGCCTGCTGATCGATGGACTGCGAGCGCGGGTTGCCCCCGTCCTCCAGCGATGCGATGCCGATCTTGACGATCTTGCCGTGGGAGACGGTGACCCTGACCGCGAGTACGCCGAAGTTGTAGTTCACGCCAGGTCCGACAGCCGTGCCGGAGGCATGACGCCCCGACCCCGACGACCGGCCATGCCCGGCGGCAGGTGACGTCCCGGCATTTACGCCGCCCGCCGAGGCGGCGGGCAGCGTCGACCCGCTGCCGATCGTCAGTCTGGCCGGCGTGGTGTGGAACTCCAGCACGAAGATGAGGCCAGCCACCGTTCCGGCGATGACGATGGGCGCGCGCTTCACGGCGTCACGCCTTTGCTGTCGAGCATGCTCTTCGGTCTCCTCGTCCCGATGCCATGTTAGAAGCCGAATTCCTCGACGTGGATCTGGTCCGCAGGCACGCCAAGCCTCGCGGCCGAGCTGATCACGTCCGCGCCGAACCCTAGAGGCCCGCAGACGTAGACGTCCCGGTCAGCGACATCGGGCACCATGTGCCGCAGCATGCGGGCGTTGATCCCGACCTTGTGGCGTGAGCCGATGACCTCGTGGAGCCGGCCCCGCCGGCGCTCGACCAGCGCGGCGATCTCGGCCCGGTGCAAGAGATCGGCATCCGTTGACGCCCGGATCACGACCACCACGTCGGCCTCTTCGGGCAGGTCCTCCAGCAGCGCCCGCAAGGGCGTGATCCCGACACCGGCCGCGATCAGGAGCACGCCGTCTGACAGCCGCGCATGATCGGTGAACGCTCCGTAAGGTCCTTCGAACGCGAGCCTCGTGCCAGGGCGCACGTGAGCCAGCGCGCTGCTGGCGTCGCCGAGACCTTTCACGGTGAACCGGAGATACGGCGGCTGCGGCAGCGCCGACAGCGAGTACGGGTGTGCCTGCCACCACAGCTCACGGGTAAGGAAGCGCCACAGGAAGAACTGGCCGCCCGAGACCGGAAGCCTGTCAAGATCGCGCCCCTGGCAGATGACCGAGACGACGCCCGGCGCCTCGGTGCGCACCTCGACCACTCGTAGCTGGTATCGCAGGCTGCGCCAGGCAGGCTGGCCGATGCGGAACACCAGCACCAGGCCTGCTGTTGCCGCCCAGATCGTGATCCAGAGTGCGCGGGCCAGGGGATGGCCGATGAAGGTCACGCCGGTGACGATCTGGTGGGCGAAGGCGAGGGCCAGGCCGATATACAGGTAGAGATGAACTGCCCACCAGGTCTCATACCGCAGCCGGCGCCTGATCGCGCGATAGGAGGTGATCGCGGCGAGCATCAGCAGCGCGAAGCCGGCGACCGCCGCCAGGATGTCCGGGTAGGAGCGCACCAGCAGCCAGACCTCGGTCAGCACCGGTGACTTCGCCGCGGCCGCATATCCGAGCGTGATGAGCAGTACGTGGGCGATGATCAGGCCGATCGCCCACGGGCTGACCCTGCGATGCCAGCGGATGAGCTGGTCCTGGCCGACCGAGCGCTCCAGCCACGGGAGCCGGGCAACCAGCACGACCATGATCAGCATCAGGTAAGCGCCGGTAAATCCCGCCAGCCGCCCGCCCGCGGTGAGCATGCCGCCGGGGGCCGCGAGGGAGCCGCGGGACTCGCCGGTAACCACCGCTGCGACGACGGCACCGAAACCGATGCCCGCGATCGCCGCGCACAAGTCGACGAATCGAGGCCGTGGCGCCGGGGCCGCCCGGCGTGGCGCGGTCCCCGTGCCTGGCTGCGCGGCGCGCGGCGCCGGCCCGGCCCGGCTCACGGGAGCGTTGTGCGTCACGTCAGGATGCTCGGCCACAAGGCTGAACGTAACCTGAACGTCGTCGGTGCGCTTCTTCTCAGCGGGGTGAAGGCCGATGCCGACGGCTCACAGGCCGCCTTCGGCGATCCGCTTGATCGCTATCAGCCTGGCGTCCCACTCAGTGGCCAGCGCGGCAAGCCAGCCAGCCGTCTGCTCAAGCGGCCGGGTGCGGACCTCGAACCGCACGTCGCGTCCGTCCTTGAAGCTGGTGACGAGGCCAGCGCCACGCAAGACGCCCAGGTGCTTGGCGATCGCCTGGCGAGTGATGGGCAGCCCGGCGGCCAGTTCGGTCGCCGTGGCCGGGCCGGTGGCGGCGAGCGTGGCCAGCAGCTTCCGCCGTGTCGGATCGGCCATGGCGGCGAGGATGTCGTCCGGCTCGGCCGGGCTGGCTGACCAGCCCGGCCGCGGGGAGTTCATGCAGCTGACCGTTCCGCGTACTCCTTGAGCTCGGCAAGCTCTGACATCCAGCCCTCGGTGTTCTCCTGCACTGCCTTGTCCTGGTCGGACTCGCTGACGTGCAGGCTGGCGAATCCAGTCTCGACGACGCGGAGCAGCGTCCCGGCGAAGACCTCGGTCAGGGTGAATTCAACGAGCGTCGCGGCGCCCTCGGCGGGCTCGGTGTCGACATCGCGTGCCCACCGGTAGGACAGGAAGCCGGGCGGCTCGACGCGGTCGATGACAGCACGGTGAGTCCCGTGCTCGCTCCAGCCGAAGGCGGCCTTCCCGCCTGGCCGGAGGTCCAGCTCGGCGGCATCGCCAAACCACCCGGCCACGTGCTTGGGCTCGGTCAGTACTGCCCATACCCGCTCGCGTGACGCCTCGATAAGCACCTCGCGCTCAATCATGTCGTGCGGCATGCCGTGTCCTCCGTTCACTGAAACTATCTGCTACCTGATGGTTGCAGGTCCAGAGCTGATGTGCAACTTACTCGTTGCATTTAGGCCGACGCGAACCGGGAACCGCCGAGAGAGCCAGCCGCGGTTAGAGCTGGCCGACGCTCGTCACGGTGATGACGGCGACGCCGGCCTCGTCGGAGGCGTCCAGGTCAACGGTGGCCGAGAAGCCCCAGTCGTGGTCGCCGGCCGGGTCGTCGAAGATCTGTCGTCCTGCCCAGTGGCCCGGCTGCTCGTCCAGGATGAGCAGGCCGGGTCCTCGGGCGTCCGGGCCGGTGCCGATCTCGCCGTGCTCGGCGAAGTACGGCTCGAGCGCGTCGGCCCAGGCGTCGCCGTCCCAGCCGTCGTCGCCGTCCAGCTCGCCGAGGTCGTACCACCGCCGCAGCGCGGCGAGCTCGACCCGGCGGAATAGCGCATTCCGGACCAGTACCCGGAACGCCCGCTTGTTGCCGGTCACTGCCGGAGGTCTGTCGGCTGCCAGGTGCGCGGCCTCCTCGACTGGGTTGCGCAGCCGCTCCCACTCGTCGATCAGGCTGGAGTCCACCTGCCGGACGAGCTCGCCGAGCCACTCGATGAGGTCGGTAAGCTCCTCGGTCCGGGCATCCTCTGGCACCGTCTGCCGCATCGCCTTGTAGGCGTCGGCCAGGTAGCGCAGCACCAGGCCCTCCGACCGGGCCAGCCCGTAGAAGCTGGTGTACTCGGCGAAAGTCATTGCCCGCTCGAACATGTCGCGCGCCACCGACTTCGGCGACAGCGCGTGGTCGGCAACCCACGGATGACCCTGCCGGTAGATGTTGTACGCAGCTTCGAGCAGGTCGGCCTGCGGTCGCGGATACGTCACCGCCTCCAGCAGGTTCATCCGCTCCTCGTACTCGATGCCCTCAGCCTTCATGGCGGCGACAGCCTCGCCGCGGGCCTTGAAGAGCTGCGCGGACAGCACCTGCCGCGGGTCATCGAGGGTGGACTCGATGACCGAGAGCACGTCCAGCGGGTAATCGGGTGCCGACCGGTCGAGTAGCTCGATCGCGGCCAGGGCGAGCGGCGACAGCGGCTGGTTGAGCGCGAAGTCCTCCTGCAGATCCACGGTGAGGCGCACCCAGCGCCCCTCGTCATCGGGTGAATCGAGCCGCTCGACCACGCCGCCCGCGAGCAGCGCGCGATAGATCGCGATCGCGCGGCCGATGTGCCGCCGCCGGGCCGGAGCGTCCTCGTGGTTGTCGGTCAGCAGGTGCTTCATCGAGCCGAACGCGTTGCCCGGCCTGCTGATGACGTTCAGCAGCATGGCGTGGCTGACGGCGAAGCTGGACCGCAGCGGCTCCGGCTCGGCCGTGACAAGCCTGTCGAAGGTCGGCTGGCCCCAGGACACCATTCCCTCTGGCGGCTTGCGGCGCACCACCTTACGGCGCTTCTTCGGATCATCGCCCGCCTTGGCCAGCGCCTTCTCGTTCTCGATCACGTGCTCCGGCGCCTGCACCACGACGCGGCCCGTCGTGTCGAATCCGGCCCGGCCGGCTCGCCCGGCGATCTGATGGAACTCCCGGGCCATCAGCAGCCGGGTCCTGGTCCCGTCGTACTTGGACAATGCCGTAAACAGCACCGTCCGGATCGGCACGTTGATACCGACGCCGAGCGTGTCGGTACCGCAGATGACCTTCAGCAGTCCGGCCTGAGCCAGCGTCTCCACGAGGCGCCGGTACTTGGGCAGCATGCCGGCGTGATGCACGCCGATGCCGTGCCGGACCAGGCGCGACAGCGTCTTGCCGAAGCCGGGCGCGAACCGGAACCGGCCGATCAGCTCGGCGATGGCGTCCTTCTCCTCGCGGCTGCACACGTTCACGCTCATGAGCGCCTGCGCCTGCTCGATCGCCGCCGCCTGGGTGAAGTGCACGATGTAGATCGGCGCCTCGTGCGTTGCCAGCAACTCGGCCACTGTCTCGTGCAACGGCGTCATGGCGAACGAGAAAGATAGGGGAACGGGCCGCTCCACCGAGCTCACCATTGCGGTAGGGCGGCCGGTGCGCCGGGTCAGGTCCCGCTCGAACTTGCTGACGTCCCCGAGGGTTGCGGACATGAGGATGAACTGAGCCTGCGGCAGCTCGATCAGCGGCACCTGCCAGGCCCAGCCGCGCTCGGGGTCGGCATAGTAGTGGAACTCGTCCATCACGACCTGGCCGACGTCGGCCGCGGTACCGTCACGCAGCGCGATGTTTGCCAGCACCTCCGCCGTGCAGCAGATGATCGGCGCGGTCGGGTTCACGCTGCCGTCTCCGGTCATCATGCCGACCTCGTCGGCGCCGAAGATGTCGCAGAGTGCGAAGAACTTCTCCGATACGAGCGCCTTGATCGGCGCGGTGTAGAAGGTGCGGTCATCCCTGGCCAGCGCGGTGAAGTGCGCGCCCGTCGCGACCAGGCTCTTGCCGGATCCCGTCGGCGCGGAGAGGATCACGTTGGCGCCCGACACGATCTCGATGAGCGCCTCTTCCTGATGCGGGTAGAGGTCGAATCCCTGATCCGCCGTCCAGTCGGCGAACGCCGCGAACACCGCGTCCGGGTCGTCGTCGTCCGGGAGCAGGTCGGTCAGGGTCGTTGGATGCGTCATGGCGCTGTCCATCGTGCCAGGCCGCCGGTACTGATCCGGCCGTTGCCCGGCCCGCGCTGGCCTGCTCGCCGCCAAGCTCGGCCCAGCCCATGCGCCCAGACTGGCGCTCGCTTGGGTTCCTCGGCGCGGTCAGTCAGCGAGGTGCCTGCCGAAGAAGTCGAAGATCTTCTCCCAGCCGTCCATCGTCGCTTCGGGCCGGTAGATAGGCGCGAAGTAGTAGAAGAAGCCGTGTGAGGCGCCGTCATACCGGTGGAACTCGTACTCCTTGCCATGGCGGGTCAGCTCGGCCTCGAGCAGGTCAACCTGCGCTGGCGTCGGGTACCTGTCGTCGTTGCCAAACAGGCCAAGCAGCGGGGCGGACAGGTTGGAGACGAGGTCGATGGGAGCGACCGGGCGTGCTGGGCTCAACTCCTCGGCGCTCATCACGACGCCGCCACCCCACAGGTCGGCGACCGCATTCCAGCCGGTGGTCGAGGACGCCGTCAGCAGCGAGTGCCGGCCGCCCGAGCAGGTCCCGATGATCCCGGTCTTGCCGCTGGTCCTCGGCTGGGCCGAAAGCCACTCCCTGGCGGCCGCGCAGTCGGCTATCACGGCGTCGTCGTGGACGCCGCCTTCGGCTCGCACCTTCGCGGCAATGTCATCGGGGGCGCCGTGTCCGTACCGGCAGTACAAGTCGGGACAGATCACGGTGTAGCCGTGGCGGGCCAGGCGATCGGAGAACTCGCGGTAGAACTCATCCCAGCCTGGCATGTGGTGTACCGCCACGATGCCGGGAGTTACCGCGTCGCCCGTCGGCCGGGAGACGTAAGCGTGAATCTGATCGCCGTTACCGCCGGGGTAAGTGATCACCTCGGAACTGATGCCAAGTGTTGAGTCCGTGGTGAACGAGTTCCACGCCGTCATCGCATGCGCCTTTCCGGTCCTCATCTGGTTGCGCCCAGCAGCCTTTCATACCGCATCGGCCCGCGCGGGCCGATGTCAGCCGGCCGCTAGGCTGCCTACCACGGGCGCAGCTAGCCATGGGCGAGGGGAGCACGATGATCAACGTAGGCGTGCTAGGCGCCAAGGGGCGCATGGGGACGCAGGTATGCAGCACCGTCGAGTCGGCCGGTGACCTGGCACTGGCTGCCCAGGTCGACGTCGGGGACTCGCTGGATCAGCTGGCCGGTGCCGATGTGGTGGTCGACTTCACCCACCCCGGTGCCGTCATGGGCAACCTGCGCTGGTGCATCGAGCACGGCATCGCCAGTGTGGTCGGAACGTCTGGCTTTGACGACGCCCGGCTGAGCGAAGTGGCCGGCTGGCTCGCCGAGCACCCGGCGGCGCGGGTGCTGATCGTGCCCAACTTCTCCGTCGGCGCGGTGCTGATGATGCGGTTCGCCGAGATCGCGGCGCCATTCTTCGAGTCGGCCGAGGTGATCGAGCTGCACCACGCCGGCAAAGTAGACGCACCATCCGGGACGGCCAGCCGCACGGCGTCGGTGATCAGCGCCGCTCGGTTGGCGGCCGGGACCGGCGCGATGCCGGATGCGACGGTTACCGCCGTCGCTGGCGCCCGCGGGGCCGAGGTCGATGGCGTGCACGTGCACTCGGTGCGCCTAGCTGGCTTGCTCGCGCACCAGGAGGTCCTGCTCGGCGGGCACGGCGAGACCCTGACGATCAGGCACGACTCCCTGGATCGAGCGTCGTTCATGCCGGGCGTGCTGCTAGCTGTCCGCGGCATCGGTGGCCTGCCACCGGGCCTGACCGTCGGCCTTGACGGCTTGCTTGGTCTTGCGTGACCGTTGACGGCACCGTGTCAGGACGGCACGAGTTTGACGAACTGATGGCCGAGGGCGCTGCTGTGCCGGTCGACGGCTGGGATTTCTCCTGGTTCGACGGGCGCGCCACCGAGGAGCGGCCGCCCTGGGGTTATGCCAGGCTGCTCAGCGAGCACATCGCCGAGGCCCGCGCCGTGCTAGACGTGCAGACCGGTGGCGGCGAGGTGCTGGCCGAGGCGGTGCGGTGCAGCCAGCCCTTGCTCGCGGCGACCGAGTCGTGGCCGCCCAACCTGGCGCTGGCCAGGCGCGCGCTCGCGCCGATGCACGGCATCGTGGTGGCCGCGGCTGATGAGGCGGCCCTGCCTTTCCGGGACGAGAGCTTTGACCTCGTGGTCAGCAGGCATCCGACCGTTGTCGTATGGCCGGAGATCGCACGGGTGCTCGTGCCGGGCGGCGTCTACTTCTCCCAGCAGATCGGGCCAGGGTCCAACCGGGAGCTGACCGACTTCATGATGGGGCCGCAGCCCGTCGGCACCGGCCGCAGTCCGCAGGTCGTCGTGGCGGCGGCGGCACTTGCTGGCCTTGAGGTTGTCGACGTGCGCGAGCAGGCGCTTCGGGTGGAGTTCTTTGATGTGGCCGCTGTCGTCCATTTCCTGCGCAAGGTGCTGTGGACGGTGCCTGACTTCACGGTGGCCGGGTACGCCGGGCCACTGGCCAGGATGCACGAGCACATTCAGGCCACTGGCTCTTTCGTCAGCCATGCACAGCGGTTCCTCATCGAGGCGCGCAAGACTTCCTGAGCCGTCAGCTCAGATCTCGTCCAGGATCTGCTGCCGCTTGGCGTCGAACTCCGCCTGGCTCAGCTGGCCATGGTCAACGAGCTGCTGAAGCACCGCGAGCCGGTCAGAAGGGGAGCGCTGGCCGGTGCCGCCGGGCAGCGCGTCACTCTGGCCGACGAACTGACCTTGCGTCTGCGCCATCTGCCGAAGCTGCTCCTTGGCCGCGGCCCGGCTAGCCGGGTCTCCGGACATGACAGCGCGCACGATCTCCGACACCTGCTCGCCCATGACTCCGCCCAGCACGTGCACGTCCGCGCCGCCGAGGCCGCTCATGCCGCCAAGACCGCCCGCTCCGCCGAGGACACCGAAGCCGCCGAGCACGTTCAGCTGCGGGCCAGCCCCAGGCGCTGCCGCGGAGAAGTCGTCATTCACGCCGGCCGCCATGGGGCTGAAACCGATCTGCACTTTGTCCGCATGCGGGTGGAGCCGCATTTCGCCGGTCTTGGCGTTGATCTCCAGCCGCACGATCATCCCTGGCCGCAGCGACGGGTACTGCGGGCTCGGGACCCTGGCCCGGCCCGCGGTGCCGCCTGAAGCGCGGACGTCGATGTCGTACACGGTGACGTAGTGCATCCCTGGCCGGCCGGGGACCTCCATCTGCTCGCGGGACAAGCTGACGATGGTTCCCTCGGCGGGCTCCCACTTGTGCCCGATCATGTCCGTCCTCCGCTCGCCGGTGCCAGGCGCCAGCCACCTGCGACAACTATGGCATGGTTAGGGCGCATGCAGCGCTTAGGTCATTCGAGGTGCAGCGGCGCTGGACGTCGGCCGGGCTGATGCCCTGGAAGGCGGCTGCGATTGTCGCGCATTTCGTGGCCTGGCATCACGCACGGCCACTGCCGTGGCAGGCTGGCCACGTAGCGGGCCAGCGCCCGCCGGCTTGCTGCTGACATGAATCCAAGGAGACAGGCATGCCAACCCGCACTGCGCACACCACCTGGACTGGCGGACTCCAGGACGGCACCGGGACCGTCACTCTGGTCAGCTCGGGCCTTGGCAGCTACGAGATCAGCTTCCCGAAGCGGGCCGCCGACGACGCCGATGGCACCACGAGCCCGGAAGAACTCATCGCCGCAGCCCACGCAGGCTGCTTCGCCATGCAGTTCTCGGCGCTGCTGGGCGCGGCCGGGGGCAGCGACCAGTCGCTCGACGTCACGGCGGATGTGACGCTCGGCCCTGACCCGGCGGGCGGATTCCGGATCAGCGGGATCAAGCTGTCAGTCGGCGGCTCGGCTCACGGGGTCAGCGCCGAGGACTTCGCCAGGATCGCTGGTGACGCCAAGGCTGGCTGTCCGGTCAGCAAGGCGCTCACGGGCACCACCATCACGCTGGACGTCAACGGGAGCTGAGGCCCCGCATTACTGGCGAACGCGCGCTTCCTCGACCGTGAGCTCGGCGGCGGGGTCTGCATCCAGTCGCTCGTCGGGGATCGGGGCCCCGCTGCGCACCGACTTGCCGTAGGTCCCGGCGTCGAGCCGCTTAAGCGCGCGGTCGATAGTGTCCAGCCGGTCGCGCAGGCCCTCGGCGATCGCGTCGTCCATGCCCTGTGCCGTCAGCGGCAGCGCAGCGTCGGCGTAGTCGCCCGGCTCGTCCTCGCTCTCGCGGTCCTGTATCCCGGCTGACTCGGCGCCCTTGAGCAGCTGCGCTACCTCGGCGCGCTCGGTCGTGAGCCGCTGCCTTGCCAAGCTCTGGTCCATCGTGCCCCCCATGAGATCGTCTTCAGACTCAAGCCTCTGCCACATTACGGGGCGCGATGGTGGCAAGGGGTTGCTGGGCTCGGGAAACAATGAGATCGTCATCAACGATTCGTCAACAACTAACCCAACATGGGGTAAACTCCCTATAATTTTCATAGGGAATTGTTCTCCAGGTTCCCGCAACCTGGGCTCGGTCGGCACTGGGCAGTTCCGAGTTGCCTGTCGATGATCGCGAACCCGGTGAGTTCGCTATGGGGGCTGTTATAGATGCGCGCTTTGAAGACCGTGGCGGTGGTACTGGCCGGTGGCACCGGCACGCGGATCGGCCTCGATACGCCCAAGCAGCTGCTCAAGATTGCCGGCAAGACGATCCTGGAGCACGCGCTGGATGCCTTCGAAGCACATCCGGGCGTCGACGAGATCCTGCTGGTAATGGTCGCCGGGGGTATCGAGACGGCCGAGCACCTGGTGGCTGAAGGCGGCTACCGCAAGGTCACCGAGGTCATCGAGGGTGGCCAGGACCGCGCCGAGTCCACCCGCCGCGCGATCGCCGCGCTCACCGGCCGGATGGCGGCCAGAGCGGACTGTAACGTCCTGTTCCACGATGCGGTGCGGCCGCTGGTCGAGCAGCGGATCATCACAGACTGCATCGCGGCTCTCGCCACCGAATCGGCGGTCGACGTTGCCATCCCCTCGGCAGACACGGTGATCACGCTGGACGACTCCGGCCGCATCGCCGGTATCCCGCCCCGCGACCGGCTGCGCCGCGGCCAGACACCGCAGGGCTTCCGCCTGTCGGTCATTCGTCACGCCTACGAGCTCGCCAGCGCTGACCCGGCTGCGGCGCAGAATCCTGTCACTGACGACTGCGGGGTGCTGCTCCGCTACCTGCCGGGCGTGCCGATCGCGGTAGTGGCTGGCAGCGAACGCAACATGAAGGTGACGCATCCGATCGACGTCTTCGTGGCTGAGAAGCTCTTCCAGCTCACGTCCGAGAGCGGCGTGCCGCCGCTGTCCGCCAGCGAGTACCGCGGCAAACTCGACGGCCGGACGATGGTCATCTTTGGTGGCAGCCACGGCATCGGTGCCGACATCCGAGCGGTGGCCGAGCACTTCGGGGCCAAGGTCTTGTCGTTCACGAGGTCGCTGACCGGTACTCACGTCGAGCGTCCGGCCGAGGTCGAGGCCGCGCTGAAGCAGGCGTACAGGTCGACCGGACGGATTGACTTCGTGATCAACACTGCCGGTCTGCTCAGGATCGGCAATCTGGCTGATCTCGATCCGGAGGACGTGGCCGAGATCGTGAATGTCAACCTGCTCGGGCCCGCAACCATCGCCAGGGCGGCCCTGCGTTACCTAGCGCGGACTCACGGTCAGCTGCTGCTGTACACCTCGAGCTCCTACACTCGCGGCCGGGCGGGCTACAGCATGTACTCGGCCTCCAAGGCCGCGGTCGTGAACCTTACCCAGGCCCTAGCCGATGAGTGGTCGCACGTCGGCGTCCGGGTCAATTGCATCAATCCCGAGCGCACCCAGACGCCGATGCGCACGCGTGCCTTCGGCGAGGAACCGGCCGGTACCTTGCTGAACTCGACTGCGGTGGCGCTGACCTCGATCGACGTCCTGGTATCCGGGCTGACGGGTCACATCGTGGACGTACGGCTGGCCGACCCCACCGTCCGCGGCACCCACGCATTTGGACGGCCCGTCGACTCGGCTGCCCCGGCTCTCGCCCCGAGCACGGTGGAGTAACTGGTGCCCGCCATCATGAAGCGCCCCGGTGTCGGCCGCAGCATTCGCTGCACGGTGGTTGCCATGCTGCTCGGGTCATACCCGCTTCTGCTCGTCGCCGCGGCGATCGGGACAGGCCGCAGTGGAAAGATCCTCTTCGCTGCCGCCGCGGTCGCCTGCTACGTTGGCGAGTCCGCTGCGCCCGATGTCGTTCCGCGGCTTGTTGATCAGCTGAACTGGCTGCAAGTAGGTTCTGGGCTGCGCGCCGTTATCCGTCAGGGCGCGGTCCTGATCCTCCTCGCCCGGGCGACCGACGTCGATCCGCCGCAGTTCGCGGTCATTGCCGTTGGCTTCCTAGCGCTGCACGCGATCCGAGCCGGATACTCGGCGATGGTCATCTATGTGCTGCGGTGTCGTCACCTGCCCGCGCTCACCCGCAATGTCGATCTCGGCGAGCTGCGGATCCCTGATCCCCCGCCGCGGCTGCTCACGACCAGCCACGCCTGGCGGCTACTGTTCCTGGACATGCCTGCGATGGCAGGGGGCATAGTCACAGCCGCCACCGCGAACTACGACTGGGTGCTGGCCGGCCTCGCCACGAGCCTGGCTGCAGGGTGCGCGGGCTGCGTCATCATGTACCGGCATTGCCGCCGGAACCGGCACCTCAGCCGCAAGGCTCGCGCCTTGTCGGTCGTCAACGCGCAGGTGCGCAAGCACCGGCCAGAGGTGGCGCTTTACTTCGCCGGCACGCATGACGAGATCTACCAGGTCAACATGTGGCTGCCGACGCTCGCCAGACTGAATCGCCCGGCCGTGATCATCATGCGGGAGCGCTCTCTGATGCAATCGCTGGGGCGGACAAGCGTGCCGGTGGTCTGCATCGATGGCCCTGGTGAGCTAACAGACTTCGTGCTGCCCACGATCCGGGCGGTGCTGTACCCGTCGAACCATGCCAGGAACACCCACATGCTGCGCGGCCGCGGCATGGGGCACGTTTTCGTTGGCCACGGGGATAGCGACAAGGGCGCGAGCTCGAGTCCCTTCAGCAAGGTGTATGACCAGATCTGGGTTGCCGGGCAAGCTGGCAAGGACCGCTATCTTCGCGCCCGCGTCGGAGTCCGGGCAGAGAGCGTCCGCGAGGTCGGGCGTCCCCAGCTAGCCGACCTGTCCGAAGGCGCCGGGGCCGCTGCCGATCCCGCGATGCAGGCTGGCCTGATCACCGTGCTCTACGCGCCCACCTGGGAGGGCTGGGAGTCGGGGAACGGCCCGATGTCGACGATATCGATGGGCCCGCAGATCGTACGCAGCCTCGTCAGTCACGACCGGATCCGGGTGCTGTACCGGCCGCATCCCCTGACCGGGACACACAATCCCCGTGCCGGGCAGGCTCATCGGGAGATCACAGCCATCCTTGCGGAGGCGAACAGGGCTCGCGGCGCTAGGCCGGCCGCGCACAGTGGCACCGCGCGCCAGGGAACGGATCCGATCGCCGCCGAGATGGCTCGCATTGAGGCGCGGCTGGGCGGCTTGGCCGACGCTGCGAAGCCACCTGTCGATCCGGTCCGCGAGAGGCTGCCGGACTATGCGGGCATGTCGCGTGACGCCGGGGCCGACCGCGGCAGCGACGAGGAATGGCAGCGCCTGACGCAGACCTGGCGCGGGCTGTACTGGCGCTGCGAGCCTGCCGGGCAGCACCGAGTCATGACCACACCGCTGCCGACTCTGTACGAGTCGTTCAACCACTGCGATCTGATGATCAGCGACATTTCCAGCGTGGTCAGTGACTTCATCGCGACCGGCAAGCCGTACGTGGTGACGAATCCGGCCTCGATGCCTGCGGAACAGTTCCGAGCCGCCAACCCGAGCGCTTCAGCGGCATATCTGCTCAGCCCGGATTGCGGTGAGCTGACGGAAATTCTGCGCTTGGTGGTAGCTGCGGGACCAGATTCTCTCGCCGCAGAGCGGGCCAGGCTGAGAGACTATCTACTCGGACCTATCACACCCGACGCTCAGACTCGCTTCAACGACGCTGTTGCTGCCGTGATCGCTGAGTTCAGTAGTCCGGTGCCGCCCTATCAGATCGACCCGCTCGGACAGCTGGGGGAGCCGCGGCCGCTCGCGGGTCAGGCGACTCCCTGAGGAGTTTCGTGATCTTCGATGCTCAGCCATCGATCGTCGGCCATCGCGGGTTCGGCTCAGGTCACCGCGGCGGCTACCGGGAGAACACCGTTGCCTCGATGCTGGCCGCAGTCGCCAGCGGCGTGTCCTGGGTCGAGCTCGACGTGCACCGCAGCAGCGACGGCGAGCTCGTCGTCCGGCATGACCCTGTCGCGCCGGGCGGTGCCTTCATCGTGACGCAGACCGCGGCCGACCTGGCGGCCGCGGGCGTCGCCATGTTTGCTGACGTGCTGGCCGCGCTGCCCGCGGGCGTGGCAGTCAACATCGACGTCAAGACCATCACCGCGGATGCGGTGGATCCGCCGGCGCAGCGTACTGCTGCGCTGGTGGCGCACGTACTACATCAGGAGCTGGGAACGCGCCCGTTCCTCGTCTCCTCCTTCGATCCCTCGGTGCCGGTTTACCTGCGGGGACGGCGGGAGTTCATCGGCGACGTCGCGCTCGGCCTGATCACCGGGATCGACTTCCCGGCCCATCACGCCATCCCGGCCGCGGTGAATCTCGGCATGGACGCCGTCTGCCTGCACACGGGCACCCTGAACCTCCAGCGCGATCAGATGAGGCCGACGGACCTAAGCGCAGAGCGCATCATCGAGACCGCGCACCGGGCCGGGCTAGAGGTCCTCATCTGGTCGCCGGGCCCGGCCGAGGCCGTGCTGCTCGCCGCGGCAGGCGCAGACGCGGTGTGCGTCAACGACATCCCTGGCGTGCGGGCGGCGCTCGCGTCAGCTGCTGGCCGCGGATAGGCGGCAGTAGCACGAAGCGTTGATGGGAACGTCGGCGTAGGCCGACGCGATCTCGAGCTGCTGCGCGATGATTCCCGCCTGCTCGTGCTTGCCGAGCCGCAGCAGGCACTCGTGGTAGCCATGCAGGCTCCACACGTTGCCGGGATGCTGGCAAGCCCTGGGCAGCGCGGGATCCAGGCCGAGGTCGGCGCGGTATACGGCCTCGGCCTCGGCTACCCGGTCCTGCTCGAGCAGGAGCGCCCCATAGGCGTGCCTGGCCGGCTGCAGCCACGCCCACGGCTCGTCGTAGGGCAGCCCGTCGTCGAGATCGATCGCGCGCCGCAGGTGGCCGAACGCCGCCTCGTAGCGGCCCTTGCGATAGTCGAGCTCGCCGTCCAGCATCGCGGCCGCCACCGCGAGGATGTCCTGGCAGGTGTTGTTGAATACGGTGCGCGAATCGGGCACCCGGGCGACCGCTCCGGCGAACTGCGCCCGCTGGTCATCGGCTGCCTCGATCTGCCCGCTGGCTGCGTAGGCAACGCCCTTGGCGTAGTGCAGCATCGCCGTGGTGACGCAGTAGAGATCGGAGTCCGCGGGCAGCGGGGTGTCGATGATCTCCTGCCAGCGGCCGAAGCGGATCAGCGCGTGCAGTTTCATGGGCACGAAGCCCTCGAGCCAGTCGGCCATCGGCGGTACCTGAACGCGCAGCAGGTCCTCGGGGATCATGGCGGCGAGCCGGTCGGCGGCCTCGAGTGCTGTCCGCGCCCGGCCGAGGAACATCGCGCCATAGATGGCGAAGTGGACGTTGTGCGCCCGGTACAGCGTGTAGAAGGCCGGCGCGCCGCGCTTGGCGGTGAGCCTGTCGTCGGCCGCGATGGCGGCCTCGTTGCTGGACACGACGCTGCGGTAGTCACCGCACAGCACGTCGAGGTGCGTGGGCATGTGCAGCAGGTGCCCGGCGTCCGGGACGAGATGGCGCAGCAGGTCGCCGGCCCAGAGCGCATCCTGGGGCCGTGGCGACATCTCCATGAGGTGGATGTACAGATGCAGGATGCCAGGATGCGCGCGGCCTTCGTCGCGCTCGAGTGCCCGCTCGAGCACGGCGCGAATCTCGGCGGTCGCCGCGCCCTCGGCTGGTTCGCCTGTCGTGATGTCCCAGAGCGCCCACGGCGTCAGGTTCATGAGCGCGTCGGCGAATAGCGCCGCGATGTCCAGGTCATCAGGGTGGGCCAGGTAGACCTCGCGCATCGCGTCCGCGTACTGCTGGTTCCACACCGAGCCGTCAGCGTTCGCATCAGCGCCGGGGTAGCGGTAGGCGAGCGCCTGGACGAGGGCGCGCTCCGCCGGCGTGGCGCCGGACAGGCGGGCGGCCGCGGCCTCGGTGGCCGCGTGCGCGCGCGACCGGGACGAGGTCAGGTCGAGCGGGTCGAACATCTCCCACGGCTTGTTGTAGTTCGGCCCGAGGGCGTAGGCCAGGCCCCAGTAGGCAAGGGCGCAGCCGGGGTCGGCCTCGATCGCCTGCTCGAAGCACCAGACCGCCTCCTCATGATTGAAGGCATAGGTCCAGACCACCCCGCGCGTGAACCAGGTCTGCGCGAGCGGCGAGGACGTAGTGACCGGCCGGGTCCAGCTACCGAGGTCGAAGTACTCAGCCATTGGCCGCCCTCATCGCGGTGCGGGTCGAGTGCGACAATGCCGCCATGGGGATTGAACGCGGCTCGTCAGGCTCACCGCTATCGGCTGGCTCGTCGGGCTCGATCCTGTCGATCGGCTCCAGCGGGTCCATCCTCTCGATCGGCTCCAGCGGGTCCATCCTGTCCATCGGCTCCGCTGGCTCCATCCTGTCGATCGGCTCCGTCGGCTGCTTCGCGTGCGTGTTCTCGATCTTCTCTGCGCTCAGCTCAGGATCCGTCCTGTCGGCCTTGTCGCGCAACGCGATCCGGGGCTGGCGGACCGCCGGGGCCGGGCCGAAGGACAACCATCGGCAGCCGACCGGGTCGCGCGACTGGCTGCCGTTCACCGTGCACTAACGCTCCGCGAGCACCGACCGCCGGTCACCGGGCTAAGCGGTCCGCGTCTGGCTGGCGGTTTCGAGCCCGAGCTCTTCGACCGAGGTCTCGCGCATCTTGAACTTCTGCACCTTGCCGGTGACTGTCATGGGGAAATCACTCGTGACGCGGATGTAGCGGGGAACCTTGTAGTGCGCGATCTTGCCGGTGCAGAACTCCCTGACCTGCTCGGCAGTCAGCTCGCTGCCGGGCCGTAGCTTCACCCATGCGCAGAGCTCCTCGCCGTACCTGACGTCGGGAACGCCGATCACCTGGACGTCCTCGATATCGGGGTGGCTGTACAGGAACTCCTCCACCTCGCGCGGGTAGATGTTCTCGCCGCCGCGGATCACCATGTCCTTGATGCGGCCGACGATGTTGAGGTAGCCGGCCTCGTCCATGATGGCCAGATCGCCGGTGTGCATCCACCGCCCGGCGTCGATGGCGTCCGCGGTCTTTTCCGGCTCGTTCCAGTAGCCGAGCATCACCGAGTAGCCGCGGGTGCACAGCTCGCCGTTGCTGCCGCGCGGCAGCACGAGGCCGGTCTCCGGGTCGATCACCTTGATCTCGACATGCGGGTGGACGCGGCCAACGGTCGAGACCCGGCGCTCCATGTCGTCGTCGGCGGTGGTCTGGGTCGACACTGGCGACGTCTCGGTCATCCCGTAGCAGATGGTGACCTCCGTCATGTGCATCTCGGACAGTACGCGCTTCATCACCTCGACCGGGCAGGGCGAGCCGGCCATGATCCCCGTGCGCAGGCTGGACAGGTCGTAGCTGCCGAAGTCGGGGAGCGCAAGCTCGGCGATGAACATCGTCGGGACGCCGTACAGCGACGTGCACCGCTCGGCCTCGACCGCGGCGAGGGTCGCGGCCGGGTCGAAGCCAGGGGCCGGGATCACGATGCAGGCCCCGTGCGTCGTGGAGCCGAGGTTGCCCATCACCATGCCGAAGCAGTGGTAGAACGGCACCGGGACGCACACCCGGTCATCAGCTGTGTATCCGCATCCTTGGCCGACGAAGTAGCCGTTGTTGAGGATGTTGTGGTGCGAGAGCGTTGCACCCTTGGGGAAGCCGGTCGTGCCGCTGGTGTACTGGATGTTGATCGGGTCGTCGAAGGCCAGGCTGGCCTCGCGGTCAGCAAGGATCGCGGGGTCGGCGGCCGCGCCCGCCGCGACGAGTCCATCCCAGTCAGCCCCATCCCGGTCTGCACTGCCGATGTAGCAGACCTGCTCCAGATCGGGCAGGTCGCCGCGGACTTCGGAGATCATGGCGCGGTAGTCGCTGGTCTTGAAGCTCTCGGCGCTGACGAGCAGCCTGGTCCCGGACTGGCGGAGCACGTAGGCAAGCTCGTGGCTGCGATAGGCCGGGTTGATGTTGACCAGGATCGCGCCTGCCTTCGCCGAGCCGTACTGAAGCAGCGCCCACTCGGCGCAGTTTGGCGCCCAGATGCCGACCCGGTCGCCCTTGGCAATCCCGGCGGCGATCAGCCCGAGCGCGACCAGGTCGCTGTCGGCGTCGAGCTGTGCGTACGTCCAGCGCTTCCCGGTCGGCACGTCGACGAGCGCCTCGTTCTCAGCGTGCGCCGCGGCGATCCTGTGCAGGCTGTCGCCGATGGTCTCGCCCAGAAGCGGCTCGGCCGAGGCGCCGTGGCTATAGGACAGGTGACTGGCTGCGGGCATGACTGGCCTCCGGTTGATGTCTAGCTCAATACTCCCCGTTCCGGCCCTGTCGTGTGAAGCCGGCCAGGGCCGGGCACGCGGTCACCCCAGCCGGGATTTGGCAGTTGCGCGACATCAGATGGCAGGCCGCGGCCTTGGGGCCATGCTGGGCGCAGCCTTAGCGTCAGGTGATCAGCGGAGACCCGTGTGACAAATAGGGAGCGATCATCATGACGATGCCATATCAGGAGCCGCTGGTGCCGCGCGCGCCCGCCGACCGGGTGATACCTGAGCCGCCGCGACGCGGCGAGCCAGGCGGGGAGCCGTGCAGGATCTGCGGCGATGACGTGACGGAGGCGCTCTGGCACGACGACCTGTGGACGCTGCACGCGCCGGTCAATGGCAGCCTGCCGGGCACCGTCTGGCTCGCCAGCCGGGACCACTTCGACTCGTTTGCCGACATGCCGCCCGCTAACGCCGCCGACTTCGGCCGGGTGGCGGGCCGGATCGAGCGGGCTATCAGCTCGCTGGGCGACGTCGGCCGGGTGCACCTGTACCGGTGGGGCGACGGCGGCTCGCACTTCCACGTGTGGTTCCTGCCGCGTCCGCTCGGCATGATCGAGGCCGCGGGCATGTACCTGCCGATCTGGGAGGACGTACTGCCCGTCGTACCGGACTCCGAGCTGGCCGCCGTGGCCAAGAAGGTCGCTGCCGCAATGGACGACTGAAGCCCGCGCGAGGCGGTGGGAGATGCGCTCCGTGCCAGACGGGTCTACTGTCTCAAGTGAGGATCATTTCGCCTTCGGAGCGCCGCGATGGGTAGCTGGATTATCTGGTTGATCATCGCGGCTGTGCTCGGCACGATCGAGATCGCCACAATGACGCTGGCGTTCGGCCTGCTCGGCGGCGCGGCGCTTGTAGCGGCGGGCGCGGGGTTCCTGGGCGGCGGTGCCGCGGTCCAGTTCGGCGCGTTCGTCCTCGCCTCCGCAGTCGGGCTCGGCGTCGCCCGCCCGTTCGCGATGCGGCACATCCGGCATCCGCCGCTGCTGCGCACCGGAACTGCTGCCCTGGTCGGCCGGACGGGCTACGTGCTGGACGAAGTCAGTGACCACGGTGGCCGGGTCCGGATTGGCGGCGAGGAATGGTCCGCCCGGCCATACGACGAGACGCTGGTCATCCCCGTCGGCACCAAAGTTGACGTGCTGCAAATTGAGGGCGCGTCCGCGCTCGTGTACCCGAGGGAGTAGTCATGTTCGCTGAGGCTGTCGGTATCGCGATCGCAGTCATCGGCCTGCTGGTAGTGCTGACAGCGCTAAAAACGATCCGGATCGTACCGCAGGCGCGCGCCAGGAACGTGGAGCGATTCGGCCGCTACACCAAGACGCTGGAACCCGGCATGAACTTCATTGTCCCGTTCGTCGACCGGGTGAAGCCGCTGATCGACCTTCGCGAGCAGGTGGTCTCCTTCCTTGGCCAGCCCGTGATCACCGAGGACAACCTGGTCGTCAAGATCGACACGGTCCTGTTCTTCCAGGTAACCGACCCGCGGGCGGCGGACTACGAGATCGTCAACTACATCCAGGCGATCGAGCAGCTCACCGCCACCATGCTGCGCAGCGTGATCGGGTCGATGGACCTGGAGGTCACGCTGACCTCGCGCGACAAGATCAACACGATGCTGCGCGGCGTGCTCGACGACGCGTCGGGCAAGTGGGGCATCCGGGTGACGCGAGTGGAGATCAAGGCCATCGATCCGCCGAAGAGCGTCATCGATGCGATGGAGAAGCAGATGCGCGCCGAGCGGGAAAAGCGCGCGGCCATCCTGACCGCCGAGGGTCTGCGGCAAGCGCAGATCTTGACGGCAGACGGGGACAAGCAGGGCACGGTGCTGCGCGCGGAGGGCGAGAAGCAGAGCGCCATCCTGAAGGCCGAAGGTCAGGCCCAGGCGATCACGTCCGTGTTCCAGTCGATCCACGACAACGACCCGGACCCGAAGCTGCTCGCCTACCAGTACCTGCAGACACTGCCGCAGATTGCCCAGGGGCCAGGCAATACGATGTGGATGATCCCGAGCGAGCTGACCAGCGCGCTGAAGGCATTGAGCAGTGCGTTCGACGGCGGCAGTGTCACCGTCGGCAGTCCGGCGGGCGATGCGCTGCCGGCAAGTTCGGCGGGGGCGGTGGCTGGTCGGCAAGCTCCTGCCGTGACGGCCGCGACCGAGCACAGTGCCGCGGACGCGCTGGCTGAGGTCGTGCGCAATGAGGCTGCGCTGGAAAGCAACGCGGTCCCGGAGACGGCGCTCCCGCAGGCCGCCCTGGCCGCGGCTGTGGCGAGTGTCCCCGAGCCGCCTGCGCCTGACGTCCCGCTGCCTGAGGCTCTGCTGGGCGCTCCTGCGGTGCCCGAAGCCCGGCTACCCGACGTCACAGTGACGGATCCGGCCGTCCTCAAGGCGCTCAATAGCCTGGAAGCCGTCGAAGCCGGCGAGGTGCAGGACCCGAGCGCCGCCAACGGCGCGGCGGCGGGTTCTGCCTGAGGCGTGCCGATTCCTACAGCTTGATGGCCAGGCCGAGCGTGAGCAGCGCGCCGTAGGCGAGCTCGAGGCGCCCGGTCTGGCCGAGCGCGACGATGAGGCTGCGTCCGGTTGCCCCGTCGCGCACCTGACGGATCGGCGCAAACGCCAGCGGCAGCGCGGCGAGCGCAAGCAGAGTTAGCGGCCGGGTCGGCGCGAGCACCAGCGCGACGCAGAACGGCACGCCGATGCAGCCGATGTACAGCGCCCTGGTGCGCTGATCGCCGAGGACGACGGCCAGGGTCCGCTTGCCGGTCTCGCTGTCGGTCGGGATGTCTCGCAGGTTGTTGATCACGAGCAGCGCGCAGGCGAGCAGCCCGATGGCCGCGGCGGCGGCGAACGGGAGCCAGGTGAGCGTCTCCATCTGCACGTACGCGGTGCCAGCGACGGCGGCGAGGCCGAAGAACACGAAGACCGACAGCTCGCCGAGGGCCCGGTACCCGTACGGCCTGCTGCCGCCGGTGTAGAACCAGGCGGCCGCCACCGCGGCGGCACCGAGCAGCAGCAGCCACCACGAGGTGACCGCGGCGAGCACGAGGCCCGCCGCGCACGCGACGCCGAAGCAGCAGAGCGCGGCCGCGAGCACATGCCTGGGCTTGGCCAGTCCGGAGCCGACGAGCCGTACCGGGCCGACCCGCACTTCGTCAGTGCCGCGGATGCCGTCGCTGTAGTCGTTGGCGTAGTTGACGCCGACCTGAAGTGCCAGCGCGACGACCAGGGCCAGCGCGGCCCGCCAGAGCGAGAACTTGCCGTAGCCGAAGGCGACGCCCGAGCCCACCACTACCGGGACGATGGCAGCGGGCAGGGTGCGCGGCCGCGCGCCGGCGAGCCAGGTCCGCAGATCGGCCACTTGTCAGTCTGTCCTTCACCGTGTCAGGGGATGTCACAGACTAGCCCGCAGTCCGAGCGGACCGACGACGCGGGCGCGCCCGCTAGTCCAGCGGCAGGACGCGCTCGGCCGCGGCGAAGATGGCGCCTGCCTCCTCCCAGCCCAGCACGTCGGCCCGGTTGGTGCGCTTCCTGCTGCGGAAGTACTTGCCGACGTTGCGGCCGGAGAATACGTCTACGCCGCGCAGGCTGGCCATGCCCCACGGCACCGTCGGCCCGTAGATGACCATCGCGGCGCGCACCGTGACCTCCCGGCCGAGGTCAGCGGTCAGCAGCCTGGACGCCTGCGCCGCCTCCCAGCGAGCGTGGGCCAGCCGGTCCTTCTGGCTGAACGGCCCGTGGTAGAGCACCGCCCCGGACGCCAGGCCGCCGCTGGCCACGGTCCGCACCGGCAGCCGGCGATCCCAGCGCTCGGAGTCGACAGCGAAGACCCCGCCAGGGCCGACGACGAGATGGTCGATGACCGAGTCGGTGCCGGGGATGGCGCGGGCGTGCACCGCCATGTACCCGAACGGGCGCAGTGCGTAGAGCCGCCGCTTGGTCCGGCGCTGCGCCGACGAGACTCTGGCCGCGGCGGGGACGAGGGACACGGTCTTCGAGTGGTAGATCGTGTCGATGATGGCCACCACGGCGGCCGCCGTCAGGCCGACCCGCCAGCCCTGCCAGAGCGTGAAGAGTAGCCCGATGACAAGCGAGATGATGGCCCGCCGGATCCAGATGGGCAGCCGCGGGTCGGCGGCAAGCTCGGCCATGAGGGCGCGCGACGAAACAGGAAGGCGCTGTCCTCTCGCGGCCTGGGCCGGTGGCCCAGTTGGTGTCGGCTCAGGCCCGGTCTCCCGGTCCATGCGTCACAGGGTAACTGAGCGGATACGGGACCGACAGCGCCAGGCGCCGGAAGGCCGGCGGTGTCCGTCTGGGATTGGGGAGCAAGGTCCGGCAGGCCACCGGGCTTGGACCGGATCGCCTCGTCGGCTACTGTTCGGTCACGTGACCCAGATTCATGACCTCACGGTGCTCGAGCAGGCGGCCGCCATCCAGGCCGGGCAGACGTCGTCCGCCGAGATAACCGAGCACTACCTGGACCGCATCGACCGGCTGAACGAGCAGGTCGGCGCGTTCTACACGGTGACACACGAGCTGGCCCGCGAGCAGGCGGCAGCGGCCGACAAGGCGGTGCTCGCCAGCCGCAAGGACGGCGCCGGGCTGCCGCCGCTGACCGGTGTGCCGATCCCGATCAAGGACCTGAACATGGTCGCCGGAGTCAGGCTGACCTACGGCAGCGCCATCCTTGCCGACAACGTCGCAACCGAGGATGACTACGTCGTCGAGCACCTGCGCTCGGCCGGCATCGTGATCACGGGCAAGACGGCGACGCCGGAGTTCGGCCTGCCCTGCTACACCGAGACAAGGATCGGCCCGCCCGCGCGGACGCCGTGGGACCTGAGCCGGTCGGCCGGCGGGTCCAGCGGAGGCGCCGCTGCCGCCGTCGCGTCCGGCCTGGCCCCGGCTGCTCAGGGCAGCGATGGCGGCGGCTCGATCCGGATCCCGGCCAGCGTCTGCGGTCTCTTCGGGATCAAGCCGAGCCGCGGCCGGATCTCTCAGGGCCCGATGATGCCCGACCTGGTCGGCCTGTCCACCGATGGTCCGCTGGCCCGGACCGTGGCCGACGCCGCCCTGCTGCTGGACGCGATGACCGGCAACCACCCGGGCGACATGTACACGCTGCCCGCGCTGCCCGCGGGCGAGTCGTTCCTCGGCTACGCCGGCCGGGAGCCAGGCAGGCTCCGCATCGCCCGGTCGCTCACGACCCTGATCGACGGGGCCGAGGTGCATCCGGACTGCGTTGCCGCCTACGAGGACGCCACCGCGCTGCTGACCTCGCTCGGGCACGAGGTCGAGGACGTCGACCTGCCCTTCCCGGCCGAAGCGGTGCCGTCCTTCCTCGCGCTGTGGTTCGCCATGGCAACCCTGGCCCCGATCTCGCCCGATCAGGAGAGCGAGCTGCTCCCGCTGACCCGCTACCTGCGGGGCAGGGGCCTGGAGCTGTCCGCGGCCGACCTGCTCCTGCACCAGGCGATCCTCCAGGGCAGCGTGCGGCCTGCGCTGCGGGCCCTGACCGGGTACGACGCGATCCTCAGCCCGACGGTGGCGCTGCCGCCGCGCCCGGTCGGCTGGTTCGACGAGGTCGAGCCCGCGGAAAACTTCACCCGGCAGACCCAGTTCACGCCCTGGACCGCGCTGTACAACCTGTCGGGCCAGCCTGCGGTGAGCGTGCCGCTGCACTGGACCAGCGACGGCCTGCCGATAGGCGTCATGCTCGCCGGCCAGATGGGCGACGAGGCGACGCTGATCTCGCTGTCCGCGCAGCTTGAGGCCGCGAGGCCGTGGAAGGACAAGCACCCGCCCATCTGGTGACGTAACGCGCCGCGACGGCGGCGTCAAGGATTAGGGACCGGAACGGGGCCGCCGGGACAGCCAGTCCAGCCTGCGCGAATGCGTGCCGGGCCCCGCTACGGGGGATAGTGCCTTCGCGGCGCACGGGGACGCCGTGACTGCGGGGGTGCTGGTTGAATAAGTGGCTGGAGTCGCTCGGCGGGTTCTCCGCGCGGCGGCACTGGATCGTGATCGTCGCCTGGGTGATCATCCTCGGCGGCCTGCTCCTGGCTAATCAGCAGTTCGGCGGCACTTACGTCAACAACTACAACGTGCCGGGCACCCAGTCCGACGACGGGCTGAACCGGCTCAACTCGACCTTCAGTTCGCAGGGCGGCTACTCGGGCCAGATCGTGTTCCGCGCCGCCAAGGGATCGGTCTCCGCGGACGCCTCGGCGGTCAACCAGGCCACGGCCAACATCGCCAAGCTGCCCGACGTGATCAAGGCGTCCAGCCCGTTCGGCTCCCCGCCTGGCGGCGGTGTCTCCAAGGCCGGCACGATCGCCTATTCCAGCGTGTCCTGGAGCGTGAACCCGTACTCGCTTGATACCGCCTATCTTCACCGGCTCGACAATGCCGTCGCCCCGGCCCGCAAGGCTGGCCTCCAGGTCGAATACGGCGCCGGGGCCGGCCAGATCGGGCAGAAGACGAGTGACACTACCTCCGAGCTCATCGGCCTGGCCTTCGCGCTGGTCCTGCTGCTGTTCATGTTCGGCTCGCTGATCGCGGCCGCGATCCCGCTGGTATCGGCCATCTTCAGCGTGGGCGCCGGCCTGTCGCTGCTTGGCCTGCTGGCATCGGTGATGACGTTCCCCACGACCGCGCCGACGATCGCGACGCTGCTCGGCCTCGGTGTTGCGATCGACTACGGCCTGTTCCTCGTCGCCCGGCACCGCGAGCAACTGGACTCAGGCATGGACGTCGTCACCTCGGCAAGGAAAGCCGAAGGCACCTCCGGCGCTGCAATCGTGGTGGCCGGCAGCACCGTGGTCATCTCGATCCTCGGCCTGTATATCTCCGACGTCGCTTTCGTCGGTGCGCTCGGCCTGGCGGCCGCTATCACCGTCGCCATCACGATGCTCGCCGCGCTCACCCTGGTGCCCGCGTTCATGGGCGCGGTCAAGGAGAACATCCGGGCGCTGTCGGCCAGGTGGCGAGCACACAAGGCCGGCGAGACCGCCAGGGAGCAGGCACTGCGGACCGCGGCCGCGACGCAGGAGCAGCACGAGAACTCCGCGTTCGCCCGCTGGGGCCGGATGGTCAGCGCACATCCGTGGCCGTGGGCGATCCTGAGCGTCGCGGTGCTGGTCGTCCTGGCGATCCCGTTCTTCTCGATCACGCTCGGACAGCCCGACAACGGCACGAATCCGACGAGCGACTCCAACCGGCGAGCCTACGACCTCATGACGCAGGGCTTCGGCGTCGGCTCGAACGGCCCGCTCGCGATCGTGGTCGTGCTGCCCAAGCAGTCCAGCTCGGCCGATAACACGCTGCTGAGCAACATGCAGAAGGCGGTCGCCGGGACCAAGGGCGTCGCCTCGGTCGGCCCGGTCGCCATCAACTCGGCGCGCACAACCGCCGTCTTCAGCGCGATCCCGACCACCCGCCCGCAGGCCCCGGCCACGAGCGACCTGGTCAAGACCCTGCGCGATGACGTTCTGCCGAAGCAGAAGGCCATCACCTACGTCACCGGCACAACGGCCGGGCAGGTCGACTTCACCGACCGGATCACCGCGCGCCTGATCTGGCTGATCCTCGCCGTCGTGGCGATCGCGTTCGTGCTGCTGACGATGGCGTTCCGGTCGATCATGATCGCGATCAAGGCCGCCATCCTCAATCTGCTGTCGATCGGCGCGGCCTACGGCGTGATCGTCGCCGTCTTCGAATGGGGCTGGCTCAAGAGCGTCATCGGCCTGCACACCACCCTGCCCATCCCGGCCTACGTGCCGATGCTCGTCTTTGCGATCGTGTTCGGCCTCTCGATGGACTACGAGGTGTTCCTGCTGTCGCGTATTCACGAGGCCTGGATCGCCACCGGAGATGCACACCGTGCGGTCGCGATCGGCATCGGCGGCACCGCCCGCGTGATCACCACGGCCGCCGCGATCATGGTCGCCGTCTTCACCAGCTTCGTGGCCAACCCCGATCCGACGGTAAAGATGCTCGCGATCGGCATGGCCTTCGCCGTACTGATCGACGCCTCGCTGGTCAGGATGATCCTGGTGCCCGCGATCATGACGCTGCTCGGCAAGCATGCCTGGTACATGCCGAGGTGGATGGAGCCCATCGTGCCGCATCTGCAGTTGGAGGGCAGTACGGCCGGGATGCAGCCGACCGCGGCCGGCGTCGGGCCGATAGGGGAGTCGACCGTCAGCCAGTCCGCGGTGAGCCAGTCGCCGCCAGGGCACGAGGCGGCCGAGGCCGCGCGCAGCGCCGGCAAGGACAGCGCCGGTAAGGGCAGCGCCGGTAAAGACAGTGCCGGCAAGGACAGCGCCGCACGTGACGACGACGACCGCCAGGCCTAGCCGATGCGGTGATCCATTTTGCGGTAATTCCCGGTACCCTGCCCCAGTGTCGGCGCATCCTCGTAAGGTCGTCGTCATGAAGGTGCGTGGCGCCGTGGTGCTCGCGGTCGCGCTGGTGTTGCCCGGCGCGCTGCTCGCCGCGTGCTCGAGCGGTCCCACGCCGCAAGGCGTTGCGGACAGCTACCTGACGGCCTGGGCGGAGCGGGACTGGCCGGCCATGCGCGCGCTCGTGGCGAGCCCGCCCGCCGACTTCACCGCGGTGAATTCGGCCGCTTTGACCGACCTCGGCGCGAGTAAGGCGAGCTACCGGGCAGGCAGCCTCGCCGTCAGCGGGAGCACGGCGCGCGAGCCCGTGACCGAGCAGATCTCGTTCCCCGGGGTCGGCGCCGTCAGCATCAAGACCACGCTGCGGCTGACCAATGCGGCGGGGACGTGGCGGGTGGCGTGGTCACCGGCGACCATCGCACCGCAGCTCAGCAAGCCTGGCGATCATCTGTCGCTTCAGGTGACGTGGCCGCCGCGCGCGCAGATACTGGGCGCGGGCGGCGCGCCGCTCACGACGCAGGCGGCGATGGTGACGGTCGGCGTCGAGGGCCAGCGCATCAAGAAGGAGTCCGTGGTGCGCGCCGCGCTGCTGACGGCTGGCGCGACGACCCAGGCCATCGACTCCGCGCTGGCCGGCGCGAAGAAGGAGCCGAGCTGGTTCGAGCCGGTCGTGACGGTGAGCCTGGCGCACTATCAGAAGCTGGCGCCGACGATCTACCCCGTTCCCGGCACTGTGTTCCAGACGATTCACCAGCGCGCACCGCTCACGCCGGACCTGACCTACGTGGTCGGGTCCGTGGGCCCGGTCACTGCGCAGCAGCTGCAGACGCTGGGCACGCCGTACACCGCGGCTAGCGTGGTCGGCCAGACTGGCCTGGAGCTCGCCTACCAGCGTGAGCTCGCTGGTCGGCCGGGCGCCACGATCACGGCGGTCAGCCCGGCCGGCGCGACCGTCGGCACGGTGGCAGAGCTGAGCCCGCGCCCTGGCACCCCGGTGCAGACGAGCATCGACCCGGCGGTGCAGGCGGACGCCGAGAAGGCCCTGTCGGGCATGCACAAGCAGGCGGCCCTGGTCGCCGTCAACGCGAGCACCGGACAGGTACTCGCCTCGGTCAGCGTGCCGGCGGGCGGTGGATTCAACCTGGCGCTGGATGGCTCGTTCCCGCCAGGTTCCTCGTTCAAAGTGCTGACGTCCACGGCGCTGCTCGAGCACGGGCTGACGCCGTCCTCGCCGGCTTCGTGCCCGACACAGCTCGACATCGACGGCGAGATCTTCCACAACGCCGAGGGTGAGGGCCAGGTCAGCGACCTGCTGCATGCGTTCGCCGAGTCTTGCAACACAGCCTTCATCAGGCTGGCCACGCGGGACCTGATCGCTGCCGACTTCACCAGGACGGCCGCACGGTATCTGATCGGCATAACGCCTTCGATCGGGCTGCCGGCGTTCGCCGGCTCGGTCCCGGCGCCGTCAGATCTCGCGGACCTCGCCGCGACCGCGATCGGCCAGGGCCGCGTGCTGGTGTCACCGCTGAACATGGCGATCGTCGCGGCCGCCGTCGATACCGGCCAGGTGCGAGCTGCCTCGCTCGTGGCGAGTGCGGCCAGCAACGGTGCGCTGCCCGCCCCGCTGCCATCCGCCGTTGTCACGGGCCTGCACGAGATGATGGCCCGGGTCGTCGCGTCGGGCACCGCCGCGGGCAAGGGCCTGCCGCCAGGTACGTACGCCAAGACCGGCACCGCGCAGTACGGGCATGGGAGTCCGCTGCCCACCGATGCCTGGCTCGTCGGCTTCAACAATGACGTTGTCAGCACCGATATCGCATTTGCCATGGTCACGGTTGATGGCGGTGAGGGCGGCCCGACTGACGGTCCGATCGTCGCGAGGTTCCTCGACCTGCTGCACCAGTCCGGGGAGTGACCACCGGCCGAGGTCTTTCCGGTTCACGCAGTCAGACCTTCTGCCGCAGGTAAACAACCACCGGGCGCCCACGGCCCCTGCGCTCGCCCCTCTTAACATTCGGTGTACCGGCGATAACTGCCGGTAGGTCACCTCAGGATGCGGGGGCACGGGATGACCGGTTGAAGGCCGATGCGCGCCGCGTCCGGCAGGCGCTTCAGATCGGCAACGGGCTAGCGGCGCTCACGGTGTCGGCCTGCCTGCTCGGGCTGCTCGGCGCGGGCTTCGCCGCCGTGCCTGCGCTCGGCCGCGCCCTGGTGCCGGGACATGGCGCCTGGACCTCGGCAGCCAGCGCCAGGCTGCCCAGGTCGCAGACGCTAACGCTGGCCGGCTTGACGGGACCGGTCCGAGTCGCCTTCACCAAGCAGGGGCTCGCCTCCGTCACGGCGCGCTCCGACGAGGACGCCTACCTCGCCCTCGGGTACGTGCATGCGGAGTTCCGGCTCACCGAGATGGACCTCGAACGCCGACTCGCCGAAGGCCGCCTCGCTCAGCTCGAAGGCTCGACCGCCGTCGCCTCCGATACGTTCGAGCTGCGGCTCGGGCTGCTGCGCACGGCGCAGCGGGAATGGGCGGCCATGCCGCCATCGAGCCCGGCCGCCCGGGCGCTGCTTGCCTACTCGCGTGGCGTGAACGACTACCTGGCGCAGGTTCGGGCTAGCGGGCACTGGCCCGCGGAGTTCTCGCTGGCCGGCGTGTACCCGGCGAACTGGACCCCGGTCGACAGCCTGGCCGTGCAGGGTGACCTGACGCAGGAGCTGGACTTCACCACGACGCCGCTCGACTACGCGCTGCTTGTCCGGTCGCTCGGCCGGCAGCAGACCATGCAGTGGTTCGGCGTCCTGCCGCCGAACCAGCAGAGCCCGTATGACCCGGGCCCGTATCGCAATCTGGGCCTCGCGCCGATCGCCGGCGTGCAGGCGGTCGCGGCAAGCCCGGCCGCCGGCGGTGCAGCTACGCGGGCGGTGCGGCTGCGGGCGTGGCTGCGGCGCGGTGCGCGCGGTGGTCAGCCAGCCGGCGTCCCGGCCAGCCTGGCGAAGGCCGCGGCGGCGGTACTCGCCCAGACGAGCGGACTGCCGGCCGGTCAGCTATACACCGCGCCTGCCAGCAACGCGTGGGCGGCGAACGGCCCGAAGGTCGCCGGGGGCGGTGCTCTGCTGGCCGGCGATCCGCACCTGCCGCAGACACTGCCGTCAGTCTGGTACCAGGTCGCGCTGTCGGCGCCAGGCCTGGCGGTTTCGGGCGTCAGCGTGCCTGGCCTGCCCGGCATCCTGATCGGCCACAACGCGCACATCGCCTGGTCGCTGACCGATACGCAGAGCCAGGCCACGCTGTTCTACGCCGAGCAGACCAGCCGCGCGCGGCCACGGCAGTACTTCTGGCGCGGTCAGTGGCGGCAGATGCAGGTCCTGCACTACACGGTCCCGGTACGTGGCGGCACGGCCAGGCAGGTCTACGTCGAGGAGACGGTGCACGGGCCCGTGCTGACGCGAGCGGGCCAGACGGTCGCGGTCGACTGGATGGGCGCGGTTGGCTCGCCGGATCTCCAGGTACTGCTCGGAATCGAGTCGGCCGGGGACTTCAGCCAGTTCCGGGCCGCCCTGGCGAACTGGCGGGCACCGGCGCTGAACTTCGTCTACGCCGACGATCACGGCAACATCGGCGCGATCTCGGCCGGCTACTACCCGCAGGTCCGCGAGGGTGACCCGTGGCTGCCTCTACCGGGAACGGGCACCGACGACATCGCCGGCGTCATCCCGTACGCGGCCGTGCCGCAGGTCTACGACCCGTCCTCGCACGTGATCGCGACGGCGAATCAGCGGCCGGTTGCCCGCTCCTATCCGTACTACCTCGGGACGACCGCCAGCTTTTTTGACCCCGGGTACCGGGCTGACGAGGAGTACGCCTTCCTCAGCAGGCACTGGTCGATGGGGCCGGCCAGCTTCGCGTCGCTCCAGGGTGGTCTCGGTGATCGCCTGGCCCAGGAGATCGTGCCGAAGCTGCTCGCGGCGCTCAAGCTCGGGCAGCAGCGGAGCCTGAAGCTGACACCGCTCCAGCAGATGGCGCAGCAGTCGCTCGCGTCGTGGAACGGGCAGATGGACGTCACCTCGGGCGCGGCCTCGATCTGGTGGACGTTCTGGACCGACTACCTGACGGATGTGTTCCGGCCATGGTGGACCGCGGCGAAGGTGCCGGTGCGCCTGGACCCGGCGGGATTGGCGATCGGGCCTGGTCAGTTCAGCCTCGACGAGGTGCTCGAGACGTTGACGCTCGGTGACCAGCAGAACGCCGTGTTCTCTGCGCCGCCGGTGACCCCGACCTCGCCCGCACCACCGGACTGGGCATCGGCGTCCGCCACGCCCCAGGCTTCCAAAGCGGCGCCAGCTACGTCGCCGCGAGCTCGCAAGACACTGCCGGCCGCGACGCCCGCTCAGGTCGTCATGGTCAGGGCCTTCTTGTCTGCTGTGCAGCAACTCTCGCTCATGCTGGGCGGTGGCCCTGGCCGGTGGCAGTGGGGCAGGCTGCACACTCGGCAGTTCCCGTCGCTGGCCCGGGCGGTGGCGCTCGGATATGGCCCGCGGCCGGCAAGCGGGGACCTGTGGACGGTGGACGCTGCGGCGGGCGGGATGACCTCCGACATCGGGCCGAGCTGGCGGATGATCGCCGGATGGTCCAAGTCCGGCCAGCCGATCGCCGAGGCTGTCTATCCGGGCGGTCAGAGCGAGGATCCGGCTTCGCCGTGGTACGCCAACTTCGTCGGGGACTGGTGGGCAGGTACTTACCTGCCGATGCCGCGGCTGCCCCCGGCCCAGTCAACGGAACCGCCGTCTGGGAGCTGCGACCGTGACCACTGAATTCAGGCGGCTCGGCAAGAACGGGGCTTACCGGCTCGGGCAGCTTCGCGCGAAGGGGATTAAGCGTCAGCTGCCGCCCGCCCCGTTCCAGCCAAAGTTCATCCGGCCTGACCATCGCTGGCCGACGTCGACCTGGCTGCTCGCGCTGCTGGCCGGCGCGCTGATCATCATGGCGACGGCCTTCGCGGGCTGGTGGTTCGTCCCGTTCTTCGTCGGGGTGCTGGCCGGCCTGGCGAACTGGGTCGGTGCCTGGCGCACGCATGTCGCGGTCTTTGCGGTCGCGGTCATGGCCGCGGCCGGCTGGGCCGTGCCGCTGTGGTACGGCGTGCTCCGCGGCCAGCCGTACGGGGCGGTCGCGCGGGTGATCGCCGCGCTGCTCGGGCTGCCTGGTTACGCCGCTGCCGGCATGGCCGTGACCGTGCTCGTCAGCGTTGTCCTGGCCCTGACCGGTTACTGGGCTGGGCGCGCCGTGACGCCGCGCCCAGTTAAGGACTGAGCTGGAGCTGCGCCGCTGGGTCACCGGCCGAGCCTGGCGCACCATTCGGGCCCAGGGGCAACTCAGATTCCGTCGAGGGCGACGCAGATTCGGCTATGCGGGCGGCCGACGCTGCTGGCTGACCTCCCCGACGGGACAGCCAGCCGAGCAAGGACGTGCTCCAGCGAATCCGCGCTCGGCGAGTACCCGTGCGACCTGTGCCGCGACCAGGCATGGCTTTTGGGTGACGTCGAACCAGCCGTATCGCATGGTTACGATTCCGGTCGCAGCCGCCGCATTGTCGCGCCGAATATCCCACCAGCGACTGTCCCCGGCGTGCGTAGCATCTCCGTCGAGCTCGACCGCCGTCAGATAGGCCTCGTACAGAACATCGCGGTACTCGTTGTGGTCGCCGTTGCGAAACTGGACCTGGCGCGCCGCCCCCGGCAGCCCATGCGGTCGCTCGACGTCGCGCTGATATCGCCGCTCCAGGATGGAGTGCAATCCAGCTGCATCCGGAGTCAGCAGTTCGGTCAGCTCTGACCGCCAGCGAATCCTGGCTCGCAGCTCCAGGGCCTGACGTAATTTGGCCTGCGTCGTCAGTCGGCTGCCGAGCCCGCGAGTGAGCCACGCACCCGCTACGTCGATGGTGCGAGCGCCGTCGACCAGGTCCAGCACAGTCTCCTCGATGCGAGTCTGCGGCGGCAGCTTAGCCGGATGCCTGGCTTCGAGAGCCCTGGCCGAGAGGTGGATGACGATGCCCAGCGTCCGGCGCACGCGCCGGTGACTCGGAACAGTGATGTGAATGAGCTCGCTCGGCTTTGCACTCAGTCCCGCTAACTCCGCGGCCGTCTGATGGCTGAGCACGGCGCCCGGACCAGCGCTCAGCGCTGCGGCCCACAAGACGGCTAGCCTGCCTGGTTCCCCGGTGAAGGTTGCGTAGACACCGTGGTGCATCCGCTGCCAGCGGCCCAGCCGAAGTTTCGCGCTGATCGTGTTCCTGGATACGCCGGCGCGCCTGAGCTGCTGGCTGGTCAAAATGCCGCGCTGCTGCTCGGCCAGGTCGCGTAATTCGTCGGATAACTGCTCAGCCATGGCACGTAGCGTGCCCGTAAGGTCTGACAAATCGGGCTCCGCACCTCAGGACGTAGCGTTTGCGTCCGTGGCGCACGCAAAGTCTTCAGGATCATGATGCGGAGGGTGGGCCGGCCCGATTAAGTGATGGCCAGCGGGTCAATCATCACTGTGTGACCGACCCAGAGCTCATCGAGTCCGCGCGAGATGCCGGAATTGCGACGGATTACTACAACTGGCGCGGCCAGCATGTGGAGGTGCCGTCCGAGACTCTGGCGGCGATTCTCGAGGTTCTCGAGCAGACGCCCCCGCTGGATGGCGCGGAGCTCGACGGACCGGCGGACCGCGGATACCAGGCCAGCCGATCCGGGCCCGGCCAGTCCGGGCCCGGCCAGTCGGCGCCCGGCCAATCCGCGCCTGGAAAGTCCGGGCCCGACGCTCAGCACAAAAGTCCGCCGCGCCTCAGCTTGCCTGCCGAGCGGCAGTGGGGCTTCGCCGTTCAGCTGTACTCGATCCGGTCGAGGGACTCCTGGGGCCACGGCGACCTGCATGACCTGGCAAGCCTGGCGAGGTGGAGCGCGGCCGAGCTGGGCGCCGGGTTCGTGCTCATCAACCCGCTGCACGCGGCCGAGCCGCTGCCGCCGGTCAGCCCCTCGCCGTACCTGCCGATGACGCGCTTGTTCACTAGCCCGCTATATCTCAGGGTGGAGGACATCCTGGAGTACGGTGCGCTCCCGGCGCAGGACAAGCGCGCGATCGACCTGCTCGCCGCCCCGCTGCGCGCCGCGAACCATACCGCCGACCTCATCGACAGGGACGCGGTCTGGACGGCCAAGCGCGCGGCCCTCGAGCTGATCAGCAAGGTCCCGCTGACCGAGTCCCGGCAGCGCGCCTATGAGGACTTCCGGGCCGAACGCGGCCGTGACCTTGAGCGCTGGTCCGTCTGGTGCGCCCTGGCGGAGGCACACGGTCCGGACTCGCGGAGCTGGCCCGAGGAGCTAACTGATCCGGGCCGGGCCGCGGAGGTCGTGGCCGGCGATACCAAGCTGAGCGCTGCCGCCGCGTTCCACGCCTGGCTGCAGTGGCACGCGGACGAGCAGCTCGCGATGGCAGAGGACGCGGCCAAGGCGGCGGGCATGGCGCACGGCATCATCCACGATCTTGCTGTGGGCTCGCACCCTGGCGGCGCCGACGCCTGGGCGTACGGCCGGTTCCTGGCCGCGGGATTCAGCGTCGGTGCGCCGCCCGATGGTTTCAACCAGCTCGGCCAGGACTGGGGACAGCCGCCGTGGAACCCGCGCGCCCTCGCCGAGGCCGGCTACCGCCCGCTTGCCGAGATGTTCGCCGCGGCACTGCGGCACGGCGGCGGACTGCGCGTCGATCACTTCATGGGCCTGACGCGGCTGTGGTGGGTGCCATCCGGTCAGCTGCCCGACCGTGGCGCCTATGTCTACTACCGCCACCAGTCATCGGTTGGGGCGCTCGTTGCCGCGGCAGCCCGCGCTGATGCCGTCGCCATCGGCGAGGACCTCGGCACGGTCGACCCTTGGGTTCGCGACTACATGGCCGAAAACGGCATCCTCGGCACGATGATGCTCTGGTTCGCGCACACCGGCGATGGCACGACGCCGCTGCAACCGGCGCAGTGGCGACGTGGCTGCATGGCGACCGTCGGTACTCACGACGTGCCACCGGTCTTCGGCTTCGTCACCGGCGAGCAGGTGACCGTGCGAGCGCGGCTGGGATTGCTGAAAACCTCTGAGGACCAGGAACGGGCTGATTCCGACGCGATGTTGGCTCGCTGGCGCGCGGCCCTTGTCGCGGAAGGACTACTGGCCGCCGATCATGAGCCCGACCCCGCCGAGTACACGGTCGCTCTCTATGGCTACCTGCGCAAGACGCCGGCGTTGCTCCTCGGGGTGTCGCTGGCCGATGCCGTCGGCGACCGGCGGACGCAGAACATCCCCGGCACGCGCGACGAGTACCCCAACTGGCGGCTGCCGCTCTGCGACGACAGCGGCCGCCCGGTCCTGCTCGACGAACTGCCAGACATCGACCTGCTGCGCGCGGTCTGCGCGGCGGTCAGCCCCGGCGATCCGCGCTAGCTCGCCCGTGCTGTCTCGCCTGTGTTAGCTGGGCTGTGTTAGGTCGGCTGTGTCAGCTGGGCTGTGTCAGCTCGGCTGGGCGTCCCGCTGCTGGCAGCGAAGGGCCCGCGCGACGTCGTCGCGGCGCTCATTGAGCAGCCGGTTCAGGGCCGGGACTGGTCGGGCGGCCGCGATGTAGGCGTCGGTGGCGTCGATCGTCTCCTGGCTGACGCTGTCGGGGTAGCCAACCTCGGCGAAGAACTGCGCCATGTCCGATGCGCCGTCCTGCCACATCGCGGCGAGTGCGTCATAGAACTTGTCCGCATAGGGCGTGAGCAGGTCATCCTGGTCCGGATCGCGGAAGCCGCGCAGCACCGACCTGAAGGTCGCATTCGGCAGCTCCCCGCCCGGTGATCTTGGCCCAGGCGGCGGCCTTGGCCTCGGGCGTCGGGATCGCGGCCAGGCAGCTCTGTGCGTGCCGCTCGCCGGCGTCGGTGCGGTCGCGGTCGAGTTCGGCCTCGATCTCGGCAGGTCCGGCCAGGCCGCGGCTGACCAGCCGGTGCAGCAGTTGCCAGCGCAGGTCGGTGTCGACGGCAAGCCCCTCGATCGACTCGGTGCCCGCGAGCAGCCCGGCGAGCAAGTCGAGGCTGGTCTGCGAGGTCGCGACGCGCGCCAGGGCCTTGGCGTAAGCGAGCTGGTGATCAGACCCCGCCGCCGCCGCGAGCAGCCAGTCCCGCAACGCGGTCTCCAGCTGCGCCAGGCCGGTGGCCCGCCAGTCCGGCGCGGCGTAGCGGCGGACAGCGAGGCTTGTCATCAGCAGCGCCCGCTCGAGCACGGACAGCTCGGTGATGGCTGGCGCGCCGGAGGCGATCAGGGCCAGGAAGTCCCGCGTCCGCATCTCGGCGTCCCTGGTCATATCCCAGGCGGCCGCCCAGCAGAGTGCGGCCGCAAGCGGATCGGCGAGCTCGCTGATCGAGCCGATGAGAGTGCCCAGGGAGTGCTCGTCCAGCCTGATCTTGGCGTAGGTCAGGTCGTCGTCGTTGACCAGTACCAGATCCGGCCGGTGCTCGCCGATAAGCTCGCCCACCTCGGTCTCGGCGCCGGCGATATCCAGTTCGACCTGGCGCCGCCGGCGGAGCTGAGTCCCCGCCTGGCCGTCGCCGGAGCGATCGTACAGGCCGATCGCGATCCGGTGCGGGCGCAGCTCCGGGTGCTCGGCCGGGGCTTCCTGGACCACGGTGAAGGAGCTGAACCGGCCCTCGCCATCTAGCTCATAAGACGGACGCAGCGTGTTGACGCCCGCCGTCTCCAGCCAGGACTTGGACCAGGAGGTGAGATCTCGGCCGGAGGCCTGCTCGAGCGCTTCGAGCAGATCGGCCAGCGTGGCGTTGCCCCACGCGTGCCTGCCGAAGTAGTCGCGCACGCCGGCGAGGAAGTTGTCCCGGCCAACGTAGGCGACGAGCTGCTTCAGGACGGCGGCGCCCTTGGCGTAGGTGATCCCGTCGAAGTTCACCTCGACGGCCTCGATGTCTGGGATGTCGGCGGCGATCGGGTGCGTTGACGGCAGCTGGTCCTGGCGGTAGGCCCAGGCCTTGTAACCCTGGGCGAAGCCCGTCCAACCGTTGGTCCAGCGGGTGGCCTCGGTGCTCGAGACCATCTCGGCCCAGCTGGCGAACGACTCGTTCAGCCACAGGTCGTCCCACCACAGCATGGTGACCAGGTCACCGAACCACATGTGGGCCATCTCGTGCAGGATCGTCTGTGCCCTGGCCTCGCGCATCGTGTCGGTGACCCTGGACCGGAAGATGTAGTCCTCGAGGAAGGTCACGGCGCCGGCGTTCTCCATCGCCCCGGCCTTGAACTCGGGCACGAACAGCTGGTCGTACTTCCCGAACGGGTACCGGACGCCGAAGGCCTGGTGGTAGTAGTCGAAGCCCTGCCTGGTGATCTCGAAGATCTCGTCCTGATCCAGGTAGCTGGCCAGCGATTGCCGGCAGTACAGGCCGAGCGGGATGCCGTCGTGCTCCTGCCTCACCTCGAAGTAGGGACCAGCCGCGATGCACGTGATATAGGTCGACATGACCGGCGTCGGGGGGAAGTGCCAGCGCGTCACGCCGGGACCGGCTGGTTCGGCGCTGATGTCCGGCGCCATGTTCGAAATGACCTTCCAGTCGTCCTGGCCGGTCACGGTGAACTCGAAAGTCGCCTTGAGATCAGGCTGGTCGAAGCACGCGTAGATGCGGTGCGCGTCGAACGTCTCCAGGTCGCTGTAGAGGTACACGTCCTTGTCGGCCGGATCGGTGAACCGGTGCAGGCCCTCGCCGGTGCGCGAGTAAGCGCACGTCGCGACGACCCGGAGCTCGTTACGCGCGGCCAGGCCAGCCAGCGTTATCCGGTCGCCGTCGAAAGCCGCCAGGTCGACAGGCACGCCGTTGAGCGTGATCTGCGTCACGGCAGGCGCGGTCAGCTCGATGAAGGTATCCGCGCCGGGCCGGTCGCAACCGAACCGGACCGTAGTAGCCGACTGGAATGTCGTGTCCGAGCCTGTTAGCTCCAGCTCCACGTCATAGGACTCGACCTTGATCAGCTGCGCCCGGTCTCGCGCCTCGTCGCGCGTGAGGTTGCTCGCCACTGCTCGGTTCCCTTCGGCTCGACGGTGTCCGCTCGCCATGTTCATGCCCCCGGCCGGAATGTGCAACGCCGTTTCTTGGTTGCCGCAAGCAACCGACACAGCCAAGGAGTATGAATGCCTGCGCATGAGCCAACCGAGCTGGATTTCTGGTTTGATCCGCTATGTCCATGGGCCTGGATCACGAGCCGGTGGGTGCTCGAGGTCGAGAAGGTACGCCCGGTGACGGCCCGCTGGCACGTCATGAGCCTCGCGGTACTGAACGAGGCCAAGGAGGACATGCCGGAGCGGTACAAGGAGGCCATGCGTCAGGCGTGGGGCCCGGTCCGGGTCTGCATCGCTGCTGAGCAGAAGTTCGGGCCGGACGTCCTGCTGCCCCTGTACACGGCGATCGGCAGGCGGTTCCACGATGAGAAGGCCGATCGTAACCGGGCTCTGATCGAAGCCGCGCTAGCCGAGGCTGGCCTGCCTGCCGAGCTCGCCGACGCCATGGACGACGAGTCCTACGACGACGCTCTGCGCGCCTCACACAAGGACGGCATGGACCGCGTCGGCTATGAGGTTGGCACCCCGGTCATCTCGGTCAACGGATCCTCGTTCTTCGGACCCGTCGTGTCGCCGATCCCGCGCGGCGAGGCCGCTGGCCGGCTGTGGGACGGTGTGCTACTGGTCTCGGGAACCGACGGCTTCTTCGAGCTGAAGCGCAGCCGGACCAGGGACCCGATCTTCGATTAGGCCGGCTGGCTGACTGGCGCGGGACTGCCAGGTCGACTGCGACGGTATGACGAGGTTAGGCTGCGCCGGCCTCGGTGGCTGGCTCGGCGCGATCACATGCAACGCCAGCGCCGGCGGCTCGGGCTGGCCGTTAGCCGTATGTGGCTGCCCGGCTGGAGGCTGTTGCTCGGCCGTGCGTGCGAGCCTGAATCGGCGCGCATGCTCCGCCGCGTGATTCGCCGCCAGCCGGCCCGCCGCGAGGCGCCCAGCGGCTATCAAGACCGCGACCGCGAGCAGCACCAGGCCAGCCAGGTCCCCCGGCGTGGTCAGCGATCCCATGCCTGTTGCACCACCTTGACGCCCCCGGTTAGTCGAGCGGTTACCCGTAACTTTCGGCAATCGAGCCTCGTTACTCTCAGAGAGCGTTGTATCACGGAATGAAGTGACGCCTGGATCTTATGAGGGTTTCGGGCTGCTAGCAGGCGTGGCCCGGGGAGCATGCCGACCGCCACTGCCGTGCGGCGGCGCCACCCGGCCGGGTGATCCGGGTGTGACGGGCCGGCCCCCCTGGCTCCGTGTCAGACTTGCGCTGTGCGCGTATACCTGGGATCTGACCACGCGGGCTTCGAGCTGAAGGCCAGCCTGGTGGAATGGCTGACGCAGGCAGGTCACGAGCCGGTCGACTGCGGCCCGTCGAGCTATCAGCCCGACGACGACTATCCGGTCTACGTCATGCGGGCCGCTACTGCTGCAGTTGGCGATCCGGGCAGCCTGGGCATCGTGATCGGCGGGTCAGGCAACGGCGAGCAGATGGCCTCAAACAAGGTTCGAGGCGTACGGGCGGCGCTCGCCTGGAGTGACGAGACCGCGCGGCTAGCGCGGCTGCACAACAACGCCAACGTGCTCAGCCTCGGCGCGCGCGAGTACTCCATCGAGGCAGCCGTCGGGTTCGCGAAGGTGTTCGTCGAGACTGCATTCTCGCAGGAGCCACGACACGTCCGGCGGCTGAATATGATCGCGGCCTACGAGCAGACCGGCGAGCTGCCGCCGCTTCCGTAGCCGTCGCGTACGGCCGGAGGCTAGCCGCGCCGTAACCGCGCGCGCCGCCGTGTACGCGGGCGGTCCGCGGTGCGGTCGCTCACCGCGCGGTTGTCGCCAATCGCCTGGTCGCTGACGGACTCGTCATCGGCGCCCGCGGTGATGGGCTCGACGACAACTTCGTCGGCAGCGAGATCGTCAGCCGCTCTCGGCGCAGAGACGTCCCGTGCTCGCATTGCGGCGTCGAGGGTAATCTTCATCCCGGCCAAGAGCCAGCCCGTCCTGGTCTAGTGGGTATCTCAGAACATCATGCTGCACCAAGGTCGGGGATCCCACGACATCGCCGCTGCCAGTCGCGCCAGCGATCCTGGCGTGAGCTCCCGGACGTGGCCAGCCGCGGCGAGCTGACCGAAGCTGGCGCCGCCCAGGTAGCCGGCCCCGAGCGCGTGCACCGATACGAGGACGTCAGCCGGTGCGCTGGTGCGCTGGCACTGTGCCCCGGCGCTGTCGTCCCGTCCAGTGGTCGTCAGCCGCCAGCGACCGGCGTTCGCAGGCAGGAACGGGTCGATGACGTCCAGGACGACGTCGGTGGCGCTCGCATACGTGCGCTGGCACAGGGCAGCGGGCAGGTCGATGAGCCGGACCCAGAGTGCGTCGCTCACCATGGGCTGCGCCCGCCGCTGATCTCCGAGCATGGCGAGCAGAGGATCGTCGATGGGCTGGTTTCGTGCGACGACCTCGCCGACGAGGTCCCGGCTGAGGAGATCCCCCCACAATGCTGCCGTTGCGGCACCATCGGCAGCGATCAGCTCGCGGACGCGGATCGTGCCGTCAGCGATGCCCTCGTCCCAGGCAGCCTGCGTGCGGTACAGCGCGTAGCCGCGCGGGCCTGTCTCGTCCTCGGCCAGGAGGCAGCGCAGTGGCGACATGCCGCCACGGCGCGTCGGATCGTCGGAGAGGATCACGTCCCACCAGCGGTCATCCCTGGCCAGCATGCCTGGCCGGCCGGGCACCGCGGCGTCGAAGAGCTTGACCATCTCAGCCCGGACCTCGCCAGGCGGGTCGAAGCGCAGGCGAACCTGCTCGGATGCGCCGAGAGCGGCACCGATCGCGAGCTGCCCGTCGCCGCGGCCGATCCGCATCCGCTGATGCCAGCTCGCCAGCCCGAACCCGTATCGGCCGTAGATTCCTGACTCCGAGGCGTACAGAATCGCGAGCGCCTCACCGCGCTCGTGCGCATCGGTGATCTCGTGCCGCATCATGTCCGTCAGGATGCCCCGGCGCCGATGGCTCGGAAGGACGCTCACGAGTGTGATGCCGGCCGCGTCGGCGGCGCCGCCGGGGACGGTCAGGCGGAAGGTGTAAGCGCTGGCCGTGCCTACCATCCGGGCTCCGTCGAACGCCGCGATGGTGCGATCAAACTCGGTGATCGGGCGCTCGATCTCGATGGCCTCAGGCGTCCACTCCTCGAGGAAAGCCTGCCCAGGTACGCCGGCGAACGCCTCGAACTCGTCGGCGGCGATGACGCGGATCGGATAGCGCGAATTCATACCGGCCTTTCTACCCGGCCGGCCGGCGCCCAGCCACCACATTTCCGGCGTGACCAGCGAGCTGATGAACCCCGGACTGGGACAGCGCAGGAGACGTTGACTGACTTCCCACCCAGTTCACAGGTACTGGCACTGACGCTCGCATGGCTTGTACCGATACAGTGCCGGGAAGATGGTTGCCCAGGTCTGCCGCCGGCTCTGGTCCGTGGCTGCGTCCGCGGCGCGACGTCAGCGCGCGTGGTTCAGCCGCCAGCTCATCACGCGGAACCGCCGGATGGCGCTTGGCCTGGCTGCCGTCGTCGCCGGGATCGGCATCGGAGCCGTCAAGGTCTCTGGGGAGTGGCTGTCGCCCGGTGTCATGATCTTGCCAATCCTCGCCGGCGGCCTGCTGCTGTGGCCGCGGGCGCTGCGAATCCTGATCGCGTTCGTGGCCGCGATGCTCGCCTACGACATTGTGTACAAGCGGGCTGGACTCGGCATAGCCGCGACAATTGGCATCACGGCGCTCTTTGCCGATGTGCTCGCGCGGACCAGGGCCAGGCTCGGGATGCCGGGCCTGCGCGGCGATCAGATGCTGATCGAGCTCCGGGACAGGATCCGGGCGCAGGGCAAGATGCCCGAGTTGCCCGATGGCTGGCATGCGGTGTCGGTGCTGCGGCCGGCGGGCGGCTCGTCCTTCGGCGGTGACTTCCTGGTGTCGGCGTGTGACGGCAAGGTGCTGGAACTCGCGCTGGTGGATGTGGCCGGCAAGGGGATCGACGCAGGTACCAGGGCGCTCCTGCTATCGGGCGCCTTCGGCGGCTTGCTCGGGTCTGTCCCGCATGCTGACTACCTGCAGGCTTGCAACGCGTACCTGCAGCGTGGCGGCCCGCCGGAGGGATTCGTCACGGCGGTCCACCTCACGCTTGATCTGGTCACCGGCGACTACCTCATCTCCTCAGGCGGCCACCCGCCCGCCGCCCAGTTCGAGGGCGGCAGCGGGCGATGGCGGCTGACCAAGGCGCGCGGGATCGTCCTGGGCGTAGTACCCGATCTGCGTACCCGGCCCGAGAACGGCCATCTGCGACCCGGTGACGCCCTCATGCTGTACACCGACGGGCTTGTCGAGGTCCCCGGCCGAGACATAGACGCGGGCATCGACCGGCTGCTCGGGGAAGCCGACCGGCTCGTAACTAGCGGGTTCGGTGCTGGGGCGGCCCGTCTCGTGCAGACCATGCAAGGCGGCGGGCGCAACTCTGACGACTGCGCGCTCGCGCTGATCTGGCGAGTCTGACTGCTGCTGGCGGCAGCGTGATGACCGACGGTAGTGAGCGGTCCGGCTAGCTCGGCGTCATGACTTCGCTGTCGCTGATCAGCTTGATGGCGTACTCGACGAGAGTCACCAGCACATCACGGCTGGACGCTCGCTGGCGCGCATCGCACAGCACCACGGGCACTTCGCTGCTGAGGTCGAGCGCCGTCCTGACCACATCGGGACGGAATCGCTTGGCGCCATCGAAGCAGTTCACCGCGACGACGAAAGGCAGGCCGCGGCGCTCGAAGTAGTCCACGGAGGGGAAGCTGTCAGCCAGCCGGCGGGTGTCGGCCATCACCACGGCGCCAAGAGCGCCGAGCGCAAGCTCGTCCCACATGAACCAGAACCGATGCTGGCCCGGCGTGCCGAACAAGTAAACGACCAGATCGTCGCGCACCGTGATCCGGCCGAAGTCCATGGCCACGGTCGTGGTGGTCTTCTGCTCGACGCCGTCGAGCGCGTCGACCAGGACGCTCGGCTCGCTCAGCATTTCCTCAGTTCGCAGCGGCTTGATCTCGCTAACCGAGCTCACCAGCGTGGTCTTGCCAGCGCCGAACCCGCCAGCGATGAGGATCTTGATTGACACCGGTCCGTCGGTGTCAACCTCCCGGTCAGAGCCTGCGGAGAGCATCAGCGACATCCTTGAGCAATTGCGGGTCGGTGAGCCGGCTCCGCGCTGGTTGACGAATCATGATCAGTCCGTTCTCGCGCATGTCCGATAGCAAGATCCGGACCACGCCGAGCGGCAGGTCAAGGTCGGAGGCAAGGTCGGCGACCGACTTCGGCCGGCGGCACTGCCTGACCACCGCCATGTACTCAGGCTCGAGCATCATGTCGCTGGAGGAGCCGAGGCGCGTCGATGTGACCATCGAGAGCAGGTCGATGATCTCGCCCCGCGGGCGGGTGCGGCCGCCAGTAAGCGCATACGGCCGGACGACGGGACCCGCGTCTCGGTCGAGCCACTGATCGTCGCGCACCTAAGGTCACACCGCTTCGGCGGTACTGGCCGGCGGCCGCGCATTGACCGCCATGTGCTCGCCGACCCGGCGGACGAGCACAGCCATCTCGTACGCGATGTGCCCGGCGGCATCCGCGTCGGCGGCCGCCAGCACGGCCAGGCAGCTGCCTTCGCCGGCGGCGGTCACGAACAGGAAGGCCGATTCCATCTCGACAATCGTCTGCCGTGGCAGGCCTCCGCCGAAATGATGGCCGACGCCTCTGGCCAGGCTCTGGAAGCCGGCCGCTACCGCCGACAAGTGCTCGGCATCGTCACGGCTCAGTCCGGCCGACGCGCCGATTGCGAGCCCGTCCCGTGACAGGATCACCGCCTTGTCGATCTGGGCAACTCGCGTGACCAGATCATCAAGCAGCCAGTCAAGCGCCCCGCTGCGACTCATGTCGGCCTCCCCTTGCCGTCGATCTTTCGCTTATTCTTCGTCGCGCTGGTCAGCGCTGTCGGCCAGGTCAGGCCCTGAGGTTGGAGTGCCAGCGGCGTACGGACCGCGTTCCTGGCCAGCTGTGGATGTACTCGGTGTCGTGGGGAACTGGTGCGGTCCCGATTCTCCGGGCACGTAGCTGCCGGACGTCGAAGTGGCGTCCTGCTCCGCTTCGACCCGGCCCAGCTGCCAGCCGCGCTGCAGTGCGCTCATCGTGTTGCGGGCGGCTTCGGGCGAAGCCATGGTCGGGCTCGAGTCGGCCGCCGCGGGCTGGCGCGGCGTGAAGCTGCCGGTAGCGGACTCCCGCGGCATGAAGCGCCTGCCCCCGGCGGGCGTGGCCGGACTGAAGAAGCCGTTGCCGGCGATGGGCTCAGGCGCCGGGCGCGGCGCCGAGTTACGCAGCTGCGGCGCGAGGCTCGCCTGGCGCACCCGGATCGGCAGTCCAAGCTCGGAGGTGCTCGTCCTGGCGTCAGCATCAGGGTCCGGCTGGCTGGGGGAGCTGGCAGGCCCAGCCGGGCTCGCCGCGCTGCCGTTGTCTGACCAGGAGAACCGCGCGGGCTCGGGCTGGCCAGTCGCGGCGCTGTCGTCGGACCATGCGAGCCGGACGGGCTCGCGCTCGCCCGTTCCCGCGCTGTCATCGGCCCAGGACATCCTGACGGGCTCGCGCTCGCCGGTACCCGCGCTGTCATCGGCCCAGGACATCCTGACGGGCTCGCGCTCGCTGGCACGCGCGCTCTCGTCGGACCAGGACAGCTTGACCGGTTCTGGATCGCCGGCGGGATCCGGCTGGCTCGGGCTGACCGTGTTGTCGGACCAGGACAGCCTCACTGGCTCGGGCTGACCTGGACTCTGGCTCTCCCCGGACCACGCGAGCCTGACCGGCTCCGGCTCGCTCGGCACAGCGCCGTCGTCAGCCCATGGCACTCTGACCGGGTCGGGCTCGCTGACGCCGCCGAAGTCGGCACCGTTGGCCGGCGTCGGCTGGCTGCGCAACGGCAGCCCCGGCCGGTCGAGGTCGCCGTCAACGTCGCTGTCGGGCCGCGCGTGCCCATAGCCGTTCGTCCCGTTAGCCCCGTTGATCGCGGCGGTGCCGGCGGCAAGCCGGCCGCTCACCTGCGCGAGCGCAGCGTGGCGCCCGGCGATGCGGTCGGGCAGCGGGCCTGACTCGTCGCTCCCGGCAGGCAGCGCGGGGTCGCGCTCGTAAGTGTCTTCCTCGACTACCAGGCTGGTGGGGATCAGCACGATCGCGGTCGTGCCGCCGTAGACTGAGGGCCGCAAGGTGATCTTGATCTCGTGCCGCTGCGCCAGCTGACCGGCGATGAACAAGCCGAGCCGGTCACTGCCCGACAGGTCAAACTGCGGCGGGCTAGCGAGGTTCGCGTTGATCTCGTCCATGCGGACCTGGGAGATGCCCAGACCGCGGTCCTCGATCTCGACCGCGAACCCCCGCCCGACGATGTCGCCCTGGATGCGCACGGGGGTGTTCGGCGGCGAGAAGACCGTCGCGTTCTCGGCCAGCTCGGCCACGAGGTGAATGACGTCGGCCACGGCATGGCCGGCCACAGCCGCATTCGTCCGGCACAGCACCCTGATCCTGGTGTAGTCCTCGACCTCGGCTACTGCCGCGCGCAGGACGTCGACAAGGGGGACTGGCTGGCGCCAGCCACGGGCCGGCGCCTCGCCGGAGAGGATGATCAGGCCCTCAGCATGCCGCCGCATGCGGGTGGTGAGGTGGTCGATCCGGAACAGGTCCTCGAGCTCATCCGGCTCGGTGGCCCGGCGTTCCATGCCGTCCAGCAGGGTGAGCTGCCGGTGCAGCAGAGACTGGCTGCGGCCGGCCAGGTTCCTGAACACATCGCTGATGCCACGGCGCAGCCGCGCTTCGTCGATGGCGGTCTGGACCGCGGTCTGCTGCACGACGTTGAAGGCGTGCTGGACCTGCGCGATCTCGTTGCCCGCTGACGCCTCGCCTGGCTCGTAGTCGCTCGGATCGACCTGCTGGCCGGCGCGAAGCTGGCCGATGACCGCCGGCAGCTTGTCGTGCGCCAGGCTGAGCGCCGACTCGCGGAGCTCACGCAGCTGCCGTACTAGGCCGCGGCCGATGACCAGTGAGAGAGCGATCGATGCAATAGTGCCGAGCAGGCCGAGCCCGGCCGCGAGGATGAGCTCGATGAAGACGACGTTGGCCTGGTGCGACGTCTGGTCCTGCAGCTTGGTGCCTGCCTCGCTGAGCGCCGTCGCCATTGACTTGGCGTAGGGACCGAACGCCGCTGTGTTGGCGACGAGGTCGGCTGGCGGCTGCCCCTTCCGCCACGGCGTGGCGATGACCTGGTCTTCCAGCGTCGTCAATGACTTGCCGACGGCCGGTGTGACGTTGCGATTGATCAATGCCGCGTAGTCCGGCAGCAGCTCAGCCGTACCAGTGGCGACGAGCTGCTGCCGCTGCGCCGCCAGCTCGGCGAACATGATCCTGTCGCTCGGCGGGAACTTGAGCTGTGTCATGTCCCCGGTCAGCAGGTCGCTCTCGGCGAGCATCGCCTGCAAGCCGCGGTCCAGGTTGATGACATCCAGTGCTTGCGTCACTACGGGGACGTTCGACTGGGAGTCGATGGCCTCGTCGAGCACCGTGTAGCCGGCGCTGATGATTCCGTTGTAGTCAGCCACGGTCGTGCTCATGCCGATCGCGCCGGCGGCGACGTTGCTGCGGATTGCTGTCAGGGTGCCCGCGTAGGCCAGCAGGCTCTTGATCGCCTTTTGCTCGCCGGCCGAGGCATGGTCGGCGACTTGCGGCGCCTTGACCGCCAGCTGAAGTGCGTCGAACGCCTTGCGAGTGTTGTTTTCCTGCATGCCGACTTCGGACGCGAACTGCGTGCTCGTGGGATTGGAGAGGCTCAGGACCGCGAGGTGCCGCTCCGCGGCGAGGGCCGCCTGGAAGTTGCCGACGGGCGTGAGCAGGTCACTGCGGACCGTCTTGGCCTGCGACTGCGTCAGGGCGCTACCGAGAGTGATGCTGGCAGCGAATGCATACAGCCCTATCAGGCAGAGCACCGGCACGACGATGAGGATGCCAACCCTCAGTCGGATGGACCTATGACGCAATCCCATGGCTGAGGCCCCAGTCTGAGAGGTTTTTGCGGAGCTCGCCGTCAGGGCAAAATCCCTGGCAGACGATATCGGAGCGTAACATCCGAATGCGCTGGAGAAAGATGAAACCGGATGAGCGGTCCGAATTCTGAAGACGTTTCTGCGAAATGCGACGTGTGAGTTGCATCGTGCAGTCGCAGGGCCAGGCTCTGAAGCTGGCGTCCGGCCGGTCCCTGCATGACTGATCCGGCAAGGGCTGAGCCGCGAGGCGCGGGGGCACTCCGGCGCGGGACTGCCTGGCGCAGTCCGGTCGCGTATTCATGGCTGGCCAGTACTTGCGCGAACGGTGAGCCGGGCGCTGAGGTTCGCTAGAATCCGCGTGCCTGCAGCAATGCGGTGGGTCAACCGATGGGGGTCGGGGCATGACGGGGGATCGGGTATGACGCTGGCCGGAGGTCGCGCGAGCGTCGTCGTCATCGGCGGGGGATTAGCCGGGATTAGTGCTGCCATTGACCTGGCGGACGCTGGCCTGCAGGTCACGCTGCTGGAGGCCAGGCCGTGGCTAGGCGGCGCGACGTGGTCATTCGCCAGGCGCGGGCTCACCATCGACAACGGCCAGCACGTCTTCCTTCGCTGCTGCCTGGCATACCGGGAGCTGCTGGCCAGGCTCGGGGTCGCGGGCTGCGGCCCGGTGCAGGACGAGCTCGATCTCACTGTGCTTGGTCCCGACGCGCTGGCACGGGTACGGCGGTCGGGGCTGCCCGCACCCTGGCATCTGGCCCGGTCGCTGGCCGGGTACCGCCTGCTGTCTCGGCTCGAGCGGGCGAAGGTCGCGACCGCTGCGCTGGCTCTGCAGTTCGTCGACATCGCCGGGCGAGAGGACCGCAGCCTCGATGACTGGCTTGCCCGGCACGGCCAGGACGAGCGCGCTCGCCGGCTGTTCTGGGATCAGCTGTCGCTATCGGCGCTCAACGTCAACAGCGAGAGCGCTGATCTGGCCATGGCGGCCAGCGCGATCAGGACCGCCGTGCTTTCCAGGCGCGACAGCGCCGATCTCGGCGTGCCATCGGTGCCGCTCAGCCACCTGCACGGTAATCCGGCCGCGGAGCTGCTGCGCCAGCTCAGGGTGATGGTCCGTCTCGGCGTCCGCGTGTCGTCCCTGCGGGCTGGCGCCGCTGGTGGCTGGGACATCGGGCTCGCCTACGGGGAGCACACCGGTACTGCGCAGGGAGTCGACATCCGGCAGGGAACCCTCTTCGAGAACGGGCCGGCACGGATCCACGCGGCCGGAGTCGTCCTCGCGGTGCCTGCCTGGGAGGCGGCCGTCCTAGCTCCAGACAGCCTTGCTGGCGACGCGCCCCGGTGGGCTCAGCTTGAGCCGTCGCCGGTGATGAGCATCCACGTCATCTACGGCAGCCGCGTGACGCGGCTGCCATTCGCGGCCGCTGCCGGCTCCCCGGTGCACTGGGTCATGGACAAGACAGCGCCGTCCGGCCTGCACGCCGGGCAGTACCTGGCCGCCTCGGTGCGCGCTGCCGGTGCGTACCTGGATACCCCGGCAGCCCAGTTGCGGGCAGAGTTCCTGCCCGCAATGGAGCGACTGTTCCCGGCCGCGGCTGAGGCAAGTGTGGAGGACTTCTTCGTCACCAGGGAACGCCGCGCCACTATCGCGCACGTCCCTGGCTCGCAGCGACTGCGACTAGCGCAGGCCGGACCCGCCGGCTTCGCGATGGCAGGAGCATGGACCGACACCGGCTGGCCGGACACGATGGAGGGCGCTGTCCGAAGCGGTCAGGCCGCCGCGCAGAAGCTCATGGCGGAGCTGCCAGCCCGCGCGAAGGTGCCGGCGGCCAGAGTCCCGGCGGCCGGGGTCCCGGCGGCGCGAGTCCGGGCGACCACGCTTCCCGCCAGCACAGTGCCGGCCGTCACGGCGCTGGCCATCAGAGGGTCGGTCGCACCGGGACCGGGGCCGGCACCGGCTCCGGCTCCGGCTGCGCCCGAGAGCACGCCGCCCGCGCCCACGAGCACCGCTCCGGCCAGCACGGCGGAGGCCAGTGCGGCGGAGGTCAGTGCGGCGGAGGTCAGTGCGGCGGAGGTCAGTGCGGCGGAGGTCAGTGCGGCGGAGGTCAGTGCGGCGGAGGTCAGTGCGGCGGAGGTCAGTGCGGCGGAGACGAGCACGGCGGAGCCTAGTGCGTCGCAGGCCGGCATCGGCGCAGGCGAGACGGACGCGGTCGATGCGGCGGGTCCTGGGCCTGCCGGCGATCCGGAAGGCGCCAACGGCCAGGTGGCTGCGGAGGGTCCTGACGTTGTCGGGGATCCTGCGCGCGCAAAGGCCAGACGCGCCCGCGGCGGGCCGGACGTTCCGGCCACCACGTCCACGGCCACCACCTCCACGGCCGCCACACAGCACGTGAGCAGCTCGGCATGAGCGCCGCAGATGAGGACGTGACCGGCCCGCGCGGTGCGGCTGGGGCTGCGGTGCGGCGGGCAAGCCGGATCCTGCTTGCGCGCCAGGACAGCCAGGGCTGGTGGTCCGGGCGCTCCGTCGGCGATGTGACGCTGGAAGCCGAAGCCCTCCTCGTCAGGGAGGTCCTCGGGATCAGGACCGCCGAGAAGACGAACGCGACCGCGCAGCAGATTAGGTCGCTTCAGCAGGCTGACGGCCGGTGGACGGGCAGCGGCGAGTCCGCGGCCGAAGGCGAAGGACCGGCGGCCGCCGGTGACTTGTCGGCATCGGTGCTCGCCTATCTCGCCCTGCGCCTCGCGGGCGATTCGGCAGACGCCTACCACATGGCCGTGGCCGCGGGGTGGATCAGGGATGCAGGCGGCGTCGCCGGTGCCGGAGTCCTCGCCCGGACGTGGCTCGCGACCTTCGGGCTTGCCGGGTGGGAGGGCATCCACGTTCCCGCCCCTGAGCTCATCTACCTGCCGGGTCGCTACGCCGCAAGCCGCCCGGATCGCGCCGTCTGGGGTCGGCCCGCGGGCGTTGCGCTGACCATAATCGCGACGTTGCGGCCGGCCCGGCCGCTCCCGATCGAGCTCAGCGAATTGCATACTGGCGAACCGGGCGGCCCTCCAGCCGCGGATCGCCGGGCACGCACGCGGAGGCCGGCGCTGACCCTCGCGCAGTCAGCTGCCCTGCGCAAGTGCGGACAGTGGCTCATCGGCTGGCAGCACCGCTCCGGTCTGCCCGCCTCACGCCGCCCTTGCTGGCCATGCTCGCTGGTGGCGCTTCACCTCCTTGGGTACCCGCCCGACCATCCTGTGCTGGCCAAGGGCCTGTCCTGGCTCGACGCGGCTACGGCCCAGCCGCGGCATGCTGCCGGGTCTGCAAAGCCGCCGGCCGTTCGCCAGCCGCCAGTCCTGGACACCACGCTGGCCATCGAGGCGCTTGCCGACTCGCCCGTAGCGGCGGATCACCCCGCGCTCGTGACTGCCGGACGCTGGTTGCTCCTCCAGCGGATCGAGGGTCCGGCCGACTGGGCTGGCGTCGCATCCGGGCCCGAGCCGTCAGGCTGGTCGTTCGGCCGGGACGGTTACCCCGTGGTCGCCGACACGGCCAGAGTGCTGCTCGCCCTGAGCCGGGTCGAGCTGCCTGGCCTGACCGGCAGGCCCGCGATCCGCAACGCGATCCGATGGCTGACCGGCGTCCAGAGCCGCGATGGCAGCTGGAGCGGCTCGGTCGCTGTGACCGCACATGTCGTGCGGGCGCTAGCGACTCAGGGTGCGCCCGACTCGCGCGTCCTGCGTCGCGGCGTGATCTGGCTGCTGCGCGAGCAGTTGCCGGACGGTTCGTGGCGCGGCGCCGATGGCCTGGCCACGACCGCGACGGTGCTGCACGCGCTTCTCGTCGCCGGCGTCCTGCCGGGCAAGTCGCCCATCCGGGCGGCGGTCGACTGGCTGCTGAGCCAGCAGAACCTGGATGCCGGCTGGGCCATGGGCGTACATGGCGGCGCGTCCGAGGCGGCGTCGACTGCCCGCGCTGTCACCGCGCTGCTCGTGGCCGGCGGCGCCGAGACGATCGACGGCGTCGACCTCGCGGCAGACTGGCTGGTCCGCGCTCAGCAGCCAGACGGCGGCTGGAGCGACGGCCCTGGCCGCAGTTACCGGAGCGGTCTCAGCGACGAGGCAGACGCCGGCGAGCGGGCCAACGCGAACGGTCGGCCGGCGGGACGCAGCTCGGCGCGTCGTCGCGGTCCGCTCGTGCCCGGGCTGCTGCTGCCACTCGGCGCGCTCGGTCGTTATGTCGCTGCGGGTCAGACCGACAGCGGCGACGACGAAGCGGCGCTGGCCGCCAGCCTGCGCGCGGATGACGCGCTGGCAGACCGCATGCGCATAGACGAGCCGCTGCCAGCCTCGGACTAACGGCGTCCTGCTACCTCGCAGAGTGCATTCAGGGTCCGCCCAGGAAGCACGCCCATCATCGGTATCGCCGCGGACCATTGCATGCGGCGGGAGTCCGATAGGGCCGCGACGGAGCGGCAGGAACTGATCTCGGCTCCAGCGACGAACACTTGCTGCAAGGAGTGCGGATGTTTCTTACCTACCTGAGGCGTGAGCTGCGCCGGCGCGCCCGGCAGGCCAGCATCATCGTCCTCGGCCTGGCGCTCGGAATCGGGCTGGTCATCACGGTGACGGCCTTGTCCAGCGGCGTGAAGAACGCGCAAGGCGAAGTGCTGCACTCGCTGTATGGCCAGGACACCGACATCACCGTCACCAAGGCACCGACGGCGGGCTCGTTCGCTCCTGGCTCGTTCGGCTTCCGGGGCGCGTTCGGCACTGGCAAGAGGCCCGCGGCCGGCACCAAGATCGATATTGACACGCTGCGTAGTGGCGGCCTGGGCACCATGACCGCGGCCAATCTCACATCGGTGTCGAAGCTGAAGAACGTCGCAGCGGCCGCGGGCGGGCTGACGCTGACCGACACCAGGATCACCGGCAAAATCCCGGCGATTAATGTCGGCGGCAGCGGCTCCGGCGGCTTCGGCGGCGGGGGTGGGGGTGGGAGCGGCGGCGGGGGCTTCCGCGGCTCGTTCACGCCGACCTCGTTCAGCGTGGACGGCGTCGACCTCGCGAGCAGCGCGGCCGGGCTCGGCCCGCTGAGCCTCGGCAAGCTCACGGCGGGCCGCACCTTGACGGGCACGGACAATGCGGCCGACGTGGCGCTGGTCGATGCCAACTACGCCAAGTCCAACAAGATCGCGGTAGGCGCCACTGCCACCATCGCGAAGACCAGCTTCAAGGTGGTCGGCATCGTCAGTGTTCCGGCGAGTGCCACCTCCTTCGACTACTACATTCCGCTCGGCCGCGCGCAGGCGCTTGCGGGCATGAAGAACGACGTCAACACGATCTACGTGGCGGCCGACAGCGCGGCGGACATCACCTCGGTGTCGAAGTCGATCTCTGCCGCACTGCCCAAGTCGACCGTGGAGAACTCCTCGGATCTGGCTAGTCAGCTGACCGGCTCGGTCGCCAGCGCCTCGAGCCTTGCCAATAATCTCGGCAAGTGGCTCGCTATCGCGGTGCTCGTGGCGGCGTTCCTGCTGGCGAGCTTGCTGACGATGTCGGCAGTGTCGCGGCGCGTCCGTGAGTTCGGCACGCTCAAGGCGCTCGGCTGGAACAGCCGGCGGGTCGTCGGCCAGGTGGTCGGCGAGGCGATCGTCATCGGCATCGTCGGCGGCGTCATCGGGGTCGGCCTCGGCTTCCTCGGCTCTGCGCTGGTTGGCCACTTCTCATCGACGCTAACGGCTTCGCTTGGCCAGGCCACGGGCAGCGCCACGCCGGGCGGCGCGAGATTCTTCGGATCAGGCGGCGGCGGCTTCGCTGGCGGAGGCGGCGGGTTCCCAGGCGGCGGGACCGGAACCGGCGCCAGCCGGTTCCCCGCGCTTTCAGCGGCCGCGCCGCACACGACGCTGGTGCACCTCAGCGCGCCGGTCACGGCCAGCGCCATCGTGGCGGCCGTGGTGCTGGCGATCGCGGGCGGCCTGATCGCCGGCGGATTCGGTGGCTGGCGCGCGGCCCGGCTGCGTCCGGCTGCAGCCCTGGCGAGGGTCGAGTGAGCAGCCACGCGCCATCGAGTCGACTCAGAACTGCGGGATCTGCGGCCATCCAGGGAGCGTCATGTACAAGCTGACTGCCGTGAAGAAGGACTACTACAAGGGCCGCGGTGTCATCGCGGCGCTCCAGGGCGTCGACCTGGACATCGAGGACGGCGAGTGGCTCGCCATCCAGGGTCCCACCGGTCACGGGAAGTCGACGCTGCTGCAGATGCTGGGCGGCCTCGACCGGCCGACATCGGGCAGCATCGAGTTCGGCGACGAGATAGGCGTGGTGGACCTGGCCCAGCTCCGGGAGGGTCAGGTGACCAAGGTCAGGGCCGAGTCGATCGGGTTCATCTTCCAGACGTTCAACCTGGTGCCGACGCTGAGCGCGCAGGAGAACGTGGAGACCGCGCTAGTGCCGCTGGGCGTCCCGGCACCGGAGCGGCGGCGGCGCGCCGCCAGCGCGCTCGCCGACGTGGGGCTGGCCGACCGGGCCAAGCACCTGCCGTCGGAGCTGTCCGGCGGCCAGCAGCAGCGTGTCGCGATCGCCAGGGCCCTGGTGAAGCAGCCGAAGGTGCTGCTGGCTGACGAGCCGACCGGAAACCTCGACGAGGGCACCAGGGACGAGATCATCGGCCTGCTCGAGAAGCTCTGGCGCGAGCAGGAACTTACCCTCGTGCTCGTCACGCACGACAGCATGATCGCGCGGCGCGCGCAGCGGCTTGGCATCATGGAGAACGGGAAGCTGTCCATTAAGCAGGACACCAGGCGCGCCGACACGGCGCAACAGCCCACCACCATCGCCTGACCAAGCGTCGAGCCGGGCCTGCAGCTGTCAGCACTACTCGGGGATCGCGAGTACCGCGGGCGTCGCGAGTACCGCGGGCGTCGCGAGTACCGCGGGCGTCGCGAGTACTGCGGTCGTGGCGAATACCGCGGGCGTCACGAGTACGGCAGGGGCAGCTCGCACCAGACGACCTTGCCGGACGCCGCTCTCCTGGCACCCCAGCGTTGCGCGAGCTGACTCACGACCTGAAGGCCGCGGCCGCGCTCGTCGGAGTCGTCCGGGTGGCGCAGTCGCGGCAGCGCCGCTGATTCGTCGAGCACCTCGCAGACCAGGCCGCCCTCCAGCACCAGCCGGAGCCCGATCTTGCCCTGGGCATAGCGGACCGCGTTGGTGACGAGCTCGGAGACGAGCAGTTCCGCGGTTGGCTGCAGCTCAGACAGGCCCCAGCGCCGCAGCGGCCGCCGGATCAGCGACCTTGCGCGGCTCGCCGAGGTGAGCTCGGACGGCAGCGTCCAGCTCACCACGTGATCGGACGGGATCCGCCGCAGCCTGGCCATCAGCACGGCGATGTCGTCGCGGTGCTCGTCGGCGTAGACGCCGGCCAGCGTGGCCCGGCACAGGTCCTCGAGCGGCTGGTCCGCCGACCCGGGTCCGAAGATCTCGCGCAGCCGGTCTAGTCCCTCATCGATGTCCCGGCTGCGCTTTTCCACCAGCCCGTCGGTGTACAGCACCAGCAGGCTGCCGTCCTCGATGGTGAGCGTCCGGCTCTGAATCAGGCCGGTACCGACGCCGAGCGGCGGGGCCGGATTGACGTCAAGGAACTCGTTGGTCCCGTCCGGCCGGACCAGCAGCGGTGGCAGGTGGCCGGCCGAGGCGACCTCGCAGGTCCCGCTCACCGCATCGAAGACCGCGTACACGCAGGTCGCGAAGTGCGGCTCGCGAACCCCTAGCTCTTGCATCAGCTCGTTCAGGTGCTGGAGCGTCTCCGCAGGCGGCAGCTCCAGCATGGCCAAGGTGTGGATTGCGGTGCGCAGCCGCCCCATGGTCACCGCGGCGCGGACGCCGTGACCGGCCACGTCGCCAACGACTAGCGCCACCCGGCCGCCGGGCAGCGCGATCGACTCATACCAGTCACCGCCGACCTCGATTAGCTTGCTGCCGGGCAGGTAGCGGTGCCGCACCTCAACGGAGGACGGGGCCGACAGGCCGGTCGGCAGCATGCTGCGCTGCAGCGTCAGGGCGGTGGCGCGCTCGCGGCTGTACCGCTGAGCGTTGTCCATGAAGATCGCGGCACGGGACGCGAATTCCATCCCGATCTCGATGTCGTAGGCATCGAACCGCCGGTAGCCCACCTGACGGACGCAGATGAAGAAGCCGAGCATCACGTCGCGCGCGATGAGGGGCAGCAGCAGCATGGAGACGCCGGACAGCAACTCGGCGACCGGTCGGCGGATCCACGCGGCCGCCATCGAGTCGGCGCTGTCGCGGTTCACGACCTGGCACACCGGAAGGCCGGACTCCATGCACTGGGTGTACGGGGTATCGGGCGGGTAGCGCAGGATCTCGCCAGTCGGGAACGCGGCGTCCCAGGCTGCATCGCCGTCGTCGTGGGCGACGGCGAGACGGCGGATCAGCTCCGTGCCGTCGAGCGACTCGGATGGGAACTCGTCCTCGCCGACAAGGCTCTCCAGTACGACCAGGCCGGCCGCGTTGCAGAAGTGCGGGACGATGATGTTGATCAGGTCTGGCGCCATCTGGTCGATGTCGAGCGCGCCGGCGATACGCCGCACGGCGCCGTCCACCATGACCCGTCGCATGACCGCGGGGTCCAGGAATCGCTCCTGCACCGGCGGCGCGATCCGCATGATGACCTGCGCGGCCAGCTCGGGGTCCGCCGAACGGATCGGCTGTACCGTGACCACCGCTTCGGCCGTAGCGCCGTTGGCCGTGCGGAATGCCAGCACCGTCGTGCCCTCGCGGTCGGAGCACGCGCTATCGATCAGCGACTGGAGAACCTTGGCCGACGGCCCGTCGGGCACGGCCAGCAACGAACCTAGGTCGGTCCCGATCAGCGCGCCCGGCTCCACAGCCAGAACGTCACCGGCGCCACGGTCGTGCTGCCGGATCTGGCCAGTCTTATCGATCCCGAGTATGAGCGTCCGGGTCGAGGTGTTGGCCAGCACGGCGGAGACCTCTGCCGCCACTGCGGATGCCACCGAAGCGCTCCTTTCCGGCAGAGCGGGCCACGGCTGGATTCCCTTCATTATGAGGCAGGTTCATGCCTATTGAGAAAGAACAGTTGTTTGATTAGCCATTTAATGGCTGGCCCGGATGGTATTCGCGGCGAAGTCGTGCCTGGAATCTGCCCCTGCCGAGGGCCGCAGGCCCGGTCAGCAAGCCCGTGCCAGCGGGCCAGGTCAGCGGGCCCGGTCAGCAGGCCCGGTCAGGCGTCCTTGGCCGGCTCGCCGTGCCCGCCGTTTGCGCGACCGCGGCCCCAGTAGGCCTTGGGTGACATCTGGTCCTGCGGCAGGCCGCGTGCGGCCAGCCGCTCGCGCAGCGCCAGCACAACGGAGGCCTCGCCGAGCAGGTAGGCGTGACCGCTGCCCGATGGCAGCTCCACCTCGGCGGCCTCGGCCGCGAGCAAGGACGACGCGGGATCGCCGACGGGGCGGCCGAGCCGGTGCAGCCAGCTGACCCGGGTCCTGGCCGGCGCCAGCACTTCCTGCTCGTCGTCCGGGTCCGGGACCTCGAGCACCAGCGTGGCGTCGGCGTCCCCCGGCAGTGACTCCGTCATCGCCAGGATCGCCGGCATCGCGGCCTCGTCACCCATGAACAGATGCCAGTCCGCCGAGACCGAAGGAAACACCTTGCCCCGCGGCCCGATGCCCTCGATCCGGTCGCCAGGCTGCGCCGCGCGAATCCAGCGCTCGCCCGGGCCATCGCCGTGCAGGACGACGTCGATCGTGAGCTGCAGGCGCGCCCGGTCGAAGGACCGGATGGTGTAGCGGCGCCTGACCGGCCTGCGGCCCTCGGCGGCGACTAGGAGCATGACGTCCTGGCCGGGCATGTAGGTAAAGCCATCGAGCTCGGCGGCTGTCAGCTCGAGGCGCTGCATGTGCGGCGTGAGCACGGTGCTGCTCACCACTTCGAAGTGCAGCTTCCTGGTGTCCGCGAGCGAGCCGGTGAGCTGGGCGAAGGGGTCGTCCAGGTCAGCAATGACGGGCTGCGGTACGGCGTCAGTCATCGGGTTAAGCCTCTTCCTCAGCAGGGGCCGCAGCCGGTCGGCGGGCGCGGCGCGCGTGGCCGGCGGCCGAGCACTCAGCGTATGCGAGAGCCCGGGCCGAACTTGAGGCTGGTATCGGCCCTCGAATCCGGCCACAATGGTGGCGATCGGCGGCGGTCAACGGGGATCGCCGTGTCTGGGGGCGCACGATGGGCGAGGTTATGGGACCGGCGAGCGCCTCGACGCCGGGCATGGACGCGACCGCCATCGTCGACGACACCGCCATCGTCGACGCGGCCATCGACGACACTGGCTTGCTCGTCCCGCTGCCGCCGGTCATCAGGCGCGTGGTGTCACTTGTGCCGTCGCTCACCGAGACCGTGGCCTCTTGCGCACCCGGCCTGCTTGTCGGTGCCACTAACTGGTGCACGCATCCGGCCGATCTGACGGTCGCGCGCATTGGCGGGACCAAGAACCCGGACATCAGCCAGACGGTCGCGCTACGGCCGGACGTCGTACTGGCCAACGAGGAGGAGAACCGGCAGCCCGACCTGGATGCGCTGCGCTCGGCGGGAGTGGCGGTCTGGGTCACCAGGATCCGCGACCTGCCCGAGGCGTTCGCCTCGCTCCGCCGGATGATCACGCTGGCGTGCAGGCAGCCCGGCCCGGCCTGGCTGGATGCTGCCGAGTCAGCCTGGCGACAGCCACTGCCCGGCGGGAGCCTTGCCGCCGTGGTGCCGATCTGGCGGCGGCCGTGGATGGTTCTCGGCAGCGACACCTTCGCGGGGGACCTGCTGGCCAGGCTCGGCGTCACGAACCTGTACGCCGCCCACCCGGACCGCTACCCACGCATCGGCATCGGCGAGCTGCGAAACGCGGCCGCTGACCTGGTCGTGCTGCCAGACGAGCCGTACCGCTTCACCGCCTCCGACGGGCCGGAGGCATTCCCCGGCAGCCGGACCGCGCTGGTCAGCGGCCGCCATCTGACGTGGTACGGACCATCTCTGACCGAGGCGCCCGCGTTGCTGTGCCGCCAGCTCGCCGCTGCCAGGGTCCGCTGACGGCCGCGACTACGGTCACCCCGCGGCCGCCCCAGGGTGGCGCCGGACATGACGACGCCCCCGAGAGCGTCAGCTCACGAGGGCGTGCCGGTGTCGGTGCGAGGTCGCCTCTCGGCGAGTGGCACGACGCGGCTCCAGCCAGACGGTATTCCGCGAAGGCGGTAGTTGCGGCCCGGGGGACACAGCGCACCGACGAGGGCTACAACGGGCAGGCCGTCCAGGCTATTCCCGCGGCGATAATGAGCATCAGGCAGATGACGTCGTGAGGATGGCTGGCGATGGTTGACGAGGCTCTCATCGGCTGCATCGGCAAGCTCACCGTGGCCTGTCGCGGCCCGGCCGGCCCCGGCGAGGTCGTGGTCAGCGTGCGCGGCGGCCGGGAGGCCTTTATTGCCTGGTCAGCGGAGCCCTTGCCGAAGGGCGCCACAGTGCTGGTCATCGAATCCCGTGGCCACCGAGTCGTCGACGTGAGCGCGTGGACCGATCCGCTTGGCGAATTCGGCGAAGCTAGCTCCGAGTAGCCCGGCGCAAGGAACATACTGGGATAAGCCGGCATAGTGACCGGCACGGGGTCACAACTGGAGATGAGAGAGATGTTGGGTTACCGGGTGCCTGCGCCAGACCAGGCCATGCTGATTTCGGGTGGCCGTTCGCGCCGGAGCGGGGCACCATTCAAAGTCGTTGTCGGGCACGGTACCTTCGTCGCCCCGTTCTTCCGCAAGGCCCGTTACCTCACGCTGTCGATGTGCGAGTCCGAGGTCTCCGAGACCTGCGTGACTAAGCAGGGCATCTCGCTCAACGTCCGCGCCGTCATCGCGTTCAAGGTGGGCAACGACGACGAGAGCATCGTCAACGCCGGGCAGCGGTTCCTGTCCGACCAGGACCAGATGTCGACGCTGACCGGCCGGATCTTCGCCGGGCACCTGCGCTCCATCATCGGCTCGATGACCGTCGAGGAGATCGTCACCGAGCGGCAGAAGCTGGCCACCGAGGTGCTCGACGGCTCGAAGGCCGAGATGGCCAAGATCGGGCTGACGGTGGACTCGCTCCAGATCCAGTCCATCGACGACATGAACAGCGGCTACATCGACGCGATGGCCGCGCCGCACAACGCCGCCATCCAGCGCCAGGCCCAGATCGCGCAGGCGCAGGCCAATCAGGCATCCGCTGAGGCCCAGCAGCAGTCGCAGCGCGCGCAGGCCGAGTACCAGCGGCAGACCATGGTCGTGCAGGCGCAGTACAAGGCTGAGGTGGACAAGGCCCAGGCGGAAGCCGCCCAGTCCGGACCGCTCGCGCAGGCCCAGGCGCAGATGAGCGTGCTCTCGGCGCAGACGGACCTGGCGCACAGGCAGGCCGAGCTCCGGCAGCGGCAGCTGGTGGCCGAGGTGGTCAAGCCGGCCGAGGCCGAGGCGGAGAAGGTCAGGATCCTCGCCGAGGCCGACGCGCAGCGGACCAGGCTCCAGGCAGCGGCGGCCGCGTCCAACAACAGGGTGGCGCTGGACCGGATGCTGATCGAGCAGCTGCCGATGATCGTCAAGGAGGCGGCGGCCGGACTTGCCGGCGCTAATGTCAGCGTGCTCAACGGAGCCGACGGACTCAGCGAGATCGCCGCTGGCCTGGTCAGCCAGGGCCTAACCATCCTGGAGTCGGTGAAGCGGAGCCTGTCCGTGCCGCCAAGCAAGGAAGTCGCGCTGCTCGACGGGACGGCCAACTCGGCGACGGCCAATTCGGCCCAGCTCACGGAGTCCAACGGCGGCCAGCAGGCCTAGAGGGCTCAACGCAAAAGCCGCGCGCCTCGGGCGTTGACCCGAGGCGCGCGGCCTTGCCTTGCTATCTGATCAGGAAGTTGCTACCTGATCAGGACTAGATCTGAACTGGCGATCCGGCGTAGATCGAGAACGACGACGGTCCGCCGCCAGTGCAGGACCAGTGACCCTTGACCCAGTGGTGGTGGTGGTGCCTCCACGGGCTCCAGTGGCCGTTCACCCAGGTGCACACCTGACCGGTGGCCGGCGTGATCGCCGTGGGGGTGACCAGCGGTGCATAGCCCGGGAACCCGCTCGAGACCATGACCGCGTTCCAGGTGGCCAGTCCGCCAGTGACGCCGTTGACATCGGTGGCGGTAACGCCAAAGAAGTCGCTCAGGTCATTGGTGGCCGGAGCCGAGATCAGCGACAGGTTCTCGGTGATGCCCGCGGCTGCCTCGTTGAAGTAGCCAGGGAAGGACGGAAGGAAGTAGCTGAAGTTCGCGGTCGGGCCGTCTGCAACAGTGAAGACCAGGCCGTGGTGCACTTCCTTGATCTGCGCCTGCACCGTAGTGCCGGCGGCGACCGTGCCGAGAGCGGTAAAGCCGGCTCCGGTGACGTGGTCCAGGAACACGTTGCCATCGCACGGGTCGCCGTTGATCCCGGTGGCCGGGTTCAGGTAGCCGGTGAAGTAACCGACGATCCAGCCGCCGCTGAAGTTAGCGATGGCGCCGAGCTGGGCGGCGTAGCCGGTGCTGGCGTTGCACAGCTGGATGCCGATTGCCCCGTTTGCGAACAGACTCGGCTTGTTCAGCGAGAACGAGCCATTCACCTGGGTGTAGGTGTCGCCGAACTGGTTGGTGTAGTAACCGGCTGTCCCGTTGCTGTTAGACAACGAGCCCACGACAGCGTTCGGGTGTGGGATCGCGGCGGTGGCCGCGTTGGCGGCCGTGGCGCCGAACATGAGCACTGCGGCCAGCGCCGGCAGTACGAGGATGGGCTTGCGCATTCTCGATGCGTTCCTTTCCTGTTCTTCTGACCCCGTGCCGGGCCCCTCCCGGTCGCGGGACGTGAAGCGGGCGCCTGTCACTCGGGGCTCGCGGTGCCGCCAATGCCGCAACTCCCGGATCTCGCTTGCAGGTCTAGCGGTGACCCCACTACCTGAGTTGGCCCGATCCGGTCCTTGGCGAGCGCATGGCGGTTATCAGAACTGCCCCGTGACAAAGCCGCTTTCGCGTGGTGCCGGGGCCGACATTGCTTTGGGCGGTCAAGCTCGGGTCGGCTCCGAATGTACGATTCCGCTGGCCTTTAGCTGCCAATCTGTTATCCCGCCCAGCCAGACAGCTGCACATTACCATGAGTAATCCTCAGGCCACGCTAAGTGTTCTCGAAAACGACGCGCAGAAGTCTTTGACGCCATAGTCCAGACCACGGAATATCGGCCAATGTCCGTGCAGTCGCGGTGGTCTCGCAGGTCAGCAAGCCGTATCCGGTGCGCCGACATCCGTAGCGAACGTCCTGAGAAAGGCTGTCGAGGCCGCCGCAGGCCGCGCTAATCTCCCTATGCTTGGTCACCAAATACGGGTCAGATCTGGCTAATGTCTAAGTCACCGGTCGTTTAGGCATCGGATACCGCACAATTCGCAGGTAACCCTTAATTCATGGCATCAGCCGGGCTATCCCAGATATTATGTATTCCCGAGTTTGCAGGGATTCCGGCGTTTCGCGTGTCGGCTTAACTGCCAATCTCGGCCTGGCAGTCGGGCGGCCACGGCCTGACCGGCTTGCCGATCTCCCAGTGATGCCCGAACGGGTCCTCGATCCGTCCGAGACGCCAGCCGTGCTCGTTGGCGGCCGGGTAGACCTCGCGGGCACCGGCTGCGACGGCCGCGGCGATCGCGGCGTCGGGGTCTTCGACGATCAGCAGCAGACGCGTGCTGCCGCCGCCGAGCGTCTCCGGACTGAAGTTGAGGTGCGCAGGGGATTCGTCAGCAACCCAGAAGGTCGCCTCGCCGATCGAGAGCTGAGACACGACAGCCTCATTCTCGTCGGTGCCGCCCACCCGGTAGTCCTCCACCGCGCCGAAGGCGCTCTTGTAAAACTCGACGGCTTGCCGGCCCCGCCGCACCGACAACTGCGCCATGACGCTCACCGGTCGGCAGCCTCGCTGACTACGCGTTTCGTCCATAGCCGTGATCCTGCCAGTGCCATTCGCGAGCAGCCGCAATATGCTCTCGCCGTATCAGCAGCAAGCTGGAAGGACTGACAGCAGGCATGGTCGCCAGGGTGCTCCGCCCCGAGGGCAAGGGCTTTATTTTCCTTGACTCGCATCCGACTGGCTGCACGGCGACGGTCGACACGATGATCAGCGAGGTTGCGGCGCAGCGCGCCGGTGCGGCCGGGCCGCGGCTGCGGGCCGGCCGGGCGCAGCCGCGCTAGCCGGGCTGGCTGGGCGAAGGACGCTGATACTCGGCTGCAGCGCGGGGTACGGGCTCGCCGCGGCCGTGGCCGGGCTGTTCGGGTACGGCGCCGAGGTAGTCAGCCTGTGCTACGAGCGGCCGGCCACTGCGCGCCGGTCCGCGTCGGCCGGCTGGTACCGCACCGCGGCGCTGGCGAGCCGGGCGACCGATGCCGGGCTTACGTTCGAGCCCATGATCGGGGATTGCTTCGATCCGGCGGTCCGGGCCGCGGTGCTGGACCGCGCGGCTGCCCGGCTTGGATCGATCGACGTGCTGATCTACAGCGTCGCCGCGCCGCGCCGGACCGACCCGCTGACCGGCACGGTCTATCACTCGGCCGTCAAGCCGATCGGCGCCGCGTACACAGCGAGGACGGTCGCCTTCGCCGATGGCGTAGTGCTGCGCGAGGCAGTCCACGAGCCGGCCACTGACGCGGAAATCGAGGCCACCGTCAAGGTAATGGGTGGCGAGGACTGGACCAGCTGGGTGACGGAGCTGGCCGCGCGCGGCATGCTGGCGCCCGGCTTCCAGACCGTGGCGCTGACGTATGTCGGCTCCGATCTGACGGCGCCGATCTACCGCCAGGGCACGATCGGCCGGGCCAAGGATCACCTGGAGGCGACGGCGGCTGAGCTCCGCGCCGGAGTGCTGGCGCCTGCCGGGGTGCTGGCGCCGGGCGGCGGGACGGCCCTGACGTCGGCGCACTGCGCGGCCGTCACGCTGTCGTCACTGGCCATTCCGGGCATCTCCCTGTACCTGAGCCTGCTGCGCAACGTGGTCGGGGACGCGTCGCAGTCGCCCGTCCGCCAGTCCGTGCGCCTGTGGGACTACCTCACCGCGAGGGGCGGCGGGTCGACCGACAGCCAGGGCAGACTGCGCCTCGACGACTTCGAGCTCGCGCCCGAGGTCCAGGACGAGCTGAGGGCGCGGTGGAGCGCCGGCACAGCGGAGCTCATGGGAGGCCTGGCGGACCTGGACTGGTTCCGGCGTCAGATCTGGCAGCTATACGGCTTCGACGTGCCAGGCGTCGACTACAGCCAGCCGGTCGAGGTCGACGTGCCGTGGCCGGACGGATCGGAGCAGCTGCGTTGAGATCAGGGTGCTGACCCACCAGGTCAGCCTTGATCCGGAGCGCGAGATCGTGGTCAAGCGCTACGGACAGCACGACCGCGGGGAGCCTGCCAGGGAGTGGCGAGCGCTGCGGCTGCTCGCCGAGCACGCGCCTGGCCTCGCTCCGGAGCCGCTGCGGGCTGAGCTGGATGCCGCCGAGCCAGTCATCGAGATGTCGCTGCTGCCCGGCGAGCCGCTCGGCGGCGCTCCGCTGACGCAGCAGGAGGAGTCAGCGCTGGTGCGCGCGATCGGTCAGCTCTGGCAGTCGGTCCCGGTGGATCGGATCATCCCGGTGCCAGGCGAGCGCGGCAATGAGGCACAGCTGGTGCACGAGGTCCGGCAGCTTGTCGACCAGGGGCCTGACCTCGGCGGCGATCCGCTGGTGCAGGCCGCCTACGCGGCCGGGGTGGACTGGCTGACGTGGGCCGTGACGGTCACCGGCGATCCGGCCGGGCGGCAGCCAGTGTTCGGTCAAGGCGACGCCAACCTCGCGAACTTCCTGTGGGATGGCGAGCGCGTGCGGATGGTCGACTTCGAGGACTCCGGCCTGAGCGACCGCGCCTTCGAGCTGGCCGTGCTCATCGAGCACATCTCCGCCTGGCTCGGCGCGGGGCTGAATGCCCAGCAGTTCATCCAGGCGTTCGACCTGACACCCGCGGAGCGAGCCAGACTCGCGGACTGCCGCCGTCTGGCCGGGCTGCACTGGCTGCTCTTGCTGCGGCCCGGCGGCCCCGCGAGCGCGCGCAATCCGCCCGGCACGCTGCGCTACCAGGCCGAGAGACTGCTCGCGCTTTTCTAGCGCGGCCTCATAAACGACCGCGCGTGAAGGCCGGCAGCCGTTGGTCAGCCGCCGTTGCCGGGCCGGACCGCGGTGACCGACATTAGCTTCGCCGAGCCCTTGCAGGCGGTCGAGCTGTAGTGGACGTAGAGCGGGATCGTCTGGTTCGGCGGGATGACCGCGAGCCACGGCGCTCGCACCTGCGTGCAGGCCGAGGCCGGGAAGTTGCCCGCGTCGGAGATCTGCAGAGTCGCGTTGGCGAAGCCGCCAGGCTGAAGCGTGACCAGCTCACGCGATGTGGAGTGATTCTCGGTCGACGGATTCCCGATGTCGGTCACCGGCGTGCCGGCCGCCTGGGCGACGCCGGGGAAGCCATAGAGCGTGCACGGGACGTTGTTGAGGTTCTTGAAGACGATCACAACCTCGACCGCGCCGGAGGTGCCCTGAGTAAGCCCGACCGAGCCGTTCAGGTACCGGGTCAGGCAGCCAGCGGCCGCAGCTGACGAGGTCGGGGCGGCGGTCGTGGGGCTGGTCGACTGGCTGGCGGCCGGAGCGGACGCGGGCGCAGTGACCGTGACGGTATTCGTGGGCTGAGCGGTCCCGCCCGAGCCGCCGGAGCAGGCGCACAAGGTAAGGCCCGCGGCGGCGAGGGTCGCGACGAGGAACGGCTTCATGGCTGGTGGATCCCTTCGGGTCAGTGCCGGCAGGTCTGGGCCGGTAGGTCAGGGCCGGTGCACTAGTGGGAGTCGCCAGCAACCCTGGGACCAACAGATATCTTGCGGGAATCCCGAGCGGTCTGGGAGTTATTGCCGAGTTTGCCGCGGGTCGGCTCGCGTGCGCGGGGCTCACGGCGCCTGGGTGGGCCGGGACCGGGTCGGGCGGCCCCGTTCCGGTTTAATGGGTTGTGATCTTGGACGGCGTGCTGGGTACAGTGATGCGTATGAGGTCCAGTTGCCCACGCATCGTCGTCGCCGCCGCGCGAGCTACGTGCTCGCCGGTTGCCGCTGCCTGACCTCACACACCTGCTGGCGACCGGGAACGGCTCGCCGGCGCCTCCTTTCTCCGCCCAGGTTGATGGCTGCGCTCGCGGCCTAGTTTCCGGCGCCCGAATCCGAGAGGCGCACACGCCATGAACACCAGCCAGACGATCTCAACGTTCACTGAGTTCTTCCGAAGCCGGGGACACCACCAGATCAGCGGCAGCTCGCTCCTGCCGCGCCCTGGCGATCCGGTCCTCTACACGACCTCGGGCATGCATCCGCTGACGCCCTATCTCGCGGGCGAGCCGCATCCGCTTGGGCGGCGGCTGACCGGGATCCAGCGCTGCCTGCGGACTACCGACCTGGAGGAGGTCGGCGACAGCTCGCACCTGACCGTCTTCCAGATGCTCGGCTCGTGGTCGCTGGGTGATTACGGCGGCCCGCAGAGCCTGCGGTGGGGACTCGAGCTGATCTGCGACCACTTCGGGCTGAAGCCGGGGCTGCTGTATGCGACGGCGTTCGCCGGAGACGACCAGGTCGGACCGGATACCGCGGCGCTGTCGACCTGGTCGGACCTCGGGCTGCCGGTCGAGCTGCTCGGCGCCGACGATAACTGGTGGTCCAACGGGCCGACGGGACCGTGCGGGCCCGATTCGGAGATCTTCGTCTGGACGGGAACGGGCCCGCCGCAAGGGAGCCCGGCCACAGATTCGCGGTGGCTCGAGCTATGGAACCACGTCACGATGCGATACGAGCGCCATCCCGACGGGAGCCTGTCCCCGCTGTCACAGCCGAGCGTCGACACCGGCATGGGCCTCGAGCGGCTGCTCATGGTGTCGCAGGGAGTGTCGTCGGTGTTCGACACGGACCTGTTCGCGCCGTGGCTCTCGGTGCTGCCGGGCTTGTGGCAGCCGGACGAGCGGTCGCTGCGAATCATCACCGATCACCTGCGATCCTCGATCGTCATCATCGGCGATGGAGTGCGGCCGTCGAACACGGGGCGCGGATACGTGCTGCGGCGGCTGCTGCGGCGGGCGCTGACATCGTTGTGGGACGGTGAGCCCGGTCGCGGTGAGCCCGGTCGCGGTGAGCCCGGTCGCGGCGCGCCCGGTCGCGGTGAGCCGACGCTGGGCGAGCTGCCGCCGGAGCTCGTCCTGGACACGGCTTCGCGATTTGGCCTGTCGGTCGAGCCCTCCATCGTGCGCGAGGTGCTGCTCACGGAAGAGCGCAAGTTCGGCGAACTGCTGACGCGCGGCCGGTCGCTGCTGCAGCGGCTGTACCCGGCGGGCGAGCTGAGCGAGGACGACTACGCGTTCCTCCACGACACGCACGGCCTGCCGCGTGAGCTGGTCAGCGAGCTGGCAGGGGAGCTGCGGGAGGCCGGCTAGTGATCGCTCGCGGCGGCCGGGCGGCGCTAGAGCTCCTGGCCGGTCGTGCTGTGCACGTGGTCGGGGATCTCGCCCTCGTGCCAGTCGCCGGTGGACAGCGTCTGCGACGGCTCGAACATGAGGATCGAGCCGCCAGGGGAGGACGGCTTGTGCTCGGTGCCCTTCGGGACGACGAAGACGTCGCCCTCGCGGAGGCTGACCGCGTGCTCGGCGCCGTCGGCGTCACGCAGCGCGATGTCGAACTGGCCGTCGATGACCAGGAAAAACTCGTCGGTGTCGGCGTGCGCGTGCCAGACGTGCTCGCCCTTGGCGTGGGCGATCCGGACGTCGTAGTCGTTCATCCGGGTGACGATTCGCGGGCTGTAGATCTCGTCGAAGGAGCTCAGGGCTGCGTGCAGGTTGACTGGCTTGGCGTCCATGATGCGACTTTTCCATGATCCAGGAGAGTTTGCGTGTGCCACGGACGCAAAGTCTTCGGGATCATGGAGAAGCCGTCTTCGCGATGACGTCGTCGGCGTACTTGCGCAGCTTGTCGAGCTTGGGCTGCAGGTCCTCGGTGTCGGGGCCGACGTGGTACGGCCAGCGGAATCCGACGATGACCTCCGTCACGCCGCTGTCTTCCAGCCGGCGGATGCCGTCCACCGAGTAGGCGTCCAGCGAAATGACGTGGACCTCGAACGGCCGGTCGGCGGTCCCGCACTCGGTGCGCAGCTGCGCGAGCCGGGCGAGCAGGCCGGGCAGGTCAGCCGGGTTGCCGCCGCCGTGCAGCCAGCCGTCGCCGGCCGACGCGGCCCGGCGCAGGGCGGCCTCCCCGTGGCCGCCGACCAGGACCGGCACCGGCTGTGTCGGCACCGGCGACATCTTGATCGCGGGGACGTCGAAGATCTCGCCGTGGTACTCGAAGTAGCCGCCCGATGTCAGGCCGCGCACGATCGCGAGTGCCTCGTCCATCCGCTGGCCGCGCCGCGCCCAGGGCACGCCGAGCACGTCGTAGTCCTCCCGCCACGGGCTAGTCCCGACGCCGAGGACGAGCCTGTTGCCCGTCAGGACCGCGGTCGACATGGCCTGCTTGGCGACCAGGACCGGGTGGCGGACCGGCAGCTTGAGCACGAACGTGATGAACCGCAGACGACTCGTGACGGCGCCGAGGAACGGGATCAGCGAGAACGGCTCGAGGAACGGCTTGTCCTCCAGGAACTCGCGGGTGCCATCGGGGTTGAAGGGGTAGACGCTGTCGGACTGCGCCGGGTAGCAGATGCTGTCCGGGATCACCATCGAGTCATAGCCTGCCTCCTCGGCCGCGCGGGCGAGTGGCGAGTAGAAGGACGGGTCGGTCATCGACTCGGCGTAGCAGAAGCGCACGGTACCTCCGGCTGAGCCATCGGGCCTTGGTCGCCCGGTCATGTCGCGGGTGCAGGTTGACCAGGTGGAGTAGAACATGTTCTTGTTTGCAGTTGGAAGTCAATCAGATCTGAAAGCTGGATGACATGGACCTAGTCGCGCTGGAAGAGATCCGCCAGGTCAAGTACCGGTACCTGCGCTGCGTCGACCTGAAGCTCTGGGACGAGATCGGCGACGTCTTCACCGCCGGTGCCAGCGCCGACTACGGAACCCACGCGGTCAGCCGTCCGCTCAGCCTGCGCGGCCGCGACGAGATCGTCTCCTACCTGCGCGAGAACCTAGGCCCGGAGATCATCACCGTGCATCGCTGCGGGCAGCCTGAGATCACAGTCAACGGCGATAAGGCAACGGGAACGTGGTCGTTTGAGGACACCGTCATTGCCATGGAATACCGCGTCGTCATCAAGGGGGCCGCGTTTTACGAGGACACCTACGAGCGCGGCGATGACGGGCAGTGGCGAATCTCGCACATCGGCTACCAGCGGATCTACGAGACCACGAGCTCGCTGGACGACACCCCCTCGCTGAAGTTCATCGACAACATGTGGGCGCCCAAGAAGGCCAGCTGACTAGTCGCGCGCGCTGGCCCGGCCATTGACGAGGATTTAGAACGTGTTCTACCTTGGTCGGGCCGGTTCTGATGCCGGGTCGCCAGTGACGCCGACCCGGCGCCGCCGGGCGCGCGGCTGCCTGGCCTGCCGTGCCGGCCTGCCGCCTAGGCCGGTCCCGACGCGGAATGAAAGGTTGCCGTGCTCACCCAGTCGTTCGCGGACGCGGTGCTCGAAGCCGAGAAGATCATCGCGTCGGCGCCGCACGTGCAGACTGACCAGGACCTGGCCGAGGGATACGACTACCTGGCCGGCAGCATCCAGGCGTCGCTGCATATGGCCTGGGCCTTCGATCGCGACTTCCCGGCCTTCGTGCAGTCGACGGGCCCGTATACCAAGCTGGGCCTGGACAACCCGGACACCCTCTACCTGCATGCGTACGTGCGGGACGACGCCGAGTACATCGTCACCGGGCAGCGCGGCACGACGGCGGACCTCAGCTTCCAGGTGCTGAATGGCGACTACTCACCCGTCGACGTGCCGGACAGCCTCACTGCCTTTGACGACCGGCGCCTCGACATCGGGCCGGACGGCACGTTCGAGCTGCGGTTCGGGCCGCCGAGGTCAGACGCGCCCGCTGGCTACGTGCCGCTCGGGCCGGGTTCGGCGATGCTCGTCGTCCGCGAGGTCTATAGCGACTGGGCGGGGGAGCGGCGCGGCACCTTGCGGATCCAGCGCGCAGACAAGATCGGGGCCGCGCCGCAGCCCCCGGACGAGGCGCTGCTAGCCAAGCGCTACGGCGTCGCGGGCAAGATGCTGCTGTCGCGGATCAGGACGTTCCTTGCCTTTCCCGAGTGGTTCTATCTCAGGGAGCCGGTAAACACGATGACGCCGCCGCGCCGCACGCCGGGCGGCCTGGCGACGCAGTTCTCCTCGGCCGGGCATTTCGACCTTGGCGCGGACCAGGCGATGATCGTGACGGTGCCGGCGGCGAGTAAGGACGTCGCGCCTTACCAGGGCATTCAGCTCGGCAGCCTGTGGTACATCTCGCTCGACTACATCAATCACCAGACCAGCCTCACCGTGGACCAGGCACGCGCGAGTGCCGACGGCATGCTGCGGTTCGTGATCAGCGAGCGAGATCCCGGCGTCGCTAACTGGCTCGAGCTCACCGGGCGGACGCGCGGTTACGTGCAGATCCGCTGGCAGCGGCTGACGAGGGACCTGGAGGTCGCCGACGGCCCGCAGGTGGAGGTCGTCCCGTTCGCCAGCGTGCCGCAGGTGCTGCCGGACTACGAGCAGGCGCGGATCACGCCGGAGGAGTACCGCGCGCGAATCGCCGCGCGGCAGGCCGCAGTCGCGAACCGGATGGTGGGCTAGTGCAGAGGGAGCTGGGCTGATGTATCTCCAGGACAAGGTGCTTGTCGTCTCCGGCGTCGGCCCGGACCTTGGCCGGCAGATCGCGGTCCGCGGCGCCGCGGCCGGCGCTGACGTGGTGCTGGCCGCCCGCACCGTGTCCCGGCTCGAGGACGTCGCGGCGGAGATCAAGGAGCTTGGCCGGCGGGCGCTGGTCGTGCCAACGGACATGACCGTGGAGGCAGATGCCGAGCGGCTCGCCGCCGCGTCCTTGGACGAGTTCGGCAGGGTCGATGCGCTGGTGCACAACGCCCTGGTCATGCCGCCGATCGCCGACCTCGGCAAGGTCGACCTGGCTGCGGTGGAAGCCGGGTTCAGCAACAACGTCATCTCCGCGCTGCGGATGACCAGGCTGTTCATCCCGGCGCTCGCGGCGACGTCCGGCTCAGTGGTCATGGTCAACTCCATGGTCGTCCGCTTTTCGCAGCGCACCATGGGCCCTTACAAGATGGCCAAGGCGTCCCTGCTGGCCATGGCGCAGAGTCTGGCCACCGAGCTCGGGCCGCAAGGCATCCGCGTCAACTCGGTCGCCCCCGGCCACATCTGGGGCGAGTCGCTGAAGTGGTACTTCAACTACCTGGCCAAGAAGCGTGGCGTCGACCCGGACGAGATCTACGCCGAGACGGCGCAGAACATCGACCTGGGCAGGCTGCCAGAGCCGGATGAGATCGCCGACGCAATCCTCTTCCTGGCGTCGCCGCTGGCGCGCGCCATCACCGGTCAGTGCCTCGACGTCAACTGCGGCGAGTACCACCACTGAGAGCCTTCATGATCACCAGACAGCGATGACGACCACCGACCGGGAGAGCGTCGGCACGGTCGACGACCTGCGCGAGTCGGCCAGCAGGATGACGGGGCTGACCGACTTCGGAGTTGACGACTACAGCGACGGCCTGGCCGTGATCCTGGAGTCCTATGCGCGCGACGCCGATCTCACGCAGCTAGGCCAGAAGGCAGCCAGGGTCGGGCTGCGCGGCGCCCTCGGCGCCCGGCTGCTCAGCGAGGCCGGGTGGGCGGCCCATCCGGAGCACGCCGACGTGCCGATCGAACGGCCTATCTTCGTCACCGGACTGCCGCGGAGCGGGACGACCGCGCTGCACCGGCTGCTGACAGCGGACCCCGATCATCAGGGCCTCGAGCTGTGGCTGGCCGAGATGCCGCAGCCGCGCCCGCCGCGTGACACCTGGGCGGCCAACCCGGTCTTCCAGCACATCCACGCCGCGTACCAGCGGCATCACGTCGAGCATCCCGAGTTCATGGGCGTGCACTACATGGCGGCCGACACGGTGGAGGAGTGCTGGCAGCTGCTGCGGCAGACGCTGAGGTCGGTGTCGTATGAGTGCCTGGCGCACCTGCCGACGTATTCGGCCTGGCTCCACGGCCAGGACTGGACGGGGTCTTACCGCAGGCACCGGCGCAATCTCCAGCTCGTCGGGCTGAACGAGCCTGGCCGCCGGTGGGTGCTGAAGAACCCCAGTCACCTGTTCGCGCTGGACGCCATCCTCGCCGTGTACCCGGACGCGCTGATCATCCAGACCCACCGGGAGCCGCGCGCCGTCATCGGCTCCATGTGCAGCCTCGCTGCGCATGCGGCCGCGGGCTGGTCGGCCACGTTCCGTGGCGGTGTCATCGGCAGCGATCAGCTCGAGTTGTGGGCGCGCGGGCTGGCGGAGTTCGCGGCGGCCAGGGCGCGGTATGACCAGGCGCAGTTCATGGACGTCGACTATGCCGACTTCACCGCGGATCCGGTCGGCACCGTCGAATCGGTCTACGACCGCTTCGGCCTGCCCTACAGCGACGCGGCCGCGGACGCCGTGCGGGCGCTGCACGCCGAGGCGTCGCACGGCGACCGCAGGCCTGCGCATCAGTATGCGCTGGCCGATTTCGGGCTGACCGCTGAGCAGGTCGACGAGCGCTTCGCCGGCCTCGCAGGCTGAGCTGCTCCTGCTGCCCGACGGCGCCCGGGAATGCGTCGAAGCTCGTGCGCGCTGGCTCAGCCGGCCGACCATTCGATCGTCGGCGGACGTCCGGCGGAGCAGGTTGGGTTGCCCATCTTGATCTGCATGGCTCCTCCCGATCACCGGGTGGGCTCGAGCAGCACCTTGACGGCGCCGGTGCGTCGTGATTCTTTCACCGTCAGGACTGCGGCGTCCCAGCGCTCAAGCGGGAACCGGTGCGTGATGACCGGCGTCAGGTCGAAGCCGTCCGCGATGAAGTCGAAGTAGTGCTGCATCGCGTGCTTGGCGACGCCGTCCACTTCCTCGATGCCGAAGCCATTCGAGCCGATGACCCGGAGCTCCTTGAAGTACAGCGGCGTCCACTCGAAGCGCTTCGGCGGTTCGACGCCGGACACGATGAGCGTGCCGCCCGTCGCGAGCAGCCGGAGCGAGGTCTCGACCGTCTCGGTCGAGCCGATCGTGTCGTACACGACGGCAGGGCCGTCCTGCAGCCAGTCCCGCTTGCTCCATGGTTCGAGCGGCGTAGTGCCGACGCGGCGGGCCACCTGCGCGACGAGCTCGTCCGGGGAGGACGACAGCACCGCGTGGGCGCCCATTCGATCCGCAAGCGCGGCCCGCGCGCCGGAGCGGGTCGCGGCCCACACTGGCGTCGCAGGGTAGAGGTGACGGATCAGCGCGACAGCGGCGAACGCCAGAGTGCCCGACCCGTAGACGAGGACAGGCTGGCCGTCGGGGGGCGGCGCGAGCAGGATCGAGCGCAGTGACACGCTGACCGGGTCTGCGAGCACGGCGGCGTCGTCGGTGACGTTGTCGGGAATGGCGAAGAGCTGGGACAGGTGCGCGCCGAATCGCTCGGCGTGCGCGCCGACGGCCGCCGCGCAATTGCCCAGGTGGATGGACACTGGCAGGTCACCCGAGCGGAAATTGCGGCACCACGGATAGCGTCCGGTCTGGCAGGCCGGGCACGGCGGGTCGATGCCGCGAGGGCCGCATGACAGCCACGGATTGAGCACGACGCGCTCGCCTGTGTCCGCGCGGCGCCCGACTGCTTCGTGCCCGAGTACGTGCGGGAACGACACCAGAGCAGTGAGCGGGTTGTCGCGCCTGCCGTTCAGCAGGATCTGCTTGACGTCGGAGCCGCACAGGCCAGAGAAAGTCGTCTCCACGTGGACCCAGTCCTTGGCCGGAAGCGGGAGCTCGTCGACGTCCTCGATGCGGACCGGCGCGAACCGGGAAACGAACGCGCGGTGGTCGATTCTCCCGCCGATGGTCGAGGCCGCCTCGCGGGCAAGACTGTGCCGGAATACGAGCGCCTTCACGTCGACCTCCTCCGCCGGGCAGACCAAGGTACCAAGGCGACACGCTGGGCCATAAGGTCTAGCCGCCGCGGCGGCCGGCCGCGGCCAGTTGCCACCCGAAAGTCCGATTAGCGGATGCTCACCACGTGCCTGATCATGGTCCGGCCATGCTCGTCCTGCCACCGCTCCGTCTCCGTCGCCCCGACGGCACGGGCCACTCGGAGTGATGCCGTGTTCCTTGCATCGACGATGATGTGCGCCGACTGGGCGCCAGTGTGGTCGCGGAGGAACTGCAGGACTAGTCGGACCGCGCGGCTGACGTGGCCGCGCCCGCGGTAGGCCGGGTGCGCTGTGTAGGCGATGTTGGCCTCGCCGGGCGGCACAAGGTTGTTAGCCAGGTCGCAGTCGACGTAGGCGACGTAGGTCGCATCGGCGCTGTCCACGGAGAACGTCCACTTCGGCCCGATGCCAAACGAGTCGTGGCAGGCGCGCAGGTACTCCAGATTCCCGGCACGCTGCTGGGCTGGCGTCAGCGCCTCCCACTTCTCGCGGTCGCCGGGCTCCCAGAGCCAGTCGATCTGCTCGTCATCGATGGCCGCCAGATGCTGGCCGATGTCCTCGATGCGCTGCCGCCGGATGGTGACTACCCCGTCTGTGTAGGTGAGGGGCGGGACTTGCCGGGCGAACAGCTGGTCGCCCTGAAGGTCGGCACGGTAGCTGAATCCGGCCGCAGCTGCGACGGCCGCCGAGTCGGTGTCACCGGCGGGGACCTTTAGTGTTGCGGCGCTGAAGGCCGTGCGCGTCGCGAGGTGGTGCAGGACCAGCTTGAGCGCCCGCAGAGCAATGTCGCCCTCGAGGGGGAGTACGTCGTAACGCACGTACACCTCGCCAGCCCCGAGCCAGTCTCGGTCTGTGTCGTAGTCGACCCAGCCCGCTATCACGTCCCCGGCCAGGAGGACCTGGGTCGCGCGGACGGTTACTAGCCCGTCCGTGAGCGACATCAACCCACGCAGCCTGTGTCGTCAGGGAACGTGGGTGCCCGTGATCGGCTCATGCGACAAGTATTGCGGGCGGTCGGAGCTTCGCGGCCCGGAGCTGGGCGGCCCGGAGCTGGGCGGCCCGGAGCTGGGTGGCCCGGAGCTGGGTGGCCAGGTAGGCGCGGGCTGCACTTGAGATGGTCGGGCCCGAGGGGGCGTGGCAGGCGGGCTAGGTCGGCCCCGTTCCGTTCCGGATTGGGCTTTTCATGACCACCGCCCTGCCGATACCGTTCCAAGGCATGGCAATCGGCGCATCTGCCGCTGCGTGCACAGAGAATCTGTCCGGGAAGATCGGACATAACTCCGTGAGCGGCAGCCGCGGAATGCTTAAGTTGTACGGGCGTTCATTGAACCGGTCCGCAGGACCTGGCTCCATGCCGTCTTGTACCTGTCGGCTTGTCGGCTCAGGGCCGTCGGTCGGCGGCACCGGCTACCACACGAGCAGCGGAGATCTGGGAATGCGCGTGCGGACTAGCGCGAGTGATGCGCGTGACTGACCTGGGTTCAGTCCGCGATACGGACACCCGCCACTCGCACGCCGCGGGCATTGCCCGCGGCGCTGGTGTCCTAGCGGGCCTGACCATGCTGGCGCGCATTCTCGGCCTCGTGCGCACGCTGGTGTTCTCCCAGACCGTCGGCGCGACCTGCCTTGGCACGGCGTACGCCACCGCAAATCAGGTACCCAACCTCGTCTACGAGCTGGTACTCGGCGGCGCACTGGCCAGTGTCATGGTGCCGGTGCTGGCTCGCTCAGCTGAGCGCTCTGCTACCGACCCGGCGGCAAAGGCCGAGGTCAGTCAGATCGTTTCGGCGTTGCTGACCTGGACTCTGGTCCTCCTTGTCCCGCTCACCCTCATCGTCGTCGTCGGAGCCGGCCCGATCGCGGCGCTTCTCAACCCGGCCAACGCGAGCGCCAACTGCGTGCACGCTGACGTCGTCGCCACCACCGCGAACATGCTTCGGGTGTTCGCGCCGCAGGCCGTCCTGTACGGACTCTCGGTCGTACTGTTCGGACTGCTGCAGGCCTACCGCCGGTTCGCTGGATATGCGCTGGCGCCGTTGATCTCCAGCCTGGTGCTGATCACCTCGTACCTCGCCTTCGCTCCGCTTGGCCGAGGGCTCCCGCTTGGACGCCTGCCGGCCTCGGCCCAGCTTGTGCTGTCGGCGGGCGCCACGCTGGGTATCGCAGCCCTGGTGATTGTCGGCCTGGTGCCAACCGTGCGGCTGCGGCTGCGCCTCCGGCCCACCCTGGCGTTCCCGCCCGGCATCGCGCGCCGGGCTGGCGGCCTGGTCATGGTTGGCGTCGCCGAGATGGTCGTGCAGGAGATAGCGAACATTGCGGTGATCGCCCTGGCTAACGGCCGAGGATCGACCGGCGCACTGGTTATCTTCGGCTACGCATCACAGGTGTTCAATTCCCTGAACGCGGTGCTGGCGCTGTCGATCGTGCTCAGCGCGTTCCCGGTGCTGTCGGCCCGCGATGGATCGGTGTTCGACCGGACCCTTGCCGGATCGACGCGGGCGGTATTGCTGGTGTCGTGCCTTGGCATGGCCGTGACCGGCGCGGTCACCGTTCCGGCCGCGCACGTCCTGGCCAAAGAACCAGGTCAGGTCTCACAGCTGATACTGGCGTTCGCCCTGTTCGCGCCCGGGCTGGCGGGCGTCGGCGTCATTGCGAACCTGTCCAGGGCGATGCTCGCGCTCGGGCGGCTCAAGGCCGCCGCCATCGCGCTGGCTGGCAGCGGCCTGCTCGTGCTCCTGGCACAGGTCGTGCTGGCCGAGCTTGCGCCCGCCCGGCTGGTGGTCGGGGCGCTGGCCCTCGGCAACACCATCGGCGCAACCGGCGCGGCGATCCCGCTCGTGATTGCTACCCGCCGGATCCGCGGCAAGGCGGCCGTACAGGGTGTAGGCCGTGCCGCGCTGGCCGGCCTGGCCGCCGGGACCGCGGGCGCCGTGGTTGGCGCAGGTATCAGCCTCGCGCTTCCGGTCAGTCACAGGCTGCTATATGGCGTTGTTGGCATCGTGGCATCCGGCTGCGCGATCCTCGCGTTCGGCGCCGTGGCGTACTTCCTCGACGACGGCGACCTCCGGGTTGTCCTGGCGCGGGCACGGCAGATCATCGCGCCGCGCTCGTCACGCTCGTCACGTCCGGTAGCAGGGGCTGGCGAGGAAGCGATGCTCCCTGCGGGGGGCGTCGAGCATCACGAGCGGAACCTGAAGTCCCTGCCCCGTTACCTCAGCGACCTGGTGGCCACTTCACGCCAGCGCACGCACGACCAGATCCTGCGAATGCAAGCGAACAGACAGGTAAGGACCATGAGCCTTGAAGATCAGTACGACAGACGCGAATCCGCTGCCGCCGGGTCACGGACGCATTTCCTGACTCGACGCGAGCGGCAGGGCGCCATCGGCATCGGCGTACTGACCGGCCTGGGCGGAGGCTATGCCGTCTTTGCCACCTCGAACCAGGCCGGGACTGTGATGCTGCTGGTGATATCGCTGGTCTTCCTGGTGGTGGGGGTTGAAGGCACGTCGCTGATGCATCTGATCGGCAAGTCCGCGGGGACCAGATCGGCCAGGCACGGCCGCGCCGACAAGGCACAGCGCCGGACCAGGGACGAGACGAGTCCCGAACGAGCCGCAGGGCTGCTGGACGGAGTCGCCGTGGCTAAGCCGACCCTGGTACCCAGGAGCGATGGCGACGTTCAGGGCGACGGAAGCCGGGTCCGCCCGGCCAGCCTGGAAGATCAATGGCTCGCCGCGGGCTCTGGCGACGAGGCTCCACTCAGCTAGCGGTCGGGCGTGCGAGGGCCGTCGGGCGGGCGAGGGCCGTCGGGCGGGCGAGGGCCGTCGGGCGGGCGAGGGCCGTCGGGGCGCGAGGGCCGACCTCAGCCACCGTACGACGTGAAGCGCCGTGGCATACCCCGGCGGCCGTAGGCCGTCCAGCCGCCGCGACCCGGGACCGGCGGCAGTACGCCGCCCACTGGCAGGTCGGTAGGGTCGACGCCCACCCCGAGCAGGGTGCGGGTCACCGCCTGTGCGGAGTCGAGTAGATCGTCGAGTGCGCGAGTCAGGTGCTCTCCGGTGACCGCGGTCAGCACCGGGTCGTCGTGCAGCGACTCCAGCACGCTGCGCCGGATCAGTTCCTTGAGGAAGGAGGCCGTGGTGCCGTCGGTGCGCTCGACAGCAAGCTGCACATCCTCCTCGGTCAGTGCCAAGGGCACATTCTGGCCGTAGAGCGTGAGCAAACGTTCCCGGGCTGGGGCGTCCGGCAGGGCGATCTCGACTGCAACGTCGACCCGCCCTGGCCGCGCGGCCAGTGCGGGTTCCAGCAGGTCGGCGCGGTTGGTGGTCAGCAGGAATAGCAGGTCGGCGTCGGGGGCCGCCCCGTCCATGGCGTCGAGCAAGTCGAACAGGACCGGGCTCGACGCCGGGCCGAGCGAACGCTCCTCGGCGACCAGGTCGACATCCTCAAGCACCACGATGGCGGGCAGCAGCGCTCGAGCCAGGTCGGTGACCGCACCCACGGCGATCAGGGAGCGGCCTGTGAGCACTAGGCGCGTGTAGGTGGTCATGCGGCCCAGCAGGTACCGCGTGGTGTGCGTCTTACCGGTACCGGGAGGGCCGTACAGCAGCAGGCCGCGCTTGAGGTGCTGCCTCGCGGCTAGCAAGGCCTCCCGATGGTCAGCTACGCCGAGAGCATGCCGCTCGACGCGCGTCAGGACGGTGGAGGGCAACACGACGTCGTCTCTGGTGATGCCGGGCGGGCCGACGAAGGTGAGAACGACACGGCCCATCGGATCCAGGGACACGTCGAGCAGGTGGCCGCGGTAGACGTTAAGTTCGGCGCGCAAACGGTCCAGTTCGGCGAGCAGGCGCTGGGCCAGGTCAACGGGGAGGCCGGCGACCTCAATCTGCAGGCTCGGCTGGTGCTCGTTCGGTGCCTGGATCATGACGACGTAGCGGCCGTCCTGGTCGGTGACCAACAGCAGAGCCAGACGCAAGCACCCGAGAGTCGAACCTGGGCCGTTGGGCAGGTCGGCCAGCGCGGGCGCCGTCAGCCGCAGCGGAGGCAGCGACTCGCCCGCGACTAGCTGCTGCAGCACCAGGCCGCCATAGTGGGGCGGGAGCGCGATGCCACGGACCTCCACCGTCCGTCCGTCGCCTGCAGACCACGCGTCGATGGCGGTCTGCAGGTTGACGTGCTCAAACGGAGCTAGCTCACGTGTCACCACGGACTGGTGCACGCCATCAGGGCCGAGATAGTCCCGGACGAGCGCCGAAACCTCATTGTCGTCATCGGCGGCACTTGAATGAACCCAGTTCAGAAAACTGCGGAACGCTACCGCGAACTCACGGGCCTGATCGTCTGGCGCCTGGTCGGGCATGGGCTGGACCTCCAGCTTCGGTGGCCGCTACGGGCGGGACACGCAGCCGAGCATATAGGCGACCAGCAGTTTCACCGTCGAGGACAAGGCGGGCCGGGGAAGTGCTGGCGCGCCTCGGTAATACGTGCGGGCGGGTTACTCGTACGGCCGGGCACGCGCGGGCAAGTTGTGGCGTTGTGGGTTCGTGGGAGCCTGCCTCCGTGGCACCGCCAGCTGGCCAGTTTCGCCCGGGGGTCTGGGTGAGGATTCGCTGATGATTTGTTACCTCGAAGGAGGGCGCTCATGCTAAGGCGTGCCGGCTCCGGGCTGATGGCGCTGCGTGCCTTCACCGCACGCAGGGTGCTCTTAGGCCGTGCTACTCGCTCAGGCCGTGCTACTCGCTCACGCCGGGTCCGTTCGCGATCTGCGTGCGCCGCGATCGTGGTCAGCGTGGCCATCGCTCTGGCCGCCTCGGCCTGCGGCGCGGCGACGCCCGGAGGCGCGGCTGATTGTCAGGCACCGTCTTCGGGGGCTGCTGATCATGCTGCGCCGGTCAAGGTGCTGACGCGGGCCGCCGGCAATGCCAGCGGCGATATCTTCATCGCCCCGCAGGGGTGCCCGAACGCAAGCGGCCCCGAGATCCTCACCGATACGGGCAAGGTGATCTGGTTCCACGCCATGCCGGGCGGGGAAATGGCCACTGACTTCCGGACCCAGACCTATCAGGGCAGACCTGTGCTCACGTGGTTCCAGGGCGCGGGCCTGACCGGAACCGACTACGTCTACAACGACCGCTACCAGCAGATCGCCGCGGTGAGAGCCGGTCACGGCTATCTCACCGACTTTCACGAGTTCCTCATCACGCCCTGGAACACGGCGCTGATCCTCGCAGACACCTTCGGGACCGCGAACCTGACCTCGATCGGCGGTCCCGCCGACCAGAAAGTCTTCGACGGCATCGTCCAGGAGATCGATATCCGCACCGGCAAGGTGCTTTTCCAGTGGAACAGCGCGGACCACGTTCCTTACCGCGACAGCCACAACCCACGGCCTGGGTCGGCGACCACGCCGTGGGACTGGTTCCACATCAACGCCGTCCACCTCGACTCTGACGGGAACCTCCTGATCAACTCCCGCTACACCTGGACGACCTACAAGGTGAGCCTCCGCACCGGGAAGATCATCTGGGAGCTTGGCGGCAAGCAGAGCACGTTCAAGCTCAGGGCCGCCCCCGAGCAGGTCCTCGACAGCGCGGGCGAGATCTTCGCCTTCCAGCACGACCCCGAGGCCATCGGCAACGGCGAGTACACATTCTTCGACGATGAGTCAGACGGCTCCGGCTCGCTGCTGCCCCATAGCCGGGTCGTCACCGTGAAGCTGGATCTCACGACTAGGGTGGCCACCCTGGTGAAGTCCGTTGACCAGCCCGAGGGACTGGTGGCCACGGCTGAGGGGAACGCGCAGACCACACGCAACGGGGACCTGTTCGTCGGCTGGGGCTCCCTGCCCTACATCTCCGAGTTCAGCCCGTCCGGTCGGCTGCTGTTCAACGCCGAGCTCCCGGCTGGCTACCGTTCCTACCGCGCCTACCTCCTGCCTTGGCATCCGGCCGGCTAGCTGCCAGGCGCGCCCCGTTACCCTCGCGGCGCCGGGTCACCGCCACGAAGACGTGAAACGATCACGCATCCGCGTGCCTGCACTCGAAATTGGCGCGAGCGCCAACGATTGACGGTGAGAGCATGCTCGCGTGCTCAGTTACCGCATAAGGCCAGCTACTCCGGAAGATGTCGGGTTCCTCGCCGACGTGGTCATTAAGGCCACACGGGCTCAGGACCGCCTGCCGAGCGACTTCGACGAGCGGCAATGGCGCCAGGGCTTCTGCGAGTGGACCATGGAGCAAGTCCGGGGCGAGATCCCCAACAGCACGACCAGCGTTGTCGAAGTCAATGACGCGGCCGCCGGCAGATTGCGAGTCACCCGCACTGCCGACGGCTTGGAACTGTCGGGCATTCAACTGCTTCCCTATATCCAGCGGCACGGCATAGGCACGGCCATCATCGAAGACCTCAAGGCTGAAGCCGCGGCGGTCGGCATTCCCCTCGACCTTGCGGTCGAGAAAGATAACCCGGAAGCGCGCAAGCTGTACGACCGTCTGGGATTTGTCCAGGTAGACGAGAGCGAAGATGAGTGCAAGCTCCGCTGGAATCCGCGGCCCGATGCCGACCTGCCGCCAGCGTCGACCGGTTCGTGACTGTCGGGCCGATCAACCCTGGCAGATGCCGTGAGCGCACCTGAAACTTCGTCGTTGGCCCCGGCGATCGGACACGCCACGGGCGCGGTCGGGTCGGCGCGGATCTGTTCTCGACATATGTCGGCTACATATGTAGTGTTGGGCATCGTGAAGCTGACCGGACCACTGGAGCGCGTGCTGCGCGTGTTCCTGGCCGACCCTGCAGCGCGTCATCACGGCTATAACCTAATGAAGGCGGCCAGCTTGTCCAGCGGCACGCTTTACCCGATGCTGGCGCGCCTGCAGCACGAGGGACTGCTCGCCGCAGCGTGGGAACCTCCGGCCGACGAGCCTGGCGGCAGGCCGCCCCGCAAGTACTATCAGCTCACTGGTGAGGGCAGCCGCGTCGCGCGGCTCGAGCTCGCCCGTGCCTCGAGGTCCGCCCCGCGCGCTTCCGGGGGCACGCCGCGGGCGGCGCGGACGGCGCGGGGCAGCGCCCGGTGACTGGAGCCGCCCGCGGCCAGCGCCTGGCCGAGTACCTGATCCGGCGCGCGTGCCGCGGCCTGCCGGAGGACGCCCGCGATGAGCGCTGCCGGGAATGGGCGGCCGAACTGCCCGCGATCCTGGAAGATCCAGATATCCGGCTCGCGCCACTGCGCACGGCGCGCGCGCTGCGGTATGCCGCTGGAACCGGCACGAGCGCTCGCCTCCTGCTCCGGGCCGACGGCCAGGCTCGCCAGTCCCGGCTTCCCCGCGGAGTTATCCTGGCGGCCGCTGCCATCGTCATCTGGATAGCTGGCGCTCAGGTCAGTGATACATACCCGCTAAACGGCTCGTGGAGTTATCTGTACGTCGCGATCGGCGGGGTCAGCGAGACCCTCGCCATACTCGCGGTTGTCAGGGCAATCCGGTGGCTACGCCACAGGCTCACACACCCGCCGCGGTCGTGAGCGCATGAATCTGAGGCGACCTCATCGCGCCATCTGAGTAGGGTTGTCCGGTGCCCGAGTTGCAGCGCCTGCGCGCCGACCACGCCCCGGCGGTCCTGGTCTTCGAACTGGCGAACCGCGCCTACTTTGCTGCCCATATCTCCGACCGCGGCGATGCGTTCTTCGATCACTTCACCGAGCAGTACAACCTCTGGCTGGCTGAGCAGGAGGCTGGGACCTGCGTCTTCCACGTGCTCGTCAGCGAGGATGGCACGGTGCTCGGCCGGTTCAACCTGGTGGAGATTGAGGACGGCACGGCCGAGCTCGGGTACCGGGTCGCGCAGCAAGCCGCGGGCCGCGGCCTGGCGACCACGACGGTGCAGGAGCTGTGCCGGCTCGCGGCCGCGCAATACGGGCTGCGCACGCTCAGAGCCGCCACCACCCATGACAACGTCGCGTCCCAGAAGGTGCTAACCAAGGCCGGATTTGTTCCGGCCGGCCCGGCCGAACCTGGCGGCCGCCCAGGCACCTGGTACCAGCGTGATCTGGCTGCCGACTAACCCGGCGCTCACCGGTGAGCGACCCTCGATTGACGGCAGGCAGGAAGCTCTGGAAAATCCGCCATATGACGGGGAAGGCTCGCTGGCAGTGGCGTGTGGCTGTCGTGGGCGCATTCGCGATTTTCTGCTGTGGGTGCAGCAGCCCGGCACGCGCCCCGACCTTCGATCCGATGCCGGTAGACCCGAACAACCTGACGGCCGTCCTTGGCCCGGTGACCGGGACAGGACCCAGGACACTCACGGTCACGGCGAGCCGCTCGATGTCGCTCACGATGGGATGCATCGGGAAGGGCACGCTGATCGTTCTCGGCCCGCTGTCTGCCGGGGCGGTGCTGTGCTCGGGCGCTAGCCTTGGCCGAGGTACCTTCGGCGCGTACTACTGGTCGCACCTGCGGCTCCAGCCCGTCGAGCGCCTGAGGCTACGCATTGTCGCTAACCCGAAGACGATCTGGGATATCCGCATCGATGGCTTGCCTCGCCACTGCAAGGACGCCGTGTGCGCGAGCTGCCGGCCCAGCAAGTGCCAGTCAGTGTCGTAGTTCAGCAGCAGCCGCCGGTGATCGCGACGGTCCTCAGCCTCAGCGGTCCATTCCGTCCCGCCGGAACCTGTGCGCAGTCGCACCAAACGGATCGCCCTTGGCATGGGCGAAGACCTTGACCGGCGTGACCGAGAACACCAGCGCCTCGCCGCCGCCGTCGGCGGGGTCGCGGAAGGCGCCGTTGCGAGCGGCGAACTGCCATCGTCCGTCCCACTTGGTAGCGAACACCCCGGCGATGCGCTCGAGCACCGTGTCATCGGTGACTTGCACCGCATCGCCTTCGACCACGACGTCCAGTCCCCGGTCCCACGTGTTGCAGCCGGTGGTCAGCACCACGTGCGGGTTGGCGCGCAGATTGGCGAACTTCTGCTCCACGGCGCCGGTCGAGAACCAGATGGCTCCTTCGGCCCAAGCAGCCACGACGGGGGTAACGTGCGGCCGGCCGTCGGCCCTGACAGAGGAGATCCAGAACAATTCGGCGGTTTCGAGCACCGCGCAGGTTTCCTCCCAGCTGGTGGCCGTCGCGGCCGGATCGCTGTATTGCTCGTCGAACGTTGTGACTGGTGTGGGCATCGGCATCTCTCGAAAGTAGCAGCAGACTTGGCTGCACGGCCTTAGCGTCTCGCGGCGGCGCCGTCGGCGAATTCCGGCAGCGGCTAGGCTCGCTGGGTGGCGCGTCACCGCCGGCGAGGCCGCAGCGGCGTCACTTGCGCCTCTCCTCACAACCGAAGTCAGGCCGACCCTCGGACGGGCGGTTCGAGACTGGCGTTACGACGCTAACCTCGTCTTCACCCGTGACTTCGACGCTCCGATCCAGCTCGTCTTCGACGTATTGATGGAACCGAGTGCTCGTTTCGGGGAGCTTACGTGCAGATCGCGCCGCAACGAACGCGGACAATTGAGGAGGAGAGAGTGACCGCCGGTGGCTTCTCGTCGAAACGGCTGGCCCGCGTGCGAGACGTGCTCGCTCGTTACCTGGACGCCGGCTACGTGCCAGGTGCGGTCGCTGTCGTCGCCCGCCACGGCGAGGTTCACATCGAGGCAATGGGCAATCTGGCTTTCGAGGGCGAGGGCTCGAGGACGCCGATGGCAGCCGACACGATCTGCCGCACCGGCTCGATGACCAAGCCGGTCGTCGCCGCCTGCGCGATGACGATGGTCGAGGACTGCACGCTGCGCCTCGACGATCCGGTCGATGAGTTCCTGCCGGAGCTGGCGGACATGAGGGTGCTCGCCGATCCGGACGGGCCGCTGGACAACACCGTCCCGGCGGAGCGCCCGGTGACGCTGCGGGATCTGCTCACCTTCACCTTCGGCACCGGCATCGTGGTCGCCAAACCGGGAACGATACCGATCGCTGACGCGCTGAGCGCGCTCCCGAGCGTGGAGTCCCGGACGTCGGCGGATGAGTGGATTCGCCAGCTCGGCACGCTTCCGCTCGTCTGCCAGCCGGGCGAGCGGTGGATGTACCACACCGCCGCCGACGTGACCGGAGTGCTCATCGCCCGCGCCACTGGCATGTCCTTCGGGGACGCTGTGCGCGAGCGGATCTGCGAGCCACTCGGAATGAAGGACACCGCCTTCAGCGTGGCCGGCGAGAACATCAGCCGGCTGGCGACCGCCTATCAGCGCGACGACGCAACCGGCGACATCGTTGTCGAAGACGGCCCCGACGGGTACTGGAGCCAGCCGCCGGCATTTGAATCAGGAGGCGGCGGGCTCGTCTCGACCGCCAGTGACTACCTCGCCTTCGCCTCGGCCCTGCTGGCCGGCGGTACGCGCCACGGCGAGCGGGTGCTGTCGCGGCCGTCAGTGACACTAATGACGACCGACCACCTGACGCCCGCGCAGAAGGCAGTCTCCGGGTTCCAGCCGGGATACTTTGACGACATCGGCTGGGGATTCGGGATGTCGGTCCGCACCCAGCGCGCACACCTCGGACCATGGCCAGTCTCATACCCTCCGCTGGCCTCGGTTGGCAGCTACGGATGGCCCGGCATATACGGCACCGGCTGGTATAACGACCCCGCCGAGGACATGATGACGATCCTCATGATCCAGCGGGCGCCCGCGCCGCCCGGGCTACCGATCCTCTTCGACTTCTGGACGGCCGCCTACCAGGCGATCGACGACTGACCGCGGCGCCGGAAGCTTGAACACTCAGTAATTTCACGCCTACAGTGGCTGCGTGGACATGGCTGGTCGGACCGCGTGGCAGCGCTGGCAGGCCGGTCAGTCCATGCTGATGTTGGGGGAGCATTGCCCGGACTTGCTCGACCTCGGCCGGGGGCATCGGCCATCGTCGCCAAATTCATCCAGGCTGTCAACCGGGTGAGCGCGGGCATGGTGGGTGGCGAACCGGAACATCGAGGGGTTCAGGCCTTCTCGCTCGAATGTGGAGGTGCCGCAGTCTGGCAGACGGTGCAGTTGCCTGCAGTCCGTGCCCGGTGTGAGGGGCGGTCGGAGACGCCCGAAGATCCTGACCTGGTGTCGAATAGGGCCGCCGTGTTCGTAGAGAAGGTGGAGGGTGGCCGCAGGGCCACCCGGCAAAGGAGGAGACATGACCGAGTACCTCATCGCCTTCAATGGCGAGTGGGTGCCCGACCACACAGTCGAGGAGTTGCGCGAGAAGTCCAAGGCTGTCAGGGCGTTGGTGGCAGAGATGAAGGCTGCCGGTGTCTTCATCTTCACCGGCGGCCTGGACGACACTGCACCGGTGTTCAGTGTCGACGCGTCGAGCGGCACGCCGCTGTTCACCGACGGTCCGTTCACCGAAACCAAGGAGCACCTCGGCGGCTTCGCTGTGGTGGATGTGGCCGACGAGAAGGCGGCGCGGCTGTGGGCGGGGAAGAGTCGCGGTGGCCTGCGGTTGGCCGCAGGAGGTGCGACGTTTCCGGATCCCCATGCAAGTTCCGGAGACTTCTTAACGGAGACTTCTAAACGGGCTTACTCGCTGGCCAGTGAGCGGGCGACCAATCCCCGTCTGGGTCCGTGGTTTGCCCCACTTCGATCAGGTGACCGTCAGGATCGCGGATGTAGCAGCGCTTCTCGTACTGGTGCTGTTTCGGCGGCGTGAGGAACTGAGCACCGCGGGCGCTCCATTCGGCGTAGACGGCCTCGATGTCCTTGACCCGGATATTGAGGAAGCTGCTGACCCGGTCGGGATCGCGCGGCGTCTCCAGGGTGACCGTCGGCTTGTCGTCGGTCGGGCCGCCGCCGGAATTGATGACGATCCAGCTGTTGGATAGCGCAACATTAACCGGCTCGCCGGGGAAGGCCACCCTGCCGCCGAGTACTTCGGTGTAAAAGCGCCGAGAGCGCTCGACATCGTCGGAGACGATGAAGTGGGTCAGCACAATTCCCTCCGGGGGCGGCGGGAGCTCGGCCATCCGGCACCTCCACAGGTTAGGTCTCACACCCGGTTCACGACGGAATCTGCCGCCGACGTTACCACGGGTAAGCATTCGATCTCTTTCCGCTGCCGCGTGGCGATCCGGACCACAGGCGGGCGGCTTGACGGGCGACCTGATCATGATTGGGGCGGCGGAAAGTCGCCGGAACGGGACTGACGCCAGCAGCAGCATTGGCGACCTGCTCAAGCCGGTGGTTGGCGCTCTGCCGCAGTTGTTACCAAGGCTGCGCCTATCACGAGGGAATAACCGGGCTTCTTAAGACGGCGACGTTTCCTTCAGGTCGCGTAGTGACCTGAGGATATCTTCCATCGCGTCGAAGCTGGCTGGCGGGCCGTCGGAGCTGGTCATTTCGCCAGCTTCCTCACCGCCGGCGGGATAGTGGTCACGGCCAGCCTTGTCGCGGAACGCCAGCCGCATCGTCAGCGTCGTCACTCCGTTAGCTTCGTGCAGCTGCCAGGTCTCGACCGCTTCCGCATCCGGCCAGCCGTCGAACAGCCACGTCTCCACCGTCCGGGTCGGCGGCTCGACCTCGAGGTAGGTTCCGCGGAATGAGCACACGGCTCCGTCCTCCGTCACGAAGGAGTAGTGGTAGTTCCCGCCGACGCGCAGGTCGATCGAGCACTCCGTCATCGGGTCCGAGGGGTAAGCGCCCCATTTGCTCACATGCTCGGGCTTCGTCAATACCTCGAAGACGAGAGCGATCGGAGCGTCGAACTCTCGTGAGATGAGAATCTCGAGCTCGTTCGGGAACTCGATGTGTGCCGATCCGTGCCTACTAGGCGTCACAGCAGCTCTCCCTGTTCCGTAGCTCTTGGCAGGCTCGCGGAAGCCGATTCATGCGCTACACGATTGCATGATCCGGGTGGCTGAGCGGCTCACTCGGCGCGCAGCAGGGTCGCGACCGGGACACGACCGGCCAGTCGCCCCGGCCAGACGGCCACGAGGTTCGCGAAGGCGAGCGCGCCGACCGCGATCAGCGCGACTGTCAGGGCGGGCACCGCCGGGGCGGGCACGAAGCCGATCTGCCGTGCGAACGTATCCCAGAGCAGCCGACCAAGCGCTATGCCCAGCGGGATGCCTGGAATGAGCCCGACCAGGACCGCCGTAGTGGACTGCCAGGCCACGGTGGCGGCGAGCTGGCGCCTTGTGAAGCCGAGCGTCTTCAGCAGGGCCATCGCCCGGCGGCGACGGCGCACCGAGGCCATAAGCGTCAGCCATAGCGAGGCGAGCGCGCCGAGCGCGAGCGTACCCGCCAGCACTGCCGGTGCGACGCCCATGGCCTGGTAGTCGGTGATCTCGGCGGGCCGCTGCACGCCGTTGACGACCCCGCCGTTGGCGACGGGGACGAGGCGCTGCAGCCGGGTGCGGGCAGCAGCGACGTCCACTCCTGGCCGGAGGGTGACCAGGATCTCGTTCGGGTCGCTCGCCATGTCGCCAGGGATGTGCTGGTAGTCCAGAACCGCGCCGGTGCCCATCTCGGTGTGCAGGGTGGCCTGGACGCCGAGCGCGGGCAGGGTGGCGGTGCCGGCGATGCGCAAGGGGAATGGTCGCGGCCCGCCGTTGGACACGGTGACCCAGTCGCCCACGTGCTTGTGCAGCGCCGCCAGCGTGGCGGCGCCGAGCACAACCTGATCCGGGCCCGCCAGGCCGTGGCCGGACAGCACCGGGGGCGCGATGGCCGCGCCCGGGATCATGCCGAGAACGGGGACGGCTTGCCCGTCGATGCTGGCCGTCCCGTACCAGATGCCCGTCCACGCAGCGACCGCCGGATCGGAGTCGAGAACGTGGGCGGCCTGCTCCCTGGCGATGACCGTCTGGCCTGAGCTCAGGTCAAAGGTCCAGTTCCAACCGTAGAGGGCCGGGCGCGAGACGAGCTGGGTCAGGCTCGCGCCGAACGTCACGGTCGCGACGGCCACGATGACCGCGAGCCCGGTGCCAATGATGACGGAACGGAGCGGAATCGAGCCGGGCTCGGCGCCGGGGTCCAAGGCGAGCCGGATGCCCTCGCCCGCCGCAGTCGGCAGGCCAGCTGTCCGCGCCGCCCGTGCCATTGACGCCCCGAGGCCCGGTGGCGCCTGGCCCGCCGCAGAGGCCCCGAGCCGCCGCGCCTGCTGCCAGGCGAGCGTCACCGCCAGCAGACAGAACACCACGACGAGCAGCCCCGCGCCCGCACCAAGCACCGGCCAGTCGAACGCGACGCCACGGTTCGGGTAGACCTGCCGTACCGTGCCGAGCGGCGCCAGCGGGGAGAGCACGACGGCTACAACGCTGGCCAGCAGTGTCCCGGCCACGATGGCCGCGCAGATGCCGGGCAGGCCATCGGCGACGATGGCGGCGCGGCTCGCGCCAAGGGCCCGCAGCACCGCGCGTTCGCTTGCGCCGAGCCGCTGCTGCCGGCCGATCACCTGGCCGCCGATCACGAGGGCGGCGAGCGCCGCGATGAGACCGAAAACCGCCAGCGTGATCGAGGTGGGGGCGATTGCCCGCTGCGCCTTGCCCGCGGTGTCGGCGGTGACATAGAACTCGATCGGGAAGCCGCGCGGGAGCGCCTGCTGGATGCGAGTTTCGGCCGCGGCTATCGCGCCGGGGCCGGCGGTCCCGCCTGGGCCTGAGCCGTCGGCGGTGAGCTGGACGGCGGTCTCGGTGGCGCTAACGCAGCAGCTCAGCAGCTTCCTGGTCAGTGCCGGGGTAAACAGCGCGCCGCCGTCGTGCTGGCTGTCGATGTCGTCTTGCGTTTGCTCGGCGCTGTAGATGACAGTGCCGACGACCGTGACCTTTTGCTGGAAGGCCGGCTTTTCGGGCTTGCCCGCGTACAGCTCCATGAGCTGCGTATTGGTGTAGAAGCCGAGCTCGGCGACAGTGCCGACATGAACCTGCGCCGGCGTGCCCTTGGCGTCGATGGCGATCTCGTCGGGGCGGGACGGGTCGGGCAGCCGTCCCTGGACGACCGTGACCCGGTCAGTTGTGAAGTACTCGCCGTCGACGCTACCTGGCAGCGGGCCGGCGACCAGCGGGGCCGCCACCGGCGCCCCGCCAATCCCCAGGATGGCGACGTTTACGTTCGCATAACTGGCGACGTGCCGGACACCGGGCAGGGTGGCGATCTTGGCGATCACGGCGGGGTCGTAGCCGGATTCGTGCGGTTTTCTGGACACACCAGTCAGCACCGTAATGTCAGACGGGTTGGTGGCGGCCAGGTAGGCAGGGTATGCGCCCTGAGTACGTCGGGCTGCGGCCACCGAGCCGATGGCTAGGCCGCCAATAAGGCCGAGCAGCAGCGTGAGCGCCAGGTAACCACCCCACCGCGAGCGCAGCGTGCAGCGGAATCGGTACCACGCGACCCGCGACGCTGACGGACTCATCCCCATAGGAGGACATACTCCCCGATTGAGCGCGGTTGGGCCAGGCAGCTATCCCTTCAGGAAGTCCTCGTGCCACCACCACACTGGGCCGCGGGGGACTGGTGCCGCGAGCTCAAGGAGCGGGTGACCCGGCTCGGGCACTCACGTCGGTCACCACGAGCTGCGATGGCCGCGCCTTCGGAACGGGCTAGCCCGTCGACTTTGGGTTTTCTTCGTCGTCTGGTGCATACGGACCGAGGCGACGCCTCAATGTCCAACGCTTGTACGCCTTGACGGGATGTCTGAGTGACCGGAGCGGAACCCCGTCGACCGGGCCGTACCAGTCCACCGGAACGCCGAGGACGCGCTGCGACTCTTCATCTCGCCTGGCATGCGCACCTATGTCGCGGCGAACCATTCCGAAGACCCTGTTGGATTCCTCGCCGTCACGCGACATTGGGCATGCTCCAGCCTATCCATGGCGAGACCGTCATCGGCCATGCTAAAGCTGTGGTGGCATGCTCGACCACCCCGAGAAAGTCGGCATCCCCGGACTGCACTGTCAAGACCTCCGGCATGTCGGCGGGAATCTGGCCTCAACCGCGAACGCTCCTGGAGCTGGGAGTTCGGGTTGGAGCGGGCGCAATCAGCCGCTCAGGCAGAGCCCGTGTCCGTCCGGTACTCATGCAGAGCGGCTCAGGCGTCGCTTGAGCCCGCGGTCAGGCTCTGCTTGATAAGTTCAATTGGCTGCTCGCAGGAGTAATTACTCGAAGCGGATTCACCGTCCCTAGCCAGTCAATGGACGGGGGTTCGGCAGCGTCCAGCAGTCTTGTTGTCCCGATCACTGGTGGACCGATGCGATACAGCACGCGTGGAGCCTGGTCCTTCCGCACGGAGTATTCCGCGCCGACAGCTCAGTCCCTCCAGCGGTACAGGTCGCGCATCAGGGAGATCTCGGCGCCGTGATGGATTAGCTCCTTGTTGATGTGCAGGACGAGACCCTCGAATGGAAACCGGTCGGGCCCCTCCGTGGGCCCGACCGGTTTGTCCAGGTCAATGTCCGAAAGCCCGCGGACCCCCGCGTTCCATTTCTTGTATGTCTCGTCGAGCTGCATAAGCGCCTCGTCAGCGGTCCCCGCGTAGGCGAACGTGTGGAAGTCGACTTCCGGGCCGCCGAAGTACCACGCGACCCGATAGCCCAGGCACGAGACGATGATGTGCGCCAGCCGCCAGGCAATCGTCGTCACCGGCGCTGGCACCGGGTCGGGGGACTCGAAATCCGCCGTCCACTCCGCCGAGCCCCCCGACATCGGCGCGGTCGAGGTGCCGCGCTGCCGGATGCTCCAGCAGCCGCGGACCGGCTCCCAGAAGTACTCCTCATCGGTAAGACCGTCCATCCGCGGCCGCAGGTGCTCGCGCCAGTGCCAGTCCAGTTGCTCCGCTAGTCGCTCGCTCCGCGTCATGGATTCACACTACCGACGACGCCGCTACGGGCAGTGCTCTAGCGGGCGCCCGGAAGAAGGCGGCCAGGCCTCGATGGGCACGCAGCGGGCACGAGGGCGTCAGGTGGCTCCGTGCATGTTCGGGTTAGCAACGGCGGCATTCACCACGATACGGTGCAGCCAGGTCGCGACCGCGGAATCGCCGTCAATGCCTGCGGCGCCGTCGGTCTGTTCCCGGAGGATGTCTGCGTGTCCGACGTGCCGAGCGGTTTCTTCGATCATGTGGACGTAGACCCACCGTAGTGACACCTGGCCCATGTCTGGCTCGGGCACTGCGTCATCGAGAGCGAATCGTGCTGCTGTTTGTCGCGACTGCTCGCAGGTTTGCTCGTATTCCTTGATCAGCGAGATGACTGTTTCGTTGTCGGCCAGGTCCCAGCTTTCGTCGCCGCCTCCGACATTGGGACCGATATCCTCTGGCTTGCGTCCAGCCAGCACTTCCTGAAACCAGCCTCGCTCGACCCCGATCATGTGCTTGATCAGGCCGGTGAGCGTAGTTTTCGACGGGACGCGCCGATGGCGGGCTTCATTCTCCGAGATGCCGTCTACCTTGCTGACAAGCACCTGGCGGTGGAAGTCAAGGAAGGCCTCAAGGACCTGACGTTCGCTGCCTGGGCTATCGGGTTGGCCGGCAGTAGGCGGCGAGGCGGGAATCGTCATGGTGACACAGTAATCGCGTCGTCAAAACATTATGTCCCCGCTCACGATCGCTCGGCCGTGATGCTTTCCGTCCTGACCAGAACCGGTTCCACGCGGATTGCGCCGGCTAGGTCTCCTCGCAGCGGGGGTCGTCACATTGGACGTGCGCGATCGTGCAGCGTTAGGTGCGCTCTGGCGATTCGCTGCTGCTGCTCAGATCGCGCGAACTTCGGCGAGCCGCTTGACTGCGAATTGGTCGGTCCCGCTGGGGTCCCAGCAGACGGCGGCTTCCCATGCGGCCCGCGCTTGCGCGGCGATGTCGTACGCGTCGTTGCCGAGACCGGCGGCGTTGTGCGGCAGTGCCAGGTCGAGGTCGGGGACGTCGACGTGCGACTCGTCCCAGTCGATCATCGCGACGCGATCCGCGGTCATGCGGATGTTGCCCGGGTTGGGGTCGCCGTGGACGACGCACGTCGCGCGACCGGTGAGTCGCGCCCACGCTGCTCGGCATCGAGCCACACCCTCAGGCGGCAGCTCACCGAGGTTGACCCTGGTCCCGGTCTCGGCATGCAGAAGGTCGGTCGACGATCGCCAGCCCGGACGCTGGGGCCAGCCTTGTGTCAGCCGATGCAGCTGGCGGAGGGTATCGGCGACGCGACGCCAGTCGGCTTCGGTCTCGGGCGATCCGCCCTCCAGGTAGGTCATCACCACCAGACCGTCGGCGAAGTGCCGGCCGTCCGTGGTTGGGATCGGCACCGGCACCGGCATCCCTTCATGGTCGAGGTGTCGCAACAGGTCGCTTACCCACGCGAGATCAGCGTCGCTGCGTTGGCCGAGGCGACCGACCGCGAGGTGCCCGTTGACGCGCACCCTCCACACCTCGTTGACGCCAACTCCGCCAGTGAGCGGTTCGATGCGAACGACGTCCTCACCCCACTGCTCGAGTGCCTCCCATCCCACCGGCCACATCTTCGCAGAGGGTCATGAAGCGATCGACGAAATTACGAACCCGTGTTCAAGGCCCGTCCCAACCCGGTCCCGCCGGGAGGGTCCCGCACTGAGTCCGCACAACAGCCCGAGACAGCGCCAGCCAGGAGAAGACGTCGGCAGCTTGTTGCTGGACTTCAGGGCCAGGGCCGCCGCCTTGGGCGACGCATGACCATCTGACTGTGGCCCGGTGCGTGGCCCGAAACCAGACCGGAACCAAGTCCATGATCAAGATGAGGCTCGACCTGATCCCGCTGACCTGGGGTTTTCGGGTCGGAGCCGGCGAAGGGAATCGAACCCCCATGACCAGCTTGCAAGGCCACGACTATGTCAGACCGCTATGTCACGCTATGGGTATGACGTTGACGACTCGGATGCTCACGCCGGAGACCTGGGACGACTTCGCTGCGCTCGTCGAGGCTAACAACGGCGTCTGGGGTGGTTGCTGGTGCATTGGATTCCACCCGGAGGGCGTCGGCCACGGGCGCGAAGGAAACCGGGAGCTGAAGCGTCAGCATGTGACGCGCGGAACGGTCCACCAAGTGCTCGTCTACGACGGTGAGCGCTGCGTCGGCTGGTGCCAGTTCGGACCACCCGCCGAGGTGGCTACCATCAAAAACCGCAAGGCCTATGAAAAGGGCGGCCTAGCCGAGCTGCCGGACTGGCGGATCGGCTGCATCTTCACCAACGCGAAAGACCGCGGCAAGGGCATCGCCGCCGCTGCGGTCGCGGCGGCACTCGACGAGATCAAACGGGCCGGCGGCGGCGTCGTAGAGGCCTATCCGGAGCAGACCGAGGAGCGGCCTCCGCAGCGTGGCGCATATCTGCATACAGGACCCGAGGAGTTGTATGCGCAATACGGCTTCACGCGAGTACGGAAGATCGCGAAGTGGCGATGGGTTATGCGCACCAAGATCTGATCCCGCCGCTCGCTACCGTTCTCGCAAGGAGATGGACTGCGACCGCGGTCGTAGAACCAATGGCGTCCCTGGGGCTCAGGCCGTTGGCCGAGGTCGCCGACCTGCTCGGCAGTAGTGATCGGTTTCATCGTCTGATCGCCGCCGCTACGGGCAGTGCGCTGGCGGGCGCCAGGAAGGAGGCCACCAGGCGTCGATCGGGCACGCCACGCGGAGGAGCATCATGATCTTGGCGGCAATGATGTCCGTGCTCTCGCTGACCTCGGGTTTCGGGTTGGAGCGGGCGAAGGGAATCGAACCCTCATGACCAGCTTGGAAGATCGGGAGACGTTGTGCTGACCGACCTGCACAGATATAGCGGCTGGTGCGTGCCCTGAACTGACCGTGAGTTGCCGCGGCTGACTGCTATGGCTCACTGCGTGTGGCACGTATGTGGCACGGCGGCCGGGAGTGAGCGGGCGTGGTGTGCCGACGGCGGGAGGACGCGAAATCCGGTCCTTGCTACGGATTTTCACGGCCGATCGCGGCCAGGTTGGTCCCGTCGTGCTTCCTGGCCAGCAGGTCTTTGAATCGCATTGGATCGGCCTCGGCGATGGCACGCGCCCGCGCCACTGTGTCGTGGAGGTTGGGCGGGAAGAAAGAGATGTTGAGCAGGAAGCCCCTGGCGAGCCATTCGCGGGTCGGGACATCATCGCAGCTCACGAACGCCATCAGGCACGCCGTCCGGTAGTTCGCGCGCAGGTCCGCCACTTCATCGTCGCGGGCTCGGCTTGCTGCAGTCGGCTGGCGCTGCCGCAGATTCTCCGGCGACGAATAGACCAAGGTGACCTGCGACCAGTACCAGGCCCGGACGGCACAGACCTTCTGCAGGTACGTGCCGCGCTCGATGGTGGCTATGAGATGCCGCTGAACTGCCCGGCGACCCAGAGCGTGCACCGCTGGCTCGATGAGCTGGCGATTCGCGGATACGTCCTCGTCGCACACGATGGCGTCCAGCACGGCGTCGGGAATCTTCCCGCCATTATCGACCAGGGCGCGCAATTCGCGAGCAACTTGGCTGCGCTTCGCGTTCACTCGCCTGTACGTCCGCGATTTGTCGGCGTCGTTGGGCGGCCTCGGGCTCGCCGGAATGCTCCGGTCCGGGCACAACGCCGCGATTAGGCCGTCGAGGAGGTGCTCAAAGGCCGGGACAAGATTACTGTCAGTTTTGCCGGTCACATGTCCATGGTGCCCGACCGCATGCCCGACGCCATCCGCGATCATGACTACCGGCAGAGCCACTGCGCGTCCGTCTTCCTATAGCTGCCAGGATCGGCGACTCTCGGCCGGGTTCAGTCGGGAGTGGCCGCAGGACGTCGCGCGTGCCAGGGCTACGGTGCGAAGTTCGTGGCCGAGCGTTGTGCCGGGAGGAGCGATCATGTCAGACAAGGACTGCGTCCTCTGCGCAGACGATTTGAGTCCGATCTTGGCCGCCAGCTCGGCTTGGCTGATGGTGCTGAATCGCAATCAGAATCTGGTCGGCAAGAGCATGCTCGTTGTGCGGCGCCATGTCGAGGCTGTCGACCAGCTCACGGCCGCAGAATGGGACGACCTGAGAATCCAGCTCCAGAGGATCACCGCGGCACTGAGGCAGATAGCCCAGCCCGACTATTTCAACAACGTCTTCCTGCAGAACCAGGATCGCCATGTCCACCTGCACGTGATCCCGCGATACGCAGAGCCACGGCTGGTCATGGGACTGCTGGCCGATGACCCTGATTATCCCGATCATTACGCTGTGCCGGCGCCGAACCGCCCGCTGCAGCCCGAGCAGAGCGAACAGCTAGCGGATCTACTTCGCGCAGCGCTGCAGTAACTCCGTCAGGCTTGGTCAGGGCAGGACGCCGAAGCGTTCGGCGAGGTCGCGGAGTTCTGGCCTGGGCCGCAGGCCGGAGAGCTGGAGCAGGTCGCGGGTGACTTCGCGGGCGGCGTAGTGGCTGCGGGTGAGTTCGGGTGCGATGGCTTCGGCTTCCTGGAGATCGCTGAGGGCTTCGCCGATCTGGCGGCGCATGGTGTGTGCGGCAGCGAGGTCGATGAGGTGGCGGGATCTTCGCTCGGGGGAGAGGTCGCTGGTGTCGAGTTCGCGGGCGAGGTCAATGGCGTGTCCTGCGTCGCCTAGTTCGACGGCGACGGAGACGGCGTGGACGCCGACGTTGGCGGGCCCGAACTCGGTGTCGTAGGCGTCGGGGCCAGCCCTGGTCTGTTCAGCGATTCTCCCGGCTTCAGCAAGCCGCTGGTAGGCGATCGCGCGTTCGTTGTCACGGCCGGCGGTGACGGCCAGGACCAGCTGCAGGGCACCGTAAAGCACGACGGAATCGCCGGGCTGCTCCGCGTTGATGAGTGGTTCACGCGTGTTGGCGGCCGCAGTGGCGACTTGCTGGGCCTGGGCGGTCTGGCCAAGGCTGAGGAAGACGTGCGCCATCCGGTACATGCTGGCGGCAACCATGAGCGGCTGGCCGATGGCCTCGGCGGCGAAAGCTGCCCGGTCGGCGGCAATCCAGGCGACGTCGGCTTCGCCGAGTTTGGCTATCATAGCGGCGACAGCCTGGTAAGTGTCGGCGAGCAATTCACGGGCCTGGCGGCGCAGCTCATCGGTGCGGGCATTGCGGGCCGCGGTTTCCAGGCCGGGGATCAGCGCGGCCAGGACGGGTGCTAGCTCGGTGTACTGGCTGGCGTGAACAAGCGGCCAGACCTCGTGTTCGTTGGCCCGATGGGTGCCCCGCTGCGACGTTCGAACTTCCGGCCGACCTGGAATGCCGCATGCCGGAAGGACGGATTGCCTGGTCTGCATTTCCACGACTTGCGTCACGTTGGCGGGACTCTCGCGGCCGCGACCGGCGCGAGCATGAAGGAGCTGATGGCGCGTCTGGGCCATTCGAGCACACGCGCGGCGATGATCTATCAGCATGCGACCAGGGACCGGGATCAGGCGATCGCGCGTGCCCTCGGGGGCCTTGTCCGTGAGGTCCACCAGGATCCACCGGCAGAGTCCTCGAGATCGCAGAATGAAGCGTGACCGGCACGCCGTGTGGCACGTATGTGGCACGAAACAGTCTGACGATGGATGGTAGACGTAGCCGATGAAAGCAGATCGTGGCGCTGACCTGGGGTTTCGGGTTGGAGCGGGCGAAGGGAATCGAACCCTCATGACCAGCTTGGAAGGCTGGGGCTCTGCCATTGAGCTACGCCCGCACGGCGAACGACCTAACGAGATCAGCCGAGATCGGCCACGTTCCCGCCCTGGGTAGCGTACCGGGTCGCAGCCCGTCCGCGAACCTTGCAGCTACGGCCGCCAGGTCACTGCCGCCACCGGCCTCGTAAGTTACATCACGAGAACGGCGGCAGCTCCTGGCCCGGTCCCAGCACCGGGCGGAACAGGTCGCCCTTCTCCGCCACTCGCTCCAGCACCGTGCGGATCGTGAATCCGTCCGAGCGCAGCGCCGGATCGTCCAGCTCATCCCAGGCGATGGGCGCCGACACGGGCGCAGCCGGCGCGGCCCGCGGGCTGTAGGGAGCGACCAGGGTCTTGTTGCTCACGTTCTGGGTGTAGTCGAGCCGGGCCAGGCCGTGCCGTTCGCTGACATCCCACTTCCAGCTGACAAGCTCCGGCACCACCGCGCCGATCTCCTTCGACAGGTGCTCCACCCACACTCGAGTGTCTTGGTAGGTGAGCCCCGCCCGCACCGGAATCCAGATCTGGATCCCGCGCCGGCCCGTGACCTTCGGCTGGCCCGTGACGCCGAGGTGCGCCAGCGCAGTCCGGTGCAGCCGCGCGAGCACCAGAATGTCCTCCCATGACGTCGCGGGACCGGGGTCGATGTCGATCAGCGCATAGGTCGGGCTGCCCTGGTCGGCAGCGAGCGACGTCCAGGCATGCCATTCCAGCGCGCCGTAGTTCGCGACCCAGATGAGCGCCGCTGGCTCGTCGACCACGAGATACGTGGTCGTCCGGCCTTCCTTGGCGTCGGGGTTGTGCCAGCGCGGCAGCCAGGCCGGCGCGTGGTCGGGGAGCTGCTTGTTCCAGAATCCAGGGTGCGCCGCCCCGCCCGGGAACCTGTTCATGTTCAGCGCGCGGCCTGCCAGGTACGGCAAAATCACCGGCGCGATCTGCGCCGCATACCTGACCAGCTCGCGCTTGGTCACGGCCGGCTCGGTCGCCGCCCGCTCGGCTGCCGCCCCAGCGGTCGCCCCTGGTTCGCGCGCCCCGCGCTCGCGCGTCCTTGCCGGGAAGAGCTCCTTGTCGAGGTTAGTCAGCCGCAGCTCGCGGCCGAAGATATGCCACGTCCCCGCGTTGCCTATCTCGTCCAGCTCGGCGAGCTCATCCTCCGTAGGCCCAGGTACAGGCCGCGGCCGCAGTTCGACCGACGCCTCCGCGGCGGGCAGGTCGGACCGCCAGATCCGGTCCGGGTCGGCCTTCACCTGATCGTTGGTCCGGCCGCTGAGCACGGACTGCGGGTAGTCCTCGGCGTCCCAGCCGGCCACGGCGTAGTCGTCATGCTTGTGCATGAGCAGCCACTGGTTGGAGTCCTCGCGCCCGCGCCCGCGCTGAACCAGGATCAGCCGCCCCCTGAGCTTGTGCCCGGTCACATCCGCGTGCAGCTCGCCGGCCGCGACGGCCGCGACCGGGTCGTCTGTCTCGTGCGGCTCCCAGGTGCCGGTGTCCCAGACGATCACGTCGCCGCCGCCGTACTCGCCTGCCGGTATCACGCCCTCGAAATCGATGTACTCGATCGGGTGATCCTCGACGTGGACGGCGAGCCGCTTGGCCGCGGGGTCGAGGGTCGGGCCGTTCGGCACGGCCCAGCTCGCCAGGACGCCATTCATCTCGAAGCGCAGGTCGTAGTGACGGCGACGGGCCCGATGCCGCTGGACTACGAATCTGAGCTGACCGGCGGCTGCCTCCGGCGTCGCGCCCGACGGCTCGGGCGTCCGCGAGAAGTCGCGCTTGGCGTGATAGGGCGCGAGCAGCTCGCCGGGCGTCGTGGCCTGCGACGGCTTCGGGCGCCGCCGCTTAGCCCCGCCTGAACTGCTGCCCTTCACCACACTGCCGATTTTCCCACGGATTCCCGAGTTACCCTGCGGTCAGGACAAACCCATCAATCGTGAGGGAACGGGGCCGACCTCCCCGCGGCGGCCCATCCGGCCGCGGTCGCCAGCGGTGTCCCGGCCGACTGACCGCCGGCGGTCGCCCTGGTCCACAGGTCGCCGCCGGTCGCCCTGGGTCGCTGACCGCCCGCGCCGCTGACCTTGTCCGGCCGCTGGCCAGGCAACGCCCGATTTCCCGTACACTTGCGCAGTGCCGTTAGCAGCCAGATCGTGCGGCGCCGGGATGTAGCGCAGCTTGGTTAGCGCGCCTGCTTTGGGAGCAGGAGGCCGCGGGTTCGAATCCCGCCATCCCGACTGGTAGCAGCTACTTTCCGAATTTAGGTGCTATCGCTTCCCGAACCACTGCGGGAACCATTTGTTCCTGGCTGGGCGTCGGTTGGTGTCGCCGGGCGTGGCTCACTGCCTGTGCACGTTGGCTTCCACCTTTTGGTCATCGAGCGTGAGTTCTACTCAGTGCGGCCAGGATCGCGAGACAGCCGTTATGGGCAGCCGACGTCCTGCCTCGTTCTCCGGCGGGCCTGCCTGCTGCCGATCGCGTCGCGAAATCTGCGGAAACGGATGCGCTTCAGGACACGGACGGCAGGACGAGCACGTCGCGCAGCTGCCCCGTGCCGTGCGTTGGCTCGATGATGGTCCGGGCTGCTACGACAACCTGGTCCAGTGTGGGTCCGTGACACAGTCCGTCGAACATGCGCACCCGGCGGAATCCGGCAGCCACAATCGGCTGTTGCAGGCACGTACCGTAGTCAGCGTGAGCGAGATTCTCGACCGCCTCGATGGCGAGTTGCCTCTTGCGGTGGCTGCAGAGCTGAGGCGGCTGCGGGCTGAGAACACGCGTCTGCTTCGGCTGCTCGATCTGACTCCCAAGGGTGCCGCGCCGCCGGGGCCAGCGCAGGCGGGGTTCTTCGAGGCACCGCCCGGCCCGGTGCACGCTAACTCCGCGCCAGAGGAGAAGGTGGCTTTCTTCGGAGCGCTGTTCGCCGCGCGTACGGATGTCTATGCGATCCGGTACGACAACCGCCGCACCGGCAAGGCTGGCTGGGTTCCCGCCATGCAGGGCGGGTTCCGCACGGGCGTGCCGCACGCCGAGCGGGCGTACCTGCCGCTGACCGCGGAGGTGCTGGCTGCGCACCTCTCCGGGCAGATGCACATTGGCCTGTACCCGCTGCTGGACGGAGACCGGTGCTGGTGGCTGGCGGCTGACTTCGACGGGCCCGACGCCATGATCGACGCGCTGATGTACCTGAAAGCGGCGAGGGCGGTCGGAGCGCCCGTGGCGCTGGAGGTGTCGCGGTCGGGGGTGGGCGCTCATGCGTGGGCGTTCTTCACGGCCCCGGTTCCAGCGGAGACCGCTCGCCGTCTGGGCACCGGGCTGCTACGGGAGGCGATGACGCTGCGCGGCCGGATGAAGCTGACGAGCTACGACCGTCTGTTCCCGTCCCAGGATCTCCTCCCGGCCGGCGGGTCGGCAACCTGATTGCTGCTCCGCTGTTCAAGCCGGCCCGCGATGACGGCAGGACCGTGTTCGTAGACCAGGAACGCTGGAGCCGTGTCAGGACCAATGGGCTTACTTGTCCGGGCTGGGGCGGATGAGTCCGCGAGAGGTCGCACGGGCAGCCGACAAGGCCTGCGCGCCGTGGATGAGAGGTGAAGCGGCTGGCTGGAGCGGTCTCCTCAGCGACTCGGCCAGCCGCCGCACCGGTCATCCACACGAGGCTCGCCGCCGGGATCCGGCTGGAGCAAGCCGAGCTGACGCCAGGCTTGGCCGCTACGCTTCGGCACGCGGCCTCGATGCGTAATCCGTTGTTCTACGAGCGTCAGCGGATGCGAGCCTCTACCTGGAATGTGGCCCGATTCCTGCACAGCTTCGACGAAACAGTCGATGGCGGCCTGATCCTCCCGCGGGGGCTGATTGACATTGTCGCGGCGCTGGCGGAGGAAGCAGGCAGCCGCCTAGAGACGACAGATCAGCGGTCGGCAGGGACTGCGCAGGATTTCACCTTCACCGGCACCCTGACCGGCCTGCAGCGTGAGGCCGTCACCGACCTGTCCCGTCATGAGCAGGGTGTCCTGGTCGCGCCGCCAGGGTCGGGGAAGACAGTCGTCGCCTGCGCGCTGATCGCGGAGCATGGCACATCGACGCTCATCCTGGTCGACCGCAAGGCGCTGGCCGACCAGTGGCGGACCCGCGTCGGAGAGTTCCTCGGCGTCAAGCCCGCCCAGCTCGGAGGCGGCCGGGCCAAGCTGCGCGGGACTATTGATGTTGTCACGCTGCAGACGCTGGCCCGCCGCTCCGATGTCGGCGAGTTGACTGCAGGTTATGGGCTGGTGATTGCGGACGAATGCCACCACGTCCCGGCAGCGGCCTTCGAGGACGCTGTTAAGCAAATCCGGTCGCGTCGCTGGCTTGGCCTCACCGCCACTCCGTACCGGCGCGACAAGCTGGACGACCTCATCGCCTGGCAAGTCGGGCCGACTCGGCACACTATCGTTCCATCTCGCGAGCGGGACCAGAACCTGGGCCGACAGGAGCTCGCTCTTCCCGGCGTCGCGCCGACGGCCAGGGACACCCGGCCGGTTCCCGTGCTGCACGTCCACCCGACCGACTACCGCTACAGCGGCGACGCCGACCCGCAAGCGCCGGGCGGGATGGCCGCGATCTACCGCGACCTGGCAGGCAACGATGACCGCACCAAACAGGTCATCGCCGATGTGTCAGCGGCCCTGACAAGAGGACGCAACTGCCTGGTGCTCACCCTGTGGATCGCGCACCTGCAGCAACTCGCGGACGGCTTGCAGGCGATGGGTCATGACCCGGTCGTGCTCCGCGGCGGCATGGGCGCCAAGAGCCGCACCGCTGCCCTGGCGCGCCTGCAGCCGCAGCCAGGCGGCCCGCCGCTGCTGGTTGTGGCCACAGGGCCATATGCCGGGGAAGGCTTCGACTGCCCTGTACTCGACACTCTCTTCCTGCCGCCCCGGTCAGGTGGAAAGGACGCCTCGTCCAATACGCCGGGCGCATCCTCCGTCCCTACCCCGGAAAGGGAACGGCCGAGGTACACGACTACGACGATGCGGCCACCGGCGTGCTGCCGCAGCACTGGCTGGCCGCGCCCCCGGATACACCAGCCTCGGCTTCCCCGACCCGCGGCGGATCGCCCCGGCACCAAGCGCCAGTCTTCCTTCAAGGCCCTGAGCCGTGCGGTTTTCCGAGTGACGATGCCACCAGAACTCGTCAGCCCGGACATGACCGATAGGTTATAATCGAGACCATGGCGTGGAAGGTGAGCCTCCATCATGAGGTCGAGGCGTGTATCTGGCGCTATGCACGAGCGACCCCGAGACCGCCGATCTCATCGAGGACGCCATCGATCAGCTCGCTCTAGAAGGCCCTGCAATGCGGCGGCCGCTGGCTGACAGGGTGAAGGGCAGCAGCTACCACAACATGAAAGAGTTGCGCCCGCCGTCGTCCGGGACGACCGAGATACCGCTGCTGTTCGCGTTCGACCCTAGGCGCGAGGCCATCTTCTTAAGTCGCCGGCGACAAGGCAGGAAACTGGGATGGCTGGTATCGCGAGGCGATTCCGCTGGCGGACGACCGATTCAGACGGCACTTGATCGAGCTCGAAGAAGAAAAGGCGAAGAAACGATGAGCAGCAACTATTCCAAGTGGAGTGACGTCAAGGCCAAGTCCGGCGCAGTTGACCCGCGGACGGGAGAAGAGCAGGCTGCTGGCAAAGCCGCAGCCCGCGAGCGCCGGGAAACATATGCGCGGGCATCAGCTGGCCGAGATGCGCACCGCCGCTGGGGTGACGCAGGCGGAGCTCGCCGATGCGCTCGGTGTGTCGCAGGCCCGCATCTCCAAGATCGAGCATGGCGAGATCTCCGGCATCGACGTCGTGCGCGCCTTCGTCGCCGCGCTCGGTGGCAGTATCGACGTCGTCGCCCGTCTTGGAGACCGGACATGGAAGGTGGCTTGACCGGCACCAGCTGTCCGAAGTGCCACCACTCGTCTCCGGTTGATAACGAGGC
>CAVSRT010000012.1:0-440182 GCA_963730435.1 uncultured Actinomycetota bacterium | reverse complement strand
CGCGGGGTCAGTGATCCGCGTTGAGCTACTGCCGGGATCTCGGGTCTTCGATCTCGTAGTGGCTGCGGTGCTCCTCCCGCTCGGGGCCTGGCTGGCACTAGCCAAGCCGCCGCGGCCCGGCATGCCAGAGCACCGGGGCCGGCCCGTTCCCGCGTTCCTTCTGATTGTCCTGGCGGCGGCGGTGGGCTGCGTGGGCGGGATCTACGGCATCGGCGGGGGATCGATCCTGGCGCCGATCCTCATCGGCTCCGGGCGGCGCCCGTCCGAGGTAGCCCCGGCGGCCCTGGCGTCCACGTTCATCACGTCGCTGGCCGGCGTCGTCACCTTCACGATCCTGTCGATCCACCAGCACGGCACGGTAGCGCCGGACTGGTCCACGGGCATCGCGCTCGGTGCTGGCGGTCTGGCGGGGGCGTACACCGGCGCCCGGATTCAGTCCCGGCTTCCCGAGACGGTGATTCGCCGGATAGTCGGCGTCCTGGTCCTGGCCATCGGCGCCCGCTATCTGTGGACGGGGCTGGGCTGACGACACGCAGCGTGCAGCCGAGCTTGCCGTCCGGGCCGAGCACTTGTCTATTCGCTCGGCGCCGGTTCGTCGTCATGATGGGCGGCCACGCATTGTCGGCGGTGACCTGTAGAACGAATGAGTAAAAGGTTCCCGGACTGGTGCCGCGGTTCGGCCGGGAGCGGGATCATCAGGGAGTGGACGACAGGCGGGCGGCCTGGCGGCCTGGAAGGAGTCACCATGAGCGGCGTACGGGTACTGGTGGGCACGCGGAAGGGCGCGTTCGTGCTGACGGCGGATGGCAGCCGGAGAGACTGGGTGGTTTCGCGGGCCGCATTTTTCTGGCTGGGAGATCTACCACGTGAAGGGGTCGCCCGCTGACCCGGACCGGCTGTATGCCTCGCAGTCCAGTGGCTGGTCGGGTCAGGTGATCCAGCGGTCCGATGATGGCGGCGTCGAGCTGGGCGCCGGTGGGGAACCAGTTCAGCTACGACGGCGTGCCCGGTACGCATCAGTGGTATGACGGCACGCCGCATCCGTGGGAGTTCGAGCGGGTCTGGCATCTGGAGCCGTCGCTGGACGACCCGGACACGGTGTACGCGGGGGTGGAGGACGCCGGGTTGTTCAAGTCGGCCGATGGCGGCGATCACTGGCAGGAGCTGCCGGGCCTGCGCGGGCACGGCTCCGGGTCGTCGTGGCAGCCGGGCGCGGGCGGGATGTGCCTGCACACGATCATCCTGGACCCGTCCCGGCCGAGCCGGATGTTCGCGGCGATCTCGGCGGCGGGCGCGTTCCGGTCCGACGACGCGGGCCAGACGCTGGCGGCCGGTCAACCGAGGGCCTGCATGTCGGAGGGCATCCCTGACCCCGACGCCGAGGTCGGGCACTGCGTGCACCGGATCGCGATGCACCCGTCCCGGCCGGACGTGCTGTTCATGCAGAAGCACTGGGACGTCATGCGCAGCGACGACGCGGGCGAGTCGTGGCGGGAGATCAGCGGCAACCTGCCGACCGATTTCGGCTTCCCGATCGACGTGCACGCGCACGAGCCGGAGACGATCTACGTCGTGCCGATCACCAGCGACTCCGAGCACTTCCCGCCCGACGGGCAAGCTGCGCGTCTACCGCAGCCGCACCGGCGGTGACGAGTGGGAGCCGCTGACAGCCGGCCTGCCGCAGCAGCACTGCTACGTCAACGTGCTGCGGGACGCGATGGCCGTCGACTCGCTGGACTCCTGCGGGGTGTACTTCGGCACCACCGGCGGGCAGGTCTACGCCTCGCCCGACGCGGGCGACTACCTGGGCGCCGATCGTCCGGGACCTGCCCGCGGTGCTGTCGGTCGAGGTCCAGACGCTTGCTCCCACCTGAGGCGGACGCGGTCATGATCCGGGTCGTCCTGCCCGCGCACCTGCGGCGGCTCGCCAGCGTCCAGGGCGAGGTGCGGCTGGACGTCGCCGGGCCAGGTCACCCAGGGCACCGTGCTCGACGCGCTCGAGGCCAGGTACCCCATGCTCCGCGGCACGATCCGCGACCAGGACAGCCGCCGCCGGCGGGCCTTCATCCGCTTCTTCGCCTGCGAGGACGACCTGTCCCACGAGCAGCCCGACGCGCCCGCTGCCCGACGCCGTTGCCCGCGGGGACGAGCCCTACCTCATCATCGGAGCCATGGCCGGCGGATAGGAGCGAGGCGGGCTTAGCGCGATCGGGCGCGGCAGCGCGGCGTACGCGATCGTGGCATTGTGGCTGGCGCACGTGGCGCGCAGCACGCAACGCACGCACGCTTCCTGCGACCTTAAGGTTGGCATGGCGGGCCCGGTGTGATGCCGTCCTGGGTTCACCGGCATGAACGTAGCCTGGCCGTGGCTGGGCCCAGTCCACTGCGCCGAGCCGGACCCTGGTCAGCCAGCGAGATTGGGATCGGCATGACATCTGGCGTGCCGGGGTCGATCCTTGGCTTGTGCAGGATCGGCATGAGCACCGGTCCGTGGGCTTCGAAGGCTTGCTGCGACTGCCACACCCTCGCAGAGCATCCATGGCGGTGGTCATGGAGTGGTTGCCGCTGAGCCCGTGGAACTCAGCATGACCCAGGTAGTTCACGGCCCGGGCGGGCTTCGTGCACGATCTTTGCCGTCGTATGCGCCGGGATCTGACCAAACGGGGTCGCGATTCGATGTACCTGCCGCCCCGTTCCAATCCCAGCGGCGGTGGAAGCGCAAACTCCGAGCCCGGTGCCAAGATGACCGGCGTCTGGCCGGTCGCCGCCGCGTTCAGGCTGCCGCCACGCGAACGTGCCTACACCACGCTGCTGATGGCCACGGGGCTCACCTTCGGCTCCATCGCCGCGCTGTTTGGTCTCACCCACCACCTCATCAACAAGGCCCAGTACACCGAGCTGGTAACTGTCGTCATCCTGTCGGCGTTCGTGCCGACCCTGATCGCCCAGCTGCTCTTCAAGCCCAAGGTCCTCGACGCTGAGGAAGCGCTCGGTGAAGAAGATCTATCGATCATCCGCCACCAGAGCAGCACCTGATCGTGTCGCCAGCGGTCGACGCTGCAGCTCCGAAGTGAGAGTCAGGAGCTGAACTAGTCTCCGCCGCGCTAGTTCACGGCCCGCGCCCGCCAGCTAATGGTGGCTATGCTCTCGGGCTGCAGAGCCGTCGCGGCTCCTGTCTGATAGGCACGTGCTAAGCGGCGTGCATGAAATGTCCGGGTAAGCCTGGCGAATGGCGGTCGCATCGAAGCTGAAGTCGGCCTGGTCCATGACGAGCGCCGCGCGTGCCTGGCGGCCGAGCTCGGGCATGAGGTAGCCGGCGGAGCGGGCCATCAGCCGCAGCACCAGCGGAGGCACATGACGGGGCGGGGCGGTCCGCCCGGCGGCTTGCTGGATTGCTGCGGCGAGCTGGTTGAAGGAGAGGTTGTCAGGGCCGCCGATCTCGAGGATGCGGCCGCGGGCCGCCGGGTCGATCACGGCTTGCTCGACGAGCTGCGCCGACATCTGTGACGGAGACGAAGTTGATCGGGTTGTCCCCGCGTCCGAAGACGACGGGCCGGCCGGAGCGGGCAGCAGTCTTTCCTAGCACATCGATCCACAGTTCTAGGAACGCGGTGGCCCGCACGATCGTCCAGTCGCCGGCACCGGCCAGCAGGTGCTGCTCCGCGGCGTGCTTCATCCGGAAGAGTTCCATGGGGCTGTCGGCGGCGGCACCCACGACGGACATCAGCACGAACTGAGCGCCGGTGGATCGGGCAGCATCGATCAGGCTGACATTGCCCTGGTAGTCGATCGTGGCCGGGGACGTACCCCGGGGCCCGGTGAATCCGTGGATCGCTGAGACGACGACGTCCGCGCCACGGACAGCCACCGCAAGGCTGGCGGGGTCGCGCACGTCGCCGGTTACTACCTCGATGCCCAGCGCGGCGAGATGGTTTGCCCGCGCCGGGGCACGGGTCAGTACCCGGACTGCTAGCCCCCGGCCGGCTAGCCGGGTCACCAGAACGGTTCCGAGTCGGCCGGTCCCGCCGGCGATGAGGATCATCTCGCGCCGCCGGGTGCCAGCTGGCGGCGTACGGCCGCGTCGGCGTTGTCGCCATCAGCCTGGACTGGCTCGAGATAGAAGCGCGCCCACTCGGCTGCGCCATTGCGCACGCCGAAGATCACCACGCCGCGCATGAGGTGCGGCGATCCGTCGGGCCGGGTACCGCGGTGCTCCCACTCAGTCCAGGCCGTGTCCCCGTGGACTGCACAGCGCAGAACCTCGGCGGCGACATCAGGCACGGCGGCGAAGATCTGCTCCCAGTTCCTGCGAACCTGATCCCGCCCGGTGAAGCCGCGATCAGGATGTGCCGGAGTCTCGTTGCGGTAATCAGTGGCGAAGCAACTGACCAGCGCCTCCAGGTCATGAGCGTTGGTAGCCACGCGCAACCGCTCGACCATCGCCGCCGGGCCGCCATCAGTTCCGTTGCCGTCCATGCTGGACTCCCTAGAATTTGATACACTCTCATGTAATCGATACATGACTATGGATCGGAATATGACTCCTGTCAAACCGAGGCGCCCGTATGACTCGGCCCGGCGGGCCGAGCAGGCCCGGCAGACACGCAGCGCGATCATCGAGACGGCCCGGCGGCTGTTCCTGCGCGACGGGTTCGCGGCGACGACGATCGCCGCGATCGCAACGGAGGCGCGAGTCTCGGTCGAGACGATCTACAAGGCATTCGGCGGCAAGCCCGGCCTGGTCCGGGCGATCTGCGACGCCGCACTAGCCGGTGGGGGCCCGGTGCCGGCCGAGACGAGATCCGACCGGCTGCAGCTCCACGAGCCCGATCCCCGGAAGATCATCCGAGGCTGGGGCGACCTCACCGTCGAGGTCGCTCCCCGGATCGCGCCGATCATGCTGCTGGTCCGCGCCGCCGCCGCGGCCGATCCGGAGATGGCTGGCCTGCTCACCGAGGTCGACGCCGCACGCCTGAGCCGCATGACCGCCAATGCGCACAACCTCGCTGCGGCCGGGCACCTGCGCCCCGACCTCACAGTCGAACAGGCCGGCGAGGTGATGTGGACGTACAGCTCACCCGATCTCTATGAACTGCTAGTGGTCAAGCGCGGCTGGCCGGCTGAGCGCTATGGCGCCTTCATAGCCGAAGCGATGATCGCCGCGTTGCTCCCACGCGACCCGCCGGCAGCGAGGCACGCGGCGAAACGGCCGGGATGAGCGATGTGCGGGAAGTGCCCGCTTCCTGGCCACACCGTGACAGTCGCCTGCGGGAGCATTTCGGTCAGCCACTCCCAGTAGCCGGGCTCCAGGTCGTCGCCGGCGACGTGAAGGTACGGCACTCCGGCGGCGCGCACTGCCGCCAGTGTGGCCACGACCATGTCGGTGAGCTCGCTGGCAGGCCGGTCCAGCACCTCGCGCCAGTAGCCGAGGACGAGGTCCTGCCGCGGCCGGGAACTTGACCGGACGAGGTCTTGCACGGCGTCGGGCAGCAGTTCGATCTGCATGCTGGCCGCGAACATCTGCCAGACGGCCGGGAAGGCGGGCCCGCGAAGCTTGTCGGCGAGAGACTGCACCAAACCCGCGAAGGGCGCTACCTGCAGCGGCTGGTCGACGTTGATGACCCCCCGGGTCGGGTACTGGGCAGCATAGGCGGTTGCGATGACGCCGGCTATCGAGTGCCCGACGACCACAGGCGATTGCAGCTGCGCTTCCTCGACGGCACGGTGCACGCCGCTAGCGACGCTTGCAACGTCATACGACGGCCATCCCTGGGACGCGCCGTGACCGGGAAGATCCAGCGCAAGGACGCGGCGGCCAGGGTCGATGCGCTGCAACTCGTCCAGCGACGGTCGCCACAGGCTGCGATCGAAGGTGAGGCCATGGAGGAGGACCAGCGGCGGCCGGGCATCGGACTCGCCCCAGTCGTCCGCAGCGAGCCCGGCGAGGTTCCTGATCACAGGCTGCCGCTGCCCGCTCGCCCGCGTTCTGCCCATCTCCATGTCAAGCCTTTCGTTTTTTGAAACGCAGTTACGATATTCATAACGTAACGCTGTTGCGATATGGTGTCAAGAGTGGGAAGGCCCAGGGAACACAACAAGCAAACCGCCGCCGCGCTGCTAGAGGCCGCCGAGGAGATCGTCCAGGTGGCTGGCCTGGAGGGTCTGTCGGTCCGCGGCCTGGCAGACAGCGCGGGAACCACCACGCGCGCCGTGTACAGCTTGTTCGGTTCCAAGGATGGCCTGGTGATCGCTCTAGGCGCCCGGGCGTTTACCATGCTCGGCGAAGCGATCGCCGGGCTGCCGACAACCGAGGATCCCGCCGCTGACCTAGTCGAAGCTGGCGTCGCGGTGTTCCGGAGCTTCGTCATCGGACACCCTTCGTTGTTCAGTATCGGCGTCCAGCGGACGACGGGCTCGCCAGAGCTAGCAAGAGAGTTCGCTACCGCCGCCGGGGAGGCTTTCGCCGCCCTCGAGGCGAGGGTGACCCGAGTCAAGATGGTCGGACTGCTCGGCAGCCGCTCGGTGCGAGACGCTGCGTGCGAGTTCCATGCGCTCTGCGAGGGGCTCGCGGCGGTCGAACTGCGCGGGCAGATGACTTCCGGCGAGGAAACCCGGATCTGGCGCGACGCTCTCACCGCCCTCGTCGCTGGCTTCGGCCTCACGGCCCGGCCAGGTGGCAGCGGGGCGACGGTGAGCTAGCGCTGGCTTCGTCGCCGCTCGGTCTCCCAGGATTCTGGCGAGCGCGGCTTCCTCAGCCTCGCTACTCCCCATGACCGCAGTACGGCACTGGTAGCCCTGCGGGCAAGCTTGGCGGCTCGGGCGTGCGGAGACAGCGCCACTGTCCATGCCCGGCGCGGTTCCTCGTCCGAGTCAGGCGGGTCAGCCGCGTCGAGACCGCTTACGTCAGCCGTCATCACCTGGCCGCCTCAATCTCGCTGCGCATGGAAATAGGACATCTGGCAATGCAATCGGAGCGTGACTGCCGTCGGACCGCACCAGCCGGATCTCCGACAAAGCGCTGACACCTGCAAGCGCGCGACGTTATCGGGCGATTCTGGCGTCAGGCTTTGCCTGGCGGTTCTTTGGCTTCCGGGTCCGGCGGGCGGAGTAGCTGGCTGACAAGGTCGCGGCGGCTGTGGACGCCCGTCTTGTCGAAGACTGCTTTGAGGTGGTCCTGGACAGTGTTTAGTGAGATGTGCAGCGTGCTGGAGATTGCCCGGGTCGACGTGCCGCGGAGGACCAGTTTGGCCACCTCCCCCTCGCGCGGGCTGAGCCCGTAGGCGGACAGCAGGAGCGGCACGGTGGCAGCCGGCTCAGCGTTCTTGATGACGACTGTGATGTGCTCGGCGCCGGCGGGTCCTTGCAGCCGGGAGGCGTGCAGGCTGAGCCATTGCCCGGAGATCGTGCGGACTCGTGTCGCCGGCACGGTCCACGGTAGCGCCGTTCCCTGCTCGACCGCGCGGAGCGCCGCGGCGACGGTGTAGACACCGACCGGAAGCGGGAGTTTGCCCGGGCGGCTCTCCGCGACCAGCGAGAGCAGGTGCTCCGCCTCCGGAGTGACAGCCACCAGGCTCAGGTCATCGGCGAGCAGCACGACGCCCGGTTCGTGGGTGCCGCCCGCCGCGGAACCATGCAGCAGCACGGCCTGGCGGAGCGCATGCGCCAGCTGGGGGGCAATGCCTGCGATGAGCGTGGTCTCCGACGCGGTGAAGCCAAGCGCGTGATCGGTGCGATGCAGACACAGGTAGCCCCAGCATTGCGAGCCGGCGACCAGGGCCGCGCGCAGCTCGTCGCCCAGGCCGAGCGGGCTCATGATGTCGCGGTAGCGCCGGCTCAGGGCACGGTCGGAATGCGTCGCAGCGTCCAGAGAGGCGACGTGGCCGGACGAGGTGGCTAGGGCCGCGAACTTGTTCACGTCGTCGCTGCCAAACTCGTTGTCGAGGAACAGCGGTGTTGCCGCGCCGAGTGGCTCTTCGGCATAGGCGCCGGTGAACAACAACGTCTCGGGGTCGGCGGTGGCGAAGAACGCCGCGTCGACCGGCATCAGCCGGCGCACCGATCGCAGCAGCTCCCGCTGCAAACCGGGCACGTCCAGCCCGCTGTGGCAGTGGCGGACCAGATCGCGCACCGCTGCGGTCGTGCTGGCTTTTCTCGGCACAACCCCAGTGTCCGCCCGCAGCAGCCGGGTGCATAATCCCAGCTTCCCGGGATGGTCCCGTGCCCTCGCCGGCTCGACGATCAGCCCATGACAACCACTGCCACCGCACGAAACAAGCAACTCGTCCAGACATTCATCCAGGAGCTGTTCACCAACGGCGATCTCGACGCCGCCAGGCGCTACCTCGACCCGGAATTCGTCAACCACGATGCGCCGTTCCCCGGCGCCCCGGACGGGCCCGAGGGGATGCGGCTAGCCGCCGCGGTGTTCCGCGAGGCGCTACCCGACTGGCACAGCGACGTGCACCAGCTCATCGCCGAGGGCGACATCGTCGTCGAACGATTCACCGCCAGCGGCACCCACACCGGGGAGCTCATGGGTGTACAGCCAACCGGCAAGACGATCACCCTCGTCGGCATCCAGATATTCCGCCTTCACGGCGACAAGATCGTCGAACGCTGGGGCAGGCTCGACGAGCTCAGCCTGCTCCGCCAGCTCGGACTAATCCCCGGCTGACCAGCGCCCGGCCCCTAACGACAGCCCAGCCCATCCCCGGGCCCATTGCCGGCCCGGCGATCAACGGCCGGCGGCACGCCGGGAGTCGCCAACCCCACGTCACGTTCTGTGACCGGGCACGGCGGCACCGGGCGAACCGCAGCCACCTCCTAGGCGCCAGTCCCAGTCGGCTGGATGGCGCCCGAGCCGCACCGAACGGGCTGATCCGCGTGCGGTCGACACTGACGCACAATGACAGCAAGCTGCTGGCCGCCAGTACCTACCCGTAGGTGCGATCGGGTTCGCCGTCAGCCCAGACGTTGCGGCGACTGAGGCGCCTCGAGCGGCCGAACTGGCGCAACGCTGACATTGGGCATCCGCGTCGCGTCGCTTGCCTCTTTGTGAGGCTTGCACAACTGGCAGTCATTCCAGCGACGCGTGCTAGTACGTGCCCAATCGGACCCCTCTCGCTCGATGCCCAGTCAGGCTGTCCGCCGAAAGCTTTCGGCGGACTAGTTTATGAAGCGTTGCTCAGCTGAGTAACGCGCCCTCGGGACACGCCGAGTATCGCGGCCGTATCCGACACCGACAGGCCGGCCGAACGCAGGTCATCTGCGAGCTGACGCTTCGCCTGAGCAGCGTCTCTTTGAGCACGCTCAGCTGCATCGACCTGGGCGCGAACGGTCTTCACCTTCTTTCCGAGCGCGCCAAGCTCGGGCGTGATGACGACGTCAGCGCCGCTGACGTCCTGGTCGGTGAGCGTCTCGATGTAGTCGCGGACCATCTGCTCAGCGGTCGCGAGAGTCTTCGACTGAGTCACGCCGATGCCGTCGATGTGAAGTTCCCAACCGTGCTTCCACCGCTTTGCGGTGACGGTGTAGGTGGTCTTGTCGGTTCGAGTGGCGGTGTTTGTGGTGGTGGTGTCGATAGTCATTAGCCGCAGCGCGCCTTCCCCCTTGAGACTGTGCCTTTCCTTCCTTGTTCGTTCCGTTCCCGTCTGCCGCAGGCATGACGTCGTTTCGAGGCGGTTCAAGGGAGCCTGCGACTGTGCCGTATGGTCCCCGGGCTGGCGGTGCCTCGCGCTCAGTTGATCCTGCGCCATCCTTCTCCTTGTCCGGCTCGCTGCCTGTCGGCCGGGCGGTGGCAAAGCTACCGAGGCGAGCGGCCACCCCGTTCCTGGTGTTATGCCCGTTCCGCTTTGGCCTTGCCGTCATGGCGGGCGCATCACGATCTGCTGGTGCGAAGACTCTTCGGTGTCCTGGAGGGGAATGACGGCAGGATGAGCGAGAACAGGCCCGCGGACCACCAGAACGGCCCTGGGGAACAGCCCGCCCGGGAGGCGGTGCCTGTGCCGGCCTGCGGCGCAGGAGGTCGAGCGGGCGGCGCTGGGGGCGGCGTTCCCGCGGACGCACCATGTGCTCTGGCTGGAGTTCGGCAACCTTGACGATTTCGATGACCCGCGCAAGGAGTGGCGGCGGCTGTTCTCGGAGTTGCTGGGCACCTTCGCGCTGGTCCTGGTCGCAGCGGGCGGGGGGATTTTGCACGCGAAGGGGCAGATCAGCCTCGCTGCGGCGGTCGTGGCGCCGGGCCTGATGGTGATGGCGATCATCTTGTTCATGGGCGCGGTCTCGGGCGCGCACCTGAATCCGGGCGTGTCGCTGGCGTTCGCGCTGCGCGGCGACTTCCCGTGGAAGCGGGTGCCTGGCTACATCATCGTCCAGCTCGCCGGCGCGACCCTGGCGGCCCTGTTCCTGCGCTGGGTGTTCGGGAACGTCGAGCATCTGGGGGCCACGCTCCCAGGGCCGGGGTATAAGAACTGGCAGGCGCTGCTGATGGAGATCGTGCTGACCACACTGCTGGTCAGCGTGATCCTCGGCACTGCGTCGGCGGCGCAGAACGTCGGCGCGATCGCCGCGCTCGGCGTCGGCGGTTATATCGCGCTCGCTGGCTTGTGGGCGGCGCCGGTCAGCGGCGCGTCGATGAACTCGGCCCGGTCCTTCGGTCCCGCCCTGGTCAGCGGCGACTGGAGCAGCTACTGGGTGTACGCCGTGGGGCCGATCACCGGCGCGCTGATCGCCGTCGGCTTTGCGTACGTGCTGCGCGGCCGCGGCGGCGGCGTCATCGGGCGCGCGGCGGGTTCCGGCACGCTGGATCCGGACGCCGGGGCCGCCAAATCTAGGCCGTCTGAGGAAATCGACCAAGGCAAGGCAGTCCCTCCAGGTATCGCCGACACCAGTGACGGGCAGCCTACGTAGTGGTGATCGCGTCCGGACAAGCCGCATTGCCGGTAGGCCCGCCAGGCAGGCGGGCCGTCCTTACCGTCGCGTCGGGCGCTGAGGCCGGGCGGCGGATCACGATGTCGGGGAAGGAGCATCGAGATGAGTAAGCATCAGGGCGCTTCGGGCCGGGAGACGGTCGACGTCCATGTCCGCCTGGACAAGGTGGTGCTGGCCTACTCCCAGGACCACACGGCCAGCGTCAGTATCCCGCTGACTCCCGCTGACGCCCGTCAGATCGCGGATTTGCTGTGCGGGGCGGCTGATACCGCTGAGCGCACGCCAGTGAGCTGAGGCCCTCGAAGGTGCGTCTCGACCGGTCAGCCTCGGAGGAGCCGCGGGGCGTGATCCCCGTGCGGCGTTAGATCTCGTCGCGGTAGCCGTAGAACTCGTGGTCCTCGTTGTAGCCGCCCTGACTCTCGCCGCGCTCGGAGAAGTGGCGGACGAACTCGATCTCCCTGATCCACTTGACCTGCTTGAAGCCGAGCTGGTTCTCCACGCGCAGGCGCAGCGGCGCGCCGTGCAGGACGGGCAGCGGCTCGCCGTTCATCTCGTAAGCGAGCAGGCTCTGGTTGTGGTGGAGGTCCTCGATCGAGTGCGCGTCGTAGTACTGGCCGCCCTCGCCTCCTTCGCCGTAGGAGTAGAACATCACCCACTTCGCCTCCGGGGACGGTCTGACCAGGTCGATCAGGGTGGTGAAGGGCAGCCCTGACCATTTGCCGATCGCCGACCATCCCTGGATGCAGTTGTGCATCGTGATCTGGTCGCGCGTGCCCAGCTCGCGCAGGTCCTGCAGCGACAGCTCGACCGGATGCTCGACCAGGCCGTGGACCTTGACGCGGTAGTCGCGGAACTCCTCGTCCTTGCAGGTGCGTCCAGTCGTCGCTGGTGGGCACCAGCCCGTTGGGCCAGAAGTACGGGCTGATGTCCTTCTCGCGGTATTCGGCCCGGGGCCCGTAGTGGTCGAACAGCAGGTCCATCACCCGTCCGACGGTCATGTTCGAGATCTTCTGCAGGACGCGCGTGTGCGTCCAGGAGAAGCGCACCGCCCAGACGTTCAAGACGATCAGGACCGCGATACGCCAGCAGGGTCAGCACGACGCCGTTGAGGTTGTACTTGTTCTGGTCCAGCGTGATCGCGTTGAGGTTCCTGGCGAAGTGGGTGGAGACGACCATGATCATGTGCACGGCAAAGAACGCGAGGAAGGTGACCATGATCAGGAAGTGCACCGAGCGGGCGACCTGGCGGTTGCCGAACAGCCGCTGATACCACTTGAACCGGTTGTCCAGGGCGGGGGACATCGCCAGGCCGCTGAGGATCGCCAGCGGCGCCGTGACGAAAACGATAAAGAAGTAGCTGAGCTGCTGCAGCGCGTCGAAGCGGAAGTAGCCGCCCGGCTCGGCGGGCAGGTGCAGCGCCCCGTACTGCAAGAGGCACGAGCCGGCGGCGGGCAGGATCGACCACTGGGTCGGGACGAGCTTGAGGTACTGCTGGGTGGTGAACGTCAGCACGATGAACACGATGCCGTTGATCACGAACAGGATGTCGAGGATGAAGTGCCAGTGCCGCGCGACGCCGATCGTGTGCCGTCCGCCGGGCAGCCCGAACAGCGGGCTGAGCATGATCGCGTCGTCCTTCGCCGTCCACACCCGGGTCGTGGGGACCGGGCCGCGGAACCGCAGCCATTCCGAGTCGGGCGTGCAGTGGATCTTGCGGTACAGCCGGGGGTGGTCGGCGAGGATCTGCCAGCCGGCCCGGATGATCCCCACCATCAAGATGAAGTTCACCAGGTGGGTGACGATCACCCAGCCCGGTACCCCTGAGCTGAAGGCCCGGCGTCCACTGCACGCACGAATGCGTGCGGATGTACGACTGGGCCGGGCTAGTGCCGATGAACAGCTTCAGCGCCACCACCGCCGCTATCCCGGCTACCGCGACTCCTGGTACCAGCCACCACACGGAGATGAAGCGCGAGCCCAGACGGAAGTGCACCTGGCTGAGCCGCAACCGCGGGTGAGGGCCCTCCTCGCTCAGCAGCGCCTCACGGGCAAACCCGCTCTCGGCGGAGTGACCGTTGTGCTCGCTATGGTCAGCCATCGAACCAAGCTTCCGCCGCTTGCTCATTGTTCACCTGATGCTCCTCAAGCCGGGCAGTGCCCCAAAACTGCTATAGGCGCTTCCCCCTGGGCTGCATCACCCGGAGGCCATCGCCTGACTGCACAGCGTTCCGTGCGCAGGTCATCGGCTATGTCCCCAGGCCGCGCCGACCGCGCGTGGGCGCTCAGTGGGTCCGCAGTGAGATTATTAACTACGTGCAGTACGCACTCAACTACGGGGTGTGATCGATGGTCTCGCCGCTGCTGACGGATGCCCATCGGATCACGCGCCTGAAGTGCTCTTAGTTTGTCCGGGCGACGTGGAGGCCGCTGTGAACGTTCCAGGGCCGCCGTTCGGTGGTGCAGCTGCTAGATGCGATCCCGCCCGCCTCAGGGGCGGTCGTCATGGGCTCCGGCATCGTCTCCATCGATCTGCACTCGGCTCACCAGCCGGTCCTCTCTGCCATCATGCTCTGGTTCGCCGCGGGCGTCTGGCTGCTGCTGGCCGTGATGCTAGGCATGCGGCTGGCATACCAGCGTGATCGCTTCGAGCGAGAAGCCAGCTCACCCGCCGCGTTCACGGGCGTAGCTGGCACCGCCGTACTCGGCACCCGGCTCGCCCTGCAGGATTACCACGCGGCCGCCGCGGCGCTACTGGCGGTGTCGGGAGTCGTCTGGGCCCTGCTTGTGGTGCCGGTCCTGCGGCACTGGAAGACCCCGACCGTCGGGGTGTCCTTTGTCCTCGTCGTCGCGACCGAAGGCCTCGCCGTGCTGGGCGCCACCCTGGCGGTCAGCTACCACGCCGGCTGGCTGGTCAGCGTCGCGGTCGCTGCGCTTGTTCTCGGGCTCGCCTTCTACGTTTTCACCGCCGCCCGGTTCGACTGGCGCGACCTGGTCACCGGGCACGGCGACCAGTGGGTCGCCGGCGGCTCGCTGGCCATCTCCGCCCTGGCAGCCGGCAAGATCACCGACGCCGCTCGCGCGCTGGGGCAATTCAGCGGGCTGCACTCCGCCCTTTCTACCGGCACGCTGGTGCTCTGGTGCCTGGCCATAGCGTGGCTCCTCCCGCTGATCGCCGCGCGAGATCCTCAGGCCCCGCCTCACCTACGACGTACGCCGCTGGGCCACTGTCTTTCCGCTCGGCATGTACGCCGCCTGCAGCTTCGCGACCGGCCAGGTCACCGGCATCTCCGGCATCACCGGCTTTGGCCAGGCGTGGACGTGGGTCGCGTTCACCGCCAGCCTGCTAGCACTCGCCGGGCTGTTCCGTCACGGCTGGCCGGTGCTGCGTGGTCGGCACCGCCCGGCCACTACCGGGGACCGAGCGTAGACGGCTCTTGCACCCGGCAGCCGGCAGAATCACCCGGCCAGGATGACGCCAGACTCCGCGCGCGCGGCCAGCCTATGTAGTACGGACTGCAACCTGACGGGGGAGAATGGCGTGTCCGACGACTTCGACGTCATAGTGATCGGCACCGGCGCGGGCGGCGGCACTGCTCGCCCACACCATTGCGCAGACCGGTAAGCGGATACTGCTCCTAGAGCGGGGCGACTTCCTCTCCAAGGAACTGGGCAACTGGGATCCAGACCCGGTCTTCGTCGACGGGCGGTATATATCCCCCGATACCTGGTATGACGAGGACGGCACTCCGTTCCAGCCGCAAGTGCACTACTTCGTGGGCGGCGCCACCAAAATGTACGGGGCGGCTCTGTACCGGCTACGCCCGGAGGACTTCGGCGAGCTCAAGCACGTCGACGGCATCTCCCCGGCCTGGCCGGTCAGCTACACCGACTTCGAGCCGTGGTACACCAAGGCAGAGTGGCTCTACCAGGTACACGGCAACCACGGCGAGGATCCCACCGAGGGGCCCTGTTCGCGGCAGTATCCGTGGCCGCCGGTCTCCCACGAGCCGCGGGTCCAGGACATCTCCGATGCCCTCGCCAAGGGCGGCTACCACCCATTCCACGCACCCTGCGGGATCCTGCTCGATGAGGCGCACCGGCCCGCCAGCACCTGCATCAGGTGCGCATGGTGCGACGGCTACCCGTGCATGGTCCATGCCAAGGCAGACGCCGAGGTAATCGCCGTCCGGCCGATTCTGGACATGCCGAACATAACGCTATTGCTCAATGCCGAAGTCACCCGCCTGGAGACCGATCCGTCCGGCCGGACGGTGACGGGCGTGGTCGTGGATCGCGGCGGAGACGGCAAGGAGGAGGTCTACCGCAGCGACATCGTCGTGCTGGCCGCCGGCGCTGCGAACACGGCCAAGATCCTGCTCCGGTCCGCATCGGACACCCACCCGGCGGGCCTGGCGAACGGATCTGACCAGGTCGGCCGGAACTACATGTTCCACAACAGCAAGGCAGTGTCCGGATTCGGCGAGCAGGTCAACGACACGGTCTTCCAGAAGACGCTAGGTGTGAATGACTTCTACCTGCCCGGCGGAGACCGGCAGTGGCCGCTCGGGAACATTCAGATGCTCGGCAAGTCCAACGCCGGGGCGATGAAGGGCGAGGAACCGCACCTGACCAAGCTCGTCCCGCACTGGAGCCTGGAGGAAGCGGCACGGCACGCGGTCGACTTCTGGCTAACCACCGAGGATCTCCCCCAGCCCGACAACCGGGTCACACTCGACGCGGACGGGAACATCCGCCTCAGCTACACCCAGAGCAACGACTCCGAGGCCGCCGACCTCTACGCCGAATTCAGGAAGATCCTCAACCACATCGGGCTGGCCAAGCACCACGTCCTGCACAAGAGCTTCTACATGAGCATGAACATCCCGATTGCCGGCGTCGCCCACCAGGCAGGCACCTGCCGCTTCGGCACCGATCCAGCGGCATCGGTCCTGGACGTGAACTGCAAGGCGCACGAGGTCGACAACCTCTACGTGGCGGACACGAGCGTCTTCCCGAGCATCGGCGCCGTCAACCCGGCGCTAACGGCGATCGCCAACGCGATCCGGGTCGGCGAGCATATCGCGGACCGGCTCGGCGTCAGCAGCGCCACCGAAGTGCGGGCACCTGCGCCGCGCACAGCACCAGCGGGCTCAGCCTCCGCAATCACCCGGAAATGACGAAGCGGTTTCACCTGTGCAAGGCTAATTCGGCACTCTAGCCACGCTTCTGTTCTGGCTCCGCGGCGGCCGGAGGCTGCCCTAGCCCTGGTCTGCCTGCCCTTGACCACCAGGAAGGAAAGACCGGCCATCACCGCAGCCACGATCGCGGTGCCGCCGAAGATCGCCGACAGGCTGATTCCGGCGTTTTGCAGCGGGCCAGCCCCGAATGCCGCTATGCCGTAACCGAGCTGATAGAACGCGATGATGCCGCCGACCACAGCCGCCGACATGGTTGTCAGCTCCTCCTCACCGAAGCCAATGGTCAGCGGAAGGAGGGCCGAGCAGCCCAGCCCGGCAAGGCCGAACACCGCGATCCCCGCGGCCGCGTCACCGCGTGATAGCTGTCCGGTCAGCACGAAGGTAACCACCAGCACGAACGGCAGGCAGCCTAAAGGTAAGCCGCGGCGGCACCCAGCGGCCGACCGCGGCGAACAGGACCCTGCCCACGGTGGCCATTCCCCAGAACGCCGCGAGCGCCAGCGACGCCTCCGTCGCCGATGCGCCAAGCTGCTTCGTCATTTCTAGCTGCGACCAGTTGCCGTTCATCGTCTCGCAGATGCCATAACACACGATGAAAACCGCATAAAGCCAGAACCTTCTGGGAACGGGGTGCCTCTGCTGCCGCGGCCGCTCACCAGCTGGCGCCTTGTGGGCAGCTCTCAGCGGCAGCCGGATGCTAATCGCCAGCAATCCTGCGAGGAGCACCGCCGACAGGACCGGCAGCCCCCACCAGAATCCGGCTCCGACAAAGATCGCCACGAATACCGGAGCCAGAACCGTCCCGAGGCCGAGCAGAGCGTTCAGCACAAGCACGGCTGACTCCACCTTGGCTGGGTGGAACACGGCGGCGTAGGTGTTCACTGCCGGGACGGTCAGCCCGAACCCCGCACCGACGAAGGCGGTAGCGATCAGCAGCAGCGGATAAGCGATCGCCTGGTCAGACTTGAACAGCGCGCTGACGAGCAGCAACCCCATCGCGACCAGGCTGCAGGTCAGGCCGAGCATGTAGACGCCCTTGGTCGAGATCCGCTGCGCCAGCCGGGCACCCAGCAGCGAGGTGACGATAGCCAGGACGACCTGCGGCAGGAACATCGCGCCGTACTGCGAGCTGGACAATCCGTAGTAGTGCCCGCTGGTGAAGATCGTGCCGGCTGCAGGGAAGGTGACCAGGACAATGCCCTGTACCAGCCCGGCCAGGTTGACCACGCGGCTCTCAGTCTTTGACGCCAACTTCCCTGGCCTCCCCTCCTTAGACCGACCGCCTTGACATACCCGCTTGGAGCGCTCCAGCGGGGGTAGGCGCCGAGCTTCACCCGCTCCGGGTGGGGTCGAGCCCCCCATCGCTGGGATCGGATGGAGACGGGCGCTGAACTGAGAAGGAGCGATCATGACGACGGACGCTGGGACGCAGGCCGACCGAATGGACGCGCTGGTGATATTCGGCGCGACCGGTGACCTGGCCAAGCTCGAGACTTTTCCGGCGCTCGTGGGGCTCGTCGATCGCGGTGTCCTTGACGTCCCGGTGATCGGCGTGGCGAAGAGCGGCTGGGGCCTGGACCAGTTCAGAAACTACGCCGTGAACTCACTCAAACTCAACAAGATGGACCCGGCGAGTCCTGCCGCCACGAAGATGCTGGGGCTCTTGCGCTACGTCGACGGCGATCTGGACGATCCAGCGACTTATAAGGCTATGTCGGATGCCATCGGCCAGGGCAGCAATGTCCTGTTCTACATGGAGGTGCCGCCACCGCTATTCGGACGCATCGCTCAAGGCATATCGGAGGCAGGCCGAGCCGGTCATGCCCGCGTGATGGTCGAGAAGCCATTTGGTAACGACCTGAAGAGCTCTGAGGAGCTCAACCAGACGATGCACAAGTTCTATCCCGAGGATGCGATCTACCGCGTCGATGACTGGCTCGGTTTCGACCCCGTCGAGAACCTGCTGTTCGCCCGGTTCGCCAACTCTGTCCTTGAGCCGCTGCTCAACCGCACCCACGTGCAGAGCATCCAGATCACGATGGCGGAGGAGTTCGATGTCTCCGACCGCGGCCGCTTCTACGACAGAACCGGCGCTATCAGGGACGTCCTGCAGAACCACATGCTCCAGATCGCTGCGAGCGTGATGGCCGACCCGCCGGAAGGCAGGGGCCTGAATTCCTGGCGCGATTCAAAATCGCAGCTGATCGCCGCCCTGCGACCGCTGACCCCGGAAGATACGGTCCGTGGCCAGTACGACGGCTACCTGGATGTAGACGGCGTCGCGCCCGGCTCGACGACGGAGAGCTACGTGGCCGTGCGCCTCGGCGTCGATTCCTGGCGCTGGGCCGAAGTGCCGATCGTCATCCGGGCGGGCAAGTGCATGCCGGTGACGGCCACGGACGTCTACATCCGGTTCCGGCGCCCGCCACACGACCCGTTCGGCCTCCAGCCGTCGCCGGTCTCCAATGCGCTGCGGTTCCGGGTCTACCCAGAGGCTCAGGTCAGCATGACCCTGATCGGCAAGAGGCAAGGCGCCGGCTGGGCGACGCGGCAGGAGGAGCTCGTCTTCGCCGAGCAACCAGCGTCCGATATGCGGACATATGACCGCCTCATCGGTGCCGCGCTCTCCGGTGAGCACTGGCTGTTCGCCCGCCAGGACACGATCGAAGCCGCGTGGCGTGTCGTCGACCCGGTGCTCGGCGACGTGGTCCCGCTGCACAGTTACGCCAAGGGCAGCTGGGGGCCCAAGGACGCCGACAGCCTGCTGCCGGAAGGCATTCCCTGGTACGACCCAGCGTAGGCAAGCCCACTGTGCGAGGGGTGTCCGTGTTTCTAGAAGTTTGCCAGTGTGAGCGGGGAGGTCGACCACAGTGAGCGACTTTCCGCCAATTGCCGATTACGGCCTGCTGTCGAATTGCGAGCAGAGCTGCCTGGTCGCCCCGGACGGGTCGGTGGAGTGGCTGTGCCTGCCGCGCCCCGATTCCCCGAGCGTCTTCGGGGCACTGCTGGACCGGTCGGCCGGCCTGTTCAGGTTCGGTCCGAGCAACGCCTTCGTTCCACAGCATCGCCGGTACGTGCCGGGGACGATGGTGCTGGAGACCACGTGGCAGACGCCGACCGGCTGGATGACCGTCCACGATCTGCTGGTCATGGGCCCGACGCAGAGCGAGAAACGGCGCGCCGATTACCACCGTGCCCCGGCCGATTTCGGTGCTGTCGGCGCCCTGCTCCGGATCGCGACGTGCATCAGCGGCCGGGTCGAGGCCATGGTGAACTGCGCCGCCGTTTTCGACTACGGGAGCAGCCCGGGCAAGTGGAGCTACAAAGGCGAGAGATACACGGCTATGACGGCCGCCCCCGGAGAAGGGGACATGCGGCTGGACCTGTCGGGCAGCATCAGCCTGGGCGTGCTTGGTGCCCGCTGCTATGGCCGCACCACGCTCACGCCGGGCCAGTCAGCGTTCATGGTCTTGTCGTGGGGAGACGCGGAGGTCCCGACCGATCAGGACGAGGCCTTCCAGTCGCTGAACACGACCGTCGAATACTGGCGCGACTGGCTTAGCGCCGCCAAGATCGCAGATCATCCGTGGAAGCCGTACATCGACCGCAGCGCCCTGACCCTGAAGGCGCTCAGTTACGCCCCGACAGGCGCGATCATGGCTGCCGCGACGACGTCGCTGCCGGAAACACCTGGCGGCGCCCGCAACTGGGACTACCGGTTCACCTGGATCAGGGACTCGGCGTTCATGCTGCGGTCGCTGTATCGCCTCGGGTTTGACTGGGAGGCGATCGAGTACTTCGGCTTCATCATCGACGCGGTCAGCGGCGGCGACCTTAACGGCAATTTCGAGCTTCAGATCATGTACGGCATCGGCGGCGAACGCGACCTGACGGAGCGGACCCTCGATCACCTGTCCGGGTACCGGGGCGCGCGGCCGGTCCGGGTCGGCAACGGCGCCTGGAATCAGCATCAGCACGACGTGTGGGGCATGATCCTCGTCGCCCTGGACGTGCAGTTCCACCGGGGAGCCGACCAGATCGTGACGCCAGTCTGGGAAGGGCTGGCCCGGTTCGTTGACGCCGCGCTGGAGCACTGGCGCGAGCCCGATCAGGGGATCTGGGAAGTCCGCGGCGATCCCAAGGACTTCACCGCGTCCAAGGTGATGTGCTGGGTGGCGGCGGCCCGCGGCGCCGGCCTGGCCGACGAGCGCGGCGACCACGAGCGCGCCAAACGGTGGCAGGCAGGTGCCGAAGAAATCAAGGCCGAGGTGCTGGACAAGGGCGTTTCCGCGAAGGGCGTGTTCCGCCAGCACTACCACACCGACGATCTCGACGCCTCGCTGCTGCTGCTGCCCATCATGGGCTTCCTGCCGCCCGACGATGAGCGCATCAAGGCGACCGTGCTGGCCATCGCCGACGGGCTCACCAAGGACGGCCTGGTCCTGCGGTACCGGGTCGAGGGAACAGACACAGGCTTCTCCGGCGAAGAGGGCACCTTCACTATCTGCTCTTTCTGGCTGGTCAGCGCGCTGACAATGATCGGCGAAACTGACCGAGCGCGCGCCCTCGCCCAGAAGCTGCTGTCGTTCGCCGGGCCACTGCAGCTCTACGCCGAAGAGATCGACACCACTACGGGCCAGCACCTGGGGAACTTCCCGCAGGCATTCACCCACCTGGCTCTCATAGAAGCCCTCTCGCTGCTCATCGAATCGGAGCCTGGGAACCACTCCGCGGTCGGCGCCTAAGACCGCACCGAAGCCTCACGTGGGCGAGCCTGGCGTTCAGCGTTGCGTTAGTGCCGCCTGGATATGCCTATGGGAGTAGACGTCCGCGACGGGGATGGACCCGCCGAGCACGCCGAAGATGCGGCTGGCCAGGTCGGGTTGTTCTGCCGCCGCCCGGTAGATGGCCTCGTAGCGGGCCGAGAGCGGAGCGAGCCGAGCGGCGGCCAGGGTGAGTTCGAATCCGTTGGCCGTTAGCTGGTCGCGTTCGGTCTGGTACCGGGCCAGCGCGGCGTCCATGGGCTGGCGCCCGGTGAGCCCCTCGTGGACGGCGCCGGCTAGCAGGTCGGCGGCGAGGAAGGCGTCGGACATCCCCATGCCGCTGCACGGGTCTTTGTGGTGGCCGGCGTCGCCGGCGAGCGCCCATCCCGGTCCTGCCGATTCCCGGTACAGGTTCGGCAGGTCGCCGGTCCCGGCGAAGCGCTGTTCCCGGCGTCCGGACTCGACGGCCTCCTGCAAACCGGGAACGAGCTTCAGCGCGGCGTGGAAGCTGCCTTCGACATCCGCGCGCACGTGACGGAACTCAGCATGGGGCCAGGCGACGTAGATGCACGTCAGGTCGTCGTTGGTGGGCCAGGTCAGGATCAGGCGGCCTGGCCGGGCATGGAAGGACGCGCCCAGGTGGCTAATGCCGCTCCAGTAGGAGTAGTAGGCCGCGGTGAGTGGCGGATGGCTGCGGTAGGTCCGGGCGCCGACCTTCCGCGCGACAGTCGAGTGCAGGCCGTCCGCGCCTACAACCATCGCGGCCTGCAGCGACGACTCCGCCGGCGACCGTGCGGCGTGGCCGCGCACGCCCGCTGCCCTGCCATCGGACCACAGCAGGTCAGCGACCACGAAGCCTTCGAGTAGCTCCGCACCGGACTCGGCGGCGGCCTCGGCCAGCAGCGCGTCCAGTACGGTCCGCCGCGGGCAGTACGTTTCCGCGACACCGCCGACGGACGGGCCGATGCCGGTCAGCTGCACCGGCCCGGTGTCGAAGGTGATCTGGCGGATCGGCGCGCAGCCCCGTGCCTCCAGGGCGCCGAGGAGTCCCCATGCCTTCAGCCGGGCCGCGCCGCGCTGCCACAGGAAGTGCGTGGACATGGTGTCGCTCGGGAACGACACCCGGTCAACGAGGGCGACCTTGTGCCCGGCGCGCGCCAGCAGCATCGCCAGCGGCGCCCCGGCGCAGCGGGCACCGACCACGATCACGTCATACATGGGCGCCCTGGCCCGAGGACCCGGTGACGGCTAGCCGACAGGCTGGCCGGCGGCGAGGGCCTTCACGTCCGCGGTGGTCAGCGGATTGCCGGCGATGCCCCAGTCGCCGCTCTTGACTTCCTCGACGACCACCCACGTGACCTGGCGCATGTTCTCGCCCTCGATCTCGACCATGGTGTCGGTCAGCCGGCGCACCATGTCCTGCTTCTGGCTCGCGGAGAAGACTCCCTCGATGACCTTGACGTTGACGAACGGCATAGCCGTGCCCCTTCCTGAGCGCCGGCCGGGATGCCGACGGCCTCAAAATAGCACGATCGTTCGTGCTACGATAGGGGCATGCCGGCAAACACGAGCCACGGGGCCCGGACCAGGCAGGCCATCCTCGCGGCCGCCGCCGACGTAGCCTCCGTGGACGGCCTCGACGGCCTGACCGTCGGGCGTCTGGCCGCCGGGCTATCGATGAGCAAGAGCGGCCTGTTCGCCCATTTCGGCTCTAAGCAGGACCTGCAGCTGGCCACCATCGAGGAGGCCCGGCAACGGTACGTGCGAGAGGTCATCGAGCCGGCGCTGGCCGCGGGTCCGGGCATCCGCCGGCTGCACGCGCTGTGCGAGTCGTTCCTGTCCTACCTCGAGCGCGGCGTGTTCCCCGGCGGCTGCTTCTTCGCCTCGGCGATGGCGGAATTCGACGCCAAGGCCGAAGGGCCCGTGCGCGACCGGATCGCCGAGTGCCAGGCCCAGTGGATGGACACCCTCGAGCGCGCCGCCGCCGACGCGCAGGCGGCAGGAGAACTGCAGACCAGCACAGACGCACAGCAACTCGCCTTCGAACTCGAAGCCGCGCTCCTGTCCGCGAACTGGTACTACCACCTCTACCACGATCCCGCCTTCCTGGAGCGGGCTCGCCGCGCAGTCCGAGACCGCCTGGCGAGCTTGGCCACTCGCACGGGCGTGCGCTGGATGTCAGGCGATGAAAGCCGTCATCCGGATCGAGACGAGCAGTCCGGGCAGTTCGACGCCTAGCTTGGCGACGTAGCGGGTCGGTGGCTCGGACGGGAACCACCGGGCGTACTCCTCGTTCAGCCCGTTGAAGTCGTCGGGGTTGGTGAGCAGTATTCCCGCCTCGATCACGTCGTCCAGGGTGGCGCCGCCGGCCTTGAGAATGGCCTGGCAATTGGTCAGCGCCTGTCGTGTCTGCTCCTGGATCGTGTCTCCGGCGAGGCTGCCGGTCCTCGGGTCGATGCCGACGATGCCCGAGACCAGCACCTGCGGTCCGGCCTTGACTCCCTGGCTATAAAGCGGCGAACTCGGCGCGTTCGCGGTCGTGATGATCTGCCGTGGCATGACGGTTCTCCCTGTTGCTGCTGCTTTCAATACGCCACGGCAGGATCGCACAGACCTCTGCTCGTTCTAGAACACCGCTCCCAGGTGCTCCCGTCCGCGTCGAGGGTCTCGGCGTCCTGCGTGATCTCTCAATTTAACGGCCCGCGCCGCTGGCCCGGCCGGGGAGGCGCCGTGCGTCCTCAGAAGATAAAGGGGATCAGCATTTTCGTGGACTGCTGGTACTCCGGATAGGCACTGGGGAAGAGACTGGTCATATTGCGCTCCTCCACGAAGGCGCTGTAGATGAAGTACCCGCCGATCAGTGCCACGGCAATCAGCCACCAGACGCTGAAGGCGATCGCCGAGCCGATCATCGCCAGCAGGATGCCGGTGTAAATCGGGTGCCGGACCGTCCGGTACGGGCCCGATGTGACCAGCTCGGGGTCTTCCTTCGTGGACGTCGGCATTCCCCAGTTCCGGCCGAGGTAGATCCGCGCCCAGACGGCCAGTCCCAGGCCGAGGACCCAGATGGCGAGGCCGATGCCCCACAGGACCGGGTCTCTGACGTATCCGACGCCATGCCCCTTCAGCACCCGCAGCCGGACTAGGAGCACGACGACCAGGATGAGCACCACCCGGACGCCCGCGAAGCGTGCCCAGTTGCCCTGTCCCCGCTGTCCCCGCTTGACCCCGGCGGATGCGGCGAACCAGCCCACCCAGAAGATGACCCAGCCCACGCCGATTACGAAGTCAACCACTCGCATCGAAGTACCCCTCTGTGTCCGGGTCGCCGGCAGCACGCACGTACCACCGCTGACCGTCAGTCCCCGCGTCATAGATCACGCCGCTGGTCTTCATGCGGCACCGGCCCGGTCGCGCAGCGGGAGGGCGAAGTCGCTGCCGCCGCGCCTGCTGGCGTCGGTCACTGGCGCGGCGGTAGTCAGGAGCGTAACGCGCAGGCCCAGGTCACTGGGCTGCCGCTGCTGCTCGGCCGCCCAGCCCAAGGCCGAGTCCCCGGCGGCTTGCCACTGCGCCTCCGTCGCGTCCTGGTCCAGGTGAACGCACGCCTCCTGGTGCGCCGGCTCGGTGCGCAGGGTGAGTCCGGGGAAACTGGCGGCGAGCTGGCCGGCCAGGTCCTGCGGCACCGGCCAGCAGAACTCCACCGGGCCGTCGCTGTCCTGGTTCACCTCCCCGTAGTAGATCAGGAACGCGGCCCCGGCGACTCCTTCGATCCGGGGCACCGGCACCGGCTGGGCCTTGAGCATGCCGATGACCTCCTTACCCATAGCCCAGACTTCCTGCTGATTGCTGGCATGCCGCAGCAGGCAGAGCAGGCTGCGGGCGGGGATATCGCGGACGGCGACCTCGTACATGACGTTTCTCTTTCCGTTCAGGCGGTCAACGAGGTAGCCGGCCAGGTCCCGGCGGGCAGCATGATCGGCTTCGGTTCCAGACCAGTAGGCGCCGACTTGCGCCGCGGCGACGTCCGGCTCCAGGCTGAGGATCAGCTGGATCTGCGCGAGCGGCACGCCGATCTGGCGCAGCGACGCGACCAGGCGAGCGTTGTCCAGCTGACCGGCGGCATACCAGCGGTAACCAGAGTCCGGATCGACCTGGGCGGGCGGCAGCAGTCCCAGCTCGTCATACAGGCGCAGCGCCTTCGCCGACAGGCGTGACAGCCTGGCGAACTCACCGATGCTCATCAGGTCCACGGACGGCTCCCTCGTGCCGGGCCGACGCCCGGCTCTTCAGACTGTGCGGCTTCCCCCAGGGTCAAGGTCAAATTAGCGGTCTGCCGCCATGTCGGTCAGCCAGGCCGAGCTGCGGCACTGGCTGCGCAGCACGGGTTCAGTGAGAAGCGATCCCGGATTGCTTGCCCGCGTGAGTGGTGCCACGCCTAGTCACCCCGACTCGCGGGCCGAGCCTGGCGACAGCGGCGGACCACCTTTCCCAATCACTGGCTTGGAGACGCCGTGGCACCGAGGAACAGGCCCTGGCTGGGTAGTCAAGGTGGGCGAAGCCGACGCTGGCGCCGAGCAGTTCGTCAAGTCGTGCGGTGGTTCCGAGGATGCGCGGGCGAGGCCGGGCCGCAGCCAAGAGGTCTGCCTTCCACACGAGGTCGCGCTGGGATATCTTTAGATCGATAAGCCTATAAAAAATGATTTGTAGAGCTGCTAGTCATATCTTCTCTGACAGGGGCCACTTAATGAGCTTGGGTCGCATCCGGCACGTTGGCGCGGCCGCCATCGCAGTCGTCGGCATCGGCCTGACTGGCAGCTCCGGTGCGCTGGCTGCGTCAGCCGCAAGCACTCCGCACTGGCGGATCGTCGGTACGACGTCCGGCTACGTGAACGCCGTCGTCGCGCCGAGCCTGGGCACGCAGTGGGCGTTCGGTTCCCGGCAGGCCAATACGCCCAAGCCTCCGGTAGCGCTCCACCACGAGGGGACCCGCTGGCTTCAGGCCGCGCTGCCCGCCGCGGCCAAGGGCGCAATCGTGTGCGCCGGAGCCAATTCACCGCGCAACGTCTGGGCCTTCGAAGGTGAGATGTTCGGCCCGTTCGGGGCCAACACAGCCGCGGCGCTACAACTGCGCTCCGGCCACTGGACGATGCGGCACGACTTCGGCAGCGGTCTGTTCGTCACTGGCTGCAACGTCATCAATGCGACCGACGTCTGGGCCTTCGGCTCCACCGGGGCTGGGCCCGCGATCGGCACCTGGCACCTGCACGGCCGCACGTGGACCCACATGACTTCGTATCCCGCCAGTGTGCTGGGCCAGGCAAGCGTGATCTCGCCGGACAACATCTGGGCTACTGGCTGGGATGGCATCGAAGGGGTACTCGCACACTGGAATGGATCCTCGTGGAAGACCGACGCCGGGCTTCTCAAGGCACTGCCGACGCCCTCTAGCACTGTTGAGGTTCAGGTCCGTGCCGTCACGGCGATCAGCTCCCGCAGTCTGTGGGTGGAAGCGCTCGTAGGACGCCAGGATAAGAAGGGCCATTGGCATTACGGCCCGCAGGTGGAGCACTGGAATGGTGCGAGCTGGTCACGGGTCGCTGCTTCCGCGTTCGGCTACTACCTGCCCGTCGCCGTCCCCGACAGCCACGGCGGCTGGTGGACGATGGGCTACCCTCCCCTTGGCTCGACGGTGCCATCGATGACCTATCTACTGCACGGCAGCCGCGGCACCTGGGTGAGATTCCCTCTGCCCAAGGCGCGGACCGGGGACCGGCTCGAGATCACTGATGTTGCAAACGTGCCAGGTACCCGCGTCGCCTACGCCGTGGGGGATGAGATCAGTAAGGCGACCGGACTTGGCGCTGGGGTGATCCTTAAGGTCACGTACTAAGCCCACCTTCAGAGATGCGCTGCCATCGCGACCGTTAGGCAGCCGTATGGACGTCGGTGGGTTAGCTTCCGGGTCAATGGCCCGTGAGATGTATGACCCCGACATCGGCCAGGCCGTTGAGCGCGAGCTGCACCCCCAGCGCGGCAAGCAGGAAGCCGAATATCTTCTCGGTCACGAGCATCCTGCTTGCATCCATGTGGTTGCTGACCTGGACGGCCCATCGGAACACGACTACGTCCAGGGCGAGAATGACGATCAGGATGCCGACTACGACGGCGAACACGGCGACCGAGCTGGCCTCGGCCGAGGCGGTCACGAGCACGACGATTCCGGCTGGGTTGAGCAAGTAGGGGATCGCGAGCGGGAAGACGGCGGCTTGCATCGGGTCTCGGTCTTTGCCCGCCATGCTGCCGCTGCTCTCGTCGCCGTGCCCGAGCACCATGGTGACGGCGATGATGAGCAGGATGATGCCGCTGGATACGCCCAGCGCACCAGGCGAGAAGTGCAGCAGCCTGGTCAGGAAGCCGCCGAGGACTAGCAGGACTACGGCGGCTGACGCTGCGGTGGTGAGCATCTTGCGCAGGACCCGCCGCCGGGTGTCTTCCGGCATTGTGCTGGTTGCTTCGAGGAACGGCACGAGCGCGATCTTGGGTCCCACGCCGATCAGGAGCAGCAGGAAGGTATCGATAACGAACGTGGCGTCGAGAGACTCAAGTTTCATCTGACCGCCAAGTCCGGCTCCTGTTCACTCTCCGGCACGCTCCGCAACCGGCGCTCGCGCAGGCCAAGCTAGCCGCGCGTCAGTTAAGACTGCAGTGCGCCGACGCCAGCCGGCATCACCCGGCTGGGATGATCTAACCGGGTGACGGGCTCGGCGATCCGGTGCCGGTAAATGGCCCACTGGTTGGGATGAGTAATGCTGCGTCGCTCGACTGAGAAGCCGGCATCGACGAGGGTCTCGTGCATCTTGGGGTGCCAGTAAAGGATCACGAGTGGGCGGGGCCGGTCGGCTAGCGAGGCCTCGATTTTCGCGAGCACTTGCCGGAAGACGTCGCCTGTGAAGGGGTTGCCGAAGTAGATGACGGTCACGTCATCGGGGACCTCGAACTGTGTCGCGTCCTGGCAGGTGAGAGTAATCTCCCCGCACAGCAATCTGCCGCGCCAGCGCTCTAGGTTCCCCTCCGCAGCGACGTGGAGATTCTCGTCGAGTTCGACTCCGATGGCGCGCCGGAAGGGATAATGCGCTCCTGCCCACATCAAGACGCGTCCTTTGCCAGAGCCGTACTCGAGCAGGACATCTTCAGGACCGGCCTGGCAGTTCTCGAAGATCTTGGGCAGTTGCCGCCATTTGGTCGGGACGTATCCCGCCAGCTCGGTGCCGGCTCCATGGAGATTCCAGTCGCGCCCGCGGGTGTCCAGGCCGCGCCGCCGGTAGAGAACGTCGGTCAGTTCCTCGCCGACCCGCCCGAAGCCCCAGGCCGCCAACACCAGCGTCCGTCGCAAGGTGCCCCCGCTCGGCAAAGTGTGCGACCACGCCTGGCCCAGGCGCTTTGTCAGCCCCATCGACCCAGCTTTCTAGCTGCGGTTGCGCCGTGCGTGATCATCGTGAAGCCCCCTGCCCGTTGTTCGCGGCCCCCCTGCGCCCGCCTGCCGCTTGTATGGTCATCCGTACAAGCAGGCTCCCGGACTGTACCCGGAAGACCCGCGCCAGGGAAGGCGGATATGTCGCAAAGTGACGAGCATCACCTCACCGCCGCTGACCAGCGGGCAGTGGAGTCGCCCCTTCCGTCGGAGCCCGGCATCGTCATGGCCGGCTAAGGCCGTCCGGAGCCGGCCCGCGCCGCCATCACCATCACGGCGGTGGAATGCATCATGAACCTGCCCCCAGCCGCGTCGGCTGCGGGGGCGGCTTTACCGAACTCCGTAGGCGTGGATTATCGTCAGCAACTCTGAGTTTCCTGACCTGTCCTTTGCATAAAGGCGTAGCGAGACGAAACCTGCCAGCTGCGGATCGCGCACCCTGATCACATAGTGATTGCCGCGCCGCCGGACGGTGACCGAGTGCCAGGTCTTGCCGTTGTCGGCCGATGCGTAGGCCCGCACTACCTGAAGCAGCAGCGGGCTAGTTGAGTAAGGGGCGTAGAGCCGAAGCGTGACCGGCGTGACCGCACCTGCTGCTGCCTGGTTCCGTAGGTCCAGGCCGCCTGGCACGAGTTGGGCGGCGTAAAGCTGCCCGGAGGCGGAAATAGGCGCCGCGTGAGCGGAGAACCGCCACGTGGCATGTATCTGGGTGGAGAGCACCGCGCCAGGCGTCCGGGTCGCGTCAAGGTGCAGCGTGTACCAGCGGCGAACCGCCGGGATCCGCAAGTTCAGGTTCCCGCCGCTGGAGCTGGCGAGCAGCCGCCCCCCGGAGTACAGCCGCAGCCGCTCGGACACACCTGAGACCTGGTCGGTGTCCCCAATATGCAGCGGGTCGCCGAGCACCGGGCCCGCACTAACCTGCATCTGCCGGCCTTCGACTGAGGCGCTCGGGCTGTTGTTAAAAGCCTGCGGCCCAAGGACGGCGGCGAAGTACCGTTCGGTGAAGTGTGCCCGCCGGTAGGGGTTCATGTTCAGCACGAAATCGCGGATCTCACCGGCCGGGCTCGTCAGGTCAACCAGCGGATTCCACTGATAACCCGGTGACCGGTAGGAGGTCAGCCGTGCTGGGGTGGCGCCTAGCGTGGTACCCGCGTTGAGCGGCAAGACAGGGGCGTTCGAACTCTCCGGGCTGAGCTCCAGCGTTGCCTGCTGGTTGTGGTCGGTCGCCCGCACTATGACGGAAACCCTGGCCAGCGCGGACTTGCGCACTGTGAAGGTGGGGCGGGCCGGTAGGCCGCCGCGGGAGACGTTGATGATGTCATACCGGAACGGGCTGGGATTCGCGACAGTGTTGCCGATCTTCTCCCACACCGAATAGGTGTACAGAGTGACCGCCTTAGCCTTCATCGGCACCACGTAAGCAGGCGCCGCTAGCGTCCCGCCGTCCACGGAGTCGGCGATGCCCCAGGGGTTGAATGCCCACTGGCCATCCACGATCGGCGCGAACTCCAGCACTTCCTGTACCGCTGCTGGCGCGTTCAGGTTGATCCGGACTCGCCTGCCCTGCCGGGCATCGATCGTGATGGTCCGGTTCCGAGTCACGTCGATGATCCGGTCTGCCAGGGTGAACGTCTGCGCATTGCCGGTGCCGGTCCCGATCCACGCGGCGACGTTGTACCTGCCGGGACGTACCTCGCGCGTGGTGCCCTGGCCGAGATCGATGTTGGTCTTGCTGGCCAGGTTGAGCAGTTGTAGATCAATTGGCTGTGCCTGGTTGCCGGACCGGTCGATGATCTGCACGGTGAGCTTGAAATGCGGCGCGTGCGCAGCCGGATGTCCGGCGGGAAGAGCAGCCGCCGCGGCAAGCGCCGCGCCGGCGATCTTGGCGATGGGAAGTGCTGACATATCGCTGATGGTACGACCTATGCGCTCGGCGGGATTCTCGATGCAGCTCATGTTTGCGTGCTGTCACCCTGCTCTCGACCTGGAGACGCAGACCGGACTCACCCTGCGTTACGTGGCGGGCCTCAGCACCGCTGAAATCGCACAGGCCTTCCTCGTCCCGGCAGCGACCATGGCCCAGCGCCTCACCCGCGGCAAGCGCAAGATCCAGCAGCCGCATCCCCTTCCGCGTGCCCGGCCCGGACGAGCTTGAAGGCCGCCTGGGCCTGGTTCTGCACGTCGTCTACCTCATCTTCACCGAGGGCTACGCGGCCACCGACCACCACGATCTGATCCGGTGCGATCTGCAGGCCGCAATTGCCGCGGTGCACGACGAGGCGCCATCTGCTCAGGAGACCGACTGGCGCCAGGTGCACCTGCTCTACGACGAGCTGTTCGCCTTGACCCCGAGCCCCGTCGTCGCCCTCAACCGAGCCATCGCGATCTCCTGGCATGAGGGCCCGCAGGCCGGTCTCGACCTCCTCGAAGCCCTCGCCGGCGAACCTGGCCTGGCCCGACAGCACTGGCTGAACAGCAGCAGCGGGTGGCAGGCCGACCCCACATCGGGTATGTGAGGCCGGCCCTAGGTCAGGCGATGAGGTTGTGAATCGGCATGACGTCCGGCGTGCCAGGGTCGATCCCGCACTTGTGCAGGATGGGCATCAGTACCGGTCCGTAACCTTCGAAGGCCTGCTGCGACTCCCACACCTCGTAGACCATCAAGTCGTCACTGGGTCCGAAGCAGGAGTGGTGGATCCGGCCCACCGGGTTCGCTGCTCCAACGGCTTCGAGTTCCTTGATGGCTTGGTCGTACAGTTCCGTGCTGAGGGACTTGGGATGGAAGTAGATTGCGATTGCCATTGATCCTCCTGCTGCTTAGTTCTCCTGGCTGGGTTGTTCCCGGACAGTCAGAACGGGACCTTCGTGGCCATTAGCCCGGCGCCTGCCCCCCGGTCGGCAACGATCCAGCAGAAGTCGAGCGTGTCAAGCTCGAGGCGTTCGCCGTCTTCTCCTGATCGCCACTCGCCTCCTGCCGGGCCGGTCAGGGTAAGGGCGAAGGGCTGGGCGTGGCGGCGCGCCCATTCGGCGACGACGTCGGCCACCAGCCGGCCGTCATGGGCGGCAGTGAGATCCATGGGCAGACCTGCCGCCCGGCTGATGTCGAGCCGGTGCATCCACATGTCGCGGGTGAAGATGGTGTCGACCAGGTAGCCGTAGTGCCACCGCTCGGCATCGAACGGCGGATCGTTCTTCAGACGCACTGCCCACCGCATGAACGCCGGCGTGCGCTGCCTGGCACGGACCGCCTTGGGGGCGACAGCGGTTAGGCGGCTGATGATCGCGGCAGGCGACAGCGCGGCCCGCTCGCGAACCTGCGTTGCCGACATCTCGTCGATCATTTTCCCGCTGGTCCGCTTGCCTGCGGCGCGAAAGTCGTGGACAAACTGGCGGATTGAGGCTTGCGCCTCGGCCATGCCGAGCACGTGCGCAGCCATCTCGCGCACGTCCCACAGGTCGCATACCGTCGGACGCCTCCAGTCCGCTGGCGTCAGTGACGTTAGCCGCGCGCCCATCCGGTCGAACTCGGTCGCCGCGAGGCTCATCGCTTCCCGGTGACCCAGAGGGGCCGCGAGGTCTCTGCCGACGGTCGTCATCTCTGCCATGGCGAGCTCCCAATTAACCTTCGGAATTCCGAACAGTATTCGGATACTCGCAGGGTTATCGACTAGAGTCAACTCATGCCTTCTACGACCCCCACTCGGCCCCGTCGCCGCGACCGCCGCCGCGACCGTCATGAGGCGACAAAACAGGAGATACTCGACACCGCATGGTCCATGGTGCGTGATGACGGCCTGGCAGCCCTGTCTCTGCGGGCGCTCGCGCATGCCGTCGACATGGAGCCCCAGTCTCTTTACACGTACTTCGCGTCCAAGAACGCCCTGTACGACCGCATGTTCGCCGACGGCAACCAGGAGCTGGCAAGGCGATTCGCGGAGGCCGAGATTCCCGACGAGGCACGGGGCGCGCTCCGGGCCGTCGCCGGCATCTTCACCGACTTTGCCATTGAGGACCAGGCCCGTTACCAGTTGCTGTTCCTGCGCGCGGTGCCCGGATTCCGGCCATCCCCGGAGTCCTATGCGATCGCGGTCGAGCTCTTCGACGGCGTCAAGATGATCCTGAGCCACGCCGGACTCCACAACGAGGCCGACTTCGACCTGTGGACCGCGGTAGTCGCCGGCCTGGCGAGCCAGCAAATCGCGAACGAGCCGGGCGGCGACCGGTACATACGCCTCATAGACGACGCCGTCACCATGTTCGCCGACCACATCTTCGGCCCCAGCCCTAGGTAAAAGGCCGCGTCACAGAGGTCTTCTCGGGCCTGTTCAAGCGAGTGTGACGGGATCGCCGCGGCGGATCGGGCCGCTCGCGATCACGTCGGCGTAGACCCCCACATTTACGTGGTTGTGCTGTGCGGCAGTGCGCAAGATGCCGGAGTCCTTTGGCAGGTCGCCTTGCGGCAGCGTGGTCATGACGCAACGGCAGCAGGCTTCGGTGATCCGCAGGCGGGCGCGGCCTCCGATCGAGACGGTGTGCCCGATCCAGTCATCCTCGGCGAACCCCTGCTCATCTGGGCCGGTCGAGATGACGATGTTCGGCCGGAACCGACGCACTTCGAAGCGGCCTTCCGGATGCAGCGCGCGCAGACGGTCCATGGTGGCCGTGGTGAGCAGGTGCACGACAGCGACGTCGAAGAAGGTTCCGGCCGGCAGGTCGAAGTCGGTCACCGTGTCCCGGTAATCCAGGCCGTCCACATCCGGCCAGTATTCCTCCGCGGTCCCGACCTGGGACTCGCCCGCCTGCCGCGCCTCTGCGAACGTGACGTCGCGGCCGAGTACGGCGGAGAGAATCTTCGGCAAGTCGTCCTGGCTGCTGGTTACCGATGTCCCGTCGGGAAGCGTGAGGCGTACGGCCGGCAACTTGGTTCCCGGTTGCGGCGGCTCGACGTAGGCGGCGCGGAAGTCGAGGAAGTTACCCCACTTGCGCGGATTCTTGGCGCCGGCGACCTTGCCTGTCGCCGCGTCAACAACCGCGAACTGGCGGTCCCCTAGCAGGCCGCGCGGGGTGACCTCGGCGGCGTTCAGCTCCTCGCCCAGCATCGACTTCACCGGATAGCGCCACAGCGCGCCGACAGATCCGCCCCCGGTTGCGGCCGGATGTGGCGAGTTGGCTGGCATAGCGGCCCCCAAACCAGACGTGGAAAGCCAGGAACCGGGCACATAGACCCGTTGCTATCACGGAACCGGCGCCCGCCGTCGATATCTGTCACTAAGCCTAGGACGTCAATCACGAGCCGCTCATGCCAGGTCGCGCGGGAGCTGCGCTACTCGCGCAACGGCCGACCTCCTGGTCAGGCCAGGCGGGCCGCGACCCGGCTCAGCGCCGCGGCCAGGCAGCCCGGTGCCTCGTGCCAGACCTGGTGCCCAGCGCCCGGCACGATCGTCAGCCGTGCGGGAACGCTCCGCCGTGCAAGACGAGTAGCGGCCGGCCCGACCCGGATCGCGCGCCGATCAGCTCGCCGCCGGGCACGCTGACTGCCAGAGCTCTCTCGTTCATGACCCCGTCGTTCATTGGCTTGAATCGTAAGGCACCGGGCGCGCGCCGAGCACCATATATATCCTGCTTTGGCCGTACGGTATCCGTTATTTGTCGGGTATGTGAGGATGGCGGAGCGAGGCACGGCGGGGCGTAGCGGGCGGCCCGGAGACGGCAACTCGTTGCGCGTCGAGGAAAGCCTGCTCGACCGGGTTGGAGGTGAGCCCGCGGGCGGTGTCGTAGGCCGCAGCGGCTTCCTCCATTCGGCCGAGGCGGCGCAGCAAGTCGGCCCGTGCCGCGTGGAACAGGTAGTAGCCGTCGAGGTCGGCGCCAGACGTCCGCAGGTTGTCGACGGCGGCAAGCCCAGCCATGGGGCCGCGGACTTCGGCGAGCGCGACGGCGCGGTTGAGCGCAACGACTGGGGTTGGCATGAGCGCGTATAGCTGGTCGTAGAGCGTCAGGATGGCGCGCCAGTCGGTGAGGTCAAAGCTGGGAGCGATGGAGTGAACGGCGTTGATGGCGGCCTGGATCTGGTAGGGGCCGGGGTGGTCGCGCTGCACGCAGGCGCGCACGATGGCCTGGCCTTCGGTGATCAGGTCCTGCTCCCAGAGCCGCCGGTCTTGATCGGCCAGGCGGATCAGCGACCCGTCGGCGGTGACGCGGGCGGGGCTGTGGGCGTGCAGCAGCAAGAGCAGCGCCAGCAGGCCTTGCGCCTCCGGCTCGTCGGGCATCAGCTCGGCGAGCACGCGGGCGAGCCGGATCGCTTCCGCGCAGAGGTCAAGCCGCAGCAGCGAGCCGGCGGTCGCCGCGTGCCCCTCGTTGAAGATCAGGTAGACGACAGCGAGCGCGGACGAGAGGCGGCCGGGAAGCTCGGCTTCGGTTGGCACGCGGTAAGGAATGCGGGCGTTCCTGATCTTGCGCTTGGCCCGGACGATCCGCTGGGCCATGGTCGCTTCCGGCACGAGGAACGCCCGCGCGATCTCCGGCGTCTCGAGCCCGCCGAGCAGCCGGAGGGTTAGCGCAACCTGGGCGGGCTGGTTCAGCGCCGGATGGCAGCAGGTGAAGATCAGCCGGAGCCGGTCGTCTGGCACCGTCTCCTCCTGAGGCGGAGCGTGGTCCGCCGCGTCGGCGCCATACAGGTGATGAGCCTGTGCTTGGCGCTGGTCACGGACCGATTCGCGGCGCAGCCTGTCAATGGCGCGGTTGCGGGCGGTCGTGACGATCCACGCGCCCGGATTGGGCGGCAGGCCCTCCGACGGCCATTTGGCGGCCGCCACGGTGAACGCGTCCTGGACCGCTTCCTCGGCGGAGTCGATGTCGCCGAGGAATCGGATCAGGGTGGCGAGGCAGCGACCGTACTCGCGGCGGAAGACGGCCTCGACAGTCACTGCGTGAGTCTACGGTCGCTGCACGGATATGGTCACCGCGCGTCGGACGCGTTGGCCTCGATCGCGTCGTCGAGGTCCCCACCGAACAACGGGCGGACCTCGATCGGCCGCTGTTCCGCGACCGCGGCGAGCTTGGCCCACTCCAGGGCCTCGTCCAGGTCCGTCGCGTTGATGATCCAGAACCCGGCGAGGTGTTCCTTGGTCTCGGCGTATGGCCCGTCGGTAATCAGCAAGTCGCCGCCGGACTGGCGCACCACGGTCGCTGACTCCGCGCCACCTTGCATGCCGCCCTTGAATACAAACGCGCGAGCGTCCGTCAGCCTGTCGCCCAGTGCGTTCACGCCGGCCCAGACCTGCTGACTTCTTTCCGGAGGAACGGGAACGGCATAGTCGCGGTAGAGCGCGAGCAGGTACTGCGTCATGACGATCACTCCCGTTTGCCATCCCAGGCCGGTCTGTGCCCGGTCCTCATTCCCGCTACGAAGTGGCCACCGCCGAATCGACACTCCGCTTCCCACGATGCCAGAAGAATCTTTCTTCCCGAACGACAGCTGGGTGCTGTCAGATGGGAGAGCCACGCTCCACTTCAAGAAAGCTCGACTCGCAGGAGAACCGGCACATCCTTAGGCGATCTTGCGGTGGTAGGTGGCCATGGCGAGGGCGTACGCGACCACGAGGATGCCGAGGCACCAGGCGAGCGCGATCCAGATGCCGGTGCTGACTGGCTGCTGTGCGAGCAGGTCGCGGATCGTATTGACGATTGACGTCACGGGCTGGTTCTCGGCGAAAGCGCGCACCGGGCCGGGCATGGTGTCGGTCGGCACGAATGCCGAGCTGATGAACGGCAGGAAGATGATCGGGTAGGAGAACGCGCCCGCGCCGTCCACGGTCTTCGCTGACAGGCCGGCGATGACCGCGAGCCAGGTCAGCGCGAGGGTGAACAGGACGAGGATCCCGGCGACGGCCAGCCATGCCAGCACTCCTGCGCCCGAGCGGAATCCCGCGAGGACGGCGACAAGCACGACGAGCACGAGCGAAATCAGATTGGAGAACACTGAGGTCAGCACGTGGGCCCACAGCGCGCTAGAACGTGCAATCGGCATGGACTGGAACCGCTCGAAGATTCCGCTTTTCATATCTGTGAAGAGCCGGACTGCGGTGTACGAGATGCCCATCGCGATCGTGATCAGCAAGATCCCTGGCAGCAGGTAGTTGACATAGTGAGCCGACCCGGCGCGGATGGCGCCGCCGAACACGTAGACGAACAGCAGCATCAGGGCGATCGGCATGATCGTGACCGTGATGATGGTGTCCAGGCTGCGGGTGATGTGGCGCATGGATCGGCCAAGCAAGACGGCAGTGTCGCCGAAGAAGTACGTGGTGGTCATCGTTGTTCCTTAGTTATCCGTGCCGGTGGTGCCGTCCGCGCCCGCGCCGCCCGCGCCGCCATCGTTGCCGGTGATGGCCAGGAAGACGTCCTCCAGGGTCGGCTGCTTCTCGACGTACTCGACTTTGGCGGGCGGGAGTAGCTGTTTCAGGTCGGCGAGAGTGCCGTTCGCGATGATCCGTCCGTTGTGGAGGATCGCGATGCGGTCGGCGAGCTGTTCGGCCTCGTCCAGGTACTGCGTCGTAAGCAGCACCGTCGTGCCCTGCCTGGCGAGCTCCTTGACGCTGTTCCACACTTCGACGCGCGATTGAGGGTCGAGCCCGGTTGTCGGCTCGTCCAGGAAGATCACCGGCGGATTGCCGATGAGGCTCATGGCGATGTCCAGGCGGCGGCGCATCCCTCCGGAATAGGTCGACACCCTGCGCTCCGCCGCGTCAGTGAGCTGGAAGCGAGCTAGCAGCTCATCCGCGATCTGGCGGGCGTCCTTCAGGTGCCGCAGCCGGGCCACCAGCACCAGGTTCTCCCGACCGGTGAGGGTTTCGTCCACGGCCGCGAACTGCCCGGTGAGGCTGATGGACTCCCGCACGTTCGCCGGCTGCGTGGCGACATCGAAGCCGCCGACGGTGGAGGTCCCCGCGTCGGGCCTGAGTAGCGTGGACAAGATCCTCACGATCGTGGTCTTGCCTGCGCCGTTTGAGCCGAGCAGGGCGAAGATGCTGCCCCGCGGCACGTCGAAGTCGACGCCGCGCAGCACGCGCAACTCCTTGTACGACTTCTCAAGACCCCGCACGCGGATCGCCTGGACCGGCTCTGATGTCATCGGGGCTGTCATCAGGATGCCTCCTCGTTTCCGGTGTCTTCTCCGGCGGCGCGCGTCATGGCGCTGGTCAGCCGGTCCCGTTCCCGGACGATCCATTGACCCTCCGGGTAATTCCGAAGGAACGCGTCGGCGAACTCCACCGGGTCCTCCCCGACGATCTCGCGGACCGGGGTCCCGCTCGCTGCGGCTTGCTCGAACAAATCGGCCAGGTCTTCGAGCATCGACACCCCGCCGTCTGCCGTGCCGTGCCCGAAGTAATACGAGTACCGCTGCAATGCATCGACCGCCGTTCGATAAGCGGGCGGAAGCTGTTCCACGCGCGCCTTGTACTGCCGGTAGCGCTTCTTCTGCCCGAGCGGGCCGTAGACCGTCTCGATGACCTTGGTCAACCCTGTGGCCATGTCTATCTGCCTCCTTCGCGGAGCTGTTCGAGCCGTTCGGTGAGGAAGGTCCAGGTCCTCCAGAATTCTTCGAGATATTCCTGACCTTGAGCGTTGAGCGAGTACACCTTGCGCGGCGGCCCCTTCTCGGAGGGGACCTTCTCCACGTCGACGAATCCGCGCTGCTCGATCCTGATGAGCAGCGCGTAGACGGTCCCTTCGGCGATGTCGGAGAAGCCCTGCTCCCGCAGCCATGCCGTGATCTCGTAGCCGTACGCAGACCGGCCGAACAGGATCGCGAGGACGATGCCCTCGAGCGTCCCTTTGAGCATCTCCGTCACCTGCTTGCCCACGGAGCACCTCCTCCCACAGCTACTGAGTGATGTTGACTACTGGTAGATAGTAACACTGAATAGTCAAGGCGCAAGCCATGACGGCGAGCCGGCGGGTGCGGGTGCGGGCGCGGGTGCGTGCGTGGGTATCCGGCGCCGATGACGAACGAGTGGGCATGCGGATTGCTCGTGATCAAGGGCGGCTGGCCAGCAGGACGCTACTGCGCCGCCCCAGGCGGGGGACCGTGCTGACCCGATAATTCTTTGCCCTATTTAGTCGGGTCAGTCAGGGTTCTGCCGGAAGCTCGCCCTTGTTTGTCCGACATCATCACTTGCATTATGTATACATCACACGCACGAACAGGGATGAGAAGCATGGTGGGGTTCGCCAAGGGCGCTGAGCAGGTCACGGTCTACCACAACCCGGACCGATTCGAAGCGCATACTTGCGTCGCGCAACTCACCAACGGCGACATCGTGGTCACCTTCTGCGAGACCAGGGCCAAAAAACACGAGGATTTCGACTCGGTGTTCCTGGTCCGCTCCACCGACAACGGAGTGACCTTTGACCCGGCCACCAAGACGTCGGTCTGGCCGCAAACCCAGCACTTCGGCTCTGACATCCCGCTCATCGCCCAGCTCTCCGACGGCACTTTGCTCATGAATCACCTGGTGACCAGCTTTCACGGCCAGAAGGGCATCACCGAGGACATGGGCTGGCAATCCGAGCAGGGCCTGAGGCGCGCCAAGAGCGCCGAGGGCACGTGGCTCAGCCGGTCCAGTGACAATGGCTATACCTGGGAGCCCGGCTACAAGGTCAATTCCGAACCGCTTCGCTGGACGATGCCGGCCTCCTGCATCCTCGAACTGCCCAACGGAACGCTGCTCATGGCGGTACTCGGCCAGCTGAACACGCGCCGCGAGCGGATGGATCAGGAACCGATCCGCTCTGTCCTGCTGCGGTCCGACAATCGCGGCGAGGACTGGGAGCACTGGTCGACCATCGCGTTCGATCCGGCGGGGATCATCTCCTTCGACGAACCGGCACTGGGCAGGACGGCCGATGGTGTGCTGGTCTGCATGATGCGGACCGAGCATCTCCCGCGCGGACGGCACCAGCACATGTGGGTCGCCTACTCCCACGATGACGGCGAGTCCTGGACCAGGCCGGAGGCCACCAATCTCTGGGGCTACCCGGCGGACCTGAAACTGCTCAGCGACGGCCGGATGCTCGCGACCTACGGGTACCGTCGCGGCACGTACGGGGTCCGCGGCGTCATCTCGCCGGATGGACTGACCTGGGACGTCGCGAACGAGTTCATCATTCGTGAAGGAGCCATCCCGCCCCGGTCCGCGACCAGGGACTTTTATCACATCGGGTACCCGCACTCGGTTGAGCTCACGGACGGCACCATGTTCACCGTCGACCATGCCTTTACCGGGGAGCCTTATGTGCAGTACGTCGTCGGAACTCGCTGGGAGCTATAGCCCCGCCCGCGTTTGGAGCTGAGTCCACATGACCGTCACGCTTCCGCAAGTGCTGCGCACCCAGGCCTTCATCGGCGGCCAGTTCGTCGATGCGGCGGACGGCGCGACGTTCGACAGCCTGGCGCCCGCTACCGGCCAGACCGTCGCGCAGGTGGCTGCCTGCTCACCCGCCGACGTGGACCGGGCCGTCACATCCGCGCGAGCGGCCTTCAGCGCCGGCCAGTGGAGCAGGCTCGCACCCGCCGAGCGCAAAGCCACGCTCCTGCGGCTAGCCGACCTGATCGAGTCGCATTCCGACGAACTGGCGGCGCTCGAGTCCGTCGACGCGGGCAAGCCGATTACCGACTGCCGGACCTTCGACATCCCCGATGTGCTGAACACGCTGCGCTGGTATGCGGAGTCGGTGGACAAGGTATTCGGCAAAGTGTCGCCCACCGGCCCAGCGCACCTCGGGCTCATCGTGCGTGAGCCGGTCGGCGTCGTCGGGGCCGTTCTGCCGTGGAATTTCCCCGCGGCCATGCTCGCGTGGAAGATCGCCCCGGCGCTCGCGGCAGGCAACTCGGTCGTCGTCAAGCCACCAGAACTGGCCTCGCTGAGTACGCTGCGCATCGCCGAACTGGCCAGTGAGGCCGGGCTGCCGGACGGCGTACTCAACGTCGTTCCTGGCCTCGGCGAGGAAACAGGGCGCGCCGTCGGCCTGCATCCGGACATCGACATGGTGTCGTTCACCGGATCGACCGAGGTGGGCCGGGCCTTCCTGCGCTACGCAGCTGACAGCAATCTCAAGAACATCGTCCTCGAATGCGGCGGCAAGAGCCCGCAGATCGTCATGGCCGACTGCCGGGACCGGCTGGACGATATCGCCGCGGATCTCGCCAACGCGGCGTTCTGGAACGCGGGCCAGAACTGCAGCGCTGGCTCGCGGATCCTGGTCCACGCCACGATCAAGGATGAGCTCGTCGCGCGGCTCGCCCAGCATGCGACGGGCCTGGCGGTCGGTGATCCGGCCGATGAGGCGACCGTCATGGGACCGCTCATCGAGCGCGACGCCATGGACCGGGTGCTGGGCTACGTCCGGCAAGCCGAGGCCGATGGTGCGGCGATCGCGGCGGGCGGCACCAGGCTCTTCGAGGAGTCCGGCGGCTGGTACGTCGGCGCTACCGTACTGGACAACGTCGGTGCCCAGATGGCGGCCGCGCGGGAGGAGATCTTCGGCCCGGTGGTCTCGGTGCTGACCTTCGCCGATGAGGCCGAGGCAGTGGAGATGGCCAACCAGACCGACTACGGACTGGCTGCCACCGTCTGGTCGTCGGACATCGACGCTGCCATCCGGATGGCCCGCGGCGTCAGGGCCGGGACCGTCGCCATCAACGGGTACAGCGAAGGGGACATCACTACGCCCTTTGGCGGATACAAGATGTCCGGGTTCGGCGGCCGGGACAACGGGCTTGAAGCGCTGGAACAGTACACCCAGCTCAAGACCATCTGGCTGACCGTCCGATAGCGACCAGGACTCGAAAAGAAAGGGAACGAGCATGACCGTACCCGCCGTTGACCTGGACTATCTCGCCGATCGGGCGCAGTTCATACGTCTCGAGACCGTGCGCCTGACCCGCATCGCAGGCGCCGGGCATTACGGCGGCACGTTCTCTGCCGCCGAGCTCCTGGCCGCCCTGTATTACTACAAGCTGCGGATCGATCCGGCGCGGCCAGACTGGCCGGATCGAGACAGATTCGTGCTCAGCAAGGGTCACGCCGCGATCGGCCTGTACCCGGTGCTCGCCGACCTGGGCTATTTCGACCCGGCCGACCTCGACTCCTACACCAGGCTGGGCAGCCCGTTCGGCGACCACCCTGATATGCGGAAGGTGCGCGGCATCGACTTCAGCTCGGGCTCGCTCGGCCATGGCTTGTCGATTGGCGTTGGCATGGCCCTCGGCGGCCGGGTCAGCGGCAGGAGTTACTCCGTATACGTCCTTGTGGGTGACGGTGAGCTCGCCGAAGGGCAGGTCTGGGAGGCCGCGATGGCTGCCGGTCATTACCGCCTTGGGTCGCTGGTCTGCATCGTCGACCGCAACGAACTGTGCATCGACGGGCCGACGGAGGACGTCATGGCTGTCGAGCCGATTGCAGACCGGTTCGCTTCGTTCGGCTGGCAGGTCCAGCGAGTGGACGGACACGATCTGCGCGCGGTCACCGCTGCGCTGGACCGGATCGATCCCGCCACTCACAGTAAGCCGCATCTGCTTATCGCCGACACAGTGAAGGGCAAGGGGGTCCGCAGGATGGAGGGCGAGCTCGGCTGGCATGTGGGCAATCTGGGGCCCGACGACTACGCGGCCGTGGTCGCAGAGCTGCAGGCCGGCCAGCCAGCGGCCGTGGCGAGCGCGCGATGACCGCGGCGCCGCCCGCGTCTGCGGGACAGGATCAGAGCGAGGTCTTCCGCGGCGTCACGCCCGCGCGATCCGGCAGGCAAGCACGGACCGAGAAGGGCATCGCGACGACATCAGTGCCGGCGTTCGTGGCGGGCGCCGAGCTCGCCGATCTCGGCGCCACTGACGGCAGGATCGTCGTGCTCACGGCAGATCTGGCCTCTGCGAACAGGCTGTCTGAGTTTGGTGCCCGGCACCCAGACCGGTTCTTCGATCTCGGCATAGCCGAGAAGAACATGATCACTGTCGCCGCCGGGCTTGCGTCGACCGGACTCATCCCGTTCGCCGGAACGTTCGCGTCATTCGCGGCCCTGCTCGGGATGGAGCAGATCCGAACCGATTGCGCCTACCCGCGGATGCCCGTCCGGATCCTTGCCCATCATTCGGGCATCTCCCTCGGGTACTACGGCACCAGCCACCATGCTCTTGAGGATCTGGCCGCCATGCGCGCGATTGCCAATCTCGTCGTGGCATCGGCCGCCGATGGCAATCAGCTGCGGGCGATGCTGCGGGCATCGCTGGCCGTTCCGGGAGCAATGTACATCCGGCTCGGCCGAGGGCGCGATCCTGAGGTGTACCCGGAGGTGCCGGCGTCCTTCACCTTCGGCCAGGCAACGCGCCTGCGCGACGGCACAGACGCGACGATCATCGCGACCGGTTCCGAGGTCTACCCGGCCCTTCGCGCGGCGGAGCTGCTAGCAGCAGAGGGACGTTCGGTCCGGGTCGTGGACATGCACACGATTAAGCCGATCGACGTGGCCGAGATCACTTCGGCGGCGAGCCAGACGGGAGCTGTGATCACGGTAGAGGAGCACAACGTCATCGGCGGTCTTGGCGGCGCTGTCGCTGAGGTTCTCGCTGACCGCGGGCTGCCTGTCCGGTTCCGCCGCCACGGCATCAACGACGAGTTCGTGCTGATCGGCCCGCCCACCGACCTGTACGCGCACTACCGCCTGGATGGACCAGGGATCGCGGCCGTGGTGGCTGAGACATGTGACTGGCGCTGACCTTCGTCAGCGTCACGACGCCGACACGAAGGTGAGGCTCTCGACAGGCTAGGACGCCCTTCAGCCGGGGATGTCTTCGAGCTTCCGCTCGATGTGCCGGCGGATCGCTGCCGAGCATTGTGCCGGGTCCCGGCTGCGGATGGCATTCAGCAGATCCTCGTGACGTGCGACGATGTCCGGCTCGGAATCCGGGTACATGCCGCGCTCAGGCGACCACACGAGGAAAGGTATGCCGAGGGCGTGCCAGCTACGCCAGAGATGACGATTGTGCGCGGCCCTGATCACCGTGGCGTGGAACTCAATATCAAGCTCGATCGCTCGGATGGCGTGCGCCGGGCTCTTGACGTCGGACATCTGCTCGAGGATGGACTGAAGCTGGTCACAGAGCCGATTCCAGTCAGCCTCGTCCAGCCGCTCCATCGCCTGGCTGACTGCGAGTTCCTCCAGTGCCGTGCGCACCGCCAGTCCGTCGGCGGCGTCCTCGCGGTCTGGCATCGAGATATAGGTTCCGCGCTTAGGCCTGACCACGACGAGGCCCTGCGCCTCCAGCACCCGGATGGCCTCTCGGACGGGAGTCCGGCTCACCTTCAGCTGCTGTGCCAGTTCCTCCTCTGGGACCTTCTCGCCCGGCCGGAGTCTGCCCTGGATGATCGCATCCCTGATGGCGCGCACGACGTCGTCACGCAGCGTGTCCCGCTGCAGCGGCTGCAAGGCAGCCGGACCAGCACCGCTGTCCCAGCTAGCGTCTGCGACAGTTAGCTGCTTCCCAAGAACGGGCACCATCTACCTCAATCCATCACATGTAGGGGAGAATCGCCGTCGCGCACCATTGCGGACCGGCGTCTCCGCTGACCTCATGGTACCTACCCGGGTGCATCCGCAGAGGTAGGGCCAAAGCTGGTCAAACCCCACTGAGCTGGGCCAGAGCGAATGGCTCAACCTGGGAGCTCAAATCGGGTTGCCAGGATCGCTGGCGTGCCGTCGAAGAGCTGACCGTAATAGACGCAGAGCAGGGAACCGCCGTCCAGCAGCACCGTGCTCGGGTATCCGATATCGCGGCTGCCCAGGTCCGTTGCGATGACAAGTGGCTGGTCATCCCACGTCATGCCGCCGTCGGCGGATACCGCCGCGCGGACCTGGAACGGGAAGTGCCGGTAGCCGTACGTGCACAGCAGGCGCCCATCGGCCAGGCACAGGAGATGGGGCGGGCATCCGACGATTCCGGTATCAGTCACCGGCGCCCAGGTCATGCCGCCATCGGTTGATCTGGTGCTGTACAGGCGATCGGCCGTCGACTCGCGCATCAGCATGAGCAGCGTCTGATCGGGCAGTACGGCCACGGCGGGCTCTTCGAAAGCCTTGCCGGAGATGCGCGCAGCTTCTATCGGCGCATCCCAGCTGCGCCCGTCGTCGGCTGAGCGCACGACGAACACGATCTTGTAGTCGGGAGGATCCGACAGCGGCAGCACCAGTTGTCCGTCGGCCAGCCTGGCCGCGCTACGGATGCCATATCCCCCGCAGTACGGTGCGGTGTCAATCTCTACCGCCTCCGGCCACGTACGGCCGCCGTCGGCGGACCTGTGCACGTAGGCTGTGCCGCCGCCACGCGCCCAGCGTTCCCCCTGACTTGCAGCCGAGCCGTAGTACGTGGACGACTCGGGGCCGGTGAGGAATTCATCGGTCGCTACTACACCGGCCTCAGGCGTGTACCACCGGAACTTCCACTGGCTCATGAGCACGCCCTGCCCGCCGAGCGAAGTGAGGCCAGCGCATTCGACGCCGCTCCACTCATAGCCCGGCGCGACGCGGAGCCCGTCCCAGGTCTGACCGCCGTCGACAGACCGGATGAGCATGTTGCGGAAGCTTGGATCGCTGAGCGGATGATGCACGACGTCACGGCGGACGGACTGGCTGACGACGACCAGCAGCTCGGCTTCGCCCAGACTCACGCAGTGCGGGTGTGAGGTGTACAGGTGCCGGTGAGCGAACAGCACGCTGTGCTTCGGATTGAGCACTGCACCGGTGTCCGGCGTCGTGCCGCTCTCACTCATTGCAGGCGGTCCGGTCAGCCCTTGACACCTGTACGGGCCACACCTTCGATGAAGTAGCGCTGGAGGGCGAGGAATATCGCCAGGCTCGGAATGCATAGCAGCGTGGCGGCCGCCATCGACGGACCGTAGACATTGATCTGCGTATAGTTACCGGACGCAGACGAGTACTGAGCTACGCCAACCGGCAGCGTGTACATATTGCTGCTGAACGTGATCAGCAGCGGCCACAGGTAGTTGTTCCAGTTGGCCGTGAACAAGATGATGGTCGATGCCGTTATGGGGCCTCTCGCCAGCGGCAAGGCGACGCGCGTGAACATCTGCCAGCGTCCAGCTCCGTCAATCCTCGCCGCGTCCTCTAGCTCGTCCGGCAGTCCGAGGAAGAACTGGCGGAAGATGTACACGCTCACAGCGTTGGCGATCAGCGGAAGAGTGATAGCGGCATAGCTGTTAACCACGCCGACCTTGAGGAACGCGATATACAGCGGAACTACTGCCAGATTCGCCGGAATCATGATCGAGGCGAGGATCAGGCCAAACATCGCGTCGCGGCCACGGAACTTGATCCTCGCCAGCGCATAGCCCGCAAAGGCCCCCAGTATCACGCCAATAATCGTGCCGGCGAAGGATGTGATCAGGCTGTTTATCATCCAGCGCACGACCGAGCCACGGAAAACGAACCGATAGTTGTCGAGCACGAACGTCTGCGGTATCCAGTGGATGCTATTGGTCAGGATCTGCGAAGTCGGCTTGAAAGACGTGCTCAGCATCCACGCAAAGGGGGCGGCCCAGATGATCGCCGCCAGCATGCCTATCAGCCAGCCCGGAAAGAATGCCAGGCGCCGCCGACGGCGCCGCGCGCCCGTTACCACCGCTTGTCCCGGAAGAAGAACCGGAACGCAAGCGTCCCGACCGTCGTCAGGATAAACAGCATCACGCCGATCGCAGAGGCATAGCCAAGCTGCAGCTGACCGACACCTTCGGTGTACAGGTACTGCATGGCCGACGCGGACGAATTGGCTGGGCCGCCGGCAGTCATGACGTTGACCTGGCTAAATATCTGGAACGTCGAGATCATCTCCAGCGTGATCGCCAGGATGAACGTGCGCCGCAGTAGCGGGACAACAATCCAGCGCAGCGAGCGCAACGGACCTGCGCCGTCTATCTTGGCCGCCTCCAGCATCTCGCCGCTGATTTCCTGCAGCCCGGCCAGGAACAGCACGAAGATGAGCCCGGTGTCCCACCAGACAGTTGCGACGCTGATGCCGATCCACGACCAGTTCGTGCTGGTCAGCCAGGGGATCTGAGTATGGAGGTAGTGATTGATGATGCCGAACTGCGCATCCAGCATCCACACCCAGACCAGCCCGATGACGGGCGCTGAGACGACGTTCGACGCGTAGAACGACACTCGCGCGAAGAGGTGGCCGGGCCATCGCTGGTTCACGTACAGCGCGAAGGTCAGTCCGAGCACGGTGACGCAGGGCACGACCAGGACGACGTAGCGCAAGGTGTTGAAGAAGGCCTGCCGGACCAGCGGGTCGGTGAGCGCCGCGACGTAGTTGTGCAGGCCGACCCACTGGGGGGCACCGATGATGCTCCAGTTTGTCAATGAAACGAAGACGCCGAAAAACAGCGGGAAGATCGTGAACGCGACGAACGGAAGCAGGAACGGCAGCGCGAACGTGATCCCCTCGCCTGTCTGGCGCCGCTCCGTGCGCTTGCTCCGCCGTGCCGGGGCGGCGATAGCGGTCATCGGTCGCCTCCTTCGTCGAGATTGGGACTCGGGACATCGCCTGCCACACTGGCAGGCGATGTCCCGAGCCGTACAGCCCTAGCCGTTGTCGGTATTGAGGTCCGACTGCCACTTCGTGCAGACGGTGTTCATGAATGCATCGACGCTCAGTTTGTGCTCGAGCACCATCGACACTTCATTGACGGCGAACGTCCCGAGCGAGTAGTACTCGAAGTCCGCGGTGCTGAGGGTCGGCACCGAGGCAACGTCGGCGTACGGCATGCTCTCGACGAACGGATCCCGGTACTTGGGAGCGAAACCAGAGGTCATGTAGTCCGACCGGTGCAGGATCGACAACCGAGGTGTGACACCGCGGCCAGCCGTGGTCCAGAGGAAGCTGTTGTCGGACAGCCACTTGATCGCCTTCATGGTGGCGAGGTAACTCGAAGAATTCGACTGCTTGTAGACCTCAAGGCCGTCGTCTTCGAAGTATGTCGCCGGATGGCTGCCGATGACGGGCAGCGGAGCGGACTCCCAGTTGAGGTGCGCCTCGTTGTTGCCCAGAATGGTCCACGGGCCTTCCCACATAATCGCGCCCGCGCCGGTGTCGAACGTTGTGTAGGGCGCACTGATGTTCTTGCTGATCACCTTGTACTTGTCAAAGAGGCTGACCAGCCAGTTCATTGCGTTGATGCCGGCCTGCTTGTTGATGCAGGCGGTCTTGAGATCGGGGCTGACGCGCTCGAAACCATACTGAGCTGCCACGATGCCCCAGTAGGTGGTCGCCAGGCCAGTAGTGTCGCTCACGAGCCCGGACCGGGTTATCTGGCCGTTCTTGCGGACTGTGAGCGCCTGTAGCCAGTGGATGAATTCAGGGCCGGTCTTGGGCGGGTCTGCCGGATTGAGGCCGGCCGCCTTAGCCTCGGTGACGTTGATCTCCATGGCGAAGGAGGACGAGTCCATCGGGAGCAGGTAGAAGCTGTTCCCGCCGATCGCTGGATACTCGGCGTCCTTGATTGATATGGCACTGAAATCGCTGAGTTTGAAGCCGGCCTGAGTTGCCAGGCTGTTCAGCGGGATGATCACTCCCTGCTTGGCCCAGAGGGCTTCCTCGCCCGCAGTCCCCCAGCCGAAGTTCGGAGCATTGCCCGACTCCACCGCAGCGGTGACCTTGGTCGTGTAGTTATTGGCGACGGTGGTGAGCTTGATCTGCTCGTGCAGGCCCTTGTTGTCGTTGGCCTTGTTGAAGTTAGCGATCATTTTCGCCCAGGTCTGCGCATCGGAGGCCGTCAGCGTGCTCCACATGTTGAGCACGACGTTGCCGTGAGATGTGGTCGTCGGGGCGGGCGTCGAGGAACAGGCGCTGGCGACCAGGCCAAGGCACATCGTTCCGACAATTAGGCTGGCCCGGGCACGGCGCCGTGGCCGTGCCCGCGCCGGCAGCAATTTCCTTGCCATGCGGTTTGCTCCTTTCAGGGACTAACTGCCGTGGGAGGCCCCGGAGGCCGGCGCCTACCCTGATATTTCGCTCGTTTCCTGAAGAATCGCCGGCTCGGGCAGACCGCCCGTCCGGCGCAGCATGTCCAGAGCCTTCTCACGGAATTGCTCACGGACGTCCCTGGTTGGCGGTCGGCACCGGCTTGAGCCAAGCCCAACGAGTTCCATGCACAACTTGTCGAGGTAGCCGTCACCGCTGGTCCAGGTCTCCATCTCCTGCCACAGCTCCATAAACGGCATCGCGACTTCGACAAGCTCGCGCTGCGCCGCGAGGTACTCACCAGCCTCGAGGAGATGCCAGAGCCGGACGCCCCAGGCTGGCCAGTGATTGCAGATATGCAGTTCAATCGCGCTGGCACCAAGCATGTGGCTCGTGACGAACCGCATCTGGTTGTCGATGATCATGAACCGGTCCGCGTACCTGGTAATGGTCTGCTCAAATTCCATGTTTCCGTTGTCCGGGGCAGACCATTTAAGTGCGACGACGTTGTCGATTTCAGCCAGTCGGTCAAGCAGAGCGTGCGAGACGTTCTGGCTGGTCCAAAAGGTGTTGTAGATGATGAGGCCGACATCGGCAGCCCGTGCCGCTGCAGCCGCGTACTCGTAGAAGTCCTCACCTGTGTGGGCAAAGTAGAACGGCGGCGAGACCTGGATAAGGTCCGCTCCCGCTGCCTCGGCCGCCTTTGCGAGCCGGGTGAGTTCCATCGTGCTGGTCGTCTGAGCGCCCATCGCAACGCTGACCCTGCCGCGGGCTTCCTGGACAACGGCGGTGGCGACCTCGACGCGCTCGTCGAATGTCATCGTGCTGAAGTCACCAGCGGCTCCGCCGGCTAGGAGCATTCCGTTGCCCGTGACCACGCCGCCATCGATCAAGAAATTGACATGCGACCGCAGTGAGGCAAAGTCGACGGCGAGATCGCCGTCCCTGAATGGGGTCGGAACGGTGACGTAACAGCCTCCGTAGCGCCGACGTGCCTCCGAGATATCCACAGCAACCTCTCGACCTAGCAGTGCCGCCTGACGGCGGGCCGACGCTACGGCTCAGGCTGCCAAACAGTCACCGATGGATGTAATGTGTGTTGTATACATCACGGCTCGATGAGGCGTCAAGATATCCGAAGTATGTAGATCAGGCAGGCAGACGACGGTTGACGGGATGGGGCCCCACCGTCATGATTTGGCTGCTTAGTGACCCGCGAGCAGCTCTCTACCGGGGGTGATGCGGCGGGGGAGGAGCCTGACATGGCAGATGTGGTTTATGCCGGCGCGACGTGCCACTATGCGGGCAACTCGGTGCCGGCGGTCAGCGCCCTGGACCTCGCCATCAAAGATGGCGAGTTCATGGTCCTGGTTGGGCCGTCAGGGTCGGGGAAAACTACCGCTCTGCGCCTGCTCGCCGGACTGGAAGACCTGACCAGCGGGGAGATCAGGATCGGCGGCGTGGATATCTCGAATAAGCCGCCGAAAGACCGTGACATCGCCATGGTGTTTCAGAACTACGCGCTCTATCCGCACATGACTGTGGCCGAGAACATGGGCTTCGCACTGAAGCTACGCCGGATGCCAAAGGCAGAACGCCGCGCCAAGGTGACCGAGACCGCACAGCTGCTAGACCTGGAGCAGTACTTGCACCGCAGGCCGTCTGCCCTGTCGGGTGGTCAGCGCCAGCGCGTAGCGATGGGCCGCGCCATCGTTCGGCAGCCCAGCGTCTTCCTCATGGACGAGCCCCTATCGAATCTCGACGCGAAGCTCCGAGTCGAGACCCGCGCCAACATCGCGGAGCTGCAATCCCGCCTCGAGACCACCACTGTCTACGTCACCCATGATCAAGTCGAGGCAATGACTATGGGTCACCGCGTGGCGGTATTGCACAACGGTGTTCTTCAGCAGGTCGATACGCCACGAACTCTCTACGACCGTCCTGGCAACGCGTTTGTCGCGGGATTCATCGGCTCGCCAGGAATGAATTTGCGGCAAGCCCGCCTGAACGACGGGAATGCACAGGTGGGCGACCTCACCGTCGAACTCCAGCCCGCCGCCGCTGCGGCAGCTGCGTCGTCAGGTCTAGCCGAGATCACTCTGGGAGTGCGCCCGGAGTCGCTCACTATCTCCGGCGCCGCAGCAAGCACAGCACGACTACGTGTGTCACTCGTCGAAGAACTTGGCGCGGACGCCTATGTCTACGGCCATCTCCTGACGGATGAGCCGACGGCAAAGCACCTGATTGTCCGCTGCGACGTCAAGCCAACGCCCAGGTCGGGCGACGTTGTGCCGCTGAGCGCGCGGCCACGCGAAGAGCACGTGTTCCACCCGGAGACCGGCGAGCGGCTCGGCTGACGCCCCACCTCGTTTCGTCCGCCGCACCATCGGGCAGCACCGACTCCGGACAGACACGTCATTGTGGCCGACCCGGCCTTCTTGTATCATGTATACATCAAAGCCTCAGGAGGAGTGGGTATGAAGTACGCCAAGAATGCTGCTCAGGTAACCATCTACGAGAACCCTGACCGTTTCGAGGCGCATACCTGCGTGGTTCAGCTGGCCAACGGCGACGTACTGGTGACCTTTTCCGAGACCAGGGCAAAGAAGCACGAGGATTTCGACTCGGTCTATCTCGTCCGCTCGACCGATCGCGGCTGGACCTTCGACCCTGCCACAAAGACGCCAGTGTGGATGCAGACCACGCACTTCGGTTCCGACATACCCCTGATTACCCAGCTGTCAGACGGCCGGTTGCTGGTTAACCACCTGGTGACGAGCTTCTACGAGCGCAAGGGCATCACCGAGGACATGGGCTGGCAATCCGAAGAAGGCCTGCTGCGCCAGTACAGCGCCGAGGGAACCTGGATCAGCCAGTCGACCGACAACGGCTACACCTGGGAACCCGGCTACAAGGTCAACTCCGAGCCGTTGCGGTGGACGATGCCCGCGAACGGCATACTCGAGCTGCCCAACGGGACCCTGCTGATGGCCGTGCTCGGGCAGTTGCACACTCGGCGGGAGAGGAAAGACCAGGAGCCGATCCGGTCGGTGCTGCTCCGCTCGGACAACGGCGGACTGGACTGGGAGCACTGGTCGACGATCGCGTTCGATCCGGCGGGGATCATCTCCTTCGACGAGCCCGCGCTCGGCAGGACGGCCGATGGCGTGCTGGTGTGCATGATGCGGACCGAGCACCTGCCCCGTGGCCGGCATCAGCACATGTGGGTCGCATATTCATACAACGACGGCGAGTCATGGACCCGGCCGGAGGCCACGAACCTCTGGGGGTATCCCGCAAACCTGACGCTGCTGTCCGATGGCCGGATGCTGGCCACTTACGGATACCGGCGGGGAACCTACGGCGTGCGCGGCGTCATCTCCAATGACGGCCTCAGCTGGGACGTGGCCGACGAATTCATCATCAGAGAGAGCCAGATCCCGCCGCAGTCGGCTACTCCCGACTTTTACCACATCGGCTATCCGCACAGCATCCAGCTGGATGACGGCACGATCTTCTCAGTGGACCACTCGTTCACCGAAAAGCCGCCCTACATGCAGTACGTCGTGGGCGTGCACTGGGAATTGTAGAAGTTTCGCGGCTAGCACGATTGGGCTTGTAACGGTGAAGATCACCCAGGTCGAGATTCGTCGGCTCCAGATTGATGCCAGCCCCTGGTATTTCGGCAACCCCATCCCGCCAGACGAGCCGACTACCTGGGAGTACCCGCTCGTCAAGATCATGACGGACGAGGGAGTCGATGGCTATGCGACGGGGTACGGCGCCAACGGTGAGGGACGACCGAACGCCTATGCCATAAGGGATGCCTACGCAAGCGCGCTGATCGGCCAGGATCCGCTTCACTCGGAGCGGATCTGGCAGATACTGCGGCGTCGTAACCGGCATCTTTATGCGCACACGGATACAGTCCAGGGCATCCTGGATGTGGCTATCTGGGATATCAAAGGCAAAGTGGCCGGCTTGCCAATCGCCGCGTTGCTGGGCATTGAGCGCACAAAAATGCCCACCTACCGGACGTGCTCCTACTATCTGCGCACACCAGAACTCGTCTATGCGGAGGCGCGCCGGTATCAGGAGGCTGGCTTCCACGGCTGCAAATTCAACTTCTTCGATGGCCCGGCTCGCGACATTCCCCGGCTGCGCGCGGCTCGGGAGGCCGTTGGCGAAGAGTTTTCGCTGATGCACGACGCGTCCAGCTTTTACTCCTTTACCGATGCGCTCACCGTCGGCCACGCGCTAGGAGACCTGGGCTACCGCTGGTTCGAGGAGCCGGTCTACGACCGGCAGCTCGACGTTCTTCGGCGTCTGTCCCGAGAGCTCAGGGTCCCGGTGCTGGCCAGCGAGACGACGACTCTGGCGGAGAAGGCGGAGTACTTGCTGACCGGTGCTGTCGACCTGATGCGCGGCGACGTCATGAATACTGGCGGCGTCACCGGCTTGCGCAAGGCGATGGGCGCGTGCGAGCTATTTGGTTACAACCTGGAGATCCACACTGCCTCGTCGCCGTTGCTCGATGTCGCCAACTTGCACGTCGCTTGCTCGATGGCAAACTGCGATCTGCTGGAAAGCCATCACGACATGTACCGATTCGGCCTCAAAGGCGCGCCGCTGACGCCCGACGCGCAGGGGTACGTGCACCTGCCAATGGGCCCAGGGCTCGGTGTAGAGCTCGACTGGGACTGGATAGACGATCACACCGTCGGATACGCGGAGTGAGACCGTGCTGATCTTCTCCAACGTGGAGTTGCCGGCAGCGCAGCAGAGCAGGCTGGCCGACCGCGTGGCGCCGGACAGCGCCTACTTCGGAGATCCGGACGAGCTCACATCCGACGACGTTGCGGCACTCCGCCAGGCGGAGGTCGCGTTCGGGTCAATCCCGCCGGACCTGCTGCCCGACTCTCCCAAGATGGCCTGGCTGCAACTCGACTCCGTCGGCTGCGACCAGTACCAGCATCTCGACTGGCCCCGGCTCAGCACCAGGCTGACGGTCACCAACCTGCGGGACTTTTTTTCTCCGGCCGTGGCGGAGACTGGCATCGCTGGCGTCCTGGCGCTCTTCCGCGGCATCGACCGCCTCATCGACGACCAAGCCGATGAAATATGGCGTTCGTCAAGCACGCGCTCGCGCTTGCGGACGCTGCGAGACAGCCAGGTTCTCATTGTTGGCTACGGCTCGATCGGACGCGCACTGCACGAGCGCCTCGAACCCTTCGGCTGTTCGCTGATCGCTTTCGGGACTCCACGTTCCGGGGCCAGCCTCGTCAGCTTGGCCGAGCTGGATGAGCACCTTCCCTTGGCAGATGTCGTCTTCCTCGCGCTGCCAGCCACGGCCGCAACCGCGGGCCTGTTCGGCCGCGAGCGGCTGAGCCTCATGTCCGCCGACGCCATCCTCGTCAATCTCGGCCGTGGCGCCCTCATTGATGAAGAGGCCCTGATCTCGGCACTGCAGGACAATCGCCTGGGGGGCGCGGTTCTGGACGTTACCCGGGCTGAGCCACTTCCGAGCGGCCACAAGCTGTGGACGGCGCCGCGCACGCTGCTCACCCAGCACACGGCTGGAGGCTGGCGTGACGAGCTAGACAGCAAGATAGAGGTGTTCCTGGCTAACCTTGAGTTGTTCCGGTCCGGACACGACCTGCACGGTGTTGTTGACTGGTCCAGGGGCTATTAAGCCAGCCTGCTCGCGGAGGCATCGTGCTGCACCTGTTCGCGTTCACGCGCCACGCCATCGTCGTCCGGCACTGGTTCGAGATCGACCTCGACGACGCATCCATGGAGCATGGTGCACGGGTCGAGGTGCGTGAACTCACCCCCCATCCGCATCGTGGTAGCGAGTCCGCATCGCAGGTGATAGCTGCCGACCGCCCGTTGTGGCGCGCCGACCTGTTCGACCGGCTTAGCGACTCGCCAGGCAGCTTCGCCGTGGCGCATTACCACCCCGGGTTCACGGGGAACGAGCCCGGCAGCCGAGCATGGGACGCGAAGCTTGCGGCTGATCCGTGGCGCTGGCTGCACCAGCAGATTGCGACTCTCGGATCCGCATCCGGCGACGAGCCCTGGCCGCTTGAGGCGGCCGACGCCGCCGAGGTGCGCCGCCACGCTGATGACATAGTGGCCGTGGCCCGCGGCCTCGCCCCGGATCGGTGCCGGTCAGCTGCCCAATGCTTCCAGCTCACTCAGGACGTCGTCCACGCTGTCCGGCTCATGGTGGAATTCCAGAAGCGGCCGGATCTGGTCGATCGCGCGTGGGTGGCGCCGTGGATGCAGAGCTCATAGGGCAGGGAGCCGGGGTCCGCTTGCCTGCGCCGGGAACTGGCCGACCAGGTGCCCGGCGATCTCTCCGCCAAATCTCAGCCGGCCTCGGCAGCCTGCTCTCTCATATACGCGAACAGCTCCTCGCCGCTGATGTCGGGGCGAGATTCGAAAAACGCGCGGCCCGCGTCCCATGCGACCGGAAGCGCATCGCACAGGGCGTGCTTGACGGGGTCGTCGCCGAGGTGCCGGACTGCCGCGAGGCAGTCCGGCACCGGGATGATACTGAAGAACTCTCCTGGTCAGGACTTCAGGATGGGCCTGCCCAGGGGGATAGCCTTGCCTCCCGTAGCTATCGACGCCGTGCCGAAGAATATGTAGATGCCCACGACCGCGAACAGGAACGCTGTGGCCCCTCCTGCCTTGAGGAGATTTGGCGACACCTGGATCACGCCGATGAGGACCAGGATGACCGCGACATCGACGAGCCCTATCACCGCGGTAAAGGCCGCCGCCAGCCGCAGCGTCGCCAGTGTCAGCATGCTGAAGATGACGACCCAGGCGGTTAGGAACAGCTCCTGGCTTGATTTGAGATCGGCGAGTCCGACGCCGAACCAGCCGTGCATGAGCCCCAGGAGCAGGAACGCATAGCTGAGCCAGAATCCAGCGAAGACGCCAAGCACCATGGCGACGGCGGACTGACCGACTGCTGCTGCCCAGATCGTCGATATGAAGAGCCCCGCCGCGGTTGCGGCCAGGATGATCGGCAGCGACGCACCGGTGCCGAGCGGCGAGACGAACCCGACCAGCACCATGCCCAGCGCCACTGATCCGATGATGAAGACCGGCAGCCCCAGCGACAAGGGATCCCCGGCCAGGGGCCCGGTGACTTCCGGGGTTGCCTCGGCCTCGATCGGGCCTTGCTGCATCCCCTCGATCGAGCCATGCTGGGCAGGCACCGCCGGGCCTTGCTGCGTCGCCGTGGCGCCTACCGAGCCCTGCTGTGCGGAGTTGGAACCTGGATCGAAGGTCATGGCTGCTCCTTCGCTGGTTAAGTGCGGGAGCCACACGCGACACGTGGACTATCACTCAGGCTTATGCCGCCCGAGGGGTGCCGCTGCTCTCAAATTGAGCCAGTTTCGGTCCCGGGGAGATCCCAGGGCTGAGCTAAGTCGTAGATATGCCATATTCATGCAATTTTCGGTAAATTGTTGCTCGAGACATGCCCAGCGACTCCGCTGCCCTTGCCTTGTTTCCGTCGGTATCCAGCAGCCGCTGCACGATGGCGTCGCGCTCCATAGCCTCCAGCGGGCGGAGCAGTCGGCGGCTGACGGTCCAGCACTCGGGCGGCAGGTCCTCCGTGCGAATGGAGCCAGCCCGCCTGCGCTGCACGATGCGCCTGATCACCTGCCATAGCTGCTCCGCGTTGCCAGGCCAGGTGGACCGCATGAGCAGTTTCATCGCTTCCGGCGAGCAGGTCAGGCGCCCTTGCTGACTCAGTTTGCCGAGGAAGAACTGGGTCAATTCCGGCAGGTCCTCGATGTGATGGCGCAGCGGGGGCAACGCCACCGTGGTCGGGAACTGCCGGAGTATCTCGGTGAGCGCGGGGCTCGGCTGGGTCAGGGTGACCGCCACCCACATGCCGCGCACCTTGCCGCGTTCCCCGCCATCCGCAGTCCGGTCAGCTGCGGCGCGAGGCCGCGCCTCCTGGAGTGCGGCGGCCAGGGCATGGGTCTGCCGTGGACCGAGGTGGTCCACATGCCGGAGGACCAGGTCCCCGTCCGCTTCCAGCAGCGCGCGCCGGACCTGCCTCAGCCAGTCCTGGGCACCCGCCTCAGGGGCATCGAGTACCTCGAAGCGCCGGGCCGGGTTGCGGCGCTGGTGCACCGCGCGGGCTAGCGCCAGCTTGCCGACCCCGGGCTCCCCCTCCAGCGCTAGCCACTCGCCTGCCTCGTAGGACTCCTGCACTTGCTGAGAGCTGCGCAGCCACAGGGCCCCCGACCCTACGAGGCCAGGCAGGAGCATCCGTGCTGGGGGCGGTGTGTCTGCGGCCAGTCGCGCCGGTTCAAGCAGTTTGACCTGCACCACGCCGCCCGCGCCTCCGGCGGGCGTCGCGTCGCCTGCCGGGCGGCAGTGCATCCGAGCCGTTACGCCGGTGGGCAGTTCGACCTGCATGGCGTTGGTCCGGCCCCCGGCCAGTACCTCGCTGGCGTACCCGAGCAGCACTTCGGTGTCACCCTGCTCCAGGAGGTGCCGGGCCTGGTCGTTCATCATCACTAGGTCCTGGTTGAGCGCGAGGACGATGCCGCTGCTGTGCCGGCATGCTCGAAGGTAGCTCTGCAGCAGTTCAAGCTCCTCCGCGCTCGACTCCGTCAGCAGCGCCCGGGTGATCTGGTCGGCCGTCGTCTTGGCCAGGGCGATGAGCAGCGGGCTGGCGTCACGGGACCAGCAGGCCAGGCCGACGGCCCCGACCAGTTTGCCGGAGATGGGGTGATAGATCGGGACTCCCGTGCTGGCGAGGTCCGCTAGCTGCTCTACATAATGTTCGAACCCGACTACTTCGACCGGCTGGCCGCTCTCCAGGGCGGTGCCGATGCCGTTAGAGCCGACCGAGGCCTCCGCATAACTGAATCCGGCGGCCAGCATCACCTTGTCGAGATGCCGCTCAAGATCGTCGTCCGCGGTCATCCTGGTGAGCACGACCCCGGCGGCGTCGGTCAGGATCGCACTGATCGACTGGCCCTCCAGATTGTCGCGCAGCTGGCGGAGTACCGGCATTGCGCTGCGCGGCAGCGGGATGTCGAGGTCGGGATCGCGAACGTAGGGCAACTCGATGCCGTCTGCGGCCACGTTCCACTCGCGCGATCGCCGCCACGATGCCCAGATCGCGTCACTCACCTCGGGCGGGTGTGCCAAGTTCTGCGCCAGAAACTTCTCTCTGGCCTTGGCCATCCGGTTGTCGGGCAATGCCCCCTCGCGGACGGACGCCATGGCCCCTCCTGCCTCCCGCTTACTCTGAGAAAACCATGCCCGCGCACCCCCGGCGCACTCCCTTTCTCGCTGTGGCGTCTCACGGCGAGACCACGGTGCGGCCGCGGTGGCGTCTAATGGAGGGGCGCTCTAATAGGGAGTTGTGCCTGATCCCGGCGGCCCAGGAGGTGCGTGATGGGCAATTCGGCACAGCCGGATAACGAGCGATATAACCCCTGGACAGTTGTAAACCTTGTTTTTAACCATCTAGTCGACGAGGGATTGCATCCCATACTTGGTGAGTCTGGGAATCCGGGCGCACCGGCAGCCGCATTGCTGACCGCGATGGGGATAGAGCCCGCCGCAGAGGGCAGCCGGAAGGCCACCGAGCAGATCCGGGCGCAACTCGATGAACTGCGCGCGGCCGTGTTCGGTGATAGCGATGGGGGCCACGAACGCGGCGGCCCTGCGGCAGGCTCGTGACCGGCCTAGCGCACTGACCGTCTCACGATGAGAGCCCCGGATGAGCCAGGGCGTGTTTCTAATAGCGTGACAAGTTTCGGGTTCGGGCTGCCGCGTATATCGTCGGCCCGGCGCAGTGTAGGCGCGGGGGCGCCGGAAACCACCGAAGCAATAAAGGGGTGGGTGACAGATGAGTCGCCAGAGTGTCGCACAGGCGCATCAGAAGATTCAGGAGCTTTCCTGGGAGCCGCGCTACCACGAGCCGGTATCTCAGTACGGCACCGACTACACGTTCCAGAAGGCACAGAAGAAGGACCCGCTGAAGCAGGTCCTCAGGTCCTACTTCCCGATGCAGGAGGAGAAGGACAACCGCGTGTACGGCGCAGAAGATGGCGCCATCCGCGGCAACATGTTCCGTCAGGTAGAGGAGCGCTGGCTGGAGTGGCAGAAGCTGTTCCTGTCGATCATCCCGCTGCCGGAGATCTCGGCAGCGCGCGCCATGCCGTTGCTGTTCCGGACCGTTCCCAACCCGGAGCTGCACAACAGCCAGGCGATCCAGATGATCGACGAGGTGCGGCACTCGACGATCCAGCAGAACCTCAAGCGCCTGTACATGAACAACTACATCGACCCGGCCGGGTTCAACTGCAGTCTTCGCGGATTCCAGGATGACTACTGCGGGACGATCGGCCGCCAGTTCGCCGAGGCCTTCATCACCGGTGACGCCATCACGGCGGCGAGCATCTACCTCACGATCGTGGCTGAGACCGCGTTCACGAACACGCTGTTCGTGGCCATGCCCGCCGAAGCCGCCGCCAACGGTGACTACCTGCTGCCGACGGTGTTCCACTCGGTGCAGTCGGACGAGTCACGGCACATCAGCAACGGCTACGCCACTTTGCTGATGGCCCTCGCCGACGAGAGCAACCATCAGCTGCTCGAGCGCGACCTGCGGTACGCGTGGTGGAACAACCACCGCGTGGTGGACGCGGCGATCGGTACGTTCATCGAGTACGGCACCAAGGACCGGCGCAAGGACCGCGAGTCCTACGCGGAGATGTGGCGGCGGTGGATCTACGACGACTATTACCGCAGCTACCTCGTGCCGCTGGAGAAGTACGGCCTGGTCATCCCGCACGACCTCATCGAGGAAGCCTGGAACCAGATCTGGAACAAGGGCTACGTGCACGAAGTCGCCCAGTTCTTCGCCACCGGCTGGCTGGCGAACTACTGGCGGATCGACCCGATGACCGACAAGGACTTCGAGTGGTTCGAGTACAAGTACCCAGGCTGGTATGACAAGTACGGCAAGTGGTGGGAGAACTACAACCGCCTGGCCACGCCGAACGGTCATCACCCGATCGTGGCCGAGGACGTCGACTACTCCTATCCGAGCCGGTGCTGGACCTGCATGGTTCCGTGCCTGGTCCGCGAGGACATGGTCATGGACAAGGTCGACGGCCAGTGGCGGACTTACTGCCACGAGGAGTGCCGGTGGACCGACGCGGTCGCTTTCCGGCCGACCTACCAGGGCCGCCAGACGCCGAACATGGGCCAGCTCATCGGCAAGCGCGAGTGGGAGACCCTGTACCACGGCTGGAACTGGGCCGATGTGGTCTCCGACATGGGCTTTGTGCGCGACGACGGCAAGACGCTCACAGCCCAGCCGCACCTGGACCTGGATCCCAAGAAGATGTGGACCCTGGATCACCTGCGGCGCATGCCAGAGGTGCAAAGCCCCAACGTGCTGCTCAACGAGATGACCGACGAGCAGCGGGAAGCGTTCCGTGCGGCTTACGTGCGTGGCGGTCCGGCCGGGCGGTTCCCGCCCGCTGAGGCGTGATCTACCGGAGACGGCCAGGGCGGTCATTCACTTAAGCGCTCGCACAAGGCGTCCGGCACCAAGCCAGGGGCAGGTCGCAGGCACTGTGCTTGCGATCTGGTTCCGGGCTGGGCTTGTCCCTCTTCGGCCCGCGGCCAAGGAAGGAGCCATGGCAGACAAACACGTGGTGCGATTCGAGCCGGTGGGCATCGACCTCGAGGTCGGCGAGGACCAGACGATCCTGCGCGCCGCAGCTGAGCAGGGCATCATGCTGATGCACGGCTGCAAGGAGGGGCAGTGCTCGGCCTGTAAGTCGTTCGTGCTGGATGGCGACGATATCGAGCTCGAGAAGTACTCCACGTTTGCGCTGCCTGACTTTGAGCTCGAAGAGGGTTACACGCTCCTCTGCCGGGCGCACCCGTACGAGGACGTGACGATCGAGCTGCTCAACTACGACGAGGACATGATCCGCTCGGGGCTGCCGATCCAGGAGGCGGTCGCGGAGGTCATCGCCAACGAGCCGGTCACGCACGATATGCGTCACCTGGTGCTGCGCCTGGTCGAACCGAAGGAGCTCAGGTTCTTCCCCGGTCAGTACGTCGACATCAGCGTCCCCGGCACCTCGGCCACGCGCTCGTTCTCGATGGCCAACACGACCAGCGGCAACACCGGCCAGCTGGAATTCGTCATCAAGATCTTTCCTGACGGCCTGTTCTCGCACCTCCTGGACACACAGCTCGCGGTGGGTGACCGGCTCGAGCTCACCGGGCCATTCGGGGTTTTCACGCTACGTGAGGCCGACGACGCCCGACTGATCTTCGTGGGCGGCGGCGCGGGGATGGCGCCCATACTGTCGCTGCTGCGCTCGATGGGCGAGCGCGGCATTCAGCGGCAGGCCACTTACTACTACGGCGCGCGGCGCCACCTGGACCTCTGCTTCGAGGACGAGCTCCGCGCCCTGGAGGAATTGCTGCCTAACTTCCGGTACGTCCCGGCGTTGTCGGAGTCGGGCGCCGGCGATGGCTGGGACGGCGAAGTTGGCCTGATCACCGATGTGGTGCGGCGACACGAGGACGACCTCATTGGAGCTCATGCGTACGTCTGCGGCCCGCCGCCCATGGTGGAGGCCGCGATGCCGATGCTGGCGGCTCTCGGGGTAGAGGAGAAGCGCATTTACTACGACAAGTTCACCACGACCGGTGATCCCGGCGAAAACACTCCAGCAGAAGGGGTTAGCCCATGACAACCGCGCCAGCACGCAGCGTGCCCAAGCCGGTATTCACCGATGCGGAGGCGGGCGCCAAGGAGTTCCCTGACGCGCACAACCGCATGTTCACCTACTACAAGCCGGCGAAGCGCAAGCCCACTCACTACGAAGACGTCACTGTCGAGGTGCAGCCCGACCCGCGGCACTATCTCAGCCAGGGCTGGATCTACGGGTTCTCCGACGGGACCGGCGGCTACCCCCTGGACTGGACGGTCCTCAAGGCGTGGGGCTCGGACCGGCCAGAGCCGGACCGCTTCCCGGGATCAGGTGGCAAGGGTTACGAGTGGCCGGCCACCGGCTGGCATGAGTTCCGTGACCCGAACGAGGAGTGGGAGCTCACCCTCTACCGGTACAACGCCAACGTTGTGCGCCAGCTCAACCAGAACATCGAGAACGCGCGGCAGTCGAAGGGATTCGACGACTGGAACCGCAGCTGGGTCCGGTTCGTCGAGCGCAACGTCGGCGCGTGGATGCATGTCGACCACGGGCTCGGGCTCTACCTGTTCTCCAACGCCAACCGCCGGGCGCCCACCAACATGCACAACAACGCGATCTCGGTCAACGGCATGCACCGGATCCGGTCAGCTCAGGACCTGGCGCTGTACAACCTGACCCTCAGCGACCTGATCACGACTTTTGACGGCAGTGCGCACAGCGATACCTGGGACAACGACCCTGCCTGGCAGGGCGTCCGCGAGGTCTCCGAGCGGCTCACTGGCATTGACGACTGGTGCGAGGCGATCTTCGCCGCGAACGTGATCTTCGAGCCGCTGGTGGGCGAGCTGTTCCGCAGCGGCCTTGTCATGCACGCGGCGGCGCGCAACGGCGACTACGTCACTCCGACGGTCGTCGGCGCTGAGGAGTACGACTACGCCGAGCGCGACCTGCGCTACACCAGGGCAATGTTCGACCTGCTCACCCGCGATCGTGAGTTCGCCGAGCCCAACAAGATGATCATGCAGCAGTGGCTGTCGGCCTGGGTGCCGCCGGTCATCGCGGCGGCGCGCACTCTGCAGCCCCTGTGGTCGCAGCCCGAGGCGAAGCCACCGCGCTTCGAGGACAGCCTCGACCTCGCCAAGAGTCGTCTCAGCGGCATCCTGTCCGATCTGGAGCTGCTAACACCGAAGGAGCTGGGGCAGTGACCACGTTCAAGACGACCGAGAGCCCGTACCAGTCCAACAACACGGCGTCCAACAAATGCGGGTTCACCCTGATGAACAACCAGGTCGGCGCCGTCGTAGCGCAGGTGATGGCCACCAAGCCAAACGTCACGGTGACGCCGCTGCCGTCCATGATCCGCGTCGATGCTGTCGGCCGGATGGACGTCAACTACGACGAGATATCCGAGGCGCTCGGCGAGGAGCCCGGTTACTTCGACGCGGCCGAGTTCGAGGAGAACATGTCCACGCACTACGGCCGGATGATCCACACCGACGAGGCGACCATCATGTTCGCCAACCCCGAGGACGCCGCGGACGCCCTTGGCTTCGACCTGACTGCGGTATCGGTCTAGCTGGCTGCGGGTAGAGCTAGGGCGGGCGACCTGCTACCCGGCGCTAGTCCAGCTTCGGCGTGCAAGGAGGCACGGTGTACGAGAAGGACGGCGAAAAGTACTTTGTGGTCGATGGCCACCTGCATTACTGGAACGCTGCGCCGGACAACTGGGTAGCGGGCCAGGAGCAGTTCGCCAAGGGCTGGATCGAGTGCTTCCACGCCTACCAGGGCCTCGGGCCGCCAGAGACGCACTGGAGCATCGAGCATTTTCAGAAGTACTCCGAGGACGACCTGATGAAGGACGTCTTCGAGGACGGGCACGTGGACAAGGCGGTCTTCCAGCCGACCTACCTGACGGAGTGGTACTCCGAGGGCTTCAACACCACGGAGCGCAACGCGCTGATGGGTGAGAAGCACCCCGGCAAGTTCGTCTACAACACCCGCTGGGATCCACGCGATGGCGACGACGGGCTGAAGACGCTTCAGCGCAATGTGGAGCGTTACGGGTCTACGGGATGCAAGCTCTATACCGCCGAGTGGAACAACGGCTCGCGCGGCTGGAAGCTCACCGATCCCGGCGCGTACCGATATCTGGCGGCATGTCAGGACCTCGGGGTCAAGAACATCCACGTGCACAAGGGCCCGACGATCTGGCCGCTGGACAAGGACGCGTTCGACGTGTCCGACGTCGACCACGCAGCGACCGACTTCCCAGACCTGAACTTCATCGTCGAGCATGTCGGGCTCCCGCGGATCGAGGACTTCTGCTTCATGGCGACCCAGGAGCCGAATGTCTACGCGGGCCTGGCGGTGGTGATCGGCGGCCTGATGCACGCACGGCCGAGGTTCTTCGCCAAGGTGATGGGCGAGCTGCTGTTCTGGGTGGGCGAGGACAAGATGCTCTTTGGCAGCGACTACGCGATCTGGGAGCCGAAGTGGCAGGTCGAGGGGTTCGTCGACTGGGACTACCCGGCCAGCGAGGAGTTCTCTGACTACCCGAGACTGTCGGCAGCGGGGAAGAAGAAGATCCTCGGCCTCAACGCGGCCAAGCTGTACGGCCTCGAGGTACCGGTCGAGGACCAGCTCCAGGCCCAGCCCGTCGCCGGGGCATGAGGATGCTGACCCAGGGGACTACCGTGCCGTCTGGGCAAACCGTGCCGTCTCGGCAAACCGTGCCGCCTGGGGGAGCGACGGCGGTTCTGAGGGCTCTAGCCGGGGTGCGCGACCCCGAGCTGGACGAGCCCATCACCTCGCTCGGCTTCGTGTCCGCGTGCACTCTGTCGGCGGATGGAGAAGCCGAGATCAGGCTCCGCCTGCCCACCTACTTCTGCGCTCCGAACTTCGCCTACCTGATGGTTGCGGACGTCTACGACGCGGTGATCGCGCTGCCCGGAGTGCGGGCCGCACGTGTCATCCTGGACGACCATTTCGCGTCCGACGCGATCAACACCGGGGTCGCGGCGCAGGCAGGCTTCGCGGCGGCGTTCGACGGCGAGGCGGTCAGCGAGCTCCACCAGCTGCGGGCCGATTTCCTGCGCAAGGCCGTCATGGCCGGGACCGACCAGGTCTGCCGGCCGCTGCTCAAGGCCAACCGCGATCCCGCCGAATTGCACAGCATGACGCTCGGCGAGGTACCGCCATCCGCGGCTCTGGACCGGCTGCGACGGCGACGGGCCGAGCTCGGGCTCAGCGCGCGCGATGACTCACCGCTCGTGATCGACCCGCAGACAGGCGCGGCGGTCGGCACCGAAGGGATGCCACTGCACCTGCGGCGGGCGCGGACGACGCGAGTCAGCATCGAGGCGAACGCGGGCATCTGCCGCGGCATGCTGCGGCAGCGGTACACCACCGCAGGCATCGGCGGGGAGGATCAATGAAGGCTGTCCGGCTGCACGCGTTCCACGCCGAGCCCGTGATCGACGAGGTGCCGGAGCCGACGATCACTGGCCCGCTCGACGTCATCGTGAAGATCGGCGGCGCCGGCGTCTGCCGCACCGACCTCCACATCATCGACGGACAGTGGGATGCCGCGATGGGCACGCCGCTGCCCTACATCCTCGGCCACGAGAACGCGGGCTGGGTCCACGCGGTCGGCTCGGCGGTCACCAGCGTCGCCGTCGGCGACACCGTGATCCTGCACCCGACGCCGACGTGCGGCCTGTGCCGCGCCTGCCGCGCTGGCGATGACATGCACTGCACCAACAGCTCGTTCCCCGGCCTGTCGACAGACGGCGGGATGGCTGAGTACCTGCTGACGTCGGCCAGGGCGTGCGTGAAGCTCGATCCGGAGACCCGGCCAGAGGACGTGGCCGCCCTCGCTGACGCCGGAATCACCGCCTACCATGCGGTCCGCAAGGCCATCCCGCTGCTGTACCCCGGCACGACGTGCGTGGTGATCGGCGCCGGCGGCCTCGGGCACATCGGCATTCAGTGCCTGGCGGCGCTGACCGCGACGAAGATCATCGTGGTCGACCGCAACCCCGACGCCCTGAAGCTCGCCGAGCAGCTCGGCGCCCAGCACACCGTGGTCGCCGACGGCAGCCAGGTGCAGCAGGTCGCGGACCTGACCGACGGCGCTGGCGCGGAGGTCGTGCTCGACTTCGTCGCCGAGCAGGGCGCCGAGCAAGACGGCTGGGCCATGACCGGGCGGGCTGGCTCGTACTACGTCATCGGCTACGGCGGCACGCTCCACGTCCCGACGCTCGACATCATCTCTACCGAGCGGAACATCATCGGCAACATCGTCGGCACCTACAGCGACCTGGCCGAGCTGATGGTGCTGGCCCAGGCAGGGAAGGTCACGCTGCATACCAGGACTTACCCCCTGGACGCCGCGGTCGAGGCGATCGCTGATCTGGACGCTGGTCGGGTCCGCGGCCGGGCAATCCTGGTGCCCTGAGTCGGCCCCGTTCCGTTCCTTAGTCCTTGTAAGTGGGTAGCCCACATGCCACCCGCGAGTGTTCTAACGGAGGATCAATGGCCAAGGAATTGCGCTTCGGAGCTGATGCGCGCACCTTGCTTCTCGCTGGCGTCGACAAGCTCGCCGACGCGGTGAAGTCGACGCTGGGGCCCAAGGGCCGGAACGTCATCCTGGAGAAGGTCACTGGCACGCCGGTGGTGACCAATGACGGCGTCACGATCGCCCGCGAGATCTTCCTGAAGGACCAGTTCGAGAATATGGGCGCGCAGCTGGTCAAGGAAGCCGCGATCAAGACCAACGACATCGTCGGCGATGGGACGACGACCGCGACCGTGCTGGCCCAGGCGATCATCAGGGAAGGGATGGCCGCGATCGACGCGGGCGCCAACCCGGTGCTGCTGAAGCGCGGCATCGACCTGGCCGTCGGCCGCCTGGTCGAGCATCTGCAGTCCGTAGCGCACCCGATCCGCTCGGAGGAGGACTACGCGCGAGTTGCGGCGATTTCGGCCAACGACGACGAGATAGTGGGCGCAGTGATCGCCAAGGCGCTGCACACGGTTGGCGACACCGGCGTGGTCACGGTGGAAGAATCCGCGACTCATGGCATGGCCGTTGACTTCGTCGAGGGCTTCGAGTTCGAGAACGGCTATCTCTCGCCGTACCTGGTCACCAATCCAGCCAGGATGGAAGCTGTCCTGGATGACCCGTACGTCCTGCTGTGCAGCGAGAAGATCAGCCAGGTCCAGCAGCTGATGCCACTCCTCGACAAGATCATGCGAGCGCCACGGCCGCTGGTGATCGTCGCCGAGAACGTCGACGGCACCGCGCTGTCCATGCTGGTGCACAACCACATCAGCGGGGTGTTCAGGTGCTGCGTCGTGCGGGCACCCGGGTTCGGCGACCGGCGGCTGCACAAGCTGGAGGACATCGCGGCCATTACCGGCGGCACGGTCTACAGCCGGCAGTCCGGCTTCACGCTGGAGACCATGACCGTAGACCAGCTTGGCCGGGCCGCGCAGGTGCGAGCCACTGCAGATCGCACCACCATCATCGGCGGGCACGGCTCGCCAGACGCGGTGCAGTTCCGGCTGACGCAGCTGCGGGCCGAGCGTGACCGCGCCACCTTCGGCATAGACGAGGACGTGCTGACCGAGCGCATTGGCGCGCTGTCCGGAAAGGTCGCCGTGATCCGGGTGGGCGCGCCGACTCCGGCCGAGCTGAAGGAGCTCCAGCACCGGGTCGAGGACGCGCTATCGGCGACCAGGGCGGCGATGGCCGAGGGCATCGTGGCGGGCGGCGGCGCGGCACTGCTGCACGCCGAGCCATCGCTGGATGACCTGCAGGCCAAGGACGACTACGCCGCTGGGGTCGAGATCGTCCGCCGGGTGCTGAATGAGCCCGCCAGCCTGATCGCGGCAAATGCGGGCTACTCGGGCGAAGAGGTAGTGGCCCGCCTGACGCAGCTCGGTACCGACGACGGCTTCGACGCTCTGGTGGGGCGCTACGGCAACATGATCGAGATGGGCATCATCGACCCGCTCCGGGTCGCCCGATCGGCTCTGCAGAACGGCGCCTCAGTTGCCGGACTGGTCGTCACGACGAGCACCCTGGTGGCCGAGGAGCAGACACCCTGGGGCGGCAGCGCAGCGCTGATGACCGAGTACGGCTCGCTGGACGAGGGGCTCCATCAGCCTTCGCCGGATGCCAGCATGCCTCAGTCGCTGGGACTCGGCCCTACGTCGGCATAGCGCTAGCCGAGCTCGGAGAAAAAGACGTAGATGACCATTGCGCCGACGAGGATGGTAAAAATGCGGAGCATCCAGAGGGCGGCGCTAGCTCGCGTGCTCAGCTGCGCGCGAGGGACCGGGCGGTCGGTGTCAGCTACGAGCTGATCGTGCTCCAGATAGCTGCTGGGGTCGGCGCCGCCGTGCTGTGTGTCTTGCATCTACCCTCCTGAGATGACGTGCGTTACCCGCAGGAACGAGTCGATTGCATAAGCAACACCGCAAACAGAAACGAATACCACGATCGCGATCGCGACCCTGTTGGTCCAGGGCTTATTGACCCAGCGGCCCATGAGCTGCCGGTCGCTGGCCAGCATGATCAAGAAGACCAGGGTCGTGGGGAGCAGCACCGTGGCGAGCACGTTGGCATTCAGCGCGATCGACACCAGCGGTGCGCCGGGGATCAGGACGATCGCCCCTGCGATCAGGGCCACGGCGATATTGACGCCGTAGAACAGCCTCGCCCTGCGCGGCGAGCTGTTGAAGCTGTGCGTTACCCCGATGCATTCCCCCGCCGCGTAGCCAGTGCTGGCCGAGATCGTCAGAATCGCGAGAGCCCCGGCCTCGATCAGCCCCAGCGCGAACACGCCCGCCACGAAGCTGCCTGAAACGTGCACCAGGGCGCCCGGAATGCCGGCCCCGGCCAGCCCCTGGACGCTCGCGCCCCCGTGGCCCGCGAGCGCGGTGCCGACGATAAAAGCGCCGCAGCCAAACAGTGCCGCCAGCGCGCCGCCAGCAATCGTGTCCAGGCGACCGTGCCGGAGGTCCAGCGAGGTCATGCCCTTGTCCGCCGAGGCGCTTTGCTGGAAGAACACCATCCATGGCGTCACGGTCGCCCCGATCGTCGAGGCGACGAGCAGCAACAAGGTGTTGAAGCTCCCGTGCGGGAACGGCGAGAAGGTAACGACCGACTGGCCGACAAGAGCCCAGTTTGGCTTGACCATGATCGCCGCCACCACGAACAGGCCGTTGAAGACCGCGAGGGCGAGGGCTATCCGCTCCCACCGCCAGTAGCGACCCCTGCTGAGGGTGAAGATCACCAGGACGATGCCGAGCACGGCCGCGACGCCGGGGCCGAGGCCAAAATAGGCGAGTCCGATGCGGATCACCACGAACTCCGCTATTAGCGTGACAAGGTTCGTGAACAGCAGGTCGCCCGCGGCGAACCACCCCCATGCTGGCCCGAAGCGCTGCAAGACGAGCTTGCCGTAGCCGCGATGCGTGACCGCGCCGACCCGCATGCACATCTCCTGGCAGACGATCGCCATGCCGAATGTGACCACGATGAACGGCAGGAAGAAGCCAAGGCCGTAGGTGGCGCCCGCGGCGGTGTAGGACACGATGCTCGGACCGTCGTTCTCGCCGAGCATCGCCAGGATTCCCGGACCGGCCAGCAGCCAGAGCAGGTACCAGCGACGGCCATTCTGCCGAGCGCCATGGACGCGCTGGCGATCACGCGAGCGCACGATGTCTTCAGGTGACAGATCGCGAGCCGCCTCGGACGGAGGGCTGGCGGTCACCGGGCCGCCTCGATGCCGGCCGCCTCGATGTCGCCTGCCTCGATGCCGACAGCCTCGACCCTGATCGCGGCGACGACGTGAGGGTCCAGTTCGTGCACGCCTGACTGAACCTCGACGATGACGGCTCCGCTGGCGTGCACGTCGCTGATCTGGAGACTGTCGCCAAGCTTTATGCCATGCAGGGTCAGCAGCCGAAGGACCTGCGGGTCGCGGTCCGAGACCCGTACCACCCTCCGCCGCTGGCCAGGGCGCAGCGAGCCGAGGCTCGTGCTCGGCTTCTCGATCACCCGGCCGTCCCGAGTGGGGATGGGATCACCGTGCGGATCGGTATGCGGGTCTCCCAGCTTGGCCGCGATCACCTCGCAGAGCCCCGGCGACAGGGCGTGCTCCAGGGTCTCGGCCTCGTCATGCACCTGGTCCCAGGACAGCCCCAGGGTCTCAGACAGGAACAGCTCGAGCAGACGATGCCTCCGGACTACCCGAAGCGCCGCCTGCCAGCCGGTCCCGCTCAGCTGTACGCCTCGGTAGGGCTCGTAGGCGACCAGCTGGAGATCGTCCAGCTTCCTGAGCATGCCCGAGGCCGACGAGGCGGTCACGCCGAGCCAGTCGCCCAGGCCGTTCGTGGTGACGGGGCCCTCGATCTCGGCCTGCAGCCGGTAGATGGCCTTGAGGTAGTCCTCCACTGCAGGTGAGAACGAGCGCACTGGGGCCATAACGAGAATTTTGGCATGCCTGATCCTGCCCCAGCTGTCACAGAAAGCGACACCGAGGCGCCTGACCGCCTACCACAACAGCTTCCGGGTAATCACCGTGTGCAAGACAATCCCCTAAGCCGCGAAGTGGCTGCACGGCCCGAACTAACAGCCGGAGATGTCCATGCTGCACCAGAAGAACACCGTCCGCGACAACATCGATGACGACGTCTTTTGCTCCAATGACCTGGCCGTAGCCATGCCCAAGTACCGCATGCACGAGCAAGAGCACGACCCGCGGCACGTCCACCAGGTCGTCGCGGACGAGCTCATGCTCGATGGCAACTCACGGCAGAACCTCGCGACCTTCTGCCAGACCTGGGCCGAGCCGGAGGTCCGGGAGATCATGGCGCTCACCCTCGACAAGAACATGATCGACAAGGACGAGTACCCGCAGACCGCCGAACTCGAGGAACGCTGCGTCCACATGCTCGCCAGGCTGTGGAACTCACCGGAGGCGGCCAACACGCTCGGGACGTCGACCACGGGCTCCAGCGAGGCCGCCATGCTCGGCGGGATGGCCCTGCTGTGGAAGTGGCGGGAACGCCGCAAGGCTGCGGGCAAGCCGGCTGGCCAGCCCAACCTGGTGACCGGCCCGGTCCAGATCTGCTGGCACAAGTTTGCCCGTTACTGGGACGTCGAGCTGCGCGAGATCCCGATGGAAGGCGACCGGCTGATCATGACGCCGGAAGAGGTCATCAAGCGCGTGGACGAGAACACCATCGGCGTCGTCCCCACCCTGGGCGTGACCTTCACCTGCCAGTACGAGCCGGTCGAGGCCGTCAGCCAGGCCCTCGACACCCACCAGCAAGAAACCGGCCTCGACATCCCGATTCACGTCGACGGGGCAAGCGGCGGATTCCTGGCGCCCTTCATCGACCCGGGGCTCGTCTGGGACTTCCGGCTCCCCAGGGTCAAGTCCATCAATACTTCCGGCCACAAGTTCGGGCTTGCGCCCCTTGGCGTGGGATGGATCATCTGGCGGGACACCGAGGACCTGCCCGAGGACCTCATCTTCAACGTCAACTACCTGGGTGGCAACATGCCAACGTTCGCCCTCAACTTCTCCCGGCCAGGAGGGCAGATCGTCGCCCAGTACTACAACTTCCTGCGCCTGGGCCGCGAGGGCTACCGCAAGATCCACCAGGCGGGCTACGACAACGCTCATTACCTGGCCGACCAGATCGCCGGGCTAGGCCCCTTCGAGCTCATCTACGACGGGCGCGGGGGGATCCCCGCCCTTGCCTGGAAGCTACGGGAAGACTCCGGCCACAGCTTCACCCTCTTCGACCTGGCCGACCGGCTGCGGACAACCGGCTGGCAGGTACCGGCCTACACGCTCCCGAAGAACCGCCAAGACCTGGCCGTTCAGCGCATCCTCGTGCGCCACGACTTCAGCCGGGACCTGGCCGACCTGCTGCTGGATGACTACAAACTCGCCCTGCGCCACCTCGACAAGCACCCGGTGACATCCTCGCTAACCGAAGCAGAGGCCAGCGGCTTCAATCACAACTGACTGCCCTATCGCGTTCAGACGGGGCGTTGTCATCCAGAAAGCGGCGATTTCGTATCCCGTAGGATGCACGCAGGCGAGGACGTCGCCTTGGCGCGCGATCTGGGCATCCGGGTTGCCGCTGCGACGGTGCTCGCGTTGCCCGAATCGGGAGGCAAGGCGATGGCCCGTACCTCCGATCTCGGGAGCATTCCGCGGGCTGCGTCCATGCTTGACTCGCCCGGCCTGGCGCCTAGCAACTTGCCGGTTCAGCTAACGACGTTCGTTGGCCGCGAGCTGGAGGTGCGCAAGCTAACCCTGGCCATCCGTGAGAGCCGCCTGGTGACTGTGACCGGCGCCGGCGGGTGTGGCAAGACGCGCCTGGCTCTGAGATGCGCGGCAGAATCCGCCGGGTATCAGCCCGACGGCACGTGGTGGGTGGAGCTCGGCCCGCTGACGGACCCAGCCCTGGTGGGTCTGGCGGTGGCAAGTGCGGTCGGGCTACAGAAGGAGCCTGGCCGCGCGATCGCCCTCACCCTGGCCGAGCAACTGCAGAATCAGCACGCGCTCGTGGTCTTGGACAACGCTGAGCACGTCCTCAGCGAGACTTCGTCATTGGTAGAGAAGCTGCTCATCGCGGCACCGGCAATCCGGGTTCTGGTCACGAGCCGCGAGCCGCTGGGCGTGCCGGGCGAGGTGACGTGGCGGGTGCCCCCGCTCGAGGCCGAGGTAGCCGGACAGCTGTTCATTGAGCGAGCCCGCCTGGTCCGCCCGGAATTCAGGCCCGATACCGCCGAGACCGAACTCATCCGCAGGCTCTGCGCCCGCCTGGACGGCCTTCCCCTGGCGATCGAGCTGGCCGCTTCACGGGTCCGGATGATGAGCCCGGCACGGATCGCTGAGTCCCTCGACGATCGCTTCCGGCTGCTAACTGGCTCGAGCAGAAGCGCATCGCCGCGACAGCGGACCCTTGAGGCTTCTGTGGCCTGGAGCTACGAGTTGCTGGGTGAACACGAGCGAGCGCTGCTGCGGCGACTGTCGGTATTTGCAGGATGCACTCCCGAGGCGGCACAGATGGTCGGCGCGCTGGGCTGCATCGACCGGGACACTGGCCCCGATCTGCTGAGTCATCTGGTCGACAAGTCACTCATCCAGGTCGATGACGCTGAGGACACCCGCTACCGGCTACTGGAGACGGTGCGGGACTTCGCACGGGCGCGGCTGGTCGAGGCCGGGGAGAGTGACACAGCCCGCGACGCCCATCTCGCCTACTTCGTGGCCTATGCCGAACGCGTCGCACCCATGCTGCCCGGTTCGCAGGGTCTGGTGTGGCTGGCGCGACTGGATCAGGACCGCCACAACTTTCAGGCAGCGCTGGAATGGGCCGACAGTTCCGGCGACGAGCAGTCCCTCAGAAGGCTCGTGGTCGCTCTGGGCCTGTTCTGGGAACTGCGCCAGAGCGCTATCGGTGTCCGGTGGCTGCGCCGTGCTGCCGCCGGTGAAGACGACGGGTCCTTGCTGTGGGCCAAGGTGCTCTGGCAATCGGCGCATATGGGCGTCTACGGCGATGACCTGGCGACCACGGCCAGGCGGGCACCGCAGGCCCAGGCCGCAGCGGCGGCGACTGGCGACGCAGTCACGATCGCACGGGCTCTCAACACAGCGAATTACTGCGCGGCCGTGTCGGATCCGCCTGCGGCGCGCGTGGCGCTGGCACATAGCGTCGAGTTGTGCCGGGCCGCAGGCGACGAGTGGGGCGCGGCCGACGGCCTCAAAATGGCCACCATCGCATGCCTGATGCAGGGTGATGACGAAGGACTCGACCAGATAACCGCGGAGCTCTGGGATCTAGCCGGGGCGATGGGCAACGCGTTTTTCCTGGCCTGGTGCCACAGCGTGCGGGGCTACGCGGCAGTCCTGCGAGGAGAGACCGGCCAAGCGCGTGCTCAGCTCGAAGCGTCAGCGTCCTTGTGCGCCCAGGTAGGTGACCCGCTGACCGCCTGGCTGGTAACAGTCTGGCTGGCAGACCTTGAGGCTCTCGTCGGTAATCTCGGTGCCGCCAAGTCCGGCTACGCCGACACCCTGCGCCGGGCAAGTGCCACCGGAGGAACCGTCAGCCAGGTCTGGGGCGTCATCGGACTCGGCCGGCTGCTGCGCGAAGGCGGTGACGCCCAGGCTGCCCTCGCGGTACTCGGGCCAGCCGTGCCGCGTTTCGCTACAGCGGACCCGCTCTGGCGGTCGCTCTTCTTCACTGAGTACGGCGCCGCATTGCTGGACAGCTCAAGCTACAGCTCTGCGCAGGCAGCTCTCGCCGACGGCCTTGCCGCCGCGCAGCTGCTCGCCAATCCCTATCTGGTTGCCGCTGCGCAGCATCAACTAGCAAGGGCGGCCGGTGCGCGTGATGATCTGAGGACCGCAGAGTCCCTGCACCACGCGGCCCTGACGCTACGCACTCAAGGCGGGCTGGCGCCTGGAGTGCTGGAGTCCCTTGAAGCTCTGGCTGCGCTGGCAGCGCAGCAGGAGAGCGGCGCGGAGGCTGTACGCTTGCTCGCCGGCGCCTCCGCCGCCCGCGCCCGCCTTGGCCTCCCGCGAAGCCCGGCAGCGCTGGCGGCGGTCCGGCAGGCCTTGGCGCTGGCCCGCACCATGCTCGACTCCGCTGCGTACTCCGCCGCCGAGGACGATGGCAGTACGCTCACGCTCGCGGCCGCTACGTCCTACGCCACGCGCGGCCGGGGTGACCGCAAGCGCCCGTCCGCCGGATGGGCCAGCCTGACACCCACCGAACTGCAGGTCGTCAAGCTCGCGGCCCAGGGTCTCAGCAACCCGGAGATCGCGGGCCGCCTGTTCATCTCCCGTGGCACCGTCAAGACCCACCTCACACATGTGTTCGCCAAGCTCGGCCTGACGAGCAGGGCAAGCCTGGCGGCGGAGGCGACCCGGCGCGGCGCCTGAGCGATCCCATCACTAGGCGAGCTTCACCCTGCGATCTCTGCCAACTGGCCGATGTTCATGCCCCCGAGTAACCGGATGCTGGGAAAGCCGCGGTGATTGGCACCCCAGGCGCCCAGCCGGAGCAGCATGCGCGGCTCCGGTCCGATCGACTCTGAAGGAGCCCGCAATGTCTGAACTGACTATCACAGCGCCAGTCGAGACGCCGGTCGACATCGTTGCCGTTAAGGATGCCTACGCACGTGCTTGGGCTGACCACGACGCTGCCAGGATCGCCTCTCTTCACACCGAAGACACCACGTTCCACATGCATATGGGGACCCCTCCTGTGCTCGGCCGGGTCGCCATGCACGGCGCATGCGCCGAGATATTCGGGACCTACAAAGACTTGACGGTGACGCCCCGCAGCATCCTTTTCGGCGATAGGCACTGGGTTCTCGAGTGGACGATGTCGGCCAGAATCGGGGTCCTCCGAGACGGCAGGGAAGTCGAGGTGCCCGTCACTGTCGACTGCCTCGATGTCGTGGTCATATCCGCCGAGGGACTCGTCGCCAGCAAGGACACCTACATGGACGTCGCCCACGTCAACGCTGTCATGAGCCAATTCTGAGTCGCTGGTTAGCTGCCCTCGGCTAGGAGCAGGCGGCGCCAGGTGTCGGCGAGGAAGTGCTCGTAGCGTTCTGGGCTCCAGCCGCGCTGGCCGACGAGCAGCTGGTAGAGCTCCGGCGCGTTGGTGGCCCAGATGATGTCGGCGGCGTCGCCGGGCTCTACTCGCAACGTTGCGACCGCAGCGAGGTCTGCCGCGAATCTGCGCATGTTCGCCCAGCGGCGCTCGGCGATCTCGGCCCAGAGGGCGGCAAGCTCCGGCTCGGCCGGCGCGGCCTGCTGAACCACGGAGAGGACGGGACCTAGCCGTCGGGCGATGACCCGCATGGCCGAGGCGTAGATGGCGATCTTCGCCTCGGCATCGGGGGCGGCCTGGATCGCCTGGACGTAGTCGCGCTGCTCGGCGGGAACGGCCTGGCCGGTGCCCGAGATGGCGGTCTCGATGAGGAGCCGGGCTAGCTCGGGCTTGCGTCCGACCGACGCATAGACGGTGTCGAGCGCCACCCCAGCGTGCGCGGCGATCGTCGTCATGGGCGTAGCGGAGTAGCCGCGGTCGGCGAACAGCTGCAGCGCAGAGTCCAGGATCGCCTGCCGAGTACGGGCGGCTGCCTGGCGCCGCTTGCTTGCGTCGTATCGCCGCTTGACGGGGGGATCCACGAGAGACATGATAGCAATATTGATCCGAAATAGCTTCGGATCAATGTTGAGAGGCAGGGCACATGTCTTACGCATTTACCTACGACGTGCCGATCACTTCCGAGATCTACGCCCGCATCATGGACGGCATCGGCCCGGAGCGGCCGCCTGGCCTGATCGCTCACATCGCTTACCGGACGGAGACGGGACTGCGCTACTTGGACGTGTGGCAGGCCAAGGATGACTGCGACGCATTCCAGGAGGGCCGCGTGCACCCGGTGGTCCACCCGCTACTCAGGGACATGCTCGGATTCGTGCCACCCGAGCCGCCACGGACCGTACTCGACCTCGTCGACGCCTGGACGGCCGAGCACGCCGAGCACGCCGAGCAGGCCCGGCCGTAGCGAGTCTCCCAGGTCCTTGACCGGATGCTTTAACAGTGTATAGATTTACAGAGCGATGTCTAAATCCGAGACTTCAGGGGACTGGCGCGAAGCGCGGCGGCGATCGGCGCGGGCCGCGATCGTAGAAGTGGCCTGGGAACTCGTCCGCGGCGGCGGCCTGGCCAGCCTGTCACTGCGGGAGCTGGCCAAGCGGGCCGGCATCACGACGCCGACGGTCTATGCCTATTTCCCGTCGAAGAATGCGATTTACGATGCCATGTTCGGCCAGGCCGCAGCTGACTTCGCCGACCGGATGTCCGAGCCCTACGCCAGCGAGGATCCGCGCTCGATCCTCGCTGGCGGCGTGCGCCGCTTCCTGGCGTTCTGCATCAGCGATACGGCCCGATACCAGTTGCTGTTCCAGCGCACGATTCCGGGGTTCGAGCCGTCGCCCGAGTCCTTCGCGCCGGCGGTCAGGGCCTTCGACTTGGTGCGCGAGCGGCTGGCCCTGAACGGCATCCGCGATCCGCGGCACGTCGACATGTGGACCGCCCTAACCACTGGCCTAGTCGACCAGCAGATATCCAATGACCCGGGCGGGGACCGCTGGGCTGACCTCATCGACGACCTTGTGGCGATGTTCCTCGCCTACTGCCAGACCGATGGCCCGACCGTCCCGTCACCGCCGGCCAGCTCCGCGGCCAGGTCATGACCACCGCGGGCGCGCACTTCCAACGAATGCCTTCAGCTAGGCAAAAGGAGAAAACATGTCCACCGTCCCGTCACCCCAGCTGCACCATCTCGCCCTGACAGTCACCGATATCGATGCGAGCGTCCGATGGTATGAAGACGTCTTCGGCATCCAGTTCCGGATGGACGTGCCCCACCCCGGCGGAGTCGGCAAACTCCTCGCCGACGACGACCGCCAGCTCATGATCGTGCTGCACCGTCACGACACCAACGCCGGCGCGATGTTCGGCGAGACTGTCACGGGCCTCGACCACGCCGGCTTCATGGTCCCGAGTCGCAGCGATCTCGAGGCCTGGCAGGCGCACCTCGAGGCCAACGGCGTCGTCTGCGCAGATGTCGCCAGTAAGCCCCTGACCCAGTCTCCGATCGCCGACGAGCCCTATGCCTCTGTCCTAGTCTTCCGCGACCCCGACAACATCCAGCTTGAGCTCTTCGCGCCCCTCAAGTAACCAGGCCGGCCGGCTTGTTCACCCCGATCGGGTGACGCCGGGACCGTGAACGAGGGAACGGTGAGCACCGCCAACATCGCCAGGAAGGATGCCATGAAAAACGGTCACAGTGCTCCGTACACCAGGTTCAGCGTGAACAGCACTCCGATGATCATCGGTGCTGTCCTGATCGGCGCCGGCAGCCTGATCGGCCTCTGCGGCCTGATCGCCGGCGGAACTGCGATGATGTCCGAGACTCGCCGGTGGTTGGGTGAGCTGCAGGCACAGCCCAGCGTCACCAAGAGCAAGATGGGCCAGGCCAAGGGCGCGATGATAGCCCGACCCAGCGCCTGGCAGCGGCACGACGAAATGCAGCACACCCACGCCTGAACAGCCCGAAGCCGGGCGGCGCGCGTCTGCGCGCCGCCCGGTGTGCTGCCTCACCCTGGCCGGGTGACGCGATCAGGCTGATTGGCGGCGTTTCAGAGCGCGGAGGGGATTTCGGGTGCCTCATGCCACGGCTTCGGTGAACTCCCCGATCGCGTCTAGGTAGGCGTCCACGTCCGCTGGTCTGTGCGCGACGGAGACCGTCGGCCCAAGCCACCAGCCCGACTCCCATACGCCCCGATTTGCAAGGAACACGCGGATGAGCGCGCGCAAGCCGGGGTCGTCGCTGTCCCGAGAGCCGCGCGCATCCCGTGGGGCACGCGGGCTGAAGAAGTAGAAGGCGTGCGAGCCGTGCTGGTTGACCGACCACGGGAGACCTGCCCGGTCGATGTGCGCGCGCAGGCCCGTCGCGAGCTGGTCGCCCAGCTCCGCCGTCGTGACGAACGCGTCCGGCGTCAGCACCTCGGTGAGCGCGGCGCGAGCAGCAGCCATCGACAGCGGGTTGGCGAACAGGGTCCCGCCGGTGGCGACCTCGTCATAGGCGATCCCGGATACGACCGCCCCGCCCGCGGGCGGATGCAGCACCCTTGCCACGTCGTCCGTCATGCCGTACGCACCCAGCGGCACACCGCCGGCGATCGCCTTGCCGACCGTCAGAACGTCCGGTTCGAGACCCCATTCGGTGGTGAGGCCGCCGTGCGCGGTGACGAGCGTGTGCGTCTCGTCGATCCCGAGCAGCGTGCCGTGGCGGCGGGTCACCTCACGCAGCCCCTGGTGGAACCCTGGATCAGGCAGCAGGAACCCGGCGTTCGTCATCGCCGGCTCGGCCAGTACCAGCGCCACGTCACCGGGCGCGAGCGCCCGCTCGACAGCCTCGAGGTCGTTGAACGGCACGATCCGTAGGTTGGCCGTGGCCTCGATCGGCAGGCCGGTGTATTCCGGCAGGACCCGGCCGTCCTCGAGGACCCCGAGCGTCGGCTCAAGGTGACCGTGGTACTTGCCGTCAAAAACGACGACCTTCTCGCGGCCGGTCCGAACGCGAGCTACCCGCACGATCTCGGTGTTTGCCTGCGTCGCGGACAACGTGAACTGCCACTTGGCCATCCCGTAGCGCCGCGCGAGTTCCTCAGCCACGACCAGCGCGTCCTCAGACGGCAGGAGGAACTGGTTCCCGGCCGCGATCCGCTCGCAGACGGCACGAACTACCGGTGCCGGGGCGTGTCCGCAGAAGGCGCTCATGTCCGCCACGTACATGTCCACGTACTCGTGGCCGTCTATATCCCAGAAGCGGGATCCGGCCCCGTGCGAGACCCATAGGGGTGGATGGTCGTACAGCTCGTCCATCCACGACATCGGGACGCCTCGCGGCATCGTGCGAGTAGCGCGGGAGGTCGCCTGCATCGAACGAGGGCGGTCGTTTTCGAACCGCTCACTCTCGGCGGCGGCAAGCGCCGAAATCTTGGCCTGATCCATCCCCGACCCCGATCACGCAAATGGCGCGGGCCTGACCAGCCACTTCGACCCGTTCCAGTGCAGGATCTCGTTGTGCAGGCCCGTGGCTTCGCTGCCGGAGAGCCCGACTGCCCAGCAGTTGGTGCGCGACACACACCGAATAGAAATCAGGGTACTGATGTCGGTCGCCCCCAGGCCGGCCGGATCGGGTGTGGTCACCTCGGACCACTTGGACCCGTTCCAGTGCACGGCCTCGTTCACGTACGCCGGGCCGATGGCGTAGACGCCTACCGCCCAGCAGTTGAATCTGGTGACGCACATGACCCCGACGAGCGAGTTGCTGGGGCGACTCGGCACGCCGACGCGAGACCACTTCGACCCGTTCCAGTGCAGCGCCTCGCCCGAAGCCGTCGTCGTTCCGGTCGTGTGCACGCCGTCAGTGCCGACCGCCCAGCAACTGGACGGCACGCAGCCGACCGCGTCAAGCTCGCTGTAGTCGCCGGCGGTCGTGCCGCCTGGGCTTGGCGTGCGCGCTTGCGACCATTTCGTGCCATTCCAGTGCAGCGCCTCGTTGCGCATGACCGCCGAGGTGCTATCGGTTCCATTCGCGTAGTCGCCGACGGCATTGCAGCTGGCGGACGAGATGCAGCGCACGGCGAACAGCGAATTGAGCCGGCCAGTCGTGGACCCGGCCGGGTCCGGGGTCGTGACGCGCGACCACTTCGCGCCGTTCCAGTGCAGTGCCTCGTTGGCGAGCTTGTCGGGGTCGCTGATGCTGCCCGTGAACTGGCCATAGTCCCCGACGGCCCAGCAGCTGGCTGAGGAAGCGCACGTGACGTCGAACAGCTCGGTGACGTCGCCCGAGTGGTGGCCGCCTGGCTGAGGCGTCGCGGCGACTGACCACTTCGTGCCGTTCCAGCGCAGCGCCTGGCTGTGGATCGCGCCGCCGCTCTTTTGGTACTCCCCGACTGCCCAGCAACTGTGGGTGGCCCGGCACCGGACGGCGAAGAGCTGGCTGAAATCTCCGGTTGCGGTTCCGCCCGGGCTCGGCGCGGAGTGGCTGGTCCATTTCGCGCCGTTCCAGTGCAGGATCTCGTTGACGTCAGCCTTTCCCTTGCTGCGATCGCCCACGGCCCAGCAGTTCGAGGCAGAGGTGCAGTAGACCCCGCTGAGGGCGCTGAAGCTCGTACCTGCCTGCGCCCCAGCTGGCCGCTTGGCCCCCGTTGGCGGCGCCGAAACAGCCGCTAACCGAGCATTGCTGGCGGCCGCGGAGGCCTGTACGCCGGCTACCGTCACGCTCGCCGCGGCAAGTGACGCGCCGACCAGCGCAGTCGCGAAGCGCCCTGACTTCCGAGAGACCTTCATCGCCAGCCCTCCCGCGCGGTCCGCTAGGTCCGCACTTGCCCAAGCGCGCCCGGCACCATCCAGTGTGCCGTCCGACCGCCTCGCGCGCTAGCAAACCACCGCAGGCCGCCAGCTCACCGCCGCCGTCTGCTACCGCTCGGGTCGGCTACAGCCGATGACGTCTGGTGTTCTTCCGGCCACGGCGGGTATGCAGCGCCGGGAAGGCCAGCGGCATTATGGGCCCGCTCACGGGGGGTATCGCGATGGACGTTGTCGGCTGGATCGGGTCATGGCCGGTCTACCGTCAGCTCTCGCAGGGCGACAGGCTCGGGCTCGGCGCGGCAGTCAAGAGCAAGCGCACGAAGCAGCTGAGGCCCCGGGTAGCCACTGCGGACAAAGTGGTCAAGTCGGTCTGCCCGTATTGCGCCGTCGGCTGTGGCCAGCAGGTCTACGTCAAGGACGACAAGGTCACCCAGATCGAGGGCGACCCGGACTCGCCGGTCAGCCGCGGCCGGCTCTGCCCCAAGGGCTCGGCGAGCTTGCAGCTGACGACCGGCGATGCCCGCGAGTACAAGGTGCGATACCGGCGACCGCACGGCACGGACTGGGAAGACCTGGACCTCGACACCGCGATGGACATGATCGCCGACCGCGTCATCAAGGCCCGGCGGGAAGGCTGGCAGGACCAGGTAGACGGCGCGCGTACCAGGCGGACGATGGGCTTCGCCAGCCTGGGCGGCGCAACCCTGGACAACGAGGAAAACTACCTGATCAAGAAGCTGTTCACTGCCCTCGGCGCCATCCAGATCGAGAACCAGGCCCGCATATGACACTCCGCCACCGTTCCCGGTCTGGGGACCAGCTTCGGCCGCGGCGGAGCCACCAACCCGCCGCGTGACCTCATTCACTCCGACTGCATCCTCATCGAAGGCTCGAACATGGCCGAGTGCCATCCGGTCGCCTTCCAGTGGGTGATGGAGGCCAAGGCACGCGGCGCCGCCGTGATCCACGTCGACCCGCGGTTCACCCGCACGAGCGCCGTCTCGGACATCCACGTGCCTATCAGGGCCGGGGCCGACATAGCGTTCGTCGGCGGCCTGATCAACCACGTGCTCCAGAACGAGAAGTACTTCCGCGACTACGTGGTGGCGTACACCAACGCGGCCACGATCCTGACGGAGGACTTCGCCGATACCGAGGATCTCGACGGAGTGTTCTCCGGCCTGAACACCGAGGGGCTGTACTACGACTTCGACACCTGGCGCTACCAGGGCGAGGAAGTCGACGAAGTCAAGCCTGCCAGCGGCGAGCACACCGATCCCGATACCCAGCACGCTGACGGCGACCGCCGGCGCCAGGCCATCCGCGGGAACCTGCGGCGGGCCGCACGCGGCGAAGCGCACGGCTCTGGCGGCGCTGCCGCCAACCCGAGGCCCGACACCGACGAGACATTGCAGCATCCGCGGTGCGTGTTCCAGGTACTGAAGCGGCACTTCGCCCGCTACACGCCGGAGCTGGTCGAGCAGGTCGCCGGGATACCACCGGATCAGTTCGCCAGGGTCTGCCGCCTGATCACCGAGAATTCCGGGCGGGACAAGACGACGGCGTTCATCTACAGCCTGGGCTGGACGCAGCACACCGTCGGCGTCCAGTACATCCGCACCGCCGCGATCCTGCAGGCCCTGCTCGGCAACATCGGCAGGCCAGGCGGCGGGATCCTCGCCCTGCGCGGGCACGCGTCCATCCAGGGCTCCACCGACATCCCGACGCTGTTTGACCTGCTGCCCGGCTACCTTCCGATGCCGTACGCCGACGGCAACGAAGACCTCGACCAGTACGTCAGTGCCGAGTCCGTGCAGAACGGCTTCTGGGCAAATACGCGCGACTACCTGGTCAGCCTGCTGAAGGCCTGGTGGGGCGATGCGGCGACCGAGGATAACGACTTCTGCTACGACTACCTGCCGCGGCTGACTGGCAGCCACAGCACCTACGACACGGTTCTCGCCCAGCTGGACGGGACCTGCAAGGGCTATTTCCTGTACGGCCAGAACCCCGCGGTAGGGTCCGCTAACTCCCGGATGCAGCGGCTTGGCATGGCGAACCTTGACTGGCTTGTGGTCAGGGATCTGGTGATGATCGAGAGCGCGACCTGGTGGAAGGACGGCCCGGAGACGCAGACCGGGGAGCTGCGCACCGAGGACATCGGCACCGAGGTGTTCTTCCTGCCCGTCGCCGCGCACACGGAAAAATCAGGCAGCTTCACTAACACCCAGCGCCTGCTGCAGTGGCACCACCAGGCGGTCGAGCCGGCCGGCGACGCCCGCAGCGACCTGCAGTTCACCTACGAACTCGGCCGCCGCATCCGGGCGAAGCTGGCCGCCTCGACCAGCGAGATGGACCGGCCGGTGCTGGACCTGACCTGGGACTATCCAACTTCAGAGCCCGGCGACCCGGATGCGGACGCGATACTTGCCGAGATCAATGGCCGGGGCCCGGACGGGCAGCCGCTGTCGTCCTACACCCAGCTGAAGGCCGATGGTTCCACGTCGTGCGGCTGCTGGATCTACTGCGGCGTGCGGGCCAGCGGGGTCAACCAGGCGGCCCGCCGCAAGCCAGCCGGCGAGCAGACGTGGGTGGCGCCCGACTGGGGCTGGGCCTGGCCAGCCAACCGCCGCATCCTCTACAACCGGGCGTCGGCCGATCCCGATGGCAGGCCGTGGAGCGAGCGCAAGGCGCTGGTCTGGTGGGACGCCGAGCAGAGCCAGTGGGCCGGGCAGGACATTCCCGACTTCGTCGCCGACCGGCCGCCGTCGTACCGGCCGCCGGAGGGAGCCACCGGCGTGGCCGCGATCTCGGGCGCCAGTCCGTTCATCATGCAGGCCGACGGCAAGGCGTGGCTGTTTGCCCCGGCCGGGCTGGTCGACGGCCCGCTGCCCGCGCACTACGAGCCGCAGGAATCGCCGTTCCGCAACCTGGTGTACGGCCAGCAGCACAACCCGGTCCGGCAGCTCATCCGCCACCCGGAGGATCGCTTCCAGCCCAGCGGCGATGAGCCTGGGTCTGACGTTTTCCCCTATGTGACAACGACCTACCGGCTGACGGAGCACCACACGGCCGGCGGCATGTCCAGGTTCCTGCCCTACCTATCAGAACTACAGCCTGCCTTCTTCTGCGAAGTCTCGCCGCAGCTCGCAGCCGAGCGAGGCCTCGAGCACCTCGGCTGGGCGACAGTCATCACGGCGCGCACCGCGATCGAGGCCCGGGTGCTGGTCACCGAGCGAATTCGCCCGCTGCAGGTACAGGGCCGGACGCTGCACCAGATCGGACTGCCCTGGCACTGGGGACCGAACGGGTACACGACCGGGGACGCGGCTAACGAGCTGGCGCACCTGTCGCTAGATCCGAACGTGCATATCCAGGAGGTCAAGGCGATGGCCTGCGATATCCAGCCAGGCCGGCGACCCCGCGGTCCCGAGCTGCGGGACCTCGTCCGGAGCTACCAGCAGCGAGCCGGCGTCACCGACGAGACCGGGACGGAGATGTGACATGGATGCCGCGCCTTTGGACGTGCTGAGCGCCTTCAATCTGGGAACGGGCCCGAATGCTGCCGGTCTCGATCCGGCCGCTCGGGCCGGCTACGCGGAGCACCCGCCGCGGATGGGATTCTTCACCGACACCTCGGTGTGCATCGGCTGCAAAGCCTGCGAGGTCGCGTGCAAAGAATGGAACGCAGTGCCCGAGGACGGGCTCATCCTGACCGGAATGTCGTATGACAACACCGGGGACCTGAGCGCCTCAACCTGGCGGCACGTGGAGTTCATCGAGCAGACGGTGCCCGCCGCTGTCCCCGGGGGCGCTGTCGATGGCGGCGCTGTCGACGGCGGGGACGAGGTGCGGTGGCTGATGGCCAGCAACGTGTGCAAGCACTGCACCGAGTCGGCGTGCCTGGACGTCTGCCCGACCGGCGCGCTGATGCGAACCGAGTTCGGCACGGTCGTGGTGCAGGACGACATCTGCAACGGCTGCGGCTACTGCGTGTCGGCGTGCCCGTTCGGCGTGATCGGCCGGAGCGAGACCGACGGCGGCGCCCACAAGTGCACGCTGTGCTACGACCGGCTGGGTGACGGCCTGACGCCCGCTTGCGCCAAGGCCTGCCCTACCGAGTCCATCCAGTTCGGCCCGCTGGACGAACTCCGCGAGCGCGCGCACCAGCGAGTGGAAGACCTGCATGATGCTGGCCGGCCCGAGGCACGGCTCTACGGCGAGGACCCGGCCGACGGGATCGGCGGCGCGGGCGCGATGTTCCTGCTGCTCGATGAGCCCGAGGTCTACGGCCTGCCGCCGGACCCGGTGGTCACGACGCGCGATCTGCCGAGAATGTGGCGGCACGCGGCCGCCGCTGCCGTCAGCCTGGTTGCCCTGGTCGCGGTCGCGGTAGGCCGGGAATGACTGCCGGTACCGGCCGCCGCCGACGCGGCGGAGCCGAGAAGCAGATGGTGCCGGAGGCCGAGTTCCAGTCCTACTACGGGCGGCCGGTGGTCAAGGAAACGGTATGGGGACCCGACATCCCGAGCTACCTGTTCCTCGGCGGCCTGGCCGGTGCCTCGTCCACGCTGGCTGCGGGCGCGCACCTGACCGGACACGCGGAGCTGGCCCGCGCGGCCAAGGCCGGGGCGGCCGGCGCGATCAGCCTGTCGATGGTGGCGCTGGTGCACGACCTCGGCCGCCCGGCCAGGTTCATCAACATGCTCCGGGTGCTCAAGGTGACCTCGCCGATGAGCGTCGGCACCTGGATACTGTCGGGCTACACGCCGATGGCACTGCGTAGCTGCCGCGTCCGCCGTGACGCGCAAGCTCCCGCGGACGGGCCTGGCAGCCACCCTCGCCGCGGCCGCGCTCGGCCCCGCGGTCGCGTCCTACACCGGGGTCCTCCTCGGCGATACCGCCGCCCCGGCCTGGCATCAGGCGCACCGCGAGCTGCCATTCGTCTTCGTCGGATCCGCATCGACTGCCGCGGGCGGCCTCGGCATGCTGGCCGTCCGGCCGGAACGAGCTGGCCAGGCGGCCCGGCTGGCCGTGCTGGGAGCCACGGGCGAGATCATCGCCAAGAGGCTGATGATGCGCCGCCTGGGCGCCGAGGCCGAGCCGTACCAGCATGGGCGGGCTGGGAAGCTCATGGACGCGGCCGACATGCTAGTTACGGCCGGGATGGCGGGCGCGGTGCTAGCTGGCCGCAGCCGGGTGGTCGCGCCGCTGGCTGGCATAGCGCTGATGGCTGCCTCGGCGCTGACGCGCTTTGGCATCTTCGAAGGCCGGCCGGGTCTCCGCCCGCGACCCGAAGTACACGGTCGGGCCGCAACGCGAGCGCCTCCAGGACCGGAGCGCGCGCACCTGACGCGATGACATCCCTCCGCTCGGCCTGGCACACGCTCGCGCGCGCCCACCATTGTTTGCGCTCCAGATCTGGCGGGCATGGCTGCACACACAAGTCACCTGGCCCGCCGCGATGCGCACGAGGTGCGCGGTTCGCGCAGTCCGCCAAGCCGAGCCGTCCTCCAGGAGGGCCTTGCGATGCATGCAGTTCTTGACGCGAACGCGATTGGTCCCGTCGATGTAGCCGTCATCCGGTTCGAAGGAAGCGAGTTCAGCGGAGACGTGGCTCCGGCACTCGCCGAACTGGACCGCAGCGGAACCGTTCACATCATCGATCTCGCGTTCGTGCGCAAGGAGGCAGATCAGTCGATTTCGTACCTGGAGATCGACGACGAGGCCGTTGCCAAGGAGTTCGAAAGTCTCGCTGACTCGCAGTTCGACCTGCTCAGTGACGAGGACCTGACCAAGATCGCTGATGCGCTCGAGCCCGATACCGCTGCCATGGTCGTCGTCTGGGAAAACAGCTGGGCTGCCCGCCTGGCAGCAGCCCTTCGCGCTTCCCATGGCCAGGTCGTGGCCCAGGAGCGGATCCCGCGTGATGCGGTGCTGCGCGCTATCGCGGCACTCAACAAGTAAGGGGAGGGCGTTATGCGCAGACGTGGAATGGCCATGGGTCCCCGGCGGATGGGGCGTCCCGGCCTGCTTCGAACAGTGGGCCGCACCGCCGTCGTGGCCGGAACTGCCACGGCCGTGGCTGGCGGCGTATCGCGCCGGTCGTCGGAACGTGAATATGACCAGCAGCAGGAGGCCGCCGCTCAGCAGCAGCAAGCGGTGGCGCAGCAGGCCCCGGCGGCGCCAGCGCAGGACGACAGCATGGCCAAGATCAGGGAGCTGGGCGAGATGAGGTCCCAGGGGCTCCTGACCGACGAAGAGTTCACCGCCCAGAAGGCCAAAATCCTCGGCACCTAGGCGTCCTGATTTTCAGCGCGGCTAACCTCTGACGCCCCGGAGGGGCGGGCTGGTCGTTGGCGAGCCGACTCGGCATTCAGCGTGGAGCGCGGCTGACCTGGGTAAGGAGTGGACGGACAGTTGTCCCCGCTGATCGCGATAGTGCTGGCTGTCGCCGCGGCACTGATATTCGGGGTAGCGTCCGTAGCCGATCAGCACAGCACTAAACGGGTCAAGCGCCGCAAGGCCCTGTCGCCGCAGATTTTCGTCGACCTCATGCGGCAGCCACTGTGGCTCGCCTCAATAGGCGGCACCGTCATCGGCTTTGCGCTGCAAGTGCTGGCGCTGAGGTACGGACCGCTCGCTCTGGTCGAGCCGCTCCTGGTATGCGATCTGATATTTGCCGTCCTGATCAATAGTTACCTGCGCCGACGCTGGGACTCGGTGCTGATCGGTGGCGTCATCGCCACCGCCGTCGGAGTCGCCGCGTTCCTCGTGATCGCCCGGCCGTCCAATGGCCGATCCACCGTGAGCTTCCTCGTGGTACTGCCACTGGCAGCCGGGCTCGGAGCGGCAGTAGTGGCATGCCTCGCCGTTGCCCGGCGCAACGAGACTCTCCGGCCGCTGGCCCTGGCGCTTGCCTGCGGCATCAACTACGGCGTGGCGGCGTTCCTGGTCAAGCTCGTGGTCTCGGACGTCAGCGGTGGCCTTCCCGGGCTACTCACCGACTGGCCCATCTACGCGCTCGCCGTCGTCGGACCGCTGGGGTTCCTGCTCAACGAGAACGCCTTTCAGGCGGGAACGCTGATCGCACCCGTCCTGGCCATCATCACCGTGAGCGATCCGCTGATCTCTATCGCCCTGGCTGCCCTCTGGCTGAACGAGAAGCTGAACAACTCCCCGGCAGGGATCGCCGGCGAAGTCATCGCGCTGGTGCTGATGGTCGCAGGCATCATCGTCGTCGCTCACCGGGCCCCGCATATCGCGGGGCCGGCCGAGGAGGCCGCAGGCCCAGCCTTATGACGCTGTGGGACGCAAGGGATCAGGTAGCGTAATTGGTGCCGCCATGCCTGATCACTCGCTGACCCCTCTCAGTACTCCTGACGCCCCTACGGGAGTCGAGCCCGCAATCGTCGCACGGCTGCGCGCGGCCGGATGCGTGTTTGCTGAGGACGAGGCGCGGCTGCTCCTGGCGGCCGCTCGCACGCCTGATGAGCTCGCGGCGATGGTCGACCGGAGGGTCGCTGGGCTGCCGCTCGAGCACGTCGTCGGCTGGGCGGAGTTCTGCGGCCTGCGCGTCATCGTCGGGCCTGGCGTGTTCGTGCCCCGGCGCCGCAGCGAGTTCCTCGTGATGCAGGCGGTCGCCGCGGTCCGCCGCCGCGGAGCCAGCGGCCAAGCCGGAGCGGCTCCCGTGCCCACTGTCCTTGACATGTGCTGCGGCTCAGGGGCCGTTGGCCTCGCCGTGGCCACGGCACTTGGCCAGGCTGAATTGCACGCCGCCGACATCGATCCCGGCGCGATCGCGTACGCGCGCCAGAACCTGGCCGCCATCGGGGGCGGACTCCACGAAGGCGACCTGTACGACCCGCTGCCGCCGGTCTTGCGCGGCCGGTGCGACGTCGTCGTGGTCAACGCGCCGTACGTGCCGACCGCTGAGATCGGCCTGATGCCGCCCGAGGCGCGGCTGCACGAGCCGGCGGTCGCGCTCGACGGCGGCGCAGACGGGGTCGGCGTCCACCGCCGCGTCGCGGCGGGGGCACCGGAGTGGCTGGCGCCCGGCGGCAGCCTGCTGATCGAGACGAGCGACCGGCAGGGGGCGCTCACCAGAGCCGCCATGGTGGCCGCCGGACTCACGGCGACGGTGGCAAGCGACGACGATCTGGACGCAACGGTCGTAATCGGGCGCAGGTAGCCGCTGGCGATCAGCTTCGCGCCGACGTATGTGCATCTGTGGTAGTTACCAGCTGCTGTCCAGCTGGGTAGCCGCGCGCAGCTTGCCGAACTCCTCGGCCAGCCCGCCCGCACTCCAGTGCGCGTTCAGGCCGCTCGGGTTCGGCAGGATCCAGACGCGCGCGCCGCCGAGTCGGTCGTCCTGCGGTCCGACAACCGCGCGCGGCAGATCGAAGGCAGCCCGGTACGCCGTCACCCCGAGGATCGCCAGCCAGCAGACGCCAAGCTCGCCGGCCAGCGCAACCAGTGTCTGGCCGCCCGCCTGCAGTTCGGCGGTGGTGAGCTCATCCGCCCTGGCCGTGGCGCGGGCGACGACGTTGGTGATGCCGAGGCCTAGGTCGAGGAGCAGCGGCTGATCTTGCGGTAGCAGCCGGCGGCTGGTGAACCCGGACTGATGCAAGGCCGGCCAGAACCTGTTGCCCGGGCGGGCGAAGTGGAGCCCGGTCGCGGCCGAGTACAGGCTGGGGTTGATCCCGGCGAAGAGCACCCGCAGCCCGGGTGCGACCAGGTCGGGGATCGACCGGCCGCGTGCTGCCGCCATGTCTGCCTGCGTCGGCCGGAATGAGCCGTCACGGCCGGGCGCAGCCGGGATAGTAGCGGTCACGTCGGCCAGCCTAGCCACGGCTAGCAGACAATAGGCTGGTGATCACCGTTGATCCGGAGTCGTTCGAGCAGATGGTCGGGACCGCGCTGGACTCGCTGCCCGCCGAGTTCGGCGACCTGATGAAAAACGTGGCCGTCCTCGTCGAGCACGGCCCGGGCCCTCGCGGCCTGCTCGGGCTCTACGAAGGCGTCCCGCTGCCCAACAGGACAACGGGCTATGCCGGGGTGCTACCCGACCGGATCACGATCTACCAGCGCGCCATCTGCGCGATCTGCGATACCGAAGCGCAGGTCATCGAGCAGGTCAGGCGCACGGTCATCCATGAGGTCGGGCACTACTTCGGCATCTCCGACGAGCGTCTACGGGAGCTGGGCTGGTGACAGAAGCGGAGCAGTACGCGGCCCGACTCGCGCACGAATCGATCGCGGCTGGTGACCCGACAGGCTGGTTCGAGCGCGTCTACGCGGCCGCTGCGAAGGGCACGACGGGCGTGCCCTGGGACCGGCGCGTTCCGAGCCCGCTGCTGGTGCAGTGGGCCGCCGAGCGCGGCTCGCGCGGCGCGGCTGACCACCAGGACACCGCGCCGGCTGCCCTGGTCGTCGGCTGCGGTCTTGGCGACGACGCGGAATTCATCGCTGGCCTCGGATACCGCACCGTGGCGTTCGACATCTCGCCGAGCGCGATCGACGCCGCGAAACGGCGGTTCCCGCAGTCCACTGTCAGCTATCGCGTCGCCGACCTCATGCGGCCGCCAGCCGACTGGCGACTGGCCTTTGACCTGGTCGTCGAGAGCATGACGCTGCAGGCGCTGCCCGATCCGCCCCGCTACACGGCGATCGCCAGTCTCGCTCCGCTGGTCGCACCCAGCGGCGGCACCCTGATCGTCTTCGCTCGCGGCCGCGCGCCGGAGACCGCCGATGACGGCCCGCCCTGGTCGCTGACCAGGCCGCAGATCGAGGCGATCCCAGCCGGTCAGCTCGAGACGATCCGGATTGACGAGATCCGCGACAACGGACCATCGACGGCAGCGTGGCGCTGGCGAGCCGAGTTCCGCCGCCCCTAGACCAGCAGCGTGGCCCCGAACACCAGCCCGCCTGCCGAGCACAGCATCCATACCCGGTACCAGAAGCCATGCGGAATCCTCGTCATGCCCAGCAGGGTCTCGGAGTCTCCCGAGCCGTTTCGGCGGACCCTGACGCCCCGGATGCCAGACACCAGCAGGAACCACGCGATGCCGTACGCGGTTGCCACCTGCACGCCTACCGAGGCGAAGCCCGCGATGAGGAACAGCAGCAGGAAAGCGACGATCACCGTAACCATGCCGAAGCTCTTGCGCAGGGTCACCATGATCCCCACTAGCCCCGCCAGGCCAATCCAGAGCACCGCGACGATATGCCCGGCCCTGATGAGCTCTGCCGCGCCGATGCCGAACAAGCTGGGTCCGAGATAGCCAACGAACGTGACTGCGAACAGACTGACCGCGTCGCTGCTCCCGGAGTGATGGGTCACCCCGTTGGCGTTCATGCGGAACTCGATGCCGTCGATCTTTCGGCCAACCGCGGATGCCATGGTGGCATGCGCACCCTCATGCGCCATGACGGTGATATGGCGCGTGACCAGCCACAGCCCCTCAGTGACCGCAACGCCCAGCGCGACGAACGCAATCAGCACGGACGCAGGCGCTGACAGGTGCGCCTGGACCTGGCCAATCCGTTCCAACGACGCCGCTAACTCGGCTCCGGACATCTCCGCTCCACCAGGCCAACCCGCGTGTGCTGATGCGCTTTGTACAAGCATGCGTGACTACATCGCCGTTAGGGAAGATCAGGACGGGAACGGGGTCGTCAGTCGACTCCGAGGCCCCCCTTGGCCGCGGCCTCGAACACTCGGAAGGGCAGCAGCCGCCTGGCCACCAAGCCGGCTCGCTCGCTGGCCTTGCCCACCGAGAGCCGGCGCGGCGGCCGTCCAGCGGACAGCGCGCGCTGGACCGCGGCGGCGACCAGCTCCGCCGGCGCGCCGTTCGCCTCGTCTCGCTCCATCGCCGACACGGCCTTGGTCATCGCCGTGGCGTACACGGCGTCACCCTCACCGCCCTCGGCCATCTTGCGGCACGCGGTGAAGTCCGTCGCGATGTTGCCAGGCTGGACGAGCGTGATGTGCACGCCGAACGGTGCCACCTCGTACGCCATGGCCTCGGCGAAGCCTTCCAGCGCGAACTTGCTCGCGCTGTAATACGCCTGGAACGGGATGCCGATGACGCCGCCGATCGAGCTGATCAGGACGATGCGGCCGCCGTGCTGCGCGCGCATGTGCGGCAGCACCGCTTGGACGACCCGTACGCAGCCCCAGAAATTGGTCTCGAACTGTGCTTTGGCCTCGGCGATCGAGGTGTACTCGGCGGCTCCGGCGACTCCCCAGCCCGCCGCGGCGACGAGCGCGTCGATCCGGCCCTCGCGGTCGATGACGTCGGCGACGCCAGCCAGGACCGCCTGGTCGTCGTCCACATCCATGACCAGCCCGGTCCAGCCGGCTCCGCCGGTGCCACGGCGGCTCGCTCCGGTGACCGCCCAGCCGGCGGCGGCGAGCTGCTCAGCGCATGCCTTGCCGATTCCTGCTGATGCGCCAGTGACGATCGCCGTTCGTGCCGCCGTCCTCATCGTGCTCCCGCTGTCAGTAGGGCTGATTACATTCAGTTTCCATGACGGAGCAGGCCGGTGTTATGGATCTTCTCAATGACGATCAGCGGCGAGCAGCCACACACCGGGGCGGACCGCTGCTGATACTTGCTGGCGCTGGCACCGGGAAGACGGGCACGCTTGTCGCCCGCGCCGCCTGGCTGCGCGAGCAGGGCATGCAGGCCAGCCGCATCCTGCTGCTGACCTTCACCAGGCGGGCAGCCGACGACATGCTCGCCAGGGCGCAGCCGCCCGACAGCAGCCCGGCCGAGCGCATGTGCGGCGGCACCTTCCACGCGGTCGCGCACCGCATCATCCGGGCACATGCCGAGGCGTTCGCCCTGCCACCGGAGTTCACCGTTATCGATACGGCCGACGGCGCGGACGTCATGGACACCCTCCGCGATGCGCATGGCCTCGTCGGCACGACCGCCGGCCGCCGCACGCCGCGGGCCGCGACCTGCGCCGAGATCTACTCGCGGTGCGTGAGCACGAGCACGCAGCTAGCGGACGTGGTCGCAGCTGGCTACCCGTGGTGCGTGCCGTTCATCGAGCAGCTAGCCGGGCTCTTTACCGACTTCGTCGCTTACAAGCGGCGGCACGGCCTTGTCGACTTCGACGACCTGCTGCTGCTGTGGCGCGCCGCGCTCGCGGACGCGGCCGCCGGTCCCGCGCTGCGCAGCCTGTTTGACGCCGTGCTGGTCGATGAGTACCAGGACGTCAACGCCGTCCAGGCCGAGATCGTGCGGCTGCTCCGGCCTGACGGCGAAGGCCTGACTTGCGTCGGTGACGACGCGCAGGCGATCTACGCATTCCGCGGCGCCGATCCGGCCCACCTGCGAGCGCTGGCCAGTACCTTCGCGGACCTGTCGGTCATCCGGCTGTCGCGCAACTACCGGTCGCAGCACGGCGTGCTGAGGCTGGCGAACGTGATCCGCCCGCAGTTCGACGGCCTGGAGCTGGCGCTGACCGCAGAGCGCGGCGGGGGTCACCGGCCGCAGCTGATCCGGTGCCACGACGAGGCGACTCAGGCCAGGGAGATCTGCGCCCGGATACTGGCCGACCACGAGTCAGGCGTCCGGTTCCAGGAGCAGGCGGTGCTGGTGCGGGCCGCGAACCACAGCGACCTGCTGGAGATTGAGCTGTCCGCGCGAGGCATCCCCTATGTCAAGTACGGCGGCCTGCGCTTCACTGAGGCCGCGCACGTCAAGGACTTCCTGGCGGCCGCGAGAGTGGTCGTCAACCCGGCCGACGACCTGGCCTGGTTCCGCCTGCTCCGGCTGCACGAGGGTGTCGGCCCGGTACTGGCCAGGCGTGTCATTGAGACGCTGCGCATCGCCGAGCCGCGGCCCTTCACCCGGTGGCCGGAGGCCGAGATCGTCCTGCCGCAGAGATCGGCGTCTGCCGTCGGCGCGACGGTCAGGCAGCTGACGATGGCCGCCGACAGCGAGAGCACGGCCGAGCGCGCCACGACGATACTCGCGGCCTTGCACGACCCGCTCGCCGCGCGCTACGCCGACGCGGCGGCACGGTTCGCCGATCTGGAGCGGCTGGCCGACGCCGCCGCGCAGAGCCCGTCGCTGCACGACGCCCTCGTGCAGCTCGCTCTCGACCCGCCAGTATCGGGGTCGGACCTGGCCGGCAAGCCCCGCCTCGACGATGACTACCTGATCATCTCCACGATGCATTCGGCGAAGGGCCTTGAGTGGCCGGTGGTGCACGTGCCGCAGCTTGCCGACGGCGCGGTGCCGAGCGACATGGCGCTGACGACGCCCGCCGGGCTGGAGGAGGAGCAGCGGCTGTTCTATGTGGCCGTGACCAGGGCGCGCGACCGCTTGTACCTGTACGCGCCGCTGCGCATGCATCATCACCGGCTGGCGGCCGATGACCGGCACAGCTACGCGCAGCTGACCAGGTTCCTGGACGGCGCCGCGCTCACGCACTGCGAGGTGACGCAGGCTGCCGCGCCGCGGCCCGCACTGCGGCCGGTCGTGCCGCTCGCGGCTAGCGTCGACCGTGACCTGGCGTCCCTGTGGGGGATCGGGTAGCGGCGGCCGGTAACCTCCCATCGTCGACATACGGCGACGATTCGGAGGCAACAGTGGCTAGGCCGACCCTGCAGATCATCATCGCCAGCACGCGTCCCGGCCGGGTCGGGCCGTCCGTGGCCGCGTGGTTTCACGACCGCGCAGTCAAGGCCGGCCACTTCGACGTCGAGCTCATCGACCTGGCCGAGGTCAACCTGCCGATGTTCGACGAGCCGAAGCACCCGCGGTTCGGCGAATACGTCCACCAGCACACCAAGGACTGGAGCGCGACGATCAGGCGCGGCGACGCGTTCGTGTTCGTCATTCCCGAGTACAACTACGGCTACAACGCTGCGATCAAGAACGCCATTGATTACCTCAACCAGGAGTGGCAGTACAAGCCGCTGGGCTTTGTCACCTACGGCGGCGTCGCCGCCGGCACGCGGGCCATGCAGATGCTGAAGCAGGTCGTCAGCGCGCTCAAGATGGTGCCGATGGCCGAGGCGGTGAATATCCCGTTCGTTCAGCAGTTCCTGGATGACAGCCGGACGCTCCAGCCGAACGACGTCATGGAAGGCGCGGCCACCGCGCTGCTGGCCGAGCTCGCGAGGTGGACCGAGGCCATGCAGAGCCTGCGCGGTTAGCTGGCCGGGTACTTATACGCGGCGGCCGTAAGCTTCGCGTGGGCTGCCGTGGCCAGATCGATGCCTAGCACATCTGCGAGCAGAATGAGATACAGGAGTACGTCCGACAGCTCTTCCCCGGCCCTCGTCCGGAGCGGTTCGGATCCCGCCAGCTCGGCCGCCGCATCGGCGGGCAGCCACTGGAACAGCTCGGCTAGCTCGCCGACCTCGCCGACGAGAGCGAGCAGGACGGACTTAGGGTCGTGGAAGGCCTGCCAGTCCCGCTCGGCGCTGAACTGGCGCATGCGGTCGCGTAGCGCTTCGAGGTCAGACACGCCAGCAGCATCGCATAGCCCGCGAAACTGCGGGCATGCGAGCCTTATTAGCGCAGCGAGAGCCCCAGCGGCCGGGGCGGAATGTGCTCGGCTGATTCTTAGTTGGAGGATAGCTGTATGAATTCTCAGAGGCATTTCTCGCACCTAGTCGGCGCGTTCGCGCTAGCTGGGCTCGCCGCCACGGCGGCGGCGTGCGGCACTAGCAGCCCGAGCACGCCGACCAGCTCGCCGCCGGCCCCCGCGACGACCTCGGCAGCGCCATCCACGCCTGTGAGCTCGTCCTCAGCGCCGACGACCTCTACATTGGCCCCGGCCGCTACGGTGGCTGCCGTCACGACCAACTGGGAGGCGTTCTTCAACGCCAAGACTCCTATCGCCAAGCGGGTGAGCCTGCTTCAGGACGGGTCACAGTTCAAGTCGATCATTCAGAGTCAGGCCGGCTCTGGCCTGGCGGCCCTCGCGACAGCTAAGGTCACCCATGTCACCGTAAGTTCGCCAACTCAGGCGACGGTGACCTACAACATCCTCGTGAGCGGCACTCCCGAGCTGAAGAACCAGACCGGGACCGCCGTGCTCGAGAACGGCAGCTGGAAGGTGGGCGTGGGAAGCTTCTGCGGTCTGCTGACCCTAGAGAACTCCGGCAAGACCTCAGGCTTGCCTGCCGCGTGTAAGTCAGCCGCGTAACCCGGTGGTCAGCCCGGCTGATGTGTCTCAGGGCGAGGCGGCGACTGCCCTGCGCGGCGGTCGCTCCCTCGCCCTGGCCGTGCTGTGCGTCATCCTCTTCCTGACATTTCTCGACAACACGGTCGTCAGCGTCGCGCTCGGCGACATTCAGAGCGAGCTGCACGCGGGTGTCTCGTCCCTTCAGTGGGTGGTCGGTGCTTACGCGCTGACCTTCGCAGGCGCGATGCTCGGCTTCGGCATGGTCGGCGACGAATTCGGCCGCAAGCGCGTCATGATCATCGGGATCATCATCTTTTGCGCCGGGTCGGTCTTGTCGGCGAAGGCACCTAACGTGGGCGTCCTCATCGCGGGCCGGGCCGTGATGGGCTTCGGGGCGGCAGCCAGCGAGCCGGGCACGCTGTCGATGATCCGGCATGTCTACACCGACGAGCGGGAACGGGCCTGGGCCCTCGGCGTCTGGACAGCGGTGTCCGGAGTGGCGCTGGCGATGGGACCGGTCATCGGCGGCGCGCTGATCGGCCGCAATGGCGACTGGCGCGCCATCTTCTGGTTTAACCTCGCCGTCGGCGCAGTAGCACTCGTGGGTGCCATCGCTGTGCTGCCGGAGAATTCCGACCCGGACGGACATCGGGTTGATATCGCCGGCAGCGTGCTCAGCGCAGCCGCGCTCTCGGCGCTCGCCTTCGCTGTGATCACGGCCGAGGGCTCGTCCTTCAGTTCGCCGCCCGTCGTCTTCTTGCTGTGCGTGAGCGCCGCCGCAGTGGTCGGGTTCTTCTGGTGGGAGAGCAAGGCGCCGCATCCGCTGCTCGACCTGAAGTTCCTCCGGGTGCCGCGGTTCCTAGTCGCGAATGTCGTCGCGTTCTCCGCCTATTTCGCCACCTTCGCGGTCTTTTTCTTCACCGCCCTGTACCTGGAGGAAGTCGGCGGATACAGCGGCTACCAGATCGCGCTCGTCTTCCTGCCGATGATGATTCTGCTCACGGCTGCCGCCCTGATCGCCGCGCGGTGGACGGTCACCGTTGGCCCGAGAGCAACTATTGTTACCGGCTGCCTGCTGTTCGCACTGGGCCTGCTCGTGACCTCGTTCATTATCAACCCCAACCCTGGCTATCTGCCGCTGGCCGCTGCCCTGTCACTGACGGGCATCGGCGTCGGCTTTACCGTGGTCCCGGCCACATCGTCGGCCCTCTCGGCGGTACCGCCGGAGCGCTCCGGTATGGCCGCATCCGCCACGAACACCAGCCGTGAGGTTGGCGCGGTCACCGGCGTGGCGGTCCTGGGCGCGCTGGTGTCCGCCAAGCTGACCGCCGACATCATCGCCAGGCTGCACGCGCTCGGCCTGCCGAGGAGCATTTCGCAGATCGTGATCAACGGCGTCGAGACCGGACTCGTGCCATCAAGCGGCAAGACCAAGGGCGCCGGCGGGGCCGCCGGCGCAGGGCAGGGCAAACTGGTCCAGGAAGTGATCCAAGCCGCCTACAGCGCATTCGGGTCAGGTTTGCATGCCGCGCTGTACCTCTCCGCCGTCATTGTGCTGGCGGCCGGTGTGTTCAGCTTCTTCTGGCTCGGGCGCAAGCCCCCCGCGCAGCCGCAGGCCGCCGAGCCAGCCCCTGCAGCCTCGCCGGCCTGACGGACGCGCATACGGCAGAGTGGATGCATGAGCGTCCAGCCGGAACAGGTCGCGGACTGCGTCTCCCGCTACGCAGCGCGGCTGCATGCCGCCATCGGGACAGGGCATCAGGTCGCCTCGCCACTCGGCGCCTGGCTGCTGCTGGCGCTGGCCGGTCCGGCCAGCACCGGACCTGATCGCGCCGCGCTGGCTGACGTGCTCGGCTGCGACGTCGACGTCGCGGCGCATGCAGCCGCTGACCTGCTGGAGCGACCCGCATCCGCTGGTCGCTAGCGCGGCCGCCGTCTGGACAGATCCGGCCGTGGCGCTGCCGGACAGCTTCGGACGCTGGCGCGACAGCCTGCCCGCAGCCGTGACCACCGGAGACCTGCCGGGCCAGGCCGGCCTGGACGCCTGGGCTCGCGAGCACACCTTCGGCCTCATCGACAAGTTCCCGATCCAGGCTGACGACCTGTACCTCGTGCTGGCGAGCGCGCTGGCGACCAAGGTCTCCTGGCAGGTCCCCTTCGACGTGGACCCGGCCGCGGTCCTTGGCGCGGCGAGCCCGTGGGCAGGCAGGCTCGAAACCGTGTTGCGGGCTCCGGAATGGGGCCACGTCTCGTTCATTGCTTCCTCGTCGCAGGCTGGTGAGGTGATCGTCCACATCGCCGCGGCGGAAGGAGGCCTGGAGGTCGCCTCGGTCGCGGCGATGCCGGACGTCGCGTCGGGGCAGGTCCTCGCGGCGGCGTACGAAATCGGCTGCGCGCATGCTGCCGGACAGCGGATCGAGCGCCGTGATCTGGCCAGCCTGCCGCTCGGCGAGGGTCCGCTGTGGCTGGTGCGCGAGGTCACGGCCGCCGCCGACTCGTGTACGGCGGTGCTGCCCGCGTGGTCGGCTAACTCTGACCACGACCTCACCGCCCCTGGGCTCGGCTTCGATGCGGCCAAGAACGCTCTTGCGCCCGGCGGCGACCCGTGGCAGGCACGCCAGGCGGCGATGGCGCGCTACACCAGGATCGGTTTTGAAGCAGCGGCGGTGAGTGCCTTCGCGGTCGGCATGGCGCTGCGGATGCCCGGCCGGCGCCGCGAGGTCATGCTGCGGTTCGCGCACCCCTACGCCGTGGTCGCCGTGACGACGGACCCGACCGGCAACGCCGGCCCGTGGCACGGGCTGCCGGTCTTCTCCGCCTGGGTCAGCGAGCCCGAAGATGCCACCGACGACGCACGAGCCGGATGGGGACCATTGAGCACGTCCGTCAACGTGTGGGTGCTCCTGGCGGAGATCCTGCGCTAGCTTGTCGGCCATGCACAGCGTGGACCCCACCACCGAGCAGATGATCAGGTCCGTGCTCGCCTACGCCGAGAACCGGCTGCGGCTTGACCCGGTGCCGCTGGACAAGGGCTCGCGTGATCCGGCCGACCTGGACCTCGCGCTGTCCGGGCTGCTCGGTGAGGACGCCCATAACCCCGACCAGGTACTCGGCGTGTACACATCGATGCTCGCGCCGGCGGTGATCTCCGCCGACAGCCCGCGGTTCCTTGGCTTCATCCCGGCCGCGCCTACGAAGGCGTCCCTGCTCTTCGACATGCTGATCTCGTGCGCCTCCATCCAGGGCATCTCCTGGCTGGAGGCGGCCGGCGCGATTCATGCCGAGAACCAGGTACTGCGGCTGATCGCCGATCGCACCGGGATGCCGCCGGGTGCGGGCGGCTGCTTTGTCTCCGGCGGCTCGGCGGCCAACCTGTCCGCGCTCGCAGTGGCGCGCGAGACTGCCAAGCGACGGCTGGCGGCGCCGCAGCGGCTGCGGGCGGTCGTCGGCTCCGACGCACACTCGTCGATCGGGAACACGCTGCGCCTGCTGGAGATGGACGCGCTCGTGGTCCCGACGGCCGATCACCGCCTGACGGGTGACGCGGTCCGCGCCGCGATCGACGCCGACGGCGATCCCGGCTCGCTGGCCGCGATCGTGGCGACGTCCGGCACGACGAACGCCGGCATCATCGACGACCTGGCCGGGATCGCGGCGGTAGCCGCGGAGCACAAGCTCTGGTTCCACGTCGACGGCGCGTACGGTGGCGCCGGCCTTTTCGCACCCAGCGTGCGCGCCGCCTACGCCGGGATCGAGCACGCCGACTCGTTTGTGGTCGACCCGCATAAGTGGCTCTTCGCGCCGTTCGACTGCGCGGCCTTGCTGTACCGCGACCCGGCGCTAGCCCGTTCCGTCCATAAACAGGATGCTGGCTACCTGGATGTCATTCACGAGCAGCCGGGTGAATGGAACCCCACCGACTACGCCTATCACCTCACCAGACGGGCGAGGGGACTGCCGCTCTGGTTCTCCTTGTGCGTGCACGGCACCCGGGCCTACAGCGACGCAATCGAGACGGCGATCGACCTGGCGAGGCGGACGGCGAGCGAGATCAGGCAGCGGGATTACCTGGAGCTGATCCGCGAACCAGACCTGTCGGTGGTGCTGTTTCGCCGGACAGGCTGGCAGGCAGCCGACTATGCGGCGTGGGCGGACCGGCTACTCGACGATCAGGTGGCGTTCTTGCCGCCCACGGTGTGGGAAGGCGAGACCGTGGCCAGGTTCGCCTTCCTGCACCCGCACACGTCGATGGAGCTGGTCGCCGAGATCCTGGACAGGATGGCTGGCGAATAGGGGAAGGGATCAGCAGGAGCTAGCGACCTTGGCGACCTTGAAGCCCTGCACGTTGTTGCCGGTCACGCTGGTGCCGCTGTCGTCGACGAAGGTATAGAGCCGGTGCCCGCGGTAGGTGACCTGGAGGCGGTGGTTCTTGCCAAAGGCCTTCGTGCCGAGGCAGGTCGCGCCCTTCGGCTTGGTCGCGCCCTTGGGCATGACCAGCCGCGGCCAGATGGCCAGGCACTGACCCGTGCATGATCCGTGCGGCAGGTAGTACAGGGCAGCGCCGTGCACAGTCACCAGGATCTTGCCGAAGTGCGCCCGCGTCCGTTCCTTGACGACCACGGCACTTTTCGCCGCCGGATGCGCCGTGGCCGCCGATGCGACGGCGACCTCCGTGAGTGACGCCCCCGCCAGTGTCACCGACAGCGCCGCGGCTAGGGCCAGCCGGCGCACGGGCGGACCAGTCTGAGTGAAGCTTCGCATGATGTCTTACCGCCTTGTGCTCGTACCCGGCACGGGTGACTGGGCCCCACAGCAGAACGGACGTGCAGAAGGTCTGGTTCAGGCCTGCACCTACCGGGAAGCGGCATCAAGGTCGTAAGCTCGCCTGCACTTGTACCGGCCTGAGGAGGACGCAGATCAGCAGCGAGTTCCGCGGTACCTCGCCGACCCAGGTGCCCGCGCATATCGACGTTGAGCTCCGGCCCTACGAGCTGCCGAATGCGCTGCTGCGCCGGTTCGACTTCTGGGACTCGAGCTATGCATGGCGCCGCCTGTTCAGCGAGATCTTCGGCACGTTCCTGCTTGTGACTGCCGCCGTCGGCGCCGGCATGGTCAATGCCAGATTCGGCGGTAACGTCGTCCCCGGTCCGGTCCGGGTCGTCGTCCCGGCGCTGATGGTCACCGCGGTCATCCTGTTCATGGGCGCGGTGTCGGGAGCGCATCTGAACCCGGCGGTCAGCGTAGCGTTCGCGCTCCGCGGTGACTTCCCGTGGCGGCGGGTCATGCCGTACGTCCTGGCCCAGTTCGCCGGCGCGATTCTCGCCACCCTGCTGCTGTGGGCGCTCCTTGGCAAGCAAGGCACCGCGGGCCTCACGCTGCCCGGCCCCGGGATCTCGACCGGTACCGCCCTGGCCTGGGAAGCGCTGCTGACGACCGGGCTGGTCAGCGTCGTGCTCGGCACGGCGTCCGGAGCTCAGCAACTCGGGCCCGTCGCCGCGATCGGCGTCGGCAGCTACATCGCGCTCGCCGGGCTGTTCGGGGCGCCGGTCAGCGGCGCATCGATGAACCCGGCCCGGTCACTCGGACCGGCCCTAGTCATCGGCGACTGGACATCATGGTGGGCCTATCTGCTCGGCCCGATGATCGGGGCCGGGATCGCGGTGGCGTTCGCGCAGATCTTGCGCGGCCCGGGTGGCGGCGCCTCCGGCACCAGCGCAGCTCAGGGAACGCTCGGCACCCGCTGGCGGCCTGAGCCCATCGGCCGGCCGCGGCCCGCACCGGACGGCCCCAGCCGGCCCGGGCCTGACCAGCCCGACGAGACTGCGCACGACGGCCCCGACGAGCCGTCGTGACCAGGCCCGCCCGGCTTGACTCGCACCCCGCTGTCGACCCGGCCGCCCGCGCCGCGACGGGCAGGGCCGCCCGGCGTGATGTGCCGCGGGCTGCGCACGCCGCATTCGAAGCGCAGCCTGACCGGCCGGATCCTGTTGGCCTGCTGCAGGAGCAGGGCGCGTCCAGGGTCGCTGAGCTCTTGCCGATCCGTTACGGCAGGATGCTCGCATCGCCACTGGCCTATTACCGCGGCGCGGCGCTGGCCATGGCCGCCGATCTGGCGGTCACGCCGGCGACGGGGCTGACAGCACAGCTCTGCGGTGACGCGCACCTGTCTAACTTCGGCATCTTCGCCTCGCCAGAGCGGCGGCTTGTCTTCGATATCAACGACTTCGACGAGACACTGGCCGGGCCGTGGGAGTGGGACGTCAAGCGGCTCGCGGCGAGCCTGGAGATCGCCGGGCGCGGCAATGAGTTCTCGGCCCGCCAGCGTCGCCGCATCGTGACCGAGACGGCTGGTCAATACCGGCTGGCAATGCGCAGGCTTGCCGGGCTTGGCTCCCTGGACGTCTGGTATGCCAGCGGGGAGCTCGACGAGATAGCAGCCCGGTTTCGCGGCATCCTCAGCCAGCAGGAGCGAGAGCTAGCCGGGACGAACCTGGCCGCCCCCGGCCGCGTAGGGGAGCACGTCGTCGCCGGCCTCGCCGTCGGCGACGACGAGATGCGCGCGCTCGCGCACCTGGTCACGATGCGGGACGGCAAGCCCGCGATCGTCAGTGCGCCGCCGCTCGTAGTGCCAGTAGCCGACCTGCCGGGCCGGGCCCGCACAGCCGCGTCGCTGCGCCGGATCCTGACCGGGTACCGCCAGACGATGACCGCCGACCGGCAGTTCCTGATGAGCCAGTTCACAGTGGCCGACATGGCGCGGAAGGTATCGGGCATCGGCAGCGTCGGGATGCGCTGCTGGATCGTGCTGCTCACCGGCCGTGATCATGGCGACCAGCTCTTCCTCCAGCTCAAGGAGGCCCAGCAGTCCGTGCTCAGCCGGTTCATTGGCCCGAGTCCGGAACCGAATCAGGCTCAGCGCGTCGTTGAAGGACAGCGCCTGATGCAGGCGGCAAGCGACATTTTCCTCGGCTGGTACCAGGCGACGACCGGCCAGGGCCCGGCCGTCGACTATTACGTGCGCCAGCTACGGGACTGGAAGCTCACCGTCGCCACGGCGCAGATGCGCCCGGCCACGATGCGCGCCTACGGCGCGCTCTGCGGCCGGACGCTAGCCAGGGCGCACGCGCGCTCCGGCGACAGGATCGCTATCGGCGCTTACCTGGGCCGCTCCGCAGAGTTCGATACCGCGCTGGCGGACTTCGCCAGCCGGTATGCCGACCAGAACGACCGCGACTTCGGTGAGTTCAAGGCCGCGGTCCACGCGGGGCAACTGCCGGCCGAGCGGGGCGTCTAGACCGCCTGAGTCCTCGCGACGGCTTACCTGGTGGCCAGGCTTGCACACTTGATGCACGTCGTCGCGGTAGGCCGAGCTTCCAGCCGGCCGGCCGCGATCGGCTTGCCGCATCTCTCGCACCGGCCGTAGTCGCCGTCGTTCAGGCGGCCCAGTGCCACGTCGACCTGCCTCAGGTGCTCTCTTGTCTGGTCGAGCAGCGCAGCGACATGCTCGCGCTCGAAGGCCATCGTGGCGCCTTCGGGGTCGTGCTCGTCGTCGGCGTTGGTCGAGTCCGCCGCGTCGACGATGCCGGCGTGGTCTCGCTCAAGTGCGGCCAGCCGCTCGAGTCCTGCCTGGCGCTCCGCTTCGAGCAGCGCCCGTGAGTTGCCGTCGGCTTTCATAATTCCTGCTTACCACCGCCGCAGAGGTGGGTCGGCCACCCTGCTGGCCGAACCTGCTGGCCGACCCTGCTGCGGCCCGGCCCGATGTGCGCAGACCGCCCGGATACGGCAGGCTTGAGACATGGCAGCTGACAACCTCACCCTGATGGCCGTGCACGCACACCCCGACGACGAGGCATCGAGCACGGGCGGTGTCCTCGCCCTCTACTCTGACCAGGGCATTCGCACGGTGGTCGTGACCTGCACGAACGGCGAATTTGGCGACGCCCCCGGACAGGTCAAGCCCGGCCAGGACGGGCACGACGAGCAAGCCGTCGCCCAGCTGCGGCTAGCTGAGCTGCGACAGTCGTGCAAGATCCTGGGCGTGACCGACCTTGAGCTGCTCGGATATCACGATTCGGGCATGCCGGACTGGGAGTACAAGGACAGGCCGGACGCCTTCTGCAATGTGCCCCTGGACGTCGTGGCTGGCCGGATCGTCGGCCTGATCGAGACCTACCGCCCGCAGATCGTCATCTCCTACGACGACAAGGGCATGTACCAGCACCCCGACCACGTGCACGCCGCGCAGGCGGCGGCCGCGGCGTCGGCCCAGTCGGGCATTCCGGCCAAGTTCTACCAGTCGGCGATGCGCGGCAGTGACTGGCGCAAGGTCTGGGAGGCGCTGCGCGAGCTCGGTGCCGACGTGCCCGATCAGCGAGAGTTCACGGCGGAGCAGCGCAAGCAGATGGACGAGGCTGAGCAGCGGATCACGACCACCATCGACATCCGCCCGGTCCTGGAGCGCAAGCGCGAGGCGCTGTATGCGCACGCCAGCCAGATCGAGGATTCGTGGTTCAGCAAGCTGCCGCCAGAGATCGCGACTGAGGCGTTCGGCCGTGAGAGCTTCGTCCGGGTGACGGACACCGCCGGTGCGCCGGTGCCGGAGGTGGACCTGTTCGCCGGCCTGCGCTGAGACGTCCGAAGTCCGCCAGCCAGGTGTGCAGTCTTGCTTCCGGTGCGCACCCGGCTGATCAGCGCGGCGGCGCTCCGGTGGCAGTTGCGGAGGCGCGGCGGAGCACGCCGGCGCCGGTCGCCGTCGCCCGCCGCCACGGCACGACGCCTTCGATCTCCGTCTCCAGGGAGAAGCTGAGGAACGTCCTGATCAACACGATCAAGCCAAGCACCAGCACGTTGGTGACGGTCGGCGCGACCGCCACCGTCCGGATCAAGTCCGCCGCGACGAGGATCTCCAGGCCAAGCAGCAGCGTCCCGCCGAACGCCCGCCGCAGCGCGGTGTACGCAGTGGCACCGCTGCCGGTGCGCCGCAGCGTGCGCGCGGCGAGGGTAAACGACCAGATCACGCCGATGACCAGGATGGCCGTGCCGAGCACCTCGAATGCCCGCGCCACATCATCCATCACCGTCGTGAATGACGGGTCTGCCTCGGCGCGGGCTGCCGCCAGCCCAAGCAAGGACATAACTGGCCCCCTCCAGTAGCCCTGAGGTACCTTCTACCCGCTGCGGCACAGTGCGCACCACGGCCGGTGCGGCCACACTGGAGACGTGAGTCATCGGGTGCGGACCGGGATCAGGGTTGAAGGCGTCGTGCAGGGCGTCGGGTTCCGCCCGTTCGTCTACTCGCTCGCGACGAGCCTCGGTCTCACCGGCCTCGTGGGCAACGACGTGGATGGCGTCTTCGCGGAAGTCGAGGGTGGCGACGAGTCTGTCGCCAGGTTCTTGCTGCTGCTCGAGCAGGAGGCGCCGCCGCTGGCCAGGATCGAGCGCCTGACGACGCGCGAGCTGGGCCTGACAGGCTCGGCCGAGTTCGTGATCGCGGCGAGCGTGCCTGGCGGCCAGCGCCGGACGCTAGTGTCGGCCGACAGTGCTACCTGCGGCGACTGCCTGCGCGAGCTCGCCGATCCGGCCGATCGCCGGCACCGGTACCCGTTCATCAACTGCACCAACTGCGGGCCCCGGTTCACGATCGTGCGGGACGTGCCGTACGACCGTCCGCTCACGACGATGAGCGGATTCGCGATGTGCGCCCGCTGCGCGGCGGAGTACCACGACCCGGCCGACCGCCGCTTCCACGCTCAGCCAGTTTGCTGCCCCGACTGCGGGCCACGGCTCAGCCTCGTCGACGCCGCCCGCGCGCCGCTGCCGGGGACCGACCCGGTTGCCGCCGCGGGTGCGCTGCTGCGGTCAGGCCAGGTAGTCGCGGTCAAGGGGCTCGGTGGCTACCACCTGACGGTCGACGCCACGGACGCGGACGCGGCCGCCGCGCTGCGCGCGCGCAAGCACCGCGAGGACAAGCCATTCGCCGTGATGGTGGCCGACGTCGCGACGGCGCGATTGCTATGCCAGGTTGACGAGACCGCGGCCCGGCTGCTGACTAGCACGGCGCGGCCGGTCGTCCTGCTGCCAAGGCTGCCGGCAGCCGATCGCCTCATCGCGCCAGCGGTCGCGCCGGGCAACCGGCACCTCGGGCTGATGCTGCCGTACACGCCGCTGCACCACCTGCTCCTCGCGGCGGCGGCCCGACCGATCGTCGTGACCAGCGGCAACGTGTCCGACGAGCCGATCGCGTTCCGCGACGACGACGCATTCGACCGGCTCGCGGGCATCGCCGATTGTTTCCTGCTGCACGACCGGGCCATCCACGTGCGCACCGATGACTCGGTGGTGCGGCCTTTGCACGGCCGGGAGTCGGTCATCAGGCGCGCGCGCGGCTACGTGCCCGAGCCGCTGCGGGTAAGGCTGCGCTTCCCGCAGCCGGTGCTGGCCTGCGGGGGCGAGCTCAAGAACACGTTCTGCCTGGCCAAGGGCGAGCACGCGTTCGTGTCGCAGCACATCGGCGACCTGGAGAATGCCGAGACCCTGCAGTCCTTCGTCGACGGCATCGAGCACTTCAAGCGACTGTTCGACATCGAGCCGCGCCTGGTCGCGCATGACCTGCACCCGGACTACCTGTCCACCAAGCACGCCGTGGCCCTGGCTGAGGGCAACCCGACCGATGCCGACATGGACGACAGCGGCCTGGCCGGGGTCGAGCTTGTCGGCGTGCAGCACCATCACGCCCACATCGCCTCGTGCCTGGTCGACAACGACGCAGAAGGCCCGGTCATCGGAGTGGCTTTCGACGGCACCGGCTACGGCGCCGACGGCACGGTCTGGGGCGGTGAATTCCTGCTGGCGGACCTGGTCGGCTTCGAGCGGGCTGGCTGCTTCGAGCCGGTGCCGATGCCCGGCGGCGCCGCCGCGATCCGCCAGCCCTGGCGGATGGCAGCCGCTTACCTGGCCGCCAGCTATCCGGACGGCTTGCCGGCGCGGCTCGCGGTCCGGGACCGGAACGAGCTCCACTGGTCCGCGGTCACCGCGATGGCCGCCCGACGCATCAACGCGCCGATGACCTCAAGTGCCGGGCGGCTGTTCGACGCGGTCGCCGCGCTGCTCGGGATACGCGACACGATCAACTACGAGGGCCAGGCCGCCATCGAGCTAGAGCAGGTGGCCGATGTCCAGGAACGCGGGAGCTACCCGGCGACGATCGCCGGAGACGGCGAGCTGCGACTGGCTGGCGCGGATCTGGTCCGTGCCGCGGCCGAGGACCTCGCCGCGAACGTTCCCGTCCCGGTCATCGCGGCGCGGTTCCACAATGGCGTCGCTGCTTCCATCGTGAGCGTCTGCACACGGCTTCGCGAGCGGAGCGGCCTGGCGGTCGTCGCGCTGTCCGGCGGCGTGTTCCAGAACCTGCTCCTGACCGACCGGGTCGTGCGCAGCCTGGCGGACCAGGGCTTCTGCGTGCTCGTGCACAGCCGCGTGCCGTGCAACGACGGCGGCATCAGCCTCGGCCAGGCGGCGGTGGCAGGAGCTCGAGCGCGGCTATAGCGGACGCCGGCGTGTGGGTGTGACCTGGCTGGGCCTATAGCCCCAGCCAGGTCACACCCAGGGCGGTCGGGTCTCGCTTCGCTACTCGTGCGGAGGCGGGATCCGGCGGCGCAGCCAGTCGTACCACCCCTGCATTCCGTCGCCGGTGGTCGCCGACAACTGGAGCAGTAGCGCGTCGGGCGAGGCCCGGCGCAGGTCGGACATGTACTGCTTCAGATCGAAATCTACATAAGGCAGCAGATCGGTCTTATTGAGGAGCACCAGGTCGGCCTGGCGGAACATCTGCGGGTACTTCATCGGCTTGTCCGCGCCCTCGGTCACCGAGGCGAGCACGACCCTCGCCGCCTCGCCGAGGTCGAACAGCGCCGGGCAGACCAGGTTGCCGACGTTCTCGATGACGACGATCGAGCCGCTCGTCGGATCGAGGCTGCGCAGTCCGCGAGCGACCATATCGGCGTCCAGGTGGCAACCGGCACCGGTATTGATCTGCACGACCCGGCTGCCGGCGGCCTGTATCCGCTTGGCGTCCAGCGCCGTCTCCTGGTCACCCTCGATGACGGAGATCGACATCTTGCCGGCCATATCCCTGGTCGTGCGCTCGAGCAGCGCTGTCTTGCCCGAGCCGGGCGAGCTCATGAGGTTGACCGCGAGGATGGCCCGGTCACGAAGCCACTGCCGGTTGGCCGCCGCTAGCTCGTCGTTTTTCGCCAGCACCTTCTGCTGCAGCTCGATGGTGCGCGCCGTGCCGCTCGGCCCGCTCACGTGCACATGCGTGTGGCCATCGTCGTGGTCGTGGTCGTGCTCCAGCAATGTGAACACCGCGCTGGACGAGCACCCACAAGTTCCGCACATACCTACGCCACCTGCACAGACGTTATCTTGATGTCCTGCCCGGCCAGCACCGTCACCTCGGCGCTGCCGCACGGGCAGATGACAATCGGGCCGTCGGGCCCGAACTCGCTGCCGCAGACCCGGCAGCTGCACAAAGCGGGCGGCTGGGCAATCTCCAGCGTGGCCCCCTCGAGGTCCGTGCCCTCGGTGACCAGGTCGAAGCAGAACAGCACGGAGTCGGCGACCACGCCGGACAGCGCACCGATCTCCAGCCGGACACGCGTGACCCGCTGACCCGGCAGCCGTTCGGTGACGGCATCTACCAGGCCCTCGGTGATGGCCAGCTCGTGCACTGCTCGCGTCTCCTGACTCGCGGGCCGCGTTAGCAGATCCGCGGCAGCGGGTCGCCAACCAGCAGGTCCACGATCCTGGTACCGCCGAACGCCGTCTTGAGCTGGACGATGCCAGGAGGCTCGGCGGTCACCCTGCCGATGACGGCTGCCTCGCGGCCCATTGGGTGAGCGCGCATCGCGGCGAGCGCATGGTCGGCATCCTCGGGGCTGACCACCGCGACGAGGCGGCCTTCGCAGGCCACGTACATCGGGTCGATGCCGAGGAGCTCGGAGGCTCCGCGCACCACGGCCCGGACGGGGATGTCGTCCTCGGCCACCAGCACGCCGACGCCGGCCGCCGAGGCGATCTCGTTGAGGATCGTGGCGACGCCGCCACGGGTCGCGTCACGAAGCGCGCGCAGCCCTGGCGCAGCGGCGAGCATGTCCGCGACCAGGCCGTTGAGCGGCGCGGTGTCCGAGAAGATGTCTGCCTCGATGCCCAGCTCGCCGCGGGCCAGCATGATGGTCACGCCATGGTCACCTATCGGGCCGGAAACCAGGATGACGTCGCCCGGCCGGGCATTCGCCACGCCGAGGCTGACGTCGTGCTCGATGACACCGATGCCGGCCGTGTTGATGTAGCAGCCGTCCGCCTTGCCCTTCTCGACGACCTTGGTGTCGCCGGTCACCACCTGCACACCAGCGCGCTGCGCCGCGGCCTGCATGGACTGGGCGATCAGGGTCAGATCGGCGACCGGGAAGCCTTCCTCGAGTATGAAGCCAGCCGACAGGTACAACGGCACCGCGCCGGCCATCGACAGGTCGTTGACCGTGCCGTTCACGGCGAGGTCGCCGATATCGCCGCCGGGGAAGAACAGCGGTTTGACGACGTAGGAATCCGTCGTGAGGGCTACGCGCGCGCCGTTCACGTGCAGCCGCGCGGCGTCCTCCAGCGGCTCCAGTAGCGGATTGCGGAACGACTCGAGGAAGACAGCCTCGATCAGGGTCTGAGTCGCCTTGCCGCCCGCGCCATGTGACATCGTGATGCGGTCTTCCTTGACCCGCGGGCGGGCGCGGCGGGCCCGGTCGATGCGCTCCAGCACGAGTTCCTCACGGACCGTGCCAGGCAGTGGCTGCGGCGAGCCGCGGTGCTCGAACCGGCCAGCCTCGGCGCGAGCCTGCACTTCCTGGTCGCGCAGTGCCTCGTGCTCGCGCAGTGCCTCGTGCTCGCGCAGTGCCTCGGCTACCCAGTTCGCGGTCGGTGCGGCATCCCCGGCGTTCATGACCTGGTCGCCTCCTTCACCCGCTGGCGCGTCAGGCGCCCGTAGTTGTAGTAAGCAGCGCAGGCGCCCTCCGGCGACACCATGCAGGTGCCGATCGGGGTCTCCGGCGTGCAGGCGGTGCCGAAGACCTTGCACTCCCATGGCTTGAGTACGCCTTTGAGCACCTCGCCGCACTGGCAGGCCTTAGGGTCGGCGACCCGGACCCCGGGCACGGAGAACAGCCGCTCGGCGTCGAACCTCGCGAACTCGTCCCGCACCTTCAGTGCCGAGTGCGAGATGAAGCCGAGGCCACGCCACTCGAAGTAAGGTCGCAGCTCCATCGTCTGCCCGATTGCGCGCAGCGCGACCACGTTCCCATCCCAGGGCACGACGCGTGCGTACTGGTTTTCCACGGTCGCCTGCCCCTGTGACAGCTGGAGCATCAGCATGTAGATCGACTGAAGGATGTCGAGCGGCTCGAAGCCGGCGACCACCACCGGCTTGGCGTAGTCGCGGGCGATGAACTCATACGGCCGGCAGCCGATCACCGTGGAGACGTGGCCGGGGCCGATGAACCCGTCGAGCCGCAGGTCGGGCGAGTCGAGTATCGCCTTGATCGCCGGGATGATCGTGACGTGGTTGCAGAAGATCGAGAAGTTCTCCAGGCCCTCGGCCGCCGCCCTGAGCATCGTCATGGCGGTAGACGGTGCCGTCGTCTCAAAGCCGATCGCCATGAACACGACTCGCTTGTCCGGGTTCTGCCTGGCGATCTTCAGCGAGTCCAGCGGCGAATAGACCATCCGGATATCCGTACCGCGCGCCTTGGCGTCGAAGAACGAGCCGTTGCTGCCCGGTACCCGCATCATGTCGCCGAACGAGGTCATGATGACGTCGGGCTCGCTGGCCAGTGCCATCGCGTCGTCGACGCGCCCCATCGGGATCACGCAGACCGGACAGCCTGGGCCGTGCACCAGCGTGACCTGCTCGGGCAGGTAGTCCTCCAGCCCGTGCTTGTAGATGGTGTGAGTATGCCCGCCGCACACTTCCATCAACTTGTACTGCCGGCCGGGCTCGCAGAGCGCCGAGATCTTGGCGGCGAGCGCATGTGCCTTGTCGGCGTCGCGGAATTCATCGACGAACTTCATCGCTGCGCCTCCTACTCGATCCGTGACTCGGCTAGGGCGGCGAGCTCGTCCTCGTAGGCCTGGCCGATGCCCTCGAGGAACTGGAGCGCGGCTGCCGCCTCCGCCTCGTCGATCTTGGACAGGGCGAATCCCACGTGGATCAGCACCCAGTCGCCCGGCTCGACCTTCTCGTCGGCCAGCAGGCCGACGTTGATGACGCGCTTGACACCGCTGACGTCGACCCTGGCCAGGTCCGGCTGGTCAGGAAGGAACTCGATCACCTCACCGGGAATCCCGAGGCACATGCGCCCACTCCTTCGTGACTAGTCGGTGCTCGTCGCCGGACTGCGCTGCGCCCGACACCAGGTCAAGGATTACCCTGACGGCTTCGTCGACCGCCTCGGCTACCGGCGAGCTGAGGCCGATGCCGTAATCGACGCTGGCCGGCTCGCAGCCGACCACGAGGACCTGCCGCGCCTCGGACTCGAGCATGCCCAGCATGCTGAAGACGACATCTGGCTGCATCCCGTGCGCATTGAACATCGGGTTCGCTGTGAGCACGGTATCGTCGCCCGCCGTCAACGGCTCCTGGCTGCTCAGATCCGGCTCGATGACGTAGATCGTGCCGGGCGCGCCGCCGCGCGGTGTCGCGTCCACGAGGATGGCGGAGCTGTAGCCATTGGCCAGGTCGTAGGCAAGGTGCATGCCCCTGATGCCGTAGTCCACTACCCGCGCCCAGTCGGGCAGCTCAGCCGACGCGAGTCTCCTGGCCACCTCGACCCCGAAGCCGTCGTCGCTGAGGAAGATATTGCCGACTCCGGCAATCAGCAGCCTGCCGCTAGTGACGCTGCCCGTTGTGACGCTGCCGCGTTGTGACGCTATCGCTCATCGCGGCGCCTCACCCGGCTCGGCCAGGGCTGCCACGCACAGCTCCCAGAGCACGTTGTACATGGTCGTCTGGGCTTCCTGGATCCGGTGCACGGACGCGGAAGGGGCGACGAACAAGTAATCGATGCTGTCCAGCTCGGCCATCTTGCCGCCGGAGTAGCCAGCGATGCCGATGGTGAGCATGCCCCGCCTGCTCGCCTCGTCGAATGCGCGCAGCAGGTTGTCGGAGTTGCCGCTGGTGGACATGCCAACCGCGACGTCGGTCTTGCAGCCGAACGCCGCGATCTGCCGGGCGAAGACGACATCGACGCCGATGTCGTTGCTCAGCGCCGTCAGCACCGAGGCGTCGCTGGCCAGGCTCAGCGCGGGAAGCGGCCTCGCGCTGCCGCCCGGATACAGGAACAGGGTGGCCAGCTGCTGGGCATCGGTCGCGCTGCCGCCGTTGCCGAAGGCCAGCAGCCGCCCGCCGGACTCGAACCGGCCGGCCATCTCCCGCGCGCAGGCTTGGAGCCGGGCGCCGTCGGCATCTCGCACCATTCGGCGCAGCAGCAGGATCTCGTCCGCCTTAGCAACGGTCGACTGGCGGACCTGCTCCAGCACATCGGACACGTCCGTGGTGCCGGAGTAGAGGAACGGATAGAGCGACTCGATGGACCCGGCGGTACCACTCTCCGGTCGTGCCGGCGCTGGCGACGCCTGGGTCACGACAGCACCGCGATCGCTTCCCTGGCGTGCACCAGGAGCGTGTCGCCGACGGAGGCCGTGACGAGCGCGACGCTGACTTCCTCCTCGGCGCCCTGGCCGGTATCGACCACGGCCAGCCCGTCGTCGAGCAATCGGACCACGGTCACTCGGACAGCGCTGTCTGAGCAGGTGATGCAGACATCGTCATGACATTCGGGCACGTTCATGCCACTACCCCCGGAGCTAGGACGCCCGGCTGCTCGAAAAACACGTGCACGAGCTCCCACAGCACGTGATAGGTGGTGACCTGCATCTCCTTCACGATGCGCGGGTCAGCCGACTTAGTGATCAGCAGGTGGTCGACAGCCGGGCACGCGGCTATGGCGCCCCCGTCGCCGCCGACTAGGGCAATGGTAAGCATGCCAAGCTCGCGCGCCGTGAGCATGCCCGCCAGTACGCTCGCGCAGTTGCCGTCGGCAGAGATCCCGAGCGCGATGTCGGCCGGCGCAGCGAGGTAGCGCAGCTGATGCGAAAAGATCGCGGCCATCCCGCTCCGCGCCGCTATCCCGGTCACCGTCGCCACATCGGACGTCAGCGAGATGGCGGGCAGTGCGCGCTTGCCGACGATCACGGGGTGGACAAACTCCACGGCGACGTGCTGGGCGTCGGTGCTGGAGCCGCCGGTACCGAACACGACCAGCTTCCCGCCCTGATGAAACCTCAGGGCCATCTGGTGGCACGCCGCGGCGACGGCGGCGGCCTGGTCCGCGAACTCGCGTACCGGCTGCTCGCGTCTGTCGAACAGGCTGCTGGCCGAAGGCTCGTCGAGCTGGTCGTGAAGAGTCGTCACGTCGTCGGCTCCGGGTCGAAGGCCTGCGAGAGGTCGAGCTCCGCCTCTATCTCGACGGCATCGGCGACCTTGAGCGAGCCGAGGAATGCCGAGTAGGGCTTGATGCCAAAGTCGGTATGCCGGACCGTCGTCGTCGCGCGATAGTGGCCCAGCGCGGTCTGCGTCACCTGAAGCCGCGCGGGGCGGGTCTTGCCGGCGAGCGTGAGCTCGCCACTAATGGTGCCACCGCTGGTGGCGCCGCCCGTGGCCGGGTCGAAGCTGGTGGCCGTGAAGGTCGCCTCGGGGTATCGCTCGGCCGTCAGGACCTTGCGCGCCGAGACGGCGATCTCCCGCTTGTCCCTGTCGGTCAGCGGCTTGATGCCGCCCGAGCCGCTGCGGACGACGAGGGCGCCGAGGTCCACCTTGACGACGAGGCTCGTTGGGGTGAGATCGTCAGCCACGACAAGCTCACCCGACCACCTGGCTGCATCGATGGTCAGGTCGTGGCCGGCCTGGGCTACGAGCCCGTCGCGAGAAGTCCGTAATGTGATCCGGCCCTTTTCGGTGCCGAACTGGTGGCGGCCTGCGTGAATCGCCATGACAGCAAGGTAGGACACAAGTGGGGGGACGTCCAGCAATCAGTCAAGACAGATCTGGCCCATATGCGCAATTGCGCAACGCTTGTACGTGGTTATGGCAGCGGAACCTCGCCGAACACTTCCTGAATGCGGCGCAGGTCCCGCATCCGCGGCTCTGTCGCGCCGCCGACCCAGCGGCTCACCGTCTTGACGGAGACACCCAGCTGGCGTGCGGCCGCCTCTTGTGTCAGTCCCTCGCGGCGCAGTGCGCTCGACATCCATTCGGCGAAGGTCTCTGGCTGCCTGTCCCGACCGCCGAGCCCCGTGCTTGCTGACCCCGTGCTTGCTGACCCCGTGCTTGCTGACGGCGTGCTCTGTGGTGACGTGCTCGCGGGCGTCGCGCGCCCAGGCGGCGCGGCCGTGCCTGGCTGGGTGTAACCGACCGGCGGGCCCGGCATGACCGGAGACTGAATCGCCGTATCGGAGTGCAGCACGTCGACCTCTACGTGCTCGGGAAAGATGCGGAAGGCTACCTGGATCGAGCCTGTCGGGCCAGCTGCGTCCAGCAGCGCGCGGAACACGGTCTCGCCGACCTCGCGAGTGCCTTCCTCGGTCAGAGGTGACTCAGCCAGGCAGCGCCGGACGAAGTCCCTGATGTCGGGGATCGACGAGGGCCTGGCCGGGAAGACCTGGGAGAGCACTACGACAGGAACGACCTCGATCGGGGTCCCCGCAGGTCCGTAACTGGGCAAGCTGGGCACCGCCACCGCTTCGTCTCCCTCTGCGCCGTGACCCCACGGTGCGGCTCAACTGGGCGGCGCTGCGGGGTTGCAAGCCAATCTACGTGACCGCGACCAGGAGCGGGAAGCCGCGGAAGCGATCTAACTTCCTCGCAGGCCAGCTTCGGCCAGCCCTGCTGCAGCGCCGTTTTCGGCCAATCCGGCCGGGTCAACTCCGCCCGTGACGGTTCTGCTGATGATTGGCGCGTTTTGCACCCACAACTGTCAGGCGGGTGGACATTTCTGTCCGGTGAAGTGACTGTTCCGTCTTGTCGGCGCCACGTCGCAGGTCTAGCATTCTGCTCGTCTGCGCATCACCGAAGGCGAGGTGCCTTGTGATCACGAGCGTCAGCGCAGTTCCTCCGCCAAATGCGCCATTACCGGGCGCAATTCTCTTCGCCGCGCCGGCCCCGCCGATGACACGACCGCCCCGCCGCCGCGTCGTCCACCCCCCGACGTACGATGCAGCGAAATACCAGGGGGATTTCCAGTACCAGGCAGCAGTCCACCATCCAGCCGTCCCAGAAGCGAGGAGGTGGCCTCGCGATGGCCACTGCAACAGAATCTGATGCGACGCAGGCCGAGACCAGCGAGCCCGTAGTTCACATCCTCTGGATGAACGGCGGTCTCGGCTGCGACGGTGATTCCGTCGCGCTCACCGCCGCCACCCAGCCCAGCATCGAGGAGATTGCCCTCGGGGCGCTCCCCGGCTTGCCCAAGGTCGCGGTGCACTGGCCGCTGATCGACTTCGAGTGCGGGCCGGAGACCGGCGCGGACAACTTCATCGAGTGGTGGCACAAGGCCGACCGCGGCGAGCTCGACCCGTTCGTCCTCGTGGTCGAGGGATCCATCCCGAACGAGGCCATCAAGGACGAGGGCTACTGGTGCGGCTTCGGCAACAACCCGGCGACCGGGCAGCCGATGACCACCAACGAGTGGCTCGACCGGCTGGCGCCTAAGGCGACAGCCATCCTGGCGGCGGGGACCTGTGCTACGTACGGCGGCATCCACGCGATGGCGGGCAATCCGACTGGTGCCATGGGAGTACCTGACTACCTCGGCTGGGACTGGCGCTCCAAGGCCGGGCTCCCGATCGTGTGCGTTCCCGGCTGCCCGACGCACCCGGACAACCTCTCCGAGACAATCCTCTACCTGCTCTACCAGGTGGCTGGCGCGGCGCCGATGATCCCGCTGGACGAGGCGCTGCGGCCGACCTGGCTCTTCGGCGCGACGGTGCACGAGGGCTGTGACCGGGCTGGCTACTACGAGCAGGGCGACTTCGCCAGCGAGTACGGGTCGCCTAAGTGCCTGGTCAAGCTCGGCTGCTGGGGACCCGTGGTCAAGTGCAATGTGCCCAAGCGCGGCTGGATCAACGGCGTGGGCGGCTGCCCGAACGTCGGCGGCATCTGCATCGCCTGCACCATGCCCGGCTTCCCGGACAAGTTCATGCCGTTCATGGACGAGCCGCCCGGCGCCCGGGTATCGACGGCGGCCAGCAGCCTGTACGGGACAGTCATCCGCGCGCTGCGCGGCTTCACTGCCAAGACGGCCGACGAAGAGCCCAAGTGGCGCAAGAGGGGCGACGAGCTACTGACTGGCTACAAGCAAACCTGGTGACCGGATAGGCAGCGGAAGAAGGAACTAGACATGACTGCGGTTGAAGACACCGGCCTCGTCGAGATGGCCTGGGACCCGATCACCAGAATCGTCGGCAGCCTGGGCATCTACACCAAGATCGACTTCAAGCAGAAGAAGGTAGTGGAGTGCCACAGCACCTCCTCCATCTTCCGCGGCTACAGCATCTTCATGAAGGGCAAGGACCCTCGGGACGCGCACTTCATCACCAGCCGGATCTGCGGCATCTGCGGTGACAACCACGCAACGTGCTCTGTCTACAACCAGAACATGGCCTACGGCGTGCGCCCGCCGCATCTGGCCGAGTGGATCATCAACCTCGGCGAGGCCGCCGAGTACATGTTCGACCACAACATCTTCCAGGAGAACCTGGTCGGTGTTGACTTCTGCGAGCGGATGGTCGGCGAGACCAACCCTGGCGTGCTCGAGCTGGCCAACCGTACCGAGTGCCCGCATTACGCCGAGCACGGCTACAAGTACATCGGCGACATCATGCGCTCACTGAACCCGCTGGAAGGCGAGTTCTACCGGGAGGCACTGCAGGTATCGCGCTCGACCAGGGAGATGTTCTGCCTGATGGAGGGGCGCCACGTGCACCCGTCCACGCTGTATCCCGGCGGTGTCGGCACGACCCCGACCGTGCAGCTGTTTACCGACTACCTGACCAGGCTGATGCGCTACGTGGAGTTCATGAAGCGCGTCGTGCCCATGCACGACGACCTCTTCGACTTCTTCTACGAGGCGCTGCCCGGCTACGAGGAGGTCGGCCGCCGCCGCGCCGACATGGTCTGCTGGGGCAGCCTGAATGACCCGGAGCACTGCGACTTCCGCTACGACCACATGACCGACTGGGGCCGGAAGATGTTCGTCAGCCCTGGCGTCATCAGGGACGGCCAGCTGCTCACCAACGACCTCGTCGAGATCAACCTGGGCATCCGGATCCTGCTCGGCAGCTCGTACTACGAGGACTGGGAAGACCAGGAGATGTTCGTGACGCGCGATCCGCTGGGCAACCCGGTGGACCGCAGGCACCCGTGGAACCAGCACACTATCCCGCGGCCGGCCAAGCGCGATTTCGATGACAAGTACAGCTGGGTCATGTCGCCGCGATGGTTCGACGGCGAGAACCACCTCGCCGCCGACACCGGCGGCGGTCCGATCGCCCGGCTCTGGGCGACCGCGCAGGGCCAGCTGGTGGACTTCGGTTACGTCAAGTCGACCGGCCACAGCGTCCTGATCAACCTGCCGCGCACCATCACCAAGCCCGAAGTCACGTTCGAGTGGAAGATTCCGTACGACAAGAACGGGGCGCCGCTGTCGAACGCGATCGAGCGCGACCGGGCCCGGACGTACTTCCAGGCATACGCCGCGGCAGCAGCGCTGCACTTCATGGAGAAGGCCCTGGCCGAGCTCCGCGCTGGCAACACCAAGACGTGGGAGCCGTTCAACGTGCCGGACGAGGCCAACAGCTGCGGCTTCACCGAGGCCGTCCGCGGCGTCCTGTCACACCACATGGTGATCCGCAAGGGCAAGATCGCCAACTACCATCCCTACCCGCCGACCCCCTGGAACGCCAGCGTCCGCGACAGCTACGGCACGCCGGGCCCGTACGAGGACGCGGTGCAGAACACGCCGATCTTCGAGGAGAACCCGCCGGATCGGTTCAAGGGCATCGACATCATGCGGGCGGTACGCAGCTTCGACCCGTGCCTGCCCTGCGGTGTGCACATGTACATGGGGAACGGCAAGTCACTGCAGAAGGTGCATTCACCGATGGCAGCCATCCTGTCCACCTGATAGTCCTGGCTGGCCAGGGTCCGGGCATCCAGACCGCCCGACCTGGTACGCACGCGGGCAGGCCAGCAGCCGCCCGGCAGACGGAGGCGAGACGCATGACCGGCGTGCAGCAGGTGAGCGCACGGGTTGAGGAATTGCTCGATGCGCTGAAGGCGGGCGGATTCGGCGGCGCGGCCCCGGCCGCGGAGGAGCTGGTCGCGCTGCTCGTCGGCCTGTACGGTGACGGCCTCGCCCGCGTCCTGGCGGTGCTGGCAGAGCAGGGCCAGCCGGGCGAGGCGATGATAGCCAAGCTTGCCGACGATCCGCTGGTAGAGAGCCTGCTGCTGCTGCACGATCTGCACCCGCTCGACGTCGATGCCAGGATTCAGCGGGCACTCGACCGGGTGCGGCCTTACCTGGGCTCACACGCAGGCGGGGTGGAGTACCTCGGCGTCTTCGACGGGATCGCGCGGCTCAAGCTGGAAGGCAGCTGCCACGGCTGTCCGTCCTCGACGGTCACGGTCCAGCTGGCTATCACTGGCGCGGTGCAGGACGCGGCTCCCGAGGTGTCCGAGGTCGTCGTCGAGGGCATGACGGCGGCACCGCCGCCGGGCCCGAAGCTGCGTGCAGATAGGCAAACGTCCCGATGAGGTACCAGCTCAGGCCGGGAACGGGGTCGGCTGGGTGACGCTGCCGAACATAGGGCCGCCGAGCTCTCGGCCCGTCAGTGCCGATGCCGACGGGTTCCGGTGCTGGTGTGCTCCGTGCGCGGCACGCTGTATGCCTACCGGGACGCTTGCGCCGCCTGCGGCTCGTCGATCGCGGGCGGCAGCCTGGACCGCGAAGTGCTCAGCTGCCCGGCCTGCGGCACGAGCTTTAACGTGCGGCTCGCGGGCAGGGGGACCGACGACGAAACCCTCCATCTGGATCCGCTGCCGCTGCTCGCGGACAGCCAGGGCGTCCGGGTGGCAGTCCCTGATGCGGTGGCCTCGTGACCGGCCAGGCCGGCCTGCGCAGATTCGTCCGGCCGCCCGCGGGCGCGCCGCCAGTCGTCGGGTCGCCAGTCGTCGGGTCGCCGGTCGCGGGTCGCCGGCGCCTGCCCCCGAGATCCTGACCGCCATGGGACTGCCCGGCCAGCGCGTCAAGGACGAGCAGGCCGGCCTCGAGGCGCCGGAACGCTGCGAATTGTGCTCGACCACGGTCGGGCCTGAGCACGGTCATGTCGCCGATCTGCAGGCGGCATCGCTGCTGTGCGCCTGCAGGGCCTGTTATCTGCTGTTCACGCAGGAATCGGCGGCCCGCGGCAGGTGGCGCTCGGTACCGGACCGGTACCTGGTCGACTTCGGCCGCGTCATGACGCCGGTCGAGTGGGACCAGCTCGAGATCCCGGTTGGGCTGGCGTTCTTCCTGCACACCACGCGCGAAGGCGGCGGCCTGGCAGGCTTTTACCCGAGTCCGGCCGGAGTGACCGAGTGCATACTTGACCTGCAGTTGTGGGAGCGCCTGACCGAGGACTACCCGCTGCTCGGCGAGCCGGCCGCTGACGTCGAGGCGGTGCTGATCAGCCGCACCAGACGACGGAGTTGAATACTTCCTCGTTCCCATCGATGCTTGTTACGAACTGGCCGGGCGGATGCGGCTGCACTGGCGCGGGTTCGACGGCGGGACCGAGGCTCGCGAGAGCATCGCCGCGTTTCTGGCAGGTGTGCGGCAGCGCTCCCGGCCTTACCGGCCGGCCGGGATGGCCACCCAGGAGGGCCAACGTGGCTGAGCTGGCTTTCGATTGCACGGGAGCTCGGGCGGACAAGTTCGCCGTGTCCCCGTCCATGTTCTTCTCGCTGCGGATCAGCGAGACTTCTGGACAGCGCGTCGAGGCGATCGCCTTGCGCTGCCAGATCCGGATCGAGCCAGCCAGACGCCGTTATTCAGACGACGAGGCCGAGCGCCTGAACGACCTGTTCGGCGAGACGCAGCGGTGGGCAGACACGCTCAAGCCGGTCCAGTTCATCAATGTGTCGATCATGGTGCCCGGTTTTACCGGCAGCACCGACGTCGACTTGCCGGTACCGCTGACCTACGACATGGAGATAGGCGCCACCCGCTACTTCGCCGGGCTCGACGATGGCGAGGTGCCGCTGCTGCTCCTGTTCAGCGGCACTGTCTTCTGTATCGCCGACGGCAAGATGTCGGTAGCGCAGGTGCCCTGGAGCAAGGAGGCCAGTTACCGGCTGCCGGTCAGCGTCTGGCGCGCGGCGATCGACGCGCACTTCCCGAACACCGCGTGGATCAAGGTCAGCAACCTGACCTTCGACGACCTGCTCAGGTACAAGTCAGCTAAGGGACTTCCTACCTGGGAAGCCACGATCCTGTACCTGCTGTCCGAAGCCGCCGACCGGGCGGACGGCCCGGTATGAGCCTCGCGGCCGACCACCTCGATCACGCCCGCCGGGTGGCGGACGCGATCCTGTACGAGGGCTACCTCCTGTACCCGTATCACCAGGCGGCGCAGAAGAATCAGGTCCGGTTCCAGTTCGGCGTGCTGATGCCTGCCGGGTACTCGGCCGTCGATCCGAACGAGGCAAGCTCAAGTCAGACCGAGTGCCTGCTGGAGTGCCCGGACAGCGCCGAGGTCAGCGTTTTGGTGCGCTTCCTCCATCTGCAGCGGCGGCTGGTGCAGGTGGCCGCGGCGGACAGCGCGGAGCTGCGCGACGTGAGCAGCCTGTACGTGGACGACCGCGAGTACACGGCATGGGACGAGGCGGCCGAGCGGGAGCAGCGCGTGACGGCCTTGGTGTCGTCGCTGCTCGCCGGCGACACGACCGCCAAGTTCCATATCGGCCCTGGCGAGGCTGTCGAGGATCTCATCGACGCGCGGGGGCGGCTGGCTGGCCGCCTTGTCCGGCAGTGGGGCGCGCTGGACGCGATCATCAGGTTGCGGGCGGAGCGCGTCGCCGGGCCGTTCCGGGCGCTGCGCCTGCATGTAGAGATCGAGAACGTCACGGCCCCGCCGATCGAGCTGCGCGCCCGCGACGACGGCCTGCGCAGCGCGCTCATCGCCGCGCACTCCCTGATCGGAGTCCCTGACGGGAAGTTCCTGTCCATGACGGACCCGCCTGAGTGGGCGGCCGCCGAAGTGGCCGCGTGCCACAACGCCGGCACCTGGCCGGTGCTGGCCGGGCCGGAAGGGTGCACCGGCCTGATGCTGTCCTCGCCGGTCATCCTGTACGACCACCCTGAGGTGGCGGCCGAGAGTGCCGGGGACTTGTTCGACGCCACGGAGATCGACGAGATCCTCACGCTTCGGACGCTGACGCTGACGGACTCCGAGAAGCGGCAGGCGCGGGCGACCGACAACCGGGCGGCCGAGCTCATCGACCGGCTCGATGACATGCCCCCTGAGATGCTGGACCGGATGCACGGCGCGATCAGATACCTGCGCTCGGCGCCAGCCGGAGCAGTGGCGTTCGCTACGGTGCCAGAGGTGCCAGAGGTGCCCGGTGCCGACTTCCCTGATCCTGATGTGACCGCGCGGCCGTCCGTGCCGTGGTGGGATCCCGGCTCGGATTCGTCGGTCTCGCCCGAGACCGACCACGTGATCGTCGACGGCATCCGCGTCAGCAAGGATTCCCGCGTCATCATGCGGCCTGGCACCCGGCGGGCTGACGCCCAGGACCTGTTCCTCACCGGCCGCGAGGCGATCGTCGAGGCTGTGCTGTTCGACGTCGACGGCCAGGTACACCTGGCCCTTACGCCGGTGGACGATCCGGCCGCCGACCTCCAGCGCAATCACGGCCGGTTCCTTTACTTCGCACCCGATGAAGTGCAGCCGCTACCGCCGGGTACGACGGCAGCTGATCCAGCGGAAGGAGGAGAGCGATGATCACGAAGCTGGTCAAGGCGGTGCTGCTGGCGGCGGTAATCGCCGTGATTGTGCAGTCGATACCCGACGTCAAGCGGTATCTGGAGCTCCGAGAGATGTAGCCGGGCGGCGTAGGTCCGCACGCTTGCTTTTCACCCCCGACGAGGCAAGGCAGGACAATGGAAACGCTCATTGGTTTCGTGGCCGGCTACATTGCCGGCTGCAAGGACGGTCAGGATGGCGTCAAACGGCTGCGGGCCACTGCCGAGGCGATTATGAGCTCGGATGAGGTGCGGCAGCTCACCACGCAGGCCATGAGCTTCGCCGGGGTGGCAGTGCGACGGGCCGCATCCGGGCGGAGCCTCACGGGCCTGTCCGGCACCGTCGGTACCGTGACCGACATGCTGGTACACCGCGCTTCCGGCATGGGCAAGGGGCCCAAGGCCGCCTGACTGGCCCGATCCGCCGGCGACGAGCAGGTCGCTAATTCCGGCCTGCCGTAGCGGCTGCTTGACGGAGTTGCGACGATACGTCCGTGGACGGAAAGCTAATTCTGCTCGACGGGTCGTCGGTCCCGGCCGATGCGGCCGCGATCGAGAAGGCGCTGAGTGACGGCACCCTGCTCTGGCTTGACCTGCACCCGCCGGGCGATGACGGCCTGGTGATGCTGCGTGATGTCTTTCAGCTGCATCCGCTGGCGATCGAGGACGCAACCGAATTCGGCCAGCGACCAAAGGTCGAGGACTTCGGCACGATGGTCTACCTGGTCAGCTACGGCGTCTCCGCTGACGGCAAGACCCTCACCGAAGTGCACTTCTTCGTTGCCGAGAACTACCTTGTCACCATCAGGAGGGCCTCCTGCCCATCGCTGGAGGTCTTCCGCGATCGCCTGGATAAGCCTGGCGGCAAGCTGCCCACCGGCAACCGCCCGATCCGCCTGATCTTGCTGCATCACCTCATCGACAGCCTGATCGACAGCTTCTTCCCTGCGCTCGCCGACTTTGACGATCGCATCGACGCCCTGCAAGAACAGATCTTCGCCAAGCCCAGCAACCAGCAGCTGGCCGAGCTATTCGGCATGCAGCGGTGGCTTGTCTATGCACGCAAGATCATCTCGCCGATGCGTGACGCGACTGCCTCACTCGTCGCGGGCATGGTCGAGCTGCCAGGCACGACTGCGGAGAGCGACCCTTACCTGCGTGATCTTTATGACCACCTCATCCGGATCAGCGACATGATCGACAGCTACCGTGACTTGCTGAGCAACGGCATGGACGCCTACCTGTCGATGGTGTCCAACAACCTGAATGTCGTCATGAAGCAGCTCGCCGTCATCGCCACGATCTTCTTGCCGCTGTCCTTCCTGACCGGCTTCTTCGGCCAGAACTTCGCCTGGCTGGTCAGCCATCTTGGCGGCTGGCCGACGTTTGTCGGCTTGGGCATCGGCACCGAGTTGCTGGCGGTTGGCCTGCTGTATGCGCTATTCCGGCGCCGGGGCTGGATCGGGGCCGGGAGCTAGCGCAGGCCCGTACGAGGGCAATCCGGGTCATCCGCCTGGCTGATGGTGACCGGCCGGGCGACAGTACTGCATAGGCTTGTCCGGTGCCCCCGCTCTCGCCTTCCCGCACCGCGCTGGTCCGCCGGGCCCGGCGGATTAACCGCGAGCTCGCCGCGCTCTATCCCGACGCGCATTGCGAGCTCGATTTCACCAACCCGCTCGAACTGGTAGTCGCGACGATCCTGAGCGCCCAGTGCACGGACCGGCGCGTCAACATGGTGACGCCGGTGCTGTTCGCCAAGTTCCGCACCGCGGCGGACTATGCGGCGGCTGACCGGGCCGAGGTCGAGCAGATCATCCAGTCCACGGGCTTCTTCCGCGCTAAGACCACCAGCATCATCGGTCTCGGCCAGGCGCTGTGCGAGCGATTCGGTGGTGAGGTGCCGGGAAAGCTCGCGGACCTGGTCACGCTCCCCGGGGTCGGCCGCAAGACAGCGAACGTCGTGCTGGGCAACGCCTTCGGCGTGCCGGGGATCACGGTTGACACCCATTTTGCCCGGCTATCACATCGCTTCGGCTGGACGCAGCAGGATGACCCGGTCAAGATCGAGCACGAGGCGGGAGATCTCGTGCCGAAGTCGGAGTGGACGATGCTGTCGCACCGGCTGATCTGGCACGGCCGCCGGGTCTGCCACGCCCGCAAGCCCGCTTGCGGCGCGTGCGGGATAGCTGCGCTCTGCCCGGCCTTTGGCACCGGGCCGACCGACCCGGCGACGGCGCGAAAGCTCGTCAAGACTGGGCCGTTCTCTTGATCGCTGAGAGTCCCGCCGAGGTGCCGGACTGGCTGGGCAAGCTCGCCGCCGCCGCTGCCGACCTTACGGTGCCGGCCGAGTTGCGCCCGCCAGGGACTGGCGGCAGGCCCGCCGCCGTCCTGATCTTGTTCGCCGCCGGTGACGCCGGGCCCGACCTGCTGCTGATCCAGCGTGCGGCGGATCTGCGCAAGCATCCCGGCCAGCCAGCCTTCCCGGGCGGCGCGATTGACGCGGCCGATGGCGGCCCCGTAGCGGCGGCGCTGCGCGAGGCTGCCGAGGAGACGGGGCTTGACCCGCGCGGCGTCGCGGTCCTGGCGGTCATGCCGGAGCTCTACATCCCGCGGAGCGACTTTCGTGTCACTCCGGTCATCGGCTGGTGGCACACGCCGGTGCCGGTCGCTCCGGGCGATCCGGCGGAGATCGCGGCGGTCATCCGCGTGCCGGTCGCCGACCTCGCCGCGCCGCTGAACCGGCTCATGATCCGGTATCCGAACGGCTCTGGTGGCTACGCATTCCGGGTGGCCGGGCTGACCGTGTGGGGGTTCACGGCGATGCTGCTCGACCGCATCCTGGCGCTCGGTGGCTGGGAGGAGCCCTGGGACTCCACCAAGCTGACGGACCTCGCGGCCGACGACTTGCCGGCGGGCTGGCCCCCGCTGCGGGCGTGACGTCGCGGCACGACGTCTCGGGCGCATTACAGCGGCATCGACCGGGCCGACCGCACTATAAGTTGATGCTGTGCCCGGTGACCTGCTCGACCTGATCTTGATCGCGCTGATAGCGGCGTTCGCCGTGGCCGGCTACCGGCAGGGCTTCATCATCGGCGTGCTCAGCCTCGCAGGCTTCGTCGTCGGCGTCGTCGTCGGCGCCGCTATCGCGCCGAGCATCTCCCGTGCCCTCGCCAAGAGCGTGCCCTGGCAGGCCTTCGTCGCCATCCTGGTCGTGTTCGGCGTGGCCGTCGTCGGCATGCTGGTGGCATCCGGGCTCGGTGTCGCGGTGCGATCGCGCCTGACCGGCCGTCCGGCGACGGTCGCCGATTCGCTCGGCGGCGCGGCGGTGAATGTCCTCGCGGTCCTGATTGTCGCGTGGCTCATCGCCTCATTCGTTGAGAGCGCGCCATTCCCGGCCATCGCCAGGCAGGTCAACAACTCGGTGGTACTCAGGACCGTCGACGGCGTGATGCCGCACAGCACCCTCTACCTGCCAGTCTTCCCGCAGCTGAGGAGCCTGCTATCGAACGGCCTGTACTCCCAGGTCTTCGGCGAGATCGGCGCCGAGACAAACCTGAGCCTGGCCGCGCCAAATCCGGGCGTGCTCAAATCGCGCGCGCTCCGCCGCGTCGAGACGAGCATCGTCAAGATCATGGGCGTCGCCGAATCGTGCTCGCTGAAGATCGAGGGATCGGGCTTCGTGATCGCTCCCGACCATGTGCTCACCAACGCACACGTGGTCGCCGGGGTCAATACAGCGCTCACCGTCTACACGGTCGACAACGTGCCGCATCCAGGCCGTGTCGTCCTGTACGACCCGCAGCGCGACGTGGCGGTCATTGACGTACCTGGCCTGACCGCGCCGCCGCTGAAGTTCGCGCCGCAGGCAGCCGAGGACACCGGGGCGATCGTGGCCGGGTACCCGCTTAATCACTCGCTAACAGTGGTAGCCGCCAGGATCGGCCACAACGTGACCGCCTACGGGCCCAACATCTACCAGACGGCTGTTGTGCGCCGGCAGATCTACCCGATCAGGGCGCTGATCGAGCCCGGCAACTCCGGCGGCCCGCTGCTGTCGGCAGGCGGGCGTGTTTACGGCGTCGTGTTCGCCGCTTCGACGTCGCTGTCAGACACCGGCTACGCGCTGACGGCGGCCGAGGTCGCATCCGACGCGGCAGCGGGCATCCGGGCCACCGCCCCGGTGTCGACGCAAGGCTGCCAGGGCGGCTAGCCAGGCCCGGCCGGTGACGCCGTCCGCAAGCCGAGCTGCAGGTCCGCGGCATCGAGCCCAGCCAGGCCGGTCGCCTCGATGCGGTCGGCGAGTGCGCCACAGGTACGCCGGAGGCCCGCCACGTCGACTCCGTGCGGGCCCTGAGCCGGATAGCCGCTCAGCCGGTCCGCGCCGCGGCGCAGTAGCGTCGCCGCGCCGCGCGGGTTCCCGCGCCGTGCGTGGGTCAGCCCGACGGCAAGCTGCGCGAGGCCCTGCCAGAGATCACGCTCGGCTGGCGGTGCCGCCTTCCAGGCCGCCTCGAGCACTTCGTGCGCCTGGAACGCGAGGCCGGCATCGAGCAGCTTCTGGGCGGTCGCCAGAGCCTGCTCAGGCAGGAGCGCCGGGTCGTCGGCGACGGGAGGCTGACCGGCGGCGTTCCTGGCGAGCGGTCGCCCCAGGGCATCGCGCGGCCTGGCATTCCGCGCCCGCCCGGCAGGATCGCGGTCTCGGCCGCCAGCGTCGCGGCTCACGGCCTATCGCTCAGGCTCAGGATCGGCGAGCCAGGACCTGAGCTCCAGGTCGAAGCGCTCCGGGACTTCCTCGTGCGGGAAATGGCCGGCGCCGTCGAGCAGCCGCCACCGGTACGGCGCCTCGACATGCACACCAGATCCCCGGGCCACGCCCGGGAGCACGCACGGGTCGAGCGCGCCGTGCAGGTGCAGGGTGGGCGCCTGAATGGGCGATCGCATCATCCTGGTGTAGGAGATTCCGTCCGGGCGGAATCTGGAGCGCAGGTACCAGCGGTGGTACTCAAGCGCAGAGTGCGCCACGGACGGGACGAGCATCGCTTCCTCGTAGCGCCGCTCGGTCTCCGGATCGGGCCAGCCAGGCCCGGACCAGGCGCTGAGGAGCTTGCCCACGCGCTGCGCGCCGTCCTTGAGCAGGCGGCGCTCTGGCAGCATCGGCAGCTGGAAGCCGAGCGCGTAGCCCATGCCCCTGGCGTGGGTGAACGGCGCGGACAGCACCGCCGCCCGCAGCCGCAGCGGATGTGGCATCGACACGACCGCGAGCCGGCGGACGACCTTCGGGTAGTAGGTCGCCATCGTCCAGGCAATCAGGCCGCCCCAGTCGTGCCCGACCACGACGGCGTTGGCCTCGCCTAGCGACCGGACCAGGCCGGCGGCATCCGAGGCGGCGGTGACAAGGTCGTAGCCGCGCGGCGGCTTATCGCTGCCGCCGTACCCGCGCAGGTCAGGGGCAACGGCACGATATCCAGCCTGGCTGAGCGAGCTCAGCTGGTGCCGCCAGGTCCACCAGAACTCGGGGAAACCGTGCAGGAGCAGCACGAGCGGACCGTCGCCGCTCTCGGCGACGTGGAACCTGGTCCCGTTAGCGCTGACCGACCGATGCGACCAGGGCCCGCCGAGGTAGATGGATGGATTGCCGCGCGCGGTCATTACTAGCCAGCTTTAGCCGGAGCCTTGGCCGGGCCAGCGCCGGACTTCCTGCGGCGCAGCATCGACGCGCCGTCCGCCAGGCTGCTCCTGGTCTTGCTCATGCCCGTCATCTTGTGCACCAGCCGCCAGGCGATGAGGGCAGCACCGCCGATGATCAGAACGCAAGCGCCCGCGACGATCAGGAAGGAAGCCCACAGCCAGATGCCGAGTGCGTTGAGGCCGTAGGCGAATGCGAAGCACAGCAGCATCAGCACCAGGCACGCCGCGAACAGGGCGATCCCGAGCAGTGCCGCCCCGATCCCGGCGCGCTTGGCGTCGGACTTGAGCTCCAGCTTGGCGAGGTCAAGCTCGTACCGGACCAGTTGAGAAATGTCCCTGGCCGCCACGGAGACGAGGTCGCCGATCGACTGATCAGCGCCGCTAGCGGTCGTGCGCCTGACCGCGGGATCGGCCATGGGTACCTCCCTCTCTTCACGCTGTCAACTCAAAGTCTTGCTTATACCCAATGGCATCAGGAGCCGGCATCCGGTAATTGACCATTGTCAGCCGTAACAGGCCCGCCGGCGGGGTGATTCGCAGTGGTTTACAGAACCGAAGCACGGTTTACGTGGCTGGCCCCGATTACGGCATGACCACCAGCTGACGCGGCTGGTCCGGCCCGTGCTTGTTACGCCCGTGATTGTTACGGCCACGCACAGCAAACGGCGCCCCGATCTGGGGCGCCGTCGCACCGACACGTAGGCCGGGCTACCAAGCGTGCACCTTCACTGCCGTGGTAGGCGGAGGATGGTCTGCGCCTCGTTCCTCGATCCGGCGCTCATGCGGCCACTATTCGCCTGCCACGGCACGCCTCCCGCGGCTGGTCGCGCGTGGGTACCCGGCTGCCGTGTACGGACCATCGGCCCGATACTCCTTTCTACTGGGCTGACGCGAGTTTGAAAAGACCACGGCGTGATCGATTCGTTATCTCAATCGATCACGGCTCTTTCATGCCGCAGCAGGGGACGGCGCGTCAGGCGCCGGCCGTGACCTCGACACCTGTCTTGCGGAAGGTCAGTTCTGGCCACTGCCTGGCGCGCGCCGCCTTACGCAGCGCGCGATCGGGATTGACGGCATGAGGGTGTCCCACCAGTTCGAGCAGCGGCAGGTCGGTCACCGAGTCGCTGTAGGCGTAGCAGTCGCCAAGCTGGTAGCCGCGCTCGGCGGCGAGCGCGCTGACATAGTCGGCCTTGGCCTGACCGTAGGCATAGAAGTCGACGCTGCCCGTGTACTTGCCGTCGGCGACGGTCAACTGCGTCGCGATCACGTCCGTCGCGCCGAGCATCACGCCGATCGGGCCGACGATCTCCGCGCCGGACGTGCTGACAATGATCACATCGTGTCCGTCCTGCTGATGCCGGGCCAGCAAAGCGCGGGCCTCGCCGTAGACGAGCGGGCCGATGATCTGCCGGAGGCCCTCGGTCACGATCTGCGACACGACGTCGGCCGGCCAGCCGCAGCATAGGTCGCTGACCTGATCGCGAATGCGCTCCATCCGGCCGTGGCCCGCGCCGGCGAGGCGGAACGTGAGTTGCGCAACAGCGCCGCGGTACACCTGCGTCCGGGTGATCAGGCCGTGCCGGTAGAAGGACGGGGCGAAGGCCAGTGTGCTCGACCGGGCGATGATGGTCTTGTCCAGGTCAAAGAAAGCAGCTGTAGTTCTGCCACTGCTCTCGACGGATGTGCCCACGGTCCGGCAGCATAGGGGAAGACACCAGATCCCTTTGCGGTTCCGCATGACCGGCTGGTAACTTGCCTCGATTGCAACTAGGCTTTCTTGAGTAACGGACCCGGCTCTGCCCCCCCGGAGCCCGGACCGTATGGCGACCCCCGTTCTCCCCCCCGACGGGGGTCGCCGCATGTCTGGGCTCAGATAAGACCCTCAGCGCGTCCCGGTGAAAATATCTGTAGCCGTACAGTTACTTTCTGCTTGACTCAGCTCCTGACTCGTGTCGTGCGGGCTGTCAAGCAATACTCCTTGCTGCGGTGAACCGGCTAGCACGCGGCGTAGCAATGTCACTGCGTCGTGCTTAGCGAGTGGGTGATTGCCATTCCCGCATTTCGGCGACTGAATGCAGGATGGGCAGCCTGCGGTGCATTCACAATCGGCGATAGCCTGTGCCGTGGCCGTGAGCCACGGGCCAGCCGCGGCGAAACCACGCTCGGCGAAACCGGCTCCGCCCGCGTGGCCGTCGTAGACAAAGACCGTCAGCTTCCCGGTGGCCGGATGCAGATCGGCCGAGACGCCGCCGACATCCCATCGGTCACAGGCCGCGACGAGGGGGAGCAGCCCGATTGCCGCGTGCTCGGCTGCGTGCGCGGCGCCGGGGAGATCAGTCCCGGCGGCCGCCAGGTCCGCTCGCTGCCCGGCGGAGATGGTCCACCAGACCGCGCGCGTGGCCAGCCAGGCGCTCCGGCAGGTCAAGCACGTCCTCGCCGATCAGCAGTCCCGTCTCGGCGCTACGGCGGGCGTAGGACACAACCTGGCGGGTGACCAGCACGTCACCGTAGCTGATGGTGGCCTGCCCCCACTCCGCGCGCTCCAGCTCGCCGGCCACCTCGATGGCCGTGATCTCGCGCGCCACCGTGGCATAGCCGGGATCGGCCAGCTCGACCAGGGCAATGCGCTCCTCGAGGTCTAGCTTGATCACCAGGTAGGTCTCCCCCTGATGCGCGTAGACGGCGCCAGCGTGCGCCAGGAAGTGCGCGGACGGCTCATCGACCGTGCCGACCAGCCTGCCTGTGGCGAGCTCGACGATCCGCACCGGCCAGCCGCCTGTACCGCGCAGCCCGGTTCGGGTCGTAAGGCCCTGCCGCGTACAGAACCAGCGGCCGCCGCGAACGCGCAGGAGGCCATCCGCCGCCATGCTGGCCGCGAGCCCGCCAGCCGTGGGACTGAACCTAGCCAGGTCGTGTGCGGTGAGCGGGAGTTCGGCGGCTGCCGCGCACAGATGGGGTGCCAGCACGTAGGAGTTGTCCGGGTCGAGCACCGTCGCCTCGACTGGGGCACCAAGCAGCGCCTGCGGGTGATGCACCAGGTAGGTGTCCAGCGGGTCATCACGCGCGATGAGGACGGCCACGGCGTCACGACCGGCGCGACCGGCGCGACCGGCCTGCTGCCAGAGCGCAGCCCTGGTGCCGGGCCAGCCGGCCATCAGCACCGCGTCCAGCCCGGTCACATTGACACCGAGTTCCAGCGCGGTCGTAGCGGCCAGGCCGGTGATCCGTCCGCTGCGGAGTCCTTCCTCGAGCGCGCGCCGTTCCTCTGGTAGGTAGCCAGACCGGTAGGCCGCCACCCGGTCGGCCAGGTCTGCCGCCCCGGCCTCGGCCAGCTGCCGCCGCGCGGACTGTGCGACCGACTCCGCGCCGCGGCGCGATCGCACAAACGCCAGCGCCGGAACGTCGTTGCAGACCAGGTCGGCCAGCAGCTCGGCAGCCTCCGTGGTGGCGGCCCGGCGGACCGGGGCGCCTGCCTCGCCGCGCGCGCCGGTCAGCGGCGGCTCCCACAGCGCGAGCGTCAGCGCCGCCCGCGGTGCACCCTCGGCGCTGACCGCCGTGACGCTACGGCCGGTCAGCTGGATGCCGCACCGGGCTGGCTCGCTGATGGTCGCGGAGGCCAGCACGAATACCGGCTCCATCGCGCTGTGGTGATAGGCGACGCGGCGCAGCCGCCGCAGCACATGGGCGACGTGCGAGCCGAATACACCGCCATAGGTGTGGCACTCGTCGACGATGACGTAGCGCAGCCGCCGGAAGAATCCGTTCCACCGGGAGTGGGCGGGCAGCAGGGACTGGTGCAGCATGTCGGGCGTGGTCAGCAGGTAACTGGCATGTGACCGGGCCCGTGTTCGCTCGGCCCAGGGCGTGTCACCGTCGACAACGGCGGCGCGTACCCCGGCGAGCCGCAGCGATCGGACCAGCTTGAGCTGATCGGCGGCGAGCGCTCTGGTGGGCGCTATGTAGAGGACGGTGCCGCCAGCCAGGACGCTGGTCAGCGCTGGCAGCAGGTAGCCAAGCGATTTGCCGGACGCCGTTCCGGTCGAGATTATGACGCTCTGCCCGGATCTGGCTAGCTCGGCGGCCCTGGCCTGATGCAGCCATGGCGCCGTGATGCCGGATTGCGTCAGCGCCCTCGTCAGCTCGGGCGGCACCCAGGCTGGCCAGTCCGCCCGCTCGCCCGCCTGCCCGGCCAGCTTGGCGAGATGGGTGAGTCTGCCCGACCGGGCGCCAGCCGCCAGTATCGATGCAGCGCCGGTGCCGGCCGTGCCGAACCGGCCGGCGTCCTCAGGCTCGCCAGGCGGGCCGGGCAGCGGTGGCTCGCCGGTTACGGGCAGCGGTACCGAAACCATCGGATCCCAGTGTGTCGTACGGCGCAAGGTGCCTGCGACGGCGATCTGGTATAGGAATGACACCAGAGCGTGGTTGAATGCGCGACAGGGCTGCGGACAGGTACGGCAGGCCCGACATGACAGGCAGTGCTCGCGTGCCAGGCAGTGCTGGCATGACAGGCTGGGCATGCGGGCACCGGCCCCGCCGCCGCTGGACATGATCGCCGTAAAGGCGCTGGAGGATTTGTGGATCTGAAGCTGGACCACCACAGCAAGGATGGGATCGAGATCGTCGACGTTGAGGGCGAGATCGACGTCTACACCGCTCCGCGCTTGCGTGAACTTCTCATCGAGCTCGTCAATAGCCGTTTCTACCAGCTCGTGGTGAATATGGAGAAGGTCGAGTTCCTGGACTCCACCGGGCTCGGCGTGCTGGTTGGCGGGCTCAAGCGAGTCCGTGCACACGACGGGTCGCTTGACCTGGTGTGCACGCAGGAGCGGATCTTGAAGATCTTCAGGATTACCGGCCTGACCAAGGTGTTCGGCATTCACGACACCGTTGACGAGGCTATCGCGGCCCGCCGGGCAGAGAAGTAGGCGGCCGCCGGATCCAGGTGACCCGGATCCAGGTGACCCGAAGTCAGGTGACGCTGAGATGGCAACAGTCGAGTTGAGCTTTACCGCGCTGCCCGCGCACGTCCGGACGGCCAGGCTGGTAGCCACGGCGGTGGCCAGGCGCAGTGGGGTCGACGAGTCGCTGCTGGACGAGGTCAGGCTCGCCGTGGGTGAGGCCTGCTCGCGAGCCGTGGCCGGGCACCAGTTGTACTGCCCGGCCGAGCCGGTTCGGCTGGCCCTGACCGACCTGGCGGGCCGGTTCGAGGTCGAAGTCACCGATACCTGCGCCCCCGGTGCGCCGTGGCCAGGCGGTCCGGCCGGTTCGGCTGGTCACGGCGGCCCGGCCAGCCGCGATGGCGCAGTCGGCCTCCCAGCCGGACTTGGGATAGCGGTCATCGAGAGCCTCGCCGACGACGTGCAGATCAGCGAGACCGCCGACGGCACGAGCATCAAGATGAGCTGGCCGTCGGCGGGGGCTTCCCAGTAACGGCTTGTTGATCAGCAGCCGCCCACCGGGGCGGCGATCGTCACTGGCGGGGCACTGTTACGTCACGAAACCGTCGCGACTGCGCAAGTAAGCGCACCCGATTTACCATCCGCTTACCAGGATGCGTAGACTCCCGGCACGTTGCGGGTCAGAGTTGGCCTGCCCTCGCACGGCAGCCAGGGCCGGACCGCAGTGGTCTCAGCCACCGGGCCAGTGTTGCGCGCACCGGCCCGGGACTAGCTTGTAACCCCCTGTCAAGGAGGACGAATGTTGCACACCCTCGCCCTGGGAGGAGGCTTGCCCACCGTATCGGGGGCAAACCTGACCTGGGTAGCCGTGGTGGCCGTCATCGCGCTGATGGCACTGGCCGTCGCGGGCTGGCTGGTCCGGGACGTGCTGGCGGCCAGTCAGGGCACGCCGAAGATGCAGGAGATCGCCAAGGCCGTCCAGGAAGGCGCTGCTGCTTACCTGCGCCGCCAGTTCAGGACGCTCAGCGTTTTCGTGGTGCTGATCTTCTTTGTCCTGCTCGTGCTGCCGGCGGTGAACGAGTCCGTCCGTTTCGGCCGGTCGATTTTCTTCCTTGTGGGGGCCCTCTTCTCCGCCACTACCGGGTTCACGGGCATGTGGCTCGCCGTGCGGGGCAACGTCCGGGTGGCCGCGGCGGCCAAGGAATCCGGTGAGCGCTCCGCCATGCGGATCGCCTTCCGTACCGGCGGTGTGGCCGGAATGTTCACGGTCGGCCTGGGTCTGTTCGGCGCGGCGCTAGTTGTCCTTATCTATAAGGCCAATGCCTCGGCCGTGCTGGAGGGCTTCGGCTTCGGCGCCGCGCTGCTGGCCATGTTCATGCGGGTCGGCGGGGGAATCTTCACCAAGGCGGCCGACGTCGGCGCGGACCTGGTCGGCAAGGTGGAGAAGGGCATCCCGGAGGACGATCCGCGCAACGCCGCCACCATCGCCGACAACGTCGGCGACAACGTCGGCGACTGCGCTGGCATGGCCGCTGACCTCTTCGAGTCCTACGCCGTCACTTTGGTGGCGGCGCTGATTCTCGGCAAGGTCGCGTTCGGCTCCGATGGTCTCGTCTTCCCGCTGATCGTGCCCATGATCGGCGTGATCACCGCGATGTTCGGGATCTTCCTGGTGGCGCCGCGCAAGAACGACCGCAGCGGCATGACCGCGATCAACCGCGGCTTCTTCGCCTCGGCGATCATCTCGCTGGTCCTGGTGGTCATCGCCGCCTTCGTCTACCTGCCGTCCAAGTTCAGCTCCCTGAAGGGCGTCGTGGACCCCGCGATCTTGCACCACAGCGGCAACCCGCGGTTCCTGGCCATCGGCGCCGTCGTGGTGGGCCTGGTCCTGGCCAGTGCGATCCAGCTGCTGACTGGCTATTTCACCGAGACCAGCCGCAAGCCGGTCAAGGAGATCGGCGAGAGCTCGCTGACTGGCGCCGCGACGGTCATCCTGTCGGGCATCTCAGTCGGCCTGGAGTCGGCCGTCTACTCGGCGCTGCTCATCGGCGGCGCGGTCTACTGCGCCTTCCTGCTCGGCACCGGCAACGCAACCATCGCGCTGTTCGCGGTCGCGCTGGCCGGCACCGGACTGCTCACGACGGTGGGCGTGATCGTCTCGATGGACACCTTCGGCCCGGTCTCGGACAATGCGCAGGGCATCGCCGAGATGTCTGGCGAGGTCGAGGGCGAGGCGGCCAAGGTACTGACCAGCCTGGACGCCGTGGGCAACACGACCAAGGCCATCACCAAGGGCATCGCGATCGCGACCGCTGTGCTGGCGGCGACGGCTCTCTTCGGCGCCTTCCGCACGCAGGTCACAGCGGAGCTGCTCATCAAGCACCTGCGCGGGTTCAGCCTGGGCATCGACGCGCCCAACGACCTGTTCGGCCTCATCATCGGCGCTTCCGTGGTGTTCTTCTTCGCCGGGCTGCTGATCATGGCCGTCGGCCGGGCTGCCGGCCGGGTGGTCGTCGAGGTCCGCGATCAGTTCCGCAACCACCCAGGGATCATGGACTACACCGAGAAGCCGGAGTATGGCCGGGTGGTGGACATCTGTACCAGGGACTCGCTGCGCGAGCTCGCGACGCCAGGCCTGCTGGCGGTGCTGATGCCCATCACGGTCGGCTTCGCGTTCGGCTACGCGCCGCTCGGTTCCTTCCTGGCCGGCGCGATCGCGGCCGGTGCGCTGATGGCCGTGTTCCTGGCCAACTCCGGTGGTGCCTGGGACAACGCCAAGAAGCTCGTCGAGGATGGGCACCACGGCGGCAAGGGCTCTCCCGCGCATGAAGCCACAATTATCGGTGACACTGTCGGTGACCCGTTCAAGGACACCGCGGGCCCTGCCATCAACCCGCTGATCAAGGTCATGAACCTGGTGTCGCTGCTGATCGCCACCAGCGTGGTCGAGTACAGCGACAACCTCGGCCTGCGGGCTGGGGTTGCGATCGTGGCATTTGGCATCGTCGTCACCGCAATCGTCATCGCGAAGCGCCGCTCGACCAGCATCGCGGGCGGCGGCGACACCGAGGCCAAGGCCCCGGCGGACAAGGTGACTGCCTGACCGCAGGCAGCAGTGCAGCGTCCGGCAGGCGGGCGGCGGGCCGAGTCCCGCCGCCCGCCTGTCTTTGTCCTGCCCACAGCGCGCCGGCCGGGCCGACCGCGGCCGCTGCCCCACGATGGGTGTCATGGAAGACGTTGTCAGCAAGGAGAGGCGCAAGCTGATCGTGATGCGCCACGCCAAGGCAGGTGAGCTGCCTGGCGGCCCGGACTTCGAGCGGGCCCTTCGGCCTAGAGGCCAGCGGAACAGCGCGGCCGCTGGCCGGTGGCTGGCGGCGAGCGGACTCCGGCCAGATCTGGTGCTCTGCTCGGCCGCGCGGCGGACCAGGCAGACCTGGCAGTACCTATCGGCAGCTCTCAAGGCACAGCCGCCACCTGAGTTCTCGGCCGACCGGCGGCTCTACGAGGCCGACAGCGATGAGGTGGCCGAGCTCGTCGCGGCGGCGGGCGGCGAATTCGCCACGGTACTGTACATCGGGCATAACCCGGCCGCCGCCGGGCTGGTCGGGCTGCTCACTGGCAGTGAGCCGGCGTTCCCGACGGCGGCGATCGCGGTCATCGGCATCAGGGGGAGCTGGGCGGGCCTGGCGCCAGGCGACGCCGAGCTGATCGCGTCCTGGACGCCGGCCGACGAGCACTCGCCACCAGAGTCGACCTAGCGGTCAGCGCCGCCCTGGCTGAGGGTGCTCGCCACTAGCGACGGATCCTCGGCATCGGCCGCCTCGATGTCGTCGCGGCTGATGCCGAGCAGGTACAAGATCGCGTCGAGGTGCGGGACGCTCAGCGAGGTGTCGGCTGCGTCCCGGACAACTGGCTTGGCGTTGAAGGCGATGCCGAGACCGGCCGCCGAGATCATGTCCAGGTCATTCGCGCCGTCCCCGACAGCGACGGTCTGGCTCAGCGGGACGCCGGCTGCGGCGGCGAAATGCCGCAGGGCCCGTTCCTTGCCGGCCCGGTCGACGACCTGGCCGATGACCCGGCCGGTGAGCTTGCCGTCCGCGATCTCCAGCGTGTTGGCCTCCGCGAAGTCGAGCCCGAGCTCGATGGTCAGCCAGTCGGTGAACTGGGTGAATCCGCCGCTGACCACGCCACACCGGTAGCCAAGCCGCTTGAGCGTCCTGATCAGGGTCCTGGCGCCCGGTGCCAGCCGGAGCCGGGCAAGCACGTCGTCGATGACCGATGCGTCCAGGCCCGCCAGCAGCGCGACGCGCCGGTGCAGCGACTCGGCGAAGTCAAGCTCCCCGCGCATGGCTGCGGCGGTCACCTCGCTCACCTCCGCCCCGCAGCCTGCCGCGGCGGCGAGTAGTTCGATCGCCTCATCCTGAAGCAGAGTGGAGTCGACGTCCATGACCACCAGCCGCATCGCGCGCCGGTGCAGCCCGGCCCGCTGCACCGCGACATCTACTCCAAGCTGCACCGACTCGCGGGCGAGCACGGTGCGCAGTCCGACCGGGTCGGCGCCGGAAACCTCGAGCTCGATGCAGGTAACCGGGCGGCTAGCCAGCCGGCCGATCCTGTCGATGTTCGCGCCGCTGGCGGCGATCCGGCCCGCGATGGCTGCGATGGCGGAGGGCAGCAGCGGACGGCCGAGCACGGTGACGTGCAGCCTGCCGCGCAGCCGCTGGCTCGGCTCGCCCGAGCCCATGGTGATCTCCGCGTCCATGCCCATGTCCGCGGCTAGCGTCGAGATCTGCTGGTGGATCGCGGTCAGGTCGGGCGGGCCATCGCAGGAGAGCAGCACGCCGAGTACCAGACGGCCGCGAATCACGACCTGCTCGACGTCGACGACCGCCAGGTCATGGCCGGATAGGAGGGTGAACAGCCGCGAGGTGACCCCGGGCCGGTCGCGGCCAGTCAGGGTTACGAGCAGGGTGATCTGCGGACCGGACATAGCGCTGTTAACGCTATCCAGTGGCGCGCGGTGCTCTGTCGGCCGGGTGCGCCGCGCCCTGGCGGCCTCCAGGTCGTGAGCCGTCAGGGCAGCAGCAGGTGCACGTCGCCGAACTCGTGCCAGCGGTACCTTCCGGCCACGGCGACCTGATAGCAGCGGCGCAGGAGCTGATCGCTGGCGAAGGCCGCAAGCATCCACAGGTGAGTTGACTGCGGCTCGTGCAGGCCGGTCAGCAGGCCGTCCACGACCGCCACCCCGGTCTGCCTGGTCACCACGTGGGTGGTCCAGCCTGCTGAGGCGACAACCGCGTGATCGCCGTCACGGCCGCTGACTGCGGCAGCACTCTCCAGCGCCCGGACGACAGTCGTGCCGATCGCGATGACCCGGCCGCCCGACCGCCTGGTCAGGTTTACTAGCCGCGCGGTCGCGGCCGGGACGTCGTAGCACTCGGGGTAGGGATCCTCGCCGCCCTCCAGGGAGGAGACGCCGGTGTGCAGCGTGACCGGCGCCACGCCGATGCCACGGCTGACGAGACTCGTCACGATCTCCGGCGTGAACGGCCGGGCCGCGCTCGGCATCTCCGCGCTGCCAGGCCGGGTGGCGAAGACCGTCTGATACGCCTGGATGGGCCACGGCCGCGGCACGTAGGAGTACCTGATGGGCTGGCCATGGCGGCGCAGGTAGGGAATCACGGCCGTCGACAGCCTGGCCCGCCAGAGCCGCTGGCTGAACCGTTCGGTCAGCGTCAGCACCGCGCCGCCTGGCAGCTCGAGCTGCTGCCCGCTTCTGGTGGGCGGCATCGGGCCGGCAAGCAGCGGCACGGTCGCGTGGCCGGTGCCGGACCGCAGCTCGACGAGCCAGTCTCCGGCTGGCATCGCGGTGGAGAAGTGCACGGTCAGTCGTGCCGAAACGGCGACCGCGGCAGGCACCGTCGCCGAGTTGTTCACGACGACGAGGTCACCCGGCAGCAGCAGATCCGGCAGGTCGGCGAAGGCGTGCTGGGTGACCTCGTCGGCCACCGCCTTGCTCACGAGCAGCCTGACGTCGGCGCGGCCATTGCCGCTTGCCTCGGGTGGCTCGTGCGCCGCCAGCTCGGGCCGCAGCTTGGCCAGCACGGGCTCCGAGGCTGCGGGCCTGGCCGCGACCTCGATCGCCGCAGTCACGACGGCACTCCGGCGCGCATCGACGCGGCGGGCATGAGGTCAGCAGCCCGGTACCGGCCACTGGGCAAGCGGTCGCTCAGAAGCCGCATGAACGCGGGCAGGACTGACTCAGGCAGCGGCCGGTCGGAGATGTCCTCGCCGGGGAAGGCCTGCTGGTGCATCTGGGTGCGCAGGTCGCCAGGATCGACCCACCACACGCGGACAGCCGGCTCCTCGGCCGCCAGCACATGGCAGGCTTGCTCGAGCGCGGCCTTGGCCGCGCCGTAGCCGCCCCAGCCTGAGTAGGCTTCACGGGCCGCATCCGAGGTGATGCTGAGGACCGCGCCGCCACGCGTGCGCAGGTCGGGGAGCAGCAACTGCGTCAGCGCGATGGGTGCCACGACGTTGACCTCAAGCGACGCACGCAGGTCCGCGGCCGGGTAATCGGCGAGCGCTGGCAGCGGGCTGGCGCCCAGAGTTCCGGCGTTGTTGACCAGGAGACTGGCGCCGCCGAGCTCGGCAGCGGTCGCGGCCAGCTCAGCCCGGTGGGCGGGATCTGCGATGTCGCCAGGCACCGCGATGACCGATCGCTGCGGCAGGTCGTGCTCGGCGCGGATAGTGGCGGCCGACGCCTCGAGTGCCAGGCAGTCGCGTGCATCGATGACGAGCTGATGGCCCGCCGCAGCCAGGGCGCCGGCCAGCGCGCGGCCGAGGCCGCGGGACGCGCCGGTGACGACCGCTACTGATGAAGTTCTCATGGCATCGACGCTAGGCAGCCGGGCCGCTGCGCACATCGGCCGACGGCCGGACCGTCCCTGCGACCATGGTCCTAGGACCGCTGCCCGATCCGCTGCGCGCGACTCGCAGGTACCGTCAGCGGTATGGGCCAGACTCCAGGGCCGGCCGCGGCCGCCGCGGGCGGCCAGGACGAGATCTTCGAGCACGTCAGCCAGGTTGTGCTGGCCGTGGCCAGCCAGCTGTCGGTCCGGGACGTACTGCAGAAGATCGTCCGCTCGGCGCGATCGCTGGCAGGCGCCCGGTATGCGGCCCTAGGCGTGCCCGGCGAGAACGACACCTTCGCCGAGTTCCTCGTCGACGGCTTGTCGGCCAGGGAGCAGGCGGCCATCGGCCCGCTGCCCCGCCAGCACGGGATCCTCGCGGTCATGCTGCGCGAGGGCAAGCCGCTGCGGCTCGATGACATCCGGGCCGATCCCCGGTTCTGGGGCTGGCCGGCCGCTCACCCGGAGCTCACCGATGTCCTCGGTGTCCCGATTAAGGACGGCACGGACACCGTCGGGTTCATCTTTGCCGCCTGCAAGACCCAGCCCGGCGGTTTCACCGAGCGTGACGAGCGCATGGTGAGCCTGTTCGCGGCGTACGCGGCCATCGCGCTGGCCAATGCGCGCCTGTATGAGCGGGGCCGCGAGCTCTCGGTCATGCAGGAGCGAACGAGGCTTGCGAGGGACCTGCACGACGCCGTCTCCCAGAAGCTGTTCAGCGTCCGGGCGAAGGCGAGAGCGGCAGCGGTCCTGGTGGCTAGGGATCCGGCCAGGGCAATCGAGGAGATGGACAGCGTGGCGCAACTGGCCGGGCAGGCGCACGCGGAGCTGCGCGCCGTGATCGACGGGCTGGCACCGCCGGAGCTCGAAGCCGGCGGGCTGGCTGGCTCCGTGCGCAGCTATGCGGTGCTCGCTGGCCGGACTCACGGCGCCGACGTGATAGTGCAGGCAGCCGAGCTGCCTCGGCTGGAGCCGCACCTGGAGACCGCCATCTACCGCGTCGCCCAGGAGGCGATCGGCAACGCGCTGCGGCATTCGGGCAGCCGGCAGGTCAGCGTCTCCTTGTCCAGGCGGCAGCGCGCGGTCGTGCTCGACGTCAGCGACGACGGCAGCGGGTTCGATCCGGGCACGCCACAACAGGGTCTCGGCCTTGCGTCGATGCGCGAGCGAGCCGGCTCGGTCGGCGGGAAGCTGACCGTCAGGTCGATGCCTGGCACCGGGACGAAGATCAGGCTCAGCGTTCCCGTGCCGGCCGCCTACCGCGCTTCGGCCCCGGAGCCGGGACCGCCGCGGCGACCGGATCCGGCGTGAGCAGGCCCGGCCCCGGCCCCATCAGCGTGCTGATAGCCGACGATCATCCGGTAGTGCGCCAGGGCCTGGCCGTGCTCCTGGAGGTACAGGACGACATCGCGCTGATCGGCGAGGCCAGCGATGGCGCGGAGGCTGTCCGGCTGACGATGCACCACGCGCCGGACGTGCTGCTGCTTGACCTGAAGCTGCCGGTGCTGGACGGCATGGCCGTGCTCGGCGAGCTGAGGGCGCAGGGATCGAGCACCAGGGTGCTGATCCTGACCAGCGCCACCGACCTGAGCGGCCCGTCCCTGGCGCTTCAGGCCGGCGCGGCCGGATTCCTGTACAAAGACGTGGACCCGGACGCACTCGTGCGCGCCATCCGCTCCGTGCACGACGGTCATACCGTGCTCGCGCCCGGCGCGGCCGGACTCGTGACAGCACGCCCAGGTGGCGAAGCACGCGGCATCGCCGCGCTGACCGGCAGGGAGCGGGAAGTACTCGGGCTGGTGGCCGACGGCAGATCGAACCGTGAGATCGCCCGGCTGCTCGGTGTCTCAGAGAAGACCGTCAAGACGCACGTGAGCGCGGTCCTCGCCAAGCTCGGCGTCGCCGACCGGACGCAAGCAGCCCTCCTCGCCGTGCGCCACCTTGGCGGCTGACGACAGCCCATGCGGCGACATACCGTAGGTTCGAGCTGAGATGGCGGCGCTCGAAGGGAACCGGATGGCGGCTGAGGTACTCAGGCTGCGCGGGGTCGGGGTCAGGTACGACAGGTCGATGCTGCTGCGTGACGTCAGCTGGACCGCTTACAGCGACGAGAGCTGGGTGATCATCGGACCGAACGGCGCCGGCAAGACAACCCTGCTCCAGGTGGCCGCGACCCTGCTCGCGCCCACGCACGGCACCGTCGAGATACTCGGCGAACCACTTCACGAGGCCGATATCGCCGACCTGCGTACCCGGATCGGCATGTCGAGCTCGGCCATCGCAGATCAGGTACCGCTCCAGGAGAAGGTCATCGACCTGGTCCTCACGGCGTCCTACGGCATACTCGGCCGCGACGCTGAGGACTACGACTCCGCGGACGTGACGAGGGCGGTCGAGTTGCTGGACGCGCTTGGCTGCGCACACCTGATCCGGCGCCGGTTCAGCTCGCTGTCGGAGGGCGAGCGCAAGCGCGTCCAGATCGCGAGGTCGCTGATGGCGGATCCGGAGCTGCTGCTGCTCGATGAGCCGGCTGCGGGACTCGACCTCGGCGGCCGGGAGGACCTGCTCCAGCGCATCGCCGGCCTGCTACGCGACCCGCGATCGCCGATGATGGTGCTTGTCACCCATCACGTCGAAGAGGTGCCGGAGGGCTTCACGCACGCGATGCTGCTGCGCAAGGGGTCCGTCCTGGCGGCAGGCCCGCTCGCTGAGGTATTCACCGAGCGGAACCTGTCCAGGTGCTTCGGCGTGGCCCTGGAGGTGGAGCGGAGGGCGGCGCGCTGGTCCGCCCGCGCTGTGCAGTTCCCCTGACCAATTACGATCAAGGTCATGCGAGGATCACGTGGGCCCGGCTGAAGCGGCCGCGATCCTCGGGGCGGGCGTGGCGGCCGGCGCGGTGAACGCGGTCGTCGGTTCCGGATCGCTGATCACCTTTCCGACACTGCTTGCCTTCGGCTTTCCGGCGGTTGTGGCCAACGTCTCGAACAACGTGGGCCTGGTCTCGGGGAACGTCAGCGGTGCCATTGGCTATCGCCGCGAGCTGGCCGGCCAGCGCGCCCGGCTGATCCGGCTCGGACTCATCGCGGCCGCGGGCTCGGTTGGCGGCGCCGCTGCGCTGCTGTCGCTTCCGTCGGCATCGTTCAAGGTCATCGTGCCTGCGCTGATCCTGATCGCGTGCGTGCTCGTACTGATCCAGCCCTGGCTGAGCGGCCGGATCGTGGCCAGGCGCAGGCGCCTGAGCGAGCAAGATGGCTCCCCGGCCAGCGAGCCCGAGCACACTGGCCCGGTGCTCGGCGCCGGCATGTTCGCCTCGGCCGCATATGGAGGCTACTTCGGCGCCGCGCAGGGTGTCCTGGTCATCGGCCTGCTCGGCACGTTCCTCGACGAGAGCATGCAGCGGGTGAACGGGGCAAAGAACGTCCTCGTCGCGATCGTCAACGGCACGGCTGCGATCGTCTACATCATCTTTGCGCACGTGGCCTGGCTGGCGGTGCTGCTGATCGCGGTTGGCTCGACCGTCGGCGGCCTCGTCGGCGCCAGGTTCGGCCGGCGGCTGCCGCCGCTCGCGCTGCGGATCTTCGTCGTGCTGATCGGCGTGATCTCCGCCGTCAAGCTGATCTTCTTCTGACCCCGCCCTCGTCCACTTCGGCCAGCGCGGGCTCCGTCTGTACCTGCCGGTCAAGCAGCCGCGCCCCGACGACGATCATGGCGGCGAGCAGAGCCGCGATCGCGAACGCCACTCGGAGAGAGGACAGGTCGGCGACTCCGCCCATCACGCTGGGCGCGGCCATCCCCGCGCCGTAGCTGACCGTGGCGACGCCAGCAACCCCAATGGCCGGACTTGGCCCCGAGCGGCCGGCGGCTGCGAACACGAGCGGCACGACTACTGAGACGCCGAGGCCGATGAGTACGAATCCGGCCAGCGCCACGAGCGCGCTCGGGGTGACGGCGACCAGGAGGCATCCGGCCGTGCCGAGGACGCCGCACGCGCGGACGCTCGCTCCCGCCCCGACTCGGCGGACCAGCGCGTCGCCGCATAGACGGCCAGCCGCCATCGACCCGGCGAAGACGCCGGTCGCGAGCGCCGCCTCGGCCTGGTTCGTGTGCAGGACCCAGTGCATGAAGACCGCCGACCAGTCGTTGGCAGCGAACTCGACAAAGATCGAGGCGAAGCCTACGAGCCCGATCAGCAGGAGCACACCGTGCGGCCAGGCGAATCGGGGCACCGCCACCTCTGCGGCCGCGCCAGCGGGTCGGCCGCCAGCGAACCAGGAGCAGGCCAGGACACCGCATCCGGCGGCGACCGCGGCCACGATCGTGAACTGCACCCGCGGGTCCACGCCCGCGTGGGCGCTCAGCGACCCGACGAGTGCCCCGGCCAGCACGCCGAGGCTCCACAGGCCGTGCAGGCCGGACATGATGGACTTGCCGATCCGCTGCTCGGCCTCCACCGCCTGGGCGTTCATCGCGTTGTCGTTCGTGCCGAGGAACGCGCCGTACAGCAGCATGACGGCTGCCAGCGCTGGCACGTCCGGGGCGAACGCGGGCAAGACCAGCACCAGGCTCGAGGCGGCCATCAGGACCCGCGTGGCCGCCTTCGGGCCGTAGCGGTGCACGAACTGCGCCGCGAACGGCATCGTCGCTAGGGCGCCAATGCTCGTCGTCAGGCCGACTGCGCCGAGCATCCCGCTGCTCAGGTGCAGGCGGTCGGCGATCCAGGGCAGCCTGGAGGCGAACGTTCCGGTGACGGTCCCGTTCAGGAAGAAGACGATTCCGACGGCGCGCCGCTCTGCTGATCCCACGCTCACCAACCGCCGGCGCGCGCCGGCGAATACCGACCCCGGTCGGCACTGTCAGTAAGCGGCATGTCATCCTCTGTGATGGGGGACCCATTCAGATGAATCCGGGGGGACCGGTCATCGCACTCGCCCTGGTGAGGCTACCGCCTCGCCAGGGCGAGTTTTTGTGTCACCACGGGCGGCGCCACTGGTGAGGCTACCGCCTCGCCAGGGCGAGTTTTTGTGTCACCACGGGCGGCGCCACTGGTGAGGCTACCGCCTCGCCAGGGCGAGTTTTTGTGTCACACGGGCGGGGCCACTGGTGAGGCTACCGCCTCGCCAGGGCGAGTTTATGCGTCACCGCGAGCGGGCAAGCGCCTGCGCCATGCCCTGGTTAGCCAGGGCATCCGCGCGCTCGTTGCCGGGGTTGCCGGCGTGGCCCTTGACCCAGAGCCAGTGCACGTCATGTCGGCTAGCCGCAGCGTCGAGGCGCCGCCACAGGTCTTCGTTCTTGACCGGCTGCCTGCTCGCCGTCTTCCAGCCGTTGCGCTTCCAGCTCGCCAGCCAGCTCGTGACGCCGTTGCGCAGGTAGCTGCTGTCGGTATGGAGGCGTACCGTCGACGGCCTGGTCAGGCTCTCAAGCGCCTGGATGGCCGCCATCAGCTCCATGCGGTTGTTGGTCGTCGCAGTCGCCTCGCCTCCGCACAGTTCCTTGCTGCGCCCGCCATACGACAACAGCGCACCCCAGCCACCAGGGCCAGGATTGCCGCTGCACGCGCCGTCGGTGTAGATCTCGACGACATCGCGGGCCAACTCGCCCGGCCGAGCCTTACCTGTCATAGCACGCAAACTTAGCGGTCCGACGGTCCGTGCGGACTCGGCGGCACGTCCAGGGCCGGGTTCCGGTCGAAGAAGCCCCAGGGCTTGAGCCAGAACGAGGTGCGGTCGACAGGCATGACGGGCCAGTCTTCGGGCCTCGTGATGTGGTGGAGTCCGAAGACGTGCCAGAGAACGACGTCCGTGTCCTCGATCGCGCGGTCCTGCGCCGTCCAGGCTGGCAGCCCGCTGTCAGCACCGCTGAGGTTAGGGAACTCACCGCATGGCCATCGCTCCGCGGGAGCGCAGGGAGTCACCCACAGCGAGTGCGCGATTACTTCCGCCCGCTGAAACGCCGGCGATGACTCGTCGATGAGCGGCGGGAAGCTGCCCCCCGGCACCAGCTTGTACGCGGGCCGGCCGCCGAGGCCGTTCACCGACCGGCTGCTGGCTACCTTCCAGCTGCGCTGCGTCTCCCAGCTGACGTCCTGGCGGCCATCGGACTCGGTCCGCAGCGGCGTCTCCTGCGTCACCAGCGCCAGGCCGTGCGGGTTGGCGTTGCTGACGGGCAGGGCACGCGACTCGACGGCGTACACGGTGTTGGGCAGCCCGTCAATGTCCAGGTCTAGCCGCGCCACGATGAAGTGCTGGTGGTAAGGGGCGTACGTTCGCTGGTCGACGAGCGCGCCCGTCTCTGGCTGGTGGCCAGCCGGGAAATAGGACGTCACCATGATCCCGGTGGCCCGTACTTCGCACTCGATGTTCCCGTCCTGGTAGAAGCGCCAGTAGACGAGGTACTCGTAGTTCGCCACGGTCACGTGGAACGAGATCACCAGCCGTCGCGAGCGCCGGACCGCCGCGCCGGACCGCTCGTCCACGTGCTTCCACAAGATGCCGTCGTCCTCCTCGTGGATGCAGACGGCGTTGCGGACTGTGCGTGGCTCGCCGCGAGAATCATGCAGCACGGCGTCCAGGTAGCGGATCTCGCCGAGACAGTCGCAGCCAAGCTCGAGCGAGGTCGTCATGAAGCCGAGGCCCCACTCGCCGATGTCAAAAGCGGTGCGGCGGTAGTGGTCGGGCGTGGCATCCCGGTACGGCACGATCATCTCGGCGAACGACATCCGGTGCGCGATCGGCCGCAACCGGCCGGCGTCGCGGAAGCCCACGGTGTGCAGGACGAGGCCCTCCCGCCAGTTGAAGCCGATGCGCAGTTCCCAGTTCTGCCACCGCAGCAGCCGGCCGTCCAGCGTGAACGAAACACCCTCGGGTTGCTGGACGTGCAGCGGGCTTACCTCGCGCGGCGGCGTCGGGATCAGCGCCGCCGGGATCAGGCCTGGCAGGTACTCGCCCATGACCGCAGGCCGTTCGGTGCCCCCCTCGGTCCAGTTGTCCTCGAGTTCGAGCAGCTCCATCCGGTTCAGGTCGACGACCGGATGCAGGCCGGTGATGTGGTGCGCGTACGGATTGCCGTCCGTGCTGCCACGCTCCCAGATGTCCGACCAGCCGAGACGCAGCCCCGTGTACCGCGCTGGCACGAGCGCAGCGCCGTAGGCCCAGACATCGGTGAGCACGCGGCTGATGTCTACGATGCCGCGCCTGGCAAGGGCGTCGATCACGGCCGGGTGGCGGCGCAGCATCTCGTCGCACTCGTGCCACTCGTCGACGGTCATGTTCGGCTGGAGCCCCGGCAGGTACTCCCAGCGCGTGATGTCGCCCGACGGCAACGCGACCTCGCCGCGGTAGGCCCGCCCGTCGGTGGTATCCCAGCAGATGGCCTGCGCCGCGCGCGCAACGCCGTCGAGGCGCGCGGCCAGCTCCTCCTTGCCCGGCTCGACCAGGTCGATCGACGCGAATCGCCAGCTCGCAGTTACGCCCTTGCCAGCTCGCAGTGTGGCCGCGACGTGCCTGATCTCGTCCGCGCTGAGCGGGTCGAGTGGGTGCGCCAAGATGCCTCCTCGGTCACCGCCCATTGTCTGCCTGGCGGCGCCGAACTAGCGGACGCCATAGGCGTGGATGACGGTCAGATCCTCGGAGTTGCCGTGTCCGTCGGCTACGTAGACCTTCAGCGAGGTGAAACCGGCTGTCGACGCGTTGCGGATGGTGACCACGTAGTGCTGGCCGCTCACGTGTGCCCTGACCCTGTGCCAGGTCACGCCGTCGTCCGCCGAGGCCCAGACCTCGACGGTCCGCAACAGCAGCTGACTCAGCGTGTCGGGGCCGTAGATGCGGATCGTCATTCTGGTGCGGGATCCGCCTGCGGCCTGATTGCGGCCGCTGAGCCCGGCCGGCCGGAGTTGCAGCCCGTAGAGCTGTGCGGGGAAGCTGGCCTGCGAGGCAGAGCCCTTGGCCATGAACTTCCACACGCCGTTGACGATGGTGGACAGCTGGGCGCCGGCTGCCCTAGTCGCGGTCAGCGCCAGCCTGTACTGGTGCGAGACGGCTGGGATCCTGACAGTGAGCTGGTAGCTGTGGGTCTGCTTGAGCAGCTTGCTCCCCCTGTACAGGCGGATCAGCTTGGTGACGCCGCTGCCGTTGTCCGTCTGGTGCACCGGGTCGCTGATCGGGAAGGACTCTTCAGGCAAGCCGACCGACAGCTGGTGGCCGTCAAGCTGGGCGAACATACCGTCATACGGTGCTGGCGCCCAGACGGCCGAGCCGAAGGTCTGCGAGTATGTCCGGTGCCGCAGTACCGGCTGATTCAGGTCGTTGTCCTCCAGGCCGCCTGCCGGGCTGTCCCAGTTGACGATCGACTGCCACTGGTAGCCGGGCGAGCGATACGAGACCACGTAAGCCGGCGTCGCCCCAAGGGTCGTGTAGTCGTTCAGCGGGACGACCACGCCGTCCGCAGGCTGAGGGAACAGGCCGAGCGTGGCGGTCTGTCCCGCATCGGTCGCTCGGACGGTCACGTTCACGCGGGTTAGCTGCGCGGTGCGAGTCGACATGACTGGCGAGCTAGGGATGCTGCCGCGGAACACGCGCAGGATGTCGTAGCGGAACGGGCTGGGATTGGCGACGGTGTTCCCGGTCTTCTCCCAGATCGAGTACACGTAGAGCGTCATCAGCTTGCTGCGCATCGGGACTACATACGCGGCGTCAGGCGGGGGCGCGATCGTGGTCGGATTGAAGGCCCACTGGCCGTGCACGATCGGCGCGATCTCGAGAGTCTCGGCCGAGGCGGCTGCGTTGTTCAGGCTCAGCCGGACCCGGTGCCCGTTGCGAGCATCGAGCACCACGGTCTTGTCCGCCGTGAGGTCGACGATCTGGTCCGCCAGCGTGTAGGTCTGGCTCGCGCCGGTCCCGGTAATGATCCACGCGGCGACGTTGTAGGTGCCAGGGCGGAGCTGGCGTTGCCGCCCCGTTCCCATGTCGATGCCGGTACCGGTGCCGACGTTCAGCAACTGGACGTCTGCGCTCGCAGCGGTGTTACCAGAGCGGTCGATGACCTTGACCGTAAGGTGCCGGGTGGTCGCTGCCTGCGCGGGCGCGGACGCGAAGGTCATGATCGGCACGGTGAGCGCGCCGACGGCGACGACGGCGAGGGTCCGGGGTTTCATGTGCTCGCTTTCATCGTGTTTTATAAGTACTTATCACTCCTGCCGCAGCCTGGCCAGGTGCTCGCGGATGATCTCCTCCATCTGGCCGTAGAACTCTACGATCAACCGCAGATCGTCGTCGCTGTATCGCGCGGCGATGCGCTGCCAGGCGCCCATCATCGGGCCGAATACCGGGGCAACGGTGCCGAGCGCGCGCTCGGTGTTGAGGTGGATGACCACGCGCCTGCGATCGACGGCGTCGCGCTCGCGGTGCACGAAGCCGGCCTGCTCGAGCCTGTCCACGACGCCGGTGATCGAGGCGGTAGTCAGGCCGGTCGCCCTGGCCAGCTCGCCGGCCGTCAGCTGCCCACTGAAGCTGAGGATGTTGAGGCAGTTCAGGTCGGTCGCGTTGATGCCGATGCGGTCAGCGGCGGCCTGGCTCATCAGGTGCATCAGCGAGCCGGTCTTCCTGATGGCGGCGATGAACGCCATCGCCAGCTGTGCCCGCTCGGGACTCCACGAGCTGGCCTCGACGGCCGCGGGCCATGGCACCTCCCAGTGCGGATCCTCTGGCATGCCTCGTCCCCTCAATAGTTAAGCTAACTAGACAATAGCAATGTGAGACGCTAGGTTAATTATGTAATCAGGGAGGCTACCTTCCCGGGCGGAGGATTCCGATGGCAACTGATGCTCAGATCCTGGCACCTCACGATGGCGCAGGCGACAGCCTCGACCCGCGACGGTGGCTCACGCTGGTGGTGCTGCTACTCGCCGCGTTCATGAACCTGCTCGACATCTCGATCGTCAACATCGCGATCCCGTCGATTCAGCGCGACCTGCACGCGAGCTACGCCGACGTGCAGTGGGCTCTCGCCGGGTACACGCTGGCGTACGCGCTCGTGCTGATCACCGGCGGCCGGCTGGGCGACGCGTTCGGCCGCAAGCGGCTGTTCCTGATCGGCGTCACCGGCTTCACGCTCATGTCGGCGCTGTGCGGCGCGGCGCAGAGTCCCGGCATGCTCGTCGCCAGCCGGGTGGCACAAGGCGCGTTCGGCGCCATCATGATCCCGCAGGTCCTGTCGATGATCCAGGTCATCTTCCCCGCCGGGGAGCGAATCAAGGCGCTGGCCGCGTTCGGAGTGACCGCCGGCCTCGGCACGGTCAGCGGCCCGTTGCTCGGCGGCCTGCTGACCCAGCACGACCTGTTCGGCCTGGGCTGGCGGCCGATCTTCCTGATCAACGTGCCGGTCGGCATCATCGCCGTGGTGGCCTCGGCGGTGCTGATCCGCGAGTCCAGGGCGCCGCGGCCGCCGCGGCTCGACCCGGTCGGCGTCGCGCTGATCTCGGCGGCGCTGCTATTGCTGCTGTACCCGCTCGTGCAGGGCCGTCAGCTCGGCTGGCCAGCATGGACCTTCGCGTCCATGGCCGCGTCCGTGCCGATGATCGCGGTGTTCCTCGCCTACGAGCGCGCCAAGGACAGGCGCGACGGCTCGCCGCTGGTGCAGCTTGGGCTGTTCCGCCAGCGCGCCTTCGCGGTCGGCATCGCGATCGCGGTGACGTTCTTCCTCGGCGTGACCTCGTTCACGCTGATCTGGACGCTGTTCCTCCAGATCGGGCTCGGCTTCGCCCCGCTGCACGCCGGGCTGACGTTCCTGCCATTCTCGCTTGGCGTGCTGGTTGCGTCCGGCGCCGCGGCGCGACTCGCGCCGAGGTTCGGCCGCGGCGTCACCATGACCGGCGCGCTCGTGATGGCGGGCGGCATGGTCGGACTGATCGCAACCATCCATCACGTCGGCGCCGCCGTCACCACGTGGGACATGGTGCCGGCCCTCGTCGTCGCCGGGCTCGGCATGGGCGCCGTCCTGGCCCCGCTGGCCGACATCCTGCTGGCCGGCGTTCAGGCGCAGGACGCCGGATCGGCGTCCGGCTTGTTCAACACCAGCCTCCAGCTCGGGGCCTCGATCGGCGTCGCGGTCATCGGCGTGATCTTCTTCGGCCTGCTCGGCAGCCAGGCCGCGCCGGCCGCGACAGCGGTCGGCCCGCAGCTACGGTCCGGGCTCGCGGCCGCGCAGGTACCCGCGCCGCTGGCCGCCCGCATCACCGGCCAGTTTGGCGACTGCCTGCACGCGCGGCTGGTCGCCGCGGATCCGACTGTGACGCCGGCCCAATGCCGGCTGCCGGCCGGCCAGGTGCTGCCGACCCCGGTGCGCCGGGTCGTGGCCGGCGCGGGCGCGACGGCGGTCCGCACCGACTTCGCGGCCGCGCTGACCAGGACCCTGTGGTTCCAGGTCGGGGTGTTCCTCGCCAGCTTCGCCCTGATGCTCGCACTGCCGCGCGGGGCCGGGCGCCGCAGCGCGGCTACCGCTGCTGAACTGAGAGAGGCTGAACTAGCAGACTCGGGGCCAGGGAGGCTGACATGAGAATCGCGCTGCTCGGCGGTAGCGGCCGGATCGGCGGCCACGTGCTGACCTGGGCGCTTGGGTCCGGCCACGAGGTGACGGCGCTGGCCCGAGACCCCCGGTCGCTGCCCGCCGCGGCGGGCCTCACCGTGATCGCCGGGGAGGCTACCGATGACGGCGCCGTCGCCGACGTGGTCGCCGGCGCGGATGCCGTCCTGTCCGCGCTCGGGCCGCGCGGTGCGAAGACGCCGGCCCTGCTGGCAACGGCCGCCCGCGCGACCGTGACCGCGATGGACAAGACGGGTACGCGCCGGCTGATCTGCGTGTCCGCGGCCGGGGCCTTCATCCAGGGCGACCCGGACATGGGCGCTCTCATCAAGTTCATCCTGCCGCGGGTGCTGGCCAAGCCGTTCGCCGATGTCCGGGCGATGGAGTCGGTCGTCAGCGCCACAGAACTTGACTGGACGCTGGTGCGGGCTACCCGGCTCGTCGACGCCGGGCAGACTGGCCGGTACCGCGTCCGGCCCGACTTCGCGCCGGCCGGCGGCGGGAAGATCGCGCGTGCCGACGTAGCGCACTTCCTGGGCGCGGTGCTGACAGACGGCTCCTGGATCGGCGCAAGACCAGCCATCGCGTACTGACAGGCTGCCGCTAACTGGCGGTGGCGGCTTACTGGCGGTGGGCGGCTATCAGGTCGCGGTACCAGGTGAACGAGGCCTTCGGGGTGCGCCGCTGGGTATCGAAGTCCACGTGCACCAGGCCGAACCGCTGGTGATAGCCCTCGGCCCACTCGAAGTTGTCCATGAGCGACCAGACGAGGTAGCCGCGGACGTCGACACCCGCGGTGATCGCATCGCCGACCGCGCGGATGTGGCTGTCTAGGTAGGCGATCCGGGGCTGGTCGTCGATGCTGCCGTCGGCAGCAGGCTCGTCGGTGACCGAGCAGCCGTTCTCGGTGATGTAGATCGGCGGGAGCTGGCCCGGGTAGCGCGCCGCCAGCATCCGCAGCAGCTCGGTCAGCCCTGCGGGGATGACCGGCCACCCGAACGCGGTGACGGGATAGCCGGGGATGGGTTCCATCTGGAAGGGCAGCGGCGAATCGGGCAGCGCGGACAGCCGGGTCGGGTTGTAGTAGTTGACGCCGAGCGCGTCGATCGGCGCTGAGATGATCGCCAGGTCGCCGTCCCGGACGCAGTCCATCCCGTCCGCGCCGATGCCGAACGCGGTCAGGTCCGGGTAGCGCCCGAGCAGCACCGGGTCGGTGAACATCCGGTTGTGCAGCGCGTCATAGGCCGCGGTGGCAGCCAGGTCGGCCGCGCTGTCGCTCGCTGGCCAGGCCGGCGAGTAGTTGTTGGTGATCGCGACCTGGTCGGCTCCGGCCGCGCGCAGCGCCGAGGTCGCGAGGCCGTGCCCGAGCAGCTGATGATGCGCCGTCGCGAGGGCATCCAGCATGAGCGTCTTGCCGGGCGCGTGGATGCCCAGCGCGTATCCGAAGGCCGTCACGACGAACGGCTCGTTCAGCGTGATCCACATGGGTATGCGGTCGGCCAGCCGCGCGGCGACCAGGCCCGCGTACTCGGCGAACCGGTAGGCGGTGTCCCGCGCCATCCAGCCGCCCGCGTCCTCTAGCGGCTGCGGCAGGTCCCAGTGATACAAGGTAGGCATCGGAGTGATGCCCTGGGCGAGCAGTCCGTCGGTGAGCCGATCGTAGAAGTCGAGGCCGGCCCCGTTGGCCGGTCCTGATCCGGTCGGCTGAATCCGCGGCCAGGCGATCGAGAACCGGTAGGCATCGATGCCGAGGCCGGCCATCAGCGCGACGTCCTCGGGCCAGCGGTGGTAGTGATCGTCGGCGACGTCGCCGGTGTCGCCGTCCCGGATCGCACCAGGCTGCCGGCAGAAGGTGTCCCAGACTGAGTCGCCGCGGCCGTCCTCGGCTACCGCGCCTTCGATCTGGTAGGCGGCCGTCGCGACGCCCCAGGCAAAGCCGGGCGGGAAGCGGGGAAACTCAAGATCGCTCACGGAACCGATGGTAACGGGGCGTGGTAAGCGCGCTGACGGGCCCGCCGCCTGGAGGACGCTGACGCCGACTCTCGCGCGTTACTCCGAACGCAGGAGGCGGGCAGCCGACGTTCGCGCGGCAATGGCAGCCGGCAAGGTCGCCAGCAGGTTGCCGGCAGCCAGGAGCACCAGGGTACCGAGCGCAATCGCAGCCGCCGGCGCGACGGGAGCCGGCACGACGCCGATCTCGGAGGCGAAGGCCGCCCAAGCCCACCGGCCGAAGGCGACACCTAGCGGAATGCCGATGACGATCGCGACAGCCAGGATTGTGGTGGTCTGGCTCAGTACGACGGCGCGGATCTGGCCGCGGCGCATGCCCAGTGACTTCAGCAGGGCTAGCTCCCGGCGCCGCTGCCGCACCGAGGCGAAGATCGTCAGCGCCAGGGCAAGCACTGCCGCCGCCGCCACGCCCAGCGCGATCGCGAGCGGTAGCCCGCCCATCTGCCGGAGATCCAGGACCTGGGCCCCCTGCTCGGGCGGCAGCGAATACATGCCGCCGGCGGTTTCATCCGGTTCCTTCCGGAGGATGCGCGCCACTGCCCGGCTCGCGGCCGTGCTGGACGTCGCATCGATGGCCACCACGGATGGGTAGGAGGGGGAGCTCAGCGCTGAGTTGGTGGCGCTGGAATTGCTATGGAAGAGGACTTGGGTATAGGGCGGAAAGTGCTGGACCGCCAGCATCGAATCCTCGTCCATCATGGCGCCCCGACCCAGGGACACGTGGTCGGTCAGTACCGTCCCCATCGATGGCAGCGTCACTGTTCCGACGACCGTGAAGAGCCGCGCGTGGACTCCGGTCCCGGCCAAGACTCTGTCGCCCACGTGCACGCCCAGCTGGCGCATCGTGACCGTACCGAGCTCGATCTGATCAGCGTTGGCCAGCCCGTGACCGCTGGTCGTGGGCGGCTGCACCGAGCCAAGCTCCGGCAGTACCCCAAGAACGGGCACCTCCTGATGGTTGATCATCAGCTGCCCGAAGCCGAACACCGACCACCCGGTTACGCCGGGCTGATGAGCCATGGCTTGCGCCATGGCGTCAGGCGGCCACGTGGCCCAGCCGCCCTGCGACTGGACGAGCGTTGTCCAGTTCCAGCCATACCGCACCGGGTGGCTGGCCAGCCCGCTCAGGCTAGCGCTGAACACAAGAGAAACTGCGAGGGCCGTGACGGCGACGACCGAGCCGGCCAGCGTCGCCCTGACCGGAGCGCGCTGACGTCCGTGACCGCGCTCGAGCGCATACCGCATCCCGGTCAGCGCCGTTAGCGGCAGTCCGCCGCGCCGAACCGCCGTCAGCACTGCAGAGGGCCGGGCCGCGGTGCGCTCGGCCGCCTGCCCGGCCGCCCGCCATGACAGCCACGCAAGCACGCTGCCGAGCAGGAGTAGCACAAGCCCGGCTCCGCCGCCAAGCACGAGCCAGTCGACCTGGACCCCGGTCTGCGGATCGTAGGCGCGTACTGGACCTACTGGGGCAAGAGGCGAGAGGGCGATCGCGCCGGCGAGCGACAGGACCGCGCTCCCGGCGATCGCGAAGCCGCCTGGTCCGGCCAGGGCCGTCGCGGCTTCCCCGCGAGTCGCGCCGAGTGCGCGCAGGACTGTCCCGTCGCCAGCCGATCTGGTGAGCATCTGCGCCAGCCCCTGGGCGACCAGGACCAGCATCGCAACCGCGATCAAGCAGCCGAGCAGGGCGAGCGCGACAGCTTGCGGCTCGATGGCCTGCTGTGCCTCATGCTTGGCGATGGCTAGGCGGCGAATGTCGAAGGTGACCGGGAACTGGAGTTGTTTGCCGAGGGACAACGCCAGCGTGTTGAGCTCCTTTTGCAACGCCCGCACTCCTGCATCGCCACGGCGAAGCCGCATCGCGACCCAGCCGAAAGAGAATTCTCCGTTCAGGTACCTGCTCGTGGCGGCGGGCGTCAGGATGCCGCCGTCAATGTTGTCAAACTGGTCGCCCAGGGCAGGCGGCATCGCCGCGATCGCCGTGACGAGGAAAGTCTCTCGCTGGGCCGGTACTGGCGGTGCGTCGGTCGGGAGTCCGTTCACCAGCTTGTTGCGGTAGAACTGCCAGGTCATGTGATCACCGGGGTGAAGATGGAACGCCTGCGCCATCGGCTGCGTGATCGCCATCTCGTTTGTCGCGTCCAGCCGGGGGAGTCGTCCGGCCAGCACGGTCAACCTGTCTTCCCGGAAGTACTCGCCGTCCAGGCTGCCGGCCAGTCCATCCGTCCTGAATGACGAGTAGACCTGTCCGTTGATGACGGGCTCGGCATTCAGCCCCAACCACGTGGCTGACGATGTCTTGCCGGGCAGATTCTCTATCTCGCGCATGACCGACAGCAGGGGGCCCGGCACGTCAACCATCACGTCGCTGGCCTTCGCCGCCCGCAGGTAGCGACCATACGCGGAGTCGGTCCGCCGTGCCCCGGCCAGCGCGGCCATCGCGACAGCACCGAGCAGTCCGCCGATCAGCGCTACGACTACGACCGTCCGTAATTGCCGGTGCCAGCTAGCCCGGAAGATATAGCGGATGGTTCCCATGCCGCCATTGTCTCCTGCGTAGATGCCTCCCGGCAGGGATGGCGGCACCACCGTTCCAGGTGAGGAAGCCTCCCGCCAGTGGCGGCGGACGTGTCCCCGTGCTGCGCAAATCGCGAGGTGAGCGGTACTATCTGCCGCGATGACGAGAATTCGAGTCGTGCTGGCCGAGGACCACGTGCTGCTCCGTGAGGGCATCTCCCGCCTCGTGGCCGCCAACGACGACATGGAGCTGGCTGGCACCGCGGGTGACCTGCCGGCACTGCTGGAGCTGATCGAGCGCGAGCAGCCCGCCGTCGTCGTCACCGACATCAGGATGCCGCCGACCGGCACGGACGAGGGGATCCAGGCGGCTGCGTGGGCACGCCAGCACCATCCCGGCATCGGCGTCGTGGTCCTGAGCCAGTACGTGGCGCCGGGGTACGCCGTCGCGCTGCTCGAGCACGGTTCGGCGGGCCGCGCCTACCTGCTGAAGGAGCGGATCGGCAACGTCGACGAGCTCGCCGCCGCGATCCGCGCGGTCGCGGCCGGCGGCTCGGTCATCGATCCGATGGTGGTCGACGAGCTCGTCCGGTCCCGCACGAGCGACAGCCAGCTAGGCCTCGGGTCGCTCACCCCGCGGGAGCTTGAGATCCTGGCCGAGATGGCGCAGGGCAAGAGCAACTCTGCCATCGCGGCTGCCCTGTTCGTGACCGAGCGGGCGGTGGAGAAGCACACGAACTCGATCTTTGCCAAGCTCGGCCTCAGCGAGGAACGGGACGTGAACCGGCGCGTCAAGGCCGTCCTGGTTTATCTGAGTCAGCACCAGGCCGCCGACTAGCCGGAGCCGTCGGCTAGCGGGGAGGCTGTCCTCCCCACGACCGCGGAAGCCAGCACCCTCGGCCAGGCTTGCCTGACGTGCCAGACTGATCATGTGGCCAGCTCGCATTCCGTGCTCGTGGTCGATGACCAAGCACCCTTCCGCAGCGCGGCCAAGGCCGTCCTGCGCCGGCTGACCGAGTTCGAGCTGGCCGGCGAGGCTAGCAGCGGGCCCGAGGCGATCGACCTCGTCGAGCGCCTGCACCCAGAGCTGGTGCTGATGGACATCAACATGCCGCAGATGAACGGCATCGAGGCCACCCGGCAGATCCTGGCCGCGCATCCGGATACGGTCGTCATCTTGTGCTCCACCTATGACGTCCGCGATCTGCCGCCCGATGCCGGTGACAGCGGCGCGGCTGGTTACGTCAATAAGGAGCGGCTCGGCGCCGACCTACTGCGGCGCCTCTGGGCACACCGCGACGCGGGCTGGCCAGGGCCGGACTGAGCCGACCCGCATCAGCTCAGGTCAGCGCCGGATTATGTCAGGGGGATGGAGCCTTGCACGGTCGCGCCATGACCGGGCTCGGACTGCCAGCGCACGGTCCCACCGATCGCGCCGAGCCGGTCAGCCATGTTCATGTACCCGTGGCCGCCGTGGGCCGTGGCGACGTCGAAGCCAGGGCCGTCATCGGTGACAGCGAAGATCAGGCCGCCTGACTCCTCCCAGAGCTTGATGGTCACGGTCGCTCCAGGGGCATGCTTGGCCGCGTTCTGCAGTGCTTCCAGGCAGCAGAAGTACACCGCGGCCTCGATGTCGGGCGAGTACCGCGTCAGGCCGGAGGCGGTGACTCTAACGGCGAGCGGGCTGCGGCTGGCGGTGGCCTCGAGCGCCTTGGCGAGACCGCTGTCGGCGAGCAGCGGCGGGTAGATCCCGTGCGCCAGATCCCGGAGGTCGGCGATGGTGAACTTGAGATCGTCGGCGAGCTGGTCCAGCAGCTGGCCGGCCGCCTCCGGCTCGTCGGTTAGCACGTCACGGGCTAGCCGCAGGTTGACCGCCAGCGCTACGAGGTTCTGCTGGGCGCCGTCGTGCAGGTTGCGCTCGAGCCTGCGGCGCTCGGCGTCGCCGCTGGCGACGATCCTGGCCCGCGATTCCCGCAAGGCCTCGGCCTGCGCCCGCAGCTCGTCGAGCGTGTTCTGCAGCGCCGAGTCGAGCTGGGCATTGTGGAAGGCCAGTCCGACCTGCCGTGCCAGCTCTGTCAGGACGCGGTCGTCCTCCTCGGTGAAAGTGTCGCCGTGAGCTGGCCGCTCGACCACGATCAGCCCGAGCAGCTGGCCCGCGTGACTGACCGGGGCGACCCGCAGCTGGCTGCGCTCGCGTCCGTCGAGCAAGGCCGGCAGCCAGACGGTCGCCCACGCGCTGCCCGACACCCCGGCCCTGGTGATGACGGGTCGCTCGCGCGGGGTCACGACGATCGAGCGCGGTCCGGCGTCCGGCACCGAGACGGCACGCTCCAGTACGTCGCCGCTGCCCGTGTACACCTCGGCGCTGGTCAGGGCCATCGTCTTGCGCAGCGACTCGGCGAGCTGGAGCAGCAGTTCGTCCATCGAGATGGCCCTGGTCAGGCGGCTGCCGAAGGTCCGAAGGGCCTCGTCGGGTGCCTCCCGCGCGCCATAGACCGCGTGCTTGGCCCAGGCCACGAGCCGCTCCCTGGCCGGCAGGTAGCCGACCGCTGCGATGGCCGCCGCGAGCATGGACAGTCCGAGCAGCTCGCGGTCGCCGGGGTTGTCGGGGCCGCTGCCCACGCCGAGGACGACGATCATGTAGATCCCAGCCACGACGATGGCGAAGCCGGCCACGGCGATGAGCTGGACGAGCACCCGGCCCGCGGACGGCCCGAGCGGGCGGATCTCGCCTGCAATCATGCCGAGCGACAGGGCGACGGTGCACCCGGCCGCCGTCGCCGCCAGCGGAGCCGGCCAGGCGACGAGTACGTGCAGCACGGCCGCCGACAAGGCGAGCGCGGCCGCCAGGACCGCGCTGGCGCCGATCCATTGCAGTCGCTCGCGGTCGCGGCCCGCTGACGCCAGGTATTCGAGGCGGAGAGCCGGCAGCGTGATCGCCAGGGCCGCGGCCCACAGGATGGCGCCAACCGGGACACTGACAGTCCGGCCCTGACTGCCGAGCGTGACGCCGACGGCGACGGCTGCGGCGTAGGCGATGGCGACGGTAACGCGCCGCGGCCGGCTTGGCAGCGTCGGCCTGTCCGGCCTGGCCGGACCGCGCGTGGTCAGCGGCGGACGGGTCAGGCGGCCATCTGGCAGCCCGAGTATGAGGTGCACGGACACGGCGATCAGGACGAGCGCGCCAACCGTGTACGCCGTAACGGCGACGTGCCGCGAGCCGCCTAGCTGGGCGAGTCGGTAGCTCAGGAGGGTCGCGGCGGCGGTCACCGTGCCCGCCGCCACCTGCCACTGCGGCGTTCGCTCGGCGGCCCTGGCCAGCACCGCGGCGGAGATGGCGGCGACGATCACCAGGCCGAACCCGACCCGCTGGAGATCGGACACGTTACCGGGAACGGGCACGCGCAGGGCCGCCACCACGAGAGCAATCGCGGCGATAGGGCCGAGCATGCCCGTCGCGACCCGGCGGGTGGTCGTGCTCGCCGCCGGCGCAGGCCGTCCCGGTGCGGGCGCCGGCTCGAGGTCCGGCGTATCCACGCTACGTGGCCTGGTCTGCGCGGGCAGCTCGGTCATCGCGCCTGAACCGGGACCGTCAACCCGGATGTGTGTGGCCCCGCCGGTCCGTCCGTTGCGATGCGGCCGTCCAGCATGCGGACTATGCGCTCAGCGGCGTCGGCCACGGCGGCGTCGTGCGTGACCAGCAAGATGGTCTGGCCGCCCGCGTGCAGGCGGCGCAGTAGCTCAATGACCTCCTGGCCGCCGTCGGAGTCCAGCGCCCCGGTGGGCTCGTCGGCGAGTACCAGCGTCGGCTCGTTGGCCAGCGCCCTGGCGATGGCCAGGCGCTGCCGCTGCCCGCCGGACAGGACGCCGGGGACGGCGTTGGCCTTGTCGCCGAGGCCGAGCAGGTCGAGCAGGTCGCGCGCCCTGGTCTCCGCCACCCGGCGCTTGCGACCGGCGATGATCGCGGCCAGTGCCACGTTCTCGAGCACGGTCACGCCCTCGAGCAGGTTGAAGAACTGGAACACGATGCCGATGTGCCGCCGCCGCATCCGGGCCAGCTCGTCCTCACCCTGGCCGGTCACTTCCTCGCCAGCGACAAAAATGCTGCCCTCATCGGCTAGGTCAAGACCGGCGGCCAGGTTCAGCAGGGTCGACTTGCCGCAGCCCGACGGTCCCGTGAGCGCGACGAACTCGCCGCGGCTGATGTCCAGGTCGACCCCGCGCAGGGCTCGGACCGGTGCGTTCTCGGCCTCGAAGGTCTTGCGCACGCCGTGCATCTGCAGGGCCAGGTCGGTGGTCGTCATGTGAGTTCCCCTCGGGTAGCAGGGTCCGGCCGTCGGGCTCCTGGCTGGTTGAGCTTGAAGGCGACCACGGGCGTGTCGCGGCCCTTCACCATCTGCGATGGCAGCGGGATGACGTCTACCGGGGCGGACAGAGCCTTGACCGTCGCCTCTGACAGCACGGTCTCGCCCGCCGCGGCGAGCTGCTGCAATCGCTGGGAGAGGTTCACCGTATCGCCGACCAGCGTGTATTCGAGCCGCTCAGCGGATCCGAGAAGCGCCGCGGCCGCCTCGCCGGTCGACAGCCCGAGGCCGAGTCCGAAGGCCGGCAGGCCGGTCTGTTCCCACTCGACGTTGATCTCGGCTTGCAGCGCGTGCATGGCTACGGCAGCCGCGACGGCATGGTCGGCGTGGTCGGCCTGCGGGAACGGCGCACCGAAGACGGCCATGACGGCGTCGCCGACGAACTGCATGACAGTCCCCGCCTGACCGAGGATCGCCCTGTTCATCGCGGCCCGGTGCATGCCGAGCTGACCGGCTAGCTGGCTCGGGTCGGCGTGCTCGGCGATGGTGGAGTACGACCTGATGTCGCTCATCAGCACGGTCACCGTGACGCGCTCGGTCTCGCCGATGGGCCTTGACTCCTGGCGCAGCTTCTCTGCCAGGCCGCCTGGCAGGAGCCTGGACAAGGTCTCGCCTTGCTCTTCCCGGTCCACGATGGCCTTGTGCAGCAGCCGCAGTCGCTGAAGCGCACCTTGCTGGCCCGCTGATACGCCCGTCGCGAGCTTCACGAAGACCGCCTCGACCTCCGCGTCGATGGCTTCCGGTGGCATCTTCCTGGTGACGGCGATCGCCTTGATGGGCTTGCCCTCGGCGATCATCGACAGCAGCTCCTCTTCGGCCGGGAGCAGACCGCCAGGCGGGATGACGGGCTGGAGCAGGGCCTCGACGATCGTCGGGTCCAGCGCTGTGCCGCCGCTCGCCACGCTGCGGATCGCGTCCGCGAGCTGGTTGCCTTCCGCCACCCTGTCCTTGAGCAGATAGCCGTATCCGGCCGAGCCCTCCGCGAGCAGGGCCACGGCGTACTCGGGATCGTCGTACTGGGACAGGATGACGACCCCCGTGCCGGGATGGCGCTTGCGCACTTCCTTGGCCGCTTCTATTCCCTCGTTCCGGAATGACGGTGGCATCCGGATGTCGGTAACGAGGACTTGCGGCGGTGACGCAGCGCAGCCGGCCACGACCTCGTCGTAGTCGGCGGCGACGCCGGTCACCTCAAGATCGGGGCTGCGGTTGATGAGTGCCCGAACGCCCTCGCGGACGATCAGGTTGTCGTCCGCGAGGAAAACGCTGATGGTGCGCCCAGCCGGCGCCACGATGCCGTTCATCTCGTCAGTTCTCGCATATGCAGGTCCAGGTCGGCCAGGGTGCAGGTGCCAGTGTCCGGCGTGGTGCTAGCACGCCGGGCGATGCCAGGCACCATCCTGGCCCGCCGGCTGAGTTCTAGGACACCGTAAAGATCAGCCCATGTATGTGCAAGGTCACATTCATGCGTGCAGCTACCGGACCGGTGGTGCGGGCCACTACGGTGCCCTTACTCCGTGACGGCATGGCTCGCGTCCCGCCGCCGAATGAGAGGGCCACGAAAGATGCGCGCGATAACGACGGTGGCGGCACACCGGCTGCGCGCGAGCTGGCGCGCCTGGGCGGCGCTTGCCCTGCTGACCGGGCTGGCCGGCGGTGTGGTCATGACGGCCGCGGCCGGCGCGCGGCGTACCGAGAACGCCTACCCGCAGTTCCTGCGGGCCACAGCCGCAGCGGATGTCCTCGTGGGTCCCGCCGGGTCCGGCGTCGGCGGCTTCGACTTCGCTATCGCCAAACTGCGGGGCGTCAGTCAGATCGCGCCGGTGGTCGGGCTGAACTGCCTCCCACTGTCGGCGCACGGCAAGATCGACGAGGCGGCGGAGGTGGTGGCACCGCTGGATGGCCGCCTCGGCCGTCAGCTACAGCGGCCGAAAATGCTGGCGGGCCGGCCGCCGTTGCCGGGTAGGGCAGGCGAGGTCATGGTGGATCAGATCGCCGCCAGGGTGCTGGGCCTGCACGTCGGCAGCGTGGTGCGGCTGGCCGCCCTGAACAATAACCAGAAGCTCGGAGTCAGGTACCTTACCGAGCACGTGGTCGGCATCGAGATCATCAGCGACTCGATCGTGCCGGTCAACAAGCTCGCGCAGACGGCCTACATCCAGGCCAGTAACGCCCTCTACCGCGAGCTTGGCCACGCCTACCAGGCGTTCGACGGCGACTACGTGAAGCTGGCTCCCGGCACGACGGTCGGGGCGTTCACGGCCGAGGCCACGCACCTGGCGCGCGAGCCGCAGTACCAGGCGACTGACGGCCAGCTGTTCGTCGCGGACGAGTCAGTCCAGGCCGCGACGGCCGAGCGAGCCATCCGGCCGCAGGCCGTGGCGTTGTTCATTTTCGCGCTGGTGCTCGCCGTCACGGCGCTGCTGATGCTCGGCCAGGCGGCGAGCAGGCTGGTGCTGGTCAGCAGCGGCGACAACCCGGTCCTTGCTGCCCTCGGCCTGACCAGGTGGCAGCTGCTGGCGGCAAGCCTGGTTCAGGTCCTGGTCGCCGCCGCCGGCGGCGCGTTGCTGGCCTGCGTGGTCGCCGTCGCCGCGTCCCCGCTGATGCCCATAGGGCCGGCTCGGCTTGCCGAGCTGCACCCTGGCGTGTCGGCCGACGCGACGGTGCTGGCGACCGGCTTCGCCGCGATCGTGGTCCTGCTGGTCGCCAGGGCTACGTGGACAGCCTGGCGTGAGTCCTCGGTTCGCCTCCGCAGCGCGGCGAGGGCGCCTACCGCGCCGGGCTACGGTTCGCGCGCGGCCCGCTGGCTGGCCGGTTCCGGCGCGCCGGTCACCGCGGTCACCGGCGTCCGGATGGCGCTGGAGCCCGGTCGCGGCCGCAGTTCGGCACCCGCACACAGCGCCCTCATCGGGACGGCGCTGGCCGTGGCGGCGTTCATGGCGTCGGTCACCTTCGGCGCCAACCTGGTACATCTGGAACGGACGCCGCGGCTGTACGGGAAAACCTGGGACGTCGCGATGGACCTGCAGTTCGGGACCATCAGCGCAACTGCGTTCGACAACGACATCAAGGCAGTGCCTGGGCTGACGGCGTGGACGTTCGGGTATCACGGCACCGTAACCCTCGGGCAGCACGGCGGAGTGGTGCCGGCCATCGGCCTCGCGCCGGCCCGCGGCCAGCTGCTGACGCCGACAATCCTGGCGGGCCACGCGCCAGCGGCCGGTCAGCTGGTCCTGGGTACATCGACGATGCGCAGCGGCGCGCTTAGGCTCGGGCAGGTCGTCGACGTCTCTGCATCGGGGCCATCGAGGCCGCTCAAGGTCGTCGGCCGTGCCGTCTTCCCGTACTTTGGCCAGGGTTCGTTCACTCCCACGGATCTAGGCGCCGGCGCGCTCGTGCCGGCCAGCGTGCTCGCGGCGCAGGCAGAGTCTTCCAACGGCCCCGGTTACAACTTCGTGCTCCTGAAGTTCGCGCCAGGACCTCGCAAGGCCGCGGACATCGCCTCCTTCACCCGGGCGATGGCCAAGTTCTGTGCCAGCGTGCAGCAGTCGACGTGCGTCGTCACCAATCAGCAGCCGAACGGCGTGATCAACTACCAACCGGTCGACGCGACCCCGCTGATCCTTGCGGGGCTGCTGGCAATTCTCGGCCTGGGCGTGCTGGCGCAGTTCGCGTTCCAGTCCGCCAGGTCCCGGCGCCGCGATTTCGCCGTCCTGCGGACGCTCGGCTTGCGGCGGCGTCAGCTCACGTCCGTGATGTTCTGGCAGATCACCACGGTCACCGTCCTGGCGCTGCTCATCGGGCTGCCGATCGGGGCGGCGGCCGGCCACTGGGCCTGGGCGCTGTTTGCCGACGTGCTGGGCATCTCGCCGGGCACTGGTGTCCCCATCGCGACGGGTCTCTTGCTGATCCCGGCCGTACTTCTAGCGGCGAACGCCGTCGCGTTGTGGCCGGCTAGCGGGAGCACCGGGGTCCGGCCGGCGCAACTGCTCCGGACCGAGTAGCCGTGGCCGCGCCGAGGATGGGGTGATAGGCACACCAGGAGACGCCAGGCAGCACGATGTTGTTCGACTGCCGCGGCTGTCATGCTGAGACCATGAGGTACGAGAGCAGCGTGACATCAATCTCCTGGATCCCGTCAGAGGCCGTGACCGGCAGCATGCGGATCCCCTTCGACACGGGCATGGGGCACTACGATGACCCGCCCCCCGGCGAGCTGACTGACCTGGTAGAGCTGCAAGCCGCTGACCGGTTCCGGTTCGCCAACGACCTGCGGGCCTGGATCGAGGTCGGCGACGACGGGCAGATCACTGACTGCGGCTATTCCGGCCGCGGCCTCATCGGCTCGAGCCTGGTCAAGCTGGGCGCGCTGAAGTACCGGTTCCAGGCGGTCCAGCTCGCAGACCTACAGCGGGAGCCGGAGCATGGCGACGGCTGGGTGCGGTTCAGCCAGACCGTCGGCGGCCGGACCGGCGCGCCGATGCCGCGGACGATCAGCCGCAAGCCGTTCGTCCTGTGGCTCGCTCCGCTGGTGTGGACGACCCTGTCCCTGACCCTGCACTCCGACGGTCACGTGGAGTTCGCGATGACCGGCGCGAGCCCGTTCCCGCGGCACTGGATCTACGACAGCGCGGGCCAGCTCGCGAGCAAGTCGGGCCTTACCGACTTCAAGGATTGGATCGCGCGGCAGTTCGACACGCAGCACAGCCCCTGGGGCGATGAGGACTCCCCGGCGCTCGTGACGGCGGTCGAGACGGCGCTCGAGCGGATCTTGTCGGTGCAGCTCATGCACGGCGGGCAGAAGCCGCGCTTCACCACCCTGAAGGCTGGCGACACCCTGGTCAGCCAGGGCGAGCCGGGCTCTGACCTGTACCTCGTGCTCGACGGCGTCATCCGGGTGGACCGAGACGGTCAGCAGCTAGGTGAGTACGGGCCTGGCGCCCTGCTCGGTGAGCGCGCGCACCTGGAAGGCGGGATCCGAACGTCCACGCTGGTCGCCGTCACGGCCTGCCGGGTCGCGTCGGTGCCAGCAAGCCAGTTCGACTCCGACGCGCTCACCGAGCTGGCCGGCGGCCACCGGCGCGAGGATGCGGTCCAGGGCTGATAGGTGCGGATCAACCTGTGCGGCACTCGTGGTTCCACCCCGGCACCTGGCCGTGATTTCGTGCGCTATGGCGGGCATACGTCCTGCCTGGCGATCACCCACGACGGTGCCACAGTGCCCGGCCTGCTCCTGGATGCCGGCACCGGCATCAGGGATGTCACCCGGCTTTTGGCCGGCGGCCCGTTCCGCGGCACGATCGCGCTGACGCACCTGCACTGGGATCACACGCAGGGCCTGCCGTTCTTCACCGGCGGCGACCGCGGGGACGCCAGGGTCCGCCTGCTGCTTCCTGAGCCAGAGGGGGGCTCGGGAGCGGCGGCGGCCCTGGAGCGGGGCATGTCACCGCCGACCTTCCCGATCACCCCACGCCAGCTGCGGGGCGACTGGACCATCGAGGGGCTCGACGAAGGCGAAGTTCAGCTCGGACCGCTCACGCTGCTAGCCCGCGAGATCCCGCACAAGGGCGGCCGCACCTTCGGCTACCGGGTCAGCGACGGCAAGCACGCGATCGCGTACCTGCCCGACCACAGCCCGACCGACCTCGGTCCCGGGCCGGATGGCCTCGGGGCCTATCACGACGCGGCGCTGGCGCTCGCGGCCGGCGCGGACATCCTGATGCACGACTCGTTCTGGTACGCCGAGGACTTCGACCCCGCGCTGACGTTCGGGCATGCGGCCGCGGAGTATGCCATCGGCCTGGCCGCTGCCGCCGGCGCGCGTCGGGTTGTGCTGCTGCATCACCGCCCGGACCGGACCGATACCGAGCTGGAGAAGCTTGCCGAGGGTCTGCCGGACAGTCAGGTCCCGGTGACGCTCGCGGCTGACGGCGAGGTGATCTGCCTGTGAGCGAGCCCGACGCCGTCGTGGTCGGTGCCGGACCCAACGGTCTGGCCGGCGCGCTGACGCTGGCCAGGGCCGGGCTCAGGGTGCAGGTCTTCGAGGGCGCGCCGACGCCAGGCGGCGGCTGCCGGACGGCCGAGCTGACGCTGCCGGGCTTCATCCACGACGTGTGCTCCGCCGTGCACCCGCTGGCAGCCGCGTCGCCGTTCTTCCTCGGCTCCGATCTGGCTGGCCGCGGCGTGCGCTTGCTGGCGCCGAAGGTGGCGGTCGCCCACCCGCTGGACGGCGGCCGGGCCGGCGCCATCAGCGGATCGGTGGCCGAGACCGCGGGCCGGCGAGGAGCCGACAGGGCCGCCTACCAGCACCTGATGGAGCCACTGGTGCGGGACAGCGAGACGGTCTTGTCGCTGGCGCTGGCACCGCTGCGCTCCCTGCCAGGCAAGCCGATCCCGGCCGCTCGCTTTGGCGCCGAGGGACTGTTGCCGGCCTCGGTCCTGGCTCGGCGCCTGCGCACGCCTGAGGCGCGCGCATTGTTCGCCGGCGTGGCTGGCCACTCGCTACGGCCGCTGTCGAGGCCGCTGACGAGTGCCTTCGGCCTCACGCTGATGATGCTGGCGCACACGACCGGCTGGCCGCTGATCGAAGGCGGCAGCCAGCAGCTGATCGCCGCCATGACGGCGGAGCTCGCCGAGCTTGGTGGCTCGATCACCACCGGTACCTGGATCGAGCAGCTTGACCAGCTTCCCCCGGCCAAGACGGTCTTGCTGGATGTGACGCCGCGCCAGCTCATCGGGATAGCTGGCGACCGCCTGCCGGCCGGCTACCGCCGGGCTATGCGCCGGTTCCGGTACGGCCCCGGAGTTTGCAAGGTCGACTGGGCGCTGGACGGGCCCGTTCCCTGGACGAACGAAGCCTGTCGGGAAGCCGGCACGGTGCACGTCGGCGGCACCATCGAAGAGGTCTCGCGAAGCGAGGCCGATGTCAACGCTGGCCGGCATCCGGAGCAGCCGTTCTGCCTGGTCGCGCAGCCGGGGGTGGTCGACCCCAGCCGGGCGCCTGCCGGCAAGCACGCACTGTGGGGCTACTGCCACGTGCCGCCCGGCTCGGACGTCAACATGGCGGACCGGATCGAAGCGCAGATCGAGCGCTTCGCGCCCGGTTTCCGCGACCTCGTCCGCGCGCGGTCGGTGCGGACCGCGACCGACATGGAGCTTTACAACCCCGGCTACATCGGCGGCGACATCACAGCGGGCGCCGGAACGCTGCGGCAGACGATCGGCAGGCCGACGCTGCGCTGGAATCCCTACCGGACGCCGCTGGACGGGGTCTACCTGTGCTCGGGATCGACGCCGCCCGGCGGCGGCGTGCACGGGATGTGCGGCATGTGGGCGGCCAGGACCGCGCTCCGCGACCTGCACATCGGGCCGGAGGCTGCACGGGGTCATTAAGCACGGGGTCATTAAGCACGGGGTCATTAACTCGCGGGCCGGAGGGGTACCGTGACGAGGGTGAAGAAGATTATCGAGCTCCTGATCTGCTTCCTCCACCCGATCGCGGTGATCCTCATCTGGATCGATCTGGCGAGTCGCCGCGACATGGGAGGCGGGGCGAAGCTTGCCTGGGCGATCTTCAGCATCGTCCCGCTGGTCCCGTTCTTGTACGTGCTGACCAGCGGCGACCTGTGGTGACCGGCTAGCCCTGGCTGGCCAGCGCTATCGCCTCGTCGACCTCGCTGTGGCGGGCGGCGAGTTCGGCTGCGTACTTCTCCCGGTCGATCTTCTCGGCCAGTTCCTCGTCGGCACGCATCAGCACGTCCAGATCGGATTCGGCGGCCTCGATGACGCCAAGGTCGACGTAGGCGTGCTGGACCTTGGGTCCCCACAGGCCGATGTCCTTCACGCACGGCACGATCCGGGAGAACAGCAGTGTCCGGAACGCCTGCTGCACCGGCGACTGGTCAGAGAACTCCATGCACTCCTGCACGTCGAATCCCATCCGCTCCCAGACCTCGCGGCCGGTGAACCGGTTGCGCATCAGGTAGCAGCCCTCGACGATGAACTCCTCCCGGTCGGCCAGCTCGGCTGACGTGAGCTCCTTGTAGTAGTCGCGCAGCGCCAGCCGGCCGAAGGCCACGTGCCGCGCCTCGTCCTGCATCACGTAGGCCAGCAGCTGGGTGACCAGCGGGTTGTTTGACAGGTCCCGGTGCACCCCGAAGGCGGCCAGCGCCAGGCCCTCGATGAGCACCTGCATCCCGAGGTAGGGCATGTCCCAGCGCGAATCTGACAGCGCGTCGGCGAGCAGCTGCGCCAGGTCCGGGTTTACCGGGTAGTACAGTCCGATCTTCTCCCGCATGAACCGTGCGTACAGCTCGACGTGGCGGGCCTCGTCCATGGCCTGGGTAGCGGCATAGAACTTCGAGTCCATGTCCGGCACTGACTCGATGATCTTGGCCGCGACGGTCAGCGCGCCCTGCTCGCCGTGCAGGAACTGGCTGAACAACCAGGCAGACAGGTGGTGGTCGAGCTCGTCGCGCTCCTTCTGGTTCAGCACGTTCCACTGCCGCGAGCCGTAGATCGGGTTCAGCTCGTCGGTCTGCTCCATCACATTGCATGGATTGACCGGTATCGACCAGTCAATCCGTTTCGCAGCGTCCCACTGCTTGTCCTTGCCGCGCTGGTACAGATCGAGCAGCTTGCTGCGGCCCTCGTCGTACTCCCAGCTGAACCTGGCCGCCCCGGCGGAGGGAACGTCCCAGGTCCCTGGCTCGACCGGCGTTGTGTAGTGCTCGTACGTGCTCACGGCAGCCCTCCCGGGTCCGGCGATGCTCCCGACATTACTCGCGAGTATGGAATTGCTCTAGTGCCTGGCGGGGGTCTGGTGCGGGGGGCGCGCGCCGTGGTAGGGAGCGAACATGGACTTCGACATCCCGGCGGACCTCGCCGCTTACCTGTCCGAGCTGGACACGTTCATCGAGGCCGAGATCCGGCCGCTGGAGCAGCAAGACGACAACATCAGGTTCTTCGACCACCGTCGCGAGGACGCTAGGACCGACTGGGAGCGGGGCGGCCTGCCGAACCGGGACTGGGAGGCGCTACTGCGTGAGGCCAGGCGCCGCGCCGACGCTGCCGGGCACTACCGGTACGCGTTTCCGGCCAAGTATGGCGGGCGGGACGGGACCAACCTCGGCATGGCGGTGATCCGCGAGCACCTGGCCGGCAAGGGGCTCGGGCTGCATTGCGATCTCCAGAACGAGCACATGATCGTGGGTAACAACGTCGGGCTGATGCTGATGATCGAGTACGGCACCCCGGCACAGCATGCCGAGTGGATCGACGACCTTGCCGCCGGCCGTAAGGGCTTCGCGTTCGGCATCACCGAGCCCGCGCATGGGTCGGACGCCACGTTCATGGAGACCACGGCGATGCGGGACGGCGACGGCTGGATCATCAACGGGGAGAAGACGTTCAACACGGGCGTGCACGCCGCCTCGCATGACCTGATCTTCGCCCGCACCGGCGGCAAGCCAGGCGACGCGGACGGCATCACCGCCTTCTTGACCCCGGTCGCGTCGCCTGGCTTCACCATCGAGCAGTACCTGTGGACCTTCAACATGCCGACGGACCACGCGCACGTCACCTTCGCTGACGTGCGCGTACCGGACAGCGCGATCTTCGGCGGCGAGGGCCGCGGGCTGGCGGTCGTGCAGCACTTCTTCAACGAGAACCGGATCCGCCAGGCTGCCTCGAGCCTTGGCGCAGCGCAATACTGCATCAACGAGTCGGTGGCCTACGCCCTCGAGCGCAAGCCGTTCGGCAAGTCGCTGGCCAGCAATCAGGCCATTCAGTTCCCGCTGGTCGAGCTCCAGACCCAGTGCGAGATGCTGCGCGCGCTGATACACAAGACCGCCTGGCTGATGGACCGGGACGGGCCGTTCTCGGCCTCGGACAAGGTCTCCATGTGCAACTACTGGGCGAACCGGCTGTGCTGCGAGGCGGCCGACCGGGCCATGCAGGTGCACGGCGGGCTCGGCTACTCACGGCATAAGCCGTTCGAGCACATCTACCGGCACCATCGCCGCTACCGGATCACCGAGGGTGCCGAGGAGATCCAGATGCGGCGGGTGGCGGGCTACATGTTCGGTTTCATGCGGCAGCGGGCTCCGAAAGGCGTGGCGGAGAGCTGATGGCAGATGCTCCGGACGGGAACGAGGTTGCCCGATCGCTGCGGCCGCTCATCGGGGCCGCCACCATCGAGGCGTTCACCCGGCTTTCTGGCGGTGCCTCGAAGGAGACGTGGTCGTTTGACGCCATCGGCACGGACGGCGCCAGGAATGAGCTGATCCTGCGCCGGGACCCGCCCGGCCGGGCAGGGGAGCCAGGCGCCATCGACCGGGAGGCGGCGGCGATCAGGCTGGCGCACGCGGCCGGCCTGCCGGTGCCCGAGTTGCTGTTGCGCTCGGACGGCACCGGTCTCGGCACCAGTCTTGGCACGGGTCTCGGCACCGCGGGCATGATCATGCGCCGGGTGGAGGGCGAGACCATCGCCCGCAGGATCCTCCGCGACGAGCAGTATGCGAGCGCCCGTGGCGTCCTCGTGGGCCAGCTGGGCACGTTCGCCGCGCAGCTGCATGCCCTGGACGCGCCCGCTTCCTTCCCGCAGCCTGCTCCGCTGGACAACTTGCGTGCGACGCTGGACACCTTCGCGGAGGTGAGCCCGGCGTTCGAAATGGCGCTGGCGGAACTGGCCGCCGCACCGCCTCCGGCGCGCGAGCCCGTGCTGCTGCACGGTGACTTCCGCCTCGGCAACGTGATTGTCGGGCCGGAGGGCTTGGCGGCGGTGCTGGACTGGGAGCTGACCCATATCGGGAACCCAGCCGAGGACCTCGGCTGGCTGTGTGTGAAGGCGTGGCGCTTTGGCGTCGATCCGCCGGTTGCCGGCCTTGGCTCGCGGCAGGAACTGCTCGCCGCCTACCGGGCGGCGGGCGGCGCCGAGATTTCGCTCGAGGAGCTCCGCTGGTGGGAGATCCTCGGCACGCTGCGCTGGGGAGTCATCTGCATGACGCAGGCGTGGGCGCACCTGTCCGGCGCGCACCGGTCGGTCGAGCTCGCCGCGATCGGCCGCCGTGTCTGCGAGCAGGAGTGGGACCTCCTGCTGCTCCTGGATCCGGAGGCGGCGACCCGGGCGGCGCGGTCACGCCCGCGGCTGAGCGGCCAGGGCCAGGCGTCGCCAGCGCCGCACGGCCGGCCCACCGCCAGCGAGCTGCTCGAGGCGGTCCGGGAGTACCTGACCGGCAGCGTGATGCCAGCGACGACCGGGCAGGTCGCCTTCCACGCCCGGGTCGCGGCCAACGCCTTGGCGATCGTCGCGCGCGAGCTTGAGCTCGGCCATGTCGACGTGCCGCCGTCTCCGCCAGCCGGCGCCGGACTGGCTGAGTGCGTGGCGGCGCGCCTCGCGGTCGCTAACCCGAGGTACTTCGAGAGTTCGCCGCCGTCGTAGTTCGCGGTCGTCGCAGTTGCCGCCGGGAGCGTGCCGCCTGGATCACTCGTGCATGGGCTGCTCGTGGTCGGCGTGGCCGGCGGGCTCGAGCTGGAAAGTGGAGTGGTCGACGTCGAAGTGCCCGCGCAGGCAGGCCTGGAGCCGGTCGAGCATGATGGCGCTCTGACCGCGCTCGATGATCTCCGGATCGACGACCACGTGCGCCGAGAACACCGGCAGGCCCGACGTGATCGTCCACACGTGCAGCTCATGCACTTCCCGGATGCCCGGCACGCCCACCATGTGCTGGCGGATCTCGTCCAGGTTGATGCCCTCCGGGCTGGTCTCGAGCAGGATGTCGATGGCCTCCCGCAGGAGCCGCCAGGTGCGCGGCAGGATCAGCGCGCCGACGGCGAGCGAGGCGATCGGGTCGGCGATGGTGAGGCCGGTCGCGCTGATGACGATCCCGGTCACGATCACCGCCGCGGCGCCCAGAGTGTCGGCGGCGACCTCGAGGAAGGCACCGCGGACGTTCAGGCTCTCCGCCTGACCGTGGCGTAGCACCAGGAGTGAGCACGAGTTGGCTATCAGCGCGCCGATGCCGAAGGCGATCAGCAGGCCCGAGCTGACCGCTGGCGGCGACGCCAGCCGCCGGATGGCCTCGACGATGATGACCCCGGCCATGGCCAGCAGTAGCAGCGAGTTGGCCATCGCCGCCAGGATCTCCGCCCTGGCGTAGCCGAACGTCAGGCGATCGGTCGCCGGGCGGCTGGCGAACCAGGCAGCTAGCAGTGAGAGCCCGACGCCGGCCGCGTCGGCGGCCATGTGCGCCGCATCGGCGAACAGGACGAGCGCCCCGGTGATGATGGCCCCGATCACTTCGGCTATTGCGATGCCGAGGCTGATCAGCAGCACGATGGTAAGGGCGCGCCGGTAGGCTGCCCGTCACCGTCTCGCGGCGTCCGTGGTTAGGGCGACCGTGCGTGTGCCCATGGCCGGCGGAGGCACTGCGACTCGGCACCGTCTGCTGCTCGCCGTGATCAGGCTCGCGGTCAGGCGGCTGCGGTGCGGTCATGTCTGCTGGTCGTCCCGGCGGTTGCGGCCGCGCCTGGACTGGTTGTCCTGCTCCTGTTGCTCGGCGGCGGTGGCTTCACCCGGCGCCAGCAGCTCGTAGGCGGGGTTGATCATGACTGGCCGGCCTTCCCGGATCCCCACCTGGCCGCGCAGCCTGATCTTGACGCCCGGCCGCAGGCCCGCGATGTTCGAGCGGCCATAGAACAGCGCCGTCAGCTGGCCGGTCGAGTCCTCGACGTCGCAGGCCAGGACGGTGTTGTGCTCAACGGGCCTGATCTCCACCGTGTGTACGCGGCCCTCGGCGGTAGCTCGTCCCGGCCTCGTCAGCGAGCCAATCGCCGTCACTCCACGCTGTGGCGGCGGTCGGTCGTAGGACCCGCTGTCGCCGGGTGTCGTGACGGCTTCTGGCAGCGGCTGCTCGGCTGCCCGGATCTGCGCGGGCGTAGGCGGCGCGGTTGGCGCGGCTGGCTGGTCAGCCGGTGCCTCGGGTGCCGTCCCTGGTGCCTGCGTTCCGGGCGCTTTCGGCTGGGCCACGCCGCGTGCGGCCAGGCTCTCCACCCGGCTGCGCACGTCGAAGGGCACGATCGTAGCGGCCGCGTGCGGGATCCGGCTGATCAGCGAGGCCATCTTGTCGGCGGTCCTGTCGTGCAGCAGGCGGCTGACGATCGGTGCGTAGCTGCGCCGCGGCAGGACCGCCGTGACGCCCACGCCTGGCAGCACCGCCTCCGCGCCGACCAGGTTCGCCGCCGCGGTGGCGAGCCGCCGGTCGGGGCAGTCGACGAAGTCGAGCGGAATGCCCGGGTTTGCCCGTACCCAGTCCTCGCGCAGCTTGTCGGCCTGGACGTTGTCGATGACGAAGTGCACGGCACGGAGCGACGTGGGCCGCAGGCTGCGGGCGTAGCGGAGCCCCGCGATCGTCGCGAGGTCGAAGTCGTCGATGAAGACGTAGACGCTGCGCCGTGAGTAGGTGGGCGGCTCCGGTGGCTTCCCGCGGCTGCCGATGCCCTCCAGCACTGTGGCCTCCACTCGGTACTGCCTGTTCAGGCGGATCAGAGCGGGCACGCCGATGGCGAAGAGCAGGACCACAAGCCAGGCGCCCTCGCTGAACTTCACTACCACGAAGATCAGCACGACAACGAGTGACGTGACACCGGCCGCGAAGTTGATGACGAGCTTGTAGCGCCAGTTCCGCCCGCGGGTCCGGTGGAAGTACTTGGCCATGCCGAAGCCGGCCATGGTGAAGGCCGTGAACACGCCGAGGGCGTAGAAGGGCACCAGCTTGTTGACGTTGGACCCGACGACGGCCAGCAGCGTGATCGACACGATGGCCAGCAATACGATGCCGTTGGAAAACACGAGCCGGTGCCCGCGCTTGGTCAGCCACCGGGGCAGGAACGCGTCCTCGGCGACGAAGTTGGCCAGGAACGGGAAGCCGTTGAAGCTGGTGTTGCCGCCCGTATAGAGGATCAGCGCCGTGGCTGCCTGGACAATCACCCACATTGCGGTCCCGGCGAAGGAATGGCCGAATACGACCTTGGCTTCCTGCGAGAGCACGGTCGGGACGCCGGAGACGTACGGCGTGGCGTGCGTGACGTGCGCCAGCCACGAGATGCCGGCGACCAGCGTGCCGAGGATGAGGCCCTCGGTCACCAGGACCTTTCGGGCGTTGAGCCCCTCGGGCGGCTTGAAGGCGCTGACCGCGTTGGATACGGCCTCGATGCCCGTCAGCGACGAACCGCCGTTGGCGAAAGCCCGCGCGAGCACGAAGACCATCCCGAACGCGATCAGGCTGCTTGTGCTGTGCGACACGTGCGCGCCGTAGACGTCCGCGCCCGCCGGGATGGGCACGCGCGGGAGTGAGCCGAAGATCTCGCGCCCCAGCCCAATAAGGATCATGATGATGACCACGCTGGAGAACAGGTAGGTCGGGATGGCGAACGCCTTGCCGGCCTCGCGGATGCCGCGCAGGTTGCCGTACAGCATGATCAGCACCACGCCGATCGAGATCACCGTGATGATGGTGGGGTTGTTGATCGGTGACCTCGGGAAGGCGGAGGCAACCGCCGCCGTTCCAGCCGCGACCTGCACAGCGACCGTGACGACGTAGTCGATCAGCAGCGCGACCGCCGCGATCTGGGCCACCCTGGGCCCGAAGTTGTCCCGGGCGACCACGTACGAGCCGCCGGCCCTGGTGTAGACCGTGACGACCTCGCGGTACGACAGCACGACCAGCACCATCACGAACAGCACGACGCCGGTCAGCGGCAGGATGAGGGTGAACGCCGCGACCCCGAGGCCGCCCTTGAGCAGCTCGATCAGGATTTCCTCGGTGCCGTATGCGGAGGAGGAGATGCCGTCGGGCGAGAGCACGCCGAGCGCCAGCCGCTTGGAGAGCCGCTGCTCGCTGAGCTGCTCGTTGATCAGCGGCTTGCCGAGGAGCCTGCGCTTCAGCGTGTAACCAAAGCCCTCAGCCATGTCGTCGCGCCCGACAAGCGAGCCGACCGCGCGTCGCATGGCCACGCTGACTGTCCCCCTCCCCTTCGGCAGCACCTCGTCGTGGCCTTCATACCATTGCGGCCGCAGGCGGCGGGAGGCCGGGCGCTGGCTCGGCTCCGCGCCCGGGCGGTAGTGGGGCGGGCCCGTCAGGGACCCGTGGCTCCACCACGCTCGCTGTGCGGTGATCCAGGATAGGCGGACTGTCCGACTTGTGATGACTTGGGGCGACAAGTGGCCGGCTGTGCCCACGATGCGGTCCGCTCGATGCCCCGCGGTGCCCAATTCGTGACAGGCTGAGCCGGTGACCACGACACCAGCCGGCCCGGCAGGGCGGGCCGGAGGCTTCCGTACTTTGCGGCTGTCCGAGCTTCTGCGCCAGCCGGTCACAGACAAGCATGGTGGGTCGATCGGGCGGCTATCCGATGTCATCGTCCGGCTACGCGGCGCTGATTTCCCAGTCGTGACCGGACTCGTCGCGACCATAGGCGGCCGGTCTCTGTACGTGCCCATCGAGCAAGTGGGCGTGCTCGGGGGCGCGGAGCTCCGGCTCACCAGCGCCCGGCTCGACCTGCGCCAGTTCGGGCGGCGCGACGGCGAGGTCTTGCTGCGAGCTGATGTGCTCGGGCACCGGCTGATCGATGTCGAGAGCGCACAGCTGATCCGGGCTGGCGACCTGGAGCTCGCGCCAGTTGGCGGCGAGTGGGTCGTGAACGGGGTCGACAGTCACCGCCGCCCGCACCGGCTCCTCGGCGGCCTCGCCGCGACGGCTGGCCGCCGGGACCATCAGTTCCGGGAGTGGGGCAAGTTCGAGCCCCTCATCGGCCACACCGGCAGCGCCCTGACCCGGCGGCCATTCGGCCGGATCCGCAGGCTCAAGCCAGCCCAGATCGCCGACCTGCTGGAAACCGCGTCACGGGAAGAGGAGAGCGAGATCCTCGGCCAGGTACACGCCGACCCAGAGCTCGAGGCGGATGTCTTCGAGGAGTTGGACGAGGATCTCGCAACGCGGCTCCTGGGTGCCCGCACCGACGCGGAGATCGCGCAGGTGCTGGGCAGGATGCGGGCCGACGACGCGGCCGACGCCATCGCCGAACTGCCGCAGCGGCGCCGGCAGCCGGTGCTTGACCAGCTGCCACCGGCTCAGCAGGTCAAGGTGCGGACCCTGATGGGCTTCAATCCCACGAGCGCCGGTGGGCTCATGGGGATGGATTACGTCACCGTTCCCGCAGGAGCAGTCGTGTCGGATGCGCTGGCCGCCGTGGCTGCGTCGGTCAGCCTCCAGCCCGAAGCGCTGACCAGCGTGCACGCCCTCGATGAGCGCGGCCGGCTGACCGGCGTGGCCAGGTTGGTGACCCTGGTGCAGGCGGAGTCTGGCGCGCTCGTCAGTGACGTATTCGAAGCTGATCCGGTCAGGGTCGGGGCGGCCACGGATGTCGTCGACGTGGCCGTGCTGATGAGCGACTACAACCTGATCACGGTCCCCGTCGTGGACGACCGCGGGGTGATGATCGGCCTGATTACGGTGGACGATGTCCTCGAGGCGACGCTGCCGGAGGACTGGCGGCGACGGGAGGCCGCAGAGCCGCCCGATGCCCGCGGCGGCGACCACCGTGGCGATCGGCCCTAGGTCGCGCGCCCGCCCGACCGGGCCGCTAGCTTGACATTCGCGCGACGCTGCGGGCATCCTCAAGAAGCTCTGTAATTGGGACACCTTGTTCGGTGAGGCGTCTTCACGGACACAGGCCACTGATCCCACCCGTCGAGAGACGCTCCGGATCAGGACACCTCTCCCCGGAGTAAGGGGTGAGGCCAGGTGGCTGCGCGGGCCCGCTGCGCGCGCTACGCCGTGGAGTGCCAAAGCTCTAACGAGAGGGTGCCTGGCTAGGGCGGATTCGCCGTGGCCGCGATGCTCTCCTTGGGTGCCTTAGGCTGAGCATGCCCGCCCTGTCGGCGGGCTGGTGAGCATGGCGCGGTGCAGCCGCGGCAGAAAGGAGGCGAGCATGGACCACGATAGTCCGGGCCGAAAATGGCCCCTCGCCGTTAATCCTGCCTGCCCTGGGCACGCGCACGCGCTCCGCTAGAGCGCACCCCGACTGTCAGCTGCGGCCGGCCCGCTGAGGCCTGCCGCGTCGGTCTGCGCGTGCCCCCGACCCCGCCGCGGCGACGGCGGTGAAGGGGTGGTCCGCCGTGACTTCTGCAGCACCCCCTGTGCGCGGAGCGGCGCTCGACTCTGCCCACGTCGGGGACATCCGCGGCGCGCTCGGCACGATAGCCGCCGACGACCTCGGCGCCCGGACTACAGCGTCCGCGAAGCTGAAGACGCTCCTGGCCATCGTGGGGCCAGGCCTGATCGTAATGATCGGCGACAATGACGCCGGCGCATTCTCGACTTACGGCCAGGCGGGCCAGAACTACGGCACCCATCTGCTGTGGACGTTCGTTCTGCTCATTCCCGTGCTGTACGTCAATCAGGAGATGGTGCTCAGGCTCGGCGCGGTCACCGGGGTCGGGCACGCGCGGCTGATCCTGGAGCGCTTCGGCAGGTTCTGGGGAGCGTTCAGTGTCATCGACCTGTTCCTGCTGAACGCCCTGACGATCATTACCGAGTTCATCGGCATCGCCCTGGCGGCTGGCTACCTCGGCGTGCCGAAGATTCTCGCCGTGGTCCTGGCCGCGCTGGTCATCATCGCCTCGGCCATGACGGGCAGCTTCCGCAGGTTCGAGCGGATCGCGATGGCCTTCTGCGCCGGCTCCCTGCTGCTGATCCCGCTCTACGTGCTGGCCCACCCGCCGGCCGGCCAGATGGCGACGGGCTTCGCCGTGCCGACCATGCCGGGGGGCAGCGGCCAGCTGGGCACGGTGATGCTCCTGATCATCGGAATCGTCGGCACGACCGTCGCGCCCTGGCAGCTGTTCTTCCAGCAGTCGTACGTCATCGACAAGAGGATCACTCCGCGGTTCATCCCCTATGAGAAGGCCGATCTGGTCATCGGCATCGCCGTCGTGATCGTCGGTGGCGCGGCGATCATGGGCGCGATGACCGCGGCGTTCGCCGGGACGGCCGCGGCCGGGCACTTCACAGATGCGGCCGGGCTGGCCGCCGGCGTCGCGGCCTACGCGGGCAAGGCGGCTGGCGCGCTGTTTGCGGTGGCCCTGCTGGACGCCGCGATGATCGGCGCTTTCGCGGTCTCGCTGTCGACCGCGTACGCGCTTGGCGACGTGCTGGGCCTGAAGCACTCGCTGCACCGCGGTGTGAAGCACGCCAAGGGCTTCTACGTCATGTACGGCGCCCTGATCGCTGGAGCGGCCACGATCGTGCTGATCCCGGGCTCGCCGCTGGGCCTGTTCACCGAGGGGGTCCAGGTACTGGCGGGAGTACTGCTGCCGAGCGCGACGGTCTTCCTGCTGATGCTGTGCAACGACAAGGCAGTGCTCGGGCCGTGGGTCAACGGCAGGGCGACCAACGCCTTCACCGGTGCCGTCATAACGCTGCTCATCGCGCTCTCCCTGATCCTCGTTGCTTCGGTGGTCTTCCCCGGCATCGGCGCGCGCCAGATCATCATGATCCTTTCCATCAGCGCCGTCGCGGCCCTGGTGACTGGCGCGGCGCTGCTGATGCACCGCGGCGCGCGCGAGCCCGCGGTCGCCGCGGCAGGGCACGGCGCCGACCTGGGGGTCAGCAAGGAGAACTGGCGTATGCCGCGGCTCGCCATGCTGGCGCCGGCCCCGATGTCTGGCGCACGCCGAGTCGGCATGGCGGGGATGTGGGTCTACCTGGCCGTCGCCATGATCGCGGTGGTGTTCCGGATCGTTCAGCTGGCGCTCGGCCACTGACGCCGCCCAGCTACCTGCGCCCGGCCGCTGGCGCGCCCGGCAGCTACCGCCGCACCGCGCCGGTGACGAGCCACCGCGAGCTGCGCGTCCGCAAGGTCAGCGTGACGAACCTGGCTAGCATCCACGCCGTATAGGCAACCCAGAGTGCTACGAGTCCGCCACCGGTCCTGACGACGATCGTGGCCGCGGCGACGAAGACGGCGAGCGTCATCAGCCCGGCGACAGCCAGGTAATCCTGATCCCCGGCTCCGATGAGCACCCCGTCTAGCACGAAGACGACCCCTGCGACCGGCTGCTGCACGATCACGATGAGCAGCACGGCCAGGAGCAGCCCGCGCACTTGCGGCGTGACGCCGAACAGGCTTGGTAGCGCCGGGCGGATCACCAGCAGCACGATCGAAAACAGCGCGCCGTATGCAGCGCCCCAGCCGATCATGCGCTGGGTCGCGGCGCGGGCCGCGGCCACGTCCCCGGCGCCCAGATATCGCCCCGTGATGGCCTGAGCGGCGATCGCGATGGCATCGAGGGCGAAGACGAAAAGACTCCAGATCCGCATCGCGACCTGGTGTGCCGCGATGGCAGCGTCCGATTGCCGGGCGGCCAGGGCGGTCATCAACACCAGGACTACCTGGAGCGCAGCTGTCCGCAGCACTAGCGACGCCCCGGCGAAGGCGGCCGACCTGATGCCCTGCCGGTCTGGCCGCATGCCGATCCCCGCCAGGCGTGCACCGCGCGATACCACCGTCAGGTAGGCGACGCCGGAACCGGTCTGCGCGATGACGGTGCCAGCGGCCGATCCGGCGATGCCCCAGTGCAGGCCCAGCACGAAGGTCGCGTTGAGCCCGATGTTCAGCGCGTTCGCGGCGATGGCGACGAGCAGCGGTGTCCGGGTGTCCTGTAGCCCGCGCAGCACGCCCGTGCCCGCAAGGACAAGGAGCATCGATGGCGCTCCGAGCAGGCTGATCCGCAGATAGATAACTGCCTCGTGGCTGACCGCCTGCGTGCCACCGAAAGCCGCGACGACGTGCGGCGCCAGCGGCCACCCGGCGGCGAGCACGGCCAGGCCGATCGCCGCTGCCAGCCACAGTCCGTCGATGCCCTGGCGGATCGCCGCGTCGCGCTGCCCGGCTCCGAGCTGCCGTGCTACTGCCGCCGTTGTCCCGTAGGCAAGGAAGATCGAGATTCCGACGAGCGTGGTGAGCGCCTGGCTGGCGACGCCGAGCCCGCCGAGCGGGATGGTGCCGAGGCGGCTGACGATGGCGGAGTCGGCGAGCAGGAAGAGCGGCTCGGCGACGAGGGCCCCGAACGCGGGTAGCGCCAACCGCAGGATCTCACCATCCTGCGAACGGGCCTTAGCCAACCACGCCCCTCGCCCGCAGGCCGGACACATCGGCTGACGACAGCCCGAGCCCGGCGAGCACGTCATCGGTGTCGGCGCCGGGCCGCGGCGGCGCGGCCGGCGTGGCGGCGGCCGTCCGGCCAAATCGGGGCGCCGGGGCTGGCTGCGTAACGCCGCCGACTTCGACGAAGGACTGGCGCGCTTGCGCGTGCGGGTGCACCGGCGCCTCGGCCAGCTTCAGCACGGGCGACACGCAGGCATCGGTGCCAGCGAACACCTTCTCCCACTCACCCCTCGTGCGGGCCGCGAATGCCGCCGCAAATCGCTCACGCAGCACTGGCCAGCCGTCCCTATCGTGCTGGCCGGGCAGCCCGGCGTCGGTAAGCCCGAGGCCGGCCAGCAGCGCGGCGTAGAACTGCGGCTCGAGCGCGCCGACCGCCATGTACTCGCCGTCTGCGGTGGCATAGGTGTCATAGAACGGCGCGCCGCCATCGAGCAGGTTCGTACCACGATTGTCCTGCCACGTGCCGGCTGCGAGCATTCCGTAGATGAAGGACGTCAGCAGCGCCGATCCGTCGACCATCGCGGCGTCGACTACCTGGCCGAGACCGCTGCGGGCACGCTCCACCAGGGCAGCCAGGATGCCCAGGGCAAGTAGCATGCCGCCGCCGCCGAAGTCGCCCAGCAGGTTCACCGGCGGCACCGGCGCCTCTCCGGCCCGCCCGACCGTGCTCAGCGCACCGGAGATGGCGATGTAGTCAATGTCATGCCCGGCGGTGGGCGCGAGCGGCCCGTCCTGGCCCCAACCAGTCATGCGAGCGAAGATCAGGCCGGGGTTGCGCTCCGCGCATGCCTGCGGGCCAAAGCCGAGCCGTTCGGCGACGCCTGGCCGGAAGCCCTCGACGAGCACGTCGGCGTCGCCAACGAGCCTGAGCAGCAGGTCGATCGCCGCGGGATCCTTGAGGTTCAGTCCGATCGAGCGGCGGCCGCGGCTGAGCGGATCGCGTGACTGCGGAGCCTGCGGGCCGCACCGTTCCGCCCGCTCGACGCGCAGGACATCGGCACCGAGATCGGCCAGGATCATGCAGCCGAACGGCGCCGGAGCGAGACTCGCGATCTCGATGACGCGCACGCCGCTGAGTGGACCCATGTTGCCTCCGCAGGGTAAGACCGATCGGACCTGAGGTGATCGTAATGTGCGGTTCGAACCGATGCCCTACTGCCGGCGACCCGATGCGCTCTCACAGAAGGCACCCCTGGGTCTGAGGGCCGATCCTTCACTGATGCTGCCTGCGCCGTGCGACCCGCTCGCGCGCTCCCGACAAGGAGGCGACCGCACCCGAAAATGGTTCGAGAATGTCAGTGTCAGACGATATTATCGAATACGTGAGCGATTAGCCTGGCTGCACAAAGCTGACGCCGGAGGGAGGCGAGCGATGACGGAGCTGGATTGGGATATCCCCGGTGTTCCGCGGGACGGCCTCCCTGTGTCAAACCTCCCTGTCACCGACCTCCCTGTCACCCACGCGCCGCTGGCGGCTGAGGGCCCGGCGTCGTCCGCGGGCACTTCGGGGTCGCGGCCTCGATCCCGTGCGCGCGGCCCGGTCGGTGATCATGGCCCAGCCGGTGATCGCGGCTCGCCGCCGAAGGCTAGCGCGTCAGCGTTGGCGGGGTCATCTGCTGGCGCGTTCGCACGCCCGGACGGCGGCGCCTCTACCGCGGGATCTTCCTCGTCTCCGGCTTGCTCTTGTTCTTCCCCGCCCTTCTCGTCTTCCTCCTCGTCCACCGCCGCCACCACCATCGGCGAGTCCTCGTCTCCCGGTTACCCAGCTGAGTCTGCTTCGGCCTGTCCAGGTGCTGCCGCGTCTCAGGGTTCCTCCTCCTCGTCCACCGCCGCCACCACCATCGGCGAGTCCTCGTCTGGCGGTTACCCATCTGCTGCCGCTGACGGTGCGTCTGGCGAGTCTGTGCGGCCGGACAGTCCCGGCGGCAGCGCTGGCGTTGCTGGGTGCGGCGCTGGATTACCTGGCGCACGCCGATGCGGGGTCGTGGCCGGATGGCCTGCAGGCTGACTGCCTGCGGGCGCTGGCGGTGGCCGAGTCACGGCAGGCGGCCGCGCACGCCCGGGTGCTGGCCGCGTTCAGCGTGCCCGGCGGCGGGCTGGCCGGCGACGGGCACCGGTCGCCGCGGATGTGGCTGACCTGGCAGACCCAGGCGACCCGCCGGGCCGCCGCCGGGCAGGTCGGCTGGATGCGGCGGCTGGAGGCACACCCGCTGATCGCCGACGCGCTCGCGGCCGGGCGGGTGTCGCTGTCGTGGGCCCGGCAGATCATCGACTGGACCGGCCGGCTCCCCGAGGACGCCCGCCGCGGCGCCGACCAGACGCTGCTGGCCGCCGCCGCCGCCGGGATGGAGCTGTCCGGGCTGGCCGGCCTGGCCGCGGAGCTGATCCGCCGGCACGCGACACCCGACGCCGATGACGACGGGTTCGAGGACCGCCAGGTGCGCCTCGCGGCCACCTTTGACGGGGCCGGCCGGCTGGAAGGCGACCTGACCGCCCGCTGCACCGCCGCGGTCGAGGCCGTGCTGGACTCCCTGTCCGCGGCCCGCGGCCCCGAGGACACCCGCACCCTGGCCCAGCGCCGCCACGACGCCCTCGAGGAAGCCTGCACCCGGCTGATCGCCGCCGGCTGCCTCCCCGAGCGGGCCGGCCAGCCCGTCCGGCTGGAACTGACCATCACCCTCGACGAGCTGAGCCGCAATGGCGACGGCTGCGCCGCCGGCCCCGGCGCCGCCTGCGACGCGGTGATCCAGCCGATCCTCACCGGCCACCCCGACTACGACCTCCTGGAACGCCTCGCTGACGCCGATCACCTGCACGACCTGGCGGCCGCGGCGGCGGGCCGCGCCCGCGGCGACCAGCACGGCCTCACCCTGGCCCGGGCCATCGCGCTGCTATCCGGCCCGGCCGGGCACGCCGCCGCGCTGCGCCGCCGCCTGACCGGCATCCCCGCCGCCGCCATCAGCCTCCCGCTCGACATCGCCGCCACCCTCGACACCATCCCCGTCCACCTGCGCCGAGCCGTCAAAAAACGCGACCAGCACTGCCGGTTCCCCGGCTGCGACATGCCCCCCGCCGGCTGCGACGTGCACCACATCCGCCACCGCAAAGACGGCGGCCGGCACGCCCTCACCAACCTCACCCTGCTCTGCAGATTCCACCACCTCATCGCCATCCACCGCTGGGGCTGGCAGATCACCCTCCACCCCGACGGCACAACAACCGCCGTCAGCCCCGACGGCACCAGAACACTCCACAGCCACCCGCCACCGGTCATAGCTGCCTGACTCCGCTCGCTGCGGACGGGGTCCAGCACGATCCGGCCGACCCGACGCCCCTGGGCTTGACCGCATACCTGATCCTCAACGGCCGTGCTAGACACAGAGCATGGGATCCGTGCGCCTGCTGGTGGTTCGCCGCCGTGAGCGCGTGGCAACCCTCGCTGCTCTGGCAGCCTGGGTGCTTGCCGGCACGGGACGCAGTTCGTCCCCCAGCCCGACTTACCCCGAGGTCAGCCTGGCGACCGCATGCCCCGCGGCAATCTCTCCTAGCAGCAAGCCAGCGATCACCGTGCGCATGGATCAGTCCGTCAACGCCCTGAGTGCAACCGTCGGGACGCGGATCACCGCGATCTCGGCCAAGAGTTACCCGATCAAGTTCACTCCCGCGCGCCTCGGCTGCATTGTTAGCTCCCACCTGGCTGGCCGCATCAAGCACCGGGTAACGGAGTTCATCGTGATGGCCTCCGGACAGGCCCACATACTTTTTGTCGTAGGCACCGGCGGCCCGACAGGCCAAGGGCTCAACGCCGTCAGACCGGTCTCTGTCCGCATCACAAGATGACATTGCGCCGCTGTCGGGAACCCTAGAAACCGTTAGCCGTCACCTAAAGCCTCGACAACGATCACCCGAAACTAGTCACGAGCCGTTCGACGAAACTCGCAACCGTCATCGTCCGAGACAGCGCCTGGGTGCCAGCGCGTGGCTCGCCGCTGCTAGAGCAATGCTTGAGACCTGTGGATCGGCCGGGAAGGGGTGTACCTTCCCGGGGACCGTGTGGAGTCTCAAGCAATGACCGGCGTTGGCGTGCCTGCCGGGAAGGCGCGCGGCGGATGCTGGCCGAAGCGCTGCAGGCCGAGGTGGACGCCTATATCGCGGCGTTCACGGCCGAGCGGGATGAGAATGGCCACCGTGCTGACGGCCGCGGGCGCGATCGAGGTGGCCGCACCAAGGGTCAACGACAAGCGCACCGACCCGGCCACCGGGGAGCGCAAGCGGTTCTCTTCGGCGATCTTGCCGCCGTGGGCGCGCAAGACCCCGAAGATCACCGAGGTGCTGCCCCTGCTCTACCTGCACGGGCTCTCCAGCGGTGTCTTCGTGCCCGCCCTCGGCCAGTTCCTGGGCTCATCGGCCGGGCTGTCGGCGGCGGCGATCACCCGGCTAACCGAGACGTGGAAGGCCGAGCAGCGGGCCTTCGCCGGGCGGGACCTGTCCGGCGTGGACTACGTCTACCTGTGGGCTGACGGCATCCACGTGAACATCCGGCTGGAGGAGCACAAGCTGTGCCTGCTGGTGATGATCGGCGTGCGCGCTGATGGGCGCAAGGAACTCATCGCCCTTGCTGACGGCTACCGGGAGTCCGCGGAGTCGTGGGCCGACCTGCTGCGCGACTGCGCCCGCCGCGGGATGCGCGCCCCAGTGCTCGCGGTGGGCGACGGCGCGCTGGGCGGTGAAGGCGTTCGAGGCCGCCTACGGCGCAAAGTTCCCCAAGGCCGGTCGCGAAGATCACCGATGGCCTGGACGAGCTGCTCGCGTTCTACGACTACCCCGCGGAACACTGGGTGCATCTGCGCACGACCAATCCCATCGAGTCGACTTTTGCGACGGTAAGGCACCGGACCAAGGTCACCAAGGGGCCTGGCTCGCGGGCGGCGGGCCTGGCGATGGCATTCAAGCTGATCGAGTCAGCGCAGGACCGATGGCGCGCCGTCAACGCGCCCCACCTTGTCCCGCTCGTGAGGGCCGGGGCTCACTTTGAGCGCGGTGTCTTGGTCGAGCGCCATGATCAGCAAGGAAGGGCGGCGTGAGTGTCATCGCCACCGAGCCCGTCATCACCGCCGTGTTGCCCTGGTGCCGCTTTCTGCCGGGCACGCCGGACGGGAATGACGTGGCGCCTGACCGTGACGCAGTGATCGGTATGGCGGCGATAAGCAATTGGTTCATGATGGCTGTCGATCAGGCAGGTCAGGGGCCGATGGACGCACGGCGAGAGCGCGAGCTGATCAAGGGCTAGCGCGCCGGTACCGGAGGTAGACGACCTGCGAGAAGGTCTGCGTCTCGAGGAGTTCGAGATCGAGTCTCTTCGGCAACGGTGAGAAGTACGGGGTGCCGCCCCCCAGCACGACGGGACTTACGAACAGCCGGTACTCATCGATGAGGTCTTTCTCGGCAAGGGAGGCGGCGAGCCTGGCACCGCCGACCGACAAGATGCCGGCGCCGGGCTGATTCTTCAGCTCGGAGACCTCGTCAGCGACATCACTGCGCGCCAGGCGGGCGTTACCTTCCACCGTCGTCAAGCTGGTTGAGAACACCACTTTCGGGATGGCCTTCCAGAGCCGGGCGAACTCAAGGGCCTGGGGATCCGACCAGGTCTGCTCGGCCGTCTCCCACACCAGCATGTCCTCGTAGAGACCTCGCCCAGTCAGGTGCCCGGTGAGTTCTAGGGTCTGCTTGTTGTGGAACCGCATCAGTTCCTCGTCAGGCGCGGCCCAGTCGATGGCGCCGTCCGGTCCGGCGATGTGACCGTCCAGCGACACGGACATGGAGTAGATCAACGTGGGCATCAGGGCTCCTTCTCGGCGCGTCGCCGGTCATCAGCGAGGGGGAGGGTCTGCGTTAGAAACCGACTGTAAGCTTCCCGAGGTATGACCGTCCCTGCTGATTCGGCCAAAGATCAAGTTCAAACGGCCACGACCGGCCTGGTGGACCTGCGGGAAAGTGGCCGCTGGGCGGGAGGCAGCCACATGTATGACGGCGGCGAGCAGCTGGTCACTGGCTGGCACTTTCACGACGTGCACGAGATCGAGTACGCCTGCCGCGGGATGGTGGAGGTCAAGACGCAGGCCGGCCACTACCTGCTGCCACCTCACCAAGCCGCGTGGATCCCGGCGGGCCTGCAGCATCAGACGACGTTGACCGCTGACGGGCGGACCCTCGCGGTGCTCTTTGAGCCAAGACTCGTTCCGGCGGCCGGCGACCGGGTCCGGATAATTGCCGTCTCGGCGCTGCTTCGCGAGATGATGCTCTACTCGGTGCGATGGCCGATCTCGCGGACCGAGTCAGGAGTGGAAGCAGACTCGTTCTTTCAGACCCTCGGGTATGTGGTCGCGGACGCGCTGGATGACGAGAGGCCATTGAACTTGCCGGTCTCGGCCGACCCGGTTGTCACCGCAGCCAGCGATTACACCCGTGCTCACCTTGACCGCGTCGCGGTCAGTGACGTGACCCGCGCGGTCGGGGTTTCGGAACGAACACTGCGCCGTATCTTCAACACCCACTTGGGGATGTCGTGGCGAAGCTACCTGCTGCGTGCCCGCGTGCTTCGTTCCATGGCCCTGCTGGCCCAGCCGGACCGTTCCGTCCTCGAGGTGTCCATCGCCGTGGGTTTCGACGACGTCGGGGCGTTCGCTCGATCGTTCGCCAGGCACTGCGGGGAGACCCCATCCGCCTACAAACGACGAATCGCTGGAACACCTTGAATCGCCCGCGGCTTCCGCAGCGACCGTGACAGCTACCGAATACTACTCATACGCGGTGGACTCGCGGACCCCACCTCAAGTGCGAAGAGCCAGTATCGAACTGTCCACAGGTCTTGACAATTGCTCCGCTGCTAACCCGCCCAGGCCTGGAGAGTAGAGGCCCCGGTCGTCTTCGGGCTTGTCGGCGGCCACCTAGGGCGGGCCTAAATGACCAACAGCTGGCACAACAACAGCCAGCAGCCCCGACGGCACCAAGAGACTCCACAGCCACCCGCCGCCCAGGCAGCAGAACGGAGCGGGTCCTGCTCCATCCGGCGATGCGTGCCCCTCATGGCCAGACAGTAACTCCGGCGGCTTCGCGCACACTAGCCATTAGCCAGGCGCCCTGGCACTCGTGGGTCAGATCGTCACCGCTGTGCACTGGTGTGCGACACGTGTGTACCGGACCTGGCGCTCCAGCCGGGCGACAGCGGCCCGGCGCGCAGCCAGGCTCCGCCGACGACGAGCGCCAGCACGAGGACGATAACGCCCGTCAGGCTGGCCAGCGGCCGGTCGGGCCAGGTCAGGACAAGGCGCCATAGCAACAGTCCGGCGATCACTAGCGTGCAGCCTGCCGTCAGGACCAACACCCAGCGGACCGGGGTGTCCGTGCCGGTCCCAAGGCCGTGCAGCACTGCTACCGGCCAGCACAGGTATGCCGACCAGTGCACTAGGCGCCAGGTGCGCAGGCCCATCCGCGCGCGCAGCAGGCTGGTGACGACCAGCGCAATCATCAGGTCGAACGCGATAGCGCCGAAGCCGAGCCAGATCGGCCGGTAGGAGGAGATGAACGGGATGAAGGCGTCGGGCAGCGGGATGGAGACGAAGCTGTCGAGCACCGTCGTCAGTACGTGCACGGCGGTGAATGTCAGCGCGAGCAGGGACACGTTGCGGTGCAGCCCTAGCGTCACGAACCTCGGCCAGTTCTCACGGTAGAAGCGCACCGATGACAGAAGCCCGAGTGCCATGGCGACAGTGAGCAGCACGAGGGCGACCAGTCCGGTCGCCCTGGTCGTGTACCAGAGCGGAGTCGACGACGTCACTACGATCGCGCTGACGTGACCGGCCCCGGTCATGCGGCGTCGCCTGGCACATCAGTGGGCCAGCCGGCGGTCGTTTCGACCGAGCCGTCGTGCCGGACGAGCCGGGCGGGCAAGCCGAGGTCGTGTAGCCAGTCGAGCGCCGCAGCGCTCCGGATGATGGCCGCCGTGCTGGCGGTGTTCGCGTCGGTGCAGTTGCCTGCCGCCACACTGACCGTGCGCCAGCACGTCCTGGCCGGCTCGCCGGTCCCGGGGTCGATGATGTGATGCACGGGCCGACCGCCCACCGTCCAGGCGCGGACTGTCGTACTGGACGTCGCCAGGCCGCCGGAACTGATCGATATTGTCTGCCCCGGCGCCGAGATCGGTGCTGCGTGGTCGTCGGTGACCCTGATCCGCCAGCTGTCCGGCGGCGGCTGGCCGGCTATCGCGACATCGCCGCCGAGGCTGACGAGCACGCCGCAGCCGAGCCGGTCGGCCATCTGCTCCGCGCACCGGTCTGATGTCCACGCCTTGGCAGTGGCGCCGAGGTCGATCTGAACGCCGTGCTCAAGCCAGGCGCGCCGGCCTGCGCTGTCCAGGTGCACATTGCGCCAGCCGGGCAGCGGGCCGACGGACCCGGTCAGACGCGGCGCAGCGTCACCCGCCGCTTTGACCTCGGCGAAATCCCGGTCATATCCGAGCCCGCTCAGGGCACGTCCGCACGTCGGATCCACGTCGCCGCCGGTCAGCCTGGCGGCCCGCAGCGCGGCGGTCAGCAACTCGACGAAGGTTGCGCTGATGGCGGTCGGCTTGCCGTCGGCCGCGTTGAGTCGTGCGAGCTCGGAGTCGGGCCGGAACCTGCTGCACGCGAGGTCTACTTCTGCCAGCACTTGGTCGGCGATTGTCGCGCGCCTGGACCAGCGCGCGGGGATCGGTCACGAGCAGCACGGCCGTAGTGCCGAATACCTCGAACGTGTCCCTGGCTATAGCGCTATCAGTCACGACAGGCCCGGAATCACGCTGCCCGCCACGGCGAACACCGGCACTGCGGCATAACGATGTCCCTCCTGCACCGCAGCCCTCTGCGGGCGGCAGTCTGTCACTACTGCACTCTGCCACTACTGCCCTGGGAATCGCTGTGCGTCTGCTCTCGGTTCAGCCTGGTCCTGGGGCGATCGGCTCACTACCTTTTTACCTCGCCCACCGGGCGCACGCCGCCGTCTAGGCAACCGACCTGCCTAGTAGGAATTACCGGTCGGCGTGCTGCCGGGGGCTGGCGCGGCGTGTACCGTCAGAGGATGCACGGATACACCCAAGATAAGGACGCCTACCTCAAGCGACTGCGCCGTATCGAGGGCCAGATCCGCGGCTTGCAGCGGATGGTCGAGGACGACACGTACTGCATCGACGTGCTGACCCAGATATCGGCTGCGACCCGTGCACTGCAGGCTGTGGCCATCGGGCTGCTAGAGGATCACCTCGGTCACTGCGTCACCCAGGCTGTCGAGCAGGGCGGGCCGGAGGCGCAGGCCAAGGTCAAGGAAGCGGCGCAGGCCGTGTCCCGGCTCGTCAAGTCCTAGGGGTCGGCTCACTCAGTACTGGTCCGGCCTTCTCGGCGCCGGTCAGCCGGCCAAAAGCCTGCAAGTTGGCCAAGCTCTCGCCTCGCTTGACCCGCCACGCGTACTCCTTCTTGATGGCGGACGCGAAACCGATCATCAGGGCCTGGTCGAACGTGTCGTCGGCGTAGCTCAGCACGCAGCCGAGCAACCGGTCTACTTCGCTGGTGCTGATCCCGGCTAGCGGCAGCAGGCCGACCAGGTACACATCACCGACGTGGTCGAGCGCGAAGTGGACACCGTACATGCCGGCGTTGTGCTCGAGCAGGAACCGGTAGAACTCCGCATGGTTCTCATCGGGCTGGCGGCAGAAGAAGGCCTCGACGTGCAGGCTGTGCGTGCCAGCGATCAGCCACGCCATCGTCTTGAGCTTGTGCTGCCCGGGCAGCGTGACCAGGTAGCTCCCCGCGCCTGGGGACTCATACTCGACGTCGAGCTCGTCGAGCGCGGCGCCGAGTGCGCCAGCCCACGATGTAGCAGCCGCCGACGGCTCGCTCACGCGTCGACCGGTGCTGCCGTCTCGGCGGTCACGGCGGCATAGAGCTGAAGCAGCGAATCGACAGTCGCCGACCAGCCAAACCTGGAGGCATGCTCCCTGGCACCCTGCGCGAGCCGGGCCAGGGCTGCAGGTGACCCGATCAGCTCACTTACGGCCCTGGCGTAGTGGCCGGGATCGCGCGAGTCGACCAGGATGCCGGAGTGGCCATGCCGGACCGCGGTGCGCAAGCCGCCGACCGCCGCGGCGACGACCGGAGTCCCACAGGCCTGCGCCTCCATCGCGACCAGGCCGAAGGACTCCGAGTACGAGGGCACCATGACCAGCGTGGCGGCTCGGTACCACTGCGCGAGCTCGGGCTGCGGGCACGGCGGCTCGAGCCGGACGAGGCCCGTCAGGCCCAGCCGGGCCGCGAGCTCAGTCAGGCCGTCCGGGTCCTGGCGGCCGGTACCGCTCGGGCCGCCGACGAAGGCGATTGTCAGCCTCGTCGCGAGGCTCGGATCATCGGCGATCATCCGGGCCGCCGCGTGCAGCACGACGTCGGGTGCCTTCAGCGGCTGTACCCGGCCAGCGAATACGAGCACGACGCCGTCCTGCGGCAGGCCCAGCTGCCGGCGCGCCTGCGCCTGCGACCCGGGGCAGAACACCGAGAGGTCAACGCCCGGATTGATGGTGGTGACGCGGGCCGGGTCGGCAGCATAGTGGCCGATGAGCTGGCGAGCCTCGTCGTCGGTGTTGGCCACCAGACGGTCAGCCGAGGCGACCACCTCGGCCTCGCCGCGCAGCCGTACCTCCGGCTCAGCGGCGTCGCCCACCGCGAGCGCGGCGTTCTTGACCTTGCCGAGCGTGTGCATGGACTGAACGAGCGGGACTCCCCAGCGCTCCTTGGCCACGGCGCCCACCTGGCCGGACAGCCAGTAATGGCCGTGTACGAGGTCGTACCGGCCGGGTGCGTGCGCGGCTTCGGTCCGCAGCAGCTCGAAGGTGAACTGACAAAGCTGGCCCGGAAGATCCGATTTATCCAGATCCTCAAATGGCCCGGCTGCCAGATGGCGCACCAGGACGCCTGGCGCCAGCTCAGCTACCTGCGGCTGGTCGCGTGACACTGCCCTGGTAAAGATGTCGACCTCGACGCCCCGGTCCGCGAGCCGCTTGGCGACTTCGACGACGTACACGTTAAGACCGCCGGCGTCACCCGTCCCTGGCTGCTCGAGCGGCGACGTGTGAACGCTGACGGTCGCGATACGCCGTGGATAGCGTCGCGGCACGGCCCTCACCTCCGGAAGTGACCAACCCCTGAGCTGACTCCCATGTTCCCGCCCGACGGGACCGGCTTTAGGGTACTTGACCTGCATAAATGACCACGTTCCCGCCATGATTTATAGGTTTTTAAGCCGAGCTGACGTCGTCGGCCGCGGCCGGGCGGGCCGCCGCTGCCAGGCTAGGATTTCGGCCATGAGCACGCTGATCATGATCAGGCACGGCGAGAGCGAGTGGAACGACAAGGGATTGTTCACTGGCTGGGTCGACGCGCGCCTGTCTGAGCGCGGCAAGGTAGAGGCCGCGCGCGCAGGTCAGCAGCTGATTGACGCTGGGCTGCGGCCGGGGGTGGTGCATACCTCGCTGCTGAGCCGGGCGATCCAGACGGCTGAGATCGCGCTCGATTCGGCGGGGCTGAGCTGGCTGCCGGTGCGGCGGTCGTGGCGGCTCAACGAGCGCCACTACGGTGCCCTGCAGGGCAAGGACAAGGCGCAGACAAGAGAGCAGTACGGCGACGAGCAGTTCATGACGTGGCGAAGGTCATACGACGTGCCGCCGCCCCCGCTGCCCGACGACGACCCGCTCTCCCAGGCCGGCGATCCGCGCTACTCGCTGCTGCCGGACGAGCTCTTGCCGAGGACTGAGTGCCTGCGCGACGTCGTGCAGCGGATGCTGCCTTACTGGTACGACGCGATCATTCCCGACGTGGCCGCGGGCCGCATGCCGCTCGTCGTGGCGCACGGCAACTCCCTCCGTGCCCTGGTCAAGCACCTTGACGGGATCGGCGATGCCGACATCGCCGAGCTCAACATCCCCACCGGGATGCCGCTGGTCTACGAGCTGGACGACCGGTTCCGGCCGGTGGAGCGCGGCGGCCGGTATCTCGATCCGGAGGCCGCTGCGCAGGCGGCGGAGGCTGTGCGGGCGCAGGGCAGCGCCCAACACTAGGCAGCGAGCCGGCCTTACCAGGAGAGGGCGTCCTGGCGTCGGAAAAGTGGTGTTGCCACCTGCTTTTCCTATGTGATCACGAAATATGACCGCCCGGTAGCTGTTCACTTACTCAGTGCCCGGAGGGCACAATCGACATGGACGCCAGCGGGCGCCGCTATGAACACTGCGCGAATAGGCGCAGGTAGCGGTTGTCTGCAGTTGGGCGAGACTTGGCCGTCCGCATAACATCAAACCGTGGAGATGGGGGTGCAAGCAGTCATGTCTTCGGACATGCCAGACACGAGCCAGTCTCTGGACGGCAAGCTGCCCCCCGGTGTCAGCTCGGTCCTGGCCGTGCTGCTCTCCTCGGCCGTCGTGCTGGACAGCGACGACCGGGTCCTCAGCTCAAGCGCGGCCGCCCGCGAGTTCGGCCTTGTCGACGGTGACCGCATGGTGGTCGGCGAGCTGCTCGCCCTGGCCCGTCAGGTCCGCCGCGAAGGCATGCCCCGCGAGGGCGAGATCGACATCATGACAAACCGGTTCAACGGGCGGGCTACGAGCTTCGCCGTGCGGGTCGCACCGCTCGGGCCGGCTGTCGGCGATGGCGGGCTGATCCTGCTGCTTGCCGAGGACCAGACTGAGAGCCGGCGGGTAGACGAGGTCCGCCGCGACTTCGTGGCCAACATCAGTCACGAGCTGAAGACGCCCGTGGGCGCGCTCGCGCTGCTGGCCGAGACCGTCGAAGAGGCCGCCGATGATCCTGAGGCGGTCCTGCGGTTCGCCGGCCGGATGCGCCAGGAGGCTTCACGGCTGACCGATCTGGTCCAGGACCTGATCATGCTGTCCCGGATCCAGGCCGCTGAGCCGGTGCCCGACCCGAATCCGGTGATTCTCGACGACGTTGTCGCCGAGGCCGTGGACAGGTGCCGGATGCGGGCGACGGCCCGCGGCATCTCGCTCGAGATCAGCGGCGAGCGGGGGATCACGATCTTCGGCGACGAGGATCTGCTCGTGACCGCCCTGCGGAACCTGCTGGAAAACGCGGTCGCTTACAGCCCGGACAAGACGCGGGTGCTCGTCACGACCAGGACGGCCTCCAGCTGGATGGCCGAGATCAGCGTGACTGACCAGGGCATCGGCATTCCTGAGCGCGACCGCGAGCGTATCTTCGAGCGGTTCTACCGGGTCGACCCAGCGCGGTCGCGTGCTACCGGCGGTACCGGGCTCGGCCTCGCCATCGTCAAGCACGTCACTGCGGCGCACGGAGGCAACGTCTCGGTCTGGAGCCAGGAAGGCGCGGGCTCTACCTTCACACTCCGGCTGCCGCTTCGCCAGCGTCGCGGCCTGCCGGTGCACGGTAACGATCAGCACCGTAGCGATCAACCAGCAGCGCGAACGGACCACGCGGCCGCGCGATCTGTCAGGGAGGCAGTTAAGTGACACGGGTGCTCGTTGTCGAGGACGAGGAATCCTTCAGCGACGCGCTGTCGTACATGCTGCGCAAGGAAGGGTTCGAGGTCGCAGTGTGCCCAACCGGCCCCGATGCGATCGAGACATTCGATCGGACCGGCGCCGACCTCGTGCTGCTCGACCTGATGCTGCCAGGCCTGCCAGGCAGCGAGGTATGCCGGACCCTGCGCGAGCGGTCGAACGTCCCGGTGATCATGCTGACCGCCAAGGACAGCGAGATCGACAAGGTCGTCGGCCTCGAGCTGGGCGCCGACGACTACGTGACCAAGCCGTTCTCCTCCCGTGAGCTCGTGGCGAGGATGCGCGCGGTGCTGCGGCGTCGCGGGGATGTCGACGAGCCCGTCAGCTCGATCATGGAGTCCGGGCCGGTCCGGATGGACGTCGACCGCCACGTGGTTACCGTGCGCAGCGAGCAAGTCCAGCTGCCGCTCAAGGAATTCGAGCTGCTCGAGGTCCTGCTCCGCAACGCCGGGCGGGTGCTCACCCGGATGCAGCTCATCGACCGGGTCTGGGGCGCCGACTACGTGGGCGATACCAAGACGCTGGACGTGCACGTGAAGCGCCTGCGCGCCAAGATCGAGACGGAGCCGACGAACCCGCGCCACATCGTGACGGTGCGCGGCCTCGGCTACAAGTTCGAGCCAGTCGGCTAGCTGGCAGTCGGCTAGCTGGCGGAGGGCGACGGCGATGGGCTCGGCGTGATAGTCGCGCGCCCTCTGTGATGCCTGCTCGGGGTCGGGCTGGGGGTCGCGCTCGGCGTGATCGTAATGACCGGCTGCGGCGGCGCGTACGTCACGAAGTGAGTAGCCCTGGCCATCACCGGCACCACCAGCGTGACCGGACCGGCCTTCTGGAACGTCAGGATGAGCCTGATGTTCGAGTCCGCTCGTGATGGTCCTGGTCAGGTCGGTGAGGACGACCTCCGGTCGCGGCCCGGTGAGAAACACCGGATGCCCCACGCGGATCGGGATGACGCCTGGCAGCGTCACCGATGCCGCCGTACCCGGCGCCGTGATGCTGATCAGCTTGTCTGGCGCGCCGTTGTTGACGAGGGCCAGGAACACGCTCGCCGACTGCCCTTTGAGCAGGTTGCGGCCGAGCGGAGCGCCCAGGACGAATACGTTCCTGACCGAGAGGTCGCCAACTGCCGTGCCCGCGGCGTCCGTCGGGTAATGAAAGTCGAGCGTGGGCGCGTTGTTACCGGCCTCGCAGCCGGCCAGGAGCGGAATCAGCGCAGCGGCCGCAACCAGCACCAGCCGACGCGGCAGTGCGCTTCCCCAGATCCCGATCACCGCATGCTCCCCTTGTCGTGAGGACGTCCCTGAGACGTCGCAAAGCGTAGCCATACGGCGAGTCCTGGCTGTTGCCGGCCCGGCAGTATTGACCCGGCTCAGTGTGTCAGGGCGTGGATCAGCGTCGTCGGATTGTCGCGCGGACTGAGGCCCGTGGCGTAGTTCACGGGGTCTTCGGTGACCCCCACCAGGATGGCCGCCAGGCCGTCCTGGTGGGGGTTGCCCGGGATGCTGCTACGCAGCACGTTGCCTGGCTCTAGCGCCAGGCTGGCCTGCGCCCGGATCCCGCTGCGGAGCCGCTGCGACATCCGCTCGACATCGGCGGCGGTGCTGGTGGTGTAGATCAGGAAGGTATGCGCGTGGGCGCCCGCTGCCACAGTGATCAGCCACGAGACGGTTGCGCTGCATTTGCAGTGCGCCGGGATGAGGACCAGCATCGCCCGGGTCAGGTCCTGCACCTGGGACGGCTGGCCGTTCACGAAGATCGTCGCCTGCGGCAGGAGACCCGGCACCATGTTCGGGACACTCCCCACGCCAGCCTGCGCACCGCTCGAAGCGGCGGGCGAGGAGACGTTCCCCGAGGATGGACTGGCAGGTTTCGACGCCGCACCCGTGGCCGCGGGGCCGGCTGCTGCCCCGCTGGTCGCGGGCTTGGCCGTCGCCCGGCCGGATCCCGGCACGCCGGCGAGGTTCTGGTCCGAGGTGGCGGTGAAGACGGTCAGCAGCGTGCCGGTGATCAGGGCGAGGATCAGGCAGCAGGCGAGCAGCGGCAGGACGATGCCGTCTTTGGCCAGCGACCCGCGCAGCCGGAGACCGCGCTGCTGACGGCGGGCCGCGCGCTGCTCGCGGTAGTACGCCTGCACGTCGCGATCAAGTTCCCGCGCGTCATCGGGAACCTTGATGTCGACCGGTGGCAGGCCAGTTTCGTCCCGTTCCGGTTCGCCGCCTGGGTTCACAGCTACCTCTCCGACAGGAGCGAACATCTTCTCTCAGTATGGGCCAGTAGCGGGGGTCACAAGCCAGCCCCGTCCGACCTGAATTACGCCGCTAGCCGACCCGCTGCCCCACCCGCAGGCCGGCGGCGCGCCGCCGGCGCGCGGCCGGGCAATTTACAATCCCGGCAACTGCGCCATTGACCTGCACCTTTGCCGCTAACGACGGCTAATCACCTCTGGTACACGTGGTAAGCTAGGGTTCAGCGGAAGGGGTACATGCCACATGTCATTCAAGGTCGGCGACACCGTCGTCTACCCCCATCATGGGGCTGCTCGGATCGAGGAAATCGAAACCCGTGTGATCAAGGGTGAGGGTAAGACTTACCTCGTGCTCAAGGTCGACAAGGGCGACCTGACTGTGCGTGTTCCCGCGGACAACGCTGAGCTTGTCGGCGTCCGGGACGTGGTCGGGCAGGAAGGGCTGGAGCGCGTATTTGAGGTCCTGCGCGCCCCGTATACGGAAGAGCCGACCAACTGGTCCCGGCGGTATAAGGCCAATCTGGAGAAGCTCGCCTCGGGCGACGTCAACAAGGTCGCAGAGGTCGTCCGCGACCTGTGGCGGCGAGACCGGGAGCGCGGCCTGTCGGCCGGCGAGAAGCGGATGCTGGCGAAGGCCAGGCAGATTCTCGTGAGCGAGCTGGCCCTGGCCGAGAAGACCAACGAGGACAAGGCCGAGGCCCTGCTCGACGAGATTCTCGCCTCCTGACCCGCAGTGCCCCTGACGCTGCCGCGAGTTGGCATCGGCGTTGACGTACATCCGATCACGGCGGGTCGTCCGCTCTATCTTGCTGGGCTCCTGTGGCCTGGCGAAGACGGCCTGACTGGTCATTCTGACGGCGACGTTGCCGCGCATGCGGTGTGCAGCGCCTTGCTGTCCGCGGCCGGCCTGGGTGACCTGGGCAGCCAGTTCGGCACGGACCGGCCCGAGTGGGCCGGCGCCTCAGGCACCGCGCTGCTGGCCGAGACGTCGAGGCTGACCGCTGTCGCGGGCTTTCAGATCGGGAACGTGGCCGTCCAGATCATCTGCAACCGGCCGCGAATCTCGGCCCGCCGCGCCGAGGCCGAGCAGGCACTCGCGGCGGCTCTCGGCGGTGCCTCGGTCAGCCTGGCAGCCACCACCTCGGATGGCCTTGGCCTGACCGGACGAGGCGAGGGGATCGCGGCGATCGCCACAGCCCTGCTCGCGCCCGCGGGTTAGCGCGCTGTCGGCTACAGCCCCGGCGGTGTCGGCGCGCTCCACATCCGGTGGAACACCGGCATGGCCGGGTCCTCCGCCGCGTCATTCCCGTCTTGGCTCGGGACTGGCGTCGGCGGCTGCAATCGGATCCAGCGGGCGCGGCACTGCCAGGACCGGCTTGACGATCTCGTAAGCCTGCCCGGTCCCCGACGTGCTGGCGTGCTGGTCGGGCTGCCAGTGCGCTCTCGCCGGACCGTGCGGCGCCACGGGAACGAGCGCGCTCGCAGCCCGCCGCAGCCTGGCGTGCCGGAGCATGGTGAGCAGCAGCGCGAACGCTATGAACACCAGCACCCAGGGCAGCACGGCCGCGGTGATCGCTGCCGGCCGGTGCGGCAGGGTCCGGCCCACAGCGTGCAGTCCGTCCGCGCCTGCGGCTGCGGCCAGGACGACCAGCAGGGTCAGCCAGGCGAGTACCTTGCTGGGCAGGCCGGCGCCGCGCAGCGCGAGCACCGCCGCCAGCACGATCACGAGCATGGCATCCAGCAGGAGCGGATAACCCCTGGCAAACCGCGGCGTGATGCCAGCCTCAAGCGCGACGGCACGGATGCCCGAGTACGACAGGACGAAGGTCGCAGCCGCCAGCGCGGCGAGACCCAGGCACACCGCCGCCAGCCCCAGGATCCGCCACCCCCGCGGCGCCTTCTCCGGCTGGGCTCCCGTGACCTGGTCAGCGCTGCCCGGTACTTCTTCGGTCCGCACGCTCATCGGATTGCCGGGTCCTTCCTGACGATGCCGATCTGACCGCGTCACCCCTAATAGTCACGAAAGCGCATTGCCATAAGCAAGGAGGTGGTACCCAGACGGCTGGCGAGTCGCGCGAGAATGGGTCCAGAGGGTGCGGAGCGTGCCGCCAGCAGCGCCGCGCCCGCCATCGCGGCGTCAAAGGAGACGGTATGCCGTACTACCGCGTGGCCGGTGAGATCCCGCGCAAGCGCCACGTCCGCTTCCGCAGCCCGGCAGGGGCGCTCTACGCCGAGGAACTGATGGGCGAGGAAGGCTTCTCCTCCGATTCCTCGCTGCTCTATCACCAGCACCCGCCGACGGCGATCGTGAAGAGCGAGGGCCTGTCCGACGCGGCGGGCGAGGTGCGACTCGCGCCCAATCACCCGCTGCTGCCGCGGCACTTCCGTACCCAGGACCTGCCGTCAGGCGGCGACCTGGTCCTAGGCAGGCAGCCGATGATGGCGAACGATGACGTCCGCATCTCCTTCGCCGCGGCCGACGCCGGTTCCGAGTTCTACCGCAACTCATCCGGCGACGAGGCCGTCTACGTGCGATCGGGCTCGGCCACATTCGAGTCTGTCTACGGCACCATCGAGGCAGGCGCCGGCGACTATGTCATCGTCCCGCGGGGCACCATTCATCGCTGGCGGCCCGCGCCTGGCGGCGTCCACGCGCTCGTCGTCGAGGCGCGCGGTCACATCCGCCCGCCCCGGCGGTATCTCTCGCAGTTCGGGCAGTTCCTCGAGCACGCGCCCTACTGCGAGCGCGATCTGCGCGGACCAGTTGGGCCGCTGCTGGCCGAGGGCGAGGATGTCCCGGTCGTCGTGCGGACCAGGGATGGCCTGACGCGGCTGACGTATGCGTATCACCCGTTCGACGTCGTCGGCTGGGACGGCTACCTGTATCCCTACGCGTTCAACATTGCCGACTTCGAGCCGGTCGTGAAGCGCACGCACGCGCCGCCGCCCGTGCACCAGACGTTCGAGGGCCCGAACTTCGTGATCTGCTCGTTCTGCCCCCGGCCGTTCGACTTCGACCCGGAGGCCGTGCCGATCCCCTACAACCATCACAACGTCGACTCCGACGAGATGATGTATTACGTGGCCGGCGACTACTCGGCCCGCAAGGGGTCCGGAGTCGGGCTCGGCTCGATCACGCTGCACCCGTCTGGTTTTACGCACGGACCGCAGCCGGGTGCGGTCGAGGCCGTCATCGAGGGTCTCGCCGAGGGCAAGACGACGACGGACGAGACCGCGGTCATGATCGACACGTTCCGGCCGCTGCTGCTCGCCGAGCCGGCCGCCGTCGCCGAGGACCCCGAGTACGCCTGGAGCTGGGCCAGCGCCGCACGCCGGACAGCCGGCAGCGCTTAGACCATGATCTTGCCGCCGGCGATGTCGAGCGTTACGCCGGTGATCCATCCGGACGTGTCCGAGGCCAGGAAGAGCGCCGCGGCAGCGACGTCGTCAGGCTGGCCGAGGCGGCGCAGCGGGAAGGTAGCGCCAAGCGCGGCTCGCTGCTCCGCCGACATCCAGGCGCGCATCTTGTCGTTCTCGACGGCGGACGGGGCCACGCAGTTGACGCGGATGCCGTGCTGGGCCATCTCGCCCGCTAGGTGCCGGGTAAACGCAATCACGCCTGCCTTCGCCGCGGCGTACGCGGCCGCAGAGTGGGCGGCCTGGCGCGCCGCGGCGGACGACATCGTGACGATGGTGCCGCGGCCGCGCTCGATCATGGCCGGCAGGACAGCGCGCACCGTGTAGAAGACCGAGTTGAGGTCCGTCTCGATGATCTCGCGCCAGTGGTCCGGGCTCTCCGACTCCGTGGGCACCGGCATGCCGTTGCCGCCTGCGAAGGCAGCAACGATGTCGACGGGCCCGAGGCTGGCTGCCACTGCGTCCGCCATCCGCGCGAGGTCCGCGGGTACCGTGCATTCGGCCGCGAACCAGATGGCCTGGCCCCCTCGGTCCTGGATGCCAGCGGCCACGGCGCTGAGTGCCGTCTCATCCCGGCCGACCACGGCGACTGCGGCGCCATTGGCGGCGAACGCGGCGGCCGTGGCCGCGCCGATCCCACGTGACCCGCCCGTGACAACCGCCGTCTTGCCAGTCAGATCGGGGTATCTGGCGTGCGCGACGTCTTGTGTGCCGACCATGTTGCTCCCTGCCCTTAGCTCTTCGCCGAAGCTTAGAAGCCTAAGACTTAGATGTCAAAGTCAGTGGCAGTCGGCCGCTGCCGGCCGGGTCAGCGGAGCGCGGTCGAGTGCTGCCAGGACCATTCTGACCACGACGGGGCTGGTGGGCAGCTGCGTGTGAGTGATCTGCACCGCCGGGCAGACGGCCTGCACAGGCACGTCGATCGCGCCCGGCAGCCGAGCGGAAGCTGGCGGCATCACGACCTCGTCGTCGGCACTCCAGAGCGAGAGCCAGCGCGGCAGCCCGGTCCCGCTGGTGCTGTCCAGGCTGGCGAGCAGCGCGCTGCCGGGAATCAGCTGTCGGCAGGCGGCCGGGCATTCGCCGGGCAGGATGGCCGCGGCGGCGGCCGCCAGCTGCGTGCCGTGGAATGGAGCGCCGAGCGTGATGATCCGCCGGGCCCTGGCGGCGCCGTGATAACGCCGGGCCCAGATCAGCGCCACGACGCCGCCGGCTGAATAGCCGATGACGTCGACGGACGGCGCCCCGCTTCGCAGCGCGCGGTTCACGGGCGGCGTTGAGCCGAGCGGCGTCGGCCACCAGGCTGCCGGTGCCGGCTCCCGGCAGGCGCACCACCGTGGCCTGGCGGCCGCTGGCGCGGATCCGGCTGGCGAGCGCGTCCAGCGAGCCGGTGCTGCCGCCGTAGCCTGGCACCAGCAGCACCGGGCCCAGCCGGTCCTGCGCGGGCCGGGCCGGAGGAGCGGGGCTGCTTCTGGAGTGCTGCGTGTGCTGCCGGTCAGTGTGCACCGCTGCGACGTCACATGCGCTGACGGCAACGACTGCGAGCAGCGCTGCGCCGGCGCCGAGCCATCTGCGCTTCCCCCGATCGCCGGGCCCCATGTCCTACACCGTATGGGGTACCGCGAGGATGAAGTCCGGAACCTCAGCCTGGTGCCAAGGCCGACAGACGGGAGCAGCGGATGACAAGCCTGACCGAGCGAGCACGCGAGCTCATCGACGGCAAGAACTTCGCCACGGTCGTGACGATCCAGCCCGATGGCGCGCCGCAGGCGAGCGTCGTCTGGGTCAAGCGAGACGGCGAGGACGTGCTGTACTCGACGGTCAAGCACCGGCGCAAGTACCGGAACCTGGTGGTTGACCCTCGCACCAGCCTGGTCATCTACGAGGCCGCTGACCCGTATGAGTACCTCGAGATCCGGGGCACATCGACGATCACCGACGATCCGGACGGGCTGCTGATCGAGGAGCTGTCGCGTAAGTACACGGGCGAGGCGTTCCAGGATGCGCCGGGCAACCAGCGCGTGATCGTGCGGGTCATTCCGACGCACCTGGTGCTGGGCGGGTAGGCACTGACCGCGCCGGCCTGCGCGCATCCCGTAACCTTGGGCCGTGACGCTACGCCTGCATGACACAGCCACGCGCTCGGTGCGCGAGTTTTCCCCGCTCCATCCGGGGACGGCCTCGCTGTACCTGTGTGGCGCTACCGTGCAGGCGCCGCCGCATATCGGTCATATCAGATCAGGTGTCAATTTCGACATCCTGGTCCGCTGGCTACGCGCCACCGGCTACGAGGTCACCTACTGCCGGAACGTCACCGACATCGACGACAAGATCCTTCGTGTCGCCGCGGACGAGGGAGTCGCGTGGTGGGCTGTCGCGGAGCGCAACCAGCGAGCCTTCACTCGTGCCTACGACGCCCTCGGCTGCGAGCCGCCGGACGTGGAGCCGCGTGCCACCGGCCACGTTCCCGAAATGATCGTGCTGATGCAGCGGCTGATCGACGGGGACCACGCCTACGCCTCAGACGGTGATGTCTACTTCGACGTCAGCTCCATGCCCGACTACGGCGCGCTGTCCGGTCAGCGACTCGACCACATGCGCGCGGCCGCGGACACCGACGACGACGGCGCGAAGCGTGATCCGCGCGACTTCGCGTTGTGGAAGGGCGCCAAGCCAGGCGAGCCGGCCTGGCCGACGCCGTGGGGGCCTGGCCGGCCCGGCTGGCACCTGGAGTGCTCGGCCATGTCGACCAAGTACCTCGGCCCGACGTTCGACATCCATGGCGGCGGCCTGGACCTGGTCTTCCCCCATCACGAGAACGAGCAGGCCCAGTCACACGCGGCCGGCGACGGGTTCGCGCGGTACTGGCTGCACAACGGGCTGGTCCGCATCGGCGGCGAGAAGATGAGCAAGTCGCTCGGGAACTCGCTGCTGGTCGACGCCATCGTGACCAGGGTTCGGCCGGCCGAGCTGCGCTACTACCTGGGCCAGGCGCACTACCGGTCGGAGATCGACTACTCCGAGGGCGCGCTCGCCGAGGCAGCGACCGCGTACCGGCGCCTTGAGGGCTTCGTGACCAGGGCGGCGGAGCTGCTGGCCGGCGACGGAGCGCCGGCTGACGTCACCACGACCGGTAGCTCGTCGCTGCCGGCCGCGTTCAGCGCGGCGATGGATGACGACCTGGGCGTGCCGCAGGCGCTGGCGATTGTGCATGATCACGTCCGGGAAGGGAACGGGGCGCTTGCCGCGGGCGACGCCGCTGGCACGGCTAAGTGGCTCGGCGAGATCAGGGCCATGCTTGGCGTGCTCGGGCTCGATCCGCTCGGCCCGCCGTGGGCCGCAGCCCAGCCGGGTGGCGACCTGCGGCCCATTGTCGACGCGCTCATCAGCGTGGCGCTCGAGCAGCGGCAGGCGGCGCGGGCGCGCAAGGACTTCGCTGCCGCCGACGCCATCCGCGATCAGCTCCAGGAGGCTGGCGTGACGGTCGAAGACACTCCGCGCGGCCCGCGCTGGGAGCTCCGCTCGTGACCGGGCGAGCTACCGGCGGCGGCCGGACCAAGTCAGGCAAGCCCCGGCCGGGCACAGGCGGGTACGGCAAGCGGAAGCTCGAGGGGAAGGGCCCGACGCCGCCGGCCGAGATGCGGCCGGGCCATCCGGCACAGCGCCGGGCCGCCCAGGCCAAGAGGGCCGCCCAGAGCAAGACAGAACCGAACAAGGCGGCACGGAGCAAGAGCGAGCGGCGGCACTGATCAGGGCTAGCGCGTGGTCGGACGGGTGCTGGTCGGACGGGCGCTGGTCGGACGGTGGCACAGACGCGGGGGGCTGGCAGCGCGGTCGCTGAGCTCGTGGCCGGCCGCAACCCGGTCCTGGAGGCCTTGCGGGCGCACGTCCCGGCGACAGCCCTGCACGTCGGGCCGCGGCTGGACAGCGACGAGCGGATCGGCCAGGCAGTGATGCTGGCAGCCGACGCCGGCATCCCGGTGGTGGAAGCGGGCCGTAACGAGCTCGATCGCCTTACCGGCGGCGCCATCCACCAGGGTCTCGCGCTGCGGATCAAGAAATACTCCTACGCCGACCCGGCCGACCTGGTGCTGGCTGCCAGGGACGCGTCGCAGCAGCCGCTCATCGTCGCCTTGGATGGCGTCACCGATCCGCGCAACCTCGGCGCGGTCGCACGATCAGTCGCCGCGTTCAGCGGGCACGGCATCCTGGTGCCTGCCCGGCGGTCGGCAGGCGTCACGGCCGGCGCGTGGAAAGCCTCGGCGGGAGCGCTGGCGCGCGTTCGCGTCGCGCAGACCGCGAACCTCACCAGGGCGCTCACCGCCTATCAGGAGGATGGCCTTTTCGTGGTTGGCCTGGACGGCAGCGGGCCAGCGGATGTGGGCGACCTGGATCTGGCTGACGCGCCGCTGGTCCTGGTCGTCGGCTCCGAAGGCAAGGGACTGTCCAGGCTCGTGGCACAGCGCTGCGACGTGGTGGCGAGGATCCCGATCACGGGCCCGGCGGAGTCGCTGAACGCTGGCATCGCGGCCAGCATCGCTCTGTACGCCGTCTCGCAGCAGCGCCGGGCGCGCCAGTAACACGACTCTGCTCAGGCACCTGGCCGCCTATGGTGGAGGCGGGGGAGGTGGTCGTGCCGTGCACCAGCCCGAGCCATCCGAAGCTACGTCGCCTGAGGCGGCGCGCGCCCAACTCGTCAGCGAGCTGCGCCATCGTGGCGGCATCCTCAGCCAATCGGTTCAGGACGCGTTCGCGCGTGTCCCCCGGCACGTCTTTGTACCCGAGGTCGGCGCTGCCGCCGCGTACCGCGATGAGGCCTTCGTCATCAAGTGCGGGTCCGATGGCCTGCCGGTGAGCTCGTCCTCGCAGCCAGCCATGATGGCGATCATGCTGGACCAGCTCGGCCTGCGGGCGGGCGACCGGGTGCTGGAGATCGGGACCGGCACCGGCTACAACGCGGCTGTCATGTCAGCGGTAGTCGGTCCCCGCGGGCAGGTCGTCAGCATCGACATCGACGCCGACCTGGTGACGCGCGCGAGATCCAGTCTGATGGCGGCCGGCTACGACGCCGTGACCGTGCTGTGTGCCGACGGCGGCTACGGTGACCCGGCGCGGGCACCATTTGACCGGGTCATCGTGACCGCGGGCGCCTGGGACATCCCGCCGGCTTGGCTTGACCAGCTGGGGCCAGATGGCCGTCTGGTCCTGCCGCTATCGATACGCGGGATCCAGCTGTCTGTCGCGCTCCAGCGCAGCGGCCGGGAGTGGGTGAGCGCGTCGGCCTGGCGGTGCGGATTCGTACGGATGCTGGGCGCGTTCGCCGGGCCGGAGCAGGTGCTGCGACTCGACGAGCCGCAGGCACTGTTTGCCCAGATGTCGGACGGCAGCCCGGTTGACGGGCCTGCGCTCCAGGGCGCACTCGCAGGGCCCGTGACCGACGTGCCGGTCAGGATCCGGCTCGCGAATCTGGGCGAGCTCGCCGACCTGGACCTATGGCTCACGGTGGCTAGCCCCGACCTGGCCCGGCTAACCGTGCTGGCAGCTCCCGGCGAGTGGCTCAGGTTCACGCCGATGCTGCCCTTCGGCGGGCTCGTCGGGCAGGCGACGGACCCGGTACACCTGGGCATCGCCGTCCTGCTGTCAGCCGAGCCCGGCCCGGTGCTGTGCGGGCTCGGCCCAGGTGGCGAGGATCTCGCCTTCAGGCTGGCGCAGCGCGCTCGCGAGTGGGCCGGGCTAGGCCGGCCCGATGCGGGGAGGCTGCAACTTACCGTCCGTCCGGCGAGCAGCACGCAACCGCCAGCGCCCGGCAGTCTCCAGCTCCGCCGGCCCAGCGTGACGATCGAGGCGGGCTGGCGCGGCTAGGCAGGCCCGGTTACGCAGGCCCAGCCTGCTCGCCGGCCTCACGCAGCAGCGGCGCAGGCCCCACGATCAGCGGATCCGGCGCGCCGACGAGGTCGCCGTCCTTGCCCTCATACGGGATCCGGCACAGCACGTACCTCATCGCCTCGAGCCTGGCGCGCCTCTTGTCGTTGCTCTTCACCACGGTCCACGGCGCGTCGGCCAGGTCGGTGTAGAAGAACATCGCCTCCTTGGCGTCGGTGTAGTCGTCCCACTTGTCCAGCGAGGCCAGGTCGATCGGGCTGAGCTTCCAGCGCTTGACCGGGTCAAGCTGGCGGTTGACGAAGCGCCTTAGCTGCTCGGCCCGGGAGACAGAGAACCAGAACTTGATCAGCGTGATCCCGTCCCTGGCCAGCATCCGCTCGAACTCAGGAGCCTCGTGGAGGAACTCCACGCACTCGTCCGGCCGGCAGAAGCCCATGACGCGCTCGACTCCGGCCCGGTTGTACCAGGATCTGTCGAACATGACGATCTCGCCGGCCGCGGGCAGGTGCGAGATATACCGCTGGAGATACCACTCCGTCTGCTCGCGGTCTGTCGGCTTCTCCAGCGCCACGATGCGGGCGCCGCGTGGATTCAGGTTCTCGGTAAAGCGCTTGATAGTGCCGCCCTTGCCGGCTGCGTCCCGGCCCTCGAAGACGACCACCAGGCGGCCTCCGGTGGCCTTGATATGGCGCTGAAGCTTGAGCAGCTCGACCTGCAGGCCCCGCTTGGCTTCCTCGTACGCCTTCCGGCCGAGGCGGTGGTCGTAGGGGAAGTCCTGGCGCCAGGTCTCGGCCAGCTTTCCGTCGCGCTGGACCAGGACCGGCCCGTCCTTGCCGGGCCGGATGCGGTACCCGAGCTGGGCCGCCAGATCGTCCAGCATCTCCGCCGTGCTCAGGGCAGGGGCTAGTACCAGATCAGTGTCGGCTACTAGGTCAGTGTCGGATACCAGGTCAGTGTCGCCATCCAGGTCGCCAGCGGGCTCGGCCGACAGCTGCGGCTCGCTGAGTGGCTGGATCGCCAGCGCCGTCACCGGTGTCCGGCCCTGGCAGGCGTGCGTCCGGCTGCTCTAATCCTGACCGTTCCGACCAGACTCACCGCTTCCCCCGTTACCGCTGGCGCGCATGCCGCTACGAACGATCGTGACTAGATACCCCCGCCGCGAAAGGTGCACACCTAGCGCAGGCACGCAGGTCGACGGCGATCGGAACCAAGTCGAGATCGTGCGCCGGCAACCAAAAGCCTGGCTGAAACGTCTAGAAATCCGAACAAGTCTTCTTTGGCAATCCCGCGGTGCATTCGCCGGGGTTTGCGTATACGGCAGCTTGAGCGGGTACTGACTAGGGGTGAGCATGAGGCATTCAGTTCGGCGGTGGCTGTTCTGCTCGGGGGCGGCGGTGGTGGTAGGGGCGTCGGCGTGCGCTCTGGCCGCTACCGCGAGCGCCACGACTCTTGCTTCGGCTGGCCATAGAGCCCCGGCTGCGGCGGCAGCCCAGGTCACGGCTGCCCAGATCACGACTGCCCAGATCACGGCTGCGCAGCCGAGTACGTATGTACCGCCCACCAAGAACTTGTACTTCGGCGACAGGGGGCCCGCTGTCAAGAGCGTGCAGCGGCGCCTGAACCAGCTTGGTTACTACGCCGGACCCGCTGACGGACAGTACGGAAATGACCTGGAAGAGGCCGTCTGGGCATTCAAGGGCGTGCAGGGCCTGCCCATAACCGCGGACACCAACTCGGTCATCACCAAGGCGTTCCGCAAGGCCCTGGTAGATCCCAAGGCGCCATACTCCAAGTACCCCAAGGGTGGCAAGAGCAGGATTGAGATCAACCAGAGCCACGAGGTCCTGGTGCTGTACCGCAACAACAAGGTCGAGCTGATCCTGCACGTGTCCTCGGGTGGCCGCTATTACTACTGCAATGACGGCAGCTGCGGATACGCGATCACGCCAGATGGCAAGTACAGCGCGCTGTCGTACCTGCAAGGCGACATCAAGGTTCCGCTTGGCTACATGGAAAACCCGGTGTTTTTCATCGGCCGGGCCTACGCCATCCACGGTGGCGACCCGGTGCCGTGGTATGCGGCCTCGCACGGCTGCGTCCGGATCTACGCCGACGCGGTCAACTGGTTCCACAAGCTCGTCCACGTCGGCGGCGCCCATCCCACCCGCATCTATGTCTTCGGCAAGGCGCCGGCGTACCCCAGCGCCTACCGCTAGCCGCGCCCACCGGCAGCACGCCGGGCAGATCTGGTTGGCCGGGCAGATAAGCTACCCCGAAACCTGGAAATACCTGCGGGATCGGAGTGAGCGATGATGCGTCGGGTAGCCCTCGTCGCGGTGACGGCGGCAGCTGCCGCGGGGCTGGCGGCATGCGGGAGCAGCGCGCCTCCGAGCGCGAGCGGCAGCAGCACGGCAACGACCGCGAGCTGCACTTACGCCGGTATCCAGTCCCAGCTTTACCAGCACGGTGCGCTGACGGTCGCCACCGACAAGCCCGTCTACCCGCCGTGGTTCGAGAACAACAATCCCGCCAGCGGCAAGGGCTACGAGAGCGCGGTCGCCTACGCCATCGCCAAGCAGCTCGGCTTCAAGCCCGCCCAGGTGCACTGGGCGTACGAGCCCTTCGACGCCTCGTACGCGCCAGGACCGAAGAAGTTCGACTTCGACGTGAACGAGGTCTCCTACACGCCGCAGCGTGCCACCGCGGTGTCGTTCTCCGCCAGCTACTACGACGTGCAGCAGTCGCTCGTCGCGCTCAAGGGCTCGGCGATCGCGACGAAGCACTCGCCCGCACAGCTGAAGACCTACGTCTACGGGGACCAGATCGGGACGACCAGCCTGGCCTTCATCACCGGCAGCATCCAGCCGACCAGCCAGCCGAAGGTGTTCTCGACGCTGAACGACGTCAAGCAGGCCCTGCAGACGCACCAGATCGCTGCCTTCGTGACCGACACGCCTACCGCCCAGTACATCTCGTCGTCCGAGATCCCGCACTCGGAGATGGTGGCGCAGTTCCCGAGCACCGGCGAGCACTACGGGCTGCTTTTCACCAAGGGCAACCCGCTGGTTGGCTGCGTCAACAAGGCGATAGCGACGCTGCGGTCGAACGGGACGCTGGCTGCGCTGCAGAAGAAGTACCTGCAGATCTACCTCAGCGTCCCGACGATCAAGCCGTAGCAGAGGCGTGGCGTACAACGAGCCAGGCAGCGGACCGGCCGGGCGTGGCTACAGCCAGCGCGAGCCGGGCATGCTGTCGGCGGGTGTCAGCGCGGGTTCGCCCGTGGCCGGCTTCGGCACCGCGGGCCGTGGCCCGCGGCTGCTTGCGGGCGGCGGCCGCCGGGCGAGCATCGTCTCCACCATCAGCACGCTGGTGGTCCTGGCCGGACTGGTGGCGATCTTCCTGGCGGCGCCCGGCAGCCGGCAAGTCAGGCACACGTTCTTCGATCTCCACGACATGTGGCAGTCCTTCATCGGCAATCCGCATAAGGGCTACTACTCGGTCGGAGCCGCCATCTGGCTGAACATCAGGATGTTCCTCGCGGCTGAGGTCCTGATCCTCATCCTCGCCCTCGTCATCGCCCTCATCAGGCAGTCCACCTCGCCGGTTCTGTTCCCGCTTCGCGTGCTCGCGATGATCTACGTGGACTTCTTCCGCGGCGTGCCGCTGCTGCTCGTGGTGTACGCGATCGGCTTCGGCCTGCCGGCGCTGCAGTTGTCCTTGCTGTCCAGCCAGTCGTACGCCGTATACGGAGTCATAGCCCTCACGCTGTCCTACTCCGCCTACGTCTCCGAGGTTTACCGCGCCGGGCTCAACTCGGTGCACCGCAGCCAGGTCGCGGCCGCGCGCTCGCTTGGCCTGAGCCAGGGCACCTCGATGCGCTACGTGATCTTGCCCCAGGCGATCCGCAATATCGTGCCGCCCCTGCTGAACGACTTCATCAGCCTCCAGAAAGACACGGCGCTTGTCGGCGTGCTCGGCGCGATCGAGGCCAACCAGGCCGCGCAGATCTATGGCAGCACCGTGTTCAACTACTCAAGCCTCACCGTGGCTGCCATCTTGTTCTTGCTGCTGACGATCCCGCTCGCCAGGTTCACCGACAGCCTCGTCGACCGCGACCGACGGCGGCGACTGGCCGGAGCTGTGACATGACAGCTGACATGAGCAGGGGCGGAGAGCAGTCGGCCGCGGTCGGCGGCGCCATCGTGATCGATGAGGTGCACAAGTCGTTCGGTCCGAACGAGGTGCTCAGCGGCATCAGCCTGGCCGTGGCGGCGCACGAGGTCATCTGCCTGATCGGGGCGTCCGGCTCCGGGAAGTCCACGCTGCTGCGCTGCATCAACCTGCTGGAGCCCATCGACTCCGGCCGGATCAGCCTGCTCGGCCAGCAGGTCACCGGGCCCGGCATCGACGCGAATCGGGTCCGCCGCGAGGTGGGCATCGTCTTCCAGTCCTACAACCTGTTCCCGCACATGACGGTCCTGCGTAACGTAACCCTGGCGCCGACCAAGGCACTCCGCATGTCGAAGACGCAGGCGGCGGAGCTGGCCAGGGAGCTGCTGGCCAGGTTCGGCCTCGCGGACAAGCAGGCTGAGTACCCTGACCGGCTGTCCGGCGGACAGCAGCAGCGCGTGGCCATCGTCCGGGCCCTGGCGATGCAGCCGCAGGTCATGCTGCTGGACGAGGTGACGAGCGCGCTCGACCCGGAGCTGGTAGCCGAGGTCCTGGACGTGATCAGGGAGCTCGCCGCCGGCGGGATGACCATGCTCATCGCCACGCATGAGATGGGCTTCGCCAGGGACATCGCCAGCCGGGTGTGCTTCCTCGAGGAGGGCGTGATCATCGAGGAAGCACCGCCCGCCCAGCTGTTTACCGACCCGCAGGACGACCGGACGCGCCGTTTCCTGCGGCGAATCGTCGACGCCGGCCGGATGTGAACCTCAGCGTCGCTTCACCGGGCCCATCTTGAGCAGGCGCCACCAGGTAATCAGCGCGAAGCCGAAGGCCAGCAGCAGGAGCAGGACCATGTCCGTGAGCCAGGTCCGGGCATTGTGATCCCAGAGCGGATCGGTTCCCGACGCGGCCGGTGCGGCCGCTGCCGTCTTGTCCGGCTGCGCCGTCCGATGCGCCGTCGGACTGGGGCTCGGCGTCTTGCTGCCCCGGCTCAGCCCCGTGACCTTCGCAATCGTGACCGGAGCCGGTGCGCGCAGCCCGGTCACCGCCGGCCCGGTGCGCGCCGGCGTGGCCGTGGGCGGGATCACGTGATTCAGGTCTGAGGTCGAAGCCGTCGCCGCATAGCCCCAGCGGGAGGGCGAGAACCAGGACGCCTCCTCGAGCCCGACCTTGCCGTGCAGGGGGAAAATGCCGCCGCTCAGCACCACCTGGAACATGACGACGACCACCAGGAGCGGCATCGCCTTGTCCGACGTGTCCACCAGCGACGATAGGAGCAGGCCTAGCGCCATCGAGGCCACGCCGAGCGCGAACATCGCGAGCATGAGCTCGACCAGCGGCAGACTGGTCAAGAGGGCGCCGTGCGCCGGCAACGGTCGGCCGGTAAGCCCGACCAGGACCAGCACGACGGCCTGGAGGCCGCTCATGAGACCGAGAATGACGAGCTTGGAGATCAGGTACGCGCCGGCCGACAACCCGGCCGAGCGTTCCCGGCTGTAGATCGTTCGTTCCTTGACGATTTCCCAGATGGCATTGGCAGTCCCGCTCAGGCACGCGCCGACCGCCAGCACCAGCAGCAGCGAGGTCGCATCCACGTTGTCCGGGCCGAGCAGCCCCTGCGGCGAAGGAATCACGCGGACGAGCAGCCCGAGCGCGATCGGCAGGCCTGCCAGCACGCCGAGATAGAGGCGGTCGGACGCGATGACGGCCAGGTACCGGCGGCACAGGGTACGCATGTGCGCGACCTTGTTGCGCGACGCCGGCGCGGCCGGCGCCGGGCCGACCGGCGCCGCGGGCGCGGCCACGCTGTTCATCTCCGACGCGATGTACCTGCTGTGATGCGCCGAGGCCCGGAACTCGGCGGCCCAGTCGCGGCCGGGCTCGGTCTCGAATGCCTGGAATACCTCGGCCCAGTCCGACTTGCCGAAATGCCGCAAGCCGTCGGCTGGGGGGCCGAAGAACGCCACCTTGCCGCCCGGGACCAGCACAAGAAGGCGGTCGCACAGGTTCAGGTTCGCGACGCTGTGCGTCACCACGATCACCGTGCGGCCATCGTGGGCGAGCTTGGCCAGCTGCTCCATCACTGACTTGTCGAGACCGGGATCGAGACCCGAGGTCGGCTCGTCCAGGAAGAGCAGTGAGGGCTTGGTCAGGAGCTCAAGCGCCACGTTGACGCGCTTTTGCTGGCCGCCGGACAGGGCGGACGTCTTTGTGTCTGCGTGCGCAGTGAGGGACAGCTCCGAGAGGACCTCGTCGATGCGGCGCTTGCGCTCCTGCTTGCTGGTGTCGCGGGGGAAGCGCAGCTGGGCGGCGAACTCAAGGGCACGCCGGACCGTCAGCTGTGTGTGCAGGATGTTTTCCTGCGGCACCAGGCCGATGCGGTGGCGGAGCTCGGCGTAGCTCTTGTACAGGTCACGGCCGTCGTACAGGACCTGGCCCTCGGTCGCCGGGGCAGTCCCAGTCAGTGCGCCGAGCAGCGTCGACTTGCCAGCACCGCTTGGGCCGATCACGCCGAGCAGGCACCGCTCACCGAGCGGGAAGCTCATGTGGTCGAGCAGCACCTTGCCGTTAGGCAACCGCACGGTCAGGTCCCTGGCGCTCAGCGAGATGTCGCCGGTGTCGAGGAACTCCTGCAAGTGGTCGCCGACGCGCTGGAACGTGGCTGGCCCGACCGCGATCAGGTCGGTCTCGGTCACGGGCGCGACAGTGACGCGCTGTCCGTTCAGGTAGGTGCCGTTGTGGCTGTCGAGGTCGACGATCTCGAAGCCGCCGCGGCTCGTGCGGCGCAGCTCGGCGTGGTACCGCGAGACGCTGAGGTCCGAGACGACGACGTCGTTGTCCGCAGCCCGGCCGATCCGCAGCCGTTGAACGGGCAGGCTCATGACCGCGCTCGGGCTGCGGTCCATGCCCGACCGCTGCGGCGCGGCCGGCGGCGTCGGCGCGGCAGGCGCCACAGGTACCACGGCTACCTCGGGCGACGGGATGCGTACCGGCGGTGCGTCGGGCTGCCAGGCAGCCGTTGCGGCCTGCACCCGGATCGCGCCGGCGTCTGGCAGTGCCGGAGCCCCGATCAGCGCGCACGTCAGCAGCGGACCGTCGTCGGGGTGCCCGAAGCGCACTGCGCAGCTCCCGGTAATGGCGACCTGGCGGATGCGCTGCCGTTCGACGAAAGTGCCGTTCGTGCTGCCGGCGTCCTGGAGCAGCCAGCCGTTGCCCTGCTGCTCGAGAATGGCGTGCTGCCAGGAAACCCGCGCATCGGCGACGACTATGTCTGCCTCCGGGTCGCGGCCGATGCGATAGGTCGATCCGGCCTGAAGGACCCGGTCGACGCCAGCGCCCTGAATGTGCAATAGCTGGCCCGAGACAGGCTGCGCGGCCTGCTCAGTCTTCGTGGGCTCAGTCTTGGTGGGCTCAGCGCTCATCGGCTCAGTGGTCATCGTCCCAGCGCTCATTGGCTCGAATGGTCATGCGCCAACTGTAGAGCGATAGGTCCCGGGAAAGGATAGAGCGCAGACTATTCGCCACGCTTAGGCAAAGTCGCCTGTTGACAGTTGCTGTCCGTCAAACTGGATACTTGGATCGCCCAGCGTCGATACAGTCCACTTTCTGGTCGTCAGTTGCTGCGTTACGTCAATCCGGGCTGGAGGTGCGGTGAGCGAGCAGACCCCGAGCACGCCCGGATTCGGCGGCTCTGGCGAGTTCAGCGTCGGCTCGCAGATAGCCGGGTACCGGCTTGAGGAGCGCATCGGCCAGGGCGGCATGGCCGTGGTGTTCCGCGCCTACGACTCAAGGCTGGACCGCCAGGTCGCTCTCAAGATCCTGGCGCCGGGGCTGTCCCAGGACGACGCCTTCCGGCAGCGCTTCATCCGCGAGTCACGCGCTGCGGCCGCTGTCGATGATCCGCACATCACGCCGGTATTCGAGGCGGGTGAGGCGGACGGTGTGCTGTTCATCGCCATGCGCTTCGTCCGTGGCGGTGACGTCAGGTCGCTGATCGACCGCCTCGGCCCGCTGCCGCCCGAGCGCGTGGCGGAGATCGTCTCGCAGGTTGCCTCGGCGCTCGACGCGGCCCACGCACGCGGACTCGTGCACCGCGATGTCAAGCCGGCCAACATGCTGCTCGAGCCGAACCCCGCGGCTGACCGTCCCGATCACGTCTACTTGTCCGACTTCGGGCTGAGCAAGACCTCGCTGGCGGTCTCCGGCCTGACCGCGACCGGTCAGTTCCTCGGCACCCTGGACTACGTCGCGCCAGAGCAGATCGAGGGCCGTCCGCTGGACGGCAGAACCGATGCTTACGCGCTGGCGTGCTCTGCGTACGAGATGCTCTGCGGCGAGCCGCCGTTCCGGCGCGACCAGGGCGTGTCGGTCATGTACGCGCATCTGTCGGAGCCGCCGCCCCCGATCCGGCCCCGCAGGCCAGGTCTGCCGCCCGCGATCGACGAGGTGATGGCGAAGGGGCTGGCGAAGTCGCCCGCCGACAGGTACGCCAGCTGCCGGGACTTTGCTACCGCGCTGCGCCAGGTCTTCGGCATCGGCCTCGGAGCGAGCAGGCAGGACACACCGCCGGCCAGCCATCCCGTCACCCAGGTCGCGATCCCTGCCGTCAGTCCACCCGCTCCTGCGATGACGCAGGCGTCCGGCTACAAGCCGCCGACCCGGATGGGGCTCACCGATCCGTCAGCAGGCGCACCCGGCGGCACCGGCGAGGCCGGCCCGACGGGGCCCTGGCCACAGGCCGGCGAGCCGGCGAGGCGGTGGTGGCGGTCGCCCGTGCCGATCGCCGGGCTGTGCGTGCTGGCGCTCGCTGTCGGCGGCGGCGCCTATGCGCTGGCGGATCACGGGCACCCGGCCAGCCACACCGGCACCGGCAGCCACACCGGCTCGCACCCGGCCGCGGCGGTCACGCTCACGCTGCCCGGATGCACGACGGCCACCGCAACAGCCCCGACATTGTCAACCGTCACGACCGCTGTCACGCCAATCGACGGCGGCCCCTTCGGCGCGGCGGCGACGGCGGACGGGCAGTACACCTTCGTCACCATCGGCAACGCCATCGACCTGCTGCACAACGGCAGCGGCCTCGCTCCGACCCTGCTGCGGACCATCGCCGCCCCGCGGGCCAACAAGGGCGCCGAGCTGACGCATGACGGGAAGTTCCTCGTCGCCGCGGCAGGCAGCGGAGCCGTGGTCGTCAACGTGGCGGAGGCGATTCAGGGCGCGCCGAGCCCCGTCGTCGGCACCCTCACGAGCCCGAGCGGCTCGGGTGCCGTTGAGGTGCTGATCACGCCAGACGACCGCTTCGCGTTCGTCACGCTGCAAAATAGCGCCAAAATGGCGGTGTTCAACCTGCAGCAGGCGGTCACGCAAGGATTCGGTGCGTCCGACTTCATCGGGTATGTGCCGCTCGGTGACCAGCCGGTCGGCATGACCACCGACGGGACCTGGCTCTACGTCGTGAGCTTCCAGGGCAGCATCGACGTGCTCAGCCTCAGCAAGGCCGAGACCGATCCGGGCCACTCCATCGTGTCCAGCGCCCCGGCCGGCTGCCAGCCGGCCAGGGCCATCATGTCGGCCGATAATCAGGTGGTCTGGGTGACCGCGCGGGGAAGCGACGCCCTGCTGGGATTCAGCGCGACCAAGCTGCGGACCGATCCCCGGCACGCGCTCATCGCCAGGGTCATGGTGGGCGAGGTGCCGCTCGGCGAGGTGCTCGTGGATCACGGCACCAAGATCGTCATCGCCGACTCGAACCTCAACAAGCTGGCAGGCGTGCCATCGAACGTGGCGGTCGTGAGCACCGCTGACGCGCTGAACGGCAAGCCCGCGCTGCTGGGATACCTGCCGACCGGCTCGGTACCCCGGCAGTTCGCCGTCATACCTGGCGGCTCGACCGTGCTGGTGACCGTGCAGGGCGCGCACCAGCTTGTAGCCTTCAACGCTGGAGACTTGCCATGACGATGGCCCCTGGGCGCCCTGGCAGATGCCGTAGCATCGGGCTGATGAGGCACCCGCGATGACCCGCACGGCGCCGCGCAGCACGCGCGGCCGCTCCCGAGGCGGCCGGCGTGCCCGCAGGTACCTCATCATCTTCGTGGTCGTTGTCGCGCTGCTGGTGGTCCTGGACTTCGTGGCCAGGGCCGCGGCCCAGAACCTCATGGCGACGCAGATCCAGAAGCAGGGCTTGTCGCAGAAGCCGGATGTCACCATCGGAGGCTTCCCGTTCCTCACGCAGGTCGCCAGCAAGGACTTTAAGCAGGTCACTATCAGCACGACCAACCTGACCGAGGGCCCGGTCACGATCACGTCGATCAATGCGACAGCGACCGGGATCCGGCTCAGGTCCTTCTCCTCCGCCAGCGGCACCATCACCGATGTGTCCGGCCGGGCGGTGATCAGCTTCGCCTCCCTCGGCAACACGCTGTCGCAGCAGATAGGGCCGCTCGGCTCGCTGCTCAATGGCGCAGGCCTGCACCTGACGGCCGCCGGGCCGGACGAGGTGAAAGCAAGCCTGAACCTGCTCGTCACCTCCGGCTCGGCTACCTGGCGCGTCACGAGGCTGAGCGGTGACCGGCTGCACATCAGGCTGGTCTCCAGCAGCGGACTGCCGTCGTCGCTGCTCAGCTCGATCCAGAGTGTCACCGTGCAGATACCGAAGCTGCCGCTCGGACTGACCATTGACAGTATTAGCGTGACCCCCGATGGCGTGGTCGGCCTTGTCAGCGGCCACGATGTGCCATTCGGCAGCTAGCGCTGGACGGCATTAAGCTGGTTAGCGGGCTGTTTGAACTGGCGCGATGGTTAGGCCGACCGGCATTAAACGGCCAATCACCGGCCGATGCCGCGCCGTTGGCCGTAATGTTTTCAGTTCTAGCCGGTAACGGTTACCGAGGCGGTTCGTGGTGCAAATGAACGTGACTGCAGGTGTGGACAGCCCCGCACCACCCCCGGCGGTAGGGCCGCTGGTTGCGTCCGTTGACTGGCCGGTCAGGTCGGGTCCGGTCCCGCCGCTAGCCGACAGATTCAGTACCAGGCCGGAGACCGGACCCGACCTCGCGATGGCGCTCGAGCGCAGCCCTACCATCGCCCTGGTGCCGCGATCGCGGCGCGTCGGCGCAGGGTCCTCACACGACTGGCTGCGGTGCAGCGGGAAGACCCAGTTCGCCGCGTTCTTCGCCGAGTCGCAGTGGCGTGCCCGCTCGACGGACTTCCTGGTCTGGATCGACGCGAGCAGCACGGCCTCCATCCTGTCGGGCTACGTCGAGGCGGCCAGAGTCATCACCGGGACCCGCCTGCCCGGCATCGCCGAGTCCGTCGCCGCGAGCTTCCTGGGCTGGCTCGGCCGCACCGACCGGCGCTGGCTCGTCGTGCTCGACGACCTGCCCGACATCGACGTGCTCCAGGGGCTCTGGCCGGGCGGGCCGGCGGGACAAGTCGTGATCACCACGGCCAACACGCAGGCGATGGCGGGGATCCGTGATGTGCTGGTCGTGGAGATCGGCCCGTTCAGCCGCCGCGAGGCGATGAGCTACCTCGTTGGCCGGCTCTCCTCGGACCCTGACCAGCGCCGTGGCGCCATTGATCTGCTCGAGGACCTGGACTGCCAGCCGATGGCGCTCGCGCACGCCACGGCCGTGATCGGCAGCTCCTGGATGACGTGCGTGGAGTACCGGGAGCAGTTCCACCGGCGCCTTGCCGTCTTCAATCCGCCGGCCGGGCAGCCGCTGCCCGCCACCGGCGCGACCTGGACGCTGTCGGTGGATCACGCCGACCAGCTGCTCCCCGGCGGCTTCGCTCAGTCGTGCCTGGCCGTCGCCGCGATGCTGGACGGGCACGGCGTACCCGCGTCGGTGTTTTCTGCCCCGTCGGCCTGCGCGTACATCGCCGGCAGCGCGGTTGCGGCCGGACAGGCAGCCGAGCGCACCAGGATGGCCCTGGTCGTCCTCGAGCAGGCCGGGCTGATCGGCATCGACAGGTCGACCGAGCCCCCGATCGTCCGGATGAACCCGATACTCCAGCGGGCTGTCCGCGTCGCCATGTCGCCCAACATGGTCGAGCAGTCCGCGCTGGCGGCGGCGGCCGCGCTGCTGGAGTCATGGCCAGAGGGCGAGCGCGGGACCTGGCTCGGCCAGAGCCTGCGCGCCAGCGCGGCCTACCTGCGCCGCGCCACCGGCGGCCTGCTGTGGACCAACGGCCTGCACCCGCTGCTGCTGCGCGCCGGGCAGAGCCTTGACGACGCGTCCCTGACCGGCCCGGCTGTCGACTACTGGACGCAGCTCACCTCCACCGGCGACCAGGTCTTCGGCCCTGGCCACCCCGACTCGATGGTCGCCGTCGAGCGGCTGGCGAGCGCATACGTTACTGCCGGCCGGGTGTCCGAGGCCGTCGCGTGGTACCAGCGGATCATGGCCGACTGGGGCCGGGCCTTCGGACCCGACCACCCGCGGACCCTGGCCGCGCGGGTCCGGCTGGGCCGCGTCCTGGTGACCGCCGGCCTCTACGAGGACGCGATCGCCGTGCTGACGGCTGCGCTGAACGACGCGGAGCGGGCGTACGGGCCAGGCCACCCCGAGTGCGCCATCATCAGAGACGAGGTCGCCGCCGGATACCGCGCGGCCGGGGAGCTCAGCGAGGCGATCAGGCTGTATCGGCTCATCCTCGGCGAGCGCGAGCGGGGCCTGGGCAGCCAGCATCCCGACACCATGGTGACGCGCCAGCTGCTCGCCGAGGCCTATCTCGCCGACGGGCGGACGAAGGAAGCGTTCTCGCAGTACAAGAAGGCCGTGTCTGATCTCCAGCGCAGCCAGGGCCCCGATCACCCGGACACGCTGCGGGCCCGCGGCGCGCTGGCCGCCGCCTACCACCAGGCAGGCCGGATGGCGATGGCGGTGCAGATGAACGAGCAGGTGCACGCGTCCCTGGTCAGGGTGCTCGGTGCGGACCATCCGGAGACGCTCTCGGCCGCCCTGAATCTGGGCCGGGTCTACTACGGCGTCGGGCGGCTGACTGATGCCGGGACCTTGCTGGGCGACACGGTAGCCCGCGGCGAGCGGGTGCTCGCCCCGGCCGATCCGCTGACCAAGGCAGCGCGGGAGAGCCTGGCAGTCATCGTCGGCGAGCCGGCCTAGTAGGCAGCAGCATGCGTGCTGATTCCAGCGATCCGCTGGCCGCGCTGGCCGGTGCGATCAGCGCTCGCTGGCAGGCGGCCGATCCGCTGCTGCCCGTTCCGCAGACGCTACAGCCCGGCGCCGGCTGCGGCGCGACGTTTATCGTGCCCGGCCCGGACGGGCTGCCGGTGGCGGCTGGCTCTTGCGAGCACTGGGACGGTGCACCGGACTCGCTGGAGCTGACCTGGGGTGCGGCGCGCAGGTTCCAGCTAACCGCGCAGGTAGGCGGCCCGGACGTCGCGGCCGCCCTCGACGAGTTGCTGGCGCAGTGGCGCGTGCACCTCGTCGGCCTGCCCGGTGCCGATGACCCCGACAGCGCGGCCGTCGTCTCCTGGCCAAGCCGTGACGTCGACGGCGTCGCGACGCTGCTGCGCCGCGGGTTCGCGCCGCGCGGTGTCGTCGCCGCGCGCCCGGCTGGGGGACGGCCCCCGAGCGATCGTGCGGCAGCGGACTTCTCGGTCCGGGCGGCTGGGCCGGCCGACCTCGACACTGTCGCCCGCCTCGGCCTCGCGGTGATCAAGTTCGACGCGCACTTCGGCGGCGTAGTCGAGCGCCCGAGCACAGCCGCGGCCCTGCTTACAGAGGCAGCCGGGATGCTGGCGCAGCCCGCGCCCTGGATCTGGCTGGCCGAGCGCCGCGACGAGGCGATCGGCCTGCTGATGGCCGAAGATCCCGCCGCTACTGGCTGGATCGCGCCCATGATCGGCAGGACGCCCGTCGCTTACAACATGCTGACCTTCGTCGCGGCAGCCGAGCGCGGCACCGGGCGTGGGCTCCGCCCTCGCGGCGCGCTTCCACGCCGCCGCTCATTCGGCCGGCGTGCCGGTGACGCTGCTGCACTACGAGCAGACCAATCCGCTGTCCGCGCCGTTCTGGGGTCAGCACGGCTACCGGCCGCTGTGGACGTCCTGGGAAACGAGGCCGGCCTGCGCGGTCCGCTGACCGTGCAGGCCGACTCGCTGGATCCCTGTAACTAGTGCCGGTGCTTACTCTGTGCCGGTTCCTGCCGGTCACTCTCCCTGGCGATCTGGAAGAACGGCGAGCGCAGGAACACCCGCGCCACGAACATCATCACGAGCCCGAGTGCGATGATGCCGATGAGCGACCAGTTCTGCGTGGCAGCCGCGCCCTGAACGGTCTTGACGAACATCCAGCCGAGGAATCCCGCCGCACCTAGCGGCAGCACCCCGAGGATGATGAAGTCCCAGAATCCGCCGAAGACGCGCCGCCGGTAATACACGATCGTGGCGAGCGCCGTGAGGACGTAGAAGATCGCGAACAGCAGCCCGGTGGTGTCGATCACGTCGTAGAACGCGTTCTGGATTGACGTCGCCAGCATGTAGATCCAGAAGACGGCGATCAGGATTACGCCGACGACGGCACTGGCGATGGCTGGCGTCTGGTATCTGCGCGAGACGTTGCCGAGGAAGCCCGGCAGCGCGCGGTAGCTCGCCATCCCGTACGCGATCCGGGCGCTCAGCACGATGCCGGTACCGGTAGTCGCGATGACCGACAGCGCGATCGACAGCGCCATCGCCTTGGCCCAGAAGCTGCCGCCGAGTGCCTGCGCCACGTAGACCAGCGCGTTGGCCGAGTTAGCCTGCAGCTTGCCCGGCGACACGACGCCCTGGAAACCGACCTGCGCCAGTGTGTAGATGATGGCCAGCAGCGCGACCGCGATGATGGCGGCCCGGCCAGGGTTGACCCGCCGGTGCTTGACTTCCTCGTTCACGTACAGCGTGCCGTCCCAGCCGCCGTAGACGAACACCGCGATCAGGAAGCCAGCGACAGCGCTGCCCTTCCCGTCGATGCCGTGGATGCTGAACCAGCCCTTGGTGATCGCGAACGAACCATGGTGGTGACCAAGCACGAAGAGCAAGCCCGCAATGGCCAGCCCGATCAGGATCAGGTACTCCACGGCCGCCATGCCGACCTGGACCCGGGCTGTGAAGCGGATGCCGACGATCGCGACGATCAGCATCACGACCCCGACTACGGTGCCGATCCCGATCCAGGCCCAGGTGTCGGTCGACGTAGACCCGAACACCGCGAGCACCGAAGGGCCGAGCAGCAGGATCTCGGCCACCGTGCCGATGATGTAGGCCACGACCATCAGCCAGCCAGCCAGGAAACCGAGGTACGGGCTGATAGCGCGGCCAACCCACTCGAACGTGGCACCGCAGTTCGCGTTCCACATGTTGCAGCGCCGGTAGGCGTTGGCGATGATCAGCATTGGTATCGCCGTCAGGATGAGGATCGGCCCGCTGCCGTAGTTCGTCGCTGCGGCGAGCGCGGCGAGCGAGAGGCCGATCGTCGCCGCCGGAGCGGACGAGGCCATGCCGATGACCGTGTCTTGGGCGACGCCGATGGCATCGGGCTCGAGACGGGAAGCTGGGCTCGTCGACGTGCCCGACAGTGCGGTCGCGGGTTGATCCGTCATCAGGTTTCTCCTCTCGCCCCGCCGGCGCTATCGCCCGCTCTAGGCAGTCGCGCGTGCGCTGTGGGGAAAGGTCTATTATTGGCCGCTTGCGTGATCATAGCTGCCAATAACTAGTCACAGGTAGCCCACTGGTGAACTTCGTGCTTCGCCAGTCGAGATTGCCCGGCCGGCCCAGCTCAGGGCTACGCTCTGAAAAACCGCTAAATGCCACGGGAACGGGGCCGCAGCCAGGCCGCGGCCGCCGCTCAGCAACGGAGTCATCAACGGAGGCTGCCTTGACTGAACCGCAGGTCATTCAATTCCGGCCCACGGCATCGCAATTTGCGTGGACATTTGGCGGCGCCGAGCCTGTGGCGCGGATCAGTCCGGGCACGATCCTGGAGCTGTGGACAGAGGACTGTTTCGCCGGCCGCGTCCAGGGGCCAGCAGACCTGGTATCGCGAGTATGCGAATTCCCGTACCTGAATCCGCAGACCGGTCCTTTCTACGTCGAAGGCGCAGAGCCTGGCGACACGCTCGCCGTGCACTTCGTCTCGATCACGCCTGCAAGGGACTGGGCCGCGTCCACGACCGTGCCGCTCTTCGGCGCATTGACGTCGACTCACCTGACGGCCACGCTCCAGGATGCGCTACCAGAAGTGGTCTGGATCTGGGAGCTTGACCGGGCCGCCGGGTTGTGCCGGTTCTCGGCGCGTGACAGCGACCTGACAGCAGACCTGCCGATGAACCCGATGCACGGCACCGTCGGCGTCGCGCCTGCGAACCTCGAGGTCCGCTCGGCGCTGGTACCTGACGCATTCGGCGGCAACATGGACACCCCGGAGATGCGCGCCGGCGTGACCTGCTACCTCGGCGTCAACGTGCCGGGCGCGCTGCTGTCGATCGGTGACGGGCACGCCCGCCAGGGCGAGGGCGAGACCTGCGGGGTGGCGGTCGAGTGTGCGATGGACACGGTGCTGGTGGTCGATCTGCTGAAGGGAGTTCCGACGCCGTGGCCGCGGATCGAGTCCGACACGCACATCATGTCGACAGGCTCTGTCCGGCCGCTCGAGGACGCGTTCCGGATCGCGCAGCTCGACCTCGTCCAGTGGGTAGCTGAGCACAGCGGGCTGTCGGCGCTCGATGCTTACCAGTACCTGAGCCAGGCGGTCGAGGCACCGCTGGCCAACGTGGTCGACACCAACTACACATCCGTTGCCAAGCTGCGCAAGGACTGGCTGCCCGGTGCCGCGCCGGCTGGTCAGCTTATGCGCGGCATGCACGATCACCTGCGAGAAGTGGCGCGAGCGTACCGCGGCACCTAAATACGGTGGCGATCGCGGTGTTGGGCCAGGTGCTATTCGCGGATTGGCATGATAGCGCCGATGAGCGTGCCCGCAATCACCGGCTAGCCGGTTATGGCACCGAGGTAGGTGCTGATGGCGCGGCCGACCCATTCGAATGACGCTACGCAGTTGCATTCCGCAAGTTCAGGTGCCTTTTGATTGACTCCCGCACTCAGACGGGCCGGATCCCGGCGGCGTGCCGCCGAGCCAGCTCCCGGTAGATCTCGGGATTGGTGTCTACCCACTCTTTCGCCGTGCCATTGACCTCGCGCGATACGCGGGCCGGCGTGCCGACGGCCAGCATTCCGGCCGGGATCCGCATTCCTGGGGGCACCGTGGATCCTGCCGCGACCAGTGCGCGGCTGCCGACGACGGCGCCGTCGAGCACGGTCGAGCCGTTCCCGATCAGTGCCTCGGTCTCGATGACCGCGCCGTGCACCACGCACAGGTGGCCGATCGTGACACCCTCGCCGATCTCGGTGACTGGGTCCGTGCCGCCGTGCAGGACAGAGCCGTCCTGAATATTGGCGCCGCGCCGGACGATGATCGGGCCGAAGTCCGCACGCAGGACCGCGCCGTACCAGATCGACGCCGCATCCTCGACGCGCACATCGCCGACCAGCGTGGCCGTCGGGGCGATCCAGGCTGTCGGGCTGATCGTCGGCTGGCGACCCTCAAAGGCGAACAGTGGCATCCGGCCATGATCCCAGGGTTCAGAGGCCGGTGCTTATCCGGCGTGGCGTTGGCGGCCGGATCGGGCAGTAGCCTGTCACTCTGCCGGCTGTCTGGATTCCGGCCGAACGTGGAAGGCACGATGACCGATCTCGGCGACAAGGCCGGCATCACCTGGCTCCGGCCGTCACGGCTGCTGCTGCGCGTGCGGCGGATCGAGGTCGCCCTCGTCACGGTTCCGCTGGCGATCGCGGGAGGAGCGGCCGGCGCGGCGGCCTCGGCGGCGGTTGGCATCGGGATCGCTGTCGCTGTCGTCGCGGCCGGGCTGATCGGCGAGCGCTTCCTGGCCCGCAGGGTGGCCGCGTGGGGGTACGCCGAGCGCAAGGACGACCTCATGGTCCGCCGCGGGGTGCTGATCCGCCGCCAGTCCGTCATTCCTTACGGGCGGATGCAGTTCATCGACGTGACGGCCGGGCCGCTCGAACGCAGCATGGGCCTGGCGACGTTGCGGATGCACACGGCCGCTGCTGCCAGTGATGCCCGAATCCCCGGCCTTGAACAGGCGACCGCAGCAGTCCTGCGCGATCAGCTCGCGGCCCTCGGCGAGGCCCAGGCAGCTGGGCTGTGACTGCTCCGCTGCCGGACGAGCTTCCGCTGCGCTCTGCGACGGACGCCAGGGCATCAGGCTGGCACCGGCTGCACCCGCTGTCGCCGTTCGTGCGAGCTGGCCGCCAGATGATGAGCCTGGTCGTGCTGGTGGTTGGCATCCTCGTGGCCAATCACCATCAGGTGAGCAGCGACCTGGTCACTGACCTGGCAATCGTCGGCCTCGCGCTAGTCGGCGGTTTCATCAGCTGGCTAGTGACGCGCTGGGAGATCTCCGATGGCGTGCTGCGCGTGGAGACCGGGCTGCTACGGCGTGACTCACGACGCTTCCCGCTATCGCAGATCCAGGCAGTCGACGTCGTTCAGACCGGGCTGGCCAGAGTGCTCGGGCTGGCCGAGCTGCATCTGCGGGTCGCGGGCGGTGACTCGGCTCGCGGCGGCAGGCTGGCCTGCCTGCGGCTGCCGGACGCCGAGCAACTGCGCCGGGACCTGCTGGCGCTCGCAGCTTCCGCCCCCGTATCCGCGTCCGCCAATCCGGTCGCCGACGCCGGCGCCGACGCGGCGGCAGCAGGCGGCGAGCGGTTGCTGTTCCGGGTGCGGCCCGTTCGGTTGCCGGCGGCGATCCTGCTCAGCAGGGCGGGCGGGGTGGCCGTGCTCGTTGCCGCCGCGACCGGCCTGACGGTTGTGCTCAGCGGGCAGACCAGCACCATCGCGCCGTTCCTGCCTGTGGTGCTCGGCGTCGCGGTGAATCTGTGGCGCCAGCTGAACGGCGAGTACGGCACGACGGTGACAGCGGCGAGCGACGGCATCCGGCTGCGGTCCGGCCTCATCCAGACGACGGCTGAGACCATCAGGCCAGGCCGGATACAGGCGGTCCGCCTGATCGAGCCGGTTATCTGGCGCGCGTTCGGCTGGTGCCGGCTGGAGGTCGACGTCGCCGGTGCGCGGCAGCGGCGTGAAAACCAGGCCGAAGGCCAGCGGCTGCGCGCGGTCATCCCGGTCGGATCGCGGGCCGAGGCGGACCAGATGATCGCGGAACTGCTCGGCACACCGCCTCGCCCGTCGCTGCGGCCCCCCGCTGCCGCGCGGTGGAAGGCGCCCCTGAGCTATCACTTCCTCGGCTGGAACTGCGACGAGCGCTATGCCGCCGCCGCGCGTGGCCGGCTGCGCAGGCAGACGACGTGGGTGCCGCTGGAGAAGGTCCAGAGCGTCCGCTGGGTCGAAGGCCCATTCCAGCGTCGGCTCGGGCTCGCCACCATTCACCTGGACGTGGCGGGCAAGCGTGTCAGCGCCAGGATCGAAGATCGCGGCAGCGCGGAAGCTCTCGCGATACTAGGCCGGCTGCCGGACCTCACCCGCGCCGCGCGATCGCGCGGTCGCTACTGAAGGACCGCGAAGACTATGACGTTGCTCAGGTAATGGCCGGTCGCGGGATCGAAGGTGCCGCCGCAGGTGATGAGCCTCAGCTGGGCATTGGGGACCGGGCCGTACACCGCCGCGGTCGGGAAACGGGTCTTCAGCAGTGTCCGGACGGCGGTCACCTTGAACACGGCCATCCTGGCGTGGCCGCGCTGGATGTAGACGAGGTCGCCGGGCCGAAGCAGACGCAGCCGGAAGAAGACGCCGGGGCCGCTGACGGAATCGATGTGCCCGGCGATCACCGCTGAGCCCGTCGCGCCGGGCCGCGGGCTGCCGGTATACCAGCCCGCGACGGCCGTGCTGGCGGGTACCTGCAGCGCGCCGGTGGCGGTGACGCCAAGCCGGATGAGGTGGGTCCTGACTCCGATTGCAGGAATCACCAGGCCCGTAGGCCTTGGCACGGCGACGGCTGCGGCGGGCGGTACCGCGGCCCAGTGCCCGGCCGGGATCGGCACCAGCGGTGCGTGACCAACGGGCGCAGCCAGCCGGCCGGTATGACTCGCCCAGGCCAGCCCGGCTGCGGCCCCGCAGACGGCGATCACGCCGATCAGGGCCGCAGCCGCCGCCCATGGCCGTCGGATGAGGCGGACGGATGACACGTGCCGGGCCGCATGCCTGTGATGGTGGCCCGGCAGACCTGCCGGGTTAACGGGCATGCAGTGCAGGCCGCCGCCGTCGGCTGACCAAGGTGGTACCGATCACTGCGATGGCCAGGCCTGCGACACCGGCGGCGCCCCACGGCATTAGCGCCGCACCAGGACGCGCCGCGGTGCCGCCGAAGCCCGTCTGCGGCGCGCCAGCCGGGCTGACCTTGCTGCCCTGGGCGTCGAGCAGGTCATCGATGGCTAGCTTGCTGCCCTCATCGAGGACCACGATCGTGTGAATGGAGCCTGCAACCAGGTGGATCGAGGCGGTCGCGGATTCACTGTTCCCGGCCGCGCGGACCGACCAGGTGCCCGGATTCACCGTAACGAACGAGGTGACGCTCGCGAACTTCAGGTTTGTCGCCAGCTTGGTACTGCCGGCGGTGACCGTCACCGTGTCTTGCTGCATGGAGGCCTGGATCACGCGCACCAGCGCCTTGCCCCGCGGCGTGGTCAGCCGGTCCGGAATCACTTCGAGCCGCAGGCCCGATGCCGGACCCATGCCGGCCACCGTGTAGGCATGCCCTGCGGCCACATCGACGGCCGTTGACAGGACTGGCTTTGACTTGCGCGGAGCTCCTGCGGCGCGCATAGCGACGGTGTAGTCGCCGGCCGCGATCTGCAGGAACGACGACACAGTGCCGTAGGCGACATGGGGGATGACGAGCTCGGCCTTCGGGTTGCCGAATGAGTACAAGTACACGTCAACAGCCGGGGTGTTGGGCGACAGGTGAGCGAGCCGGATCCAGCCGACCCCGGTCGACGCGGAGGCGAACGGGGTCGCGACCGCGAGCTGGCTGACGGCGATTCCCATGGTGGCGAGTGCACCCGCGGCCGCCATCCTGATGAGTCGCGCTGTCAAAGTTGGAGTTCTCATAGTGTTCCCTTTCAGGCGCCCGCACTGAGAAGACCGGCAGGGCTGGGCGCGGTGAAGCGGATCTGGACGGTAGTTGTCCGGCCATTACGGTGCAGCGAGATGATCGCGAGCAACGGCGGCCGCTGCGCGTTCAGGAACGCGAGCAGCTGGTGCACGTAATTCGTCGACGATGTGGTCACGGTCACCAGCCGCAGCGGCCCACCGGACCCGGCGCCGGGCCCCGCATCGCCGAAGCCAAGTACTTGCACGGTGAACCTGTGCGTCAGCGCGGCGAGCGTGATCAGCAGGCGCGAGTCGACCTGCCCGGATTCGAGCTCGGCTCTGGCCTTTGATGACGCGCGGATGTTCTTGTTACCGGCCAGCTGACGGCCGGCGATGCGGCGCGCCAGGAGGTCGGCGCGCTCGGCAGACAGGTAGGCGGCCGCGCCGCCCGGAGCCGTGGCCAGGACCTGGACCAGGGCAGGTCCGCTGCCGAAACTGGCGATGACGGTTGGGGCGTACACGGACGCGAGCCGCGGCCCCAGCTGACTGCGGACGGCCAGAGTAGACACCACGACCTCGGAGCCCAGCGGGTCGCTCGCGCCGGCGCTCAAAGTTGCCAGGTCGGCAGGCGGGAAGCCGTGCTGCTGCAGCACGGCGCACGTCAGCGGATCGCAGGCCACGATGGTGCCGCGGCCTACCTCGGCGGCGACCCAGGCGGCCGCGTGCTGCCGACTGAGCGCAGCGGCCGCGAGCGCCTGCGCGCTCAGGGACGAGCTGGGCGCGGAACCGGCCGTTGTTGCCGAACTTGACGCTAAGGTCGGATCCGCCGTCGGCCTGGCCGCTGCCTCTGCGCTGCCATGACGCGCGATCAGAACTGCGGCTACGCACCCTCCGACCACGAGCACCGCCACGAGCGCGGCGATGGCGCGGCGCGCAGGCATGACGTGCCGCTCTGCCCACAGCCGCAGCGTCGTCGCGATGACTTTCGGCCACGACGGCGGTGCCGATAGCGGACGGCTATCCCTGGTCAACCCGTCCACCCCCAAGACCGTCATTGAAGGTACGACACGGTCCTAACTGCGCCAGTTCACCACATCACTGCCTGTAATCTCAGCCGAACGTCGATTTGCTGCGTGAATTCTCACCCTTTGATTGCACAGTGCAATCGGCATATGCGAACTGCATGTTGCCTGCGAAGCAGCCTGGTACTGCGCGGCACCCGATCCCCGGTTTCGGCTAACATCAGCACGTCCCCGCCGGTGTAGCTCAGTTGGCAGAGCGGCCGTCTTGTAAACGGCAGGTCAGCGGTTCGATCCCGCTCACCGGCTCCCACCCCCTCATCCGCCCCTTGCTGGCCCCGCGTCGTCCCGGCGAGCCGCTCGACTTTATGTCATAAAGTTCCTCGTCCCGAGCCCTTGACTTTACGCCGTAAAGTGCCATCTACTTTATGGCATAGAGTAGATCGAGGGAGACACCATGAACCACACACCCAACACCGCCGCCGCCGACAACGGCGGTAACTTCGACCCCCGGCAGGCCGCAGCCCTGCTGGACCAGACCACTCAGCAGGCACGCCGCCAGCTTGAACCCTCCCCGCCGTGGCTCCTGACGATCAGGGCGTTCATAGCCCTGGTCATTTACGGCGCGGTCTGGCTCTCGGTGCGCGGACAGCATCCCTACAATCACCCGACTGCCGCGGTTATCCCCGTTCTGGTTGTGCTTGTGGCCGTCAACTTCGTCGCGACGGTCACGGTTGCCAAGCGCGCGGTCGCTGGCACGCGCGGGAGATTCCGGGTGCGCCCGGCTGAGATCGCCGCCATGGCGGCGGTTTGGGTCGGCGTGTTCGTAGCCCTGGGGGCGCTGGCTGGCGCGGGCGTAAGCCACGCGATCGTCTACGGGATCTACCCGGCGACTGCGCCGCTGATGGCCGGCGGGCTGGCCTGGGCGGGCATCATGGCGGCACGGGCGAACTGGCGCTGGTCCGGCGCCGGGCTCGCGGTCGCGGCCGTCGGCGCCGTGGGCGCCTTCGCTGGGCCAGCCGGGGCGTGGGCGGTCGCGGGCGTGGGCCTTTTCGCCGTGCTACTCGGCACCGCCGCCGTCATTGCCTGGCGGCAGCGCCGTAGCCTTGTCCGGCCATGACCACCGACGAACTCGACCCGCTGATCCACGTGCCTACCCGGCTGAAGATCGTCGCGACGCTGGCGGCACTCCCCGACGGCGACAGGCTGTCCTTCACCCGCCTGCAGGACATGATCGGGCTCACCCCGGGCAACCTGATCATCCACCTGCGCAAGCTCGAAGAAGCCGGCTACCTCAGTAGCGAGAAGACTAAGAACGGGACCGCACCGCTAACTACCGTGGCCCTGACCAGCCAAGGCCGCAAGGCACTCGACTCCTACACCCAGGCGCTGCGCGACCTGCTCGGCGGCCTGTAAATGGCCCGGTTGGTCCCGCTCGTCCCTGACAGCCCCTCATCGAGGGGCTGTCAGCCGTTGCGGATGCGGCGTGCATCACGCCGAGCGTCCTCGCAAGGAAGTTAGCGGCCCGGTCCGGCCGCCATGCCAAACATCGGCAGGCACGGCTCCAGGCCCACGATGGTGACTGGCACTGTGCGGGTCACCTGCCAGGTCTCGAGGTCGAGACGCAGACGCTGCGTCGTGGCCGGCTGGCCGCGCCTGACGTATCGCTCCATGCCGTCATCGATGTAGCCGAGCTTGCGCGACACGGCCTGCGAGGCCATGTTGTCGGTGAACGCGCCGGACGTGGCGTATAGCGCGCCGAGGCCGGCGAAGGCCAGGTGCAGCACCGCGGCGCGCATCTCGGTGCCGATGCCCTGCCCGTGATGGGCCTGGCCGAGCCAGGATCCGGTTGCTACCTCGCGGAGTATGGCGAAGTCGCTGGCCGACATGCCCTGGGTGCCCACCACGGCTCCTTCGTGGACGACGACGAGATCAAGCGACCACTTGTCCGGCTTCCACTCCGCGCGCTTCGACCAGTGGTACTGGATAGTGCTGCGGCCGCGCTCGGCGGGTGCGGCATCCGTCCAGGGGACGGCGAATGGCTGCTCGTCCGGATCGTGCACTCCGGCGGCGGCGAGGTCGGCCAGGTCGGCCAGGTCGCGGTCCGTCGGCAGCCTCAGCTCCAGCCTCGGCGTCTGCAACCGAAGCTGATAGAGCGGCCACCAGTCGTCCATGGCAGTCATTGTGTCGGGATGCCCAGCTACGAAGCACTCCAATTACGCCGGGCACCCGCTGGCTCAGTTCAGGCACAGGGCAGACGGGGCTAACCTGTGACGTGCCGCGCGGGATGACCGGTAAGTCCCCGTGCTCCGTCAGCAGGAGGCCGAGTGCAATATCAGTTGTCCAGGATGGTCGCGGGGCCACTCCTGCGGGCATTGGCGCGGCCATACGTCACCGGAGCCGAGCAGATCCCGGCGAGCGGGCCTGCGATCATCGCGTCCAATCACCTGTCGGTGGTGGACTCGATCTACCTGCCGCTCATGCTGGATCGCCCCGTCACGTTCGCGGCCAAGTCCGAGTACTTCACCGGGACCCGGCTGCGTGACCGCGCCGTCGGCGCCTACCTGCGCGCCACCAACCAGCTGTCGACCGACCGGGCGGGCGCGCGGGCCGCGCAGGAGATGCTCGAGGCCGCACTTGGGCTGCTTGCGGCCGGCCAGCTGTTTGGCATCTATCCGGAGGGAACGAGGTCGCCCGACGGGCGGCTCTACCGGGGCCGTACTGGCGTCGGCTTCCTGGCCCTGCATTCGGGTGCGCCCGTCATTCCCGTCGCCATGGTGGGCACCGAGAAGATCCTGCCGCCTGGCCACCGGATACCACGGCCAGGCAAGATCCAGATCCGGATCGGCGAGCCGCTTGAATTCAAGGAGTTCCGCGGGCAGCCGGCCGGGGCCAGGCAGCGGCGGGCCGTCACGGACGAGGTCGTGCAGGCGATTCAGAAGCTGTCCGGCCAGGAGTTCGTGCCGATGTATGCCTCGGTCCGCAAGGAAGAGCTGGCCGCCAGCTCCGAGGATCAGTCTCCGGGCAGCGCAGGGTAGGACTCGGGCGCGTTGGCCGGATTCCAGACGAAGATCGGCCGGCTGCCAGCGTCCTGAGCCTCGGCGCGGTAGGTCGCATCACCGGACGCCGTTGCGCCATCAGCCTCGACTGGCTCCCACAGCGAACCGCTGGGTGACAGTGGCGCCGGGACCGCTGGCCGGGCTGCCCGCGGTTGCCTGACGGGCAGGCCCGATGCGGCGACCCTCGACTCCTGCTGGCTGGTCTCGCTCGGCAAGCCCGGCGGCGGACTGAACCCTCGGTCCGGCAGCTCCCAGTCGGGCTGGCTGACCTGGGGGGTGGCATCCCAGCTGGTCGGCCCAGACGACGGAGCCGCCGCTGCGTAGCCCGCAGGCCCGAACCCAGAAGGCTCGGCGAAACCGCCCGGCCAGTCCTGCTCAGCCGACCAGTCCTGCTCAGCCGACCACGGCTGCTCGGCCGCATCTGCTGGCCAGGGTTCCTCTGCCGGCGACTGCTGCTCGCCCGGCCACGTTGCCTCTGCGGCCGGCGCAGGCAGCGAACGCCCGGTACTTGCGTGGCGGCCCGGAGTTGCGGTCCAGGGCAGTTCCCCGGCAGGGGCGGCCGCGGGCTCCCATGGTGGTGCACCGGAGACGTTCGCGCGCCTGCTCACCGCACGCGATGCCGGGCCATGCGAGGGCCAGCCCGCGTCGGCTGCACCGCCAGGCGCAAGAGCCTGCGTCGGTGCGACGGCCTGGCCGACGGCCGCCCGCCGGGGCGAACAAGCCCTCGTCGCCGTTGTCAGCCCAGCCGTCGCGGTCGGTCATGCCCGCCGGGGCAAAGCGCTCCGGGCCAGGCTCGGGCGCGGCGAAGACCTCCAGCATCCGGTCCGCATCGGCGGCCCCGGCGTGCGGGTACCGGGACTGCCCGGGCCGCTGTGTCCACTCGGTCGCGACCGCGGGCTTGGGTCGAGAGCGCCGCCGGCCCGTCGCCGCATAGATCGCAATGAGCAGCAGCAGCACGACAAGGAGCCCGCCCGACAGCTCGCCAGCGCGGACGACCTGCGCTCCGATGGCCTGTGCCGGTGCGGCGCTGACCGGGGCCGGGGCCTGGACCGGCTGCGCTCCGGCCGACGCCCGGCCCGACGGGGGCGCGGACAGCGTGGCGGCGACTGTCATCGCCTTGTCCGCGTTCACCGCGCCATAGCCCGAGCCAACGGCGAGACCGCCGGCCCGCCGGTACGTGGTGCCCGTGATCAGGGCAGTCCGCACGCCGGCCGCCGACAGCCCCGGGTTACGGGACCTGATGAGCGCGACCACTCCGGAGACGACGGCGCTGGCGGCGCTCGTGCTATTCATCGTCACGTAGCCGCCCGTGCTCGCGGCGGCTAGCACGCCTGCGCCTGCTGCTGTGATCGTCACGTAGCTCTGATGGCTGGAGAAGGCAGCCTTGTTGAAAGCGGAGTCGAAGGCGCCCACGGCGATCACGCCGTGGTAGGCGGCCGGGTAGTTCGGCGCATCTCCCGCGAGCTCGTCGTCGCCCGCGGGCGCAACCAGGACCACATCACGCGCCAGGGCGTACCTGACCGCTGCCTGCTCGGCCGCGCTGCCACCGGCGGCTGCGGTCGCGCCGACGGTCCCCGTGCTGCCTGGCTGACCAGCATCGATCGGCAAGTCGATTACCGTCGCCCCGTGAGCGACGGCATACCTGATCCCGGCGGCGATCGCGCCGGGGATGGCGGCGGCGACCGATGACTGGCTGAGCTGAGGATCGTCGGGCGGCAGCGTGACAGGCACCGACAGTATCCGGGCCTGCGGGGCGACGCCGAGGACTCCGGAGGCACCGCCTGATCCGTGACCCCGGCCTGCGATCAGGCTCGCAATGGGAGTGCCTTGCTCGCCGAAGTACTGACCAGACGCGATCGGGGCGCCAGCGGGAGCCGGTCCCGTGGTCACAGCCCCGATCAGGTCGGCGTGCCTCGCGTCCACCCCGTCGCTCAGCACCGCGACGGTCACGCCTGAGCCCTGGGAGGCCGCCCAGGCGTCCGTGACGCCCAGCGAGCTCAGCCACCATTCCCGGTGCCGCACTTGATCGGCCGAGGCGGGCACGACGGACAGGCCGATGGCGATGGCCGCAGTCCCGGTGGCGATCAGTGCCATCACAGGGCGGGGGAACCTCAGTGGCACGCCGTTCTTACCTTCCGTGCTAGGTAGGTACCGCCCATTGTGCCATGTTCAAGCTATTTGCGTGCTATCTGAACGAATCCAGCGGACCCGCACCTCAGCTTGTGTGGCCACGGGACAACCGAACGTGCGCGCCGGGTGGCAGCCCCAGTTGCTCGGCGGCGTCGCCCGTGTTGATGGCCAGGGAGATGAGGCCGGCGCTGTCGGTGAAGGCGACGATCTCGCCGGGTGCCCCGGCCGCGAACGTGTCGAGGTACGGCACGGTGAACTGGCGGCGGCCGCAGCGGACGACGACCGGTGAACCGATGCCGATGCCGAGGCGGCCTGCGTCGGCCGCCGGGATCGATAGCTGCACATTCCCGAACCGGTCGATCGACATCACCTCGCCTTCGGCTGCGCCGTCGTGCAGGCGGCTGGTCGGAGCCGGCAGCGCGACCAGGTCAGCGACGCTGATCTCGTCGCCCGCACTGGCGAGGTCTAGTCCCGCGGCCAGGTGCGCGGCCACTGGCATGAAAATGTCGCGCCCGTGGAATGTGGCCGACACGGGATGCAGCCACAGCTCGCCATTGGTGAGCTGGACAGCCGACTTGCCACCGCCGAGGGCGGCGATGGCCCACGACAACAGGCCGTTGTCGGGGCCGACGAGGATGCTGTCACCCGCGGTCACGGCGATCGCACGGCGCACGGTGCCGACGCCCGGATCCACTACGGCCACATGGACGGCCGGCGGCAAGTAGCCAACCGTCTGCGCGAGCACGGCTGCGCCGCGACGGACGTCGCCAGGCTGGACGAGATGGGTGATGTCAATGATGCGCGCTTGCGGTGCGATCCTGGCAGCCGCGCCGTGGCAGGCCGCAACGAAGCCGTCCTCCAGGCCGTAGTCGGTCAGGAAGCTCATGTAGTCATAGGCGGTCACGACTGGTGAGCGTACGTCGCCGACGGCTGTGCGCATAGGGACGTGCGGCAACGCCTGTCAGGAAACTCACTGCCTAAGATGGGTGCGAGGCGCGGGTTGCCGGGAGGCCAGGTGTCTGGATTGTCCGAGCGGGATATGCGCATCCTGGCCTTCGAGCGGAGCTGGTGGCGGCTAGCCGGCGCAAAAGAGCGCGACATCCTGGAGGTCTTCGGCGTGCCGGTCACCAGGTACTACCAGCTACTGAACGAGCTCATCGACAGGCCGGAGGCGGCAGCATTCGACCCTGTCCTGGTGACGAGGCTGCGCCGCCAGCGCAGCCGGCGGCAGCGGATGCGCTCAGCCCGGCCGGACTGACGTCATGGCTGATCTGCCGCAACCGACGACCGCGGCGGGCAAGGCCGGGCTTGCCGCCCTGATAGCGGAGCCGGCGCGAGCCATGATCGCGCTGGACTTCGATGGCACGCTCGCGCCGATCGTCGCCGATCCCGGCGCTGCCAGGGCTACGCCGGCCACGGTAGCGGCCCTTCGCCGGCTGGCCGGGCTCGCAGGTACGGTCGTCATCATTACGGGCAGGCCCGCGGCAGATGCCGCGGCGTTTGCCGGCATCGCGGACGTGCCGGAGGTGCTCGTCCTCGGTCACTACGGCATGCAGAGATGGGAACGGGGTCGGCTCTCCAGCCCGGCCGCGCCGCCAGGACTCGCGGTGGCCCGTGCTGACCTGCCCGCCGTGCTGGCGGCCGCCGGAGCGGACGCCGGCACCTGGATCGAAGACAAAGGCGAGGCAGTGGCCGTGCACACCCGACGGGCCGCGCAGCCGCAGGCCGAGCTTGACCGGCTCACAGGCCCGCTGACGGAGCTGGCGGGCCGGACCGGTCTGGCTGTGGAGCCGGGCCGGCTTGTCCTGGAGCTCCGGCCGCCGGGTGCTGACAAAGGCGAAGCACTCCGCGAGCTCGCAGCCGCCCGGCGCCCGGCGGCGATCCTGTTCTGCGGTGACGATCTCGGCGACCGGCCCGCCTTCCGTGCCGTCCGCGACCTGCGTGCCGGGGGGACGCCCGGATTGCTGGTAGCGAGCGGCTCAGCGGAGACGCCGCAGGCGATCATGGATGACGCAGATCTGGTGGTCAGCGGGCCGGGCGGGATAGCCGAGTTGCTCGCCGGCCTGGCCGGGGCGTTCGCAAGGCCAGCTAACTAGCTCACGCCGACGCGCTGGAGCGCGCGCAACTGATCGCCGAACCACCTGGTCGGCGGCATCGCCGTCGCCGCGTCCGCGAGCGCGGCGCTGCGGCGGATCCGCTCGGCGTCGCTCATGCTGAGCGCCTCATGCAGGGCCTGCGCCGTCTGCACCACGTCGTAGGGATTGACCATGAGTGCCTCGCTGCCCATCTCCGCCGCGGCACCCGCCTCGGTCGACAGCACCAGCGCACAGCCGCGGTCCGACAGGACCGGCCCTTCCTTGGCGACCAGGTTCATGCCGTCCCTGATCGGGTTCACCAGGAGCACGTCGGCGAGACGACAGGCAGCTAGCGACCGGGGATAGTCGTCGTTGACTTCCAGTATCAGCGGATCCCAGCCTGGCTCGGCAAACTCGTCCTCGATCTGTTGCGCCAGCCGCTGCACGGCCGCGGTGTACTCCCGGTACTCGGGCAGGTCGTGCCGCGACGGATAGGCGAACGCCAGGTGGACGACCCGGCCGCGCCACTCCGGCCGGGTTCGCAGCAGCTCCCGGTAGGCCTCCAGGCCGCGGACGATGTTCTTGGACAGCTCAGTCCGGTCGACCCGGACGATGAGCTTCCGGCCCCCTGTCGCGTCGATCAGCGCTGCTCTCCTGACCAGCACGTCGCGCTGGCTAGCGCGCTGACGCAGCTGATCGGCGTCCACGCCGAGCGGATGGACGCCGATGCTGGTGATGTGGCCGCGATACCAGACCTGGGCCCTGGCGCGGTCGACGTCGGCACGGAGGAAGGCGGCGCAGCAGTCCACGAACGCGTCAGCCCAGCGCTGGCACAAGAAGCCTGCATGATCGGCGCCGAGTATGCCGGCCAGTACCTCCCGCCCGACGTCGTCGGGCAGGATCCGGAAATAGTCCGGCGGCGCCCAGGGCGTGTGCGAGAAGTGCGCGATCTGAATGCCGGGCGCGCGAGCCGCGAGCATCTGCGGCGCCAGGCAGAGGTGATAGTCCTGGATCACCGCCCGGACCGGCCCGCCGGTGTCGGCACCGGCCGCCCTGGCGAGCGCGGCCGCAAACGTGTCGTTGTAGGTGCGGAACGCTTCCCACTCGCGGGCGAAGCTCGGCGCGAAGCTCGGCCGGTTCGGCGTGTCGTACAGCATGTGATGCACGAACCACAGTGTGGAGTTCGCGACGGCGTTATAGGCCCGGTGAAAGATCGCCGGCGGGATGTCAAGCATCTGCACAGCGGCCCCGGCGCCCGCCTCATCAGGGTCGAGGAGCCCGTCAGGCGCGGCCCTTGCCGCCGCCCGGTCGGCGTCGCTCAGCGCGGCGCATACCCACAGCATGTTGGCTTCGTCCGCGACAGCGGACAAGCCGGACACCATGCCACCGCCGCCGCGCTTCACTGACAAGCGGCCATCGTCGCCCCGCGTGAACGAGACCGGCCCCCTGTTGGACGCGATGAGTACTGGCCCGCCGGCATGCGCTTCGCCCATGTACTGCCAGCTTAATGTCCTGCGGGCCAGATGCTAGGGGCCGGCCGGCCGGTGACGCCCGGGGCGGAAACGGGATTGGGTGATACGGCCAGTGCGGGTTAGGATCCGTAGTACAACTTCATATCGCTCATCCAGAGGGGTGGAGGGAACGGCCCGATGAAGCCCCGGCAACCATCACGTTGATCATGCGCGCCCTTAGCGGCGAGGTCGTCACGTGACAGGTGCCAACTCCGACCCGCGGCACTCATGCCGTCGGGATAGATGAGGAGAGAGGCCTCGCCTGTGAGTACAACGCTGACCAACCCAGCGCCCGCCAAGTCGCCGACCCGATTCGGGTACGCCACCCACCTTGCCTGCCGCGAGTGCGGCCACGTAAGCACGCTCGGCTCGACCCACGCGTGCGATCAGTGCTTCGGGCCGCTTGAGGTGGCCTACGACCTTCCGCCGCTCACCAGGGAGTCGATCGAGTCCGGCCCGCTGAGCATGTGGCGCTACGCCAGCCTGCTGCCCGTGCCGGCCGACGTCGCCAGCCGGCCGAACCTCGATCCGGGCTGGACCCGGCTCATCCGCGCCGACCAGCTGGCCAGCACGCTCGGCATGCGTGAGCTGTGGATCAAGGACGAGCGCGGCAACCCCACCCACTCCTTCAAGGACCGGGTCGTGGGCGTAGCGCTGGCCGCTGCGATCGAGCTCGGCTTCAAGGTGCTCGCCTGCCCGTCGACGGGCAACCTGGCGAACGCGGTGGCGGCCGCCGCCGCGCGGGCTGGCATCCGCTCGGTCGTCCTGATCCCGGCCGACCTCGAGCCCCAGAAGATCATCGGCTCCGCCGTGTACGGCGGCTCCCTGGTCGCCGTGCAGGGCAGCTACGACGATGTAAACAGGCTCGCCTCCGAGCTGGCCGATGAGCGTGAAGACTGGGCGTTCGTCAACGTCAACGTCCGGCCGTACTACGCCGAGGGCTCCAAGACGATCGGCTACGAGATCGCCGAGCAGCTCGGCTGGCGGCTGCCTGAGCAGATTGTCGTACCGGTCGCGTCGGGCGCCCAGCTGGTGAAGATCGACAAGGCATTCCGCGAGTTCGTCGCGACCGGCCTGGTAGAGGACACGCCGTACCGCGTGTTCGGCGCGCAGGCCACCGGCTGCTCGCCGATCGCGGCCGCGTTCCGCGCCGGTCACGACGTCGTTCAGCCGGTCCGGCCAGCGACCATCGCCAAGTCACTCGCGATCGGCAACCCGGCGGACGGCCCGTACGTGCTCGACGTGGTGCGCCGGACGCGCGGCAGCGTCGCCGACGTCAGTGACGACGAGCTGGTGGATGCCATCCGGCTGCTGGCATCCGCGGAAGGCATATTCGCCGAGACCGCCGGCGGCGTCACCCTGGCCGTCCTGCACAAGCTGCTGAAGGAAGGCCAGATCGACCCGGATGCCCGGACTGTCATCATCAACTCCGGTGACGGACTGAAGACGCCAGATGCCGTCCTGGCTACGATCGAGGCCAGTACCCCCATTGCACCCACGCTGGACGCATTCTCGGCGCATGAGCTGCGCACGAGCTGACAGTGCGGGCGTCCGCGTTCTGAAAGGCAGGCCGAGCATGACCGTGTCCGTGCGGATCCCCACGATCCTGAGGAGCTACACCGGGGGGACCGCGGTGGTAAGCGGTGTGCCCGGCACCGTGCGCGACGTCATCGCGGGCCTGGACGCTGACTACCCGGGGATTGGCGGGCGGCTGCTCGACGACGCCGGCCAGCTGCGCAGGTTCGTGAACGTCTACGTGGGCGAGGAAGACATCCGGCTGGCCCAGGGCCTGGATACGCCGGTCCCGGCAGACGGCCAGATCTCGGTGATCCCGGCGGTCGCGGGCGGCTGAACGCGCTGAGTCCCTCCTGTCACAGCAGGCATGGCACATTGCATCAGAGACAGGCACAAGTTGCCGCAGACGTGCTGCTCACGATGTAAAGTCATGTCCGGTCGCTGTTTGGTAGTGGAAGAGCAGTAGGCACGAGCTTGCTTGTGAGGTCAGTACCTGCGTCGCGATCAAACGGGTTCCGCGTAGCAAGGGCGGGACCCGCAGCCCGAGCAAAAGTTAGGGAGTTGTTGGTAATGGCTCAGGGCACCGTCAAATGGTTCAACGCGGACAAGGGCTACGGCTTCATCGCGGTCGACGGTGGTAGGGACGTTTTCGTCCACTTCTCAGCTATCCAGGCGGATGGCTACCGCAGCCTTGAAGAAGGCCAGCGGGTCGAATTCGAGATCACGCAGAGCGACCGCGGCCCGCAGGCCGAGGCCGTCCGGACCGTCTAGGTCCCTCTGTACGACACAGCCCGGGAGGACCCGGCGCCTGGCCAGGCGCCGGGTTCTTCGTATCTCCGTCCGTACCGCGGAGTATCGGGTCATTGCGCGCTCCGATAGCCTCTGACCTGCGAAAATACCCCGCGAAAGGACCCCTAGCTTGCACTCTCGGTATGAGAGTGCTAAACATGACGTTGGCACTCTCGGGGTGAGAGTGACAACGCAGTGACGTGATCGGGGCGATGAGGCCCTTCTGGCGGCGGGCAGGGACTGACCGTCAGGCGTGGCCGTCCGTCGCGGGCGTCGGCCCGGTCGGCACGCAGGCACATAGTTCCGGGAGGACTGGAAGCCTATGGCAGCGAAGATGATCGCGTTCAATGAGGACGCCCGGCGCGGCCTCGAGCGCGGCATGAACCAGCTCGCCGACGCCGTGAAGGTAACCCTCGGCCCCAAGGGCCGCAATGTGGTGCTCGAGAAGAAGTGGGGAGCCCCCACGATCACCAACGATGGCGTGTCCATCGCGAAGGAGATCGAGCTCGAGGACCCGTGGGAGAAGATCGGCGCCGAGCTTGTCAAGGAAGTCGCCAAGAAGACAGATGACGTCGCTGGCGACGGAACTACTACGGCGACGGTGCTCGCTCAGGCGCTGGTCCGCGAGGGCCTGCGCAACGTCGCAGCGGGTGCCAACCCGATGTCGCTCAAGCGCGGCATCGAGGCAGCCGTCGAGCGCGTCAGCGAGGAGCTTTCGAAGCTGGCCAAGGACGTGGAGACCAAGGAGCAGATCGCTTCGACGGCCTCTATCTCCGCGGGTGACACCGCGATCGGCGAGATGATCGCCGAGGCGATGGACAAGGTCGGCAAGGAAGGCGTCATCACCGTCGAGGAGAGCAACACCTTCGGCCTCGAGCTTGAGCTCACCGAGGGGATGCGCTTCGACAAGGGTTACATCTCGCACTACTTCGTGACTGACCCTGAGCGGATGGAGGCCGTCCTCGAGGACCCCTACATCCTCATCGTCAACTCGAAGGTCTCGGCCAACAAGGACTTGCTGCCGCTGCTCGACAAGGTCGTGCAGTCGGGCAAGCCGCTGGTCATCATCGCCGAGGACGTCGAGGGCGAGGCCCTGGCGACCCTGGTCGTGAACAAGATCCGCGGCCTGTTCAAGTCCGTTGCGGTGAAGGCCCCCGGTTTCGGTGACCGCCGCAAGGCCATGCTCGGTGACATCGCGATCCTGGCCGGCGGTCAGGTCATCAGCGAGGAAGTCGGCCTCAAGCTGGAGAACGCCGACCTGGACCTGCTTGGGCGGGCCCGCAAGGTCGTCGTGACCAAGGACGAGACGACGATCGTCGATGGTGCAGGCGACGCCGAGCAGATCTCCGGCCGGGTGAACCAGATCCGCGCCGAGATCGAGAACACCGACTCGGACTACGACCGCGAGAAGCTGCAGGAGCGGCTTGCCAAGCTGGCTGGCGGCGTCGCCGTCATCAAGGCCGGCGCGGCAACGGAGGTCGAGCTGAAGGAGCGCAAGCACCGCATCGAGGACGCGGTGCGCAACGCCAAGGCGGCTGTGGAAGAGGGCATCGTCCCCGGTGGTGGCGTCGCCCTGATCCAGGCCGGCAAGAGCGCGTTCGAGAAGCTCGAGCTGCTCGGCGACGAGGCGACGGGCGCGCAGATCGTGCGCCGGGCGCTGGAAGAGCCGCTGAAGCAGATCGCTGTCAACGCCGGCCTTGAGGGCGGCGTGGTGGTCGAGAAGGTGCGCTCGCTGCCCGCGGGTCACGGCCTGAACGCGGCCGACGGTGAGTACGTCGACATGTTCAAGGCTGGCATCATCGATCCGGCGAAGGTGACGCGCTCTGCCCTGCAGAACGCAGCATCGATCGCCGGGCTGTTCCTCACGACCGAGGCAGTGATCGCGGAGAAGCCGGAGAAGGAGAAGGTTCCGGCCGCTCCGGGCGGCGGTGACATGGACTTCTGATCCCGTCTAGCCCGTGCAAGCGGGCCGGCTGGAGGAAGTCAGCCAGCCGAAGCGAGACTAAGGCAGTCCCGGCAATTGCCGGGGCTGCCTTCTGCTTTACCTAGCGCCATTGCGCGGTGCAGTTCCCGCAGTGCTGCGCATTCGTCGTGCGTGCCGGCTCCACAACTCCTGTTCGAAGAGGGATTATCAGCCCATGAGCCCCGCCACCGAACAGCTCATCCGCGACTACCTCAACCGCCTGTCGGTTGCGGCGCGCGGTCAGCTTGGTCCCGATGACCGGCGCGCGCTGGTGAACCGGACCCGCGACTTCATCGAGCGACAAGACCGGATTCGCCGGGCCGCCCGACGGCCGTTGGAGGTAGCCAGGCTGCTGTCAGGACTCGGCGACCCGGCCGGCCTGGTTCAGCAGGAGCGGCAGCGGCTGGCCACCGTGCGCGGGGATGAGCCCGCGCCGGCCGCGGGCCGGACCCGGCTGGCCAGGGTCCTGCGACGCGATCAGGCCAAGGCTCGCAGCGCGAGCTGGCACTGGCCGGTCCAGGAAGGCAGCCGCACCGATCTTCAGGTCACCCTGCTGGACGGCAGCCTGAACGGCCCGGTGCCGAACGGCACGGTTTCTAGTAGCACGGTTAGCGAGCACGATGCTGCCGCTGGCGCCAACGGGGCGGCCCCGATCGTCCCCGCGCAGGGGAGCGAGCCGTCCTGGTTCATGCTGAGCCTGGGCTCGGGAGGGTCAGACGGGCCGCATGCCGCGGCCACCGCCGAGCCGAGCGTGCCTGTAGATGCGCAGCCCATGGATGCCCAGCCCGTGGATGCCCAGCCCGTGGATAAGCAGCCGGAAGATCCAGAGCTCGAAGATGTGCAGCCCGAAGATGCGCAGCCGGAAGATGGGCCATCGAAGCCGCGATGGCCGTCCCTGGTTGCCGACGTGGACGGCGCCGACGTGGATGCTGCCGACACTGCCGCGCCGCCGGAAGCGACGCCAGCCGCGCAGCTGACGTTGCGGACGGAGTCAGTGATCGCCCGCCGGGCAGGCCGGGTTGCTCGGGGGTTCGTGGCCTGGTACCGCCGCCTCCCGCTGGAGGCCACGGCGGTCGTGTTGCTCGGCGTCGGCGGCGCCAGCTACCCGCCGCTGTGGCTACTGGGAGCTGGCGTTAGCGCTCGGCTCGCGCCTGTGGGACTACCGGGACAAGTGGGTCGGCCTGGCTCTGCCTCTGCTGCTGACCGTGATCGGGACTGCCTTCGGAATCACCAGGGGCGGCCAGGTGTCCGTCGGCGAGGGCGTGCACGAAGGCTGGGTGTTCGCCGTGGTGATCAGCCGGATCGCCGCCGCGCTTGGTGCCGGCTATCTGACCTGGCGGACTCTGCACGGGCGGCGCCCGCCCGCCGTCCCGCCCTGGAACAGGCCGCACAAGATCGGCTGACGGGCCGTGCCCCGCGCCGCCGCGCGGGCAGCCCAGAGGCGCCGGGCGGCCTGATTGAACACGGCCCGTCCGGGGTATGAGAGCAGCCAATCTTGCTGGCGCGCCGCAGCGGTCAGCCAGCCGATATTCCCGGCTTCGCACGCGATCCCGTCCCAGCACCATCTGACGTGTGAAGCCGCGGAGGACGTGGTCCCGGTGCGAGCTGGGACCACGTCTATGCACCGGGCTGGCCGCCGGCGAGACCGGCGGAGTCGAGGCGGCGCTCGAAAGTCACTGAGCTGCCGGGCAGCGCGGGAGGTAGTACGAAACCGATAGCCTTACTCGCGCAGGCGCTCGGCGCTTGCCCCATATTCGTTCCTCCTCGCGTAAGGTCTCGCACGTGCCTACTGGCAAGGTCAAGTGGTATGACGCCGACAAGGGCTTCGGCTTCCTCACCCGTGATGACGGGGGTGAGGTCTTCGTGCACTCAACTGCCCTGGAGCCTGCTGGCGACGGCACTGAAGCCGGGTCAGCGCGTGGAGTTCGGCGTCGCCGAAGGCCGCCGCGGCACGCAGGCGCTGCAGGTGCGAGTCCTGGAGCCGCCGCCCACGGTCGCCAAGGTAGCGCGCAAGAGCCCGGACGAGATGGTCTTGATCATCGAAGACCTGATCAAGCTGCTCGATGAGGTGTCGAACTCCTACCGCCGCTCGAAGCACCCGGATAGCCGCGATGCGAAGAAGATCGCCGCGGTCCTGCGAGCCGTAGCCACGGACCTGGAGACCTGACCTCGGACTGACCCGGCCGTCCTTTGCAGAGGAAGGCGTTGGCCAGCGCTCAGCGCGCCGGGCCGGCTGTCGTCCGCCTGCCTTGCACGATCCTGCGGCGGCGAGCCAGCACCAGCCAGCACAGGGCGAGCGCCAGGCCCACCGCGGCAGCGGTCAGTCCGGCGAAGCCGCTGCCGGTCAGCGACAGCAGCAAGCCGATGCAGCCCGCCGCCGACGAGCGCAAGCTGATGCAGCGTCTCGGAGAAGGCGAACGTCGACGACCGCGTCTCGGCCGGGATCTCGCGTTGCAGGATGGAGTCGAGTGCCACTTTCACGAGCGTCTGGCTGATCGCAGCCACCAGCGCCACCACGAGCACCGACCACAGCCCGAAGAGGATCGCGCACACCGTGCTCACGAGCGTCGCCAGGCCGATGACGGTGAACATCATCGCCTGCGGAGCGCGCGACCGCAGGGCCGAGCCGATTGTCGTGCCGAGGATGCTGCCGGCTGTAATCGCGACGGCCAGGCCGCCAAGCGCCACCTTGTAAGAGGTGCTGCCGAAGTGCTCAATTCGCAGGATGAAGACCAGGAAAAACAGCATGAAGCCGTAAAAGACACGGATCGCGGCGTTCGCCCGCATCGCCTCGCCGACGATCGGTCCGACCGTCGGCACCGTGAAGATCCTGCGCCTGCGCGCCGTGCTGCCGCCGATGTTCGGCCTGGTGCCATTGGCGCCAGGCGCTTCGTCCGTGCCGCGGCCCGCCGCCTGGCCTGGCGGCCCGTAGGCTGCCGTCTCGTCAAAATCAGCGGAGTCGACGCGCTCGGGCAGCCGCAGGCCCAGGATGGTGGCGGCCAGGTAGATGGCGGTGCCGATGCGCAGTACCCAGGCCGCGCCGCCTCCGCCGCCGCCTGCGATCTTGTCCAAGCCCGAGCGCCAGACCCGCTCCGGCGGAGGTGGCGATCAGGGAGGCGAGATTTGACCTGGCGTTGGCCGTGACCAGCGTGATCTCAGACGGCAGCAGCCGCGGCGTGACGGCCGCCCTGGTGACGCCGTACGCCTTCTGAAGGACGAGGACGCCGAATGCGGACGGCAGCAGCGTGACCGAGTCGTGAACGGCGCCAGCCATAGCCCAGCAGAGCAGCCCGCGGGCGAGCAGCGTGCCCATCAGGATGTACCGGTTGCCTTGCTTCACCCGGTCGAGCAGTGGCCCGATCAGCGGGGCAAGAATCGCATAAGGCGCAATAGTGATAAGCAGCGCCAGTGCGGCGCGGCTGCGTGCCTCATGGACCGAGGTGCTGAAGAACAGGGTCCCGGCGAGGGCGACGGCGACGAACGCATCGCCGACGCCGCCAGCTGCGGTGAGTTCGATCAGGTTGGACAAGCCGGTGCGGCCCGCGCCGGATGCTCCGGTCAGCCGGTGCACGAACCGCCCGGCGCCGCCAGCGGCGGCTGCGCCGGCTCGCCCGGCGCGCTGGGATGCCGCGTAAGCCGAGCGACCGGCCTGCTTGGCTCGCTGGCCGGTGCCCGTGTCTCCCATGGCTCAAGTATTCTTCCTCCGCGAGCCTGCACAACACTGCCTCGGCGCGCTGACCCAGCGGATAACGGGCCTTGGGCAGGCGTGCATACCTTCGGATGAGGAACAATTACCTAACGTGAGCCCTAGCCGTGCACGTGCCGCAGCCCTCGACGAGGCCTGCGTGGAGGCGACCGACCTAGCCCGCAGCGCCGCTGAAGAGCTGGCGGGGCCAGGCAATGTCGGCGTCCATGTCGGAGTCACCGCGGATGACGAACGGGTGGTGACCCACCTGTTCGCCTGCCTGGATCCTGCCTACGCCGGCTGGCGCTGGGCCGTCACGGTGACCCGAGCTTCGAGAGCCAAGATCGTCACGGTCGACGAGGTCGTGCTGCTGCCGGGGCCAGAGTCTCTGCTCGCGCCGGACTGGGTGCCGTGGAGCGAGCGCGTCCGTCCTGGCGACCTCGGTGTCGGTGACCTCATGCCCGCCGCCACCGACGATGAGCGCCTGGTACCGGTCAGCATGCTCGAGGGTGACGACGGCGTGCTGGACTGGGATGACAGTGTCCTGTGGGACGAGGGTGCTGAGCTTGCCGGATCAATGGGCCTGGCTGCTACGGCGGCCGAGGCTGAGGCCGACGTCGACGGTGCCGCGCTGCGGGGCAGGTCTCGCGTGCTGTCGGCGATAGGCAGGGACACCACCGCTCTGCGGTGGTACTCCAGCGAGCACGGACCGGGCACGCCGCTGGCCAGGGCAGCACCGGGCCCATGTGTCACCTGCGGATTCCTGACACCGCTCGCCGGACCGCTCGGTCGCGTGTTCGGCGTCTGCACAAACGAGTACGCGCCCGACGACGGCCGCGTTGTCTCCCTCGATCACGGCTGCGGCGCTCATTCAGAGGCGATCCAGGCGCGCACGGGTGTCGGCACTATGGCGCCCGTCATCGACGAGGTTGGCTACGACCTGGTCGACATGCCGGGCATTGCCCTCGCCGACACGGTCTTCGAGTCGCTCGATCACGATTCCTGACCGCCGGCGATTCTCGGTTCGCGCGGGTCTAGCTCGGTGGAGCCTGCGTGATCTCGGTCGCACCGCTGCTGGTGGTACTGCTGCTGGCGGCACTGATGTCAGTAGCTGTGATGTCGGTGGCACTGTGGTAGCTGCTGGCTTCGCGCCGGCGTTCTGCTGTCCGATCGCGTGATCGCTTCAGGTGCGGCACGTACGCGAGCCCGAACAGCCCCAGCGCGGTTCCGCACGCAGGCACCCAGACCCACCAGCGGTCGGCAGCGGGCAGGTGATCGCGGACGATGAGCAGCACGACGAGTGCCACCAGGAAGCCAGCCGTGATCACGGCAGTGATGAGCCGGTCATCGCCTTCCAGTGGCGGCGGGACCGGCCGGTCCGGGCGGCTCACCGGCTCAGGCTAGCCGATATGACGGCTCGGCTGACCGGACCGAGGCGCCGAAGCTGCGCGGCGGCCGCCATCCGTGGGACGATGTCGCCGGGACCGAAATGGATCCAGGCGGCCAGCATTGGCAATCGGCCAGTGGTGGCGGCGGTCCGGCACCATGTCAGCACGCTAACTGCCGCGGCGGAATGCTCGAGCGCGGAATGTCCGACCGTGGGCTATAGTTAGCAAGAGTAATGACTCAGGTTAACGAAGATGACCACGCCACAGCAGACCAGGTCCGACGCGGGCCTGGCGTCCGCCCTTCGGATCTCGGTGAGCCGCCTCGCCCGCAGGCTTCGGGCCGAGCGGCTGACCAAGGGCCTGGAGCCCGGTCTGTCCGACACCCAGCTGGCCGCCCTGGCGGCGCTGGAGCGGCATGGGGAAATGACACCTGGCGAGCTCGCCGAGCACGAAAAGGTGCAGCCGCCGTCGATGACGAGGGTGATCACGGCTCTCGAAGAGGGCGGCCTGGTCACACGGGGGCCGCACGCCACGGACCGACGACAGGTCATGCTGACGGCCACCGAGCGCGGCCGGTCAGTCGTCCAGCAGTCGAGACACCTCAGGGAAGCCTGGCTCGCACGGCGGCTGCGGGAGCTGACTCCGCAGGAACGGGCGACGCTGCGCGCGGCCGCTCCGATCCTGGAGAAGCTCAGCCAGTCCTGACTAACAGGGCGCGGTGGGGCAGCAAGACCTTTGGCTCGCTGCGGACTCGCAACTACCGGCTCTTCGCGGCCGGCCAGGTCGTCTCCAATACCGGCAGCTGGATGCAGCGGGTAGCGCAGGACTGGCTGGTGCTCGAGCTGACCCACAATAGCGGCACCGCGCTCGGCATCACCACGGGACTTCAGTTCCTGCCGCTGCTGCTGTTCAGCCTGTGGGGCGGCGTGATAGCTGACCGCTACTCCAAGCGGCACATCCTGATGGTCACCCAGACCGTCATGGGCCTGCTGGCACTCGTGCTCGGCATCCTGGCGCTGACCGGCACGGTTCGCATCTGGCACATCTACGTCCTCGCTTTCGCGCTCGGCATGGCAACGGTCGTCGACAACCCGACCCGGCAGGCCTTTGCCGTCGAGATGGTGGGCCGCGACGAGATGGCCAACGCCATCGCGCTGAATAGCGCGGTGTTCAACCTGGCCCGGATTGCCGGGCCTGGCCGTGGCCGGACTAGTGATCGCGCTAGTCGGCACTCCCGCGGCCTTCCTGGTCAACGCGGCGTCATACGGCGCAGTGCTGATCGGGCTGAAGCTGATGCGCCCCGGTGAGCTGCACCCGGCGAAGCGTGCGCAGCGTGGCCCTGGCCAGCTCCGCGAGGCGCTGTCCTATGTGCGCGCCAGGCCGACCCTGTGGATGCCGATGGTCCTGATCTTCTTCGTATCGACGTTCGGGATGAACTTCCAGGTGACGACGGCGCTGATGTCACGGACCGTGTTCCACACAGGGGCTGGCGCGTTCGGGCTGGCATCGGCGGTCTTTGCCTTCGGCGCGCTCGGCGGCGCGCTGCTGGCCGCTCGCCGCGGCCAGCCGACGATGCGGCTGCTGCTCGCCACGTCGTTCGCGTTCAGCCTGTTCGAGATCCTGACCGGCGTTGTGCCTGACTACGTGACGTTCCTGCTCGCGCTTATTCCGACCGGCCTGACGCTGCTGACGTTCACGACGGCGGCCAACTCCAGCACGCAGCTCAACACCGCGCCAGCGATGCGCGGCCGGGTGATGGGCCTGTACATGCTGGTCTTCCTCGGCGGAACGCCGCTCGGCTCTCCGCTGGCAGGCTGGGTGGCCGAGACCTACGGCGCCCGGCTGAGCATAATCGCGGGTGGCGCTATCTCGGTCGTCGCGACCATCGTGATGACCATGCTGCTCGCCCGCAGCAGAGGAGTCCAGGTCCGGACCTACCTGCGACCCGCAGAGCTGGCACGCACCACGGCCTGACGGCGAGGCTGATACGAATGGCGGCATGAGGCTGTTCGTAGCCATCGAGCCGCCGGCTGGCGCACTGGCTGAGGTGGCGGCCGCAGTTGCGCCGTTGCAGGCGGCCGCTCCCGATCTCCGCTGGACCACCAGCAGCTCCTGGCATCTGACCCTCGCTTTCCTCGGCGAGGTCGACGAGGCAATCATGCCCGACCTCAGCACGCGGCTTGCGCGGGCTGCGCACCGGCATCCACAGCAGCGGCTAGCCTTCGCGGGCGGCGGGGCCTTCCCGGCGGCGGGCAGGGCCCGCGTGCTCTGGGCGGGTCTGCGCGCCGACAGTCGCGCGCTCGGATTGCTGGCGGCGTCGGTTGCGGCTGGCGCCCGCCGGGCCGGCGCGCCGCCGCCAGACGAAGGCCGGAAGTACAGCCCGCACCTGACCCTTGCTCGCTGCCGTGAGCCTGCCGACGTGTCCCTGCTCACGGCAGCCCTCGCCGACTTCAGCGGCACGGAATGGACCGCCCGGTCGATCCACCTGGTGCGCAGTTACCTCGGCGGCGGGCGTCCGCCGGAGTACGAGGACGTAGCGGAGTGGCCACTTGCGGCTAGCCGGTGACCCTACATGCGCTCCAGCACGTAGTCGATGCATGCCGTCAGTGCCTCGACGTCCGAGGGCTCGACCGCGGGGAAGGTGCCGATCCGCAGCTGGTTGCGGCCGAGCTTGCGGTAGGAATCGGTATCCACGATCCCATTCGCGCGCAGCGCCTTAGACAGCGCGGTCGCCTCGACGGAGTCTTCGAAGTCGATGGTCGCGACTACCTGGGACCGCTCCGCCGGGTCGGCCACGAACGGCCTGGCCACCGGCGACTTTTCAGCCCAGTTGTAGAGGATGCCGGAGGACGTGGCCGTTCGTCCTGTGGTCCACGCCATGCCGCCCTTGCTGAGCATCCATTCGACTTGGTCGGCGAGCATGACCAGCGTCGCTATGGCCGGGGTGTTGTAGGTCTGCTGCAGCCTGGATTGCTCGATCGCGGTCTGCAGCGAGAGGAAGTCCGGGATGTAGCGATCGCCGGCCGCGATCTGGCCTGCGCGTTCGACGGCGGCCGGGGACAGCAGGGCGAGCCAGAGGCCGCCGTCAGAGCCGAAGCACTTCTGCGGCGCGAAGTAGTAAGCGTCGAACTGCGCAGGATCCACGGCGATCCCGCCAGCCGCGCTCGTGGCGTCGACGAGCACCAGAGCGCCCTCGTCCGCCCCCGCTACCCGGCGGATCGGCATGGCGACGCCGGTCGACGTTTCGTTATGCGTGAGCGCGTAGGCATCCACGCCGGACTCAGCTTCCGGGGTCGGGTGCGTCCCCGGATCTGACGCGATGACCGTGGGGTCGGCGAGCCACGGCGCGGCCTTCGTCACCTTGGCGAACTTGGACGAGAACTCGCCGAAGGTCAGGTGCTGGGCCTTGTGCGAAATCAGCCCGAACGCCGCCGACTCCCAGAACGCCGTCGAGCCGCCGTTGCTGAGCACCACGAGATAGTCATCCGGCAGGCCGAACAGCGTTGCCAGGCCGTCCCGGAGCCGCTGCACCAGGGTCCGCACCGGCGCCTGCCGGTGCGACGTGCCGAGCAGGCTGTGTCCGGCGGCGGCGAGCGCCTCTATCTGTGCGTCCCTGACCTTGGTCGGTCCGCTGCCGAACCTGCCGTCAGAAGGCAGCAGGTCGGCCGGGATGACTATCTTCGCGGGCTCAGACATCCAGATCGACTACCTCATCGGCACCGGGGACATCACGAACGGATCGGGCCTTGGGCCCAACATAATCAGCGCTGGGCCTGACCAGCCTGCCGGTCCGCTTCTGCTCGAGGATGTGGGCCGCCCATCCGGCAGTCCGCGCGCACGTGAACATCGACGTGAACATGTGCGCCGGCACCTCGGCGAAGTCGAGCATGATCGCCGCCCAGAACTCCACATTGGTGGCGAGGACACGGTCAGGCCGCCGGGCATGCAGTTCATCCAGGGCCGCCTGCTCGAGCGCCGCCGCTACGTCATACCGCGGTGCGCCGAGCTCCTTGGCGGTCCGCCTGAGTACTCGGGCTCGTGGGTCCTCGGCCCGGTACACGCGGTGGCCGAAGCCCATCAGCCGGTCGCCGTTGTCGAGCGCCTGCTTGACGTAGGCGGTCGCGTCGCCGGTCTTCTCGACTTCCTCGATCATGTGCAGAACGCGGGCCGGAGCACCGCCGTGCAGCGGGCCGGACATCGCGCCCACGGCACCCGACATCGCTGCGGCGACGTCGGCGCCAGTCGAGGCGATGACCCTGGCGGTGAACGTCGAGGCGTTCATGCCGTGCTCGGCGGCAGACACCCAGTACGCGTCGATGGCCTTGACGTGCTTGGGGTCGGGCTCGCCGCGCCAGCGGATCATGAAGCGCTCGGTGATGGTCCTGGCCTCGTCCACCCGCTTCTGCGGCACCATCGGCGAGCCGAGGCCGCGGGCGGACTGGGCGACGAAGGACAGGGCCATGACCGAGGCCCTGGCCAGGTCGTCGCGGGCCTGCTCGTCGCTGATGTCGAGCAGCTGGTGCATGCCCCAGGCCGGAGCCAGCATGGCCAGCGCGCTCTGCACGTCAACGCGGATGTCGCCGGAGTGCACCGGGATCGGGTAGGGCTCGGCTGGCGGCAGACCCGGCGCAAACTTGTTGTCCACCAGCAGGCCCCACACGTGCCCATAAGACACGTGGCCAACGAGCTCCTCGATGTCGACGCCCCTGTACCGGAGTGAGCCGCCTTCCTTATCCGGCTCGGCAATCTCAGTCTCGAATGCGACGATGCCCTCCAGGCCAGGCACAAAGTCGGACATTCGTGCTCCTCCGTCTCCTAGTCAGCGGGCCGGCGAGCTGGCCGGGGAGATCAGGCCGCTCGTCGAGCGGCGGGGGCCAGCGGGCCTTTTATGGCCTGCGCCCCTATTCAACCGCGCGATGACTACGGACCGGTAACCCGGCCCGCATATGACCGAGGCTGCTGCCTGGCGGCCGTACGGCCTATGCGAGAGGATCACTACCCGTGGACCCATCACGACACGCAGACTCGGCCGGCGGCCGGAACGACGGCCTGGCCGCGGAGGCGCCGCCTGGCCTCGGCCTACCGGGCACCCTGGACGAATTCATGCTCCCGGCAGAGCCGATGGAGCTGTTCGACGCCTGGATGGGCGACGTGATCCGCGCGGGCCTGCCCGAGCCGACAGCGATGGCGCTGTCTACCGTCTCTGCCGACCAGTGGCCGCGGGCACGGATGGTGCTGCTGAAGTCTTCCGGGCCGGCGGGCTTCACGTTCTACACGAACAGGACCTCGCGCAAGGCCAGCGACCTCGCGGACGTGCCGCGGGCGTGCCTGCTTTTCCCCTGGTACGCGCTCCACCGGCAGGTCATCGTCGAAGGGACGGTCGCGCCGCTGCCTACGGCCGAGAGCGAGCCGTATTTCCACAGTCGGCCGCGCGGCTCCCAGCTCGGTGCCTGGGCCAGTAGGCAGTCGACCGAGCTGGCTTCCCGTGCTGAGCTCGATGACCGGTACGCAGAGCTCGAGGAGCGCTGGCCCGAAGGGGCGGAGGTCCCGATGCCGGAGTTCTGGGGCGGCTACCGGGTGCGCCCCGAGCGGATGGAGTTCTGGCAGGGCAGGCCGAGTCGACTGCACGACCGATTCCGGTACTCAAGGGCCGGGGAATCGTGGCGGGCGGTCAGGCTGGCCCCCTGACTTAGGGCATCAGCTCTGCCGCGACGGTGACCCACGCACTGACCTCAGCGGGGGTCAGCTCGCGGGATTGACCAGTCAGGTGACTCCCGTGGCGCCGGCGAGCTCGGCCTGCACGGCCGCTGCTTCCCAGCACGCGGCGCGGGGATAGCCGTCCCGGCGAGCTGGCTCGGTGCTCGGCTGGCCGTCGCCGTCGCCGGTCAGTACACGCGGGGCCTCGTGCGGCATAGCATCGATTCTGGAGGTAATCCCCAGTGACAGCGCACGGCCTGATCGATACGACCGAAATGTACCTTCGCACGGTCTTTGAGCTGGAGGAAGAAGGCATCGTCCCGCTGCGGGCGCGGATCGCCGAGCGGCTGTCGCAGAGCGGGCCGACGGTCAGCCAGACGGTCGCCAGGATGGAGCGCGACGGTCTCCTGCGCGTCGAGGGGGATCGCCAGCTCGCCCTGACTGCCACCGGCCGGATGCTGGCAATGCGGGTCATGCGGAAGCACAGGCTGGCCGAGTGCCTGCTCGTGAGCGTCATCGGGATGCCGTGGGAGGAAGTTCATATCGAGGCCTGCCGATGGGAGCACGTCATCTCCGAGAACGTGGAGAGGCGCCTCGCTGAGCTACTCGACTATCCGGTCCGGTGCCCGCATGGCAACGTCATCCCCGGCCTGGCCGAGCTGGGCGTGCCCGCCGACGCGACGAAGCGGAGCGATACGGCGACCTCAGAGCCGGACATCGCGATGACCGACCTGGCCATCCCGGATAGCGAGCAGGTCGTCGTCAGCCGTATCAGCGAACAAGTCCAAAGCGATGCAGCATTGATGCTTAGACTCAAGAACATTGGGATACAACCCGGACGCGAGGTAACCCTCGCGGCAAGCGACAATGGTGTGCGGGTGACAGGTGCGGACAGGGTCGGCGAGGTCGGGGCGGAGCTGTCCGCCCACATCGCCGCGCACGTATTCGTCTCGCGGCTGTGACGGCGGCAGGTGAGCCAGGCATGAGCCCAGCGCAGGGCGTGCCTCAGCCACAGCTCACCCCGAGCGACGTGCTCGAGCAGGTGTCGACCGGCGTCGTGGTCATCGACAGGGACTGCGCCCTCCTGTACGCCAACTCGTTCGCGGTCACGCTCTTCGGCTTTCCCGACGACTCCGGGCACCTGGCTGGCCGCCCGCTGCTGTCGCTCGGGATCGAGCAGTCAGACGCCTCGACGGTGCAGCACATGGCAGAGAACGTGCTTCGTGGCTGGCCCTGGGAGGGCACGTTCGCCAGCCAGCGGATCGACGGATCCAGGGTGTTCGTCCGGGCGAACGCTGCGCCGCTGCGCAACGCCCGCAGCGAGATCACCGGCATCGTGATCATGGCCAGGGAAGCGACGAGGCGCGGTGGTCAGCGCGCCAGTGACCGGATCGGCCTGCTCGAGCGGATTGGCGAGCGGCTGGCCAGCTCGCTGGAGCTCGATGTCACCTTGCGTCAGGTCGCCGAGACACTCGTGCCGCAGTTCGCTGACCATTGCTTCATCGATCTGCTCCAGGGCGATGTGCTGATCCGGCGCGCGCACCTGCACTCGCGCGGCTGGATGCCTGAGCCGGGCACCTGGGCGCTGGTCGGCGAGCCGATCAAATACCCGAAGGGCCACTTCTGCGACCTGGCCATGTCCCGGCTGGACACGGTCGTGGTGGCCGACCTCGCCGAGGAGGCCTTCCCGGCGCCGACGCCAGAGAGCCTGCAGGCGTGCGACGACATCAGGCTGACGTCCGTCATGGCCGCCCCGCTGATCGCCCGCGGCCAGCTGCTCGGGGTGATGAGCCTGGCCCTTTCCTGGCTGACAGAGCGCGAGGAACGACATTACGGCGCTGACGACCGGGACTTCCTCAGCGCGATCGCCGGCCGGGTCGCGATCGCGATCGACAACTCGCTGCTGTTCGAGGAGGAGCGGCGCACCGCGCTCGCCTTCCAGACCAGCCTGCTGCCGAAGGACCCGCCGTTCGTCGACGGGCTGGAGGTCGCCTACAAGTACGTCCCGGCCAAGCCGCTGGAGACGCACGGCCAGGGCATTCAGACGCAGGTCGGCGGCGACTGGTACGACATCATCCCGCTGTCCGCCGGTCGCGTCGGCATCGTCATCGGCGATGTGGAAGGTCGCGGCGCCAGGGCCGCCGCGGTCATGGGCCAGCTCCGGGCGGCCCTGCGCGCGTTCGCCCAGGACGACAAGTCCCCGGCGGAGATCCTGCGCAAGCTGGATGACTGGGTGCGCTCGCTCGGGCCGGCCGCGGCTGAGACACATGGCTTCGCGGAGACTGACCCGCCAACAGTGAGCTGCACCTACCTGGTCTATGACGCATGGTCGCGCACGCTGTCCTTCTCAAACGCGGGCCATATACCGCCGCTGATCGTGCGCGGGCACGACGTGAGCCAGCTGGAGATCAGGGATCGCGGCGTGCTGCTCGGCGTGCGTGGCAAGGGCATGCCCGGTCTTCCGACCTACCGCGAGGAGATGCGCTACCTGGCCCCGGGGTCGACTCTCATCTTCTACACGGACGGCCTCGTCGACAGGCGGCAGCGCGCCGATGGCAGCGGGCACTACACCGACTCCGAGGTGCAGCAGATGCTGCGGCGCGCCGTGCGGTCGGCGGCCGACGGGAGTGTGGAGCAGGTAGCGGAGGCAGCCGAGCACGCCGTGCCGGGCGAGATCGACGACGACATGGCAGTGGTCGTGGTGCGCACGTCCGAAGTCGACCTCGCGTCCTGGGAAGGCCAGTTCCCGGCCGAGCCGATTCGGGTGTCCGAGGCGAGGCGGCTCGCCCACGAGACGTTCATCAGCTGGGGCATGGAAACCGAGCAGGCGGATCTGAGTTGCCTGCTCGTGTCCGAGGTCGTCACCAACGTCGTGCTGCATGCCGCGGTGTCGCCCACCCCGCGGCACGAACTCGTGCTGGAAGGCGCCGGACCCGGTCCGCTCGGGATCCTCGGCGACTGGGAGCTCTCGCCGTTCGATGAGGGCTTCGGCGGCGCGCCGGGCAAGGACTTCACGCTCCGGCTGCGGCGCGGTCACGAGGCGATCTGGGTCGAGGTGTTCGACGCCGACCTGCGGCTGCCCAGGATCAGGAGCGCCGGGGAGAGCGACGAGGGCGGGCGCGGCCTGTACCTAGTGGATCAGCTGGCGTCGCGGTGGGGCTCGCGGCCTACCAAGGACGGCAAGGCGGTCTGGTTCGAGATGCCGATCAAGGGTGGTCACGGTCAGGCCAGCCTCCGCTAGGCACAGCTAGAAGCCGGCGCTCGCTGTCAGTGGGTCTGGCTCGCCCACAGCGCGAGAATGCCGATGATGACGGCGACCATCATGATGAGCCAGGTCCTGGCGGTGACGAGCATCCCCATCCGGCGCCGTGTCCTGGTGACGATGTAGGTGATGATGAGCGCGATCATCACCAGCAGGATGACGCCCTGGCTCATGCCACCTCCCGACCCTCGCGTACAGCATAGAGCGGTGGCTGCCGATGCGCTCCCGCTCAGCGGGACGCGGCCGAAGCTCAGGCGGCGCCGTCGGCGGACTGCGGGGGCACCATGGCGAGGTCCGTGCTGCCGAGTACGGCAGACACAGGCAGGCCGCTGTCCGGTGTGCTGACCGACGCGTGCAGCCGTCTCAGCATCGTGACCTGCCGGGCGAGCGACTCGATCTTGTCCTCGACGAGCCGGGCCGCCGCGTCACGCTGGCCGGGGCTGACCGACCGGCCTGCTGCCAGGCGCGCGAGAGGCTTGACCTCTTCGAGCCGGAAGCCGAGATCCTTAAGTGCGAGGGCGGCGGCGATATACCCGCCGTACTCCCGCGGGTATTTCCGGGTGCCGCCGGGCGAGCGCCTCGGCTCGGGCAGGATTCCAAGCTCCTCGTAATAGCGGATGGTGCGGCTGCTGACGCCGGCGGCCTTGGCTAGCTGACCGATACTCACGAGGCTCGCGGCGTCCTCGCTGATCTTCGGCATGAGCGGCGTTCCCCCGTCTGGTGCGCAGAGCGCGATCGTGATCAATGTCGGTTCAAGGCTGCGAAGGGTTATCGCGGCGACCTATCCGGCGAAGTGCGTACTCACGGATAGTAGCTGTCCGACTACAAGCGATGGGCGGGAATCATCGGAGCAAAGCGCGACTGCCAGGGCTATGGCGTCGGCCAAACTGCGCGGTAGCCTCAATGTGACGGCAAACGTCCGCCTGCGGATTCCGCTGAAGTGCCGACAGGGGGGCGGCGGTGCCGCTGGGGTCGTGGAGGTCGCGTGGTGTCGGACGCATACATCGTCGGGGCGGTCCGCAGCCCCGTTGGCAAGCGGAACGGTGGCCTCTCGGCAGTCCACCCTGTTGACCTGGCAGCCCACGTGCTGCAGGAGCTGATCGCCCGGACCGGCGTTGACCCATCGGCGGTCGAGGACGTCATCATGGGCTGCGTTTCCCAGGTAGGCCCGCAGGCGATCGACATTGCCAGGAACGCGTGGCTGTCGGCTGGTCTGCCAGAGAACGTGCCAGGCGTCACGATCGACCGGCAGTGCGGCTCATCTCAGCAGGCCGTGCACTTCGCTGCGCAAGGCGTGCTGTCTGGCACGCAGGACCTGGTGATCGCGGCTGGGGTCGAGAGCATGAGCATGGTGCCGATGGGCAGCACCGTCGCGCTTCCGCACAAGGAAGGAATGGCCCTGCCATTCGGCCAGGGCTGGCGGGACAGGTATGGCGACCAGGAGATTTCCCAGTTCCGTGGCGCCCAGTTGATGTGCGAGAAGTGGGGCATCAAGCGGGCAGAGCTTGAGGAGTACGCGCTGGAGAGCCATGCCAGGGCCATCCGGGCCATCGACGAAGGCAGGTTCGACCGTGAGATCACGCCGGTCGGTGGTGTCACGACCGACGAGGGTCCGCGCCGAGACTCGACGCTGGAGAAGATGGCCGAGCTGAAGCCGCTGCGGCCGGGCTGGGAGTTGACGGCGGCGACTGCGTCACAGATATCTGATGGCTCGGCGGCCGTGCTGATCGCCTCGCCTGCTGCCGTGCGCCGGCACGGCTTCACCCCGCGGGCGCGGATTCATACGCTGGCGGTGACCGGCTCTGACCCCGTCTACATGCTGACCGGCCCGATCCCGGCGACGGAGAAGGCGCTCGCCAGGGGGCATCTGTCCATCGATGACATCGATGTCTTCGAGGTCAACGAGGCGTTCGCGCCCGTGCTGATCGCGTGGTCGCGTGACACTGGCGCATCGCTGGCCAAGACCAACCCGAACGGCGGCGCCATCGCACTGGGCCACCCGCTCGGTGCCACGGGCGCGATCCTGATGACCAAGATGCTGCACGAGCTGGAGCGGACCGGCGGCCGGTTCGGGCTCCAGACCATGTGCGAGGGCGGCGGCCAGGCCAACGCGACCATTATCGAGCGACTGGCCTAGATCCGCTCAGGCTCAGCGGACCCCGGCCCAGGCAGTTGCCCTGAGCCGGGGTCTTCGTTCGGGTGGGCAGCCCGGCGGCTGGGCAGGACGGAGGTCCTGGATCTAACCCCGTTCCCATGGAATATAGAATTTAGATTGTAGGTTTCTTCAAGCAAGAAGACCATGTAACCTGGGCCGCGCGCCCAGGCTGCAACCGGAAGGGTGACACGGACATGCTGCTTTCTACATTCGACCCATTTGCCGAGTTTCACCGCGCGCTGCGTACGGCCGACGGCGGCCACGCGGCCATGCGGATGGACGCCATCCGCCGCGAGCAGGAGGTCGAGCTGCGGTTCGACCTGCCCGGCATCGACACTGAGAGCATCGACGTCACTGTCGACCGCGCTGTCCTGACGGTCAGCGCGAAGCGCGCCGAGGAGTACACGGAGAACGAGAAGCCGTTCGTCCGGGAGCGGGTCATGGGCTCGTTCACGCGTCGCGTCCGGCTATCGGAAAGCGTGGACGCGGACAAGATCTCTGCCGCCTACGACGGCGGCGTGCTACGGGTGACCGTTCCGCTCCAGGAGCGGGCACTGCCGCGCAAGGTCGAGGTCGCCGTGGCGGCCAGCGCCGCAGTCGAGGCCTGATCCGCGCGATAGCCTGCATGGGCCCGTGCGGCTGCGGTCGCACGGGCCTTGCGGCGCGCCGTAGCTGAACAGGCGGGAGGTAGCCATGGCATCGCTGCCATTCGACGACGCGAACATGCCGCTATTCACCGTCGGCCAGGTCTCGGAAATGCTCGCGGTGCAGCAGGCTTTCCTGCGCCGACTGGATGAGTTCCGGGTGGTCCGGCCATCAAGGTCGGCTGGCGGTCAGCGCCGGTACACCAAGAACGAGGTCGTTGTCGTCAAGTACGTCGTCGAGCTGATGGGCAACGGCCTGACCTTGTCTGCCGTGCGCCACGTGCTCGCGCTTGAGGCACGGGTCCGTGAGCTGGAGGCAGAGCGGGACGCGCTCCGTGCCGCTGTTGAGCAGCTGAGGTTGCGGCCCTAGTGTCAGTCTGACCCGGCAAGCGCGGCCATGCCCGCCTCGACGTCCTGACTGGCGCGGCTGACAAAGACTTGCGGGCTGATGGTGTGCAGGGCGGTGAGCATGTCGCCTAGCTCGTCATCCCGCGGCAACTCGAGTACCACGTCGCCGGACAACTCAGCCTCGGACCCGGCGCGCGGGGTGAGGCGGATAGCACTAACCTGCTGGCGCGACAGCACCTCATTGAGCCGTGCCCTGCTCCGTGGATCATCGGCGAGGTTGATCCTGATCCTCCACATGGCCATGAGCTGGCCCTCCAAGTCTGCGTCTCTCACATTCACGAAGATGCCGCCTACCCGTTGCGGAAGTGATTCGGGCGCGTAACGACGGCGTGAAATGGCGTGCCGCAACTGGCTGGCGGCGCATCGCTAGGTCGGCTTGCAGATGGGCCACGCTACCCGGGGAGGGCCGGCTCAGACCTTTGATCTGTAGAAATTTAGGTAAGACTTGGACGGCGTCGGACCGCGCTGATCCTGGTACCGCGAGCCGTAGACCGATGACCCGTACGGGTGCTCGGCGGGCGAGCTGCACCGGAACAGGCAGAGCTGGCCTATCTTCATGCCCGGCCAGAGCTTGATCGGCAGCGTGGCCACGTTGGATAGCTCGAGCGTTACGTGACCAGAGAAGCCGGGATCGATCCAGCCTGCCGTTGAGTGAGTGAGCAGCCCGAGCCGGCCGAGCGAGCTTTTGCCCTCCAGCCGGCCGGCCAGGTCATCGGGAAGCGTGATTACCTCGTAGGTCGAGGCAAGCACGAACTCACCAGGGTGCAGCACGAACGGCTCGTCGCCGTCGGGCTCCACCAGCCTGGTCAGGTCCGGCTGCTCGATAGCCGGATCGATGTGGGGATAGCGGTGGTTCTCGAAGACGCGGAAATAGCGGTCCATCCGTACGTCGACGCTGGACGGCTGGATCAGTTCGGGAAGGAATGGGTCCAGCTTGACGCGGCCCGATTCCACCTCAGCCTTGATGTCACGATCAGAGAGCAGCACCTTGGCAACTTACCGTCTCCAGCCGGCGTAGTGGCCAATGTCCGGACGTCCCCGCCAGGTGCGCCATCCGGTACGATGTCGTGGCAGGTCGCGCCTGCGGGCCTAAGGCAGGCCGAATACAAGCTGGGCGCGAGCCCCATGCGGGTGTAGTTCAATGGCAGAACATCAGCTTCCCAAGCTGATAGTGCGAGTTCGATTCTCGTCACCCGCTCTCAACACAAGCCCAAGACCCATGTCGCCGGGCGCTTGGCAACGCGGTGCGGGATCCACGCTCGGATCAGAGAGGGGCGAGGAGCATGAGCACTTCGTCGCGGTCGTCGCTGGGGCCAAGCCGAAGGGCACCCGGCCAGCGACCTATCTCCCGCCAGCCCAGTCGACCGTAAAAGTCTTCAAGCCCCATGCCCGATCGTGCGGCCAAGTGAAGCTGCTCTAGCCCCATCTCCTCACGGGCAATCTGCCTGACCCGGCTCATCAGGCCCGCTCCGATGCCACGGCCGCGGAATCGGGGGTGGGTCTGTACTGAGTTAATAGCGCCCCAGTGCATGACCACCGGGTGCGCCTCTCGGCGGATGTTCAGCCAGCCCGCCAGGACGCCATCGACCATCGCAAATAGCAACCGACTGAACCGGGGGTCTAGGCCCCCTATTACCTGGTCCGCTACTGGCTCGACCTCCCTGCCGCTCACGGGCGGGAAGGGGAAACCTACTGCTCCGCCACTGTTGCTGACAGTTATCCAGCACTCGATCAGATCGCTTCGAAGCGCGTGACTGACCTCATCTGCGTGGACTGCCTGTGGTACGACGGTGCAAGATCATCGGACATGCTATGAAGGTTAGCGTCCGGGACCAGCGAGCGGGCCGTCCCTAATCCTGAGGCTCCTGAACTGTATGGCGCGCTGCGTGCCCGCGGTGCCCTTGTTTCCCTGCAAGATCAGGGTCGCCGGTCCTTGCGCCGCGATTGATTTGTAAGACTTTCTGTCTTACAATCTAAGCATGGCCGACACCATCACCATCCGCACCGATGCCGAAACTGACCACGCCCTCGACGTGCTGACCCGTGGCGGCATCTCGCGGTCCGCTGCCATCCGCCAGGCCGTGCTGGAGGCGGCCAGCCGACGCGAGCGGGCAGCTCAGATGCGGCGGGCGATCCTGCGGATAGACCTTGGAGAGCCGGACGGAGTCAACGTGGCCGACGAGCTGGTCCGGGACCGCTCCGGCGAGCGCTGATGATTTACCTGGACTCGGCAGCCGTCGTCAAGCTCGTCCACGCCGAGCCGGAGTCGGTCGCGCTGCGGGACTGGCTCAACGAGCGCGCTGAAACGGGCTGGATCAGCTCGGTGCTGACAGAGATCGAATCATTCCGTGCCCTGGCGAGGTACGCGCCCGAGGCGGCGGCAAGGCTCCCGGCTGTTCTCGACCAGATCGACCTGATCAGCCTGGACCCGGCTGTCCGGATCCTGGCCCAGACTGTGCGACCCGGCACGGTCCGCACACTGGATGCTATTCATCTCGGCACGGCGCTGCAGACTCGCCAAGCGCTGACTTCGTTCGTTACCTACGACAAGCGTCTGCTAGACGCGGCTCTGGCAGCGGGCCTCCCGGCCGACGCGCCCGCTTAGTGAAAGCCTGTCGCTGTCGATCCAGGGAACGTTCTGAATCCTGGGGATTGCTACACCGTGGAGGGCGGCGGGTCGGCGGCGTCGTGCCCGCTACGTGCCGGCCTGGATGAACCACAGTAGCGAGCGGCCTCAAATCGCACACTGCGCGGGCCGCCTGATCCTCGATGACAACCGGGCTGCGGCCGGGTGTGTCAGGTCGCAGCGGTCAGCGAGCGATGACCAGGCCGCTGGGGGCGAGGCCGACCCTGATCGCCCGGCCGGCCCGGAGGGTCGCGATCCGGATGGGGGTCACGGTATGTCCGTAGACCTTGCCGTTGCCGAAGTTGAGGACGTAGGCGGTCTTCCCGTCCGGAGAGATCGCGATGGCGATCGGGCCGAGGCGCACGGCGATGGGCTGTCCGGCCGTGTTGGTGGCGGTATTGACCGGTGTCACCGCGTGCCCGCCTGCACCGGCGCCGACCAGGAGGACCTTCCCGTTTGGGGTGATCGCCATGGCGCCCGAGCCGGAGCCGGCGGGGATGGGGATGGGCTGCCCGGCCTGGTTGGTGGCGGTTCTGATCGGGGTCACCGTTGGGAGCCGGCCACGTAGACGGTCTTTCCGTTGGGCGTGATCACGATGGCGCTAGGAACCTGCGCGACCGTGATCGGCGTGAGCGCGGTATTGGTGGCGATATTGATCGGGGTGACGGTGCCGGAGTCGCTGGCCACGTAGGCGGTCTTCCCGTTGGGCGTGATCGCGATGGCGGAGGGATTGCTCCCGACCTTGATCGCCTTGCCGACCGTGTGCGAAGCCGTCCGGACCGGGATCACCGTGTCGCTGAGGTAGTTGAGGAGATAGAGCGTCTGCCCGTTCGGCGTGATCGCGACGCCAGAAAAGCCGAACGGGTTGGACAGACTAGACGGGATCTTGATCCTCTTCTCCGGCGTGTTCGTCGCGACCCGGACGGGGGTCACGCCCTCATCCCCGACGGCGTAGAGCGTCTTCCCGTAGGGGCCGACCAGCAGGGCATCAGGTAGCCCCACCTTGATCGGCCGCCCGGCCTTGTTGGTGGCGGTATTGATCGGCCTCACCGTGCCTCCCAGGCCGCAGCAGACGTAGACGGTCCTGCCGTCCGGCGTGGCTGCCATGAAGTTGGCACCGTGGGTATTGATCACCCGGCCCGGCCGGTTAGTGGCGACCCGGATCGGCGTCACCGTGCCGTCCAGTGACGAGCCGACGTAGACGGTCTCGGCCGGTGCGGCGGCACGGGCCCCACCGGCGGCGCCAGCCGTGGCGGTGGCTCCGGTCAACCCCAGCAGGACCAGCGCCGCTCCCGGTGCCGTGAGGCACAGAACGCGCCTAGTAGCTGTGCGCATCGCAGATCTCCCTTGCTGGTCGGTCCCCGCATGCCGCACAGCGTGCCGCCGCCTCGTTCAGTATGCGCCCGCCGCGGGTCGGCGGACAATGCTCGGCGGATTACCCAGCCCCGCGGCTATCGCCATCGGGGATGGCAGCACTAATCAGGAGTGGATGCTGTCGGGGACGAGTCCATCGGGAGCGGCATGGAGCGGACAGCTATCGCCATCGGGATGCCAGCACTAATCAGGAGTGGATGCTGTCGGGGACGAGTCCATCGCGAGCGGCATGGACGGGATGAGGCGGTAATCGACGAGCAGATAGCCGGCCGGCGAAGTCGTGCTACGGATCGTTTCGAGCCGAAGCGACGGCAACCCGTCGAGGAGTCTTCGCCCGCTGCCGGCGATCCCCGGCGCGATTACGAGCCTGAGTTCATCCACGACGTCTGCGGCGAGCAGCGCCTGGGCGAGCGAGATACTGGCGTGAACGCCGATATCGCCTCCAGGCCGTTCCTTCAGATCCCGCACGAATTCAACCAGCCCGCCGACGACCACGCTCGCATTCGCCCACTCGCGGTCGAGCGGCGCTGACGTCATGACGTACTTAACGACGCCGTTGATGAACGTCGCGAACGGCTCTATCTCGCTGCCCGGCCAGAACTCGGCCCACTCGTCGTAGCTGCGACGACCAAGGATGACCGCGTCCTGCGCCGTGATCACAGCAGCGAGGTTGGCGTCCATCGCGTCGTCCCAGTCCGCGAAGAACCGATCCGGATCCTCAGCGACGCCGTCGAGGGACAACAGCTCATACACGACGACCTTACGCATTCCTATCACCTCGGGGACCTCGTGGTCGTGGACAGCGAGCTCTGTCATTGTTGTGCTCTGAGCGCCGCCTCGATCGCGTCAAGGTCGCGTACGGCATAGCGGTAGTGCTCCCACTCCTCCTCGAGGATGACGTGCAGGCAAGACAGGACGGTCTCCGGGTGTTCGGGGTCGTGGGGATTCCTGCGCGTCGCGGCCAGCTCGTCGGATGTGACCGTGGCGAGTAAGTCTCGCACCATACCGACGCGACCCGCCCGGACCTCGAGCACCTCGGCATACGGTGGTGTGACCGTGGCGAAGATCGACATGTCGGCGCCGTCGGCGTCGAAGCCGGCGTCCGGTTGACCAATGGGGTGGAATGGCTGTTCGATCTCCAGGATCGCCCTGCGCAGCCACGTGTCCGTGGCAAGGACCAAGTGTCGCAGCGTCTGCGCGAAGGACCACTCGCCTTCGACCGAAACGTCGACCGTGCCAGCCGGCATCGCCGAGACACGTGCGAGCGTGTCCGCCCAGGTGCGCTCGAGCGCAGCCCAGGCCGCGCGCAGGCCATCCGGATCTCCGACGCGCCGGTCGGCGCGGCCGGGGAAGCGCCGGTTGAGTTCGGCGTCGACAAGTGGGGCCACGTCGACGCCGTTGACGTGCAGGGAACTCTCGCCATCGAGCAGCCACGGTGCGTCAATCTCCGCGCCCGACACATCTACGCCGCGCATCACGACGCCGGACAGGTCAGCCCCAACGAACCGGGCGCGACGCAGGTCCGCGTCGAAAAACTCCGCTCCCTCCAATGCGTCGGCCCGCGTGAAGGCTGGCACGGCTTCTCCTCGTCGAGCGGTGCTTGGCATAGGTGTGTAAGCGAGCCACGAAGGACAATCCGCCCAGGATTCCGCGGTCGCCACCGGTACGCTGGGTCAACTCAACCGATGATGCGCTTGAGTCCTTCACCCACGATGCGGGCGCCGAGCGCGCCAGCAGCCCCTGTCACGACGCTTTTTGTGATAGTCGTGCCGTGCTCCGTGCCGAATCCTCTGGCCGCCTTGATAATGGGGCCTGCGGCGGCACTGAACCCATCAACGAAGGCCCCGTTGTCGGTCGACGCGTCATAGACGCCTTTGGCGCATCCGGCAGCAATCGCAATAGGGCTGACAGCAATCGCGCTGACGTCTGCCCAGAACTCGTTCTTATTCTCCACCTGCGACTTCACTCTCCCCGGAGATCTCAGGAGACAGCCCCGTACGGGCCGTCGGCCGCAGCATGACAACCCGCACCAGGGCATCACACCGCGGGCGTGCGCTCACCCGGCACATACCATACTGACGTGCCCTGGGACGGCGCGCCATAGGCCTGGCACCCAAATCCCTCGTGGTTAAAGGCACCCGTGCCAGGAGGCCGCCGGCGGGCAGGGAGAACGAGCTCCGACCATGTATTACGAAGCGTGATACACTGGCAAGCATGTCGTCGGCTATTAGCGTCCGGCTGGACTCCGAAGCTTTGCAGGCGCTTGCGCAGCTTGAGGCGACCGGCATGAGCAGATCTGAAGCCGTCCGCCGCGCGATCCTCGACAGTGCAGATCGCCTCCGGAAGCGGGCCGCCCTGGCGGCGGAGGTGGCAGCCCTTGAGGCCGACGAAGAAGACAGACGCGAGATGAGCGAACTCGCCGCGTTCATGGAGAGCATGCGTGCTCCGGGGTGACATCCACGAGCTCCGGCCTCCACGCAGACCAGGGCATGAGCAGCAGGGCCGCCGATACGGCGTGATAATCCAGGCAAACGAGTTGCTGCCCCGCTCGGTAGTACTCGTTGCTCCGACATCGCACAGTGCCCGGGCCGCCTCGTTCCGCCCCGAGATCGACCTCATTGGCGAGATCAGTCGTGTCATCGTCGAGCAGATTGGTGCTGTGGACGTGAGCCGTCTCGGGGAGCTTGTAGGCCGGGTCAGCGCGGAGCAGCAATGGGGTATCGACGAAGCCTTGCTGACAGTTCTCGGGCTCCGCTAGGCCGCAACAGTGCCGGGGCCGAACGCGGGAAGCGCCGCACCTGTCGGTAGGGCCCGCACTCTCGCTCAGGTGTACCGACACTTCGGTGAGGTCGACGCCGCTGAAACATCACCCCTGTACGAGCGCGTCGCCGTCGCCCTGAGTGAGTCCGACGAGGCGCTGCGTGCCATCGAGGCGGCGCCGGCGCGCAAGCGGCACCCCACGTTGATTCTCGCCGCGCTGCACGACCTCGCCCTCGCCGGACGCGCCCCGGCGCTACAGGCGGCCTATGCGGCCGCGGACGCCGACGGTGCCGCTGGCGCGGCGATTGACACGCTGCTGCGAATGACCGACTCGGTCGTGGCCATCGCCGTGCGCCGACAGACGCGGAGCAATGAGACCGGACGCTGCGCTGTGCTGTATCCCGCCATTGCCGAGGCGGCGCGCCGCGTAGGCGCGAACGCGGTTGGGCTGATCGACGTGGGTTGTTCGGCTGGGTTCAATCTCAATGTCGAACGCGTTGGCATCACGTACAGCAACGGACAATCGCTGGGCGACCCGTCATCTCCCGTGCAGCTGTCGTCTTCGATCGTGGGAGACCGGTCCATCCCGATGCTGGCGATGCCCGAGGTTGTCGCCCGGATCGGCGTCGATCTCGATCCGGTCGACGTGACCGATGCGGATGACGCCCGCTGGTTGCGCGCCTGCATTTGGCCGGACCAGCCGGATCAGCCGGAGCGGCTCGCGCGGCTCGAAGCGGAGATGACATTGGCGGCGACGCCCCCTCCGCTGCTCCTGCAAGGCGACGCTGTCGAGCTGCTGCCCAGCGCCTTCGCACATGTGCCTACAGACGCCCTGCCTGTCGTCACCACGACGTGGGCGCTGTCGCACTTCCCGCTCGAGAGCCGCCTGCGCTTCCTGCACCGCCTCGATGAAACGGCGGCCGGCCGGGAGGTGGCGTGGGTGTCAGCGGAGGGGGTCGGAGTCGCGCCGACGATACCGACACTTGGCGATCGCCGCGCCTCTGGCCACAGCATCATCGGCCTGGCGGTGTTCGACCGGTCGGCTCTGCGCGCCGAGGCCGTTGGCCGCTGCTGGTCGCAGGGCCGCTATCTGGCGTGGCTGGCAGACTCTTAGCGTGCGGTAAACACGAGGCTGTCCTGCACGGGCGCCATGCGAGGAACGGCGCCGATAGGGTCAGCGCAAATGATGTGCCGTCGGCCTACGCGCCGTCGGGCGTGGTGTGGATGAGCTTCTTGTTCACAAACTCGTCGATGCCCAGCGGCCCGAGCTCCCGCCCGACGCCCGAGCGCTTCGTCCCGCCGAAGGGCAGTTCCGGGCCGCCACCCTCGGGCTGGTTGATCCAGACCATCCCGACATCCAGCCGGTCGGCCACGTCCAGGGCCAGCGCCCCGTCGCTAGAGAACACCGCCCCGCCCAGCCCATAGGAGCTGCTGTTGGCCAGTTCGACGGCTTCGTCGGCGCTAGCTACCTTGTAGACCACCGCGGCCGGCCCGAACAGCTCCTCGCGGTAGGCCCGCATCTCCGGGGTTACACCGGACAGCACTGTGGCCTCCACGAACGCGCCCGGCCGGTCCAGCCGGTGCCCGCCAAGATGCACCACCGCGCCCTTGCTGACCGCGTCGTTGATCTGGTCCATCAGATTGCGCGCCGCCTGCTCCGACGACAGCGGCCCGTAGGCCGTGGCCGGATCGGTGGGGTCGCCGGTGGCATAGCCCGACATCGCGGTGGTGAACTCGGAAATGAACTCGTCGTACACGTCGTCCGTCACGATCATCCGCTTGGAGGCGTTGCACGCCTGGCCGCCGTTCTCCATCCGGGCGGCGGCTGCAGCCTTTGCCACGCCGGGCAGATCGGCGCCGTCCAGCACGATGAACGGGTCCGAGCCGCCCAGCTCTAGCACGACCTTTTTCAGATGCTGGCCGGCCGTCCCGGCTACGGCCGAGCCGGCGCGCTCGCTGCCGGTCACCGACACCCCCGCGATCCGCGGGTCGGCGATCATCTGTGCTACCTGCTCGTTGCTGGCGAACACGTTGATGTACGCGTCGGCGGGCAGCCCGGCCTCGTGGAAGATCTGCTCCATGGCCAGCGCCGACTCTGGGCACTGCGGCGCGTGCTTGAGCACGATCGTGTTGCCGATCATCAGATTGGGGGCGGCGAACCTGGCGACTTGGTAATACGGATAATTCCAGGGCATGATGCCGAGCAGCGCCCCGATCGGGGACTTGCGGATCCAAGCTGTGCCCGGCGTATTGGAGTGCAGCGGCTCGTCCTTGAGCAGGTCGGGCCCGTGGTCGGCGTAGTAGCGGTAGATGCCGACGGTGAACTCGAGCTCGCCCTGGGCCTCGGCCGTGGTCTTGCCCATCTCGCGGGTGATGATCGCGCCCAGCTCGGCCGACCGGTCGTGGTAGAGCTGTGCCACCCGGCGCAGGATGTCCGCGCGATCGGTCATGGCTGTGCGTCGCCACGCGGGATAGCCGTGCCCGGCCCGGTCCAGGATCTCGCCGATCTCGGCGTCGGTCGCCGTCGGGTACTCCTTTTCCACCTGGCCGGTGGCCGGGTTCACAACCTGGTACTTCATCGCCTCTGCCTCTCCATCACGCATGGCTCACGCGGCCGTGATCAAGAGCTTATCGGGGGACTGCCGTGTCGGCTCATGGGATCAGCCCCTGTTCATCACGCGGACTTGGGGCAATACCTGAGGTAAACAGCACCGCATGCGAACCGCCGCGTGTCCAGGAGTTCCAGATCCGAGCGGACGCCGTTCGGGATCGCGTGCTTGCCACCTCCGAGGATGACGGGAACGAGGAACAACCGGAGCTCGTCGACCAGCCCTGCCTTGATGGCCTGCCCGGCGAGGTCCGCGCCTCCCACGGTCATTTCCTGCTCGGTGGCCGACTTCAGTTGCCGGACCATGTCGGGATCGAAGTTGCGTTCGATCCGGGTCCTCGCGGTCGGCACCGATTCGATGGTCTTCGAGAACACAATTTTTTCGGCTGCTTGCCAGATGCCGGTGAAGTCCCGAACGGAAGACGGCTGGCCGGGCACCGTCTGGGCGGTCTCCCAGTAGACGCATCGTCTGGTACATCCGGCGCCCGTAGAGATAAGTGCCGATGGGCCGCTCGAGGTCGTTGATGAAGCAGAACAGCTCTTCGTCAGGTGCCGCCCAGTCGAACGCGCCTGCGGCGTCTTCGATGTAGCCGTCTGCAGAGGCGATCGCCGAGTAGATCAGCTGGGCCATCAGGACTCCCACCTCCCTCGTGGGGGCGCTACCTAGCTGCGCCCGCGACGTGCATGACAGCGCTCGCGAAGGTCATGTCCTTCCAGGCTGGTCATCGCGTCCCGATGTCGGTTATCAACTCGCTGCCTGCATTGGGCGGATGCCTTCGAGTGTGATGCCGAGTCGGTCTCTTTCGATCTCTAGGTCGTAGCGAGTCTGAAGGTTCATCCAGAATCCTTCCGACGTTCCGAAAAAGCGCGCCAAACGCAGAGCCGTGTCCGCCGTGATTCGGCGCTCGCCATGGACGATCTCGTTGATCCGCCGGGCAGGAACGCTCAACTCCTTGGCGAGCTGGTACTGGCTCAGCTTTAGAGGCTGGAGGAACTCCTCCATCAGAATCTCGCCCGGATGCACCGGCTCCATGATCGTTTCCGTTGTCACCGCCCCCTCCTCCTAGTGGTAGTCGACGATCTCTACTGCCTCTGGTCCTGCATCGGTCCACCGGAAGCAGATCCGCCATTGCCGATTGATCCGGATGCTGTGCTGCCCGCCTCGAAGCACGGATCCTATGATAACGCAGCGCGTTATTAACGCAACACGTTACGACCGCTAGTGGCGCAACTTGGCGATGGTCCGGTCAGCGAGTGGGCCGGCCGAGGCGGGCCTACCGATCGTGCGAGCTGTGGGGCTGCGAATTAGGTAGAGTCTTCCGGCATGGCGGCTTGGTGGCGGTTCCGCATGGCAGCTCTGGCATTCCGCCGACGGCAGCCACAGACCTACTGGCAGGTGTGGCTGTCTGTCGCCGCGCTGCCGTTGGCGGTGCTGATGATCGGACTCGTGCTCCGGCTGATATTTCATACCTGGCCGGAGTTCAACGGCGGTGAATCCGTGACCACCATCGGATACCTCGCGTTGATGGGCACCAGACGAAGCCGCGCGCTCGCCAGAAGACGCCAGGCTCCTCGCCCGCTCGCTCACTCAGATTGAGCTGAACCACGAGGCGAAAGCGGAGGTCGCCGGATCGCGGCCGATGCGCCATTGCCGCAGGTACTGCGGAGGCATACTGTGAAACCGCCATGCGGATTCCTGCATACGGCGACCATGCCTATTCCCGGGGCCAGCTGAACGACTTCGCCGAAGCACAGCTGAGGTTCGATGACGCCTGGTATCGGGAAGTCGGCGTCCCCTACGGCTGCGAGCCCCTCAAGGCCACCGGTGTCAGTCGAGCCGGGAAAGTGACGGAAGCCCTGAGACTCCCGCTGGCCATAGCCGGGTGGGGGTTCCGGGTCCTGTACCTCCTCGTCGCTGTGCCCGCAATCGTCATCTTCCTCGTGAGCGTCGTGTGGGTAATGTTTGCGCCCGGTGGTCAGTTCTGAGCTGGGGCGCAGAATCTCCCAGCGCTACGTCTCGACTATCAAGTACTGCCAGGCACTGTCGCTGCTGAGGTTGCTGGTGTCCGTCCCGTTGCGGATGTAGTCGGCGCGGACCCGGTAGTGGTAGCCGATGTCGGCTTGAGTCAGCCTGAAGGGTGCAGAGGCCTTGCTGGCGCTGCTGAGCTTGACGCAGGGCGTGGCCACGTTGGCCTGCCAGGCGCCCTGGAAGTACTCCTGCACCTCGAACTCGACGCACTGTCCGCGCTTATTCGGGGCGACGGTTGCGTGGACGTGTAGCAGGTCGGTCCGGTGGTACAGCCGGTAGGTTGTTCGGCCAACGCGATTGCTGCCGTAGTAGCCGCTCTGCGACTCGGACACTTTGGCCCGGACGCGGACGGCGTGAGTGACGGTCCTGGCTGCGTAGTCCGCGTCGCCGGAGAACACCACGCTGAAGGTCGTGCTGTGGGGCGTCTTGTGGCTGACGGTCAGTTCGCCCTTAGAGTTCACCTTGCCGGTCTTCAGCAGCGTCTTGGTTGTGCTGCCAAAGGTCTCTGCATAGATCGACACGGACCGATTGCTGTTCGTCGTGCCGAGGTGCGCGGTGAGGTGGACGGTGGGCTCGTAGGTGCGCGTCGTCGGGCCGGTCGTCAACGTCAGCGACGCACGTATCAGAGTGACGGTCACGGTTTTCGCCACTGTGGCCGGCGCGATCGTTGCGGTCCCGCTGTAGCTGGCGGTGTAGGTGTACTGCCCGAGCGCTGGGGGCGTGTCCGTCAGGGTAAAACTGCCATCAGCGGCGGTATTAGCGGTGAAGTCCTGGACCGCGCCGCCACCTGCGGCCGACCGCACAATAGTGATCGGCGTCCCGGCGGGCGGCTGCGGACCACTGCTGACCGCGAGTGCGCCCTTCAGCGTCACCGGCTTGTTGATGTAAGCGGTCGCGGGACCGGTGAGGCTGAGGCTGGGTTGGATGAGCGTCGGACCATCGATGACCTGCAAGGAATAAGTGCTGTCGCTGTTTTGCAACACGGCGAAAAGCTGCGAACCATCAGGCGCCCAAGCGAGCCCCCGCGGCAGTAGGTTCGCCCCCGAGGCATCCAGGCTGAAGGTGTTGAGCGCCGTGTCGCCCCCCTGCTTGTAGATGTAGAGGTCCGGCGAGTACGGGTTGTCCCCGGTGCCTGCTGCAACGTCGCCGGCGGCGTCGATAGCTACCGCGTCCGGGTAGTTGGTGCTCGCGTAGGACCCCTGCTCGCTGAGGTCGGCGGTGCTGTACCGGTAGTGGGCGTAGGGCGCCCCGCAGGCCAGGATGAACCCGGAGCCGCCCGGGACGACCGCCAAGTCGCCCTCGTTGTCACACTGAGGCGTCAAAGACGCCGACTGGGCTAGGACTGTTGCCGGGTCGACCGTGACGTTATAGCTAGCCGCGGCGGCCGGGGACTCACCCGGCTCGACGGCGACCAGGACACCAGTGCCCTGCGGGTCCCCGGCCAGTTCGGGGGCCGAATACCAGCCCCCCATCGCGGCCTGCGTCTCGAAGGCTGGCGTGACTGCCGACAGGTCAATGTCGCCGATGGTCGAGGCACCGACCGTTCCGGTGTCGTAGCTGACCCAGACCTTGCCGCTCTGCACTGCCACGTCAAGCGGGATGTTCGCATCCCCTAGCGGGTAGGACGCCGTCTGCTGGAGCGTCGTCGTATCAATCGCGGTGACGGCGTGGTTGGAGCTCAGTGCCGCGTACAGCGTCCCGCCGTCGGGTGACAGCGCGATGCCCATCACGCCGTCCTGCCCGGTGATGGTCGTCACCTCCTGGCCAGCGAGGTTGGTGACGATGATCTCGTTCAGGCTGCTACTGCCCTGACTTATGAAAATGTGGCCGTGAGCGCTGTCTACGACGATCTGGTAGAAGCTCGTGATCGGCAATGCCGTATCGGTGCTAGCGCTAGCGTTGCCAGCCGGCAGCGCGCTGAGAACGCCGAGGCCTACAATAAAGGCGGCAATGAGCCTGTTAATCCGGTTCCGCACCCGTTCTCCAGTTTTGGAGTGGTAATACCTGGGAGAACGTTAGTGTGCTACCGGCTTAGCTAGCAATAAGAAGCCTCATTGAGTCTGCAGATGATCGTCGAGCGCCCGCAGAGCACTCAGCCACTGTGACAGACGGCCGGGGGGAGGCCGCCTGCCACAGCGGCTGGTGTGCCGCGGGATTGCCAGCGGTTCGTGGTCAACCAGTGCTTCGGGTCGATCAGCGCTTCGCGGTCGGTCAGTGCTTCGGGTCGATCAGTGCCTCGTGGTCAGCGAGTACTTCGTGAGGGTGAAGTCCATCGGCCGGCCATCGGTCGAGCAGATCTCCCAGCCGAAGTTCACCTGCGTGAGCGTGTCGCTGGCGCTCAGATAGCCCTTGCTGACGAGCCAGACAAGAGCCTTGAGCAGGTGCACGTGGCCGACGCTGTGCTGCTTGCCGGAGAGGGCAAAACTGAACATGTGCGAGCTGCCCTGCCAGACAGCGAACTTAACGCCGTAGATCTTAATGTGCGCGATGATCTGCCCAGCGGGTCGCTGGCCATGGTTATCGACCCACATCATGACTTCGATCTTGTAATTGTTCAGCCACAGATCATACGCAGCCTCGGCGTCAAAGTTCGATGTCGACGGCATTGACTCGGCGTAATAACTCCAGAGCCCGTGCAGCGACGAGAGCGGCGTATTCTTGTAGTTCTCCTGTACCGACGGGTATGTCTTAACGCTGGTAGTGTTGGCCTGGGTGGATTCAACGCCCCAGTGATGGAATGAATACGCCCAGATAGTCTGCGGCCCGGCGACGCTGGTGTTCCACTCGTTGTTATAGACGTCGAACTTGCCGTTCTGCCACGTACCGAATGGCGCGCTCGATTCCCACACGGGATTCGGGGGAACCCCCGCGTGGGCGGGAAGCGCGGCGCATACGGCCAGCCCGGGGCCGGCAATTGCTGCCACGGCTAGCGTAGCTAGCCGTCGGCGTAGCGGTTTTACAACCGAGTGCATGCTCTGCCTCTTTCGACTGTCGGAGGGGCGCTAGCCGATCGGACCGCGTTGTGCGCCTGACACGCTAACAGCACCCGGCCAATCTCGAATGCATAACGAGCAAATCTCGTCACGGACACGCTGTTGACGGTCGGGCGGCGCTGGCGGTCGGGCGCGTCAGATCAGACGCATCGGCCATGGCTCGGCCCGAGCAGGTACCAGCCCTGCTGCGGGATGATCTCGGTCCTGGTGAACCACCCAACGCGCACCCGCAGTGACAGCGTGCCGGTGCCATAGCTCTCGCCCTTGCCAAGGCAGAGATCCGAGGTCCAGAGCACGCGCACCAGTCGCGACCCGAACGGCGGGATCGAGACAGGCAGGCCGAACTTGATGCCGGCGGCCGCGGTCTGGCCGACGAATCCGTTGGCTACGTCGACGTACGAGCGCGACACCGCAAGCTGCTCGGTCCCCGAGCCCGGGTTGTTCCACCCGCGAGGTCCGTTCGCATCACCGACGATCGTCTCCGTCACCTTCGTGGGGTTCAAGATGCTGATCACGTAACCCTGGACTTGGCCCGAGCGAATCTGCGTGGTGTTCTGGGTCGAGGCGATGGTGCTGACGATGTCCTGGTGGCTGACGTCCTGCTTGAACCACCAGTCGCCACCCTTGCTGTACTGGAGCGGCCCGACGGAGAGGTAGTAATCCGCATACCTGCCAGCGACAGCAGCGAGATCCACGAGCAAACCGACCGCGACCCAGATGCGCGGGCGCACGCGGGCCAGCAGGGCGCGAAGCGCACCCGACGTCGAGGCGGGGCACGGTTCAGGGATCCCAGCTCGCGCCTCGGCGGCGAGGTCAGCCGGCGACCCAAGCCGGCTGAGGGTCGCGGCGACCTCCTGATCGCCCGCATCGGGCTGGAGCGCGTCATCTAGGTGGGCGATGATCTGTTCCCGGAGTTCTAGCGCCCGGGCTGCCGGCAAGCCGCGCATGGCCGCGTCAAGCTGACTGAGGTAATCCTGCACCTGCCGCAGGTCGAGCGCGGTACCGCTCATCGCTGGCGTCCCTTCGCTGCAGTGCCATTCGGACCGGCGGCGTGATTCAGCACGCCTCCGACAGTCGCGGAGAACTGGGCCCAGTCGGCGCGGAAAGCAGCCAGGCTTTGCGTCCCGGCCGGGGTGATCGAGTAATACCGCCGTGGGCGCTCGCCCTCGTTGTCCTGCCACTCGCTGGTCACCAGGCCCGCGTCACGCAGCCGGTTGAGCAGCGGGTAGACCGTGCCATCGCTGGTCAGCAGGCCGTCGGCCGCCGCGAGGTCGCGGACGAGTTCGAGCCCGAAGCGCGGGCGGAGCTCGAGCAGGGCCAGGACGCACGGCCCGAGCACGCCCCGTCGCAGCTCGGTCAGGCCGCTGCCCTCTCCTGCCATGCCTCACATGATGTCTTGTCTCGCAAGGCATGTAAACCCTCGCCGATTTGGGCTGCCGCACCGCCGCGGGCACAGCGACGAGGAGGCCTGCGAGCTAGACCTGGCTGGACCAGCTAGCCGGGTAGTTGGCCGGCAGCAGGCCGAACGACGAGTCGCCAGCATTCGGCGCGGCGGGGACACCAAGGGCCTGGAGCAACTCGTCAAAGCTGACGCCGACCCTCGTCGGGAACGGCCCGGCTCCGCCGATGCTGCCCGCCTCGGGCATCTGTGACTCGGCCGATGCGCCGTCGGCCATCGCCCAGCCCGTCTCGATGCCCTCGCTGCCGCCGAACATGTTGGCAATGACCGTGGTCGGGGTGACCTTCTGGCCGACCGCGACGGTTGGCCTAACGTCCTCGGCGACGTAGACGACGAGTCCGGCCGCGGGGCCGTCGGTGAGCTGGTAGGTGATCCAGCCGCCTCCGGGCCAGCCGGTCGAGGCGCCGGTCGCGCTGGTGATCACGGCGTCGCCGATCGGGTAGACGGGACCGGTCCCCGCGAAGTCGGCGCCCATGTCGATGCGCTGCGGGATCAGGCCGGCGATGGCCCGCAGCGGATTGAGATAGACCGGCGCTGTGAGGCGCGACCTGTCGTGATGCTTTCTCTTCGCGGCGGCGGCCACGCGCGCGCCGGCCGCAGGAGTACGAGCGTGGCTGCTTGCCGCGGCCCTGACCGCGTAAGCGGACTTGGACAACTCGGCCAGCGTGAGACCTGCGGCGAGAGCGCTGGAATGATCGCCCGCCGCCAGCGCGCCGCCGCTGGTGAGGGCCCGGTCCGGCGCCTCGGCGCGCGGCTTGGCCGGAAGGAACGTCACGGCCCCTGCCACGGCTGCTCCCGACACCGTCACGGCTGCCGCTATGACCAAGGCCAGGGCCGGCCCGCGGAGGAGCGTGCGCCTGGCCTGGGGCTTGCGGTGTCGGGAGGGTGCGCGGCCGTGCGAAGCTGCTGACCGCGGCGGCTTCCGGTGACGGGGAACGGCGTAGGACACGTGGTGCCTTCAGACGGAGCGCAGTCTTGCCGCTCGGCTGTCACCGTTAGATGCTGGCACGTCCGCAGATGGTGACCAGCGGCTCGGACCAGCGGCATGCGGACGCCGTACAGGGTCAGGGCGACGGGGTCGCGGTTCGTGACCGTCGCGCACGCTCGGTGCTGTCGGCTCCCTACCCTGCACCGATTTGGAGTGCGGCGTAACCGAAACAAGAAAAGACAAACGGATCTCATGGGATTCTGTGGCCTAAAACACGCCGAGAATAAAAGTTCTATATCGGACTAAACACCGCAGTCGGGCGCACTCCAACCGTCTGGCCTTGACCTCAGGCGGGTGCGGGCAAGGATGGAGGATGTGCTGCGGCCGCCGGTCTTCCTCGCCGGTCAGGCCGCGTCGATGCTGGGCGACGGACTCGCCCTGCTGGCAGTCCCTCTGCTGATCTTGCAGCTGAGCCGCAGCCCGCTGCTGGCCGTCCTTGCTTCGCTGCCGGCCAGTGCTGGCTATCTCGCGGCGGGTCTGCCAGCCGGGGTCATGGTCGACCGGCTCAATCCATGGCATGTGCTTATGGCCGGCGATGTCACCCGGGCGATGATCTTCCTGGTGCTCTTTGCGGTCACTAGTACTGGCGGCACGTCGCCCTGGCTGATTCTTTCTCTTGCGTTCGCCGCTGGCGTGGTAACGGTCTGCGCCGATACCGCGCTGACCATCGCCGTCCGGGACGTGTTCGCCGGACCGCGGCTGATCTCGGCGAACTCATGGCTTGAAGCCGCGAACCAGGGTGGCCAGATTATCGGGCCGAGCGCGGCCGGGCTGCTCGCCGCCGCCGGCCTGCTGCACATCTGCCTGCTCGTGGACGCAGCGACGTTCCTGGTCTCCCTGGGCAGCCTCTTCGTGGTTCGGCCCCGCCGCCAGGAGAACGAAACGCGCAGCCCGACGCCAGTCTCGCTGGCGGCACTGCGCCGCGAGCTAGCCGACGGCCTCAGGTACCTCCGCGCGACCAGGCTGCTGCTCATCCTGCTCGGCTTCATGCTCGTCCTGAATCTGTGTCTGGGCGCTGACAAGCTGATCATCTTCCTGGCCCGCAACACCATGCACCTGCCCGCCGCCCAGGTCGGCCTCGTCGTCACCGCGGGCGGCGTCGGAGGGCTGCTTGGTGCGGCCGCGACCAGGCTGCTGGTCCGGCGCACTGGGCCATTGCCCGCGGTCGCGCTGACCACGGCTGCCTCCGGAGCTGCGCTGATCCTGATCGGAACTGCCACCGCCATGCCCGTCTTGCTGGCCGGGAACCTGCTGTATACCTGGGCGATTATCGCTGCCAGCGTGACCATGCGCGCCTTTCGGCAGGTTCTGGTGCCGCGCGGACTGCTCGGCCGCGTCACGGCGTCCTGGCGCCTCGGTGGCCAGTCAGTGACGCTAATCGGCGGCTTGCTCGCCGGAGCAGGAGCCGGCCTGCTCGGCGGAGATCCGCGGCCAGTGTTCGCGGTCGCCGGCTCGCTGACCCTGCTGACCGTCGCGGTTGCGTGGCTGGCGGGACTTCGGCGCACGGATGCGTCGGCCGCCGCGGTCGCCCTGATCGAGCACTAACCAGGCTGCCGCTCGAAGCCGATCTGGGCTTCGGCATCGACGAAGCCGACCGACCGGTAGACCCGGATCGCGACGTAGGCCGGGTCCGCGGCCATGACCAGCATGTTCGCGGCCAGGTTGTCCAGGCCGTGCTGCCCGGCTCGCCACACCAGCGTGCCGCCGAGCCCCTGGCGTCGCCACTGCGGGTGCGTCTCCACGTCCTGATACCTCGCGATGCCGGATCCGTCAGTGACCAGGCCGAGCTGAGCGACCAGCTGCCCGTCCACGAAGGCGCCGAACCAGGATCCGTGCCCAGCCTCCGTCAGCGCCCGCTCCGAAGCAAGCCTGGCCGTCAGGAACGCTGGCTCGCCGCCGGGCTCGCCCTCGCTGAGCACGGCGCGCAGGTCCGACGCCTGGCGCCAGTCGTCATCACCAGAGATCTCGCGATAGGCAGCGGTGAAATTCGGATGCGGCGGCTCGTTGACGGCGGTGGCCGTCAGGACGGCAGACCGCTCGAGGCGAAGGCCCGTGGCAATGAACTCCTCGACGTCGACGGCGCCGATCTCGATCACGTCGATGCCCAGGGCGACGTGCTTGGCCTCGGGGAACTCGGCGGCGAACGTCGCCAGCCACGCGCCCGCCTGCCCGGGCTCGGGCGGCGCCGACAGCAGCAGGAAGTTGCCCCACCAGTAAGTCGGGTTGTGCGGGCTGCGGATGGCGAGATAGTCGCCGCGATCCTCGATGTGGCTGCCCTCGAGCAGACGGATCATCAGGTCGGTGCGGTATCCGAGTGATCGAATGTCCACGCTAAGAGCGTAGTCGCGATGCGCCTTGTAGCCTCGGCAGCGTAAGCCGGCTCCGTCCCAACGTCGCAGGGAGCAATTGACATGAGCCTGTTCCAGCGTGCTCACGACATCGTCGCCGCCAAGGCCAACAAGGCTCTCGACGCAACCGAGAACCCGAACGAGATGCTCGACTACTCCTACGAGCAGATGCTCGACCACATCACCCAGGTCCGGCGTGCCCTGGTCGACATCACCGCATCGAAGAAGCAGCTCGAGCTCCAGCAGCAGCAGCTCCAGCATTCGGTTGACCACCTGAACGACCAGGCCAAGGCGGCGCTGGCCGCGGGCCGGGAGGATCTGGCGCGCGAGGCGCTGTCCCGTAAGGCCGCGGCTCAGCAGGAGATCGACGGGATGACGCCGCAGCACGACCAGCTCGCCGAAGAAGAGCAGAAGATGACGCAGACCCTGAGCACGCTTCAGGACCGGGTCAATAACTTCCGGTCGCAGAAGGAAGTGATGAAGGCCCAGTACACCGCGGCGTCCGCGGAGAGCTCGGTCAACGAGGAAGCGGCGGGCATCTCCCGGAGCTTCAGCGACTCCGGCGCTGAGCTCCAGCGCGCTCAGGACAAGATCGCGAACATGCAGGCCAGAGCCGCCGCGACCGACGAGCTGCTCCAGTCCGGCGTGCTCGAAGATGTGGGCGGCAACACCGACGACATCCAGCACGAGCTGGACGAGGCAGGCGCGAATGCGCAGGTCGACAAGGAGCTCGCCGCGCTCAAGGCGCAGATCGCGAGCGCACCCGCCACTCCCGAGCTGCCCGCGGGCAGCTAACGCCGATCGCGGCGGCCGCTCCAGCCACAATCAAAAACCTTTTGACCGGGAACGGGGTATTCCACGCGATTGTCCCTCACCCGTCCGCCGGAAGCTCCCGCTAGCATCGGTCCATGGGTTTTCTTTGACTGTGACCTGAGCTAGCGGGCCGTGCCCCGCCTTCCTCGCTCGTCCGTGACAGCAGACGACGAGGAAGGACGTGACATGGGTTTCGCTCGCACGAAAATGCGCCCGCCGCGGGAACCAGCCGCTGCGCCTGGCGGCCTGGCCGTGTGGACACGGTTCGCGCACCGCGGCCTTGGCGGACTATCTGCGGCGCTCGCGGTGGAGCTGGTTGACGAACTGGTCGACGGCACCAAGAGCGCGGCGATGCCGCTGATCCGGCACGACCTCGCGCTCAGTTACCTGGAGATCGGGCTGCTCGCGGCCGTGCCGCTGCTCGTGGGCGGCATCCTCGAGCTGCCCGTCGGGATCCTCAGCGGGGCCGGGCCGCGGCGGCGCCGGCTCGTCCTGGCCGGCGGCCTGGTTTTCATCGCCTCGGTGCTGGCGGCGGCACTGGCAACGTCGTTCACCGGGCTATTGATCGCCCTGACCATCTTCTTCCCGGCCTCTGGCATGTTCGTCAGCTTGACCCAGGCGGCGCTGATGGACTCCGCGCCGGACCGGCGGGCGCAACATATGACGCGCTGGACGCTGGCCGGCTCGATCGGCGCGCTGGCCGGCCCGATCCTGGTCGCGGTCATTCTCGGTGCTGGCGGCACCTGGCGGCTGGCCTTCGTCGTGATCGCCGGGTGCGGCGTGGCCGCCTGGTGCGCGATCGCCTGGACGGGCCGGGCAAGGAGGGCAGCTACGGGGGATCGTCCGGCCGCCGCCGAACCCGCCGATGTCGATCCCGACGACACCGACCCGCCGTGGCCGGGCTGGCGAGCGGCTACCACGATCGTTCGCCGATCGGGCGCACTGCGCTGGCTGACGCTCCTCGAGGTTGCGAACCTGCTGCTGGATGTGCTCACCCCGTTCCTGGCCCTATACCTGGTTGCTGTCGACCACGTTTCGCCGTCCGTCGCTGCGCTAGGTGTCGCGGTGCGTCTTGGCGCGGGCCTGGCCGGCGACGTGACCCTGATTCACGTGCTGGCGCGGCGGGACAGCCTGCGGGTGATTCGCGCGAGCATCTGGCTGACGCTGGCGCTGCTCCCGGCGTTCCTGCTGCTTCCGGGTCTTGGCCTCAAGCTAGCGGCGCTCGCCGCGCTGACCATCGCGACCGCGCCCTGGTATCCCGTGCTCCAGGCCGAGCTGTACGGCAGCCTGCCCGGCCGAAGCGGCCTGGCCGTATCGCTGAGCAGCGCGGCAGGACTGGCCGGCGCTCTTGGCCCGCTGGTCGTTGGCCTCCTCGCGCAGCGGTTCGGCCTGACCTGGGCGATGGCATCGCTGTCCGCCGTGCCGCTCCTGATGCTCGCGGTGTTCCCGCGCCGTGACAGGCGGCAATCGGCTCGCGGCTAGCCAGACGGGCTCGGCTAGACTCGGCTGCCGTGACTAGCTGGGGTTCTGACGTCAGGTTGCGCTTTGCGCCGTCTCCGACCGGCATGTTCCATGTCGGTGGCGCTCGCTCCGTCCTGTTTAACTGGGCACTCGCGCTGAAGACTGGCGGCACGCTGGTGCTGCGGATCGAGGACACCGACGCTGCCCGTAACCGGCCCGAGTGGACCGAGGGCATCATCAGCGCCCTTGCCTGGCTGGGCATCGACTCCAGCCAGTACGAAGGGCCGTTCTACCAGTCGCAGAATCTCGCGCAGCACTCGGAGGCGGCCCAGCTGCTTTACGCACAGGGCCGCGCCTACTACTGCGACTGCACACGCGACGACGTGGTGGCGAGGACCGGTGACCAGCACCGGGGCTATGACGGATACTGCCGCGATCGGGGTCTTGGCCCCGGCGAGGGCCGCGCGCTGCGATTCCGGGCGCCGGACGAGGGCGCGACAGTGATCGATGACCTGGTGCGCGGCAAGACCGTCTTCGAGAACTCGACCATCGAGGACTTCGTGCTAGCCCGTGCCGACGGCTCGATACTGTTCCTGCTCGCGAACGTCGTCGACGACATGGTGCAGCGGATTACCCACGTGGTCCGCAGTGAGGAGCACCTGCCGAATACGCCGAAGCAGCAGCTCCTCTGGGAAGCGCTCGGCCATGAGCCGCCCGCCTGGGGCCACCTGCCGGTCGTGGTTAACGAGAAGCGGCAGAAGCTGTCCAAGCGCCGGGACAAGGTCGCGCTCGAGGCCTTCCGCGACGAGGGCTACCTCGCGGCGGCCATGCGCAACTACCTGATGCTGCTCGGCTGGGCTCCGCGCGGCGATCGCGAGATCGTGCCGTGGGCGGAGATGGTGGCGGAGTTCCGGATCGAGGACGTCAATCCGTCGCCCGCTTTTTTTGACGTGAAGAAGCTGCGCGCCTTCAACGGCGAGTACATCAGGGCGCTGCCGGCCGAGGACTTCATCGCGGCCTGCCAGCCCTGGCTCGCGTCGGAGGTCGCGCCGTGGCCGCCGGAGCGGTTCGACGCGGAGGTGTTCGCCGAGCTGGCTCCGCTGGCGCAGACCAGGGTCGCGCTGCTGGCGGAGATCACGTCGATGGTGGATTTCGCGTTCCTGCCCGAGCCGGTCTTTGATGAGGCGTCGTGGGCCAAGGCGATGAGGAGCCGGCCGCGGATCTGCTGGCCGAGGTTGCCGCCGCCTACGAGAACGTCCCCTGGCAGCCCGACGCGCTGCGCGAGCGGCTCGAGGCCATCGGGGCGTCATACGGCCTGTCGCTCGGCAAGGCGCAGGCGCCGGTGCGCGTCGCGGTGACCGGGCGGACTGTCGGCCTGCCGCTCTTTGAGTCCCTGACTGTCCTCGGCCGGGCGGAGAGCCTGCGCCGGATCGAGTCAGCTCGCGAGCGGGTTACGGGCCTGGCGTAACGGGTACTTGTCGGGCGCCAAGCTTGCGGACCGGCTGGGCTGGCTGCTGGCTGCGATCGGCCTTGCCGGGCTCGTTGCCGCATACGCGGTGCGGCCGTCGGACGCCGCGGCGGCCACGGGGCAGGACTGGTCGCCGTTTGTCCTGGTATGCGGGCTGCTGCTGATCGGGCTCGTCGCTGATGGTGACGGCTTGTTCGCGGCGGCGGGGGCCCGGCTGGCCAGGCTCGCGCGTGGCGGCGCGGTGCTGTTCGCAGGCTCGGTGGTGCTGATCGCCGCCGTAACGGCGACCCTGAACCTGGACACGTCGGTGGCGTTCGTTACGCCCGTCCTCGTGCACACCGCCCGCACTCGCCGGGCTGGCCAGCCCGGCGCTGCTCTACGGCTGTCTGCTGCTGTCCAACGCAGGCTCGCTGCTGCTGCCCGGCTCGAATCTCACCAACCTGATCGTCCTCGGCCACCTTCACCTCACCGGCGGCCAGTTCGCCGCGCAGATGTGGCTGCCATGGCTTGGTGCGCTTGCCGTCACGGCCGCGGTCGTGGCTGTCGGCGAGCGGCGTTCCCTGCGATCGGCCGGCGTCACCCCGAGGGATCTGCCCCAGCCCGTGCTCGGCCTCGGTCTCGCGGCTGTCATCGTCGTGACCGTCCTGGTGATCGCCGTGCGAGAGTCAGCGCTGCCGGTGTTTGTCATCGGCGTTGTGGTCGCCGGCGTCCGGGTTTCTCGGGGCCGGTTGAAGCTAGGCCGGATCTGGCCGGTACTCGGGGTGCCGGTGCTCGCCGGACTCTTTGGCGCCGCGGTTGCGCTCGGCACGCTCGGGCGGGCGTGGTCGGGCCCCGCCGCATTGCTCTCCCATCTGTCCGGGTGGGCGACAGCCGGGTTCGCCGCCGTGGCGGCGGCGGTGGTGAATAACCTGCCCGCCGCGAGCATGCTGGCGGCGCGTACGCCAGCTCACCCGTTCCAGCTTCTTATCGGCCTGAACCTAGGGCCGAACCTGTGCGTCACCGGATCCCTCGCGTGGCTGCTCTGGCTCCGGTCGGCGCGCACGCCGGCGCTGCGCCGTCCCTGGCGCGGGCCAGCAAACTGGGGCTCGTCGCGGTGCCGCTGTCAATGACGGTTGCGGTCGCCGCGCTTGCCGTCACCGGTGGCTGAGCTCATCGAGGGATCCCGTAGTGGGACCCGCAGTGAATACCAATCGGTACCATGACGAATCATGAGCATTCGGATACGCCGTGCGACTCCCCGACAGCACGGTTGCGCAGCTCGACGAGCTCGTCGCCGATGGCCAGGCTCCTAGCCGGGCCGCAGTCATCGAGCGCGCCCTGGCCAGGGAGTTCCGCCGTCTGATCGCGGCCAGGGATGCGGCGATCCTGGTGCACTCAGGCGCCGGCGCTGACATGGACAGCCTCGCGGACTACGCCGCGCGCGGCACCTCGGACATCGAGTAATGCGGCCCATCCAGGCCGCCCGGCTGGATAAGACACGCCCCGTCCTGGTCCTGACCAGGGAGCGAGTGCGGCCTCATCTGGACCGCGTCACGGTGACCGTCAGATCGGCCAGCTGCTGCCAGCCCAGGAAGCCGCGCTGACCGCGGCGATTCACGCCGCATTCGACCTCGACTGAGCGCTACCGCATGCAACGGTATGGCCCGCCGCCGTGGTCTCTCGTGAGTGAGGGAGGTGGCCATGGACGCCGCGGCTGACGCCGAGTTCAGTGACTTCATGCATGGCCGCTGGTCGCAGCTAGTGCGGCTCGGTTACGGCCTCACCGGTGATCGGCAGCTCGCCGAGGACCTGGCGCAGACGGCGTTCGCCAGGGCCTATGCCTCCTGGGGGCGGGTGCGACGGGCTGACAACCCGGATGCTTACCTGCGCCGGATCGTGGTCAACGCGAACGCCAGCAGGTTCCGTAAGGTCCGCGTCGGCGAGGTGCTGACCGAAACCGTGCCGGATCTCGTGGCCGCGGCCGACGGAGCCGACCGCCGGGGCGACAGGGACGCGCTCATGGCCGCGCTGATGCAGCTTCCCTACGGGCAGCGCGCTGCGGTGGTGCTGCGGTACTGGCTGGACCTGAGCGAGACGGAGACGGCGGCGATCCTCGGCTGCTCGGTCGGCAACGTCAAGAGCCAGGCTTCGCGCGCGCTGGTCAAGCTGCGGGCCAGCGCGGCGCTCCTGGAAGGGGGACCGGCATGAGCATCCAGGACGAGCGCGAGCTGCGGGAGCGGCTCGGCGGCCTGCTGTACGGCATCGAGCCCAGCTCGGCGCCGGTCGCGGGCACTATGCGACGGGGTAAGGGGATCAGGATGCGCCGGTGGATCTCGGCGGCGGCCGGGCTGGCGGTTATCGCGGCCGGGGCAGTCGTACTGCCCGGGCTGCTGCACAGCCACCCGGCTGGCCCAGTGGCACCGCTGCACTACAAGGTCACTGTCCAGCCGCCGGGACCTGGAGCAAAGGCAGGACTGGTCGCTCACGGCATCATTGACGGCCGACCCTGGCAGGTCGTCGTTCAAGGCGGCCCTGGGAACGGGTGCGAAGTTGCTCCGCATGTGCTTACCTGCGGGCTCCGCTATGGCAGTCAGCCCGGACCCGGGCAAGTCAGCGTCGAGTCCGCGTCGGCCGGAAGCACGGTCTTCGAACTGGGCACCGTCGGCGCCAATGTGACACGGGTCGTCGTCCAGCTCAGCAACGGAACCGAGCTCGACCTTCGGCCCACGCTGATCGGCGGCTTCCGCTGGATAGCGTTCGCCGCCCCGGCTCTGACGATTCAGCGGGCAGCGAGTTATGCGGGCGGCGTGGAACTCCAGTACGCCATTCCGTACCGCAACGCCGAATTCGTGGCGTGGCTGCGTCCAGGTCAGGCTGGCCCGCGCCGGGCTAGGTACCTAATCGGAGCGGGCTCCCTCAACGGCAAGTCCTGGTCGGCGTACGCCAGTGTCGGGCCGTGGGGCATCTGCCTGGAAGGCGCCGGCGACGCCGGAGACTGCGTCGCGGGCCTAGGTTACTTCCGGCCGGGAGGCACCGCTGTCAACAGGGAGCTGGTCTGCGGGCCGACCGGTGCTGCCCAGTGGTACGGCGCGACGGCCGCGCCAGGAGTCCGGTCGGTGCGCATCAGGCTGTCGGATGGAAGCTTCATCACCGCGCATCCAGTCGCGATCACCGGCGGCGCCAAGCTTTATGTGGTTGCGGTTCCGAAGGCTCTCCGGTTTGTGAACTGGACTGCCTTCGACAAGGGCGGCCAGGTACTGGGCACGGGCACCGGGTGGTATTGCTGACCCCAGCCGTCGGTGTGCTTGGCTAGCGGGGTGACAAAGACCCCCTTTTGCGAGCGTGTACGCGGCGGCGAGACGGTATTCGGCGGATGGTTGGCGGCTCCAGGACCGGTGACGGCCGGCCTGCTGGCGGCCAGGCGGCCTCGACTATGTCGTCGTCGACCTCCAGCACGGGACCGCGACTGAGCACGACTTGCCGGCCCTGACCACCGCGATCAGGCTGGCCGGCGCGACCCCGCTCGGTCGCGTCCGGTACGCGCACCCGGCCGACATCGGCCGTGCCCTGGACCTTGGCTGCGAGGGGGTCATCGTGCCGAACGTGGAGTCGGCCGAGCAGGCAGCAGCCGTCGTGGGCGCCTGCCGGTACCCGCCAGGTGGGTACCGGTCCGCAGGCGGCGTCTTGACCACGCAGCCGCTGCCACTCTGCATCGTCATGGTGGAGTCGAGCGGCGCGATGGAGGAACTCCCGGCGACGCTCGCGCTGCCCGGTGTCGACGGCGTGTACGTCGGCCCGCGTGATCTGTCGTACTCGCTCGGCCGCCCGCTCGACCCGCACGACCCGGTGCTACGGCCGGCGTTCGAGCGGATCTGGGCGGACTGCGCCGCGGCCGGCAAGCCGGTGGGCGTGCACGCGACCGACGGCACGACTGCGAGGCTCTACCGTGAGAACGGCTGCCGGCTCGTGACTGTCATCTCCGACAGCATGGCGATCTCGCGGGCGACCGTCGCGGAACTGGCGATCGCCCGACCGCCTGCCTCCGCTTAGCGCGCGACCTGCCGGACCAGGTGCGCCGCCTGGGTCTCCCACTTCGCATACGCGAACGGGAACGCAGACTTCTGCACAGCCTGGGCATTTGCCCATAGCGGCTGCGCGGCCCAGCCCGGATCGGCAGCCTGGTGCGCGCGCAGCGCGGTCAGGAACGCGTCGGCGGCGTAGGCCGGGTTCAAGACCTGCTGCGCGGTGCCCCAGCCGCAGTCCGGCTGCTGCTGAAACAGGCCGAGCGAGTCCGAGGTGCCGTAGTCGACGTTGACGAGCTGAGATTCCTGCATGGCCGTGGCGACCGCGATGACTGCCGACCGCGCGCCCATTCCCTTGGCCAGGGCCTGATGCACGATCGTCCGCGCGTTGGCCAGCTGAGCAGGCGAGATCGGCATCCAGGCCTGCGAGCCGCTCGCACCGACTGGCATGAGCCGGTCGGCCATCGGCGTGCGGTGCCGCTTGGCGTCCGCGGGCGCGGCCCGGCGGCCGTGCGCGGCGCCGGCCGCGCGCGTTGCGGCGGCAGTCCCGTGGCTGGCGAGATCGGTCCGCGCGCTAACCGCCTTGGCGCTGGCCGCCTTGGTGGGGGCTCCGCTTGAGGTGGCTGTCCTAGCGGTCGCCGTGCTGGCGGTGGCGGCTGCGTTCGCCGGGGCAGCGCTGGCCACCGCCACGCCCGCAATCGCGATGCCTACTCCGGCGACGGTCACCGGAGACTTGGCGCACTTGCGGAGCGTAGCGGTCAGGCCGGGGTCGGAGGGGCGGGTCTTGGTGGGGGAGGTCCTGCGGAGCATTCAGCGTTCCTTCCGTCGCGACCCCGCCGTCCGGCAAGGCAAATAGCCCTGGCCAGAAGGTTGGTTTCGTGTCGGCGCGTGACGCGGCAGCGTGCTCAGTGCACGGACTTAGGGGAGGCCGGGTGTTGCCGTTCGGGGGGAACGGGCGGCCTTGAGCCGGTCAGCTTGGTCGCCCGGCGGTTGGGGGTGTCGGGCTCCCGGACGGGATCACGGGGTATAACGCCATCGCCACTGGCGAATCATCCAACGCTCCGTGTGGCTATGCTCACTAGGAGTAGCACAGCGCTCAGGGAATGATCTCCGCCAGGTATCGACGCGGGCCCAGCCCTATGCTGATCGTAGAGCTTGCGGCGCACCGGCTAACGGCCGCGCTAGCGCCCGGTCAGCCCTCGGAGGCGCAAAATGGGACTAATGGACAAGGTCAAGGCGCAGGCTAATCAGCTCGCGCAGAAGACCCAGGAAGCAGCTCAAGAAGGCAGAGCGAAGCTAGACCAGGCCCAGGCGAACCGCCGGGGTGACGCGCTCCTGCGCCAGCTAGGTGCCTTGGTCTTCGCCGAGCGCACTGACCGCGGGACGTCGGACAGCCAGGCCAAGATCGACCAGCTGATCACCGACATCTCGGCGCACGAGCGGGAGAACGGCCTGAATCTGGCCGCGCAGCCGCAAGCCACCGTTCCGCAGCCCGGTTTCCCTGCCAGTCCGTCGGGCCAGGGATCCTCGGGGGGCACGTTCCCGCCCGGTGGCGACGCAGCCCCGGACTCCGGCACGTCCTTCCCGCCACCGGGGCAGACCTTCTTCCCGCCCCCGGACGACTCAACGCCGTAGTCCGGCGACAGGCGCGAAGCGCGCCTAGTGGCAGGAGGCCTGGGCAGCCGTCCGGGATGCGCCAGGCGCCCCGGTCGGCGACGCGCTGGGCTGTGCCGCGGGCGACGTGCTCGCCACCACGGCATGCCCGCTGACGCCGAGCACCATCCTGATGCGGCTCAGCCCGGCTACGGCGCGCAGTGTCGCGCCTGGAACGGCCCTGGCGAGCAGTCGCGCTGCCGCGGCCTGACTCGACGGGTACTCGATCAGTGTCTGCGCAAGGTTGTGCACCGGCCAGTTGAGCCCGGCCTTGTGCACGGTGAAGCCGGCATTCGTCAGGTCCGTGCCCGTCGCCGCTGAGAGCCCGCTGATCTGCGTGCCGTTGTAGACGTCCACGGAGACCTGCGCACGGGTGAGCTTCCGGTTCGACCCGGACCCGGACCGTCTCGGCAGGCCTGTCCCGGTGTCCTTCTTCAGCCAGCTGAAGAGCGCCGACGCTGCCTTGGCATCCCAGAGCACGGCGTCCTCGCCGGTCGGCGTGATGTAGTTCGCCGACGCAAGCGGGACCGTGGTGAAGGTGACGTCCGCGGGGCGCAGTCCGCGCAGTTCGCTAGCCAGCCGGATCAGGTCGAAGCCCTTGTCGACCTTGACCGCCGCGGTCACCGAGGACAGGAACCGCTGAAGCCGGATCGGATCGGCGAGCACGCCGGTCTGCGTCGCCTCGGCGAACAGCGACGACAGCAGCTGCTGCTGGTCCTGGATCCGGGCGAGGTCGGACGCGGCGAACGAGTGCCGGTCCCTGGCGAACGCCAGCGCCGTGATGCCGTTGACGTGATGGCGGCCTGCCGACAAGCGCAGCCCGCTGTAGGAGTCGTCGACAGCGAACGGCACGCAGATATTGACGCCGCCGAGCGCGTCGATGACCTGCACGAAGCCGAGGAAGTCGACCTCGATGTAATCGTTGATGGCCAGGCCGGTGGCCTGCTCGACGGTGCTGACCATCAGCTGCGGGCCTCCGTACCCGTACGCAGCGTTGATCTTGCTCATGCCATGCCCGGGGATGTTGACCCAGGAGTCACGCGGCAGGCTGACGACCTGGACGCGCTGATGATTAGCCGGGATGTGCACGAGCATCAGCGTGTCGGAGTTCGAGCTGATCGCGTTGCCGACGTGCAGCTGCACCTCCTGCCGGTGCGTCAGTCCGTCGCGGGTGTCGATGCCGGCGACGAGGATGTTGACCGGGCCGCTCGACGGCGTGCCAGAGGTGCCGGCGTTGACCCGGCCGAGGCGCCCGCTGACGTAGCTGGTCAGTACCCAGGCACTGCCCGAGACCAGCAGGGTGATCGCCGACATCGCGCCGACGACTGCCAGCACGACTCGCTGGCGGCGCGCCCTACGGCTGGCCGCGATCTGCCGTGCGAGCCGCTGCCCGGCCATCCGAGGATCGGGACGCCGCCCGCCGCGCCCCAGGGAGGTGTCGCGAGCTGGCGTGCCAAGGCCGGCCAGCGGCGTACCGTCGTCGGCCCGCGGCGCGCCGTCGCTGCCGTCCGCCATCAGCCCCCCAGGGAGTTATCCCAGGCAGGCTAACGCGGCCGATTGCACAGTTGCCGCAGGCGACACCGGGCACGCCGGCATCTTTACCCGTTTTTAGTCGCGAGTTTCCGGCGGCTCAGGGTCGCGCGGCAGGCCGAGTATCCGTTCGCCGATGATATTGAGCTGGATATCGGTGGTGCCGCCGCCGATGGTGAGCGCCCTGGTGATCAGTACCTGCCGAGCCCAGTGCGCGCCGTCGGGCCGGCCATCGGCAGCCACGGGCCGGCCCTGCCCGCCAGCTAGCGCGCCGCTGGTGCCGGACATCTCCCAGCACAACTCGGCGACCTGCTGCGCATGCCGCATGCTGAGCAGCTTGCGCACGCTGCCGGTAGCGCCGGGCTCGGTACCTGACAGCTGCTTGAGTGTCGCGCGCACCGCGAGCACGTCGATGGCGTGGCCAGTCGCGACCAGCTCGCCGACCTGCGCGGCCGGCGTGGCGGCGGCGACCTTCGCGGTCGTCAGCAACTCGGGCACCCCGCAGCCGAACGTCCACGATCGCGACAGCGAGACGCGCTCATTGGCCAGCGTGGTCCGGGCGATGCGCCAGCCCTTGTTGACCTCGCCGACCAGGCAGTCGTCGGGGACGAAGACCTGGTCGAGGAACACCTGATTGAAGAACGAGTCGCCGCCGATCTCGCGCAGCGGCCTGACCTCGACGCCGGGCGAGTGCATATCGACAAGGAAGTAGCTGATCCCGTCGTGCCGCGGTTGCGACGGGTCGGTGCGCGCGATGCAGATCGCCCACGCCGCCTGCCGGGCCAGCGAGGTCCAGATCTTCTGACCGGTGATCTGCCAGCCGCCGTCGACACGCTCGGCCTTAGTCGTCAGCCCGGCCAGGTCGGAGCCGGCGCCGGGCTCGCTGAAGAGCTGGCACCAGAGGTAGTCGGCGCGCAGCGTCGGCGGCAGGAAGCGCTGCTGCTGCTCAGTCGTGCCGTACTGGATGAGTGCAGGCACGACCCAGGCACCAATCGCCAAGCCGGGAACGTGGATGCCTGCCGTGCGCAGTTCCTCGTCGATGATCAGCTGCTCCAGTGCGCCAGCACCCCGGCCCCATGGCCGCGGCATGTGCGGCAGTACCCAGCCACCGGCGCCGAGAGCGGCGTTGCGCTCGGCGCCTTGCAGCCTGGCTATCTCCGCAAGCTCGCTCCGGACAGACGCGCGCAGCTGATCGTCGCCGCCACCGGGCAGCTCCAGGCGGATCTCCCGGCGGTCACCAGCCAGGGCGAGCCCGGCCAGTCGCTCCTTCCAGCCGTGCTCAGCGGGCACGGCGGAGCCAGCCAGCGCGCTGAGGGTCATCGCGCGGCGGTAGTACAGGTGCGCCTCGTGCTCCCAGGTGTAGCCGATGCCGCCGAGCACCTGGATGCACTCGTGCGTGCAGGACACGGCCGCGTCGGTCGCGAGCACGGCCGCGGCCGCCGCCGCGAAGTCGCTTCCGGCCTCGCCGCCGGCGAGTGCCCTGGCGGCATCCCAGACCGCCGCCGTCGCCTGCTCGGCCGCGACGAGCATCCGCGCGCACCGGTGCTTGACGGCCTGGAACTGGCCGATCGGACGGCCGAACTGGTGGCGGAGCTTGGCGTAGTCCGCAGCCGTGTGCACGGCCCAGTCGGCGATCCCGAGGGCCTCGGCGCCGAGCACAACAGCGGCGAGGTTCGCGACGGATTCACGTCGCAGGCCGGCTAGCTGCCGGTCGGGCGGCACCACGACGTTGTCCGCCCGGACGCGGCCGAGCTGGCGGGTCAGGTCGAGTGCGTCGACGGGCGCGATGTCCAGGCTCGCGGCGTCAACGGCGACCCAGACTGTGCTCGTGGTTGCTGGGCTCGTGGTTGTTTGGCCTGTGTTTGTTGGGCCCGTTTCTGATCGCACCGGCAGGATCAGCACGTCCGCTCCGGGTGCGCCGAGTACGGCGTCGGCGCTGCCGTTGATGATCAGGTCGCCACCCTGGCCGGCCGCGGCCGTGATGTCGGCCGCGAGTGCTACGGCCCCGTTCCCATCGCCGTGGGCAAGAACCGATACGAGCTTGCCGGTCAGGCCGCCCGCGACCAGGACGGCGGCAGTGAGGGCGGTCGGCACGAACCCGCCGGGTACGAGGGCCCGGCCGAGTTCCTCGACCGCGACGGCGAGCTCGGGCAGGCCGAAGCCCTGCCCGCCGTCGGCCTCGGGCACGTGCAGGCCAAGCAGGCCCTGATCGGCCAGGCTCGGCCGGAGCGCCTCGCGGTAGTGCGCGGCACCGCCATCCGGGGTGTCGCCATCGGCGGCGGCCCTGGCGACGGCGGGCGGGCTGTGGCGCTGCGCCCAGGCTCGGACCGAGTCGGCGAGCTGTGCGTGGTCTGCTGTCAGGCCGAGTGCCATCGGTCCACCTCGTCTAGATCCGGCTGGTTCCGCCCGCATTCTAGAATGCGATTCGGTTTCAGGCCAGGGTCCGTCGCCGGCTGATCGGTTGAGTCCGCCCGCTATACCGTCTTGCGATATAGCGGAGGACGGTATAGCGTGCTGCTGACAGCTGACGAGGCCGCGGCTGTGGCCTGGCGCACGGGGAGCGACATGACGAACCGACTGGACCGATGGGCTGATCCGCCTTTGCTGGTGCTGGCCAGCCTCGCCGACGAGCCCAAGCACGGCTACGCCATTACCCAGGACGTGAACGAGACGATGGGCGTCCGTCTCAGCGCCGGGACGCTGTACGCGGTGATCTCCCGGCTGGAGGCGCAGGGCCTGATCGAGCCTCTGGACCAGGTGGATCGTCGCCGGCCTTATCGCATCACGATGGCGGGGGCCGAGGCGCTCGCCCGGCAGTCGGCCCGGATGAACCAGGTCGCCTCGCTGGCGCAGGCGCGGCTCAGCGGCCACTTCGCGCTGCCGGGAGCGTGAACGCGATGACGATGCCCCCGGCTCGCCGCCGCCCAGCGACCTTGCTCGCACGTGCAGCCCTGCTGCTGTATCCGCCCGCCTGGCGTGCTCGGTACGGCGAAGAGGTCTGCGTCCTCCTCGATGAGTCCGGAGCCGGCCCGGGCGCCGCCCTCAGCCTCGCCTTGCGGGCGCTGCCAGCCTGGATCTGGCCGCCAGAGCACCTGCACGACCGTACGGGCCGGATGCGCGCCTCGCTCGGAGGTGTCCTGCTCGCGTGGTCGGCGCTCGTCGGCATCAGCCTTGTCTTCGTGCAGCTGACCCAGTTCCAGGGCTTCCGGCCCGCGGGCCATTCGATCGTCGGCTGGTGCTACGCGATCATCGACGGCGCCGTGGCCATCTCCGTGCTGAGCGCGGGTGCCGGCTGGCTACCGCTCTGGCTGCTCATGCTGCGTCGCGCCCGCCGCGAGCACAGCGCGCGCGACCTCGCCTGCCTGGTGGCGCCGATAGTGGCGCCCGGCTGCTACCTGGCCGCTGTCCTGCTGATCGCCAGGCTCTTCGCACACCCGGAAGGCTTCAGCGCGGCGCTATTCCTTGGCGTCACGCTCGGCGGATTCGCCGCCGCCGCAGTTGCCTGCGCCGGCCCCATCCTGGCCATGCGGCGCCTGCGTCCGCGCGGGCCTGCGGTGGAGATAGCCACGCGGGCGGGCGGACTCGCCGCAGCCTGCATCGTGGTCGCCGCCGCGGCAAGCGGGGTCGCTGCCATCGGGCTGAGCCTGTGGGCTCGTGGTTTCGCCGCCTATCACCAGGCCGGCCAGGTCGGCGCCTACCTGGCGGTGGTCACTGTGCTGGCACTCGTCGCGACGGTGAGCGCGACCCGCGGCGTCCGTGCGACCCTGCGCGGCCAGGGACGCTGACGCAGGCCGCTTTCTAGCAGTCGGGTGAACATCGAATGAAGAGGGCTGCCTGACTATTGCCCGGGGCCAGAGCCGAGTCCTTGAATAGAACTGCGGCCATGATGCCCATGTCGTCCGTGCCACAACAACACTGCTGCTGTCTGCGAGTGTCACGGAGGCAAGACAAATGGGCACCGCTCTGCTGGCCAACTCCACCATCAAGCTCTCGTTCGCCTGGAACGCCTTCTACTTCTGGGGCGTCTGGGCGCTGTGCATCATCGGCATCGGGATCGTGCTCTGGGCCGCGCTGCACTCCAAGCTCTGGGACCGCTGGACCACGCAGGACATCCTCATCATCGCCGCGATGGGCGTCCTGCTCGAGGTGTACGACAACATCATCGGCGACCAGTTCATCAAGCCACTGGTCGACGTGATCCCTGGCGCAGACCTGCTCCAGTTCCACGACCTGCCATACATGTTCCTGCTCATGGTCGGTGTCGCCCTGGTACGCAAGCCAGGCTGTGTCACCGCCATGATCTTCATCAACTACCTGCTGGCACAGCTGCTCTTCGGCAGCGGACACGGCGCGCTGGACTGGACCGACGGGCTCACCCAGGGCATCTTCTGCGACCTGTACATCGTCGCCCGCCGCGGCAAGTTGTACGCGCCCGGCTCGTCCGTCAGGTCAATGGTGATCGACGGGCTCATGATCGGCCTCCTGCGTGGCGGCCCGAACGCGTTCCTCACCGACTGGACGTTCGACCCGTACCTGAACTCGACCTACTACACCTGGTACCAGATGTGGGTCGACACCTGGTCGAACGCCATCGGCAACGGCATCGAGGCCGCGATCAGCGCCGTGCTCGCGCTGCGCGTGGCCCGCGCGGTGGTGCCGTCGCTTGGTGCCCGGCAGGCGAGGGGCGCTGACGCAGTCGACCCGTTCGCGGAACCCGCCGACGCTGCGGCTGGCTCTGCGGCGGCTGCCCCGGCTGCCCCGGCCGGCTCCGCAGCCGCCGCGGTTGCCGACCCGCTGCCATCGGACGGAGAGCTGGCATGAAGCGCGTCGCGATGATCACGTCGGTTGTGGCCGTGGTGGTGCTCATCCTCGGCCTGGTCGAGTCGGTCACCAACTACCAGTGGGCCCAAGGGGATCAGGACCCGTTGTTTGGCAACCCGCGAATCCTGCTCAATGACGGCATGACCGCGCTGATCGCCGGCGGGTTCCTGCTGATCGGGGCCATCATCATGTGGGTCATCGCGCGGCGGAGGGACCAGGGCGATCAGCACCAACCCTGAGCTTGTCGCCGACGACGTCTCGTTTGCTTACCTGGGCGCCTCGACAGCCGCACTGCGCCACGTCAACCTGGGCGTGGCCGCGGGTGAAGTAGTGCTCATCACGGGCGTCTCCGGGTGCGGCAAGTCGACGCTGGCGCTGGCCCTCAGCGGGCTGATCCCGTCGCGCGTCCACGGCGAGCTGCGCGGGGCAGTCACGTTCGGCGGCAGGCAGCTCAGCGGCCTGCCGCCGCACGAGGCTTCGCAGCTCGTGGGGATGGTGTTCCAGAACCCCAACCTCCAGCTCATCAACCAGACCGTGGTGTCTGAGGTGGCGTTCGGGCCGGAGAACCTGGCGCTGCCGCAGCCCGAGATCGCAGCCCGGGTTGAGTGGTGCCTTGACGTGACCGGGATGGCGGGGATGCGGCGGGCCGGCACGGTCACACTGTCCGGTGGTCAGAAGCAGCGCACCGCGATCGCTGCGACCCTGGCAATGCGGCCACGCGTCCTCGTGCTGGACGAGCCGCTCTCTGACCTGGACCCGGTTGGCGCTCAGGAGGTTCTCGGCACGCTGCGGCGCCTCGCCAGGGACGAGGGCACCGGCGTGATCATCATCGAGCACCGGGTCGACGAGGTCGCGCCGTGGGCCGATCGCGTCGTGCTCATGGACGCCGGGCGCGTGCTGCTCGATCAGCCGCCGCGGGTCGCCTGGTCCGACTCGGCGATCTGGGCGGAGACCGGGGTCGGCGTGCCGGACATGGTCCGGCTGGCGCACCTGCTACCCGATGCCTTCCCGCCGGGGATCGCGCTCTCGGTAGATGAGGCCGTCGAGCAGCTTGGCGATAGCTGGCTCGTGCCCGCTCTCGCGCAGGCGACGGCGGCTAAGTCGCTGGCCAGGAACGAGCTCCGGATCGTCCCGCCCGAGGAGCTGCGGCCGCCGGGCAGGCCGCCGGTGCTCGCGTGGGATGGCGTCAGCGTCGACTTCGGTGCCCACCGGGCGGTGAACGACGTCACGCTCGGGGTCGACGAGGGCGAGTGGGTCGCCATCATCGGCGCCAACGGATCCGGCAAGAGCACGCTGACCGGGCTTGCCGTCGGCATGGGCACGCCGAGCGCCGGCCAGGTCAGCTTCCGTGGCCGGCCGGTCCGGCCTGGCAAGGTATTCGAGCAGGCGGCGCACGTGGCGCTGCTGCTGCAGGCGGCCGACGAGATGCTGTTCGAAGAGACCGTGATCGGAGAGCTCAAGTTCGGCAGCAAGTTCCGCGCGCTGCCGCCCGATCCGGTGCTCGATGTCGACGGCGCGATCGAGTTCTTCGGATTCCGCGGCCTGGAGCGGACGAGCCCGTGGGAACTGAGCCAGGGCGGCAGGCAGCGACTCGCGCTCGCGGCGCTGCTCGTCGGGGCGCCGGGCGTGCTCGTTCTCGACGAGCCCACGACCGGGCAGGACGCCGAGCGGATGCGGTCATTCCTGCATCTGCTCGAGGCCGTCCGCGCGCGGACCGGGCTGACGGTGCTGACCGTGACGCATGACATCCGTGGCCTGGCGGCCCGCGCTGCGCGGATTGTGCTGCTCGGCGATGGCGAGGTCCGGATGGACGGCCCGACCAGCCAGGTGTTCGCGCGCCCTGACGAGCTCAGACGCTGGGGCGTCCTGGCGCCGCCGCTGGCCAGGCTGCAGGCTGCACTGCTCGGTCAGGTCGATGACGTCCTCCTGACCGTCGGCGAGGTGGCAGCCGCGGCAGCGACCTACCGCAGCATGCACGCCGGGACGGCAGGCCGGCCATGATGTCCTCCCTGCTCGTTCGGACGATCGTCTCCTACCTGATCGTGTTCGCGGTGCCCATGCTGCTGCCGGTGGCGTTCGTCAAGCTGGTCGGGCTCGGGGGCCTGCGCGAGCTGGTCACCTATGAGGCGAAGGACACGCCGCTGCACAAGCTGGACCCGCGGCTGAAGGTGCTCTACCCGATCGCGATGGGCGTGCTCAGCATCATCCTGAACTGGGACTACATGCTGATTGTCTTCGGGCTCAGCATCGTGCCGTGGTTCTGGCTGCGGCCCTCACGGGCGAAGACCCGCGTGCTGCTGGTGATGGTCATCGGGCCTGCGCTGACCGGCTTCTGGTCGCAGGGCCTGTACTACCTGCCGAGCCCGCCCATCCATTTCCTCTATCAGTTCCCCTGGACCATCAGCTGGCTCGGCTCGCCTGGCATCACGGCTTACGGTCTGGTCTTCGGGCTCGAGCAGACCTCCCGTGTGCTGGTCACGGTCTCGACGTCGATGCTGATCCTGGTCAGCACGGACGTCGGGGATTTCACCTGGGCGTTCGAGCGGTTCCGGATGCCTCCGCAGGTAGGGTTCGCGCTCACCGCTGCGCTGCGATTCCTGCCTGACATGATCTCCAGGACGACGCTGGTGCTGCGGGCCGTGGAGCTACGCGGCTACGACCTATCCCGGCCACGCTGGTCCCAGATCGGCAAGTGGCCGGACTATGTCAAGCGTGTATCGCGGTGCGTAGTCCTGATCACCGTTCCCCTGCTGGTCGGCAGTCTGCGCGGCACCACCACCATGGCCATGGTGGCTGACGCGCGCGGGTTCGGCGCCAACAAGCGCCGCGGCTCGCTGCAGGAACACCCGCTGACCGCCGTGGATATCGGCGGCTACGTCATCCTCGTAGTCCTGGTCGGGACTGCGATCGTCCTCAACCACTTCCACATCGGTGCCCGCCCCTACTAGACCTCACCCGCTATAGCCCCGCGGTCGTCCGGGAAGCCGTCAGGCGCGACCGGCCCGCATCGCCCGCCTCCCACCAGACGAGGAGACCCGATGCGTTACGACGCAGTCCTGTTCGACAACGGCGGAACTCTCACGCACCGGACATCGCCGGTAGCCGCCGTGTGCAGCCTGGCTGCCCGGCTCGGCGTCGACATTTCCGAGGAAGACGCAGCACGATACTGGCGCCGATCCAAGGAGCACAGCCGCACGATCATGGCCGAGAAGCGCCAGCGCCGGAATCTGTCGCGTGCCGACCACCGGGACGCATATGTGCACGGGTACTCGCCGTTCGACGAGATCGCACCTGGGCTCGCCGATCTCATGTACGACGAGTGGAAGACCAATCCCCAGACGATGGTGCCCTATCCGGATACGCCCGCGGTGCTCAAGTCCTTCACCGGGGCCGGCATCCCGATCGGCATCGTCAGCAACACCGGCTGGTCGATCAACGAGGGATACGTAGCGACTGGCCTGGACGCCTTCATCCAGACGTTCGTGCTGTCGTGCGATCTCGGCATCGCCAAGCCAGACCCCGAGCCATTCCTGACCGCATGCGAGCGGCTCAGCGTCCCGCCTGACCGGACGATGATGGTCGGCAACAACCGGCTCGCAGACTCCGGCTCGATCTGCGTCGGCTGCTACTGCCTGATCCTGCCGCCAGTGCCGCCGGGTGCCACCCGAGGGCTGCGCGCCGCCGCTGACATGGCCGGCATCGCCTGGGCCGAGTAAGCCGGCCCGCCGCGCTCGCCACCCTCGCCACGCCCGCCCCCTGGCCACGCCCGCCACGCCCGCCACGCCCGCCACGCTTGCCACCCGCGCCTGCCGCTGGCCGGTCGGCCCCTGCTCAGTCAACTTGCCGTCTGTGCATCAGAAAGGACGTTTGATGCGAACCATGACACGTACACGGGCGGCGGTCACCGCCTGCGCGCTGATCGCCGGCCTTGCCTCGCCTGCCGCTACAGTGGCCGACGCGGCCAGCGCGAGCCGCGCCGCGGCCGCCAGCCCTGCGGCGCAAGCCGCCGCCACCGCAGCCCGGGTGCCGCACTACGACCACGTCGCTGTGATCATGTTCACCAACCACGACTTCACGAACATCCTCCATAACGAGCACGCACCGACGTTCAACCGGCTGGCCAGCGAGTACGGCCTCGCCACTCGCTACTACACGACCTCCGACCCGGACACCGCCGGCATCATGGCGTTCCTGGCCGGCAACTCTTTCGGAGTGACCGACCATGCTCCGTACTGGGATCAGCAGGTGGACAAGCCCAGCCTGCTGAGCGAGCTCGACTTGGCAGGCAAGTCCTGGAAGGAGTACGTGCAGGACATCCCGTATGCCGGCTACCTGGGTAACTGCTATCCGACGGAGTGCCAGGAGACAGACACCCTGTACAACCAGCCCAAGTTCAACCCGGTCCCGTTCCTGACGAGCGTGGCGTCCAGCCCGGCCGAGGCGCGCAAGATGGTCCCTGCCGCGCAACTGGCCACGGACGCGCGGGCCGGCAGCCTGCCGAACTTCAGCTTCATCGACGCGAACGAATGCGCGAACATGCACGGCGGCCCGCCCTGGTGCATCGACAGCCCGGCCAACCTCGGCCAGCGCAACGACAACAAGCTCGTCTTCGGCGGAGACCGTTACCTGCGGCAGGTCGTGCATGCGATCATGTCAGGACCCCAGTGGCAGCACGGGCGCAACGCGATCGTCGTGACCTGGACGGAGGGCGTCACTGCCGCGGGCTGCTGTGACGCGAAGCCCGGGACCGGACGCGTTTTCACGATCGTGATTACCAGTCACGGGCCACGCCACCTGACCGATCACACGCCGTTCAACACCTACTCACTGCTGTCGACCATTCAGCACGCGTTCGGGCTCGGCTGCCTGCAACACACGTGCGACATCAGGCACGTTCTGCCGATGGCGAAGCTGTTCGGCGCTGGGGCTGACGGCCGGGAGAGCTTCGCGGGCACGAAGCCTGCGCCGACCGGTATGGCGACTGGGGTGGGCCAGCCAGCCGCCGGGTCAGCTGGCCCCGGGTCTGCTGGCGCCGGGTCTGGTGCCGCCGGGTCTGCCGACTCCACTGCGGCATCCCCGGACGTGACGTCGCCGTGGCATGTGGTGGCAAGCCCCGACTCCGGTTCTAACGACAACGACCTCTGGTCGGTGGCCGGACGGTCACCGTCAGACATCTGGGCCGTGGGCTCGCTGCTGCCGAACGCCAACGCGACCATCGTGCAGACGCTCGCGGTCCACTACAACGGCACCAGGTGGGCGCGGGTCAAGACGGCGGACGTCGGATCAGAGGCCAACTCCCTCTATGGCGTCGCGGCGCTGCCCGACGGGACCGCCTGGGCGACCGGCATCTATACCCCGGCCTCCGGCCACTCGGGCCGAGCGCTCACCGAGCACTGGAACGGTCATCAGTGGACCGTCGTCCCGGCCGCTGATCCGGGCTCAGCCGAGGACATGCTGTACAGCGTGACCGCCGTTAGTGACTCCAGCGCCTGGGCCGTGGGCACCTACGCTGACGCGGCGGGGTTCTTCCACCCGCTCATCGAGCACTGGAACGGCCACCACTGGAGCGTCGGCCGCGTCCCGGGCCCGGCTGCGGCTGCCAGGGGCATCCTGACGTCAGTCACGTCGGCGGGCGGCGAGGTCTGGGCAACCGGTCAGATCTCCTGGCGCGGAACGGACTATCAGGTAGTCCTGCACCTAGTCGACGGCGACTGGGCGGTGGTACATCAGGAGCTCGTGCGGACGCCAGGCGGCTCTGTTGCGGATGCTTATCCGCAGTCAATCGCCGACTCCTCCGCTGGCGTGTGGGTGGCCGGTAACGACCGGGCGACAGACACGGGCTTCAGCACGCTGGTGGAAGCTCCAGCCTCGCCCGGCCATCTGAGCGAGCTGACGACTCCGAACCCGACTCCGCAGGACAACTACCTGCAGGCCATCGCTCCGGTCGACGGCGGTCAGTACGCCTGGGCGGTCGGCGACGACGTCCCGGTCTCGACCGGCAACGCGGCATCGCTGATCGAGTACGGGTCGGCCACCGGCGGCTGGGCAACCGTGCCGAGCCCGAATCCGGGCGCGGCCAACGGCAACACGATCCTCGACGGCATCCTCGCCCTCAGCCCCGACAACGTCTGGGCCGTCGGCACCTTCGACGGGGCTAACGGGATGCGGACGCTGATCATGCACTACACCGGCGGGGCCATCTAGCCCACGGGACGAACTCACCGGCCGGGCCGGCGATGCGGCCAGCCCGGCCGGGTGAGCATCGTTCGCCTGTCTGTCGTTGCGGGCTGCCGCGTCCCGTCTTAGTCGCGTCTGAGTCTCAGTGTCATGACATGGGCCTATCTGCACTGATAGAAGACTGGTCTAGACCTTCGCGCTGGACCGCCGGGCAGCACGCCACGGCCGCGCGCTCTGCCGGTCATCGATCAGGGAGAATCTGTGAGACCAAGCTCTGCTGTCCTTGCCGCCGCCGCGGCGGCCGCGACAATTGCCGCTGGAACCGCGAGCGCGCTGGCCGCGCCAGCCGCTCCAGCCGCGCCAGCTGCCGCTCCGGCGGCACGCACCGCGCCCGCATTGTCCAACCCGGGGGCCAGGTCGCCGTCTGTGTCGCTCTCGGTCAGTGCCAAGGGGACACCCGAGGCGGCTGCGATCGGCAAGAACGGCACGCTCTGGTACTACACCAAGGTCAAGGGCAAGTGGAAAGGACTGAAGATCGGCGGCAACGGGTCGGCGTTGTCAGGCCCGTCGCTCGTGAGCGGCCCTGGCGGCGACGCCGCCGTCGCGATCGAAGGGCCGTCGCACAAGCTGGTGCTCTACGTCAAGAACAACGGCCACTGGTCGCATCGGACTGTCGCCGGCAGGAACAGCACCTACGCGACGCCGTCGCTGGTGGTGACTGGCTCAGGTCCGAAGATCGCGGTCGAGGGCAAGAACCACACGCTCTGGTATCACTGGCTCAGCGGTGGCTCGTACCACAGTCACGAGATCCTCAGCGGCGGCCGTGATTACTCGGCACCTTCGCTGTTCGTACGGTCGACCGGCGAGGCGGACATCGCCATCGAGGGCGCCAATCACTCGCTCAGCTATCTCAGCTCGCTTGCCCCTACGAGCTGGGTCAATGACGTGGTCCGCGGCTCCGCTTTTGCTTACTCAGCGCCGTCGCTCGTGGTGTTCGCCGGGAAGTTCGAGCCAGGTGTCGCGTTCATCGCGGTCGAGGGCCCTAGTCACTCGCTTGACGCCCTCGCCCTGGCGGGCGGCACCTGGACCGGCCGGACACTGGAGAGCAACGGCTGGTGCTACTCGGCCCCGTCGGTACGCCAGAACGTCGGCGACATTACCCGTCCAATCGAGATCGCCTTCCAGGGCTCGTCGCACTCGGTGACCCTGCTCTTCTTCGACGCTGGCATCAACGTGCCAGCCTGGGTCAACGACGTGATCTCCGCGGCCACGCTGTCGGTGGATTCCGCGCCGGCACTGGCTGATCGCGCGGCGCATCCGGCGGGCGAAGCAGACCTGGTGTTCCAGGGCACGGGCAACACGCTCTGGTACTACCACGGCGCCGAGCCGACGATCGCGGGCAACGCGCCGAGCTTTGGCGGCGTCCGTATCGGCGGACCAAACACCACGTTCGGCGGCTAGCGCGCGTCGTTTGGCGGCTAGCGCCTGTCGCGGGTCCTCCCAGGCCCGCAAATCCGCCCCATTTACCCCTATTGTCATCTGAGCCAAGATCATCGCGAGAAACGCTTGTGCAGTTGTGGCACCTGTGAGCACCTGTTAGCTGCCACAACTGCACAAGCGTTTGGCATTCGCGGAATGCTCTCCAGTTCGTGTATCGACCGGCCGATCGCGGGGGTGACACCCGGCGACATGTTAGGTACTATGGAGTAAGTTACTGACGAGTAGGCCGTGACGAGTAGGCCTGAGCAGCCGGAGTAACCGAGGGGCCAGGGGAGCAGCAATGGGGCACTTCAAGAGCAACCTCAGGGACATCGAGTTCAACCTGTTCGAGGTCCTGGACAGGCAGGAATTGCTCGGCGCAGAGCCGTTCGCCGACGTGGACGCCGAGACCGCGCGCGGCATCCTCGAGGAGGTCACCAGGCTCGCCGAGGGCCCGGTCGCCGAGTCGTTCGCCGACGCCGACCGGAATCCGCCAGTCTTCGACCCCGCCACTCACTCGGTGACCATGCCCGAGTCATTCAAGCGCTCCTACCGCGCATTCGTGGACGCCGAGTGGTACCGCCTCGAGCTCCCCGCAAACCTCGGCGGCACGGCCGTGCCGCGCACCATCGCCTGGTCGGTCGCCGAGCTCGTGCTCGGGGCTAACCCGGCCGTCTGGATGTACTCCAGCCTTGGCTCGTTCTCGCACGCGCTCTGGGTGATGGGCACGCCGGCCCAGAAGAGAGTGGCCGAGCAGGCCATCGAGGGCCAGTGGGGCTACACGATGGTGCTGACCGAGCCGGACGCGGGCTCTGACGTCGGCGCGGGCCGGACCAAGGCGATCCAGCAGCCCGACGGGACCTGGCACATCGAAGGCGTCAAGCGCTTCATCACCAGCGCCGAGCACGACATGGCCGACAACATCCTGCACATCGTGCTCGCCAGGCCCGAAGGCGCGGGCCCCGGCACCAAGGGACTGTCGATGTTCCTGGTGCCGAAGTTCGCCGTGAACGACGACGGCTCGCTAGGCGAGCGCAATGGCGTCTACGTGACGAACGTCGAGCACAAGATGGGCCTGAAGGCCTCCACGACGTGCGAGCTGACCTTCGGCGCTGAGCACCCGGCAGTCGGCACGCTCATCGGCGACGTGCACGACGGCATCCGGCAGATGTTCATGATCATCGAGTTCGCCCGGATGATGGTCGGCACCAAGGCCATCGCCGCGCTGTCGACCGGCTACCTGAACGCGCTCGATTACGCCAAGACAAGAGTGCAGGGCGCGGACCTGACCCGGATGACCGACAAGGCCGCTCCGCGCGTGACGATCATGAAGCACCCGGACGTCCGGCGGAGCCTGCTGCTCCAGAAGTCCTATGCCGAGGGCCTGCGCGCGCTGGTCCTGTACACCGCGAGTCAGCAGGACGCGGTCCAGCTTGCCGCGGCCAGGGGCGAGCAGGACGACATGGCGGTCGCGCTCAACGATCTGCTGCTGCCGATCGTCAAGGGCGTCGGGTCGGAGCGAGGCTATGAGCAGCTAGCCCAGTCGCTGCAGGTGCTAGGGGGCTCGGGTTACCTCCAGGACTACCCGATCGAGCAGTACATCAGGGACGCCAAGATCGACAGCCTGTACGAGGGCACGACCGCGATCCAGGGCATGGACCTGTACTTCCGCAAGATCGTCCGGAACCAGGGCGCGGCCTTCACGTACCTGCTAGAGCAGATGCGGGAATTCGCCGCCGGTGACAACGGCAACGGCCGCCTGAAGACGGAGCGAGCCGCGTTGGCCAGGGCGGCCGACAACGTCGAGGCGATCGTCACGGCGATGAACGGCTTCCTCGGCGCCAGCCTGGAGCAGGCGCCCGAGATCTACCGGGTCGGGCTCAACACCACCAGGCTGCTGATGGCGCTTGGCGACCTCATGGTCGGCTGGCTGCTTGGCCGGCAGGCCGAGATCGCGCTGGCCAGGCTCGACGAAGGCGGCCTCACCGCCGCCGACCAGGCCTTCTACCAGGGCAAGGTGGCCGCGGCGGGGTTCTTCGCCACGACCGTGCTGCCGCGCCTGGGCGCTGAGCGCGAGATCGCGGAGGCCACCTCGCTTGACCCGATGGAACTGCCGGAAGAGGCCTTCTGACGCCATAGGCCAGCGTCGGCCGTCCGGTCAGATTTCGTACTGGACGGCAGCGCGGCTCTTGGTATTCGGCCCGCTGAACCGGCCGATGATGTCCCTGTGCTCGGCGCTGTCCCGGTAGGCGAGATAGCTGTCGGCGTCGTCGAAGTCGGCGACGACGGCGAAGTCGAAGTTGCCTGCGTTGATCCCGGCATCCGCGCCAGCGCGATACCCGCGGACTCCGGGCAAGCTGGACGCGAGCGCGGTCAGCTCGGCCGCGAACTGCTGCTCCATCGCGTCGGTCATGCCCTCGGTCCAGGTAAACAGCGCCACGTGCCTGATCATCAGCGTTCCTTCCGTGCAGCGGTGGACTCGCCCGGGACCAGCGGCGACCTCAGGACCAGGCGAGCATAGTCAGCGGGTCCGTCAGCATGGCACCGACGTCCCGCAGAACCGCCGAGCCCAGGTCGCCGTCGACGATCCGGTGATCGAACGACAGCGCAAGCGTGCAGACCTTGCGCACGGCTAGCTCGCCGTTCACGACCCACGGAGCGTCCTTGACCTGGCCGAAGGCCAGGATGGCCGCCTCGCCTGGAGAAAGGATCGGGGTGCCGGTGTCGACCCCGAAGATGCCCACGTTCGTGATCGTGATCGTGCCGTGCGACATGTCGGCAGGCGTGGACTTGCCGGCCCGCGCGGTCTCAGCGAGGTCCGTGAGCGCCCTGGCCAGCCCCGGCAGGGTCAGCGCGTGCGCATCCTTGACGTTCGGGACGACGAGCCCGCGCTCGGTCGCTGCGGCGATGCCCAGGTTCACGTAATGCTTGACCACGATCTCCTGCGCGGCGTCGTCCCAGCTCGCGTTGATCATCGGGTGGCGGCCGGCCGCCACGATCAGTGCCCGCGCGACCAGCAGCAGCGGCGACACCCTGACGTCGGCGAACTCAGGCAGCGCGCGGAGGCGGGCCGTCGCCGTCATCGTCTCGGTGATGTCGATCTGGAGGAACTCGGTGACGTGCGGCGCCGTGAAGGCGCTCGCCGCCATCGCCGCCGCGGTGTGCTTGCGCACGCCCCGGATCGCGATCCGCTCCTCGCGCGCGAGGCCCGTTGCACCGGCGGTCGGGACAACCACACTGCGAACGGGAACGGGGCCAGTCTCCAGCCCCGCCGCTGCCCGCTCGACGTCCTCCCGGGTGATCGAGCCGCTCGGCCCGGTCCCCGTCAGCTCGCCGAGGTCCACGCCGAGGTCCTTGGCCATCCTGCGGACCGGCGGCTTCGCCAGCGCGGTAGCTGCCCGGCCAGGGCCGCCGTTCGCGGCTGCCGTCGCCGGAGTCACAGCGGTCGCCGGAGTCACAGCGGTCGCCGGAGTCACAGCGGTCGCCGGGCCGTCCGCCACTTGTGCCGGTCCCGCCGGCCTCGTCTTGCGAGCCCGCCTGCTGGTCGTGCCGAGCTTCACGCCGTAGCCGACGAGTACCGCCTGGCGTTCGGCCTTGGGGGCAGGGCTGCCGTGCATTCCGGGCTCGACGGCCGCATCGACCGGCGGCGCCGGCACCAGGTCCTCGGTCTCGCTGATCGCCCGCTGGACGACGGCCTCGGCCGGGACGGCAGCGGTCGCGTCGGCGCCGACGTCGACCGAGATGATCGGCGTGCCGACATCCGCGGTCTGGCCCTCGGGAACGAGCAGCCTAGCTACCACGCCCTCGTACGGGCTCGGCAGCTCTACGACCGCCTTGGCGGTCTCGATCTCCACGATGATCTGGTTGATGGTGACCTGGTCACCGGGCTTGACGTGCCACCTGACGATGTCGGCCTCGGTCAGGCCTTCTCCGACGTCAGGGAGCTTGAACTCCTTGAGATCTGACATGCGGGCCTCTCAGTAGCCGAAGGTGCGGTCGACAGCATCCAGGATCCGGTCCAGGTCGGGCAGGTAGTGCTCTTCCAGCCTGGATGGCGGATACGGGGTGGTGTACGCACCCACGCGCAGCACCGGGGCCTCGAGGTTGTAGAAGCATTCCTGCGTCACCTGGGCGGCGATCTCGGCGCCGATGCCGCCGGTCACCACGGCCTCGTGCACGACCACGCACCGCCCCGTCTTGCGCACCGAGCCGAAGATCGTCGGGAGGTCCAGCGGCGCCAGCGAGCGGAGGTCGATGACCTCGACGGAGCGGCCGTCGTCCGATGCCGCGACCGCGGCCTCGGCGCACGCGCGCACCATCGGGCCGTAGCACAGCACAGTGACGTCAGTGCCGGGCACCAGGACGCGGGCGGACTCCATCGGCAGCGCATTGGCCAGCCCGGTCTCGATGTCCACGTCGGCCTTGTCCCAGTACCTGCGCTTGGGCTCGAAGAAGACGACGGGATCGTCGCAGGCGGCGGCCTGCTGGATCATCGCGTAGGCATCCGCCGGGTCACCACAGGCAACTACCCGCAGGCCCGGCGTGTGCGCGAACAGCGCCTCGGGTGACTCGCTGTGGTGCTCGACGGCGCCGATGCCGCCGCCGAACGGGATCCTGATGGTGATCGGGAGCCGGACGGTGCCGAGCGAGCGGTAGCGCATCTTAGCCAGCTGGGTGACGATCTGGTCGAACGCCGGGAAGACGAAGCCGTCGAACTGGATCTCGCAGAGCGGGCGGTAGCCGCGCAGCGCGAGCCCGATGGCGGTCCCGATGATGCCGGACTCGGCGAGTGGGGTGTCGATCACCCTGGCCTCGCCGAAGTCCTTCTGGAGACCATCGGTCACCCGGAACACGCCGCCGAGCTTGCCGACGTCCTCGCCCATGATGAGCGCCTTCGGGTCATTCTCGAGGGCCTTGCGCAGTCCCTCGTTGAGCGCCTTCGACAGGGTCAGCGTGGTCATCGAGCGGCCTCCTCGCCGACGAAGGAGTCAAGGTATGCGGCGAACCCGGCGCGCTCGGCGGCGAGCTGCGGGGTCTCGCTCGTCAGCACGTTGTCGAACATGGAGTCGGGCGCCGGGTCCGGCATCTGCTGGCAGCCGGCCCGCACGCTGGCCCCCACCGCGGCTGCCTCGGCCTCGATCTGCTCGAAGAAGCTCATCTCGGCCTGCTCGGTGCGGATCAGGTACTGCTTGACTCGCTCGATCGGGTCCTTCAGCTTCCACGCCTCGAGCTCAGCCGACAGCCGGTACCTGGTCGGGTCGTCGGTGGTGGTGTGTGCGCCCATCCGGTAGGTGAACGCCTCGATCAGCATCGGCCCCTGGCCCTCGCGCGCGGACTGCAGGGCCTTACGGGTGACCGCGAGGCAGGCGAGCACGTCGTTGCCGTCTACCCGGACACCGGGGAAGCCGAAGCCTTGAGCCCGCAGGTACAGCGGCGTCCGGCTCTGGCGCTCCAGCGGCTCGGAGATGGCCCACTGGTTGTTCTGGCAGAAGAAGACGACCGGCGCGTTGTTGACCGAGGCCCAGATGAAGGCCTCGTTGACGTCACCCTGGCTTGTCGCGCCGTCGCCGAAGTAGGCGATGCACGCCTCCCCGTCCTCGCCGACCGCGCCGTCACGCTGGATCCCCATCGCGTAGCCGGTCGCGTGCAGCGCCTGGCTGCCGATGACGATCGTGTACAGGTGGATGTTGTGCGCCGTCGGGTCCCAGCCGCCATGACTGACGCCGCGGTACAGCTCAAGCAGCTTCATCGGGTCCAGGCCGCGGCACCATGCCACGCCGTGCTCCCGGTAGGTAGGGAAGGCCATGTCGCGCGGCCCTAGCGCGCGGCCGGAGCCGACCTGCGCCGCCTCCTGGCCGAGCAGCGAGGCCCAGATCCCGAGCTCGCCCTGGCGCTGGAGCGCGATCGCCTCGAAGTCGATCCTGCGGACGATGACCAGGTCCCGGTAGAGGGCCTTGACCTCCTCGGCGGAGATCTCCAGCGGGTAGTCGGGGTGCTCGACTCGCTCCCCTTCGGGGGTCAGGAGCTGAATCAGCTGAGCCGAGTCCGCCTGTCGTTCTGGCTCCCGGGCAGCAGCCCGATTGCCTCCTGCCCGCTGAACTGGGCGGGCTGCGCGTCCGGCATCTTTGACGGCCACGTGCCACTCCTTGCATACTCGCGCGCCGGTCGGGAGCTAGCCCGGACCGGCCTGTCGTCCGTCCATGACGGTGCGAACAGTACTATCGCCGCGCCCGGAAGGGTCAGCGCTGCGGCCTCCAGGGTATCGATGGTGACGCAAGTCACGAATCGGGTCACGGCGGCCTGGCTCCAGGCTACTGCCAGGCGGCCTCGCTCCCTACCCGCATCCTGCGGCCGCATGCTCGCGTACTGTTCGGGATGTGCCCAGATTTGTCATCGACGTGATGCTGAAGCCCGAGATCCACGACCCGCAGGGCGAGGCCATCGCCAGCGCCTGCCGCCGGCTCGGCTTCGGTCAGGTCGCCGGGGTCCGCCAGGGCAAGCGGTTCGAGATCGAGCTCACCGAGCCCGCGCCGCAGGAGCGGATTGCCGAGCTGGCCGCGGAGCTGCTCGCGAACCCCGTGATCGAGGAATTCTCGGTTCATCCCGCCTAGTCGAGCTTGGCCGCCAGGTCCTCATAGGCAGGCTGCAGCTCGGCCCACCGCGCGTCGGCGTCGCAGCGCTCACGCCCGGCGAGGTAGGCACCGAGGTCCTCGACATGGACCTGGATCCCCGCCCCGTACGCGGCGAGCAGGTCGGCAGGCATGCCCCGTTCCTCCCATACCAGGATGGTCTGGTCGCCGTCGGTGGCCAGCGTGACCTCGATGACCTGCTCGTCTGGCTTGCCCGATTGCCTGGTCAGCAGAAGCAGCCGCCGCGGGTGCTCGCACACTTCAACTCGCCCGGTGCCTTCCCATCCGCTGGCAAGAAAGCGCGCGCGGAATTCACCGCCCACGCGCAGGTCGCCCTCGACCTCGGCCATCCAGCGGGCCAGACGCAGGGGATCGGTGAGCGCCGACCACACGTCGTCGATCTCGGTGTCGAAGCGATCCTCCATCCGCACGACGCCCTTGCTGCCTGCCGCGCGCAGGCTGCCGAGGATGCGGCCGCCCGGATTTGCACTACTGGTCATCTGGTCAAGGTACATAAGCGAGCGGTTCATAGGTCAACGGGAAAGAAATGTGTCGCCGGCGTACCTCTTTCTTTCGCGCTGATTTCTTTCGCGCTGGCCGCCACGGCAGGGCGGCTTACCGGATTGTTATTTTCACGTAGCGGCCGCACTGCGCGTCACGCGCCGTCCTGCGACCTATCGCAGACTGCGTTTCCGCAGGTCAGGACTCTGCGAGGGCATCCGTGCCGCGTCAGTCGGTAGCGCACTGTTCGTCCAGAGATCGCCTGAGTTCATGATTACCCGGCCTCGTCCTGGGAAGCCTCCACAATGTGAACTGACTGTGCCGACGGGGCTGAGGAGCGGATGCGATCTCGGGTGTTCCATTCAGGGGAACCAGCCGCAGACGTTGAGTTCTGCCTGGTCTTCCCCAGGGAGTCGCTGAGCGTCCCGGTGATGCGCCGGGTGCTCGGCGATACGCTCACCCGGCTCGGCGTAGACGAGAGCTGCATCAGCGACCTGCTCCTCGCCGTCACCGAGGCCTGCACGAACGTGCTGCGGCACGCTGGGCCAGGCCGGCGATACGAGCTAGTGGCGCACGTCAGCAGCAAGCGCTGCCTGCTCGAGGTCGTCGACACCGGCCGCGGTTTCGATCCGGCGAGCGTGGCCCGGCGCGGCCTCCGGATCCGGCATTCGGTTCGCCCGGTCGCGCGGCTGCGCCGTCATCAGACCGCTCCGATGTCGACCGCACCCGGCTCGCCGACGACCCTGCGCAGCCGGATCGCCCGGTCCAGGCGGCTGGCCAGGGAGCGTGCGATCGCCGAGCTGCCCGAGTCAGGGCGCGGCCTGGCCATCATGCGTGCCTGCGTGGACGACGTGACCATGCACAGCAAGCCGGGCCAGGGCACCGTGGTCTCGCTGCACAAGCGGATCGAATGGCGCAACGACGCCCCGCTGGCCCTTCGGCCGGCCTCGCAGCTCAGGGACGCCGGCTGACCAGCCACGCCGGCTGAGCAGGTAATCTGCGAGCATGCGCCGCCCGCGAGGACGCTCATGACGACCCGGATCGGAGTCGTCACCTTCCCAGGTTCACTAGATGACCATGACGCCTGCCGCGCCGTCGAGCGCGCCGGCGCCGTGCCGGTCGAGCTCTGGCATGGCGAAGCGAGCCTGCACGCGGTCGATGCGGTGATCCTGCCCGGCGGCTTCTCCTATGGCGATTACCTCCGCTGCGGGGCGATCGCGAGGTTCGCCCCGGTGATGGGTGAGATCATCCCGGCCGCGGCCCGCGGGCTGCCCGTGCTCGGCATCTGCAACGGCTTCCAGATCCTCTGCGAAGCGCACCTGCTGCCGGGCGCGCTGACCCGCAATCAGGCCCGCCGTTTCATCAACCGTGATGTCCGGATCCGGATCGAGAACAACACCTCGGCCTGGACCAGCGGATATGACGCAGGTCAGGAGCTCACGGTCGTGCTGAAGAGCGGTGAGGGCGCCTACGTCGCCGACGACCAGACCCTGGCTGGCCTGGCGGCCCGCGGCCAGGTCCTGGCCCGCTACGCCGACGGCAATCCGAACGGCTCGGTCGCCGACATCGCTGGCGTCGTCAACGAGTCCGGAAATGTGGCCGGGCTGATGCCGCATCCCGAGCACGCCATCGACCTGCTGACCGGGCCGGCTGCCGACGGTCTCGGCTTCTTCACCTCAGTCCTCCGGCGGGTCCCAGTTGGATGAGCACAGTCGGATGAGCACAGTCGGATGAGCAATCAGGACACCGTGGGCGATGCCGAGACCACGCCGGACCGGCAGCAGCCGTTCGCCGCGCTGGGGCTGACCGCCGATGAGTTCGCCCGGATCGGCAGCATCCTCGGCCGCCGGCCGACCGACGCCGAGCTGGCCATTTACTCGGTGATGTGGAGCGAGCACTGCTCCTACAAGTCGTCCCGCAAGCACCTGCGGCAGTTCGGCGACAAGGCGCCCGTGACGGATGTGCTGCTCGCCGGCATCGGGCACAACGCCGGCGTCGTCGACATCGGCCAGGGTTACGCGGTCACGTTCAAGATCGAGTCGCACAACCACCCGTCCTACGTGGAGCCGTTCCAGGGCGCGGCGACCGGCGTCGGGGGCATCGTCAGGGACATCCTGGCCATGGGCGCGCGGCCGGTCGCGGTGATGGACGCGCTTCGGTTCGGTCCGGCCGACGCGCCGGACACCCACCGGGTGCTGCCGGGCGTCGTCGGCGGCATCTCGTTCTACGGCAACTGCCTCGGCCTGCCCAATATCGGCGGCGAGCTGGCGTTCGACCCGTGCTACCTGGGCAATCCGCTGGTCAACGCGCTGTGCGTCGGCGTGCTGCGGCACGACGACCTCAAGCTGGCGGCCGCGACCGGCCCCGGCAACCAGGTCATACTGTTCGGCTCACGGACGGGTCCGGACGGGATCGGCGGCGCGTCGGTCCTGGCTAGTGCCTCTTTTGGCGGCGCCGGCGAGGGCGCCAAGCGGCCCAGCGTGCAGGTCGGCGACCCGTTCATGGAGAAGCTGCTGGTCGAGTGCTGCCTGGAGCTCTACCAGGCCGGGCTCGTTGTCGGCATTCAGGACCTGGGCGCCGCTGGCGTCGCCTGCGCCACGACGGAGCTGGCCGCGGGCGGCGGCACCGGCATGCGGGTCACGCTCGATCGGGTGCCGCTGCGCGACGCCTCGCTAGGGCCGGCCGAGATCCTGATGAGCGAGTCACAGGAACGCATGATGGCGATCGTCACGCCGCAGGACGTCGCCGCGTTCATGGCCATCTGCGCGAAGTGGGACGTCCAGGCGACGGTCATCGGCGAGGTCACCGGCTCTGGCCGGCTGGAAATGACCTGGCACGGCGCGCAGGTGGTCGACATTCCGCCAGGTAGCGCCGCGGACCAGGGCCCGGTCTACGACAGGCCGGCGCGCCGTCCGGAGAGCCAGGACGCGCTCGTCGCGGACGACCCAGCCCGGCTGGCGAGGCCTGTGGCCGGTGCCGGACTTGGCGCCGAGCTCCGGGCCGACCTGCTCCTGCTGCTCGGCTCGCCCGAAGGCGGCGACAAGACCTGGGTGACCGAGCAGTACGACCGCTACGTTCGCGGCGACACTGTCCTGGCCATGCCGCATGATTCCGGACTGCTGCGGATCGACGAGTCGACGGGGCTTGGCGTCGCACTCGCAACCGACGGCAACGGCCGGTACTGCCAGCTAGATCCTTATGCAGGAACGCAGCTGGCACTGGCCGAGGCGTACCGGAACGTGGCTGTATCCGGTGCCCGGCCGCTCGCCGTGACCAACTGCCTCAACTTCGGCTCGCCCGAGGACCCGGCGGTCATGTGGCAATTCATCGAGGCGGTCCGCGGCCTGGCCGATGGATGCCAGCAGCTCGGCATCCCGGTGACCGGCGGCAACGTCAGCTTCTACAACCAGACCGGCAGCGCGCCGATCCAGCCGACTCCCGTTGTCGGGGTGCTGGGCGTCCACGATGACGTCCGTCGCCGGGTCTCTTCCGGCTTCAGCCTGCCGGGAGCCAGCATCGTGCTCCTCGGGGAGACCAGGGCCGAGTTTGGCGGTTCCCTCTGGGCCTGGCTCCGGCATGGCCATCTGGGCGGGCTGCCGCCGGCCGTGGACCTCGAGGCCGAGCGGGTCCTCGCCGACGTGCTGATCACGGCCGCTGCGCGCGGCCTCGTCGTCGCCGCGCATGACCTGTCCGATGGCGGGCTCGCTGTCGCGCTTGCCGAGGCGTGCCTGGCCGGAGGGACCGGCTGTGAAGTGGCACTGCCAGCCGACGCGGCCACGTTCCTGTTCAGTGAGTCTGCTGGCCGCGCCGTCGTCGCCGTGCGACCGGGCGCCGAAGCTGACCTGGCCGCCGTCTGCCAGCAGGCTGGCGTCCCCGCGACGACGCTCGGCGAGACGGGCGGCACGGCGCTCGAGGTCAGCAGCCTGTTCGCGGTTGCCCTAGACGAGCTGGCCGGCGTGCACCGCGGCGCCCTCCCCGCGCTGTTCGGCTGAGCTAGACCGACGACCACCAGAAGGCGATGAGCTGGTCTGCCGGCTGGGACACCGAGCACGCGGCGAGGCTCGCGCTGAAGATCTGGCCTGGCAGCACGCCCATCTGCGTCAGGCAGGATCCGTCGCCGAGGTTCGCGTACTGGTAGAAGTCGTGCGCCTGCGCCAGCACGGCCGGCTGCGTCCGGTCCCAGCGCTGCCTCGCGTCCAGGTCGCAGTGCCGCAGCGCCAGCTTCGGCTGGCCGACGGTGCCGGACGCGCTGAGGCACTGGCCGGTCGGCAGGTAGATGAAGATGTAGCCGCCGCCCGCCATCAGGTCAGCGGTCCACTGCGGCGAGCCCTCGGCTAGCTGAGTCTGCGCGAGCGGGCTGAACTCCGGCGTGCCGCTCGATCCGAGCAACTGGAGCAGCTGATCGGCCGAGCTGCCCGGCTGGGTGTCGGCCACGACCAGGCCAACGGTCTGGTAGCTGACCACCCTGGTGGGAAGCGCGGGCGGGCGGTGGGCGATGGCCGGGTGGAAGGCGAGCAGGTAGCCGGTTACCAGGCCTCCGGCGACGATCACGGCGACGCCGAAGCCGGCCAGCCGGGGCAGGCGGGAGCCCCTGGCTGGCGGCCCTGTCGTACGACGCTGACCTGGCATACCGAACGAATACCTTTATCGGGTTCGTGATGCGGGCAGATGCCACGAAAATCTCAAGAATTTTCGCGCCAGACCGCCTTCCGCTAGCCTGCATGACCGTGCCACCGCGCGGACCTGACCTCGGGCGCCTGCTAGCCGCCGTCAACGAGCAGCGGTCCGCGCTTGGCCAGGCGCCGTGGACCGGGCTAGCCACCGAGCGGGCACTCGGCGCGGCCAGCGTGGCAGCGGTGACTGACGCTCTAGCGGCCGGATCCGAGCCGCTGCGGCCTGCGCTGAGAGCCGCAGTGCGATACAGCCTTGGGCTGCTGGAGCAGCGGGTACCGGGCCGGACGGTGGAGGTCCGGGTCCCGCCGTTCGCGGCGATCCAGTGCGTGCCAGGGCCGCGGCACACGCGCGGCACGCCGCCGAACGTGGTCGAGACCGACCCGATGACGTGGCTCGATCTCGCGGCGGGCCGACTGGACTGGCCGGCAGCCGTGGCTGCGGGGCGCGTACGGGCCAGCGGGCAGCGGGCTGACCTATCTGCCTACCTTCCGGTCATGTCCCACGGCCCCAGCGGACCAGGAAGTCACTAGAATTGACTAGTGATCAAGCCCGATGGCCTTCTGTCACACGATCCCGACCTCTCAGCTGACGCTGGTGATCAACCCCCCAGAGATGCCTGCGGTGTCTTCGGAGTGTGGTCTCCTGGCGAGGATGTGGCCAAGCTCGCCTATTACGGCCTGTATTCGCTCCAGCACCGCGGTCAGGAGTCTGCTGGCATTGCGGTGAGCGATGGCTCCCGGATCGTGGTCTACAAGGACATGGGGCTGGTCGCCCAGGTTTTCAACGAGTCCGTCCTCAACACCCTGCACGGGCATATCGCCGTCGGGCACTGCCGGTACTCCACCAGCGGATCCTCGGTCTGGGAAAACGCGCAGCCCACGTTCCGCGCGACCCCGTCGGCCAGCCTGGCGCTCGGCCACAACGGCAACCTGATCAACACGCTCGAGCTTGCCGCGCTGCTCGGGGGTCAGGCCGGGACGCTGGCCGGGCGCGCCACGTCCGACACTGATGTACTGACGGCCCTGTTTGCGGCGAACGGTCACGGCGCGAACGGCGGCGGCCATCCGGGCGTCGAGGCCGCGGCGCTGGCCACGCTGCCGCTCGTGCGCGGCGCGTTCTCCCTGGTCTTCATGGACGAGCAGACGCTCTACGCGGCGCGCGACCCGCAGGGGTTCCGGCCGTTGGTGCTCGGCCGCGTGGCACGCGGCTGGGTGGTCGCCAGCGAGACCGCCGCCCTGGATATCGTCGGCGCCGCCTTCGTACGCGAGATCGAGCCGGGCGAGATGGTGGCGATCGACGAGAGTGGCGTCAGATCGCACAGGTTCGCGCCCGCCGAGCCCAAGGGCTGCCTGTTCGAGTACGTATACCTGGCCCGCCCGGACACCGCCATCGCAGGCCGCAGCGTGCAGGCGGCGCGGGTGGAGGTCGGCAAGCAGCTGGCTGCCGAATATCCGGCCGAGGCAGACCTGGTCATCCCCGTGCCGGAGTCGAGCACGCCCGCCGCGATCGGATACGCCCAGGCCAGTGGTATCCCCTACGGGCAGGGACTGGTCAAGAACTCCTATGTAGGCCGGACATTCATCCAGCCGAGCCAGACCATCAGGCAGCGCGGCATCCGGCTGAAGTACAACCCCCTGCGTGATGCGATCGCCGGGCAGCGGCTGGTCGTGGTTGACGACTCGATCGTGCGCGGCAACACACAGCGCGCGATCGTGGCCATGCTGCGCGAGGCCGGCGCCGCGGAGGTCCATGTCCGGATCTCCAGCCCGCCCGTCGCCTGGCCGTGCTTCTTCGGCATTGATTTCGCCAGCCGGGCCGAGCTGATGGCCGGGAACCTGACGATCGAGGAGATCAGGGAGTCGATCGGGGCTGACACGCTGGGCTTCGTATCGCTCGAGGGCCTGATCGCGGCGACCACGCTGCCGTCCAGCCGGCTGTGCAGCGCCTGTTTCGATGGCCGTTACCCGATCCCGGTCGCCGAGGACGAGAAGGGCAAGCATCTCCTGGAGGCGGTCGGCTCGCGGGCCGAGGGACTCAGTTGACGAGCTCGGACAGCGGGGGCTCGCGGCGGCCGGTCAGCTATGCGTCAGCGGGAGTTGACATCGCCGCTGGGGAGCGCGCGGTCGAGCTGATGCGGGCCGCGGTGAGCCGGACCTCGGGCCCGGAGGTCGTCGGCGGCATCGGCGGCTTCGCCGGCTTGTTTGACATCTCGAAGCTCACCGGCATGCGGCGGCCCTTGCTGGCGACGTCGACGGATGGCGTCGGCACCAAGGTCGTCATCGCGCAGCGCCTCGGTATCTACGACACCATCGGCCTGGACCTGGTCGGGATGGTGGTCGATGACCTGGTGGTCTGCGGCGCCGAGCCGCTGTTCATGACCGACTACGTCGTGTGCGGCAGGGTCAGGCCGGAGCGCGTAGCCGAGATCGTGACCGGCATCGCGAACGGCTGCGTGCAGGCGGGCTGCGCCCTGATCGGCGGTGAGACGGCGGAGCATCCCGGCCACCTGGCCGCGGACGACTTCGACATCGCGGGGGCGGCCACCGGTGTCGTCGATGCGGACCGGCTGCTCGGCCCTGATCGGGTCCGCGTCGGGGACGTCGTGATCGCGATGGCCAGCTCCGGCTTGCACTCCAACGGCTTTTCCCTGGTCCGGGCGATCATCGAGGCGCCCGGCGCTGGCCTGGATCTCGACAGCCAGCCCGCCGAGCTTGACCAGGCGCTGGGCGCCGAACTCCTGACGCCGACCCGGATCTACGCCAGGGACTGCCTGGCGCTGGCCGATGCCTGCGCCGTCCGGACGTTCGCGCACGTCACTGGCGGGGGACTAGCGGCCAACCTGGCCCGGGTGCTGCCGCCGGCGGCGGACGCGGTACTCGAGCGGAGCAGCTGGCGGCCGGGTCCGGTATTCGGCCTGCTCGCCGAGCGCGGCGACGTCGCGGCCGCGGAGATGGAGCGAACGTTCAACATGGGCGTCGGCATGGTGGCCGTGCTAGCTCCGGAGGACGCCGATAGGGCGCTCGGACTACTTGCCGAGCGCGGCCTGCCGTCCTGGGTAATCGGGCAGATCACGCCTGGCTCCGGCACCGCGCGCCTGACCGGCCAGCACTCCGCCTGACTGGCCAGCACCCCGCCTGACCCGGCAAGCCGGGCATTCAGGGCACGCCGCGACTGACCGCGGTACCCGCGAGGCACGAGTCCCTGGCCAGCTGCTGCCATCCGCAGCTAGCGCATGCGCCCGCTTTTGCCCGCTTTGTTGGCTTTGTTAGTCAGGCTCCGGCCGACGAGCGGGGCTGCCCGACAAGATCGTCGGCGCCGTAGTCGCCGTAATCCTCGTCGTGCCAGTCCTCTTCTTCCTCGTCGTCCTCATCCGGTGAGTGGTCAGAGTCGTCGTCCCCGGAGTAGCGATCATCCGCGTAAGCAGAATCCCCGCTGGCGCCATGCTGGTCCGAGTCGACGCCTAGCTCAGCCCGCAGCCTGTCAAGGTCCGTCCCGCCACCGCTGTACTTCAGCTGGCGTGCCACCTTGACCTGCTTGGCCTTGGCTCGGCCGCGCCCCATTGGCTCGACCCCCTCTAAACGTAGGGAACCCGACAGGTCCCTGGTCACCGCATTATTAGTTGCCCGTTACCACGCCGATGCTCGCGGATTCGTGCACACAAGGCTCACCCGGCGCAGCCCCGCCATCCGGAGTGCGTCGCGCTCGCCCTGACGTACAGGTACAACCGTACCTGCTTTGGGCGCCGGGCGCCTCCGATGATTCCGGTGAACCACCGGGGAACCAGCGCCGAACCACCTGCGGAGCACCTTACCGGCCGAGGTAGATCCCCCGGAGCCTGCCCACCTCGGCGATCCGCCGCTCGGCGAGCCGGTCGGCGGCTACCGCCGGCGGGATGCCGTCCGCATCGGCCGTCGCCAGGATCTGCCGGGTCGTGCCCAGGATCTGCTCCGCTCTCGCCCTGGCCCGCTCGAAGCTGAATCCGTGCAGTTCATCGGCCACCTGGATGACGCCGCCAGCGTTGACGACGTAGTCAGGGGCGTACACGATCCCGAGATCGGCGAGCATCTTCTCGACGCCGGGGTGGGCGAGCTGGTTGTTCGCGCCGCCGCAGATCACCCGTGCGCTGAGCGCCGAGACTGTGCCGTCGTCGATGGCGCCGCCGAGCGCGCACGGCGAGTAGATGTCGAGCGAGCTGCGCAGCAAATCTGCCCGGCTGGCAGCCACGGTGACCTCGGGATGCTCGGCCTGCACGCGCTGAACCGCCGTCTGGCTTGTATCGAAGATCACAACCTGGGAGCCATCGCTGATCAGGTGGTCGACCAGGCGGTGCCCTACCTTGCCAACGCCCTCGACGCCGACCGTCTTGCCGTCCAGGCTCGTGCTGCCCCAGACGTGCTCCGCGGCCGCCCGCATGCCCTGGAAGACACCCAGGGCGGTCAGCACCGAGGAATCGCCCGCCCCGCCATTCGGCACCGTCCGCCCGGTTACGAAGCTGCACTCGCGCGCGACGACGTCCATGTCCTCGCTGTAGGTGCCAATGTCGCAGGCGGTGATGTAGCGGCCATTCAGCGATTCGACGAACCGGCCGTAAGCACGCAGCAGGGATTCAGACTTGATCTTGTCAGGATCCCCGATGATGACGGCCTTGCCGCCGCCGTGGTCGAGTCCGGCCAGCGCGTTCTTGTAGGCCATTGCCCTCGACAGGTTCAGCACGTCGGCGAGCGCAGCGGCCTCATCCGCGTACGGGTAGAAGCGCGTCCCGCCGAGGGCCGGCCCGAGCGCGGTGGAGTAGATGGCGATGATGGCCCGCAGTCCGGAGGGCTCGTCCTGGCAGTAGACGACTTGCTCGTGGCCGGGCTGGCCGTCAGGGTGGCCGGCCCCAAAGACAGTGGTCACTTCGGTGGGCTCCCGCGATCTGCCCGTGTCTTCGTTGACCCGGGATCGGCCACCAGCCTATCGCCGGCGCGACAGTTGGATGAGAGATGCCTGATCACTACCCGCGCGTAACCCTTTGCCCAGACGGGTACGGCATGTCACGATTAGTCATGGTGGGTAATGCACGACAAGTGCCGGTTTTTCGGACGCTTTCTCCGCGGCCGTACGGCGGCATGTGTCGATCCGCATACAGAGAGTCGGGACAGCGCGCTACTCTGCGGTCTAAAGCTCTCGAAGCAGATTATCTGGCAGCAGTTCGGGATTAATACTGGACTTCGACCTGTTGCACGGAAACAACGCAGTACGAGCGCAAACCGGCCATTTGGCCAGTCCGCGGGCTCGTCGGCAATCTGGTCTCGCGCTTCGCGCAGCGGCCGGGAGGGAGGATTGCGGGCACTCGCTGCCTGGGAGCCAATGTCGGCTCAGCGCATGATCTAGGTTCCCCTAAGGTGCCGACCTGGAGGAGATCGGCAGCTAGACAGGGGTTTCCACAGGACGTGGCGGCAATCGAGCTAAGTATCTGATGAGAGGCGCGGATGACTTTTCCGAATCCGCCCGTTGCGACGGTGCGTGTCGCTAGAATCACGCAGCGTGACAGATCGCAGCGGGGGCATCGCGGCGACTCGCAAAAGAATCTTTGCTCCCGGTTGTCGACTTGTCACCGCTGGTGATGGCAATATGGTCTCAGAGGACTATATGGGACATCCGAGGCAGGCTTCATTAGAAGCCACGAACAGCAAGAGAAGTAGGTAGGGATCGCAGTACCGGTCCAGGAGGAGAGGCCGTCAACATGTCAGCACGTACACCAGAGGCTGAGCCGCTGCTAACGCCGGCAGAAGTCGCGACGATGTTCAGGGTTGACCCGAAGACAGTAACCAGGTGGGCAAAGGCAGGAAAGCTCACGTCTATCCGGACACTCGGCGGTCACCGCCGGTACCGGGAGACTGAGGTCCGCGCCCTTCTGGCGGGTATCCCGCAGCAGCGCTCGGAATGATGCATGGCCGCAGTCCGGTGAAGCTTTGCCGGAAGGGCTGGCGCTCAGAGCTGCGCCGTCAGCCAGCGGCCACATGTCTAGAAGTTGGGGGGGTCGACCCCGGTGGCCAGCACACCGCATCGGGGGGCGCGTTTCGCGTTCGATGCGAAGATGAGCATCGGTCAGTGAAAGTTGCCGGGGTCGATCCGGCCTCCTGAAGTCATCAGGAGACCGTGAAGTTCACAAGCTCTTAGACCGGGAACGGGGTCGCTTCCCGTCGGTCATGCCTGGCGGTGCCCAGACCCGCAGGTGCAGCTGCTCCCAGAAGGTGCTCGCAGAAGCCAGATCAGGCGGTCCAAGCCGCTCTATGGCTGGCTCAGCCACGCCGTCGCCGTGCCCGTCCGGCAGATGCGGCACATCCTGTGCTCTCACCGCGATGGCTACACAGTGTGACGAGACTGGACGTGTTGGCTTATCCGCTGACCCGGCCATTGCTGGGTGACATGACCGGCTATTTCCTGGTTTTCCAGCCTGTCGTGGCACGGTACGGGCTCGTGTGGGTGCTAACTGTTTGTAGCTCGATAACAACTTCGCGTAATCACGCCTGCTGGCGAACCGCCGTGGTGATACTGATGCATGCCGTCGCAGCCGACGGCAGGATTCGCACCTCGCCGTGGCCGGCTAAGCCGTGTATCTGGCGAGATACGAGCAGCACGGGGGACCGCCTGTAGGGCGGAAGTGTGCGGCGCTTTGGAGGGGAGGTACGCACAATGCGTGATCCGGACTTGGTACAGCGCGCGGAACGAGCTGCTACCGCATTGGAGCGGGCATGGATTCACTGGCGAACCATGCACGGCCTGGGGTCTGATCCGTTACCGCCAGTTTCCAGCTACGTGGGCTACTCGCTGGAGGAGCCGTGGGGCCAGCCCCGAGTTGTCTTCGGCGTGGGGGCCGAGGAAGCCGAGCGGCTCGCGGCCCTGCTGGACGGCCATGACTGCGTGGGACCAATCCACGCGGAAGTGACGAGCAGGCCGGAGTGGCGTTACGGCCCGGGACTCGGTAACGGCCGGGCTCTCGACGAGCCACTGCGGATCCCGGCCCAGGCGCCGCAGCCGCTGGCTGACATGTTCCCGCCAGGCAGCTACGACGGTGCCGCGATCGACGGTGCGCCAGTCGAGAAGGAGCGCGCCGATTCAACGGCGGGCTCGGCACCGGACGACGAAGCGGCGGGCGTGGCTGACGAGGACGACCGGTTCGCCCCGGCAGCGGCGCTCGACAGCGACGTCGATGACCTCTACCTGGCCTCAGCCGACACGCAAGGCGAGCACCGCGAGCCTGGCAGCACCGAGCCGGGCAGCACGGAGCCGGGCAGCACGGAGCAGCTTCCGGCGCTCCCCCCGCCGGGGACCGTCGCGTTCCGGCGGCGGCCGGAGCAGCTTCCAGACTCAGTGGAGGAAGGCGCGCCGTTCGCGGCGGCACCGATCGCCACGAGCGGACACGACGTTGCGCCCACCCATGGGCCTGGCTACCGCGGACCGCGGTATCAGGGCTCGCCGCCGCAGTATCGCTCAGGCCCGAGTCGCGACCCGGCCTCCTCGGACGATGCGGCTGCTCCGGCGGAGGACCGCGACGTGCCGGTTGCCAGCGCCGAGCCGGCCAGGAGCAAGTCCCGGCAGCTGTCCAAGCGCGGCCGCACCCGCCGGCAAGGTCCTGGCGCGCACGAGGCCTGGGACTCGGCCGACGAGCGGTCCGCCACCGATCACGCTGTCTGAGGCTGGCCTAGTCCGCTGGCCCAGTCCGCTGGCGCAGCCGCCGCCCAGCCCCGCGCGCCGTCGTCGGTGGCGCGCGGGGATTGTCGGCGCTATGCAGCAGAATCTGGATGTGCGGATAGCGGTCGTACCCGGACCTGGCGGCAGTGGGCTGCTGTGCGTGCTCGGCGACGGCGACACTCCTGACGGGCAGCCGCAGCCAGTCGCCGACCTCGCGGCTGCTATCGCCTCGCACGATCAGACGGGATCCGTGCGGTGGGTATGGCCGTCGACGCAGGCGCTGTATCCGGTGCTGCTGCGGCTGGGCGTCCGGGTCGCTCGGTGCCACGACCTCGGGCTCACCGCGGCGTTGGTGGCCGCGGCACACTCGAGTCCGGCACAGTCGAGCCCGGTTTCGGCGAGTCCGGCTGCCGACGCAGGGCGCCCGGGAGATGAGGGCTCAGGAGACGAGCGGGCGGCGCAGCTGCCGTTCGATTCAGCCGGCGTACCGGATCGGGATCTTCGCGCCGACCTCGCGGCACTGGTCACTACCTACGCGGATCAGCTGGCCCGCATCGCGGCCGATGAGGACCCGCGCAAATTCGGCCTCCTGGTTGCGGCCGAGTCGGCTGGCGCGCTTGTCGCCGCCGAGATGACGGCGGCCGGGCTACCCTGGCGCGCCGACGTGCATGACCGGCTGCTCACCGAGCAGCTTGGCCCGCGACCGCCCGCGACGGCCGGTCCGCCCTTGCGGCCGGCCAGGCTGACCGTCCTGGCCGCGCAGATCTCAGCCGCGCTCGGCGCGGTCCGCCCGGTCAACCCCGACTCGCCAGCGCAGCTGCTGCGGGCGCTGGCAGCGAGCGGCATCAGGGTGCAGTCCACCAGGTCCTCGGTGCTGCGCGAGGTCGATCACCCGGTGATCCCGCTGCTCCTTCAGTACAAGGAGCTGGCGCGCCTCTACACAGCCAACGGCTGGACCTGGCTGGATACGTGGGTCTCCGGCGGCCGGTTCCGGCCCGAGTACGTGGTCGGCGGCGTGGTGTCGGGCCGGTGGGCATCGCGCGGTGGCGGCGCGCTTCAGATACCCAAGCTGCTCCGGCAGGCCGTGGTCGCCGATCCCGGCTGGACGCTCGTCGTCGCCGACGCCGCGCAGCTTGAGCCCCGCATTCTCGCGGCGCTCGCGGGCGACCGCAGCTTCGCGCACGCCGCCGGCGCAGGGGACCTCTACGACGCGGTCGCCACCGCGATCGGCGGCGACCGTGCCACGGCCAAGGTCGCGCTGCTGTCGGCGATGTACGGCGGCACTGGCGGCGACCACGGGCAGTCGCTGGCACTGCTACGGCGGAGGTTCCCGCAGGCGTCCGCGTTCGTGGAGAGCGCGGCGCGGGCCGGCGAGGAAGGGCGCGTGGTCAGGTCGGTACTCGGCCGGACCTGTCCGCCGCCGTCGGCCGCCTGGCTGACGAAGACTGGGGAGTCAGGCGACCCGGACCAGGAACGGGATCCGGGCGCGGGTGCCGCGGCCCGCGCACGCGGCCGCTTCACGCGCAACTTCGTCGTTCAGGCCAGCGCCGCCGACTGGGCCATCGTGCTGCTGGCGCTGCTGCGCTCGCGCCTGGCCGCGCCAGCTCAGCTGGTCTTCTTCCAGCATGACGAGGTGATCGTGCACTGCCCGCTAGAGCAGGCCGACGACGTAGTCCGCCGCGATCGAGGCGGCCGCGGCCGGCGCCACTCGCCTTGTCTTCGGCGCGACCGAGGTCAGCTTCCCGATGACCACGGCAATCGCGAGTTGCTACTCCGACGCCAAATAGCCGTGCCGCGCGCGCCTCGGGGCGGGTGCGTCAGCTGGGGCCTGTACCGGAGCGAGCTGCGCGGTGCAGTACATGCAGCGCCTGGCGGCAACGGGGATCGTGCTCAGGCACTCGGGGCAGTCGCGGGTCGTCGCTGCCTTGTTGCGCGTGGCGATCGCAGTCAGCTTGGCGCTCGGCGTGACGATCAGCCAGTAGACCACCGCCGCGATGACCAGGAAGGAGATCACGTCGTTGATGACGGCACCGTACGTGAGCGTTGCGCCGCCGAGCCAGAAGTGCATGGTGCCGAAATCGATGTGGCTTGCCCACGATGGCTGAGATCAGCGGCGTGATCATGTCCTTGACTAGCGCCTGCACGATGGCGTTGAAGGCCACGCCAATGACGACCGCGACCGCGAGGTCAATGATGTTGCCCTGCATGAGGAACTTCCTGAAACCACTCATGTCTGATCTCCACGCCGTGTCGGTCCGGACCCGGTCAATCTCCGGCAGACCGCGAAGTTACCAAGCCGCGCGCGGTTCACGCGCCGCACAGCGGAAATCTCTGCAGCCGCCGTGACGTGGCTCACAGTCGGGCGCTGTGATAGGCAGGGCACCATGTCGGCAGCACCGGGGCGTCACGAGGCGGGACCGTGAGCCTCGAGGTCGTCGTGCGCGGCATCACGATCCCGCCCGATGAGCTGTCCTGGCGGTTCTCGCGGTCGCCGGGACCTGGCGGGCAGTCCGTGAACACCACCGACAGCCAGGCCGAACTTTCCTTTGACGTGGCCGGCTCGTCGGCTCTGCCTCCTGCACTCAAGGAGCGCGCACTGGCCGCGCTAGCCGGCCGGCTGGCCGCGGGGACCATCACCGTAGCCGCCAGCGAGTACAAGTCGCAGCTGCGCAACAGGGAGGCTGCGGCGGCCCGGCTCAGTGCAGTGCTGACCGAGGCGACTGCACCGCCACCGGCTCCCCGCCGGCCGACCCGGCCGACCCGCGGCTCGGTCGAGCGCCGGCTGGCCGCCAAGCAGCGACGGTCTCAGCTCAAGCGCCAGCGCAGGCTCGGCGACCACGACTGAGGGCGGTGAGGTCGGCCGTGGGCCAGGCCGTCGTGATCATCGCTACGCTGGACCGATGAGCACGGCGCCAGGTCAGGATCGCGGCGGTCCGGCGAATCAAGGCTCCCGGCGCCGCAGCACCGGGGCTGCGCGGTCACGTGACGGCGCGACCCGTGGCGGCGCCAGGATGCCGCCGGCCGGGCGCGGCGATCGCGACTGGCGCCGTCGCGAACTGTCGCAGAACTGGCTGCGCGGGGCCGGGGCAGCCCGCCAGTTCCTGACCGCGGTCCGGCTTGAGCCCGACGGACTGTGCGTGGAGGTCGGGGCGGGCGAGGGCATCCTGACGACGCGCCTGGCCGCCATGGCCGGAGAGGTCATCGCGTACGAGATCGACGAGCACCTGATCGGGCGCCTGACGGCCAGAGTCGGCGCGTGCGCGAACGTCCGTGTGGTGCAGGGCGACTTCCTCGCGGCGCGACCCCCGTCGCGGCCCTTCCAGGTCGTGGGGAACGCGCCGTTCTCCATGACATCGCCGATCATCGACTGGTGCCTGCGCGCGCCAAGGCTGACCGTCGCGACGCTGATCACCCAGCTCGAGTACGCGCGGAAGCGCACCGGCGGCTACGGCCGGTGGAGCCAGCTGACGGTCAGCACGTGGCCGCAGTTCCGCTGGGAGCTGCGCGGGACCATCGCCAGGACCGAATTCCGTCCGGTACCCCGGGTCGATGCCGGCATCCTGCGGCTGGAGCGGCGAGCCGAGCCGCTGATTAATCCAGCCCGTCAGGCTGCCTACCGGCGGCTAGTGCAGGCAGGCTTCTCTGGCGTCGGCGGCTCGGTGCAGGCGTCGCTGCGGCGCACCTATCCACCGGACAAGGTGGCGGCCGCATGCGCGAGTGCCGGACTCGACCGGCGAGCGATCGTCGCCTATGTCAGTCCCGATCAGTGGGTGCAGATCTATCGGGGCCTGGACGGCGGGCCTCGACCGCGGCCCGCCGCTCGGACTCGGGCCGGCCCGCGTGGCGAGCGCGGTCCGGGCCAGCCATCCTGAGCCACGCTCAGGGGGCGCTGGTGCCTGTCCGGCCGTAGTTGTCCTGGAGCCTGACCACGTCCTCGCGCCAGCCCGGCGCCGCTGTCGATGCCTCGGCGAACGTCAGATCGGTGATGGCCGCAATCCGGTGCACGGTGCCCGGTGGCAGGTGGATGGTGTCACCCGGCCCGAAGTGCTGGCTGGTCAGCTCATCGGCCGCTGGCCCGTACTCGATGAGCGCTGCACCGGACAAGACGCTGATGGTCTCTTCCTTCTGATGGTGGTACTGAAGGCTGATCGAGTGGCCAGCTACCACGTGAATGATCTTGCCGACGTACTTGCCATCGAGGACAGCGAATATCACCTCGTGGCCCCAGGGCTTGTCCTGCCGGGGAGCCTTGTAGACCTCGGCGGCTTGGCCCGACGCTGTCGGGTCGCTGGTCTGCGCAGCGGTCACGCTGCCCCCTTCATCTCACGGCCACCTGACGGCGACGTCGATCGCGAACCGCGCCGCGGCTACTGTGGCGAGCTTGGTGCATCGCCCATCCTAATGAGCCACCGAAGTGCGGAGCCCTTGCAGCCGGAGCGCCGCATCGGCGAGCACCTCGTCGCGCTTGCAGAAGGCGAAGCGGACCTGAGTCCGCCCGGCCTGCTGGTTGTCGTAGAAGACGACGTTGGGCACGGCGACAACGCCGCAGCGGTGCGGTAGCCCGCGGCAGAAGGCCAGGCCGTCGGACTCTCCGAGCGGCGTGATGTCTGTGGTGATGAAGTAGGTGCCCTGCGGCCGGTAGACCTCGAAGCCGGCCTCGCGGAGGGCGGCCGCGAACGCGTCGCGCTTGCGGTGCAGGCCGGTCACCAGATCGGCGTAGAACGCGTCCGCCAAGCCCAGCCCGGTCGCGATGGCGTACTGGAACGGCCCGCCGCTGACGTAGGTGAGGAACTGCTTGGCGGTTCGAACCACCCCTACGAGCTCCGGCGTCCCGGTCACCCAGCCGATCTTCCAGCCAGTGAAGGAGAGCGTCTTGCCGGCCGAGCTGATCGTGATGGTGCGCTCGCGCATGCCGGGCAGCGAGGCGATCGGAATGTGCTCGCCCTCGAAGACAAGGTGCTCATAGACCTCGTCGCTAATGACCAGGAGGTCATGCCGGATGGCGAGCTCGGCGATCACCGTGAGCTCGTCCCTGGTGGCGACCATGCCCGTGGGATTGTGCGGTGAGTTCAGCAGGATGAGCCTGGTGCGGCTGGTGATCGCATCCGCGAGCGCGTCCAGGTCAGGCCGGAAGGCAGGTGCGCGCAGCGTGATCGGCACCCGGATTGCGCCGGCCATGGCGATGCACGCGGCATAGGAGTCGTAGTACGGCTCGAGCGCGATGACCTCGTCGCCCGGCTCGAGCAGTGCCAGCAGGGCGGCCGCGATCGCCTCCGTAGCGCCGGCGGTGACGAGGACCTCGGTATCGGGGTCGACGTCCAGGCTGTAGAACCGCTTCTGGTGCCCGGAGATCGCGGCCCTCAGCTCGGGGATACCGGGGCCCGGCGGGTACTGGTTCCCTCGGCCGGCGAGCACGGCATCGGCAGCCGCCTGGGCGACCTCGATCGGTCCGTCCGTATCGGGGAAGCCTTGGCCCAGGTTCACCGAGCCGGTCTCCAGTGCGAGCGCCGACATCTCAGCGAAGATTGTCGTGCCCATCCCGGCCAGCGCGCTGTTGAGAAGTGCCCGCGTCATGAGCCGCCTTCCGCGTGTCCGGCTGGTCCGCCGGCCCGTGTGCCGACGCCGCGACGATACCGGTAGTTGCCGGTCTGGAGCACACCCGCGCGCGACCACGCCGGGGCGATAACCAGGCATATGGTGTACCAGTAGTGGTCGCAATAAACTTCTTCATGCTATGTATTGTTCAATAACCGGATATAGCATGTGTCGGACAAAAATAACAATGCACAAGGGCGGCCCCGGTCTCCCGGAACCGCCCTCGTACCGTTATGCAGAGCTTGAAGCTATGCGTTCTTTATCCGGCCGACTCGACCGGATCTGGTTACAGCGGACGGACCTGCTCAGCCTGCGGGCCCTTGGCGCCCTGGCCGGCGGTGAACTCGACTCGCTGGTTCTCTTGCAGGCTGCGGAAGCCGTCAACCTGAATCGCGGAGTGGTGCACGAAGACGTCGGCGCTGCCGTCGTCTGGGGCGATGAACCCGTAGCCCTTGTCGGCGTTGAACCACTTCACGGTGCCCTGAGGCATGTGCCTTCTCCTACTGGGTGATCTCCGGGATCCACGGACGAGGATCCTGGGTCGCCACGACGTCGGGCCCGGTGCCTGGTGAGCAGGCACCGCCCTTGTGAGGCGGTGCTGCAGCCAGCCATCAGCGGCACGCGTCGCGTACGCAAAATACGAATGCAACCAGGTCTATCAAACACCATCCGCCGAGCGTTGGTATCAGGGTCCGCCCGACTTGGCCAATCGAGCTTCGCTCGACCGGCGCGGCGGTACGCGAATTTCCTTTGCAGGCAGGGTTCTTGGCGGCAGGCCAGCTTCCGCGGTGGCCGAAAATTTGCCTCCGCGGCTCCGCGCACTCGCTTTACGTGCTAAGACGCTGATAACCGGGCACGACAGTACTAATGGACGGCGGTGGAGGACCGAACTTGGAGCTGGCGGCGCGGCTCTCCTCAGCAGGCCCTGAGGATCCTGCGATGTGCTGATGGCAGTAAGCCCGGCCGGGCCGGTCCGCGCGGGCAGGCACCGGGGCGGCGAGCAGGAGGAGCCTGATGTCCACCACGTCGATCTTGCAGCCAGCAGTGGGCAGTTCTCCGGTGCGGCGCCACCGCACCGGCGGCCCGGCAGCTCCGGCGGCCGGGCGGGCGGTCCAGCTGGGACCTGGCGGCCTGGCGCAGCGGCGGGCCCAGCTCGAGGCCCGCTGGCGTGACCGGCTTGAGCGCGTGACCGCGCTCTCGCTCGCCTACCATGACGCAGCTCAGCGTCCGCCGTCCGGCGTACCCGGCAGCCGCGGTGCCGTGTCCAGGCGAGCTCGGCAGCTCGCGCGGCAGGCGGTGGCCGAGCGCCAGGCACTGGCCGAAATCGAGGCGGCGCTCGACCGGATGACAGCTGGTCAGTACGGCTGGTGCGAGGAGTGCGGTCGGCCGATCGCTGCTGCGCTGCTGGCGGCGGTCCCGCAGGCGCGGTACTGCGGGGCATGCGGGGCCTGCATGCCCCCGCAGCCTCGGTAGCCCTAGCGGCCACGCCATCAACCCCGGCAGTCGCAGCAGCCCCAGCAGTCCCAGCACAGAGCTTGGGTCACGTCCGAAACAATCCGAATTGTCAAATGCGGCATGTCTCCGGTCGATTGTTGAGATAACGATTAGATAAATGTGATTTACCTCATACCGTTGTTATGGCTATTTCTGCCGCTACGTGTGCTCGGGATCGGGCAGAGTATGCGTTCGATAGCACCCTGCGTGCATGACGGCCGCGTCCCCGAGCGGCCACGTCGCCTTGTACCCGCGACAGGTCTGCGCGCTGCCGCCCGCCGCACTACAGGCAGGCTTGTGAGCACAGGGTGGAAGCCGAGCGCGCCAATCGCGCGCCCGACCGAAGGCTCGATTTGTCCCTCTTCAGGACACCCAGCTCCCGTAAGTCAGTCAAGCTCCATCTCACTCGCACCATCCCGGCCGTCACCCTGATGGCCGCGGTCGCAGGAACCGCTGGTATCTGGTCTGCGACCGCCGCGGCTCATCCGGTGGCCAGTGCCCGGCCCGCCGCTCAGGTCCTTCAGGTGGGTGCTCCGGACGCGCGGTCCGGCTCCGCTGGTCCTGCCAGGACCCAGCCAACGCTCGACGCCTTCCTCAGCGCGGCCGCCGCCCCCAAGGGGACGGGGGACAGCCCGGGCGTAGTCACGGTGCACAAGAAGCGGGCACTTACGCCGCGGCAGATCGCGCGATCGATGCTCCGCAAGTTCGGCTGGTCCCAGCGGCAGTTCCGGTACCTGAACTCCCTCTGGTCGCACGAGAGCAGCTGGAACGTGCATGCGGAGAACGCCTACTCCGGCGCCTACGGCATCCCGCAGGCGGTGCCTGGCTCCAAGATGGCCGCCGCGGGCTCGCACTGGCGAAGCAGCGCATGGACCCAGATCCGGTGGGGCCTGCGCTACATCAAATCCCGGTATGGCTCCCCGCGAGGTGCCTGGGACCACGAGCTCGCGACTGGCTGGTACTGACGCGAGCTGAAGCCACGGGCTGACCCGGCTGGCCGGTACCGGGTGATCATTACCCGGTACCGGCCCGTCGGCATGCTTTGTTAGGGTCGGAGCGCCAAAACGAGGCAGGCCTTGGCAGGAGGTGCTGACCGATGGGCCGACTTACCCAGTTCGTGCTGCGTCATCGGCGGCTGATCGGCCTGGTCTGGCTGCTCGCGGTCCTAGTTGGCGGGTACGCCTCGTCGGTGCTCAGCAGCCATCTCAGCATGAGCTTTGAGATACCCGGCACCCGCAGTGACGTCGCCGACTCGGCCATCATCGCCCGCTACGCCAGCGGCGGCAGCAACACGCCGCTCGTCCCGGTGATAGTCCTGCCGGCCGGCCGGACAGCTCAGCAGCCACAGACACGCGTGGCGTTGCTGGCTGCCTTCAGCTCCGCGTCCCGAGCCGGCCTGCCGACGGGCCTCGGGCCCAGCCGCGTTGTCTCGTTCGCCAGCACGGGCAGCAGTGGCTTCGTCTCGGCCGACGGGAGGACGACCTTCGGCCTGATCTTCACCCCGGCGACCAACACTCGTGTGCCCGGGCCGGTGGTGCAGCCAGCGGCCGTGGCGGCGGCGATGGTGCACTACCTGCCGGCCGGATCGCAGGTCCGCGTGACGGGCGTGGGGCCCTTGACGACCGCGGGCGGATCGGCGTCCGGGCCGGGCGTGCTGGACGAGATCCTCCTCGGCGCGCTCGGCGCGCTCGCGGTGCTGGCCTTCGTGTTTGCCTCGCTGCTGGCGGTCGTCCCGTTGCTGATCGCGGCTGCTTCGGTCACGACCGCGTTCCTGGCCATCCTTGGCCTGACCTACCTCATCAATGTCAACTTCGTCGTTCAGTTCCTGGTCGGCCTCATCGGCCTCGGCGTCGCCATCGACTACTCGCTTCTGCTGATCACCCGCTGGCGCGAGGAGCTGGCCCACGGCCTCGACAACGAGGCCGCGATCGGCCGCGCCATGGACACCGCCGGCCGGGCCATCGTGTTCAGCGGCGTGACCGTAGCGCTTGGGCTCCTCGCGCTCATCGCGCTGCCGATCCCGTTCATCCGCAGCATCGGCCTGGGCGGCATGCTGATCCCGCTGATCAGCGTCGCAGTCACGCTCACCCTGGTGCCCTCGGTGCTGGCCGGCATCGGACCTCGGCTGGAGTGGCCGCGGGTGCGGCACGAGGACAAACCGAGCCGGGGCTGGACCGCGTGGGCGAGGCTGGTCGTACGACAGCGCTGGCTGGCCACAGCGGCGGGACTGGCGATCCTGGTCGCGCTGGGAGTCGCGGCGCTCGGCATCAGCGTGGGCGATGCCAGCGTCAACTCGCTCTCCCAGCGCGGGTCCGCCCGCGACGGCGTCGTGATGCTGGAGCACGCGGGCATCCCGGTCGGGGTGCTCGCCCCGGTCGAGGTGCTGGCGCCAGCCGGCACGAGCAGGGCGGCCATCGTCGCGGCCGCGACGCGTGTGCCCGGCATCAGGACCGCCGTAGCCCCGCCCGGCCCGGCCTGGAGCCGCGGCCGCACGTCGCTCGTCGAGGTGCTGCCGACCGCGGACGGCTCCGGCACCAGGGCCCAGGCAACGCTCACCGCGCTGCGCTCGGCGCTGACGAGAGCCGCTCCTGCCGCGCTCGTTAGCGGTTACACGGCCGACCTGGTCGATCAGATTCACTCGCTCTACGGTGATTTCCCCTTCGTGCTCGCCGGCCTCGCGGTGATCACGTTCATCCTGCTGGCTCGCGCGTTCCGGTCGCTGCTGCTGCCGCTGAAGGCCATCGTGCTCAACCTGCTGTCGGTCGGCGCGGTCTACGGAGTGCTCGTCCTGGTCTGGCAGGACGGGTACGGTGCCCGGCCGATCTGGGGTCTGCCAGCCACCGGCGCGATCACCGCGTGGATCCCGCTATTCGTATTCGCCTTCGTGTACGGCCTGTCGATGGACTACGAGGTATTCATCCTGGCGCGGATGCGCGAGGAGTACGACGCCACCGGGTCGACCGACGATGCGGTGATCACCGGCATCGGCCGCACCGGGCGGCTCGTCACGTCGGCGGCGCTGATCCTGTTCCTGGCGATGGCGGCGCTCGCCAGCGCGCCGTTCACATTCCTGAAGATCTTCGCGACCGGCGTCGGCGCCGGCATCCTGCTGGACGCGACCGTGGTCAGGTCCCTGCTGGTACCGGCGGTCGTCTCGCTGCTCGGCAGGTGGAACTGGTGGCTGCCGGCGCGGGCCCGCCCGCCTGCTCAGGGTCGAAGCGTCCCCGCTGCCGGACAAAGGTCAACTGCGGAGGGGAACGGGCTAGCCCGCACTCCTCCTGGCTCAGAACGGCGCGGGCCGGGTACCGAGCACCTCGACCTGGTCGATGTCGCCGGGAGCGATCGCGCGCGGATCGAGGCTCAGCAGCGTCTGGCCCGCGGCTGGATCGGTCATCAGCGCGAACGCGGTGGCTGCCGGCAGCCGCGCCCATTCAGGCGTGGCCGCGCCAGTGGCGAAGCCTGGCCTGCGCGATTCGCCGTTGACCAGGCGCGCCAGGCTTGGAAGCGGATCGAGCACCTCGATGGGGTAGTCGGTCCCGGCGAGCAGAGCGACGCCTGCCTGTGCCAGCTGCGTCCAGGGGTAGGCGCTGGCGGCGCGCTCTGGCCCGAGGGCCGGGCCGAGTTCGGCGACGTCGGTCACCGCGAACGACGGCTGTATGCAGCAAACGACGCCGCTGCCGGCCATCCGGGAGATGAGCTCGGCTGACAGCACGCTTGCGTGCTCGATGCGCGGCGCGGCGGCGGCCATCACCGCCGGGTCGCCGTCGAAGACCAGGTCATAAGCATCGAGCACAGTCTGAACACCGCGGTCCCCGATGGCGTGCGTGGCGATGCGCCAGCCCTGCCCGGCTAGCGGCTCGATCCGCCTGGCCAGCGTCGGCGCGTCGGCGAACAGCAGCCCGCGGTCGCCCCTGTCGGCGAAGTCGCGGCACAGCGCGCAGGTGCGAGGCCCGATCCAGCCGTCGGCATAGAACTTGATCCCCTCCAGGCGCAGCCACTGGCCGCAGTCGCCGCGGCGAGCGTCAAGCTCAGCCAGACCCGTCTCGTCGGCTAGGCCGCTTGCCACGTAGATCCGGACCCGGCAGGGCAGCGGGCCGGCGGCCTCCAGCGCGGCGAGGGAGTTCGTGTAGGCCCAGCTGCGCATGCCCATCTCGGTGATCTCGACCAGCCCTGCCGCGGCCGCTCTCTCGAGCGCGGCATACAGCCGGCGATCGAGGGCGGGCCGGGCGACGCTGGGCGCAGGATCGAGCACGTCCATGGGACTTCGGCCTTGCGCGGCCACGCTGAGGTGAAATTCCCTGACCGCCTCCGCCGTTGCCGGGAACGCCACGCCGGCGGCATCTCGCAGCAGGTGCGCATGATGGTCAGTGAAGCCGGGAACAGACACCAGCGCGGCCGAAAGACTCATCTGCATGATCAGCTCCTGAGCTTGGCTGTCAGCCATCCTGGCCGGCCGGCGCCGGCGGCGCGGGCGCGCGCCAAGTTGCGTGCCGGGCGCAGTCGCGCGAGCCTAGGTCAGCGCAGCAGCGCCCGGCCAGCGACGGAGAGGGAACAAGGGTGCCGTATCAGATCCCGGCTAGCGACATCGTTTCGATCATCGATGCCCCGCCTACTCCGGCGGCGTCGCTCGGGCCGGGCCGCCGGTTCCTCGCCCTGGTGCACTACGAGTCTCATCCGCCGGTTGCTCACCTTGCCCGCCCGTACCTCGCGCTGGCCGGGTTGCGCCTGGACACGTCCCTCGGCGGCCGCCAGCGAACCCGCCGCCTGACCGGGCTGTCCGTGATCGCCGTGCCTGGCGGCCAGCCGCGCCGGATCGAGCTGCCCGAGGGCATGTCGGTCAGCGTGCCGACCTGGGCGCCTGATGGCCGGCGGTTCGCCTTCACCCTCGATGAGCACGACGGCATCGCCGTCTGGATCGCAGACGCGCAGGCCGCGACCGCCGCCGCAGTGCCTGGCCTGCGGGTCAGGGACGTGCTCGGCGGCGACCCAACCTCGGGTGGCTCGACCGTGCGGTGGTCAAGGGATGGCACGAGCCTGCTGGCCCTCGGCTCGGTCGCTGCACCGGCCGCGCCGGAACAGGAGCCGATCGAGCCGCAGCTCGAGGAGACTGCAGGCAAGCGCTCACAGATGGCTACCTTCACCGACCTGCTCCGCACCGACGCGGACGCTGACCTCTTCGAGGAGCTCGCGACGACGGTACCGCTGCGGGTAGACCCGGATTCGGGTGCGGCGACACAGCTCGGGCCACCCGGCCTGTATTACCACCTCAGCGAGTCCCCGGACGGCCAGCACCTGCTGGTCTACCGGCTGCAGCGGCCATTCTCGTTCCGGGTGCCTTTCCCGTACTTCGCCCGTCGGGTCGAGGTCTGGACGGCCAGCGGTCAGCTCGAGCGCGTCGTCGCCGATCTGGCCGTGAGCGACGAGATACCGAGGCATGGCGTTCCGACGGGCCCGCGGATGGTGTCGTGGGAGGAGTCCATGCCCGCGAGCCTGGTCTGGGCCGAGGCGCAGGACGGCGGCGATCCGCTCGTCAAGGCCGAGTTCCGGGATCAGGTCTGCCGGCTGCCCGCGCCGTTCGATGAGTCGCCGCAGCCCTGCATCCAGGTCCAGCATCGCTGTCTTGGCTGGTACGACATGACCGCGCCCGGCCAGATCCTGGTCACCGAGCACGACAGGGACCGGCGCTGGCTGACGTCGCGGCTGAGCGACCTGGCCGCGCCGCAGGACAGCCGTGTCATCTTCGATCACTCCGCGGACGAGGCCTACCTCGATCCGGGCACGCCGATGATGACCGTGCATCCTGATGGCACGCGCACGGTGCTACAAGACGGCAATCAGATCTACCTGCGCGGCGACGGCGCCAGCCCGGAAGGCGACCGGCCGTTCCTGGACCGGCTGGACCTTGCGGACCTGAGCACGCATCGGCTGTGGCGCAGTCCTGCCGGCGGCGCGTACGAGCAGATACTCGGCTTCGCTGGCGACGACAGGGATACGGCGGTCATCTGGCATGAGAGCCGAACCGAGCCGCCGAACCTCGCCGTCCTCCGGCTCGACAGCGGGGAGCTGATCCCGCTCACATCCTGGCCCGACCCGCATCCCCAGCTCACCGGCATGGACAAGCGGCTGGTCAGCTACGACCGCGGCGACGGAGTGCAGCTGACCGGGATGCTGCACTTGCCGCCTGGCTATGACCAGGCCCGCGATGGCCGGCTGCCGCTAGTCATCTGGGCTTACCCGCTCGACTACGGCGACGCGGCGACGGCCGGCCAGGTGCGCGGCTCGACCGAGCGCTTCACCCGGCTGATGGCCTCCGATCCGGTCTGGTTCGTGCTGCGCGGCTACGCGGTGCTGCAGAGCGCCACCATGCCGGTCATCGGCGATCCGGAGACCATGAACGACAGCTACGTCGAGCAGATCACCGCGGCCGCGGCCGCGCACATCGCGGCGCTGACGGATATGGGCATCGCCGACCCGGAGCGGGTAGCGGCCGGCGGGCACAGCTACGGCGCGTTCATGACCGCCAACCTGCTCGCGCACACAGACCTCTTCGCCGCCGGCATCGCGCGCAGTGGCGCCTACAACCGCAGCCTGACCCCGTTTGGCTTCCAGACCGAGCGGCGCAACTTCTGGGAGGCCACGGAGGTCTACGACCGGGTGTCGCCGTTCCGCTACGCCGACAAGATCACCGCGCCGATGCTGCTCATCCACGGCGAGCGTGACGCCAACTCGGGCACGTTCCCGATTCAGTCGGAGCGGCTGTTCCAGGCCATCCAGGGCACCGGCGGTACGGCGCGGCTGGTGATCCTGCCGCATGAGAGTCACGGCTATGTCGCGCGCGAGTCGGTGCTGCACATGCTGGCCGAGCAGTTCGACTGGCTGGAGCGCTGGCTGGCCCGGCGGCCGAGCGGTGACGACGCGGAGCCCGCGGCCGATGAGCCAGGTGAGGACTGGGAGTAGCGCCTGGCGCTCATGGGCGCGGATTAGCCGGACTTCAACTGGCCCGGCTGCTCCGCACCCACGATGCGCCGAGCCGCCTAGTGGAGCAGGCGGAGGGTGTTCGCGGCGTCGTCGACGTAGTACACGCCGCGCAGGCCGGGCCGCACCGCCAGGCCGAAGAGCGCGCCGGCACCCTTGGGGCTGCCCGAGGTGTCCAGGAAGCGCCAGAAAACCTGGAGGCCCCCCGGGTCGTCTCCACGATCCTGCCGTTGCCGCCGTTAACCGTCAGCACGTGGCCGTTCGGGGCGATGGCGAGGCCGAGCGGCATGTTCAGCTTGCCGCCCTTGGTCACCAGCAGGCCCTTGCCTGCGCTGCCCATCCGAGTCAGCGCGTTCGGGATCGCGAAGATGCGGCTGGTGAGTGTCTCAGCGACATACAGACGGCCGCGCGCGCCAAACCCGACTCCCGTCGGTCCGAGCACGAACGCGTTCGGATCAGTTCGCTGCGGATAGCCAGAGCCGACCGTCGCCCAGCTCACGAGCGTGGGCGGCCCGAAATGGTGCAGCCGGAGGGTGAGCCGCAGCACGGTGCCGCCGTTGACGACCTTGCCACCCGCCGCGACTGTCCCGTTGAGCACGTTGGTCACGAACAGGTCCGCGAAGCGCCCGCGCACTACGGCCGTCGAGTCCCAGGGCCCGTTGATGCCGTAACCGCTGAGTGTCTCCTTGACCTGGCCGTGGCTATTCAGCACGATCAGGCACCCCGCCTGGGCAGTGGCCGCCATGCCATTGGTGGACGGCACGCTGCCGACTACGACCCAGCCGCCGGGCAGCACCTCAAGCGCGGTGCTGAGACCGACGCCGCCAGGGCACGGGCCCGGCAGCGTCTTGGGGTTGATGCTGGCGAACAATGACCGGTGGCCGCCCGGCGTGATCTGGACAATGGTCCTGCCCGTGCCCTGGAGATTGGCCTTGTTGTTGAAGTTGCTGACAAGGACGTTGCCGGCGCGAAGACGGCCAGTGCTGTGCCGGACGATGAAAATGCCGTACGGGTTGATGTCCCCGTTGAACGGCACCGTCGAGGCGATGGTCTTGAGCTTGCTGAAATGACTGAGATAGGCAGTCGGACCAGTTGGCTGGGCCAAGGCGGCGGGTACCGCGACCAGGCCCAGAGCAGCGACGGCCCCGGCCGCGGCGGCTGCCGCTGCCAGGCGACGACGTGCAGGCATGCGTGCTCCCTTCGAGGCTGACCGGCACGCTGAAGCCAGCCTCGATACGCGGCTGGCTGCAGCCACCGGGCGGCACGGCTACACCTGCCGGTGCCGCTGCTCGGGGGAACGCACGCTGGCGCCGTGCGGTTCAGAAGATGCTCAGAAAGAACGGCAGCGCAAATGGGGAGGAGCAGCGAGCTAGCGAATGAAGCGCTCCGCTGCCGACGGATACTCCAGGAGCTCGTCCTTGGCGAACCAGACGTCGATCTCGTGCGCGGCATCCTCGACGTTGCCCGAGGCGTGCACGAGGTTGGCCACGGCGATGCCGCGCTCGTTGGCGTAGGCCTTGCTCATGTGGGCGAAGTCGCCACGGATGGTGCCGGGCGGGGCCTGGTCGGGATAGGTGGAGCCGACAAGCTTCCTGGTGCAGGCGACAGCCTCGACGCCCTCGAGCACCAGAGCGAGGACCGGACCGCTCTGCATGAACTCGGCCATCGCGTTATAAACGCCGGGCCCGAAGCGCTCCTCAAGGTCGAAGTAGTGGCGCCGGGTCAGCTCGGCGTCCATCCAGACCATCTTGCTGGCGACCACCTTGAGCAAGGCATCCTCGAAACGCGTGAGCACGCGCCCGATCAGGCCCCGAGCCACGGCGTCGGGCTTGAGCAGCACCAGCGTCCGCTCAACTCCGGTGTCGTTACTCATCGATGTTCCTCTCAGGTCGGTCCGGCCCGCGGCTTTGCGGGCCCGCACAGCTTAGCGACGTTGCTAGCCTGCCCGGCCCAGACGGGTCACAGCCCGCGCCCGGCGGTGACAGGCCGGCCCGCCCTGGCGGGCACTGAGCGGCTGTCCGGGGCCCGAGCGACGCCCGTACGGTGGGACGAAGAACACATTGGCGCGCTTGCAGTAATTATTCTCGCTAGTCTCGTAAGTGCCGGATACATCGGCCCTGGCGCTTCAGGCTGGGGCGAACCCGACGATCCAGGGACCCGGTCGAGCCCCGATGATCTCCGGCCAGGTCCCAGTTAGGCAGATTTTCGTGCATGACACCTGGGCGGTCAGAGACCTGCCCGTGCTGGATGCGACTGTCGGCCTGCTTGAGCAGAGCTACATGGTCACGGTCACCGACATCGCCGCGCGGACCAGCCTTGATCCGTCGGTCGTGGCCAAGGCCCTCGAGGCCCTGGACCCTGTCTATGTCGACTTCAGGAAGACGACGACCGGCGGCGACCCGCGATTCTGGTACGTCTTCAAGGTAACCCCCGAAGCCCGTCGGGCAGTCGGGCAGTGGCCGACGGCCGAGGCGCTGGCGAGCCGGCTTGCGGCCGAGCTGACAGCGGCCGCCAAGGACGAGACGGACGCCGAGCGCCAGGGGCTGCTCGCCTACGCAGCGCGGCTTGTCGGCGACACGCTCCGCGCGGCGACGGTGCGTGCCGCTGGCGAGGTGCTGGCACCGGCGTTCGGTGGCACTCCACTTCCGGAGATGGGCCAGCCGGTGCCGGAGCCCGAGCCACAGCAGGAGCTTGAATTCCCCGGCCTCGTCGCGCTGCCTGAGCTACCTGAGCTATTGCGGCCGGAGCGGAGGGCTTCGACGCCAGCGCAAGAGACCGAGCGCGCCGCAGAGCCGGATCCGGATCCGGAGCCCGAGGCAGAGCACGAGGCAGACATTGAGCCACAGCAGCGAGCAGCCGCGCCCGAGCCGCAGCCGGAGCCGGAGCCGGAGCCCGCTCCGGTAGCCGAGGTCCCGGATCTGAACCCGTGGCCGGAGTCGCCCCGGGTTGCCGGGCCGACAGCGAGCGCGCAGGAGCTGGTGCCGCTGCCCGAGCCGAGCCCGTTCCGGTCATCGTTAGCGGCTGCCCGGCCAGCAGCCACGGTGTCAGGCAGTCCGGGATACGCCGGCCAGGCCGATCCCGACGCCGCGGACACTGACATGGACCTGGTGCAGTCCCGCGGGGACGCGGCCAGCGCCGTCTAGGCGATCTGCTGACTTCTTCTGCTTGCCGTTCGGCGGTCGCCCTGTGGGCGGCCGGATCGGGGGAACCGGCGGGCCCTTGTGCCGTCGCGGACCTGACCACAGGGCGGGCACTGCATCCACCGCCCGGGCGATGTCGAAGGCTGGCTGCTCGTAGTTCACCCGCCACCCGACGAAATCCGGCCACGCATCCTCGGGCTTGCGCTCGATCGGGAAGTCGACTTCTTCCAGCCGGGAGATGGCCACCAGGAACTCCTCGTAGGTGACGCTGATGCCGAAGGCCGGATCGGGATCGACCGGGACGGAGAAGCCCATGGCTCTCGCGACATCCTGGAAGCAGGTGAATCCGGCGCGCAGGCAGAGGCGCGCGGGCACCACCGGTGCCGTGGACGGGTTGAGCGAGAGCATGAGCGCCGCCGAGTCGAGCACGCACAGCAGGGAAGTCACCCACGACGACAGGGGCTTGGGTGACCGGAACCAGACCAGGGGCAGGTACGTCGTGTGGCTCTCGGCGACGTCGGCCGCCCAGCGCTCCCAGTCCGCGTACAGGTCGGGCAGGGTGTTGACCGAGGAAACGCCGGACCCGAGGGCGTAGTGCGTGCGGGCCAGCAGCTCGGGCCCCCAGGCTCGGGAAGCCAGCCCTGGCGTTGAGCAGCGCTACGCCGTTCTCGCGCCGGTTGAACTCCGAGTACAGAGTGGGCAGGTAGGCGATCTGCAGGGTGACCGTGATGAGCCCGCTCAGCGCCGCGATGTCGAGGATGGCCAGCTGGTATCCGCCCTTGGCCAGGGCGTCGCCGATCTGCCAGATGCCAGGCCCGGCGGTCCGGAAGGCGCCGGTGATGCCGCCGTGCACAAACGGCCAGAAGATGAGCGCGTAGCCGATGAAGAACATCGCCAGCCAGGCGATGATCTGGCATAGCAGCAGCGTCGCCGCGTGGGTAGCCAGGATCCGGTCCCGCCTGCGGAAGCTGCGCACCGGCTTGGTGATCAAAATGAAAGCCGCATTGACCAGCTTGTCGACGTGCTTGGTCAGCGTGCTCGCCACCGACCGGGGCACGATCAGCGTGCCGATAACGCTGCTGGCCGACGTCGCGACGAGCACTACTCCTACGGCCGCGGCCACGCAGCGAGCGGCCAGCGGAACGACCATGTCTCTCCTTGCACGGGTGACAGGGCACGCGCTGCGGCAGACTAGCGCACCGCGATCTGCGGTCGCGTGGCGGGCCGCTCGACGACGTGCACGCCTGGCGCCTGGTAGGCAGGGCCTGGATTGCCGGGCGCCCCGTCTAGCGGTGCGTTGCCGCCAATTGGCTGAACCCTATGACCCGGTTATGGCCGTGACATCGCATTACACGCACTTGCGTAAGGCAGTCCCGCCATGCAATTCTCATTATGCACTCATCTCCTACTCAGGAATTGGCCCGCGTGCGCGGGCGAAGACGCCGCCTGGTCCCGCCAGCGAAAGGCAGCGCGCAGGTGAACACCGTGGACGATCAGCAGGTGCTCGGGCGCAACATTGCCCAGCAGCGCCGCCGCCACGGCCGCTCGCAGCCCGAATTCGCCGCAATCGAGCTGCCGTTGTCAGAATTAGCGGCCAGCGCGCCAGGCCAGACCCTCTGATCAGCGGCGTACCCCGGCCGCCGACAGGCTCAGGCTGCTCCTGGCCGGCGCGCACTCGCTCTGCGCAATGCTCGGCGAGAGCCATGCACCGGCTCTGGGCGGTATGCGTGCCACGACCGATCGTGCCTGCAGCCTGGCACGGAGCGGTGACTACGACGAGCTGGCCTCGGTCCTGGGCGACCTGCTCCCCGGGCTCGAGGCTGCCGTGCGAACGGTTCCGGGGGCGTTGCAGGCAGACACCTATGAGCTGACCGCGATGGCCTACCAGGCCTGCTCGACGGCTCTGATGAAGCTCGGGGAGCCGCTGCCCGCGTGGGTGGCGGCAGACCGGGCGATGGCAGCCGCCGAGAAGGCCGGCGACCTGCTGCTGGCTGCGGCAGGCCAGTACCGGCTCGCCTCTGTGTTCCTGGATGCTGATGAGTATGCGCTGGCCGAGGAGATGGCCAGGACCACCCTGATCGCGCTTCGCGGGCTCGCCGAGCTCGGCGATCCGGATGCGCTGTCGCTCTGCGGCGGCCTCACGCTGCTGTGCGCGCTGATCTGCGCCAGGACGAATCATCCCGCGGCCGCGTTTGGCCATCTGGCCAAGGCTCGGCTGCTGGCCAGCCGCCTCGGGAGCCGGCAGGCCGACGGGATGCCGGAATTCAGTGCGCAGTACGTGGCCCTGCTCGAGATCGCCATCAGCGTCGACCTCGGTGACGCCGGGCACGCGCTGCGCACCGCGGCGTCGGTTGACCTGGCCAGCCTGACGCCGGGTGAGCTGGCGCGCATGCTCGTCGATGTCGCACGCGCCTATGCGCTTCGCGGGCAGGTCGACGAGGCGACGGCGGCGCTGCTGCGGGCCGCGGATCTCGGGCCGCCCCCGGCCCGCGATCGCGAACGTGCCCGCCATGTCATCCGCGACCTGCTGACCATGCACAGTCCGCCGCCGCGCGCGCTCGTGGCGCTGGCCGAGCGGCTGAGCGCGGCTCCCGGCTGAGAGCGCCGCTCCGAGCTGGCGGCGCCCCCGGCAGACACCGCAGCTTCGGAGTGGCCAGCCGCCGCGCTGGGTCTCCGTCAGCCCGGCGCGGCGGCGTCATCCGCGATGGCCCGGCGGCGCTCCTGGAGGCTCGCCAGGTCGGCGAGCCGGCCGAGATGCTGGAGTTTCGCCCGGCTGATGACGGAGCGGACAGTCTGGATCTGCCCATCCGCGACGTCGATGCTGAGCACGCTGATCAGGCTCCCGTCCGGGCCAAGAGCCAGCGCGCCAGGCTGCCCGTTCACCTCGGTCAGGCGGATCGAGCCATGGACGGAGCGCAGCTGGTTGCCGAGCGCGGCGAGCAGCCTGCCGACGTGCTCGCGGCCGACGATCGGCTTCGGCCAGAACGGCGGCACCCCACCGCTGTCCCCGTGCACCTCGACGTCCGCGGCCAGCAGGCCCAGCAGGCCCGCCATGTCGCCGTTCCCGACGGCTGCAAAGAACTGTGCCGCCAGCTCGTCGCGCTCGCGGGCAGCGACATCGAACCTAGGCCGCTCGGCCTCGATGTGCTGCCGGGCCCGGTGCGCCAGCTGGCGGCAGGCGCTGGCGCTCCGGCCGACGATGCCGGCGGTCTCGTCGTAGCCGTAGCTGAAGACGTCGTGCAGCAGGAACACCGCGCGCTCCAGCGGCGTAAGCCGCTCGAGCAGCAGCAGGAACGCCATGGATAGGGAGTCGGCCTGCTCGGCGTGCGTCTGCGGATCGGCGGGCGGGTGGCTGAGCGGCGAGGCATTGGTCAGCAGGGGCTCGGGTAGCCAGTCGCCGACGTAGGACTCGCGCCGCGCCCTCGCCGACCGGAGCTGATCGATCGAGAGCCGCGTGACCACGGCGGACAGGTACGCCTTGGGCGAATCGGGCTCGCCCTTGCTCGCGACCGCCCGGTGGTAGCGCAGGAAGCTCTCCTGCACGACGTCCTCGGCCTCGGTCACGCTGCCGAGCATCCGGTAGGCGATCGAGAACAGCAGCGGCCGCAGGCTCTGGTAGATGTCAGCGGTGCTGTCGCTCGCGTCTGGCGGCATCGGTGCCTCCTGTCCGGCCGGATCGCTCCGGCCCCGCACGTTTCATCCGATCAGACTCTGAGACGAGGCACGGCCCAACCCCGTGACAGCAGCCCCGTGACGCCAGCTACCCGGCCTCCTGCTCCTCGGCGAACTCGGCCCGGACGCCCAGCAGCCGCACCGGCCGGCGGCCGGTGAACTTCTCCAGCGCAGCGAGCGCAGCCTGCTCGATGTCAGCCTGCTCGGCCGTCGGCGCCGAGAGCGGAACCCCGTGGGTACTGGTGAAAAATGGCTTATAGCGGACTTTGACCACGACGCGTACGGCTGGCCTGTCCTCCGCGATGACGTCCTGCGTCACCCTTCCGGCGAGCAGCACGACCTCCGCCCGGACCCGATCCCAGTCCTCGATGTCCTCCTGGAAGGTGACCTCGCGGCTGCGCGACCTCGGAATGTAAGGCTCGCCGCTGACCCGCGACCCGTCAAGACCGCGGGCTGTCTGCACGAGCCATGGGCCGATCGTCGGGCCGAATCGCCCGGCCACGAGCGCGATGTCGGCGGTAGCCAGGTCAGTCACGGTGCGGATGCCGAGCTCGCCGAGCTTCGCGGCCGTCTTGGCACCGACGCCCCAGAGCGCGGTGGCCGGCTCGCCGCCGAGCAGCTCGAACCAGCTCTGGTGGGTCAGCCGGAACACCCCGGCTGGCTTGCCGAAGTTCGTGGCGAGCTTGGCCTGGAGCTTGTTCTCGCCGATGCCGACCGTGCAATCGAGCTGCGTCGCCGCCTTGATCGTCTGCTGCACCCGGCGGGCGAAGCCCTCCGGATCGGCGGTATCCACGGCCAGGAACGCCTCGTCCCAGCCCATCACCTCGGTGATCTCACCCAGACCGCGCAGCGCCGTCATCACCGAGTCGGACGCCGCCTCGTAGGCGGCCCGGTCCACAGGCAGGAACACGCAGTCAGGGCATCGCCGCTGGGCCGTGCGCATCGGCAGCCCGGAGTGCACGCCGAACGCGCGTGCCTCATACGACGCGGTGGCGACGACGCCGCGCTTGGCCGGGTCCCCGTCGCCGCCGACGACGACCGGCTTGCCCCGCAGCTCCGGCCGCCGCAGGATCTCGACCGCGGCGATGAACTGATCGAGGTCGACATGCAGCACCCACATGGTCACGGCCTTAGTCTTCCCGGCTGCCGGTTATGCTCGCCACCATGGCAGGCCGAGGCGCAACCCGGGCTATCGACGTGCTGACTGACCTCGGGATCGCGCACACGGTGCACCGCTACGAGCATGATCCGCGGCACCCGTCGTTCGGCCAGGAAGCCAGCGAGGCCCTCGGCGTGCCGGCCGAGCGGGTCTTCAAAACCCTCGTCGCGGATGTCGATGGAGTGCTCACCGTCGCAGTCGTCCCGGTGGGCGGCACCCTGGATCTCAAGGCCCTGGCAGCCGCGGCCGACGGCAAGAAGGCGTCGATGGCGGACCCGGCACAGGCGGAGAAGGCGTCGGGTTACGTCACCGGCGGCATCGCGCCGCTGGGGCTCAGGCGCAGGCTGCCGGTCGTGGTCGACGATTCGGCACTCGCGTTCGGGACCGTGTTCTGCAGCGCCGGGCAGCGCGGCCTGGAGATCGAGGTCGCCCCCGCGGACCTGGTCAAGGCGGCCGGAGCGACCACCGCGCCGATCGCGCGGCGTACGGCGCGGTGATCGTGCCGTCCGGCCGCCGGACTACTGACCGGACCGTTGGAAGGATGGCGGGTATCGCGTTAGCTGCGACAGCCAGTGCTGCGGCAGCGTAGAGGACAGTGTCTGCTCCGAAGGCAGACTGAAGCGGGCCCGCGATGGCGTAACCGACGGGCATGGCGACGAACGCCAGCAGGTAGTCGTAGCTTCTGAAGCGCGACAGCAAGTCGTTCGGGATGACCTGCTGGATGGCGGTGTCCCAGTTGGTGTTCAGCACAAGGACGCCCAGCATTCCGACGACGGCAGAGATTACGACGACGTACAGCGGCAGCCGGGCGGCGAGTGCCAGCATCGGCAGCGCGGTCAGCATGCAGGCTGCCATGCCAAATGCGATCGGCCTCCGCGCCTTGTACCACATGGCGATGAAGCCGCTGATGAGAGTTCCGGCTGTCATGCCGCTGGAGATGAATCCCCAGCCGGACGCGCCGCTGAGCCGGTGCAGGGCCACAACCGGTCCGAGAACCAGGAAGACGGCGAAGGCCATGTTGGAGAACGCATTGCCTATCAACGTCGACCAGGCCCAGCTGCGCGAGGTCACCTCGCGCCATCCGGCGGCCAGCTCAGCGAAGAACCGCTGCCGTTCCGCGTGCACCTTGCCGAGTGCGGGCATGGCGAGCAGGAACGCGGCGCTTCCCGCAAAGGACGCCGCGTCGACAGCGAACGCCCAGCCCGTACCAGCCGCCGCGACCAGCAGGCCCGATAGCGCCGGGCCCGCTACGGATGCCCCGCTGTTGCTGATCGAGAGTAGCGAGTTGGCCTTCTGCAGCCGCTCCGGCGGAACGATCTGAGCGATCAGCCCGACCGCGGCCGTAGCCTCAACTGCCGATGCGACGGCTATCAGCGCGCCTGCGGCCCCGAGCTCCCAGATCCGCGCCTGCCGGGTGAACAACAGCACCGCGACGACGGCTTCGACCAGCATTCGCACTAGGTCAGCGCCGAGCATCAGGTCGCGGCGCGATAGCCGGTCCGCCCACACGCCGGCGACCTGATACGACGCGACGCCTGCCACAGCCCCGGCAAGCAGCACCAGGCCCAGTGACGTCGCGTTACCGCCGATCCCGAGAACCGCGAACGCCAGCGCTACCGAAACAAACGCCGACCCGACTGCAGAGGTGCTCGCGGCCAGCCACAGGAGCCGGAACGGCCGGTCTGCCAGCGGCCCAAGCAGCCCTGCCCGCCAGGGCGGGACGGGCCTGCTGCCACGGTCATGAACATTCCGACGCATGAATCTCCAGGCTCCTCTTTCAGCGTGCAATTCGCTCATGTCGGGGTCGAGGCCGCAACTGCTTATTCGCCAGGGCCCCCGGTGGGTAGGTCCGCGCCGAACTGCGATCCGGTCATAGCGGCATGATGGCGTGGTGACCGAATGGCCCGACATCCGCGCGACCTACGACGCGGTGGCGCAGGATTACGCGGCGGCGTTCGCAGGCGAGCTGGCGGCGAAGCCGTTTGACCGGGAGTTGCTAGCTGACTTCGCCGCGGCGTGCGACGGCCGGGTCTTCGACGTGGGCTGCGGTGCGGCCGGTCATGTAACGCGCTTCCTGACCGATCGGGGCGCGGATGTCACCGGTGTCGATGTATCGGCGGCCAGCATCGAGGTCGCCAGGGCGCGCGAGCCGGCGCTCCGATTCGAGGTCGCTGACATGCGTGAGCTGCCCGCCGCGGACGGCGCGCTGGCCGGGCTTGTCGCTTTCTACTCCGTGATCCACCTGCCGCGCGACCAGGTGCCGGTGGCGCTGGCGGAGTTCCGCCGGGTGCTGCGGCCCGGCGGCGTGCTGCTCGTCAGCATGCACGGCGGGAGCGGGGAGATCCAGAGCGACGACTGGTTCGGCCGGCCGGTGTCGGTGCGGGCCAGCCTGTGGTCCCTTGGCGACCTGACGACGGCGATCCAGTCGGCTGGCTTCGTGGTCAGGCGGCACGTTGCCCGCCAGCCTTACCGGGCCGAGCATCCGACCGAGCGCCTGTACGTCTGGGCCGAGGCCAGCTAGGGGTCAGCCAGCCTGTGCTGCTCATTAGGGTCTGGCTCGTCAATCAGCCCGAGCCGGTCGCGGCGCCGTAGCTTGCCGTTCCCTGACCGCGGGCGCTCGGCCGCGCCAGCCTGCGACCGGCGGGTCTCCTCCTCGTCGTTCTCGATGACGTGCATGACGGCGTTGATGAGCGCCAGGTGCGTGAAGGCCTGCGGGAAGTTGCCCAGGTGGCGCCCGGAGCTTGCCTCGATTTCCTCGGCGTAGAGGAGTAGCGGGCTGGCATAGGACAGCACCTTCTCGCAGAGGTCGCGAGCTTTGCGATGCTCGCCGATCTCGGACAACGCGGACACCAGCCAGAACGAGCAGATCGTGAATGTGCCTTCCTTGCCGGACAGCCCGTCCTCGGTCTCGTCCACCCGGTACCGCAGCACCAGGCCGTCCTGAGTCAGCTCGTCGGAGATGGCCAGCACGGTGGCGCGGATCCTGGGATCGGTTGGCGGCAGGAATCGCAGCAGCGGCATGAGCAGCAGGGAGGCATCCAGGGCGGTGGTCTCGTAGTGCTGGCAGAAGACACCGCGGTCGTCCACCGCGTTGGCACAGATGTCGGCCTGGATCTCGTCCGCCGCCTGCTGCCACCGGCGCGCCGTGTCCATGTCCTCCTTCATCCTCGCCAGCCGGGCGCCGCGGTCGGCCGCTACCCAGCACATGAGCTTCGACGAAGTGAAGTGCTTCGGGCCGCTGCGCACCTCCCAGATGCCGCGGTCGGGCTCGCGCCAGTGCTCAAGGGCGCGCTCGACCTGGTGCTTGGCCATCTGCCAGACTCGCTCGTCAAGCCTGTCCCGGGACCTGGTGTGCAGGTAGAGGGAGTCGAGCACGACACCCCAGACGTCGTTCTGCTGCTGCGAGTAGGCGTCATTGCCGATCCGAACCGGCTGCGCACCCTGGTATCCCTGCAGGTGCTTGAGCGTCTGCTCGGGCAGCTGACTGCGGCCGTCGATGCCGTAGACGATCTGCATGTCCCCGCGATCCCGCTCGACGACGTCGGTGAGGAACGCGAAGTAGTCGCTGGCCTCCCACTCAAAGCCAAGCGTGAACAGGCCCCACAGCGCGAATGTCGCGTCGCGGATCCAGCTGTAGCGGTAGTCCCAGTTGCGCTCGCCGCCAGGTGTCTCCGGCAGCGACGTGGTCGCCGCAGCCGCGATCGCGCCCGTCGGGGCGAAGGTGAGGCCCTTGAGCGTCAGCGCGCTGCGAGCCAGGTAGCTGCGCCAGCGATGATCAGGGAAATCGCCGCGGGCTAGCCAGTGCTGCCAGTGATGCGCGGTCCACACCAGGCGCCGGTAGGCCTCCTCGTAGCTGTCTGGCGGCTCGACGCTACCCCACGACAGGGCGACGAAGCGGGTATCACCTTCGTGCAGCAGCGTGCGTGATCGCGCGCTCGGCCCTTCCAGGCCGATGCGGATATCAGAGCTCAGGGTCAGCGCGAGGTCGCTGTCTTCCGGCGTGATCTGGGCCTGGTAGTAGCCCCGCTCGGTGTGCTGCCAGTGGCCGCGGATCCGCCCGTAGTCGAAGACGGGCTCGCAGTCCATGACGAGCTGAGCATTGCCGTTGACGCAGCGAACGGTCCGCAGCAGCGTGTGCTCGGCGTCGTAGTCGGTTGGCGGCCTGGTATGCGAGCTGCGGCCAGGATGCTCATGCCGCCAGGGACCCATGAGCAGGCAGTCACGGACGATTATCCAGCCTTCGCCGCAGTCCCAGCTCGTCTCGACGACCATCGTCCCCGGCAGGTAGCGGCGGTCTGCCGGCTCTGCGATGTTTTCCGGGCCGAACTTGAACCGACCTGCATCCCGGTCCAGCAGCGCGCCGAAGACGCTCGGGCAGTCAAGCCTCGGCAGGCACATCCACTCGATCGCGCTGCTCGGAGCTATGAGGGCGGTGACCTCGCAGTCGGACAGGAAGGCGTAATCGGCGATGGGCGGGTACGGCGACGCCGACATGAAGGGCGCGGCGCCAGCCACTAGCGAAGCGGCCTGCTCGTCGCGGTGCGGCCCCAGCGACATGAGGGCATCGCCCGCCTGCCCGATGTCGGTCCGCCAGATCGCCGGATCTGCACTGTCGTCGGCAGCCATATCCGCTAATTTGCCCAAGCCGGGTTGGGCCAACCGTGCGTCGTTCGGCGGAAGTGCGCCTTTCTTAGCGTTTCAGGCACACGTCAGCGAACGTCACGAGGGCGGAACTGCACGCTGATCCGGGGGCCGGTCGGCCTCGCCGACTTGGGTATCGCGTGCTGCCAGGTCCGCTGGCAGCTACCGCCCATGACCAGCAGGTCGCCGTGCCCGACGTCATGGCGAAGCGTCGTGCCGCCGCCGCCAAACGGCCGTAGCAGCTAGCGGGCGAGGCGTGCCGAGCGACAGGATCGCGACGATGGTGTCCTGCGAGCTGCCGCGGCCGATCGTGTCGCCGTGCCAGGCCACGCTGTCCCGGCCATCGCGGTAGAGGCACAGCCCGGCGGTCACGAACGGCTCGCCAAGCTCGGCCGCGTAGTGCGCGTCGAGTGCATCCCTGGCCTGCACCAGGAGTGGATCGGGGAGTAGCTCGTCCTTGGCGTAGAAGCACAGCAGCCGGGGAACGTCGACAACGCGCTCGTACATCCGCCGCCGCTCCGCACGCCACGGCACTGTCTCCGCCAGCCGGTCAAACAGCTCGTCAGCGCCGCGCATCCAGCCGGGCAGCAGGTCGACCCAGGCGCCACCGGCGAGCTCAGTCCGCTGGAGCTGGTCGAGCGAGCCCGGTCCAGGCGAGTCGGTCAGGTCGAGCAGCGATCCCTGGAGCTGTCCGTTCATACGTTCGATCATAAGACCGCGATGCAAATGTGTGTTCGCATGGCCGCCGTGACGACGAGAAACTGCGATGCGAGTGCGACCCGCCAGCAGCTACGGTGATGGGCCGGTGCAACGGCTCGGCCGATCGAGAGTGCGCAGGGAGGAACAGTGGAGCAGATCAGCAAGCGGCTAATGAGCTGGGCGTCGATCCTGGAAGACCAGACGCGGCAGCAAGCCGAGCGAACGGCGACGCTTCCGTTCATCTTCCCGCACCTCGCGCTGATGCCGGACGCTCACCTTGGCAAGGGCGCGACCGTCGGCTCGGTGATCCCGACCATCGAGGCGATCGTCCCCGCCGCCGTCGGCGTGGATATCGGTTGCGGGATGATCGCGCTGCGGACGCAGTTCACCGGGGCTGATGTCGCTGCGCGCGGCGACCTGCCGTCGCTCCGGGCGGCGATCGAGGGCGCGATCCCGCTGTCGGCCGGCCAGTACAACCGGCACGTGTACGGCGAGGGCACGCAGGCCAGGATCGCCGAGCTGGAGGCTCTGGACGGAATCGACAGCGCCGATCAGATCGCCGGCAACTGGCGGCTCCAGCTGGGCAGCCTCGGATCGGGCAACCACTTCTGCGAAGTAAGTCTGGATCAGGACGATCGTGCCTGGTTGTTCCTGCACTCCGGTTCGCGGGGGGTGGGCAACAAGCTGGCGACCAAGCACATCAAGATCGCGCGCGATCTGTGCGAGAAGTGGTGGATCCAGCTGCCCGACGCGGACCTGGCATACCTGCCGGAGCGCACGCCCGAGTTCTGGGCGTACATCAGGGACCTGCGGTGGGCGCAGCACTTCGCGCTGCTGAACCGCGAGGAGATGATGGCGCGCGTCGTCGACTGCGTGGCGTCGTGGCTCGGCCGGGACGTCGTGGCGACCGAGACGGTGAACTGTCACCACAACTACACCGCGCAGGAAGTGCACTTCGGCAAGAAGGTGTGGCTGTCGCGCAAGGGTGCCATCGACGCTTCGGCCGGCCGGCCAGGCGTCATTCCAGGCTCCATGGGCACGCGGTCGTACGTGGTGTCAGGGAAGGGCTGCGCACTGGCGCTGAACTCGGCGCCCCATGGCGCCGGGCGGATGTACAGCCGGTCGGCGGCGCGGAAGAAGTTCAGCCGGGCCGAGCTCGACGCCGCCATGGCGGGGATCGAGTGGCGCCGGACCGATGCGTTCCTGGACGAGATCCCGGCTGCGTACAAGGAGATCGATCAGGTGATGGCAGACGCCAGCGATCTCGTCGAGATCCGGCACACGCTGCGCCAGATCGTGAACGTCAAGGGCGACTGAGAGCCCAGACGGCGCTCAGACTGCGGGCACGGCCGGGAGCGGGAGATGGCGCGCAGACTGCGGGCACGGCCGGAGCGGGAGATGGCGCGCAGGTGCAACGCCAAGGCGGGCCTGGCGACTTTGGGCCAGGCCCGCCTCGGTTGCTGGTTGCTGGCGGTGGTGACCCGGCGGGAGCCTGCGCTGCGCGGTGCCCCTGCGCTGCGCGGTGCTCCGCCGGGCTCGTGCGCTGGTCACGGCGCTAGATCGCGCGCGATGTCACACACGACTCCAGGCTGGGCGTGGGCGCAGGCACGCGGCTGGTCTGCTGCGGCCGCCGAGTCGACTCCGCCCGCCGCGCCCGCCGGGCGCCCCGGCGCTCTGCACGCAGGTAATGGGTGCTCAGGTAATGTGCACGCCGGTACTGGGCGGCGTCACGCTGGAAGTCCGCTGCCCGCTCGGCGGCTATCGCCTGGGCGAGATTCGGGAAGTTCGGGAACATGCTGTCTCCTTGAGTTCGGGCCTAGTCGTCTAGGTCCACACCTTGAGACTGCTCGTAAGGACCACTCCTGCGGATCGGTAGCACTCCCTATTTCCGCTGGCCGGCCGCCTTAGGCCGGGCGCCAGCCGGGCAGTGCGCCTTAGGCCGCCTTAGCCGACGCCGAAGCGTCGGTGGCGACCTGCGTAGCCAGCCAGTCGGCGAACGTGAGCGTGCCGACGACGTCGGCGTGCTCGGTGGTGAGCCCGCCAGTTCGCAGCGCGCGGCCGAGCTTGCCCGGCACCGGGACAGGGACCGAGACGGCGCGTCGGCCGGTTAGCCGCTTCCAGGTGCGGGCTAGCGCTGCCGCGGTCGTCTCCTGAGGCCCGGCGACCTGGATCCGGCCGCGGCCTGGCTCGCCGCCTGCGACGTCGGCCACGACCTGGGCCACCTCGGCGGCCGCGACCGTCTGCAGCCGCATGTCAGGGACCGGCAGGACATGCCATCGGCCGGCCGCACCGAGTGCCGCAGCGGCCAGCTCGTGAAACTGGGTTGCCCGCACGATGCTCCAGGGCACCGGCCCGTGCTCGATCACGTGCTCCTGCTCGACCTTGACCCGGTAGTAGCCCATCGGCACGAGGTCGCAGCCGACGATCGAGATGCACACGTGGTGGCGTACGCCAGCGCGCTGCTCGGCAGCGAGGAGCAGGGCCGAACCCTGGACCAGGACCTGCGCTGCGCGCTTCGGCGCCGACGCGTTGCTGGCATCGACAACGGCCTCGCAGCCATCGAGGGCTGCGGTGAGGCCCTGGCCCGAGACCAGATCGACCGGGTAGTCCTGGCTGCTGCGGCTCAGGACCCGGACTTCATGGCCGCGTCCGGCCAGCTCGGCAGTGATGTGCCTGCCGACCGTGCCGGCGCCGCCGACAATGGCGATTCTCATAACCTCTGAGACGAGGTCGTGCCGTGAGCCGTGACATCTGGCTGACCGCCGGCCTCACTCAGTTCAAGCACAGCCCGGTCCGCCACTGGCTGGTAGCCGAGCCGGGCGTACAGCGCGTTGCTCGTCGGGTTGGCAAGATCTGTGTACAGGACAACAGCGGCGGCGCCACCGTCCAGCGCCGCCTGGCTTGCTGCGGCGGTGACGGCGCCGCCATAGCCGTTCCGCCGGCAGGCGGGTGGCGTGTAGACACCAGCGACCCGCACGACGCCGTTGACTGCCCGGGTAGTGCCCGCCATCGCTACTGGCGCGCCGTCTGCCTCCCACAGCCTGAGTCCGCCATGGCTAAGCCTGTCATCGACGGTGCGCTCAGAGTTTTCCCCGGCCGCGGTGTGCGCCTCAGTTGCGAAATCGTCATGCCAGCGCACCAGCAGATCGCGATCGTCTGGACCAGCCGTCCGCACCGCCCCGCCCGGAGCCGGATCTGGCGGTACGAGGCGGGCCAGCCGGTGCAGCCGCGAGCGCAGCCGCGCGGTCCCGGTGCTGCCTGTCGCGGCCGCCCAGGCGGTCACGAAGTCGGCTTCGACTATCTCGGGTACGTTGACGGCGGCTGGCAGACCGGGTCCGGCCCTGAACGCTTCGACCAGGGCCGCAACGGATCCTGGCGGCAGCGTCGCCAGCCACAACGGGAACGGCGGTGTCTGCAGAAAGGCGCCGTCGACGGTGGCGCGCGTGCCCCCGGTGCCGCCCGTGCCCGCGGTGCCGCCCGCGCCGTCGGTGCCCCGCGTGTGCATGGTGACCTCATGCCAGCCGAAGGCGGGCGGCTGGTCGCCGAACGCGGATAGGCCGTCGCGTCGGAGCGCGCTCAGCACAGTGAGCGGGACGGTATTGCGGACCGGATCCGATCGCAGGTGGTCTCCGGCCGCGGCGAGGAACTCCTCGAGGCTGCCGGTCAGTCGCCAGGCCATGCCATATCCTCGCCGGATTCGACTGTGCAGCGCACCTGTTTTTGCGTCGGGCCGCGAGCGGGCGGACCGAGGCGTGCGCGAACGGCCCCGTTCCCGGACAATGGTTTGTAGCTCTTCAGACCGCCTGGTCACGAGGCCGCGTGGGCTGAGCCCGCCGTCACGAGAGGGAGGCGCCGGTGCGAGTCATCGTGCTGCGGCATCACGCTATCGACGATGCCGGATTCATCGCGGACGCCTTCGTGGCGCGGGGGGCTGAGCTGAGCGTGCACCTCATGCCCAAGGGGGGCCCGCTGCCGTCGCTCGACGGCGTCGATCACGTGATCGTGCTCGGCGCCGTCTGGTCGGTCTATGAGGACAGGATCAGCGAGTGGATCGGCGCCGAGCTGGACTGGATCCGGCAGGCCGACGCGGCTGGCGTCCCGGTGCTCGGGATCTGCTTCGGTGCGCAGGCGCTGACGGCCGCGCTCGGGGGCCAGGTCGAGCGGGCACCGCGGATGGAGATCGGCTGGACCACCGTGGAGACCCTCGAGCCGGATGTCATCGAGGAGGGGCCGTGGCTGGAGTTCCACGGCGACGTCTGCCTGCCGCCGCCCGGCGCGCGACTGCTCGCGCGTAACGAGCTGTGCGTCCAGGCGTTCAGCATCGGCCGGCATCTCGCCGTGCAGTTCCACCCCGAGGTCGACGCCGCTCAGCTGCGCCGCTGGCTGTCGCCGGAGGCGCGGGCCGAGGCCGAGGCGGTGGGCCAGGACCCGGAGAAGCTGATCGCGCAGACCGAGGCCGAGGAGCCGGAGGCCGCGGCGCGCGCCGACCGGCTGGTCGCGGCTGCCCTCCGGATAGCTGGCGCGGCCTGAGCGCACTTTTCCATGATCCCGAAGACTTTGTGTACCGGGAGCGACACTTTATTTACCTGCTGCTGAGGTCGGCCTCGCGGAGCCGAGAAAGCCCGGCCGCTAGATGGACAACCGAGCGGGATTCGGTACAGGGTGTACCTGACAAACTTCACGCTGCGGCCGCAGCGCGTGCGACGAGGGAATAGGTGCGATGCCAGACATCCTGACGGTCTATGCCGAGTCTCAGCCGGACAAGATCGCCATCATCGATGACAAGGGTGACGAGAACGTCTTCCAGTGGACCTACGCCGAGTACGAGGCAGCGGCGAACCGGGTAGGCAACGCCCTGCTCGCCCTGGGCGCGGGACCGCGGAAGAAGATCATCTGGTGCGGGCCGAACTCGCCGCAGGTCGTCGCGGTCATGACCGCGACCCGCAAGATCGGGGCGGTCGCGGTGCCGCTCAACTACCGGCTCACGGCCGAAGAGGCACGCTACGTGATCGACCACTCGGACGCGGAGATCGCGTACGTGGACGCCGAGTATGCGCACCTGTTCGCTGGCCTGGTGGGGGAGCTGGAGAGCCTCCGCCACGTGATCGTCTTCGGCGGTCCGGCCCCGGCGGGCATGCTGGGTGAAGACGTCATCGCCGGCGCATCGGAACTGCCCCCCGACGTCGGCGACGACACCGGCGCCGGCGCCACGATGATCTACACCTCGGGCACCACGGGCAAGCCCAAGGGAGCGGTGCGGCATGCCGCCGACCCGGAGACCGGGCTCGCCCTCGTCAGCCTGCTCGGCTACCGGCCCGATGACGTCTACCTGACGTCGGGGCCGCTCTACCACAGTGGCCCGAGCGCGTTCATGGGCGCGTCGCTGCTGTTCGGGGCGACAATCGTGCTGCAGCGCAAGTTCGAAGCCGAGGACTGGCTGCGGCTGGTCGAGAAGTACAAGGTGTCGTCGACGTTCTCCGCCCCGGCTCTGGTCCGGATGGTGTGCGCGCTGCCCGACGAGATCAAGGCGAAGTATGACCGATCTTCCATGCGCGTGATGCTCGCCAACGCCGCGCCGTGGAGCTTCGCGCTCAAGCAGCAGTACGTCGCGGACTTCCCGCCCGAGTCGCTGTGGGAGATCTACGGCTCGACCGAGCTTGGCGTGGACTGCGTGCTCAAGCCCGAGGACCAGATGCGCAAGCCAGGCTCGTGCGGCCAGCCGGCACCCGGGATCGAGATCGTGCTGTTCGACGAAGACGGCAACGAGGTGACCGGCACCGGGCCCGAGCATCCGGGTGAGCTCTACGTTCGCTCGAAGGGCGTCTTTAACGAGTACTACAAGCAGAAGGAAAGCTACGACGCCAACAGCCGCGGCGACTTCCACACCGTGGGCGACATCGCCTACCGGGACGACGAGGGCTACCTGTACATCTGCGACCGCAAGTCCGACATGATCATCTCGGCCGGCATGAACATCTACCCGGCCGAGATCGAGGCGGCGCTCGAGCAGCATCCGGCGATCTACGACGTCGCCGTGTTCGGGATCCCGTCGGAGGAGTGGGGTGAGGCCGTCCACGCCACGGTCGTGCTGGCCCCTGGCTCGTCGCTGACCGCGGAGGAGATCGCGGCGTTCGGCAAGGAGCACCTGGCCAGCTACAAGGTGCCGCGTTCGGTGGACTTCCTCGACGAGCTCCCGCGGACCGGGTCGGGCAAGATCCTCAAGCGCCAGCTGCGGGCACCGTACTGGGCTGGCCGGACGGCGCAGGTCGGCTGAGCCGGGCGCTTCAGGGCCAGTTCAGGGCGGCGGATCGCCTATTCTTCGCATCGTGATCACCGAAGACAGCCGCCCCCAGCTAGCCGAGCTTGCCCCGTCGCCCGAGCTCTCCGTCGTGGCCATCGAGCCGCCGGGGACGGAGCCAGGGACGTGGTCAGGCGCGCCGAGCGCGGTCCGCGACGGTGACCAGATCGTGCTCGCCTACCGGCTCCGGCGGCCGATCGGGCGCGGCCGCGGGTACGCGGTTGCCATCGCGCGCTCGTCCGACGGCGTGCACTTCGAGACCATTCAGGTGATCACCAGGGAAGAGATGGACACCGAGTCGCTCGAGCGCCCGGTGCTGGTGCTGACTCCGGACGGGACATGGCGGCTGTACCTCAGCTGCGCGACGTGGGGGACCAAGCACTGGCGGGTCGAGCTGCTCGAGGCCGCGGCGCCCGATGCCTTCGACCCCCGGCACCGCGTCGTCGTGCTCCCCGGCGATGAGACCTCGGCCGTCAAGGACCCCGTGATCATTCATAAAGCGGGAACGTGGCACCTCTGGGCATCTGTTCATCCACTCGCTGATCCCGATAACACTGATCGGATGGCCACGCACTACGCGACGAGCGCAGACGGCCTGGAGTGGGTCTGGCATGGCCAAGCCCTCGGCCCTCGGCCCGGCGAGTGGGACTCGCGCGGCGTGCGGGTCAGCGCAGTGCGGTTCGGTGCCGCCGGGGAGATCGTGGCCTACTACGACGGCCGGGCCACCGCGGCGGAGAACTACGAGGAGCGGACCGGCGTCGCCGTGGGCGAATCGCCGGCGGCCCTGACCGCGATCGAGGCTGCTCCGATCGGAGCTCCGCCGGATGGCGCGGGCGGGCTCCGCTATGTCGACATCGTCGAGCTCGGTGACGGCCGCGAGCGCTGGTACTACGAGCTGACCAGGCCGGACGGCCTGCACGAGCTCAGGACCGAGTTGCGGTAGCGCTTCAGGCAGTTCAGGCAGCTCGTGCGTTTCGGTGGCTTCGCGACCGGGACTCACCTGGGCTAATAGTCGCGGGGCCTGCCGTTGCGTGCCTGGCGCTGGCCGCTCGGCCGGACGCCGACCAGGCCGCCAGCGTCCTCGCGCGGCAGCAGCCAGTTGCTGTAGTCAACCCCGGTGACGTCCCCGAGCAGGCGGATATCGGCCTCGAAGTACGGGATCAGCGCCTGCCGCTCCTCCCACGTCAGCGGCCGCCGCGGCGCCGCGCCGTCCTGCAGGCTGCTCTCCAGCCGGTCCAACATCGCCTTGCCGCGATGTCCTGGCAGCCTGGCTGTGACCGTCGATCCTGCCCGCATGATGCGCGACATGGCGCGGTGCCTGAGGGTCAGCTCGGGATGGGCCGTGACGTTCTCGCGTGGCAGGTGGTCGATCACGCCCTGGCTGACGCCGAGGAAGCCGCAGATCCTGTCCAGCGTGCCCGGCGGATCCTCCACTAGCTCGCGGTAGCGGAAGACCAGCACCTGCTCGCGCGGGAAGACCGAGTACAGATGCTGTACCTGCTCCCCGTACAGGCCGATGCGCTTGTAGTGCCAGAAGTCCGCCCAGCCGGCCGCGACGCGCTGATCTTCGGCCGCGCACGCCCGGAGGAAGTCATCGATCGGATCGAGCCCCGCCGACCACAGGTGCGTCCAGTTCGAGTGCGCCCGCTCGACCGGGTCGCGCAGGACGACGATGAGCCGAGCCTGCGGGACGAGTGCCCGGATCCGGCGCTGGGCGTCGTGGCTGTAGAGGTAGAAGGGCGTTGACTCGCCGCGCAGCGTGCCGGGCGGGGCGGCGGCAAAGAGCTGCTCGTAGTCCCGGCGTCGCCAGACGTGCTCGCGGTAGGTCTTGGCGTCGCCAGGTCCGCCCTGGCCTGGCGGGGGGCCGTCTGTCAGGAAGAACTTGGGTTCCTTCACCGGCGACAAGTACAGCTCGGGATGCTGCGCTAGCGCAGCATGCAAGGCGGTCGTGCCCGCTTTGGGGGCACCTGCGACGAAAAAGTCTGGCAGCGCCACGGCGACCTCCCAGCGGTAATCCTACTATCTCTATAGGATACATGCCCAATTCTGAGGGTAACCCGAACACCTGAGCGCTACCCCAAGCCCGGTCGCCGATGCGCGCGGGGCGGGCGGGATTAGCGGGCCGTGGACTACGGGCTAGGGCTAGGGGCGGGCTTACCTAGATGTCGCGAAACTGATCGCCGACGGCATCGGCGAACCGGCCGCCCGACAGCAGCGGCACGCAGGCGCTGGCGCCTAGTTCGGCGGCGATCTCCACGTCGCCGGTGTAGCCGGCACTGGCGAGTTCCAGGCCGCTGCTGCAGCCGGCCAGGGCCGCGCCCGGGCTCGCCTCGACGGCGTGCCAGGCGCCAGCGGCCGAGCGCGCCTCCGGACTCAGCCCGGTCATGCCCAGGCTGGCCAGGGCGGCTATGACCGCTCCCGCGCCCCACAGGTCCTCGGCCGCAGGCCGGAGCGTGCCGTCAGGCCATCGCTCGCCAGCCGCCACGATCGCCACGACGGGACTCAGTGTCCCCGCGCCGCGCTGGCTAGCCAGCCCCCGTGGCGCCAGCCCCCGTGGCGCCAACCCCCGTGGCGCCAACCACTGGGCCGCCAACCACCGGGCGACCGCCGCGCGATTGCGCAGGCAGGCACCGAGGACAGTGCTGCCCGAGCTGGCCAGATGGCTGGCAAGGGCCGAGCCGTTCGGGGATGGGAGGACCAACCGCCGCAGGCCTGTCGCCGCCCTGACGCTGGCCGGGGACAGGCTGACCAGCGGCTGGCGGCCGGAGCTCCGCGCGGCATCTGACCGCCCGACCGCCAGGACGGCGTCGTGCTGCCGGGCAAAATCCTGTGCGGTGGCATCGCGCCAGGGGTAAGGGAACACCTCGATGCCGGAGTCGAGGGCCACACTGACGGTGGTGGTGAAGCTCAGGACGTCGATGATCACGGTGTAATCGGCGCCGGAGCTGACCTGCTCCGCGCCGTTAATGCCCCACTCCATCCGGACGCCGAACTCGCGCTGGCCGAAGGTGTCACTCACCTCGGCACTGTTTCATGAACGCCGCTGTCTCACGCACGCGGCGCCTGGGCATTGCCACGTAGCGCGGGGGGTGTCGTACCCCTGGGCTAGCGTGCAGTTCAGAGGCGGCACCGGGCTGCCGGAGCAGACTGCGGAGGCCGAGCGATGGGCACTGCGAATCAGACACTCACGGGCGAGCGGGCGGACCTGGCCGAGACGCTCGCGAAGCACCGGGGCTTCCTGCGGTTCGCCGCCCGGGACCTGACCGATGAGCAGGCCGCCGCACGCACGACCGCCAGCGAGCTGTGCGTAGGCGGGATCATCAAGCACGTGACCGCCGTCGAGCGTAATTGGGCCAGATTCATCGTCGAGGGCCCAGGCCCTCGGGGTGACTGGGATGACCCTGACCAAGTGCAGGCCTATCTGGATGGCTTCCGGATGCTGCCTGGCGACACCCTGGCTGGCCTGCTGGACGACTATGCGGCAGCGGCAGCCGAGACAGACGAACTGCTGGCCACCCTGCCCAGCCTGGATGCGCTTCAGCCGCTGCCAGAGGCGCCATGGTACGAGAAGGGTGCGAGCTGGTCAGCGCGCCGCGTCCTGCTGCACCTGCTCGCCGAGACCTCGCAGCACGCCGGGCACGCGGACATAATCAGGGAAGCCATCGACGGCGCCAAGACCATGGGCTGACGCGGAACTGAGCGGTCCGAACGCTCCCCGGTGGCACCGACGCTCCCCGGTCGCACCGACGCTCCCTGGTCGCGCCGACCTTCCCTGGTCGCGCCGCCGCTCCCCGGCCGTACCGCCGCTCCCCGGCCGTACCGCCGCCCCCGGCCGTACTGGCCTCCCGGTCGCCGGCGGGGCACTCGCCTAGCGGTGACCTCGCCGGGTAAAGATCGAGTGTGAACGCCGACCAGCCACGCCGCGAGCCACCGCCCGGGCTGCTGCCGATGCTGGCCACGTCCGGCAAGCTGCCGCGGGACGACGCCGGATGGGCGTACGAGATGAAGTGGGATGGGCTGCGCGCCATCGCGTTCGTCTCCGACGGCCAGGTACGGCTGTACTCGAGGACCGCTCGGGACATCACGTTCGTGTACCCCGAGCTGGCCGGCCTCGGGGCGGCGACGGGGGTACAGCAGGCTGTGCTTGACGGCGAGATCGTGGCGTTTGGCGGCGGCGCATGGCCCGACTTCGAGGCGCTCCAGCAGCGGATGAACATCAGCACGGCGGCCCAGGCCAGGGCGCTCGTGGCGGAGGTGCCGGTGAGTTACCTGGCCTTCGACCTGCTCTGGCTTGACGGCAAGGCGCTGCTTGACGAGCCATACGTGCGGCGCCGGGAGCTGCTTGACGGATTGCCTCTTGTTGACGGGCACTGGCAGGTGCCGCCGACGTTCATCGGCGAGTCCGGTGCCGACATCCAGGCGGTATCCAAGGTGCAGCACCTTGAGGGCGTCATGGCCAAGCGGCTCCAGTCGCGATATGAGCCTGGGCGACGAACGACGTCGTGGCTGAAGATCAAGAACGTGCACCGCCAAGAGGTCGTGATCGGCGGCTGGCAGCCCGGCGAGGGTGGCCGGGCCGGCTGGATCGGATCGCTGCTCCTCGGCCTCCATGACAGCGTTGCCACAGACGACGGTGGCGAGCTTGTCTACTGCGGACACGTCGGTACCGGGTTCACCCAGCAGACGCTGCGGATGCTGGGCGAGCGGCTGGCGCCGCTGCGCCGCTCCACGTCGCCGTTCGGCAACACTGTCCCGCCAGCGGATGCGCGCTCCGCGCAGTGGGTCGAGCCGGAGCTCGTTGCCGAGGTGGAGTTTGCCGGCTGGACGAAGTCTGGCCGGCTGCGAGCAGCATCATTCAAGGGACTGCGCAACGACAAAAACGCAACCGAGGTGCTCCGTGAGCCCTGAGACGCGCAAGGTGCCGGTACAAGTCGAAGGACGGACACTGACGCTGTCGAACCTCGACAAGGTGCTATATCCGGCAGTCGGCTTCACCAAGGCGCAGGTCATCGACTACTACGAGCGCATCGCGCCCGTGCTGCTACCGCACATCGCCTCGCGGCCGGTGACGATCAAGCGCTACCCCGAGGGCGTGGACGGCCAGTTCTTCTTCCAGAAAAACGCTCCGAAACATCCAGACTGGGTCCCCACTGCCACGATCGCGTCTCCGGGGTCGACCAAGTCGCGCGAGACGATCGAGTACCTCCTCGGTGGCGATCTGCCGACGCTGATCTGGGCCGCGAACCTGGCCGCGCTCGAACTGCACACCCCGATGTGGCGGTACCCGTCGTTCGGCGAGCCCGATCTCCTGGTCTTCGACCTGGATCCGGGGCCGCCGGCCACGGTCGTGGAGTGCTGCGCGGTTGCGCTCGAGTTGCGGCCCTTGCTCGACGAACTCGGCCTGTCGGCTATGGCCAAGACGTCGGGCGGCAAGGGGCTTCAGCTCTACGCGCCTGTAACGAAGATGACCTCGCAAGAGACGAGCGATCTCGCCAAGGGCCTGGCCGAGCGGCTCGAGCAGGAGCAGCCGAAGCTGGTTGTATCGCGGATGACCAAGGCGCTGCGGCCGGGCAAGGTGCTGATCGATTGGAGCCAGAACAACTCGGCGAAGACGACCATCGCGCCGTACTCGCTGCGGGCGCGGGAGCAGCCGACGGTGTCGACGCCGGTCACCTGGGACGAGGTCGCGGGCTGCAAGCGAGCGGCTGATCTGGTGTTCACGGCAGGCGACGTCGTGGCGCGGGTCGCGGAATCAGGCGACCTTTTCGCCGCCACCTTGCCGAGCTGAGGCCAGGCCACAGTTACTCCGGCGTTGCCGAGGCGTTACTGCCAAGGCTTGTGCACTGGCATGCCGTTATGCACGCCGCGGTGTCAACGTATGGTGCTCCTGCAACTGCGGAGTCGACATCGCCACTTGTCTCTCCAGCGTAGGGAGCGACTATGCGATTCAGCGTCCTCGGGCCGTTGTTAGCTGAAGCCGATGACGGCACTTCACTGGTACTGACGCGGCCTTCACAGCGCAGCACGCTGGCCGTGCTTCTCTTGCACGCGCGCCACCCGCCGACGAGGGCGTTCTTGATCGACGCGCTCTGGGGAGACAGCCCCCCAGGTGATGCTGAGGCGGCATTGCGTGTACGCATGCGTGATCTTCGGCGTGCGCTGACCGGCCACGATCGCCTGGTCACCCATCAGTCGGGCTACAAGATAGTCATTGAGCCGGGCGAACTCGACGCCGCCATTTTCCAGAGCCTGGCTGTGCAGGGTCGTGTGGCGCTCGACAGCGGCAGCGCCGCGGATGCGGCTCGCCTGCTCGGGCAGGCGTGCAACCTATGGCGCGATCCGCCCTTGATCGACCTCCCCGATACCCAGCTGATGCAGCTTACGGCTAGCTCGCTGCATGAGCAGCGGCGCGACGCGCGGGAAGGGCTGATCGACGCGCGCTTGGCGCTCGGGCAGCATCATGGGGTCCTGACCGAGATCAGATCGATGGTCGCCGCGGACCCGCTGGCTGAGCATCCACACGTCCAGCTCATGCTGACCCTCTACCGGTGCGGGCAGAAGTCCGCCGCGCTCGCCGCTTACACCCGGCTCCGTAACGTGACGACACGCGAGTTTGGCCAGGAACCGGGGCCGGAAGCGCGCGCGCTGCTCAGGCAGATGCTGAACGACAGCCCGCGTCTGAAGTACCGGCCGCGACCCGCGACCGCCCCGGTCGACGCTCGGCCGACCTGGCCGCCGATCTGTCAGCTGCCGCGCCGCCGCCTGACTTCACGGGACGCGTGACAGCGATCGAGTCGCTCGCCCGGCGGATGCCTGCGCCGATCTCTCAGGATCCATGGACATGGCGTGCCGGGCGCTGGATCCGCGCTCGCGCACGGCGCTGCGGATGCTTGCCGGGCTAGGCCCGCGAGCTGCCCTAGTCGAGCTGCGCGCTTACGGATGCCTTACCGGACGCTTACCGGCCGGTCCTAGGGTGCAGACCGCTGGCTGACATGCCCGAAGCCGCTCGGCGGACGTTGCAGGCCAGACGAATCGTGGAGTCCCGATGACATCATTCCGACCTCAGCTCGCCGCTTCGGCGACCTGGCGCGGGGCGCTAACAGCAGTCACAACCGCCCGCGTCCCGGTGTTGGCCGCATGCACGGCGTTGGCCGCGTGCATTGTCACCGCGTGCTCGGGCACTGCGGCCGAGGTGCGGCTGCCTGCCAGGGCGCCAGCCAGGCCCGCGGCGGTCACGTCGCGGCCGGCCCTGACCCCGCGGCAGCGGGTCGTCGCTGCGCTGACCGGCTACACGGCGGCGCTCGGCCAGGCCGACAGATCGAGGAGCACGTCCGTCGCACGCGACCTGCTGCGGCCTTACCTCGCTGCGAGCAGGATCGACGGCCTCGTCCAGGCAGTCAGTGCCATCTGGGCCAGGGGCGATCGCTTCTATGGCACCGATGCCATGCACGTAACGAGTGTGAGCTTCGAAGCCCGGCATGCGTTCGTGTACGACTGCGACGACACCAGCGGCATGGGCCTGGACAACTCCATCACCGGTCAGATCGTGGCGGGCTCGGCTGGCGTCGCGCGCGACAACGTCGTCACACGCCTTGATCTGGTCCGTGGGCGCTGGCTGGTGGCATTTCAACTCGTCGAGGACGTGCCATGCACGCCATGAGACAAGGTGCGCGGCCACTCGCGCAGCCTGCTCGCGGCGCTCGTGCTAGGCGTCGGCCTCGCGACGGTCGGCATCGCACCCGTAGCCGCTGTCGGCAGCACCGGTGGCAGCTGCGATCCCTACGTGGACGGCACCGTGATTCCGGTGCCGTGCTCGTCTGGCTCGGGTAACGGAGGCAGCGATGGCAGCGGAGGCGGCGGGGCCACCACCGTGGATAACTCCTGCTCGACGACGGTGCTGGACAAGGCCCAGGCGCAGAGCCTCGGACTGCCCTGGCCGCCACCGACGGGGGAGAGCTGGGCGTTGCTCGACTGCGTAGCTGTCACGACCGGGACGATTGTGCAAGCGATCCTGGTCAGCACTGCGACCGGCGCCCCTGCGATCACGCCGCAGCAGCTCCTGGTCACGGCGCTTGGCGAGCTGCAGATCCCGTATCCGCGGCCACGCACCGCGCCACCGCGAGGCCACGATGGACTCGTCGGCTTGCCCGAGTGGTACTGGATCCCGGCTGGCGACTGGCATGCCCGCGACGTGACGGTCTCCGCAGGAGCGGTCTGGGCGTCCGTCACGGCGGTCCCCGTCGGACTGACGTTCGCTCCCGGCACTGGCCTCAGCGCGGTCAGCTGCGCCGGACCAGGCACCGCGTACAACCCGGGCGGGCCTGCGGCCACGCAGCACACCGACTGCTCCTACACCTACGTGCAGCCGTCGGTCGGCCAACCGGGCAACGCCTACCAGGCGTCGGTCACAGTGACCTGGCGCGTCAGCTGGACCGGCTCCGGCGGAGCAGGGGGCCTCCTCGATGCGGCGCTACCGGTCGCGGCCGACTTCGCCGTCCGGGTTGCGCAAGGAGAGGCGCTGGTGACCAGCCCGTGAGCAACCACAATCCAGTGCCGGTCGGGACCGCGTACCTTCCCGAGCCTGACATCGCCCCGGCCGGACCGGGTCACGGTCACGGTCACGGGCGCAGCCAGGAGGCGGGCCGGCTGCGCGGGCTGCCACGGCGCCGGCGGCCTGCCATGATCGCGCTTGCGGTCGCGATGGCCGGGGCAGGCGTCGTTGTCAGCGCGGCCGTCTATCAGCGTGCCGACCATCAGGTAGCCGTCGTCATGGTGACGCGGCCGGTCCCGGCCGGCGCTGTCCTCACCACGGCCGACCTTGCGAGCATCGGCGTGACTGTCGGTCCTGGCATTCGGGTCATACCCGCGGCACAGATCGGCCAGGTCAGCGGCGAGATCGCAGCAGTAACACTGCGGCCGTCGACCCTGCTGGCACCGTCCGAGCTGACCACGGCGCAGCCACCGGCTCCCGGCCAGGATCTGGTGGTCGCTCCCGCCAAGCCGTACGCGCTGCCGACAAGCGGCCTTGTGCCTGGCGATCACGTGTTGGTCATCGCGACGCCAGGCAACCAGGGACAGGCAGGCTCGCTGGCCGACTCAGAGTCGCTGAGCGCCCCAGTCCCGGCCGTCGTCGAGGCGGTCGACGCTGTGCCAGATCAGGACGGCGTAGACATCGTCGACCTGCTCGTCAGTGACGCCAATGCCGTCGCGGTAGCGAGCCAGGTCTCCACCGGTCAGTTCGCCCTCATCGTGACGAGGAGGGGTTCGTAAGTGGGAGAGCTCTACGCGCTTGTATCAGCCGGCGGTTCGCCGGGCGTGACGACCGCCGCCGTCGCTCTCGCCCTGACGTGGCCGGCGCCGGTCATCGTGGCCGAATGCGATCCGAGCGGCGGCGATGTACTCGCAGGCTTGCTGACCGGGCACGTCCCGGCAAGTCAGGGTCTGATGGCGCACGCCATTGAAGCGGGCCGGGACATCCGGGCCGCTAGCCGGAGCCTGGGCGATCAACTGATCGCACTGGACACTGACGGGACCAGGATGGTGCTGCCAGGGCTGACCGACCCGCGCCAGGCGGCGGGCCTCGCGTTAGCGTGGCCCGCTGTCGCCTCGACATTGCTCGCTCAGGAAGCGGACGTGCTGGCCGACTGCGGGCGGCTCGATGCCGGTCCCGGCCAGCCACTGGCCATCCTGTCGGGGGCCCGCACCGTCGCCGTCGTGGTGCGTCCCACGCTGCGTCAGGTATGGGCGGCGAGATCCAGGATCGACATTCTCGGGCAGTTGGTCGGCAGCCCGCCTCGGATCGCCCTGATGCTGACCGGACCGGGCACGCACACCCGCCGAGAGGTTGCGCACGCCCTCGGCGTTCCCGTTGTCGCCGTCCTACCGGACGACGCCCGCAGCGCGGCGGCGCTCTCGGATGGCCTTGGCGGCCAGCGGACCTTCGCGTCCGGCTCCTTGTTTCGCTCGGCGAGGGCGGCTGGCCATGCCCTGCGCGAGCACTTCGCCGTAACGACCCAGGAGCTTCCGGATGTGGGTGAGCGATGGCGCTGAACTGGCCGCCTGCACCGCCCTGCACCTCAATGAGCATGAGGAGAATGGTGGCCGAGTGCCGGTCAGCAGCGTCAGAACCGGAAGCGAGTCAGGCCGCCCGGCTCCGCTGCCAAGGTAACGATCGCCGAGCGCGGCTCAATGCGATACACGTTCCACGGCGGAGGTCCTTGCGACGGAGCGTTGAACGGGGCAGTGATTCCCAGCCCGCTGTCGTCGGGCTCGGCTGGCCAGCCGTTGTCCGCCCACGCATTCGCAGTGCGCGCCAGCGCGCCCGGCTCGGTCATTCGCGCGGCGTCACCCTCGATTACGACATCCGCATCGAGGATCGAGACCGCGATCGAACACCGCGGATCGCGCGCGACGTTGCGCCCCTTCCGCGTGCGTGCGCCCGTCTGGAACCAGAACGCGCCGTCGAGCCAGAGGGCGCCGACCGCAGTCACATGCGGGCTGCCGTCCTCGTTGATGGTGCACAGCCACGTCGTGCGCGAGTTCACCCCGTCCGCAGCTGGCGCCGACCGCGCATCGAGCTTCTCAACGACTGCGGCCCAATCCACTGGCGGCAGCCCATCGGCCTCGCCCAGATTGGTGATCTCCATAAGGCATCCTTTCCCACCTCGATGTGACAGTCGCCCCGGCCGCCTTAATACCCAGCTGCTCGCCACTGCATCAATCCAACTGCGGCGTTGACTGCGCGTTGGCTGGTGCGTGCGATTCGGTACTGTCAGCAGTGACTGCCAGGATGTTGGTCGTGGCACGTGAGGGCCCGTTCTGGGATGCAGTGGAAGGTAGGGTGCCGCTTCCAGCCGCGGCGGTGACGCTTGGCTGGGAGCTTGTGTCGGTTAGCCCGGAGCAGGGCACGATCGAAGTTGCGTTCACCGCGACCGAGGCGTTCTTGAATCCGGCGGGAGTCATTCAGGGTGGCTTTCTCGCCGCGATGCTGGATGACACGCTAGGACCGGCGCTGGTTGCTGGCCTTAGTCCTGGTGACTTCGCCCCTACGACTGACTTGCATGTCCAGTTTCTTCGCCCGGCCCGGCCGGGTCGCCTGCTCGGACGAGGCCGCGTTGTCCGCCGAGGCCGCGACGTTGGGTTCCTCGCCGGCGAGCTGCTCGACGCAGACGGCGCCGTCGTTGCCGTGGCCACGGCAACCGTTCAGATTCGACCCCAGATGCTCCCGGCGGTGGGCGCGCAGCTGCCACCGGCCCGTTGACTAGGCTTCGTCGTCTGCCAGGCCGAGCGCCCAGGTTTGTTCGTAACTGCGTAGGGCGCCGGGCCGCAGCAGCTCTGCGACTGCTGGCGGGCTTAGCCAGCGCGAGCTGCGAGAACGCCCTCGCGTTGACGCCACCTATGCAGTACCTCCTTGGCCAGCTCACGGTAGGAGTGAGCGCCGTTGCACGCAGGATCGAACCTGGTTATCGGCTCTCCAGCCACCGTAGAGTCAGGGAAGCGCACCGTCCGGCTGATGACGGTCTGGAAGACGAGATCGCCGAACCCCTGGACGACCCCGGCCAGCACTTCCCTCGTGTGCAAGGTACGGGAGTCGTACATAGTCGCTAGCAGGCCATCGATGGCTAGCTTCGGGCTGAGGCGCGAGGAGACCTTGTCGATGGTCTCCATCAGCAGCGCAACTCCGCGTAGCGCGAAATACTCGCACTCCAGCGGAACCAGCACGCCGTCGGCGCAGGCGAGGGCGTTCACGGTCAGCAGGCCAAGCGACGGCTGGCAGTCGATCAGGATCACGTCGTAGTCAGGGATTATCGGCTGCAGCACCCGGCCGAGCGCGAACTCGCGGCCTACCTCGTGCACGAGCTGAATCTCGGCACCGGACAGGTCGATATTGCTCGGCAGCAGGTCCATGCCGTCGACGCGGGTCTTGATGATCACGTCGTGCGCCGTCAGCCCGCGGTCCATCAGCAAGTTGTAGACGGTCGCGTCCAGGTCGTGCGGTTCTATCCCGAGGCCCACCGACAGCGCGCCCTGCGGGTCGAAGTCGACCAGCAGGACACGGCGGCCGTGCTCGGCCAGCGCGGCGCCGAGGTTGATGGTCGTCGTGGTCTTGCCAACGCCGCCCTTCTGATTGCAGATGGCGGCGATGCGCGCTGGCCCGTGCACGAAGATCGGCTCCGGTTCGGGGAAGCCCGGCAGTGGCCGCCTGGTCGGTCCCAGCAGACGGCGCCCAGCCTCGAGGATTTGGGATGCTGACACAGCTACCGCACCTCCCGGCGGCGAGCGCGAACGCGCTCACTGGCACCGGACTTTAGGCGCTGCACCCTGGTCCGGCAAGGCGGCGCACCGTCTAGCAGCAAATGAACCGCATGCGCATAATGATCGGCGGTCACACGCTTTGCGAGCAGTCCAGTCGCCAGGGCCCACAAAACCATTGCGATCTGGCACGTCTAGCTACGCATGATGACCTGCGATTCTGACCGACAGTGCGGATCTGTCAGCGGGCCAGGTAGGCCATCCAGAGGGCCCCGATGTACTTGGCCTGGCCGAAGGCTAGGTTAGGGCCAGGTTCAACACGATCGGCAGCTCGACAGCCGCATGGAGGGAACTGCGCGATGATCTCATCGCGAACAGATGCTAGCGGCAACTGGCTCAGGCGTGCTCGGGCGCATGACCTTGCCCGTGGCATCGCGGGAAGAGCGGTCATCAAGCCAGATCGAGGGATCTGGGAGGCCACAGCTGGCTCGTCGCGATATTGACGTCCCTGGCGGAACTCCTTGCGATCCTCGGCCAGCCATGCCAGAAGCAGCTATGCCTCATCTGGTTATCCCAGTCGGTGATCAATCCCCCGAACCTGTCGTTAGTCGCTAGTGTCCTGAGTCGTTAATCCGCCTAAGGCGAGAGAGCTGAGCATGGACCTGCGCGCGCTGCTCCCGTTGCTGGCGCAAGTCGGCATCGTGGCTACGCTCATGTGGCTGGGCACGCTCATTTGGCGGAACCGTGTGCGCGCCAGGGACGCTCCGCTGCGCAGCCAGATCGAAGCGCTGGTGCGCTTCGCAACGACCCTTGACCGCGCCAGCGTTCTCGGAAAGGGCGGGCTTGGGATCCGCGGCCAGTGGCTTCCCTTGCAGGGGCCGAAGCGGTTGATGTCGGCACTGACGCCTTTATGTTCTCCGCGCCCCAGGCCCTCCGCGAGTTTGTATTCACCGGACCCGGATGCTCCATCGCATTCAGCCAGGCGCCATCTCGTTTCGTGAAGCGCGACTGGATAGTCATTACCGGAGAAGTCGGCGACCGCTTGGTCCAGCTTGCGATCTCGCACGACGATCTGGCGGATGTCTGGCAGGCAGTTGCAGAAACCGGCGCCGCGGTTGCGAGCACCGAGGTGCCAGCAGGCCACCTGAACAGACCACCGGGCCGACCGGTGCGCTCTGGGCGCTATTCACTCCAGAGGCTGGCGGTGCCTCTTGTACTCGCCCTGATAGCGGAAGCCGCGGCCTGCCTCGGGGCGATCGCCTCGCCGAAGCTCAGCGGCCTCTGCAATTTCGGGTTTTTCGTGGTGATGGTCATGTTCGTGGTCTGGTTTTACCGCACCAGGGTCAACGCGGGCGGCCGCGGCTGGCCTCAGCGCCGCTCGCCGGGCTTGGCCATGTGGTCCTGGTTCTTTCCCGTGGTGAAGCTTTGGTACCCGTTCCAGATCATGGCCGATATCTGGCGGGCTGGCCTGCCAGCCCAGGCGCGTGCAAGCCCGGCGAGCCCCGCGCATCCAGCCTGGTATTCAGGCTGGCCAATCAAGATCACCGGGATGCTGGCGGCGATCATGACGGCACTGCTCGTCCAGAAGGTGTCAGGCGGGCCGCTCGGACGAAAGACAGAGCCTTCTGATCCTTAGGTCTGGCGAATCGCACACGCTCGTCCGCGCCTATCTTCACTTAAACCTCGTGTCGCGTCAGAGGCGCTGCCCACGACATCAGGCTATTGCCGTGCAGGCATAACGCGGGGATCGGCAGTCAGCTGGACCTCGAATCAGACGTCCGCTCTTCGCCATGTCCGCGCGTTAGCTGCAGCTTCTCTGACAGCAACGGCCACCGGTCTCCAAGCCTGGTTCCCTGGCTGGGGCTGCTCCTGATCACAGGACGGTGGAGCTCGCGGCGCCGGCGGCGGCGGGATGATCTGGGTGCGCTCACGGCGCGCTTACCTGGTGCTCACAGCCGGCTCGTAGGGTGCGGAACGCCGGTTCGGGTTCGCGCGGCCGCTGGTCGCCGGGTACCGGACTGGCTGGACCGTGGAGGAGCGGGATGAGCTGGCGAGTGCGGCAGCAAGGCGGAGGCCGGTGGTGACGCTGCACTGGCCGCCGGCCCCGCCGGAGTTCCTCGCCGGATATCAGCCGTGGCTGCCGCCGGGCCGGGGTCACGGCGACGAGCGCGCCGGTAGCGATGATCGTGGCCTGCCTGATCCGCCCAGGGCAGGGCTGAGCGATCCGCGGCTGATTGCCGGAGTCGGCGAGATCACGGCGCTGGTGGGCAATCGCCTCGACGACGGCGCCAGCCCGGCTGAGGTCATGCCGGTCATCCGCGAGACGGCCCGGCGCTGGCTGGAACGGCAGGTCCGCGCCGGGCTGCTGCCGGCCTCGGCCGGCGGCGCGATCGACGAGCTGGCCCGGGCGGTGCACGACCAGCGGTACGAACTGGGCCCGGTCACCGCGTACCTGCGGGATCCGCAGGTGGAGAACGTCGACATCAACGGCTGCGACCAGGTCTGGATCACGTATGCCAGCGGTGAGCGGGTAGCCGGGCCGCCGGTGGCGGCCAGCGACGATGCGCTGATCTCGATGATCAGGACGTGGGCCACCCGCGGCGGGCAGACCGCGCGCGACTTCTCGGCCGCGGCGCCGCTGGTCAACGTGGCGCTGACCGGCGGTGCCCGGCTGACCGCGACGATGTCGGTCACGCCGCGGCCGTGCGTGTCCCTGCGGCGGCATGGCCAGATCGACGTCACGTTAACGCGGCTAGTATCGCTCGGCACGGTGGACACCACTCTCGCCGCGTTCCTCGCTGCTGCCGTGAAGAGCCGCTGCAACATCATCGTCACCGGCGGAGTCGACTGCGGAAAGACCACGATGCTGCGAGCCCTCGCCAGCGAGGTCCCGCCCGGCGAGCGCGTCGCCACGCTCGAGAGCGAATACGAGCTGTACCTACACGAACTAGCGCAGCACCCGGACGTGATCGCGTTCGAGGCGCGTGAGGCGAACTCTGAAGGCGCGGGCGGGATCAGCCTGCACGAACTGATCGCGCACGCGCTGCGCCACAACCCGCGCCGGATCCTTGTCGGCGAGGTCAGGCGAGACGAGATCATGCCGATGCTGGAGGCCATGAACTCCGGCCAGGAAGGCTCGATGTGCACGCTGCACGCGAACTCTCCGACCGAGGCCTTCGACCGGATCCTCATCCTCGGCTTGCGCGGCGGCCTGGCCCTCGCCGAACGTGCCATTCACATCCTCGTCGGGATGGCGGTAGACCTCATCGTGCACATGCGCCGCGGCTTCGACGGCACGCGCACTGTGCGCTATGTGTCGGAAATCCTCGAGGTCATGCCGCCCGGCGACACCGAGCGACCAGCTGTCAACAGGCTCTTCCTGCCTGACCCACAGACCGGCCATGCCGTGGCCGCGCACACGCCGTCAGCCGACCTGATGGCCCGGCTCGCAGGTGCAGGCTTCAACGCAGCACTGCTGGACCAGCACCGGTCCCAGCAGCACCGGCCGCCAGCCGGGTGGCCCCGATGACCGTGCTGGCCGGCCTGGCCGGCGGCATCGTGGTCGCGGGCGTCGTCATGCTCATCCTGGAGTTGACCCGGCCGTCGTCCCCGCAGGGCATTCCGCGGCGCTGGCCCATCCGCGCCCGCAGGTACACCCGGAGGCGGGTGCGCCAGCAGGCGCTGATCGCGCTCGTCGCCGGCCTGACCACGCTCGCTATCACCCGCTGGCCCGTCGCGATGATCGCAGCGGCGCTCGGAGTGCTGTTCTTGCCCCGGCTCACCTCAACCCGCGCAGTGCAGCAGCGCGCCAGGACGCTGGAGGGCCTGGAGCAATGGACGCGCCGTCTGTCCGACATGATCACTGCAAGTCGCGGACTCGAAGATGCGCTCGAGGCATCGGCGCGGCATGCCCCACCCGCCGTCGAGCCCATGGTCAGCGCGCTCGGCCGGCGCCTCGCGGCGCGAGCCGGGTCCGAAGCTGCGCTGCGCGCGTTCGCTGCCGACGTCGCCGACCCGGCCGGTGACCGCATCGCGGCGGCACTCATCATTGCGACCGGTCGGCGCGGCGGTGCCGTGCGGGACGTGCTCACCGCGCTCTCGGTGATGCTGGCGCGTGATGTTGCGGCCCGCCGCGAGATCGAGGCCGACCGGGCTCAGCATCGGACCACCGTCAAGTGGCTCACCCTGTTCATGCTGGCATTCACGGTCTTCGCCACTCTGAATAGGCCGTACTCCGCGCCGTTCGGGACGGTGCCCGGCCAGATGGTCATGGCGCTAGTCGTCGCCCTGTACGCGGCCGGCCTTGGCTGGCTGCACCATCTTGGCGCCGTGCCCGCCGCCGGCAGGTTCCTGGCGCCCGACGAGTCCGACCGGGCCGCGCCTGGCCGGATGGGGAGCTTCCGATGAGCCTCTGGGTGATCGCTGGCGGCCTGCTCGCTGGCCTCGGATGCTGGCTGTTCGCCGGCGAGCTCATTCCGGCCGGACCCAGCCTGCGGGCTGCCCTAGGCCGACTCGACTCAGGCGGCGGCCGCGCCGATGGCCGGGCCCCCTTCCTCGTCCGGCTCGGCCGCCGCCTGGGCACTTCTGCACCGTGGCTGCCGGTGCCGACAGCCGACCTCCGCCTGCTCGGCCAGGACCCGGCGGCCTGGCTGGCGAGAAAATTCGGCTACGGACTCATCGGCCTGGCGCTAGTCCCGGTGCTGTCCGCCTTGCTGGTGCTCGGGGGGCAGTCACTGCCCTTGACGATCCCGGCAGGCGGCGCCCTCGCTCTTGGCACCGGGATGTTCTTCCTGCCTGATCTGGTCACGCGGGTCAATGCGAAGCAGCAGCGGTCAGACTTCCGGTACGCACTGACGAGCTACCTCGATCTTGTGGCGCTCGAACGCGGCGCTGGGGCCGCGCCGACAGAGGCACTCGAGGCCGCGGCCGAGGTCGGCTGCGGCTGGGCGTTCGAGCGCATCGGCGGAGCTCTCGATCAGGCCCGTAAGGCGAGCAAGCCACCCTGGGATGGCCTCGCTGCGTTAGCCGCCGAGATCGGCATTGCGGAGCTCGGTGACCTCGCCGAGATCGCCCATGTGGCCGGCCACGAAGGCGCGCGGATCCTCGAGACGCTCAGCGCGCGGGCCGAGTCGATGAGAGCCGAGGCGCTGGCGGCGACAAAGGCACAGGCTGGCGCGCGCAGCACCACCATGGTGCTTCCGATCGCCCTGCTCGCCGGAGGATTCCTCGTGCTGCTGATCTTCCCCGACTTCTACCGGCTCTTCGGCTAGCCCGCCCACATGGCACTCAGAGAGGCAGAACTATGCAGACGGATCCGCGCTTACTCGCCGTGCGCTACCTGATGATGCAGTTGCAGTCGCGCATCGCAGCCGTCAGATCGGCCGATTCGCAGGCGGGAGCGCTGAGCCTGGAATGGGTTGCGATCGCCATCGTCTTGGTCACCGCCGCGCTCGCGCTCGCCACCTTCCTGGCTGGCAAGCTCGGCAATCTTGAGTCGCTGATCCCGAACTAAGGCTGTGGACCGTTATCGTTGCGCGGCGCAGTGGACTGCGGCGCGACGACTGCGGCGCCCTGACGCTGAGCTACGTCGCAGTCCTGCCGTTCGTCTTCCTGTTGATCATGGTTCTGATCCAGGCTTCGTTCTGGTTCCTGGCCAGGAACGCGGCGCTCGCGGCTGCCCGCCAGGGCGCAGACGCGGCACGCGCGCTTCACGCAACCCGCGCCGCCGGGCCAGCGGCGGCACTGGGGTTCGCCGTGCAGGCTGGTCAGGGCTACCTCGAGGATCCGCAGGCAACTGCCATAGGCAGCACCGGCTCGACGATCTCGATCACGGTGAGCGGCCACGTTCCCAGCTTTGTCCCCGGACTTGTCGTCAGCGTGTCGGAGACAGTGCAGGCGCCCGTGGAGCAGTTCCAGCCATGAGGACACGGCGACCCGGACGGGCGGATGACGGCAACGCCGCGCTTGAGCTTGTGATCCTGGCGCCGGTCCTGCTTGGCCTCGTCGGCCTTGTGATCGCGGCTGGACGCACATCGATTGCCCAGGGCTCGGTTGACGCGGCCGCGCGCGACGCCGCCCGGCAGGCGTCGATCGCGCTGACGCCGGCCGCCGCGCAGGCGGCCGGTGAAGCGAGCGCGCGAGCCGCGCTCCGGCGCGACGGCCTGGACTGCGCGCCCGTCGTGGCGATCAGCAGCGGTCAGTTCTCGGTTCCCGTCGGCCAGCCCGCCATCGTCTCGGCGACCGTCAGCTGCACTGTCTCGCTCGCAAACCTGGCGTTGCCGGGCCTGCCCGGCAAGGCCAGCCTGCGGGCCAGCTTCACCAGCCCGCTTGACATCTACAGGTCGCGGTGAATCGGCATGCACCTGTCACAGCGGGGTTCGCCGCACTGTCATGACCGCGACCGCGGCGGGCTATCACTCATGGTCGTCGTGATGTTCGTCGCGCTGGCGGCGCTGGCTGGCATCGTGGTGGACGGCGGAGCCAAACTCGGCGCAGACGAGAACGCCGTCGCCCTTGCCCAGGAAGCGGCCAGGGCGGGCGCGACAACCGTGAACACCTCGAGCGCATACACGTCCGGCGCTTTCGTCGTCGACCAGCAGCAGGCGCTGGCCGCCGCCCGTAGCTACCTCATCGATGCCGGATGCGACCAGTTCACGGCCTCCGCCGTCGGCATCCGGGCCATCCGCGTGAGCGTGACGATCACGGAGCCAACGACGTTCCTGTCGCTCATCGGCGTGGACTCTTTCACCAGCACGGGCACCGCGACGGCGTCGCTGGTGACCGGCGTGACAGGAGGGTCATGATCACTCGTACGCGGGCCATCCTGAGCGGGCTGACGGCGATGGCGGCGCTGACGCTCGTCGTCTTGGGGCTGCCGGTCATCCTGTACCGGTTTGGCGGATCGCCCGTGCCCGGGCACTTTGCCGGATGGCATCGCGTTGGACAAGTCCTGTCCAGCCGTGACAACGGGAGCCTCCTGCTTGCGATCATCCGCGACTGCTCGTGGCTTGCCTGGCTGCTGTTCAGCGTGTGCGTGCTCGCCGAAGCCCAGGCGACGATCCGCGCCCGGAAATCCCCGTACCTGCGGCTCGGCGGACTGCAGGGCGCGGCCGCCTATCTGGTCGCGCTGGCTGCACTCACGTTCGCGGCGCCGTCGGCGGTCACGCTGTCGGCCTCGGTCACGACTACAGGCCAGCTCACTGCCACCGGGCACCCGGACGCTGCGCCTTCTCCGCCGGGCCAGGACCACGCGGCGCCGGCCGCGCTGACTACGCAGGCCGAGACCACCAGCACGGTCGTCGTCGTCCACCCAGGTGACTGCCTGTGGTCACTCGCACGGCATTACCTTGGGGCGGGAGAGCGGTATCCCGAGATCGTCCGGCTGAACTACGGCCGTCACGTTGGCGACCGCCAGGTCTTCACCAATCCATCGCTGATCGAACCTGGCTGGCACCTGCTCCTCCCCGGCACCGCGGGCACCGGGCCCGGCGGCCATCGCGGGGCCACTGGTCAGCACCTCGGCCATCCCACGGCGGACCCGCACTACCGGCGACGCCACCGTGCCGCTGGCGGGCGAAGGGCAGCGGACTCCGAGACCCCACATGACGCGAGCGCCGCCGCGCCGCCCGCCGCCGGCACTGCGGCCGATCAGATGGGCATTCAGACGTCGGCGAATCCCGACCCGGCGAGCGCGCGGCTGCCGGCAGCCGCGGTATTCGTCACCGGCGCTCTCGCCGGCGCCGTGCTGACGAGCCTCAACCGGCTGCGTCTGCGCCAGCGGCAATATCGCCGCCGCGGCCGCCGGATTGCGCTGCCCGCCAATCCGGACGTGCTGGCCGCCGAGCAGCGGCTGCACGCCGCCGCGCCGGAGGCGCCGCTGCAGACCCTCCGCGACGCCTTGGCCTGCCTCGAGGCCGGGATCCTCAACGCGGGACAGGAACTGCCGGACATCGTCGGCGTCCATGTCACCCCTGAGGTTCTCGAAGTGTTGCTGGCCACGCCGGCGGCGGACGGACCGCCAGCGCCTTACTCCATCAGCCCCGGTCGGCAGGGCATGTGCTGGCAGCTGGACTTGCCGGCAACTGTTACCGCGCCCGGCAGGCCGGCTGCGTGCCACGTGCTGCCCGGATTGATGACCGCTGGCGCCACCGCGGCCGGTTACCTGCTACTCGACCTGGAGTCCTTGCAGGTGACCAGCTGCGACGGGCCGCCGGCCCTTGTCGATCAGGTTGTGGCGACGACAGCGACCGAGCTGGCGACCGGCCAGTGGAGCGGATGGTACGACCTCATCGTCGTCGGCTGTGACGAGATCGAACCGCTCCGGCGCGCCGAGTACTGCGCGACCCTCGACGACGCCCTCGACCTGCTCGAGTCGCGATGTGCCGCGGTCGCGCACCGGATCGCCGAGCATGCCCCGGCGGACGTGCGCGAGCTGCGACTGGCCGAGCCCGACAACGAGGACTGGGGCCTGACAATTCTTGTCAGCCGCGCCCAGCCGTCGGCCGAGCAGATGACCCGCCTGCTGCACCTTGCCGAGGACGGTGCAGGCGGCGTCGCAGCCCTAGTCGCCGGCGACCCGGAGGCCGCAGACGGACGGATGGCGCCCACCGTCCTGCAACTTGCCCCGGATCCGGACGTGCCGGATGGCATCGTCGCGAACGTCGTTCCGCTGCAGATCACCGTCCGGCCGCGGGTCCTGTCGGGCGCCGACTACGAAGCAGTCGGCGCGCTGTTCTCATTTGGTGCCGAGCTGGATGACGTCGGCCAGGACGAGTCACCGTACCTCGTCTATGGCGCACCGCCATGGATTCCGCAAGCAGCGGCCATGCGACCGCACTACGACACCGGCACGGTGCGCTGGGCGGAGGATGACGGCACCGAAGGCCTGAGCGCTGATGCCGGCCGCGCGCGCCCGGCATCGGCGTGCGATCCCACTGCCGATTCGGCCGGGCTCGGGGTGAAGATCCTCGGCCCGTTCACCATTAGCGGATGCTCGGAGCAGCTTCAGCCGAAGCAAGCCGAGCTTGTCCTGGCGCTCGCGCTGGCAGCCCCGGCCGGGCTGTCGAACTCGGCGCTGTGCAGCATGCTCGGCGCTGACCCCGATCACCCGAAGCCGACCGATGCGGTCCGACAGATCATCACCAGGACAAGGCGGCGGCTCGGGCTCGCCAGCGACGGGCAGGAGTACATCATCCACACGGGCAACGGCCAGTACGTGCTGCATCCGGACGCTTCGCTTGACTGGTCGCGGTTCCGGGAGCTCGTCGGCACTGGACGGGCCGATGACCTCCGAATGGCAGTCGCGCTCATCGGCGGGCTGCCGTTCACTGGCAGCTACTTCTGGTGGATCGACATCCCGCTGGCCGAGACCGTACGGGCAGAGCTCGTCGATGCGGCCGAAACACTAGCTGAGCTGGAGCTCGCGACTGGCTCGGCACGCGCGGCCGCCAGGGCTGCCAGGGCCGGCTTGCTGGCGGAGGCCTCCGCCGAGCAGCTCTGGCGGGCAGTCATGCGCGCCGAGCACGCAGCCGGCAACCTGGCAGGCGTCACCGAGGCCTGGCATCGTTGCCTGGAGGCCATCGAGGACATCGCGCCAGGCGGCGAGCCGCATCCGGATACTGCAGCGCTGTACCGGCAGCTCACTGCGGGCGCGCGCCAGCACGTGCCGGTCCGGTAGCCGAGCGCCGACCCTCGGCTGAAGTCGACCTGAGATCCTGCACCGCCTAGTGGCCGGACCGACTATTGATGGCGTTGGCGCGCGCAGAGGCGCTGTTCAGTGGCGCCAGGGGTCGTTGATGAATTCGATCATCCTGACCCAGGATTGGTCGATTGCCAGGGCGTTGGCTTGCTGACTGCCGCCCACGGAATTCCCGGCCGCGGAGTAGAGCGCATACGGGAAGTACGGTGGCGCGCCGAGGAATGCGTGGCCAGCGTCCGGATAGAACAGATTGATGTACGGCGCGGGGTCATGCGCGCCCTGCAGCTCGTTCATGATGATCGAGACCGACGCTTCGGAGTTCCAGATCGCGTCCTGGCCGCCGTCACCCAGCAGCAGCGGAACTCGGATGCGGTCCACCGGGATAAGCGTCCCCGTAATCAACGGCTTGCCATGAAACGTCCAGGCCGGGCCAGGCGCGCCGCCGAAGGCACCGTTGACGTACGCGCTGGGCGAGCTGGCTATGACGGCCTCGAAGAGGTGCGGCTCGAGCGATGCAATCAGCAGGGCGCCCTCTCCGCCGCGCGATGCGCCGTACAAAATGACCGGGCGCCCTTTGGCTTGCGGCTGCTGGCGCAGCCAGTGGACGGCGCGAGCGAAGTACTCCAGCGCGATGTCGCACAGGCAGCTCGGCAGACCAGGCTCCTTGAAGTAGCCCAGGGCGAGAGCCGGGTACCCGATCGCGGCGAGCGCCGCGGCAGTGAACGTGTCCTCGCCGCCGTTCGAGCCGCCGATGACGACAATGGCGGGAGCGTTCTGGCGCGGCTTCGCTGGAAGAAACAGCGAACTAGCAAAGCCGTCATGGCGCACCGTCTGAGTGCTCCTCTGAGGCGAGCCTAGGCGGCGCAGCGACTGGCTCCCCACGATCCGGCCATCGACGAACACCAGCACCGTAGCGGTGAAGCCGGAATAAGCCATGTAGAACTGCGTCTCGGGGCCGCTCTTGAACGCCGGGTGCAGCGACCACAGCAAGCCAGCCTGATCTGCGACGTGATAACTGCCCGACACCGGGACTGCCGTCGCCAGGTTCAGTGTGCCCGCCGCGCTAGCCCTGAACTCAGCGGCTGACTCCCAGGCGCGGCCCTGGTAATCGTGCGTTCGCAGTTGAAGGATGACTCGGGCTCCCGGCGGCAGCCCACTGACGGCGAAATGGACCGGCGAATCGAACGCGCCAGACGCGGGACCGGCGGCCAGCCGCACGTGCAGTGGGAGAGCTGGCCCGCCACTGCATGCTCCGCACAAAAGCGCGAGAGTGGCAGTCAGCAGTCCGCTGACTAAGTACCGCCACTTGCGCATGGCACCAACTCATTCATAGCCGCATGAGTCGGCATAAAGCATAACACCGGGTCCGGGGACCGAGTGTCTACGCCGACAATCGGTGGACGCCGATCCAGTTACGCGAGTTACCCTGGCTACGTCAGCAATTGGAGGAGTGGTTCGTGGAGCAGGCAGCGCTCGAGCACGTTCAGCAGCTGATCGAGGACGACGTCAAGGCCCGATTCCCTGGTGGCGGCATCGAACGGGTAGCCGTGCTGCAGTACGGCGATGACCCTGTTGTCGAGCCTGGAGAGCTGGCAGTCCGGGTCTTCGTGACAGCCGAAGGCGATCTGACTGAGCGCGAGCGCGTCGTCCAGGACTTCGGCCGGGCTTTCGGCCAGGAACTGGAGACGCTGCGGCGCGACCTCTCCGACAAGCTGCCCGAAGCGAGGCGACTGGAGTTCCAATTCGGCGCCGACAGAGCTGGGCCCGGCATCGTGATGAACAGGCAGGGTCGCTCGCTTGAGGCGCGCGCACTGGCGGGTGGCGAGCTCACGCCCGTCATGGCCAGGCTGGGGCCGACGGACCTGGAGACACTGGACACGCTCATCACGGCCGGCATCGCCAACAACCGCGCCGATGCCGTGCGGTGGGCGCTCGCCCGGATCAGGGAGCGGCCGGCGTACGTGCAACTGCAGGCGAAGGCACGCGAGATTGATGAGCTCAAGCAGCAGTTCTGAGCAGGGTGCCGCCGGGCGGTAGTGCGCAGTCGTGGTTACGCAGTCGTGGTTACGGAGTCGCAAGGCCGAGCCGGCGGCACCGAGGCTACCGCGGCCCTCAACTGGTAACGGAGATGGTGCTGACGCCGGCTGGCGCGGTGACCTCGTAACGATTCACTGCGCCCGTCCAGCCTGGCGGTATCAGCACCGTCCCGCCGCCGATGCCGACGTGAGTCTGGCCGCCGACGGTCGCAGAGCCAGCGCCGCCGTCGAGCCGAAGTCGCGCCAGGACGCCGACGGGAACCTGGACGTCGACCTGGCTGGCGCCGCCCGCCAGCGTGATCGTCGTCGTCCCGAGCGGCCGCGGCAGCGTCATGCTGATCAGGCTCGATCCCGCCGTGAAATCGATGCCGCTGATCTCGCCGCGGCCAAGGTCGAGCACGGTCTGTGTAGTGCCGCCGCTGAACTGCAGCCGCCAGCGCACGGCCGAGCTCAGCTCGATCACGACTGCGCTCGGGCCGCTCTGGCCGGTGCTGTCCAGGAAGAGTTGCACCCGGCCGTCGGCCTGGACGAGTTGCGGGCGCACACCGGAGTTCGCAGGCGTCCGCACGCGTAGCAGCTGTCCTGATAGCGGCGCCGCGCTGACGGTCAGCGTGGTGGCGCCCGAGACGACCGCGAGCGTCGCGCTGCGCTGGCCGGGGGCGTCCAGCACGGCTGTGTGCGGCGCACTTGCTGAACCCGGGCTGCCGTTTGTGCCGGTGCCAAACAAGGCAGCCGGGGTGCCGGCGCAGCCACACACGACACTGGCGCATAGGACGCCGGCGCCTAACACCAGCGCTGCCGCTGTCCACCGGATCCGCATACACGCAGGCTGCCCCACATTCTCCGGGTTAATCAAGCTAGTCAGGTCAGCTCCCGGAGTGGGTACTGACGAAGGGTGACGTCATCACCTGGCTCGACCCCTGGCGACGGCACCGGGATCCAGATCGGGCTGCACGCCCTCGGCGTCGGCAACGGCAGCCGGCCCGAGATCATCGGCGCGGTCGCCGTGGCCGCCGACGCGGCCGGGTTCGCGACCCTGTGGTGCGGCGAGCACGTCGTCATGGTGGACAGCCCGACGTCCCGCTACCCGTACTCCGGCGACGGCAAGATCGCGGTGCCGGCGGACGCGGACTGGCTCGATCCGCTGCTGGGCCTGAGCTTCATCGCGGCGCACACCCAGAGGATCAAGCTGGCGACTGGGATCCTGCTGCTGCCTGAGCACAATCCGCTCGTGATCGCCAAGCAGGCGGCAACCCTGGACGTCTTGTCGGGCGGCCGGTTCCTGCTGGGCGTGGGCGTCGGCTGGTCGGCGGAGGAGTTCGCCGCGCTGGGCGTGCCGTTCGCCCGCCGCGGCGCGCGTACGGATGAGTACATCCGCGCGATGCGCCGAGTGTGGGCCAGCGAGGTAGCCAGCTTTTATGGCGAGTTCGTCCGGTTCGAAGGGGTGCGCGTCTATCCCAAGCCGGCCGGCGGGCGGCGAATCCCGGTCGTCGTCGGCGGCACAACGGACACCGCACTGCGCCGCGTGGCAACGGTCGGCGACGGCTGGTACGGCTTCAACCTGGCCGCGGCCGATGTGCCGGACCGATTGAGCGCGCTCGCCGCGGCGTGCCGCCAGCATGACCGGAACATGGGCGACCTGAGCGTCGCGGTCTCGCTGCGTGATGGTGATCCGAGCATGCTGCCTGCGCTGGCGGCCGCGGGCGTGACCGAGCTGGTCATCGTGGCCGAGCCGCCGGGCGAGCCCGGTGCCGCCGCGGGCTGGGTGGATGAGCTTGCTGCTCGCTGGCTGGGCCGCTCGGGCCGGTAAGCGAGGGGTGCTGGGTCGGCCCCGTTCCCTGCCATGACGGCAAGGGTGCTGACCGACACTGGCCGCACCGGCCCGCCGTCGCCCTGCGGTAGGCCGATAGATTGGCCGCGAGGATCGCGGAAGGGACGCCTGAATGTCATCAGCTGACGGTGCGGCCGGAGCGCCCGCCAACAAGGGCCCGGCCATGTGGAACCCGTTCGCCAGCATGGGCGCCCTTGCCGGGCACACGGTCACGATCGTGCGCGGCGAGGGTGCGACCGTGTACGACGCGGACGGCCGTGCTTATCTCGACGCCATCGGCAGTCTCTGGTACTGCAACGTCGGTCACGGACGCGCCGAGCTCGCCGACGTGGCGGCGGCGCAGATGCGCGAGCTGGCGTGCTACCAGGCGTTCGAGATCTTCTCCAGCAAGCCGGCCGAGGCGCTGGCGGAGCGGGTCGCGGCCCTCGCGCCGATGACGGATGCGAAGGTGTTCTTCACGCCCGGAGGCGGCTCCGACGCGATCGACACCGCGGCCAAGCTCACGCGCGCGTACTGGCGCGCGGTCGGCCATCCTGGCAAGCAGATCATCGTGGCCCGCTCGCACGCGTATCACGGCATGAACGCGTACGGCACGTCGCTGGGCGGCATCCCGGTCAACACTGACCCGTTTGGCGAGCTGGTGCCGCTGGTCGAGCACGTGCCGTGGGACGACGCGTCGGCCCTGGCCAAGATCATCGAGCAGGTCGGCGCGGACCGCATCGGCGCGTTCTTCTGCGAGCCGGTCATCGGCGCCGGCGGCGTGTACTTCCCGCCCGACGGTTACCTGACCGAGGTCCAGCGGATCTGCCGGGACAACGACGTGCTGTTCGTGGCCGACGAGGTCATCACCGGATTCGGCCGCACCGGCGAGTGGTTCGGCAGCATCCGGTACGGGCTCGAGCCGGACATGATGATCGTGGCGAAGGGACTGACGTCTGGTTACCTGCCGCTCGGTGCGGTGGTGGCCGGGCCGCGGGTGAGCGAGCCGTTCTGGCGGGCGGGCTCGACCGAGATCTTCCGGCACGGGTACACCTACTCCGCGCACCCGGCCGCGTGCGCGGTCGGCCTGGCCAACCTCGACATCATCGAGCGCGAGCAGCTCGTGCAGCGGGTCAGGGAGCTGGAGCCCGCTCTCGCCGCCGCGCTCGCGCCGCTTGCGCGGCACGAGCTCGTCGGGCAGGTGCGGACCGGGGCCGGGCTGCTCGGCGCTGTCGAGATCAGCCAGGCAGCCAGGGACGCCGACCCCGGCATCGGCGCTCGCGTCGTCGCGGGCGCGCGCCGGCGCGGGCTCATCACCAGGCTGCTGCGCGGAGTGGCGTTGCAGATCTCGCCGCCGTTCGTCATCTCCGCCGCCGAGCTGCACCAGATCACCGAGGTCTTCACCGCCGCGCTCGACGCCGAGCTGCGTTAGCCCGGCGCCGAGGCGGCGGGGTGCTGCGCTGTAGCGGCCCGCTCAGTAGGAGTCGTGCCGCCGCAGCCAGGCCATCGTCCACGGCAGGTCCTGCTCGTCCCGTCCCTTGGGGGTCAGGTCGAGCAGCTGGTAGCCGCTGTTGATCGGGTCGAGCCCGCGGCTGAAGGTGGAGTAGGTGTGGAACACCTGACCCGCCTCGTCCCTGGCAAAGACGCTCAGCCCCGGTGACTCCTCCATCGGCTCGTCGACCTGGCGGAAGTTGTACTCCCCGCCCGCGGCCCGCTGCTCGGGCGTGGACGAGACGCCGAAGTCGAAGTTGAAGTCACTGGGCTCTGACGACACCCACCGGAACGACCAGCCCATCCGCTGCCGGTACGCCTCGATCTCCGCGAACGGGGCGCGGGACACGGCCACCAGGGCCGCGTCCCTGTTGGCCAGGTGGACCGGTGTCCCGTCGAAGCTGTCCGCCCAGAACGAGCAGCTCGGGCAGCCCTCCACCCAGCCCGGTCCGAGCATGAAGTGGTAGACGATGAGCTGGCTGTGGCCGCCGAAGAGATCCAGCATCGAGAGCCGGCCGTCCGGGCCGTCGAACTCGTAGTCCTTCTCCAGCGGGACCCAGGGCAGCTGCCGCCGCTGCTGGGCTAGCTCGTCACGGAGCTGGTTCAGCTCCTTCTCCCTGGCGAGCAGGGCGAGCCGCGCGGCCCGGTGCTCCGCTGCGGTGGCGGCACGCTGACTCGCTGTTGTGGTCGTGAATGCGTTCATCGATGACTCACCTCACTTGCCGAGGCTAGCGCGGGTGCCTGGACGGCGCCGGTAGCCGCGGCCAGTCACCGCGCCGCCGTCCGGCACCGAGCGCGGCGAGCGCGCCGAGCAGAGACAGCCCGGCCGACGCGCCGAGCCCGGGCCGGACGCCGGCGATCACGCCGGCTGGGGAGCCCAGGTACCCGCTCGCCGAGAAGACCGCGGTGACGATCGCGACCCCGAAGACCGCACCGAATCGCTGCAGCGTGTTCTGCACACCGGAGGCCGTGCCGATGTCGGCCGGCGGCACCGCGTCGAGCGCGGCGGTCGGCGTCGTCGGGATCGCCATCGAGATGCCGACGCCAGCAATCACCAGCGGCAGCACGAGCTCGCCGTAGCTGGCGCCGGCCGTGACCTCGATGGCCACCCAGGCAAGGCCGCCGGCTTGCATCGCCATGCCCGTTGCCATCAGCGGCCTGACCCCGATCCGGTCTGCCAGCCGGCCCGCGATTGGTGCGACCAGGAGCGGCGTCGCGGTCCACGGCAGGAACCGGAGCCCGGTGGCCAGTGGCGAGAATCCGAGCCCGAGCTGGAAGAACTGTGACATCAGGAACGCGGCCGACGTGATCGCGGCCATGCTCAGGAACCCGGTCGCGTTCGCCGCGGTAAAAGCCCGGACGCGGAGCAGCCGCGGCGGGAGCATCGGCTCGGGCACGCGTCGCTCCCAGGCGAAGAAGACCGCGATCAGCAGCGCTCCGGTGCACAGGGCGGCGATCACCTCCGGGCTGCCCCAGCCCACCTCCGCGGTCCGGACCAGGCCCCAGGCCAGCGCGACCGCGCCTGCCGCGACGAGCGTGACGCCGCCGACGTCCAGCCGGCGAGCAGGGCCACGGCTCTCAGGCAGGCGCGTGAGCGACAGAGCCGCGGCGGCCAGGCCGATCGGCACGTTGATCCAGAAGATCCAGTGCCAGTCCAGGCCCTGCACGACCGCGCCGCCCACCAGCGGTCCGGCCGCAACGGCGAGGCCGCCGATCGCGCCCCAGATGCCGATGATGGAGCCGCGCCGTTCGGCCGGGAAGACCGCCGCGAGGATGGTCAGGCTCAGCGGCGTCACCAGCGCCGCGCCGAGTCCCTGGACCGCGCGTGCGCTGATCAGGACGCCGGCGCTCGGCGCGAGTGCGCAGGCGGCCGAGGCGATCGTGAACAAGAGCAGTCCGGTCACGTACATCCGGCGCCGGCCGAGCTTGTCGCCGAGCGCGGCCGCGGTGATGATGCCGGCCGCGAACGGCAGCGTGTAGGCGTTGACCGTCCACTCCAGCGTCGCGACGCTGCCGCCGAGCCCGGCGTGGATCGCTGGCAGCGCCGTGACGACCACGAGCGCGTCGAGCGCGGTCATGAAGAAGGCCACCGACGTCAGCGCCAGGGCCCAGCTCCGCTGGCCGCGCACTGCCGATGCGGCCGCGGGTGCGGTGAGCTGCATTGTTCCCACCTCCGGGACCGGGTAGTGGTGCCGGGGAGGCGCCTGCGAACTACCCGAGCTCACTCCTCCTACGGCCGCCAGCGCGCCAGATCGACAGATCGCCGGAAGATCGCTGGCTGCCCGGCGGCGCGAGTTTTGGCGTGAGGTCGCGAGCGGGCGCGGTTCTTTGGGCGTGAGGTTGCAAGTGCTGCCCAAAGAAGGGCGGCACTTGCAATCCGACGCCCTTTGTGGGCCGTGACGCGGGCTGCTGATTGTCCGGGTACTAGCGAGACGTCCGGTTTGCGACGCGGCGGACGAGTTGGTCGCGGAGCGGGCCGTTCTCTGTCGTCTCGATAGCGCGCGCCCAGGCAGCCGCCGCCGCGTCCTGCTGACCCGACTGGTCCAGCAGGTCGGCATGCGCGGCGTGCAGCGGTCCGTAGCCGGCCAGCTGACCTGACGCCAGCACGGGACCGAGCACGGCCAGGCCCGCGAGCGGGCCGTCAGCGAGCCCGACCGCGACCGCGCGGTTGACCTCGACGACCGGAGAAGGGGACCGGCGCGCCAGCTCGCCGTAGAGCGCGGCAATCTGCGGCCAGTCGGTCAGCGCGAACGACGGCGCGGCCGCGTGCACAGCCGCGATGGCGGCCTGGAGCTGATAAGGACCAGGTGCATGACGGGCGACCGCGGCGTCGAGCAGCGCCGTGCCCTCGACGATCATCGAACGGTCCCAGGCCGCGCGGTCCTGATCTGCGAGGAGTACAGGGCGGCCGGCATCGTCTAGCCTCGCCGCTGCGTGCGAGTGCGTGAGCAGCATCAGCGCGAGCAGCCCGGCGCTCTCGGTGTCCGCCGGCAGGAGCCGATGCAGTACCCGGCCGAGCCAGATGGCCTCGGCGCACAGATCGACGCGCAGCAGCTCGTCGCCACCGGTCGTCGCGTACCCCTCGTTGAACACCAGGTAGATGACCGCCTGCACGGCGGCAAGCCTGCTCGCGAGCGCTGCGGCGGGCGGCGCGTCGAACCTGATGCCCGAGGCTCGGATCTTGCGCTTCGCGCGGACTAGCCGCTGGGCCAGTGTCGGCTCGGGTGTCAGGAACGCCGCTGCGATTTCTCGCGTCGTCAGCCCGGCGACATACCGCAGCGTGAGCGCTACGCGTACTTCGAGGGCCAGCGCCGGATGGCAGCACGCGAAGATTAGCCCAAGCCGGTCGTCCTCCATGCTGGCCTCCTCGGGACCGGCCGACGGCTCGTCGGCGCTTGCCGTCGCGATCAGGGGTGTGAGGCCGTGCTCGGAGATATGCTGCCGGGCTCGCAGCTGGTCGATCGCCTTGCGCCATGCCGTCACCGTCAGCCAGGCGCCGGGCTTCGGCGGAACTCCGTCGCGTGGCCAGGTCCTGGCGGCCGCGATGAATGCCTCGGACACCGCGTCCTCCGCGGTCTGGAGGTCGCCGAGCCGACGTGCGATCGTCGCGACGACCGCGGTCCATTCCTCGCGGTAGGCGCGCTCGAGTGCGGCGGCCGTCACCTCGGGCCCTGCTCCTGCGGGCCTTGTTACTTCAGGCCCGCCTGCCACGCCTGGCCCTCCTTGACCGGCCGGACCTCGACGGTGCCGTAGCGCATGATCGGCATCTTGGCAGCCCAGTCGAGCGCCGTGTCGAGGTCGGGCACGTCGATGAGGTAGAAGCCGCCCAGGTGCTCCTTAGTCTCCATGAATGGCCCGTCGGTGAGCAGGCGCTCGCCGCCCTGAATGGCGACGCTGGTGGCGGTGTCGGCCTGATCCAGCTGCTCGGCCGCGATGAGCGCGCCCGACTCGCGAATTGCGACCGTGTAGTCGAGCCAGTTGTCGATGACGCCTTCTGCGGTCCGCGGATCCGCGTTGTTCGCTGCTTCGGGCATCGCGTAGATCAGCAGTGCGTACTTCATCTCATCCTCCGGTACCTGCCAGGGCAAGCCTGCCCGCGGACTCTTCCGGTTACCCAACGGAGCACAGCCGGCTGAAATCGACAGCCGCGGCCAGAATTCTCCGCATCTGCCGCGGGACCGGTCAGCCGCCCTGGATGGCAAGGTCGGGCGGTCTGGCCAGTCCGGTTATCTGCCCGTGCTCTTGCTCCGGAGCCGAAGGGCAATTCCAAGCACGACCAGGCCTCCGGCGAAGATCGCGATTCCCCCAACGACATGGAAGCTGCCACGACCCGCGAAGGGAAAGACCACCCACACCACGCCCAATGCCATTTCGAGTACGGCCGCCCGGACTAGCGCTCGATAGGCCTTCCGACGCTTATCTGCGTTGACGAGGACCGGCAATCTGCGGCATATCAGACTTTCTCGGGAGCTGGCGAGTTCTTTCCGACGGAACAAAGAAAGTCAAGTATGCCGCCATTGATCCCTGACCGTACAGATCGTCATTGGCCGCATCCGTAACACCAGCGCGTTGTCGTCGTCGGCCGGCTGCCTGGTCGGCGAGCTCGTCGGGGCGCAATGCCCGCAAGACACGGCACTCGTCGCCGTCCGGGTCGGCCACTACCCAGCTCGCGTCCCGGCCCTCGGGACCGGGCGGCGGAGAGGACGACAGGCTCGCTCAAATCCCGGTCAGCGGTCGCTTCCTGAGATGATCACCGGTGGCCATCGCCGCCACCAAAGGCGCCGTGGCCGTCAAACCCACCGGGTCCATGATGTGCACCTGCGTGCCCGCCGCTGCCGGTGTGGTATTCGACCCCGTGGTGTCTCGAGAACACTCCACGCCGCCTGCTGACGGCAACAGGCAGGACGAGGTTACCTTCGTAAGCTTCGGCGGTACCAAGAGCAGATTGCTTCTTGCGACCTCGCAGCACCTGCAACACAACGTAGCCGACCCAGCCAATGGCTAGCACCGCCAGGTAGATCGCGACCTCAGCGATATTGGACACAGTTACTCCGTTGCAAAGCTGCCAGCTCAACGGTACTGCAGTGGTCGATAGCGACGCTAGGACAGAGCCTCGCCGATCCCGGATCTACCGCCGGCGGGCCGGTCTGCCGCGGAGCCAATCACTCGCCTGCCTGGTCGGCAAGCTCGTCGGGCCGGAATGCCCGCAGCACGCAGAACTCGTTGCCGTCGGGGTCGGCCAGCACTACCCACGTCACGTCCGGACCCTGGCCCACGTCCGCCCGCCGTGCGCCTAGCGCCTCCAGCCGGGCTACCTCGGCTGCCTGGTCTTTTGGCCGCAGGTCGATGTGGAGCCGACTCTTCACCGTCTTGGCCTCGGGCACGCGCAGGAAGAGCAGGTCAGGAGCGACGCCGTCCTCGGGGCTGCCCTCCGGCGGCTCGAGGCATACCTCGCCGGGCCGCTCCCAGGTGCGGCGCCAGCCGAGGGCCTCCTGCCAGAACGAGGCGATCTTTGCCGGATCGGGACTGTCGATGCAAAGGCACTGAATGCGGATGTCCATGAGCCAGACTCTGGTCGGCCAGGCGCCTGGTGTCCACCGAATTCGGGCCAGGCCGGCCTCGCTCCAAGATTAGGCCTAATGCATCCCATAAGGGTCAAGGGCTAGGATCGAAGGCACCAGAGCTCGCGTCCTGGAGGTGGAGGCATGACCACGATTGCACCCACGACCGCTCCCGCCGAGGGCATACAGGAGATCCAGGATGCGGGTCATGTCGACGTCCTGATCGTAGGCGCCGGCGTCTCAGGCATCGGTGCAGCGCACCACCTGCGGGAGCAGTTCCCCGACCGGAGCTTCGTCATCCTGGACGCCCAGGACAACCGGGGCGGCACCTGGTGGACCCATCAGTACCCTGGCGTGCGTTCTGACAGTGACCTATTCACCTACGGCTACCGGTTCAAGCCATGGCGTGGCCCGTCAATCGCGGCCGGCGAAGAGATCCTCGCCTACCTGGACGAGGTCATTGACGAGGACGACCTCGGTCAGTACATCCACTACCAGCACCGGGTCACTTCGGCTAGCTGGTCCACCGAGGATCGGCGGTGGACCGTCGAGGTCACCCGGGGCGACACCGGACAGCGGCTGCGGTTCACCACCAGCTTTTTGTGGATGTGCCAGGGCTACTTCAACCACACCAAGCCCTACCGGCCGGAGTGGGAAGGCATGGACCGCTTCCGGGGCGTGATCGTGCACCCGCAGCGGTGGCCAGAGGAGCTCGACCTAGCGGGCAAGCGCATCGTCGTCATCGGCTCCGGTGCCACGGCCGCGACACTCATCCCGGCGATAGCCAAGCAGGCGGAGCACGTGACGATGCTGCAGCGCTCCCCCTCCTACTTCTTCGCCCCGCCCGCGACCAACGATCTCGCCGTGACGCTGCGCTCCCTCGAGATCCCCGAGGAGTGGACGTACGAGATCCTGCGCCGTCACTACATCCAGCTGACTCACTGGCTCGCCCGTACTGCGGTGGATGCGCCCGGGGATCTGCATGCATTCCTGATCGAGTCCGTGCGCCCACTGCTTCCCGAAGGCTTCGATGTCGACAAGCACTTCACCCCCCGCTACCGCCCGTGGCAGCAGCGCATCGCCGTCGTCCCGGACGGCGATTTGTTCGTGGCGCTGCGCGAGGGGAACGCCTCGATCGTCACCGACACCATCGAGACGTTCACCGAGCATGGGATCAAGGTCAGCTCCGGCGAAGAGATCCCTGCCGACGTCGTCGTCACCGCCACCGGCTTCAACATGTCGGTGCTCGGTGACGTCGCGTTCACCGTCGATGGCGAACCTGTCGACTTCGCCGAGCGCGTGACCTGGCGCGGCATCATGATCAACGGCTTGCCAAACATGGCCTACATGTTCGGCTACTTCCGCCACAGCTGGACCCTGCGCGTGGACCTGGTCAGCGACCTGGTGGGTCGCCTGCTGGCAAAGATGGCGGACAAAGGCGCCACGATGGTCGTCCCGACCTTGCGACCTGAGGACGCGGACATGCAGCTGCGGCCATGGTCGGATCCGGAGAACTTCAACGCTGGCTACGTCATGCGGTCGCAGCACATCCTGTACAAGCAGGGCGATCGCGAGCCGTGGACCCACCTGCTCGAGCACGAGGAGGAGCGCGAAATCCTGCCGGGAGTGGACCTCGACGACGGGTCGCTCATCTACAGCTGAGTCCGGCGGGCGGGCCGACTATTACACAGCCTTACTCGCCGGTCTGCCCGTCCAGTGACTCCCGGATCAGGTCGGCGTGGCCGTTGTGGCGCGCGTACTCCTCGATCATGTGGCACAGGATCCAGCGCAGGCTCGGTGCCCGGCCGTCCGGCCAGGTGCGGAGCGCGAGCTGATCCAGGCCGCCGATGGCCACTGCGTCGCTGACAACGGCGCGAGACCGGGCGGTGGTGTCCTCCCACAGCCGCATGAGCTCCTGCGGGGAGTCTGCGGCAGCCGAGTGCCACTCCCAGTCAGGATCGGCATCCCAGTCCACCGTGTCCCACGGGGGCTGGCGGTCCTGATTGAGCAAGACATGGGAGAACCAGCCGTCCTCGACGAGCGCGAGGTGCTTCAGCATGCCGCCGAGAGTCATCGTCGAAGCGGCGACCGTCGCGGCCAGGCCTGCTGCGTCCAGCCCCCCGCATTTCCAGGCCAGGGTCGCGCGCTGATAGTCCAGGAACCCTGTGAGCGTCGCAGCCTCGTCGGCCGCGATCGGGGGCTCGGGTCGTCCGTGCTCGTCTACCTCGGTCATGTGCGGTGACTCTACTCGAGCGCCAGTCTGGCGGCCTTATCCTGCTAGCCGTTCCCCATGGGGCGAGCCCGGAGCTGGCAGTGTCATCCACTTGCCGGTCTCGGTCAGCTCGGTCGAGTTGACCTTGCGGAGCAGGATCTCGTCACGCGTGCGCGGATCGTCGTAGGGCTCCACCCTCGCCTCGTACAGCCGCAGCTCGGCCTTGATGATGGCGCAGGTAGCCGCCAGCCTGGTCCAGTTGTCGTAGAAGTGGAATACGGACCGGAATCCGGTCAGGACAACGACGCCGGCGCCGATGATGGCCGCCGGGCGAGCGTTCCCCGGCGTCATGATCCCAGCAACCGGGACGGCGGCCGAGGCGACCAGCAGGATCATCTCCGATATCTGGAACCGGTAGCGGCTGCTCCTGGCGTTGCGCGCGTACCAGCGGAAGACTCGCTCGGCCTCAGCTCGCGCATAGGACCCCTGGTCGGGCGACGGCTCGTCGCCGGCCGGCTTCGTCGAAGCTTTCATGCGGTGCCTCCAGCGGGCTGTGGCGATGGCGCGCAAGCGCATGGCCGAGACGGATAACGACGCCGCAGGGACCGGCAGCTGGGCCGGGGCCGATGCGGGCCGGGTGAACGGGTGCTCGCGCGCCATCCGGATGATGGTGCCGAGCGGCAGGGCCAGCCACGGGATGTTGAGCAGCAGCACAATCGGGAAGTGCGGGCTGGCGTGGACGCCGTTGTACTCCTCGGCCAGGATGACGAGCACCACGGCGCTCATCGAGCCCGACCACACGAGGGCAGGCACCCGGATCCACTCGCGGCCGCGGCTGATCGCGTAGATAGCGGCGACGTAGAACGGGCCATTCCACAGCACGTCGATCCAGATGGTCATCCGCCAGAACGCGGGCCTGGCCATCAGCAGCGGGTCGTACTTCAGGCCGTAGGAGTGCACCATGTCGACGATGGCGTGCGGCGGCCAGGCTGGATAAGCGAAGTGGTACGGGTTGGCGATCGTCAGCTGCTCGATGTCCACGAAGTAGGTGATGAAGAACAGGTTGACCGCGAAGAAGGCCAGCAGCACCCAGTCGACCTTGCGGCCGCGCAGCGGAATGGTTCGGCGCCCTGGCGCGGGGCCCGCGGCGGCCGGAGGGGCGGCCGCCGCTGAGGTTGCGCCGTCTGTCACAGAGTCCACTAAATTATGCTAATGGTCGAGGTCGGAGGTCCGCCGGGTAATGATCGCCAGCTGATGGCCGGAGTGCCGCCGTTCCCGGCAGCCTCGCTGGTGACGCTCGGCAACTGGCAGGACCCGCCGTTCAACCGGTGGGCGTTCCAGCACATCCGGGAGCTCATCCCGACGGCGCGGATCAGCCGCGGCGACGCCAGCCCGCGCCGCCTGCCACGTGCCGAGCGCGATGTCGCCGGCCTGGCGTTCCGGTCCGGCGAGCGCGAGCTGACGGTTGCGCAGATGCTGGCCGAGACCTACACCGACGGATTCCTCGTCCTGCACCACGGCAAGATCGTCTTCGAGCAGTACTTCAACGGCATGGCGCCCGACACCCCGCACCTGCTGATGTCGGTGTCGAAGTCGGTGGTGTCCACGGTGGCGGGGATCCTGGTCAGCCAGGGCCTGCTCGACGTGTCGGCGCCCGTCGAGAAGGTCGTGCCGGAGCTTGCGGGCACCTCGTTCCAGGGAGCCACCGTCCAGCACCTGCTGGACATGCGGGCCGGCACGCACTTCGACGAGTCCTACGACAACCCGGAGTCCGATGTCCGGACCTACGAGCGCGTGTACCTGTGGCGGCCCGATGGCGCCGAGGCCCGCCCCGCTGATGCCCTTGGGTACTACGCGACGCTGCACAACGACGGCGAGCACGGCGGCCCGTTCCGGTACCGGTCGATCCTGACCGACGTGCTCGGCTGGGTCCTGGAGAAGGCTGGCGGCGCGCGCCTGCATGACCTCATCGGCCGCCTGGTCTGGCAGCCCATGGGCGCCGAGTTCGACGCGGAGATCACCGTCGATGCGCACGGCAACGCTATGGCCGACGGCGGAGTCTGCGCGACGCTGCGTGACCTGGGCAGGTTCGGCCTGCTCTTCGCCGCTGGCGGAGGCACCGGAGGAAGCGGCAGCGGCCGTGCGCTGTCCGGACGGCGGCACAGCATCGTGCCGCCTGGCTGGATAGGCGACACGATCGCGGGCGCACCCGACGGGCCGGAGGCGTTCGCCGCAGCCGGCGACGCGCCCGGCTTCCCGGCCGGAGCGCACTACCGGAACTGCTGGTGGGTGCGCGAGCCCGCCGTCCCGTTCTTCCATGCCTCCGGCATCAACGGCCAGAACGTCTTCGTGCACGTCCCGAGCCAGACCGTCGTCGCCAAGCTGTCTACCTGGCCGACCGCGCTGAGCTCGAAGATCCGCGTGACGACGGATGCGGCCAGGGCGATCGCCGAGGCACTGGGCAGCGGCAGCATCTGACGGCGCGGCCGCTTCAGGCAGCACAGCCGCATCCAACGGCACAGCCGCATCTAACGGCACAGCCGCATCTGACGCCGCGCCCCATCAGGCCCCGCGCCGCGCCCCCGCGCACTTGGCTAGGCGCGGGTTACGGGGCGATCGCGACGGCGTCCGGGTAGCTGCCGACGTTGATGGTCGCGATCACCTTCCGGCTGCTGGTGTTGACGAGGGTGACCTGATCCCCGTAGGTGTCGACGACCACGCCGGTGGAGCCAGCCGGGGCGAGGTCGATCACGGTCGGGTAGGAGTACACGCCCACGGAGATGGGCTTCGCGGGGGTGCCGGTCGCCATACTGATGGGCGTCACGGTGCCGGACACCGTGTTGACGACGAATGCGGTCGCGCCCGAGGAGGAGATAGCGACCGCGGTCGGCGAGTACCCGACCGGAATGGAGGGCCCAGTGCCGCCCGGCCCGCCGGCGGCGCCGCATGGCCCCACCGCGGACCGCGATCGGCGTCGCCGTGTCGGAGTCACCGCCGACGACCAGGACGGTCTTGCTGTCGGGGGTGACGGCGAGCGCGTTAGGAGCCTGCCCGGCCGGCACGGGTCGCCCGGTGCGCCCGGTCGCGACGTCGATCGGCGTGACCGTGTCGGAGCCGTAGTTCGCCACGTACGCGGCGCGGCCGTCGGGTGCCATCGAGATGGCGTAGGGATAGCTGCCGACATTGATCGCCCGGCCCGCGCGGCCGGTGCCGACGTTGATCGGCGTCACCGACGAGCCGCCCCAGTCGAGCGCGAACGCGGTCCGTCCATCCGGGGTGATCGCGATGCCCAGCGGCTCATGGCCGACCGGGATCGGAGCCCCGGCCAGCCCGGTCTGGAGGCTGATCGGCGTGACCGTGTCCGAGCCGGTGTTCGTCACCAGCGCCGTGCTGCCGTCCGGGGTGATCGCGATGCCCTGCGGGTCACTGCCGACAGGGATCGGCGGTCCGGCCCGCCTGCTCGCCGTGGCGATGGGCGTCACCGTGCCGGAGCCGGAGTTGACGACGTAGACGGCGCCGCCGCCCGGTGCCATCGCGATCGCCGTCGGGTCCTTGCCGACGCGGATGGCCTTGCCGGCCTTGTGGGTCACCAGGTTGACCGGCGTGACCGAGTTCGATGCCGAGTTCACCACGAACGCGGTCTGCTGCCGCGGTGCGCTGGCCCGCCGCGAGGAGCTGGCCTCCGCCGGCCCGCTGGCTCCGCTGGCGTGCTGCCCTGCCGGGACGGCGCCGCTGCGCCCAGTCGCAGTGGCCGAGCGCCGGCATGGGCGCGGGCTCCGGCTCGGCGGCACCCTGGCCGGGGACGAAGACGTCGTTGACCGGCCGGGCGTAAGCGTCGTTCCGCGTGAGGGTGCCGAGCCCGAGGGCGCCCTCGATCGTGCGCAGCAGGCTGTAGTGCGTGTAGCGAACGTGGGAGACGTAACCCTGCCGGACGCCGGCCGATCCGAGCATGATGGTCGCGACCCGCTGCGCCGGGTGCTCGTGGTCGTAGCCGTCTTCGTCGACGGTGATGATGGCCAGCGAGCGCTGCGTTCGCCAGGCCGGGGAAGCCATGATCGCGCCGAGCTCAGCCTTGAGGAAGTCGTCCCCGGATCGGATCCCGCAGCCCTCCATGTCGGTGCAGTCGTTCGGAGTCACCCAGGCGAAGCTCGGTGTCGTCGCCGCGCTGGCCAGATCGGTCTGCAGGGCCGGCAGCGGGACCAGGTGCGCCGAGCAGTAGGCGGGCCGATCCCGCACGTCAGCGAAGTACGTCATCGGCATGTCGTCATCCCAGTAATCGCCGTGCACCGTGTCGTCACAAGGACCCGCCGCGCTCTGCAGATACGCCTTCCAGCTCTCGTGCGCGGCGTCGATGAGGTCGCTGATATTCGGTGCCCGGATCGTGTACTGGGAGTTTTCCTCGAGCGGATCGGTCAGCGGGACGCCGAACGCGCTCCCGCCGGCCAGCGCGAGGTAGTTGGCGTCACTGGGATGCTCTTCGGCAAAGAAGCTGCTCAGCAGGCTCGCGTGCGGCAGCAGGCTGTTCAGGTAGGGCGCCTGCCTGCGGTTACCGATGAGCGACCCGAAGTCCTGGTTCTCGAAATAGAAAAGGAACACATGCTGGTAACGGGGTACGTCCAAGGCCGGTGCCGTCAGCACCCTCGGGTGCACTGGGGCAGACACGCTCAGGCCGATGTCGTCGGCGACCGCGCGGTCGAAGCCCACCTGCGGCGCGTAGTACCCGTCGATATTCGTCTCCGTCGTCGCGAGCGTCAGCACCACGACGGCGCGGACGGTGCCAGGCGGGAGGACGCCGGCCCTGGCGCGGTAGGCGATGGACGCGGTGGCAGGACTGTGGCCGCCGACCGGGCGGATGCTGGCGTGGCCGAGCGCTTTGCCGTCCGCGGACAGGAAAGTCACCGAGAGGCTGGCCGAGCTACGCGAGTCGCCGCCGAGGAAGGCGGACAGGCGGAACGAGATGTGGTGACGCGGCCTCGTTCCCTGCCCTGATGGCAACGGGACGACCTGCCGCAGCCTGGCCGTGCCGCCCGCACCGCCGACGAACAGCTGGCCGGTCTTCACAGCCGGTCCACGTCCGGTCACCGCCGGGAAGTGCCTGGTGCCGTAGCGGACGACGGTCGGCAGGCCGCTCTCGATCTGCCAGCCGGGGATCGTGACAGCGTCCCAGCCGCGGGCGGAGGCGTCGCCGGCCTGCGCGCCCGGGTTGAGGAGCAGGTCGGTGCCCGGCCGGCCGCTCGACGCCGGGGCGGAGGCCGACCGGCCAGCCATGATCGCGCTGGATGCCGCCAGCGCGCCCGCGGCCGGCCAGGCGCCAGACAAGGCGCCGCCCCACAGAAGCGCAGCGCAAACTAGGGCCGTCGCACGCCAATTTCGTCGGGCCATTACCAGGCTCCTCTGGCTGCAATGTGCGCCGATACCTAATGTTCAGTCACATTTCAGGGATTGTTTGATTGTTCAGTCAATTCTATGGCAGGCGAATAGGCGCGGTCTATATCTGTCTTCCACCGCGACCAGAGACGGCAGCGGTAAGGCCCGGACGAGGAGCCCGGTGGCTCAGCTGACTGTCGAGCCGCCGGTCACGACGGGCGGCACGTCATGCCCGTCGACGCTGTCGAAGATGCCGGGCGCGTTCTGGAACTGGCCGCTCGGGTTGTGACTCAGGGCTGAGGCATTCTCGATCGTCAGCGTGCCGGGACCGCCGTCGACCACGAAGAAGATGGCGCCGCCGCCCTCGCGCGCGGTGTTATAGCGCATCACCGTGCCCGCGATGACCAGGTTGTAACTGTCGCCGTCGGTGTAGATCGCGCCGCCACTGCCGCCGCCCTGCGTGCCGGGCTGCGTGGGGTTCTGGCCCCAGCCGATTGCCTTGTTGCCCTTGAAGAAGCTGTTGACCACGTAGAAGTTGGCATACAGCCCGCTGAGCGCCGCGCCGTTAGAGCACGAGTCGCCGCGGAACGTGTCGTGGTTGATGTAGACCGGCGTCGACATGTGCATGCCGAGCGCCCTGATCGCCCCGCCGCCCAGGTCCGGGCCGTAGCGGTAGCACTTGTCGTAGATGAACCCGGAGTTGACGACCTTAAGCTGGCCGCCCTGGGCGAAGATCGCGCCGCCGCCGTAGTGCGAGGTCTTGGTCTGATGAACGCCGGAGTAGGCGTTCCTGAAGGTGAGATTCTGCACGACGAGCTGCGGCCACTGCTGCTCCCAGCAGTCATTCGTGGTGATGACCTGCTTCGGGTCACAGGCGTTCATGTACAGGATGCGGACCTTGCCGCCGCCATTCAGGGTGACCTTGCCGCCGCCGTCGATGACCGTCCGCCGGTGCGTGTTCACGACCTTGGCCGTGGCGGTCATCGTGATCGTCACCGGGTTCGGGCCGCAGCTGAAGGTGATGATGCCGCCCTTGGCGACGGCCTGGACGACGGCGGCCGAGGTGCAGCTTGCCGGCGTGCCGTTGCCGATGACATGGTTCGGGCGCTCGGTGCCAACCGCCCTGGCGGCCGGTGGCACGGGAGCACTGCCGCCTGGATTGCCGTAACGCGGCAGTGCGAGGCTTGTCACGCTGGCCGGGCTCGCGGCGGGTTGGGCTGCGCCGGCCGGGGCCGTAGCCTTGGTCGGCAGCGGGGCCCGCGCCGGGGCCGCCGCCTGACTATTCGCGGCCGATGATGCCGCGGCCGCGGCGGTGACCGGCATAGGCGCGGACGGCTGGCCAGCGGCCGGGCGCGCGACCGCCGGGTGCGCGGGGTGCGCCGCGCCCGCCGGGGACGCTGCTGCGCTGCACGCGGCCAGCGTCAGCCCGGCGCCGAGAACGGCCAGCAACCTTCCGACATCACCCATGGATCGCATGGCGCCTGATGCTAGCGGGGGCGGTCGTGATCAGTCTGTTATTTCGCAAAGCTCGGCTAGGGGTCAAGCTGGTACAAGTAGCGCGAGATCGGGCCCAGTGTCCGCGTGACCAGCGACGATGACCCGCTCAGGGACCGTCGGCCCTGTCAGGTACCGTCACGCTGTGACGACCTCCCGATTCGTGGTGCAGTTGCACGACGCGACGCGCCTGCACTATGACCTTCGCGTCGAGCTCGGAGGCGTCCTGCGGTCCTGGGCGGTGCCGAAGGGGCCGTCGCTGGACCCGGCCGTGCGCAGGCTCGCGGTGCCAGTCGAAGATCATGACCTGTCGGCCGGGGACTTCGAGGGCGTGCACGGGCCCCGTGAGCCGGCGGCTAGCCCGTCGCGCGGCAGCGGCGCGGTGATCATCTGGGACGAAGGCCCCGCTCAGATCGCCCGCGACGAGCCTGGCCACTTGTCAGTGATCCTCGACGGCAGCAAGCTGACCGGCGGCTTCGCACTGACCGAGACGGGTGAGCGTCAGTGGATCCTGGTGAAGGTCAGGGATGAGGGGGCGCGGCCGGGCTCGGATATCACTGCCGAGCAGCCAGCCAGCGTGCGCAGCGGTCGGACCTGGGAGGAAGTGGCCCAGGGCGTGGGGACCTGAGGCACGGGGACCTGAGGCACGGGGACCTGAGGCACGGGGCGGGCCGCCCGCATGCAGGATGCGTAACGGCCCGAGTACGGGGCAGGCCACCCATCAGCAGGGATAAGGAACTGCGACGAGCCCACGGAGGAGCAGATACCGTGACCGTGATCCCGGAGATCATGCTGAACAACGGCCAGAAGATCCCTCAGCTCGGCTTCGGCGTCTTCCTGGTACCGCCGCAGGAGACCCAGGCGGCCGTGACCAGCGCGCTGGAGACCGGGTACCGGCATATCGACACCGCTCAGCTGTACCGGAACGAGGCCGAAGTAGGCGCGGCCATCAGCAGGTTCGGCCTGGCTCGCGCGGATGTGTTCGTGACGACGAAGCTGGGCAACGGGGCGCACCGCCCCGACGACGCGCGCGCCGCCTTCGACGCCTCGCTCAAGGCGCTCGGCTTCGACTACGTTGACCTGTTCCTGATCCACTGGCCGCTGCCAACCAGGTACGACGGCGACTTCGTGTCGACGTGGCGGACGCTCGAGGAGTTCTACCGGGATGGGCGCGCACGGTCGATTGGGGTCTCCAACTTCCAGCCGCACCACCTGCGGCGCATCCATCAGGAGTGCGAGGTCCCGCCTGCGGTCGACCAGATCGAGGTCAACCCGTACCTGACGCAGGACGACGTACGCGGGTTCTGCGCCGAGCACCAGATCGCGATCGAGGCCTGGTCGCCGCTCGCCCGCGGTCACGTCCTCAAGGATCCGACGATCGACGAAGTCGCCCGCAGGTACGGCAAGACCCCCGCGCAGGTCGTCTTGCGCTGGCACATCGAGCGTGGTGACGTCATCTTCCCCAAGTCGGTCACTCCAGCCCGGATCAGGGAGAACATCGACATCTTCGACTTCACGCTCACCGGCGAGGACGTCGAGGCGATCAGCGCGCTCAACCGCAACGAGCGGACGGGTCCCGATCCGGACAAATTTGACATGATGCCGAAGTGACATCGACGGCATCGGGGCCTGCATCCAGCTAGGCGTGTCTTTTCCGAAAACATCCTGAAGCTCGCATGACTCCTGCCACTCTGAGTCCCTACCGGGCAGAGTGCCCGGATTTTCGCAGGGGCGGGAAGCATGCGGTCAACGTTGGGCCGGTCATGGCTGCGCAGCCGGAGGCTGGGCGGCCGGAAGCTGGCCGGTCGTCAGCAGGCGGCGACCCTGGTGGTCGCGCTGGTCGCGGGTTCTGTGCTTGTCGGTGCCGTGGCGGTGGGCGCGAGCCCGCCTGCCTCTGCCTCGGCGGCTTCTGCCTCGGCGGTGGCCGAAGGGATGGCCGGCCAGGTGGCCAGCCAGCGCGCAGGAATCCCAGGCCGTCGGCCCGCTGGCCGGGTCCTGGCCGGCCTACCTCAACGGGCCGCTGCACACGTCCTATAGCCCAGCGCAGACCTACATCACGCCGGCCAACGCCAAGAAGCTGGTCCAGCTGTGGAGCCAGACCGTCGGCGCTCCCTACCTCGCCAGCCCGACGGTCGCAGGCGGATCCGTCTACATCGGCTCGGCGACGGGCTGGTTCTACCGGCTGAACGTGCACACCGGCAAGGTGCTCGCGAAGGCCTACATCGGCATGCAGCCGGCCCGGACCTGCCCGGCGGAGGGGGTGACCGCGACGGCGACCGTGGCGCCCAATCCGCGGACGCACGCCATGACCGTCTACGTCGCCGGCGGGGACGGACATCTTTACGCGCTGCGGCCCAAGACCCTGACCCGCGTGTGGCGGTCAGTGATCGCCATCCCGTCCAAGACCGAAAGCGACTACTACAACTGGTCATCGCCGACCGTCGCGCACGGCAAGATCTACGTGGGTGTCGCGTCCAACTGCGACCAGCCGCTGATCCGCGGCGGCGTGCTTGCCTTCAGGCAGGCCACGGGCGCGAAGCTGGCCGAGTTTTACGCGGTCCCGGCCGGGGCGAAGAACGCCGGCGGCTCGGTGTGGTCCAGCATCGGGGTAGCGCCGAATGGCGATGTCTACGCCACGACGGGCAACGGGCCGACGGACGCCCCGCGGCTCGGAGCGTCTGAGTCGGTGCTGAAACTAGACCCGGACACGCTCGCGCTGCTCGGGTCGTTCAAGGTGCCGCGTGCGCAGATCAGCCAGGACGGCGACTTCGGCGGATCGCCTGTGTTCTTCGGCAGCTACGTGGGCGCCTGCAACAAGAACGGCTACTTCTACGCGCTGCAGCAGTCGACCATGAAGCTCGTCTGGAAGCGCCGGATCGGCCACGCCTCCGGTGCCCCGAAGTGGGGCTCGTGCCTGGCGTCGCCCGTCTACAACGGCAAGGACCTGTACTTCGGCGGCAACCAGACGAAGCTCCGCGGCGTGACGTACCCCGGCTCGGTGGAGGAGCGATCACCGGCCACGGGTGCGCTCATCTGGGCGACCGGCCTGCCCGGCGGCGTCTTCGGCAGCCCGACCATGGACGGCGCCGGTGTCATTGCCGTGGGAACCTACGCGGCGGCGACGACGGGCATCTACCTCGTGAACGCTGCGACCGGAGCGCTAATCCGCCATCCCCTGATGCCCGGCGACACCTTCGCCCAGTCCGTCTTTGCCGAGCGGCTGCTCTTCTGCGCCAGCAGCACCGGCGTGTACGCCTGGGCCCGGCCCTCGGGCTGAGCTGCGTGCCGCCGGATAAGAGCACGGATGGGCTAGCCCCGATGATCAGCAGAAGGCGCTCGGCCTCCGGCCGATGACTCCATACTGGTTACCGACATTACGTAGCAGGCTAAGGGCGGGCGATGCGGTTTCGGTCGGGTGTAGCGATCGACCTCGGCACGGTCAACACCCTCGTCCACGTCGTCGGCCGCGGCATCGTGATCGATGAGCCGTCGGCGATCGCCATCAGCCGCGACAGCGGCGCGGTCGTCGCTGTCGGCCAGGCGGCTGACGCGCTGACGGGCAAGGAACCCCAGGGTGTCGAGGTCATTCATCCGCTGCGCGACGGAGTGATCGCTGACCTCGAGGCCACGGTGGCGATGCTTCAGTCGTTCCTGCACAGGGCGCGCCTGCGACGCCGGCTCGCCAAGACCGCGGCGGTGATCTGCCTGCCCGTCGAGGCGACGTGGGTGGAGCGGCGCGCCGTCGTCGCTGCCGCCGGCGCGCTCAAGCCACGCTGCGCGGTGCAGCTTGTCGACGAGCCAGTCGCGGCAGCGGCGGGGGCGGGCTTCGACCTGACCGCAGGATCAGGCGCGTTCATCGTGGACATCGGCGGTGGCACGACGGAGGCGGCGGTGCTGGCCGGCGGCCACGTGGTGCGGACGCGGACGCTTCGCCTGGGCGGCAACGTGATGGATGACGCCATCACGCGTGCGGTGAAGAAGGAGTACGGCCTGCTCATCGGACGGAACGCGGCGCGCAACCTGAAGATGACCCTGGGGCTCGCGGACGGCGCCAGCGCGGATGCGGAGACAGTGGGGGTCGACGCCGTCCGTCGCGTGCCACGCGTCGAGCGCGTCTCGGCGCGGCTGGTCGCCGGCGCCATCGAGCCGACGGTCGCCGCGATTACCAGCGCGGTCCAGGAGATGCTCTCCGATATACCGCCGAACCTCGCGGAGGAGGTCGTCCGTGGCAAGATCCGGCTGGCGGGCGGCGGGGCTCTGCTGCCGGGCCTGGCCTGGCGGATCGAGGCTGCGGCCGACATTCCCGTCGTGGTTGTCGATGACCCGCTCCGGTGCGTGATCAGGGGCGCCGCACTGATACTCGAGCAAGGTGGCCTCGCGCCGGAGATCGTCGCCGCCTGACGGTCGGCTGGCGCCAGCCGCCGACAGGCAGCCGCCGATCGATAGCTGAGGCTAGTCGAATTCGCCATCCTTGACGCCCGCCAGGAACGCGCGCCATTCATCGCTGGTGAAGACCAGGATCGGGCCTCGAGCGTTCATGAACCGCGGCCGGGCGTGCCTCCGCGGATGACGACAAGCCCGTTCCCCGCCGCATGAGCTATATCGTCACGGCCTGCGGCTTTGTCCACCCATGGTCCTCTTCAGGCTGTCATCCTGATATGCGCCAGAGAGGCGCGAATCTCATGACGTGTAGCAAAAGAGGCCGACCGTGAACGTTCGTGTACTGCTCGCGTCCTGTGCGACCCTCGCGGTGGTGGCCGCGGCCGGGCCAGCGATCGCGGCGACCGCGCCCACGACGGCGACAGCGCACGCGACGGCGACAGCGCACGCGACGGCGACGGCGGCACGCGCAGCGACGGCGACGGCAGCTGCGCGCCCGCCCCTGCACCAGGTGAACCTCCGGACGGCGTTCGATCGTGTCCTCGGGAGTGCCAGCGCCGGGCCGATCGCCGGGATTGTGCCGCCCGTGGACGCGCGGCTGCACAGTGCTGGCGCGCGGCTGCGTGATGGTGGCGCGGCTGGGCATGCGCGGGCTGCGTGCACGGAGCCGGACTGCGACCTTTCTTATGCGGGCGGCCCGGTGCAGCACGCACCGAAGGTCTACCTGGTGCTGTGGGGTCCGGACTGGACCTCGTCATCGCCCGCGTATCTGTACCTGGCGGGCTTCTACTCAGGACTCGGCGTGTCGCCCGACGACACCTGGTCCACGATCACGTCGCAGTACGAAGACGGGACAGGCCCGCCGACATTCGGGAGCTCGGTCTACGCGGGCGCGGTCCAGGACATGGCCACGCCGCCAAATCCGGTCACGGAGAACGACCTGGCGGCCGAGGCCGACGCGGTTGCCAGCAACATCGGCATCGCCGACGTAGCCGACGCGCAGATCGTCATCGCGTCGCAGTCTGGTACGTGCTTCAACGACGGGTTCGCCGGCAGTTGCGGCGTGCCGACCTCCAGCAACACCGCTTATTGTGCTTGGCACTCGATGACCAACAGCGGCGTGCCGTTCACCAACCTGCCGTACCTCAACGATGCGGGTGTCGATTGCGGCGAGAACTGGATCAACGCCGGATCGGCCGGCACCTTTGACGGCTTCTCGATGGTCGGCGGCCACGAGTACGCGGAGACGATCACCGACCCCGCCCCGCCGACAGGCTGGTTCGACTCGCTCGACATGGTGAGCGGCGGCGAGATCGCCGACAAGTGCGCGTGGGGCGGCGTCGTCTTCGGACTGAATGATCCGGAAGGCGACGTCACTCTCTCGACGGGCTCGTTCGCGATGCAGAGCCTGTGGAGCAACGCGGACGGCGGATGCGTGATGGGACCGGCGGTCAGCCTGACGGTGACCAATCCGGGCACCCAGGCGAGCACGCTGGGTGTCGCCGTGAGCCTGGGCATCGAGGCCAGCACGACATCGAACTCGGTGCTCACGTTCGCCGCTTCCGGATTGCCGGTCGGGCTCGTCATCAACGCGACGACGGGACTGATCACCGGTAAGCCGGCGACCACGGCGGGGACGTCGCATCCCACCGTGACCGTCTCGGCTGGTACGTCCTCGTCGCATGTCAGGTTCACCTGGCGGGTGAGCTCGAAGGCCGGGGCAGTGACCGGCTACGCGTCCAAGTGCCTCGACGACAACGCGGGCCGTACCGCCAACGGCACCAAGGTCGACCTGTGGTCCTGTGACGGCCAGGCGCGTCAGCGGGTGACATTCCGGTCCAATGGCGAGCTGCGCGTGTCGGGCAAGTGCGTGACCGACAAGAACGGCGCCACGGTGCTCGAGGCCTGCACGGGAGCGGCGGCGCAGACCTGGACCCGGCGCGCGAACGGCGAGTACGTCGTCAGCTCGGCCGGCCAGTGCCTTGCGGTGCCCCGTAGCTCCACCGCCAACGGCACGCAGCTGCGCCTGAGTACGTGCACGGACTCGCGGCGCGAGCGCTGGTCGCTGCCCTAGACGTCAAGGTGGCGCGTACGCGAGCAGCCTCCGGGTCGCGAAGACCCGGAGGCTGCTGCGTGGGATCGCCAGTGCAGGGAACGGGCTAGTCCGCGCTCACCCTGGCCATTTCCGGCGCGCGGCCGACTGGCTCGGTCTGGGTGGCCAGCTCGGGCGCGCGGTCGGCTCTCGCACCGCGGCGCGGGAGCGCGACGGCGACGATGACCGCGCCGGCCAGGGCGATAATGCCAGCTACGGTGAATCCGGTCGTCATCGCCGAGGTGAAGCTCTGGTGCGCGACGTCGAGAACGCGGCCAGCCAGCGGTCCGGCGTGCGCCGCCGTTGCGTCCGCCGCGGCGATCGACGACCGGGCCGGCGCGGCGAGCGCGCCCGGCAGTCCGCTGGCGTCCAGGCTGTGCCGGAACGACGAGGCGACGATGCTGCCGATGATGGCGATCCCGAGACTGCCGCCGAGTTCCTGCACGGTGTCGTTGACGGCGCTGCCCGCGCCGTACTGCTCGGCGGGCAGCACGGACATGATCGACTCACCGGCGGGCGCCATGACAAGGCCCATCCCGGCTCCCATGATCGCGACGCAGGCCGCGAGGTAGGTGTAGCTCGTCGTGGGCGTCACCTGGGTCAGCATGAGCAGGCCGCCGCCCATCGCGATCAGCCCGGCCGGGATGACGAGTCGGATGCCCAGCCGTGCGACAAGCCGGCTGCTCAGCGGCGCGGTCGCCATGACGGCCGCCGCGAACGGCAGCGCGCGCACCCCGGCGGACAGCGGCGAGTAGCCGTGCACGAGCTGGAGGTACTGGGTCAGCGCGAAGAGGGAGCCGAACAACGCCAGGAACGTCAGCCCGATGGCCGAGCTCGCAGCCGAGAACGCGCGGTGGCGGAAGACGCGGACGTCGATGAGCGGATTGGCGACATGCAGCTCGCGGTAGATGAACGCGGCGATTAGGACGGCGCCAATGCCGAGTTCGCCGAGCGTGGTGACGGACGTCCAGCCACGGTTCGGGCCCTCGATGACAGCGTCGATCACGGCGAGCATCGCGGCGGCGGACAGGATCGCGCCGAGAGTGTCCAGGCGGGACCCGGTGCCGCGGCGGCCTGCGAGATTCGGCACGACCAGGATGACGGCGATGAGCGCGATCGCCGCGAGCGGCACGTTGACCCAGAAGACCGAGCCCCAGTAAAAGTGCGCGAGCAGCAGGCCGCCGAGTGTCGGACCGACCACGATGCCGACGCCAGCGATCGCGGACCAGGCGCCGATCGCGCCGGCCCGTTCCCTGGCCGGGAAGACTGCGGTCAGGATAGACAGCGTGGCCGGCATGACGAACGCCGCGCCGACGCCCATCATGGCGCGCGCGGCGATCAGCGTCGCGGAGTCGCCGGACACTGCGGCCCAGGCCGAGCCGGCGGCGAAGATGACAAGCCCGGCCAACAGGGCGTTGCGCCGTCCGAACCTGTCGCCCAGAGCACCGGCCATGACCAGCAGTGCGGCGAACGTGAGGGTGTAGGCATCGGTGATCCACTGAAGGTCGGTCGTCGAGGCGTGCAGGACCCTTGCGAGGGTCGGCAGCGCGGTGTTGAGGATCGTGTTGTCGATGACGACGATGAGCAGGGAGAGGCACATCACGGCGAGGATCGCCCGCCGGCGCGGGTGCCCGCCCTGCTCGCCCTCATCCTGGCGCCTCTGACCCGGCCCCTGGCGCCTCTGACCCGGCCCCTGGCCCACCTGGCGCGCCTGGCCCACCTGGCGCTCGCTGATCATTTCCATGGCTCGTGCCTCCGGCGATCTAAGCTAACAGTCGTTGGGTTACATCTGTAAGTTTTACAGTATGAGGAAACAGATGTAAAGTCAGAGGTATGACGGAACTTCTCCGGGAGCGGAACAGGCGGGGCGAGGGCGGCAGGCTGCGCGCCGATATCCTGGCCGGCGCCACTCAGCTGCTCGAGCAGACCGGCAGCGAGGAGGCCGTGACGCTGCGGGCGGTAGCACGGCAGGTCGGTATCTCGGCGCCGTCGATCTACCCGCACTTCCCTGACCGCGAGGCGATCGTCGACGCGATCGTGAACGACGCCTTCGCCGACTTCAACGCCGCCATCGCGGGGGCTATTGATGCGAGCTCTAGTCCGCTCGCGCGCCTGCGGGCCGGATGCGCTGCCTACCTGCAGTTCGCCGCGGAGCGCCCCAACAGGTACAAGTTCCTGTTCGAGCGCCAGATCCTGGCCGACGCCCCGGATTGCCCCGCGCCCGCGATCCGGACCGAGAGCTTCGAAGCGCTGGTGCGATGCGTCCAGGACTGCATCGATGCCGGGATCTCAGCCAGCACTGACGCCCAGCTCGACAGCAAGGCCATCTGGGTCGGCCTGCACGGATTCGCGACGCTGCACATGCTCGTGGGCGGCTTCCCGTGGCCAGAGCCAGAGATCATGCTCGACCGGCTCATCGACGGGCTCGCGCAGATAAAAATCCGGGCCTGAACCCCGACCGCCTCGCCCAGTCGCCAGGCGCGCCTCGTGGATGTGACTTAACTGGGGCCAGGGGCCCAGTAACTCCACACCCAGGACGCGGTGTCCCGCCTAGACGGCGCTGGCGCAGGCGCGCACGGCCGCGACACTGCGATCGATGTCGTCCTCCGTCGTGCTCCAGCCGCTGACGCTGACGCGCATCGCCCGAATGCCGTGCCAGGTCGTCGGCCCGCACCAGCACGTGCCGTCCTGCTGTACCGCGGCGATGACCGCGTCGGTGCGCTCCGCTGACCCGAATGACACGAGCACCTGGTTGAGCCCGACGTCGTTCAGGACGTCGAATCCGGCCGCGCGCATTCCGTCGGCGAGCCTGCGTGCCAGCCGGCAGCTCGTGTCGACGAGCTCGGCCACGCCGTTGCGGCCGAGCGAGGCCAGCACGGCCCAGACCTCCAGGCCGCGTGCCCGTTGTGACGACTCCGGTGTCATGCCCATCGCCTCGGCGGAGGCGCCGGGCAGATATGACGCCGACGCTTCCATGGCTGCCCGCAGCGTCTGAGGATCACGGATCAGCGCGACACCGCAGTCGTAAGTGGTGTTCAGCCACTTGTGGCAGTCGGTCGCCCACGAATCCGCGCCGTCCACGCCGGCGACCTGGCCCGCATACTCCGGCGAGGCCGCCGCCCACAGGCCGAACGCGCCGTCCACGTGGATCCACGCGTCGTGCCGTCTGGCCCACTCGATCAGCGGGGCGAACGGCTCACTCGCACCCGTGTTCACGTTCCCGGCCTGCAGGCACACGATCGCGGGCCCGGTGAGCGACGGAAGGCTCGCAGGATCGATCCGGCCCTGGTCGTCAGCCGGCAGGACAACGGCACGGTCCCGGCCGAGCCCGACGATGCCGAGCGCCTTGCGAACCGTCGTGTGTACCTCGGCACCGACAACGACGGTCACGGCCGGAGCGCCGACCAGTCCCTGACCGGCCGCGTCCCAGCCGTTCCGGGTCAGGACGGCGTCGCGCGCAGCTGCCAGGCAGGTGGCGTTGGCCATAGTCGCGCCGGTGACGAACACGCCTGCCACGCTCCGGGGCAGGCCGAGCAGCTCGGTGATCCAGCGGAGCGCGACCGAGTTCAGCTGAGCGGCAGCCGGCGACATGACGGTAAGCGCCGCGTTCTGGTCCCAGGCCGCGCCCAGCCAGGATGCCGCCTGCGCGATAGGAAGCGCGCCGCCGATCACGAAGCCGAAGTACCGAGGCCCGTTGCTCGCGACGGTCGCCGGGGATCCGGCGACGTCGACGAGCCTGAGCACGTCCATCGCCGCCATGCCGGTCGCGGGCAGCGTGAAGTCGAGTTCACGCAGGCCGTCGACGGCCTCCCGAGACGGGGCCACCGGCCGGTCGGCCACACCGCCGAGGTAGTGGAGCGAGCGGTCGAGCGCGTCGCTCAGCAGCTCGGGCCGCCCTGCCAGCATCGCCTCTACATCGAGCGCACTCTGTGCCATGGCCGGCCTTCCCCTCCGCGCGACGGTTGTCGTTCCGCCTGACGATATCTACCGTGGCCGGACTAGTCACTCGCGGTCGGCGCGACCGAAGCGGCGTTCTGAAACTTCCTCGTGACCGCAGCGACGCTGTCCGTTAACGTCTTTGTCAGACTCGGTTGCTGCCTGTCGCGGCAGCGCCGTTGCGCGGACTGGGCGTTGCCTGGACGTGCGCGTGGCCTGGAGGTGTGCCGGTGCAGGACAGTGCCGACAGATTGCTGGAGCTGATTCACGAGCTCGACGACATCTCGAGGACGGTGACGCCGGAGCGCGCGCTCGCTGAGTTCGACGAGACGACGTTACAGGTCTTCTGGAAGAGATGGCCGCACGTGTCGGCGTGGGCCGGCTCGCTCTGGACGATGCTGTCCGCCGAGCTGGCCGCTCCGTCGTCGCCGCACAGTGATGCAGAGTCCGACGAGACCGGCGAGAGCGGCTAGCCATGGGGACGATTCGCGACCTGATGAACACGTCCGTCGTCAGCACCGCGCAAGACACCTCGGTCGCTGCGGCTGCGGCCGCGATGGTTGCGGCGGGCGTTGGCTCGGCGGTCGTCATTCAGAGCTCGTTCCTGGTCGGCATCCTGACCGAGCGCGACGTGCTGCGCGCAGCGGCGTCGGGACAGGATCTGCGCGCGGCCCAGGTTGCCGACTGGATGACAGCCGACCCGCGGTCGGCTGACCCAGATGCATCGGCGGAGGAGGCGGCGCAGATCATGCTCCTCCACGGGTTCCGGCATTTGCCCATCGTCGAGGGTCGGCAGGTGTGCGGTGTCGTCAGCCTGCGCGACCTCTTCGCTGCACGAATCCGGCGGTCGCCGTGATGGTTTTTCCACAAGGGGGGTAATGGTCATGGCCCAACGTGACAAGAGGCAGAACCAGCTCGTCATCAACTACCTGTACCTGCGCAAGACAGTCGGGTGGGTCGGCGCGCTCCTGCCGATCGTCCTGATCGCCGGCAACGCGATCTTCTTCACCACAGACCTGCCGGACTCGATGAGCTCCTACTACTACACCAACATGCGCAACGTCTTCGTCGGCGCGCTGTGCGCCCTTGGCGTCTTCCTCATCGCCTACCTGGGCTATGACAATGCCGATCGCTGGATTACCAACGTCGCGGGAGCGGGCGTGATCGGCGTGGCGTTCTGCGCGACCAAGCCGACCGTCTGCGGGACGGTCGCGCTGACGTGCGCGCCGCCGGCCGTGCGGTCGCTAACGGGACAGCAGGAGATTGTGGGCGACATCCACCTGGGGTTCGCGGCCATCGCCTTCCTCGCCCTCGGGGCCATGGCCATGCGGTTTGCCAAGCTGCCGCCGACGGAAGAGCCGCGTCCGAGCGGACTTCGGTACTGGCTGCGGGACTCCCTCGGCTTCCCGCTGCCCGGACAGCCAGATACCCGCGGGCCGGCCGAGAAGCGCGACGACGTGGTCTACCGGGCTTGCGGCATCGCCATCGTGCTCTGCGTCGTGCTGGCTGTCGTCTCCAACTTCCTGCCGAACTCGGTGAAGAACGATGTGCCCGTGCTCTTCATCCTGGAAGCGCTCGCTGTCTTCGCCTTCGGCGTCTCCTGGTTCGTCAAGGGGCACACCATGATCCCGGCGCTGCGGGCCAGGATTCAGCGCATGCGCCTGGCGCGGAACCCGGAGGCGACGGTCGTCGGATAGACGACGCGAGCCGCGTTTTGGTAAAGCCCGGTACCTGATTGCATTTACTTTGCCGCAAAGTTAAGGCAGAACCGGTTTAGAACTCACCCGTCGGCTTCATATGCGTACTTGGCGCACGCGAGCAATGGCGTGCCGCTGGTCAGGCGTCTGTGTCGTGTCCGGGCGTAACTGCGTCAGAAAGTTTCGGGTGAATGAAAGCGGCATCAGACGCTGCACTCTGATTGGCATCCGTTCTTATTTGAGTACCGCGATGCGGGCTGCACTCGTCGCAGCCATTCTCGTCATCACGCCCATCGCGCTAACTCCAGTCGTGTCGGCACATGCCGCTACTACGAGCGCCATCCATGGAGTCCCGGCGGCGGTACGACTGCGCATGGCGGCCTGGCACTGGGCACTGCGCCAGCGCTTCAAGCCTTATATCTGGGGTGGCACCGGTCCCTACGGCTTCGACTGCTCCGGGCTGGTCTATGCGGCCTACCGGGCAAGCGGGATGCAGTTGCCCAGGACGACCTACGAGATGCTCGATAGCTGGCGCCTGGTCCGGATCTCCAGGTCGCAGGCGCGGAAAGGCGATCTGGCGTTCTTCGGCGCCGGTCACGTCGAGCTGGATGCCGGGGGGCACTGGACGTACGGCGCCGAGGAGTCCGGCACCCGGATCGGATTCCACCGGATGAACGCCTTCTGGCATCCCACGATGTACTTCCGCGTCCGCGAGTTAGCTAGCCGTGTGCGGCGGCGCGAAGCGACCGGTACAGGAGCTGCTGGTCACCGAGGCGCCGCCGCAGCTCGCGCTCCAGGCCGCCGATGGGGACGAGGTTCTGCGGTGCCCGCGGGTCCTTGTGCGCCGAGCTTGCGAGCGGCGGCAACAGGATAGCGCTGAGGTCGGCCAGCCGGATGACCTCGGAGACCGGCAGATCGGCCGAGCACTCCAGGCGCACGACGCCAGACCACGGCGCGCCCAGGGAGCCCGGCAGGCGCAGGTACCAGGAGCTCCGCCGCCAGGACGTGCCCATGGTGAAGGCGGGCGTCCGCTGGCCGGGCCCGAGCGCGCCGACGACCGCGGCCTGCTCCGGTGGCAGGTAGGTGGTGTGATGCGTCTTGATGTAGCCGATCGTCGCGTCCAGATGCGTCCGCCCGCGCAGCGGGCCGTCGACGAACAGCAGGTCGTCGGCGTCCGGGTGCTCCTTGCGAAAGAGCAGCGCAAGCCGCACCTCGGCGTCGGCCAGGCGCTGCTGAAGCGCCAGCGACAGTTGGTCCATGCCCGGTCCCGCGGCCTTGAAGACCCGGTAGTTCGCGTGCCTGCTCTCGATGCCGGCCGCGTCCGGCGCCGAGGTGAACAGCCCCCGCTCCACGGCCACATCGGTGATGCGGGCCGAGCCGTTGAGACAGACTAGGCCCGCCGCGTAGGACGCGGCGATGCCCGGCGACGGCTGCTGGTCGCCGCCATGCACCCACACGCGCGCATCGATGCGGCGCACCCCGTCGAGAAAGAGCACAGTGCCGGGAACGGGGTAGCTCCCGTCCGCCGCCATCGGCCGCCAGCGGTCGGCGGGCAACTCCAGATCCAGGACCAGCTCCGCGCTCGACTCGTGCAGCGGGTCGCCGGTCAGCTCCTCGCCGAAGGCCATGCCGTAGCTCGGGTCCCACGGGTCGACCGAGAACGAGGCTGTCGGCGCGACCGCGGTCACGAGCGCTCCTTCACGATCGTCGATGTCGTGCCGGTCCTGCTGACCACGAACCGGACCGGTACCCGCTCGGCCAGCTCGCCGACGTGCGTGATGACTCCCACCATGCGATCTGAGTCTGCCGCCAGCCGCTCGAGTGTGCTCGCAACCGTCTCCAGCGTGTCGCTGTCGAGCGTCCCGAATCCCTCGTCCAGGAACATCGAGTTCAGCTCCCGCATGCCGGCAGACAGGCCGATAACCTGCCGCGACAAGGCCAGCGCCAGCGCGAGAGAGGCCTGGAACGTCTCGCCGCCGGACAGCGTGTGGACCGGGCGCCGGGCGCCGGCGTCCTCGTAGTCGATGACGACCAGGTCGTTGCGCTCGTCGCGGTCGAGCTCGTACTGACCGCCAGACAGCTCCATCAGCGTCGCGGATGCTTCGCGTACGAGGGAGTCCAGCGCCTCGCTGCAGAGCCAGCGCTCGAACGACGTCGCTCGCAGCAGGTTGCCGAGCATGGCGGCGACCTGAGCATCTTGCTTGTAGGCGGCGATCTGGCCGTCGAGCCTGGCTGCCTTCTTGCGGTCGTCGCGGATCCGGTGCAGGTGCCCTTCGGTGCGGGCGCGCTGGTCGGCGACCGCGGCGGGCGCCCTGGCCAGCGGGTCCGCGACGACGTCGTGCTCGGCCAGGACCTCGGCGAGCGCCAGCGCCGCATCGTCGAATTGCTTCGTTAGCGTCGCCGCCGCGGCCTGGAGCCCCGGCAGCGCGGCCGCGCGGTTGCCGGCCTTGGCCGCGGCCCAGCTGCTGAGCGTCGCCCAGGCAGCGGCGAGGTCGTGGCCGGCGCCGGTCGCGATCGCCGGGGCGCCAAGGGCGACCAGCGTGTCCCTGGTCGCGCTCAGCCTGGCCCAGGCCGCTTGCTCCCCGGCCGCGAGCGCGGCGCGGGAGTTGTCGGCCGCCGTGAGCTCGGTCTGGCGGGCTGCTGCCTGGGCGCGGGCCTTGGTCAGCGCGTCGTCGGCGGTCGCGATGGAGCCGAGCAGGCGCGTTAGGTCGGCTTCGCTGTCCGCGGCGGCCATCACGAGTGCCGCCCTGCCGAGCCGAGCCTGCGTGCCGTCGAGGGCCGACTTCGCCGAGACCGTGGCCTTGGAGGCGCGGTCGTGCTCGGCTCGGGCCTGCCGCTGGGCGCTCGTCGCCGTGTCGAGTGCGGACCTCGCGGCGCTGAGGTCGGCCGGGGCGACGTGACGCGGCAGTGTCGTGATGCGCTGCTGGCAGACCGGGCAGTCATCCCCGACGTGCAGGGTCTCGGCGAGACCGGCCGCAGCGTGGGCGCGCTGGGCTGCGTCGAGGGCATCGCGGGCGAAGGCGAGCGCCAGATCGGCCGTCTCCAGCTCCGCGGCCAGCTTGTCTTCCTTCTCGCTGCACGCGGCCAGCGCGGTCGTTTGCAACTCGGCCTCGGCGACCAGGTCCCGGCGCAGCGCGTACATCTCGAGCTGGCGCTGGGTCTCGGCCTTGTCGGGGAGCGCGGCGCGCGCCCGGTCGGCCTGCTCGGCTGCCGTTGCCGCCTCGTCGCGGCGCAGCTTCGCGGCTGCGACCAGCGACTCCGCCGCGGCGATCTGCTGGGCCAGACCGTCGACTTCCCCGGGGGTGCGGACGGCGGCGAGGCGGGCGGCCTCGTTCCCTTCCGCAGTAACGCGCTCGGTCGCCTCCGCGGACTGCTTATGCAACTCGGTCAGCGTCGCGAGGCTGGTCTCGACCGTCGCCGTGAGGGCGGTGAGGTCGGCAAGGCGCGCGGCCGCGGCTGACTCGGCGTCGTCAGTCGCGTCGGCGAGCTGGTCGCGGGCCTGCTGCGCGATCCGCTGATTGGCCTCGGCGAGGTCGGCGCGGGAGCGGGCACGCTGGCCGATCTCCTTGTAGACGCCGAAGGCGAGGAGCTCGACGAGCAGGCGCTGGCGGTTGGCCGGGGTCGCGCGCAGGAACTCCGAGAAGCCCCCCTGGGGGAGCAGCACCGACTGGGTGAAGTGCTCGTAGCTCAGGCCGAGGAGGTCCTGGGCCTTGAGCTTGACCTGGTCCGGGCCCTCCGCGAGCTGCTCGACGCTGGCCTCGAGGATCTCGGCGAGCGGGGCGTCGGGCGGGATGCTCGCGTCGAGGCGCTCGAGGCGGGCTGCCTTAGTGGAGACCCGGCCGTTCTTGTCGCGCTGCAGCGAGCGCACGGCGACGTAGCGCTCGCCGGACAGCTCGAAGATCAGGCTGACGCGGCAGGCGTTCGCGGACGGGGCGAGGGCGTTGCGGACTTCCTTCTCGTTGTCCCAGCGGGGGACCGTGCCGTAGAGCGCGAAGCAGAGCGCGTCGATGACCGTGCTCTTGCCCGAGCCGGTCGGCCCGACGAGCGCGAAGAACTCGACGTCGGTGAAGTCGATCTCCGTCTCGTTCCGGTACGTGCCGAAGCCGTCCAGGAGCAGCCGCAGCGGTCGCATCGAACCAGTCTGACGGACGGCACAGACATTCGCGGGGATACCGCCGCCCAGCTGCCGACTATAGTCAGCAGATGCCGACTATAGTAATCGGGGGAGGAGAATATTCTGCAAAGGAGCACCGCGTGCAGCTGGACAGGCCGTTCCTGGTCGTGACGCCGACGGTGGACGGCGACGTCCTGGCGACACTGGCCAGGGCCGACGCCGCTTTTACTGGGCGGGGTTTGCACCGGCTCGTTGGCCGCCACTCCGCCGACGGCGTTCGGCGCGCCGTGGAACGCCTCGCGCGGCAGGGAGTCGTCGACGTGGCCGTCGCTGGCCCATCCAAGCTCTACAGCCTGAATCGGGATCACCTGGCGGCCGCGCATGTCATCGCCCTCGCGAACCTGCGTGAGGAGTTCTTTGACCGGCTGCGGCGGCGACTTGCGGAGTGGCGACTGCAACCGGTGTATGCAGCGCTGTTTGGATCTGCGGCGACTCAGCAGATGCGCGAGGACAGTGACATCGACCTCTTCGTTGCGAGACCGGATGCGGCGACGGCGGACGACGGAGTCTGGGCTGAGCAGTTCGGGCAACTCGCACACGACGCGTCCCGGTGGACGGGCAACGACCTGCGGATCTTCGAACTGTCGGACGCAGAGGTCAAGCTCGGTGTTGTGAGAAAGGATCAGGTCCTCGTCGACATTCGCGACCACGGCATCCGGCTCATCGGCCCGGCGGGCTACCTGCGCGCGCGACCCGCATCGCGTGGCGGCCGAGGGCACGATGGCTGAGCGGAAGTGCACGGCAGCCGTCCGCGCGGGCCGTCTGAGGAAAGCCCGAGAGTTCCGGCTTGCTGCGGAGCTGCTAGCGGAGAGTGCGTCTGGGCAGGAGGACTTAGCGGATGCCTACGTCACGATGTGCGTGCATGCTGGCATTGCGGCCGCCGATGTGATCTGCTGCCGGCGGCTTAACGTCCACCACCAAGGCGAGAGTCACGACGAAGCCGTCACACTGCTAGCCCGCGTCGATCGCCAGCTAGCTGGTGATCTCGCGACGCTATTGAGAAAGAAGACCGCCGCCGGTTACGGCGAGAAGGTGTCGTCAGCCGCCGACCGTAAGCAAGCAAAACGCGCGATGGACCGTCTCGTAGATTCGGCCGAGGCGGCAGGTGCCGGTCCGTGAACGCGCATCACTCGCGGCCGGGCGCTGACGTCCGGCCGCCGAGACCCTGACGCTTTCAGTTACCGGCCGACCGATCTGGGCTATTTGCACCCACGAAAGTGTCAGGGTCTCATCGAGCATCAGTGCTAAGCCGGGCTGGCTGACTGGCGCACAACCCGGCGCAACTGTTCCGCCTGGTAACGTGCAGTATCGGTCTATCTCAGCTGGGCGTGTGCCGGGGGGCAAGCGATGACAGGACCGCAAATCGACTATGCGGCGGTATTCCGGGATCTGCCGACTCCGGTCCTGCTGTTGACGCCGGAGTACGAGATGGCCGACATGAACCTGGCGTATCTGCAGGTGGCGGGCCGCACGCGAGAGGAACTGCTGGGCCGTAACGTCTTCGACGCGTTCCCTGACAACCCCTCGGATCCGCACGCGAACGGAGTGAGCGAACTGAGCGCGTCGCTGGGCAGGGTCCTGATGTCCGGCAAGCCCGACGCGCTGTCGCTGCAGAGGTATGACGCCGAGGTGCCTGGCAGTCCGGGCGTGTTCGCACAGCGATACTGGTGCCCGGTGAACGCGCCGGTGTTCGGGCCTGACGGCCGCTTGGTGTTCATCGCGCACTGCGTGGAGGAGATCACAGAGCGCGTCAGCAAGTTCATCGCTGGGCTGGCCGAGAGCAAGGCGCGCTAGCTGCTCGCACCCGGCCGCCCGCGGGCGGCTCTATCGCACGTGATCCGGAATCCGGCCTGTCTCGGCCAGCTCGCTCACCGTGCCCCTTTACCGTGCCAGTCGTCAGAGCTCCCGCTTGACGTTCCTGATACCACAGGATTAGCATAGTGATATCAGTTTAGAACGACAGCGACCGGTGAGCGCGACGCGTCCCAGCCGTCCGGCCGCGCCAGGATGGGAGAGCAGCCAGATGAGGTGCTTAGTTACCCGGACCGGAGTTGCCGGTGTTACCGTCCTAGCTGCCGCGGCCCTCGCGGTGGCCGGCTGCGCGGCCAGCACCCCACATGCGAGTGCGCCGAACTGTGCCGCCAAGCAGGCAGGCGCGGCAAGCGCGGTGTCGGCCAGCGCTGTGCCCGCCAGCTCGGCCGGTCCGGGAGTCGCAGCGGCCTGGACGCTGCCGGGCGGCAACCTGGCCAATACGCGAGATGTCGCCAGCGCGATCACCAGCTCGAACGTCGCCACGCTGGGCGTGGCGTGGTGCGTGCCGATCGAGTCGACTGGTGAGGCGGGTACAGTACGGACTCACCGACGGTTACTCGACGACGCCGGTCGTCGTGAACGGCGTCATGTACCTGCAAGACATCGAGTCCAACGTGATGGCGATCCGGCTCGCCACCGGCAAGGTGTTGTGGACGCACAACTACAGCTCGCCGAACGGCGGCCCGGACGGCGTCAACGTGGCCGGCGGAACTGTCTACGCGACGACGAACCACGCCGCGGTCGCGCTGTCGGCGGCCACCGGCAAGCAGTTGTGGAGCCGGACGCTCATCCAGAACGACCATGAGGGCATCGACATGGCCCCCGGCTACAACCACGGCACCGTGTACGTCTCGACTGTGCCGGTCAACCCGGCCGTCGGCCAGTATCTCGGCGGCGGCAAGGGGATCTTGTGGGCACTGAACGCCCGCACCGGGGCACCGGAGTGGTCCTGGGATGAAGTGCAGAACCTGTGGGGCAACCCGGGCATCAACTCCGGCGGCGGCCTGTGGGACCCGCCGTCGTTCGACGCCCAGGGCAACCTGTATATCGGCATCGCCAACCCCGGCCCGATCGGCCAGGGCAGGTGGCCTCAGGGCTATCCGCTTGGGACTAGCAGGCCTGGCCCGAACCTTTATACGGACTCGGTAGTCAAGCTCAGCCCGCAGGGCAAGCTGCTGTGGTACTACCAGCTCACCCCGCACGACCTTTTTGACTGGGACCTGCAGAACTCGCCGGTGCTGTCCACCGCCAACGGGCAGCCAGTGGTGATCGACGGCGGCAAGGCCGGCATCCTGATCGAGCTGAACGCGCAAACCGGCAAGCTGATCTGGCAGCTCCCGGTCGGCGTGCACAGCGGGCCCCAGGACGCCGGGCTGCTCACCGAGAACGCCACCCCCTCCTCGCCGATCTCGCTGCCCGCCAGGTTCGTCCTCGAGCCCGGCGTGTTCGGCGGAGTCGAGTCCCAGCTGGCAACAAACGGGTCCACCGTGTTCGCCGCGGTCAACGATCTCGCGGTGCCGATGTCGGTCAATGGCGTGACGGAGAGCGGCAAGGCATTCGACGCTTCGATAGGCACTGCCACCGGCGAGATGGTCGCGGTCAATCAGGACACCGGCAAGATCGAATGGGACGTCAAGCTCCCGTCATCGCCGTACGGCGCCGCGACGATCACGAACAACGTCGTGTTCACCACCACTTACAGCGGATACCTGTACGCGTTCAACGCCACCACCGGCGCGATCTTGCTGAAGACACCGCTGTCGTCAGGCTCCAATGCGCCGGTCGCCGTCGATGGTGACTACGTCCTCGTCGGGGCCGGCGTTCAGGTACCCAAGACCGCCAAGCAACTGATCATCGCCTACAAACTCGGAGCCACGGGCGGCAAGCTCCCCGATACCGTCGGCCCATAGCCGACATCCAGATGCATCGTGAGACCAGCTGAAAGGCTGCCGAGGAGGCAGAGATGAGTGAGCCAGCAATCGAAGTGCGCGGGCTGCGCAAGAGCTTCGGCGAGAAGGCGGCGGTGGCCGGGGTCGATCTGGAGATCGCGGCCGGCTCGCTTGCCGGGCTGGTCGGGCCGAACGGGGCCGGGAAGACCACGTCCCTGTCGATGATGACCGGACTGCTCCGGCCCGATGCCGGCAAGGTCGTCATCAACGGGCTGGATGTGTGGGCGGACCCGGTGGCCGTCAAGGCGGTCATCGGAGTGGTGCCGGCCGACGCCAGGCTGTTCGAGCGGCTCAGCGGTGCGGAGACGCTGGAATACGCCGGGCGGCTGCGCGGACTGCCCGCCGCCGAGGCGCGCTCACGGGCGGCGCAGCTGCTGGACGTGCTGGACCTGACCGCGGACTCCAAGCGGCTGGTCGCTGACTATTCCACCGGGATGCGCAAGAAGGCGGCACTGGGCTGCGCCCTGATCCACAACCCGTCGGTGCTGTTCCTGGACGAACCGCTGGAGGGCGTGGATCCGGTCTCCGCCGACGTGATCCGCCGGCTGCTAACCCGGCTCACGGCCTCCGGCTCGACGGTGCTGTTTTCCAGCCATGTCATGGAGCTGGTCGAGCAGGTCTGCGATCACGTGTCCGTCATCGACAAGGGCAAGATCGTGGTAACCGGCACCACGGCGAAGGTGCGGGGCGGCAAGACCTTGCAGCAGGCGTTCATCGACCTGGTCGGCCCGCGGTCCAGCGAGGAGGAGGGACTGTCATGGCTCGGCTCCTCGTCCAGCTGAAGCTGCGGCTGCTGGCGAACGCGCTGCGCTCGTCCACCTCGGCCCAGACCTCGTTCATCATCAGCACGTTCTTTGCCTTCGTGGTCGCGGTCGGCGGCTTCTACGTGCTGTCGCTGTTCCGCGGCCTGAGCGCCTCGGTGGACCTGACCACGGTCATCTTCACCGCGTTCGCGCTCGGCTGGCTCGTCCTGCCGATCTTCGCGTTCGGCCTGGACGGCACTCTCGACCCCGCGACGCTGCAGCTGTACCCGCTGCGCACCCGCCCGCTCGCGGCGGGGCTGCTGGCCGCCTCGGCAGCCGGCGCCTGGCCGGCGGCCAACCTGATCGCCATGCTCGGGGTCACCGTCGGGCTGGCCCGCGGCGCGCTCGGCCTGCTCGTCGCCTTGATCGCCGTGCCTCTGGTGGTGCTGTTCTGCATCACCCTGGCCCGGCTGGTGACCACCAGCATGGCCAGGATGCTGCGGTCCCGCCGAGGCAAGGACCTCGCCGCGTTCCTGTTCATTCCGATCTTCGCCCTGATCGAGCTGCTGGGGCAGGTGATACCCAGGGCGGCGGCCCAAGGCGGGATCACCGCGGCGAGCTTCCACGGCGTCGACGTCTGGATGCGCTGGCTGCCGCCGGGCCTGGCCGCGCACGCGATCCAGGACGCCTCGCACGGCCATCCCGGCACCGCGCTGGCGCGACTGGCGCTGCTGGCCGCCGTCATCATCGTGCTCGGCTGGCTGTGGGTACGCTCGCTAGGCCGCGCACTGGTCACCGCCGACGCCTCCACCGGGTCATCGCGGCTGCGCGGCACCGGGCTGCCGCTGTCCCGCTACGGGCTCCGCGGCGTGGTGGCCGCCCGGTTCTGGATCTACCAGCGCCGCGACCCGACGTCGCTGATCTACTGGGCCATGTCCGCGGTCATCATGGTCGTCGTCTCCGCCAGCACCATCTTTGGCCCGCACCAGCATCCCGCCGTGGTGATCGGCAGCGCCGCCGTCGGCGCCGGGTTCGTCGGCTACTTGCACGCCAACTCGGTCGGCCTGACCGGCCCGCCCTTCGTCATCGAGGCGCTCGCACTAACCAGCCGCCGGTCCTTGCGGGCCTACTTCTCCGGCCAGAACATCGCGCTCGCCGTGATCGCTGTACCACTGCTGACCGCGATCAGCGTCGGCCTAGCAGCCGCGGTCAGTCATCCGGCGCTAGCCGTGCCGGCGATCGCGGTCGCCCTGGCGGGCCTCGGCGCAGCCCTCGGCGTGGCCAACATCCTCACCGTCACCCTTGCCTACCCGATGGCCAGGAGAACCGGCAGCCCGATGCGCCAGGCCGCCCAGGGATACGGGTCCTACACCTTCGGCGGACTGCTCGCCAGCCTGGGGGGCGTCGGCGTCGCGGTCACGCCGGTCATACTGGCGGCCGCCTTCACTAGCACCGTCCCGGCCGCGATCCGCGCACCGGTACTCATCATCTGCTCCGCTGCCTACGGTCTTGCGCTGGCCTGGGCCGGCGTGCAGATCGCCGCCCGCGAAGCCGAGACCAGGCTGCCCGAGCTCTGCCAGATCGCCATCAGTAGCACCATCTGAATCCCGGCGACCGCGACCGCCGTCGGTCGCAGTCGGCGGGACGGCAAAGACTAGGCGCCGGCGCTGGCCGCGCCGTCGGCGCCGGCCGCGCCGTCGGTCATCTCCTCCAGCAGCTCGGCGAACATGCGCTCGACCCGCTCGTCGCCGACGCCCTGCTCGGACAGGTAGTCGCCGAATAGCTGAAGCGGCGACCGGCCGGCCCGGCTCGGCTTGTCGGCGCCGCCGCTGCCGCCGTGAACGCCCGGCCTTGGCCGGTGTGCCTCGTCGAGCTGGACCTCCAGGGCGTTGGGCAGCTTCTCGCGGACGAGGTCGCCGAGGCCGGCGCGAGCCTTCTCGGCCAGGATGACGCGGAGGTAGGCGTCGCCGGACTCCTCGCCGTCCGCGATGACCTGGTCGAGCGAGCCGCGCAGGGTCTTGAGTGTCCGGCCGCCGCGGATGTCGACACGTCTCGCGTCGGCGCGAACACCGGGACTTGCGGTGACGATCAGCGCACCGGCGTCGTTCCCTTCCTCACCGAAGTCGATCGCCAGCGGAGAGCCTGAATAGAACGCCGGGCACGGCGCCGGGATCTCCTGCTGGCGGTGCAGGTGCCCGAGCGCGGCGTAGTGGGCCGACGAGGGGAAGATGTTCGAGGGCACCTCGTACTCGAAGGTGGTCTGCACGTCCCGCTCGCCGCCGCCGCGGCGGCCGCCGAGCAGGGTCGCGTGGGCCATGACGATGTTGACGCTGTCCGCGGTGAACTGCCCGGTCAGCGTCTTGACGATTGCGGCGACGCGGCGGGAGTAGTCGAGGGCGTGCTCGGCATTCTCGTGCAGGAGGAGCTCGGCGGCGCGGACCGCGTACCGCTGCGACAGGAACGGCATCGCCGCGACCGCCGCCTGCTCGCCGCTGCGGGTGGTGATGCGGATCGTCCCGCCGGAGTCAGGCGCCTTGGGCGTGCCAAGGACGTGCAGGCCGAGCTCGCCCAGGACCGGCCGGTAGACGCTGTCCAGCAAACTGGCGTTGTCGTGATTGCCCGCGATGGCGACGACGTGGCGGCCGTCCTCGCGAAGGGCGAGCAGGGCGCGCATGACCAGGCCCTGCGCCTTCGGGCTCGGCACCGAGGTCTCGAACAGGTCCCCGGCGATCAGGACCAGGTCGACGTCCTCGCTGCGCGCCTCCTGGATGATGCTGCGCAGCACCGCCTCGTGCTCGTCCGTCCGGTCGCGGCCCTTCAGCACCTTGCCGACGTGCCAGTCGCTGGTGTGCAAGATCTTCATCGTGCGTCCCTCCGCACCCTGGTGCGCGCTCGCCCGGTACCGTTGGCGGCTAGCAGCCCCGGCTTCTAGTCAACCGGCTGCCTGCCCGGTCTCGGAGAATAACCGCCATATGAGCATCCAGGATGAAGGGCCCGAAAGGCAGTCGCTGGTCTCGCGCCTGCTCTGGCGCCAGCGCCGGACGCGCCTGGCATTGTCGGCCGCGATCGGCGCCATCGCCGTGGTGATTACCGTCTTCGTTGGCAACTGGCTGTTCTCGCCCGCGATCGGCTGGGATGCGACCGCGATCGTCTTTACCTCGAGCGTCTGGTTCGGAATCTGGCCGCTGTCAGCGCAGACCACCGCCGCCCGGGCGACCAGGGAAGATCCCAGCCGTGCCACGAGCGACATCCTCACGCTGTGCGCGGCCGTGGCCAGCCTCGCGGCCGTCGGCATCGTGCTGGTGCAGGCTCATGAGGCGCACGGCCTACAACAGGGCATGCTGGCGTTTCTCGGCCTGCTGACCGTCGCGGTGTCCTGGCTGACGGTGCACACCATTTTCACGCTGCGGTACGCGCAGATGTACTACGCGGCCCCGGTCGGCGGCATCGACTTCAACCAGAAGGACGAGTGGCCGGCCTACCGTGATTTCGCCTATCTGGCCCTGACGATCGGGATGACGTTCCAGGTCGCGGACACCAACCTGAAGTCCACGTATATCCGCGGCACGGTCTTGCGGCACGCGCTGCTGTCGTACCTGTTTGGCTCGATCGTCCTCGCTGCCGCCGTCAACCTGATCGCCGGGCTGGGCGGCTAGGCGTTTTCGAGCGCCCGCGGGTCGCCGGCGGGGGCGACCTGGTCGAGGAGGTCCCGGAGGGTCTGCTGATCCTGCGGGCCGAGCGCGCTCACGGCGGCACGGTGCGACTGCTCGGCCAGGTCCGCCGCGGCGGCGAGCTGGCGCCGGCCGTCCGGCGTCAGCCGGAGGAGCGTGACGCGGCGGTCGGCCGGATGCGGGCCACGGGCGACCAGGCCCCTGGCCTCGAGGTTGTCGATCATGTCAGTGACCGTGCGGGGTGAGACGTGCAGGACCTCGCTGACCTCGCGCATCGAGGCGTCAGAGTTTTCCAGCGCGCGCAGGACCTTGTAGGCGGGGAGCGATAGCCCGTACTCGCGGAGGCTGGCGTCGGCGCTGGTGCGGATCCGGTGGGCGGCGTACAGGATGGCGTCCACGACGTCGTGGCCGGTCTTGGGCTTCATCACGTGTTCACCTCCTCCGGCCGCCGCCCGCGGAATATTCGCTGGGCGCGGCTCCTTATGCTGAGCATACTCACTATCTGGTACCTCTGATTCTGCGGCTCGCCCCTCGTCGCCGGGATCGCAGCCGAGGCCGAGCGATCAGGAGAAGGAACGCCTTGCAAGCGCGCATTAGCCAGAAGGTCGCGGTCAGCGTCGTCTTCGTCGCGGCCATGTTCATGTCGATCATGGACGTGACGATTGTCAACGTCGCACTGCCGACGATCGGCCGGGACTTCGCCGTGACGCCGACGGCAATCGACAGCATCTCGATCGCGTTCCTGGTCAGCCTGGCCGTCTTCATCCCGGCATCGGGGTGGCTCGGCGACCGGTTCGGGGGCAAGCGCGTGATGCTCGCCGCGATCGTGGTGTTCACCCTGGCGTCCGCCCTCTGCGGCGTGGCATCGAGCCTCGGTGAGCTCGTCGCGTTCCGCGTCCTGCAGGGCGTCGGCGGCGGCATGCTCGCGCCGGTCGGGATGGCCATGCTCTTCAGGGCGTTCCCGCCGGAGGAGCGCATCCGGGCTTCGTCGATCCTCACGGTTCCGACGACGCTGGCGCCCGCGCTCGGCCCGGTGCTCGGCGGGCTCCTGGTCACCGACCTGTCCTGGCGCTGGGTCTTTTACGTGAACGTGCCGATCGGCGCGGTCGCCTTCCTCTTCGGTCTGCTCTTCCTGGAGAGCCACCCGCAGGCCAAGCCCGGCCGCTTCGATCTGCCCGGCTTCCTGCTCTCCGGCCTCGGCCTCGGCGCGCTGATGTACGGCATCTCTGAGGGCCCCAACCGCGGCTGGCACACGCCCGAGGTGCTGGGGACCATTGCGGCCGGAGCCGTGCTGCTCGCGATCATGGTGTTCGTCGAGCTGCGCACATCCGAGCCGATGATCGACCTGCGGCTGCTGATGAACAAGCTCTTCCGCGCCAGCAACGGCGTGATGGTGCTGGCGTCGATCGCGTTCCTCGGCAGCCTGTACGGGATCTCGCTCTACTACCAGGACGGCCGCGGGCTGAGCGCGCTCGGGTCGGGCCTGAGCACGTTCCCGGAGGCGTTTGGCGTGATGGGCGGCGCGCAGCTGGCTAGCCGCTGGCTGTATCCGCGGCTTGGCCCCAGGCGGCACATAGCGCTCGGGCTGGTCGGCACGGCCGCGTCGATCGGGCTGCTAGCGCTGCTCGGGCCGGCGACGAGCCTATGGTGGCCGCGACTGCTCATGTTCACGCTCGGACTGTCGATGGCGCAGGTGTTCGTGCCGGTCCAGGCAGCCGCCTTCGCGACGATCACGCCCGCGGCGACGGGGCGCGCGTCGACCATGTTCAACACGATCCGGCAGCTCGGCGGCGCGATCGGCGTGGCGGTGCTCACGACGGCCATCGTGCTGGTCGGGCCGGTGCATCTCATCGGCGGGCACGCGGTCGCCAACCTGACCGCCTACCGGGTGGCCTTCCTCGTCGCGGCCGCGATCTGCCTGCTGGGCATTGCCCCGGCGCTGCGGATCAGCGACGCGGACGCGGCCCGGACGATCCCCGCGCGTCGCCCGTCCCGGTCGCAGCGGGCGGCCGAGCGGGACGAGCTGGCCGCTGAGTCGGGCCCTCGGCCCGCGCTGACGATGGCAGACTGACCGCCGCCGACCCCGTTCCCGGTTTAAAAGATCTTTCTAGACCGGGAACGGGGCCGACCCAGCACGCCACAGCCGGCCCGTTCGCGGCCGTTTACCCGAGCTAGTCTCGGGACTCGGGGAGGGCGATCGCAGATGGACGACGGGATGGCCGAGCTCTCGGCCGAAGCCATCATCAGGACCAGCGGCTGGCACCCTGGTTACGCCCGCGTGCTGCTCATCGAGCAAGCCGGTGATTTCGCGGTCGTCCTGGTCGACGGGAACGGCGACGGCGCCGAACTCGAACTCGAGTACTGGCAGCGTGACGCCGATGGCCTGTGGCGCGGTGGATCAAGCTCAGGCTACGGATCGCTCTATATGTCGGGCGCAACAGCTGGCGCACCGGTGACTTCGTGGTCACGCTCGGGCGGGTACAGCCCTCCGCCGAGGTCAGCGTTCGGTATGGCGGCCACGAGTACCGGCGCCTGGCCAGCGAATTCGGAGTATGGGGCTTTGTCCACGCGGCCGACTCAGCTGACCGGGGTGAGCTGCCGGCTGTGATCGCTGTCGCGCCGTCGCCTGCCTGAGCGACCCGGCCTCAGGCCTCGACGGCTGGCTTGAGGACCTCCTCGCACCACTGGCGGAAGCTGGTGGGCGTGGTCGCCTCCGGGGTGCGCGGCACGGCGTTGTCGATGCCCTCGTTCTTAGCCGTCATCATCTCGACCATGCCCTGCGCGATGGCCTCGGACATCCCGTGCCCGGTCAGCGTGGCCCGGAAGCCCTCCATGGGCACCTGCTGGAAGCGCACCGGGATCCCCAGCACCTCGGACATGATCTGCGCCATGTCGTCATTGGACAGGTCCTCGGGGCCGAGGATCGGGACGCTTTCGACGCCGCTGCCAGGAGGGGTCGAGCAGCAGCCTGGCGGCGACGGCCGCGACGTCGCGGGTGGCGCAGGTCGGCAGCTTGCGGTCCGCGGAGATCGGCGAGAAGAACATGCCCTGGCTCTTGATGGCCGGGACCTGCCTGAGCATGTTGTCCATGAACGAGGGCATCGTGAGCGCGCGGTAGCTGACGCCGGTACTTGCGATCAGGTCGTCCATCGCGAGCGTCGCGGACACCTGCCCGGTCGGCTTTGGCCAGCCGCGGCCCAGCGCCGAGACGCCGACGACCCTGCTGACTTCCTCGCTGGTGAAGGCCTCGCAGGCAGGCCGGGCGAAGTCGAGGTAGACATTGTCGAGGCTGTCGGCGTGGGGATTCGGGGGCACGAGCCAGAACACCGAATCGGCGCCCGCGAACGCCTTGGTCACGACGTCAAGGTCGCCGTGCGAGCCCTGGACGACGTCGACGCGCCCGCGGATGTGCGCGGGGATCCGGGACGGGTCGCGGGCGATCACCCGGATGGGCTCGCCGCTGTCGAGGACGTTCTCGAGGACCTGGTGGCCGATGTCGCCGGTGGGCGTGGTGATGACGATCATGTGACTCTCCCTGGCTGTGGCGGATTCACTAAGTAAACTCTACCGTACCGTTTACTTCCTTGCCAAGGAGGTACCGTTTACCTGACCGTCGAGGGAGGACGCATGGCGCGACGCGGTGATGAGCTGCGGGAGCACATCCTGTGGACGGCGAAGGACGTCTTCCTGGAGATGGGCTTCGAGCGTGCGTCGATGGACGAGGTGGCCGCGCGGGCTTCGACGTCGAAGCGGTCGCTGTATGCGCACTTCGAGAGCAAGGACAAGCTCTTCCTCGCGGTCGTCGAGCTCGTCCGCGGGCTGTATCTCGGCAGGCTCAAGACGCCTTACGACTACGGCGACGACACTGCGGAAGCGGTCGTCCTCTTCTGCGGCCGCTTCCTGCAGCTGCTGCTGTGGGGACCTGCGCTGCGGACCTGCCGTCTCGGCATCGCGCTGGCTGACAGGCTCCCTGAGGCATCGGCCCAGTACTACGACGCCATCTTCGACACGACGCACCAGCGCCTGGCCGCGTACCTTCGCGACCGGTGCCAGATCCCGGCAGAAGCCAGCGCCGAGATCGCCTACGAGCTCCTTGGCGGCACGATTAACCCGCGACTCGTCCGTGCCCTCTTCGGCGTTGATGAGCTGCTGACCGAGCAACCCGACGAGGCGTCACTTGCTGACGACGTTGACCTGGTGCCGATCCGGAGGGCCGTCGCGGCGCTGCTGCCGCAGCTTGCACTGCCTGGGCGCCTTCTCGGTTAGTGCTTGGACGCCTTCTTGGCCTTGGCCTTGCTGCTTTGCCCTGTCCTTGCTCTTGCTCTTGCTCTTGTCCTTGCTCTTACTCGGGCCGAGCTCTCGCCAGCTCGACTCGCTGACCTCGACGTCGTACTTCTTGGCGGCCTTGAGTATCCGCTTCCAGGCCGAGTCCTTCTCGGTATCGCTAACGCCCTCGACCTGGTCAAACCGGGCGATCGCGTTCCGGACGTGCTTGGCGTCGGTCAGCGGCTCCTTGTGCTCCTTCGGGAACGCGAACACGTTGGCCGGCAGCTTGTCCTTGTCCGCCGTGCTGAGGCCCGGGCTCTGCTTCGGGATCTTGGCCCCGTGCGCCCTGGCGCTCTGGACCTCCCTGGCCTTCTCGATGTTGTGCTTCGCGGCTTCCTTCTGTTTGGTGGTGGCCACCGAGGCTCCTCTCGAGCTGGATCACGACCGTTCGCGACTGGCCTACCCGAGAACGACGGGCGCATACAAGGACGCACGTCAGTAGTCGCGATCACCTTCTGGGAAACTGCGAAATATAACTGACAGCTTGCCGGCGCGACTTGGCCTGCGAACTTAAGGTCGCAGATCTGCTACACTAACCCGGTTACGGTATCATGGTTTTGACTTTGGGGATTTCGTGTGACGACCACTAAGCCCTCTGTCGCAGTTTCGCACGGCCTGCGGCGCATCGGATCAGACCTGGCTACCTGGCGTCGTCTGCGCCATCTGACGGCGGCTCAGGTAGCTGACCGCGCCGGGGTGTCGCGACACACGGTCATGCGAATCGAGAGCGGCGCCGGGGCAAGCCTGGAGAGCGTCCTACGTGTCGCGCGCGCCTTGGGCGTGCTGGATCAGGTGGCTTCGGCCCTGGATCCCTTTGCGACGGATGTGGGCCGGCTGCGCTCTGAGGAGGCCCTTCCCCAGCGCGTACGGAAGCCGCGGGAGGACGAAACATCATGAGCGGCGATGTCGAAGTCTTCGTCGCGGTCGGAGAGCGGAACGTATTCGCTGGCCGGCTGTATTCGCACCGGCGTAGGGGCGTGGAGTCCGCGAGCTTTGTCTACGCTGACTCCTACCTGGCCGGCTCGGAGAGTTATTCGCTAGATCCCGCCCTCCCGCTGGTCGCCGGCACCCTGCAGACGCCGATCGGCCGGTCCCTGTTCGGGGCTTTCACCGACAGCTCGCCAGATCGCTGGGGCCGGAGGCTGATCGCGCGCGCTGAACGGGTACGCGCGGAGGCCGAAGGCACAGCACCGCGCGCCCTGAGCGAGGTCGACTTGTTGCTTGGAGTGCGGGACGACCTGCGCGAGGGTGCGCTGCGGTTCCGTGTAGCCGGTGAGCCTTATTTCCGCGCCGCCGAGGATTCGGGGGTCCCAGTGCTGACCGACCTGCCCGTCCTGCTCGACATCGCGGCTCGAGCCGAGTCAGACGGTGCTGGCTATGACGAGCTCAGGCAACTAATTCGGGCGGGTAGCTCGCTTGGCGGCGCGCGTCCTAAGGCTCATGTCATCGACGCTTCCGGGCACGTCGCGATTGCCAAATTCCCCAGCGCTAGCTCCGACACGTGGAACGTCATGGCCTGGGAGAAGGTGGCTCTCGACTTGGCTAGCGCTGCCGGGGTGACCGTCGAGAGCTCGCAGCTCATCCGCGTCGGGGATCGCCATGTTCTCATTGCCGGCAGGTTCGACCGGCGCGGCGCAACGCGCGTCGGTTATGCCAGCACGATGACGATGCTGGAAGCTGGTCCTGGCGACCAGCGGAGTTATCTCGAGATCGCCGAGGTCATCGAGGAGCGATCGTCGGCCGCGACGAGGGACTTGCAGCAGATGTGGCGGCGGATTGCGTTCTCAGTCCTGATCTCGAACACGGACGATCATCTCCGCAATCACGGATTCCTGCATGTACGGGGCGAGTCGTGGGCGCTCTCGCCCGCCTTCGACCTGAACCCGAATCCCGATCCGGGCCCGAAGTATCTCAGCACGGCCATCGACTTCACCGATACGCGCGCGAGCGTGGACACGCTGATGGGCGTCGCGGGCTACTTCCGGCTGGATGCTGACGCTGCAGTCAAGGCGCTGGCCGAAGTCGCCCACGCAGTCGCGGCGTGGCGCGACGTTGCCAGGTCACACGGGCTGACTAGTCGCGAGCTTGAGTTGATGAAGCCTGCGTTTGAGCATCCAGAGGCTGACCGAGCTCGCATTCTCACGCAACACGGCTAGCGCATCCTTCTCCGCTGTCGCGCGACGCAGCGGCTCTGGGATGATCAAAGGCCTCAGAGCACCTGCGGAGGACTCGTCCTTATGCGCCTGGATCCCGCCGAAGCGCACGCCCGGTTTGTCGACTCTCACGTACTGAGGCTGGCGACAGCCGGGGCTGACCGCCGGCCGCACCTGGTGCCGTGCACGTTCGCCGTCGACGCCTCCGGCCGGATCCTCGTCGGTGTTGACAACAAACCCAAGGCGTCCGCTAACCTGCGCCGGCTGCGCAACATCAGCGAGGACCCGCGGGTCAGCCTGCTCGTGGATCACTACGCCGATGACTGGACGCAGCTATGGTGGGTCCGCGCCGACGGTTATGCGGACGTCGAGCGCTCTGGCGCGGAGCATGCCGAGCACTGGGAGCTACTCCGCGCCAAGTACCCGCAGTATCACGGGCAGATACTGGACGGTCCGCTGATCGTCGTCACGGTCGAGTCGTGGACGGGCTGGGCATTCGGCCCGACCGCTAAGTCGTGTAGCTGAGGAACCACTTAGCGGCCGTCATCGCCCCGCCGACCTTGTAGCAGACGACATCGCGGATGGTAACGATCCCCGCCCCGGTCGGCGCGAGGATGGTGGCCCAGGTGGTGTTCAGATTGCAGACCCGGGCAACGCTCGATGCAGCGCTGACAAACACCGAGTTGGGCAGGATTCCCACGTGCGCCATACTGACCAGCCACTCGCCGCCGCCTGACCGCTTGATGGTGTTGACCGCGCTGCCGGAGTTGACGTTCACGGCGGGCGGCGCTGGCGCGTACGGCCCGGCGACCAGCGGCTTGGTGTTCAGCGTGTAGGCGAAGTACTTAGGCGTGCCGCCCGTGATGGCCCGGTAGCGCTGGTAGCTCAGGTCCCAGCCGGTCTTGAGCGGCTTGCCGACCGCGTTGTAGCAGCGCACCGTGATGACCTGCTGCGAAAGCGTCCAGGTCTGGCCGCCCACGTCGCAGATCGCTGGCTTCGTCCGGTTGACCGCCGTCACCTGAATGCCGCCAGAGTGGGTCGCGGGGCCTGCTCCGTGCAGCGTGACACGCCATACTCCGGTGCCGAGCACGGTTACGTTGTCGGGCATGCCGGTCGAGTTGTACTCCGAGACGATGCCGGTGCCGGAGTCATGCACGTAGGCGTAGCGCAGTCCGCTCCCCACCGTGCCGGAGCTGGTGGTGAACAGGACGGTGAAGGGCACGAAACCTGGCTTGCCGCCCTTCTTGTAGCAGCGCACCACGACGATCTCCTTGCCGCCGGTCGGATACCACCGCTGCGCCTGGCACCAGGCGAGCTGGTCGGTGACCGCGGTCAGGTGCACGAGGCCCTGCTTGAAGAAGCCGATGTTCGGGAAGGAGACGAACTCCTGGCCGGGCGCACCCGGGGTCGCCGTGGGCGTGGGCGAGGGAACGCTTTCCATCCAGTGGTTCGCGGCAACCGGGCCGGACGGCTTCAGCACGAGCGCGTACCCCCACGCGTCCGGCGTAGCTGCCTGAGCTGTCCCGGCGGCGAACGCTACAGCGAGCCCGCAGCTCATCGCGACTAACGACAGCGCTGCTGCAAGTCTCCGGGGAAGTCGTCGAGAGTTGATCATCTGCTGCTCCTTCGCTGCCGCGCAGCCCCAGCCCCGGATGCAGCTCCGAGCGCCGGACAAAGCACTCATCCACGCTGATGGTAACGGCCTGGTCACGCCGTCGCTAGCATCTGGGTTGTGAACAGCGAGAGTCGGCGGGCGAACGGGTCTCAGGGCCTGGGATTACTGAAGCAGAGTTCGCTGAAGTACGTTTCAGTAATCCGTAGTCATCTGTGCGGTCGGCCAGCGCTGTCGAGTCCGAGCCGCCTGAGCCGGTCGTCGTGCGGCTCAAGCTCAACCATCTGCAGGTAACCGTCAAGACCTACGTAGATCTTGTCGAAAAATCCGCGCAGGCCAGCGAGTCCGAACCCCGCGAAGTCTGGCGTGCAGAACGATACCGTCGCCTGCCACTCGAAGCCCGCGCAGGCCAAGCTGACGTCGGCGTCGTACATGCGCGTCTCCGTTCCACCAATGATGTGCGGTGGTCCCGGACTGATGTCCGCCAGGTCGACGCCCAGCGGCGCCGCAGTTGAGCCCGGAAGTCGGACCCCACCCGCGCCGGTGTCGATCAGGCAGCGAAGCGGCGCTTCGTCGACGCCGTTGACAGTCAGATCGACCACGGGGCATGCGACTGCGCCACCGCGAGGCATCGGCAGCTGCGCGAATTCGACAGTGAGGATCATGCGTCAGGTCGCGAGGCCAGCAAGCAGCCGCTCTGGATTCTCGGGTACCAGGAAGACGGCATCAGCCTTGACGTTGTTGCTTCGTAGCCACGCGAGGGTGTCAGAGAAGCTGTCCTGACTAGTAAGCACCTGGTTGCGCTGAATAGCCACCCATCGGTTCTCGTAACCCCGCAGTGTCTCCGCGATGTCTGCTGGTGCCTCGGCAGCGTTGCCCGGAGGGCGCAGTTCGCTGGCTTGAGCCGGAGATCGACTCCCGCGAAGTGAGGTGCCGCCAGTCTGATGGGCCGTTGACAGTCTGCCAACGGGCAGGCCAAGGCGCCGCAGCGCGGAGCGCGCATGCTGGCTCGTGAAGTCGGAGAGATCGAGGCCGGTGGCTACGCCGAGCGCTTGCTTCACCGGATACCGGCGGCCGCGGATCTCCACGAAATGATCCCGGATCTCGGCCGGCTCCACGCGTGCGACCACTCGGGAGACGTCCGCTTGATGCAGGTCGAAGACGCGACCAGCTATCTGCACGCGGACCGAAGGGTGAGCTGCGTCTGGGCGAGGAGGCATATTTCTACTATCCCTACTACATCTAGCCGTGTCAACAGCGGCATCTCCGGGCCCAGAGCGCCGCGGGCTCCGGGTGTTGTCGTACTTCGCGAGTACTGTGCCCAGCATGAGGAGCGCGCATGACGTAGTCGCGGCCTACTGGGCCATGGCTGAACTCAGAGATTGGAATGCGTTCGGCGCTCTGTGTGCCGACGACGTGGTGTATCGCGGGCCCCAGACCAGGGAGCAGGTCCGCGGCCGGGAAGCCTACATCCGGTTCAATGCGGAGGGCTTCGCCTATGAGTGGCACGTCGAGGTGCAGCGGATCGTCGGCGAAGGTCTGCACGCTGCCAGCTCGGTTGAGTTCACGACCGGTGAGGGAACGCTGGTCGGCTTGTGCTTCTTTGATCTTGATGACCACGGCCTGATTAGCCGGATCACCGATTACTGGCCCGAGCCGTATGAGCTTCCAGCGAGCCGCGCCCATCTCGTTGAGCGGTACTAGCAGAGGGACCTCGCGCTTCTGGCGCCAGCACGGTCAGGTCGCTAGGCCCGCGAGCAGCTGCTCTGGATCTGCTGGCACGAGGAAGACCGCGTCGGCCTAACTTTGTTGGCGCGCAGCGACCAGCGAAACGGTGCTGACCTGTTACGCATGCGCTGGCTTCGATGCCGAGTTGCGGGCGGCAGCAAGACCGGGAGTGCTGCTGGCTGACCTAGACGCCATCCACGCCTCAAGTACCAGAGACAGCTCCAGTTGGATCCATGAGTGACCTCAGGTAATCCTCCATCTTGTCCCAGCTGTCTTCCTGGCCGTCGGTCTTGGTCATGTGGTCACGGCCAGCTTGGTCACGGAACGCGAGGTTCATCTTCACCTTCGTCACTCCGTTGGTCTCGTGCAGATCTACCGTCTCGACCGCCTCGGCATCCGGCCAGCCTTCGAACAGCCACGTGTCGACGATCCGGGTCGGCCGCTCGATCTCCAAGTAGGTTCCGCGAAACGAGCACTCGGTTCCGTCGCCGGTCACGAAGACCATGTGGTACGTCCCCCCGACGCGCAGGTCGATCGAGCACACCGTCATCTTGTCCTCAAATGGAGCGAACCAGTTGCGCACATGCTCCGGCATGGTCAGTACGTCGAAGACGAGTTCAATCGGAGCGTCGAACTCGCGGGTGGTGAGAATCTCGAGAGCACTCGGATATTCGATGACTGCCGACCCATGCCGATGAGGTGTCACTGAAGCTCTCCTTGTCTTTGCAGCTCTTGCAGGTAGTCGTCCAGCCGATCCATCCGGTCGTTGATCGCCTGCTCGTACTTGGCCACCCAGTTGTGCAACGGGCGAAGGTGCGCGGGCTCCAGGCGGTACAACCGATGACGCCCCTCCGCCCGGCACCTGACGAGTCCCACATCGCTGAGCACCCGTAGGTGATTTGAAACCTGAGGCTGGGATATCGAGAGGTCGATCACGATCGCCCCGACCGTCTTTTCACCTGCGATCAGCGCGTCCAGGATTTCCCGGCGGTGCACATCGCCAATGGCGTTGAAGACATCGGACGTCGTCGAAGAGCGGGCCACGGCCCGATCATATTTCGATATCAGAATGTGTCAAGTCGTCGGCATAACCAAAGCCACTGAACCCGTGGAGCGAGGCCACGGCAACCAGTTAGAAGGCCACGGCAACCAGTTAGAACGGTGGCGGGTCGTCGTGCGCGCCGGGAATTGTGGCGAACGGGTCCGACGGCACCGAGGGCCCGTCGTCCACGCCCGCCCAGACGCCCTGCTCACTAGGCCGCGTCGCCCAGGCGGGGAACGGGAAGTCGACAGCCAGCGGCACCGGGATGTCGGGCTGGGCGATGAACATGGTGCCCGGCTTGGCGATCATCGCCCGCGCGCGCTGGGCCGGCGGCAGGAAGCCGTACTCGGGCCGCTCGGCCTCGGCCGCATCGAGCCGCCCGGCGACCCGGATGGCGCAGTTGGCCAGGATCCGCCGCTCGACCTCCGACGCGGTCTGCTGCGCCCCGATCAGGATGACGCCGAGCGACCGGCCGCGCTCGGCGACGTCGAGGAGGATCTGCTTGATGGGGCTGTCGCCCTCGCGCGGCGCGTACTTGTTGAGCTCGTCGAGGACGACGAACATGAGCGGCCGGGCGGTGCCCTGGCGCTCCTTGCGGGCGAACTCGCCCCGCAGCGTGACGCCGACGACGAACCGCTGCGCCCGGTCGGGCAGGTTGTGCAGGTCGACGACGGTGACCTGGGCGCGCGAGGTGGAGATGGACCGCTCGCCGCGGTGCGCCAGGTCGCCGCGGATGATGGCGTTGAGCGGCTTGACCGCGGAGCGGAGCCGGCGCAGCAAGGCGTTGATGCTGCCGGTGACCGCGCTCCCGGCGACCCAGCTGCCGCGCAGCGAGTCGTCGCCAAGCTCGGCCTCGAGCAACTCGACGAGGTCGCCGAACGTCCGGATGATCGTGTCGTTGGCCGCGCCGGTGCCGCTGATCCGGACCGCGCCGTCGCTGCCGGTCCTGACCGCGTCCCGCCGCAGCCGGGCGGCGACCTGCCCGATCAGCATCGTGTACTGGGCCCGCTCGTCCTCGGCGTCGGCGAACACGAACGGCAGCAGCTCCTCCTCGCAGAACTCCGCCAGCGTCCAGTAGAACGGGCTCACGGCCTTGTCCCGCGCTGACACGTCCGGAGTGCCTGCGGTGTCCCCGGGTCTCGGCGGGGCAAAGACTCTTACATTCTGGAACGGGGCCGCTGGCAGTCCCAGTTCTTCATAGCGCTTGCGCTGCTCAGGCGTGAGCCTCTGATTGGCGTAGTCGAGGAATAGCAGGTCCTCGCCCTTGACCGAGAAGACCAGCATCTTGGTGTTGTGCGCCTCGCCCGCCAGCACGCCGGAGTTGAGGATCGAGTGCAGCAGGAACAGGGCGAACGACGTCTTGGTCGCGATGCCGGACACCCCGGAGATGGAGACGTGCGCGCCGCGGGTGCCGTCGACGAACTCGAAGTTGATGTAGACGGGCTGGCCGTCGCGGCCGAAGCCGACCGGTACTTTCTGGTCGCCCATCTCGTCGAAGTAGAGGGCCGAGTCGCGCTGCTTCCCCGTCGCACGCATGACAACGGCGCCCGGCATCGGCGGCACGTAGACCTCGGGCTCGACCCGAGTCACACTGACCTGCGCGACCTCGGCGATCTCGGCGGGCAGCGCGCCCTGCTGGATCAGGAACACATCCGAGGCGAAGCGCGCACCTTCATGCACGGCCTCGACGTTCGTCACTACACCCGATACCTGCACCGGCCCCTGCCCAGGCAGCTGGCGGCTGGTCACCACCACGTCGTCCAGCTGCAGGTACTGCTCCGGGCTGATCGCCACCGAGAACTGCAACGGCGTCGCCGCCACCGTCCCCACCACAAGCCCGACAGGCTCGCCGTCCGATTGCTGCATAGCGGTCAGATTAGGCCCTCGTTAGCGCCGTCGGGGTGGAGTGCGCCTGGGGCGGCCACTAAATGGCTCCCCCTAAGAGCGCGGTTAGTGGCAGGTTTGTCCCGCTGGTACTCGTCCGCCACGAAAGGCAGAGTTATGAAGAAGGCAGAGTCGCTAATCCATGCGAGCCGCCGCGCCTGGGGTGTCCGCACTATGGCCGAGATCATTGGCGCAGTCATCCTGCTCTCCGGTGGAGCAGCCGCTGCCGCGTCGGTCGCCGCCGTCCCGAGCGCGAAGGGGACCACCATCCACGCCTGCGAGAACAACAAGACCGGCGTCCTCAGCGTCCTGCGGAAGACCGGCGGCACGTGTCCTAAGGGCACGAAACCGCTGTCCTGGAACACGACGGGTCCGCGGGGACCCGCAGGCTCGACGGCCTTGTTCGGCAAGAACACGAACAAGGCCAGCACCGGAAGCGGTGGCCAGACGTGCAGTATCGGCGAGGTGATCATCACGGCGGGCAAGACTGCATCCGTCGGTACCCTGCCAGCCAACGGTCAGTTGCTGTCGATCAGCTCGAATACCGCGCTGTTCTCGTTGCTCGGGACCGAGTATGGCGGCAACGGCAAGACCACGTTCCGCTTGCCGAATCTCAAGAGGTCCGCGCCTGATGGCCTGACGTACTCGATCTGCGCAACCTCCGGCATCTTCCCGTAAGGGGACCCGAGGTGAGGGTGAGGTGAGGCGGGCCGGGCTCCCGGCCCACCCCACCCCGATGCGATGATCAACACGGTTCAAAGTTGTGGAATAGCAATGTGCAAGCGGCCGCAACCCGCCGGCATTACCTACCGAAGACAGCAACGTCTACTTGCCTGCCTCCCAGGCGCTGCATAGCGCGTTGGCTAGCTGCATCTGGCGGGGGGTCTGGCAGGAGACGCGGACAAGGTCGGGGCTGGCGACGATTATGGCCAGCGCGCGGGCGCGGGAGGTGGCGACATTCAGGCGGTGCAGGTCGTAGAGGAACTCCATGCCGCGCGGCGCGTCGTCTGCTGACGAGGTGGCCATCGAGTAGATGACGAGCGGCGCTTCGCGGCCCTGGAACTTGTCGACTGTGCCGACCTGGAGACCGATGACTCCGGCCGACGTCGCAGCGGACTGGATGGCGCGGATCTGCGCGTTGTATGGGGTCACCACCATGATCTGCTCGACGCCGATCGGCGCGAGTTCGCCGAAGCGGTCGCGCCACCTCGCGGCCGAGGAGGTTGCGGACCAGGTCGGCGACTACTGCGGCTTCCTCGGGCGAAGCGTTCGAGTTGCCCTCGTGCTGGACCTCGACGACGCGGAGCCCGGCGCCGAAGAAGGGCGGATCGCCGAGGATCTCCTGCCGGACGAGATCGTGCATCGCCGTTAGCTTGCCGTCGTAGAACGTCTCGGACGTAAAGCGGCACAGGTCCGGATGCATCCGCCAGGTCTTGTCGATCAGCAGGCCGGCGTCGGGCGGCATCGTTGCGTGTTCGCCGAGGATGTGTTCAAGCGCCGACACGCCAGAGCCAGGTGGATGTGCGGCTTGGCTCGGATGAGCGAGTTGCTGAGGGTCGCCGAGCAGCACGAGGTTGCGGGCCGCGCCTGATATCGCGAGCACGTCGGCCATGGACACCTGGCCCGCCTCATCCACGAACAACATGTCAACGCTGCCTTGGAACTCGGATCGGGACCACATCCAGGTTGTGCCTGCCGCTATGTCGAGATCGCCGTCCGAGAGGCCACTGAGCAGCTTGGGGTACGCCAACGACTGAGCGTCTGCGTGCAGGAACGGGTTGTCCTTGTCAGCTCGCTGGCCGACCCTCGGGACTGCGGCCCCACGATCTGCCGCGTGCTTGAAGACCTCATCGATGAAGTTGCAGATGACCGCGTGCGATGGACCGGTGATGCCAACAGGCCGGCCTTCCGCAATCAAGGTCAGGACCTGCTCGGCGCCTGTGTACGTCTTGCCGGTTCCCGGCGGCCCTTGGATCGGCAGGTATGAGTTCGCGAGTGTCACTGCGAGGCGCACGGCCGCCTGCTGGGCCGACTCGCCGGGACCTCGCAGCGGCAGCGTTTCCGCGGAAACGCCGGAGGGTGGTCGGCGCATCAGAAGCGCAGTCGCGCTGTCGCGCCCACTGAGACCGTCGGCCAGGACCCGAGCGCCGAGATCGCGCATCCGCTCGGCTTGCAACTTAATGCCAGGCGGCCCAGCCTGGACCAGCGCGGACGGCAGCGGGCCGTCGTAGCCCGGCACCGACCTTCAGCACGATCTCGCCGCTGCGCGTCATCGACCGAGTCCACGACGAATCCGCGACCGGTGATCGGATCCGCAGCCTGAGCCAACGGCCCGAACTTGTGCTCCTGGGGCGGGAACGAGAACCGCCGCAGGACGGACTTCTTTACCGAGCCGACGACCTCTCCACCGGACAGCAAGCCCAGCGCGTCCGGCTCCGCCACCAGATCCGACGACGACAGCGTTCGCACGTAGAAGTAGCGCCACCACGCAGGCTTGTTCTCGCGCCGATGCCACTCCAGCAGATCCGCGAGCAGCGCAACGGCGGCCTGTTCGGGAGTCCGTTCAGATGGCTGCGTAGGCACCGTCGACAGCAGGTCCGACCGAAGCCGTGCTATCTCGGAGTCCTCGCCGTCGGCCTCAGTCTCCGCGACAACCGGGCCGCGGCAGCTCCGCCGGATCAACACCGAGCCGAGCCGCCAGCTCAGGCCGCCGCGCCTCAAGCCAGTCCCGCAGCGCCAGCGTGGCGCGGCAGTCGTCCTCGTTGTAGCCGGCGATCACCCGCTGCCGCTCCGCATCCGATGCAGCCGACCCGTCCTCCAACGCCAGCCTCGAACTCGACGAGCGCCGCCGTCGCGTCCGGCAGCGGAACAAGCCGCGAGTACCCGCACATTGGCTCGAGTCGCTTGATCGAATACGACTCCACGCCAGCCTGCAGCCCCTGCCGCACCACCCGGTACAGGTCGACGAACACGCCCAGCCGGAACAGCTCGTCCACCTCGTCCTCGCGAGTCGCGTACCGGCCCATCAGCCGCCCGACGGCCTCCTGCCGCGTCTCGTGCAGCTCGCTGAGGTGGTCCACCGCCGTCGTCTCGTAGTGGTTGTAGTGGTACACGTGCAGGCCCGGCCGCTCCGCCCGCCGCGAGGTGATGAAGTCGATCAGCTCCTCGAACGCCCGCTTCTCGCCCACGCGGTCGAACGCCCAGAACTGCGTGTACCGTGGCGCACCCTGCGCATCGGTCTCCGCGGTATCCACGATCCCGAACAGGTACTGCAGCCCGAACTCCCTGCCGTCCTCGGAGAAGTAGCGCGCACCCTCGATGTCGAAGAACAGGTCACCCTCGACGGGCTCCGGCAGCGCCAAAAGCCCTCGATTAAGCACCAGCTCACCCGAGGCATCCCGGTCCGGCTCCAGCAGGCTCATAGACGATACTGCCGGCGTCTTCGCTGGCTACCTGCAAAATTGCCTGGGAACGGGCTCGTTCCAGCGATTCCCGGCTCGTCCCTCGCAGTGCCGGGAGCGGGTCCAGAGCGGCGAACTCGCGACGGGTCGGAATGCCGAACTCCTTCAGCCGCCGCCGCTGGCCCTTAGTGATACCCGCCACCAGGGACAGGTCGTCGTCCGTGCGCCGCCGGGCGGCGCATGCAGGACTCCACCTGCAGATCGCGCAGTGTTCCACTGGCTCGGGGTACGTGTCGGCAGGCGGGTTGGCGCCCGTGTCCGCGTCGATGAACTCGGCAAGCAGCCGCCGGGTCTGCCGCTCGTACGCGGCGAAGTCGGCGACCTTGAACGAGGCCCATTCGCCGGTGCCGAGCGCCAGATGCAGCCAGCGTGGCGTTTCGCCCTGCAGCTCGGCGAGCAACTGGGAGTAGAAGGCCGTCTGCGCCACGGCGCGGCCCTTCGCGGTCCTGGCCAGCTTGGCGTCGACGACCTCGTACCGTTCGCGGTCGACATCAGGCCGCGGCTCGCCGTCCGGTGCGGGAATCAACTCGGCTCGCACCAGGAAGTCCGGAAACCCCAGCAACGCGGACTCGCCAGCGGACCCTGCGTCGCGGGTCAGCACGGCCTGGTAGATCACGTCCACGCCGCTGGCAATGGCGGTCGCCGTAGCGGCTGCCCCAGCGGCCACGTTTCCATGACTTGGCGGGATCTCGACAACCTGCAGGTCGCGGTCACGGAACCCTTGCAAGATGGTCTTCTCGTGCGCCACGCCCCGCTTGACTAGGTCATCGAAGCCCGCATCGCTGAAGTACGGCGGATTAACAATGCCGCGGGCATGCAGCAGCTCGAGCCGTGTCAAGTGTCGGCAGGCGAGGAAATTGGCGACATCGCTTGCGGACAACCGGACCTGGCCGTCGATGAACCTCATGGCCGAGTTCTAGCACGCCCTGGCTGACGGCCTTCTGCCCTCCAGCGGCTCGCGCAAGGCGCCTTGAGACGACGCCACTCTTCGTCATGCGCGGACTGCCATTCGCGACGCCATTCACGAAGGGTTTCGCGTGTGGCAAAAGTGGCTCAAGATAGATCAACAACCGTATGTCGGCGTACGCCCAAGGCGGGAGAGCGGAACGATGTTCGGTAGGCGGACTCGTCTGGGTGCACGGCGCAGGCGACGGATGGGGCCGAGGATCGCGCGCCTGCTTGGCGGCACGCGGCCCAAGCGCGGCGACCGGAGCGGCGTCGACGAGCCGGCCAACTGGCGGTCACGGCGGTCCGTCCGGATCGCGACGTTAGTCACCGGCCTCGCCGCGGTCCTCTTCATCCTGTGGCTTGGCTGGGTCGTCTATCTCTACGTCGTCCGCAACGGGCCGTCGGGCGCGAGCTTCGACCCGGACCGGCGTTGCGCGGCGCTCGGTTTCTCCTGCGGCATCGCGACCAACATCCTGGCGTCGGGCGTGCTCGTCGCGTTCGCGTCGTCGTTCTTGCTGTGGCGGCTCTTCGGCTTGCAGCGCCGCTACCGGGTCCGGGCGCGCGAGGACTCCCGCGAGCTCGTGCCCACCGCGGGTGCCATCATCGACCAGGTCGTCGGTCGCGACGAGCTGTGCATGGCGGTCATGACGGACCTGCATGATCGCACTGCGCGCCCGCACGTGATCGTCGGCGGCGTCGGAACGGGGAAGACTGCCGTACTCGTGCGGCTGACCGAATACCTGGCGGAGAAGCGAGCGATCCCCGTTCCCATCAAATTGCGGGACGCGACGACGGAGCTGGACTTCGAAGCCATGGCCCGCGCCAGGTTCCTCAGTGAGGTCAACCCGGGGCTGATCTCCTCCGCCGAAGGCGAGACCATCTGGCGGCGGCTGCGCAAGGACGGCAAGATCATCGTGCTCGCCGACGGGCTGGAGGAGGCCATCGTCGGGACGAGCGCCGAGCCGGAGCGGGACAACATCATCCGCGAGGCCATCCGCCGCGCGCACCAGCACCACCTGCCGCTCGTCATCGCCTCGCGCCCCCACGATCCGCTCCGCGCGACCGACGCGGCGATCCTCAACCTGGAGCCGCTCAGCTTCGAGGCGGCCCTCGCCTACATCGGCAGCGACGGCACGAGCGAGGACGAGCGCCGGCTGGCCTGGATCGTCGAGACCGCCGACGTCGTCGAGGCGCCGCTGTACCTCCAGATCACGCGCGAGCTGCATGTCAAGGGGCTCCTCGAGCCCACCTCGGCCGGGCAGCACGGAGTCGTCGACACCCGTGGCGTCGACCGTTCCCGTCTGCGATTGAGCCTCCTAGAGACCTGGGAACGGGCTCTTATCAGTGGCCACTTGCGCGAAGAGATCCCGCTGAATCGTGCCGAGCGACAGGCCGCGCTCGAGCAGATGTCGGCCCTGGCCTGCGCCGGGCTCCGGTTCGACCGGCTGGAAGTTGAGTTCGAGATCGACCTCGGGCCGCAGCTCCGGGCCGAGCTCGAGCAGCGGCTGACCAGGATCGACGAGCAAACCGGCCACACGCCCGGCGTCCGCAACATCGATGTGCGCCTCGCCGCCGCCTGGGCCGCGCAGCTGGAGCTGGTCGAGGTGCGCGGGCACAGCGTCCGGTTCCCGCACAGCCTGATGCAGGCTTATCTCGGCTCGCGTCTGCTCGACGTCGCGCTGCGCGATCCCGACTATCTGCGGGATGCGTTGCAGTATCCGCGGCCGGGACGGGAGTTCGTGATCGCGCTCGTGCTGCGGTCCCGCGCCGCTGACAGGCCCGACCGCACCGGCACCGACCGGCCGGGACGCGCTCGCGCTGAGTCGCGGGCGCCCGCGCCGGCGTCCGAGACCGCCGCCGGCCGCATCCGCCGCCCGCGGCGCGTCCGTGGCCCGGAACCGGAGCCGGACGACTGGCCAGACTTCCTCGCTCCTCTGCGCGCGAGCGCCGGCAACCGCGAGGACAACAAGGTCCTGGACATGTACGCGGCGGCACTGGAGATCGACTGCGTCGCAGACCAGCCCGCGCATGAGGACATCGCCGCCGAGATCAGGGAACGCTGGTCCCGCATCCATGCCCAGGACCCGAGGACGCTGGAGGAAGGCAAGCTCGCGCTCGTGCACCGCTTCGGCGAGGCGGCGCGCATGATCGATGACCGGCAGCGGCGCGGGGACGAGATCCAGGCCAGGCCGGCGTACGCGCAGCTGTTTGCGATGGGCTGCTCCGACCCGTCTTATCCAGTCCAGCTCGCGGCGGCCCAGGAGATCGGCGCTGGCGGCGAGACGGCCTATGAAGAGCTCAGGCACATCCTCACCGCGCCGTGCGCGACGTGCGACGGCGAGCGGACGGCGGCCGAGCCGGGCCGAGCACGCCGGGCGCCGACCGAGCGCCTGGCCAGCGCCGGAGCCGCCCGCGCGGCGAGCGCACCGCCGAGACCTCGCGCGCGGCGGTCATATCCGCCTGGCTGGCCCCGATGCTGGTCGGCACGATCGGCGGCCGCGGCAGCACACCCGCCGACCGGATCGTCGCCGAGCATGCGCAGGCAGACCTCGCTCAGTGGCTGCGGCATGTCGCGCCGGACGGCCGGCTCGCGGGCGAGCAGGACCTGCCCATCGCCCTCGAGATCGCGCTCGCGCAGGGGTTCAAGTACGCAGCGAACCGGCGTCCGGGGCAGCCGGACGTGCTGCGCGAGTCGCGGATGCTCCTCGCCGAGCAGGCGCTGGAGATGCTCAAGGGCGCCCGGTACTGGTTCTCGCAGCTGACGCTCATCCACGCACTGACCCTGCTGAACCTGTCCGAATCCAAGCAGCCCTGGGACAAGTACGGCGCCAGGCCCGAGGCGATCGTCCAGCACTGGCTCGATGTCGCCGGGCGCGAACGCCCCGACCGCGCCGACCGCACCCACACGTCTGGCGCGCGCTTCGTACCCCACCCGTTCGTCAGCGAGGCGGCCCTGCTCTGCGTCCGGGCGCTGAAGAGCGAGCGCCCGCAGCGCTATCTGTGGATCGACGAGAGCGGCATCGTCGGTCAGGTCGGCTCCCGCAACCTCGGCAAGATGACGCAGCAGCGGCGCCACCGGCTGTGGATCCCGCCGTCCGCCGGCTGGACCGCTCTCAACGGCAGGGCCCAGCAACTCGTCGCCGACGTGCTGCTGCTGCGCAACCTCGCCGAACGCGGCGACCTGCCGCCCGAGCGTGAGCGACGCTTGCGCCGGTCTAACCGAGGCGACCTGCCGCCGTGCATCACCCACTTCCGCGAGGCGCTCGAGCCCGGCCTCACCGTCGGCACGGCCGTGTCGATCGTCCCCGGCGTCAGCTGCGTCGACGGCTGCGTCTTCGAGCTGTGCCCCTACCCGCCGAAGGGCATACAGCCGCGGGTGGAGATGAGCGAGGCGTTCTGCCGCCGGCAGCTCACCCTGCTGGACAGGAGCCTCCGGCATCCGTTCACCCGGCAGGCGCCGTGGCAGCAGATGACGGCGGCGCGGCTCAGCCGGTTCTGGACTGAGATGGCCGATCGTGCTCGCGGCCCGCGCCCGG
>CAVSRT010000011.1:0-580362 GCA_963730435.1 uncultured Actinomycetota bacterium | reverse complement strand
TGTTTGGCCTGGTCACAGGGGTGAAGTTGGTGCCAGGACGGCTCGGGGCGGCGCGGTCACGGCGCGCGGCGGATGGTTTGCTCGACCCACGGGCGAACGTCGAGAAGCAGGCGCCGCGCGGGTCCGCTGCGCGATGACCTCCCCCCCGCGCATGATCAGCAGCGTCGGAATGGCCTGCACCCTGAAGCGCTGCTGGAGCTTGGGCGCGCTGTCCACGTCGACCTTCACCAGCTTCACCTGCCCGGCCAGGTCGGTGGCCACCTGCGCGAGCGCGGGGCTGACCATCCGGCACGGGCCGCACCACGGCGCCCACATGTCCACCACCACGGGAACCGACGCGGCCTCGGCGACCTCGGCGAAGGTGTCGTCGCCCGCGTCGACGATCCAGGGCAGCGGCTTGTGGCAGTTGCCGCAGCGTGGCGTTCCCTCCGCCGCTGCCGGGACGCGGTTCGTCCGCCCGCAGTTCGGGCACTTGATCAGCTGATCGCACATGTCGCGGCGGCCTTACGCGGGATTCTCAAAAGTCACGGTGAGCTCTCCATCGGAGTACCCGACCCGGGTCACGGCTCCCGCTCCGGCGTCGCCGCTGAGCAGGGCCCGCCCGACCCGGGTCTCGACCTCCCGCGCGATGAACCTGCGCAGCGGCCGGGCGCCGTAGATCGGGTCGAATCCCTGCTGAGCGATGAAGCGCCGCGCCTCCGGGGTGATCTCTACGGTCAGCTGGCGATCGGCGAGCCTGGCCCGCAGGTCGCCGAACATCAGGTCGACGATGCGCTCGATCTCGGCCTGGGTCAGCGGCTTGAACAGCACGATGTCGTCCAGCCGGTTCAGGAACTCGGGCCGGAAATGCGACCGCATTTCCGCCATGACGCGTTCCCGTGCGTCGGGCTTGATCTCGCCGTCCGAGGTCGCGCCGTCGAGCAGGTATTCCGAGCCGATGTTGGAGGTCATGATGATGACCGTGTTGCGGAAGTCGACGGTGCGACCCTGGCCATCGGTCAGCCTGCCGTCGTCGAGCACCTGGAGCAGCGTGTTGAACACGTCCGGGTGAGCCTTCTCCACCTCGTCGAAGAGCACCACCGAGTACGGCTTGCGCCGCACCGACTCGGTAAGCTGGCCGCCTTCTTCGTAGCCGACATATCCGGGCGGCGCGCCGACGAGCCGACTGACGGTGTGCCGCTCCTGGTACTCGCTCATGTCGATCCGGATCATGTTGTCCTCGGCGTCGAACAGCGCCGCCGCCAGGGACTTGGCTAGCTCGGTCTTCCCCACGCCGGTCGGGCCGAGGAAGATGAACGACCCGATCGGCCGGCGCGGGTCCTTGACGCCGGACCTGGCCCTGATGATGGCGTCGGCGACCAGCTGGACGGCCTCGTCCTGCCCGACAATCCGCTCGTGCAGGATGTCGTCGAGCCGGAGCAGCTTCTCCCGCTCGCCCTCCTGCAGGCGGCTGACAGGGATGCCGGTCCAGCGGGACACGATCGAGGCGATCTCCTCGTCGGTCACGACCTCGCGGAGGAGTCGCTCGCCGCCCGGCCGGGCCGACAGGGCTTCCTCCTGCGCCGAAAGGCGCCGCTCGAGTTCCGGCAGCCTGCCGAGCCGCAGCTCGGCTGCCCGGTTCAGGTCGTAGTCGCGCTCAGCCTGCTCGGCCTCCTGCCGGACCTGCTCCATCTCCTCGCGGAGCGCCTGCACCCGGCGCAGGGCCTGGCGTTCTGCCTCCCACTGGGCGCGCAGCGCGTCCGCCTCCGCCCGCAGGTCCGCCAGTTCCTTGCGCAGGTCAGCCAGGCGGGTCTTACTCGCCTTATCCTCCTCCTTGGCCAGAGCCGCCTCTTCGATCTCCAGCCGCATGACTCGCCGCGTGAGCTCGTCCAGTTCGGCGGGCATCGAGTCGATCTCGGTGCGAATCATCGCGCAGGCCTCGTCGACCAGGTCGATCGCCTTGTCCGGCAGGAAGCGATCGGAGATGTAGCGGTGGCTCAGCGTCACGGCCGCCACCAGCGCCCCGTCGGAGATCTTCACGCCATGGAAGACCTCGAGCCGCTCGCGCAGGCCGCGCAGGATCGAGACCGCGTCCTCGACCGACGGTTCGTCGACCATGACCGGCTGGAACCGTCGCTCAAGCGCCGCGTCTTTCTCGATCTGCTTGCGATACTCGTCCAGCGTGGTCGCGCCGATCAGGTGCAGCTCGCCGCGGGCCAGCATCGGCTTGAGCATGTTTCCGGCGTCCATCGACCCCTCGGCGGCCCCGGCCCCCACGACGGTGTGCAGTTCGTCGATGAACAGCAGGATGCCTCCCTCCGCGGCCCGGACCTCGCTGAGGACGGCCTTCAGCCGTTCCTCGAACTCGCCGCGGTACTTAGCACCGGCCACCAGGGAACCCATGTCCAGGCTGAAGATTGTCTTATCCCGCAGGCCCTCAGGCACGTCGCCGCGGGTGATCCGCTGGGCCAGCCCTTCGACTATCGCGGTCTTGCCAACGCCCGGGTCACCGATCAGCACCGGGTTGTTCTTGGTCTTCCTCGACAGGATCTGGATCACGCGCCGGATCTCGGCGTCGCGCCCGATCACCGGGTCAAGGCTGCCGCTCGCTGCGTCAGCGACCAGATCCCGGCCGTACTTCGCCAGTGCCTCGTAGGCGACCTCGGGCATGGCCGACGTCACCCGCTGATTCCCGCGGATGCGCGCGAGCGCTTGCAGGAAGCCGTCCTTCGTCAGGCCCTCCTGCCGCAGCAGGCGTCCGGCGGCGGCGTCCTGGCCCTCCTCGAGCAACGCCATAACGAGATGCTCGACGGAGACATACTCGTCCTTGAGCCGGTCCGCCTCCTGCTGGGCGTTGACAAGCGCGCGGGAGAGCCGCTGGGTGATATTGATCTGCCCGGGAGCCACCCCAGGGCCGCTGACCCGGGCCGGCGCTCCACCTCGGCCTCGAGGTTCTTGCGCAGCCGGTCCGGGTCGGCGCCCGCCTGGGCCAGGAGGCGGGGAACTATGCCGTCAGGCTGGTCGAGCAGCGCGAGCAGCAGGTGCTCGCCGTCGACCTCGGTATGCCCGTAGCGCAGAGCCTTGGTCTGCGCGTCGTGCAGCGCTTCCTGCGACTTCTGGGTCAGATGACTCGGGTCCATGCTCACGCTCCTGGCCGTCGGTTGCTGCGCTGTGCCGCTTGGTTGCTGCGCTGGGCCGCCTCGAGAACCCTGATCCGGTCGAGCAGTTCGACGACAAGGCCGATGGCCGCGTAGTTGAGCGCCAATCCGGCCCGCAGTCGCTTGACCCGGGCCAGCGCGGCGGCCTGGCCGGGTGCGAACCACAGCTCGCCCGCCGGGTCCTGGCGGGCGTCGATGAGGCCGAGCGCGACAAGCCTGCGGATCAGGTCAGGATGCGTGCCCGTGGCGCGGGCGAAGTCATCGAGGTCCAGCCGCGAGGCCCGGATCAGCGCGTAGGTCACTTGCTCCTCCTCGGGTCGAAGGCGGAGGCGGCGGCCAGCTGCTCGAAGAGCTGCCGCTCGGTGTGCGAGAGTTTGGCCGGGACCATGATTCTCGCCTCGGCGTACAGGTCGCCTGGCTTGCCCCGCGGATTGGGCAGGCCGCGGCCGCGCAGCCGCAGCCGCTGGCCGCTGGAGGTCCCGTGCGGGACCTTCACCTTGGCCTCGCCGCCGGGTGTGTCTACGACCACTGAGGTGCCCAGGGCCGACTCCCATGGCGCGAGTCGCAGCTCGACGTGCAGGTTGCGCCCCTCAACGCGATATACCGGGTGCGGCAGGATGCGCACGACGAAGTACAGGTCGCCGGCGCCCGTGCCGTTGCCCCCCTGGCCGCCCTGCCCGGCCAGCCGGATTCGCTGGCCGTTGGTCACCCCGGCCGGGATCGTGACGTCGAGCGTCCGCCGCGCACCGCCGCTGCCGATGGTGACGGACTTGCGGCCGCCCCGGTATGCCTCCTCGACCGTCAGCGGAAGCTCGGCCTCCTGATCGGCGCCGGGAATCGGACCCCAGCCTCGCCCGGCCCGCCCGCCGAACATGCCGCCGAGGAGATCCTCGATGTCGATGTCGCCGCCTGGGCCGTAGCCGAACCCGCCGCGTCCGCCGCCCGCCCCCGCGCCGGCGTAGCCGGCTCCGCGGCCCGCACCGGCGCGGCCCGCTCCGGCACCGGCCGTGGCGCGGCGCCACGTTTCCGGATCGACGTCGTCGGGCACCTGGCGGAAGTCGGGCCCGAAGGCGTCATACCGGCGCCGGGTCGCGGGGTCGGACAGGACGTTGTAGGCCTCCGCTATTTCTTTGAACCGCTCCTCGGCGGACGGATCGGAGTTGACGTCCGGGTGATACGTGCGCGCCAGCTTCCGGTACGCCTGCTGGATCTCGTCCTGGCTCGCCGTGCGCGGCACGCCCAGGATCTCGTAGAAATCGCGGCCGGATGCCATCAGTCCGCCTTGGCCACCACCACCTGCGCCGGCCGCAGCTGGTGTTCTCCGTCGCCGTATCCGGCGCCTACGACCTCGATTACCGTCCCTGGCTCCGCGTCAGGGTCGGTCTGGACACCGATCGCCTCATGCCGGGCCGGGTCGAATTTCGCGCCGACGTCGTCACGGCGCGGGAAGCCGAGCCTGGCCAGGATGCCGACGGCCTGATCCCTGACCGTCCGGACGCCCTCGATGATGGCGTCCGGATCCGCCTGCGAGTGCTCGAGCGCGCGCTCGAGATTGTCGATCACCGGCAGCCACTCGGCGGCGAGTGTGGCCTTGGTCTCCGCCGCGGCGCGGCTAACCTGGGTGGCGCACCTCTTGCGTATGTTGTCGGCGTCGGCCAGCGCCCGCAGCCGCTGGTCCTGCGCTTCGGCAAGCCTGGCCTCCAGGTCGGCGACCGCGGCCGCGCGACTGGCCGTGGATTCCGTACTGGCAGCGTCATCGGGGCTGCCCGTGGCTCCCGCGCAGGCCGTGGCGTCCGGCTGCCCTTGATCGGCAGCGCCGGCGTCATTCATGGGCCGTGAACTCTGCGTCAATCACGTCGTCGTCGGCATCGGAAGGCAGCGGCTCGGGCGTCTCGGGCGGCGGGCCGCCTTGCGGCGGGGCAGCGCCCGATGCGGCCAGTGCCTGGTAGACCTGCTGGAGCTCAGCGGTCAGCTCCTTCAGGCGCTCCAGTGGCGTGTCGCCCTTGAGCGCCTGCCGCGCGTCGCCCGCCAGCGCCTCGGACCTGGCCTTCTCGTGCATCGCGACCGCGTCGCCGCGCTCGGCCAGCAGGTGCTCGACGGCGTATGCAGCAGCGTCCAGCTCGTTGCGGGCGTCGGTCAGCTCGCGCAGCCGGTGGTCCTCATCGCGGTGCTGCTCGGCATCCCTGATCATCCGCTCGACTTCGGACTGGTCAAGGTTGGTGCTCTCGCTGATCGTGATCCGCTGCTCGGCACCGGTGTCCTTGTCCGTGGCGGAGACGTTGAGGATCCCGTTGGCGTCGATATCGAAGGTGACCTCGATCTGCGGCACGCCTCGCGGCGCCGGCCTGATGCCTTCCAGCCGGAACCGCCCGAGGACCCGGTTGTCGGCGGCTCGCTCACGCTCGCCCTGCAAGACGACCACGTCGACCGCCGACTGGTTGTCCTCGGCCGTGCTGAACACCTCGGTACGCCGGGCCGGGATCGTGGTGTTGCGCTCGATGATCTTGGTCATCACCCCGCCCATGGTCTCGAGGCCCAGCGACAACGGCGTCACGTCCAGCAGCAGGACATCCTTGACCTCGCCCTTCAGGACCGCGGCCTGCACGGCCGCTCCGAGCGCGACCACCTCATCCGGGTTCACGGTCATGTTGGGGTCCTTGCCGCCGGTCAGGCGGCGGACGAGGTTCTGCACGGCCGGGATCCTGGTGGCCCCGCCGACCAGGATCACCTCGTCGATGTCCTTGTCCGTCAGCTTGGCGTCGGCCATCGCCTGCTTGACCGGCTCGATTGTGCGCTCGACGAGGTCGGCCGTGATCTGATCGAACGTCGAGCGCATGAGCGTCGTGTTGAGGTGCTTGGGCCCGGATGCGTCGGCGGTGACGAACGGCAGGCTGACCGTGGTCTGGGTGACCGAGGACAGCTCTACCTTCGCCTTCTCCGCCGCCTCGAACAGCCGCTGCAGCGCCTGCGGGTCGGTGCGCAGGTCGATGCCGTTGTCCCGCTTGAACTCATCGGCCAGGTAGTCGACTATCCGGCGGTCGAAGTCGTCGCCACCAAGGTGGGTATCGCCGGCCGTGGAGCGGACCTCGACCACGCCGTCCCCGATGTCGAGGATGCTGACGTCGAAGGTACCGCCTCCGAGGTCGAAGACCAGGACCGTCTCGTTCTGCTTCTTGTCTAGGCCGTAGGCGAGCGCGGCGGCGGTGGGCTCATTGATGATGCGGAGCACCTCAAGCCCGGCGATGCGGCCCGCGTCCTTTGTCGCCTGCCGCTGGGCGTCGTTGAAGTACGCCGGTACCGTGATCACGGCCTCGGTCACCTTCTCGCCGACGAACTTCGACGCATCCTCGGCGAGCTTGCGCAGGATCAGCGCGGAGATTTCCTCGGGCGCGTACTGCTTGCCATTGATCTCGAACCGTGCGCTGCCGTCCGGACCGGGGACGACGTCGAAAGAGACGGCATTTATCTCACTGGCGACCTCGTCGTAGCGCCGTCCGATGAACCGCTTGGCTGAGTAGATTGTGCCCTTCGGGTTCAGGATGGCCTGGCGGCGCGCCAGCTGGCCCACGAGCCGCTCGCCCTGCGGGGTGAAGGCCACCACCGACGGCGTGGTCCGTGATCCCTCCGCATTGGGAATAACCGTGGGCTTGCCTGCCTCGGTCGTAGCGATCACCGAGTTCGTGGTACCAAGATCGATTCCGACTGCTATCGCCATCGTTTCCTCCAGTACGCCATCAGGGCGGAATTTCTCCGGTTTCACCATTTCTCCGGTTGCGCCGGACTGGCACGAGGGCATCGGAAGCTTGCTGCGCCACCCGCGCGCGGCCACGTACCCGACGCTGCCTTGTTCCCGGCGCGTTCGCATCCTCCAATCTGCTAGTCCTTGCGCCCCGCGTCTCCGGGCGACGACCTGCCCGGCCGCCGCCCGGAGAACTAGCCGATCTGACGATGTGCCGCGCGTGGCTGGCGCCCAGGCTGGCGGTAAGCGTTGTCGCGCCTGGACGACCGCGGCAGTGCACGCGGCGAACGGTCAGTTCCGCGGACGGCACGACCAGCTACCCGCGAAGATCGGAGGGCGTCAGGTGTCTGTGACCTATGACCCGCACCTCAGCCTGGTACGGCCGGTGGTTCCGGCCACGCCCCAGGGCTGCGAGGAGTGCCTGCGGATCGGCTCCCCCTGGGTCCATCTGCGGCTGTGCCTGACGTGCGGGCATGTCGGCTGCTGCGACTCCTCGCCACTTCGTCATGCCCGCGCCCACGCGTTTACGATCGGGCACCCGGTGGTTCAGTCCTTCGAGCCGGGCGAGGACTGGCGCTGGTGCTACTTCGATGAGGCATATGTCTGAGCTCCCCGGCGAGGCCGCCACCCCGAGGGTCCTGGCCGGCCACTCGCTTCCTCTGGAAGAGACTCCCGACACCATCGGGGCCTACCCGCGCCTAAGTGAACAGCAGATTGGCGTGCTCGACGCTCATGGCACGCGCCGCAGCGCGCAGCCCGGAGAGGTCCTGTTCCGCGACGGTGACAAATGGGCCGATTTCATCGTCGTGCTGGCCGGACAGGTCGCTATCGTCGAGGCGTTCGCGTCCCCGGACGAGCAGCTCATCGCCGTCCACGGTCCGGGCCGCTTCCTGGGCGAGCTCAGCCTGCTGACCGGGCAGGCGGCGCTGTACTCGGCTGTGGTCGCCGAGCCAGGCGAGGTGCTGGCTGTGCCGGTGGGCCGGGTGCGCGACCTGCTGGCCAAGGACGCGATGCTCGGTGACCTGATTCTCAAGTCCTACCTGATCCGCCGGTCCATGCTGATCGGCCTCGGCACCGGGATGCGGATCATCGGCTCACGCTACTCGACCGACGTGCGGCGCCTGCGCGACTTCGCGGCCCGCAACCGGCTACCGCACCGCTGGATCGACCTCGAGTCTGATCCGGGCACGGAATCGCTGCTCCAGCAGCTCGGCGTGGCGCCAGAAGACACGCCGATCGTGATCTTGTATGGCAAGCAGCTGCTCCGCAATCCAAGCAACGCCGAACTGGCGGCCGCGATCGGGCAGCCTATTCCGGTACCGGCGCAGACAGGCTGCGACCTGACCGTGGTCGGCGCCGGACCGGCAGGGCTGTCGGCTGCCGTCTACGGCGCAGCCGAGGGACTGGCCACGGTGGTGCTCGATGCCATCGCTGCCGGCGGGCAGGCAGGGACGTCATCGCGGATCGAGAATTACCTCGGCTTCCCGGCCGGGATCTCGGGTGCGGAGCTGGCCGACCGGGCAGTGATCCAGGCGAGGAAATTCGGTGCGGGCATCACCGTTCCCGCCCAGGCCGCCTCGCTGCGCCAGAACGACGGCCAGTTCGAGATCGGGCTAGCTGACGGCGGGACGATCCACAGCCGGAGCGTCGTGATCGCGACCGGGGCGAGGTATCGCCGGCTCGAGGTGCCCCGGATGGACGAATTCGAGAGCACGAGCGTGTACTACGCGGCCTCGCAGGTCGAAGCGCAGCTCTGCCGGGGCGATCCGGTAGCGATCGTGGGCGGCGGCAATTCTGCCGGGCAAGCCGCGCTCTTCCTGGTCAAATACGCAGAGTGTGTGCGGCTGCTGGCCCGCGAACCCGAACTCGGCGTCAGTATGTCTCGCTACCTGGTCGATCAGATCGTCAGGAGCGGCGAGATCGAAGTGCAGTGCCATACCGAGGTGCGAGAACTGCTGGGGCAGGAGGCCCTCGAGGACCTGATCGTCGAGGACAACCAGACTGGCGAGGTCCGCAGGATCCCCGCCCGTGCCCTGTTCGTCTTCATCGGGGCAGAGCCCAGCACCGGATGGCTGAGCAGTGAGGTAGCGCTCGACGAGCACGGCTTCGTGCTGACCGGACCGGCCGTGGCCGCGGTCGCTGCCCGGCTCAGGGTGCCGGATGCGGATTCGCCGCGGTCGGCGCTCGAGACCAGCCTGCCTGGACTGTTCGCCGCGGGCGATGTACGGAGCACCTCGACCAAACGGGTCGCCTCGGCCGTCGGCGAGGGCGCCATGGCCATCCGCCTGGTTCACGAGAGGATGCAATTCGGCTGACCAACGAGGTGTGAAGGCGGTCATTAAGGAGGCGTTATTTCATGGCGGTATTCGGCTTCACACGGTTCGAGCGTTTCTTTCTGGATGCAGGAGGCGTCGACGTCGACAGGAACGACATGAAACGTTTTCTCGACTTCGTTAACGAGATCATCTATGACCTCCTGATCCGAGGGCAGGCAAATGCGGAGGCAAATGGCCGGGACATCATCCAGCCGTGGGATCTGCCCATCACAGCGGGCCTGCAGGAGACGATGCACCAATTCCGCAAGCTCGACCAGGACATAGAGCTGCGCACGATCCTCGACGACCTGACCGCGCGGCCGCCGATGGCCTATGCCCTGAGCGAGGAGACGGAGGCACGCTTGCCGGAGATATTCGGCGGATCGAGCGTGGCACTGGCCAGGACGCTGAAGATAATTGAGCCCGGCGAGCGGCGTATTCAGCCTGCCGAATGGGACCGCGCGTTCCGCATTTTCGACCTGCTCATCTAAAGCTGTATGTCACCTGACGTGACGCCCCCGGATGGATGAAACTTGGGGCTGCGCCGCCCGCTGACGTCGTCGTTGCTTGGCGCTGCGTGCGTGTATCTAAGACTGACGCTGGAGCATGCCCGGTGCCTGACGGAACGGGAGAAGGAGATGGGGGTGAGCGGGGGGTCGCGGTGGCGGCAGTCACCGAATCTGGACCGTGCTGTGGAGACGGCTGGCGGGCCGGAGGCGTTTAATGCGGCGGTCTCGGCGATGCTGGACGGCGCGCGTAGCTGGCGGAGATGCGCAGGCGGCGGGGGATGACCCAGGAGCAGTTCGCTGCGCGGATGGGGGTGTCGGTAGCCAGGGTGTCGCAGATCGAGATCGGCTATGTGCCGACGCAGGACGTGCTGAACCGTTTGGTCGCCGCGCTCGGCGGGACGCTGTAGCTCGTCACTGACTTCGGCGACGAGCAACTGATGATCGCGTGAGCGGGAGCAACAGGGGAGCAAGCGACGGGCGCCGGAGGGCGACGGTGGGCGATGTGAGACGAGCGAAGCTGCTGGTCGGGCGGCATCTGGCTACAGTCGGCTATCGGCTGGTTTCGTATGGCATGCAAGAGGTCCGGGGTTCGAATTCCCGTAGCTCCACGTCCCAGTTCAACGGCACTAATTCGAACGAGTCGAGCGCTTCTGATCGGTCTATTCGAGTGGCTGTGCGATCTGGTGTCCTGCTGCCGGGATTGGTTAACCTGCAGGTCAGGAACAAAATTCGGCCAATCGTCGATGCTCCAGGTGAGCGCTTGCATGGTCCGCGCATGCGCGCCACAAGCCGTTCCGTCGGCGCAGGTCATGGGCAAATTTCGAGAGGCTGTCTGCCGCGGGAACCAAGACGGGAGCCAACCGATTCTCGAAGGCCAAGGCGCTTGTCGCTTCCAGACAGACCGAGACAGCGCCGATCCACGATCTGCCTTGCAGCGGCAGCGACAATACCGTGCGCCGGAACAACGCCCGCGGACGGCATCTGCCGGCTGAATGTCCGGGCGCTGTCCAATCCGGACCGGTCATAACTCGTTGCCGCACTCAGGGCGGTCAGTGCCACACTGACCCCGCTTGCGGCCGCCGCTTTTCGATGTCCTCCAGGCGTGCAGATCGGCGATCACCCGGACCTGCGCGGCCACCGCGCGGCCACCACGGCGATCCGCGAGTATCCGGGCTCGGTGTTCCGCTACTGCGCGCGGCCTGGATCCCGCGGATGACAACGACGTGGTCTGCGGCATGCATGCCGACCAGCACATCGAACCCACCGGCGCTGCCCGGCGGCGTTAGTGACGGCGAGGAGGTCCGGGTTGCTGCCGACTGCCGACATACCCGAGCCGCCGGGCGCTCCGGCCTGTCCGATGGCATCTACATGCGCGTGGGCGCGCTCGGGCATCTGGCTGGATGACCTCGGCGGCTCGCTTATCGCGGCATCGCGACCGGCGTAGACGCCTCGCGGCTAACAACTCAGTCCTGGCCCCCTGCGTGTTCGAGCTTGGCCCATATGCGCGAGAGGGCAGCGATGTCGTCGTCATCGAGAGGATCGACGAAGTACTTCTTGACCGCCTCTTCGAAGCTCCGCTTGGCCGTTTCAGCGAAGTGTCGTCCGCTCTCAGTGAAGCTGATGAGCGACACCCGTCCGTCGCCTTGGTCGGCGCCGCGTCGGAGATGCCCGGCGTCGATGAGCTCCTGGACCAACCGTGATGCTCTCGTTGGGCTCACGCTGACCAGTTCGCCGGACAGGGCTCGGATCGACTGAGGCTCGGTCTCCAAGAGCCAGCAGAGGATCTCGAAAGCGCTGAAGGAGAGCTTGTGCTGCTCCAACAGCACGGCGTCCATCCGCCCGGTGACCGTGGCATGGGCAAAGAGGAGCGCGAACCAGGCCTTGACCTGATCTTGGGAGAGGATCTTCGGGTTAGACGCGGGCGCCTTCACGCCCATCAATATACCCAAGAGCCATGAGATGCTTGCACTGTTGGATGCGCGTGCACGCATCTGTTAGGGTGAGCACATGACTCACCGAATCTTCCCCATTGCGCAGGTCTGAAATGCCAGACTTCGGTCACCACCTCGAGTTCGCTAGTTTTCCCGAACCGAAGAGCACACCACCGACCTACGCCCTCGATCTGGCTTTGCAAAGCGAACGATGGGGCTACGACTTGGTCGCCATCCAGGACCACCCCTACCAGGGCGGCTACCTCGACACGATCACGCTCATGAGCTGGGTCGCGGCCACGACCGACCGGATCCGGGTCGTGTCCAATGTGCTCAACATGGCGCTGCGGTCCCCAGTCATTGTCGCCAAGACCGCGGCCACCCTCGATCTGCTCAGCGACGGGCGCTTCGAACTCGGACTGGGCGCCGGGTTCTTCTGGGACGCCATCGAGTCCGTCGGGGGACGGCGTCTCAACCCAGCGCAAGCCACCACCGCACTGGAGGAGGCCATCGACATCATTCGCGGTGCCTGGACCGCTCATGACCCCACTCCGCTGGACTACCGCGGAGCGACCCACTCGGTAGCCGGAATGCAACGAGGTCCTAGTCCGAGTCATCCGTTGCCAATCTGGATTGGCGCGTCGAAGCCTCGCATGCTCGGACTTGTCGGTCGAAAGGCCGACGGGTGGACGGCTTCACTTGGGCAGAATCAGTCCCGTAGCGAATGGCAGGCGGCCACCAGGTTGATCGACGAGGCTGCAACTGAGGTCGGTCGCGCTCCGGCCGAGATTCGTCGGATGGCCGCGATCGTCGGCGCCTTCGGGTCCTCCAGTTCGTTTCTCGAGGGGTCCCCTTCACAGTGGGTTGACCAACTGCTTCCTAGTGTCATTGAAGACGGGGTCGGTACCTTTCTGCTCGCCACCGGCGACCGACCGACTCTCGAACGATTCGCCGCGGAGGTCATTCCAGGGCTGCGCCTAGCAGTTGGTCACGAACGTCGTCGGACAGGCTCGAAATAGCGCCGCGCTCATACCCGACGCAGGCATTTGACGCGCTCGACGTGGACCGGACAAGAAGAAGCTCCAAAGGAAGGAAGAGCACACATCATGAGCAGCATCAGCATCCTCGGCCTCGGGACCTACGCCCGCGCCATAGGCACTCGCGCGATCGAGGGCGGCAACGCCATCGAGGTCATCGGCCGTGACGCGGCTAAGACCAAGGACCTGGCCGACGAGCTCGGCGGCGGGGCCACGGCCGGGACATTCGGCACCGCCCCGGCCGGCGACATCGTCGTCCTCGCCGTGCCCTACGCCAGCGCCGTGTCGGTCGTCGCTCAGTACGGGGACGCGCTAGCCGGCAAAGTCGTCATCGATATCTCCAACACCTTCACCGCCGCCGACGACACCGAGCTGGTCACGCCTGACGGCTCTTCCGGCGCGCAGGAGATCGCCAAAGCCGTCCCGGCGAGCGCGCACGTCGTGAAGGCATTCAACACCGTCTTCGCCCACGTCCTGGCCCTGGGCCGCCCGCTGGACGTGCTCTTCGCCGGCGACGACGCGCAGGCCAAGGTGAGCGTGTCGGCGTTCATCGAGAGTCTCGGGCTGCGCCCGTTGGATGTCGGCAGCCTGGAGATGGCGCACTGGCTGGAGGGGGCGGGCCTGCTGATGATGGGGCTGGCCGGCCATGGCGCGGGGTTCAACATCGCCCTCGGCGTCGACATTCTCAGCTGAGCGCCCGCACCACCGTTTCCGCCCCACTCACAAGGAGGTACACCATGCGTGTATTCGTCACTGGCGGGACCGGCCATACCGGTTCGTACATCATCCCCGAGCTCATCGCCGCCGGGCACGAGGTCACCGGGCTGGCCCGGTCGGACTCGGCTGCGGCCGCGGTGTCCGCGCTCGGCGCGAAGGTGCGCCGCGGCGACCTCGAGGACCTTGAAGGACTCATGGAAGCGGCCGCGGACTCTGACGGTGTCATCCACGTCGCGCACAGGCAAGATCTGCTTCCGTTGGGCGGGATGGACGCCGTGTCCGCCGCGGAGCTCCCGGTCGTGCTCGCGTACGGCGAGGCTCTCGCGGGAACCGGAAAACCGCTGGTCGCGGCGGGGAGCATTGGCTCGTCCGGGAAGCTGGGCCGCCCGGCTACTGAGGAGGACCCGGCCCTTCCCGTCGGCGATGAGCACAAGAGCACCCTGCGGGTCCGCAATGTCATGGAAACCGCCGTAATCGACCTCGCTGAGCGGGGAGTGCGCTCTTCGGTCGTGCGGATTGCCCTTATCGCGCACAGCACGACTGATCGTGCCGGCTTCCTCCCCATCTTGATCGCGCTGGCGAAGGAGAAGGGCTTCGCCGGCTACCCCGGCGACGGCGCGAACCTGTGGAACGCCGTGCACGACCGCGATGTCGCCTCCTTGTTTCGCCTGGCGCTGGAGAAGGGCCCGGCTGGCAAATACTGGCACGCGGTTCAGGACGAGGGCATCGCGCTCCGCGAGATCGCTGACGCCATCGGGAGACACCTGGACCTGCCCGCCTTGAGCATTCCCGCGGACGAACTGATGGTGCCGGGATACTTCGGGCTCCTCGCGAACATAGTCACGCAGAGCTACCCGGCGTCCAGCCTCATCACGCGCCAGAATCTCGGCTGGGAACCCGCTCAGCTCGGCCTGCTCGCCGATATGGACAACGGCCATTACTTCCCCGCCAGTAGTTTTATTAGCGACGCAAACGACGTGCCGGAACTGAGCACAGAGAAGATCGTCCAGGTTGTCCGGTCGTATATCGAGTTGGCGGGACACGGGAGTGCTGCGGGACACCGGAATGCTGACGCAGTGGCGGCTCTCTTTGCCGACAACGCAATCTTCGAGAGTCCAGTCGGCGGCGACGTCCATCGCGGGATTGAAGCGATTCGCAGTGCCTATCACTCAATATGGGACGACCGAGAGCAGGGAGTCGACCTAGTGTCGCTGAACGTTGCCGGCGGAGAAGCAGCCGTTCACGTGCAAGTCGTCCATTCCAGCCAGCGTATAGACGTTATCGACGTGATGACCTTCGACGAAGACGCCAAGATTTCGTCCCTGCGAACTTACTTTGGACCGTCCAACGTATTCACGCTGTAGCGAAGCCCCTTTGTCGCCTGCGTGGCCGCTCTCACCGGCCGCATGGGAGCCGCTCGCCGGACATGATCGAGGAGCTGATCGCCGGGAACGCTCGCCGGACATGATCGAGGAGCTGATCGCCGGGAACGCGACCCGACGGTCGCTGGCGACGATCTCGTCCGCTCGACGCCACGTCGGCGTGCACCGCACGACAAATCTGGCCAGGTCAAGGCCGCATTCTGCCATTTGCAGTCGGGGTTTCTGAGATGGGGCTGCCCGGCTACCAAGATCAACTTGTTAAATAGGGAACCAGGAAAAAGTTTGCGCTAGACCACCGCCCCGGTTTCGGCCAGCGTTTCGAGCAAGCCCGACAACTGCTTACACCGTTAACTCAGGTAAACGGCGTTGCACGGCTCTCTGCTGGCCGCTGGCAGCCCTGCCACCTGGTGACATGCCGCTGAGAGCATGGTGTCTCAGCCAAGCTCGCCGCCGGCGACAGCAGGGGCGCGGACCGCCGAGTCAGCTGACGCGGCGGTAGCGGATGTGGGTGGTCAGCGGTGAGTGAAGCACCTCGGCGGGCTCGAAGCCGAAGGACTCAAACCCGTCGAAGATGCGCTCGCCAGAACCGAGTAGGACGGGCGCTATGTCGAGGGTGAGCTCGTCGATCACGCCGGCGGTCAACGCCTGTCGGACGGTCGAGGCTCCACCGGCGATATCGACCCCCTTGCTCCCGGCGGTCTCACACGCTGCGGAGTAGGCCGCCTCGAAGCCCTCGGTGACGAAGTGAAACGTCGTCCCCCCGTCCATCTGGATCGAATCATGGCGGTGATGGGTCAGCACGAAAACCGGCGCGTGATATGGCGGTTCGGGCCCCCACCAGCCAGACCAGTCCTCGTCCCAGTCTCCGCGGATCGGGCCGAACATCTTCCGCCCCATCACATACGCACCCCTTGGGCGCATGAGCCACTCGTTCGCGATCTTGTCAGCGTCGTTGGCCCGCGGGTCGCCGATGTGCCAGCCGTGCAGCTCCCGCCCCCGTTTCCCCAAGGGTTCCTCCCGGCTCTGATCCGGTCCGGCGACGAAGCCGTCAAGTGAGATCGACATGTGGCAGGTGGTGTCCGACACCATGAGCTCCCAAGTAAGTGCGATTGCGCGCGGACGTCCGGACGATAGCAGGCAGTGGCAAACCGCAGTGCTATACACGGCATGTGACGCGGAGGCTAGCCAACCGCGCTCGGGCTGTGCGATCACGCCGCGGTGGAAGTGATCGGCGACCGGTGGTCGCTGCTGGTCCTGCGGGCCGAATATAGCCTCACCGAGGCCGCGATCCAGCTCGTCCCCTTCATGGCCGCACTCGGCAGGCGGGCGCATGCCACCAAGCTACGACGCCATCGCTGCGAGCGCGGGCCGAGCTGCTGGCTGACGGCGGGCCGGATCTTTGGGACCACTTCACGGGCGGGACATCACCCGCAGCTGAATACGAACAACGAGGAGCATGCCATGGAGTACCGACTGCTGGGCCGGACCGGGGTCTCGGTGAGCCCGCTGTGCCTGGGCACGATGATGTTCGGGCCGTGGGGGAACGACGACCGCGCCGACGCCGTCCGCGTCATTCACCGCGCACTCGATGCCGGGATCAACTTCGTCGACACCGCTGACGTGTACTCCGGCGGTGTGTCGGAGGAGATCACCGGCGAGGCCCTGCAAGGGCGCCGCGACGATGTCGTGCTGGCGACGAAATTCTTCATGCCGATAGACGACCGGCCGAACCACAGCGGAGGTTCCCGGAAGTGGATCATGCAGGCGGCCGAGAATTCGCTGCGGCGCCTGAAGACGGATTACATCGACCTGTACCAGGTGCACCGCCCGAGCCCGACGACGGATGTCGGGGAGACCCTCGGGGCGCTGACCGATCTCGTGCGCCAGGGCAAGGTCTGCTACATCGGATCGTCCTCGTACCCGGCCAGCCAGATCGTCGAGGCGCAATGGGTGTCCCGTGAGCGGAACCTGGCCCGGTTCGTGACCGAGCAGCCCCGTACTCGATCCTGGTCCGCGGTATCGAGGAAGACGTGCTCCCGACGGTGCAGCGTTACGGCATGGGGACCCTGGTGTACAGCCCGCTGTCCGGTGGGTGGCTGACCGGCCGGTGGCGCAGGGGCGCCCCCGGCACGCCCACGTCGGCCGCGCGCCCGGGTGCCCGCTTCGACATGAGCACCCCGGCGAACCAGCGCAAGCTGGACGCAGTCGAAGAGCTTGCGCTGCTCGCCGAGAAGTCGGGAATGACGATGATCGAGCTCGCACTAGCCTGGGCGATCAACCACCCGGGCGTCACCTCGGCGATCATCGGCCCGCGGACTATGGAGCAACTCGAGTCGCAGCTCCCGTCGGTGGGCGTCACGCTGGACACCGAGATCCTGGATCGTGTCGACGAGCTAGTGGCACCGGGCGTAACGCTGAATGCGGACGACAACAGCTACGGCGCGGCCGAACTGACGCCGCAGGCCCGTCGGCGGTAGACACCGGGACGAGCACGTCATCGACTAGGAATGCGCAAAGCAGAGGCAGGAGGCATTGATGAGTAAGGCCGTTTGGCCGAGCAAGGCGCCACTAGTTGGATGCTTCTAATGCACGATGACTGCAGCGGCGGCGTTGGTTCCCTCCTCGCCTAGCAGATGCGATTGGTCGTTTTTCCGGGGAAGGAACAGGGCCGCGACGACGGTCACCAGGACGAGCGCGAATGCCACCCAGTACGTGTGGGCGAAAGCGTTCGCGGCCTGGGATAGGCCCTCTTTGATGTCGGCCTGACCGCCGATCTGCGCGGCGATCTTGGGGTTGTGCCGGGCTGCGATCGCCGGGTAGGCGAGTTTGGCGTCCTTCAAGCCGTTGGTGAGGATCACCGACATCACCGCAACGCCGATCGAGCTGGCGATCTGCTGGGTGATGTTAAGCAGCGTAGAACCGCGGGCCACTTCGGCCGGCCGTAGTGTCTTGAGAGCGGAGGTCATGATCGGCATCATCGTGGCGCCCATGCCCAGGCCCATGATGAACAGGAGTCCGATCAGCACGGTGTAGGACGTGGTGGCGGTGATCTGGGTCAGGCCGGCCATGCCGACCGCGATGAACACCAGTCCGAAAGGCACGATCCGGCCGACCGGAAACTTGTCGGACAGGGCACCGGAGATCGGCATGGTCAGCATGGCGCCGATGCCCTGCGGCGCGACGAGCAGGCCAGCCTTGAGCACAGACTCGCCGCGGATCTGCTGGAAGTAGGTGGGTACGAGTAGCAGGCCGCCGAAGAATGCCACCGCGAACAGGAACATCGTGAGGATGCTGACCGCGAGGCTGCGGTTGCTGAACAGCCGCAGGTCCAGCAGCGGGTGCTTGGGTTTGAACGAGTACAGGACGAACGCGACGACCAGAGCCAGGCCGATCAGCGCGGGGATGAGCACCTTGGGCGTGCCGACCTTGCCCTCCGCGGGAATCGTGGAGATGCCGTAGAGGAACAGGGCCAGGCCGGGGGACATCATCAGCACGCCGAGGAAGTCGAAGGACTCCGACGGCTGCGGGGAGTCCTTCGGCAACGCCGCGAGGGCGTAGATCAGCGCGATCGCGCCGATCGGGACGTTGATGAGGAAGATCCAGTGCCAGCTGGCAGCGTCGATCAGCCAGCCGCCGAGGATCGGGCCGCCGATCGGTCCGAGCAGCATCGGCACACCGAGGATGGCCATGAGCCGGCCCATCCGCTGGGGCCGGCCGCCTTGGTCATGATCATCATGCCGAGCGGCATCAGCATTCCTCCGCCGAGGCCCTGCAGCACCCGGAAGCCGATCAGCATGTTGATGCTGGTGGCCAGGGAGCACAGCGCGGAGCCTGCGGTGAACAGCGCCACGGCCGTCATATAGAGGCGCTTGGTGCCGAACCGGTCAGCGGCCCAGCCCGTGATCGGGATGACGGTGGCCAGCGCGAGCGTGTAGCCGGTGACCGTCCACGCCACCGTGGAGTAAGCAAGCGGGTGACCGGCGGTACCGAACGCGGTCTGGAAGGTCGGAAGGGCGACGTTGACGACCGTGATATCGAGGATCGACATGATCGCGCCGAGGACGACGACCCCCGCGATCTTGAGAATTTCGCCGGTTATCCTGTCGCTGTCCGCGGCAGTAGCAACGCCAGTCAAGAGCATCCCCTCCTTCTCAAGCCACAGGGCGCGCGACCCCGCGACCCCGCGACACCGGAACGCACCGCAATGCGCGCCCGAGCGGTCCAACTGTCCGGGGGCGCCATACCTTCCCAAACTCGGCCAAGAAGTGCCTCCCGCGATCTCGGGGAGCCTCACGCGACTGATCACCCTGACTGGATTGCTTCGCGGCCGGGTATCGGCTGGGCTCCGACGCTGGTCGTTGACGACTTTGACGCGACGGTCGCAGAACTTCGCCGGCGAAGGCAACCCAATAAGCATCACCACCCAGTTCGCGGTTTGCCAGGCAGCCCGTTGTCCTACCGACTGCCGAAAGGGCCTACCCAGCAAGACGCACTCGGCCGCATCATTGACGGCAACGGTGGCCTGGACGAGGCCGAGAACTCCTACTACGAGGCTTGGGCCGATCCGGCCTACGCAAGGATCGAGGCTGCGCGGCGCCGCTTTGGCGGCCAGAACCTAAGACGCCTGAAGCACTTAACCCACCGCGCCGCCACCCGCACGAGTAATTGCCAACGTCCGATCAGTAGCCGCAAAGTTGTGCGTAGCTCCCGCATTGCAAAACAGCCGGGCGGCGGGCGCGGGCAGATCGTTTCAGGGCCGGCAGCGCCGGTGGTGCAGGCGCCGCTTCAGTTCTGGGGCGTGGTAGACCAGTGCTCATGACGGACCTGCCGGTGCATCTGTTCTCTGGTCTGGATGGCGTGGAACTGGCGTGGCGGGAGGTCGGGTCGGGGCGGCCCTTCGTCTTGCTGCACGGGCTGATGGGCAGCGGGGCGCTGCTGGCCGGTCAGGGCCTGGTCCCGGCGCTTGCCGAGCGCGGCTACCGGGTCATCCTGCCGGACCTGCGCGGGCACGGGGACAGCGGGCGACCGCACGATTCCGCCTGCTACCCGCCTGACGTTCTCGCCGATGACATGCTCGCGCTCATCGGGCACCTGGGGCTCGACGATTACGACCTGGGCGGCTATTCCATGGGCGGCAAGCTCGTGCTGCGCTTGCTCGCCCGGGGCGCCCGCCCGGCTCACGCGGTCGTGGGCGGGCAGGGCCTGGATGCGCTCGACGCCGAGAGCGACCGGACCAGCGGGCACCGCCGGATGCTGGCCGCCGTCGCCGGCGGAGCCCCGTTGCCGGCCGGGTCGCCCGAGGAGGCCACCGCGGAGTGGGTCAGGCAGAGCGGGGTTGACCCGCGGGCCGTCGGGCTTGTGCTGGGCACCTTCGTGGCGACGGCCGCCAGCGCTTTGCGGCCGGTTTCCGCGCGCACGCTGGTCGTGGTCGGCGACCGTGACAGCCGCGGCACGTCGGCGGGCTCGCTCGCTGGCCTGCTGCCGCACGGGCAGCTCGTCTTGGTGCCCGGCGACCACTTGACGGCCTTCGGCGCCCCGGAGTTCACAGCGGCGGTACTCGAGTTCCTCGGAAACTCCTGACCGGCAGACGCATCGCGTCAGCCGGGAACTGCACCTGCTTACCGGCCCGTACAGGTCTCGCGGGCCGAGCAGTAGCCCGCCGTAAACATCCCCATTTGCCGCGACGACGGCAGGCCGGCAGGGCTACTCGTGCGGACTGTGGCCGCAGCTTCGTGTCCTGCGCTTCGTTCGTGGCTCGCCGGGTCGCCACCCAGAAATCGGGTCGTGGCTGAGTACCCGCGGGTGCCAGGATGTCCTGGTGAAGCATCTCAGCACGGCCGAGCTGGAGGCTGGCCTCGCCTACATCCGGGACTCCCCGGCGGACGCCGGTCCGGTCGTCTTGATTGCTCGCCGTCCGGCCGTGGACGGGCGCGAGGTACTCACCGAGGCCACCCTGGATGTGGAAGCCGGCCTGGCGGGTGACACCTGGCCGATGCGAGCAAGCTCGCGGACCGCCGACGGGTCGCCGCATCCGGGGATGCAGGTGACGATGATGAACTCCCGCGCGGCCCTGCTCATCGCGCACGACCCCGACCGGCGCGTGCTAGCCGGTGATCAGCTCTACGCCGATCTCGACCTCAGTCCGGCTAACCTGCCGCCAGGCGCGCGGCTGGCGGTCGGCTCGGCTGTTCTCGAGGTCACCGATCAGCCGCACCTGGGCTGCGCGAAGTTCGCTGCCCGATTCGGTCAGGACGCCTTGCGGTTCGTGAACTCTCGGGTCGGCCGCGAGCTGCGGCTGCGCGGCTTGAATGCCCGCGTCGTAGTCCCCGGAACCGTCCGTACCGGAGACGCGATCCTCAAGTGCGCTGGCCCGCCAGGCAGCCTCGGCGAGGCCACCTTGCGGTCGGCCCAGGTGGCTGGCCCGTAGCGGCTGTCCCGCCTTATTTCGCGCGGCCGGCCCGGAGCCGTGCTGCTGCGTCGGCGCCGGCGCGGCAGGCTCTTCCGGTGCTCTGCGACCGCGGCCGCATTCCGGAACGACAGGGCTTGCGCCGCCGCCGTGCTGGCCCTCCGTACGGTTATGCGATCCAGTCGACCTCTCTGCACGTCCGCTATTGCCGTTGCTCTGATGCGCCATTGATGCCAGACGGGAACGGCGAGGACGAACTGGCGGCTGCAGGCCATCTTTACTCTCGATGACCGGCCGACGCCGCGTCGAAGGCTGAGGTGTCGCGTCTAGCTGTGGGGAGCCTCCGCGGCCTTGACCAGGCCGGCCACGATGACCGGGTACAGGTTACGCAGCGACCGGTGCACCAGGCGGCCCAGGATGGTCCGGTCCCACGATGCGCCCCAGCGGATGAGGGTGCCGCCAGGTGACGGGGTCAGCGTCACCTCGGCCCGGTAATTGCGCACCGGGATGCCGCGCAGGACGGTGTAGGCCAGCCGCTTGCCAGGCTCGACGTCGAGGATTTCCTCAACCGACACGGGGTACCGGAATCCGTACCGCTTTGACCCCTCCAGCCAGTAGACGGCGCCCTTGCCGTTCGCGGCCGCGTCGCCCTCGCTCCGGTAGCCGGCCTTGCGCCACGGTCCCCACTGCGGGTACACCATGACGTCGCTGAGCAGGGACCAGACGACCTCGGGCGGCACATGGGCAGTCTGCTCTGCCGCAGCTTCGACCTTGCGCATACACAGGTTCTACCGTCCGCCGGTCAGACCGTACAAGAGCAAGCCGAGTTCCGGCCCGCCACCGTGACCCGCCCCACCCGCGATCTCAGAGCCACAGATCGTCGACGCAGCATCCGCTCATCAGCGTCTGGTGAGACCCGTCCGCCTTGACAGCTCGTCTGAACCGGAGTTTCTGGCGGCCGGCCGGGCATCGGGGCCAGGCTGCTGTCGGTACGTCGGTAGATACTGCCCGGCATGGCGAGATTCGAGGACCAGGACCTGACTGATGCCGAATTCCGGGAGTGCGACTTGACCCGCGCTCGTCTGATCGGGGTGGTGATGCAGGACGCTGTCATCGACGGGCTGGTCAGTAACCTGGTGGTCAACGGAGTCGAGGTGACATCGTACGTCGAAGCCGAGCTTGACCGGCGGCATCCAGTGCGGCTGCTGATCCGCTCGGCCGATCCGGCCGACCTGCGGCAAGCTTTCCGGCAGCTGCGGACCGGCTGGGCGGCGACGGTCGAGCGGCTCCGCGGGATGCCCCTCGGTTCGGAGCGCCAGCGCGTCGGGGGCGAGTGGTCGGCAGTGGAGACCGTGCGCCATCTGGTGTTCGTGCACGACTCGTGGTTCCGTCGCTGCTGCCTGGGATCGACCGAACCGTTCACAGCGATCGGGCTGGCTTCCGAGTTCGTCCCGAATCAGGAGGAGCAGGGCCTGGATCGGGCGGCGGCCCCGAGCCTCGAGGAGGTGCTCGCCGTGCGCGACGTGCAAGGCGCCGAGCTGGAGCGCTGGCTATCGACCGTGACGGCGGCTCAGCTGTCGGCGCCCGCGCCAGTGCCGGCGGGCCAGGGCTGGCCGCCCTACGCTCGGGGTAAGTCTGTGCTCGAGTGCGTCCACGTGGTGCTGAACGAGGAGTGGGCGCACCACGGCTTCTGCGCACGCGACCTCGATCTACTCCCCGGGTGACCCTCGCCAAGTGTGTTGTGGCGGAGGACGAAGCAGCTCGCATGAGCGCCACCGCGATCTCAGCGCGAGGCGTCGGAAATGGCGGGGGTGTGCGGGTAGCGTCTGGGAGTGTGACCGGAGGAGAGCTAGGGCAGGCGGGGATGCTGACGGAGTTCGGCGGCCTTTCGACGCCGCTGGTAGCCGATGCCTGCATCCGCGCGGGAGTGCCGCTGCGGGTCGCGCCGCCGGGGATCGGCGCGGTCATCGCGGGGCAGCGGGTCGCCGGGCGGGCGCTCCCGGCCCGCCACTACGGCAGCGTTGATGTGTTTCTGGAAGCGTTCAGCGGCGCCGCCTATGGTGACGTCCTGGTCGTCGACAACGGCGGGCGGGACGATGAGGCGTGCATCGGCGACCTGGTCGTGCTGGAGGCACAAGCGGCAGGGGTCGGCGGGGTGATGGTGTGGGGACTGCACCGTGATACGGCGGACCTGACCCAGATCGCCCTGCCGGTGTTCAGCTACGGCCGCTGCCCGGCCGGCCCTGTGCGCCTCGATGAGCAAGAGTCATCCGCGCTGGCCAGCGCGCGGTTCGGAGCGTGCCTGGTCACCCGCGACGACATCGTATTCGGCGACGACGATGGCGTGGTGTTCGTCGCGGCCCGCCAGGCTGCGCAGGTCCTGGCCGCGGCCCGGCGGATCGGCGAGGTCGAGCGGGATCAGGCCCGTCAGATCCAGGCGGGTCAGACCCTGCGCCAGCAGACAGCCTTCACCGAATACGTGGCACGGCGGGCAGCCGAACCTTCCTACACCTTCCGGCAGCACCTGCGGCGGACCGGCGGTGCCATCGAGGAGTAGGCAGCCATGACGGCCAGCCGCCATTAGCGACCCGCCCCGACCGGTGGTCACCCACCACGTCGCGCGCCGGCCAGCAAATGCGCACCGTGCTATACGTCCCCAGCGCCGCGCGTGAACGCGCTACTGCCGCAGGTTGTGCGTAGCACCAACGTTTGCAACAGCCAGGCGGCGGGCGCGGGCAGATCGTTTCAGCGCCGACAGCGCCGGTGCTGCAGGCGCTGCTTCGGTTCTAGGAGGGTGGTAGACCAGTGCTCATGACGGACGCGGATTGCCGCGCCGGAGTTGTCCTGAACGGATCCGGTCATTCGTCGTCATCAGGGAAGCTGTTGCTGAGCGCGGGCTTGGCACACTATCGCGGTGGCGTGGAGGCAGAAATGATCGACGGGTCTGAGGGAATCATCAGGGCACCGGAAGCGGCCGCGAACGCGCCGCTGCCAGCGGTGACGGACCGCGCGGCCTGGCAGGCACAGATCGATGAGCTGCGGGTCAGGGAGAAGGCGCACACCCGCGAGGGCGACGCGATCGCGGCGGCCCGGCGCCGGCTTGCGATGGTGGAAGTTGATTCGTCGACCCTGGTAGCCGGGGAACACGGCAAGGTCCCGCTCGTGGACGTCTTCGAGGGCCGGCGTCAGCTGATCGCCTACTACCACATGTGGCACAACGGCAAGCTCGCTGCCGATCAGTGCGAAGGCTGCACGTTTTTCAACGGGCAGGTCAGCGAGCTGTCCTACCTGCAAACTCGTGACGTCACCTACGCGACCTTCACCCAGGGCCCCTACCAGGAGGCCGCCGCCTACCGGCGCTTCATGGGCTACCAGATGCCGTGGTACTCGGCGCAGGAGTCGGCCGATACCCTGCTGGCCGGCCGCTGGTTCGGCATGCTCGTCTGCTACCTGCGCGACGATGACCGGGTCTTCGAGACCTACTGGACCACTGGCCGCGGCCCGGAACTCATGACCCCTGCTTACGGGCTGCTGGACCTGACGGTCTACGGGCGGCAAGAAACCTTCGAGGACTCGCCGGCCGGCTGGCCGCAGCACTGGGCGAACAACGGCAGCCAGTTCCGCACAGACGGCCGTCCGAGCGCGCAGTGGTCACGGCTGGCCGCTGGCCGGTCCGATGACCTGACGGCCTAGCTCGCCGACGTGATGGCGTTGGTTACGCTTTCGGCCCGCGGCGCGGCCCCGCTCAGCTAGAAGCCGCAGCATGCGCACGGGGCCGCAGCCCGCACACCGATCCCGGCGGCAGCCGAATCGGGCTAACTAATCGCTGACCACGCGGACCAACGTCCGCGCGCCCAGGACACAGGAGATTCGTCGGAATGACTACACCAGAACCGGCAACCGACCCGCGTCACGCCAGCGGCAGCTGGTCGCTGGTGCACGCCGAGCGAGCCGCCCTGGCCGCCGACCTCTCGGACCTGACCGACCAGCAGTGGGCGACCCTGTCGCTGTGCACCGGGTTCACCGTGCGCCAGGTGCTGGCACACCTCACCGCCGGGGCAAGCCTCAGCCCCGTGCGGTGGCTGGCCGGCGTTATCCGCTGCCGGTTCGACTTCGACAAAATGGTCGCTATGCGACTGGCCGAGCAACTCGGCGCCACCCCAACCGAGACGCTCGCGCGGTTCCGCCGCATCGTCACCAGTACCATCAAGCCACCGCTGCCGACCGCGGCGATGCTCGGCGAAACGATCGTGCACGCCGAGGACATCCGCCGGCCGCTGGGCATCCACCGCGACTACCCCATCACCACACTCACCCGGCTGGCCAACTACTACCAGGGCTCTGATCTCGTCGTCCCCGCCAAAGCGCGGATCGTCGGCCTACGACTGCACGCCAGCGACGGCCCCTTCGCCACAGGCTCCGGGCCATTGGTGTCCGGCAACACCCTGGCCCTGATGATGGCCATGACCGGCCGCGTGAGCTACTGCGACGAACTCGACGGCGACGGCGTCCCCACCCTCCGCGCACGCTGTACGACTCCGTGACCACGACCGTGGCACGAACCCGAGCCAGCAGACCCGCGTCACGTACTGGCTCGCGCCGGGCCGCCGGATCATCCTGCTAACGGTATTCCGCAAGACCCGCAGCGCCGAAGTAGCCGAGGTCGCCCGTGCCTTACAAGCGCAGAAGGCCAGCGAGACCGAGCACGGGCCAGCCCACGACACCTTCGACCGGGAGGCATGCTGAGATGACCGCTGACCATACCTCCTACGCGGAACTGGCCGCCCCGCGGCGTGGCAGCGCCGAATACCGCGAAGGCTACGCCGAAGCGCAGCGCGCTTACCTGATCGGCCGCGCCGTCCGCGTGCGGAGGCTGGCCCTCGGCCTGTCCCAGGTCGAGCTCGCCGCCAGAGCCGGCATGACCCAGCCCGCTCCGTCGCGCCTGGAGGCAGGCGGCGTCATCCCAACCATCCCGCTGCTCGACCGCATCTCCATCGCGCTTGACGCCGACCTCATCGTCGAGATCGCGCCACACGCCGCGTAGGCACGGCAATTTGGGCTTTGTTCGCCGCAGATGCCGATGACAGCACGCTGTCAGCTCCTTGGTGTCGACCATCTCTGCGAGATCGCGATGAGCCTGGAGTTGCTTGGCCAGCCTGGTGAAGCCCTGGGGCCGGTCAGTCCTCCTCGGAGCCGGTCTCGGGGGAGGGGCCGCCCGGCCCCAGGTGGGTGCGCGTGCCCTCGTGGTCGAGGATGCACAGGATCTCGGCGGCTTCCTCCTGCACGCCGAACGCATGCGGCTCCATCGTGGAGAACTCGGCCGCCTCGCCGGCCCGGACGAGGATGGTCCGCTCGCCCAGCCGCAGCACGATGGTGCCGGACAGGACGGTGAACCAGTCCCGGCCTGGGTGGACGCGCAGCCTGGCGGGCACCGTCCTGGTCACCCGCAGCTTCGCGATCGTCATGCCTTGCGGCGCACCGGTCCGCGACAGCAGCCAGGTCGTCATGCCACGTGCCTCGTCCCGGAACGGCCTGATCACCACGTCCGCGTCGTCGTCGGACTCCACCAGCTGGTCAAGTGTGGTGCCGAGTGCCCTCGCGATCGGCGTGAGCTGATCCAAGGCAACGCGCCGGTGACCAGTCTCGATCCGGCTCAGCGTGGACGGGCTCAGGTAGCTCCGGGCCGCCAGCTCGTCCAGCGACCAGCCCAGCGACGTGCGCAGACCCCGGATGCGCTGCCGGACAAGAGCGTCCAGATCGGCGTCTTGCTTCATACGCAAGACTGTATGCCGTAATGGCAAGGCACCGGTACCGTCGTGACATGGCACACGAACACATGGCTGACCTGCTCGACCTCGACGCGGAGGTCCTCAGCGAGTACCACCGGGAGGTTGCCGAATGGGTCTCGGCAAGCCTCACGAAGCGAGCGCGCGTCATCGACGTGGGTGCCGGCACGGGCACCGGCACCCTGGCGCTGGCCAGGCAGTTGCCGGACGCCGAGGTGATCGCGCTGGACGTCGATGAGGAAATGCTGATGCGCATCCAGGACAAGGCCCGCGCGTCCGGGCTTGCCCATCGGATCCGCACCGTCCAAGCCGACCTCGATCAAGCATGGCCTGACGGTCTGAAGGCCGCCGACCTGGTGTGGGCCGCCAACTCGATGCACCACATGGGCGATCCCGCACGGGCGGTCGCGCAGATCTACCAGGTGCTGCGGCCGGGGGGACTGCTCGCGGTCACGGAACTGGAGTCGTTCCCGCGTTTTCTCACCGATCTGGCGGGTGCGGCGCTCGAGGAGCGGATCCACACCGCCATGGCGCGGGGTCGTGACGAAGCTGGCATGCACATGCATGAGAACTGGCCTGCCCGTTTCGCCGAAGCCGGGTTCGCGGTCGAGTCCGAACGCCACTTCGCTATAGCGCTGCAGCCGCCACCGGACTCGCCGATGGCCGCCTCCGTGGCCCGCTACGCCATGGTCACCTTCAGCCGCGCCCGACACGGCCTGGAGGATAAGCTCAGCGCCGGTGACATTGCGGAGCTCGATGCCCTGGCTCCGGACCTGTCCGGCCGCGACGACCTGACGGTCCGCACCAGCCGTACGGTCTGGCTGGCCCGCAAGCCCGCGTAGCTGGCCGAGCTAATGGCACACATGCCGCAGGGTGTGGTGGGAGTTCGCCGGTGGGCAGCGCCCCCGGACGGTTGCCGGAACATCCAGATCGGATGGGACGTTGACAGAGAGAGGACACGACATATCGTGTTGCTGTGGGGTAGGCCCGGACCTCGACGTCCTCCGGGCTAGTGAGGTGAGCGTGATGACCGGTTGGCATGAGGAGCGGACGCCGCGCGGGTCGGCCAAGGCCGTGATCACCGTGACGCTGCTCGCACTGGTGCTGCTGACAGCCGTGCCGGCGGCCCTGCTGGCCGCAGTGATCATGATGATACTGGGACACGTCGTCGGCGGGCTCGCGCTGTTCGGTGGCTCGGTGCTCGCCGCCGCCATGGCTGTTGCGCTCGCGGGCATGACCGGGATGCAGCACCTGCGCAAGCTGCTCTCCAGGTCCAGTTTCAACGTCGTGCAGCTGGACCACAGGCAGTACACCGACGACATCGCAGAGCCGAACGGCAGCAACTACTCCGACGTCGTGCAGCTGGACCGAAGCGAGTACACCGAAGTTCGCTGACCTGACCTCCTGCCGGCGATTCTCACGATGTCGAGCCGGCACGCGACCTGGCCGTACGGTCACGCTGACGTGTTGTCCCGCCAGTTCGGCCAGTTGGCCGTCCTATCGGCGTCTCACCTTGAGCCGCGGCGGCGTGGTCGCCTCCCGCGTAGCCGATCGCTGAGCTCGCGGGCAATTTCCCGGTCGGCGTCCCGCTGGGCGATCGCCTGCCGCTTGTCGAAGGACCGCCGGCCGCGCGCCAGGGCGATCTCCACCTTCGCCCAGCCGTTCTGGAAGTACAGCGACAGCGGCACGAGGGTGACGCCGGCCTCGCCCAGCCTCGCGATGATCTTGTCGATCTCGCTGCGGTGCATGAGCAGCTTGCGGGTCCGCCGGGGCTGGTCGAGGAGGTGGGCGCCGTGGCGGCCGTACGCGTGCTCGGGGATGTGCAGGCCGTGGAGCATCAGCTCGCCGTCGTGTTCCTGAACGAAAGCTCCGGCCAGCGACGCGTGACCGGCGCGCAGGGACCTCACCTCGTCACCGACCAGGACTATCCCGGCCTCGTAGGTCTTGAGAATCGTGTAGTCACGCCGCGCCCGCCTGTTCGAGGCGATGGACCTGCGGCCTGTTTCCCTGGACGCGGTAACCGTGCCCTCCTCGTCAATCCCGGCTGTCCGCTCGGCGGCGCCGGCACCCGCCGGCCCGACCGACATAGGAACCGTACCGGGCGAGCGGCCCGGTGAGGTGCCGCGCCCCGGTGATGATCTGGGCGCTGCCGCGCCCGCAGGTCATGGCCCGGCAGTTGTAATTCTTTAGATGAGCAAAACGGGCATCTTCGGGTGCCCTTGGAGACTGCGGCAGGCCGGGCCTGGCAAGGTGCGCGAGTCCGGCTAGGGCGGCGACTCCGGCTAAGCGGCACGGGCTGAGGCTGCGCGCTTCGCCGCGAGCTCGCCTGGCGGCAGCCTGACGTGACCGGGGAGCACCTGACGATCTTGGGCTCCGGTAAATGCGTTGCCGCCTGTCGGCGGGCAGTCCTACAGTGGGCGCGCCGCGCGGCAAAAATGTCCTCTGTATCAGGAAGGAGGTGCCCGCGATGTTCGCTCATCGTCAGACGCCTCCAAGGATCGCTCTCTAGCAATCCTGGAGACGCACTGCGGGCACCCTCAGGAATCTGGAGCCAGTCCTGAGGGTGCCTTCTAACCGGCACCGAGGCGCCGCAGAAGCCGGGCCTGAACAACGTCTAACTATGCGTCCGCTCGTGCCGCATATCCGTCGCCACCGGCCAGCGGGTCCGCGGCCGGCAAGCGCAATGCGAGTCCGGGCCGGACTCAAGTACGAACGGGCCAGGGTCGGAGCATCTCATCGGCGCCATTAGCCCGGAGGCCGACACCTTGCACAGCCAACGGGCGTGCCGCCTGGCTTCGTCGCCTATTTCCTTTTCCGCCCGCGGCGCCCGCGTGGTTCATCCGCCGGAGCCGGTGCCGCGCCCGGTGGTTGGGTTGAGGTCACGATTGTCGCTCCGCCGGGGAGCGTGACGACGGTCCGATACGAGCCGTCGGGCAACCGAGTCGTCGTTGATCCGTCGGGATTGACAACCGAGAAGCTGTCATCGTTGTCGGCAGCGGAGTCTGCAAGTATGGCGCCGGACATGGCTGCGACGTCGGAGCTGGCAGGCGGCGCGGGTGGGCTTGGCGCCGGCTCGGCCACCTCGCTCTCCTGTACCGCGGGCGCGATCCAGGCCGTCGGCTCGGCCGGCTCATCCGGCGCGGTCCGGGCCGCTGATTCAGTCGCTGCATTCTCATCCATGCCAGTAGCGGGGAACGACTCGTCCTGACTGCCAGGGGCATAGAAGAAACCTGGAAGCGCGTTACCCGGCTCGCTCATGGCTTGGATCATAATCTGGTGAACGAGCTCAGTTCCGGAGTCAACGGTGAAAGATGGGCCGTTAATGGTCATCTGGGTCCCGGTCTGCTCCGACCTGGTGGCTAGCGAGTGCCCCAAGTTCGACAGGCGCGGGCCGCGACAACCGCGACGCCGCGGTCAGGTTCGACAGGATTCCGGGTGGTCGGAATGGCCGGACGGGATGGCATCGACCGCGCGCCAGCGCAGGCAATCGCCAATCGGGTTGCATGGCATGATCGTGCCGTTGGGCACCGTTCTTGGGGACCCTGATGACGCGTTTCGTCGAATTCGGAATCGGATTCACACCTGGCCCAGAGGACAGGAAGGCGCGGCGCTTGGCAGGGCGGGGAACGCCGCTGCCGCCCGGGATCGGCTTGCTGGGCTGGTGCAGGTGCGGGAGCGGTTTCTGCGGCAGCCTCGCAGCACCCTGCTCACAGCGCCGTGACCAGTCGGCACAACCTCGCCTCTGGAACCGGGGTAAGGCCGGGCAGACTGGCGGCGGCGCGGCGGGGCTCGCGACCAGCTAGCCGTTCTGCTACCGGTGCTCGGGCGGGTGTTCGGCACCGACCACCCGGACACCTTAAGCACTCGGAGCAACTTCGCCATCTTGACGGGGCAGGCCGGGGACGCGGCCGGGGCCCGCGACCAGCTGGCGGCGCTGCTGCCGGTCCGCGAGCGGGTGTCCGGCGCCGAGCACCCCGACGCCTTGTTGGCGCGGAGCAGCCTCGCCGTCTGGACGGGTAAGGCGGGGGACGCCGTCAGCGCACGGGATCAGCTGGCCCTGCTGCTGCCGGTGCGCGGGCGGGTGTCCGGCGGCGAGCACCCCCACACCCTGAGCGCGCGGAGCAACTTCGCCTTCTGGACCGGCCAGGCCGGGGACGCGGCCGGGGCCCGCGACCAGCTGGCCGTTCTGCTACCGGTGCGCGAGAGGGTGTCCGGCGCCGAGCACCCCGACACCCTGCTGGCGCGGAGCAGCCTCGCCGTCTGGACCGGGGAGTCGGGGGACGCCGTGAGCGCACGGGATCAGCGGGGCCCTGCTGCCGATTCAGCAGAGGGTGATCGGCAGACAGCATCCAGACACTCTGGCCACCCAGGCCAGCCTTTCCCGCTGGACCCGTCTTGCGATAGCGGCTGAGGATCCGGCCTGAACTAGCCGGCATGTTAACTCGTGCCGCGTGAGATAGGTCCTTTGCAGCGCTGGGAGGACGCAGCGGATCTGGCGGCGACGGCGCCTGGAGGTAGCCGTTCTGGCCACGGGCGAGGGCCTTCCGGAACACGATCTTGGCGGGCTGCGCCTGTCGGAGCTGCGCAGCGGGCGAGGCGCAGGGGTGGCCGTCGCGGACACCCATCCGTTCGCCGTTCGTGACTGGGTCGACCCCGAGGAACTCGGCGGCCAGGCTTGGGTGGTCGGCGCCAGCGTCGGGGACTCACTCGAGTTCGGCGCATGGCCCGGCATCGACAAGCCCAGGGTGTCGTTCACTGCGCACGACTGGCCGGCTCGTCTGGGTCTGGTCGCCGCCGGCCTCGGGATTGCCCCAGTCCCGGGCTTCGCCGCAGAGGCGATACCGCACGGCGTCCGCTGGATCCCGATCCGCGACCAGGCCGGCGGGCTACGACGTCAGCTGTGGGCCGCGACGACCGACGATCCCAGCGCAGCCGCCAGCGCAATGGTCCAGGCACTCCACGAGGAGGTCACCTGGCCGGGGCCAGGATCAGCGCCCCACACGAGCTGGCGCTAGCCAGGCCCCGACGGCATCTCGGTGCACAGATCAGCCGGCACTTCGCTGAAGCTGCCATGCTGCCTCGATGGCGTCCTCAACCGCACCGGCCTCGCCTCTAGCCAGGTCCGCGACAACCATCATGTGCTTGATAAAACGGCTCGGGACGCTGAAGGTTTCAGGAAACTGCCGCAAGATCGAGTCCCGGTAGTCGAAATCGGCGCGGATTACGAGATGGACGTCGTCGAGCTGGCGCGCTACCAGCCTGCCGTGGTACCGCCACTCGGCCAATCCGTCCGCCACGGTGCGGCGCACACCTGTCAGCGCCTCGGCCAGACGCGCGACGTCGTCTAACTCCACTACGCGGCCCTACTGCTTCCGATCGCGACCACCCTGTCAGCATCGTAGGCGTCGCTGGGATGGCGGCGCGTCATGCACGCCTTAGCATTCTGGTGTGCCTGACCAGAAGCCGCCGCGGCTGGACGCAAGTGAACAGGCGACGCTGCACGCGCTGCTGCAGTATCAGCGCGACTCGCTAGTACGGAAGATCACCGGCGCTGACGAAGGCGCCGCCCGGTGGTCACCCGTGGGAAGCGGCACGACTCTGCTCTGGCTGGTCAAGCACCTGACGCACGCGGAAATCTTGTGGATAGTTTCCCGGTTCGGCGGCGAAGATATCCCCTTGCCTGATGACCGCGTCTATCCGGAGGACACAATCACGGCCGTGGTCGCCGATTACCGTGGTGCCTGGGCTCGCGTTGACGCTGTCGCATCGGCGGCGAGCCTGGATGAGCGATGCCGACGTACCTCCGATGAGACGCCGGTCAACCTTCGCTGGGTCCTCATGCACCTGCTTGAGGAAACAGCGCGGCACGCCGGGCAGGCTGACATCCTCCGCGAACTTATCGACGGCACAACCGGTCGCTAGCGAACATCCAGGGAGCGGCGCTCGGGGCGCGACCACGTTCCCGAATTTACTCGAAACGCACTCGCTCCGATCCGGTGACACGGCCCAGCAGCGGCAGCGATGCAAGGATGACCAGCAGCGAGCCGGCCAGGCCTGCCGCCATCGTGACGTAATAGGCCTGTCCGGGAACGGGCGTGGGTGTGCCCGCCGGCGCCATCCTGCTGACGGTCAGCACAGCCAGACCGTAAGCGATGCCGATGGCAACGATCGTCGCGGCCAGCAGTGGCAGCAGCGCCTCCAGCAGCACGACCCGGTAGAGCGTGCCGACCGAAGTTCCGGTGAGCCGCAGCAGCGTGAACGGCCGTTTGCGCTCGATCATGCTGCCGCTAACGGCGACGGCCAGGCTGCAGCCCGCCACGATGATCGTCAGCGCCACGGCGATGTAGATCAGGCGCTGAACGGTCAGCGCGACTCCCGCGCGTGCCTGAATGGCCTCGCCGAAGGTCCGCGGCGCACTGCCGGATGCCGACTCCGCGGTGTGGGTGACCAGGTAGGTGCGGACTCGTTCCAGGGTGGTGGCGCTGTTCACCTTGACCAGCACCGCTTGCAGGTACAGTCCGCTGAAGTTGTCCGAGGCGGCCGGGCTCGACACGGTGGCGATCGGCTGGGTGCTGAACTGGGGATTGTCGTCGAACAGGTTCCCGGCCTGGATCTGGACAGCGGCGCGGCCGGGCGCACACTGGCCGAGCGCGGGTACTTCCAGCAGCCCTGCGCAGCTGATGACGGCGACCGGCGGCGGGCCGGCCTTCACCAGGCCACCGGCATTCCCGGTGGGGGGGCTAGACGCCTGGTTGGCATTCCCCGAGCCACCGCCCTTCCCCGAGCCACTAGGACTGGCGGTAGCTGGAGACCCGCTCGGCGGCATCGAGTAGATCGGGACGACGGTGGCGCCGCTGATCTGGCCCAGACCGTGCAGCAGCGCGGTGGCCGCATTCGGTGGCAGACCTTCTACCGCGATCCGCTGCTGCAGCGCGGTCGCACCGGCCTGGACCCCGAGCACACCGGTATTGCCGCTGCAGTTGACGTTGTTGCCGCAGACCGGCGCCGAAATGAAACCGTCGAGCAGGATGTTGTTCACGGCCTTCGCGCTCGGCCCTGCGTCGAGCTTGTCGACGGCGGGCAGCAGCCCGGCCAGCAGGGTGCCGAGGAAGACGGCCAGGACCAGCCCGCTGACCGACCGGAACGCGACCCTCGGGTTGTCGTCCAGTCGGCGGGTCGCCAGCAGGGCCGGCGCGCTGCCCGTGATCCGGCGGAGCAGCCTCGCTGCCTGGGTGGTGAGCCACGGGCCCGCCACGACCAGGCCGACGAGGATGATGATCAGGCCGGGGAACAGCGGTTGGCCGATCTTCGAGCTGTTCGTCAGTTTCAGGCCGATGAGGAACAGCGCGATGCCGAAGAGCAGCGGCAGGGTCCGCAGCCACGTCGGGGCGGGCGGGGTGACCCGGCGGCTGACGCCGAGCGGCGAGATCCGGACCCGCTGCAGCGACACCAGGGATGCGATGGCAGACGCGGCGGGCACGCCTATGAGCACGGCCAGGTAGCCCGCCGCGGTGGGCGTCACCTGATTGGCGAAATACCGCTCGCTGGTGATAGCAGTGCCGGCCAGGACCGGCTGGAACAGCTCGAAGATCGCGATGCCGATCAGCGCGCCCAGCAGGGCACTGACGATGGCGTCGACGGAGGAGATGACGCTGACCTGCCGCGAGGTAGCCCCGACGAGCCGGAGCGCAGCGTAGCGTTCCTCCCGCCGCGCGGCGGCCAGCCGGGTGGCGGTCCCGACCAGGATGAGGATCGGGAAGATGAAAGCGATGGCGCCCGCGACGAACGCGTCACGGAAGTAGCTCGTCCAGACCTGCCGTCCGGCCGTGGTGGCGATCGTGTGCGCAACAATCGTGGCCGGCAGGCCGGCCAGCTGCCGCGGCTGGTAGCCGACGTAGATCACCAGCTCGTCCGGGCCGGTGAGTGCCTGCTCGCCGATGGTGCCCGCCAGTCTGCCGGGGAACCGGTCGGATAGCTGGTCGGCCGGCACGGTGCGGATGAGCCTCGCCAGGGCGGGGGAGGCGTAGTACTGGCCGCTGGCCGGCAGCCGCGAGACGCCTGGCGGCACCGGCGCCTGCGGTCCGAGGGCGGCCACGTTCAGGCGCTCGATGGTCTGGCCCCGGTAGATGTCGTTACCGTAGTTCCAGAGTTCGGCGTTAGTGGCGGCCGCGTAGTTCTTGGTGACTGGCTGGCCCTGAGTGGATTCCCAGGACGGCCTGTTGCTGGTGACCTCGAACGCGTGGAAGTCCGCGAGCACCGACAGCATGATCGCGACGCCGACGGCGACCGCGGCCGCCGTGACCAGCAGCCGCACAAACGGCTCGCGCCCGCTGCGCAGGGTGAGCCGGAGACCGAGTCGGTACATTAGCGGCCGACCTCGACTTCCGCGTCGGCCCGGTCGATGATCTTGCCATCGCGGACCATCGTCTCGCGATCCGCGTAAGCGGCGACCCGGGCGTCGTGGGTCACCAGCACGACTGTCGTGCCCTCCTCGCGTGCGATCCCCACCAGCAGGTCCATGACGACCTCGCCGGTCAGGGTGTCCAGCGAGCCAGTCGGCTCGTCCGCGAACAGGATGGTGGGCTGCCCGACCACCGCTCGCGCGAGCGCGACGCGCTGGGCCTGGCCGCCGGAAAGTTCGCCAGTGCGCCTCCCGCCGAGACCATCCAGGCCAAGTCGCGGCAGCCAGTCTGCGGCCGCGGCGTAGGCGGCCTTGCGGCCGGCCTTGTTAAGCAGCAGCGGCAAGGCGATGTTGTCGGCCACGGTGAGCTCTGGTACGAGCTGGCCGAACTGGAACACGAAGCCGAAGTCCGTGCGGCGCAGCTCGGTGCGCCGGTTGTCGCTCAGGGTGTCCAGCCGCTGGCCGTCGAACCACACCTCGCCTTTATCCGGCGTGAAGATGCCTGCCAGGCAGTGCAGCAGGGTCGACTTGCCCGAGCCGCTCGGGCCCATGATCGCCAGGACTTCGCCGCGGGTCACCGCCAGGTTCGCGCCGACGAGTGCGGGCGTCTGGCCGAAGGAGCGGTAGACATCCCTGGCCTCGATTACGTATCGACTCCGACGGGCCCGCAGTTCTGCAGAGTTCATGAGGTACGCACCATTTCCGCCAGGGCACCGAGCCTGGCTGAGGTCACATCGATCCATCGGAGATCGGCTTCAAGGTGGAACAGGCCATGATCGGCGAGCAGCGCATCCATCAGGCTGCCGGACCGCTTGACCTCGGTAAGCTCCCGCATGCGCTGGAGATGGGCAGCGTGCTGGGTGTCGAGATAGGTCTCCGCCGAACGCCCGAGCATCAGCGCGAGCACGACCTTGGCAAACAGCACGGTCTGCAGGTGTGGCTCCGGCTCGATCGGCTCGGCGAGCCAGCCGTCAAACTCGCGCGCGCCAAGCTCGGTGATGGTGTAGCGCTTACGGTCGGGCCCGGCCCCGGGCTCGGCATCCCCGCCCGTCACCTTGCCGTCCCTGGCCAGTCGCCCGAGCGTGGCGTAGACCTGGCCGTACGGCAGCGGCTTGCCGCGGCCGAAGAAGGTGTCATAGTCGCGCTTGAGGTCATAGCCATGGCTGGGCTCGCGTTCGAGCAGCCCGAGAAGTGTCAGGGGTACGATCACGAGCGAGAGCATACACCGGAAGTAGACACTGAGTGTATATCTCGAGCGAGAAGACGGGCGCCGCCGCCGTGCAGGCCTGCGCCGAACCCCGCCGAACCCCGGCGAACCCCGGCGAGCCCCGGCCAACCTCCGCCCGGTCCTATGCGGGCTGCTGAGGCTGCTGGGCCTCGAGGCACCGCTTCAGGGCTTGGACGTTGGCTGGCATTTCCTTCTCTGCTTGCCGACGGACCATGAGCGGCACGAGCAGCTTGCCGATACCGTGCCCGTCGAAGTCGACCGCGATGGTCAGCCGAGAACTGGTCTCGGTCATGGGTTCCACGGTGAGGTCTACGGTGGCACGGATAGGTCCGTCGATGCCCCGCAAGCCCCAGGTCCTGGGTGCATCGATGTGGGTTAGCTCGGAGGTGACGGCCCGGTTGGTCCCGCCGATACGTCGGGTGGTCAGGCACTTGGTGCCCACGTGCGCGGGGCCGGGCTGGTCAAGGTGACCGTCGACGACGCCCTGCTGCCATTCGTGGAACCGTGCGGGGTCAGTGGCGTAGGCGAACACCTCTGCCGCCGGCCGGTCCACGACAGTGCTGGCGATGGTCGGGGCCATGTCAGCGGCCCTCGATCACGGTGGCGTACCGGGCCAGGTACAGCGGCCATCCCTGGTCGCCGTCGACGCCGTCACTAACCGACTGCCAACCGGGACCGTGCCGATCGAGGTGGCGGTGCTCCAGTTCGACCCGGGTTCTATCCGGTCCTTCGGCGACGAACAGGACCTCGACCTCGCTGGTCAGCTCCGGGTCGGTCTCGATCTGCCATTGGGGGCTGATGTCCCAGCTGAATACCACTCGGGCAGGCGGCTCGTAGGCCAGGATCCGAGCCCACCGGCACTCACTACCGTCTACGGCGCGGTCGTAGATGTGTCCGCCGACGTGGGGCTCGAAGACTGTCTCGGCGATCGCGGCCGCGAGCATGTTGTGCTCCGGCGGCTTGAAGTCGCCGAACCTCATGGTGAACGCTGCGAAGGCCTGCTCACGCGGCGCGTTGACCACCACCTGCTTGCGGACAACGGGGACCTCGGTTTGGGTCATGGACTCTCCTCCGTCGCTTGTTCGGCCACATCCACATAGCTGGCCATTGCCCGCTGCCAGAAGGCGTCGAGCTGATCGCGCAACGCGGCCACGGCCGTCGGATTGAGCCGGTAGACGCGTCTGGTGCCGACCGCGCGCTCACTGACTAGGCCTGCGTCCTTGAGGACCTTGAGGTGCTGGGAGACCGCCGACCGAGTGACCGGCAGGTCCGCGGCCAGTTGTCCCACGGCCTGCGGTCCCTCGGCCAGACGGCTGACGATGGCGCGGCGGGTGGCGTCCGCCAGCATGCTCCAGGCGTCGCTTGCTCGGTCAGGATTCACTAACGGTTAGTCTTGCCTAACGGAGTTGCTGACGTCAAGCGGTGTGCAGGTCGCACGGCTAGGAGATCGCTTAGGCCCACAGGGCGGGGGTATGGCAGCACCGGACCGGCGTCCCGCTGACTGCGTTAGCAAGGAGGCTGTCATGAGCACCACCCTCGATACCGCAAGTGAGCTTCGCCCCTTCCGGGTCGACATGCCTGACGAAGCGATCACGGATCTGCAGCGGCGCGTCGCCGCGACGCGCCGGCCGTCCCGCGAGCTCGTCGCCGATCGGTCACAGGGCGTCCAGCTGGCGACGATTCAGGAGCTCGCTCGCTACTGGACGACCGACTACGACTGGCACGCGTGCGAGGCAAGGCTCAACGCCCTGCCGCAGTTCAAGACCGAGATCGACGGAGTGGACATCCACTTCATCCACGTGAAGTCGCAGCACCCGGATGCCTTGCCGCTGATCATGACGCACGGCTGGCCCGGCTCGGTGATCGAGCTCCTCGAGGCGGTCGGCCCGCTTACAGACCCGACCGCGCACGGCGGAAGCGCCGAGGACGCGTTCGACCTCGTGCTGCCGTCCCTTCCTGGCTACGGCTTCTCCGGCGAGCCTGCCGAGGTCGGCTGGGACCCCGGCCGCGTCGCACGCGCCTGGGCGGAGCTGATGCGCCGCCTCGGCTACACCCGTTACGTTGCGCAGGGCGGTGACGTGGGCGCCTCGGTCACCGACGCGATGGGCCGCCAGGCACCCGAGGGACTGGCCGGCATCCATATGAACTTGCTGGTGACGGCGCTGGGCGGCGGCCCGATGCCGGCGGATACCGAGAAGGAACGGGCGGCGCTCGAGCAGACCAAGACTTTCAGGGCGAGCGGCTTCGGCTACTTCCTGGAGCAGGCCACTCGTCCGCAGACGATTGGCTACGCCTTGCTGGATTCGCCAGTCGCCCTGGCCGCCTGGATGCTCGACCACGACACCGACGCCTACGAGAAGATCTCCCGCGCCTTCGTCGACGGGCAGCCGTCCGGTGGTCTCACCCAGGACCACATCCTCGACAACATCAGCATGTACTGGCTGACGGGCACCGGGGCCTCGGCCGCTCGGTCCTACTGGGAGAGCGGACGGGCCCAGGCTCGTGCTGCCGGCCAAGCTCCGCCGGAGGTCAAGCTCCCGGTCGGCTTCACCACATTCCCGGGCGAGATCTTCCGGGCCCCGCGCAGCTGGGTCGAGCAGGGCTACCCCAGCCTCACCTACTTCAACGAGGCAGACAAGGGCGGCCACTTCGCCGCCTGGGAAGAGCCCGAGCTGTTCGCGACCGAGATCCGGGCGGCGTTTCGACCGCTCCGGGACGGGACAGGCGCGAACTGACGGCTCGGTAACGCAGCGCGGGGAGGCACGGCGTGACATATACGGGGAGCGGCGATCCCGCTCGCAGGCGGAACGACTACTACCCGGCATGGCTGGACAAACTGGCCGACGACGTCACCCTGGAGGCCTCGGCGATGAACGGCGCCGCGCGAGGAGCGGAGGCCGTCCGTTCCATCGTGGTCAACGTCAAGGGGCTTTATGAGTACCAGGAAGTCACCTTCGCCGGCGACTACGGCAACAACGGCTTCATCGAGGAGTACACCACTCAGGTCCACGGCGAGCCCCTCGGCGTTATCGGCGTGATCACCCGCAACGCCGCAGGGGAGACGCAGCACATCGTGGTGAACCACCGGCCGCGCAGCTCCTTGCTGCTTCTCGCTCGCCTGCTCAGCGAGAAGTTCGCCGGCACTCCCTATGCCAGGTACTTCGTCGCCAGCGAGTCCTAAGCGGTTGGCCCTTTACCGATCGATGTCGGTTTCGTATGTTGACTGTGCAGTACGGCACCGTGTCGCAAGGAGGAAGTCCATGGAGCATGCCCGGCAGTTCTATATCGGCGGCAAGTGGGTCGCTCCGCTCACGACCGAGACGATGGACGTTATCAACCCGGCCACCGAAGAGGTCATTACGTCGATCGCCCTGGGCGGGGAGCAGGATGTCGATACTGCCGTTGCCGCGGCCAGGGCTGCGTTCGAGACGTTCTCGGTCACCACTAAGGACGAGCGCCTGGCTTTGCTTGACAGCATCATCGCCGTGTACTCCAGGCGCCTGGAGGAGCTCGCTGACGTCATCAGCCAGGAGATGGGCGCGCCTTTGTCGCTGGCCAGGGCGGCGCAGGCCGTCGCCGGGCTGGCGCACATCGGGACGGCACGGGCTGTGCTCGCCGATTTCGAGTTCGAGCGCCCGATGGGCCGTACGCTGCTCGTGCGCGAGCCGGTAGGGGTGTGCGGGATGATCACGCCCTGGAACTGGCCGCTGAACCAGATCGCCTGCAAGGTCGCGCCTGCCCTCGCCACCGGCTGCACGATGGTGCTCAAGCCGTCCGAGGTAGCACCGCTGAACGCCATCCTCTTTGCCGAGATCCTGGACGAGGCGGGAGTGCCGGCCGGCGTGTTCAACCTGGTTAACGGCGATGGCATCACTGTCGGCGCCTGCCTGTCCTCGCACCCGGACATCGACATGCTGTCGTTCACCGGCTCCACGCGCGCCGGTGTAGAGGTCGCCCGGGCGGCCGCCCCGACCGTCAAGCGCGTCGCCCAGGAGCTCGGCGGCAAGTCCGCCAACATCATCCTGGACGATGCCGACCTCGAAGCCGTCGTCTCACGCGACATGGCCGGTATGTGCACGAACTCGGGCCAGTCCTGCAACGCCCCAACCCGGATGCTCGTCCCGGCCGCTCGCATGGACGAAGCCGCCGCCATCGCGGCGGCAGCGGCCAGCGCGATCGTGGTCGGTGATCCACGGGAGGCGACGAGCATGATCGGCCCGGTGGTGTCGGCCACCCAGTACAGCCGGATTCAGCAGCTGATCGAGAAGGGGATCGGCGAGGGCGCCAAGCTCGAGGCCGGCGGCCCCGGGAAGCCCGACGGCCTCCAGACCGGCTACTACGTCCGCCCGACGGTGTTCTCGCACGTGTCCAACGACATGACGATCGCCCGTGAGGAGATCTTCGGGCCCGTACTGGTGATGATCGGCTACGAGGACGACGACGACGCCGTGCGCATCGCCAACGACACCGTCTACGGCTTGTCCGGCTACATCTCCGGCGACGGCGACCGTGCCAGGTCGATGGCCCGCCGCATCCGGTCCGGCAACGTTCATCTCAACGGAGCGGGCCCTGACTTCAACGCTCCCTTCGGCGGCTACCGCCGGTCGGGCAACGGCCGCGAATGGGGCGCGCTCGGCTTCGACGAGTACCTCGAGACCAAGGCCATCATGGGATACCAGGCCTGAACACCGACAACGCCGCCGCGCTGGCAGGTCGGCCTGCCAGCGCGCGGCGTCCGTCGCTTACTTGGAGGACAGGCCCATTGGCACGGTGGAGACGACGCCGGCTGCCCCGGCCATGGTTACCAGCGTGAGCAGCAATGCCGGCCACGGGGTTCCCCATGTCGGATTCCGATAACACTGCGCATTCCAGGCTGTGAAGACGGCACCGATGCTCAGAATGAAAGCGTAGACGCCGTTAACGCTCCACAGCTCTCCGCGCAGATTCTTAGTCAGCCCGGACAGCGAGAGGTCCGGGTCCTTTCTCCGGACTAGGAACAGGGTCGTGTACATCATGCCGAGAAGCGCAAGCGGCACGATACCCGCGGTGAGGATAAACGGAACGGCCTCCGACTGGAAAGTGACACTCACGGGGAGACTAGCCCCCGAAGATAGCGTGGCGCCTGGGAACAGCAGCTGGCTGCTATACAACCCGGCAGCCGCGCTCGGTGCCCTGACGCACACTTCGAGCTGATAGGTCGACGTCCCCGGAATCCGCACGGCGACTGCGGTTATGCCGCTTTGCAGGTGCGAGGCGCCTGTGCCAGGTAGCGTCGGTATTGTCTGCGTGCCGTCGCTGGTGGCGAGCGGCTCGGCGAATACGGCGATCGCGTACGGAAGCCTGGTGCCGGGTTGCGGGGTGGCGGTCAGCGTCGATTCAATCAACTGCGTGCCCCGCGCGTATCCGAACGTAGCCAGGAGAGTGCCAGGCAGGCCGGAAACGTCGATGCCGTTCCAGGAGCTTTCTCGCGCCGTGGAACTGCAGGCTTGATTGAACTGCGCGGCACCCAGCAGGAGCCAGCCGATGAGTAGGCCGAGGCCAATAACTGCCACTCCGGCCGTGACCGTCACTATGAGTTCGGTCTTAGCGGAACCTAATTTCCTCGCTGCGGTGCGCAGGCGTGCGAGTGCAGAGGGCACAGGGTCGGAATTCCCATTCTCAGTCATCGTCTCCGCCCATTCATTTCACCCGGTGTCATTGGTCATCATGCTGTAATGACAACACTTAGTACAGCTTTTCCGGCACGCGCGTGCGGATCGGGGCGTCGGCTGATCTGAAAACGGCTCGCCCTCCCGACCCGCGTCGCTGGCGGGATGCGCGCCCGGCTGGCGTGAGCGAGGAGAGATTCGGTGATAAATCTCGATTCAAGTGCCATCAACTGCCACCCTTGTCCGGCGGGCTCCGTGCGCCTCGCCGGCCGCCGTCGTGGCCGTGCTCCGCCGTTCCGAGGAGAACTCTCATGAAGCACTTGCGTTCGCTGATCAGTCAGTCACCTGCCATCACACTTGCCGCAGCCGCCCTTGTCCTTTCCGTGGCAGGCGGGGCGACCGCGGCCACGGTCGAAAGCCAGGCCCCAGCCGTCAAGGTGATCTGGCATAAGCTGACCCCGATTAATGGCTGGACCTACGGCGGGTTCGGCTCGTTCCACCCGGCCTACTACGTCGACGCCAACCACGTGCTCCACTTCCGGGGATCCGTCCGCGCAGGCAATATCAACAGCGCGGCGTTCCGGCTGCCGAAAGGCGTCCGGCCATCGCATGTGCTCTCGCTGCCGATCTATGCCAGCGCTGGCGTCCAGGAGATGAACATTTTGCCTAACGGCAACGTGATCCCGTTCGACCAGACGACAACCGACGAATTCGTCAGGGACTTCACCAGTCTCGACGGGGTTTCGTTCCCGCTGGGCTAGCTGGGCTAGCTCGGCGACGGGGCGTGTCGGCGCGTCGGCGTATGATTACGCGCCGCGCGCCGCCAAGCCGGAAGTGCTGATCGCCTGCAAGCATGAAAGGCTAAGAACATGGACTATGCCCATCTTGGCCGTTCCGGCCTCCGCGTCAGCCGCTTGTGCCTCGGCACGATGAACTTCGGGCCGCTAACCCCGCCGGCGGACGCGCACGCGATCATGGACCGAGCGCACGACCTTGGCATCAACTTCTTCGATACCGCTAACCGCTATGGCGGCGCGGCGAGCCCGCCTGGCCAGGTCTCGAACACCGACCAGTCGCATCCAGGGTGGACTGAGGAGATCATCGGCGATTGGTTCGCGTCTGGCGGAGCACGGCGCGAGCGCACCGTGCTGGCTACCAAGATGTACGGAGCGATGGGCGACTGGCCCAACGACGACAAGCTCTCCGCGCTGAACATCCGCCGCGCGTGCGACGCTTCGCTGCGCCGCCTGCAGACGGACTACATCGACCTGTACCAGATGCACCACGTCGACAGGAGCACGCCGTGGGAGGAGATCTGGCAGGCGATGGAGGTTCTGGTCGCTCAGGGCAAGATCCTCTACGTCGGCTCCTCCAACTTCGCCGGCTGGCATATTGCGCGGGCCAACGAGGCAGCGGCCGCACGTGACTTCTTCGGCCTGGTCAGCGAGCAGTCCATTTACAACCTGATGACCCGCGACATTGAGCTCGAGGTGCTGCCCGCCGCGATCTCCTATGGCGTCGGCGTCATCCCATGGTCTCCGCTGCAGGGCGGCCTGCTTGGGGGAGTGCTCAAGAAGGAGCGCGACGGACGTCGGCGCCTGGCGGGCCGGGCACAGGAGACCGTCGCGCGTAAGCGCGACCAGATCGAGGCGTACGAGGATCTGTGCGATGAAATCGGCGAGGAGCCTGGCAGCGTCGCGCTGGCATGGCTGCTGCACCAGGACGGCGTGACCGGGCCCATCATCGGCCCGCGGACTGCCGGGCAGCTCGAGGATGCTCAGCGCGCGGTGACGCTCAAGCTCGATGACAAGGTGCTTGAGCGCCTCGACAGCATCTTCCCCGGTTACCGGTCGGCCCCGGAGCACTATGCCTGGTAAGCGGAGCTAACTCGAATAAATTCTCGAAGTCGCCAGCCACGTACGCAGCGTGAAAAAACGGGTCAACGGCTCGGAGCGGGCTTCAGAGGTACGAAGCTGACCTCTCGCATCACCGGGCAAGCGGGCGGGATATGCCGATATTGTCGCTCCATGCTCTCAGCGCGACGGACATCAACAACCACGGCACGGCGAATGCTGCGGTCAGCAGCCTCCCTCTGTGCGGGTCTCGCGGCGGTCACGCTCGCGGCCGGATGCTCTTTGAGCCAGGCGGACGCCGGGCAGGCAAGGCCTGTGGACTGGAGGACGTCGACGGTCGTGCACTGGGGATCCTTCTTCGGCGGCGCCGTTGCAGGCAACTTCGACACGCAGACATCGCCGACGGCGGTGACTCTGCCCGGCCCAGTTTCCGCGGTGGCTTCCTCGAACTCCACCCAATATGCGCTCCTTGCCGACGGCCGGGTGTTCGCCTGGGGCCTGGGGAACGCCGGCCAGCTAGGCGATGGCGCCAGGACCGACTCCTTTACCTCGCCGGTACAGGTGCAGTTCCCGCCGGGCGTACGGATCGCGCAGATCCCGACTGATGTCATGCCGTACGACACCGGCCTTGCCATCGATACGCAGGGACGAGTCTGGGGCTGGGGTTTCAACGGCTTCGGTGATCTGTGCCTGGGCAATTCCAAGGTCCAAACCAGGCCCGTGCAGCTGCCGTTCGCTGATGTCACCGCGGTGGCCGGAGCCAGTAATCACGCCCTGTATGACGCTGGCGGGACTGTCTATGCGTGCGGCCAGAATGTCAAGGGCGACCTTGGCGATGGGAAGCACCGCAACAGTGGCAGGCCGGTGCGCGTTCGTCATCTCGACGGGTATGCCGTCAAAACCCTGGTGGCTTCGTTCGCCAACTCTGGCGCGCTCCTGAATAACGGGGAGTACTTCGACTGGGGCTACAACGCCAAGGGGCAGCTCGGCAGCGGTCGCCTCGGTGGCCAGTCTGACGTGCCGGTCCGGGTGCGCCTGCAGGCGGCAGTGGTTCAGGTGGCGCAGGGCGGCTCGATCTGGTTCAACGGGCAGACCCTGGTGATGCTCTCGAACGGCTCACTGTGGGCGTGGGGCGCTGACGACTTCGGCCAGCTCGGCGACGGGCGCAAGCGTGCGCAGCCGTCCCCGATACGTTTCCAATCGCCGGCCGGCGTGACCTATGAGAGCATCGCTACCGGCTCGGCCACTTCCTACGCGATCTCCACAACCGGCGCCGTCTATGCGTGGGGGACCGGAGTCCTCGGGCAGGTGGGCGACGGCCGCAAGGCGAACGCACGTCATCCGGTCCAGGTTGCCTCCCGCGCCACCACTATCTCCGCGACCGCTAACAACGTCGTCGTGAGCCTCTGGGGATAGCAGGCGGTCGGCGCGCCGGCTAGCTTGCCCGACGGTCAGCGACGGTCAGCGACGGTCAGCGACCGTCAGCGACGGTCAGCTCCGGCCCCGAGCTCTCTGCATCTGGCCAGAGGTCACGACACGCAGCTCGTCCGCCGTCGCTCGGATGTGCTCCGAGAGCGTTCGCTCGCCGGTATCGCTGGCCCAGGCCTCAAAGCCGACCCTGAAGACGGCCATCCCGGTTTCGGCGGCGAGGCTGGCTGCGGGGTCGCTGACGCCGCGTCTCCGGAGCGCCTCGGCGAGGGCAGCGGCAAGTGCTGCGAGCTTGATGAGCTCGCGCTCTTGGAGTTCGCTGTTGGCGGCGATGATCGCCTGGCGCTGTCGTGCGTAGTCGCCGCCATCCCCGAAGAAGCTGGTCGAGGCCGCGTCTAGAGCCGCCGTGATCATCTGTAGCGGCCCATCGGATGCTGGCGCCGTTGTCCACCTCGTTCACAAGGAAGGCCTGCAACTCCGCTGCGCCGAAGAAGAGGACCTCACGCTTGTCGGCGAAGTGCCGGAAGAAGGTGCGCTCGGTGAGCCCGGCATGCTCGGCGAGCTCCGCCACCGTGGTGTTGTCGAACCCGCGCTCGCTGTAGAGCTCAAGGGCAGCACGCTGCAGACGGCCACGCGCGTCCGGAGGCCATCGGCTCATCCCGCAACCCTACCTAGTGATGGCAGTGACTGTCACCCCGTGGTAGTCTGACGACAGAAACTGTCATCACTATCGCCCCGTAGCTAGCGGGCGATTGACTAACTGGAGGTTTCTCCCATGCGCGTATTCGTCACCGGTGCCTCCGGACACATCGGTTCAGCTGTCATCCCCGAACTTCGCTCCGCCGGGCACCAGGTCATCGGACTGGCCCGCTCCGACGGGTCAGCCGAGGCCCTGAGCGCTGCCGGAGCCGAAGTGCGCCGCGGCAGCCTGGACGACCTCGACAGCGTGCGCGACGGCGCCGTGACATCGGACGGCGTCATCCACCTGGCGTTCAAGCACGACGCCATGCGATCCGGTGACTTTGCCGGCGCCATCAACGCTGACCTGCGCGCCATCGAGACGATCGGCGACGCCCTGGCCGGCACCGGCAAGCCGTTCGTCAGCACCTCCGGGACCCTGATGCTCACGTTCGCAGGACTCGACCGCGCGGGCACCGAGGCCGACGCCGTCGCCGCCGGCCCGCGGATCGACGCGGAGAACTCCGTGGTTGCGCTCGCCGGCCGCGGGGTCCGGTCGTCGGTCGTGCGGCTCCCCCCGACAGTGCACAGCTCGCTCGATCACCACGGCTACATCCCCATCCTGATCGGCATCGCCCGCGACAAGGGCGCCGCCGCTTACGTCGGTGACGGAGCCAACCGCTGGCCCGCCGGGCACACCCTCGACGCAGCACACCTGTACCGCCTGGCGCTCGAGAGTGCGCCAGCAGGATCACGGCTGCACGCAGTCGGCGACGAGGGCATCCCGTTCCGTGACATAGCCGGGGCCATCGGCCGCCACCTCGACCTGCCGGTCATCAGCGTCCCGCCGGAGGAGGCGGCCGACTACTTCGGCTTCCTCGGTGGATTCGTCAGCCTCGACAATCCCACCTCGAGCACCTACACCCAGACACTTCTTGGCTGGCAGCCGACCCACCCCGGCCTCATCGAAGACCTCGATCAGGCCCACTACTTCACCCTCCAGGCCGCAACCTGATGTCGGCCAGCGTCCTGCGGCCACGCCTTCAAATCTTGCCCGCCACCAACCAGGCGCGGGGATAGAGCCGTTATCGGCGGCCGGTCTGCGATCATGAGCTAATGCCCCCACGACGCATCGAATGGGCGGTGGCGGGCGCCCTGGCCAGCTGGGTGGCTGCCCGGCTGGCGGGCGCTGATCGTCCTCGGTTCGCCGAAGCCTGGGCGGTGCCGCTGCTGTCGTTCACCCCGCAGGCAACCGCAGCGGCATGGGCTAGCGCGCTCCTGCTGCGCCGCAAGGGCCCGGCAGCCGCAGCCGCAGCTGCAGCGGCTGCCCTGACCGCTGCGGTAGGACCGCGCGCCATACGATCCCGGCAGCCAGCCGCGGCCGGCCCGGTGCTGCGCGTCCTGACCTCGAATCTCCTCGTCGGCCGGGCCGCGGCAGACGTGCTCGTCGAGCTCGCACGCCGCAAACATGCTGACGTGCTGTTCGTGCAGGAACTCACCGACGATGCGGCAGCCAGGCTTCAGCAGGCCGGACTGAGCGATCTGCTCGCGTATCAGGTGACGCAGCCCATGGCGCGCGGCACTCGGGGGAGCGGCATCTACTCCCGCTACCCGCTCGGCGACGGGCCGCACACAGCGCCGATGTCCGCGGCCCGGTGCACTGCCCGGCTTGACCTTTCGTCAGGGCAGTTTGTGGACCTGGCCTGCATACATGCAGCTTCGCCGAAGCCGCCCTGGTCCCCGCCCGCCACGGCCCGCTGGCGGAGTCATCTGTCGGCCCTGCCTGAGCCGGGTGACACTCCACTCATCCTCGCCGGAGACTTCAATGCCACGCTCGATCACGCACAGTTCCGCCGGCTTCTGCGCCTCGGTTACGTGGATGCCGCGAGCCAGGCCGGTAACGGACTGGTCGCGACCTGGGGACCGCGACCGCAGCGACGTCTGTCTCTGCTCGCGATCGACCACGTCCTCATCGATCGGCGGTGTGCAGTGCTGACGACCTCGGCTCACCGGCTCACGGGCAGCGACCACCGTGCGCTCTACGCCGAGATCCGGCTGCCTGCGCAGACAGCCCCCTGTCCGTGACAGCCGCAGCGGTCCTGTATGTGAAGGACCTCGAAGTCATGAGGGCGTTCTACGCAGCGTGCTTCGGTCTCTCGGCCGTGGAGTCCGGCGGACTCGACTTCTGCGTCCTGGCGTCCGACGACTGGGACCTGTCGCTCGTCGTCATGCCTGCGGCCATTGCCGCGACGCTGGTCATCACCGATCCGCCGCAGCGCCGGGAGGAATCGCCGATCAAGCTGGCCTTCGAAGTGGCCAGCATCGAGGAGGTCCGCCTGGTCGTCAACGCCGCGGGTGGCCGGCCCGATCCTGCCGGGTCGGCATGGGACTTCCGGAGCTTCCGGCACCTGGACTGCCTCGATCCGGAAGGCAACGTCGTGCAGTTGCGCGAGCGTTTGCCCGATGCCGTGGACGGCTAGATTCCTTCAAGTCCGTGCCCGGTCCGCAACTCCGAGATGACAAGGAGCAGCCAGCGATGACCCGAACGGAGGCTGTCACCTACGCAGAGCTCCCGAACAAGCACATAATGGCCGGGAACGGGGTCGAGTATGCCTATCGCGACTTCGGCCGCGCCGCCGATGGAGCAGTACCGCTCGTACTGCTGCAGCACTTCCGCGGGAATCTCGACAACTGGGATCCGGCGCTCATCGACGCGCTGGCGACCGCCCGACGAGTCGTAGCCTTCGACAACACGGGAGTCGGGGGCTCGACCGGAACTACCCCCGACACGATCGGGCAGATGGCCAGCGACGCCGTGGCCTTCATCAGAGCCCTGGATATCGGGCAGGCAGACATCCTCGGCTTCTCCATCGGCAGCTTCGTCGCCCAGCAGGTCGCGCTGACCAGGCCAGGCCTTGTGCGCCGGCTGATCCTGGCTTCCGCCGCGCCGCAGGGCGCGGCCGGCATGCATGGCTGGGCCCCGGAGGTCATCGGAGCCGTCGGCTCACCGCAGCCCAGCCCGGAGGGGTACCTCGGCGTGTTCTTCGCCCCGTCCGCGGCCAGCCAGCAAGCCGGCAAGCAGGCACTGCAGAGGATGCACGCAAGGACGCAGGACCTGGATGCCGCGACAACCTGGGATACCCGTCAGGCCCAGTACGACGCCGTCTGTGAGTGGGGGATCCCCGATCACGCGCTGCTGCAGCGGGTCAGCGCTATCGAGATGCCCGTGCTGGTCGTCAACGGCGACAGCGACCCGATGATCCTGCCGCATTACTCCCACCTGCTGGCGGGCCTGATGCCGCACGCCCACGTGAAGCTCTACCCTGACTCGGCCCACGGGTTCTTGTTCCAGCACCACGCCGAGTTCGCTGCCGACGTCGGCGCGTTCCTCGGCGACGCTCGTTAGCGTCCCGTCACCCTCCCGCAGCGGAGGCAGCTGCGGCGATGGCCTTCAGGACCGGCGCGGTCGCGGCCACAATCCTTGCGTCTGCCGCGGCCTGGGTTGCATCGCTCAGGGCCTCCGTCCGCGGTCGTGACCGCAGCGGTCCACTGGCCTCGTGCCACCTGTGACATCCGCTTGCGCACCGGCCGCGCACCAGGCCCGCCATAGAGCAAGCGCAGCAGCCCGATCGCCGCGGCAATGCTGCCATAGGCCGCCTGGGCGGGATCGATCTGCCCTGGCGAGAGCGCGATGGCATCGAGGCGCGCCCTGGCGTCGGCCGCTCGAGCCTGGTCGGCGATCAACCACCTGGTCCCAGTGATCCATCCGGACTGGCGGCGTACCGTGCCGGACGCCACGAGCCGGTCGAGATAGGCGCGCCGTATTCCGTTCCGGTAGCGGAGCAGGTAAGACCTCGCTTGTACCGGTCGCCGCGCTTCGGGCCAGGCTGCGCAGCGCCGTATCCAGCTGCGCGTCACCGGTAGGCGCCGCATCGATGACTACGATCCGGCCGCCGTGGAATTCGATGCGCCCGTGCCCTGCGAGCCGGATGAGCTCCGAGCCCATGAGCCCGTATTCGAGACGATGGCGGGCCTTCAGCCGACCAGAAGCAGGCCGGATGTACAACAGGACCAGGTCCTCGCCAAGAGTGTCCATATCGAGCGATGCTAGGGCCAAGCGCCGTTGTCGGCCACGCCCTTGAGGGCAGGTCTGCCGCCCCGTCGCCGACTACATAAGACGGCAGATCCGCAGCTTCCAGCAGGCTATAAACATACGGGCAGCTATCGGCAGTAGTCCGAACGTAACGCCTAAGTAACGATCCTGAAATATGATATCTCAACTCTTGCAAGTCCTGGACCCCGCTGCGAGGATTCGCCGCACGACCCCTCACAGGGAAGGAGGTCAGCCTTGTGGCGTCTGTCCAGCAGGAAGCGGCCCCACCGAGTGCGTAATTTGCCGTGTGAGCAGCTTAATCGTGGTGGAGCGGGTGTACTCCGACCGGATGCCGCGGGCTACGGGCGCACTGACCCTGGATGGTGTACGAGATATGGAGACACTCATGAGAGTAGCTAGACGGAAGTACGCTGTCGTCGGGGCGACGGTCGGAATGGCGCTTGTGCTCGCAGCGTGCAGTTCATCAGGGGGCAACTCAACGACCTCGACGAACTCGTCGAAGCCCTTCGCGGGACAGACGATCACGTACGAGACGTACACGGCGACCCCGGAGTTCGACTACTACAAGACTCAGATGACGAAGTTCACCGCCGAGACTGGCATCAACGTGCACTTCGTAGAACTGCCGGTCACGTCGATCGACCAGACCCTGCAGCTGCAGCTGAAGTCCAAGGACACCGGCCTGGACGTCTTCTCCTACGGCACCGAGGACCTGCCGGGCTTTGTGGCCGCCGGCGACGTGGCCCCGCTCGACACCTATATCAATGACCCCAAGCAGACAGCCTCGACCTATAACTTCTCCGATGTCGCGCCCGCGATCGAGGCATCCTGCCAGTCGGGCGGCAAGACTTACTGCGTCGCGAGTCACTCGGGCGGTTCGCTGCTCTACTACAACACCGCAATGTTCAAGGCGGCGGGCATAACGTCCCTGCCACAGAATCCCGCGCAGCTTCTTGCTGACGCGCAGAAACTGACGACGCCCGCCCACGCCGGCTTCTGCGTCCGCGGTGACAAGTCGCAGGCCCTGTACGACGCATTCCAGATCTGGAACTGGTTCGTCCCTTACAACAACCCCATCACCGGGACCTACTTCGACAAGAACTGGAAGTTCCTGATCGGCCAAGAGCCGTACGCCTCGGCGTTCGGAACCTTCTACCGCAACATCCTTCAGAAGGCGGCACCCAAGGGAATCGCTACCTACCTCGTCGACAACTGCCTGCAGGATTTCCAGCAGGGACGAGTCGCAATGTGGCAGGATGACTCGGGCACTATTCCATCGGTGATCGACCCGAGCCAGTCGAAGGTGGCGAATAGCGTCGCGTTCTGGGAGATGCCTTGCCAGGCGGTCAACCCTAACAACTGCGCCCTGGTGCAGCCGTTCGGCGTCTGGATGAACAACGCCTCCACTCACAAGGGTGCGGCGTGGCAGCTGATCCAGTTCCTCACCTCGCCGGCCGTACAGAAGGGTGCTGCGCTGGCTAAGGCGCTGCTGACACCTTCTCGAACCTCCATCGCCACCGACCCGCAGGTCATCGCGGCATTCCCGCCGACCTTCGACCAGGCTCTGAAGTACATCCTGGCCCACCCCGACGCAGCGCTCCTGCCTGGTATTCCCGAGGGCGTCGCGATCATCCCGCCGATCGCCAATGGACTATCAACCCTGGTCACTTCGCAGCAGCCCGTGGCCTCGGTGATGGCAACGATGACCAGTGGCGTCGACACGATCATGAAGCAAGCTGGCTATCCCAAGCCATTCCCGTCTTCCTGAGAATGCGAGAGAACTAGCTTCGTATGGCTACAGAAGCTGAACTGGCCGTGCGTGCCCGCCGCAAGGCGGGCACGCGCGGCCGCGAATACGTAGACCGCTACTTCCTGATACTGGCCTCGTGGCCAGCGCTTATCGCTATGCTGGCCGTGACGGCCGTGCCATTCGTTGTCACGATCGGCATGGGTTTCACTAACTACAATCTGGTGCAGCCCGGCTGGCATTTCATCGGCTTTTCGAATTTCGTCGAGCTGTTCCACGATCCGCAGACACTGCAGGTCGTTTTCAACACGTTCTATATCGCGATCGGGCTCACGGTCCTGTCGACGGCGCTCGGCCTGCTGCTGGCCGTGCTGATGAAGACAGCTTTTCGCGGCATCCGGGTGATCCGCACGCTGTACATGCTGCCGATCCTTACCGCGGGTATCGTCGTCGCCATCACCTGGCGCGCGATGTTCAACGACGAGTCAGGATGGATCAACTATTTCCTGAGCCTCCTCCATCTGCCGCAGCCGGTCTGGCTGGGCAACCCGAATCTGGCTATACCGGTTGTCCTCATCTCCAGCCTCTGGACCGCGGTTCCTTTCCAGGCCATTCTGCTGTTCGCCGGGATTATCACCGTCCCCCGCGAATTGCAGCAGGCCGCCGAGGTGGATGGCGCCAGCCCGTTCAGGGTGTTCTGGCACGTGACGCTCGTCCACATCAGGCCGGTGCTCTTCATCGTTGTCTTGCTGCGACTCATCGAGGGTTTCAGGCTCTTTGAGCAGATCCAGGTCCTGACCACGGGTGGTCCAGGGATCGCGAGCACGCCATTCAGCCTGCAGATCTACGACACCGGGCTGTTGTACCAGAGGCTTGGCTATGCCGCCTCGATGGGCGTGGTCCTCGTCCTGCTCGTCGCCATCACCGTTGGTGTCACTTTCCTGGTCCTTCCCCGACGCAGTTAGGCATGTGAATGAGACGTCGACGCAGAGCCATCGTGGCGCTCCGGATCCTGCTTCTGCTCATCGGGCTTGTGATGATCGGGATCCCTTTCCTGTGGATTGTGCTGACCGCCTTCAAGGAGCCGGTGGCCGCGGACGCGTCTCCGCCGGTCTTCTTCAGTCCGCTGACGCTCGACAACTTCCGCGCGCTGTTCCAGGACGACTACGCCCATTCGCTGCTCAACTCGGTGATCATCACGGCGCTCGCGACCGGGTCTACGCTGCTCTTCGGGATCCCTGCTGGCTACGCGTTCGCCAGGGGAAAGTTCCGCGGCCGGGGTTTCTTCGGTGCATTCCTGCTCTTCAGCAGGATGGTGCCGCCGGTGATCTACATCATCCCGCTCTTCCTGTTCTTCCATCTCCTGAACCTCATCGGCTCTTTCACCGGGCTGACGCTCGCGTACCTGACCGGTCTGTTGCCGTTCACGGTCTGGATGTCGGCCTCGTACTTCCAGGGAGTCCCTGTCGAGCTCGAGGAAGCCGCCCGGGTCGACGGCTGCAGCCGGCTGCGTGCCTTCTTCAGGATCGTGCTGCCCCTAGCGCTGCCTGGGGTCGTCTCGGTGGGACTTCTCATCGGCATCGCCGCGTGGAGTGAGTACTTCATCCCGCTCATACTCGGGGGCTTCAGCACCGAGCCAGCCACCGTGGGGATCGTGGACTTTGTCGGTGTCGACGGGTCGAGCTGGGGGCCGATGGCCGCAGGCGCGCTCTGCCTGATCGTTCCGGTCTTCCTGGCGACGCTCATCGCGCAGCGCTCGCTGCTAGATGGCCTTACGGCTGGTGCGCTCAAGGGCTAGCGTTCGAGGGTTAGCTCGCGAGGGTTAGCGCCCTGGGGTTAGCTCAACGACTCGCATGCGAGATATCGAATATCGCCAGCTGCTCGAGCAGGTGATCTTGTCAGGCGCGCGCGCGAGCCAGCAGCTGGCTCCGGTTCACCACGGACGCCGGCTCACGGCCACCAAGCGCGTCGACCACGCTTTGCGCGACCTCCCGCCGCAGCTCGACTGCTGCCTCGATCGACCAGCTGGCGATGTGCGGCGTCACGATGACGTTGTCAAGCTGCAGCAGCGGATCCGCCGGGTCCGGCGGTTCGGTGGCGAGGACGTCGAGGGCAGCGCCCTGAATGACACCCGACCGGAGTGCCTGCGTGAGCGCGGCCTGGTCCACCACCGGACCGCGAGAAAGGTTGAGCAGATACGCGGACGGCTTCATCTGGGCCAGCTCCGCGGCGCCGATCAGACCGCGGGTGCCGTCGGTGAGCGGACAGTGCAGGCTCACGTAGTCCGACTGGGCCAGCAGTTGCGCCAGTCCGACAAAGGTGATGGCCGGATGGCGGTCGGGCACGGCGAAAGGATCGTAGGCAACGACCTCAAGACCCAGCGCCTGCGCCTTCCGCGCGACCTCCGACCCGATGGCTCCGAATCCCACCACTCCGAGCACCTGGCCGCGCAGTCGGGACGGCGGCGTGACTGGCGGCGGGGCCGTCCCCCAGCGACCCGCGCGGACGTGAGCAGCGAGCGGCAGGGTGCGCCGATTCAGGTCGAGCACGAAACCGATGGTCTGCAAGCTGACCTCGTCGATGCAGTAGTGCGGGACATTCGCCACAGGAATGCCCATCTCCGTAGCAGCATCGATATCGACCATGTCGACACCTACCCCGTACCGGGCGATGACCAGGCACGACGTGAGAGTCTCCACGAGGGCCCGGTCGATCACCGCGAACTGCACCATGAGCGCATGTGCACCCGCTGTCGCCGCGAGCAGTCCGGCGCGGCCAGTCTCCGCTGCCGTGACCAGATCAATAGGGAGCCCCGACCTGGCGAAGACCTCCAGCTCGATGTCGTTGCCCGACTCCGTGAGGTCCGTCACGACTACCCGATATGTATTCACGTCACGTCCTTCGACGGCCGACACGTTGACAGCGTGCACGTTCGAGGAACTGCACCTTGGAGGAACTGCACCTTGGAGGAACTGCACCTTGGAGGCACTGCACGTTGACAGCGCCCCAATCGAACAGAAGAATGATACATCGTATATCGGCGAATCTTGGAGTGTCTATGCTCACCGACCCGTCAGGGCTGTTCGATCTAACAGGACGGAAGGCCATCGTGACCGGGGGCTCGGGTGCGCTGGGCAGCCATTCAGCCGTGGCCCTGGCGAGCGCCGGGGCCCAGGTTGCTGTGGTCGATCTCGATGAAGTCCAGGTGGCCAGGGTCGCTCAGGAGATCCAGGATGACGGCGGTACTGCCGTCGGCCTTGTCGGAGATATGACAGATGAGGGCGAGGTTACGCGGGTCTTCGCAGCGGTGATGGACGCGCTTGGCGGCATCGACATCCTCGTCAACGCGATCGCGGCGCCGGTGCCCCGTGCGGCGCCCGAGGCGTTCACGCTTGAGAACTGGCAGGCGACACTGACCAGCGACCTCACGAGCTTCTTCTTGTGCTCCCGCGCCGCGGCGACACAGATGATGGCCGCGGGACGCGGTGGCAGCATCGTGAACTTCAGCTCGATCGCTGGCGTCAGCGCTCTGGGCCGCGGGAACATGGCCTACGCCGTGGCCAAGGGCGGTATCTGCCAGCTGACGCGCGAGATGGCCTTTGCCTGGGCGTCGGACAACATCAGAGTCAACGCGATCTTGCCTTGCCAGTTCACCAATGCGTGGTGGGCCGGGATCATGGCCGACCCGGCCTATGAGCCGCTCGTCGGGCGCGTCCTGTCTGGTATCCCCCTGGGCCGCCTCGGCGCACCGACCGAGATCCGTGGTCCAGTCGTCTTCCTGGCGTCGGACGCTGCGTCGATGGTCACCGGCGTCATGCTTCCTGTCGACGGCGGGAACCTGGCGATGAACGCAGGCGCCAGCATCAGTATGTGAGTCAGGCACCGCCAGTCATGACGACTGCATGAGCAGCGAGACTTCGTCAACGATCGTCTGGCTGCTCGGCATCATCGCCTTGATGAGCGGTGGGCTCTGCGGGACGGGGGAGTGGGCAGCGTGGATGCGCCCGATCGGGGCGTCCAGGTAGTTAAACGACGACCGCTGGATCGAAGCCGCGACCTCGGCGCTGACGCCGCCGTAGCCGGCGCTCTCGTCGACGATGACCGCCCGCCCCGTCTTGCGCACTGAGGCGCAGACCGTCTCCATGTCCAGCGGGTAGAGCGTCCGCAGGTCGATGATCTCCGCTGAGATATCGCGCTCGGCGAGAATGCCCGCGGCCTGGTGGCAAAGTCGGACGCTCGCACCGTAACTGACCAGCGTCATGTCCTTGCCAGCGCGCACGACGTCGGCCCGGCCCAGCGGGATCAGGTCTTCAGGTCCGCCGACGTCGCCGCGGACACCGGTCAGGCTCTTGTCCATGAGGAAGAGGACCGGGTCGTCCAGCCGCAGCGACGACTTGATGAGCCCCTTGACGTCCCGCGGTGTCGAAGGTACCGCGACGTTCAGGCCCGGCATCTCGGCGAACCACGAGTCGATCACGTTGTTGTGCTGGGCCCCGCCATAGGCGACGCCATTAGTAGCCCGCACCACGAGGGGAACGGGGATGTCGAACATGTAGTGGATCTTCGCTGCCTGGTTGCACAGCTCGTCCATGCATCCGAATGAGAAGTCAAGGAAGTTGAGGTCGACGATGGGGCGCATGCCCTGAAGTGCGGCCCCCACGCCCGCGGCGACCATAGCAGCCTCGGAAATAGGGACGTCCCGGATCCGCTCGATGCCGAACTTCTCGCCCAGACCGAGGACCTGAGCGAAGTGCCCGCCACGCAGGAAGATGTCGGTCCCCATGACGAAGATTGCTGCGTTCTCCGTCATCTCCTCGACGAGCCCCGCACGGTAGGCCTGGGAGTAGGTCAGCTTCTCGCTCATGCAGATACCACGCTTGCGGGCAGCGGCGGCCAGCTCGTCAGGACGTCCGCGGTGTCGGGCCACGGAGATGCTTCGGCGAACGCAATAGCATCGTCGACTATCTGCCGTGCACGCTCGACGGCGGCATCGAAGCCGCCGGGGCGCAGGAGTCCAGTTCGCTCCAGATGCTCCCTCAGCCTGGTGATGGGATCTCGGTGTGTGCGCCAGTCCTCCACCTCGGCGACCTGGCGGTAGTTCTGCACGTCGCCGACGTTGTGCCCCTCATACCGGTACGTTCTCATCTCCAGGAATGTCGGGCCGCCCCCGTCCACGGCGCGCTCGCGCGCGCGGCGGACGGCATCGTAGACGGCAGTAATGTCCTGGCCGTCAACCGTCTCGGCGGGAAGACCGAAGCCAGCCGCACGGTCAGCGATGGACGTGCCTGCCATCGAGTCGGCGATGTGCGTCTCGACCGCGTAGAGGTTGTTTTCGCATACCGCGATCAGCGGGAGTCCCCAGAGCGCGGCCAGGTTGACGGACTCCCAGACGCGCCCGGTGTTGGCGCCCCCGTCGCCGAAGAATCCGACAGCGACCAGGCTCTGGGCCTGCATCTTCATTCCCAGCGCCGCGCCCATGGCGAGCCCTAGGCCGGCACCCACAATGCCATTCGACCCGAGGAACCGGCGTCCGGCGTCGACGAGGTGCATGCTGCCGCCGCGACCTTCGCTGAGCCCCGTTGCCTTGCCAAAGAGCTCAGCCATGACTGATCGAGGGCAGAGGCCCTTGGCCAGCGCGTGGTGGTGGCTTCGGTGAGTTCCTGATGCGACGTCCTCCGCTTGCAGTGCTGCCACCGTCCCGACTGCCACGGCCTCCTGGCCTTCGGAGGAGTGGATCCCGCCAGGTATCTTGCCGGCCAGGGACAACCGGACGGACTCGCTCTCGAAGTACCTGATCAAGAGCATGCCGTCGAGCCATTCCAGAAGTTGCTCGCTGGTGACTCCGTCGGCCAGGGACGGGGGAGCTGATGCTTCCCCGGACGCCTCGGATTCAAGCATCGAGCTTCTCCTTATGTCCTGCCCAGGCAGCGGACTGGTTGAGTGCGGACTGGAAAGACTCCAGGATTCTTGCCGCACCATCTCCGTCAAAGTGGCGATGGTCAACGTTGAGCGTGGCCGAGAACGAACGCTGCACCGTCACGCGGCCGTCGACGGCCACGGGCCGGTCAATGATCGTTCCCGTGGTGAGCAGCAGTCTTTGCCCGAGCGGGATGATGCCCGTGAACGAGTCCACACCGAAGCCCCCAAGGTTGGACAGCGAAGCCAGCGGCCGGTCTGCCAGGTCGCCGGCCGACAACTGGCGTTCTCGTGCGCGCGCTACCGCCGCGGTCCTGGCGGCGACCAGAGCGGCGGGGCCGAGGCCGACGACGCCGGCGATGACAGGGATCACGACACCATCCGGTGTCGCGACCGCAAGGCCCAGATCGCCTGCGTCGCCGGTGTATGCGGATAGCGCGCTCGCCAGGGCGTGGAGCAGGAGATCGGTGGTTGTGGCCGCCAGCCCGTTCGCGCGCATGACGGCAAGTGCGTCCTCCGCAGGCTGCGCGTCGATATGACGGACAACTGCGAAATGGGGGATCGTCCGCCATGACTCCGAGACGTGCTCGGCGATCGCAGCCCGGAAGCGCGAGGCCGGCAGCTCGGGCGCAGTACTTGCCCCCGCCTCGGAAGCGGCCGCCTGCTCCCGCAGTTGCTGGCGCTTGCGGGGGGATAGAGCGTGCGGGACACGGTCATCCGGTCCGGTTCTCATCGCCGGGTCCACAGCGACCGCTGCGGCCACGCCATCGCCGGCACCAGCTACGGCGTCAGCGGATACGCCGGCGTCGTCGTCCGGCTCGACTTCTCCGGCCGAGAGGATGCGAACAATGACCTGGCCCACGGGCACAGTCGCGCCTGCCGCTACCAGGTGCCTGCCGAGCAGACCGTCGCTCGGGCTCTCGAGGTCGAGCGCGGACTTGTCGGTCTCTATCTCGGCTAGCGTCTCGCCGGCGGCGACGCTGTCGCCAGGGTTCTTAAGCCACGCGTTGAGCACGGCTTCAGTCATTGCCATGCCCACGGATGGGATCGTCACCTCGCGCACGAAACTTCACCGTTTTCGGTGTCAATGTCAATGTTGTGGCGAGGATATACGAGATACCATCTGGCTGCAACCAGTCTGACGGGGCTGCGGGATGACAAAACAGGGCGGTCCGAGGCTGCTGACCTGCAGGTCTGCACTACTAGTGCATGGTCTCAGGTTATGTACGATATTCTAACGCTTACGACGTTTGACGCTCTCGCAGGCGCGTTGCTGGCGGGCGCGTTGTGTGCTGTCTCTTGATGGTCAGGAACCAGGAGGGCGATCACGTGATGTGGTTCTGCGGGTGCCAGCTATGACGGGACGCTACGCGGGCCGCGTGGCCGTAGTCACTGGCGGGGCCTCCGGCATCGGAGCGGCGACCGTCGCGCGCCTCCGTGACGAGGGCGCGACAGTGCATACGCTTGACGTGAATCCCCTGCTGAGCGGCGATGGTCGCAGCCACGCCGTGGCCGACGTGACGGACGAGAACGCTGTGCGTGACGCCTTCGCCGCTATCGGCGGCCAGTACGCGCGCATCGACCTCCTGGTCAACAACGCGGGCATCGGCTCCATCGGCTCTGTCGAAGAGGGCGACCTCGACGAGTGGCGCCACGTCCTTGACGTGAACCTATTCGGCCTTGTCCATGTGACCAGGGCGGCCCTTCCCTTTCTGCGGCAGTCGCAGGGGCGTGCCATCGTCAACGTATCCTCGCTCGCCGCGCTGGTGGGCCTGGCGAAGAGAGCCGCCTACAGTGCGAGCAAGGGGGCCGTCTACGCCCTCACCTTGTCGATGGCAGCGGACTTGCTGGACGACCGGATCAGGGTGAACGCCATCGCACCCGGCACGATCGGGACGCCGTGGGTGGACCGGCTGCTCGACGCCGCTGACGACCGGGAGTCGGAGCGGGCCAGGCTGGCGGCCCGGCAGCCTATAGGGCGCCTCGGGACGGCGGATGAGATCGCTGCGGTCATCGCCTTCCTCGGGTCCGACGACGCCAGCTTCGTCAATGGCTCTGTGTGGACCGCCGACGGCGGGATGGCTTCGCTGCGCACGCCGCCGAGACTGGCGCCTCCGACGTGAGCGCAATGGCAATTAACTCGCGGCAATGGCAACCTGACTCGCGGCAACGGCTTGGCGGCCCATGGCAGGGCGCGACGTCCGTAAGCTAGCATTATCGCCAGTTCAGGTCACCGGAGCGTCGGCTGACCGGCACAGGTCGCCGAGCCCAAGCTGCCGACCCGGAAGGAGGCGGTCATCGTTCTCAGTCAGCCCACGCCTCTGCCCGTGGCCACGTACAAGCAGGCAGCTTATACGTCTATTCGCGAGATGATCGTCGAGCTTGTGATCCCGCCCGGCACGCGTCTGGTTGAGAACGAGCTCGCCGCGATGCTGCAGGTGTCGAAGACCCCCATACGCGAGGCGCTCGCTCTGCTCGAGGCTGATGGTCTTGTCGATGTCGCGCCTTACCGCGGCGCGACGGTGCGCTGGGTCTCCCGTGTTGACATGGAGGAGCAGGGTTTCCTCGTCAACGCCATCGAGCTCCCTGCGTTCCCGCGGCTCGTCGAGAAGATCACGACCGAAGAGATCGCTGAGCTTGGCCAGATCGTCCGCGGCCTGAAGAAGGCCAGGACCGTCAAGGACGGGCGCACGTTCCGCCGGCTGACCGCGGAGAGCCACCAGCTCATGTTCCAGGCCGTTGGTTACCCGCGCCTGAATCGCTTTATCGTGATGCTGATGGGCCCGGTAGGACTGCGCCTCGACCGAGTATTTGTCGACAGCTTCCCCGACACCTGGGATCTGATGCTCGATCTGGCCGTCGCCCGATACGAGGCCATCAGGGCACGCGACGCAGACACGGCCGTCGCGACGATCCGTGAGCATCGCGAGATGATCGGCGTGCTGAACTTCTCGCGCATCGATCACGAGCTGGTGGCGCCTTACTTCGGCCCGCAATAGCGCTCGGGACGCATCACTACCGTGAGGGTTGGCCGATGGGGTCCTTGAACTATCTTCCCGATGTTCCGGACCCGGCGCTGGCGCACTCAGTCCCGCTCGACAACCCGCTGCACGGACCGCCGCCGGCGCGGTTCAAGGATGGTGAGGTCCTGGTTATCCAGTACCAGACCACGCCGGAGGCGATCGCTGCACTCGTCCCGAGCCCGCTGCAGCCGGCGGGGGACGTCGTGATGGTGCAGATCGCTCGCTGGGGCGATGTCGCCGGGCTGGGCCGGGATACCCACGAGGTCAACGTCATGGTGGCGGCCCGGTACTCCGGACCGCGCGGCGAGGTCGTCGGCTCCTACTCCCCGTACTTCTTCGTCGACAGCGATCGGGCGATGGCGGGTGGCCGCGAGTTCCACGGCCAGCCCAAGCGGATCGGCGAGGTTTCGCTCGAGGTTCGCGGCGACCTGATCGTCGGAACATTGCGCCGCAACGGCATCGACGTCTTCACTGGCACGCTTCCCTACAAGGCCCGGACGGCTGGCCTCGATGCCGTGCGCGCGAGGGTGGATTTCATCACCAACCTCAACCTCAAGATCATCCCGCAGATCGACGGCAGGGCCGGAATTCGTCAGATCACGGCCCGCGACCTGGCCGATGTAGCGGTGTCCGGGTGCTGGTCAGGAGCGGGGACGGCGCGGATCGAGGAGAACGCGCAGGCTCCGCTGTACCGGCTCCCGGTGCTCACGCAGCTGGAGGGGTTCTACTGGTGCGGCGAGTTCTCGCTCGTCGGGGGAGTCGTGCTCCACGAATACTGAATTCAGTGCATACCGCATTCAGTGCATACCGCATTCTGTGAACGGGTTCAGTGAATGCCGTGGCGTCAGCCGCCGGACAGCCAGCGTCGTGGATTGTCGGCAACCATGCCTCTGATCACGTCCGGGTGGAGACCGATCTTCTGGAGGCCGGGCAGGATCACCTTCGAGATGAAGGTCAGCCCGTCGGGGTTCGACCGCAGGTGCCGCTCCTGATCCTCGTCTGTGAGCAGCCCGGCCCAGATCGGCTCGTCGTGCGAGAGCAGCACCTGACTGCCGAAGCCGGCTTCGATCAGCCGCGCAATCATGTCGATGCGGTCCTGAACCGTCTGGCCGCCGTACTCGGGCAGGCGGCCGTGCGGGAGCCGGTCCATGGAGATCCAGTACCCGCGCGACGCGAGACCGGTCAGGTACGCCAGATCGTTGCTGTCGTCACTGTGACCTATAGCAACGCGGTGCGGATCGACGCCGAAGGACTCGAGGATGGCAGCCTGCGCCTCGCCGCTGCGATGTCGCGCAGCGGTGTGCGTGATGATGGGCGCCGAGGTCTCGACGCTGGCGATTCCGGCTGCCTCGAGGATCTTCGCGTCGTTCGGCCCGATGGCCTCCTCGGTCGCTACCTTGATGACGCCGGCGCGCACCGGGGTGCCATCCATCCCTTCGGTGAGGTCATGGATGAACCAGTCGGCGAGTTGAGCCACCGTCCGCGCGCGAACGGTGACGGATGGGTCGAGCCACAGGCCTGAGCACGCGATGACCGTCACGCCCGAGGCCTCCGCGACCTCAGTTAGGAGCTCTGCGTCGCGGCCGAGGTCGAAGGTCGTGCAGTCGACGATGGTGCGCACACCGCATGCCCTGGCGTCCGCGAGTGCAGCCACGGCCGTGGTCACGAGGTGCTCTCGTCCGCCGCTGAGCCCTGCCCAGCTCCGCAGGATTCCAGGGGAGCTGCCGGCGACGTGCTCGTGTACCAGGGTGAATCCGAGGTCTGAGTCGTCCACCCATCCGGTGACGCTCTGAATGCCGCTCACGAAATGCCCCAATCTAGAATATGAGACACAGCATATGATAGAACGACCACGACGGGAGGAGGCCGATGAGCGGTTCACGGCATGTCATTTCCATCGACAGCCTCAGCGAGTTCTGCGTCGGCGCGCTTCGCAACTCCGGTGTCGCCGAGGCTGACGCACGAACCACCGCGGAGATTCTGGCGACTACCGACGCATGGGGCGTCTTCACGCACGGGACCAAGGCGCTCCGCGGATACCTTCGGCGGCTCAAGGGCGGTGGCCTGGCCCCGCGCGGCACACCGTCGGTCGTGAGGGAAGGGCCGGGCTGGGCGCTAGTCGACGGAGACTCCAGCCTCGGGATGGTGACTTCGACCTATGCCATGGACCTCGCTCTTGGTAAGGCGAGGCAGACGGGCCTGGCGTATGTCGGGGTCCGTAACAGCTGTCATTTCGGCGCGGCGGGTGCCTATGCGGCGCAGGCGGCGCGCTCGGGGTTCATCGGAATGGCGATGGCCAATGACATCCCCTCAGTTGCATCCCCCGGCTCACGCGGTGCCGTGACAGGCAGCAACCCGCTAGCCTACGCAGTTCCTGCCGGGAGACACCGCCCGCTGATGCTGGATATGTCGATCGCGACCGTTGCCGGCGGCAAGGTATACGCGGCGCGCGAGCGCGGCGAGCCGATTCCGGCCACGTGGCTCATCGACGAACAGGGCCAGCCAACCGATGACCCGCTGGCGTATCCGGAGCACAGCACGCTTACCCCGGCCGCGGGGCACAAGGGATTCGGTCTCGCGCTGCTGATAGAGACACTGTCCGGGGCACTGAGCGGCGCTGCCATGACCACTCGGGTCGGCAGCTGGCTGGCCGGCGACCCGTCGACGGCGACTCACCATGGTGCCGCGTTCCTGGCTCTAGACGTCGTGGCAATCGGTCCGGATCTGCCAGCACGGATAGAGAGGCTCATCGACGAGATCCACGCCGCACCACGTGCCGTTGGCGTCGAGCGCCTCTACGTGCCCGGTGAGAAAGAGTGGGAGAACCTCGACCGATCGGTGCAGGACGGGATCGCGTTGCCGTCCGACGTCGTCGCTAGCCTGCGCGAAGCCGCAGCGATCAGCGACATGGAGCTGGAAAGGTATCTCACCACCCCATGAAGGTGACCGGTCTGGAGACGGTGCGGCTAGCCGAGCACCCGCAGATGCTGTGGATCCAGGTCCACACCGACGAGGGAATCGTCGGGCTCGGGGAGACGTGCATCGGGCCTGCCACGGTGGAAGCGCACATCCACGAGACGATCGCTCCGTACCTCGTGGGCAAGGACCCGCTCCTCGTCAGTCAGCACTGGCACGACCTCTCCGGGGCGTTTCTCGGCTACCAGGGGACGGGCGCTGAGATTCGCGGCCTGTCGGCCGTGGACCTGGCCCTGTGGGATATTCGCGGCCAGGCCCTCGGCCGGCCGATCGCTGACCTTCTCGGCGGCGCCAGCAGGGAGTCGGTGCGTATCTATAACACGTGCGCGGGCTACACCTACGGCCGCGGGACGCGAGGCGCGCTCCGCGCAGTTGACCGGGGGACCGTCGCCCAGGACGGCATTCCTGCGGGCACCGCGGCGGCAGGGCCTTACGAAGATTTGCAGATGGCGATCGACAGGCCAGCCGAGCTAGCCCGTCAGCTGCTTGACCAGGGAATAACCGCCATGAAGATCTGGCCGTTCGATCCCTACGCGGCGGCGTCCCGAGGGTATGACATCAGGCCGGATGACCTCAGGGCCGGCGTCGGCGTGATCAGCCAGATCCGCGACGCCGTCGGTGACGCGATGGATGTCATGCTCGAAATGCATGCGGTCTGGCATCTCGGCGCGGCCATGAAGATCGCCAAGGCCGTCGAGCCGCTGGGCGTGTACTGGTTCGAGGACCCGGTCAAGGCCGACAACCTGGCGGCGGCCGCCACCTTCGCGGCCAGCACGCGGGTCCCAGTCGCCATGGGCGAGACCCTCGGCGGCCTGGCCTCGTTCAGGACATTGCTCGAGATGGGCGCTGCCCGGGTCGTCATGTTCGACCTCGGCTGGGTCGGCGGCCTCACCGAGGCAGTCCGGGTGGCGTCGCTGGCGCAGGCGTACGACATCGCCATCGCGCCCCACGACTGCACCGGGCCGGTCGTGCTGACCGCCTCCACGCACCTGGTCAGCAACGCGCCCAATGCGCTGATGCAAGAGACCGTACGCGCCTACTACACCGGGTGGTACCGGGACATCGTCACCGAGATGCCAGCGATCAGCGGCGGCCAGATCACGCCGCCGCCGGGCCCGGGACTCGGCACGCGGCTGCGCCCTGGCCTGACCGCCGCCGACGGTGCACGCGCGATCTTCACGGGCATCGACGACCTCTAGCCCCGGCGGGCGTCGCGCTCCGGCCAGGATTACATCGCGCTGATTACGGCGGTGCAGCCGCTCTCATCCAGTGCCCGCTGCGCGTACTCTCGCACCGCCGATTCGTCGCCCGCGGCGACGATCTCCGGACGCCAGAGCGAGCGGCCGACGCAGACGCCCCACGCACCGGCCGCGAAATAGGCCGGGGCCTCGGGCAGCGTGACCTCGCCGGAGACGACGATCCGGGCATCGGGCAATGGCTCCAGCAGCGCCTTGACCGTGACATGGCCGCCGATGGCCGAGACCGGGAAGAGCTTGACGGCGGCTGCGCCGAGCTCCATGGCCCGCACCATCTCGCTGGGAGTCATGGTCCCGGGCACCACCGGCACCCCGCGCCGGACACAGCGCTCCACCAGGGCCGGATCGAGATGCGGTGACACGATGAACGACGCCCCGGCTTGGACGCAGGCGTCGAGCTGGGCCAGCGTTCGGACGGTTCCGGCACCCACGCGCTTGACGCCCTCCGCCACCAAGGCAGCGATGACCTTGACGGCACCCGGCACGGTCATCGTGACCTCGATGCCCGCAAGAGTTGTCTGAGCGAAGCCGCGGCCGAGTGTCAGCGCCGTCTGCGCACTATCCGTGCGGAGCACGGCGATCACGCCGCGACCGGTCGCCGGCGGCCGGTCCGGCAGTCCGTCCGAGGACTCGTCGGCGATTCCTGACTGAAGCGGTGCGGCCATGGCGGTAGCTCCGAAGGTTGGGTGCAGGTCAGAAACTGACGGGCAGGGAACGCAGCACCCTGGAGTTGGCTTTCGCGGTGTCCCAGTCCGCGACATCCGCAGCCAGGCGCATCCGCGGCAGGCGCTCCAGCACGCTCTGGAAGACGATCTCGCCCTCAGCCCGCGACAAGGGTGCGCCGATGCAGAAGTGGATGCCCTGACCGAAGGCGAGATGCCTATTCGGATCGCGATGGATGTTGAACGCCCCGGGATCGGCGAACACCCCGGGGTCCCGGTTAGCCGCGCCGAGCATCTGGAACACCATGTCTCCCTTGGGCAGGACACGTGATGACAACGTGGTGTCTTGCCGCAGCAACCGTGGCTGGCGAGAGACCGGGCTTTCGAAGCGGAGGATCTCCTCGATCGCCGAGCCGACCAGCGACCCGTCCGCCGCGAGCTCGTTCCACTGATCGCGGTGCTGGAGCAGCGTCAGCAGGCCGTTCCCGATCAGGGAGGTCGTCGTTTCGTGGCCCGCGGTGAGCAGTGTCATTCCCGTGTTGATGATCTCGGCGTCCGTCAGCGCGCCCCCGCCGTCCGCCACGCCGGTCATCAGGCTGATCAGATCGTCTCCTGGCTCTCGCCGGCGGAGGTCGATGAGCCCTGCTAGGTAGGCGCGAGCCTCGACCAGGGCCTCCTGAGCTGCAACGAGCAGCGCCTTGCCCGGCCGGTTCACGCCCTGGAACCCGAGCAGCCGATCGGCCCAGGCCCGGAACACACGACCCTGCTCGACCGGTACTCCCATCAGATCCGCGAGCACGATCGCCGGAAGCGCGAACGCGAGGTCTTCGATCACGTCCATGCGCCCGGTGGGCTCGACCTTGTCAATGAGCTGGTCGACGATCTGCTGGATACGCGGCCGCATGCGATCGATAACCCGAGGCGAGAACGCGCGCGCGACAACGCGGCGCATGCGCGTGTGGTCGGGAGGGTCGGAGTGCAGCAGGCCCTTGGTCTTGTAGTGCGCGTCGAAGACAGCGAGCTCGCATGTGCCCTCCGGAAGGTATGCGGCCGCACGTGCCAGACGTCCCTCGTTGGAATAGGTACCGACGTCCTTGAAGGTCGCGACGATGTCGTCGTAGCGCGTGAGTACCCAGGCGCCGAGGGACTCGCTCCGGTACACGGGCCTGTGCTCGCGCAAGACGTCCAGCAGGGGATAAGGGTCCCGCACGAAGTCGGCGGAGACCAGCGCTGCGTCGATGTCCGTGTCGATATCCATGTCGATGTCTGCGTCGATATTGGGGACCTCGAGCATCTGGTTCACTTCCGGTCTTAGCGCAGGCATGATGAGATATCGTACATGACATCTGCTGGGCTAGATCAGGTGATCGACGCGATCTGCGGTGCGCTGCGCGCTGACCGGAGTGGAGGCTGCATCGATGTATCCTGACCCGCCCCGCAATAGCCCAGTGCGCAGGAACCGGCTCCGGGAGTTGCTCGACGCCGGCAGCCCGAGTCTCGGCACCCATGTGCTGTCCACGTGGCCGACGATCACCGAGCTCGTAGGGCAGACCGGCCACTTCGACTACGTCGAGTTCGTCGCCGAATATGCACCGTGGACGATGCATGATCTAGACAATCTTGGTCGTGCGATCGAGCTGTTTCGCGACTTCACTGGCATGATCAAGATCGAGCAGCACGCGCGCGGCCACCTTGCCATGCGCGCGATTGGCGCCGGGATTCAGAACGTCCTCTTCGCTGACATCCGCACGCCTGCCGATGCCGTTGAGTGTGTCCGCGCGGTGCGGCCTGAGCATCCTGATCATCGCGGCCTGCACGGCGCAGGCATGCGACGGGATGCCCGGACGGTCATGCACGTAGGTTCGCGCGAGTGGACGCGCGCGCTGGCGGAGTCCGTCGTAGTCCTCATGATCGAGAAGAAGGAAGCGATCGAGAACCTCGACGCGATCTTGTCGGTCGAGGGAGTCGACATGGTTCAGTTCGGGCCCGCAGACTACGCGCTGAGCATGGGCTGGTCCCGTCCTGATGCGGCGGATGCGATCCGGGCTACCGAGCGCCAGGTCATCGAGAAGGCCCTCAGCAGGGGCATCCAGCCACGTGCTGAGATCGCCGACGCCAAAGACGCGAGGTGGTACTCCGACCTCGGCGTCCGGCATTTCTGCGTTGGGCACGACGTCGGGATCCTGTACAACTGGTGGGCCGAGCAAGGCCGGCTGATGCGCAGCGCGATAGCGGACCTGCCGCAATCCGCGGGCCCGCGATCCGCCGAGGCTGGCGCACCCCCGCCTGCACGGGCCGGCGTCCCGGCGGACTGAGTTACCACTGCCGAATGCGGCTGCTCACCGGGCTACCAGAGAGGCGATCCGTTGCTGACCGAGAACCAACCCGAGCGGTACCTTGTCACCGGTGCGCTCGGCGCGCTTGGCGCGTGGACGATCAGGCACCTGCTCGACCAGGGTGCCGGCGTCGTGGCCCACGACATCGCCACGAGCCGGGACCGGCTGCGCCTGTTCATCGACGACGATGAACTTACGCGCATCGTCTTCGTCAGCGGAGACGTGGCCGACGTGGGCGCCCTCGAGCGCCTGGTCGCCGAGCAGCAGGTGACGCGCATCGTGCACATGGCTGCGCTCCAGGTCCCGTTCGTGCGGGCTGACCCGGTACTTGGCGCGACTGTGAACGTCGTGGGGACGACCGCGGTATTCGAGGCGGCCCGTCGCAATGGCGATCAAGTGCGGGGGATCGCCTACGCCAGCTCAGGGAGCGTCTACAGCGCGGACGACGCTAACCCTTCGGCGCCGCTCAGGCTCGACACGCCGATCCGGCCGCCCACGCTCTACGGGGTGTTCAAGCAGGCCAACGAGGGCACCGCCCGGATCTACTGGGAAGACAACGGACTGGCCAGCATCGGCCTGCGACCCTGCGGCATCGTCTACGGCCCGGGGCGCGACCAGGGCAACAGCTCGCCACCCAGCAAGGCGATGCTGGCCGCGGCGGTCGGCACCGACTATTACATCCCGTGGGGCGGTCGGATCATCTTCTCGCACGCCTCCGACATCGCCCGCGCCTTCGTTCAGGCCGCGCAGGCGGTCCCGGCCGGAGCGCAGGTCTACAATCTGGGCGGCTCGGCCAGTAGCGTCCATGATCTTGTTGCAGCGATCGAGGAGACGGAGCCGGCGATGCGCGGGCGCGTCACCATCGGCGACGCTGCGATGATCGGCCCGGTCGAGGTAGACGAGGCGGCGCTCGGCGCGGCCGTGGCACCCGTGGCCTGGCGATCGATTGGCGAAGGTGTCCGCGACACGATCGGCACCCTCAGGGTTGCCATGGAGCGCGGCGCCCTCGACGCGGACGCGGTCCGGCTGCGCCTGCGCGAGGAGACTGAGGCCGCCAGGGCCCGGACGTGATGATCAACAACCCGAGTTCGACGATCACGAGGAGGATCGGATGCAGCTGATCAGCTTCACCCGCGACGGCCGGATCCGGTCCGGTGCGATCGAGCAGGCGCTCACTGACGCATCGACGACGCGGGCAATCGACCTTAATGCGGCCGACCCGCGACTGCCCGCGGACATGCTCGAGTTGCTCCGTGGCGGCGCGGAGCTCGTTCAGCTGGCCCGTCACGTCGTCGATAGCGCGCCAGCCGACATGTGGCTGCCAGTGTCGGGCACGCAGCTCGTGGCGCCGGTCCCCAGCCCGGGGAAGATCATCTGCATCGGCCTTAACTACCGCGACCATGCCGGCGAGGCCGGGCTGCCCATCCCGGCTGAGCCAGTGGTCTTCGCCAAGCTCGGCAATACCATCAACGGTCCGTACAGCCCGATCCCGATGCCGCGCTCCACTGAGCAGATCGACTACGAAGGCGAGCTGGGCGTCGTCGTGGGAATGACGTGCAAGGGCGTGACAGAGGCGGACGCGCTCGATTACGTCGCCGGGTACCTAGCGGTGAACGACGTTAGCGCTCGTGACGTGCAGCACCGCAACGGGCAGTGGGTACTGGGCAAGAGCCCGGATGGATTTGCCCCGATGGGGCCAGCTCTTGTCACGGCTGACGAAGTAGGCGACCCGCAGCAGCTCGACGTGCGGACGCGGATCGGCGACGAGGTCGTGCAGTCATCCAACACGCGAGAGATGATCTTCCCGGTTGCCCGGCTCATCAGCTTCATCAGCGAGTTCGTGACGCTGGAACCCGGAGACGTGATCGCCACGGGCACACCATCAGGGGTCGGCGGCGCGCAGGATCCGCCCCGCTGGCTGCGGGCCGGCGAGACCGTCCGGGTCGAGATCTCGGGACTGGGCGCGCTGGCCAACCTGATGGTGCCGCCAGCGGATTAATAGGCGGCGTTGTGAACGTCAGGCGATGTTCGCCAACGGGATTCATCGCGTTTCCGAACAATTCACTAGCGATCGCTACGAAGTTGCTCATGCCTTCATCATCTAGATTGTCTCGGCGTCTGAAGACTTTCGTTGCTGCCAGCATTGGCGTGCTGACGCTGGGCGCGCTGACGCTGTCGGCTGCTGCGCCTGCAAGCGCCGCGCCGGCCCATCACACGTCGCATGACGGCCTCGGCATCAAGCCAGGCAAGATCAAGCACGTCTGGCTGATCATCCTCGAGAACAAGTCTTACGATGCCTCGTTCACCGGCCTGAACAACAACACCTACTTGTGGAAGACGCTGCCGCAGCAGGGAGTGCTGCTCAAGAACTACTACGGCACCGGGCACTTCAGCCTCGATAACTACGTCTCCATGGTGAGCGGGCAGGCGACTCAGCCGGACACCCAGGCGGACTGCCCGTTCTACGACCAGTTCTCCGGCACCGTGGACACCAAGGGCTCCCTCTGGACGAACCCGAACTACGGGCAGGCGGTCTCGGCGCAGGGGCCGAACGCAGAAGCGGGAACCAATGGCTGCGTGTACCCGGCTAGCGTGCCGACGCTGTTCAACCAGCTTGACGCCGCGGGCGTGAGCTGGAAGGGCTACTCGCAGGACCTCGGCTATCCGGACGCCAGTCTTCCGGCCCACAGCGCGGGCGTGCAGTACTGCGGCGCGCCGTACGCCGCACCGGGGGCAACGGGCAGTACGGCATTCCCGAACCCCGGCAGTGCCAACGCGACCGACCAGTATGTGCCCAAGCACTTCCCGTTCCCGTGGTTCGACTCGATCCTGCAGTCAGGGGACTGCGATGCGGCGCACATCGCCAGTCTCTTCGACCCCGGCAACGGCCTGTATCACGACCTGCAGAGCGTGTCGACGACGCCAGCGTTCAGCTGGATCTCGCCGAACAACTGCAGCGACGCTCACGACGCCGTCTGCCACGGCAACAACCTGTCCGGGGGCTTCGCCGACCCGAACACGCCGAACGCCCCGGTCAACTACACCGGCGGCCTGTACGCCGCTGACCTGTTCCTCGAGCACATCGTGCCCGAGATCGAGCAGTCGGCAGCGTTCAAGCAAGGCGGGCTGATCGACATCACATTCGACGAGGCGTTCCCGCCGTTCACCTACACGGGCAACAGCTTCTCCAACTCCACGATCGTCTCGCCGAACGCGGCCACCTCGATCGCGTCGGACACAGCCGGAGAGACGCTGTTCGGCCACAGCGTCCACTTCGAGCCCACCGGGCCAAACACCCCGCTAGCGCGCGATGCGAGCGGGAACGAGCTCTACCCCGGTCCGGGCGACAACGCCTTCGTGGACAGGCCGACCACCTGCGTCGCGCAGACGGTCCCGGCCCAGCCGCCGGCACCTGCCTGCTCGGCGGCGGCAGTAACCCACCGGGTCCGCGCACCGACGCCGGAGCTACAGCTCTGGCTAACAGCTCGACGATCGCCGACAATTCAGCGGTGGCGACCGACATGGGCCGCTCGGTGACCGGGACTGGCATCCCAGCGGGCGCGTTCGTCGGACAGGTGACCGACACCCCGGCAACGCCGACGGTCCCGAACCAGAGCGGCGGCCTGGCAGACACCGGGTCGTTTACCCTGGTCGACGGATCTGACCAGCCGTTGCTGACCACGGGCGCGGTAAGCGGCGTCGTTCTCGGCGCGCGCAGCCCGAGCACCGACCCGTTGTTCAGCGCGACAGGCGCGACCAACGGCGGTGGCGACACTGGCAGCGTGCTCATCAGCCCCTTCATCAAGCCGGGAACGGTGAGCAACAGGTACTACAACCACTACAGCTGGCTGCGCACCATGGAGGACCTGTTCAACGTGGGCCAGGCCTCTCCGGGCCTGGACGGGCTCGGCCACATTGGCTACGCCGCCCAGCCTGGCCTGGCGCCGTTCGGCCGAGACGTGTTCAACAACCCCGAAGGCCACGGCCACCATCACCACGGGTCGCCGTGGGCTGCCTCGCTCGCGGGGCTGCTGGTTGTCGGTGCGGTCCCGGGAGTGGGCACCTGGCGCCGGCGTCGCCGAAGCGCCAAGGCGTGAATTGAGTACTGCCTCCACGCCACGCGGGAGCCGGGCCTTCGGGCTCGGCTCCCGCGCTGGCCGCATGGTCCTCGCCACGTTGGTGCTGGCCTGCCTAGTCGCGGGCACCGTCTACTGGGTGACGGGACACCAGGCCTCCGCGTCCGCGGCGGCGTCGCAAAAATACGGCGGCCTGCCGGGCTGGCTGCCCAAGTCGAAGATCCCTACGGGCCGGGTAGTCCAGGCCAGCGCTGCTCATCCGCAACTGGCCATCGAAGGTGACTCTGTCGTGGTGCACCTGGCGAGCGGCACCGTCACCGCGACGGTCGTCGGCCCGGCCGTGCCAGAGGACGGCCAGTTCCCGGTCCCCGCGACCAGCCCGTGTGCCTTCAGCGTCAGCTTTGCGCATGCGTCGGCCGTCATTGCCCTGAAGCGAGCGACGTTCACGGTCCTGGACGAGCTCGGCCAGCTGCACTACCTCAAGATCACGGCGCAAGGCGGCGGCAGGGCGCCGTCTCAGGTCACACCCGGCAAGACGGTGACGCTCGTCATGAGTGCGGTGCTGCCCACCGGCAGCGGCACGCTGCGATGGTCGCCGACGGCAGCCAGTCCAGTCGTCTCCTGGGACTTCGACGTCGAGATCGACTAGACGTCGACATCGACCAAAGAGGCCGGCGGACTATTCGAGTGCCTGGTCGCCCGCTAGCGCATCGACAACGGTCTCGATGATGTCCGTGAGACGGTGCACCGTGCCATGTAGCTCGGCTAGCTCGTCGCGGAGTTCCTGCATCTGGTACCTGCGTCGGAGCACCGGCATGTGGATCACGGAGCCCACGGCGTCTTTACGCCGCCACAGCCAGGAGCGAGGGTCAGTCTGAGCTCTGAGTTCTATGGTCATCGTGGGTCCTTGCTACAGGAGAAGGGCCGACGCACCGGACCGGTCGGCTGACCGTCGTGGTCACCAGGAACCGATGCGCGTGATGATTAGACGCCGGACGAGGCATCCTGGATGACACGTCGGACATCGGCATTTTTGCGGACGGCGTCTCGGTCTGGCGGCGGCTGCCGCGTTCGTGACGCGATCGACCTGGGCATGATCCAGATCACGGCGCAGATTGAGGTCACGGGGGCTAAGACGGCCCCGTTCCCAGCTTGAGGGGGTTGGGTTTGACCTGGCCACGCAGAGGCTGGTCCACGCCCCTGCCCGGGTCTGGACCGAAGGAACAATGATCATGGAAGAACTGGGCGTGCGGAAGACATCAACCTCAGGCGTTGCGGGGGTCAGCCCCACCCCTGGTTCGCGCTGGCTGGCGAGGCTATCGATCTTGCTCATGGCCGCGTCGGTGGCGTTGCTGATCGCGGGCGCGGACGGTCACGGCATCGGCCTGGTCATCGCGGGCATCGCCGGGGCATGCGTGATGCTGGCGGGGGCGTACTGGTTCCTGGCGCGCCGACGGGTCGTGCGCTGGGCAGCTGGCGCCCTGGCCGTCGCCGCGCCGGCCGGGCTGCTGGTGTTCTACGGCAGCCGTGGCGTTATCTGGGTTGCGATCGCGGCGGTCGCGCTGTTGCTGCTGGCCGTCGGTACAGGCAGGGCCTCGATGGGCGAGGTCGCGGTGTCGGCGCCGTCCGGAGAGCGCAGGGCCGACCGGCCGAAGCGCCCGTTCCTGATCATGAACCCGAGGTCGGGTGGCGGGAAGGTCGGCAAGTTCAGGCTGAAGGAGAAGGCCGAAGCGGCCGGCGCGCAGGTCGCGATGCTCGAGGGCCCCGAGATCATTGACGTCGCGGCCCTGGCCCGCCGCGCCGTCGCCGACGGAGCGGACATGCTCGGGGTCGCCGGGGGCGATGGGACCCAGGCTCTGGTCGCGGGTATCGCCGCCGAGCACGACCTGCCGTTCCTGTGCATCAGCGCGGGCACCCGCAACCACTTCGCGATGGACCTGGGCCTGGACCGCGACGACCCGTCCACCTGCCTGGACGCCCTGAGCGACGGGGTCGAGCAGCGGATCGACCTCGGCCAGATCGGCGACCGGACGTTTGTCAACAACGCGTCATTCGGCGCCTACGCCGAGATCGTACGCAGCCCGGCCTACCGCGATGACAAGCGCGGCACGACCCTGCAGATGCTGCCCGACGCGCTAGCCAATGACGGTGCGGGCCGCCTCACCGCCCACGCCGGCAGCGCGGACATCGAGGGACCGCAGGCGCTGCTGGTGAGCAACAACCCCTACGGCACCGGCGACATCGCCGGGCTGAGCCGCCGCGCGCGGCTGGACACCGGGACACTTGGCGTCGTCGCCATCACCGTCGACAGCGCCGCCCAGGCCATCGGCCTGATCCGCCGCGGCGGCGGCCGCGGCCTGACCACGCTGGCTGCTAGCCAGGTCATCGTCGATGCCGCGAAGCCGGAGATCCCGGTCGGCATCGACGGCGAGACGATCATGATGCCCACCCCGGTGCGGTGCACGGTCCTGCCCGGAGCGCTCAGGGTCGTCGTGCCCGCCAGCCGGCCGGGAGTTCCAGCCCCCCGGAACGCCTTTACCTGGTCGCGCTTCGCCCAGCTCGCCGGATTCGGCACTCTGCCGAGTACTGCCGGAAGCTGAGCCACAGCGAGCGCGCAGCCGCTTAAGCTCGCGGCGACAGATCCCCCAGATCCGGCGAATATGGATATTAACCAATGAGTATCGGAAACATGGGTGCTTGTCGTACCGTTACCTACGGCTTGCAAGCGGAGGTACGGGATCTAGGCAGTGATGGATTCAGCGGTGGACGGGGGTCGCGGCTATGACCGCTTGCGCCGTCGGCGGCTCATCCTCCTCGGAGTTGTGGCGCTGGTCGTCATCGCAGCCGCGACGGCTCTCGTACTCAGCACGCAGATCAAGTCCCCGGCGCAGCAGGCGGCGCAGACCAGTCCGCCAGCCCTGACAGATCTGACCGCGCGGGTTCAGGACACGGTGGTCACCATGACGGTGCTCGCCCAGGGTGTGGTGCGTCCGCCCGAGGAGGTAAGCCCGTCGACCATTGGCGGAAGCGGCGGTGCCAGCGACCAGAACGTGCAGCCCATCGTTACCAGGATCTTCCGGCACCGCGGCAGCGAGGTGGGCCAGGGCACGGTACTCCTCGAGGTAGCCGGCCAGCCATTCTTCGTGCTGCAGGGCATTGTGCCCGCCTACCGGAACCTGGAGCCAGGCGAGACCGGCCAGGACGTGGCGGAGTTGCAGGACGATATGGAATCGCTCGGCTATTCCATTGGCGCCGATTCCAGCGGGTCGTTCGGACCCGGCACGTCAGCAGCGGTCAAGGCCTTCTACAAAGGCATTGGCTACCGCGCGCAAGAGCTCACCAGCGGCCCGAAGGCAAGCCGCGGGCCGGTGGTCCCCCTCGGGCAGTACACGTTCGTACCCCGCCTGCCGGCGAGGATAGCCGCGCTCGGCGCCACCGTGGGTCAGGCTGTCAGCGCCAGCGCGCTGACTCTCGCGATCGGCAATCCGGTCATCAGCGGCCAGCTGAGCCCGGCCGACGCCAGACTGGTGCGGCCCGGCATGTCGATCACGATCACCGAGCCGGGGAACGGTGTCACGATCCCGGGCCGGGTCACCTCGGTTTCCGATATCACGGCCAGCAAGGCGTCTATCTCCGGCGGGCTGTACGTCCGCATGGGCATCAGGTCGCGCAGCCCCATGCCGATGTCGCTGGTTGGCCAGGACGTCTCGCTGACTATCGTGGCGGCCCATAGCAGCGGGGCCGTGCTTGCTGTCCCGGAGGCAGCGGTCTTTGCCAGCGCCAACGGCAGTACATACGTCACGAAGCTTGCAGGTACGACCGAGGTCCGGGTTCAGGTCCGGGTCGGAATCTCTGGCGGCGGTCTGCTGCAGGTCACGCCTGTGCAGCCAGGTGCGCTGGCTACCGGCGACCAGGTGATCACGGGCGAGAGTTCTATCGCAGGCAAGCGGACGGTCCGCCGCCCCAAGCTGGGACCATGACGACGGCAGCTGGTGAGCTGCCGGTCATCCAGCTGTCAGCCGCCGGATATACCTACTCGGGGCCGCCCCCAGTGCAGGCGCTGAAGCCGACTGACCTGGTCATCATGCCAGGCGAGCACGTGGCCATCATGGGGCCGTCGGGATCCGGCAAGTCGACCCTGCTTAACCTGCTCGGCCTGCTTGACAGGCCGACCGAGGGCAGGCTCCAGATCGACGGCATCGAGCTTGGGCAGGCCCCGGAGCGCGACCGGGCCGCCGTTCGCGCGCGCCACATCGGATTCGTCTTCCAGTCATTCCATCTGCTCCCGCATCGGTCCGCCGTCGAGAACGTCATGCTCGCGCAGGTGTACGCCGACATGCCGCGGCGGCGGAGGTACGACGAGGCGATGTCAGCGCTCGGCGGAGTCGGCCTGGCCGCAAGGGCATATGCCCTGCCCACGGAGCTATCTGGCGGAGAGCGGCAGCGAGTCGCGATCGCGCGGGCGCTAGTCAACCGGCCGTCGCTGCTGCTATGCGATGAGCCGACGGGAAACCTGGACAGCGCTGCCACCCGCGAGCTGACCGACCTGCTCAGCACGCTGCACGGGCAGGGCGCGACCCTGCTGGTCATCACGCATAACCCGGCTGTCGCGGCCAGGGCGCAGCGGCAGATCAGGATTCGTGACGGAAGGCTGACCGAACGGAACGGAGGCCCGGATGCCGATCCGGCCGGGTAGGCGCAGGCGCACCGCCTTGACCCCGTCCCGGTTCCACCTGGCCGACCTGGCCGCCGAGACGATAGCCGGGCTGCTGCAGCGTCCTGGCCGCTCCGCGCTGACGGTACTCGGCACCGTAGCGGGCATTGGCGGCTTCGTCGCCATCGTCGCGCTGTCCCAAACGGCGGCCGGGCAGATCGGCAAGGACTTCAACGTTCAGGACGCGACTCAGGTGACCGTCGACGACGCGGGAGCGCGCGCTACGTCTAGCCCCGTGATGGATTTCCCGGTGAACGCCGACGAGCTGGCCGGCCGCATTCACGGTGTCCTGGCCGCCGGAGTGTGGTGGTCGGTCAATCTCTCCAACGGCTCGGTCAGCTCGCTGCCGGCAAGCGCCGGCGGAATCAGGCTCGGCCTGCCGGTGACAGCGGCAAGCCCGGGAGCCCTGGTCGCCAGCGGTGCGCAGCTCTCGGCTGGTGTGCTTTTCAATCAGTTCCACGAGGGCAGCGCTCAGCCCGTCGCGGTGCTCGGCAAGGCGGCGGCTGCGCAGCTCGGCATAGTCAGCCTGGTGAACGAGCCGGCCATCTTCATCGGCGGCCAGCCCTTCACCGTCATCGGCATCCTGGCGGCCGATCCGCGGCTGCCCCAGCTCAACCTCGGCGTCGCAGTGCCGGAGAGCACCGCACTGCGACTATGGGGCCCGCCGCCCTCCTATAACCCGGCCCAGATGCTCATCCACACCAGGCTCGGCGCGGCGCAGGTTGTTGCGGAGCAGGTAGCTATCGCACTGCGGCCAGATGACCCGAAGCTGCTCACTGCGACCGCGCCGGCCAACCCGGCGCAACTCAAGACTGCGGTAACGGCAAGCCTGAACACCGTGTTCCTGGCTCTCGCCGGAGTTGCCCTGATAATCGGCGCGGTAGGGATCGCGAACACCACGCTGGTAGCGGTGCTTGAAAGGGGAAGCGAGATCGGCCTGCGCCGCGCGCTCGGCGCGAGACCCCGGCACATCGCCGCTCAGTTCCTCGCTGAATCCACGGCACTTGGATTGCTTGGCGGCCTTGTCGGAGCATGCCTCGGTGTCCTGGTCGCACTTGCCGTCACCATCTTCGAGCGCTGGACGGCGCTGCTCGATCCGCGCCTGGTCCTGGTCGCGCCCGCGGCCGGCGCCATCATTGGCCTGCTGGCCGGCCTGTACCCGGCGCTGCGCGCGAGCACCATCGAGCCGGCCGATGCGCTGCGCCGCTGACTCCATCGGCAAAGGCCGCTCGGTCATCCGTTGCGGCAGGCGCGTCGCTGCCTGCCTTGCCGTGACCTGCGTGCTCGCGGCATGTTCGTCGGCCGGTACCTCCGGGCATTCCGGCCAGGGGCGGCCCGGGCCGTTCGCTCGCGGGCGCGTGGTCGTCATCCCGGGTCCTGGCGGCGGCTTCCTGGCCGTGGCGGGTCAGGCCGGGTTCAACGGCCGCCCGAAGATCAGCGTGCCCTCGATTCCCCCGGCTAGCTCGGACGAGAGCATCAGCCTGCCGCTGAACTCCTACGCGGACGTCTCGGGCCTGCAGCAAACCGTGCTGGCGGAAGCGCAATCGCTGCTGACCCAGAAGTGCATGGCCGCCAGAGGCTTTGTCTACTCCAGCCAGGCCACGCCGATACAGGAGCAGGCGCTCCTGCAGGGCATCGAGTACGGCTTCGGCGTCAGCAGCCTTGCCGATGCCGGTACCTACGGTTACGGTCGGCCTGCAGTTGCCTCCGGTCCGCCGGCTGGCGGGTTGTTCCTGGGCGGGTTCAGTTCTTTCAACGCGGTCAGGCGGCATCCGGCCATGGTAATTGCGCTACTCGGCTTTGCCCCCGGCGTCAGGATCGGGCGGGTCCGCCAGGAGGGCTGCCTGAACCTGGCCAACAACGAGATCTACCGGCCTGGCAGCAACCAGCTCGGCGACCCGGTCCCCCCTATCGCCGAGCAGGCAAGTGTGTGGACCCTGACGGACCCGCGCGTGCTCGCCGTCAATGCCGCCTGGTCGCGGTGCATGGCGCAGCGGGGGTATCGCTACGGCAGCCCGGAGCAGCCGGAGGCGCGTAACTGGCCCACTACCCCGACGACCACCGAGACCGCTACAGCCGTCGCCGACGTCACCTGCAAGCAGCACGTGAACCTGTCCAACACCTGGCTAACCGTCGAGGCCGCGTACCAGACCGCGCTCATCGGGCAGAACCTCGCGACACTCGCGAAGCTGCAGGCCAGCTTCCAGGGCGCGCTCAAGCGGGTGGAAGGGCTGCTGGCCAGCTCGGCCTCAACTCGGCCGTGACTAGGTTCTGCGCCCGAGTTCACGTGCGGTGTCAATGACGTCGGCAATGGTCATGTCGGCAGACAGCGCTGCCGCGCGCGCGTCTGCGAACTCTGGCTGCAGAGTGACTGGCTGGCCGTCAAGGATGCCGCGTTTCACCCGGACCTTATGCCCGGCCACGTCGACTTCGACGGTGTCACGCTGTAGCGAAATCCGCTGGACATCAGTCACACGGGCACCGAGCGTCGTCGTCCCGCGGAAGAGAGCGCGCACGACGGAGTCGACGGTGTCCGGTGACGAGAGGGCGCTGACCAGCTGCCCGGGCCTGCCGGTCCGCATCAAGGCGGGCGTCAGCCAGGCGTCGATAGCTCCCGCAGCCTGCAATTCTGCGAGCGCGTCTGGCCACAGTCGCGGGTCGAGGTCATCAACCGTGGACTCCACCAGGCGGAGCTCTGCGACTCGCCAGGTTTGTGGAGCGCTGATCTGATCTCCGGTTATGACGCGGACGACGTTCGCATGGCCGGGGGTATCCCTGGCACCCGCTCCGTAGCCGCTGGCCCGGATGGTCATCGCTGGCAGCGGACCCCAGGCGGTTGATATCGCGGCCAGCAAAGCCGCTCCAGTCGGCGTGCATAGCTCGCCGTCGCCAGGGCCGGCGGTCGCGGGCGCGCCGGCCGCGGCCAGGATCTGGACTACCGCGGGCACCGGCACCGGCAGCACTCCGTGCCCGGACATCACCGAGCCGCTGCCGACCCCAATCGCGCTGACCGTGATCGCTGCCGTCGCGTCCAGCAAGTTGAGCGAGTGCAATGCAGTCGCACAGCCGACTACATCGGCGAGCGAGTCGAGCGCGCCCACCTCGTGGAAGCGGATCTCCTCGACCGTGACGTCGTGCACTTGCGCCTCCGCCGCGGCGAGGAGCCTGAAAACGGCAGCGGCGAACCGGTGGACGGGCGCAGGCAGACCGGCCGCATCCATCAGGTTCAGCACATCGGTGAGTCCTCGCTCGGCTGCGCTCGGCTCGGCTGTGATCGATGCCAGACGGGCGCGCAGTCCGTGCCTTCGCACCGGAGCAAGCTGGAGCGAGAGTGGCTCGCCTGCTGCGGAACTGAGCGCACCAAGGGCCACCTCGACTGCGTCTTGATCCGCGCCGGCATCGAGCAGCGCGGCCAGGATCATGTCTCCGGCCGCACCGCAGCTGGCGTCGATCCAGGCTGACCTGGTCACGAGGCCGGATCCGGGCGGCGTGCGATTCGCGCGCCGCAGACGGCAGCACCGAAGCCGTTGTCGATGTTGACGACACTGACTCCCGGTGCGCACGCGTTCAGCATCGTCAGCAGCGCCGCAATCCCGCCCAGCGATGCGCCATAACCCACGCTCGTCGGTACTGCGATCACCGGGACGCCGACGAGCCCGGCAATCACTCCGGGGAGTGCGCCGTCGGTACCCGCCACGGCAACGATCGCATCCGCCCTGGCGAGGGTGTCCCGCTCCGCGAGCAACCTGTGCAGGCCAGCCACTCCGAGGTCGGCCAGCATGATCGCAGAGCTCCCGAATACCTGCGTCGTCACCATCGCCTCTCGCGCCACAGGCAAGTCGGACGTGCCGCCGGTAACGACAGCGACCATTCCGCGGGGAGCGGGCAGCGGTCCGAGCACCACCGTCTGCCCGCCATCATCGATCCAGGCGTCCGGCAGACGGTCGCGGCACACGGCCCGCGTGGTCGCGTCGCATCTAGTCGCCATCACCGCGCGGTCTGGATGCGCGCGTGATAGCTCGCTCAGCGAGAGGACGGTCTGCTCCGGGGTCTTGTGGGACGCAAGCACGACCTCCGGATCGCCGGTCCGCCGCAAGCGGTCCAGGTCAAGGCGGGCGAAGCCGAGATCGTTGTCAGGCAGGCTGGTCATTGCGTAATCGTGTCATAATTGAGCATGTGCGATGGACGCTCGGGGCAATCAGGACCACCTGCATTTCCCGCTGGCACTGATTCTCCCGCTGGCACTGATTCTCCCGCTGGCACTGAGCTCCTCGACTGGTTTCAGCGCACCGGCCAGGTAACTGTTGCGTTCTCTGGCGGTGTCGATTCATCTCTCGTGCTGGCCGCTGCCTCTCGGGCGCTAGGGGCGGCTAACGTCCACGCAGTTACCGCAGTCTCCGAATCCTTGCCGAGCGGGATGCTGGTCAGCGCCCGGCACCTAGCCTCACTACTTCGAGTCCGTCATACCGAGATTGCAACGCGTGAAATCGAGAATCCCGGCTATACGGCGAATGGCGCCGACAGGTGTTATTTCTGCAAGGCAACACTAATAGACACCGTGGTGTCTTCGGGCCACGCCGGGCCCGGAGATTTGCTCGTGACCGGCACGAATGCTGACGACGTCCGGGCCGGCTGGCGGCCGGGCATCAGGGCTGCGGCTGAACGTGGCGCTGGCACTCCGCTCGCAGACGTCGGAATGAGCAAGCAGGACGTTCGCGCGCTCAGCCGGACCTGGGGTCTGCCTAGCTGGGACCAGCCAGCGAGTCCGTGCTTGTCGAGCCGCATAGCCTACGGCGTCCATATCACTCCGGCGAAGCTTGCCAGGGTCGACGCTGCCGAGCAGGCGGTTCGCCTGGTCCTCGAACTGGCCGGAGTAACCGTCCATGACCTGCGGGTACGTGATCTCGGTGATGCGGTGCGGCTGGAGGTCGACGCCGCGATGATCCCGGATGTCCTGGCGCTCGGCGACCTCGGGCCGGCGGTCGCACAGGCTGGGTTCGGTGCTCTGCGGCTCGAGATCAGTCCGTTCCGATCGGGTGCACTGAACTCTGCGCTGCCTGCCGATCTGCAGTTCCGCTAGGAACCCGGACCGTCATCAGGCCGGCACCAGGTACGGAATCGTCTGCGGCCCTTCCGGGAGTACGCATATCCGGGCCTCCGCGCCGAGTCGCTTGATCTCCGCCTGGATGGTCGCGCCGATATCGGACGTCTGGCTGAGGTGCGCTTCTGCCAGGTCGGCATCGGATAGATAGGACGTGTGCATTACCACTGTGCTGCGCACCTGAATCTGCGCCTGAATTTGCACTTGCCACTGATCTGGAACAGTAAGGGCGCGGCTGCTGATGTCGTCGAGTAGCGCTTGCGGAGTGGCTGCGGACCGTAGCACTTCGCGGTAGGACCCGTGATCGGGATAACCGTCCCGGCACTCTGCCGCGCATATGATCATCCCGCCGTCGCGGATGATTCGGCTCGCTGCCGACATTCCCTTTACCGACTGATAAAGATTCTGATCGAGCGGAAATCCCGACCCCGTTGTCACCACGATGTCAAAGGGCGCGGGCAGCGGCCGCATCGCTAGTTGCTGAGCCCGCCTGGTGGCGGCCGCGTGCATCTGGATGATGTCGCCGCCGAAGGCTGCCACGATCTGCTTGTCCCGGTTCAAGATCACGTCAAACGCGAAGGTGACACCAGTCCCGACCGCGATCGCCCGTACGTCATCGTGCACCGGATTCCCGACGGTGATCCCCCACGTCGCGGCCGGGTGGCCGATCCGCGCGGCGTCATGCAGGACCAGAACGGTGTCCAGCCCGGCCAGCCCGGGGGCCACCATCTTCGGGCCGCCCGAGAACCCGGCGAAGAAATGCGGTTCGACAAACCCGGTGGTGATCCGCACGTCCGCGTCCGCCCACTCGGAATTGAGCCACACCGGAACGCCGGCACCGAAGGTCCCGGCCCAGGTCAAGCTAGCTGAGTCACGCGAGTCGTGGTTAACGATCCGGACCGAGTCCACCACCTCGTCGCCCAGCATCGACCTGAGTTCCTGCTCAGTGTTGGCCCGGTGGGTCCCGGTCGCGACGAGGATGACGATGTCATCGAGATCAGTGATCCCGTCGAGCTCAGCTAGCACCGCAGGGACCATGAGGCTGCTCGGCTGTGCCCGGGTGCCGTCGCAGACCGAGATTGCGACCGACTGGCCGGGCCGCACCCGATCTCTGAGCGGCGGACCGCTGACTGGCGACCGCAGCGCGGCGGTCAGGGTGGCGGTGACGTCCTGAGCGGCAGCGGCTTCCTGCGGGTAGACGACAACAGCGTTCTCGGGGACCGCGACATCGAGCCCGTCATCGCCGTAGGAGAGCCGTACTTCCATGGACTGACAATATCGAGTCGCAGTGAGATAGCCCGGTCGACGCTGCTCCTCGTCATCGCCCGGGGTCGTCGGCCGGGACCAGGACGCCAGGGTTGAGCAGGCCGAGCGGATCGAACGCGGCCTTGACCGACCGCATCACGTCGATCTCGGCCGGGCTGCGGGACAACCCGAGCCACGGTGCCTTGGCACGTCCGACGCCATGCTCCGAGCTGATCGAGCCGCCAAGGCCGGCCACGAGCGTGAGCACAGCGTCGGTGAACGCTTCGGCGTTGGCGACGGCGCCGAGGACATTGACATGCAGGTTCGCTTCCGCGAGATGGCCGAAGATCACTAGCTGGGCGGCTGGCTCGATGGCTGCTACCGCGTCCGGCAGCCGATCGACTAGCTCGGCGAGCAGCTGGATCGGCACCGACACGTCTAGCTTCACGGGCAATCCGGCGGTGCTGATCGCCTCGGCGTGCCCTTCGCGCAGGGCCCAGAGGCGGGCGCGATCGGTGGCGGACGAGGCCACGGTGGCATCGAGTACCTGCTCGCATGCTTCGAGCGCGGCCAGCAAGTCATCCAGCGGATCGGCCTCGCCAGCCACCTCGACCAGGACGTACGCGCCGCCTGTGCCTTCGAGCGGCAGCCCGACGCCGAGGTGCCGGGCGGTGAGCGCGAGTCCCGGTCCGAAGCTGAGCTCCGCCGCACTGATACCTGGCAGCCTGGCACGCAAGAAAGTGAGCAGCTCGACCGCTTCCGCGGTGCTCCGCACCGCGACCATCGCGACGGCGCGCTCCGGCTCGGAAGCGGTCAGCCGCAGCCGGAGCCTGGTAATCACGGCAAGAGTGCCCTCCGAGCCGGCCAGCAGGTGCCCGAGGTCATATCCGGTGCTGTCCTTGTCGAGGCCGCCAAGCCGGGAAATGACGCGCCCGTCCAGCAGTGCAGCCTCCACCCCGGCTACCTGCTCGCGCATGCTCCCGTGCCGTATCACCCGGATGCCGCCCGCATTGGTCGCGACCATGCCGCCCACGGTGGCTGAGTCGCGCGCGGCGAGGTCTACGCCAAAGTCCAGCCCGGCCGCGCGCACATGTGCGGTCAGCGCGGCCAGTGTCACGCCGGCGCCGACCGTGACCTGGCGCGAAGCTCCCGACACCGGACCGAGCTCGGTGAGGCGGGTGGTGAGCAGTATCACCGGCAAGCTGCCGGACATCTCGGCAGCCGGGACTGAGCCGCCAACTAGGCCGGTATTGCCACCCTGTATGACGACCGGGACGCGCGCTTTGCTGCACACCGCGAGCACCTGCGCGACCTGGTCCGTCGTGGCCGGCCTGACCACCGCCCTGCTGGTGCCGGTGAAGCGGCCGGTCCAGTCGGTCTCGTGCGAGGCGCGCAGATCGCGGTCGAGCAAGACGTGCTCGGACCCAACGGCGGCCCTCAGTGCGGCTTCCAGCGTCAAGATAGAACCCGTAGCCGCACCGTCGCGTCCATCTCGGTCAGCCGGGCCACGACGGCATCGGCGTAGTCGATCCCGATGTCGGTCAGCGCGTATCCGAGGTCTCCCCGGGTGCCAAGCAGCTGTGCCTCGACATTCACCTGATGGTCGGCCAGCACCGAGTTGATCTCCGCCAGCACGCCTGGCACATTGCGATGCAGGTGGGCGAGGCGGTGGGTACCGGGAGCGGGGGGCAGCGCGACCTGCGGCAGGTTCACCGACACGGACGTGGTCCCCTCGGCGACGAAATCGGCTAGCTTGGCGCCGACGAACGCGCCGATGTCGGCCTGGGCTTCCTCGGTCGACCCGCCAATGTGCGGGGTGAGGATGACGTTCGGCAGGCCGCGCAGGACAGAGGTGAACTCTTCACCGGCCGACCGCGGCTCGTCCAGGAAGACGTCGACGGCCGCTCCGGCCAGGTGACCGGATAGCAGATGGGTGCGCAGGGCCTGGTGGTCGATCACGAAACCGCGGCACAGATTCAGGAACAGGGCCCCTGGCCGCATGCGGCTGAATTCCTTCTCCCCGAACAGCGAGCTGTTGGAGGGCCGGCCATCGACGTGCAGCGAGACGATGTCGGAGATCTCGAGGAGCTCGTCGAGGCTGACGCAGCGCCGGGCGTTGCCGAGCGCCAGCTTGTCGGCGGTGTCGTAGAACACCACGCGCATCCCGAACGCCTCGCCGACGACGGACAGCTGGGCGCCGATGTTTCCGTAGCCGACGATACCGAGGGTGCGGCCGCGCACCTCGTGCGCGCCGTGCGCTGACTTGTCCCACACACCCGCGTGCATGCCGCGGTCCTTCTCGGTGAGCCTGCGGGTGAGGGCGATGATCTCGGCGAGAGCCAGCTCGACCACGCTGCGCGTGTTGGAGTAGGGCGCGTTGAAAACGGCAACACCGAGCTCCGAGGCGGTGGCAAGGTCGATCTGATCGGTGCCGATGCAGAACGCCCCGACAGCCAGCAGGTCCGGAGCCGTCGCCAGGGCGGCCGCGGTGAGCTGCGTCTTGGACCGGATTCCCAGCACCGCAACACCCGCCAAGGCGTCACGTAGGTCCCGCTCGTCGAGCGCGGTCCGCAGCTCGGCAACCTCCAGTCCGGCCCCTTCGAGCAGCCGGTGAGCCTCGGGATGGACATTCTCCAGGAGCAGCGCCTTCACCAACCCAGGCTAATCCAGCCTGGATTCGACTCCGGCCGCGGGCTTCTCGCTACCCATGTCTGTGTTGCGGAACAGGTAGATGCCGACCGTCTGCCCGTTCACGGCGATGTTCTCACCGGCCCCGAAAACCCTGTCATGGCTCGACTCGCCAGTGATCATGAATACGTAGCCGACGTGCTCGAGTCGCCAGCCGACGGCCTCGATGCCGGCCAGAGTCCCGGCGTGGCTGACTGTGCTGCTGGTCCCGGACGTCGATCCAGCGGGATTGAACACCGAAGTGGACCGCTGTGAGGAGCCCACAGTCAGCTGGACCTCGAAGAATCCCTGCCGCTGCGCCTTCGCGGTCGTCGCCTGCCCGACCGGGCTGGCCAGGAAGGCCGCTTGCTGCCGGGCCTCCGCGGCTGCGGCTGCCGCCTCGGCCGCCGCGCGCTCGCTGGCCTCCTGCTCAGCGGCCTTCTCTTCTGCCGACTTGCGGAACGCCATAGCCAACTCCCGTTTCGGATCGGATCTGCGCGGTCTGACGCTATAGGAGGATCGCCCCGACGGCACCGAGGATTCGGGCGGATACGCCTGCCACTTCCACGTCTTCAGCGACGAGCACGCTTCCCGGAGTGCTCCAGGGCCGGCGGTCAACGACGGTCGCACCCGACGTCACTTCGCCCCTCGTCTCGCACCGAGCCTGGCGAGCACTCCATTCGAACAGGTCCGGAGCGACAAGCGCGATGGCTGCCACGGCGTCATGCGGCACGAAGGATCCGTCTCTGTCGTGCGCATAGCCGATGGCGTCCGCCAGCAGGCGCCCGACAGAGCCCGCGGCACGCAATAGCTCGAGCTCGCTGACCGACCAGCTGAACCGCTCGGTCACCGCGCCACGCATGTCAGTGCTCCGCCGCAGAACACCGTGCCGGCAAGACTGTGAGCCTCCTCGGTGGGTGGGCTCGCCGACGTCAGTGAATGAACCTTCCCGCCGAACGCGTCGGCGCCATGAAAGGGATCTCGCCCATCGGGGTACGGACCGGACAGGCCCCTATCCGATCCAAGCCGCACACGGACGGCGCTTCGCAGAGTCGCCATCAGCCGGCCGGTCGCCGTCGCCGTGGTGAGCAAGTCAACGCTCCCCGTGGTAGCGATCACCTGTGTCAGCGGGACGCCCAGCCCGACCAGCACGCTGAGTGCCAGCGCGTCATCGAGGCCCCCGTCAACGATGGCGTGCACGGGCCCGCCTGCCAGCGGCTCGGTCACTTGCGCTGCCCCCGTTCGCACACGAATCTGCCGTTACTTTCTATGCTCACCTGCGGACCGGTTACCGCGCCTGGTTGGCGGGTCAGGGAAAGGTACTCCTGCCGCACGTGCCCCAGCCTGCATAATGCCGGGAGGAGGCTTGACGGGCTGCGGCTTGGCGGCGGCGCGGCCTCAGGCTCGGGCAGGAACGGACGTACCGCCCGCTGGCGCTGCTGTCCGCCACAGGAAAGGACGGTTCGCGCTGGTCGACATCGCCAACGACATCCGCTCGCGGACATGGCACTGATGCAGTCGCCGGCACCGGGTATCTGCCCAGGATGCAATTCCTCAGCCGACCGGGCTGACAACTTCTGCAAAGCATGCGGCCGAGAGCTCGTACCAGCCGTTGTCAGCACTGCTGCCCCGGCGTCGGCTAGGCGCGATCACGTGGAGGTTGACCTCGGGGTCTTGGCCGGCGTCTCCGATCGGGGTTGGGTCCATCACCGAAACGAAGACGCCATGGCGCTCGCAGTCGCCGAGACTCCCGCTGGCCCGGCCGCACTCGCCGTCGTCTGCGACGGAGTGTCCACATCCGACAGACCGGACGAAGCCGCCCTGACCGCTGTCGACACCGCCGCCAGGGCGCTGACAGCAGCGCTGCGCGTCGGCACTTCCGACCAGGACGCCCTGACGACGTCGCTCAGTGCGGCGGACGCCGCAGTCAGATCTCTGGCCGGACCGTCGGCGAATTCACCGGCCGCCACCTGCGTTGCCTGCGTCATCACGTCCATCGCGGTGACCGTGTGCTGGGTCGGTGACAGCCGTGCGTATTGGCTGCCTGCGGATGCCGCTGCCAGGCCCGTCATGCTGACCCGTGATGACTCACTAGCCGAGGAGTTGATCGTGGCCGGTGTCCTGACGGAGGCCGAGGCGATGGCGTCGGCGCACGGGCACGTCATCACCCGTTGGCTCGGCGCCGGCGTAGGCGCCCCTGAGCCGCACATTGTCCGATTCGAGCCTGGTGGTCCTGGCGTTGTGCTGCTGTGTTCGGACGGACTCTGGAACTACCAGGCTGACCCGGTCGGCCTGGCCGGGCTCGCGTTGCCCGTAGCGTTGACGAGGCCGGCTGCGGCAGCCGCGGATCTACTCTCGTTCGCGCTCGACGCTGGCGGCCGCGACAACGTCACCGTCGTCCTCGGCCGTTTCCCGCCGAGTGCGGGCGCGTCGCGGCTCCTCACGATCGGCTGATCGCCGTTAACCCGCCCGCTGTCGGCACCGGTGCCTAACATGTCGGCATGCGACCGGGTCAATCAGGCGGCGAGGGCGATGGCTGACGCCGATGACGTGCGCCGGATCGCCCTGGCCCTGCCGCAGGTGGCGGAGATCGACAGCGACGGCTTCGACTTCCGGGTCGCCGACAAGGGGTTCGTCTGGTCCTACCCCGAGCGCAGGCCAGGCAAGCCGCGCGTCATCCGAACCGATATCGCGGTCCTGTTCGTGGGTGACGAGGCCGAGAAACAGGCCCTTCTCCTGGGCGAGCCCGGCCTGTTTTTCACAACGCCCGGCTATGACGGCTTCCCGCTGGTGATGCTGCGCCTGGCGGCAGTGGACGTCGAGCGGCTGACCGAACTCGTCACCGACGCATGGCGCATGCGCGCTCCGGCCGAACTAGTCGACCGCCAGCCCTAGTCGACGCAGCCCTAGCCGGCGGCCAGAGTGCCCTGCTCGACCGGAGTATCTGCCATCAGGCCCCACTCGGCCCACGACCCGTCGTAGACGCGAACGCCGTCTCGTTCCAGCAGGTACGTGAGGACGAACCAGGCCGTACACGCCCGGCCGCCGATCGTGCAGTACGTGATCAGCTCGTCCGAGCCACCGATATCGACGGCGGAGAAGAGATGGCGGATCTCGGGGGCGCTCAGGAACGAGCCGTCATCGCGGTACACGTCGTCTACTGGCTGGCGGACGGCGGTCGGGACGTGACCGGCCCGGCCGTTCGGCTCCAGGCCGCCGGACGGCCAGAATCGCTCGCCCGTGTACTCGGGCTCTGACCGCACGTCGACGATGGTCGTACCTGCCTTGCCGATGGCATCCGCCACCGTTGCGTGGGTGGCGCGGAGCTGACCATCAGCGTCCCCCAGGGTGTAGCTGACAGGACCCGGCTGGGCCTGCGAGCTGGTCGCTGGCCGCCCGCCGTCGAACCAGGTGTCGCGAGAGCAGTCGAGAATCCGCGCGTCGCGGTGGCCGTAGAGCTTCATGAGCCAGAACCCCATCGCCGGGGCGTAGCCGTAGAAGACGACGGTCGAGTCCGGGCTGATGCCCGCCCTGCCGAGGAGCCGCTCCACCGCTGGCGTGTCTACCATCCGGTAGTCGGCGTCCTTGAGATCGGTGTAGACGTTCCACAGCACGGCACCGGGAATGTGCTGCTCGGCGTGCCTGACCGGGCTCACGTCGACCTCGACAATCCGCACGCTCGGATCGTCGAGGTGTGCCTCGAGCCACTGCGGTGACACCAGGACGCTGGCAGCGTCCGGCTCGCTGGCGGGCGCGAGCTGGCGAGATTCGGTACTCATGGGTTCCTCCCTAGTGGTAGGTGATCGATGAATCGAGGCCGTCCGCGAACTCGATCATGAGCTCGCTGACGACCGCCGGCGCTTCCATGTTGATCATGTGGCCGGCACCTGCGATGACGGCGGACTGAGCCAGCGGAATGCGGCGGGCCAGGACCGCTGACATCTCCCGGAAGCAGGGCACGTCAAGCTCGCCGACCAGCACGAGCGCCGGCACCGCTACCTCCTCCAGCACGTCGATCGCCGCCGGCTGGACCACTTCGTGGGAGTCCTGCCCGAGCCAGTGCTGACCCGGGTAGCCGGCGACCATGTCCGTCAGCTCGGCCGCGAGTTCAGGCCGCTTGCGGGCAGCGCCGAACAGGGGGTGAGCTAGCCACGCAGCCCGGCCTGCCGGGACTCCGCCCGCCTTGACTTGCGTGGCGACCGCATCCATCCCGGCACCCGAGTCGTGATCCCAGGCGATGCCGTCCAGGACCGTGCCGAGGAGAATCAGCCCGCGGACCCGCGCCGGCGCGGCGAGCGCACACTGCAGCGCGACCCGCCCGCCGAAGGACAGACCGGCAACAACGGCGTCAGCGATCGACAGATGGTCGAGCAGCGCCACCAGGTCACCGGCATGCGTGTAGGGAACGGGGTAGTCCATCGGCCCGGTTCGGCCAAATCCTCGGCAGTCGTACCGCACGACCCGGAATCGGTCAGCCAGCTGCGCAACCTGGCGGTCCCACATCCGCATGTCAAGCCCGAAACCGTGGACGAGCACGATGGCGGGCCCGTCGCCGGATACCTCGTAGCGGATGCGGGCGCCTGGCAGCGAAAGTGTCCCGGCCGTCACGCCCGTGCCTCGATCACGACTACCTTGCATGTCGCAATCGTGGCTCCGCGCAGTCTGCCGCTACATCGGTACGATCACCCAAATGGGGCGGGCGGCGACTACCCGGGTAGCCCCGCGGAATACCCAGCTAGCTGGCCCCGCCGCAGGCCCGTCTTGGCGAGCAGACTCGCCACGTGCTTCTCAACGGTCCGCGGCGACAGGAACATCCGCTCGGCGATCTCGCGGTTGCTGAGCCCCTGCGCTACCAGCCTGAGCACGTCTGCCTCACGGTCGGTGACGCCCTGAGCGCGCAGCTTCCCTGCTAGCCCGCCGTCTGCCCGCGGGCGCGGCACCGGCGCTCCGGCCTGCCGCAGGAGACGGCGGCACGCGGCCGCGACCTGATCGTCGCCGCGCGCCGTGAAGTAGGCCGTGGACTCCCGTAGCCAGCCGACCGGGTCGCCCCAGCCGTCGGTCAGCGCGGCCTCGGCGGCCAGCCGCCGCGCATACTGCCGGTACCAGTCGACCAGCGGGCCCATCTCGCCGTCCGCGGCGGCGAACGCGGCGTCCGCTTGCTCGTGTTGCGCCTGCTTGCCAGCCATGACGGCGTCGGCGTAGTCAAGAAACGCGCCGACGACGCGGTGGCGGGTCCCGTGCGCGGCCCGGACCTGGGCAGCGGCATCGTGCGCCTGGCCATGTAGCACGGCGCCCAGCAGCGGCCAGATCCCGAGGAACGGCGGCGATATTGCGGCCGGTGAGCTGAGGATCGCTCGCGCGCCCTCGCCCATCAGCGCATACGCTCCCGTCAGGTCGTCCGCGAGCAGAAGGAACGTGGCCCGGCAGTGACCCTGGGCGCAGCCGAGCACATCGGGGTCGGCGGGCGCCAGCGAGAGCGCCTCGCCCACGCTCGCCTCCATCTCATCCCGCTCACCCAGGATCGCGTGGGCAGTGCCCTGGAAGATGAGCGCCATCGGCAAGGTGGCCAGGTGGAAGCGGCGTGACGCCTGCACGGACCGCCTGGCCGCCGCCAGCGCCTCAGCGGCGCGGAACTGCTTGTTCAGGCCGGCCGCGATCTGCAGGTCGAGCGTCGCCGTCAGGGCGAGCGCGCCCTGTGCGACAGCGAGCGTGCGAGCCTGCTCCAGCCTGTCGACGCTCTCGGTCCGCAGCTGGTCGATCGTCCCCAGCTCATGCAGTGCGCGCAGCCGCCACAACTGCAGCCCGTGTGCGCTCGCGAGAACCTCCTGCCGGCTGAAGGCGTCCTCGGCCTGCTCCAGGTCGCTCTGGCGGGCGACCCTCCCGAGCACCTCGAGGGCTTCGCACGCGACCTCCGGGAGCGGGCTTGTCGTCGCCGCCTCCAGCGCGGCGCTGGCGAGCTCGGCTGCCGCGGAGAGCTGGCCCTGGCCGATGGCGGCCTCGGCGGCGCATGCGTCGATTTCAGCCAGCATTGCCCCCGGCGAGCTGCGGGCGACTTCGATGCTCGCGGCCGCATCCGCCCACCGCGCCCCGGCGATGGCGGCCCGCGCGATCTTCAGGTGCAAGTTCGCGGCGCTGACCGAGGTTGCTGAGCTCGGGCTCAGCCTGGCGAGCAGTATCTTGCCCATCTCGATCGCGCGGTCGACCTGGCCGGACATCGCAAGAACCTCGGTCAGCGCCGCATCGATCGCCGCACGCAAGTCGGTGTCGTCGGCGGCCGCTAGCGCGCGCGCTCGCTCCAGCGTGTGCTCGGCACTCGCCAGCGCGCCGACGGCGAGATCGCGCTGGCCCGCCTCGAGCAGCAGCGCGCTCGCCCGCACGGTGTTACCAGCACCCTCGGCCAGCTCGGCGGCGAGCGTGCACCAGGCCCCAGGCAGGCCCGGATGCGCGGCCTCGACCGCCGCCAGGGCCTCGCCGGCTAGCTGCGTTCGCTCCGGCGGGAGCAGGCCGGCCAGCACGGCTTCGTGTGTCAGCGCGTGCCGGAACCAGAAGCTGTCGCGATCAGCTGCGACTAGCTGGAGGCTCACGCCGCGGCGCAGCGCTGACATGACGACCGCGTCGGTCAGTCCGCTCGCCGGGCCGAGCAGCGTCCAGTCGAAACTGCGCCCGAGTACCGCGGCCGCGCGCAGCACCCGGCGGGAGTCCGCGTCGATGGCATCGAGCCGGCCCCGCACGGCGTCGGCAAACCTGGCCGGGACGCCCGCGCTGGCCAGCTCGCTGACCTGCCAGTCGCCGTCATGCTCGGTGAGCGCGCCTTGCCCGATCAGACCCGCCAGCACCTCCTCGACGAGGAACGGGACGCCATCGGCCCGGCCAGCGACGAACGACTGAATCGCGGCTGGCAGTTCGGCGGCGCCGACGCAGGCCAGTGCCATCTCCGCCACGGCGGTAGCGTCGAGCCGGCTCAGCGGGAGCACCGTTGCCGACCCGCGGGTCTCGAGGTGAGCGGCCAGCCCGGCCGCCTCGCCGCCTTCCTCGTCGCGAAGGGTGCCTACGCAGAGCACGCGCTCTCCGGCGAGATTGTCGGCCAGGTACTCCAGCAAGGCGAGGGTCTCCCGGTCCGCCCAGTGCAGGTCCTCCAGCACCAGCAGGCACCCGCTACCGGGAGCGATCGTGCGCAGCAGGCGCAGGACCGACTCGCCGAGGAACACCAGCGATTCGTCGCGCACTGCTTGCGGCTGCCGCCATTCGGGAATCAGCCGCGCGAGTGCCGGCCGGAAGGGATCCAGCTCCGGGCTGGCGGGGAAACCTGACCGCACGGCCGACATCAGCGCCTCGGCAAAGGCCCGGAACGGGGTCGGCACCCCGCCGGATACCGCGCGGCCGGTCAGGACCACGAAGCCCCGTGCGCTCGCCGCTCGGGCGGTCTCCCGGACCAGCCGCGACTTGCCGATCCCCGCCTCGCCGGTGATGAGCACGGTGCCGCCGCGGCCCTGCGCGGCCGCGGTCAGGGCGGACTGCAGGTGACGGGTCTCGTCATCCCGTCCCACCAGCACCGGGCACAGCACCTGCCTCATGTGCTGGTCCAGCCACCATCGACCACGAGTGCATGCCCCGTGACATAGCTCGAAGCATCCGACGCCAGGAAGAGCAGGGGCCCGTCGAGCTCGTCGATAGTCGGCGCGCGCGCCAGGAGCGTCTGGCTCTCGATGTGGGTGATGAATCCGGAGGCGACCAGGCCGTAGATGGACGCGACGTTGATGACCGACCCGTGGTCGCTGGCAAACAGCAGCGGCGCCATCGCGCCTGCTTCGCGCAGGACCGCAGCAAATCGCTCGCCGAGGCCCGAGGATGCTCCCGTGACGAGAGCGACGCGGCCGGTCAGCAGCTCGCCGCTGGCATTCATGCATTTATCATCGCAGCCGTCGTTGCGCGCCGGGATATCACGACCACGCGGCGGAGCCGGAGGCATCTCGCGCGGCTGACAGGAGCGGTATCGCCGCGATCTTCTCGGCGGTCAGGTCCTCCCAGCGGATGCTGGCGACCTCGCGCACTCCATGCGGCGGCGCGCAGCTGATGACTCGCTCGGGGGTGACGATGAAGTCCAGCGGCACGTCGTGGCCGGTCACCGGGATCTGCCCTGCTGGCCGTACCTGGAGCTCGTGCACCGTTGTGACGCACACGGTGCCGGGCCCTATCAGGCCCGCCGCCGTGGCGAGCGCGAACTCCAGGTCGGCGAATCCGCCGCCCTTGCCCAGCCGGGCCCCGTCTGCGCTGGCCGCGACCGACCCCATCACCACCATGTCGACCGCAGACAGCTCCGACAGCGTGACCCGCCGGGCCGATCGTGCCGCGCCGCTGATCGAGGATGCCTTGCGCGGCGGCTCGGCCAGGTGGTCCGGATCGAGGGCGAAGAATGGCTCCGGCGCGGCCAGTCGTGGCACCGCCATGTAGACAGTCTTGCCGTCCTCGAGCGCGCGCTGGCGCACGGGCCACTGGGCTGAGTCCGGGTTCGCCTTGAGTGTCCTCGCGGCCTCCCACTGCGCCGTCGCGCGCAGGCGCTGCGCCGCAGCCTCGGCGCCCGTGAAGTTCGGGATGCGGCCAGCGGCGCCGGGAAACCGGGCGATCTTCGCCGTTCGCATGGATTCCCACACCTCCTGGCGCAAGGCGGCCTTGGCGGCGAGGACGTCAGCTGGACCGCCGGCGTCACGATCGTGCTGCGGCACCGGGCGAGGCATAGACCCATCCTGCACCAGGCCTGCCGTTCCGGCGCCGCTATGCCTGGGCCAGGTGACTCAGGAGCAGCGCTTCGCTGACGCAGCAGCGGCCGAGCTCGGCCAGGTGCACGCTCTCGTTCTCCGCGTGCGCCTTGCTGTCCGGGTCCTCGACGCCGGTCAGCAGCAAGGCGACGTCTGGATAGGCCTCGGCCAGGGCGGCCACCAGCGGGATGGAGCCGCCGGTACCCGGTTCGACGGGCGCGCGTCCCCACGCATCAGCGCACGCTCGGCGGAACGCCTCGAAGGCGTGCCCTGAGGTGTCGATGCGATGCGGCTCGCCCTCGGTACTGAGCTCGACGGATACTTCGGCGCCCCAGGGCACTCGCAGGCGGAGATGCTCGGCGACGGCACGGAAAGCGCGCTGCGTGTCGTCGCCCGGTGCGAGGCGCACGCTGATCTTGGCGGTCGCCGTCGGTATGAGCTTGTGCGCCGAGTCCGACGTCGGCGGCGCGTCGATGCCCAGCACGGCGATCGCCGGCCGCATCCACAGGCGGTGCGTCAGCGGTCCCCGGCCGAGCAGGCGGACGCCCGGCCGCAGCCCCGCGATCGCGCGCAGATCTGATTCGGCGACCGCGAGGGCGTGCGCAGGGCCAGTTCGCAGGCCCTTGACCGCGACGCTGCCGCGGCGCGTGTGAAGAGTTGCAATGAGCTTGCACAATGCGGTGAGCGCATCGGGCACCGGCCCGCCGTACATGCCGCTGTGCACGGCATGATCAAGCGTACGCACCTGGACGATGCAGTCGATGATGCCGCGTAGTGACGTGGTGAGCGCTGGCTGGCCGATCCGCCAGTTCGCGCAGTCGGCTAGCACGATGGCATCGGCGCGGAGCAAGCTGCCGTATCTGCTCAGGAACTCGGCCAGGTGGCCTGAGCCGATCTCCTCCTCGCCCTCGATGAACGCGGCCACGGTCACAGGCGGACGTCCTTCCCACGCCTGGAGGGCCGCGGCGTGGACTGCGATGCCTGCTTTGTCGTCCGAAGTACCCCTGCCAAAGAGCCGTCCGTCCCGCTCGGCCGGCTCGAAGGGCGGTGACGTCCAGAGTTGCGCTGCGCCAGGAGGCTGGACGTCGTGATGGGCATACAGCAGGACCGTCGGGGAGCCGGGCGGCCCCTTCGTGACGCCGTACACGGCCGGGTGCGCGCCGTCGACCTCGAGCAGCCGCACGCCCTTCAGCCCGGAGCGTTCTAGCCATGCCGCGGTTCGCTGCGCCGACAGCTGCACCTGGCTGGGGTCGAATCCGTCGGCGCTGACCGACGGGATGCGGACGAGATCCTCGAGCTCCGCGCGGATGCCGTCGAACGCCGACATCACCGTGACCCGGGCAGCCTCCGGACTCAGTACTCGCGGCACATGGCAGCCCGTCGCACTCGGCCAGCAGGCGCGAAGAGCTCAGGTCGTGATTTCCCCGCCACGCATCGCACGATACGTAGACATCAGAAGCTAATCAACGGCCTAGGTCTGGCTATCTGCCAACCGCGCTATCGTCGTCGGCCCAGGTAGGTGTCGGGGTAGTCGACCGTGCAGACGAGCGCGTCGCGCATGGCGCTCTCGCCTGGCGGCGGCACGAGTGGCGTCGCCCCGTGCTTGTACAGCTTGTCTTCGAAGATGATGAGCTGGCCAGGATTGAGCTGCTGCGTGAGGACCGGGTCGGCAGTCGGCTCGCCGCTATCGGTCACATCTTCCGGGTCATAGAGATAGGTCTGCGCGCCGTCGCCGATCCTGTTGATGACGTAGACCAGGATGAATTGCTCGTCGTCACGATGCGGAGCCGTCACGACATTCGTGAACGTGCGGAACAGGTTGACCCCGAACGTGCCCTCGGCCTGCCGTCGTTCGGGGGGCACGAGGCTGAGCAACGCCCGGACCAGCTCAGCGGCCTGCGGGTCGCCCAGCAGCCGGACGCGCTTATGCTCTCGCTTGCCGGCGATGCCGGCCCGGCCGGCGATGGTGATCGTCTCGTACTCGGCAAGCTCAAGCTCGCCGTCGCGCCACCAGTAGTGGACGACGTCGCGAGCCCGTTTCCGGTCCCGCGGCCAGTCGCCGTCGTCTCGACGCAGAGTCTGGTCGCTGAAATAAGCCGGGCCGAAGTTTTCGCGGAATTTCTCGGGCAAGCCGATGGACTCATCGTCGGTTAGCACATAGCCGCTGGTGGCAAGGGATTTCCAGATGCCGTCCAGGCAGACATCCGTCGGCCACGCTGAACCTTCGCTCACAATGGACACTCACAAATGAGAGAGCCCGGCGTTACCGGGCCTGTGGCGTGGAACGGGCTACGCGCCCGATGGTGCCTCAGGTTACGCCAGATGCCTACCGTGAGGGTGGGGAAGCTTAAACTCCCCGGCACGGCCCGGCTCGGCAAAGGCACGGCCCGGCTCGGCACGGCCAGCGGCGCCGGCAGCCTCGCCGACCCGAAGTCAGCCGGCATAGAGGTCGTCCCTGATCTGCCCAATGCGGGCCAGCGATTCCTCCTCGGTGAGCGAGGCCTGGACGAGAGCCTCGTGAGCCGCCCGGTACCGGGCTACCTGACCTGAGTCCTCGATATTGAGGAATCCGGCGTGTGTCTCGATATGCACGACGTCCTGATCGAGGCTGTCAATGTCCTGATACTCGAAATAGGCGTACATGCAGGTCATGGAGAAAACTGGCGTGGCCGTGAACGGGAGGACATGCAGGCGCACGTGCTGGCCTGCTGGCCGGTCGACCAGGCTGTCCAGCTGGGCTCGCATGATCGCGGGTGAGCCGATGACCTGCCGGAGTGTCGACTCGTGCGTGACCGCGACTAGCTGGAGCGGCGGCAGGTCGTCGCGGCTCGTGAGCGCGGCCTGGCGGATGAGCCGCACCTCGACAAGCTGCCGCACCTCGTCGTCGGATCGGCCCTCCATGTGGCGGAAGATCGAAGCCGCGTAATCCTCGGTCTGCAGCAGGGCCGGGAGGAACGGCAGCGTGTAAGTCCGCTCTACCGTGGCGTCTGCTTCGTAAGCAACATGGGCGTCGAGCCCGCCCGTTCCGAGCAGGACGTCGAAGTCGGTCCACCAGCCTGGCCGCTGCGCGTCCTTGACCCACCGCTGCAGCCTGCCAGCCGTCGGCGTTCCCTCGATCTTGTAGTAACGAATCAGGTCCCTGATATCGCGGGGGAGCGGCTTGCCCTGAGCGTTCTCGAGCCGTGAGAGCTTGCTCCGGGAGATCAGCAGGTCCTCGGCTACATCGTTGAGGTTCTTGCCGGCCTCCTCGCGGAGCTGCCGGAGCACGGTGGCGATGGCTCGCCGCGGTGCGAGCGGGCCGGTCACCCTATCCACGGCTGGCTCGCTTGCCAGTCGCCGGGGCGTTCGCCACCGTGAGGACATACATAACGTGGCTACTTCCTGCTGGGAATCCCGCAGCGCAACCGTACCGACTCTGCCGGGAGGCTGCATCCCGACACTCCGGTGCCGACCGTTTTTACGTCTCGGCCGGTCAGAGCGTTGTTTCGCACCCATCGCTGCCGAGATAACGCTACAAGGTCGACATGACGGAAAGTTTAGGGCAAGATTGTTATGGGAATCCCATAAGGAACTTGCACTGCGGACCTTCAGGGCGGCTGATGCCAGCAAAGTGGCGCGACAACGCCGCCGCGCGGGTCCGGGCAAGCCAGCGGCAGTAGCGTCATCCGGTCGCGGCAGGGGGTGGGAGCAGTGGACATCAACGCTCGCGGGGTCAGGCCCGTCATCGATCCCGCGCTCGCGCCGCGGACCCAGTGGTGGCTGGGCCGCCTGATCAGGCGGCGGGCTCAGCCCGCCGACAGGCTGGCCATCGAGTTCATCGGCCCGCTGACACTCGTGATCTGCCTGATCGCAGCCCTCACCACCGGGCTGGGCGCCTCGTGGCTCTGCGCCGCGACCCTGGCTGCGATCGGCACGCTGGCGCTGCGCCACGAGATAACCTCGGGCGGCCTGCACCGCCACCGCGGGCATTACGTCGACCCGTCCGAGCTGGACACCGCTTGCTGGCGCCCGCTGCACGCCGCCCAGCGTGCCATCGAGGCCGTGCTGCGGTCGCAGGTCTACCGGGACGGCTTGCTCGATCACGCGGCGCGTGCCGCGGATCTGCGCCGCCATCAGTGGGAGATAGCCGTCCGGCTGCGCGACATCGCCACGCTGCGAGCCGACTACACGCGCAGCATGTCTGCAGGCGTGCCGGGACCGCAGACCGCCGCGGTGCTGAGCGGTCACCTGCGTGCCATCACCATCGCCGAGACCGCCATCACCCGGCGGGTTGGCGAGCTCAGGCGGTACGCCGATGAGGTAACGGCTGCCGATGCCGCGCTGCGCGACTGGCACACCGCCGAGCACGTTGCCCGCAGGAACGACAGGTACCTCGACCTGGTGGCGCGGACCGAAGCCGACGAGCACGCCATCGCCGAGATCACCTACCTGACCGAGCAGGCCATCCGCACCCGCGACGCGTTCCAGGTCACCCTGAATCAGGCGGCGCTCGCCGCCCAGCCCCTTGTCTTCCCCGACGCCGAGCGCACTCACGAGGCCGAGGTCATCGCTGGCTGACGCCGAGCAGGTCCCACCTGTTGCCCGGCGCTAGCGCTAGGCACCTGCCGGGCCGCCGGACTGATTGTGCGGCGGGCCAATCAGGTCCTACGCTGCGAGTCAACGACCTGGAGGATAAGCGGCTATGGCTGAGGTAAACGGCGTATGTGACGGACGCTTCGAGGAAGTCCGGCGGGAACTGGCAGCCTGCCTGGATTCGGGCGACGAGCTTGGCGCGTCCATCGTTCTCGATCTGGACGGCGACATCGTGATCGACATGTGGGGCGGCCATGCGGACGAGGCCCGGACAGCGCCCTGGGAAGCCGACACCATCACCAACGTCTGGTCAACCACCAAGACCGTGACCAGCCTGGCCGCGCTCATGCTGGTCGACCGTGGCGACCTGGACGTCAACGCCCCGGTCGCGCAGTACTGGCCAGAGTTTGCGGCGGCCGGCAAGGAGGGCGTCCTGGTCCGGCACCTGCTCTCGCACACTTCCGGCGTCTCGGGGCTGGACCAGCCCGCCGTTGTCGAGGATCTCTACGACTGGGACAAGTCCACCGCCAGGTTCGCCGCGCAGGCGCCCTGGTGGGAGCCGGGAACCGCCTCGGGCTATCACGCGCTGAACTTCGGGCACCTCATCGGCGAGGTTCTGCGCCGGATCACCGGCAAGTCGCTCAAGCAGTTCGTGGCCGAGGAGATCGCCGGCCCGCTGGGCGCCGACTTCCAGATTGGCGCGGCCGAGAAGGACTGGAGCCGGATATCCAACGTCATCCCGCCGCCGCCGCTGCCGTTCGACCTCGGCGCCCTCGGCATGGACAGCCCGACCGTGAAGACGCTGACTGGGCCGCCCGCCGATGCCACCAACGCCAACACCCCCGAGTGGCGCTTGGCCGACATTGGCGCGGCGAACGGCCATGGGAACGCGCGGTCGGTCGCCCGCATCCTGTCGGTGATCTCCCGCGGTGGCGAGGTCGACGGGGTCCGGCTGCTGCGGCCAGAGACCATCGAGCTGATCTTCTCCGAGCAGGCCGACGGCATCGACGTCGTGCTCGGCGTGCCGCTCCGTTTTGGCATCGGCTACGGCCTGCCGAAGCTCGAGACGCTGCCGTACGTCCCGGATGAGAAGATCTGCTACTGGGGCGGCTGGGGCGGCTCGGTCATCATCATGGACGTGGGTCGCAAGATGACGATCTCCTACATGATGAACAAGATGGGGCCGGGGATCATCGGCTCCGACCGCAGCGAGAAGTACGTCTCAGCGATCTACAAGGCCCTCGCCGGCTAGGCAGTCCAGCGCGGCCAGGTACCCGGCGAGCATGGCCGTGGCGACCTGGCCGACGGCTTCGTCCGCCGGCAGGAACTGCGGGTGGTGCAGGCTCACGGCCGTGCCGCTGCCGGCGAACAGCATGACGCTCGGGACGACCGCAGTGAAGTAGGAAAAGTCGTCTGCGCCGCAGGAGCGGAAGTCGGTGTCGACGGCGAAGCCGGCCGCCCGCAGCCGCTCCTGGCAGGCCGCGGCGAGCCGCGGATCGTTGACCAGCGCGGGCTCGGCTGGCGTGATGGTGACGCGACCCTCGCAGCCGTGCGCCCGGCAGGTGTCGGCGACGGTGTCGCGCACGGCTGCGCGGAGGAACTCGCGGTCCGGGCCGTGCAGCGTCCGGATCGTGCCGGCAGCGGTCGCAGCCGGCGGGATGACGTTCGCGGCCTGGCCGGCCTGCAGCGCCCCGACCGAGACAACGGCCGCGTGGGTCGGGTCGATGCGCCGGCTCACGAGCTGCTGGAGGGACACGACGGACTGGCACAGGGCGAGCACGGGGTCGGCCGCGAGGTGAGGGTAACCGGCGTGCCCGCCGGTACCGGTGACCGTGATCTCGAAGTCATCGGTCGCCGCGTTGATGGTGCCCATCGCCGCGACCACCGTCCCGGCCGGGAACTGATGCTGGAGGTGCACGCCGATCATGGCGGCCGGCCGCTGCGCGGCGAAGCTGGCGTCGGCAGCGATCTCGGCCGCACCGGACGGCGTTGTCTCCTCACGCGGCTGAAGGACGCACAGCAGCGCCACGGGCAGGTCCGCGTGCCGGGCCGCCCGGCCGAGGGCGGTCAGGGCAGCCAGGTGCACGTCGTGGCCGCAGGCATGCATGGCACCAGTCGCCGACGACCAGGAGACGCCGGTGTCCTCGGCGACCGGCAGCCCGTCAAGCTCCGCGCGGATGGCGATGGCCGGGCCGGCCGGCGGTCCGATGCGGACGAGCCGCCCGGTCCCGGCGACAGCCGGTGCGTCGGGCCGGCCGAGCGCGGCGGCCGCGGCGGCCGCCGTCGCGTACTCGGCTCCGGACAGCTCGGCGTGCCGGTGCAGGTCGTGCCGGAGCTCGACCGCGGCGGGCAGCTCCCTGGTGAGCAGTGCAGCCAGCGACGCCGCAAGGCTGTCAGGCGTCACGCGGTGCCCAGCTGATAGACGCGCCGGGCGTTGCCACTTCCGATCATGTCGGCGACGCGTCCGGCGTCGGCTGCCGACCACGCGCCGTCGGCGACGAACGCGCCCGTGACCGTGGCGATGTCGCGCCTGAACCCGACCGCACCCAGATAGTGCAGCTCAGGCAGGCCGAAGGCATCGGAGGAGTACAGCATTTTAGGGAACGGGGTCAGCTCAAGCGCCTCGGCTAGGACGGCCGCGGACCGGGCGCCGGCGTAGTTAAGCGCCACGCCGACATCCATGTACACATGCGGGAACAGGTTGGCCATCGCCCCGGCCTGCCGGTGGTACGGATAGCAGTGCAGCAGCATGACCGGCGTTCCGGCACCCTGACTCGCGACCAGGAAGTCGTGCAACAGGGCGGGATCGGAGTCCGCGAGCCGCGAGTCGGTGTCGCCGAAGCCAGCATGGAACTGCAGCGGCAGGCCGACGTCGATCGCCGCCCAGATGCCGTGCCGGATCAGCACCCGGTCCTCGAGCCTGACCGGCGCGCCAGCATCGATCTCGCGCAGCCATGTGCCGGCGGCGGCCTCGACTTCCGCTGCCGTCGGACGGGCCGGGTCCAGGAGAAGGCCGCCGCGGTAGGCGGCCACGGTCTTGAAGCCCACGGCGTCCGCAGCAGCCGTTTGCGTCGCCAACGTCATCGCCTCGCGGTAGCCGCCGGCGCCTGCGCCGGAGACGATGACGCGCGCCGCGATCGACTCCAGCCTTGCCACTACGCGCGCCGGAGTACCGCTAAGCTGCGTCAGCTCGTCCGGTGTGGTCACCGCGTCGCTCTGGTAGCCGGTGTCGACCAGCCAGGCCTCAACGCCTGCGGCCGTCAGGAGCCGGCGCGCAACCTCGGCGCTGCCAAGCTCGAGCCGTCTGCGGACGTACTCGTCGGCTGGCGCCCGTGGTTCTAGATCGAGCAGTGGCGCACACCAGCGTCGCACGCCGAATCCGAGCTGGGTGTCGAACGAGGTCGTGCCGGGTGGCGGCGCGACGCCCGACTCCGTCAGCGCGATCTCCATGGCGTCGCGGTCAAGATCGCCAGACAGGATGCCGTGGACGTGATGGTCGATGAGCGCGATCTGAGCCTGAGGCACGTCAGGCGTCGTCATGTCAGGCGCTGGCACGTCAGACCAGCCACCGATAGTGGGCGATGACGTCCGCGTCTTTCTTGCCGTCCGACAACGCCAGTTCGGCGCGCCGGGACGCGACAAAGGTGCGGATCAGCTCCTCGCCCGCGGCCGCACGCAGCACCTCGCTGGCCTCTAGCGCCTTCACCGCCTCGGTCAGGCTGCCCGGCAGGCGGACGGCCTGGCCGGCCAGCGGATGGCCAGGCGCTGCCGGGTCGCCGGTGACCTCGTCCGGGAGGCTGTCCGCGCGGCCCGCGCCATCCAGCGCGACGGCCAGCACGGCGCCGACGAGCAGGTAGGGGTTGGCGCTGAGGTCGAAGCACTTCAGCTCGACGTTGGCCGCGCCGGGATCCGACGGGCCGCCGGCCACGAACCGGACGGCGGCCTCCCTGTTCTCCTTGCCCCAGACCTGGAAGGCGCCGGCCCACCGGGACGGCTGCAAGCGCAGATATGACGAAGGCGATGGGGCGCCAATGGCGAGCAGCTCAGGAAGGCTCGTCAGCAGGCTCGCCATCATCGACTCGCCGGCGCCGGTCAGGCCATGCCGGCCAGTGCCGCCCGCGAGCAGGTTGCGCCCGTCCTGCCAGAAGCTGGCGTGCACGTGCCCGCCGTTCCCGACGTTGTCTGAGACCACGGCGGGCGCGAACGATGCCCGCAGCCCGTACCGGGCAGTGACGGCCGCGATGACTAGCTTCGCCAGCACGTTGGTATCGGCTGCCGACACCGGGTCTTGCGCGGCGACCGACACCTCGAACTGGGCCGGGCCGTACTCCGGATGGATCTGCTCAACGCGTACGCCGGCGGCGACGAGGCTCTCCAGCACGTCGCGGACATACTCGGATGCGTTCAGGAACCGGCTCAGCCCGTAGCCGGTACCGCCGAAGGCAGGCTCGAAGTCGTCGGCGTCGCGGCCGACCATCCACTCCACCTCGATCGCCATGAGGGCGCTGATCCCCGTGGCGAGCCCAGCCTCAACCTGAGCGCGGGCGAACGTTCGCTGGCAGTTGGCGTAGACGGTGCCGTCCTGGTGGAACCGATCGCCGGGCGCCCAGGCCCAGCCCTCGGGGTCGCGCAGCATCACGAGCTGGTCCAGGTCGGGCACCATCCGCAGATCGCCGTCCGGCTGATCCAGCGGCGACGCGGCGTCGATCCCGCCGTCACTGATGAAAGCGTCGATGACGGGCGAGAAGCCCACGCCCGATCGCGCCGCCCGGCTGAGCCCATCCAGCGGCACGACCTTGATCCGCGCCGCCCCGCTATGGTCGACGTACGTGATCGCCACGCCGGAGGCCTGGTCAGCAAGCTGCCGCTGGAGTACCTGGGCGCGCTGCTCGTCGGCGGCGCGCTCGGCGTCGTCGCGTACCGGGCGGAACGATCGGGGCATGCTCAGCTTCCCTTCGGGCGGTCGACGCATTGCGACTCTAAGACACGGCGCTGTGCCAGCGGAAGTGGTGCTGACCGGGGTAGATAGTGAGGAATGATCTGCGTACTCGGCGATGCTCACCTCGATGTCGTCGTGCGCATCCGCGGCCCGATGAGCCAGGAAGCGCTGACGCAGGAAGCACTGACGCAGGAAACAGACACCCCGGCGGCAACCTCGGTCAGCGTGGGCGGGCAGGCGGCGAACGTGGCGGCCTGGGTGGTGGCGCTCGGAGTGCCGAGTCGGCTGATCGCCGCGCGCGGCACCGATGTGGGCGCGGAACTGGTCCTGGCTGAGCTCGCGCGCCGCGGGGTCGAGGTCGTCGGCCCGGTCGTGCAGGGCCGTACCGGCGTGGTCGTCTCACTGTCGGATGGCGGCGACCGGCGCTCCATGCTCACCGACCGTGGGGTCGGCGCGCAGCTGACCCGAGCCGAGGTCAGGCCCGACTGGCTGACCGGCTGTGACTGGCTGCACGTGAGCTCGTACGCGTTCGCACGCGAGCCGGTGCGTGGCGCGGCCCTGGCAGTGGTCAGCGCGGCACGCGCAGGGAGCGCGCGGGTGAGCGTGGACCTGGCGTCGACGGCCATGATCGAGACGTACGGAGTCGCGGCCTTTGGCGCCCTCATCGCATCGGTCAGGCCCGACGTGGTGTTCGGTACCGATGCCGAGGTAGCACTGCTCGACGGGCTGCTGGAGGCCGACCGGGTGGTCGTTAAGCTGGGCGCCGGAGGCGTGCGCGCACACGGGAAGCACTTCCCGGCACTGCCTACAGTCCCGGTCGACGCGACTGGGGCCGGTGATGCGTTCGCGGCCGGGTACCTGGTCGGCGGAGTAGAGCTCGGGCTGGTCGCGGCGGGCCGGGCGGTAGCGCAGATGGGGGCCATGCCGTGACCTTCGCACCGCAGCTGACCGACGAGGTTGCCGACGCGATCAGGCACGCCCGCCCCGTGGTCGCACTGGAGACGACGCTGGTGTCGCATGGGTTCTCGGCCGGCCGCGGACTGGCGGCCGCGCTGGATTCTGAGGAGCGCGTCCGGGCGGCGGGCGCAATTCCGGCGACGGTCGGCGTGGTCGACGGCGCTATCCGGGTGGGCCTGTCCGCCAGCGAGCTGAATCGCTTCGCCGAGGCAGGCACGGCGGCGCGCAAGGCCGGCGCGCGCGACCTGGCCGCCTGCGTGGTGCAGGGCGCGCTCGGTTCGACGACGGTCGGCGGCACGCTTGCCGTGTGCCGGGCCGTCGGTATCCGGTTCGTCGGCACCGGCGGCATCGGTGGCGTGCACCGCGGCTTCGCTGACAGCCTGGACATCTCCGCCGACCTGCCGCAGCTGGCCCGGACCCCGGCGGTGGTGGTCTGCTCGGGCGCCAAGTCGATCCTCGACGTCAGCGCCACGGCCGAGCTGCTGGAGACGCTCGCCGTCCCGGTCCTCGGCTGGCAGACCGCGACGCTGCCGATGTTCTACACCGCCGAGGGCGGGCCGCCGGTCTCGGCGACCGTGTCGGATGCGGCCGAGACGGCATCGATCGCGGCCGCGCACTGGCAGCTCGCGCCGTCGGGCGGACTCATCCTGGCGCGCCCGCCTGCCGGCGGCCTTGACCTCGAGGAGCTCATCACCGAGGCGGTGGAGCGGGTGCGCCGCGCTGGCATCACCGGGCAGGCGGTCACCCCGGCCGTACTCGCCGCCGTCGAGGAGCTGAGCGACGGCCGGAGCGTCGAGGTCAACCGGCGCCTGATTGCCGACAACGCCGAGCTCGCCGCCCGGGTCGCGGTGGCCTACGCCGGCCTGCCGCCGAGGTCGACGATGGCGGCGACCGGGCCGCCGCCGTCCGGACCCTGATGCGCGGCTGACACCGACACGAACACGGCCGGATCGCCGGTCACGGCGGCGGCGACGCCGCCGACGCAGGCCTTGATCTGGCGATGCCAGTGCACGTCGGAGTCATCGAGCATGGCGTTGCGCCAGCCCCGGACCCGGCCGTCCTGACTGGCCTCGCACTTCAGGAACGCGTTAACGAGCCTGCCGTCCAGGTCGGCGGGATGCGGCCGGTCCGGCAGCCCGAGGCCAGCGTCCCGGATCGCGGCCCAGATGCCGTCGGCGTCCAGCGCGTCGCGCATGACCGAGTGGCCGATGCGGTACCGCCCGCCGATGCCGCGCACGTTCCCGGCCACGACGACCTGGGCGCGGTCGAGTTCCACGCCAGACGAGCACGAGGCCACCGCGGAGCACAGCGTACGGTCCCGCATGACGTCGCGGTCCGTCGGCATCGCGATCTCGCCGAGGGCCACGGCGATGCCCAGCGCGGCGGTCCCGTTGGACACGTCCATGGACTCGCCGGTGTTTTCGGTCCAGACGCTCTGGCCGCGGCTCTTGGCGTCCCGGATGGTGTGGATGGTCAGCAGCGGCGTCTTCGTCTGCACGTAGTGCACGTCCGCCGGATCGGTGATCCCGGCCTGCGCCATCGCCGCCCGGACCGCGACCGCCACTTTGGTGATCATGGCTGTGCGGCCGATGTCCTCAGGGAGCAAGGGCTCGCTCATCGAGAACCCGATCGATAGCCGCGGTTCATCCGTGACCTCCGCGTGCGCCGACGGCACCGTCGCGAACACCGTCGCGTGCGGGCTGAGTACGCCATCCGTGCCGCCTGACCAGACGATGGGCACCTGCGCGACGGCATCGGCCCCGCGACTGCCCCTGGCCACCAGTACCTCGCGGAACGCGCGATCGGCGAGGATGCGCGTGTAGTCGTTGACGCCGCCGTTGCCCTCGGTCTTGCCGATGACGGCGACGACCCGGTCGGCCGCGAGCACGTCGGTGTCGATCAGCCGCGCCAGCTCGCTGGCATCGGACACATGGTGCAGCGGGATCTTGCGGACCTCGATCGGCTCGGGCACGAACCTACCTCCTCGGCTAGCTGACTTGGCTTACGGCATGACGGCAGTGCCCGCCCTCCCGGCCAGGGCATCGGTGATGTGGTGCAGCGACGTGATGATCGCGCGGCCGCCGCTCTCGGCGAACCGGCAGGCGGCCTCGACCTTTGGCCCCATGCTGCCCGCCGGGAAATGCCCGCCGCTGGCGAGAGCGCGCAGCTGGGCGACCGGGATCTCTCCGATCGGTCGGGCGGCGGCGGTGCCCCAGCCATCGAGCACAGCCTCGACGTCCGTGGCGATGATCAGCGTGTCGGCACCCAGCTCCCGGCCGAGAACGGCCGCCGTCAGGTCCTTGTCGATCACCGCCTCCACTCCGCGCAGGCCGCCGTGCTCATCCCTGACGACCGGGACGCCGCCGCCGCCCGCGCAGACCACGACGAAACCCGCCGCGAGCAGGGCGGCCGCAGCGGCCGCATCCAGGCACGCGAGCGGCTCGGGCGAGGCAACGACGCGCCGCCAGCCTGGCGGTCCGAAGTCGCGCCAGATCTGGCCATGCTCAATGAGGACGGCGGCTTCAGCGCCCGGCAGATACCGGCCGATCGGCTTGGTCGGGTCGGCGAACCCGCGGTCGCCTGGGTCGACGAGCGTCCGCGACACCACGACGGCGGTGCGCGTGCTGACGTCGCGCCTGGCCAGCGCGGAGTCAAGGGCATTGAGGATGAGCACGCCGATGGTGGCCTGCGTCTGCGCACCGCACCAGTCGAGCGGGACCGGCGGGACCACGGCAGCCGCGATCTCGTTCTTCACCAGCAGGTTGCCGACCTGAGGGCCGTTGCCGTGCGTGAGCACGACCGGGGTACCAGCTGCGACGATGTCGGCGACCGATTCGGCCGCGACGGCGATGGCCGCGCGCTGATCTTGCGGCCGGGCGCTGCCATCCGGCGCCGTCATGGCGTTGCCGCCGAGCGCGATCAGGACCGTCATAGCCAGTCCACGTCGGCGGCCGTGCGCCCGCCCGAGAGCCTGGCATAGCCAGGCCCGCGGTCGAAGAACGGCTGGCTGTCCGGCCGCGCGGCCCGCTGGCGGTCGCGCAGCGCGCGGGTTGCCGTCTCGTCAACCACGGGGCTGTCAACCACGGGGCCGTCAGCCACCGGATCGTCGGCCCGGTCGGCGAGCACGACGCCGTAGTCGGCCGCGGCTGCGGCGCGCGACACTTTGCCCCACCGGACGTCGCGGGCCACGAGGGCCGGATCGCGCGCTAGCGGGTCACCCCAGCCGCCGCCGCCGGTCGTGCGGATCCGGATCAGCGTCCCGGCTGGCACGAACTCGCCGTCGGCCAGCGCGTCCACCTCCTGCTCGCCGGCGCCACCAGGGTCGATCGTGACCTGGAACGGCCGTCCGGCCCTGCCGCCGCGCACGCCCCAGCAGGACAGGATCGAGCGGTCGGCGATGGACATGAAGTAGCCGTCAGCGACCATCCGCAGCACCTTCTCGTAGCCAAGGCCGCCGCGGAACTGGCCTGGCCCGCCCGAGTCAACCGCCAGCCCGACCCGCTCCACCAGCAGCGGGAAGCGGGCCTCGGTGAACTCGGCCGGCAGATTACGCGAGTCCGGAACCACGTGGATCGTGTCCTCGCCGTCGGCGTAGTAACGGCCGCCGGACCCGCCGCCGAGCACCTCCCGCATGAGGTACGGCTCGCCGCTGGCCGTCTGGCCGTAGACGCCGGTGTAGCGGATCGTCTCCTGGTCGGCGGGCATCTGGCCGCCGACGGCCTTGGCCAGCACCCCGGCGAAGACCCCGAGCAGGCGAAGGATCACGAACGTCCGCGCGTTGGTCGGCGCGGGGAAGACAGGGGTCAGCAGCGTGCCCGGCGGCGGGAAGCGCATCTCTATCAGGTCGACGATGCCCTCGTTGACGTCGAGCTCGGCCATCCGCTCGGGGGTGTCGGCGAGATTGCGCAGGATCGGCGCGAGCCATTTGGCGAGGAAGTTGCCGTCGGCGTAGTTGGCGGCGTGGTTGATGGGGCCCTTTGCCTGCGGTCCGGTGCCGGTGAAGTCGAGTATCAGCCGCGGCTGCGGGTCGTCGAGCCTGGTGAGGGTGATGCGCTGGACGTGCAGCCGCGGCTCGTCGACGCCGTCGTGCTCGGCATAGTCCTCCCATGTCCAGGTGCCCAGCGGGATCTTGGCCAGGATCTCCTGCCGGTACGTGCGCGTGGTGCCCGCGACGATCTCGTCGAAGCACGCCTCGACGGCCGCCCGCCCGTATCGCCCGAAGAGCTCGGCGAGCCGGCGCGCGCCGAGCAGGCAGGCCGAGCACTCCGCATCGAGGTCCGCGGCCAGCGACTCCGGCATCCGCGAGTTGCGGGTCATGATGGTCAGCGCGGCCTGGTTCGGCACGCCCTGGTCCCACAGCCGGATTGGCGGCACCATCAGGCCCTCGGAAAACACGCTGGTCGCATGGCTCGGCATGGATCCGGGCACGGCGCCGCCGATGTCGTCGTGATGGCCGAATGCCTGTACGAACGCCACTACCTCAGGTGCGGCGCCTGCATCCGCGGCGGCGAACACCGGCACAGTGACGCACAGGTCGGGCAGGTGGCCGATGCCGCCCTCGGACAGGTACACGTCGTTATGGAAAAACACGTCGCCGGGCCGCATCGTGGGCAGCGGGAAGTCGCGGGCCACGGGGTGCACGAGCGCGCTGTAGGAACGCCCGGTCAGCTTGCGCAGCAGGCGGTCATGAATCCCGGCCCGGAAGTCGTGCGCGTCCCTGATCATCGGCGACCGCGATGTCCTGGCGATCGCGGTCTCGACCTCCTTCTCGATGGCGGCGAGGCTGCCCGCGATGATCTCCAGCAGCACCGGGTCCACCGGCCCGCCGCCCTGCGTCAGCGCCCGCCCAGTCAGCGTCCGCCCGCTCATGCCACACCGACCAGCAGGTTGCCGAAGTTGTCGACGCGCGCGACGAAACCAGGATGGATCGGCACTGTGGCACCGTACTCCTCGATGATCGCCGGCCCGGCCAGCTCGTCGCCGGCAGCCAGGGACGGCCGCCAGTAGATGGCGGCATCGGCCGGCCCGGCCGTCCGCCCGAAGACCACCGGCCGGCGGCCGGTCAGGCCCCGGGCCGTGATGCCATCCCAGGCGCCGGGGTGCTGCGCGGCCAGCGCCGCAAGGCGCGGGCGCTGGATCGGGCCGATGCCGGTGACCCGCAGATTCACCCACTCCACCTGCTGACGCCCGTTGCCGCGGAAGTCGTACCCGTAGAGCGCGTGGTGCGCCGTGTGAAAGGCCTCGGCGGCCGCCTCGGCCTGCGCCGGGCCCACGCGCCCTGCGGCGACCGGCACGCGGACCTCGAACGCCTGCCCGAAGTACCGCAGGTCAGCCGTCCGCAGCAGGCGGTGCTCGCCGGGCGCGAAGCCCTGCGCAGTCAGGGCGTCCCGCGCCTGCGCAGTCAGCCGTGCGTAGATCGCCTCCACGTCCGCGTAGTCGAGCTCGGACTGCCGGGCCACGCGAGTGCGGACGTAGTCAGCGCGCACGTCAACGGTCAGCAGCCCGAACGCCGAGACGTTGCCGGGGTTGCCCGGCACCAGCACGCCGCGCACGCCGAGGATCTCGATCAGCGGGCAGACCAGCAGCGAGCCCGAGCCGCCGAACGTGACCAGGGTGAAGTCGCGAACGTCGAGGCCGCGCTGGACGGTGATCTGCCGGACGGCGTTGGCCTGGTTCCAGGCCGAGACTTCCAGAATCCCGGCGGCGCAGTCCTGCTCGGGCATGCCGAGCTTGGCCGCGAGGTCGGCCGAGCCCGGCGCGCGCGGCGCCGGCGTCCAGCGGGATCTCGCCGCCTAGCAGATGCGCCGGGATGCGCCCGAGGACGAGGTGAGCGTCGGTGACCGTGACCTCGCGACCGCCCTTGCCGTAGCAGAGCGGGCCAGGATCCGCCCCAGCCGACCGCGGCCCGACCTTCAGCGCGCCTGCCGCCGACACCCACGCCACCGAGCCGCCGCCCGCGCCCACGGTGACCACGTCGACCATCGGGATCCTGGCCGGGTATGCACCGACGGTGCCATCGGTCGTGAGCGCGGCCTCGCCACCGACCACGACCGCGATATCGGTGGACGTGCCGCCGCCGTCACAGGTGAGCACCGAGGTGAGGCCCGCGTTCTGCGCGATCATGGCCGCGCCCACCGCGCCAGCGGCCGGCCCGCTCAGCACGGTCGCGATCGGCCGGCCGATGACCTCCGCGGCCGTCGCGACGCCGCCGCTCGAGGTCATCACGTGCAGCGGCACCCGGCCGCCGAGCTCGTCCAGCCGTTCGCGCGATCGCGGCCAGGTACCGCGACACCCGCGGCTTGACGGCGACGTCCACGAGCGTCGTCATCGACCGCTCGTACTCGCGGTACTCGGGCAGTACCAGCGACGACAGCGAGACCATGGCCGCCGGATGCTCACGCGCCAGCACGCGCGCCATCGCCTGCTCGTGCGCCGGGTTGGCGTAGGAGTGCAGGAAACAGACGCCGATCGCGCTGACGCCGCGGCCGGCGAACCACCGGGCGACGGCTATGGCCTGCGCTTCGTCGAATGGCCGCAGCTCGGCGCCGGTGTGGTCGATCCGCCCGGCCACCGTCTTGACCCGGTCTGGCGGCACGATCCGATCCGGCTTGACCCAGAAGTAGGAGTTGCCGTAGCCGTCGGGCACCGACTGGCGCGCGATCTCCAGCATGAACTCGAAGCCCTCGGTGGTGATGAATCCGAGCTCACCGACCGCGCCTTCCAGCAACTGGTTCGTCGCGATCGTGGTGCCGTGACTCACGGCCGCGATCTCGCCGGGCTCCGCTGCGAGCAGCCCCAGTATCTTCGCCAGCCCAGTCATGAAGCCGAGTGCCGGATCGCCCGGCGTGGACGGAGTCTTGGTGACGGTCAGCGCGCCCGTCAGCTCGTCGAACGCGACCACGTCGGTGAATGTCCCGCCCGTATCAATGCCGATCCGCAGGTGGCGGGGCATCATCGGGCCTGCCGCGCGCGAAGCTCGAACAGGTCCGATGGTGACATCGGCATGGACCTGATCGGAATGCCCTCGGCGTCCTCGATCGCGGCGGCCAGGACGGCGGCGCCGGGAATGACCCCGGCTTCGCCGGCGCCCTTGATGCCGAGCGGGTTCAGCGGTGATGGCGTTTCCAGGTGGTCGATTTCGATCTGCCGCGGTACCTCGCTCACGTACGGCATGAGGAAATCCATGAAGGACGCGTTGACCAGCTGCCCGGTCTCGTCGTAGGCCATCCGCTCGTACAGCGCTCCGCCGACGCCCTGCGCGACGCCGCCGTGGATCTGGCCCTCGACGATCTGCGGGTTGATGAGCGGGCCGCAGTCATGCACGACGCAGTAGCGCAGGATCGTGATCTCGGCCGTGTCCGGGTCGGTCGCAACGATCGCGGCGTGCATTCCGGCGGCGAACGTCGAGCGGATGGGGGAGAAGTAGGCGCGGCCCTCGATGCCCGGCTCGTCATCCGGCGCCACCGGCGGCTTGTCCATGTCGCCACCCGCGGCGAACTGGGTCGCTGCCTTCGCGGCGTCGTCGAACGCGTACCGCAGCGGATTGGACAGCACCGCGACCGTGCCGAGGCTGATACCGCTATCCGGATCACCCTTGACCTGCACGATGCCGTTCGTGATCTCCAGGTCCGAAGCGGCGACCTCAAGCGCCGCGGCAGCGACGCGCAGCGCCTTTTCCTTCGCCTTCCGCGCCGCCAGCGTGACCGCGGAGCCGCTCATCACGGCGGCGCGTGAGGCGAACGTGCCGACGGCGTAGCCGAACCGCCGGGTGTCGCCGGTGACGACCTCCACGTCACCCATGGGCACGCCGAGCTCGTCGGCGACCAGCTGTGCGAGCACCGTCTGGTGCCCCTGGCCTTGCGTCGTCAGGCCGGTGGCGACCTTGACCTTGCCGGACGTCTCGACCACGACGTGGCCGCCCTCGTACGGGCCGACGCCGGTGCCCTCCACGTAGCAGGCCAGACCGATTCCTATCTGGCGGCCGTCGGCGGCAGCTGCCGCTCGCAGCGCCGGGAATTCATCCCACCCGACCAGGTCCTTGAGCTTGCCGAGCAGCGCCGGGTAGTCGCCGGAGTCGTAGATGAGCGGCCGCCCGTCCTGGAAGATCAGCCCCTGGTCGTAGGGCATCTCGGCCGGCTGGATGAAGTTACGCTCGCGGACCAGCGCGCGGTCCAGGCCCAGCGTGGCCGCGATCGCGTCCATGGTGCGCTCCATCACAAAGCAGCCATGCGGCCGCCCGGCACCGCGGTAGGGCGTCACGATGACGGTGTTGGTGTAGAGGGAGTCGAACTCCACCCGGTAGGCGCCAGGTTTATACGGCCCGAGCAGCTGGGTGGAGGTGACGATCGGCACGATCAGCCCGTAGGGCACGTAGGCGCCGTTGTCGTGCCAGAAACGGACGTCGAGCCCGAGTATCCGGCCGGTGCCGTCGAAGCCGACCGTGACGTGGTGCTGCTGCGCACGCTCGTGCGCGCTGGCGATGAAGTGCTCGCGCCTGTCCTCGGTGAACTTGACCGGCCGGCCGAGCAGCCGGGCGGCCCACGGGACCAGGACCTCCTCCGGCCAGGGATGCACGATCTTGACGCCGAAGCCGCCGCCGACGTCGGGCGTGATGACGTCGACCTGGCTGAGGTCGAGGCCGAGCTTGGCCGCGACGGCGGCTCGCACCCCGGTCGAGGTCTGCGTCGATGTCCACAGCATGAGGTGGCGGGCGCGGTCGTCCCAGTCGGCGAGCACGCCGCGGCCCTCCAGCGGTGTGGACGCGGACCTCTCGATCTCCAGGTCAAGCTCGAGCACGTGCGGCGAGGCCGCGATCGCGGCCGCGGTGTCGCCGTGCTCCTGGACGGCGTTGGCAGCGCGGTTGCCGGGGACGTCGTCGTGCACCAGGTGCACGGCAGCGCGCGCCGCGTCCAGGCCGACGACGGCGGGCAGCGGCTCGTAGCTGACGTCGATCAGGTCCACGGCGTCCTCGGCCAGGTACCGGTCGGCAGCCACCACCATCACGACGGCCTCGCCGACGTGGTTGACCTCGTCTTTAGCCAGCGGGTACGGCGTCCGGCCGTGCGTGAGGGCGGGATGCGGGATCAGCAGCGGGAGCGGCTCCGCCAGGCGGTCCGGCAGGTCGGAGTAGGTGTAGATCGCGACCAGCCCCGGCACATCGAGCGCGCCGCTGACGTCGATGCTGGTAATCCGCGCGTGCGCGTGCGGACTGCGGACGAACGCTGCGGCGAGCGCGCCGGAGCCGAGGTCGTCGAGGTAGGCCCCGTGGCCGCGGATCAGCCGGTCGTCCTCGACTCGCTGCACGCGAGCGCCAAACAGCGAGCTCACGGCGACACGGTCCTGGTCTGCACCGCGCCGCGATCGCGCTGGATCTGTGCGGCCCGGTGCACCGCGGCCAGGATGTTCTGGTAGCCCGTGCAGCGGCACAGGTTCCCGCCGATCATGTCCCGTGCTTGCTCGTCGTCAGGATCGGGTGTCGCGCGCAGGCCCGCAGTGATCGTGGTCAGGAAGCCGGGCGTGCAGAAGCCGCACTGGAGGCCGTGACACTCGCCGAAGGCCTGCTGTACCGGCGACAGCGTCCCGTCGGCGTCGGCGAGGCCCTCGACGGTCGTGATGTCCGCGCCGTCGGCAGAGACCGCGAGCAGGAGGCACGAGCGCACCGGCGCGCCCTCCAGCAAGATCGTGCAGGCGCCGCAGACGCCGTGCTCGCAGCCTACGTGCGTGCCGGTCAGCCCCAGATCGTGCCGGATGCAGTCGGACAGCAGCCGGCGCGCTGGTACCAGGGTCGTACGCTCGGCGCCGTTCACGGTCAGGCGCACCTCGTGCAGTTCCTCGCCGTATTGCTCGGCACCGTGGTGTTCCTGGCTGGCGCTCATGCGTCCATCGTCTCGCGCGCCTCGGCGAGCGCTTCGGCCAGCGCCCGCTCGGTGAGCACGCTCGCCAGCTGCAGGCGGTAGTCCGCGGTCGCGTGGATGTCGGACTGGGGCGCGAGCCTGCTGCGAGCCATGCTGCCCGCAGCAGGGAAGGACGTCGCGTCGGCCGCGGCACCAGCGACGGCTTCGCTGAGGTCCAGGAGGGCGGGCGACGGCGCCATGGACAGGTACGCCGCCTTCGCGCCGGCGATGCGGCCGTCGGCGCCAAGCCACAGCATGGCCGCGACGCCGCAGACCGCGTAGTCGCCTCGCCGCCGGCTCATCTCGGTGAACCCGGTGCCCGCGCCGCGAGCCGGCCGGACCGGGAACTGTGCCTCGATGGCGAGCTCGTCCTCGCGGACCGCCGACTCCAGCGACCCGAGGAAGAAGTCGCTGGCCGGGATCGATCGCTCGCCGGCCGCGCTGATCACGCTCACGGTCCCGCCGAGCAGCACCAGGACCGCGGGCATCTCGCCGGCCGGATCGGCGTGCACGATGCTGCCCACCGTCGTCCCGCGGTTACGTATCGCCGGATGCGCGACGAACCGGAGCGCCTTGCGCAGCAGCGGCTGTGCTGCGCCGATCGCCGGGCTGGCCAGCACGTCGGCATGCCGCGCTAGCGCGCCGACCCGCACCTGGCCGCCGGAAACCTTGACGTAGCTGAGCTCGGTCAGGCGATTGATGTCCACGAGCACGTCGGGCGCGGCCAGGCGCAGGGACATCAGCGGTACCAGGGACTGACCGCCGGCGAGCACCTTCGCTTCCGCGTCGGGCTCGGCCAGCGCCGCCACTGCCTCCGCCGTGGACTGCGGTCGCGTGTAGCGGAACGGTCGTGGCTTCACGACGCTCCTGGCGCAGCGGTGACGGTCATAGCGTGACGGTACGCTGCCGAGGGCGTGACGGAAATCATCTTCTGCTACAGGATGGCGAGATGTGAGATGCATCGCGGCCGCCAGCAGCACCCTGCGGCCCGTCCTCGCCGGACCGGAGCGGCCAGCGGAGTGGCTCGGCGTGACCCCGGCTGGCCTTTACCTGCGGATGGAGCACCTGCTTACCGCCGGCCAGCCCGCGGTGCTCGCCGTACTCACGGCGGACGCGGTCCGGCTGCCGTGCGGGCTGCTGCTCCCGACCACGAGCGCCGAGCTGCCCCTAACCTCGCTAGCACCGTCCTTGCTGGCGTTGGCGCTCGGCCGGTGCCTGGTGGGCGACGGCGCCGTCAGCTGGACCGGTCCGCGTGGCCCAGTCGTCGTGCGTGCGGTCAGGGAGTGGGCGCCGGTCCGGCCCGCTCGCGGCGCGGTGGTGGCCACGGCGCTCGCCGCGCTGCGGGCCGGACTTGAGGACAGCACTGCCGAGATCGACAGCCGGCCGCTGGCGGACGCAATCGCAGCGGGCGGCCGTCACGAGGCGGAGGTCGCGGTTGCGTGGCTGCTGGGCCGAGGCCCTGGCCTCACGCCGAGCGGCGACGATCTGCTCGCCGGATTCCTCGTCGGCGCGTCGGTCTTTGGCCTGGCCACGCCGGAGATAGCGGCGGCGACCGCGGTCCTGGCACCGGTCCGCACTACGGCGCTATCGGCCGCGCTGCTCTGGCACGCCGCGCGCGGCGAGTGCATCGACCAGCTCGCGGCGGTCGCCGCCGCCCTGTGTTCGCAACCACTGTGTTCGCAACCACGGGGCCACGGGGGGCGGCAGATCAGCACTGCCCTGCGGGACCTGCTCGGCGTCGGCCACACGTCCGGCGCGGCCCTGGCAACGGGTCTGGCGCTGGCGGCCCGGGCGGCGCTGCCAGGCGAGGTGGCTGCGTGAGCGCCGAGCACGTCGAGGCCAGGCCCGGCGGCTACGCCGACTCCGTCACGCTGATGCGGGTCAGCGCGGACGTGCGCCAGGCCGACGGCGTGCAGGCGGCGCTCGTCGCCATGGCGACCGAGCTAAATCTCGGGCTACTGGAGTCGATGGGGTTTCAGCCGCCGCACGGCGCCGGGCCCAACCACCTGCTGATCGCCGTCCGGGCCAGCAACGACGTCGCGTTGTCGGGCGCGCTGGCGGCGCTCGACGCGGCATTTGCCGCCCGGCCAGCCGCCGGGCCCGGTGCCGCGCTGGTCAGGCCGCGGACGACGCAGGCGGCCGTGCGGGCGAGCGGTCCCGGGCTCGCGCTGATCTCCGTGCCAGGCGGGTACGCCTTCGCCGAGGCGATGGACGCGCTCGACGCCGGCTGCGACGTCATGATCTTCTCCGACAACATGCCGGTCGAGCAGGAGATCGTGCTCAAGGACCTCGCCGCACAACGCGACCTGATTGTCATGGGCCCCGACTGCGGGACCGCGATCGTGGCCGGCGTTGGCCTCGGCTTTTCGCACACCCTGGCCGCCGGGCCTGTCGGGTTCGTCGCCGCGTCCGGTACCGGCGCGCAACAGATGCTGTGCCTGCTGGACTACGCCGGCGCCGGGGTCAGCGCCGCGCTCGGGGTCGGCGGACGTGACCTGTCGGCCGCGGTCGGCGGCCGTTCGGCCCGTGCCGCTCTCACCGCGCTGGACGCCGACTCGAGCACCGAGCTCATCATCGTGGTGTCTAAGCCGCCGGCCCCGGCTGTCGCGGCAGACCTGCGCGCCTTTGCGGCTGCCCTGACGACGCCGGTGCAGTTCGCGTTCGTCGCGCCGGGGGAGCCGGACCTTACCGCGGCCACCGAGGAGGCACTGCGTGCCCTTGGCCTGCAGGTCCCTGACTGGCCCCGCTGGCCCGGCCCGCCGGCCGAGCCGCCAACTCAGTCGCCGGGCGAGCCTCGGGGCGGGGCGCTGCGCGGCCTGTTCGCCGGCGGCACGCTCTGCGACGAGGCCATGGTGATCGCGCTGGAACGGCTCGGACCGATCGCGTCGAACGTCCCGCTGCGCCCAGAGCTCCGGCTTGCCCCGCTGGCACCCGTGGCTGGGACGTCCGCGGCGGCGACGCACGGGCACGCCATGATCGACTTCGGCGATGACGAGCTGACGCTGGGCCGGGCCCATCCCATGATCGACCAGTCACTGCGGATCGATCGGCTAGCAGCCGAGGCCGCGGATCCGGGTGTGGCCGTCGTCATGCTCGACGTCGTTCTCGGCCACGGCGCGCATCCCGATCCGGCGGCCGAGCTCGGCCCGGCTATCGCGGCTGCCTTGACTGCCGGGGGACGGGCTGGCGGTGGATTGGCCGTCGTGGTCTCACTAATCGGGGCGGCGTCCGACCCGCAGGGCGTCGACCGGCAGGCGACGGTGCTCCAGGCGGCTGGCGCACACGTATTCGGCTCGAACGCGGCGGCCACGCGCTTCGCCTGCGACCTGATCGCCAGCACGCCATGATCGACAGTGCGCGATGAGCGAGCTGCTGCGGCGCGAGCCGCACATCATCAGTGCCGGGCTCGGCCTGCTGGCCGAGGCGGCGCAGGACCAGGCTGCCCGGGTAACCCAGGTCGACTGGGCGCCGCCGATGGCGGGGGTGGCGGACGACCTCGTTCCCGTCCTGAGCGACCCGCGACGGACGCCGGCGAATGCGCTCGCCGTGCAGCGGATGCTGGCCGTCCGGGCGCATCTGGTCGATGTCGTGCCCGCCGCCGTCGCGCTGGACCTGCAGCCCGGCGAGTTCCTGCACGCCGGGCCGCCGGTCAGCTGGGAGCGGGCGGCGGGACCGCTGCGCGGTGCGCTGATGGGCGCCGCGGTCTTCGAGGGCCTCGCCGCCTCGCCCGAGGCGGCCGCGCAGCTCGCGGCGCGCGGCGACTTCGCGCTCGCGCCGTGCCATTCCCGGCACACGGTGGGTCCGATGGCTGGCGTGGTCTCGCCATCGATGTGGCTATCCGTGCTCCAGGACCCCGCCACCGGGCAGCGGTCCTACTGCTCGCTCAACGAGGGTCTCGGCAAGGTGCTGCGCTACGGCGCCTTCTCGCCCGACGTGCTCGAGCGGCTGGCCTGGATGTCAGCGGTACTCGGCCCGCTGCTCGCTGCCGCGGTGCGCCGCCACGGCCCGGTCGACGTGACCGCGATCCTCGCCCAGATGGTGCAGATGGGCGACGAGGCACACAACCGCAACAGGACCGGCACTCTCATGCTGCTGCGCGACCTGCTGCCGTCGATGGTCGAATCCGGCTTCGGGTCCGCCGACGTCGCGCGGGCGGCGGCCTTCATCGGGGGCAACGACCACTTCTTCCTGAACCTGGCGATGCCCGCCTGCAAGCTCGCGCTCGACGCTGCCCGTGACATTCCCGGCGCGACGATGGTGGTGGCGATGGCGCGCAACGGCACCGACTTCGGCATCCAGGTATCGGGGACACGGGACCAGTGGTTCACCGCGCCGGCCCTCACGCCGCAGGGGCTGTTCCTCGGCGACTACGGCCCCGATGACGCCAGCCCGGACATCGGCGACTCGGCGATCACCGAGACGGCGGGGCTCGGCGGGTTCGCCATGGCGGCAGCGCCCGCCATCGCGGCCCTGGTCGGCGGGACGGCGGCCGACGCGCTCGCCACGACACGGCGCATGTACGAGATCACGCTGGCCGAGCATCCGCACTATCGGGTGCCCGCGCTGGAGTTCCGCGGCACGCCCGCCGGGATTGACGTCACGCTGGTGGCACGCACCGGGATCCTGCCGCAGATCAACACGGGGATGGCTGGCAAGGTCGCCGGCACGGGCCAGGTCGGCGCCGGGCTCGTCACCCCGCCGGCCGAGGTCTTCCCCGCGGCACTGCACGCGCTCGCCGGGGCGGCGGCCTGAACTCAGAAGCCGTCGGCGCAGGTACCGGCTTGACGTGACATGAACATTTAGTAATGGATTGTTGAATAGAAATCCCGTTCAATGCTAGTAAGGCTGAGAAGTTGAGAGCTCGGCCTTTTTTCGGGAGCCATTGAGAGGGGATTTTGCATGACAAAGCAGTCATATCCGCTCGCTCGTTGGGGTTGGCTAACTCGCGCAATTACGGCGGTTATCGGCGCCGGCGCGCTAGCCGCCGCCTTCGTGCCCGCCGCGACCGCCGCACCGGCGGCACCCGCGGCCAGAAACGCACCTGCGTCGCACATCGTCAAGGCCCGTGGCGGCAAGATCACGCTGCACCGGATCGGGACGGTGAACCTGCGCACCCTCGCCAGGGCCGACGCTCGCCGGCTGGCGAACGCGGCGCCCGCCACGACACCGGCGCACGCCAAGGTGGCGCCGCTGCGACTGCCACCCGGCGCCGCGAAGGCCAGCAGCAAGGCCGCCGGCCGACTGGTCCCCGCCGCCCGCGTGCTGACCAGGTTCGCCGGTAACGTCAAGGGCGCTCATGGCTTCGACGGCATCACCGCCGCCATCAACGGCGCCGCGAACTCTCCCATCATTCCCGGCGGCATCGGAGACGTCAGCCCGCCGGATCAGGCGCTCGCTGTCGGGCCCAGCACCGCAGGCACGGCCATCGTGGAGTACGTCAACAACACACTCAACATCTACTCGCCGAGCGGTCGCACGCTCCTCGGCGCGGTCCCCAGTTACCAGATCTACGGCCTGTCACCCGATGCTTTCCTGTCGGACCCGCGTGCCTACCGCGATCCGCAAACCGGCCACTGGTTCCTCACCCAGTTCATCTTCGGCGACGGCATCACCTCGCCGCTGAGCACTCAGTTCATCGCCGTGAGCCAGACGACGAGCCCGTTCGGGCCGTACACGACATTCAGCATCGACACCTCCGACAGTGGCAACACCGCAGGCGGCTGCCCGTGTCTTGGCGACTTCGACCAGGTCGGCATGGACAACAGCGGCTTCTATATCGCCACCAACGAGTTCTCGGTCGACGGGCCGTTCTTCAACGGCAGCGTCATCTACGCGATGTCGAAGAGCGCCCTGATAAGCGCAGCGCAGAGCTTCGGCTTCCCGCCCCCGGTCGTTCAGGTCTACGCGGTGTCCGACCTTACTGATCCGTTCGCCGCCTACCACCTGTCGCCGTCGGCGGTGACCGCTGGCTCGTCCGCACCCAACACCGAGTATTTCGTGGAATCCAACTCCAACCTCAATTACGGCTCAGGGCTTGAGGTGTACGCCCTGCTCAACACCAGTGTCCTCAACGTCGGCGGTCGGCCGACCATGGTGGAGACGCCGGTGAGCACGGAGAGCTACTCCTTCCCGCCCAACGCCCTCCAGCGCAGCGGCGCTACCCCGTACGGCTGCTCGGTCGGCTTCTGCGGGACGGCGTCCCTGGAGACCGACTTCAACGCCGTCCAGGAAGTCACCTATGCCAGCGGCCGGCTGTACGCCGAATTGGACACTGGCTTCAACTACGGCACCGGCCAGAATTCCGGCGCCGCCTGGTTCGTGCTCAAGCCCACGCCGCACGCCAGTTCGGTGTCGGTGAGCCTGGTGAGCAACGGCTACGTGCTGACCTCACAGGACCTGCTCTACCCCGTCATTGGCGTCAACAAGTCTGGCGTCGGGTTCATGAACTTCGCGATATCTGGCACGACTCGTTATCCGAGCACGGCCTACGTCGAGTTCAACGGAGCAAAGGGTCCGGTCGGACCGATCCGCATCGCAGCCCACGGCGCCGGGCCGCTGGACGACTTCACCTGCTATCCGCCGTTCTCCTCAGGTCAGTGCAGGTACGGCGACTACTCCATGGCGCAGTACTTCCGCGGCAAGATTTACATGGCCTCCGAGTATGTGGCGCCACAGCCACGGGATGTGCTGAGCAACTGGAGCACCAGGGTCTGGTACGCCCCGGTGCCCTAATCCCGATAGTGCGCTGAAGCGGCTGGCACCCGGTCACGTCCCGACCGGGTGCCAGACCGTCTTGATCTCCAGCGTCGCGAGCAACCGCCGCGTGCCCGGCGCATCGGTCCAGCGCTGGTCGTCGCCGTCGGCGAGCACGCGCTTCAGGTTCTGGGTCGCCGCGCGTTCTAGGTCGCCGCGATCGGCTGCGGGTATCCCGGTGAGGTCGATGGCGTTGACGTCCATGTGACTGGCCGCGACAGGGGCCAGCTCGGCCGTGCTGCCGGTCAGTACGTTGACCACGCCGCCTGGTACATCTGAGGTGGCCAGTACCTCGGCGAGCAGCACTGCCGGCAGCGGGCGGCGCTCGCTGGCGATGACGACCGCGGTGTTGCCGGTGACGATGACCGGCGCGAGCACGCTGACGAGGCCGAGCAGGCTGGAGTCCGCTGGCGCGATCGTCGCCACCACGCCGGTTGGCTCGGGCACGCTGAAGTTGAAGTAGGGCCCGGCGACCGGATTGGCGGCGCCAGCGACCTGGGCGACCTTGTCGCTCCAGCCCGCGTACCAGACCCAGCGGTCGATGGCCGCCGACACGGTCGCCGCCGCCTTGGCTGTGCGCAGGCCCTCGGCGTCCGCAACCTCCGCCGCGAACTCGGCGGCCCGGCCCTCCATCATCTCGGCGACCCGGTAGAGCACCTGGCCGCGGTTGTACGCGGTCGCCCCCGACCAGCCGGGGAAGGCGCCGCGCGCGGCGACGACAGCATCGCGCAGGTCCTTGCGTGACGCCTGCGCCGCGTAGGCCAGCAGGTCGCCTCGCTTGCCGAGCACGGGGTAGGACCGGCCGGACTCCGAGCGCGGGAACGCGCCGCCAATGAAGATCTTGTAGGTCTTGCGGACGTCGAGCCGCGTGGGAGACTCAGACATCGAGGTACGCGGCGAGGCCGTGCCTGCCGCCCTCCCGTCCGTAGCCAGACTCCTGGTAGCCGCCGAACGGGCTGGCCGGGTCAAAGCGGTTGTAGGTGTTGGCCCACACCACCCCTGCCCGCATGCGCTGCGCCATCCAGAGAATCCGGCTGCCCTTGTCGGTCCAGATGCCGGCCGACAGTCCGTACGGGGTGTTGTTGGCCTTCGCCACCGCTTCCTCCGGAGTGCGAAATGTCAGGACGGACAGGACCGGCCCGAAGATCTCCTCGCGCGCGATCCGATGCGACTGGCTAACGCCGGTGAACAGCGTCGGCGGGAACCAGAAGCCCTTGTCGGGCAGCGGGCACGGCGGCGACCACCGCTCCGCCCCCTCGGCTTCACCCGCGGCTGTCAGCTCGGTGATCTTGTCGAGCTGCTGACGGGAGTTGATGGCGCCGATATCGGTGTTCTTGTCCATCGGGTCGCCGAGGCGCAGGGCCGCCAGGCGCCGCTTGAGCCGGTCCACCACCATGTCGGCCACCGACTCCTGGACGAGGAGCCGTGACCCGGCGCAGCAGACGTGGCCCTGATTGAAGAAGATCCCGTTGACGATGCCCTCGACTGCCTGCTCGACCGGCGCATCGTCGAAGACGACGTTGGCGGCCTTGCCGCCCAGTTCCAGCGTCAGCTTCTTGCCGGTGCCGGCCGCGGCCGCGGCGATCTGCTTGCCGACCTCGGTCGAACCGGTGAAGGCGATCTTGTCGACGCCGGGGTGCCCGACCAGCGCGGCGCCGGTCTCGCCCGCGCCGGTCAGCACGTTGACGACGCCAGGCGGCAGGTCCACCTGCAGGCACACCTCGGCGAGCAGAAGCGCAGTCAGCGGCGTCGTCTCGGCGGGCTTCAGCACGCAGGTGTTGCCGGCCGCCAGCGCCGGGGCGAGCTTCCAGGCCGCCATCAGCAGCGGGAAGTTCCACGGGATCACCTGGGCCGCCACGCCGAGCGGCGCCGGCGCCGGGCCGAACCCGGCGTGCTCCAGCTTGTCCGCCCAGCCCGCGTAGTAGAAGAAGTGCGCGGCGGCCAGCGGGATGTCGACGTCGCGTGATTCCCTGATCGGCTTGCCGTTGTCGAGGCTCTCCAGCACCGCGAACTCGCGCGCCCGCTCCTGCAGCACCCGCGCGATCCGGTACAGGTACTTGGCCCGCTCGCTGCCCGGCATCGGGCCCCACACCTTGTCGTAAGCGCCGCGGGCCGCCGCCACGGCATCCTCGACGTCGGCTGGCCCCGCCTCCGCGACGGTAGTCAGCTTCTCCCCGGTGGCCGGGTTCACGGTGGCAAAGCTGCGACCAGCCGCCGCCGGCCGGAAGTCGCCGTTCACGAACAGGCCGTATTCGCCGGCGATGGTGACGACCTCGCGCGACTCCGGCGCGGGCGCGTACTCCCAGGCGAGGGCCGGCAGCTCCGCGCCACTGCCAGCCTGTGCCGGCGCGGCCAAGCTGGGCCGTGCCACGCTAGCGCCAGACTGCTTCTTGCCGGACCCCATCGTTGCGGCCTTCCCGTTGTGCCTGGCGGTCTGCCAGCCCTTGTGCTCGGCGGTCTGCCAGGTCCTCATTCTGGCACGCAGCCGAGATCGGCCGCCCAGCGTCGTTAGCGTCTGGCTTTTTCCGCGATTTCACCCACGTCTGGCTTTTTCGGCGCCATCTGCTGAAAAAGCCAGACGCCGCATCGGCAGCCTTAGTCTCAGTCGATCGTGAAGTAGTCGGGGCCGGCGTAGCGGCCCGTGTGCTGCTTCCACCGCTGCATGAGCAGGTCGTTGAGCAGCGTCGACGCACCGATTCGGAAGAGTGCCGGGGTCAGCCAGGCCGGGCCGGCTACCTCGTTGACAAGCACGAGGTAGCGGATCGCGTCCTTGGCCGTGCGGATGCCGCCGGCGACCTTGACGCCCACCCGCCGGCCGCTGGTCTGCTCGAAGTCCCGGACGGCCGCGAGCATCACCAGGGCCACCGGCGGCGTCGAAGCGGGCGTCACCTTCCCGGTCGAGGTCTTGATGAAGTCGGCCCCGGCCATCATCGCCAGCCAGGACGCACGGGCGATGTTGTCGAGGGTGGCCAGCTCGCCGGTCTCCAGGATCACCTTCAGGTGCGCGGGCCCGCATGCTTCGCGCACGGCACGGATCTCGGCATACACCTGCCCGTAGTGACCCGCCAGGAAAGCGCCGCGGTCGATCACCATGTCGATCTCGTCGGCTCCGGCGCTGACCGCGTCCCGCACGTCGGCCAGCTTGACCGCGAGTGACGCCCGGCCGGAGGGGAACGCGGTCGCGACGGAGGCCACCGCCACGGTGCTCCCGGCCACGGCCTGCTTGGCCACGCCGACGAGGTCCGGGTACACGCAGACGGCGGCGACGGGTGGAGCGGCCGGCAAACCCGCGGTGCCGGGATCCGGATGCCGTGCATCTGGGTGCTGTGTGTCTGGATGCTGGGCCTTGGCGCACATCGCGCGCACCTTGCCGGGCGTATCGGCGCCCTCGAGCGTCGTCAGGTCGACCATCGTGATGGCGAGGTCGAGCGCCATCAGCTTGGCGTCCTTCTTGATCGACCGGGTCGCCAGCGCCGCGACCCGCTCGCCGGCGCCGACCTGGTCGATGCCCGGTAGCCCGTGCAGCACCTGGCGCAGCCCGGCGTCGGAGGTCGCGACATCGGCAGCCTCGAACGGCCAGCGGCCGGGCGCGCGCTCGAGCGATTCAATCCCCACGATAGGGACGTTACCGCAGGCGTGCGAAGCCTGGCTTGATCACCTCGTTGATGATCGCCAGCCGCTCGTCGAAGGGGGCGAACGCGCTCTTCATCGCGTTGATCGTCAGCCATTCGACGTCCGCCCAGCCGTAGCCGAACGCCGTCGCCAGGGTGGCGAACTCCGACGACAGGCTCACGCCGCTCATCAGCCGGTTGTCGGTATTGACCGTCACCCGGAAGGAAAGGTCCCGCAGTAGCCCGATCGGGTGCTCGCGGATCGAGGCGGCAGCGCCGGTCTGCAGGTTGGAGGTCGGGCACATCTCGAGCGGGATCCGGCGGTCCCTGATGTAGCTAGCGAGACGGCCGAGCACGGGCCGCCCGGCGGCGTCGAGGGTGATGTCGTCGATGATCCGGACGCCGTGGCCGAGCCGCTCGGCGCCGCACCACTGCACCGCTTCCCAGATGGACGGCAGGCCGTACGCCTCGCCGGCGTGGATGGTGATGTGGAAGTTCTCCCGTTCGACGTACTGGAAGGCATCCAGGTGCCGGCTCGGCCGGTTGCCCGCCTCGGCGCCGGCGATGTCGAAGCCGACCACGCCGTGGTCCCGGTGCCGGACCGCCAGCTCGGCGATCTCCAGCGACCGCGCCGCCGTGCGCATCGCGGTGAGCAGCGCGTAGACGGTAATGGTGCGGCCGGCCAGGCCGGCGGCGACACTGCCACGGCGGAAGCCCTCCAGCACGGCCTCGACGACCTCGTCGAGGCTCAGCCCGCCGTCGAGGTGCAGCTCGGGCGCGAAGCGCACCTCCGCGTAGACGATGCCGTCGGCGGCCAGGTCCTGCGCGCACTCTTCCGCTACCCGGATGAGCGCATCCGGTGTCTGCATGACCGCGACGGTGTGCTGGAACGCCTCCAGGTATAGCTCCAGCCGGCCGCGCGGCGCGACCCCGGTCAGCCAGGCGGCCAGCCCGTCGGCGTCGGCGGCCGGCAACCCGACGTAGCCCTGCTCGGCGGCGAGTTCAACCACAGTCTGCGGTCGCAGCCCGCCGTCGAGGTGATCGTGCAGCATCACCTTCGGCGCGCGGCGGATGTCGGTGATGGAGAGCGCCATGTCCTGTTGTTATCCGATCTGCTCGAGCACCAGGCCTGCTGGCTCGGGCGGCTCCGATCCGATTTCGGCCGCGCCAGCGAGCGCCTCGAGGGCGCGGTCGAACCTTGCCCGGTCGTCGGCGCGCAGCTCGAGCACTGGCTGGCCGGCCTCGACGTGCTCGCCCGGCTTGGCCAGGCAGATGATCCCGGCCGCCGCCGAGACCGGGTCTTCCTTCCTGGCCCGTCCGGCGCCGAGGCGCCAGGCCGCCACGCCCACGGCCCGCGCGTCCAGGCCGCTGAGCCAGCCGGCCGTCTCGGCGCGCACCAGCTCGGTGTGCTCCGCGGACGCCAGCTCACCATCGGGATCGCCACCCTGAGCGGCGATCATGGCGCGGTAGCTCTTCAGGGCGCGCCCGTCGGCGAGTGCGGCTGCCGGGTCGGCATCAATCCCGGCCAGCCGGAGCATCTCAGCCGCCAGCGCGAGCGTGACCTCGACCAGATCGGCCGGGCCCGCCCCGCCCAGCGTCGCGACCGACTCCCGCACCTCCACGGCGTTGCCGACGGCACGGCCGAGCGGCGTGTCCATCCGGGTGAGCAGCGCGCTGGTGCGCACGCCGTGCGCGTTGCCCAGCTCGACCATGGTCTCCGCGAGCTGCCGGGCCGAGGCCAGGTCCGGCATGAACGCGCCGCTGCCGACCTTGACGTCGAGGACAAGCGACCCCGTTCCCTCCGCAATTTTCTTGGACATGATCGAGCTGGCGATCAGCGGGATGGATTCCACCGTGCCGGTGACGTCCCGGAGTGCGTACAGCCGGCGATCTGCCGGTGCCAGGCCGTCGCCGGCGGCGCAGATGACGCAGCCGGTCGCCACGAGCACCGCGACGATCTCGGCGTTTGAGAGCGAGGCGCGCCAGCCAGGGATCGACTCCAGCTTGTCCAGCGTACCGCCGGTGTGGCCGAGTCCGCGGCCGGACAACTGCGGCACCGCGGCGCCGCAGCTTGCCACCAGCGGCGCCAGGATCAGGGACACCTTGTCGCCGACCCCGCCAGTTGAGTGCTTGTCGACCGTCGGCGCCGCCAGGCCGCCCAGGTCGAGGCGCTCGCCGGAGCTGATCATGGCCTCGGTCCAGGCCATGAGCTCGCTCGGAGCCATCCCGCGGAAGTAGATCGCCATCAGCAGCGCAGACATCTGCTCGTCGGCGATGGCGCCGCCGGTGTAGGCGGCGATCAGCCAGCGGATGTCGGCCGCCGACAGCTCACCGCCGTCGCGCTTGGCCCGGATCAGGTCGACTGCGTCAGGCATCGCTGTTGCTCTGGGCCGTGGGGGCGCGTCGGCTCGCCAGGTCGCTGTCGGTGAACGCGGCAGGCAGCAGGTCGCCGAGCCGCCGCGGTCCGCCGTCGGCATCGAGCTGCAGCTCCGGCCCGCCGGCCTCCAGCAGGAGCTGCCGGCACCGGCCGCACGGCACCAGCGGTGCGCCGTCGGCCGCGACGACGCTGACCGCGACAAGCGGCCCGGCGCCGGCCGCGTGCTGGGCGCTGACGAGCCCGCACTCAGCGCACAGAGTGAGCCCGTAGGAGGCGTTCTCCACGTTGCACCCGGTGACCATGGTGCCGCTGCCATCGAGCCCTGCGGCGCCCACCTGGAGCCCTGAGTAAGGCGCGTGCGCCCTGGTGGCCACCGCAGTAGCCGCGGCACGCAGCGCAGCCCAGTCGACAGTCATTCAGCCCGCCCTCGTGTCACGCCTTGACGTACGGCTGGCCGTCAGCCTTGGGCGCTCTGACCTTGCCGACCAGGCCGGCCACGGCCACGATCGTGACCACGTAGGGCGCCATGTTCATGATCGGCGGCGGAAGCACCGCGTTGACAGTGGGCAGCACCAGCGCCAGTTCCAGGCAGAAGCCGAACAGCAGGGCCGCGGCGAGCGAGCCAAGCGGCGTCCACCGGCCGAAGATCAGGGCCGCCAGCGCGATGTAGCCGAAGCCGGAACTGATGTTCTGCTGAAACCCGCCGACCGACCCGATGGTGAGGAAAGCCCCGCCGATGCCGGCGAGCAGCCCGCCGAGAATCACGTTGCGGTACCGGGTCCACAGCACATTGATGCCGACGGTGTCGGCGGCGGTCGGATGCTCGCCGACTGCTCTGACCCGCAGTCCCCACCGGCTGTGGAACAAGGCCACCTGGATGACGACGATGGCAACGAAGGTGATGTACAAGAACACGGTCGAGTCGAAGAAGATCGGGCCGATGATCGGGATGTCGCTCAGCAGCGGGATCTTGACGTTGCCGAACGTGTTGCCGCTGTTGTAGTTCGAGTTCTGTGCCATCAGCCGGTCGTAGAGATAATCGGTCATGCCCAGGGCCAGCACGTTCAGCACGACGCCGAGGACGATCTGATCCATCAGGAAGGTGATCGCGAAGACTGCGAGCAGCAGCCCGACCAGACCGCCTGCCAGCGACCCCGCCACCAGCCCGGCCCACAGGCCACCGAACGCGCTGGCCACGATCGCGGCGGTGAATGCACCGAACAGCAGCTGGCCCTCGATGGCGATGTTGATCACGCCCGAGCGCTCGCACAGGCAGCCAGCCAGGGCGCCCAGGATCAGCGGAATGGATGCGGTCAGGGTGCCTTGCGCGATGATGATCATGTTCAGCGGGATCGCGCCGGCGTCGGCCCAGCACAGCAGCGAGACGACGAAGCACAGCAGCACCGCGGCGATGCTGAGACGACGGGCCAGGCGGCTCTGCTCGACAGTCCCGCGGAGCACGCCCAGGCCGACCGAGACGAGGCCGAGGGCGAAACACGTAGCCGCGGCGGGCACCCGGATGGTCGGTATCTGGATGCCCGACCCGCCCTGGGACAGGGTGAACGCGGCATCGCCCGAATGCACGAACGCCAGCGCCCCGAACAAGAAGATGTCAAGGAGCCCGAAGGCGCAGAAGGTGACCGCAGCCAGATATCTGCGATGGGTATCAAGCGGCACCCGTACCGCGGCGGCTAGAGCCGTCACCCGTTCCACCCCTTCGCGGCGGCCTCCATGCCCGTCCCGCCGGTGGCGCGCAGCCGGAAAACGGCGCGAATCAGCGCGGGTGCGGCGACGAAGAGCACGATGAGACCTTCGAGTACCTGGACGATGTCGGCCGGGACCTGGCCGAGTGTGGCTGCCTCGACGAATGTGCCGCCCACGTGCAGCGCGCCGAACAGCAGCCCGGCGAGCACCACTCCGAGCGGTCTGGCCCGGCCGAGCAGCGCAACCGTGATGCCGTCGGGTCCGTAGGTGCCGTAACTATTGAACGTCAGCTGCGTGCCCGTCCCCTGAATCACCGTCGCCGCAGACAGGCCCGCAAGACCGCCGGCCAGCAGCATCACCAGGATCCAGGACCGTTCGACCTTGATGCCGGCGGTGCGGGCCGCGCTCGGGCTAGCTCCGACCGTGCGGAACTGGAATCCGGTGGTGGTACGCGACAGCAGCCAGGCAACTCCGAATGCAGCTGCCACAGCGATCAGGAAGCCGACCCCGGCCTGCGGGGGCGGCCCGCCGACGTGTCCCAGGTTGGCATTGTTCGCGATGAGCGGGGCGATCTCGTTGGTCTGGTGCGGCTGCTGAAGCATCGAAGGATGCGACAGCAGATACTGGAGGAGGTCGTACATCACGTAGTTGAGCATGATCGTCACGATGACCTCGTGCGCGCCGGTCCTGGCCTTGAGCAGCCCAACGAACCAGCCGATCACGGCGCCGCCGACGAAGGCGCCGACCACGCACACGACGATGTGAATGACCGGCGGCAGGCTCACGCCGAAGCCAAGCCAGGTCGCCACGATCGCGCCGCCTACCCACTGGCCGGCCGCGCCGATGTTGAACAAGCCGGCCCGGAATGCGATCGCGACCGACAAGCCGGTGAGTATCAGCGGTGTCGCCTGCGCGCAGGTTGAGGACAGCGGATAGAAGATCGCCGCGATCGAACCGCCGTGGGCGGCCGCGCTGATCGTGGACGGATTCAGGATCGCGCCTTCGAACATCTGGGAGTAGGCGAAGGACACCGCGTCCCAGGTCTGCCCGAGCGCATATCCCGGGTTGGCGAAGAACGAGCTCCAGGCGCGCGTCACGACCGGATCGCTGAAGACGATGAGCACGCCGCCGACCACCAAGCGCCAGGAAGATCGCGAGGATGGTGATGACGGTCGAGCTGCCCTGCGTGATGGCCTGGATGAGCACGCTGCCGGTGAGCCGGACGCGCGAGGTGACCGGGCCGGGCGCCGCGTCGGGCGCGTCCGGCTCGTTGGCTGGCGTCGGCTCGGGCCCGGTCGCCGGGATATCGCTCACTTCTCAGGCTCCTCGGCTCGCGCCTCGGGATGGTCCGGAAGGTCAGGATCGTCGGCCGACGTGCCCGGAATCTCGAGAATCTCATCGGCGCTCGGCTGGTGCGGCCCGGCGTCATCGCCGGGCTGCTTGGCAGCGCCGGCGCCCGCGCCCGCTCCGGCTCCGGTCCGGCTCCGGCTCCGGCTCCGGCCATCAGCAGCCCGAGCTCTTGCTCGGCGATGTCCGGCGAGCAGAAGCCGACGATCTTGCCCTCGTACATGACCGCGATCCGGTCCGACAGCGCGTAGATCTCATCGAGCTCGGACGAGACGATGACGACCGCCACCCCCCGGTCGCGCTGCTTGACAATCTCGGAATGCACGAATTCGATCGAGCCGACGTCCAGGCCGCGGGTCGGCTGGCTGGCCAGCATCAGCTTGTTCGGCCGGCTCAGTTCCCTGGCGACGACGACCTTCTGCTGGTTCCCGCCGGACAGGGTTCCGGCCGGGGTCAGCACCGAGGACGTCCTGACGTCGTAGGTTTCGACTAGATGCAGGGCCGCCGTCCTGATGGCATCGGCTTTCATGGCGATGCCCGCGGCATAAGGCGGGCGGTCGTAGACGTCGAGTATGAGATTGTCGGCGACCGAGAACCCGCCGACCAGTCCGTCTTCCTGCCGGTCCTCGGGTATGTAGCCGATCCCAGCCCTGAGCCGGTCACGGGTGCTCGCCGCGCTGATGTCAGCCCCGTCCAGCACGATCGAGCCGGTAGACGGCCGCAGGCCCATCAGGGCCTCGCACAGCTCGGTCTGCCCGTTCCCCTGTACCCCGGCGATCCCCAGGATCTCGCCGGCCCGCACGTCGAAGGAGATCGACTGCACGGCCAGGTCGCCATGCTCGCCCGGCACGCTGAAGTCGCGGATGTCGAGCACCACCCCGGCTGGGCTGGCCGCCTCCTTGCTCACCCGTAGTTGCACAGAGCGGCCGACCATCAGTGCCGCCAGCTCGGCGTCGCTGGTGGTCGGCGGACGTTCGGCCACCACCTTGCCCCGGCGGATCACCGTGATGTTGTCGGCGATCGACTGGACCTCCTTGAGCTTGTGCGAGATGAAGACGATGGACCGGCCGCTGTCGCGCAACTGGCGCATGATCTGGAACAGGTCCTCACTCTCGCCAGGCGTCAGAACCGCGGTGGGCTCGTCGAGTATCAGAATGCTGGCGTCGCGCAGGAGCGCCTTGATGATCTCCACCCGCTGCTGCACGCCCACAGGAAGATCCTCGACGTAAGCGTCGGGATCGACGCGCAATCCGAAGCGCTGCGAGAGGTCCTCCACCGAGGCACGGGCGCGGCGCCGGTCCAGCAGGCCGAGGCGACGGACCGGCTCGGCGCCGAGCGTCACGTTCTCGGCGACAGTGAAGACCGGTACGAGCATGAAGTGCTGGTGCACCATGCCCACGCCGGCCCTGATCGCGTCCTTGGGCGACCGGATCTGCACCGGCTGGTCGTTGACCAGGATCTCGCCCTCGTCTGGCTGGACCAGTCCGTAGAGGACGTTCATCAGAGTGGTCTTGCCCGCGCCGTTCTCGCCGAGCAGGGCCACGATCTCGCCCGGCTGCACGACCAGGTCGATGTGGTCGTTGGCCACGAGACTGCCGAATCGCTTGGTGATACCGCGTAGCTCAAGCTTCACCGGCAGTCTCCATTTGCGGCAGACCGCTCGGCTGCCTGGTTATATGCCCAGGCAGCCGAACGGCTCACATGACTTCTAGTTGCGGACGACCGGTGCTTAGACCGGGCTCTTGGTAGCCGGGACGATCTTTCCGCTCATGATGTCCTGCTCCAGGGTCTGGATTTCGGCCTGCAGCGCCGCGGGAACCTGGGAGCTGAGGTCGTGGTAGGGGGACAGGACCGCGCCGCCGTTGGCCAGCGTGCCGACGTAGGTGCCGCCGGCGAACTTGCCATTCGCTGCCGAGAGCACCGCGGTCTTGACCGCTGAGGTGATGCCCTTCGTGACGCTGGTGAGCATGTACTTGCAGTACTGCGCGGCGCTCACGCAGCCATCGGTGTCGACCCATTCCACGTAGATGTGCTTGCCAGCATTGTCGGCGGTCTGCACGGCCTTCGCGGTGCCGAGGCCAACCCCGCCGGCCACCGGGAAGATGACGTCAGCGTTGTCGCCGATGAAGGTGTTGGCCAGGGACTGACCAGCGGCCACGTTCGTGAAGTTGCCGACGAAGGTGCCCTTCTGGGTCTTCTCGTCCCAGCCGAGCACCTTGACGTTGGTGTGGTGCTGGGTGTTGTAGTACTGCACGCCATCCCAGAAGCCGTCCTCGTAGATGGTGACAGTCCCGAAATTCTCGCCGCCGTAGGTAGCCACGACGTGCGTCTTGCTCATTCCCGCCGCCAGGTAACCGCCGAGGAAGCCGTCCTGGACAGTGTTGAAGACCAGCTGGTCGATGTTGGTGACCTTCGTGCCGGTCAGACAGAAGGACGCATACGAGCAGTCGACGATCGCGAACTTCTGCGTCGGGTTGGCCTTGGCGGCAGCCTCGGTGGCGTTAGCCATCAGGAATCCGACCGTGACGATGATCCCGCACTTCTTGGCCATCAGCGTGCTGATGTTCGACGCGTAGTCCGCTGACGTCGTGGACGGCAGGTAGGTAACTGTGATCTTGCCTGGGTCGGTGGCCGCGGCGGCCTGCATGCCCTGCCACGATGACTGGTTGAACGACTTGTCGTCGATGCCGCCGGTGTCGGTGACCATGCAGCCCAGGAACTTGCTGCTGGCTGCGGCGGCAGCACTGGTAGTGCCGCCTGACGCGCTGCTGCCTGACGGTGAGCTGCCGCACGCGGCCGCTAGCAGTCCAATCGCGCTGAACGCAACGACGGCCCTCAATGTCCCTCTCACGAAACCTCCTCTGCGGGGGCGGCCTGCGGCCACCCGGAAGGACCGCCGGCTTGTGGCGCAATCCCCGCCGGCTGGGGTAAGTCGTCCCGGATGATCCCCCCGGGATTGCCCGAAGGCTAGTCCCGGCGCCCCTGCCGGGGAAGCGTGAATCCGCCGTCTGGGCAGGGATGTTGCCGAATCGAGACAGTGTGGGGTCGTAGCTCCCGAAGGCCGGCCAGGCGGCCGTCCCCGGCTTCGGGCCTGGCTATGAACTCGGCTGCGTCACGTGCGGGCCTGACGCGGACGGCGGCGCCACCACCGTGACGGCGCGCGAGGCGCCTCCGGCGCGGACGTCGTCATAGCCGCCGCCGACGGCGCGGGCTGGGCGGCGCGCCAGCTGGCCACCATCGCCGCCTCGTCCACCAGCGGGACGAAGATGGGCGGCCCGATAGGTATCCGGCGCCACTCCATGATGCGGTGATTCAGCTCGGCGACGACCTCGCGCACATCCTGCTCGGACCGGAGTGCATGCACTGTCTCGGCGAGCCGGGCGCTCTCTTTGCGCAGCTTCAGCGGGGTCGGCAGGAGCACGTCAGCCGGGACGCCTTCGCGTCGCAGGTAATCGCGCAGCCAGGCCTGGCCGTCGTCCGCCTCGTCGCGCTTGGGCAGCGGCTTGCCGGCGCCGGGCAGGTTGTCGAAGGCACCCCGCTCGGCCGCGGCGCTGATCTGCTCGTCGATCCACGTTCTGAAGCTCATGCCCGTGGGCTTGCGCTCGGTCATCGTCATCAGGCTACCGGTGACGGCTGACCTGGCCACCGTTTGCCTGGCGGTGCGTGGGCAGAATGAAGTAGTCCGGTCATGCGGTTCTCGGGCACATGCCACGGGGGAGGGCACGCGATGAACAGCGGATATTTCGGGCCAGAGGGCTCTGGTTCCAGCCCGTTCGACGACTTCATCGCCAGGATCTATGCCGCCGGGGGCGGACAGCCTCGCCCAGGTCAGCGGGTCGACATCACCCGGCTGATGAGCGGGCCGGCCCGAGAGCTCCTCGCTGACGCGGCCACCCGCGCTGCTGAGCTGGGCGCTGACCTCGACACCGAGCACCTGCTGGCCGCTGCCGCGTCCCTCGAGCCGACCCGCCAGATTCTCGCCAGTGCAGGCGCCGATCCCGATGCGCTCGCGCGCCGTGACGAGGGCGGCCGCGACGGCCAGCAGCGCCCAGACCAGCCGCTGCAGCCGCCGCAGCTGACCCCGGGGGCCAAGCGGGCCCTGCTGGATGCGCATCAGATCTCGCGCTCTGTGGGGTCTACCTATATCGGGCCGGAGCACATATTGTTCGCGCTGGCCGTGAACCCGGAGTCCGAGGCCGGCCGCCAGCTGGCGAGCGCGCACGTGACCCCGGAAGCGCTCCAGGCCGTGCTCGCCGGTCAGGGTGTCCCGCCAGGACAGGATGGCCGGTCGTCGACGCCCACGCTGGAGCAATACGGGCGTGATCTGACCGCGATGGCGCGAGAAGGCCGGATTGACCCGGTAATCGGCCGCGATGGCGAGATCGAGCAGACCATTGAGGTCCTGTCCCGCCGCGGCAAGAACAACCCGGTGCTCATCGGCGAGGCGGGCGTCGGCAAGACGGCGATCGTCGAAGGCCTCGCCCAGCGCATCGTGAACGAGGACGTTCCGCAGACGCTGGCCGGCAAGCGAGTGGTACAGCTCGAGCTCTCCGGTGTCGTCGCGGGCACGCGCTATCGCGGCGACTTTGAGGAGCGGCTGCGCAAGATCATCGACGAGATCAGGGAGAACAGCGACGAGCTGATCATCTTCATCGACGAGCTGCACACCATCGTCGGGGCGGGGCCGGCACCGAGGGCGGAATGGATGCCGGCAACATGGTCAAGCCCGCCCTTGCTCGCGGTGAGCTGCACGTCGTGGGCGCGACGACGCTTGACGAGTACCGCAAGAACATCGAGAAGGACGCCGCGCTAGCCCGGCGCTTCCAGCCCATCCTGGTGCCGGAGCCGACCGTGGAGGACGCGCTGGCCATCCTCCAGGGGCTCCGTGACCGGTACGAGGCACATCATCAGGTCCGCTACGACGACGAGGCACTCGTGGCCGCGGTCGAGTTGTCCGATCGTTACGTCACCGACCGGTTCCTGCCGGACAAGGCGATCGACCTGATCGATCAGGCGGGCGCCCGGGTCCGGCTGCGCACCAAGACGCCGGACGCTGATCTGCGCGACCTTGAGCGGCGGGCTGACGAGCTCAAGCGGGACAAGGATCAGGCGGTGGCGAGCGAGAACTACGAGGAAGCGCGCCGGCTGCGCGACCAGGCGGCGGACGTCCACCGGCAGATCGGCCAGCTGAGCCAGCAGGTCAAGGCCGTGCCTGAGGTCACCGTCAACGACATCGCCGAAGTGGTGTCACGGGCCACGGGCGTTCCTGTCCAGCAGCTCACCGAGGAGGAGAAGGATCGCCTGCTCGGGCTGGAGCGGCATCTGCACGAGCGCGTGATCGGGCAGGACGAGGCGGTCGAGGCGGTCGCGGAGGCAGTGCGCCGGTCCCGCGCCGGGCTCGGCGATCCGAACCGGCCGGTCGGCAGCTTCCTGTTCCTCGGGCCTACCGGGGTCGGCAAGACCGAACTCGCCCGCGCCCTGACCGAGGCGCTGTTCGGAGCGGACAGCAAGATGATCCGGCTGGACATGAGCGAGTTCTCCGAGCGGCACACCGTCAGCCGCCTGGTGGGCGCGCCGCCGGGCTACGTCGGCTACGAGGAGGCGGGCCAGCTCACCGAGGCGGTCCGGCGACGGCCTTACTCGGTCGTGCTGCTGGACGAGATCGAGAAGGCGCACCCGGATGTCTTCAACATCCTGCTCCAGGTACTCGATGACGGCAGGCTGACCGATGGCCAGGGCCGCACGGTGGACTTCAGGAACATCGTCCTGATCATGACCAGCAACCTGGGCTCCGACCTGATCACCAGGCGCGGCCCGGCGCTCGGCTTCGCCGGCGACGCCGCGAGCTCCGATGCCGGCCAGCAGAGCGAGCTGACAGAGCAGCTGATGCGCCGGCTCCGCGAGTCCTTCCGGCCCGAGTTCCTCAACCGGATCGATGAGATCATCATCTTCCGCCAGCTCGACATGGCGGAGCTGCGGCAGATCACCCAGCTGCAGCTCGAGGAGACGCGCCGCCGGCTGCACGCCCAGAATGTGACGGTGCAGTTCACCCCCGCCGCCGTCGACTGGATCGCCGAGCACGGCTATCAGCCCGAGTTCGGGGCCCGTCCGATGCGGCGCACGATCCAGCGCGAGGTGGACAACCCGCTGTCCAAGATGCTGCTTGACGGGCAGATACTGCCGGGCCAGGAACTGACGGTCGACGTCAGGGACGGACAACTGGCCTTCCAGACCAGGCAGTTCGCGGGGGTCTGACAACGCCCGGGCTCTTCGACCGCAGCGCAAGGGTCGCTGATCGGCTTCACACAGCGATGAGCTCGTCGCCGAAGTCGATCACCACCCGTAGCCGACCACCAACCGCGTCCGCGTACCGGCCGAGAACCTCAACGCTGGTCACGTCACCGCGCTCGATCTGCGAGACGCGCCCGACGCTCAACCCCATGGCGGTAGCCACGTCTCGCTGCGTGAGGCCGCGGCTCTTGCGGGCCTGGGCAAGGCGGTGCGTCTTGAGGTCGGACAGCAGTCGAGTCTTCAACAGCTCAATCGCTGCCCGATCGTCGGCGTCATACAGTTCCTCGTAAAGGTCTTCCCAGCGCATTATCGGCCTCCTGGCTCAGTAGCGTTCATCGCTTCAATGTGCTCCGCGTACAGCTCCTCTGCCCGCGGCACCGCCTTGCGGTACCAGCCGAGCCAGTCACCGGCCTTATCGCCGGCCACGAGTAAGACAATCTGTTGCCAGGGGTCGAAAACGAACAGGATCCTGATCTCACTGCGGCCAGAGGATCCAGGCCGCAGTTCCTTCATGTTCTTGAGCTTGGATGTGCTGATCTCACCCACGAGTGGACGCTTCAAGCTCGGCCCGTGCTGTTTAAGCAGCTCGACTGCCGCGCCGACCTGCCGGGATGAGTCTCGGTCGAGCTTCCTCAGCTCGCGAGCCCACCTCGAGAACTCATCAGTGACTTCAACTCTCCAGGTCACAGTCTGAGTATAGCTCAGCCTATAATTCTAGGGTGAGCAGAACATGCAGCGATGCCGCGCCGACGGCCGGGCCCGGCGGTTAGCTTCCTGCTCGCTCCAGCTCGAGCAGGGAGATGGCCGCGAGCTCGTTGGTCACGAGCACGTCGAGGAAGCCGCCGCGCAGCGCGCCGAGAATCGCGTGCGTCTTGTGCACGCCGCCAGCCACGCCGACGACCTTAGGGATGAACTTCAGGTCGGTTAGCTCGATGCCGATGCGCCGGTCGTGCAGCGGGATGTTGACGACGTTGCCGTCGGCGTCGAAGAACTGGCCGAGGATGTCGCCGACGACGTTGTGCTCGTGCAGCAGCGCGACGTCGTCCGGGCTGAGGTAGCCGAGCTGGACGATCGTCGCGTCGAGCGTTGGCGTGCCGACGCCGACGACCGCCTGCTCGGCTTCGCAGGCGTGCTTCAGCACCTGCTGGATGGTCGGCTCCTCGCGGAGCGCCGCGGCCAGCGAAGGGGAGGAGGCGTAGGTGGGCGCTGGGATGATGGCGGCGGTGGTGACCAGGTCGCTGTCGGCGGGTGCGTCGCCCTTGGACGACAGAATTGTCTGCAGGTAGCCATCGACGCCGCCGGTCAGCGTCACCATGTGGATCGGGCCGACAGCGCCGAAGTTCGTCGCGGCGATCACGCGCGAGACCGTCTCTCCCCAGCCGACGCCGAGACTGCCGCCCGGCCGCAGGTGCGTGCTCAGGAACTGCGCTCCGCCAAGTCCCAGCCGGGCATTGAGCGCGTGATGATCTGCCGGCTCCTTGTCGTGGTCGGGCACGACCAGCGCCTCGGACAGATCGAACACGCGGCGCAGTTCCGCGCTGAGTTCGAACGCGTCGAGGTACTCGGCGTTCAGGTTGATGGACACCAGCCCGACACGCCGCGCCCGGTCGAGCAGTCGGCCGACCGACGCGCGCGACACCGACAGGCGCTTGGCGATCTCGTCCTGCGTCAGCTCGTCCTTGTAGTAGAACCACGCGGCTCGCAGCAGCAGTTCCTCAGAACTCCAGCGGCCGACGTCGATCCCGGTGCTCTTCACTCTCGCCTCGCTCGCGCCAGCCACGGCGGTGTCCCGAACACCAGCCGGAAAGGTTCCCCGAAGCTTAACTCCCGACCGGGCAGCCGGCCAGCGCCCGTGAGCGGACGCTCAAGGCCTTGACATATGCCCAGGGTGGTGTAGAAGGATCTTACCCAATCGACATGCGCCACCGGCTCCGGAGGTTCGAATGGCAGCGCCTTCGGCGCCAGGATCGGTCGGGGCACTTGACCTCGGCCTGAGCGGCAGCGCGATCATCGTGACCGGGGCGAGCAGCGGGATCGGAGCCGCGACCGCCCGCCGGCTTGGCGGCGCGGGCGCGAGCGTGATCCTGGTTGGCCGCCGCGCTGACGCGCTGGCAGCGCAGGCGGAGCTCATCACCGGGGCAGGCGGCGAAGCGTTCTGCGTGCCTGCCGACCTGGCCGATCCCGAGAGCCCGCCCCTGATCGCGGCGGCGTGCCGGGAGCGTTATGGCCGCATCGACGGCCTCGTGAACAACGCGGCGATCGTGCGCCACAGGCCGATCTCGGACTGGACCACCGGCGGCTTCGACGAGCACCTGGCGACCAACGTGCGCGCGCCGTACTTCCTGGTCCAGGCTGCGCTGCCGGACCTGCTCGTGTCGCCGGTCAAGGCGGTCGTGAACATCAGCTCATCGTCAGGCTCGCTGCACCTGGTCGGCCAGTCCGTGTACGGCATGACGAAGGCCGCTCTCGACTACCTCACCAAGACGCTCGCGGGTGAGCTCGCGCCGTCGGGCGTCCGGGTCAACTGCATCGCGCCAGGTCCGATTGACACGCCCATCCACGCCACCTGGGCCGACGACCTGGACGAGGCGTACCGGTGGCTGGCCGAGCAAGTGCCGCTCGGTCGCATCGGCGCCGCTGATGAGGTGGCGACCTGGATCGAGCTGCTGCTCAGCCCCGTCGCGTCGTTCATCACCGGCGCGGTGATCCCGGTCGACGGCGGGCAGGTGCTGCACCGTGAGTGACCCGATCCCCGGGCTGGCACTGCCCATACAAACCATCAGGACCGGAACGGGCGAGCCTGTCCCCGCGGCCGTCCTCCTGCGCGCCGGGCCTATGCGGGTGCAGTTCGCCGGCGGTGACCTCCGCCAGATCTGCTGGGGCGACACCGAGGTCGCCCGGCGGATCTATGTGGCGATCCGCGATCTGGACTGGAACACCCTGCCTGGTGACATCACCGACCTCGACGTCGCCGACCACGGCGACAGCTTCGCGATCCGGTTCACCCGCCGGCACAAGGTCGGCGAACTGGACTACCAGTGGCACGCCGAGATCGACGGCGACCGTGCCGGGACGATCCGGTACCGGATGCAGGGCACCGCGCTGTCCGCCTTCGCCTACGCCAAGATCGGCATCTGCGTGCACCACCCGACCGACGGCTACGCCGGCCAGCCGTACTCGGGCAGCACGCCAGAGGGCCCGGTCAGCGGTACCCTTCCGGACGCCATCGGCCCGCAGATTCACCTTGACGACGGCACGGACCTGCCCTTGTTCGAGCCGGTCAGCGCGCTCGACCTGAAGCACGTGTCCGGCGGCGTCGTCCGGTTCGAATTCGCCGGCGAACTCTGGGAGATGGAGGACCAGCGGAACTGGACCGACGCCTCCTACAAGTCGGCGTCGACGCCCGCCAGGCTCGGCTACCGCCATGAGGCCGCACCCGGCGCGCAGTTCGACCAGCAGATCGTGATCCGCGCCGACGGCTTCGCCGCGGCCGCCGCTGCTGAACCTCGCCCGCCCGGCCTAATCGCTGCGGCACTCACGGTCGCGGTCGGCGATGGCACTGGCCGGGCGTTCCCGCCGGTAGGGCTGCGCAGCGCCGATGTCAGCGCCGCCTGGTCAGACCGGGCGCGCTCGACGTTGCGCGCAATCGGGCCCGCGCACCTGCGCGCCGATGTGCACCTGACATCCGATTCGGCGCCCGCGGAACTCGAAGCGGCCGCCGGCCAGGCGGGTGAGCTCGGCTGCGGCCTTGAGCTTGCGATCTTCCTGCCGGCGGGCGACGACGCGGCGGCCGTCGCCACGGGACTGGCCCGGTTGCGCGCGGGCCTGAACGCGGCGCGGCCGCCGCTCACGCGGGTCCTGGCGTTCAGCGACGGCGAGCAGTCCAGCTCGGCCCGGACCGTCACCGCGGTCCAGGCGGCTCTGGCCGAGGCTGGCATGGCCGACGTGCCGGTGATATCGGGCACGAACATCTACTTCAACGAGCTAAACCGGCACCGGATCCCGCCGGGATCGGCTGACGGGCTGGCCTGGTCGGTGAACCCGCAGGTCCACGCCTTCGACGACATGTCGCTGATGGAGAATCTGCAAGCGCAGCCGGCCACGATCGCGACCGCGCGGTTCTTCGCGCCGGGCGCTGGCCTGTACGTCACGCCCATAACGCTGCGACCGCGGTTCAACGCGGTCGCGGTCACCGATCAGGAGTTCGCCGACGGCGGGCTGCCCTGGCAGGTCGACGTCCGGCAGCCGTCGCTGTTCGGAGCGGCCTGGACCCTCGGCAGTGTGGCGGCCCTGGCCGGCGCCGGCGCCGACGGGCTCACGTATTACGACACGGTCGGCCCGACCGGCGTGATCGAGAGCCCGGCTGGCAGCCCGAGCCCGGCGGAGTTCTTCTCCAGGCCGGACACGCCGTACCCGCTCGCCGTCGTGCTGGCCGACGCTTGCGGCCTCGCCGGCGGGAGCGTCCGCGAGCTCGCCGGCGGCGACCCGGCGCGGCTCGGCGTTGTCGCGGTCAGCAAGGCGGGCGCGACCACGGTCCTGCTCGCCAATCTGACCGGCGACACGAATGACGTGCGCGTCGAGCTGACCGGCCTCGCCAGTTCCGGATTCGCCAGCGCCGGCCGCGACGGCCCGGCTCGCCTCCGGATTCTCGACGAGAACTCATTCGAGGCGGCCGCCGCCAATCTCGAGAGCTTCCTGCTGTCGGGCGCCGACGTACATCTCAGCGAAGGAGCAGCCCAGGTGACCCTGAATCCTTATGCCGTGGCTCGGCTGGACGTGGCCGGTGAGTGACTGGCGGCGACCCTGGCTGCAGGCCGCCGAGCGCGTGCAGGACATGTACGGCCAGCACAAGGGGATGTCGGTCGAGTCGCTGCAGACGCCAGCGCTCATCGTCGACCTGGACGTGATGCGGCGCAACATCGGCGCGATGATGACCGCGCTTGACGGCCAGGTAGCCAGGCTGCGACCGCACACCAAGGTGCAGAAGAGCCCGGACATCGCCCTGCTGCAGGTCGAGGCCGGCGCGATCGGCGTGACCGTCGCGACCATCTGGGAAGCGGCGGCGATGGCCGCGGCCGGCATCGAGAGCATCCTCATCGCCAACGAGGTCGTCGGCACCGACAAGATCAGGGCGGCGGCCGCGCTGGCCGGCCGCGCGGATCTGGTCATCGCGGTGGACGACCCGCGCAACATCGCCGATCTGTCGGCGGCAATGACCGCGGCCGGCAGCACGGCCGGCATCCTCGTCGACCTGGACGTCGGCATGGCCAGGTGCGGCGCCCGCTCCCCGGAGCAGGCCCTTGAGCTGGCCCGGCAGGTACATGCCGCGGCCGGGCTGCAGCTGCGCGGCGTGCAGGCCTACGAGGGACACTGCATGCTCGAGCCGGACGCGGGCACGAGGCTCCGGCTCGCGACCGAGGCCATGGCCTACGCGACCGCTGTGAAAGAGCTGCTCCGCTCGGACGGGCTGCCAGCCGACGTCCTGTCGGGCGGCGGGACCGGCACTTACAACATCACTGGCCGCAACCCTGCCGTGACCGAGCTCCAGGCCGGGTCATACGTGTTCATGGACGCCTTCCACGGCAACCTCGTGCCGGGCTTCGAGGTGTCGCTCACGGTGCTGACCAGCGTGCTGGCCCGGCACGGCGACACGGTCATCTTCGACGCCGGGCGCAAGTCGATCGGGATCGACTTCGTCTCGCCGCCGCTGCAGGGCTACGAGTACGAGGCGCGGTATTACGCCGAGGAGCACGCGCTGTTTGACACCGGTCCTGACTTCCGCGCCGGACTTGGCGACAAGATGCGGCTCGTCTGCGGTTACGCGCCCACGACGGTGAACCTGCACGACGTGATATTCGCGGTCGAAGGCGATCAGGTCGTCGACATCTGGCCGGTGTTCCCTCGCGGACCAGGTCACTGCGGCTTCCTATGGTCACTTGGCAGCGGCTGAACCCTTGCCAGGAACCCAGGGCATCGTCATGATTGAGCAAATGTCCCGTCAATGAGCGAATGCCCAGCAGTGTTGTTTCAACGGCAGTGTTGTTTCAACGGCAGCGGAGGCTTAGCGGTGGTCGAGCTGTGGGGACGGCACTGGACCCGGCCAGAGTTGCTGGCGCGGGTCGGCCGGCTTGATCAGATCGCGGGCGTGCAGCTCACCGAGGCCGCCGACGGAGCGGAGCGCGGCGTGCGGTTGCTGCGGTTCGCGACCGGCGCCGGATTCGACTTCGAGGTCCTCGTCGACCGCGGCTTCGACATCGGCCGCGCCTGGCACGGCGGGCGTTCCCTTGCCTGGTGGTCGCCGGTAGGGCTGGTCGGTCCCTGGTACTACGAGCCGGCCGGCATTGGCTGGTTCCGCGGCTTCCCCGGCGGCCTGGTCTCGACCTGCGGCCTCGACCACACGCTGCTCGGCGGCGCCGACGACTCGGCCTTCTTCAACTACCCGCACCGGCAGACAGAGACGTACGGCCTGCACGGCCGCTACACCGGGCTCCCGGCGCGCCTGTCCGGCTACGGCACGAGCTGGCATGGGGACGACTGCGTGCTCTGGGCGGAGGGCGAGATCGCGCAGATGGCCGTGTTCGGCGAGCAGCTCGTGCTCACGCGCCGGATCGAGGCGGACCTCGGCGGGACGTGCGTGCGGATCAGCGACACCGTCACCAACGCGGGCGCAACCGCCTGCCCGCACATGTTGCTGTACCACTGCAACGTCGGCTTCCCGGTCGTCGACGCCGGCGCCGAGCTGTGCTATCCGGCCCCGGCCGGCACGTGCGTCAGCGCCGCCAGCACGCCGGAGTACCGCGGCATCGTCGCGCCGGACCCTAGCTATGTCGAGGAGTGCTACGAGCACGACATGGCTGTCAACGGCGACGGCTACGTGCTCGCGGCCGTGCTCAACCGCGCCGCCGGGCTCGGCGTGTACCAGCGCTATCGCCGCGATCAGCTGCCGCACCACATCACCTGGCGGCAGCTCGGCTCGGGCACCTATGTCGTCGCGATGGAGCCGAGCACCAACCGGGACGCAGGCCGATTCGACGCGCGCGAGCGCGGGGAGCTGATGTTCCTGGAGCCGGGGGAGCAGCGGCATTACGAGCTGGAGATCGGTGCGATCAGTGGCTCTGCCGCGATCGAGGAGTTCGCCGCGCGCACCGGCGACGTCGTCGCCGCGGGCACCGCCGGGGCCACCGCATGACAGCCGCCGCGCCGCCGCGCCTGTCCGCCGGGATCCTCACTGCTGACCTAACTCAGCTGGGCGCCGAGCTGGACGTGATCGCCGGCCGGGCTGACTTCGCGCACGTCGATGTCATGGACGGCTGCTTCTGCCCGCAGCTCACGGTCGGGCCGGCCTTCCTGGCCGCGGTCGCCTCGACCGGCGTGCCCGTCGACGCGCACCTGATGGTCGACGAGCCGGCGCGCATCCTGCCCGAGGTGGTGCGGGCCGGGGCGGCGATCGTGACGGTGCACGCCGAGGCCAGCAGGCATCCGCACCGGGTGCTGCAGGAGCTGACCGCCCTGTCGGCCAGCGTCCGCCCGGTGATCCGCGGCTACGCGCTCAGCCCCGGTACCCCGGTCGGCGTCATCGAGCCGGTGCTCGACCTGATCGACCTGGTCCTCGTGCTCGCAGTCAACCCTGGCTGGTCTGGCCAGGCTCCGGCCGCGAACACCGCGCGCCGGGTCGCCGCTGCACGCGAGATCACGCTGGCCGCCGGGCACCCCATCCTCGTCGGCGTCGACGGCGGCGTGACGCTCGCCAACGTCGCCGAGGTCGCGAGCTGGGGCCCGGACATCGTCGTCAGCGGCAGCGCGATCTTCGACGGCCGCGACGCCCCCGGCAACCTCGCCGCCATGCTCACCGCTCTGCGGGTCCAGCCCGCAGCGCAAACCGCCGCCAGCCCAGGAGGTACAGCGTGACCGAAACCACCGGACAGATCGTCGTCCCGCGAACGCCCATGGCGATCTCCCAGATCGCCATCGTGGTCCGCGACATGGAGCAGTCGCTTAAGGCCTACACCGAGAACCTCGGCTGGGGCCCGTGGAGCGTCTTTGACTACAAGCCGCCGCTGCTGCACGACACGATGGTCCGCGGCGAGCCCGTGGAGTTCCGGATGATCGGGGCCGAGACCAAGGTCGGTGACCTCGGCTTCGAGCTCATCCAGCCGGTGAGCGGCCCGAGCATCTACCAGGAGTACCTGGACACCTACGGCGAGGGCGTGCAGCACATCGCCTGCATGAAGCACAACGACAACGACAGCGACCTCCTGAAGGAGCACTGGCGCGAGCGCGGCGCCGACGTCCTGATGAGCGGCCGGATCGGCGAGACGATCGAGTTCTACTACCTGGACACCGGGCCCATCATCAAGTGGGTGCTGGAATCAGGGAACGGGCATGCCATCGAGCTGAAGCCGAGCTACGTCTACCCGTGATACCCAGCCAGCCCGTGATACCGAGCCGACCTGTGCGAGTACTCGCCATCGGTGATCCCTATATGCCGGTCGGCAGCTTCGCCGCGGCTCTGGAGAGCCTCGGCGAAGCGGTCACCGTCACGCAGCTGCAGATCAGCCGGACCGATGCGGAGCCGCCGCGGACGCCGTCGGAGCACCGGCTGCGCGAGTACGCCGGCGACCCGGCCGAGGTTGCCAGGGCCGCCAGCGGCCACGAGGTGCTGGTCCTGCACGGTGCGCCGGTGAGCGCCGAGGTGCTCGACACGCCAGGGCTACGCCTGATCTGCTGTGCGCGCGGCGGCCCGGTCAACGTCGACGTGGCGGCCGCCACCGAGCGCGGCATCCCGGTCGCCAGCACGCCCGGCAAGAACGCCGCAGCCGTCGCCGAGCTGACCATCGCCTTCGCGCTGATGCTGATCCGCGGTGTGCCGCGGGCGAGCCGGTACATCACCAGCGGCGGCAGGCTGGCCGACTCCGCGTTCGAGGGACGTGAGTTCTTCGGCCAGGAAGCCCCCGAGACCATCCTGGGCCTGGCGGGCCTCGGCCACGTCGGCCGCCAGGTCGCGAGCCGGGCAGTAGCGCTGGGTTTCACGGTGATCGCCCACGATCCTGTCCCGCCCGCCGTCGCGCCGGACGGCGTCTCCCTCGTCAGCCTTGACGCGCTGCTCGCCGACTCCGACATCGTGTCTGTACACGCCAGGGCGACGGCCGAGAACGGGCACATGTTCGGGGCCAAGGAGTTCGCCCGGATGAAGCCCGGCGCCCGCTTCATCAACACCGCGCGCGAGTCGCTGGTCGACGAGGCCGAGCTGGCGGATGCCCTGCGCCGCGGTCACCTCGGCGGTGCTGCGCTCGATGTCGTCGAGCGGCCGGCGGGAGACGCCCGGCATCCGCTGCTCGACCTGCCCGAGGTACTCATCACTCCGCACATCGGGGGCGCTACGCAGGAGACGCTCCAGCGCGGCGCGCGACAGGCCGCAGCGGCGGTTGCCGCGACGATCGCGGGCCAGCGGCCGGTCGGCGTCGTGAACCCCGAGGTATTCGACCGGCCCGAGGCCGCCGTCATCGCTGCGGGCGGCGGGTCATGAGCGGCAGCTACCTGCTGGCCATCGACGCCGGCACCGGGAGCTGCCGGGCGGTGCTCTTTTCGCAGAAGGGCGAGCAGGTAACCTCCAGCCTGCGCGAGTGGACGCACCGGGAGCCGGCCGACGCTCCGGGCGGCCAGGACTTCGACGTTCACGCCAACTGGCAGGCGATCGCCGCGTGCATCAGGGACGCGCTCGGGCAGGCGGGCGCCAGCGGCCACGACGTCCGCGCCGTCGCGGCGACCAGCATGCGCGAGGGCATCGTGCTTTATGACGACGCAGGCCGCGAGATCTGGGCCTGCCCGAACGTCGATAGCAGATCCGCGCAGGAGGCCGTCGAGCTGATCGCCGAGGGCGCGGCCGAGCGGATCTACGCCGACGGCGGCGACTGGGTGTCGATCACGACCCCGGCGCGGCTGCGCTGGCTGGCCCGGCACCGGCCTGACATCCTCCGCGCGACGGCAGGCATGGGCATGCTCAGCGACTGGATCGCGACGCGGCTGTCCGGCGTGCAGGCGACCGAGCCGTCGTGCGGATCGAGCTCGGGCATGTTCCGCCTGGCCGACCGGACCTGGTCAGCCGACATCGCGGCGATCTGCGGTCTGCCGCTCGAGATCCTGCCGCCGGTCACCGATCCCGGCACGGTGATCGGCACGGTCACCCCCGCGGCCGCGGCGGAGACCGGCCTGCGGGCGGGCACCCCTGTCGTCGCGGGCGGCGCCGACACCCAGCTTGGGCTGCTCGGCGTCGGCGCGAGGCCAGGGGAGTACACGGTGCTGGGCGGCACGTTCTGGCAGAACACCATCCTGCTTGACCGGCCCCTCATCGACCCCCGCGTACGGCTGCGGACGCTGTGCCATGTCATGCCGGGCCAGTGGATGCTCGAAGGGATCGGCTTCTACTGCGGCATGAGCATGCGCTGGTTCCGTGACGCGTTCTGCGCCGCGGAGGTCGCGGAGGCCCGGCAGCGGGGCGTCGACCCGTACGTCGTCATGGAGGAAGCCGCGGCGCAAGTGCCGGCTGGCGCCGGCGGCGTGTTCGCCATCTTGTCCAACATCATGAACGCCCGGCGCTGGGCGCACGCGAGCCCGTCGTTCCTTCAGTTCGGCCTCGGCGAGCAGGAGCGGCCCGGCGGCGGCCAGGCGGCCTGCGTGCGGGCGATCGAGGAGGCCGCCGCCTTCGTCGCCCGCGGCCACCGGGACATCATCACCGAGCTGACCGGGACCGGCTTCACCGACCTTGTCTTCACCGGCGGCGCGGCCAAGGGCACGCTCTGGCCGCAGATCATGGCCGACGTGCTTGGTGTCCCCGTGCACGTGCCGGCCGTGACCGAGAGCAGTGCTCTCGGCGCGGCTATCTGCGCGGGCACCGGCGCGGGGATCTACTCGAGCCTGTCCGAGCTGGAGTCCGACCTGCGGCCCCGTTCCCGGTCCTACGAGCCGGGCGCCGCAGCGGTCACCGTCTACGACGAGCGGTACGCGATCTGGCAGCAGGTCTACCAGCGGATGCTCGCCATGTGCGACGACGGCCTGCTCGACCCGCTCTGGCGGGCAGCAGGTGCGTAGCGGACCGGCCAGCCGGGCCGGCTGGCGCCAACCGAGGAGGCAGTGACCCGATGGCCGACAACGAGGAGCTCACCGGCGGGGCGCGGTTCCAGGCCCAGGTGCCAGCACAGCCGCACGTGAACCAGCTCAAGGGCGCCGGCGCCCTGGACTGGGGCATGCAGAGCAGGCTTGCCAGGGTCTTCCGGCCCGCGACGAGTCGCACCGTCATGCTCGCGATCGATCACGGCTATTTCCAGGGACCGACGACCGGGCTGGAACGGGTGGACCTGTCCATCGTGCCCTTGCTCGGGTACGCCGACGCGCTGATGACAACGAGAGGGATGGTCCGCTCGACGATCCCGCCGACGTCAGGCGCGCCGATCGTGCTGCGGGCAAGCGGCGGCGCGAGCGTTCTGAAGGAGCTGTCCAACGAGCAGGTCGCGGTCGCGATGGATGACGCGCTGCGGCTCAACGCCGCCGCGGTCGCCGTCCAGGTGTTCATCGGCGGCGAGTTCGAGACCCAGTCGGTGCGCAACATGACACTGCTGGTGGATGAGGGCCAGCGGGTTGGCATGCCCGTGCTCGCTGTGACCGCGGTAGGCCGCGAGCTGACCAGGGACGCTCGTTACCTCCGGCTGGCCGTCCGGATCTGCGCCGAGCTGGGCGCGCACGTGGTGAAGACGTACTACTGCGACGAGGATTTCGACACGGTCACGGCGGGATGCCCGGTGCCGGTCGTGATGGCGGGCGGCAAGAAGCTGCCCGAGCTCGAGGCCCTCGTTATGGCCTACCAAGCCATCGAGGGCGGGGCGGCCGGTGTCGACATGGGCCGCAACATTTTCCAGAGCGACCATCCGGTCGCGATGATCCGCGCCATTCGTGCGGTCGTGCACGAGTCGGCCAAGCCGGAGCACGCCTACGAGGAGTTCGTGCGGCCGGCCGTGCAGGGCAACTGAGGCAACCGCCTTAATGACCAAGGAGGCAAGACCATGACCCAGTCCACAAGCCCCGCGGATATTAGCCCGCCCGGCGAGGCCGGCCCGCGGCTGAAGGCCGGCGCGATCAGGCTGCCGGGTGTCCTGATGCAGAGCGTCACCAGCATCGCGCCCGCCATCGCCGGCATGTTCACGGTGCCGTTCATCGTGCTCAACGCCGGGGTCAGCGCGCCGGCGGCCTACCTCGGCGCGTTCATCATCGCGCTGCTGCTCGGCTACACGCTCATGCAGTTCAGCAAGCACCTGTCCTCCACCGGCAGCTACTACACGTTCGTGTCACGCTCGATCGGTGGCCGGTGGGGCTTCCTCGTGGCCTGGGTGTACTTGCTGTTCTATCCGGTGGTCATCGCGCAGGTCGGATCGTTCATGGGCTCCACCCTCCAATCGGCGCTGAAGGCGGAGTACAACGTCACCTTCGAGTGGTGGTGGTTCATGATCTTCCTGATCGCCTTCGTGGCCTGGACCGCCTGGAAAGGCATCGAGCTGTCGGTGCGGCTGCTGATCATCCTGGGCATCTTCGAAGCTCTCGTCGTCGTCGCGCTGGCGATCACCGGATTCGCCAGCCCCGGCGCCGGCGGGGTCAACCTGAACTGGGTTTCTAACTCCTTCCACACTTCGCACCTGCACGGCCTCTTCCTCGGCGTCGTGTTCGCGATCTTCGCGATCACCGGCTGGGACGCGGCCGCGCCGCTGGCCGAGGAGAGCCGCGACCCGAAGCGGACGATCCCGCGGGCCGTGCTCGGCTCCATCCTCATCATGGGCGTCTTCCTGGTCTTCGTCTCGTGGGGCCAGATCTCGGGCTGGGGTACCGACAAGCTGACGGCATTTGCCGGCTCCTCGCAGCTGCCCGCGTTCGTGCTCGGGCAGCGGTACTGGGGCTGGGGCTGGCTCTTCGTGCTGTTCGCGCTGTTCAACTCGGCGATCGCGGTGTCTATCGCGTGCACGAACGCCTCGACCAGGTTCCTGTATGGCATGGCCAGGGCCAAGGCGCTGCCGTCCTGGCTGCTGAAGGTGCACCCGAGGAACCAGACGCCGACCAACGCGGTGATCACCCAGACCGGCATCAACATCGTGCTCGGCCTGATCCTGCCGATCATCATCGGCGTGGCCAACGTCTACAACGTGACCGGCACCTGGTTCACCTTCGCGCTGGCGTTCGTCTACATCGTGGCCAACGTCGGGCTGTACGTGTTCTACCGGCGTGAGCACCCGAGCGAGTTCAGCTGGCTCAAGCACGCCCTGGTGCCAGCCATCGGCTCGATCGCGCTGGCCGTCGTGGTCTACTACTCGCTCGTGCCGCTGCCGGCCTGGCCCATCTCAGCGGCGCCGTTCGTCGTCCTGATCTGGCTCGTCATCGGCATCGTGGTCGTCTTCGCCGTCTACCGTGGCCGACGCGCCGATGACCTGGCCCTCGCCGGGATCGCGATGGGCGAGGCGGTCGAGCACGCCGTCGAAGAGCGCGTACTAGCGCACGACCAGCTGCCACCGCCGGACATCGAAAGGTAGCGAGCCAGTGCCGCATGTCACCGAGCCGCGTTTGTCCGGGCAGCGTTTCGCCGGGCAGGGCGTCGTCGTCACCGGCGCCGCGCAGGGCATCGGCCTTGGGATCGTGACCCGATTCCTGGACGAGGGAGCCAGTGTGGTCGCGTTCGACCGGAACGCGGCCGCCCTGGACTCCGCAGTCGCTGACCTCGGGCCGCGGTGCGTCGCGGTGGCCGGCGATGTGTCGGCCAGGGCGGACTGCGAGCGCGCAGTCGAGCTGTGTGTTCGCGAGTTCGGCCGGATCGACGTGATGTGCGCGCACGCGGGCATTGCCGACCCGCTCGCGCTGCTGGAGATGACCGACGAGCACTGGCGCAGGCACATGGCCGTCAACGTTGACGGGACCATGCACTGCATCGTGGCTGCAGCACGAGCGATGGCCCCGGCGGGCGGCGGGGCCATCGTGTGCACATCCTCGATCAACGCCTGGTTTGTCGAGCAGACGCACGCGGTCTACAACGTGACGAAGGCGGCGGTCTGGGCTCTGATCCGGTCCGCCGCCATCGACCTCGCCGAGCATCGCATCCGGGTCAACGGGGTGGCGCCTGGCGTCGTGGATACCCCGCTCGCCGCGCTCGTGGTGCAGGACCCAGTCCTGGCGCCCGAGTACCTCAAGACGATTCCGCTCGGCCGGTTCGCCGACCCGGCGGACATCGCGAGCTGCGTCGCGTTCCTGGCATCGCCAGACGCCGCCTACATCACCGGGCAGACGATCGTGATCGACGGCGGTCAGACGCTCGGCATCCCCGGCAGCCTGGAGGGCACCTGAGGGGGAACGCCGGCCGCTTGTCATGATGGCCGGGTGGATGATGATCGCCCGCCCGTCGAGTCCCGCAGTGCGCGCCTCAGGAAGGCCGCGCAGTCCAGGGGCATCCCGCTGGCGACCATACTCACCACCGTCGCGGTAGTGGTCGTGGTCTATCTGGCCGGGAAGCTGGTCTACCGGCTGCGGGACGTGATCCTGCTCCTGATCGTCGCCGGATTCGTCGCGGTGCTCCTGAACCCGCTCGTGGTGGCCCTGCAGCGCCGGTGGATCCGACGTCGCGGCTGGGCGGTCGCTGTCGTGACGCTGTGGGGCCTACTAGTTTTCATTGGCTTGTCAGTCGCCTTCGGCTACCCCCTGGCCAACGGGATTACCCACTTCGCCCGCGGGCTGCCGTCCTATGTAGCCGCGGCAGAGCACGGCAGGGGCTGGATCGGGCATCTGGTTCTCAGGTACCACGTCCAGGCGTGGATCCAGCGGAATGCGCCAAAGCTGGTGACTTTCGGGCGTGGCTTGGCAAAGCCAGCCCTCACGCTGGGGAAGGGCGCCTTCTCGCTGCTGTTCGCGCTGGCGACCATCTTCGTCCTCGTAGTGCTCTTGCTGCTTGAGGGCCCGAAGCTGCGGTCAGGCTTGCTCAGCCTGATGTCGCCCGCCCGTGCTGATCGCGTGTCCCGGGTGGCGCGGGATGTGAACCGCTCGGTCAGCGGATACATGGCGGGCAACAGTCTGACATCACTCGCTGCGGGGGTTGTCGTGCTCGTCACCCTCTTGGCGATGGGTGTCCCGTACGCCGTGCTATGGGCATTGTGGGTGGCGCTGGTGGACTTCCTTCCCATGATCGGCGGCGCCCTGGCCGGCATCCCAGTGATACTGTTCGCGGCGGCTCACTCGCTCGCGGCTGGCATCGTCACCCTGGTGGTCTTCGTCGTCTACACGCAAGTCGAGAATCACGTGCTGAACCCTGCGGTGATGAGCCGGACGGTGAAGGTCAACCCGCTGCTAGTGCTGGTATCCATCCTGGTCGGGGCATCTATCGGCAGCTGGATCGGCGGGATCTTCGGCGGGTTCGTGGCGGCGCTGCTTGCCATCCCGACCGCCGGCGCACTCCAGGTACTGATCCGCGAGATCTGGACGGCTACTGACCCGCAGCAGTCGGTCGAGCCCACTGACACCGATCCTGGGCCGAGCGATCCGCGCTTAGCTCTTCAGGCCAGGACCTTGGCCTTCTCCCTGTCGAACTCCTCGGCGTTGATAACTCCCCGGTCGCGCAGGCTGGCCAGTCGCTCGAGCTGATCGGCGGTACTGCTGGACGGCTGCGCATTTGTCCGGGTGTAGTCGCGGAACGCATCATCCTGCTGCTGAGCCTGCCGCATGGACCGCTCATGCATGGATCCGCCGCGGGCGATCAGGTAGACAAGGACGCCGATCAGCGGGATGAAGAGCACAAAGAGAAACCACAGTGCCTTGGCCCCGCCGGACAGATCGTGACTGCGGAAGATGTCGATGAACACCGTGATCAGGATCCAGATCCAGATCACCCACAGGAAAACTTCCAGGATCGTCCAGAATGCGTCCAGGAGTGGATAGGACGACGATGAAGCGGCCAGTAGCATTCCTGCTCCTCTAGCATGCCTAGCGAGTGTGTTAGCGGCCGGTCAGCTTGTCGGTGTCGATCCGGCCGCGGCCAAAGGCGTCGATCCGCTTCCACCGGCCGGGCAGGTCCAGCAGCTCAAGATTGCCCATCCACTTGGGCAGCGCCGGGTCGACGACGAGGTTGTCGCCCTGCGGCTCGAGGCCAAGCCCGGCTCGCAGCAGCAGCAGCGGCGCGCCGGTGGACCACGCCTGCGGACTGCACGCGGTCGGGTACTGCACCGGATACCTGGTTGCGCTGCGCTGGTAGCCGCCGAACGCCTCCGGCAGCCTGCCGTCAAAGACCTCCGCGGCCTCGAGTATCCCCGCGACGATCGCGGCGGCCTCGTCCTTGAACCCGTACCGCCGCAGGCCCCAGGCGATGAAGCTGTTGTCGAACGGCCAGACGGTGCCGACGTGGTAGCCGATCGGGTTGTACCTGGCCTCACCCTCGGCCATCGTCCGCACGCCCCAGCCGGAGAACAGCTGCGGGCCCATCAGGTGCTTCACGACCGACTTGGCCTTGGAGGTGTCGACGATGCCGCTCCACAGCAGATGTCCGATGTTGGAGGTGAGCGAGTCGACCTGGCGTCCGTCACCGTCGAGCGCGACGGCGAAGTACTCCCCGTCCTTGACCCAGAAGTCCCGGTTGAACCGGCGCTTCAGATCCGCGGCTTCCTTCTCCAGCCGGTCGGCGAACGCCGGGTCCTTCCACACGTGCCGGGCCAGCCGGGCACCGCGCATCTTGGCGTCGTAGGCATAGCCCTGCAGCTCGCAGGTAGCGCGCGGGAAGCCCGGCAGGTCGCCGTTGCGATAGGAGATCGAGTCCCAGGAGTCCTTCCAGCACTGGTTCTCCAGCCCGGTCTTCGCGTTCCGGCGCTGGTAGGACACGTAGCCGTTGCCCTGGAGGTCGGCGTACTCGTCGATCCAGTTGAGTGCCGCCCTGGCGGCGCGCTCCAGGTCCTTGACCAGCTTGGTGTCGCCGGTCCAGCGCTCGTACTCATCGAGCAGGATGACGTAGAGCATGGTGGCGTCGGCGTTGCCGTAGTAGGGCGAGTGCGGCCGCTCCTCGAAGGCTGTCATCTCGCCGTATCGCATCTCGTGCAGGATCCGGCCAGGGTCCTCGTCCCGGAAGTCATCGACCCTGGTGCCCTGGCGCTCACCCAGAGCCAGCAGGGTGGTCGCGGCTAGTTCGCTGGTGAACGGCAGCGCCTGCAGGCTGGTCAGGATGCTGTCGCGGCCGAAGATCGTCATGAACCAGGGCAGCCCGGCGGCGGGCAGCGCCCGGCCCGGCATGGTGAGCGTGGAGAACCGCAGCGCGGCCAGGTCGGTCATGCAGCGCCGGTAAATGTGCTCGAGTGGCTGCCAGTCGCAGTCCACCGTCGGCGCGCGCTGCAGCCACTTCTCCAGTCCGCGCGTCATGTCGCGGCGTACATGGTGCTGGCCCCGGAACCTGACCGGTCCGTCGAGCGAGCCGTCCACCGAGCCGTGCGACGCGACGACCTCGAGCTCGGTCATCCACTCGCCGTGCGCGGGCACCGTGACGGTGAACGAAAGCCCGCGTTCGTCGATCTTCGCGGGTACCGAGGAGGAGATCCAGGTCTCGCGTACGTAGGTCTCCCGCTGGTATCGCAGGACGAGGCTGCCGTCGACGACCTCGTTCCCGTACTGGCCCTTCTTCTTGAGCGCGTCCTTGATCTCGAACAGGTCGCCAAAGTCGCTCGCCGCGTCGATGCGGATGCTGAGATCGACCGGCACGCTCTCGTGGTTCAGCACCCGCACTTCCTCGCGGAAGCCGTCGGCTACCTCGCGCTCGCGTATCACCGAGAGCTTGGAGTCGACGTAGACCGTGCCGGTGCCGGGCACCAGGAAGAACCGGGTCTGGAAGTACTGCATGTCGTCGGTGGACAAGGCAGTGAGCCGCTGTCCGTTGACCGTCAGCACCCATCGCGACAAGTGCCGGGTGTCAAAGGAGAACAGCCCGGTCGGGTCGGTGCTTGAGGCCTCGATGTCGCCTTTGTCGTCGCTGACGACGAACGTATTGCCCTCGAGGATCTGGACTAGCCCGTCGGTCACTTCGGCCTCCGCTGCGCCATCACTGTCTGCGAACTAATAGGAGCGACCTTCCCGGTGGAGCCAGGCGGCCCCGGCAGGCAGCGCTGGAACATCATCAGCGCGGCCATGCTGCCCTCGCAGCTCAGCAGCCCGCGTAGCAACGCCGCCTGGGCGTTCATCCGGCCGGTCACGATCGCCTCGAGGTACGGCCGCGAGATCCGCACGATGGCGTCAGCGGCGCTCTTCTGCCGGGTCACGGTGACGTCGCCATCGTGCACCACGACGTACCAGTACTGGATGTCCGGGCGCTCGCCGACCTCGAAGCGGAGGGTTGCGTACTCACGCTCAAACGTCGCGATATGCCCCGGCTCGGTGAGGCTCGCAAAGAAGTCGCTGATCGGGTCCGCTGCTGTCCGGGCTGGTTTCGTTGCTGTCGACACGGCCCGTATGTGATCGCCCTGATGAGCAGCCAAACACGAGCTGGGCCAAAGTTTGCGTCCCGGTGCTGCATCTTGGCCCCGTGGTTACCAAGCGACAGCGGTTACTAAGTAGCCAGCAGTGCGTCCACGGCGGCGGCCGACGGCATGGCCGCGCGCGCCCCGTTGCCCGTCACGGCCAGCGCGGAGGCAGCGACGGCCCGCCGCGCGCAAGCGGCCAGCGGGAGCCCGGCCGCGAGGCTGGCTGCCAGCACGCCGGTGAACGTGTCGCCGGCGCCCGTGGTGTCGCGCACGGCCACCCGATGGCCGCGGAGGTGCAGTGGCTCGCTATCGCCGGAGTCCGCCAGCAGCGCGCCGTCCGGCCCCAGCGTGACGATGACGACGCCTCCGGTCTTCTCGGCCAGGGCGTGGGCGGCCACAGCCGGCGGCCCGTCGGCGAAGGCCGCTAGTTCGTGCACGTTGGGTGTTGCGATCGCTCCGGCCAGAACATCGAGGGAACGGGGCCGAGCCGGTCCGGGGTTGACCACCAGCTGGCTGCCGGACTCCGCCGCGGTGCTCGCCGCCGCCCGCAGCGCGGTCAGCCGGCACCTCGAACGACAGCACGACGACGTCGGCGGCCGTCAGGCGGAGGCTGCCGAGCCCGGCCCGGACCCGGGCCGCAGACAGCCGGGCGTTCGCTCCGCTCGCGACGGCGATCTGGTTCTCCCCGCGACCGTCGACCAGGACGAACGCGTGGCCCGTCGGGCCGGCAACGCGGGCCACGGCGTCCACGTCCACGCCCTCGGCTTCGAGCGCGGCGAGCGAGCCGTCACCGTCGGCCCGGCCGACGGCGCCGACGAAATGCACGTCCGCGCCAGCGCGCGCAGCGGCTACGGCCTGATTGGCGCCCTTGCCGCCCTCGGCCCGCGCCAGCATGCCGCCGAGCACCGTCTGGCCTGGCGCCGGGAGCGCGGGCAGGCGCATGACGAGGTCCACGTTGACCGAGCCGACGACGACCACCCGGCCACGGTTGCTGGCCATGACGCGGTTGCTGGCCATGACGCGGGGCCGGCTGACGACGATGCGGGTGCGGCCGGCCGCGCCGGCAGGGAGTGATCCCAGTCCGACAGCAGCGTGCGGATCCCCGTCACGAGCGCGATGGGCTGGTCCAGCATGATGTGATGACCGGCCACGGGGATCTCGATCACCGGGGCCCGCTGGCCGAGCTTGTCGTACATGAGCTCGGTCGTGTGCGGCGGCACGATGCCATGCTCGGCGAAGAACAGCGCCACGCGGCAGTCAAGCTGACGCAGCAGCGTAGGCGTCGCGCGGGTGCGGGTGAAGATGGCCGGGTCGAACTTCCAGCTCCAGCCGCCCGGGACCGGCCGGATAGACGTGCTCGCCACGTGTGCAAGCACGTACGGCAGCGTCGGCTGGTCGGGCATGGGGTGGAACCGGGCGATTGCGGCCTCGCGTGTCGGGTAGACGCGCAGCGGCCCGAAGGCGCGCGACTCCCTGGCCGCCTGCTCCTCGGGGGTGAGGTCCTGCACCGGCGAGTCGATCACCACGATCCCCTCGAGGCCGACCCCGAACTCGCCCGCTGCCTGCAGGGCTACGAAGCCGCCCATGCTGTGGCCGATGATGATGGGCGGCTCGGTGATCCCGGCGGCGCGGGCGACGGCCAGCACCTCGCGCCCCCAGCCACTGAGGCTGTAGGAGTCCCGGCGGCCGCTGTCGCCGTGGCCGGACAGATCCAGCGCGACGACGCGCCGGTCCTGTGCCAGCATCGGCCCGACGTGGTCCCACCACCGGGAGTGTGCGGCGCCGCCGTGTACCAGGACGAGGCCGGCCTCGCTGTCGTTGCCCCAGGCGCGATAGGCGATGGGGATCCCGTCCACGGTGACCGTGCCGGTGCTGACGGGTGCGGCCAGGGCCGCGCTGAACCAGGCCGGCGGCTCGGCCAGGTCAGGCGCCGTGGAGATTGTCATGCGTAGTAGGGAATCAGACGAAGCGCCGGTCGTCACCTTCAGGCCTCGCCCCAGGCCCGCTCCAGCACCTGCGTGATCGTCTCGGCCGGCTGTGCGCCCGATATTCCGTACTTGCGATCGATCACGAAGAGCGGCACACCTGTCGCCCCGAGTGCCGCCGCCATGGCCTCGTCGGTGTCGACATGATCGCCGTAGGCGTCCCCGGCGAGGACCATGGTGACCTCGTCGCGGGCGAGCCCGGCATCGACGGCGAGACGCGTCAGCGCCTCGTGGTCGAAGATCGAGTCCTGCTCGGTGAAGTAGGCGCGGTGCAGTCGCTCGACCAGCGCGGCCTGCCGCCCGCGCTCCTTGGCCAGCTGGATGAGGCGGTGCGCGTCGCGGGTATTGCCGCTGCGCAGGCCTTCCATCCGGAACTCCAGGCCGTCGCCCGCGGCGCGCTCTTCCATCTGGCGCTGGGCCTTGTCGGCCTGGTCCGGGCTCATCCCGTACTTGCTCGCGAGCAGCTCGACCGTCGGCGTGGTCACGCCCAGTGGCGACGCGGGGTCCAGCTCGAAGGACCGGTAGATGACCTGCACGTCGTCGCGGTGCGCGAAGCCAGCGAGCGCCTGCTCGAAGCGCTTCTTGCCCAGGTAACACCATGGGCATACGACATCGGACCAGATCTCAACTTGCATACTGGTGGCTAACACCAAGGATGTCCGGTCACTTCCCACGTGGAGGTCTGCGGGTAGGCGGTCCAGATGGCAGTGAGCGCGAACGAGACCGAGGTCAAGTACGAGGCTGCCGCAGACGCCGAGCTGCCGCCGCTTGAGGGCCTGCCGCAGGTAGCCGCGACGGACAGCTCGGAGCAGCTGCTCGTCGCCGTCTACTACGACACCGAGGATCTGCGGCTTCTGCGAGCAGGGATCACCCTGCGGCGGCGCAGCGGCGGCCACGATGCTGGCTGGCACCTGAAGCTGCCAGCTGGCGCGCATACGCGCGAGGAGATCAGGCTGCCATTGACCAGCCGGGGCGGTTCGCACGGGCGCGTGCCGGGCGAGCTGGCCGATCTCGTGCGCGCCCGCAGCCGCGGCGCCACCCTCATGCCGGTGGCCAGCGTCTCGACGCGGCGGCGGGCCATCAGGCTGCTGGATCCCGCCGGTCAGCTGCTGGCCGAGGTCGCCGACGACCGCGTCACCGCCAGCCTGCCGCAGGATCCATCGTCGGAGGAGTTCTGGCGCGAGGTCGAGGTGGAGCTGGCGGGCGGTGACAGCCAGCTGCTGGCCGCCGCGGACGACCTGCTGCGTGGCAGCGGCCTGACGCAGTCCGCGCGGTCGGCGAAGCTCGAGCGCGTGCTCGCTAGCCAGCTACCGCCGCCGGCGGACGGCAAGCGACCGACCGCGACCGGGCCGGCCCGCCAGGCGATCACCAGCTACCTGGCGGAGCAGGCCGAGGAGCTGGCCGTGCTCGACCCCCTGGTCCGCAGGCTGCGGCCGGACTCGGTGCACCGGATGCGGATCGCCACTCGCCGGCTGCGCAGCACCCTGCGGAGCTTCGGCGCGGTCATCGAGCCCGCCGGCACCGAGCATGTGGCGGCCGAGCTTCGGTGGCTTGGCGACGTGCTCGGGCGGGCGCGTGACGCCGAGGTGCTCGCCGCGCGCTTTCACGAGCACCTCGCCCAGGATGAGCACCCGGAGCTGGCGGGCGAGGCGGGGCTGCTCGGCCCCGTCGCGGCGCGGATCGATGCGCATTTCGCCAGTTCTGGCCCGGCTGCCGAGACGGCGGTGCGCAAGGCCCTGAGGTCGGGGCGCTACCTTGCGCTGCTCGCCGACCTCGATGGCCTGATCGCGGATCCGCCCCCGGGACCTGATGGCGAGGCTGTTGCCGGTCCGGCGCTGGCCGCCGCGGTCCGCCACGCGTACCGGGTGACCCATCGGCGGATGCGCCGGGCGCTCGCCACGCCGCCAGGTCAGGACAGGGACCGTGCGCTGCACCAGGCGCGCAAGGCGGCCAAGCGGGCCAGATACGCGGCCGAGGCGGCAGCCGGAGTGACAGGACCGGACGCCGGCCGGTTCGCCCGGCGGATGCAGCAGGTGCAGTCGGTGCTAGGCGATCACCAGGACACGGTCATCGCCCGCCAGCTTGAGTACCGGCTCGGCGTCGAGGCGCACCAGGCGGGGGAGAGCGCCTTCAGCTACGGGCTGCTGTACGAGCGCGACGCCTGCGAGGCACGGCTGCTCCAGGACCAGGCCGCCGCGATCTGGAACAAGGCATCGCGGCCGAAGTACCGGCGCTGGCTGTGGGCCGACGGCAAGGGATGACGGCCCCGTTCCCAGCCTTAATAGGTACTGGCAATTGGACCGGTGACACGCCCGAAGACCCGCGCGGCGGCGACGCTGCCGGCGCGTCGGGCCAGTACGGCGGGCTATGCGGTTCCTTGGGAGCCGGTCAGTCGCTGTCGCAGCAGGCCACGGGCGACCGGTATTGGGGGGCTGCCGTGAGCATGGCGGTGTGCGCACTGGCCGGCCTAGCGTGGGCGGACCCGCCTGCGAACAGGGCGGCGGCAAGTGCGGCTGCGATGGCGATGCGGATGCCGACGATACGGACGCTGGTCATGTGATGTACCCACCCATCTAGTACTGGAGGCGGCTACCTGCCGTCTCGGTGGCGCAGTCATGACAGACGGTCAAACTGCTATTACATTGCACTACAGACGACGTTTTACGCATAAGTACCGGAGTCAAGGCGCTTCTTGACTCAGCGTAATCCTCGCCTATAGCGTCCTAGAGGCGGCAAAACAACTGGTCGCCCGCCGGCGACCCGCATCGGATCAGGGTCACGTGTGCATGTCTCACAGGTCAGGCTGGCGTCCTTCCGGGGTACGCCGGACTGGACACGGCCGAGGCTCGCACCGGCCGGCGACAGGTTCGCGGCCGTCCGGTGGCACGATGGCGCCGCTGACGTCTGGGTGGGCGCGAGCAGGTCTCCCATGCAACTCGCCTCCGACTTGCGACCCTGGCGGCTGCGCGACTTCCACTGGGGCGCCGACGGCCAGGGTCTGATCCTGGTGCTTAGCCAGGCGGGCAGCGACCAGCGTGTCCTGGCCTGGCTCGACCTGCGCGCCCGTTCGCTGGCGCCGCTGACCCCTGACCTCGCCGCCGATGCGCATTACGTCGGGCAGGTCGGTGGCGCCAAGCCCAGGGTCCTGATCGCGGTACGGCAGTCGCCCGCTGGAAGCTCCCGGCTCCAGTCCGTGACGCCGGCTGGCGCCATCATCGCGGAGTGGGAGCCACCAGGCGGCAAGGCGACCCGGTGGCTGGCGACCGGGACGCAGGCCGTTGTTGTCTGTACTGGCGACAGTACCTGCACCTGGTGGCATACGAATCTGGAGGAGCCAGCGTGGTCGCGAATCGGGGAGATAATCCCTGTAGCCGACGGGAGAGCCTCGCGTCCGCTCGCATTCAGCGCCGACGGGCAGTCGCTGTTCGCGCTGAGCTCGGCTGGCCGGGACACTCTCGCGCTCGTCAGGATGTCGGCGCCGGACTGGACGCCGCAGGTCATCAGCGCCCGCGAGCGTTTCGACATCACCTCGGTGCTGATGGCTCCGGACGGCAGCGGACCCGATCTGGTGGCGACCACCGACCCGGCCGAGCCGCAGTCCGCGCTGACGAGTGACGCTGCGGCAGACCTGGCCAGGCTCAAGCGCGTGGCTGGCGACGCGTACGCCACGATCTCGGGCCGGAACCCCAGTCACTGCCTGGCCGAGATCTCGTTTGGCGTGGGCGGCCCGGCGTTCGTGACGTTCAGCCGGTCATCCGAGGCTGTCAGCAAGCCGATGGCCAGGTTCACCGGGCTTGCCAGGGTCCGGATGCAGCCGCGAGACCCATTCAGCTACCGGGCCAGGGACGGCCGGGAGATCACCGGCTTCCTGACCCGGCCGGGCGGTCAGCCGCCCTGGCCCGCGGTCCTGGCCGTGCACGGCGGACCGTGGTCGCGCGACTGGCCGCAGTTTGACCCGTGGGCTCAGTTCCTGGCGGCGGCCGGGTTGTGCTGTATCCAGGTCAACTACCGCGGCTCGCGCGGATTCGGCAAGGAGTTCCGGGACGCAGGCGACCGGCAGTGGTCGTTGGCGATGCAAGACGACCTCGTGGACGCGCTCCGGTCGGCCGAGGTGGCCGATGTCATCGACGCCGGCCGGATCGCCGCCATCGGCCACGGTTACGGCGGCTACGCCGCGCTCATGCTGGCCACCCAGGCCGAGGTCCCGATCGCGTGCGTGGTCTCCGGATCAGCGCCGACCGACCTGCCGGGCTATGTAGCCGGCCTGCTGTCGCTCGGGGGCCCAGGCAGCGTCGAGCATGCGTATCGCATCGGGCATCCCGTTGATGACCACGACAAGTTGCTGGCCGCGTCGCCGGTCAGCCGGGCCGCCGACATAGCGGTGCCGCTGCTGCTGTTCCACGGTCGCCAGGACGCGCGCGTGCCGGTATCACACGCCGAGGCCCTCGCCGCCGCGCTGGAGCAGGCCGGGCGGGAGTATGACCTGACCATTTACGCCGACGAGGGCCACCGGTACGCCAGGCCGCAAAACATCGTCGACTGCCGGGCGCAAACCCTGGAGTTCCTGCTCACGAACCTGAGCGTGAGCGCAGACCCAAGCCCGCTCTAGTCCCGGACGCTGGCATGCACCGGGCTGGCGGGCACGGGGCTGGCGGGCACGGGGCTGGCGGGCACAGGGCTGGCGGGCACGGGGCTGGGCAGGTCGGCCCGGATCGTCGTGGACCGCACGCCGGCGAAGTCGGCGGCCTGGCGCAGCGCGTTGATCGCCTGCTCAGACCGGCCGCGGTGGATCAATGCCTCCGCCAGCTCGCGCCACGCCTGCGCAGCCTCCTGGCGCGATCCCATCGCGGCGAGCTGACTCGCGGCGTCGCTGACGATGGTGGCGCCCTCGTCGGCCTCGCCGGCCAGGATGCGGGCGAGCCCGTTTATGACCCGCGCATGCTCCAGCTCGGCCGCGCCCGTGTCCGTGCAGCGGGCAATCGCCTGGCCCGCGATGCGCACGGCCTCGTCGTAGTCGCCGCGCAGCAGTGCGGATCGGGCCATCTCGGTCTCGCAATTGGCCAGATGCGGGCTGAACGACATCTCCTCGAGCACGTCGCGGGCCCTGGTCAGCATCGCGTCGGCCTCGTCCAGGCGCGGCGGGTCGCACTGCAAGAGCAGCCAGGCGTAGGTGATCCGCATCCCGGCCATGCTGCGGTCCGGTGAGTCTTCAGCGAGAAGCGCCAGCGTCTTGCCGGCGAGTTCCAGCGCATCGGTCAGCTGGCCGCGGGACGCAGCCACCATCGAGGCGTTCCAGTAAGCGGAGCCCTGAGCCTTGCGCGAGCCGAGCTTCTCGGCGCGCCCGATGACCCGGTGCGCCAGGTGCTGGGCTGAGAACAGGTCGCCCCTGGCCCAGTAGCTGGCGACCAGGGAGGATGCCAGCCTGATCTCGTCTTCTGACCCTTCGAGCCCGAGCGTGCGTACCTCGCGGACGGCGTCCTCGCCGACTTCGATGCTGCGGGCAAAATCGCCAGCCAGCCGGTAGATCCGGCACCGCCCGATGAGCAGCGTCAGCAGTCCCGGCGTGCCCGGCTCGCCCGCCCTGGTCGCGTCGAGCAGTGACTCCAGGTGGGTCAGGGCCTCGTGAAGGTTGCCCATCGCCTCCTCGGTGCGGGCCAGGCCCCAGATCGCCGTGTGCCTGATCTCGCTGCTGGCCTGGACGCGACATGGCCCGGAACCGATCGTGGGCCTCGCCGAGGGCACCGTTGGCCAGCGCGATGTCGCCAAACTTGAGCTGGAGACGCTGCTCGTTGATCTCCTCCGGGACGACCCCGGACTCCAGGTACAGCGCTGAGCAGCCGAGCCTGCGAGCCAGGCCGTCTAGCACGTCCCGTTCAGGCGACCGCCTGTCGGCCTCAATCAGTGACACATAGCTCGGCGACACCAGGTCCCCGGCAAGGTCGGCCTGACTGAGTCCCCGCTCGATCCGAAGCGCTCGCAGGCGCTGCCCGAGCGATGACCCCATCGGTACCTCCTACCGCAAAGCCGGCATACTTGGTTCACTCTAAGCCGTCATGCCGCTGAGTCAACTCTGCCGAGAATTCCAGGTGACGACGCCATTCTCACATTGGCTGACAGTCGAGAGCGAGCGCAACATGACGCCGCATCGGACTAGGACGTCTGAGGTGCTTCAGCGACGGGCCGCCGCGGCATACGATCTGACCGGGATGAGCCGATGAACGCCCTGACACGGCTTGTGGCCAGGGTTGCTCGGCCCGGAGGGAGCGCTCTACATGTCCGTCACGAATGTCCGCAGGCGAGGGCTTGCAGCCGCGGCGGTCTCCGCCACCGCGCTGTCCGTCCTCGCCGGCGCTGTGCTTGCCTCTGCTGGCCCGGCCGCAGCGCAGGCCGCAGCCCCGGCTGCCTCGGCGGCCCGGCCAGCCAGCCTCCACATCACCGGGCCATCAGTCGCCCTCGGCGCGCTCGGCAGTTCCTTCAACTACAACTTCTCCGAGGCGCCGGACGGGTCGGTCTATTACTCGCGCGGCAGCACCGTCTACGTTGTGCAGGGGACGTCGGCTCCGGTCATCGTCCTGCACGCGAGCGGGCACGTGTTCGCCGTCGCCGCGAACAAAACCGAGCTGTTCGTCGACGTCGGCCGGAAGGTTACCGGATACAAGCTGTCGAACGGCGTGGCCGGGGTGGCCTTGCGCCACTGGTTCCTCTACACCACCAACAAGACGACCTCGGCGGGCCTGTACGTGGTCGGCAGCACCGTCTGGGCGTGGACGGACTGGGCCACCGACGGGAGCGGCTTCGAGTACGCCGACGTGAGCAGGTTCAAGACCTCATCAGGGACGGTGCACAAGGTCAGCAACAACGCCTACCCGGCGGACATGGCCGCTAACTCGTCGGGCCTGTACTTCCAGCAGGCGACCGGCCTGGGCCGCCTCACGCACGTGACGCCGTCCGGCGCGGTACACCGGGTCCGCGATATCAACCTCGACGGACCGCTCGCCCTCGCCGGCGGCCGGGTGGAGTTGCTCGCCTTCCATCGGAACAGCCACGCCTACCTCGACAGTTACGGCGCGGCGACGCTCGCCCGCAAGTTCTCCAAGCGCGTCTCGACGAACGACATTGACATCGCCGGCACCGGCGCCGGCCTGCTCATGCTCAGTCTCTCGGGCAAGATCAGCCAGCTCAACACCGCCAACGGCGCCACGCGGTCGTCGGTGATCGTGCTGGACGCGGCGACCCTGGTGGCCGGACCCTCGGCCGCCGTCCTCGTGGTGACGGGTGGCAACTTCTTCCTGGTCAGGCTCGCCGGCTAGGGCAAGGTCGCCAGCCGTGGCGGTCACCACCGCCGGAGGTGGTGACCGCCACGCGCGTATCAGGCGCCTGCGTAGTCGACCGTGACGTGCTTGTACCCGAGCGACGCCAGCATGCTGTCCAGCATCGCTGTCGTGTTGCGCTGCGCGTCGGCCGTCAGCTGGCTCGTGCGCGCGGCGTACTGAATCTTCTGCTGAGCGATCACGTAGACCTCCTGCTGGCTGTTCGGATTACCCGAGAAGAAGTCGGCCACCTTGTTGACCAAGCCCTGCTGCTCGGCGAAGACGTAGGACTGGCTGACGTTAAGCACGGCCGGCTCTAGCTGCGCCTTCGGCAGCATGACGGTCACAGCATGGCCTGGTGCTGCCTTGATCGCGCTGCCTTTGAGCCCGGCGAAGTTGACGTAGGCGATCACGCTGCCCTGGGCGACGAAGAGCGTCTGGCTGCCCGCGATGAACGACGGCAGGAACGACGTGTGCCTGGACAGGTCGACGACCACCTGGAACGTACCGCTGGCCGCTTCGTAACGGCTGAGTGAGGTGATGGACTTCAGCAGCGGTGGCTGGCTGTGCACGGTAGTCGTGGTGTGGAAAGGGTTCCGCAGCTGCGGAAGCAGGCGCACCGCTGACAGCACCAGCAGCAAGACAACGACGGCGGCGATGGCCGCGACGACGGCGGCTGTCCGGCCGAGCAGCCGGCCAGGACGCGGGATCTGAGACACGGTTGCCCTCCGGGAGTTCGCCGATCCGCGCTCCAGCTACCCGGATTTCGGACAGAGATTCCTGCATAGGACGGCCTTATGCGGAGAGCTAGGCAGCCTCGGATGAGAGCGGGAGGAGTCACATGGGCTGGGACAGGTCACGAGGCAGGCGACGACGGTTCGGCAGGCCGGTCGGCTGCCTGCTCTGGCTGATCGTGTTACTCGCGCTGTTGATACTTCTGTCAGCGCTATTCGGTGGCTTCCAGAAGGGGACGAGGGCTGGCGGGTTGCAGGTGCCACGCGTGAGCGTGGTCAGTCGATAGCTAGCGACATGAACATGCTGTGCGGACTTGGCTCGTAGTCGGCGAACGCGCCGCACTCGCTGAATCCCGCGCTCGCATACAGCGCCCTGGCTGGCGCGAATCCGGCCATGGACCCGGTCTCCAGGCTCAGCAGCCGATAACCCCGATCGCGGGCGACGCCGATGAGGTACCTGAGAACTGCCCGGCCGATGCCAGCGCCGCGCGCCGCGGCCGCCGTGTGCATCGACTTGAGCTCGCCATGTCGCGCGCTGAGGTGCTTGAGCGCGCCGATGGCAAGCAGCTGGCCAGCGCGCCGGTAGCTGTACAGCGTCACCGCCGGATCCAGCAGGCCGCTCACGTCGAGGGCGAATACGTTCTCGGGCGGGCTCTGCGATGCGGCAAACGTGAGATGCCGGGTCAGGAGATCACGGATATCAGCGGCCTGGGGGTCATCGACAGCGATCACGTCCTCGCTCATCCGGCAAACCTACGTGATCAGCTGCGAGCCCGTAGAGTCTGCGTACTATGCCTGGATCGACTCCGCCGTCCGAGACCGTCGAGCGCCTGCGCGCGGCTCTCGGCGAGGCGCTCAGCGCCCGCGACACGGTCGCCGCGGCCGCCCTCCGGTCGGCGCTTGCGGCTATCGCCAATGCCGAGGCAGTGCCGGTGCCGACGGCGCCGGTCGGATCTCACCCGCGGCCCGCCGGGAGCGAGCACGTCGCCGGTGCCGCAGCCGGGCTCCGGGCAGCCGAGGCCGCACGCCGCCACCTGACCGAGGCCGACATTGCGGCGATTGTGCAGGCCGAGATCTCCGACCGGTGCTACGCCGCGGATCAGTACGATCGCCTCGGCCGCACGGAGCGGGCCGAGCGACTGCGCCGCGAGGCCGCCGTCCTGACCGGCCTGACCGGTGTGACCGACGTGGACTAGGTGACCTCGTCTGACCAAATTGCGGCAATTGCGGCAGCGGTCAGGCGGTCGGCTCGCGACATTTACCGCGGAAGGCGCAGATCAGCGCCCGATTTGTGAACTCTGCGCGCCCCTAAGAAGGTAAATGTCGGCTGGCGAGCGGGTGCGCGGCCCTGCGCCGCTCGCGGGTGGGGAGTTAATGGGCCTATGTGGCCCCAGCCAAGTCACATCCACGAAGATCAACACATCACCGACAGCGCCGGCCTGCTTCGGGGCGTGAGTCCGGGTCGTGAGTCCGGTCCTGTTCGGTCCGGCACCGGCCCTGGGCGGGATCCGAAGGCTCAGGCCTGCGGCGTGGTGGGGCCTGCGGCTTGGCGAGCCCCAGCCTTGGCCGGCGCGGATTGCCGCAGGCTCGGTCCCTGCCTAGCCGCGGTTCGCCCAGTTGAACCGCGCCGAGCCGCGACCGAGTATGCGGTCGACGGCCGCGCTCACGCTGCCATCCTCCGCCATCAGCTTGCGTATCACGAAGATCATCGTCGGGATGGCCCAGAAGTCGCCGCAGATCCACAAGATCCCGGCGCCGATCTGCTGATCGGCGAAGGCCGGGAGCGTGACGCCGGGGATGTGGTTGTAGACCGAGTACCAGGACGTACTCGACAGGAAACCCATCGCCATGGCCAGGACCCACATGGCGCAGTTGGTACCGACGAGAGCGGTCGCCTGAGCCACTGTCGACATTTTGATCTTGAACGGGGCCGATTCGATGAACTGCAGCCAGAACAGCACGCCCGCCAGGAAGAAGCTGGAGTGCATCAGCCAGATATGCACGGCCTGATTACGCTCCGCCAGGTCGAACGGTCCTGGCAGATGCCAGAAGATCATCACCAGGTTGAAGAAGATCACGCTGACCCAGGGGCGCAGCATGAAGCCGGCGACCGCGCGCAGCGGCCGGGACCAGCCGCTGGTCATGACCTCGCGCGTGGCGGCCTTGCCGGAGCGGCCGGGCAGCCCGTCCAGCAGTGGCTGCCACGGAGCGCCAGCGACAATCAGCGTGGGCGCGGCGAACATAAGCAGCAGGTGCTGGATCATGTGCACGAAGAAGTAGTCATCCGCCCAGTAGTCGACGGGTGACTGGACCGCGATCAGCAGCACCGCAAGCCCGCAGTAGAACCAGATCGACCGCAGCCTGCGCTGTCGCGTGCGCTCGGGGCGTGATCGGCGCGCCAGCCGGGCCAGCCCGATCTCGTGCCAGCCGACAACGACGATGGCGATGATCAGGAACGGATCGAATGACCAGTGCTGGAATAGGGAGCTCACGGTGTCCTCTCAGCCCGACGACCCGTACGGAATCTGCACCTGCATGGTCTGCTCCAGGGTCCACTTGCCCGATCCGGGCGCGATCTGCAATGCGGTCAGCGTGCCCTGGCTGACCTCGAGCGCCTGCAGCTGGCCGGCGGATCCGGTCGCCAGCGTGGCGGTCCCGGCGGGAAGCTGCGGCAGGCTTCGCCACGCGGGGGCCTGCCAGCCGATGATGGCGCCCGTCGGGGCGCCGCCTGAGTGAGTGGCAGGCAGGACAATGCCCGCCGAGCCATCGGCCCAGATCGACACCGATGGCAGGGCGCCCTTGCCAGCTGGCAGCCCGGGCGATAGCCCCCAGTGGGCGCCCCCGTCGGCCGACCAGGCGGCGACGAGGGAGATGCCAGTGCCCGAACGCGCGGCGAGGATGGCGGTGATCCGGCTGCCCGTGGTAGCCAGGCCGATGACATCGACCTCGTCGCGCCGGAGGGCGGCGGGGAGCACCGGTCCGGCCGGGTGCCAGGCCCCGGCTGAGTACGCGAAGATGCCCGCGGTACCCGGCTTGCTGCAGGCGGCCGCCATCAGCGGATCCCCGCCCGGCGTCCAGGCGACCGCCGTCAGCGCCCGTGACGCCACAGGCACGCCCTGCCGGGCTGCTGGCCAGCGCGTGCTGCGTCGACAGCCCGGACCACGTCGCCCCCAGGTCCGCGCCGAGCTCGATGCTGTGCTGGTCGGTCAGCGCGAGCAGCCGTCCGCCGGCGGTGCCCGCCAGCGCATATGGCACGTCGCCGAAGCCGGGACTCAGCAGCGCGTTCTGCGACCACTGGCTACCCGTGTCCGCCGTCGCCGCCAGCGGTGAGAACGTCAGATCCTGGCTCGGCCGGAAGCCGGCGATCAGCGACGTGGCTCCGGTCGCCGCCATGACGATCCCGCCGTTACTGGCGACGCCCGGCGGCGTGGCCAGCTTCCACGTGCTGGTGCCGGCCGGGCGGACGAACAGCTCCCAGAAGTTGTTGTGCGCGGCCGCCGAGCCGCCCATCTGGACGATCGCCCAGCTGGCGCCGCCGCTGCTCGATACTGACGTCGCCAGCGCTGGCCCGCTAATGACCGCTGCGCTGGCGCGGCTCGCCGCCGATGGCGCCGCCGGCGCGCTGCCACAGGCAGCCAGGATCAGCGCGGCCCCAAGCGCCACTCCGCCCGCCAGGGCGCTTAGCCGCGGGCTCATCCTCGCCTCATGACCTGCTGGGCCGCGCTGGCCAGCTCTGCGGCGAACGACGACTTCGTGCTCACCGTGCCGGGACCAGGATCGAAGTTCAGCTCCGCCCTGGCATGGCCGGTCCTGTCAATGACGAACGCGATGTCGTTGTGCGCGACCATGCCGCCGCCCGGCAGGACCTGCGCCGTGATCGAGTAGCTCTTCCACGACTGCTGAAGCTGGGCCAGCGAGCCGGTGAGGAACAGCCAGTTCTTCAGGCCGCTGAGACCTTCCTGGCTGTCGAACGCCCTTGTGTAGGCCAGCGAGCGGTAGACCGGGTTGGCGACCACGGCGACCATCTCGACGTTGCGCGAGCCGGCGCCGAGTACCTGGTCGGCCGCACGGAACTCCTGCGCGATCAGCGGGCAGTCGGACGTGCAGACCGGGTCGAGGAAGGTGAGCAGCACGACCTTGCCGCGCAAGCTCGCCAGGCTCACCAGCCGACCATTCTGGTCGGTCAGCGTGAACGCGGGCGCCGTGAAGTCCAGCGGCGCCGCACTGCCGTCGATGGCCTGCGCGATGATCGGTGCGGCGTTCGGGCTGGCCTGCGCGACGGCCATCGGCCCGGCACCGACGATGACGACCGCAGCTGCCCACACTGCCAGCACGGCGCGCGCGCCCACCGGTGCCTGCGTGGTCACCGGCTCCGTCTCGGGCGCGGTCGCGACAGCTGGCCCGCGCACCAGCGCCAGGTAGCCCGTGACCGCGAGCAACGCGATGGGGATCATGCTGTTCGGGTCGGTGCCCAGGCCGCCGAAAAACCCGATGTCCTCGATCAGGACCCAGTCGACCAGGCACACGGCGAGCAGCAAGGCGAGCCCTGGCCGGATCAGCCGCGGCTGCCGGCTGAGGAACGCGGCTCCGGCGAGCGCGAGCGCGAGCACCGCGACCAGGTTGACGGCGAACCCATGGGCGGCGTCGAGTCCGGCGAAATCGGTCACGAGCGACGAGAGGACGTGCGGCTGGGGCGTGCCCGACATGGACCTGACCATGGTGGTCAGCGTGCCCGGCTGTCCGTGCAGGCGGCCTTGCCAGAAGCCGCGCCCCGGCCATGCCTGCAGGACTGCCATGCCGACGAGGAACAGGCCGAGGCCGACCACGATCTGCTGGCCGAGCCGGCGCGACTGCCAGCGGCCCGGCGGGAGCGCGATCAGCAGGCCGGCCAGGCAGTAGAACAGCACGGCGCCTGGCGCGCCAAACAGGAACGTCAGGCCAGGCGCGAAGATCCCGCCGAAAGCCTCGCCGAAGATCCAGACCACCAGGCCCCAGCCCGCGCTGACCAGCCCGGCCAGCCTGGACGACCAGCCGGACGGGGCAGCGATCAGCCACGCGCCGATGCCAATCTGGATCCACACCGCTGCCGCGCCCGCCTGGATCGGGTGGAACGACCAGGCCGTGCCGGCCCAGTTGACGACGTGCTGCACCCACTCCGGCGAGCTCGCGGCCGTCGGCTGGATCACCTGAGAGGGCAGCCCCGCCGCCATCGCAGGCTGTGCCTGAAGGATTCCGTCGAAGATCCACAGGATGCCGAAGCCGATCCGCAGCAGCCGCCGCGCGGTCGGCTCGGCGGGCATGCCGATCTTGCCAGGCACCGCGATCTTGCGAAACAACCCGAGCATGCCGGCCGGCCGCCACTCGCGCAGCGCGAGCCAGCCGAGCCCGAGCAGCAGCAGGATCGCCGCGACGATGAGCCCCTGATGCAGCAGGGCGCTCTTGAAGGCCGCGACGATCGTGGGGTTCGTGTCGCTGAGGCCCGGGTTCATCCCTGGCATCTGGACCCGTCCCGTCAGCCCGGCAGCCGCGGCGGCGTCGAATGCAGGGCCAGCGCCTTGATCGCCTTGTCGAGCGGGCCGTAGACCTTGCTCCGCTGCGCGTCGAGCACCGCCAGCGCGCGGGTCAGGGCGGCCGCTGCCTGGCTCTTCGCCTGCGGAGTGGTCGCGCCTAGCAGCCGGGCGACGTCCGTCTCCACCCGCTCGGCATCCGGCGCGGCCCAGGTGACCAGGGCAGGTACGACAGGGACGAGCTTGTAGCTGTACAGCGACTCGCGGTATCTGGTAGTTCTCCAGATCGTCGATGAGCTCGTTGTTCACCGGCGCGCAGTTAGCCGCGCCCTGCTGGGCAAGGCTGATCCCGGCGCTCACGTCGCTGGCGTTGCGACCGCCTTCGGCCTGCACCTGATGCAGGGCGGTCAGCGACTCGCCGACGCCGCCTGCGCATGACCCGATATCGGCAGTCAGATCCTGGAGGACGCCGCGCAGGTCGCTGGCCCGCTCGCCCTGCGTCGGCTTGTGCACCAGCGCAACGGCAACGGCGATGATGAGCAGCCCCGCCCCGGCCAGCAGGACCCACCGGGGTGTGCGGCGCACCGGCCAGCCGCTGGGCCGGTTGCCCGCGCGAGGCGGGTGCTGGCGTGTGAGTGACACCTGTCGATCAGCCTCGATCCTTGTCCATCAGCGCGACGCCCCGCGCGAGTTCGGTGCTGGTCACGGCTCCCATGACCTTGAAGACGATGCGGTGCTGGGCATTGAGGAAGAACGTCTGGGGGAGGGCGTAGACGCCATAGGAGGTTGTCACCGGCGACGGGAACGGGTCGGATCCCACCGGGTAACCTACTCCCGCCTTCGCGATGAAGCGCAGCGCCGCGGCAGTCTCGTCGTTGGCGTCGATGCCGAGCACGATGACCCGGCCGTGCTGGCTCGCGTAGAAGTGCGCGAGCATCGGTGTCTCCCGCTGGCAAGGCGCGCACCAGGATGCGAAGAAGTTGACGATGACCGGCCGGCCAGCGTAGGCGGCCAGCGAAACGGTGGCGCCGGCGTGACCGAGATCGGCGATCGAGAAGCTCTTGGCGAGCGGCGGCGGCGTGGCGGCCTTCTTCGCCGGCGCGGCGGCCAGCGTCACGATGAAGGCTGCGGCCACGAGCGCGACCACGCCCGCGCACCAGTAACTGACCGTCCTCGCGCGTCGCGGTCGCGGCTGTGAGGGTGGTGTCGGGGCGGCTGGTGGCGGGGCGGTCGGCGTGGGCTCGCGATCCTCGGTAATCATCGGCTGCTCCGCAGTGGGTCGGAGGTCAGTGGATCTGCGCCCGCCGGGGCGGGCAGCGCCGGGGTCGTCGGCAGCGGCAGCGTCAGCTCGAAGCGGCTGCCCCGCCCGAGTGCGCTCCGGGCGGCGATGTGGCCGCCGTGGCCCTCGGCCACGGCGCGGGCAAGTGCCAGGCCGAGCCCGGTTCCGCGGCGGCCCGCGGTCTGGGCGCCGGTCGCGAAGCGCTCGAAGATGTGCGTCAGCTCGGCGTGGCTGATCCCTGACCCGCTGTCCTCCACGACCAGCCGGGCCTGGCCGGACCTGTCGTCCCTGGTGACCGACAGCCTGATGAAATCGCCCTGCCTGGTGTGCTGGACCGCGTTCTCCAGGAGCGCGTCGACGGCCATCCCGAGCCGCTCGGCGTCTGCAAGCACCGCCGCCTCGTCTAGCTGGCCGAGCTGCCAGCTTCTGTCGGCAGTCGGCTGCCAGCGCCACAGCGCGTCGGCGATGAGCTCATCGAGTTCTACCGGCTCCGGCTGAAGGAAGTCCGGGCTGGCCGAGGAGGCGATCAGCAGCAGCCGCTCGCTGAGCAGCCGCAGCCTGTTGAGCTCACCTACGACGACACGCGATATCGCGCTTGTCCTGGCTGTCGCTGAGATGCCGGGCCAGCAGCTCCGAATGCCCGAGCGCGATCGTGATCGGGGTCCTGAGCTGATGGGATGCATCCTGGAGGAAGCGGCTCTGGGTCGCGAGGAGCCGCGCGTTCTCCTCGCTGACGCGGGCGCCCTCGGCGTTCGCGGCCTGGTGCCGCCGTCCATGCCACACCATGACCCAGAACATGGCCGCCATGAGCGGGACCTCGGTCAGCTCGTCGGCTGGCTGCAAGCCGCGCAGTACGTCGAACCCGATGGCGCCGAAGGTCGTGGTGACCATTCCGACGAGGACCCATACCGTGGCCCCGGTGGTGCGGATCTGGAAGCTGTACAGGAGCGCGAACGTGATCCAGATCAGGTGGAATGGGATCGCCTCCCACCGCTCGAAGATCAGAATCCCGGCCAGCCCGAGGATCCAGAGCACGACCCAGGCCAGGTCGATCCAGCCAGGCCAGGATCGCAGCTGCTCCAGATCGGGCATCGTGGGCCGCAGACCCGGCCAGTGCGGCGGGTGCCATAGGAACGCACGCCACCGCAGCGGGTCGCTGGCCGGCGATCGCGTTACGGGCGCGTCAGCCAGCGAGTCGATACCCTGCACCACGCACCGTCTCGATCAGCTCGAATCCGAGTTTGGACCGGAGCCTGCGGACGCAGACGTCGACGACGTTCGACCCCGGGTTGAAGTCCAGGCCCCATACCGTTGCCAGCAAGGTGCCCTTCGCCACGTACTCGCCAGTGTGCTCCATGAGCTCGCGGAGCAGCATGACTTCCAGCCGGGTCAGCGCCACCGGGCCGACACCGGCGTCGGCCTGCATCCGGCCGAGGTCGAGTATGAGATTCCCGGCCCGGATCAGGTCGCCGGGCTGGTGATCGCCGCGCAGCTGCACGCGTACCCGGGCCAGCAACTCCTCGAGCGAGAAGGGCTTGGTCAGGTAGTCGTGCGCGCCCATGTCCAGGCACGCGACCTTCGTTGTCACGTCGGACAGGCACGATAGCACCAGCACCAGCTGCTCGGGCCGCTCTCGCCGCAGCTCCATCAGGACCTGCCGCCCGTCAGCCTGGGGCATGACGAGGTCGAGTATCACCAGCTGGTAGTCGCCCGCCAGCGCGAGTTCCAGGCCGGCCCTGCCGTTGGCCGCGGAGTCCATCGTGTAGCCGGCGCCCTCGAGCGCTCGCATCACCATGTCGCGGATCTGCGGCTCGTCATCGACGACCAGGATGCGGCGACGCGCTGACCTTGTCTCAGCCAGGTTGATGGTCATTAGCCGCTCCTACCCCAATCGATTGCAGTTAGGACGACTCTGGCCTGTTGCCGCCTTTGCGGCCGTAGCCGCGCAGGTCAACAGGACAGGATCTACTCCATGCGGGCGGTCCCGGTCAAGCCGCTCTACCGGATTGAAACTGTTGTATTACATCTCAGAGAGCACCATAACTGCCGCTAGCATGCCGCCGCGCGGCCCCACTGGTTGACCCGGCACCAATGACAATTTCGTCATTGAACGTCGCCATCCTTGCCCTGGCCCACCCCGTACTCGCAAGATCAGTCTCGTTCATCCGAGGCAAGGGTAGGACGGAACGCTCTGCCATGCCAGGAGCCCCGGCATTCCTGCCGACAGGCGAAGAAGCGAGGTGATGGCCGGTGTCTTTGCCGGCCCGTGTCGTTACCCTGCTGGTGGCGTTCCTTGCCGTAGCAGCAGGCGTGGCGTTCATAGTGGTTCATTACTTTCTGGCGACCCCGTCGACTGTGGACTACACGGCGGGAGTGACCGCCAATACCGGTGCCACCGTCCATGTCGTGCTGCAAGAAGATGCGCAGAACACGGTCAGCTCGCACCCCGACTGGGTGTCGTACTTCATCCAGGACCCGAATACCCATCAGTGGATACACACCACGCTGTTCAAGGTGCCGGCCGGCAGCAAGATCGACATGACGATCTACGGCTACGACGGCTGCACCCCGCTGCGCAATAACTTCTTTGGCGGCGTGTCCGGGACCATCGGCGGCGTCGCCTACGTGGACGGCAAGGCCGTCAGGACGATCAACTCGTGGTCGGGATGCAACGTCGGGCACACGTTCTCGATCCCCGCGATCAACCTGAACGTGCCGATGGGCTCGCCGGGACTGACAGCGAACCTGTGCGGCACCTCGCCGTGTACCTCGGGCCCGCACAAGACGATGACCTTCAGCTTCTATACGCCCAAGCTCGCTGGCGAGTACTTCTGGCAGTGCCGGGTCCCGTGCGGCGGCGGCTTCATCGACGGCTTCGGCGGGCCCATGCAGACCATCGGTTTCATGACCGGCAACATGGAGGTGGTGTCCTGATGGCCGCGTCAGCAGAGGTGGCGCCGGCATCGGAGCCGGCCGGACCCAATCACGGCCTGCGGATCTTCCTGATCTGGCTGCCGATCGCGGTCGCGGCGGACCTGCTGATCTGGATCGTCCTGGGTCCGCACCTGCCGCCTGGCCGGATGTCGGACACCGCGGCCAGTCAGCAGTGGGACATCCTAGGTCTGTCCGTGATTGGCGCGCCGGTGATGGCCTTCGTGCTTATTTTCATGGCGTACTCGATGATCGTCTGGCGGCACCGCGAAGGCGACGACGAGGACGGCCCACCGTTGTTCGGCAACGTCCGGATCCAGGCCACCTGGATCACGGTCAGCGCCGTCATCGTGCTCTTCCTCGCCGGCTTCGGGACGTACGAGCTGGCCTCGCCAGGGTTCGCGGGCGCGGGCGCTGGCGAAGGGCCGGCCGCGATCTGGCGGCCGAGCGGGACGCCGCTCCAGATCCAGGTCATCGGCCAGCAGTGGCGCTTCACCTACCGCTACCCGCAGTTCGGCGGCTTCGAGACCACGGCGCTGGTCCTGCCGCTGAATGAGCCGGTCCAGTTCAACGTCACGTCGCTGGACGTCATCCACAGCTTCTGGGCGTATCAGCTCGGGGTGAAGGCAGACGCCAACCCCGGTGTCAACAACATCGCGTTCACGACAGCCAAGCAACTGGGTCTGGTCACCGTCCGGTGCGCGGAGCTCTGCGGCCTGTGGCACGGCGCGATGGTCAACTACGGCCACGTCGTCACCGTGGCCGCGTTCAGGGCCTGGGCGGCGACGACGGAAGCAAAGCTGGCATACGTCACTGCACTACTGCCGCCGTATGCCACGACCTACGACCCGACGGTGATCGCGCAGATCAACAAGGCCATGGCGAAGGCAGGCATCGCCGGCGCCAACGGCTACTACTACCCGCCAAACGACCCGGTGCAGCCGTGACCGGGTCCGAAGCCGACGCAGCGACGAAGAGGTGACCTGAATGGCCATCGAGACTCAGCCGGAGCGAGCCCAAGGCTCTGGTGGCGGTGAGCCGGCAGCCGCGCTCAGCGCGCGGCCGTGGTGGCAGCGACCCGCGATCCACACGGCGATCCTCGGGGCGGTGATCGGCTACCTGCTCGGGCACCTGCTGGGGAACTACCTGGCGGGCTCCGGGAACTCCCTGTACCCGAACATTACCTTGTCGGATACCAGCGACTGGCCGGTCGTGCTCGGCTACCTGCTGGCGATCGTGGGCTGGCTGGCCGGGCTCGGCGTCTTCAATGACGTACTGCGGCAGATGATCGGCCGGGCCAGTCAGCAGCCAGAGCTCTCAGGAGACTGAGACGCCGGGCGGGCTCGCGAAGTACTTCAGGTACGAGCTCGACCACAAGGTCGTTGGCATCCAGTACCTGGTCGGCATGATCATCTACTTCTGCACGGCCGGCTTGTTCGCGATGGCGATCAGGACAGAGCTGCTATCCCCGGTGCACCACGTCTTCACCTCGCAGGTGTACGTGGAGCTCGTCGGCGAGCACGGCACCATGATGATGATGCTGATGAGCTCGATCATTCTCGGCCCGTTCGGCAACTACCTGGTGCCGCTCATGATCGGCTCCAAGCGGGTCGCGTTCCCGCGGGTCGAGGCGCTGTCCTTCTGGCTGACGCCGGCGGCATTCCTGATCCTGCTGTCGGGGCTGCTCCTCGGCGGCTTCCCGTTCGGCTGGACCGGGTACGCGCCACTGTCGATCCAGTCCACGATCGGAGCGGACTCCTACGCCATGGCCTTCGGGCTCATGGGCATCTCCATGATCCTCGCGGGCTTCAACATCATCGTGACGGTCATCTGCTACCGGGCGCCCGGCATGCGCTGGAGCAGGCTGCCCATGTTCGTCTGGGCGATGGTTTCGACGTCGTTCCTGATGGTGCTCGCCGCGCCGGTGCTCGTCGGCGGCATGTACATGCTCCTGTCGGACCGGACCGCGCAGACCGCGTTCTTCGAGGACTCTCTCGGCGGCAGCAGCTACCTTTACCAGAACTTGTTCTGGTTCTTCGGGCATCCCGAGGTCTACATCCTGGCGCTGCCCGGATTCGGCATCGTGCTGGACATCCTCCCGGTGATGTGTCGCAAGCCGCTGTTCGCCTACAAGGTGGCCGCGGCCGGAATGATCGGCGTGACGCTGCTGAGCTTCTTCGTCTGGCAGCACCACCTGTTCATGAGCGGCATCAACCCCGACATGCGGCCGCTGTTCATGCTCACGACGGAGCTGATCTCCATTCCCACCGGGTTCATCTTCCTGGTGGCGTTGGGCACGCTCTGGAAGGGCAAGATCAGGTTCACGGTGCCGATGCTGTTCGCGCTCGGGATGCTATTCAACTTCCTGATCGGCGGCGTCACTGGCGTGTTCGTGTCCGATGTGCCGGCCGACACCACGTTGCACGGCAGCTTCTTCGTGATGGCACACTTCCACTACACGATCATGGGCGGACTGATCTTCGCGTTCATGGCCGGCCTCTACTACTGGCTGCCGAAGATGATGGGCATCAAGCTCAACACGGCGCTCGGCAAGTGGCAGTTCTGGATCATGTTCATCGCGTTCAACTCGACATTCCTGCCGCTGTTCGCGGTCGGCATGGCCGGCCAGCCGAGGCGCGTATTCGAGTACGCGCTGAGCCTCCAGCCGCTCAACGACTGGGTGTCGATCTCCTCGTTCTTCCTCGGCGGGTCGATCCTGCTCTTCGTGATCAACTTCGTCTGGTCGACGGTGTTCGTGCGGGAGCGCGAGGTGGGCAACCCGTGGCAATCGCGCGGCCTGGAGTGGCAGGTCGCCTCGCCGCCGCCGCCCGGTAACTTCGACCGGATCCCTGTCGTCCTGTCGGGCCCGTACGAGTACGGCGTCAAGGACGCGCAGCCGGTCGCCGACCTGCATCCGCCGGCCGGCGTCCTCACCGCGGCGATCGCACAGTCAGCAGCAGTCCGAGCGGAGGCATAAAGATGGCCGAGACCACGGCCCAGCCGCCAGCGGCGATGACGCCGGCGGAGGAGGAGGCGATCTTCTACCACGAGTCCGCGCTGAACGCCTCCTGGACTGGCGTCAGACTCGCGCTGGGCGGGATGTCGTTCCTCTTCGGCGCGTTCGTGTTCGCCTTCTTCTACCTGAAGTCGATCAACAGCCACGGCCTCTGGTACACCGGGCACAGCCCGCAGAAGTGGGCGGGCGTCGTCGTCGCGGCGCTCGTGGTGGTCAGCGCGGCCGTCCAGATGCTGGCGCTCCAGCGAATCAAGGCCGGGAACAAGTCGGCGTGGCAGGCGGGCGCGGTCGTCGCGCTCGTGCTCGGACTGGCGGCGGTGGCGATCCAGATCTGGCAGCTCGCTGACCTGCCCTTCTGGCCTGGCTCGAGCGGGTTCGCCAGCGTCTTCGTCGGGTTTTACCCGGTCTTCCTGACGCTCGTCTTCTGCGTCATGGTCTGGCTGGAGATCCTGATCATGCGGTGCCGAGCCATCCCGCAGATCTCCTTCGTCGAGCAGCCGCCGACCTACGCCGAAGCGTTCGCTGTGCAGCGGTTCCAGGCTGGGCTGAGCGCGTTCACGGCGACCTGGAACTACATGGCTGTCGTGGCGATCGTCTTCTGGATCTTGTTCTACCTGGTCCACTAGGACGAGCCGAAGGACGGGAAGAGGACCACGTGGACGTAGTTGTCGAGCACTGGTCGGCCAGCTGGCCGGTACTGATCGCCTACGTGGCCCTCGCCACCGCGCACCTGGCCGGCCTGCGCCGCACGCTGGCTCTGGCTGCCGACGGCACCAGGCATGAGCTCGTCCGGGAGGCCGCGCTCTTCCAGCTCGGTCTTGCCGTCATCACGCTGGCCGTGGTTTCGCCGATCGGATACTTGGCCGGCGTCTACATCTGGGTCCGCGCGCTCCAGCTTCTGCTGGTGGCCGTCACCGGGCCCGGCCTGATCGTGCTCGGTGCACCGTGGGCGACGCTCCGGATCCCGCCAGGCCGGGTGGCCTGGCTGATGTCGACGCCCGTGGTCGCGGTCATCGCCGCGAACGTGGTCTGGCTCGCCTGGCAGCTGCCCGCTCTGTTCGACGCGGTGCACGCAAGTGCCGGCATCGCGCTGGCCGAGCACGTCAGCTACGTCGCGGCTGGGCTGCTGTTCTGGCTGCAGGTGATCTCCTCCCGGCCGCTTCGCCAGCGGACATCGCCGATGCTCAGGGTCGGGCTGGTGGTGGGTACGGTGCTGGCATCGACAGTGCTCGGCATGGTGCTCGTGTTTGGCAACGGCGTCCTGTACCCGGTCTATGACAATTCGGCGCATCACCTCATGACCGTCCTCGACGATCAGCAGCTCGGCGGAGCCGTGCTGTGGATGGGCATGCTGGGGCCGATGGTCGTCGCCGGAGTGGCGCTTTTGCTGGAGTGGTTTAGTAATGAGGAGTCGGCGGAGCTGTCGGCGGGCTTTGACCGCTTGCTGGCACCGCGCACGCATGGCTGGCCGTCCCGGCCGGTCATCAGGTGACGAGCGAATGACTGGTAGCAGGAGGCAGCAGTGCCTGGTGTGATCCTCGCGGCGATCAGCCCGGACAACACCCCACATGGGTATAACTGGACGTTCGCGTTTCCGATGCTGCTGTTCATCGTCATCGCGCTGATCTTGTACGCGCTGTTCAGCAGGCCGCACCGGCGCATACCCGGTCGCCCCATCTCTGTGGCGCCAGGCGGTACGCGGTCGCCGGATGCGCGGGCCGCGCGGGCCGCGGCGGTCGCCGGCGGCCTGAGCACGGCGCCGGGCGGCGGCACCACCGAGTCGGCGAGCGAGCCCGCTGGTGCGCACATCGCGACCAGCCAGTCCGGCGAGCCCGGCGGCGCGACAATGACAGGCAGCGTGAACCCGGAGGATCTCGACAGCGGGCAGGCGCAGGAAAGCGCGGAGGACAACGAGTGACTCAGGCGATCAGCGCTCCGGCGGTCGCGGCGGTCCCCGTCGCCAGTCGGCGCTCGGCGGGCACGGTCGGCAAGGCGCTCTTCCTGCTGACCAAGCCGCGCATTATCGAGCTGCTGCTGGTCACGACGCTGCCCACGATGTTCCTGGCGCAACGCGGCCTGCCGAGCCTCGGACTGATCGGCGTCACGCTGCTCGGCGGGGCGCTCGCAGCCGGCAGCGCCAACACGCTGAACTGCTACATCGACCGTGACATCGACGCGATCATGAAGCGGACCTCGCGGCGACCGCTGGTCGCCAAGGGTTCGGCGACTGTGAAGCCAGCCGAGGCCCTGGTCTCGGGCATCCTCCTCGGAGCCGCCTCGACGCTGCTGCTTGGCCTGCTCGCCAACTGGCTGTCGGCCGCGCTGGCCGACGGAGCGATCTTGTTCTACGTCTTCGTCTACACCCTGGGACTGAAGCGCCGGACCGCCTCGAACATCGTGATCGGCGGCGCGGCCGGGTGCTTCCCTGTGCTGGTCGGCTGGGCCGCTGTCACCGGCACCGTCGCGTGGCCGGCGATCGTGCTCTTCGCCGTGATCTTCTTCTGGACGCCGCCGCACTTCTGGGCGCTGGCGATGAAGTTCAAGGACGACTACGCCTCGGCCGGCGTGCCGATGCTGCCGGTGGTGGCCACGGCGGCGACGGTGGCCCGCAAGATCCTCTTCTACTCCTACGTCATGGTCGGCGTCACGCTGGCGCTCACGCCGTATGCCGGCTGGATCTACGGGGCTTGCGCAGGCGGCCTCGGCGCCTGGTTCCTAGTCGAGGCCCATCGGCTCCGTTCCCGTGTCAGTGCCGGGGAAGCCGCAGCTCCGATGCGGCTGTTCCACCTGTCGATCGCCTACCTCACCCTGCTGTTTGCCGTGGTAGCCGTGACCGCGCTGCTGCCCTGGCGCTAACGGTGCGCTGGCGCATAGTGCTACGGCCACGGTGGCTGGCCTGGCATGCCTTTGCGGTGCTCGCCACCGTCGGGATGCTCTGGCTCGGTGACTGGCAGCTCCACCGTGCGTTGGCCGGGAACGAACTGAGCTGGGCTTACACCTTCGAGTGGCCGCTGTTCACGATCTTCGGAATCTACTTCTGGGCCAGGACGCTGCGCGATGAGATGCGGAGCGCGCCAGGGGCAGATAGCGACCAGCAGGACCGGAACGGGGCCGATAGCACCCCGGAACTCGTGACGGCCGACGCCTATGTCGCGCGCCTGAAGGCCGAGGTCCAGAGTCACGGTAAGTGGCACGGCTGGCGGTAGCACCCTGATTAGGCCTGGCCTGCCGGCCTGGGGACCTTTTAGAATCGGGTTCTACGATTTTGGAGGCCGCCGTGGCGTGGGATTTCTCGACCGAGCCGGAGTTCCAGGAGCAGCTGGACTGGGTCGCCGACTTCTGCAAAAACGAGATCGAGCCGCTTGACCTGGTTTTCCCCGGCGCGGCTTACTCGCGCAACCCCAAGGCCAAGGCGCTCGCCGATCCGCTCAAGCAGCAGGTGAAGGACCGCGGCCTGTGGGCGCTGTTCCTCGACTCAGAGCTAGGCGGACCCGGCTTCGGGCAGCTGAAGCTGGCGCTGCTGAACGAGATCCTGGGCCGGTACCGGTCCGCGCCGGTCGTCTTCGGCACGGCCGCGCCTGATACCGGCAACATGGAGATGCTCGCGGCCTACGGCACCGCCGAGCAGAAGGAGAAGTGGCTGTACCCGCTCATGAACCAGGAGATCTTCTCGGCTTACTCGATGACCGAGCCGCAGGGCGGTTCCGACCCGAACCTGTTCAAGACCCGGGCCGAGCGCGATGGCGACGAGTGGGTCATCACCGGTGAGAAGTGGTTCACCAGCGCCGGCGCCAGAGCCGACATCATCTTCGTGATGTGCACGAACGGGATGTTCGTGGTGCCTCGCGAGACGCCGGGCATCGAGATCATGGACTATCCGCAGCTGCACAACCACGTCCGTTACAACCATGTGCGGGTGCCGAGCGGCAACCTCCTCGGACCAGAGGACGGCGCCAAGGTGCTGGCCCAGCGTCGCCTCGGCGGCGGCCGCATTCACCACGCCATGCGCACCGTCGCCCAGGTCAGGCTGGCCTTCGACATGATGTGCGAGCGCGCGCTGAGCCGGGAGTCGCACGGCAAGGTCGTCGCCGAGCACCAGATGGTGCAGGAGGCCATCGCCGACTCCTACGCCGAGATCAACATGCTGCGGCTGCTGGTGCTGTGGACCGCCTGGACCATCGACAACTCCAGTACGCAGGCCGCCAGGACGCAGATCGCCGCCTGCAAGTACACGATGGGCAAGGTTTTGCGTGAGGTCAGCTACCGCGCGCTGCACATCATGGGGTCGCTCGGCACCACGAACCTGACCCCGCTGCAGGCTATGTATGCCGGCGCGCCGACGATGTCGATCGCCGACGGCGTCGACGAAGTGCACAAGGTGACGGTTGCCCGCAATGTGCTCAAGGGCTACGAGCCGCATCCGGGCCTGTGGCCGACCGAGTACATCCCGGCCAAGCGCGACGAGGCACGGAAGAAGTTTGCGAGCCTGATCGAATCCGACCCCGAGCTCGCCGCGTGGGCCGACTCGGCAGTCCGCGCGACCGCGAGAGGCTGAGTGCATGGACATTACCGGCAAGTCCGCCGTCGTCACCGGCGGCGCTAGCGGCGTCGGCCGGTCGCTCTGCCTCGGGCTAGCCGAGCGCGGCGCGGCTGGCGTAGTCGTCTGCGACATCGACGCCGAGGGCGCGGCCAGGGTAGCGGCCGAGATCGAGGCGGCCGGTCATCGCGCCATCGCGGTCGGCGCCGACATCTCGAAGGAGAAGGACGTCCAGGCGCTCGTCGCCAGCGCCGAGGAGGCCTTCGGCCAGGTCGACCTGTTTTTCTCCAACGCCGGGATCATCGTGGCCGGCGGCCCCGAGGCCTCGGACGAGGCGTGGTCCCGGATCTGGGCCATCAACGTTCAGAGCCACGTCTACGTGGCGCGGGCCGTGCTGCCCGGCATGCTGGCCAGGGGCGAGGGATACCTGGAGATCACCGCGTCGGCCGCGGGACTGCTGACCCAGCTCGGCTCGGCGCCGTACGCGGTCACCAAGCACGCGGCGGTCGCGTTCGCGGAGTGGCTGTCCGTCACGCACGGCGACCAGGGCCTTGTCGTGTCCTGCCTGTGCCCGCAGGCGTTCACCAGCAATCTGCTCAGCACGAGCAGGCGTGAGCTGGGTACCGCGGAACTTCCCGATGCCGAAGACGGCTGGACGGGCGGGTCGGCGCAGGCTGCTGTCGATGGCGTGCTGACCTCGGATCAGGTGGCGCAGGCCGTGCTAGCGGCGGTCGGGACCGAGCAGTTCCTGATCCTGCCGCATCCGGACGTGGCAACCTACGAGCAGCGGCGGGCCGGCGACCGGGAGCGGTGGCTGCGCGGCATGCGGCGGATGCAGGCTCGCCTCACCGGCCAGGCGTAAGCTCCGCGAGGCGAGCGCGCAGGAACCGGCCCTGGGCTTCGCTCTGCGTGTGCTCGGCGGCGACGGCGTATTCGGCCGCGGCCTCGGCGCGCCGGCCAAGACGAGCCAGCAGGTCCGCCCTGATCGCGTGCAGCAGGTAGTAGCCGCGCAGGCCGATCTCATCGACGGTGGCCAGCGCGGCGGCTGGCCCGTCGACTTCCGCGATCGCGACGGCGCGGTTCAGGCTGACCACCGGGCTCGGTGCGAGCGCGAGGAGCTGGTCATACAGGGCCACGATCTGCCGCCAGTCCGTGGCGCCCGCGGTCGGTGCGTCGGCGTGCACGGCGTTGATGGCCGCCTGGATCTGGTACGGGCCCGGCTGGTCCCGCCGCAGGCAGGTCCGGACGAGCGCGTGTCCCTCCGCGATGAGCGCCCGATCCCAGCGCGCGCGATCCTGGTCCGCGAGCAGGACGAGGTCACCCTCATCGGTGACGCGCCCGGCCCGCCTCGCCTCGATGAGCAGCATCAACGCAAGCAATCCCGTGACCTCGGCCTCGTCGGGCATCAGGGCGGCCAGCACCCGGCCGAGCCGGATAGCTTCGGCGCACAGGTCGGCCCGGATGAGGTCGTCGCCCGAGCTGGCCGCATAGCCCTCATTGAAGACCAGGTACACGACGGCGAGCACGGAGCTGAGCCGGGCCGGCAGTTCGGCCTCGGCCGGCACTCGGTAGGGGATCCCGGCGTCGCGTATCTTGCCCTTGGCGCGCACCAGCCGCTGCGCCATGGTCGGTTCGGGCACCAGGAAAGCGCGGGCGATCTCGGCTGTCGTCAGCCCGCCGAGTAGCCGCAGCGTCAGGGCGACCTGCGCGCTGGTCCCGAGCGCCGGGTGGCAGCACGTGAAGATGAGCCGCAGCCGGTCATCGTCCACGGGACCTCCTGGTGATTCCTCGGGGGCCGACAACAGTGCCGGCGACAACAGAGCCGCCGCGTCATGCTTGCCCTGCCGCGCGGCCTCGCGCCGCGCGCGGTCGATCCCCTTGTTTCGGGCTGTAGTGATCAGCCAGCCTGCCGGGCTGGGCGGCAGGCCATCACGTGGCCAGCGCTCCAACGCCGCCGCGAAGGCGTCCTGGGCCGCGTCCTCGGCCATATCAATGTCGCCGAAGACGCGGACCAGCACCGACACCACCCGGCCGTACTCCTGCCGGAAGATGCGATCGATCGCGGCGGTCAGGACTGCTCGCCTCCGAGGACCGGCCGCACCTCAACCGGCAGTCCGGTGATCTCGACGAACTTGCGGCTCCAGGCGAGCGCCGCGTCCAGGTCGGGAGCCGCCACGATAGTGAAGCCGCCCACGTGCTCCTTGCCCTCGGCGAACGGGCCGTCGGTGATGATCATCTCGCCGTCGCGCTGCCGGATGACCGTGGCGGTGCTCGCCGGATGCAGAGCGCCGGTGAACACCCAGGCGCCCGCCGCCTTGAGCTCGGCGTTCCACTGCCCGACCCGCTCCATGATCGGCCCCAGGATCTCCGGCGATGGCTGCCCGAAGTCTGGCTGGTAGACGCTGAGTAGGTACTGCTTCATCGGATGAACCTCCGTGTCGGCCAGGCCCGACGGCCGGCTTGTCGCCATCTACACGAACGACGAGCGGCTAGATCGACACCCTCAATCGCCGCCCGATAGAACCTTCCGGGGATGGCTGCCGTCTACGTACCCGACGAACGGCGGGTAAATGTTGTAGCCGAGCAGCTCCTGGAGCCGCTCGGGCAGTTGCCGCACGGTCTCACGTGGCACCGCCAGGCAGTGGTTCTCCTGGGGCCGCAGCCAGGATGCGGCGTACTCCAGGATGACGCCGAGCCTCGGCTGCGCGGTGCGGTTCGCCCCGCCGCCGTGCCAGAGACTACCCAGGTAGAACATCGCCGAGCCGGGCGACATGACGGCGGCCTCGATCTCGTCATCTGGTCCTGGTCGGCGGCCAGGCTCCCATGCGTGACTGCCGGGGATGAACCTCGTCGCGCCGTTGTCCACCGTGAACTCGTCGAGCGGCCACATGGTGTTGACCACGACCGGCGGGTGCGGCTGCGTCAGCGGGTAGATCGAGTCGTCCCTGTGCAGGACCTGTGCTTTCTCGCCAGGACCGATCCGGATGCCGACCGGTGCGCTGAGCTGGTAGTGCCCGAGCACGTGGTCCAGCACGCCGAGCAGCAGCGGGCCGGTTGCAGCCGCGTCAAAGGTTCTGGTCTTGGCGAAGAGGGCATAGATCCGCTGGGTGTCAAAGCCCTCGAATGAGTTCCGGCCTGTCCGGGTGCTCCGCAGGACCCGGTCCAGGTCAGCGCGGGCGACCTGCACGCCGTCGGCGTCTATCATGCCGGTGATGATCACGTAGCCGTCGTCGATCAGCCGCTGTGCCACATCCTGGCTTGCGGACGTAGCGGGCATCGTTGCCATCATCAGCCCGAGATTAGGCCAACCCGCGACTGGGGTAAAGGAGCGACCAAGCACCCATGCAACTGCGTTACGGCATGAACCCGCACCAGGCAGCTCGCGCGACGATTCCGGCGGACGGAGAGCCGGTCCGGGTGATCAGTGGTGAGCCGTCCTACATCAACCTGCTCGACGCGCTCAACGGATGGCAGCTCGTCCGCGAGGCGGCTGGCGCTACCGGCATGGCGGCCGCCGCGTCGTTCAAGCACGTGTCGCCGGCCGGTGTCGCGCTTGCGGACGCCGGCGCGCCGGCAGCCGCGTATACCCGGGCCCGTGACGTCGACCCGAAGTCGTCCTTTGGCGACATGATCGCGGTATCCGAGCCCGTCGACATCGAGCTGGCGAACTACGTGACCGGCATCGTGTCCGACGGCATCATCGCGCCCGGATTCGAGCCGGGCACCGTCGCCATGCTGACGGTGAAGAAGCGCGGCGCGTTCCTCATTCTTGAGGCCGACGCCGGGTACGAGCCGCCCGAGTGGGAGCAACGCGACCTCTACGGGGTGCTGCTGGAGCAGCAGCGTGATCGAGCTCCGCTGACCACGGACCTGATCACGGCGGCATCGCCCGAGCCCCTGCCGCATAGCGCCGCGCGCGACGCTTTGCTCGGGCTCGTGACCGTCCGCTACACCCAGTCCAACTCGGTCGCCCTGGTCACCGACGGCGCCACGCTCGGCGTCGGCGCTGGCCAGCAGAACAGAGTGGACTGCATCCGGCTCGCCGCCGCCAAGGCCGCCACCTGGTGGCTGCGACGCCATCAGCACATTCGCGACTTGCCGGAGGTGCCGGGGATGTCGCGCCAGGACCGGCTGAACTGGCAGGTGCGGATGGCCGAGGCTGACATGACGCCACGTCAGCTCGCGGAGTTCGCCGAGCGGTTCCCCGGCACCCAGCCGTACCTCGACACTGCTGAGCGGGACAGGTGGCTGGCCCGGCTCGACTCGGTCACGCTCACCTCAGACGGATACCTGCCCTTCCGCGACAACATCGACCACGCGAGCCGGATTGGCGTCCGTTATGTCATAGAACCGGGCGGCTCCGTCCGGTCAGACGAGGTCCAGCAAGCCTGCGCCGAGTACGGCATGACCCTCGTCAGGACCGGCCTCCGGCTGTTCCACCACTGATCACGGCCGTCACGTTGTACGGCAGGTGCCGCGGATGGACGAGCAGGGCCCTGGCTACCTCGCGGATCTCTAGGCGTCGCGGCGTCAGGATGGCCTCGCAGTAGCGCCAGGCCGCGACGTCGTCGGCGCCGAACCGGGCCGTGATCGATTGCCGGAACCGGCGAGCGTCGCCACCATCCTGCCGCCAGGCGGTCAGCCAGCCGCGCAGCTCGGCGTCGGTGTCGAACATGGTCCAGCCCATCAGGCGCTCGGCGATCTGACCGGCCGCGTCGATGAGGAACGCGTCCTTGGTGGCTCCGGTGATGCCGTTGACCCGGCCCTCGCTGCGGTGGCCGTGATGAATGCTGGCCGAGCTGAACCGAGCGCCTACCGTCAGCGCCGCGACTGCGTGCCCGGCCTCGTGCCAGGCCGTCCGGACCGTCGCCTGCCGCGCCGGAGCCAGGCTGGCGTAGCAGCCGCAGTCATAGCGCTGGCGTACCCAGCGCGGGTGCACGATCGACTCGTCGTCGTAACGGATGACCCGCTCCAGCTCGGCCCTGATCGTCCCCACGGCTTGGCGCTCAGCAGGTGTCGGCACAGTACGGCAGACTACGCGGTGGCACCCGCGTACATGGAGGGCTAACCGATGGCCGACACGCTGACTTCGACGGGCATTGATCGGCTGCGCGCCATCGCGGCCCAGCACGTGGCCAACGGCTCCGTTCCCGGTCTGGTGGCTCTTATCGCCAGCGGTGACCAGGTGCATGTCGAGGCGCAAGGGACGCTGTCGTTCGGCGGCGCGCCGATGGTCGCGGACTCGCTGTTCCGGATCGCCTCCATGACCAAGCCCGTGACCGGCGCGGCGACCATGGCGCTGATCGAGGAAGGCCTTGTCGGGCTCGACGAGCCGGTCGACCGGCTGCTTCCCGAGCTCGCAGACCGCCGCGTCCTGCGCGATCTGGCCGGGCCGCTGGACGACACGGTGCCCGCCGGCCGCGCGATCACCACGCGCGACCTGCTGACCTTCACGTTCGGCTTCGGGTTCGTGGTGGAGATGTTCACAGCATCCGAGCCGCTGCCGATCGTGGTCGCCTCGGACGAGGCGCGCCTGTCCACCATCGGACCGCCCAACGTCGCGACCCAGCCTGATCCCGACACCTGGATCGCCGGGCTCGGCTCGCTGCCGCTCATCGCGCAACCGGGGGAGCGGTGGATGTACAACACAGGGGCATCGGTCCTCGGCGTGCTGCTGGGCCGCGCCGCTGGGCAGCCCTTCGGCGAAGTGCTGCGCACGCGGCTCTTCGAGCCACTGGGGATGACGCAGACCGCGTTCTGGGCCGCCGAGCCCGGCAGGCTCACGACCGCGTACCGCAGGGCAGGTGACGGGCTCGAGGTGTGGGATCACCCGGATGGCAATTACAGCCGTCCGCCGGCGTTCGAAGACGGCGCGGGCGGTCTGGTGTCGACCGCCGGCGACATGCTGGCCTTCGCCCGCATGTTCCTGCGCCGCGGCGATCCGGTGCTATCGGCGGACTCCGTGCGTGCCATGACGACCGACCAGCTGACGCCCGATCAGAAGGCCCGCGGCGGCCTCGGGCCTGACTTCTTCGCCGGGCAGTCCTGGTCGTTCTGCCAGGCCGTCCAGGACGATGGCACCTTCGGCTGGGACGGCGGCTTCGGGTGCACGTGGCGCGTCGATCCTGTCCGCGACCTGGTGACGATCGTGCTGACGCAGCGCATGTTCGACGGGCCTGCCCTGCCGGAGCTCCACGGCGACCTCCAGGAGGCCGCGTACGCCGCGCTGGCGTGAGCCGAGGCCCGCGCCAGCGCGGCTTGACCTTGCTACTGGGCCAGCGCGCCCATCGGGTCCCAGGCCGGCAGCACGATCGGCTTGGCGTCCAGCGCCTGCTGGAGTTCCTCGGGCAGCGCGCTGCGGCGGGCAGCGATCTCGAATACGTACTCGTCGAACCAGGAGTCGTTCATGGTGTAGAAGCCGTCCTTGCCGCGCTCGCCGCCCCAGCTGTTTTCCACCCGCCACCGCCGGGTGACGCCGTCCAGCACATCGACGCCCGTGAACAGCATCGCGTGGGTCATCAAAGTCTCGTGGTAGACGAGCCGGTCCGCCTTGTCGAGACCGAACGCCGTGTCATAGACCGATGACAGGTCGTACAGGTCGGCGTCCCAGAACGCATAGTCATTGCTCATCATCTTGCCGACGTCGCACCCGAACCAGACCGGCTCGCCGCCCTGAATGGTCTTCGCGGCGATGTCCTTGATCACGGACATGTCGACGTTGAGGTACGTAACCGGCGGCCCGCCCAGCACGTTGCCGAGGTACTCGACGGTGAAGGTCTTGCCCACGGGGCTCGATGCCCGCGGGTCGTGCACCAGGCACACGTAGTCATCCAGCGGCAGATCGACGTACTTAGCCGCGAACTCTTGCGGGGTCAGGACGCCGTCACGGTGGAACTGCTTGTCCTTGTCGGTCCACTGCCAGTCGAAGCGCTCCGGCGGCGTGCCGAGGTGGATGCACAGCGCTCGGTATACGGCGCTCAGGACCTCCGCCTTCTCGGCCCTCGCGGCCTCGAGTCCGTCGGCCGCCACTGCGGCTCGCACCGACTTGGCGCCCTGGCGCAGGAGGTAGCGAAGTACCGAGTTCATCCGGGCGGTGTTGGAGGAGCTCTGGGTCTCCGGCATGAAGTTCTTGGGCACGAGGCCGTGCTTGGCAACGATGGCGGCAAACATGTTCCACTGGCCGCCGTCGCCAGCGACGGACTCCAGCAGGAACGCCACGGTCCTGTCGTCCGAGTCCCGGCCGGCCGTCTCGATGATCGCCTCGAGGAAGTAGTTGGCGCGCTCGATCTTGTCCCAGAACATCGCGTGGTTCTGGGAGAACTCGAAGTCCTTCAGCCCGGTCTTGCGCATAACGCCGACGCGCAGCAGGTTGAGCCCGGCGAACAGCCAGCACCGGCCGCTCCGCTCCTGATTGGTGACCTTCCAATCGTCGAGGTGGGTCGACAGCGAGTGGTCGATGCTGTTGACGATCTCGCGGTCGATCGCGACGTCGTCGACGGAGACGCGAGTCACCGCATTCTGGGCCAGCCGATAGCTCGGGTTGGCGGAGAAGTCCTTCCGCAGCAGTTCAAGGTCGGCGGCAGCCAGCGTTCCATCCATCTGGGGGTCCCCTTCGCATCGTCTCTGTCTACCGATTCAAATTACCAGCGATAACCCAGGGTGAGTCGAGCCGAAATCTGGCCGCAGCATTCAGCTTGGCGGGCTCGCTTCAGCTTGACCGGGGCCCAATGACGGTCACGGTGTAACCGTTCTTGCCGCCGGCCGTCATCAGGAAGCCCAGTTCAGCCAGCGCCGAGGCGAGCCTAGGGTCCGGCAGCGTGTAGGCCATCACGGTCGGGCTGCACGGTGATGGAGCGCTCGCAGCGGCGGCTTCCGCGAAGGTGAAGTTCGGGCGAGCGGCGATCCATTTCGCCATCTCCGGTATTCGGGTCGCCATGCCTACCTTGGCGAACGGAGCTACGGCTGCGGGCTTCGCGACCTTGGCCGGGATAGCCTTTGGGTAGCTGGTGCGGCTGAACGTGGCCTTCCCAGCCTGAGCGAATGCGTACTTGTTGTCGGGCGACCCGGCCAATTCGCCCAGCGGCTCACGGGAGGTGGTGACTGACCCGCCGGAGGCGGCAACCACACTATGCGCGGGCTGGCTGGTCAGTTGCTTGGCGGCGGGCGGAGTGGATTCGGCGGCCCGCAAGTTGGCGACCTCGGCCTCGTTGGCAGCACTATTCTCGGCGGTTTGGGTCTTCGCGGCCGCGGCCGCCGCCTGGCTGGTCATTGAGTGCTCCTTAGGGCCAGGGTTCCGGGGGCCGGTAGCTGCATCCCCCTGTACGTCCAGGCTACCTTCGCGGATTTCCATAATCGCCCTATAACGGTCAAAACAGTAAATTTATTTGAAACGGCGTGAATAACAGCCGTGAATAACAGCGGAGCGTGGGCGGGACGGCTAGGCCACCCGCCGGTGAGCGGACGGCATCAGATCGGGTACGTCTCGCCTACGGTGCTGTAGGTGCGGCCGCTCGGCAAGAGCCAAGTCATCTGACCAGGCTGATCCTGGCTCAAGGTGCCAGCGTGGGGCCTGCTTGGCCCATGATGATGGCGACACAGCGGCGCATACATAACAACGCACGTGGCTTGGAGGGCCGCTGCGGCGCTAGGAGCGCCATTGCGCGGGGCCGCGGACTCCACTAGCCGCGAAGCGGAGGCTTGCGCGGGCCAGTGGCTGGAGCTGCCCTCGGCGGGTCAATTGATGTCAAACTCGTTGCCCTCGGGATCCTGCATGGCGATTCCGTAATGATCGAGCCCTTCTTCGCTCAGCACGCGGACGGCTCGCCGGTTGTCCGGTAGCTGCGGGGCTGCGGAGCCTCGTCCAGTCTCGATGATTGGCAGGCGTGCGCCAATGGTTACGTGCATTATTGGCGTATGGGCAGTTACTGGGGGCCCGATGGTGAGCCCCTCGATCCGGAGTCGTTCGGTGAGGAGCCCGCACGGCCGTCGCCGTTGGGCTCGTGGCTGACAACGCGCATCCGGCCCCCAGGGCAGCTAACTCCATGGCGGACGCCGCGATGGCTCCTTATGCTGGCCCCGTTCATCGGTCTTGTTATTGGCCTCATCGTTCGAGGGATTCACTAGCGCACCCACACATTCAGACCCGGTAGATCTCACCATTCGTGATGTAGGTGCGGCCGCTGGGCAGCCGCCAGCCATCGCGCCTGGCTCGATGTTGCTCCAGATGCCAGCGCGGGCGCTTGCTTGGCGCGATGATGATGGCGGCACAAGGGCGCCTGTCGAACAGGATGCATCACATTGGACTGGCCCGCAGGCCAGGGTCAGGAGGCGCGGCGAGATACGCGGTCGCATTGAATCGGCCGATCCCGCCAGCCACTTTCGGCCAATCGACGGCCGGGACAAACGGCAACACCAGTCGCTCGTAGCGGCTGCCATCGGCGAACGCCACGTATAGCCGCGGGTTCTTGGGCGGCACCGCGCCTAGCAGCGCCGACGATATGAAACTGCCGAGGCGGGACCGCCCCGACTGGGCCAGGCCGGCACAGGCGCCGCTGAGCGGACCCAGGCGCCGACTCGGGCTTCCGGACCCGGCCGTCCAGACGTCAGGCCCGCAGGTCTTGACACCCAGGTAGCCGAAGACCAACCCTTCTGCGCTGGCTTGCCGCCACATTTCCGCCATTGAGAAACCGCCCTGCCAGCGCACCCGTCGAGAACGTGATCGTAGCGAACTGGCCGCATAAGAGTGCGTTGTCAGCAGCGCGCTCGGTCAGTACGGGTCGCCGACGGTTTCGTAGATGCGGCCACTGGGCAGCCGCCAGGTCATCTCGCCCGGCTTATGTTGCTCCAGGTGCCAGCCGGGAGCTTGCTTGGCCCGATGATGATGGCGGCACAACGGGGCTAGGTCGCATTCGCAGGTGCGGCCGCCCTGGTCGTAGGGGATCGTGTGGTCAAGGTCGCAACGGACGGCCGCCAGGCGACAGCCCGGTGCCGCGCATCGCCGCTGCCGGATCTCGATGAGGTGGCGCAGCGAGGGCGACGGCGTGTAGCCGGCGGACTGGCGCGCGTGACTGCATGGCGCGGTCTCGAAGTACTGAACCCGCGGCGCCAGCGCGGCCGCCCAGGCAATGCGACCCAGAGCGAGACCGGGTGGGGGCTTGGTTCGGGCGCAGGCGTGGGCGACCGCGCGGCCTGCCTGGTCGGTCAGGGTCAAGCACCACCTGGTCGCTGGATCCATCCAGGCGGCGAGCTGGCGGCAGGTCTCGGCGTCGACCGGGCCGTGGCTGGCGACCTCACCGGGATTGCTGGTGATGCCGAGCCACGTCGACATGGGCATCGTGAGATTGATCGTGCCGGTGAGCTGCGGCTCGCCAGCGGGCGCGGGCGCGGGCGCGGCCGTAGGTGTCGGGCTGGAGGCGGCGGCGGTCGCTGCTGACTCGGAGGCACCCGTGGTCGGGCCTGATTCGGGCGCATCCGTCGCGGCAGGAGTCGCGCCGTAGGAAGGGCGCGCGTGTCCATCATCCGGAGCAGTGGGGCGCGCATCGTCCGGAGCATTGGAACCGGCTGGACACGGCGGTGGCAGCAGGGACTGCACGGCGCGGCCGGTGAGCAGCGCGATGTAGACCGCCGCGCGAAGCTGGTCCATCGTGCCGGTCGCCCCGTTCTTGCGCAGCCAGCGGGCGAACGCCGTCAGCCTGACGCTGGCGTTGATCACGTCGGCGTTGGCCAGCTCGCGGCCAGCAAGGGCGGCGTTGCCGGATGTCTCGGTCCAGGTGTGGACGCCGCTCTCGGCGCGGGCGGCCTTACGGCGGCGCTCCGCTGCCTCCGGATCGTGCGCCAGCACCGCTTGCATAAGTGCCGCCCTGAGCTGCCCGGTGGTCATGCCACCGGCGCGGCCTATCAGCGCGGCGGCGATCTCCCGTGCATCGTCGTCCGACAGACCGGTGAGCAGGTCGACGATGAGGCATGCCTTGGCCCAGTCGATCTCGCCGCCGCTCAATGCGGAGTACACGTCCGGCAGCCTGTCCAGGCCGCTCGCGTTGGCCAGCAGCTGGTTGGCAGATCGACCAGTCAGGCGCATGGCGGCCGCTACCTCGTCGCTGACATGCTCGGCCAGCGCTGGCCTGTCGAGCTCGCGCGCTTGGGCCTCGCGGCGGCGGACGAGGGTCATCAAGGTCGCTGTCTGGCCCGCCTGAGCCCAGGAGGTGAGGCGCTGCCACGCGCACAGAACGCCAATGAGCGCCGACTCCCCGAGCTCCGCTCGACCCGCGTCGGTGGCGGCGGCAAGCCAGGCCAGATCCGGGCCTGGCGGCAGGGTGTCGTGAGACCCGCCGACTGCGAAGCCGACGCCGCGCACGGCCGACTCGGCGTCATGGTGCCCAAAGCCGGCTGGCTCTGATTCCACCGGCCCTGCCCACGGATTGGCCAGGTAATCGGCCCGGATATCGTCGGGCAGGCCTCGCAGCCAGGCGGCGTGCTCAGCGTCGCCAGTCGGGTCCGGATCGTCGCTGGAGTACATGGCGAAGTCCGACGCGCCGATCATCAGGTCGTCAGCTTCCAGCTCCAGCCCGTCGATCATGTGTCGGATCACCGCCTCTACCGACGATCATTACTCGTACATAGTATCGAGTAGCACCGACATTTTCGCGGCTCGCGGCGCTGCGGGACTTTAAGCGGTGGACGGGCGACGAAGGCGGTCCGCCAGGCGGGGGCTCATGAGCCTGCGTAGACAGCGATGAGCTACCGGCGGATGTGCGCTAGCTCGACTGGAAATGTTCCTGAGCCATCGCCGGGCTTCTGGCCTGCCGGCCAGATGCGTTCGCGCAGACGGCGGAAAAGCGACTTGTAGCCGATCACGGCCTTGGCCGCCTCGCCCGCCCGGCCGGCCTCACCCTGGATTAGGTACCTTTCGTAGCGCGAGTTTCCCTCGTATTTGTCGAAATTGCCGCCCAGGGACATAGCCCGCTCCTCGACTACCGGCACGTCCGCCATTGTTGGTGATCCGATTGTCGTGGCACCGTGGCACTGCTGACCAGAGCCCGAGGTCAGGACTTCTTGGCGCGACTTGGCGCCACCCGCGGCGGCTCGCCTGGTTGCTTGGGATAGACCGGCGGCCACGGCGCATCCAGCAGGCCGGCGGCCATATCGCGATCGTGCATTGCCAGGAACGGGGCCAGTGACTGCGGGTCGTCATTCATTGCGAGCCACGGATCGGTCACAGCCTCAAGGCGCGCGGGCAACGTGGAAATCGTGAAGTGGTCGGGATGGATCTCGTCGATCTCGTCCCAGTTCAGTGGCGTAGACACCTGGGCTCCTGGCCTGGCGCGGACCGACCATGCGCCGAACACCGTCTTGTGGGGCGCGTTCTGGTTGAAGTCGACGAAGACCCGCTGGCCGCGCTCCTCCTTCCACCAGGCCGCCGTGATCAGGTCGGGCCGCCTTCGCTCCAGCTCCCGCGCGATCGCGACCGCGGCACTGCGGACCTGATAGGAGTCCCAGCGTGGCTCGAGCCTGATGTACACGTGCAGCCCGCGGTTGCCGGTCGTCTTGGGGTAGCCGGTCACGCCGGCTTCGGACAGCAGCAGCCGCAGCTCGGCGGCCGCTTCCTGAAGCTGCCGGAATACGACTCCCGGCGTGGGGTCGAGATCGATGCGCAGTTCGTCGGTGTGGTCCGGATCGCCGGCCAGGTACGGCCAGACATGAAAGCCCAGGCAGCCGAGGTTCACGGCCCACAGGAGATGATCGATGTCGGCGGCGACCAGCGCCTCGGACGTCGTGCCGTTCGGCGTCGCCACCACGGTCGTCTGCAGCCAGGACGGCTTGTTTTTCGGCACCCGCTTCTGGAAGAACGACGGGCCGCCGGCGCCCTCCGGGAACCGCTGGAGCAGCACGGGCCGTCCGCCAATCGTGCGCATCAGCGGGTCGGCGACGCGCAGATAGTGGTCGGCGAGGTCGCCTTTCGTCTCGCCGTGCTCGGCGAAGTAGACCTTGTCCCCGGATGTGATCAGGTCACGACCAGTCATCGGTCACCAGCTCCAAGGCGCAGTGCGCGCGCGACCTCGTACTCCACTCGCGACACGCTAGCCGATCTGCCCACTGCGGCGCGCGGCTAGCTCCGCTGCGCCGAGCTAGCTCCGCTGCGCGGCTAGCCCTGCGGCGCGGCTACCTCTGGGCGGCGGCCGCCAGCTCTGTCACTCCGGTGATCAGACGGTCGACGTGCTCGGCCGTGGTGCCGATGCCGAGGCTAGCCCGGACGGCGTGGTCGCCGAGCGGCTGGCCTGCCCGCTCGCTGGCGTCGGCGAGCAGCCGCCTGGCCAGCGGATGCGCGCAGAACTGGCCGTCCCGGACGCCGATGCCGTGCTCGGCGGCCAGGTAAGCAGACACCGCGGCGGCGTCCACGCCCGCCACGGCGAACGCCACGATGCCGACGCGATCATGGGTCGGCTCGAACGTCCGCAACTCCTCGACCCCGGCGAGGCCGGCGAGCCCGGTGCGGATCCGCGACACCAGCGAGTGCTCGGCCAGTTCCAGCGCGTCCCGGTTAGCAGCGGCCAGCGTCGCGCAGGCGGTGGCGAGCGCGACCGCCCCGAGCAGGTTGGGCGTCCCCGCCTCGTGCCGAGCTGGGCCTGTGTTCCAGCGGACGTCAAAGGCGTCGCCGACGTGGGCCGTCGCGCCACCGCCGACCAGGTAAGGCAGTGCCTCATCGAGCCAGTCGGCCCGACCGGCGAGCACGCCGGCGCCGAACGGCGCGTAGGTCTTGTGCCCGGACAGGGCCAGGTAGTCGATGCCCGAGCCGGTGAGCGACACGGTCCGATGCGGGGCGAGCTGGGCAGCGTCGACGGCGATCCGGGCACCGGCCGCGTGCGCGACCGCGGTTAGCTCGGCCAGCGGCCAGATCTCGCCAGTCACATTCGAGGCGCCGGTCACCGTCACCAGGGCAGGCCCGCCTCGGCGGCTCGCGAGTGCCTCGGCGAGCTGCGGTCCGGCCTTCGCCGCGTCGGCTGGCACCGGCAGGCGGACGACATTGGCCCACGGCAGCAGGTTCGCGTGGTGCTCGGCGTCCCAGCCGTACACCGTGGTACCCGGCGGCAGCGCCCGAGCCAGCAGGTTCAGGGCGTCGGTCGTGTTCCTCGTGAAGATCACGTGGTCGTCGGGCCGGGCGCCGAGGAAGTCGGCGATCGTCTCCCGCGCCTGCTCGTACTCCCTGGTGCAGCGCCGCGAAGCCGCTCCGGCGCCGCGGTGCACGCTGGCGTACCAGGGCAGCAGCTCGTTGACAGCGGCTGCCACCGGCGCCAGGCAGGGCGCGGTCGCGGCGTAGTCCAGGTTGGCGTAGCTGATGACCCGGCCGTCGGCAAGGGTCACCTTCAGATCACCGCCGAGGACCTGCGGTCCGGCAGCCTCGGCGTTGTGCGACATTGGCTGTGCAGACACGCTGGCATCGTAGGACTGTCTCGCGTGCTATGTCGGGCTTCCGGCCGACTCGTCAAGATAAAGCGGCCCGGCCGGCTAGATTCTCCGGCCATGGCTGAGCAGGTTTACACCGGATATGCCGACATGGACGCGCCGGCGCACCGTGGCTGGGTACTCGGCCATTTCATGCCGCCGGGCGACCCCCGGTGCACCGGCGAGGTCGAGATCAAATGGGGCCAGCATCTGCGGGGCGACAAACGCGAGCAGTGGGTTACCGCTGAGAGCCGCACCGCTGCGATCTTCCTGGTCAGCGGCCGGTTCCGGGTCGACCTCCCGGACCGCAGCGTGGTGCTTGACCGGCCCGGTGCTTATGTCGTCTTTGCTGGCATCGCGCATTCCTGGGAGTCCGAAGAGGATGCGACCACGCTTGTCATCCGATGGCCCTCGGTACCCGGCTACTAGGCCGCGAGGAGCCAAGGGGCCGCGAACTGCGACGGCCCCGTTCCCGCATATGGTTGTTCGCTAGTCGTCGTCAATAGCAAAGAAGCAGCGGAGAAAGATGACCGGCCCGGAATTGAGCAAAAGACTCGCCGAGATAGCGGAGCAGCCTAACGGCGGGGCGGCCGCCGCGGCGGCACTGACCGGCTGGCTGTCGGCGGAGCAGCCGTTCGTCAACGGGGCTGAGCTGCGCCGGTTCGCCGAGCGGGCACCGGTCGGGCTGATCGTCGACTCGTTCCGGTGTGACATCCCGTTCGGGACCGGGGGGCGGCGCGGCCGGGTCGGCATCGGGCCGAATCGGATCAACCCGCGGACGCTGGCGCTGACCGTGGCTGGCCACTGCGAGTTCCTGGGGGCGACGGCAGCAGGCCGCAAGGCCGTCGTCGTGGCGAATGACACCAGGGTCTTCACCGACATCAACGCGGCGCACACGTTCATGGGGGAGGACTGGTCGCTCCTTGGCACCAGCTCGCGCAGCCTGGCCCTGATGGCCTGCGAGATCTACGCGGTGTACGGGTTCGAGACCTACCTGACCGCGCCGAAGGATCACGATGCCTACATGCCGACGCCTGAGCTGTCGTTCGCGGTCCGCGAGCTGGCCGCGGCCGGCGGCCTGAACGTCTCGGCCTCGCACAATCACCCGGACGACAACGGGTTCAAGGTCTACACCCCGACCGGCGGCCAGTACTGTCCGCCCGACGACGCGACGCTGTCCAGGTCGGTCGAGCAGGTGGAGCTCGATCCCGAGATCGAGCGGCTAGTTGCCCGCTATACGGGCGCGGCCGCGGAGATCCCGGCCGAGGTGCACCGCAGGTACATCGGCATGTACGTCGACAGATCAGCGGTCATCTGCGCGTCGTCCGCGCCGCTGCGCTCGGGGGTGCCGGTCGTGTACACGCCGCTGTGCGGAACCGGGCTGGCCAACGTGGGCGAGACTCTGACCGAGGCCGGATACCAGGTGCACGTGCCGCCGGACCAGTACCCGGACGGCTCGTTCGCCTCGATCCCGCTCCGGTCGCCGAACCCCGAGATCCCCGGCGTGGCCGCCCCGGCGATTGAGTTCGCGTCGACGGTCGCCGCCGAGCTCGTGCTGTCGACCGATCCGGACGCGGACCGGCTGGGCGTGGAGGTGCGACTCGCCGACGGCACGTGGCAGCACCTGACGGGCAATCAGATCGGCGCGCTGATCGCCTACTTCCTGGTCGCCGACCCCGACGGCCCGCGGCTGGCCGGGCCGCTGATCACGACGGTGGCGACCAGCCGGGTCCTGCGGGCGATCGCCGCGCTCGGGTCCGGGGTGGCGGTGACCGACGACCTGATGATCGGATTCAAGTTCATCGGGCAGCTACTGGACACGATGGCGGACTCCGCTGGGGCGGCCGACCTCGTGCTGGCGTCGGAGGAGAGCCACGGCTACCTGACCACGACGAGCCTGCGGGACAAGGACGCTGCCTCGGGCGGTTATCTGATCGCGCACCTGCACACGCTCATGCGCAGCTCGGGCCGGACACTGTGGGACTACCTGATGGAGGTATTCGCGGCCGTCGGCGTGCATATCGAGTACGGCAGGTCACTGGTGCTGCTCGGCGCGGACGGGGCGGAGACGATCAAGTCCGTGATGCGATCGCTGCGGTCGGAGCCGCTGGCGACCCTCGGCAGCGAGCCGGTGCGCGTGCGGCACGACTTCCTTGTCGACGGCACCGACGGTGAGCTGACCGAGGGTGAGAGGGCGTCCCGTGACGTGCTTGAGCTGATCAGCGAGCATTACCGGATGGTGGTCAGGGCGTCAGGTACCGAGGCGAAGCTGAAGTACTACTTCGACTTCCGGGAAGGGCCAGCGGAAGGCTCATCCGGGCAGTCGGCGGCGGTACGGTACGCCGATGTCGCGCCGATTGTGCGGGCGGACTGCTCGGCTGTTTACGCCGAACTGGCCCGGCGAGCGGGTTACGAGCTCTCGGCCCGGGCACTAGAACTACCGGATGTCATGCCCGTGCAGGAGAAGGCCGCGATGCGATGAATGACAGGGCCGGCCAGCCGGCGACCGAAGCGGACCTCGTGGACGTGGCCGCGCTGGTGACCGCGTACTTCACCGAGCACCCGGATCCGGCCGAGCCGTCGCAGCAGGTCGCCTTCGGCACGTCGGGCCATCGGGGCAGCGCGTTCCGGCTGTCCTTCAACGAGGACCACATCGCGGCGACCACGCAGGCGATTTGCGAGCACCGCGCGGCCGCCGGCATCACCGGGCCGGTCTTCGTGGGCCGCGATACGCACGCGCTGTCCGGGCCTGCGGAGGCCACCGCGCTGGAAGTCCTCGCCGCCAACGGCGCGGAGATCCTCATCGACAGCCGCGATGGCTACACGCCTACCCCCGCGCTGTCGCGCGCGATCCTGGCCTACAACGACGGCCGGACCCGGGGGCTGGCGGACGGGATCGTCGTCACGCCCTCGCACAACCCGCCGGAAGATGGCGGCTTCAAGTACAACCCGCCCGACGGAGGTCCGGCCGGCGCGCAGATCACCTCGGCGATCCAGCAGCGCGCCAATGAACTGCTCGCCGGCGGACTACGGGAGGTGCAGCGGATCCCGCTCGCGCGGGCGCGGACGGCGGCGGGCCGGTTCGACTTCCTGGGCGAGTACGTGGCCGCGCTGCCCTCCGTCGTGGATCTCGAGGCGATCAGGGCCGCCAAGGTGCGGATCGGCGCGGACCCGCTCGGCGGTGCGAGCGTCGGCTACTGGGGCGAGATCGCGGACCGGTACGAGCTCGAGCTGACGGTGGTCAACCCGGTCGTCGACCCCACGTTCCGGTTCATGACGCTGGACTGGGACGGCCGGATCCGGATGGACTGCTCATCGCCCAGCGCGATGGCCTCGCTCATCAGCCGCCGAAACGACTTCGCCGTCGCGACCGGCAACGACACCGACGCCGACCGGCACGGGATCGTGACCCCGGACGCCGGGCTGATGAACCCCAACCACTACCTCGCCGCGGCGATCGACTACCTGTACCGGCACCGGGAGGACTGGCCGGCCAAGGCGGCGGTCGGGAAGACCATGGTCAGCTCGTCGATGATCGACCGGGTCGCCGACGACTGCGGCCGGTCGCTGACCGAGGTGCCGGTCGGGTTCAAGTGGTTCGTACCCGGCCTGCTCGATGGCAGCATCGCGTTCGGCGGCGAGGAGAGCGCTGGCGCCTCGTTCCTGCGCCGGGACGGCCGCGTGTGGACAACCGACAAGGACGGCATCATCCTGGACCTGCTGGCGGCCGAGATCATCGCCGTGACTGGCAGCACGCCGAGCGAGCTGTACCGGTCGATTGCCGAGCGCCTCGGTGATCCCGCGTACGCGCGGATCGACGCACCGGCCACCCGGGAGCAGAAGGCGGTCCTGGCCGAGCTGTCGCCCGAGCAGTTCAGCGCGGACGAGCTGGCCGGCGAGCCGGTGCTGGCGCGACTGACCGCGGCGCCGGGGAACGGCGAGCCGCTCGGCGGGATCAAGGTCGTCACCGAGTCGGGCTGGTTTGCCGCCCGCCCCTCGGGCACCGAGGACGTGTACAAGCTGTACGCCGAGTCGTTCCGCGGGCCGGGTCACCTCGCCCGGATCCAGTCCGAGGCGCAGCAACTGCTGGCCGGCGTGCTGGGCTAGCTAAGACTGGGCTAGCTACGGCTAGGCCAGCTGGGCTTGGGCTTACTGGGTCTGGGCTAGACCCGCCTGGCTTCGAAGCGGCTCGACAGGTCAGCGATCCGGGCTTCCCTGATCTCAGTGACGACTTCGTTGGCGAAGCCAACCTGGCGGTTCACGCGCAGCATATGCGTGTTGTCGGCCGCGTTGCTCGTCCGTACTTGCGTTGCCAGGGGATGATCGGCCGCGAGCCGCTCGAGGTTGGCCGCCTTGATCAAGGCGCCGAGTCCGTGACCGCGGTGCTTGGCCAGTACCGCGGTGTCCTGCTGGATCGCTAGGTTCGGCTGGTGCCGGTAGACCTCCAGGTAGGTGAGGCCGGCGACCTCGGCTGACTGCTCGTGCACCGCGGCGACAACCCGGAGTTCGCACCCACGCGCCCGCGCAGTGGCCTCTTCATCGCGGACGCGTTCAGGCGTCCATTCCGGCTCGGTGAAGCTCGTCTCACCGCGGGGTGCCTCGGCGATCGCATTGCGGGCGGCGGCGTAGGAGGCCAGTAGCTCAGCCGGAGTGCGGCCGGTCCAGTAGACGAGCCGGTATCCGCGCGCAGTCGGCACGTGCCAGCGTGCCCGGTCCACCGTGACCAGGTCGATGGTCAGCTGGAGTGTGCGCTGGGCGACGGCGAATCCCTGCGCGTCGGCCCAGGCCTGTCCTGCGGATCCGTCGGCGATGCCCTCGATCAGCAGGGCATCACGGGCCGAAGCGGCCGATACCACTTCGCGGAGCAGCGCGGCGGCGACACCACGACGGCGGTGCTCTGGGTGGACCGTTATTTCGAACGCGGCCAAGTCGGATGGCTGCTCGCCCACCAGCATGAGGTCCGCGATGCCGGTCAGCTGTCCGGTCGCAGCGCCGCGAGCATCGCGCGCCTCGCGGGCCAGCCAGTACAGCCGGCGTCGGCCCGGCGCCGGCGGTCGAGTCAGCCGCGCGATGGCTGACTCGCGACTGGCCGCAGGCTCAGCAGGGTGGTCAACCGAAGCAGCGGCCTGTTCGAGGAGGACCCACTCCTCCAGGTCGGCTGGGGAAGCTTCGCCTGGCGCGAACGCGGCGATGAGATACAAGGCCTCGACTCCTCTGCCGACAGTGACCCGCTTGACCGGCCTGCCAGGTTAGCCGGACAACTAGCCGATTCCAACCGATTATGAAGTCGTGCGGACTGACGTGCGGCTGCCGGTACTCGTGGTGAACACCGCGCGCGTGCGTGACGTCCGGCGGCTGCGTCTTGCCTGCGAGCAGGCGGCAAAGGCGCGCGGCTGGCGGGAGCCGCTCGTGCTGACGACGACGCCCGCCGACGGCGGGTCGGGCATGGCCCGGCGCGCGCTGGAGGTAGGCGCGGCGCTGGTCATCGCCGCGGGCGGTGATGGCACCGTGCGGGCGTGTGCCGAGGTTGTCGCGGGAACGGGCGTGCCGCTGGCGATCATCCCGGCCGGCTCGGCGAACCTGACCGCGACCGCGCTCGGCCTGCCCGCTCGGGCCGACGCGGCGCTGAGCGTCGCCTTCGGCGGCCGGGACCGGCGGATCGACCTGGCGGTGGCGGACGGGATGACGTTCGCAGCGATGGCAGGCATCGGGCTGGATGCCGCCGTGGTCGGCGCCACGCCGCGGGTCGCCAAGCGGCTAGCTGGCTGGTCGGCTTACGCGGCGGCTGCGGCTGGCCAGCTGCTGAGACCGCCGGCCACGTTCAGCGTTCGGCTTGACGATCGTGATGTGCTCATCCGGCGGGCGCGTTCGGTCACGGTCGGGAACTCCGGCGCGCTGCCGGGCGGTTTCGCGATCATGCCTGATGCTCAGCTGGACGACGGGATGCTCGACGTGCTCATCTTGGCCCCGGCGGGCCCGCTCGGGTGGGCCAGCGTTGGCTACCGCGTGCTGATCCACGACCGCCGCGACGACACCCGGCTGGAGCGGTACCGCGCTCGCACGGTGGAGATTCAGGCCAACGCCGACCTGCCGCGGCAGGTGGACGGGGAGATGATCGAGTCTGCCCGGTCGCTGACGGTGGCGGTGCGGCCGGGCGCCCTGACGGTTCGCGTACCCGGCTAGCCGGGCCGTACCGCTATCTGGCTGAGGGCGGGCAGCGGAATATCGAGGCGCTGCGCGCGGCCGGTGCGCGGGTTGACCGCCACCAGGTTGCCGTCCGCGGCGATCGCGAATAGCCACCGGCTATCCGGTGACCAGGCCAGCGTCCTGCTTGAGGACTGCTGCCCCACCGGAACGGGGATCGTTGTGGTGCGCCCTGACATGAGATTAATCAGGTCGAGCCCGGTGCCACTCGACCCGCTGGCCACGGTGACCGCGGCCATTGAGCCATCCGGCGAGATCATGCCAGGCTCAGCCGGCCACGGCCATGTCACGATGTCCAGCGCGGCGGACGGCAGCGTCCGGCGCGCGCCCGTCGCGACGTCGATCACCACAGTGCGGCAGCGGTGGCGATGACAGCTCAGGCCCAGCCAGTTTCTCGGCCCGACCGCGACGAGCAGCGCACCGATCGGACGCAGCGCGCCGGGCGTAGCGTCGTACTGGCGGCCGGCGCGGTTGAAGACCACTACGTAGCCGCGGCCGTCCGAGGTGGCCGTCTCCACTGGGTACTGGCGCGAGAGGGCTGCGAAGCGAAGGCCCGTCAAGGCGCCGTTCGGGCCCACGAGCGCGATGCCCTGGTCGCTGTTGATAAACCATTCCTCGTCCTGGCTAGGGCCGGGCAGAAGTTGCCCGCCACTGGCCAGGGTCCCTGTCAGCGGCCGACCCGGCTGGCCGTCCGGCACGATATAGCCAGGTACGTTGTCCAGCGGGCGGACGATCACCTGATCCGAGCCGATAATCAGCGAGACGGGCGCGGTGCCTTCTAGTGGCGGGAGCACGGTCCGGGTGATCTGGCCACGCGCGAGGTCAATCGAGACGATGCCGTTACTGGTCAGGCCGAACAGCTTGTAGCCGGCCGTGACGCCGAGGATCGGATGGCCGACTTTGACGATGGTGACGGCGGGCGGCGGCGCGGCGTGGTGCTTGGCCGGGTGATACAAGACCAGGACGAGCGCCGCTGCGACTAGGCAAACCAGCAGCAGCCGCGACACCCAGCCGCGCCCGGGCAGTCGCGGACTGCCGAACTGCACGATCTCCCCGTGCTCGAAGGGGTGGCCCTGCTGGTCGGCACGCGGATCGGAGCCTGACGCCACAGGCCCATCATCGCCCGGTCAGGTATCGGACGGCGACCAGAGCGGCTCGCTGATCTCGAGGCCGACGTCGGTGCCCCAGGTGTTGCGGTAGGCAACTTCGTGGACCGGGCGCCGCGGCGCGATACCCCAGCGGCCGGTGGGGTACCCGAACGACACGCAGCAGGACATCGTCCAGCCACTGCCGGCCGGGACGCCGAGAATCTCCATGGCCTCCGCGCCGTGGAAGATGCCGAGCACCGAGGTCAGCGCGCTGCCGACTCCCTCCGCGCGAGCAGCCAGTTGCGCGCTCCAGACGGCGGGGAAGATGGATCCGCCGCTCTCGTCCCCGTGGGAAAAGGCGATCAGGAACAAGGGAACGGAGTCGAAGTGGTCCGCCAGGTGCTGAGCCGAGGCCTGCACTCGTAGCAGCGAGGCGCTCTGCGGGTCGTCGGGGGTCGCGCGGGCTCGCTCAAGCCGGTCACGGTAGCCGAACTCCCACAGCTTGCTGATCGCGTCCCGGTAGAGCGGCCCGAGCTTGGACTTCACCTCGGGGTCGTCTACCAGCAGGAACCGCCAGTCCTGTGAGTTGCCGCCGCTCGGTGCGCGGATCGCAGCATCGAGGATGCGAGCCTGCACATCGGCCGGGATGGGATCGGGCTTGACGCGCCGCATCGCTCTCGTCGTGTACAGCGCCTCACGGACGTCCATCGTGGTCTCCTTCGCGGCTGGTCCCTGACCGGATCATGCCACAAGGCGATGGCGTTGCGTCCTGAGTGACGTTTGTGGTGCAGTGGGAGCTAACGCCGGAATCAGCACGGGAGACGTCATGCGAGGTTTCAGGAACTTCCTGTTAAGAGGCGACGTCATCGTCATCGCGGTCGGCCTGATCGTCGCGCTGGCGTTCAGCACGCTGATCGGCGCCTTCACGACGAACGTCATCGACCCGATCATCGCGCGGGCCGAGGGCGGCAACTCCATTGGCCTTGGCTGGCAGCTCGGCGCCGCCAATAACAAGACCACGTTCCTCAACATCGGGTCCTTCATCTCGGCCGTCATCTACTTCGTCATCTTTATGGCGGTCGTCTACTTCATCATCGTCGTGCCGTACAAGGTGATCTCGGCTCGCCGCGGCGTCACGGTCTTCGGCAATCCGCAGCCCGTCAAGACGTGCCCGGCCTGCCTGTCGGATGACCTGCCAGCCGCGGCCACCAAGTGCAAGTACTGCGCCACGGATCAGCCATGCGTCAGAGCAACCGGTGCAGCCCCGTAGGATCGCACGTCCTCGCTACGATCGGAATGGTGGCCAGATCGCTGAGCAGCAGCTCGCGGTCCTCGTCCTCGGCAAATTTGAGCGCTCGCAGAATGCGCCTCGGCGAGCCAGTGCGCAGACTCCGCCGAGTCGCCGGCGACCGCGTACGCGCGCGCCAGGGCCTCGTAGGCGAACCCTAGGTCCCAGTCGCCGATGCCGTTCCGCTGGCAGATGTCGAGCACGAGCTTCGCGTGATAGGTCGCTGGCTCGGACCGGCCGAGGACGGAATACACGCGGGAGCACAGCCAGTGACTGCGGGCGAAGTTCTCCGGCTTGCCGACCTGGAGCCAGTGGTAGGCCGAGGCGTGCGCCATATGGATCAGCAGCGCGTCCTCGTCGGCCGTCCGGTCTGGCTTGTCCAGCAGCTTCCAGGTGCCGTTGAACAAGTCGACGCCGAGTTGCCTGTGGTCGACATCTGCGGTCATGCCAAGCTCCTTAGCCGAGGAAGGATAGGCGGACCTGGCGGTCGGGGTTGTCGACGTTGAGGTCGACCAGGGCGACCGACTGCCAGGTGCCGAGCGCGAGCCGCCCGCCGATGACGGGCACGCTGGCGTACGGCGGCACGATCGCGGGCAGCACATGGGAACGGCCGTGGCCGAGCGAGCCGTGCGCATGCCGCCAGCGGTCATCGGCTGGCAGCAGATCGTCCAGGGCGGCCAGCAGATCGGCGTCGCTGCCCGCGCCGAGCTCAAGGATCGCCACGCCCGCGGTGGCGTGCGGCACGAACACGTGGAGCAGGCCGTCAGCGCCGCCCGACGATTCGCGGGCGAACTGGTCGCACTGACGGGTGATATCGAACACGACCGGTTTGCGCCCGGTGTGCACCTCGAATGTGGTCGTCTTCATCGCCTCAGGTCCGAAGGTAGGAAGCGCCGTTCAGGTCGAGTATCGCGCCGCTGGCCCAGGCCGCTTCGGGCGAGGCGAGGTAGAGGACCGCGGCGGCGATCTCCTCCGGCTGCGCTACCCGGCCGAACGGGCTCTGCGCGCGGATCGCCGCTCCGCTCTCACCCGTCAGGTGCGATGCCGCCATGTCCGTCTCGACGAAGCCGGGCGCCACCGCCGCGACCGTGATGTTGTGCGGGGCGAGCGCGACCGCGAGCGACTGGCCGAGCGCGTTCAGCCCGGCCTTGCTGGCCCCATAGGCCGGCTGCCCCGGCTCACCGCGGAAGGCGCCACGTGACGAGACGTTGACGATCGTGCCGCCGCCTGCGGCGATCATGTGCTGGACCGCGCACCAGGTCACGTTCGCCGCCCCGATCAGGTTGAGTCCGATCGTGTCGGACCAGGCCTCCTGCCAGGCCTCATAGGAGATCTCGGCCACCGGGTAGGCCACACGGCCGTAGCTGGCCGCGTTGTTCACCAGCACGTCGAGGCCCCCGAGCTGCGCTGCGGCGGAGTCGACCATGGTGCGCACAGCGGCCGGGTCGGCGATGTCGGCCTGGACGATGACGTGGCCGTCGCCATGCAGGCCGGCCACGACCTGCGCCGCGAGGTCGGCGGAGTCGCGGTGGTGAACGGCGACGGTGTCACCGGCCCTGGCGAAGGATTCAGCGACCGCCCGGCCGATACCCCTGGACGATCCCGTGACGAGTACCTTGCGACTGCTCATCCGCTGACCTTAACGTCTCCGGTGGCCGCGCCGTGACGCGCGGGCGGCCGGTGCAGAATGTCCTGCATGACACCTAACTCCGCGGGTGAGCCGAGCTCCCGCCCGGTCCGCGACGCCGCCGACTCGTACGTCAAAGCGGCCGCCGAACTCAACCCGCTGCTGGCGACGACGCTCGGACTGCCCGACGGCCAGGACAGGCTGCCGGACCTGTCGCCGGCCGGCCAGGATGCCAGCGACGAGCTCGTCACCGCAACGCTGCAGCGGCTCGCGGAGGCGGAGCAGGCCGTGGGCGACGGCGGCTTCGCCGACGGGGACGAGCGGCGGTGCGCCCGGCTGCTGCGGGAGCGGCTGGAGACAGACCTTGCCATCAGCGCGGCTGGCGAGCATCTGAGGTCGATCTCGAACATCTTCGGGCCGCCACAGCAGGTGCGCGGGACCTTCCTGCTGATGCCGGCCGCCACCGGCGACGACTGGGCCGTGATCGGCAGGCGGATCGGCGAGGTCCCGGCCGCGCTGGCCGGTTACCGGGCGTCGCTGACTGAGGGCGCGGCCCGAGGGCTGTTTGCGGCACCGCGCCAGGTGCAAACCGTGGCGGGTCAGTTCGACGCGTGGCTCACGACAGGGAACGGGGCCGGCTGGTTCGCCGACTTTGCCGCGGGCGCGGCGGGCGACAGCTCCGCAGCGCTGCGCGCTGATCTAGACCGGGCGAGCGCGGCCGCCGATGCCGCGGTCGCTGCGCTGCGTGACTGGCTGCTCGCTGACTACCTGCCGGGGGCGGCGGGCACGCCGGACGGTGTGGGGGAGGAGCGCTACCTGGCCGGCGCCCGGCGCTGGAACGGAGCCAGGCTCGACCTGGCGGAGACCTACGAGTGGGGCTGGTCACAGTACCGGCAGATCCTGGCGGACATGCGGGCTGAGGCGGAGAAGATCCTGCCCGGCTCGACGCCGACGCAGGCGATGAGCTATCTCGACACCCACGGTGAGGTGATCGATGGCGTCGAGGCTGTCCGGGAACGGCTCCAGCGGCTGATGGACGATGCCATGGCCAGCCTGGCCGGGACGCATTTCGACCTCGCCGATCCGATCAAGGTGGTGGAGGCCAGGATCGCTCCGCCTGGCAGCGCGGCGGCGCCCTACTACACGGGGCCTTCGCAGGACTTCTCCCGGCCGGGCCGGACCTGGCTACCGACGCTGGGGAAGACCACGTTCCCGATGTGGAATCTCATCAGCACCTGGTACCACGAGGGCGTGCCCGGTCACCATCTGCAGATCGCGCAGTGGCGGTATGTGGCCAGCCAGCTTTCGCTGTATCAGACCAGCCTCGGCGGCGTGAGCGCGTGCTCCGAAGGATGGGCGTTGTACGCCGAGCGGCTGATGGACGAGCTGGGCTTCCTGGAGGCGCCGGGTGCGCGGATGGGCTACCTGGATGCGCAGCTCATGCGCGCCATCCGGGTGATTGTCGACATTGGCATGCACCTGGAGCTGCCGGTCGCCGCGGACTGGGCGCCGGGGGCCGGCCAGCCGTGGACGCCGGAGCTGGCGCTCGAGTTCTTCGCGTCGCACAGCGGGCGAGACCGCGACTTCCTGGAGAGCGAGATCGTCCGGTATCTCGGGATGCCAGGACAGGCAATTAGCTACAAGCTCGGGGAACGGGCTTGGCTAGCTGGCCGCGATGCTGCAAGGACCGCGCACGGTGGCAGCTTCGACCTGAAGGCGTGGCACATGGCGGCGCTGTCGCTCGGCTCCCTCGGCCTCGACGACCTAGCCAAGGAGCTCGCGCAGCTCTAGCCGGGCGCTACTGCGTGATGGCGGCGCGCTTGCGCAGGTCGTCGCGTACGAGGTGGCCGAGCCTGCGGGTCTCGCGGTGGTCGATCAGTGCGCCCGCAGCCGCACCGGTCAGCAGCGGCGCGAGGGCCAGTGCACTCTGGCTCGCCTTGGCCAGCAGGCGGCGCTCGAGCCGGCGGCGCAGGGGTGAGCCGACGGCGAGCGCGAGGCCGCTGGTCGTGATGCGCACGCCGCGCCGGTCGGTCCAGGCACCCAGGTAGGCGATCATGCGCTGCGGTCCCGAGCCAGGGGCTGGCATGCCGTACACCTCATGCAGCTCGGCGATCAGCTTGAGCTCGATAGCCACCAGCGCGAGCGTCTCGACGCCGAGCTCGACGGGCACCGTCGGGATGAAGGGGACAGCTGCGGCGACGCCAACCGCGGCACCCACGCCGGCGGATGCGCGGGCCGCGCCCGTGATCAGTGCGTCGGCGAGCTGCTCTGTCTCGAGGCCCGGATGCTGCTGCTGGAGCGTGGCCAGGGTGCGGATCGGCACCTTGGGCGCCATCTCGAGCACCTGCGCGGATAGCCACTGCGCACTCGCCCTGGCGCCCCGTGCGGCTACGTCGCCGGCCGGGCGGGCACGGCGGAAGGCGGCACCGGCACCTGACTGCAGTCGCCGCCAGGTGGCGACCCGGCCAGACTGCACGCCGCGCCTGGTCGCCTGGCCGCCGCGCCTGGTGGCCTTGCCGCTGCGGCTGGCCAGCTGCTGGATCTGCCGAGCGAGCCGCCTGCGCCGTGACAGGTCCTCTGCCTCGCTGAGCTGCCCTGCGAGCTCGGCGACGCGATCGGGCAGCAGCTGGCCGTTGGCCCCGGCTTGGCTGCCAGACGAGGCCTGATTGTCGGCTGGCTTGGCAGGACTCATGGTTACTCGCTACCCGCGATCTGGCCGATTATGGCGGAGTCAGGCGCCGGTGTTAACCGGTCTGGTGCTCCAGGGCCCGCCGGGTGAGGACGCGGGCCAGGTGGCGGCGGTACTCACGGTCGGCGTGCATGTCCTCGCCAGGCGAGGTGCCGTCGGCGGCGTGCTCGGCCGCCACCGCGGCGCTCGCGCCGCCGGCGAGAGCCTCCTCGGCGGCGGTGGCGCGCAGCGGCGTCGCGCCCATATTGGCCAGCGCGATCCGGCCGTCGATGGCGGCTACGCCCACGATGGCCCAGTCGTTGGCCCGGCGGACAAACTTCTGGTAGCCCCAGGGCACGCCCGGCCGGCGCGGTACGCGGACCGCGATCAGCAGCTCGTCTGGCTGCATCGCCGTCTCGAAGTAGCCCTCGAAAAAGTCATCCGCCGCGACGGTCCTGGTCCCGGACGGCCCGTCGAGCACGAGCGAGCCACCGAGCGCGACCAGCGCCATCGGCAGGTCCGCGGCCGGGTCGGCGTGTGACAGCGAGCCGCCGATCGTGCCGCGATGCCGGATCTGCGGGTCCCCGACCTGGGCGGCCGCATAGGCGAGCAGCGGCGCCTCGGCCAGGGCCAGCTCGGAGCCGGCCAGATCGGCGTGCCGGGTCGTGGCGCCGATCACCAGGTCGTCACCGTCCGTGCTGACGCCGGCCAGCTCGCTGAGGCTGCCGATGTCGATCAGCAGCTCGGGCGTGGCGAGCCGCAGCTTCATCATCGGCAGCAGGGAGTGCCCGCCGGCCAGGAGCTTGGCGTCGTCGCCGTGCTGGGCCAGCAGGCTGATCGCATGCGCCGGCGACTCGGCGGCGACATAGTCAAACTGCGCGGGGATCATGCGCTCACCTCTGCCTGCGCCTCGGCAGCCGCGAGCACTGCCTGGACGATGTTGTGGTAACCAGTGCACCGGCACAGGTTGCCTTCGAGCCCTTCGCGTACCTCCGCCTCGGTCGGATGCGGGTTCTCCGACAGCAGGCCAACGGTTGCCATCACCATGCCTGGCGTGCAGAAGCCGCACTGCAGGCCGTGCTTCTGGCGGAACGCAGCCTGTACCGGATGCAGCTCCCCGCCGCGCGCGAGGCCTTCCGCCGTGGTGACGTCGTGCCCGGCCGCCTGGACGGCGAGGACCGTGCAGGACTTGACCGACTTGCCGTCGAGCAGCACCGTGCAGGCGCCGCACGACGTCGTGTCGCAGCCGACGTTGGCCGCCTTCAGGCCGAGAACCTCGCGCAGGTAGTGCACGAGCAGCAGCCGCGGCTCGACCTCGTCCGACCGCTTCTCGTCGTTGACGGTCAGCTCGATACGCGTCATGAGTGCTCCGATCCAGATCCGGCCGTAGCCGCTTGCTGTATGGCCTGCCAGACCCGGCGGGACGAGGCAGGCATGTCGATGTGCCGGACGCCGAGGTGCGCGACCGCGTCGATGATCGCGTTTTGCACGGCCGGGGTCGCGCCGATGGTGCCGGCCTCGCCGATGCCCTTTGCGCCGAGCGGGTTGTACGTGGTCGGCGTGGCCATGTTCGCCAGCTCGAAACTCGGCACCTCAGTGGCCGACAGGAACGGGTAGTCGGCGAAGCTGGTCGTCAGCGGGTTCCCGTCGGCGTCGTAGACGACCTCCTCCAGGAAGGCCTGCGCGGCCCCCTGGGCGATGCCGCCATGCCGCTGGCCCTCGGCCAGCAGCGGGTTCAGCACGCGGCCAGCGTCGTCGACCGTGATCACTCTGGTCAGCGTTGGCTTGCCGGTCTCGGTGTCGACCTCGACCACAGCCACGTGGGTGCCGAACGGGAAGGTGGCGCCGGGCGCCGTGAAGACCGTCCTGATGAGCAGCCGCTCGTTCTCCGCCAGCGTGGTCAGCGGGACCGACGCGTCGGGATCGCCCGCGACGGCGAACGCACTGCGGCCCTTGTCGAAGACCAGGTCGGCCGCGTTCGCTTCCAGCTGCGCGGCGGCCCGCAGCCGCGCCATCTCGATGAGCTCCTTCGACGCCTGCTGCACGGCAGCACCACCGTGCTGCAGGCTGCGCGACCCGCCGGTGCCGCCGCCCACGGGGATCAGATCGGTGTCGCCCCACTGGAGCGTGATCTTCTCGACCGGGATGCCCAGCTCCTCGCTGGCGAGCATTGCCCAGGCGGTGGCGTGACCCTGGCCGTGTGGTGACGTGCCGGTGAGGATGGTGGCCGTACCGTCGGGATGCACCTCGACGGTGGCGTTCTCCTCAGGTGGCGAGTCTTCTCCGTCGCCCATACCGGTTATCTCGACGTAGCTGGCAACCCCGATGCCGAGCTGGCGGACGTCGCCGCTTGCCCGGCGCTCGGCCTGCTCCTTGCGCAGGTCGGCGTAGCCGGCCGCCTCGAGCGCCTTGTCCAGGGCAGTGGCGTAGTCGCCGGAGTCGTACAGCGCGCCGAACGCGGTCCGGTGGGGCTCGGTGAACGGGGGGAGCAGGTTCTTCCGACGCACGTCGGCTGGATCTACACCGACCTCGGTGGCGAACAGGTCCATGGCCCGCTCGAGCGCGGCCGTCGCCTCGGGCCGCCCGGCGCCGCGGTAAGCGCCGATCGGCGTGGTGTTGGTGACCACGACCTTCGCGATCGACTCGGCCTTGGGGATGTCGTACGGCCCGGTTGTCATCAAGATGGTGAGGAAGGGCAGGATGGCGCCGATCTTCGGGTAGGCGCCCGCGTCCTGGACGATCACCAGCCGGTAGGCCTGCACATCGCCATCTCGGCTGCCGCCGATCGTGATCGTGTGCTGCTGGGCGCGGCCATGGGTCATCGCGATCAGGTTCTCGTACCTGGTCTCGGTCCACCTGGCCGGCCGCCCGAGCTGGCGCGACACCCAGGCCACGACCGCGTGCTCGGGGTCGGCGCCGAACTTGGCGCCGAACGCGCCGCCGACATCCGGCGTGATGACGCGGACCTGCCCGGCTTCCAGGCCGAGCAGGGTCACGAGCGAGTCGCGGGTGCCCTGCGCGCCCTGATTAGGCACCCAGGCGGTCAGCCGTCCATCCTCGCCCCAGGCCGCCGCCGCGGCACGCGACTCCATCGGAGCGGGCGCGACCCGCTGGTTAATGATCGTGTGGGTGACGACGACCTCGCAGCCGTCGAACAGATCCGGCTTCAGCGATGACGCCTCACCCCAGTTGCCGGCGACGTTCGTGCCGGCCGCCTCGAACAGCAGCGAGCTGTCGTCCGGGTCGTAACCGAGCACCGCGGGCAGCGGGTCGTAGTCGACCGCCACGAGCTCGACGGCGTCCTCGCCCTGGTAGGGATCCTCGGTGACGACGACGGCGACCGGCTCGCCGACATAGCGAACCTTGTCGGTGGCCAGGAGCCGCTGGGTCATCTCGACATTCATGAGCCCGGCCGCCGAGGGCGGTATCACCGGCAGCTCGGCGAGGTCCGCGCCGGTGAAGGCGGCCACGACTCCCGGCGCCTCGAGCGCGGCCGAGACATCGACGTTGCTGATCCTGGCGTGCGCGATCGGGGAGCGCACGAAGAAGACGTGACAAGCGCCGTCGAGGCGCTCGTCCTCGACATCCTCGGTATAGACACCGCCCGTGGTCAGGAATTTCGGATCCTCAGTCCGCAGAACCCTCGTACCCAGGATGCTCAACTGACCATCAGCTCCTCTCGCCGACCAAGCGGTGTCTCGCTGGTCTCGCACACGTCGCGAACCCGGCACCAGCACACGATATTCCTGCGAGTGCCAGTGCGGGGTCCGCGGATTTGCACCGGGACAGCCCGGCAGGTGTGATCATGCCGGGCGCGGATGGCCAGGTCAACCGGGGCCGGCCGGTACGCAGCCCTGGAAAAATGGGTTTTCCGCAGTTCAGGCGGCCGGGTAAGATCGAATAACTCACCCCGGACCCAGATCGGAAGTTTCGTCATGCTCGCGCGCGCGCTGCAGCGCCGCCTCGCCGCGCTCACGCGCCGCTTGCCGGTGCTCGGCATCCGGGACTTCAGGCTGCTGCTGGCCGACCGCGTGCTAGCGCCGATGTCGTACTCATTCTCGATGGTCGGCGTCTCGTTCGCCGTGCTGAATCTGACGCACGGGTCGACCGCTGACCTGTCGTACGTTCTCGCCGCGCAGATCGCGCCATCGCTGATCTTCCTGCTCCTGGGCGGCGTCATCGCGGACCGGATCGCGCCGCAGAAAGTGATCATCGCGGCCAACATCATGATGGCGATCGGCGAGGGCACCTTCGGGATCCTGGTGCTCACCGGTCATCCGCCGCTGTGGCAGATGATCGGGCTGGAATGCCTGACCGGCACGGGAATGGCCATCTTCTACCCGGCGTCCTCGGCTTTGCTGCCGCGACTCGTGCCCGCCGACCTCCTCCAGGAAGCCAGCGCGCTGTCACGAATGGCGATGAACGGCGCCCAGATGGGCGGCGCCGTCCTGGCTGGCTTCATCATCGCGGCGATCGGTAGGACCGGGCCGGGCTGGGCGCTGACGTTGTGCGGCATCGGGCTGCTCGGCACCGTTCCCGTCTTGCTGGCCCTTAGGGTCACCACGCACGAACGCATCCGCCAGTCGAGCATGCTGCGGGAACTACGCGACGGCTGGTCGGAGTTCCGCTCGCACACGTGGCTGTGGGTGATCGTGCTCCAGTTCTCCGTTGTGCTGGCGGCCTGGTACGGCTCGTTCAGCGTGCTCGGCCCGGTGGTCGCGCGCGCGCATCTGGGCGGGCCGGCGGCCTGGGGCACGATCACCGGCGCCGAATCGCTCGGCCTCATCGCCGGAGGTCTGATGTCGCTACGGTTCAGCCCGCGGCGGCCGATGCTGTTCGTGGTGCTGAACGGCGCGAGCATCGCCATCTCCCCGCTGGCGCTGGCGCTGCTGTTGCCGCTGCCGGCCATCTGCGTGACGTCATTCCTGCTGGGCATCGCGCTCGAGATCATGATGGTGCAGTGGACGGTGGCGCTGGCCCGGAACATCCCGCCCGAGAAGCTGGCCCGGGTATCGTCCTACGACGCATTCGGGTCGGTCATGGCGATGCCTATTGGCGCCGTGGTCGCCGGACCCATCGCGGCCTGGGCGGGGGTGTCGGCGACCCAGTACGGGGCCGCGGCGCTGATCCTGATCGTGTCGGCGATCGCCCTGATCCCGCGGGATATCCGCACGCTGCGTGCCGACCAGCTGGCCGGCCCGGCGGACGCCGAGACGGTCGCGGAGGCCAGCCTGGTTCCCGGCGCCGGCCTGCCGGTAGCCGGCGAGCCAGCACTGGCTGCTACCGGCACGACGCCGTAACCAGGGCCGTCCCGTATCCTGCGGCACATGGACGCCCGCATCGACCTTCGCTCAGATACCGTCAGCAAGCCGTCGGACCAGATGCGGCAGGCCATGGCGACCGCCGAGGTCGGCGACGACTGGTACGGCGACGACCCGACCGTCAACCGCCTCCAGGACCGCGCCGCGGAGCTGACCGGCAAGGATGCGGCGATCTACCTGCCGACCGGGACGATGTGCAATCAGGTCGCCATGCACGCCTACGTACGGGCCGGGCACCTGGTGGTGTGCGAGACCGCCGCGCATGCCGGGCGGACCGAGGCGACCTCGGCTGCGGTGCTGTCAGGCATCTCGTTCCAGTACGTAGCGGCCTATGACCGCGGTCTGCTGACGGGCGATCAGGTCGCCGGGGCGCTCGCGCCCGATCCGTACGGCGTGTCGGTCGTGGACCTGGTGACGATCGAGAACACGCACCAGGTCGGAGGCGGCTCCGTCCTCAGCGTCACGGGCCTCCGGGACATCGCCGCCGTGTGCGCTGACGCCCGTGTGCCGCTCTACCTGGACGGCGCCCGGATCTTCAACGCCTGCGCGGTAGCCGAGGCTCCGGTCGCCGACTACGCGAGCGCGGTGGCATCGATGATGTTCTGCTTGTCCAAGGGGCTGGGAGCGCCCATCGGCTCGGTACTCGTGGGTGACCGGGACTTCATCGAGGAAGCCCGCCGCCTCAAGATCCTCTTCGGCGGGGCATGGCGGCAGGCGGGCATCATGGCAGCCGCCGGGCTGATAGCGCTGGAGGAGGGGCCGAAGCGGCTGCACGAGGACCACGCGAACGCGGAGGCCCTGGCCGAGGGCATCGCCGAACTCCTACCCGGCAGCGTGGATCCCGACGGCATCGAGACGAACATCGTGTTCGTCGACGTGTCAGGCACCGGCCGGGATGCGGCGCAGTGGCGTGAGCAGCTAGCAGCCGAGGGCGTCCTGGTCACTATGATCGGCGGCCGGATTCGGATGCTGACGCATGTTGGCATCGACGCGGCCGATATCGAGGCCGCGCTAGCGGCCTGGCGCAGCGCCGCTAAGGCTGGCTGAGTCCGGCCCGTCGGGTGGGTCTCGTCGGCAGACCGTACACGCGTGCGCGAACCGAACGGCAAGCCCTTCGGATTCCGCGGTCGCGGGGATTTCACGACGGTTTGGGCCTTTGGACTTGACGCTGAATAGCGAGTTAACTGCTTCCCTAGGCGAGGAGGCGATACCACTCATGCGCACTGCGGCCGACGCTTATGAGGACCACCTATCCGCAGACCATCTCCTGTTCGAGCGGGAAGTCGCGTGCTGCCAGCGGCAGCTCTACACGACTGCGCTGAAGATGACCGGTAACCCCAGCGACGCCGAGGATCTGTTGCAGGACACCCTGACCCGGGCCTATACGGGACTGGCCGGGTACCGGCCGGGGTCAAACGCCAAGGCGTGGCTCTATCGGATCATGGCCAACGCCTTCCTCAACACGTGCCGTCAGCGGCGGCGCGAGCCGGTGCCCGTCAACAACTCTGATCTCGATGCGCCGCACCCAGCCGTCACGATCCGCGGGATGAGCGGCGGAGCTGTCAACGCCCCGTCCGCCGAGGACCAGGTGCTCGGGAACTTCGCGCACTCCGAATTCCGTGCGGCTCTCACTGAACTGCCGGAGTGCTTTCAGGCCACGATCTACCTGGCGGACGTCGAGGGCTACTCCTACCGCGACGTGGCCGAGATCGTCGGCGTGCCGATCGGGACCGTGATGTCGCGCCTCCACCGGGCGCGCCGCAGGCTTCGGCGGCGACTGGCAGTGCACGCCTCCGCGCGGCACGCGACTGATTCCGTGTCAATATAGGCCTACGTCAACCGATTCCGTAGTGTGACGCGCGTCACCTCGTTGCCGGCCCTGTCTGGCGCCCCCATCTGGCGGCCGCGTCAGGCGACTAGCTCCGGCTCGCCCGTGAACGCGGCCCACATGGCGGCGTAGGCGCCGCCGCGGTCGAGTAGCTCCTCGTGGGTGCCGATCTCGGCGATCTTGCCATCGGCCACGGCGATGATCCGGTCCGCCTGCGACGCGGTCGTAAGCCGGTGCGCGACGACCAGCGTGGTCCGCCGTGCGGCGAGTTGCTCGGTCGCCCTGTTGACCTCGGCCTCGGCGGCGAGGTCGAGCGCGGCCGTGGCCTCGTCGAGCAGCAAGATGGCCGGGTCCACCAGGTAGGCGCGGGCGAGCGCGATGAGCTGCCGCTGGCCCGCCGCCAGGTTGCGCCCGCGTTCGCTCACCTCGTGCAGGAAGCCGCCAGGCAGCCGGGAGATCATCTCGATCGCGCCGACGCCGCGGGCAGCGGCCTCGACCTCGGCGTCGGTGGCATCCGGCCGGCCGTAGGCGATGGCGTCCCGCACGGTGCCGGCGAACAGGTAAGGCTCCTGGGGCACGACGCCAAGCTGCTGCCGGTATGCCGGCAGGTCGTACTCGCGCACATCCCTGCCGTCGACCAGGACCTGTCCCGAGGTCACGTCGTAGAACCTGGCCACGAGCTTGACCAGCGTTGACTTGCCCGCGCCGGTCTGGCCCACCAGCGCGACCGTCTCACCAGGCGCGATGGACAAGCTGACGCCCGCGATCGCCTCGGTGCGCTGACCGGCGTAGCCGAAGTGCACGTCGCGCAGCTCGATCGCGCCACGCAGGCGGGACGGCCGGATCGGGTGGGTGGCTTGCGGCGTGCTCGTGGGCGTCTGGAGCAGGCCCTTGATGCGCTGCAGGCCGACGTTGGCCTGCTGGTAGCCGTCGAAGACCTGTGACATCTGCTGCACCGGGGCAAACAGGGAATCCACCCAGAGCAAGTAGGCGATCAGGCTTCCGACGCTGATCGCGCCGCTGTGGACCTCGCTCGCTGCCGCGAGCAAGACGACGGCACCGCCGATCGTGGACAGCGCCTGCACGAACGGGAAGTAGACCGCGATCATCCGCTGCGCCCGCAGCCTGGACACCCGGTAGGCGCCCGACAGGCCCGCGAAGCGGTCGGAGTTGACCTGCTCGCGGCGGTAGGCCTGGGCGACACGGAGGCCCGCCACGTTTTCCTGCAGGTCGGCGTTGACCGCGCTGACCTTCTCCCGAGCCTCGGTGTAGGCGCGGGAGGACTTGCGCCGGAACACCACCGTGGCCACGATCAGCACCGGCAGCACCGTGCACAGGATCAGCCCGAGGCGAAGGTTGATCAGGAGCATCAGGGCTAGCACGACGACGAAGGTCAGCACCGAGTTGACCATCGTGATCAGCCCGGTCTGGAAGAACGACGACAGGGCATCGACGTCCGTCGTCATCCTCGTCATGATCCGGCCGGACAGCTCACGCTCGTAAAAGTCCAGCCCGAGCCGCTGGAGGTGGGAGAAGATCTTCACCCGCAGCGTGTAGAGCAGTCGCTCGCCGTTGCGGCCTACCACGATGGTCTGCTGCCAGTTCACGACCCAGTCAGCCAGGACGATGGCAAGTCCGATGACAGAGACAACCAGGATCGTGTGGAACCTGGCACCGAAGCTGAGCGCGGTCCGCTCGACGCCGTTATCGATGCCGCCGCGGACCAGCAGCGGCATGACCGTGTTGGCGAGCGCGTCAAGACCATCAAGGACTAGCCCGATCACCAGTGCGATGGCGAACGGCCGCAGCAGCTTACGCAGCGTGAAGTGCGGCTCGGGGGCGCGCGCGAAGGACTGGTCGACGCCCGGCTTCTCCGTCGCCGGCGGCAGCGCCGCGACCTTGGCCAGGAGCTCGGGTGATGCGGGCACCCCGGCCAGCCAGCCGCCGCCCGTCGCCCCGCCGCTCAGCGCGGCGCCGCGCTGAGCTGCGCCGCCGCCGCGGCCACTGCCCGCGCCGGCACCGCCCGATATAGTGCCGCGTCCGATGCCCGCGGCCGCCGTGGTGGCCAGCTGCCTGTCGGCCGCCTCGGATGATCCCGACCCGCTGGCCTCCGCCTGCGGCCGGGCCGGCCAGAGGCTGGGCGAGATCTGGCCTGACGCCGGCGCGACCAGGCAGGCGGCTGCGTAGCCGTCGGCCCCGTTCCGGTAGTAGTCGAGCTCGCCGGCGTCGACACCCTCAGCGTCGTCGCCGGGTCCGGCCAGCAGCAGCCGGTATTGCGCGCAGCGTGCCATCAGCTCGTCGTGCGTGCCCTGGTCGACCAGCCGCCCCTGGTCCAGGACCGCGATCTGGTCGGCGAGTTCGAGCGTGGACATGCGGTGCGCGATCAGGAGCGTGGTGCGCCCGGCCATGACTTTGCGCAGCGTGGCGTGGATCTGCGCTTCGACCCTGGCGTCGATCGCCGAGGTCGCGTCGTCGAGTATCAGGATCGACGGGTCGGTGATGAGCGCCCGCGCCAGGGCGACTCGCTGGCGCTGGCCGCCGGACAGGGTCAGGCCCTGCTCGCCGACGACGGTGTCATAGCCGTCGGGCAGCCCGAGTATGAAGTCCTCGGCCTCTGCGGCGCGGGCCGCCGCGACGACCTGCTCCAATGTCGCTTCGGGGCGGCCGTAGGCGATGTTGGCGCGGACGCTGTCCGAGAACAGGAAGCTCTCCTCCAGCACCAGCCCGATCGAGGCGCGGAGCGAATCAAGGGTCAGATCACGGACGTCGTGACCGCCGACCCGGATCGCGCCCGAGCGCACGTCGTAGAAGCGGGGGAGCAGCAGGGAGATCGTCGACTTGCCGGAGCCCGAGGAGCCGACGACGGCGAGTGTCTCGCCGGGCCGTACCCGGAGCGACAGGCCCCGCAGCACCGGCTCAGACGGCACATAGCCGAAGCGCACGTCGTCGAGTTCGATGTCCTTGCTGCCCGGCGGCAAAACCAGCGCAGTTGGCTTCTCGGTGAGCACCGGCCGGGAGTCGATCACTTCGAAGACCCGGATGACGCTCGCGCGGGCCTCCTGGCCGATGGTGATCAGGTTGGTGAGCGCACGCACCGGGTTGACCATCTGGGCCAGGTAGGAGGCGAAGGCCAGGAACGTGCCCAGGGTGATGCTGCCCTTGATCGCCATCCAGCCGCCCAGGGCGAGGACGCCGACCTGGCCGAGCGCCGGGATTGCGCCGAGCGCCGGGCTGAAGCGTGCCATCAGCCGGACCGCGCGCACCCTGGCGGCGTACAGGACCTGGCTGACGCCTTCCAGCCTGCCGATCTCCTGGTCCTCCTGGCCGAAGCCCTTGACCACGCGCACGCCGGTGACGGCGCCCTCGACAGTGCCCGCCACGTCCCCGGCCTTCTGCTGCGCGTCCCAGCTGGCCGGGAAGAGGCGCCGCCGGGACGCGATGGACAGCGCCAGCAGGGCCGGACCGACGGCGAGCGAGATGATCGCGAGCAGCGGCGACAGGTAGAACATGACCCCGATCGACAGCACGAAAAGCAGCGCGTTGCCCATCAGCATGGGCAGCATCGACAGCAGGCTCTGGATCATGTTCAGGTCGGTGATGGACCTGCTCACGATCTGGCCGGTGTGCAGCTGATCCTGGCGGGCGCCGTCGAGCCTGGTCAGCGAGCCGAATAGCTCGGTACGCAGATCATGCTGCACATCCAGGGAGAGCTGGCCGCCGCGGTACCGGCGAAGGTAGACGGCGCCGAAGCTGATCACGGCCGCGACGATCAGCGCGGTCGCGCCAGGCCAGATCGGCTGGCTGTGCGAGACGATCGACTTGTCGATGATGTTGCGCTGAATCAGCGGGATGACGATCGTCACCAGCGTCGCCACGAGGGACGCGCCGAAGGCTACGAGCGTGAGGCTCCGGTGCGCCAGCAGTACGCAGTCAGCCGGCGCAGCCAGCCCTCGCCATAGCCCGAACCGAGCGGCTGCTGCTGCTGGTGGTGGCTGACCGCCGTATCGTGATGCCCCGCCTCACCGCTGGCCCGCGCTCTGGGTCGCGGCGTCCGCTGCGGATTCGGCCAGCCGGGCCCGGCGGCGCTCGGTCATCGACTCGTCGAGCTTGAGCAGGTCCGCCACGATCTGATCGCGGTGCCCGGTGTGATCGAGCAGCGAGCCGAACCACTCACCGTAAGCGGCATCGGCCCGCTCGATGGCCGCCTGGCCAGCCTGCGTCAGATGGAGCCGCACGACGCGACGGTCGCCCGCTTCCGCCTCGCGGCAGACGAGGCCCGCCGCGACCAGGCTGTCCGCGGTTGCGGTAAGGGTCGGCCTGGCGACGGCAAGCCGCTCCGCCAAGCGGGCTGACCGCTCGCCGCCAAGGCCGATGAGCTTGAGAATCCGGTACTGCTGCGGGCTGATACCCGCGTCGATTCGTTCAAGGACGCGCGTGATCCGCAGCACGGTCAGCATCGCGCTGATGGTCACGTCCTCGTCCACGTCAGCAGCCACCTCGGCTGACTTGACCACCCGCAGCTCCTTTGGTACGGCACACTTATAGTTCGTCAGTCTAACAAATGTAGGGAGCGCGCTGTTCCCCGCCTCTGGCGATCGGCTGGGAGCTGCCGCGTTGGGCCGGGATGGCCGTATTGTCAGACTCATCGTCCCTCTGGGGAAGGGTCTGGCACGCGATGGCAGTGGGACCGGAGATCAACCTCGTCGACCTCGACCTCTACCAGGGCAGCGGCCCTCCGCACGAGCAGTTCGCATGGCTGCGCGAGCACGCGCCAGTGTTCTGGCACGCCGACGGCGGCGGTCCCGGCTGGCCGGGGTTCTGGGCGGTGACCAAGCACGAGGACGTGTCGCAGGTCACCCGCCACCCCGAGATCTTCTCCTCGGCCCGCCGAACCGCGGTGTTCAAGGAGTGGTCGGACCTGGCCGTCGAGCGGCTGCAGCTGATGATGATCAACATGGATCCGCCGCAGCACACCCGGCAGCGTGCCTTTGTGAACCGGGGGTTCACGCCGCGGATCATCGGCAGGCTCGAGGAGCACATCACCCAGATCTGCAGCGGCCTGCTGGACGACATCGCGGGAGACGGCGAGGCGGACTTCGTCACCGAGATCGCGGCGCCGCTGCCGACGCAGGTGATCTGCGAGCTGGTCGGGGCGCCAGCCGAGGACAGGGAGCGGATCTTCCAGCTGTCCAACCGTCTGGTCGGCTTCGACGACCCGGAGATGACGGCCTCGCCGACCGACCAGATGGAGGCCGCGGCGGAAATGTACGCCTACGCGGGCGAGCTGGCCGACAGTCGCCGGAAGCAGCCGCGCGACGACATCGCCACCCGGCTGCTCCAGCCCGACGACGCCGGCCAGGAACTGACGACGCTCGAGTTCAATTTCTTCTTCCTGCTGCTGACGGTCGCGGGCAACGAGACGACTCGCAACGCAGCGGCCGGTGGGATGCTCGCGTTCTTCGAGCACCCTGAGCAATGGCAGCGGCTGGTCGCAGACCCCGCGCTCGCCGCCTCGGCGGCCGAGGAGATTGTCCGCTGGGTCAGCCCGGCGAACCTGATCCGCCGCACTGCTAACCGCGATACCGAGCTGAGTGGCCAGCCGATCGCCGAAGGCGACAAGGTCGTGGCTTTCCTGACGTCAGCCAACCGAGACGATGACGTTTTTGGTGCGCCGCAGGAGTTCGACATCGGGCGCGACCCGAACCCCCATGTCGGCTATAGCGGCGGCGGCCCGCACTTCTGCCTCGGCAGGCACCTGGCGGCGCTGGAACTGCGGGTACTGCTGAAGGCCCTGGCCGAGCGGATGCCTGCCATCTCGCTCGATGGCCCGGCGGACAGGCTCCGGTCGAACTTCGTGAACGGAATCAAGCACATGCCGGTCCGGTTCTAGGCACCCGGCCCAGGCTCGGCGCGTTTAGGCTGGGCGGCGCCGGATCAGGAAGACTGCAGCGGCGACTAGGAGCGCCGACGCCGGGAGTAGCCAGCCGAGCTCGATCAGCTGGAATGTGTGGTACCGGTTCGCGGGCTGATAGGTGATCCACATCATGATGTGGTGCAGCCTGAGCCACGCTGCCGGCTGCAGCTGCTCTGCAGTGGTCAGCAGGCGCCCATCCGGCCAGCCGAGGGCCTCGCTCATGATGACGGGCTGCCCTCCGCGTCCCCAGTAGACGCTGTAGCCGTAACTGCTGCCTGTCTGGAACTGAACCGCCACCGCTCGCTGCAGCGGAGCGAGGTAGTGCATCCGCCAGGAGAATGACACTTCGAAGAGGATCGCGCCGTAGCAGGCAAGCGTCGCTGCCACGGCGGCAGCGTCCGGCGGATCGCTGCGCCGACAAAGACGCCGAGCGTAAGAGCGAACACGACCCAACCCGCCAGCAGCAGCGGACTCAGGTTGAAGCGCAGCGACCACCACGGCGACAACGAGTCGATGCGGCCGATGGCGACGTCCGGGAACGGCGACAGCCACCAGCCCCATATCGCGCCCAGGCCGAGTGCGGCCAGTGCCAGCAAAATCGCGACTGGCAGCACCTGCGCGACGAGCCACCTGGTCTGGCTCGCCGCCTGGGTCCAGGCCAGCTTGGCAGTACCGTTATCAATCTCACGGGGCAAGAGCGGAGCGCCGAGGAACATGCCGGCGAGCAGGGCAGCGAGCTGGAGGCTAAGCGCGAATGCCTGCATTACGCCGCCGCCGTAGTCGACGCTAGCGCGGCTCTCGCCATACCAGCTGGGTCCGCCCTGGCTCGCCAACTCATGCAGGGGAACGCCGGTCGCCAGCCAGCATGATGGCCAGGACCGCGACGCACACGCCGGTCCAGCGCAGCGCCGTCCGGTGCTGGCGGGTCGTCGCCTGCGCCAGCCGGCGCCACGGCACCGCCGCGGCCTGGCCGACCGACGGTGGGTCCTGGCCAGCCGGGGCAGCGGCCGCGGTCACGGCGTCCCCGCCGATCCGCCTGCCGGTGCCGCCATGGCTGGGCCTGGCAGCATGCGGGCGCTCGGGTCGCGCAGGTAGCCGAGCACGAGGTCCTCAAGGCTCGCCGGGTCGGACTGCCAGCCCGGCGGCGCCGGGGCACCGGGCGCAGAGGTCCTGACCAGCAGTTGCGCCTGTGCGCCTGCGTGCCGGGCGTGGACCACAGCGAGTCGTCGCGTCTCAAGACCTGCCTCGCTGCCCGGCCCGGTCAGTATGCGGTGCACGGCCAGCAGGTCGTCGACGTTGCCCGCCAGCTGGAGCCGCCCTCCGTTGAGCACCACCAGGTAGTCGGCGATCCGCTCGAGCTCCGCGACGACGTGCGAGGAGAAAACCACCGAGAGGCCCTCCTGCGCTACCTCGCCATCATTGATCCCATGAAGTCGTGCCGGGCGAGCGGGTCGAGGCTGGCCAGAGGCTCGTCCAGGATGAGAAGCCTGGGCCGCTTGGCCAGGGCTATGGTCAGCGCGAGCTGGGCGCGCTGACCGCTGGACAAGGCACGCACCCCGACGGTCCAGTGGGATGCCCAGGTCGGCGAGGCGGCCGAGCGCGCGGTCGTAGGCCCAGGTGACGTTCAGGCGCTCGGCCAGGCGGAGCATGTCGCCGGCAGGCAGGTGCCCGTACAACGGTGCGTCCTGGGCCACGAAACCGATGCCGACCCTGGCGGCATCCGACCCAGGGCGCTGCCCGCCGAGCACCGTGATCTCTCCTGCACTCGGCCGCAGCAGGCCGGCGGCAAGGTTGAGCAGTGTCGTCTTGCCTGCGCCATTCGGCCCAACGAGCGCGACGACATGGCCCTCGGGAATGACGAGGCTGCAGTCACGCAGCGCCCAGGCGCGCCGGTAGCGCTTGGCCAGCCCGTGGCACTCGATCACGTTCATGCGACTTCGCCTGCATGTCGGCTGGCCCTGGGCTGCTGGCGACCGGCAGGCCGGTCAGCGCCGCGACGCGTGCCCCGCTCATCGTGGCGCTCGAGAAAATCCCGCAGCGAGGACGCGAACAAGGCCGCCATGCCTTCGCCGTCCAGGCCCGCTTCATCGGCCGCCCGCAGCCAGCCGAGCAGGCCTTTGCGCAGTGCCGCCTGCTCGGTCAGGCCGACCCGGCGCAGCGTGCCTTCGATGAACGTGCCCTGACCAGGCTTGCCCGCCGCCAGGCCGCGGTGCTCAAGTTCGCGGTAAGCCTTCAGCACAGTGTTGGGGTTGATGGCCAGCGACTCGACCGCCTCCTTGACGGTCGGCAGCTGGTCGCCCTCTGCGAGGTAGCCAAGCCGCAGCGCCTGCTCAACCTGGTGGACCAGCTGGAGGTAGGTCGGGACTCCCGACGCCGGGTCCAGCCGGAATCCGATCGGCGAGGTAGCCGCAGCCGGACCCGCCGCCGCCCCCGCAGGCGACGGCCCGTTAGACCCTTTATCTATATCCATAGATAAAGAAGGTAACCCCGCGCCATCCGTGGAGTCAATCCTCGTAGGCCCGCGGTCAGCCCCGCTGAAGAAATGCATTGACCTGCGGCGCGGGCTGGCCTAGCGTCGCCGGGACCTGGTCAACGCGGACCTATCGGGAGGCTGCATGCCCTGGCGCGGTCGCTCGGTGAGCCCGTACCGCGTGTACCTCGGCCTCGAGTGCGGCATGAGTTTTCTGCTCGGCATCAGCTATGCGACCGTCACGGTCTACTGGGTGATCTCCGGGCGGCTCAATCCGCTCCAGCTACTGCTGCTCGGGACCTCGCTGGAGCTGAGCTACTTCCTGTTCCAGCTGCCGACCGGGGCGCTGGCCGACCTGGTGAGCAGGCGGCTCTGCGTGCTGACGGGCCTGTTCATTGTCGGCGCTGCCCAGGTCATGGCCAGCTTGTCGGCGTCGTTCGGCAACCTGATCGTCTCCTGGGCAGTGCTCGGTCTCGGCGCCGCCCTGAACAACGGTGCGCAGGACGCCTGGATCGCCGACGAGCTGTCGGCCGAGATCGGTGATGACCGGATGACCGGCATCTACCTGCGCGCCACTCAGCTCGGGCTCATCGCCACTGTGGCCGGCAGCCTGCTGTCAGGCGTGATCGCGCTGGCGGGCCTCGACATGCCGCTGCGAGTCGGCGGCGCGCTGATCTGCTTGCTCGCCGTGGCGGCCGCGTTCGTGATGCCGGAGCGCCACTTCCAGCCGGCAGCACGGGCGGCCGGTGTCGGCAGCATCGTCCGGCAGGCCGCCAGCGCGCTTGCCGAGCAGACGCGGTCCACGCACCGGGCGGTCGTCGCGGTGCCGGGTCTCGTGCTGCTGTTCGGAATGACGCTGTTCGTGGGCCTGTGGAGCGAGAGCTTCGACCGCCTGTGGGGCGCGTTCCTGCTGCGGGACATCAGGTTCCCGCACCTTGGCGGCCTGCACCCGGCGATGTGGTTCAGCCTGTTCGCGTGTGCTGCCGCCGTGCTCGGACTCGGCGCGACGGAGGTCGCCAAGCGGCGGACGCAGCGGCTCGGCCCCGACTCGGTTGTCGGCGCGCTGCTGGTGCTGACGCTCGCGATCGGCGCCGCCGCGGTCGGGCTGGCCACGGCCCACGTCTTCGCGGTCGTCGTCGTGACGTACCTGATCGTTTCCGTGCTGCGGCCGGTGCTCGATCCGCTGCTCTCGGGCTGGCTGGTGGGCCGGATCGAGCCGTCTGTCCGCGCGACCGCGCTGTCCGCCAAGGACATGTTCGACAGCGCCGGTCAGATCGTTGGCGGACCGGCTATCGGCGCGATCGGCACGTTTGCGTCACTGCGGATCGCGCTGCTGGCCGGGGCTGCCGCGCTGGCGCCGGCCGCTGCGTTCATCGGGGCGGCCAGCCGCCGGATCCGGCCGGAAAGCGACGGCGCCGAGCCGCAGGCCGCGGAGACCGAGTCGGCACTGTGACGTACCGATCGGTAACCCGGTCTAGCCGGATGATCACGTCTTCGCGATTATTAGCCCTATGGCGGATACTCCTACCCCAATCGGTGACGTGCAGGAACAGCTGCGTCACGCCGGGTACCTGGCGGATACCCAGACGGGCACGGTCGTGCACCTGGCCCAGGCGCTGAGCAAGCCGGTCCTGATCGAAGGCCCGGCCGGCACCGGCAAGACGCAGCTGGCCAAGAGCGTCGCGGCGATGACCGGCAAGCCGCTGATCCGGCTGCAGTGCTACGAGGGGCTCGATGAGTCCAAGGCCATCTACGAGTGGGATTACCGCCGCCAGCTCCTCCAGCTCCAGCTCCAGCAGGGCGGCAGCAACTCCGAGCTGTCCGCCGCCGGGATCTTCGGCGAGGACTTCCTGCTCAGCCTGGCCGCTGCTGGCCGCGATCCGGTCCGAGCAGCCCGTCGTGCTGCTCATCGACGAGGTGGACCGGCTGGACATGGAGGCCGAGGCGCTGCTGCTCGAGGTCCTCTCGGAGTACCAGGTCTCGATCCCTGAGCTCGGCACGGTGACGGCGCGCCACATACCGCAGGTGTTCCTGACGTCGAACAACACCAGGGATCTGTCGGAGGCGCTCAAGCGCCGCTGTCTCTACCTGCACCTGGGTTACCCGAGCATGGAGCGCGAAGCGGAGATCGTGCAGCTCCACGTTCCCGAATTGAGCGATCACCTGGCCAGCGAGATCGCGTCGCTGGTCGCCGTCTTGCGCAACGCCGACCTGAAGAAGCCGCCATCGATCTCGGAGACCGTCGACTGGGCGCGCACGCTGCTCGCCCTTGGCGCCGCGGAGCTGACGGACGAGATGACCAGGCAGACCCTGTCGGTGCTGCTGAAGTACGAGCGCGACATCAGCGTCGCGCGCGCTGAGCTGTCGCTGGCCTGACAATGCCGCACGCAGGCGCCATGGCCACGTGGCCCGAGAGCACCCTCACGACGCTCGTCGATGAGCTGCGCATGATCGGCGTCGGCGTCTCCGTCGGCGAGCACCTCGACGCGGCCCGCGCGCTGGCCGCCGTCCCGCTCTCCGACATCGCGATCGTGCGGTCGACCCTGCAATGCGCGCTGGTCAAGCGGGCCGAGCACCTGGATGCGTTCAACCTGCTTTTCGATCTGCATTTTGCCGGAACGGGGTCGTCCGAGCCCGGGCCGTTTGCTGGCCTCTCCGACGATGAGCTCGGCGCCGCGCTGCGCGCGGCCATCAGGTCCGGGGACCCGGCGGTGCTGCGGCAGCTCGCCGACGAGTACGTGCGTCGCTTCGCGGCACTGGAGCCCGGCGCCCCGGTCGCTGGCGTCTTCGCCATGATCGCCGCGAGCAGCGCCGCGAACCTGGACACCATCCGGGCCGAGCTGCTGGCGGCGGGCCAGGGCGATGGGGAAGGCGAGGGCGGTGGCGGTGGCGCCGGTGGTGGGGGCAGCGGTGGTGGGGGCAGCGGCGGTGGGGGCGGCGGCTGGAACTCCGCATCCGGCGCTCTCAGGGAACGACTGAGCCAGGCCGAGGCCGATCGCGCCGTCGAGGCCTTCAGGGCCGAGCTGCAAGCGGCGATCAGGCGCGCTCTCGTGGCCGACCGCGGCGCGCGGGCGGTCAGCAAGACGATGCGGGTGAGGTTGGCCGAGGATATCGACATCGCGACAGCGTCGGCCGCCGAGCTCGAAGCCATGGTCGCATCGATCGGGCCGCTCGCGCATCAGCTGAGCAAGATCCTGGCGCAGCAGGAGTACCGCAAGCGCCGGCTGTCCGTCCGCCGCACGCTGCACCTGGCGATGGGGACGGGTGGCGTGCCCTTCCGGATCGGCACCGAGCCCACGCCACCGCCGAAGCCCGAGATCGTCATCCTGTGTGACGTGTCGGGGTCGGTCGCGACGTTCTCCCGGTTCACGCTGAACCTGCTGATCGCCTTGGACAGCCGGCTGAGCAGGCTGCGGGCGTTCTCCTTCGTGGACGGCCTGTCGGAGATCACCGAGCTGGTCAGCGAGGCCCGCTCGGCCGGGCGGCAGCTCAGTCAGGCTGAGGCCGCGCGCGGTGCGGTCCGCTGGAACGGCAGCTCCGACTACGGTCATGTGCTCAGGGACTTCGCCCGCGACTACGGCAGGCAGTTCTCCCGGCGCACCGTCGTCATGGTCGTCGGCGACGCGCGGACCAACTACCTGGATCCGGCGCCGGGCGCGCTTGCCCAGATCGCCGACCACGTCGGGAAGCTGTACTGGCTCAATCCCGAGCCGCGCCGGTACTGGAACCAGGGCGACTCGGTGATGGCCAGGTACGCGCCGCTGTGCGATCAGGTCAAAGAGTGCAGCACCTTGCGGCAGATCGCGGACTTCGTCCGATCGCTGGCCGTCCGCTAGTCAGCAGGCTCGCCGGGGACTACGAGGCCGGCCTCGTAGGCGAGTATCACGGCCTGCACCCGGTCGCGGAGGCCGAGCTTGGCCAGCAGGCTGCCGACGTGGGTCTTGACCGTGGCCTCGCTGACAATCAGGGCCGCGGCGATCTCGGCGTTGGTACGCCCGCGCGCGATGAGCATCAGCACGTCGCGCTCGCGTGCTGTCACCGAGGCGAGCTGCGACGGCGACGGCGACGTCTCCGCCGGCCGCCGCGCGAATGCCTCGATGAGCCGCCGGGTGACCGACGGGGCGAGGAGTGCGTCGCCGGCCGCCGCCGCCCTGACCGCGGCGAGGAGGTCGGCGCGCGGCGAGTCCTTCAGCAGGAAGCCGCTCGCGCCGGCGCGGAGCGCCGCGTACACGTAATCGTCGAGGTCGAACGTGGTGAGCATGACGACCTTCGGCGCCGGGGGCACCGCCGTGATCAGCCGTGCCGCCTCCAGCCCGTCCATCCCCGGCATGCGCACGTCCATCAGGACGACGTCGGGCTTGTGCTCGGCTGCCTGGGCGACGGCCTCCGCGCCGTTGGCGGCCTCGCCGACGACGGTGATGCCGTCGGCTGTGTTGAGGATGACGCAGAATCCGGCCCGGACCAGTTCCTGGTCGTCGGCGACCACGACCCTTATCGGCGCGGCCGCCGGTCCGATGCTCGTCATACCTCCGCTGCTCATCGGACCGGCAGGCGCGCGGTGAGAGCGAAGCCGGCCGCGGAGCTCGGCCCGACCGTGAGGCTGCCACCGCATGATGCGACCCGCTCGGCGATGCCGGCCAGGCCGAAGCCGGAGCCGGACTGCGCCGGCGGCGGCTCGGCGCGCCGCGGACCGGAGTCGGCGACCGACAATGTCACGAAGCCGGGCTCGTAGGACACCGTTACCCGCGCCTGCGTCGCATCGGCATGCCGCAATGTATTGGTCAGCGCCTCCTGCACGATCCGGAACGCGGTGAGCTCGATCCCCGGCGCCAGCACGCTCGGCGTGCCGACCACGTCGAACGTCACTGGCAGCCCGGCCTCGCGCACCTTGGCCAGCACGTCGCCGAGATCGGTTAGCGACGCGGCTGGAGCGGTGTCCGGCCTGTCGGCCGGGCCGCGCAGCACGCCCAGCAGCCGGCGCAGCTCCGTCAGCGCCTGCCGGGCTGTATCGCCGATGATGTCGACCGAGCGCCGCGCCTGCTCCGGATCGCCGGGAAGCAGCGAGGCGGCCGCCTCCGATTGCACGGCCATGAGGCTGACGTGATGCGCGACGACGTCGTGCAGTTCGCGGGCGATGCGGGTCCGCTCGGCGGCCGCCGCGCTGGCGGCCTGGCGGTCGACCTCCGCCTCGGCGCGCTCAGCCCGGCTCTCCGCTGCGTGCAGGGATGCGCGCTTGGCCCGGCTGAGCACGCCGGCCGCCATCGCCGTGCCGAAGATCAGTGCCTGGAAGATCGCCTCGTAGGGCTCGCTGTGCCCCGGCGCCGCCTGCGAGATCGTCACGCCCGCGATCACGAGGATGAACGTCATCGCGCGCGCCAGTCGGCCGCGCCGCTCGAAAACCGTGTAGACCGCGATCGCAGGGCCGAGCGGCAGCGGCGCGAACCCGAACCCGATCTTGTCGTAGCTGACCCTGGCGACGCCGATCACGAGCCCGGCGCCGACGGCGGCCGACCGGCGCCAGATCAGCGGCACGGCCTGCCCGGCGAGCAGCAGCAGCGCCAGCCACAGCGGATGCAGCTGCGCGCGGTAGGGCAGGACGGAGACTACGTTGACGGCGGCGAGCGCGACCGCGATGCCAGCGTCCTGCACTTGCTCCTGGCGGCGCTCGGGCAGCGCGGCGAAGCTGTCGGCCAGCCCGCGCCGGACAGCCGTCAGCCGCGCGGGCAACGTTGTCACGCCCTGATAGTAGGTCCGAGCCTCCCTGTGCGGAATCGTCCGCGAGGCGGATCGGCTCGCTCAGTCCCAAGGTGGAGTGCGACCGCGCTAGGAGGGTCCTGGCTCCGCCGCTGAGCGGAGCGGGCGAACCGGCATGCGGCCCGATGCGCGGACGAGCCCGTTCCCGTCACGATGACCGCATGACTACAGAATCTCTTGACGCCGCCCCGCCCGTGCCGGCTGCCGCCCCCGCCGGCCGGGCGCCTGCGCCTGCGCCGCGGCTGGCGATCGCCGTGATCGCGCTCGGCGCGGTCGCGCTGGAGCTGGCCGTCAGCGGGCGCTACGGGTATGTCAGGGACGAGCTGTACTTCCTCGCGGCTGGCCATCATCTCGCCTTCGGGTATGTCGACCAGCCGCCGCTGACGCCGCTGCTGGCGCGTCTGTCGGCGGTGCTCGGCGCGAACTCGCTTGTCGGCCTGCGTGTGCTGCCCGCGCTTGCCCTCGGAGCGATCGTCATGCTGACGGCGGCGATGAGCCGGCTGCTCGGGGCCGGGCGCACCGGGCAGGTCCTGGCGGCGCTGGCCGCCGCGACGTGCGGGGAGTACATCGGGGCGGCGCACGAGCTGACGACCACGACGCCGGACTTCTTCTTCTGGACGGTGACGCTGTACCTGGTCACGCGGCTGCTGACGAGCCGCGATCCGCGCTGGTGGCTGGCGATCGGCGGCTGCGTCGGCGTCGCCAGCGAGGCGAAGTGGAACATCGGCTTCCTGGCCGCGGCCCTGCTGCCGGGCTTCGTGCTGACGGACGCCCGTTCGCTGCTGCGCAGCCGCTATCTGGCTTTGGGCGTCGTGGTCGCCGCCGCGCTGGCGGCTCCCGACCTGATCTGGCAGGCAGCGCACGGCTGGCCGAACCTGGCCGTCTTCAGCGCGCTGCAGAACCAGGCCGGACACAACCGGGCGACGTACTGGCTTGCGCAGGTCATCTTCACCGGCCTGGCGCTGACTCCCATCTGGGTAGCCGGGCTGTACTGGTCACTGCGGCGTGCAGAGGGGCGCGCGTGCCGGGCGCTTGGCATCGGCTGCGGGCTCGCCGTGCTGACCCAGTTCGTCCTCGGCGGCAAGGCGTACTATCCGGGCGCGGCGTACACGTTCCTGCTGGCAGCGGGCTGCGTCCCGGTCGAGCGGTGGCTCGCCGCACGGCGTCCGGTCCTCGGCCGGATCCGGCCGGCCACGGCGATGGCGGGCGTGATGCTGCTGTCGGCCGCCGTGGTGCTGCCGGTGGCGGTGCCGGTGCTGCCCGCTGCGGTGCTGCGGACGGTCCCGCTTCAGAAGATCAACTACGACCTGGCTGAGTCGATCGCGTGGCCGAAGCAGGTCGCGCTCGTCGCCCGCGAGTACGAGTTGCTGCCGGCCGTGCAGCGGGCGCGCACGACGATCATCACCGGCAACTACGGCGAGGCGGGCGCGATCGAGCGCTACCGGGCCGAGTTCGGGCTGCCGGTGGCTTATAGCGGAGCCAACAATTTCTGGCTCTGGGGCCCGCCTCCGGCGGCGGATACGTCCGCGATCGCGGTGAACGTGGATCCGGCGCTACTGCGACGCGAGTTCCGGCAGGTCAGGCTCGTCGCCACGTTCTGGAACGGGCTCGGCGTCAGCGATGACGAGGAAGGCGCGCAGATCTTCGTCGCGACCGGGCTGCGGTCATCGTGGGCGCATGCGTGGGCCGCGTTCCGCGACTACTCGTGACGGAGCTGCCCGAGGGGCTGCGGCGTGGTCGGGGCCAGGATTCTGGCAGGGTAGGCCCATGGCAGATACCACGCACCGCAGGCTCACCGTCGAGCGCGTCGCGCCCGGCCAGTTCGTCGCCGTGAACGACCGCGGCGGGCGGCTGGCATTCGGCACTGGCGGCGATGAGGAGTTCACCCCGACAGAGCTGCTGCTGATCGCGATCGGCGGCTGCACCGCGATCGACATCGACATCATCACGACGCGCCGGGCCGAGCCGGAGTCGTTCGAGATCGTCGTCGATGCCGACAAGGTGCGCGACGAGGGCGGCAACCGCCTTGCGAATGTCGAGGTCACGTACCGCGTCAGGTTCCCGGACGGGGAGGCTGGCGATAAGGCGCGCGCGGTCCTGCCGGATGCCGTCCGGAAATCCCACGATCGGCTGTGCACGGTCGGGCGAACCGTCGAGCTGCCGACACCGATCACCGACCACATCGAGTAGTGGCCGACTGTGCTTGCAAACTGTGCTGTGCTTGCAAACTGGCAGCACTAGCTGCATTATGCATGTATGACGTCGATCACCATCAGGGATGTCCCGGATCAGACTCGCGATGAGCTTGCCGCCCGGGCGGCACTCGCAGGCCGGTCGCTGCAGGAGCATCTGCGACTGCTTCTGATCGAGCTGGCACGCCAGCCCGACGTCGCCACCGTTGTCGAGCGGATTCAGGCCAGGAAGGCACACACGGGCTCGGGCCTCACCTCGGATCAGATCCTCGGTTATCTCGACTCGGACCGGGCGTGATGCTGGTCGTCGACGCGTCAGTAGTGGCATCAGCACTGATCGGCACCGGTCGCGATGGGACCTGGGCAAGCTCGCTCCTGCTGGCAGGCCCGCTCTGCGCCCCGCACTTAATGCCGGTCGAGGTCGCGAGTGTGCTCCGGCGGGCCGCGACGGCGGGCGACCTGTCGCCGGATGCTGCTTCGCTCGCCTACGCAGACCTGCTCGACCTTCGGGTCGAGCTCTATCCGTTCGCACCGGTCGCAGTCCGGGTGTGGGAGATGCGCGCTAACGTCCGAAGCTACGACGGCTGGTATGTGGCGCTGGCCGAGCTTCTCGGGGTACCACTCGCCACGCTGGACCGCCGCCTGGCAGGCTCGCCGGGGCTGCGCTGCGAACTCCGGACGCCTGAGGCGCCTTAAACGGGCTCGATCGACTGGGGGAACCTGAACAGATTCCTCGGGTCGTAGGTGGATTTTATCTCTGTGAGGCGCTCGTAGTTCGCGCCGTAGTAGGCGTGCCGCCAGTTGGCCAGCTCGGGATCGATGTAGTTCTGGTAGGCCTGCCCGCTGGCGTGCGGCCGGAGCGACCGATAGTACGCACGGAGCCAGCGGTGCTGGTTGTCTACGCCGCTGCGTGCCCCGCGCGAGGTCCACGCGGTCGAGTACTGCGCCAGGAACAGGGCGTTCCTGTGCACGAACGCGGTTGCTGTCGGGCTGGGCTTGTTGATCGCTCCGCCACACGCGTCCAGCGCGACCGAGCCGAGGCCGCCCGCGGCACCCTGGATACCGCGAAGCCGCTCGATGCCGGCGAGCAGTACGCGGATGCCGGATTCGTTGAGTGGCCTGGTAAAGAAGTCGGACTTGGCGAAGGACGGCACTCGCGGGAGCTGGCCGCCTGGTCCGGTGTGGCAGGCGTGCAGCGGGATGGCGGAGCAGTCGGCTTCCAGCAGCATCGCGTTCAGGTAGGCCTGCTGCCGGATGAACTCGGTACTCGGTCCAGTTCCGATCCGGCTGTACAGATCGTCCAAGTGGCGGGCCAGGCGGTGCGGCGGGCCAGCGAAGGTGCCGCCCACGCTCAGGGCTGGCGGGCCGCCAAAGCGAGCGGACAGTTGCATGCTCGACCAGAGCCGGCCCGGCGCGTGCGGCGCCCAGGCCTGCCAGGCACCGACCACCCTGGCGGCATCCGGCCACGCAAAGGTCAGGGAGAAGACGTGCAGCCTGTCCATGCGATGCGCGCGGAACGTGAAGGATGTCGCGACGCCGAAGTTGCCGCCGCCACCACCGCGGCACGCCCAGTACAGGTCGCTGTCATGACTGTCGTCGCAGTCCAGCACGGCGCCGCTCGCAGTCACCAGCCGCACCGCCTCCAGATTGTCGCTGGTCAGGCCGTACAGCCTGGAGAGGACGCCGACACCGCCACCCAGCGTAAGGCCAGCGACGCCGACCGTCGGGCATGAGCCGGCGGGCACCGCGAGGCCCCTGGCGGCAAGCTCGGAGTAGAAGTGAATCAGGTCCAGGCCCGCGCCAACCGCGACGGTGTGGTGTCCGGACGCGTCCTGGCTGAACCTGGCGGTGTTCATCGCCGAGATGTCGATGACAAGGCCGCCGGTCACGGTGGACCAGCCCGCGTAGCTGTGACCACCGCAGCGGAGGCGGACGGGGATGTCGAAGGCGCGCACGAAGCTCAGGCAGGTGGCCACGTCGGCGGAAGAGCGGCAGTAGGCGATTCCGGCTGGCTCGAGCGAGTCGAAACGGGTCTGGAACAGCCGGCTGGCCTGAATGTAGCTCGGCTCGCCGGGCCGGACGAGGGCCTGCGGGTGAAGGCGCCGCTTCAGGGCGGTCCAGTCGGCACCGGTCGGATTGCCGGTTCCGGACCGAGGCCAGACGGGTCTGGCGAACGCCAGGCGCCTGGTGGGGGAGGACCGCGCTAGCGCGTTGGCGGAGAGTCGGGTACCGCCTAGTGCGCGAGCCGCAAAGACGCCGCCCGCGCCGGCTACACCAGCTGTCGCGGCTCCAATCAGGAATTCGCGCCTGGAGGAGTTGGGCGGCCGCGCGGCAGGCACTGGCTGGTCTGGCTTGGACTCGCCTGGCTGCGGCTTAGCTGGTCCGGGCTCGCCTGGCTTGGGGTCGCCTCTGGTCTCGCTCACGCCTGCCTCCCGCAACTGATGAGAGTCCGCGGGGCGCTCGCTTATCGCGGGCAATGCGCGGGCCTGCTCAGTTATCGCTGTGAGGGTGGCGAGAGTTGCAGATTGCTACGAGTGGAGTAGGCCAAGCGGACTAGGCGCGGAGAACTCGATCTGCAGCTCCGGCTGCCCGCCAGGCAGCTGACCGGTGGCGACGCTCAGCGGCACGTACGGCGGAACCTGCGCGCGCACGACCGCCTCAAGCGCCTGCACGTAGGCGTCGCCCGTCAGGTGCGCGGCGGCGTCGGATTCAGCCAGGTAGACGGTACGCAGCGGGACGCCAGGTCCCGCGCCCGCAGCTACGCCGCCGAAGCCGATGATGTCGACCGGATGCTGCCCGGCTAGGAAAGCGATGGTGGTCAGCAGCCGCAAGTCGACGAGCCCGGAGGCTAGCTGGCTCCTGGCGACTGGCGAGGCGGTGATCCCGCTGTTGTGCAGCAGTTCGGCTCCCGATTTCTTCCTGGCCGCCAGGTCGGCGCTCTCAGCGGCGCGGAACGCAGCTGGGCCGCCGGTTGCGATGACCCTGATGTCGATCCGCTCCGGACCGGTGCCGAAGCTGGCGATGACCTCGGGCGCATAGACCGCGCTGAGCTTGCTGCCGAACTGGCTGCGGATGTCAGCGGTGGCGATCACCAGCACGAAGCCGTAAGGGTCTGGAGCAGCCGGCTGCAGGACAGTCAGGTTGCTAGCCGGGAAGCCGTGTGCCGCCAGGCTTGAGCACGTCGCCACGTCGCAGGCCACCGCGACATCGTGGCCAACCTGCGCAGCGACCCAGGAGACGGCCTGGCCGCGCACGGCTGCAGCTGTTGCGAGCTGCTGACTGCCGGCCGAGCGGCCGCTCGCCGGCGCGGCAGGCTTCTGCTGGGTGGCGAGCACGACGACCGCGACGATTACGAGCACGACCGCGATGGCGAGGCCAGCCAGCTGCCAGCGTCGCGCCGGCTTCGAGGTGCGTGCTCGACCACTAGGCCGCGCGGGCTGGATCGGCCTGACCCTGGCCGGCGCTGATCGCGAACCCCTGCGACCTGCCTTGGCCGAGCCTTGCGGCGATCGAGCGGTCGATGCTGGCGGCGCCGGGGCGGCCGCGGGCGGTGCCTTAGTGCCGGGAGTCCCTGTACCCGATGGCCCTGTACCTGATGGCCCTGTACCCGGTGTCCCCGTACCCGGTGTCCCCGTGCGCGGCGGCGCAGCGGGCGGAGGTGCGAGGGCGGCGACCGGCGTGGCCAGGCCGGCGGGCGCGGCAGCCGGGGTCAGCGGAAATGCCGGGGCCAGCGGAAATGGCGGGGCGGGCGGAGATGGCGCGGCTGATGCTGCGGCTGCCGCGATCCCGGCGGCCGATGTGGCTCGGAGCAGGCTGCTCGCCGAGGACGCCAGCGACGCGGGCGACGGCGCGGCGGCGCCTCCGGTGGGCGCACCCTCGCGGTCGGCGACTGCCGGATCATGCGCGGTCGACCGCCGGAGCTGCCGGCGGGACGCTGGCGACGGAGACTGGATGGCGCTCGCGCCTGGCGAGCGGCGGGGCAGCGAACCGGCGTCCTGCGGCCGGGCTGGCTCGGCCGGCCCGTCTGGAGTCGCAGCCTGCCTGGGTGCGGGCTTAGCGCCCTCTGGCGTCCGGCTAGGCAGGAAGCCGCGGCGCACCTGCCCCGGCGTGAGCCCGCCCGCGCCGGGCACTCGTCTGGGCAGCGCCGACGTACGCTCATGCGGCGGACGCGTCTCCTCTGCCACTCAGCGCTCCCCCTTGGCCCCGGGATCCGGGCGCCTAATCCCAGGGCAACAGCGCAGCACAGGACAGCCGATCAGACAACCGAAACAGGCCATTCTGTCGGAGATAACCGCTGGAGCGAAGAACTGGGCAGTTGCGCAATCACCCGGCCGCGAGGCTCGCGACGTAGTCGTCGAAGCGCCGCAGGCTTGTCTCAAAGCCGCTGCGCGCCGCGGGGGTCGCAAACGGGTCGGGGACGTTGGTCTGGCGCGTGACGACCTCGGTCTGGTCCTCGGCCACCGCTGTGAAAGTAATGGTGGTCACCATTCCGCCCTCGACATCGGGCTCTCGCCAGACGAGCTTGGCGGGTCGCTCGACGGCCAGGAACACCGCGCGCATCGTATAGGTGCTGCCGTCGTTGTTCACCATCACCGTCTCGAACGCGCCGCCGGGCCGCAGGTCAACCGTGATGCCGTCGAGGGGAGTCGTGGTGCCGTCCGGGCCCCAGAAGCGAGTGAGGTGCTCGGGCCTCGTCATGCAGTCGAAGAGCAGTTCCGGGCTCGCACGGTGGGTGCGCCGGTAGGTGAACTCGCCGGGCTCGCTCATGGTTGCTCCCGCGATGTCGGGCTCTCGGCCTCCAGGGCCGCCAGGTGCTCATCGAGCCGGTCATACCGCTCGTGCCAGATCTGGCGGTGACGATCCACCCACTCTGCCACGTTGTCGAACTGTGCAGCCTCCAGCCGGCACGGCCGCGTCTGCGCGACCTGTGAGCGGGAGACGAGCCCGGCTCGCTCCAGCACCTTGATGTGCTTGGAGACTGCCTGCTGAGTCAGTGCGAACGGCGCTGCCAGCTGGCCGACGGTCGCCTCCCCGGCCGACAGGCGCGTCAGGATGGCCCGCCTCGTCGGGTCAGCGAGCGCGGCGAAGGCGACGCTTAGCTCATCAACAGCGGTTGCCGTCATCGAGCGGGCACCGGCCAGACGACCGCGACACCGTCACCGCGGAAGAACTCCGGCGGGATCTGCCTGCCGGCCAGCAGCGGTAGCAGGTCGCGACTCCGCCCGGCCAGCTCGGCGCCCTCGCCGAGGGACCAGTCGAGATCGGTGGCCGACAGCTTGATGCCACTCAGCGGGAAGCCGAATAGCGTCTCGTCGCGAGCTTCAGCGTGGACTTCAGCAGCAATTACGTCACCGGCCTCCAGTTCCAGAGAGCGGGTAACCGAGTTGAGAACTGCCGTCATGGCGCTGGCGGGGATGTCGTAGGCGAGGGATTGCGGCCAGCCGATGTCGAGGCCGTGGATGACATCGTGGCTGAGCGCCCCGGCGAGACCGCCGCCGGGCGGGCTCCACGGATTGTCAGCGTTGTCACGCAGCACCGCGACCAGGTCGGCTGGCGGCAGCTCGCTATCTCTTGCGGCGATGTCGTCGGAGAACTTCGTGAAGTCACCGCCGCAGCGCTGGAGGCCGGCCATGAAGTCCTCGCCGGAGATCCGGAACGGCATCGTCTGATGCGCGAGCACGTGGGCGGGCGTCCAGCCCGCGCACAGCGAATCACCTCGCCACTGACCCGGCGTCAGCTCGCTGAGGGCGTCCGCGAGCGCACGGCGATGGGCTGCGATGAGATCCAACATGGCTGCCTCCCGAGATTGAAACTATCTGGTTGTACAACTAGATAGTTTAGTAGCAGCGATCAGCAACGTCAATCGGGGGGGCCGTGCGTGGTCAGTCCGGCTACGGCGCGGTGATGGCCTGCGGGAACTTGAACAGGTCGTGCGGGTCGTACGTGGCCTTGACCTGCGCCAGCTGTGCGTAGTTCGCGCCGTAGTAGGCCTGCCGCCAGTTGGCCAGGCTCGGGTCGGCGTAGTTCTGGTAGGCCTGGCCGCTGGCGTGCGGATGCACGGCCTTGTAGTACGAGGTGATCCAGTTGTGCTGGTTACGGCGGCCGCTGGCCGACCCGGGCGATCGCCACTGGGTGTAGTACTGCGCCAGGAACAGCGAGTTGCGGTGCACGAACGCTGTCGCGCTCGGGGCCACGCGATTCACCGCGCCCCCGAGAGCATCGAATGCGATGCTCCCGGACCCGCCCGCCGCGCCGCGGATGTGCCGCAGCCGCTCGATGCCGCCGAGCAGCGCGCTGATGCCCGCCTTGTCCAGGGGCTTGGTGAAGAAGTCGGACTTGGCGTAGAAGGGCACGCGCGGCAGGCTGCCTCCGGGTGGGGTGTCGCACGCGTGCACCGGTACGTTCGCGCAACCAGCTTCCAGGAGCATCGCGCTGAGGTAGGACTGCTCGGTGACCGACGCAAACGACGGCGCACTGCCGACCAGGTGATAGAGCTTGTCGAGTTGCGCGCGCGCGCCGGCGACCGACCCGACGAAGGTGCCGCCGACGCCGACCGACGGTCCGCCGCCGAAGTTCGCCGACAGGTGCAGGTTCGACCACAGTGCGTCCGGCTCGTGCGGCGCCCACGACTGCCAGGCGCTGACCACCCGGCCGGCGTGTGACCACGGCCAGCTCAGGAAGAACAGCACCAGGCTGGTCAGGTTGTGCGTGCCGAAGGTGAAGGAGGTGGTGACGCCGAAGTTACCGCCGCCACCGCCGCGGCTCGCCCAGTACAGCGGCTCGTTGCTAACGGGATTGCAGGTCCGGCTGACGCCGTCGGCCGTGACGATCTGCAACGACTGAATGTTGTCGGAGGTCAGGCCGTAGATCCTGGCGAGGACGCCGACACCGCCGCCGAGGGTGAGGCCAGCGAGGCCGACCGTCGGGCAGGATCCGCCGGGGACAGCCCTGCCCTGATTGGCGAGCCCGCCATAGAAGTTGATCAGGTCGATGCCTGCGCCGACCGTCACAGTCCCCGGCCCGAACGTCATCGCGCTCATCTCGGACACGTCGATGACGAGGCCGTTGGTTACGCTCGACCAGCCGCCGTAGCTGTGACCGCCGGAGCGCATCCGGACAGCGAGGCTGAACTTGGTGACGAAACTCAGGCACGCAGCGACGTCGGCGTCCGTCTTGCAGTAGGCCACGCCTGCTGGCCGAAGCGAATCAAACTGCGGAGAGAACAGTTCGTGCGCCCTGGCGTAACCCGCCTGGCCAGGACGGTAGAGCTTGTGGGTGGACAGGCTGGCGCGCAGCGCGTTCCAGTCCGCCGTAGACGGCGTCGTGTCGGGCGAGGACAGCCAGACCGACCGGGCTGAACCAGCCGATCGGGTCGAGCGCGGATGCCGGGACGCGGCTGTCGCCGGGCCGAGTAATCCGCCCGTCACGAGCGCCGCGCCGACGGTGCCGGACGCGAACAGGAAGTCCCGCCGTGGCACCGGCTGCTGGGCGCCATTCGGCGCAGCGGCAGCCGCCCCAGGCGTCGTGCTCGAATTCCCTGGCTGGGTTGCCTGTTCCGTCATGTCGCCCCCATGGCTACCGGTCCTTACAAGCAGCAGCTAACGCAGCACGCAGCGTAATAGAGGCGAGCGGTGTTGTCGCTGCACCACCCCGAAGCCGCCGCTACGCGGGCGCGATCGCCACCTTCACGGCGCCACCGTCCCCGACGGCCTGCGCGATGCCGCCGACGTCTGCCGACGGCAGGACCGCCACGTCGAGCGCCAGCGTCTCGCCAGCCAGGAATTCGGCATGCGTGCGGATGGCGTCGGCGACCGCGTCGTCGGCGCCCAGGGTCAGCCTGATCCGGTCGGACACCGCGAGCCCGGCGTCCCGGCGGGCCTGCTGGACGATGCGAACCACGTCGCGCGCGGTGCCCTCGGCCGCCAGTTCTGGCGTCACGGCGGTGTCGAGCGCGACGAGCCCGGTGCCGCCGGGCAGTGCCGACGTCGAATCGGGATCGGCCGCGACCAATCGCAGGTCGTATTCGCCCTCCGTGAGCTCGACGCCAGCCGCGAGGATGGATTCGCCGTGACGCTCCCAGTTCCCGGCCTTAATCGCCTTGATGACCTCCTGCACCCTGGCGCCGATCCGCGGCCCGAGAGCACGCGGGTTGACGGCCAGCTCAAAGGTGCCAAGGCTGGCCGGGTCGGCCGACAGCCTGACCTCCTTGACGTTCACCTCGTCGCGGATGAGCTCGGCGTACGGGGCCAGCGACTGGGCGTCCGGGTGCGCGATCGTGAGGCGCGCGAGCGGCAGGCGGACCCGCAGCTGGCGTGCCTTGCGCAGGCCGAGCGCCGTGCTGCAGGCGGCGCGGACGAGGTCCATCGCGCTGGCCAGCTCGTCGTCGGCCGGCCAGTCAGCCAGCTGCGGCCAGTCAGCAAGGTGCACGCTCGCCTCGCCGGTGAGGCCGCGCCAGATCGCCTCGGTGGTCAGCGGCAGCAGCGGCGCGGCGGCACGGCAGACAGCCTCGAGTACGGTCCACAGCGTGTCGAGCGCTTCGGGGTCGCCTGCCCAGAACCGGTCCCGCGACCGGCGGATGTACCAGTTGGTGAGCACTTCCAGGTACTCGCGGAGCTCCTGGCAGGCGGACGGCACGTTGTACTCGTCCAGCAGTTCGGTCAGCCGACGGCCAGCACGCGGGTCTTCGCCAGGATGTACCGGTCCAGCACATGCTCGCTGGCGACGGACCGCTTGGCCTCGTAAGACTCCGCGTTGGCGTACAGCGCGAAGAAGTAGTACGAGTTCCACAGCGGCAGGATGGCCTGCCGGACGGCGTCCCGGATCGAGGGCTCGGCGACCACGAGGTTGCCGCCGCGCAGGATGGGGCTCGCCATCAGGAACCAGCGCATCGCGTCGGAGCCGTAGTTGTCGAAGACCTCGTTGACGTCTGGGTAGTTGCGCAGGCTCTTGGACATCTTCTGGCCGTCGCTGCCGAGGATGATGCCGTGACTGACGCAGCTGCGGAACGCGGGCCGGTCGAACAGCGCCGTCGCGAGCACGTGCAGCGTGTAGAACCAGCCGCGGGTCTGCCCGATGTACTCGACGATGAAGTCGCCGGGGTAGTGGCTCTCGAACCAGTCCGCATTCTCGAACGGGTAGTGCACCTGGGCGAACGGCATCGACCCGGACTCGAACCAGCAGTCCAGCACCTCGGGCACCCGCCGCATGGTGGCCTTGCCGGTGGGATCGTCCGGGTTCGGCCTGGTCAGGTCGTCGATGCCGGGCCGGTGCAGGTCTTCGGGCCGGACGCCGAAGTCGCGCTCGATCTCGTCCAGGGATCCGTACACGTCCGTGCGCGGGTAGTCCGGGTCGTCGCTCTGCCAGACCGGGATGGGGGAGCCCCAGAACCGGTTGCGGCTGATTGACCAGTCCCGCGCGTTCTCCAGCCACTTGCCGAACTGGCCGTCCTTGGTATGGCCGGGCACCCAGGTGATGTCCTGGTTCAGCTCGACCATCCGGTCACGGAACTTGGTCACCTCGACGAACCAGCTGGACACGGCCTTGTAGATCAGCGGGTTGCGGCACCGCCAGCAGTGCGGGTAGGAGTGCGTGTACGTCTGCGCGCGCACCAGGCTGCCCTGGTCGCGGAGCCTGGCCGTGATGCCGGGGTTGGCGTCGAACACGTGCTGACCCTGGAAGTCGGGTACCACGGCGGTGAACTGCGCGTGCTCGTCCACCGTCAGGACGGTCGGGATGCCGGCCTCTCCGCATGCCAGCGCGTCAGCCTCGCCGTAGGCGGGCGCCATGTGCACCACGCCGGTGCCGTCCTCGGTCGTGACGTCGCCGGAGAGGATCACCCGGAACGCGTCCTGCGTGCCGAACTTCTCCGCATCCGTGAGGTAGGGCAGCAGCGGCTCGTACCGGCGCCCGGCCAGCTGCGCGCCGGTGAGCGAGCCGACTACCGCGGCGCCCTCCAGCTCGCGCTCGTAGGCGGCCTGGCGGTCGCGGGCGAGGATGTAGCGCTCGCCCTCCTTCTCCAGGACGGTGTAGCTGATGTCGGCGCCGACGGCCACGGCCAGGTTGGACGGCAGCGTCCACGGCGTCGTGGTCCAGGCCAGCAGCCACTCGCCGGTCTCGAGCTTGAACCTGACGGTGACCGAGGGGTCCTGCCGGTCTTTGTAGACGTCGTCGTCCATCCGCAGCTCGTGGTTGGACAGCGGCGTCTCGCAGCGCCAGCAGTACGGCAGGACCTTGAAGCCCTCGTACACGAGGCCCTTGTCCCACAGCTGCTTGAAGGCCCACATGACGCTCTCCATGTAGGAGGTGTCGAGCGTCTTGTAGTCGTTGTCAAAATCGACCCAGCGGGCCTGGCGGGTGACGTAGTCGCGCCAGTCGCGTGTGTAGCGGAGCACCGATTCGCGGCAGGCCGCGTTGAACTTCTCGATCCCCATGGCCATGATCTCGGCCTTGCCGGAGATGCCAAGAAGCCGTTCGGCCTCCACTTCGGCTGGCAGCCCGTGACAGTCCCAGCCGAAGCGTCGCTCTACCCGGCGGCCCTGCATCGTGCGGAAGCGGGGCACGACGTCCTTCACGTACCCGGTGATGAGGTGACCGTAGTGCGGCAGGCCGTTCGCGAACGGGGGCCCGTCATAGAAGACGAACTCCTGCTCAAGCGGGCGCTGCGCGACGGACTCGCGGAACGTGTCGCTGGCCGCCCAGTACGCGAGCACGCCTTCTTCCAGGTCGGGGAAGCTTGGCTGGGCTGGCACTCCGCTCGCGGCCTGGCCGGCAGCCTTGGCGGTCTCAGCCCTGGGGTAAACGGTCATCTGGCGGTACGTCCTTGCGGCGCTGGATCCTGGTCATCAGCGCGAGGACGACGCGCCCGCTCCTGCGCGGGCGTACCGCGGTACCACCTCGCTTGCCGCGGGCCCGGATCATTGATCCAGCCCGCGACCGCTCATCTGGCCGGCTGTGACGGGCCGAACCCGCCCGGGTCTAATCAGGCCCACTCCGCCGCCGCTAGGCGGGCTGAGCAGGCCCTTTCTTCCGGAAGCTCCCCGGTGATAGCCGGATCATCGCCGTGTTGCGCAAAGTCTAGCCCGGACCAGCAACTCCAGGCTCTCGAGTATTCCGCTGCCCAACGGACTGTCCTATTTTGCCGGGAACGGGGTGTGCGGGGCCAGTGTCGCTCCTGCGGCCGCGGAGGCTCTTGGGGCGTCAAGCACGGCGCGCTGACTCCAGGTAGTCGGCCGCGACTCGCTTGGGCACGCACATGCGCCAGGCATCGAGGACAAGCTCTTCCATCTCGGCCTGGTCGATGGCGCCCAGCCGCACCTGTATCCACTGATACCGCAGGTCGGCCGGACCGGGCATGAGGAACTTGTCCGGCTCGGACGCGACCATTGCCTCGCGCTGGTCCTTGGGGAAGCCGAAGCCCATGATCTGCTCGTCGCGGGAGAACGCCAGGAAGACGATTCGCCCGACGCGGAACTTGACGCGGTCCCGGACCAGGGCCTCATAAGCTCGCGGCAGCTGGCTGGCGACGGCGCGCACGTCCTCGATAGTGACCACGCAGCCAGCCTGCACCATGCCTCTGACATCGAATGGTCAACGGGAGCGGTCGGATCGGCCTAATCAGCGACCTGCCGGGCTCATCGCCGATTACGTTGAGAGATACTCCTGTTACGTCACGTAGTCGCGCGCAGGCGGCAAGTCTTGCTAGCCAGGCAGCCCTGAATTGACGGTAGCCACATTGACCGTGCTGAGAGGTCCTGGTGCCAGGCGACGAGCGAGAAGGCCATGAGCTGGCCACAGACAAGCCGGTAACGCCGTCAACTGCTGGCGGCGCGCCCGATTCGGGGAGCAAAGCCGCGGATGCGACCGCCAGCCAGCTGCGATCAGCGTCCTGGCCGGCCCGTCGTCGCGCTATCGGCAGCGGACTGATCCAGGCGCGCAAGTGGCTGGCAATATTCGCTGCCAGCTTCGCCCTGTTCCTGCTGAGGTTCCTCGTTCCGACGCCAGTGGCACAGGCCGATAACCGCGACGGCCCGCGTCTCATGTGCGGCCTCGGCCTCGGCCCGGTCACTCACGGCAAGCCCCCGTTCTTCCGTTACGCCTACTTTGAGTACATAACGCAGCCGAGCTGCGCCGGTCGTGTCCCGTATCCGTCCTCGGAACTGGTGCCGCTCGAGATAGGCAGGGCTCTGACCCCGGTCTTCGGCCTGCCCGGCCAGCTGAACCTGATCGCGGTCGGGGTGCTGATGTGCGTGCTGGCTTCGGCGGGCATTGCGAGCCTTGCCACCGGCCTTCGGGTGCGGTTGTGGGCCCAGCTCGTGCTGGCGGCCGTCACCTGGGTGATCATGGCCGATGCCTCGTTCTTCGACACCTATGCCGGCCCGTTCAGCGAGCCGGTCGCCCTCGTGGGTCTGCTGCTGGTTGCCGCGGGTGTTGTCTACCTTGGCCGGGGCTGGCGGTCGACTGTGATCGGCCTCACGCTGGCCGGGACCGGCGCCTTCCTCTCGATCTTGTCCAAGGAGCAGTACCTGATCCTGGCGGCGCCGATCTGCCTGACCCTGGTGCTGGCGAGCGCGTCGCCGGGCCGCTGGTACCGCCTGCGCAGGTTCAGGACCAGGGAGGCTGCAGCGTCGCTGGTCGTCGCGGTGCTCCTCGCCATACTCGCGGCCGGGTATACCGGCTGGGACTTCACCAGCAACTACGGCAAGCGGCTGCACTACATCCAGGCTGTCGACATGATCTTCACCGACATCGTGACCCACCGGGCCAGCGCCCCAGCCCAGTTGCGCTCGCTCGGCCTGCCGGTCAGCTGGGCCAAGTATGCCGGCCGCTACTACTGGGAGCGCGGCTCTGTACGCACTAGCCCGGACTTCAGCCGTTACGAGTCTCAGCTCAGCACGGGCACGATCGCGCACTACCTCGTCACTCACCCGGGCAGCATCATCAGGATCGGCCAGGCCGCCGCGGAGCAGGCACAGCTCGTGCGAGACTCCGCCCTTGGCGATTACCCCGCATCGGCCGGATATGCGGCAGGCACGACCGAGTCTCGGGTACTCGCATTCACCTGGCTGATGCAGCGGCTTCCGGCCCGGCTCGGCCTGCTCTGGTACCTGCCGCTGTGGTGTGCCATGGCAGCGATCGCCATCGTGGCGCTGACCAGGGCGCGCCGCCGGCCGTGGCATCGCGACGGCGCCGCGCTGGTGCTGTGCATGATCGGTTGCGCCGTGGCGGCGTTCATCCCGCCCGCGTATTTCGCCGGGATCTCGACGACGCGGCACATGGTGGGCATGAACCTGGCCACCGCGCTGGCGCTGACGATCACGGCGGCGCTAGTCGTGTCGATGGCCTACCAGGCGATCAAGAGACCGGCGCCGCGGCCGGCGGCGCACCCGATCGCGAGGGTGCCGGAACTCGCCAAGAGGAGCTGATAGCGCGCTACCTGGCACACCTGTCGGGATGGACGCCGTGCAGTAGCCACGGCATTGTGTCCAGTACGACAGCGGAAAGGACCAGGAATGGCGAACGGGCAGCTCGTGTGGGACGACCTCGCGCAGTTCAAGGCAGAGAAGCGGTTCCTGGATGGCTACCCCGACGACCAGCGCACGTTCTTCGCGCCGCGTGACGACATCCATGGGTTGCTGGTCGCGCTGCTGGGGAGCGCCCAGCACTCCATCGTTGTCAACATGTTCGGCTACGACGATGACGAGCTGAACAAGATCATTCAAGCCAAGCTTGCTGACGCGAACGTCTACGTCCAGATGAGCCTGGACCGTAGCCAGGCCACTGGCGCGCATGAGAAGCAGATCCTGGCGAGCTGGAACAACAACTCTTTCGGCAACAGCATCGCCATCGGCACCAGCTCGGTGCATAACGCCATCTCGCACCTGAAGATCGTGATCGTGGACGGCGTGTACACAGTCAAAGGCTCGACCAACTGGTCGCTGTCGGGCGAGCAGCAGCAGGACAACGAGCTAAGCCTGAGCCGCAACGCAGTCATCGCCGCGGAGACCCGGGCGATCCTTGACCTGAACCACGACTTCATGCTCAAGCAGATGGGCGGCACCAAGCTTGACGTAGCCAGCCTCCTGGCGCCAGCCAACAAGGAAGCGATGCCCCCGCTGCCGCCGCCGCCGCCCTCAGCGCAAGAGACGCCGGCAGCAGGCTAAGCGCCTCGCGGGCAGCGATGACGGCCGCAGGAACGGCCGGCTGCGCCAACGCGCCGGATTTATCCTGGTTCGCGAGCGCGTATCCGCGGTCCGTGTTCGCTAGGTGTCGTGATAGCAGCACCGCCTGCACACGGACTGGTCGTGCCAGGGTGCGGAAGCCGCGTGCACGCCGGCTCGTCGGTCCGCTGGGGATCGCAATAGTCTCGAAGGATGAGCACGACGCTGCCGTTGTTCCCGCTGGGCTCGGTGCTCTATCCCGGCCTGGTGCTGCCGCTGCACATCTTCGAGGAGCGGTACCGGCAGCTAGTCGCGGAACTGCTCGACGGACCTGAGCCGCGGCAGTTCGGCGTGATCGCGATCCGGCATGGCCGGGAGACCGGCGTCGACGGCGTCACCGCCCTCTATGAGACTGGCTGCACGGCGGTCCTGCGCCAGGCTGAGGTGTACGAGGACGGGCGGTATGACCTCATCACCGTCGGCGCGCGGCGGTTCAGGCTGCTCAGCCTGGGCGACCAGGCGCCGTACTTCAGTGGTGAGGTCGAATTCCTGACCGATGACGTGGGCGACGAGGCCGCGGCTGCCGTCGTCGTGCCGCCCGTGCAGAAGGCGCTCCGCTCCTACCTCGAGCTCATGCGGGAACGGGGTGGCGCCGAGATCACCCTCCCCGAGCTGCCGGGCGAGCCCGTCCTGCTGTCCTATCTCGTCGCCGCGGCGGCAGTCGTCGACCTGCCGGTGAAGCAGCGACTGCTCGAGGAGCCAGACGCGCACCGGCGGCTGCTCGCCGAGCGAACGCTGCTCACCCGCGAGATGCAGATGCTGCGGTCGCTCACCTCGACTCCGGCGACCGACCTGCGCTACTCGCCTTACAGCCAGAACTGAGGCGTGCGGGCCAGCCTGAGCCGCTCGCGCCTACCTGCGGTTCTTCCCTGCCGGCGTCATCAGGGCGACTGCGGCCTCTGCTGTCAGGAGCTGGAAGGTGAAGGTCTCCTGCAGATAGAGGACGACATCGGTGTCGGTGTGCGACTGATAGCCGATGGACAGGTCCTGACCGATGTGCAGGCTGAAGTCACCGCCACGGGCCGTCAGCACGATCGCACCGCTGATCGCAGGCGCCCAGACGAGCTCGCCGTCGAGGACGTTGCGCAGGTGGCGGATGATCGGATAACCGTGGTCACTCGCCTCGCTTACTGCGGTGTAGGCCTCGGCGGAGAGCACCGCGGCGTACGGCCCCTCTACGCCGGCGGCACGCAACTGCCCAGCGGCCTGCGCGAACGCCATCGGGTAATCGGCGACCTCGGCCGGCAGGATCAGCGGCGGGTTGCTCGCACCCGGCGCGATGCCGCCAATGCCACCTGCCGGGTAGCCCGCGAAGATCGCCTGGTCCTCCGCGAACGCGATCTGCCGTGCGGCATCCTTGGCCGGCTGCCAGTCGGAGTCCTCAGCCCCGCGAGCTACATCGTCGATCTGCTCGCGGCTCAGAGTGAACGGGACTCGCAGCTCCACGAGCGGCAGCACCTGGCGCTGCCTGGCGTGCACTCCGGCCATCGGAGGGTCAATCCGCGCGAGGTGCCCGGTGCCGACCGCCGACATTGCAGTGCCGCCTGGACCGGTCACGTCGACGACGCGGCGGCCGGCGAGGTAGCGCTTCAGCGTGCGCGTGGTCTCCTGCTCGATCTCGCCCCAGGCCTCGTCAGAGACGGGCGCTAGCTCGCGGTGCAGGTTGTTCATCGTCATGTGTCTCCTCGGAGGCTGCCGATGTTCAGTGAGCCGTCTGTGGGTTCAGCCGGTGCTGCTGTGTCGTTGTCGTGCGCGTCGTCGTCGGGTGCGTCGTCGGCCGCGTCGCCATCGTCGTCGTCGGCCAGGCCATCGAGCAGCGTCTGCGACGGCACGAAGAACAGCGAACCCGTCACTGCGGTGCTGAAATCCAGGATCCTGTCGTAGTTACCCGGCGGCGAGCCGATGAACATGTTGCGCAGCATCTGCTCCGTCGTGCCCGGCGACCGTGCGTAGCCGATGAAGTAGGTGCCGTACTCGGCGGTCCCGACCTGGCCGAACGGCATGTTGTCCCGGAGGATGTCCACTTCGTCGCCGTTCACGACGATCGTCGTGAGTGCGTTGTGCGCCGACGTGGGCTTGACCGAGTCGTCCAGCTCGATATCCGACAGCTTGGTCCTGCCGATGATCTTCTCCTGCGCCTCGACCGACAGCGCGTTCCACCCGGCGAGGTCGTGCAGGTACTTCTGCACGATGACGTAGCTCCCGGCGGCGTAGGCGGGCTCCTCATCCCCGATGATGGCCGCGCGCCCGGCAGCGGCGCCGGTCGGGTTCTCGGTGCCGTCGACGAAGCCGAGCAGGTCTCGCTCATCGAAGTAGCTGAAGCCGTGCACTTCGTCCACGATCTTCGCGACGCCCTCCAGCCTCGTCATGATCTGGCTGGCGAGCTCGAAGCACAGGTCCATCCGGGTGGCGCGGATATGAAACAGCAGGTCACCGGGCGTGCTGACGGCGTGCCGGGTGCCCGCACGCAGCTCCTGGAATGGGTGCAGCCCCGCCGGGCGGGGCAGGCCGGTCAGCCGGTCCCAGGCCGCAGCGCCGAGGCCGGTCACGCACGTCAGGTGGCCGTTCAGATCGCGGAAGCCGACGGCCCTGACCAGTGCGGAAATGTCTGCGCACAAGCTGACGGCGGCGTCCCCGCTGTCGGCATCTGGGTTGACCACGGCGACCAGGAAGATCGCGGCCTTCGTCAGCGGCGCCACGACCGCCTGGGGCTCGGCCACGACGGCTGAGGCGTCAGTGCTCACGCAGACATCTTGACGCATGGCCCATGGACAGCTCTGTGCGCCCGGCCGGAATTGCGCTGCCGGGCCTATCGTTGCTGCCAGCAGGCAATGGCAGGGAGGGCGCGATGACGAGCACCACGCAGGCCGGCGGCGCGAGCCCGGTGGACTTTGTGACATTCGGCGACTATGGCGACTTTAAGCCGAAGAAGACTGAATTGCCGGCCGGCGCCAAGCCAGGCGATTTCGTTCGCGCCGCGTATCCGTTCCAGGGCCGGATCACGGCCGATGGTTCCAGCGGGTACAAGGCCGAGCCTGGCCGTTATCACCTCTACATTTCGTGGGCGTGCCCGTGGGCGAACCGCGCCGCGATCGTGCGCGACCTGCTCGGCCTGCAGGACGTGATCTCTCTGTCCGCTGTCGATCCGGTGCGCGACGGACGAGGCTGGGCGTTCCGCGACGGCGATGGCTACGGCCTGGACCCGGTGAACGGCTTTGCCCTGCTCCGCGACGCCTACGAGGCGACGGAGCCTGGCTATCAGGGCCACGTCTCGGTGCCCGTGCTCTGGGACCGGCAGACGCAGCGAATCGTCAGTAACAACTTCCCCGACATCACGATCGACCTGGACACCCAGTTCGGCGCCTGGGCCAACCCCGATTACGACCTGTATCCGGAGCAGCTGCGGCCGGAGATCGACGAGATCAACGACGTCGTCTACGCGACCGTCAACAATGGCGTCTACCGGTCCGGCTTCGCGACGACGCAGGAGAGCTATCACGAGGCGGTCACCAGGCTGTTCGCCACGCTTGACGTACTGGAGGAGCGGCTGGCCGGGCACCGCTACCTGCTCGGCGATGCGATCACCGAGGCCGACGTGCGCCTGTGGGTCACGCTGGCCCGATTCGACGCCGTCTACTACTCGCACTTCAAGTGCAACCTCCGCCGGATCTCCGACTACGAGAACCTGTGGGGGTACGCGCGCGACCTGTACGCGCTGCCCGCCTTCCGCAACAACACCAGGTTCGACCAGATCAAGCGGCACTACTACACCACGCACCCGCAGCTGAACCCGTCCCGGATCGTGCCAGACGGGCCGCTGCTCGACTGGAGCGCAGCACCTGGCCGCGAGCATCTGTCCGGGCGCTGACGGCTGCAGGGCCAGCCGGCGCGCGAGGTAACGTGGCTGCCATGAACCAGTACGCGGACGCGGCGGGCCTAGTCGAGCGGTCAGCTGCGGCCCTGGTGCGCGGGATTCCGGACCAGCCAGCCGATGACGGGTTCTTCGGCCCGGCGAGCGTCTCCTGGCGCATCAGCGGTGACTTGTCGGCGCCCGTCGCTGGGCTGCGCGCGCTCATGATCCAGGCGCTGCACCCGCTTGCGATGGCAGGCGTCGACCAGCACAGCGACTGGCGCGCCGATCCGGTCGGCAGGCTCGCCGCCACGTCGGCTTACCTCGCAACCATTACATTCGGGGAACGGGCTAGTGCTGAACGTGCCGCCGCTCGCGTCCGGCGGATCCATGAGCAGGTCACCGGCGTCGATCACGAGACGGGTCAGCCCTATGCCGCGGGTGATCCAGCGCTTCTGCTCTGGGTGCACGCGGCGCTAGTCGACTCGAACATCGCGGCCAGGGAGATGTTCGGCACGCCGCTGACGGCCGAAGACGCCGATCGCTACATCGAGGAGATGGTGGTCGCGGCCCAGCTGGTCGGCGTGCCGGCCGAGCTCGTCCCGGACAACGCCGCCGCCCTCAGCCAGTACATGTCGCGGGTCCAGCCGCAGCTGCTGTGCTCGGCTGCTGCCCGTGAGTCGATGGCCTACCTGCTCGACCCGCCCGGCCTGGACGACGAGGTCGCCGAGATCTGGCAGGACATCAGGGAGGCGACGCTGATCTCGCTGCCGGCCGCCGCCCGGCAGATGTACGGGTACACAGCGCCGGAGCTGACGCCGTCGCGCCGGGAGGAGATACGGCAGGCGCTCGGCGTACTCGATGCGGTGTTCCTCGGGGAGCCCGGAGTCCTGGAGGCCAGGCAGCGCATCACCCTGCGGATGCGCTCAGCAGTCCGCGCATGAGGGGCCCGCGACGCACGCTGCTCATGCTGTCGGCCGCTAGTGCGGCCACGGCCCTCGGGCTGGCGCTCGTGCGGCGGCGGGTCGGCCGGCTCCGGTTCGAGCGCGGTCTGGCCGCAGCTCAGCTAGCTGTTCGCGGCGGCCTGCGCTACGCCGGGAGCGCGCCGCGGTTGTTCATCGCGGCGGGCGAGAACCGCGAGCAGCTCCGCAATGACCTCGCGATGCAGACGGCCGACGACGTGACCGCCACGCTCGGCACCATGAAGGGCGTCATGGTCAAGCTCGGCCAGATGGCCAGCTACGTCGACGAGGGCCTCTCGCCGTCGGTCCGCCGGACGCTGAGCCGGCTGCAGGACAGCGTCCCGCCGATGAGCCCGGAGCTCGCCGCCGGAGTGATTGCGGACGAGCTCGGCCAGCCACCCGACCAGCTGTTTGACCGCTGGGACCCCGAGCCCATCGCTGCGGCGTCGATCGGCCAGGTGCACCGCGCCATCACCAAGGACGGCCGCGCCGTCGCGGTGAAGGTGCAGTACCCCCGTATCGCCGAGATGATGACCGCCGACCTGGACAACGTCTCGCTGCTGCGCCGGATGCTGCGGGTGACCGCACCGAGCCAGGACGTCGACGGCCTTATCGCCGAGCTCAGGGATCGCGTGCTGGAAGAGCTCGATTACCGGCAGGAAGCGGTGAACCAGCAGCGCCTGCACGGCTATTTCGCCGCGCATCCGACGATCTCCGTGCCCGCGATCGTGCCCGAACTGTCGACCCGGCGGGTGGTGACCAGCGAGCTCGTCACCGGCGCCAGGTTTTCGGAGGTTGTCGGCTGGTCGCAGGAGGAGCGTGACCTGGCGGGGGAGACCCTGTACCGGTTTGTTTTCCGGAGCCTGTACGAGGTGCACGCGTTCAACGGCGACCCGCATCCTGGCAACTACATCTTCCACGGCGGCGGCAAGGTCACGTTCCTCGATTTCGGCATGGTGAAGCACTTCACCAGCACCGACCTGCTGCCGCTGATGCAGATGGCGCGCAACCTGTGCGTGGATGCCGACCCGACCCAGTTCCGCGCCAGCCTGGAGGAGGCCGGATTCCTGGTGCCGGGTGCGCCGCTGACTGACGACCAGATCACCGATCACCTCGCGGTCTTCTACCAGCTCATCCGCGAGTCGCGGACCGTGACGGTGACCGGCGAGTACGCGTCGGCCGTCGTGCGACGCTTCTTCGACGTGCGCAGCCCGGTCGCCCAGTACGCGCGCATACCCCGCTCGTACGTGATCTTGCAACGGATCAACCTGGGCCTGTTCGCGCTGCTCGGGGAAATGAAGGCGACGGCCAACTGGCGCGCCATCGCCGAGGAGATCTGGCCGTTCATGCAGGCGCCGCCGAGCACGCCGATCGGCGTGGCCGAGCTGCCCTGGCTAGCCAGCCAGGCCGTGACCCAGCCAACGGGAGCAATGTGAAGGTCCTCGTCACCGGCGGGGCCGGCTACATCGGCAGCACCGTCGCCTCGGCGTGCCTCGACGCCGGGATCGCTCCGGTGATCCTGGACAGCCTCGTGACCGGGCGCCGGGAGTTTGCCCGCGGGCCGGAGTTCTACGCGGGCGACATCAGCGATGGCGCGCTGCTGGACAAGATCTTCGGCGCCCATCCGGACATCGCCGCGGTCATACACTGCGCGGCGCTGATCGTCGTGCCCGAGTCGGTCACCGATCCGGTCGGCTACTACCGCGCCAACGTCGCCAAGAGCCTGGACCTGGTGCAGCACCTGCTCCGCAACGGATGCCACCGCCTGCTGTTCAGCTCGACCGGCTCGTTCTATCAGGCGGGCCCTGATGGCAGCGTCGACGAGGACTCCCCGATAGTGCCGGGCAGCCCGTACTCGCGGACCAAGGCGGTCTGTGAGGCGATGTTCGCCGACATCGCGGCCGGCACGCCCTTGCGGGTGGTGTCGCTGCGCTACTTCAACCCGATCGGTGCCGACCCGAAATTGCGCACTGGCCTCCAGACCCGGTATCCCACGCATGCTCTCGGCAAGCTGATCCAGGCGCAAGAGTCAGGCGAGCCCTTCCAGATCACGGGGACCGACTATCCGACCCGAGATGGCTCGGGCATCCGGGACTACGTGCACGTCTGGGATCTGGCCGCGGCCCATCTGGCCGCGGTGACCTCCTTCGACGACATTCTGGGCCGCGACACCTCGATCGCCGTCAACCTGGGCACCGGGACCGGCACGACCGTCCGCGAACTGCTGGATGCGTTCAACAGCGTGGTCGACCGTAAGGTCGAGGCGGTCGAGGCGCCGCGCCGTCCTGGCGACGTGACCGGCGCCTTCACCCGCACTGACCGGGCGCAGCGGCTGCTGAACTGGCAGCCGCAGTACTCCATCGCGGACGGCATCGCCGATTCGCTGCGCTGGGCCGCGGTACGCGACTCGATCCTGGCGGGCTAACCCGGCCCCTTCGCTTAGGGGTCGTAGGGATTCGGTTGGAGCGAATCATCCCAATTAGGTCGCAGGAGCCTACCCAAGTCCTACAATCCTTACTTTTCCCAACCGAATACCTACAACGCCAACGGGTGCCGGCCCAGTTGAGTTGTGAGAATTTAGTGCTCATTCATGTAGTTAATGCTCATTTCGTGTGGTGGCTAATAGCGTCGATGGCATCGCGCACGTCGCTGGGGAGCGGGTCGGCGGCGGTGATGATATGCGGGCCGGCCTGGATCTGGATGTGCGCTAGCGGCGGGCGGTTTCTGTCTTCGGGACCAGCTCGGCAGTGTAGGAGTACTGGAAATTACTTGCCGGTCTGGAAAGGCCGTGTTGCTTTCCAGTTAGGAAAGTAGTTTCTCAGCAGGAGATCGCCATGAGCGACATGCAGCAACCCCAGCCCGCCGGAAGCGGCCCGACCGGCACCAACGCGGCAGCCGAGCTGGCCGAGATCCAGCGGCGGCAGCAACAGGTCATCAAGACCGCTCTCCTACCAGTCTGGTACTGGTGGCTGTGGGCGCCCGCGCTCGTGGCTATCGGCGCCGCCAGGGACAGCCACGATCGGGTCGTGCTGGCCATCACGATCCCGCTGGCCGTGCTCATCATGGCCGGGCTCATCATCGCGACGATCCCTGGCGTGCGCCGCCGCGTCCGGGTACACAACGCCGTGATCCCCGGCGGCCAGTCCGCGGTCGCGATAATCGGCCTGATACTGCTGGTCAACGCGGTGACCATAGCTACCGCGGCCAGCCTCACCGCGAACCGCGCCGCCCATCCCCTCACCATCGGCTACGCCGCCGGAGCTGCCATCCTCGTAATCGCCGGGCCGCTGCTGAACCGGTACCTGGGCAGGCTCATGCTGACCAAGGCCGGGCAGCACATAACCACGCGCCGGGGCATCGCTATCCCTGGCGCGGTCTCCTCGACAGCGGTCCTGGCGATCACTCCCCTGATCACCCTGGGAGCACCAACGACGGAGGCACTCCGTGAGCACGGCCGGTTTCGATGAGCTGATTCACGCGCCGACGCGGCTGGAGATCGTCTCGCTGCTCGCCGCAGCGCAATGGGCCGACTTCAAGTACATCCGCGAGGAACTCGGCCTGTCCGACTCGGCGCTATCCAAACAACTGTCCACCCTGGAGTCGGCCGGCTACATCGAGATCCACAGAAGATTTGTGGGCAAGCGCCCGCGCACCTCAGCCAGCCTCACCACCGCCGGCCGTCAGGCATTCGAGCAGCACGTGAGGGCCCTTGAGAAAATCCTGGCCAGGTCACAACAGGATGGCGACGCCGGGCCCGCCGCAGAGGCCGACCGCCGCATCCTCGAACGCTGAGCCACCGCACCTTCGCCGACGGCCCGGCGGTGGGTTTCCGCCATTGCCGGCCACTTCGCGGTCATACTTGCTGCCAGTCGGGGTCATCTGGACCCGTGTACTGGAGGGGAACCAACGTGAGACTTACTCATCGAACCGGCCGGGTCGTGGCGGCCGCGGTCGCGTGCGTGGCGATCGGCGTGCCGGCCGTCGCGCTGGCGTCCTCGGGCGCCGGCTCGGTCGCCGCGACACCGCGGTGCACGGCGTCCGACACCTACGTCTGGCTCGCGCTGGCCCCGAACGGCGCGGCCGGGACGATCTACTACCCGGTGGAGTTCACCAATGTCGGCAGCGCGAAGTGCACGCTGTCCGGCTTCCCCGGCGTCGCCGCGATCGGCAAGTCGGAGAAGAAGCTCGGCCCGGCGGCCGGGCGGTATACGGCGACCGCGCACACCATCACGCTGAAGCCGCATCAGACCGCGCACGCGCTCCTGGGCATCGTCGAGGCCGGAAACATTGGCGGCTGTCACACCGCAACGGCTGCCGGGCTGCAGGTCTATCCGCCGAACCAGAAGGGCAAGCAGCTCGTCGGCGACTTCACGTTCACCGCCTGCACGAACAAGACATACCTCTACGTCTATCCGGTCACGGCCGGCGTCGGCGTGCCGTAGCCGAAATACTCGGATGCGCGCTGGCCCAGGGGGCCGAGCCCTCGGGCCAGTCGCACCGCCGGCGACCGCGGTCATTGACCAAACGGTTATCTTCTGGCGCGAATATCTACGGCGGAGGGGCTAGCGAACCGGATGATCTATATGCGACCGTCACTCTAATCGTCGTTGCTCGTATCCGCGGCTCGGGCGGCCAGGAGGGCAGGTGGCCGGCTCGTTGACCGGGGTTCCCGTACAGGTTCTGGCGGTCGGATTCGCCATAGCTGGTGCTTTCAGTTATGCGCTCGCGTCCGTAACCCAGCAGCGCGCGGCCGCCCAACTGCCATCCTCGGCGGCGTTCGACCCAGCCGTCCTCGTCCGGCTCGTCAGGAAGCGCCGGTGGCTGATCAGCCTGATCGCCGTGATCGGCGGTTACGCGTGCCAGGCCGCCGCGCTTGGCTTTGGGCGCCTCGTGGTCGTGGAGCCGGTATTCCCGATCGGGCTGCTGTTCGCCCTGCTGCTTGCTGCCCGCGCCGAGGGACGACGGCTCCGCCACGCCGAGTGGACAGCCGCCGTTGCGGCGGTCGGTGGTCTGGTGATCTTCCTCGTTGCGGCGCAGCCGTCCGGCGGTCAGCGGACAGCGCCGGCCTGCTCGCTCGGACTCGCCGCGGCCGGAGCGGTCGGGATCGCCGTGGCGTGCTGCATCGTCGCCACGAAAGTCTGGTCGGCGCACCGCGCCCTGGTGCTGAGCATCGGCGGCGGCCTCGGGGCCGGCGTCACCGACGCGCTCACCAAGACGGTGGCCGGGCTGGCCGGCCCGCTCGGGTTTGGCCTGTTTGCCGATGTCCGGCTCTACCTGCTGGCGCTCGTCGGGCTGCTCACGTTTACGATGCAGCAGAACGCGTTCCGCGCCGCGGGCCTGGCGGCCTCGCTGCCGGCGTTCGCCGTGCTCGAACCGGTCGTCGGCTGCCTGCTCGGCCTGTTCATCTACCATGAGCACGTAGGCGGCGGCGCGGTCCGCATCACGGTCGAGACGCTCGCGGTCCTGGCGGCCGCCTGGGGCATTGCCAGGCTTGCCAACTCGGTCATCGCCGAGCTGGCGCGGCTTGCCGCCGTCGCATCGCGACCGGCTGATTCGACCGTCTGAAGCTCGCCGCCGCGCGCTGCCTGCCGTCGGGCCGTGGGGTTGTGGGCGACCCCGTTCCCGGCCTTTGCGGGAATTTCTTCCAAGGAGATCGACGTGACTCGTTTTGTGCTGACTGGCGCGCCTGGAGCAGGGAAGACCGCGATCGCGCTCCAGCTCGAGCGGGCTGGGCACCGGGTCGTGGCGGAGGCCGCCACCGACGTGATCGCGCTCGAGCAGGCTCATGGCCGGGCGGCGGAGCCGTGGACGTGCCCCGGCTTCACCGACCAGATCGTGACCTTGCAGCGCCAGCGCGAGGAGCAGGCCGGGGATGCGGGCGGCGGCTGCGGCGCCGTCTTTTTCGACAGGTCGCCGGTGTGCACGCTGGCGCTGAGCCGGTTCCTAGGCCTGCCATTGTCGGCGCTGCTGGCCGCGGAGGTCGACCGGGTGGTGCGGGACGGGGTGTACGCGGGGACGGTGTTCTTCGTGCGTAACCAGGGCTTCGTCGAGCCGACGGCGGCCCGGCGCATCAGTTTCGAGCAGTCACTCGTTTTCGAGGACGTGCACGAGCGGACCTACCGTGAGCTTGGTTTCGAGCTGATCGACGTGCCCGCCGGGCCGCTGGAGTGGCGGGCGGCGCTGGTCCTTGAGGCGGCCGGCCTCACCGCTCCGTGTATAGGCGCTAGCTAGGACGCGACTGGCCCAGGGGTGATAATCCGGGTGATGCCCATCGAGAGGAGAGCACACTGATGGCCGGACCGGTGGCTGGTGGCGCGGAGCAGTTCGAGTCGAGGCTCGCCTCGTTCGTGAAGGACAACAGGCTCTACGGGGCGGCGGCGGGCATCGTCCACGGCGATGAGCTCGTCTGGGCAGCTGGCGCCGGGTTCGCCGACGTGGCCGCCACTCGGTCAGCCGGCCCGGATGTCCTGTACAGGATCGCGTCCATCACCAAGACCTTCACCGGCACGGCGATCATGCAGCTGCGTGACGCGGGCAAGCTTGAGCTGGATGACCCGGTGGTCAGGTGGCTACCCGAGCTGTCGGGTAGCGCGACCCCGGCCACCATCGGGGCGGTCACCATCCGGCGACTGCTATCGCACGAGTCCGGCCTGGTCAGTGAGCCGCCGGGCACGGACTTCCTGGCCAGCGAGCCTAGCTACGAAGGGCGAGCCGCGCAGAACCTGGCGCGGGTGGCGGAGATCTTTACCGCGGTGCCGCCCAACACCCAGCTCAAGTACTGCAATCTCGGTTACCAGCTCCTCGGTGAGGTCGTCCACCGGGCGAGCGGGATCCCCTACCCGGAGTACGTCGCCGACCGCATCCTGGCCCCGCTCGGCATGTCGTCGACCGGATTCGAGCCGCTGGAGCCGGCGCTGGCCGGGCGGCGCGCTACCGGTTACGCCTGCCGCGCGTTCTCCGACGAACTCGCGCTCGCGCCGGCCATGCCGCTGGTGTGGGCGGAGGGCGGTCTGTGGTCGACGGTCGAGGACCTGGCGAAGTGGCTGTCATTCCAGCTGGCCGCGCACCCCGATGGCCTGGCTGGTGCTGAGCCTGCTGAGCCTGCTGAGCCTGCGGATGCCTGCCCGGCCGTGCTGGCCAGCGCAACGCGGCGGGAGATGCACAAGCCCAGGTACCTCAGTGATGAGGAGTGGTCGAGCGCCTGGGGCGTCAGCTGGTACTCGGTGCGCAAGGACGACGTGACCTGGGTCCAGCACTCGGGCGGCTTGCCAGGATTCACGTCGAACGCATGCTTTGACCGCAGTAGCCGCGTCGGCGCGATCGTACTGGTAAATGGCGTCGCTGATGCCTCGGCGCTCGCGATGGCCCTCGGGGCGGCTGGCCGCAGCCTCGTGGAAGCGGCAGCGCCACAGTTCCGCCTGCCGGCTCCGACGCCGGCTGACCTGACGCCGCTGCTCGGCGTCTATGCCCCGCCCGACATGAGCTTCCTGGTCAGGCTGGAGTGGCTCGACGGTCAGCTGACATTGATCGACACCTCAGAGCCCAGCGAGAAGGTACTGCTCAACCGGGCGGGCGAGCCCGGCAGCTTTGTGGTCGCGCCTGGTGTCCGGCAGTCGGGCGAGACTGTCGAGTTCCGCCGGCTGGCGGACGGCACCGTCGCGTCACTGGCGTTCGCCGGCGGCGGCCTGGTGCGGCTCGGGCCGGTGGTCTGAGGTCAGCAGGCCACGTCGGTCAGACGAAAGCGCTGAGGCCGGTGATGGCGCGCCCGACGATGAGCGTGTTGATCTCACGGGTGCCCTCGTAGGAGTAGATGGCCTCCGCGTCGGCCACGAACCTGCCGACCTGGTTGTCCAGCAGGATTCCGTTGCCGCCGAGCAGTTCGCGGGCCCAGCCGACGGTCTCGCGCATGCGGACGGTGCAGAACGCCTTGGCCAGGGCCGAATGGTGATCCTTGGCCTGGTCCTGGTCCTGGAGCTGGGACAGCCGCGCGCACAGGCACGCGGATGCTGTGACGTTCGACAGCATGCGCACGAGGAGGTCCTGGACAAGCTGGAAGCCTGCGATGGGCCGGCCGAACTGCTCACGCTGCTTGGCGTAGGCCAGCGCGTGCTCGTAGGCGCCGCGGGCGCAGCCAGTTGCCTGCCAGGCCACGCCGGCCCTCGTGAGCCGCAGCACCTTTGCGGTGTCACGGAACGTGGTGGCCTGCTGGAGCCTGTTGTCCTCGAGGACTCGGACGTTGTCGAGGGTGATCTCCGCGTTCTGGACGACGCGGAGCGCGATCTTGTCCCGCATCTTCACCGGCGTGAAGCCGTCCGCGCCGGCCTTGACGACGAAGCCCTTGACCTGGTTGTCGGCGACGTCGCGAGCCCACACGATGATGAGGTCGGCGAAGGTAGCGTTGCCGATCCACTTCTTCTGGCCGTTGAGCACCCAGACGTCGCCGTCGCGCTGTGCCGTGGTCGTGAGCCCGCCCGCGACGCCCGAGCCAACGTCGGGCTCGGTCAGCGCGAACGCGCCGATCTTTTCCATCCGGGCCATGGCGGGGAGCCAGCGGTGCTTCTGCTCCTCGGAGCCGCATAGGTAGATCGAGCCCATCGCGAGGCCGCCGTGTACGCCCATGAAGGTAGCGATGGATGGATCCACCCGCGCCAGCTCTAGCGCGATCATGCCATCGAGCAGGCTGCTGCCGCCTGGGCAGCCATAGCCGGCGCACGCGGTGCCTGCGATGCCGAGGGCGGCGAGTCCTGGCACGAGATCGTGCGGGAACTCCTCCCTCCGCCAGTAATGGTTGATCACCGGGGCGACAGACTTCTCCATGAAGTCCCGCACTGTCATGATCAGCTGGCGGCCGTCGGGGTCGAGCAGCTGCTCAAGCGCGTAGAAGTCGGCATCGACGGCCGGATCCATGCGGGTCTCCCTTCGGGTTAGAGCTGTCTAACGTCCTGGCCGGCTCCGGCGCCGGCGCCGGCGCGGTAAGGAACTGGCTGATGACAGGCGCGAGCTCGGCCGCCTCGGTGACCAGGCCAAGATGCCCGCCGTCGAACACGTGCAGCGTCGAGTCCGGGATCAGCCGCCGCATGAGACGGGCGTTCACCAGCGGGATGATCGGATCGTCGGCACCAGAGACGATCAGCGTCGGCTGCGTGAGCAGCGGCAGGAACGGCAGGCTGGTCCAGCCCGCGCCCGCCGCGAGCTGGTAGAGGTAGCCGCGCGGGGAGCCGACCCGGTTATGCGCGTTCATTGCTGCGGTCACGCTGGCGGGATCGGTCCGCGCGCTGCCGCCGTAGATGGTGGCCGCGATGTGCTCCAGATAGCCGCGATCGGTGTAGCGGCGAGGCGTGACCATCTTGGCCAGGACGCTCGGCTTGGCCGGCACCATCAGCGCGCCTGTCGCCGTGCTGACCAGCACAAGCCGCCGGCAGCGTGACCGCTGGACCGTAGCGAAGTGCTGCGCGACGCCGCCGCCCCAGGAGATCCCGAGGACATCGACGGTGTCGTAGCCGAGCTCGGTCAGCATCCGGCCGATGAGCGCGCACAAGCCGGTGAACCGGTACGGCCGGGCCGGCAGCGGCGAGCCGCCCACGCCGGGAACATCGAACCGGATGACCTCGATCGCCGGGTCGAGCGCGTCGACGAATGGCTCGAGGAGTTCAAGGCTGGCGCCGATGCCGTTGATCAGCAGCAGCGGCGTGCGTACCTGGTTGCCGCCGACCCGGCCACCCCGGCCGCCGCCGCCGGGACGCACCGACGTCCGGAGGACCTGGTCGCCGATGGCGACCGAGCGCAGGCTACCGGTCGTGAACATACGTTCCGGGCGCTGCCGCGAGTACCTCGAAGCCCTTCCGGCCCGGCTTCGCCCGGCTCGGACGGTCAGCGCCGCTGCGCTCGGCGAGCCAGCTCGAATAGTGCGGCCACCAGCTGCCGGTGACCTTCTGCGCGCTCGCGAGCCACTCCCGCGGATCGGCCGGATTGTCGGGCGCGGTCTGGAACGTGGCCTTGGGGTTGTCCGGGGGATTGACCATCGACGCGATGTGCCCGCTCGTCGACAAGACGAACGTCACGGGGCCGCCGAGCAGCTGGGTAGTGCGGTAGCAGGACTGCCACGGGCACAGGTGATCGGCGATGCCCGCGATCACGTACGTGTCGGTGTCGACCTTCGAGAGGTCGACCGGCGAGCCGAGCATGTACGCGGCGCCTGGCTTGGTGAGCGCATTGTCGAGGGCGAGCCGGATGAAGTCCCGGTGCAGTGCCGCCGGAAGCCTGGTGGTGTCCGCGTTCCAGGACAGGATGTCGAACGGCGGTGGCGTCCGGCCCTGGAGGTAGTTGTTGACCCAGTAGTTCCAGATGAGATCGTCCGGCCGAAGCCAGGCGAAGACCTCGGCGAGCGCCCGGCCGTCCAGGTAACCGCGGGCCGCCGAGGCGGCCACGGCCGCTGCTGCCGTCGTCTCGTCGATCATCGCCCCGGCCGTGCCTGCGTGATCCTGGTCGAGGACGGTGACGCCGAGGCACAGGCTGGCGAGCCGGTCGAGGCCACCTGCGCTGCTGAGATGCGCGGCGACCATCGAGGACACGATGCCCCCCGAGCACAGGGCGCAGATGCTGGCCTTCTCGGCCCGGCTGACCGCGAGGGTCGCATCGAGGGCGGCCAGGATCGCGCTGCCGTAGCTGTCCAGGTCCCAGTCCCGGTGCCGCGCATCCGGATTGCGCCAGCTGATCGCGAACACCTGGTGGCCCTGGCTGACCAGGTACTGCGTCATGCTGCGGCCCGGCGCGAGGTCGGTGATGTAGTACTTGTTGATCATCGGCGGGACGATCAGCACTGGGTACTCGTGAACCTGCTCGGTCGTCGGCGCGTACTGGATCAGTTCCAGCATCTCAGTGCGGAAGATCACCGAGCCCGGCGTCACGGCAAGGTCGCGGCCCACCTCGAAGGCGCCAGGCTCGACCATGGCCGGGACGCGCGGAGCTGCTGCCATGTCGGTAGCCAGTGCCCGGATGCCACGGAGCGCGCTGATGCCGCCGGTGTCCACCAGCGTCTTAATGGCGGCGGGGTTGAGCAGGGGATTGTTGCTGGGCGACGCCGCTGCGATCAGGTTGGAGAGGACGAAACGAAGCCGTTCGCTGTCCCGCCAGTCGAGGTCTGCGCCGGCCAGGAGCTCGCTGGCGGTCTGGCTGGCCGCCAGGTACGTCTGCAACGCGCGCTTGAGCAGGGGGTTCTGGCTCCAGGCCGGATCGGCGAACCGCCGGTCCTTGCGCTCTGGCGCCACCTGGGACGAGCCGGTGACGATCTTGGCCAGCTCCCCGCCGAGGATGGCGATCTGCTGGCTCACGACCTGCGGCCGCTGCGCGAGGCTTGCCGCCAGCCGGAGGACCGCGCCGTCCGGCCGGAATCTGCGCAGCACGCCGAGGGCGCCGTCAGCAAGCAGCATGTCGAGCGCGCCGGCCAGGTCTCCGGCTGCGTCTCCGGCCGCGTCCTGGCCGGGCTGGCTGGGCGAGTTCAGGTCCGTCATGGCGACTCCCCTGGATGACGTGCGTCGTCGCAGGGTTCCAGTATCCGTGCCGGCCGCGATATTTGGCCAGCGCGGCACCCTGGATAGGAACGGGCCACGAAAAGCGTTAGCACTGCGGGCTGGCAGCCCGTCATCCTTGATCGGCTCATCGTTGATCGGCCGCCGCCTGACAGGACATCCGGGGAATCCCGGACATGCCGGGAAGAGAGAGCCTGCCGTGACCACCACGCTCGCCGCGTTGCGAGCCCGCCTGCCTGCGCTGATGCTGCGCGACCAGTACCAGCTGGCCAGGCGCGCGGACCGGGCTGGCGCGCTGCGGGATGCCGGTGCGCGGGACAAGGCCATTGCCGACCTCGAGGCCGCGGTGACGGCGGCCGAGGAGCGCATCCAGTCACGCCGGAGCGCCGTGCCGGTCATCAGTTATCCGCCCGAGCTGCCGGTCAGCCAGCGCAGGGACGAGCTGGCTGCGGCGATCCGCGACCACCAGGTCGTCATCATCGCGGGGGAGACAGGCTCAGGTAAGACGACGCAGCTGCCGAAGATCTGCCTGGAGCTCGGCCGCGGCGTCGCCGGCCAGATCGGCCACACGCAGCCACGGCGGATCGCGGCCCGGACCGTCGCGGACCGGATCGCCGCAGAGCTCGGCACCGAGCCGGGCACCGCGATTGGCTACAAGGTCCGCTTCGCCGACAATTCCAGCGACGACACCCTGGTCAAGGTCATGACCGACGGCATCCTGCTGACCGAGATGCAGCGAGACCGCCAGCTGCGCCGCTACGACACGCTGATCATCGACGAGGCGCACGAGCGCAGCCTGAACATTGACTTCATCCTCGGCTATCTCAAGCAGCTGCTGCCGCGCCGCCCGGACCTGAAGGTCATCATCACCTCGGCCACCATCGACCCGGAGCGATTCAGCGAGCATTTTGGCGGAGCCGAATCAGGCAAGCAGAGTGCCGGAGGCGAATCAGGCAGGCAGAGTCGTGGGGCGCCCGTCGTCGAGGTGTCCGGGCGGACGTACCCGGTCGAGGTGCGCTACCGCCCGCTGGCCGACCCCGATGACGGCGAGGCCGAGCCGCGCGACCAGATCCAGGGCATCAGCGACGCGGTCACCGAGCTGCGCCGCGCCGGTCCTGGCGACATCCTGGTCTTCCTGTCCGGCGAGCGCGAGATCCGGGACACTGCCGATGCGCTGGCCGAGGAGCCAGGCCTGGAGATCCTGCCGCTTTACGCCAGGCTGTCGGCGGCCGAGCAGTACCGGGTGTTCCAGCCGCATCAGGGCACGCCGCGTCGTGCTGGCGACCAACGTGGCGGAGACCTCGCTGACGGTCCCCGGCATCAAGTACGTGATCGACCCGGGCACGGCGCGGATCTCCCGGTACAGCCAGCGGACCAAGGTACAGCGCCTGCCGATCGAGGCCATCTCCCGCGCGTCGGCCGACCAGCGCAAGGGCCGCTGCGGCCGCACCTCCGACGGCATCTGCGTCCGCCTCTACAGCGAGGCTGACTTCGACTCCCGGCCAGAGTTCACCGAACCGGAGATCCTGCGCACCAACCTGGCCTCCGTCATCCTCCGGATGGCGGCCCTGGACCTGGGTGTCATCGCGGACTTCCCGTTCGTTGATCCGCCCGACTCCCGCAACGTGGCCGACGGCCTGCGCCTGCTCGAGGAGCTCGGCGCGATCTCTGGCGGTGTCGGCGCCGGCGGGGCCGTCGCGGGCGGCGTGACCCGGCTGACCGACATCGGGCGCAAGCTGGCCGAGCTGCCCGTCGATCCGCGGCTCGGCCGGATGATCCTGGCGTCGGACCGCAACGGCTGCGCGCGCGAGGTGCTGATCATCACCGCGGCGCTCGCGATCCAGGATCCGCGCGAGCGCCCGGCCGACGCCAGGGAGGCGGCGGATGCCATGCACCGGCGGTTCGCCGAGCCGGGCTCGGACTTCCTGTCGTTCCTCACGCTGTGGGAGTACCTGCGCGAGCAGCAGCGGCAGCTGTCATCGTCCGCGTTCCGCCGCCTGTGCCGCCGCGAGTACCTGCACTTACCTGCGCGTGCGCGAATGGCAGGACGTCTACAGCCAGCTTCAGCAGGCGGCGCGGGACCTGGGCATCGTCATCGGCCGCCAGGGCCGTCCGGAGCCCGCCGACGAGTCGAATCGGGCGGACGAGTCGAATCGGGCGGCTCGGCGGCGCGGGCGGGACCGCTCGCGGACAGGACGGCCGCGGGCAGGACGGCCGCGGCAATCGGGACGCTGAGGCTGGCGCCCGCTACCCGGCCGATCTCGCCGACCGGATCCACCAGTCGCTGCTGGCCGGCCTGCTTTCGCACATCGGCATGCAGGACGCCGACCGCAAGCCCGCGGACCGCAAGCCCGGTGACCGCAACGCCGCGGCGGGCGTCCGGCGCCGCGGTCCGGTCGAGTTCGCCGGAGCTCGCGGCGCGCGGTTCGCGATCTTTCCCGACTCGCCGCTCGCGCGCAAGCCGCCGCCCTGGGTCATGGCGGCCGAGCTCGTCGAGACCTCCCGGCTGTGGGCCAGGACGATCGCGCGGATCGAGCCAGAATGGGCCGAGTCGCTGGCCGGTGATCTCGTCCGGCGCAGCTACAGCGAGCCGCGGTGGGATGCCAGCCGCGGCGCCGTCATGGCAGCCGAGAAGGTCACCCTGTACGGCCTGCCGATCGTCGCCGCCCGCCAGGTCAGCTACGGGAACGTCGATCCGGCGGCGGCCAGGGACCTGTTCATCCAGCACGCGCTGGTCGAGGGCGACTGGCAGGCCCACCACGCGTTCCTGGCACGTAACCAGCGCGCCAGGGAGGAAGCCGAAGAGCTTGAGCACAAGGCCCGCCGGCGCGGCCTGGTCGCCGACGACACGGCGGTCTTCGACTTCTACGACGCCCGCATACCCAAGACGGTCACCTCGGCCCGGCATTTCGACGCCTGGTGGAAGAAGGCGCGGCACACCGATCCGGCGCTGCTCGACCTCAGCCCCGCCGACCTGGCAGGGCCGGCTGCTGACCAGATCAGCGCCGAAGATTACCCGGCCAGCTGGGGCGCCATCCCGCTGTCGTATGAGTTCGCGCCCGGTGAAGCGGCCGATGGTGTGACGGCCGATGTCCAACTTCACGACCTTTTCGACCGGAACGAGGCCGGCCTCAGCTGGCAGGTGCCCGGCCTGCGACTTGAGCTCGTCACGGAGCTCATCCGGGGACTGCCGAAGGACGTGCGCCGGCAGTTCATCCCGGCCCCGGACACCGCGAGGGCAGTGCTGGCCACGCTCGGGGAGCCGCGCGGCGACCTGCTCGACGCGCTGAGCAGCGCGCTCGGCCAGCTCGGCGGTGTGCGGATCGCGAGATCGTCCTGGGATCTGGCCGGCCTGCCCGCGCACCTCCGCGTCACCTACCGGGTCCTGGACGGCGACGAGGTGCTCGCGAGCGGCAAGGACCTCGACGAGCTCCGCGCGGAGTTGCGTCCCCGGCTGGCCGCCGTGCTCACGGCGGCGGCCGCCGACCTGACCAGGACCGGGCTGACCCGCTGGGACTTCGGCACCCTCCCGCGGGTGTTCACCAGCGGCCAGGTACGCGGCTACCCGGCGCTGGCCGACGCGGGCAGCTCGGCCGATATCCGGCTCTTTGACACCGAGGCCGAGGCGGTCGCGTCGATGCGGCGCGGCACTCGCCGGCTCCTGCTGCTCGCGGTGCCCTCCGGTGTCCGCTCGATCGCCGGCCGGCTGCCCATGACGGCGAAGATGGCCATGAGCCGTCATCCCTATCCCAGCGCGGCCGCACTGCTCGACGACTGCGCCGCATGCGCGGCGGACCAGGTGATCGACGAGGCGGGCGGCCCGGCGTGGGACGCCGCTGGCTTTGCCCGACTGGTCGAGGCGGCGCGCGACGCCCTGGCGCCTGACACGGCAAGGGTCCTGGACTACGTGACCCAGATCCTGGCGGAGGCGCACGAGGTCGAGCTGAGGCTGGGTAGCTCCGGCCCTGCGAGTCCGGCAATAGCATCAGCGCTGGACGACATGCGGGCCCAGTTCTCCGGCCTCATCTATCCCGGATTCATCGCCGAGACCGGCGCGTCCCGGCTGCCCGACCTGGTCCGGTACCTGCGGGCAATCCTGAGGCGCCTGGACAAGCTCGGCGGTGACCAGGCCAGGGACGCCGAGCGGATGGCCGCCGTGCACCGGGTCTCGGCCGACTATGAGACGGCATGCAGGGAATTGCCGCCGGCCGACCGCTTGCGCGCCGACGTCACCTCGATCCGCTGGCAGATCGAGGAACTGCGCGTGAATCTGTTCGCGCAGGTGCTCGGCACTCCGGGCCCCGTCTCCGAGAAGCGCATCCGCGCCGCGCTCGACGCCGCGGTCGGCGCCGTGCTCGTGGCGGGCGGCGGTCGCTAGCCGACAGCACCGGGCTGCGCCTGCAATCGCAGGCCGCGCTGGAAGGCCGTCCTGATGGACGCGGCGTCATGGGGCGGGGCTAGTTAACCGGATGCTGGACGGCCGCCGACTCGGGCAGGATCGGCGTATGGCTGGTACTGGTACTGGTGCGGCTGGAGCAAGCTCGGCGCTCGACCGGATACTGCCGGCGATCGGCGGGATCGAGGTCGTCGAGCGCCTCGCGGGGCTGAGCGGCAGCGACTTCACCAGCGTGATGCTCGAGGTGGCCAGGCGGCGCGCGGCCAGCCAGACGCCATCGACCGTGCTCCGCCGGTACCGCAGCGACCGGTTCGTGCAGCCGGGCGGCCTGCCGTGGCAGCGGCTGCGGCGCGTGGAAGAGGTGCTCGCCGCGTCCCTGCCACCGCAGTTCGAGGTGCTGACGCTCGCGCCGCTCGTACCGCTCGGCACGCACTCCGCGCTCGGGCCGGTCAGCCAGGACAAGGTCGTCACCGCGATGCGGGCCTGCGAGGCCGCCGCCGACCCGACGAACGCGCTTGCCCTCGAAGCCGCCGCGCGCCGGCGCGCGGCGGACGGTCCGGTCCGGCTGGCGGCCTTTCAGCGGGTGGTACGCGCGCAGCAGATCGAGCGGCCCGGCTATCTCGCGCACTTCAGCCTGCTCGGGCTAGTGACGGCCGGGCGCGACGACGGCGGTCACCGGTTCGAGCGGGAAGCGGTCGCCGAGCATGTGCGCGCGATCGTCGCTGGGCTCGCCACCGCGGGGTTCGCTCGTGTCCAGCTGGCGCTGACACCGCTGACGGAGGCTGGCCAGGCCGTGGCGGACGCCGTAACCGCCCTGCTCGCTGGTACCCCGGTCGAGTTCGTCGCCGACAGCGACCGGCAGGCGGGCCGCGGCTACTACAGGGAGCTGTGCTTCAAGATCAACGTCAGGTCCGGTGCGGAATGGGCCGAGGTCGGTGACGGCGGCTTCACCGACTGGACGGCGAAGCTGACTTCCAGCAGCAAGGAACGACTGCTGATCAGCGGCATCGGTATCGACAGGGTGGCCGCGCTAGGCTTCGAAGTCCCATGAAATACGTGCTGTTCTACGAGTCTGCTGACGATGTGGCGGAGCGTGCGCCAGAGCATTTCCCGGCGCACCGGGCCCGCTGGCATGAGTTCCTCGAGCGCGGCAGCCTGCTTCTGATCGGGCCGTTCACCGACCGGACCGGTGCCATGGGCGTGTTCACGACGAAGGCTGCAGCCGAGGAGTTTGCCGCGGGCGACCCGTTCGTACTGCACGGCGTCGTCCGGAGCTGGCACATCAGGGAGTGGATGGAGGCCATCGGCACTCCCTGATGTCCGGTCAGCTCGCCGGCGTTGCCAGTCGATGGCGCGTTATCGGCCGGGCCTGTGGTCGCGGTCGCTGTGGTCGCGGTCGCTTTCGTCGTAGGCGCTGTGATCGCTAGGCCCGTGGTAGCTAGCCCCGTGGTGGCTAACGCTGTGGTGGTTGTCGTCAGCGTCGTGGTCGCTCACGTGACCGCTGATCGCGTTGCGGCGCAGCCACAGGAAGACGATCAGCCCGATCACGAGCCAGGCGCCGATCGAGTGCGTCAGCGCGTGCGCGATGACGATGGCGGCGATGATGAGCCCGATCAACAGCGGGACCCAGCGCATCCGCCGCCAGCGAATCTCTCGCTCGAGGTGCCGATGCGCCTTCTGCTCGTGCCTCAGCGCAAGCCGCTCCCGCTCTAGCTGGACCTTCAGCATCTTCCGCTGATGACGGCGTCCGCCCTGCTGCTCGGCCGGCTCGCCGCCTGGCAGGTCGGACAGCAGCCCCGACAAGTCGGCCCTGGTCTTGGCCAGCATTGCCTTATCGAGGCGCTCGCTGAACTCTGCCTCGTCGAGCCGCCCGTCACTGAAGTGCTTGGCGAGGTGATCAGCGATCTCGGCCCGCTCGGCGTCGCCTACTCGCATCTCGGCGCCGGGCCAGCTGGCCCGCCGCAGCGCCGGAGTGGTCGGCTGTGGCGGGCTCACTGGATTAGACATCGTGTACTGGTCCCCCCTGGTCAGTTACGCCATGCCTGCATGCTGCTGGTGAAATCGGTGGCAATGGACTGTGTGGCACCCTCGTCCGGGATCAGGAGCCAGCAGGCCACGTACAGCGGGATGCCAACGCCGCCGACGAGCGCGAGTACTGCGAACGCTATCCGGACGAAGAGAACGTCGATGCCGACGTACCCCGCGATGCCGGATGCCACCCCGGCAAGCATCCGGTCGCGGCGATGCCGGGCTAGGCTGCGCGGCCTGGTCTGCAGCAGCCCCGGCTCGGGGTCGATGGCGGTCTGGCCGTCCAGCGGAGGTGTTGTAGCTGAGTTCATGACACCAGCGTGCCCGCTCGCCGCTGGCCCCACTATCGGGAAGAACCCTGACCGGACCCTGAACGACTGCCGGGACGACTGCCTGCTGAACCGGGCGTGCCCGGATAGCGAGCACCCCCAGTCTGGCGCGATGATGGGAACATGGTCGATCATGCCAGCTCAGCAGCCAGGCTCGGGGCCACGGACCGAGGCGGACCCGGTCCGGACGGCAGCACGCGGGTTGCTGGCGACCCACCCGAGCCCGCAGTCTCCTGGCAGAGCTGGCAGGACCACACGGCGTCGGGTGCCCGGCCGCGGCAAGACGGGCCGGGTCACTGGGCAACGAGGCTGGAGGCCATGGGCTTGCGGATAACGCGCGGGCCCGCCAGCGGCGGACCGCTACGCCGGGAGCCGAATGGATGCCTGCTGGGCGGCGTCGCGGCGGGAATCGCGAAGCGCACCGGCTTCGATGTCGGCTTGATCCGGGCGGTGCTCGTCATCGCCGCGCTTATCACGACGGGATTCGGCTTCGCCGCCTACGTCGTCGCGTGGCTCCTGATCCCGGCGGAGGGCGCCGATTCCAGCATCGGCACCAAGGCCCTGGCCGAGAAACGCGGCATCGGCCTGGCCGCGGCCTTGACCTCGGTCGTTGTGCTCGGCCTGATCATCGCCTCAGCGCTCCACGCGCCGTGGGTCACCTCCTTTGCTACGCCGCTGATCATCAGCGCGGCGGGACTGGTCCTGATCTGGCGCAACGCCCCCGAAGCGGAGCTTGAAGTCCTGCGTGGACTGGCGGATCCGGTCTCGAAGACCGGCGCGGGCACGCGGTCCCGCCGGGTGCTGAGGATCGTGCTGGCAGCCCTGCTGCTTGCTTTTGGCTTGTGGGCGCTCCTCGGCGGGCACGCCAAGAGCAGCGAGCTGCTGCGGCCGCTAGCGGGGACCGTGTTCCTGGTCGGCGGCATCGTCACCGCGCTCGGCCCGTGGTGGCTGCGCATCGCGAAGGACCTTGTCGACGAGCGCCAGGCCAGGATCCGGGCCGAGGAACGGGCCGAGATGGCCTCGCGCGTGCATGACTCCGTGCTCCAGACGCTCGCCCTGATTCAGCGGCGGGCAGGCGACTCGCAGCAGGTAGTGCAGCTGGCCAGGGCCCAGGAGCGCGAGCTGCGCGCCTGGCTGTTCGACGGCCGTTCGCCGGGGTCGCTCGATGGCCAGGCCGCGACGGTGGGGGATGCGGTCCGGCTGATCCAGCAAGAGGTCGAGGCCCAGCACGGCATGTCGGTCGAGGCCGTTACCGTGGGCGACTGCGATCTCGACGACGACCTGACGGCGATGCTGGCGGCGGCCAGGGAAGCCACCGTGAATGCCGCCAAGTGGTCGGGCGCTGATGTGGTGTCGCTGTTCGCCGAGGTCGAGCCGGACGCGGTGTCGCTGTTCGTCCGGGATCGCGGACGGGGCTTTGACCCGGCGGCTGTGCCGGGCGACAGGAAGGGCCTGGCTGAGTCTGTGCATGCGCGTATGGCCAGGCGGGGCGGGTCGGCTACCGTGCGCAGCGCGCTCGGCGAAGGCACCGAGGTCGCCCTGATGATGCCGAGGACAGCCGAGGACCGGCTGCCGAGGCGACCGTGACCGTCGCGGGCGGGCCGCCGGCTGGCACTGCCCCAGCGAACTCCGGCCGGCCACGCGTGTTCCTGGTCGACGACCACGGGATGTTCAGATCCGGGGTCAGGTCAGAGCTGGCTGATGAGGTGGACATCGTCGGCGAGGCGGCGGACGTCGCCCCGGCGATCGCGGATATCACGGAGTGCGTGCCGGACGTGGTCTTGCTGGATGTACACCTGCCAGGCGGCGGCGGCCAGGACGTGGTGGCCGCGGTCAAGGCCGGGCATCCGGAGGTGAAGTTCCTGGCGCTCTCGGCGTCGGACGCGCCCGAGGACGTGATCGCGGTCATTCGGGCGGGTGCTCGCGGCTACGTCACCAAGACGATCTCGGGCGCCGAGCTTGTCGACGCCGTGCGCCGGGTTGCGGCCGGCGACGCCGTCTTCTCGCCTCGGCTAGCCGGTTTCGTCCTGGACGCCTTCGCTGCCGGGACAGCTCCGGACCTCGAGCGCCCGTCCTTCGACCCCGAGCTCGACCAGCTGACCGCTCGTGAGCGCGAGGTGCTCCGCCTGATCGCGCGCGGCTACACCTACCGTGAAGTGGCCAGGGAGCTGTTCATCTCGGTCAAGACGGTGGAGAGCCACGTGTCGTCGGTGCTGCGCAAGCTCCAGTTGTCCACCCGGCACCAGCTCACCCGCTGGGCTGCCGAGCGGCGGCTTACCTAGCAGCGCTGCTTACCTAGCACCACGGGCCGGGCACAACTGCTCACCCAAGGCGTGCTTCCGCGCGCAGATAGGCCGCCAGGTCGCCGGGACCAGGGACGGTGCCGTCGTCATCGCTGAGCCCTCGGGCGGTGAACCACCGGCTGACGTTGGCGGCGTCGCGGTCGAGGAACTCGGCGCCGCGTGGGTTGGCGATCACGTCGACCACCTGGGGCACGTCGATCATGACCAGCCGGCCGCGATAGACGAGCAGGTTGTACGCGGACAGGTCACCGTGAGCGAGGCCGAGCCTGGCCAGCGTGCCCGTGGCCTGCACGAGCTGATGCCAGAGACCTGCCAGCTCGGCACCGCGCAGGCCGGTCTCGGCCAGCCGCGGCGCGGCCGTCCCGTCTGGCGAGCCGATGAACTCGAGCAGGACCTCGGTGCCCAGTACCTGCACCGGGTAGGGCACCGGCACTCCGGCCAGATGGAACTGGCAGAGCGCGGAGAACTCCGCGTTGGCCCATTGCCCCGCGATCATCTCCCGGCCGACCGTGCTGCGGTTGGCCATGGCCCGGCTCGCCCGCGACTCCCGGACGCGCCTGCCCTCGAGGTATTCGCTGTCACGATGAAACAGGCGATGCTCGGCGGACCGGTACCGCTTGGCCGCGAGCAGGCATGACCGGTCCGTCCCCGGCACGCCGCGGCGGAGCAGGAAGACGTCAGCTTCCTTGCCGGTCTTCAGAATCCCGAGCTCGGTATCGGCGGCCGCGAGCTCGGTGACCAGCCAGTCGGGATGCGGCCGCGGCCCGCGCTCGGTCGGCGCGGACTGATCCCAGGTGGACCAGCGGTCGCCCGCGACGAGGCCGTCGGCGACGTCGATGTCGTCCAGCGACGGCAGCGCGCGGCGGTGCCGGTCGCGCTTGGCGAAGGTGGGCTCGTCGTCGTTGAATCGCCGCTTAGCGCGGCGGGGATGCGCAGAATCGTGCAAGGAAGGTGCCCCTCAGGAGGAAAGGAAGGCTAGGCAGCGTCAAGCTCATGGCGTTCGTCAACTGCGTCCTCCCTTCCGTCTCTGAGCAGGCACCAGCACCGGCTCTGCGGGCCAACACGCTCGCACTCCGTGGCGCGTCGCGTCAACGGGTTTTCGCCGCGATGACGTTACGTGGCAGCGACCATGCGGCGGGCCTGGTCCTCGGTGAGCACCCTGGCGATTCCGACGGTCGTCCAGCCTGCGCTTTCCTCAAGCTCGTCGCGCAGCATCGCGGCCTGGTACTCAATCGACACCGGGCCGATCGCGACGAGGTCGGCCTTGTCGTTCCGCATGACCAGGATGAAGTTCACGTTGTTCCCTCTCGGTCGGCCCGTCGCTGAATCTAGCCCGGCCAGCCGGCGGCGTCGACTCACAACCGCCCCGCTGCCCTCTGCGAGGCTGCCGTCGTCAGGCCGCCTGCATCGGCCGGGCTGGCGCCCGGACCGCGCGGCACATGCCCGGCGTCAAGCGTGCCCGGTGGTTGCGTGCCCGGCGGACTTGCAGAATGATCACCGGGTGAGCATGCGGGAGCTGGAGCAAGCCGCCTTGCTGCGGCTGCCTTCGCCAGTGAGCGAGTACTTCAACCAGGGTGCCAGGGCCGGCCTGAGTGTCGCGGAGGCCGTCGCGGCGTGGGACCGGCTGCGCTTGCGCCCGAGGATCCTGCGCGACGTCTCCGCGGTTTCGACGGCGACGACGATCCTGGGGCACGAGCTGGCGGCGCCCGTCTGCGTGGCGCCGACGACGCTGCACCGCGCGGCGCACCCCGAGGGGGAAGTCGCGACAGCGCGCGCGGTCGCGGCAGCCGGCTCGCTACTGGCGGTCTCCACGAACTCTGGCACCACGTTCGAGGAGATCGGCGCGACCGGCGTGCGCTGGTGGCTCCAGATGTACGTACTGCGCGACCGCGGCCTGAGCCGCGCGGTCCTGGAGCGCGGGCGCGAGGCCGGCGCGTCGGCGGTCGTGCTGACGGTGGACACGCCGGTCGTCGGGGAGAAGTACACAGCGGGACCAAGCGCCTTCGATGTCGTGCCGCCGGAGTACCTGCGGGCGAACCTCGATGCCGGCGGCCTGCCCCAGAGTGCCCTCGACAAGGCCGACGACCTGACTCCCGACATCATTGGCTGGCTGCGCGAGGTGACCGGGCTGCCCGTCGTCGTCAAGGGCGTGCTGCGCGCGGATGACGCGCGCACCGTGGTGGCTGCCGGGGCGTCGGCCGTGCAGGTGTCCAATCATGGCGGGCGCCAGCTCGACCAGTCCGTGTCGACAGCGGACGCGCTGCCGGAGATCGCCGCCGCGATCGCGGGCAGCGGCGCCGAGGTCTACGTCGATGGCGGCATCCGTCGCGCCGAGCACGTGCTGGCCGCGCTCGCGCTCGGCGCGCGGGCAGTATTCATCGGCCGTCCAGTGCTATGGGCGCTCTCGGCGGGCGGCCCGGACGGCCAGGGCGGCAGCGTCGGCGTCGCCGGCTTGCTCGACGGGCTCGGCGCCGACCTCGAGCACGTGCTGCGGCTGGCCGGGGTCCGGTCGGTCGGCGAGGTCACCGCCGACCTGGTCCGTGGCTGACGTGCCCGGTCCTGCCTGCCTGCGGAGCGCCGGCGGCAGGATCCGGTCGCACGGATCGTGTCCAGCCTCTCTCACCTGGCGCGGTCGCCTACGGTAGAGCACATGAAAGCGCCAGCCGGCCGCCCTAACTCCGCCACCGCAGCGGACGAGGCAGGCACGAGCGTCCTGATCGTGGAGGACGACGCGAGCATCGCGGCCCAGCTCGTCAAGGGCCTGACGAGGGGCGGCTATCGCGTCGATCACGTCATGACCGGACAAGGTGCGCTGGAGTGGGGAGAGCCGGACGTCGTCTTGCTGGATCTGGAGCTGCCCGACCTGGATGGCGTCCAGGTATGCCGCCTTCTGCGTGAGCGAACCAACGCGGCGATCATCGTGGTGACCGCGCACGGCGAGGAGCCGGACCGGGTCATGGCGCTCGATGCAGGCGCCGACGACTACCTCGTCAAGCCGTTCGGGCTCGCCGAGCTCCAGGCCAGGATCAGGGCAGTTCTCCGCCGGGTGCGCCCCGGCGGAGACGTGGTGAAGCACGGGCCGCTGGTGGTGGACGTCCGGACGCGCCGCGTCACCGTGTCGGGCTCGGAGATCGTGCTGACGCCCAAGGAATTCGACATCCTCGAGATCCTGGCCGCCGATCCCGGCCGGGTGGTGACTCGCCAGGAGATCCTGGAGAGCGCCTGGGATGCCCACTGGTACGGACCGACCAAGGTGCTGGACGTCCACATGGCCTCGCTGCGACGCAAGCTCGGAGTATCTGGGCTCATCGAGACGGTCTATGGCCGGGGGTTCCGGCTCGGCGAGGCCTAGGTGGCCCGCCGGATCGTCCTTGCGGTCCTGGCGCTCGTAGCTGCCGTGCTCGGGATCGTCGCCGTGCCACTCGGCGTGATCACGACCGGCCAGGACATGCGCTCGTTCCAGAACGAGACGCTCGCCTCGGCGACGACGCTGGCCAACGTCGCGGAGGAGCGCCTCGACGATCACGTCCGGGGTGCCGCGCTGAGCCGCACGGTCCGGCAGCTATCGCAGCACGGCGACAGGGTCGCTGTCCTGAACCGGGCTGGCCAGCAGATCGCCGGGACCGCTGCCCGGCCGACGGTGATGCCCGCCGTGCTCGCCCGCGCCAGCGCGAGCCGGAGGACTATCAGCTATCGCAGCGACGACTGGTTCCTCGTCGTGACGCCCATCCTGCGCGATTCTGGCGGCGGCGGGGTCATCGGCACCGTGGTGCTTGGCCGGCCCGCGGCCGTAGTCGACCGCCAGGCGGCGGTGCTCTGGCTGGTCATCGCGGCGATCGCGACAGCCGGCCTGCTGGCCGCCGCGCTCGTCGCTATTGGGCTGGCCAGATGGGTCAGCAGGCCACTCAGCGAGCTGGAGGTGGCGGCCCAGGAGCTCGGCGACGGGGAGCTCAGCACTCGGGCGCCTGCCGAGACCGGGCCGAGCGAGGTCCGAAGGCTGGCGACCAACTTCAACCTGATGGCCGCGCGCCTTGAGGCGCTCGTTCGCGGCCACCAGGCAACGATGGCGGACGTATCTCACCAGCTGCGCACCCCGCTCGCCGCACTCCGGCTCCGCCTGGACCTGCTCGCACAGGACAGCGATGCGGCGGCGGCGGCTGAGCTAGCCGGGGCGCAAGAGGAGATCGCAAGGCTGTCGAGGCTGGTCAACGGCCTGCTCGCCGTCGCCAGGGCCGAGAACACCGCCGCGCAGCAGGTCAGCCTGCCACTCGATGAGGTCATCAGTACCCGGGTGGCCGCCTGGCTGCCGGCCGCAGACGAGCGCGAGGTGCGGCTGGAAGCCGATGTTGAACGCGTAGCCGCGCGGATGGGCGAGGGCCACATCGAACAGATCTTGGACAACCTGATCGCAAATGCCCTGGATGTCCTGCCGACTGGCGGTGCCATCTGGATTACTGCTGCCGCCATCGGCGATAAGGCCAGGATCACCGTCGCCGACAACGGGCCCGGCATGAGCGAGCAGCAGCAGAGGCTCGCGTTCCGGCGCTTCGCCACCAGCAATGGCGGTGGCACCGGCCTCGGTCTGGCGATCGTCGACCGGCTAACCGTCGCGAGCGGCGGCTCGGCGATGCTGTCCGACACCCCTGGCGGCGGGCTCACCGTGACAATTGAGCTGCCACTGGCACGGCGGGAACGGGCCCAGCGCCGGGGTATCCACCTGTCCCCGGGCGGCCAGAATCCGGCTGATTCGGCCGGTCAGCAACGCTGGCAGCGCCGCTCCGGGCGGCCGTCAGAGCCGAATAACCGTCCGTCTGATCATGATTAACCAGTTCTGAACTTTTCCTGAACCGGTCATCGGGATCCATGCGGGCAAGCTGAGTACGTGACTCCCGGGGCGGGATTGCCGCGCGGGCGGGATGAGCCGCAGCTCTCGGCCTAGTGCGGCGCTCCGGCACGAAGTCGTGCCCACCGGGGGTCACCAGAGCAAGGCACCGCGACTACATCTCAGGGAGAGTGGCACCTGCATGCGCGAGCACCTGCACTTCGCGTCAGCCCGGCGCGATGACAGGCTGACCCGGATCCGGAAGCTAACCTTGTGGATCGGCGGCGGCGCCGCCGCTGCGTCCCTCGGACTCGGAACCGCCTTCGCGCATGCGCTGCCTGGTCATGCCGCCAGCTCGCAGACGACATCGTCCGGGGCGAGCGCGGGCGCGTCCGGCGGCACCGGCACCTCCGGCGGGGGCCCGGCCGGCGACTCCGAGGGCAGCGGCAAGCATGCTCGTCACCACCACCACAAGCTTGCCAGGCCACAGCAGCAGCCGGTGCAGACGCCCGCGCCGCCCGTCGTAAGCTCCGGCGGATCGTGATCGGGTGGCGAGTTCAGCCCACGAACTTGTCTCGCTCGCGGCCAGCCATGTGCTAGCCGCTGGCGCCTCCTCGCCGAGCCCGCTCTGGTACACGACCAGGGCTACGGGCACGGTCGCCCTCATCTTGCTGACCGCTACGGTGGCGTTGGGCGTGGCTGGGACGGCGCGCCTGGAGACGCGCGCGCTGCCGCGGGTGGTGCAGGCCGGGCTGCATCGGAACCTGTCCTTGCTGGCCGTTGCGTTCGTGGCCACGCACGTGATCACGAGCGTCGTCGACCCGTTCGCGGGCATCGGGTTCATCTCGGCGGTAATTCCGTTCACGTCGCCGTACCGGCCGCTCTGGGTCAGCCTGGGCGCCATCGCCTTCGACATGCTGCTCGCGGTGGTCATCAGCAGCCTCATCCGCAGCCGGCTGTCATACCGAGCCTGGCGCGGTGTGCACTGGCTCGCTTATGCGTGCTGGCCGGTTGCACTCTGGCACGGACTCGGGAGCGGCACCGACAGTCGCTTGCCTTGGCTGCTGATCCTGGACGCCGTGTGCGTCGTCGTCGTTGCGGGCGCCGTGTTCTGGCGCCTGCAGCTAGTGCAGCGTACCGATGTTCGCACCGCCGGACGCCTTGCGACAGCGGCGTTCGTGCTGGCTACCATCGTGTTCGTGGCGGTTGGCCCGCTCCAGGCCGGCTGGGCCCGCCACGCCGGTACGCCGGCCCGCATTCTCGGGACCGCGCACAGCACCGTGCCACCTACCGGACGGCCGGGAGGCAGCGCGTGAATCTCGACACGAGGGCACGACGTCGACCGCACAGCGCCCAGCTGAGCCGCCTGACGATCGGCTGGCAGGAGTCCGGCCAGGCCGCCACGCTCGGCCAGCACGTCGCCACCTACGGGCCGATGCCCCGGATCGACAGGCACAGCAGGCACGGACTGGTCGACCAGATCGTGGCCGCAGGCCTGACCGGAAGGGGCGGCGCCGGGTTCCCGACCGGGGTCAAGATGCGGACGGTCGCCTCGAAGCGGGGGCCTGCCGTGGTGGTCGCTAACGGGATGGAAAGCGAGCCGGCCAGCGAGAAGGATCAGGCACTCCTGGCCCGGGCGCCGCACCTCGTCCTTGACGGGATCGCGCTGGCGGCGGAGGCAGTCGGTGCGCGGGAGGCGCATCTGTGTCTGCCGCGGACCAGGGGCTGGCTCATGGACAGCGTCCTCGCGGCGATCGGTGAACGCGAGCGGGACGGAATCGACCCCGTTCCCATCTCTGTGCATGACCTGCCCCACGGCTACGTGTCGAGCGAGGAGACCTCCCTTGTGCACTGGCTGAACGGCGGTGAGGCCAAGCCGACGAACACGCCGCCGCGGCCTTTCGAGCGCGGCGTCGGCAAGCGACCGACGCTCGTCGACAACGTTGAGACGCTCGCGCATGTCGCCCTCATCGCCCGGTACGGAGCCGACTGGTTCCGCGAGGCCGGCCGGGGCGATGCGACCGGCACCATGCTGACCACCGTGACGGGCGCGGTAGCGCAGCCGGGCGTGTACGAGATCGAGGCCGGGACCGGTGTCGGCGACGTCCTCGCGATGGCCGGAGCCGACGCCGATGCGGACGCGGTTCTGATTGGCGGCTACTTCGGCACCTGGCACAACATTGCTGAGATCGCTGGCCTGCCATTCACGCAGGCCGGACTGCGCCCGGCCGGAGGCTCGCCGGGCGCCGGCGTCGTCTTCGCCCTGCCCGCCGCGGCCTGCGGACTGAGCGCGGCTGCCCGGATCCTGCGGTACCTGGCCAGTCAGAGTGCCCAGCAGTGCGGCCCGTGCATGTTCGGGCTGCCAGCGATCGCCGGCGATCTGGCTCAGCTGGCAGCCGCCCGGCCCGAAGGAGATCCGCTCGGTCGCATGCAGCGGCGCTTTGGCCAGATATCCGGGCGCGGAGCGTGCCGCCATCCGGACGGCGCCGTGCGGATGGCCGCTTCGGCGCTCCAGGCGTTCGCGGCCGACGCTCACGCACACGCGCGACGGCGCCCGTGCCTCGCTTCGCAGCGCGGCCGGCAGCCGACGGCCCAGCTCCAGACGGCACAGCTCCAGACGGCACAGCTCCAGACGGCCCAGCTCCGGACAGCACAGCTGCCGATGCCGCGGACCTGGGCGGACGGGGAGTGGCGATGAGCGTGAAGCTGGAGATCAACCGGATCGCGTGCACAGGACACGGCCTATGTGCTGACCTGCTGCCCGAGCTGATCGAGCTAGACGAATGGGGCTACCCGATCATCCACGACGGAGTGCCGGCTGATCTGGCTCTTCATGCGCGACGCGCCGTCAACGCCTGCCCGACGCTGGCGCTCCGGCTGACGCGCAAGCAACATCATCAGGAGAGGAGATAAGTGGCCAAGCCGGACACTGCGCGATTGGCGCCGCAGCACAGGCGCCCGGTGCCCGCGCCCGGAGTCGAGGGCAACGAGAAGCTGACCGCGATGACGGGTGCGCTGCTGCTCGTCGGCTTCGCTGTCGAGGGTCTGACGATTGTCGAGATACACCGGCTGCTGTTCTGGCACTTCCTGCTAGGCCTCGTGCTGATCGGGCCGGTGCTGCTGAAGATCGCCTCGACCGTGTACCGGTTCGTCAGGTACTACAGCCACGCGGCGCCGTATGTCAGGAAGGGTCCGCCGTCTCCGGTCCTCCGCGTGCTCGGGCCGCTTGTGATCCTGACGTCAGTTGCCGTGCTCGGCACCGGCGTGATGCTGGCCGTCGTGGGACGCGGCGGGCAGTGGATGTTCTTGCACAAGGCCTCGTTCGTCCTGTGGTTCGGCGTGATGACCATCCATGTGCTGAATTACGCCCCGCGACTCCCGCGGCTGCTGGGCGCGCGCACCGAGTACGGCAGCCGCGCGGTGGCCGTCCCCGGAGGAGCTGCCCGCTGGTTGCTGCTGGCGGGGTCGCTCGCCGTCGGTGTCGGCGTGGCCGCGGTGACGATGCACCTGTCAGCCAGCTGGGGCGTCAGCTTCTGACCGAGCCTGTCGTGCCCAATTACAGGTTGTCGCCCCAGGTCAGCGCGCCCTTCTCGGTGTACCAGGTCATCGCCCTGACGGTGAAGCGACCGGCGCGGACCGCCGGGTCGTCCTCGGCCAGCCTGCGGGCGCGCTCAACCGAGCCTGCCTGATATAGACAAATGCCTGCGATCTCGTCGTCGCCGTCGATCGGCCCGGCGATCTTGAGGTACCCAGCTGCCTGCATCTTGCGGAAGTGGCCGAGATGCTGGAGCCCGAGCGCCGTGCTCGCCTCGTCGTCAAGCACAGGCCCGTCCGGTGCCCGCGTCAGGAGTATCAGCTGGTAAGTATCGAACTCGCCCGGGCCGGCCTCTGGTGCCCAGGCCGGTTCCAGCGCCTTGAGCTGATCGTGGTGCAGGCGCAGGTGGAAGCTCGCGTTGCCCTCGATGAAGCTCCCGATCGGGATCGGCCCGTCCTGAACGATGTCGCCGCCGTCACGGATGATGACATGCACCGGCGCGCCTGCCTTCGCGCCGAGAGCGTCGCGCGCGGCTTCCAGTCGCGCTGCTGATCGCTCGACCTCGGCGGCCAGCCCGGCCAGGCCGCCGACGCTCGTGGCGTAACTGGCCAGCTCCACTTCGTCGATGGTGCCTGCGTTGTCGTAGGAGACCTCGGCGCCCTCGGCCACGAGCTCCGCGGTCTCGGCGATGAGGTCGTTGTTCCTGGCCACGTGTGCCGCGACGAGCTCGGCCGGCCAGCCGCCGTCGGCCGGCTCGACGAATCCGCCTGCGAGCAGCGAGGCGACAAATGGCGCGTACGCCGCCGCTACGCCCTCCGATGTCATGTCCTGTCCTCCAGGTGCTGCGACCCTGCCCGCGATGGACACTCGATGCGCCCGCGAGCGGCGCTCGACATTGCCAAGCTAACGCAGGCCGGCCACGTCCAGCAGCGCGACTACTGCGGTCCGGGCCGCATTGGGGTTGCGCATGGTGCCCATGACGGACTGCACGATCGCGCCGTCAAAAACCACCAGCAGCTGATCGGCCAGCAGCTGCGGGTTGGTAGCGCCGCCGCGCTCTGCCTGTGCAGCGAAGAAGTGACGCAGCCGCAGCTTGTAGGTCCGCGCCACCTGCCGGGCAGGGTGGCGCGCATCCGGCAGCTCGGTCGCTGTGTTGATGAACGGGCAGCCGCGGAACTCGTCCGTGCCGGACCACTCGCGCTCGCCGTCGAAGACGGCCAGGATCTGCTCCCTGGCTGGTCTGGCCGCGGAGTGCGGGTCGTCGGGGGGCAGGTAGATGCCGAGTATCGCCTGCCCGGCCTGGTCCAGGCTGGCCGCCACGAGCTCGTCCTTGCTGCCGAACTGCTGATACAAGGTCCGCTTGGACACGCCGGCGGCCTTGCTGACCAGGTCGACGCCCACGGCGCCGATGCCATGGGCGTAGAAGAGAGCGCCCGCAGCGGCCAGCAGCCGCTGCCGCGACGAGGGCCCGCTGCCGCGGCCCTCCGAGGTACGAGAGCTGCTCACGACAGCCAGGTTACCCCGCCCGCTGGTAGTTGGAAACTGATCGGTGTACCGTAAAAAGAAACCGATCTGTTTACCTGCTCCAGTCTGGGAGGCACCATGTCAGTACAGCGAAGCGCCCTCGTGACGGGCGCGAGCTCGGGCATCGGGCGCGCGACGGCCATCGAGCTCGCCCGCCGTGGCTACACCGTCTTCGCTGCCGCCCGGCGCGAGGCCGTGCTCGCCGATCTCGCCGCAGCGACGCCGAACATCCGGGCGGTCAGCATGGACGTCACCGATCCTGAGTCGGTGCGCCGCGCGTGGGCGAAGATCGAGGCCGAGACCGGCGGGGCAGGCGTCGACGTGCTGGTGAACAATGCCGGATTCGCCCTAGCCGGTCCTGTGGAGGTGCTGGCGGGTGCCGATGTCGAGCGCCAGTTCCGCACCAACGTCCTCGGCCTGCTGGAGGTGACCAGGGCGGTACTGCCAGCCATGCGCGCACGCCGGGCCGGCCGCATCATCAACCTGAGCTCGGTCGTCGGACGCACCACCTTCCCCGGGATGGGGGTGTACGGCGCCACTAAGTACGCGGTCGAGGCGCTGTCGGATGCCCTGCGTCTGGAGCTAGCCAGGTTTGGCATCACGGTCGTCATCATCGAGCCCGGCTTCGTGGCGACTGGCATCGACGCCGCTGCGGATGCCAGTACTGGTACTGGCCTGACCGTCCACGCCGACTACACCGCCATGGTTGCCGGGGGCGCGAAGTACCTCGCAGCCCAGGTCGCTGGCGGGATAGCGCCCGAGCGCGTGGCCGTGACGATCGCCGACGCGGCCGGCCATCGCCGCCCTCGGCTGCGGTACCTGGTGCCGGGCAGTGCCAGGACTGCGGTCACGGTGCTGACGTCGCTGCCGGGCCGGCTGGCGGACAGGGCAAAGCTGCGAGCAGCGTGAACTAACCCGCTGGCGGGCTGCCGGCCGGTCAGGGCCGGTCAGGGCCGGGCCAGGCTGGCCCGTTTTGCTGGTGCGGACGTAAGATCACAGCGTTCTAGGCCGTCTAACGCGGGAGTCACAGTGGCAACCGAGAAGCCTCGATCGCTGCTCCCCAACCTCCGCCTCGACGAACTGCTAGCCGAGCTTCAGGTCAGGCTCGAGGCCGTGGTTGCGACACGCGATCGGGTGAATGCCCTGTTCGAGGCAGTGATGGCGGTCGGTGCCAATCTCGACATCGAGGTCGTCCTGCGCGGGATCGTCGAGTCGGCTGTCACACTCGTTGACGCGCGCTATGGCGCTATGGGCGTTATCGGCGATGGCGGTCGGCTTGCCGAGTTCATTCCGGTCGGACTTACCGAGGCGGAGATCGGTCGGATCCATCACTGGCCCGAAGGGCGCGGTCTGCTTGGTGCGCTGATCACCGACCCGAAGCCATTGCGCATTGCCAATCTCAGCCAGCATGAGCTTTCATCGGGCTTCCCTGGGGGCCATCCGCCTATGACGTCGTTCCTAGGCGTGCCGATCCGGATCCGGGACGAGGTCTACGGGAATCTCTATCTCACGGAGAAACGGAACGACAGGCAGTTCGACGAGGAGGACGAGGCTGTCCTGGTGGCCCTGGCCGCCGCAGCTGGAGTAGCGATCGACAACGCGCGCTTGTACGACGCGGCTCGGCGCCAGCAGCGGTGGCTGAGTGCAAGCGCAGAGGTCACGCAAATGCTGCTGTCTGGCGCCGACGTCAGGGATGCACTGGGCCTGATCACCGCCAAGTCGCTAGAGATGTCCGGCGCCGATCTTGTCGTGCTGGCGCTACCCACGGCGGACGGGACGCGACTGCAGATCGAGCACGCGGCCGGAGCGGGCGCGGCCGGGACGCTCGGCTTGATGCTGCCCGTGACCGGTTCAGCGTCCGGCCACGTGCTAGCAACCGGCGAGCTGCTCACTGTGGATGACTTCAGCAATGATGACCGGGTCGCCCTGGTCGCCAGAGAGCACATGAACCTCGGTCCGGCGATCCTGGTCCCGCTGGGTACTTCAGGTAACGTTCGGGGCGTGCTGACGGCGGGCCGCAACCCGGGAGCCATGCCGCTGGCACCGGCCGCGGCCGACATGCTCGTGACGTTCGCCTCCCAGGCCGGGATCGCGCTGGAGCTAGAGGAGCACCGCCGCCAGGCCGAGCGCGTCGCCGTATTCGAGGACCGCGACAGGATCGCGCGTGATCTGCATGATCTGGTGATCCAGCGGCTGTATGCGACGGGAATGTCGCTGCAGGGCACCGTCTCGCTGATTGGCTCGGCCGAGGTGGCGGAGCGAGTGAACGTGGCCGTGGACGCCCTGGATGAGACGATCAGGGAGATCAGGTCATCAATATTCGCGCTCCAGACCCGGCACGACGCCAAGCCGCCCGGTTTGCGGGCCAGGATCTTGCAGGTGGCCGACGAGGCGGCGGGAGTACTGGGGTTCCCGCCCGCGCTCCAGCTGGACGGCCGCCTGGACGATGGCGTGCCCGAGGACATCGCGGACCATCTGCTTGGCGTGCTCCGCGAAGCGCTGTCGAACGTAGCCCGGCACTCGGGAGCCAGCAATGTCGACGTCCAGGTGCGGGCCGCCGCCGAGCTCTCTCTGACCGTCCGCGACAACGGATCGGGCATCAAGGCGACCGGGCGGCGCAGCGGGCTGGCCAACCTGGAGCAGCGAGCAAGCAAGCTCGGCGGCTCCTTCCGGGTCGAGCCGAGGGCCGACGGCGGGACTGAGCTCGACTGGCGAGTCCCGCTGGCCATGGCGCCTAAGCCCGAAGCTGACGGCTGAGCCGCCCCGAGCTCATCGGGCCGGCCACTGTCGGCCTGGCCCAGTCCGGGCGCAGCACTAGTCCGGGCGCAGCACTAGTCCGGGCGCAGGAGCGGCCGGGTTGGCTGCCAGACGTGCTCGGCGCCGTGCGGCCGGATCGCCTCGAGTGCGCGCTCGACGACCAGCCCAAGGCCTTCCGAGCTGTCGATCGTCACGGCGGTCGGCCAGGGAGCCGCGACGCCCGCCAGCTCCCTGGCAATCTCCGGGCTGGCGTCGGACGCGCCGGGCGGCCTAGCGCCGAGGCGCCGTTGTGCCAGCGCCGGCGAGACGACGCAGCGCAACTCGGCGAGGTGCGCATGCTGCCTCGCCGCGACCTCGGCCGCAGCCGCCCGCAGCTCCGCCGCGGACCAAGACGCATCCAAGAGCACCGACTCACCGCAGGCGAGGAGCTCGCCGGCCCGGCGGAGCAACTCGGCGTAGGTCCTCGCCGTCCAGGAAGGCGAGTAGATGCCGGCGCCGTACGGGGCCGCGGCACGGGCCTCCGGCGAGATTCCGGCGAGCTCCTTGCGGACACGGTCGCTGGACAGGACGGTCCAGCCGAGACGGCCGGCGACGGCCGCGGCGAGGGCCGACTTGCCGGCGCCAGGCAGGCCGCCGATCAGGACCATGGTGACGGCGCCGGCCCGCAAGTGCTGGAGCGTCAGATCACCAAGCTGGCGGGCGTCGCGGCCAGCGGCCGCCGCACCCTGGTCTGCCTTGAGGCAGGCGATCTTCGCCCGGACGAGCGCACGATAGGCGACGTAGTGGTGCAGGAGCGAGGCCGGCGCCAGGTCACCAGAGAATTCGGCGTACCAGCCGGCAAAGCGCTCGCCCAGCTCGGCGGCGCCAAGCCGCTCCAGGTCCATCGCCAGGCAGGCCGCATCGTCCAGGCCGTCCAGCCAGCGGAGCCGGTCGTCGAAGTCGAGGCAGTCAAGGATCCGTGGACCGTCGTCGAGGCAGTAGATGTCGTCGCCGAGCAGATCGCCGTGCCCGTCCACGATCCGGCCGGAGTCTGCCCTGGCCTGCAGCAGGCCGGCGCGGCCGGCCAGGAACTGGCGGGCCAGGACGTCGATCTCGCCGAGCGCGTCGCTACTCAGCAGCCGTCCGGCGATCGACCCGATCTGCGTGAGGTTGTCGTGCCACCGGCCTAGTAGCGCCTCCGCGCCGCCTGCCGCGCTGATCTGCGGCGATCGCGGCGCGCAGGCGTGCGCCGCGGCGAGCGTCCTGGCGATCTGCCGGACCGGCAGGTCGACGTCCGTGCCCGCCTTGACCAGGGCCGACAGCCGTTGCCGCGCCGGCATCCGGCGCATGACGACCAGATGATCGCAGATGTCTCCGGCCGGATCGCGGATGTCCGCCACGCCGAGGTAGACATCCGGCGCGAACCGGCGGTTCAGCTCGGTCTCGCGCGCGCACGCAAGGGCTCGCGCTGCGCAACTGGTGAAGTCCAGGAAACCCAGGTTCACTGGCTTCTTCAGCTTGTAAGCGCGATCCCCGGCGAAGTACACCACCGCCGACGGGGTTTCAGCCACGTCCCCGAACGGCTCGCTGTCGGTGCTCACCAGTACCACCCTGGCAGCGCCCCCGCGAGGCCGTTAGGGACCTAGGACCTCCGGATCGGGGGCCTCTGACGAGGACAGGCCGTAGGACCTTAGTGTGCAGCGCCAATGTCTGGCAGCATGGCGCGGTGCGTATCGTGACGGAGACAACGCTGGCCAGCGTGGTCGGCGGACTGGCGGCGAACCCGCGAGTCGTGGTGAGCGGCAACTTCGCGACGCCGTGGCAGACGCTGGCGATTGTCGACAAGACGGTCGAGCGATACCGCTTGTTTGCCCTGAACGCCCAGGCTGGTATACCCGACCGGGACGGCGTGACGCTGGAGTCCCCGTTCGTCGGGCCCGGTATGCGCCACAGCCAGCGACTGCGGTACCTGCCATGCCGGCTCTCCCTGGTGCCGAACCTGCTCAAGACTGCGCTGCCGCCCGACGTCGTGCTCCTCCACGTCTCGGCCCCGGCTGGTGGCACCGTCTCGCTCGGCACCGAGGTGAACGTCCTGCCGGCCGCGATCGAGGCGGCGCGTGCCCGCGGCGGCCTGGTGATAGCCCAGGTCAATCCGCAGATGCCCTACAGCTTCGGCGATGCGGTGCTGCCCACAGCCGAGATCGACTACGCGATCGAGGCCGAATGGCCGCTGGCGTCGCCCGCAGCCCGCCCAGAGCACGGCGGCGAGCTGCATCAGTCGATCGGCGCACGGGTCGCCGCGCTCGTCCCGGACGCCGCCACCCTTCAGCTGGGGATCGGCGCGGTGCCCGACGCGGTACTAGCCGCCCTCGCGGACCGCCGCGGCCTATCCGTTTGGTCGGAGATGTTCAGTGACGGCGTCCTGGCGCTCGAGCGGTCCGGATCGCTGGACCCGGAGACCCCGGTGACGGCGTCGTTCGCCTTCGGCGGGCCCGAGCTCTACTGCTGGATCGACCGCAATCCGCGGATCCGGATGCTGCGGACCGAGAAGACCAACGATCCCGGCCTGATCGCGCGGCAGCAGTCCATGGTGTCGGTCAACGGCGCGCTCCAGGTTGACCTGTTCGCTCAGGCGAACGCCGCGCGCGTGCACGGCATGATCTACTCCGGCTTCGGCGGCCAGACCGACTTCGTCGTCGGCGCGCTGCACTCGCCGGGCGGCCGGGCCATCATCGCGCTGCCTTCCTGGCACCCGAAGGCGGGCGTGTCCACCGTGGTGCCGCGGCTGGCCGGCCCGGTGACGTCCTTCCAGCACAGCTACATCGTCAGCGAGCAGGGCACGGCGGCTATCTGGGGCAACGACGCCAGCACTCAGGCCGCCCAGATCATCAGCCAGGTCGCGCACCCCGCCGCTCGCGAAGAGCTCCTGGCGGCTGGCCGCGGGCTCGGCTTCCTCCTGGATTAGCTACCGGCTGGACTGGTGCCCGGCCTGATCGAAGATGCGGGTCGCGTAGGAGGCCGCCTGGGTCCGGCGTTCCATGCCCAGCTTGGCGAAGAGCGCGGACACGTAGTTCTTGACGGTCTTCTCCGCCAGGTACATCCGCTCGCCGATCTGCCTGTTGGTCAGGCCCTCGCCGATGAGCTCCAGGATCTTGCGCTCCTGCGGGGTCAGCCCGGCCAGCGGGTCCTTCTTGTTCGCCTGGTCGCGCATCCTGGCCATCACCTTGCTGGCCGCCTCGGGGTCCAGCATCGACTCGCCGGCCGCGACGGTCCGGACGGCACCGACCAGGTCGGTGCCACGGATCTGCTTGAGCACGTACCCGGCCGCGCCGGCCATGATCGCGTCGAACAGCGCCTCGTCATCGCCGAACGAGGTCAGCATCAGGCAGGCAATCTCGGGATGCCGGGACCGGATCTCCCGGCAGACCGACACTCCGTCACCGTCGGGCAGCCGGACGTCCAGGACCGCGACATCCGGCATCAGCGCCGGGATCCTGGCCAGGGCGGACTCAGCGGTGCCCGCCTCGCCGATGACGGTGATGTCGGACTCGGCCTCCAGCATGTCCCTGACCCCGCGTCGGACGATCTCGTGGTCGTCGAGCAGGAAGACCCTGATGCCCGGCCTGCCCTGGACACCATCCGTCATTGCTGTCGCCCTTCGCGCGATGATCAAAGCAGACACCCATGACCGGGAACGGGGTCGTCCCGTACCGGCTCAACCCCACGATAGTCGCGGCCACCTGCCCCGATGCAGGACCTAGGTCCCGGTGCTCAGGGGCCGAAGGGCTCAGATCCGCTCCGGGACCATGTCGATGGCCCCGCACGGACACTCGGCCGCGCAGATACCGCACCCCTTGCAGTAGTCCAGGTCGATCTCGTACCGGCGGCCCGGCCCGAGCTTGACGACCGCGTTGTCCGGGCAGACGCCGTAGCAGTTGTCGCACTCGAAGCAGTTGCCGCACGACATGCAGCGGCGCGCCTCGAACTGCGCGGTGGACTCGTCCAGACCGCCCGTGACCTCGTCGAACGTCGTGATCCGCCGCGCCGCGTCCAGCTGCGGCCTGACGGTGGCCGGCGCGTCGGCGTAATACCAGGTGTTCAGCCGGTCGGCGGTGGCCAGGCGACCCGTGGTTGTGGCGGCCGTGGTTGTGACAGCGATGTCGGCCGCGGCCGTGCGGCCGGCGGCGGCTGGGTCGGCCCCGTTCCCTCCCTGGTCGCCAGCCAGCCAGGCGTGGATGCTGTGCGCCGCCCGCTTGCCGTGCCCGATCGCGACGGTCACCGTGCGCTCGGCGGGCACCATGTCGCCGCCGGCGAAGATGCCCGGCCGGCCGGTCATCAGGTCCGGGCCGACCTGCACGACGCCGTTGTCGATCGTCACGCCGGGAACGCCGTCCAGCAGGGACAGCTCGGCCTCCTGGCCGAGCGCCAGCACGACGGTGTCGGCCTCCAGCTCGGTGAACTCGCCGGTCGGCTGCGGGAAGCCGGTGTCGTCCAGCGCCATCTTCTCGATGAGGAGCTTGCCTTCGTCGGCCCAGGCGATGGTGGACAGCCACATCATCCGCACGCCTTCGTCGGTGGCCTCGTCGACCTCGATCTCGTGCGCGGGCATCTTGTCCCTCGTGCGCCGGTACACGACGACAGCGTCGGTAGCGCCGAGGCGGCGGGCGGTCCTGGCCGCGTCCATCGCTGTGTCGCCGCCACCGTAGATCGCGACGCGGCGGCCGAGCTGTGGCGGGAGCGCGCCTTCCATGGAGTGCAGCATGGTGACCGCATCCAGGATCCGGGTCGAGTCGCCCGCCGGGATGTAGGCGCGCTTGCCCTTCTGCGCGCCGACCGCGAGGAACGCCGCGTCGAAGCCGCCGTCCCTCATGGCCGCCTCGATGTCGGTGACCTGGCGGCCGCCTTCCCAGGTGACGCCCATGGCCAGGATGCGGCCGACCTCGGCATCCAGGACGTCGCGCGGCAGCCGGTAGGCGGGGATGCCAAAGCGCATCATCCCGCCCGCCCACACCGCCGTGTCGCGCAGCGTGACCTGATGGCCGAGCAAACGCAGGTGATAGGCGGCGGAGAGGCCCGACGGCCCGGCGCCGACGATCAGCACGCGCCTGCCGGTGTCCGGCGCGGTGATCGGGACGGTCCAGCCTTGGCGGATGGCCTCGTCACCGAGGAAACGCTCCACCGAGTTGATGCCGACGGCCTCGTCGACCTGCGCGCGGTTGCACGCGCTCTCGCACGGCCGGTAGCAGACCCTGCCCATGATCGCGGGCAGCGGGTTGTCCTGCATGATCTGCCGCCAGGCCGCCTCGTAGCCCCCGTGGTCGGCAGAGCTCTCCTCGGCGTGGTAGAGCCACTGCTGGATGTTCTCGCCGGCCGGGCAGGCGTGATTGCACGGCGGCATGAGGTCGACGTAGCTCGGCCGCTCGGTCCGCCAGGAGCCGGTCTTGTTGGCCAGGCTGGAACCGGGGTTCAGCGTGATGGCGAACGGCTTGTCGATCATGACGTCTCCTTGACGCGCTGGTCCGCGCCCAGAAGGCCGAACCGCGCGATATTCCGGTCGGCGATCTGCTGGAGTCGGGAGATGGTCGCGGCTCCCGCTGGCGACTTGAAGAGGTGCGCGTACCTGGTCTGCAGCCGCAGGTACTCCTCGACCGGCGCCTGCCTGCGGATCTGGGAGACCCCGGTGACCTCGCCGTTGACGGCCTCGAACACGGGGAAGAGTCCCGTCTGCTCGGCAAGCCGGGCGATCTTGATGGTGTCGCCAGACGCGCTGCCCCAGCCGAGCGGGCACGGCACCAGGACGTGCAGGTAGCGGGCGCCGCGGAATTCCATGGCGCGCTGGACCTTGTACTCCAGGTCGCGCAGGCCGGCCACCGTCGCGGTGGCGACGTAGGGGATCTCGTGCGCCATCGCGATCAGGGGCGCGTTCTTGCCCTGGCCGAACACGTTGCCGGGCTCGGGGCCGACGGCCGGTGTGGTAGCGGTCCTGGCCGCCGGGGGAGTGGCGCCCGAGCGCTGCACTCCCGTATTCATGTAGGCCTCGTTGTCGTAGCAGATGAACAGCACGTCGTCGTTGCGCTCGAACATGCCGGACAGGCAGCCGAACCCGATGTCGACGGTGCCGCCGTCCCCGCCCTGGCCGATGACGCGAACATCCTGGCGGCCTTTGGCCCGCATGGCGGCGGCGATGCCCGTCGCGACGGCGGGCGCGTTGCCGAACAGCGAGTGCATCCACGGGATCTGCCATGACGTCTCCGGGTACGGCGTGGAGAACACCTCGAGGCAGCCGGTCGAGTTCACGGCTACCATCTGCCGGTTGGTGGCGCGCATCGCCGCGTCCAGCGCGTACCGCGCGCCGAGCGCCTCGCCGCAACCCTGGCAGGCTCGGTGGCCGCAGTTGAGCGAGTTCGTGCGGCCAGGCTCGGACTGCACCGAGCGCTGCTCCGGGCTCAGCAGCCTGTTGCCGACGGCAAAGCTGCCGACCTGGTAGAACTTCACCGGCTGGACTGGCATGTCTCGCTCCTCATCTCGCCTCAGCCGATCCGCGACGCTACGGCGCCGAGGTCGCGCAGGATGTTCTCCGCGGCGGGTCCGGACCTGCGGGAGGCGGCGGTGCGCTTCAGCTCCCGATCCACCAGCTCGGTGTTGAGGTCCAGGAAGGTCAGCGGCTCTAGTTCGTCGGCGGCGGCCTCGATGAACAGGTCGCGCAGCGAGGCCTTGGTGATGGCGCGGCCGCCAAGGCCGGCGATCACCGTGTAACCGTGGAGCCCGATGCCGGACATAGCCATCCGAATGTTGGCTGACACGATGCCGCCGATGCCCACGGCCAGGGCGCGTTCGAGCACGACGACGCGCTGGGCGTCGCGCAGCGCTCCGCGCACTGCCTCCAGCGGGAACGGCCGGAAGGAGGTGATGCCAAGCGCGCCGATCTTCATCCCCCCGGCTCGCGCCTCGTCGATCGTGTCCTTGATGGTGCCGAGCACCGAGCCGAGCGCAACGACGACGGTCTCCGCGTCCTCGACGCGGTACGGCCGGACCAGGCCGCCGCTGGCGCGTCCGAACTCGGCGGCGAAATCGGCGGCGACCTCCGGGATCAGCCGCAAGGCCTGGTTCTGCCTGGCGTGCGCGAGGTAGCGCACCTCGGTGAATGCCTCGGGGCCGACCATCGCGCCGATGGAGACCGGGTCAGCGGGGTCGAGCACCTGCCGGGGCTCGTAGGCCGGGAGGAACCTGTCCACCTGCTGCTGGCTCGGGATCTCCAGCCGCTCGTGCGCGTGCGTCAGGATGAAACCGTCCATGCACACCATCACCGGCAGCGACACCTCCTCGGCGATCCGGAACGCCTGGATGTGCAGGTCGAGGGCTTCCTGATTCGTCTCGGCGTAGAGCTGGATCCAACCGCAGTCGCGTTGCGACATCGAGTCGCTGTGGTCGTTCCAGATGTTGATCGGCGCGCCGATCGCCCGGTTCGCGACGGTCATGACGATCGGCAGCCCAAGTCCGGCGGCGTTGTACAGCGCCTCGGCCATGTAGAGCAGGCCCTGGCTGGCCGTGGCGGTGTAGGCGCGCGCGCCCGCTGCTGATGCGCCGATCGCCACCGACATCGCCGCGAACTCCGACTCGACGTTGACGAACTCGCACGGGGTGAGATCCCCGGCCTTCACCTGCGTGGCGAGTGCCTCCACGATGTGGGTCTGCGGCGAGATCGGGTAAGCGCAGATGACCTCGGGTCGGCAGAGGGCGACGGCGTCCGCCACGCCGCGCGATCCCTCGATCTGGCCGATGCGGCCCTCGCCCGGCCTGCTGGGCGCGGCATGCTGGGACACGGCAGTCTGGCCGACCATCGGCCGCTCAGCGATGCCCAGCTGATCGAGGACCGCGGCGTACGCGGCGCGCGCGGCAGCCGCGTTACCGGTGCCGACAGCGCCCGGGAACCGGTCGGTAATGGCGGCGATGACGGACTCAAGCGAGACCGCGCCGGTCAGGGCCGCGAAGGCGCCGAGCAGCGCAGCGTTGGGCACCGGTCGGCCGGCGTGCTGCTGAGCGAGCTCGGTAGCAGGCACCGTGATGACGGCGCCAGGCCGGAGACCGCTGGTGAAGTCCTCGATGCCGAGGTCGGCGGCCGGGCGCCCCGAGTTGATCAGAAGCAGGGCTTGGTCGCCTGCGCCGTCGAAGAGGCTGACCTGGTGCAGCAGCGTAGGGTCCTGGATGATCAGTACGTCGGGATGCATCACCGGCTCGCGGACCCGGATTGGCTTGTCATCGATCCGGCAGTACGACACGACCGGGGCCCCGGTTCGCTCGGAACCGAAGCTCGGGAAGGCCTGCGCATACCTACCCTCGGCGAAGACCGCAGCCGCAAGCAACTCGGCAGCAGTCACCACGCCCTGACCGCCGCGGCCGTGGATCCGGATCTCGAACATGCCGGCCCAACCTCCTCGCTGCGCTGCAACGTGCCTGTGCTGTCAGCGCCTGTGCTGTCAGCGTGCCTGTGCTGTTGCAGTCAGCGCCTGAGGCGTCCGGCATCTGGAATCGGGACCAAGGGCCTGTGGTGGCGGACCAGGTTGAAAATGGGCGGTCCCCGGCTGATGAGCCGGGGATCGCCCTATCAAGCGACCGGGCATTTCTCGCCTGGCCGGGTCGGGGATGTCAGGTTGGCTTGATGTGCTGGTTCTGCCGGATCGGAATCTTCCGGCCGGACGCCTCGGCGTCCTTGTCGGCGAGCTTGACCGTCACTTCCAGGATGCCGCTCCCGTACACGGCGTCGATGTGGTCCTGGTCGGCGCCGGCCGGCAGCGTCACGCTACGGCTGAAGGTGCCGTAGTGGAACTCGGAGTGGTGCTTGCCAGTCTCCTCCTCGCGCCGCTCGGCCTTGATCGTCAGGATGCCGTTCGTGATGGTCACTTCGACGTCCTTCTCCGGGTCCATGCCGGGCAGCTCAGCCCGGACGACGTAGTTGCCGTCCTTGACGAAGTCCTCCACGCGCATGAGATGACCGGCTGCCGGGCGCAGTACTGTCCACGGAGCCTCCAGCCAGTCGACCATGTCACCTAGGGGGCCTCGGTAGTCCCTGCGTGTCAGCGTGCTCATTGTCACGCCTCCTCTCGCTCCTGCCTTACGCATCCACTCCAGCGCGCCAGCTACAGCCACGCCAGGGCCGAAAGGGCCGGTCTGCCGGGACCTTCGAGCCGCAGCCCTCTACGCATTAGGGTGGAATCGCGGAGGATCATGATGCCAGGACGTGGCGGCAAGGCTCGCAAGCCAGCTCAGCAGGCGGCTGCGCCGGAGCGCATACCGGCGAAGCTGTACCAGTCGGAGCTCCTGCGGCTCCAGGCTGAGCTGGTCAAGCTTCAGGAATGGGTGCGCGCCGAGGGCGCCCGCCTGGTCGTGGTGTTCGAGGGCCGCGACGCGGCTGGCAAGGGCAGCACCATCAAGCGCGTGTCGGAGTACCTCAACCCGCGGGTGGCGAGGATCGCCGCCCTGCCCGCACCTGGCGAGCGCGAGCGGACCCACTGGTACTTCCAGCGGTACATCAGCCACCTGCCGGCGGCCGGCGAGATCGTGCTGTTCGATCGGAGCTGGTACAACCGGGCCGGGGTCGAGCACGTGATGGGTTTCTGCACCAAGGAGGAGTACGGGAGGTTCCTGCATCAGTGCCCGATCTTCGAGCGGCTGCTGGTGGAGGACGGCATCCTGCTGCGGAAGTACTGGTTCTCGGTAAGCGACGAGGAGCAGGAGCGCCGGTTCCGGTCCCGGCTGGACGACCCGATGCGCCAGTGGAAGCTCTCGTCGATGGACCTGGAGTCGATCACCCGCTGGGAGGACTACTCGCGGGCCAAGGACGAGATGTTCGTGCACACCGACATCCCGGAAGCGCCGTGGTACGTCGTCGACAGCGCCGACAAGCGGCGAGCCCGGCTCAATATGATCGCCCACCTGCTCAGCACCGTCGGTTACCACGATGTTCAGCGGCTGCCCCTTGAGCTGCCAGCGCGGCCCAAGTCGACCGGGTATGTGAGGGTGCCGCGTGAGATGCAGACATTCGTGCCAGACCACGTCGCCGCGCTGCTCGCGGGCGAATCAGGAGCTAGCCACCGGTAGCTCGGGCGGGGCCGTGCCTGCCGGATGGGTGGCTGGTATGACGCGCGCGAACTCGCCAGGGGAGACCATGGCGATGTGACCGCCGGCCAGCCATTTGACGATGTAGGGCGGCGAGCCATCCGCGTGCGGAACGTCGATAATGATGCCCGTCCTGGCCTCGTCGCCTTCCACGATGAGCCGGTCGCCCACATGCGCATACATAACGACTCCCTATGGCTCCGGCATCGCCTGTTCGGCGCTTGCTTACCACCGTGCCCGGTCACGCGCGCCCAGGCAGCGGTCAGACGGCCTGCCGGGCAGGGACTTTCGCCACCGCGCCGGCGTTGCTTGCACCGCAACCAGCAGAAGGGATCGTCCGGACCGCTCGGTAGCGGTCCGGACGATCCCTGCTAGTGCCCGCCTGTCAGCAGGCTTACGGCGCTGGCTTCTCCTGCGGGCTCGTTGCCGCGTGCGCTGCCGGGGTCGCTGCCGGGGTCGCTGCCGGGGTCGCTGGCTCGTCACCCGGCTGGCTCCAGTCGCCGCGCCAGATCAGCCGGTGCACCGGGATCAGCCGCGGGATGTCGCGCAGACCGGGGATGAACGGGACCAGCAGAAGCAGCACGGTGGCGATGCCTGTCAGGTAGACGGCCCAGATGTCGACGCTCGCCGAGTTGCTGAACGGCGCGACGTGGTACCACATCTGGAAGAGCCACAGCCACGGTTGGCCCGGATAGCTGCCGGTCTCGTTCATGACACCCCACTGGTCGCCAGTCAGATGCATATTCGAGGCCAGCGTGTTGTAGTAGCCGCCGTCGGCGATGAAGAGCAGCGGCTTGGTGAAGTCCGTGCCGTAGAACTGCCGCTGCGCGAGCAGGTCGGTGTCCAGGGCGCCGCTCTTGGCCATCAGGAGCTCGCCAGCCATCATCGTCGGCACCGGGCCGGCGGCTGGCAAGTTCAAGGCCCCGCCACTGAATGCCACCTTCTTCGCACCGGGAGCCGTGGCCGTGTCGTAGGCGGCCGCCCACTTCTGCTGCTGGCTAGCCGTCGCACTGGTGTAAGTGGCCAGTGCCGCCGCAACGGCCGGGCTGGACTTGGCCTGCACCGCTAGCGGGTCGAGCACGAAGAGCTTCGCGGCGTTGATGGGTTGCGTAATCCCGGCTAGCTTCTGCCAGTTGACCGGGCCCACCTGCTGCACCGAGCCGGTCCCGTTGTTGTAGGGCGGCCCGTAGGCGGCGGCTCCGCCGGTGCCGTCCAGCTCGGTCGCGGCCGTGTTGACGAAGCCGACCTGATCCACCGTGGCCCAGGTCTTGATGCTGACTGACGGGACGTCTGGCGATGACAGCAGACCCGCCATGACCAGGACCAGGCAGGTCGCGATCACGATCGCGACGGTGCCTTCCTTCAGGATGTCGTACCGGCGGGTGCCGCCACGCCACGGCGCCGTGTCAGCGGCGGCAGCGGCCTTGCGGTCCGCGCGGCTGCGCCGCAGCGGGCGCTGCGCGGGCAGCGGGTGGCTCACGCCGCGGACCCGGACCATCAGCACGTGGGCGCCGACGATCGCGACCAGGACGATCGGGATCAGCACGATGTGCCACATCAGCATCTGGCCGAAGTTCATGACGTTGAAGAACGCACCCACGCCCATGGCGTTGAGGGCGTCCTTGCCGTTGGTAGCGATCCACTGCGAGTCCAAGTTGGACTGCGACAGATATCCGGTGAAGCACTCGACGATCGAGGCCAGAAAGGCCACGACACCGGTGATCCAGGTCATGGCGCGGCGGCCGCGCCACGCCGCCATCCAGAACTTGCCCCACAGGTGGATGACGAGGAACGCCATAAATAGCTCGACGCTCCATAGGTGCATGCTGTTGAAGAAGTGGCCGACCGAGTTGTAGTGGTACCAGTCCGGACCCCCGAGCGCGAGGGCGAAGCCAGACGCTATGGCGAGGCCCAGGGTGGCAAGAGTCGCGACGCCAAACGTGTAGATCCAAGAGGCAACGTAGGCCGGCTGCCGGTCGGGCAGCAGCTTGCCAGGGGGCAGCAGCCGCAGCGCACGGCGCCGGACGCGCGCGGTCCACATTTTGGCGTCCGGATCGTCGGCGGCTGGCTCGGCGTCTGCCGGGCCTTCGGTATCGGTGGCCCCGGCCATGGTCCCGGTGCCTGGAGCCAGCTGAGCGGCGCCATGCCGGGACGGGAACGGGACGAGCAGCGCGAGGCCGAAGATCACCACCATCACGCCGATCACGATCAGGTTCGCCACCGAGATGTCAATGAATGACCAGCTCAGAAACGTGCCAGGGTGGTTCAGGTTGATGGCCGAGGCAGTCTCGGCCAGTGCGATTGGGCTCATCTAGTTAGCTCCTTGCCGGAGTGCAGCTTGGTGCGGTGGGGCCGCAAGCCGAGCTTTGTCCCTGCTCGGCACCCCCGGGCAGGGATGACCGTCACCGGTCCTTGGGACCTAGGTCCCAAGGACAGCGCGGCCATAGACAACGTCTCCCGCCCGCGTGATCCGCGGGCGGGAGACTGGGACGGGGCGTGAGCCCTCTTCAGGGGCTGCGTCAGGCTGCGTTGACCTCGACCCGGGTGGCGACGTTCGGCAGGATCTCGGCCTCGGGGGCGGTGCGGCGCAGGTGCAGGTAGCCGAGGATGGACAGGACCAGCATCAGGGCGGCCGCGATGAAGGACGCGATTGCGGCGATCAGCGCGATCTCACCGAGCTGCCAGAATCCGTAGGCCTCCAGCAGCATGCTGCGCAGGGTCGTGCCCTTGAAGACGGTCTCTACCTGACCTTGCAGGGCGAGGTTCTTGGGCTGGGCGAGTGCCGCGCCGGATAGCTGGGAGTAGGTCTTGCCGCCGCCGATGAGGAAGAGGTGGCGGCCGATGAAGTAGTTGGCGTAGACCTCGGCCTGCGCGCCGTTGGTCATGAGCTGGCCGGCGTACTTGGCCATCTGCGCGCGGTTGGCGGCCGGGAGGATCTTGAACTCCGGGCTGCTGGTGGTCGGGAAAACGATCTTCTGAGCCGATAGCTGGCTGGTCACCTGGTTGTTGGCGTATGAGTGTCCCCAGGACAGCAGCACTCCTGCGACCACGAGAACGACCACCAAGAGCAGGCCCGCCGCTGTCGCCAGCGCGTCGAAAGTCCTCCTGCGCATTTCCTTGTTCCTCCTTGTTGCCCCGGGCTTGACCACCCGGCCAGTGGATTTGTTTAGCTGGGCGGAGCATCTCGCCGGCCGAGGGCCTGGACGCAGGGCCATGCGGCCTCACGTTGCGCGGGACCTCGGTCCCCGGCTGGCGTGGGACGTTAGGGAAGCCAGACGGGCCGGTGGCCCCTGGCCGTCTGGGCGCGGCGCGAGTGATGCTGCCGGGGAGGCAACCAGGCATAGGCCCGGCAGTGAGGACAGTCCGTGACACGATATGACAATTACCTGCGATGGCTGTACCGGGATGGACGCCCGAATGTGTTTGCGCGGCTGCAGAACCGGAGCACTGCCGTGGTGTTCGCGGCCGGGATCTGGCCGAAGCGGGCCGCGGCGCTTGAGATCCGGGGTCGGCGGAGCGGCCGCGTAATCTCCTTTCCGGTCGTGATTGCCGAGTTCGAAGGGGAGCGCTACCTGGTCTCTATGCTGGGCAGAAACGCAAACTGGGTGCGCAATCTGAAGGCCGCGGATGGCCGGGCCGTGCTGCGCCATGGCCGGCGGGAGACGGTGCACTTGGACGAAGTCGACCCCGGCGCAAGCGCTCCGATCCTGCGCCGGTACGTGCAGGTCGCGCCAGGTGCCCGGCCGCATATCCCGGTGGACCGGCGGGCGTCCCTGGCCGAGTTCGGGCGGATCGCCGCGGACTATCCCGTGTTCCGCGTCCGCGCCGAGGCCGAGAGCTGCTCCGCTAGACCGGTGGTTGGGTAAGCGGCCACGAAGATCGTGGCCTGGCTGGCATCGCGCGGCCACCGGTAGGCGCGGCATCGCGCCTCGGGCGGCAGGATCAGCACATCGCCCGGCGCCAGGACTCGGTCGTCAAGGTCCAGGGACTCGAACTCAAATTTGAGCCCGCCCTGCAGGACCATGATCAGGTCGACCGCCTTCATCCTGAACCAGATGTCGTCGACGGGTTCGTCGTGCTTACTCACCCACACAAGCTCCATACCGCGGCCATAGAAGATCGTGCCTACGTCTCCGAACGGCGTGGACCTAGTCCGATGTGCCTCGCCCCGCAGGACGTTGAATACCTGCAACACGCTGTCATCGGGTTGCGACGCCGAGGCGCGAGGCAGCGGCACCTCGCCGACTCCGGGTGACCCGCGGCCGGCAATCAGGCGGCCCGACACGGATTCGGGCCGAATGCGAATCCAGAACGGCCGGTCGGTCCCGTCGGCCCAGGAATCCAGGCCACGTCGGTTCAGAGCCTCGATCTCGGCATCTTCGTAGATCACCTCGGCATGGCCGTTGATCACCACACTCCAGCCAGTCCGGCGCCCTGCATCGTAGTCGTCGGCCTCGAACACGACCTGTGTCTGGCCGTCTGCTGCCGACAGCTTCGACCCTGCGGCCGTCCTGAAGGCCACGCTCTGCCCGTCGACAACGTGGTTGACCGGCAAGATGATCACCTCGCCATCGGCCCCAAAGCCGATACGCCCCACTGGAACCGAGCCGAGCAGGCGCAAGCAATCATCTAGCGGCAGGATCGCGAGCCCTGCGTGATCAGTGGCGTATCGAACCATGGCACACCTCGCAGCCGTTGCTTTGGGCCGGTGATTCGTCCATCGGCAACTTGCTTGGTCCATTGCATGCTTCTACGCCAGCCCGGCGTTCGCTGCGAACAAAGGTCCCCATGGCGAGGGCCGTTAGGCCTTTGACATCGACGAGAGACGCTTACCCGTAGGGCTGGTGCGGCTGCAGCAGCCGGCGGGGCGCGCTCATACGGTACATAGGCCCGCGCGCCAGGCCGTTGGTCCCCGGCGCTCGCCGCGCGACGTGGCAGGATGTCCCTGCCATGACACACCGGCACGAGCGAACACTGGCGGCGGTTGGCCTAGCCCGGGTAGAGGGCGAGGGCGCCCTGCACATCCGCGTGCGCGACGATCAGGTCGACGAGGTACGGCTCGATATCTATGAGCCGCCTCGGTTCTTCGAGGCGTTTCTGCGCGGCCGCTCCTACCGAGAGCCCCCAGACATCACATCCAGGATCTGTGGCATCTGCCCGGTCGCCTACCAGACGAGCGCATTCCTGGCCATAGAGGCTGCGTGCGGTGTGTCAGTGGACGGCTCGATCGCAGCTCTGCGCAGGTTGCTGTACTGCGGCGAGTGGATCGCCAGCCACGCATTGCACATCTACATGTTGCACGCACCGGATTTCCTCGGCTATCCGGGCGCTGTCGAGCTGGCGCGTGACCACCGCGACCTCGTCGAGCGCGGCCTCGGGCTCAGGCGGGCGGGAAACGCGATCATGGAGACCATCGGCGGCCGCGCCGTGCACCCGGTCAATGTGCAGGTCGGTGGGTTCTATTCGGTGCCAGAGCGCCGGGACCTGGCCGCGCTCGCCAGCCAGCTGGATGCCGCGATGGACGACGCCCTCGAGACGGTCCGGTGGGTGGCTGCCTTCGATTTCCCCGAGCTGATCGTCGACCACGAGATGCTCGCGCTGCGCCAGCCTGGCCGATATGCGATCGAGGGCGGCACCGTGGTGACGACGGGCGGGCGCGAGTTCCCGGCCGCGGAGTTCGAGCAGCACGTCCTGGAAGAGCAAGTCCCGCACTCCACGGCACTGCACGCGCGCCTCGCCGGCCGAGATGGCACCTACCTCACCGGACCGCTGGCGCGGTACTCGCTGAACTCGGGGATGCTGCCGCCGCAGGCCGCGCGAGCCGCCGCGGCGGCGGGCCTCGGCGCGACCTGCCGCAACCCATTCCGGAGCATCGTGGTGCGCGCCGTCGAGGTTGTCTGCGCTATCGAGGAGGCGATCCGCATCATCGCCGAGTACCAGCCGCCGGCAGCCGCGAGCGTGTCGGTGGAACCGCGGGCCGCGACCGGCCACGGCGTGTCCGAGGCGCCCCGCGGCGTGCTGTACCAGCGCTACGAGTTCGACGCCGCGGGCACGATCCTGTCCGCCAGGATCGTGCCGCCGACGTCGCAGAATCAAGCCGCGATCGAGCACGACCTGCGCCAGTTCGTGCAGGCGCGGCTCGACCTTGGCGACGAGGCGCTCACCCGCGCGTGCGAGCAGGCGATCCGCAACTACGATCCGTGCATCTCCTGCGCCACGCACTTCCTGACCCTGTCGGTCGACCGCGCATGACCGGCGTACGCGACGTCGTCGTCATCGGCGTCGGCAACGCGTACCGCTCTGACGACGGAGCGGGCCCGGCTGTGGTGGAGATGCTTGACGACCTGATTCCCGCCGGCGTCGCGCTGCTGAGTTGCGACGGGGAGGCGACCAGGCTGCTGGAGGCGTGGACCGGCGCCGCGACCGCAATCGTGATCGACGCCGTGGCCGGCGGCGCGGCTGCGCCGGGCACGCTGCACAGGCTCGTCGTGACCTCTGATCCGGTGCTCGGCGATCCGGTGCCTGCGCTCGCGGGCACGAGCTCGCACGACCTGGGCCTCGGCTCGGCCGTGGCCCTGGCCCGGGTGTTGGGGCGGATGCCGCGCACGCTGATCCTGCACGGCATCCAGGGCGCGGACTTCACCAACGGCGTCGCGCTCAGCCCGCCAGTGGCTGCTCGGATCGGCGACCTGACGGCAGCGGTGCTGGCCGACATCCGCGCTTCGACGTCACGGTCGGGCTAACCGGGCGACCGGCTGTCCGCGGCGGCGAGGAAGGCCCCGGCAGCGGCATTGAATGTGCGGAAGACCCTGTGCACGTCGGTGCCGCTCATGCCCAGCCGCTCCAGGTGCGGCACCAAGGCGGCAGTGTTAGGCGTGGCCATCGGCCCGAAGCAGCCGTAGCAGCCGCGGCCGAACGCAGGGCAGATCGCGCCGCAGCCGGCCTGCGTTACCGGGCCGAGGCAGGGTGTGCCGTGCGCCACCATGACGCACGCTGTGCCGCGGAGCTTGCACTCCTCGCAGACGCTGTGCCCTGGGATGCGCGGCTTGCGGCCTGCCAGCAGCGCGGACAGCAGCTCGAGTAGCTGCCGCCTGTCGATGGGGCACCCGCGCAGTTCGAAGTCCACGGCCACGTGGGCTTGCACAGGTGTCGAGGTCGCCAGCGTCGCGATGTAGTCGGGCCGGGCGTACACCGTGGCGGTGAACTCGGCCACGTCGCCGAAGTTCCGCAGCGCCTGGATGCCGCCCGCGGTGGCGCAGGCGCCGATGGTGACCAGCGTGCGCGACTGCGCCCGGATCCGACGGATCAGCTCCTCGTCCGCCGGCGTGGTCACCGAGCCTTCCACGAGCGAGACATCGAACGGGCCTGGCAGATCCGTGCTGGTCGCCTCGGTGAAGTGCGCGATATCGACCTCGGCGGCCAGAGCCAGCAACTCGTCCTGGAGGTCGAGCACGATGAGCTGGCAGCCGTCGCAGGAGGCCAGCTTCCACACCGCGAGTTTCGGCCGATGGATGTCCGCGTTGGCGCTCATCTACAGCTCCCTGATCGCCATGAGAGGCTCGGCCACGGCATAGCTGACCACAGGCCCGTCCCGGCACAGCAGCAGCGGTCCAAGCTGACAGTGCCCGCATTCGGCGACGCCGCACTGCATGTTGCGCTCCAGGGAGACCCGGATACGGTCAGCCGGGACGCCCGCGGCGAGCAGGCTTCGCGCTGTCAGCCGCATCATCACCTCGGGACCGCAGATCAGCGCCAGCGTGCGCGCTGCGTCAAGCCCGGCCCGACCGATCAGCTGGGTGACGACGCCCACGTTTCCCGGCCAGGTCGAGTCGGCCTTGTCGACGGTCACGTCCACCTCGGCGCCGCACTCGCGCCAGTCAGCTAGTTCACTGGCAAACACCAGCTCACCGGGCGACCGCGCACCGATCAAGACGATCACGCGTCGATAGCGCTGTCGCTCCCGCATAGCCGCGAGCAGGGCTGGCCGCAGCGGCGCCAGCCCGATCCCGCCCGCTACCAGCAGCAGGTCCTTGCCGACCGCATCCGCTTCGCGCCAACAGGTGCCGAATGGCCCGCGCACGCCAACGATCTGGCCAGCCGGGGCCGTGCACAGCGCTGTGGTGACCGCGCCGACGGCGCGAATGGTCTGCGTCAGCGTGGGAGTTTCGGCCGGGCCGCTGACCGAGACCGGGACCTCGCCCACGCCGAGTGCGTAGAGCATTGTGAACTGACCTGGCCGGACGCCAGCGATCGGATCGCCAGTCGGCTCGAGGGTGATGCTGACGGTGTCGTGCGTCTCCTCGCGCCGGGCGCTAATCCGGTAGCTAACCGGGACTGCCGAGAGGGTCACGGCGTGGCTCCTGCCCGCGGTGTCGGCGCGGCGTACAGGTCGAGGATGCGGATCCGCGCCGCCTGCAGTCGGGCGATCGCGGTGGTCAGCAGGTGACGGGTCAGGTGATAGCCGAGCTCGTGGTCGGTCTCGCACAGGTTCGTGAGCGCTGCGCTGCTCAGCTCGAACGCCGCTGTGCTCTGCTGAGCTACTGCTCCGAACTGCCACTGAGCCGCCGGCGTGAGCCACGACAGCCCGAGCTCGTCACCGCGCCCGAGCGTCTCGACGATCAGCCGGTCCCGGCCGGGTATCTGCAGGTCCAGGGCAATCTGGCCGGTCCTGATCAGCCACAGACTGGCGGCATGACCACCCTCCTCAAAGAGGCGCTGGCCTGCGGGCATCTCGACTGGGAAGGCCAGCGCGGCCAGCCGCTCCACCTGGCTTGCCGTCAGGCCCGTGGCGAACGAGTGCGCGGCGAGCTCGGCAGTGCTGACCGGGCTCATCGCGGCTCACCATGCTCACCATGCTCACCTAGCTCAGCTTGCAGCGCCGCCACCTCTTCGGTGATATCGATGCCGACGGGGCACCAGACGATGCACCGCCCGCACCCGACGCAGCCAGACGAGCCGAACTGGTCATTCCAGGTACCGAGCTTGTGGGTGAGCCACTGGCGGTACCGGCTTACCCCCGATGACCGTACGGGGCCGCCGTGCAGATAGGAGAAGTCGAGGTCGAAGCAGGATGCCCAGCTTTGCCACCGCTCGGCGTGGTCCCCGCTGAGATCGGTGACGTCCTCGACCGAAGTGCAGAAGCAGGTCGGGCAGGCCATTGTGCAGTTCCCGCAGGTCAGACACCGTGCTGCGACGTCCTCCCAGCGGTCCGCGTCGTGGCTGGCGGACAGCAGCTCGCGCAGCCCGTCGATCTCCATCGAGCGGCCCATCTGACTCGCCGCCGAGTCAACCGCTGCCCGGGCACGCTGCTCGAAGTCCGGGTCGGCTGGCTGCAGGGGCAACTCAGACAGTAGCGCTGCCCCGGCCGCAGACCCGGCTTCGACGAGGAAGGTGTGCTCGGCCTTACTGGCCAGTTCCGTCAGTAGCAGGTCATAGCCGGGCCCTGCCTGCGGCCCGGTCCCCATTGACGTGCAAAAGCACGTCTCGCCCGGCTCGGTGCAGTTCACCGCGACGATGAAGACGCCAGCCCGACGCCTGGCATAGGCGGAGTCCGGGTGGTCCGGCGCGCCGAGCACGCGATCCTGGATCTGGATGGCCCGCAGGTCGCACGGCCGTACGCCGAGGAAGGCAAGCTTGGTGGCCGACTCGGCAGCCTCGTCGGCGGCAAAGCCCGATCCGGCCTGGTCGCGGCGCGCAGACCAGAGGCGCTCGCGTGGCGGATGCAGGAACTCCTTCCACGATCCTGGCCCGGCCGAATGGCCGAAGGCGGCCCGATCGCCGCGCTCGCGCAGCCGGTATCCGCCGGGAGACAGGCTGACACCCCAGCCGAACGGCAGTTCGCTGGCGGATTCCAGCTCGCCGAGGCTGATAGCACCCGCGCTGATGCGTGGCCCGATCACCCGGTAGCCGAGTGATATGAGGACCCGGTGCAGCTCGTCGAGCCCGGCCGCGGCCAGCTGCCAGGCACCCTCCGGCGCGATGATGCGCTCGCTCATCAGCCCCCCTTACGCTCGGACTGCTCAGCACACCATCATCGTCACGCCGGATGCGCCCGCTAGGGCCAAAGGTCGGTGTCCCGTGCGCCGGCGTCCTACGCGGGCGAAACGTCACTCGAACAACCTGACCTACGTCCCTACCGGGAGGCAGGCCCGCCAGGGCCCTTTGCCCCTACTGGCCGCGGGGCCTCGCTGGCAGGCTGATGAGCAGATCAGCGAGGAGATGACAGGCGATGACCAGTCGGGTTGGCGACGTGATGACGCGGAACGTGGTCTCACTTCGCAGCGCGCGTTCAGACATCCTTCACGTCATGCGCGAGCGTGTTCAGCGCCTTTCCCGTCCTTACGCTACGCTGTCGGCGTGGTTTCGGAGGACGACCTGCTGGTGAAGGAGGGCTATGAGGACGGACGACTGGCCGGCATCGTCAGCCGCATCGACCTGCTCGGCGTCTATGATCGGCCCGACTCGCAGATCAGGGACGAGATCGTGACTCAGCTCATCGAGAACGAGTTCCTGCTGGACAGCAGGGCCTTCACGGTGACGGTGACCGCAGGTGTCGTGACCCTGCGCGGGCCGGTCGACCGTGAGCCTGTAGCGCACAGCCTGCTCGACGGCGTCTGGCGCGTCGACGGCGTCGTCGCCGTCCGGGACCGGCTCAGCTACCCGCGCGATTAGAGGGAGGAGACCACGTCGTGACAGACGCCGTCCTCGAGGAATTGGATGAGGCCGAGTGCCTCAAGCTCATCGCACCAGGAGGCATCGGCCGACTGGTGTTCGCCGGGCGTTTCGACCTCACCGTGCTCCCGGTCAACTACGTGCTGCATGACGGTTCGATCCTGTTCAGGACCACGCAGCATGGCGCCACGGACGAGGACCTGCGGACCGGCATCGCGCACGCCGAGTACCGGGTCGCCTTCGAGGTCGACGACTTCGATCAGGCGGCGCGCGAAGGCTGGAGCGTTCTGCTTCAAGGCCCGGCCCATCACCTGGACTCCGAGTCTGAGCGCGCCGAGGCGCAGGCCGCTGGCGTAGTGCCTTGGCCCGACGGAGCGCGCGAGCATTTCATCCGCATCACCCCGGCCCGGATCACGGGCCGCCGTATCAGGCGCAGCGCTGGCGCATGACCAGCAGGCACTGAGTCCGACGACGACGGCAGGAGCAGAAGACAATGCGAGCGATGGTCTACGGCGGGGCGGGTCAGCGGACGTTTACGGAAATGCCGGATCCTCAGATCACCGACGACGCAGATGTGATCGTGCGGGTCGATGCGACCACGATCTGCGGCACCGACCTGCACATCCTCGCGGGTGACGTGCCCTCGGTCCGGCCAGGCCGGATCCTCGGCCATGAGGCGGTCGGGACCGTCGAGGACGTCGGCAGTGCCGTGCACACCATGGGCCCTGGCGACCGCGTGCTGGTGTCCTGCATCTCCATCTGCGGTGCCTGCCGGTACTGCCGGGAGAGCCACTACGGGCTGTGCCGTGGCGGCGGCGGCTGGGTCCTCGGCCACACCTTCGACGGCACGCAGGCCGAGTACGTTCGCGTGCCGTTCGCCGACACCTCGACCTACCGGTTGCCCGATGGCGTCAGCGACGAGGACGCTCTCATGCTGGCCGACATCCTGCCGACAGGCTACGAGGTGGGAGTCCTGAAGGCCGGCGTCAGCCCAGGCGACGTTGTCGCCGTAGTGGGAACGGGGCCTGTCGGGCTGGCCGCCATCATGACTGCCCGGTTGTTCAGCCCGAGCCACGTCATTGCTATCGATCATGCAGATCTCCGCCTGGACGCCGCAAAGCAGTTCGGCGCCGACATCATCGTGAACAACGCCGTCGCCGATTCGCTCGCCGTGGTGCGGTCAGTGACCGACGGCTTGGGCGCGGACGTCGCGATCGAGGCGGTCGGCAAGCCGGAGACATTCGAGCTCGCGGTGAGCCTGGCCCGGCCAGGAGCGCGGATCGCCAACATCGGCGTCCACGGCAAGCCGGCCGCGCTGCACCTGGAGGATCAGTGGATCAGGGATATCACCGTGACCACCGGCCTGGTGGATACGTACTCGACGCCGACACTGCTCCGCCTGGTGGCCAGCGGTCAGCTCGAGCCGAGCAAGCTCATCACCCACCGTTTCGGGTTCGACGATTTCGGCGAGGCGTACGAAGTGCTCTCGCATGCCGGCGAGAGCGGAGCACTCAAGGTGGTGCTCAGCCCCTGAGGGAGGTGGCGACCGTGACACTAACAATGGACCAGCCGGCCGCAGTGCAGGAGAAGGCGATCAGGCACGTAGGCCGGGTCATCGTGGGCATCGACGACTCGGCGGCAGGCCTGGCTGCGATCGCTGCGGCGACGGAGCTGGCCAGGTCTCATCACGCGCAATTAGTTGCTGTGCGGGCGTGGGCTCTGGGTCTGCCCCGGCATGGCGGTCGTCGGCTACGGCACCTTTCGCATCGGCATGTCGTGCTGAGCTTCTCCGGTGCTGAGCAGCGGGACGCGGCGACGATCCTGACACGCAGGACCTTCAGGGCCGCAATCGGCCGGATGCCCGCAGATGTAGGTATGACGATCGAGACGCCGGACAGCGATCCGGCGGTCGCCCTCGTCAGCGCCGCCAGCAAGCCCGGCGACGTGATCGTTGTCGGGACCGGCGGCGGACATCCACTTCGACATCTCGTGCACGGTTCGGTTAGCAGGTATTGCACAAAACACGCCGGCTGCCCGGTGATTGTGGTGCCCGTACCGGCCTAGACCTGGCCTGCTGTCGGGCTGGCGCGTACGCTGATTGGGGTATAGGTGTACGTCAGCGATCCTGCGCCGGCCACAGCAAGCGCGGGTGACCGCGTCGCTCCGGACCTTGGCGGCACGGCCAGTTACGGCCGGTTAGGACCGAAGGAGCGCAGCGATGATTTGCCCCCGAGTGTGCCCGCCGACCGGGGGGCTCCCAGCATGGGGAGTCGCACGTGCGAGCCCGTCCTGCCCGCGCCGGCTTGGACAGCAGATACGCCGCCCGGGTGACGCGGCATGTGGTCCGGGATCGCGACCGGATCGCCAACGGACTGAACGATATCGTGGTATACCGGCTGTTCTCTGCTGGGCTAGATCTGGAGATGGCCGCGGGGCTAATGGGCGACCATCCTGGCGTCGGAAAGGTTCACCGGGCCCTCGCCGAGATTGATCTGGCGATCCGGGATATCAGGACCGTGCTGTTTGATCACCTTCAGGCAGTGCCGGGCTGCGGCGACCAGCCGGACTAAGGCTCAAGCGATGGTCGCGGACTGGCGTTGGCCGCCGCGACCGTGGTTTTCAGGCGGCGGGACCTTCGGCCCTGTCGGCGCCCACGTAGTCACTCGCACCCTAGCGTCAGACGGAGGCCGGGGAGGTACTGCCGTCCGCGATTTCTGGCTGGAGTCTCGTCATGAAGATCCACGGTGTAGCGATCGAGAACCTACGCCGCGATGCCCAGCTCGCCTTGGCCACGTCCGCGCGAACGGTCGTCCCGCATTGACGGACTCCGGCAGTGACCGTCACTGCGCAGCATCCGGCTGCCTCACCGGTTGGGATCTTGGCCGCGGCGCAGGCGGCCGACCCGGACCTGATGCAGCAGCTGGCGGTGAGCGCCGACACCGGCTTGGCGAGCTCGGAGGCTGCGCGGCGGCTAGCCAGGTGGGGCCCGAACGCGGTCTCCTCGCATCGGGCCCGGCTGCTGCCGGTGCTGTGGCATCAGCTGCGCTCGCCGCTGCTCGCGCTGCTGCTGGTCGCCGCTGTCGCGTCCTACTTCACCGGGGAGCGCAGCGACGCGGTCATCATCGGGGTGATCGTGGGCCTGTCCGTCGGGCTCGGCTTCGTCAACGAGTACCGGGCCGAGAAGGCCGCCGAGGCGCTGCATTCCCAGATCCACCACCAGGCCGTAGTCATCCGCGACGGCCAGCCGGGCACTGATCGACGTTACCGCCCTGGTGCCCGGCGACCTGGTCGAGCTGCGGCTCGGCGACATCGTGCCGGCCGACATCCGGCTGCTGGCGGCCGACGGCCTGGAATGCGACGAGTCGGTCCTCACCGGCGAGTCGCTGCCCGCCGAGAAGGACACCGGCCCGGTCGCCGCGGGGACGCCGCTGGCCGAGCTGTCCGGGTGCGCGCTGATGGGGACGGTCGTGAGCGCGGGCAGCGGCCGCGGCGTGGTGGTCGCCACCGGGCCACGCACCGAGTTCGGCAAGATCGCCGCCGGCCTGAGCACCCACCAGCTCGATACCGAGTTCCAGGTCGGCCTGCGCCGGTTCTCGATGCTGCTGGTCTACGTCGCCGGCGCGCTGACCACCTCGATCTTCGTGATCAACGTGGCGCTGCACAAGCCGGTCATCGACGCGCTGCTGTTCTCCCTGGCCATCGCGGTCGGCATCACCCCGCAGCTGCTGCCCGCGGTGGTGTCCAGCAGCCTGGCGGCCGGGTCGCGGCAGATGAGCCGCCGGAAGGTCCTGGTCAAGCGGCTGGTCTGCATCGAGGACCTCGGCGACGTTGACGTGCTGTTCACCGACAAGACCGGCACCCTGACCCAGGGCCGCATCGACTACATGCGCGCCGTGCCCGCTGCCGACGGCCCGGAAGCGGTGCTGCGGTGGGGCCTGCTGTGCACCGAGAATGCGGCCGAGGACGGCCAGGCGGTCGGCGGCAACCCGCTGGACCAGGCGCTCTGGCAGTCCCCGGCCGCGGCAGCCGAGCGGGCGCGGCTGGCCGGTACCAGCGGCTCGCGGTGCTGCCGTTCGACCACGAGCGGCGCATGGTCTCGGTCCTGGTCCGCGACCAGGCCGGCGTCCGCACTCTCGTCACCAAGGGCGCACCGGAGACTGTCCTGGACCGCTGCGCCGACGTGCCGGGCGCAGCGCGAGCTGCGCTCGCAGCGGAGTTCGCGGCCGGCAACCGGGTCGTCGCCGTGGCCACCCGGCCGGCCGCTGACGGACACCAGCTCACGGCCGCCGACGAGCGCGGCCTGCAGCTGGCCGGGCTGCTGGTCTTCCTCGACCCGCCCAAGCAGGACGCCGCCGCTGCGCTGCAGCGGCTCGCCAGCCTCGGCATCGCCGTCAAGGTCGTCACCGGCGATAACCCGGCCGTCGCCGTCAAGGTCTGCCACGACCTCGGGCTGGCCGCAGGCGGCGCACTGACCGGCGCCGACCTGGACGCGCTCGACGACGCCCAGCTCGCCGCCGCGATCCCCGCCACCACGGTGTTCGCCCGGGTCGAGCCCCGAGCACAAGGCACGGATCGTGCGCGTCCAGCGGCGCAGCGGCGGCGGAGTCGCGTTCCTCGGCGACGGCGTCAACGACGCGCTGGCCCTGCACGCCGCCGACGTGGGCATCTCCGTCGACTCGGCCACCGACGTCGCCAAGGACGCCGCCGACGTGATCCTGCTGGAGAAGGACCTCGACGTGCTCGCCGACGGCGTCGCCGAAGGCCGGCGGATCTTCGCCAACACCATCAAGTACGTGCTGATGGGCACGTCCAGCAACTTCGGCAACATGTTCTCCGCGGCCGGCGCGTCGCTCTTCCTGAAGTTCCTGCCGATGCTGCCGTCCCAGATCCTGCTGAACAACCTGCTCTACGACACCAGCCAGCTCGCCATCCCCACCGACAACGTCGACGAGGAGCAGCTGCGCCGCCCCTCGCACTGGGACATCGGCTTCATCCGCCGCTTCATGATCTTCTTCGGGCCGCTCAGCTCGGTGTTCGACTTCGTCACCTTCGGCGTCATGCTGTGGGTCTTCCACTCCGGCCCGGCGCAGTTCCGCTCCGGCTGGTTCGTCGAATCGCTGGCCACCCAGACCCTGGTCATCTTCGCGATCCGGACCCGCCGGATCCCGTTCTTCCGCAGCCACCCCAGCCTGCCGCTGACCCTGGCCGCGCTCGGCGTCGTCACGGTCGGCGCGCTGCTCCCGGCCACCCCGCTGGCCGACACCCTCGGCTTCCAGCCGCTGCCGGGCGCGTTCTTCGCCGCGCTCGGCCTGGTGGTCGCCTACCTCGCGCTCATCGAGATCGGCAAGCGGATCTTCTACCGCGCCGCGGCCAGCGACGCTGCCGCGCCGCCGCTACCGCGCCACCGCCACCTCCGCCGCCGGGCCGCCCGGTTCAGCATCGGAGCCCGGTCTGTCACCTAGAGCGGGTGATGCCATTCGCAAGAGGAGACGACACTATGTGGGCACAGCACTGAACTCACGTCACCCGACGCGGGAGTCTCGGGCGGTTTCGCGCCCGGCAGTCACCCCCGGCGGCGATGCTGACGGGGGGAGCGCAAAATGGGGTGGATTTTGGGGATCATCTACTTCGTGCTTATGGTCACGCTTGGCGTGGTGTCCTTGCGGAAGGCCATTGGGTCATGTTCATCGTGGGCGTGTTTATTCCTATTTTCTGGTTGATCGGTGCCCTGCTGCCGCGTCGTGTGGTCCGGGCATGAGGTTCCAGATCGGTTAAAGTCCGCGATGGTCAGGCTCAGGGGAGCAGGCCGTGCAGGGGGAAGATGGCGTTTCTCGTTGCCATGATGGCCTGGTCCACCGGATCTGCCGGGTCGTAGCCTGCGTCGAAGCTCGCGAACGCACCGGTCGCGCCCTCAGTCATCAGCTCCGGCGCGGGCTCGGTAGCGACCCAGTCGACGTACTCGCGCCACAGGGCCGGCGTCGGCGTCGCCGGATCGATCGGGTGACCGCTGGCCTCGGCGAGCAAGTGCGTCCAGGTCCGGGGTACGACTTGCACAAGCTGGTAGCCGCCACCGCCGGTCAGCAGCCAGTTGCCGTCGGCCGTCTCGTGGGCGAGCTGATGTATCAGTGCGTGCGCGGCGCGCTGGGCATCGATGCTGACCTGAAGGTCGGCGAGCGGATCACTCCAGTGGGTGTCGCAGCCGTGCTGGCTGACCAGGATCTGCGGCCGGAATTGTCGCAGCAACGGCGGCACGACGGCGTGCAGGGCCCGAAGCCAGCCAGCGTCTCTCGTCCCGGCCGGCAGGGCGACATTGACCGCCGCGCCATCGGCGTCCGGACCGCCGGTTTCGCTCGGCCGACCGGTGCCTGGGAACAGCGTGGCGGGACTCTCATGCAGGCTGATCGTCAGCACCCTTGGATCGTTCCAGAACGCCGCCTGGACGCCGTCGCCGTGGTGCACGTCGATGTCCACATACGCGATCCGTTCGACACCTTGCTGGAGCAGCCACGCGATGGCGATCGCCGGATCGTTGTAGATGCAGAAGCCGCTGGCGTTCCGGCGCATTGCGTGGTGCAGACCGCCGGCGATGTTGGCACCGTGGTCCGCTGATCCGGACAAGACGGCACGGGCGGCGGCCAGCGTCGCGCCCGCGACGAGGGCAGACGCTTCGTGCATGTCGGCGAAGACCGGGTCGTCCGCCGTGCCGAGCCCGTGCGTCAGCAGCGTCGGAGCGTCCAGGCCCGATACCTGTCGGCCCGCGGCGAGCGCCCCGGCATGCTTGACGACGGCGACGTATTCCGGATCGTGCACGAGCTCCAGTTCCGCATCGGACGCCGGGGGCGCTGGCGAGAGAGTGACGTCATCGCCGCTAAACAGACCGAACGCCTGTGCCAGTTCCATCGTGAGCTTGACCCTGATCGGCGCCAGCGGATGCTGCGGTCCGAAATCGTAGCTAATCAGCCGCTCGTCCCAGGAGACGTGCAGGGTACAGGTCACGCTCGCGATCCCTCCGATGTCGTGCGGCTAGCCTGCCATATAGCCCGGCCGGCCAGTATCTGCCGGCCAGCCTGGCCCGCCTCGCGCACCGACCTTGCTTGACGAAGCGAGACTTTGCTAGCTATACTGAGCAAGACGAAGAAGCCGATCCTGAGGAGGAAGAGATGGCCGAGTCCAACGTCGCTCAGGAACTCACTAACGAGGTCCTGAACACCATCAGCAAGAGCCAGGCGGCCGTCGTGGACGCGATCGAGACCTGGGCCAGCGCGGTGCAGTCGATCAAGCCCGACCTGCCCGACGTGAACCTGCCGTTCGCCGACAAGCTGCCCACCCCGCATGAAGTGGTTGCGAGTGCCTACGACTTCGCCGAGCAACTGCTGGCGAGCCAGCGCAAGTTCGCGGAGGACTTGCTCAAGGCGACGGCGCCGCTGCTGTCCAGGCCGGTACGCCGGCGGCGAAGAAGTAGGCGGCAGTAGCGCCACATTCCATTCGGCTGCGCGCGACAGGTAGGGCTGCCGCGCGCCTGCCGATCGTCAGGCCCAGGCCTCGAGCGCGCCGCCCGCGCAGCCGGTGACCGCGGGGGCGGGATAATGGAGCAGCAGAAAGGAGTGTCATGACAAGCCAGTGGGATGCGCAGATGGAGGCTTTCGGCGCATTCGTCCGCAGCCAGCGCAAGCTAGCTAACCTGACGCTCCGCCAGCTCGCCGACATGACGAGCCTGTCGAATCCGTACCTGAGCGAGCTCGAACGTGGCATGCATCAGCCGTCGGTGCGCGTGCTCAAACAGCTCGCTGACGCGCTGAACGTGTCGGCCGAGATGCTGCTCGCCCACGCCGGCCTCATCGACCGCCAGGCGACCAGCCAGCCGGCCGAGGACGATCCGGTGTCGAGCGCGCGATCAGGACGGACGCGACGCTCGACGACACGCAGAAGGCCGCCTTGCTGGCGGTGTACCAGAGCATGACCCGGCCACAGCCGGCGCCGACTGAGGAGCTCATGCAGGGACCACGCACAGCGGGTCCAAGCTCCCCTGGCGGCGGCACCTTGGCCCGACGCGGGACTGACAGTCGGCCGTCATCCTGGCGGGATTGACATCCCGCTCGGGGAGGCGGCCGCCACATGGAAATGACCGGACGCCGATGAGCTGAGCAGCGGAGCGGTCTCCGGCAGGCCGAGCTACGCCCTGCTCTCCGACGGCAGCACGGTCGAGATCCGGCATGCCACGCCGGAAGACGCTGCCGACGTGCGGCAAATGCACGAAGAGCTGTCGCCAGCCAACGCCTACTTCCGGTTCTTCAGCTTCAGCCCGCAGGCTCCCGAGCGGGAGGCGCAGCGGCTCTGCAGGCCGGAGGACGCCGAACACGCTGCGCTGCTCGCCCGGCTGGACGGGCAGCTGGTCGGCGTGGCGAGTTACGAATCCGACCGGCCGACCTGGCGTCGCCGAGATCGCGTTCGCGGTGTCCGATGAGATGCACGGGCGCGGCGTCGCCACCCTGCTGCTTGAGCACCTCGTCTCGCTAGCCAGCCAGCGTCGACTGACCGCGTTCGCGGCCGAGACGCTGCCCGATAACCTGGCCATGCAACGCGTGTTCGCGACGCCGGGCTGCCGGTCGAGCGACAGTTCGCCGACGGCGTGATCGAGCTGCTCATGCCGCTGCCCGGCCACGACGGCGACAGCTTGATCATTACCTGGACGCGGTGGCTGGCCGCGCGAGCCGCGCGGAGGTGGCGAGCCTGCGCCACCTGCTGCTCCCCGAGTCCGTCGCGGTCATCGGCGCTGGGCGCCGTCGCGGCTCCGTTGGCCGGGAGATCCTGCACAACATCGTCGCGGGCGGCTTCCCCGGCCCGGTCTACCCGGTGAACCCGCGCGGCCGCTCGATGGAGGGCCTGAGCTGCCTCGCTTCGGCGGCGGACCTGCCGCTCGGCGTCGACCTCGCCGTTATCGCGGTGCCGCCGTCCGAGGTGCCCGGCGTAGCCGCGGCATGCGGGCGACGGGGCGTGCACGCGATCATCGTGATCACCGCGAGCCTCGGCGGCGGCGGCGCCGACCTGCTGGCGATCTGCCGCCGGTACGGGATGCGCCTGGTCGGACCGAACTGCTTCGGCGTCGCGTCCACCGGGCCCGTCTCAACGCCACGTTCGCGGCCGACATCCCGGCGCCGGGCATCGCCGGTCTCGTCATGCAGTCCGGCGGCGTCGGCATCGCGCTGCTTGAGCACCTGCGCCGGCTCGGCATCGGGGTGTCCTCGTTCGCATCGGTGGGCGACAAGTACGACGTGTCCAGCAACGACATGCTCACCTGGTGGGAGCAAGACGGGCAGACCAGGCTTGCGGTGCTGTACGTGGAGTCGTTCGGCAATCCGCGCGGCTTCGCGCGGACCGCGCGCCGGGTGGGCCGCAAGCTACCGGTGCTCACCGTCATCGGCGGCCGGTCCGCGGCGGGCCAGCGCGCCGCCGCCTCGCACACCGCCGCCTCGGCGACCCCGCTGGTGACGCAGGAGGCACTGTTCGGCCAGGCGGGCATCATCGCCACGCACAGCCTGGGCGAGCTGGTCGAGGCGGCGGCGTTCCTGTCTTGCCAGCCGCTGCCCGCCGGCCGCCGGATCGCGATCGTCTCCAACGCAGGCGGTGCCGGCGTGCTGGCGGCCGATGCATGCGACGACACCGGGCTGACTGTTGCAACGCTCGGCCCGGCCACGCAGCGCCGGCTCACGCGGCTCCTGCCGCCGGGGCCACGGTTGCCGGCCCGGTCGACACCTCGGCCACCGTCGGCGTCACGGCATTCCGTGCCTGCCTCGAGGCGGTCGCCGCGGACGACGCGGTCGACGCGGTCCTGGCTATCGGCGTCCCGACCGCGGTAGCCGATCTCAGCGCCGCGATCCTGACCGCACGAATGACCAAGCCGATAGCTGCGGCGCTGCTGGACCAGGCCGCGGCGGTGAGCCTGCTGCCGACCGGCCCGGGCCAGCGAGCGGCGGGGCAGCCGTGACCGAGTGCTCGAGCCACGCATCCCGGTCTACAGCTACCCGGAGAGCGCGGCCAGCGCGCTCGGGCACGCCGTCAGGTACCGCGAGTGGCGCGACTCTCAGCACGGCCAGGTCCCTGACCTCGACGACATCGACGTCGGCGGCGCCCGCGCGCTGGTCTCCGCGTTCCTGATGGCGAGCCCCGACGGCGGCTGGCTCGCGGCCGCCGACGCGGCCGCGCTGCTGGCCAGCTACCGGATCCCGATGGTGGCCACGCTGACCGCGACGACCAGGACGCGGTACTCGCGGCGGCCGCCGAGCTCGGCGGCCACGTCGTGCTGAAGGCGGAGGTGGCGGGCCTGGTGCACAAGACCGACGCGGGTGCGGTCAAGCTCGACCTGCGGACGCCCGCGGAGATCGCGGAGGCCTACGCGCAGCTGTCGGCGGCGTTCGGCGCACGGCTGAGCCGCGTGCTGGTCCAGCCGATGCTGGCCGACGGGGTCGAGACGATCGTCGGCGTCGTCCAGGAGCCGGTTTCGGCCCGCTCGTCGTGTTCGGGCTGGGCGGCGTCGCTACCGAGGTACTCGGCGACCGCGCGGCCCGGCTGGCGCCGCTGACCGACACCGACGCCGCGCAGATGATCAGCGGAGTGCGCGCGGCGCCGCTGCTGTTCGGCCATCGCGGCTCGCCCGCCGTCGACACGGCGGCGCTGGCCGACCTGCTGCTGCGCGTGTCCCGGCTGGCCGATGATCTGCCGGAGGTCGCCGAGCTTGACCTCAACCCGGTAATCGCCCGGCCGGACGGCGCGCACGTAGTGGACGTCCGGATCCGGATCGCCCCTGCCGCGCCGCGAGACCCGTTCCTGCGCCAGCTCCGGTAGCCGCGAGCTGATAAGCCCGACCGGGACTAACGTCCCCGTTCCCCGGGCTAGATGCCCCTGCGCCGACCTGCCTGGATGCGCGAGCCTGAGGGTGGGACCACAGGAGGAACGGGCATGAGTGAGCGAGCGCAAGCAGTCGGAGCACCGGATTGTCGTGGGTGCCGACGGCTCGGAGTCGTCCAAGGCGGCGCTGCCTGGGCAGTCGGGCAGGCCGAGCTGACCGGCGCCACCGTCGAGCCGTCATCGCCTGGCACTACCCGGTCGTACGGCGGGTGCCGTTCGCGCCGATCGGTGTGATCATGGACGGCGATTTCGCGGGCAGCGCGGCGCAGGTGCTGGCCGCCGCGATCAGCCAGACCGTCGATCTGGCTAGCCCGGTCAAGGTCAGCTCGACCGTCCGCGAGGGCAACGCCGCGCAGGTCCTGCTCGAGGCGGCCGACGGCGCTGATCTCCTGGTCGTCGGGAGCCGCGGCCATGGCGGCTTCGCCGAGGCGCTGCTCGGCTCGGTCAGCCAGCACTGCGTGCACCACGCGCCGTGCCCGGTTGTCATCGTCCGCGGAGCGCAAGATCAGGGTCACGGCACTGGCGGGGGAGGAGAACGGCCATGAAAGCAACGGTCGGCGATGTGATGAGCACCAGGGTCATCGCGGTGAAACGGTCGGCGGATTACAAGGAGATCTGCGGCGTGCTCCGCCAGTACCGCGTCAGCGCCTGCCCGGTCATCAACGACGCGGGCAAGGTCGTCGGGGTGGTCTCTGAGGCTGACCTGCTGTACAAGGTGGCCGATCCCAATCCGCCGGCAGGCCTGATCAGGCTGCGCTGGAAGCTCGGCGAGGAGTCCAAGGTCAACGCCATCACCGCTGGCCAGCTGATGACCTCGCCCGCCATCTCCATCGCGCCGGACGCGCCGCTCGGCGTGGCGGCCCGCGTCATGCAGGACCGTCGCGTCCGGCGGCTGCCGGTCGTCGGCCCGGACGGGACGCTGATCGGCATCGTGAGCCGGACTGACCTGCTGAGCGTCTACGAGCGTCCCGATGCTGACATCTGGGACGAAGTCATCCGCGACGTTATCGCCGGGGAATTCGGGCTTGATGCCGCGGCATTCGATGTCACGGTGGCCGCGGGCGTCGTGACCTTGACGGGGCCGCTCGACCGGCAGGACACTGCGCTTGAACTGCTCGTACGCGTTCGCCACGCCGAGGGCGTCGTCGCCGTCCGGGACCGGCTGCTCGTCGCGGAGGCGAGCGGCAGGCTGCTCGGCGCTGAGCGCGCCGGTCGCTGAGCGTTGAACAGGCTGGCCGCGCTAGCCGGAAACGCGGATGCGGCGCCCGGTGATCTGGCTCGCAGACAGCCGCACGTAGACCTCCCGGTCTCCGCCAGCCCACGGCTTGATGCCGAGCGCCTGGACACGGCTGGTCTCGGCGGCACCGGTGATGACGCTCGCCTTGCCGGTGAGCAGGACGCTCCAGCCCTCGCCGAGCGCGTCGTCGAGGTGGTCGACGTCGAAGGACACCGCCTGCTGGTGGATGCCCTCGGCGACGGCGGAGTCACCGCTGGTCCGGAAGATCACGTCATCCCCGTCCATCTTGAAGTTAACCGGGATGGCCACTGGCCCCCGGCCTTCCTGGACGAACAGGAATCGCCCGATGCCGCCAGCGGCGATCAGCTCCCGGCACTGCGCCGCGGTCAGCTCGTGCAGCGTGGCGTTCTTCGCGGCCGATCGCTGGCCCGGCGGCAGGTTCAGCCCGGCGCCCGCCAGCGAGCTCGGCGCGACATCCAGGGCCACCGCCAGTCGCGTCAGCGTCGCCGGCGTCGGGTTAGCGCCGGGCTCGACTCCAGGTAACGCAGGTACTGAGGCGACATACCGGCTCGCTCGGCTACGTCCGCCACCGTCAGGTGCGCCCGGTTGCGCTGCTCGGCAATGCGTCTGCCCAGGTCGGTGCCGCCCGCACCAGGATCGCCCGAGCTGGACTCCTGAGCCATAGTTTCCTCCATAGACGCTGGCCGCCTCGGCTGCTCCCCCCGTGAACAGCCTCAACCGCGGGCGGCGGATTGGTCCGCGGCCCACTCTACGGACATCAGTCCGTGGTGGTAGGGCCGTTCGGCCCTCCCCCTACGGTCGGCGTCACGGACGCTGAAGAGGGTGATAACTATGATCGCAACGTCGGATTCTGCGCGCGGGGCGCGGGTGCCGCAGCCGCGCCCGACCCGGACCCGCATAATCAGGCCACCATGACCGACCAGGGCGGTCTCGTGGCCGGCCGGACGATCCGGCGGGCGGCTGGCGCTGCGGCGGCCCCCGCGCGCCGATCCTGGCGCCTGCCGAGGTGGCCGCCGTGGTTGCGACCGCGGCGCGGGCACCGTCGGTGCATAACACGCAGCCATGGCGATTCCGGACCGCCGGCGACATGATCGAGCTGCACGCCGATCCGGACCGGATCCTGACGCAGATCGATCCAGCGGGCCGGGAGCTGATTATCAGCTGCGGCGGGGCGCTCTTCGGGCTTCGACTTGGCCTGCGCCACCTTGGCTGTGTGCCGGTGGTGGAGCTGTGGCCGGACCCGGAGCAGCCGTGGCTGGTCGCACGGGCCTGGCCGGACGGACACGCGGCCGTGAACGCGGTCGAAGCCGAGCTGATCACCGCCGTTCCGCACCGGCATACCCACCGGGGCCCCTTCACACCGGGCGACGTGTCACCGCGGCTGCTTGCGGCACTGGCCACGGACGCGACGGCGGAGGGGAGCGAACTGAGATTCGTCGAGCAGCCTGAGCTGATCAGCGGACTGGCGAGGCTGGTCGAGCTGGCTGCCGCCGAGCAGCTCGCAAGTGCCGAGATCACTGCCGAGACGCGCGGCTGGTCCCGGCCGCCCGGCAGCCTGGCCAGGGACGGCATCCCCGCGCGCGCTGCACGAGGCGCCGGCGAGTCGGGTGCGCAGCGTTTCCGGCAGCGCGACTTCGGCCTGACCGGCCCCGGTCACAACGCTGAACCAGCGGACGCTGGTGACGAGCCGGGCGAGCTGCCGGCCGTCACGGCGGTGCTTACCACGGCCGCTGATACCGCCGACGACTGGCTGCAGGCCGGGCAGGCGCTCAACCGGCTGCTGCTGCGTGCGGCGACCCGGTGGGTGTTCGCGAGCCTGCAGTCACAGCCGCTGGAGTCCGATCGCCATCGTGAGCAGGTCAGGGAGCTGCTGGGACTGACCAGCCAGCCACAGATGCTGCTCCAGTTCGGGCGCGCTAACACCGCTCCGGCGACACCCCGGCGGCCACAAGCTGAATTCAGGACTAACGAAAACCATGCTTAGGCCTTTAGTCTGCCGTCATACAGGCTAATCGGCCCTGCTGTGGACGCTGGCAGCCCCGCACGGTGGAGACGAAGCCTGGACCGGAGGTACTGCGATGGAGCAGCAGCGATTGCAGCGACTGCGCCGGATCATCGCCGGCGACGACAACGCGCTGCGCCGCTACGTCGACAAGCTAGAGTCAGCAGTCGTCGTCAGCCTGGTGATCGCATTCCTGGTGGCCGCGCCGCTCCTGTCCGTCTTCGCAGTGCGGACGGTCGGGATCACGGGCGCGCGCGAGATGCGGGCCGAGAGTGGCTGGACGTCCAGGCCTGCCGTTCTCGCCCAGGGCGCCGGATCCGGGCTGATCGGACTAGACGGTGAGTGGGACACGTCCTGGGTGACCGCGCACTGGACGATGCCCGACGGTGTCCGACACAGCGGACTTGTCGCCGTCGCCCTCAACGCCAAGGCCGGCCAGCATCTGACGGTGTGGGTTACGCAGGCTGGCCAGCTGACTCATCCGAAGCTGACCCGTGCCGCGGTGGCCGAGCGGCAGGTCATCGCCGCGATCGCGGCCCCTGCGGCCCTGGCGTTGCTGCTGTCGGTTACCGCTTGCGGAGTCCGGGTACTGGCTAACCGGCGCCGGATAGCGGGCTGGACGAAGGCGTGGGAGGCCATCGGCCCGCGCTGGTCGTCGTTTCGGTAGCTGGCCGGCGCCAACCGTCCGCTGTGACCGCCCCCCCCCGGATGAGCCGGAGGTGACATGCGCGCGTGGGTAGTAGAGCGCAGCGCACCCATCGACCGGGGGCCGCTACGCCGCGCCGACCGGGCGGAGCCGCAGCCTGGCCCCGGCCAGATCCGTGTCCGGATCAGCTGCTGCGGAGTCTGTCGTACCGACCTGCACCTGGCCGAAGGTGACCTGCCACCCAAGCATCCCGAGGTCGCCGTCGGCCATGAGGTTGTCGGCCGCGTCGACGCTCTCGGCCCCGGTGCGGGCCGATTCGCGGTGGGCGACCGGGTGGGCGTGCCGTGGCTGGGCAGCACAGACGGAACGTGCGCCTGGTGTCGTCGCGGCGCGGAGAACCTGTGCGTCCAGCCGACATTCACGGGCTGGGACATCGACGGGGGATACGCCGATGCGTGCCTGGCCGATGAGGCCTACGCCTATTTGCTGCATGAATCGCTCGACGATGAGCACGCGGCGCCGCTGTTGTGCGCCGGCATTATCGGGTACCGGGCGCTGACGCGGGCCGAGGTGCCAGCGGGCGGCCGGCTCGGCATCTACGGCTTCGGCGGCAGCGCGCACATCACGGCCCAGATCGCGCTGCATCAGGGACTTCGCGTCCATGTGCTGACGCGGGGGAAGGCAACCGCAAGCTCGCGGCCGAGCTGGGCGTCGATTCGGTCGGCGACGCGACCGACGCACCGCCTGAGCCGCTCGACGGTGCCATCCTGTTCGCTCCGGCAGGCGAGCTCGTCCCGGTCGCCATGCGAGCGCTCGATCGCGGCGGGACCTTGGCGATCGCCGGGATCTGGCTATCGGATATCCCGCGGATCAACTACGCCGACGAGCTGTTCCAGGAGCGCCAGGTCCGCAGCGTCACGGCGAATACCCGCCGGGATGGCGAGGAGTTCCTGGCGCTTGCGGCCCGGTTTGGCATCCGGCCGACGACGGTTGCCTATCCGATGGCGAGCGCTCCGGCGGCGCTGGCTGATCTTGCCCACGGCCGGTTCAGCGGGGCAGCGGTCCTCCACAACGATGCTGGCTAGCACACGTGGGAGGACGGACCGGGCACGGCTTGACTTCGCAAAGGCCGTGCCCGGTCCGCCGGGCCTATCAGACGAGCTGCCGGCTTGTCACATGGTTGATGATGTCGACCACGCCGTCGATGTCCCACGCGAGTTCGATAGCCCGCGTCACGGAGTCACGCATGGCGGCCGTGTCGGTCTGGCCAGTGAGCGTCACGATGCCTCCGTATACCGCTGCCTTGATCGCGGCCGAGTCGCCGGGCAGCGCTTCGGCGAGGACTTCCCGCATCTGGCGGGCTATCTCGGTGTCCGGAACGCAGAACACGTTGAGCAGGTCGCGCCGGCTGACGAGGCCGACGAGCTTGCCATCAGGATCGGTCACGGGCAGTCGCTTGACGTGGTGCAGGCTCATCACGCGCGCTGCCGCGGCGATGCTAGCGTCCGGGTGCGTCGTCACCGGCGGCGTCGTCATGAGCTGCTGCGCGGTGAGCCGGAGGTACCGGGCCCGGTCGGTCTCGTAGCGGAGCATTCCTGTCCAGTACCGACGACTGCCCGCGCGCTTGTCGCGAGCGGCGATCAGGTCTCCCTCGGTGACGACTCCGGTCACACGGCGGCCGAGCTCGAGCACCGGGACGCCACTGATCCGGTGTTTGACAAGCAGTTCCGCAATCTCCTTGAAGGGCGTGATCCGGTCGACGGTGATCGACCTGAGTGGTCATCACGTCGCGAACGCGACTGTGCAGGCGGCCATGGTGCCTGGGCACCCGGTGGGATGCCTGCCCGTCACGCTGGCGGGCGACAGGTGCACGCGATGTCGGCTTCTCGCCGATCTGATCGGCTACCTGGTCGACCGCCCTTGTCACGTCGGCTGTCGCGGCGCGGCCGTGCAGCGAGTCATAGTATGCGGCGCCAAGGTGGCGCAGCATCGCGTCCAGGTGCATCTCGCCGCGGGTCATCGTGGCCTCCCGTCCGGTGCGCTGAGCGCGGGTCCGACGGCCGCTGGTCCGCTGGCTGCGGCGGCCAGCCGCAGATCGCTGCGGTCAAGCGCCGGCTCTGATGCTGGCTGCCGGTCGTCCCGTGCAGGACGGTCGTGGCTGCGCGGCCCTTCCGGGCCAACCACGACGACCGGGCAGTGGGCATGGCTCAGGCACGCCCTGATGACCGGGCCGATCGAGCGTCCGGTCACCAGGCCGGACGCCGATCCGAGCACGAGCAGGTCGGCGCCGAGCGACTGATCCACTAGGGCCCGCTCGGCCATGCCCTGGGCGACCTCGGTCGTCATGTCGTCCGGTGGTTGCGAGCCGAGCACTGCGCGCACTGCGGCCGCAAGTCCGCCGACGGCTCGCGCCTCGCGCCGGTCAAAGTCGTCCGGGTTGATGGCTGGCGCGTAGAACGCTCGCTGGTCAAGGCTCCAGATGAGTACGACCTTGAGCCGGGCGTGGAGGCGCGCTGCCTCGTCCGCGGCCCAGCCCAGCGCCCGGGCCGAAGCGGGCGAGCCGCTGACGCCGACGACGATAATCGGCTCGGCTGGTTTATTCATGACAGCCTCCTGTCTGATTGCGCCGCGCGTCACGGTTCGATCGCTACGTCGATCTTGCGCGCCCCGTGCTCGCGTTCTGGCTCGATCCCGATGCGGACCGTCAGGACCCCGCGCCGACATGACGCCGTTACGTCCTGAGCGTTAGCGCCGAGCGGCAGCGCGATATGACGGACGAAGCTCCCGTACCGGAACTCCGTCTCGCGGCCCAGCTGCGGAGCGTCGCGTCGCTCAGCCAGCACGGTGAGCGTGCTGTTCTCGACGGACACAGTCAGGTCGTTGGCCGGATCGACGCCCGGAAGCTCCAGCCGGATCACGTGGCAGCTACCGTCGGGGTACTGCTCGATCGGGATCGGCTGGGCCTGCGTGGCGCGGTAATGCATAGTCGACAAGGGGGACCCCGCCCAATCCGACGGGCTCGCGCTAGCGGCCGGAACTGCGCCTTGATACGTCGTGCTGTTCATCAATCGGCCCTCCTTCTCATCCCCTTCCACTCAACCGGCACGCCGCGCCAGGTGTCAGGGCCGAAGGTAGGTCGTCGGGAGTGACTTGAGTCCCGCTAGGCACTCGGGTCATCAGCCCGCCGCGCCAGCACGTCGCGGGCCTGTCGGGCGATCTCGATGTCCTCCCTGGCGGTGATGACCAGGGCGGACACCTGCGCCTCCGGTCCGCTGATGACCGCGTCGGCGGTGGCCCGGTTGCGGTTCGCGTCCACGCTGATGCCCAGGAAGCCCAGGCCTGCCGCGGCCGCCGCGCGGATCGCCGGGTTGTGCTCGCCGATCCCGCCCGTGAAGACCAGGCCATCCAGGCCGTTCATAGCGGCTGCCATTGCCGCGATCTCCCGGCGTAGCCGGTGCACGTACACCTCGATGGCCAGCACCGCCGCTTGGTCGCCGTCCGCAGCGGCTCGCTGGACGTCCCGGATGTCGCCGCTAGCCTGCCCGGACAGTCCCGCCAGCCCGGCCGACTGCTCCAGGCCGGCAGCGACCTCATCGAGGCCAAGCCCGCCATGCTGGAGGAGCCAGATGATCAGGCCAGGATCGACGCTGCCGCTCCTGGTGGCCATGACGAGGCCTTCCAGCGGGGTAAAGCCCATGGTGGTGTCCGCGCTACGGCCGCCGTGCACTGCGGCCAGCGAGGCGCCAGCGCCGAGATGACACGTAACCACGCGCAGGCGCGCAGGGTCGCGATCCAGGATCTGCGCGGCCCGCCGCGCCGCGTACCCGTGCGACAAGCCGTGGAATCCGAACCTGCGCAGCCCGAACTCGCTGCGTCCACCGAGCGGGCAGCGCGTACCGGGCGGCGGCGGCGGGCATACCCGGCGTGGAACGCGGTGTCGAAGCACGCCACCGCTGGAGTGTCCGGCAGTGCCCGGCGCGCGGCAGCGATGCCGGCGAGCGCCCGCGGCTGGTGCAGCGGTGCGAGGTCGGTCAGCCGCGCCGATGGCGTCGACCACGCCGTCGTCGATGCGGACCGCGTGGCTGAACACCGTGCCGCCGTGCACCACGCGGTGACCGACGACGGCGGCATCGGCGCCGGCCGTGGTCAGGAAGTCCGTCAGCGCACGATGATCCGGGCTGCCGTCCCACGCGTCGAGCTCGAGGGACTCAGCTCACGTTGTCCGCAGCGTCGAGCACGCTGACCTTCAGGCTGCTCGATCCCGCATTCACGACGACGACCGTCATCGGGCGACCGCCGGGTGCATGCGGGCAATGGTCATCGGGTCGTTCAGAGCGCGGTCCCAGCCGTCTTTCACGGCAGCGGCGAAGCCCATGTCCAGTTGGTGACCTCGGGCAGGTCCTCGCCGCGCTCACGAGTCCAGGCTCGATGCCTGGACGAGCGTGTCGACCATCCGCTGCCGGAGCTGGCCGGCCCGCTCGGCGAGACCGGGCACCCGGTCGATGACGTCCATGACCAGGTGGAACCGGTCCATGTCGTTCATCACGACCATGTCGAACGGCGTGGTCGTGGTGCCCTCTTCCTTGTAGCCGCGGACGTGGAACTTGTCGTGCGCCATCCCGCCGGTAGGTCAGCCGGTGGATGAGCCACGGGTACCCGTGGTAGGCGAAGATCACCGGCCGGTTCGGCGGGAACAGCCCGTTGAACTCCGCGTCGCTCATGCCGTGCGGGTGCTCGGTCTCCGGCTGCAGCCGCATCAGGTCGACGACGTTGACCACCCGGACTCGCAGGTCGGGCAGCTCGCGCCTGAGTATGTCGGTGGCGGCGAGGATCTCCAGCGTCGGCACGTCGCCCGCGCAGCCGAGCACGACGTCCGGCTCTGCCCCGTCGCGATCGCTGCTGGCCCATTCCCAGATGCCGGCGCCGCGGGTGCAGTGCAGGATGGCCGAGTCCATGTCCAGCCAGTTCGGGTTGCGGCTGCTTGCCGGCCACGATCACGTTGACGTAGCTCCGGCTGCGCAGGCAGTGGTCGGCGACCGACAGCAGCGTGTTGGTATCCGGCGGCAGGTAGACCCGGATGACCTCGGCCTTCTTGTTGATGACGTGGTCGATGAAGCCAGGGTCCTGGTGGCTGAAGCCGTTGTGGTCCTGCCGCCAGACGTGGGAGGTGAGCAGGATGTTCAGCGACGCGACCGGGCCGACGCCAGGCCAGGTGCCGCGACACCTTCAGCCATTTGGCGTGCTGGTTGAACATCGAGTCGACGATGTGGATGAACGCCTCGTAACACGAGAACAGGCCGTGCCTGCCGGTCAGCAGGTAGCCCTCGAGCCAGCCCTGGCAGGTGTGCTCCGACAGGATCTCCATCACCCGGCCGTCGGTCGCCAGGTTCATGTCGACCGGCAGCGTCGCCTCCTCCCACGTCTTGCCGGTCACCTCGAGTACCGCGTTCGAGCCGGTTGGACTCGGTCTCGTCGGGCCCGACGATGCGGAAGTTCCGCTGCGCCGCGTTGTGCGCGCAGCACGTCGCGCAGCATCATGCCGAGGACGCGGGTGGGCTCGGAGACGCTGGCGCCGGGCGCGGTCACCGGCACGGCGTAGTCGCGGAATCCGGGCAAGGCCAGATCGCGCAGCAGCACGCCGCCGTTGGCGTGCGGAGTCGAGCCAAGCCGCAGCGAACCCGGCGGCACGAGCGTGAGCAGGTCCTCGTGCGGACTGCCGCCCTGACCGAACAGCTCGCCGGGCCGGTAGGAGCGCAGCCATTCCTCGAGCTGCCGCAAGTGGGCCGGGTTCGTGCGCACCTCAGCCAGCGGCACCTGGTGGGCGCGCCAGGTGCCCTCGACCGGCAGTCCGTCTACTTCGGCCGGCCCGGTCCAGCCTTTCGGCGTCCGCAGCACGATCATCGGCCAGCGCTGGCCGTGCGGCTCGCCGGGTTCAAGCTGGCCCGGTCGGTGCTGGCCGGTCCTGGCCTGGTCCTGGATGCTCCGGATCCGGGCGATCGCCGCGTCCAGCGTCGCGGCCATCTCCAGATGGGGAACGTGGTCGTCCCTCGCCGGTCACGTACGCGGGCTCGTAGCCGTAACCGCGCAGCAGGGCATCCAGCTCGTCCTCGGGCAGCCGGGCCAGCACGGCCGGGTTGGCGATCTTCCAGCCGTTGAGGTGCAGGATCGGCAGCACGGCGCCGTCGCTGGCCGGATTGAGGAACCGGTGCGAGTGCCAGCTGGTCGCGAGCGGGCCGGTCTCCGCCTCGCCGTCGCCGACGACGCAGGCGACGATCAGGTCCGGGTTGTCAAAGGCGGCGCCGTGCGCGTGCGACAGCGAGTAGCCGAGCTCACCGCCCTCGTGAATGGATCCTGGTGTCTCCGGGGAGACGTGGCTCGGCACCCCGCCGGGGAAGGAGAACTGGCGGAAAAGCTGGTGCATGCCAGCCGTGTCACGCTGGACGCTGGGATAGACGTCGGTGTAGCTGCCCTCGAGCCACGTGTTGGCCAGCGCCGCTGGCCCGCCATGTCCTGGCCCGACCACGATCATCATGGGCGAGTCGTGGACCTTGATGGCACGGCTGAGGTGCGCCCAGATGAAGTTCAGGCCAGGCGTGGTGCCCCAGTGGCCAAGCAGCCGCGGCTTGATGTGGTCGGGCCGCAAGGGCTCGGCCAGGAGCGGATTGTCCATCAGGTAAATCTGGCCGACCGCGAGATAGTTCGCTGCGCGCCAGTACCTGTCGAGGACCTGAGCGTCAGCCTGCGAGAGTTGTACGGCTCCCGTCATGGTCTTCACCGTCGACCGCGGACCACGACGACGGGGCACTCTGCGTGATTCACGCAGTGAATGCTGACAGAGCCGGTCAACATTCCGGTGAACGCACCGTGACCGCGGTTGCCCACCACCAGGAGGTCGGCATCCTTCGATGCATCGATCAGCATCTCCGCGGGGTGCCCGTAGACGATCGTGGTGTGCACGTTGTCCGGTGCCGTCGCGCCGTAGACCTCGCTCAGTGCCTTGTCGAGGGCAGCCTGCATGGTCAGCGGCCACCTCCTGATTGACCGCCTTCGGCGCGACGCCCGGTGGCGTCACGCCCGCTTCGGCCGGATAGTGCCACGACAGCAGCGCCTCGACGGTGGCGCCGGCCGCTGCGGCGTAGGCAGCGGCCCATCGGAGTGCTGCGACCGACTCGGCGGAGCCATCGACGCCGACGATCACCCGCTGCCCCGAACCGCCCTCAGTGGCCATGGACCTGCCTCGCTCTCCTTGTTGCAGCCGCGATCCCACTTTTGTCGCGCTCGCCACCTTGCCGGGCAGGCAACCAACTGGGCCAGGGCCGATGGTCCTCAGCAAGATCGGCTTCTATGCGTTGCATCCGGCTGGTCGCCTTGCCGACTCTGGGTGCTATGGCTGCAGGACAATGCGTGCCTTGGCCTTGCCGTGCAGGACGTCGTCGATTGACTCGTTGACCGAGCCGAGATCTCGGATCTCGTAGATCACCTTGGTGCGGCCCTGCGCGTGCAGCGTGAACACGTCGGCAAGGTCGGCGCGGGTGCCGACGATCGACCCGATTACCGAGGTGCCGTTCAGCACGGTGTCGAAGACCGGGATGCTGAGCGTCCCCGCGGCTGGCAGCGCGACGAGCACGAGCCTGCCGCCGCGGCGGAGCCCGGCGTAGGCGGTCGCGAACGACTTGTCGTCGACGGCCAGCCGATGGCGACATCGGCGCCGCCATGCGATTGCAGCACGGCTGCCGGATCCTCAGACCGCGCGTCGATAACGAAGTCAGCGCCGAGGTCCTTGGCCAGCTGCAGCTTCTCGTCGGTCACGTCGATTGCCGCGACGGTGCCACCGGCGATCTTGGCGTATTGCAGTGCCAGGTGCCCAAGGCCGCCGATGCCGGAGATCGCGACCAGGTCGGCGGGACGGACATTGCCGACCTTCACTGCCTTGTATGTGGTCACGCCGGCGCAAGTCAGCGGCGCCGCGTCGAATTGGCTGATGCCAGCCGGTACCTGCGCCGTGAATGCCGCCTCGGCCAGGAAGTACTCTGCGTAGCAGCCGTCGATGGAGTAGCCGGTGTTCTGCTGCTTCAGGCACAGCGTCTCCCACCCGGTGAGGCAGTGCTTGCATTGCCCACAGGCGTAGCCGAGCCAGGGATAGGCAACTGTGTCGCCGACGCTGAAGCTGGTGACGTCCGTTCCGACTGCGTGCACGGAGCCGACGCCTTCGTGGCCGGGCACGAACGGCGGGGTCGGCTTCACCGGCCAGTCGCCGTGCGCGGCGTGAATGTCGGTGTGGCACAGGCCGGAGGCCTGCATCTGCACCGTGATCTGTCCTGGTCCTGGTGCTCGGGTATCGGCCTGTCCTCAAGCACGAGCGGCTCGCCGAACTGGCGTACAACTGCTGCCTTCATTTCTGACCTCCTGGTCATGCGGTGGGTTGATGCGCCGGTTCGACGGCTGGTCGACTCGGCCCGCCTTCTCAGCATCGGCCGGACTGCTGGGAGAGCGCAGTGCCGAAAGTCCCTCGTCAATCAGGCGGCGGTCCGGACTTTCGGCCCTAGGCCTGGTGGCCGGAAGCCGCGGACGATGGCGTAGACAACAGATGGAGGCTGGTCATGAAGCGAGTGCTAGTGGTAGCTGCCGTTGCCGCGGTTTGCGCGGCGCTGCTGGCGGGCCGGGACGATATCCGCCGGTTCCGTGAGATGCGCAGCAAGTGACGGTCTGGCAGCGGGCCGGACGGCGATGGCCGCCAGGATGAGATCCTGGCGGCCATTCGCGTGCTGCGCGCGATTGCCCGGTCAGAGCGACGAGCCGACGATGCCGGCGAGGTCCACCAGCCGGCAGGTGTAGCCCCACTCGTTGTCATACCAGCCGAACACCTTGACCAGGCTCGCTGCCGCCTGGGTCAGGTCCGAGTCGAAGACGCACGATGCTTGCGAACCGATGATGTCGCGCGAGACCAGCGGGTCCGTGCTGTACTCGAGTACGCCGGCCAGCGATCCGTCGGCCGCCGCCCGGAACGCATCGTTGACCTCCGCGGCGGTGACGTCGCGGCTCAGTACTGCGGTCAGATCGGTCAGTGAGCCGTCCTCGACCGGGACGCGGACTGCCACTCCGTCGAGGCGGCCGGCAAGCGCGGGGATGACCAGCCCGGTGGTGCGCGCCGCGCCGGTGGACGTCGGCACGATGCTGATCGCCGCGCTGCGCGCGCGCCGCAGGTCTTTATGCGGACCGTCGAGCAGCATCTGGTCTCCGGTGTACGCGTGGATCGTGGTCATCAGGCCCCGCGTCAGCCCGAAGGCGTCATCCAGCACCTTGGCCATCGGCGCGACGCAATTGGTCGTGCATGAGGCGCACGAGATCACGTCATGACGATCCGGGTCGTAGGCCGAGTCGTTGACCCCGATGACAACCGTCAGGTCGGCACCCTTGCCTGGTGCCGAGATCAGGACCTTGCGAGCGCCGCCCTTCAGATGCAGCGCCGCGTCGTCGCGGCTGCGGAACTTCCCGGTCGACTCGATGACGATGTCGACGCCGAGCTCACCCCAGTCGATGGCCGCTGGCTCGCGCTCGCTCAGCGTGGCGATGGGCTTGCCGTTGACGATGATCGAGCTGTCGTTGTGCTCGACGCGGGCCGCGAACCTGCCGTAGGTGGAGTCGAATGCCAGCAGGTGCGCGAGCGTGCCGACGTCGGTGATGTCGTTGATGGCGACCACGTCGAGGTCGTCGTGATCGAGGCTGCGCCGGACGAAGGCGCGCCCAATGCGGCCGAAGCCGTTAATGCCGATCCGGATAGGCAACTTCGTTCCCCCTCTAAAACTCCTGGACTCGGACGGCCGCGCCGCCCGAGTCCACAGCGGAGACTGCTTGGCTCGATATCTGTTACTTGCGGGACGGCACGACCACGACGGGGCAGTGAGCGTGGTGGACGACCTGGTGGCTGACGGAACCGAGCACGAGCGGAGCGAATCCGCCGCCACCCCTGGTCCCGACCACGAGCAGGTCGCTCTCCTTGGAGATGTCGATGAGCGTCTGCGCCGGGAAGCCGCTGAGCGCGGTGACCGTCACGGACTCCGGGCGGTTCGCGCCAAGCTTGGTCGCGGTCTCCTCGACGGCAGCCTCGGCCGTCTTGCGGATCTCGGCGACCCTGTCCAGGTCACCGGGCAGTTCGACCGGCGCGCCGCTCCAGTAGCTCGCGGGAACCGAGTTGACCGTGATGACGGTAAGCGGTGCCTTCCGAATCGCGGCTTCGGTCATCGCCCATTCCAGGGCGTGACTGGCATTGTGCGATCCATCAATGCCGACGACGATGCCTGACATGTGACCCTCTCTTTCCGGGCGGCCATCAAATGCCAGCCCTGTGCTGTCTCAGCGTGGCTGCGGACGGGACATCGGAGGCAGGGGCATTGGGTCAGTGCAGCAGGGTCCTTGGTCCTTGCTACGACGGCACGCGGACGACGACGAACGAGGCTCGGCGGCGCAGCCGGAAGCCGAGAGTTTCGTATAGCCGGATGGCGCCGAGGTTCTCCGCCGCCGCGTGCAGGAACGGCGTCTCGCCGCGGTCCCCGATCGCCGCGGCGACCGCCATCGTCAGGCGGGTCGCCAGACCCTGACCGCGGAACTCGGCGCTGGTGCACACGGCGCTGACCTCCGCCCAGCCTGGCGGGCGCAGCCGCTCGCCCGCGATCGCCACCAGCGCCCCGCCGCGCCGGATGCCGAGGTATCCGCCGAACTCGATCGTGCGCGCCAGGAATGGGCCGGGCCTGGTCGCGGCCACGAGATTCAGCATCTCCGGTACGTCGGCGGGACCGAGCGGGACAGCCTCGGAATCGTGGGCCGCGGCCACGTGCTCGGCCACGAGCTGGACGCCGTCGATGCGCATCAGGACCTTCCAGCCTGGCGGCGGCTCGGCTGCCACGCCGGCGGTCGACACGACGGCGCCCGGGCCAGCCATCTTCGCCAGATCCTCCCAGGCCGCCGTGCCGGGCTCGTCGGGTAGCGCGACGAACGGCGAGACGTCAGCGGGATAGCGCAGCGCGGCGCCGCAGCGCTCGGCCAGGTAGGCCTGTGGGCCAAGCAGCGCCGCTCGAGCCGGGTTGTCCAGCGGATGCGGATCGACCATGGATCGCAGCCTATCTGGGGGGTATTTAGCCGTTTATCACCTGGTCACGCGGCTTGGCCCGCGCGAAGCGCCGCGGCCACCGCGAGCCGGTCTGCCCTGTCGGGCTCGTGCGGCGTGTAGAGCGAGATGCGGTCGATGACGTCGCCAAAGCGCTGCAGCACCGTCGCAGCAACCTCCGCCGGGGTGCCGCTGATGGCGAACGCAGCTAGGACGTCGTCGTTGATCAGCTCGCCCATCGCGACCCATTCCTGGCGCCTGGACAGCTGGTTGAGCTGATCGTGCAGCTCGCCCCAGCCGTGCAGCTCGAGCACTGGGCGGTACGACGGCGTCGAGCCGTAGAAGGCTATCTGCGCGCGCACGGCCGTCTCGGCCTCTGCCCGCGTCTTGTCGTCGCTGCCGATTGCGGCCAGGACGGGCAGGCACAGTGTGAAGCGGTCGAGGCTCCCGCGCGCGGCCCGCAGCGCCGGCAGGGTGCGCTCGCGCAGATAGGTTTCCGTGGTGAAGCTGTGGCAGACCATGCCGTCGGCGGCGCGGCCGGCTACGCCGGTCATCAGTTCGCCGACGGCTGCGAGCAGTATGGGCGGGTTCCCGTGCGGATTCGGACCTGGGTTGAAGAAGTCCGTCATGAGCGTGTGCTGGTAGAAGGGGCCGCGGAAGGCCAGCTTCTCGCCCGTTGCCCAGCTGGTCCAGATCGCGCGGACCGCGGTGATGAACTCCTCCATCCGTGCGGCCGGATGACTCCAGGGCATCGAGAACCGGCGCTCGATGTGGGGCCGGACCTGGGAGCCGAGGCCGAGCTGGAACCGGCCGCCCGCGATGAGCTGGATGTCGTTGGCCAGCACGGCGACAGTTCATCGGGTTGCGTGCGAAGGCGACGGCGATCGCCGACTGCAGCGTGATGGCGGTGGTGGCGCGGGCGGCCAGGGCGAGCGCGGGGAAGGCATCATGCCTGGTCTCGGCGACGCCAAAGCCGTCATAGCCGGCTGCCTCGGCCGCGATGGCAGCCGCCTCGACGTCGAGCGGGTTGTCGGTGATGTGGGCGGCAGCGTCGATCTGCATTCGGGTGTGCCTCTCCGGTAGCCGCGGCAGGGACTGCTCAGCCAGCGACGAGCGCGTCGGTGAGCCCGTCGATGCCGGCGAGCTTTGCCGTCATGTCCGGGCCGAGATGATGACGGCGGTCAAGCTCATCGGGCGCAACGTAGGAGACCTTCACATGGTCCTCGTCGGCCCAGATCAGGACCTTGAGCGGGAGGTCGAGTCGCGGCGAGCGGAGCGGCGGCCATGACGGGTGTCCCGGCCGCGGGGCTGCCAAACAGGACAAGCGTGGTGTCGCGCAGGTCAAGGTCGGCGCCTTGCGCTGCCGCGCGCTGATCGATGACGGCGAACGTCGTCATGCCCTTTGCGTCGAGCAAGCTCGTCAGGCGCGAGACCGTGTCGGCGAATGGCCGCGGGCTGATCTTGGTCGTGACTCCTGGCTCACTATCCGTCGGAACGCCCGCCATCGCAGTCTCCTCCCTCTGAGGGTGTCAGCACTATCCTGCCTTGGCCCCGCCCGGCTGGCAGCGGCGGTATCGCGCCGCCGGTGGCGGTCGGCCCAGCTCGGCCGGACCCAGGCCCCTAGGCCGCTTTCGGCCTACCGACGTAGCCTTGATATGAGTGACACGACCAACGGGGGAATCGTGTTCGGATCACTGACCGATGCTGAGCTTGCGCAGGTGATCGCGGCGGCCGGCGCAGCGCCGTCCCTCCACAATTCACAGCCGTGGAGGTTCTCTGTAACGGGGGATGAGCTCTGGATCTCCGCAGATCCTTATCGCGCCCTGTGGGTCGCAGACCCGGCCGCCAGGTCGCTGTACATCAGCTGCGGCGCCGCGCTGTTCAACGCGCGCGTCGCCATCCGCGCGCTTGGTTTCGACGCCCACGTGCAAGTGCTGCCGCACCCGGAGTACCCGTTTGACGTGCTCGCGGTCATCACGGCTGTGCCGGGAGCCGCCGCTACTTCCGCCGAGCTCGCGCTCCGGGACTCGATCTGGCGACGCCACACCGATCGCGCGCCATATGCCGACCGGGAAATCCCGGCGGCGGTCGTGACGGAACTGCGGAGGTCGGCCGAAGCCGAGCATGCCGACCTGCGCATGCTGGATCGGGCTGATGCCATCCTTGTCCTTGCCCTGGCGGCGGACGCGGGCCACGAGATGGCCGGGGATCACGAGCACGAGGCGGAGTTGCGCCGCTGGGTGGGCGTCGATCGCTCTGACGGGATACCGGTCAGCGCCCTGCCGCTGCGGCCAGCACGGGAGCCCGCGCCGGTGCGCGACACCGATTTCCTGGCGGCCGTGCCGCTCGCGCGACCGGTTGCAGAGTACGAGCGGTTCCCGCACCTTGCGGTGCTCACGACCAACGACGACGAGCCGGCGAACTGGCTCGCGGCGGGCGAGGCGCTTGAGCACGTCCTGCTGACCGCCACTCGCCACGGCCTGTCAGCCTCGTTCCTGCATCAGCTGATCGAGCGCGATGACATGCGCGGAGATCAGGCGCCGGCGTGGCCGTGGCCCGAGCATCGTCAGATGATTCTCCGGCTCGGCTATGGCTCTTGGGCGTGCCGACGCCCTGGAAGTCCCCGACGCGCTGAGCTGAGTCAAGACCCGGATTCGCTAGTCGTGGCGCGGAACGCTGAGCCGGTCGCGGACCGCGACGACACCCTGGACATGTCGTATCGCGTCGATGATGGCGCGGCCCACCTCGTCAGTCGGTGGTTCACCAGTGATGGTCACGATGCCGTCGCGAACAGCCGCGCCGAAGTCTTTCGGCGCAGCGTGTAGCACCCCTGGAAGCACTCGGCGCTCGACTTCGTCCCGGATCTCTTCGTCCGGGCGGCTGAAGACGGCCAGCACGTCCACCCGGCTGATGATCCCGAGCAGTCGGCCCGCCGTGTTGACCACGGGCAGCCGCTTCACCCGCCGGTCGTACATGAGGCGGGCCGCATCTTCTACCTGGGCATCAGGACCGATGGTGACGGCAGGCCCGGTCATCAGGTCACCAGCGGTGATGCCTGTGGCCTTGTCGTCCTCCTTCAGGTGCCGCAGCGCAGCGAGCAGACTCGTGCCATCAGCTTGAACCGCCTCCTTGACCAGCAGGTCTCCTTCGGACACGACGCCGATGACGCGACCGGCGTCGTCGACCACCGGGAAAGCGCTGATCCGGCGGCTGCGTAGCATGGCCGCCATTTCCTTGAACGAGGCATCCTTCCGCACAGCAACTACTGATGTCGTCATGACGTCCCTGACGGTTGCGCTAATGGCAATCACCTCCGGAGTTGCTCCAGCCGTCAGCATGCCGCCGCCAGACCGATACCGGTACGGCCCAAAGTCACCAGACCTTGCGACCCCACGCGACGTAGCGATCACGGACTATGCGCCCAGGGAGGCGGACCTTTGGCCCTAGGCCGCTCGGCGTGCGAGCGAGATTCTGCACACTGACAACGGTTAAAGGTGCTCGCTAGGAGCCAGTCATGAATGCACGGCCAGGCCTGGAGGAACTGGGCCTCAGCACCGGTAAGCGGGCCCGTCTGCACCGGATTCTGCACAGGCACGGTCTCGGCAACGGAACGGCCATCTTCCTGCCGTACGACCAGGGACTTGAGCACGGTCCCAGGGATTTCTTCGCCAATCCTGCCGCCAGCGATCCGAGGTACGTGATCAAGCTGGCGCTGGAGGGCGGGTTCAACGGTATTGCGATCCAGATCGGCCTCGCCGAGAAGTTCTACTGGGAGTACGCCGGCGAGGTACCGCTGGTCCTGAAGCTCAATGGCAAGACCGACATCCCGGCGATCGACCCGCTATCGCCGCTGAACGCCTCCGTCGAGGACGCGGTGCGCCTTGGTGCCGACGCGGTTGGCTACACGCTCTATGTTGGCTCGCCCGCCCAGGAGCACGACTTCAGCGAGCTCCGGCGCGTGCGCGAGGACGCCGGCCGGCTAGGCATGCCGCTGATCGTGTGGTCATACCCTCGAGGCTCGTTCGTGGACAGCAAGGGCGGCAAGGACTCCTTTTACGCCGTTGACTATGCGGCCCGGACCGCCAGTGAGCTGGGCGCCGACCTGGTCAAGGTCAACTTCCCGCACCCGGAGAAGCAGTCTGGCGTGCCGCAGGACTATCTGCGGGACACATCACCACAGCATGCGATCGACGCCGTGGTCAGGTCGGCAGGCCGCACGCTGCTGCTCGTATCTGGCGGGGAACGGGCTGGTGATGAGGCAATGCTCGAGAAGGCCAGGCAGTCGATGGAAGCCGGTGCGACCGGGCTGATCTTCGGACGCAACGTCTGGCAGCGAAGCCATCAGGAGTCGCTTCGCTTCGCCGAGCAGTTGCAGGAGATCCTCGCCAAGTACCCGTCCCGATGAGCCTGGTATGACAGCGAAGTCCGCTTCCGCAGGAGCGACGGCCAGCGGAATGCACAGTGCCTCTGGGCACCGGATCGTGGTGGGCGTGGACGGCTCACCCTCTTCCAAGGCTGCACTTGGCTGGGCCGTCCGGCAGGCCGAGCTGACCGGGGCAACCGTCGAAGCGGTAACGGCCTGGCGCTACCCGGTGATGATCAACCGGGCCGCCTGGGTGCTGTCGACGGTGGAAGACACGGCCGAACTCGAGTCGTTGTTCGCCACGGAACTCGCCAGCGACATCGCGGCGGTGGTGAACTCGGCGAGCCAGATCAAGGTCAGCGCTACTGTGCGGATGGGACTTGCGGCTGAGGTCCTGCTCAAGGCGGCCGACGGCGCGGACCTGCTCGTGGTGGGCAGCCGTGGGCACGGCGGCTTCACCGGCGCGCTCCTCGGTTCGGTGAGCCAGCACTGCGTACACCATGCCCGGTGCCCGATCGTGATCGTCCGGGACGGCAGGCTGTAGGCCGTCGACGCCCTCTGCCCCAGATGGCGGTTCAATATCACTATTCGCCGCTACTACGTCACTCCGGTGGCAGGACGTCGATGTCGAACACGGTGCCCTCCGGGTCAGCCATGCACCGCCACTGGAAGCCCTCGAGATCTCGAGTCGTGCCGGGCTCGAGCCAGCGCCCGCCGAGCGCCTGGACATCAGCCGTGGCAGCGTCGAGGTCGTCCACGACGAGGTCGAGGTGCAGCCGGTTCTTGCCAGCCTTGGCCTCGGGCACGCGCTGGAATCCGACGGTCATGCCGTCGGCCGTCTTGCCAAGCACCACGAACTGGCCATCCCCGATGGTCGCGTCGACCTCGACGCCGAGCAGCCCGCACCAGAACGGGGCCAGCCGCAGTGGATCGGTGGTGTCGATGACGAGGAATCCGATGGAAGCTGGCAACAATCGTCCTCTCCGGCCGTGCGGCTCAGTCCCCGACGGCGCCGTCGATCGCCTCCCTGATCAGGTCGGCGTGACCATTGTGCCGGGCGTACTCCTCGATCATGTGGATCAGGACCCAGCGGAGCGACCGGGGCTCGTCCGTGCAGTCGGGACACGGGCACGTCGCGGCGAGATCCAGCGGGGCGACGGCACGCCTGGCTCGCTCGACGCTGTCCTTGTACGCGGCGAGGTCGGCGCTGGCGGTCGCCGGGTCCAGCGCCTCGAAGGCCGCGTCCGGCCTCTGCTCCGTCCAGTACCCGGCGTGCTCAGGCGAGCTGTCGAAGTCGTGGAACCAGGACTCGACTCCTGTCATGTGCCGGACCAGCCCGAGCAGGGATAGCCGCGAGGGCGGGCAGGACCGCAGCACGAGTTGCTCTGGGATCAGGCCCGCGCACTTGTGCAGCAGCGTCGCCCGGTGGAAATCCAGCCAAGCAAGCAAGGTGTCGCGCTCCCCGGCCACCAGGACCGGGCCGGTGTACATGTTGTCGCGCTCGCCGTCAGGCCACGTAGACATGGCCGGGACATTACTGCCCGGCCGGCTCCGTGTCGTCCGGTTATCTACGCACCCGAAGCCTGTTGACACAGTAGATTTGCAATGCAAAGCTGCTGGCGTGACCGGGGAGACGCATCCCACAGCCGCGCTGAGCGAGATCGTGCATCAGCGTCACCGGCTTGGCATTCTGACGATTGCCTCGCGGGCACGCCAGGCGGACTTCGGCTACCTCCAGGAAGCTCTGGGACTGACCTCGGGAAACCTGTCCACACATGTGACGGTTCTGGAGGACGCGGGACTGGTCCGGGCTGAGCGCGGCTACCAGGGCCGGCGAGCGCGCACCTGGGTCAGTATCACCAGGCAGGGGCGTGCCGCCCTGGCCGCCGAGATGGCGGCCCTGGCGTCGCTTGTCCACGAGCACGACGAGGCACGAGACACCGGAGGCAGCAATGAACGGGACACCTGAGCCCCCGACGGGAGGCCGGGGCCGGGGCGGACCTGCGCCTGCGCCGCTACTAGACGAGATGCGCCTGATCCGCAACCGGACCAGCGCCGCCTCGCATGGGTACTGGCTGCCGCTGCTCCTGTTCGGGCTGGTGATCGCCGGGTCGCTACCGTTCTACGAGCGCCTGAATCCGTCCCATCAGCGCCCGGCGGGTTTGCCGGCCCCTGCCTCCCCGGTCAGCCATGTCATGTCGAGGTCGGCGCGTACTACCGGACCCATGTCACCGCCCTCGGCTGGTACTGGCAGATCGCTATTCCGGTCGCCGCGGTGCTGACCGTTCTGTGGTATCGCTGGCGGGCGGCCCGCGTCGGACTGCGGACGCCCGACCGTGTCTTCCTGGCCGCCGGTCTGGTGCTGGGCGAGCTGGTGCTGCTGGCGTCCCTGCTGATCACCGCGGAGCTGGGGCCGGACAACCCGGTCGGCAGTTTGCGCCATGTGGGCACCATGCTGGTCATCGCGGCGGTGCTGTGGGTGCTGGCCTGGGCGGAGCGGAGCCAGGCACTCGCCGTCATCGTCGCCGTGTTTCTCGTGGTCGCACTGCCCCTGAATATCGCGACTGCGGGCGGGATCGCCGGTGGCTCAACCGGTGCGGCCGATCTCAGCTTGACCTCGATGCGCCTGCTCGGCCTCGCCCCGGCCTTGATACTGCTGGTTAGCGGAGCCGGGGCGTGGCTCAGGCAGCGCGCGGCGTTGCGGTTGTAGGCCGCTAGCGGTAGGTGCCAGGCGCGACCACGCCCGCGTAGTAGAGGAAATGAGCGCGGGTGTAGCTGCGATTGCCGGTGATGTTGGGATCGGGATTCGGCCCGAGGACGAGGTCGGTGCCCAGGAACGGGCTGAAGCGCGGATACGCGGACAGGTAACTGGTCGGGTCGGCGCGCAGCAGGCCGATGAGAGTCTCGGTCACGATCCGGCCGCCGACGGGACCGAGGTTGAGGCCGCCGGCGACTGCCTTGGCCTCCGCGAGGATGTAGTACCACAGCGGCGTGCTGGCGGCGAACGGCGCGTAGACGGAGCCGATGTCGGCAAGGTCGGTCTGCGACAGCGACGCCACGCCCATGGCACTCAGCGACCGCCTGGCCGGATGGCAGGCTCCAGGTGAGCTGCCGGAGCAGGTTGCGCTGCGGCAGCACGGTCGGAGCGGTCTGGGTGTGCGGAGCTATGGCAGGCAGCGGCAGGGTGAACAGCACCGAGGAGATGGTGGTGTCGATCTTCTTGTTGTTCTTGACCTGGCCGTCGCCGAGGTCGAAGAAGGTCTGCCAGCCGACGTAGCGCCGTGGCGCGGGATAGCCGCCGAGCAGGTCGTCCCGGTCGTACTGCACCGGCCCGTTGAAGTCGGTCTCCGCCGCGTCGAAGACAAGCGCGAAGAACGGATCGGCCGTCGGGCTGCCGGAGTCGCCAGTACCCGACGTGAAGTTGGCGCGGTAGGACGGCCGGACCATCGAGTGGCCGAACCGATAGGCAGCACTCCCGAGCTCGGACAGGACGCGGTTGTAGAACAGGATGTGGGCGCAGTGCAGTCCGCCGATGATGACATTCTCATCGTCGCGCGGGTCGCCGAGCAGCGCGGCGTAGCTGCCGTCGCCATTGGCCGCCCTGGGCAGATCCTCATGCACGCCGCCGGTGCCGATTTTCAGCGCCGGGCCCACAGATCCGTCGGCGTTGGGCACGTAGAGATCTGGCCGGACGCCGGGGCCGCCGCCGAAGACCGAGTCAAGATCGAGCGCGGGCGTGCGCGTGTTCGGCGACGTGAGCGGGTTCGTCGTCTGACCGAGCTGCGACGTCTGGTCGAAGGTGATGTCGTGATCTGTGAACTGCCCGACGAACGTCGAGCCCGCGGTCATCGTCGGGTTGTCGGGGTTGGTGCCGTAAGGGTTGGTGCTCGTCGGGTTCCCGTTGACCGTCGGGTCGACAATCAGGCTCTTCTGGCCGGCGGCGAGGTCGTCGCCCGCGTCCATGATGCCGCCCGGCATGCCGACTTCCAGCAGCGCGCACGCACCGTGTCGGTGGCTGGCGCGAAAGGCGGCAGGTCGGGGAAGATACGGCCGAATAAGCCGCTGCCTGCCTGCGCGCCCGGAGTATGGCCCTGGTAGGCGGCCGCCGAGGCTCGCGCAGCTGGCGCGATGCCAGGTAGCACGCCCGCCGACGCGGCCGCCAGGCCTGCACCGGCAGTGCCAGCCCCCGCGAGCAGCCTGCGCCGGGACATGTCATGCCGCGTACGTCCTCGCTCATGTCATCCTGCTTTCTCTGCCGTCGTTGAGGGGCGCTGGCAAGACCGTAGGCGCGCCGAGGTGGCCGATTAATCGGGAGAATTGCCTGGGTTGGCCAGCCAGGATGCCTAACTTGGCGGGCGCGATGACTACAGCGGCGAGCTGATGCCCAGCCGGGCGGCCTCCGCAGCTGCGGCCGAGCGCGATGTCGCGCCGATCTTGGCCAGGACTGCAGAGACATGGTGATGCACGGTGCGCTCGGAGATGAAGAGCCAGCGGGAGATCTCCTTGTCCGCGAGTCCTTCCGACAGCAGCGCGAGAACCTCCTGCTCGCGCGCTGTCAGCCCGGCCGGCGCTGAGCGCGTGGCGGGCCGCGGACCGCGCGGGATGGCCGGGAGGCCGAGGGCCCGCATCCGGCGCCTGGCGGCGGCCGCGGTAGCTGTCGCGCCTAGCTCGTGGAGCGTTTCGAGTGCCGACCGCAGGTCGGCCTCGTCGCCGCCGATCAGCCGGACCAGCGCGGCGTCGTACGGCCTGCTCAGCCGTTCCCACGCCGCGGCGGCGGCTTGCCAGTCACCGGCCAGCTCGTGTGCGTAAGGTTCGGGCGCATCCGGCGGCAGCTTGTTCGGCAGCCCGAGCCGTCGCAGCCAGATGGCCAGCGACCAGGCCGTAAACGGCTCGACCTGTCCGAACAGCAGGTCGTAGGCGGGCAGGATCTCCCGGGCCGCTCGCTCTGGCTCGCCGAGCATCCAGCCCAGCTCCGTGCGCAGCGCGCGGATTGGCACGATCCAGGCCGGCTCGGCCCCGGCGACGGCCGATCCGAGCGCGTCGTCGAGCATTTCCCACGCACCCGGCTCGCCACGCCTGGCGCGGATGCTGCCGAGCACCCGCAGCGGATTGAGCCGGTTCACCGGTGAGATCCCGCGCTGCGCCAGCATCTCGGCGGCGAGCACGCCTGCTTCGTCAAAGCGCCCGAGCAGTTGCAGGGCATAGGCGCGCCAGCCGGTCAGGCAGATGGAATAGACACTGAGCTCGCGGCCGTCGCAATACGCTATCCCATCGGCGTAATACCGCTCTGCGTCAGCAAATCGGTGCAGTAAGATGTCTCCTTCCTGCAGACTGGAGTACGCCCGGCCCGGCGGCTTCCTGTATCCCGGCCGCCAGACCGATCTCCAGCGCGCGTTCGAGGTGGAGCGTGCCGTCCTGCGCCGGCCTCGACCAGGCAGAGGCCGGCGCTGTTCAGCGCGTAGCTCTGCACGTCCGGCTGGTCGAGCCGCTCGCCGAGCTCGCGGCCAGGTCGACATATCGGAGGCCCTCGTTGCGCCGACCCCCGACTGATCAGTGCGATTCCGTGTGCCTCGTATGCCCACGCGAGATCCGGTCCGCTGGCTGCGTCTCCAGCACCCGGACCGCCTCGTGCGCTGCCTGCGCTGCGTCTGTGCCGCGGCACAGACGCCACAGCGTGGTGGACAGCAGGCGCAGATCGGCACCGACTCGCAGCGTGTCGCCGAGGTCGCGCCGGATCGCGAGCGCCGCCTGCAGCGCTGCCTCTGCCTCCTGCTATCGATCGAGCAGCGCGTACTCGGCGCCAGGCTTTCGTGCAGCGGCGCGCGATCGGCTGGCTCGAGGTCGTCCGCGAAGCGTAGCGCTCGCTCGTACTAGCCCGCGGACTCGCGGTGGGCGCCGAGGTCCGAACGACCGCCGCGCAGCCTCGGGTGCGTGCCGCAGGACGGCCTTGGCGTCTCCGGCGCCTTCCGCGTGGTGGGCGAGCAGCGCAGCGATCGGCGTCGTAACCGGCTTCCAGCTCAGCCAGCAGCCTGGCTGCAGCTCCGTCGTGCGATGCGGTGCGATCGCCGCTGCGACTGCCATCCTGACCAGTTCGTGCCTGAAGCGCAGGCCACGACCGTCGGGTATCAGGATTCGCGGTCGCCAGGCAGTCGTCGACAGACGACTGCGGACCGCCGAGGACCGACACCAGTAAGCCGCGGTCTACCTGGCGCTCGATCACAGCCGCGACCTCCACCGCCCGCCGCGCGTCCTCGCTAGACCGCGCTAGCCGCGCTTCCGACCACGTCCCTCACTGTCCGCTGGACTGAAGGCCAGCCTGCTTCCAGGACCTCGCGGACGTAGAACGTGTTGCCGCCGGTCACCCTGTGCAGCTCGGCAGCGTCTACCTGCTGAGACCCGGCAAGCTCGCAGACGGCGTCCGCCGAGAGCGCGGTACGGATCCAGCGCGTCGCGCGCTGCGTCGCGAGATCGCCGAGCACGATCCGGAGCGGATGATCGGTGCCAAGCTCGTCCTCGCGGTACGTGACGAGCACGAGGGCGTGCATGCGCGCGAGCCGACTGCCGACGAAGCTGAGCAGGTCGATGGTCGCCTCGTCTGCCCAGTGCACGTCTTCGAGGACCATCACGGTGAAGGTGGCCTGGCCTGTCGAGCTCGGCCAGGAACGCCGCGAACAGCCGGTCCCGTCTGCGCTCTCGTCCCGGCACAGCTCAGCGCAGCTCGCCATCTAGCTGCGCGGCAACGTCGAACAGCGGCCCAGCGGGCGCGGGTCAGCAGCCGTCGCAGGCGCCCCACAGCCAGCGACCATCGCGAAGATCGTCCCGGCAGGCTTCCAGCAGCGCGGTCTTGCCCATGCCGACTCGCCGACACCAGGACTAGCCCGCCGTCACCGCGTCTGGCCTCGTCGGCGTACTCGGCCAGGTGTGCAGAACGGCCCTCGCTCAGCAGCTGCATCAGCGCAACCCCCACGTTCCCTGCCTGGATTGTTGCCCTTTCAGCCAGGACTTCAAGCGCGCGCTGCGGCTCCGCTTCGCTCAGACGATCGGTGTCTCATGGCCGGTCCAGTAGGCGTCCCGGACCAGGCGCTTGAAGAGCTTGCCCGTGGGAGAACGCGGCAGCTCTTCGACGAAGTCAACGGTCCGCGGGCACTTGAAATGCGCGAGGTGCGCGCGGCAGAAGTCGATGAGCTCCTGGGCGAGCTCGGGGCTCGCGCTGGCCGGGTCCGCGAGCTGGACAACCGCTTTGACCTCCTCGCCCAGATCCTCGTTGGGCACGCCGATCACGGCGACGTCGAGGACTGCCGGGTGGGCGGACAGCAGGTTCTCCGTCTCCTGCGGGTAGATATTGACCCCGCCCGAGATGATCATGTAGGTCTTGCGGTCGGTCAGGTACAGGTACCCATCAGCGTCGACGTGGCCGACGTCGCCGACGCTGCTAGCTGTGCCGTCGGTGGTGCGGCTCTCGGCCGTCTTGGCCGGGTCCTGGAAGTACTCGAAGGCAGTCGCGCCGCGAAACCAGATGGTCCCGTCCACGCCGGGCGGACACGGCTGGCCTTCGTCGTCAAGGATGAGCAGGTCACCGAGGATCGGCCGGCCGACGGTGCCCGGATGCGACAGCCACTGGGTGCTATCGCAGAAGGTGAAGCCGTGCGCCTCCGTCGCGCCGTAATACTCGGTGATGATCGGGCCAAGCCAGTCGATCATGGCCTGCTTGACGTGCACCGGACAGGGCGCGGCGGCGTGGACGATGCACTCAAGGGACGACGTGTCGTACTGGTCCCGGATCTCTGGCGGCAAGCGGAGCAGCCGGCTGAACATGACCGGGACCATCTGGCAGTGGGTCACCCCATGCCGCTCGACGAGAGCGAGCCACTGCTGCGCGTCGAAGTGCTCCATCACCACCGTGGTGGCGCCTAGTCGAAGGGACGCGGACACGCTCGCCGCCGGCGCCGAGTGGTACAGCGGCGCCGGATTGAGGTAGGTCATGCCCGGCCTGAAGCCGAACATGGCCTTGACGAAGTCCATAACCGGGAGCGGGTCGCTCGGCGCCATCATCGGCAGATCGCGCAGGATGCCCTTGGGCTGCCCCGTCGTGCCGGACGAGTAGAGCATCGCCGCGCCCAGTGACTCATCTGGAACGGGCTCCGCCGGGTACGCCGCGACGGCTGCTTCGTAGGACTCCCAGCCGGGCGGCGGATCGCCAGGCCCGGTCATCAGTACGCGCTCGAGCTGCGGGCACTGGGCCGCGGCGGCCTGCGCGACCGGCGCACGCGCGGCCGAGCAGAAGAGCAGCCGTGACTGCGAGTTGGCCACGATGTAGGCCACCTCGTCTGGTGCGAGGTAGGTGTTGATCAGAGTGAAATACAGGCCAGTGCGCTCGGCCGCGCCTTCGATCTCCAGCATCCGGATGCTGTTCTCCATGAACACCGCGATGTGGTCGCCGCGCTGGAGTCCGGCGGCCCGCAGGAACTGCGCCGCCTGATCGCACCTCGCCTCAAATGCGGCGTAGGTGATGATCTCGCCGGAGGTTCCCATGATGATCGCAGCCTGGTCAGGGTGGCTCAGTGCATGCTGACGTGCGTACATGCGATCCCCTCGAGTGGGTATTGCTCATTGGACCCGGGCTGGCTGCCCGCCGCCCATGACGTTACCCGCGAGGAGGTCGGCCGTGAGCCTGGTGAGATGGGTCGAGGTGCCCCGGCGCCCGGTCGCCCAGCTGGAGACTGTGGTCGGCGGAGAACGGCACGCGCGGCTGGTGGAGGCAGCGGGCCGGTTCCGGGACAGGCTGCAGGACCGCACGATCTGGAATGTCAGCTCGACGGCGGTCGGCGGCGGTGTCGCGGAGATGCTGAATGTGCTCATCGGGTATGCGGAGGATCTTGATGTCCCCATCCGGTGGGGCGTGATCGCGGGAGACTCTGAGTTCTTCGTCACGACCAAGCGGCTGCACAACCAGATCCACGGCGAGCCGGCAGGCGGACCCATCGGCGGAGCCGAGGCGGCTCATTACGCCCGGATGCTGGCCGCCAACACGCTCGAGCTGCTCGAGCGGATCCGGCCGGGAGATCTCGTGCTGCTCCACGACCCGCAGACCGCGGGCCTTGCGACAGCTCTGGCGAGTGCGGGAGCGCGGGTAGCGTGGCGCTGCCATATCGGCGTGGACTGGGAGAACGACGCGACCAGGTCCGCGTGGAGCTTCCTGAGGCCTTACCTGGCCGCCGCCGAGATGTACGTCTTTTCCCGGCGGGAGTATGTGCCGTCCTGGATACCGGCCGAGAATGCGAAGATCATACCGCCGTCGATCGACCCCTTCTCGCCGAAGAACCAGTACCTGGATCACGGCACCGTGCGCGCCATGTTGTCGCAGATTGGCGTGCTCGACGGTCCGGCCTCCGGCGCAGACGCATCTTTTACGCGCGGCGACGGTTCCAAAGGCGTAGTGACGCGACAAGCACAGATCACCGGCCTGAGTCGCCCAGGTCCAGCGGATCCTGTCGTCGTCCAGGTATCCCGGTGGGACGATCTGAAGGACATGCCGGGCGTCATGCACGGGTTCGCGAAGTACGTCGCGCCTGACCGCAACGCCTATCTTCTTCTGGTCGGGCCTGCGGTGGCAGGCGTTGCGGACGACCCCGATGGCGCCGCCGTATTCGCCGAGTGCCTGCTGCAATGGCGCGAGCTGCCGGAGGCGGTACGCGATCGCGTCCTGCTGATCACCTTGCCGCTCGATGATGCCGACGAGAACGCCGCGATGGTGAATGCTCTGCAGCGGCACGCGACCGTCATCGTGCAGAAGAGTCTCGCGGAAGGTTTCGGGCTGACCGTGGCCGAGGGCATGTGGAAGTCCCGGCCTGTCGTCGGATCGGCCGTCGGCGGGATCATCGACCAGATCGCTGACGGCACAGGAATCCTGCTGCCTGATCCGCGAGATCTCGAGGCCTTCGGGGCCGCTGTACGCCGGCTGCTTGACGACCCGGCAGAGGCTGACCGGATGGGACACGCGGCTCAGATCTACATCAGCGAGCACTATGTCGGAGACCTCCATCTGCTTCGGTACGCGGATCTCTTCGATGCCCTGATCGATGCCGGCCAGCCAGTCGGCTGACGGCTGACGGCTGACGGCCGGGGGGCTTGGTGCTGACGGCCGACGGGCAAACCCGTGCATAACCGCGCACGGAGCGTCTGCTGTGGACTGCCAATCACCTGTAACGGGCGAGGTAGAAGCCGCGGCAGCGGGCAAGAGTGAGCCCTAGGCGTGCTACTGGAGCCAGGCTCGAACACCGAAGCCTGCGTGGCACGTGCGCTGGGGGCTGTGATGCGTAAGGCTGCTATCGCCTGCGGTGTTATCGGCGTGATCCTCCTGGTCGGTGCTGGGCTGATGGCGTGGTGGATCACACCGAGCTATATCGCGCGGCTGCCGAGCGATTACAACAAGACGCGCACCTACAGCGGGACGATCGGCAGCCTGATAAACCCAGCGGCGCTGGCGACCGGGAACCTGTCGGCGGCCGTCAAGACCGGTCTCCCCGAGACGGTGAAGAACTCTGTCAAGGTAACGCAGACGTCGGGGAACACCGCGCTGGTCCGCAACACGATCACGGTCACCTCGTCCGGACGGCAGATCGGCGCACTTACGTCCAACTACGCCGTCGACAGGACGAGCCTCGCGGCGACCGGCAGCCACCCCTCCAACTGGCACGTGACCAACGCACGTGGCCTCACGTTCAGCTGGCCTATCCCGGCGAAGAAGCAGAATTACACCGGATGGGTGCCTTACACCCTGTCGACGACACCGCTCACCTACGTGGCCCAGATGCAGCACGGCGGCGTCAACACGTACGAGTATCAGTCCACTGTGCCGCCCACTCGGATCACGAACCCGCAGGTGCTGGCGGTCCTGCCGAAGTCGCTGCCGGTGGCTCTGCTGCCCCGCATCGAGGCGGCCGGGCTAATCTCGCCGAGCCAGCTCGGAAGCCTCGCGAGAGCTTTCCCTGGCGCCAAAACCATCCCGCTTGCCTACACGTATCAGTCAACGAGCACCTACTGGGTGGCACCTGATACCGGCATCGTCGTGGACGTGCACAGAAGCGAGCGGCAGTTGGGCGGCATCGCGCTCCCGGACGGGAAGGTTATCCCGCTGCTGCCGGTGCTTGCGGATAGCTTCAAGGCCACCTCGTCCAGTGTGTCGGCGGCAGCAACCGACGCGAACAACGGCAGCAGCACGATCACCACGTGGGGAACGATCGTCCCGATCGTCGCGGCCTCGGTTGGCTTCGTGCTGGTCGTCCTCGCGATCATCCTCTGGATGCGCGGGCGCAGCAGAGGGCGCCCGGTGGAGGTCGCCCCCGGCCAGCGTCACCCGAGCCCGGCGGGCCAGATCAGCTGAGCGCCGCCGGCCGCACTACACGCCTGGGCCGGCTAGCAGCTGCCTGACCTCTTCAATGACCTGCGTCATTGGTGGCATGCCAGGGATGTCAGTCTCGCGCATTGGGTTGGCGCCATCGGCGATGCCTTGCCAGCGCCGAAGCGCTATCGCGGTGAAGTCGGGGTCGGTGAGCACCCAGAACCTGTTGGCAGCAACCGCTTCGGCCACGAGGTCGGCAACGGCCGAAGGCTCCATGCCTTGGTCCACGGCACGACGAACGTGCGGAAGCGTCACCTCGGCGGTCGGCGCTAGCGGCGGCACCTCGCCCATAGCTTCCGGCCAGTTGCGTTCCGCGTCCAGGATTCGGGTGCGGACCCATCCCGGGCACAAGACGCTGACCCCGACGGGAAGTCCTGCCACCTGCATCGCCGTGTAAAGGTCTTCGGAGACGGCGACGACGGCGTGCTTGGACGCGTCATAGGAGGGAGCAAACCCCGGGAGCAACCCGGCCACGCTCGCAGTGTTGACGATGTGGCCCTCGCCCTGCATTGCGATCAGCGGCAGGAACGCTCGTATCCCGTGGATGACGCCCCACAGGTTGACGCCGAGTACCCACTTCCACGCGGAGAGGGGGCCGAACCACGGATCCGACGCGCTCGAGACCCCAGCGTTGTTGCACGCGACGTGCACCGCGCCAAAGCGTTCTACCGCCGCAGCCGCCAGTGCCTGCACCGATGCCTCGTCGCTGACGTCGGTGGGCACAGCGAGCGTCCTGGCACCCAGGGCAGCGACCTTTTGCTCAGCGGCCGCCAGGGCGCCCCGCTCGACGTCGGCCAGCACTACGTCCAGCCCGGCCCGCGCGAAGCGCTCGGCCAGCGCCAGGCCGATTCCGCCGGCCGCGCCGGTTACGACTGCGACTTTTCCTGCGGTCAGTTCCATGACCTGCCCTCCATCGAAGCTCGCGTCATCGAGATCCGCACCGACCCGCTGGCCAGACGGCCGCCTCCTGCTGATTGTTGCTCCTGGCCTCCATGTGCGTCTGCAGGCTGTGGGTCTTCGTACGGACATATCTAGCTCTGGAGGACGTCGGCCAGCACGGCCGCCTCACTGATCGCGGGATCCTTGGTCGCAGTGAGCAAAGTCAGCTGGCGATCCTTCGAAAGTTCCCGCAGGTGAGTTAGGGCGGTCGCTCGCACCGGATCCTTCAGCTCCGCCCGGTAGCGGCGGGAGAAGGCGTCGTATCGGTCCGGGTCATGGCCGTACCACACGCGCAGCTCGGCGGAAGGCGCTACGTCCTTGCACCACTCGTCCAGGGCCGCTCGGGCCTTCGTAAGGCCCCGCGGCCAGAGCCGGTCGACCAGCACCCGGGCACCGTCGGTCGGTTCGGGTTCCTCGTATGCCCGGCGTACCCGGACGTTCTTACGCGCCATCGTGCCCCCTTGCCTCGCAGATACCGCCGTTAGGGTTGCGATCACTCACTAGTCGAACTTGCTCGTGCGCTTCACGGCATAGGTGATCGCATCGGCGGATGTGGCCACCGATGTCGCCGCTATCGCCAGGCCCCGCTCGCGTGTCATGTCGCGCATACGGTTATCGATGTCGCTATAGATGGTGATCAGCCCGTTGGAAAGCATGCCGCCCACGGTCAGTAGCACAACCGGCGCAACCATGTCAGAGATCGCATCGACTGCAGTGAGTGCCACGGGCTGATTTTGCCCAGATTCAGGGCTAGCTAGCCGCTTAGCTGGACCGGCGCGGGCCTTTCAACCATCACAGGCTGGGGACCATTAAAGACATGGGCTCAGCTCAGGTCAGCTCACAGCGCGGCAAGGGCAAGGAGCGCGTCGGCAAAGTGCCGGGCCGTGGTCTCCGGGAGCCCGGAGACGCGGGCCGCAGCCAGCAGGATGGCAGTGGCCAGTTGCCGCCGAGCCGTTACCTGGATCGCGAGGAGAGCTGGCTCAGGTTCAACCAGCGAGTGCTGGAGCTGGCCGAAGACGAGACCACCCCGCTGCTCGAGCGGGCACGGTTCGTGGCCATCTTCGCAAGCAACCTGGACGAGTTTTTCATGGTCCGGGTGGCCGGCAGGGTCCGGCGGATGGCGGCCGGTCTGCCGGTGGAGAGTGCCACCGGGGCACCGCCGGAAGAGGTCCTGGTGAACACCCTGCGGACGGCGGGCGAGGTCGCCCGTCGACATGCAGCGTGTTTCAGCGACTCGGTTCGGCCCGCGCTGGCAGCAGCGGACATCGAGATTCTGCGCTGGAAGGAGCTCGCGGCCGCAGAGCAGGAGTCGCTGCACCAGCTATTCCAGGAGCGCATCTACCCGGTGCTCACGCCGCTGGTCGTCGACCCTGCTCACCCGTTTCCGTACATCTCGGGTTTGTCGCTCAGCCTGGCCGTGATGATCGCCGATCCGCGGACTGACCGGACGATGTTCGCGCGCGTCAAGGTGCCCCCGCTGCTGCCCAGATTCCTGACCGTGGCCCCGTACCGGTTCGTGGCGCTCGAGGACGTGATCGCCGCTCACCTGCCGGAGCTGTTCAAGGGCCTCGACGTCATCGAGCATCACGTCTTCCGGGTCACGCGCGGCAGCGATCTGGAGATCGACGAGGACGTGACAGAGGACCTGCTGAAGTCGCTTGAGCGCGAGCTCACCCGGCGTCGTTTCGGGCCGGCCGTCCGGCTGGAGGTAGAGGAGTCGATGTCCAGCGACATGCTGGACAGCCTGGTGACCGAGCTTGGCGTCGATAACCGCGCTGTATACAGGCTGCCGGGGCCGCTCGACCTGTCAGGCCTGAGCGCAATCGCCGATCTCGACCTGCCGAAGCTCAAGTACCCGGCCTTCGTTCCGTCGGATACGGCGCTGCCCCGCGACACCAGCATCTTCTCGGCCCTCGCCGAGCGTGACGTCCTGGTGCACCTCCCCTACGACTCGTTCGCCGCCACCGTGCAGCGGCTGGTCGTGTCGGCGGCCGCTGATCCGAGGGTGCTCGCCATCAAGCAAACCCTGTACCGGACTAGCGGCGACTCCGAGATCGTGGAAGCGCTCATCGCCGCGGCCCAGAGCGGCAAGCAGGTTGTGGTGGTCGTCGAGATTAAGGCACGGTTCGACGAGCGCCCCAACATCGTCTGGGCGCGCAGGCTTGAGGAGGCGGGCTGCCACGTGGTGTACGGCAGCGTCGGGCTCAAGACTCACTGCAAGACGGTGCTGGTGGTGCGCGAGGAGCCGGACGGCTCGCTGCGCCGGTTCTGCCATATCGGGACGGGGAACTATCACCCGACCACGGCCCGGCTATATGAGGACTTCGGGCTGCTCACCGCGGACAGCACCGCCGGCGCTGAGATCGCCGACCTGTTCAACCACCTCACCGCCTACACCCAGGAGACGGGGTATCGCCGGCTGCTTGTCGCCCCGGAGGGGCTGCGGCCCGGCCTGCTGGAACGGGTCGATGAACAGGCCGAGCGAGCACGCGGCGGCCAGCCAGCCCAGATCCGGATGAAGTGCAATGCGATCACCGATGAAGCGATGATCGACTCTCTCTACCGGGCGTCGCAGGCTGGCGTGCCGATCGACCTGTGGGTCCGCGGGATCTGTGCACTGCGGCCGGGATTGCCGGGCGTGTCCGAGACAATCCGAGTCCGCAGCGTGCTCGGCCGGTTCCTGGAGCACTCACGCGTATATGCGTTTGGCACCGGCGACGATGGGACGCCACCCGGCGAAGTCTGGCTGGGCAGCGCCGATCTCATGCACCGGAACCTGGACCGTCGGGTCGAGGCACTGATCCGGGTGGTTGACCCTGGCCAGCGAGCCCAGTTGACAGGCCTCATCGACCTGGCTATGGACGACAAGACCGCAACGTGGTGGCTAGGGCCTGACGGGTTCTGGACCAGACACCACGTGGACGACTCCGGTGCCCCCCTGCGGGACATTCAGGAATACCTGATCCAGGCCCGCCAGCGGCGAACCGCGGATACCTGACCTGACCCCCCCCCCCCCCCCCCCCCCCCCCCCCCCGCCCCCCCCGCCCCCCCCGCCGCCCCCCCCGTTCCCCGCGGGCCGCCCCTCTCCCGTCTCCCGCCCCGCCCCTCGTCCCCCGGGCACGTTCTCCGGCCGCGTCCGCGCGCCCCGCGGCGCGCCCCGCGGGCCGGCCCCGCGCCGCGCCGGCCCGCCGCCCGGGGTCGGCCGCGGCCCGCCGCGCGGGCGGCTCGCCCCGCGCCGCGCCCGGCGGGCCGCGGCCGCGCGCGGCCCCGCGGGCGCCGCCGGGCGGGGGCCGCGCCGGGCCGCGCGCCGGCGCCGCGGCCGGGCGGCGCGCGCCGGGGCGGGGCGTCGCGGCCTCGGCGCTCGCGCTCGGCTCGCGCGCCGTCGGCCGGCGCCTCGCGCCGGCGCCCCGGCGCCGCGCCTCGGGCCGGGCGCCGGCGGGGGCCCCGCCGGCCGGGCGGCGGGCGGCCGGCGCGCGGCCGCGGCCGGCCGCCGGGCCGCGCGCCCCCGCGCTCGCCGCCTCGTCGCGCGTCCCGGGGGCCTCGCGCCGCGGCCGCCGCCTCGCCCCGGCCGCCTCCGCGGCCGCGCGGCCGCGCGCCGGCCGCGGCGCGTCGGGCGGCCCCCCGCTCGCGCGCCGCGGCCGCGGCCCCCTCCGGGGGCCGTCGCCGGCTCCCCCGCCGGCCGGCGCCGCCGGCGGCGCCCCGCGGCGCCCCGCGGGCCGCCGGCCAGGCACGCGCCGGCGCGCGCCCGCCGCGGCCGCCCGGCCCCGTCGTGACAGGCCGAGCGAGCGCGCGGCGCGTATTGCGTCCAGCACCGGCGACGTCGCGCCACCCGGCGGGTGGCTGGCAGCCGATCTCACCCCGCCTGGACCGCGGGCCGAGACATCGCGGCCCTCCGATTATGACCCGTCAGAGGCCCCATCAGGCCGGTCCATGATGTACCGCATCTCAACGGTTTCCCCGGTACCCGGGTCCGAATGCGTCATCGTATCGGCCAGGACAAAGCCCGCATTTACCGCGACTCGCTCGCTGGCCCCGGCGCCCTGGTCGATCCGGGCTTCCACGGTGTGCACGCTGGGTTGCCTGCCCGCCCACTCGGCGGCCAGTCGCGTGGCCCGGCTTGCCATTCCTCGCCCACGCCAGCCCGGCGCGGTCCCGTAGAACATCTCGATGTCTCCGTCGCCACGCTCGGCCACGCCGACGACGCCGATGAATCGCGGCTCGTCAGGGACCGTGACAACGAACGCCGGGCCATTATGACTATCCTGGCCAGCCCAGCCGGCCAGCCAGTCCGCAACCAGCCGCTGGGCAGACACTAGTGGAATGTCCGGCAGCCACCCGCCGTCGAGCTGCTCATCCTCGATATAGCGGTTTATAGTCTCGATGTCTCCCGCGTCCGGCGAGGGCAGCCGGAGTTCCACCACGCCGTCGGTGAGCGTGCTCGCCGGTGCTGTCAGGACTGTCATGTCCGCCTCCGATTATCGGCCAGGCAAACGAGGCGGCTATGCGCCCGAGGGCCCGGTTCCCAGGCGAGCGCCGCGTCGTCACCGTAGTCATCGGACGGCAGCGCGACATCCAGCAGATTGTGGACGGTGGAGACACCAGCGGCACGCTGGACCGCGACGGTGGCCTCAGTGCGCTGTGCCTCGCTCGGAACAGTCCCGTTGAGCAGCACATCACCACCCATAACCTCGACGTCGATGTCGTCCGGGTCGATTACCGGATCGTTTCTCAATGCTTCGTAAACCGCTCCGCGGATATCTGCCGCTGTGCCCATGTCAAGACCATTCCTTCCTGAGCTCATGCCGCGTTCTTGTAATGGACTGCGATATCACCGTCGGCCGCATCGACCTCGATTTCGGCGCCTTCCCTGGCATCGCCGCTAATCAGCGCCCGCCCTATGCGAGTCTCTATATCCCGGGCAATGAAGCGCCTGAGGGGACGCGCGCCATAGACCGGGTCGAACCCGCGGTCGGCGATGAGCCGCCTGGCGTCCTCGGTCAGCTCGAGTGTTATCGACCGGTCCGCAAGCCGCTGCCGCAGGCCGTCGGTCATCAGGTCAACGATCTGCTCGACCTCTGGCAGCGTGAGTGGTTTGAACAGAACGATGTCATCGATGCGGTTGAGGAACTCGGGGGGAAGTGGCTGCGCAAGGCGGCCATCACCTTGTCCCGCGCGGCTGGCTTGATCTCGCCGTCTGGTGTCACGCCCTCGATCAGGTATTCCGAGCCGATGTTGGACGTCATGATGATCACCGTGTTCCTGAAGTCCACGGTCCGCCCCTGTGCGTCGGTCAGCCGCCCGTCATCGAGTACCTGGAGAAGAGCATTGAACACGTCCGGGTGCGCCTTCTCAACCTCGTCGAACAGCACGACGGAATACGGCTTGCGCCGGACGGCCTCGGTCAGCTGGCCACCCTCCTCATAGCCGACGTAGCCGGGCGGGGCACCAACTCGCCGGCTGACGGTATGCCGCTCCTGGTACTCGCTCATGTCTATCCGCACCATGTTGTCCTCTGTATCGAACAGCGCGGCCGCGAGTGACTTGGCGAGCTGCGTCTTGCCGACGCCGGTCGGGCCGAGGAACAAGAACGACCCGATCGGCTGCCGCGGATCCTTGATTCCCGAGCGGGCGCGGATGATCGCGTCCGCGACAGCGTCGACGGCCTCGTCCTGCCCGATGACGTGCTCGTGCAGGACGTCATCGAGCTGCAGCAGCTTCTCGCGCTCGCCCTCTTCCAGCCGGCTGACCGGGATCCCGGTCCAGCGGGAGACAATCTGGGCGATCTCCTCGTCTGCCACGACCTCTCGCAGCAGATGCTCACCCTTTTCAGCTAGCGTCTCCTCCTCGGCTGCCAGCCGTGCGCTCGAGTTCTGGAATCTTGCCGAGGCGCAGCTCGGCGGCCAGGTTCAGGTCGTAGTTGCGTTCGGCCTGATCGGCTCCTTGCCGTACGCGCTCGAGCTCGGCTCGGAGGTCCTGTACGCGCCGGAGCGCGTTCCTTTCTGCCTCCCAGGTCGCGCGCATGGCGTCTGCCTGCGCCCGCTGGTCAGCCAGCTCCTTGCGAAGGTCGGCCAGGCGAGCCTCGCTGGCAGCGTCGTCTTCCTTGGCTAGCGCCGCTTCCTCGATCTCCAGGCGCATGACCCGGCGAGTCGAGCTCATCCAGCTCCGCCGGCATCGAGTCGATCTCAGTGCGCAGCATTGCGCACGCCTCGTCCACGAGATCGATTGCCTTGTCCGGGAGGAAGCGCTCGGAGATGTAGCGATGGCTCAGCACGACGGCGGCGACAAGCGCGGCGTCCGAGATCTTGACCCCGTGGAATACCTCAAGTCGTTCGCGCAGGCCGCGCAGGATCGAAATAGCGTCATCAACGCTGGGCTCGTCGATGAACACCGGCTGGAACCGCCGCTCCAGGCCGCGTCCTTCTCGATGTGCTTGCGGTACTCGTCGATCGTGGTCGCGCCGATCATGTGCAGCTCGCCGCGAGCCAGCATCGGCTTGAGCATGTTGCCAGCGTCCATGGCGCCCTCGGCAGCTCCGGCTCCGACGACGGTGTGCACCTCGTCCACAAACAGCAGGATGCGGCCATCCGACGCCTTGACCTCGTTCAGCACTGCCTTGAGCCGCTCTTCGAATTCGCCGCGGTACTTGGCTCCGGCGAGCAGCGCTCCCAGATCCAGGCTGAAAACGGTCTTGTCGCGCAGTCCTTCTGGCACATCACCGCGGCTGATCCGCTGCGCTAGGCCTTCGACGACTGCCGTCTTGCCGACGCCAGGATCACCGGTAAGTACCGGATTGTTCTTGGTCTTGCGGGACAGGATCTGGATCACCCGCCGGATCTCTGCGTCCCGGCCGATCACCGGATCTGGGCGCCCTGATGCGGCTTCCGCCACCAGGTCCCGCCCGTACTTCTCCAGGGCTTCATACGCGGCTTCCGGCGTGGCCGAAGTGACCCGCTGATTGCCGCGGACGGTGGTCAGCGCGTTGAGGAAGGTGTCCCTGGTCAGCCCGGAGTCGTGCAGCAGGCGGCCAGCGCCGGAGACCAGTCCTTCGTCAATCAAAGCGAGCAGCAGGTGCTCGACGGACACGTACTCGTCCTTGAGTCGGACTGCCTCCCGATCCGCCGCGTCGAGCAGACGGGCCAGACGCTGTGTGATGGCGACCTGGCCGAGTGGTACACCTGGCCCGCTGACCTTGGGCAAGCGTGACAAGCTCGGCCTCCAGCTCAGCTCTTAGCTTGTCGCCATCCAGGCCCGACTGGGCCAGCAGACGGCGGCACAAGGCCTTCGGGTTGGTCGAGGAGAGCCGCGAGCAAATGTTCCCCGTCGACCTCCGTATGACCGAGGCGTACGTCGCCTTGGCCTGAGCGTCGTGCAAGGCGTCAGATGACTTGGTCGTCAGACGGTTCGGGTCCATCGCTAGCCTCCGCTGCGTCGGGAGCCGCGGGCCGTGGCTTCGAGCGCCGCGATCCTGTCCAGCAGGTCGCAGACCAGGCCCAGGCTGGCGTAGTTGATGGAAAGGCTGGCTCGCAGACGCTTAATCCTGGCCATCGACGCCCACCTGCGCCGGGGCGAACCACATGCGTCCGGTCGAGTCGGTCTGCGCGTCGAGAGCACCGAGCACTACGAGCTTGCGGATCAGATCTGGGTGAGTCTTGCGTAGCGCGGGCGAAGAGTCAAGGTCGAGGCGCACCGGGAAGCTCAGCGCGTAGCTCGCGCGTGCCGGAGCGGTCATTGTCGCCTCCGCGGGTCGAAGTCACTGGTCGCGGCCAGCTCGCTGAACAGCCGATGCTCCTCGGGCGATAGGTCACTCGGCACCATGACCCGGGCTTCAGCGAACAAATGGCCAGCGCTTCCTCGCGGATTCGGCAAACCGCGGTTACGCAAACGCAGGCGCCTGCCACTAGACGTGCCAGCCGGAACCTTCACCTTCGCTTCCCCGTCCGGGGTCTGTAGCGCGACGGTGGTGCCGAGTGCGGCCTCCCACGGGGCGAGTGGCAAGTCCACGGAGACGTCGCGGCCTTGAACTCGATAGCGCGGGTCCGAGGCGATCCTCGCGATCAGGTACAGGTCGCCAGGCGGCGCCCCATCCGTGCCATGGCCGCCCTGACCGCCGAGCCTGATCCGCTGCCCGTCTGTCACGCCGGCCGGGATGCTGACCTGAAGTGTTCTCGTCCCATCCGGGCCCTGGATCGTGACGGATCGGCGGCCACCTCGGTAAGCCTCGTCCACTGAAACTTCTAGCTCGATCTCCTGGTCAGCGCCTGGTATCGTGCCCCACCGTCCCGCGCCCACCGCCATCGCCGGTCCTGGCGCCGCCGAACACGCTGCTGAACAGGTCATCCAGATCGATATCAGCAGTGAAGTCCTCGCCCGCTCCCGCGCCTGCGCCTCTGCCCGCGCGTGTCCTGCCCCGCCTGGCCCGGCTGAATTCTTCAGGGTCAACATCCTCGCCAACCCGCGGAAGTCGGGCCCGAAGGCGTCGTACCGTTTCCTGGTCTCCGGATCGGACAGGACGTCATAGGCCTCGGAGACCTGCTTGAAGTTCTCCTCCGAGTCCGGGTCTTTGCTCACATCCGGGTGATGTTTACGGGCGAGCTTGCGGTATGCGCGCTGGATCTCGTCCTGGCTTGCTGGCGCGGCACGCCCAGGACTTCGTAGAAATCGCGGGCGGGCGCCATCATCACCCGTCGCGACGATCACCAGCGCGGGCCTGAGCTGGCGGTCGCCCTTTCCGTAGGCCGGCTGCAGGACCTCGACCACGGTGCCAGCCGGAGCGTCAGGTCTGCCCTGGACCCAGCGGCATCGTGGAGCGATGGGTCAAACGGCGCTCCCAGGTCGTCCTGGCGCGGGAAGCCAAGCTGTCCGACCAGCCGGACTGCCTGTTCCGTCACGGCCCCGACACCATCGATGATCGACTCTGGGTTCGCGCCCGAATGGGCCAGCGCCCGTTCCAGGTTGTCCACGACCGGCAGCCACTCTCGCGTGACCCGGATCCGCTCCTGCTCTCGCGCATTACCCAGATCCCGGTCGTAACGCTTGCGGGCGTTGTCCAGTTCAGCAAGCGTGCGCAGCCGCTGGTCCGCTAGCTCCGCGATCGCGCGCTTCCAGCGCCGCAACGTCCGGGTCAACCCCATTCGAGGCGCCGCCGTCCGGGCGGTGTCGGGGGCCCAGAGCGGCCTGGGTCCGCGTCACTCATCGGTCGTGAACTCGGCGTCGATGACGTCATCGGCGTCACCTGACCTGCGCTGTCCGTCCCCGCCTTGCGCTGACCGCGCAGCGCCAGCCCCGGCTGCCGCAGACGCGGACGCGCCGAGCGAGTGATAAGCCTGCTGCAGCTCGCTTGTCAGGATCTGACCTGGTCGAGCGGTGCCTGCTCGGCAACCGCCTTGCGCGCATCGGCCACGAGCATCTCGACGCGCGACTTCTCGTGCACCGGGGCTGCGTCGCCGCCTCAGTCAGCCCGCGCTCGACCTGGTAGGCGACAGCGTCCAGTTCGTTGCGCGCATCGGTGGCTTCACGGAGCTGGCGGTCCTCGGCCCGATGGGCCTCGGCGTCCGCCATCATCCGCTCAACTTCGGACTGGTCGAGGTTGGAGCTGCCGCTTACCGTGATGCGCTGCTCCGCGCCGGTGTCCTGGTCACGGGCAGATGCGTTGAGGATCCCGTTCGCGTCGATATCGAAGGTGACCTCGATCTGCGGAGTGCCACGAGGTGCAGGCCGGATGTTCTCCAGCCGGAATCGACCAAGTGACCCGGTTATCTGCCGGCAAGCTCCCGCTCGCCCTGCAGCACCACGATGTCGACAGCTGACTGCGAGTCCTCAGCCGTACTGAATGTCTCACTACGCCTGGCAGGGATCGTGGTGTTGCGCTCGATCACCTTCGTCATCACGCCGCCCATGGTCTCGACGCCCAGGGACAGCGGGGTCACGTCGAGGAGCACAACGTCCTGGACTTCGCCCTTAATCACGGCTGCCTGGATCGCGGCGCCCAGGGCCACCACCTCGTCAGGGTTGACCGTCATGTTCGGGTCCTTGCCGCCGGTGAGGCGGCGTACCTGAGCCTGCACCGCAGGTATCCGGGTGGAACCTCCCACCAGGATCACCTCGTCAAGGTCATTCGCGGTGAGCTTGGCGTCCCCCATAGCCTGCCTCAACGGGCTTCACGGTCCGCTCGACGAGGTCCGCGGTGAGCTGGTCGAACTTGGCCCGCGTGAGTGTCGAGTTCAGGTGCTGCGGGCCGTTCGCGTCGGCGGTGATGAACGGCAGGCTGATCGTGGTCTGCGTTACTGAAGACAGCTCGACCTTGGCCTTCTCCGCGGCCTCGAACAGGCGCTGCAACGCCTGCGGGTCTTCGCGCAGGTCGATGCCGTTGCTGGCCTTGAACTCGTCGGCGAGATAGTCCACGATGCGCCGGTCGAAGTCGTCTCCGCCGAGGTGAGTGTCGCCAGCAGTAGAGCGCACTTCGATCACGCCGTCGCCGATGTCCAGGATGCTGACGTCGAACGTGCCGCCGCCGAGGTCGAAGACCAGAACGGTCTCCGCGCCCTTCTTCTCGAGCCCGTAAGCGAGCGCCGCCGCCGTGGGCTCGTTGATAATCCGCAGTACCTCCAGGCCCGCGATGCGGCCAGCGTCCTTCGTCGCCTGCCGCTGCGCGTCGTTAAGTAGGCAGGAACCGTGATGACGGCCTCTGTCACCTTCTCGCCGATGAACTTCGCAGCGTCCTCGGTGAGCTTGCGGAGCACCAGTGCGGAGATCTCCTCCGGGGCGTGGAGCTTGCCGCGGACGTCAAACCGCGCCATTCCGTCCGGTCCGGCCACTACGTCGTACGAGACCGCGTTCATCTCGCTCGTGACCTCGTCGAACCGGCGGCCCATGAACCGCTTCGCGGAGTAAATCGTTCCCTTTGGGTTCAATATGGCCTGACGCCGGGCGAGCTGGCCAACAAGACGCTCGCCTTGCTCCGTGAACGCGACCACCGACGGGGTCGTGCGAGAGCCCTCCGCATTGGGAGCGACCGATGGCTTCCCCGCTTCGGTGACCGCGATGACCGAGTTTGTCGTACCGAGGTCAATGCCAACCGCTACCGCCATGGCTTCACCCCCGCTTAACGATGACGATCGGAGAACAGCTACAAAACTCCTTTTGCGCTGTGTAGCGACTGGCCTACCCATGAACGCTGCACCGAATCGCTGCCGCGACGGAAGACGACCACGTTCCCAGATCTTGCGGTTGGAGGGGAACGGGGCCGCTGGGCCGCGATGCTGCTTGGACGCTCGGCGATGCGTCGCGCGAGTTCAGGGGCCATCACAATGGGTAGTTACCGGTAGATGCCAGGAGGCACTGCCGAGCGGCACGGGGGCTGTTATACAGGGGGCAATCATGACCGTGACGACTGATCGGGCCCGTGCCCGTGATCGGGGCCGTACCCGCCGATCGGGTACGCGTCAGCCTCGCCGCCCGGTGGCGCGAGCAACCGCGGGCGATGACCTCAGCCAGGCGGACAGGGCAGCACGGGGCAGGGATGCGAGGTCGCTGACACCGCTGAAGTCACAGGCGGAGTTCCAGCCGGATCGCCAGCGGGACCCAACCAGACTGCTGCTCGACCAGGACAAAATGCGGGTGCCCGAGCTCGTGCCGATCCGTCATGGGCGGATGCTCGTGTCACCGTTCGCCTATTATCGCGGGGCGGCGCTGCCGATGGCAGCTGACCTGGCGACCACGCCCTCATCCGGGCTGCGGGTGCAGCTATGCGGGGACGCGCACCTGGCTAACTTCGGGGCATTCGCCTCGCCGGAACGTGACCTGGTGTTCGACGTCAACGACTTCGACGAGACCTTGCCTGGCCCGTTCGAGTGGGATGTCAAGCGGCTCGCCGCCAGCCTGGCGGTGGCCGGCCGGGCGAACGGCTTCAACCGTAAGGCGCGCCGCAAGATCATTCTGGCGGCCGCCGAGGCCTACCGGACGGCGATGTGGCGGTTCGCGAAGCTGTCGTTCCTCGACGTGTGGTACCAGCACCTTGATGTCCAGGCCGCCCTCGATGACGTGAAGTCACAGATGAAGGCCAAGCGCGCCAAGGCCACCGAGGAGATGATCAGCAAGGCTCATACGCACGACAGCATGCAGGCGCTAGACAAGCTCACTACCGTGACCGACGGGCGGCGGCAGATCATCAGCGACCCGCCGACGATCGTGCCGATCGAAGAGCTCTACCCAGATCAGCAGGCCAGCGCGATCTACCAGCAGATTCAGAGCGTCATCGACAAGTACGGCCGGACCCTGGAATCCGACCGGCGGCATCTGCTCGACCAGTTCCGGCTGGTCCAGGTGGCTCGCAAGGTGGTCGGGGTCGGAAGCGTCGGCACCCGCGCGTGGATCGCGCTGATGGAGGCCGAGGGGACCGAGCCGCTGTTCCTCCAGGCCAAGGAGGCTGAGGAGTCGGTGCTGGCTAACTTCTGCGGACGGAGCCAGTACGCAAACCAGGGCGAGCGTGTCGTGGCCGGGCAGCACCTGATGCAAGCCGAGAGCGACATCTTCCTCGGCTGGACTCACGCCACCGACCCGGACGAGGTTGAGCGTGACTTCTATGTGCGGCAGCTCAAGGACTGGAAGTTCTCCGTTCCGATCGAGCAGATGATTCCGTCCGGTATGAGGGTCTACGCCAGGATGTGCGGGTGGACGCTGGCCAGGGCACATGCCCGGTCCGGTGACCGCATCGGTGTCGCGTCCTACCTCGGCAGGTCGGCGGCGTTCGACAACGCGATCGCCGACTTCGCCGAGACTTATGCAGATCAGAACGAGCAAGACTTCTCCGACTTCCAGGCAGCCGCCAAGAACGGCACCATTGCCTATACGGCCGACATTTAGCTGATGCCGCGATAATCGGCGGGCGGCGGGTGCCCTTCGTCCAGCTTGCCGGAGCCGGCTGCGCGCGAGATGGCGTCACCACCGCGGCCGCGCAGCGCCGTCGCACATCCGACCGCGATCAGCGCGCCCGCGACAGGCCCCACGACGTAGACCCAGTAACTTGTCCAGTCGCCGCTGACTAGGGCGGGGCCGAAGGACCGGGCGGGGTTCATCGAGACGCCGCTGACGGTGCCGCCCACAGGCCGGCCAGGGCGATGTACCCGCCGACGGCGAGCGCGGCGATCGCGCCGACGTTCTGCGCGGCCGACGCAGTGCCGAGGATCACGCTGACCAGAAGCAAGGTGAGCACGATCTCCATCAGCAGGGCCTGCCAGTTTTTGTACCCAGGGCCCGGCAGGGTCGCGCCGAGATGCTCGACGTTCCCGAACACCCAGCGCAGGAACAGGCAGGCCAGGGTCGCGCCGGCGAGCTGAGTGATGACGTAGCCGGGAACCCGTTTCCACGGGAAGTCGCCGCGCAGCGCGAACGCCAGCGACACCGCGGGGTTCAGGTGGGCGCCGGAGACACCGCGGGGTTCAGGTGGGCGCCGGAGACACCGCGGGGTTCAGGTGGGCGCCGGAGACCGTGCCCATGAACAAGATGATCGCCGTCACCATCAGGCCAGGGCGACGACCGCCGCGGCGAGGCTGATCTGCCCCTTCGCGTGCAAAAGGCCCCCGCCCGCGGCGACCAGGACCAGCGCGAACGTGCCCAGCAACTCCGAGAACAGGCGCCGCCATTCCTTGCGCGGGTCGTCGAAGTCCGCAGGGTCCCCGAACTCAAGCCAGAGCACGTGGTGTGTGCGCGGGAACGCCGTGCCCAGTGCTGCCGGGCTGACCTTCTGGCCCGCCTCGTCGCCCGAGACGCCGGCTCGTTGGGCGGTCCCAGGTTCGCTCGCGCCTTCTCTCCGGTTCGAAGGCATGTTGTCCCTGGTCATCCTCGGATCCCTCCCTTGCGACCACCCAATTTGCTGCGCTTTGCCAGCACGAGGGGAGGTGCTGGCATCTGGCGCCGGCACCTCCCTTTGTCCGAGCAGCCCGTGGGACTGTCCGAGCAGCCCGTGGTGGAGTGTCCGAGCTGCGCGCGGACGCCGCTACCTGGCGTTCGCGCTTGCCAGGGCGGGCTCCACCTTGTGTGCGCGCTTGTCGAGCTCGCGGTTGAGGGTGATGGCTGCGTTGATCAGCGCTAGGTGGGTGAAGGCCTGCGGGAAGTTGCCGAGCTGGCCGCCGGTGGAGTCGATCTCTTCGGAGAACAGCCCGAGGTGGTTGCCGTAGGTCAGCATTTTCTCGAACGTCAGGACGGCGTCGTCGAGCCGGCCGGCCCGCGCGAGGGCGTCGACGTAGAGGTAGGTGCAGAGGGAGAACGTGCCCTCGCTGCCGTGCAGCCCGTCCGGCGAGGCGGCCGGGTTGTACCGGTACACCAGGCTGTCCGACACCAGTTCGCGGTCCATTCCCTTGAGCGTGGACAGCCACATCGGATCGGTCGGGGCGATGAAGCCCTCGAGCGGCATGAACAGCAGGATGGAATCGAGCACCTCGGTGTCGTAGTGCTGGGTGAACGCCTTGACCTTGTCATTCCACCCGCGGTCCATGATCTGGTTGTAGATCCGGTTCCGCTCCGCCGCCCATTTCGCGGTGTCGGCGGGCCAGCCGTGCCGGTCGGCCAGCTTGATCGCGCGATCGAGCGCGATCCAGCACTGGAACCGGCCGTAGGTGAAGTTCTTGGCGCCGCCGCGGGTCTCCCAGACACCCGCGTCGGGCTGGTCCCAGTTGCCGGCGACCCAGTCGATGACCTTGGTGAGGGCGAGCCAGCCGGCGTGCGCGATGGGCAGGCCGTAGTCGTCGGCGGTCAGGATCGTGTCCATGGCCTCGCCGTAGATGTCGAGCTGCAGCTGACTTGAGGCGCCGTTGCCGATGCGCACCGGCCGTGACCCGCGCCAGCCCTCGAAGTGGTCGAGTGTTTCCTCGGTCAGGTCCGAGGAGCCGTCGACCCGGTACATGATCTTCAGCGGCGGTGACCCGCTGCTGGTACTGGCTTCGGTGACGCGGTCCTTGAGCCAGACGCCGAACTTGGCTGCCTCCTCCAGGTAGCCCAGGCCGGCCAGGGCATGCATCGTCAGGGATCCGTCCCGGATCCAGGTGAACCGGTAATCCCAGTTCCGCTCGCCGCCGGTCTCCTCGGGCAGGCCGAGCGTGGCGGCGGCAACTGGCGCGCCGGTGGGCTCGTAGGTCATGAGCTTGAGCGTCATCGCCGACCGGGTCACCATCTCCCGCCAGCGCCCGGTATAGCTGGAGCGGCCCAGCCAGCCCTTCCAGTAAGCCTCGGTGTCGTGCGCCAGCCGGTCGAGCTCGGCGGGCGACAGGGTCTTCGGCTTACCGCCCATGGACTCCAGCACGACTCCGAGCCCGCTTTCGCCCTCGCGCATGGTGAACGTGGCGTGTATGCCGTCACCGGCGCGCTCCACGGCGGCCCCGGCCTGCTCCGACCTGCGCTTCCCGGTCGAGTGAAGGGTGAGCTCCATGCCGTTATCGGACCGGAAGACCGCTCCGCCCTCCGAGGCCTCGATCGTGTGCCTGGCACGGCCGTAGTCGAATCGTGGCTGCAGGTCCATGGCGAACTGCATGGTGCCGCGGGCGACCCGCAGGTGCCGGACCAGCCGGTGGCGGTCGGTTGGCTTGCCCTCGATGACCGGCATGAAGTCCAGGACCTCGCCGACGCCGTCCGGTGTCATGAACCGCGTGACGAGCATCGCAGTGTCGGGCATGTACAGCTGCTTGGACACATAATTGCCGCCGGCCGGCGAGATCCGGAAGTACCCGCCGTTGTCATGATCCAGCAGCGAAGCGAAGATGCTCGGCGAGTCGAATCGCGGGCAGCAGAAGAAGTCGATCGTGCCGTCGCTGGTCACCAGTGCCGATGTTTGCAGGTCACCGATGAGACCGTGATCACTGATGTCGGGATAACGGCCGTTCGTCCCCTGAGTGGTCATCCTTTCTCCCCCTGAGATCGCCCGTATTGGTCCGATGCTCTGCTCCTAACCCAGTCACAGTCGCAGCGCCCCTACCCGGCCGCATCACCCGAGCCGGATGAATCCCGGACGCTCCCACCCGGACCCACGCCCGGCACCGCACCAACCAGAAAACCCCGAACCTAACGCAGGTTCGGGGTGTCCTCGATGACTTGCGACATCACATGGGCGCCCCCAGCAGTGGCGCCCCCAGCAGGATTCGAACCTGCGCACCCGCCTCCGGAGGGCGGTGCTCTATCCCCTGAGCTATGGGGGCTGGCGCACAAAATTGGCCGCAAGCGAGGCTCACTGGCCCGAGCAAGAGTATCAGGAGCACCGATCGCCGGACACGAACCCGATCTGCGCGCATCAGTTGGCCGGAGCCGATAACCTCGCGCCGTGACTCAGGGACTTGGCCGCGTGCTAGTTGTCGACGATGACGAGGTCATCCGGCAGCTGATCGCCGTCAATCTCACCCTTGAGGGATTTGAGGTGGTAACGGCCGTCGACGGCAACGACTGCCTTGAGAAGGTCGCCGAGGTCGAGCCGGACGTGATCACCCTCGATGTCATGATGCCGCGGCTTGATGGCTGGGGCACAGCGACGCAGCTGCGCAAGAACCCGGCCACCGCCGGGATCAAGGTCGTGCTCATCACTGCGCGGGCTCAGGAGGACGACCGGGACCGCGGCCGGCAGATTGGCGTCGATGCCTACCTCACCAAGCCGTTCGACCCCGCCGAGATGATCAGGGTCGTGCGGGAGCTGGCCGGCGCGCCCGGCAGCGCATACGAGTGACGAGCCAGGCAGGCCAATCAGTCTGACCAGCGGACCGACCGATCGGCCGTAGCCTTGGGTGGTGATCACAGCCGATCTGGATGCCGGGCTAGCCGCGTCGCTTGCCGCACTCGCGGCCGACGGTTCGCTTCCGGCGGCGGCGGCAGCGTTCACGCCGGGCGGCACGTGGCGCCCGGCGCCCGGCGGCCGGCCGGCCAGCTACGCCACCTCCCTGGCGTTCGAGATCGCCCGGCTGAACGGCCGCACGCCCGCTGACGTCGCGGCCGTCCTTGCGGTGCCTCTCCGCGAGATCCCGTGGGTCGCCGCGGCCGAGCCAGCCGGCGACGGCTATCTGACGATCACCGTGACGCCCCAGGCCCTGGCGGCGTCGGCAGCGCGGATGGCGGCCGCAGGCCCGGCTTGCGCACACAGCATGATCCTGCGCGGCACCGCGGCGACGGTGCGGCCCTGGCCCGATCCGGCAGCCTCGCGCAGCTGGCCGGAGGCCTGGGAGGACCAGGCGGACGCGATGACCGGCCGGCTGGCGCAGGCGGCCGGGGCAACCGTCACCCTTACTTCGGAATGGGAACGGGGTGCACTCGCTCCGCGGTCCGCTCGCGACCCGCGGTCGCCTGTGTACGCGGCGGTGGCCTACCTTGGCGCGAGCTCGGTCCGGTACCGGCTGGCCCGCACGCTGCCGGGTCATGCCGCCAAGCTCGTCGAGTTGTCCCAGGCCAGGACGCGCGCCGCCGATCCCCTCTATTCGGTGCAGCAGGCGCACGCCGATGCCGCCTCGACGCTGCGCTGGGCCGACGATCTCCAGCTCGAGCGGGCGGATCCGGGGCAGCAGCTGGCCGAGCTGCTCGGCTCGCCGGCCGAGCAGGACCTGCTCGGGTTGCTGTCGTGGCTGCCGGTGCGCGTCGCGGCAGCGGCACGTCGGCGCCGTCCGGACGAACTGCCGCGCTTCCTTGAGCACGTCGCTGCTGCGTGGCTCACCTGCAAGCAAGCGGCCCCGGCGCTGCCCTTCGGCGGCGAGGCAGCACCCGCCGAGCCCGGCCTGGCCAGCGCCCGGCTCCTGCTAGCTGACGCCGTTCGGGCAGTGCTGGCGGCAGGCCTGGCGCTGACGGGAATCACGGCCAGCGACCGGCTCTAGCTGACGCCAGACCATGATCGTCGGCGTGTCCCGGCGCCGGCACTTGTGAGAATCGCCAGGTTGAAGTAGGTTCGCGGGTCAACTAGAGGTATGCCGGGCTATGGGGGCCAGCGTTTTTGTCACGAGCATGCTGGGGGCTCCGCTGCTTCCCGACCGAAGCGCGGTTCAACTGCCGGCGAAACGGGTAACGCATGGCTTGTAAGCCCCCCTGGACGTACCCAGTTCACACGCGCCCCGGTTACCCGCGCCAGCACCCAGGTGCCGGCGGGAGAGTACCCGTGGGCATGTCGCGACTTGGCCGGGCAGCTCGCGGCTGGTCGTGGCAGTGCTGGCGGTGCGGCCGCAGCCGAAGGAATGCCGTGGGTCATGTTGGTGTTAAGCTAGGTGCTGCACCAGATGCCCCGCCCTCGGGACAGGTGCTCGTTCGTACTTCTTCCGGTCATCTTCCGAGTGCCCGGCGGCGTGCGATCTCGACATTCATCTGCCCATCGCGGGATCTCCCGGTCTGCCCGGCCCTAGCCAAGGACCTGGTCAGCGCGGACCCCTGCGGCATACCGCCGCGACCGGGATCGCCAGTTAGCTGTGGCGCTAACGGGCGGCGGTGGCAGGTAGCAACACGACAGCGGGCCATCGGCCAGCCGTGACCCGCACCCTGGGAAGGACCCCTTGTGAGCGATACCTTGGACCTGTTCTCTGCTGAGAACGGGGATTCTGCTGGCCTGTCCGGGTCGGCTTCTTCCGGGCCAGACACGCAGCCCCTCGGCGTGGCGGAGCCGGCGGGGACTTCCCACGACCGGGGCGGCGCGGTACGCTCCTGGCCGGGTGCCGTTGATACGGCCACAGGCGGCGACGAGGCCAGCGCGAATCCCTCCGGCGGCGCAAGCAGCCAGGCCAGGGGCCTGTCGGCGATGCTGCTGCCCGAGCTTCAGCGAGTCGCCCAGTCCATTGGCATCACCGGCACCGCAAGGATGCGCAAGGGCCAGCTGATCGCGGCCATCGAGGAGAGGCGGCAAGACGGGTCGTCGCAGGTGACTAGCCCGGCTCGCCGCAACGGCGCGAGCTCAGGGGCAGCCGCAGCCCCGGACAGTGAGCCGACGGCCCATCAGATTCAGACTTCTGACAACCCAGTTCAGCGGGGAGCGCCTGCGGGAGCCGGCGCTGACCGCACCTTTGAGCAGGACGCCATGGAATCGCAGACATCGACACAGCCAGGGCTGGGCGGCAATAACGCGAGTGGCATCGGGGAGGCATCGCGCTCGGCTGATGCCGGCATCGGTAGCACGCCCGCTGGCGGCGCAACCGCCATGGACGGCGGCAGCACCGCAGTGAACGGCACCTCGCGCGACGATGCCCAGCAGGCTGGCGATGGCCAGCGGCCCGACCGGCGCCGCCGGTCGGCTCCGCGCCGCGATGACGCAGGCGACCAGCCGCGCGCGGCCAGTGACGGGCAGGACAGGGAATCAGGTAGTGGCGGCCGCGACCAGGGCAGCCGCGACCAGGGCAGCCGCGATCAGAACGGCCGTGACCAGAACGGTCGTGACCAGGGCACCCGCGAGCAGCAGGGCGGCCGTGACCAGGGCGGCCGTGACCAGGGCGGCCGTGACCAGGCTGGCCGTGACCAGGCTGGCCGTGACCAGGGCGGCCGTGACCAGGGCGGCCGGAACGACGACGACCGGGATGGCGGCAACCGCCGCAGCCGGGACCGGTTCCGCAACCGCAACACTGGCAGCGGCGGCAACAGGCGCCGCGAGCGTGGCGGCGGCGGGAACGAAGCCGAGCCCGTGATCAGCGAGGATGACGTGCTGATCCCGATCGCCGGGATCCTGGACGTCCTTGACAACTACGGCTTCGTCCGGACCACTGGCTATCTGCCCGGCTCCAATGACGTGTACGTCTCGCTATCCCAGGTGCGCCGGTACGGCCTGCGCAAGGGTGACGTGATCGAAGGCGCCATCCGGCAGCCGCGCGAGGGTGAGCGGCGCGAGAAGTTCAACGCGCTTGTCCGCCTCGACAAGATCAACGGGCTGGACCCGGAGCAGGCCAAGAACAGGCCGGAGTTCAACAAGCTGGTGCCGTTGTACCCGCAGGAGAGGCTGCGCCTCGAGTCGGACCCGACGATCATGACCACCCGGATCATGGACCTGATCAGCCCGATCGGGAAGGGCCAGCGCGGCCTGATCGTGTCGCCGCCAAAGGCCGGCAAGACGATGATCCTCCAGGCCATCGCCAACGCCATCACGAAGAACAACCCCGAGTGCCACCTCATGGTCGTGCTGGTCGACGAGCGGCCTGAAGAAGTCACCGACATGCAGCGCACGGTCAAGGGCGAGGTCATCCACTCGACATTCGACCGTCCGGCTGAGGACCACACCACGGTCGCGGAGCTCGCTATCGAGCGGGCCAAGCGGCTCGTGGAGATGGGCCACGACGTGGTCGTGCTTCTTGACTCGATCACCCGACTCGGCCGGGCCTACAACCTCGCAGCGCCGGCCAGCGGCCGGATCATGTCCGGTGGTGTCGACTCAACCGCGCTGTACCCGCCGAAGCGGTTCTTCGGCGCGGCGCGCAATATCGAGCACGGCGGCTCGCTGACGATCCTCGCGACGGCGCTGATCGAGACCGGGTCGCGCGCCGACGAGGTGATCTTCGAGGAGTTCAAGGGCACCGGCAACATGGAGCTCCGGCTCCGTCGCGAGCTGTCCGACAAGCGGATCTTCCCCGCGGTGGACGTCGACGCGTCCAGCACGCGGAAGGAAGAGCTGCTGATGACGCCCGAGGAACTCAAGATCGTCTGGCAGCTGCGCCGGGTGCTGCACGCGCTCGAGCCACAGCAGGCCCTTGAGGTTCTTCTGGATCGGATGAAGGGCACCAAGAGCAACGCCGAGTTCCTGCTGCACGTGCAGAAGACCACGGCAAGCGTATAAACGCCGACGTGCCTGGGGTCACGAACCGGGCATAGCGGAATGTAAGGCCGCTGGATCCTGCGGGAATGCGCAGATGCCTGTGCACGTTGCAGGGTCTGGCACACTGGTAGGCCAGCGCGCTGGCCGCCTCATACAGATGCGGTACCGGTTCACGCCCGCTCCTTGAGCGTGGCGACCCGGCGACCGCGGGACCAGGAGTAGCAATGAAGGCCGGAATTCACCCGGAGTATGTAGACACCACCGTGGTCTGCAGCTGCGGCCACACTTTCCAGACTCGCAGCACGGCCAAGGACGGCGTCATTCACGCCGACGTCTGCTCGAGCTGCCACCCGTTCTACACGGGCAAGCAGAAGATTCTCGACACAGGCGGCCGGGTCGCGAGGTTCGAGCGCCGGTTCGGCAAGAAGACTGACGGCAAGTAGTCAGGCCACCCCGTTCCCTTCCTGAGGTTCTGGAAGGGAACGTTCGGCGTGTCCAGCTTTCGTCAGCAACAATTGTGGAGGTAAGCAGTGTTTGAGCGGCTTGCCGATCTTGCCGCCGAGCACGCTCAGCTTGAGAAGGATCTCTCCGATCCGGCCATTCACGGCGATCAGGATCGGGCCAGGACGCTGAGCCGCCGGTATGGCGAGCTCACGCCCATCGTGACGGCCTATTCCGAGTGGCTGGAGGTCACGGCGGACGAGGCCACGGCGCGGGAGCTCGCGCCCGAGGACGCCTCGTTCGCTGTCGAGGCCCAGCAGCTCGCGGCGCGCCGCGCCGAGCTGGAGCATCGGCTTAACGAGCTCCTGGTGCCGCGCGACCCCAACGACGACAAGGACGTGATCCTTGAGGTCAAGGCGGGCGAGGGCGGCGAGGAGTCAGCGCTCTTCGCCGGGGACCTGCTGCGGATGTACCTGCGGTTCGCCGAGCGGCACGGCTGGAAGACCGAGGTGCTCGACTCCACCATGACCGGGCTCGGGGGCTACAAGGACGTCACGGTCGCCGTCAAGGCCAGGGGCGACGAGGGTGCCTGGTCCCGGCTGAAGTACGAGGGCGGCGTACACCGAGTCCAGCGAGTGCCCGCAACCGAGTCGCAGGGCCGGATCCACACGTCGGCGGCCGGGGTACTCGTCCTGCCCGAGGCCGACCCGGTCGACGTCACCATCGACCCGGCCGACCTGAAGATCGACGTGTTCCGCTCCTCGGGACCGGGCGGGCAGAGCGTGAACACCACCGACTCGGCCGTGCGGATCACCCACCTGCCTACGGGCGTCGTCGTCTCCTGCCAGAACGAGAAGAGCCAGCTCCAGAACAAAGAGCAGGCCCTGCGTGTGCTGCGGGCCCGGCTGCTGGCCGTCGCGCAGGAGCAAGCCGACGCGCAGGCATCGGCCGATCGGCGCAGCCAGGTCGTTACCGTCGACCGGTCGCAGCGCGTGCGGACCTACAACTTCCCGGAGAACCGGATCTCCGATCACCGGGTTGGCTTCAAGGCCTACAACCTCGACCAGGTGATCGACGGAGACCTGGATGCAGTGATCGGGGCGCTCGTCGATGCCGACCGGGCGGACAAGATCGCCGGCGTCGAGTCCGACTGATCGTGAGCGCGAGAGACCCGGCCGTGAGCCTGCTGCTTGACGAGATCGCGATTGCCACGGCCAGGCTCGCCGAGGCCGGGGTGGAGTCGCCGCGCACCGACGCCGAGCTGATGGCCGCCCGCCTGCACGGCGTGTCGCGCGCTGAGCTGCACAGGGTGCCGGACGCTGACTTCGACCCGCGGTTCTGGGACGACGTTGCCCGCCGGGAGGCTCGCGAACCGCTCCAGCACATTACCGGGATCGCCTACTTCCGCTATCTCGAGCTCGCGGTCGGGCCGGGCGTGTTCGTGCCCAGGCAGGAGACCGAGGTGATGACCGGCTGGGCGATCGAGCAGCTTGCCGCCATGGATGTCGCCGAGCCAGTGGTCGCGGACCTCGGCACCGGCTCCGGCGCGATCGCGCTGTCGATAGCCCAGGAAGTCCCGCGGGCCCAGGTGCACGCCGTCGAGGCTGACCCGCTGGCACGGCAGTGGACCGAGCGCAATATCGCCAGCGTGGCCGAGGCGTCGCCGCATACAGCTGGCCGGGTGACGCTGCACGCGGGTGACTTTGCCGGGGCGCTCGCCGACCTGGATGGCCAGGTCGATCTCGTCGTCAGCAACCCGCCGTACATCCCGGTGGGCGCCTGGGTGCCGCCTGAGGTGGGGGAGTACGACCCCGCGACCGCGCTCTGGGGCGGTGCGGACGGGATGGACGCGGTCCGGGTCATCGAGGCCGCGGCGCGCCGTCTGCTCCGGCCGGGCGGGCTTGTCGCCGTCGAGCACGGCGCGCAGCAGGGCGCGTCGGTGTACTGGGTCTTTGCCGACGATAGCGGCTGGCGGGAGACCCGTAACCATGTGGACCTGGCCGGCCGGGACCGGTTTGTCACCGCAGCCCGGCCGTGACATGGCCGTCCGCATGGCAGGATGATCAGCTATGAGCGCCTGGTTTGACTGCGCCGACGAATCCCAGCGAGCTGAGGGCATCGCCGCTGCCGTGACCGCGGTCCTGAACGGAGAGCTTGTCGTCCTGCCGACCGACACCGTTTACGGGCTCGGCGCCGATGCCTTCAGCCCGACAGCGGTCACCAGGCTGCTGACGGCGAAAGGCCGCGGCCGGGACATGCCGCCGCCGGTACTCGTGGGCACCGTACGCGCCGCGACGGCCCTGGTCGAGGATCTCGGGCCGGATGGACAGCGCCTGATCGACGAGTTCTGGCCGGGCGGCCTGACCATCGTCTGCCGGGCCGCCAGGACGCTGAGCTGGGATCTCGGGGACACCAAGGGCACGGTGGCCATCCGCATGCCCGAGGACGCTGTCGCACTCGACCTGCTGCGCGAGACCGGGCCGATGGCCGTCAGCAGTGCCAACCTCACCGGCCTGCCGGCCGCGACGTCGGCCGTGCTGGCCAGGGATCAGCTCGGCGAAGCCGTCTCCGTCTACCTGGACAATGGCACGGTGTCCGGCGGCGTGGCCTCGACCATCGTCGACCTGACCGGCCCCCAGCCGCGCCTGCTGCGCCGCGGCGCGATATCGGTCGGCAGGCTCCGTGAGGTCGCTGCCGTGGCGGCGGGGGCCGACTCGGGCTCGCCATGAGGCAGGACCCCATGAGCCAGGACTCCATGAGCCGGGACTCCATGAGCCAGCCGCCGTCCGCCCGCAGGCGTTCGCCGGGCATCAGCCGTAACAGCCAGGCCGGTGCTCTACAGTGGCCGTGATGCTCCTCGTTCCTGGTTACTCCTGCGCGGGTCGGGTGACACGGTGAGGGACTACGTCCTGACGCTGCTGGTGACGGCCGCCGTTACGTACATGCTGACGCCGCTCGTCCGCCGGCTCGCCACCCGGGTAGGTGCCATTAAGGCACCCAGGGACCGCGACGTGCACGTGGCGCCGGTCCCGCTCATCGGCGGCGTCGCCATGTTCGGCGGGCTCGTGGCGGGGCTGCTGGTCGCTGACCAGCTGCCGTTGCTGCGGGACGGTGCCTTCACGAATACCGGCATGGTCAGCGGCCTGCTGCTGGCCGGCGGGCTGCTGGTCGTCATCGGGATCATCGATGACCGGTGGGGCATGAGCGCAGTGACCAAGGGCGCCGGGCAGGTCGCGGCCGCCGCCATCCTGGTCGGCACGGGCACGACGGTGAACTGGCTGCCGCTGCCGGGTGGCAATACCTACGTGCCGACGACGCACCAGGCGACGCTGCTGACCATCGTTATCGTGGTCGCGACGATCAATGCCGTGAACTTCATCGACGGCCTCGACGGCCTGGCCGCCGGCATCGTCTGCATCGCGGCCGTGTCGTTCTTCATCTACTACTACTCCCTGACCAGGGTCATCGAGATTTCCTCCCTGGCCGCCCCGGCCCTGGCTTCTGCCATCCTCATCGGGATTTGCATCGGCTTCCTGCCGCATAACTTCGCGCCGGCCACGATCTTCATGGGCGACACCGGGGCAATGCTGCTCGGACTCTTGCTTGCCTACGCGCCGATCTCGAGCATCCCGTCGCTGCAGCCGGCCCTGCTGACCCACCAGATCAACCGGTACCCCGTGATCATGCCGCTGCTGCTGCCGGCTGCGCTGCTGGTCATCCCCTACGCAGACCTGCTGCTGGCGGTCGTGCGCCGGACCAGGGCCGGCCTCTCACCCTTCGCACCCGACCGCAAGCACCTGCATCACCGGCTGCTCGACATCGGCCACTCGCAGCGCGCGAGCGTGCTGATCATGTACCTGTGGGCGGCGACGTTCTCCGGCATCGTCGTCTGGCTGTCGATCCAGCGGACGGTGCAGCCACGGGGCGCCAATCATCACGGCCAGCCGGTCCTGGTGTTCGTCGCGATTACTGCCGCGGCGGTCGTGGCGCTGCTGCTGATCGCGCTGCCCAAACTGCGCTGGTGGGGACAGCGGGACCGGCCCGACGGGCCGGCCGCGACGGTCGCCAATGGTCAGGTCCCCGCCGAAGCCCTCGCCCGGACCGGCGAGATGGCGGCAGCGCCCGCGACTTTGGCGGTGACCCCCGCGGCGACCTCGGCGGGCGCCGAGCTGCGGCCCCCCGCTGCCGCGCCGCTGGCCGCGCCCGCCTCTGCCGAGCCGCAGCTCGTCACGGCAGCGGCCGGGTCGCGGACCTCTCTGCTCGCAGCGCCCGTGTCGCAGAACGGCGTGCATTCGCCCGTGCACCAGAACGGGTCACACGCGGCGGCAACGCCGGACTGGCTAGAGCCCGCCGCTGACCCCGAATGGGTCCAGCGGCCGCAGTCGTCCGCCACCTGGACGCTTGGCGACCGGCCTCGGACGGAGCGCGAGCTGCTCGAATTCCGGCCGGGCGGCTCGCCCCCGGCCCGTTCGATCATCGGCACCCCGCCGCCTGCGCTCACCGGCCTGGACCCGGCTCCGTCGACCGCTGCCGAGGACGACGCCGGCGAGCCGGGAGAGGCTGCGTCCGGCGAGTCGTAGGCCGGTACTGACACGTGTCCAGCCGGCAGCTGCGTTGGCATCAGGGTGACGCGCCCATAAGGTTTCCTTGACCAATGGAGACACCCCGAGAATTGGCACCTGACCTGCGGAATCCTCCCTCTGATGAGTGGCATTCGTCACGTTAGGTGACCTCCTGAACCACAAGGTCGGAGAGCTTGTGATATCTTTCACGAGCACCCACCCAATGGTTGGTGCGGGGGCCGTGATACGTTTCGCTCACCTGGCCGCAACGGTCAGATGGCCCAGTGCAACGGGCACTGGTCCTGTGCACTGCCTCGCGTTGAGCTGGCAGCCCTAGTTTGTACTAAAGATCATCCGGAGCTTTCCAGAAGATGCTGGCGAACATCGCCCCGACGGCGCGGCGATCCTCCGCAGTGACGGCCGCAGTGGCCGTCGTCACGGTGGTGCTGAGCGCTGTGTTCGCGGGGCACAAGGGCCTGCTTGGCGCGGCCCTCGCGGTGGTCCTGGTCGCCGCTTTCTTCGGCATCACGGTGGTCGCCTTGGTCAAGACGGCCAAGATCAGCCCGCAGGCCATGATGATGGCCGGCATCCTCACGTACACGTTCAAGATTCTCGTCCTGATCGCCCTGGTCAGCCGGCTGCAAAACAGCACGGCGTTCAGCGCGTGGACCTTCGGCCTGTCCGCCATTGTCCTAGTCCTCGTCTACGACGTGACACTGGCAGTGACGTGGAGCAAGCAGAAGATGCTCTATGTCGAGCCGGACGGAGAACGATGACCCGTGGCTGGGACACGTGCTCCGGACGGCAGATTGCGGCCCGCGGTCAGTGCTGCGCCGATCCTGGTCCCGCAGACTCGCCGGCGTGACGACCGTGTCAGAGGCCGGGCCAGGGTCGCGTACCCGATCAGGAGCCACGGCCGCCACGGGAGAGCGACGGCTGGCGGATCCTCAGCTACATGCTCGGCGGGATGATCCTCTACGGCGGGATCGGCTGGGTGGTCAGCCGGTGGACCGGGATCTCAGTGTTCTTTCCGCTCGGGATGATCCTCGGCATCGGCCTGTCCATCGCCATGATCATCTTCAGGTTCACCCGGACCTGACCGGTCTGGCGACGATGGCGACACTTACGGCATACCCGCCTGCGAGCGCGCGGTACGGCTGCGCGATGATGACCTACCTCGACCCGCAGCGGCCTGCCACGGCGCCAGTCTGCACGCGACAGCCCAAAGGGGTAACCCGTTGAGTTATGTAGTGACGGCGGCCGCCGCTGAGTCCGCGTCGAGCTGCCACCTGTACTCCGGTTGCGGATTCCCGGCTCCGTCGATCAACGACTTCTACTTCACGCCGTTCTTCAAGGTCGGCGGCGTTGCCTTCGGCAAGCCCGGGCTGCTGCTGCTACTGAGCACCCTGCTGGTGCTGCTGTTCTTCTGGTCAGCCTTCCACCGGCCGAAGCTGATCCCGACTCGGATGCAAAGCCTCGGCGAGCTAGGCATCCTGTTCATCCGCGACCAGATCCTCCGTCCGCAGATGGGCAAGAAGGGGGACAAGTGGCTGCCGTTCCTGGTCGCCATGTTCTTCTTCATCTGGTTCAACAACATCATGGGCATCATCCCGATCCTGTACTTCCCGGCGATGTCGAAGTACGGCTACCCGGTCTTCCTGGCAGGCATGGTCTGGGTCCTCTACATGGGGATCGGCATCAGGAAGCAAGGCCTTGGGGGCTACTTCAGGGCGCTGACCATCCCGTCCGGCTCGCCCGCCTGGATCCTGCCGCTGCTGGTCCCGATCGAGTTCCTCTCGAACGTGCTGATCCGGCCGTTCACGCTGTCGGTCCGGTTGTTCGCCAACATGCTGGCCGGTCACGTGCTGCTGCTGGTCTTCTCGCTGGCCACCTGGTACCTGCTGACGGCCTCGATCAGCATCCTGTACTCCGCCACCTCCTTCTTCGTCCTGATCCTGGTGACCGGGCTCGAGGTGCTGGTCCAGGTGCTGCAGGCCTTCATCTTCACGATCTTGACCGCCACCTATATATCCGGCGCGTACGAATCCGCGCACTGAGCCCACCTCGGTAACGGAAACCTGGCGGACAGCCCGCCAGCCGACACAAAGGAACACATCCATGGCGCACCTGGTGCACCTGCATCACCTGCTCTACGTCGCCTCCGGAGCGCATCACCTCGCGCTGGCGGCTGCCTCCTGCTCGCCTATCGGAACGGCCGCGTGCCCGCAGACCACGCACATCTGGTACCTGGGCGCACTCACCTATGGTCTGGCGGCAATCGGCCCGGGCGTCGGTATCGGCCTGATCTTCAGCAAGTTCATCGAGGCTGTCTCGCGGCAGCCCGAGGCCCAGGGCCGGGTCACCGGCTTCCTCTGGATCGGCTTCGCGCTGACCGAGTCGCTGGCGCTCATCGGCATCGCGGTGCCGTTCTTCCTTAAGTGAGAGATCGGCCGGAGAGGTAACCGCACATGCACGAGCTAGCCGTAGCGTCGTCACCGAACCCGCTGGTCCCGAACTGGACCGAGGTCGTCGTCGGCGGCATCGCGTTCTTCATCGTGTTCTTCGCGCTCTGGAAAGTCCTCATGCCCAGGATCATGAAGATCCTGGCCGAGCGGACTGACTTGATCGAGGGCGGACTCGAGCGGGCCGCGCAGGCGCAGGCCGAGGCCAACAAGCTGCGCGACCGGTACCAGGCCCAGCTGGCGGAGGCCAGGCACGAGGCGGCCCGGCTGCGGGAGCAGGCGAGGGAAGAGGGCGCGACGATCATCGCCGAGATGCGCGAGCAGGCGCAGGCCGAGGCAAGGCGCATCACCGAGGCGGCCAGGGCCCAGCTCGAGGCCGACCGGCAGCAGGCGTTCGCGTCACTCCGGGCCGAGGTCGGCGCCCTGTCCGTCCAGCTCGCGAGCAAGATCGTCGGTGAGTCGCTCGATGATGAGGCCAGGCAGAGCCGGGTCGTCGACAGGTTCCTCGAGGACCTGGACGCCAGCCGCGCCGCGACGTCGGCTGCGCGTACCTCAGGGCCGCGGACATCGTCATGAGAGGCGTGAGCAGGGCGTCTCTTGCCGAGGTCGAGGAGCTGCTGGCGCCTCTCACGGTTAGCGCGCCGGAATCGACGGCGCTGGCGGACGAGCTGTTCGGCGTGGCGGGACTGCTGGCCAGTCAGTCGGTCCTGCGCCGGGCGCTCGCCGACCCGTCGCGCTCGAGCGAGGCGCGCGGCGACCTGGCCAGGTCAGTGCTAGCGGGCCAGGTGCGCGAGGAGACAGCCGGCCTGGTCGCGGCGGTCGCCGCGGCTCGCTGGTCGGCGCCAGGTGACCTGACCGTCGCAGTCGAGCAGCTGGCGGTGCAGGCGATCGTCGCGGCGGCCGAGCAGGAGGGTCACCTGGACGACCTGGAGGACGAGCTGTTCCGGTTCGGCCGGATTGTCGCCAGCCAGCCAGCCCTGCGGATGACCCTGACCAACCCGTTCGTGCCTGCTGATGGCAAACGGCAGCTGCTGACCAACCTGCTGGCAGGCAAGGTCACCCCCGAGTCGCTGCGGCTGATCGTAGAAGCGGCGGTCAGTCCGCTCGGCCGGAGCCTGGACCTTAGGCTGGAGGAGTACGCCCGGCTGGCGGCACGCCGCCGTGCGCGCCTCGTCGCCGAGGTGCACGTGCCGGTGGCGCTGACCGCAGAGCAGCGCAGGCGCCTGGCGGCCGGGCTTACCGAGACGTACGGGCACGACGTGTACCTCAACGTCGTGCTTGACCCGAAGGTCGTCGGCGGCATGACGGTACGGGTGGGCGACGAGCTCATCGACGGCAGCGTGGCTACCCGGCTCGCTGAAGCCCGGCGCAGGCTCGCCTCCTGAGCAAGCGTCCAGACTGCAACCACCCAGACGTTGACAGAACAGATCCAGACGAGAAGGACGCGAGGAAGATGGCGGAGCTGACAATCCGGCCCGAAGAGATCCGGGACGCTCTCGAGCGTTTCGTTGCGGCCTACGAGCCGGGAGCTGCCTCCACCGAGGAGGTCGGCGCGGTCACCGAGTGCGGCGACGGCATCGCGAGGGTCTCCGGCCTGCCCTCGGCCATGGCCAACGAGCTGCTGGAGTTCGAGGACGGTACGCGCGGCATCGCGCTGAACCTCGACGTCCGCGAGATCGGCGTCGTCATCCTCGGCGAGTTCAGCCAGATCGAGGAAGGCCAGCGGGTCAAGCGCACCGGCGAGGTCCTGTCGGTGCCCGTCGGCGACGGGTTCCTCGGCCGCGTGGTCGGTCCGCTGGGCGCGCCGCTGGACGGCCTGGGCCCGATCGAGGGCCACACCGAGGAGCGTCTGCTGGAGATCCAGGCGCCGAGTGTGATCGACCGGAAGCCGGTGACCGAGCCGCTCCAGACCGGTATCAAGGCCATCGACGCCATGACCCCGATCGGGCGCGGCCAGCGCGAGCTGATCATCGGCGACCGGCAGACCGGCAAGACCACGATCGCGATCGACACGATCCTCAACCAGAAGCAGAACTGGGACTCCGGCGACCCGGCCAGGCAGGTGCGCTGCGTCTACGTGGCGGTCGGCCAGAAGGGCTCGACGGTCGCCGCGGTGCGGGCGACCCTCGAGGAAGCCGGCGCGCTCGAGTACACCACGATCGTGATGGCGCAGGCCTCCGACCCTGCCGGCTACAAGTACATCGCCCCGTACACCGGCTCGGCGATCGGCCAGCACTGGATGTATCAGGGCAAGCACGTGCTGATCGTGTTTGACGACTTGACCAAGCAGGCCGAGGCCTACCGCGCCATCTCGCTGCTGCTGCGCCGCCCGCCGGGCCGCGAGGCCTACCCCGGCGACGTGTTCTACCTGCACTCGCGGCTGCTGGAGCGCTGCGCGAAGCTGTCGGACGAGCTGGGCGGTGGCTCACTGACCGGGCTGCCGATCGTGGAGACCAAGGCCAACGACATCTCCGCCTATATCCCGACCAACGTCATCTCGATCACCGACGGCCAGATCTTCCTGGAGACCGACCTGTTCAACTCCGGTGTCCGCCCGGCCATCAACGTCGGCCAGTCGGTGTCCAGAGTCGGCGGCAACGCCCAGATCAAGGCCATGAAGAAGGTGGCGGGCGGCCTGAAGCTGGCCCTGTCGCAGTACCGCGACCTGGAGGCGTTCGCGTCGTTCTCCTCGGATCTGGACCCGGCGAGCCGGGCCCAGCTTGACCGCGGTGCGCGGCTGGTCGAGCTGCTGAAGCAGCCGCAGTACAGCCCGTTCCCGGTCGAGCGCCAGGTGGTCTCGGTCTGGATGGGTAACGAGGGCTACCTGGACGACGTGCCTGTCGAGGACGTCCGGCGGTTCGAGAACGACTTCCTCGACGAGCTCGGCCGCTCGAACTCCGGCATCTACGACGCCATCCGGGAGACCGGCGACCTGAGCGCCGACACCATCGTGGCGCTGAAGGATGCGGTCGAGCAGTTCCGGGCTGGCTTCGAGAAGTCGGATGGCTCGCTGCTGGTGACCGAGGAGCCAGCCGAGCCGCTGGACCCCGGTGAGGTCCAGCCGGAGAAGATCAGGGCCTACAGCCCGTCTCCGGCCGAGTCAGAGTAGGACGGTATTAGCCAGTATGGGAGCCCAGCTTCGCGCGGTGCGGCGGCGGATCAGGAGTATCCAGTCCACCGCCAAGATCACGCGCGCCCAGGAGCTGATCGCGTCCTCGCGGATCATCAAGGCGCAGCAGCGGCTGCACTCGGCCGCGCCCTATGCCAGGGAGCTGACCCGCGCGGTCGAGGCCGTGGTCAGCAGGTCAGGGCAGATCGATCACCCGCTGACGCGGCCCGGCGGCCAGTCCGAGCAGGGCGGCAGTGGCCATCCTGACGAGCGACCGCGGCTTCTGCGGCGGATTCAACTCGAACGTGCTCCGCGAGGCGCAGAGCCTGCGCGCCCTGCTGCGCGACCGGCGCATCGAGACGGTCTCGTTCGTGGCGGGCCGCAAGGGCATCAGCTGGCACCGGTTCCGTAACCGCGAGACTGGCGGCGGAGTGGAGCGGCTTCTCGGACACGCCGCGGCAAGCGAACGCGGAAGAGATCATGAATGCTCTTCTGGACGCTTACGAGCGCCCGACCGCCGAAGGCGGCGTCGACGAGATCCACGTCGTCTACACCGAGTTCGTGTCCATGCTGACGCAGCGGGCGGTCGTCCGCCGGCTGCTGCCGCTCGAGGTTGAGGAGACCGATGAGGCGCCGCCCACCGGCCCGATGCCGATCTATGAGTTCGAGCCATCGCCGGAGGATGTTCTCAATTCGCTGCTGCCGTGGTATGTGGAAAGCAGGCTGTTCCACGCGCTACTGGACTCGGCGGCCTCCGAGATCGCCGCGCGAAGGCGGGCAATGAAGTCTGCCACCGACAACGCGAACGAGCTGATCGACCAGCTCAGCCGGGAAGCGAACAAGGCGCGGCAGGCCGAGATCACCCAGGAAATCAGCGAAATCGTGGGCGGCGCCAACGCGCTGGCCGACGCGACCAGGGAGTAAGTGAGCAGCAAGATGACCGCTACCGCAGAGACCACCGCCGCCGGCGGGTCGGCCAGCCCGGCCGCCACCGGCCGCGTAGCCAGGGTGATCGGCCCGGTCGTGGACGTCGAGTTCGCGTCCGAGGAGATGCCCGAGATCTACAACGCCCTGCATGTGGACGTGACGCTCGGCGAGACGCCCCGCACGCTGACGCTGGAGGTCGCCCAGCACCTGGGCGATGACACCGTCCGCGCGATCTCCATGCAGCCCACCGACGGCCTGATCCGGGGCGCGGCCGTGACCGACACCGGCGGCCCCATCACGGTGCCTGTCGGCGACGTCACCAAGGGCCACGTATTCAACGTGCTCGGCGAGCCGCTGGACGTGCCGAGCGACGCACTCAAGATCACCGAGCGCTGGTCCATTCACCGCGACCCGCCGCCGTTCGACCAGCTGGAGGCGCGCACCGAGATCCTGGAGACCGGGATCAAGGTCCTGGACCTGCTGACCCCCTACGTCAAGGGCGGCAAGATCGGCCTGTTCGGCGGCGCGGGCGTGGGCAAGACCGTGCTGATCCAGGAGATGATCACCAGAGTCGCGAAGAACTTCGGTGGCGTGTCCTGCTTTGCCGGGGTGGGGGAGCGGACCCGTGAGGGCAACGACCTCTTCCTGGAAATGACCGAGTCGGGTGTCATCAAGGACACCGCGCTGGTGTTCGGCCAGATGGACGAGCCGCCGGGCACCCGGCTGCGGGTCGCGCTGTCGGCGCTGACCATGGCCGAGTACTTCCGCGATGAGCAGCAGCAGGACGTACTGCTGTTCATCGACAACATCTTCCGGTTCACCCAGGCCGGCTCTGAGGTGTCCACGCTGCTCGGCCGGATGCCGTCCGCGGTGGGCTACCAGCCTACGCTGGCCGACGAGATGGGCCAGCTCCAGGAGCGGATCACCTCGACCCGCGGTCACTCGATCACCTCGATGCAGGCGATCTACGTGCCTGCTGACGACTACACCGACCCGGCTCCGTCTGCGGTGTTCGCCCACCTGGACGCCACCACGGCCCTGTCGCGGGAGATTACCCAGAAGGGTATTTTCCCGGCGGTTGACCCGCTGGCGTCGACCTCGCGGATCCTGGCGCCGCAGTTCGTGGGCGAGGAGCACTACGCCGTGGCCCGCGAGACGCAGCGAATCCTCCAGCGCTACACCGAGCTCCAGGACATCATCGCCATCCTCGGCATCGACGAGCTGTCCGAGGAAGACAGGGTCACGGTCCAGCGAGCCCGCCGCCTCGAGCGGTTCCTGTCCCACCCGATGTTCGTCGCCGAGCAGTTCACCGGGCAGCCGGGCATCTTCGTTCCGCTCGACGAGACCATCGCCTCATTCAAGGCGATCTGCGAAGGCAAGTACGACCACCTCCCGGAGCAGGCGTTCTTCATGGTCGGCGGCATCGAGGACGTGGAGAAGAAGGCCAAGGACATGGAGCGCTCATGACCATGAGGGTGGAGCTGGTCGAGCCCGAAGGCGAGATCTGGTCCGGCTCAGCCGAGATGGTGATCGCGAGGACCCTGGACGGCGAGATCGGCCTGCTCACGAACCATGCTCCGCTCATCGGGATCCTGTACGAGGGCAGCATGGTGCAGATCAGGCCAGACGCTGGGGACGCGGCCGACATCTTCGCCGCCGTCACGGGCGGCTTCTTGTCGATGGCCGACAACCGCGTCTCGATTCTCGCCAGGCGAGCCCAGCTCGGCGCAGGAGGTCGACACCGCGGCTGCGCAGGCAGCCCTGGACGAGGCTATTCAGGCAGCGGGTCCAGCTGCCAGCGCACCCGAGGAACCAGCGAATATCCGGTATTACCGGTCTTTGCTGCGCGCAGCGGCCGGAGAAGCCAGCTAGCGCTCGCCGCCGGGCTTCCAGAGCAGGTCGCCGTCGGGCTCGTTGACCCGTCTGGCCAGGATGAACAGCAGGTCTGACAGCCGGTTGAGGTACTGCGCGGTGAGCGGGTTCATGCTGCCGCGGTGCACTTCAAAGGCGGCCCAGGTACTCCGCTCGGCGCGGCGGACCACCGTTCTCGCGACGTGCAGCAGCGCCGCGGCCGCGCTGCCGCCCGGCAGCACGAAGCTGCGCAGGACAGGCAGCCCCTCGTTGAACTCGTCGCACGCCTCCTCCAGCCTGGTGATGTAGCTGGCGTCGATCCGCAGCGGCGGATACGCAGGATCCTCGGCAACCGGGTTGCACAAGTCAGCGCCCACGTCGAAGAGCTCGTTCTGGATCCGAACCAGCAGCCCGGTGATCTCGGCCGGCAGCTGACCCAGCGTCACGGCCACCCCGATGGCGCTGTTGGCCTCGTCAGTGTCGGCGTAGGCGGCCAGCCTCGGGTCGGTCTTGGCGGCCCGGCTCATGTCGCCGAGCGCCGTGGTGCCGTCGTCACCGGTCCGGGTATAGATCCGGGAGAGCACCACGGGTGTTTCGCGGTCGCGTGACATGGATCCCACCGTACCGGCAAGCACTTCGGGCCCGATCGCGGGCCGAAATCCCTTGCCAGGAAGGATTCCTGAGCTAGTGCGGCGACGGGGAATATTGCTTGCTTCCCGATTGGGTTAGCGGCCTGAGCATGGGGTATTCACAAACGCGAACACGATGTGGCATCGTATGGATACTAAGAGTGACAGCACTGGCTACTTGGGGGAGTAGCTGCAAGTGCGATTTGGATCACTACGAGGGCTTGGGCCAGATCTGGGCCCGAAAATGAGCCGCTCAGCGGCTCGCGGTCCGTCTCGGCAAGTCGGCGGTTCTCGGGGGCCCGCCGGAATGCAGGGGCCGCACAGGTGGGGGGAGCGCGCTCCCGGCCGTTTACGGCCGGGAGCGCGCTGGCGTCCGGGCCCGGATCCGTCGCTGGACCTCTGTTGTCGGGACTCTCTTGTGACTTGTCCTGGAACTGGGTGTTTCGCACGAACGAGTAGAGCTGGGCACAAATAGCTCGATACGCTTAGGCCCGAGGACACGGCTAGCGGCAGCGTCCCTGGCAGTAGGTCCCCGGCTGCCGGATACCAGCGAGAGGACAGGCCGTGTACGACTACGTCATCGTGGGCGCGGGCAGCGCCGGCTGCGTGCTGGCCTCGCGGCTGAGCGAGAATCCGGACGCTCGCGTCCTCCTGCTGGAGGCGGGGCCGCCGGATACTGCCGATGAGATCCACATCCCGGCCGCCGTGAACCTGCTCTTCCAGACCGCTTACGACTGGAATTATCAGACGACGCCACAGGACCGCGCTGGCGGCCGCTCGATCTACTGGCCTCGGGGTCGGGTGCTCGGCGGCTCCTCGTCGATCAACGCGATGATCTACATCCGCGGCAGCAAATACGACTACGACTCCTGGCGGGACGATTACGGCTGCGAGGGCTGGGGCTATACCGACCTGCTGCCGTACTTCCTGCGGGCCGAGGGCAATTCTCGCGGCTCGTCCGCCTACCACGGCGCATCTGGCCCGCTCAGCGTGCAGGACCTCAAGTTCAAGAGCGGCCTGACCGGCGACTTCATCGCAGCCGCCCGCAACTACGGCCTGCCAGCCAACGACGACTTCAACGGGCCAGAGCAAGAAGGCGTCGGCTACTACCAGGTCACCCAGAAAGCCGGCCGCCGCTGGTCAGCGGCGGATGCCTACGTGCACCCGGCTGCAGGCCGGCCCAACCTGACGATCCTCACCGATGCCCTGGTCACCGGTGTCGAGATCGAGGCTGGCCGGGCGACTGGCGTGCGCTACCTGCGGCGCGGCGTGGAGGAGATGGCCAGGGCCGAGGCCGAGGTCATCCTGTCGGCCGGCGCGATCGGCAGTCCGCAGCTGCTGATGTTGTCCGGTGTCGGGCCGGCCGATCACCTGCACCAGCACAACATCGCGGTCATGGCCGAAAACCCGGGCGTCGGCAGCAATCTCTCCGATCACCCGATGGTGGCGGCGATGTGGAGCGCGCCGAAGACCCGCAGCTTGTGGGAGAAGGCCGGACCGCGCAACCTGGCTCGCTGGCAGATGATGCACTCGGGCCCGATGACGACCAACATCGCCGAGGCGGGCGGCTTCAGTCGCACCGACGCGGCCCTGGTCGCGCCTGACATCCAGTGGCACGTGCTGCCGGTGCCGTACATCGACGGCGGGCTCGCCGATCCGGCCAGTCGCGCCATGTCGGTGCTGATCACGCTCGTGTCGGTGGGAAGCCGCGGCAAAATCCGGCTGCGAAGCGCCGATCCCCGGCACAAGCCGCTGATCGATCCGTCCTACTTGTCCGACATCGACGACCTCGACCCGCTGGTCGCGGCCGTCGGCATGGCACGTGGCATCGCCGCGTCGAGACCGCTCGGCAGGCAGCTCAAGGCCGAGATGGCGCCGGGCCCGGACGTCCGCAGCGACGCCGACCTGCGTGAGTGGGTGCGCGGCAACCTGTCGACGATCTACCACCCCGTCGGCACGTGCGCGATGGGCGGCGACTCGCGCGTCGCCGCCAGCAAGCTGGCCAGTGTGGTCGACATCGACCTGCGGGTGCGCGGCGTGGAGCGCCTGCGCGTGGTGGACGCGTCGGTCATGCCGACGGTCCCGCGCGGCAACACCAACGCGCCGACTATCGCGATCGCCGAGCGGGCCGCGGACCTGATCCAGGGCCGCGCGCCGCTGGCCGCGCTGGACCCCGCCGACTCCGTGCTCGCCATCGCAAGCCAGCAGTAGGCGGCCGCCGCGGCGAAATGCCTTATTTGTAGCGGCGGCCGTGCAGGAACGTGACCAGGGTGAGGATCTTCTTCATGTCCTCGTCGGTGCGGCTGAATGACGTCAGGTTGACGAGCGGCTTCATCCGCTGCCTGGCGATCGCCTTCGGCCGGGCGAATTCGCGCAGCCCGTCCGCCCCGTGAATCCGGCCGAAGCCGGAGTCCGCCGAGCCGCCGAACGGCAGCGACGGGACGCTGGCGAACGAGATCACCGAGTTGATCGCGGTCATGCCGCTCTTCAGCGCCCGGGCGGCAGCCATGGCCGCCTTCTTGTTCCCGGCGAACACGGTGCCGCCGAGGCCGTACCGGCTGGCGTTGGCGCGCTCGACGGCCTCGGCCATGCTCGCGACCTTGGCGACCGTGATCGTGGGGCCGAAGGTCTCGTCGGTCACCGCGTGGCTCTCTTCCGGCACGTCGGCCAGGATCACCGGGCCGACGAACGGCCGCCGGATGCTGGCGATGCCGCCGACAACCGGCCTGCCGCCCCTGGCTAGCGCGTCCGAAATGTGCTTCTCGATGATCTCGGCCTGACCGGGCAGCGTCATCGGCCCGTAGTCAGCCTCGCGGTCGTCGCCGGGCCGGACCCTGGTGACCCGGTCGGTCAGCTTCTCCAGGAAGGTGTGATACACGTCCTGGACGACGTAGACCCGCTCTACGCCGACGCAGGTCTGCCCGGCGTTCGACAGCGCGCCCCAGGCGCAGGCGTCAGCGGCGGCGTCCAGGTCGGCGTCGGCGCCGACGATGAAGGCGTCCTTGCCGCCGCATTCGGCGACCAGCGGGGTCAGGTTCTCCGCGCACGCTGCCATGACCTTCCTGGCGGTGGCGGCCGAGCCGGTAAAAGCGATCTTGTTGACGCCGCTGCGCGCCAGGTGGCTGCCGGTCTGGCCCATGCCAGTAATGAGCTGGAGCACCGGGTGCTCGGGAACGACCTCGGCGAAAGAACTGACCAGCCACGCGCCGACCGCTGGGGTTAGCTCACTGGGCTTGAAGACGACCCCGTTCCCGGCCGCAAGCGCGTAGGCAATCGACCCCATGGGGGTGAAGACCGGGTAGTTCCACGGGCCGATCACGCCGACCACGCCGAGCGGCTGGTACTCCAGCGTCGAGGCGTGGTTGATCGCGACGAGCCCGCTGCGGACCCGGCGCGAGGCGAGGATCTTGCGGGCGTTCCGCGCGGCCCAGTCGATGTGCACGATCGCGAGCAGGATCTCCAGCTGGGCGTCGGCGAGCGGCTTACCGGTCTCGGTGTGCACGAGCTCCGCCAGCCGGCCGATATACCGGGTCAGGTGCGACTTCCAGGCCATCAGCCGCTGCTTGCGGCCGGCCCACCCAAGGTCGGCCCACCACTGCGCGGCCGCCTGAGCCCGCGCCACGGTGTCTGCCACGTCCTGCTCGCCGAAGACCGGATAGGTGCCGATGATCTCGGATGTTGCCGGATTCAGCGTGTCGAACGTCTCGGTCGACCGGACGAGGCCGTAGCTCCCGAGCGTGGCTGTCATGGGCTTTACACCGCCGTTCTGCACGATTTGCTGCGATTGTACGCGGGAGCGCTGATGCCTGCCTGGTGCGTGTGATCAGTAAATCACTGGCTAGCCTGTCGAGTGTGGCCCAGCCCGCGAGGACAGACGCCGATCGGCACTGGCTCAGTGCGGCCATCGAGCTTTCGGAGCGCTGCCCGCCATCGGCGACCGCGTTCTCGGTCGGGGCCGTGCTCGTCGCCGCCGATGGCAGCGTCTTGTCGGCTGGTTACTCGCGCGAACTCGACCCTGCCGATCACGCGGAGGAAGTCGCGCTGGCCAAGATCGGCCTGCCTGCGCCTGGCGGCCTGACAGCGGCGAGCGGTGATCGCGCGGAGCTGGCGGGGGCCACGATGTACAGCTCCCTGGAGCCCTGCGCCGCTCGGGCGTCCAGGCCGACGCCGTGCGCCGACCTCATCATTGCCAGCGGGATCGGCCGGGTGGTGATCGCCTGGCGCGAGCCGCCGATCTTCGTGCCCGGCGGGGGCGCCGTCCGGCTGCGCAGGGCCGGGCTGGCAGTCGCTGTCCTGCCCGAGCTCGCCGGTGCCGCCAAGGCTGTCAACGCGCACCTGCTCACTACGTGAGCTGGCCGCCAGCGCTGGCGGCCGCCAGCCGGTAGAGCACGTGCGGCCGCAGCGGATGGCCCACCGGTATCCGCGGATGCTCGAATCGGCCCTGCTCGGTCAGCCCGATCCGGCGCATGACGGCGATCGACGGCTCATTGAGCACCGCGGTGATCGACCAGACCTCGGTGAGGCCGGCGCCGTCGAAGGCGATGCCGAGCGCTGCCCGCGCCGCCTCAGTGGCGTATCCGTGATGCCAGGCGTGGCGGGCTAGCCGCCAGCCCACCTCCATGCCGCCGGCCCCGGCACGCCGTCCGGCATCGCGTTGAGGCCCGTGTACCCGATAAACTCGCCGGTCGCCGCTAGCTCGAGTGCCCACAGGCCGTAGCCCTGCTCATCAAAGCGCGATTCGATGCGGTCGACGAAGGCGTCGCTGGCCGCCCGGTCGATGGTGTCAGGGAAGAACTGCATCGTCAGCGGGTCGCCATTGAGCGCCGCGAACGGCTCGCGGTCGGAATCCTGCCAGCGCCGCATCAGCAGGCGCTCGGTATGCAGGGTGTCGAATCGTGCGGTGGGCGCCATGTCAGAACAACCGCAGCGCGCCGTCGTCGGTGCCGCGCATTGTGTCGTAGTCCAGGGTCACGCAGCGGATACCGCGGTCCGCGGCGAGGACGCGCGCTTGCGGCTTGATCTCCTGCGCGGCGAAGATGCCCTGGACCGGGGCGAGCAGCGGATCACGGTTGAGTAGCTCGAGGTAGCGCGTCAGCTGCTCGACGCCGTCGATCTCGCCGCGGCGCTTGATCTCGATCGCGACGCTGACGCCGGCGGCGTCGCGGCACATCAGGTCGACCGGCCCGATGGCGGTCGGGAACTCGCGGCGCACCAGCCGCCAGCCTGGGCCGAGTACGTGGAGCTGCGCGGCCAGTAGTTCCTGCAGATGCGCCTCCACGCCATCCTTGACCAGGCCAGGATCGACGCCGAGCTCGAAGGCGGTGTCGCTGATGACCTCGGCAAGCTCGATCGTCAGGGTCTCGCCGGACTTGCCGGTGACTGTCCAGCGACCAGGCTCCTCGGTCAGCCGGCAGGGCGGTGACATCCAGTTGAGCGGCTTGTACGAACCGCCGTCGCTGTGCACGAGGACCGAGGAATCGGCCTTGACGATGAGCAGCCGCGTGGCCAGCGGCAGGTGAGCGGACAGCCTGCCCGCGTAGTCCACGCTGCACCTGGCAATGACAACTCGCACGGGAGCCAACTGTAGCCGTGCTGTGACGTCATAGAGTGCGTGACGGTCTCTCAAGCCAAGCTCGCCGGCTGCGTGCTGGCCGCCCTTCTTGCGGCAGCGTGCGGTGGCCCGGTAAGTGGTCCGGCGTCCTCACGCTCGGCCACGGCGGCGGCCACGGCGTCGCCGCTGGGCCGGGCGACGGCCAGCCAGCCTGTCGGCTCCGCGTCCGGCGGTCCCAGCAGCGTCTACGGCACGCCGCTGCGTAATCCGCGGGTCGCCGTCACATCGAGCGGAACCTACGTGGCCTGGCAGGTGTCCCCGCTGGGCAGCGCTGTGGACTCCGAACTTGCCCGCATCGATCCGCGGAGCGGCCGGGTCGGGGCGACACTGCGCCTCGGTGCTCAGTTCCAGCAGGCGATGGCGGTCGGCCGTGCGCTCTGGGTGGCGGTGTCGACCATGGCCGGCGAGGAGGTTCTGCGGCTCACCCCGGCAACCCTCAGGGTCACCGGGCGGTGGCACGTCGGCAACGGCGCGGGTCAGCCATAGGAGGCCCAGGAACTCGCCGTTGCCGGCGGCGGGCTCTGGGCTGATGGCGGGGACCGGCTCGTCCGCTTCTCCCTCAAGGACGCAGCGGGTGGCGGAGTCGATCGTCCTGCCGGGCGCGGCTAACTCGGACCTGTCAGCCGACGCGGCCGGTACCGCCCTCGTCGTCGGCGAGGCGAACAGAAGCGGCGTCGGCGCGGTGGAGCGACGGGACCCGCGCACCGGGGCGCTGCTCACGTCGCACGCGATGGAGGGAGTCACAGCACCCGTCGTCGCCGGGCCCATCGACTCCGTCGTCTGGGTTTCAGAAGCCACCGGGATGATGGGCTACGTGCAGCGTCTGGACGCTGCGACGCTGGCGCCAGCCGCAGGTGCGTGCCCGGAGGGGGGCAGCAATGCGGAGACCTGCCTGGAGGGCACCAACGCGATCAGGGCTCGCCTGGCGGGCGGGCTGCTCTGGATCACCCAGCCGGCGGGCGGGAGGTCGCGTAACTACTGCGGCCGGCCATCCGACGGCAGCGCCATCGCGCCGATCAGGCTGCCGGACCCCGCGGAGGATGAGGTCCTGGCTATCGCGCCGCGCTGGATCTTCTACGCGGCGCCCGGCGCGAGGGCAGGCCAGTACATAAGGCTCGCCGCCATCCCTGCGGCCTGCCGCTAAACCAGCGGCTAGCCGCCGCCCTGGAGCCCGCTGAACGCGTCGCCCGCGAGGTCGGTTATGAGCGCGATACCGTCCGCCCGAGTGATCTGCAGGTCCTCGGTCAGCTCCGGACTGTCCTTGCCCCGGTGCTCGGCCAGCGCGATGCAGGCATGCAGCGCCGCCCTGCCGAGGCCGACGAGCGCGGCCTCGGGTGCGGGCACCGTGCCGGTGTAGGGCGGGACGGGCCGCGGCACGACCTCCGGCCAGTCCTGCGGATCGCGCGGCGTATCCAGCATCAGGACCGGCGCGATGTCGGCCGCTATGGCGTCGCGCGCGGTGAGCGGCGGGCCAAGCTGCCAGCGCTTGCGCAGCGTGCTGATGACGGAGGTGTTGCGGTACTGGCTGGTGACGACCTTCTCCGGCGGGATCCAGGCGGAGATCGCGATGGCCGGCACGCGCACGCCCGACCGGTCGAAGCCGAAGTTCAGCTGGCCTGGCGCTGACGCCGGATGCGGCGGCGGTGCTGTCGGCGGCGGCACATGATCGTACGTGCCGCCGTGCTCGTCGAAGGTGACCATCAGGAGCGTGTTCCAGGCGTTCGACCCGACTGCTGAGGTCCCGGACCGGACCGCGTTGTAGATCTTCGCGAGCAGTGCCTCGCCGCCGAGCAGCGACGACGGCGGGTCGATCGGCGTATCCGGGAAGAGCGCGTCGAACGCCGGGTGCATGTCGTTGTGGCCGTACAGGAGGTTGGGCTCGATGAAGGAGTACTGCGGAAGCGTGCCGGCGGCCGCATCCTGTACGAACTGATCGGTCGTGACGAATCTGCTGCCGAAGTAAGGCCACAGCCGCGGCGCGTGAATGATGCCCGTCAGCGACATGTGGCTCGGCGGGTCGCAGTAGACGCGCCAGCTCAGCCCTGCCTGGTCGAGCCGCTCGAATATCGTCTCGGCCGTATTGTGCAGCGGGAAGCAGTCGGCGGGGGACAGGTTGACGACGTACCCGGACGAGCTTGCCGCGTGAAAGAACGAGCGGTTGGCGAACGTCTGCGACGGAACCTCGCAGAACCAGTGATCGAAGGTGGCGAATCCGCGGGCCAGCGTCGAGGTGACCGGCATCTGCCCAGGCGTATAGCCGGTCATGATCTGGGCGTACTCGGCGTAGCTGGGCTGGCGGCGCATCTCCGCTGCGAACGAGCTGATGTAGTCGGTGATGAAGCCGTCCATCGACGGCCGTACCCGCGCGTTCGCCGGGGCGTTGAACGGCGCGACCATCTTCTCGGCCAGGACGTCGCGATTGGCCGCCGGATCGATGATGCCGAACAGCTGGGTATTGACGTGCTGGTACTCCTCGCCCGGGTCAGGGCTCGGCGTGTTCATGTTCGCCGCGATGCCGTACGGCACGGACATACCGCCGGAGCGGTCCGCCGCCCAGTCGGGCACCGGATTAGCCAGCTCCTTCCCGATGACGCCCTCAAACGAGGCAACCTCGCCCGGCTGGTAGAGGCGGCCGAGCAGGTTGTCGAACGAGCGGTTCTCGAACATGACGACGACGACATGGTCGAGGGCACTGCTCCGGTCCGGACGTGGCATCAGAAGCTCACTCCACAAGGCTCGCGCGGGGGCTCAGGAATTCTTGCGCATCAGGATCGCAGTACCCGCGGACGCTGGTCTAGCAGGCGCCGCTGGTGTCTGTACACATGCCAAGCACCGCCGGTCGCTCGCAGGCCGCGGGCGGCACGACGGTAATGTCGCCGCCATGGACATTCGCGAGGTGGCGGTCATCGGCCTCGGCACGATGGGCGCCGGAATTGCCGAGGTGTTCGCACGCGCGGGGATAGCCGTGGTGGCGGTCGAGGTCGACCCGCAGGCGCTGAGCCGCGGCATGGGCTTCCTGGACGCCAGCCTGTCCAGGGCCGTCAGCCGCGGCAAGCTCGCTCCCAGCGAGCAGGCGGAGATCAGGGCGAGGGTGCGGCCGGCGGCCGGGTTCAGCGACGCCGCGGCCGTCGACCTGGCCATCGAGGTTGTGCCGGAGCGGATAGAGATCAAGCGGCAGATCTTCGCCGAGCTGGACCGAGTCACCAGCCCGGATGCCATCCTCGCGACGAATACTTCCTCGCTGTCGGTGACCGCAATAGCCGCCGGGACCAGGCACCCTGGCCGGGTCGTCGGCATGCACTTCTTTAACCCCGCGCCCGTGATGCGGCTGGTGGAGGTCATCTCCACGGTGCTCACCGACGACGGTCTGGCCGAGACGGTAGCGGACCTGGCCCGTCGGCTCGGCAAGACGCCGGTGCAAGTCGGCGACCGGGCCGGCTTTGTCGCCAATGCGCTGCTCCTGCCGTACCTCAATCACGCGGTCGGGCTGCTGGAGGCTGGCCACGCCAGCGCCGGGGATATCGACCTGGCCGCGACCGCGGGGATCGGCCTGCCAATGGGCCCGCTCGCGCTGCTCGACCTGATCGGCCTGGACACATCGCTGTCGATCATGGAAGTGCTGCACGCGGAGTTCGGCCTGCTCCGGTACGTCCCGGCTCCGCTGCTGCGCCGCCTCGTGGACGCCGGCCGGACCGGCCGCAAGGCCGGCCGCGGCATTTACGAGTATGCCGACGCCCCAGTTCTGGCGGGCAACACGGCGGTCACAAGCAATTCGAATGGGACCGGTAACGGCTCGTCAGCCCCGGACACTGTCACGCTGATCGGGTCTGGCGACGAGGCCGAGGCCGAGCTTGCCACCGCGCTCGCGAGCGCAGGCATCAACGTCACCAGGAACGCGGCGCATCCCACCGAGCTCGTCCTGATCGCCGCGTCCGTGGGGCAGCCCGTGCTGGCGGCAGCGCTCGCGGCCGGCCTGGCCAGAGCAGTCGGTCGGCTTGCACCTGCCGGCCGGCATCGTGGCCGGCGGACTGGCCGAGGTGGTAAACACGAGCCTCAGTTCGGACAAGGCGGTAGCGGCCGGGCTGGCGCTCGCTGCGAAGCTCGGGCTCTCGGTCGTACGTGCCCCGGACCGGCCGGGTTTCCTGATCGGGGCGCTGCTGTATCCGCATCTGGCCGACGCGGTCCGGATGGTGCAGGACGGCTACGCCAGCGCCGCTGACGTGGACACGGCGATGACGCTGGGCTGCGGTTATCCGCGGGGGCCGTTCCAGCTGCTGGACTCCGCTGGCGCGGCCGCCGTGCTGGCCGGCCTGCGGGCCATGTACGACACTTATGGCTATCCGTCCTTCGCCCCGCCAGCGCTGCTGGTCGAGCACGCCGCCGCCGGGATCGAGTTCCGGAGCATCGGCCGAGGCCGGCCAGGTCATGCGAGCACAAGTCCGGCCAGTACTGCCGCAGCCAGCTGAGGCCCGCCAGGCGGAGCTGGTGAGCCCACGAAAGGCGCGGCGGCTGCCGGCCGATGCGCCAAGCAAGCCCAGACGGGCACGCAGGCCTGGTCCGGCGCCGGCCGCGGGCGGCGACGACTCCGCCCGGCTCGGGCCGCCGCAGACGCAGCAGTGGCCCGACGGTGACTGGGTGGTGCGCCAGGTTCCGGGCGCCGCGGCCACGAAGCTCTATCGGTGCCCGGGCTGCGACCAGGAGCTGACGCCAGGCACGGCGCACGTAGTGGTCTGGCCAGCCGATGCGCCAGGGGCCGATGAGCGGCGGCACTGGCACAATGCATGCTGGCAGCGGCGGCCCCGGCGCCCCGGACCAGGACCGCAGACGCATCGATGAGGATCCGATGACCGAGATCAACGCGAGCACTGTGCTGCCGGCCCGCCGCGAGGACATCACGCTGGCGACCTCGGATGGGCTCGAGCTGGTGGGCGAGCTCGCCCAGCCGGCCAGCCGCCCGGCCGTCGCGACGCTCATCTGCCTCCATCCGCTGCCGACGCACGGCGGCATGATGGACAGCCACATCTTCCGCAAGGCGGCCAACCGGCTGCCGGCCCTCGCAGATCTCGCGGTGCTGCGGTTCAACACCCGTGGCACGTCGTCAGAGCGCGGCCGCAGCGAGGGAGAGTTCGGCGCGGGAGAGGCCGAGCGGCACGACGTGGCGGCCGCCATCGCCTACGGCGCCGACCGGGATCTGCCCAGGCTCTGGCTCGTCGGCTGGTCGTTCGGCACCGAGCTCGCGCTGCGATGGGGGAACGATCCCGATATCGAGGGCGCCATCCTGCTGTCGCCGCCGCTGCGCCGCGCTAGTGACGACGACCTAGATTCCTGGGCTCGCTCCGGCAGGGCATTGCTAGCGCTAGTGCCCGAGCACGATGATTACCTCCAGCCGCCGCAGGCGCGGCAGCGTTTCACCCGCGTGCCTCAGGCTGAGGTGATCGGAGTGCCGGGAGCCAGGCACCTCTGGGTGGGGGAGCGTTACGTCCGGATCGTGCTCGACGAGATCGTGCGCCGGGTCAACCCGGCGGCGTGGCCGCTGCCTACTGACTGGAAGGACTCACAGTGAGCTTGTTTGACCTGACCGGCAAGACCGCGTTCGTGACCGGCGCCTCACGCGGCATCGGCCGCGTCATCGCGGTCGCGCTCGCCGATGCGGGCGCCGACGTGGCGCTCGTCGCGCGCAGCGCGGATGGCCTCGCTGAGACCGCTGAGGCCGTCGAGGCGGTAGGCCGCAGGGCCATCGTCATCCCGACCGACGTCACTAACTACGACGCCGTCGCGGACGCGGCCAGCTCCGCGATCGACCAGCTCGGCGTCGTCGACATCGTCGTGAACAACGCCGGCGGGTCGAACTTCATGGTCCCGTTCCGCGACTTGCGGCTATCCGGCTGGGACAAGCTCATCCAGCTCAACCTCAGCTCGGCGGTGTACGTCTGCCACGCATTCGCGGGTCACCTGCTCGACCGCGGGACCGGATCGGTGATCAACGTCGCCTCTGTCGCTGGCGTCGCCGCCTCACCCCTGATCACTCCCTATGGCGCGGCCAAGGCAGGGCTTATCTCGCTGACGAAGTCGCTGGCCCTGGAGTGGGGGACCGCCGGCGTCCGGGTCAACGCGCTGTGCCCCGGCTGGACGGCTACCGAGCTGAACCGCGCGCTGTGGGAGGACCCGGAGGCGGGCCCGGCCACAGTAGCCACGTCAGCGATGAAGCGCTGGGCGAGCCCCGAGGAGATGGCAGGCCCTGCGTTGTTCCTTGCTAGTGACGCCTCGTCGTTCATGACCGGGCACACACTGATCGTCGACGGCGGCCAGACGATCTCCGCCTGACGGCCCCAGCGCGCGCAAGAAACTGGTATTCGCTACGAAAACTGAGGGCCCTTCCCGGTTTCGGGAAGGGCCCTCGGTCCGTCGTATCAGGCTGGCCGAGCCAGTGACATGGAGCCTGTTACTCAGTCCACCACTCGTCTTCGCCCTGCTCGCCTGGCTTGCCGTTGGCGGACGCCTTGGCGGGAGCGTCCGTGGCGGTCGCTGCCGAGTGGCGAGCCGGAGCCGCAGCCGCGGCGGCTGCAGCGGCCGGGACGGGCTCGGCGTCGGCGGGCGGCCCAGCGGTGACGGCCCTGGCGGCCGGCGGCGCAACCGCTGGCTGCGGCTGGCTGGACTTGAGCGCGTCGGCGAGGCCCGGCATCGTGCCACCGAGCAGCTGGCTGATCTGCGCGAGGTGAGCGCCGACGCTCTCCTTCTGCTTGTTGAGCTCGTCGACCTGGCGCTGCGCGTTGCTGCGGACACGGTCGGCCTCGGCCTTGGTGTCAGCCAGTAGCTGGTCGGCCTGGGCCTTGGCCTGGGCCACGATCCCGTCCGCATTCTTCTTGGCGTTGCTGACCAGCTGCTGAGAGTGCTGGTCGGCCTCGCGCCTGGTCTGCTCTGCCTGGATGCTGGCCTTGCTGGCCCGCTCCTCGGCTACGGCGGCGCGCTGCTCGGCCTCGGAGACCATCTTCTGGGTGGCTTCCTGCGCCTTGGCTAGCCGCTCGGTCTCCTGCCGCTCGGCTTCCTCGCGGCGAGCTGCCAGCTGCATCTCGAACTCGGCCTCGGCCTGGGCCCGTGCGGCCTCGCTGTCCTCGAAGGCCCGCTGCGCCTGGCTGCGCATCTCGTCGGCCTGCCGCTTGGACGTCGTGAGGATCTCGTCGCGGTCGCGCTTGGACGACGCACGCATCTGCGCGACCTCGCGCTCGGCGGTGGTCCGCATCTTGGCGACCTCGCGCTCGTTTCCCGCGCGCTTCTCGGCGACCTCGTGGTCCGCGGTTGCCCGGAGCTTCGCGACCTCGCGGTCGGTGGTCGACTTGAGCTCGTCGGCCTCCCGCCCGGCCTTGGTCCTGATGGCCTCGGCCTCACGCTCGGCGGACGAGCGCTGGTCGTCGGTCTCGCGCTTGGCTACCGCGCGGAGCTCGGCGGCCTCGTTCTCCGCGGAAGCGCGCGCCTCGGCGGCCTCGACCTTGGCCGCCGCGTTCATCTCGTTGGCGGCGGACCTGGCCTCCTGCACGATCTCGGTGGCCTGCTCTTCGGCCAGCCGGAGCAGCTGCTCGATCCTCGAGCCGAGACCCGAGTACGTCGGGCGCTCCTGCTCTTGAAGCTGGCGGTGCGCGTCGGCTAGCTCGCGCTGCAGTGCCTGAGCGTTTTCCTGGTGCTTGCGCACCTCGGCGTCGAGACGCTCCAGGGCAGTGTTGACCTGAGTCGGGTCATATCCGCGCATGACCCTGGAGAACTCGGGGATGGAGTTCTCCACAAAGAAGTTGCTGAGCTGAGCATCAATGTCGGGCTGCATGTCGCCTAATCCTGTGTAGACGGGAGGGTCGCACACCGAAGCGATCGCCTGTCGAGTCCGATTGCCGAGGCTGATCGGCGCTGCTCCAGCCGCCTCTGCCCGGCCGGCACGAAGATGCGTTCGTCCGGTGCCTGGCAGCGTACTCCCCTGATGGGTCGTTGGCGGCGTGTTCGCTGCTGGTAGTGCCGGAGATACCGGTTTTTATTGATATGTGATATCTGTGACGGCACTTCGTCACAGGGAGCGAGGACATTTCGACCTCGGTGACCGCTTTTGCTGCTAGCCGGCCTCGCCAGCGCTGGCCGCCTGGACCAGCTCGGTCAGCACGCCGCCGATGTCGGCCGGGTGCAGGAAGGCGATCGACGCCCCCATCGAACCGTGCCGCGGGCGCTCGTCGATGAGCCGAACGCCGGTCGCGCCGATGGCCGCCAGCGCCGCTGTGATGTCCGCCACGCCGTAGCCGACGTGATGTACGCCCTCGCCGCGGCGCTCCAGGAACTTGCCGACCGGAGTGTCCGGGCCGAGCGGCTCGAGCAGCTGGACGTAGGAACTGCCTGCCGGCCCGTCGGCGACGTGCAGCATGGCTTCCCTGACCCCTTGCGCCTCGTTGACCTCCATGCTGGCGACAGTCAAGCCGAATGTTGACTCGTAGAAGGCGATCTTCGCCGCCAGATCGCGGCACGCGATGCCGACGTGATCGATTCGGGTGAGCACGGCTTCCGCACCTCCGGGCGCTGGGTCGACGACAGGTATCGTTTCAGCTATGCGTGAAGCAGTCATCGTTGGCGGGGCCCGGACCCCGGTTGGTCGCCTGCTCGGCTCGCTGAGCGGGTTCAGCGGAGCTCAGCTTGGCGGGCTGGCTATCAAGTCGGCGCTCGAGCGCGCCGGCGTGCCCGGCGACCGGGTCGAGTACGTGATCATGGGCCAGGTGCTCCAGGCGGGCGAGGGCCAGATCCCGGCGCGTCAGGCAGCCGTCGCCGCGGGCATTCCCGATGACGGTCCCGGCGCTCGGGATCAACAAGGTTTGCCTGTCGGGCCTGGATTCCATCGCGCTTGCTGCCCAGCTGATCAGGGCGGGCGAGTTCGACGTCATCGTGGCGGGCGGGATGGAGTCCATGTCGCAGGCCCCGCACCTGCTGCCGGGCTCGCGCCGCGGCTTCAAGTTCGGCGCCACCGAGCTTGTCGACTCCATGGCGCTCGACGGCCTGACCGACGCCTTCGACCAGGTGTCGATGGGGGAGTCGACCGAGCGCCACAACGGCAAGCTCGGCATCACCCGGCAGGAGCAGGACGCGTTCGCCGCGCGCTCGCACCAGCTGGCGGCCAAGGCCATCAAGGACGGGCTGATGGCGGAGGAGATCGTGCCGGTGATCATCCCGCAGCGACGCGGCGAGCCAGTTGTCGTCGACACCGACGAGGGCGTGCGCGCCGACACCACGCCCGAGTCACTGGCCGGGCTGAGGCCGGCGTTCGCGGCCGACGGCACGATCACTGCCGGATCGGCGTCCCAGATCAGCGACGGCGCGTGCGCCGTCGTCCTGATGTCGGCCGAGGCCGCGGCCGCGGCCGGGGCGACGGTGCTGGCCGAGGTTGGCGCGCACGGCGTGGTCGCCGGCCCGGACAACTCCCTGCACTCGCAGCCATCCCGCGCGATCCAGCGGGCGCTGGACAAGGCCGGGCTCTCGGCCGAAGATCTGGACCTGATCGAGATCAACGAGGCGTTCGCCGCAGTGGCGATCCAGTCGATCCGCGACCTCGGCGTCGATCCGGACAAGGTCAACGTCGACGGCGGCGCCATCGCCGTCGGCCATCCGCTTGGTGCCTCCGGCGCGCGGATCGCGCTGCACCTCGTGTACGAGCTACGGCGGCGCGGCGGCGGGCTCGGCGCGGCGGCGCTCTGCGGCGGCGGCGGTCAGGGAGACGCGCTGCTGTTCCGGGTGCCGGCCGCTACCCGGGACTGAGCGTGGCGACCGGGCTCACCGGGTCGGCTCGGCGTACTGGCGACCCGGAGGCCCTGATCATGGCGGCCAGGTCGGGCGATCCCCGTTCCCTTGCACGGCTTGTTTCTTTGGTTGAAGACGAGTCTGCCGAGCTGCGGCGTGTCATGAAGGTCATCGCCCCGCTGACCGGGCACGCACATATCGTCGGCCTCACCGGGTCGCCGGGTGTCGGCAAGTCGACAGTGACCGGCGCGCTCGTGCGGGCCTACCGGGAGAAGGGCCAGCGCGTGGCCGTCCTCGCCGTCGATCCGTCGTCGCCGTTCAGCGGCGGGGCGCTGCTTGGCGATCGGGTGCGGATGCAGGATCACGCCACCGACGAGCAGGTGTTCATCCGGTCGATGGCCAGCCGCGGGCACCTGGGCGGGCTGTCGTGGGCCACCCCGCAGGCCGTGCGAATCCTGGCTGCCGCCGGCTTCGACATCGTGCTGATCGAGACCGTCGGCGTCGGTCAGGCCGAGATCGAGATCGCCTCGCTCGCCGACAGCGCGCTGGTCGTAGTCGCGCCCGGGCTCGGCGACTCCATTCAGGCGGCGAAGGCGGGAATCCTCGAGATCGCTGATGTCTTCGTCGTCAACAAGAGCGACCGGCCCGGTGCGCAAGAAGTGATCAGGGACCTGCGCATGATGCTGGCCATGGCTAGCTACGGCGGCGATGACTGGAAGCCGCCCATCGTGAGCACGACGGCTGCCACGGGCGACGGCATCGCCGAACTCGCCGCGGCCATCGACAAGCACCGCGACTGGCTCGGCGGCAACGGCCAGCTGGAAGGGAGGCGCCTCGCCCGCGCGCGTGAGGAGATCTCCGCGATCGCGATCGGCGAGCTGCGCCAGCGGATGGGCGGGTTGCCCGGCGAGTCGCGCCTTGAGGAGCTAGCCCAGCGCGTAGTCGTCGGCGACCTTGACCCCTACTCGGCCGCTGACGAGCTGATCTCGGGCTAGCGCCCGCGCTCGCTATCGGGTTCGCGTCCGCTCTTGCGGTGGGCCTGATGGTTACGCCGCGGCCCGGCCGGGCGCCCTGCCCGCCACACAAACACGTCCGGCTGACCCATATAGCCTATTTGTCCATCTGAGGGCCGCCGAGCATCCGAACGTATGTGCATCTGTGGCACCAATTTGCTGCCACAGATGCACATACGTTCGCGTGACGGCCGCTGGTTAGAGCCGGGCAGCTTGCAGTTTGCGCTAATTAGAGCTATTTGAGGACGGCGGCGCTGGCGGTCCGGCGCTCGCGGGGAGCTGTCCGTCGGCTGCGACTATTGCTGTTGCGGCATGCTGCGTCGACGCCCGGCCCGTGCCGGTCTCTGCGCTGGCGGCTTGGGCTGTCGCGGGCTGCGCGGTGGCGGGCTTGGCCCCGGCGACCTGCGCCCCGGCGGCTTGTGTAGCGCCTGCCGGTGCTACTGCGGGCTGGCTCGCCGCTGGCCGGTGCAAGCTTGCGGCCGCGCGCTCCGCTGCCTCGAGCACCGATTCGCTGCGCAGCCGGGCGTCGTAGGCCTCCTTGCCGCCGCGGACGCCGAAGAGCCGCTTGGTGATGACCAGGTACAGGACCAGGGCCAGGTTGATGGCGAACACCACGAGGGCTAGGACGGTGATCCGCCGGGTCAGGTCGTAGATCTCCAGCGGCAGGCCGAGGGAGGTGGCGACCATCGCGAAGTACTCGCCCCAGCGCCTGGCTAGCCACAGTCCGACGCCCTCTACGATCTCGATGATCGCGTAGAGAGCCAATCCGATGGCCAGCAACGTCAGCGTCTTGCTGCTAAGCGTGAGCGCGTGGTGCAGCAGCCCGACCAGCTTGGAGTTGTCGATGTTGTAGCCAAGCTGGCGGAACAGGCCGCGCAGGGCAGGTAGCTCACGATCGAAGCTCTTCTCGACCGAGGTCTGCGAGTGCCGGAACTGCCACAGGCCGACGGCGGCGGTCCCGATGACAATGGCACGCAGGAAGCGCTCGACGGCGAACAGGCGCAGGATGAGCCTGCTCCTGACCTCCTTGCCGCGCGGGACCACGGGGGCAGTCGCGGCCGGGCCGGATAGCAAGGGCTCGCCGCGCACGTACGAGCCGCATCGCAGACACTGCCAGGCCGGACCGTCAGGGAGCGCGGCACCCATCTGCGCCGCGAGCTCAGGCTCGTCCGGCGCGAAGGTCACATGGCCGACGCGTCCGCAGGCGAGCGTGCTCCAGTCCACCAAGGCAGCTTATGGCAGCGGCAGGGCCAAGGGCGCGCGCCGGCACGGCCTCAGGCGGTGATGAGCACGCCATCGGCGAGGACGAGAACGTCATCGCAGGCCAGTTCCAGCGCCGCGCGATCGACGCCGGCCAGCAGGATGCCGCAGTCCCGGCTCAGGTTGCGGATGGCGGCAGCTAACACGGTCACGTCACGCGGTGCGAGCCCGTCGAGCAACCCGTCGAGCAGTAGCAGCTCTGGCTGGTGCACTGCGGCCGCGGCGAGCCTGGCCCGCCTGGCGATCGAGTCCGGCGCAGCGCGGAGCTGCACCTCCGCCCAGGGCGTAAGCGACAGCCGGTCGATGATGGCCGCAGCAAGCACATGCCGGTCGTGCCGATCGCCGGGCGCCAGCCTGGCGGCGTGCTCGACGAGACCGCGGACCCGGATCCCGGGGAGCGGCCGCGTGTTCCGGCGCGCGACGCCGACGCGGCGGCGGACCGACGCCCGGCCGCGGATGGTGGCCATGTCGTGGCCGAGCACCCGGAGTTCGCCATAGGCCGGGCGAGCGACGCCGGCCAGCAAGTCGACAATCGCCGCTGACTGCGCCGGGTGATCGATGAGGATGCCGAGGGCGGCCCGGCCTGGGACCGGTGCGCTGATGCGGAAGCTGGCCGCGCGCACTGCCCAGCCCCGGCCGCGCCGGACACCTATCCCGGCGGCGAGCACAGGATCCGCGCCGATGAAGGCGTGGCCTGACGGCACATTTTCCCCCGGATTTAGCTATGAGTCGATCCCCCGCAGGCAATGTAACGATCTGTAATTGACCATGTCCACGTACGCGCCGGCCAGCCCGATTGCTGTTGCACAGTCGGAGAGAAAATGCCGGGCAAGCCGGACCACGGTACGTTGTGGCTGTGGCCAAACCGCTTGATCTGCCGTTCGATCCGATTGCCCGGGCTGCGGAGACGTGGGAGAGCCGGTTCGGTGATGCCAAAGCCATGGCGGCCGTCACGGCGATCATGCGCGTGCAGCAGATCCTGCTCAGTCAGCTGGACGCGCTGCTCCGCCCGCACGGACTGACCTTCGCGCGATACGAGGCCCTGGTGCTGCTCAGCTTCAGCCGCGACGGTGCGCTGCCGATGCGACTGATCGGCGAGCGGCTGATGGTCCACCCCACCAGCGTGACGAACACGATCGACCGGCTTGAGCTCCAGCATCTGGTGGTGCGCAAGCCCAACCCGCGAGACGGCCGCGGCACTCTGGCCGAGATCACCGACGAGGGCCGGGGGGTCATGCGGCGGGCGACCGCCGACCTGATGCAGGCCGAGTTCGGCATGGGTGGCTATAACGACGGCCAGCTCGAGGACCTGTTCGGCCTGCTGCGCAGCCTCCGCGTGACCGCCGGCGACTTCAAGGACAGCTAGCGGGTTTGGTCACGTCCTGATCGGCGACGGGCGCCAGGTCTTGCCGCCGTCGCTCGTCACGAAGATCTCGCCTAGCGACGAGTTGACCGGGACGGCAACGCCCAGGGTCGCATTCGTCATGCCGGCGTAGCTAAATCCGCCCGCCGGGACGCCGCCGCTCACCTCGGCCAGTCGCCAGGTCTTGCCGTCATTGCCCGAGTGCTGGATGCCGGTCGTGGTGGCAAGCACCACCTGGCCAGGCGCCGCGGACGCTAGCGAGGTCGCCGTGCCGATGGCGGCCGAGCCGCTCTCCTGCACGATCCCCGCCGATGTCCAGGTAGCGCCATCCGGTGAGGTGTAGAGGGTCGACTGGGCTTGCGGCGTGCCACTCCCGGCGCCGCATGCCAGCAGCAGCTGAGGACCTGCAGCGAGCTGCGCGCCCGGATTCTGAGCGTCCTCCGCGGCGGGGTCGACGGGGCCTGGCTTGCAGGGAGCCTGACCAACCGTCCGCCAGGTGCCGCCGGTCACCGGCCCGCTGAGCACCTCGCCGGAGGGCGTGAGCACGTAGACCGTGGTCCCGCCGGAGATCACCAGGAGGGGTGCCGCGGACGTGGTGGAGGTCATCTGCGCGAAGCCGGTCGGCACCGGCACCGGCGTCCAGGCCTTGCTGCCCGCGACCGAGGTGTAGAGCGAGAAGCTAGTGCAGTTCGCCGCGTAGTCTGCGCCACCGCCGGCGCAGGTACCGAAGATTGCGTAGGCGCGGCCGCCCGCTGCCTCCAGGTCGATGACCCGCTGGCCGCCGGTGCGCTCCGGGGTCCAGGACCAGCCGCCGCGGCTGGTCTCGTACAGCGCGGGACCGAACGCCCAGCCATCGGTGAGGTTCGCAAACCGCAGCTGGCTGACTCCGCTGTCGCCATTGGGGCCGGGCGTCACCGGTGCGCTGACGCCGTACCAGCTCGCGCCGTAGTCAGACGTCCCGGCCAGTGACGTGCAGTCCGGCGTGGCGCAGTGTCCGGGCGTCCCTGCCTGACCGATGACGGCGCCGACGAGGCCGCCGTTGCCAGTTCCGACGATCGTCACCGACGTGGGCTGAAAGTTCCGCGGCGGGGGGGCGCCAGACGATGTAGTCGAGAGCATGCTCCCCTGGAGCAGCCGGCTGCTCGCGTGGGTGTCAGGGGCCGCGCTGCTTGTCGTGCTCCGCGCCGCAGTGGGATGCACCGACGTCGGGCTGGGCGCGCTCGCGACCGGGGGAGTTGACCCGCCAGGCTTACCGCCGGTGATGAGCTGAGGCAACGCGGCGGCGGCCCCGAGCACAACCGCACAGCCGGCCGCGGCGAAGACGGCCTGCCGGGTCTTGCGCTGCCGGGCCCGGCGCCGGATCTGGTCCAGTGACCCCGGCGGCGGGTTCAGCGGCGTCACCTCGCCGCCCAGCCAGTCGTCGACCTGGTCGCGTGGGCTAGTCACGGCCGTCTCCCAGTGCGGCTTTCAGCCGGGCCCTGGCGTTGAAGAGGTCCGCCTTGATGGTGCCCTCGGGGCGGCCAAGCATGACGGCCACCTCCTTCAGGCCGAAGCCGCCGTAGTAGTGGAGCAGGAACGGGCTGCGCAGCCGCTCGGGCAGCGCCTGGATCAGGGCCCGGACATCGACATCCTGCGCGGGATGATAGGCAGGATCGCCAGGACCTGCGGCCGTCATGACCCGGATCGCATTCCGCTCCCGGCCCGTCTTGCGCCAGTGATCCCGGACCAGATTGGTGGCGATCATGTAGAGGTAGCTCTGCGGATTGTCGAGACCCGACCAGCGCGACAGCAACCGGGTGAAGGCCTCGGAGGCTATCTCGTGCGCGGTCTCGTCGTCGTCGACCAGCCTGCGGACCCAGCCTGCCAGTCGCGGGTAGCAGGCGTTGAACAGCTCCTCGACTGCCTGCTGGTCCGACGTGCGGAGCCTCGCCACCGTGCTCCCCTGCTTTGCCGGGCTCCCTTGCTTGGCCGCACGCGCGGGCGCCACCGGCCACGTTAGCTGAAAAGACCCAGAATCTTCCAGGGACGCGAGGCGCGGACGGAGCACAGCGCAGCCTGCACCGATTACTCCGTCTTGCATAGCTCCACCACATTTCTACCTTTTGGGAGGACGGCCACCTTCCCGGTATATACGACGCATGCCGGGCACTACCTAAGACGACGCACGGCCGGGATGGTTGGGACGGCTTGCGGATTTCCTGTCGGCTGGAGTAAGTGCCTGCTCAGCGGGTCGGCCACCGGAGTAGGCCGGGCAAATAGTAGGACGTCCAATCTTCTTATCGCCTGGCTCTCCGGGTAGACTCCGGCTAGATAGTAGGACGTCCGACTAAATTTGTGGTTGGGGTGCTCGATGGCCGACGGACCGGACTCAGCGGACCGGCTCGCAGCGGATGCGGGGCGGGAGCGCTGGCAGCGCCGCTACGACGCTTCCCGCAAGCGCGACGCCGACTTCACCACGCTGTCCGGAGTCGAAGTGGATCCCGTCTACGGGCCACCCTCCGGTGCCGTGGTACCGGACTTTGAGCGGATCGGCTGGCCGGGGGAGTTCCCGTTCACGCGCGGGCTCTACCCAGGCGGGTACCGCGGACGGACCTGGACGATCCGGCAGTTCTCCGGGTTCGGCAACGCCGTGCAAACCAACGCGCGGTACAAGATGCTGCTCCAGGCCGGCGGCGGCGGGCTGTCGGTTGCGTTCGACATGCCAACGCTGATGGGCCGCGATTCTGACGACCCGCGATCGGCCGGGGAGGTCGGTCATTGCGGCGTGGCCATCGACTCGACGGCGGATATGGACACGCTGTTCGGCGGCATCCCCTTGGCCGACACGACCACGTCGATGACGATCAGCGGCCCCGCGGTGCCGATCTTCTGCATGTACCTGGCCGCGGCGCGGCGGCAGGGTGCCGACATCGGCAAGCTCAACGGCACGCTCCAGACCGACATCTTCAAGGAGTACATCGCCCAGAAGGAGTGGCTGTTCCCGCCCGAGCCGCACCTGCGCCTGATCGGTGACCTGATGGAGTACTGCGCTCAGTACATTCCGGATTACAAGCCGCTGTCGGTCTCGGGCTACCACATCAGGGAGGCTGGCTCGACGGCCGCGCAGGAGCTGGCGTTCACGCTCGCCGACGGGTTCGGGTACGTCGAGCTCGGGCTCTCGCGCGGGCTCGACATCGAGTCGTTCACGCCCGGCCTGTCGTTCTTCTTCGATGCCCACATCGATTTTTTCGAGGAGATCGCCAAGTTCCGCGCGGCCCGGCGGATCTGGGCTCGGTGGCTGCGCGACGAGTACGGCGCCACGACCGAGCGAGCGCAATGGCTCCGCTTCCACACCCAGACGGCGGGTGTGTCGCTCACCGCGCAGCAGCCCGACAACAACATCGTGCGCACCGCGATCGAGGCGCTGGCTGCCGTGCTCGGGGGCACCAACTCGCTGCATACCAACGCGCTGGACGAAGTCCTGGCGCTGCCGAGCGCCAAGGCGGCCGAGATCGCCGTGCGGACCCAGCAGGTCATCATGGAAGAAACCGGCGTCGTCAATGTCGCGGACCCGCTCGGCGGCTCCTGGTATCTCGAGGCGCTGACCGACAAGCTGGAGGCCGAGGCCGAGGAGATCTTCGCCCGGATCAAGGCCATGAGCCCGGACGGCACGATGACCGGCGGCATCCTGCGCGGCATCGAGGACGGCTGGTTCATGGCGGAGATCGCGGAGGCGTCGTTCTCCTATCAGCAGAAGCTGGAGAAGGGCGACAAGCGCGTCGTCGGCGTCAACTGTCATACCGAGACCGTCGAGAAGCCGATCGAGATCATGCGGGTGAGCCACGAGGTCGAGGTGGAGCAGGTCCGTGATCTGCGGCTGCGTAAGTCCGGCCGCGACCAGACCGCGGTGGAGGCCGCTTTGTCGGCAATGCTCGCCGCCGCCAGGTCAGGCGAAAACATGATCCCGCCGATGATCGCCGCCGCCAGCGCAGAGGCTACGCTCGGCGAGATCTGCGATGCGCTCCGGGACGAATGGGGCGGTTACTTCGAAGCACCCGCGTTCTGAGCACCGCCTGTGGTGGCCGAGTCCCGCAACGGCGAGCTACCGGCACGGGTGCTCCCGGTCATGCGGCAGGATGGAGCTATGAAGCAGCCGCGGGACTTTTCCCTCCATGGCGCCATTGACCTAGGCGCCCGCCAGGCCGCTGTGCAGCGCAGGCAACGTGCCTCGGAGCAGAGCGCGGCCGGAGGCGGCCAGCCGGGCGCAGAGTCCGGATTCATCTTCGATGTAACCGACGAGACGTTCAACACCGAGGTCGTGGCCCGCTCGCGCACCGTGCCCGTCATCCTCGACCTGTGGGCCGAATGGTGCGGGCCTTGCAAGCAGCTCGGGCCAATCCTGGAGAAGCTCGCCACCGAAGCCAACGGCGCGTTCGTACTCGCCAAGGTCGACGTCGACTCCAATCCGCAGCTGAGCGCCGCCCTGCAGGTGCAAAGCATCCCGATGGTCGTGGCGATCGTGGCGGGCCAGGTCGCTGACGGCTTCCTCGGCGCGATGCCGGAGTCGCAAGTCAGGGAGTGGCTGGGTCAGGTCATGCAGGTCGCCGGGCAGCTTGGCCTGCAGCCGGGCAGCGCCGCCGGCCTGTCCGGAGACGGCCAGGGCGACCAGGCGGCCAACGGTGGTCAGGCCGCCCAGATGCCTGGCTACCCGGACGGGTTCGCCGACTCAGGTCCGGGCGCGGTCTTTGCTGAGGCGCAGGACGCGATGGAGCGCGGCGACATGGACGCCGCGGCCGCCGCATTCGAGAAGGTGCTCGACGCGGATCCGGGCGACCCGGTGGCGATGATGGGGCTCGGTCAGGTCGGCCTGATCCGCAGGGTCGAGGGCTATGACCAGGAGGCAGCGAGGCGGGAGGCTGACAGCCGGCCCGACGATGCGCAGGCGCAGGCCAGGGTCGCCGACATCGACCTGGCCATGGGCCGGATCGACGCTAGCTTCCAGCGCCTGCTCGACACCATCCGGCGCACGTCTGGGGACGAGCGGGAAACGGCGCGAAAGCACCTGATCGGCCTATTCGACATCTTCCCGCCGAAGGATCCGCGGGTCACCAAGGCCAGGGCGGCGCTGTCGAGCCTGCTCTTCTAGCCCGTCAGGTCTAGGCCGACAGGTCTAGCGAGCCGGGTCTAGCCCGAGCCGGCCAGCTGCTCGAGCGCCGGGAGCGCAGCTTCGAGAGCCGCCAGCTGATCGGGCGGCAGCGTCAGCATGATGTCCGTCAGCATGCTCGTGCCCTCCTCGCGTATCTGCGCCAAGACGTCGCGACCGCTGTCAGTGATCGTGACGAGGAAGGCGCGCGCGTCGTCTGGCGCGGCCTGACGCAGCAGGTAGCCCCGGTCCTCGAGCACATTGACCAGGCGGGTGAGCGTTGACGGCGCGATGCGCTCGATCGCGGCCAGGTCGCCGAGGCGCAGCGGTCCATCCTTGCCGACGGACGCCAGCGTCGATAGCTGGCTCGGCGTCAGGCCGGCCAGGTCATGCTTGCGCAGCCGACGCGAGAGCCGAAGGACGGCGACTCGCAGCCGGGCGGCGTCGATGGCGGGTCGGCTCAGCCCGGACATCTCGGGCTCGGCCAGGCTCGCCGTAGCCGATGCGCTGGTACCGCGGGATCCGGAGGACACACATGCAGGGTATGTCCCAGCGGCCAGCACGGTGCCCATCACGGGCCGTTCGTGACGCGCTATCAGGCACCGCTGCGCTGACGCTCAGGTTGCTGGCGCATTATGGGCGTATGGAGGAGCTAACCCTCAGCGGACGGCTGCTGGCGGCGACCCCGCAACTGGGCGATCCTAACTTCCGCCGTGCCGTTGTCCTGATCGTGGAAGACGACAAGGAGGAGGGCACGCTGGGGGTCGTCCTGAACCGGCCGACGGAGGTTCCGCTCGACCAGGTACTCGAGCCGTGGACGGCGCTGGCTACTGGCCCCCAAGTGGTTTTCCGCGGCGGGCCGATCTCGCCCAACAGCGCGCTCGCGCTGGCGATGGCCTATGGCAGCGAGGAACCTGTTGGCTGGCGCTCCCTCGACGGCACGCCGATGATGTCGAGGATCGGCCTCGTCGATCTGGGCGCGCCGCCCGAGCTCCTGGCCGGCGGCATCGCCTCAATGCGGGTCTTCGCCGGATATGCGGGGTGGGGGGCTGGCCAGCTCCGTGACGAGATCGACGAGGGCGCGTGGTTCGTGTTGCCCGGCGATCCAGCGGACGCATTCGCCGCGGAACCCGAAGGCTTGTGGCGCACCGTGCTCCGGCGCCAGGGCGGCGATCTGGCGCTCGTGGCCACTTTCCCGGACGACCCGGCCTGGAACTGATCACGCGAGCGTCGGCCAGGGTGGCTGGCCGTCAGGCGTAGACTTGGCGGCTGTGAGCACAGAAGTCCTACCTGGCACCGACGTTCGCCAGGACGCAGATGTCCGGCCTGACCTCTCCTTCGGCGACGGCGACCATGAGCGGTTTGCGCACTATGTCGACAAGGACAAGATCGTCGACAGTGCCGTCACCGGCACCCCTGTGGTCGCGCTTTGCGGCAAGGTCTGGGTGCCTAGCCGCGACCCGAAGAAGTTCCCCGTCTGCCCGGACTGCCAGCGGATCTACGAATCGCTCCCGGAGGGCGAGGACTAGGACCGTAGAGGCGCGCCCGAGACGGTGACGCCTGCTGCACGCATGGAATCGATCGCCTCGTCCGTCGTCGGCTCGCTGGCGCCTGCGGTCAGGTTGAGCAGCACGGTCGTGACAAGACCATTGGCGACCGCGTCCAGCGCTGTCGCCTGGACGCAGTAATCGGTCGCGATGCCGACGATGTCGACGTCGGTCACGTGCCGCTCAGTGAGCCAGGCCAGCATCGTCTCACCGGCCGCGTTGCTGCCTTCGAAGCCGCTGTAAGCGGCTGCGTACTGGCCCTTGCGGAAGATCTCCTCAACCCGGTTCGCGTCCAGTCCGGGGCTGAACTGCGCGCCTGCCGTCTCGGCCACGCAGTGCGCGGGCCAGCTTGCCGTGTAGTCGGGCTGCGCGGAAAAGTGCGCGCCAGGGTCCACGTGGAAGTCCTGCGACGCCACCACGTAGTCGTACCGGGAGCCGTCGGGCCCAGCTAGGTGCTCGGTGATGGCCAGCGCGACGGCGTTGCCGCCGGCGACCTCCAGCGAGCCGCCTTCGCAGAAGTCGTTCTGCACGTCGACGATGATGAGTGCGCGCACGGGCCGAGCGTAGCGCTAGCTGACGTCGGCGGGCATACCTCCGGTGATCCGGACAAGCTCGTCGAAAGAGGTCGGGAACACCGTGTGCACGTGGCCCGCCGCTGCCCAGACCTCGTCATAGGCCGCCAGCGCCGTGTCAACCAGGGTCCGGATCGGCTCTGGATGGCCGACGGGCGCGACACCGCCGATCCGCTGGCCGGTGGCGGCGTAGACGAATTCGGGGTCGGCGCGCGACACCTTAGTCACGCCGAGCTCGGCGGCGACCTTGGCCGTGTCGACGCGGTGCGCACCGCTGGTCAGGACCAGCAGCGGCTCGCCATCGGCGTTGAACACCAGGCTGTTGGCGATCGCACCGACGTCGCAGCCGAGCTGAGCTGCCGCTGTCGCCGCCGTCGGCGCTGGCTGGGTAAGGTCACGCACTGCCCCGTGCACCCCGAGCGCAGTCAGCACACTGGCGACATGGGCGGCGTTCCTGTGCATGGAATTTAGTCTTTCATGACGGCGAGCCGGCACCGCGGCAGTCAGTCGTGGTCTGGCTCGAAGATCGTCGGGATCGCCGGGTAGCCGCGCGACAGCTGCCGTGCATGCCCGGGCAGCTCGGCTACCACTTGCTGGTGCCTGGCCCGCGCGACCGAGATCGGCTCACGCGCGACGGCCTCGCCGTCGCGTACCAGTAGCTGAAGGAGAGGCCGGCCGCCAGCTGCGTCGGTCGGCTCGTTCTCCGTGACGACCTCGGCGACCGCCGATCCGGCCTCGTCGAGACGCCGCGTCGCCCATTTGCGCCCGCCGCGCGATGGCTTACCGACCGAGCGCTTGGCGACCGGGCGGAGCGGGCCGGGGCCATCAGTGTCGGACCTGGCGACGAGCTTGTAGACGAGCGCAGCCGTCGATGCGCCCGACCCGGTCACCAACGACGTGCCGACGCCATAACCGTCCACGGGCTCGGCTGCCAGCGCTGCGATCGAGAACTCATCCAGGTCGCCGGTTAGCACGATCCTGGTCTTACGGGCGCCGAGCGCATCGAGCTGCGCGCGCGCCTCACGTGCCACCGTTGCCAGATCGCCGCTATCGATCCGGATCGCACCGAGCTCGGGGCCCGCTTGCTCGACGGCTGCCCGGATCGCGCCGGGCACGTCGTAGGTGTCGACGAGCAGCGTCGTTCCGGCGCCGAGCGAGTCGAGCTGCGCTGCGAACGCGCGGCGCTCGTCGTCGTGCAGCAGCGTGAAGGCGTGCGCGCTCGTGCCGCTCGTAGGGACGCCGTACAGATAACCGGCCCGCAGGTTCGAAGTCGTCGTGAAGCCGGCGAGGTACGCGGCCCTGGCGCTGGCGATTGCCGCACGCTCGTGCGTGCGGCGCGAGCCCATCTCGACGAGCGGCCGGCCGTGCGCGGCCGTCACCATCCGGGAGGCGGCCGAGGCGATCGCGCAGTCGTGGTTGAAGACCGACAGGGTTAGCGTCTCCAGGATCACGGCCTCGGCGAACGTGCCCTCGACCACGAGGATCGGCGAGCCGGGGAAGTAGCAGTCGCCTTCGGCGTAGCCCCAGATGTGGCCGCGGAACTTGTAGTCGCGGAGGAACTCCAGCGTCGGGCCGTCGGCGATGCCCGCACGCTCCAGGAACGCCAGCTCCGCGTCGCCGAACCGGAACTGCTCCAGCGCGTCCAGCAGCCTGCCGGGGCCGGCCACAACGCCGTAGCGCCGCCCGTTCGGCAGGTGCCGCGCGAACATCTCGAACACGGCGCGGCGGTGGGCGGTGCCGCTGCGCAGCGCAGCCCGCACCATCGTCAGCTCGTAGTGGTCGGTGAGCAGCGCCGTGCTGCCCGTGTCGGCGCTGCGCCGTGTCGGCGCGAGCCAACCCGGCGCTGCCCGTGTCGGCGCTCGCCAACTCGGCGCTCGCCAAGTCGGTGCTGGCCTGGTCATTGGTCACCAGGGCAGCCTACGGATCGGCCAACGCGGCTCGGCAAGCTACCTGGCGGTCAGCTTGGAGTCGACGACTGGCCTTTTCGCCGTTAGGTATCGGCATAAGGCAGTTTCGGGGTCGTTTGCGGAATTGCCAGACGCGGAGGTTGGCGCCCAAGGCTCGACCTAGAACGCTGGCCGCCGTCCGCGATTCGCGGTAAATGTCGGTGCGTTCGCGTGGGGCACGAGTGGAACACTAACGTCGGAGGGAGTGGGACACTTGGCTACTGGGGAGGTGACGGCAGGTGGGCGTCGCGCCAGTTGAGGTTGAGCAGCCGATGACGGGCCAGGAGACGGCTCTGGATGCACCGTGGGTCACTGTCGTCTGGAACGACCCGGTAAACCTGATGACCTACGTGACCTACGTCTTCCAGAAGGTCTTCGGCTATCCCAAGCCAAAGGCGGAGAAGCTGATGCTCGATGTGCACCACCGGGGCAAGGCAGTGGTCTCCTCAGGGTCCAGGGAAGCGATGGAGCGGGACGCCGAGACACTGCACGGCTATGGCCTCTGGGCCACTGTGAGCCACGACTCGTGACGTGGGACGACCTGGGGCCAGAGGAAGAGGGACTCCGGCCAGAGGACCTTGGGCGAGATGATGACGACGCCGAGGATGGTCTCGCCGCCACGTTCCGGCCTGTGTCAGGCGGTGCGGCCGCCTTCTTCGAGCCAGCCCAGGCGGGCGTGATCCGCAGCCTCGTGAGCCAGATCGCCGAGCTAGTCAGCGCCGACAGCACAGCGGCGGAAGCGGCCGAGGCGGGTACGGAGAGCACCGCCCTCGAGGCCCAGCTCGGTCTCTCCAGCCACGTCGAGCTGCCAGACGACCCGGTCCTGGCCAGGCTGCTCCCAGACGGGTATTCCGAGGACCCTGAGGCCTCCGCCGAATTCCGCCGCTACACCGAGGAGACCCTGCGGTCGGGGAAGATCGCCTCAGCCCAGACTGTCCTGGCCTCGCTGCCCTCGGGCGGCGGCGAGGTGCGGCTGAGCGAGATGGAATGCCAGCAGTGGCTGCGCGCGCTGAACGACATCCGGCTGGCTCTGAGTGTCCGGCTCGGGATCACCGATGACAACGAGGACTTTTCAGAGCACCTCGCCGCAGACGATCCCCGTTCCGCTTATATCTGGGTTTATCAGTGGCTTGCATACCTGCAGGACAGCCTCATCGAGGCCCTGACCTAGGCGGACGCCGCGCAGGCAAACAGGGGTGTAGGCGGGCACAAGCCGTGTGCGGGCCTGGGCTAATCTCCTGGCATGCTGACGATCAGCGCGGAGCTGCGCTCGAAGATCCTCGCGCACGCGAGCGCTGACCATCCGGACGAGGCCTGCGGGGTTATCGCGGGCCCGGTCGGCCGCGACCAGCCGGAGCGCTTCATCCCGATGCTCAACGCCGAGCGCTCGCCGACGTTCTACCGGTTCGACTCGCTGGAGCAGCTTCAGGTGTGGCGGGAGATGGACGAACTGGACGAGGAACCGGTCGTGATCTACCACTCGCATACCGCCACCGAGGCCTATCCGTCGCGTACCGACGTCTCCTATGCCAGCGAGCCCGGCGCCCACTACGTGCTGGTATCGACCAGGGACCCGGATCGGGCTGAATTCAGGTCGTTCCGGATCGTGGATGGCGCCGTGACCGAGGAAGAGGTAGTGGTCGAACCGGAATGATCGCGCCCGGCGGCCGGTTGGACTCGCTAGCGGCTGCCACCGGCGGCTGAAGGCTGCCGCCGACCCGTTGCGCCCGGCCCGCCGGGCACCTACTCACGTGCGACGTACTAACTGGAGCAGATAGACATGGCAATCGAGATCCGCATCCCGACCATCCTGCGCAGCTATACCGGCGGCCAGAAGTCGATCGAGGGCTCGGGCTCGACACTTGACGAGCTGTTTGCCGACATCGACGGCCGTTATGACGGCCTGCGCGAGCGGCTTGTTGACGACTCCGGTCTGCGCCGGTTCATCAACGTGTACCTGAACGATGAGGACGTCCGGTTCATCGGCGGTCTGTCGGCGCCCGTCAGCGACGGTGACACGGTCACGGTGCTGCCGGCTGTGGCCGGCGGCGCACGCTGAGTCGCCTCGGCTGATATCGGCAATATCCAAATGAGGTACGAGTCTCTCCTCGACGCCCTCGGCAACACGCCCCTGGTCGGGCTGCCGAGGCTGTCGCCGAGCCCGGACGTACGGCTCTGGGCCAAGCTGGAGGACCGGAACCCGACCGGGTCGGTCAAGGACCGGGCGGCCGCGTTCATGGTGGCGGCGGCGGAGAAGGACGGCCTCCTGTACCCGGGCGCGACGATCCTGGAGCCCACGTCCGGCAATACCGGCATCAGCCTGGCCCTGGTCGCCAGGCTGCGCGGCTACAAGCTGATCTGCGTGATGCCCGAAAACACCTCGGCCGAGCGGCGGATGCTGCTGGAGGCATACGGCGCCGCCATCGTGTCCTCGCCCGCCGCGGGCGGCTCGAACGAGGCCGTCCGGGTGGCCCAGGGCCTGGCCGCCGAGCACCCGGACTGGATCATGCTCTACCAGTACGGCAACGAGGCCAACGCGCGCGCCCACTACGAGACGACCGGGCCCGAGCTGCTGGCCGACCTGCCGCAGATCACGCACTTCGTGGCCGGGCTCGGCACGTCGGGCACGCTGATGGGGACCGGCAGGTTCCTGCGCGAGCATGTGCCGGGCGTACAGATCGTCGCGGCAGAGCCGCGGTACGGCGAGCTCGTGTACGGGCTGCGCAACCTGTCCGAGGGGTTCGTCCCCGAGCTATACGACGAGTCGGTGCTGACCTCGCGGTTCTCGGTGTCGTCGGCTGACGCGCTGCGCCGCACCAGGGAGCTGCTGGCCACCGAAGGCCTGTTCGCGGGGATCTCGTCGGGCTGCGTCCTGCACGCCGGCCTGGGCCTCGCCGCGAAGGCGCAGGCCGCCGGCGAGCGCGCGGACATCGCGCTGCTGATCGCCGACGCGGGCTGGAAGTACCTGTCGACCGGCGCTTATGGCGGCACGCTGGCCGAGGCGGAGGCCAGGCTGGAAGGACAGCTCTGGGCGTGATCGTCCGGTGCCGGAGCTGCCGGAGGTGCCGGAGGTGCCGGGAAGCCGCCGGTTCTGGGAACGGGGCCGTCTGAGAAGCTACTGTCCAGTAAGTACGCGGTTGCCCACCCCGATCAGGAAGACACAGAATCGATGACGACCTTCGACGAGGCGACGGCGGTCACCCGCCGCGCCGAGGGCCTGTACGACGCGGTGCCGGACGCGCGGTTCGCCATCGTCGCTCCGGGCGGCTCGACCCCGCCGGCGATCAATGGCGGTGCGCTGCTGGCGACCGTCATGCGCGCGGTGCTGAGCGAGTCTCCGCTGCCGCACCCGGTCGCGACGAGCGCCCACTTCCTCCGGGTGGCCGCAATCGCGCCCGCTCAGGTCCAGGTCACCTGGCTCAAGCAGGGACGCACGGCCGCCACGGCGCGTGCCGCCCTGGTCCAGGACGGCAAGGTCATCCTGGACACGACCATGACGGTCGGCACCGTGCCCGGTCCAGACTCATCCGGGGCTGGGGCCGGCCCGCACGCCGGCGCCTCCGCCGGTGGCGCGGATATCGACGCCGATGGCGAAAGTGCCAGCGAGCTGACCTGGACGGGGCCGCCGCCAGGCTTCCCCGCGATCGGGGACTGCATCGACCTCGGCAAATGGCGCGGCACCACGGCGGCGGACGGCACGGACGGCTACGCCGCGCAGGTGGAGGTCCTGATGGACCCCGTCACGAGCGGCTGGCGGCAAGGCGAGCCGTCCGGACTGCCGGAGATGCGCGGCTACTTCCAGCTGCGGGACGGGCAGGAGCCGGACCCGTACGTGCTGGCAATGGCCGTGGACGGCCTGCCGCCCGTGGTCTTCGGCCTCGGCGCCACCGGCTGGGCGCCCACCGTGGAACTCACCTGGCACATGCGCGCCGTCCCGTGCCCGGGCCCGCTGGCCGTCGCGGCGCGCGCGCGGCATGTCAGCGGCGGGTGGTTCGACGAGGAGGCCGAGGTCTGGGACGCCTCGGGCCGCCTGGTCGCGCAGAGCAGGCAGATGGCGAGGGTCGGCCGCGGGCAGATCCGTGCCGCCGTCAACGGCACGGCGGCTCAGCGCAGCGTGACCGCGTAACCCCTTAAGCCTGTATCCCCGCGACCCCGCGACCCCGTGGACCCCGTGACCCCGCGAGCTACGGAACGCTCTTGATCTTCCAGACGAATACCGAGCCAAGACCGGCTACGACCGCGGTGGCGGCGAACAGCGTCGGGTAGCCGCCCAAGGTCACTAGCGGCGCAGCTATGGCTCCGGCGATCGCGGCCGGGCCGACGATCGCGATGTTGATGATGCCGAGGTCCTTGGCTCGGTCGCTGGCGGCCGGGAGGACCTGCGTGATCAGCGCCTGGTCGACCGCCAGGTAGGCGCCGAAGCCGATGCCGAACAGCACGGCCGCCACGAGCAGCGAGTCCCAGGTCTCCACGAACGTGAGCAGCAGGGCGGCCGCGCCCATCACGGCACCGGACACCGTCACGATCATCTTGCGCTTGCCAAGCCGGTCGGAGATGACGCCGCCGACGATCGCGGTCAGGACAACGCACACCGCGTAGATCACGATCACGAGCGTCAGGCCCTGAAAGGCAGTCTGGCCTGGGTAGAGCTTGGAGTAGTGGATCTTGTCTTCCAGGAAGTACAGCAGGTACAGCGTGCCCAGGCCGATCGCCAGGGAGGCCAGGAAGCGGGTAAGCCACGCCCAGGCGAAGTCCGGATTCTCTCGCGGGCTGAGCCAGTAAGCGCTCGCCAGCTTGCGCCAGGAGAAGGGATCCCGGTGTGCGGCGTCGAGTGGATAGTCCTGGGTCAGCAGCGCGAACGGGATGGCCATGAGCGCGAACAGCACGGCGAGCGTGATGTAGCCGGAGATCAGGCCAGTGACGATGTCAGAGACCAGGAACGCGCCGAGTACCAGGCCAGCCGCCTGCGGCATGCCGACCCAGCCCGCGACCGTGGCCCGCTGGCGGACCGGGACGTGGTCCGGGATGGCGGCGCTCAGGCTCGCGTACTCGCCGTTCTGGAAGGCACTGAACAAGATCCAGAAGACCGCCACGCCGATGACAGTCGTCTGATAGCCAAGGATCACCAGGCAGACCGCGCCCAGCAGGGCCATGGCCAGCGTCCAGCGATGGCGGCGCCCTCGCAGCCGGCCCCAGCCGAACTGGTCGGTGGTGCGGTCCGAGAGCGCCCCGGCAATCGGCGTCGCCAGGACCGAGGCCACCGCGCCCAGCGCCGACACCACGCCTACCGCCAGGAACTTGTGGTGCGGGCTGATGTCCTGCAACTGCGCGGGGAGCAGGAACTGGAGCGGCGTCAGGGAGGCCATCCACATGCCCAGGCTGGCCAGGCTTAGCCAGCTGATCCAGCGAGCTTTGACGTGTACCGACGGCTCGGCCAGCGCAAGCGGGACCGCTCGCTCGGAGTCGGTCGACTGGTCGGTCATGACACCTCCGCGGGCCGCGGCTCGCTGTCGTTAGTGGGGTCCTTACTACGGATCATGCCGTTTTGGGGATGATAGTGGCAGCGTCGGTCTTCTCAGCACGTTTCCGCTGGCGACTCCCGTGGGTAGCCAGGCTATCCTGGGCGGCTGTGGGCATCATGATCCGTCGCGCGCGCCCGGACCGGCTGTGCAGGTAACGATCGTGGGCTGGGCGGGCAGCTTCCCTGGCCCGCAGAGCCCTGCGTCCTGTTACCTGATTGATACCGGCGACTTCCGGATGGTCCTCGATCTGGGGAACGGGGCCGTTGGCGCGCTCCAGCTATACACCGGGCTCGGCGATATCGACGCCATCTGCCTTAGCCATCTGCATGCCGACCACTGCATCGACATGATCGGGTACTCCGTCTTCCAGAACTATCATCCGGCCGGCCCGCAGCCGCGTATCCCGGTGTATGGCCCGGCAGGTACGCAAGAGCGGCTCGCCAGGGCGCTCGGCAGCGAGCATCTCGGCATGGCCGACGCCTTCGACTTCACCACGCTGGCGCCAGGCACGATCGAGATCGGGCCGCTGCGCGTGACGACCGGGCACATGAGCCACCCGGTCGAGACCTTCGGCTTCCGGATCGAGCACGCAGGCGAGGCGCTGGCCTACTCGGCCGACACCGGCCCTGCCGACGAACTGGTCCGCCTCGCCGCGGACGCCAGCGTGCTGCTGTGCGAGGCGTCGTTCGTCGATGGTCCCGGCCTGCCCGCCGACCTGCATCTCACGGCGCGGCAGGCGGCCGAGCACGCCACGCGGGCGGGCGTGGGCGAGCTGGTGCTGACCCACCTGGTGGCCTGGAACGACCCCGCCGTCAGCCTGGAGCAGGCGTCGGACGCCTTCAGCGGCCCGCTGCGCCTCGCGTCATCGGGCCTGCGTCTGCTCGGGACCCCTGACGCATAGACTGCCGTTCCATGCGCGTCCTCGTCACCGGCGGAGCCGGATTCATCGGCTCGCATCTCGCGGACTGCCTGGTAGCCCGGGGTGATGCCGTCGAGGTCGTGGACGACATGTCGACGGGCCGGCCCGGCCGGGTCCCCGAGGAGGCCACGCTCCACAAGCTCTCCGTCACCGACACCGAGGCGATGGCCGCGCTCGCGCTGGACTTCGCGCCCGAGCTGATCTGTCACCTAGCCGCTCAGATCGACGTCCGGTCCTCGGTAGCGCTGCCCGCGCAGGACGCGCAGGCGAACGTCGTCGGCACGGTCAACGTCCTGGAGGCCGCACGCGGGGTCGGCGCCCGGGTCCTGTTCTGCTCGACCGGCGCGGTCATCTACGGCCGGGACGCGCCGATTCCCTCCATGGAGGACGTGCTGCCGCTGCCGGAGTCACCGTATGGCGTGGCCAAGCACTGCGCGGAGCAGTACGTGCTCCTCTACAACCGGCTGCACCAGACCAGGCACGCCGTGCTGCGGTTCGCGAACGTCTACGGGCCGCGCCAGGATCCGGAGGGCCTGGCAGGCGTCGTCGCGATCTTCTGCGCGCAGGCGCTCGCCGGCGAACGGCCGGTCATCTACGGTGACGGCCGTCAGACTCGCGACTACGTCTACGTGGGCGACGCCGTCGGGGCGTTCATGGCCGCCGCGGACTGCGGCCGTCCGGGTACCTGGAACATCGGCACCGGCGCCGAGGTAAGCGTGCTGGATCTGATGCGGGTGATCAGCGAGGCCGCCGGCTATCAGCTCGATCCCGTCTTCGCGCCGGCCCGCCCAGGCGAGTTGCTGCGCGGCGCGCTCGCACCGGAGCGAGCCCAGCGTGATCTTGGCTGGACGCCCACGACATCACTGGAGGACGGCATCGCCAGCGTCTACCGCTGGATCGAGGCTGGCACGCCGGAGCGGGCAAGCTGGTAGCACTAGGCTGGCGGCTATGCCACGACCAGACGGCCGTCAGCCGGATCAGCTACGCGAAATCAAGATCACCAGGGGATGGCTGGATCACGCCGAGGGATCGGTGCTGGTCGAGTTCGGCGCGACCCGGGTACTGTGCGCCGCCAGCGTCCAGGAGGACCTGCCGCGCTGGCGCCGCGGGAGCGGCCAGGGCTGGGTGACCGCCGAGTACGCGATGCTGCCGCGGTCGACGAATACGCGCAGCGACAGAGAGTCGGTCAAGGGCAAGATCGGCGGTCGCACCCACGAGATCTCCCGGCTGGTAGGCAGGTCACTGCGCGCCTGCATCGACCCGAAGGCGCTCGGCGAAAACACCATCATCATCGACTGCGACGTCCTCCAGGCCGACGGAGGCACCCGGACAGCGGCGATCACCGGCGGCTACGTCGCGCTGGCCGACGCCATCGGCTGGCTGAAGGCCCGCAAGCGCACCAAGGGCGAGCCGTTCACGACCTCGGTGTCCGCGGTCAGCGTCGGGATCGTTGACGGACAGCCGCGACTCGACCTCTGCTACACCGAGGACGTGGCTGCCGACACCGACATGAACGTGGTCTGCACTGGCGAAGGTAAGTTCGTCGAGGTCCAGGGCACTGCCGAGCGTGAGCCGTTCGACCGCAAGCTGCTGGACGAGCTGCTGGACCTGGCGGTGGGCGGCTGCGCCGAGCTGACCAAGATCCAGCACGCTGCTCTCGGCGCATGACCAGTACCGACGTGCAGGCCCCGGCGCGGCTCGTCCTCGCGACCGCGAACCAGCACAAGCTCATCGAGCTGACCAGGATCCTGGCTGCGGGCCATGTCGACGTGGTACTGACCAGCCTGACCGAGTTCCCTGGCGCGCCCGACGTAGCCGAGACCGGCGCCACCTTCGCCGAGAACGCCCTGCTCAAGGCCCGCGCGATCGCGGATTTCACCGGGCTCCCAGCGGTGGCCGACGACTCCGGCCTGTGCGCAGACGCGCTCAACGGCATGCCCGGCGTGTTGTCGGCGCGCTGGTCCGGACGGCACGGGGACGACGCGGCCAATCTGCGCCTGCTGCTCGCCCAGCTCGCCGATGTCCCGGATGAGCGCCGCGGTGCGCAGTTCGTCTGCGCCGCGGCGCTGGTGCTGCCGGGCGGCCGAGAGCACGTCAGCGAGGGAGTGGTCCGGGGCAGCCTGATCCGCGAGCCGCGCGGGCTGAACGGCTTCGGCTACGATCCGATCTTCGTGCCGGAGTCCGCGTCGATCACAACGGCGGAGATGGACTCGGCGGACAAGGATCGGATAAGCCACCGCGGCAAGGCCTTGCGGGGGCTTGCCCCGGTAATCGCCGCGTTCCTTGGCTAATCTCGAAGCGGACAAGCGTGGAGAAGGGAACGAGCATGGCAGAGGTACGCCTGGCTCCGGGTGACGCGGCGCCTGAATTCTCGCTACCCGATGCCGATGGCAACGAGGTGAGCCTGTCATCGCTGCGCGGTCAGCGGGTCATCATCTACTTCTATCCGGCCGCGATGACGCCAGGCTGCACGACGCAAGCCTGCGACTTCCGGGACAGCCTCGCGAGCCTGGCCGCGGCGGGGCTCGCCGTGCTGGGGATCTCGCCGGACAGCCCGGCGAAGCTTGCGAAGTTCCGGGACCGGGACGGCCTTAACTTCCCGCTGCTGAGCGACGAGAAGCGCACGGTCCTTGAGGCATACGGCGCCTACGGCGAGAAGATGCTGTACGGCAAGAAGTCCGTCGGCGTCATCAGGTCGACGTTCGTCGTCGGTCCCGACGGCAAGATCGAGCAGGCCCAGTACGCGGTGAAGGCGACCGGCCATGTCGCTAGGCTGCGCAGGGAGCTCGGCGTCTGACGGGTCTGTCGGATAGCACTGGGGCCGTAGCCCAACGGCAGAGGCACAGGACTTAGGTTCCTGCCAGTGTGGGTTCGAATCCCACCGGCCCCACCGATAAACATGCAGGTCATCGCCCTGCTCCCGGCTGCTGCCTTGCGCAGATCATCGATCGGGTGGGAGCCAATGTCCCGATGTCACCACGGCGGGCACCAGCTCGTCGCGCCTCGTGCGACGAACTGGTACCCCTCTCTAAGGGCTCCCGTCAGCTGATGAAGACCTTCGGGCTGTGCTTCACGCTGGTGTCACGCAATGGCCCATAGGTGGCCGAGAACGTCGCTGTGCTCGCGCCTGCTTCCGAGCACAGCGCGGAGGACGCGCTCGCATCCAGAGCGAGCTTCTGACCTTTGAACGTCACCTTGTTGCCGGTGTTCGAGGCGTTCCCAGACACCTTGGCGGCGGTAAAGACGCAAGTCGCGCTAGTCGCTCCGACGCTGATCACCGCTTTGAAGCCTATCGGCTTGGACTTCTTCGACTCGGCGATGGTGACCGGGTCGCCCTTGGCGGCGCTGACTGTCCCCCCGTACGGCAGATTGATTGCCGTCAGGCTCTTCAGCGTGACGCCTGCGACGCTGATCGAGCACTTGCTTATCGACTCCCCGGTGACTGACAGCGTAGCCTTGCCCGGCCGGGACGGGTTCGCGGTGACCTTGGCCTTGATAGCGCTTGATGTGCAGGTGGCCGCAAAGGTGCCGATGGCGAGGGCGACGCTGGTGTGCTTCGGCAGGCTCGCCTTCAGCACCGCGCCCTTCTTGACCGCCGGGCCGCCCTTCTTCCCGGTCGTCAGCACCGGCTTCGGTGACGTGTGCGCGCTGGCAGCGTACGCCGCGCTCGCTGGCGCTCCGAGCACCATGAGAGAAGCGGTCGCCAACGCGATGTAACGGTACTTTGGCATGCCTTCACTCCTTCGGTCGTTACGCCGAAATGGTAATTGTGTCCGCTTGCCTGGCCAATACCTGCGGTCCGGACGATTACTGTCGGCTAGACCGGCGACGCGGCCAGACCAGCCGCGCTTCTAGCCCAGGGACTTCTGAGGAAGGCAGCCATGGGCCCACTGAACGGCGTACGCGTGATCGAGATTGCCAGCTTGGCTCCGGCCCCGTGCCCGCAGCGCGGGCACCGCCGTGCGAGTTTCCGTGATTTTCGGTCAGGGTGCGCTTGTACGCCTATAACCGCCGGCCCGCGGCTGAACGCGCTCAGGGCTCCGGACTACTTGCGCATGCCCAGGTCGTTGACGTGATCCGTCGGCAGCCCCCAGCTCGCGAGCACGTAGCGCAGTACGTTCCGCTCCTCATCGCTGACGGCAGTGCCTGTCTGTTGCAGCGTGGCGATCAGTAGGTCCAGGAGCTCGCCCCATTCGCCGCCTCCGGCCATCGCGCGCAGGCCGTCAAGCGCAGAGGCAGGCAAGCGGTCGGCGAAGAGCTCGGGCAGTGTAGCTGTCCTTGTTGCCAGGTCGGCTTCGTTCATACTTGTCAGTTCCTCGGATTCTGTGTCACTCCGGCGCCACCTGGTTCCGGCCACGCCGCCCAGATGCTGCCGTCTGGGAGGACAACTACCGTCACTCTCACGTGCTCCCGGTCGCCCGACACGCGCCATCGGCTATTGAACTCCTGCCAGTCCGCGTCGGCCGGATCGCCGGCTGCATCCAGGATGGTGGCGAGGATCTTCCCGTCGGACCACGTCTCCGGGAACTCGGTCTTGCCGGGGCGCCCGGTGCCGTGGCGATGACCTCCGCCGGGCGTGCCCGGGCCGTCCCCTTCCAGGATGTGCCGAGCGCGATCATCAGCCAGCTTGATGCTGTCGGCCGGCGGTAGATCCAGATGTTCGCGGGCGTCCGGTGCCTGCCGGTCCGACTGACTAGCGGCGTCAGGCTCCCTGGTCCATTGACGATCGGCATGTCGCGGAGATAAGTCCGCACTCCCATAGTCGGCCGAAGACGGGTGACCATCAGGGACCCGTCCCAGCCGTTGCCGGAGGTCAGTCCGCAGAACAGGTGGATTGGGCGTTAGCCTCAGATCTGGATTGCCCGATATATCCGAGCCTGCGTGCGTTCTGCCATCCGCCACGGCCGGATCCTATGATCGGGTGGTGGGTCACTGCGTTAGCCACCCGTACTTCCGCGCAATCCACCGGTCGTGGGTGTGACCTGGCTGGGGTCAGGACCCCAGCCAGGTCACACCCACGCAAGATCGTCCGAGCTTGTCAGCCAGCGGCGGCCTTGGCTTCGGCGGCCTTCTTGGCCAGGGCCGTGAACTCCTCGATGCCGAACGCGGTGCCGGCCAGGCCCCAGCCGCCCTCGGCGGCCTCACTCAGGATCACCCAGGTCCGCGCCACCAAGGTCGGGTCGCCCGCTGCCTTCGCCACAATGTCGGTAGCCTCCCTGGTGATCTGGCGCTGGCCGTCGCGGTTCAGCGAGCCGGGCGGCGTGATGATCTGGACGCGAACTGTGCGCGAGGATGCCGTGTTCGCGGTGGAGATCGCCGAGGTCGGCAGCCGGTGGATAAAAGCCGCGGTGTTGTCCAGGTGGAAGGGTCCCGGCTCAAGCACGCCCTCGGCGCGCAGGACGGCGTGCGTGAGCTCGTGACCGAGCTGCTCGTCAGCATCCGCTGGGAAGATGTCGGCCGGTGCGTAGACGTCGATCATGGGCATGCTGAACGCTCCTCGGGTTCACTATGACGGTTGTCATAGGACGTTAGACTATGATGCGCGTCATAGTCAAGGGAGGCCTGATGGCAAGCGGTGTTCGTGACCGGATGGTGGCCGGCGCGGTGCGCCTGCTGGCGCAGCGCGGACTGCAGGCCACGTCGCTGTCCACCGTGCTCGCGGCGACCAGCGCGCCGCGTGGGTCGATCTACCATCACTTCCCCGGCGGCAAGGAGGAACTGGTTACCGCCGCCATCGGGGCGACCGAGCGGCATGCGCTGGGCTTGATCGACGCGCAGATGGGCGCACCGGCCGTCGAGATAGCGGAGTCGTTCCTGGCCGCCTGGCGCGCGCTGCTTACCTACGGGAAATTCGACGCCGGTTGCGCGCTCGTGGCCGTTACCGTGGCAGCAGAGACCGACGCGATGCGACAGCGAACGGCCGAGGCCTTCCGCGCCTGGCAGGAGAAGCTCGCCCGTGCGCTCGCCGCGGGCGGGCTCGGCGCCGCCGACGCGCGGTCGGCGGCTACGCTGCTGCTCGCGGCCAGCGAGGGTGCGGTCGTGATCTGCCGGGCCGAGCAAGACATCGGGCCGTTCGAGCTCGTGGCTGCGCAGCTGATCGAGCACGTTCGCAGCCTTGTTGCTGCATCGTCGTCGTGAGGAGCCAGATGACAGGGGCCGGACCGGTCGGCTTCGACCTGGACCTCACGCTGATCAACTCCAGGCCGGCCATCATGGCGGCCTGGTCCGCTGTTGCCGAGGAACTCGGCGTGGTTATCGACCTGGCTGAGGTCGATACTCGCATGGGCATCAAGCTCGAGGACGAGGTGAGCTACTGGTTCCCTGCCGACGGCCAGCAGGCCGCCGCCGACAGCTACCGGCGGCACTACGTGCGCCTCGCGCCCACCATGACCTTCCCGCTGCCGGGTGCGGCCGAGGCCCTGGCCGCGGTGCGGCACGCCGGCGAGCGAGCAGTCATCATCACGGCCAAGCATCCGATCTCGGTGCAGCCGAGCCTGGACGCCGTCGCGCTGGAGGCGGACGACATATTCGCGCACGTGCACGGGCCGGAGAAGGCTGCGGTGCTGGCCCGCATCGGCGCTGCCGTCTACGTCGGCGACACGCCGGCCGACATGGCCGCGGCCCGGGCTGGGGGAGCGCTCCCCGTGGGCGTGCCGACCGGCTCTTTCGACGTGACCGAGCTCGCCGCGTCCGGCGCACAGGTCGTCCTCGGCTCGCTGCTGGAGTTTCCGTCGTGGTATGCAGGCTTTCGCGGCGATCCGGAACGTCACGATTCGGAGCGACACGATTCGACGTACCGCGATTCGAGGTAGAGGGCAGGCCTGATGAGCATCGACGTCCTTGCACTGGCCGACCGGCTCTGGCGCGGGGAGGTGCACACCAGCGAGTACCACCCCGTCGGCCATCTTGGCGGGCTCGCGACGATCACCGACGACGTGATGTTCGTGCCAGCGTTCGCCAACGTCACGGCGATCCGGACGCCAGACGGGCTCGTGCTGGTCGACACCGGCAGCGCGTTCGCCGCCCGCGCCATCCACGATGAGCTCCGCCGCTGGACCACGGAACGGCTACACACCGCCGTGTACTCGCACGGTCACATCGACCACGTCTTCGGCGTCGGGACATGGGAGGCGGAGGCGGCCGACATGGGCTGGCCCGCGCCCGTCGTCATCGCGCATGAGGCGCTGCCGCGCCGCTTCGACCGGTATCGGATGACCGTCGGCTACAACGAGATCATCAACCAGCGTCAGTTCGGCATCCGGGGCCTGCGCTGGCCGACCGAGTACCGCTACCCAGACCGGACGTACGCGGCCGAGCTCACCGTCGAGGTCGGCGGCACGACCTTGCTCCTGCGGCACGAGAAGGGCGAGACCGACGACCACACGGTCACCTGGATCCCCGGCCAGAAGGTTCTGTGCTGTGGCGACCTATTCATCTGGGCGTCGCCGAACGCCGGCAATCCGCAGAAGGTGCAGCGCTACCCGCTGGAGTGGGCGGCGGCGTTGCGGCGCATGGTCGCGCTGGAACCCGAGTACCTGCTGCCAGGTCACGGACTGCCAGTCGTCGGCGCGGACCGGGTCGCCGCGGCGCTGAGGGACACAGCCGAGCTGCTGGAATCCCTGGTGAGCCAGACCCTCGCGATCATGAATGGCGGCGGTCGTCTCGACGACGCCATCCACAGCGTGGTGGTGCCCGGGCACCTGGCCGACCGGCCCTATCTCCAGCCGGTCTACGACGAGCCGGAGTTCATCGTCCGCACCATCTGGCGGCTCTACGGTGGCTGGTGGGACGGCAACCCGGCCACGCTCAAGCCGGCCCCCGAGCGTGCGCTCGCCGCCGAGATCGCCAGGCTGGCCGGAGGCGCCGCTGCGCTTGCGGCCCGCGCCGTCGAGCTGGCGGAGTCTGTCGACGCGGAGTCTGTCGACACCGAGCCCGGCGACCAGCGCGTCGCCAGCCTGCGTGGCGGCGAGGAGGGCCTGCGCACGGCGGGGCACCTGGCCGAGCTCGCCTGGCTGGCCGCGCCCGGCGACGCCGAGATCAGGCAGGCCAGGCATCGGGTCTTCAGTATCCGGGCCGACAGGGCGACATCCACGATGGCCACCGGGGTATACCGGTGGGCGGCCAGCGAGTCGCTAGCCGACCCACCTTCGCAGCACGCGACCATGCAGCAAACAGATCGGGAGGGCATATGACCATGACGGACGGCATCGACCCGTCGGTTCCGCCCAGCGGGACAGGCTGCGTCGAGTGCGACGCCGTTGGCGGCTGGTGGCTGCACCTGCGCAGATGCGCTCAGTGCGGCCACATCGGGTGCTGCGATAACTCGCCAGCGCAGCACGGCAGCGCCCACGCCGCGAGCACCGAGCACCCGATCATCACGAGCTTCGAGCCCGGTGAGGACTGGTTCTACGACTACCGGACCGGCGAGTTCGCTGAGAGCGGCCCGGCCCTGGCACGGCCTGACTCCCATCCGCTGGATCAGCCGGTGCCAGGGCCGCGAGGCCGGGTGCCCAGCGACTGGCAGCGGCACCTCCACTAGCGGCGGCAACGGCCGCAGGCCCGCGAGCCTGCTGACGACCGCGTCCGGCTCCGTGGCCTGCGGGAGGTTCGCCCCCTAATCGGCGGCCTGAACGACGATCTGGCCGGGATCGCCGCGCGGACCGGCGCCCGCCCCGTCGGCCATTGCGGGAACCGGGTGGGCCCAGCCGTAGCCGCTCTCGCCATGCTCGCTGAGGTCCAGTCCGGATACCTCGTGCGCCTCGGTGACTTTCAGCCCGACGAGCTTGTCGGTGACCAGCAGGATGAGCCAGGTCATCACGAACGGGTAGACGACGCCGGCCACCGCGAGCACGGCCTGCCGCCCCAGCTGAGTCAGACCGCCAGCCTCACCAGCAGCGTTGACCGCGAGGCTGGAGAACACTCCGGTCAGGACTACGCCGATCAGGCCGCCGACCATGTGCACGCCGACCACGTCAAGCGAGTCGTCGTAGTGCAGCAGGTCCTTGAGGTTCACCGCGAAGTAGCACAGCGTTCCGGCGGCCGCGCCGATGATGATCGCGGCCCACGGCGGAACGTAACCGGATGCGGGTGTAATCGCCGCCAGCCCCGCTACCGCGCCAGCCGCGATGCCGACGCCCGACGGCTTCTTCTTCCGCCACCATTCGAAGCCCATCCACGCGATCATGGCGGCAGACGCGCCGAGCTGGGTGTTCACCAGGGCATATGCGGCGACGCCGCCGGCCGAGGTAGCGCTGCCGGCGTTGAAGCCGAACCAGCCGAACCAGAGGATCCCGGCACCGAGCAGCACCAACGGCACATTGTGCGGCCGGTCCAGCCGGTTGGTTCGCTTCAGGTAGAACGCGGTGGCCAGGGCGGCAGCTCCAGCCAGCTCGTGCACGACCGAGCCGCCAGCGAAGTCGATCGCATGCAGCCCGCCCGTTCCGAGGATGCCGCCGCCCCACACCGCGTGCGCGAACGGGCAGTAGACGACGAGAGACCACAGGCCGATGAAGACCAGGTAGCCGCGGAAGCGCATTCGCTCGCAGAATGCTCCGGCGATCAGCGCCGGCGTAATGACCGCGAACTTCATCTGGAACGCCATGTAGACGAGCGCCGGGATGGTGGGCGCAAAGTGCGTCGGAGTCACCCCGACGCCGCGCAGCATCACGTTCGACAGGCTGCCGATCACGCCACCGTGATCAGTGCCGAAGGCGAGGGAGTAGCCGATGATGACCCACAACAGGCTGATCAGCCCGATGGCGACAAAGGACTGCACCATGGTCGCGACCACGTTCTTGGCTCCGACGAGCCCGCCGTAGAAGAGCGCGAGCCCCGGCAACATGAACAGCACGAGAGCCGTGGACGTGAGCATCCAGGCGGTGTCTCCAGCACTTATATGCATAAAAGCCCCTAGCACGATAGTCGCGGCGGCGCTGCCGAACCCCTCGCGGGCGATTCGCTTTGCGACGTTTGACCTCTATAGAGTCAATAGTGATCCGACGTTGCGAGCGCTAACTATAAGACTGGAATGCGCAGTTCTGGAAGACCATGAGCTTGCCGCCTTTCGACAAGGGCGGCGAGATCCGGCGGGCAGCCCCGTCGAGTCAGCGCGGCTCGGCGACTACCGGAGGCATGAAATCAGTCACCAGGACTCGATCAGCGGGCGCAGTTCGGCCAGCCTGCCGATCACGGCATCGGGCTCGGTGGCCTCGTAGCTCGGCACGTCGCTGTGCGGGATCAGTACCGCGCGCATGCCGACGCTCTTGGCGCCGTGCACGTCGTCGAAAGGCCGGTCGCCGACGAAAACGCAGCGCGCCGGGTCGGCCACGCCGACGGCTGTCATGGCCGCCCGGAATGCCTCGGGGTGCGGCTTGGTCCAGTCGATCTCGCTGGTGTAGACCGCGCCGTCGATGAACTGGAGCACGCCGTCGCGGCGGAACACTTCCTCGTGCCAGGTCCGTGGCCACATGGTGTTGGACAGCACGCCGACCTTGATGCCGCTGTCGCGCAGGAAGCCGAGCAGCTCAGGTGCGTCGGGATCGGTGAACGTGTGCGGCTCCCAGGCATCGACGTAGCTGGCGAGGAACGCCTCCGTCACCGTTACCCCGGCCAGTTCGAAGAGGGTATTGATGGTCGCGCTGCGGTGCTCGGTGAACGACGCGCGCCAGAGCGCGTCCTCGGCTGCATGCAGCGCCGCCGCGACGTCGGCTGCGTCGTCGGCCGGGAAGTGCGGCGCGCATACCGCTGACCACAGTTTGGCGATGTCGATGCTGTGCCACGGCGTCAGCGTCCCGCCCCAGTCGAAGATCACCGCGTCTACTGCCACGGCCCGATTCTAGGTTCCGAAGCTAGATCCGGGGCCGTTCGCAAGCCGGGGCGCTCTCTGCATGTCAGCTATTCCGGCGGCCTCGCCACCAGAAGAAAGAGCCTCTGCGCCTCTTGCTGGAGACCGCGAAAAGCACGCAAACGCCACAACCGCGAAAAACACAATGATATCCATCCCGCCTCCCGGCTTCGTGAACTGCCCAGAAGAGGCGTCGGGCCTGTATGGGGCGACAACCGTGTGCGGCCGGCCTGCCCAAACGAGGCATCGCTCCTAAGAGGGACCTAACGGTCACTGTACTCCGTGAGCATCGAGTACTTGCCGAGCTACAGGGGCGGGGTTGCGCTGCTGCGCGTACCCGCGGCAACCTGTCGCCAGACGGCAGCTTGGTGTGCCCTGATGGATATGGCCGATACCGCCCCGTTCGGTATAGCTTCCTAATGCCCAGACTTGCGTGCTACGGAATGGACCTGAGGATTGGCTGATTCGTCGGTGATTTGTCGCCGAATGTTTGACCGGCGTGCTTAACGTCTGTGGCGGCATGTCCATTTACCCGCCCGGCCGGGCGGAGTACGAGGAGGACTGAATGCGACCTCAGCAGCGAGGCGGGGGAGCACGTCGGCTGCGCCTGGCCGCCGCTGGCGCCAGCGCGACGCTTGTTGGCGCGCTCTGCGTAGTCGGCGGGACGCAGGTACTGGCCTCGGCCAGCGCTGTGGCGAGCAGCCACCACCGTGGTGACCACGGCAGCGAGTGCCACCTGGCTAACGGCATCAAGCACGTCATTCAGATCGGCTTTGACAACGTGCACTTCTTCCGGGACAACCCGAATGTCCCGTCCGACCTTCAGCTCATGCCGAACCTGCTGAACTTCTTCGAGGACAACGGCACATTCCTCTCCAATAGCCACACTCCGCTGATCGCGCACACCGCGGATGACCTGCTCACGACGGCTACCGGCCTGTACGGCGACCGTCAGGGCGATGGCATTAGCAACAGCTACCAGGCATACAACACCGACGGCACGACCGACCCGGCGACGGCGTTCACCTACTGGACCGACCCAATCGACGACACGGCCAGAACGCCGAACGCGGGCCACGACACTAACCCCAACCTGGTGTACTCGCCGGTGCCGCCGGCCACCGCGTCCTCGCCCGTCTCGCCGACATCCGTCGCGCCGGCGCCGTGGGTGCCCTACACCAGGGCTGGCTGCAACGTGGGCGAGGTCGCCACGGTCAACCAGGAGCTGGAGAACCCGTCCTACGACATCCCGAAGGTGTTCGGCGCTAACTCGCCTGAGGCTCAGCAGACTGCTGCCGACACCGACTCCTTCAAGGACAACGAGACCGCCGACTACGTCGGGCTGGGCGTGCACTGCGCCCAGGGTGCCGCGTTCTGCGCCGACGCCGAGGCGGTCAAGTACAACCAGAGCGCAGCGTCGCCAACTGCTGTGGCAGACCTGCTGCCAGACGAGCCGGGTGGCTACAACAGCTTCGACGCGCTGTACGGATCGCGTTATCTCACCCCGCAGCTCGGCGGGGGCGTCGCCAACGTCAGCCAGGATGGCGTCCCGGTGACGGACGCTACGGGCAACCTGACCGACGAGTTCGGCAACACCATGGTCGGTGACTTCACCGCCAACAGGCCCGGATTCCCCGGCTACGGTGAGATCAACGCCGCTCAGTCGCTGTCCTATGCGGCGGACATGCTGGAGCATGGCGTCCAGGTCGTGAATATGTACATCTCCGATATCCACGGCAATGAGTTCCTGCCCAACAGCCCGCAGGTGCCCACCATGGGCACGGACTGCGGAAGCCAGCCGGACGCGCTGGGCAGCGGCAGCCAGTGCTACATCGACCAGGCGAAGTACTACAACGACGCCTTCGGCGTGTTCTTCAAGCGCCTGGCCGCCGATGGCATCACGCCGAAGAACACCCTGTTTGTCCTCAGCTCGGACGAGGGTGACCACGAGGCCGGCGCCAACGTGGGCCGCGCGGTCGCGCCATCTCCGGCCGGCTGCGACGGCGTGACCGTTCCCTGCACCTACACGTCGGCGAACTTCGGCGAGATCAGCGTCAACGCCACTGGCCTGCTGGCGAGCGAGACCGGCGACACCACGCCGTTCAGCATGGAGAACGACACGGCACCGGAGTTCTACCTGACAGGTAACCCGGCTCCGGATACACCGGCGGTGCGAACATTCGAGCACGACGTGGCGAGCCTCACCAACCCGCTCAATCCCTACTCGGGCACGGCCAACGAGAAGCTCACCAACTACCTGGCTAACCCCGTCGAGGAAGGGATCCTGCACTTCGTCGACGCGGACGCGGCGCGCACGCCGACCCTGGCGATGTTCGCCAAGCCGGACTACTACTTGCAATCGTCCGCGCTGAGCGGATCCTGTAAGGGCCAGCTCATCTGCCAGACCAACGGGTTCGCCTGGGACCACGGCGATTACGCCGCCGAGATCAACACCAACTACCTCGGGCTGGTCGGGCCTGGTGTAAAGAACCTCGGCCTGGACGGCCCGTCGGCTAGTGAAGGCCCGTCCTCGGCTGGCCCCAACAGTGGCCAGATCGTGGTGGCGGACAACCACTTCCGCGGACCGTGGGTGGACGAGACCGACATCCGGCCGACCATCATGTATCTCGCCGGCCTCCGGGACGACTACGAGCACGACGGGCGGGTCATCACCCAGATCCTGACCCACCCGAACTCCGCGCTCGGCAACCCGGAAGTCACCAGGCTCGGCGAGTGCTACAAGCAGCTCAACTCGAGCGTGGGTGACTTCGGCGCGGCGACCCTTGTCGCCTCGACGAACGCCATCGAGAGCACAAGCGCTGGCGACAGCACGTTCACCACCGTCGACAGCCAGTTGCGCGGGCTCGAGGTCGCCAGGGACCACCTGGCCGACTTGATCAAGGGCGAACTGGAGGCCGCGGCCTTCCAGGACAAGCCGGTCTTCGGTGCCGGGCTCCAGACCGTCGCGTGTCGGGGCCTGATTCAGGCTGCCAACCAGGTGGCCGGCAACAGCTGATCAAGCGCCCACCGCACGCCAGTGGCCCCGGGCTCCCCGCCCGGGGCCACTGGCGAACTGCCAATGAACGGCCGATAACTGGCAGCCGGCCATACTTAACGCGCGGATGCCTGGGAGACTAGTCCGCATGCCACGGGCGTCATGGGAGCCGTGGTACGGAAGGGGCTAGGGCTAATGGCGGAAGCGGGCGGCGCAGTGGAGGTCCACGGGGCGGTGGCGGTCGAGGGCGCCGTCGCGACGGGAGACCCGGACGTCCTGGTCGCGCAGATCGAGCGGACCCGTGAGGACCTCGCGCGGACAATCGACAGCCTGGCACAGCGGGTGAGCCCCGCCAACAACCTTCGCCTGCTCCGCGAGAAGGCCGCCGCGCAGGCGGCTCGGCCAGAGGTTCAGATTGGGCGCCGCCGCCGTGGGCGCCGTGGTCGTCGGCCTCACGATCCTGCGTATCTGGGTCCGGCACCGGCGCAGCCGCTGACCGCGGCTAGAGGAAGGTCTGGCCCTCGCCCCGGTAGGTCGGGACAGTCGCCACGACAGTTGTGCCGTCGACGAGATGCAGCTCACTGAACCGCTCGCAAAGCTCGCCTGCCTTAGCGTGCCGCATCCACACCTTGTCGCCGATCTTCAGGCTGTCGGCGGCAGGGCCGATGAGCGGCGTCTGCACCTCGCCGGCGCCTTCCTCCTTATCCAGGCTGAGGCCGCCCGGCAAGTAAGGTGAGGGCACCCGGCTAGGCGCACCGGGACCCGAAGCCGGGTAGCCGCCGCCGAGCGCCGTGACGGCTCCGGGGCCAGGACGGCGGACCACGGGAAGCGCGAACATCGCCGCTGGCTGGCCGGTGAAGCCGCGGTAGGCGTCGAACAATGTCGGGTGGTACAAGCCTGATCCTGCGCCGATCTCGGTCACTGCGGGCTCGGCGGACGTTCCTTCCAGCGAGCCGGTACCGCCGCCGTTGACGAACTCCAGCGCCGTCAGCCGGCGGATCGCAGCGACGATGGCAGCACGCCGGTCCGCCAGCTCGGCCGCCGACTTGCGCTGCATGAGCCTGATTGCCTGCGCATACAGCGGGCGGCCCGGCGGGTTGTCGCCCACGCCGGCGATCTGGGACTCGTAAGCCATCAATCCGACAAGGCGCAGGCCAGGGCGGCTCAGGATCCCGTTGGCTAGCGCGACCGCATCGGCGGGGGAGCGGATCGGGGATCGGCGGGCCCCAGCCCGAAACCGTCCGCCGAGCGCCTCAAAGCCCGCGTCGATGTCGATGGCGACCCGCACCTGGTGCGGATCGCTCAGGCCGGCGGCCGCCTTTTCGATCAGGTCGAGGTGGTCGGTGCTGTCCACCATCACCGCGATCGATGTCGCGGCGGTCGCGTCGCCGGCCAGCCGTGCCAGCGCCGTCCGGTCCGCCGTCGGGTACGCGACGACTATGTCATCGCTAGTCCCGCAGGCTGCCAGCCATAGTGCCTCGGGCAAGGTGTAGGCGAGTACGCCCCGGTAGCCGTCCATCGCCAGGACCTGCTCGATCAGGTGCCGGCAGCGGACCGACTTGCTGGCGAGCCGAATCGGCTTGCCGCGTGCCCGGCTAGCCATCGCAGCCGCGTTGGCGCGCAACGCGTCCATGTCCATGATCGCGAACGGCGCGTCCAGGTGCGCAGTCGCGGAGTCGAGCCGGCGGAGGTCGTCAGCGTTGCCGCTACGGCTCACTCGCCGTCCTCAGCCTTGGTGAGGGCGGCATATTCGGCCGCCGAGAGCAGCCCGGGCGGCACCTCGCCGTCGGTGTCGTCGAGCTGCACGCGGAAGAGCCAGCCGGCGCCGTAAGGGTCGGAGTTGACCAGGCCGGGATCATCGTCGACTTCCGGGTTGACCTCGGTTACCTCGCCGTCCACAGGCGAGTAGAGGTCGCTGACCGATTTGGTCGACTCGACCTCGCCGCACGGCTCGCCGGCAGTGACCCTGGCCCCGGTCGCCGGCGCCGACACGAACACGACGTCGCCCAGGGCCCGCTGCGCGTGATCGGTGATCCCCACCGAGGCAGTGGAGCCGTTGATGGCCACCCACTCGTGCTCCGGGGTGTAGTAGAGCTCGCCGGGAATGGTCATATTCGCCTCTCTTGCACCATTTAGTCAGATAGGAGTGAGCGCCGCGACCGGATGTCAGGCCGGGCGGCGGTAGAACGGCAGTTGCACCAGTGTGGCCGGCTCGGCGCGACCACGGACATCGACTGCGAGCCTCCCCGTTCCCGTTCCGGGGGAGGAAGCGGCGACGACCACGTCGGGCCGGACGTACGCCATCGCAATCGGGACGCCGAGCGTGGGCGACGGTGCGCCGCTGGTGACGGTGCCGACCGGCTCGCCGTCCCACAGCACGTCATAGCCGTGCCGCGGCACGCGGCGCGACTGGCTGGTGAGGCCGATGAGGTGGCGCTGCGGCGCAGCCTTAGCGCGCTCGGCCAGGGCGCTGCGGCCGACGAAATCGCCGGGCTTGTCGAGCTTGACGACCCGGCCGAGGCCGGCGTCGAACGGTGTCAGGTCGGCGCCGAGCTCGTGGCCGTAGAGCGGCATCCCGGCTTCCAGCCGCAGGCTGTCGCGCGCGGCCAGGCCCGCCGGGATCAGGCCGTGCACCGAGCCCGCCTGGCTCAGTTCGGTCCACAGGTGCTCGGCATCCGCCGGCGCGGCGAAGATCTCGAAGCCGTCCTCGCCGGTGTAGCCGGTCCGAGCGAGGAGCACGTCGAGGCCGGCTACCTGCGCCGGGTAGCTCGCGTAGTACTTCACGTCGGCCAGGTCGACGCTAGTGAGCAGCGCCAGGATGGCCGCGGCCCGCGGTCCCTGGATGGCGATCAGGGCGTAGTCCTCGGTGCGGTCGGTGACGCGAGCATCGCGCCCGGCGCAGCGCTCGGTGAGGGCCGCGCCGACAACGGCAGCGTTGGCCGCGTTGGCCACGACCAGGAATTCAGCCTCGCCGAGGCGGTAGACGATCAGATCGTCCAGGATGCCGCCGTTCTCGGCGCAGATCATGGTGTAGCGAGCGCGCCCGGGCTTGAGCGTTGAAGGCTCGCCGGTCAGCGCGTAGTCGAGCGCGGCAGCGGCGCCGTTGCCGGTGACGGAAAATTCGCCCATATGGGATAGGTCGAACAGCCCGGCCGCGGTGCGGACGGCGATGTGCTCGGCGGTTTCGCTGCCGTAGCGCAGTGGCATCAGCCACCCGGCGAAGTCCGTCAGGCTCGCGCCAAGCTTCTCGTGCACGCCGGTCAGCGGGGTACGGCGCGGCGCCGCGGGCGGGGTGTCACTCACGACCACGGAGCCTACCGGGCCGAGAGACCCGCCAGTGGTGCTGACCCGCTGGGCCCGTCCGCGGATCGTGATCTCCGGTCCGAGGTTCGGCTGGCGGCCGGACATCCGGGCATCCGGGCGATGGCATCCGGGCGGCGGCACGGGCATCCGGGCGGCGGCATAGGGCGTCGTTGTGCAAGTGGCGCCGTAAGAGGGGCAGCACTTGCAACCCGACGCCCAATGGCCGGTCTCGAAGTCGCGGCGCGGGCGAAGCTGCGGCCGGTCGCGGTCGTGATTGTTGTGAATGTGCAAGTGGCGCCACTAGTGCGTAGGCACTTGCAATCTGACAACAAACGGAACTGGCGGAGGCGACGCCGCACTGACCGGAAAGACCGGTATGCGCTAATTGCTCAGGCCTGCGCCGGAGCCCAGGCCGGGGCTCGAGTGGCTCCGACAGAGTGAGTCGGGCAGCCCGGGCGGTGTGAAAGTCGCTGGAGGCGGAGACTGGCGTTAGAGGGCCGTGGGCGTCACGGCTTCCGCCATCGTGAACTGACCGCACAAGGAGGTGCGCAGTGAGTGTGCTGACTGATGAGCAGATCTCCGAGCGACTGGCCGGCGTACCCGGCTGGACCCGGCAGGGCGACAGCATCGTGCATACCGAGACGCTGGCCGACTTCAAGGCCGCGATCTTCTTCGTTGGCGCGGTCGCGTACCTCGCCGAGGCGGCCAATCACCACCCGGACATCACCATCCAGTGGAACAAGGTCACCCTGACCTTGTCGACGCACTCGGCTGGCGGCCTGACTGATAACGACTTCGCCCTGGCCAAGCAAGTCAGCGGCCTAAGCAAGTCGGCAGGCTAAGCAAGTCGGCGGGCTAAGCAGGCAAGCGGGCTGAGCGACGCGAACATGGTCCCGCGCCCGAGTCCGACGCCGAGCCCGGCAACTAAGGCGGCTGCGGCTGACCCGGTGCACACCTGACGCTGGCGGCGGAGGGAGCGCACGGCCCCCGCGCGTGCGCTCCCTCCGGCATTTGGAATCTTCGCCCTGATCTAGCGCGCCACTTCCGAGTAGTTATCAACAACTTCCACTCGGGTGGCGCGGCCCACAGTGCAAAGAAACCGCCGCTCGTCGCGACCCTCGTTTGCTGTCCGGTCGGCCCTGGTGCACCGGGGCGACAGGCAGCCGGGCGATCCCGCCGGGGATCGAACGGCCCCCAGACGAAGGTCCCCCTCCGCGACTTACGGTTTCCTCATTTCCAGCGGCGCTTCCCCCATCCCGGACTGGCCGGGCCCCTAAGCGCTGCGTGGGTTTCTAGTTATACACGTTGTGCCACGGCGATCACAGCTAGTTACGCGAAGCCGATTGGCAGTTCTTTGCGGGCCCAGATGCGACGCTGACGTGCGGAACGTGCGGTCGGGTCTGGGCGACGAAACGTGCCGCTGAGGCTGCGCTAAGTAGGCGCAGGTCACTGGCGCAGCGCCCTAAGACGCGAGCCGTTAGCGGCGGTCGTAGCCGGGAAACACGGCTACGACCGGTCACGCTCGCAGCGGCCCCGCGTTAGCCCACCCGTAAGGATTCGACAGGCATCCGGCCGTCGTCGTCGGCCGCCGTGAGCGCCGCGCGCGGCGACTGTCGGCCGGCCGCGCAGTCTCGCTGCGCGCAGCTCTCGCCTGCCGCGCCAGCTCTCGCCGGCCGCGCCAGCTCTCGCCCGACGAGTGGCTACGCGGGCCGCGCTCCAACGGTCCGTGGTCCCAGCCGGCGACAGACTGTCAGTCAAGCTCGCACGGCAGGTGCTTGATGCCGTTGATGAAACTCGACAGCAGCCGGTCTGGCTCGCCTGACGCGCGTATCTGCGGCACGCGCGTCAGCAGTTCCTGAAGCATGACCCTGATCTCGCGACGGGCGAGGTGCGCTCCCAGGCAGAAGTGCGGGCCGGCCGCGCCGAAGCCAACGTGCGGGTTCGGCGACCGGGTGATGTCGAAACGCTCGGGGTCTGGGAACACCGAGTCGTCCCGGTTGGCTGCCCAGTAGAACAGCACAACCTTGTCGCCTTCGCGATAGTCGTGTCCGTTCAGCGTGCAGTCCGCGGTGACGGAGCGGCGCATCCAGATGACGGGGGATACATACCTGACGATCTCCTCGACCGCGTACGGCAGCCTGCCCTCGAGGTCAGCCAGTAGCAGCTCGCGCTGATCCGGGTGCTCAGTCAGGAGATTCAGCGCGTGCGAGATCGCCGTTCTCGTCGTCTCGTTCCCGGCGACGACTAGCAGGATGAAGAAGGATCCGAGCTCGGCCGGCGTGAGCTGCTCGCCGTCGATGTTGGCGCTGGCCAGCGCCGTGATCAGGTCGTCCTGCGGATGCTCGACGCGCTGAGCGGCCATGCCGGTGACCAGGTCCGCCAGGTCCTTGCCGGCCGTCAGGAGCTGAGTGACTGCCGTATCCATGTCCTCGCTGATGAACTCGGGATCGGACCCGGAGAGGATGATGTTGGTGTTGCGGAGCACCATGTCGTAGTGCTCGTCACCGATGCCCATCATCTGGCAGATGATCTTCAGTGGCAGCCGGGCTGACACGTGCTGTACGAAGTCGCACGGGCCGGTCTTCAGCAGATCATCGACGATGACCGCGGCCGCGACCTCCACGTCGTCTTCAAATTTCTTGATCATCTTGGGCGTGAAGGCGCGGGACACGATCCTGCGCAGCCGGGCGTGCCTGGGGTCGTCCATGCTGATCATGGAGCCGAAGTACTCGTTGAACTCCGGCGGCAGGTCGATGAGGCTCGTGGCGCCGCGGGCCGATGAGAACAACTCGGGCTGGCGGCTGGCAGCCGCGACGTCGGCGTGCGAGACGAACGCGTAGTAGCCGCCCCCAGCGTCGCTGAAAGGGTTCTCCGGCTCCTCGAAGTGCGCTGGCTTGCCGAGCGCGCGCAGCTTGGCGAAGTCCGCGTGCCGTGCTGTCAGCGACTGGGCCCAGAACTCCATCAGCGACACGTCGATGCCCTCGACCGAGCTGGCTGGTGTGGTCATGCGACGCCGCCTTCGACTAGAACCTCGTTCTGTCCTTAGTGTGACAGACCGGGGTAATGCTCCGCCACGGTCGCCCGCAGGTCTGCTGTGGTCGGCCGTTCACGCGGCGAAGAGCTTCCCGTAGGCCCGGACTGCGTGCGCCTGGTGGAAGCCGACCCACTGGTAGGCGCCGATCGCGGCGAGGTTGCCCGGCTCGGCCTCGACCTGTGCGAGCGAGGCGAGCGAAAGCGCGCCAGGAGCTCGCTCAGCAGCGCCGCGCCGATGCCCCTGCGGGCAAACTCGGGGTGGACACCGAGCGGCTCCACCTGCCCGACGCCCCGTGCCGGATCGAGCCAGCCGACAGCGAACCCGGCCAGTCGGCCATCGCCCGCGACCGCAACCAGATCGAGTTCGGCCATGCCAGCGCGATCGATAAGGCGCATCCGAGTTCTGGCGCCGGCACGGCGCGCCAGCGGGCCCCTACGAGGTGCTCGCTGGCGCCGCCGTCCTGCCCGTAGCGCGACGACGGTGCGCATACTGCCTGGTCATGATCGCGATGGCGACAGGGGCCGACACGCCGCTCATCTCCACCACGATGCAGGCGATGCGGGCCCGGCCGAGCGCAAAGACAGACCAGCCCTCGCCCGTCGTCTGAATGACCGTCAGCCGATCAGCGGCTGGGTCGTCGGTCGCGACATCGGCCATCGTCATGCAGGCGCCGACCGCTTCAAGCCTTGCGGCAAGGACGTCGGGCGACTCGGTCAGCTCGGCGCGCAGTTGCGCGTAGGCGGATGCCATGCCGGCGGCCGGCTGATGCTGCCGGTGACCGGAATCGACAGTCGCCCACCCGCACGCGACCGGGACCGGCGCGCGCAGCACCAGGGCGAAGCCGGCCAGCGCGCCGGTGCCCGGTGCGGTCACCGAGTTCATGGCGTGCCGCTCCGGGCCCGCGTGCCGGCCGCTGCCCGGCGGCCTGCTGTCGGCTGGCGGTGCGGGACTTGGGACCGAGGTGACCACGTTCATTAGCGCGTCGTCTGGCTGACCGCAGCTGACCGTCACGCGCAGGCCCTCGTCCAGGCCCAGGTCCGTGGCGCAGCGCTCCAGGAAGACCGACAGCAGTGTCGGTGGCCACGCGGCATTGCGCGGCAGCGGGCCAGAGTCGTGCAGCCGCACGCCGCGCCAGGTGGCGATCAGCTGACCGGCCGCGTCGACGGCATCGACGTTCCAGAGCTGCGGCGCTGGCGCCTGCGCCAGCTGTGGCGCTAGGGCGCCATCTGGCTGGGCCGCCGCCCAGCCAGGAAGCCTCCGCTTCGCCGCTGCGGCGCTCGGCGTTGATCCCGCCGCCGTGGCCTGGCCGTCGATCGCCCTACCAAGGCTCGCCGGACTGGCCGAAGCAGACGGCAGGGTGCCTGACCTGTCGGCGCTGGCGGACCCGGGCTTCCGCATCACGGACGCGGGAACTTCCCAGGTGTGCAGGGCCGGGTACGAGGCGGCCGCATGCCGCTCGGTTCCGCGACCGCGCTGCTCGCCGCGAGCGCCTTGCTGGCGGCGGCCGCCTTGCTTGCCGCGTGTCGCCACGGCGGGACTTGCGCGATTGTGGACGCCAATCGCGGCCCTCCATGTCGGCGAGCTCCTCGGCCGTCATGTCGGCCGGTGCGAGGGCAGCCGCGACAGGCTTGGCCGTCGGGGTCGCGGCAGGCTTGGCCGTCGGGGGCGCGACGGGCGGCGAGGGCTCGATCCGCGGCGCGGCGGACTCGGCCGACCGGGCAGGATCTGGCCGGGCAGGCTCTGGCCGGGCAGGCTCTGGCCGCACAGATTCGCTGATCTGAGCGGGCTGGTTGGCCCGCGCAGGGCCGTGAGTCTTCTCGGCTTCGGGCGCCCCTGGCTGCCCTGGTACGAGCGCCTGGTCTGCAGCCTCCGCCACGCCGCGCTCGGCTCCCGCGATCGCCGAAGCACGAGCAGGCTCGCCGCCAGCGACCGAGCGAACTGGCTCCGCGACCGCCCGGATCTCCACCGGGCCTTCGGCGTTGCGGCCGGTGAACTGCACCGAGTCGCACGCCGCCGGGCGCACTCGCCGGTGCGGCACGCACGCCTGGAGCACTTGCATAGCGGTGTCGTTCAGCCCTGGGCTGCCCAGCAGGAACGTGGTATCCGTCAGCTCGCTGCCGCCCGGGTACCAGGCGTGCTCGTCCGTGCCTCGGGCCAGTGCGCGACCCGATCGCGCCGTGACCTCAGGCAGCAGCGCGATCCGGCGGAACCGCCCGGTCTGGAAGCTGATCGGCCCATACAGCTCCGCGCCGTCAACCAGGCCCGACGGCCCGGCAACGAGCTGGTGCAGCGCCGATGACGCCACGGCGAGCGCCGCGTCTGGCATGTCAGGCAGATCCTGTGCGCAGTTGAACTCTGCGCTGGCGTGATCGACCCCGTATGAGCTGTCCGCGCAGCGAAGAACCGTCATGATCCGGTCGCCGTCGCGCAGCGCGCAGACCCGCAGGACGGCCTCGCCGCCAGACGGGATGAGCACGGGCGAGTCCAGTGTGACGTGGACTGCCCGGCGCAGCGGCCGTCCGGCGAGCACCGACGCGACCTGGGCCAGTGCCTCCAGCGCCAGGACGGGCGGCAGCACAGGCATGCCGTCAATCCGGTAATCGGCCAGGTAGGGATCGGTGCGCACCGAGAGCCTGGCTGAGCAGACGAGCTCAATGCCCGGATAGTGAACGGCGACCTTGCGCAGGAACCGGCCACCCTGCGGCAGGCCGGCCGCGGCCAGCTCGGCCCCGGTGATGACCGGTGACGGAATGGCGGCCAGGCCGCCGACCCTGCCGTGCAGCGCGAGCCTGGCAGGCAGATCCGGGGTCGTCAGGACCTTCAGCAGCATCCGGCTCGCCCCGGCGACGTCCAGCGGCGGCGCGTCGGCTGCAGCCAGCTCGGTCGCCAGCTCGGGCCGTTCGCCGAGGCCGTCCTCTGACCAGGCCGGCATGTCGAGGTGCATGTGCCGGCAGCCGATACTCCCGGCAGTCTCGGCTGCCCGGCAAGCGAGCGCGCCGCGGCTCAGTGCCTGCATGGTCGCACCGGCGAGGCCATAGCGGTCGGCCACAGTGCCGACGGTGATGATCAGCTTGAGCTGGCCCGCCCGGATAGATCCGGACAGCCTGTCGAGTGTGCTGATCTCATCTGCCACCTGGGAGCCGACCTGGTCATCAGTGAGTTCCAGGACGGGAACGTGGTTGTCCACGCTGGCGGCATGCGCGAGCGCTGTCACTGGCCCAAGCCGGTCTTCGATGCGTCGCACCGCGGCCGCCAGGCTTACCTGGTCGCCGATGTCGATGACCTCGTAGCCGACTCGCGCGCCCGCCGACCGCAGCTGCTCCAGGCCGGCGACAAGCTCGGCGTCCTCGTGCTCGGCCGCCCGGCCGACGACTGCGATGCCCGTTCCGCAGCAGGCGAGGACCTGCGCGAGCGCGAGCCCGGTACCGCGCGTGCTTCGGCTGATCATGATGACGTCGTCAGGCCCGAGCGGGCAGTCGCCGCCACCTGTGAGCTCGACCTCGGCTAGGACGGGCTCGCTTGCCGCGCCGGTGGGCGCGATGACGAGCTCGCGGAAGTGCCCAAGCTCGGCGGTGCAGTGCTGGATGATCGCGTCCGGGCTAATCGGGTCCGCGGGCAGACGCAAGACCGTGATGCCGATCGACGGATGCTCGGCATGCAGGCTGGCAAAGAAGCCGGTGAACTCCGCGGTCGTGGTCAGGACGACCAGTTCGCCGGTCGTGACAGCGTCTCGCGCGGCTTCGACAGCGGCGGCCCGCGATCGCTCGTCGGCCGGGTCCGCCACGATGGCCAGCGTCCGGCCAGCCGCGGGATCAGCGGTGAAAAGCCTGCAGACGTCGGTTAGCACGGGGCCGCGCGCGGCTGCGTAGATCCGCCAGGACTGGTCCTGCACCGGGCTCGCCGTCGGCCTGACCGGTCGCAGACCTTCTGTGAAGCAGCGGGCCCAGGATCCCAGTCCGTCGACCGGCCCGACCGCCCGGCTCGACGGCACGGCGATCGTCTGGTCGAGCTCGTCCTGACCGGACGCGGCAGGTACCACTGGCAGGCCGGGTACCACGGGCTTGCCGGGTACCACGGGCTTGCCGGGTACCACGGGCTTGCCGATGACGGCTGGCTTCAGCACGACCGGCTTCGGCGCGCCTGTCCTGTCCGCGTCGGCCGGGCTATCGGCGCCGTCGGGCTCGTCAGGAACGCCGAGCTCTTCAGCGACGGGGGACTCGGAAGCCGCGACGGCCTCGGGCTCGGCCTGCGCGAGGCTCGGCCTGCGCGAGCTCGGCCTGCGCGAGCTCGGCCCTCTGCTTTTCGGCCTTCGGGTTCTCTGCCAGCTCGGCCTGCGGGCTCTCGTCCCGCTCGGCCTCGGCCGAATCCGCCACCTGGCCGGTGGCCGCCGCGATGAGCGGACGCGCAGGCAGTCGCCGCTCGAATTCGTCGCGCTTGCCGGAGATGCCATCGTCCTCGCCGGGCAACCGGGCCTCGCCAGCTGCGGCGTCGACCGCGACCCGCGGCTGCGGCGTGACCTCGCACGGGTTGGTGATGAACAGCTGATCCCGCCAGATGTCGACCGGCCGCGCGGGCCGCCCGGCAAACAGTGGCCGGGGCAGTCCGATCGCGCCCGCGGCGAACAGGGCAGCCGCGACCCGCGCGCTGTTCATTGGGTCGGCGAAGCCGGATCGCAGGCTGACGGCGGGCATCCTGGACCTCCTGGCCGCCGCCGACACCAGGGTCCGGCCCGGACCAGTCTCGACCAGCAGCGTCGCGCCGATGGCCCCATCGGCGACCGCCTCGGCAACGCGCTCTGCGCCGCCGAACCCGCTGCAGATGAGGTCGATGGCGTCATCGACCGAATCGATCTCAGCCCCGGTCATGGTGGAGATCAGGCGCCGGCGCGGCGGTCCGAAGCGGAATCGCTGAGCGATGGCAGCGCGGAGCTCGACGGCGCCGGCCCGATCGCCGGCCAGCGCACCCCCGAGGTCGCCCGCGTGGCCAGCATGCGGTGCGCCGGGGTCGGCGTCGGCGCGAGCTGCCGCACGGAGCAGGAACTGCGCGCGCAGATCGGCGATCTCGACGACCTCCGTCTCGCCCAGGACGCCGGCCCAGGCGAGCCCCGCTAGCGCGCCCAGCCCGTGCCCGACGGCGCACGTAGCGTGCACCTCCAGCGACTCGAGCCAGCGCAGCGCGTCGAGGCAGTGGGCTACGGCGGACGTCAGCGCGACAGGTCCGGGCTGCACGTCGGCCTCGGACGTGGACGCGACTGCGTCACCCGACAGCAGCAGGGTGACCCGGCCGTCGGCGTCATCGGAGGCAAAGATGCCAGGCCGGATCGCGATGAGCCCGTCAGCGAGCTGCGGGAGGAGCGTGATGGCCTCGCTCGCGAGGGAGGCGAGCTGCTCCTGCCGCGTCGCCACCAGCGCGACCCGGGCCCGGCCTTGCGGGCCAGCATCGCGGCCGAGCAGGCAAGCGAGGTCCTGCATCTCGGCATCGGACATCGAGCCCGCGATCTCGGCCAGCCTGGCCAGCACTCCCGACAGCGCGAATATGTCCGGCGCATGCAGCAGGAACGGGGTCGGCTCCGGCTCGGGCTGCAGCCGCGGCTGGACGCCCTCCGGGCTCTGCCTGGTCGTCGCCTTGGCCAGCGCCGGCACCGAGCGCAGCCACTTGTCCTGGCGGGTCCGGGCCGCTGGCTCGTGCCGGAGCACGAGGTGCACGTTGCTGCCGCCGATCCCCAGCGCGGAGACCGCTGCCAGCCGGTTGCCGCTCGCCCAGTCCGCAGGCGCCTGCGGAAGGATCAGGCCGGCGTCGCCGCTGGCGATCAGCTCGTGCGGCTGGTGCACGCCGGTGGTCGGCGGCACGACGCCGGTGCCGAGTGCCAGCACCGTCTTGATCAGCCCGGCCGCTCCGGCGGCGGCCTTAGCGTGACCGATGTTTGCCTTGATCGACCCGAGCGCCGCACGCTGCTTCGCTCCGGCCCGGAGGGTGGTCAGGGCGCTGAGCTCGGCAGCATCGTCCGCGGATGTTCCGGCCCCGTTCCCTTCTATGTATTGAATGTCCGCGGGGTCCACGGCCGCGCGCTCGTAAGCGCGCTGCATGGCCAGCAGTTGCGTGCTCGCGTACGACTGGACCTCACCGCGCCCGTCGCCGCCGGAGGTGCCCCAGCCGAGGATCTCGGCGTAGACGGGCAGGCCGGCCGCGCGGGCGTCGGCGGTGCGCATGAGGACGACGACGCCGCAGCCTTCGCCGGGCAGGTAACCCGACGGCTCCCGGTCGTAGATGCGGACGTCGGTGGTGGCCAGCACGCCGGCCTTGGCGAGCCCGATCAGCTCGAGCGGGTCGAGGGAGATGTCGACGCCGCCGGCGATCGCGGCATCCAGGTCACCGGCCGCCAGCGCGGCGCAAGCAGACGCGATTGCCTGGAGTGAGGACGAGCACGCGCTGTCGACGGCGTGGCTGCCGCCGCGGAAGCCGAAGTAACTGCCGATCCCGGTGGCGATCGTGGCCGGCAAGCTGCCAGCGAGTGAACCGGATCCCATGGCAGGGAACGGGGCAAGGTAACTGGTCTCCGCGTTCCGCAGCACTAGGCCGGCCTGGTTCGCCGGGATCTCCTGCGTACCGAGGGCCTCGGTCAGCACGCGCCGGACGTAGGGCCACCGGACGCGCAGCGCATTCGCCCGCGAGGTGTCACCGGTCAGGGTGTTGCCGATGATGACGCCCGTGCGGTCACGGTCCAGGCCGGTGCCGGCCGGCAGGCCAGCGGCGGCGAGTGCGCGCGCCGTGGTCTCCAGCGCGAGCCAGTGCGCCGGGTCGGCGGCGACGTAGGCGGCGGGCTCGATGCCGAACGCGTCGCACTCGAACTGCCAGCCTTCGATCAGCGCGGCACGGGTGCTGTAGGTGGCATCCGACATGGCCAGGTCGGCCTGGTAATAGTCGGCCAGGTCGATCCGCGCGGGCGGCAGGCGGCGGAACGACCGGCGCCCGGTCAGCACGACGTCGAGGAGCGCCGCCGGGTCGTCGGCGTCGGGGAACCGGCACGCGAGGCCGACGACGGCGACGGACGGGGTGGCTGTGATCCGGGTGGCCCTGGTGGCTGCGGTTGCGTCAGGCACGGCGCGGCTCCGCGGTGACAAAACTAACAGCAGCGGCACAAGCTATCTCATGAATACGGCCATCGCCATTACCTGGAGTCCGCTCTGAGTAAATTCGGCGAATCAGGGACAGCAATTCCGCGCGCGAGCAAGTGTGCATTTTTCCCCCGGATAATGGCCTGTCTCCCCTGGGCCAGCCCAGCAGCGCAGGCCAGGCACAGCCGCGGATCCGGCCCCCGCCGGCCTGCTCAGCCAGCCCCCGTACCGTAGCGCTCGATTGCCCATTGCTGCTGGGTGTCACGACATTATTTGACGCACATGCGGCCCGGTCAAGCAGCAATTCACGACGCGTCGCTTTTCACGACTAGTGGCATTTCCTGATTAGGGAATCATGTATCGGCTGATGTACCTACCGGTGGCTAGTTGTCCGCGTCATCCCCGGCTGGGTGCTCGCATCTGACGCACTCATCCAGCCCTGGGCGGAGTGCGCTACCCTGGGCATATGCGTTTTGCCGGCCTGCTCCTTAGCTAGCCGCGCCGACTGTCCTGTCGTTGGCGCGGCTGCCCCTCGTGATCCGGGGGGCGCTTTTGTTTCCGGAAGCTCAGCTCGCCGGAAGCACAGCGTTAGGCAGCAAGGCCGGGCAGGGGCCGATTCGGACCTCACCATGTTCGCGAGGAAAGTCATGACACCCGCCGATAACGCGGATCGCTACGATCCGCGCGCAGTCCAGGACAAGTGGCAGCAGCGCTGGGCCGCGATGGACGTCTTCCGCGCCAGTGACGACCCGGCCGATCCACGGCCGCGGACCTATGTCCTGGACATGTTCCCGTACCCGTCGGGCGACCTGCACATGGGCCACGCCGAGGCCTACGCGCTCGGCGACGCCATGGCGCGCTATTACACCCTGCGCGGCCACAACGTCCTGCACCCGATCGGCTGGGATGCCTTCGGCCTGCCCGCGGAGAACGCGGCCATCAGGAACAACACCCACCCCGCCGAGTGGACGTACAAGAACATCGAGACGCAGGCGGCCTCGTTCCGGCAGTACGGCGTGTCGTTTGACTGGTCCCGGCGTCTGCAGACCTGCGACCCGGAGTACTACCGCTGGACCCAGTGGCTGTTCCTGCGGTTCTACGAGCGCGGGCTGGCCTACCGCGCCGACGGCTACGTCAACTGGTGCCCGGTCGACCAGACGGTGCTGGCCAACGAGCAGGTCATCAACGGCAAGTGCGAGCGGTGCGGGTCCGAGGTCATCCGCCGGGTGCTCACCCAGTGGTACTTCAAGATCACCGAGTACGCGGACCGGCTGCTGGCCGACATGGAGCCGCTGGAAGGCAAGTGGCCTGAGCGCGTGCTCCTGATGCAGCGCAACTGGATCGGCCGCAGCGAAGGCGCCGAGGTCAGCTTCGAGATCGAGGGCCGGGCAGACCCGGTCACGGTGTTCACCACGCGACCGGACACCCTGTACGGGGCGACATTCTTCGTGGTCGCGGCCGACTCGCCGCTGGCGGCGGAGCTTTGTGCGGATGCCCAGCGCGCGGAGCTTGACCGCTACGTGGCCGAGGTGCGGAAGCTGACCGACATCGAGCGTCAGTCGGCCGACCGCGACAAGACCGGCGTGTTCCTGGGCCGGCAGGCCATCAACCCGGTCAACGGGGAGTCCATCCCGATCTGGGCAGCCGACTATGTGCTGCCCGATTACGGCACGGGCGCGATTATGGCAGTCCCCGCCCATGACCAGCGCGACCTGGACTTCGCGGGCAGGTTCGGCCTGCCTGTGCGGGTAGTGCTCGACACCGGCTCGCCCGATCCTTCCTCGACCGGGGTGGCGACGCCGGGCGAGGGCATGCTGATCAACTCCGGGCCGCTGGACGGGCTCTCCAAGGAGGCCGCCATCGCCAGGATCGTCGAGATCCTGGCCGAGCGCGGCCTCGGCCGGGCCGCCGTGAACTACCGGCTGCGGGACTGGCTGCTGTCCCGGCAGCGGTTCTGGGGCGCGCCGATCCCGATCGTGTACTGCGAGGGCTGCGGCGAGGTCGCGGTACCCGACGACCAGCTGCCTGTGCGGCTGCCCGACCTGCGCGGCCAGGAACTGGCGCCCAAGGGTGCCTCGCCGCTGGCCGCGGCGACCGACTGGGTCAACACCGAATGCCCCAAGTGCGGCGGCCCGGCCAAGCGGGACACCGACACGATGGACACGTTCGTCGACTCGTCGTGGTATTTCCTGCGGTACTGCTCACCGTCGTTTGAGCACGGGCCGTTCGAGGTCGAGGCGGTGCGCCGCTGGTCGCCGGTTGACCTGTACGTGGGCGGCGTCGAGCATGCGATCTTGCACCTGCTGTACTCGCGGTTCTTCGTCAAGGTGCTGCACGACATGAAGATGCTGGACTTCACGGAGCCGTTCACGGCGCTCGTGAACCAGGGTCAGGTGATCAACCACGGCAAGGCGATGTCGAAGTCGCTGGGCAACGGCGTCGACCTGGGGCAGCAGCTTGCCGCGCATGGCGTCGACGCGATCAGGCTGACGATGATCTTTGCCAGCCCGCCCGAGGACGACATCGACTGGGCTGACATGAACCCGGACGCCATGGTCAAGTTCCTGGGCCGGGTGGCGCGGATCGCCGCCGAGGTGCGCGCTGCCGGGCCCGCTCATGCGCCCGGCGGTGTCGCCAGCGGTGACCTAGAGCTGCGCAAGGTGACGCACAAGACAATCGAGGACGTCACCCGGCTGGTCGAGTCGACCCGGCTGAATGTCGCGGTCGCCCGGCTGATGGAACTGGTCAGCGCCGCGCGCCGGGCCATCGACACCGGGCCAGGTGCCGGCGATCCGGCAGTCCGCGAGGCCGCCGAGACCCTGGCCGTGCTGCTGTCCCTGTTTGCTCCGTACACCGCGGAGGAGAGCTGGGAGATGCTGGGGCACCCGCCGTCGGTCGGCACCGCGCGGTGGCCGGTGGCCGATCAGGCGCTGCTGGTGCAGGACACCGTCACGTGCGTCGTCCAGGTCGACGGCAAGGTGCGGGACCGGCTCGAGGTCGCCGCCTCCATCGGCGAGGACGCGCTGCGCGAGCTGGCCCTGAGTGCACCGGGCGCGGACCGCGCACTGGCCGGCCGAGGCGTTCGCACGGTGATCGTCAGGCCGCCGAAGCTCGTCAACATCGTGTCCGCCTGAGCAGACTTTCTGCGGCGGCTGCTCGTCCGATTCGGTCACTCGCTCGGCCGAGCGCTAGCCGCGGCCTGTCGAGTGCCCGGCGCTGGCGGCGGCAAGATCCGCGTTAGCCCGCACCTCGCCGGCATATCCAGTCCACAGCTCTCTGGGTATGAAGTGGCCCATCCCCGGCAGTACGCGCAGCCGGGCACCCGGGATGGCGCGCGCTGTATCTCGCCCTGCCGATGGCCGCAGGACTTGGTCATCCGCGCCATGCATGATCAGGGCCGGGACCTCCAGATCGGCTAGTCGCCCGCCCGTCCACCGAGCGCTGCTCTGACGGGTCTGCGCGGCGGCATCCCGCAGGCTCTGGCAGCCATGCTCAAGGTCGCGCTCGATGCAGGCACGCACAGTGTCCTCATCGAGCGGGTATCCGGGAGCGGCGATGGCGCGGTAGAGGGCGAGGCCGAGCGCCATATCGCCATCTCGGCCCTCGGGGAATCGCAGGCATGCCATCTTTGCCAGGAATCCGGCCCTGATGTAGCGGGCAGCGCGGATCCCGGTCGCATCGCTGGGCAGCGCAGACGATGACGTCAGGCTGGCGACCCGGTCTGGATGACGGATCGCGATGCGCTGTGCCACCAGGCCGCCGAGGGAATGGCCGAACACGTGTGCTGAGCGCCAGCCGAGGGCGTCGAGGACTGCGACGGCGTCGTCGGTCATGTCTTCGGCAGCGTAGGGCGACCTGTGTCGGCGCATGAGCGCGGCGATGGGGTTGCCGCCGCCAGCAGCGGTCAGATGCATGGATTCGCCAGCGTCTCGCAGGTCGAAGGCGACGACGTGGAAGTCCCGCTCTAGCAATGTCGAAACGAATCCGATCGGCCACCAGAAACGCGAGGCGCCAAGTCCCATGACGAGCAGCAGCGGGTTGCCGCCTGCCCCGCCGAGGTCCTCGAAGGCGATCTGAAGATCACCGTTGGAGGCGTACCGGGTACCGCTCGCTGCGGTCTTGTCGGGTATGCCGTCGGCAGTGCCTGCCGGCCGGGCTGAACTTGGCCCACTGGACGCTTGCCGTCCTGACACGCAGTCCTCCCGTGGGCCGCTGGCGCTTGTGGAATATGCGAACGCCGTTCGCAATCTACGATACAACTCCAGGATCACCGTTCGCAAATAACGGAGGGGAGTTGCTCTGGTGGCTAGGACGCCGGCCGTGATCTGGATGCGGCCAGAGCACGCGACTGTCGGTCGGCCTGCAGAGCGCAGCCGGGCAGAGCTGACATCCATCGCCATCGCGGTGGCCGATCGCGACGGCATCGAAGCTGTGTCCATGCGGCGTGTCGCGGCCGAGCTCGGCACCGGACCTGCCTCGCTGTACCGCTATGTCGCGTCTCGCGATGACCTGATCGACCTGATGGCCGACGCAGTCGCGTCGGAGTATCAGCTGGCGAGCCGCACGGCCGACTGGCTCGCTGATCTCCTGGAGGTAGGGCGCCAGGCCCGGGAGATCATGCTGCGTCACACCTGGCTACCTGCTGTGGTCATAGGCAGGGGAACGCTCGGCCCCCGAGGCGCAGACCTGCTCGAACACGTGCTCACCGTGCTCATGGACCATCCGGCCGACGCCGTGACCAAGGCGGAGGCGCTCGCGATCCTGATGGCCGTGACTGCGGCCTACGTGCAGCATGAGATCTCAGCCGACCAGGCAGCCCAGGAGAGTCAGGCTGCGTACCTCCAGCACGTCGCCGCCGACGGAGCGCATCCGCGCATCGCCGCGTTGCTAGCCAGCCCGATGCCAGCCATTCGCGATGGGCATGACCGGCTCGGGGCGGTGCTCGCCCGTGTCCTCACCGGCCTGCTGCCGGAGAAGTGATGGCGCTTCAGACCCGCCTCAGTACCGCCACGACCTTGCCGAGGATCTCCGCCTCATCGCCGGGAATGGGGGTGTAGGCGGGGTTGTGTGGCATCAGCCAGATGTGGTCGGCGGACCGCTTGAAGGTCTTGACTGTGGCCTCGCCGTCGAGCATTGCCGCGACAATGTCGCCGTTCTCGGCGACCGGCTGCTGACGCACGACGACCCAGTCGCCGTCGGCGATCGCCGCGTTGATCATCGAGTCACCGACGACCTTGAGCAAGAACAGGGTGCCCTCGCCGACGATCTGCCTTGGCAGCGGGAAAATGTCCTCGATCGCCTCCTCGGCAAGAATCGGACCGCCCGCCGCGATCCGGCCGACCAGCGGGACGTACGCCGCTTCCTGTGACGCGATGTCCATTGGCGAGTCGTCGTCTGGATCGTGCTCGGGGCGTATCGCCGGATGCCCTGGGAGGCGGACCTCTACCGTTCGCGGACGACCGGCGTCGCGCCTGAGATAGCCCTTAGCCTGCAATGTCGACAGCTGGTAGGAAACGCTCGAGGTGCTCGTCAGGCCGACCGCCTCGCCAATCTCGCGCATCGACGGCGGGTAACCGCGGCGCTGCACGGACTCCCTGATTACCTGGAGCACCTTGCGCTGCCGCCACGTCAGCACGTGACCGGGATCCGGCTTGTCAGGCAGGTCGGCGACGACCGTCGGGACGCTTCCCTTGGGCCTGCGGCCTGGCTTACCCCGTGGCCGCTCGACCGCCTCAGCGTCGACGTCCGCGTCTGTCAGTTCGAGATCGATGGTCGGCGCCTCACGCGTCCCGCCATCGCTGGTCGCATCGCTCATCTTCGGGCCTCCGGCTCGGGTGCGGCGGTGTCGGAAATGCTCTGTCGTCGAAGCCGACGCTAACGGTTCCGGCAGCGGATCTCAAACATCTGTTCGACGACACTCAAAAATGTCGTACCCCTGCGATATGACAGTACCGTATCTTCGTTCGATCGAACGAAGATGCGATAGAACAGAGTTACTATCGAACTGTCATTCGTAGATGGAGGCTGTGATGAGCGCATTGAGCTCGATTGAGGCGGCGGCCGCGGGGGAGCCGGAGGCAAACTGCGCCTCCCTGGGAGAGCCGCGGACCCCGTGGGCGGCGCCTGAAAGTCGTCGGCGCCGTGATCCCGTCCAGCCGGGCCGAGTCCGTCGGCGATGGCATCGGGAGGCGCCAGCCGCGCTCTAGTTCGATTCCGGTACTGAGCGAGCAGCCCGCCCGATCACGCAGCTTCCGGAGCGAGATGGCGCCTAGCCGCACCGCATTCGGCCGTGTCTCGTCTGGCCCTGTCCCGTCGGGCAGTGTCTCGTCGGGCAGTGTCTCGTCGGACGCTGCGCTCATCCGGTCCGGTGCTGGCTGGCTCAATCTGGGCTGGCCCGGTTCCGGGTAGCGCGGTGCCGAGTAGCGCGCTGCCGGCTAGCGCGATTGATGATGCACCGACCTGGCGCGGCGGCGTGTCCCGCGCGGTCCAGCAGCCTGCCCCGCTGCGACTGACCAGGCGTGGCCGGGTGGTGGTGGCCGCGCTAGTTATCACTGCCGTGACCGTGGCGGCGTTGCTGATCACCTTGCTGGCCTCGGGCCGCGCCCAGGCGACGAACCATGGTCAGGCCAGAGGCGGGTACCAAGGGCTGCACAAGATCGTGGTGCAGCCGGGCCAGACGCTGTGGTCAATTGCCTCGAGGGCCGAGCCGTCCGCCGACCCGCGGACCGTCATCCAGGAGATCATGACCGCCAACGCACTGGCCGGGCCGACTGTCACCGCCGGGCAGCTTCTGTGGGTGCCGCGCTGAGGTGCACAGCGGAGATGCCGAGCCGAGCTGCCGAGCGGAGGTTCAGGATGCACCTTCAATCCGTACTGCCCCGCTTCTATGCAGGTGAGGGACTTATGCCGGTTCGCGGCGCGACTTTCGCGCGACACGCCGGCGTGTCCTGCGAATTCCCGGACGCTCGGCTTGTCGCCGGTGCATCGTCTACCAGCGGGTTCAGCCCTCGGCGTGATGGGGTTGCGCACCGCGGCCTAGTGGACCACAATATGTAGTAGTTGCACGCTTGTAATTTTCCTATAGCTTGTGCTTTACGAGCGCGACGTCCAAGCCACCGGGGAGGTGATCGCGTGTACTGCCCGTATTGCAGGCACCCAGACAGCAGGGTGATCGACAGCCGGACCGGCGAGGACGGGGCCGCGATCCGCCGGCGCCGGTCATGTCCGGCTTGCGGTCGCCGGTTCACCACCCAGGAGACGGTGATCCTGACTGTGGCCAAGCGCAGCGGAGTGACTGAGCCGTTCAACCGGGACAAGATCGTGCGCGGCGTGCGGCGCGCCTGCCAGGGCAGGCCGGTCAGCGAGGATCAGCTGGCTCTGCTGGCCCAGCAGGTGGAGGACGTGATCCGGAGCAGAGGCAGCGGCGAGATTCCCTCCCACGAAGTTGGACTCGCCATCCTGGGACCGCTCCGCGACCTCGATGAGGTGGCGTACTTGAGGTTCGCCTCGGTCTACCGGGGCTTCGAGTCGCTAGCCGACTTCGAGGAAGAGATCGCGGCGCTGCGCGCTGAGCATCTGGACGACTGGCACCCCGAGGACGTTCAGTTCCTCGCCGCGGAGGCGGGACTGCGGCCTGAAGGGGACCGCGGCACTGGGACCGGGCCATCGGGCAGTGACCGCGCCGCCAAGCAGGGCGCACCGGCTAGCTAGAGCGGGCCGGCACACGAAATTCATTGGGAGGGCCTGTAGGCCCGCTATCGGGTCCGACGGGATCCGCGGAGGGGGAGCACATGACCGAGACGGCCAGCGGGGCAGCGTCGCAGGGCAGCAAGCGTGCCAAAGGCCTGACCATGCGCCGTATCTACACCCGCGACGGCATCCATCCCTATGACGAGGTCACCTGGGAGCGCCGCGATGTCGTGATGACGAACTGGCGGGATGGCTCGGTCAACTTCGAACAGCGTGGCGTCGAGTTCCCTGACTCCTGGTCGGTCAATGCCGCGAACATCGTCACTACCAAATACTTCCGTGGCGCGCTCGGCACGCCGCAGCGCGAGTGGAGCCTGAAGCAGCTGGTCGACCGGGTCGTTGGCACCTATGGGGCGGCCGGACGAGAGCACGGCTACTTCGCAACGGAGCAGGATGCGGAGATCTTCGAGCACGAGCTCAAGCACGCGCTGATCCACCAGGTCTTCAGCTTCAACTCGCCGGTCTGGTTCAACGTGGGCACCTCCTCGCCGCAGCAGGTGTCGGCCTGCCAGCCATATGACGCGCTGGTGACCACGCCGACCGGTCCGGTGCCGATCGGCAGCCTCGTTAACTCCGACGCGGTCGGCACGAAGGTGTATGACGCAAACGGCACCACCCGGATCCTGGCAACGAAGGCCAACGGCATCAAGGAAGTGCTCCGGGTGCACACGACCTCGGGGCACGTGCTCGACGCGACGGCTGACCACCGCGTCTGGCGGGCGACTGACCTGCAGACGGGCGAATTCACGGTGGCCGGGTTCCTCCGGCCGGGCGACCACTTGCTCTACGTTCAGCCCGACGTTGGCGGATCGGACCGGATGCTGCTCGACATCAGCAAGGTCGAGAACCTCGGTCCGATGGAGGTCTTCGACATCCAGACCGAGAGCGGGGAGTATCTCTCGGGCAACCTTCGGGTGCACAACTGCTTCATTCTCGCGGTCGACGACACCATGGACTCGATCCTGGAGTGGTACCGCGAGGAGGGTCTGATCTTCAAGGGCGGGTCGGGCGCCGGGGTGAACCTGTCCCGGATCCGGTCGAGCAAGGAGTTGCTGTCGTCGGGCGGCACCGCGAGCGGTCCGGTCTCCTTCATGCGCGGCGCCGACGCGTCGGCGGGCACTATCAAGTCCGGCGGCGCGACGCGGCGGGCGGCCAAGATGGTCGTCCTTGACGTAGATCACCCGGATGTCGAGGAGTTCATCGAGACCAAGGCGCGCGAGGAAGAAAAGATCCGCGTCCTGCGCGACGGCGGCTTCGACATGGACCTCGGCGGCAAGGACATCACCAGCGTCCAGTACCAGAACGCCAACAACTCGGTCCGTGTCTCGGACGAGTTCATGCGCGCAGTAGAGTCTGGCGGCTCATTCGACCTCGCGGCGCGCACGACGGGCGAGCCGCTGGAGCGCGTCGACGCTAAGACGCTGTTCCGCAAGATGGCCAAGGCGGCCTGGGAATGCGCCGATCCGGGCATCCAGTACGACGGGACGATCAACGACTGGCATACGTGCCCCGAGTCGGGCCGGATCACGGCGAGCAACCCGTGCAGTGAGTACGTCCACCTGGACAACTCGTCCTGCAACCTCGCCAGCATTAACCTGCTCAAGTTCCTGCGATCCGACGACACCTTCGACGTCGAGAGATTCGCGCAGCTCACTGAGCTGATCATCACGGCGATGGACATCTCCATCTCCTTCGCCGACTTCCCGACAGACAAGATCGCCGAGACGACCCGGGCATACCGGCAGCTCGGCATCGGCTACGCCAACCTGGGCGCCCTGCTGATGGCTACCGGCCACGCCTATGACTCCGACGATGGCCGGGCGATCGCGGCGGCCATCACCTCGCTGATGACGGGCACTGCTTACAAGCGGTCAGCCGAACTGGCAGCCGTGGTTGGCCCGTATGACGGGTACGCGCGCAACGCGACCTCGCACAAGCGGGTCATCGCCAAGCACGCGACCGCGAGCGCGTCCATCAGGCCTCTTGGCAGCCTCGACGGACCTGTGCTGACGGCAGCCAACACGACGTGGCAGCAGTGCATGGCGCTGGGCGACGCCAACGGCTATCGCAACGCGCAGGCGAGCCTCCTGGCACCGACCGGCACGATCGGCCTGATGATGGACTGCGACACCACGGGCGTCGAGCCGGACCTCGCGCTAGTCAAGTTCAAGAAGCTGGTCGGCGGCGGGTCGATGCAGATCGTGAACCAGACTGTGCCGCGCGCCCTCAAGAACCTCGGGTACCAGCCGGAGCAGGCCGAGGCGATCGTCGAGTACATCGCCGAGCACGGCCACGTCGTCGACGCTCCGGGCTTGCGTCCCGAGCACTACTCGGTGTTCGACTGCGCAATGGGTGAGCGGGCCATCAGCCCGATGGGCCATGTGCGGATGATGGCGGCCGTTCAGCCAGCGCTTAGCGGCGCCATCTCCAAGACCGTGAATCTGCCGGAGTCGGCCACCATCGAGGACATCGAGAAGATCCACTTCGAGGGCTGGAAGCTCGGGCTCAAGGCCCTGGCCATCTACCGCGACAACTGCAAGGTCGGTCAGCCGCTGTCGGTCGCTAAGAAAAAGGCCGCCGAGGTCGCCGAGCCGGCGACGCCGCACGAGGTCAGGCCTGTGCGCCGCAGGCTGCCGCGGCAGCGCTCCGCCACGGTGACGCGGTTCTCGGTCGCCGGTGCCGAGGGCTACATGACGGCGTCGAGCTATCCCGACGACGGGGTCGGCGAAGTCTTCCTCAAGCTGGGCAAGCAGGGATCGACCCTGGCCGGCGTGATGGACGCCTTCTCGATGGCCATCTCGGTCGGGCTCCAGTACGGCATCCCGCTCGAGTCCTACGTCGCGAAGTTCACCAACATGCGGTTCGAGCCTGCCGGCATCACGGACGACCCCGACATCAGGATGGCTAGCTCGGTGATGGACTACATCTTCCGTCGCCTGGCGCTCGACCACCTGTCGTACGACGAGCGGGCCGAGCTCGGCATCCTGACCACGGACGAGCGGACAGCGCAGCTCAACGGCGAGGACCCGGCGTCGAGCTCCGATGAGCTGGACCCGGAGGAGCTCGCGCAGTCGGTACCGGTGGAGAAGGTCCAGCGGTCACAGCCGCCAGCCGCCACTGAGCCCGCTTCGGCCCAGCCGGTCGCGGAGGCAGGTAAGCCTCGCAGCTCCACTGAGTTGATCGAGTCGCAGCAAGGCCGCGTCGCGGACGCGCCCCTGTGCCTCACCTGCGGCACGAAGATGCGACCGGCCGGCAGCTGCTACGTCTGCGAAGGCTGCGGCTCGACCAGCGGCTGCAGCTGAGAAGAGCGCGGCATTGCATCAGATGCAACATCTGGCCAGCTGTGTGATCCAGAAACCTGCTAAATAAACGCGCCAAACATACTAAGCGGCACTACGATTGGGTCGTTTACTAGGTTGGCTAGGAGGTTTCTTGCTCAGCTTCGCTGACCTCGACGCGCTGATCGGGTTGGTGCCAGCCCAGGTTGTCACCCGGCTCAGCGCGATCGACTTCGGCCGCGGCTCCGAGGCTCTCTACCGTGATCAGATGCCAGGCCTGCTCACCGAGCTGGCCGACCGGGCCCGCGTCGAGAGCATCACCGCCTCGTCCGCGATCGAGGGCGTCATCGTCGCCGACGTCGGCCGCGCCCAGCGCATCATCAACCGGCAGGCGACAACGCTGCGCAGTCGCAGCGAACAAGAACTTGCGGGCTACCGCGACGCCCAGGACTACCTGATCCAGCAGGACTGGCGTCCCCTGAACGCTGGGCTGATCCTCCACCTGCACCGGTTACTGTTTGCTCACACGGCGATGCCGGGCGGGGCCTTTAAAACGGAGGACAACCTGGTCGTAGACCGCTCGCCAGACGGCACGACGACCGTCCGCTTCAAGCCGGTGTCCGCCGCGAGTACCCCGTTCGCTATTGACGACCTCATCGACCGCTACAAGCACGCGGTTACGGCGGGCGAGCACCATCCGGTGCTGCTGTCAGGGCTGTTCATCCTCGACTTCCTGGTTATCCACCCCTTCGAGGACGGCAATGGACGAGTGGCTCGCCTGCTCAGTAATGCCATGTTCAGCGAGCACGGCTATACGGTCGGCCGCTACGTGAGCCTTGAGCAAGCGGTCGCCGAGTCGGCTGACGCTTACTACCAGGCATTGTTGGATTCCACCCACGGCTGGCACGAAGGCACCGCCGAACCATGGGCCTGGCTCGGCTACTTCACCAGCGTGATCGCCGGTGCCTACGCCGTCTTCGCCGATCGCGCGGCCGCGGCTCATACCCCAGGGACTAAACAGCAGCGCGTTCGCGATCACCTCCTACGCCGCGCACCTGTCACATTTCGCCGCGCCGACATCAGGACGGCGGTGCCCGGTGTTAGTGACCAGACCATCCGCCTTGTCCTGGAGCAGCTAAGGAGCGAAGGCCAGGTCCGGGCCGACGGTACCGGCCGCTCCGCGACCTGGACACGGATCACGAACGCCGCAGCTTCCGATCCTGCGCCAGCAGACCGAGCTTCCGGAGCCGGCTAATTCGTTAGTCCAGGTTCGGCCAGCTCAGGAGCTGCGGCACTAGCTCGGCATCGCCGTCGATCTGGAGGTCTCTGGCCGTGTCGCGGTGGTAGAAGGCGAGCACCATGTCGCTCGGGTCCGCGGTAATGGTGGCGCTCGGCTTGACGTTCCCGTGCACGTCGCCCGCCAGTACGTGGATCCCCGGCGTGCCAAGGTCGAGGAGCCAGCTGCCGCCGGTCCCGGTCTCGAGAATGACCGTCGCGGGCTCGAATGGCCACGGGCCGTTGGTGGGCAGCTCGACGGTGATGAACTCGTTGACGCCATCAGCGGCTACAGACGGCGGCAGCGGCTCGCCGTGACCTGCCGCTTGCTGGGCATCGAAGGCATGCACGGCCGCTTCCTGCACCTGGTGCCTGGCGATGGCTTCCGACGTCGAAGGAGCGGCCGCGGCCTCCTCCCACCACGTCCAGCACAGCCGGTTAGGACCGGCCTCGTGCAGCGCCGCCGTCAGCCTGGCGGTGGCGTCGGCTGACCAGGTCAGCAGGTCTCCGTGGGGCTCTTGATCTCCGATGACGTCCTTAGCGGGCGGAGCCTCGGCGGGCCCGACCGCCACCGCGGCGCTCCAGAACAGCTGGACCTCGCCGAGATGCGCGACTAGGTCGGCCACCGTCCAGTCCGGACAGCCAGGGACCGGGGCCTCGAACCCAGCCTGAGCTGCGGACTCCCGCAGTGCCGCGGAGCGATCCTCAATGAGCGCCAGCATGTCGGAGAAGCTGAGTGTCTGCATGCCAGCGTTGTAGCACGGGCCGCCGACAGTCGATCAGGCGGCCGCTATGCGATGCCGCGTTTGTTGTGATGTTGCAAGTGCCTCCCAAAGAACTAGCCACTTGCAATATGACGACATAAACCCCGTTCTCCGCGGCCGGGCCTCAGCCCTTGACCTTGCGCCCGGCCGTCCAGACACCCGTGATGTGGTCAGGCTGCGCCAGGACCAGGATGTCGGCGAGAGGATCGCTGTCGAGCGTGATGAAGTCGGCGTCGAACCCCTCAGCCAGCTGGCCGCTGCGCGGCGCCTGCGGCCCGATCGTCCGCGGCGCCACCGCGGTAGCCGAGGCGATCGCCTGGAGCGGCGTCATGCCGAGCGCTGCCAGGTGCGCGAGCTCGGACCCGTTGTGGCCCCAGGAGTTCAGCAGGTCCATGCCGGTCACCGAGGTATCGGTCCCCATCGCGATCGTCACGCCACGCTCGATCGCCATCCGGACTGCGTCGGCGTGGGTCGCCGCCAGCGCGGTTAGCTTCGCGGCGGCGTACGACGGGACGGCATCGAGGTTGGCCAGAATGTCCTCGATGATGCTGCGCGTCGGTACCAGGATCGTGCCCGTCTCGACCATGGCGTCGCAGGCTTCCTCGTCGAGGTACGTGCCGTGCTCGATTGTGGCCACACCCGCCTCGATGGCCGCCATGATGCCCGGCTTGCCGTGGCAGTGCGCCGCGACTACCCGATCGGCGAGGCCGGCGACTTCGACGATGGCACGCAGCTCAGCGCCGGTGAACTGCTGATGGATGGGGCTGTCCAGCTCGGACAGGACGCCGCCGGACGCGCACACCTTGATCAGCCGGGCGCCGCGGCGCAGTTGCTCGCGCGCCGCGCGCATGCACTCGGCGGTGCCGTCGGCGAGTCGCAGCGTGCCGTCCTGCTGTGCGAAGTCCGTAACGAAGGACAGCGGATAGCAGTGCAGATCGCCATGACCGCCCGTGGTGCTCAGGATCGCGCCTGCGGCGTAAATGGTGGGGCCGTCGAGTATGCCCTCGCCAACGGCAGTCGCCAGGTAGACGCCAAGCCCGCCCACCTCGCGCACCGACGTGACGCCCGCGGCCAGGGCGTTGGCCAGGTCGCGTGCTGACCTGGCGGCCCGCAGCTGCGTCGGCTCCTGCGGCAGGCGGCTCAAGTCCAGCGAGCGGGCACCCATGAAGTGCCCGTGGCAGTCCCACATGCCCGGCATGACTACCGCGGCCGTGGTCACGTTCGCAGCCGGGGTCGCCGGCGCTCCGGCTGCCGGGCCTGCGTAGGTGATCACGGCGCCGTCGGCGACGAGCACGCCGTCAGTGACGGGCGCGCCATCGCCCGGAATGAGCAGTGCTGCTTCGATCCGGTCCATGGATCCTCCGCGCTCGGACTTCGTCACCACATCTAACCGCGTCAGCCATTCTGGCCTCGCCGTCCCCCGGCAGCCGCGCGCATTCTGGCGCGCCATAGAGGCGGTAGCCCGGTCGGTACGGCTCGTGCCTCCCGTCAGCGGTGCGATCTTCGCGGTAGCCTGCTGCCCGGGCTAATCGGGGGAGGCGGGGGAGCCGCGCTGATGGCGATAGGGATGCGCCATTGTCGCGCCGTTGCGTGCCGTTGTCGCGACTTTCCCGTGGCATCCGATTGTGGAACTCAGGGTGCAGTCTGTGATGCGCTATACAGGTCTCAGTGCAAGGGAGCGAAATGGGGTCACCGCAGCAGCAGTCTTCCCTGCCCGGCCGTCAGGCCGTCCGGGGCTGGCTGACCCGTGTGCGCCAGTTCGCCGCGTCCGTCCCGCTGCCGGTCAAGGTGCTCCTGATCGCGCTCGCCTGCGTGTTCGCTCCTGCCCTCATCGTCATCGGCCTGCTGGCCGCTCTGCTTTACGCGCCGTATGCGCTGTTCACCGGCGACCGGTCCGGGTTCGCCTCGCTGTCGGTAGCGCTCTGCGGCGTCGCGGCGACGGCCGCGCTTGCGCACGGTGCCGACGAGCCGAGGTACCTGCTTCTGCTGCTGCCGTGGGTTGTCTCCGCGGTGGCACGCCTCGGGCTGCTAGGCCGCTGGCCGATCCCGTGCCGCACGGCGGCCTGGGCGATGATCTGGTCTCTGCCCATCGGCATCGCGACGTTCCGCCTCTGGCCCGGCCACGGCCTGTTCGGCCCCGCCGCGGCGTGGCTGATCGCGCTCGTCGTGCTCGGCTGGCGCCTGGCCAAGGCGCTCCAGGACAGCAGGGAGCACGAACGCAGAGCCGGGCTGGCGGGCGCGCTCGCGGCCCCGTACGCGATGGCCGCAGCCGGCTCAGCGGGCCATGTCGGCGCGGCGGGCCCGGTGGGTGCAGGAGCCGCAGGTGCAGGAGCGGCGGGTGCACGACCGGCAGACACAGGATTGATCGGGCCCGGGCCGGCCCGGGCCCTGGCCGGCCGGTCAACGGCGGTCGCGGCGGCGCCATGGGCCAGGGTCCGGCATCCGCCTCGGCATCCGCCTCGCAGCGCCGTCGGCCGCCGCCACCGCCGGAACGGGCACGCGCAACGTGCCTGGCACTGTCCGCGCGGCTCAGGTCGGCCGGGGCCTGCGGAGCCTGGATAGCCGTGAGGGCGGCCAGCAGTCGCGCGCCGCCGACTCGGCCGAGTGGCCCGTTATCACCGTCGATGAGGCGATGGCCGAGCTCAATGCGATGGTTGGCCTCGCTGCGGTCAAGGACCAGGTGCGCTCGATCACGGCATCGGTGGAGGCGGCGCGCCGGCGCGCCATCGCCGGGCACGGCACCGAGAAGCCAATGCAGCACTTTGTATTCCTCGGGCCGCCTGGCACCGGCAAGACCGCCGTCGCCCGCGTCATCGCCAAGATCTTTTATGCCTTCGGCTTGCTGGACTCGCCCGCCGTGGTCGAGGCGCAGCGCGCGGACCTAGTGGGTGAGTACCTGGGCGCGACTGCGATCAAGACCAATGACCTGGTCGATTCCGCGCTCGGCGGCGTTCTGTTCATCGATGAGGCCTACAGCCTGGTGAACGAGGGTGACGGGCAGGGCGACAGGTTCGGGAACGAGGCCGTGCAGGCACTGCTCAAGCGCGCCGAGGACGACCGCGAGAGCCTGATCATCATCCTGGCCGGGTACGAGCGTCAGATGGAGTCGTTCCTCGGCTCCAACCCCGGGCTGAACTCGCGATTCGGCGTCCGGGTGAAGTTCCCGAGCTACACCCCGGCTGAGCTGATGGCGCTCACGGAGACCGCCGTGCAGGGCCGGGGCGAGCTGCTCGATCCCGATGCCCGGCCGGTGCTGCGGCGGATGTTCGAGGAGATCGGCCGTCGCCGTCTGGCCGACGAGCTGGGCAACGGCCGTTTCGTGCGGAGCCTGCTCGCCAAGGCAGGGCAGCAGCGCGACGTGCGGGTGATGGCAGGGGCCGCCGAGCCGACCTCGATGGAGCTGGTCACCCTCCGCGGCGAGGACCTGGAGCTTGCCTATGCCGAGCTGACGACCAGGTTTCGCGGCTATACCGACACGCCAACCGTCGAGGGTGCGCTTGCCGAGCTCGACGCGCTCGTCGGGCTCGAACCGGTCAAGCGCCAGGTGCACGAGATCGTCGCGCAGCTCAAGGTCGCCAGGCTGCGTGACCGGCAGGGGCTGGCGAGTCAGCCGCCATCGCGGCACTTCGTGTTCACCGGCCCGCCCGGCACCGGCAAGACCACGGTTGCGCGGATCGTCGGCCGGATCTTCGCCGCCCTCGGGCTGCTCGTCCGGCCCGAGGTGATCGAGGCGCACCGGGCCGACCTGGTGGGGGAGCACCTCGGCTCGACCGCGATCAAGACCTCCAGGCTGATCGACTCCGCGCTGGGCGGTGTCCTGTTTATCGACGAGGCCTACGCACTGCACAACGAGGCGTACTCCGGCGGCGACGCGTTCGGGTCGGAGGCGGTCGCCACGCTGCTCAAGCGCGCGGAAGACGACAGGGAACGGCTCGTCGTCGTGCTGGCTGGCTACACCGACGACATGGACAGGCTGCTACGCAGCAATCCCGGCCTGGCGTCGCGATTCAGCACGCGGATCGTGTTCCCGAGCTACACCGCCGCCGAGCTCAGCCGGATTGCCGAGGTCATCGCGGCCAACGCCGGTGACACCTTCGACGCCGAGGCGCTCCCCGTGCTCGAGTCGATCTTCACCCAGGCCGTCGAAGCAGGCCGGATCGACACGCTGGGGAACGGCCGCTTCGCCCGGTCGCTGTTCGAGCGTGCCTGCGCCTCGCGCGATGTTCGGGTCTCGACGCAAGGGGAAGCGGCCACGGCGGCCGACCTCACCACAGTGCTTGCTGCCGACCTGCTGACGGCCTACCGTGAGCTGGCCGGCTAGTCAGAGCCGGTCGGCGCGCGCAACCTGGAACCGGACCTGCTGTCCCGGCCGCAGTTGCGCGGCCAGCCCAAGATCAGCCGACGCAACGACAGCGATGACCGGATACCCGCCCGTCGTCGGGTGATCGGCTAGCAGCAGGATCAGCTGGCCGTCGTGCGTGACCTGGAGCGAGCCGGTCGCCATCCCCTCGCTCAGCAGCTCACCTGGCCGGCTGCGGTGCAGCGCAGGCCCGCTCAGCCGCAGGCCTGTCCGGTTGCTGGCCGGTCGCACGGTGTAGATGTCGGTGCCGAGCGCGGAGAGCGCGCCGGCAGAGAACCAGTCATCGCGCGGCCCGGCTGTCACACGCAGCTGCACTTGACCGGACAGTACCGGGCCGGACACCGCCGGCTCGGACACCGCCGGCTCGGACACCGCCGGCTCGGACACTACGGGGCCTGATTCTGCCGCGAGCCTCGGCCCGGCGCCGCGCGGCGGCGTTTCGCCTCGCTGCTTTCGATGGGAACGGGGTTGCCCGACCGGCAGCCACTCTCCCGGCCGCAGTGATGCAGGCCCAAGCCCCGACAGGGAGTCCGTCGACCGGCTGCCGAGCACCGGGCCGACGCTGATCCCGCCATCAATCGCGACGTAGCTGCGCAAGCCGGTCGTCGGAGCGCCAAGCCGGAGCGCCGACCCGGCCGGCACCGCGAATGCGCTGCCCATAGTGACCTCGCCCCCGGCAGATACCTCGCCCCCCACGGGGACCTCGCCGCCCGCGAGTCTGCGGTCACTCGCCGCGCCGCCATCTGCCGCACTGAGCCGGACCGGTACGGGCGCGCCGGTCACGGCGACGACCGCATCGGCGTGGAATCGGAGCGCCAGGCGGCCGAGCGTGACCTCCAGGCAGGCGGCGCCGGCGTCGTTGCCGACGAGATGGTTGGCGAGCCGCAGGCTGCCCCGGTCCGCGGCGCCGCTGAGCGGCACGCCTAGATGCGCGAGGCCGGCCCGACCGAGATCCTGGACTGTGGTGAGCGGCCCCGGCTGGAGTACCTCGATCAGCCTGGCGGCGACCGGCGCGCTCGCGCGGGCGGGCGCTGGCGCCTCCGGCAGTGCATCCACCCTACGAAGGTCATCCACCCGAGGAAGGGCGTCCACGATGCGGAACCGGACTCGCATACCAGGGGCGAGCAGGGCGGGCGGATCGCGGTCGGGCTCCCATAGCGCCGCGGACGTACGGCCGAGCAGCCGCCAGCCGCCCGGCGATGCGGCCGGGTAGACGGCGGCCAGCCCGCCTGCAATGGCCACCGACCCAGCCGGCACATGCTGTCTCGGGCTGTCCAGCCGCGGCACGGTCGCTAGCAGCGGGTCGAGCCCGGTCAGGTAGCCGAATCCGGGCGCGAATCCGAGCCATCCCACCCGGTACATCCCGGCCTGATGCCGGGCGACCACATCGGCGACGGCCAGTCCGGTAAGCCTGGCGACGTCGGCGAGGTCAGGGCCGTCATAGACGACGTCGATCTCGGCTACGCCGGGCGATCCGGCGTCCCGGCGGGCGGCATCCCCGCCGACAGGGTTAGTCGCGGCGATGGCGGTCAGGTGGCCGGCCAGATCGGCGGCGGCCCAGCTGCCAGGCTCGAAGCTGACCAGTACCGTGACCGCGCCCGGTACGACGTCGATGACCCCCGGCAGAGCCGCGGCCCTGATGGCGGCGGCGAGGAGGGCAGGCCCGTTCCCGTCCTGCGCAGCACCGGCAGCCTGCGGTCCGGTTTCCAGCAACACCGCCGCGTCGCCGGCGGGCTTCATGCTGATCACGCAAACGGCGCCAGCGTGACGCCCGCCTGCTCCAGCGCGTCGCGGACGGCAGCGGCCAGCGCGACGGCGCCCGGCGTGTCGCCGTGGACGCAGACCGAGCGGGCGCTCACCTCGAGCGCGGCCCCCGAGGATGTCTCTACGGTGCCGCCGACGATCATGCTGGCCGCGCGGGCCGCCACGACCTCGGGGTCGCTGATGACGGCGCCGGGCTGGCCACGCGGCACGAGCGTGCCGTCGTCGCGATACGCCCGGTCGGCGAATGCCTCGGTGACGACGGGCAGCCGTACGTCGGTCGCGGCCGTCGCCAGCGCCGAGCCCGGCAGGGTCAGCACCGGCAGCGCGGCGTCGTAGACAACGACCGCCGAGGCGACCGCCGCCGCCTGCTCGGGATCCCAGATGGCCCGGTTGTACAGCGCGCCGTGCGGCTTGACGTAGCTGACCCGGCCGCCCTCGGCGCGGGCTATCCCGTCCAGGGCAGCGATCTGGTAGAGCACCTCGGCCGCCAGCTCGTCCGGCGGCACGGTCATCTCCCGGCGGCCGAATCCGGCGAGGTCCCGGTACGAGACCTGGGCACCGATGGTGACGCCGCGAGCTACCGCTCCGGCGCAGGCGCGCCGTATCGTCAGGGGATCGCCGGCGTGGAAGCCGCAGGCGATGTTGGCGCTGGTAACGATCGCCAGCAGCGCCTTGTCATCACCGAGGCGCCAGGCGCCGAAGCTCTCGCCAAGGTCGGCGTTGAGGTCGACGACCCGTAGCGACCCGGCAACTCCGGCGTTCACCGTCATCGCGACGCCGGGTCAGCCCGGCTCCTCCGGTGGCAGATCAGCCAGCGCGGCGGCGATATCGCTCTCCCGCGGTCCGGCTGAACGGACGGTCTCGATCAGGATGTGAAGCACCTCGTGCCGGTCCTCGCCCAGGTCAAGCAGCCGCTGAGCGGCCTCCCACAGCTCCGGCGGGTCGCCGCGCCACAGCCGGTCGGCGAGCGCGATGTGCCGGTCGACGTGCTCGCTCGCGGCGTGCCGCTCGCCCCGCTCGTGCATGCTGTCGGCGTCGTCGTGATCCGCGGCCAGCAGGGTGCGCCGGTCGCCCTGGACGCCAGGATCCAGCGTCGCCAGGTCGGTGCCGCGGTAGCTGCCGCGCAGCAGCGGGAACGCGAAGACCCGGCGCGCCAGCGCTTCCAGGTCGCCGTCGGGCAGCAGGCGACTGACCATGTCCGGCTCGAGGCCGAACGACGCGGGGTCGCGGTAGACGTTCGGGAACGCGCGCATGGACTCGAACACCGCGTCCTGCGTGGCCGCGACCGCGACTTCAGTCAGGCCGGACTTGGGACCGGCCCACCGTACCCAGGCCAGCAGCACGTGCGGCATGGCCTCCTGGTCCGCCTTGGACAGCACCACCTTGCGCGGCAGCCAGTCCAGCAGGAACGTCTCGGCCTTGGCCGGGCTCACCCGAAGCGGCCGGCCGAAATCGCGGTCACAGCCGTACTCGACGATGTGATCCGCGCAGCGGCTGGCGGCCTGCCGGTCGGACAGGTCCTCGGCCTCGTCGGAGGCGAGGAACTCGGCCACGAGCATGGCCTGACGGTCCTTGCGCCACAGCGCGCGCCGGCTGGTGGCATTGGCGGCCGGAGCGGCAGGCATCGCATCCAGGCTGGCGGTGCCAGGCGGCAGGACAGGCGGGAGAGTGCGCACCCTGGCGCGGATGAACGCGTGGTACGAGGGGAACGACGAGCTCACGGTGGGGTCCGCTGCGGACTCGGTCGCGGCAAGCGCGGCGGCCAGGATCCGGCGCGCCAGCGGAGGATCGATCTGCATGAACGTCGGGCCGGCCGCGCTGCTGTCGCGGCAGTAGTCGAGCAGCTTGTCGACCTGCGAGGTCACCCAGCCATCGCGGGCCAGGCCGCCTGCGTTGTAGTCGACGACCACGACCAGCGCGTGCTGCTCCTGGCCGGCGTAGCTGAAGACGCAGACCACCTCGTCGCGATCGCCGTAGGCGTCGGAGTTGACGTAGCACTCGGCGGCCTCGACGGCGCCCACATGCACGGCCCAGGCCGGCCGGGCGACGCCCTGGTCCATCAGGGCGAGGGCGGCATGCTCGGCCTGGATGGCCTGCCGCGAGGTGCCGAGGCAGGCGATGCCGGACAGCAGCGCGAGCGCGGCCGGACTGCCCTGCTCGGCCGCGTACCTGACGAGCCCTTCGCCGACCAGTTCCTCGACCCCGGCCCGGCGCCGGGCACCGCGCGCGCTGCCGCTCGTCTTGTGGCCCCACCAGGTGCCGAGCAGCTCGCTGACCATGAGCTCGGCATCGAGGGGGCTGCGCACCGCGAGCAGCTCGCGGGCCGCGCGCAGCATCTCGGCAAACAGCGCGTTCGGCGGCGGGCCAGCCAGACCAGCGCCTCCGCGGCGACCTGGCTGCGGCCCGGAGGCACCCTGATGACCCCTGTCGCCCGCTGGATCTCGGCGTCGGCTTTGGGGGCTCACCCATCTAGCTTCGCAGATTTCCCGACCGTGCACGCCATGCCTCGCCATCGAAGTGCCCGATTCTTTAGCGTCCGGGGTAGTTCGCCGGAATCTGGCCTGAGCAGAAGCGTCGCTTCCACCCGTCTATCCTGCGAAAGGCTAATTAGTCCGGTAGCGTCCTACTGAGCCATGCCTGCCTGAGAGTTGCCTCCCGACGCGGACCATGACCGTGTCTGCCGTACGGGGACTGGCCCTGCGGGTCTGGTACATAAGTGATAATTAAGTATTTGGGTGTGTAAGACGTAAATCTGGGACTCGTGGAGCATCTCTGCTGGCGGCTGCTCCCGGTGCGAGAAGGACGGCGGTTACCTCATGCGAGCAGGACTAGCGGCAATGCGGCGAGCCCGGAAGCGCGGCCTGCGGGGTCGTGTCCTCGGCGCATGCTGCGCTGCGGCCGGCCTGGCCACTGTGGTCGCCGCCTGCGGGCCCGCCTCGAGCGCCGCGCCCGGCGGGGCCCCGGCGGGTTCCGCCGGGCGGCAGCACAGCCACCTACGCGATGTTGCCTGGCGGTTACGCGACCTATCCGTTCCCCTTCATGGCCGGGAAGTACGGCGCGAACGACAGCGTCTCGAACGTCAACGACTTCCAGTACCAGCTCTACCGGCCGCTGTACTGGTTCGGCTCGGGCACCACGCCGTACCTCAACCCGGCGGAGAGCCTGGCCGAGAGGCCCGTCTACCACGGCCACCGGGTCACCATCCGGCTCAAGCAGAACTACAAGTGGTCCAACGGCGAGCCGGTCGACGCCAGTGACGTCGTGTTCTGGATGAACATGATGATCGCCGAGGGCCAGAACGGGGTCTTCTGGAGCCCCAAGGGGCTGCCCAGCGACGTCACGAACATCAAGGCGGCCAGCAAGTTCGTCTTCACGATGGACATCAAGACGCCGCAGTTCTCCGAGTCCTGGTTCACCAACAACATGCTGAGTGAGATCACCCCGATGCCGGCCTACTGGGACCGGACGGCGTCGGGGCCCAGCGACTGCGCCACCAATGTGTCGGATTGCACAAAGGTGTACAACTACCTGGTCTCGCAGGCGATCAAGAGCCCGGCGACGTTCGCCACGTCGCCCATCTGGAGCATCGTCGACGGCCCGTTTAAGATCCAGAGCCTCAACAGCCAGGGCAAGCTGGTCCTCACCTACAACTCCAGGTACGGCGGCCCGGTCAGCGCGCACCACATCACGACATTCATCGAGCTGCCGTTCACCTCGGAGCAGTCCGAGTACAACGTGCTCCAGGACCCGAACGGCAGCCAGACGATCGACGTCGGCTACCTCCCGACCGTGGACGCGCCGGTGCCGCCGGCCGGGGCGCTGGTAGGCGCTAACCCGCCGTCGCTGCCCAACTACCAGCTCAGCGTGATCTATCCCTGGCAGATCAGCTACTTCCCGTACAACTTCAACAACAACACTGGCCAGGGCCCGATCTTCAAGGAGCTGTACTTCCGGCAGGCCTTCCAGTACCTGGTCGATGAGGAAGGGGTCATCGACGGTCCGCTGCACGGATACGGCAAGCCGACGACCGGCCCCGTCGGTACCTACCCGGCGACGAATTACCTGTCGCCGCAGCTAGCCCAGCTAGGCGATCAGTGGACTCTGAACATCCAGAAGGCCCAGCAGCTGCTGCACGCCAACGGCTGGTCCATCAAGCCCAATGGGATCGATACCTGCACCCACGCAGGGACCGCGGCCGGTGACTGCGGGGTCGGAATCCCGGCTGGCAGGCAGCTCAAGTTCTCCCTGATGTACGCCACCGGGACCGACTGGATGGAGTCGTCGGTCCGGGAGCTGGCCTCGAATGCCTCGCTGGCTGGCATCCAGGTCAACCTGCAGGCGGCGTCATTCGGCGACACAGTGAATACGGCCTTCGGCGCTAACGGCGAGAGCTGGCAGATGGCCGACTGGGGCACCTGGACCTACGCGCCTGACTACCTGCCGACCGGCGACGAGCTGTTTGAGTCGACCGCGCCCAACAACGTGGGCGCCTACAGCAACGTGCACAACGACCAGCTGATCACCGCCTCGCTCGACGCCCGCACGCCGAGTCAGTTCGACACGGCCATGTACAACTGGCAGAACTTCCTGGCCGACCAGCTTCCCGTCGTGTACCAGCCCGACGCTCCCACGCTGCTCGAGACGATTGGCGGCCTGGAGATCGGCCCGCAGAACAGCGCGCTGAACGTCACCCCGGAACTGTGGTTCTACCGGCAGTGAACAGGCCAGGGCCAGGCGGGCCAGACTCGTGACGGCGTACCTGGCCCGCCGGGTGCTGCAGGCCATTGCTGTCGTCCTGCTGGTGACGCTGATCGTCTTCGGGCTGCTCAGGCTGGCACCCGGCGGCGCGGCTGTCGACGCACTCGGCTCCGGATCGGTCCACCAGCAGTTCCTGCTGCAGTACCTGAGCTGGCTGGGCCGAGTGCTGCACGGCGACCTCGGCTACTCGCGCCTGCGGAATGAGAGCGTGACCTACCTGCTCGCCGCGAGCCTGCCGCGGACGCTGGCGCTGACCGGGATCTCGACGCTGGTGGCGCTGGCGGTCGCGATACCGCTGGGCCTGCTCCAGGCGGTCCGCCGCGGCAGCCCGGTCGACAACATGCTGCGCGGCGTGACCTACGTGCTCTACGGCACGCCGACGTTCGTGCTCGGCGCCCTGCTGGTCCTGTTCCTCGCTGTCGACGAGCATGTATTCGGAGCTCAGGGCCCGCAGGCGCCGGGCATCGTCGGCGTGATCACCGACGTACGGGACATGACCCTTCCCGTGCTGACGCTGGCGCTGGTGACCGTCGCGATCTTCGCCAGATATATGCGAGCGGCGGCCCTGGACAGCCTGGCGCAGGAGTACGTGGAGGCGGCACGTGCCCGTGGCGCCGGGCAGCGACGGGTGCTGAGTGCCCACGTGCTCCGCAATTCCCTGGTGCCGGTCGTGACCCTCGTCGGGCTCAGCTTCCCGCAGATCGTGGGCGGCGCCGTGGTCGTGGAGAGCCTGTTCAACATTCAGGGCATGGGCTGGCAGATCTGGCAGGCCGTGCTCAACCACGATTTCGCGCTGACGCTGGGATTCACGCTGGTGATCGGCGTAGGAGCAGTGCTCGGCTCGCTCCTTGCAGACATCGGCTACGCGGTCCTCGATCCGCGGGTCAGGTACGCGCAGGCGTGATGGCGAACCAGGCAGCCGGCGAGGAGACCGCGGCACGCGGCAGCCGTGGGCGGCACGCCGGTCCGGTCTCGGCTGGTCAGCCCGCAATCCAGCGGGCCGAGCTCGCCGACTGGCTCCGGCGCGGCGTAGCCGGATGCCGGGCCTATCCGCTCGCGACCGCAGGCGGGCTGATCATCATCGTGATGGCAGCCCTCTGCTTCCTGGGCCCGCTGGTGTACCACACCGATCAGACGCACGTCTTTTTGTCCCTGGCGAACCTGTCGCCGCGGGCCGGCCATCCGTTCGGAACCGACGTGGACGGCGCTGACGAGCTCGGCAGGCTCATGAAAGGCGGTCAGGTGTCCCTGGAGGTCGGCGCGGCTGCCGGCCTGCTGGCGGCGGTGCTGGGCTCGCTGTGGGGGGCAACTGCCGGGTACCTCGGCGGCGCCGTCGACGCGGTCATGATGCGCATCGTGGATGCCGCGATCGCCATTCCGGCAATCGTCCTGCTCCTGCTGCTGATCTCCATCTACCGGCCGTCCACGGCGATGCTCATCCTGGTGATCGCCGGCACATCCTGGCTCAGCACCGCGCGCCTGGTCCGCGCCGCGGCACTCACCCTGCGGGTGCGCCAGTACGTTCAGGCAGCGCGCGTGATGGGCGGCGCCAGCCTGCGCGTCATCGTCCGGCACATCGTCCCCAACGCCATGGGCACCATCGTGGTCAATGTCAGCTTCCAGATCGCCAACGCCATCTTGCTGCTGGCAACGGTGAGCTGGCTGGGACTCGGCGTGCAGTTCCCCTCCGTCGACTGGGGTGACATGATCGGCGCCGCGACCCAGAACGGCTCGGTCTCCAACGGCTACTGGTGGGAGATCCTCGTGCCGGGCGCCGCGATCATCCTGGTGATCGTGGCCTTCACGATGCTGGGTGACGGGCTCGCGGACAGGTACTCCGCCGATGGCTGACCGGCACCTCGCGGCCCCGGTGCTCCAGATCACCGACCTGCATACCGAGATCAGGCTGCGGAACGCCACGGTGCACGCCGTCGACGGCGTCAGCCTGACGGTCGCGGCCGGCGAGTGCCTTGGCCTCGTCGGCGAGTCCGGCAGCGGCAAGACCATGACGGTGAGGTCGGTCCTGCGGTTGCTGCCAGCTGGCGGCGTCATCACCCGCGGATCGATTCTGCTGAATGGAACCGAGCTCACGAACCTGTCCGACCAGTCCATGCAGGCAATCCGGGGCAACGACGTCGGGATGGTCTTCCAGGACCCATCGAGCTGCCTGGATCCGACGACGACGATCGGCCGGCAGATCGCCGAGTCCGTCGTCGTGCACAAGGGGGCGAACCGCCAGGCGGCCGCTACGCGCGCCCTGGAGATGCTGCGGCTGGTCCGGATGCCCGAGCCGGAGCGGGTGACCAGCCTCTACCCGCACCAGCTGTCGGGCGGCATGCGACAGCGCGCGATGATCGCAGCCGCCCTCGCCTGCGAGCCCCGGCTGCTGATCGCTGACGAGCCGACTACGGCGCTGGACGTGACCATCCAGCGGGAGATCCTGGAGCTCATCGACGACCTGCGCGCGCAGCTCGGCATGGCCGTCATCCTGGTGACCCACGACCTCGGCGTGATCGCCGGCCGGACCGAGCGGGTGGCCGTGATGTACGGCGGCCGGATCATCGAGCAGGCGACCACCAGCGCGCTGTTCGCCGGGCCGCGGCATCCCTACACCGAGGCACTTTTCGACGCGCTGCCGGAGATGGCGGGCCCGGCCAGCCGGTCTCTGTACAGCATTCCCGGTCGGCCACCCGACCTGATCGCGCGCGAGCCCGGATGCGCCTTTGCGCCGCGGTGCCGGTACGCACGGGACTGGTGCAGCAGCCGCGAGCCGGCGCTGGACGGGGACCACCCCGGACATACCTATGCCTGCTTCTTCCCGATCGGGGTCACGGCGGCCACGGCCGGCGCTGGTCCGGCCGGGGCAGCCGGGGCGGGCGGGCGCCAGCTCGTGAGTGCCTGGACAGCCCGCGCGGCGGGTGCCACGGGTCCGGCAGGCAGCCCGTGGGCGGGCAGCACGTCGGCAGGCAGCACGTCGGCAGGCAGCACGTCGGCTGGCGGCGCGGGCGAGCCGTTGCTGCGCGTCGCCGGGCTGGTCAAGGACTACCAGGTCCGCCGCGGCATACTCGGGCGGTCCTCCGGGGCTGTCAGCGCGGTTGCCGGGGTGAGCTTCGAACTCGCCGCCGGACAGACGTTCGGCCTGGTGGGGGAGTCTGGCTGCGGCAAGACCAGCATCGCGAGACTGCTAGTGGGACTGGAAATGCCCACGGCAGGCTCCATCGTGCTCAGCGGCGCCGAGCTGGCCTCCCTGTCATCGCGGCAGCTGCGCCGGCACCGGCCCGGCATTCAGCTGATGTTCCAGGACGCGTTCGCCTCGCTCGACCCGCGGATGCGGGTCGGCTCGATCCTGCGGGAGCCGCTGGCCATCCAGCGGACTGTCCGCCGCCGCGGCCGCCGCCGCCAGGTAGCCAGGATCCTCGACGAGGTGGGCCTGCCCGCCGACGCTGCCGGGCGCTATCCCCGCGAGTTCTCCGGCGGTCAGCGGCAGCGGCTCGCCCTGGCCAGGGCGCTGATCCAGCGCCCGGCGCTCATCGTCGCGGACGAGCCGGTGTCGGCCCTGGACGTGTCCGTACAGGCCCAGATACTCAACCTGATGCGCAAGCTGCAACGGCAGTACGGCCTGAGCTACCTGTTCATCTCCCACGATCTGTCGGTTGTCAGGTATATGGCCGACACCATCGGGGTGATGTACTTCGGCAAGCTGGTCGAGGTCGGGCCTGCCGAGCAGGTCTGCACGGCCCCCGCGCATCCGTATACCGCCGGCCTGATCGAGGCGGTCCCCGTAGTGAGCGGCCAGGCGGGCCGCCCGGTCGCGGGGACAGCACGGATTCATGGCGCCGACGCCGGGCCTATGGCCCCGACGGAGCCGCCGTCCGGCTGCCGGTTCCGGTCCCGATGCGCGCTCTCGCAGGACATCTGCGCCGAGCGGGAGCCGCCACTGCAGCCCCGCCAGCTTGGCGGCCAGCTCGTGGCCTGCCATTTCCCGCTGGGCCCGACCGCGCCGGAACTGGCCTCCGGGCGCCCAATTCCGAGCATTGCCTAACGTCGAGCGGGTGCGCCCTGCGCAGTGCTCTGGCGGGCCATTGCGGGGCCGTGGCTATCGGCGTTCTCCCTGGCCAGGGGGCTGCCGATACACCGCGCCGCAATGCCGCGCGCGGCCCGGCAGATCGGTGCTATCGTCCCCGAGTTGTTGCTGGCTCGCTTCTTGCACGCGTTGTTGCCGCTAGCCTTCTTGTGTCGGCACTGAGCAGGAAGGAGCCGTTCGATGGCATGCGGTAGGCCGGGCGCGAGGTGCTCGCGGTGAGCACCGGCATGTCCGTGCCCCGTCCGCGGCTCCCGGGTCTGGATGCCTCCGACTCCGCGCTGCTCGCCTCGCTGCTCCACGACGCCCCGCTGGCCTTCGCGTTCCTCGGCCCCGATTCCCGTTTCCTGCGCATGAACGACGTGATGGTGTCGCTCACCGACGGCGGCGGCGCCGACCTGGCTGGCCGGACGGCGGCTCAGCTGTGGCCACCGGATCTGGCCGAGGCCGCCGACTCGGCGCTGCGCCGGGTCGCGGCCGGCGACCACCCGGTGCCGCAGACCGAGCATGTGATCGCGACCGGGCCGCCCGAGGCCGGAGCCGACGAGCCGAAGGCGCGGCGCTGGTCGTTTTCCTGGTTCCCGTCCAGGGACGGGGAGGTCACCGGCGTCGCGGCGATCGCCGTCGACGTGACGCAGCAGCACCTGGCAGCCGAGGCGCTGCGGCGCAGCGAGGAGCGTTACCGGTCGCTGGTGCAGGCTGGCGCGCAGGTGGTCTGGGTGACCAGCCCAGACGGCGAGATCGCCGAGGACTCCCCGGAGTGGCGCTGGATCACCGGGCAGACGACCGAGGAGTACCTGACCAACGGCTGGCTCGAGGCGATCCACAGCGACGACAGAGAGCGCGTCGAGGCGGCCTGGCGTGATTGCGTGCGGTCGGGCAAGGTCTTCGACAGCCGGTACCGGGTCCGCAGCCGGACGGGCTCGTACAAGCACTACGACGTGCGAGCCGTGCCGATCGAGCGCGACGGCAAGATCATCGAGTGGATGGGCGCCAGCACGGACGTCACCGCCCAGCGCGAGGCCGAGGAGATGCGCGGTCGGCTGACCGAGCAGCTCTCGGCCGCCGCGCTCCGCACCGCCCGGCTACAGCAGGCGACGTCGATGCTCGCCGAGGCGCTCACGGTCGAGCAAGTCGTGCAGGTCATCACCGAGGTCGGCCGGTCGGCCATCGGGGCAGAGCGCTCAGCCGTCGCGATTCTGGACACCGAGCGGCAGCGGCTGCACGCCATCAACCCGGGCGGCCTGCCGGAGAGCCCCGGCGCACCGGGCGGGGACATCCCGCTGTCTGTCGCCAGCGTCATGACCTATGCCATCACCACGCGCAGGCCGGTGCTGCTGGAGAGCCCCGAGGCGCTACGGCGGTACTTCGACGCCGAGGGCGTGGACGTGAGCCTCTTCCTTGAGCACAGCGACGAGAAGGCGTGGGTCGGCCTGCCGCTGCTGTCGTCGGGTGCCTCGCTGGGCGCACTGCGCTTTTCGTTCACCCGGCCGCGCCAGATCACCGAGGAGGAGCGCGTCTTCCTGGAGGCGCTCGCTGGCCAGTGCGCGCTGGCCGTGGAGCGGGCCACGCTCTACGAGCGCGAGCACACGACGGCGGAGACGCTCCAGCGCAGCTTGCTGCTGGACACGCTGCCGACCGTGCCCGGCATCATCCTGGAGGCCCGCTGCCTGCCGGTGACCAGGAACATGGAGATCGGCGGCGACTGGTACGACGCCTTCCGGCTGCCAGACGGGCGGCTGGCGGTGGCCACCGGCGATGTCATGGGCAAGGGGCTGACGGCGGCGGCCGGTATGGGTCGTGTCCGCAATGCACTGCGAGCGCTGGCGCTGACCGACCCGCGTCCGGCTGCCGTGCTGGCGGGCCTTGACCGGCTGTTCCTCGCGACCGAGCTGGCCGAGCAGGTCACTACGGTCGCCTACCTGGTCGTGGACCCGCTGACCGGCGAGGGCGTGGCCGGGAACGCTGGCCACCTGCCGCCGCTGCTGCTGTCGCCTGACGGACCGCCCAGGCTCGATCCCACCGAGGCGGGGACGCCACTCGGCTGGGCCAGCCCCCGCCAGCAGTACGCCTTCCGGCTGCCGCCCGGCAACACAGCAGTGCTGTATTCCGATGGACTTGTAGAAAACCGTAAGCGAGGCCTGGACACCGGGCTGGACGAGCTGGTGGCCGTGGCGGCACAGGCGCCGCCGGGGGTCACTGAGGATCCGGCTCAGCTTCTGGACTACCTCGTGGAGCGGATGCTGACCGGGTACGAACAGGACGACGACGTCACGGTCCTGGTGCTGCACGTCCCGGCGCACGACGAGGCCGGCCACCGCAAACGAGCCGGTTCAGCGAGGAAGGGGAGGGCATGAGGAATGCGGGTACCATTCCCGAGGTTGTGCTCTCAGCCCGGCCGCTCATGGCCAGGGCATTGCTAGCGCAGGGCCAGCTCTTGGGGTTGCAGCTAGCACGGGACAGCAAGGGTGCTGGCTCGCAGCGGTACGACCTACCCGCACACTGCGCCTAATGTGGTGGACGGGAGAGAACCTCGGGTAGGACAGGCTTTCCTGCCGCGGTATCCGGGCATCTGGCACGGTCCAGGGCGCGCGATTCTGGCGGTAGGGTCCGATGCTTACGACAGAGGTATGCCGGAGAGGTGGCAGTGTCGCCTGCACGTTCGAACAGCCGGGAGCTGGTCGCGACAGGGCGGGCCGCCATCCAGCGAGGGAAGGGGTGACCGCGGTGGCTAGCGCTGCAGGCTCGGCGGCGCGGCGGCAGGCTCGGCCGTCGTCGCAGGGCGCACGTGTACCGCAGCAGGCCCGTGGCGGTTCTGCCGACGGCAAGACGCAGGTGGCAGACCAGCCGGTAGCCCTGGTTCCGGGCGAGGGCGTCCCGTCCGCCAGGCGACCCGCGAGCAGCCGTGGCCGCAAGCCAGCGGCCAGGTCGTCGACTACTTCAGGCAGTGTCAATGGCACTAGTGCCGATGAGCAGGTTTCAGCAGGCAAGAGCCGCGGCCGGTCTGGCGCGACTGGTGCCAAGGGCAGGCAGGGAAAGAAGGCCGCCAGTGAGCTGCCGGGTAGGGGAGAGCATCGTGACAACGGGAGCATGGACGTGACGGCGGACGCCGAACTGGCCACCGAGGCCGGACTGGACACCGATCCGGATCTGGCTGAGGCCGGCGGGCTGGACGCCGATCCCGATCTCGCCGATGTGGCGGACATTGAGGGCGAGCCCGACCTCGCCGACGTAGCCTTCCTCGACGTCGACGCCGAGCTGGAAGAGCTCGAGATCCTCGAGACCGACGCCGACGATGCGGACGCCGAGGACCTGGTCAGCGGGGCTGACCTGCCGGAGCCCGGCAAGGTCACGCCGGACGCCGCAGAGGACCCGGAGACGGCTGAGGCCGCCGGCGGGACTGCGGTCGAGGCGACCGGGACCGCCGCGGCGACCACCGAGGACTCAGAAGACGAGGCGTTCGTCTACGGCGACGACGACGAGGACCTGCCCGCCGCCCAGGTAGCGGTGGCCGGCGCGACGTCTGACCCGGTCAAGGACTATCTCAAGCAGATCGGCAAGGTCCCGCTGCTCAACGCCGAGCAGGAAGTCGAGCTGGCGAAGCGGATCGAGGCCGGCCTCTTTGCCGAGGAGAAGCTCGCCGAGGCGACCGGCGCGCTGCGACCGGAGACCAGGCTCGACCTGGAGTGGATCGCCGACGATGGCAGGCGCGCAAAGAACCACCTGCTGGAGGCCAACCTCCGGCTGGTGGTCTCGCTGGCCAAGCGGTACACCGGCCGCGGCATGCTCTTCCTGGACCTGATCCAGGAAGGCAATCTCGGCCTGATCCGCGCGGTGGAGAAGTTCGACTACACCAAGGGCTACAAGTTCTCGACGTATGCGACCTGGTGGATCCGCCAGGCCATCACCCGGGCCATGGCCGACCAGGCCAGGACTATCCGGATCCCGGTGCACATGGTGGAGGTCATCAACAAGCTGGCCAGGGTCCAGCGGCAGATGCTCCAGGACCTGGGGCGGGAGCCAACGCCCGAGGAGCTGGCTGCCGAGCTCGACATGACCCCGGAGAAGGTCATCGAGGTGCAGAAGTACGGCCGCGAGCCGATCTCCCTGCACACGCCGCTGGGCGAGGATGGCGACAGCGAGTTCGGTGACCTGATCGAGGACTCCGAGGCAATCCAGCCGGGTGAAGCCGTCAGCTTCACGCTGCTGCAGGAGCAGCTGCACTCTGTGCTCGACACGCTGTCGGAGCGCGAGGCAGGCGTGGTCTCGATGCGCTTCGGCCTGACCGACGGCCAGCCCAAGACGCTGGACGAGATCGGCAAGGTCTACGGCGTGACCAGGGAGCGGATCCGCCAGATCGAGTCCAAGACCATGTCCAAGCTCCGGCATCCGTCGCGGTCCCAGGTCCTGCGGGACTACCTGGACTAGCCGGGGCGCGGCAGCCCCGGCGGTCCGTTAACGAAATCGGCCCCTGACCAGCACGCTGGTCAGGGGCCGATCTAGCTATGGAGGTCAGGAAGCCGCTTCTGGCTTGCTCGCGAGCCTGCCGGTCTCGTCCTGGATCTCAACTGCGATCTTGGCGAGAGCATCGGCGTGCTTGCGGTTGTGATGAGCGCAGAACAGCAGCTCGCCCGAGCCGGGGAGTAGCACGCGTACGTACGCGGGCGCCCCGCATCGGTCACACAAGTCAAGGGCGCTCAGCGGCCTCGTTGGGGCTATTGCTCCGGTCATAGTCGCCTCCTCGCCTCGAGGACGGTGCCGGGTTTACTCCGGTGCCGGGAGTGCCCGACCCTGGCGGCCACGTCGCCGACAGTCCGTCCAACCTGTGATCTCCTACGCATCACAACACTCGGGCCGGTCGTTTGTCATCCCCCGCGGCCCACGAGTATGCCGAGGGCGAACATTCGTCTTTGCCCGGACGCTGCTGACCGTGGGTTTATAGGCTGTTATGAGAATTATCCGACCTAGAGCGCTATATGTCGCGCGGCGTGGTGGCGCGAGGCTCAGCCGATGGGCGGCTAGTCTGCCCTCAAGGACCTTGTCTGCCCGGGGAGCCGTCGTGACCGCCGTCAGCACTGAACCCACCAGCTCGGCATCTGCTGGTCGTGGGTCGCCGCGAGGCGCCGGCGCAGCCAGTGCCGGACACGCTGCAGACGGATATACCGCCCGCCATCTAACGGTGCTCGAGGGCCTTGACGCCGTCCGCAAGCGCCCTGGCATGTACATAGGCTCGACCGACGGCCGCGGCCTGGCGCAGTGCCTGGGCGAGATATTCGACAACTCTGTCGATGAGGCACTAGCGGGAGCCTGTAGCAGGATCGAGGTAATCCTGCACGCAGATGGCTCGGCCGAGGTGCGAGACAACGGTCGCGGCATCCCGGTCGACAACGAGCCTAAGACTGGCTTGTCCGGCGTCGAGCTGATCATGACCAGGCTGCACGCGGGCGGAAAGTTCGGCGGCGGGTCCTACACGGCGTCGGGCGGGCTGCATGGCGTGGGCGCCTCGGTCGTCAATGCGCTCTCGGGCCGGCTCGATGTCTGCGTGCAGAAGGCCGGCTACGAGTGGACCATGAGCTTCCGCCGCGGGGTGCCCGGCCAGTTCGCCGGAGACGGCCCCGAGGCTGCCTTCACGCCTGGCTCCGGGATCCGCAAGGGCGCCAGGGTCGCCAAGACCGCCACCGGGACCACGATCCGGTTCTGGCCAGACCGGCAGATCTTCGTGCCCGGTGCGGAGTGGAAGTTCGGCTGGCTCGCGCAGCAGGCCAGGCAGACCGCTTACCTGGTGCCTGGCCTCAGCATCCGGGTCGCCGACGAGCGGCCGGCGCGCGAGCACGCCGACGAGAGCCAGGCCGAGGACAGCTCCGACGACAGCACCCGCGCCGACGAAGGCCGTCACTCTGGGGACACGGCGCGCGACGGCCTGACAGGCGAGGCGGAGTTCAGATTTGTCGGCGGGATCAGCGAATTCTGCGCGCACCTGTCCTCTGGCGAGGCGGTCACAGACGTAGTCCGGATCACCGGCAGCGGCATGTTCACCGAGACAGTCCCGGTGCTCGACGATGCCGGACACCTGACGCCGACCGAGGTGGAGCGCCAGCTTGAGGTGGACGTCGCGCTCCGCTGGGACGCTGGCTACGACACCACGCTGCGGTCCTTCGTCAACGTCATCCCCACCGCCAAAGGCGGCACGCACGTCACAGGCTTCGAGCGGGCGATGGTCCGGACACTGAACGACCAGCTCAAGGCGGCCAGGCTGCTCAAGGCCGGCGACGACCCGGTCATCAAGGAAGACGTGCTTGAGGGCCTCACCGCAGTCATCTCCGTCCGCCTCCCCGAGCCGCAGTTCGAAGGCCAGACCAAGGAGGTGCTCGGCACCCCGGCGGCCACCAAGATCGTCATCCAGGTGGTGGCCACGGAGCTCGGCAACTTCCTGGAAGGCCGGGTCCGCGGTAGCAAGCAGCAGGCGCGCGCCGTGCTCGACAAGGTCATCTCCGCCGCCAAGACGCGCATCGCCGCGCGCGAGCACCGCGAGAATCAGCGGCGCAAGTCGGCGCTTGCCACCTCGGCGCTGCCCGCCAAGCTGGTCGACTGCCGGTCGGCCGACGACCGGAGCGAGCTGTTCATCGTCGAAGGTGACTCGGCTCTCGGCACCGCGAAGAACGCCAGAGACTCGGAGTTCCAGGCGCTGCTGCCGATCCGCGGCAAGATACTCAACGTGCAGAAGGCGTCGCTCGCCGACATGCTGAAGAACGCGGAGTGCGCTGCGATCATCCAGGTGATCGGGGCTGGCTCGGGCAACGCCTTCGATCTGGACTCGGCGCGGTACCAGCGCGTGATCTTCATGGCCGATGCCGACGTCGACGGCGCGCACATCCGCACCCTGCTGCTCACGCTGTTCCACCGCTACATGCGGCCGATGGTCGAGGCCGGCCGCGTGTTCGCGGCCGTGCCACCGCTGCACCGGATCGAGCTGACCAACCCGCGCAAGGGCCAGCAGAAGTACATCTACACCTACAGCGACGCTGAGCAGACCCGCACGCTGCTCGAACTCGAGCGCAAGGGGCAACGATTCAAGGAGCCGCCGCAGCGCTACAAGGGCCTTGGCGAGATGGACGCGCACCAGCTTGCCGAGACGACCATGGATCCACGCCGGCGCGTACTGCGCCGGATCAGGATCGAGGACGCGCAGGCTGCCGGGGACATGTTCGACTTGCTGATGGGCAGCGAGGTCGGGCCGCGGCGCGACTTCATCGTCAGCGGCGCCACCGAGCTCGATCCTTCACGCATCGACGCCTGACCTCTCGGGCTGCGCCGGGCAGTGCCGCGCGGCCACGGGGGAATGCCGCGCGGCACCGCCGGTGCTGGCACGCCCGCCTGGCAGCGGCGTGCCAGCAGGACCTACGAGCCCGTCGAGCTGCTCGAGCCAGGACTGGATGGGCTTCCAGAGCTGCCCGAGCTTCCAGGGCTGCGCTGGCTGCCCGAGGCACTGCCCATGTGGGTGCAGTGGTGCGTGCCCGCCGATGCCGGCATGCTGCCGGCGTGGCTGGTCCCGGCCGATGTCGACGCCGGCGGTGACGACGACGTGCCCGGCGATGCCGATGACGAGGTCGTGGATGTCGTCGACGTGACCGCCGTCGTCCCTGCCCCGCCTGTGGACGCTAGCGCCACGCCGGTGACGCCCGCCCCGACCCCGGCGGCGGCAACGCCGGTGATGATGAGCCGCCGGGCGCGGCCGCCAATTCTGGAAACCATCCGGTCCTCCCTTCGCACGGCCAGCCGCGTTGTGCGGCCGGCTCGCCTTTCAGGGACCAGCGTGCGTCGGGGGACTATCAGGCGCCCGTGGCCGGGCTCTCAGGGCACTATGACTTACAGGCGCCGACTTACCGGCGCCGTCGCTGAGGCAGCTAGCTGCCTACAAGCCCAGATGCACGCGCATGGCCTGGTCAAGCTCGGTCATGACCGCAAGCGGCAGGCTGCCCACGCGGCGGCCGACGCGCTGAATGGCCACCGACCGGACCTGCTCCGCCTGAGCCTTCGAATCGCGCGCCAGCCCTGTCTGTCCGGCAGGAAGTAGCACCTGAAACGGGTACACGCGGGAGACGTTCGAGGTCACCGGTACTACCGTGATCACTCCGCGCCCCAGGCGGGTCGCCGTGGCGTTGGCGGCATCGTTGCTGACAACCACCGCGGGCCTGCTCTTGCCAGTCTCTGCGCCGAGCGCGGGCTCAAGATTGACGGTCACGATGTCGCCACGGCGCATCTAGGCTTCCAGCCCGTCCGCGCTCGCAGCGTCCCAGGCCCGGTCCTCCTCGTCGTGCTGCCACGAGCCGAACGCGTCCTCATAGGCGTCACCGAGCTCGCTGGCCCGGAGTAGCCCGACGGCCTTGTGCACCGCGGCCGACCGAGACTCGATGCTCTGGGCGCGGACGTAGGTGTCGAGGAACGCCACATCCTCAGCTGGCAGGCTGACACTAACCTTCATACCCCCAATGCTACCACGGTAGCAAACATAGGGGACACTAGCCAGCCGATCGACCCGGGGCAGGTGGCTGAGCAGGCGGCCGTCGGTATTTCAGGCTCCTAGCCGGCGGTGCCCCCGATCGCTGCCAGTGGATGGGCTACACGCTCGCCGGAGCCGTCGCGGCGCCCGACAGGCGGCGGCAGGTCCACCGGAGTGCCCGCCTGCGTCGCACCGCGAGCCGGGCCAGGTCCGGCCCAGGCGAGGACGAGGACGTCCTCGCCCTTGAGGAACCGGTGACACCGGACGCCCCCAGTAGCGCGTCCCTTCGGCGGGAACTCGGCGAACGGGGTGACCTTCACGGTCGCCGCCGCGGTCCCCGGCAGCGCCCCGGCGGCACCCGCGACAGTGACGACGACCGGCCCGGACGCCGGCCCTTCGGAGGCCGCGTCCTGGACGCCAGCAGCCGGGTCGACAGCGCCGAACCAGATCACCGAGGCGCGCGGCGACAGCCGGATGCCCGCCATCCCGCCCGCGGCGCGGCCCTGCGGCCGCACCACCGACGCCGGGAACCGCAGCAGCTGCGCATCGCTGCTGATAAACGTCAGCTCCTGATCTTCGTCGGCGAGCTGCACCGCGCCGATGACCTTGTCCCCGTCCTTGAGCGAGATGACCTCGAAGTCCGCGGCGTTCTGCGGATAGTCGGGCGTCACGCGCTTGACGACGCCTTGCGCGGTGCCGATTGCCAGTCCTGCGCCCGTGGCGTCGGCAGCCACGATGGCGACTACCGTCTCGCCTGGTCCGGTCGTCACGAACTCGCTGATGGGCGCGCCGCCCGACAGCGCGGGGGAGTGTGCGCTCGGCGGCAGCGCCGGCAGCTCGAGCACGCCAAGCCGGATCAGGCGTCCGGCCGAGGTCACGATCCCGATGGTGCCGCGCGCCGTCGAGTCGACCGAGGACACGATGACATCGTGGGCCGCGCGCCGACCGGACGACCGGGCGGGAGGACTAGCCCGTTCCCGGTCCTGATCATCCAGCGGAAGCGTGCCCTGCGCACTCGACGCCGGCCGGGCTGCGGTTCGGGCCAGCAGTCCGGCTGAGGACAGCAGCACGGTGCACGGCTCGTCGGCGACCTCCAGCGGCACCGCCGCCGTCCGCTGCGCGCCGGTGCCCTCAAGCAGCACAGTGCGGCGCGGCGTGGCGAACTTCTCGCTAACGGCGGCCAGCTCCGAGCTGACCAGCTCGCGGAGGCGCTGCTCGGAATCAAGGATCGCGGTGAGCTCGGCGATCTCGGCGGTTAGCGTCTCGCGCTCCCGTTCGAGTTCGAGCCGGTCGTAGCGGGTGAGCCGGCGCAGCGGGGTGTCCAGGATGTACTGCGCCTGGATCTCGCTGAGGTCGAAGATCTGCATCAGCCGCTCCTTGGCGGCCGCCGCGTCGTCGCTGGTCCGAATGACCTGGATGACCTCGTCGATGTTGAGCAGCGCGATGACCAGGCCGTCGACCAGGTGCAGCCGGGCCTCGCGCTTGGCCCGGCGGAACTCGCAGCGCCGCCGGACGACGTCGATCCGGAAGTCGACGTAGATCTGGAGCAGCTCGCGCAGTCCGAGCACCCTGGGCTGGCCGTCAACGAGCGCGACGTTGTTGATGCCGAACGTCTCTTCCATCGGCGTCAGCCGGTACAGCTCGTCCAGCACGGCCTCTGGTACGAAGCCGGACCGCAGCTCGATGACCAGCCGCAGGCCGTTCTTCATGTCGGTGAGGTCCTTGAAATCGGACACCCCGTTCAGCTTCCTGGACTGGACGAGGTCCAGGATCCGGAGCCGGACGCGCTCGGGTCCGACGCCGTACGGAAGCTCGGTGACGACGATGCCGTTCCGGCGCGGGGTGAGTTTCTCGATCCTGGCGGTGGCCCTCGTGCGGAACACGCCGCGACCGGTCTCGTAGGCCTCGCGTATCCCGTCCAGGCCGACGATCTTCCCGCCGGTCGGCAGGTCAGGGCCCGGCACGAACCGCATGAGCGTCTCGAGGTCGGCGTCGGGGTGGCTGATCAGGTGGCGGGCGGCCGCGATCACCTCGCCGAGGTTGTGCGGGGCCATGTTGGTCGCCATCCCGACGGCGATGCCTGCCGCGCCGTTGACGAGCAGGTTCGGGAACGCGGCCGGGAGCACCTCGGGCTGCATCAGGGTGCCGTCGTAGTTCGGGACGAAGTTGACGGTGTCCTCATCGAGCGAGCTCGTGATCTCGACCGCGGCCGCGGCCATCCGGGCCTCGGTATAGCGGTACGCGGCCGGACCGTCGTCTGGCGAGCCGAAGTTTCCGTGCCCGTCGACCAGCGGCAGCCGCATCGCCCACGGCTGGTGCATCCGCACGAGCGCGTCGTAGATGGCGCCGTCGCCGTGGGGGTGCAGCCGGCCCATCACGGCGCCGACTACCTGAGCGCACTTGACGTAGGCGCGGTCGGGGCGCAGCCCCATCTCGCTCATCTGGTACAGGATCCGGCGCTGGACCGGCTTGAGCCCGTCCCGCGCATCCGGCAAGGCGCGCTGGTAGATCACCGAGTAGGCGTACTCGAGGTAACTGGCGCGCATCTCATCGGTGACGTCGATATCGACGATGTTTTCCTCGAAGTCGGCGTCGTCCGTGTCGACGCCGCCGGAGCCGGTGCCGCCGGAGCCGCGCCCGCGGCCGCTGCTGGAGGTTGTCGTAGTGCGTCTGGCCATGCCGCCATTGTGCCGTCCCGGCGGCACCAGTGCCCGTCGGCGCGCAGGCGGGTGTGCGAGCGGGCGGGTCAGGTCGCCGAGAAGCCGCCGTCCACCCGGATGATCTGGCCAGTGACGAAGGCGCTCGCGGCGCTGGCGAGGAAGACCGCCGTCCCGGCGAAGTCGGCGGGCAGGCCGTTGCGGCCGGTCATCGTCCGTGCGGCCAGCGCCGCGAGTCGAGCCGGGTCGGCCGACACCTCGGCCGTCAGCGGCGTCACGACGAAGCCGGGGCAGATCGCGTTGCAGCAGACGCCGCTGGCCGCCCAGGCCTCGGACTGCGACCGGGTCAGCGCCGCCACCGCGCTCTTGGCTGGGCCGTAGCCACCGCTGTTGCCGAACGCGCGGTCGGCTTGCTGGGAGGTGATGTTGATGATGCGCCCCCAGCCGCGCTCGGCCATCAGCGGGCCGAACCGCTGGCCGAGCAGGAACGTTGCCGTCAGGTTCACCGCCATCAGCGCGTCCCACTGGTCGATCGTGAGCTGCGCCATCGGCGGGCGGAGATTCAGCCCGGCGCAGTTCACCAGGATGTCCGGCGGGCCGAAGGCTGCCAGCGCCTCGTCGGCGGCACTCTCGAGCGCGGCCCGGTCGCCTAGGTCGGCGCGCACCGTCGCGGCTGCGCACCCGGCCGCGGTCAGCTCGCCGGCGGCGTCGAGCAGATTGCCGGGGTCGCGCGCGATGATCACCACGGACGCGCCGGCCTGGCCGAGCGCGAGCGCGATCGCGCGGCCGATGCCGGAGCTGCCGCCGGTGACGACCGCGGTCCGGTCCCGGAGGGAGAAGAGCTGATCAAGGTACGCGGTCATCCTCGTGCATTCTTTCAGGACGGGAACGGGGTCGCTCGCGGCGCCGCCGCCCCTGCCCGGCCGGTCGAGATCGGGGGACCAGGGTAGTTGTCGAAGATCGCGGCGAGGCCGGTCCCCTGTGTGCGCCCGACGCTGCGCAGCCCTTGACCAGTCAGCCCTTGACCAGCTAGCGCTTGACCAGTTAGCGCCCCGTCAGGTCCGGCGCCGTGACGACACTGCGGACCGTTGACGTGAGCACGGCGAGCGCGCTGGCAGGCCCGAGGCCGCCTGCGCATACCTGCTCGGCGCAGGCGTGGATAAGGGCGAAGCAGCTGGCCACGAGCCAGCCTGCCGGCATGTCCTGGCGGAACGACCCATCGGCCTGGCCGCGGACGATCAGGCCCATGACTTGTTCGTGCGCCACCTGATGCGTCCTCGTGAGCGCCGCCGGGCTGAGCTGGCTGAGCGCCACCGAAGCGACCGCGCCGTAGCTGTCCAGCTCGCGCCAGCCGGCGGCAAGCAGCCGGTCCAGGGCCGCCAGCGCCGGTCCCTGGTCGGGCTGTACGACGGCCATGACGGCGGCGGTGCGGCCAACTGCCCGCGTTACGACCGCTTCCATGAGGGCTTCCGGCGTCGGAAAGTGCGCGTAGACCGTGACCCTGGAGACACCGGCCTGCGCGGCCACAGCGGAGACGCTGGCTAGGCCGGTACGCGCAAGCAAGTCCTGGGCGGCGTCCAGGATCGCCTCGACATTGCGCTCCGCCGCGACCTTACGGCGATCGGCGGCCTGTCCCTCCATCTGGCTGCTCCGCATCTGGTCGTCTGTGGCGGTGACACTCGCTAGTGCGGGCCAAGCCGCATGCCGGGACGAGGCCGTGTTCGACGGAACCGTCAGCAACGCAACGATAGCCAGAGCAGATACTGCCGCCGCGCCGCCCTTCAGGTCCAGGCGTCGCCCTGCCTGCGCAGAGCAAGATGGGTGGGCTGGCGGCGTTAGAGATACAGACCGGCGCACAGTCCAGTAGCGGGGCAGTTGGACCTACGTCCTTGCAATGACCGACCTGCTGCCCTGTGGCTGAAGTGATGGCAGAAGGTTAACTGTCTATTGGACGGTCCCGCCAAGGGCGAACCGGGGGGTAGCTGAGCCAGGGTGGGCATCCCGCTCAGCGCTCTTGACGAGGCCGTCCCTTTTTCGATCGTCCCTCGCAAGCTAGGCATCTTAGCGTCTCCGCACGTCACTGGCTTGTAAGTCGTGTCGAGCGCGACCATGAACTAAGCAGGACGAGGACCGATCAGCTGCGACGGCCGGTTGGCGGGCCAGCATCTAGCTCGCTATGGCTGCGTGCGCCATGTTCGAGTGCGCCGGGGTCGGGTGCGCTGTGGTCGGATGCGCCATGTTCGAGTGCGCCGGGGTCGGGTGCGCTGTGGTCGGATGCGCCGGGGTCGGGTGCGCCCGGGTCGGCTGCGCTGCGTTTGGGAGCGCTGAGGGCGGGTCTCGCGTTGCCCGAGGAGCTGCTTTGCCCGTGCCGCGACGTCCGAAATGCATGCCGTCCCCGCTTCGGTTGACACAACTGTCAACCACCACAGCGCAGCATTTACATCTCTGTCAACCGAGAAGTCGTCAGCGCGAGTCAACGGCGCGGGCGTCGAGAGACCCGAGGTCGTAGAGATTCGGTGGCCATTTCCGAGGATCGTAGGGATTCGGTGGGCGCAGATCAGTGTAAAACGGGCGCGATTGGCCATCGCATCCCTACAATGAGCGACTCATCCCACCGGATCCCTACAACCTCGAGCAGCGTTGCCGAGCCGATCCGTGCCCTGGTGACCCGACCCGGAATCGAGACCCTTGTAACGTCGTGCCGTGGCCAGATGCCAGGAATGCAGCTACGACTTCGAATCGCTTGACCGCGCCGAGATCATCCGGGCCGTCGTGTCGCTGGCGGACGAGCACCGGATCCTGCTCACATTCGTGCCGCCTGAGCGGCTCCGGGATCATTCACGGCAAGCGAGCTGGTCCGCCCTTGAGTACGCCTGTCACGTCCGGGACGTGCTGCGATTCCAGCGAGAACGGGTCGCGCTTGCCCAGACCGAGGACACGCCGCAGTTCGTCTCGATGGGCCGGGACGAACGGGCCGTGACCGAGCGCTATAACGACCAGGACCCGGCCGTCGTCGCGAGCGAGATCACCGAGGCAGCGCGGCAGCTCACCCGAGCGCTCCTGGCGCTCGATGAGGACGGCTGGATGCGCACGGGCATCTACCCGTGGCCGGCGCCCGAGGTGCACACCATGGAGTGGGTCGGCCGCCGGACGGCGCACGAGCTGGCGCATCACTTGTTCGACGATCGCCGTCTGCTGAACTCGGCCTGAGCGCGACCGGCGGTGCCCCGATAGGGGGCGCGCTAGAGCAGCGGGCGCGCGCCTACGAGGCTGAGTGCCTTGGCGGCCAGGCGGCAGCCGCCGGCCAGCGCCTCACCACCGGGCTTCTTGTCCAGCCAGGCCGGCAGGAAGCCGGCGACGAAGGCGTCGCCCGCGCCGGTGCCGTCGACGATGTGCTCGACCGGCGGCGCGCTGACGCGGATCGGGTCGGGGCGCCCGCCCGCATACATCATCGCGCCGTCCGCGCCCAGCTTCATGACCACGTGCGGGTACCACGCGTTCAGCACCCTGGCCGCCTGACCAGGGTCGTCCCGGCCGGTCAGCACCTTGCCCTGATCGGGGTTGACGAAGAGCAGCGTGGCGCCATTAGTCAGCTGGAGGAACGGCTCGGCGCCGACGCGCCCGAGCGGCGCCGACGAGGCGCCGTCGACCGAGATCGTCATGCCAGCCCGCTGGGCGGCGCCTAGTGCCGCCAGCACGGCCTGACGCGAGCCGGTATTGAGCAGGGTGTAGCCCGAGACGTGCAGGTGGCTGCCCGGCGCGAACAAGTCCTGCGGCAGGTCATCGGGGGACAGCGCGGCGTTGGCGCCGGGATCGGAGAGCATCGTGTGGTCACCCTTGTGGGTGATCATGACGACGCACGTCCCTGTAGGCCGCTCCGGGTCCATGACCAGGCGCGCGTCGACGCCGTAGCCCATCAGCTCCATGTCCCGGTTGCGCCCGGCGATGTCAGCGCCGCGGCGGCCGACGAACGCCACCTCGGCTCCATCCACAGCCAGCCAGGCGGCGATATTGGCGCCGGACCCGCCGCCGTGCATTGTTACCGTGGCCGGGGTATCGCTGCCCCTGGCCAGGGCGGCGGTCGCATGGGCGACCGTGTCCGTCATCAGATCACCAACGACGACAACGCGCGTCAATGTCGTCACCACCTTGATCAACAGGCTGAGTCAGGACCAAGCGGGGGATGATAGTCCTGATCAGAGCTAGCGCATAGAACTTAACAGCTTCTCAGACCTATCTTGTGCTGTTCGCGGTTGCAAGCTCTGGTTGGTGATGGTTGTCATCAGCCTGGGAGCGTTGTCACGCGCCCAGCCGTGACCTGCAGATTCAGCTCAGATTCGGCCGCGATCCGCTGATTCAGCCAGCCCAGCTGATCCCGGAAAACCCGGCCGGCCGGATAAGCCGGAACGAGCCCGGAACCAACCTGATCGGTCACCGCGACCACGAGCGCCCTTGTCTGACGCCAGGCCCCGATCAGCTCGTCGATCCGGTCTCGGACCACCTCCTCGGGGTCGAGCCAGACCTCGGCCTGGAGGGATCCTGGCCGGGCAGCTCGGGCTACCGGATCCTCGTCCGCCCACATTCCGGCCCCGTCCATCACCGCGGCCAGCCAGGTCCCGATGCCATCGATGAGCAGGGCGCCCGTCTCACGCTGCAGAAGCCCTGCGAGGTCGAGGCTCTCGACGGTCCGCCACCAGGGCGGCCGGCGTGATCGGTGCACCGCAACGCGGCGCGCCCACTCGGTGTCGGGCTCTCCGTCCGCGCCATGCCAGGACTGATCACCTCCCGGTGCGCTCGGATCCGTTCCATGGTCCTGACGGCGGGCGTCCTCGGGTTCTGGGCTCGCCGCGGGCGCGAACGGCCCCGCTGCCAGGTACGTCACGCGGGGCTCGGCGGCGAGCCGTAGTTCGGCCTCGGTCGACTTTCCGGACCTGGCGCCGCCGATGATGAGCGTCCGGTGCGGCCGGGCGGCCGTGGCCTGGACCGGTGCAGTCGCGGACCGGGCGGTGATGAGCTGGCCGTCACGACCCTGCTCGACGGCCCATAGAGAGCAGCGGCGGCCCATCTCCTGCTCGGAGCTAACCCGGTGATCGGTGTACAGGGCGACGGTGGCAGTGCCCGGCTGTACCAGGCCGCTCGCGCGTAGCCGGCCGAGCTGCGCCGGGCTGGCCAGCAGGTCGAGCAGCGCGATGTCATACGGCCCGATGCCGGGCGGCGGCTCCGGTACCTCGCCCGGGCCGGCCGCGAGCAGCAGGCGGCTGCCATCAGGACCAGTGAGGTCAAGTCCGCCGGGCAACTCCTCTACGCGGAGGGTGGAGATGGCGGGCCGCCCCGTTCCCTTCTGGAGCGGCTTGCCAGGGACCACCTCCAGCCAGCCGTCAACGATCACGCGGCCGGGCGCGCGTTGCAGCTTCGCAGACCGGGCCCGCATGCAGGACGCGCAGCGGCAGCCGTCCTCCGGCCAGCCGCTGGCGCCGCCGGTGCCCACTATGAGTGCGTCCACTGCGCTTCCTGGTCCCCTGTGCTTCCTGGTTCACTGTGTCTGCGGTGCGCTGGCCTGCCTGATGATCGCGGTTGGTTACGATGGCGGCCTTGATCCTAGCTATCGAGGCGAGAGATGACCTGGACCTGGCAGTTGGAGAAGGAAGACGGCACGGTAATCGCCGCCCGCGAGCTGTCCAAGGAGACGTTCACCAGCCAGGGCGACGCCGAAAGCTGGCTCGGCGAACACTGGCCCAGCTTGCTCAAGGCCGGCGTGGACCAGGTCACGCTGGTCGAGGACAGCCGGGTTGAGTACGGCCCCATGAGCCTGCATCCGGCCGAGGAGTAGCGCCGGCCGGATGCGGCTGCTTGCGGGCAGGCCGATCAGGAACGCTTGCGCGGGCTCGAGGTGTATGCGGGATCGGTGACGATCTGGCTGCCGAGGATGTCGTCGATCTGCTTCAGCACGATCGGATCCAGCCGGACACCGGAAGCCTTGGCGTTCTCCCTGACTTGCTCGGGCCGGGTCGCGCCGACGATCGCGGCCGAGACGTTCGGGTTCTGGAGCGTCCACGCCACGGCAAGCTGGGCCAGAGTCAGGCCTGCCTGCTCGGCGACAGGCTTCAGCAGCTGAACCTTGCCGAGAATCTCCTCGGTCAGGAAGTGCGTGATAAACCCCGAGCCCCGCTCGTCGGTAGCGCGTGAGCCTGGCGGGGGAGCGGAACCGGGCACGTACTTGCCGGTCAGCACGCCCTGCGCGATCGGCGACCAGACGATCTGGCCGATGCCCTCCTGCTGGCTCAGCGGGACAACCTCGGACTCGATCACTCGCCAGATCATGTTGTACTGCGGCTGATTGGAGACGATCCGGTCCAGGCCGAGCTGTTCGGCGATCTTCAGGGCAGCTGCGATCTCCTCGGCGCGCCACTCGGACACGCCGACATAGAGGACCTTGCCACGGCGGACCAGGTCGTCGAAGGCGCGCATCGTTTCCTCGAGCGGCGTCTCGTGGTCGTAGCGGTGCGCCTGATATAGGTCGATGTAGTCGGTCTGGAGTCGGCGCAGCGAGTTGTCGACCGACTCTGCGATGTGCTTGCGCGACAGGCCCCGGTCGTTCGGGCCAGGCCCGGTCGGCCAGAAGACCTTGGTGCAGATCTCCAGCGACTCGCGGCGGATGCCGTGCAGAGCCTTGCCGAGTACCTCTTCGGCCTTGGTCGCGGCGTAGACGTCCGCCGTGTCGAACGTAGTAATGCCCTCATCGAGCGCTGCCGCGACGCAGGCGAGCGCCGCGTCCTCTTCGACCTGGGAGCCGTGGGTGAGCCAGTTACCGTAGGCGATCTCGCTGACTTTCAGGCCGCTGCGGCCAAGGTGACGATGTTCCATATTGCGTCAACTTAGCGGGGCGGCGCGGGCAGCCAACGGCGGGTCAGGCGTTGCTGGCGCTGTCAGATCTTGTCGCCGCGGCTGACCCGGGGCTTAGGGACTCGCAACCGCCGCAAGCTGATGCCGCGCATCGTCGTGTACAGCATGACGCCCTGTGTGCTCTGGCCTGGGAACCGCTCAGCGGCCAGCTTCTTGACCTTGCCGCCGACGAGCCAGCCCTCGATGAGGATGAGCACGAGCAGGGCTACCACGACAGCGTCGGCGACTAGCTTGGTGGTGTTGCCCGGCAGGACCAGCAGGATGATCAGCACCAGGACCATCACCATGTAGTACTCGCCGATGCCACGCCGGGCGTCGACAACATCCCTGGCCAGCGCGCGCACCGGGCCCTGATCCTTGCGCGGCAGCGCCCACTGCTCGCCACGCTGGAGCGCCGCCGTCCGGCGCACGCGGTCATCACGGCCACGCTCCCTGGACTGCTGGGCGGCAGCCTTCCGGTCCGTCGGCGCCTGGTAGGGCTGGCGGCGGCCCGATTGCGCCTCGCTCCGCTTGGGCGTGGGTGCGCCCTTCGGCTGGGTCTGGCTGGATCGCTGCGGGCGAGCCTGCTCGCCGTCGGCCGTGCCGTCAGTCACGGCCGGATCCTGATCGAGCAGCTCGGATGTATCGCTAGAACGTCGTCGGAACACGACTACAGCCTACCGGGACGAACGACGCAGATCTGTCTGGCGCGCGAGCGGGGAGCGGAGTGGCGCCGGCGGGCATCCGCGGCGGCCATCCCCGGCGCGGTGCGGCGGCGGGCATAACCGTGAACAATGGCGGTCCGCGCGCGGTCCGTGATACCGATGCCGACAGCAAGGTCGTAGGCTAAAGGCAAGATCTGCCAGCAATATGTCCGTTGCTCAGGGCGGCGGCAGTCCGTGACCCCGGACGCGCTGCGCAGCAGGACTTCCGATCGAGGGGATGGTCGCGCCCATGGGCGTCATGAAGCGGGTCACGATGGTTTTCCGCGCTAAGGCGAACAAGGCGCTCGATCGGATGGAAGACCCTCGCGAGACCCTTGATTACTCCTATCAGACGCAGCTTGAGCTGCTTCAGAAGGTGCGGCGCGGCGTCGCCGACGTCGCGACCTCGCGCAAGCGCGTCGAGCTTCAGGTCAACCAACTGCAGCAGGAGGCGGCCAAGCTTGACCGGCAGGCCAGGGACTCGCTTGCAAACGGCCGCGAAGACCTGGCACGCGAGGCGCTGACGCGCAAGGCCGCCTTGGGGTCCCAGCTTGAAGACCTCCAGACGCAGTACGCCTCGCTCCAGGGCGAGGAGGAGAAGCTCACTCTGGCCTCGCAGCGGCTCCAGGCCAAGGTCAACGCGTTCCGGACCCGGAAGGAGACCATCAAGGCCACCTACACGGCGGCCGAGGCACAGACGCGGATCAACGAGGCCTTCACCGGGATCTCCGAGGAGATGGGCGATGTCGGCCTGGCGATCCAGCGGGCCGAGGACAAGACCGCGCAGATGAGGGCACGAGCAGGCGCCATCGACGAGCTGATGGCCTCGGGCGCGCTCGAAGACATGGTGAGCGGCCCGCACGACGACATCCAGGCTGAGCTGGATCGCATGGGCGCCGGCCACGGCGTCGACGCTGAGCTTGAGCGGATGAAGATGGAGATCGGGCAGAGCGCACCACGGGAGATCGAGGGCACGCCGGCGGGTTCGGCAGATGGCGCGACGGCGCTGCCGGCTGCGTCGTCGACGCCCGACCCGGCACAGGCAGGCGAACCAGAATGATCGTCCGCATCCTCGGCGAGGGTCAGTTCGAGGTACCGGACTCAGCGGTCGCCGGGCTGAATGAGCTCGACGGGGCACTGGAAGCGGCCGTCGACCGCGGCGACGAGGAGGCGTTCAGGGCTGCCCTGACAGCGCTGCTGGCCAGGGTCAGGGAGGCTGGCACCCCGACCGAGGCCGACGATCTGCGGCCGTCTGAGCTGATCATCCCCCAGCCGGACGCGTCCATGGAGGAAGTGCACAAGCTGCTGACCGACGAGGGCCTGATCCCGGGCTAGGCCGAGCGAGGCCTAGCCCGGAGGCCTCGACCGGCATTCGGGTTCATACCTCGCAGGCCGCGCGGGAACGAGCGAGGCGACTTTGCCGTTTACTCAGTAGATGCTGAGGATTCTTGCAGCGGCAGCATGGCAGTCCAGGGCAGGGTAGAGACCCTGCCCTGACCACTGCCAGGCATCAGGTGTAATGAAGTAACAGGGCGGCGACGCAGCCGCCCGGATAAGGGAGGCGGCGCCGATGGCGCGCACTCGCTACGCGTCCGACCCGGGACTGATCGCCCGGATGGGCGCGACCATGTTCCTCCTCGGACTGGTTTTCGCCGGCTTCGCAACCGGCCTGGTATTCCTCATCGCCTACTACAGCAAGTACCGACACGGCGGCACCGGCTCGACCGGTACCGGCAGCGTCGATGTCCTGATCTTCTTCGCCGCGGTGATCGGCATCGGTAGCGCGGTGGGCTCGTATTACTGGTCGGACAAGATCGCGCTGCGGACCTCGGGCGCCCGGCTGGTTAGCCCGAACGACGGACCGGACGCCGCAAGGCTGCACGGCATCGTGGACAGGCTTTGCGCGCTGGCCGACATGCCCAAGCCGAGGATCGCGATCGCGCCGACTCAGATGCCGAACGCCTTTGCGACGGGGCGCAACAGCAAGGTGGCCGTGCTCTGCGCGACTACGGGCATCCTGGACAGGTCCAGGCTGACCGACGAAGAGCTTGAGGGAGTGCTGGCGCACGAGATGTCGCACGTCGCCCACAAGGACGTGGCCGTCATGACGATCGCCTCGTTCCTCGGCATCATCGCCGCGCTCATGGTCCGGTTTGCGTTCTACTCCGAGCTGTTTGGCGGTCGCGGCCGCAACAACAACAATCAGAGCGCCCTGCTGATCATCCCGATCATGCTGCTCAGCATCATCGTGTATGCCGTCAGCTTCCTGCTGATCAGGCTGCTGTCGCGGTATCGCGAGCTCTCGGCCGACCGGTCCGGCGCACTGCTGACCGGGCAGCCGTCGGCGCTGGCGAGCGCACTGGTGAAGGTCAGCGGCGACATGGGGCGCATCCCGGTGAAGGATCTGCGCGAGGCCGAGCCGCTGAACGCTTTCTACTTCGCCCCGGCCATTCGCCCTGGCCAGAACCTGGCCGCGATCTTCTCCACCCACCCGTCGCTTGAGCGGCGGCTGGCGGAGCTCGACAAGATCAGTAAGCAGCTGGGCAAGCAGTAGCTGGATCAGCAAACCGAGCGCAGCGCGGGAGGTAGCAGGTGGGGTTCCTGGACACCCTGCTCGGCCGGACCAAGCCGGTGCCGCCGAACCTGGATGAGCTGTTCGCGCTGCCTGGTGCCGCGCTGACGCTAGAGGCCGGCACGGACTTTAAGCCGACCGGGTCGGGGTCGGTGTGCTTCCGCGCCGCGGAGGGCAAGGCGTTCAGCGACATCGAGAATGATGTCCGCGACCTGCTCAACATGGGCAAGGACAGCACGCCGGTCGAGGTGTCCACGGACACCTACCGTTTCACCTGGCTGGTGTGCCGGCACTCGCCCGAGGACCCCGAGGGCCTGGTCACCGACCTGCACGCGGTCAATTCGTCGCTCGAGCTCGGCGGCTTCGGGCCGCAGCTGCTGTGCACCATCATGGCGTTCCGCGACTCGGGCGGCCGATCTCTGGGCCTGGTCTACCTGTACAAGCGGGGCACGTTCTATCCGTTCGCCCCGCTGTCGGGCCAGCGGCGGGATAACGCGCTGGAGCTCCAGATCCGCGGCACGCTCGGCGCTGACCTGAAGATCGAGCCGGACCTTGGCCGATGGATGCCGATCTGGGGTGCGCCCGGCCTGTAAAGGTCCGGTGCCGCTCCGCACGGTGCCGCTCCGCACGGCGCGGCTCAGCACTGTGCCGCTCAGCACGGTGCCGGTCGGGCCCGAGGCGGTCGGGAGGCCGGCGTAGGCGGCCGTGGCTGCGACTAACGGCAGCGCGAGCATCTGCTCCAGCGCAGCCCTGGCCTGGCCCGCGGTCTGGTCATCGACCGTGATCTGGTTGACCAGCTGTCCGCCAGCCAGGGATTCCAGGGCCCAGACGAGGTGGGGCAGATCGATCCGGTTCATCGTCGAGCAGTAGCAGACGGTCTTGTCGAGGAAGACCACGGACTTGTCCGGATTGGTGCTTGCCAGGCGCTGCACCAGGTTGAGCTCGGTGCCGACCGCCCAGGCCGACCCTGACGGTGCCCGCTCGATCGTGGAGATGATCTTCTCGGTCGAGCCGACGTAGTCGGCGGCCAGCACGACCTCGTGCTGGCATTCCGGGTGGACGATGACGTTCACACCGGGGATCCGTTCCCGGACGTCGGCGACGCAGGCAGGGGAGAAGCGTCCGTGCACGGAGCAGTGGCCGCGCCACAAGATCATGGTCGCATCCCGGAGCTGCTCCGCCGACAGGCCGCCGGTCTCGCCCGGCGCGTGCGGGTCCCAGACGACGCAGTCGTCCAGGCTCATCCCCATCTCCAGGACCGCGGTGTTGCGGCCGAGGTGCTGGTCGGGAAGGAAGAGGACCTTGCTGCCCTGGCTGAGCGCCCACTTCAGCGCGCGGCTGGCGTTCGATGAGGTGCAGACGGTGCCGCCGTGGCGGCCAGTGAATGCCTTGATGTCGGCCGAGGAGTTCATGTACGTGACGGGAACCACCTCCTCGGCCAGGCCGAGATCCTCCAGGGCGTCCCAGCACTGCTCGACCTGGTTGTAGGTCGCCATGTCGGCCATCGAGCACCCGGCGGCCAGGTCAGGCAGCACGACCTTCTGGCGTGGCGCGGTGAGGATGTCAGCGGACTCGGCCATGAAATGGACGCCGCAGAAGACTACGAACTCGGCGTCCGGCCGTGCCGCCGCCTCGCGCGCCAGCTTGAACGAGTCGCCGGTCACGTCCGCGAACTGGATGACCTCGTCACGCTGGTAGTGGTGGCCGAGGATGAAGGCCCGGTCACCGAGTGCCTTGCGGGCCGCCCTGGCCCGCGACACCAGGGCCGGATCGCTGGCCGGCGGCAGCTCGCCGGGACAACTGACCCCTCGCTCGGAGTTGGGATCGGCCTCGGCGCCGAGCACGAGCAGCGGCAGCGAACGACCGGTCCTGATAGCTTCGGCACGGCCTATCTGGCTGGCTGACGTCGTCATAGGAACCCCGATCACTGGCACTTATCGTCTGAGTGACGATACCTATCCTAGCTCAGTCGGCGGGCCGCGCAATTGGCCGGGGGCGAGGTTCGGCCAGTGCGCGCGGCTGGCGCAGCTCGGCAGCCGCCAGCTGCCGATTGGAAACATTTGCGGCGAATGTCGCGGACCGGCACGGTGTGCTGGCGGAACGTCTGCGCATCTGTGGTAGTTGCAGCTACCAAAAGTACGCAGACGTTCCGCCGGCCTACGGGGGTGGCGAGCGATACGAACCTTTTCGCATGATTCGCGCTACGCGCCGGCCGACATGGCGCCGCGCTCCGGCCGACATGGCGCCTCGCTTAGGCCGACCTTGCGTTCGCGAAGGCCCACCTTGCGTTCACGGAGGCCGACATCGCATTCTCGCGGCTGCCGTAATCCGGGCGGCCCGGCCGGTCCGGAATCACCGGGCGGGGATTATCGTTGTCAGTGCAGGACGGGCCGTGCCGGATAGGCGGGCGGCCTCCCCGGCGGACCGGGACCCTACCCGATGCAGGAGCTAACGCAGATGACAGTTCAGGACGAAGCGACCATCAAGGGCATCGTTCTCACCGACGCGGCAGCGGTCAAGGTGGGCAACCTGCTCCAGCAGGAGGGCCGCGATGACCTGCGGCTGCGCATTGCCGTGCAGCCTGGCGGCTGCTCAGGGCTGCGGTACCAGCTGTACTTCGACGAGCGCGACATGGACGGCGACGTCGTCAGCGAGTTCGGCCCTGTGCAGGTCGTGACCGACAAGATGAGCGTTCCTTACCTCAGTGGCGCGACGGTCGACTTCGTCGACACCATCGAGAAGCAGGGCTTCACGATCGACAACCCGAACGCCGGCGGTTCGTGCGCGTGCGGGGACTCGTTCCACTAAGCCCAGCCCAGTCGTAGAACTGCCGCCGACCACGCTGAAAGGCGCCGGGCCGGTGGCGGTTCTGCGTCTGGACTCGTCCGCCAGCACCGCCAGCCGGTCCGCCAGCCGGCACCGGTCCGCCAGCAGCCGGTCCGCCAGCGCCGGTCCGCCAGCGGCCGGTCAGCTAGCCCGCGAACCAGGCGACCACGCTGAGCGAGTTCGCGACTCGTTGCATGACCTCCTCCCGGTTCGCGAACGGCTCGGCCTCCTCGCCCGGCGCGCCCCGTACGCCGCGATCAGCGAGGAGGTAGAGCATCCGCAGCGTCCGGATGGTGTTGCTGGCGAACGGCGGCACCGGACCCGCCTCGCCGGCGGCGAACCTGGAATCGACCAGGTCCAGCCAGCCAGTCGACTGCTCCGCCGTCAGGCCGGGCCGGCTCAAGATCCGGGCCATCGCGTAGCCAAGCCGGTCGTCTTCCTGGTCCCGCCACACGAAACTGCTCTCGGCGAGCATCCGGCGCGCGGCCAGCTCGAGCATCGCCTCGGGCCGGACTTGCTGGTGCCGGCCGAGCGCGCCCAGGAGGTCAGCGCCGTGCGCGACTGCGTGCAGCCAGCCGAGGTTGGCGTCGTAGCCGCGCAGGTCGGTCTCGGCCAGGTACCACTGCTCGAAGGCTCGTACCCACTCCTGGTCGTAGCCGCCGCGCTCGATCACCCACTCGAGCACGAGCGGGGCAAAGGCCCGCGCCTGGATCCGATCATCGCCGAACCGGCCAGCCATCGTGTCGCCGAGCCGGGCCAGCTGTGAGTCCAGGACCCCGCGCTTGATCCAGGTCGCGAGCACGCTATAGGCGGCGCCATCGCGGACCTGCGGGTCGGGATCTGCGAGCGCGTCAGCGAGCTCGGTGGCCAGCGCCGTCAGGTCCGCGCCCGGCGGTACAACGAAGTCGGCGTCCGCCGTTTCCTGCCAGTCAGTCACGCCATGCACCTTAGCGGCCAGTCTCGGGCTACCAGCCTGAAGCGTGTAGCCTGTGGCCCGCGAGTGCTGACGACCGGCGCGAACGACCCCGGCGCGAACGACCCCAGCGCGGCTAACCCGACCCGCGGACAGACGGAGCTTCTTGCATGCGTATAGCAGTGACCGGATCGATCGCCACCGACCACCTGATGACCTTCCCTGGCCGGTTCGCCGATCAGTTCCTGGCCGACAAGCTGGACAAGGTCTCGCTGTCGTTCCTGGTCACCGGGCTCGAGATCCGTCGCGGCGGGGTGGCAGCCAACATCGCGTTCGGCCTCGGCTGCCTGGGTCTGCGGCCGCTGCTGGTCGGCAGCGTCGGCAGCGACTTCGCCGAGTACCAGCGCTGGCTGGACGAGCACGGCGTCGACACCAGCATGGTCCGCGAGTCGACCAAGTTCCATACAGCGAGGTTCGTCTGCACGACCGACGCCGACCTGAACCAGATCGCGTCCTTCTATCCCGGCGCCATGAGCGAAGACGCCACCCTGGACCTCAGCGGCCTCTCCGGGCAGGCAGACCTGGTGCTGATCGGGGCCGGTGACCCGGCGGCGATGCTGAGCCTGACGCGGCAGTGCCGCGATCACCAGATCCCCTTCGCGGCGGACACCTCGCAGCAGCTGGCAGTCCTGGATGGTGACCAGATCCGCGAGCTCGTGGCCGACGCCGCGTACCTGTTCAGCAACGAGTACGAGGCGTCACTGACCGAGCACAAGACGGGCTGGACGGCGGCGGAGCTGATCAGCCAGGTGGGCGTCCGCGTCACGACGCTCGGGTCCGACGGCACCAGGGTCGACCGGCTCGGCGAACCGCCCATCATCGTCGGCCCGGTGAAAGACGTGCACCCGGCTGACCCGACCGGCACGGGCGACGCGTTCCGCGCTGGCTTCCTCGCGGCCGTCGCCTGGGGCCTTAGCCTCGAGCGCTCGGCGCAGCTCGGCAACCTGGTCGCTGTGCACGCCCTGGAGACCACCGGCACGCAGGAATACACGCTGGAGCCTGGTGAGCTGATCGCGCGCTGCGCCGTGTCCTATGGCCAGGACGCCGCGGACGAGCTCGGCAAGCACGTCAACTGACTTCATACCGGGAACGGGCTTGCTCTCCCGCGCAGCCATCCGAGCGCACGCGGTAGCGTGACGCCATGCTCGCTGCGCTCGCGTCCGGCTATCACGGTCCGCCGGAGCTAACGTTCGCGCGGGCGTTCAGCTCCTGGCAGCTCGACCCGTGGTCGCTCGCGGCGATCGTCGCCCTCGGTGCGCTGTATCTCACTGGCGCGGTCCGGGTGCGCCGCCGCGGCGAGCCGTGGCCGCCCGGCCGGATCGTCGCGTTCTGCGGTCTTGGCCTTGGCTTCGGCGTGGTCGCGACCATGTCCTCGGTCGGCGTCTATCAGCCGGTCCTGTTTTACATGCGGTCCGTGCAGACGATCCTGCTGCTGCTCGTCGTGCCGCTCTTCCTGGCTCTCGGGCGGCCGCTGACGCTCTTCATCGCCGTGGTGCCCCGGGTCGGCCCGTGGCTAGCGTCGGCGATCGGCAGCCGGACTGCCCGCGTGCTCACCTTCCCGGTGATCACCACGTTCGTCCTCGTGCTGACGCCGTTCCTGGTCTACTTCACGCCGTGGTACGCCGCCGGCTTCAGCTCGATGCTGGTCGGGCAGCTGACGCACGTCGCGTTCATGGTCCCCGGCTTCGTGTTCTTCTGGACCTTGCTGCGCGTGGACCCGGTGCCGAAGGCGTATCCGTACGTGGTCGCGCTCTGGATCACCGCGGCCGAGGTCATCGGCGATGCAGTCCTCGGCCTAGCCGTGATCGCGGACACCAGCCTCCTCGCAGGCCCGTATTACCATGCGCTCGCGCGCCCGTGGGGACCTAGCCTGGCGACCACGCAGGTGCTCGGCGGCGGCGTGCTCTGGATCGTGGGCGACATCGTCGGCCTGCCATTCCTGGCCGCGCAGCTGATCCAGATGATGCGGGAGGACGAGTCCGAGGCGCAGGTCATCGACGCCGAGCTCGATGCCGCGCAGCCCGTGCTGGCCGCAACTGAGCTGGCCGCAACTGAGCGGGCCACAACGGGACTCGCCCCCACGGCACCAGGGGCGCCGATGCAGCCGTGGTGGGAGACCGACCGGAGGTTCGCCGACAGGTTCCGCGCGGTCGACGAGCCCGATTAGCGCGCGCCTAGTAGCTGCGGCGGACCAGGAACGACCAGCCAACCGGCAGGTCCGCAGCCCCGACGAATTCCTGTGACTTCAGCGCGCACCACGCGGGCAGGTCGGTCTTGGCGGCCGGATCGTCGGCGAGCACCTCGATCGTCTGCCCGACCGGGACCTCCCTGATCCGGTCAGCCAGCATGATGATCGGGATCGGGCACTTCTTCCCGAGCGCGTCGAGAGTGAGTGCGGGCTTCGGCGTGGCGCCGCTACTGACCGCGGAGCGGCCGCCCGGCCCCGAGAGAGGGCCGCCGCGCTAGCGGCCGGGGCGCTGGCGACGCGGCGCTGGCGAGTCATTCGCACCTCCACGGCCAGATCATGCACGGGCGAATCATGGCACGGGCCGAATCACGGCACAGCCGGGGTGACGTTGGCCGCCCTGACAGTGTCGCGTACTGCGGCCACGATGCGCGGCAAGACATCGAGGAACTCCTCAACCGCCTGCGAGCTCGCTTCACGCGGGAGCGATACCCGCACATTGCCATGAGTAAGCGCGCCCATTGCCGCCAGCACATGACTGGGCTGCCGCGTGTCGGCGACGCACGCGCTGCCTGAGGAGACGGAGAAGCCGGCCCGGTCCAGCTCGGTCACCAGCGCCTCGCCGTCGACGTACAAGCACGAGAAGGTGACGATATGCGGCAGCCTGCCGTCCGGGTCGCCATACACGACCGAGTCGGGCACGGTCTGCGGAACGACGGCGCGGATTCGGGCGACCAGAGCGCGCAGCGCGGCGTCGGTTGCACCCCGTTCCCGGCCCATGGCAGTCAGGGACGCGGCAGCCGCCAGGATCGCCGGAACGTTAGGGAAGCCGGGCACCCTCCTGTTTTCGCGGTCGTCGGCCGGCAACGGCTCGCGCCAGCGGGTGCTTTTGCGGACCGCCAGCACCCCGACGCCCGCCGGCCCACCCCACTTGCGGGCGCTGGCCGTCAGCAGGGACCAGCCAGCCGGCGTGGGCAGGCGCCCGGCCGAGGCGCCGGCATCGACGAGCAGCGGCACCCGGCTGCGCTGGCACTCCGCGGCGACCTCGTCGACCGGCTGGATCGTGCCGACTTCGTGGTTGGCCGACTGAAGGCAGGCAAGCAGTGTGCGGTCGCGCCGCACGGCTGCGGTGAACTCGGCGACATCGGCCCGGCCGTGACCGTCCACTCCGGTCACGCTGACCGCTGCGCCGCTGACCCGCTGGAGCCAGTCCGCGGCGCTGAGGACCGCTGAGTGCTCAACAGCGCTCGCCACCAGGTGACCCGGGCCGCGGGCCGCGGACTGCCTGGCCTGGACGGCACCGAGTACCCCGAGATGCACGGCCTGCGTGCCCGAGCTCGTGAAGGACAGCTCGTCGGCGCGGCAGCCAAGCTCAGCCGCGACAGATTCCCTGGCGTCGTCCAGGAGCAGCCTGGCCTGCCTGCCTTCGCGGTGCAGGCGGGCCGGATCGGCCCAGCCGGCATCGAGGCCCGCCAGCAGCGCCTCGCGGGCGCTTGGGTGCAGCGGCTCGGCCGATGCCGCGTCGAAATACGCCACGGTCCCGACTCTAGGCCGGCGCGGATAACGAAGTCGCGCCGGAGGTCGGGGGTACCCCCTGCTACGAGAGGCCGGCGTTGTACTGTTTTCCACGACAGGCTGTAGGACGTGGAACCCAACCGGCCGCTGACGCCGGGACTTAGCTGCTGGGAAGGCCATAAGTGAGTCCCATCCACCGTGCCGAGAAGCATCGCGCCGCGGGGCGCGAAGCTACGCAGGACGGGGCCCCGCTTCGCGGGCCGAGGGCGCGGCTTATTCGGCGCTGGCTGCCGCGCGCTGCGCTGTTCACCGGGCTGGTCACCTTGACGGCCGGCTGCAACTCCTCCGATGTCGAGCGGCTCGGGCTGCGCCATCCGCTGACCACCCAGGCCAAGTTGACCGTGAGCCTCTGGCAGGGGGCCTGGATCGCCGCGCTGGCGGTCGGCGCCGTGGTCTGGGGCGGCATCTTGTGGGCGGTCGTCGTCTACCGCAAGCGGAGCGACCGGATACCGCACCAGGTCAGGTACAACCTGCCGATCGAGATCCTCTACACCGTCGTCCCGTTCATCATGGTCGGCATCCTGTTCTACTTCACGGCCCGTGACGAGAACAGGATCACCCTGCTGTCGGCGAAGCCTGATGTCGTCGTCGACGTGACGGGGTTCCAGTGGAGCTGGGAGTTCCAGTACCCGCAGTACCCGGTCAAGAACTCGGTCGCCGGCGTCACCGAAGTCGGCTACATGTGGAACGGCAAGCAGGGCACGGCGAGCAACGAGGGCGAGCTGCCGCTGCTGGAGATCCCCGACCACGAGACCGTCCGGTTCAACCTCAGGTCCAACGACGTCGTCCACTCGTTCTGGATCCTGCCGTTCGACTTCAAGCGCGACGTTCTGCCTGACCACCCGAACCACTTCCAGGTGACGCCGACCGGCACCTTGTACAGCGGTCCCGACACCATCGGGCGCTGCTCGGAGCTGTGCGGGCTCTACCACAGCCGGATGCTGTTCCGGATCAAGATCGTGACTCCGGCCCAGTTCCAGGCCTGGATCTCGGCGCAGCAGACGCTGCAGAACGCCTCTGGGGGTGCTCAGTGACCACGTTCGAGCAGCCGGCCCCGGCCGGCTCTGTGGCCGGCCCGGTGACCGCCCAGGGCGGCTACCGCAAGGGCTCGATCCTCGCCGACTGGCTGTCGTCGACCGACCACAAGATCATCGGCCACCTGTACCTGATCACGTCCTTCGCGTTCTTCATGATCGGCGGCGCGATGGCCATGATCATGCGCGCGCAGCTCATGGGCCCGGACAACAGTGTCGTTTCCGACCAGCAGTACAACGAGCTGTTCACGATGCACGGCACGATCATGCTGCTGCTGTTCGCGACGCCGCTCTTCGTCGGGTTCGCCAACGAGATCATGCCGCTCCAGATCGGCGCGCCGGACGTGGCGTTCCCGCGGCTCAACCTGCTGAGCTACTACATGTTTTTGTTCGGCGGCATCATCTTGCTGCTGAGCTTCCTGACGCCCGGCGGGGCCGCGTCGTTCGGCTGGTACGCCTACTCGCCGCTGACGAGCGCGCTGTACTCGCCCGGCGTCGGCGGCGACATGTGGATCATGGGCCTGGTGCTGGCGGGCCTGGGCACGATCCTCGGCGGCGTGAACTTCGTGACGACCATCCTGTGCATGCGCGCGCCCGGCATGACGATGTTCCGGATGCCGATCTTTACCTGGAACATCCTGCTGACGTCCCTGCTCGTGCTGCTGGCCTTCCCCGTGCTGGCGGCCGCCTTGCTGGTGCTGGAGATCGACAGGAAGCTCGGCGCCCAGGTCTTCTCCGCCAACAGCGGCGGCGCGATCTTGTGGCAGCACCTGTTCTGGTTCTTCGGCCATCCGGAGGTCTATATCGTGGCGCTGCCGTTCTTCGGCATCGCCACCGAGGTCCTGCCTGTCTTCTCCCGCAAGCCGCTGTTCGGCTACAAGGGCCTGGTCGCGGCCACCATCGCCATCGCCGGCCTGTCGCTGACGGTGTGGGCGCACCACATGTTCACCACCGGCGCAGTACTGCTGCCGTTCTTCTCGTTCATGACGTTCCTCATCGCGGTGCCCACCGGGGTGAAGTTCTTCAACTGGGTCGGCACGATCTGGCGAGGTCAGATCACGTTCGAGCCGGCGATGCTGTTCATACTCGGGTTCCTGATCGTGTTCCTGTTCGGCGGCCTGACCGGTGTCATCCTGGCCTCGCCGCCCCTGGACTTCGCGGTCAGCGACTCCTACTTCGTCGTGGCGCACTTCCACTACGTGCTGTTCGGCACCGTGGTGTTCTGCATGTTCGGCGGGTTCTATTTCTGGTGGCCGAAGTGGACCGGCAAGATCCTTGACTACCGGCTGGGCCAGTGGCACTTCTGGAGTGTCTTCATCGGGTTCAACCTGACGTTCCTGGTGCAGCACTGGCTGGGCCTGATGGGCATGCCGCGCCGGGTGGCGAACTACCCGTTCCTGCCACACCTGGCCACCACGCTGAACGACGTCTCCTCGATCGGGGCGTTCATCCTGGGCGCGTCCAACTTCATCTTCTTCTACAACATCTACATCACCTGGAAGCGCGGCGAGCAGGTGACTGCCGACGATCCGTGGGGCTTCTCGAACTCGCTGGAGTGGGCGACGTCATGCCCGCCACCCCGGCATAACTTCACCTCGATCCCGCGGATCAGATCCGAGCGGCCAGCATTCGACTTGCACTACCCGAATATCAGGTCCGGCCGAGATCGGCACCTGGAGAAAGAGCAGCAGAAGTCGATCGGAGCTGGGTCGTGAAAGTAGAGGCTTACCTCTTCCTTGGCTGCGCGGCCTTCTTCGGCGCGTCCGACATCGTCTACTGGCGCTTCTCGCACGACCCGACCGGGACCACGGCGCTGGCGCTGGCGGTCGCACTGGCCTTCCTGACCGGCTTCTACGTCCTCTTCACCGGGCGCAGGCTCCCGGAGCGGCCAGAAGACCGAGCGGACGGCGAGGTCGACGAGGGCGTGGGCGAGCTCGGCTTCTTCAGCCCGCACAGCTGGTGGCCGCTGTTCGTCGGCCTCGCCGCCGCGACCGCCGCGATTGGCGTCGCGATCGGCTGGTGGCTCTTCCTCATTGGCGCGCTGGCGCTGCTGCTGTCGATGGTCGGCTTCGTTTTCGAGTACTACCGCGGCCACTACGCCCACTGAGCGTCGTCTGTCTCCGCGCGCTCGCGTCCCGCTGTGCGCAGCTCTCTAGTGGCAGTCCGCGGTAGTCGGCTGTCAGCGGTGTACGGCTAGGGCCAGCTGGCTATCTGGTCGAGCGCCTGATCGATCAGGTCCAGTGCGGCCTCGAGATCCCTGGTGGACAGGTGCCCGGCCGTCCAAGGCAAGTACTGGACGGGGATCTGCAATGCGGCCCACCGGTAACCCCGTTCGATTGCCGCAGGCAGCGCCTGGCCGCTGATTCCCTGCCATGTCCGTGCGTACAGCGCGACACTCGCGGAACCGGCAGGAACGAGGTTGGCCAGGTCGAGGGCGGCCGGCCCGACGCGGCAGCTGCCCCAGTCGATGAGGGTGGCACGGCCTGCGCTCACCAGCACATTGCCGGGGTGGACGTCGCCGTGCAGGAGCGTAGGGGTCAGCTCAGCCAGGATGGCGGAGACCGCCGGAAGATCGGCGGCGCTGTTTATGAGCGTCCGGGCCCTGGCGGTGACGCCCGGAGGGTGCCTGGCGGAGTGCTCGCGAAGCTGCGGATCGACCCATTCCCGGCACAGTGCCTGCCACCACGCGGGGGTCACGCGCGGTATCGCGGCGGGCAGGCCGGCGCCGCCGTGGTAGCGGGCATGCAACACAGCGAGAGCGGCGTATAGGTTCGCCGGGATCGCGCAGTCGCGGGCCAGCGGTGAGCCGGGTGCCAGCGGAGTCATTAGCCAGCCGTTGCCCCACGCCACGAGCTCGGGTATCGCGTTGGCTTCCGCCTGCACCGCCTGTGCGGCGCGCAGTCCGGCGATCTCGTGTGCGGGAGCCTCCTTGCGCACCAGCTCCAGCGCGCCGTGGTTGCCTGTCAGGTGCAGCGTCACGCGATCGACCCGGCGAGCGACTGCGCCGCCGGCCAGCGGGCGCACTGTGGAGCGGGCCACGGAGGCGCCCGGCTTGATCCGCCCGACCCACTCCAGCACGGCCGGGGTGATGCTTCCGGCGGTCATGGCGGCAGCCCGACCTCCCCACGGCGTATGCCTGGCCCAGGTGCCCATGTAGGGCAAGCTAGCCGCGGCAGGCGGGCAGCGGCCAGCTAAGTTCACCTCGCAGTATGGTCGTCAGCCAACGTTTCATGCCGTCCAGCCATTCCGTGCCCAGATTTGCCCATTTCATCCCCACCGACGGCATGAAATGTGTGGTGCTTCGGTCGGCTGGACTGATGCTGATCACGTTGGCAGGCGTGGGCCTGAGCTAGCCGTCGCGAAGTGCGGCGCTAGAACGCGCTGTGACCTCCCGGGAGCGCAGCCTGCCATCGGGGAGCAACGGTCCCAGCCTGTTTGGCTACGCGGCCGCCTGGCTGCGGCTCTGGGCCTGCTGGGGTCACGGACAACATGGCCTAGCGGAACTACTAACAGTCAGGCCGGGCGCTCCGCAGAGCGCCGGGCCTGACTCGTCAGCTTGACGCGGTTAGTGCTCGTCCTCGCCGGCCGGCCGGTCGGGCTGACTCGCGGTCGCGCCAGTCGCGCCGCTCGGGATGGCTGTCTGGCCGTGGCCATTGCCCTCGACGGCGTGGCCGTTGCCGTGCCCGTTGCCATGGTGGCCGTTAGGCTCCGGCAGCGGGGCGCTCTCCGCGACGACCTTGTAGAGCCGTTCCCGCACTCGGCCCAGACCGCCGCGCATGCCGGGAGCCGGCACGTCGGTCTCGGCCGTCTCAGCTGAGGGCAGCTCCGGATAATCCGCGCGCGACATCAGCACGGCAAGAGAGTTCTCGTCGACTGGCCTGGTCTCCTCGATGAACTCGCCGCCGGGCAGCTGCCTGATGATGCCGGTCTCGACACCGTGCTCGAGCAGGTGGTTGTCCTTGCGCTGGAGGCCGAGGCAGATGCGCTTGGTGATGATGTAGGCGATGACCGGACCGACGAATATGCCCACCCTGGCCGCCCATGTGATCCAGTAGAGCGGGACGTTGAGCTGGTCGGCGATGATGTCGTTGGCGCCTTCGGCCCACAGGACGCCGTAGAACGTGATCACTGCGATGCCGAGCGCGGTTCTCGTCGCTGCATTCCGCGGCCGGTCGTTTATGTGGTGCTCGCGTCTGTCGCCGGTGACCCATTGCTCCAGGAACGGCCAGATAGCCGCGAGAGTAAACACCAGGCCTAGCGGCACCAGAGCCGGTATGAACACGTTGAAGGCAAAGGTGTGCCCGAACACCACCCACTGCCAGGCAGGCATGACGCGCAGCGCGCCCTCGAGCATGCCCATGTAGAAGTCGGGCTGCGAGCCAGCCGACATGGCGACCGGATTGAACGGTCCGTACAGCCAGATGGGGTTGATCTGCGCAAAGGTCGCGGCCAGCGTCAGCACGGCGAAGACGAAGAAGAAGAACGCGCCCGTCTTGGCCATGAAGTACGGGTAGGTGGGCGCGCCGACGACGTTCTCGTTGGTCCTGCCCTTGCCCGGCATCTGGGTGTGCTTCTGGAAGAACATCAGGAACAGGTGCGCGCTGACCAGCGCCAGGATCAGCCCGGGGATCAGTAGCACATGCAGGATGTACAGGCGCGGGATGATGATGTGACCGGGGAACGCGCCCCCGAACAGGAAGAAGGCCAGGTAGGACCCGACTAGCGGGATCGACTGGATGACGCCCTCGAGGATCCGCAGGCCAGCGCCGGACAGCAGGTCATCCGGCAGGGAGTAGCCGAAGAGGCCCTCGAGCAGGCCGAGGGTGAGCAACGTGATGCCGATCAGCCAGTTGATCTCGCGTGGCTTGCGGTAGGCGCCGGTGAAGAACACCCGGAGCATGTGCGCGAAGATCCCGGCCATGAACAAGTCGGCGGCCCAGTGGTGGATCTGCCGGATTAGCAGCCCGCCGCGCACGTCGAAGCTGATGTTCAGCGTGGAGGCGTACGCTTCGCTCATCCGGACGCCGCGCAGCGGGATATAGGCGCCGTGATAGACGACGTCGGTCATGCTGGGCTGGAACCACAGCGTCAGGAGCGTCCCGGTCAGCAGCAGGATGATGAACGAGTAGAGGACAACCTCGCCTAGCAGGAACGACCAGTGGTCGGGGAAGACCTTCCGCAGCAGGACGCGGACACCCCGGGCTCCGTGGAGCCTGTCGTCAAGCCACCGGCCGGTGCCTTCAAGCGCTCTGTCGACGCTCATGACCGCTCCCAGAAACTCGGGCCTACCGGCTCATGGAAATCGCTTGTCGCGATCAGGAAGCCCTGTGAGTCCAGGCCGATCGGTAGCTGCGGGAGCGGCCTGGTGGCTGGGCCGAAGAGCACCCTAGCTCCCTGGGTCGCATCGAAGGTCGACTGATGGCAGGGACACAGGATGTGGTGCGTCGTCTGCTCGTACAGCGCCGCCGGGCAGCCCACGTGCGTGCAGATCTTCGAGTACGCGACGATGTTGTCGACGGTCCAGTTCTGGACCACCTTGTTGGCAACCGCGTGGTTCGCCGAGGTGTAATGCACCTGGCCGGGCCGGAACTTGATGATGATGACGGCGGCCTTCGCCATCGCGTCGTCGTTGTTCTGGAAGCCCTCGGGGGCGACGCTGATGATGCTGCCGGGAGAGCTGAACTCGGCCGAGGTGATCGGCCTGCCGGTGCCGTACACGACCAGCCGACGGCCCTTGCGCCAGACGGTGTGATCCAGGCTTGTGCCGGGCAGCGGGCCGAGGTCGCGCAGCAGGAAGATCGGCGCGACGGCGAGCGGCACGGTCGCTGCGATGAGGCTGCGGCGGACCATCGGGCGCTTGACAAACTGGCTGGTCGCCGCCCCTTCCTCAAACGTCTCCTTGAACGCCGCGCGGTCCGCGTCCGTCGATCGCAGCGCATGCCGCTGCTCGGTCAGCTCGACGTCCGGCATCAGGTGCCTGACCCAGACCACGGCGCCAATGCCGAGCAGCAGGAAGGCCAGCGACAAGGTGCCGCCGAGGGCCAGGTTCGAGTGCAGCACCCTGGTGATCGTGCCGACGCCGATGATCCCGTAGGCGACCAGGAAGCCCAAGCCAGCGAGCATGGCGATCAGGAAGCACGCGACGACGATTCGCTCAGCCTTCTTGGCGCGGTTCAGGTCCGGCGGGTCGGGCGGCATCTCGGGGCTGGGCGGCTGGTGAGAGCCGCCGCCGTCGCCGGGCAGCAGCGTGCGGGCCGTAGCCGGGGAGGGCGTGCCGATCACCCGGTGCCGCACGGGGGGACCTTCCGGGGCCGAGCTCCCGCCGGTACCTGTCCCGTGACCCTCGGCGCTGGTCAGGTACTCGGGCCAGCTCGTGTCGCCTGAGTCTCCGGCGCCAGGCTGTCCTGGGGGGTTGTTACTCATGAGCCTTCCCGTGCTTTGCAGTGATCCAGAGAGCCGCCAGCACCATGAACAGCAGCAGGCCGAGGAACGCCACCAGGCCCTCGGTCACCGGGCCGACCCGGCCCAGGCTGAACCCGCCGGGGTTGGGCTCCGCGCGCACGGTGGTGACGTAGGCGATCATGTCCCGCTTCTCCTGCGGGGTGATGGTGAGGTCATTGAACACCGGCATGGCCTCGGGCCCGGTGAGCATGGCCTCGTAGATCTGGGTCGGAGTCGAGGCGGTCAGCGGCGGGGCGAACTTGCCGTACGTCAGCGCGCCGCCGGCCCCGACGAAGTTGTGGCAGGCCGCGCAGTCGGCCACGAACAGCTGCTGGCCCAGGCCGATGTTGGCGCCTGCCGAGTTGACCTGCGCAGCCGACGGGATCGGCGGACCGCCGCCCAGCGACTGGATGTACGCGGCCACCGCGTGCGTCTGAGCCGTGGACAGCTTCGGTGGCTTGCGCACGTTCTCGGCGCCGACCTCGGCGGCTGGCATGCGACCCGTGCTGACCTGGAAGTCGACAGCGGCCGCGCCGACGCCGATCAGGCTGGGGGCCTGGCCGCTCACACCCTCGGCGTACAGGCCGTGGCAAGTTGCGCAATCCTCGACGAAGAGGCTGCGACCCTGCGCGATCTGCGCCGAGTTCGCGGCGACTGGCGACGCGGCCGAGGCATTGCCACTGGTCAGGACCGCGTATCCGGCGCCGATCAGGACGAGCACGAAGGCGACGATGATGTAACCCGCGGCCGGGTGGCGGCGCCTCGCGGTGATCCAGCTCACAGCTATCCCCAAGTTCCCGGTTAGTGGATCAGGTAGATCGTGGTGAACAGCCCGATCCAGACCACATCCACGAAGTGCCAGTAATACGACACGACGATGGCGCTCGTCTGCTGCTCGAGCGTGAACCTCTTGGCCGCGAACGTCCTGCCGAGGAGGAACAAAAACGCGATGAGACCGCCCGTCACATGCAATCCGTGGAACCCGGTGGTGAGGAAGAACACCGACCCGTAGTTACTCGACGACAGCGTGACGTGCTGCTTGCGGATCAGGTCGAGGTACTCATAACCCTGGCCGCTGACAAAGTAGAGGCCCATCAGGAAGGAGAGCACGTACCACTCGCGCAGGCCCCACTTGGGGAAATTCCAGATCCGTCCGGACCGCCGGATCTGGTGCCGCTCCACCGCGAAGACGCCCATCTGGCAGGTCACGCTCGACAGCAGCAGGACCGTCGTGTTGATCGAGGCCAGCTGAAGGTCCAGGTGCGCCTTGGGCCAGGCCTGGCCCATGCCCTTGTCGACCGAGCGAATCGTGAAGTACATCGCGAACAAGGCCGCGAAGAACATCAGTTCTGACGACAGCCAGATAATCGTGCCCACGCTGACGAGATTGGGCCTGCTGGTAACTCCCCGCGGAGCTACCTCAGTAGATGCTGTGACCACGAGGTCATTATTACGACACCGCGTAGGCGTGCGTAGCCCGACCCCCCGGGTCGGTAGCATCTTTTGCCATGAAGGTTGTCGTGTATAGCCATGATGGCGACACTCGGGCCAGGGTGCGCCTCGCCATAGGCCGCCGGCCGGCCCCCGACGTGCCGGAAGCAGAGATCATCGAGGTCGCGACGGAGCCCATGCTGTTTCGGCTCCTGGACGCCGGCGGCGTCGACGTCATGGTGCTCGATGGCGAGGCCCAGCCCGCCGGCGGGATGGGCGTCTGCCGCCAGGCCAAGGACGAGATCCACAACTGCCCGCCCGTGCTGCTGATCATCGGCCGTCCCGATGACGGCTGGCTGGCAACCTGGTCGCGAGCCGACGCGGTGGTGAGCCACCCGATCGACCCGGTTGCGCTCGCCCGCGAGCTCGCCGGCCTCATGCGGCAGCGCGCCGCCGCTGGCACCGGAGTCGTTCAGGCCTGAGCGGCCGCAAGCGCTCCGCCTTGTACGCCAGAATGACAATGCAAATGGGAACGGGCTCGTCCCCGCTCGCAGCAGCTCATCAGCCGGATCCGGATCGAGGTGGCCGTACATGGACTCGCGTGCAGCCTGGCCCGCCCTGATCGGCGCGCTGATTAAGGGTGAGCCGCTCACCGCCGAGGAAACTGCCTGGGCGATGAACGAGATCATGGAAGGCGCGGCGACGCCGGCCCAGATCGCGGGCTTCGGCGTGGCGCTGCGGATCAAGGGCGAGACGGCGAGCGAGGTGACGGGGCTGGCCCAGGCCATGCTCGATCACGCCGCGCCCATCTCGATACCCGGCCGGACGGTCGACCTGGTCGGCACCGGCGGCGACGGCGCCAGGACGGTCAACATCTCGACGATGGGCACGATCGCGGCCGCGGCCGCAGGCGCCCGGATGGTCAAGCATGGCAACAGGGCCGCCTCATCGGCCTGCGGCACGGCCGACGTGCTCGAGGCGCTCGGCGTCGTCATCGACCTCCCGGCGTCGGCGACCGAGCAGCTGGCAGCCGAGATCGGCGCCGCGTTCCTGTTCGCGCCCCTGTACCACCCGGCGCTGCGGCACGTGATCGTCCCGCGCCGCGAGCTCGGCGTCCCGACGGTTTTCAACGTCCTCGGCCCCGTGGCGAACCCGGCCCGGCCGGCGGCACAGGCGCTCGGCGTGGCCGACCCCCGGATGGGTCCGATCCTCGCCGGCGTGCTGGCCGCACGCGGCTGCTCGGCGCTGGTGTTCCATGGCGGCGATGGCCTGGACGAGCTGACCACGACCGCGACCTCAGCGGTCTGGATCGTGCATGAGGGAACGGTCAGCGAGACCGCCTTCGACCCGGCCGAGCTCGGGATTCCCCGCTCGGTCCCGACGGACCTGCTTGGCGGCGACCCGGCGCACAACGCCGGCGTCGCACGGGAGTTCCTTGGCGGGAGGCAGGGGCCGGTCCGCGACACCGCGCTGCTCAATGCTGGAGCGGCGCTCGCGGCCGACGCTGGGGTCTCCGGCCCGGAAGCGCTCGTGCCCGCACTGGCGGCCGGGTACCGGCGGGCGGCGGAGGCTGTCGATTCGGGCGCCGCGGCCGACCTGCTCGACCGCTGGGTCGAGACCAGCAACCGGCTCGCTGGCAAGTAAGCGTCGCCCTGACGTCACGCGCGCCAGGCAGGCGGCCCCTGACGCTCTGTCGGCTACGCCTCGGTGTACCCGATGGAGAACGCGGCCTCGAGATCGTGCCGTGAGTACGTCCGGAACGCGATATGCGTCTCGGTGTGCGTCACACCTGCGACCTTGTTGACCGTGCCGGGGATGACGTCGCTCAGCTCGTCGTGAGCCCGCACCCGCACCATCGCGACGAGGTCGAACTCTCCGGTGACGGAGTAGACCTCACTGACCGCCGGGATCTTCGCGATCTCCTCGGCGGTCTCGGGGATGCGGGCCACGTCGGCCTTGATCAAGACGATTGCGGTGACCATAGCTCGCCTCCTCGCGGCGGCCGTGATCGAGCGCCCCAGCCGCGGCAGTAGCGTACCGCCGGATCAGCTGGCGATGCTGATGAGCCTCGGCTGGCTCGCCGGCCTGATGCCGGCCGCCAGCCTCAGCAGCCCGGCTAGGACATCCGCGGTCGCCTTGGCGTCGGCTAGCGCCCGGTGGCACGGCGTCGTGGCAGCGCCGAAGTAATCGGCGAGCGTGCCCAGCCGGCAGTCGGGAACGTCGTCCGGGCCGAGCAGCAGCCGGGCCAGCACCGCCGTGTCCAGCACCGCCGCCCTCGGCCACGCGAGGTGGCAGGCGGCGCACGCGGCCGTGAGGAACTCCAGATCGAACGGCGCGTTGTGCGCAACTAGTACGCAATCGCTGGCGAAGGCGAGGAAGGCCCGAAGGACCGGGGCGGGCGACGGTGCGCGGCCGACCATGTCATCGGTGATGCCGGTCAGCGCGGTGATGTCCGCCGGGACCGGTCCGCTTGGGCGGACCAGGGACGAGAACTCCCCGGTGACGTGACCGCCGGTGAGGCGGACCGCGCCGATCTCGGTGATCTCGCCCTGCTCGTGCAGCCACCCGGTGGTCTCGACATCGACCACGACGAGGCTGACGTTTGCTAGGGCTTCCATCACGGTTTCACGCTAGGACGCGGTGCCGACAGTCCGGCTCAGGCGCGCCGCCGCACGCGGACGACAGGTGCGCCCGATGAGGTCGTTATGCAAGTAGCGACGTGGGCGTTATGACGCTGTTACTCACCTGGCGGCCGGTCGAGCCGCCAGATAGTCAGCATGAGAGTGCGCGAAGTGGTTGAATCCTCCCTCCGCGCGCCACTAAGGTCATGGACCGAGTCGTATCGCTAAGCAGTCGCCATCCGGCGGCGGCGAGCGGCCAGAGCCGAATCTCCTGACAGCGGGCTCGCGTGGGTCGGCTGGGAGAACCGGGGACCCACCGACGGTGCGCAGTGCGGTGCCGCCAGGGGTGAATCGGCCAGGCCCCCAACCTGGCCGTAGGGCAGACTTCCACAGCCCGAACCCGTCAGCTGACCCGGTAGGCCGACAGTGGAAGAAGGAGCGTGTCACGCAGGTGCATACGCCGCCGTCGGTTCGCAGGATCGTCAGGCACGGTGTTGCGGCTGTGACCGTCTCGGTCTTTGCCGCTGGAGTACTGATAGGCGTCACGGCAAGCGCTAGCGCGAAGCCGACCCCGACGCTGAGCCAGGTTCAAGCCAAACTCACCAAGCTGCAGTCGCAGCTGGAGAAGCTTGACCAGCAGTATGACCAGGTCAAGCAGGAGCTCGCCGCCACCAACCAGCGGCTCGGGCTCATCAACGAAGAGGTGGCCGCCTACAGCGTCCGGTTCGCCTCGATGCGCCAGCAGATCGGGCGCATCGCCGTCACGGCCTATGAGGACGGCAACCTCAACTCCTCGATTACCCTGCTCACGTCGGGTAAGCCGCAGCAGATACTGAATCAGTCCTCGATCCTGCTGGAGCTCTCCGCTTCGAACGCGGCACAGATCAACCAGTTCCTGGCGGCAGCCAAGCAGCTCACCTCCACCCAGCAGCTCGCCCAGCGGACCAAGGCCGGAATCCTCGAGCTCAAGGCAGGCCTCACCAAGCGCAAGCAGGCGATGGCCAAGCTGGTCAGCCAGGAGCAGCAACTCGTCAACAAGCTCAGCCCGGCCCAGCAGGCGGTCGTTGGGCCCGGCAATCCGCCTAGCGGGTCGCCGGTGAAGTACAACGGCCCTACCGCGACGCAGGCGGAGAAGGCAGTGGCGTTCGCCTACAGCAAGATCAACTGCCCGTACGTGTGGGGTGGCACCGGCCCGTGCTCGGCCGGTTACGACTGCTCAGGCCTCACCATGTCGGCGTGGGCGTACGCGGGCGTGACGATCCCGCGCACCAGCGAGGAGCAGTGGGCCCAGTTGCCGCACGTCAGCGAGGCCGACATGCAGCCGGGTGACATCATGGTGTTCAACGGCGCCGGCCATGTGGGTATCTACGTCGGGAACAACAAGCTGATAGATGCGCCCCAGCCAGGGATGGACGTCGAGCTGATCTCGTTCAGCGGCTGGTATCGACAGGTCTTTGACGGCGCCGTTCGGCCGTAGGCCGGAGTTTCCGGCACTGCGGTGAGTGGCGCCATCGCCCGACGGTGCCGAGCGGCGCCGGGGAAGCTAGATGACCAAGGTACTGATCGTCACCAACGACTTCCCGCCGCGTAGCGGCGGGATTCAGTCGTTCGTGCATGCCTTGGCGACTCGCCTGCCCGAGGATGGCGTCGTTGTCTACGCACCGGCCTGGAAGGGCGCGGCCGAGTTCGACGCCCGGCAGCCTTTCCCGGTCGTCCGGCATCCGGGGTCGCTGATGCTGCCGGTCCCGTCGGTCGGTGCACGGGCGTGCGCGCTGCTGGCCGAGCACGGATGCGACAGCGTCCTGTTCGGCGCGGCTGCCCCGCTTGGCCTGCTCGCGCCGCGGCTGCGCAAGGCCGGTGCCGAGCGGATCGTCGGGCTGACCCATGGGCACGAGGCGGGCTGGGCCGCGCTGCCAGGCGCCCGGTCGCTGCTGCGGCGCATCGGCGACGAGGTCGACGTGCTTACCTACCTCGCCGAGTACTTCCGCATCCGGATGGCCAGGGCCCTGTCGCCGGCCGCGGCCAGCCGGATGGTCAAGCTCGCGCCCGGCGTCGACCCGCTCGAGTTCAGGCCCGGCGCTGGCGGCATGCGGGTCCGGAAGCGAGCTCGGCGTCCCGGCTGACCGTCCGGTCGTCGTGTGCGTGTCCCGGATGGTGCCGCGCAAGGGCCAGGACGCCCTGATCAAGGCGTGGCCAGCTGTCCGGGCGCAGTCGGGCTCCGACCCGCTCCTGCTGCTGGTCGGGGACGGCCCCTACCGGTCAAGCCTCGACCGCCTCGTCAAGCAAACCGGGGTAGGGGACTCCGTGCTGTTCACCGGGCCTGTCAGCTGGGGCGATCTGCCCAGCTACTACGACGCGGGCAACATCTTCGCGATGCCGTGCCGGACCCGCCGGGCCGGCCTGGACGTCGAGGGCCTCGGCATCGTCTACCTGGAGGCATCGGCGACGGGCCTGCCGGTGATCGGCGGAGACTCCGGTGGCGCACCGGACGCCATCCTCGACGGCGAGACGGGTTACGTGGTCCCCGGTCGCAGCGAGGAAGCGCTCGCCGAGCGGCTCGTCCAGCTGCTAGCCGATCCAGCCGGGGCCGCCGCGATGGGCGACAAGGGCCAGGCCTGGGTAGACCGTGAATGGACGTGGGACCTCGTAGCTGAGCGCCTTGAGCACATCCTGGCCGGCAAAGTCGGCTGACCGAGCAAGGCCGGCGTGGAGCGGACTGGAGCAGCCATTTCTCTGCTCTGGCTGCTCCAGTCTGGTCGACGGCGGCCCTATCGCGTGTACAACGCCTCGATGTCGGCGGCGAAGTCTTTTGCCACGACCGCGCGCTTCACCTTCAGCGACGGCGTGATGTATTCGTTCTCGACTGTGAAGTCGACTGGCAGGACGACGAACTTGCGGATCGACTCGGCACGTGACACCGCCTTGTTCGTGTCGTCGACCGCGACCTGGAGCTCGGCGAGCAGGTCAGTGTCATTGACTAGATCCGCCGGGGTGGCGTCGGCCGGCTTGCCGTGCTGTTGCTTCCAGTGCTCCAGTGCTTCGGGGTCCAGAGTGATCAGGCAGGCGATGAAGGGCCTGTTGTCGCCGACGACCATGACCTGGCTGATCAACGGGTGCGCGCGCAGCCGGTCTTCCAGCACCGCCGGGGCGACGTTCTTGCCGCCAGCTGTGACGATCAGCTCCTTCTTACGGCCGGTGACCCGCAGGAAGCCCTCGTCGTCCAGAGACCCGAGATCGCCGGTGTGCAGCCAGCCGTCGGCGTCGAGGGTTTCCTTGGTGCCTGCCTCGTTACGCCGGTAGCCGGCAAAGACGATCTTGCCGCGGAGCAGGATCTCGCCGTCCTCGGCGATCTGGGCGGTCACGCCTGGCAGCGGCTGGCCGACAGTGCCTACCTTGTTGCGGCGCGGCTTGTTGACCGTGGCAGCGGCTGACGTCTCGGTCATGCCGTAGCCCTCGAGCACGGTGATGCCCGCGCCGCGGAAGAAGTGCCCGAGTCGCTCGCCGAGCGGCGCGCCGCCGGAGACGGCGTAGGTCACCCTGCCGCCGACGGCAGCCCGCAGCTTGCCGTAGACCAGGCGATCGAACAGTGCGTGGCGGGCCTGGAGGCCCAGGCCGGACCGCCCGGCGTCGGTGGCCTGGCTGTAAGCGACGGCCGTAGCGGCCGCGGCGGCGAAGATCCTGCTCTTGGCCGGGCTGGCGGACGCCTGCTGCTGCGCGGTGTTGTAGACCTTCTCGAACACCCGGGGAACGGCGAGCAGGAACGTCGGCTGGAACTCGCGCAGCCCTTCGGCCACGCTGCCGATGTCCTCCCAGTGCCCGAGGACCGCGCCTGACTCCAGGCAGCCGATCTCGATGATCCGGGCGAACACGTGCGCTAGGGGCATAAAGAGCAGCGTGCAACAACCGGGGGGCTCGAATAGCTCCGGCAGCGCTCCGTGGACGCCGTTGCGTACGGCGGCGAGCAGGTTCCGGTGCGTCAGCTCGCAGCCCTTCGGCCGCCCGGTCGTGCCCGAGGTGTAGATGATGGTCGCCAGGTCGCCCGCCCGGCGGCTGGCGCGGCGCTGCCGCAGCCCGTCGTCGGCGACGTCGGTTCCCGTGGCGGCCAGCTCGTCCAGGCCGGAGATACGCCACACCTGCGTAAGGTCGGGCAGCCGATCCCGGAGGCTGGCGATGACCTCCGCGTGCTTGTCGGTCTCGGCGATGGCAGCCCGGGAGCCAGAGTCCGTGACGATCCATTCCACCTGCTCGGCGGATGAGGTCTCGTAGACCGGCACGGTCACTGCCCCGGCGGCCCAGATCGCGTAGTCGGCGAGCGTCCACTCATACCTGGTGCGTGACATGAGCACGACCCGGTCGCCGGCCTGGATTCCGGCCGCGATCAGTCCCTTGGCGAGCCCGGAGACCTCCGAGCAGAACTGCGCGGCAGTGACGTCCTGCCAGCGTCCGTCGGCCGCGCGCCGGCGGAGCATGACCTCGTCAGGATCGGCCGCGGCCCGGCTGAAAACTACGTCGGCCAGCCCGGCATCGTCCGGTACCTCGATGAGAGCAGGGATACCAAATTCGAGCAAGGAGCCTCCCAGACGACCACGTTCCCGTCCTGATCTTCTTGGACGTTACCGCGTCGGGAAGCGAGAAGTCTGTCGCGGGCCGGCTAGGCCTACCTGCCGGACTTGCCTACTGTAGGTGGATGCGGGTGCACGTGGTGAGTGATGTCCATGGCCGGGCGGACGCGCTGGCGGCGGCGGGCGCGGGCGCTGACGCGCTGATCTGCCTGGGCGATCTGCTGCTGTTCATCGACTACGCAGACCATAGCCAGGGGATCTTTCCTGACCTGTTCGGCGCCGAGCAGGCGCGGCTGCTCGTCGAGCTGCGCTCAGACGGCCGGTTCGATGAAGCACGTGACATGTCGCGCGCGCTGTGGGGCCAGCTGGGCGGTGACCCGCGCCAGCACATCGAGGCCGCGGTGTCGCGGCAGTACGCGGAGCTGTTCGCGGCGATGCCGGTGCCGTCGTACCTGACCTACGGCAACGTCGACCTGCCGAAGCTGTGGGCTGAGCACGCACGGCCTGGTCAGTACATCCTGGACGGGGAGCGCGTCCAGCTAGATGGCTGGACGTTCGGTTTCGTGGGCGGCGGGCTGCGCACGACATACCGAACGCCGAACGAGATCGACGACGACGAGTTCGCGGCCAAGGTCGAGGCCATCGGGGAGGTCGACGTCCTGTGCGCGCACATCCCGCCGGCCGTGCCTGATTTGCTCTACGACACCGTGGCCAGGCGGATGGAGCGGGGGAGCGAGGCGCTGCTCGCGACGATCAAGAAAACCCGGCCGCGGTACGTTCTCTTCGGCCACGTGCATCAGCCGCTGCAGAGTCGGGTGCGGATCGGCCCTACCGAGTGCATCAACGTCGGCCATTTCCGGGCCAGCGGGATGCCATACGTACTCCAGTGGGGCTGACCGTGCCGGTCTTTGACGTGCCGGCCCGCGATGTCCGTTGCGAGCCGGGCTAAGAGGTACGCTCCGAGTCATGGCGGACAGGACTTCCTCAAGCATCACGGTTGCGGCCGATCGCGGGGTAGTCATGGGCGTCATCGCTGATTTCGGGTCCTACCCGGAGTGGGCGACTGGTGTGCGGTCAGCCGAGGTCCTCGAGACCGGTCCGGATGCGCGCCCGCTGCGCGTCCGGTTCGGGCTGGACGCGGGCATTATCAGGGACAGCTACGTCCTGGCCTACGAATGGGACGGCGACGCGGCGGTGCGCTGGCAGCTGGCCGAGGCGGGCTCGATGGTCACGGAGATGTCCGGCGCTTACGCGCTAGCCGAGGATGGGCCGGGCACGAAGGTGAGCTACGAACTGGCCGTCGGGACCAGGGTGCCGATGATCGGGATGCTGAAGCGGCGCGCCGAGAAGACGATCATTGACACCGCGCTCAAGGGCCTGAAGACGCGGGCAGAGTCATTCACGTGAGCTCCTGCCTCGCGAGCTCAGGCCCGGCTGACTGCGGCGCGGGAATGAAGCGGCACGAAGCGGGGACACGTAACGGGGATGGATCGGGAAATGGTGAGACCGATGACTGAGCAGCCCGGGCGCGACGAGCCGTCGGACCGGCAAGGTTCCGATCGGCCAGCATCTGACGGAGCTGGTTCTGGGCGGCCGGCGAATGACCGGCCTGAGTCGGGGCGGGCCGAGTCGGCACGGCCTGAATCGGCACGGCCTGAATCGGCACGGCCTGAATCGGCACGGCCTGGTTCGGCGCGGCCGTCCTCCGGGCAGTCGAGTTCTGACCGGTCGCGGCCGAGCGTGCCAGGTGCCGACATGCTCAGCGACCTGCAGCGGTGGCTCATCCGGTCAAGCGCGAGGACCATGCGCAAGGAGATATCGGGCCAGGTGCGCCGGACCTTCAGCGGCGGGCAGCGGCCCTCGACAGCCAACGTCTGGGACACGGCCACGACTGAGATCCCACCCGACGCGGGGGAGTCGCCGGAGTGCCAGTGGTGCCCGATCTGCCGGGCCGCAAGGCGGATGCGCGAGTCCGGCCCTGGCATCGGCGGGCAGCTGTCTGGGGCTGGTGACGCTGTCGCATCTGCAGTTCAGGATGCGATCAGCGCACTCGACTCGATGCTGGGCCTGGGAGGCGGATCTCGGGCCAGCGAGCCGCGCACGAGCGAGCCGCGCACGAACGAGCCTCGCGCGGCAAGCGGCGGTAGCGCGAGCCGGCCCGGCGCGGAGGCTTCGGCCACATCAGACACCGCGACCGGTGCGGGTGGCGGGCAGCGGCCGCGATTCGGTGCCGACGATGTGGCTGACCTGCAAGAGCCTGCGGTCGAGCGCCACGAGGACGAGCCGCCGCACGGATCTGCCGCGGGAGACCATGGGCCAGGTGGCTGGAAGCCGGGCGATCGGCTAGCTACTGCCCAGAGCGCCGAGCCGGATACGTGGGCTGCGGCAACCGAGCCCGATGACGGCGCCGCGGCTGGCGGACAGCCAGCGGCGGAGCCGACGGGGCCGGCGGCCGCGGAGCACGACGTCCAGCTAGACGGGCAGGGGCATGAGCCTGACGATCGGGGTTGACGTTGGCGGCACCAAGGTCGCCGCAGGAGTCGTTGACCGGCACGGGCATATCGTCGAGAAGCTGAAGCGCTTTACCCCCGCCGCCAGCCCTGGCGGCACGATTGCCGTGATCGCCGATGTCGTCAACGAGCTGCTGGGCCGGTACGAGGTCGATGCGGTCGGGATCGGGGCCGCGGGCTTCGTCGACCAGACCAGGTCGACCGTCCTGTTCGCGCCCAACCTCGCCTGGCGCTACGAGCCGGTCAAGAAACTGGTGGAAGAGCGCATCGGCCGACCCGTCGTTGTCGAGAATGACGCGAACGCCGCGGCCTGGGCCGAGGCAAAGCTAGGCGCCGCACGCGGGCTCGAGCAGGTGCTGCTGATCACCGTGGGCACTGGCATCGGGGCGGGCATCGTCATAGACAGCCGGCTATACCGGGGCCGTTTCGGCTCGGCGGGCGAGCCCGGTCACTACCGGGTCGTGCCCGAAGGCCGGCTGTGCGGCTGCGGCAATCTGGGTTGCTGGGAGCAGTACGCGAGCGGCAGCGCCCTGGTGGCCGAGGCGCGCGAGTTCGCCAGACGGTCGCCAGAGGCAGCTGTGCGCCTCCTCCAGCTGGGCGGCGGCACCCCCGAGGGGATCGACGGCCCGGCGGTCACCGAAGCGGCGCGTGAAGGCGACCTCGGCGCCATGCGCTGCTTCGAGATCGTGGGCAGCTGGCTCGGGGCCGGCCTGGCTGATCTTTCGGCCATACTCGACCCCGGTTGCTTCGTGATCGGCGGCGGCGTTTCCGAGGCGGGCGAGTTGCTGCTCGGACCGGCCAGGGAGGCCTACCATCATGGTCTCACCGGTCGTTCCCACCGGGAGTTCGCCGACGTAAGGCTGGCCGAGCTCGGACCGGACGCCGGACTCATTGGCGCGGCCCACCTGGCGCGTAACGACTGATCCTCGCCGATGCCGTCTACCTGGCCTGAACGCGTGGCTCCGGATGGCCCCGACCTGTGGCAGCCCGTCTGGCTACAGGACGGCCCCATCGTCTTACAGGACGGCCCCGTCGTCGTCGCCGTCATGGCCGGAGCGGTCGCCGAGCTTGACGATCAGGGTCACGAAGCCGGCGACGAAGGCCGCGACGGCGATGAAGGCGGCCTCGGCGGAGACGGTCCAGTGCAGGAAAATGCTGGCGACTAGCAGATAGCCAGGGCCGCCGACGACTCCCGCCAGCGCAGCCTTAGTCACCGAGTCGAGCTTCGCCGGCGGCGGCAGCGGAGCCGGCTTGTAGGGCTCGTCCTCTTCCTCTGCCGGCGTGTACGAGCGCGGGTCGCCCGCTGGCCGGATGACACGCATCCGATCCGCCGGAATGTAGAAGCGAGTCACGGGAGTGCTGGGGGGCTCCGGGGCGACAAGTGGCTCGGCTGGGCTCGCCGTCGGCTCGGCCGCGCCAGGCGGCGACTCGGTACGCGCGGTTTGCTCGGTCTGCGTCGACTCAGTGCGTGAGGCATGCTCGGCCTGCGCGGACTCAGCACGCGATGCCTGCTCGGCCTGCGCCGACTCAGCACGCGATGCCTGCTCGGCCTGCGCCGACTCAGCACGCGCGGCGTGCTCGGCCGGCCCGGAACTGGGCTCCGCTGCGCTCGTGACACGATCCGGCAGGTCTTCCCTCGCTGGCCATGGCACGTCGGCGCTGGTTGGGTCAGCCGGGACATCGAAGCGCGCGATCAGGTCACGCCACGCAGCCTCGTCGCCGCTGACCTCGCCATCGATGTCTCCAGGTCCGCTCATCCGCCGTCTGTCCCCGCTTGCTGGTTCGCTGCCTGCCCGCTTGTTGATTCCCGCCCTGCCTGGCTGTGTATCCGCACGAACTCCAGGCTTCCCACAAATATTGCCTCGGCATCATTGTCGAGAGTCGCCACGTGATAACTATCCGCCAGCTCCCGAACCTCTACCTGGCCGGCTGGCAGGGCAGCGGTGAGTAGCTTCAGGCTGGCCGGTCCCACCACATGATCCTCGGTGCTATGGAACGCCAGCACTGGCTGCGTCAGCTCGGCGAAGTGCAGCTGAGTGGTCTTCCAGAGGCCAGGCAGGGTCGCGGCAGCCTTAACCGGCGTCCGGTCGTAGCCGGCCTCCTTCGCGTCGGGATTCTTGATGTCGCTCGCGATGCCCCTCACCGACGGAATCAGGTGCTTCAGGGCCGGCGTCAGCGCGAGCAGCAGTTTGTTGTCGGCCGTCAACGACGGGTTGACAACCACGAGCCCCCGAACAGCGGAACCGCGAAGCTCAGCCAGCCGCAGCGCCAGGCAGCCGCCCATGGACAGGCCCATGACGAAGATCTCGTCAGTCCGGGCCTGAAGCTCGTCGAACGCCCTGTCGACCTCTGCGAACCAGTCTTCCCACCGCGTCCTGGCCATCTCCTGCCAGGTGGTGCCGTGGCCTGGCAGCCGGGGCAGCGATACGCTCAGCCCGGCCTTCGCAAGGTACTCGGCCCACGGCCGCAGGGACTGGGGACTGCCAGTGAAGCCGTGGCAGAGCAGGACGCCGGTCGGGCCGCCATCGTGGGCATAGGCCTCGGCACCTGTCATAACGGGCATGGACTGCATCCTCTCGAGCGGCCTTGTCGGCGGCCGGGCTGGTCGGGCCGGCTCGGTTCCGTATCCGCATCGTCGCATGCCCCGATGCGACGATGCACTCGGTTAGGTGGCCGGCCGGGCACGGTCTGGTGATCGCCCTAGCGCGCGCGACGTGGGAACATGTGATGGTGTTCTACTGGGTGGTCAAGGCGATAATAGGCCCGTTCCTGCGGATCATTTTCCGGCCGTGGGCGGAGGGCGCTGACAACGTGCCGCGCGAAGGTCCGGCGATACTGGCCAGCAATCACCTCTCGTTCTCCGACCACTTCTTTGCGCCCTTGCCGCTGCCGCGAAAGGTCGTCTTCCTCGCCAAGTCTGAGTATTTCACCGGGCGCGGCATCAAGGGCCTGCTCAGCAAGGCGTTCTTCAGCGGGGTGGGGCAGATCCCGGTCGACCGGACTGGCGGGGCAGCTAGCGAGCGCGCCCTGCGGACCGGTCTGCGCGTCCTGGCGGCGGGCGAGATTCTTGGCATCTATCCGGAAGGCACCCGCACGCCCGATGGCCGGCTGTACCGGGGCAAGACCGGCGTCGCCCGGCTCGCTCTGGAGGCGAAGGCTCCCGTCATCCCGACGGCGATGATCGGTGGCTTTGAGTTTCAGCCACCGGGCAAGCTTGCTCCGCGGCTAGCAGTCCGGCCCGGAGTCCGCTTCGGCAAGCCACTGGACTTCTCGCGCTATTACGGGCTAGAGCAGGACAGAATTGTGCTGCGGGCAGTCACTGACGAGATCATGTACGAGCTCATGAAGCTCTCCAGCCAGGAGTACGTCGACGAATACGCGCAGCGCGCCAAGGGCAGGCTGACGCAGGCGCTTCGCCATGACTCGCGGAACGGCCAGGCGGGGCACGACCAGCAGGCGGCCGGCCAGCAGCCGTCCGACCAGCGGAGCGACGCGGCCGACGCCGACGCGGACGAAGAGGAGTTCGAGGACGCCCAGGACTAGCGCTTCACGACCGCACGCACCGTCCGCAGGGCAGGGATGGGTGCGCCCGAGCTGAGAGTGTCGCGGATTGTTTCGATCACCCAGTCCGGGTCGGACCGGATTCGTACCGGGCTGAAATGCAGCACTCGTATTCCTGCGGCTGTCATTCGATCATGGCGGCGCATAGTCGCATCCCACGCCGCCTCGTCGAAGTGGTACTCCCGCGAGTCAACCTCGGCGGCAACGCCGACGGCCTCCCACCAGGCATCGGGCATGGCGAGGAACTCGCCCTCCAAGTACAAGCGCGGGTTGTAGAGAGGAGCCGGCAGTCCGGAGCGCTTGATCAGGTCCATCAGGTCGCCCTCAGGGGAGGACATGATCCCGGCGTCCAGGTCGGCAATCACCGAGCGCAGTATCGCCGATCCGCGTAGTCGGCTCTGGCCAATCTCGGCCACAAGATCGTCGAGCGGGCACCTGCCGCGGTGAACTCCGGCGGCCACGATGGCTCGCATATCGCGCTGATTACCGGTTTGCAGCGCCGCGTCCGTCACTGCTCTCGCGATCGTCGTATAACGGATGAGTCCCTGGGCGGCGAGCCTGGTCGGCAGCCTGTCGGTGCGATGAATGCGGACGTAGCCGCAGTCAGCGCGATGTGAGCTAGCTGGCACGAGCACATCCACAATGCCTGTGGCGCCCGGCAGGATCCCATATCTGCGAAGGGCGGCATTTCCCGTAATCATGCTGCGGTTGCCGGCGTACACCAACGCTGCCATGTCCAGCTGATCGGCGGTCGGACCACCTGGGCCGGCTACCAGGTAGATGCCGCGAAACAGCGGCTGCCACGGTCCGCCCAGCCGGCTCCGGTGCCTTATCGTGCCCGGGCTCAGTCCGAGGCTCCTGGCTTGCCGACGCGAGATGACGCCGTGCTGCCTATCCAGCAGCATCGAAAGCGGATCGCGGGACTTTGAGAGGCGGCCCGCGGCAGCTGCGGCCTGGCCGGCGGCGCACGGGTGGTTCGGATGCGGAAGTCACGAAGCAGAGGCTCGCACTAGCTGCCGACAAAGTGCCTATCTCGTGCTCAGCCGGGTCCCTTCGCGCCCCCAGGCGAGCCGCGAGCGCGGAACGTTTGTGCAGTTGTGGCAGCTGGACAGCACTGCAGCTGCCACAACTGCACAAACGTTTATCAAAGTCGATCTTGGCCTGACGAACAATCGGCGCGAATCGGGTATTTGTTAGCATCGCGCGGCCGGACAAGGGGCGCCGGGCCCAGCGTTTGCCTGAACTCAGCGCGCGGCCTGAATTCAGCGCGCGGCCTGGACTCAGCGCGCGGCCTGGGGTCAGCGTGCCCAGCCTCTCGTCCGCTCCACGGCGCTCCGCCAGCGAGCGTGGCTAGCGTCATCGGGCGTCCCTGGCGTGAACCGGCGGTCCAGCTGCCAGATCGCGGCGAGTTCTTCCCGTGACGACCACACTCCGGTGGCCAGGCCGGCCAGGAAAGCCGCCCCGAGCGCCGTGGTCTCGGCCACGACTGGCCGCTCGACGGGGCGCTGGATCTGATCGGCCTGCATCTGCATGAGCAGGTCGTTCTCGCTTGCGCCGCCGTCGACGCGCAGCGCGAGCCCGCCAGTGCCAGCGCGAGCGTCAGTGCCAGCCGCGCAGCGCCAGTGCGCCAGCACCCGCATCGGCGCCACCACCTCCGTCAGCGCCAGCATCCGCGTCAGCGCCCCGCCGGGCCTCGGCCTCAGCGGTCATCACGTCGACGACGTCGCGGACCTCGAACGCGATAGCCTCAAGCGTCGCCCTGATCAGGTGAGCCCGCGTAGTGCCCCGCGTCAGGCCGAACATCGCACCCCGAGCATCTGGATCCCAGTCGGGCGCGCCAAGCCCCGTCAGAGCCGGAACGAAGACGACACCGCCAGAGTCGGGTACCGAGCGCGCCAGTGCCTCGCTCTGTCCGGCGTTGTCCAGCAGCCCGAGCCCGTCCCGCAGCCACTGGATGGCGGCCCCGGTCACGAACACCGACCCTTCCAGGGCGTACGTCAGCCCGTCCGTCGGCGAGAGCCACGCCACCGTCGACAGCAGCCCGGCCTCCGACCTGACGACCTGTGATCCGGTGTTGACCAGCACAAACGAACCTGTGCCATATGTGCACTTCGTCGCTCCGGCCTCGAAGCACGCCTGCCCGAACAGCGCCGCCTGCTGGTCCCCGGCCATCCCGGCGATGGGCACCGACAAGCCGAGGAACGCCGATGGCTCGGTGTGGCCGACGACTCCGGTCGAGGCCACCACCTCCGGTAGCGCATGCGGCGGCACGCCGAATAGCGAGCACAGCTCTGTCGACCACTGCCCGGCCTCGATGTCGAAGAGCAAGGTCCTGGACGCGTTCGAGGCGTCGGTGACGTGCAGTCGCCCGCCGGACAGCCGCGCGGCCAGATATGCGTCGACCGTGCCGACAGCCAGCGATCCGTCTTCCACTCCTGCCCAGACCGCTGGCTCGTTCTCGGCTAGCCAGGTCAGCTTCGTCGCGGTGAAGTACGGGTCGATCCGCAGCCCGGTGAGGTCGGCAACCCTCGGCTCGGCCCCCGACGACCGAAGGCGCTCGCAGATCGCCGCCGTCCGTCGGTCCTGCCAGACGATGGCCCGCCGGGGCGCCGCGAGAGTTGCCCGGTCCCAGATAACCGCGGTCTCCCGCTGGTTAGTGATGCCGACGCTGGCGATAGCAGGGGAGCCAGCCGAGGTCAGCGCCTGCGCCGAGGCGGCCAGGGTTGCCTGCCAGATACCCTCGGGTAGGTGCTCGACCCACCCGGGCTGCGGGAAATACTGGCGGAATTCCTGGTATCCGCGGCCCGCGATGGTGCCCTCGTCGGTAACGATGAGAGCGGTCACACCGGTCGTGCCGGCGTCGATCGCCAGAACGCTCATGAGCACTAGTGTGGCGGCAAGTAACGCGAGAGGAAGTACGCATGCGAGTCGGAGTCCTCACCGGAGGCGGAGACTGCCCGGGCCTGAACGCGGTCATCCGTGCGGTCGTCCGCACCGGCGTTGCCGAGCACGGGACTGAGTTCATCGGGTTCAGGGACGGCTGGCGCGGCCCGCTCGAGGGCGACACGATGGTGCTCGACGTGAACGCCGTGCGAGGCATCCTGCCGCGCGGTGGCACGATCCTCGGCTCGTCCCGTACCAACCCGATGGCCGAATCCAACTCGCTAGGCGGCAAGACCGGGATCGAGCGGGTCAAGGAAAACCTCGACAGCCTCGGCGTTGACGCCCTGATCGCTATCGGCGGCGAGGACACCCTCGGGGTGGCCAACAAGCTGAACGCAGCCGGCGGCAAGGTCGTCGGCGTGCCCAAGACCATCGACAACGATCTCGGGGCCACCGACTTCACCTTCGGCTTTGACACCGCGGTCAATATCGCCATGGAGGCGATCGACCGGCTCCACACGACTGCGGAGAGCCATCATCGCGCCCTCATCGTCGAGGTCATGGGCCGTAGCGCCGGCTGGATCGCCCTGCACGCGGGCATCGCCGGCGGAGCCAACGTCATCCTGATCCCGGAGAAGCCGTTCGACATCGACCAGGTCTGCGAGTACGTGGAGCACCGGTTCCAGACGCGGTACGCGCCGATCGTGGTCGTCTCCGAGGGCGCGCATCCCAAGACCGTCGACGAGGCGATCGCCGACGACAAGCGCGACGCGTTCGGCCACGCCCGGCTCGGCGGGATCGGCCAGATCCTGGCGGACGAGATCGAGCGGCGCACCGGCAAGGAGGCGCGCTGCACGGTGCTGGGGCACATCCAGCGCGGCGGCACGCCGACCGCGTTCGACAGGGTGCTGGCCACGAGGTTTGGCGTGCACGCCATCCACGCGGTCGCGGACGGCGCCTTCGGCATGATGGTGGCGCTGCGCGGGACCGATGTCATCCGGGTGCCGCTGGCCGAGGCGACCACCGAGTTGAAGCTCGTGCCCCCGGACCGCTACGCCGAGGCCGAGGTCTTTTTCGGCTAGGTCACAACACCAAGACCAACCAGACCGGGAACGGGCTCGCCCACCCTCCAGTCGCCCATCGGCTCGGGCTCGCATTGAATACGCTCAGAGCATGATCAGCCGGGACGCAGCCAGGACATGGGTCGAGCGCTGGGACGCTGCAGCAGCAGGACTACCTGCCGGACCGCGAGGATCGCTTCACGGCCATGATCGACGCCGTGGAGGCGGCCGGACGGCCAGATCCGCTCGTACTTGACCTCGGGAGCGGGCCCGGCTCCCTGGCCGTCCGGCTGCTGCGCCGGATCCCGGCGGCGACCGTGATCGCGGTCGACGCCGACCCGCTCCTGCTCGCACTGGGCCGGTCAGCCTGGCGCGATCTGCCCGGCCTCAGCTTCGCCGATGCTGACCTGCGTAGCACGAGCTGGCCGGAGGGGCTTGGCCTCAACCGCCAGCCAGACGCTGCCGTTAGCACGACGGCATTGCACTGGCTCAACCAGCAGGCCCTGGCAGCGCTCTATCTCGAGCTCGCGCAACTTCTCCGTCCTGGCGGACTCGTCCTCAATGGTGATCACCTGAGCGAGGATGCCGACGCGCCGGAGCTGCGCCGCCTGGGCCGTGCGCTGATCGAGCGCGAAGAGCAGCGACGCTCCCCGGCCGGGCACGCCGAGACGTGGACCGGCTGGTGGGCGGCCGCCGCCGCCGACCCGGATCTCGCTGACCTGTATGCCGAGCGCGAGGCGCGCCGAGTGGAGTCAGAGCACCACGGCTCGCCAGCGGGCCTGCTCAGCGTCCATGTCGAGGCGCTGCGCGCCGCCGGGTTCGCCGAGGTCGGCACTTTGTGGCAGCGCGGGGACAACCGCCTGCTCTGCGCCATCCTGCCCGGCTAGGAAACTGTGCGGCTAAGAGACTGCCCGGCTAGGAGATTGCCCGGCTAGGAGCAGCTACGGAACGTCGGCTGATAACCGGCTGGCGGCGTCTGGAGCACGTACCTGAGCCCGCTCTTGCTGAGGTACAGCGAGATGGTCCAGGCCGTGCAGGTCGAACTCGTCGGGCTGTCCGCGGCGAGCTGATGGCTGGTGAACGTCACCAGCGCGTTGAGTTCGCCGGCCGTGGTCACGCTGATGCTGCGCAGCGTCGCGGCTGAGTCCCTCGTGGTCCCGTAGCCCGAGCTGAACGCGGCGGCTGTCAGGCCGCTGCGCAGCGACGGGCTGAAGAGCTTCTTATAGGCGCTATAGCGGTGGCTGTTGATCGCGTGGAAGTACCGGTTGAGGAATGCGACGACGGCCGCCTCATGCGGCGCGGTGGCGGCGGCCGGTGCGACGGTCACCAGGCCTTTGACCGTCGATGCTGGCGCGCTGGTCGCCGGGCTGGAGGGCCTGGCATTGGTGCTTGCGTGGCCGGCCGGGGGCGTGTGGCCCGCCGTGCTCCGATGGCCGACGAGCACGTAGGCGACTCCAGCAGCGATGACCAGGACCACCGTGGCGGCCGCCATGGTGATCCAGCGGCCATTGCGCGGGCTCTCTCTGCAGGCGGGGCTGGGCCGAGGGCGCGTCACGGGGGGCGCGTACCGCCTGGCCGCGCCGGTTCACGCGCAGGTCGCCCCGAACGCGCCGATCCCGTGTCGCGGGCCGGCCGGTCGCGGGCAGCGCGTTCGGCATCGAGAGAGAGCCCGGCGCTGACAGTCCCGGCGAGTAGTCAAGCGCGCCCGGTCGCGCGTATGCGCCCGCACCCGGCTGGGAGTACGGATTGCTCCGGGCGCCTGGTCCGGCAAGGGCGTCCGGCTCGGGGGACGAGTACGGACTGCTGGGTCCGGTCAGTCCTGCGTATGCGTCCAGCTCGGGCGAGGAGTATGGGCCGCTGGCTCCGGTCGGCCGGCCGTAGGGGTCCGGCTCGGGCGAGGAGTACGGGCCGCTGGATCCGGTCAGTCCGGCGTAGGGGTCCGGCTCGGGCGAGGAGTACGGGCCGCTGGCTCCGGTCGGCCGGCCGTAGGGGTCCGGCTCGGGCGAGGAGTACGGGCCGCTGGCTCCGGTCGGCCGGGCGTAGAGGTCCGGCTGGGGGGACGAGTACGGGCCGCTGGCTCCGGCCACTCCGGGGTATTCGTCCAGCCCAGGCGAGGAGTATGGGCCGCTGGGTCCGGTCAGTCCTGCATAAGCGTCCGGCCCACGTGACGCTATCGGCCCCGACTGCGGCCCAGTCAGTGGATCTGATAGCGGGTCCGACAGGGGATCCGATAGTGGGTCCGACAGGGGATCCGGCGCCGCCCACGTGAACTGGCCGGGCGGAACGTCCGGCGGCGCGGACCGGCTCGGCCAGGAGTGGTCATCCGGCTCGGGCGGATATCCGGGCAACTCCGGAGCGCCGGCGCCCGGCCCGAATTCCGGCATCCGACCGGTAGGCGACAAGGCGGAACTGGCCGGCTCGCCCGGATACCGGCGCTCGGCCGCAGTTAAGCCAGGGGCGTCGCCCAGTGACTGCGCGTACCGGAGCTGCCTGTCGTCGCTGGCGGTCTGCTGCTCAGGCGCATATCGCCCGAGCGGCGGGTCGGCCGCTTCGAAGAGCGATCGGGGCGGGCTCGGGTCTGGTTCCGGGAGCCGCCTGGACGGCTCTGGTGTCGCATAGCTGTCGTAACTAGCGCGAGAGGCGGTGCGTGAGTAGGCGCCAACGGAATGCGCATCCGGTGCGTAGCCACCGCATTCAAGGCAGAACTCCTCTTCGGCCTCGGTCTGCTGTCCGCACCTGGTGCAGAGTGCCATCGAAATCGAGTCCTTATGCCGGCTTGCCGGAGCAGTACTCCAGAGATTTCACCTTCAGTATCCGAGCAGATACTCTCGGACGCCACCGAGATGGGGATTATCGCTACATCCGGCTTTGCCGGGCCGATACAGGGCCTCGCTTGCCGCCGCGCGTGTCGGTCACGGATTGCCTGCCTCGCAAACCAGCTTGGTGTGAGTTCAGATGGCAGACTGTTGTGATGTCCGCACTGCCTGTTGCCAGTCATGCCGACCCTGATCTGGCGGGCGATCTGCATGAGCCATGTGTCCTGCTGAAGCTCGGCGAGATCGTGCTCAAGGGCCGCAACAGGCAGCAGTTCGAGCGGCTGCTGCATGACAACATCAGGCGAGCGGTGCGCGATCTAGGCGTCCAGGTCCGCGTGTGGCAGCGCGAAGGCGTCATCGTGCTGCGCGTCGAAGGCGCCGAGGCGGGCGGCCTCGTGGCCGAGACGGCGGTCGACCTGGTCGCCGAGCGGATGACGTACGTGATGGGACTCGCCAGGGTATGCCGTGCCGTGCGGGTCGCGAAGGAGCCGGAGGCGGCGATCGCCGCCGCGGTGACACTGGCAGCCGGCTGCCCCGGTTCGTTCGCCGTGCGAGCCCGCCGGCGGGATAAGCGCTTTCCGATCACGTCGGCACAGCTTGCCGTCCAGATCGGGAGCCGGATCCAGCAGGAGTACGGCTACCCGGTGAACTTGCGGACGCCGGACACCACGGTGTTCGTCGAGGTCGATCAGCGCGAGGTCTTCGTATTCACCCAGGGCTGGGCCGGTCAGGGCGGGCTGCCTGTCGGCATGAGCGGCCGCGCACTCGTGCTGATGTCCGGCGGCATCGACTCTCCCGTCGCCGCGTACCGGATGATGCGGCGCGGCCTGCGGTGCAGTTTCCTGCATTTCTCCGGCATGCCGCTGACGGGTCCGGAGTCGGTCTACAAGGCCTATGGCCTAGCTCGCCAGCTCGACCGGTACCAGACAGACTCCCGGCTGTTCGTCGTGGCCTTCGGCAACGCGCAGCGGCGACTGGCTTCCTCGGGAGCCGGCAAGCTCCAGATCGTCGCGCAGCGGCGGCTGATGCTCAAGACCGCCGCCGTCCTTGCCCGGCGGCTGCGAGCTGCCGCGCTGGTCACGGGCGACTCGCTTGGCCAGGTCAGCAGCCAGACACTCACGAACATCGCCGCACTCGACGACGCCGTATCGCTGCCGATCCTGCGTCCGCTGATAGGCCTGGACAAGTCCGAGATCATCGCGGAGGCCCGTCAGATCTCGACACTGGCCATATCCGAGCTGCCCGACGAGGACTGCTGCTCGCTGCTCACGCCGCGGCAGGTGGAGACCAAGGCGCGGATCGATGACCTGCGCAGGATCGAGGCGCGCCTCGAAGCCGACGACCTGGCGCAAGAACTCGCGGCCGCGGCCCAGGAACACAACCCGGGCCGGATCTGACCCCGTTCCCTGCCTTAGATGTCGTTGTCCTGATGCCGGCTTGGCCGACTGAACCGTCCGCTCCAGATCGCGGCGTCGCCGCCGAGGCGGGTCAGGATGCCGCCGGATGCCCAGAGCGATCGCGTGCCAGGCGCGAGCGCGACGTCGCTGATCCCGTTGCCAAGGCCGGCCCGGACGATCAAGGTGGCTCGCCAGCCGCGCGACGTGGCCTCGAGGATCAGGCCGGTCGCCGAGGCGCCGGTGGGCGTGGCGGTCAGCAGCACGCCGCCGTGCGGGCCTGGCGCGAGCCGTCCGGCCCACGCGTACAGGCTGCTGACCAGCTTCGTCCAGTGAGTACCGGTCCAGTGCAACAGCACCAGGTGCACGACGCCAGACCTGGCGACCTCGTCGCCGGCGACCCAGACATTCCGGTTGGAGATCGCGAGGATGTCGCGCGGCTGCACGCCGTCGAGCACGTGGCCGGTGGCCAGGCGACGCCAGGTAACGCCGTTATAGCGGAGTATGAACTGCGTATTCTGGCTGGCGCCGATCGCCCAGATATCCCGGTGAGACACCGCGCTCGCGCGGTAGACGGAGCGGGCGATACCAGAGGCTGGATGCCAGGACGTGCCGTTGAAGTGCCACGTTCCCGTCCCGCGCCCGCCGGCGACGGTCGTGCCGAAGGCCCACACGTCGCGGGCGCTGGTCGCGGTCAGGCCCGTGATCTGGCCCCGGCGCCATCTGCCGGTCACCCGCCAGTGCCGGCCGTCCCAGTGCAGGACATATCTGCCGTACTGGCTGGCCGCCCAGATATCGTTCGCTGCCGGAGCACTCGCATCGCTGATGAAGCCATCCAGGCCGCCAGGCAGCGCGGACGGCGTTAGGGAGCGGCCGTTCCAGCGGGCGGCGACCGGCTTGCTCGGGCCGCCTGGATTAGTGCCGCCGAACGCCCAGGCTTGCCTTCCGCCGGTGACGATGAGGACCGAGTATCCCGATGCGTTGGCCGATGGCCCGTAATGCTGTCGGACCGCGACCCGCAGTGCCGTTCTGCTGATCTTGGCGGCTGGCCGGACGTGGATAAGCTGGCCCGCGTCGCTCAGGGTCCCGCCGGGACCCATGGCAGGGTATGAGGCCGCGCCTCCCCACAGCGCGAAGGCAGGGAGAAGTCCCGCCAGCGCCGCAGTAGTGCGGAACCTCAGCATCGATGTCGCCGCCCGTGTCCGGCCGAGTGTGTGAGCCTGCGCGCGCCGCGTTATTAGCAGGCGCGCCATGTTCAGGTCAAGGCTTTCCCAAGATACCTGGAAGTAATAGATAGCGCAGGCCAGATCATGTGACGTGGCTCATGCCGGCAATGTGGCAAGCTTGCTGCTGAGGTGAGAGGCGTGCGAATTGGCTTGCAAATCCCCGACTTCAATGGGGCTGGCGGTGCGCAGCAGATAGGACGTCAGCTGGCCGCCGTGGCGCGGACGGCCGACGAGGCCGGCTTCGACAGCATCGGCGTGATGGATCACTTTTTCCAGATCTCAATGATCGGTCCGCCTGAGCAGGACATGCTCGAGGCCTATACGACGCTCGGCTACCTGGCCGCGTGCACGTCCCGCGCCCGACTGCTCACGCTGGTCACCGGCGCCGTCTACCGGCATCCCGGCATCCTGGCCAAGATCGTCACGACGCTCGACGTGCTGTCGGGTGGCCGGGCCTGGCTTGGCATCGGCGCCGCCTGGAACGAGGAGGAGGCGCGTGGCCTCGGAGTGCCCTTCCCGCCGATCGCCGAGCGGTTCGAGCGGCTGGAGGAGACCCTGCGCATATGCCTGCAAATGTGGGCGGGCGATGAGACGCCATTCCGCGGCCAGCATTACCAGCTCGAGCGGCCGCTGAATCATCCGGAGGCGATCTCGGCGCCGCATCCGCCGATCATGATCGGCGGGTCTGGCGAGCGCAAGACCCTCCGGCTGGTCGCGCGGTACGCGCAGGCGTGCAACCTGTTCCCCGGCCCGGACATGGGGCGCAAGCTGGACGTGCTGCGGGCGCACTGCGAGGCAGAGGGACGCGACTACGACGAGATCGAAAAGACCTGCATCTTCCGGTTCGACGTCGGTGAGCGCGGAGAGCGGGCGTCCGAGATCGTCGACCAGCTCGCAGGATTCGCCGAGCTGGGCATCGACATGGTCATCGGGGGAGTGGCGGGCGTCTGGGGCCTGAAGCCGCTTGAGGTCATCGGCAGCGAGGTCATCCCGGCGGTCGCTGACCTCTGAGTCGAGCGTGGCCGGAGCGTCGTTGCTGCCGGCTGCTCGCGTCAGAGTCAGGGAACCGTTGGAATCTGCTAGCCAATGGCGGCTGGCTGGCTGGCCGGGGTGAGAGTGCGGCCGAGTAGCTGCGGCAGGGTGCTCACCATGGCCGCGAGATCGCGGATGTCGTCGCCGGTCAGGGCCTGGTCGCCGTCGCACATGGCGGCCGCTGGATGCGGGTGAACGTCCACGATGATGCCGTCCGCGCCCACTGCGATGGCTGCGCGGCTGAGCGGCAGTACCAGGTCGCGCCGTCCGCCCGAATGCGACGGGTCAACGATGACCGGCAGGTGTGACAGCCGCTGGGCAACGGGCACGGCGCTGATGTCGAGGGTGTTCCTGGTGGCGGTCTCGAACGTCCTGATGCCGCGCTCGCACAAGACGATGTCGAGGTTGCCGCGCTGGGCGATGTACTCGGCGGCCATCAGCCACTCCTCGATGGTCGCGTTCATCCCGCGCTTGAGCAGGACCGGCTTCTTAGCCGCGCCGACGGCCTGGAGCAGCGTGAAGTTCTGCATGCTGCGGGTGCCGACCTGGAGCATGTCGGCGTAGGAGCAGACGAGGTCGACCGAGGCGGGGTCGATGACTTCGGTGACGACAGGCATGCCCGTCTCCGCCCGGACATCGGCGAGGATGCGCAGGCCGGCCTCGCCGAGACCCTGGAACGCGTACGGGGAGGTGCGCGGCTTGTAGGCGCCGCCGCGCAGCAGCGATGCACCCGCGGCCTGGGCCATTCGCGCCGCGGTCAGGGTCTGCTCGGGTGTCTCAACCGTGCAAGGCCCGGCGATGACTGTCACATTGTCCGGCCCAATCGGGACGCCACCCACGGTGATCGTCGACCGGTGCGGATGATTCTCCCTGCTCACGAGCTTGTATGGGACCGAGATGCGGACGACATCGATGACGCCGGGGTAGCTTCGCAGGTTCAGCGCACCGAACTGCTCGACGTCGCCGACCAGGCCGATGATCGTGCGGGAGACCCCGCGGCTCACGAAGGCCTCGCCGCCGGCTGTCCCGACCAGCTCGACTATCTCGGCAATGTCTGTCTCGGTGGCCTCAGGGGCCATCACCACCACCATCACAACCTCCTCGTCCCATCATGACGAAAGCCCCGGACCGATCTGGCCCGGGGCTTGAAGTGGGTGTCGCTCGCGTCAGCGCAGAGTCTGGCGGGCGACCGTCCCAGGACCGGGCCGGTAGCCAAAACCAAACCAATACGCGCTACGCACGTTTCGTAGCCTAGCGCACCGCCGGTGGTACCCGCTGCACGGTGGGTGCGGCTCGGGCACTTCCCTCGGGGTGGCAAGATAGCTGCACCTGCGGGGGACGAGGGTCGACGTCGCGGCCGGCTGCGGCGCGCATTCGGGAAGGGGCAGGTCAGCTGGACATGACTCAGCCCGATACTGGTGCGCGCGAGCGTGGCGAACGTGGTAAGCGCGACCCGGGGCTGGGGACGACCGGACCTGGTGGCCCGCTGATGGACGAGCAGCTGCAGCCAGGCGATGCGCACGCCGCCGATCGGGACGCGCGCCAGGCGCCGGTGCTGCCACCCGGACAGTACGTCCCGCGCACCCTGCCTGTCCTGCACTACGGCCCGATCCCGGCGTTCCACCGGGAGACCTGGGACCTGCGGATCTGCGGCGCAACGGAATCCGGCGCCGAGCCCAGCCTGAGCTGGGACGAGGTTGCCGCGATGCCGGTCAGCGAAGTGATCGCTGACTTCCACTGCGTAACCAAGTTCACTGTGCCGGGCGTCTGCTGGGGCGGCATCCAGGCCGCTGAGGTACTTCGCCGGTTCCCGCCGGCGGCCGCGGTCACGCACGTCATGATCTGGGCGGAGTATGGCTACAGCGCCAACATCAGGATCACGGACTTCGCGGCGGACGAGACCATGCTGGCAACTCACCGCGATGGAACCCGGCTCACACCCGAGCACGGCTACCCGCTGCGGCTGATCGTGCCGCACCTGTACGCCTGGAAGAGCGTGAAGTGGATCCGCGCGCTTGAGTACCTCACGACGGACCGGCGCGGATTCTGGGAGGAACGCGGCTACCACAACACCGCCGATCCCTGGCGGGAGCAGCGCTACTCCTACCAGGAGATGGACGGCGAGGGCCCGCCCCTCTAGAAGCCGAAGCCGACCGTGATGGTGATCGTCGAGCCCTGCGGCGCTGTCCCGGATGGCGAGTAAGTAATGACGCGGTGGCCAGGGCCGATCTGGTTGACCGTGACGTTGAATCCAGCCGCAGACAGCGCAGCCTCGGCCTGATTGAGGTTCTCGCCGGTGACGTCAGGCACGCTCACCTGGGGCGGGCCGGCGGACACCCACACCGTGACAACCTCACCGGGGGTGATCGGCGTGTTAGCGGCCGGGGACTGCTTGATGATGGTGCCTGAGGGCTGCGAGCTCTTGTCCACGGTGACTTGGTTGATGTTGTAGCCACCCGCCTGCGCTGCCCCCTGAGCGACACCGACTTGCTGGCCGACGAAGTTCGGCAGCGGCGGTCCGGCACTGACCACCAGGTGGACCGGCTTGTCCTTCGGCCAGTGCTGGTATGCGACAGGGTTGGTGGCGATCACTATGCCCTGCGGGATGCTGCTGGATGGCTCGTAGGTGGGCGGGGCCGGGGTGAGCCCTGCGACCTTCAGCGCCTGATCGGCCTGGGTCAGCGGCTCGCCGGTGACTGACGGCACGATGACCTTGACCGGGCCGAGCGAGCGAATGAGGACGATCTTGGCGCCATGTCTCGTCCGCGCCCCTGCTGACGGCTCCGTCGAGATGACGTCGCCGGCCGGCACCGTGTCGCTGTGCCGGGCAGCGCCAGACACAGCAACCAGGCCGACGTTGGTCAGGTCAGCGCGAGCCGTACTGATGGTCATCCCGGCTACGGTCGGCACACTAAAGTACTGACCTTCGGTCATCCACCAGACGAGCCCTGCGACGACTAGCGCGCCGATCACGATCAGGATCCGCCGGCTGAACAGCCAGCGCTGAAAAATCGGCTCACGGTAGCCGCGGGCGCGCCGGCGGGGCGCACGTGGCGGGTAGCCGCCGCCGTTCGGGTAGTCCTCGAGGCCGGTCGGCACGACCATGGTGTGGTTGGAGCCGGGCTGGCCGCCGTCCATCGTCGGGTAGGCGGCGGTCGAGTACGGTGCCGCGGCGGAGGCCATCGGGATCGGGCCAGTGGCCGGCGATCCCGGCGTGAGCCTCGGGCTGGCGGCCTGGTCGGCGCGATTCCCGCCTGCCGGGTCCTGGCCAGCAGGGATCTGGCCAGCGGGGATCTGGCCAGCGGGGATCTGGCCGCCCGGCAGACGTTGCCCGTTGCCGTCGCCAGTCGGCCCGGCTCGCTGTGGCTCGCGGGGCGTGACCGGCGGCAGCGGCAGGCCGCGGCGCACTTCGGTGATCGCCTGGAGGTAGTGCCGTGCATCTGGCGGCCGCAAGTCGGGGTCGCGGCTCGTGCCGAGGGCGACGAGGGCGTCGAGCGCGGCTGGCAGGTCGGCGTTGACGCTCGAAGGCGGCGGAACGACCTCGTTGACGTGCTTGTAGGCGACGGCGAGCGGAGATTCGCCGACATGCGGCTGCACGCCGGTCAGCATCTCGAACAGCATCACGCCGACCGCGTAGACGTCGGTGCGCTCGTCTGACGAGCCACTCGCGACCTGCTCCGGCGCGAGGTAGGCAGCGGTCCCTATCAGCAGTCCGGTCTTGGTGTTGCTGATGCCTGAGGCCGCCCTGGCCAGGCCGAAGTCCGCGACCTTGACAGACGTGCCTGTACCGAGCAGCACGTTCTCCGGCTTGACGTCGCGGTGGATGATGCCGGCATCGTGGGCGGCAGCCAGGCCGACGAGCACGCGCTCGACGATGTCCAGCGCCTCGCGCGGGCTGAGCCGGCCGCGGGCGACGAGCAGCTCGCGCAGGGTCGGACCAGGCACGTACTCCATGGCGATGTAGTGCAGGTCACCCGTCGAGCCCTGGTCGAAGACGGCCACGACGTGCGGGCTTGAGAGTCGGGCAGCCGACCGCGCCTCGCTGATGAAACGCCCGACGAATTCCTGGTCGCGGGCTAGCTCAGGATGAGCGATCTTGAGCGCGACAATGCGCTCTAGCCGCACGTCGCGAGCGTGATAGACCGTGGCCATGCCGCCACGGGCGATCTGCGACTCGACGAGGTAGCGGCCGTCAAGCAACTGCCCGATCGGGGCCGACAACGTCGTATCCATCGCGAGAATTCTAGGGGCCATGCGCCGTTCTGCGCCCGGTAACGATACGGCTGGGCGGTTACCCAGGCCAGGCGGGGCCTTGCAGAGACGGGATTATCCACGGCCGAGGGGCGCCGCCGGCGTGCTGCAGGTCTGCGACGCCAGCCGTCAGCTCACCGGCGGCGACGACGCGAGGGCGAGCTTGCGCCGCGGTACCCGGCCGGCGAGATAGGCCAGCCGGCCCGCGCCGACGGCGAGCCGCATGGCCTCGGCCATCAGCTCCGGGCTGCGGGCCCTTGTCACCGACGTCGCGAGCAGGACCGCCGCACAGCCGAGCTCCATCGCGATAGCGGCGTCGCTTGCCGTGCCGATGCCCGCGTCGAGGATCACCGGCACGCCAGCCGAATCGACGATCAGCTCGATGTTGTGCGGATTGCGGATGCCGAGCCCCGAGCCGATCGGCGAGCCGAGCGGCATCACGGCCGCGCAGCCGGCCTGCTCGAGCCGTCGGGCCAGGATCGGGTCGTCGTTGGTGTACGGGAGCACGGTGAAGCCGTCGGCGACGAGCTGGTCCGCCGCTGTGAGCAGTTCGAGCGGATCAGGCAGCAGGGTGCGCTCGTCGGCGATGACCTCCAGCTTGACCCAGGCGGTGCCCAGGGCCTCGCGGGCCAGCCGGGCTACCCTGACTGCCTCGACGGCCGTGAAGCAGCCGGCGGTGTTGGGGAGCACCCGGATGCCACGGTCCGTCAGAAGGCCGAGCACGGACCCTGCCATGCTCGGATCGACCCGGCGCATCGCTACCGTCGTGAGCTCAGTGCCCGAGGCGGCCAGCGCCCGGTCGAGCACATCGAGGCTCGGCGCGCCGCCGGTGCCCATGATGAGCCGGGAGCTAAACGCCTCACCGGCGATCAGCAGCGGATCGTCCACTCTCAGCCTCCCTGCACAGCGGTCACTACCTCGACCTCATCGCCATCGGACAACGGCGTCGTCTCCCACGCGACCCGGCGGATGACGTCGCCGTTGACGGCCGCTGCAACTCCCGTCTGGGCGTCGGTCAGCAGCGCGACCGCCTCCGCGAGGGACAGGCCATCCGCCGGCCGATGCGCCCTGCCGTTGATGACTACCTCCATGCCGCTGGCTCCGCTGGGCGGTCAGCCTGGGCCGGCTGCACCGGTCCGCGCTCAGGCCGGTCCCGAGCCGGGAAACGCCCGGCAGCGAACGGCTTCCACAGGGGATCGGGCGTCCCGGTGCGCAGGAACGCGGCGACGGTGTCTGCCGTGACCGGAGCGAGCAGCACGCCGGCCCGGAAATGGCCGGTCGCCAGCACGAGGCCCGGGAGCTCACACGGGCCGAGGACTGGTGCGTTGTCCGGAGTACCGGGCCGCAGGCCGGCGACGGTGTCGGCGATCTGCAGCTCGGTGATGCCTGGGACAAGCGTGCGCGCATCCCGCAGGAGCTCCCAGACCCCTCCCGCCGTCACGGTCGTGTCCCCTCCGAGCTCCTCCTGGGTGGCGCCCACGACCAGCTCGCCGCTGTCCCTCGGCACCAGGTAGACGCTGGAGCCGCGGACGATGCCGCGAACTGTCCGCTGGAGAAGTCCGGCCGGGAGCCCGGCCGACTCCTGGGCGGGCGTCGTGCGCAACCGCATGATCTGGCCCTTGACCGGCCGGACTGGGGGCGCTATCGCGGCCGGGCAGGCCGGCGATCTTCCCCGACTGCCAGCCAGCAGCCAGCACGATCCAGCGGGCGGTCAGGACTGAGTCATCGGCGAGCCGGGCACCACTAGCCCGCCCCGCACTGCACAGCACCTCGCCGACGCGCTGGCGGATCAGCCGGGCGCCAGCGCTTTCGGCCGCGCGTTCCAGAGCCGTGGCCAGCAGCCGCGGGTCGACGGAGCCATCGCCCGGAGCCAGCAGGCCGCCTCGCACAGCCGGGTCGAGCATGGGCTCGGCCGCCCGGCACTCGCGCGCGGTGAGCTGCCGGAGATGAACGCCGAAGGACTCCTGGAGCAGCCGTGTCTCCGTCAGCATGGCCAGGTCATCGCTGTCGTAGGCGACCTGAATCGTGCCGTCCTGGCGGAAGCCGGTCGGCAGGCCCGTCGCCGCGTGCAGTTCCGCCACGAACTCCGGGTAGCGGCACAGCGAGTCCTGGCCGAGCCCGAAGATCTCGCGCTCGGCGTAGGCGGCCTCGGCGATCGGCGTGAGCATGCCAGCGGCGGCGTGCGTGGCCCCAAGCCCTGGCTCGGGATCGGCTAGGACTACTTGCTGGCCCTGCTGGGCGGCCCGCCAGGCGATGCTCAGCCCGATGACCCCGCCGCCGATGACCAGCACGTCAGCAGGCGGGCCGCCATGGGCAGCTTCGGTGTTGCTGTGAGGGCCCAAGGTCCGCTCCCTTCGCCGGCATGACCCGGATCAGGTTCCTGCGGTCGGCGGCTCTCCAGCCGCCCTCTCAGTCCGGTCAGCACCGGACTCCCGCGCGATAGGGCCCAGCCTAGCCGCCTCTCGCTGATCTCAGTGCGGCTAGATCCTGCGCCGTCCGTGCCGTTCAGCCCAGCCGAGGCACGAATGATGTCCAGGTACGACCAGAATCCGAGGTCCGGTAGACCCTGGGCGGCGGGCTCGCCGCGTTGATGCCGAAGACAAGCCAGGCGAAGCCTGAAGTGGGGCTGATGAAGTCGAAGCTCGCTCCGCCCCTGCCGAAGTGCCTGCCCTGCGGCACCGCCGACCAGCTCAAGCCGCCATTGGAGGTCACGAAGAACGTGCTGCCCACCGAGCCCTGCGACCCGGCTGAGACCGCGATGGCGTCCGACGGGCCGAAGAACTGGACGCGCGGATACGGCCCCAGATCCGCGGCACCGAATCCCATGCCGACCTTGTCGCACCCCGTCACCAGCCCGTGCGCCGCCGCCCGGCCGGTGCCGGACTGGGCGGCAAGCGACCAGCTCTGGCCGGCGTCAATCGTCCGGTAGACCCGGACCGGATTGCTGCCCATGGCGGCGCCCAGGCTCTGCAGCAACCAGCCTCGTCGCCCGATGACATCGATGGCGATCGGCTGGCTGGCGGCGATCGGTGCTGACCGCTGCCAGGTCCGGCCGCCGTCCGTCGTGCGGGCGACTGCAAGGACCGAGCTCTTGTAAGGGTTCGAGGTGAAGATCAGCTTCCACCCCGCGGTGGCGGACACCATCTGGACTGAATCCATCCAGACGGGCTGGTGAGCGGGCAGCGGGACCGATGACGACGCAGCCGTTTCGCTGCCCGCGGCCGCGCCGTTACCGGACCCGCCACCCGCCAGGCCGCAGGCACTTATCGTCACGAGCACTGCCAGTACGAGCACGATCGACCTCATGCTGTGATGACTATCGGGTGGTACGAACGGTTGCGGCGCAGGAAAGCGAGGGTGGAATGACTAGGCCCGCGAGGGTGGTCGTTGTCGGGGCGGGTCTCGCCGGGCTGCGGACTGTCGAAGAGCTGCGCGCCGGGGGCTTTGCGGGGAAGGTGACGATGATAGGCGCCGAAGACCGGCCGCCTTATGACCGGCCGCCACTGTCGAAGAAGCTGATGACCGGCGAGCTCGACGACACCGGGCTGCGGGCGGACCTGGAATCACTGAATGTCGACCTGCGGCTCTCCGAAAGCGCGATCGAACTCGGCGACCGGGTGCTACGCACCGACCGCGATGAGCACGAGTGGGACGCGCTGGTCATCGCGACCGGCGCGAGCCCGGTGCGCCTTCCCGGCCCTGGCGTACAGCGCGTGCTCCGGACGGCAGACGACGCCCTCGCCATCCGCCAGCTGCTCACGCCCGGCACCGCGCTGGCGATCGTGGGGGCAGGCTGGATCGGCGCGGAGCTGGCGACTGCCGCGGCCAGTCGCGGCTGCGAGGTCACCGTGCTGGAAGCGGCCGACACGCCGATCGCGGCCGCCGTCGGTACCGAACTGGGCGGCATGACGATTCCCTGGTACGCCGAGGCTGGCGTCGAGCTCCGCCTCAACGCAGGCGTAGCGGCCATCGAGCCGGGCGGGATCGCCCTGCGCGGCGGCGACTGGCTACCTGCGGACGTTGTCGTCACCGCGGTCGGCGTCCGCCCGGCCGTCGCCTGGCTCGCTGGATCCGGCGTCCGGCTCGACAACGGCATCGCCGTGGACGGGCAGCTTCGGACCACGGTGCCCGACGTATATGCAGCGGGCGACTGTGCCTCGTTCTGGTCGGCGCGGTATGAACGGCAGCTGCGATTCGAGCACTGGGATGTTGCGCTGCACGCGCCAGAGGTCGTGGCCGCGAACATCCAAGGCGGGAGTACTGGTTACGACCCCGTTCCCTATTTCTGGTCAGAACAGTTCGGCCGGATGGTGCAGTACGTAGGGTGGCACGGCGCGGCAGACCGCCTGATCTGGCGAGGCGATCCGGCCGGGGCCAAGTGGGCGGCCTGCTGGCTGACGGGTGACACGCTGGTCGCGGCGCTGACCGTCGGGCTGCCGCGAGATCTGCTCCAGGCGCGCCGGCTGATCCAGGCGGGCGGTCTTGTCGATCCGGGAAAGCTGGCCGATCCTGGGATTGCGGTCCGCGACTGCGGGATCGCTGGCTGACGCGCCGGACTTGATTGGGATGGGGTAGGTTTCGGCGGCGGCCCGATGTGGGAAGCTCCTCACGTGGCACAGATCGACCCCCCGACCGACGCCATCGTCGGTGACTGGCTCAGCATCCCCGACGTATCTGGCCGGCTTGGCCTGCCAGTAAGCCGGGTCAAGCAATTGCTCCGCGACCGCAAGCTGCTTGCGGTGCAGCGCCCGAGCGGCGAGTTTGCCGTCCCTGCCGGGTTCCTCGACGGCGACCAGGTCATCCACGGCCTCGGCGGGACGCTGACCCTGCTCTTCGACTGCGGGTTCACCGAGACTGAGGCGCTGAGCTGGCTGTTCACCGCCGACGACTCGCTGCCCGGCACGCCCGTCCAGGCGCTGGCCGAACACCGGCGCACCGAGGTGAACAGGCGGGCGCAGGCACTAGCCTTCTGAGTTGTGCCAGAAGAGCAACACCGCCAAGCTGATCGCCTGCGTGACCGGCTGGCCGCAGCCCGCCTGTACCTCTGTACCGACGCCAGGGAGCGCCGGGGCGACCTGCCGCGCTTCCTGGACGAGGTCCTCGGCAACGGCGTGGACATCGTCCAGCTGCGGCAGAAGGGCCTGGAAGCGGGCCAGGAGCTTCGGTACCTCGAGGTGTTCCGCCGGGCATGCGCCGCGCACGGGGCGCTGCTGGCCGTGAACGACCGGGCCGACGTCGCCTATGCGTGCGGCGCCGACGTGCTGCACCTCGGCCAGGACGACCTGCCCGTCGCGGTGGCGCGGCAGGTGATCGGGCCCGAGCCGATCATCGGCCTGTCGTCCCACGCTTCGACTGAGACGGGGGCGGCGGCCGCCGAGCCGCAGGCGGACTACTTCTGCACGGGTCCGGTATGGCCCACGCCAACAAAGCCGGGCCGCCCGGCGCCCGGGCTCGACCTCGTCCGGTACGCGGCCGGGCTTGGCACGGCACGGCCCTGGTTCGCGATCGGCGGCATCGACGAGGGCAATCTGGACGAGGTTCTGGCGGCAGGCGCGACGCGCATCGTCGTCGTGCGCGTCCTCACCGATGCTGAGCATCCCGGTACCGTCGCAGCACGGCTCCGCGCACGGCTTTAGCGGACTCGCCTAATCCTCGCGGTCGGTGGCTGTCACGGCGAGGGCAGCCAGCGCCGCCCTCGCGTCCTCGGTGATCGGGGCGCCGTCCAAGGCTGCCACGGCCTCCTTCACGCTGGCAGCGATCAGCGCCTCGCACTCAGCCACCGCGCCGGTGTCCGCGAGCACGGCCTTGACCTGTGCCGCTGCGGATTCGGTGAGGTTCCGCTCGCCGAGGTGCCGATCCAGGACGCGCGCCTGGCGGGTCGTCGCTCGTTCCCGCGCCAGCGCCACCAGCACTGTGCGCTTGCCTTCGGATATGTCGCCGCTGACGGGCTTGCCGGTCCGCGCGGGATCGCCGAAGACTCCGAGGACGTCATCGCGAAGCTGGAAGGCAATGCCGAGCGGGATGCCGTACTCGGTGCACATGGCCTCGATGCCGGCGGCGGTTGTCTCGAGGACACCGGGCGGCCCCGCGTCGCCGGGCACGGCGGTCGAGCCGTCCGCCATGGCGCTCGCGTTAGCCGCAGCGGCCAGGGCCGCCCCGAGCTGAAGCGGCCGCTCGATCGTGTACTTCGCAGTCTTGTACGTCATGACCCGGAGGGCGGCCCGGACCGAGGTGCTCCGGCTGACCTGGCTGAGCAGGTCGAGGTACTGGCCGGCGGCGACCTCGGTGCGCATGGCGTTCAGAGCCGGCTGACCTCGGCTGAGGATCCCGGCGGGCAGTCCGCTGCCGTGGTACAGCTCATCGGTCCACGACAGCAGCATGTCGCCGATCAGGATCGCGGCGCCGACGCCGAACTGCTCGGCTGCGCCGGACTGCTCGGGCGCGTGGGCAGCGAACATGCTCGCGAACTGCCGGTGCACGGCCGGCCGGCCGCGCCTGGTGTCGCTGGCATCCATCACGTCGTCGTGGACCAGCGCGCTTGCCTGCAGCAGCTCCAGGCACGAGGCCGCGGTGTAAATCTCGGGGCAGTCAGCGCCGCCTGCCGCGCGCCAGCCCCAGTAGCAGAACGCGGGCCGCAGGCGCTTGCCGCCGGCCAGCAGTCCCTCCATGGCGTCAAGCCAGGGAAGCAGGTCGTCGCCGATCGCGGCGAGCACGCCGCGCTGCCGGGCAAGGAACACCTCGAGCGCGCGGGCAACCTCGCCGCGGATCCGCCCGAGGCTGGCCGTTCCAGCGTCGCTTGCCATGCTTGTCGAGACTAGACCCCGCCAGGGCTGGGCGCGGCCGATGGCCCGGGGACCCGATAGCCTACTGATCATGCCCATTGGTGCCGCTCCGGCTATCAGAGACCTGCTTGCCGCGGGGCGGCAGTCGTTCTCTTTCGAATTCATGCCGCCCAAGACCGAGGCGGAGGAGGAACGACTATGGCTGTCGATACGGCAACTGGAGCCGCTCCGGCCCACGTTCGTCTCCGTCACTTACGGCGCAGGCGGCTCGACGCGCGACCGCACCGTTCGTGTCACCGGCCGCATCGCCGCCGAGACGACGCTGACGCCGATGGGCCACCTGACCGCGGTGAATCACTCCGTAGCCGAGTTGCGGCATGTGATCGGGTCCTACGCCGACGTCGGCGTGCGCAACGTTCTGGCGCTGCGGGGGGATCCGCCCGGCGATCCGGGAGCAGACTGGGTAGCACATCAGGACGGGCTTGAGCACGCCGATGATCTCGTCCGCCTGCTGCGCGCGTCGGGCGACTTCTGCGTCGGGGTCGCGGCGTTCCCCGAGGGCCACATGCGGTCGCTGAGCTGGGATTCCGACGTCGACTTCCTGGTCGGGAAGGTGCGGGCGGGCGCCGACTTCGCGATCACGCAGATGTTCTTCTATCCCGACGACTACCTGCGGCTGCGCGATGCCGTCGCGGCGCGAGGCTGCGAGGTCCCGATCATTCCGGGCATCATGCCGATCATCAGCGTGCCGGGGATCGAGCGTTCCGTGCTGCTGTCCGGCTGCCGGTTCCCGCCGGGACTTGCCGAGGAACTGCACGCCCACGCCGAAGACAAGTCGGCCGTGCGCAAGATCGGCGTCGAGTTCGCGGCCGCCATGTGCGAGCGACTGCTCGCGGAAGGCGTGCCGGGCCTGCACTTTTACACGCTCAACGGCTCCCGCGCTACCAGGGAGATCTACCAGGTGCTCGGCCTCGGGCCTGGGGTCCGGGCTTCCTAGCGCGCCCGGCAGGGCTCAGCGGCCGCCCCGGCGCTTCCGGTCAGGCTCAGAGTCCCGTCAGGCGTCGCTGGAAGCCTGCGCTAGCGGCAGGTCGGCTCCCATCACCGCATAGGCCGGTCCGCCGCCAGGAAACAGGAAATCTGTCAGCAGGTCGGTGAAGCCGACACTGCGGTACAAGCGGCGCGCTCGGGATTCCCCTTCCCTGGTGGACAGGACCGCAGTCCGCTCGCTGCGGCCTGCAGTGAGGGCGAGCAGCATCTGCCGACCGATGCCGCGAGCCTGGAAGTCGGGATGAACGTGCACCTCGGCGATCTCCATGACGTCTTCGAGCCAGCTTGCCGCTGCTGCTCTGCCGGCCCGGGCCGTGATGCCGGACTGGACGACGTCGTGCCACCACTGGCCAGGCAGGCCGTGGAAGCCATAGCTGAATGCCACGACGCGCGACGGCGCCCCGCTGGTGACCGCCAGCGCGCGAAAGCCGGGGTTGCCGACGTGCCGCTCCATGATGGAGCGCCTGGACGGCAACTCGTCGGCGGCCGCGCCCATCGCAGCGGCGTAAATGGCCAGGAAATCCCCGACGCTGACCAGGAAATCGGGTCGCGACAGCTCGGCAATGCCGATGGCTTCCTGCACCAGGACAGCCTAGCCCGCAGTCGGCGCGTCGCGGCCCTGTCCAATGGCGGCCGCCATTGCGCCGCCGACTCGCAGTTTTGTCAGACCCCCCTTGTAACTTCGAACGCAGATGCAAGAGCTAGACACCCTAACGAATGTATGTTCGAATAGCGTTGTGCGAATGAGCGCCGGGCCCCCTCGGTTGCTCGCCTCGGCCGGGTGAGGCGTGGGGAAGCGCCCCGCCCGGCCGGGCACAGCGAAGAAGGAGTTTCGATGAGCCCGATCGTTCAGGTGAGGCCAGGACGGCAGTGGCACCAGGCGAGGATCGCGTCCTCGGCGCTGGCGCTGATGGAGTCGGCCCGGCATGGACTTGCTGCGGCTGAGGACGAAGTGACTCCTAGTGCCCGGTACGTCAGTGCGCATCTGGCTGCTCTGCGAGCAGCGGCTGCGGTGGTCGCCGCCAGGGCAGAGCCGCCAGGCGGTCGGCGGCGTCGGCCGCAGAGCGTCTGGGAGCTGCTGCCCAAGGTAGAGCCCGCGCTGCGCGAGTGGGCCGCGTTCTTCGCTGCCAGCGCGGCCAAGCGTGCCGCCGCTGAGGCCGGCTTGCCACGCGCGGTCAGCGCCCGCGAGGCGGATGAGCTGCTGCGGGACGCCGGGTCTTTCGTCTCGCTGGCGGAAGGCGCCCTGGGGATACAGGGCGAGCAGCAGCTGCTGCCGTTGCAGACGGCAGGGTAGGCGCCGGTGACGGGTAGACGCCGGTGACGGGGTAGGCGCCGGTGACGGGGTAGGCGCCGGTGACGGGTATTCAAGTCGACGAAAGACCGGGCGGGCCATGGTGGGCCCGCCCGGTCTTCATGTCTGGTCCTGCTGGCCTGCTATGAGCGGTCAGCTCCTGCTCTCGCTCAGCAGGGCACTGCGCCGGTCAGCCGGCCGTGAGCTGGTCAGAACGTGTCGATCGCCCCACGTGCGTCAGAGTCCAGGATTCCCCAGCTGATGAGCTCCTCGGTGAGGTCAGCCGGCGTCTTGTCGTAGATGACGGCGAGGGAGCGGAGGTCCTCCTGCCGGATCGACAGCACGCGGCCGTTGTAGTCACCGCGCTGGCTCTGAATGGTCGCAACGTAGCGCGACAGCGGGCCCGCCTTGTCCTTGGGCAGCGTCGCCATGCGCTCCAGGTCGATGACCAGCTTGGGCGCCGGGGCGATCAGCGTCGGCAGGACATCGCCGGGGAGCAGCTCGGATACCGGGACCCCGTAAAAGTCAGCTAGCTCGGCAAGCTTCTGAACGGTCACAGACCGGTCGCCGCGCTCGTAAGAGCCAACTACGACGGCCTTCCACCGGCCGCGGGACTTCTCCTCCACGCCGTGTAGTGAGAGCCCCTGTTGGGTGCGGATGGCGCGCAGCCGCGCGCCGAGGGTCTTGGCGTAATCAGATGCCATAGTTACGGCCCCCTGGCCTGTGATTGCTAATAGTAACGGTTACGGACAGTGACGGTAAGCCCCGCAGAGCGCAAGGTCAAGCCGAATAGCAAAAAGCGGATGAACAGGCGCGCCTCATCTCATCCCAGGTCGGGCCTACCGCTATCGGTCGCGCGGGTCGTTAGCTCGCCAGAAACCGCGTAGCAGCCGAGGATTGCGACGCTCCCCTGGCCGACGGCGGCGGTCACGCTGCGATCATGGAATACCAGCCTAAAACCCTTATCATGTGATTCAAATCACTGACGCCGACATGCCCTGAATTTGCTCACCGAACGTAGTGAGGAGCCCGCCCGGCCGGTGGCGGGCGCGGTTCGGGACGGGACGAGTGCCGTCGCTGAGGGCTGCCGGGCGGGGTCGGTAACCGCGGCCGGGCGCGGTCGGGGACGGTGAAGGCGACGGGGGCGGTCCGGGCGGGGTCGGTAACCGCGGCCGGGCGCGGTCGGGGACGGTGAAAGCGACGGGGGCGGTCCGGGCGGCGACGAGGGCGGTCGGGGTAGCGACGGGCCCGGTCGGCGCTGCAATTCGTGCCGGCGCGCCTCGATGATCTTGCGCCGTGAGACTTGTTACCCCGCACGTGGGCTCGGGTGGCCGAATATATATAGATTTGCGTCTTTTGCTACGGACGGAAGGGGTGAAGAGTGGGCGCGGCCATGATTTCTAGACCCGTAGGAGCCGCTCGGACCTGATTGCTCGCGGTTAGGTGGCGGGCGGTGTGGGCGGCGCGGCGCTAGGGCGCGCTGCTGATACGGTTGTGAGGACAGACGTCCTTTAAGCCCCGTCCTGTGAGGCGGGAAAGGGGGTCCTTTTGATGCATGCGCTCAACCCGGCCGGCGGGGACGCCGCCAGCTCAGGCGTTGCTCAGGGCTTTGCTCCTCAGGGCAGTGCGCCTCAGCAAGAGCCGCGGCAGCCCGCGGCAGACCAGCCCGCAGCGGACCAGGGTCACGCAGGTCAGGGCCAGGCAGGTCAGGGCCGGCGGTCAGGGCCAGGCAGACCAGGGTCAGGCCCGTTCGGGGCCGTTGCCCGATGGCAAGACCGTCCTTGGCGCGGACGAGATCAGTCGCGCACTCACCAGGGTGGCCCACGAGATACTCGAGCGCACCAATGGCGCGAGCGATGTGGTCCTGCTCGGCATCCCGACCAGGGGAGTGCCGCTCGCCCGCCGCCTGGCCGCCAAGCTGGCTCAGGCCGAGGGGCGCCCGGCCCCGGCTGGCTCGCTCGACATCACCATGTACCGCGACGACCTGCGGCTGCGTCCGGCCCGCTCGCTTGGTCACACCTCCGTGCCGGCCTCGGGCATCGACGGCAAGACAGTGATACTCGTCGACGACGTGCTCTACTCGGGCCGGACCGTACGCGCCGCACTCGACGCGCTAGGCGATCTCGGCCGGCCGCGCGCGGTCCAGCTGGCCGTTCTCGTCGACCGTGGCCACCGCGAGCTGCCCATCCGGGCCGACTACGTGGGCAAGAACCTGCCCACGTCCCAGCGCGAGGTCGTGCGCGTGCTTCTGGCAGAGACCGACGGCCAGGACGCGGTCATCCTGAGCATGGAGGCCGGACAATGAACCGCCATCTGATCTCCGCGGCCGACCTCAGCCTCCGCGATGCCCTGCTGATCCTCGATACGGCCGACGAGCTGTCCCAGGTAGCCGACCGGCCGATCAGGAAGCTGCCGACGCTGCGCGGGCGGACCGTGGTCAACCTGTTCTACGAGGACTCGACCCGGACGAGGATCTCCTTCGAGGCCGCCGCGAAGCGGCTGTCCGCTGACGTCATTAACTTCTCCGCCAAGGGCTCGAGCGTTGCCAAGGGCGAGAGCCTCAAGGACACCGCGCTAACCCTCGAGGCGATGGGCGCCGACGCTGTCGTGATCCGTCACCCGGCGTCGGGCGCCCCGCACCGGCTCGCCCGCTGGGTGCGCGGCAGCGTGGTGAACGCCGGCGACGGGACGCACGAGCACCCTACGCAGGCGCTGCTGGACGCTTTCACCATGCGGCGCAGGCTCGGCCGCCTGGACGGGCTGCGCGTCGCGATCGTGGGCGACATTCTGCACAGCCGGGTAGCCAGGTCCAACGTCCTGCTCCTGCGCACGCTCGGCGCTGACGTCACTCTCGTCGCGCCGCCCACGCTGCTGCCGGTCGCGGTCTCGACGTGGCCATGCGAGGTCAGCTACGACTTCTCGGCCGCGCTGCCCAAGACCGACGTCGTGATGATGCTCCGCGTGCAGGCCGAGCGGATGAATGCCGCGTACTTCCCGACGGTGCGCGAGTACAGCCGACGTTATGGCCTGGACGTTGGCCGGATGGCGCTCCTTCCCGACCACGCCATCGTTATGCACCCCGGTCCGATGAACCGCGGCGTGGAGATCGCTGCCGAGGTTGCGGACTCGCCGCGCTCGACCATCGTCGAGCAGGTGGCGAACGGGGTCAGCGTCCGGATGGCCGTCCTCTACTTGCTCCTATCCGGAGCCGAGCTCACAGCGACTGCGGAGGTGACCAGGTGACCGGCGAGCGCCAGGCGTGGCTGATCAGGGGTGCGCGGCCAACCGGCGGCGCCCCGGCCGACCTGCTGATCACCGACGGCCTCATCACCGAAGCCGGGCCAGGGCTGAGCGCGCCGATCGGTGTCGAGGTGCTCGATGCGGCCGGCCTCATTGCGCTGCCTGGACTCGTTGACCTGCACACCCACCTGCGCGAGCCGGGCCGCGAGGACGCCGAGACCGTGCAGAGCGGCACCGAGGCGGCCGCACTCGGCGGCTTCACCGCGGTACACGCGATGGCGAATACCGATCCGGTGGCGGACACCGCAGGCGTGGTCGAGCAGATCTGGCGGCTCGGCCGCCAGGCCGGCCTGTGCGACGTGCAGCCGGTGGGAGCGGTCACCGCCGGCCTGAACGGCAGCCGCCTGGCCGAGCTCGGCGCGATGGCGGACTCGGCCGCGCGTGTGCGGGTCTTTTCCGACGACGGCCGGTGCGTATCGGACGCCGTCTTGATGCGGCGCGCGCTGGAGTACGTGAAGGCGTTCGACGGCGTGGTCGCGCAGCACGCCCAGGAGCCCCGCCTGACCGACGGCGCCCAGGTCAACGAGGGCGAGATCTCGGGCCTACTCGGCCTCACGGGCTGGCCGGCGGTCGCCGAGGAAGCCATCATCGCCAGGGACTGCCTGCTGGCCGCGCACGTCGGCTCGGCGTTGCATGTCTGCCACGTGTCGACGGCGGGCTCGGTGGAGATAATCCGCTGGGCCAAGTCCAAGGGCTGGCGGGTCACCGCCGAGGTGACCCCGCATCACCTGCTGCTCACCGAAGAGCTGGCCGTTAGCTACGACCCGGTCTACAAGGTCAATCCGCCGCTGCGCACGCGCGCCGACGTCGAGGCGCTGCGGACCGGGCTTGCCGACGGGACCATCGACTGCGTCGCCACCGATCATGCTCCGCACCCGACGGAGGACAAGGAAACCGAGTGGCAGGCGGCGGCGTTCGGCATGACCGGCCTGGAGACGGCACTGCGGGTAGTGCACGCGGCCATGGTCGATACCGGCCTGCTGGACTGGGCCGGCGTTGCTGACCGGATGTCAGGCAGGCCGGCGGCGATCGGCCGCCTCGACGGCAGCGGCTCGCTGGCCGGCAGCGGCTCGCTCAAGGCCGGCGGCGCACCACTGCACGGCCGCCCGCTCGAGCCAGGCTCCCCGGCGAACCTGGTCCTCTACGACCCCGACGCCACCAGCGTCGTCGATCCGGCGGAGCACGCCTCCCGCAGCCGCAACAGCCCGTTCGCGGGGATGAGCCTGCCAGGCCAGGTCGTGGCGACATTCCTGCGCGGCACGCCGACCGTGCTGGACGGGAAGCTGGCCCGATGACGGCACCGGCAGCGGCACGATCCGCGCGCCCCGCGATCCTGGTCCTGGAAGACGGCGTGAGCTTCCACGGCACGAGCTTCGGCGCCGACGGCGAGACGTTCGGCGAGATGGTCTTCAACACCGGCATGACCGGATACCAGGAGACGCTGACCGACCCGTCCTACGCGCGCCAGATCGTGGCCATGACGGCGCCGCACATCGGCAACACGGGCGTCAACGACGAGGACCCCGAATCGCGCCAGATCTGGGTCAGCGGCTACGTCGTGCGCGAGCCCGCCCGGATGGCCTCGAGCTGGCGGGCCCAGCGCAGCCTCACTGACGAGCTGGAAGCGCAGGACATCACCGGCATCGCGATGGCCGGGACCCGGGCCCTGACCAGGCACCTGCGCGACCAGGGCGCGATGCGCGCCGGGATCAGCGCCGCGACGGCCAACCCTGCCGAGCTGCTCGAGCGGGTCCTGGCCAGCCCGCAGATGACCGGCGCGGACCTGGCCAGGGAGGTCTCGACCCCGGAGCCTTACGTGGTGCGGCCACCGGATGGCACGCCGGTGCGGTACCGGGTGGCCGCGGTCGACCTCGGCATCAAGGCAGCGACACCGCGGTCCATGGCGGCGCTCGGCTGCGAGGTGCACGTGCTGCCCGCCACCGCGACTACGGCGGAGATCCTGGCGGCGAGCCCGGACGGGGTGTTCTTCTCGAACGGCCCCGGCGACCCGGCGGCGATCGGCTACGCCGTCGACGCCATGCGCGGCGTGCTCACCGCCGGCCGGCCCGTCTTCGGCATCTGCCTCGGCAGCCAGGTGCTCGGCCGTGCACTCGGCCTCGGAACTTACAAGCTCCGCTTCGGTCATCGCGGCGTCAACCAGCCCGTGCAGGACCTGCGCACCGGCAAAGTGCAGATCACCAGCCATAACCACGGCTTCGCGGTGGCCCTGCCCAGCGCGGACGGCAGGGCCGGGGCCGCCGGCGGCGAACTGGTCGGCGGCGTTTTCGAGACCGACTTCGGACCCGCCCAGATCACTCACCTCAACCTCAACGACGGCGTGGTCGAGGGGCTGCGGCTGCTGGAAGCACCGGCGTTCAGCGTCCAGTACCACCCAGAGGCCGCGCCGGGACCGCATGACGCGGCGGGCCTGTTTACGGAGTTTTGCGAGCTGATGGAAGGATCCCGATGATCAGGGCCGGAACGGGGCCGACGACAGCCGCTGCGCGCCTGATGGGGCGCGGCGCGGGAGGGCAACCCCGTTCCCGTTCTCAGGCTCTTTCGTCGGGAGGTGCTTATGCCTAGGCGCGCTGACCTGAAGTCCGTCCTTGTCATCGGGTCAGGCCCGATCATCATCGGCCAGGCATGCGAGTTCGACTACTCGGGCACGCAGGCCTGCCGCGTTCTGCGCGCCGAGGGCATCAGGGTCAGCCTGGTCAACTCCAACCCGGCGACGATCATGACCGACCCGGAGTTTGCCGACGCCACCTATGTCGAGCCGATTACGCCGGACGTGCTGGCGAAGGTAATCGCGAGGGAGCGGCCGGACGCGATCCTGCCAACCCTGGGCGGCCAGACCGCACTGAACGCGGCCGTGGCCCTGCACGACAACGGCACCCTCGCCAAGTACGACGTCGAGCTGATCGGGGCCGGAATCGACGCGATCAGGGCTGGGGAGGACCGGAGCCAGTTCAAGGAGATCGTCCAGCGCATCGGCGCCGAGGTCCCGCAGAGCGCGATCTGCCACACGCTGGCCGAGTGCCGGGACGCGGCCGCGGAGCTCGGCTTCCCGGTGGTCGTTCGGCCTTCCTTCACACTCGGGGGTACCGGCTCCGGCGTCGCCCGGACGGCCGCTGACCTGGACCGGATGGCCGGCGCCGGGCTCGACGCGAGTCCGGTCACCGAGGTCCTGCTCGAGGAGTCGGTCCTCGGCTGGAAGGAATTCGAGCTCGAGCTGATGCGCGACAAGAACGACAACGTCGTCATCGTCTGCTCGATCGAGAACATCGACCCGATGGGCGTGCACACCGGTGACTCGGTCACGGTCGCGCCGGCCATGACGCTGACCGACCGCGAGTATCAGCACATGCGCGACGTGGCGATCGCCACCGCGCGGGCGGTTGGCGTGGACACCGGCGGCTGCAACATCCAGTTCGCCGTGCACCCGCAGACCGGCCGCATGGTCGTCATCGAGATGAACCCGCGGGTCTCGCGCTCCAGCGCGCTCGCGTCGAAGGCAACCGGCTTTCCCATCGCCAAGATCGCGGCTCGGCTGGCGATCGGCTACACGCTGGATGAGATCCGCAACGACATCACCGGCGAGACCCCGGCCAGCTTCGAGCCGTCGCTGGACTACGTCGTGGTCAAGGTGCCGCGGTTCGCGTTCGAGAAGTTCCCCGGCGCCGACCCGGTGCTCACTACGCACATGAAGTCGGTCGGCGAGGCGATGGCGATCGGCAGCTGCTTCGCCGAGGCACTGCAGAAGGCGCAGCGCTCGCTGGAGCAGCCCAGCGCGTCGTTCACCTGGGCGCAGCCGCCCGTGGACAAGGAGAGCCTGCTGGCGGCCTGCGCGGTGCCGCATGACGGCAGGCTGGCGACCGTGCACCAGGCGCTGCGCGCTGGCGCGTCGGTCGCAGAAGTTGCGCAGGCCAGCTCGATCGACCCGTGGTTCGTCGACCAGATCGCCGCGATCGAGGAGCACGCACGCCGCATCCAGGACGACGGCATCGGTGTCGGCGGCCCGGCCACCGCCCGTGCGCTCGCCGCCGCCAAGTCGCTGGGCTTCTCGGACGCCCAGCTCGGCCAGCTCACCGGCAAGACCGAGGCGGAGGTCCGCGCGCTGCGACAGTCGCTGAACGTCCGGCCGGTGTATCACACGGTCGACACGTGCGCGGCCGAGTTCGCCGCCACGACCCCGTACCTGTACTCGACCTACGACATCGAGACCGAGGTCCCGCAGGGCACCATGCCGAAGGTGATCATTCTCGGCAGCGGCCCGAACCGGATCGGGCAGGGCATCGAGTTCGACTACGCCTGCGTGCACGCCTCGTTCGCGCTCACGGATGCGGGCTACGAGACCGTCATGGTCAACTGCAACCCCGAGACCGTGTCCACCGACTACGACACCTCCGGGCGGCTGTACTTCGAGCCCCTGACCCTGGAGGACGTCCTCGAGGTCGTCCACGCTGAGCAGGCCACCGGGCCGGTCGTCGGGGTGATCGTCCAGCTGGGCGGGCAGACGCCGCTCGGCCTGGCCAGGGCGCTCGAGGCCGAGGGCGTGCCGGTAGTAGGGACGTCGCCGTCGGCGATTCACCTGGCCGAGGACCGCGGCGAGTTCGGCCGGGTACTCGCCGAAGCGGGCCTGCTCGCGCCGCGGCACGGCACCGCGACCTCCGTAGCCGAGGCAGAGACCGTCGCGCACGAGATCGGCTACCCGGTGCTCGTAAGGCCCTCGTACGTGCTGGGCGGCCGGGGCATGGAGATCGTGTATGACGACGTCTCGCTGGCCGACTACGTCCGCCGGGCGACGGAAGCGTCGCCCGAGCATCCGGTCCTGATTGACAGGTTCCTCGACGACGCGATCGAGATCGACGTCGACGCGCTCTACGACGGCACCGAGCTGTACCTCGGCGGGGTCATGGAGCACATCGAGGAGGCCGGCATCCATTCGGGTGACTCGGCCTGCGTGCTGCCGCCGATCACGCTGAGCCAGGAGTACATCTCGGTGATCCGGGAGTCGACCGAGTCCATCGCCCGCGGTGTAGGGGTGCGCGGCCTGCTCAACGTCCAGTACGCGCTCGCCGCCGGCGTTCTGTACGTCCTGGAGGCGAATCCGCGGGCATCGCGAACCGTGCCGTTCGTGTCGAAGGCAACCGCGGTGCCGCTAGCCAAGGCGGCCGCGCGCGTCATGCTCGGCACCACCATCGCGTCCCTTCGGGCCGAGGGGATGCTGCCCGCGACCGGCGACGGCGGCACGCTGCCGCTCGACGCGCCGATCGCGGTCAAGGAGGCAGTGCTGCCGTTCAACCGGTTCGCCGACGCGCAGGGCCGCGGCGTGGACACGCTGCTCGGCCCGGAGATGCGTTCCACCGGCGAGGTCATGGGCATCGACGAGTCCTTCGGCACCGCGTTCGCCAAGTCGCAGGCGGCCGCCTACGGCTCGCTGCCGGTGAAGGGACGCGCCTTCGTCACGGTGGCCGGCAAGGACAAGCGGTCCCTGATCTTCCCGGTCAAGCGCCTTGCCGACCTGGGTTTCGAGATCTGGGCGACTCGCGGTACCGGAGAGGTTCTGCACCGGAACGGGGTTCGTGCCACGATCGTCCGTAAGCACAGCGAGGGTCCTGGACCCGATGGTGAGCCGACGATCGTCGAGCGGATCCTGGACGGTCAGGTCGACCTGATCGTGAACACGCCGTACGGCGGTCCGGGCCAGTCGGGATTCCGGCGGGATGGGTATGAGATCCGGACCGCTGCCGTCCGACGGTCGATTCCGTGCATCACGACGGTCCAGGGTCTGTGGGCCGCCGTGCAGGGCATCGAGGCAATTGGCAGGGATGAGGTAGGCGTGCGGTCGCTCCAGGAGCACGCGGCGCGCCTGCGCGGAGCGCCAGGGACGGCAGAGCGCGGGGCGCCAGGGACTGCTGCGGCCGGGGCCAGCGACGGCCGGACGGCAGAGGCCGGGGCCAGCGACGGCGGGACGGTATGACACACAGTGAGATGGACGCGCAGGCCGGTCCCGTGCAGGTGCGCGGGACCGTCCTCACCGTCCGCCGGGTCGACGCGTATCACGCCATGACGCTGGTGGCGCCGGCGATCGCGGCGCGTTTCAAGCCCGGCCAGTTCGTCACGCTCGCCGTCGGCGGCCCGGACTCGTCCATGCTGCTGAGCAGGGCGTTCTCCATCCACGACGTGCGACCAGATCACGGCGGCACGGTGGAGTTCGTGTTCGCCGTGCATGGCCGCGGCACTCAGTGGCTCGCCGAGCGGCGGTCCAGGGACGTGCTCGACGTAACCGGGCCGCTCGGCAAGCCGTTCCCGCTGCCGCGCGATCCGGTGAACTGCCTGCTGATCGGCGGCGGCTACGGCAGCGCGCCGCTGTTCGCGCTGGCGGCCAAGTTGCGTGAGCGGCGCTGCGAGGTGGACTTCCTGCTCGGCGCCGGAAGCGGCGACCGGGTCTTCGGCGCGCTCACCGCGCGGCGCACGGGCCGATCGGCCACGATCACCACCGAGGACGGCTCGCTGGGCGCGCGCGGCATGGTCACCGACATGCTCGACCAGGTCATTCACGACGGGCGCACCGACGTCATCTATGCCTGCGGGCCGATGCCCATGCTGCGGCAGATCACCGCCCTGGCCCGCCGTTACGACATCCCCGTGCAGGCGGCTGTCGAGGAGGCGATGGCGTGCGGTGTCGGCGTGTGCATGACCTGCGTCCTGCCGGTCATCGGCAGCGATGGAATCACGCGGATGGTGCGCTCGTGCGTGGACGGCCCGGTCTTTCGCGGAGAGTCGGTGCGCTGGGACGACGTCGGCACCATTCCTTTCGACGCGTTCGGCGCGCCCGGCTGGGAGCCGCGCTCCCGGCGTGCTGCGCAGCTGCAGCGTCCGCCAGATCATGCCGGTAACGGGGCTGCTGACGGCCCGGTCGCCAAGGGAGGCGCCCGTGGTGGCGCCGCCGCGAGCGGCGGAGCAAGCGCGGGCAGCGCAGGCGGCCAGGGCGGCTCTGGCGGAGACGGCCTCGAGGCGCCGCCCCGCAAGGGACGCGCCGACGGGCGGGGCGGGAGGCAGGGCCATGCCAGTTGACCTGCGGACCAAGCTCGGTCACGTGGAACTTCCGAACCCGATCATGACGGCGTCGGGTTGCGCCGGGGCCGGGCGCGAACTCGCCCAGTTCATGGATGTGTCCAAGATCGGCGCCATTGTCACGAAGTCGGTGATGCTCAACCCGCGGTCGGGGAGGCCAACGCCCCGGATGGCCGAGACGCCGAGCGGCATGCTGAACTCCATCGGGCTCCAAGGTCCCGGCATCGACGCGTTCCTTCGGCGAGACCTGCCCTGGCTGCTGTCCAGGGGAGCGCGCGCGGTGGTGTCCATCGCCGGGGGCACCGTGGGGGAGTACGCCGATCTCACGACCCGGCTTTCGGACGCGGCCGGCGTGACGGCGATCGAGGTCAATATCTCGTGCCCGAATGTGGAGCACCGGGGACAGGTCTTCGCGTGCAATCCGGACTCGTCGGCGTCCGTCATCGAGGCCGTCCGGGCTCGAGCCCGGTACGACATCCCCGTTTTCGCGAAGCTGTCGCCCGACGTCACCGACATCGTCGCCATCGCCAAGGCCTGCGTGTCGGCCGGCGCCGACGGTCTCTCGATGATCAACACCTTGCTCGGAATGGTGATCGACACAGACACGATGCAGCCGCACCTGGCCGGCCTGACCGGCGGCCTGTCCGGCCCGGCGATCAGGCCGGTGGCCGTGCGCTGCATCTGGCAGGTCCGCGAAGCGCTGCCCGGTGTCCCGATCATCGGCATGGGTGGCGTGCGGACTGGGCGGGATGCCCTGGAGCTAATCCTGGCTGGCGCGTCAATGGTCAGCGTGGGCACGACGATCTTCCACGACCCGTCGGCCTGTGCCCGGATCTTGCGCGAGCTGGAGGACGAACTGACGGCTCGCGGGGTAGAGCGGTTGTCGGATGTTGTCGGGCTCGCCCACCAGGCTCGTGCCATGACGGGGCGCACGCTCAGTCCGAACGCCAGGGTAAGGAGAAGCTGATGGCGGGCCACGCACCGATCGCCGTCGCGCTGGACGCGCCCGACCTCGAGACCGCCGCTCGCTGGGCCGCCCTGGTGACGCCGCACGTCAGCACCGTGAAGGTCGGTCTCGAGCTGTACCTGCGGTACGGCCCGGAGGCGGTTGCCTCGGTGCGCGGCGCCAGCGGAGTCCAGGTTTTCCTCGACCTCAAGCTGCACGACATCCCGGCCACGGTCGCCGGAGCCGCCAAGGCCGTGGCGCGGCTGCGCCCGGCGCTGCTGACCGTGCACGCCGCGGCGGGATCGGCCGCGATCAGAGCGGCTGCCGCCGCGGCGCCGGATGCCCGGATCGTGGCCGTCACGGTGCTCACTTCGCTCGGCGAGGCAGACCTGAGCCGAATCGGGCTGGCCGGGCCAGTCAGCGACGCAGTCCGGCGCCTGGCTGCGCTCGCAGTCGAGGCGGGCGCGCGCGGCCTGGTCTGCTCGCCGCAGGAGGTCGCCGCGCTGCGCGCGGAGGTCGGTGACGACATCATGCTGATCACTCCGGGCGTGCGGCCAGCGGGTGCCGCCGTCGACGACCAGGCGCGGGTCGCCACGCCGGTAGAGGCGCTGCGATCCGGGGCCGACCTGCTCGTGATCGGCCGGCCGATCACCGGCGCGGCCGATCCCGGCGCCGCGGCCGCGGCGATCGCCGCCTCCCTGCGGCGGGCCGAGGTTCGCAGCTGACCGAGGTTCGCAGCTGACCGAGGCGCGCGGCACGCTAGCGCCTTGGGGTGGTTTGTCGCTTTCGAGCACCGCGACCGACGAACGTCGGTGCAGTTGTGGTAGCTGACAGGTGCCCGAAATGCACATACGTTGCGTCAGCCGCTTCGGTGGGCGCGAAACCGATGCCAGGGCGGGCCGGGAAGGCGTCATGAACGGCGTAGCGGCGGGCTGAGATGGCGCGAGGAAGGGCGCAGCGGCGGCACCAGGGATGGCGCCAGGAACGGCGCCGCGTTCGGGGAAGTCATGGCAGGCGGACTGACACAACTATCCTGATCGGCGCCGATTAGAGGAGCGATCGGTGCGTATTGATGCGCTGGTCAGGGCACTGCGATGTGTCGCAGGTACCCGAATTTCTTGCGTCACCTGCGCAAATATAACTACGCTGGGTGCACGCACTTGTACGAGGCGTCATATTGGCTAATTTGTGCCGGTGCAAACGGGAGTTCGCGTTGCCGATGCGGGCTGAACTCGCTAGTTTCCCCTCGCGGAGCGACTTTTTCGATACGAAACCCGAGGTGACCTCGCGTGGCTCTTCCTCCACTTACTCCCGAGCAGCGGGCAGCAGCCCTTGAGAAGGCAGCCCAGGCCCGTAAGGACCGTGCGGAAGTAAAAAACAAGCTCAAGCATGGCTCGACCACACTGCCCCAGGTACTCAAGGAGGGGCAGACCGATGATGTGGTGGGCAAGATGAAAGTGTCGGCACTGCTGGAGTCCATGCCCGGCGTTGGTAAGGTGCGGGCGAAGCAGATCATGGAGCGTCTGGGCATCGCGGAGTCGCGGCGGGTACGCGGCCTGGGCACCAACCAGCGCAGTGCGCTGGAGACCGAGTTCGGTGGAGATATCTGACTAACACTGACCGAGCCAGGGAGGGGACCGCGGGAAGCATGCTCGCAGCCGAGCCGCGCGGGCTGCGCCGCGGTGCCCCTGCCCCTGCGCGGCTGACCGTCCTGTCCGGGCCGTCAGCGGTGGGCAAGAGCACCGTGGCCGCCCGGCTGCGTGAGGAGTGCCCGTGGATCTGGCAGTCGGTGTCGGTCACGACCCGGCCGCCGCGGCCCGGCGAGTTTGATGGCCGGGAATATTTCTTCGTCAGTGACCCGGAATTCGAGAAAATGGCGGCGCGCGGCGAATTGCTGGAGTCCGCGCGTTTTGCCGGCAATCGGTACGGCACCCCCAGAGCGCCCGTTCAGGAGCGCCTGGACCAGGGCAAGCCGGCCCTTCTGGAGATCGACGTGGCCGGCGCCCGGCAGGTTCGGGCAGCTGTCCCCGGCGCTCTGCTGATCTTCATGGCGCCGCCCTCCTGGGAGGAGCTGGAGCGCCGGCTCACGAGCCGGAACACCGAGTCGGCCGAGGCGATGGGCGTTCGGCTGGCCGCCGCCCGCACCGAGCTGGCCGCCAGCGACGAATTCGACATAACGCTGGTGAACACATCCGTCAAGGATGTCTGCGACCAGCTGGTAGCCTTGATGCTGGCCCAGTATGGCAATGCCGGGCAGGACCTTGCTCAGCAAGGCATTCTCTGCAATCCAGATCCGGAAGGCACACGTTGGCAGCGACTCCGGCCGTAGAAGGCATCATCAACCCGCCGATTGACGATCTGCTCCAGGTTGTCGACAGCAAATACGGCCTCGTGATCATGGCGTCCAAGCGGGCACGGCAGATCAACGCTTACTACGCCCAGCTCGGCGAGGGCCTGCTTGAGTACGTGGGACCGCTGGTCGAGACCAGGGTGCAGGAGAAGCCGCTGTCCATCGCGCTGCGCGAGATCAGCGAGCGTCTGCTGAGCGCGGAGACGCCCGAGGCCTGATCTGGCTCTCGATCTGATCCAGCCAGCACGTGCAGCACGCCAGGCACGTGCAGCACGTCAGCCCGGAGGGTGGCATGCGCGTCGTCCTGGGCGTATCCGCCGGGATCGCGGCCTACAAGGCATGTGAGCTGCTCCGGCTGCTGACCGAGTCCGGCCACCAGGTGAGGGTTGTGCCCACGCCCGCCGCCCTGAACTTCGTCGGCGCGGCAACCTGGGAAGCCCTGTCCGGCCAGCCCGTCGCAGTCAGCCCGTGGGAATCCGTGCCCGAGGTCCCGCACGTCAGGCTCGGCCAGGAGGCCGACCTCGTCATGGTGGCGCCGGCGACCGCGGACGTGATGGCGCGCGCTGCGGCAGGCATGTCGGACGACCTGCTGACCGCCGTGCTCCTGACGGCGCGCTGTCCGGTGATCTTCGCGCCGGCGATGCACACCGAGATGTGGGAGCACCCGGCGACCCAGGCGAATGTTCGGCTGCTGCGCGACCGTGGCTGCATCGTCCTCGACCCGGCGTCGGGGCGGCTGACCGGCCAGGACTCCGGGCCGGGCCGGCTGCCGGAGCCAGCCGAGCTTTTCGCGACCGCCCAGCGGGTGCTGGCGCGGGGCGCGGGCGCGTTCACGCCTGACCTGGCCGGCCGCACCGTCGTGATATCCGCCGGCGGCACCAGGGAAGAGCTCGACCCGGTCCGCTACCTGGGCAACTGGTCATCCGGGAAGCAGGGCTACGCGCTGGCTCGTACGGCGGCCAGCCGGGGCGCCTCGGTCACGCTCGTCGCTGCTAACACCGAGCTAGCCGACCCGGCCGGGGTCCGCGTGATCCGGGTCACGTCGGCTGCGCAGTTGCGCGAGCAGATGCTCGCCCAAGCCACAGCTGCCGACGCCATCGTCATGGCGGCGGCCGTCGCCGACTTCCGCCCGGCGGCCCGCAGCGATATCAAGATCAAGAAGCTCGGCGCGCAGCCGGATCCCATCGTGCTGGCGGAGAACCCGGACATCGTCCGCGACCTCGTCGCCGCCCGGCAGCGGCCCGGGCAGCTGATCGTCGCCTTCGGCGCCGAGACCGGCGACGTGCTGGCGAACGGGCGTGCCAAGCTGGCGCGGAAGGGCTGCGACTTCCTGGTCGTTAACCAGGTAGGGAACGGGCTGGCTTTCGGAACTGCCGACAACGAGGCCACCGTGCTGAGCGCCGATGGCACCGAGGTCAAGCTGCCCCGCGCGCACAAGGACGAGATCGCCGACGCCATCTGGGACCTCCTGGCCGCCAGGCTCGGCCAGCGGGGATAAGCCGGAGGTCCGCCACGCCGCCGGACGTACACCGGTACAATTCGGCGGAGATCCTGGGGAGTCCGCGGTCGGCGTCAGCCCCATCAGCAACTAAGCAGAAGAAAAGGTGTCTAGTGGCTCGTCGTCTCTTTACTTCAGAGTCTGTCACTGAGGGGCATCCCGACAAGATGGCGGACCAGATCAGCGATGCCATTCTGGACTCCATGCTCAAGGGAGATCACCGGAGCAGGGTGGCCGTCGAGACGCTCATCACCACCGGCCAGGTGCACGTGGCCGGCGAGGTGACGACCGACACCTACGTCGACATCCCCGGCATCATCCGCGAGAAGATCCTCGAGATCGGCTACGACTCCTCGGCGAAGGGCTTCGACGGCTCCACCTGCGGCGTGCAGGTGTCGATCGGCTCGCAGTCGCCGGATATCGCCCTCGGCGTCGGCGAAGCGGTTGAGCACCGCGAAGGCGAGGGCTCGGACGAGCTGGACCGGCAGGGCGCGGGTGACCAGGGCCTGATGTTCGGCTACGCGTGCCGCGACACCCCCGAGCTGATGCCGCTGCCGATCACGCTCGCACACCGGCTGGCCCGGCGCCTGGCGGAGGTACGCCGCAACGGCGACGTTCCCTACATCCGGCCTGACGGCAAGACCCAGGTGACCATCGAGTACTCCGGTGACCAGGCGGTGCGCCTCGACACGGTGGTCGTCTCCACCCAGCACGCTCCCGCGATTGACCTGGCTGGGCTGCTCGCCCCGGACATCCGCCAGTACGTGGTGGAGCCCGTACTGGCCGGCCTGGAGCTGGATACCAGCGGCTACCGACTGCTGGTCAACCCCACCGGCAGGTTCGAGATCGGCGGCCCGATGGGCGACGCCGGACTGACCGGCCGCAAGATCATCATTGACACGTACGGCGGTATGGCCCGTCACGGCGGCGGCGCCTTCTCCGGCAAGGACCCGTCCAAGGTGGACCGCAGCGCTGCGTATGCCATGCGGTGGGTCGCGAAAAACGTGGTGGCCTCTGGCGTGGCCGACCGGTGCGAGGCACAGGTCGCCTACGCCATCGGCAAGGCCAAGCCGGTCGGCTTGTTCATCGAGTGCTTCGGCACCGAGCGCGCGCCGGTCGAGCGGATCCAGGACGCTGTGCTCCAGGTCTTCGACCTCCGGCCTGCGGCCATCATCCGGGACCTGGACCTGCTGCGGCCGATCTACGCGCAGACGGCTGCCTATGGCCATTTCGGCCGTGAGGAGCCCGACTTCTCCTGGGAGCGGACGGACCGCGCCGAAGCAATTCGGTCGGCGCTCGGGCACTGACGAGACTCCCGGCTGTCGCCGGAGTCTCGGCTGTAGCCGGAGTCTCGGCAGACCGAGTCCCGGCGCGATTCCGGGAGGCTCAGGGCCCCGGCGAGGCAGCTATCGTTTGCGGTATCGGGCATTTTGTCAATATCCAGATATTGTTGTCGCATTGCCGTACCATCTTTGCCGATATCGAAGCCGTCCAATCCTGGCCTGGTGAGGAATGTCGTCTGATAGGACCGGCGCGGTGGGCAAGGCCGCGATGGCCGCGGAGCCCGCGGCCGGGACTCCAGCCGCGGCAACCGGCTCCGCCGAGCAGAAAGCAACCGCCGACCAGGAAGCAACCGCCGACGAGGCGCAGCCAGCGGACCCGTGGTTCGCGGTCGGCCCTAAGGTAGCTGCGCCCGCCGATGCGGCAGCTGAGGCCGGGGACGGCACCGCGGCTGGCGATCGTGACGGTGCCAGCCGGGCTGCCACCGGCGCCGCGACCGCGAACGGCGTCGCGTCAGGCGACAGCGCTGAGACGCAGGCTGAGTGGTTCCTTCGTACCGGCCGAGCCGGCCTGCTGCCGGACTCGATGACGGTGATCTGGGACGACGACGGGACCAGCGCTCCGGACGGCCGTCACGAGATCCGGGTGGAAGCGGCTGGCGCCCCGCCGTGGGCAGCAGACGCCGCCGACGTGCCCGTCTCTCAAGCCGCGCCGCCGCCGTGGGAGACCGGGCCCTGGCCAGGACCCGGCGGCGGTGCCGCAGAGCCCGATGCAGCCCGTCGTCGTGGCGCCGGCGAATCGCTGGAGAGCACCAACGATGCTGTTTTGCGCCGTGGCGCAGGGTCCCCCGGCGCGGCCACGCCGGGGGACGATGGCCGCTGGTCGGCCCGCACCGTTCTGGTGGCCGGGCTCGTGCCGCTCGTAGTTCCCGGTCTTGTGGTCGGCATTCTCGGCCTGCGGCAGGCCGGAGTCCCGTCGGTCCGGAAGGCGTCTGTGGTGGCCATCGGCGCCTCAATAGTGTGGGCGGTGATCATCGTCCTGATCTTCGCCGGCGGCTCGGGCGGCTCGGCTGGCCCATGCGCCGGCTACTCGGCCGCCGTCCACCATGCTTATGACAAGGCGATGGCGGACCTGCGCGATCATGCATCCGCATCTGCAGAGGCGGCGGATCTCGGGACCGCCGCGACCACAGCCAACGCTTCAGCGGCGGCCTCAGGCCAGATCGGCGTCCGCACCGCGCTGTTCACGCTGGCCAACGACATGGCGCAGGCGAGGACCGACGTGGTGGCGGGCCGGCCCGTTCCCGCCACGCTTCGGATGCACCTCGCCGAGGATGGTGCCACGCCATCGGGAACCTGCACGACCTGACGTGCCTTGCGGCGATGGCGCCGGTCGCACATGACGCCTGGGCCGGATAGTCGTGATCCTCTGATAGGACAGGACTCGTGTCGGGTCAGGCGTCACAGACGGCGCGCAGGCGAAGCTCAGCAGGCCGTGCCGCTCGGCAGCCGGCCGCGGAGCTGCCGGTGGCGCGCGTGGCAGTGGACATCTCGCTGCCGCACCTCGACCGGCCGTTTGACTACCTCGTACCGGACACGCTGGCCGGATCCGCTGTACCCGGCAGCCAGGTGCGGGTTCGCTTCGCAGGCCAGCTCGTCAGCGGATTCGTACTGGCGCGGCTGCCCAGTAGCGATCATGAGGGGAAGCTCGGCTTCCTCGAGCGGGTCACGGCGCCCGAGCCGGTGCTCGCGCCGGAGATCGCCGACCTGGCCAGGGCGGTCGCTGACCGGTACGGCGGCACGCTAGCCGATGTGCTGCGGCTCGCCATCCCGCCTCGGCACGCTGCGGCCAGCAAGGCCGCGTCTGACCGGCCCGCAAAGGGCAGGATCGGGCCTGCGGATACCGGGCCCGCCAGCGGGGTGGAGCCGTCCGCCGATCCTGCCGGGAGGGACACTGCCGCCGGGAGGGACACTGCCGCCGGGAGGGACGGGCGGGCCGATCTCTGGGAGCGGTATGCGGCGGGGCCGTCGTTCCTGGCGGCGCTGGCCGAGGGCCGCAGCCCCCGCGCTGTCTGGTCGGCGCTACCCGGGCCCACCTGGCCGGACGAGATCGCGCAGGCAGTTGCGGCGGTCGCCAGCTCTGGCCGCGGCGCTGTCGTCGTCGTGCCGGACGCACGCGACCTGCGGCTCGTCGACGCCGCCCTGGGCCGTCATCTCGGCCCGGACCGGCACGTGGTGCTGGCGGCCAGCCTCGGACCCGCCGAGCGTTACCGGCGCTGGCTCGCCGTGGCCAGGGCCGAGGTCACGGTGGTGGCGGGGACTCGGTCGGCCATGTTCGCGCCGGTGGCGAATCTCGGCCTCGTCGTGCTCTGGGATGAGGGCGACGACCTGCACGCCGAGCCGCGTGCGCCGTATCCGCACGCCAGGGAGGTGCTGGCGCTGCGTGCCTATCAGGCGCACTGCGCGGCGCTCATCGGCGGCTTTGCCAGGACCGCCGAAGCCGCGTTGCTGGTTGGGACTGGCTGGGCCCGGCCGCTCGTCGCGGACCGTGCTGTGATCCGGCTCGTCGCCCCGGCCGTGCAGCCTGCCGGGAGCGAGGCTGAGCTGGCACGCGACGAGGCAGCCAAGTCGGCCCGGCTGCCTAGCATCGCGCTGCGGACGGCCCGGACTGGCCTCGCTGATGGCCCGGTGCTCTTCCAGGTGCCGCGGCGCGGGTATCTCGCTGCCGTCGCGTGCGAGCGGTGCCACGCTCGAGCACGATGCAGCTGCGGTGGACCCGCTGAGCTGCCCGGCCCGCGAGCGCCGCTGCGCTGCGGGTGGTGCGGCTCGGCGATCGGTCGTAGCTGCCGCCGCTGCGGGCACCAGGGAGTCCGCGCCCTGGTGACGGGCGCGAGGCGGACGGCCGAGGAGCTCGGCCGGGCGTTCAGCCCGCTACCTGTGCTGACCTCCGGCGGCAGTCAGGTACTGGACACGGTCGGCAGCGAGCCGGCCGTTGTAGTGGCGACGCCCGGCGCGGAGCCGGTTGCCGATGGCGGGTATCGCGCTGCTGTCCTGCTCGACGGCTGGGCAATGCTGGGACTAGCCAGCCTGCGGGCCGCCGAAGAGGCGCTACGCCGGTGGCTTAACGCTGCGGCCCTGGTCAGGTCGGCCGCCGAGGGCGGCAGCGTCATCGTCGTCGCTGACGCAGGCCAGCCGGCCGTACAAGCGCTGATCCGCTGGGATCCGGCCACCTTCGCCAGCCGCGAGCTGGCAGAACGCACCGAGCTGCGGTTCCCGCCCGCGGCACGGATGGCCTCGGTCGCCGGGCCGCCGGATGCCGTCGATGCGCTGCTGACGGCGGCCCGGCTCCCTCCGGATGCCGAGCTGCTAGGCCCGCTGCCCGCCGCCAGCGGGTCGCCGGGGCGCGGCAGCGGCGGACCGACGACCCTGGCCGGTGATTCGGTCGATCCGGATCTGAATGCCGTCCGGTATCTGGTACGAGTGCCCAGGTCAGAGGGCAGCGATCTGGCGGTCGCACTACGCGCCGGCCAGGCCGCGCGCACGGCGGCCAAGGAACCCGGGACCGTGCGGGTCCAGCTCGACCCGACCGCACTGATCTGACTACATTCCGTCTAGGCCGTAGGGTACTTGGGTGACCAACTCTTTGGGCGGCCAGCAGACGGGACCCGCAACTAGCGGGAACGGCACTGGCGAGGCCCGCCGGGACCGCCCGCGGATGCCGCCCGTGCGGCTCGCGCCGCGGGATGAGCTGGCCGCCGCAGCCAGGGTCGCGCCCCTCCTGCGAGCCGCACGCGACCTCGGTACTTGGGCCGCCAAGCACCCTGAGGTATCGGTCAGCCAGGTACTGGACGGCAGCGATGCACGCGCCGCGGCCGAGGCGCTGGAGCTAACGTTCGACGAGCTGGACGCTGCCTGGCAGGTGGTCGCCGCCGCCAGCGAGGCCGCGAGCGCGGACGCACCGCCACCAGACTCACTGGCTTCGGCCAGCGCCGAGGACGTGTTGCGCGAGTGGGACGCGGCGCTGGCCGCCCTGCTCGCAGGCGAGGAGCTGGACGGGCTCGCGACCGCGCTGTACACCGTGGGCGCGCCAGTCCGGATCGACTCGCTCTTCGATGCGTACTCGGCAGCCGCGGGAACCAGGCGGCTGACGCTAACCGGCGAGGGCGGGCCCGTCGCGGCGAGCGACGGAGGGCCTGTCGGGAGCGGCGGCGCACAGCTAGCCGCCGGACGTGCACCGGATGCTGACGAGGCAGCGGCTCTGTCGCGAGCGCTCGAGACGCTGGCCGATCTCGGCGTTGTAGAGCTCGGCACCGAGGAAAACGCCGGCGGCCTGACGGTCGTGCTGTCGCCGCTGGGCGTCTGGGGGGTGCACCGGCGGCTGATCGCGCAGGGCTGGCATGTCCCGGTACTCGGCGCGGCTGACCGCGACGGTGCGGTGGGCCTGCTGATGACGCTGGCGAGCTGCGACGCCGAGGACGGCGAGTCGAAGATCAACGAGTGGCTCGTCGGCAGATCGGAAGAGCAGGCCGCCGCCGAGCTCATCGCGGCGGCGGCGACCGGCACGCCTGGTCTCCGCGGCGCGGCGTTCGCGGTCCTGGACCGGATCGGCAAGGCCGCCACCGAAGAGGTGCGCGCCGCCCTGAACGAGCCGCTGCTGCGGGCGCACGCCGCCGTCTGGCTGCAGGAGCACGGTGAGGACGCTGCACTCAGCCCGGCCGACCACACCTGGCTGCTGGTCGACCTGGGCGCCGGACTGCTCGAGGAGGCAGATCCGCGTGACGTCGTGGCCGAGCTGCTGCCTGAGGTAGCGCCCGAAGCGCAGGCCGAGATAGTGGCGGGTCTCTGGCAGGTCCGGCATCCCGGCGTGATCGACCTGCTGACCACGCTGAGCCAGCATCACCCCGATCCCGGCGTCGCGCGCGCGGCGCGCAAGGCGGCCTTCAAGGCCCGGTCGCCAGGTGCCGGCGGAGCCCCGCCGGCTTCATAGACTTGATCGGCCGCGGTCTTTCCCTGGCTGCTGAGAAGGCGTTCATGCCTGGAGGAATGTAGTGAGTATCAGGCCGATCCGCTTGTTCGGTGATCCCGTCCTGCGGACGCCCGCTGACCCGGTCACGAGCTTCGACGCCGAGCTGCGCAAGCTGGTGAAGGACCTCACCGACACCATGATGGATGCGCCCGGCGTCGGTCTCGCCGCGCCGCAGATCGGCGTCGGCCTGCGCGTGTTCACCTACTTCGTCGACGACGTAGCGGGCCACGTGATCAACCCGACGCTGACGCTCAGCGGCGAGGTCGAGATCGACGACGAAGGCTGCCTGTCCTTTCCCGGCCTGGCCTACCCCACGAGCAGATCCTTCGGCGCGGTCGCGACGGGCTTCGACATGCACGGCGAGCCGATCACGGTCGAGGGCACCGGCACGCTGGCCCGGTGCGTCCAGCACGAGACCGACCACCTTGACGGCGTGCTCTTCATCGACCGGCTCGACGCCGCGCAGCGCAAGCTCGCGATGAAGGAAATCCGAGCGTCAGAATGGTGGGGCGAGCCAGTCCCGCTCGTCAAGGTGTCGCCGCATGCGACACAAGGCAAGGCCTTCTAGCGCATGCGCCTGGTCTTCGCAGGAACGCCCGCCGCCGCAGTGGCATCGCTGGACGCGCTGCTGAAGTCCGGGCACGAAGTCGCCGCGGTGATCACCAGGCCGGATGCCAAGTCAGGCCGAGGGCTGCGCGTCGGGCAGAGCCCGGTAGCAGAGCGAGCGGCTGAGGCCGGGATCGAGATCCTGCGGCCGGCGCGCCCATCAGATCAGGAGTTCCTGGCCAGGCTGCGAGAGATAGCGCCTGACTGCTGCCCGGTGACGGCCTACGGCGCGCTCATCCCGCAAGAAGCGCTCGACATCCCCGCGCACGGCTGGGTCAACCTGCACTTCTCTTTGCTCCCGGCATGGCGCGGCGCGGCCCCCGTCCAGCACGCGATCCTGCACGGCGACGACGTGACCGGCGCCACGACGTTCCACATCGTCCGCGCGCTCGACGCGGGCCCGGTCTATGGCGTGCTGACCGAGCCGATCCGGCCGGCCGATACCGCGGGGGACCTGCTTGAGCGGCTTAGCACCGCAGGCGCGGAGCTGCTGGTGGCGACGCTGGACGGCATCGGCGCCGGTGAGCTCGAGGCGCGCGAGCAGCCTGCCGATGGTGTGAGCCTGGCCCCGAAGATCACGCCGGCCGATGCCGAGGTCGACTGGCGCGCGCCGGCGATCGCCATCGACCGGCAGATCCGCGCGTGCACGCCCGAGCCGGGTGCGTGGACCGAGCTCGACGGTCTGCGGGTCAAGCTGTGGCCGGTAAAACTGGCGGCGGTGGCCACTGATTCTGCGCTGGCTCCAGGCGAGCTGCACGTGCAGCGGGACCGCGTCCTGGCCGGCACCGCAAGCAGCCCCGTTGAGCTCGGCGATGTCCAGCCGCACGGCAAGCGCCGGATTCGGGCGGCCGACTGGGCGCGCGGGCTGCACTCGGGCAGCCAGCCACTGGTGCTCGGCTAACGTGGCCGGGACCGGACGCAGACAAGGCCGCCCGAGCCGCGATCCGGCTAGCCGCAAGCCGGCCAGCCGCGAGGCGACTGGCCGCGAGACGTCGAGCCGGCAGTCCAGGGATCCGGCGCGGCGGGTTGCACTCGACCTACTACTGGCTGTGGATGGCCGGGACGCCTACGCGAACTTGCTCCTACCGCAGCTGATCGCGCAGCGCCATCTCAGCGGGCGCGACGCCGCTCTCGCGACCGAGCTGAGCTACGGCACACTGCGGGGTCGCGGGACATATGACGCCGTACTGGCGATCTGCAGCGACCGTGATCTTGGCACGCTGGACCCGGCAGTGCGCGAGATCCTGCGCCTTGGCACCCACCAGCTGCTCGCGACGAGGATCCAGCCGCACGCGGCCGTGGCCACGTCGGTGAACCTGGTGAAGGTCACGGCCGGGCAGCGTCCGGCCGGCTTCGTCAATGCGGTACTGCGGCGCGTCGCGACCAGGGACCTGCAGGCCTGGCTCGACATCGCGGCGCCGCCCCGCGACGCCGATCCGGTTGGCTCCCTCGCCGTGCGCTACAGCCATCCGCGCTGGATTGTCGAGGCGTTCGCTGCGGCACTCGGCGAGGTGCCGGCAGGCGGATTGGAGCAGACCGAGGCAGCGCTGGCTGCGGATAGCGAGCGCCCGTCCGTGCACCTGTGCGTGGTGCCGGGCCTGGCCAGCCAGCAGGAACTCGTGACGGCGGGCTGCGCACCGGCGCGCTGGTCGCCGTATGGCGCCTATCTCGCCGACGGCGACCCGGTAGCGGTCAGCGCGGTCGCCGAGGGCCGGGCCGGCGTTCAGGACGAGGCCAGCCAGCTCGCCACCCTCGCGCTCGCCAGGGTCGCGGTGGACGGCATTGCGGTCGACCGTGTTGCGGGCGCCGGTGTAGCGGGCGGCGGTGTAGCGGGCGACCGTGTGGCGGTCGCCGGTGCTGGGAGCGCCGGTGTTGGGAGCGACGGTGTAGGGAGCGACGGTGCCGCGTGCGACGGTGTAGCCGCTAGCGGCGCCGGCGAGCGCTGGCTGGACCTGTGCGCTGGCCCTGGCGGCAAGGCCAGGCTGCTGGCCGGCCTCGCTGCCGCTTCCGGTGCCCGGCTGGTGGCGGCCGAGGTGCGCGAGCACCGGGCGCGCCTGGTCAGGTCTGCCGTGGCCCCGGCCGGCTCCGGCGGCGTGATCGTCGCTGACGGCACCCGGCCGGCCTGGCGGCTAGCCGGCTTTGACCGGGTTATCGCCGACGTGCCCTGCTCGGGACTCGGGGCCTTGCGGCGCAGGCCCGAAGCGCGCTGGCGGCGCACGCCCGATGACGTTCGGGCGCTCGGCGGGCTGCAGCGGGGCCTGCTCAGCAAGGCGCTCGACTCAGTGCGGCCCGGCGGCGTCGTCGCTTACATCACGTGCTCGCCGCACCTGGCAGAGACGCAGGATGTCGTCGCTGACGTGCTCGCCGCCCGGGCGGGTGTCGAGGTCCTGGACGCGCCTGCCGTGCTGGCCGAGGTGCCCGACATCAGCGCGGGGCCGGACGGCCGCTACGCGCAATTCTGGCCGCACGTGCACGGCACGGATGCGATCTTCCTGGCGCTGCTGCGGCGAACCTAGCCCCGGCGCCGCGGTCAAAGACGAGGAAGAAAAAGTGTCGCCGGCGGACCCAGTTTCTTCGCCTAGTGACTTTGTTGCGCGTCAGCGCGCGGCGCCGGGCAGTGCCTTGGCGCGCCTGCCCCCGACGCGTCCGGCGCCGATGTCCGCGCGCTTGCCTTGCGCGTACCCGTCGCCGTAGCCACTGCCGGTGTAGGTCACCTTGGCCGTCCTGGTGTGCGGGTAAGCGCTGGCGACGTGCTGCCTGATGACCAGCGACCGGTCAGCGAGTACCAGCGCGGCCCGCGACGTCTCGGGTGCTGGCTCGGCCACGGCCGCCCGCTCAGCGCGCTGCTCGGCAGCCCGGACCCTGGCGATCACCGCGGCCGCATAGCCGAGCAGCCAGCTGCGCCGCCAGGCGCGTACGTTGTCGGCCCTCGCTGGCACCTGCGCCGCTACCAGCCCGTGCCACATCTGGACGAGCACGGAGGTATACAGCACGTCGGCCCGCTCGATGTCCGAGGCGTACCCGAACACGTGCACGCGCTGGCCTTCGGCTGCGGGCAGCAGGATGCACTGGCAGCGAAGGGCGGCGGCAAGGCCGCACAGCAGATGCGCCTGCACCCTGGCCCATGGGTTGTAGATCTCGACGACCCGGTCAGCTGGCTTGTCGGTCTCCGGTCTGGTCGCGGCAAGCAGCGCGCGGTCGATGCCGTACTTGGCCATGAGCTCGGCGGCCTTGGCAGTCAGCGCCTGCGCCTCCTCGACCGTCACGCCCTCGGCCTCGGCCTTCGCCAGCAGCTTGCGGACGCGGTCAAGGAGGCGGTCAGGTGCCTCGGTTGCCGGCGCGGTACTCATCGACTGCCTCCCTGGCGAGTTCCCTAGCGTGCCGTCCGAATTTAGCGGGACCTGCCGACAGTCCGGCGTAAACAAGCCCGTTCCCGGTATGCAATTCCGCGGGCGGAGACCGCTGCGGCCTACAATCGGCGGTGAGATGAGCGTGCAGATGGCGCCGAGCCTGCTGGCCTCTGACTTTGCCCGGCTCGCCGACGAAGCGTACGTGGTCGCGGATGCGGCCGACTGGCTGCATGTCGACGTGATGGACGGGCATTTTGTCCCGAACCTCACCATCGGCCTGCCTGTCGTCGAGGCGCTGCTCCGGCATGTGCGGCTCCCTGTCGACTGCCACCTGATGATCGACGACCCAGACCGCTGGGCGCCAGGTTACGCGGAGGCAGGGGCCCGGAGCGTCACTATTCACGCGGAGGCGGCGAGCTCGCCGATCCGGACGCTGCGCTCGATCCGCGCAGCAGGCGCGCGGGCTGGCGTGGCGTTCAACCCGACGACGTCCGTGCTGCCGTACGCCGACCTGCTGGCCGAGCTCGACATGCTGCTGCTGATGACGATCGAGCCCGGCTTCGGCGGCCAGACGTTCATGGACCACGTGCTGCCGAAGATCCGGCAGGCGCGCGAGCTGATCAGTGCGCACGGCGGCGAGATCTGGCTCCAGGTCGACGGCGGGGTGACGGAGGAAACCATCGGGCGCTGCGCGGAGGCCGGGGCCGACATGTTCGTGGCCGGATCCGCTGTCTACGGCGCGGAAGACCCGGCGGCCGCGGTGAAGTCGCTGCGCGACCTGGCCATCGCCGCGAGCTCGCCGGCCGGCCGCGGCTGATCCGGTGGCGGCCAACAAGGATCAGGACGAGGAACGGGCTGGCGTTCGGCTCACCAATCTTGATCAGGAGCTGTTCGATGGGGCCGGAGCCACCAAACGCGACCTGGTCGATTACCTCGACGCGGTCAGTGACATGTTCATCCCGGTGCTGGCCGACCGGCCGCTGTCCGTCATCCGCGTGCTGCGCGGTCAGGCGCCCTTCATGCAGAAGAACGTGCCTAAGTACACGCCCGACTTCGTGCGCACCGTCACCGTCTGGGCCGAGAGCTCGCGCCGTGAGGTGTCTTACGCACTGTGCAACGACCGGCAGACGCTCATGTGGTTCGCCAACCAGCGAGCCATCGAGTATCACCCCACGCTGATGCGAGCCGGCCACTTTGACAGCCCGGACTTCCTGATCCTTGACATCGATCCGCCCGCGGGCGGCGACTTCAGTCCGGCGGTGGCGGCGGCTGCGCTGGTGCGTGCGGCGCTCGACTCGGCTGGCCTGGCCGGCGCGGTGAAGACCAGCGGCGCCAAGGGCGTGCATGTCTTCGTGCCGCTGGCGCCCGGCCAGACGAGCGCGGATGCCGCGGCGGCGACCAGGGCGATCGCGGCCAGGGCGGAGCTGCTGGACCCGGAGCTGGCGACGACGGCGTTCATCCGCGAGGACCGTGACGGGAAGGTGTTCCTCGACGCCACCAGGGCCGGGGGCGCGACCGTCGTGGCGGCCTATAGCCCGCGGGCCAGGCCCGGTACGACGGTGTCGTTCCCGGTTGGCTGGGATCAGCTCACCGACGTCCGGCCTGGCGACTTCACCATCAAGAATGCGGTCAGCCTGCTGGCCGGGCAGGACGCGTGGGCGGCGGCGCTGCCCGCGCCACAGCAACTTCCCGCCGACCTCGTCGCCGAGGGCCACGCCATCCCGATCGCCAGGGTCGCGGCCATGCATGAGGGCAAGCGCCGGGCCAGGGCGCGCCGCGATGAGGGCTCCGCGGACGGATAGCCCAGATCTCCGCGGCGGCTGTTACCTGACTCCGTAGAGGTGTTCGAGGGCGAGCTGGTCGAGGTGCTCGTAGGCGAGGCCGCGTTGCCCGAGGGCTGTGGTGTCGGGGGTGTAGCCGGCAATGTCGCGCCAGGTTTCGCCGGCGGCGAGGGTGGGGGTGGCGAGGTGGTCGACGCGGGCGGCGCGGAGGGCGGCCTGGACGTCGGGGTCGGCGCGGAACGCGCGGACCTTGGCGCGCAGGATGAGGTAGTTGCGCATGCAGGCGGCGGCGGAGGTCCAGACGCCGTCGTCGTCTTCGGTGCGGGGCGGCTTGTAGTCGAAGTGGACGGGGCCGTGGTAGCCGCCGGCCTCGAGGGCGTCGACGACCCAGAACGCGCCGCGGGCGTTGCCCGCCCCGAACCGCAGGTCCTGGTCGTAGCGGGGGCCGTGCTGGCCGTTGAGGTCGATGTGGAACAGCTTGCCGTGCCACAGTGCCTGGCTGATGCCGTGGGCGTAGTTCAGCCCGGCCATCTCCTCGTGGCCGACCTCGGGGTTGATGCCGACCATGTCCGGGTGCTCCAGCTCGGTGATGAACGCCAGCGCGTGCCCGGCGGTGGGCAGCAGGATGTCGCCGCGGGGCTCGTTCGGCTTGGGCTCGATCGCGAACCGCAGCCCGTAGCCGCTGATCCAGCGACGTACCCGCAGAGCACGTCCAGGGCTTCCTTGTACCGGGCCAGCGCCGCCCGGACGTCCTTGCTCGCCCCCGACTCCGCGCCCTCCCGGCCGCCCCAGAACACGTACACCCCGGCGCCCAGCTCCGCGGCCAGGTCCAGGTTCCGCATCACCTTGGCCAGCGCGAACCGGCGCACGTCCCGGTCATTGGCGGTGAACGCGCCGTCCTTGAACACCGGATGGCCGAACAGGTTCGTCGTCGCCGTCGTCACCACCAGCCCGGTCTCGGCCAGCGCCTGCCGGAAGTCGCTGATGCGCTTGTCGCGCTCGCTGTCGGTCGCGTCGAAGTCGAACACGTCATTGTCATGGAAATTAACGCCGTACGCGCCCAGCTCCGCGAGCTTCCGCACCGCCCGGTCCGCCGCCATCGGCGGCCGCACCGCCGACCCGAACACATCCACCCCCTGCCAGCCCACCGTCCAGATCCCGAACGAGAAAAGATCCCCCGGCGTCGGCACATACGAATCGTCGGTCATGGTCATCGTTCCTTTCTTCCCTGCAGGACTGGCAGGCCTCCGGCGCAGGACGACGTTGCCGCGCTCAACGCCGCGAAGCGCCGCCGATGAGCAAAATCCGCCGGGGCTCGGCTCCGAGCGTGCCGGGACTGCGGCGCTCGGCTATGCCGGCCGTTAGCGGAGCTCTGATGCCGTCGCGAGACTGAGACAACTCGTATCGCTCCGGCTTGCTGTAGCGGTCGCCGTGTCCAGCACCGAGGCAAGCTCGCTCATACTGAGAGCCTCGATGCTGAAGCCGGCGTGGGTCAGCTCATGCAGCCCGCCAAGCAGAGCACCGTTGAATGCACCGTCGAATTCGGGCACCGAGGCGGGCTGCAGCCCCGATGCCCGGTAGAGGGCGCTCCCGGACTTCCTGACGGCAACCAGACCATCGGAGCCGCAGGTAATCACGACGAGCTGGGGTCCCTGGGCCAGCCAGAGCCGCGCTACGGCCTCCGCTCCGCGACCTGGGTACAGCCATGAGATGTCCTCGAGGCTTGTCGTTACCAGATCAGCTGCCTTAAGGGGCCGGTCCAGCAGCAACTGACCACGTGTAGGCGAGCCCATCACCGCAGGCTTCGCTGTCACGTTGAGGCAAACGATCGCGCCGCGCTGGCGCTGGCGCGCTGCGGCCCGCAGTACCCAGGTAGATCCGGGCAGCACACAGCAGTCGAGCACGTCCAGATCGAGGACAGTCGTGTCGGCAGGGATCCAGCCCAGTTCTGCTGCACTCCACTGCCAGCTCGCTGTATCGCGGAAATAAAGGCTATTCGTCCTGTCCGCGTCTGCATCTGCAGAGACGACGGCAATCATGGTCGGCTCGTCGGCCTCGGGCGAGGCGCTGACGTCAAGACCGTTAATCGCCGCGTGCATTCGCAGGAACTGCCCCAGCGAGTCACGGGATAGCCGAGCCATCAGCGCGGTCGGGTAGCCAAGCCGGGCGGCCGAGATCGCTGTGGTGAAGGCGCCGCCTCCCGGTGATGCCTGCATCTCGCCGGAGCCAGGTGCACGCACGAGCTTCACCATGGCCTCGCCGATCACAGTGATCACGAGGGACCGGTCCTGCCGGGCCAGCATGCAGTCGCACGGGACGTGTCGCCGCATGCGCTCCGCACGACGCTGGCAGAGTCCATCGCGTATATCTCCTTCGGAGGAATGAGTGCTGCCGCGCGCAGGGTTTGTTTAGGTCCTCAACAAACTGAAGTGCAGCCGAGACTACATATGTTTCGCTGAGGTTTCAACGGGGCTAGCTATGCGTACCCTCCCTGGTCCAGCCAGCCGGTCTGGACTTCTCAGACCGCCGAAATCGGCCCTGCTGGATGTCCGCTCAGGCGCGGCAATCAACCAGCAAACCCCGGTCGCCGTACGCGCCGCCGTCGCGAGCGCTGCGATGCGGCTGGTGTCCGACGGGTGTGCCTGCATTAGTCTCGGCGTGAGGTCCGTGGGCAGGGACGCTATGCGGAATGGCAGACGATGCCGCGCGATGGCGAGATGAAGGAGGAGCGGGTGAAGGAGACCCGCACGCACACCCTGCCCGCTCGCGCGGACCACACGGTCGTTCGGCGCAACAACCTCGAGCTCACCCTGCGGCTTCTCGCCCTGACCCCCGGCCTGTCTCGCGCGGATCTTGCCGGCGGCACGGGGTTGACTCGCGCTACGGTGACGCGCCTTGTCGCAGAGCTGATTGAACTCGGCCTGGTACGCGAGGGCACTGTCAGCCCGTCGCGGAGGGTTGGGCGGCCAGGTACGCCTCTCGATATCGACGGCCGACACGTTCTTGCGATCGGTCTCGAAATGAACGTTGACTATATCGCGATCTTGGTGAGAGATCTTGGCGGGCGTGAGGTCCACAGGGATGAATGCGTCTTCGACTCCGTGAGCGCCGGCCCGGACGGGAGCGTTCGTGCCGCGATCGACCTTTGCCATCGAGCAATTCGGCATGTCCGTAATCGCCGACACGATCGCCAACCAGTCATTGTCGGAGTTGGAGCCGCAATCCCCGGACTGGTGGACATCCGCGATGGAGTCGTTATCGAAGCGCCGAACCTTGAGTGGCGGGACTACTCATTCGGCGCGGCGCTGCGTGACGGTCTCTGCCTGAACGGTGCCCCGGTGCGAGTTGGCAACGATGCGAACTTCGCTGCGCTGGCCGAGTTCCGGACAGGAGCATGGGCAGGTACCGCGGATCTCATTTATGTCACCGGCGAGGTCGGCATCGGCGGCGGAATCATCGCAGGGGGCCGACCGCTGCTGGGCAGTCAAGGCTTCGGCGGCGAGATCGGCCACATGCGCGTTGACCCTGTCGGTCCGCGATGCGGCTGCGGTCAGCGCGGATGCTGGGAGGCGCTCATCGGGCTGTCGGCGGTGCTGCGGACGGCGGGCATCAGCACGCCCTCGGGAACGCATCCCCGCACGATGCTTGAGGCCCTCGTCGGGCGAGGTCGAGAGGGCAATCAGCACGCGCTCGACGCGATTGATCGCCTGGGCAGAGATGTCGGCGTGGGTGCCGCGATGCTCGGCAACATCTTCGATCCGAGCGTGATCATTCTCGGTGGCTACTTCGTTGCGCTCGAAGAGTGGATCCTGCCGCGTGCCCGGCGAGAGCTCATGAAGGGCATGCTGGGTCGGCGGGCAGCGACGCCCGACCTCGGTGTGTCGGGTCTCGGATTCACCGCCGCTGCGCGCGGTGCAGCGCTCCACGCCATGGACGCTGTGTTGTCCGACCCAGCCGCCCTACTCGCATCTCCGCTGCAGTAGTGCGGCGTCGCACGTCCGCATAGTGCGCCCTCCCGTTCGTACTCCTGACGACACCCGCTATGCGCGCAGGGTCGGGCGTTGGAGGCGGGCTGCGGGCCGTTTTCCGTTATGAGGATGAGACTTTCGGGCGGACATGTGTGCTGTATGGTTCCCCGCATCCGTTCTTTCGGATGTCTTCAGGATAGGTGAAAGGGGTTTGCGGGATGCATAA
>CAVSRT010000010.1:0-572168 GCA_963730435.1 uncultured Actinomycetota bacterium | reverse complement strand
GTGGCGAAGGCGGTTCTCTGGGCCTTACCTGACACTGAGGAGCGAAAGCGTGGGGAGCGAACAGGATTAGATACCCTGGTAGTCCACGCCGTAAACGTTGGGCGCTAGGTGTGGGGTCCTTCCACGGATTCCGTGCCGCAGCTAACGCATTAAGCGCCCCGCCTGGGGAGTACGGCCGCAAGGCTAAAACTCAAAGGAATTGACGGGGGCCCGCACAAGCGGCGGAGCATGTTGCTTAATTCGAAGCAACGCGAAGAACCTTACCAAGGTTTGACATGCAGGGAAAAGCCGTAGAGATAGGGTGTCCGTAAGGGTCCTGCACAGGTGGTGCATGGCTGTCGTCAGCTCGTGTCGTGAGATGTTGGGTTAAGTCCCGCAACGAGCGCAACCCTCGTCCTATGTTGCCAGCGGGTAATGCCGGGGACTCATAGGAGACTGCCGGGGTCAACTCGGAGGAAGGTGGGGATGACGTCAAGTCCTCATGCCCCTTATATCTTGGGCTGCAAACATGCTACAATGGCCAGTACAGAGGGCTGCGAGACCGCAAGGTGGAGCGAATCTCAAAAAGCTGGTCTCAGTTCGGATTGGGGTCTGCAACTCGACCCCATGAAGTCGGAGTCGCTAGTAATCGCGAATCAGCAACGTCGCGGTGAATACGTTCCCGGGCCTTGTACACACCGCCCGTCACGTCACGAAAGTCGGCAACACCCGAAGCCGGTGGCCCAACCCGTAAGGGAGGGAGCCGTCGAAGGTGGGGCCAGCGATTGGGACGAAGTCGTAACAAGGTAGCCGTACCGGAAGGTGCGGCTGGATCACCTCCTTTCTAAGGAGCACGTGGCGCGCCTGCAATGCAGTCGCGTCCAGAGCCATATCTCAGGCGACTGTCCTGAGGTGGCCAGCTCATTAGTGGAGCACTGGTTATTCGGTCCGAGCGTCACTGCCGGGTCTGCTAGTACGGCCGCCTATGGCGGCACGGAACGTGGGTCCGGGGGACGGACGGGCCGAGCACGCTGTTGGGTCCTGAGGGAACGGCCGCTTGGTGTCTCTGACACCAGATGGCCATACCTTCGGCCAGGACCGGTGCCTTCGCCGCCACGTGCGTCGCGGGGCCGGGACCGCCCGTATTTTGAGAACTGCACAGTGGACGCGAGCATCATCTGTAGTTGCCAAGTTGATAAGGGCACACGGTGAATGCCTTGGCACCAGGAGCCGAAGAAGGACGTAGGAGCCTGCGATAAGCCCCGGTTAGTCGGCAACCAGACATCGACCCGGGGATTTCCGAATGGGGCAACCTGATTGGGCGTAATGGCCCATCGCCCCTGCCTGAACACATAGGGCAGGTGGAGGAAACGTGGGGAAGTGAAACATCTCAGTACCCACAGGAAGAGAAAGCAACCGCGATTCCCTGAGTAGTGGTGAGCGAAAGGGGAACAGGCCAAACCGGTTACGTGTTAAAGCCAGCAGGCGTTGCGTGATCGGGGTAGCGGGACTGTCCAGCCGGAGCTGCTGACCCGGCAGGAAGTAAGAAATCGCGTTGATAGCCGAAGACGGTGGAAACCGTCGGCATAGAGGGTGACACCCCCGTAGGCGAAATCTTCGCGACTTCCGGACAGTATCCCAAGTAGCACGGGGCCCGAGAAATCCCGTGTGAATCTGGGGGGACCACCCCCTAAGCCTAAATACTCCCTGGTGACCGATAGCGAACAAGTACCGTGAGGGAAAGGTGAAAAGTGCCCCGGTGAGGGGTCGTGAAATAGTACCTGAAACCGTGTGCCTACAAGCCGTGGGAGCGAGTCGGTCTTCGGACCGACGTGAAGTGACCGCGTGCCTTTTGAAGAATGAGCCTGCGAGTTATGGTATGTGGCAAGGTTAACCCGTGTGGGGTAGCCGTAGCGAAAGCGAGTCTGAATAGGGCGTCTGAGTCGCATGCTATAGACCCGAAGCGGAGTGATCTACCCATGGGCAGGTTGAAGCGCGGGTAAGACCGCGTGGAGGACCGAACCCACCAGGGTTGAAAACCTGGGGGATGACCTGTGGGTAGGGGTGAAAGGCCAATCAAACTCCGTGATAGCTGGTTCTCCCCGAAATGCATCTAGGTGCAGCGTCGCGTGTTTCTTACCGGAGGTAGAGCTACTGGATGGTCTAGGGGGCCTACAAGCTTACTGAAATCAGCCAAACTCCGAATGCCGGTAAGCCAGAGCGCGGCAGTGAGACTGCGAGGGATAAGCTCCGTAGTCGAGAGGGAAACAGCCCAGATCACCAGCTAAGGCCCCTAAGCGTGTGCTAAGTGGGAAAGGATGTGGAGTTGCAGAGACAACCAGGAGGTTGGCTTAGAAGCAGCCACCCTTAAAAGAGTGCGTAATAGCTCACTGGTCAAGTGATTCTGCGCCGACAATTTAGCGGGGCTCAAGCACACCGCCGAAGCTGTGACATTCGCGTGATAGCCCGGCCCTTTGTGGTTAAGGTGGATGGCTGTCTTGACCGTTGTGGTTTCGGCCACTTCTGTCCTGACGGCGGCCGCTGGCGCCTTTAGGGTCCAGGTGCGCGGATGGGTAGGGGAGCGTCGGGTGGCGAGAGAAGCAGCGGAGTGATCCAGCTGTGGACGCCACTCGAGTGAGAATGCAGGCATGAGTAGCGAAAGAGGGGTGAGAAACCCCTCCGCCGAATGACCAAGGGTTCCTGGGGCAGGCTAATCCGCCCAGGGTAAGTCGGGACCTAAGGCGAGGCCGACAGGCGTAGTCGATGGACAACGGGTTGATATTCCCGTACCGGCTTTAAAGCGCCCATGCTGAATCTGGCGATGCTAAGCCCTCAACGCTGACGGATCCTTCGGGAGAGGTCGGCTGCGACGGCGACCCAGACCGGTAGTAGGCAAGCCGTAGGGGTGACGCAGGAGGGTAGCTCTACCGGGTGTTGGACGTCCCGGAGTAAGGGTGTAGGGCGACGTGTAGGCAAATCCGCACCTCACATAGCCTGAGACCTGACGCCGAGCCGAGTTAGGCGAAGTGAGTAATCCCATGCTGCCAAGAAAAGCCTCGCGGCGAGCTTTTAAGCGGCCCGTACCCTAAACCGACTCAGGTGGTCAGGTAGAGAATACCAAGGCGATCGGGTGAACCGTGGTTAAGGAACTAGGCAAATTATCCCCGTAACTTCGGGAGAAGGGGAGCCGCGTCTGGTGAGGAGACTTGCTCTCTGAGCTGGACGTGGTCGCAGATACCAGGGGAAAGCGACTGTTTACTAAAAACACAGGTCCGTGCAAAGTCGCAAGACGACGTATACGGACTGACGCCTGCCCGGTGCTGGAACGTTAAGGGGAGGGGTTAGTGGCTTCGGCTGCGAAGCTCTGAACTTAAGCGCCAGTAAACGGCGGTGGTAACTATAACCATCCTAAGGTAGCGAAATTCCTTGTCGGGTAAGTTCCGACCTGCACGAATGGCGTAACGACTTTCCCACTGTCTCAACCACGGACCCGGCGAAATTGCACTACGAGTAAAGATGCTCGTTACGCGCAGCAGGACGGAAAGACCCCGGGACCTTTACTGCAGCTTGACATTGGTGTTTGGGACGTCTTGTGTAGGATAGGTGGGAGACTTTGAAGCAGGGACGCCAGTTCCTGTGGAGTCAACGGTGAAATACCACTCTGGTCGTTCTGAATGTCTAACCTCGGTCCGTGATCCGGATCAGGGACAGTGTCTGGTGGGTAGTTTAACTGGGGCGGTTGCCTCCTAAAAGGTAACGGAGGCGCCCAAAGGTACCCTCAGCCTGGTTGGCAATCAGGTGTCGAGTGTAAGTGCACAAGGGTGCTTGACTGTGAGACAGACATGTCGAACAGGAGCGAAAGCTGGGACTAGTGATCCGGCGGTGGCATGTGGAAGCGCCGTCGCTAAACGGCTAAAAGGTACCCCGGGGATAACAGGCTGATCTTCCCCAAGAGTCCATATCGACGGGATGGTTTGGCACCTCGATGTCGGCTCGTCGCATCCTGGGGCCGGAGCAGGTCCCAAGGGTTGGGCTGTTCGCCCATTAAAGCGGTACGCGAGCTGGGTTTAGAACGTCGTGAGACAGTTCGGTCCCTATCCGCTGCGCGCGTAGGAGTCTTGAGAGGGGCTGTCCCTAGTACGAGAGGACCGGGACGGACAAACCTCTGGTGTGCCAGTTGTTCCGCCAGGAGCACGGCTGGTTGGCTACGTTTGGAAGGGATAACCGCTGAAAGCATCTAAGCGGGAAGCTCGCCTCAAGATTAGGACTCCCTCAGGGTTAACCTGGTAAGGCCCCCAGCTAGACGACTGGGTTGATAGGCCGGAGGTGGAAGCACGGCAACGTGTGGAGCTGACCGGTACTAATAGGCCGAGTGGCTTGGCTTCTACTTATAGATCTTGTTTCGCGTCCACTGTGCGGTTCCCGAGATGCGGTCGGGCGTCTGGTAACGGAGTTATCCGGGACCGGGCGCTGTCCTGACATCTCCATAGTGTTTCGGTGGCCATGGCGAAGGGGAAACACCCGGCTCCATTCCGAACCCGGAAGTTAAGCCCTTCAGCGCCGATGGTACTGCCCGGGGGACTGGGTGGGAGAGTAGGACGCCGCCGGACATCTTCCCGCTGAGGGCCGTTACCTATTTGGTAGTGGCCCTCAGCGCGTTTTTGTGCTGTGCTGGACAATGCTTGTTGAGGGCCAGGCCGGGCGCCGCCCTGTGGCGCCGGGATCTGGCCGATGTTGGAGGATGAACAGATGGCGGGCAACTCGCGCGGGTCCGGCAGGCGGTCGGTCAGCCGGCGGGTCGGGACGAAACTCGAGCAGCGGCGGCGGCAGTGGCCGTGCAGGCGTGGCCGGAGCGGCGGCGCGCCCGGTCGCGGTGCGCCGGTCGCGGCGCTGCTGGTCGCGGCGCTGCTGGTCGCAGTCGCGGTGGCGCGCGGGGCGCACCGGTCGCGGTTCGGCTTCAGGTGCTCCGGGCGGTCGTCCGCTACCGGTGGAACTGGCCGCGGCGGCAGCTCAGGACGCGGCGGCAGCGCAGGTTATGGCGCCAGCGGCGGCTCGGAAGTAGCTCGGACGTGGCGGCAGCGCAGGCTATGGCGCCAGCGGTAGCCGCGGCGGTACCTCTGGACGCGGCGGCAGCGCAGGCTATGGCGCTGGCGGCAGCCGGGGCGGCGGCTCTGGACGCGGCGGCGGTGGCAGGCTATGGCGCGCCTGATGGCGCAGGCCGGCGGGCAGTGCGGGCCGTGGAGACAGCGCCGGCCGTGGCAGTTACGGCGCAGCCAGCACTCGCGGCTACGGTGCCGGGAGCGGCGGCCAAAGCGCTCGCAGTGGCCCTGGGCACCCACGGTCGCGGCGGGACTCCAGCCGCGAGCCGCGGCGGACGTGCGGCCGGGCCGCGGAGCAGCGGCGACTATCGCGCTCCCGGTACAAGCGGCGGGTCAGCACGCGGTTCTTATGGACGCAGCAGCGACGGCGGCGGTTACGGTGGCGCTCGTTCGAGCCGGCGAGCCGGACACCGGCGATCGCTACGGCGCCCGTGGTGATGGCGCCCGTGGTGGCGGCGCCGTGACGGTGGCAGAGACTTCGGCGACCGTAGCGAACCTGGTCGTAGCGGAGGTCGCGCTGGCGGCAGCACCGGACGGCCCCGCAGCTACGGTGACGCGAGCGGTTCAGGTCAGCGGACGGTTCCGGCCAGCTCATCGCGGGCCGCCCGCCCCGCGGGCGCTGGATATGGTGGCGGCACTCGCCCGGATTACGACGGCGGAAACAATGGCAGCCGTCCACGCGAATACGGCAGCGGGCCATCTGGCCAGAGCACGGCTCGCGGTGCGGGAAATGGTCGCGGCCGTTACGACGAGCCAGCCGGCGAAAGCCACGCTAAGCGTTATGACGCTGGCGGCGGCCGGGACGCAACGGGCCGGTCTGGTGGTCGCAGACTCGCTGACGACCAGGCGCAGGATCGCTCTCGTTCAACCGGCGACGACCGGCGTCCCAATGCCGGCTGGCGCGCTGATGACTCGCGAGGCGATCGCGGACGCTCGAGTTCACCGGGTGGCCGCGGGGAGCGCTCCGACGGCTACCGGTCCGGTCGGCCGAGCGCGGATAGCGCCAGCGGCTGGCAAGGCGGCGACCGGCCGCGGCGCGGTAGCTGGCAGGGCGGCGATCGACCGCAGCGCAGCGACGGGCAAGGTGGCGGCGAGAGGCCCTCGGCACACCGATCGGCCGACGGGCGGCGACCGGCCGCCGCGCAGCGACGGGCAGCGTAGTGGCTGGCAAGGCGGTGGCAGCCGGACGCAGCGCAGCGAGGGGTCTGGCTACGACAGGCCCGCTGGCTACGCCCGGCCTGCTGGCAGCGACCGGCCGTCGGGCAGCGGCGCTGGTGCCGCGCGCTCTGACTACGCCAGCGCCGTCAGGCGGCCGCGGTGGTCCGGCGCGCTCCGACTACGAAAGGCCGGCAGGCGGCCGCGGTGGTCCCGCACGCTCCGGTTACGACCGGCCGCCAGGCGGCCGCGGTGGTCCCGCCCGCTCTGACTACGAAAGACCGTCGGGCAGCCGGGGAGGTCGTCCCGACGACCGCGGCAGGCCATGCCGGCCGGGCCGGGCCGGGCCAGGCGCCCGGCCGGGCGGTCCCGGCCGCGATGGCGCTGGGCGAGCGGACACGGGCGGCGGCTACCGCAGCGGCGGGTCCCGAGTTGATGCGCGCGGGTCCGGGCGCGACGAGATGCCGCTGGACATTCCCGACAGCATCACCGCGGACCAGCTAGACCCCGAGGCTCAGGCCGAGCTGCGGACGCTGCCGGGCGACCTTGCGAGCGTGATCGCCAGGCTGCTAGTGGCGACGAGCCTGGCCGAGGATCCGGACCAGGCGCTACCGTATGCGGCGAAGGCGCGCGGCCTCGCAGCAAGGGTGGGAGTCGTGCGCGAGACCTGTGCCATCGCCGCCTACCAGGCGGGCGACTGGACGACGGCGCTTGCGGAGTTCCGCGCCGCGCGCCGGCTGACCGGGCGCGCTAGCTATCTGCCGCTAATGGCCGACTGCGAGCGAGCGCTGGGCCGTCTGGACCGGGCACTCGACCTGGTCACCGGACCGGACGCGCAGGCGGCCGACCCGCCGACGCGGCTTGAGCTGCGCATCGTGGAGTCCGGTATCCGCCGCGATCAGGGCCTGCTTGACGCTGCCGTCGTTGCCCTTCAGGGTCCTGAGCTCAGCGGCGAGCGGATCCGGCCGGAGTACGCCCGCCTCTATTACGCCTACGCTGACGCGCTGCTCCAGGCTGGCCGCGATGACGAGGCCCGTAACTGGTTTGGCAGGGCCGCCAGCGCGGACGTCGACGACGAAACCGACGCCGCAGAGCGCTACGAGGAACTCGACGATTTCAGCTTCGACGACCTCGATGAGGATGACGACGCGGACGACGCGGACGACGAGGACGACGCGGACGGCGAGGACGTCGCGGACGACGATCTGGACGACACCGAGAACGACCTAGTCGAAGACCAGGACCTGGACGACGACTGACCGCTGCCGGGCGCTAGGCCGACGGCTTCAGTTGCTGTTGCCCGGCAACATCATTCGTGAGCTCGTGCGGGGTGTTGGCTAGGCTGCTGCAGCGTGAGCGAAGACGAGCTGCTGACCGGGGATGGGGTCACCCAGGGGATCGTGCGGATCGGAGACACGGTGCGGCGGCCGCTGCGGCCGTTCAGCCTGACAGTGCAGGCGTACCTGGCCCACCTGCGCGACGCCGGGTTCACTGGCGCGCCGCTTCCGTTCGGTGTCGACGAGCAGGGGCGCGAGGTGCTGTCGTACGTCGCCGGTGACGTGCCGCGCAACCCGCTGCCGCCGGAGACGGCGGGCGACGAGGTGCTCGTCGCCCTGGGCCGACTGATCCGCACGCTGCATGAGGCGTCGGCCGGGTGGGTGCCGCCGCCCGACGCGGTGTGGGGCGGGACGCCGGCCTAGCGTGGGACGACCGATCACGGATCCGACCGAGCTTGTTAGTCACCGCGATTACTACCCGGGCAACGTGGTCTTCCGCGACGGGCTGCCTGTCGCGCTGATCGACTTCGACCTGGCCAAGCCGACCACCCGGCTCTACGACATCGCGAACGCGCTGTGGTACTGGGCACCGCTGCGCCATCCGCGAGACCGGGCGCCCGCCTTCGCTGATGCCGACATCCCGCATCGGGTCGCGGTGTTCGCGGACGCCTACGGCATGACGGCGCGACATCGCGCGGAGCTGGCCCCGCTCGCCGTCGACATGGCGCGCCGCTATCACGAGGATTCCCGCGCCTCGGCCGAGTTGGACCCGGTGTTCCGCAAGCTATGGGAGGACGGTGCCAAAGACGAGCTGCCGCGCGCCGAGGCGTGGCTGCGCGAGGCGGCTCCGGCGATCACCGCTCGCCTCGGCCAGCCGGGCTAAAGCGGCTGGCGCCACAGCAAGGCAGGGCGCCAAAAAGCAACGGACTTTCAAGACAGGATCGTCGTCCCATCAGGTTCGGGAAAGGGGACGGAAATGACGGCCGAAGCTCATCCTCCGGTGATCTCCGTGATGCTGGCTGTGCCCGATGCCACGGCTGCCGCGCGCTGGTACGGGCAGGCACTGGGTGCCACCAAACTGTGGGACCTTGGTGGCGTGGTCGGCCTGGCTGTTGCCGGTGCCCCGTTCTTTCTCGGCGAGCCCGAGAACAACGGCTGGGACATCCCGGCTGCCCTGGGCTCGCGAACCGTCCGGGTCGAGGTATTCGTCGACGATCCGGACGCTTTCATCGAGCGCGCCGTGGCGGCCGGGGCCGATGGCAGCGTCGACAAGATCCGTGACCACGAGGCACCCTGGGGCGTTCACCGGCAAGGCGGCTTTATCGACCCGTTCGGCCACCTGTGGCTGGTCGGTGACAGGTCCCCGCTGGGGATGTATGACGGGCTCGATTCCGGCTGAGATTAGTTCTCATCGAGAGAGTCCACCAATGATGGGGCCGACTAGGTGGATCCGCCCGATCCCGGGTCGGTAGCCGAGGCGGGCGTTCAGGCGATTGATCGGTGCGTTCCGCTCCTCGTTGCTGGTGTGGAGTTCGGTGTAGCCGTTGGCGAGCGCCCAGTTGATTTCTGTCGCCTTCAGGGCACGCGCGATGCCGCGTCCGCGCCAGGCTCTCTTGACGGCGGTCATGGCGTTGCCTGCGGCCGTCGGCGCGGTCAGCGACAGTTTTGCGAAGCCGACGACCTCCTCGTCGGCGAGCGCGATGAACGTCGCCTCGGGAGAGTCGGTGGGCCGCTGCATATTGTGCGCCATCCAGTCCTCGAACGGTTCGATGGCCACGTCCTCGAAGCCGGGGATGTCAGGATGGGTTTCGAGGTCGACCTCGTACATCCCGCGTGCCAGCTCCGGCCGTTGCGCCCAGGTGACGATCTCGATCCCGGCCGGTGGCTGGACCTGCGGCGGTGAGATGCCGGCGAGGCTGAGCACGAGGCCCACCTGGCGCCGTTCCTCGGTGAAGCCGCGCCGCTGGGCAAAGAACAGGCTCTCCGGATCGTTGTCGGAGACCGACACCTCCAGCTCGCGCACCCCTCGCTCGCTGGCCCACATGGAGAAGGCCTCATACAGTGCCGTGCCAGCGCCGCGTCGGCGTTGCCCGGCGAGCACGGTGATGAGCGTAACGACACGGCGCGGGCGATAGGCGAAGATAGCCCCGGCCCCGGACCCCAGGATGACGCCATCCTCGCGGACGAGGTAGTCGACGTAATCTTGGGCGCTGTCCCTGTATGAGTGCACCGCATCGATCGTCACGGCATCGTGCGGCCACACAGTGTTGTAGACCTCCAGCGAGGTCAGCTCGTCCGGCTCGTCCACGCAGGCTGTTACCTCAAGCACCGTGCAACACTACGTCGGCCCCTCAGACATCAACAATCTTATTTCGCCGCAGCGGATTAGTGCGCAGCCTCAGTGGTCTTGTCGAGCCAGTGCATGATGCCTGCCACGTTGGCCTGCGCGCCGCTGACCCGGTCGTACTTGGCGGCGACCTCGGGATCGGCGTCCTCGGCCAGCACGCGGTAACGCTGCCGGGTGCGCTCCGCGACCATCGCGGCAGCGTGGTCGAGGTCCATGCCGGCCTTGCGCGCACGACGGGTCTCGTCGACCCAGAGGCTGATCTCCGCGGCCGAGCGGTCGAGTGCGTCATCAACCGCCGTCACCGGACCGAAGTGGCTGAAGAGCAACCGTGTCGGCCCCAGCGCCGCGAACATGCGCAGTGATTCCAGCGCGACATCCAGGTCGAAGTCCGGCGGCGGCGTCGCGGGTCGCATGTCACCCGTCTCCTGTATGTAGATGCCCGCCGCGTCGCCGACGTACAGATCGCCGGTGACGGAGTCGATGAGGCCGACATGGTGCTTGGCGTGGCCGGGAGAGTAGTGGCTCTCGAGCCTGCGGCCGCCGCCGAGATCAATCACACCGGTGCGCTCAACCGCCCGGATCCGGTCGGCGGGCGTCGGCTGGAGCGTCCCGAACAGGTCGTCAAGCTCGTCGCCATAAACCATGCGCGCGCCTGCCATCAGGCGGGACGGATCAGCCAGGTGGCGGGCGCCCCGCTCGTGCACGACGACCTCGGCCGAGGGGAACATCTCGGCGATGTCGCCGGTGCCGCCGGCATGATCCAGGTGGATGTGTGTTACTACCACCGTGGACAGGTCCGCCGGACCGATGCCGAGTGCACCGAGCGCGTCCCTGACGACGGGCGCAGACGGCCCCGTTCCGGTCTCTACCAGGCACGGCCGGTCGCCGCGGATCAGGTAACCGGCGGTGATGCCGTCGTACCCGGCCATCCGGGTGTCGATCTGGAAGACCTGGTGCCCGAGATCGGTAATGAGCTCAGCGACGGCGTAGCTCGGGGCGGCATCGTCCATGCGCACATAATGTCAGCCTTGCCGTAATGCGCGCACCGGGGAAGACACCGTGCAAACCCCGTAGACCGGCCAGGCAAGGTGTCTTAGGGTCGGCTACGTGATCGAGACGCGGGCGCCGACCGAGGCCGAGCTTGCGGACTGGCGCGTGGACTGGCGGGCCCGGCTTGACGCCTGGTACCGCCAGCCCGACGTGCCCGCGGAGTGGGCGAGTCAGCAGGTAGCCCGCCACATGTCGCTGCCAGACACCGGCGAGTCGGCTGACGTCTTTGCCCTGGAGTCCGGCGGCCAGGTCGTCGGGATGCTGGCACTCGTGCTGACCCAGCAGGATGGCCTCCCTGGCGTGATCGTCAGTGACATCTGGATCGCGCCAGGTCAGCGCCGCAGTGGGTACGGCACCGCGGCGCTTCGACTCGCAGAGCGGTGGGCAGCAGAGCGTCAGGCGCGCACCGTGTGGGTGCTGACCAACCCGGCTGACCCAGCGCACACCGCCTTCTTCCGCGACTACCCGCTGCGCGCGCATCAGATGATCAAGCGAATCTCGGCGCCCGGCCCGCTCGCCGACGGACTTGAGGGCCGGACGATGACGACAGACGAGTTCGCGGCCTGGCGGGCTCAGACGGTGGCCGGCTACGCGGCTAATCTCGCCGACTCCGGCACGCTGTCTGCGGCGGATGCGGTGACCTCAGCCGCGGCGCAGACCGACGCGCTCCTGCCCGCCGGTCTCGACACCAAGGACCACACCTTCCTGTGCCTGTGCGCGGGCGGCGAGGTGGTCGCCACGAACTGGCTCGGTCACCACCTCGGTCCGGGCATGAGCTGGGTCTACGGAGTTAAGACACACCAGGCGCACCGGGGCAAGGGTTACGGCCGGGCCGCGATGATCATCGGCGAGCAGGCGACCCTCGCGGCTGGTGACACCCATCTCGCGCTCAACGTGTTTGGCCACAACGCCATCGCCATCAGCATGTACGAGGCGATGGGCTACCGTGCCTACGATCACGGCAGGTCGATCGAGCTAACGCACCCGCTCGTCTGAACATCCGTGTTTGTGTGGTCCGCCTGTGGCCGGACCACACGCGCACGGCCACAATGGCGCACGGCGTTTTGTCGGTATTGCCGATGGTCCTTTCCGGAGGTGGCTAAGAGTGCGGGACAAACCGGGCGCGCCCAGCGCGCAGAACACGGGGCGTGCGGGGAAAACCGGGCATGCGGGGAAAGCCCAGCGCGCGGAGAACGCGGGACGGCAGCTTCCGGTCGCGGCGCGCTGGTTCGACGTCAGTGAGGCCGCCGATGGCATCATCCGGATTACCGAGCCGCACGTGCATCCTTACGTGCGCGCTAACGCCTGGCTGATCCGCGGCAGTGCGACGCACGTGCTTGTGGACGCCGGTCTCGGCATTGGCCGGCTAGCGGACGAGCTAGCGCCGCATCTGGACCGCCCGGTAATCGCGGTCGCCACACATTCCCACTTTGACCATTTCGGCGGGCTTGGCGAATTCACGGATCGGGCGGCGCACCGAGCCGACGGCGAGGTGATCGAGCAGGCGGCCGACTACGTCACGCTGATATCGGCGACGTATCCCGCGGCACTACTGGATGAGTTCGAGGCCGCTGGCGAGGCGGTACCGGAGCTCTTGATCGACGCGCTGCCGCCCGGCGAGTTCGACATGACGGCATTCCGCACGCCGGCCGTCACGATCACGCGCTGGCTGTCCGACGGCGACGTGCTCAGCCTCGGGGACCGCGAGATCGAGATCCTGCACGCGCCAGGCCATTCGCCAGGCAGCATCTGCCTCTGGGAGGCCGGCTCCGGGAACCTAATCTCCGGCGACGTCCTCGTGGACGGCGAGCCCCTGCTCGACGAGCTGCCGAGGTCGAGCCCGGCCGATTTCGCGGCGAGCTTGCGCCGCCTGGCCGATCTGCCGATCCGGCGAGTCTTCGCAGGTCACGGGCCGGTATTCGACCGCGATCGGGCGCACCAGATCATTGGCGACTACCTGGCCAGCCGCGGTCGGTAGGCCGCCGCGGCCGCGCCAAGCCCAAGGCGAGCCCCAAGACGAGCCCACCGCGAGACCAAGACGAGCCCAGCGCGAGCCCAAGACAAGCCTGAGCGGGAGGCCGATTCAGCCCTCAGCGAACAGCCGCAGGACCAGGCCCGTGCGCGGCTTCGGCCCGAACGAGGTGGACTTGCGCGGCACCCGCTGGCCGAGCGCCGCGACCTCGTACACCTGAGCCGCCGACATCGGGCAGCAGATCACGGCGGTGCCGCCAGACTCGGAGTCGGCGGACTTGATCGCCTCCGCTGCGTCATGAACGGCCCGGACGCTGCGGTCGTCGTCCTGGATGCCCCAGATCCGGGCGAAGAGGAGTCCTTCCAGCACGGCGCCGCACAGGTGCTGCCACAGTTCGGGCGGCTGATCTGGCACTGCCGCACGCAGCTGCGCAGGGTCGGGGTCAGTGAGCAGGTAAGCACGCCCGTTCCCGGTCAGCACGAATGCCACGCTGCCACGACCGCACGCGTCTGCCAGCGCCTCCAGCACGGCCGGCGTATCAGCGGTCCCATCGGGCAGCTCGCGCACCGTGAACGCGGACGCGGCCAGCCGCGCCGCGGTCTCGGGGACCAGCCCGTCGATCACCCGGTGGATCGCGCCGACGCGCGGCGGATAGGCATCGGAGTCGACGAGCAGCGCCAGCCCGAGATCCCACGGCCCCGCGCCGCTCGCGGCCCGCAGCCGTTCCTGGACCTGGAGGTAAGCGGCGTAGCGGTGGTGGCCGTCAGCGATCAGCGCGGTCCGCGGCGCCAGGTCCGCCGCGATCGCCGCCAGCTCACCCGGATCGGTGATGGCCCACAGACGATGGCGCAGCCCGTCCGGCGTGCGGGCCTCGGCGAGCGGTGGCCGGCTGCCTGCTACCTCGTCCACCAGCGTCCTGGCCGCGCCGTCCCCGCCCCGGTACAGCAGGAAGATCGGCTCCAGATTGGCCCTGGTGGCCTCCATGAGCTGGCGCCGTCCCGCGACCGGACCCGGGGTCACAGCCTCGTGCGGCTGGACGATGCCGGCCCGATAGGGAAGCAGCCCGAGGGCGCCGATCAGCCCGCGCTGCACGATGTGGCGCGCCGGGTCGGGCTGTCCGGCCTCACCCACAGCCACCTGCTCATATACGTACAAGGCGACCTCGGGATCAGGCACCAGGATGCCGTCGTCCACCCAGCTGCGCAGCTCGACGGCCGCCTCATCGTAGGGGCTGCCGGGCTGTCCCGCGTGGTGGCGCGGGAGGATCAGCCTGACGACGTTGTGCGGATCGGCGGCCATCAGCTGGTGCTCGTTATCGGCCGCGATCACGTCGTACGGTGGGGAAGTGACCTCTGCGAGGCCGCTCACCCGGTTTTCGGCATAACGGACACCGCGGAATGGCGCGAGCACGAGGCCAGGCGTGCTTCCCGAGGCCGGAGCCTCGCTGGACGGAAGGGTTGGCACATATGTCAGAAGGACGGGCGGGCGGTCGTGATTCCCGCCCAGAGGATCCGGCTTCGTCACAAGATGCTCCAGATTCGGTCGCTGGCAACGGCGCTGACACCCATCAGCTCTACAAGCGCGGCCTTGACCTGCTCGGCCGCGGCAGTCCCGCCGCCGCCGCTCAGCTGCTCGAACGGGCTGCCGCAGCTGAGCCGAGATCCAGGAGCGTACTGGAGGCGCTGGCGCGAGCGCAGTTCGACGCCGGCCAGTATGCGGCCGCGGCCGGTAACTTCCAGCGCATCGTCGACGCCAGCCCGACCGATGACTACGCCCAGTTCGGGCTCGGCCTGGCCCTGGCCCGGACCGGTGACCCGCGTGCGGCGGCCGAGCACCTCGCCCTGGCGGCGGCCATGCGGCCCAATCTCCGCCACTACACCGACGCATTGCGCAGCGTGCGGGCGACGCTGCGGGCTCGAGGCGAGCTGAGGAAAGGCATACAAGATTGACCGGGAACGGGCCCGCCCCCGCCGATCCCGCCTCGCCCGGCCGCGGTGACTCTGCTAGCGGCAATGACCGCGCTAGCCATGACGACCGGGCCGGCCGTACTCGCCCGGCCGCCAGCCCCGGTCCGCTCAGCCAGCACTACGACGCGGCCCTGCTCGACCTGGACGGCGTCGTGTATCTCGGCGGCACGCCGATCGCCGGTGCCGCGGACGCGCTGGCAGAGGCAGCCAAGCGCGGCATGAAGCTGGCCTACGTCACCAACAACGCCTCCCGCACTCCGAACGCCATCGCCGCCCAGCTGTCCGGCATGGGCGTGCCCGCGACGGCGGCCGACATCGTGACCTCCGCCCAGGCGGCCGCCCATGTGCTTGCGGACCGCCTGCCTGCGGGCGCGCCGGTGCTCGTGGTCGGCGGTACCGGCCTGCGGCTCGCTGTCCGGGACCGTGGCTTGCGCCCGGTGACGTCGGCGGCGGAGCGGCCGCTGGCCGTGGTGCAGGGCTACTCGCACGACATCAGCTACGGACTGCTGGCCGAGGCCGCGCTCGCGCTTCAGGCGGGTGCGCTGTACGTCGCGTCCAATGCGGACGCCACCCTGCCGACGCCGCTCGGGCCGCAGCCGGGCAACGGCTCGCTGATCCAGGTGCTCATCCACGCGACCGGCCAGATTCCGCTCGTCGCCGGGAAGCCCGAGCCGCCGCTGCATGCCGAGTCGGTCCAGCGCGTCGGCGCGAAGCGGCCGCTTGTCGTCGGTGACCGACTCGACACCGACATCGAGGGCGCGGTCCGCGGCAAGGCCGACAGCCTGCTGGTGCTCACGGGCGTGACGCAGCCGCCCGACCTGCTGCTCGCGCCGCCGCAGCGCCGCCCTGCCTACATCGCCGCCGACCTATCTGGCCTCAACGTGAGCCATCCCGAGGTCACAGGCTCCGGCGACAGCTTTAGCTGCGCCGGCTGGACAGCCGCCGCTAGCGGCGGCCACAGCTGGCTCTCGGTGTCCGGATCCGGTGCGTGGATCGACGGCCTCCGGGCGCTGTGCGCGGCCGCCTGGACTGCCGGACCGCCGCCAGGCAGCCCGTCCGACCAGCGCGAGGCCGTCGCGGCCGCGCTCGCCGCCATCAAGCAGGAAGACCACTGAGCCTGCCCTGAGGTCACCCTGATGGCGGCCCTGACGTCCCCCGGATTAATCCCGGACTCAGCCGCGCACGCGCAGAGATCACCCTGGAGTCTGACTAGCATCAGACCCGCGGCCGACGCGAGCTATCGCGTTTGTGCCGCAGACTGGCATGGCCGGTCCGGGAGGTCGCCTCCCGGACCCCGCTGTCTGGATGCGACTCGCGGGCCGCGTCCGGACCCGCCGTCCGGAAGGGGACACCAGAAATGATCGAGGCACGAGGCCTCACGAAGCGATACGGGGACACGCTGGCGGTCGACGACCTGTCATTCAGCGTGGCGCCGGGCAAGATCACCGGATTCCTCGGCCCGAACGGGGCCGGCAAGACCACCACGATGCGGATGATTCTCGGCCTGGATCAGCCGACGGCTGGCCAGGTCACCGTGGCCGGGCAGCCGTTCGCGCGGCTAAGCCAGCCGATGCGCGAGGTCGGTGCGCTGCTGGATGCTAAGGCTCTGCACGGGGGCCGGAGCGCTTACAACCACCTGCTGTGCCTCGCGCAGTCCAACAACCTGCCGCGCAAGCGCGTCGGCGAGGTCCTCGGCCTCGTCGGCCTGTCCGAGGTGGCGAAGAAGCGGACCAAGGGTTACTCGCTCGGCATGGGCCAGCGGCTCGGCATCGCCGCCGCGCTGCTCGGTGACCCGAAGGTCCTGATGTTCGACGAGCCGGTCAACGGGCTGGACCCCGAGGGCATCCTGTGGATCCGCAACCTCATGAAGGCGCTGGCGGCCGAGGGCCGGACGGTGTTCGTCTCGAGTCACCTGATGTCGGAGATGGAAAACACCGCCGATCACCTGCTGGTCATCGGCCGCGGCAAGCTGATCGCGGATTGCACGGTCGACGAGTTCATCGCGGCTAACTCCCAGCAGACGGTCCGGGTGCGCACGCCGCAGCCAGACCAGCTGGCGAAGCTCGTGGCCACCGCAGGCGGCACGATCCAGGAGAACGGCGACGGCTTCATCGTCGTGACGGGCCTGCACGCGGACCAGGTCGGCGACCTGGCCTACGAGAACTCGATCCGGCTGCACGAGCTGGCGCCGGTTCACGCCTCACTGGAGCAGGCGTTCATGGATCTCACGGCGTCCAGCGTCCAGTTCCGCGCCGACGTTCCCGCGCAGCCGGTCCTGGCTGGAGAGGTGGCCTGACATGGCGACGACATCGACTCAGCTTCCGGCAATGACGGCCGGACACGCACGGTCGGCCAGTGCCGGCCAGGCGACGTTCCTGGGCGCGGTGCGCTCAGAGATCACCAAGATCCGCTCGGTCCGCTCTACCTACTGGACGCTGCTCGCGCTGGTGGTGGTGACGGTTGGCTTCGGCGCGCTCGCCAGCTGGGGCGCGGTCGCGCACGGGCACACAGGCCCGGGATTCGACGCCACCCAGCAGAGCCTGAGCGGCCTGTACATCAGCCAGCTCATCATGGGCGTCCTCGGAGTCCTGGTCATTACGGCCGAGTACTCGACCGGCATGATCCGCACGACGCTGATGACGATGCCGCGGCGGGGCACGATGATCGCGGCCAAGGCCGTGGTGTTCACCGTGGTGGCGTTCGTCACCGGGCTCATCGCGTCCTTTGGCTCGTTCTTCCTCGGCCAGGCGCTGATGTCCTCGCATCACGTCAGCGCGACGCTGAGCCAGCCGCATGTGCTGCGAGCGGTCATCGGCGGCGCGCTGTTCCTGACGGCGTGCGGCGTGCTGGCGTTCGGGATCGGGCTGCTGCTGCGGAACACCGCGGGCGCCATCAGCACGGTCGTGGGATTGCTGTTCGTCGTGTCGATCCTGGTGAACTTCCTTCCGCAGTCGTGGCAGAACCACGTGGACAAGTGGATCCCGGCCATCGCGGGCACCCAGATCTGGAGGACTGTGACGGGCCCCGGACCGAATCCGCAGGTGTTCACGCCGTGGGCTGGGTTCGCCGTCTTGTGCGGCTACGCAGCGATCGCGCTCATCGCGGGCGTGATCCTCTTCCGCAAGCGGGACGCGTAGCGGACTAGAGCGCAGTGGCCACGCGTGGGGCAAACGGCCACTGTCGGGGACGTCGGGGAGTCGGCTAGTGGCCTCGCAGGCTCCCCGGCGGCATGCTGTCCCCGGTCACGGATCCGGCGCCAGCCGGCGGCGGGCGGGTTGGGCGGTTACCACGTCATGGCCACCGTGCCCGGAAGGCCGCTCGCGGGCAGCGAGGTCAGCCGGCCCGTCGCGAGGTTAAGCCTGGAGACGTGACCGGCTGAGTTCGCGACGAGGGCTTCCTGCCCGTCTGGCGCCAGGGTGAAGACGCAGTCTCCCGGCGCACCGGTCCAGGTCGCGATCACCCGCAGCAGCGCCTTCGTCTGGACGTTGTAGCTGGCGAGGACCAGATGGCCGGCCTGGCTGGCACATACGTACAGCGTTGCCGCATTGGGGCTCAGGATGGCCGTCGCGTATTCGTGCACGATGATGCCCAGGCCGTCTACGGGAGCCCCGGACGAGCTAGCCCGCAGCACCGCTGTCACGCGACTGATCCGGGCGCTCGACGTGCCGGGCTTGGCGCCAGGCCCGATACCCGCGTACTCGATGCCGCTGAGGCTCAGCACGGCGCCGTCGGCGCTGAGCGAGAGGCTGTCTGCGGCATCGGGCGCCTGGGTTGGCCATTGCGCGATCGCGCCCGTGCGGAGATTGAGTATCTCCAGGCTGCCGGAGCCGTCGCAGAAGTACGCCTGGAAGGCAACCCTGGAGCCGTCCGGCGTCATCGTCAGCGAGTGGGAAGGCAGGATGCCGTCAATCGACGGCACTGATAGCGGCCGCAGCGGACCTGGCTGGCCGACCGCATCCAGGTGCGTCCGGTACAGCCTGGTCGTACAGGCACCCGTGTCGTGCTCCACGGCAATCAGCAGCGTCCGGCCGTCGCCGGTCTCGGCGACACCGCTGAAAAACTCGCGGGCCGGTGAGGCGATCCTGAACACCTGCTGGCCCGTCGCTGCGCTGCGGATCTGGACGACGCGCTCGGTGCCCAGCAGGACGGCGAAGTACCGCGGCGCTGGCTGCTGGGGTGGCGGCAGGCCGTGGGTTGCCGACGGCCTGGCAGTCGGTGCCGGGCGAGGGCTCTCCGCCAGGACACCGGGGACGATGGCCGCGGCCAGTGCCACAGCACCGGTCGCCGCCGCGGCCATCAGCGGGATGACGATCCGATTGCGGGTGCGAGTGCGAGTCCGGCGGCTGCGGATCGGGGCCGGAGCGATGTCTTCCGGGCCGACCGTGGCCGCAGCGTCGGCGTAGGCCTGCCGCAGCAGGTTCTCGATGGCGTTCACATCTCGTCCCGGAGGGTCTTGGCCAGCAAAGCCAGTGCGCGGGATGCGGTGGAGGACACGGTGCTCCGGCTGACGCCGAGCGCCGCTGCGATCTCCTGGTCCGGCATGTCGAGGTAGTACCGAAGTGCGAGCACCTCACGGGCACGCCTAGGCAGCTGGGAGACCGCCTGCAGCGCGAGGCGGCTCTCTTCACGTGTCATGACAGCCGACTCAGCCGACCAGACTGCCGGCTCATGCTGGACGTGCCGCCGGATGGTCGCGCGGCGTCGGTGCACGGACCGGCAGCCGTTGACGACAGATGCGCGCAGGTACCCATATGCGTTGTCGGGGCTCGACAGCCGGTGCAGGCTGCGATACAACCCGATGAACGCGTCCTGTACGACATCCTCGGCCGTTGCCCGGTCGCCGACCAGCATCAGCGCCACCCGGATCAGCGCCAGGCCGTGCGCCCTATACAGATGCGCGACCAGGTCGTCGCCATCGGCCGGTGAGCAGGCCGTGCCATCCGGCTGAGCTGAGGTGCCGACTTGAAGTGCGGTCGTGCTCGCGGCCGCCGGCCCGTGGGTGACCCGATGACGGCCTGGCGGGGCCTGCGTCATCCGTGCGTCCTCTCCGCCGTGGCCAGTACCTGGACCGCCCGCGCCAGGTAGTGCCATGGCTGGCCGGCGGCGCGGGGCACGTGACGAACATCCTGGACGAGTCATAACAAAGACGCCAGTGCCGCCGGTCTGCTGAGTCAGGGCGCCAGATTCTTTGCTCGCTGCCAGATCAGCCCGGCTGGCGGTACCTGCGGCTGGCGCACGGCGTTGCGCGAGGCGGAGGGGTACCGGACCAGGTCGGCGATCGTCAGCTGTCATCAGAGCTGGCCGCAGCGCCGGATCACCGTTGGCTTGTCACCTGCGAGCCTCCCGAAACGCGGCAGCGGCTTCGACGCCGCAACACCCGTCCCACGGTTAACGCGTGGCGCATCGAGCCTTCAGTGACGCGGATTCCTATGAGGAGATGGTCGGCGACGCGAGAGAAACCCGCCATTCACAGACTGATCCGATGCTCTCAAGTAGCCGATAACAGCGAGGTGGGCTAGCGCATCGTTATGCGCGGCGCCGCATATTCGTTCTGGCGGATTCGGCGTCTGCCGCTCATGACGCCCGCCGCGGCTGATCCGGCGCCACACGGTCTCGCGCGGCTATGAGCACGGCCTGGGCAGATGGCCCCGAAGGCATGGGCGAGGATTACATCGTCACGACGGCAATGCCTGCACTGCCTCCTAATCACTGATGCACTTGTCTCATCAGCGGACCGGCACCTCAGTCACCCGGTCAGGGCACCGCCCCGGTGGCACCCTTGCGCACCATCCGCCGAAGTATGCACGCCCTGACTAGGTAGTGGCGGTTTCCCGGGCCGGGAACACCTCGCTGAGTCGCCCGGTGTTTTCGTCGAAGACGAACCCGCGGACGGGAACATCGGGCGAGATCCAGGGATGTGACCTGGTCTTCTGAATCTGCTCCTTGGTGTTCGCCTCGGCGTCGGTGAAGCTGTAGAACTTGGCCGGCGCAATCGGCGCCGTCCCTGTCTGCTTGCGCAGCCGGTCCTCCATCTCGCCGTCGGTGAACTTCAGCATGCCGCAGTCGTCGTGGTTGATGATCATTATCTCTTTGCTGCCCAGCAGCCTGGTCGACAGGACAAGCGACCTGATCGAGTCGTCGTCGATCACGGTGCCGAAATTCCGGACCATGTCGACGTCGTCGGCGGCGAGGCCCAGCAGCTGCTCGATGCCGGTTAGCCGCGGATCCGCGCAGGTGACGATCGCGATCTTGGGCTTCGGCGGCTTGTTGCGGCTGCGATCGTAATCGTTGGCGATGGTTGAATTGGCGCTCAGCGCCTCGTCGATCATGCTCATGACGTTTCCCCTCCTGGCGTGCCGGTTCTGCCTGGGCGCGTCGGATCAGCCGACGCGGCGCGTGCGGTCACGGCGCCGACCCGCTGGCCATCCAGCGCTGGAAGACCGCGACCTGCTCCGGTGGCCATGCCCCGTCGCAGGGCATCGTGCCGTCGCGCAGGCGCTTGAGGATCGCGTCCTGGTGCGCCTGGACGTCGCTGCGGGACCAGAGGTCGATGTGCTTGATCATCGAATCGTGGTCCTTTTCGCGAAACAGGGGACGTATGTCACGCTCGAAGCTCAGGGCTGCGGGTGAGTCCGCTCGGCTCGTCACGGGCTTCTCCCGGCGTTGTCACATGGCCATGGTTGGGCAACCGCATCGGCCATAGCTTCTCCGTGGGCACGCAGCGCCAAACTTGCCCGGCCGGCTATAGCCGCGCCTTTGCCGTCACATTGCACCGCGCCCGATCCAAAGGCTTCGAGCCAACGCCGAGACTCGTAGACCGTGCCTCATTTGATGAACGCTACCTGGGATCCGGACACCGCCCTTGCCATGGGCCCGCACGGTCGCAAAGCATGTCTGACCTGAGACTCCTTGATTGCTGGCGTCTTCCGAGACAGCCACGAACGATCTTCAGTGACAGCTGATGCCCTACGTGAGGAAGATCAGCAGCCACCGGTCAAATCGCATAACTGTCCATGGAGGGCGCGCCACGCATTTCCGCACATGCCGCTGCGGGCTGACTTGCGGATCGGTCCAGCTCGCGGACGATGCTTCTGGTGTCCATATCTGGCGGGCGTGTTCGTCGGGGCAGTGAAGAATAGTTTCCAGGCACGATGATCACGAACATGGCAGCCAAGCCAGGGAGAGCCCGCAATGAGCACCCAGGACACCCAGCCGGAGACCAGCACCCTGCTCGCCTCGCTGACCAGCCAGCGCAACCACGTGCTCGGAATCATCGAGGGCCTCACCGATGACCAGCTCCGCCAGACGGTGCTGCCATCAGGCTGGACCTGCCTAGGCATGGTGCAGCACCTGACGATAAGCGATGAACGGTTCTGGTTCGGCGGCATCGTCGCCGGCTACCCTGCCTGGGTCAGCGCTTCTGACGACGAAACCAAAGCCGAAGCCGCGTGGCAGGTCCCCCCAGACACGCCGGCCGCGGCCGTCCTGGACGCCTACCGGCAGGAGATCGAGCGTGCCAACGCCGTCATCGCCGCGACACCACTAGACCAGCCACCAGCAATCTGGCCGACCGAGATCTGGCCCACCTGGCGGCTGCCCAACCTCCGGGCGGTTATCCTGCATGTCATCACGGAGACCGCCTGTCACGCCGGTCACCTCGACGCGGCCCGGGAGCTCATCGACGGCCGCCAGTGGATGACCTGAACCTGCCAGAGCAAGTACACGAGCGGTCCGCAGACACGTCCGCTTGCCGCACCTGGTGCGCAGGCTTTGACCGCGTTACGAACGCCATGGCCCTGGTCCGGGATCAGTGCTCGTTCTCGTACTTGAAGGAGAGCTGAAGCTTGGTGCGATAGGTGATCGCGCCGTTCTCGTCGAGGTGAATGTCTTGCTTGACGACCTCAGCCACTCGAAGATCGCGGATCGTCCCAGCCGCGGTCCTGATCGCTTCCGCTGCAGCGTCTTCCCATGATGTAGCGCTGGTCCCGATGATCTCAGTGACCCTGTACACGCTCATAGCGCTCTCCTTCGAGGACTACCGGCTCAAACATGCCCAGCGTGAGCGGTCCGCTTCCGGATGGCGATCAGGCTCGGATCGTCAAGTACGACGCCCGCTGGCAGATCTGAGCCTGGCACTTAGCATCGGCGGCGTCCAGCACGCTTGCCACGCAGATCAGCGAGCACGCCGAGAAGCATCACCCCTGGCTAATGCAAGATTGCGCCCCGCTTGCTCTCGTAACCAGCCACGAGCTCAGCCGAATTGGGATGCGGCGACATCGGCGAGGCGTGATCCTTAGGTGATGTCGGAGGAGACAACGCCGCGGCTCATGCGCTACCGCCTAGTGGAGACGATCGTTCCGCTGGCCGCATCGGCTGACCAGTTGGTCGACTACGTGCACGCGGACGGTTCTGACATCGACGAAGCCGTCTCGGACTTTGTTGACTGGACTTACGAGTGCGTGCCTGGCCTGATCGAAGCGGGTGTGCTGTCAGATGACTTGCCGCCTGCACTCCGACTGCTGCGCGATCAGGCATTGGCGGCTGCGCATTCGGCACCCGAGGAAGAGTGCGCGACGGCTGTGCTCCGCCCCGAGTGGTCCACCTTACGGACGACCGCCAACGCCATCCTGGACCGGTTCCGTGCGCTGGGCGTCCCGGTCCCGTCCATCGCATCTGGCCTGCTCGGTGATCTGAGGACCGTCCCTCTATCCGAGCGATGACAGACTCACCGGAGCCGGTGCCCGCCGTCCGCTGGCCGCCCAAGCATCGTCCGCTAGCCGCTGTCGGGGCGCCCCGAGACCGTTTTCGGCGAATCGCCGGAAGATTCATCCAATAGGGCGGATCTGGCGGCTCAGAATGCCGTAGCGCTGCTCGCCGGTCGGGCCGCCGGGCACCTCCCGGGACTTCAGCTACGCGTCACCACCCGGCTGCTGCCGGCCGGGCAGCACTCGCTCGCGCAGTCGGCGCCAGAGCGACTTATGTCCAGCAGCGGCTTTGGCCGCTTTAGCGGCCTTGGCTAGCCGGTCCATCTCGGCTTCGGCGTATAGCCTGTCGATGTAGTGGTCTTGGTGGTCGAGGGGATCCCCGCCTATCGACATATCCGCGCTCCCCGCGTCGGTTGCCAGCTGAGTCCAGCGGCTAGCGCCGGCTGAAAATCAAGCCCAATGCTCCCGGCCCGGCCGCCTTGGTCTCCTGTTGATCTCCTGAAGTCTTCGCGACGTCTCGCGTGCGATCATCTTCCATTCCCGAAGCTCGACGCAAGCCCTCGGCGTCGCTCCCGACGGAGAAGCTCCCTCGCCTCTGCGAACTGCTGGTGACTCCCGGCGTTCGCCTCCAGGAACCGCTCGGCAATCTTGAACGTCGTTAGCACCGGGCAGGGTAGGTTGCTCACGTCAGCGCCCACGGTGGTCGAACACGTTGTCGGCCATCGCGGCCAAAGCACGACCCGGTCGACGTCAGGCCGGGCGCCTATTTCAGACCACTGCATGAGTATGCGTTGCTCTGCGCGCGCGGGACGCGCTATGCCGCTGGTTGCGCAACACCCAAGTTCCATACCCAGCTTGGCTCTAGCCTGAGACGGCGAGGATCACCTACGACCCAGAAGCCGATGCCGCCTATATTCACCGCGGTAGTGCAGCTTCGACGGCCTGGCACGTCTGTTCGACTGTGAGCTGCTCGCAGTCAATAACCGCGTACGGCTGGCGGCAGGCTGAAAACTCAGTGACCTGAGCATGGAGTTTCCGGACGAAGTCCGGGCCGCCGTTCTCTTCTATGACTTTGCTGACGGCATCCAGGCGCGGATCACCGGCCTTTGCCCGCTCCGTACAGCGGTCGACCGCTGACTCGACATCCGCTATCAGCAGTATCTGGCAGTACTCGGCCTTGGCCGCTGCTGCGGAGGACTCGAAGACTGCCATTTCCTCGGCGTTCACGTCGGTCATCATCTGGGGCAGGATCACGTCGTGGCCGGTGGCAAGGTGGACCCGCGCCATCGCTGTCGCCAGAAGCACCCCGGCCGCAAACGACTCCGAGAACCTGTCTTTGCAGCCGCCGACCAGGGCGGTTACCCGGTCAATATCGAGGTTGAGGACACCGGGATGCCGGTCAGCGAAGGCGCTCGCTACCGTCGACTTCCCTATGCCGGGCGGCCCGTTTAGGTGTATGAACCGTGCCACCCGAGACAGGTTACCGTTGACTTTCCTGAGCTGCCTTCGTCCCCACGCTACGGTTCCGAGGAGCATGGCGCGTCCGCCCGCCGGGCACGCGCGCGGCAAATCGCCGGCACGTAGCAGGGCGTGCTTGCTGTCGCCCTAACTTTCTATGCCGCTACCGGCACGCCTCCGGATGCTCCGTCGGCGGCTACTGTCATCCAGCGCGTGACATGCTTTTCGATGTGATAGGACGCCTTGAGAAGACTGTGATCGACTGCCCCGACCCGCGCGCGCTCGCGCAGTTCTACTGCCAGGTGCTCGGCATGAAGGTCAACGAAGACGTCGACGGCTGGGTGGTCATCGGGGCCGAGCCTGGCCTACGGCAGGTAGCTTTCCAGCGGGCAGAACAATGGGTTCCGCCGCGCTGGCCAGATCCTGCATATCCCCAGCAGCTGCACCTCGATATCCGCGTCAGTGATGCCGATCAATCTGAGCAAGAACTGCTCGCGCTGGGCGCGGCGCGGATCCACGGCGAACGCGAGACGGGCTTCCGCGTCTTCACCGACCCGGTCGGTCACCCATTCTGCATCGTGTTCGGCCAGCACAGCACTGCCTGAACCGACGTACTCACATCCGCGCTCAGTGACCACAGCCCGCACCGGATGCCACGGCGGCCTGTCACAGTTTGTCCCTGTGGACGAGGTGGACGCAGCAACTGGGCGTTCTCTCGCACACCCAGCGGGAGATCCCGCCGGATCAGGGACTGGCGCTCGAGTGTCGCTCGCGCCGTCGGCAATGCCCGCGGACGCGCGCGGAACGCCGAATACAAGTGACCATGACCGGCTTGCGGCCCGGCCGCTGGCGCGCTGATCATCTGCATGTGAACGAGTCACCTGCCACGGCGAGGCTAAGACGTGCCGTCCGGGCGGTCATCCTGGCCGATGATGACCGTGTCCTGCTGTGCCGCTTCAGCTTCCCGCATCCGGCTGTGCCGACGGGCGCAACGGTCGTATGGGCGGCCCCCGGCGGCGGCATCGAGCCTGGTGAACTGCCGCTGGCGGCACTGCGCCGGGAGCTGCACGAGGAGACGGGGCTTGTCATTGACGCCGACCCGCCTCATGTCTGGCACCAGGAGGTCGCCGCTGCCAGCCATGCGGACGGCTACGACGGGTTGGTCAACGACTACTTCCTCGTCCGCACCACGCGCTTTGATCCCCGCGGCGCGCTGTCCGATGACGAACTCGCCGCCGAGCACATCAGCGGGATGCGATGGTGGCGGCACCGGGACATCGCCGAATACGGCGGAACCGACCTGTTCTCACCCCGTGACATCGCCATACCGCTGGCGGCGCTGATCGCCGGCGACATCCCGGACCCGCCAGTGATGCTCGGCCTGTGATCTCCCTGGGCACTTACAGTTCCGGCGTACCCGCCAGGCGTACCAAAGGCACGAGGCTGCCGGACAATCAGGCGAATCTCCGCGCACGGCGTACAGGTCCGACGGGCACCGGGAGGCGGGCAGGACGGCTGCCGGCGCCCCACCCGCTCGGGGAGCCAGTGCCCGCAGACAACACCTCAGGGTTCCAAGGGCTGATGGGCGGTACCCGGCGATGCGACCGAGACATCCGATGTGCGATGGGTCCGGGTCGGCGAACCAAGTAACAAGGAGATGGACCGCTCGATGCGGATGCGGGTCAGTCACTATCTGGAACGCCGCGACAGTCCCTACATCAACTAAACCGTCCTGCCGCGAGCGAGAACGCACTGTACCGCGACCGGCCCTGAGGAGCTTGTCCTGCACACGTCCGACGGCCGCGGCCAGCGTAGGTGCCGAGCGCGCGATCGCGCGGCTTACGCCTGCTCTACCGCCGTAGCGCCTGTATAACTATCCACCCTTGGCGGAGAGCACAACGTCCGTAGCCGCTGACGGGCCGGTCCTGCCGGTGGCAACCGGCGGCCAGCGCGTCTCCGCGGAACGCACTCTGGTGCCGCACAGGGTCTACTACATGAGGCCATGCCCATCGGTGAGCAGCGATCCGATCGATGCGTGGATCTGCTCTGCCTGGGCGTTGGTACCGAATCCAAACGCGCCATCCCCGCGGTGGGCCGCAAGCAAGTCGGCATGCAACCCTGTAGCGAAGCATTTTGGTAGTCGTCCTCGCCAGGGACGGCGCGAGAGGAGGGCACGGTCGAGACCTCCGCGGCGAACTCTCCCGACCTAACGCAGCAGCCGGGACTCGTCGTCGGCATGCTTGCATCGCCAGGGCCCGCGTCGGAGCTCACGGAAGATCTGCTGCTGGAGATCGCTGACCGGCTAGCGGTGCAGCTGCCGTGGGCTCGGTGGAGGGTGGAATTCGTCTCGGACCGGCTGGTCGAACCGCCGACCGTCCTCAGCGAGGTGATCTCGGCGGGCCGCCGGATGCTTCTCGACCGCGGCTGGCAGCTGGCGGTCTGCATTACCGATCTCCCCCTGCAGACCGCGCGGCGGCCCGTGATCGCGCATGCCAGCGCGACGCATGGCGTCGCGGTCCTGTCCATGCCTGCCCTCGGCCCGGTCGCGGTGCGGAAGCGCGCGGTCGAGACGATCGTCCGCCTCGTCGGGCACATGCTGGGCGACACGATGCAGGCAGCGGGCACCGACGAGCCGCCGAGCCCGCGCGCCGACGGGGTCGGCCGGCGCATGCGCGAACTGGGCAGGCGCATTGATCAGGGAGACAATGGCGTCGGCATTGCCGCGCGGGTCGTCACCGGGAACATCTGGCTGCTGCTGGGCATGCTGCGCGCCAACCGCCCGTGGCGGCTCGCGCTGCGGCTGTCACGCGCGCTTGTCGCGGCGTTCGCGGCTGGCGTGTTCGCCCTGGTAACGAGCGACATCTGGCGGCTCGCCGAGTACCTTGGGCCGCTTCGGCTGACAATCATTGCTCTCGGCTCGGTGGGCGTCACCAGCGTGACGATCGTGATCGCAACCGGGCTCTGGGAGCGGAGCCCGCACCCGGCCGCTCGCGAGCAGGTCGTCTTGTTCAACATCGTCACCGCGGCCACGGTAGGAATCGGCGTGGCGGTGCTCTACGCCGCCTTGTTCGTCGCCATGCTCGCGGCGGCATTGCTGCTTGTGCCAGCGGACCTGCTGAGCATCGCGCTGCGCAGCACCGCGGGCGTGGCCGACCAGGTCCGGCTCGCGTGGCTGGCCACCTCGATCGCGACGCTCGGTGGCGCGCTGGGCGCCGCCCTGGAGTCCCACGACAGCGTGCGCGAGGCGGCTTACACGTATCAGCCGGATACCCAGGTCAGCATCATCGCCGAGCCCCCTGCCAGTCGCCGCGACCACCCCTAGCTCGATTCACGCTGTCGGGAACAACCCGCTTGAAAGCTAGGCAGAGCACGAGGAGACGGGGGAGCACCGCCCGGCTTGACACACGCTGCGTTACGGAGCTTCTGCGGCTGCGAGCGGGCAACTGAGCGCCCGCTGCTGCCAGGCCTCAACAGCCTTCAGAGTCTCACTGGGAAGTGCGCTCTCGGGATGGATGGCAACCGCCGTGGCACATGGCATTCTAAGCGCGCGAAGACGAGTTACGGGCCGCCACTGGTGGCCAAGTGCGATTCATACGGTAAGCGCACCAGGGTGGGCCCAGGTGGCAAGCTGCGCGTCCACGGAGGCAGGAAAGGAATGCCCAGGCTCGGGTCAGAAGGCATCTAAGGCCGCACGTGAGCCGCGCGGCGCTGGAGGGCCCGATGCCGTGCAGTTCCAGCAGCGTGGAGCCCTGCGCCTGGAACAGGGCGGTGATTTCTTTCTTGCATGCCTTGATCTTGCGGTCGATGGCCTGGGCGGCGCGCCGGTCGGCGAGCAGGCCCAGCACCACGAGCTCGGGGTCGACCTCGACCGTGACCAGGTTCGGGGACCGTAACGCCGCCAGCGCAACCGAATGCGCACCCACCGGGTCAGTCTTGCGGCCATTGCCGGTGGCGAACACCCGGACCTGCGCCGACAGCTTCGCCGGAAAGTCACGCACCCTCTCGCCGCTGGCGACAGGCCGGTGCGCGATATGCCGGCCGGCTCCATTGCATCCATCAACCGCCCAGACCCGCTCGGTAAACTTCCGCCCGGCTGCGCACCGCGTCGTGTGCCTTCCTGATCAGGTACTACTGGCCTGAAGGTCGAGGATCAGGACGTGCAGGTCTTCCGCGGGAGCAAAGCCGCTTGCGGCATACAGGCGGAGCGCTGGGCTGTTGTCCGGTTCCGTCTGGACAGAAAGATGGATCGCGCCGGCTGCTGCTGCGGCCGCACTGACGGCGCTCACCAGCGCGTGTCCGGTACCACGGCGCCTGGCTTCGGGCACGACATACAGGTCACGGAGCTGCCAGGCGCAACCAAGCCGCAGCGACGCCGGCATGGCCACGGTGGTGGCGATTCCGGCGAGTTCCGCGCCGATGTGAGCGACAAAGACGGTCAGGGTCCCAGAACGTGTGTGCCGGGTGAGCCAGGGCAGGGCCTGTCCCGCCGTCACGGGCTCGCCATAATGGCGGCGGTACTGGTCGAACACCGCGGCCACGTCGGCCAGCTCGGCGGCCGTCGGCCGCACCATCTGGGTAACGACAGGAATCACGAACTCACGCTACAGCTGGCCGCCGCTGGCCGCGGCCTCCGCGATTCCGGCATCACCGGGCTGCTCGACGCAACATCCGGTCTATGCCGCTGGTGGCGCGGCACGTTATCTAGCAGGCGACTATGACAGCTCTGCTCTCGGCTGCTGCTGCCAGCACGGTTATGTCACCGGGATCGCTGGTGAGGATGCGATCGCCCGGAGCGGCTAGCAGCACGACGGTCGCATCGATCGCATCCGCGGTACCCGCCGCGGCCAGCAGAACGCCCGCGTCGCGGCCGTCCTGCTGGTTGACCACGCGCACATCGACAGCTCGCAGCAGCCGAGCTAGGTTCACCTGACGGCCATGCCGGTCCCGCCAGACCTGAGCGACGACCATCGCGTTGGACCGAAGTTCCAGGCCGGCCTGCTGGGACACCCGAAGCCGGGCGATCATTGCCCGATCGTCGCGGTCTACCGCCACTAGCGCACCGGCGTCCAGGATTAGTGCGCTCACGCGGCGGTGTCGCCCGCGGCCAGGCCGAGTTCCCGCTCCGCGCGGGCGACTTCGTCCGCGGTAAGCACCCCGTGCTCGGCCTCCCAGCCAGATACGAACTCCGCCAGCGCCTCTGCGCGCAACTTGCTGGCCGCAGCCTCGGCCAGCCACGAAGAGACTGGCTTGCCCGCTTGCGCGGCCGCTGATCTCACGGCGTCGCCGAGGTCGGGCTCGAATGACACACTCAGCTTGTCAACCTTCATGTCGTTAGCATACTCCGGTATTCCATACCGTGGTAGCAACGCTGGATGCCAGTACGCAACTTCGTGCCACATACGTGCCGCACGCAGTGAGCCACACCAGTCACGGGCGGCGACTCACGGTCAGATGACCGCCCGGACCAGCGGCGACACCCGCGCTGGCCAGCTAGCCTTCCCCCTCCCGATCTTCCGAGCTGGTGATGATGTTGTGCGGCCGGGCTGCCCTGCCTGGCCCTACTACCCTCTAGTCATGACTCCGTCCCTGGGGGCGCCCGATCTCGACGAGGTCGTCCAGGCCGTACTGGCAGATGCCGAGCGGTCGTTGGCTATCGGAGGCCACTTCTATCCGTTTGGCGTGGCGACTGCCGCTGACGGTAGTGCCCTGGAGTACTTCGCGGCCGCCGACCCACAGACAGGTGAGGAGATCTGGTCTCTCAACGCGCTCGACATCCTTCACCGGGATGCCCGGCGCTTTGACCCTAAGGTGTGCGCGTTTGCGTTTGCCGCCCACGTTCGGGTCGATGGCCGGGAGATGGCGCAAATCGAGGCCGAGAACCGCGGCGGGCTAGCACTGCTGATCCTGGCTCCTTCTCAGCGGACTCGGCCTTGGATCGTCACCAGCGAGATGACGACTGCGCCAGCGCGGCCGCACGTCTGGACGTGACAATCACGCAGCTCCGGCAGCAGGGCGTGCAATTAGCGGGCAACTAGCCGCGGCGCTGGCCCTCAGGACAAGCATCGTTCTCTTCTGCGCGTGGGCTGTGAAAATGTGTGCAACTATCCGGTTGGCGCGAGCGTATTCGCCGCACTTGCGAGGAGAACGGGGCGTGAGTGTGGCAGGGACGGTCAGGCTCTTGCGGGGGAAGATTGCGGCCGTGGCGGTAGCCGTGGCGGTCTCTGTTGTGCTGCTGGTCGTGGCCTGGCTGGTCGCCGCGCCGGGGTCTGCCGGGCATCCCGGGGTGTCCGGGCCCAGCGGTGGGCTGGCGGCGGGCCGGGTCGGACCGCGGTGGGCTGTGCCGTGGCGCCTTGTGGGCCCTGGCTGGGTGCTGGCGGAGTACTGGCCGGGCCGGTTCGCCTACGAGGGCAGGCCGGTGCCAGCGACAGCGACGTTGTATCTCGTCGACCCGGCCGGTGGCCGGTACCGGCTGTACCAGTGGCCGGCTGCGACGAGCCCGCCCTACGTGGTGGACTGGTCAGCGGACGAGACGCGCGCGCTGCTGCTGTCTCCTCTGGGGGGCGGCGTGAAGCAGCTGGTCCTGAGGACCGGGGCTATCGGCCGTATCCGGTTTCCGGCAGGCACGCGGCTGGTCGGCTATACCCGGCCTGGTGGAGAGGGCCTGCTCGGCTGGCGGGAGGCCGGGAACCGCGCCCAGCTCGCCCTCTACAGTCTCACCGGCCGGCGGGTCCGGGTCCTGGTCGCCGGTGCCGCCACAGCTGTGTCCTCGCCAGCCGGTGCCGTCGTAGCGGTCCCGGGCGCCACCGGCGTGCGGCTGGTCAGCGACGACGGGGGCGCCTCCCGGACCCTGCCAGTTCCGGGGACAAGCCGCGACGGCTGTTCACCGTCCCGGTGGTGGAACGCCGTGACGATCCTTGCCTCCTGCAGGGCGTCGGGTGTCGACCGGATGTGGCTTGTCCCGGCCAGCGGCGCCGCGCCCATGCCGCTGACTCCGGGGTCCGCCGCATCCAGCGCCGATCCGGGTGACGTCGGCGCCTGGCAGTTGCCCGGCAGCCTGTACTTTCAGGCCCTCGGGTCCAACGGACACGGGCTGATATTCCGGCAGACCGGGAGCGGACCGGTCACGCAGGTAACCGTCCCGCGAACAGCCGGCGACAACTGGATCTTGGCGGCCGACGGCAGACGGATCCTGATCAGCGCCAGCACACCCTGCTCCACCGGCACGGCGCTGCTGTGGTTCAGCCCGTCAACACGCCGCGAGCAGATCGTGTTCAAGCCACCCCACGGTCTGGCCGGCGTACTCAGCGCAGTGCCCTACGGCCAGCCCACCGCCCCGATCTACATCGGATCCAGCTGCGCAGTTAAACCTCGCAGACCCTGGGACACCTTGGCAGTGACCGCGAGCGCGTGCAATTAGCGTGCAGCTAACCGGGGCTTCTCACGGTCAGCAGCGGTAGCTCTTCGACACGCAGAACTGCTGGTCAGGTGCAGCTGATAGTCGGCACGCAGGACCGCTTGCCTATGACTGTTCGCCTAGTGAGAGCAGGCTGGCCGTCCAAGCCCAGATGATGCGCCGGCGGAGAAGGGCCTGCTCACTCACGGGCTCGGCGTCGGGGAGCCGCCAGCGCCCGGCCCGGGGCACTCAGTGCCCTCCCTGCTCCGCTGGGTGATCTAACTACGTCATTTCTCGCGCCGTCGCTCCGGATCGCCCAGAATGGGGCGACCCCGGACGGGGTTCCCCCAGGAGAAGGATCCATGGTCAATCGCTGGCGGGCAATGCCGCCGCCCACCCGAATGTGGGTTATGGGCGGTGCGGTCTGGCTCCCGCTCATCCTGCTGGAACTCGTCCTCGGGATCCTTGTCGGCGGTACTCGCGCCTGGAGGCCGATCTACGTGAGCCTCATTGTGATAGGCGTCGTGACGGGCGGAACGTTCTGGGTGCTGGGTGTGATGCGGGCAGTCCGGCTGGTCCGTGCAAGGCGCCGGCAGAGCACGTCGGGCTCGCCGCCGGACTGAGCTCGTCTCACTGCGGCTGCTGGCGGCGGCAATCACGGCGGCGGCGAGAGCATGCGCGTTGGCAACCATCTTCGGTCCGCCATCGGCCTCCAGCCGGGAGGAACTCCTAGCCGGTGAGCCCTTCACAAGTGGCGATCACAGGCTTGGCCAGTGTCTGGCCCACCGCCGCGACCGGCTTGCATAAAACGTCCGCGGTACAGGTGGTCGTCCACTCGGCGGCACCGGCTGTCGTCCTGCTCCACAGGCCAATGTTTACAGATCAGCCTCTAGCCGCGGCGAGCTAGGCATAGCGCCACAGAAGGCTACGGTCGGAAACTCAACGTGGCAGCACGCTGCAGCAACTGAACATCCGGATCTGCCGCTCCGAAGGTGCCCGGAACGCCCATGATGCGGTGTTGGGTGCTGTGGATTCGGCCAGACATGGATAGCGCAGCTTGACGCGCTCGGAGTCGGCCGGGTGCGGTTACCTCACGGTGCCGCTACGACGGGCTGGGCTGAGCGTGCGGGCGCAGTCGCTGCCGGAGGGTCCGCCGGGGTGGGCGTGCCGTGATGTGGCCGTCGCGGACCTGGCCTGACACCTGAATCCGCAGGCAGACGGGCAGGTCAATACGCGGTGGCTGGCGCACCGTCACGTAGCTGTTGTCGGCCGTCACGTCGCCGGTGTCGACCAGCACGCCGGGCGGCGTCACAAGAGTGAGCCGGCCGCTACTGACATCAGCGCGGATCTGGAGCGACGGCGCCAGGATCACCGCCTCGGTAAAATCCAGGGTGACGCTGCCGTCCGTGATCCGGACCTCGATCCCGCGCGGCACGACCCAGCGGCCGCCGCGCCTGTCGTTACTGCCGCGGCACTCGATGCGGGCCAGGTCGTCCGGCTTGATGGTCAGTGCGGCCGCAGCCGAGCCCGGCGCGGCCGGCAGGTCCGTGGTCAGCGCCGCCAGTTCCCCGTACGTGCGTGCCGTCAGCGCCGCCTGGAGCCGCGTGTCGAGTTCCTCCGCGGTGAGCCGGCCATCACCGGCTGCCACCCGCAGCACCTCGACGACCCGATCCCGGTCGGCGTGTGATGCCCGCAGCTCAGTCCCGGACGCCACGTCATCGCCAGCGCCCAGCCGCGACACCTCCTGCGTCATGCAACCACTGTAAGGCTCAGCCCTCCGGCACGGCGTCCGCGCGGCGGTGACCTCCGCCAGGTCACGGCAAACGCCACCGACCCCGGATCACGCCAGCCGTTGCCAGTGCCACACAACATTCGATCCGGGCCACGAGCCTCACGATCGTCATCGAGCACCCGGCCAGGCAATCACGCGGCCAGGCAATCACGCGGCCAGGCAATCACGCGGGCAGGCAATCACGCGGGCAGGTCCGCCCGGTCAAAGCCCACCGGCGCCGAGAGGGTTTCTTTCATCGCCGCCTCGACCAATCGACGGTGACCCAACCGCGCGGATCGACCTCGCCTACGCCTACCGGTCGGCGGGCCGCACGGCCGAGGCGATCCCGCTGCTTGAGCAGAACCTCGGCGACCGCGTGCGGGTGCTCGGCCCCCGGACCACTAGCGCACCTGACCGCGCGGAACAACCTCGCGGGCGCCTATCTGGCGGCGGGGCGGCTGGCCGAGGCGATCTTACGGCTGGCGGTGCTTACGGCTGGCGGCACCTGCGGATGTCAGTGCTTACGGCTGGCAGCGGGGGCACCACACGGCGAGGCGCTCCTCGAGCACCGGGCCAAGGTGGTCCCGCTGAATGATCGCGCCGCAGCGCCGGCACGGCCGGCCAGCCCGGCCGTAGACCCAGACCTCGCCGCCGCGGGCGCTGCTGCCGGTCGTGACGGTGCCGACGCGCTCCTTGTTCGCGTCGAGCAGGCGCCTGGACAGCTCGACCAGCTCGCGCAGGCCGGTGACCTCGCCGACCTTCCGCCACGGATTGACGCCCCGCAGGAACAAGGTCTCGGCCCGGTAGATCGTGCCGATGCCGGCGAGGTTCCGCTGATCGAGCAGCGCTTCGCCGATAGTGCGGTCGGGGTCCGCGCTCAGCCTCCGAACGGCTTCGTCGGCGTCCCAGTCTGGCCCGAGCAGGTCGGGCCCCAGATGGCCGACGACCGTGTCCTCGCGGCTGGTGCGCACGACGGCCACGATGCCGAGCTGATGGCCGACCGCCTGCCACTGCTCGTTGGCCAGGATCAGCCGGATCCGGTGGTCGCGCAGCGGGTAGCCGGCTGCCGCGCTGATACGCCAGGAGCCCTCCATCTTCAGGTGCGTGTGCACCGAGATGTCGCCCTCGACCCTGGTCAGCAGGTGCTTGCCGCGGGATACCGTGCCGAGGACCGTGCGCCCGGTGAGGTCAGTCGTGGCGAATCTCGGCACCCGGAAGTCGCTGCGCGCTAGCACCCGCCCGGTCAGTGCCTCGTCCAGCTGGCGCGCCGTCCGCCAGACCACGTCGCCTTCTGGCATGACGTCAGCATGCCACCGCACCGGCCCGCTCGCGGTGCGGCGGCGACTGTTACATGAGCTTGCGCAGATGCAGCAGGTCGAAGATGCTGCCCTGCACCTTGAGCTTGCCGGAGAGCCACGCCCGCATGAAGCTGCCGGGGTCGCCGGCGATGGAGACCACCACGTCGCTGTCGGCGGTGAACCGCACCTGAGCCTGCGGCGTGCCGTTGCTGGCCTGCATGATCGGCTCCGCGCCATTGGGTCCGAGCCTGGTCACGAACGTCAGGCCCAGATCCGGAACGCGGCAGCTCAGGCTACGGTCGACCAGATGCGCGGCCCGGTCCTTGGCATCCATGTCGGCTATGCGGCCGGTCAGGCTCTCCAGGGCGGTGCGGCATTCCTCGGCTGTCGCCATTCATCTCCTCGCTTTCAAGGTCATTCTCCGCCAGGTCAGCTACCCGGGCCCAGCAGGGGCACTCGGCGAGTCATGTGCGCCAGGCTGACACTGGCGGGCGGTAGCGTTCATGGAGGCGAGTGCAGGCATCGCGCGGCCAGGCTGGCTGCGTCAGGGAGCGGTGGAGCAGATGGAGCACCATACCGGGGCGGACGAGCCCGCGGCCGACTGGACTGCGGCGGACGAGACCGCGGCGGACGGGACCGCGGCGGACGGGACCGCGGCGGGCGGGGCGGGCGCGGACGTGACCACGGCAGCGGGCCCGGCCGGCGAGATGCGCCTGCCCTCCACCGGCCAGCCCCGGGTTGACGCCGCGCTGCGGCTGCTCGACCGGCTCCCTGGCTTGCCCGTGAGCGAGCACTCCGAGCTATTCGAGCAAGTGCACGCGCAGCTCAGCGAGGTGCTGGGCGAGCTGGACTCCGGCGCGGCGGGACCGGCCGGCGTCGCGGGCGGCTGACCGGTCGGACGCTGGTCGCCATGAGCAGGAGGCTGCGGCTTGATGCAGAGCTGGTGCGGCGGGGCCTGGCCAGGTCGCGTGACCAGGCGGCCGACCTGATCGCGGCCGGGCGGGTCGCCGTGTCCGGCCAGACCGCAGCCAAGGCAGCCTCGCAGGTCACCATCGACGCTCCCATCACGATCCAGCAGGTCAGCGACGAGCCCGAGTATGTGTCCCGCGGCGGGCACAAGCTGGCCGGCGCGCTGGCCGCCTTCGACGGCCTGACGGTGACGGGCCGCCGCTGCCTGGACGCCGGCGCGTCCACTGGCGGATTCACTGATGTCCTCCTTCGCCGGGGCGCGGCGCACGTGGTCGCCGTCGACGTCGGGTACGGCCAGCTGGCCTGGTCGCTGCAGACCGACGAGCGGGTGACCGTGCTCGACCGGGTCAACGTCCGCAGCCTGACGCCCGCGCAGGTGGCGCCGCCGCCGCAGGTGGTTGTCGCCGACCTGTCGTTCATCTCGCTATCGCTCGTCCTGCCGGCCCTGGTGGGCTGCGCAGCGCCTGAGGCTGATTTCGTCGTGATGGTGAAACCGCAGTTCGAGGTCGGCAAGGAGCAGGTCGGCGGTGGCGTCGTCAGGGATCCCGCGCTTCGCGGCGCGGCGGTCACGGGCGTCGCCGAAGCAGCCGGGCGCCTGGGGCTCGGCGTAGCCGGCATCGCGGCCAGTCCGCTGCCCGGACCGTCGGGCAATGTGGAGTACTTCCTCTGGCTTCACCGTGGCGCCGAGCCGCTGGATGACCAGATGCTGCGGCGCGCCATTGAGGCCGGGCCCCAGTGACCGAGACTCAGGACAGCGCTGGCGGCAGGCTCATGCTGCTGGTCGCGCATACGGGCAAGCCAGCGGCGATCCGGGTAGCGCGGGTGCTGGTCGCCCGGCTGGGCGCGGCAGGCATCTCGGTCCGGGTACTCGCGCCGGAGGCCGAGGAGCTCGGCACGGCTGCGGCCGTGGTCCCGGTATCGCCGGCCGCCGCGGTCGGCACCGAGATGGTCCTGGCGGTCGGTGGTGACGGCACGCTGCTCAGGGCAGCGGAGCTAGCGCGGCCGGCCGAAGTCCCGCTCCTCGGCGTCAACCTCGGTCACGTCGGGTTCCTGGCCGAGGCCGAGCCCGAGGACCTGTCAGCGGCTGTGGCGAGCGTGGTGGCGCGCCAGTACTCGGTCGAGCAGCGGATGACCGTCGAGATCGAGGTCAGGACCAACGGCGACCAGATCGCGGCGACCTGGGCGCTGAACGAGGCGACGGTCGAGCGGGCGGCCAGGGAACGAATGCTGGACCTGGTCGTCGAGGTCGATGGCAGGCCGCTGTCCCGCTGGGGCTGCGACGGCGTCGTGTTTGCCACGCCAACCGGCTCGACTGCGTACGCGTTCTCGGCCGGCGGCCCGGTGGTGTGGCCGGAGGTTGAGGCGTTGCTGATGGTGCCGATCTCGGCCCATGCCCTGTTCGCCCGGCCTATCGTCGTGTCGCCCCGGTCGTTGCTCGCCGCTGAGGTTATCGGCACGGTCGGAGGCCAATCTGAGACGGCGGGTGCCGTTCTGTGGTGCGATGGGCGTCGTACGGTCGAGCTTCCGCCAGGATCGCGAGTCGAGGTGCGGCGCGGTAGCCTGCCGGTCCTCCTGGCCCGGCTGCCCGTCGTGACAGGCGCCAACGTGCGCATCGGTGCGCCGTTCACCGACCGGCTGGTCGAGAAGTTCGGCCTGCCGGTCGCCGGCTGGCGTGGCCTGGCTAGCGAGCGGGCGGCGGCAGGCGAGGCAATGGCACACACGGCAGACGAGGAGCCAGGCGGCCATGCTTGAGGAAGTGCGGATCACTGGTCTCGGGGTGATCGACGAGGCAGTGCTCGAGCTCTCGGCCGGCTTCAACGTAGTCACCGGCGAGACGGGCGCAGGCAAGACCATGGTCGTCTCCGGCCTCGGCCTGCTGTTCGGCGGCCGGGCCGACCCGGCCAGGGTCCGGCCGGGAGCCGACCGCGCCGTCGTGGAAGGCCGACTGCGCGTCGACTCCGGATGGCGCTGTCGCGCGCCAGGTCAACGAGTCGGGCGGCGACCTCGATGACGACGGCAGCACGCTGATCCTGGTGCGCTCGGTGAGCTCGGAGGGCCGGTCACGTGCGACGGCCGGCGGCCGGTCCGTGCCGGTATCGCTGCTGACCTACCTGGCCGACGACCTGGTAGCGGTGCACGGCCAGGCCGATCAGCAGCAGCTGCTGCGGCCCGGCCGGCAGCGGCAGGCGCTTGACCGGTTTGCCGGGCCCGAGTTCGCAGAGGTGCTGACCGCCTACCAGCGGGCCTATCACCGGCACGCGGAGATCAAGGCCGAGCTGGACGAGCTCACGACGATGGCGCGGGAGCGTGCGCGCGAGGCCGAGGACCTGCGCCACGGCGTGACGGAGATCGAGCGCGCCGAGCCCGCCGAGGGCGAGGACATCGAGCTCGTCGCGGAGGAGGAGCGGCTGGCGAACGCCGACGCGCTGCACGCGGCCGCGACGACGGCGCATCAGGCCCTGGTCGGTGACCCCGCCAGCGGGAACTATGACGCCGTCGACGTGACCAGCTTGCTGGCGGCGGGCAAGTCGGCGCTGGAGTCGGGCGCGCTGCACGATGCGCAGCTCGGCGCGCTGGCGGCCCGCGTCGGCGAGGCGGCATACCTGCTCGCCGACGTAGCGGCCGAGCTGGCCTCCTACGTGCAGTCGGTCGAGGCCGACCCGCTGCGGCTGGCCGTAGTGCAGGAACGCAGGGCAGACCTCACGCGGCTCATCCGGGCCTACGGGGCAGGCACTGCCGGCGGGCCGCCTGCCGGTGACCTGGCCGCGGTGCTGGCATGGGCGAAGTCCGCCGCCGCGCGCCTGGCCGAGCTCGACGGCGACGAGGACAGGATCGGCTCGCTGGCCGGGCAGGAGGCCGACCTGGCCGCCGCGGTCGCGGACCTGGCGGGGCAGCTCACGGCGGCGCGCACGGCCACGGCGGCACGGTTCGCCGCCGAGGTGACCACCGAGCTGACGGCCCTGGCAATGCCGCACGCGAGGATAGTGGTCGCGGTCACGCCGGCCCAGAGCTTCGGCCCGCACGGTGGCGACGACGTGGAGATCAGGCTGGCCGCTCACCACGGCGCGCCCGCCCTGCCGCTGCATAAGGGCGCCTCCGGCGGTGAGCTTTCCCGGATCATGCTGGCCATCGAGGTCGTGTTCGCCGGTGCCGACCCGGTGCCGACCTTCGTCTTCGACGAAGTCGACGCGGGCGTCGGCGGCAAGGCGGCCGTCGAGATCGGCCGCCGGCTGGCCCGGCTGGCCCGGCTCGCGCAGGTGATTGTGGTCACGCACCTGCCGCAGGTCGCCGCCTTCGCCGACACGCACCTGGTGGTCGAAAAGACCGGCGATGGCTCCGTCGTGCACAGCGGCATTAGCAGGCTCGACGAGGCGGGGCGCGTCCGTGAGCTGTCCCGCATGCTGGCCGGCCTGGAGGATTCGGAGTACGGCCGGGCGCATGCCGGCGAGCTTCTGGCGGCTGCTGCCGCTGAGCGGGCGGAGCTGGTCGGCCGCGGCTAGCGCTCCTCCGCGCCGCTGCGACCGCCGCGCGGCTCAAGGAGCTGCGCAGATCTGGCAAAATGGCTAGCCAATGAAGATGCCGATCCGAGGCTTCATCGCGATACGCCGGACCAGGTCAAAGGACCAGACCGGGGTAGTAGCGACGGCTCGGCTTGATCGGCGGACCAAGAACCTGATCAAGCGCCTGAAACCAGGCGACATTGCGATCATCGATCACGTCGATCTGGACCGGGTGGCGGCCGACGCGCTGGTCCGCAGCCAGGTCAAGGCCGTGATCAACGCCGCTCCCAGCATCAGCGGCCGGTACCCGACCCAGGGCCCGCAGGTGCTGATGGAGGCGGACATCCCGCTGGTCGACGACGTCGGGCCGGATGTCTTCGACCTGGTGAAGGAAGGCCAGCAGATCCGGCTTGACGGCGAGACGCTCTACCTGGCCGATGCCGTGGTCGCTAAGGGCACCCGGCAGACCGCCGAGTCCGTGTCGCAGGACATGGCCGCGGCGAAGGAAGGGCTCGCCGAGCAGCTCAGGGCGTTCGTCACCAACACCTTCGAGTACATCAACCGGGACTCGGAACTGCTGGCCGAGGGAATCCGGCTACCCGAGCTCAAGACCAAGCTCGCCGGCAGGCACGCCCTGGTCGTGGCGCGCGGCTACCGGTACCACGACGACCTCAGGGCACTGCGCTCGTATATTCGCGAGTTCAAGCCCGTCATCATCGGCGTCGATGGCGGCGCGAACGCCCTGATCGAGGCCGGGTACTGGCCGCACATGATCGTCGGCGACATGGACTCCGTCTCTGACCGGGCGCTGAAGTCCGGCGCCGAGATCGTTGTCGTCGCCTACATGAACGGCCACGCTCCCGGCCTGCCCCGAGTCCAGGATCTGGGCATCGAGCCGGTCACGTGCCCCTCGCCTGGCACCAGCGAGGACGTCGCCGTGCTGCTCGCGGACGAGGCAGGCGCCAGCCTCATCGTCACGGTTGGCATGCGATTCGGGCTGGTAGAGTTCCTCGACAAGGGGCGGTCAGGCATGGCTAGCGCCGTGCTGACGCGGATCCGGGTGGGCGACAAGATCGTCGACGCTAAGGGCGTGAGCCGGCTCTATCAGAGCCGGATCTCCGGCAAGTCGCTCATCTTCCTGACGATTGCCGCGCTTACGCCGATCATCGCGCTGGCGTGGACCCCGGTGGGCAAGCTGTACCTGGGATACCTCGGCCTGGCCCTCAGCCAGCTGTGGTACTGGCTAACTGGACTTTTTTAGTGATCGATTTCAGGTATCACCTGGTCTCCATCATCGCCGTATTTCTTGCGCTGGCCGTCGGCCTTGTTGTCGGATCCACGGCGCTGAGCGGCAAGGCGGAAGAAGCGCTGAAGGTGGCGCAGCGCAACGCGCTGGCCAACAACAAGACCCTGCATCAGGAGAAGTCCGCGCTGAACAGTCAGGTCAGCGCGGATCAGGCCTTTGCCGAGGCAGCCTCACAGCGCCTGCTCGGCGGTCTGCTCGCGCAGGAGAAGGTCGTCCTGGTGGTGGCGCCCGGCGCGGACAATGCAGTGACAAGCGGCGTGATCGCGGCTCTCAAGGAGGCCGGCGCGACGGTGACCGGGCAGGTCCAGCTCCAGCAGTCCTTCATGACGACCACCGCCGCCAATGAGACGGATCTGACTCAGCTCGCGGACCATCTGGCGGCATCAGCCGGCCTGTCACCGCTCGTGCAGTCGGCAAGCAAGGTTGCCGCGCAGCAGGCGGCGGCTCGGGTGCTGGCGGCCAGTGTCCTGGCGACCGCACCGGGGACGGGCCTGCCCGTCAAGGCGAGCGAGGGAATCCTGACCGGTCTCAGCCAGCAGGGCTTCGTCTCGGTCACCGTCAACCTGCCGCTGCCGACTGCCTCACTGGCCGTCCTCGTGACGCCCGGCGGTCCGGCGCCGCAGGACGGCGGCGAGGTGCTGGCTGCAGTCGCGGCCGAGCTGAGCGCGGCCGGAAGCGCCACGGTGATGGCCGGTGGCACCGCGTCGGTTGGCTCTGGCAGCGTCATCAGCAACGAAAACAGCGCCGCCAAGCCCGTCTCGACGGTAGACAATGCTGATACCGAGGCCGGGCAGATCATGGTGGTGCAGGCGCTCGCCTACCTGCTCGCCGGCAAGGCGCCGAACGCTTACGGCATCGCGTCTGGCGTCGCGCCGAGTCCAGCGCCGACGCCCACCGCCACGCCGTCATCGACCTCCTCGGCAACGGCAGGAAGGCACTTATGAGGAACCGCACTGTGCGGTCCGCCGTGCTAGCCGCCGCCGCCGCGCGGCTAACGTACGGCGTTCTCCGGGCCAGGCCGCCGGGTGGCAGGCAGACCTGGGATCGCGCGAACCACCGTGGCGAGCCGATCACGCTGCTCGAAGGGCCAGCGCTGGCGATCGGCGGCATCGCGGGCGCGCTCGCCGCTGACGTCAGCACGCGCCACCGCATCGCGCTAGTCCTGGCCGGTGCTGGCGCAGCCGCCTTCGGCAGTTATGACGACCTGGCCGGGAACGGGGTCAGCAAGGGCTTCCGTGGGCACATAGGCGCGCTGCGCAAGGGCGAGCTGACGACCGGAGCTGTCAAGATCGCCGGTATCGGCGCGACCGGGCTGGCCGCCGCGCTGATCGCCGGGCCGCCAGTTGGCGCGGGCGACGCCGATGGCACCTCGGCCGTGGTGACGCTGGCCGATACGCTGATCAACGCGGGCCTGGTCGCGGGCGGCGCCAACCTGCTGAACCTGTTCGACCTCCGCCCCGGCCGCGCCATCAAGGTCGCGCTGCTCACCGGCGCACTGCTCGCGCCGTCGCAGGACGGACGCGCCGAATGCGCGGCGCCGCTGGCGGCCGCGGCCGCGCTGCTACCCGAGGACCTCGCCGAGCGCTCCATGCTGGGCGACGCCGGCGCGAACGCGCTCGGCGCCATGCTCGGCGCCGCCGCAGCCGGCACGCTGCCCCGCGCAGCCAGGCTTGGTGCGCTCGCGGTCGTGCTCGGCCTGACCGCTGCCAGCGAAAAGGTGAGCTTCACCAAGGTGATCGAGCGCACCGGGCCGCTGCGCCGGCTGGACATGCTCGGCCGCAGGCCAGCTGCGGCAGTGCCGACCGACGGGGGGCCGACCGATATGGCGCCGACCGCTGACGCGCCGGCCGCGGACGTGCCAACCACGCCCGCTGAGACGCCGGACCGCCCGCCGTCAGCGCGAGACCGGCGCTCGGCCGAGGCACGGTGACCGGCCCGGCCGCCCCGGTCACTCGCGACGGCCAGGATCCCGCTGCCGGATCGTCCGCCCTGACAGGCATCGGCCGTGCCGCCGCGCTGATCGCGGCGCTCACGATCCTCGCCAGGCTGCTCGGCCTGGTCCGTACCATCGTCTTCGCCAAGACGGTAGGCGCCACCTGCCTCGGCACCGCCTACGTGACGGCGAACGCGGTGCCGAACATCATCTACGACATCGCGCTCGGGGGCGCGCTGACGAGCATCATGGTGCCCGTCCTGGCCAGGCCGGCGGATCGGTCGGCGACAGACCCGGCCGCGGCGGCCGAGGTGCGGCAGACGTCATCGGCGCTGCTGACGTGGACGACGGTCATCCTGGTGCCGGTGAGCCTCGCGATCGCGCTGGCGGCAGGCCCGCTGGCGAGCCTGCTCAACCCGGCGAACCGGCGGGCGCACTGCGCGCAGGCGCCGCTGGTGACGGTGACCGGCCACATGCTGGCGGTGTTCGCGCCGCAGATCCTGCTGTACGGCCTCGCCGTCGTGCTCTACGGAATCCTCCAGGCCCACCGCAGGTTCGCGGCGCCCGCGCTGGCGCCGATCATCTCCAGCGTGGTCGTCATCGTCGCCTACGTGGCCTTCGTGCCGCTCGGCGGGCTGTACGTCAACAGGTTGTCCCGCCTTCCGGTGGCCGCCGAGCTGACGCTGTCAGTGGGTACCACGGTCGGTGTCGCCGCGCTCGTGCTCACCGCCCTGATTCCGGCCTGGCGCCTGCGGATCCGCATGCGGCCAACGCTGCGATTCCCGGTAGGCATCGGCCGCCGGGCCGGCGGTCTAGCCGTCTTCGGCATCGTCGCGCTGGCCGCCCAGGACCTGTCGCAGCTTGTCGTCATCGTGCTGGCGAACGGGCGCGGATCGAGCGCGGCGTTCGTGCTGTACCAGTACGGCTGGCAGGTATTCGAGGCCGCCTACGCGGTGCTGGCGATCTCCATCGCCGTCAGCGCGTTTCCTGTGCTGGCAACGCGCGAAGGGGAAGAGTTCGACCAGACCGCGGCCGGGTCGACCCGCGCCGTCTTGCTCATGTCGTTCCTCGGCGCTGCCCTGCTGGCTGCCGTCGCGATACCGGCCGCGCACTTCCTCGCCAGCAGGCCCGCTCAGGTGCCGCAGCTTGCCGCCGGCCTCGCGCTGTTCGCGCCGGGTCTGGCCGGGTACGGACTCGTCGCCTGCCTGTCGCGCGTCCTGCTGGCGGCCCGGCGCGCCAGGTCGGCCGCGATCGCAGTGGCGGGCGGCTGGCTGATCGTCATCGGCGCCGACATCGTCCTCGTGGCGCTGGTACCCGGTCGCTGGGTCGTTGCCATGCTTGCGCTCGGCAACACCATCGGGCTGACGGTCGCCGGGGTGGCGCTGCTGATCGCCGTGCGACAGGCACGCGGGGCCGCGGCGCTGGCGGGCGCGAGGCGGGCCGGGCTCTCCGGCCTGGCGGCGGCAGCGGCTGGCGCGGGCGCCGGCGCCGCCGTGGCCGCGGCGCTGCACGCATCGGGCCCGATTGCCGCGGGCCTGACCGCCGTCCTCGCCGGGGTGTGCGGGCTCGCCGCGTTCGTGATCGTCGCGTACGTCCTGGATGGCGGCGAGCTGCGCGCAGCGATGATCACGATCCGCCGGGTGCTACTGCGGTGACGACGCAGCCAGTGCCGCCGGATCGTGCCGCGCAGGCCGGGCAGCGAGTCGCCCTTGTGCTCGGGCTGGCGACGGGCGGCACGGCCAGCCACGTCATCGCGCTTGCGGCCGGGTGTCGCGCCGCGGGCATGGCGGTGAGCGTGCTCGGCTCACCGCAGACCCTCGCGCTCGCTGGGGACGATGTCGACAAGGTCGTCGTGCGCATGGCCGACCGGCCACGGCCGGCCCGGGACGTCGCGGCGATCGTCAGGCTGCGCGCTGCGCTGGCCGCCTGGCAACCCGACGTCGTGCATGCACACGGCGCCCGGGCCGGCGCCTTTGCGGCCCTGGCAATCGCCGCGTGGCGCGGTCCGCGGCCCGCGCTCGTGATTACGGTTCACAACGCTCCACCCGACGGACGCGCCGCGCGGCTCATCTACGGCGTGCTGGAGCGGATCTGCGCCCGGCGGGCGGACCTTGTGCTCTGTGCGTCGGCCGACCTGCTGGCGCGGATGCTGCGCCTGCGCGCAGCGGCCGAGCACTTCGAGGTGGCAGCGCCGCCAGCGAACCCGCCCACGGCGGCGGACATCGCGAAGGCGCAGGCTGATGTCGGCGCCGATGGCCGGCCTGTCGTGCTAGCGGTTGCGAGGCTCGCGCCGCAGAAGGGCCTGGACGTGCTCATTGACGCCGCCGCGCGCTGGCGTGCGCGCGATCCGCGTCCGCGCACGGTCATCGCGGGTGACGGGCCGCTGGCGGCCGGCCTGCGGGCGCAGGCAATTCGTTCTGGCGCCGATGTCGAGTTGCTCGGCGCCCGGCACGACGTGCCTGCCCTGCTCGCACTCGCCGACGTTGTCGTCGTCCCGAGCCGCTGGGAGGCGCGAGCGCTGGTCGTCCAGGAGGCGATGCGCTCCGGTCGGCCGATCGTGGCGACGAGCGTTGGCGGGACCCCGGAGCTGACCGGACCCGACGGCGCGATTCTCGTGCCGCCCGGCGATCCGGCGGCACTGGCGCGGGCCGTGGCGGTCGTTCTCGACGACGCGCCGCTGGCCGCCCGGCTCGGCGAAGCGGCCAGGGTCAGAAGCGCCACTTTTCCCTCGCAGCAAGACGTGATCGCGGCCGCGCTGGCCGCCTATGCGCGGCTGGCCGCCGACAGGCGCGGGTCATAGCCCGCGGATAGGCAAGCTTGCGTAACAATCGGCCGCAAGCGCATGAATAGTCCGGGCCGGATGTGCTGAGATATCCCGGATAGGGCCGTGTGGCCTCACCCTGTTCGCGGCCCGGGAGTTTCAGTGTCTAGTGACACCTCGCCGCCATCGCGATACCGGCTGGATCATCCGGCTCGAGCCGCTGGCATGGCTAGCGACGCTGCGCCCGCACGACAGGCACCGGCCGCGCCCGTCGTGGGTCAAGGTCATCGGCACCACCCTTCGGCTGTGGTTGCGACGCCGGGTCCTGCACGTACCCGACTCCGGCAGGATCGGGACAGGTCGCCGGGCGGTCGCGGCCGTCGTCGCCGTGGTCGTCGTGGCCGCCGCGGTCACGGTCGCGGTCGGCCTGATCGGCTCGTCGGCGGCACCGCGCCCTGTCCATCACACGGCGACGCGGGTGCGGACGCCGAAGCTGACTCCGGCGCAGCGGCTCGCTCAGGCGGCGGCCGCGGCGCAGACGGCCGCGAACGGCAAAGCGGCCGCGACGTGGATCTCCGCACAGGTCGGCGCGCGGACCGTCATCGGGTGCGACCCGGCCACCTGCGCGGCCATCCTGGCGGCCGGCTACCCGAGCTCCGGGCAGGTCATCTTGCAGCCCGGCGTGAGCCTCCCGGCCGCTGGCGGGCTGGTCGTGGCGACGCCGTCCATCCGCGCGGAGTACGGACCGCAGCTCGGTGACGCCGCTCCCGCCGTGGTCGCGGCGTTCGGCACCGGGCCGACCGCCGTACAGGTCCGCCTGGTCACGCCCGGCGGTCAGGCGGCCTACAGCACGTCGGCCCGCAGCGCCGTCGCCGCGCGCCGCTCGGCCGGCCGGAAGCTCATCGCGGGCGCCAGGGTGCATGTCCACGCCGGCGCACGAGCAGATCTCACCGCAGGACTCGTCGATCCGCGGCTGCTCACGGTGCTGCACCGGGTCGCGACCCACTACGCGCTCGACATCGCCCGCTTCGGCGACGCGGGCCCGCAGGCCGATAGCTCGATGCCGTTCCGGTCCGCCGAGATCATCGTGCCGTCCACCAGGCACCGGCCGCATCGGGCCAGTGAGCTCGCCGGAGTGGAGAGGCTGCTGCGTGCCCAGCCGCGCGGCTACCGCGCCTGGCTGGCCGTCGTGCGCCTGGCTGGCGGCAAGTACAGATTGCAGATCGAGTTCCCGGCGCCAAGCCCGTTCTAGCCGAATCGTCAGGGCAGCGCTAGTCGCCGGGACGGCGGAACCGGCCGAGCGCAAACCGCTTCCTCAGCTCAGGCTCGGGGCCGCCAGCAGCATCAGTCGCGAGGTCCGCGAGCCACTCGCCGAACAGCGGGCCGAACTTGAAGCCGTGCCCGGATGTGCCGCTGCCGACCACGACGTTGCCGGTCTTGTCGACGACGAAATCTTCGTCCGGGCTGTTGTCGTAGCCGCAGCGCTCAGTCGCCGCAGGCTCCGGATCGAGGTCGGGAAGGTACCGCCTGGCCACGTCCAGCAGCTTGCCGAGCAGGCGCGGATCGTCGGACTGGTCCTGCGCATCGGGGTCAGTCGCCAGACCGCTCTGATGAATCCCGATCTTGTAGAGCGGCGAGCCCGGCACCGGCAGTCCGTACGGTGCCTGGTCGGCGTGGCAGATGAAAATGGGCGCCTGACTTGCGTGCCCTAGCGGGCGCAGGTAAGCCACCTGCTCGAGCGTCGGCCTGCCCGGCAGCGCGACGCTCATGGTTGCCAGCAGTCGGCTCGACCACTGGCCGGCCGCCACGATGACGGTGCGCGCCGTCACCGTGCCCGCGCTTGTCTGCAGCGTTACCTGCCTGCCGTCGTCGGCTAGGCGCCCGACGCGCACGCCAGTCCTGATCTCCGGGGCGCCTGCCGCAAGCGCGGCGAGGGCCGTGTCGGCCGCGAGCACGCCCGAGTCGGGCTCGAGCAGGGCCGGTCCGCCGGTCCGTATCGCCGGGAACCGCTCCGCGGCTGCCGCGGCCGTCAGGAGCTCGCACGGCGCGCCCGCCGCCTGCATGGCGTCGTGCACAGCGCCCAGCCCGGTCCCGAACGTGAGGTGCGGCGCGGGCAGGAGGATGCGGCGCCCGGACTCGGCCTCCAGTGCGCGCCAGAGCTCGCCTGCCTGCTGGGCGGCGGTCACGTAGGCCGGCTCCGGATAACCGAGCCGGAAGATCCGGCAGGTGCCCTTCGAGCCTGCCGCCTGATGGCCGATCTCGGCCTGCTCGAGCACGACGACGTCCCGGCCGCGCGCTGATAGGGCGCGGGCGGCCGCCAGGCCGAGCAGGCCGGCCCGATGATCGCGACGTCGCGCAGCTGTGCCATGTGCGGGCAGACTACTAAAGAATGTCGCGTGCGATCCCGGCGCGGCAGGAAGGCAGGGTCGGGCTTATGAGCCAGGCGGTCATCGGCGGCTGGTGCGACCCGCGGTTCGGCGCAGTGCGGGACGAGTTCGCCCGCAACTTCGCCGACCGCGGCGAGTGCGGCGCGGCCGTGTGCGTGACCGCCGACGGTGCTGTCGTCGCCGACCTGTGGGGCGGCTGGGCCGACTCGGAGCAGCGTCGGCACTGGTCGGGAGACACGCTGGTGAACGTGTTCTCGGTCGGCAAGGGCCTGCTGTCGGCGTGCGCGGCCCGGCTCGCCGGGCGCGGGCTGCTTGATCCCGACGCACCCGTGACGCGCTACTGGCCGGAGTTCGGCGCGGCCGGGAAGGACGCCATCACGGTCCGCCAGGTGCTCAGCCACCAGGCGGGGCTGCCGGCCTTGCATGCCGCGCTGCCCGCCGGCAGCGGGCTCGACTGGCAGCTGATGACCTCGCTCCTCGCGGCCGAGGAGCCGTGGTGGCAGCCGGGCAAGGGGCACGGCTATCACGTCAACACGTTCGGGTACCTGGCCGGTGAGCTCGTCCGCCGGGCCTCTGGTCTTAGCCCGGGGGAGTACCTGCGCAGCGAGCTGGCCGGACCGCTCGGCGCCGACGTCCATATCGGGCTTGCCGCGGCGGACCACGGCCGGGTCGCCGAGTTCCGCTGGCCTGAGCGCGGCGTGGAAGCGGCGGCGGAGCGAATCGACCCCGTTCCCGGTCAAAAGATGTCGCAGAACGCCTACTTCAACCCGCCGGACTTCTCCGGCATGGGCGTGGTCAACACCGCGGCCTGGCGCAGCGCGCAGGTGCCGTCGGCAAACGCGCACGCGACAGCGGCGGGCATCGCCCGCATCTATGCGGCGCTCGCCGACGGCGGCGTGCTGGCAGGCGTCCGGGTCGTGTCTGCTGCGGCGCTGGCCGCGGCCACGCAGGAGCAGGTGTATGGCGACGACCTGGTGCTGGCCCGGCCGTCGCGGTTCGGGCTCGGATTCCAGCTCACGCATGCCGAGCGCCAGCTCGGTGACGGCCCGCGGTGCTACGGGCATTTTGGCGCCGGGGGATCGGTCGGGTTCTGCGACCCCGACGCGCGGCTGGCGTTCGGGTATGTGACGAACCAGATGGGACCGCGCTGGCGCAATCCGCGGAACAAGGCCCTGATGGACGCCTGCTACGCGTGCCTGTAAGAGTTTCCTACCAGCCGCGGGCGCGCCATTCCGCTACGTGCGGCCGCTCGGTGCCGAGCGTCGTGTCGCCGCCGTGACCCGGGTACACCCACGTGCCGTCCGGCAGCTCGGCGAAGACGCGGTCCTCCAGATCGGTCATGAGGCTGCCGAACCGCTGCGCGTCGTGCTCGGTGTTGCCCGGACCGCCGGGGAACAGCGAGTCGCCGGTGAACAGGTGCGGCTGATCGGCGAGCTCGCCGCCGCCGTCGTAGTAGAGCGCGATGCTGCCCGGCGTGTGGCCGCGCAGGTGAATGACTGACAGGGTGGCATTGCCGATGGCGATGGTGTCGCCGTGATGGACCGGCCGGGTGACCGGGATGGGCAGGCCGGGCGCGTCGTCTGGGTGCGCGACCGTCGCGGCGCCGGTGGCCTGCTGCACCTCGCGCAGCGCCGCGTGGTGATCCCAGTGCTGGTGCGTCGTGATGATGGTCGCCAGCGGCACGTCGCCGATCAGGCGCAGCAGCGTGTCGGGCTCATTGGCCGCGTCGATCAGGGCGAGCTCGCCGGTCTGCGTGTCGCGCAGCAGGTACGCGTTGTTGTCCATCGGGCCGACCGCCACCTTGGTGATGGTGAGGCCGGGGAGCTCCCTGGTATCGGGCGCACCGCCCACGGCCACGTTCCCGGTATAGGTCATGCTCTCCTCATCTCAGCTGCCATCATCTGGGGCCTGCCGCCTCGCGGCGGGGGCAGAAGTCGTTACTTGATACCTACCACGGTGGCAGCGTAGGTAGCGGGCCGGCTGGCTCGGTCGTCAGCCCGGCGCCGGTGCCGCGGCCGATCAGCCAAGCTAGCTGCATCCTGGCTGGGCCGCCGATCTCGACGGTCGGCGTCGCGTCCGGCGGCCCGATCCGGAGCGCGCTGCCGGTATCGGTGATCCGCAGCAGCGCCGCCGGAGCCTCGGCATCGGCGAAGCCGGCGACGACGTTGTCCAGCAGGGTGGCCGCGAAGTCCAGGGGCCAGTCGTCTGGACTGTAACCAGCGTCGAGATCGACGTGATGAACCTCTACCTCGATCCGCCGCCGCCGCAGCGTGAACCAGGCTGGATGCGGGTCGCCGTGCAGCCCCCGCACCTCGGCGGCCCAGTCGTCAGCGCCGAGGCTCCCGGCCTCGGCGGCCAGTGCCGCGGCGGACGCGTCAAGATCGGCTAGCAGGTCGGCGGCCCGGCGGTCGGCCCCGGCTGCGATGCCCCGCTCCCGCTCGCCTGCGTCGGCGTACTGCGGCGTGACGACGCCAGTGCGCGCCCAGATCAGGAGGTTCCGCAGGCCGTCCGCGTTCCTGGCGATGTGGGTGAGCACGTGCCCGCGGCTCCAGCCCGGCAGCCGTGACGGCGCGCGGAGCTGCTCCTCGGACAGCGTGGCGGCAGTGGCACGCAGGCGCTGCGTCGCGGCGGCCACCGCGTCAGACAGCTGGGCGGCCGCGGCGGCCGGATCGCTGTCGCCAGGATCGCTCAGGTACGGATCGGCCGTCATGCTGCATCCTTCCTGGGGCGTTGGATCAACGGTCCCGGCTAGCAGCCCGGCTCGGGCCGGGTGGGCTGGCCTCGCTCAATCTAGGACAGGCACGGGAATCAGATCGAGCCGGCCGGGTGTTGTACGTGGGCTGACGGGATGCTGCCGGACGGGGAGGCAAGCGGGCCGGCTGATGGCCCCCTGTTTTGTCTGACCCCCCGGATACCATGAACTGGCGGCGCTTCCCCTTCCAAGCTGGCCGTACACACCGGGAGAACTGGGCATAAAGTGGCAGATCGTCTCGTCGTCCGCGGTGCACGCGAGCACAACCTCAAGGATGTCTCGCTCGACCTGCCGCGCGACGCCATGATCGTGTTCACCGGGCTCTCCGGCTCGGGCAAGTCGAGCCTCGCTTTCGACACGATCTTTGCCGAGGGCCAGCGCCGGTACGTCGAGTCGCTGTCGGCCTACGCGCGGCAGTTCCTCGGGCAGATGGACAAGCCCGACGTCGACTTCATCGACGGCCTGTCGCCGGCGGTGTCCATTGACCAGAAGGCCGCCGGTCGCAACCCGAGGTCCACGGTCGGCACGATCACCGAGGTCTACGACTACCTGCGGCTGCTGTTCGCCCGCGTCGGCAAGCCGCACTGCCCGGTCTGTGGCCGGCCGATCGCACGCCAGACGCCGCAGCAGATCGTCGACCGGGTGCTCGAGCTCGACGAGGGGACCCGGTTCCAGGTGCTCGCCCCGGTCATCCGCGGCCGTAAGGGCGAGTACACCGAGATGCTGCGGGACCTCCAGGTCAAGGGATTCTCCAGGGCGCGGGTCGACGGCACGATCATCCGCCTCGACACCGCGGTCTCCGGCGAGCTGCCGGCGCTGAAGAAGTACGAGAAGCACACCATCGAGGTGGTCGTCGACCGGCTCGACGTGAAGGAGTCGGCCCGGCGGCGGCTGACCGACTCGGTAGAGACCGCCCTGTCGCTGGCGAATGGCGTCGTCGTGCTCGACTTCGTCGACCTGCCGGAGGACGACCCGAATCGCGAGCGGATGTACTCCGAGCACCTGGCGTGCATGTATGACGACTTGTCGTTCGACGAGCTGGAGCCGCGGTCGTTCTCATTCAACTCGCCCTGGGGCGCGTGCCCGGACTGCACCGGGCTTGGCACCAAGATGGAGGTCGACCCGGAGCTCGTCGTCTCCGACCCGACCCGCACCCTCGCTGACGGCGCGATCGCGGCCTGGAGTGCCGGTCACGTCAGCGACTACTTCCTGCGCCTGATCGAGGCGCTCGGCGATGCGCTTGGCTTCAAGGTCAGCACGCCCTGGGGGCGGCTGCCGGCCAAGGCGCAGCAGGCGCTGCTGTACGGCTACGACGAGCAGGTGCACGTCCGCTATAAGAACCGGTACGGCCGGGAGCGGTCCTACTACACCAATTTCGAGGGAGCGATCCCTTACATCGAGCGCCGGCATTCCGACGCCGACAGCGAGTACAGCCGGGAGCGGTACGCGGAGTTCATGCGGGAGGTCCCGTGCCCGTCCTGCAAGGGCGCGCGGCTCAAGCCCGTGTCACTCGCGGTGAAGGTCGACGAACGGTCGATCGCTGACTACTGCGGCCTGCCGATCGGAGAGCTCGCCAAGCTGCTGCTGTCGCTCCAGCTGTCGGACCGGGACATGCAGATCGCCGGGCGGATACTCAAGGAGGTCAACGCCCGGCTGGGGTTCCTCCTCGACGTCGGCCTCGACTACCTCACGCTGGACCGGGCGTCGGCGACGCTGGCCGGGGGAGAGGCGCAGCGCATCAGGCTCGCCACCCAGATCGGCTCGGGGCTGGTCGGCGTGCTGTACGTGCTGGACGAGCCGTCGATCGGACTTCACCAGCGGGACAACCACCGCCTGCTCGAGACACTGCTCCGGCTGCGGGATCTCGGCAACACTCTGATCGTCGTCGAGCACGATGAGGACACCATCCGTGCCGCCGACTGGGTCGTCGACATCGGCCCGCGGGCAGGTGAGCACGGCGGGCACGTCGTCGTCTCCGGCCCGCTGCCGGACCTGCTGGCCAGCAAGGACTCCATTACCGGGGCCTACCTGACCGGGCGGGAGAGCATTCCCGTGCCCGCGAAGCGGCGGAAGCGCACCAGGGGGCGGGAGATCGTCATCAAGGGCGCGGCGGCCCACAACCTGAAGGGCGTCGACGTCGCGTTCCCGCTTGGCTGCTTCATCGCGGTCACCGGCGTCTCGGGCTCGGGCAAGTCCACGCTGGTCAACGACATCCTGTACAGCTCGCTGGCCAGGGAGCTGCACGGCACCAGGATCGTGCCGGGCAAGCACACCAAGATCACCGGGATGCAGCACCTCGACAAGGTCGTGCACGTCGACCAGGGCCCGATCGGCCGGACGCCGCGGTCCAACCCGGCCACCTACACCGGCGTTTTTGACAGCGTGCGGAAGCTGTTCGCGCAGACGACCGAGGCCAAGATCCGCGGGTACCAGCCGGGCAGGTTCTCCTTCAACGTGAAGGGCGGCCGGTGCGAGGCGTGCGCGGGTGACGGCACCATCAAGATCGAGATGCAGTTCCTGCCGGACGTGTACGTGCCGTGCGAGGTCTGTCACGGCGCCAGGTACAACACCGATACCCTGCAGGTGCACTACAAGGGCAAGACCATCGCCGACGTGCTCCAGATGCCGATCGAGGAAGCGGAGGAGTTCTTCGAGCCAGTCCCCTCGATCCACCGGCACCTCAAGACGCTGGTGGACGTCGGCCTCGGGTACGTGCGGCTCGGCCAGCCGGCGCCGACGCTATCCGGCGGCGAGGCGCAGCGAGTCAAGCTCGCCTCCGAGCTTCAGCGCAGGTCGACCGGCCGGACGATCTACGTCCTCGACGAGCCGACGACCGGACTGCACTTCGACGACATCCGCAAGCTGCTCGGCGTGCTCGGCCGGCTGGTCGACGCTGGCAACACCGTGATCGTGATCGAGCACAACCTCGACGTGATCAAGACCGCCGACTGGATCATTGACCTCGGCCCCGACGGCGGGTCGCGCGGCGGCAATGTCATCGCGACCGGCACGCCCGAGGACGTGGCGAAGGTCGAGGAGAGCTACACCGGCCAGTTCCTGAAAAAACTGCTCGGCGTCTAGCACTATCCGCCTGACCGGCGGATAGCGTGAGCGGTCATGAGGCGACGCGGCGCCGCGGTGATGTTCGGCGATCATCGCGCTCACGGCGGGCTGTGCTGGCAACTCGCCGGCGACGCTTCCGGCCGGCTCGCAGGCCCGCCATGCCGCAGGCCCGGCCACCGCCGTCAGCGCCCGAGCACCGGGCTGCACTACGGCGGCGCCGTCGGCGCCAGCCTTGCCGGCCTCGGCCACGGCGATGACGACGCTCAGCCCGCGGAGCTATCCGTTCGGAGTGGCGATCACCCCGGGCCAGCGCTGGGCGTTCGCCTCGGTCACCGGGCTCGCCGCCACGCCGACTGGCGACCTCGACGCGCTGGAGCTCTCCGCCGGGCATGCACCTCGCCTGGTCCGCACGATCGCGCTTCCCGTGGCCACGGCAGGTGCCGCGCTCAGCCAGGACGGTCATCTCCTGCTTCTTGCTGGCGGGCGCGCCAGCGCCGTCGTCATTAACGTCACGGCCGCCGAGCAGGGCAGCCAGCATGCCGTGCTCGGCATCCTGTCGGCGCCGGCGCCGGGGAGCGGCGCCATCGAGGCGGCCGTGTCGCCCGACGGGCGCTACGCATTCGTCAGCCTGGAGACCTCTGACCAGATCGCCGTGTTCAACCTGGCGAAGGCGCTGGCCAGCGGCTTCGGTCCGGACACGTACGTCGGCTCGATCCCGACGCAGCTCGCGCCTGTCGGTCTGGCGTTCTCGCCCGACGGCCGCTGGCTGTACGCAACGAGCGAGGCCGAGAGCCGAAGCAGTGAGGTCGGCACTATCGCCGTCATCAGCGTGCGACGCGCGGAGTCCGATCCCGGCGGTTCCGTCATCGCCAGGGTGACAGCGGGCTGCAATCCCGTTCGCGTCATCACGTCGGCCAATGGCAGCGTCGTGTGGGTGACGGCACGAGCCAGCGACGCGCTCCTGGCGTTCTCGGCCGCCCGGCTGCGCACAGATCCCGGCGACGCCCTGCTCGCGGACGTTCCGGTCGGCGAGGCACCCGTCGGCCTGGCCCTCGTCAGTGACGGCACCATGGTCGTCGTGGCCGACTCGGACCGCTTCAGCAGCGCCGGCCAGCACGCTAGTCTCGCGGTCGTCGATGTGGCCGACGCCCTCGCGGGCAAGCCCGCACTGCTCGGCTACCTGCAGGCCGGCCGCTTCCCGCGGGACGTGGCGGCGGGCCCGGGTGGCGCCACGCTGCTGGTCGCGAACTATCTCTCGGATCAGGTAGAGGCTGTGAACGTCGGCGCGCTGCACTTGCCAGGCCAGCACTAGGCGGCCCCGCACTTGAGAGCCCAGCACTGGGCGGCCAGGCCAGCACTAGCCGAGCGGCGGTTCGGGGCGGGTGGGGCCGAGCTACGCTGCCAGCATGGCAACGAGGACGGAGATCGCCACCAAGGCCGGTCCCGCGCACGCAAAGATTGACCGGCCGACGTCGGCCACGTTCCTGCTCCTGATGACCCATGGCGCGGGCGGCGGCGTCGATACCAAAGACCTCCTGGCGGTCCGGGATGCGGCGCTGCCGCTCGGCGGCGTGGTCGCCCGCGTCCTTCAGCCGTACCGGGTCCGGGGTGCACGCGCACCCGGCGCGCCGGGGCCGCAGGACGCCGCGTGGCTCGAGATCGTCGCCGCGCTGCAATCGGAGTATCCGGGCATCCCGCTGGTCCAGGGTGGCCGGAGCAACGGCGCGCGGGTTGCCTGCCGGACTGCGAAGGAGGCGGGCGCACGGGCCGTGATCGCCCTGGCGTTCCCGCTGCATCCGCCCGGCCGCCCGGAGCAGAGCCGGGCTGACGAGCTGCGCGGGGCCGGCGTCGACGTGCTCGTGGTCAACGGGGAGCGTGACCCGTTCGGGATACCGTCCTCGCGGGATGCTGCCCGTGTCGTCGTGCTGCCTGCGGAAACGCACAGCCCTGACTAGGAACCCAGCTGCGGTGGGCGCGGCTGTCGGGTCGTGGCTAGCCGAGATGGTCGGCGCGTAGCGGGAGCTTGCAGGGCGGCGGGGACACCGGCCTGGCCGGCGCGCCCTGACTAGTCAGGCGGCGGAGCTCCGGGAGCCTGCTGCCGGTACTACTTCAGTGGTCATCACACAGGCCGTTAGGTCCGTGGGACGGTGCGGGGCTATGGCTGCACCACCGGGGAGCAATTCTCCGGTGTCCTCGAAAATGACGATGCCATTACAGAGCAGGCTCCAGCCCTGCTCCGGATGGCTGACGACGGTACGGGCCGCCTCGCGGTCCGGTCCGCTCGGGTCCGGACACCGTGGCGTGTGCGGGCACATTCGCGTGCCTCCTGTTAGTTACTCGTTGTGTTCTTGATCACACCCTACTGTGCCAGGTCAGTGCCTCGAACGGCATGGCCCGTTGTGACGGTTTTCCGTGTCGTGCTTTGTAGGTTTCGTGTAGTCCGCTTTACGGAACGCAACTTGCAGGTCAGCCACGTGCAGTAGCCAGACGGTGACGCAGAGCCGGCTCTCGACACAATGGCGGGCTGCCGCGGGACGGAGAATTATTCCCGGGAGGCCAATTTATTTCCCGCGCCGACCGAATAGTTCCTTCGGTCGGCTGTCAGGAGTGGCCGGAGGCCGCTGGCAAGCGGGCTACCTCGACGCCGAGCGCCTCGACCTCGGGCCGCGGCGGGAAGCCGGTAAGGCGGTGGGTTTCCCGCAGCGTCAGCAGGCGCTCGGCCTCGTCGGTCCAGGCGTGCACGGCGGAGGTGGCCTTCGCCTTGCGGAAGTAGATCCGGTCCTCGTAGCCGAGCGGGCCGATCTCGGCGCGCTGGGCCGCGTACGCCGCCCTGGTCACAGCTGTCAGGGCCACATCCAGGTTGCGCGCCAGCGGGTACTGCACGCTGGCCGGCGCGCCGGCCGCCTGCGCGCCCCGGTACTCGTGGTCTGCAGACTGCGCGCTGCTCATCAGCTCGCTGAAGCGCGCTGCCAGCGCGACGTCGGCGAGATAACTGGCCTCTGCTTCGGCGCTGACCTTGATACGTCCCTTTTTCACGCCGCACAGCTTAGCGAAAGCTGGCGATACGTTCGGTGCCGGGCAACCTGCTCGGGACGACCTGCCCGGCTGTGCGGAAGGCGAACTAACCTGGCGAAGTAGTGCCAGCCAAGCCACACCCAGCCCAGCAGGACCAGGACACGCCCGGCGCGCGGGCGCATCACGTAGCCCAGCCACTCGCCAACGGTCGGAATCCGGCTCGCCGGGCGGCGGCCGATGACCTCCAGTGCGACCAGCCCGGCGATGATCACAACGAAGCCCGCGATGGTGATTGCCCGCATGCTCATGCTGCCGTCACCGCTGCACCTGCCATGAGCGCGGCACCCGCCGTGAGCGCTGCAAGGGCCTGCACCGCTGCACCTGCCCGCACCCGCTTCGCCGCTTCATCGCTTCACCAGCGCCCAGCCGACCAGGAGCCAGACGACGATTGCTGCGCTCTTGATCGGGTGCGGCGAGATCAGCGGATTGACGAGGTCGGTGAGCGACGGGTGCCAGGTCGGCGATCCATCCCTGACCGCAGCCGCCTCCCACTCGAACAGCAGGGCGACGCAGATGATCCAGAGGGAGAAGCCGGTGACGTCGACCGACTCCGGTGCCGGGATGCGCTCCGGGGGACGGCCGTAGGCGATCACGCCGAGCACCGCACCAGGCAGCAGCACGCCTAGCAGGGCCTTCAGGCTGAAGGGGCTGGTGCCGCCGAGGATCCAGGCGTAGCCGATGAGACCGGCGCCGATCGCTGCGTTACGGGCCGGCCGTGCGCCGAGTGGAAGCCTGGGCTCGCCAGCGTGCGCAGCAGGCGCAGCAGGGCCGCCGGCGGCGCCAGGACCCGCGCTCGCGCTCTCAGCAGCCATCTGCACCCCCGCCCGGCAACGTCACCGCAGGGACCCGTGCACCGCGGCGGAAGGCCAGGGTAGCCAGGTCACATCAGTGCTCAGGCCAGGCTTTCCTGCCAGCTCGCGTGGAGCGCCGAGTACTCGCCGGCAGTGGTCAGCAACTCTTCCGGCGGCCCGTCCTCGATGATCCGGCCGTGATCGAGCACCAGGACCCGGTCGGCGATCGCCACGGTGGACAGGCGATGGGCGATGATCACGGCCGTGCGGCCGGCGAGGATTCGCAGCAGGGCGTCCTGAACGAGCCGTTCGCTCGGGATGTCGAGCAGCGACGTAGCTTCGTCCAGCACCAGCACCGCCGGGGCCGCAAGGAACGCCCGCGCGAACGAGATCAGCTGGCGCTGGCCAGCCGACAGGCGGCCGCCGCTCTTGCCGACCTGCTCGTCGTAGCCGTCCGGCAGATCGGCGATGAAGGTGTGCGCCCCGATTGCGGTGGCGGCCGCCACGATCTCGTCGCGGCTGGCGTCGGGCTTGCCGAGCGCGATGTTGTCGGCCACCGACCCGGTGAACAGGAAGTTCTCCTGAGTGATGAGGACGACCTCATGCCGGAGCGACCGGTCATCGAGCTGCCGCAGGTCGACGCCGTCGAGCAGCACGCTGCCCTCGAGCGGATCGTAGATCCGGGCCAGCAGCCGCGCGATCGTCGTCTTGCCAGCCCCGGTTGCTCCCACCACCGCGACCGTCTGACCGGCCGGGATGCTGAGGTCCAGGTCGGGCAGGACCGTGGACTTGCGGTAGCCGAAGCGCACGGACTCGAACCGGACGCGGCGGCCGTTGCTAGCCGGCCCGCTCGAGGCAGGAAGCGCGGCCGGATGCGCGGGCTCGGGCACGTTCGGAGGCTCGTCCAGGACGCCGGAGATCTTTTCCAGGGCCGCGCCGGCTGACTGGAAGGAGCTGTAGAACTGGGACAGGTCGATCAGGGGATCGAAGAAGCGCTGCAGGTAGAGCAGGAAGGTGACGAGGACGCCGACCTGCATCTGATGGTCGATGACGCGCAGTCCGCCGTACAGCAGCACGGCGCCGATGGCCAGGTTGCCGACCAGCGTCACACCAGGGAAGTAGATGGCCAGCAGCCGGGACGAGCGGAGGTTAGCCTCGGCGTTCGCCTGATTGAGCTCGGAGAAGATCTCCTCGTTCCGCTCCTCGCGCCGGAACGCCTGTACGGCCCTGATGCCGCCGAAGGTCTCCACGAACTGCACGATGACCGAGGCGATCGTGGTCCTGGTCCGCCGGTAGGCGATCGCTGACTCGCGCCGGAACCAGGCGGACAGCCAGATCAGCGGAGGGAAGCCGGCCATCACCACCAGCGCCAGGCGCCAGTCGAGCAGGAGCATCCCGCCGCCGATGAGCAGCAGCGCCAGCACGGCGGAGACCAGCGAGGCGAGGCTCTCGTCGAAGAGATCGGAGATCGAGTCCATGTCCGACACCTGGCGGGAGATGACCCGGCCGGAGGTGTACCGCTCATGGAAGGAGATGGACAGCCGCTGGAAATGGGCGAACAGGCGCCGCCGCAGCTCCAGGACCACGCTCCCGCCAAGCTGCCCGATGCCTGCGATGTAGGAGCGGGTGGTGACGGCCTGCACCGCCACCGTCACGGCAAAGGCGATGATGACGAGCGCCAGCGGGCCGGCGTCGTGTGTCTTGGCCAGCCGGGGGATGTCGTCGATCCCGACACCGACCAGCCACGGGCCGGCGAGCGCCGCCAGCTGAGCCGCCACGATCAGCAAGAAGATGGTGACGACCAGGCGGCGGTGCGGGCCCAGCAGATCGGCCAGCAGCCGACGCGAGCGCCGCCGTAGCAGCGTGCCAAGCTTGCCGCTGATCTCCTCTTCCTGCTCGGAGGCGATCCCGCGCCAGGCCTCAGGCTGGGCCGTGCTCATCGGCTCGCTCCTGCGGTCAGGCCGGGCGCGGCATGGCCGTCGTCATCGGCGTCGAGGGGATCAGCGCTCATGAGTTCCCGGTACCTCGGCTCGGTTGCCAGCAGCTCAGAGTGCGTGCCGACCGCGCCGATGACACCGTCGGCGAGCAGCGCGACCCGGTCTGCCAGCAGGACTGTAGATGGCCGGTGCGCGACGATCAGTGCTGTCGACTCCGTCATCACCTCGGCGAGTGCAGCTGTCACCTTGGCCTCGGTGTGCACGTCGAGGGCGGACAGCGGGTCGTCAAGCAGCAGCACCTGCGGCCGGGCCAGGATGGCGCGGGCCAGCGCGACTCGCTGTCGCTGACCACCGGACAGGGCCATGCCCTGCTCGCCGATCCGGGTATCCAGTCCCCACGGCAGGTCGGCCACGAACTCTGCCTGGGCAGCGTCCAGGGCGGCCAGGATCGCGGCCTCGCTCGCGTGCTGGACTCCGAAGCCGACGTTCTCGCGGACGCTGGCCGAGAAGAGCGTCGGGTCCTCGAACGCGCAGCCGACCCGCGTGCGCAGTTCCGGCAGCGGCAGGTCGCGGATGTCCGCGCCATCCAGGGTGATCCGGCCGCCGGTCACGTCGGCCAGCCGCGGCACCAGGTGCAGCAGCGTCGTCTTGCCGGATCCAGTCGACCCCACCAGGGCGACCGTCTCGCCCGGCTTCATCTCAAGGCTGACGCTGCGCAGCACGGGGGCACGGGACCCTGGATAGCTGAATGCGACCCGGTCGAAGGTCAGCCGCCGGCGCCATGAGGCTTCCCGGCGCCATGCGGCTGGCTCGCGGCTCGCGGCTTCCCGGCGCCGCGCGGCTGCGCGCCGCGCCGCTGGTCAGCGGTGGTCCGGGTGGCCTCAAGCTGGGTGGCGGCCTCATCGCGAAGCTGGGCGGCAGCCTCAGCGCGCGCGGCGGCCTCGGCTCGGGCTGCCTGCGCGCGGGCAGCCTTGCGGCCGCTCTGCCAGCGTCCTGCCGACAGGCCGGGCCGGGCCAGCGGGCCGCCGCCGGACTCGGCCGGATCGGTAATCGCAGGCTCGGTGTCAAAGATCTCGTAGACCCGCTGCGCCGCGGTGGCCGCCTCCTGGCCAGTTGCGATGATGAAGCCCATCGCCTCGATGGGCCAGACGAGCAGCAGCGTGAGGGTGACAAAGGCCACGAGCCCGCCGAGGCTCAGCGCGTGCCGGCTCACCGCGATAGCGCCGAGCAAGAGGAGCAGGCCGATCACGGCGTTAGGCACCATGTCGAGGCCGGCCCAGAACTTGCCCCGGAGCCGCGCCTTGTCCACCTGCGTGCGGTAGACCAGCTTGGCCTGGGCCAGGTGGCGCGCGGCCGCCTCGTCCCTGCGCCCGAGTGACTTGAGGACGCGGATGCCCGTGGCGGCCTCTTCTACGTACGTGGCCAGGTCGCCCTGCTGGTCCTGCGACAGCCTCGACAACACCCGGTACTGCTTCTCGAAGCGCAGGCACAGCGCGGTGACCGGCAGGAACAGGCAGCCAGTGAGCAGGCCGAGCCACCAGTTCAGGTGGATCAGGAGCGCGAGGATAAGCAGGAACGACCAGGTGTTGGTGATGAAGAAGACAACCCCGAAGCCAGCGAACCGGCGGACCGTCGACAGGTCGTTCGTGACCCGCGACAGCAGCTGACCGGATTGCCAGGCGTCATGAAAGGCGGGCTCGAGCCGCTGGAGGTGGTGATAGATGTCATCGCGGATGACCTTCTCCATGCCCGCGACGGCGCTGGACAACGACCAGCGGCGGAAGAAGTTCAGCCCGGCCTGGATCGAGCCCAGCGCCATCGCCGCGAGGCCGAGCGGCACCAGCTCGGACCTGATGCCGCGCACGACGACGGTGTCGATGACTGACTTCGTGATGAGCGGGATCGCGATCTCGGCGCTGACGGCAAGGATCGCCGCCAGGATCATCAGGAACAGGCCCACGTAGTACGGCCGCATGTACTCGCGCATCCGCCACAGGGCCTGGGCCGGAGTCTGAACGCGCGCAGGAGTCTGCGCAGGCTCGAGTTCATGCTCGGACGTCTGCGCTTGGGCATGCGGCGGCGAACTAGCTGACTTGGGGGGCATTATTCGCAGGTTAACTGGCGACCGGGAGTGCTGTCACCACAGTTTTTCTCGCGGCGGACGCGTTCGCGCAGGCAGCTAACTGCAACTGCGTCTCGCGGACGTGTTTTTTATCGCATTAACCACAAGAGCCTCCTGCGACGAAGCGCTGGCAGGGTTCGGCTTGCGTATGCCTGGCGGTCGCCGCCTGGCTGCTGTGCGGCCGGGCGCTCGTCGCGATTGCGTTGATAGAGCGCAGGGTGGCGAAGAACGGGTAACTCTGGCACTCTGGCCAGACGACGGCGCGTGCTGGTGCCGGAGTCGGCTTGGAGGGGGCCCGTGGAGCGCACCCATTCCTGCGATCTGTCTGCGCCGCTACGAGAGCCTGTTCCGGTCTTAGCTGCTTACGACGCCGGGGTGGCGGCCATCTGCCGGATTGCCGCGCAGTTCGACGACGTGAGCTGGGGCGCGCAGACGCCGATCCCCGAGTGGCGCGCGTATGAGCTGGCTGGGCACCTGCGGTGCATCGCCGATGATTTCCACGAGTACCTCGACGAGGCACCGGTCAGCCGCTACGCGCGACTTATGGCGACAGGCGCGCATCCGGACACGCTTGGCCGCAAACTCGCACGGCAGAACGCGGCCGAGCTCGCCGCCCTGGCCGACGCACCGCCTGCCGAGCACATCGCCGCCTTCGCCGTCTCAGCGCGCAGCTACGCTGCCAGGCTCGGTGCCGTCTGGGACCTGCCGCATCACCAGTACCGTGACACGGTCGTGACAGTTGGCGGCATGGCGGGCGCGGCGGCAGCCGAGTGGCACCTCCACGCGTGGGACCTGGCCAGGGCGCTCGGCCTCGACTATCGCCCCGCAGACGCCGCTGCGGTGCTGGCAGGCTGGCAGGCTGGCATGCCGCAACTGCCGTTGCCGGGCTGGTCGCCGGGAGCCAGGGCCGTGCGCCATGTTGATCCCTGGCATGCTGTGCTGGCGGCGTCGGGGCGGCTAGCCGGCGGGAACCAGGGCAGTGCACGGATCCCGTCGCGCCTGCTGCGGGCTGTATGGCCTGCCCGACTGCGCCTCAGGCGGAAGGGATGACGGGCAGTGAAGCTCAACGTAGAGGCGGTCCGGGCTTGCTATCCGGCGCTGGCTGACGGCTACGCCTACCTGGACGGCGCCGCAGGCACGCAGGTGCCCGGCGCCGTCATCGACGCCATCAGCCAGGCACAGGTCCGTGGCCTCGGTAACTCCGGAGGCGCTTTCCCGGCGAGCCGGCGGCGCCGACTCGATCACGGCAGCGAGCCGGGCCGCCGTCGCGGCGCTGACCGGCGGCGACCCCGGTGGCGTGATCTTCGGGCCGAGCATGACCGCGCTGACCTATCGGCTCGCTGGCGCGCTCGCGAAGGACTGGCGGCCAGGCGATGAGGTCGTCGTGACACAGCTCGATCACGACGCCAATGTCCGGCCGTGGGTGCAGGCGGCCGAGCGGGCGGGCGCCGTGGTGCGGTGGGCCGCCGTCGACGCCGGCACCGGCGAGCTTCCGGCCGAGCAGTACGGCGAGCTGCTCAGCGACCGGACCCGGCTGGTGGCGGTGAGCGCCGCCAGCAACCTGATCGGGACCAGGCCGGACGTGCCGGCCATTACTGCGATGGCGCGGGCGGTCGGGGCGCTCAGTTATGTCGATGGCGTGCACGCAACCCCGCACGTGCCGGTAGACGTCCGCGCGCTAGGCGCGGACTTCTACGCGACCAGTGCTTACAAGTGGTCCGGACCGCATATCGGGACGGTCGTCGCCGACCCCGCGCTGCTGGCCGGGCTGCGCCCCGACAAGCTGGTCCCGTCACCGGACGAGGTGCCCGAGCGGTTTGAGCTCGGTACGCTGCCGTTCGCGAGCCTGGCTGGCGTGACAGCGGCTGTGGAGCACCTGGCTGGGCTGGCGAGCCTGCCTGACGACGGCACGCCGAGCGCCTGGCGACCCCGGCTTTAGTTTGCGTGAGCGGGTGCTTGCCTCGATGGCCGCAGTCCAGCAGCACGAGCAGGAGCTGTTTGGCGTGCTCCTGGCTGGGCTCGACAGCATGGCGCACGTGCGCACCTTCGGCCGGGCGGCGAGCCGGACCGCCACCGCGTACTTCACGGTGGCTGGCCGCACGCCACAGCAGGTCGCCGAGCACATGGCCAGCCGCAAGATCAACGTCTGGCACGGCGACAACTACGCCTGGGAGCTCACCGGCGTGCTCGGCATCAGAGACGCCGGGAGCGCGGTGCGGGCCGGCCTCGTGCACTACAACGACGGTACCGACGTCGACCGGCTGCTCACGGCGAGTCGCCGAGCTGGCCTGACCGAGCTGGGCTGACCCGGTCAGACCTGGCGTGGCCTGACCTCGGCCACAGCTGGCGGGCGCCCCGTTCGCGTGTCCTATCTCACCTCTGGAGACGCCCGCACGCGCCGCCTCAGCCAGGGCGCCGTCCGGTAAGAACCAGCCGGCTGAGACCGGTGCCGGTCGTGCTCAGTCGAAGGCGTAGCGGTACAGGCGCGACTCGCGCTGCTGGAAACCTGCCCGCTCGTACAGCCGGCCGGCCGCCTCCCGTGACGGCCTGGTCGTCAGGTCAACGGTCCGCGCGCCTGCCGCGCTGGCCAGCCGCAGCGCCTCCTCGGTCAGCAGCGCGCCGACGCCCTGCCCTCGCGCCGACTCGTCGACGACCACGTCCTCGATCCAGGCGCGCAGCCCGGTCGGGATGGGAAACATGGCCAGCGTCAGCGAGCCGGCGATCTGCCCATCGCTGCGGGCTAGCAGGACCGTGACGGCTGGCGATGCCACGATCGCCTCGAGCGCGGCGGCTTCGAGCGGCTTGCTCGAGGTAGACAGCTGCGGAAGCAGCCGGCCAAACGCCTCGACTACCTCGTCGGTCACTTCGCCGAGCACTTCAATGCCGATGGTCACTCAGGCGACTTTACCCCCGCAGGCCGGCGGGCGGCCGGCAGCTACACCCTGGTGCCGGCGGTCGCTGTGAGCGGATCAGGAGACGCCCATGGCCCGCAGGGCCGCAGCCGCGCCCGCAGCCACGACGATGACGACCAGGAATGGCGCCCGCAAGAGCAGCGCGACTACCGCCGCACCCAGGCCGGCGAGGCGCGCCGGGTCCAGGTCGAATGCGTGCCCTGTGGTGGCAATCTGCACCGCCGACAGAGCCGCAAGGAGTGCTACGGGGACAAGCTCGGCGAACCTGCGCACCCTCGGGCTGGCCAGCACGCGCTGCGGAACCGTCAGGCCGGCCAGCTTCAGTGCATAGCAGCCGGCTGCCGTCGCCAGCACCGCGATCCACGTGCCCGTCATGGCGCATCCGCGGTCGGCGCCGGGCCAGGGGACGGCGCCGGGCCAGGGGACGGGGACCGGCCGGGGGACAGAGTCTGGCCGGGGGACGGGGTCTGGCCGGATGGCAGGGCCTGCGGCGCAGGACTGGCCAGCGCCCCGGCCAGCGCCGCCGTCGCGGCCAGGATGACCGGAACGCCGACCGGCAGCAGCGGCGTTGTAGCCAGGGCGATCGCGGCACCGGCCAGTGCCACGAGCCGCTCGCTGCGCCCGGCCCGCAGGCGGGGCCAGATCAGGGCCAGGAACGCGGCCGGCCCCACGACATCAAGCCCGAATGACTGCGGTGACCCGATGCGCCCAGCACCCACGGCCCCGCCGAGCGTGGCGAGATTCCAGGTGAGATACAGGCAGCAGAAGGTCGCGGTGAAGCCTTTCCGAGCCGCATCGGGGCTCGGCTGCGCGAGCGTCACCGCGGTGGTCTCGTCGATGACGCCTAGCGCGGCCACGAGCCGGCGCGCACCGCGCGGCCGCAGCACGTCGGCCAGCCGCAGCCCGTACAGCGCGTTCCTGCTGCCGAGCAAGATCGCCCCGGCCGTCCCCGCCAGCAGGCTGCCGCCGGTGGCGATGACCCCCGCGAGGGCGAACTGTGAGGCCCCGGTGAAGGCCAGCAGGCTCAGGGCACACGCCTGCCAGACACTGAGACCCGAGCTGACCGCGGCGGCACCGAACGCGATCCCGGACACGCCGACAGCGAGGCCGAGGCCCACTCCGTCCCGGACCGGCCGGGCCTGGCTCACAGCGCCGGGCGCGCGCGTCTGAGCTGACATGGCAGCAAACCTAGGCGACGGCGCAGGCCAGGTCTTGTACGTTCTTGCCGCCACGGCGGCGACGGCGACGGCGACCGCGACCGCGACGCGAGCCTGACCGCGACGGCGACCCGAGCACGCGGCCAGCGACCGCGCGGACGGCTCAGCTGGCCGGCTGGAGCCGTTCGCGCTGATAGGCCGCGGGCGGAACGCCGACGACGCGCTTGAAGTGCCGGGTCAGGTGCGCCTGATCGGCGAAGCCGACTTGCGCGGCAACCTCGGCCGGCGGCCGCCCGTCGTCGAGCAGCAGCCGGGCCTGCCGGACTCGCAGCTGATTCAGGTAGGCGTGCGGGGGCAGGCCCGTCTGCGCGCGGAAGGCACGCAGCAGGGCGAACTGGCTGAGCCCAGTCATGGCGGCGAGCTCGGCCAGGGCGGGCGGATCGGTGAGCCGCTCGTGCAGCAGGTCACGGACATCGCTGACGGCGGCGGGCGCCCGGTTCCCGGTCCCTGGCTCCGGGCCAGGGCCCGGGCTTGGACTAGCAGGACCGCCAGCGGCGTGCGCCCGGAGCAGGCCGGCCAGCGCGGTGCGCAGCAGCGTCGAGGACGCGAGGTGGTCGCCATGCTCGGCGGCCTGGTGGGCGCCGCGCAGCAGCGCCGCGGTCGCCGGGTCGTAGAGCACCGTCTGCGGGAACTGGGGCGTACCGGCCCGCCAGCCGAGCTCGGCCGCGACGTCAGTGACGACGCTGACCTTCGGATAGAGCACCCGATAGCGCCAGCCAGCCGGCGTCGCGGCCTGCCCCGTGTGCACGACGTCGGGGTTCAGCAGCGCGACCGCTCCGGCGCTTGCGCGCAGCAGGCTCCCGCCGTAGTCGAACTCCTCGACGCCAGCCTCGATGAGCCCGAACGTGTAGGTCTCATGCGCGTGCCGCCCGTACCGATGCGTGACGTACCGGGCGCGCAGGAGGTCGACGCCCTCGACCGCCGCGTGCCGCCAGTACCGGGCAACTTCCGCCGTCATTAGCTCATGCCTACCGGAAATGCGCCGGGCGATCCACCTGGGACGGCGGCTGACGGCGGTTACGTCGCAAACCCGCCGCTGCCCGTCAGGCCGGTTGCTCGGGCCCGCTGCCCGTCAGGCCGGCTGCCTGTCAGGTCGGCTGCCTGTCAGGTTGGCAGCGACGTCTGCTCGCCGGCCAGCCCGCCGACCGGCTCGGAGGCCGGCTCGGAGGCCGCCCCATCGGCCGTCGCGCGACTGGGCGCGGCGGCGGCGCGGTAACGGGCGAAGCCAGGCAGCGCGAGGCCGATCACTGCGGCGAGGCCGACAGTGGCCAGGCCGCCAGCGAGTGCGCTGATGACGGGCGTGGTCAGCGAGCCGAGCGCCCCGGACTCCAGGCGCCCGAGCGATTCGCCCCCCATGCCAACCACGTACTCGGCGGCCGTCAGCCGTCCCCGCAACTCGTCGGTCGTCACGGCCTGGACGATCGTCGACCGGAACACGACGGTGAAGGTGTCGGCGGCCCCGGCGACAGCAAGCATCGTCAGGGTGAGCCACAGGCTGCGCGACAGCGCGAAGCCAGCGAACGCGGCGCCCCAGATGGAGACCGTGGCAAGCATCACGAGACCCTGCCGGACGACGCGCCCGACCGGGCCGGTGAGAGCTGAGCTCACCAGCCCGCCGACGCCGATCGCGGCGATGAACAGGCCCAGCGTGGCCGGGTTACCGCCGAACCGCTCGGCATTAATGGCCGGGAACAGGGCCACCGGCAGCCCGAAGACGGTGGCGCTCAGGTCGGCCAGGAACGCCCCAGCAAGCACTTGGCTGCGACGGATGAATCGCAGTCCCTCGGCGACCGCCGCCAGGCCAGGACGGGCAGCGCCTGGCTGCGGCGCCATCGCGGGCAAACCGGCCACGCCATAGAACGCGGCGCCGAAGCTCACCACGTCGATCAGGTAGCAGGCTTGCAGGTGACCGCCGGCCGCGGCGGTGATCAGCCCGGCCAGCGCCGGCCCGACGATCATGGTGACCTGGAAGCTGAGCCTGTTGAGCGCCATCCCGGCGGCCAGGCTGCTGGCCGGGAGCAGGCTGGGCACGAACGTGCGGCGCGCCGGGATGTTCACCGCGCTGATGGCGGACTGCACCGCCACGAGGACGTAGAGCAGCCAGAGCGCGGACAGGCCTGCGAACGCCTGGGCCGCCAGCACAGCCGACGTCACGGCGAGCGCGCCCGTGCACACCAGCACCAGCGCGCGCCGGTCCACCGCATCCAGGACGGTGCCGCCGAGCAGGCCGAGCGCGAGGACCGGCACCAGGCTGGCCAGGCCGATCGCGCCGACCGCGAATGGCGAGTGCGTCATGTCGTAGACCTGGAGCGGCACGGCGAAGCTCGTCAGCGCGCTGCCGATGGCGGACAGCAGGCTGCCGATGAACAGCCTGCGGAACTGCGGGGACTCGCGCAGCGGGGAGACGTCGGTCAGCAGTCCGGACGCAGCAGACACCGGGGGGCCTAGCCGCGCTGCCGTGCGGCGGTAAGCGCTGCGGTGAAGTCCGGGTGGGCCGTGGCCCACGGCGACTCGATCATGCGCTGGCGGAATCGGCGGCGGGCCAGCGCGGCGGCGAGCGCCGACACGAACTCGGCGAGCGGGACCGGCAGCTCGGCGTCCATCTCCGCGATCGCCGACATGGTGGCTGCCCACTCGGCCTCGATCTGGGGCAGCAGCGCGCGCGTCTTCGCGGTGAGGTGCACGACCCGCTGCCGGGCGTCCGCGCCGGGCTCGATCACAACGAAACCGCGGCTGCTCATCTGCGCGACGGTCTGGCTCGCGGCCGAGTGCGTCACCCCGATGGCCGCTGCGAGGTCCCGAATCGGCACCGGCCCGAGCGCGACGAGCGCCCTGACGATGGGGCTGAACCGCGGCCTGTATCCGGGCGTGCCGAGGTCCGACAGGACCGTCGCGATGTCGTCGTCCATCTCATCCAGCAGGTGCCGCTGCAAGGTGCCGAGGCCCACCAGCGACTGCGTGCCGTCGCTAGCCACGGCGGGCTCCCGCAGGGCGCGCGAACCTGTCGGTCGCCGCCACGATCGCGGCGTCCAGGTCCTGGTTGCCGCCGTGCCCGGCATCGTCGACGAGCACGAGCTCGCTGCCGGGCCAGGCGCCGGCTAGCAGCCAGGGCGTGCCCACCAGATTGATCAGGTCCAGGCTCCCCTGAATGATCAGACCGGGAACGGGGTGCAATCGGCCAGCCTCGGCCAGCAGGACGCCGTCGCTCATGAAGTGATCGTTGCTCCAGTAGTGCGTCACGAGCCGTGCGAAGCACGCCCGGAACTTCGCGTCGTCGTAGCGCGGGTTGTGCGGTGAGGTCGGCAGCATGGCCTCTTCCCAGTCGCACCAGTCGCTGGCAGCGCGGGCGCGGACAGCCGGATCGGGATCGCTGAGGAGCCGGCTGTAGGCCGCAGGGAGGCTGCCGTCCCGGTCGGCCCCCGGCACGCCAGCGGCGAAGCGGCTCCAGGCGGCCGGGAACAGGCGGCCAAGACCCCTGGTCAGCAGCTCTACCTCGCATCGGCGCGCGGTCGCGGCGCCTATCACGATGAGTTCCGTGACGCGCTCGGTGTGCTGCTGAGCGTAGGCGAGCGCGAGCGCGCAGCCCCACGACCAGCCGAATACAAGCCACTGGCCGATCTGCAGATGCGCGCGCAGCAGCTCGATGTCGGCCAGCAGGTGCGCGGTGGTGTTCGCCGCGAGGCTCACCGCCGGGTCGCTGGCGTGCGGCCGGCTACGGCCGCAGTTGCGCTGATCGAAGAGCACGATTCGATACGCGGCCGGATCGAAATAACGCCGCAGGCCCGGGGTGCAGCCCGAGCCAGGCCCGCCGTGCAGCACCAGGGCCGGCTTACCTTCTGGGTTGCCGCAAGCCTCCCAGTACACGAGATTGCCCTCGCCGACGTCGAGCATGCCGTGCTCGTAAGGATCGAGCTCCGGATAGCGATCCTGCATGTCGCCCCTCTCGCCCGGCTTATCTATCAGCAGTGTAACAGCGCTAATATATCGACCATCCTCTCGCGGCGGCACGGCGCCGCGGCGACCTTTCATGGTTTTCGCGGCCGCAAACCCTAGTAAACCGGACGCCCGATGCCGGGAGACCATGAAACGTTCTCTCGTCAGTTCCCGGGGTCGCGTCAAAGCCGGGCGCGGAGGTGATCTACCGTGACGCCCTGGCCATGGAGCTGCACAACCATCGACTGGAGGGCTGGCCAATGCCGAACTGGGCTGAGCAGGTCACCGCGATCGCGACCGCGGTCGGCGCGATCGGATTGCTGAGCGCCTTTGGTGCAGTGATCTTCGCAGCCCAGCAAGCCCGCGAGGCCCGGATCGGTCGTCAGGCTGAGATGGCAGTTGACTTCTTCGCGCGCTGGAACGAAGGCCCGATGGTCGAGACGCGCCGCCTGGTAGCCGAGTTCGAGACCAGAGAAGCGCTGCGGGACGCGCTGCTGCGATTCATCGCCGAGAACTCGAGCGAGGCGTACGTGCTGTACCGAGAGCTCGACTACTTCGAGCAGCTCGGTGCGCTTGAGGCACATGGCGGCTTCGACTTCGAGCTGATCCGGACTCTGCTCGGCCGTCGGCTGATTGACCGGTGGGAGATGTGGCAGCCCTCGATCGATGCGATCGGCGGGAACGCCGCTTACCCGATGTTCGAGCGGCTCGTGACGAAGATGCGCGCAGCGGTGTGACTGCTAACGCTGCCCGCCGCTACCCGTGGATCGGCCGTAGTCGGGGACTGCAGGAAGGCGACCACGAAGCCGATCCGGATCAGGCCTGCAAGGTGGCCAGAGTCGGCTCGGGAAGCGTGCCGGTGAAGCCGCCGATCGGCAGGAGCTCCCTGCCGCTGGCGCCGGCTCGATGCTGGCGGCAGCGCGGCCGGACCATCCCGGCGCGCGATGCCGGGCGGGGCGTCGGCGATACCGTGTGGGCGTGGAGTACGTGTCCAGAGTGCCGCGACCGCCGCTGGACGGGCTGATCGACGACCTCTACTACCTGGAGGGAGCGCCGCCGTACGCCCGGCTGACGCTGCCGCCGATGCCGGCGGCGCTGCTCATCGTCAACCTCGGGGCGCCGTTCCGCATCCGCGCAGGCACCGACATCGAGACGGCCGAGTACGCCGACGGCTGCGTGGTCACCATGCCCACCCGCGCGTTGGAGTTCGGCTATCCGCTCCGGACCCGGTCCGTCGGCGTGCACTTCAAGCCGTGGGGGCTGGCGCCGTTCCTGCCGATGCCCGCGGCCGAGCTGTGTGACCGGCCGGTGACGGTAGAGCAGGTGTCGGGCCGGCCCGCCATTGCTGAGCTCCGGGACCGGCTGGCCACGGCGGACGGACCGCACGAGATGCTGACGCTGCTCGAGGAGGAGCTAACGCGACGGCTGTGCGAGACCGCCGGCCTGAGGCTTGTCCGCCATACGAGCCGCCTCATCGCGGCGACCCGCGGGGCGGTGGCGATCGGCGACCTGAGCGTGGCAGCCGGTGTCAGCAGCACTCATCTGGCACAGCGTTTCAAGGAGCTCATCGGCGTCACGCCGAAGCGGCTGGCCCGCACCTACCGCTTCGCCGCCACCGTGTTCGCGATCAACCCCGCCGGACCGGTCGACTGGGGCGACCTCGCCGCTGGCGCAGGCTACTTCGACCAGGCCCACTTCGGCCACGAGTTCCGGGCGTTCACCGGCCTCACGCCGACCCGGTACGTCGAAGTCCGGCGGCGGTTCCTGCGCGAACATCCCGGCCACGCGCTGGACAACTGGCCGCTGCCGGCCGATTGATTTCTTACAAGAGCGACAGATCACGACACCCTAAATTGGGGGCACCCCAAAGCAGAGGAGAGCCCCGTGGGCAAGGTGGTCATGTACGCCTCGGTGTCGCTGGACGGCTTCGTCGCGGACGAGAACGACCAGCCCGGACCGCTGTTCGACTGGCTGACCAGCGGTGACGTCCCGTTGGACGAGAGCGGCGAGGTGAAGGTGTCGCAGACGTCCTACGACTACACGCGGCCGTACTGGGATCAGATCGGGGCGACAGTCGCTGGCCGCCACGTCTTCGACCTGACGGACGGCTGGGACGGGAAGCCTCCGAGCGGGATCGACCACGTGGTCGTCGTGACGCACCGGCCGCAGCCCGAGGGCTGGGACCCCGAGGCGCCGTTTCACTTCGCCGGCGGCATCGAGGCAGCCATGACCAGGGCGCAAGAGCTTGCGGGTGACCGCATCGTCGAGGTCGCCGCCGGTGACGTCGGTGGCCAGGTGCTTGCCGCGGGCCTGGTCGACGAGGTGCGCATGGACGTCGTACCCGTCGTGTTCGGGTCCGGCAAGCGCTACTTCGGGTCGGCCCGCGCACAGCACCTGCTGGAGGATCCCGACGTGGTGATTCAGGGCAACCGGGTGCTTCACCTGCGCTATCGGGTGCGCCGCTGACCGATCTGAGCAGGCGGCCAATGCGGGCAGAACCAGCCATGCCTCGAGCATCTTGGCCTCGCCAGGATGCAGGCCGCTATTGGGTCGGGCAGGCGGCGTTAGAGCACGAGCACGGCGAGCGTGCCCCCGATGACCCGCGGCACTACCCGAACAATGCGTTGACCGCCATTTTCGCTGGTGTTAGCGTGTAATTCCCCTCAATGGAGAGGCGGCGCGAGTCCATGAGCGCAATGAGGCCTCTAACACTGGCCGAACTCCAGCAGCGGACGTCCGAGGCGGCAGTGTCGCCGGCACCCTCGTTCCCTGCCCGTCATTCTCTTTATGTCGTCGGTGACAGCGAGCGCCCGCCGAATGTGTCGGCGTCCGTGACCGAAGTGCCTTCATTACCCGGCACGCACACCTATCGGATCGACATCGAGCCCGAGCCGGGCAGCACCTTCACGTTTGGCATGCCGTCAATGCCCCACAAGACGATCCGCAGGGGTGGATTCTCCGCGCCAGGGCATGCGCATGCAACGAGCCCTCATCGGCCGGACACTGTCCCGATGACGTACGTTCCTGCCGTGCCGCGGCCGGCGAAGAGAATCAGGCAGCCGCGACTCATGCTGAAAGACAAGCTCGTGCGTCCCCTGGAGATCTTCCCTCCTGACCGCCGACAGCAACTTACCGACTTCAGCTACCCGTGGGGGACAACTGGCCGAACGGTCTCGCCGGTGGGCGACGGAAACGTGAAAGTCGCCTCGGGCACTCTGGTCGGCCCGCGTCACCTGCTGACGGCTTCCCACTGCATCGGCTGGCAGAATCCGGGCGGTCCGAGTGTCTCGTTCGCTCCCGGATTCAGCAATGTACCCGGCAAGATCGGCACGGCCAACGGGATCTATGGATACTCGTATAGAGACGAAAATGAGCCGGGGGACCAGCTCGATGTCTCCGAAGATTACGTCGTGGTCGTCCTCGACCAGCGAATGGGCGATGCGCTCGGCTGGATGGGCACATTGACCTACAGCAACGACTGGGATAACGATCCCTATTTCTACAATATCGGGTACTCGAGTGATCTAGGTAACGGCCTGCTTCCATTCTGGCAGGGCTCAGTATCGTTCGAGGACGCCGACAATCCCGGTATCTTCGGGCAAGAGGGCGACGGTCTCTACATGGATACCGAGTCTGCCAGCGTCACGAAAGGAAATTCCGGCGGGCCGTTCTTTGACTATTTCACGCCGTTGGATCCATCCTTTACGGCTGGCTGGTACATCGTCAGTGTCGTGAGTGCCGAGGGCACGCTTGACTGGACGTTTGACGACGACAACTGGGCTGCGGGCGGCAGCCCGATGGCCGACCTCGTGAATGAAGCGCGCAACGACTACCCGTGAGCAGCGCGGTTCGCGTGAGGATGAAGACTTTGCGTGCGCAGCGGACGCAAACTCTACACGCGGTAGCCAGGCGAGCCGCGGAGATCTGCGCCCCGGGAGACTTAGGCCCGGCGGATGCCGGCGCCCTGGGGCTGGTCTCCTCCCAGCGCGGTTGTGGTGACTGCCCCGGTGGAGCTGCCCTTTAGCCAGGCTGACCAGGACTTCTGCCAGTAGCCCCAGCCGTTGTCCCAGGCGAGCACGCGCGGCGTGCCGGTGATGGTCACCGGGTCGCCGCGGTAGGCGGTGTGCCGCCACCAGAATGCGCCGGCGGCAGTCATCCGGACGCAGCCGTGGCTGCAGTTCTCGTGGCCCAGGCACCACAACCCGCCGGGGCTCTGGTGCATGTACTCGCCGCTGTCGGAGATCTGCACGTCGTCGTAGACGAGTTCGTGGTAGTACCCAGGCTGGCCCGGCTTGATGTTAGGCGAGGTCATCCATACCGAGTCGTAGTTGCCCATGGTGAGATGAATGCCGCTGGTGGTGTAGAAGTCGTTCCCGTGAGAGTCGTAGCCGCCCATTCCGCCGCTGACCGGGATCGTCTTGGCGAGCGACCCGTTGATGTAGAAGTGGGCCCAATCGGTCTTCAGGTTGACCTTGACTACGTGCGAGTCGCCGATCTTGAACGAATGGCTGAGGTCGCTTCCGCCCCACAGGCCCGGCCCGCCGTGGACGCCGGTCAGGTGCGCGGTGAGCAGCACATGCTCGTGGGCCGGCCAGTAGCTCTGCGTACGGAAGACAACCTCGCTGCCTGAGGCCCAGAACCACGCGCCGGTCACCGGGACGTCGCTGCTGACCTCAAGCGCCTGCTCCACCGCGGCCCGGTCCGAGCGGGCCACGTCGTAGTTGAAGTCGACGATGATCGGCATGCCGATGCCGACGGTCTCGCCGGAGTCGGGAGTAATGGCGCTGATCTGCAGGATGCGAGCCGCGCTCCTGGTGCGGAAATGCGCGACCTCGGTCGTCGCGGCGCCCTTGCTGTTCCTGGCGACGGCGGTGACAGTGTAGGAGGTGGCGGGCTTCAGCCCCCACTGCGTCGACCAGCTCGTGCCGCCCGGTCCGTACTGCCCGGTGACGGCGGAGTTGCCCGACGCCACCGTGACCTGGGTGAGCGTGCCTCCAGACGCCGTGATCTGCACCTGAGTGTCGGGAGCGACCCTCGCCGCGCCGCCGGCCGGCGTCACGGTCACGACCGCGGGCGGCGTGGGTTTGCTGACTGGCCGCTGTGCGACCGGATGCTCCGCCGCGGTCACCGAGCTCGTCGTCGCCATATACGCAATGGCGCCCGCAACTACGAATCCGCCAGCTCCCGCTAGCAGCCATCGTCCGTTCCGCACTGCGGGCCTCGCCATCCACGAAGGACCTTAGATTGAGAGGAATAGTACCGGCTTCAGGAGGATGCGTGGTTCGCCCGGCTACGACCTGCATCAGGCTCGCAACGCGTCACCTTAGATAGTGAAACACGAGCACTGGTGTAGGGCCGTGGCTCCGAGTCAGTCCGTTCGGGACCGGCGGCCGCGCAGCCGAGCTGACGCGCGTATTAGCGGAGCGACAGGGCTGCGAGCGCGGCGTTGACGATCGAGCCGGAGTCCAGGTCGTGGGCGCGGTACAGGTCGGCGACGGAACCCGACTGGCCGAAGGCATCGACGCCGAGGCTGACGGCGGGGACGCCCAGGGCAGAGCCGAGCCAGCTCAACGCGTGCGAGGAAGCGTCGTGCACGGTCACGACCGGGGCGCGGTGCGGGAACGCGCTGCGGATGGCACCGGGGATGGACGGGGTGGTGGCAGTGCGGACGCCCTGGCGGAGAGTCCGCTGCCAGGCCCGGTAGAGCCGGTCGGGCGAGGTGACGTCGACGACGGTCGCTGCGATGCCCTCGTCGGCGAGCTCGGCCGCCGCGGTCAGGACCTCGGGCAGGACAGCGCCGCAGCCGACGAGGTAGACCGGCGGCGCGCCCGTGGCCACTTCCTCGGCCGCGTCGACGAGCCGGTAGCCGCCGGCCAGGACCTGGCGGCGCAGGATCGCATCGCCCAGCCGGTCGCGGGCGGCCTGGAACGGCTGCTGGTCGATGCCGCGGGTGGTCAGGCGGAAGTAGTACGAGCCGGTGTCGGCCGGCTCGCCGCCGCCGCCGGGCGCGCCCGGCTGGGTGACGCCGGACCGGGTGACGCCGGACCGGGTGACGCCGGACCGGGTGACGACTGCGCCCGCGGTGGCGACGGACTGGAGCGCGCCGCACAGCAGCCAGTCCAGCGCGACGGCGTAGGCAGGCTCGATGAAGGTGACGTTCGGGAGCTCCATGCCAACCGAGGCCGTGATCGTGGACTGATGTGCGCCGCCCTCGGGCGCGAGCGTGACGCCGGATGGCGTGCCGGCCACGATGAAGCGGGCGCCGGAGTAGACCGAGTAGATGAACGCGTCCAGGCCGCGCAGCACGAACGGGTCGTACACGGTGCCGACGGGCAGCAGCGGCTGATCGGACAGATCCCAGGTCAGGCCAAGCTGGCCGAGCAGCAGGAACAGGTTCATCTCGCTGATGCCGAGCTCGATGTGCTGCCCGTCGGGGCCCTCAGCCCACTTGAGCACCGGGTCCTCGCTCCAGGCCCGCCGCGGCACCGGGCTGAATACGCCGGTCCGGTTGATGAAGCCGGCCAGGTTCGTGGATGTCGCGACGTCGGGCGCGGTCGTGACCAGGTACGGCGCGACCGATTCGATCCGCGACAGGTCGACCAGGATCCGGCCGAACGCCTCCTGGGTGGAGATAGGCCTGGCGGCGCGCATGCCGGTGGCATCGGGGACGTCGGCCACGTTCCCGGCATGAGCACGGGGCGCCCTCGCCAGGTGCTCGCGACGGGCAGCAGCCCACTGCCCGGCGGGGGTCATCGGGTCAAGCCGGTCCCACTCGGTCGCATCGGTCAGGCCGAGCTCCCGGCGCATCTTGTCGATCTGGCTGACCGACAGCAGCGCCGAATGATTGCGCGGGTTGCCGGCGATCGGCAGCCCCCAGCCCTTGATCGTGTAAGCGAACAGGACGCTCGGCCGGTCCTTCTCCGCGTCGCACTCGGCGAAGGCGGTCAGGAGGGAGCCGAGGTCGTGGCCGGCGAGGTCGGTGACCAGCGTGGCTAGCTCGTGGTCCGGGATGCGGGCGCAGAACTCCTGGACAGCCGGGGGCGCGCCGTCACCAAAGCGCTCCCGCACGGCGGCCGGCTCCAGGCCGAAGAGCGACTGGTAGTGCTCGTTCGGCATAGCGTCGATCCAGCCGCGCAGGCTATCGCCGCCCGGCTGGGCGAATGCCTGCTGCAGCGCCTGGCCGTACTTGGCTTCCACGACGTGCCAGCCTGCCGCGCTGAACTGCTGCTCCCACTGCGCGATCCGCACGCCGGGCACGACCCGGTCCAGTGACTGCCGGTTCACGTCCACGATCCACAGCACGTCGCCCAGACCATCGGTGGCCGGGTCGGCGACTGCCTCCCAGATGTTGCCCTCGTCCAGCTCGGCGTCGCCGATGAGCGCGACGAACCGGCTCCGCGGCCGCGCGCCGAAGTGCGCGTCGACATAGCGGCGGGCCGCGGCCGCGAAGAGCGGCGCAGCGGCACCGAGGCCCACCGAGCCGGTCGAGAAGTCCACGCCGTCCGGGTCCTTGGTCCGGCTCGGGTACGACTGCAGGCCGCCGAACGCCCGCAGCGTCGGGAGGTAGGAGCGGTCCAGGTTGCCTAGCAGGTACTGGATGGCGTGGTAGACCGGCGAGGCGTGCGGCTTGACGCTCACCCGGTCCGGGGCGTCCAGGTAGGCGAAGTACAGCGCCGTCATCACCGTTACCAGGCTCGCGCTCGAGGCCTGATGCCCGCCGACCTTGACCCCGTCGCCGGTGTCGCGGTCATGGTTCGCCGCATCAACGATCCGCGTCGCGAGCCACAGCACCCGCTGCTGTATCTCGTCGAGGACCGCGGCGTCGTAGCTGATCGCGGGCGGCGAGGTGGTCACGGGTCTCCATTCTGCGGCAGAGCCGGGCAAGATCGAACGGCCCACACATGGTAACGGGGCCGCCCGACCTCGCCTTGGCTCCGCCTGACGCGGCTTCCTAGTCCTCGTCGCCGCGGCGCTCGGTTGCGCGGCTCCACTCCTGGCCGGCCAGGCGCACGAGCTGATCGGCTCGTTCCCTGAGCTGGTCGGCGTGCTCCAGTACCCGGTCAAAGCGCTCGCGGACCTGGTTCAGGCGCTCCCGGATCAGGTCAGGATCCACCTGCGCCCGGTTGCGCGGATGCCCCGCTGCCCTGGCCGACCGTCCGGACCAGTCGTGGTGATCCTCGTCGTCCGCGTCCTCCTCGTAGTCGTCGTCCTCGAGCTCGGCGATGGAGTTCTCGAGTTCTTCGGCGGCGAGCTCGGCTGCCTCCTCCACCATGTCCTGTGCTTCGTCGGCCAGGTCCCGGGCCTCGTCGGCTCGATCTTGTGCCTCGTCGGCGCGCTCCTCGGCCAGTTCGGCCTGCTCCTGCGCGCGGTCGGCCGCCTCTTGCGCCTGGTCGGCTCGCACCCTGCCGAGGTGCGCGCGTTCCCGCGCCTGGTCGGCCAGGGCCTGGGCATCTGCCCGGGCGCCGGGAGCCTCCCAGCCCGCCGCGTTGTCGGCCGCTTCCTGGGCTCGGTCGGCCCGTTCGTCGGCCCGCTCCGCTGCTATCTCCGCCCGGTCGGCCGCTTCCTGAGCGCGCTCGGCGAGTTCCTGAGCGTGCCCGGCTGCGTCCCGGATCCGGTCGGCTCGCTGCTGGGCGCGCTCGGCTCGGTCCCGCGCCCGTTCGGCGGCTTCGTGGGCCCGATCCGGGCCGCCGCGCTGCGATGGCCGGACCGGCGGGATGGGCGGAACCGGGGGGACAGGGGGGATCGGCCGGATGGGCGGCAGCGAGCCCGCCGGCTGCGGTTGCTCGGTCGGGGCCTCGGCTATTGCCGGCTCAGCGTCGGGTTCCTCGGCTACTGCGCGCCGGGCGACGCTGTACGGCTCGCCCGTGTCGGCCATGCGCTGACGGATAACGACTTTGGCTGCCTTGTCGCGAGTCATGATCATCTTTCCCGGCAGGTCTGCCCGCGTCTGCCCGCCAAGGTGAATGACATGACGGAGGAGTGCACCCGAGTCATGGACCCTTGTCCTCGTTGCCACCGCGGCGCGGGCCGGTCGGTAGCTCGGAAGCGGGCAGGTGGTGCGCTGCCGCTAGCGGCAGGTTACCTCGCCAGCACGCTCCACGCCAGGTTCGTCGGTCGTCCAGCAAAAATGCTTGGTCGTCCAACAAAGTTGGCCCCGCGGCCTGACACGAGCCGCTAGCGTCGGCTACGATCTGTTCATCATGCGGCGCTTCGTACTCATCCTTAGCAGCCGTAGCGGGACCTGATCAGGGCAGGCCGGCGACCCGCTACGGGGGTGAGGCGCTGGCCGCAGTTCGTTCCGGGTCCAAATCGCAACTCGATGCCCGCCCAGTAGCCACTCAGTACTCCGGCTGCAGCCTGGCACGAAGACTCGCGAAGGCGCGCGGCGCTCGCCACGTGTCACCTATCCGGAGCCTCGCGGTTCGCCTCAGCTGGCCTCCCTGCCACTCAGCAATGTGCCGCGAGGAGAGAACCGCAGATGTCCAGGACCATGCAGGCCCCGACCCCAGCCGAGACCGAGTCCGCTGCCCGCGCCCGGCGGCGCGCGCAGGAAGCCGTGCAAGAGGCAATGGATCGCCGTGACAACGGCGGAGACGCTGCCACCGCTACCGATAACTGATGTCGCGAGCAAACTGAGAACCGGAGGAATGTCAGTCATGAACGCCAGTCCGAGCCAGGAGCTTGACTTCGAGATCCGCGCCAGCAGCGCCGCCGTGCCGGCCGAGCAGCGGGCGCAGCTGCTGGCAGCTCCGGGGTTCGGCAGCGTATTCACCGACCATATGGCGACGATCCGCTGGTCGGAGGAGGCAGGCTGGCATGAGGCGCGCATTGAGCCCTACGGGCCGATCACGCTGGACCCCGCCGCGCAGGTGTTCCACTACGGGCAGGAGATCTTCGAGGGGCTGAAGGCCTACACCCAGGCCGATGGCTCTGTCGCTGCCTTCCGGCCGCAGGCCAACGCCGCCCGGCTGAACAAGTCGGCGGCTCGCCTGGCCATGCCCGAGCTCCCGGAGGCGCTGTTCGTCCGGGCGATCGAGCTGCTCGTGACGCAGGACCGCGCCTGGGTGCCGACGGCCGACGGGCACAGCCTCTACCTGCGGCCGTTCATGATCGCCACGCAGATCGGCCTCGGCGTGAACAAGCCGTCGGCGTCGTACCTGTTCACCCTCATCGCCTCGCCGGTGGCGGGATATTTCGGCGGCGAGGTCAAGCCGGTCACCGTCTGGCTGTCTCAGGACTACACCCGAGCCGCGCCCGGCGGCACTGGCGAGGCCAAGTGCGGCGGTAACTACGCGGCGGCGTTCGCAGGGCAGCAGCAGGCCCTCGATCACGGCTGCGACCAGGTCGTCTGGCTCGACGCGACCGAGCGCCAGTGGGTCGAGGAGATGGGCGGGATGAACATCTGCTTCGTCTACGGGTCCGGCTCCGACGCCCGGATCATGACGCCGGCTCCGACGGGATCGCTGCTGCACGGCATGACCAGGGACTCGCTGCTGAAGCTCGGCCCTGACCTTGGCATTCCGACCTTCGAGAGCAAGATCTCGGTGGCGGACTGGCGATCGGGCTGCGCAGCAGGGGAGATCACGGAGGTCTTCGCCTGCGGGACTGCCGCCGTGATCACGCCGATCGGGACGGTTCGCAGCATGGACGGCGAGTGGACGATCGGAGACGGCAGCGCCGGCCCGGTCACCAACCTGCTCCGCGACGAGCTTGTCGGCATTCAGTACGGCCGCAAGCCCGACCGCTACGGCTGGATGCACCCGCTGGCCTGAGACTGAGCGCCAGTCCCGGCCCAGCGGTGCCAGTCCCCGGCCCGGAGCTGCCGGATAGGGCGTGAGATTGCAGGTGCTGCCATTAGAAGGGCGGCACCTGCACGCTCACGCCCCTAGGAATGTTCAGCGGCATGGCGTGAATTGTGGGGTACATGGCGTTGACGCCTTCGCTGCGCGACTAGCAGGCTGGAGGCGTGACCCCGCGCCGCACCGTGTTCGTGATTTTCGACGGCTTCCAGCCGCTCGACCTCGTCGGACCGCACGAGGTACTGCAGTGCGCGGCGATGCTGACCCAGGGCTACCGCTGCGAGATCGTCGCGCCGAGCGCCGGGCCAGTGCTGTCGGGCAGCGGTCTGCCCGTGCATGCTGCGCATGGCATTGCTGACCTCGACCCGGCCGGCATCGACACGCTGGTAGTCGTCGGCGGCGGCGGCGTGGACAAGGCGAGGCAGCGACCAGAGCTTGTCGCGTGGATCGCCGCCGCCGGTGCGCAGGCCCGCCGGGTCACCTCTGTGTGCAGCGGCGTGTTCCTGCTCGCTGCGGCCGGCCTGATCACCGGACGCCGCGTCACTACCCACTGGCGGCGGGCCGAGCAACTGGCCAGCGAGCATCCGGAGGTGCTCGTCGACTGCGATCCGATCTTCATCACCGATGGCCGCGTCTGGACCTCGGCCGGCGTGACCGCTGGCATGGATCTGGCGCTTGCGCTCGTCGAGGACGACATGGGCCGCGAGATCGCGCACGCGGTCGCGCAGGAGATGGTCATGTTCCTGCGGCGGCCGGGAAGTCAGTCGCAGTTCAGCGTGCAGCTCTGGTCGGCGCAGCCGCGCACCGACCCGATCCGCGCCGCGGTGTTGGCGATTCACGCTGACCCCGGCGCCGAGCACGGCATCACCGACCTGGCGGATCACGCGGGCCTCAGCCCGCGCCACTTGCAGCGCAGGTTTACCGCCGAGATCGGCATGCCGCCGTCGGCTTACGTCGAGCGCGTCCGCGTCGAGGCCGCGCAGCGCGCACTGACCGAGAGCGATGAGCCGGTCGACACGATCGCACGGCGCTGTGGCTTCGGCACGGCTGAGACGCTGCGCCGCGCGTTCCACCGCAACACGCGAGTCGCACCGTCCGATTACCGGAGCCGGTTCCGGTCTACCAGGGAGCTTGCATGACGACGTACGGGCTGCTGATCTTCGACGACGCCGAGGAACTCGACTTCGCGGGTCCGTGGGAGGTGTTCACGACTTCGAGCATGCTCAGGGACCACGCCGACACTGTCGTGCTCGTCGGTGAGAGCCTCGAGCCTGTCCGCTGCGCCAAGGGCATGCGGATCCTGCCGGACCACACGCTGGACAGCCATCCGGCGCTGGACGTGCTCCTGGTCCCCGGCGGACGGGGCACCAGACGCGAAGTGGCCAACGCCGCCGTCATCGACTGGATCCGGGCCACGTCGGCTGCTGCCACCTGGACTACGAGCGTCTGTACCGGGGTGCTGCTCTTGCACGAAGCCGGCCCTGCCCGCGGCCGTCGGGTGGCGACCCACTTCGCGTTCGAGGACACGCTTGCCGAGCGCGGCGACGTCACCGTCGTGCGCGATGCCCGCTACGTCGTCGACGATCACCTCGTGACGAGCCAGGGCGTCTCGGCCGGCATCGACATGGCGCTGTGGCTTGTCGGTCGTCTTCATGGCCGCGAGCACTCCCGCGCCGTGCGCCGGTACATCCAGTACGAGCCAGCGCCGCCGTATCTGGCGGACGAGCCTGTCAGCTAGCCCGCGTGCACCGAGGTGCGTTAGCGCAGCGCAGCTAGCTCGCCTGCGGCGGCTACTACGAGAGAGCTCAGCTTGCGGCCCGGCGCCTGGCCGAGGCGGCTGACCGGGCCGGACACGCACAGGGCGGCCAGCAGCACGCCATCGTGCAGTACCGGCGCGCTGACGCTGGCAACCCCCGGCTCGCGCTCCGCCACGCTGGACGCCCAGCCCCTGCTGCGCACGCTGGCCAGCTCGGCTGCGGGCATGAAGCGTCCGCCGTCGGCTGACCAGGCCAGCAGGACCTTGCCGCCGGATCCGACGTCGAGGGGGAGCAGCGCGCCGACGGGAACGCTGTCCCGCAGGCCAGTGCCGGCATCACGGGCGGCGATGCAGAGGCGGTGCTCGCCAGACCTGACATACAGCTGAACGCTCTCCGCGGTCGACTGGTGGAGGCGGTCGAGCACGGGTCCGGCCACGCTCGCGAGGTCGAGCTCAGGACCGGCGACGGCAGCGAGCTCGGTCAGCCGCGGGCCGAGCCGGAAGGATCCGGCCGGATCCCTGGCCACGAGCCGGTGCGCCTCGAGCGCGACCAGCAGGCGATGCGCCGTCGGCCGCGGCAGGCCGCTGGCGTCGGCGAGCAAGCGCAGCGATCGCGGGCCGTCGGCGAGCAGGTCAAGCAGGGCGACGCAGCGATCAAGCACGCCGACTCCGGTGATTCGGCTCGCGCCAGGCTGCGTCTCGGGTATGCTGTCCATACTCTGAACATGCTATCTCAATATATGAGACAGCGCTACTGTGGGGACAACGTAGTTGGACACACCGCGAGGATCGAGGCGGAGATGACGGCACGCCTGTTCGACAAGGTCTGGGATCATCATGTCGTGGCAAGCCCCGAAGGCGAGCCCGTGCTGCTGTATATCGACTTGCACCTGGTGCACGAGGTCACCTCGCCTCAGGCGTTCGAGGGACTCGACCTGGCGCGCCGAGAGGTACGCCTGCCCGATCTCACGCTGGCGACTATGGACCACGACGTACCGACCATCGGCATCGACAAGCCAATCGCCGACCCCATGGCCGCCGAGCAGATGGCGCGGCTGCGCGACAACTGCGCCAAGCACAACGTGACGCTGCACGCACTGGGCAGCGTCGAGCAGGGCATCGTGCACGTGATAGGCCCGCAGCTTGGCCTGACCCAGCCGGGCATGACCGTGGTGTGCGGCGACAGCCACACTTCGACCCACGGCGCGTTCGGGGCGCTGGCGTTCGGCATCGGCACCAGTGAGGTCGAGCACGTGCTGGCGACCCAGACCCTGCGTCAGGTCAAGCCGGCCGCCATGGCCGTCAACGTGACGGGTGATCTGCCCACCGGGTGCACCGCCAAGGACCTGGTGCTCGGGATCATCCGGCAGCTGGGTACCGGCGGCGGGGTCGGCTCCGTGATCGAGTACCGCGGCGCGGCCATCCGGGCGCTGTCCATGGAAGGCAGGATGACTGTCTGCAATATGTCCATCGAGGGCGGTGCCCGCGCCGGGATGATCGCTCCCGACGACACGACGTTCGCCTTCCTGGAGGGCCGCAAGTACAGCCCCAAGGGCGCTGAGTGGGAGCGCGCCCTCGACGACTGGCGCAGCCTGGCCACAGATCCGGGTGCGCGATTCGACCACGAGATCACTGTCGACGCCGCGGCCTTGCGGCCCGCAGTGACCTGGGGCACTAACCCGGCCCAGTCCGTATCCATCGACGACGTCGTGCCCGATCCGGCCACCTTCGCCAGCGTGTCGCAGCGGCAGCTGGCCGAGCGTGCCCTGACCTATATGAATCTCAAGCCAGGCACAGCGATCAGGGACATCGGCATCGACACAGTCTTTATCGGGTCGTGCACCAATGGCCGGCTGGAGGACCTGCGCGAAGCGGCCGAGGTCGTGCGCGGCCGAAAGGTCCACCCGAGCGTCCGCGCGCTCGTCGTGCCGGGCTCGGCCCGGGTCAAGGCTGCCGCCGAGGCCGAGGGCCTTGACCGCCACTTCACCGACGCCGGCTTTGAGTGGCGCTCGGCCGGCTGCTCGATGTGCCTGGGCATGAACGGCGACATCCTCGCGCCAGGCGAGCGCTCGGCGTCCACGAGCAACAGGAACTTCGAAGGCAGGCAGGGACCAGGCGGACGCACGCACCTCGTGTCGCCCGCGGTCGCCGCCGCGACAGCAGTAGCCGGACACTTCAGCGCACCAGGAGACCTGTGATGGCAGGCGTACAGCAGATATCGGGCCGCGCGGTCGCCCTTGACCGGCGCGACGTCGACACCGACCAGATCATCCCGGCGGCCTGGCTCAAGCTAGTCGGGCGGACCGGATTCGCCGACGGCCTGTTCAGCGCGTGGCGCGCCGACCCGACCTTCGTCCTGAACCAGCCGGGTTCGGACCAGGCCAAGATCCTCGTCGCCGGGGATAACTTTGGCTGCGGCTCGTCCCGCGAGCACGCGGTCTGGGCGCTCCAGGATTACGGCTTCCAGGCGGTCCTGGCGCCGAGCTTTGCCGACATCTTCCGCAACAACTGCATCAGCTCTGGCCTGGTGCCGGCGCAGGTAAGCGACGACGCGGCCGCACGGCTCTTCGCCGCCCTTGCCGCCGACCCGGCGGCCGAGGTCGTCGTCGACGTTGCCGCGCGGACCGTCGCAGTGCCAAGCGCGGGTGTGTCCGAGCCGTTCGAGCTCACTGACTTCGCGCAATGGCGGCTGCTCGAGGGCCTGGACGACGTCGCCTTGACGCTGCGTCATGAAGCCTCGATCGAGGCCTTTGAGTCCACCCGGCCGACGTGGCTCCCGCTCGTGGTTGCCGGCGACCTGCCAGCGGCCGCGAGCAGCGAGGCCGGAACTGCTGGCTAACGGGCAGCCATAGTTATTTCTGGCGGCCCCACCTGCGGTTCCGCTTGCCAGCCTGCTTGGTCCAGTACGTGAGGTCCTGGCGGACGGCCTGCGTATCCGGATGGTCAGAGCCGAGGATCCGCTCGTGGAGTGGCAGCAGTGCGGCGAAGTGATTGCTGGCCTCGGAGGCATCTCCGGCGGCCCCGATCCAGGCTGCGATGCTGGCTCGCACGTTCAGGGTCCTTGGATGCTCCGGGCCGAACACACGCTCGTACACCGGTAGCAGCCTTGCGTACTGGTCGCGGGCTCCGGCAGGGTCTCCAGCCTGGCCGGTCCAGTAAGCGAGGTTGCTTCTGGCGGCCAGAGTTCGCGGATGCCTCGGGCCGAGTAGCCGCTCGCGAAGCGGCAGCAGCGCGGCGAACTGATTCCTGGCCGCAGCGGCGTTCCCCGCCTCGCCAGTCCATCGGGCAAGCTCGCCCCGTGCGTTCAGGGTGTCCGGATGCTCTCGGCCGAGTACCCGCGCCAATACGGGCAGGAGGGCAGCGAACTGATCCCGTGCTGCTGCGGCGTCACCCGCCTCGCCCGTCAGCTTGGCCAGCTCGCTCCGAGTCGTCAGAGTGTCCGGATGCTCACGGCCGACCAGCCGCTGCATGATGTTCAGCAGAGCGGCCAACTCGTCGCGCGCCTCAGCCGGCCCCTCCGCCAACGACAGTCACGCTCCTCTCACCTACCACTGAACTGTCGCACGTCGGCGCGTGCTGCCGAACCGAGACTAGGTGCCTAAATGTTCCACTGACAATGATCGCAGACCCCGCCTCCGGCGACGTGGCGGCGGGCAGCCGCCCGCTGGCGGAACGTCGCGCCGCTGGACCAGACCGCTGGCTGACGACACGAGGCCCAGCCCTAGGGACAGCTACGCGATCGATTCCACCGCACCGAGGTCGATCCTGACCGCATTGCGCCGGTCACGAGCCGAGTAACGTCGGCCAGGCCTCGGTCCCGGTGGTCACAGAACGACGTGGAATGCCCTCAGTCAGAGTCGCGTTCCACCAGGGCCAGGGATCTCACGACGCCGCCGCGCTGGCCTGCGGCTGCCCGGCCGCCATGCCACGAAGCCGCGACCTGGGTAGGCGTGTCCTGGTGGTACTGGATCAGGCCGTGATGCATGGCGGCCATCAGCGCCTGAGCCCGGTTCGCCGCGCCCAGCTTCTCGTACAGCCTTGCTACGTAAGTCTTGGCAGTGGACACGCTGATGAACATTGCCACCGCGATGGCGGGGACGGACAGTCCGTCGTGCAGCAAGCGAAGAACTTGTGTCTCGCGCGGGCTCAGCGATAGCCCATCCTGCCTCGTGCGGCGGCGTGCTACCGCGCCCGCCAGGCCCGAAGCAGTGAAGGACGATGCGGCCACGGCCGCGTGCCGGATTGCGCTGAGCACCTCTTCAAGCGGAGCCGTCTTCGCGACGAAGGCCGACACCCCGGTATCCAGGGCCCGGAACAGCACGTCGTCCTCCTGCATCGATGTCAGGATGACGATGCCGAGGCCGGCATAGCTGTCTCGGAGCTCACGGGCCAGCTGCAGGCCGTCACCATCGGGCAGAGCGACGTCTACCGTCACTACGTCGGGCTGTGCCGTGGCGACCATGGACGGCGCTTCGGCCGCCGACTGGCACTCGGCCACGATTTCAATGTCAGAATGCTGCGCAATCAGCTCGCGCAGGCCATAACGGACGAGCGTCTGTCCGTCAACTATGGCGAGATGAACCGGCATTACAACTTCCCCCCCAAGGGACGTTGGTCGCCCATGCTATGAGAAATACTACAAATTCATACCAAAGACGTTAAGTGAAACAAATCAAGAATTTACCTGGATGACCTTCCCAAGCGTTTGACGCCGATCGTGCGCCCCGGCCGAAGCGCACCGACCCCGGACCCGAGGTCGAGTATCACAGTCCACTGCAGCGTCATGAGCGCATGACCCGCATGGAACTATCGTTACCTAAATGTAACTTATCCGCCGTAGTCGGCCAGATACGCACCGTAATGCTATTGGCGCGCCGTCATGCTTTGTACGTCGCTTGCCTGTGCAGGCACGGATCCCGGGCCGCAAGGCGATGAGCCTGCCGTCGCGCGCTAAGCCCCGTGGCCGCCCGTGAGCATGGCGAGCAGGGCACCGCCGAGCAGGAACGGGCCGAAGGAAATCGCGCTGTGCAGCGTCACCCGGCGCGCGGCAAGCAAAGCCAGGCTGACCAGCGCGGAGAGCGCGAAGCCGAGGACAGCTCCGGCGATCAGGGTGGGCCAGCCGAGCCAGCCCAGGGCAAGCCCCGCGATGCCGGCGAGCTTAATGTCGCCGCCGCCAAGCTGCCCTGGGCGCAGGAGCGCCAGTATCAGGTAGGCGCCGCCCAGAGCCAGCCCGCCCAGCAGAGCCCGCACCAGCGCAGCCACGTCGTGACTGGCTATGGCGGCAACGGCGAGCAATGTGATCAAGATGGGGTAGGCCGGCAGCGTGAGCGGATCAGGCAGTCGCTGAACCGCGATATCGATCGCGGCCAGCGCGACGCCGAGGACGCCGAGAAAGCCAAATGCCACCACGTCCGGCTGGCCGCCGAACCGGCCCAGCACCAGTGCGAGCACCCCAGCTGTGCAAAGCTCCAGAGCCAGCGGAGTACCGAGGCTCCTGCCGCATTGCCCGCACCGGACCGCTAGCCGGCGTCGGGCGGGCGCGCTGCAACGGGGACACGCGGTCCGTTCGGGATCGCCGCTCGCAACTGACAACCTGAAGACTGTGCTCCTGATCGCGGCCCCGGCCAGCAGGCCCAGGGCGGCGCCCGCGGCTGCCCACATCGCGTTCATGCCGCCAACGGTAGGCGATGCGTCGCGATGCAGACCCATTCGGCCGTGAACTAGGCCGCATCTAGTCCAAAGTCAGCCGATCAGCGCCCGTGTCTAGCCGATCGCCCGACATGTCGGCTGTTCAGCCGGATTTCTCTGGCCTTCTGACCGATGGCGCGCCGAGGGCGACTTCGCGCATGGTGTCCACTACTGGGCGGCTGGTGCCGTCCGGCAATTACGAGCGTGCTATCTGCCTCCCCGAACCCCGAATCTCGAAGGAGCCTCAATGCTCAAGGTCCTCGTCGCCCTGCAGAACCTGCTCGCTGAGCCGCTGCGCCGGGACGACCGTGGTGCGACGGCCGTGGAGTACGGCCTGATCCTGGTCTTCATCGCGGTGGTCATCATCGCGGGCCTGACCCTTCTTGGCACCAAGCTCCTTGCCCTGTTCAACAACGTCGCAGGCCAGATCTGACGGGGTGCCGCAGGCGAGACACAACAGAACGGCGCGCCGCGTCCGGGCCGGGCGTGCCAGGCGAACGGAAGAGTGCCTCATGCGCAGTGCTTTCGTACGAGTGCAGAACCTGGTCGCCCGGTCGGGTGGCCAGGACGACCGGGGTGCGACAGCGGTGGAGTACGCCCTGACCCTGATCTTCATCGCGCTGGTCATCATCGCGGGCCTGACGCTGCTGGGCACCAAGCTCAACACGCTGTACCACTTCGTCGCCACGCAGGTTTGACCTGGTCGGCGGCGTTGGCACCGGCTGCCGACCAGGCCGTCAAGCCGTTCGCTGGCGTACGGAGAGAGGGCAGCAGACGATGAAACTGGCGACCGTCCAGCGGCCGCAAAGCACGGGATCGTGGCGCCACCGCGGTGGAGTTCGCGTTGGTGCTGCCGCTGCTGCTGCTGCTGGTGTGCGGGATCATCGACTTCGGGCGCGCTCTCAACGCTCAGATAACCCTCACGCAGGCGGCTCGCGAGGGAGCAAGGCTCGAGCGCTCTCGGTTATTCCAATGCCGCCATCCAGAACCGTGCGGCGGCCGCTGCGCCCGATCTCAACGGCGTTAACGTGACGGTCGCGCCGAGCTGCGCGCCGGGCGCCGGGCCAGCCGCTGACGCGCAGGTCAATGTCAGCTATCAGTTCACGTTCATTACCCCGATAGGCGCAATCGCCGGTCTCCTCGGCGGTGGCGGCCTCGGTGCTCCCGTCATGCTGACCGCTGAAGGGGTCATGCCATGCGAGACCTGATGGCCTCGCTCATCAGGCTCGTCCGAGCTTCGGCTGCGGCAGGACGAGCGTGGCGTGATCGGGGTGCTGGTCGCGGTGCTGATCGGCGGCGGCGTGCTGACGGGGATGGGGGCCCTGGTAGTTGACGTCGGCCAGCTCTACCAGGAGCGTGCCGAGCTGCAGAACGGCGCTGACGCCGCTGCGCTAGGAGTCGCCAAGAGCTGTGCACTAGGTACGTGCACGCTTGCCGCTGCTGGGCAGGTCGCTGGGCAGCTCGCGGACGCTAACGCCTCCAGCCTCACCGGCGGAACGGCCGCGGCCATCGGTCTGCGGCTCGGGCGGCCTCGGCGCCTGCCCGCCGAGCACGGGGCAGCTGACAAGCTGCCCGCCGCCGCCGTCGGCTGGCACCAACTTCGTCGAGGTGTACACGTCGACGCTGACCGGAGGCGGCTCTACCCTGCTTCCCCCGGCGTTCGCCACGACGCTGCTGGGCAACTCCGCCTACCAGGGCAGCACCGTACGCGCCTGTGCGCAGGCCGAGTGGGGCGCGCCTGTGGCCGCTACGACCGATGCGCTCACGATCTCGGCTTGCGAGTGGGACCAGGCAACACAGCAGGGCACCCAGTTCGCGCCCGCGCCCCCCTACCCGCCAGACCCGTTTCCCGCGCAGTCCGCTGACGAGGTACTCACGCCGGCACCCCAGGTAACGCCTGCTGGCTGCGCAACCGAGCCAGCGGGCGCGGACGGGCCGGGCATCTTCGGCTGGGCGGCCGATCAGGGCGGTAACTGCACGTTGCCCGTCAGCGGATCGCTTCCCAGCCGCCGCGGGGCCAATCGCCGGACGCGGCATGCGAGCAGGTGCTGCAGAACGCGCAGCAGAGTCGGACCCCGATCCTGATCCCTGTCTACGTGTCCCTCAACGCTGGCGTCTACACCTTGCAGGGTTTTGCCGACTTCGTTGTCACCGGCTATAACTTGCCTGGCTTCGTTGCGTCCGACTGGCTCGACCCGGCGAACTCCTCCTGCCCGAACGCCGCAAGCTGCATCAACGGCTACTTCGTCCAGGGAGTTATCCCGGTTACCGGCAACATCACCGGCACCAACCTCGGCGTCTCCGTCATCGACCTCACCGGCTGAGCCGCAAGATCGCACCGCAGAGTGGAGATATTTTGAAACGCCGAATGCTGACCATCGCGCTGGCTGGCCTGCTGGCCGTGCTCGGTGCGGTCGCGGTGCTGGCCTACGTCCGCCAGGCCAATAAGCGTGCCATCGAGGGTGATGTACGCGGTAACCGTGCTCGCGGCCACAGAGCACGATTCCGGCCGGTACTTCGCTCAAGGTCGCTAAGGCCAATGTCATCTGCTGACACCGAGACGGTGCCGGCAAAGTCGTTGTCTGTCCGCTGTGCCGGTGCGCAAAAGTCACCCTGGCGAACGAGCAATTGGTCCTGAGCGGCCTGCTGGGCAAAGGCCAACTGCTGCTCCAGCCAATGCTGGTGACCGCGGCCAAGCGCGTCACCAGTAGCGTCACCATCCCGACCGGCAAGGTCGCCGTCACGATCGCGCTCTGCATCCCGGAGGCGGTGGCCGGCTACGTCACGGCCGGCTCGCGTGTTGACGTGTTCGATACCTATACACCTCCACATCGACAACAACGCGCCGCCCTTGCAACGGACCTGCAATGTGGGCCATCAGGTGGCTGCCGGGCGGTACCGTGAGATACCCAGCTCGTGCCGGGGCTATCGGACCTGCAGGTCCTGTCCGTGGGAGTAGCCCCACCCGGCGGCCCGTCCGCCTCGTCCGCGATTAGCGCTGTGCAGGCGTTGAGCGAGAACTCGTCCGTGACGACTCAGGGCGCGGTGCTGGTGACCCTGGCTGTCGATCCGGCGGTTGCGGGGAAGCTCATCCAGCTTGCCGAGGTGGGCATGCCTTACCTGGCGCTCAATGCGCCCAATGAGAAGCCCAACTTCGGCGGGACGACAACGCTGTTCCCAATGAATTGAGGAGTGAACGATGCCCATACTCTGCGAGCCGGCGTCCAGCGCCGGAGAGCTGCTCTCCGGCATCGACGGGGAAGTGCGCAAGGCGGATACTCTCGCGGCGCGCGGCCAAGCTGCTGGACAGTGACCCGCACGAGACGCTGGTCATTATCGGCCCGCGAGCCGTCACGGGCGACGCCCTGGCGTTCGCGGCGGCGCTGCGGCTGGCGCGGCCAGCGGTGGGCGTGATCCTCGCCCGCCGGGAAGTCGACGTCGCGCTGCTGTCCCGTGCGCTGCAGTCTGGCGTGCGCGATGTCGTGCCCGTCGGGGACGACGCTGCCATGGCAGCCGCCTGCCGCCGTTCCTATGAGGTATCTCGTCGGATGCTCGCGCCGCCGACGGACGAAGAGTCCACGCCGGGCCAGATCGTCACGGTCTTCGCCGCCAAGGGTGGCTGCGGCAAGACCTCGATAGCGATCAATCTTGGTGTCGCGCTGGCCAAGCTCGGTGCCGGGCGCGTCTGTGTCGTCGATCTCGATCTCGCCTTCGGCGATGTGGCGATTAGCGTGCAGCTCGACCCGCTGCGAACGATCGTGGACGCGCTGCCGATGGCGGGTCACCTGGACGAGTCGGGGACCGCCTCGCTGCTAACCCGCTACCAGCCTGGTCTCGACATGCTGCTCGCGCCGGTCACTCCGGGCGACGCGGAGAAGATCCCGCCCCGGCTGGTCGGCGAACTGCTCGCCGTTCTGCGCGGCATGTACGACTTCGTTGTGGTGGATACGCCGGCCCAGTTCAGCGAGCACGTGCTGACCGCGATGGACGTCTCGTCACAGCTTGTGCTGCTCACCACGCCGGACGTGCCCGCGCTGAAGAACCTTCGTGTCACGCTGGACATGCTGGACATGCTGTCGTACCCGCGCCAGATCCGCTCGGTGATGGTCAACCGCGCTGACTCGAAGGTAGGACTCAGCCTCGAGCACGTGCGGAAGGTCGTGCGGTCTGACATTGCCGCGCACATCCCGTCCAGTCGTGCCGTGCCGATCTCCGTCAATAAGGGCGTGCCGATCACGCTGGACAGCCCGGGCCATCCGGTCAGCCAGGCCCTGACGAAATTCGTGCAGCAGCACCTGATGACCGCGCCACCGGGGCGGCTTGAGGGCCGGACACGCGGTAAGAGGCGGGTCGCATGACCCTGTCCGACCGGCTGTCGCAACTCGGACTGGCGAACGCGCCCAACGTCGAACGGCGCGGCGCGCCGCGCCGTGCAACCCGCCATGAAGACCCGTTCGCGCCGCTGAAGCGCAGTGTCCACGAAGCACTGCTCGAAGCGCTCGGACCGACGCTCTACGACACGCACCTGGACGAGCGTGAACTAGAGCACCAGGTAATGCAGACCCTGCAGGCTGTGCTGCAGCGCGACGAAACGCCGATGACGGCGGCCGACCGGGCGCGCGTGGCGCAGGAGGTGGCAGATGACATCCTCGGCCACGGGCCCCTGGAGCCGTACCTGCGCGATCCGAGTGTCTCCGAGATCATGGTCAACGGATACGACCAGATCTATGTCGAGCGCGACGGTCGCCTGTACCCGGTGGATGCGGCTTTTAACGACGAGGCCCATCTGCGCCGCACCATCGAGAAGATCGTGGCGCGGGTGGGCCGGCGGGTGGACGAGTCCAGCCCGATGGTCGACGCGCGGCTGCCGGACGGGAGCAGGATCAACGCGGTCGTGCCGCCGGTGGCCCTAGACGGGTCGCTGCTGACGATCCGAAAGTTCGCCGCCGAGCCACTCACCGTTGGTCATCTCATCCGATTCGGCACCATCACACCCCAGGTAGCGGACCTCCTGCGACTTTGCGTGCAGGGCCGTCTGAACATCGTGATCGGCGGCGGTACCGGCTCGGGCAAGACCACGACGCTGAACGTGCTATCGGCCTTCCTGCCGCCAGACGAGCGGATCGTCACGATCGAGGATGCGGCGGAACTGCAGTTGCGCCAGGAGCATGTGCTCCGGCTGGAGTCGCGCCCGGCCAACCTGGAGAAGCGCGGCGAGATCACGATCCGCGACCTCGTGCGCAACGCGATGCGTATGCGGCCGGACCGGATCATCGTAGGTGAGGTGCGTGACGGAGCCACCCTCGACATGCTGCAGGCAATGAACACTGGTCACGATGGCTCCATCACGACGATTCACTCCAACTCTCCGCGTGACTCCCTGTCCCGGATGGAGACGATGGTGATGATGGCCAACGTGGAGCTGAGTCAGCGCGCCATCCGCGAACAGATGTCCTCTGCGATCGACTTGATCTTGCATCAGTCCCGCCTGAAGGACGGGTCCCGCCACCTCACGCACATCACCGAGGTGCAGGGCATGGAGGGCGATGTTGTCTTGCTGCAGGACGTATTCTTGTTTGACTTTCATGCCGGCACTGACGAGCGCGGACGCCCCCGCGGCATGCTGCGTCCCACCGGCCTCCGCCCGACGTTCCTGAACCGCCTGGCCGATCGGGGAATCCAGATACCGCCTGGAATCTTCCATCCGCAGGGGTACGGAGCATGAGCCCGGTGAGCTGGTCACTGGCCGGAGGCCTGGGGGCCATCTTCGTTGCGCTGTTCATATTCGCGCTGGCACTGTTTGGCTCACTAGCTCGCAATGGCGAGGAACGGGATCTCACCGGCCGGATCGCTCGGTACGGCCCTCGGCATATGTCCAGCCCAGTTATTAACGATGCAGCGGCTGCCTCCGGGAGGGTGAGCCGCGTCGCGGTCGACATGACTCAGCGACTGATGAGCCCCGCGGCTCAGCGGCGCCTCTCGTATCGCCTGGAGCTGGCGTCGGTTGCCCGCAAGCCAACCGAGTGGGTACTGCTGGGCGGCTGCCTGGGCTTTGTGGTAGCCGCAGTACTCAGCCTCGTCACCGGCTACGTCCTCATTGGTGTCCTGGTGGGGGCACTCGTCGGCTGGGTCACGATGCGGATGTTGCTGACCATGCTGATCCGGCGGCGTCGTAACGCCTTCGCCGAGCAGCTGCCAGACCTGCTGCAGCTCGTCGCCAGCGCCCTTCAGTCGGGGTTCTCGCTGCCACAGGCCCTGGACGCCGTGGTGCGCGAGGATGCCCAGCCCGCCGCCGGAGAATTCGCGCGTGCCCTGGCGGAAGCCAGGCTGGGAGGCGACCTCGAGGACTGCCTGGAGACAGTCGCGGACCGCATGGGTTCTGACGACCTGCGCTGGACGGTCATGGCCATTCGCATTCAGCGAAAGATCGGCGGCAATCTGGCCGAGGTGCTGACGACCACCGCCAGCACTATCCGCGAACGCGGATTCCTGCGCCGTCAGGTGCATGCGCTGAGTGCGGAGGGCCGACTGTCCGCCTACGTTCTCGTCGCCTTGCCCATAGCCGTCGGCGGGTTCCTGTTCATCTTCAACCCCAAGTACATGCGCCCGCTCTACACGACCACTGTGGGCGAGGTCATGCTCGTCGGCGCCGTTGTGCTGCTGGTGCTTGGCATGGTGCTGATGCGCCGGATGATCAAGTTGGAGATCTAGGATGTCTGGCTCCGGGCTTCTCTACGGCGGGCTTGCTGCGCTGGTACTAGCAGCCTTTGCCCTGGTAGTCGCGCTGATGCCGAAGCGGCAGGGGAAGCCGGGCGTGGCCCAGGCGCTGGCCAATATCGACAAGCGGTACACCCGTGACACTAGGGTCGGCACCCGCCGGTCCGCTGGGAACGCCGATCCCTTCAAGCTGCCCTCGTGGATGCAGGACGTGGCCGTGCGGCTAACGGCCGGCTCCGGGAGCAGCCTGCAGCGCAGGCTGAACGTCGCGGGCAATCCAGAAGGCTGGACGGCAGACCGCATGCTCACGGTCAAGGTGCTCGCCATGCTGGCAGTGGGCGGGCTCGGCGCCGTGCTCGCCCTGCGGCATCCCGCCCTGCTCATCGTGACCGGCGGCATCGGGGCGGTAGCCGGCTTCTTCCTGCCCGATGTGCTCTTGTACAACACGGGGCTCAAGAGGCAGCAGCAGCTCGCGATTACCTTGCCGGACGCATTGGACCTCCTCACTATCTGCGTGGAAGCTGGCCTTGGATTCGACGCCGCGCTCGCGCAGGTCGCACGTAACGTCAAGGGACCGCTGGCCGCCGAGTTCGCTCGCGTGCTGCAGGAGATGCAGATCGGCAAGTCGCGCGGCGAGGCAATGCGGTCGCTTGCCGAACGCACCACCTCGCCCGAACTGCGGGCGTTCGTCTCGGCCCTAATCCAATCCACCGAGCTGGGCATTCCCATCGCCAGTGTGCTGCGTGAGCAGTCCAAGGAGATGCGGGTCCGGCGCCGTCAGCGCGCCGAGGCGCAAGCGCAGCGGATACCGGTGAAGATCACCTTCCCGTTGATCGGCTGCCTGTTCCCGGCACTGTTCGTGATCGTCCTCGGGGCAGGGGTCATCCAGATCGCCCACGCACTGTTCCACGTTCTCAAATAGGAGGCATGATGCCCGAAGCCTCCGGCCGCCCGCGGCTCGACATCGGCAGGCTGATCATGGTGCCGGCGTTCGGCGCGATCCTGGCTATCGACGTGATCGGCCTGGACCGCGGCTCCCATGCCGGGGTGGCGGGGCTCCTGCGGACCGTCGGCGCCGTGCTCGTGCTGGCCTTCTACGCCCTGGTCATCTGGTGCTACCTGCGGCGAGGCCCGGCACTCGCGACGAGCGGCTCGGTCACCGCCCATGCCGCGGCGATAGCTGCGACGTGGCTACCTTTCGCGCTTCCGCTTCTACACGGCGCGCTAGCTGGACAGCGCCGCCAGGCTCTTTCTGACGTCCTGCTCATCTGCGGCATGGTGTGGGCCGTGTGGTCCCTGCGATTCCTCGGCCGCAATGTGTCCGTGCTGGCGCAGGCGCGCGGCGTCGTCGACCGGGGACCCTATCGGTGGGTGCGGCATCCCTTGTATGCCGGCGAGATCGTGTCATCCCTCGGTCTCGCGATCGCGGTGAATAGCTACACGGCGCTGGCGCTGTGGGTGGCGCTTTGCGGCCTTCAGGTCTACAGGGCGCTGCGGGAAGAGCAGGTGCTGCTGCGGGCCCTGCCCGCCTACCGCAGCTACCGAAGCCGCACCGCAGCTCTGCTACCCGGCGTGTTCTGAAAGCAGGCCAAATGTCCCGCACGCTGCATAACAGAACTTGGACCGTACCGCGGTGGAATGCGGGAGGTCTTTTGCTTTTTCGCCCGTCTTGGATAGCCACCTCGGTCATAATGACGAAATTCCGCGTGTACGCGGGGCTTGGTTGGGGGGGTTGTGCCGTATGAGAGACGACGGAGCCGGTGCGCCGCTGTCTCGGCGTGTCCCGGGCGCGGCCCGTCCAGGTCCTGGTCAGTCCGCCAGGCCGGTGCTGCCGGAGGACGTCCTCAGTCGCATGCAGGCTGCGATCGATGCCGAGCATGCGCAAGTAGAAGGACATAACCGTGGCGAGCCAAATACTGAGCCCATCCCGGTCGTGACTGCTGAGTCCGGGCCAGCGACCAAGCAAGGCGCGCACCGGGCCGCCAGCCCTTCCGGCGTGGGTCCGGACATTGAGCCAGTACCTGACCAGGCGGCCGAGCCCGAATACGTCGCCAGGCCATCCCGTGCACCCAGGCCGCCACTTGGCGAGGAGTCGCTGCGCGTCGGTCGAGCCCTACGGGTCGTGGAGTCTGAGCCGATTGCTGCGGTGGAGCCGCCGCCGGTGCGTGCCGCGGAGCCTCCGCCGGTGGCTGCCGTGGAGCCGCCGCCCGTGCGCGCTGCGGAGCCGCCGGCTGTGCGTGCGGTGGAGCCGCCGCCCGTGCGCGTCGTGGAGCCTGAGCCCGTGCGCGCCGCGGAGCCTGAGCCCGTGCGCGCCGTGGAGCCTGAGCCCGTGCGCGCCGCGGAGCCTGAGCCCGTGCGCGCGGTGGAGTCTGAGCCTCCAGCGGAGCCGGCCTATGCGCCGCAGCCGCCGCGCGCAAACCCGTCCCGGGTGACGCTGCCGGCGATCACTGCCGCGTATGACGGCCAGCCCACACCGGGGTCGATCGGCTGGCTGTGGCCGGAAGAAACGACGACGGGGGGCCGCGGCTCGCGGGGTGGCGGCCGGTGGCGGCCGCCAGGCGTCAGGCGGCTGGCGTTACCGAACCGCCACACTGGTCGCTATCGGTGCCGTAGTGCTCGCGGCGGCGGGGCTGGTCATCGGCTTGTCCTTGCATTCCACTCCGGTCGCCGGACCCGACAAGACATCGCCGACCACACAGCCGCCTCCGCATCACCAAGCGGGGCTGTCAGCAATCCGCCGGCGCCCGGGAGCCTGCCTCTCGAGGCGAACCGCGAAGCCGCTGTTGTCTGGCTTAGGCGCGAGCTGACCGCGGCTATCGTCGTGGCCTGCGACGTCCCGACGTGCGCTGCGCTCACCGCAGCACGGATTCCCGCCGAGCCAGGAAGTCCCGCTAGGGATCAACTCGCAGACGCTATCGAACGCTGGCGTCGTTATCGTGACCCCGCAGGTCCGCCTCTTGCTGGACACGGTGCGGCCCAGCCTGGGATACGTCGTCGCTCCGGCGGTCCTCGGCGGGTTTGGCTCTGGCAGCGGGTATGTCAGCATCCAGCCCGTCGACCCGAATGGAGGCGCCGCCTACGAATCGGCGCTCAGCCAAGACCGCCAAGACCGGGCCCGGCTCGGTACGGAGCTGCTCAACAGCGGGTCCGTCACGGTCTCGGGGGTCGCGAGGACCGAACTAGCGACCGGACAGGTCGACTCGCGGGTGCTGCTCGCGCTCCAGGCCCTGATCAAGCATGAGCCGATCGACATCGTGAGTTTCCGTCACTCCGGACCGCACGCCAGCCCGGGCATCCCGTTCCGCCTCGTCTTCCTGGCGGAGTCGGATCCGGCGGCCGGCTTGTCCGGCCCCACGTACCTGGCACCGCTGGTCAGCGTGTTGCGGGCGGACATAGATTTCCCCGCCTGGACCAAGGTCGGGCCGATGCTCTACGACGGTCAGAATCTCGTCCGCATCTACTATGCCGGGCCGAGCCCGCTCGGCCTGCTGGGAAGCTAGCCGGATCCGGCAGGTCCGCAGGGATTGAGCGGCACCGCGCTGATTGCGCGCCGTTTTTGGCTTTTCCCATGTAGTGGGCGGTTACTTCGGTCATACTGACGAAATTCCGCGTGGGAGCGCGGCTTGGTTTGGGGGGTTTGGGTCGTATGAGCGACGACGAAATCGGTCCGCCGCTGTCGCGGCGTGTGCCAGGTGCGGCCCGGACAGGTCCGGCTCGGAAAGGTCCGGGTCAGCCAGGTCCCGGCCAGGCCGTCAGGCCGGTCCTGCCGGATGACGTGCTGACCCGCATGCAGGCTGCGATCGATGCAGAGCACGCGCAAGCACAGACACACAACCACGGCGAGCCGAATACAGAGCCCCTGCCGCGTGTAACCGGATCCGGGCCAGCGGGCAAGAACGCCAAGCGGCCACCCAGCCCGACCGGCATGGGCCCGGACACTGAAGTGCTGCCGGCCAAGGCGGCCGAGCCCGAACGCGTCCCTGAGCCACCGCGTCCCGAACAGTCCCTGCGCGCCGCAAAGGCGCTGCGTGTCACTGCCGAATTGCGTGCCGCCGAGGAATTGCGTGCCGCGGAGGCAGCGCGAGTGAGCGCCCCTGCGCCAGCGGCCAGTGAGTCGCCCCAGAGCCGGAGCCGGAGCCCGTATTGGCGCCGGAGCCAGCAATGGTGGCAGCGTCGGCGCCGTCCGCCGAGATGGCCAGCCTGGCAGCGCCTGCGCGCCCCGCCGAGCCGTCGGGAGCGGTCACTCCTACATATGACGGTCAGCCCGCACCGGCCTCGATCGGCTGGCTGTGGCCCGACGACACGGCGCAGGGCGGAGGCGTCCCAGGTTGGCGGCCACCGCGGAGGTGGACCGGAGGCGACCGCTGGCGCTATCGCACTGCCACGCTGGTCGCCCTGGGCGCAGTTCTGCTCGCGGGCGCGGGCGTGGTCATCGGCATGGCCCTGCATAGCTCCTCGGCCGGAACCCCATCCGCCGCCGGCGCGCAGGCAACACCGGGCACGACGGCGAAGTGGGCAGGCGCCCGGCCACAAGGGGAAGAAGCATGACAAGGCAAGTCATGGTGGTTCCGCCGACCGCCAGTGGCTCTCCTGGATCGTCGACAGATCCGTCGGCGAAGCCCAAGCATTCAAGTCCGCCACCTCCTGCCGAATCCTGCGTTGGCGCCCAACCGCGCGAATGCAGCGGCCTTTGTCACCCAGCAGGTGGGGTCGGCCACGGCCGTCGCGTGCGATGCCCAGACGTGCGCCGCGCTCACGAACAGCGGGTTCAGCGGTCAGAAGGTCCAGATCGGAAAGAACTCGACGTCGCTCTCGAACGCTGGCCTCGTTGTCGTGACCCCGGAGTTCCTCAAGCTTGCTGAGTCGAATCCAGGCCTGCGCGCCGACGTGGCTCCGGTCGATCTAGCCAGCTGGGGTTCCGGCAGCGCGCAGGTCACCGTCCAGGTGGTCAATCCGTCCGGCGGGGCTGCTTACATGACCGCGTTTAACCAGCATCATCCAGACGCGGAAGCAAGTCGGCCAGCAGCTCGCCAGCAGCGGGCGCGTGTCCGCATCCCCTGCGGCCAAGAGCGCCCTGACGGCTGGCGAGGTCGACCAGCGGCTCATGCTCGTGATCAAGGCCATGGCCAACCTGGAAAAGGTCGCCGTCGTGGGCTTTACTCGACTCCGGTCCCGGCGCTAGCGCAGGCGTTCCCTTCCGCGGCATGGTCCTAGCGGAGCATGACCCAGCGGCAACGGTGGCAGCCCAGGCCTACCTGCAGGCGATGCTCCAGCTGTTGCAGGCGCACGCCAACTTCCCCGCGCTCAACTTCAGCAACAAGGTGACCCTGCCCAACGGGCAGCCGGGCATCGAGGTCGGATACTACGCGCCGACGCCCGCTTAAGGCTAAGTCTGATCGCGACCGGATAGTGACTCGTGGGCCCCGGGCAGGGCCCACGAGTCCGCAATTAGGCCGAGAGTGGGCCCAACTGCCTGCGGGAATCCGAAGATGCGATAGGGTGTAGACGAGCTAGTACCAGGCAGCGTAGCCACAGACGGTGCTAGCCACTCAGTGCCAGCCACACAGTGCCAGCTAAGACAGTGCGACCAGGGCAGGAATCAGCAGTGAGTCCGCGTAGACACCTCGTACTTATTATCACGTAGCGCGAAGCCCGCACGGGCGTCGCGCTACAACCTCTTTGCCACACGGCAGGGAGGTTTTTTGTTGGATTACCAAGCAAATTTAGGAGCCTCCCGTGCAAGAGCTCACCGGAGCCCAGGCACTCGTCCGCAGTCTCGAGCAGCAGGGCGTCGAAGTGGTATTCGGGCTGCCGGGCGGCACGATCCTGCCGACCTACGACCCGCTGCTGTCGTCCTCGGTCCGGCACGTACTGGTCCGGCATGAGCAGGGCGCAGGCCACGCTGCCGAGGGCTACGCCTGGGCGACCGGCCGGCCCGGGGTGTGCATCGCCACCAGCGGGCCTGGCGCTACCAACCTGGTCACGGCGCTGTCTGACGCCTACATGGACTCCGTCCCGATGGTTGCGATCACCGGTCAGGTCGGGACGGCCATGATCGGCACCGACGCCTTCCAGGAAGCGGACATCACTGGCATCACGCTGCCGATCACCAAGCACAACGAGCTGGTGACCGACGTGGAGCGGATCCCGGCGGCGATCGCTGAGGCCTTCCACATCGCCACGACCGGCCGGCCAGGCCCCGTCCTGGTGGACGTGCCCAAGGACGTGCAGCAGGCGAGCGGGCCGTGGCGGCTGGCAGATGGCGAGTGGCCGCCGGCCATGGACCTGCCGGGCTATCAGGTGCCTGGCCCGCCCAGCCAGGCCGCGATCCGGGCCGCGATCGCGCTCCTGCTCCAGGCTCGCCGTCCGGTGCTGTACGTCGGCGGCGGCGTGATCAAGTCCGACGCGCACGCCGACCTGCTCCGGCTCGCCGAGCTCAGCCAGGCGCCGGTCACCACGACGCTGATGGCCCGCGGCGCATTCCCGGACACGCACCCGCTGGCGCTCGGCATGCCCGGCATGCACGGCACGTTCCCGGCCGTGGCCGCGCTTCAGGAAGCCGACCTGATCGTGGCGCTCGGCGCCAGGTTCGACGACCGGGTCACCGGCAAGCTGGCCGACTTCGCGCCGCGCGCCCGGATCGTGCACGCCGACATCGACCCCGCCGAGATCGGCAAGAACCGCCGGCCGGACGTGGCGATCGTCGGCGACCTCGGCCTCACGATGACCGGACTCGCCGACGCGCTCAGCGCCGTCGTCAGCGAGGACGGCGCCCGGCCCGACACGGCCGACTGGCTGTCGATCCTGGACGGCTGGAAGCGGCAGTTCCCGCTGCGCTACGCCCAGGAGATGGACGGACCGCTGAAGCCGCAGTACGTCACCGAACGCCTCTCGGCCATGACCGGCGGCGACGCCATCATCGTGGCCGGCGTGGGCCAGCACCAGATGCATGCGTCGCAGCACTACACGTTCACCAAGCCGCGGAGCTGGATCAACTCCGGCGGGGCGGGAACGATGGGGTTTGCCGTCCCGGCCGCAATGGGCGCGCAGGTCGGACGGCCGGGTGAGCTGGTGGTCGCGATCGACGGCGACGGCTGCTTCCAGATGACCGCGCAGGAACTAGCCACCTGCGCGATCGAGAAGATCCCGATCAAGGTGCTGATCTTCAACAACGGCTTCCTCGGCATGGTCAGGCAGTGGCAGGAGCTCTTCTACGACGAGCGCTACTCCTCGGTCGAGCTGGGCACGGCCATCCCCGACTACGTGAAGCTGGCCGAGGCCTACGGCTGCATCGGGCTGCGCTGCGACCGCGCAGACGAGGTGGACACGGTGCTGGACAAGGCGCTGGCGCCGTCCGACGTGCCCGTGGTCGTCGATTTCCGCACCCACGACCGCGAGGGCGTCTTCCCGATGGTTCCGGCCGGCCAGGCCGAACGACGAGATCGTGCTGGGCCCAGAGTTCAGCGCGGACGAGCAGCGCGCGGCAACGCGCAGGGAGATGGGGATCTGATGAGCACGCACACGCTATCGGTGCTGGTGGAAAACAAGCCCGGTGTGCTCTCGCATGTGGCGGGGCTGTTCTCGCGGCGTGCGTTCAACATCGCCTCGCTCGCGGTCGGGCCGACACACGACGAGCGGGTCAGCCGGATCACTATCGTCGTCGACGGTGCGTCTACGCCGGTCGACCAGGTCAGCAAGCAGCTGGAGAAGCTCGTCCGGGTCCTGAAGGTAGTCGAGCTGCACGAGGGGTCGGCCGTCGAGCGCGAGCTCGCCCTGATCAAGGTCCGGGCCGATCCCGCCCTGCGCGGCCAGCTGCTCGAGGTCGCAGGCGTGTTCGGCGCCAGCGTCGTCGACATGGGCCCGACCACGCTCGTCCTCGAGGCTGTCAGCAGCCCGGCCAAGCTGGACGCGCTGCTGGCGATGCTCGACTCGTACGGCACCTGCGAGCTCGTCAGGACCGGCCGCATCGCGCTGGCCCGCGGCGCGGGTGTGATCACCGATAGCAGCCCGGCGCTGACGACCGTTGACGGTCAAGCACAGTCAGCCGCATAACGACCCCGTTCCCAGCAATTAAATCTTTTACGAGAGGACGTCTTCCGACATGGCCACCGTGTACTACGACACCGATGCAGATCTCGGCCTGATTCAGTCCCGCAAGATCGCCGTGCTCGGCTACGGCTCCCAGGGCCACGCGCACGCGCTCAGCCTGCGCGACTCGGGCTGTGACGTGCGGGTCGGCCTGCCCGAGGGCTCGCGATCCCGGAAGCGGGCCGAGGCCGCCGGACTGGCGGTGACCACGCCGGACCAGGCGAGCGCCTGGGCTGACGTCATCATGGTGCTGACCCCGGACACCACGCAGCGCAAGCTGTATGCCGAGGCCATCGCGCCCAACCTGCAGCCCGGCGACGCGCTGTTCTTCGCGCACGGCTTCAACATCCACTTCGGGTACATCACCGCGCCCGACACCGTCGACGTCGCGATGGTGGCGCCGAAGGCACCGGGACACCTGGTCCGGCGGCAGTACGAGGAAGGCCACGGCACGCCAGTACTCGTCGCGGTCGCGCAGGACGCCACCGGCAAGGCCTGGGACCTGGCCAAGTCGTACGCGGCCGCGATCGGCGGGACGAAGGCGGGCGCCCTGGTCACCACGTTCCAGGAAGAGACCGAGAGTGACCTGTTCGGCGAGCAGGCCGTGCTGTGCGGCGGCGTGACGGCGCTGGTCAACGCGGGCTTCGAGACGCTGGTGAACGCCGGCTACCAGCCCGAGGTCGCCTACTTCGAGTGCCTGCACGAGCTCAAGCTCATCGTCGACCTCATGTATGAGGGCGGCGAAGCCTGGATGCGGTACTCGGTCAGCGACACGGCCGAGTACGGCGACCTGACCCGCGGGCCGCGCGTGATCGGGCAGGCGAGCAAGGACGCGATGGCCAAGCTGCTGGCCGACATCCAGTCGGGCGAGTTCGCGCGCGAGTGGGTGGCCGAGGACGACGCCTGCCGGCCGAACTTCGAGAAGCTGCGCGCCGAGGCCAAGGGCAGCCAGATCGAGGAGACCGGCAAGCCGCTGCGCAAGATGATGAGCTGGCTGAACTCCGCCGCGAATGAGATGGACGAGTAATGGGCGGCGACGTATCGGCGGGAGACGTAGCGGCGGGCGACGGAGCAGCAGCGACGTATCGGACGGGAGCGGCGGACGCACGTCGTCACGCACCTGCCAGGTGACGGCGTCGGGCCCGAGGTCACCGAGGTCGCAAAGGGGTGCCTGGACACCGTCGCCAGCCGGCACGGCTTCGCCATCGAGTGGCGGAGCTGCGGCCTCGGCGGCCGGCACTACCTGGCAACGGGCGAGGTTCTGCCGGATGCCGTGCTGGCGGAGTTGCGGACGTCCGACGCGATCCTGCTTGGCGCGGTGGGCACCCCGGAGGTGCCGCCCGGCGTGCTCGAGCGCGGCCTGCTGCTGCGGCTGCGGTTCGAGCTTGACCTCTACATCAACCTGCGGCCGTCCAAGCTGCGTCCAGGCGTCGGCGGTGCGGTCGGCAAGCACCGGCTGGAGGACCTCGACTTCATCATCGTGCGGGAGAACACCGAGGGCCTGTACGCAGGCGCCGGCGGCACAGTGCACCGGGGCTCGCAGTTCGAGACCGCGACCGAGGAGTCGCTGAACACCTGGGCCGGCGTGCGGCGCTGCGTGCAGTACGCGGCGCGGCTCGCCGCCGGTCGCAGCGGCCGGCTGACGCTGGTACACAAGACCAACGTGCTGACGCACGCGGGCGACCTCTGGTACCGGATCGCCCGCGACGTGGCGGCGGAGGCGGGCGTCGAGCTGAGCTACGCGCACGTCGACGCGGCCTGTCTGTGGATGGTGGACGACCCGGCACGGTTCGACGTGATCGTCACGGACAACCTGTTCGGCGACATCATCTCCGACCTCGGCGCTGCGCTGACCGGTGGCCTTGGCTACGCCGCCAGCGGCAACCTGAACCCGGACCGCACCGGGCCCGTCTGTGTTCGAGCCCGTACACGGCTCGGCGCCGGACATCGCCGGCAAGGGCCTGGCCAATCCGGCCGGTGCCGTGCTGTCGTCGGCGCTGATGCTCTCGCATCTCGGCGAGGACGCGGCGGCCGCAGACCTCGACGCGGCGGTGGACGCCGTGCTAGCCGCGGGCGCGCCGGCGAGCACGGGGGAGTGGGAGAAGGCCCTGCTCGGTCAGCTAGCTCAGCTCGGTCAGGTAGGGGGGACGTGATGACCGTGCCAACACCCAAGGTAGAGATCTACGACACCACCCTGCGGGACGGCTCGCAGCAGGTGGGGCTCGATCTGACGGTCGCCGACAAGCTTCGCGTGGCGGCCGCGCTTGACGGACTCGGCGTCGACGTGATCGAGGGCGGCTGGCCAGGCTCCAACCCGAAGGACGCGGAGTTCTTCGAGCGGGCTAAGAAGATCGACTTCAAGAACGCGACGCTGGCAGCGTTCGGCGCGACGCGGCTGCCGGGGCGGAAGGTCGAAGACGACGCGAGCCTGCGTGCCCTGCTGGAAGCCGAGACGCCGATCGTGACGCTGGTCGGCAAGTCCTGGACGCTGCATGTGGACGAGGCGCTGCGCACGACCCGAGCAGAGAACGTTGCCATGGTCGCCGACTCGATCGCCTACATGGCCGCGGCCGGCCGCCGCGTGGTGTTCGACGCCGAGCACTTCTTCGACGGCTACTTCGCTGATCGCGGCTACGCGCTTGAGGTGCTCGCCGCCGCCGCCGACGCCGGCGCCGACACCCTGGTGCTGTGCGACACCAACGGCGGCACCCTGCCCGACGACGTGGCCCGCATTGTCGCGGAGGTCGCTGACAGGTCGCGGACGGCCATCGGCGTGCACTTCCACAACGACTCCGCCTGTGCGGTGGCCAACTCGGTGGTCGCCGTCGCCGCTGGCAGCCTGCACGTGCAGGGCGCGGCCAACGGCTATGGCGAGCGATGCGGCAACGCGGACCTGTTCTCCGTCATCGCCGACCTCGAGCTCAAGCGCGGGCACGAGCTGCTGCCGCCGGGCAGGCTCACGGCACTGGCCTCGACGGCGCGGACGATCGCGGAGGTCGCGAACCTGCCGTTCGAGGCGCGGCAGCCGTATGTCGGCTCGTCGGCGTTCGCGACGAAGGCCGGCCTGCACGCCTCGGCGATCGCCCGCCGGCCGGACGCGTACTCGCATGTCGATCCCGGCACTGTCGGGAACAAGTCGCAGGTCCTGGTCAGCGAGCTGGCCGGGCGCAGCAATGTGGTCGCCAAGGCGGCCGAGCTCGGGCTCGACCTGTCCGGCGACCCGGCCCTGGCCGGGAAGGTGCTCGATCAGGTCAAGGAGGCCGAGCACCGCGGCTATGCCTTCGAGGCGGCCGACGCCTCGTTCGAGCTGCTCGTGCGCAAGAGCGCGGGCGTTCTGCCGGCCTGGTTCGAGCTTGAGGGCTACCGTGTGGTCATCGAGCGTGCCGGCACGGCCGATCGCAGTGAGGCGATCGTCCGGCTGCGCCTCGGGACCGACCGTGTGGTCGCGGTCGGCGAAGGCGTCGGGCCGGTGCACGCGCTCGACCAGGCGCTGCGCCGCGGGCTTGCCGAGGTCTACCCGGAGCTGGCCGGCATCCACCTGGTGGACTACAAGGTCCGCATCCTCGATGGCCGGGCCGCCACCAGCGCGGTGACGAGGGTCATGCTGACCTCCGCCGACTCCGATGGCGAGTGGACGACGATCGGGGTGTCTGACGACATCGTGACCGCCTCCTGGGAGGCACTGACCGATGGCGTGGTCTTTGGGTTGCTGCGAGCCGGCGCTGAGCCGCTCGCCGAGGAGATTTCGGAGGCTGTCTAGATGTCCAACCCCCAACCCGCGAGCCTGCCCAGGCCACGGTCAGGCCCGCTGACGACCGGGCCGTCGCGTGCCGCCGCCCGGGCGATGCTGCGCGCCGTCGGGCTATCGGAGGAGGACCTTGAGCGCCCGCAGGTCGCCGTCGCGTCCTCCTGGAACGAGGTAACCCCCTGCAACGTCCACCTCAACGGCCTGGCCGCGGCCGCGAAGGAAGGCATCCGCCAGGCCGGGGCCGTGCCGCTTGAGTTCGGCACCATCGCGGTCTCCGACGGCATCTCCATGGGCACCGAGGGCATGAAGTCCTCGCTGGTCAGCCGCGAGGTCATCGCTGACTCGGTCGAGCTGATGGTGAACGCCGAGCAGTTCGACGCGCTGGTCACCATCGCTGGCTGCGACAAGTCCCTGCCCGGCATGCTGATGGCGTGCGCCCGGCTCGACATCCCCGCCGCGTTCCTCTACGGCGGGACCATCCTGCCCGGCTGGGCCCACGGCAAGTCGGTGACGATTCAGGACGTCTTCGAGGCCGTCGGAGAGCACTCGGCCGGCACGATGTCGGACGCCGACCTGCTCGCCGTCGAGCGCGCCGCCTGCCCGGGGGCCGGCTCGTGCGCGGGCATGTACACGGCCAACACCATGTCGGCCTGCGCCGAGGCGCTCGGCATGACGCTGCCGGGCGAGGCGTCCGCGCCCGCGGTGTCGGCTGAGCGGACCGATCTGGCCCGGCGCACCGGCGAGGCTGTCGTGCGCGCCCTGGCCGCCGGGCTCCGGCCGCGCCAGATCATGACCAGGACGGCGTTCCTCAACGCCGCGACCGTCGTGATGGCGACCGCTGGCTCGACCAACGCGGTGCTGCACCTGCTGGCGATCGCGAACGAGGCCGGGGTCGAGCTCAGCATGGACGACTTCGACGAGATCAGCAGGCGCACGCCGGTCATCGCCTCGATGCGCCCGTCCGGCCTGTACATCATGAGCGAGCTGGACAGGGTCGGCGGCGTTCCGGTCATCCTGAAGGAACTGCTGTCGGCCGGGCTCATCGACGGCAGCGCGATGACCGTCAACGGCCGGACGCTCGGCGACAACGTCGCGGACGCGTTCGAGCCCGACGGCAAGGTGGTCCGCCCGGTCAAGGACCCGTTCAAGCCGGATGGCGGCCTGGCCATCCTGCGTGGCTCGCTCGCCCCGAACGGCGCCGTCGTCAAGACTCCCGGCATCGAGACGCTGCGGTTCGAGGGCACCGCGCGTGTCTTTGAGCGCGAGGAGGACTGCTTCGAGGCGGTCACCGAGGGCAAGGTCCGCAAGGGCGACGTGCTGGTGATCCGGCACGAGGGCCCCAAGGGCGGCCCCGGCATGCGGGAGATGCTCGCGGTCACGGCGGCCATCAAGGGCGCCGGCCTCGGCAAGGACGTCGTCCTGCTCACTGACGGCCGGTTCTCCGGCGCCACGTTCGGTGCCTGCGTCGGGCATATCGCGCCCGAGGCGTGGGACGGCGGCCCGATCGCGCTCGTTGCCGACGGCGACCTCATCGTGCTCGACGTGGTCGAGCGGCGGCTGGACCTCCTCGTCGACGACGCCGAGCTGGAGCGGCGGCGAGCCGCCTGGCGGCGGCCGGCCCCGAACTACACGACCGGCGTGCTCGCCAAGTACGCGGCGCTGGTCTCCGGCGCCGACCGCGGCGCGGTCTGCACGGTACCGGCGGCCGGTTAGGGGAGTGCGGGGGGCGAGCGATGGCATACGGCGGAGTCAGCACTCGGGCCTGCTCGGCCCGCCCTTCGCCAGGCGTGCCTGGCCCATCGTTGACCCGTCGAAAGGGGTCGACGCCGACGGGCGTCAGTCGATACCAGACTTCCCGCCTGCCCGGCTCCCGGTCGGCGGTGACGATCCCGGTGTCTTCGAAGTTCTCGCAGGCGTTGGCTGAGCGTCTTGGGGGTGATCCCGCCCAGGCGGTCCATCAGGTCGGTGAACCTCTTGGCGCCAGTGAGAAGGTCGCGGATCACCAGCAGACTCCACCGGTCGCCGACGGCTTCTAGCGCGCGTGCCGTCAGGCAGAAGTGGTCGTAGGTGCGAACGTTCCGAGTCACCTCCCCATGATACGAGTTGACAGATACTATTGCCAACATAGTATCTTGGAGATATCCAACGCTCCGCTGGAGGAGGTTGTCATGTACGACGCGCCTGGCTTTCTGTGGGCGATCACCATCGCCGGGATCATCGCAATCCCAGCCGCGACCTGCGTCGTGCTGTACGGCGGCGCGGTGCGGGCCGGCCTGAGTCGGCGGCGTGCGGCGCTGCTCGCCGGAGGTGCGGCCGTCGTGCTCGGCGGCTGGTTCACCGCCAGCGCGGTGATCGCGGCTCACGGCTCGTACCCGCACGGCTCGGTCACGGCGTGCCTGGCTGCCGGTCGCGGTGGTCGGCTTCCTTGGCTTGCTGCTGGCACTGCGCCGGATCCCGGTGGTGTCGCGCTCCCTGGCGGCGCCGGGCATGGTGAGCCGCCTGGAGCTCCCGCACACGTTCCGGGTGATCGAGGGATCGGCCTTCCTGGCTCACCATGTTTCTCGGTCATCTGCCCGCGCTGTTCGCCCTGCCCGCGGGCCTGGGCGACATCGCCGCCGGCATCGCCGCGCCACTGGTCGCCCGCAGGCTCGCGCAGGGCGGGGGCCGCCGCGGCGCCCTGTGGTTCAACGCGTTCGGCATGACCGATCTGGTCTACGCCCTGACCCTCAGCGCCCTCACCGGATTACGCGCTGATCAACGTCACCCCGTCCGGCGCGCCGAGCATCGAGCTCCCGCGCGCGCTGATCCCGACAGCCGCCGTGTCGCTGCTGCTCGCGCTCCACATCACGTCCGTGTCCGCGCTGACGCAGTAGCCCGAGGCACCGCCGGAATAATCCGACAGGATAAGACCGGCTATACCGAATCTACGAGATGAGCGCTCAGGAGAAATACGGCGGCCCGGCCGGGCGCTGGCTGGTATGCTTGCCAGCCAGCTCATAACTACCTCGCTATCGGCGATACTGCAGCCCAGAGTGAGCTCGAGATCTTCGCGGCTGTGCCTGGCGGTGGCTGGTAGCTTGCCGCCCACGCTTGTGGCATCTGGTCGGGTTGCGGCACCGATACCCGCCCGGCCCCGCAGGTGCCCCGACAGGGACCTGGGAGGCGAAGCTCTTGTACCAGCTCGGCGACGGCCCGAGCAGCGCGGTCGGGTAGCACGAGCACAGCGTGCACACGATCATGTTGTGCACGGCCCGCGAATTCTCAACCGCCTTCAGCAGGTACCCCTCGGTGCCGGCGCCGAAGCCGAGTTCGCTGGCCGCCGCGTTGCCGTCGGCCAGCAGGCGTTCACGGTAGCCGGGATCCTTCCAGGCATGGGCGGCCATCAGGGCACCGATAATGACCAGCCAGGCCGAGGTAAACACCCGCTCGAGGATGTCGTCGAGCTCCGCGTCGGTCGCCAGCCCGGCGGTGATCAAGCGCTCTTCGAGGCTGCGGACCCTGGCTGCGACGGGCAACTCGCCGTGCTCGCCGCTCACGGTGCCTCCTCCAGGTAGGACTCCCACATGTCGAGGATGACTGAGTGCGACCCAGAACCCCACAGCTCAGCCGCATTGAAGCGCACGGCGTAGACCGGCTCGCTGCGGAAGATGCCGCGCACCGCCTCGTCCGGCAGCTGCCACATCGCCCGGACTTCGACGACCTCGCCCATATGGCCGCGGGCATACCGCGGCAGCCTCGTGTGACCGTCAGGATCTGTCGCCTGGGCTCGCACCCGGGCGCCAGCGGCGAACCTAGCCATCGGTTAGCAGCTTCCGCTCGACCAGCAGCATCTCGGCCGCCCGCAGTTAGCGTTCATATTAGTACATGGTCAGGTACTCGGCAGGGGGGATCCGCTCAATAGCGTCGCGGAGATCATCGAACGCGGCGTTGATCACCCCGCGCTGCTGCAGCACCCGGATGATTGCATACACCCGGGCTTCCCAGTCGGCGTGGAAAAACTCCCCGTCGTCCTCGACGGGGACCGGTCCGAACCCGGTCTGCCCGCCCATGTCGTGCACCCTGCTCACCTGGCCTACGCTATCGCGGCGGCCGCCTGGCGTGGCCGACCGCGGCCAGGGTCTGCGCACCTCGGATGCTGCGATGACGCTGCCCGTGGTCGAGCAGACCGCCGCCCGACGACGGCTAACTGGGACGTGACCGTTATCACGGCACAGACCGGAGGCCGCGGCTGTTGTTACCAGTGGGTAGGGTCAGCACTCCCCCCCGTACTGGCCCTACCCCCCATCTGTGTGGCGTCGATCACGCCGAGGCGGCGTCACTTACCCTCCGGGAATCGCGCGTGTCATGACACATGTTGGAAATAGATGTGGGTCACACTTAGCCCTGAGTCGTTCCGGCTGCTCCGGTATGAGGCGGTACTGGCGGGACGACCGGCTCGTAACCCACCACGTGGGTGAACTTTCCGGCAGCCAGCGCAGCTCTCTTCCCGGCGCGCACGTCTCATTTAGGGGTGTACAGGAAGTGACCGAGACCACAAGCGCGGGCGACACCGCGGTGATCGAGGCCGATGTTCGTGAAGGCACATATGGCGACAAGATCGCGACGATCGAGCCTGGCGGGGCCGAGTACATCCCGCTGAGCGAGCGGCACGGCAAGCCGCTCCAGCAGTTCTGGACGTGGGTGTCGCCGAACATGGAGTTCGCGACGATCTTCGTCGGCATCATCGGCGTCTGGTTCTTCGGCCAGTCGTTCTGGGCGGCGACGCTCGCCATCGTGCTCGGCACCGCGCTTGGCTCGGTGTCGATGGGCGTCGCTCGCCGCGCGCGGCCCGCTGTTCGGCGTGCCGCAGATGGTGCTGTCCCGGTTCGGCTTCGGCTTCCTCGGCAACATCCTGCCGGCCGGGATCAACGCGCTGGTCGCGGGCGTCGGCTGGTTCGCCGTTAACAGCGTCAGCGGCGCGTTCGCGCTGAACGCACTGCTTGGCTGGAACGACAAGATCTGCCTGCTCATCATCGTGGTGGTGCAGCTCGCGGTCGCGTTCTTCGGGCACAACCTGGTGCACGCGTTCGAGCGGGTCGCGTTCCCGGTGCTCGTGGTCATCTTCCTGATCGCGTCGGTCGTGATCGTCGGCAAGGCGCACCCGAGCGCGGTGCACGACACCGGCGGCCTGGGCGGCTGGCTCGTCACCTTCGGCGCGGCGTTCGGCTACGCGGCTGGCTGGAATCCCGTACGCCAGCGACTACACGCGCTACCTGCCCAAGGACACCAACCGCAGGGCCGACCGGCCTGTGGGCGGGCCTCGGCGTCTTCATCTCCTGCGTCGTGCTGGAAGTCGTCGGCGCGGCGGCGGCGACCGTCACCAGCATCGACAAGTACGCCGACAACCCGACGGCCGGCTTCGTCAGCCACCTGCCCACCGGGATCGCCGACGTCACGCTGCTCGCGATCGCGCTCGGGCGCCATCTGCGCGAACGCGCTGAACGTGTACTCCGGCTCGATGTCGTTCCTCGCGCTCGGCGTCAAGCTCCCGCTGACGCTGCGCCGGGCCATCGTCGGCGCTCGTCTTCGGCGTGGCCGGCTTCTTCCTGGCGCTGTCCGGCCTCAGCGACGCCGGCGTGAAGTACAACAACTTCCTGCTGGTCATCGCGTACTGGATCGGCCCGTGGCTCGGCGTCTTCTTCGCCGACCAGTTCCTGCGCCGGGGCAAGCAGGTCGCTGGCCTGCTGTTCGACCGGAAGCACAACCCGTGGGCAGGCGCTGTCGCCATGGCCATCTCGGCGGCGCTGTCCATCTACCTGTTCGCGAACCAGACCGGCAGCCCCGGTTATGTGGGCGTGATCCCGAAGCACGTCCCGGCCTTCGGCGACCTGACCTTCGAGGTCGGGCTTCGTGCTCGCCGCGCTGCTGTACGCGCTGTTCTTCCGGCTGCAGGGCGAGAGCAAAGTGCAGGAAGCTCTGGACATCCCGGGCGAGACCGCTGAGCCCGCAGCTGCCTAGCGGGAACGTTCGCGCCTGGGGCGCTGGCCTGGTCCGCCGGGCCAGCGCGCCCCTGGCGCTTAAGTCCGCAGGAAGGTGACCTGCTCCTCGGCGCCGTCCCAGACCACCGTGTGCTGCGCCGGGGTCGCCCGCGCGATCACCTTGCCGTCGCGCAGCACGAGCGTGCGCGGCGCGACCAGCCGCAGTGCGTCAGCCTCCGACGGGGCATCGAACACGACGAGGCTGGCCGGGCCGCCGGGCCGCAGGCCGTAGCCGGGAACGCCGAGCGCTGCCGGCCGGGTTGACGGTGATCATCTCGATGAGCCGCCGCAGCTCGCTGTCGCCCGACATCTGCCCGAGGTGCACAAGGACGAACGCGGCCTGGAGCGGGTCGCCGTAACCGAGCGGGTACCAGGGATCCATCACCGAGTCGTGCCCGATGCAGACGTTGACGCCGGCCTCCTGGAGCTGCTTAACCCGGGTGTGGCCGCGGCGGATCGGCCCGGTGTCGAAGCGCCCCTGCAGCACGGAGTTGTCCATCGGGTTCGTCACCATGTGCAGCCCGGCCCTGGCGATGTTGCTGATGAGCCGGTACGCGTAGGCGTTGTTGTAGGAGTGCATCGCGGTCGTGTGACTAGCGGTGACCCGGCCGGACATGCCGCGGCGTATCGTCTCGGCCGCCATCACTTCCACGAACCTCGAGTGGTCGTCGTCGGTCTCGTCGCAGTGGATGTCGACCGCCAGGCCGTGCTCGTCGGCCAGGGCCATGGCGAACCTGCACCGACTCCACGCCGTCCTCGCGGGTCAGCTCGTAGTGCGGAATGCCGCCCACGACGTCGGCGCCGAGCTCGACGGCCTCGCGCATCAGCTCCTTGCCGCCGTCGAAGCCGAGTATGCCCTGCTGCGGGAAGGCGACGAGCTGAAGGTCGATGATGCCGCGGACCTCTTCACGCAGGTCGACCAGGGCCCGCAGCGCGCGCAGCTGCGGATCGCAGACGTCGACGTGGCTGCGCACGTGCTGGACGCCGCAGGCGAGCTGCCAGCGCAGGACCTGCCGGACGCGCGACTGCACGTCGTCATAGGTCAGGTCGGCGACGCGTTCGGCCCACACGGCGATGCCCTCGAACAGCGATCCAGACACGTTCGGCCGGGGCTGCCCGACAGTGAGGACAGCGTCCAGGTGAATATGCGGCTCGACCAGCGGGGGAGTCACCAGCCGTCCCGCCAGCTCGATGGTCTGCGCGGCGGTCGTGTCGCTGCCGACGTCGGTCAGGACGCCGCCGTCCACACCGAGGTCGGTCAGCGAGTCCTGGCCCGCGATCCGGGCATTGCGAAGGATCAGATCGATCATCTGGCTATCTTCCCCTGCCTGCTCGTCCGCCGACAGCCCACACGTCTGGGGCTGGGCGAGACAGATCATCGGGTTCCTATCCGTCGATAAAGGATGGAACCTTTACAAGTCAGTGAATATCCCTATAGTGTCACGCCAGATTCGCCGCGCGGTCGCCTGATCAGGATGGGCCGCTGACATCGGGGGGACGCTTTATGGGAAATCTCAACTTCGCCCACAACTCAGGATTCTCCTGGTACTGCCTCCTGCTGATGTTCAGCGGCATCGCGATGCTGGTGACCGCCGTGGTCAGGAACCAGAAACTGCAACGGCGGGTGATCAGGGCACTGTTCGGCGTGGCGTTCTTCGTCTATGGCTTCTACCTGACGTTCGTATTCTCCGGCGGTCACTATTTCTTGTTCTTCCAGGCCTTCATCGTGCCGATCCTGCTGATCGTGGATACCGTCCGGAGCACTGTGGCGCGGCGGAGGCTGCGCCAGCCCGCAGGTGGCGGTGGTCTGGGGGTCTGACCCACCAGGGAGTCGGGCCTCGGTGCCCAGGCCCGCGCCGCCAATCTATCGGATTACGAACTATCGGTTGACGATGTATCGGGCGACGAACTAGTCTCCCTCCATGACACCTGAACTTGCCACCGGCGACGACGCGGCCGCTTCGCCGCCGCGCCCTACCCGGCCTCGCGGCGGTCATCTTCTCGCCTGGACGCTTCTTGGCCTGTTGCCTTTCTCGGCGTTCCTCGTATTTGTCGTCCTGCACGTGATGGCGGCCAGCGCTGCCGCTGCCACCGGGGGCTGCGGTGGCGGCTGAGCTCGCTCACCTGCCCGTTGTCGCTCATGGCCAGCCGCCAGCTGCCCGCCACCGCGGTCGCCCGAGCCTGGCTGGTGGCGACCATCACCCTCACGGCCGGCGCCGCCGTGGCTGCCATCATGCTGGCCCCGCCCGGAACCGCGCCTGCGCCGGAGGGACTGGCGTTCCTGCTGTTCGCAGGATCGTCGGTACACGTCGCCTCGACCGCGTGGTTCTACACCGTGCCCGACGTTCGCGCGCACATGCGCTCGCGCAAGCCGAGGTACTTGTGGTGGCCGCTCGCGCTGATATCCGGGGCCGGCGCGATTGCCCTGCTGGTGCCGCGAGCGGCGCTCTACTGGCTGCTTCTGCCGTATTTCGGCTGGCAGTTCTTCCACTATCAGAAGCAGAATCTCGGCATTGCCGCCCTTGCAGCAGCATCGGGGCGTGTCGCTGGCCTGCGGACCGCGGAGCGCCGCGCATTGACAGGGGCAGGCCTGGCCGGGATTGCGGGCCTGCTGGCGCGGCCGAGCCTGCTCCAGTTGCCAGTCCGGCCTGTGCTGGCGCCGCTGTTCCCCGTCGCGGCGGTGGCGTTCGGCATCTTCGTCGCGGCTGGCGCCTGGTGCCTGGCCAGGCGGACTGCTAGCCAGCGGCCGACCGGATTCTGCGCTGTGTACCTGATGTCGCTGGTGTTCAGCCTGCCGGTGTTCGTGTTCAGCTCGCCCTATGCAGCCGTGGCCGGCCTGACCGTTGCGCACGGCTTCCAGTACCTGCTGCTCATGGGCTTGCTGGCCGCGGGCGGTCCGCGCGGCGCTAAGCGGGTGGCTGGACTAGCTGCGCTGTGCAATATCGCCCTGCTAGGCGGGGCCGCCCTGTCGGTCGCGTCTGATCAGCTTGCCGCCCGGCCCGCTGTCCGGGTGCTGTTCGGGCTGTTCCTCGGCGCGGTGATGGCGCACTTCGTGGTCGACGCCGGCTTGTGGCGAATGCGCGCGGAGTTCCCGCGCTCGTTCCTGCAATCCCGGCTGCCGTACCTGGTTCCGCCCACGGAGACGGACCGATGAACGGTCGCCTGCCGATCCATCGCCAGACGATATACGATAGCCAGATGCCAGATCGCGGACCCGACAACTCGCCTGCGGAAGCTGGATCGCTGGTGACCTTCGGCCGCTACGCCGGGCCCGCCACGCTCATCATGTCCAGTCTCGCCGACGGCGCGAAGCACGGCTACGCCCTGACCAAGGACATTGAGGCCTTTGCCGGCGTCAGGCTGGCGCCCGGAACGCTCTACGAGGCGCTGAGCCGGCTGGAAGGCCAGGGCCTGATCGAGGCGCTCGCGAGCGACGACAGGCGGCGGCCCTACCAGCTCACGGCCGCCGGAGCGCAGGCGCTCCGAGTGCACCTGGCGGACCAGCGCCGTGTCGCCGACGTCGGCCTCGGCCGGCTCAGCAGAAACTGGAGCCCGGCGTGATGACCCCGGCGGAGCTGGCGGTGCGCCGGACGGCGAGGCTGCTGCGCTGGTATCCGCGGTCCTGGCGAGCCCGCTACGGCGAGGAATTCGCCGAGCTGCTGCTAGCCGAGCTCACAGAGCACCCACGCAGCTACCGCCGGACCGTCAACATCATCGTCAGCGGCCTGCTCGCCCGGTGCACCACCGTCGGCCTGACCAGCCACGAGCTGCCGCCTGCCGAGCAGATCCGATGCGGAGTCGCGACGCTCTGCTGCGCGCTCGGCGGGTTCCTAGCGCTCGGGGTAGCAATGCTGGCTCAGCTGGCCACTGGCTGGCAGTGGTTCTCGCCGAATTCCGCACCGGTGGCGACCGGCACAGTCATCATGTCGCTCGCGGCTGGCTGCCTCGCGCTCGCCGTCATAGCCGCGGCAGCTCCGGTGGCGTGGCACGCCGTCCTGGCGCTGATACGCCTGCGGGACAGGCGGCTGGTCAGGCCTGCCATCGTGGCGGTGTGCTGCGCGGTCACGCTGACGGCAGGCGCGCGGCATTTCGAGAACGGCTGGCCGGGAACGGGCGGCACCGGCGCGGAGCACGGGCTCGTACCCGGCGGGCTGGCAGCGTTCGGGTGGGCGTCCACCCTGTCGGTCTCGTCGTTCTGGGCGCATCCGGCGATGCTCAGCCGCTTCCCGGTAAGCGAGCTTGCCTGGATGGTCGTAAGCCCCCTGGCGGGTTTGGGGATGATCGCCGGGCTCGTGCTGCTCCTGCGCCGCCTCGTGCTGCCAGCGCGAGTCGCGAGTTATCTGGCGCGCACCGCGACGATGTCGAGTGTGGCGGCGGGGTTGTTCCTCGTCGGCGCGGCGAGCTGGGTACTCGCCCTCCGGCCGGGCGAGTCGGCGCTGGCATTCCGGCCCGGAGCGGTCGATGACGCCGAGCTGATGCTGATGGCGCTCATGCTGGCGGTGGCGCTGCGCGCGGTGGCCGGACTCCGCCGGGCCCGGCTGGCCCTGACGCCGCCGCCGAGATAGCGCCCCTGGCCCAGGCTGGCCCTGACGCCGCCGCCGAGATAGCGCCCTGCCCGGCTCCGCGCCCCAGCCCGACTCGAGATTGTAGGAGTTAGGTGGCGCAAATCAGGCATCGTAGGGATTCGACGGGCTCTGGCGCCCTAATTAAACCGATTGGTCCCCACCGAATCCCTACGATCCCAGATTCGGCCACTCCCGCCGCTAGACGGGCATCGCGAGCGTCCGCGGTTGCGGCCGCTATCCGGGGTCCCGCGTTCAGCGAAGCACGGATGCGCTCGGCTGTCGCGTCAAGCTCCGCCCGGTCCGGTGACAGCCAACGGGCGCTGATCTTGAAGCCGTCCTCAGCGAACCGCGGAATCACGTGCAGGTGGACGTGGTCGACCTCCTGGCCGGCGACTGCCCCGTCAGCCAGGAAGAAGTTGATGCCGTCGCACTGCTGGCCCGACCCGCGCAGAGCCTTGGCCAGGCGGTGGGCGGCTGCGAACATCGCCGATCCGGTGCGCTCGGGCAGATCGCCGAGGCCGTTGGCATGCGCTCGCGGCACCACTAGCAGGTGGCCCGTATTGACCGGCCTGATGTCGAGGAACGCCAGGACCACGTCGTCGGAGTACAGCTGACTGGACGGCAGGCGGCCCGCGATGATCGCGCAGAACGGGCAGCCGGCCTCGATGCCGGCGCCGGCACCATCGTCGCGGGCCGCATCATCGGCAGCCACGTCGGCACCGGCCAGGTCGTCGGTCGGCATGTCGTTCGCGGGCATGCCGTCAGTATCGCCCCCTCCCCGGCATGCACCTGGATTTCACTCGCCTCTGGCCATTTGTTGTCCGCAGCTATCCCTGGCGCTTCAGCCGGCTAACTACCGTCCGCGTCGAGACCGCAGGAATGGCCTCCCGCGCGGTGCGGTGACCGCTGTCTGCGGAGTCCGGAGGGACCGAATGTCCAAGCGTTGGAAAGTGCTGGTCGCCGGGGCAGCGATGCTGGCCTCCGGCTTAGCCGTGCCGTGGAGTGCGGCCGCCGCCACGAGCGCGAACCTGATCCTCAACGGAAACGCCGAGACCGGCCTGTGCACGACGACAGGCCTCGACACCACGACGATCCCCGGCTGGCAGATCACCGCTGGCGGCCCGGACAGCGTCTGCTACGGCGCACCGGGCTACCCAACGACGTCGGAGGGACCAGCCGACGCGGGCAACGCCTTCTTCGCCGGCGGCTCCAAGGGCAACGGGTCCATGCAGCAGGTCGTCAACGTTTCCTCCGGCTCGGTCGCGATCAACGCGGGCGGAGTCACCTACAACCTGTCTGGCTGGCTGGGCGGGTACTCGTCGCAGACCGACGCCGTCGGCGTGGTGGCCACGTTCGAGAACGCTGCCGGAACCTCTCTCGGCACCGCCAGCCTGGGCCCTGTCACCCCCGCGGAGCGCGGCGACCAGACCGAGCTGATCTCGCAGTCGGCGTCCGGGACAGTGCCGGTGAGCACGACTCAGGTGGTCGTGCAGGTGAACTGGACTTACGGGGCAGGCAGTACCACCGACGGCTACCTGGACGACGTGTCGCTGACGATGTCGACGACGATCACGGCGCCGGTCCTGACGACGCCGACGTCGAATGTGCCGCACTTTGACCACGTGTTCTTCGCGTTCATGGAGAACGAGAACTACAGCGCCAGCCAGGCTCCGGCGAATAGCGGCGACTACATCGTCGGCAATCCAAGCGCGCCGTACATCAACAAAACCCTGGCCCCGATGGGCACCGTCCTGGGCGGTATGTACGCGACCCAGCACCCGAGCGACCCGAACTACCTGGCCGCCTCCGGCGGATCGGCCTTCAACACCGACGCCGACTTCAACGCAGGCCAGGTCAGCGAGAAGAACCTCGGCGACGAGCTCACGGCCGCAGGCCTGTCCTGGAAGGGCTACGCCGAGGGCATGAACGGCGACTGCGACGAGACCAACCACAACACCGCCAGCGGTGACTACTACCTCACCGACGACGAGCCGTACCTGGACTACGCGGACAACGTCAGCAACGCCAGCTACTGCCAGGCCCACAATCAGCCGCTCACCCAGATGGCGACGGACCTGCAGAGCGCATCGACCACGCCGGACTACGTCTGGTTCGCCGCCAACGACTACAACGACATGGAAGGCGGCGGAGTCGCGGCCGGCGACACGTGGCTGTCGAGCGAGCTGCCGCTCATCTTCAACTCTCCGGCCTGGCAGACCCAGCCGAGCCTGCTGATCCTGACCTGGGACGAGGCCTATACCAAGTCCTACGGCCCGAGCTATCCCAACCAGGTGCCGGCCTACATCATCGCCTCACAGGGCCTGGTCAAGGCCGGCTACACCAGCAGCCAGTACTACGACGACTACAGCCTGCTGGCGACCGTCGAGCAGGGGCTCGGCCTGCCGGCGCTGACGAGCAACGAGCAGTACGCGCAGTCGCTCGACGACGTCTGGACCGGCTCAGGCGGCGGTGGCGGCAACACTGTGACGGTGACCAGCCCCGGCGCGCAGACGGCGACCGTCGGGACGGCTACCTCCCTGCAGATCAGGGCGTCCGATTCTGGCGCCGGGCAGACCCTGACCTACGCGGCCACCGGGCTTCCGGCTGGCCTGTCGATCGGTGCCAGCACCGGACTGATCTCTGGCACTCCCACGACCGCGGGCACCGACAGCGTCATGGTCACCGCGACCGACACGACTGGGGCGCACGGCTCGGCCACCTTCAGCTACACGGTGAGTCCGGCTTCCGGCGGCGGCGGCCCGGCGTACTCGGTCCCGATCACGAACCCGGGCGCTGAGACCGGCAGCTGCTCGTCATCGGGGAGCGGCAAGAGCAACGTGCAGGACTGGACCGTGACCAGCAAGCCCCAGCAGGTCTGCTACGGGGCCAGTGGCTTCCCGACGACGGCCGAGGGCCCGCAGCCCCCGGCGAGCCCGGGCGGCGCGTTCTTCGCCGGCGGCGACGACGCCGCTGCCACGATGACCCAGACAGTCAGCGTCTCGTCCCAGGCCAGCTACATCGCCACCGGAGCGGAGCCGTACAGCCTGTCGGCCTGGCTCGGCGGGTACTCCTCGCAGGCCGACAACGCCGGGCTGGTCGCCACGTTCCTCAACTCGGCGGGCGCCTCACTCGGCACGGCCACGCTCGCCCCGGTCACCCCGGCGGAACGCGGCAACGCGACCGAGCTGCTCCTGGAGTCGGCGACAGGTACCGTGCCGGTCGGCACCGTGTCGGTCAAGTTCGCCCTCACCTTCACCCGGTCGGCGGGCACCTTCAACGACGGCTACGCCGACGACGTCGGCATGATGCTCGGCTCGTAGCAATCACCAGGGCCGGGTCCGGGCAGCACCCCGGACCCGGCCCATGCCAAGGACGCGATAAGACCGCGGGCGGCGGTGTTAAGAACCCGTGAAGATCGTCAGGGAACGGGGCCGGCTGCGTTCAACTGGCCTGGATGACGCAGCCGCAAGAACCAAGGACAACCCGCCGCCGCGGCCTCTCGGCCCCGCTCGCGCTGCCGGCCGGTTTTGGCGCGCTGCTCGTCGTCGGGGCCGCGGCCGCCGCCAGCCACGGTGCCGTATCGGCGAGGTGGGTGCTGATCCTGGCCGCGCTGATCGTCGGGATCGGATCCGCGGTCGCCGAGCCTGCCGTCGCCCCCGTGCTCGCCGCGATCGGCTGGCTGACGATCGCCGGCTTCTCCCGCCCGCCTTATGCCGAGCTCCAGCCCACTGCCAGGCTCGCCGGGGTCGCGGCGATCATCGTCGGCGCCAGCATGATCTGCGGCATTGTCAGCGGCGTGATGGTGCGCCGGGTCGCCGCATCGTTCACACTGTGGATTGTGGAGATACCTGGTCAGCCGACGCCCAGTGGCCCGTTCCAGGCTGCCGAGGCCGGGCTGGACCCGCTGGCGGCGGCCGGCGAGCCCGCCGCCGAGCGGCAGGCCAGGGTCCCGCGCCGGTTCGCGGACCTGACCGGCGGGATCGGCGCCAGGCGCGTCCTGGCCGGGGTGCTGCTGGTCGGCGGCCTGCCCCTGCTCACGCTGGCGCTGTCGGCCCGCAGCCTGCACCTGGATCTGGGCGACGACCTGCTCATCTACCTGGTGGCAGTCGTCGCTGTCGCAGTCGTGGGCGGATTCTGGCCCGCCGTGCTGGCCGCGGTCACCGCGAGCTTGCTAGTGAACTGGTACTTCACCCCGCCGGTCCACACCCTCACCATCGCCGACGGCAAGAGCCTGCTGGCCCTGCTGCTGTTTGTAACGGTGGCGGTGACGGTGAGCAGCGTGGTGCATCTGGCCGCCCTGCGGGCGCGGCAGGCCGCACGCAGCACCGAGGAAGCCCAGGACCTGCTGGCCCTGGCTCAGACAGTCCTCGGCGGCCAGGACACGCCAGCGGCCGTGCTGGCGCACCTGATCGCGAGCCGCGGCGGCCGCGCGCAGCTGCTCGAGCGGTCCGGCGAGGCGTGGGTGCGCGTTGCGGGCAGCGAGCCAGACTCCGGCGAAGCCGTGCAGCGCACCGCCGCGGGACCCGACCTGCTGCTGGAGGTTTCCGGTCAGGGCCGGCCGCTCTCGCCCCGGCTACTGGACGGCCTGACCGCCCAGGTCGCGGCAGCGCTGGACCGGGACCGGCTGCGAACTCAGGCGGCGCAGGCAGAGGCGCTGGCCGAGGGCAACCGGATGCGAACGGCGCTGCTGGCCGCCGTGAGTCACGACCTGCGTACGCCGCTGGCCTCGATCAAGGCGAGCGTCAGCACGCTGCGGCAGACCGACGTGGAGTGGACCGAGGCCGACGAGGCCGCGCTGCTGGCCACCATTGAGGCATCGGCAGACCGGCTGGACGCGCTGATCGGCAACCTGCTGGACATGAGCAGGCTCACGACCGGCTCGCTGCAGCCGTTCCTGCGACCGACCGCCATCGACGAGGTCGCGCCCGTCGCCCTGCGCGGGCTGGACGGAGGCGGCCTGCTGGAGCTGGCGGTACCCGATGGCCTGCCGCTGGTGCTGACCGATCCCGGCCTGCTGGAGCGCGTGCTAGCCAACCTCTTCGCCAATGCGCTGGCCTACTCTCCTGTCGGGCGCCGGCCCGGCCTGCGGGCCAGCCGCACGTTGGACGGCGTCCTGCTCGAGATCATCGATCACGGCCGCGGGGTGCCGGACGAACTGAAAGCCCGCATGTTCGAGCCCTTCCAGCGCCTGGACGGCCGCGGCACCGACCCGTCAGGCGGCCCTGATCCGACCGGTGGCACCGGCGTCGGCCTCGGACTGGCCGTCGTCAAGGGCTTCCTGGACACGATGGGCGGCATCGTGGAGGCGGCCGACACGCCAGGTGGCGGGCTGACCATGCGCGTCACCCTGCCGTGCGCCGCCGCGAGCACGTCGAGCGTGACCGCGGGCCCATGACCCGCGTCCTCGTCATCGACGACGAAGCACCCATCCTGAGGGCCTTGAAGATCAACCTGACCGCCCGCAAGTACGAGGTGAGCACGGCCGCCGACGGGGCGTCGGGGCTGGCCGCCATGGCGCGCGAGCGGCCGGACGTGCTGATACTCGATCTCGGCCTGCCCGACATGGACGGGACCGAGGTCATCAGGGGAGTGCGCGGCTGGACGAGCACGCCGATCATCGTGCTGTCGGCCTGGGGCCAGGAGAGTCAGAAGGTCGCGGCGCTCGATGCCGGCGCCGATGACTACGTGACCAAGCCGTTCGGGATGGACGAGCTGCTCGCGCGGCTCCGCGCCGCGGTGCGCCGGGCCTCACCCGCGCCCGACGAGCCCGTCGTGACGACCGCAGAGTTCACCGTCGACCTGGCCCGCAAGCGTGTCACCAGGGCCGGTGCCGATGTGCGGCTGACACCGACCGAATGGCAGCTGCTCGAGGTGCTCGTCCGCAACTCCGACCGGCTAGTGACGCAGCGCCAGCTGCTCAGTGAGGTCTGGGGTCCCGGCTACCAGAATGAGGCCAACTACCTGCGGGTCTACGTGGCCAACCTGCGCCGCAAGCTCGAGCCGGATCCGTCGGCGCCGCGCTACCTGCTGACCGAGCCCGGCATGGGCTACCGCTTCCTGCCTGGCCAGTGATCAGCGTCCGCTAGTGATCAGAGTTGGCTACTGATCGGGGCCGGCGGCCGGCTGGAGCTCGTAGGACGGGTTGTAGATCGCGCGCTCACCCTTGACGCTGGTCAGCCGCCCGTGCACGACGATCTTGCGGCCAGGCTGGACGCCGGGAATATCGCGGCGGCCGAGCCAGACCAGGAGCACCCGGCCGGTGCCGTCCCACAGCTCGGCCTCCATGGTCAGGGTGCTGCCACGCGGCCGGATCGAGACTGCCCGCAGGGTGCCGGCGACGTCCACGATCTCCCGGTGACTGCTGTCGGCGATCGTCACCGGCTGCCCGCCGCCGACCGGCAGTTCGCTGATCTCCTGCCTGACCTCGGCCGCGTGCAGCGCCTCGCGGCTGGCCAGCAGGCGCGGACCCGCCAGCGGATCGTGCGAAGGCGATGCCCGCCGGGCGGAGGCGAGCTGGTAGGGCACGCTCGCGACCACGACGCCGCGCTCTAGCAGCAGGCGCGCCTTGAGCCGCAGCGCGCTCTGATTGTGCAGCGCCTGCTCCCACCAGTGCCCGAGCACGTACTCGGGCAGGTACACGGTCACGATGTCGCGCGGGCTCTCGCGCCGGAGCCGCCGCACGTACTCGATGACCGGCCGGGTGATCTCACGGTAGGGGGACGAGATCACCGTCAGCTGAAGTGGCATGCCGCGGCGGTCCCAGTCCTGCCGCAGCCGCTCTGTCTCGGCCTCGTCCACGTTGACCGTGAGCGCTTCGAGCCGTGCCGGCCTGGCGGCCCTGGCGTAGGCCAGCGCGCGCAGTGTCGGCAGGTGCAGCTTGCTGACCAGCACGATCGCGATGTTGCTGGCAGGCAGCGTGATCGCGGCCTCCTCGGCCGGCGTGAGCTCCTCGGCGACCGCGGTGTAGTGCCGGCGGATGCCGTTCATGGTGAACCAGATCACGACCATCGCCGCGACGGCGATCCAGGCGCCGTCCAGGAACTTGCTGATCACCACGATAACCAGGACCGCGCCGGTGACGCAGGCGCCGATGGTGTTGATCGCCCGCGACCGGATCATCCGCAGCCGCCCGGCGGCCTCGGTGGTCGAGCGCAGCAGCCGGTTCCAGTGCCGGATCATGCCCGTCTGGCTGCACGTGAAGGAGACGAAGACACCGACGATGTAGAGCTGGATCAGCCGGGTAGGCGAGGCATTGAACGCGACGATCAGCACGATCGCGAAGCCCGACAGGAGCAGGATGCCGTTGCTGAAGGCCAGCCGGTCGCCGCGGGTGTGCAGCTGGCGGGGCAGGTAGCCGTCTCTGGCCAGGATCGAGGCGAGCACCGGGAACCCGTTGAACGCGGTGTTGGCCGCGAGCACCAGGATCAGCGCGGTGAACAGCTGGAGTATGTAGAACAGCGGCGATGAGTAACCGAAGACCGCCCGGCCGACCTGCGCGATGACCGTGGGCTGCACGTAGCCGTTCGGCGTTCCGATAAGTGTCCCGGCGTGCACGTGGCTGACCAGCGCCAGCGCGGTCACCCCGGCGAACATCGTGACGGCGATGCCGCCGAGCAGGGCCAGCGTGGTCGCGGCGTTCTTGCTCTTCGGCTGCTTGAACGCCGGTACGCCGTTGCTGATCGCTTCTACGCCGGTGAGCGCCGTACAGCCGGAGGAGAACGCCCGCAGGATCAGGAACACTAGGCCAGGCCCGCGAAGGTGCCGGTGGACTTGATCGCGTAGCCGGCGGTCTCGGCTTGCAGGTGATGACCTGTCGCCAGCTTGATCCCGCCCCAGGCGATCATCAGCATGACCACGCCGATGAAGCAGTAGGTCGGGATCGCGAAGCCGGTGCCGGACTCGCGCACGCCCCGCAGGTTCAGGATCGCGATCGCGGCGACCGTCAGCGCGGCGATGAGCGTGACGTGCGAGTTCAGCGACGGGAACGCGGACGCGAGGTTCGCGACGCCCGACGACACCGAGACCGCGACGGTCAGGGTGTAGTCGACCATGAGCGCGCTGGCCACGGTCATGCCGACCCGCGGGCTGAAGTTGGTGGTCGTGACCTCGTAGTCACCGCCGCCGGACGGGTAAGCGTGCACGTTCTGCCGGTAGGAGGCAACCACGACGAGCATCAGCAGGCCGACGGCGAGCGCGATCCACGGCGTGTACGCAATGAACGCCAGGCCGCCTGCGGCCAGCACGAGCAGGATCTCCTGCGTGGCGTACGCCACCGAGGAAAGCGCGTCACTGGCGAAAACAGGCAGCGCGATCTTCTTGGGCAACAGCGTGTGGCCAAGCCGCTCGCTCTGCATCGGTCTGCCGACGAGCAGCCTCTTGACAGTCTCGAATGCCATTGCCACGTGCGCATGCTAGGCCCGGCAGGGAGGGTGTGCCTATCCCTTACGGCTGTGCGAATTCGCTGAGTGATGGTGCGTACACGGCGCGTGATCAGACGCGGCCGCGCATGGCAGAGCGACCGCGGAGCCGGCGACCCCGTTCCCTGCCATTGCGCTGTAGGTTCAGCAAGCGCGCGCCGGTTAGGAAGTTTCGCGGCGAGTGCGGCACGCTACGGTGACGGGTTAAGCAGGGCGCTGCTGCCCGCCGGCGAGGTAGGTGAAACCATTTGCAGATGAGGCTGTCGCGGCGACGGCCGCCGGAGCATGCCCTCCAGGGGCCGCCGGCGGTTTCAGGTGGGCAAGTGCCCCCGCCGCAAGCCCCGGCCGCCGGCGGCGCCCCGGAACCCCCCGCGAGGACGGCAAGCCGGACAGCCGCGCTGGTTGTGGAGGATGAGCTGCAGTCCCGCATCCGGCTGCCAGCCGATCTGCTGCGGTGCGTGACCGCCTCGATCGAGATCGGGCTGCTCCTTGGCCTCGGGCTACTGGCGAAGGCCACGACGAGCGGTGTCGACCTCGACGTGATCGGCGCCAGCAAGCACCTGGCCAGCGGCCTGGTCTCGCCGCTCCACTCGCTCGCCTTCATCGCGCTGATGGTGCTCCCGGTCGCCCTCGCGATCCGGCTGGCTGTCATCGGCCAGCTCCGCCGGCTCGGCGAGGCGATCGTCATCGGCCTGCTCGCCGCGGGAGTGACGGTCGCGTGCAACGTCCTCCTGCGGCTGGGCTCCCTTGCACAGGTGTACGACGCCCTCACCCGCAGCGGCGCGCCGCACGGGACCGCTGTCCTCGATCCGTACCTGACCGGCCTCGCCGCCTACCTGACCGTGATCGGGATGTCCGGCCGGCAGCGCTGGCGCACCTGGTTCTGGCTCGCGATCGGTTTCTACTGCCTGACGAGCCTGGCCCTGGAGCACCAGACTGTGCTGTCGCTGCTCATCACGCTGCTGATCGGGTCGGCCGTCGGGACCGGGCTCCGCTACGTGATCGGCTCGAACACCGACCGGCCGACAGCGGCCGAGATCGCCTCGGCCCTGAGCATGTCGACGACCCCGATCGTGGAGATCCGCCGGGTGCCCGACGGCCGGGCTGAGGACCGCCGGTACAAGGCGCTCGGCGCGGACGGCGGCTGGCTGGACGTGGCGGTGTTCGACCGGGACCAGCAGGCCGCCGACGCTCTCTACCGGATCTACCGCCGCCTGCGGCTCATCAGTCAGGCAACACGCACCGTTCCGGTGACCGTGAGCCGCGCCATCGAGCGCAGCTCGCTGATGGCCTTCGCGGTGGAGGACGCCGGCGTGCCGACGCCGCGGCTGCGCGCCGCCGTCCGCGTGGGGCCCGAGACCGGCGCGATCGCCACCACCCACCATGACGGGACCACGCTGGCCGAGCAGGCATCGCCGGCCGACGCCCTGCTCGGCAAGGTCTTCGATCAGGTGCTCCAGCTGCACCGGCACCGGGTCACGCACCGCTCGCTGACCGCCGACCATATCCTGCTGACCGGCGACGAGCGCGACACGGTCATGCTGCTCCATCCTGGCGACGGTGATGTCGCCGCGAGCGATCTCCAGCTGAGGCTGGATCTCTCCCAGCTCATCGCGACCTGCGCCCTGCTGGTAGGCCCGGAGCGCGCGGCCAGCCTGGCCCGGCACCGGCTGGGCCAGGCGATGGTGGCCAGCCTCGTGCCGCTGCTTCAGCCGGTGGTGCTGCACCGCTCAACCAGGGCTGCCTTGCGCCGCCGCAAGGAAGTGCTCCCGGCCCTGCGCAAAGGCCTGCTCGGCGGCGAGCCGCAGAGTGACGTGCCGCCGGTGCAGCTCGAGCGAATCCGGCCGCGCGGCGTCATCACGCTGGTGGCGACCATCTTCGCGGCGTATATCGTCATCGGCCAGTTCGGCAGCAAGCACTTCGCGCACGTGATCAGGCATTCGGACTGGCGCTGGGTGCTGGTCGCGCTTGGCCTGTCGGCAGTGACCTATGTCGGGGCGACCTGGTCGCTGTCAGGCTTCGTGCTGGAGAAGCTGAGACTGATCCGGACGTTCCTGGCCCAGCTGGCCGGGTCGTTCGTCACCCTCGTCACCCCGGCCGCGGTCGGCGGGGTGGCACTGAACATCCGGTACCTGACCAAGGCCAAGGTCGCCCCCGCTGACGCTGCCTCCAGCGTCGGGGTCTCGCAGGTCTTCGCGTTCGCGCTGCATCTAACGCTTCTGATCATCTTCATCGCGCTGACCGGCGGCTCGCACAGCACCTCGCTCTCGGCCGCCGAGCTGGGCCTACATCGCACTTGCCGTACTCGGCGCCGTCGTCCTCGTGGTTCTGGCGCTCCCGGCCGGGCGCAGGCTGGTCCGGTCGCGGGTGGCGCCCGCGCTCGGCCAGGTCATTCCGCGACTGCTCGACATCGCCCAGAAGCCGGCCAAGCTGGCAGAGGGCGTCGGCGGCGCGCTGTTGCTCACCTTCGCCTACATCCTCTGCCTGGACGCGAGCCTGCGGGCCGTCGGCAGCCACGCCAACTTCGCCGCACTGGCCGTCGTCTACCTGACCGGCAGCGCGATCGGTTCCATCGTGCCGACGCCCGGCGGCGTCGGCGCCGTAGAGCTCGCGCTCGCCGGCGGGCTCTCGACCATCGCGCACGTGCCCGGACCATATGCGCTGAGCGCCGTCCTGGTGTTCCGGCTGATCACGTTCTGGCTACCGGTCCCGATCGGCTGGGCTGCACTCAACTGGCTCCAGCGGCACGACGCGCTGTGACGGGTCGCGCCTTGCTGCGCGGACCGCGCCTGCGCGGTTAGCCCAGCCGGGCCACCGCAAGCGCGGACGCGAGCAGCACGATGCTCCACGACATGGCGCGCAGGGCTCGCTCGAGCGGCTCGAGCAGACGGCTCCCGGTCAGCGTCAGCGAGTCGCCGTCCGCCAGGGTGATGCTGCCGCTGACGCCGGTCGCGCGGCGGCGGAGCATCCGCGCGGGCGTGCTGAGGCTGCGCTGCGCCGCTGACAGGGCGAACGCGGCGGCGGCGGCGAGTAGCGAGCCAGCGGAGAGCGTGCCGGTCTGCGCAACGTAGGACGTCAGGAGCGGGAAGGCACCCCACGCGGCAGCGAAGCCGGCGTCGGTGTGCACGATGCCGCCGAACAATTCGGCGTTGTAGGCGATCACGAGCAGCGGCCCGGCCAGCAGGAAGGGGATCAGAGCCCAGCCGACGCGCAGCACGCCGGCCACGCCGAGGCCGACCGCGCCGGCCAGGCCGAGGACGGCGACGATGAGCAGCACGGCGTTGGGGATCTGCGTCCGGAGCGGGCGCCCGTGGAACTCATCAAGCGCGTGCGCCGCGAGGCCGACGGCCAGGAAGAACGCAATCAGGGTCGCGAGCAGCGGCACCAGCAGCACGCGGGGCGCTAACGTCGCGCCGATCACCACGTATGCCAGGTGCCAGGCCGTGTACGGCGGATGCAGCAGCGTCCACCAGTCGCGCCAGCGTCCGGGTCCGGCAGCGTAAAACGCCGGTCGGCCAGCGCCCGATGGCGCCGTCGTCTGCTGGCCTGGCTCGCCACCTGGCCGCGAGTCACCCACCCGCGCGTGTTCCCCACATGACCAGGCCGCCGCCAAGGCTCATCACGCGGTATCCGACGTCCTGCAGGCCCGCCTGCTCCCAGGCGCGCACCGTCCAGTCGATCGGATATCGCTGGTAGTGCTTGGCGATGCTCGGCCCGAGGAACCGGCCCACCTCGTACCACTCCCGGCCGCCGGTGAGCAGGCCGCCGATCGGCAGGACGAGCCAGGTGTACAGGCGCCACCAGAACCGCCAGAACGGCGACGGCGGCACCAGGAACTCAAGGCTGGCCACTGTCCCGCCAGGGCGGACGACCCTGGCCAGCTCGGTCAGCGTGGCCTGCGGATCGCTGACGTAGCGGAGCAGGTACGTGAACGTCAGCGCGTCGACGGAGGCGTCCGCCAGCGGCAGTCGCTCGGCCCTGCTGTTGACCAGAGAGATGCGGTCGCTGGCGCCCGCCGCGTCGACGTTGCGCGCACCCTGCCTGAGCATCTGCTCCGTGAGGTCCAGGCCGACGACCCGTGCGCCCGTGCGCCCCGCGATCTGGAGCGATACCCCGGCCGTTCCCGCCGCCACGTCGAGCACGACGTGCTCGCCGTCGCCACCGCCCGCTGTTCGCGCAATCCGGTCGACCATGGCGCGCCGCCATCTGCCGTTCTGGCCGAAGGACAGCAACTCGGCGAGCCGGTCATAGCGCGCCGGGAGGGGCGCGAACAGCTGCTGGGCGAAGCTATTCCGGCGATCGAGCGCTGGACTCTGCACGGCATCTCCTCACTGGCCCATGATCACGGTACGCCAGGAGTGCGCCCCATGCGCAAGCCCGCGACCGCGTCGCCGCGCGTCGTCGAACTCACAAAGCGGACGGCGGCGTGCCCGGACGGCGAATCCGGCTCGTGGGTGTGACCTGGCTGGGCCGATAGCCCCAGTAATTCCGCACCCACGACGGCGCCTGACCGGGCGGAGTCAGGCGGGCCGGAAGCGCAGCGCGGACCAGACATCGTCGAGTGCCACCTGCCGCGCCGGCCGGACGCCCAGCTCGGCGACCAGTGCGGCCAGACGGTCGCGGTTGATGTCGGTGCCGAGCTGGCCGGCCTTCGGATAAGCGATCCAGGCCAGCCTGTCCTCGCGCGCCGCCGTGATGGCGGGACTCGCCGGCCCGTCGAGCTCGGCCGCCATGACCACGAAGGCGATCACCGCGCCCGCGGTGGCCGGGTCCGCGTCCTGCGGGCCGATGCCGGTCAGGTCGGGACCGTCTGGCGGCGCGCCCACCACCGCGACGTGCGTGCCCGGCTTGATCTGCAGCTTGGCGCTTAGCTCCACGTTGCTCAGTATGACCGCCGGGCGCCGCGCCCGTCACGAGCTCTGGCGGCATACCATCGGCGTCATCACCTCGCAGCGGGAAGGGCAGCCTGTGACCGACGTTCTCTGCGAGGTCTCCGGCCTCGTAGCCACCGTGACGCTGAACCGCCCGGCTCGCCGCAACGCGCTGTCCGGCGGCCTGCTGGCCGAGCTGCGCGCCACGATGGCCGACCTCGACGGGCGCGCCGACGTCCGGGTGATCGTGCTGACCGGCGCGGACCCCGCGTTCTGCGCTGGCCTGGATCTCACCGAACTCGGGCAAGCCGACAGCCCGCTCGCGGCGGCCGCATCAGGCCCGGTCCTGCCGCGGCTCAGCAAGCCGCTCATCGGAGCAGTCAACGGCGCCGCGATCACCGGCGGGCTCGAGCTCGCGCTCGCGTGCGACTTCCTGATCGCCTCGGAGCTGGCGAGGTTCGCCGACACGCACGCGCGCGTCGGCATCCAGCCTGGCTGGGGCCTCACTGTCGAGCTACCGGAGGCGGTCGGCCTGCGCCGGGCGAGGCAGATGAGCGCGACCGGCAACTTCGTTGACGCCCGCACTGCGCTGGCCTGGGGCCTGGTCAATCACGTGGTCCCGCACACGGAGTTGCTCAGCTTCACCGCGCAACTTGCCGCCGACGCGGCGTCCAACGACCCGGCCGCGGTGCAGGCGATCTTCACGACGTACCGTGACGTCTCCCACGTGCCCGGCGCGGAGGCCGCGGCCGTGGAGCGGCGCGCGCACGCGCGCTGGCATGCTGGCGGTATCGATCGCGATCAGGTCGCCCGCCGCCGCGAGGCCGTCATCGAGCGCGGCCGATCGCAGGCCGGATAGCGGCGATGGCAAGCCCGGAGAGGCCGGAGGGTTTGGACAGGCCGGCGCGGCCTACCGCGAGGGCCGCCCGGTCGCGATGGGGCTCTACGACCTGGACAATCGTGGCCCGTTCCCGGTCACGCTCCTGAGCTTGCACCTTGACTCCCCGTACGGCCTGACCATGACCAGGGCATGGCTCGTGCCGATCTTCCACGACCTCAAGAACGGTAACTGGGACCTGGTCGGAGTACAGGACTACCCGCCGGCGACGTGGCCAGAATGGCGGTACCGGTGCCCGGCGGACACGCCCCCTGGCTCGGCGACGCCCGAAACGCGGCCGAGCTGATCGCAACCCACTCACACCTCGCTGCCGGCCCGCACCTCAGCCCGGCACTGGGCGGAGGCCGGGAGCAGCCGATCACTTGCCGCGGATGAGGAGCGCTAGCGCCACCACAACACCGACGACGATGATCACCAGCAGCCCGCCGCCGATGACCATGCTCGCTGCCTCCTGCGTTGGAGCGGATGCTGTCAGGCCATCCGGAACTGACCCAAGGACCTTGCCTCGCCCGGTAGCTTGCTGCACGCTTGCCCAGATCGTCAACGGCTTCGGACTGGACGCTGCTGTCGGCGACGGCACAAATGTCAACGGTCCACCGGCAAGGCGTGTTAATCGGGATGATGGAGCACATGATCGAGGTCGGTCCTGGGGACAGCGTGAGAGTCATGTCCCGCTACTGGGATCACGGCGAGCCGGGCATGGTCGTGAGTGTCGGCGTAGAGCTCATCGGTGTTGAGATAGGTGGCGGTGTACTGAAGTTCTCCAGGGACACCGGCCGTATCACCGATCCGGAGTGGGACTCCAGCATGTGGATCGACCCCGCATGAGCACGCCGAGGCCGTTCGCCCGCGTGGCAGACTTCTGCCCATGACCTACGTGCCTGCGCCTGATCGCTATGACGACAAGATGCCCTACCGCCGCTGCGGACGCAGCGGCATTCTCCTGCCGGAGATCGCGCTCGGACTGTGGCAGAACTTCGGCGAGGGGAGTCCGCTCGAGACGCAGCGGGCGATCATCAGGCGCGCATTCGACCTCGGTGTCACGCACTTCGACCTGGCCAACAACTACGGGCCGCCGTACGGCACAGCCGAGTCGAACTTCGGCATCATCATGAGCACCGACCTGCGCCCCTATCGCGACGAGCTGATCATCTCCACGAAGGCCGGCTACGACATGTGGCCAGGTCCCTACGGCGAATGGGGTTCCCGCAAGTACATGCTGGCCAGCCTCGATCAGTCGCTGGCCAGGATGGGCCTTGACTACGTCGACATCTTCTACAGCCACCGGTTCGACCCGGACACGCCGCTGGAGGAGACGATGGGCGCGCTGCACACCGCCGTGACCTCCGGGCGGGCCTTGTACGCGGGTATCTCCTCGTACTCGGCGGAGCGGACGACCGAGGCCGCTGCAATCATGCGGGCGATGGGCACGCCATTGCTGATTCACCAGCCGTCCTACTCCATGCTCAACCGCTGGATCGAGGGCGGGCTGCTGGACGTGCTGGGAGCCGAGGGCATTGGCTGCATCGCGTTCTCGCCGCTGGCGCAGGGGCTGCTGACCAGCCGGTACCTGGACGGCATCCCGGATGGGTCGCGGGCAAGCCGCGGCGGCTCGCTGTCAGCCGATCAGATCAGCCCCGAGAACATCGCTCACGTGCGGGCGCTGAACGAGATCGCGCGGGGCAGGGGTCAGTCGCTCGCCCAGCTGGCGCTGTCGTGGGTGCTACGGGATCAGCGGGTCACCTCGGCGGTGATCGGCGCCAGCAGCGTCCGGCAGCTGGAGGAGAACCTGGCCGCGGCCGGCCACTCGTCCTTCACCGCCGAGGAGCTCGCGATGATGGATCAGCAGGCTGTCGACGCCGGCATCAACATCTGGGCCACGTCCAGTGAGGACTGAGCGGGGCGTCGTCGCCCCGCGCTAGCCTGCTCCGACCGCCGCAAGCAAGACCAGCAGGATTGTCAGCGTGGCGAGGACGCCATGGAGCGCGATCGTGACCACTGGCGCCCTAGCCGGGAACGGGGCCGAACCCCTCCCCGCCGCTTCCACCGACGCCGCCTGCACGCTGCCGCTGTCCCGCTGCTCAGGAAGGGCCGCCAGCAGGGTAGCCATGCCGAGCCCGGCTATCACCCAGGTGAGGCCGACATCGGTCCAGGCCAGGGCGGTCGCGGAGGTGATCGTGTACGCAATCCAGATGCACAGCCCGGTGACGGCCAGCCCCGCATGACCGAGGATGACCCACGGCGGCATGCCCGCGACCCGGAGCCTCCGGCGCCGGCCGTCACCGGTCAGGAAGCCGGCCAGCAGGTACGCGCCCGCCGTCGCCGCGGCCACCCATGCGGCCAGGGCGGCGAGCCGCAGCGACAGCGTGGCCGACGTCGTCGCACTGCCGGAGCTGACAGCTGCCGGCGGTGGTGGCCGGACCTGCCGGACGAGGCCTCCGAGATAACGGCTGTCACGGGCCGCCTGCCGGCGGGCGGCTGCCTTGTGCAGGGGGCCGACCACAGTCCGGATGGCGCGGGCGATCGCGAGGTTGACCTGCTGGGCGCCGAGGCCTGCGCAGGCCGGCGGGTGTGCCGGACGACGACGTGCTGCCGAAGGGCAGTGACGGCAAACGTGTAGCAGCCTTGCGGGGTAGCGGCCTGCCCGGCCGGCGAAGGGCTAGCTGTCGGCGCGTCGTGCGCAGTGAGCGAACCCGCAGCGGGGACAGTGCCGGAGCAGGCGGTCGCGAGCAGGGCGCCGACGAGTGCGAGCCCCGCGGCGGCCAGTCCAGTCCAGCGCATCCAGCTATCCTCGCTGATCGCAGTGAAGCGGGCGTGGCCGGAACCGGGCATGATGACTCTCGTGGACGGGCACGGCGGCGGGCAGCGCGATCGGGTAGTGGCTGACCTGCGCGGCGCGGTGTCGGCGTTCGACGCGGCGACGGCGAGAGAAGTCGCATCGCGCGCGCGTTTCCTCGCCGAGCTGGACCGTCTGACGGATCCTTTCAGCCGGGAAGCTGACCCTGTCCATGTCACCGGCTCGGCCATTGTCACCGGGCCACGCGGCACCGTCCTGCACTGGCACAAGCGCTTCGGCGGCTGGCTCCAGCCGGGCGGTCACGTTGACGCGGGCGAAACCCCATGGGAAGCCGCCCTGCGGGAGACGCACGAGGAGACCGGCTTGTCTGTCTGGCATCCTGAGAACGGGCCCCGCCTGCTGCATCTGGACGCACATCCGGCTGGCCCGCACTTCCACCTCGACCTGCGATACCTGCTCCAGGCGGCCGACGAGGACCCGGTGCCGCCGCCGGGGGAGAGCCAGCAGGCCCGGTGGTTCTCCCTGACCGAGGCGCTGCGGGTCGTCGACGATGCGCTGATCGATGGTGTGCGGCGCCTCCAGCACCTCGTGTCATCCAACGAGAGCGGTGGTGGCTCATGTCCGGATTCGCGCTAGCTCCAGGCGACGGTTCTGCCTACCTCTTTCATGGCGCGACGGTCGTGATTAAGGCGGCTGGCGAGCAGACGCTGGGTCAGCTTGCCGTGATGGAGTCGACATACCCGGCCGGGCTGTCGGTGCACGAGCACGTACACGCGGGGGAAGACGAGATGTTCTACCTGCTGGCCGGCGAGCTTGCGGTGTTCTGTGAGCAGCATCGCTGGACCGCCACAGCGGGCAGCTTCGTCTTTGTCCCGCGCGACAGCCCGCACGGCTTCACCGTCACGAGCGTGGAACCGGCCCGGGCGCTGGTCGTCACCGGCCCGGCGCAGCTGGACCGCCAGATTGCCGAGCACGGCCAGCCGATCACGGACTCTTAGGTCCGTCGGAACAGCCTGGAAGGATTGCCGGAATGGATGGGACGGTCGGGCGCGAGCCGCAGTACGACCTCTTCGCCGATGAGTTCCTCGACCATGCCGAGGGCGGATTCTTCAACGCCCATTACGACCGGCCGGCTTGCCTGGCGCTACTGGGCGATGTGGCTGGCAAGCGGGTTCTTGACGCGGCATGCGGGCCGGGGCTCTACGCGGCAGAGCTGGTCCGCCGCGGGGCCGAGGTGACCGGATTCGACCAGAGCCCGCGGATGGTCGAGATCTGCCGGTCGCGCGTCGGTCAGGGTGACTTCCGGGTGCATGACCTGGGCGATCCGATTGACTGGCTGCCTGATAGCTGTGTCGATCTGGTGCTGTGCGCGCTGGCGATTGAATACGTCGATGACCGGGTCAGCGCCCTGCGCGAGCTGCGGCGGGTGCTGCGTCCCGGCGGTGCACTGGTGCTGTCCCGCCTGCATCCCACGGGTGACTGGCTCCGCCACGGCGGCAGCTACTTCGAGGTCCGGACTGTGCAGGAGACGTGGAGCAAGGGCTGGTCGGTCCGCCACTGGCTGGCGCCGCTGGAGACGACCTGCGAGGAGATCTTCGCGGCTGGGTTTGTCATCGAGCGCCTGCTGGAGCCACGTCCGGTCGCCGAAGCGGCCAGCCTCGACCCCGAGGAGTACGAGCGGCTTAGCCGGGAGCCCAGAGGCTTCATGGCGTTCAGGCTCACGCCACGCATGTGAACGTCAGCAGCCCAGGGCATCAGCGAGGTGGTCGAGGCCGTCGGCCTCGAGCAGGCCATCCAGCGCCGGTGGTTCGGCGGGAGTAACGCCGGGTCCCCACTCCAGGGGTCGGCGCACGAAGATCGGGCGTAGGCCCAGCGCGGCGGCCGCGCGCAGGTCTTGCGGGTGCGCGGCCACCATCCCGGCATCCTCGGGCTGGCAATCGAGCAGCCGGAGGGCGGTGAGGTACACCTTGGCGTCGGGCTTGTAGCCGCCGGCAAGCTGGGCCGAGAGCACAACGTCCACGCGCAGATCGGCGAACTTGAGCAGGTCGGCGAGCAAGGCGAGATGGCCGTTGGACAGCGTGGCCGTGACGTACCGACGGCGCAAGCGATCGAGCCCGTCCCGGCTGTCCGGCCATGGCCGCAGCTGCCGCCAGCCCTGGACTAGCGATTCCCGGCTGCCTGCCGGCAACGGTACGTCTGACCGGGCAAGGACGTCGTTCAGCGTCTCGCGCTGCAGCAAATCAAGGTCACGCCACGAGGCACCCTGCCGGACCCGGTCCATCGCAGGCTGATAGGCGTGACGCCACTCGTCGACGATGGCCGCCCAATCGGCGTGGACGCCGGCCTGGACCGCGTTCGCCTCAGCCAGCTCGATCAGGCTGGAGCGCCAGTCCACCAGCGTTCCGAACACATCGAACATCAGGACGCGCATTGGCTTCACAGCCGTCAGTATGCCAAGCTCACCTGACGTGGCCGGGGTGATGCTCGTCTGCGGTAGGCCGCGCTTCCCTCGGAGTTTCAGCCTGCTGCGTGCGGTCGGTCCGCCAGGCCTGGAGGGCGAGCAGGCTGCCGATGCCGAGAATGGCCACAGCGCCGAGCACGTGCAGGCCGCCGGCCGCTCCGGCGATGGCGAGGACCGGCTGGAGCAGGGTGAGCACGACTAGTGCCAGCGCCCACTTCCACCGGCCGTTACGGGCTACGAGAGCCGCGACCAGCAGCAGCAATGCGAGCAGCATGACGACTGAGCCGTTGGTGCGGTGTGGGTCGAGCGCCGAGGAGTCGCGGGCGGCCGTTCCAGGGCCCGCGCTGAAAACACCCGCGCCGGCGAGGAAGAACTGCAGCAACACATCAGCGACGAAGACTGCTGTCAGGTAGCGGTAGATGACTCGCGCCGTTTGCATGATGCAGAAGCTACCCGCGCAGCTAGCTGCGCCGACAGGGCGGTGACATGCCGGATGCCGGTGGGCCTGCCACCACCCTCGAGCGGGTTACCACCAATGACGCGAGGCGTCCGCAGCGCCGGCATCCTGTCGAGCCGGCTACCGGCTCGGGAGCGATGGCGGTAGTCCGAACCATGCGAGCACGCTCGTATCGAAGCGGGTCATGGCGCAGATCCGATCGCCGCTGAGGGTCAGCACGATGAGGCCGGTCCCGTGACGGATGCCGGTAGGGGCGTTCAGGTAGGCGCCGAACGCCGGCTGGCCGTTGGCTCGGGTCGGCACGAGGTCGATCCTCCGGCCCGAGCCGAAGATGCCGGCGCAGAAGCGGCCCACAACCTCCCGGCCCTCGTATTCGAGCGCCATCGGTGGCATCGACATGAAGACATCGTCGGTCAGAAGGGTCACCAGCGCGTCGAGATCAGCGGACTCGTACGCGGTGACGAACTTCGCCACGACCGCATCCTCGGCGGGTGAGCCGGAGACCGGAGGCGGCTCGTGGTCGGCGGCCGGCTGCCGTTGGCGCTGCAGGCTGGCGCGCGCCCGTTTGAGGGCGCTGTTGACCGATTCGACGGTCGAGTCCAGCATCTGGGCCACCTCGTTCGCGCGGAATCCGAGGACATCGCGCAAGATGAGGACGGCAAGCTGGCGGGGCGGCAGCACCTGAAGGGCGGTCACGAAGGCCAGGGAGATGGATTCGGTCTGCTGGTACCGGGCCTCGGGGCCGAGCGGCACCCCCATTGCGCCCTCGAGGAAGGCGTCGGGAAATGGCTCGAGCCACACGACCTCGCCAAGCCGGGTTGGCTCGGGGGGTTCCATCGCTGGAATGTTCCATTGCATGGCGGGTCGTCTGCTGGCCGACCGGCGCGCGTTGAGGCACCTATTGGTCGCGATGCGGTAGAGCCAGGTGCGGAGCGAGGCGCGCCCCTCAAACCCTCCGAAGCCTTGCCAGGCGGTCAGCAGCGTGTCCTGGAGGGCGTCCTCGGCATCCTGGAAGGATCCGAGCATCCGGTAGCAGTGCACCTGCAGCTCTCGCAGGTGCGGCTCGGTCAGTTCCCCGAACGCGTCGCCGTCCCCGGCCCGGGCCCTGGAGATCAGGTCGGCTGTCACCACACTCAACCCTAGCGTCACCTTCCTCGCGCGCCTTGCCGCACTTCCAACCTGGGTAGACACCGGCCGAGGCGCGAACTGGGCGGTTGGCGGGCGCCCACTTTGGTGGCGGCGCGGTGTCTACATCGGTGGCTTCTGACAACGCCAACGAAAGGAAGAACCGACATGGGAAAGCTCGTCATAAGCGAGAACGTCACGCTCGACGGAGTCGTTCAGGACCCGACCGGTGACGAGGGCTTCAGGCACGGCGGCTGGTTCGGTCAGATGGGGGACAAGGATCGCGAAGAGTGGGCCAGGATCGAGCTCGACGAGGCGCTCGGCGCTGAGGCCCTGCTGCTGGGCCGGCGGAGCGACGAGTGGTTCGCCACGCGGTGGGCATCCCGGAGTGGCGAGTGGGCGGACAGGCTGAACAGCCTGCCCAAGTACGTCGTGTCCTCGACCCTCGACCAACCCGCCTGGAGCAACTCGACAGTCCTCAACGGCGACGTAGTGAAGGAGATCTCGAAGCTGAAGCAAGACCTCGGCGGGGACATCGTCGTCTACGCCAGCTGTCAGCTCGTGCACACGCTGCTGGAGCATGGCCTGGTCGACGAGCTGCGGCTGACGGTCCACCCGGTTGTACTCGGGGCAGGCCAGCGCCTCTTCGGCGAGACCAGCGACAAGACGTCCATGCGCCTCCTTAACGCCCGGACTGTCGGTAGCAGCCTGTCCTACCTCACCTACGAAGTGGTCCGGGACGCCTAGTGCGCACCCGGTTAGCCCAGGGAAGCCCGGCGTATGACCAGTAACGTTGCTGCCATGCCGCAGGACAATCCAGACCCGCAGGTCGTTCCGTATCTTCTGTATGGCGATGCCGGAGCGGCAATGGACTGGCTGATCAAGGTCTTCGCCTTCACCGAGCGGGCGCGCGACAAGAGCAGCGATGGGACCGTCAGGCACGCAGAACTCGTGCTCGACAATGGCGGCGTCATCATGCTGGGTTCCCCTGGGACTGACTTCCGCGGACCCGCGAAACTCGGTGAGGTAACCCAGCTGCAGTGCATCACGATCACGGACCTGCCGGCCCACCGGGAGCGCGCCCAAGCCGCCGGCGCGAGCGTCTCCGAGATCGGCATCAGGGCGAACCGTGCACGCAGCTACACGGTGGACGATCCCGAGGGTCATCGCTGGTACTTCAGCGAGCCGCTCTAGAGCCCGCAGCCCCAGTGCTGGCCCTCTCGGTGCGCCGCCGAACATCTCAGCGTGCGGCTGTGTGCTAGGCGTTGCTCTACCTCCGGCGGAAGGCGGGCGTCAGGGCCGAGGTCCCGAATTCCCACATGTTGTCGGCGACGTTGATCGTGACGCCCGGCGGGACGATCTCGTCGATGCTGTCGAGCACATCGCCCGACAGGTCGATCCCGTCGGCGGCGAGGTAGGTGTCCAGGTGCTCCATGGTGCGCGGGCCGATAATCGTGGAGGTGACCGCCGGGTGGCGGGTGGCGAACGCGACCGCCATCTGGATGAGCGTCAGCCCGGCCTCATCTGCCAGCGCGCCGAGCGCGTCCGCCGCATCGAGCTTCGCCGCGTTGGCCGGGTTACTCGCGTCAAAGCGACCCGGCCAGCGCCGCGATCGCGCGGCGGAGCCCGGCCCGCTGACCTCCTGGCCCTTGCGGTATTTACCCGACAGCCAGCCGCCGGCCAGTGGGCTGTAGGCCAGGACGCCCATTCCGTGGCGCTGGCAGGTCGGCAGCACGTCGTACTCAATCGCCCGGGTCAGCATCGAATAAGGGGGCTGTTCGGTGCGGAACCGTCCGTGGCCGCGGCGATCGGCGACCCACTGGGCCTCGACGATCTCAGAGGCGGGGACCTTGGAGGCGCCGAAGGACCGGATTTTGCCTGCGTGCACGAGGTCAGACAGGGCGCCGAGGGTCTCGTCGATATCGGTGTTCGGATCGGGAACGCCCACCTGGTAGAGGTCGATCCAGTCGGTCTGAAGCCGGCGCAGCGAACCCTCGACTCCTTCGGTGATCCACCGCCGCGACGCTCCGCGGTGGTTGGGATCCGCGTCGAAAGGAGGACCGAACTTAACAGCCAGCACCACGTTCTCGCGCCGCCCTCCGGCCAGCGCCTTGCCGAGGATCTCCTCTGACTCGCCGGCCGAGTAGCCGTCCGCAGTGTCGATGAAGTTGATCCCGGCGTCCAGCGCCTTGTGGATGATCTGGACCGCGTCGTCGTGATCGGCGTTGCCGAAGGCGCCAAACATCATCGCGCCGAGGCACATCTGGCTAACCGAGACGCCGGTGCGTCCCAGAGGTCGGTATTCCATGAAGAACTCCTTGAGCCGCTACAAGTCAGTCGCGCGCGGTGAGTAGGATCAGGTACGTCAGCAGGCGGAGAGCCTGTCCACTTCACTCTAGAGACTAGCGGATAGCCTGTCCACTTGGATCGCCAATGCCCCCGGATCAGTTCCCATCACCGACGAGACGCGCCGACGCGGAGCGCAACCGCGAGAAGATCCTCGCGGCCGCCCGTTCCGCGTTCGCCGATCCTGAGGCTGAGGTTTCGATGGCCGAGATCTCGCGACGCGCGGAAGTCGGCATGGCGACTCTGTACCGCAACTTCCCCGGACGCCGAGAGCTCCTTGAGGCCCTCTACACCGACGAGGTCAACCTCGTCTGCAAGGCCGCCGAGCCCGTCGACGGCGAGACGCCGCGAGCGGTTCTCACGGAGTGGCTGCACCGGTTCTTCGCCTTTGCCACTAGCAAGCGCCACATCGCCTCCGAGCTGCTCGAGCACACGGACCGCAGCAACCCCCTATTCGACAACAATCGGGCCCGAGTGATCGCTGCGGGCCGACCGCTCCTCGCCGCCGCGCAGCGCGCTCATGAGGTCCGCGACGACATCTCCCTTGAGCAGGTCCTCGACATGGTCATCGCCGTCGCGACGATCCACGGCGACACCCGTTACGTCGAGCCGATCCTCCAGACCGTTCTCGACGGCCTGCGTCCCCCGACCGATGTGAAGCCCGGCTAGGACGACCCGGCGCGGCCTGAATGTCGATGACGCACCGCGGATCGCTCAGTGAAGGGGCTTTTTGGCTACAAACACGTACTCGCGGCTGTCGTCGGTCAGGGACTCCCCGGCGAACCCGCCGTACAGCGCCTCGATCTCCAGGCCCGCGACATCGACCAGGCCGAGCCATTCGTTTTTGGTCGCCCACCAGAGGCTTGAGGTGGCTCCGTCGTCACGGACGAGGTCCACCCGGTTGTCTGCCACCGCGTAGCGGATGACATGCGGGATTCTGGCGTCCTCGGCCTTGCGCCCGTCGTGAGCGGCGGCGAAGAGGTGATCGAACGCGAACGCATTCCAGGCGAACCGCCCGCCCGGCGCTAGGTGGGCGGCGACCCGATCGAAGACGGCGCGACGGTCAGCCCACGTGGGCAGGTGCAGCAGCGCCCGGGCCGGGCAGTACACCAGCGCCAAGCGGTTGCCCGCGGTGAAGGTGCGCATGTCCTCTTCGCGCAGCTCAAGCTCAACACCGGCCGTGCGGGCGTTCTGGCGGGCCTGGGCCAGCATCGCCGGGGACGCATCGACACCTATGATCGGCTGCCCGGTGGCCTGAGCGACAGGGATCGCCACACGGCCGTTGCCGACCGCCAGTTCCAGGATGAGGCCATGACCCACGGCCTGCCTTGCCAGGCCGGTGTAGAACGGGATGTCGGCAGTCACATGCGCAGACCATTCCTCGTAGCCGTCCGCGAATGCCTCATCCCAAGTGCTCACCAGCTCATCACCCATGCCCTCCCTGGAGGTCCCGTCCGCCACCCAGCTCAGTCCACAATGGCACCTACAGCGTCCGCCCGGAACTGACTTTTCCCGCCGGGTCCGGCCGTTAGTGCCCAGATTTGGTCCGCCTTCACCGGCTCGGACCTGGGTTGGCAGCCAGCGGCAGCGTGATGGTGAACCTCGTCTCACCCGGCAGGCTCACCACGTCGGCGTTCCCGCCGTGCGCCGCCGTGACGGCATGCACGATGGCGAGGCCGAGCCCGCTGCTGCCGGCGGCACGTGACCGCGAGCTATCACCGCGCACGAAGCGCTCGAACACGTCCGGCTGCAGGTCTGCCGGGATCCCGGGGCCGTTGTCCGTCACGCTCACGATGGCCGTGCCGGGCGAGCTGTGCAGCGCCACCGTCACCACGGTTCCGGCGGGAGTATGCCGGGCGGCGTTACTCGAGCAGATTCGCGAGGACCTGATGCAGCCGCTTCTCGTCGCCGCTCACAAGGACGGGCTCGTCCGGAAGCTCAAGCTGCCATCGGTGATCAACCGCGGCGACCCTGGCGTCGCTGGCGGCATCGATCACTAGCCGCGTCATGTCGACAGGCTCGCTGGCCAGCGGACGGCCCGCATCGAGGCGGGCGAGCAGCAGCAGCTCGTCGACAAGCTCGCTCATGCGGGCGGACTCCGACTCGACCCGGCTGAGTGCGTGGGCGACGTCGTCTGGCAGCGGACCCGGATGGCGCCGGGCCAGCTCGGCGTACCCGCGGATCGCCGCGAGCGGGGTGCGCAGCTCGTGGCTGGCGTCGGCGGCGAAGGTGCGCAGCCTGGACTCGCTGGCCTCGCGGCGGGCGAGCGCGGACTCCACGTGACCGAGCATGCGGTTGAAGGCGGCACCGACCTGCCCGACCTCGGTGCTCGGGTTGGCGTCCGGCACCCGCTCGGGCAGGCTGACCTCGCCGCTGCTGAGCGGCAGCTCGGTGACTCTCGTGGCGGTCGCGGCCACCCGCCGAAGTGGCCTCAGGGAGACGCGGACCCACGCAGTCCCGATGACGCCCGTGATGAGCAGGGCGGCCAGGAAGACCGCCAGCTCGGCTGCGGCGACCTGATGCAGCGTGTGGCTGACGGTACTGAGCGGCAGCCCGGTGACCACGATCCCGTCATCGGTGTGGCTGGCGACCATCTGGTAATCGCCGTAGGCGGTCAGCTCGACCGTGGTCGGCGGCGCGCCGACCCTGATCCGCGCGATCTCGGCCTGATCCTCGGCGGTGAGGTGGCACGCGCCGGTCCTGCCTGCCAGGTAGGGATAGCTGACCTTGCCGCTGTGCATGACCACGGCACTGAACGCGGCGGTTGCCTGCTGCTGCGCGCATAGGGCCGGCGGATGCGCATCTCCGTCGGCGTCTGGCTGGTGCCCGCCATCCTGGCCGCCTGCGTCTGGCCCTGGTGGCGGCCCGCCGGGCGTCACGCAGCCGGTATAGCGGAAGTTCGCGGTCTTCAGCTCCGTGTTGAGCTGACTGACCAGGACGCTCTGCAGGTGCGTGTAAGTCACGACGCCCACCGTCGCGCAGGCCAGAGCGAGCAGCACGAGCAGGCCGACGACCAGTCGGCCGCGCAGCGTCCGTGCTGCCAGCCACTGCCGGGCTCGCGCCGCCCGGCTCACGTGCACCTGCTGTGTCATGGTCAGACCGGCGGCTTCAGCACATACCCGACGCCGCGGACGGTGTGGATCAGGGGCTCGCGCCCGGAGTCAATCTTCTTGCGCAGGTAGCTGATGTACAGCTCGACGACGTGGGCCTGCCCGCCGAAGTCGTAATTCCACACGCGGTCCAGGATCTGCGCCTTGGACAGCACCCGCCGCGGGTTTCGCATCATGAAGCGCAGCAGCTCGAATTCGGTTGCGGTCAGCTCGATCAGCTCGCCGTCGCGGCGCACCTCCCTGGCGTCCTCGTCCATGGTCAAGTCGGCAACAGTCAGCTCGGTGCCTGAGCTGGCGCGGGCCATGCCCGCCCGCCGCAGCAGGCCGCGCAGCCGGGCGATGACCTCTTCCAGGCTGAATGGCTTGGTGACGTAGTCGTCGCCGCCGGCGGTGATGCCGCTGACCCGGTCCTGAACGGAGTCCCGCGCGGTCAGGAAGAGCACGCAGACGTGCGGCAGGATCGATCGCACCCGGCGCAGCACCTCGAGGCCGTCGAAGTCCGGCAGCATGATGTCCAGGACGATCGCGTCCGGCTGGAACTCACGCGCCGTGCGCACGGCGGTGCTGCCATCGGCGGCGGTCCGGATCTCCCAGCCCTCGTAACGCAGCACGCTGGCCAGCAGCTCGGCCAGGCTCGGCTCGTCGTCCACCACCAGCACGCGGACCGGGGTCCCGTCCGGGCGCCGGATGCTGCCTTCGGCCGGGACCGGCTCGGCGGTGGCGGATTCCATAACTGTCATCATGTCCTCAGCTTGGTCCCAGTGCCTCGGCCGGGGATCTGAGCTTCCTCTGAATAACCTCTGGACGCGAGTGCCATGGACCGTCAGCCTGCCCGCCCGAGCCACAGCGCCAGCGCCGGGCAGTCCGTGACCGCCCGCTGAGCTGTGCGTGCCAGCACCGCCGGGACCGGGGTGCCCGTGATCACCGGATAGCCCCATTCGTCGAGTGTGACCAGCTCAGGCAGCAGCTCGGCGCAGAGGCCGTGACCGCTGCACGCGGTCGGGTCCACGTGCAGTCGCTGGGTCGTATCGGGCATCGTCATCTCCAGTCGGACTCTGCTTGCGCGGGCGCGGTCACCGGGAGGAACGGCTCCCGCCGCGTCGCGGTGCATCGCCCGTTGGCGTGCTCGGCTATCTCGGGAGCGAACACCGTGAGCGCGGTCGCGACGAACCGCACGGTCCCGTCCGGGTGGTGACAGGCACCCCGGCCGGTGACCAGGCCAGCCCAGCGCTGCAGATCCGCCAGGGCCTGGCCAGCCGGCCGCGGCTGCGCGAGGTCGGCGAGCGCGGTCGCGATCGACGGCAGACCGTTGAAGCACGGGCCGCACTGGCCAGCTGATTCCAGTGCAAGGGAACGGGCAACGCGTGCCGTCTCCGCCAGCCCGCAGTGCGCGGCCGGCAGCGCGATGAGGACCCCGGCTCCGGCGATGGCGCCGGCCGGGCGCAGCTCGGCGTTGCACAAGGCCAGCCTGCGCGCGTCGGTCAGGCTGAGCCAGCCGCCGTGATACCCGCCGCAGAGCACGGCCTGCACGTCATCGCCCAGCCTGAGTATCTGGCTCAGCGGCGTGCCGAGCGCCGCCTCCACGATGCGCACCCGGCCATCGGTCTCACGGACCGTGCAGAGCATGGACCCTGGCTCGTCGCGCGTGCCGACGCTACGGAACCAGGCGGCCCCGTGCCGTGCGATCAGCGCCAGGTAGGCCAGCGTCTCGACGTTCTGCACCAGCGTCGGGCGGCCGCCGACGCCGCGCTGGTACACGCGGTAGCGCTTGTCCGCCGGCCGTGCGGCGCCGCCATTGATCCGCGACACCAGCGCTGTCTCCTCACCGGCAAGGAACCGGGCCGGGGCCTCGACGAGCTCGACGCTCACGCGGTCCGTCCCGGCCGCCTGCCGCTGTGCGATCGCGGCCTGCAGGTGCCAGGGCAGGTCGGGTCCGCCGCGGGCGTCGGCGCCCGCGTGCACATACAGGTAGGCGGAGCGGGCGCCGATCACCTCGGCCGCCAGCTGAAGGCCGTCGAGGACCAGGTGCGGTGCATACCAGAGCAGAGCCGCATCCTTGCTGCTGGCGGGCTCGCCCTCGGCACCGTTGGCGACCGCGACAGGACTGCCGCCGGCGTTCGCCACCGCGGACAGCTTCGTCGCGACAGGGAACGCAGCGCCGCCGCGGCCGGTCAGGCCGGCGGCCTGGACGTGCTCGACCAGCGCCGCGCCGCGGAACCGCGCCCGGCCGTACCGGCGCAGGTGATTGACCAGGTCGAGCCCGGGCTCGACCATGGCGGCCGGGACGGCGCCGGCCGGGAAGGTGTCATCAAGCACAGTGCCGGTCGGGAGCGTGCTGGCAAGCTTCACCGGACACCTGCGCCGGTGAACGGCCGGTCGCCGACGACGTGCCCGGCGTGGCCGGGACCGTGCTGGCCGGGACTGTGCCGGCCAGGACTGTGCCGGCCGGGTAGGGCAGCCTGCATCCTCGCCAGTACGCGAGGCGCGCGCTCTGCCAGGCTCGGTGCCGCGGTGGCGCTGGCCACCCGCCATCCGGTCGCGCCGACGACAGCGGCCGTGCAGAGCAGGGTCAGCGCCAGCAGGTAGCCGGTACGCAGGTCGTTGCCTGACCCGATGCTGTGCGCCAGCGCGACCGGCCAGCTGGCGTACGCGAGCCAATGGACCGCGCGCCAGGTACGCCGCCCGATCCTGGCCCTGGCCAGGCTGGTGACAATCAGCGCGATGATGATGTCAAGCGACACCGCGCCGAGCCCGATCCACAGCGCCTTGTAGGCCGAGGTGAACGGGATGACGGCGGCGGCGATCCCGATGGTGACGTACGGATCGGCGATCGCGGTGATCACGTGCACCGCCACGAAGGCGACGGCCAGCAGGGACATGGTCCGGTGCAGGCTCGTCGTCGCGAACCTCGGCAGGCCCGGCAGCCGCCCGCGGCGGTTGACGAGAATGCCGAGCACGACGACGACGGTCAGCAGCACCAGCGCGACCACGCCGGTTGCCCGGCTGGCATACCAGAGCGCGGTGCCAGAGGTGATCCCCACTGTGCCTCCTGTGAGCCCAGGCGGCCGTGGCCGCTCTCTCCGTACACCTGCAGGATCGGCTGCGCAGTGAAGCAGCGGATCTGGACAGCCTCTGTGCTTGCTCTGAAAGGGGGAGCAAGGCTCTGGGCTACCGGCGGCGACCTCACCGGCATCGAGTCGCTCGCGGCCCCCGCAGGGTCGTGAGCCTGGTGCGTTGCTAGCCTGAAACCGGCTAACACGACATGGACAAAACGGTCTCCTTGGGGGAGGAACTGCTGAATGTCCCATCACCTGGATACGCCTCTGGCGGCCCAGAACGGCCAGCTGTACATCGATGACCTGTACGTCTTTCCCGGCGACCACAGCACCGTGCTCGTCATGGACGTCAACTCAACCGTCACCGGTCCCGATGTTCAGCCTGGCTTCCATCACGAGGCGCGGTACGAGTTCAAGGTCCACTTCGACGGGGCCGACTTCGAGGCGCTGACCTACCGGGTTTCCTTCGGCGAGGCGGACTCAGAGGGACGGCAGGCCCTGCAGCTGCACGCGGTCACCGGCGAGGAGGCCCGCGAGGACGCCGCAGCCGGCACGCTCGTGCTCGAAGGCCGGACGGGCGAGCCCGCCAGCCAGGACGACGTGCGGATCTGGGCCGGACGCATCGGCGACCCGTTCTACATCGACCTCTCGCTCCTGAACATCATCAACGCGGCGATCAAGAACGGTACGGCGCCCGACCTGTCGCCGTGGCGCCCGCAGGACGCGAAAAACAGCTTCGCCGGGACGACGGTCGAGTCGATTGTGATCGAGGTCTCCCATCAGCATCCGGCGCTGCATGCTGGAGCGCAGATCGGAGTCTGGTGCGCCACCAAGCTCGCCACCGACGCCGGCGGCTGGCGGCAGATCAACCGGGCCGGACACCCGATGATGTGGCCGATCTTCTGGCCCGACGACACCGATTTCTCCGACCCCGCCAACGCGCGGCACCCCGCCGCCGACTTCAACGCTGACGGCAAGCACATCGGAGACCAGGTCGCCGCGGTCGCCGCGGCCAGCGGCACATCCGATGACCCGCAGAGCTACGGGGAGACGGTGGCCAGGACGCTGTACCCCGACGTCCTGTCGTACCTGGTCGGTACGCAGGCGTCGTACGGGTTCGCGGTCCGCAACGGCCGGACCCTGGCCGACAATGCGCCCGAGGCCATGCTGTCCCTCGTCCTCAACACCGCCGTGCCCTCCGGCCTTAAGCCAGCCGTATCCGAGCGTCTTCGAAGCAGGAGGTTCCCCTACGTCGTGCCGGCGTGATCTCGGGCGGGTCTAGCCGCGGTGCTTGATCTGGCCGAACGGTATGTCCCGGTCGACCCGTATCTCGCCGGGCAGGCCCAGGACCTTCTCCGCCAGGATGTTCTTCTGGATCTCGTCCGTGCCGCCCGCGATCGACTGGCCGGGTACCGACATCAGCACCTCGGCGATGACGCCGCCGAGGGCGGAGTCCGGCCCGGTCAGCATCCCTTTCGCGCCCGCGATCATGGCGTGCACCCTGGCCGACTCGCGGGCGATGTTGCTCGCCGCTAGCTTGCCGATGGATCCCTCGGCGCCAGGGCGCGCGCCGAGTGCGCGAGCGACCCGGGCGCGCTCGGCTGTCCAGGAGCTGACCCGGTGCAGCGTGAGCAGGCGGGCGATTGCCTGCCGGATGACAGGGTCGCCGGCGACGCCGGCCGCCCGCGCATGCTCGATAACCAGGTCCGGCCGTCCTGCCCGCTGCGGGTACCAGGAGTAGGTCGCGAAATGAACGTCTGCCTCGGCGCGCGCCTCGTCGAGCGCGCGGCCAGGGGCGGGGGAGTAGGCCGGCCGCTGCAGCGCGGAGAACCGGCGCTCGTAGGCGAGAGTGGTGAGCGCCGCGGTCCAGCCCTGACCGACCTCGCCGATCACGTTGTCCCGCGGGATGCGGGCGTCAGTGAGGAACACCTCGTTGAAGGAGGCGTGAAAGTTCATCTGCCGCAGCTGGCGCACCTCGACGCCGGGCTGCTTCATGGGCAGCGCGAAGTAGGTGATGCCCTGGTGCTTGGGCACGTCGCGGTCGGTGCGGGCCAGCAGCATCCCCATGTCCGCGTGGTGCGCGCTGGTGTTCCAGACCTTCTGCCCGTTGATCACCCAGCTGTCACCGTCCAGAACCGCTGAGGTTGACAGGCCGGCGAGGTCCGAGCCCGCGCCGGGCTCGCTGAAGAGCTGGCACCAGGTCTGCTCGCCGGTCAGGATCGGTCGCAGCAGCCGGTCACGCAGCTCGTCGTTGCCGTGGGCGAGGATCGTCGGCGCGGCCAGCCACGTGCCGCTGCCGACGGGGATGCCGACGGCCCCGAGGCGCAGCAGCTCGCTGGCGACCAGTTCGTCCGACCAGGCTGGCAGTCCCCGGCCGTGCCAGCGCAGCGGCCAGCTAGGCACGGCCCAGCCCGATTCCAGCAGCAGCTGGCGCCAGTCACGCAGCGCCATTGCCGGATCCCAGTGCTGCCCGACCCATCCGGCCAGCTCGGCCCGGACCTGATCGGGGGAAGCGCCGCCGGCGGTGACCGTCGTCTGCTGGGTCATGCCTGTCCTTCTGATCCGGTGACCTGGTCGAGGAACGCGCGCAGTTCAGCGTCGAAGAGCTCGGGCTTGTCCACGTTCGGCGCGTGCCCGGCGCCGGGGATGACGACCTTGCGTGCCTGCGGGATCTTGGCTGTCATGTAATCCGCAGCGGCCAGGAACGGCGCGTCGTCGGACCCGACGATGACGAGCGTCGGCGCGGCGATGCGCGGCAGCCCGTTGAGCACGTGCGCGTCGCGCTGCGTCAGCGTCTGCCGGGCAGCCTGAATCAGTCCGCTAGCGTCGCGATGCTCGCCCGCGTGCAGCTCAGCGCTTGACCCCAGGGCGGCGAGCCCTCGCTCAGCCAGTCTCGTCGCGGTGCCCTCGGCGCGCCGGTTCCAGCCGTCTCTGGCGTCGTCGTTGCGGAAGCCAGGCCCGGTGTCGATGAGCACCAGCCCGGCTACACGCTCCGGATACGTCAGCGCGAAGTCCAGCGACAGGTAGCCGCCGAGGGAGTGGCCGCCGAGCACAGCCCGGTCCTGATGGCATTCGGCTAGCAAGGCGGCCATGTCGTCAAGCGCGGCGGCCGGGCTGTAGGAGGTCGGCTCGGACGGGTAGTCGCTGCCGCCGTGACCGCGCAGATCCCAGGTGATCACCAGATGACGAGCGGCGATGGCGGGCACGTTCGCGGCAAACATGGCAGCGGTCGCCGCGAAGCCGTGGCTCAGCAGCACTGCGGGACTGCCGCTGCCGCTCACCTGATACCGGATGCTGGCGCCGGGGCGGGTCAGGACTGGCATCGCGGCCGTCCTCAGCGGCCGGCGAAGGTGGCTGGGCGGCGCTCGGTGACCGCGGCGAGCCCTTCCTGCCAGTCGGCGGTCTGCATCAGCCGTTCCTGCTCAGCGCGCTCACGCACCATCGCCTCCCGCGCCTGCCGCGCTAGCTGGCCCCGCATCGTGGCGCGGATGGAGCGGACCGCCAGCGGAGCCGACGCGGCGATCCGCGCCGCCAGGGCGTGCGCCTGCGCGCGGGCCTGGCCCGGCTCGGTGAGCTGGTCCGCCAGGCCGAGCGCATGCGCCTCGGCACCGCCGACGCGGCGCCCCGTGTACAGCAGGTCCAGCGCTGCCTGCTGGCCGACTGCTGCTGGCAGGGTAACGCTGAGCGCGAAGCCCTGATGGAAGCCGAGCAGCGCGAAGTTCGCCGCGAACCGGGCCTCGGGCGCCGCCACCCGGAAGTCGGCAGCCATGGCCAGCCCGAGGCCGCCGCCGATCGCGGCGCCCTGGATCGCGGCGACGATCGGCAGGGGCTGCTCGAAGAGCCGGATGGCGAAGTCATAGAGGTGAGTGCCGTCCGGCGTGCCGATCGCGTGCGCGTCGCCGAAGTCTGCTCCGGCGCAGAAGACCTTCCCGGCGCTGCAGAGCACGATCGCCCGGCAGCGCCCGCCTGCGGCCAGCTCGTCGCAGGCGTCGGCCAGCTGACAGATGAGGGCGGGGCTGAAGTAATTGCTCGGCGGGCGGTTGATTTCCAGCGTGGCGATGTAATCGTCACCGAGCTCGACGCTGAGCTCCGGCCTCGGGGTTGCCGCGTATCCCAGATCCGTCATGAGGCTCTCCCGGCCGGCTGAGCAGTTACGTCGTTTTTGCCATCGTAGATCCATGGGCGGCGGCACGACGGGGCCGAGGGCTAAGAGCCCCCGGAGGTTACCTGGCCCGACCCGGAGCTGGTCGCCGGTGCGGAGGTGCTCTTCAGGCCGCTGCCGGAGGAGCTGGACGAGCTCGAGGAGCTGGACGACTTGCTCGCGGCGGATTTGGCTGATCCGCCCGAGCTCGTGCTGCTGCTCTGCTGTGTCGTGGTCGCGTGGGCCGAGCCCGGCAGGTTGTAGGCCACGCCGGCCGCGGTGAGCACGCTCGCCAGGCCGGCCGCCACGGTCACGGCGCGCAGCCGGGCCCGGTTCCGGTTCCTGGCCGCGACCTGTGCATTCCGCCTCGCAGTGCGAGCCGGGGCTGGGTCTGGCGTCATCAGTGCGATCCTTTCGAAGCTGTCACCGTCCAGCCTGGCGCGGGCGCTTCTGAATGGCCTCTGCGCGAGCTGGCAGTCCCCTCCAGGAAACCTGCTGGGGCGCAGCTGACCGCGATGCCGCTCGACCAGTTGCGCAGTGAGGTCGCCCTGGTGACGCAGGAGCATCACATCTTCCGCGGCACGCTGCGGGAGAGCCTCACCCTAGGCCTGAACGACGCCACGGACGATCGCGCTCCGCGCGCCGCCTCGAGCGGTCCATGGCTGCCGTACTGGCCGGACGCACGGTGGTGGCCATCGCGCACCGGCTGCACACGGGCCACGATGCCGACCGCGTCATCGTGATGGAAGAGGGGGAGGTCCGCGAGATGGGCTCGCATCGCGAGCTGGCTGCTGCGGGCGGCGTGTACGCGGCGCTCTGGCAGTCCTGGCACGGCAGTCCCCGGCCGGCAGCGCGGTAATCCCCGGGAGCTGTGGACGAAGTTGTGCACAGCACGGTGGAAATCTGCCGTGCACAGGGGATAAACGATAGATGTCCTGTGGATGACAAAAGAATCTTGAACTTCTCGCCGAAAGGCCTTGTGCGGCGCTGCCGATTGGCAGTAGAAATCTCTCACCACTGAAGACGGGATCCGCCCCAAGGGAAACCAAGGGAACGATGGAAGGGCCGGGCAACCGGCGCGGACGTCGGGAGCCTGACGACCGGTGGCGCCAAGCGGCACAAAGCATCTGAGCAATCGGCTTGCTAGTGCGGTGAGGCAACCGCCACGCGGTGCGCGGCGGCCGAGCAATCGGCCTGCCGATGCGGCGAGGCGAGTGCAACGCAGCGTCCGGTGGCTGAGCAATCGGTTTGCCAGGGCAGCGGGGCACAAGGCGAGGCCCCTCGATCTCATACATCGAGGGGCCTCGTCGCCGTTACGCGCCAATACCGCGCAATGGCACCTAGCAGCCATCTGGCGGCTTGATCGGGTGTTTCCCGCGGCCGACAGCTGGCAAACATGGCCGGCCGGGGGCAAACCCCGTTCCCTGCCTGTAAATCGTAACAAAATTACCACCGCTTCGGCTGACGAGCCTGAGTTGCCGGCGACGTCGCGTGTTCAGCGCAGCATCGTGCGGTCACGATGCGAAACTGGACGATGACGTTCCGTGTACTCTGCCGCGGCCGGGGGCCGGACGATGATCGCGGCGCGGACGGGGGAGCGCGTGAGCACCAGCACTAGCACCAGTCACGGCGCGGTCAGCAGCACGGCCCTGGTCAGGCGCAGTTCTGCGCAGGCCAGCCGCCGGGCTGTGCTGCACGTCCAGGCTCCCGGAGATCCGATGCCGCCGGCCGACCTGGCGAGCTGGTTCTCCGAGCGGGCCTTCCATTTTTATGTCGCGGGCCTGCGGCTGCCCGCCAGGGCGGTGCTGTCGGCGCGGCACGCCGGCCGCGACCTGCACCAGGCGTTCGCCGACCTGGATGCCGCGTGCACGGGCCTGCGGCAGGCGGACGGCATGGCCACGTTGATCGTGACAGCACAGGGTCGCGCGGCGGTGGCCGCCGCGCTCTGGGCGGACAGGCGCGCACGGGGCAGCGTCTGGCCGCCGGGGGACGAGTCGCCGGCAGGAGACGAGTGGCCGGCTGAGGACGAATGGCCGCGGCCGGACGGCAGGCCGCTGCGGGCCGACGCGCTGATCCTGTCGGCGCCCGCGTGGCCGGCCCGGCGTGCCCTGCGCCTGAACATCGCCTGCCCGGTCCTCGTCATCGCCAGCCAGTGCACCCCGGCCGCCAGCCGGGCGTGGACAGGTCGTGCGCGCACTCCGGGCGCTCGCGGTCCTGGCGCTCCGGCGATACAGCTGGGCAGCCACGTGACCTGGCTCTCGCTGCCGGGCGCAGGCGCCGACCGGCGCGCCTACCTGGCCGAGCTTGGCCGCTGGCTGGGCGCGTATATGTACGGCCAGGTACGCGACCAGCTGCTGTGACGACGCGGGGCGCTGTCAGGCGACCACATTGACGACGACCGAGGGATAGCCGGACGCGCCGTTCGGCTCGGGCGGCTCCTGGAGCGACGTCTGGGTGTAGCCGGTCTTGTCGGTAGCGCGCGCCTCGATGAGGTAGTTGCCCGGCTTGACGTCGACGTTCCAGTCGTAGACCCACTGGCGCCAGCTGTCGATGCCGGGCACGGCCGCGAGTCTCGCCTGCTGCCAGTGCCCCTTGGCGACGCGCACCTCGACTGCCTCGATGCCCTTGTGCTGGGCCCAGGCGACGCCTGCGACTGCCACCTCCTTGCCCGTCTTGATCGGATTGACGCCGGTCGGCACGTCGATTCGCGACTCGGTCTTGACCGGGGCCTGCGGATCCCAGCCGCGTGGCACCCAGTACGCCTGGTTAGCCGCGTACGTGGTCACCTCGATGTCGACGATCCACTTGCAGGCCGACACGTAGCCGTACAGCCCCGGGATGACCAGCCGGGCCGGGAAGCCATGCTCGACCGGGAGCGCGGCGTCGTTCATCGCGACCGCGAGGAGAGCATCGCGCCCGTCCATCGCGGTCTGGACCGGCGTGCCGGAGGTGAAGCCGTCCGACGACGTGCAGAACAGCTGGTCGGCGCCGGCCTTGATCCCGGCCTCCTGGAGGAGGCTACGCAGGCTGGCCCCTAGCCACTTGGCGTTGCCGATGTAGGGGCCGGCGACCGGGTTCGAGACGCAGCACAGGGTGATCCAGTCCTCGATCAGCGGCCGCTTGATCAGGTCCTCGAACGTCAGGACCAGTTCCTTTTGCACCATGCCGTGGATGCGCAGCTGCCAGTGCGCCGGCAGGATCTCCGGGATCACGATCGCGGTGTCGACGCGGTAGAAGCTGCTGTTGGGGGTGATGAAGCTGCTCAGGCCAGGGATCTTGAGGTCCGTGCCAGGCGGCAGCGGAGGAGCCGGGCTGGCCGGTAGCGGCAGTTTCAGCGCCTGCTGGATGGCGTTGACGTCCCTGGTGTTCGCCAGCCACGACCCGCCCGCGTACGTAATCAGCGAGACTCCGGCGACGACCGCGCCGCCCAGCAGGAACCGGCGCCGGTCTGGGGCGGGCTCGACCCTGGCGCGGCCCTGCACAGCATCGGCGGGCCGCCAGTCCAGGGCGTCCCGCCGTGGCGGCGGGCCGCCCTGGGCCGAGGCGGGGGCCTGGGCCTGCGGCTGGCTGGCGCCGGACGGAGCCTGGCCAGGCTGCGGTGGCCTGGCGGGCTGCGGTGGCCTGGCGGGCCGCGGCGCGGGCTGCGCCAGCCGCCGCGCCAGGGTACTGAAGTAGCGCAGGGCAATCGCCGCGACGCCGGCGCCGATGAGCGATGGCAGCGCGTCGCTGCCCTTCGCCGTAGGCTGGCTGAGCGCGGCATAGACGCCGATAGCGCCGAAGACCGCGAGGCCCGCCATGCCAAGCCAGAGCTTGCGGATGGCGAGCACGCCGATCACGACGGCGAAGATGATGAGGACCCCGCGGATGCCCCAGACCAGGATGGTCTTGTCGCTGGACCCGAACTCGCGGATCGCGAAGTTCTTCACCGTCGCCGGCGTGTGGTTGATGGACAGCTCGCCGACGGCGGTCACCGGCTGGCCGATCGGGGAGGCGAGGATGGCGGCGACGAGCTGGGCCACCCCGAGCGCCACGACCGCGGTGACGATCCCGACGATCGCGCCGAAGCCGGCTAGTGCGCCGCGGCCGCGCCCGGTACCGCGCTCCGCCCGCCGGGGGGTAGGTGGACGTTGCTCATAGGTCACACAAGTATTCGTACCAGTGCCACCGACCGGATTGCCGCTACGGGCGAGGCGGCCGGGATTATCCGTGTCCGCCGAGGGCAAGCCGATGAGCGCCGCCGCGCCGAATAGGGGACTGTGGACTTGCTAGGCAGCGACGCGGTCAGCGGCGCGCACGACTCCGCGCATGACACCGGGCGCGGCGCCCCGGCCTCGCGTGGCGGGCTTGAGCTCATGCTGGCCGAGGTCGCCAGGGGCGATCACGCGGCGTTCCGGGCCGTCTACGACCAGACCGCGCCTGCGGTGCTCGGGACCGTCCGCCGGGTCCTGCGCGATCCCGCGCAGTCCGAGGAGGTCATGCAGGAGGTCCTGCTCGAGGTCTGGCGCACGGCGGCCAGGTTCGATCCGTCGGTGGGCTCGGCGCGCGCGTGGATCATGACACTGGCACACCGGCGCGCCGTTGACCGGGTGCGGTCCGAGCAGCGCGCAGCGGCGCGGGAGCTGCGGGCGGCAACGGCCTCGATCGACTATGACGAGGTGAGCGACGCGGCGCTGACCACCCTGGAGCAGGAACGGGTCCGCCGCTGTCTCGGCGGCCTGACAGACCTCCAGCGCGAGTCGGTGACGCTCGCTTATTACGGCGGCTACAGCTACCGCGAGGTCGCCCAGCTACTGGGCGTCGCGGTGGGCACCGTCAAGACGCGCATGCGCGACGGGCTGATCAGGTTGCGCGACTGCCTGGGGGTGGAGTGATGCGGGCCCGCGGCGCAGCCTTGCACACGCTGGTGGGCGCCTACGTCATGGACGCGGTCAGCGACAAGGATCGGGCAGCCTTCGAGCGGCACCTCCTGACCTGCGAGCAGTGCCGCGACGACGTCCGCGGGCTGCGGGAGGCGGCCGCGCATCTGGCGGCAGCAGCGGCTGTGCCGCCCCGCCCCGAGCTGCGTTCGCCGACCCTTCGCGCGGCTGAGCGGATCCGGCAGCTGCCCCCTGTCGTGCCAGGTGATCAGGCTCGAGGGCACTCGGGCCGGCGAACGATGGCGGCCCGGGTCCGACTGGTCAGCCGCGGCGGCGGAGGCCGTCCCTGGGTGGTCAGGCTGGCGGCCACCGTGGCAGTCGCGCTCGCGGTGACGGCGATCGTGCTCGGCGTGCACGTGAGCGCGATGCAGGGCCGGCTGAGCGCCGCGCAGCAGCGCGATAGTGCGATCGCTGCGGTCATCGGCGCGCACGACGCGACGACCCTGACTGCGCAGGTCAGGACGGGCGGCACCGCAACGGTCGTGATGTCGCACCGGGCCCGGACGCTGGTGTTCATCGGCAGCGATCTGGCCAGGCTGCCTGCGTCCAAGGCCTACGAGCTCTGGCTGATGGGGCCTGCCGGTGCCACCCCCGCCGGCATGCTCTCGCCCGCTCATCACGGCATGACAGGCCCGGTCGTGGTGAACCGGCTCGCCCCGGGCGACCGGCTCGGGCTCACGGTGGAGCCTTCGGCGGGAACGGGCCAGCCCACCTCCCCGCCCGTCGTCGTGGTCGCGCTCGGCCCGTGACGCCGCTGGCCACGGCCGGGGCGACATTTGCCGCCGCGGCAGGCTAACGTGGCCACCGTGAAAGCATCCCCCGAAGCGCAAGCTGAGGCTGCTCGAGCTAGCTGACCTGGACGCCGAGCTCGGCAGGCTGGAGCATCGCCGCCGTAGCCTGCCCGAGCACGCCGAGCTCAGCCAGCTGGAGCAGCGCGACCGCGAGCTGCGGGACGAGATCGCGACCCTGGAGGCCAGGGAAGGGGACCTCAGACGCGAGCAGACCAAGGCCGACGCCGACGTGGAGCAGGTCAGGAGCCGCGTCGGCCGGGACCGGGTACGGCTCGACGCCGGCCAGGTCAACTCGCCGCGGGAGCTGGAGAACCTGCAATCGGAGATCGAGTCGCTGCTGCGCCGTCAGTCCGATCTGGAGGACGTCGAGCTAGACGTGATGGAGCGGCTCGAGGCGGCACAGGGCCGGCTGAAGGAGGCGGGCGCCGAGCGAGCGGCCATCGGCACGGACGCGGCAGCTGTCACTGCGCGCCGCGACGCGGCGCTGGCCGAGATCGCCGACCAGTCGGGGACAGCCGCAGCGCGCCGGCTCGCGGTCGTCGCCGAAGAGCCGGCTGACCTGATCGACCTGTACGAGCGGCTGCGCACGCAGCACGGCGGTGTCGGCGCAGCGGCGCTGCGCCGCGGCCAGTGTCAGGGCTGCCACCTGTCGCTCAACACCGTCGATCTCAACGCGATCCGCGCCGCCGCCGCCGACGACGTGCTGCGCTGCGAGGAATGCCGCCGGATCCTGGTCCGCACCGATGAATCAGGGCTCTGACCCGATCGCCGCTCCAGCTGACAGCAGCGGGCGCGCGCCCGCCAGCGGATGGCGGACCGGACAGGGCAAGCCGACGACGACGTTGCTCCTGCGGCACGGTCAGACGGCGCTATCGGCTGAGCGCAGGTTCGCTGGCCGCGGCGACATCCCGCTCACCGATCTCGGGCTGGCGCAGGCCGGTGCGGCAGCAGCCAGGCTCGCCAGGCGCGGCGGCATCGACCTGGTCCTGAGCTCGCCATTGCAGCGCGCCCGGCAGACCGCTCAGGCCGTCGTCGACGCCGCCGCTGTGCCGCTCGCCGTCGACGATGATCTGGCGGAGACCGACTTCGGCAGCTGGGAAGGCCTGAGCTTTGCCGAGGTCATGGCGGGCTGGCCGGACGAGATGGCGGCCTGGCTAAGCGACGCGGATGCCGCGCCGCCGGGCGGTGAGAGCTTCGCGGCAGTCGGCGTGCGCGTCGACGCAGCCCTGGACCGGCTGCTGAGCGCGCATCAGGGCAAGACTGTCGTGGTTGTGAGTCACGTGACGCCGATCAAGACGCTCGTCTGTCGTGCGCTGCTCGCGCCGACGGCTGCGCTATTCCGCATGCACCTGGACGTCGCCGCGCTTTCGGAGGCCGCGTGGTTCGCTGACGGTCCGGCCTTGCTACGGTCACTAAACGACACCGCACATCTGCGGTCGGCCTGACGGCCCGCTGCAGTCATGACCCGGCTGACGCCTCCGCACAGGCGCGAGTACAGGATGATTTCGGTCCGCTTGGGTTCATTGTTCTGAGCCAACATGTCGTCGTGTGTGTAAATACTCTCCGTGTGTGGAATAGCACTCCTCGTAATTGATCAAGACGGGGGGATTTCAGTGCCTGATCAGTCCACGACCCGTGCGGCGACCCGCCGGAGTTCGGCGAGTACCGCTCGCAGCAGGTCGGTGAGCCGCAGTGCGTCAAGGGGCACTGCGAGCCGACCAAGTTCTAACTCAAGCTCCAGGACGTCAAGCGCCAGGGCGACGACCGCTCGCAGCTCCGCTGCGAAGCCGGCTCGGAGCACGGCCGCGAAGACGCCCACCCGGAGCGCCGCGTCACGGTCGACCCGCACTACAGCATCGCGATCGACTGCCTCGCGTTCCACTGGTTCACGCGCAGGTGCCGCACGCAGGAGCACCACCGTGAGGGTTAGCAGCCGCAGCTCGACCGCTACGCCCGCAACGGCAGCCAAGACCGTGTCCTCGGCAGCCACGAAGGTGACGTCGGCCGCTACCAAGATGACGGCCGCCGCGACCAAGGCGACAGCGTCGGCGCAGACGATGTCATCGGCCATGAAGTCGATGAACACCGCCACCAAGGCGATGACTACGGCAGCCAAGGCCCTGATGGCCGCGGCCAAGACGATGTCATCGGCGAAGCCCGCGACCGCCAGCCCTGCCCGCAAGGCACCGGCCAGGCCGCGGATAACCGCGCCGCGCCGCCCGGCGGCCCCTCGTCGGGCATCCTCGACGCGGCCGTCGTCTCGGACTACCTCGTCACGGACTTCGTCGTCTCGGGCGTCTACGTCCAGGACGGGCGCATCCCGCGCGGGTACATCCAGGGCCGCCAAGCCCGCTGGCACGTCGGTCAGGGCGAGCACCGGCAGGTCGAGGACGACCGCGTCCAGTGCCCGGACCGCCGCCAAGCCGAGCGGCTCGGGCACATCGAGCAGCACGGTGCGCGCCCGGACGACCGCCAAGCCGCGGTCGACGGCGTCGCGGCCACGGTCGGCCGCGCCGAAGTCGCGCCCGGCCGCTCGCCGGTCGACAAGCCGCCCGGCGAACCGGCCGTCCACCACCGCGATGCGGCCTGAGTCGTCGCTGTCGCTGTCCGCGCCGACGCAGTCGCGGAGCAACGGTGAGTACGGCAGCCTGCTTGGCAGCCTGATTCACTGATTGCGGTATCACGGTTCGCAGTGAGAGGCGGGCGGTGCTGGCATGACATGCCGGCGCCGCCCGCCTTTCCGGTTACGGCGCGGCGGCGCCAGTGCCCGTATCCTGGGCAGAGCGGCGGGCGAGCCGGCCGGGCGGCCGCGTCGCGCCAGGCTTGCCTGGCGCGCCGAGGAAGGTCCGGGCTCCGCAGGGCAGGGTGGTCGGTAACGCCGACCCGGGGTGACCCGCGGGATAGTGCCACAGAAAACAGACCGCCTCCGGATTCGTCCGGGGGTAAGGGTGAAACGGTGGTGTAAGAGACCACCAGCGTTCAGGGTGACCTGAGCGGCTTGGTAAACCCCACCCGGAGCAAGGTCAAGAGGGAGCGGCCGGCAACGGCGCGCTCCTGCGCGAGCGATTGAGGGCTGCCCGCCCGATGCTCGCGGGTAGACCGCACGAGGCTGCCGGCAACGGCAGTCCTAGATGGATGGCCGCCGGCCCGCGCAAGCGGGTGCACAGAACCCGGCCTACAGGCCGGCTCGCCCGCCGCCTGGGGCGTCGACCTGCAGTTCTTTAGTCATGGGCCAGCCTCGAATCGGCTCAGCTCCGTCCCTGTTGCGCGAGACCTGGCGGCTGCTTTGCTGGCCGTCCGCAGAGTTCCAGGCAACGACGAAGCCAGGGAAGACCGGAGTGCCAGGCTTCTCGGTCAGCGAGCGCGGTAGCCGGTCAGGCCATCGTCGAGGGCGACCCGGTCACCGCTGAGGGCAGCGGGGAGCGCCTGCTGAAGTGCGAAGGTGGCGGTGATGGCTTTGGCGTCAGCAATCGTCGGCGTGTCACCATGATGTCGCTTGGCGTCCACTTGCCCGGCAAGTTGCCAGCCGACGGTCACGGCGATCGATGCGAGATCGTCGGCCTGGCTGCCGATACACGCCCCGTCCCAGTCGAGCACGCCTGCTAGACGAGCTTCCTGGCCGGAGAATGTCCACAGCAGATTGGCCCCACCGAGATCGCCGTGCGCCAGCGCGTTGCCGGTCGGATCGACCTGCTGTACTCGGTTCAGCTCGGCTTCCGCCCGCGTCCGGCCCTGGCGCGACATGAGCGGGAACAAAACATCAGTGACCTGTTCAGCGAAGCGCTGCCATGAATGCTGATCAGCCCGCGGGACAGCGGCCTGGATGGCGGTGTCGGCGCCCAGCTCGAGAAGCCGGTCGAGAAGCAGGGCCAAGTCGGTCACGAGACCGGGCTGCGGTGCGGCCTCGGCGAGCTGTTCGAGCTCGATCGGCTGGCCGGCAACCCGCTGCAGCGCAACGTGGCATCGGCCAAGCGGATCGCCGACTGCCGCGTCGGATAGCACGCCCGGAAACGCTACAGGCAGCTCAGCGCGTTGCAGGGTGCGCAGGAGGGCGATCCGGGACGGAAGAAGCCGCCGCGACTCGTCGTCGCGCGGAAAGCGGTAGACAATGTCATCGAGAACCAGGACGTCATGGAACTGACCGTGAAGCAGGCTCGCGCCTGCCTGATCGCCGGTGCCGGCCGTCGCACCGGCGGCCGCCAGGTAGCTGCCGAGCAGGTGGCCCTCCATCACGCGTTCACGGTAGTCGGGTCATCGCCCAGCCAGCGCGTCAGGGCTGCTTGCAGGCCTGCGGTGTCACCGGCGCCGTCGGCGGACGCCCACGCTACGAAGCCGTCGGGACGCACCAGCAAGCCGCGCACCCGGGCGCCCTCCGAACTACCCCGGACCAGCTCCAGTCGACCGGCGTACGGCTTGGCCACGGCAGTTAGCCGGTCGTCCCCGCCGAGATCGACGAGCAAGGCCCGACCCTCATGGGCGTGGTCGGCGAGCCGTGTGCCGTCGTCAAGCCGGAGGTTGGGCATCGTCGCGCCGACCAGCGGATGGCCTTCTCCCAGGTCGTAGCGCTGCCACAGACCCGACACCCGCTTCACGTAGTAGGTCGCCCCGTCCCGTGTGCTAAGGAAGTCGGAGACCACGCCCCTGAGTGCACGGGCGCCGGCGTCGCCGCGCATCACAGCCACCTGTGCACGCGTCCAGTCAAGCACCCAGGCGCCGATCGGGTGCCGTTCGCTGGTGTAGGTGTCAAGCAGGCCCTCGGGCGCCCACCCTTGCACGGTGGCGGCGAGCTTCCAGCCCAGATTGACGGCATCGCCGAGCCCCAGGTTCAGGCCCTGGCCGCTGAAGGGCGAGTGCACGTGGGCGGCGTCCCCGCAGAGGAGCACCCGACCGCGCCGATATTTCGTCGCCTGGCGCGCGTGGTCCGTGTAGCGCGCGGCGCTGATGACCTCGGTGACGCGGACGTCGACGCCACTGACGCGCCGCAGACTGGCCTCGATCTCGGCCGCCGTGACCGGTGCCTCCCGGTCCGCCGGGGGCCCATCGAACTCGACGGTGCGCACACGACCCGGCATCGGCCCGTAGACGTAGACGCCGGTGGGGGTGTACTGCCAGCCTCGCCCGAGGCGCTCTGCCCCCTCACGGTGGCGATCGCCTGGCGGCCCGTGATCTCGGGGTCCGTGCCGGGGAATTCGAAGCCCGCCAGGCGCCGGACCAGACTGCGGCCTCCGTCGCAGCCGACGAGCCACGCCACACGCTCATCGTCACTGCCTTCCAGCTGAACGGTGACGCCAGCCTCATCCGCGTCGAATCCACGCAACTCGACCCCGCGCCGGACGGCGACGCCGGGCTCTACCGCACGGTCGCCGAGGATCCGTTCCACCTCATCCTGGCGGACCATGAGATACGGGCTAGCCAGGCCACGCTCACCCAGGCTGGGATCGTCCTCGTCGACGGGGTCCGCCTGGACCTGAATCCCACCGAAGTGCCCGACGAAGGCGGCCGCCTCCCGTCGGCGGCCTGGGGAGCGTCGGGGAAGAGCCGCCGGAGCACCGCCTCCACTGCGGGGAGCAAGCCGCGTCGTTCGAAAGCCTCCGCGGCGGCGGTGTTGATCGCTCCCGCCTTGACGGCGGTGTCGAGCTCCTCCCGCCGTTCGACAACGAGCACCCGGGCCCCCGCCAGCTGCAGTTCGGTCGCAAGCATCAGGCCGACCGGCCCGGCGCCTGCTACGAGCACGTCGTAGTCCGGACGGCTGGATTCGGTGGTCAGAGCAGGAGTGGACACGAACATCATTCTATCTATCCGAACAATGATCGTGTCAACCAGAACTACGCTCGTGCCCGATGTAGACTGTGTCGCATGGCATCGCCTCCTCAGCGACGGCGCGCGGCACGGCACCAGCAATCCCTGGCCGACGACACCAGCGCGACCCGTCGCGGACCATCAGCGGGGCGCAAGAAGCCCATCACCGTCGACGCCATCGTTGAGACCGCGTTCGGCATCGTCGAGCGCGAGGGATATGACGCCCTGACCATGCGACGAGTGGCCAGCGCCCTCGAAACGGGCCCTGCGTCGCTCTACGCCCACGTCGTCAACAAGGAGGACCTGTACGACCTCCTGATTGGACGGCTCTGCGCCGAGATCGAGCTCCCCGATCCGGACCCGCGCACCTGGCGTGAGCAGATTATTAGCGTCTGCACCCAAATCCGTGATCAGTACAGGCGCTACCCCGGCATCTCCCTGGCGGCGCTCGCCGTGGTCCCAACGAACCTGGAAACCCTGCGCGTGAGCGAGGGCATGCTCGGCATCGTGCTGGCGGGTGGCATCCACCCGCAGACGGCCGTCTGGGCGATCGACGCTATATATCTCTACGTCAACGCCTTCTGCCTCGAGGCATCCCTCCTCGACAGGCATGTCGACCAGGAAGGGCGGGCCGTCAGCCGCGAAGGACTGCTGCGCAGATTCGCTGCGCTGCCCGACGCCTTCCCCTATACCAAGCGCTACGCAGCTGAGCTGACCTCCGGCACCGCCGTGGATCGATTCGAGTTCACCCTCAACCTGATCATGGACGGTCTAGGCAGTGGCACCTAGTGCTCGCCGGATCAGAAGTCATTCGGCCGCCCGTGGACCGGGTCGTAGAGCCTGACCGCCGCGATAAATGCTGGTGTCGACGACAGCGACATCGTGGACGGTCACAGCCCGGTGCCTTCGTACGGGTCGTGGACGTCCTGGCTGACAACCTCATCCAGATCGGCGCGCAGTTCACCCACATCGAGCACTGGGGCCGTGGCGAAGATCGCGAGGACCTCCTCCTTGGAAACAGCCCGGGGCCCGCGTATTGGGACCATCCTCGCCAGCGGCTCTCCGTTCAGAGTCAGCGTGTAGGTACGCCCCTGCCGGAGGCCGCGCGTGATCGACCCCGAATCCGCGACGAACTGGCGGATGCTGACATCAGTCGGCTGCTCGACTGCCATAGCCGAGGTTTACCACGCCGTACCACGGTGTACCGCGGCATGGCGGGTACGAGGCTACCGAGCGTCGGGGGACCAGTGAAGCCATCACGACCCCGTTCCGGTCGCCTTAATGCTTTTTTCCATGACCGGCGCTGCAGACGGCAAGGTCAGGACCGGAACGCGGCGTAGATGATCGCGGCTAGCCGGTCCATCATCTCGTCCTTGGGCAGCCTGACCTCGGCGCTGAGCAGGTAGTTAATCCGCTCGAGCATCATCAGGCAGGCCACCGCGGTGAGCTCAGCGTGCTCGGTGCGCAAGCCATCGCCGGCCGGGCCGCCGTCGGCGGCCGTCATGCCCTGTGTCATGGCCTCCGAGAGGCGGAAGAGCAGCTGGAGGCCGTCGCTGAAGACGCTCTCGCCGACGATCTCGGCCTGGCTCAGGATCCGGATCACCGTGGCGTGCGCGGCGTAGGTGTCGGAGAAGCTCTCGACCCACTTGCGCAGCGCGGCGCGGCCTGCCTCGTTGCTCGTGACGACCGGGAACTCGTCGGTGATGTTCGCCATGTCGACGAGTGCATCGCGGAGCAGGGTGCGGAACAGGTCGTCCTTGTTGGCGAAATAAAGATAGAAGGTGCCGTGCGAGGTTTTCGCTCGCCTGACGATGTCCTCGACCCTTGCGGCCTGGAATCCGGCTTCCTCGAACTCGATCCGGCCGGCCTCCAGCAGCCGCCGCACGGTCTCGCGGCCGTGGGCGCCCAGCTCGCGCTGGAGGGCTGGAACGCCGCCGTCAAGGGACGGTCGAAGCGGTTGTGGTCCGTCGGCCTGGGGCCGGCTTATGGAATCGGTCGTGGTGTGCTCGCCGTCGTCGGTCGCCGCCTCGTCTCGCACGGCCGTCACAGGCGCCTGCGTCCCAGGCGCGAGGGCCTGGGCGCCGGGCTCGCCTGCCCGGCTGCGGCCCTGATCTCCTAATGGGCTGTGCTGCGCTGTACCCTGCTGAGCGCCGCCACGCCGCGCCGCCAGCTGGCGGCCGCCACGCTGGATGCCCGTCGCAGGTATGGATGATCTCCCTAGCGGGCCCAGGCTGGGTTCCCGACTCATGCTGGGAGACTAGCCGTTCATTGGCTCTTCGGCCACGCTGGGGTCACTCCTGTGGCCACATGTTCGCGAGCGCGCTCGGGAAAGTTCGCACATGCGAACTATCGCTCGTAGCAATACAAGTGGGCTGTTAACGGAGAAAATTCGCTACTTGATGCTCCGCCGCAGGTCAGTTACGGTCCGCTGGGCGGCCTGGTCCGTGAAAACTGACGCCTACATCAGGTGACGAGCGCGTCATTGTTTGCATCAAATTGGCGGGCCATGCGCAAATAGAGATCGTGACTCGCGATCAGCCGGTGACAGCGGCGGCGCTCGCGCAGGATGCTGCGCGCGGCTTGCCGTCGCTTCGGCCTGCGCCGGTGGCCCCTGCCAGTGCGCAGCCTGACGCTGCGGCGATGGCCGCGAAGGCATCGGCGGAGAACTTCCCGGTCGCCTTGCGGGTGCTCCCGCGCCGCTACCGGGGGAACTTGATGGCGGTCTACAACTTCGCCAGGACTGTCGACGACATCGGCGACGAGGCACCGCCTGAGCAGCGACTCGGGCTGCTCGACGACCTCGACGAGGATCTCGGCCGCCTCTACGCAGCCCGGCAGGACAGCCTGCGCCCGGGCAGTCAGCCCCGGCACCCGGCGGTGCTCGGACTGGCCAAGGTGGTGACCGACTGCGAGATCCCGGTGCAGCCCTTTCGGGATCTCATCGGCGCCAACCGCCAGGATCAGGTGGTTACCCGATACGAGACGTTTGATGACCTGCTGGGCTACTGCAGGCTGTCGGCCAACCCTGTCGGCCGGATCGTCCTGCACGTGTTCGGCTGCAGCACGCCAGGCCGGGCTGAGCTGTCCGATGCGATCTGCAGCGGCCTCCAGATCGTCGAGCACCTTCAGGACGTCGCCGAGGACTTTCAGGCTGGCCGCGTCTACCTGCCAGCAGCTGACCTGCGCCGCTACGGATGCACGGAGCATGACCTCGTGGGCCCTGCGGCCGCGCCGCAGCTACGCCGGCTGATCGAGTTCGAGGCCGACCGGGCCGCTGCGCTGATCTGCTCCGGCTCACCGCTCGTCGGCCAGCTGCGCGGCTGGGCGCGGGTAGCGGTGGCGGGCTACATCGCCGGCGGCCGGGCTGCGCTCGCGGCGATTGCGCTCGCTGGCAATGACGTCCTGGCCGCCACTCCCAAGCCCGCCAAGAGCCGCACGGTGCGCGAGCTGGCGAGCACGCTGGTGCGGGGGCGGTGATCGCGTGACAGCCAAGCCTGTGACGCTGGCCGGCGGAGCCGTGGGCATCGAGGCGGCCTACCGGGAGTGCGAAACCATCACGCGGCAGCAGGCGAAGAACTTCGCCTACGGCATCGCGCTACTGCCGGGAGCCAAGCGGCGGGCGCTGTCCGCCGTCTACGCCTTTGCACGCCGCATCGATGACATCGGCGACGGCACGCTGCCGGTGGCGGACAAGATCACGGCGCTGAGCGCCGCCCGTGCCTCCGTGACGGCGCTGGCCCACGGGAATGCGGCGGATGCCGCGGCGACCGGTGATCTGGTCCTGGTGGCACTGCGCGACGCCGCCGACAGGTTCGCGATCCCGCTGGCCGCGTTCGGCGAGCTCATCGACGGCTGCGAGGCCGACGTTCGCGGTGTCAGTTACGCCTCGTTCGAAGGGCTCGAGCACTACTGCCGGTGTGTCGCCGGCTCGATCGGGCGGCTTTCCCTCGGCGTCTTTGGCACCGCGGATCCGGCGGCGGCCACGCCGCTGGCCGACGCGCTGGGAGTCGCGCTTCAGCTGACGAACATCCTCCGCGATATCCGCGAGGACCTCGGGAACGGAAGGGTTTACCTTCCTGCCGACGATTCGGCGCGGTTCGGGTGCACCCTGATCCCGGCCGGGCCGGACGGCGAGGGCGGCGATGGCAAGATTGACGGCCCGATGGCCGATCTCATCAGGTTCGAGGCCGACCGGGCTCGGCGCTGGTACGCGGTAGGCATGCAGCTGATGCCGATGCTTGACCGCCGCAGCGCTGCCTGCACCGGCGCGATGGCCGGCATCTACCGGCGGCTGCTTGAGCACATCGCGGCGAGCCCGCAGACCGCGCTGACGAGCCGCATGTCGCTGCCCGGCCGGGAGAAGGCGATGATCGCGGTGGCGGCCCTTGCCGGTATCGGCCGCCCGGGCAAGGCCCGCGCTCCGGCGGGAGGGCGGCCATGACCACGCGGCGGGCAGTGGTCATCGGCGGGGGGCTGGCCGGCATTGCAGCTGCCATCGACCTCCGCGACGCTGGCGTCGCCGTGACCCTGCTGGAGTCGCGCCCGCGGCTCGGCGGCGCTGCGACGTCCTATGCGCGCGCCGGGATGATGATCGACAACGGCCAGCACGTGTTCCTGCGCTGCTGTGACAGCTACCAGGGCCTTCTCGCCCGGCTCGGCGTGACCGACCTGGTGACCATCCAGGAGCGGTTCGACGTCACCGTGCTGTCGGCGGCCGGCCCCGCCAGGCTGCGTCGCGACTCGTTGCCGAGCCCGCTGCACCTGGCGAGGGCGCTGGCGGGGTATCCGCTGCTGTCGCTGGCTGAGCGGGCCAAGGTGGGCCGCGCCGCGCTGGCGTTCCGATTCGCCGACCCGGCGAGCCCGGCGCTGGACGGCCGGCGCCTTGGCAGCTGGCTCGCCGAACGAGGCCAGGACGAGCGCACCAGGCGGCGGCTGTGGGACTTGTTCATCGTCTCCGCCCTCAACATCCATGGCGACGAGGCGAGTGTCGGGCTTGCCGCCACGGTCATCAAGACGGCCCTGCTCGGCGCGCGCGACGCCGCTGACATCGGCATGGCTAAGGTGCCGCTCGGCAGGCTGCACGCCGATGCCACGGCGGCGCTGCTCGGCCGGCTAGGCGCGCAGGTGCGGCTTGGGGCCAGGGCGGCCAGCATCGAGCGGCTCGCAGGCGGCGGCTTCAGGATCGGACTCAGCCGCGGCGATCTGGCGGCTGGTCAGTCCGGCGCGGGCGAGCCTGACGACGTCGAGCCCGGGGCGGGCGGGCCCGGGGCGGGCGGGCCCGAGCCCGGCGAGCCCTGCGCCGACGGGCAGTCGATCGTCGCCGATGCCGTGGTCCTCGCGGTGCCGGCCGACCAGGCGGCCCGGCTAGCAGCCCCCGCCGGCGTCGCCGCGGCGGCTGACTGGGCTGGGCTTGGCCACTCGCCGATCCTCAATGTGCACGTGATCTATGACCGGCGGGTAACCAATCTGCCCTTCGCCGCGGCGGTGGACTCACCGGTTCAGTGGGTATTCGACAAGACCAGCCAGGCCGGTGTCACGTCGGGCCAGTACCTCGCGGTGTCGATCTCGGCCGCTGATGACCTGATCGACGTGCCCACCGCGGACCTCAGACAGTTGTTCGTGCCTGCGCTTGAGCAGCTGTTCCCGGCTGCGGCGGGGGCTGAAATCCGCGACTTCTTCGTAACCAGGGAACGTCGGGCGACGTTCCGGCAGGCGCCAGGTTCTGGCGCCCTGCGACCCGGCGCCGCAACCTTGGTGCCGGGACTTGCGCTGGCCGGCGCGTGGACGAGCACCGGCTGGCCCGACACGATGGAGGGTGCCGTGCGAAGCGGACACGAAGCCGCGCACCAGCTCGCACGCGAGCTGGCTGCGCTGCCGATGGCTAGCCGAGCTGCTGAGCTCGACAGTGCCTGGTCCGGCGCATCATGACCGTCGTCATGCCGGCTGGCGTCCAGACGGCCCGCGACCTGGTCGGGCCCGCGATCGCCGAGGCCGTCAGCAGGCTGAGCCCTGCCGTGCGTACCGTCGCCGGATACCATCTCGGCCTCGCTGACGCGACCGGGCAGCCGATCGCCGCCGGTGGCACGGGTAAGGCGCTCCGCCCGGCGCTCGCCCTGCTGTCAGCGCGCTCGGCCGGTGCCGCTCCCGACCGGGCCGTAGTGCCCGCCGCAGCGGTGGAGCTGGTGCACAACTTCTCCCTCCTCCATGACGACATCATGGATGGCGACACCGAGCGCCGGCATCAGCCGACTGCGTGGACGGTGTTCGGTGTCGGCGCGGCCATCCTGGCTGGCGATGCGCTGCTGGCGCTGTCGCAGGACATCCTGCTGGAGACGCCGCCGTACGGCGTCTGGGCGGCTCGCTGCCTGTCTGCGGCCGTGCTGCGCCTCATCGCGGGTCAGGGATCCGACCTGGAGTTCGAGCGCCGCGACGACGTGCAGGTCGCCGAGTGCCTGGACATGGCTGGCGACAAGACCGCGGCGTTGATGGCCTGCGCCTGCAGCATCGGTGTCATCTACGTCGGCGGCCCCGCCAGCCTGGCGATGAGCCTCAGCGGCTTTGGCGCCCACGCCGGCCTGTCGTTCCAGCTGGTCGACGACCTGCTGGGCATCTGGGGTGCACCTGAGGTCACGGGCAAGCCCGTGGGGTCGGACCTGCGCGCCAGGAAGAAGTCGGTACCGATCGTGACCGCGCTCAACAGCGGCACATCGGCGGGCCGGGAGCTCGCGGCGCTGCTTGGCAAGCCGGAGCCGCTCGCAGACGGCGACGTGCTGCACGCGACGGCGCTGGTCGAGGAGGCGGGCGCCAAGGCGCGGATAGAGGCCATGGCCGACACCGAGCTAGCCGCCGCGCTGGACTGCCTGGCTGCCGCTGACATGCCAGAGGACGTCCGGGCCGAGTTCGCGGCCATCGCCGAGTTCATCACGGCGCGCCAGTGGTGACGCATGACGTCGCGAGGACCGCTGGCAACGGCGGGCTACCGCCGCTGAACGGATCTGGCCTGCCCGAGCCTTCGCCGGTAGCTGGCCTGCAGGCCGCCCGCAAGGCGCTGTCCAGGGCGGTCAGTCACCTGACCGCCTTGCAGCAGCCTGGCGGCTGGTGGCAGGGCGAGCTGGAAACCAACGTCACCATGGACGCCGAGGATCTGCTCTTGCGGGAGTTCCTCGGCATCCGCACGGCCGAGGAAACCGAGGCGGCCGCGCGGTGGATCAGGTCGGTTCAGCGCGACGACGGGACGTGGGCCAACTTCCGCGGCGGCGATGGAGACCTCTCGACGACCGCGGAAGCGTACGTGGCGCTCCGGCTGGCCGGCGATCGGCCCGAGGCCAGCCACATGGCGAGGGCAGCTGCCTGGATCCGGGACCGCGGCGGCATCGCAGGCACGAGGGTCTTCACCCGGATCTGGCTCGCCCTCTTCGGCGAGTGGCCTTGGGACGAACTGCCAGTTATGCCACCAGAGCTGATCTACCTGCCCAGGTGGTTCCCGCTGAACGTGTATGACTGGGCATGCTGGGCACGCCAGACCATTGTGCCGCTCACCGTCGTCTGCTCGATGAGGCCAGTCCGGGCATTGCCCTTCAGCCTGGATGAACTGGACACACAGGCAGGCGAGCGCGTGCCGGCGCGCCCGGCGCGGCGCGCCGGAGCCGGGGACGACACGGGCAGGGCGGACGCGGGCGGCGCCGACCCCTGGGGCGCGGTGTTCCGCGGCCTGGACCGGGTACTGCACCGCTACGAGCGGCATGCCGGTCACCTCGCCCCGGCGACGGCTGTCCGGACCGCGGCATACCGGCGGTGCGCCGAGTGGATCATCGCCAGGCAAGAGCGCGACGGCTGCTGGGGTGGTATCCAGCCGCCCTGGGTCTACTCGCTCATGGCGCTGCACCTGCTCGGCTATGGCCTGGATCATCCGGTCGTCGAGCGCGGCCTGGCGGGCCTGGACCGGTTCACGATCTGGGAGGACGGACCGGACGGGAAGATGCGCCGGCTGGAGGCCTGCCAGTCGCCGGTCTGGGACACGGTGCTGGCGATGATCGCCCTGGCCGACGCTGGCCTGCCCGCCGACGACGTCGCGCTCCAGACGGCGGCCAGCTGGGTGCTCTCGGAGGAGATCCGCGGGCCGGGCGACTGGCAGGTCCAGCGGCCTGGCCTCGCGCCGTCGGGCTGGGCGTTTGAGTTCGACAACGACGGCTACCCGGACATTGACGACACCGCCGAGGTCGTGCTCGCGCTCGGCAGGGTTGAGCAGGCGGACGATGCTACGTCCGGACAGGCGGGCGCCGCTGTGGCTCGTGCCCTCACCTGGCTCACCGGGATGCAATCGCGTGACGGCGGCTGGGGCGCGTTCGACGCGGACAACACGTCGACGCTCGTCACCAAGCTCCCGTTCTGCGATTTCGGCGAGGTAGTCGATCCGCCGTCCGCGGACGTGACGGCGCATACGGTCGAGGCGCTAGCGGCAGCGGGCCTAGGCGCGAGCAAGGCCGCGCGCCGCGGGGTGGCATGGCTGCTGCGAGCCCAGGAGCCCGATGGCTCCTGGTTCGGCCGCTGGGGCGCTAACTACGTCTATGGCACCGGGGCCGTCGTGCCGGCGCTCATTGCCGCCGGCGTGCTGCCCGGCAAGCCCTGCATCCGCCGAGCTGTGAACTGGCTGATCACGCACCAGAACTCGGACGGCGGCTGGGGCGAGGACATGCGGTCGTACTCCGATCCAGCCTGGGCCGGGCGAGGCGAATCTACGGCATCGCAGACGGCCTGGGCGCTGCTGGCGCTGCTTGCGGCTGGCGGCGATGACGCTATGCAGAGCGCGGATCGCGGCGTCGCCTGGCTGGCCGCGAGCCAGCGAGCGGACGGGACCTGGGACGAGCCGCAGTTCACCGGCACCGGATTCCCTGGCGACTTCTACATCAACTATCACCTGTACCGCCTCGTCTTCCCGCTGAGCGCGCTCGGCCGGTACCTGGGCGGTGCGGAATGAGCAAGCTGACTGTCTGCGCACCACTCGCCGTCGAGGCCCGCGCGCTTCGGCGCGGCATCCGGGCAAGTGGTGATGGCGAACAGGTCCAGGTGCTCAGGACCGGCTACGGGCCGGCCAGGGCCGCGGCCGCGGCCGCCAGCATCGCCGCCGCTGCCCCTGGCATGCTGGCCGTCGGCGGGAGTTGGCGGCGGCCTGACGAGCGAGCTGCAAGTCGGCGATCTCGTGGTTGCCGCGCAGGTCACCGGTGGCGGCACGACTGTGAGCTGCGCGTCCGCGCCGCTGGTGGCTGGCGAGCTTCGCCGGGCTGGCCTGCGGGTCCGGACGGGCGCCATCGCCACCGTGGATCACCTGGTGCGTCACGGCGAGCATGCCGAGCTCGCGGCCACGGGCGCCATCGCGGTGGACATGGAGTCCGCTCCGCTGCTGGCGGGTGCGGCCGGCGGCCCCGCGGTCGTGATCAGGGCCATCTCGGATACGCCTGACCACCCCCTCGTCAGCCCGCGCACCGTGACGGGCGGGCTGGCCGCGCTGCGCTCGCTGCGCCAGGCAGCGCCTGTCCTGGCAAAGTGGGCGGCCGCCGTCGGTCCCCGGCATGTGCTGCTCGCGAGCCCGCGATCCTTCTGCGCTGGCGTCGAGCGGGCGATTGAGATCGTTGAGCTGGCGCTGGAGCAGCACGGCGCACCCGTCTACGTGCGCAAGCAGATCGTGCACAACGCGACGGTCGTGGCGGACCTGGAGCGAGCAGGGGCGATCTTCGTCGACGAGCTCAGCGAGGTGCCGGACGGGGCGAAGGTGGTGTTCTCCGCGCACGGCGTGTCGCCGGAGGTCCGGCGGGAAGCCGCGCGCCGCAGCCTCGGAACAGTGGACGCGACCTGCCCGCTGGTGGCCAAGGTCCATGCCGAGGCACGCAGGTTTGCCGCCGACGGCTACCTGGTCGCGCTCATCGGGCACGCCGGGCACGAGGAGGTGGACGGCACGATGGGAGAGGCTCCCACCGCGATGGCACTGGTCGAGAGCGCTGCCGACGTGGCCAGGCTGCGCCCCGCCGATCCGGGCAAGGTCGCCTACCTCATGCAGACGACGCTGGCTGCGGACGAGGCGACCAGCATCGTAGACGCGATCACCGAGCGCTTCCCGGAGGCGACCGGACCGGGCACCGACGACATCTGCTACGCGACCACCAACAGGCAGCGGGCGGTGCGGGCGATCGCAGACCGGTCGGACCTGGTGCTCGTGGCCGGGTCCGCCAACTCCTCGAACTCGCAGCGGCTGGTGGAGACCGCTGAGCGGGCAGGGACCACCGCCTACCTTGTCGATGGCCCCGAGGACATCCGGCTTGACTGGCTGGCGGGCGCTTCTACGGTCGGCATCGCGGCCGGGGCGTCGGCGCCGCCGGCGATCGTCAGCCAGATCGTGGCCGCACTGGCCGGGCTCGGCGACGTGCAGACCGAGGATGTCGTCGTGGCCACCGAGTCCATCCAGTTTGGGCTCCCTAAGGAGCTAAGGCAGCACACTGCCGGCCTAGCGGACAACTAGCCCGGTAACGACATAACCGCAGTACCGACGGAACTGACGGAACTGATGAGAAAGACGGTGCCATCGTGAGCATGCCACTGCGCCAGAGCCTGCGGGTTGGGTCCTACCTGATGCGCCAGAAGCTCGGCCGCAAGGACAAGTTCCCGCTGCTCGTAGAGCTGGAACCGCTATTCGCCTGCAACCTCAAGTGCGCGGGCTGCGGCAAGATTCAGCAGCCAGCCAGCCTGCTGAAGCAGCGGATGCCGGTAGAGCAGGCAATCGCGGCGATCGAGGAATGCGGTGCGCCGATGGTGTCCATCGCCGGCGGCGAGCCGCTGATGCACCCGCAGATCGAGGTCATCGTCGAGGAGCTGATCAAGCGGAAGAAGTTCGTTTTCCTGTGCACGAACGCACTGCTCATCCCGAAGAAGCTGGATAAGTTCAAGCCGTCGCCCTACTTCGCCTGGGTCGTGCACATCGACGGACTCAAGGAACGCCACGACGAGTCGGTCTGCAAGGAGGGCGTCTTCGACGAGGCCGTCGCGGCGATCAAGGAATGCCAGCGGCGCGGCTTCAGGGTCAATACCAACACGACGTTCTTCAACACCGATACGCCGCAGACGGTCATCGACGTGCTGAACTACCTCAACGATGACCTCAAGATCGACGACATGCAGATCTCGCCCGCCTACGCCTACGAGAAGGCGCCGGACCAGGACCACTTCCTCGGCGTGACGGAGACCAGGGAACTGTTCCGCAAGGCGTTCGGCGACGGCAACAGGAAGCGGTGGCGGCTCAACCACACGCCGCTGTTCCTGGACTTCCTCGAGGGCAAGAAGGACTATGCCTGCACCGCGTGGGGGATCCCCTCGTACTCGCTGCTCGGGTGGCAGAAGCCGTGCTATCTCATGGCCGACGGGTACGTGCAGACCTACAAGGAGCTCATCGAGACCACCGACTGGGATGCCTACGGCCGCGGTAAGGACCCGCGCTGCTCGAACTGCATGGCGCACTGCGGGTACGAGCCGTCCGCCGTACTCGCCACGACCGCATCTCTCCGGGAGTCGATTCGTGCCCTGCGTGGCACCTAGCCTGAGTGCGCCAGGAGGAACTCCAGCGTGCGCCGGTTGAACTCCTCGGTGACCTCGTAGATTGGCGCGTGCGCGCAGCCGGAGAAGACGACGATCTCCGAATCGGCGATGCCCTCGCCAAGCGGCGCCGCGAACCGGGTTGAGGTCACCAGGTCATGCTCGCCGAAGGTGATGAGCGTCGGCGCTGTGATCGACCCCAGGACCGCGCGTGCATCATGCCCGATCACGGCGCCGGACTGGCGCATGAAGGCGTCGACCGGCGGCATCGGGCGGCTGCGGACGAAGTCGCCCAGCGAGTCGATGTACTCCGGGCGGGCGGCATAGAGCTCCGGAGTGAAGCACCAGGGGAAGATCCCGGCGATCACCATGTCCGTAACGCTGGCGAGGCCCTGAGCAATGATCCGCCAGCCCTCGACCACGGTCCGCAAGAACGGGTCAGTCGCGGGCCAGGCGCTGTGCAGCGAGAGCGACTTCACCCGGTCGGGATGCCGGGCGGCCAGCCACATGCCGACGGCTGCGCCCAGCGACAAGCCTGCCACGTGCGCGGCTTCAATCCCGGCCGCCTGCATGAAGGCCGCCACATCCTCGGCCAGCAGGTCTGTCGAGTAGGTGCCGTCTGGCTTGCTGGACAACCCAGCGCCTCTCAGGTCGACGGTGTAGCAGGTGAAATGCTTGGCGTACTCGGGGACCTGGAACGCGTAGCACTGCTGGTCGGCGGCCAGATAGGGGATAAGGACAAGCGGCTCGCCCTCGCCCTGGACCTCGTAATACATCTCGATGCCGTTCGCCTGCACGACGGGCATGCCGACCCCTTCCGCCAAGCTGGTGGCGAGCCTGCCGCCGGCCACATGATCTGATGGTGCTCCGGCTCGCCGGATCGCGCCAGTCACCTATCGGCCCGCCTGCGGTCCTGCTCAGTTCACCGGCGGCGGCGAGGCGGAAGCCAGGGCCTCAGCGTCGCGACGGTGGCATGTCGAATATCGAGCGGTCCCGCATATCGGGGAGCCATCGAGAGGCAGTCGCGAAATCAGCGTCGTCGTGCAGCACGATGAGGTCGTGTCCTGCGGCCGTGGCGCAGATGAGCAGGTCGATGGCTGAGAGCGCGCGATGTGCTCCATGACGGAGCAGCCGGTACTGGGCAGATTCGATCCAGCGCCAGGCTCCCTTCGGCACGGCCACATTCGGGTACAGAGCCGCGAACATGTCGCGCATGTCTTCGTACTCGTTGATGCCGCGGGCGGACCTGCCGAATTCAACCCGCTGCGGATCGCAGGAGCCAACGGCACCGGCAGTGAGGACCTCCGACCAGTTCTCGCGGACTTTGTCATCCCTGAGGATCCGCCACAGGGCAGACGAATCGATCAGATACCGGATCACTCCGATGGATCCTTGCCGACCGCCCGATTGCGAGCCCAGTCGTCGTAGTCCCAGTCGGTCGCTACGTCCGCGTAGTGCTCAAGCGCCGCGATCCTGCGATGCCGGGCGGCAAACTCGCGCAATGCCAGGTTGACCGTGTCCTTCTTCGTCCTGGCGCCCGACAGCCTCATGGCCTCAGCGAGGGCGTCCTGGTCAATGTCGATCTGCGTGAGTGTCAATTCGCACCGTCACACTATATTGATGATGTATACAGCTACTATACATCGTCAGCATCCTGACGGGCGCGTGGCAAGGCGCGAGCGGCGTGCTACAGTCTGAGCAATTGCTCAGACTATTAGATCAGGCGGCACGAGATGGCCAAGCCGGGACCGCGCGCAGGCGGCAAGGCAAGCAGGCGAGCACAGTCGGCAGAGGTCCAGGCCGCGCTGATCGCTGCGGCCATCGAGGCGCTTGCGCGAAACCGGCTTTGCCGGCGCGAGCGCGCGGGAGATAGCCGACCGCGCCGGATACAGCCAGGCGCTGGTCTTCTACCATTTCGGCTCGGTCAACGACCTGCTGCTGGCCGCGCTCGACGAGGTGAGCGCGCGCCGGATGGACTCCTACCGCGGCCTGCTCGACCGAGCCAGCTCCATGGCCGCGCTGGCTGAGTCTGCGCGCTCGATCTTCGTCGAGGACCTCGACGCCGGCTACGTCCGTGTCCTGATCGAGATGATTACCGGCGCCCAGGCGGTGCCCGGCCTCGGTGACCAGGTCGCCGAGCGGCTGCGGCCCTGGCGCGACCTCGCCGAGGAGGCCGTGAAACGCGCGCTCGGCCGGTCCGCCGCAGCGCGGCTGCTGCCGCCTGCCGAGGCCGGGCACGCGCTGATAGCGGGCTTCCTCGGCCTCGAACTACTTGCCAGCCTCGACGGGGACCGGGCGCCCGCCATCGCGGTGTTCGACCGGTTCCGCTCGCTGGCCAGGGTGCTCGACATGCTCGGCGGGCTGCCACTGCCCACGGGCCGAAAGGAGAAGAGATGACACAGGCAGGCTCCCGGCAGCTCGATGTAGTCACCGGCGCCTTCAGCTACTCGGGCGCCGCGATCGCGCGCGAGCTCCTGCGGCGAGGGCAGCACGTGCGGACGCTGACCGGGCACCCGGAGCGAGCGCCGGCCGGATCGCCGATCGACGTCCGGCCGCTGGACTTCGCCGACACTCGCGACCTCGCCGCGTCGATGGCCGGCGCGCACACGCTCTACAACACGTACTGGGTGCGGTTTGCCCACGGCGCGGTGACCCATGAGCTGGCGGTCGCCAACAGCAAGGTCCTGTTCGCCGCCGCGGCGAGCGCCGGGGTACAGCGGATCGTGCATGTCTCGATCACGAACCCGAGCCTGACGTCAGCGGACTCCTATTTCCGCGGCAAGGCCGAGGTCGAGCAGGCGCTGGCCGGCTGCGGCGTCCCGTACGCAGTCGCCCGCCCTGCCGTCCTGTTTGGCGGCGACGGCGTCCTAGTCAACAACATCGCCTGGCTGCTGCGGCGGCTGCCTGTCTTCGCCATCGGCGGTCGTGGCGACTACCGGCTGCGCCCCATCCACATCGAGGACCTCGCCGCGCTGTGCGCGGACCTGGGCGCAGGTACCGAGCAGGCCAAAATCGTCGACGCGGTCGGCCCGCAGTCGCTGACGTTCCGGCACCTGGTGGAGGAGATCCGCGACGCGGTGGGGAGCCGGTCGGTGCTGCTCCCGGTCCCTGGGCTCGTGATCCCGGCCCTGGCCAGCCTGCTGAACCTGGCGCTGCGGGACACGCTCCTGACTGCCGCCGAGTACGCGTCCATGGCGGCCGGACGGGCCGATTCCGGCGGCCCGGCGACGGGCGCGGTCGTCTTCACCGACTGGGTGCAGGCGCACGGCGGCGAGCTCGGCCGCCGGTACGCCAACGAGCTCGACCGGCATTTCCGCCTGGCGGGCGGCTCGCGTGCGCGGGCCGTGCGGGCGTGACCGGGACAAGGTGGCGCGCAGGCCTGACGTTCCTGGCGTGGACGACCATCGGTGGCGGCGCGGCCCTCGGCCTGCTCACGATCCTCACGATCGGGATCTTCGTGCTGCCGGCGACCGCGCTCCTCGCTGTGCTGCTCGCGTGGCGCGGCCAGACGGTGCAGGCTGGCCCTGCCATCGTGACCGGCCTTGGACTGATCCCGCTCTACGTCGCCTACCTCAACCGGGGCGGTCCCGGCACGGTGTGCACGACAACCGCACTGAGCCAGTCCTGCATGCAGGAGACGAGCCCGTGGCCGTGGGTGGCGGCAGGGCTGTGCCTCGCCGCGGCGGGCGCAGGTCTGAGCGTGGTGGTGCGCAGGTCGCGTCGGGTCGCGAATGGCTAGCAAGGCCCGGCACGCCGCCACCAGGCGCCGCGCTTGTTACTGCTGGTAGCCAGCCAGGAACGTGGCCAGCCGCCCGATCGCGTCATCGAGCACGGGCACGCTTGCCAGGAAGACCAGCCGCAGGTGATCGGTTGTCGGCAGGTTGAACCCGCTGCCGTGCGAGAGCAGCACATACTGCTGCTCGAGCAGGTCGATCATCATCTGCTCGTCGTCCCGGATCGGGTAGATCGCCGGGTCCAGCCGCGGGAAAAGGTACAGCGCCCCGGCCGGCTTGTAGCACGTGACGCCGGGAATGGCGGTCATTCGCTCCCAGGCGTGATCGCGCTGATCGCGCAGGCGGCCGCCGGGTTCCAGCAGATGGGTGATGTCGACCCGGCCGCCGAGGGCGGGCTCGATGGCGTGCTGTGCGGGCACGTTGGGGCACAGCCGCATGTTCGCCAGCAGCTCCAGCCCGTCGAGATAGTCGGCAGCATGCTCGCGCGGCCCGGAGACCACAAGCCAGCCCGACCTGAAGCCAGCCAGCCGGTAGGTCTTTGAAAGACCGCCGAGCGTCAGCACTAGCAGGTCCGGGGCCAGCGCCGCGGCCGAGCAGTGCGTCGCGCCGTCATAGAGGATCTGGTCGTAGATCTCGTCTGTCAGCACGAGCAGGCCGTGCTTGCGGGCGAGCTCGAGCAGGCCTAGCAGCGTCTGCCGGGAGTAGACCGCGCCGGTGGGATTATTCGGGTTGATGATCACCAGCGCCCTGGTGCGTGCGGTGATGCGGCTCGCCACGTGCTCGAGGTCGGGCTCCCAGCCCTCCTGCTCATCGCAGCGGTAGTGCACGGCCTGGCCGCCGCACAGGTTGATGGCCCCGGTCCACAGCGGATAGTCGGGGCTGGGCACCAGAACCTCGTCGCCAGTGTCCAGCAGCGCCTGCAGCGCCATGACGATGAGCTCGGAGACACCGTTGCCGAGGAAGACGTCGTCCGGGGTGATTCCCGCGACGCCGCGGCGGTCGAAGAACTGGGCGACGGCCTGCCTGGCCGGCTCGATCCCGCGGGCATCGCTGTAGCCCTGCGAGTCACTGATGTGCTTGACGACATCGTTGAGCACATCGTCGGGCGCGTCGAGTCCGAACGGCGCGGGATTGCCGAGGTTGAGCTTGATGATCTCGTGCCCGGCTGCCTCGAGCTGGCGAGCTCGCCGCAGGACCGGCCCGCGTATGTCGTACCTGACGTTGCTGAGCCTGCCTGCCTGAGCAACCTGCACTTTACGATCCCTCCGCTCTACTGCCGTGGCATACGCTGCCCGCCACACTGCCGGTCGCTTGCAAAAGTTGTCCCTGGCGCCGGCCAGCAGGGTCGGCGGCCAGGGGCGCAATGCTGTGGGGAAAGGCTACCGTGACAGTGGCCAAGATCACTCCGCGAGCCTGCCCCGCGCACGACCGCTAGCGTGCCGACAGCACTTCGGCGATCTTGGCCGCGGCACCTGGCGGGTCACTGGCATCGTGCAGGAGCTCGCCCCAGGACCACCGGTAGTACCAGTGCAGGGTCCCGTCATTGTCGGTGCCCGGCACGCAGTCGATGCTCTCGGTGAGCATGCCCGCTCCCGGCATGAACACATGCAGAGCGGCCGGGTACGAGGTCTTCACCGTGGCGTGGAAGCCCTCGGTATCGAGTGCGGTCGCGAGCTTGTGCAGGTGATAACTACGCGCGTGGTCTCTGGCACCGGCCTGCATGTCACCTGCTTCGGGGGGTCGGCACATTGTGGGCACCGACCGCAGGGTGTTGTCAATCCCGCCGAGTTCATCGCACGCCGGGACATTCGCGGTCCTGCTAGTGGCCTTGCCCGTAGCCAGGGTGCGCTTGGTATCCGTCTTGCCCGTAGCCCAGATCGGGAGAACCGTAGCTCCGCTGGTCGTATTGCCCGGCGAAGTTGCCTTGCGGGACGTAGTTACCCGCCGGGCCGGTCGCGGCTGGCCCCGCCTGGTAGGCCGCGCCCTGATAGCTGACGGTGTTGTAGTCAACCGGAGCGTAGCCGTTGCCGACCTGATCGGTCCCGTTGTAGGCCGGGGCGGGCAGGTAGCCGGTGGCCGCATCGCCGTGGCCGGCGTCGCCGCTTGCAGCGCCTGCGTACCACGTGCCGTCCGCCTGCCACCCGCCGGTGTAGCCGTTGCCATAGCTGGCGGGGTCCGGATGTGCGGCAGCGACGTCCTGGTAGGGCGGCTGCGGCGCGCTGACATAGCTGCCATATGGATTCGCGACCGGAGCCGGCGGCTGCATGATCGGCTGCGAGGGCGCCTGTGCCGCCGGCGGGTACTGCGAGAACTGTGCAGTCGGCTCGCCGTAACTACCGTTGCCACCGGCGCCGCGGCCGCCCGCCGGGTGCGGGCCCGTGTGCGGCCCACTCTGTCCGCCGGGGGAGCGGCGGGCGCGGTAGGACCGGCTGTCGGAGGTGTTAACAGCAGGGAACGAGGGACTCGTCAGCGGATCGTCGTCCAGCGGCACGGGTGGCCTGGTGCGGCCATTGGGCTGCGAGACCTGGGCGGCAGGAGCGCCAGGGAGCGAGGGCTGGGCCTGTCGCGGCCCGGTTGCTGGGCGCTGGCCGCTTGCCGGCCGCGGAGTCGCGGCGGGTCGCGGTCCCGACGCTGGGCGCTGACCAGTCCCCGGGCGCTGGGCGCCCGCAGGCCGCGGCGCGGATCCGGACGGCTGGCCGCCTAGGCGCGCCAGTGCAGCCAGACTCTGGGTTGCCGGCTCATTGCTGTAGCCGCCTGACCCGCGCGCCGCGCGGACATCCAGCTGCTCGGTCTGGCCGGCCTCTGCGGGACGGCCTTGCGGCGCGGCGGCGGCGCGGCCGGACTGCGCGCGCTGGCGCCTCGGTAGCTGGCCATTCTCGTCGCGCATTGCCGGCCGGGCCGCCGCCGCCGGCCGCGCGTCTGGCTTGGCAGCAGGGCTGCGCCTGGCGGCGCCTGCAGGCGCCGCTGGCCCGGATGCTGCCGCGGCCGGAGTGATCTGGGGCCTGTCGGCAGAGAGCTCAGCCCAGTAGTCGACGTCGGACAGCGAATCCCAGCTGCTCGACTTCGGGTCCTGGTCAGCGGGCCGGGGCGGCTTCGCCGGCCGCGCACTGGCGGCAGCGGGACGCTGTCCGCCGGGCTGGCTTCCCCGGCGGTCAGGAGCTACTGGCCGCGGCGCGGTGTCGCGCTCGCGGTAGTTGGGGGAGTGGTCATCGGCGGGCCGGACCGGGCGCTCGCCAGCCCACGGCTCGCGGGTGGGCTCGGAGCGGCGTGGCCTGCCGCGCTCAGCAGCGGCTGGCGCGAGCTCGCGCGGGGCAGGCGGCGGGTCAGACGGCGTCCGCCGCGAGCGGCGCGGCTCGTCGGGGATCTCGTCGAATGTGTCAGAGTCGTCGGCCCGCAGGAAATGCAGCGCAAGGACGGCGATTATCACGATCAGCACGACCACAGCCACGAGGACAATCAAGATCGTATTGATCATCGCACCATCCCACTGACGTGGCCTCGGGGCGGCGCTGGCCAGGCTCGCGCGGCCATCAACGCGAGCCTCCCCCCGAACGTGCAAGCACCCTAGATTTTCTTGCTAAGGCTGATCTGCCTGAACAGTGATTGTGTCGGACGCTCTACGCCTTGTCACGCAATTCGGGAACTTTACCCAGCAGTGTCGGCTGCTTTGTGCGGGTATTGCTACAGGGAGTAGCCGGCCTGCAGGTCAGCCCGGCTTAAGTCAGGGCTGCGCCTTGGCCGTGAACGTGCCCCTGGCGGTGACATGTGGCGCGATCGCCGACAGCGCTTGCAGCAGCCGCGGGTTAGTGGGCAGCGAGCTCCCGAAGAAGGTATTGAGCGCGTACACGGTGAACCTGTACTCGTGCGGTGCGCCGACAGGGCAGGGCGGGTTGTAGTCGGCCCTACCCGCGCTGTTGTACGCCACCCGGGCATGCGGCGGGAGCGCACCGACCTGAAGGTCGGTGGTCGCCGGGCTGATGTCGAAGACGATCCAGTACACCCGTGGCGAGATCGGCGCCGCCGAGTCGTCGACGACCAGAGCCAGCGACTTCGTGCCGGGCGGCGGCGCGGACCAGAACACTGGCGGGCTCTGGCCGTGCCCGTGGCAGGTGAACTGGATCGGGATCACGCCGCCCGTGAAGACAGGACTGGTCACCGACATAGTGAGCGGCGCGTCGGCGGTGAGCGGCTTGGGCTTGCCGAGCAGTCCGCATCCGCCGAGCAGCAGGCTGCCGGTCAACAGTCCGGCCAGCCACCCGGTCAGTCTCCGGTTCCGGCCGCCTATCGCACCCCGGCGCACGCTGCATCACCCTGTCCTGTGTCTGCTGCGGCACCGCGAGCCATGCCGTGGCGGTCGTGCCGGCTCCGGGATCGCCCGTCCGGCCGCTGGCATCTTACGCGCGGACCGCGGTCATCAGGGCCGGACCACATCAGGCTGGTGCTGGATGGGAGCGGTGCTCGATGGGAGCGGTGCTCAGTCGGGCTGGCGCGACGTCCCGAACATGATCTCGTCCCATGACGGCACCGAGGCGCGCCGGGACCTGCCGCTCGCTGCCTTCTTGGCCGGCGCGGGCCCGGCATCGGCCGACTCCGGTGCAGCCCCACCGCCGGCACCCGGCGCGTCGCCCGGCCGCTCGACCGGGCCTTCGGGGCGTCCGGCCGCCGCCATTGCGGCAGCGGCGGGCAACTCGCGTCCGGACTCGGTGTCCGCGGACACGGCGAAATCGGCGTCCCGCGGTCGCGGTGGCGCGGAGCTGATCCTGCGCTCCTGCTCACGTGCCTGATCGGCGTACTGGCCATGCTGACGGGACCCGATCGGCGTCACTGTCGCCGTCGCGGTTGCCCTGCTCCGCTCGGCGAAGGCCACGGCGGCCCACTCTTCCTGTGGCAGGCATAGCCGCACCGCCTGGTCGTCGTCCGGGATGACATGCCGCCGGCGCGGGTCGTAGATCCACTCGGCCGTCCCCGTCCGGCCGCCGACGGTGAACTGAAGCCTGACCTGCCAGTTGCCGTCGGGCCGCTTGCGGGAATCCCACTCTGCGGTGTCCGCGCTCGCGCCGACTCCCGTCAGTCGCTCGGCGACGATGTCGCCCAGGCGCGGGCCAGGCCCGGAGTCGCCGCGACCGCGGATGGTCGCCCGTTGCGCTTCCTGCGCGCGGTACTGGCGCTCCGCGAGGACAGGACCCTCGAAACGGCGGACCCGGTCTGGCGGGATGCCAGCGGCGTCCGCGATCTCGTCCGCAGTCTCGCCAGCCCGGATGCGGTCCTGGATCTCCTTGGGTCGCAACGGATTCTCCACTTCGATCTCGTACTGCGCGAGCCGGGAGAACTGACCCTTGGCCACCGTCCTCAGCCGCTCGTCGATGGGCAGCAGGAACCGTCCACTGCGTCCCGGCACCGCGAGGATGGCGTAGCTGCCGTCCTCGCTGACCGCGACGAGGCGCAGCTCCTGCATGGGTGTCCCTCCTGCGGCTGCCCGGTCGCGCAGAGGCGGAGCCCGGACCTGCCCTAGACGAGTCTGCCGGCATTACAGCTGACAGGCCAGCACCTCGCCCGGCATGTCCCTGACTATCCAGTAGTGCCGGTCATCGCCCATGTGGTGACCAGCACTAGCGGCAGGGTATTCACGATACGGCCGGATGGCGCGCCAACTGAGGGAATCAGCCTCGGCGCTGCCTTCGGCGCGACTGCCTGCGGCATCGCGCTGGCTATGCTGATGGCCATGCCATCGGAGCCCGCCGCAGGTGGTCCTGAGCCGGATCCGGCCGGACTCGCTCTCGCCGACGCCGTATCCAGGCTCCGCCGCGCCATGCGGCGCGCTGCCCGCGCCTACGGCACGGGGGGCGCGTTGCCGGGCGGACTGTCGGTCGCGCAACTTGAGTTCCTGTCCTGCCTGGCGGAGAACCCGGCGGCCAGGCCCGGACAGCTAGCCAGGCTGCTACGGCTCGCGCCGAGCTCGGTGGCCACGCTGGTCAACGGGCTGGCCAGAGCCGGTCTCGTGGTACGCGTCGGCGGTGTCGCCGACCGGCGGACCGCGGAGCTTGACCTGACCGCGGCTGGGCGCGCGGTCCTGTCGGAGTGGCAGGAGGTCAACTCGCGCATCCTGGCGGCCGCGCTGAGGGCACTGCGAGCGGCGAGCCGGCGGAGCCTGGACTCGTCGCTGCCGGCGTTGCGCGAGCTCACTAGCGCAGTCGACGCGCTCGCCGATGACGTGCAGCCAGACGGCCGGCAAATGACGGGTGAAGCGACCGCCTAAGGCCGCTGACCTGGGCAGGTCGAGACATTGCAGTAGCAGCGGTCCCGTAGGATCGCTGAACATGCGAGTCGATGCGATCTACGGTGCGATCGGGCGTTTTAGCGTTCGCTTTCGCTGGCTAGTGGTGCTGATCTGGATTGCCGCCGCGATCGCCGCAGCAACCCAGCTGCCGTCACTGGCGAGCGTTACCCAGGGCAACAACCAGAAGTTTCTGCCGCCAAGCGCGCCGAGCTCGCAGGCAGCGGATCTTGCAGCGCCATTTGGCACAGCAAATAAGCAGCCGATCCCTGTGGTAGCGGCGACTACGACCGGATCGCTGACGCCTGCCGACATCACAGCGCTCGACGGACTCGAGCGCCAGCTTGCGACGGTGCCCGGCATCACCAAGGTCATCAACGACGGGCTCTCTAATGACGGTCAGGCCGAGCAGCTGACTGCCCTGGCCAGCGTTGCTGGCAGCGGTAACCCGCAGTATGCCAAGAACCTTATCGACGCGCTGCGCGCCAAGATCGCCAGTGCCAACCTGCCGGCGGGCCTGACAGCGCACGTCGCCGGGGACCTCGCCGTCCAGGTCGACCAGCAGAAGGCGTCGGGTAACACCGGTCAGAAGGTTCAGAGCCTGTCTGTCATCTTCGTCGTCCTGTTGCTCGTGCTGATCTTCAGATCCTTTAGCCTCGCGATCACGACCGTGCTCCCGGCTGCGCTGTCGGTGTCGATAGCCGGTCCGCTGGTCGCCGAGGCGGCCAAGCACGGCCTCCAGGTCTCGCCGATCGCGCAGCTGCTCCTGATCGTGCTGGTCATCGGCGCCGGCACGGACTACGGGCTCTTCCTCGTTTTCCGGGTCCGGGAGGAATTGCGTACGCATCAGCACGACACCGGAGGAGAGCTGTACCCGGGCAGGGCGGGAACGGGGCGCAGCATGCTGTCCGATCTTGCCCATCCGCGGCCGGCCGCCAGGGACGCGATCGTCCGCTCCGTCACCAGAGTCGGCGAGTCGATCAGCGCCTCGGCCGCCACGGTCATCGCCGCCGTGCTGACCCTGCTGCTCGCTAGCTTCTCGTTTTACTCAGACCTGGCCTGGCCATTCGCCATCGCGGTTGCTGTCATCCTGATCTCGGGCCTGAGCTTGCTGCCGGCGCTCCTGTCGATCCGGCTCTCGCTGCTCGCGGTCAAGCGCTCGCTGTTCAAGGCCATGTTCGGCCGGCCTAAGCTCATCCCCGTCAGCATTCAGGGCAGCGGCAAGCCCGGCGCCTGGGGCCGCATCGCCGCTCGGATCGTCCAGCACCCTGGGCCGACCCTGCTAGCTGGCGTGGTGTTCTTCGGCGGCCTGTCATTCGCCGTGCTCGGCTACACGGCTGCCGGGTTCGGCGGCAATACCAGTCCGCCGGCTGGCAGCGACTCGGCGGCGGGCACCACGCTGCTCGCGAAGCACTTCCCGCAGTCGTCGGCCAATCCGACGGCCGTCATCTTCAAGTTCCCCAGGCCGGTCTGGGACAACGCCGCGCCGCTGGCCAAGGCCACCAGCGAACTTCGCGCCAGCAAGGAGTTCACGCAGGTGGCCGGCGCGCTTAATCCCGTCGGCGGGATAACGCTGACACCGGCCCAATATCAGGGCCTGTTTGGCGCGCTCGGCCCGGCGCGGGCGCTGCCGGCGACGCCGCCGGCGGGCGCACTCCAGGGCGGCAAGATCCCGGCACAGGCCTACCAGCTGTACCGAGTGACCGGGAACTTCGTCAGTCCCGACGGCCGGACCGTGCAGTTCTCGACCGGTCTGCGCGCAGGCGACCCTGGCGGCACCCCGGCGCTCAACGCGATCCCCGGCATCCGCGATACCGTCACGAGCATTCAGAAGTCGGTGGGTGCAACGGCATCGGGGGTTGCGGGGGAGGCGCCAGCGCTGCATGACATCAGCAGCATCTCGACGAGCGACCTGAAGCACATCATCCCGATCGCCATCCTGGCCATCGGCATCCTGCTGGCGCTGGTGCTGCGCAGCCTGATCGCGCCGCTCTATCTGATCGCGTCGGTCGGCATCTCCTACCTAGCGGCCCTCGGCCTGTCCGTGCTCATATTCGTCAAGCTCGGACATAGCGGCGGCCTGGTGTTCTTCATGCCGTTCCTGATGTTCATCTTCCTGCTCGCGCTCGGCGAGGACTACAACATCCTGATGATGACGCGGATCAGGGAGGAAGCGCACCGCCTGCCGCTGCGCCAGGCGGTCGCCAAGGCGATCGCCGCGACCGGGACCACCATCACCTCGGCCGGGCTGGTCCTGGCCGGGTCTTTCATCGTGCTCACCGTCGCGGCCGGCAGCGGCTCGGGCGCGAGCCAGGTCCGCGATATCGGACTTGGCCTGGCCCTCGGCATCCTGATGGACACGTTCCTGGTCCGCACCCTGCTCGTGCCGTCAACCGTGGTGCTGCTCGGTAAGTGGAACTGGTGGCCATCCAAGCTCGATGTCGACGAGCCGGGCGAGATCAGCGTGACATCGCTGGGTCAGCCGCAGCCGGGCACCGCGGCACCGGCCACTGCCCACGGCGACGCACACTAGCTGAGCGGCCAGTGCACGGTCGTTGCGATGCCGTCGGCGATCGTGACCGCGGAAGCTGGTGCGCCGTCGTCGCGCCAGATTGTGTACTCGCCGGGCGCGAGCCCCGGGTAGACGGCCGCGTACTGCGTGCCGCCTGCGACGTGCCTGGGCCGCACCATCGAGTGCGTCCTGGCGCCCGACGCCATGCTGATGTCGATCTCGGCGCCGTTCATGTCCGCAGGCGTGTGCAGCACGAGCGCGCCCGCGCCGGGGCCCAACTCCAGCACGACAGTGCCAGAGCCGGACGGCCCGGCGCCATGCTCGGTTCGATCGCTCGTCATGCGGACGGGTGGTCGTAGCCGTCGTAAGGCACGCCGAGGTACGGGAAGTTGTCGAGGTAGGGCGTGCCCGGCGAGGTGTCGGTCAGGCCATCGCTGATGAGGCCAACGGCCGCATCGGGGGTGAAGCTCGGGTCGACGAGGTGCAGCACGGCCCCGGCCACTGCCCGCAGCTCGATCGTGACGACATCGTCGAAGACACGGCGGCCGTTGGGATAGCCGGCCAGGTCACCGAATACCACTCCGCCAGGGTTCGGCTTTGGCGTGGGAGGAATCGAGGTGTTGAGCCGCAGCAGGTCAGCCTGCACGGCACCGGTGAAGTTGGTGAAGGTCGGAGCGGTCGGAATGACGCCGGCCGGAATTCCCGTCAGCAGGATGGCCTCCAGGTCTGCGCGAACGACCTGGCTGGTCACCGCCGCCTGCAGGTTCGGGAAGTTCGGCGCGTACACAGCAGCGATTAGTCCGGCAAGCTCCGGATGGGCGTAGAAGTGCGCGAACTGCTTGTCATGGGCCGGGTGCTGGGTATTCCAGTAGTCCTTCTTGCCCATGGCGATGATGACCTCGTTGATCAGCGGGTTGCCCAGCCGCGACACCTGAGTGTGGGGACCGCTCCAGACGGTGTCACCGGCGGAGTGATCGCGGATGCGGACGCGCTGCCTGCTGGCGGTGGTCCAGACGCCGATGGTCGGCCGATGCTGCCCAGTGACCTTCGAGATCGGCACCTGGAGCGCGATCGAGTGGACGTTGAGGAACTCGGTCGAGTTCACGCCCGCCGCCGACATCAGGCCCAGGGCCTTGGCGAAGACATTGAACTCCTGGATCGGCCGCAAGTTAAGCAGGTCGAAGATCGAGCCGAGGTCGACGTAGAAGCCCTCGGCTCGCTGGCCGGCAAAGACGCAGCTGCCGTCGGACAGCGAGTGCACGGCCGGCTGGGCCAGCGCGCTGGCGTAGTTCGGCGTGGACAGCGGCCCGATGTTGCACGGTGGGCAGGCGAGGTTGCTGCCCAGGTGATGGACGCCCCAGCGGTCCACCCGCGTGACCGAGTAGAACTGCTTGCGGTTCCAGGCCGAGCTCCCGAGCGAGGTGATCGGCGCCGTGTTGTACAGGAACGTGTTCGGATCGCCGACGACGGTCGTGAACCGGAACTGGTAGGTGATGTCTGGCTCGGCATCCCCGGTGGTGTCGATGTGGATCTCGTAGAGCACGTCGTCGCCGAACTCGTAGAAGTTCGGGCCGCCGGCTGGCGACTGGAGCGGGACGTAGTTGGCGATGAGCGTTACTGTGTCTGGCCTGTCTGGGCTGACGAACGCGTACAGGTCGGTACTGTCGGCGACCGGGTCCTTGGAGATCTCCGGGGCCTCGCGGTGCGATGACATCAGGTGTTCCCTCTCCGCTACTTGCTGGCCCTGGCCAGGCGGGCGGCCAGCGCGCGATCCTGCAGGCGGACATGGCTGGTGCCGTGGTAAACGTCCATCTCGCCGCTGCGGACGTCGCGTACGTGCACTACGACGGCTTCGCCGTCGGCGATGTGATCGGGTACGTGCTCGGACTCCGGGGCAGCATGTCCGTGCTGGCTTGCGGCCAGCGCGGTGCCGGCCAGTGCTGGGCTTGCCAGCGCGGTCATGGCGAGGCCTGCAACGCCGGCGCCAGCTGCGCCGCGCAGCATCGACCGACGGGACGGGCGCGCTGGTTCGGCATTCTCGGGCAGTGACATGACGATCCTTTCGTGCGGGGTGAACGTGCCGCATGCGAGCAGGACGTGGCCCGGCGTACCTGCCGTGCGTACATTACAGCGAGTAAGGCGACGATAACGGAGTGCGACGAAGAGTCGCACCGAAATCCCCGGCGCCGGCGTGGCGAAGGGAGCTCCGCCAGGGCTCGGCGGGCTTGAACAGGCGGTGCCGGACCCGGTAACCGCGCTCTGATGGTGATCTGCACGACCGGTCTTCGTGACGACGGCTAGCGCGGATTGGCCGACGGCGGCCATTTTTTTCCGAGGCCAAACAGCAAACGTGGCTGCTCTCCCGCTTGAGCGGGAGAGCAGCCACGTCTCGTGTCAGGGGACCGCCTAGTGTGCGGCGGCGAACTGCTCGCTCTCGGTCGAGCCGGCCAGCGCCGTCGTGGACGAGTCCGGGCTGATGGCCGACGTGACCTGATCGAAGTAGCCGGTGCCGACCTCGCGCTGGTGCCGGGTAGCGCTGTAGCCGTTGGCCTCAGCGGCGAACTCGGCATCCTGAAGCTCGACGTAGGCGGACATCCCGCGCTCGGCGTAGTCGTGAGCCAGCGTGAACATCGACTCGTTCAGCGCGTGGAAACCGGCCAGCGTGATGAACTGGAACTTGTAACCCATCGCGCCGAGCTCGCGCTGGAACTTGGCGATGGTGTCGGAGTCCAGGTGCGCTCGCCAGTTGAACGACGGCGAGCAGTTGTAGGCCAGCATCTGGTCCGGGTAGATGTCCTTGATCGCCTCGGCGAACTGGCGCGCGATCGTCAGGTCAGGCGTCGAGGTCTCCATCCAGAGCAGCTCGGAGTACGGCGCGTACGCCAGGCCGCGCGCGATGCAGGCTTCAAGCCCATTGCGGACCCGGTAGAAGCCTTCAGCCGTCCGCTCGCCAGTGACGAAGCGCTGATCCCGCTCATCGACGTCACTGGTGATCAGTGCGGCCGCCTGCGCGTCGGTACGGGCCACGATCAGGCTGGGCACGCCGCTGATGTCGGCCGCGAGGCGGGCCGCGTTCAGCGTCTTGATGTGCTGCCCGGTCGGGATGAGGACCTTGCCACCAAGGTGACCGCACTTCTTTTCAGAAGCGAGCTGGTCCTCCCAGTGCACGGCCGCGGCGCCAGCCGCAATCATCGACTTCATCAGCTCGAAGGCGTTCAGCACGCCGCCGAAGCCGGCCTCGGCGTCGGCCACGATCGGCGCGAGCCAGTGCGGCGCATCCGCGTTCTGCGCTTCCGCCCACGTGATCTGGTCGGCCCGCATGAGCGCGTTGTTAATGCGGCGGACCACTGCCGGGACCGAGTTGGCCGGGTACAGGCTCTGGTCGGGGTACGTCTGGCCGGCCAGGTTCGCGTCGGCGGCAACCTGCCAGCCGGACAGGTAGATCGCCCGCAGGCCGGCCTTGACCTGCTGGACCGCCTGGTTGCCGGTCAGGGCGCCGAGCGTATTGACGTAGCCGTCCTCCTGGAGGAGAGACCAGAGCCGCTCTGCGCCAAGGCGGGCAAGAGTGTGCTCCTCCTGTACCGAGCCACGCAGCCTGACCACGTCGGTAGCGCTGTACGTGCGCTCGATGCCAGCCCAGCGGGGATCTGTCGCCCAATCACGGTGCAACGCCGCCGCCTGGCTCTCAATCTTGCTGGCCACCGGGTGGCCGTTGGTCTGTGCGCGGGCCGAGCCGTTCAGCGTGCCCTCGAGGCGACGGTCGTTCACGGTGATCCTCCTGGTCGGTCGTCCCCGGGTGGTGTAACGGTGCTGTAAACCAGCCTGCGTGGGCTGGCCAGGGGAAGCTAGGGACCGGTGGCCTGAATTTCTCCTAGTCTTTGGCTATAGTGAAGAAGTGAAGATTTTCACTGATGAAGAATCGCCATCTTTGCCAGAATCTCGCCTCGACCTCGGGATGTTCGGCCAGCGACTGCGGCATATCCGGCGCGCCCGCGGCCTGACCCTGGCCGAGCTTGGCGAGCGGGTCGGCCGCGCGCCGTCGGCTTTGTCGCTGCTGGAGAATGGCCGCCGGGAGCCGAAGCTGTCGCTGATCGAGGCGCTCGCGGCGGCGCTGTCAGTGTCGGCGGACGAGTTGATGCGCAAGCAGCCGCCCAGCCGTCGCGCCCAGCTTGAGGTCGCGCTCGCCGAGTCGGAGCGCGATCCGGTCCTGGCCGACCTTGGCCTGCCGCCGCTGCGCATCGGCGCCAAAGTGCCGAGCGACGTGCTCGAGCACTTGCTCGCGCTGCACGCGGAGCTGCGCCGCCAGCGGGTTAAGCCGACTGCGACTCCCGAGGAAGCTCGCGCCGCCAACGCGGACCTGCGGCTGATGATGGCCGACCGGGGGAACTACTTCGCCGAAATCGAGAAGGCCGCGGCGTCCACGCTCGCGCCGGTCGGTTATGCGGGCGGTGCCCTGTCTCAGGGCATGCTGCTGTCGGCCGTGAGTCACCATGGCTTCGCGGTTCGCTACGTACAAGACCTGCCACGCTCGGCTCGGTCAGTGACCGACCTGCGCAACCGGCGCATCTACCTGAAGCAGGAGACGCTCGGCATGCACACGCCCCGAGCGGTGCTCCTGCAGACGCTGGGCCACTTCGTGCTCGGCCACTCGGCGCCGGCCGACTTCGGCGATTTCCTCAGGCAGCGGGTCGAGGCGAACTACTTTGCCGCGGCCGTGCTAATGCCCGAGCAGGCGTCGGCCAAGTTCCTGTATGAAGCGAAGGATGCACGGGACCTGTCGGTTGAGGACCTGCGGGACGTGTTCTCGGTCTCCTACGAGATGGCAGCTCACCGGTTCACCAACCTGGCCACCCACCACCTGGATATCCCGTGCCACTTCGTCAAGAACGACGAGAGCGGCACCATCTACAAGGCCTACGAGAACGACGGCGTCGTGTTCCCGGCCGACCCGGCGGGCGCGATCGAGGGCCAGCGGATGTGCCGGCAGTGGTCGGGACGGCAGGTGTTTCACGCGCCGGACAGGTTCAGTCCTTACTTCCAGTACTCCGACACGCCGTCCGGTACCTACTGGTGCACGGCGTTCATCGATTCAGGACGGGAACGCGGTTTCGCTGTCACCCTTGGTGCCCCCTACGAGCACAGCCGCTGGTTCCGCGGCCGGGACACCACCCTCCGGACGACCTCTGCCTGCCCAGATGGCGAGTGCTGCCAGCGCCCGCCGGCCGCGCTCGCCGCGCGCTGGGAGGGCATGGCATGGCCATCGGCGCGCGCCCACTCCCACGTTCTGCTCGCGCTGCCGTCAGGGAGCTTCCCTGGCGTGGACGAAGCCGACGTGTTCGAGTTCCTCGACCGGCACGCGGCCGACTAGGCATGATGGCTGATGGCCATGATGTGGACAGCGCCCGAGTACTTCAGGCCGGACGAGCCCTTCGCAGGGCCCGAGGCGGCCATGCTGGCGGGGTTCCTTGACCACTACCGCGCCAGCCTGCTGATGCGCTGCTCGGGCCTGTCCGCCGATCAACTCGTACAGCGCTCGGTGTCCCCGTCGGCGCTGAGCCTGCTCGGCATTGTCCGCCATCTCACCGATGTCGAGCGGACCTACTTTCGCAAGCGCTGGGGCCGCGAGGAGATAGCCAGCTACTACGCGACGCCGGACGGTGCCTTCGACGACGTCGACCCGACTCACGCACAGCGTGATCTGGCTCGCCTCGTGGCCGAACAGGACGCAGCCCGTCAGCGAATGGCCGGCCTGCCGCTCGACACGATCTACGTCAGCCCACGCTGGGGGGAGATGTCCCTGCGCTGGGCAATGACCCACATGGTCGCGGAGTACGCCGCGCACGCCGGCCAGGCCGACCTGATCCGCGAGCGCATCGACGGCAAGAAGGGCTGGCAGTCGTGACGCCGGCCGCGTCTGTCCGCAAGTAGCGTCTGGCTGATTCAGCGTTCTGGCTTGGCGTCTGGCTTTTTCGGCGCATATCGCTGAGAAAGCCAGACGTGCGGCGGGGTGGCCTGTGGCTCTAGCCGAACTGGGGCGCCCGCTTCTCGCGCAATGACGCCAGGCCTTCCTTGATGTCCTCGCCGAGGAAGGTCAGCATCTCGTAAGCGGCCGACTGGTCGAAGATCGGACCGGCGTTCCGCACCCAGCCGTTGAGCGCACGCTTGGTCAGCCTGACAGCGAGCTGCGGGCCGGTGGCCAGCCGGTTGGCGACGCTCATTGCCTCGGCCAGTACCTCATCGCGCGGCAGCGCCTTGGACACCAGGCCGATCCGCTCGGCTTCCTCGCCAGTGACCATCTCGCCGGTCAGCAGGTAGTACTTGGCCTTGGCCAGCCCGCACAGCAGCGGCCAGATGATGGCGGCGTGATCGCCGGCAGCCACGCCGAGCCGGACGTGCCCGTCGCCGAGGCGCGCGTCCGTCGCGCAGATACTGATGTCGGCCAGCAGCGCCACGACCAGCCCGGCGCCGACCGCGACTCCATTGATGGCCGACACGATCGGCTTCTCGCAGTTGGCCATGTTGTACACCAGGTCGCTCATTTCCTTGAGCATCCTGGTGACGAGGTCGTAGTTGCCGATCTGCCGCTCGACCATGCCGAGGTCACCGCCAGCCGAGAACGCGCGGCCGGCGCCCGTGACGACGGCCACGCGGGTCTGCTCGTCGTGACCAACGTCGGCCCAGATGCGGGCCAGCTCGGCGTGCATCTCCTCGTGCGCCGCGTTGAGCACCTCGGGCCGGTTCAGGGTGATCAGCAGGACGCCGTTCGGCTGGCGCTCGAGCTTCAGGTGCTGGTAGCTGGCAAGGTCCATGGGTCGGCATCCTTCGGGCGGGGCGTGAGCAGGCTGCGGTCTGGTCATCATGGCAGGCGCCGTCGTCAGCGGGGCAAGCAGAGCCACCGCACGTCCGGGCGGAGGAGGTAGGCTCATCTACATGTATGCACATGCATCTAATTCGCGTGGCGAGGCGCTGGTCGAGGAGCTGAAGTGGGTGCACGGGCTCATCCGGCGCGATCTTCGGACCGTCCGCGAGCTCGCGGACGATCTTGAGAACGGGCTGTCCGGCGACCAAGCCGTCGTCGCTGTGCGGTCGCTGGAGGTGAGCGGCCCGCTGTGGCGCCTGAAGGTCAACTGCCTGCAGTACTGCCGGTTCGTGCACTCCCACCATCACGCCGAGTCGGCGCTGCTGTTCCCGCGGCTCCGGATCGCCAATCCGGCCCTCGGCCCGGTCGTCGACAAGCTCGAGGCCGATCACGCGACGGTGTCGGGCCTGCTCGATTCCGTCTCGGCGGCGGCGATGGACCTGGCCAGCGAGGAAGAACCAGCGATCAGGAAGCGGCTGATCGACGCCCTCAGCGATCTGAGCACGGTCTTGCTCGCGCACCTGGACTACGAGGAAGAGCACATCGCTGACACGCTGCGTACCTGGGCAGGCTGGGGATGGTAGGCGGTCAGGATGAGTACGCGTGCGCGCGGGCGTGGGTAGCGCTGACCGCGGCGCACGCGCGGGTATCGGGGCTGCTCGCGAGCGCGCTGGCCCGGCAGTGCGACCTGACAATCAACGAGTTTGAGATCTTGCTGCGGCTCGCCCACGCTCAGGGCGAGGCGCGGGCGACGGCGGGGGAGTGCGCCTCACGGAGCTGCTGTCCGCTGTCCCGCTCACCCAGCCCGCCCTGAGCCGCGCGGTAACCCGGCTGGCCGGACGTGGCCTCCTGGCCAGGACGGGCGCACCAGACGATGGCCGCGGCGTCCTCATCTTCCTGACCGAGGCGGGGGCGCTTGCGCTGCGCACCGCCGTCCCGGTGCACGCGCAGACGATCCGGGCCGAGCTGCTGGACAAGGTGTCGGCCGCCGAGCACATGGTCCTGGCCGACGTACTTGGCCGGATCGCCGCTGGCTGACGGGGTTGCCTATCCGCGGGCACGTCACCGCGGGCGAGTCACCGCGGCCGGGGCCTTTCACCGTGGCGGCCACGTGCTGCATAGTTCGGGGTAACGCAGCCTGGCAGTAGGGAGATTCGCGATGACGATGCCTGCGCCGGTGCCCGGCTGCCCTGTCGACTACGCGTTCGACCCGCTGTCGGCCGCGTTCCTCGCCGATCCCTACGCCGTGCTGGCGGCCATGCCAGCGCCGCGGGACCGGCCTGTCTTCTTCGCACCGGCGATCGGCTACTACGTCGTCACCCGGTACGCCGACATCGATCAGGTCTTCAAGGACTCGGGCGCGTACTCGGCGGCGGTGGCCCAGGCTCCGCTCGTCCCGCTCGTGCCCGAAGCGCAGCAGATCCTGCTGGCCGGCGGGCACAAGCCGCAGCCAACGATGGTGAGCCTTGACGAACCCGAGCACGCCCGGCTGCGGCGCCCGGCCGCGCGTGCCTTCTCGATGAAGCGAGTACAGGCCTTGATGCCGGCCATCGAGTACACGGCGGCGCGGCTACTGGACGAGGTGGCCGGGTCGGCGGAATTCGACATCGTCGCCGCGCTCGCCTTCCCGCTGCCAGCCAACATCGTGTTCTCCCTCCTGGGCGTCCCCGAGCAGGACTACTCCCAGCTCAAGCAGTGGTGCGGCTACCGGGCCGCGCTGTCCTTCGGCCGGACGCACCCCGCGGAGCAAGTTGACATCGCCACCAGCATCGCCGCCTACCGCGGCTACATGCGCACGCTGGTCGACGCCAAGATCGCCGCGCCGGGTGACGATCTGACCAGCGACCTAGTGGCCATACACAAGGAGGACCCGCAGCGGCTGACGCTGGACGAGATCGGCTCGATCTTGTTCTCGCTGTCGTTCGCTGGGCACGAGACCACGACAGGGCTGATCGGCAACACGGTACGGCGCCTGCTCGAGGATCCTGCCCGGTGGCGCACGGTAGTCGCCAATCCCGGGCTGATCCCGGCGGCGATCGACGAGACGCTGCGGTATGACCCGTCGGTGGCGGTATGGCGTCGGATTACCAGCCGACCCGTCACGCTGGGCGGAGTTGACCTGCCAGCAGGCGCGAAGCTCTTCCTCTGGCTCGCGGCAGCTGGCCGGGACGCGGACGCGTTCGACGATCCGGATCGTTTCGATCTGCACCGCCCGGGTGCCGATCAGCACATCGCCTTTGGCAAGGGCCTGCACTACTGCCTGGGCGCCAACCTCGGCAAGCTGGAGACGCAGATCGCCCTCGCGGAGCTCACCCGGCGCTACCCGCGGCTGGCGCTGACTCCGGATCAGCACCTCAGCTTCCACCCGAATATTTCGTTCCGCGGGCCGCAGGCCCTGTGGGTGAGGGCCAGCCCGTAGCTGACAGCATCCTGTGGCTCAACACCTACGTGCTAGCACGTACGTGCTGACACGGGCAGCGGACACGGGCAGCGAACACTGCCAAGCGCAGACAGGCCGGCCGCGCGCGGTTACTCTAAGTGCGTGACGGATCCGGGCACATGCAGCAGCTTCGCTCTCTCAGCGAAGTAGCTGAGGCCTCCAGCGCTGACCCGCAGTGCCTGTGGGCGGCGCAAGGGCTCTTATCGGGCGGAGCAGCCTGGGCGGCCGATGGTGCGGTCGTCGTGGGCTGCCCCTCCTTGTCCGGCCGGGACCGCCTAATCGTCCGCGGCCCGGTCGGCCCTGCGGCGCGCCTGCTACGTGCGGCCGTCGAGGCGCTCGGTACCGGTTACCGTCTGATCGGCGACCCGCCCCTGATGGCGGGACTGCTTGCCCGCATCGACTGGCTGGAGCCAAGCGGCTGCTTCGGCTGGATGGACGGCATCAGGCGGCCGCAGCACCGGGCCGTGCACAAGGCCCGCTGGCTATCGCGGCGGGAATGGCCTGCCGCCGACCGCGTGCTAGGCGTTGCCTATCCGGACTCCTTCGCTCGCCCCGGTGCCCCCGGCGTCAGCAGATGGGCCGGCATCTGCGACGAGACCGGGTGGCTGACCAGTACCGCCGCCGACGCCTGGAGCGCGCCCGGGCTCGGCTTCGTCGCCGGCCTCGCCGTTGTGCCGGCCGCCAGGCGGACGGGCCAGGGCCGAGACGTCTGCGCTTTCGTCCTGAACTCCCTCATGGCGTCCCACGGCCGGGTCGCAATGATGGTGCGCGACTGGAACGAAGCAACGATCGCCATGTACGCCGACCTTGGCCTTACCTACAGGCAGCAGAAGGTCCTTAGCGTCAGGCCAAGCGCCCGCGCGCGGTAGCAAGTTCGGCGCCAGCAGGCTCTGACGCCAGGAGCTCTGGCGGCAGCAGGCTCTGGCGGTAGCGCGCCGGCGCGCAGCGACATAGAGTTGATTACCTCCGAGTAACTTAGGCTGCGCTGCGAGGAGCAATATGAGCAGTCCCAGCGGGCCCGCCAGCGGGTTCTCCCTCTCGTTGTCTGATGACGTCCGGCATACCAGGGACTGGGTGCACGAGTTCGCCAGGGACGTCATCCGGCCGGCCGCCGCTGAGTGGGACGAGCGCGAGGAAACACCGTGGCCAATCCTCGAGGAGGCGGCCAAGATCGGCCTGTACTCGCTCGACTTCTTCAGCACCCAGTGGTTCGACCCGAGCGGGCTCGGCACTGTGGTCGCGTTCGAGGAGCTGTTCTGGGGTGATGCGGGGATCGGCCTGTCGCTTGTCGGCTCTGGCCTTGCTGCCATCGCGGTCGCGAGCAACGGCACGAACGAGCAGATCGGCGAGTGGCTGCCGCAGATGTTCGGTAGTCCCGGCGACGTGAAACTCGGTGCGTTCTGCTCGTCTGAGCCCGACGCCGGCAGCGACGTCGGCGCCATCCGCACCAGGGCGGTCTACGACGAGGCCGCCGACGAATGGGTCATCAACGGCACCAAGACCTGGGCAACCAACGGCGGGATCGCCGATGTCCACGTGGTCGTGGCGTCCGTTGCTCCGGCCCTTGGCAGCCGCGGCCAGGCCACTTTCATCGTGCCGCCGAGCACGCCCGGCCTGTCGCAGGGCCAGAAGTTCCGCAAGCACGGCATCCGGGCCTCACACACGGCCGAGGTCATCCTGGACAACGTGCGCGTCCCCGGCCGGTGCCTGGTAGGCGGCAAGGAGCGCCTGGACGCTCGACTGGCCAGGCTCGCGGCCGGCGGCAGCAGTGGCGAGCAGGCTGCGATGAAGACGTTCGAGCGATCCCGGCCGACCGTCGCCGCGATGGCGGTGGGCGTGGCCAGGGCCGCACTGGAGTACGCCGCCGAGTACTCGACGCAGCGGGTGCAGTTCGGCAGTCCGATCGGGCGGAACCAGGGCGTCGCGTTCATGCTCGCGGACATGCAGGCCTCGGTCGATGCGGCCCGGCTGCTGACCTGGCGCGCGGCCTGGATGGCGCGCAACGGGCTGCCGTTCGACCACGCTGAGGGCTCTATTTCCAAGCTGGTCGCCGGTGAGACCGCCGTCAAGGTCACCGAGCAGGCGATTCAGATCCTCGGCGGCAACGGGTACACGCGTGAGTTCCCCGTCGAGCGCTGGCACCGGGACGCCAAGATCTTCACGATTTTCGAGGGCACGTCGGAGATCCAGCGCATGATCATCGGTAGGGCCGTCACCGGGCTTGACGTGCGGTAATAACCGCCGGCCGGGGCGCTGAGCGTGGTCACACCGAACTCCCTTGATTAACGCCGGCCGGGCCGGCTGGCTGCGGAGCGGGCTGGTCCCGGCCGGTGCCGGCCCGGTGGCCGGTCAGCTGGAGGAAGACGTCGTCGAGGGTCGGTTCGCGGATGGCGATCGTTTCCGGGACGATGACGCCGGCCTCCAGGAGGCGGAGGATTTCCTGGACGGTCGCGCCTTTGCCGGGCACCTGCACGGCCAGGGTGGCGCTGTCGAGCACGTCGCTGGGTGCGATCTGGCGGAGCTGCGCGGCGGCGCGCTGTGCGTCGGCGGGGTCTGCGAGGCGGATCTCGACGACGGTGGAGCCCAGGTTCGCCTTGAGCTGGAGGGGGTGCCCTCGGCGATGATCTGGCCGTCGTCGACCACCGCGATGGTGTCGGCGAGGCGGTCGGCTTCCTCAAGGTACTGGGTGGTCAGCAGCACGGTGGTGCCGTCGGCGACGAGCTTGCCGATGAGGGCCCACAGGTCGCTTCGGCCGGCCGGGTCCAGGCAGGTGGTCGGCTCGTCTAGGAACAGCACTGGGGGCCGGTGGACGAGGGCGGCGGCTAGGTCGAGGCGGCGGCGCATGCCGCCGGACTAGGTGCGGACCGGCCGGCCGGCGGCTTTGCTGAGTCCGAAGCGGTCCAGTAGCTCCTCGGCGCGGGCTGCGATGACCGGGCGCGGCTGGTGGGTGAGCTGGCCGATCAGGCGCAGGTTCTCGCGGCCGGTCAGGTTCTCATCGACGGCGGCGTACTGTCCGGCCAGGCCGATGAGGGCCCGCACCTCGCCGGCGCTGCGCACGACATCGAGGCCGAGTACGGTGGCCTGCCCGCCGTCGGGTTCCAGGATGGTCGTGAGGATCCGTACGGCCGTCGTCTTGCCGGCGCCGTTCGGCCCGAGCAGGCCCAGCACGCTGCCGGTCTCGACGGAGAGGTCGATCCCGTCCAGGGCGACGACCTTGCCGAACCAACCGCTTGACCAGGCCGTGCGCCGCGATCGCAGGGTCAGCCATGGCCGGGTACCGGCCGGGCCAGCCCGGAAAGGGGCCGCCCGCTGTTGCCGGATCGGCCGGCGGCTCGCTCGCGGGGCGCCTCAGGCATCGGTTCGGGCCTGCGGGTTCCCGGTGAACTCCGGAACGGCGCCGATTTCCACGCCGCCGCCGAGCTGGAGGGCGGGACATCTTTCGGCCAGCGCGGCCGCGCCGTCCATGTCCTCGGCTGTGACCAGGGAGTAGCCACCGAGCCGGGTCTGGGCGTCGAGCCTGCCCATGGTCTGCGTGGCGATTACTCCGTGCCCTGTGTCGATGCGGCTGCTGCCCAGGCCGTCGAACCAGGCCTGCCACGCCCGCCCGGTTTCTGCGCCGGGCTGGTAGTCCTTGGGCACCCGGTACGTGAACAAGAATTTCGGCATCGTCGTCTCCTCGCATCTGCGGCGCACCTGACGCCGTCTGTCGAAGGGGTAGACGGCAGGCAGCCGGGAAAGTGGGCAGGGCTGCCCGATTCCGGGCTGGGGTGGCGTCTATACCTGTAGCCGGGAAAGTCAGGCTGCAGTCAGTGTCCGGATCGGAGGGTTCCCGTCGAAACTGATCTTGTCGCCAGGGCGCGGGCCGGCGACCCGGACGCGTTTGCCGAGCTGGTCGAAGGGCATCGGCGTGAGCTGGAGCTGCACTGTTACCGCGTCCTCGGCTCGGCCCAGGACGCGGAGGACACTGTGCAGGAGACGTTCCTGGCCGCCTGGCAGCACATCGGCGGGTTCGAAGTCCGGTCGTCGGTACGCACGTGGCTCTACCGGATCGCGACCAACCGGTGTCTCGACGCTCTGCGCTCCGCTCGCAGGCGTCAGCCCGCGCACGTCACCGTGCCGGCAGGTCGTTACCCCGAGCCGAACGCGGCCGGCGACGTGATGTGGCTGGAGCCCTACCCTGACCTGCTGCTGGAGGGGATCCCGGACGCCGGACCCGGTCCTGATACCCGCATCGAGGCACGCGAGGCCATCTCGCTGGCGTTCGTGGCTGCCCTCCAGCTGCTGCCGCCACGCCAGCGGGCTGTCCTGGTCCTGCGGGACGTCCTCGGATTCCGTGCTAGAGAGGTCGCGGCGATGCTCGGCACCAGCGAGGAGTCGGTGCACAGCGCGCTCAGGCACGCTCGCGCGAATCTGCAAGACAGGCTTCCTCCGCCCGGAGACCCCCCGCCCGCCCCGAATTCCCCGGCCGAGCGAGCGATAACCGACCATCTGGCCACAGCATACGAGGCCGGGGACGTTAACTCCCTGGTGGCGCTGCTCACCGAGGATGCCGTCATCACCGCGCCATTGGCCGCAGGCCAGTACGTGGGGCCGGACACAGCGGGCCGCCTGTTCGAGGCGATATTCGCCCAGGGCCGGTCCTATCGCCTGATCCCTACCCGGGCGAACGGGCAGCCGGCCTTCGGCGTCTACGTCCGGGACCCGGCGACCGGGGTGTTTCACGCCAACGGAATGCTGGTCGTCACGCTGGCCGGCGACCGGATCCGGGCGATGACCCGCTTCGACAACAGCGTCATCGCAAAGTTCGGCCATCCCCGGCGGCTGCCCTGAGCCGGCACACCTCAAGCAGATGCATGAGACCCGCCGCCTGCCCTCTGACGCGAATACGACTCGCCCGTCCTCCCGCAGGAAGGAGGGCGGCGAGGTGCCTGCGCCAGGGCCGGAACCGCATCGGCCGGGAGACCCGCAGCGGCTGTTTCGCGCCTCCGGCCGCCCGCTTCCACCTCAATCGCTGTCATAACTCGTGAGACCGGCTAGGGCCCGGTCCGCTCAAGGAGCACAACGATGCCGTATTCCAGCCAGGACAGTTCGAAGGAGGCGCCATGCGGTACGCCTTGCTGATCTACACCGACGAGACTGCCGCGATCAGCCCGGAAGAGCGATCGCGGCGGGCCGCGGCCTTCACCGCATTCCAGGATCAGGCAGGTGCCCAGGGCGTGCTGCTGGCCGTCGAGCAGCTACAACCGGCAGAAACGGCAACCACGGTGCGCGCCTGGGACGGCGGCGATGTGATGATCGGCCACGGCCCGTCCCCCCAGGCCAAGGAGCAGCTCGCCGGCGTCCTGATCGTCGACTGCAAGGACCCGGGCGAGGCGACGGAGGTGGCCCTCAGGGTGCCGGCCGCGTGGTACGGGACGGTCGAGGTGAGGCCGGTCGCGGAGACATAGCGGCGTCGCCTCCAGCAACGCGGAGCGGCGCTGACTCACCAGAGGGCAGGCAGAGACATCAGCCGCCCGTATCGGACCCGTCCCGCTCGCCGCCGTCGATGCTGAGGCTTGCTCAGGAGGAGCAATGACCGGCACTTCCAGCGACGGCACCGGATCAGCGGCCCGGCCGCGGGCCCGGGCGATCGCGGCGTCCAGGACAGCATGGGAGACCTTGGCGGCCCTGGCCTGGGTGGCGGGCAGGATCACCTGACATCTGGGCTTGTACTACGCCGACGCCCTCGCGCGCCTGCTGGCTCGGCGCGCTCACCCGGCCGCGACCGCCGGCAGCGAGCGCCGGGAGCAGTCGGGTGCCGATGATGACCCGGGCCCAGGGCCGGGCGTCAAGTAGGGGGCCGGATCGCGGACTTCTTTACCGTCAGCGATCCTGCGCGGCCGCGGCCCCGTGCCCCCGGCGTTAGGCCAGTGCCGCCGCGCGGGCGGTGATCAGCGCCCTGTGGCGCCCCGGCGACCTGGTCGCCGCGCCAGGGCGGGGCGATGAGGTGTTCCTGGCCGCCGCGACCCGCGCCGGCCGGCGCGCCGCCGGCCCGGCCGAGCACGGCGCTACCGGCGCCGCTGACCTTGCCGTGATCTGCGCCTGCCCGGCGCGGGCTGCCGGGCGCCCGGCCCGGCCGCCGGCCGCAGCGGCGGCGACACCGATCCCGGCCTGCCGTGGGCGGCTGCCCGAGCCTCCGCTCCTCAATGGCTGGCTCGATCCGGAGCCGGAACATCTGATCGAGGAGCGTCGCGATTCCGTCGGGATCGAGGCCTCCGTTGCGTTGGGTTCGCGGTCACCGGCCATGTAGCCAATCATCGCGCTTGATTCCGGCGACTGCTGACGCGACGATAGGTCGGTCTTGGACTGGCCGAGCAGACGGAGATTCAGCTGCCACTCGGCCAGCCAGGGCCGGAACGCAGGCCGCCGATGATGAGGTCTACTCCGAGCCGATAGTAGGCGTCGGGGTCGTCCGAGCTGAACAGGTACCCCGCGGCCTGCTCCAGCCGCGGGTACCGCCCGGTGGGCAGGGTCAGCACGGCGGCGCGCTTGCCGCGCATTACCGCCGCGCGCAGCTCAGCGTCGGGGATCGCGACGCCGGGAAGAGTCGTCACCAGCATGAGGGCGGTGCATAGCAGGAATCGGGCGGCGTCGACGGCGCGTCTTTCGTCGTAGCCGACCCGGGCGAGCTGCTCGAGGGTCCGCTCGGTGATCGCACGGCCGGCGGCGGAGTCGATGAACCGGCCGGGAGCCAGCGGGGCCAGGACGGGGTGCTTCCGGAATGCGGCCACCACGGCCTCGAGCACCGCCCGGATGTCGGTCCACGAGTCACTGGCCGGTACTGGACCGAGCTGGCCGAGTGCCTCGTCCCACAGCCGGTCGCCGAGCGCGTCGAGGACCGCCTGCTTGTCGGCGAAGTGCCAGTACAGGGCCGTCGGCGTGACACCGAGGGCCTGGGCCAGGCGGCGAATGGTCAGCGCGTCCAGGCCCTCGGAGTCGGCCAGCTGCAGGGCCGCGTCGACCACGGCGGCTTCGTCGAGGCGGGCCCGGGCGGATCGTTCAGTGGGCACGCTTGACAACTGTACATCGTTCAGGCCAGGCTGTACGACGTATAGAACAGTGTTCAGGAACAATGTTCAGGAACTATGTCCGAGAGCGCGGTTCTGGAACGTTGGTGTCTCCGCTGCCCGGGAGGTTGCTTCATGAGCCGAGCCGTCGTCCATGAGTCATTCGGAGGTCCCGAGGTGCTGGAGCTGCGGGAAGTTCCCGAGCCGCACGCCGGGCCGGGCGAGGTCCGCGTGCGCGTGGCCGCCGCGGGTCTCAATCCCATGGACTGGATGCTCGCCGCGATGCCCGAGCTGGCGCGGGCATTCGGGTACACCGTGCCGTCAGGTTTCGGTTACGATCTGGCCGGCGCCGTCGACGAGGTGGGCGAGGGCGTCGCGGGATTCGCTGTCGGCGACCGTGTTTACGGCGGCGCGCTCGGCCGGGCTGTTGCCGACTACGCCGTGGTGAAGCCGGATGACGGCCTGTGGCGGACCCCGGAGGGGATCAGCGACGAGGTGGCGAGCACGCTGCCGGTCGCCGGCCGCACCGCCGACGCAGCACTGAACGCGATCGGACTGCAGGCCGGCGACACCGTGCTGATCGGCGGTGCCGCCGGCGGCGTGGGCGTGTTCGCCGTCCAGCTCGCCAGGCTCAGGGGCGCCACCGTTATCGGGACCGGCGCCGATAGCACGTTCGGGTTCCTGCGCGAGCTGGGCGCACAGCCCGTCGCCTACGGCAGCGGACTGGCCGACCGCGTTCGCGCGCTCAGGCCCGGCGGCGTGACCGCGGCCTCGGCCCTGGTCGGCACCGAGACGATCGAGGTGGCGCTCGCGCTCGGCGTTCCGCCCAGGCGGATCTCCGCGATCGCCGCCGGGCCTAATCCGCCAGGCGGCGTGCGCGCGACCGGCGGGCGTGACGCCCCGCCCGACGCACTCGACCGGATCAGCAGTGCGATCATGGTCGGCACGCTCACCGTGCCGATCGCGGCGACCTTCCCGGTCGAGCAGATTCGCGAGGCGGTGATGCTGCAGCGCGGCGGCCACGTCCACGGCAAGATCGTGGTCACGCTGTGACCCGCGCGCTGGTCCTAGGTGGCGGCGGCCCGGTCGGCGTCGCTTGGGAGGCGGGCCTCCTGGTCGGACTGGGACGCGGCGGGGCGGCCGTCGCGGAAGCCGACGCAGTGATCGGAACATCGGCAGGCGCCGTCGTCGGCTGCCTCCTGGCCTCAGGCGGAGACCTGACACAGGTAACGAGCCTGGTCGCGACCGCCTTCGGCGCGGGGCACCCGCAGCTCGCGGCTCAGGCGGCCGGGCCACTTGACCGGCTCATCTCGGTCATGGCGCAGTCCGCGCTGCGCCCGCAGGAGGCGGCCGGGCTCTGGGCCAAGCTGGGCAGCGAGGCGGCTGCCGCCCAGACGATGAGCGAGGGCAGCTGGCTCAAGATATTCCAGACCTTCGCGGGCGCAGCTTGGCCCCCCGGCTTCGCCTGCACCGCGGTCGGCGCAGCCGATGGCTGCTACCAGGTCTGGGACCAGTCCTGCGGCATCGACGTCCAGCACGCTGTGGCGTCGAGCTGCGCCTTCCCTCTGGTCTTCCCGCTGGTCACGATCAGCGGCCGGCGCTGGATGGACGGCGGCGTGCGTGACTTCCTCAATGCCGACGCAGCGGCCGGTCATGACGTAGTCCTCGCCGTCTCCTGCGGGCTGCTCGACATCCCCGGCGACTTCGGGATACCCGCGATGGAGCCCGTGATGGGCGCCACGAGAGCCCGGCTCGAGGCGCTGCGCGACGACGGAGCGAGGGTCGCGACGATCGTGCCTAATGAGGAGATGCTCGAGCTCAGCGGCTGGGGGCAGAACCTCATGGACGTCTCCCGCGCCAACGCCGCGTATCAGGCCGGGACGCGCCAGGGGGAAGCCGAAGCTAGTCACCTCAGGACGTTCTGGCCAGCGCGCACGCACGAAGAGATGGACTGATGATGGCTTCGACAGATACAGATCCGGTCGCACGGTGCTGGTGACGGACGGCACTGGATACCTGGGAGGCTGGGTCGTCGCGCGGCTGCTGGCCCGCGGCTATCGTGTCCGCGCTACGGTCCGCGGCCTTGGCCGGGCCAGTGCGCTGCAGGGCGCCCTCGCCCGGCAGGCGCCGGTGGACGCGTTTACCGTCGTGGCGGCAGACCTGCTGGCCGGCGACTGCTGGGATGTGAGGCGATGCGCGGGGTAGATGACGTCATCCACGTCGCCTCGCCCTGCCGGCGACTCGGCACAGGACATCGTGAGCACCGCCCGCACAGGCGCGCACCACGTTCTCGCGGCCGCGGGGAGAGCCGGAGTCGGCCGGATTGTCATGACCTCCTCCCTGGCGGCCGCAACAACCGGGTATGGGGGCGAGCTCATCGACGAGAACACCTGGTCAAGCCCCACCGACAGTCCGGGCGACACCTACGCCAGGTCGAAAACCCTTGCCGAGCGCGACGCCTGGCACTACGCGGAGGCCAGCGGTCTGTCCCTGACAACTATCCTGCCCGGATGGATCATGGGCCTGGCCATCGATCACGCCGCCGCGGGCTCATCGGCCGCGATGTTCCGCCAGATGCTCGCTGGCAAGATGCCCGCACTGCCGAACTTCGGGGGGCCTGATCGTTGATGTCCGGGACATCGCCGATCTGCACATCCAGGCCCTGACCGCGCCGCAGGCGGCCGGACAGCGGCTGCTGGCCGTCGGCGAGTTCCGCTGGCTCCGGGATATAGCCCTGCTGCCGCGAGCTCGCCTGGGCGAGCAGGCATCCAAGGCCCGTACCCGCAGGATGCCCGACCCGGTCGTCCGTCTCGCTGCCCGGTTCAACCCGGACATGGCCTGCATTGCCGTCAGCCTTAGACACCAGCCCCGGGTCGATGGCTCCAAGGTCGAACGACTGCTGGACTGGCGAACACGCCCCGCCGAGCAGACGGTTCTGGATGCCGCGAACAGCGTCCTGGGAGGCCTCCCGGAGGAAGGGCATCCCGCGCCGGCCATGCCTCGGGCACATTGCAGGAGACGAGTCGGCCGGCGAGCCGGTGACCACCGACGCAAGGTCCGCATACCTCTGGACCCGAGGAAGGCTTGACGATGGATACGGAGCGCGCATCCGCAGCTGCGGGAATGGCCATGAAGCCGCCACGCTTCAACGTGGACAGCCGAGTCATGCGGGCTTGTCACCCGTATAGCGGGGTCAGCATGATAATCTGTCTAGACATGGCTAGACAGATCAGTTTCGGGGGTTCCCATGACCTCGCCTACCCGCGACTACTGGCAGATCCAGGACGCCAAGCAGCGTTTCAGTGAGATGATCCGCGCTGTTGCGCATGACGGGCCGCAGATCATCACCCGGCACGGCGAAGAGGTCGCTGTCGTGGTGGACATTGCCGAGTACCGCAGGCTGACCCGGCCGACGGTCGACCTGACGGGGTTGCTGCTCGGTGAGCCGGCGCTTTCCGACGATGCCGCAGAGGTACTTGCAGAGGTCGAGGCCGAGCGTAAGGCCGACGTCGGACGCCCGGTTGACCTGGAGGTCGGCTTGTGACCTATCTGCTCGACACCAACATTCTCTCCGAGACGCGCAAGCGTCAGCCTGCCTCCGGCGTAACGAACTGGATTGCCGCGACCCCGCCCGAGCGGCTGCACGTATCGGTGCTGACGCTGGGGGAGATCGAGCAGGGCATCTCACGTATTCGCGGTCGCGGAGACAACGAGCAGGCAGCCGGCCTTGAGCGCTGGCTGAGGGAAGTGCAGCTCGGATTCGCGGACAGGATCCTGCCCATCACGCTGCCGGTCGCCGCCGCCTGGGGGCGCCAGCAGCACACGCAGCCGCTTCCCGTCATAGACGGGCTGATCGCTGCCACTGCCCAGGTGAACAGCCTCACGGTTGTCACACGGAACGCCAAGGACTTCGAGGGAACAGGAGTTCAGGTTGTTAACCCCTTCAGGGACTAAGCACAAGCGGCAGCCATTGACCGGCTGGTAGAGGATGCGGTCGGTGCTGAGTTGGTGCTGACAAGCGGCCGCCTAGCAGGCCATCTACCTGCGGAAACTGCCCGTACCTCCACGAGCTTCACGATCTTCGAGGGCACGTCGGAGATTCAGCGCATGATCATCGGCAGAGCTGTCACCGGGCTTCCCGTGCGCTAATAACCGCAGGTCATGGCGTTAGTGCGGATCTTCAAAGGGCGCGCGAACTCCGGTTTCCGGATCTCGCCAGTCAGCTCAGCTAGCGCCTCAGGGCCTGGCAGGCCGATGGGGAAGATGCCCTCCCACGGCAGCGCCCGCCGTACCTGCCGCCGGTGCGGCCATACCGCAGCCACCCACACGGGGATCCTCGGTTGCTGCACCGGGACTGGCTGGAAATCCCCGGCCCAGTACCTGACCAGAGCATCGAGACCTTGATCGAGCAGCCGCCAGCTCGCGTGGGATCGGCGACCTCCCCGAAGGGCTCAAGTTCGCCGTTTCGCGCACCGCCGAGGCAGCCATCGTCAAGACGCCGTCGCCTCGCGGGTGCGTTCCGCAATCCTGGCAGCGCGCCCCCGCACGGACTTCGGTGCCGCGTGGGCGGGCCACCGAGCCGGGCCGGTCGGCTGCTCGGCAGCGGCCAACCCGACCAGTTTCGCGATCGGCGCGAAAGGGCTTGACGGTAGCAAGTTATTGGAGGTAGGAAGCTCTGACAACAGAGACATGGTCAGCGCGTTACATCTACCGCAGACAGGCGAGATGGAATACCGTCGATTAGCCGACCTCTCTTGTTTGGTACTTGGTAACGAATTGGTAGCGATTTGCGAGAACGCGTGCGCGAGTTGCAGAAGGGGAATGGGAAATGCACAAACGATCGGCGGTCGCCACTGCCATCATCGGCACCTCGGTGCTTGCTCTTGCGGCATGCGGGGGAAGCAGCGGAAGTCCATCCTCGAACTCGTCGGGCCATACCACGCTGACCGGCGCGTGCGCGCAGTTCAACTCCTACGCCGGCCCCAAGGGCACCGTCACGATCTTCGGATCCATCATTAGCCCGGAGTCGAACTCGCTGGCGAAGTCCTGGTCGCAGTTCGAGCATTGCACCGGCATCACGATCAACTACACCGGTTCGAATACGTTCGAGTCCGACCTTCCGGTGAAGGTCAACGGCGGCAATCCGCCGGACCTGGCGCTCATCCCGCAGCCCGGTCTGCTCACGCAGATGGTGGAGGCCGGCGCCGTCAAGAAGCCCCCGGCCCAGACGGTCGCCAACGAGGCGAACTGGAGCCAGTACTGGAAGAACTACGGTTCGGTCGGCGGCACGTTCTACGCAGCCCCCATGAGCGCGAACATGAAGTCGCTGGTCTGGTACTCGCCGAAGTTCTTCAAGGCACACGGCTACCAGGTGCCGACCACGTGGGCGGCCCTGATGTCCCTGTCCGCCAAGATCGCCAAGAGCGGCACTACCAAGCCGTGGTGTGGCGGGATCGGCTCGGGAACGGCGAGCGGCTGGCCGGCCACGGACTGGCTCGAGGAGGTCGTGCTCGGCAAGTACGGCGCCCAGGTCTACGCGGACTGGATCTCCCACAAGGTCAAGTTCGACAGCCCGCAGATCCTGGACGCGATGACGATCGTGCACAACTGGATGCAGAACCCGGCGTGGGTCAACGGTGGCTTCGGCAATGTCCAGTCGATCGCCGGCACGCAGTTCCAGAACGCTGGCTACCCGATCCAGAAGAACCAGTGCGCGATGCTGCAGCAGGCCTCGTTCTATGAGGCGCAGTGGCCGGCTGGCACAACGGTTAGCCCGACGGGCGACATTTTCGCTTTCAAGCTGCCCGCGGTCAACCCGGCGATCCCCACCCCTGTTGAAGGTGGCGGCGAGTTCGTGACCGCGTTCTCCTCCGACCCGGCAACTCAGGCGGTGCAGAACTACCTGTCGAGCCCGCAGTGGGCGGACAGCCGGATCAAGGTCGCCAGGGGCTGGGTCTCGGCGAACGAGAAGGTGGATCAGAGCCTCTACACCGACCCAATCGACCAGTTGTCGGCGAAGTACCTCGCCGACCCGACCGCGACCTTCGCGTTCGACGCTTCCGACGCGATGCCGGCCGCCGTCGGCGCGGGCCAGGAGTGGAAGTCGATGGTCAACTGGTTCAGCAGCCCGAGCACGCCGGTCGCCACCATTGCCAAGCAGATCGACGCGGCCTGGCCAAGCAGCTGATCTGAACCGGCGGGTGACCAACGCCAGTAACGGGGGCGGTCCGCGGCACATGTGCTTGCGGACCGCCCCCGCCGGCCCGGTCGCCGGGCCTTTCAGGACCGGCCGGCCGAGAAACGGGGCTCTCTCATGACAGCATCAGGCGAAGCATCCAGGTTCGTTCTCGCAAGCACTGCGAGCCTGGCTGCAACGAAATTGGTCGACGTCGTCGAAGTCGTCGGCGGATTTCTCGCCATCCTGCTGATCATCTTCCTCCTGGCCGAGCGGGCGAGGGGCCGCCTGCAGCGGCCGATAGCGATCGTGGTCTGCGTAGGTCCGGCCGTCGTGCTCGCGATGGCCGGGCTCGTCATCCCGGCCATCAATACGTTCGTGCTGAGCCTCACCAACACCCAGGCGACCGGGCAGAAGTTCACGCTCGTCGGCGGCAAGCTGGTTCCGATCACGGCGAAATTCGTCGGCGGGTCCAATTACGCGTACGCCTTCACCGACCCCTACACCCGCGGCACGCTCATCCGGACGGTGCTGTGGATCGCGATCGTGCCGCTGGTGACCGTGGGCATCGGGCTGCTGCTCGCACTGCTGATGGACCGGATGCACTACACGTCGTTCTTCAAGACGATGATCTTCATGCCCACCGCCATCTCGTTTGTCGGTGCCTCCCTGATCTGGGAGCTGATTTACAACCCGCCGGTCTACCTGCCTAACGGCAAATCCGGCAGCCAGACCGGCCTGCTCTCCCAGATCGTGCTGTCGCTGGGCTGGAAACATCCGCCGGACTGGATTCAAACCCCGCCGGGCAACACGTTCCTGCTTATGATGATCTTGATCTGGATTGAAACCGGCTTCGCCATGGTGGTACTCGCGGCGGCACTCAAGTCCATCCCGCAGGAGATCATCGAGGCGGCGCAGGTCGACGGTGCGACAGGCTACAAGCTGTTCACCAAGGTCCAGATCCCCATGATCCGCGGCACACTTGTCGTGGTCCTGACGACGGTTACGATCATGTCGCTGAAGATCTTCGACATCGTCCGCACCGTCACCAACGGCGACTTCAACACCGACGTTCTCGCCCGGCAGATGTACGACGACCTCTTCGTGACGTTCCAGTCCGGCCGGGGGGCGGCGCTGGCAGTCATCCTGTTCCTGTGCGTCGTGCCGTTGGTGGCGTACAACATCAGGCAGCTTCGCAGGCAAAGGGCCATCGGATGACCTCGTCGAACCCACCCATCCTCGACACCGAACTGCCGGCCGCCGGGCGACAGATACGCGTGGGCACGGTGCTGCGCGGCCAGGAGGCCCGCAGTGCCATCCGGTCGGCCTTCAGTAGCCCGGTCGCCTCAGTCGTCGTCATCATCCTGACAGTCCTGTGGACGATCCCGACGCTGGGGTTCTTCCTCAACTCCTTGCGCAGCAAGCAAGCCGTCTACGGCTCGGGCTGGTGGACCTGGTTCGCGCACCCCAGCTTCGATCTGAGCAACTACCACACCGTGCTGTTTGCCAACGGTGGCGAGGTGCTCCCGCTGGTCAACTCGCTGGCGATTACGATCCCGGCAACCATTATCCCGATCTTCATCGCCTCGCTGGCCGCCTACGCGCTTGCCTGGGTCCGCTTCCGCGGCAGCGACTTCATCTTCTTCGGGCTGTTCGCGCTGCAGGTCATCCCGTTGCAGATGGCCCTGGTGCCGCTCCAGCGCTTCTACAGCACTGGGGCACACGTCGCCTCGTTCACGATCTTCCCGGGGCTGCACCTGGAGGGCTCGCTCGCCGAGATCTGGATCTCGCACACGATGTTCTCGCTGCCGCTGGCCGTATTCCTGCTGCACAACTTCATCGCCCAGCTGCCGGGTTCCCTGATTGAGGCGGCGCGGGTGGACGGGGCGAGTTACCTGAAGATCTACCGGTCGATCGTGCTCCCGCTCGCCAAGCCGGCGATCGCGTCCTTCGCGATCTTCCAGTTCCTGTGGGTGTGGAACGACCTGCTTGTCGCCACGATCTTCGGTGGCTCGGATGCCTCCGGCCAGCCCGTGACGGCCCGGATCGTCAACCTGGGCGGCAACTATGGTTCGCACCAGGAGCTGCTGGCGCCCGCCGGGTTCCTCGCGATCCTCATTCCGCTGATCGTGTTCCTCGCCTTCCAGCGCTACTTCACCCGCGGGCTGCTCGCCGGCAGCGTCAAGGGCTGAGGGCGTCCTGCCGCCGGGCAAGCTAGCCGCGGGGGCGCCCAGCAGTCCAGGCGTGAGGACGCCGGTATGGCCTGGCCCTCGCTTCGTCGCCGTCCGCTTCAAGGAGCAGTAACAATGCGCCAACTAGCTTGGTTGGGCACCGCGGATCCTGCCAGGGCCGAACTTCCCTGGGTCTGAGGCCTGGTGCCTGCACAGTCTTGAGGCCTGGCTGCCTAGGTCCGCTTGCGGAAGCCAATCTGCGGCGCGGCGGGGCGCCGTGAATTGAGCTCGTCATCGGAGTACGGCCTCGACGGTCAGCGTGGCTCCTTCTGGCGCCGGCGGCACTAGCGTCCCGACGAGCAGCCGGCCATCGACGATAAGGTCGCGAACCTGGCGCCCGGTCGAGGCTGCGCGACTGACGACGACGTTGTAAGTCGTCCCGCGGAAATGCCGGGTAAGCGTGAAGCCGGGCCAGCTGTCCGGCAGCACAGGGTCGACGCGTAGGCCGTCGTACTCAGGTCGAATGCCGAGGATCCACTGGGTGATGGCCACGAACCGAGCGCGGCCGCCGGACTACGACGAGAGTTCAGCCCGGCGCGACCACCAGGCCTCGGCGGCGGTCATTGCGCTTTCGGCCTCGTGGATGCCGCCGCCCACGAGCCCTGCGTTGGCAGCCCAGTGCAAGGGCACAAGGGCTAGAGCCCCGGGGAGCCATCGGTGCTCGTCGCGAGTCAGCGGTTCCGGAGCCGTGCTTTCGTAGGCGTCGAGCAGTCGTCGCGGCTCGAGCAATTCGCCGCTCGGTGCGACCTGGTGCAGGCTGCCCGCGATATCGTACAGCCGCTCCCTGACCCTCGCGAAATCCAGGTCGAAGGTGGCCCAGAGGCCGTCTGACAGTTCTCCCGCGTTGCCCAATTTGTAGTCCCCATGAATCGGAGTGCATGGCAGTTCGACCTCCTTCCGGAACTTGGAGAGCTCGCCGGTCAGTTGGCGCATCCGAATCACGACCGGCTCGCTGTCGGGTCCGAGCCTGCGGCGTGTGAAGCCGACCGAGTAACGCAGTTGGCCGAAGGTTCTGTGGTCGTCGAGGGGTTCGGGCGGGCTGGGCTTCCAGACCGCTTTGAGCGCAGTGTGCAGGCGTCCGAGCTCCTCGAACAACCGCAGGTACGACTCCTGGCTTGGGTTTGGCTGCACGTGCGGGACAAACTGTTCGAGTTCCGCCCAGCGGCCACCGACCCTGGCGAGGTCCCGGCCGAGGATCGGCACCGGCTGGGCGACCCGTATACCTGCGCGCTGGAGTCGCTCGCGCAATCGGCGTAATCCCGCCACACGGCCGCGCGTCGCCCACGGTCGATGCACACGCAGGACGAGCGGTGCAGCGGCGTCGAGCCGGACGTTGAGGTTGAACCCACCGCCAATGTCTGCCCATCCGGCCCCGCGCGCGACGCGGGCGATCAGGGCCGAGACCGCCGGGTCACCTGGGCTGGCTCTAGGTCCGAACCACCGCGGCAAGGGAGGGGGAGAGGTCGAAGCTTCGATTCCGGTCATCGCAATGGCCCACCAGCGCACCCGAGGACGGGTCCGCCGGCGAGCATGGCGCAATCTTGCCACGACGCTATGACGCCGGCACCCCGCAGCCCCTTCAGCTCGCCTGATCACCATCGTGGAGACGAGTAGCTGGTCGGTCGAGCTACTGGGCACTAGCTAGTCGATAATGCCGGTTCCTGAGCGCCACGGGTGCCCCGCCAGCCGGTGCCGGCCGCCTCCGGCACCGGTGGACCGACTACCGGCTGCCCCGGGCATCGCGGACTGGGGCGAGGATGCCGGTAGCGCCCGATCCGAGCACGACGGTCGGGTAGCGGTCGGTCGCTACGTTGGCAGGACGATTGAACCTCAAAACCGTTCACCCGCGGCGGGCGACGACCTTGACCACCGGATGCGTTCGCGACTGCCCAGGGAGCAGGCTTGATGGCCGCCCATCGAGATAAGTTTCGAAGAAGGCGTCGAGGTATGCGCTTTCGGCGCCGACCGCCGCCGACGCGTTCACCGAGCCCGGTGCGAGCGCCGCGGCCAATCTTGGCGCGACCAGCCGCACGAGAACCGATAGCCATACGCCGTCCGTGAACGCATCGTGTCGGCTCGCGTCGAGCTGGAGCACGAGATACGGCCCCGTCAATCGACGTACGAAGGGCCGGAAGTACGCAAACGCGCCCGGGTCGAGCATGATCATGAACGGTCGCGAGAGTCCGCTGCCGAGCACAGGGTCGTGGATCGCCCCGTCGAGGTCGGCGCCAGCACGAATCTCGGGGTCGGTCTTCATCGCGTTAGCCGCGGTCGAGCCGCCCAGCGAGAACCCGAACGCCCCGACCCGCGCGAGATCGAGCGCGCCGCGCAGCACCGGATTTCCGCGATCCAGCATTGACAGCCCGGCGGCGACGAACTGCAGATCCTTGACCCGGCGACGCGCCACCGCCGGCGTGAAACCGTACGGACTGCTCGACGTGTACGGCACGCTCCACGGAACGATCCGCCCATCCGGGAACTGCACCCACTGTGCCTCATGCGTGTGGTCGATCGCGACCACCACGAAGCCGTCGCTTGCAAGGTTCTCCTCCAGCGCCGTGTCATCGGAGCGCATGTCACCGAGTCCCGGCGAGTACAGGAGTACCGCGTGACGCCCCAGGGTGATCGGAGCGTCGGTGTACGCGCGGGTCCGCAACCGCTCGACCAGATGGTCCGGGATCCGGTAGTAGCGCTCGACCAGCTGTGCGACTTGCGCGGGCATGTACGGAGCAACCGCGTGACCCCGAGTCGACTGAGCCGGGTACCAAAACTGAACCATCAGCTCTCGCACGCCCGACGGCGACGACGGGTCCCGCCGCGAGCGATCGGTGATGCGGAGCGACATCGTGCCGACGGGAAACCGACCGGTTAGAGGCGGCGTCTGCAATGAGACGGCGCGCACACGCGTCGCAGGAGCCGCGCCCGCACGCGTCGGAGGAGCCGCGCCCGTCGCCCGCGGAGCGGACCCGCTCGCGATGAACCAGGTCGCGACCGCCGCTACCAGCAGCAACCCCGCCAGCAGCAACCCTGCGAGCATTCTCGAGAACCTGAAGTTGAGCGATGCGAAAGCGAACATGGCAAGTCCTCTCTGAGCGTCAGTGGATGCGGACATCGGTAGGTGTAGGCCAGTACGCGAGCTTCACTGACAGGCGCGGTCGCGGGGTCGTCTCGATCTCGCGGTTCTGCCTGCCGCCATCCTGGTGCCACTCAAACCGGAACGGCACGGTTACCCGGACGGGCGGATGGACGTCAAGGTGAGAGCGGTAATCGTGAATGTTCCCGCCGAGAGCTCGCCGCCATGGCGTGCGCATCACTCGGCGCGCAGCGCCGTGGCCGCGGCGGCCCGGGCTGCCCAGCCGGCGGGCAGCAGCGCCCCGGCCACGGCGATCACGAGGCCCGCGAGGGCGAGCAGCGCGAGCTCGGGACCGGTGTAGACGGCGATGTAGCTGGCCGGGATGTTGGTGGCCGCGGCGTGCGCCATGACCGGGAGCACGTACCGGTGCACGGCCATCCCGGCTGGCACGGCGACAAGCCCGGCAGCGAGCCCGGTCCCGGCGACCCAGCAGATGACCATGACGATGGTCTGCCGCGGCGTCATGCCGACCGCCCTAAAGATGCCGAGGTCGTGCACCCGCTCTCTGGTCTGCAGCAGCACGGTGTTGAGGACGCCCAGCCCGGCTACCGCGGCCAGCAGCAGGGTCAGCAGCGCGATCAGCGCGGTCAGGGTCAGGACGAACGGATCATTGGCATTGACGCTGAGGGAACTGCCGGGCCCGAGCGACCGGCCAAGGCTCGCCGCGTACGCGTGCAGATCGGTCCCCGGCCGGACTCCCACGTCGTACGTCGCAGCCGTCAGGGCCGGATCAGCCGCTGCCAGCGTCTGGAAGTCCGTCAACATGGCGAGGCCTCGGTTGTCCGTATCGAAGACCTCGCCGGTTATCCGCACCGGGATCTGGTGCCCGGCAACCTCGACGGTGACAGTGTCGCCGACAACCGTGCCGGTGACGGTCAGGAAATTGGTCGCAACGACGGCCTGATCGGGCCCGGAGTACCAGCGTCCGCTGATCATGTCGTAGCCGGTCCATCGCCCGTTCCCGCGGAACGCGGTCACGTCCACCTGACCGGTCAGACCGGCGATGCCGACCCGCTGGTCGGCCTCGGCAACGTACCGGAGCGTGGCCGGCTGCGCCCGCAGCGCGGCCTCGATCGCCCGTTCCTGCGCCGCGACCGGAAGCGATGCCGGCTGGCCCGAAGGAAGGTAATTGGCCGGGCCGCCCGACCCCGACCCCGACCCCAGGTACACCTGCACGGGCTCGGCCTGCGAGTGCGACTGGCCGACCACCACACGGTTGAGCGAGCCGGTCAGGCCGGCCGCGAAGGTGACGGTGGTGGCGCCAAGCAGGACGGCCGTAAGGGTGACCGCGGTCCGAGCCGGGCGGGCGAACGGCGCGGCGAGCCCGATGGTCACCGGCCGCGGGAGCCGGAGCCGGGCCAGCAGCCGGTGCGCGGCATACCCGCGGCCCTGCAGCGCAGCCCGCCCGGTCGCGATCGCCTGGACAGCGCTGAGCCGCCCGGCCCGGATAGCCGGAGCAATCGCTGCAAGCCCGGCCAGGCAGCACATCGCCACCGGCACGGCGACATCCACCCAGGGAGGCACGGCCAGAGCGCCAACCTGATAGACGCTCGCGGTCCGGCCGAGCAGAGGCACGGCCAGCACATTGCCGAGCACGACTCCCACCAGGCAGCCGACCAGGGCGGGCACCGCGACCTGGGAGGCGTACGTGGCGACGACCTGGGCAGGCGTGAATCCGATGCTCTTCAGCACGCCGATCCGCCGGAAGCCCGCCACGACGGCGCCACTGACGACGTTGACCACGATCAGCACCGACAGCACCAGGCCGATGATGCCGAACGCGACAACGAACGGGACGATCGGCGCGATGCCCGTGTCCACCTGCTCCCGGACGGCCAGATACGACTGCGTCGCCACGATCGCGCCGCGGGGCAGCGACCCGGCCAGGGCGCGGACGTCGGCGCGGAGCGCGCCGGCCGTGCCGGCGGAAGCGAACCGGTACAGCAGCTGCGCGGTCGCCGGGTTGCCCGGCGCGCGCAGCGCCGCGACCTCGGCCGGCAGCACCCAGCCATCCGCGGACTGGCCGACGGAGTTGGCGACACCGACGAGGGTCAGCACCGGCGACCCGCGCACGCCGCGGGCGGTGATGTGCGCGCCGAGCTCCAAGCCAAGGCCAGAGTCGCTGGACAGCACGAACTCACCGGGTCGCTGCGGCCAGCGGCCGTGAATGAGCGTCAGGTCATCGACCGGCCCGCCGGGCGAGGGCCGGCCGACGAGCGTGATCGGCGGCGCGCTGTAGCCGGGCCTGCCAGGGCCACCGCCAATGACCGGATTGACCGTCACCTCGCTGAACGGACCGGATAGCGCCGTGACGCCGGGCACCTTTCCGGTCGCTGTTAGCTGTGCCAGAGTTGCCCGGCTTGTATCGACGGTGACCGCCAGGTGAGCGCCGCGCTGCGCCGCGAACGCGGCGTCGAACGGTGACCTGGAGTCGACAACGAGGCCGAGGGCAAGCGTGCAGGCGGCGGTCGAGACCAGCACGACGACGCCGATCACGATCGTGGTTGCCCGCCGCCGCGCCACGGCCCCGCGGGCGGCGACCGCCACCGCACCATGCCGCCAACGCATCATCGCCCTGCCCCGTTCATGACGTCGGCGGCGACCGTGCCGTCGACGAGCTGCACGGTCCGGCTGGCGTAGCGAGCCGCCAGCTGCGGGTTGTGGGTGACGAGAAGGAGCGTCTGGCCGGCCCGGTTGAGGTCGAGGAGCACCTCACCGATCTGGTCGCCGGCCTCGGTGTCCAGCGCGCCCGTCGGCTCATCGGCGAGCAGGAGCGCCGGCCTGTTCACCAGCGCCCGGGCGATCGCCACCCGCTGCCGTTCACCGCCGGACAGCCGGGCCGGGTACGCGTGCTGATGCTGGGAGATCCGCAGGGCGGCGAGCAACTCGCCGGCCCGCGCCCTGGCGTCGGTCCTGCGCACCCCGGCGAGCTGGGCCGGAAGCAGCACGTTGTCGAAGACGGTCAGGTCGTCGAGCAGGTTAAAGAACTGGAATATCATGCCGACATGCTGGCGGCGGAACCTGGCTACCCCGGCCTCGGTCATCTTGTCGATCCGCTTCCCGCCGACGGTCACCGCGCCGCGAGTCGGCCGGTCGAGGCCGGCGACGAGATTGAGCAAGGTCGACTTACCGCTCCCCGACGGTCCCATGATGGCGACCGCCTCGCCGGCCGCGACCTGGAGGCCGATGCCGTCCAGGGCGGCCCGGCCGGCACCACCGTAACGCTTCGTAACATCGTCGAGCCGTATGAGTGTGTCCATGCCGTGCACGGTAGGCAGGCGGGCCGCGCTTCGCGTCCACCGCGAGCGGCAATATCGCTACCTCATCCGTCGGACCCGGGCCGGGCGTCATCCTTTTGGGGTAACGGGCTACCTCCGATGGCGGACGTCAGGATCGGGCGCGGAGCGCGACAATGAGCTCATGATCAGGCTTTCCGAGCTGCGCAGCTGGACTGCCCGGCTGCTTGCCTTCGCCCGGTCCATCGAGCCGCGACGCACGCCGAGCGCTACGGCTCTCGGTTTTGATGCGCTGCTAGCGTGCATTGCCGCGACGGCGTCACTGATGATCCCCGCAGCACCGGAGGTAACTCGCTTCGAGGACCATCACCCATGGCTGTACGGCTCGGTGACGGTGGCAGTCGTGCTGCCCCTGGCGCTGCGCCGGGTCTACCCGGTCGCGGTGTTCTGGGTTGTGCTGGTCGCCATCATGGCCGACAACCAGAACGCGAACTTCATCTTGTTCGTCGCTATCATGCTCGCTGCCTACTCCGCGGTCGTGCATAGCCGGTTCCGCGGCGCGGCGGTGATCAGCGTGGTGGCCGCCGGTGTCCTGGTCACGGCCGCGTTCACGGACACCGAGATTCCGCAGCCCGGCAGGTTCACCGCCCTGTTCGTGTTCATCCCGGTCGTGCTCGTCGGGACCGCCGTGCGGCGGTGGCGGCACCAGGCGGGAGACTCGCGGGAACGGCTGGCGCGTGCCGAGGCCGAGCACCGCGCGGCCACTGTGCGAGCCCTGGCTGCCGAGCGCTCGCGGATCGCCGGCGAGCTGCATGATGTTGTCACCCACAATGTCAGCGTCATGGTCGTGCAGGCCGGCGCCGCCCGGCGGGTTCTCGCCGGGTCACCGGACGACGCGAGGGCCGCACTGCTGGCCGTGGAGGCGAGCGGCCGCACGGCCTTGGTTGAGCTGCAGCACCTGCTTGGGCTGCTGTCCCCGGTGGAAGGCATGCAGCCAGAATCCGGTGCGGGCGCGCTGGGCACCGCACCCCTGCAGCCGCAGCCGGGCCTCGGGCATCTTCGGTCGCTGGTCGACCGGGTCGCCGCCGCCGGCCTCCCGGTTGAGCTCACCGTCACCGGGCAACCGCGGACGCTGCCGCCTGGCCTCGACCTCACGGCCTACCGGGTTGTGCAGGAAGCCCTTACCAACGCCATGAAGCATGCCGGGCGGGCCGCGGCCGTCGTGACACTCGACTATCGCGAGGATGCGGTGGTCGTCGACGTCAGCGACAATGGCGGGCGCGATCACCGGCCAGGCCCGGCAGCGAGCTCAGTCAGGACCAGCCCGGCCGGCGTCGCGGGGAGCGGGCGTGGCCTGCTCGGCCTCCGCGAGCGGCTGTCGCTCTACGGCGGGGAGTTCGACGCCGGGCCGCGCCCGGCCGGGGGCTGGCGGGTGAGAGCGACGCTGCCTGACATCGCGGTCGCCGCATCCTCATGAGCGTCCCCGGCCCGGTGGCGCTGGCCGGCGTGCCCGGGCAGCCCACGGTGGTGATCGCCGACGATCAGGCCCTGGTCCGCGCTGGATTCCGGATGATCCTGGCCGAGGCCGGCATCCCGGTGGTCGCGGAGGCCGCCGATGGCGCCGAGGCCGTGAGCGCGGTGCTGAAGCACAAGCCCGGCGTCGTGCTCATGGATATCAGGATGCCGGACATGGACGGGCTCGAGGCGACCCGCCGCATCCTCGCGGCGCGGCCGGCCAGCGAGTGCCGGATCATCATCCTGACCACGTTCGACCTGGATCAGTACGTTTACGCGGCGCTGACCGCCGGGGCCAGCGGATTCCTGCTCAAGCACGTGACGCCGGAGTACCTGGTATCCGCGGTCCGGCTGGTGCGCTCCGGGGATGCGCTGCTATCGCCGTCGATCACCCGCCGGCTGGTGGAGCGGTTTGCGCCCGCGGAGCCCGTGAACGTGCCGATCCATGCTGACCTGACTGCGCTCACGCCCCGTGAGCTCGAAGTGCTGCGGCTGCTCGCCCATGGCCTCAGCAACGCCGAGCTGGCCGGCCGCCTCACCCTCAGCGAGGCCACGGTCAAGACGCACGTCGGGCGCATTCTCACTAAGCTCCAGCTCAGGGACCGGGTCCAGGCTGTCGTGCTGGCTTATCAGACCGGACTCGTGGGACTTCACGAGGGAACGCCGGAATGAATCGCCGGCCCTTCTGACCTTCCCTGCTCGGCAAGCGGGCGGTCGACGCTGGCCGAGTCGCCCCTGGACGCGACAACCGTCGCTGAACACCTGGAGTGGGCGACCGCGCGACGGACCGCGGCGTCACTCAGCTGTGCTCGCGCGTGGTCACAAGCCGGTCAAGCGCGTCACGCCGATGGGCTGGCGGAACTAAATGTGCTGGCTATGTGGCCTGGATGATGGCCGAATGCACACCCTCGGCCGTAACTGGTGCTAGCGACGGTGATTCGCTGAATCCCGCAGCGACCAGCAGCTCGTATTCCGGCTGAGTCAGCGCTCCCGCCAGCAAACCGACCGGCTGCTCCGCGCGGGCGAGCTGAGCCGGGTCGGCATTCTCGCCGGCCTTGACAGCGCTGACGCCGAGCCTGCTGCTGGGCTTGACGCGGTGTGCCTGTACCGGTACGCGTGGCTTGTCGCCGGACCCGGTTGATCGCCATGCTGCGACCTGGCCGGTTTCCATACCAACGCCGCGCCGGGTGGCAACGAGGAACGACAGCGATAGCTCCGTCAGTTGCCACTTGCCGTCACTACCGGAAGGCCGTGGATTCACCGATGATGAACGGGCGGTCGTCGGGTGCGGTCTAGCGTGCGGCCAGGATCTTGGCGGCGAGCTGGCCGACGGGGATCCGCAGGGGCAGCTGTGATGCCTCTGCCGCGTCGGCGATCCCGGCCGCGACTTCTTCCGGCGTGATCATCTGGCCGGCGGACGTACCGCCGCGGTCGGGCACGCGGGCGTAGGGATCGTCGGGCAGGGTGTAGGTGGTGACGTGGTCGAGCACTCCGGAGCTGACCGGGCCCGGTTCGAGCAGCGCGGCCTCGATCCCCAGCGGGCCTGCCTCGATGGCCAGGGCCTCGACTAGCGCCTCGAGGGCCCATTTGGTCGCGGCGTAGGCCGCGCCGGGCGGCCGCGCGATGCGCCCTGAGACGCTGGACATGAACAGCAGCCGCCCGCGGCCGCGGGCGCGCATCCCTGGCAGGACCGCCTGCACGACCCGCAGGGCACCGATCGTGTTGATGTCCAGCAGCCGCGCGAGTGCCTCCGGCGGTGTCGCCTCGACGGCGGCGTAGAAGATCTCCCCTGCGTTCGAGACCAGGACGTCGATCTCCCCGGCCTCCCCGACCGCCGAGGTGATGCTGCCGGGGTCGGTGACGTCCAGCGCGAGCCGCTGGTCCGCGGGCACGCCGGCGAGTGTGCGTGGGTCGCGCGCGGTGGCGATCACCCGGTGGCCGCGGCGGGTGAACTCCGCCGCCGCCGCACGGCCGATGCCTTTCGACGCTCCGGTGATGAGTACCGATGCCATGACGACCTCCCGGGTTGAGAGATTTTCAGTCTTGCTTCCGAGCCATGAACGCCACGGTAGTGCCGTATTGCGGCCAGGCCGAGCCGGTGGTGCGTGAGCTACTGGCCGACTACGGAGATCTGCGCTACGTGTGGCGCCACCTGCCGCTCACCGACGTCCACCCGCATGCGCAGCTCGCGGCCGAGGGAACTGAGGCGGCGAACCAGGACAAATTTTCGCCTGAACGCCGACCAGTTCATGCAGGATATGCGCGGGCGGACAGGCCACTCCAATCTAGACTGGGCCAACTTGAGCGGTGTCCCCAGGACCCGGCCCGACGTTCTTCAGCAACGGCAGGCGGCACCACGGCGCCTCCGACATCGACACGCTGTCAGCTGCCGTGCGAACAGCCAGGGCCAGAGTCCTCATCAGCTGGCCGCCTGGCCGGCGTCACACACCCTGTCTTGCTGGATAGCCCGAAATCGCGACCACCGCCCATCTACAGGCACGAGCAAGGTCAACTGCTTTGCAGGCCTCCGATGTGGTCGGCCTGAGTGACTCCTGTCCACCGCATACGGCCTGCCAGGAGTGGGAACGAATCCGCACAGTGGCCGCGAAATTTCGTCTGGGCTCTATTGGGCGTCGGCTACCAAAATCGGCCCGTGCGGGCCACTAGCGTCGTAGCGGAAGAACATAATCCCGGCGAAACCATGCGAAGCACCCCAGATAGCCGCCGAACAACATCATGAGGCTCCGGGTTGGCGTCGGCGGCCCGGCTGTACTGGCAGCAAGCCGTTACCGGCAAGAACTTCTACGCAGCCGCCGACGTTTCTCTCCCGGCGGCGGTCACGGTGTTCCCTGAGGAGTACATGCAGGCGCCACGCAGCTGGACCGAAGAGGCGTACCACAACCTGATCTACTTGAACGAAGCAGGACGAGGCGGCCATTTCGCCGCCTGGGAATAAACCCCGGGTGTTTTCGGAAGAGCTGCGTGCGGCGTTCCGCACAGTCCGTTGAAACCAGTCGGGGTTCTACCGTCGAACTGCAGGCCGCTAGTCAGATGCTCGAGCGCCTGGCCAGGTGTGCCTGCAGCCGATCGGGACTGGCGACGTTGGCGTGCTGAGTTCGTGCTGACATGCGCCTGGTTGCCAGGCCACCTACCTGCGGAAATTGCCCGTACCTCCACGAGCTTCACGATCTTCGAGGGCACGTCGGAGATCCAGCGCATGATCATCGGCAGGGCCGTCACCGGCCTCAATGTGCGCTAACAACCGCAGGTCATAGCGCTGACCTGGCCGGAGAAGACCCCGCCGGTCGATGCCTGGCTTATGGACCACAGCGGCCGGGTAAGCGGGGGTGTGAGACCCAACCAGTGGAGGTGTCAGATGGCCGAGCTCCCACCGCCCCCGGAGGGAATTGTGCTGGCCCACTTCATCGTCTCCGACGATGTCGAGCGCTCTCAGCGCTTTTACACCGAAGTACTCGGCGGCAGGGTGGTCTTCTCCGGAGGGCCGGTCTATGTCGCGCTATCCAACAGCTGGATCATCATCAACGCCGGCGGAGGCCCGACCGACGACAAGCCGACGGTCACCCTGGAGACGCCACGCGATCCCGACCGGGTCAGCAGCTTCCTCAACATCCGGGTCAAGGACATCGAGGCCGTCTACGCCGAATGGAGCGCCCGCGGCGCTCAGTTCCTCACGCCGCCGAAACACCACCAGTACGAGATCCGTTGCTACATCCGCGATCCTGACGGTTACCTAATCGAAGTGGGGCAAACCACGGACCCAGACGGGGACTGGTCGCCCGCCCACTGGCCATCGAGTACGCCCGCGTCGTGACCACCGCGATCATCGGCACTGGAGGGATCGGATCGGTTATCGCCCGCGAGCTCGCCTCAGGCGGCGAGACCCTGCGGATCTCGAGCGCCGACAGTGAGTCGGCACGAACGCTGGCGGCAAAGATGGGTCGAGCTGCGGTCGCCGCCGCCGACAACCGCGACGCGTTGGTGGGCGCCGCTGCCGTCGTCCTCGCGCTGCGGTTTACCGTGCTGAAGGGCGTCATAGAAGAGATCGCCGAGCCGCTAGCCGACAAGCTCGTGGTCATTCCGAGCAACCCGGTCAGCAGCGACGCACACGGTAACGTCTCGCGTCTACTTCCGGCAGGGCAATCCTCTGGCCAGACTGTAGCCGGGTGGTTGCCGGCGGGGGCGCGCTTGGCCATGGCGTTTGGAACCCTGTCGGCCGATCTCTTCGAGTCTTCCAGCAACCGGTCACCCGAGCAGGCGGTCCTGTTCTACGCGACCGACGACGACCGTGCGGGCGACGAAGTCGAGCGGTTGATCCGAGCGGCCGGCTTCGAGCCGGAGAAAATCGGCGGGCTCGAACAGTCGGGCCGGCTCGAGGTGGGCGGCGACCTTCACGATCTCGTCGTCGGCCCCGCGGAGGCGCGGTCATTGATCGGTAGGGCCTGATCGCTTCGCCGCCGTCAACAGGTCGTGCTCAGGTCAGCCGAGCGGCGAGCGCCAGCCACGCGGTGGCCGGGGCTGGTGGGTGAGATCGGCGACGCTGGTGCCGGATAGCGCTGATGCCCGAAGTTCGGCGTCGGGGTCGTCGCGCTCGCCTAGCCACCGGATCACCATGGCGTACACGACCGGCGCGAAACAGATGGCCGGCACCGCCCACATCACCGCCACTGCGAGCTGGCGGTCCGTGGCAGCGCTCAGCGCAGCCGCGGCTGGCGCGGTGCTGTCCGATACTGCGCTGGACATGCCGGTGATGTAGGCCAGTATCCAGATGCTCCACATGGAGACCGCTGCTATGGCCGCGCGCAGCGGCCGCGGCAGCGGCTTGCTCAACGGCGCCGCGGCAACGAGGCCCGCCCAGACTGCCGAGCCGGCGGAGACCAGGGTCACCACCTCCGCAGCGGCAAGGGCCGGGTGCCCTGCCAGCGCGCCCAGCATCGCGGGCAGCCGCCAGGTGACGACGAGCGCGACGAAGAACAGCACTTTCACCACGGCGGCGCGGACCGCCCGGCGATCAGGATCGGCCCCGTGATCGGCGGTACTCGCCAACAGCCGCAGGGTCAGCACGGCGGCGCGCTCCCGCCGGCTGGGCGGCACATCAAGACCGGAAGTACGCCGGGCCGGCCGTTCAAGCAGCGAGGCGATGCCCAGCATCAGCAGCGCCGGCACGACGACCGCGAAGATCACGAACTGAATCGCCTGCACGAACGTATCCCGCTGCGCGTCGCCACTTACAGGAGGCACAACCGCAACCAGCAACACGACCGCTGCCAAGGCAGTCAGCCAGGGGCGGGCGCGTGCCAGCAATCTCGGCATGAAGCCTCCGTTCCGCATACGCGTGTAGGTCCGCGCATCCGCGCGCCGACCCCCTTGCCATGAAACGCATGACTACTGACCAGCACGCCCGCGCGCCCAGTGCTGCGACCGGGCCGGTCGAGCGCGGCGACCTTCCTCCCTCTCGCCTCGCGGCGCCATCGCAGGTGACCCGGCCGGCACTGGTGCGAGCAGGGAGACGCGGTCGCCCTCGGCCAGGGTGAGATCCGGGTCAGGTTCTCGAAGGCTGCGCTGCCGCAAGATGGCGACGGGCACGCTGCCGGATGGCCAGCGCAGGCTGCGCAGCGGCCGGCCGACGGCTGGGGAATCCGGTCCGACAAAGACATCGAGGACCCGGTAGCCGTGCAGCGGCGTCGGTGGCTTCGCCTGGCTGGATTGCCGTCCCGCCGTTGGCGAGCCGTTGGCAGCGTTCTGCGGGGGCGGAGAGCTGCCGAGCTGAGCGGCGACGGTCTGCAGGACGCTGTGATTGGTGATCCATCCCTCCACCCGCCGTCCGTCGCCCGACAGCACCGGCAGGCCGTCGCGGCCGTAGACCTTGAGCTGACGCAGTGTCTGAGCCAGGGACTCGCCGGCGAACACGGTTTGCGGGTCGCCCTCGTAAATGACACGTCCCGGCAGGTGCGCCAAGTCAGCGAGAGTACCTGCGGCCTGCCGGTCATGACCTTCGGGAACGGCCAGCGGGACCGGGAACGGCCGCATGGCGTCGACGGCCCTGAGGTCGCTGAAGGCACGCCACGGGGCAGCGCGGTCGATGTCCTGGCCGCGGCGCAGCAGCTTGGTGGTGTAGATGGTGCCGTAGCTGAGCGCGCGAGAGGTCGCAGTGGCGATGGCCACGGCGAGCATGACCGGGAGGGTGAGGGTGAAGTCGCCGGTCATCTCTAGGACGCTGGCCACCGACGTCAGAGGAGCGCGGGCGGCGGCGGTGAACACCGCGCCCATGGCGACGACCGCATACAGCGCGGGCTGGCCCGCGGCCGGCCCGAAGATGTGGACCGCGGTCTCACCGAATGCCATGCCCGAGGTAGCGCCGACGAATAGCGACGGCGCGAAGACACCGCCGGAGCCGCCGATCCCGAGCGTAGTGCTGCACGCAAGGATCTTCCCGGCCGCGAGGACGAGCAGAAACCACAGGACGTAGTGGCCGGCGACCGCCTTGTACATGACCGGGTACCCGACGCCGTACATCTGCGGCAGGGCCAGCAGGATCAGGCCGAGCGCGACGCCGCCGATGGCGGGGCGTGCCCACTCCGGCCGGTTCTTCCACGCGGCGTCCCACAGGTCTTCCATCTTGTAGACCACACCTTTGAAGAGCAGCCCGATCAGGCCGGCGAGCACGGCCAGCACCGCCACCAGCAGGTAATCCGCGGGGTGCACGAGCGTGATCTCGGCCGGGAAACCCTGCAGGAACGGCTTGTCGCCGAGGATCGGGATGGCGACCGCGTCCGCGATCATCGCCGACAGCATGACGGTGAACATCGCCTCGATCGAGAACTCGCGCAGGATGATCTCCACACCGAAGAACACACCGGCGATCGGGGCGTTGAACGTGGCGGCGATGGCGCCGCCGGCGCCGCAGGCCACCAGGATCCGCATCCGGTTCTCCGGCATCTTCACCAGCTGGCCGAAGCCGGAGGCGAGCGCGGAGCCGATCTGCACGATCGGCCCCTCCCGGCCGACGGATCCGCCCGTGCCGATGCAGATAGCCGAGGCGAGCGCCTTGACCACGCTGACCTGCGGGCGGATCCTGCCGCCGTTCTCGGCGACGGCGGCCATGACCTCGGGAACCCCGTGGCCGCGGGCCTCGCGCGCGTATCGGTAGATGAGCGGTCCGTAGACCAGGCCGCCGATGACGGGGATGACGACGAAGAACGCCAGCCCGAGCCAGGGCAGGTGCGAGCTGCCGACATGGCCGGCCTGTCCGAACTGATCATGACCGGTGGCCAGCCAGGTGAAGAAGTAGATGAGGTACCGGAATGCCACCGCGCCCAGGCCGGACCCTACGCCGATGACCAGTGCGATCACCAGCAGCCCGGGCTGGGAGCCGCGCAGCCAGCCAGCCGCTCTCGCAGCCCACGTCGCCGCGCGCTTCGTCGTTCCCGTCGCCTGCGCCGTCACGCGGGGTCCCCTGATGCGGCCGTGGCGTCGATGCCGGCCCGAGGCGGCTTGTCCGGCTCCGGCTCGGCTGGCCTGACCGGCCACTGGCTGTCGGGGATCTCCCCGGCCGCCGCCGCGAACGCGCGCAGCGCGGCAGCGACCGCTGCCTGCTGCCCGGCAGGCAGCCTGCCGAGGATCTCGCCCAGCAGCGCCCGCCGCCGGGCGGTCGCCTGGTCCACCACCTGCCGCCCAGGCCCCGTGACAGACACCAGCACCTCCCGCCGGTCGGCGCGAGCCCGGTGCCTGCGGATAAGTCCCTTGCGCACCAGCCGATCGCACATCCGGCCGGCCGTTGACGGCGTAACTCCCAGCGCCGTCGCCAGGTCCACCATCCGCTGCGGCCCCCGCGAAGCAAGCACCACCAGCGCCCTGTACTGCGCGAGCGTGGTGTCCTCTGCCGCCGAGCCCAGCGACTGCTCGGTCACCGCCACCAGTGTCCGGCTCGCTGTCAACACCGCGTCCACGGCATCAGCGCTGGCCGGATCGTCTCCTCGCAGCACTCCAACCTCATTTTGATTGTCTAGTGCAATGATTTCATAGCAACTCTATCAGCTGCTGCAAGTACCTTCGGAACCCGTTACAGCTGCGCCGCGCGCGGCGGGACGCTGCGGGTCTGTGGCACCTAGTGGGTGGTGATGCAGCCGCGTGCCCTGGCGGTTGCCGGGCAGCTGCCGCCTGTCACACTGCTACTTCGTACTTAGCTCGCAGGCCGGCTTCGCATCGCGGTGCGCTCCTCGACCAGGAAGCGATGCCCGTCAGGTCCGGATACCAAGGCGGCCGGGATGTCTCCGTGCATGGTCATGAGGTAATCACTAGACAATGGCTTGCCGCAGCGCGCGAGCGCCTCGGCGGTTGCATCAAGGGATGCGACTTGCACGACGGAGTGCGTGGCGGCGATGTCGTTGCTGGCAGTTTCGTGGGGGATCGGCCTGCGCGTGCCCACGTGGTAGTTCAGCAGTTCCATCCGGGGCGCCGGCAGGTCTGTGGCCAGTTGAGTGACGCTGACATGCACGTCGTCGACGTCGTCGAGCTCGGCCTGCTCCGGTCCGCGATTCTCAGTGCTCGGTCCGACGCTGAACCCGAAGACTGATCTGAAGAATCTCGTGCTGATGCCGGGGTTGCTAATGCCGATCGCGGTGTGGTCGATGCCGAGAAAGGCCCCGGAGTTGTCAGCGTTGTGCCATTCTGCCGGGCCCCGCGATTCCGGGAACGCGATCAGTTCCAGCGGGTGGCCGTCACGATCGCGAAACTTGAAGGCCATCACGCCGCCCGACTCGTCTGGCAGCCGTACCGGACCTGCGCGGCTGATGGGCGTGAATCGCGCGTGTGCCATGACTCTTTGGTACGCGGCGGTCATGTCGTTCACGACGATCGCCATGTGCTGAAACCAGATGTCCGTGCTCGTGCTGTCGCATGGATACGAGCGTCCCGTGGAGTCGGTGAACTCCAGTAGCTCGATCCGCTCGTGGCCTAGCCGCAGCAATGACCGCCGCCCGCTGGCGTCTGGGATGCCCAGGACCTTGATCAGTGAGTGCTCGATGGAGTCACGTCGTTCGACACCGCATCCGAGAGTCGTGACGTAGTCATCCTCTGCCCCGTCAAGGTCCGACACGATCAGGGTGATCCGGTCGATCGCCGCTTCTTGCACGCCCGTCACCTCGCCATCGGGTCGTCGCTGCGGGCCGGGCCCTGCATGTGCAGCTGGACGGCGCTGACGACCAGCCCGAAGTGACTGAACGCCTGGGGGGTATTGCCCAGCTGACGCTGCGCGACCGGATCCCATTCCTCGCTCAGCAGGCCCACGTCGTTGCGCAGCAACAGGAGGCGCTCGAACAGGTCAATCGCGTCCTTCTGCTGCCCGGACGCGTGCAGCGCGTCCACGAGCCAGAACGAGCAGGCGATGAACAAGCCTTCGCTACCCTCGACACCGTCGTTGGTCTCAGTGGTCTGATAACGCTTGACGAGGCCGCCCTCGGTCAGCTCACGGCGGATCGCGTTGATCGTGCCCAGCACGCGCGGGTCTGTTGCGGGTAGGAATCCGACCCGCGGGATAAGCAGCAGGCTGGCGTCGAGCGCGGGGGAGCCGTAGGCCTGGGTGAAGGTGTTGCGCTCGGTGTCGAACGCGTGAGTAACCACGTCGTGATGGATCTCATCACGCAGCTGTTCCCATCGCATGACCGGGCCGGGGAGGCCGTGCGATCGTACCGATCGTGCCATCCTGTCCGCAGCGGCCCAGGCCATGACCTTGGAGTGGGTGAAGTGCTGCCGGTCGCCGCGCACCTCCCACAGCCCGTTGTCCGGCTCGCGCCAGGCTGACTCAAGATGCTCCATCAGCGCGACCTGCAGGGCCCAAGCGTCGCGGTCAGCCGGAAGACCTGCCTGCCGGGCTAGGAACAAGGCATCCAAGGTTTCACCCCAGACGTCGAGCTGGAGCTGCTCGGAGGCCGCGTTGCCGGTACGGACAGGGCTGCTGCCCTCATAGCCTGCTAGCCAGCCCAGCTCGGCCTCCGGAAGCCTGCGCATTCCGTCGATGCTGTACAGGATCTGTAGCGCTTCGGGCTGGCCTGCGATGGACCGCAGCAGCCAGTCTCGCCAGGCGCCGGCCTCGGATCTGAACCCGGCCGCGAGCAGTGCCTGGAGGGCGTAGGTGGCGTCGCGAAGCCAGCAGTACCGGTAGTCCCAGTTACGAACTCCGCCGAGCTCCTCCGGCAGGGACGTGGTCGCAGCTGCGACAATCCCGCCCGTCGGCTCGTATGTCAGGGCCTTGAGGGTAATGAGCGACCGGTCGACGGCGGCGTTGTAGTGCCCGGTCTCGTAGGCGGCGCCAGCAGACCACTCGGTCCAGAAGTCCGCCGTAGCCGAAAGGGCCTGCTCGGCCTCGACATACTCCATGTACGGGTCATGGCTGGGCGCCCACGACATGACGAACGCAATCCGATCGCCCTCGCGCACGGTGAAGTCCGCGAGCGTGTCCCAATGATCAACGTTCAGCGGAACTGCCGCAAGTAGCCGGACAAGGTCGGGGCCGGCAATGGCGTGGATTTGGGTTCCCTCGGCTTTGACCCATGGAACGACGCGACCGTAATCGAATCGCAGCCGCAGTGTTGATCGCATCGCCACGGCACCGCTCAGGCCCACCGCAATGCGGATGAGATGCGGGGTGCGCGTCCGAGGTGGCATGAAATCGATGACCCGTACGGTGCCGTCCTCGGTCACCCAGTCCGTTTCGAGCACCAGGGTGTTATGAGCGTAGCGGCGGGCCGCGCAGTTATTCGCGGCTGCTGGGGCGAGCGTCCATTGTCCCGCCTGGTCATCGTGCAGCAGAGCGGCGAACGCGGCGGGTGAGTCGAAACGGGGCAGGCACAGCCAGTCAACCGAGCCTGCAGTGCTCACCAGCGCTGCGGTGTGCAGGTCTCCCAGCACTGCGTAATCTTCGATCCTTGGCATTCGGACAGCTCTCTCATTGGCTGTGCGGATGTTGCGATGACTGCGCGGCGGCCAGCTGCTGTGGCCGCGCGGCGACGCCGGTGCGCTCAGCGATGTGATCGCCCACGCGCAGCGCATTCGCGATGATCGTCAAGGTGGGGTTGACGGCGCCGATCGAGGGCATGAAGCTGCCGTCCACCACGTAGAGGTTGTCGAGGTCGTTAGCCTTGCAGTTCACGTCGAGGACCGAGGTGGCGGAGTCTGCGCCGAACCGTGCCGTGCCTGCCTGGTGTGCCGTCGCTGCGGCGTCGAAGGCCTTGTGAAGGTAGAGGCTTCGGACGAACGCCATTTCCGCCATGCCAAGCTCCTTCAGCTTCCCCTCAAAGGTCTTGCGGAGCCGGGTAAGGGCCTCGGTGTTGTTGCCGGGCTGCAGCGCCAGCCGAATCGCGCCGTCGGGCCGGAGCGTGACTCTGCTGTCTGCCAGCGGGATGTCCTCGCTGGCCAGCCAGAAGTCGAGGGAGTGCTTCGCGACCTCGCCAAACGGCGCGGACGGAGCCGAGCCCAGACCGTGGGGTGCCGCTCCTTTGAGCTGCCAGTCGTCGGATTTCCCAAGCATCTGGATGTTGCCCATCGGGTACTCCCAGTGCTCGCCGGCACTGTAAAAGTCGTTGAGAGACAACGTTTTCTGGAAGACGGTCGGGTTGGGCTCGCGCGAGAACGCGACAAGAGCAAGGTTGTTGTGTCGCATGTAGTTCCGGCCGACCATATCGGACGAATTCGCCAGGCCTCGTGGATGCTTCTCGGTCGCCGACTTCAGCAGCAGGGCGGCCGAAAGAATAGCTCCTGCGGACACGACGATGATGTCTGCGGTGAATGCGTGCGGGGAGCCGTCCGGGAGTGTGACCGCCACCCCGGTGACGGAGCGGCCGCTGGCGTCAGTCAGGAGTCGCTCGACAGCAGTTCTCGTCATCAAGGTCAGGTTGGGATGTGCGGCAAGGGCCGGGCGGATCACAGCCCACTCGGCGTCGGCCTTGGCGCCGAGCAAGCAGGGGAAGCCGTCGATGCGGTCGCACCGTATGCACGGTGAGTCCGTCGTTGCCTGGCCCTGAGCGTCCTGGCTGAGCTGTACGCCCAGCGGCATGTGAAACGGATGCAGGCCAAGCTTCTCCAGACCGTCCGACAGTTGCTGAATGCGTGGCTCGTGCTGCACGGGCGGGAATTTGTAGTCCTGGCTCGAGCTGCCGGCGAACGGGTCCTCGCCGTGCTTGCCGTGCACCCAGAACAGGTGCTCGGCTCTGACGTAGTACGGCTCCATATCTGCATAACTCAGTGGCCACGCCGGTGCGACACCGTTCGGATGCTGGACCGCGCCGAAGTCTGCGGGCAGCAGCCGCAACAGTGCGGCGCCGTAGACCTTCGAGTTGCCTCCGACGTAGTAATGCAGTTCGGGCCGGAAGGGCCGGTCGCGGATGTCGTAGAACGTCACGTCGGCGGTGTATTTGCCGGTGCCGAAGACCGCCTGCGAGTTCCAGTTGTCTCGTTCTCTCGGCAGATAATCGCCGCGTTCGAGCAGCAGCACGCGCTTGCCTGTCTCCGCTACGCGCGCCGCGGTGGTCGCGCCCCCCGGACCGCTGCCGACGACGAGGACGTCATAGTGGTCGTTGGCCATGGTCAGACGAACCCGCCGTTGGCGTAGACCACCTGGCCGTTGACCCATCGCCCGCTCGGGGAGACCAGGAATGACACCACTCCGGCTATGTCTTCGGAGCTGCCGAGACGTTCGAGTGGCGGCAGGGCGGCCAGCTCTTTCTGCTCCTCGGCCGGAGTGCTGCTCAGGAACGCCGGAGTTGCGGTGGGGCCCGGCGCCACAGCGTTGACCGTGATCTCGCGGCCGCGGAGTTCCTTAGCGAGGATGTGGGTGAGCGTTTCGACTGCGGACTTGGACGCCGCGTATGCGCTCAGCTCAGGTGGTGCCGCCCGCACCATGCTCGAAGACACGTTGACGATCGAGCCGCCGTTACGAATTCGCCTGGCGGCCTGCTGGTCGACAACGAATGTGCCGCGCACGTTCACCCGGTGAATCGCGTCGAAGTCGCTCAGGTCAAGATCGACCAGGGTAGCGGGACGATTGATCCCGGCCGTGTTAACCACTACGTCGATGTGCCCGAAGCTGTCCTCGACGGCGTCGAAAAGGTCAGATACCGCCTTTTCATCGGCCACGTCGGCCTCAAATGCCGCGCCGCGACGGCGGTGCGCTTCAATCTCGCCCACCGCTGAGCCGGCGGGCTCCTTGTCGCCGGCATAAGCCAAGGCGACGTCAAACCCGTCGGCCGCCAGCTTCCCGGCGATGACCCGGCCCATGCCTCCGGTCCCGCCCGTCACTACGGCGATGCGCGTGCGGCCTTCGACGGCGTTGTCTGCTGTCATGGCCATGTCAGGGATTCCTTTCCGCTAGGAACGCGACAGGGTATTTCCGCGTGGCCAGGCCGGAACTGCCAGCTCTCGAGACGAAGCTGTGCCTCCTGGGGCGACCGGTCAGCCCGGATGCCGCGCTTCCCTACTTGCAACCGGTACCCGGTCTTGCACCCGGTACCCGCCTCGCTCGGGCTACTTAGCGGCTTGCCTGGCCGGCCGTTGCTTCTCTGCGAAGGTGAACCCTAGTTGTCCGAGCACCCGGACGGCACCGGACTTCCCGCCCTCGAAATCGCCGGAGGCCAGGCGCTGGCCTGTGGCGAACTCATAAGCCGTGCCCAGGATTGCCTTGTGCGGATAACTGCGTTCCTCCCATACCAGCTCATAGGTTGTCGTAGGTGCGAATCCGTGCGCGGCGAAGAACCGCTCCGGAGCCCAGTCGGTCGTACTCCCGTATCGCGCGCACCATCTCGGCATGAGTCACGTCGTTCCAGGTCACCATCTGTTTCAGCCTCCTTCAGTCGTGTCGGCTCGGGCGGTCGTGTAAGCGGCAGTCACGGCTGACTGCCACGTTCCCATCTCGTGGGTGTCAGGTCAGCGGCTCGCCGCCGCGATATGCGGCGTCGATGAGGAAGTGAGGCGATCGACCGGCGCACGGCCGCTGCGCATTGCCTGCCGGTCATGTCCGATGGCTGCGCCGGGCGCGCCGCCGCTGACGCCCGCGAGCAACTCCGCCTGCCTCGGCTCTGGACACGATGGGCGTCACGGCATTCGCCGAGCGGCCAGGCGCGAACTGCAGGCCACCGGCGAGACCGCCCGCAAGCGCACCGTCGGCTCGCGGAACGACCAGCTGACTGCGCAGGAAACGCAGATCGCCCGTCTTGCCAGGGACGGGTTGTCGAACACGGAGATCGGCGCCAGGCTCTACATCAGCGCACATGGTTCAGTATCACTTGCGCAAGGTCTTCGCCAAGCTCGGGAATCACGGCACGCAGCCAGCTTGAGCGCGTCCTTCCCGACGGAGGCGGGAACATCTAACAGGCCGAATAGTCGGCCGCTGGTGCAGATCGCCTGAGGAGAGACCGTGCCCGACCAAGGCCCGCCCGACGCAGCGCGTGCCTTTTCCGGACGGACGGCCTGGGCCCGGAACATGCAGACGCCGCTGCGGACGTTCCTGCGCACCGAGACCGGCGGTGCCGCCGTGCTGCTGGTGATGGCGCTGGCCGCGCTGGCCTGGGTGAACATCGACTCGTCGTCTTATGACGCCGTCTGGGGCGCGCGGCTGTCAGTCCGACTCGCCGGCGGCGGGGTGTCGCTAGACCTGCGCGAGTGGGTGAACAGCGGACTGATGACCTTCTTCTTCTTTGTCTTCGGCCTGGAGGCCCGACGCGAGTTCGACATGGGCGAACTGCGGGAGCGGCGGCGGCTGGCGCTGCCAGTAGCAGCTGGCCTGGGCGGGCTGGTAGTCCCGGTCGCGATTTACCTCGCTGTGAACGCCGGCGGTCCGGCGGCTCATGGGTGGGGCGTGGCGATGTCCACGGACACCGCATTCGCCCTCGGGACGCTGGCACTGACCGCGCCGCGGTTCCCTGACCGGGTGCGCGCATTCCTGTTGTCGGTGGCGGTCGTCGACGACCTGGTCTCGCTGGTCGTCATCGGCGCCGCCTACAGCAAAGCCGTGGCGCTTGTCCCGCTAGGCGTCGCAGTCGGGATCTTCGCCGTGATACTGCTGCTGCGCCGGGCGCGGATCCGGTACGGGATGGCCTACGCCGTCCTGGGCATCGCGGCATGGGTCGCCGTCCTGAAGTCCGGCATCGACCCGGTGGTGGTCGGCCTCGTGATGGGACTGCTGACGTTCGCGTATCCGGCTGCCCGGACCGACCTGGAGCGCGCCAGCGACCTGTTCCGCAGCTTCCGGGAGCAGCCGACGCCCGAACTTGCGCAGTCAGCCCGGGCCGGGCTGGCCACGGCGCTGTCACCGAACGAGCGGCTGCAGCAGCTCTACCATCCCTGGACCAGTTACGTCATCGTGCCGCTCTTCGCGCTCGCCAACGCCGGCATTCCCATCAGCGCCGCGTTCCTCGCCCGTGCCTACGGATCCCCGATTACGCTCGGGATCCTGATCGGCTACGTCGCAGGAAAGCCGCTGGGCATTGCCGGCGCGTCCTGGCTGCTCACCCGGCTCAGCCGCGGAAGGCTGCGGCCGCCCGTGGGCTGGGCAACTGTCACCGGCGTCGGAACCATCGCCGGGATCGGGTTCGCCGTGTCCATCTTGATCGCGACCCTCGCGTTCAAGGGAACCCAGCTGCAAGAGGCCAAACTCGGCGTCCTGACCACCGTCATCGCCGCACCCGCGGTCACCTGGCTGGTCTTCCGCGCTGCCGCCCTGCTGCCAGCCCGGCTGCAGGTCCGGGCCCTGCTCGGCACCTCCGAGGTCATCACCGACCTCGGCGCACCGGTCGACGCAGGACGCGACCGGATCCGCGGCCCCGCTAAGGCGCCTGTCACCATCGTCGAGTACGGCGACTTCGAATGCCCCTACTGCGGGCAGGCCGAGCCTGTCATCAGGGACCTGCTCGCCGGCCACGGCGATGTCCGGTACGTGTGGCGGCACCTCCCGCTCAACGACGTCCACCCCCATGCCCAGATCGCCGCCGAAGCCGCCGAGGCGGCCGCTGACCAGGGCGCCTTCTGGCAGATGCATGACCTGCTCCTGAGCCGGCAGGACCACCTGCTGATGAGCGACCTGCTCCGCTACGCCGGCGAACTCGGACTCGACGTCCCGCGATTCGGCGACGACATCAGAAGCCACGCTGGAGCCGGCAGGATCGCCGAGGACGTCGACTCCGCCGACCTCAGCGGCGTATCCGGCACCCCAACCTTCTTCATCAACGGCCGCCGGCACTACGGCAGCTACGACATCACCGCACTCACCGACGCCGTCCGCGCCGCCAAAGCCGCAGCGGTCACCGCGCGGACCAGGACGTCACGACCGGCCTGACAGCAACTTGTCCCTGAGGTTCGCCTGGCGGCTACTCGAACCGGACGTTGCCCGGCGCGGTGATGCGCCCGAGCAGCGGCAGTGTCGCGAGGATGACGGCCAGCGAGGCTGCCAGCCCGGCTCCCATGATGGCGTAGTAGCCACTGCCGGGAACCGGCGTCGCGGTGCCTGCTGGCGCCAGCCGCGCAACGATCAGCACTGACATGCCGTAGGCCGTGGCCGCCGCGACAAGCGTGGCGGCAAACAGCGGAAGCACTGCCTCGAGCAGCACCACCCGGTACAGCGTCGCGGTGGCCGTGCCGGTGACGCGCAGCAGAGTGAACGGCCGCCTGCGCTCCACCAGGCCGCCGCCCACGGTCACGGCCAGGCTGCAACCCGCCACCAGCAGGGTCAGCGCGACCGCGATATACACCAGCCGCTGGAGGGTGTTGCCGACGCTTTCCCGCGCCTGGATTTCCTCGCCGAACGTCCGGGGTGCGCTGCCGGACGGCGTCTGCGCCAGGTACGGCACCAGGAAGGTGCGCACCCGCTCCACGGTTGCCTGGCTGTTCGTCTCCACCAGCAGGGCTTGCAGTTGCAGATCCGCGGTGTTGCCGTGCACCGGCGGGTTGCTCTGGTTCACGATCTGCTGCGTGTCGAACATGGGATTGTCGCCGAAGAGGTTCTGCGTGTCGGCCTGGACTGCGGTCGCGCCCGGAGCGCAGTGCCCAAGCACAGCCAGCCGGGCAAGGCCGGCGCAGCCGATCACGCCGCTGTAAGGCCGGGGACCTTTCTGGCCCAGCGACCCCGGCAATCCGTACAGCGGAATGACGGTCGCGCCGCGGAAGGTGCCCAGCCCGGCCAGCAGCCTGCGCTGGAAGCTTCGCTGCCACGCGACGGAGGTGAGCCGCCGCTGGGCGCTTGCCGACACGCTGGGCGCATTGCCCGTGCAGTTCACGCTGTTACCGCACACCGGGCTCGCCGTCAGCTCGACCCTGAGCACGTTCCGCAACGCGTCGCCAGCCGTGGACGCCGTCGTCGAGTTGATCGCCGGCATGAGCCCGGCCACGAGAGTGCCCAGGAACACGGCCAGTACCAGGCCGCTGACTGACCGGAAGGCGGCCTTGGGGTTATCCGCCAGTCGTCCGGCGGCGAAGATCGGGGACGCGCCCCGGCTCAGCCGCGGCAGCAGCCGCGCGGCGCGCGCCGTGATCCACGGGCCGCCGACAACCAAGCCGACCATGATGATCAGCAGGCCGGGGAAGGCCGCCGCTCCGATGGTCTTTTGATTGGTCGCCGCCAGTCCGGCTACGAACAAGGCAATGCCGACGATCAGCGGGATGATCCGCCAGGTCCGGGGCGGCGGCGGCGCGACCTTCCGGCTGACGCCGAGCGGGGAGACCCGCACCCGGCGGAGCGACAGCAGCGTCACGATGGCCGCCGCAGCCGGCACCCCCAGCAACACGGCCAGGTAGCCATTGAGGGTCGGTGTCACCTGATCGCTGAAGTACCGGGCGCTAGTCAGCGAGGTACCGGCTAGCGCCGGCCGCACCAGAAGGAAGATCCCGATGCCGATCACCGAGCCGACCAGCGCGCTGACGATGGCGTCCACTGAGGCGACGAGATTCACCTGGCGCGGCGTGGCACCGACGAGCCGGAGCGCCGCGTAGCGTTCCTCGCGCCGCGCCGACGACAGCTTGGTGGCGGTACCGATCAGGATCAGGATCGGGAGCAGGAAGGCGATCGCGCCGACGACGAACGCGTCCCGGAAGAACGAGGTCCACACCGGCTTGCCCGTGTAGTTGGCGATCTTGTCGACGCGGATCGTTCCGGGAAGAGTGGCGAGCTTCGCCGGAGCGTCTCCGACGAAGACCACGAGCTCGTCCGGGCCGGTCAGCGCGTGCTCGCCGATGGTCCCGAGCAGTGAACCGGGGAAGCGCCCGCCCAGCTGATCGCGGGGCGTGGTCCGCAGCAGCGCGGCCAGCGCCGGCGAGGCGTAGTACTGTCCGGCCGAGGGCTGCCGCGTGATGCCGGGCAGCAGCGGAGCCCGCGAGCCGAGCGCTGCCACGTCAACGCGCTCGATGGTCTGGCCGCGGAACACCTCGTCGCTGTAGTTCCACAGTTCGACGCTGGCGGTGGACCGCTGGCCGCTGGACATTGCCTGGGTGCCTTCCCAGTACGGCCGGCTGTTGGTGACCTGGAAGGCGTGAAAGTCAGCTAGCACGGCGAGCATGATCGCGACGCCTATCGCCACCGCGGCCGAGGTCACGATGAGCCGGGCGAGCGCTTCGCGGCCGCTGTTCAGGGATAGCCGCGCTCCGAGCCGGAACATTACCGGGTCCCCCCTACATTCAGCTGCGCGGACACCTTGCCGTCGCTGACCAGGACCTCGCGGTCGGCATAACCAGCTATCCGGGCGTCGTGCGTCACCAGGACCACGGTGGTGCCCTCTTCCCTGGCCGTGCCCACCAGCTGGTCCATCACGTTCTTGCCCGTGACCGAGTCCAGCGAGCCGGTCGGCTCATCGGCGAACACGATCTTTGGCCTGGCCACCAGGGCCCTGGCGACCGCAACGCGCTGTGCCTGGCCGCCGGACAGCTCTCCGATCCGGCGGTCTCCGAGATCCGCCAGCCCCAGCCGTTCCAGCCAGATGGCGGCTTCCTGATACGCAGCACCGCGTCTGACCCGGTTGAGCACCAGCGGGATGGCCACATTGTCGGTGGCGGTCAGCTCGGGGACCAGCTGGCCGAACTGGAATACGAAGCCGAACGCGCTGCGGCGCAGCTCGGTGCGCTTGCTCTCGCTGAGCCGGTCAAGACGCAGGCCGTCGAACAAGATCTCGCCGCTATCCGGCTTGAAGATCCCGGCCAGGCAATGCAGCAGCGTGGACTTGCCAGATCCGCTCGGTCCCATCACCGCGACGATCTCGCCGGGAGCTACCCACAGGCTCGCGCCCTGCAGCGCGGGCGTCTGGCCGAACGACCGGTACACGTCGCGCGCCTCGATCAGGTATCCGCCGGGCTGGAACACCGGCGCCAGACTGCCCGCGCTCATGCCGCATGCGCCCTCTCGGCGGGGGCGGCAAGTTCCGCTCGGGTCGCGATCGCGACGTTCACTGTCGTTCCTCTCGGGTCGCAGTTCTTCGGTGCATCAGGGGGTGCGCACAAGCCACGATGCGCGACTCATGCGGACCGAGGCACACGGCGCTCGCCGCGGCACGATGTTGAGCATGGCGCGGTCAGCAGCCAGGGGATATCCGGAAGACCCTGGGTCGGACCCGGAGAGCGGCCCGGTCGGGTCAGGGTGTGCCCGGACATCATTCATGGCGCCCTCAGGCCGACCCGGCCGGCTGGCGGCGGCAGGAGGCAGCCGGTGGCGACCGCGATCGCAGCGGCCGCAGGCGCGCGCAGGCAGGCGACTAAGGGAAGTGGTACAGGAGGGACCGGGTCACGCCGACAAACGTGAGGACTAGCTGCAAGCAGCTAGCTGGGGAACTGAGTGGATGCAGCGGCGAACAGGGTATACGGGTTGCCGTAGGCGGGGTACCTCGCGAGCATCGCGTCGATCACCTCGGACGGCATGCTGGACGTGGCTACTGCCTGCTCGAAGTCCTCGATGTAGCGCCGGGACTGGTCGAGCACGCGCTTCGCGTTGTCATCGGGAGCGGCGGGATCCTTATGCCCGGCGATGATCGTCGACGGATTGAGGGCGGCTACCGCATCCAGGGATGCCAGCCACGCCTGCCGTGAGGCCGGCGTGGAGTTCCAGAGCCACATATGGATGTTGTTGTAGACGATGTCGCCGGAACAGATGGCCTGCATGTCGGGCACGTCCACGATGGTGCCGAGAGCGCCGTCGGCGCCGCCGATGCTGCGGAACAGGAGAGGATGCCCGTCCAGGTCGAGCTCCTGTGAGCCGGTCAGCGCGGGCATGGCGGGGGAGTGCGTGAACTGCCCGGCGAACCAGGAATCCCAGGCCGCCATATGCTCGGGGGTGGTCTGGGCGTGTGCTTCCTGGACCACCTCCGGATCGGAGGCAATCAGCTGGGCGTCGGGGAAAGCGTCCAGCACCGGCCCGGCCCCGAAGAAGTGATCGGCGTGACCGTGCGTTACCAGGATCGCGCGAGGTTGCTTGCCGGTGCCGTGCACCCACGATGCCAGCCGCTCTCCCTCGCTCGTGGTCATCAGCGCGTCGACCAGGACGGCGCTGCGGTCCCCGGAGATGAGCGTCGAGGTGCTGGCTGGCCACGTGGCGGGTGTGGCGTCATCCCATCCCGGCCCGCCAGGGATCGGCTTATACCCGCTGTTGAACACATCGATCGACAATGAACTCGTCATGGTGACTCCTTCGCTCGACGAAGTAATCCGCCCTGACGGGACGACAAACCCACTCTGTCACCGCAAACTCACGCTGTGTCAGCGGGGTTCCACTGAGGGGGTATCGCAAGTCCCAACATCGCCGGCCTGCCGCCAGCACCTTCTGCACGAATTCATGAAGTATCAGCCTGCGCGGGCCGAGGCTCTCGGCGTCGCCCGGCCGACTGCTCGGGCTGACCCATCGCCGGTTTCGCGGCTTGGATGATGGCCGAATGCAGCCCCTCGGCTGCCTGGCTGGTGGTGGTTATGGTGACGTCCGAGAATCCTGCGGCCACCAGCAGGCGCTGATACTCAGGCTGAGTCAATGTGCCAGCCACGCAGCCGACCTGTTGTTCTGCACACGCGAGTTGAGCCCCGCCGGTACTTTCGTCCGCGGTGACATCGCTAACGCCTAGCCGTCCGCCGGGTTTGAGTACGCGGTGCGCTTCGGCTAGGACGCGTGGTTTGTCGCCGGACAGGTTGATGACGCAGTTGGAGATGATGACGTCGACGTAGTCATCGGGCAGTGGGATGTTCTCGATGTGGCCATGAAGGAACTGGGCGTTGGTGATCTGTGCCTTGTCGGCGTTCATGCGGGCGAGCGCTAGCATCTCGGTGCTGGCGTCCAGGCCGTATGCCATGCCGTCGGGGGCGACCCGGCGGGCTGATAGCAGCACGTCGAGGCCACCGCCGGAGCCGAGGTCCAGGACGGTTTCTCCGGGCCGGAGTTCGGCGATCATGAGCGGGTTCCCGCAGCCCAGGCTGGCCTGGAAAGCTGCTTCTGGCGCCTGGCTGCGATCGGCGTAGGCGGCGGCACCAAAGCATCCTTCGTCCCACGCACCCTCCATGATGGCTTCTCCGCCGAGCGCTGCGCGCGCGAGTAGTGAGTACTTGCTGATAATCCGTTCGCTGTCTTCGACTGTCACGATGTGCACCTATGCCGATTGGGCTGCGATGGGTGGCGCGGGGGCGGGCTTACCCATAACGATGTCTGCGGCCGTGGGAAAGCATTCGACACATGCCTCATTGATCCGGTAGTACGTGGCCGTGCCCTGGTGGTCGGCCAGCACGAACCGCACGTCAGCTAGCACTTTGAGGTGGGCCGAGACTGTGGACTGGCCGACATCGACCGCGGCGACGATCCCGCCGACGTTCATCGGCGTTCCGCGGCGGGCCAGTAGGGACACGATCTGGATCCGGGTTGGATCGGCGAGCGCCTTAAACCAGCTCGCGAAGTCCGCGGCTGTCGCGCGGTCGAGGGCCTGTTCCTCCGGACTATTCATATTGTGGGGCTTCGTCGCTCGATGAGGACGACATCGCGCCAGCACCCGTGATGTTGACCAATGCGCTCGCGCATTCCGATCTCGCGGAATCCTGCCGACCTGTGAAGCCTGAGACTGGCGCTGTTCTCGGGGAAAATGCTCGACTGGATGGTCCAGATCCCGGCCGACTCGGTGGACGATATGAGGACTTCGAGCAGCTTCCGTCCGATGCCGCAGCCCTTAGCTCGCGGGTCGACATAGACCGAGTGCTCAACGACACCGGCATAGACACCGCGGGCTGAAACTGCCGCGACAGCCACCCAGCCAAGAACGAGGTTGCAGTCGGTGGCGACGAACCGGTGCTCTGGAAGTCGGGCGGCCGAGAAGGCCTCCCACGGTGGAATCTGAGTTTCGAAGGTCGCGTTACCCTCATCGATACCGCACTGGTAGATGGTGAGTACCTCTTCGGCGTGGCCATCAGTCATCGGCTCGATGAGCACGGCACTCACGGCTTGTTCCTTCATCGTTAATCGACGATAGACGATGAAGCGAGAGCTTGCAACGCCCCATAGAAATCTGGCGACTAGGTCAGCCAGTGGCAGGCGTGTAGGCGATCAAGGCGGCAACGTTGGCCAGTGCCGCGGGCCTGACTCGGTAGTACACCCAGACACCGCGCTTGTCGCGGTCCAGCAGTCCTGCGTCGTGGAGAACCTTGAGGTGGTGGCTGACGGTGGGCTGGGAGAGATCGAAGGCGTCATTCAGGTCACAGACGCATGCCTCGCCGCCGGGGTGGGAGGCGACCAGGGACATCAGCCGCAGGCGCACCGGATCGGCAAGCGCCTTGAGCAGCGGCGCGATCTGGTCAGCCTGGGCCTGGGAGAGCGGCTGGGCCGTCAGTGGCGGGCAGCACGCCACGGCATCTGCGGGATCCAGCACTGTCAGAGACTTCGACATGTGTCTATATTGACAGACGCCTATGTGTCATGGCAAGCTCGGGAAGAGTCAAGGCATAGACGGTCATCAATATCTGCGGAGGTTCCCGTGACTGGTCGGATACAGCTCGCGATTAACGTCGACGACCTGGAGGAGTCCATCGGGTTCTACAGCAAGCTGTTCGGGGCCGAGCCGGCGAAAGTCCGCCCCGGTTATGCCAATTTCGCGATCGCCGATCCGCCGCTCAAGCTCATCCTGATGGAAAACCGGGGCCAGGGTGGGAGCATCAATCACCTGGGCGTCGAGGTCGCCGACACGGACGCGGTCGACGCCGAGCAGCGGCGGCTCGCCGAGGTCGGCCTGGCCTCGATCGAGGAGCGCGACACCACCTGCTGCTACGCCCGGCAGGACAAGTTCTGGGTCGAGGGCACGCCCGACGGCGAGCGGTGGGAGATCTACACCGTTCTGGAAGACAGCCCGACCTTCTGGGGCGAGGACGGCGGCCGGGGCTGGGCAGCCGTCGAAGCATCCCTCGATACGGGTTCGTCGGCCACAGTTGCCGGCGCTGCACAGTGCTGTGGCTCGCACGAGCAATCCGACGAGCCAGCGTCCACGGGTGCTTGCTGCGCCTGAACGCCAGCAAGACGCGGCCTCCGGGTAAGTCCGCCCGGAGGCCCGTGGCCTGCGTGCACCCTCTCGCCCTGCGGGCCTGAGAACCGCGCCCCGGCGGGAATTAAGCGACCGGGACTGACAGCAGCCCGGCCATCCGCTCGAGCGCTGCCGGGACCAGCCGGTAGTAGACCCAGGTGCCGCGCCGCTCGCTATCGATGAGCCCGGCCTCACGGAGAACTTTGAGGTGATGGCTGATGGTGGGCTGACTCAGGTCGAAGGCGCTGGCGAGGTCGCAGACGCAGACCTCCCCGCCGTCGCGCGCGCCGATCAGAGACACCAGCCGGAGCCGGACCGGGTCGCCCAGTGCCTTGAAGACCTGCGCCATGCCGACAGCAGAGGCCTCGTCGAGGGGCTCGCTGACCAGGGCCGGCTGGGCACAGGCGTCGGGGCCTGCCACGGCGATGATCGCCAGATCGACAGGTGCATGCTGGATTGACATGCCTCTATGTTGACGAGAATCGATGCAGGCTGGCAAGCTGACAGCTGTATCGATGACTGTCTATGAAGAAGCTGGAGTGGGGCGTGACCGACATTGCGCTGTGGCGGCGGCTCGCTGCCGAGTTCCTGGGCAGCGCTTTCCTGGCCGCGCTGGTCATCGGCTCGGGGATCGCCGCCCAGCGCCTGTCGCCCGGTGATACCGGCCTGGAGCTGCTGGAGAACGCCGCCGCTACCGCAGCCGGGCTGTTCGCGATCATCCTGATGTTCGGCCCCATCTCGGGCGGTCACTTCAACCCGGTCGTGTCGTTCGTCGATGCGGCCTTCCGCGGCGTGTCGTGGCGTGACGCGGCGGCCTATCTGCCCGCCCAGGTCGGGGGGTGCATTGCCGGCGCGATTGCCTCGAACCTGATGTTCGCCCTGCCCGCGGTCAGTATCTCGGTCAAGCACCGGGCCACGGCTGGCCATTTCCTGTCGGAGATCATCGCGACGCTCGGGCTGATGCTGGTGATCTTCGCGCTGGCTAGGTCAGGCAGAAGCCGGGTCACGCCGGCTGCTGTCGGCGCGTATATCGGCGCGGCGTACTTCTTCACCTCCTCGACGAGCTTCGCCAACCCGGCGATCACCATCGGCAGGATGTTCTCCAACACCTTCGCCGGGATCGCCCCGTCCTCGGCCCCGACCTTCATAGCCGCCCAGGTCGTCGGCGGCATCCTCGCGATCGGCCTGATCCGGCTTCTCTATCCGGGCATGACCCCGGCGGAAGCCGCCGATGTCACCGTGCCCCATGAGCATTCCGGCGGCGCCAGGCGACCGAATGGCAACGCAGCAAGCGACGGCACAGCGGCTACTGTGGGCCGGCCCAGCGGCCCGGCCCGCGGCTAACGAGACGACGGAGCCAGCCCATGCACCTGGTCATGATCGGCGGCAGCGATGCGGGCATCAGCGCTGCACTGCGCGCCCGCGAGCTCGACCCGTCGGCTGAGGTCACCGTCGTCGTCGCCGACGCATACCCGAACTTCTCGATCTGCGGTATCCCCTATTACGTCTCCGGGGAGGTGACCCACTGGCGTAATCTCGCGCACCGCACGGCCGCTGACCTTGAAGCGACCGGGATGGCGCTGCGGCTGGACACCACAGCCCGCCGCATCGACGTTGCCGGCCGCAAGCTGCAAGTCACCGCGCCGGACGGCGCGGACGAGCTGATCTCCTACGACAAGCTGATCATCGGAACCGGCGCTGTCCCGGTCCAGCCTCCGATCGAAGGCATTACCGGACCCGGCGCACTCGGGCCCGACGACGGTGTGCACGTGCTGCACACGATGGGCGACACCTTCGCTGTCATGCGCACGATCGAAGAAGCGTCTGCGGCCAGCGCCGTCATCATCGGCGCCGGGTATGTAGGCCTGGAGATGGCCGACGCCCTCATCGCCCGCGGCCTGGCCGTCACACAGATCGAGCAGCTACCCGAAGTGCTGGCGACCGTCGATGCGGAGCTGGGCGGGCTGGTTCATGCCGAGCTCGCCGTACAGGGGATCGAGGTACTGACTCGCACTACGGCCCGTCAGGTCAGTAAGGCTCCGCCGGACAGCAAGGGACGACTGCAAGTCCAGGCGCAGACCGCTGATGGCGAGACAGTCGAGCGGATGGCAGACCTAGTCCTGGTCGTCACTGGCGTTCGTCCGGACACTGAGCTGGCAGCGGCGGCAGGTGCAAGCCTGGGCGTCCGGGGCGCGATCCAGGTCGATCCAGCGATGCAGACGGGTCTGCCAGATGTGCTGGCGGCGGGCGACTGCGTCGTCACGCATCACCGGCTGCTGGGGCAGACGTACCTGCCGCTTGGCACCACCGCGCACAAGCAGGGCAGGGTCGCGGGCGAGAACGCGCTCGGCGGCAACCGCCAGTTCGCGGGCAGCCTTGGCACGCAGGTTGTGAAGATCTTCGACCAGGCCGCGGCGCGCACCGGGCTCCGGCACGACGAGGCCGCGGCGGCTGGATTCGATCCGATCACCGTCCAGTCCGAGGCTGACGACCACAAGGCCTACTACCCCGGAAGCCACCGCATCACCATGCGCGTCACCGGTGACCGGGCATCGGGGCGGCTGCTCGGCCTGCAGCTGTTCGGCCACAAGCACGCCGAAATCGCCAAGCGGATCGACATCGCCGCAACAGCCATCTTCAACAACATGAGGGTCGAGGAAATGAGCGACCTCGACCTGTCATACACCCCACCGCTTGGCAGCCCATGGGAAGCGGTCCAGATGGGCACCCAGGCCTGGGACCGCGAGGTTCGGCACCTCAGCACCTAAGGAGAGTGCGCGCATGGCCAACCACATCATCACCCAGGCCGAGCGAATGTGCCTGCACAGCGCAGCCCGCGATCTGCACATCGAGTTCCGCGGCATCTTCGGCGAGGAAACCATCGAATCACTGCTGCTCGACAGCTACAACGAGCTGGAATCCAAGGCCACAGTGACCAGATGGCTGGTGGTCGGCGCCGAGCGGTTCGCCCGCCAGCGCCTGCAGGCCCTCGCCCACGCCCAAGCCACGGCTAGCGGCAAGGCGCCGGCCGTACTGTTCCTGTGCGTGCACAATGCCGGGCGGTCGCAGATGGCTCTCGGCTGGTTCAGGCAGCTCGCGGGGGACCGGGCAATCGCCTGGTCGGGCGGCTCAGAACCAGTCTCCGCAATCAATCCTCGCGTGCTCGCGGCGATGGCCGAGGTAGGCATCGACATCTCGCAAGAGTTCTCCAAACCATGGACCGACGAGTTCGTCCTGGCCGCCGACGTCGTCATCACCATGGGCTGCGGCGACGCCTGCCCGCTCCTGCCCGGCAAGCACTACGAAGACTGGGAGCTCGACGACCCCGCCGGCAAGACACTCGAAGAGATCCGCTCCATCCGCGACGAGATCAGGGACCGCGTCAACACCCTCATCGAGAAGCTAGCCAGCACGTAAGGAGACGCAGCGGGCAGCCCGGTAGCCGCGGCCGACGCCGTGCTCAGTTTGTGCCGACAAGCGCGGACTCGTCGTCGTGCCGGCTGCCGTGGACGTAGTCGGTGCGCTGGTCCTGCGGTTCGGTGAACATGGCGTCTGTCAGACCGTGCTGGACGGGATAGCCTTCGGCCGCATCGCGCAAGGTCGCGACACTCGCTGCGGGTGAGCCTGACCAGCCAGTAAGCGGCCGCTTTCCCGCGACATCGTAATCATTTGCTCACGACCTCGTCTTCGTTGCGTTACCGCACGCTAGCGGCCAATTGTGTGCGCCTAAGCTGCTTTGCTGGTGACATTCGCCACCTCAACGGGGTGCAAGTCGATGGTGATGAACCCGCGGCCGGGGCGTGCCGCACCGGTCGGCACGAGCGAGATAAGACGGCGTCCTGCCGACGCGCCGGCTACCCCTCGCGACCGGCTCAGGTCGCCGTCGCTACAGGGGCTGCTGGCGCTCGGGATCTACCTCGCCGCCTGGCTGCCGACCTTGGCCAGGCCGCTGGTGCTGCACGCGGCGAGTGCGCAGCTCGACCAGCAGAATCCGGACCCGAACTTCTACGTCTGGAGCATGCGCTGGTGGCCTTACGCGATCTTGCACGGGCTTAACCCGCTGTACTCAAGTCAGATCGCCGCGCCGGCCGGGCACTCACTGGCCTGGGTTACGACCGCGCCGCCGGTGGCCCTGCTGGCCGCACCGCTGACGCTGACAGCGGGGCCGGTGGTCGCCTTCAACCTGGTGACCGCCGTCGGCCTGCCCCTGGCAGCCTGGGCCGCGTTCGTGCTGTGCCGCCGGCTGAACCGGGAAGTTCTGGCCTTCGATCGTCGGTGGTGCCGTCTTCGGCTTCTCGGCATTCGAGATGGGGCACAATTTCGCCGGGCAGATCAACCTGAGCTACAGCCTGCTGCTGCCGATCCTGGCCTACCTGTTCGTCCGGTGGCGTGATGAGAGCATCAGCGCGCGTGCGTTCGTCATCCTCGCCGGGCTCACGATGACCCTCCAGTTTTACCTGTTCCTGGAGACCTTCGCCGACATGACGGCGATCCTCGCCGCGGCGCTGGTCATCGGCATCGGGCTCGGCGGTCAGGAAAACCGGCCCAGGCTGCTGCGCCTGGCCAGGCTGACGGCGTGCGCCTACGCGATCGCCCTGGCGCTGACGGTGCCGTTCCTGGCATACGCGCTGACAGCGGCGCCACCGAGACCGGCTGCGATCCCGGCGCAAGACCTGGCCAGCCTCGTGATTCCGACACGTGCCGGCAGCTATGGCATCAGCTGGCTGGCGCATGCGGCGGCCGCGCCGCGCGGAGTATCGGCCGGCGGCTACATCGGGATACCGCTGCTTGTGCTCGCGGTCTTGATGGCGGTCACCGGCTGGCGCAGCCGGCTCGTCAGGTTCCTGTCGTGCATGCTGGTCTTTATCGTCGTGGCGTCGCTCGGCCCGGCGCTCTACGTGCGGGGGAGCATCGTCGCACGGCTGCCGTGGGCCGCGCTCTGGCACCTGCCCTTCGTGCGCAACGCCTATCCGGCACGGCTGATGCTGTTTGCATTCCTGGGCCTGGCCGTGGTGACAGCGCTGTGGCTGGCCAGGCCGGCGACGCCGATGCTGTGGGCGCGCTGGTCGCTGGCGGCGCTGGTCATCGCAGGGCTCGCCCTCGAGTCCTCGCCCCTTTCGGTCAGCCAGCATTCGACGGTGCCTGCCTTCGTCAGCGCCGGGCAGTACCGGCGTGAGCTCTCACCAGGCGAGATCGTGGTGGTGGTGTCCACGATCGGCAACGCTGGCATGCTGTGGCAGGCCGAAACGGGCTTCTACATGCGGATCGCAGGCGGCTTCATCAACAGGGGCCTGACCCGGCGCACGGATCTGCCGCGACCGGTTCAGAACCTGGCCCACGCCACCCCGGCGAAGATCGCGCACTTCGAGCGGTACATCAAGGCTGCTGGCGTCGGAGCGATTCTGCTGGACGCCCGCAACGAGCCGAGATGGGTCGGTATCTTCCGCCTGATAGGCCTGGTCGGGCACAGGATCGGCAACGTCATCGTGTACCCCACGGGCCGCTGTCTGGCCTGCCGCGTCCTGCACTGGGCGCAGCTCAGACGTTAGCCAGGCCGTCTGCCCGCCTGCGCCGGACATCAGTCCGATCAGCTCAGGTCGACCTCGGGATAGAGCGGGAATCCGGCCAGCAGCTCGCTGCACTGCTGGTGGACGCGGTCGCCTAGGCCTGGCTCGATCTGGTAGGAGGCCTTGGACGCTGCTCCGGACGCGGTTGAGCCCGGGCTGGTGTGGCTGAGCACGGTGTGAATCAGGCCGGCGATCTCGTCCATCTCGCCGGTGCCGAGCCCGCGCGTGGTGAGAGCTGGAGTGCCGAGCCGGATCCCGGAGGTGTACCAGGCCCCGTTCGGGTCCTGCGGTATCGAGTTGCGATTGGTCACGATGCCGCAGTCCAGCAGCGCGCTCTCGGCTTGACGGCCGGTCAGGCCGTAGCTCGTGACGTCGACCAGGATCAGGTGGTTGTCGGTCCCGCCGCTGACCAGCCGGGCGCCGCGGCTGAGCAGGCCGGCCGCCAGCGCCGCGGCGTTATCGACGACCCGCTGCGCGTACTCGCGGAAGGCGGGCTGCCGCGCCTCGGCCAGCGCGACCGCCTTGGCCGCGATCACGTGGGCCAGCGGGCCGCCCAGCACCATCGGGCAGCCCCGGTCCACGGCGTCCGCGTATTCCTGCTGGCACAGCACCATGCCGCCGCGCGGGCCGCGGAGCGTCTTGTGGGTGGTCGAGGTGACCACATGGGCATGGGGAACGGGGTCGAAGTCGCCGGTCAGCACCTTCCCCGCGACCAGTCCGGCGAAATGCGCCATGTCCACCAGCAGCGTGGCGCCGACCTCGTCAGCGATCTCGCGCATGGTCGCGAAGTTGATGCGCCGCGGATAGGCGGAGTAGCCGGCCACCAGGACGAGCGGCCTGAAGTCCAGTGCGGCCTTGCGCAGCGCCGCGTAGTCGAGCATCCCGGTAACCGGGTCCGTGCCGTATGTCCGCTGATTGAACATCTTGCCGGAGATGTTCGGCCGGAATCCGTGCGTGAGATGGCCGCCTGCCTCCAGCGACATGCCGAGCATCCGCTGGTTGCCCAGTTGCTGGCGCAACTCTTCCCAGTCGCCGTCGCTGAGGTCGTTAACGTGCCGGGCGGCGGCACGCTCCAGCGCTGGTGCCTCGACGCGGTGCGCGAGAATCGCCCAGTACGCCACCAGGTTGGCATCGATCCCGGAGTGGGGCTGCACGTAGGCGTGCTGCGCCCCGAACAACTCGCGCGCATGCCCGGCGGCGAGCTCCTCGACCCGGTCGACCTGGGCGCAACCCGCGTAGAAGCGGTGCCCGATGGTGCCCTCGGCGTACTTGTCGCTGAGCCAGTTGCCCATGGCCAGCAGCACCGCCATGGATGCGTAGTTCTCGCTGGCGATCAGCTTCAGTGAGTCCCGCTGCGCTGACAGCTCGGCGCTGATGGCGGCGGCGACGTCGGGCTCGACGGAGCCGATGACGCTCAGCGCGCTGCGCACCGCTGTGGTTTCAGGGGTAGCCACGCACGCAGCCTACTCTGCCGACCGCGGCCCGGCAGTATGCGGTTGACGGCGTTCCCGCGCTGGACCACGCTTGCGCGTGTGACCGCGACGCCTGAGCACGTGCTGCGCAACCGCGCTATCTGGGACCAGTTGGCCGAGAGTTATGCCGGGGCAGGCACGCGGAGCTGGTCGGCGGCCGAGCCGACGTGGGGCCTCTGGGCAATACCCGAGGCCGAGGCCCAGATCCTGCCGGCTGATCTTGCCGGCCATGACAGCATCGAGCTCGGCTGCGGCACCGGTTACGTCTCCGCATGGCTGGCTCGGCGCGGCGCCCGGCCCGTCGGTCTCGACAACTCCGCCGCCCAGCTCTCGACCGCGCGCAGCCTCCAGCAGCAGTTCGGGCTCCGCTTCCCGCTGCTGCACGCGAGCGCCGAGCAGGCGCCGTTCGCCGACGCTTCCTTCGACTTGGCGATCTCTGAGTACGGCGCGAGCATCTGGTGCGATCCCTACCGCTGGATTCCCGAGGCTGCGCGGCTGCTGCGGCCGGGCGGTCAGCTGATCTTCCTGGTGAACTCGGTCCTGCTCATGCTGACCATTCCCGACCAGGACGGCCTGCCGGCGACCGAGCACCTGCTGCGACCGTACTTCGGCATGCACAGGTTCGAGTGGCCCGATGACGACTCGGTCGAGTTCCACCTCGGCCACGGCGACATGATCCGGCTGCTGCTCCGGTGCGGGATGCAGGTCGAGAACCTCCTCGAGCTTCAGCCGCCGCGCGGCGCGAAGGCGTCACAACCGCTTGCCACCCTGGCCTGGGCGCGGCAGTGGCCGTGCGAAGAGGTCTGGATAGCACGGAAGGCGTAGCGACCGATGCGGAGATCCTGGGCGACGGCTTCCGCCATGCTCGCTGTCGCCCTGGGCGTCGCGCTGGGCCTCACGCTGGGCGGGACGGTGGCGGCCGCGCCGCAGCCGGTGCTGACCAGCAGCGCCATCGGCGGGCCTCCGCCGATGGGCTGGAGCAGCTGGAGCTACCTGCGCAATCACCCGACGGCCGCCGGCGTCGAGGCGCAGGCGCGTGCGCTGCGCAGCAGCGGTCTCGCGGCGGCCGGTTACCGCTATGTCAACGTCGACGACTACTGGATGGCGTGCGACGCGAACGGCCCTGAAGTCGACTCCCACGGCCGCTGGATACCGGACCCCGCCGCCTTCCCCGCCGGGATCGCGGCCGTGGCCCGCTACGTTCACGCCGAGGGCCTGAGGTTCGGCATCTATGTCACGCCCGGGATCCCGGCGAACGCTGTGCGGCTGAACACGCCGATCGAAGGCACGGCGGATACTGCCCGCCAGGTCGCCAGGACGTCGGTCACGGAGGACAACTACAGCTGCGGGCACATGTACGGCATTGACTACAGCCGGGCCGGTGCCTCGGCCTACATCGACAGCTGGGCCGACGAATTGGCATCCTGGGGAGTCGACTTCGTCAAGCTGGATGGCGTAGGCAGCTGGGACGTCGCTGACGTCCGGGCGTGGTCAGCGGCGCTACGCCAGACCGGGCGCCCGATCCTGCTTGAGCTGTCGAACGCCCTGGCCATCTCACAGGCACCGCGATGGGCTGCCCTCGCGGACGGCTGGCGTACGACCCCCGACATCGAGTGCCACTCCTGCGAGCGGGGCGGCAGCAGCTATCCGCTCACCGACTGGGCCCTGGTGGCTAGCCGGTTCGACGCCGTGGCCAGCTGGCAGCCCTACGGCGGGTCGCATGGCTGGAATGACGAGGATTCGGTCGAGATAGGGAACGGGGATGCTGACGGCCTCACTGTGCCCGAACGCCAGACCGTTCTCTCGCTGTGGTCACTGGCCAGCGCACCGCTGATTCTCGGCGCCGACCTCACCGCGCTCACGCCCGCCGACACGGCCCTGCTGGAAAATCGTGCCGTGATCCGCGTCGACCAGGACGGCATCGCCGCCCGGCGCGTCGTCGACAGCGGCAGTGAGCAGGTGTTCGCCAAGCGGCAGCCGGACGGGGTCTGGTACATCGGCGTCTTCAACACCGACCCGGCCGCGACGCAGACATTCCAGATATCGCTGGCAGGCCTCGGGCTGCACCGGCCGATCAGGGCCACCGACTTGTGGACCGGCCGCTCTCTGGGCGTCGTGACCGGCAGCTACACGATCACAGTGGCGCCGGGCGCAGTGAGCCTGATCTCAGCGAGACTCCTGCCGGGTGTCAGCGGGCATGCCAGCTGGTCCGCCCCGGTCAGCCGGTGACGCGCGGCCAGTTATCTGGAAAGTTTCCTTCAAAAAACGCCGTCGGGCCGCATTCTGGCAGGTACCGTGGCCGAGTGGCCAGGTAGCCGGCGGGACCGGACAGCTCTGGCGAGCGATCCAGGGACCGGGGCACTGGACCGCCGCCGCGCTGGCCGCCCGGCGCTGCCGGCCCTAAGGGTGCCGGGCGCGCAGGAACAGCGAGACGCCTGGCAGGGATTTAACCGGCAGGTACCGCTCAGCCGTGATGATCGAGGTCAGGGCCGCGTTGACCAGCGGCGGCACCCCGTCCAGGTCGCTGCCAGTCGACCTCTTCCGCCGCAGCGCGACGACCGGGCGCAGCAGCACGTTCCAGCTCCAGACCTCATCGACAGTGAGGCCTGCCTTCTGAACGACGCTGACCAGGCCGGACCGGCTATAGCGGCGGACGTGCCCGACCTCGTCGTCATGAGCCGACCACAGCGCCATGTCGCAGGGCACCGCGATCAGGGCGGTCCCGCCTGGCTTCAGCACCCGGGCGATCTCGGCCGCCGCCAGGTAGTCCTCGTCGATGTGCTCGAGAATGTCGAAGGCCGTCACCAGTCCGCAGGTGTCGCTCTTCAGCGGCAGATCCCTGGCATCGGCCCGGACAGCGCTGATGCCCCGCGCCTTGGCTACGTCGGCGACCGAATCTGAGTACTCCAGGGCCAGGGCGTGCCAGCCGTGCTCTTGGAGCACACGCGTATTGCCGCCGCCTGCGGCGCCGATGTCGAGCGCCGGACCTGCAGCGGGAAGCTTGCGGAGCTCGCGCGAGAGGATGGCGCGCCGCTCCTTGTACCACCAGTGGCGGTCCTCAAGTGAGGTGAGGAGCTGGAGCTCGGCGGGTTTCATGGCCTCTTTTTTACCGCACTGGGCGGGCTGGTGTCGCGGCGACCCGTTTCCGCCGCCGGTCACGCGCCGGTCAGGACCCGCGTCCGGGAGAATGCCGGAATGGACCTGAGCGTGCCCGCCTTCCGGCCCGACCCCGCCGCCGGCCGCGTCTACGCAACGCGACGGATCGTGCGCAGCACCGACGTTGTGCCGTCCGGGCGGCTGAGGCTGGACGCCCTGGCGCGCTATCTGCAGACAGCGGCCGAGGATGACGTGGCCGACGCCGGCCTGGCCGAGCCCGTCGTCTGGCTAGTCCGCCGGTGCGAGCTGCGGATCCGGGGGCTGCCCGAGATGGGGGAGAGGCTGAGCGTCGCGACCTTCTGCTCGGGTACGGGCCCTCGCTGGGCGGAGCGGACCACCACGCTGTCGCGCCCGGACGGGCCTGTCCTCGCCCAGGCGACGGCCGTCTGGGCGGCGGTCGGCCGGGCCGACGGCCGGCCGGTGCCGCTGTCACCGGACTTCCTGTCGGTCTACGGCGAATCGGCAGGCGGACGTGCGGTGTCCGCTCGTCTCTCGCATCCGCGTCCAGGTGCTGCTGGCGAAGGGAACGGGGCCGATATCGCTGCACCGCCACGCGACTGGCCGCTGCGGGTAGCCGACTTCGACACCGCCGGGCACGTCAACAACGCGGTGCACTGGGCTGTCGTTGAGGACGAGCTGGCGGAGGGCGGCTGGCTGCCGCCGGTGGCTGAGATCGAGTACCACCGGGCGATCATGCCGGGCTGCAGGCCACGCGTGCTCACCAGCCCGAGCGAGCGCGAGACCATGCTCTGGCTGCTCGACGACGATCGACTGCTCGCCTCGGCCCGGCTGGGCCGGTCAGGACCTGAATGGCCGCGAGAAGCAGGTCACGTCTCGGCACGCTGGGCGCCGCAGGCGCTCAGGCCCAGGGGCGTGCCGCCCGCGCGGACCAGTAGCCGGCGGCGGGCTCGGCCAGGCCGAGCTCGGCCGCGATGCCGGGGGACATTGCGAGCCGCGCCGCGGCCAGGTTAGACCGCAGTTGCGCCGCCGACACCGCGCCGGACAGCACTACCGTCGCCCACGGCTGCGCCAGCGCGGCGGCGATGGCGACGGCGTCTGGGGTCGCGCCCGCGGCGCTCGCGAACTGGGCGAGTGGCGAGTCCGGCGCTGCCGCGTCGCCGCCAGGTGCGAGCCTTCCGTTCGCGACGGGCTCCTTGACGATCACGGCCCAGCCGGCGTGCGCGGCCTCGGCCGCCGCCGCGCCGACGGATGGCTCGAGCAGATTCCACGTCACCTGGACCGAGGCGAACAGCGGTGCGCCGTCAGCCGTGACGGTGAGGGCGCGGCGCACCGTATCGGCCTGCCGGGGGCCGCTCGTCGACAGTCCGATCAGGACGCCCTGGTTGCGGAGCGCGGCCATGGCAGCCAGGAGGGCATGATCGGCGAGCAGAGGCGAGTCCTCCGTCAGCGAGTGCACCTGGTACAAGGCCAGACGGTCGCCCAGCAGCGCTCGTGTCTGGCCAAGCTGGCGGGTAAACATCGCCAGCGAGTGCTCCTTGACCTCGTTGACCTTGGCATCGAGCTGCCAGTCGCCGGTGTACCGGTAGCCCCACTTCGATCCGGCGATCACGTCGTCATGCGCCCCCGCGGCGAGCCAGCCGGCCAGGAACTCCTCGGCGCGGCCGTACGACCTGGCGGCGTCGACGTACCGGACCCCGGCCGCATACGCGGCGTCCAGCACTGCGAACGTTCGGGTCCGCAGGCCGCGCGACGCTGCGGTCGGGCAGGTCAGTCGTCGCGGCCACTGGTGATGTACGCCGGCCGGCCGAGCGCCGCCAGGCCGAGGCCGATCCGCGAAACGACCGGGCCGCTCGCGCCGAGCCGCGTGCGCGCCACGGCAGGCTCGATCGCGTCGGATGTCATCGACGCCAGGCTACGCCGTCGATGCTGGCTGGCTGACTGCGAGACGTTGGCCCGGCAGCCGGGCGCGGATAATGAGAGCAGGCGGCAGAGAGACAGTCATGATGAGCGACGAGCTTGACGAACTGCGCGAGGCGGTGCCCGGCGCCCCGGTCATCACCGATCGCGACCTGATGGAGTCGTACCGGCGTGATCAGACGCCGGTCGTGACGCCCGGCGATCCTCGGTGCGTAGTGCTGGCCAGCAGCACGGAGCATGTCGTCGCCGCGCTGGCCTGGGCGCAGCGATACCGGGTGCCGGTCGTGCCGCGCGGCGGCGGGACCAGCCTGGCAGGGGGCGCGACCGCAACCGACGGCTGCCTGGTGCTGTCGACTGCGCGGATGACCGCGATCCGCGAGGTCGATCCGGCGAACGAGATCGCTGTCGCCGAGGCCGGCGTCTTCAACGCGGACCTCGATCGCGCCGCGGCCGAGCACGGCCTTATGTATGCGCCTGATCCGTCTAGCCACGAGATCGCGACCATCGGCGGCAATCTCGCGACCAACGCCGGCGGCCTGCGCTGCGTCAAGTACGGCGTTACCCGTGACTCCGTGCTCGGGCTCGAGGTCGTGCTCGCCGGCGGCCGCGTGCTCCGGACCGGCCGCCGCACTATGAAAGGCGTGACCGGCTACGACCTGACCGGGCTGTTCGTCGGCTCCGAGGGCACGCTGGGCGTGATCACGTCGGCAACTCTGCGGTTGCGCCCGCGGCCGGCGCTGTACCCGGTTACCGTCGCGGCCGGATTCGCGAGCTTCGCTGCCGGGGCCAGGGCCGTCACCGCCATCCTCGCGGCCAGGCTGAGGCCGAGCATGCTGGAGCTGATGGACTCGGCGACGCTCCGCGCGATCGACGACTGGAAGAGCACCGGATTCGGCGCCGATGTGCAGGCGCTGCTGATCGCCCAGGATGACAGTGAGTCCGCCGAGCGCGGCGGTCAGCGCATGCGCGAGATCTGCCTCGGCGAAGGCGCGGCCATGGCGGAGGTGTCGCAGTCCGAGGCCGAGTCGCGCCAGCTGCTTGACCTGCGCCGGCTCTCGTATCCGGCGATCGAGCGCCTGGGCGTCGCTCTCGTCGAGGATGTCTGCGTCCCGCGGACCCGGCTGCCCGAGATGGTGGCGCGGATCGAGCAGGCAGGGCAGCGCCACGGCGTCTTCATCGCTACCGTCGCGCATGCGGGCGACGGCAACCTGCACCCGGTGTTTGTGTTCGAGCGCGGGCTGCCAGAGGTTCCGCCGGCGATCTGGGCCGCTGCGGACGAGGTATTCCGCGCGGCGCTGGAGCTGGGCGGCACCCTGACTGGCGAGCACGGCGTCGGCATGATCAAGCGCCGCTGGCTGGCCGACGAGCTGGGCGCCGAGTCGATGACCGTGCATCACGCGATCAAGAACGCGCTCGATCCTGAGGGCATCATGAATCCGGGCAAGGTGCTCTAAGGGCCCGGAAGGTCGGCTGGCAGCGCGCGGAGCGCGGTCGCGAGGTGGCGGCGCAAGGCGGTCGGGCTGACTCCGGCCACGGCCGCGGCCTGAAGCTCGGGCAGGTCCAGGTAGTACGTCAGGACAAGCGCTTCGCGCGCGCGGGCAGGCAGATCAGCCAGCGCCGCGACAACCGGCAGGCTGGCGAAACCGCCCGCGCGCCCGGTGGTAGCGCTGCCGGGGCGGGCAGGCTCAGCGGGAGAGCGGGCAGTCAGCTGGTGACGGCCCGGCCTGCTGGGCGGGTGACGCGTCCGGCGCGATCGCAGCACGACCTGCCGCTGCAAGCAGCGCAGCGCGTCCGCGCCGTCCGGCACCGGCCGGGTCAGGCGCCCGGCAGCCTCGCATGAGTCTGCGGCGACTGCCTCGGCCAATGCGGCGTCGCCGGTCAGCAGCGCGGCGAGACGAACCAGCATCCGGTAATGGGTCTGCATGAGCTCTGTCAGGTCAGGGCAGTCGGGCGGTCCCCTCCGCTCGCCCGCGTCGCCCATGTGAACTCCAAGCTTGCCTGTACCCGCAGACGACTGTAGGAAGATACAGGAAGGTATGTCAAGCAAGGCGAAATAATATTATCGGCAGGACTGGAATCTTCTTCGATCGTCGGCAATGATGGGGTCCATGGCCAGCCAGGATTGGAGCAGGCTCGCCGACTACGTCGTCGCCCGCCGCGTCGAGCTCGGCATGCGGGACAGGCGCTCCCTGGCTGCAGTCACCGGCGTGACCGACAGGACGCTCGGCAAGCTGGAGAACGGGCACCAGGTATCGCCGAGCACACTTGGCGTGATCGAGAATGAGCTTCGCTGGACGCCCGGCTCGTGCCGGCGCATCCTCGCCGGCGGCGAGCCGACGATTGTCACCGAGACAAATGACTCCGATGACTACGACGATCCAACATTGCGCCATCTGGCTGTTACTCCGGGACTACCCCCCGACGTGGTGCGCGGCCTGATCGCGCTGGCACGGAGCTGGCGCCAGAGCGAAGCAGATCTCGGCGAGGACATCCGCGGCCGGGCCTGACATCGCTCTCGGCCGGCCCCGCTCGCGGGCCGACATTGTAGGGATTCGGTGGCGAAAATTGAGCATTGTAGGGGTTAGGTAGGCTCCTGCGCCCTCATTGCGACGATTCGTGCCAACCGCATCCCTACGACCTGGGTAATGGCCACCGCATCCCTACGACCCCGTGAGAGCATGCCTACACGGCAGATCCACAAGCCGAGCAGCACGACGCAGTGCGAACCGCCGCCGGCTGGCGAAGGCGAAGGGCTCGGCGATGGCGGCTGGGTAGCCGGCGCCGAGCTCGCGGGCGCACTCGGAGCAGGCGGTGATGACGCCGGGGCGGTCGGCCGGGTTGTAGGCGCCGGCGCGGCCGAGGCCTGCCCACTTGCCGGCACCGGGCGGGACGCCGGCTGCGTGCCGATACCACCGCTCGGCTCGGGCGAGACCGGGGCCCGGCCGGCGCTCGGCGCGCGTACCTGCCCAGTCGCCGGCGGCCGTCCCGCGCTCACTTGTGCCGGATGATGCGGGACGACGGCGATCAGCGTGGCGCCCGCCACGACGGCCACGCCCGTGGTGGCCGCGGCAGTCAGCAATGCGTGCGTACGCAACGTGGCGGTCAGCCCCCGAAGCCACCCCTGGCCGGAAGACAGGATGGCGGCGATCGGGATAGGCACCACTAGGCCTGGCGCTAGCCTGGTGCGCCACCCGGCCCCTCGAGCCGAGCGCAACGCGACTCGGACGGCGGCTCGCTGGCGCTCCGGCGGCAGCGCCTGCGAGACCAGAACTTCAAGAGCGCCCCACTCATCTCCGCGAAGGATGGCACTCAGGCCACGCGGCAATGCCTGCATGCGCAGTCGGATCAGTCCGGCTTCGGCCTGCGGCCCGGCTGCACGCCAGATGGCGGTCCACCACTCGCGCGGGTCGCCGCCACCGCCGACGACGGCGATGACCTCGGCGGCCCCGATGTCCAAGCGCACTGCGATGTCCTGGGCGCGAGCGTCGCTCGCTGCCGTAACAAGGCTTGGCGGCAGCGGCTCTGATGGCACCGGATACCGTTGCGCTGCGCCAGCGGCAGCAGCGATCATCTCGAAGTGCTCCAGGCGGTGCCGCAGGTCGGTCCGATCAGCGCTGGCCTTGGCGATCTCCGCTTCCAGCCGCTGCAGGCGGCGCCTTCTCCGCCACATTGCCTGTAACCTCCTACCGCCAGGCCAGTGGTGTCAGGACACTAGTGTGCCGAATTCCGGGTCGCTATGTCGGACGAATGAGCACCGAGCACATTTTCGCCGCGACGAGGCGGTCGTCAGGCGCTAGGTCGGTGTACCCGGCCGTCGGGCACGAGCGGCATCGACCGCAGGCGCACGCCGCTGGCCGCGAAGATCGCGTTGGCGATGGCCGGCGCGACCGCGATGATCGGCGTCTCGCCGCCGCCTGCGGACGGCTGATCGGGCCGGTCCAGCAGCACCACCCGCAGATCGGCCGGCACGTCTGCGAGCCGTGGCACCCGGTAGTCCGTCATCGACGCGTTGAGTATCCGCCCGCCGGTGAAGTCGATCTGCTCGAACAGGGCTGGTCCAAGGCCCATCACCACTGCGCCCTCGACCTGATTTGTCAGGCCGTCGGGGTGCACCACGGCGCCGCAGTCGACGGCCGTGACCAGGCTCAGGATCCGAAATGTACCGTCGGCGGCGACGTGTACCCGCGCAGCGGTGGCGACGCGGCCGCCTTTCTCCATGCCGATCGCGATGCCAGTTCCCGTGCGGTCGGGCCCGCCAGCGCGGTCACCCGCCAGGCCCGGCCAGCCGATCTCCGCGGCCGCCGCTTCTAGCAAGGCCGCGAGGCGCTCGTCGTCGAGATGGCGGAGCCGGAACGCGACGGCATCGACGCCGCAGGCGGCGGCCAGCTCGTCCATGTGGGATTCGCGGGCGAAGTTGTTGGCAGTCGCCGCGAGGGCCCGATAAGAGCCCTGAGCCAGCGGCGCTGCCGCTGGCTGATAGCTCAGCAGCCGATGCGGCACCCGGTAGGGCGTCGCCAGACCTACCGCGCCGGCGTTGATGTTGGTGAACGACCAGGCGAGCATGTCGCCGGCCTCGTCCGCGCTGCTGGTGACGTCGATCACCGCGGCCGGACGCAGGTAGCCAGCGCGGAACTCGTCCGCCCGGCTCCACTGCACCTTGACGGGCTGCCCTGCGGCCCTTGCCAGCCGCGCGGCCTCCAGTGCGACCACTGATCCGTGCTTGCCGCCGAAGCCGCCACCGAAGTCGGGGACGATGACGTGCACGCTGGCCTCGCCGATGCCGAGTTCCGCGGCGAGTTCCTGGCGGGCGCGGAACGGGGTCGAGGTGGCTGTCCACACGGTCAGGTGCGCGCCGTCCCAGCGGGCCACCGCGGCCCGCGGCTCCAGCGGCACATGGGCTACGTAGGCGGCCTCATAGGTCGCCTCGAGCCGGATGGTGCCGCTGGCGAGCGCCGCGTCCGGATCGCCGCTACGGGATGAGTACCCGGCCCCGCGGCCCTCGCCCGGCACCGGATGAGCTCGAAGGTAGTCCGCCAGGTCGCGCGGGCCAGCCGGCTCCTGCGGCTCAGCCCAGCTGGTGTCGATAGCCGCGAGGGCCGCGCTCGCCGTCCGTGCGTCGGGCCCGACCACGCCCGTCAGGGCTCCTTCGCGCACGACCGTGACGCCTGTCATCGCGGCCGCGGCGGTGGTATCGGCATGCCGTAGCGTTGCCCTTGCCGCTGGCGAGTGCAGCACGCATCCATGCAGCATGCCGGGCAAGCGCAGGTCAGACGGAAAGACCTTGGCACCTGCGACGACCGCGGCGCCACCCGCCGCACGGGCCTGGCGGCTGGCCGAATGCCGCCACGCGGTCGCTGGCGTGACAGGCGCGTCCGATGGCACGTGCTCTACTCTGCGTTCGCCGGCCACGAGGTCGCCGTAGCTCACGCTCGGGGCGCCGTCCGGGCCTGCAATCATGCCGTCCCTCGCGCTGAGTTGGCCTGCCGGCAGGCCGAAGCGCGCTGCAGCCGCTTCGGTCAGTAGCCGGAAGGCGGCGGCCGCCGCGGTGCGGAGCGGCGGCGCCGCGTGCGGCATGGACCTGCTGCCGAACGTGCCGAGGTCGAACGGCGACACGTCGGTGTCGGCCATCGCCAGCCGGACAAGGCCAGGCGCGACCGCCAGCTCCTCGGCCACCAGCAATGCCAGCGCTGTGCGTGTGCCCTGGCCGGCCTTGACCTTGCCGGTAAACGCCGTGATCGAGCCGTCGGCACCGACATGGACCCAGGCGTCGTCGGGGCCGCCGGGGCTGCCTTGCTCGCCGTCGGCGTCGTTGTCGGCGACAACGGTGAGCAGTCCCTCGGGCATGGCGCTGGCGAACGACTGCGGCTGCTCGCGGGCCAGATCCCATGGCTGCACCGGCGCAGGTTGTATTAGCCCGGATTGGCCTGGCGCGGCCACGCCGGTGCTGGCACGCACGGTTTCGGCAGGCGCGGTGTCGGCAGGCGCGGTGTCGGCAGGCACGGTGTCGGCGGGCATCGGGTCGAGCAGCTCGGGCTGCTCCATCAGCTCGGCAGCGCGGTGTATCGCCCGCCGGATCCGCGGGTAGGCGCAGCAGCGGCAGACGTGGTTGTCGAGCTCCGCGTCGATCCTGGCGTCGTCGGCATGCGGCGTGCGCGCGAGCAGCGCGGCGGTGCCAGTCAGCCACCCCGGCGTGCAGTAGCCGCACTGCATGGCACCGGCCTCGAGCCACGCCTGCTGCACCGGATGCAGGATGCCGTCCTCGGCCAGGCCCTCGGCGGTTGTGATGCGCTGGCCAGCGAGGCTGGCCGCCTCGACCTGGCACGCCTGCACCGGCCTGCTCCCGATCAGCACCGTGCACGCGCCGCAGGCGCCCTCGCCGCAGCCGAGTTTGGGCCCGGTCACGCCGAGGTCAGCGCGCAGCCAGTCGAGCAAGGTCTGGCCGGCCGAAGCGGTCAGCTGCTGCCGTGAACCATTGACGATGATGGCGTCCGTCACGAGACCGACCTTAACCTCCAGTGCGGCATAGCCCGGCTCACGTTCGCCCGAAATAATCGCTTGGGGTGTGTATCTTCCACGGCTAGCCTGCACGAGTGAGGGTGACCGAGCATGACGGCCCGGCCGACCTGGCGGGGATGCAGGCACTGGCTGAGCGCGTCTTCCCGCAGACCGGGTACCGGTCCGTTGGCGACCTCGCCTGGAACTACGTCCTGAGCTATGACCGGCCCGCCGACAACCCGACGGCCCTGTGGCGTGACGACGATCTTGTGGTCGCGTGGGGCTGGGTGCAGCGCCCGGCCGAGCTGATGCTTCAGGTCGATCCCCGCTATCCGACCCTTGCCCGCGAGGTGCTCGCGTGGGCCGAGCCGCTTGTCGTGGTGCCGCTGGCTCTCCAGGTGGCCGACACCGAAACCGCCGTCACCGAGGCGCTGACCGGACGTGGCTATCAACCGCAGGAAGGTCCGTACTTCAGCTGCCTTGGCCTGTCGCTCGCCGATGCTCCGGCGGAGCCGGGCGCTGCCCGCTGGCTACCGGATCCGAGAGGTGGCCGCTGACGGTGCGGGCTGGGTCGCTGTGCACCGCTCGGCCTTTGACGGCAGCCGCTTCGACGCCGCGCGCCGTCGGCAGCTGGCATCGGTACCGCCCTACCGGGCCGAGCTTGATCTTGCCGTGGAGGCACCCGACGGCACGCTCGCCTCGTACTGCCTCGGCTGGTACGACGAGCGAAACAAGACAGGCCAGTTCGAGCCCGCCGGCGCCAGCCCGGCACACCGGCGAATGGGGCTGGCGACAGCAGTGTCGCTGGCGGTCCTGCGCGCACTGCGCGCGGCCGGCGCCGTGCGTGCCATCGTGAACGCCCGCGGTGACGCCGCCTACCCGGCTCCCAAGCGCCTGTACGAGTCGCTCGGCTTCCGCGAGTACACCAGGACCAGGACGTACGGTCAGGCGATGGTAACGGATCGGGCGAAACCGGCTGGCCCGCGCTAGGTTGCATCTGATCAGTCGGCGCCTGGCTGGCCCTCTCGTCCAGTCCGGCGGCATTACGGAGGCAACCATGACAGCCATCCAGGACCCCATCAACGCCGCTCAGCCGGCTCGCTTTCAGTACGCCAAGCCGGCCACCGACGCCGCCGCGCTGCGCGATATCAGCCACGAACTGCATCACCTGCACGAGAGGGCCGAGGAGATCAAGCAGGCGCCGGAGCAGTTCCGCCCGAAGCTGGTGCTCTCCGACCACGTCCGCGGCAGCAGCATCCTCGACAAGATCGCCGACGGCGTCAACAGATTCTGCGGCTCCATGTATGTCTTCATCGGCATCACGGTGGGCATCATGGCCTGGCTGATCCTGGGTCAGGTCGCGGGCTTCGATCCCGTTCCGTGGCCCCTGCTGCTGACGCTGCTCAACCTGCCCCAGCTCTCGATCATGATCTCGCTGCAGGTTAGTGCCAACCGGGCGCAGGCGGCGAGCGACAAGCGGGCGATCGCGGACCACGAGACACTGATCGCCTTGCACGCTATGGGCACGCAGCAGCTCCAGATCCTCAAGCAGCAGGACAGCGTCCTGGCGATCCTCAACCAGTTCGCGAGCAAGGACATGCCGGGACGGCAGACGGAGATCCAGCAGGCGGTCAACCAGATACTGTCGCTCGTCGGCGGTCACGCGGCCTCCTGACGCGGCAGCAAGAAGCCTTATGGAACTCCTCGTCCTGTCGGCCAGCGACGTGCACGCCGCCCTCGGGTACGCCGAGTGCGCCGAGGCGATGCGCGATGCGCTGCGCGCGCTTGCGACCGGCCGCGCCCAGCAGCCGCTGCGCACGGTCGCGAGGCCCGATGGCGCCGCCGGGCTGGTGGCGCTTATGCCCTCCTACCTGTCCGGGGGACCGGGTGCAGCTGCCGGCGCGATCTACGGACTCAAGGCCATCTGCATTACGCCGTCGAACCCGGCGGTCGGCCTGGACACCCATCAGGGCGTGGTGCTGCTGTCCAGCGGACAGACTGGCGAGCCTGTCGCGCTGCTGAACGCCTCGGCAGTGACCGAGATTCGGACCGCGGCCGTCTCGGTAGTCGCGACGGACCTGCTCGCCAGGGCGGATGCGGATGAGCTTGCCGTCATCGGCACCGGGGTGCAGGCCAGGGCGCACATACTCGCGCTCGACGCCGGACGGCCGCTCGCCGCGATCCGGGTTGCGGGCCGGGATCCGGGCCGGACCGCGCAGTTCGCGGCGAGCCTGGCGGGTCGGACCCGTGCACCGGTGCGGGCGTGCGCGACTGCGCGCGAGGCTGCCGATGGCGCCGGGATCCTGGTGACGGCCACGAGCTCCGCCGAGCCGGTACTCGAGCGAGACTGGATCGCGCCAGGCACGCACATCAACGCGGTCGGCGCCTGTCTGCCGCACATGCGCGAGCTCGACACCGCGACGGTCGCGGCGAGCGTGCTGTTCGCGGACCGCCGCGACGCGCTGTTCGCCGAGTCGGGCGACTACCGGCTGGCCGCCGCCGGCGGAAGCGTCGGGCCGGATCAGGTCAGGGCCGAGCTGGGCGAGCTGCTGGCCGGGACAGCAGCCGGACGGTCGAGCCCCGACGAGATCACCATCTTTGAGGCGCTCGGCCTGGCGATCGAGGACCTGGCGGCGGCTGCCCGCGCCCACGCCACGGCAGTCAAGACCAGGGGGACAGCCGGGCAGATCGGCAGCTGGATGCGTTTCTAAGGTAACGGCCTGGCTTCGGTGGGAACCGCCGGCGCGTCCGCTGCGTCGCAGGGACAACACACCGTCCCCGCGGAGCAGGAGCCCTGTCATGGCCGTCACCTCTAACCCCGGATTCCGCGCCGCCGCCGTCGGCGTCGCGTCCGCCGCGCTCCTCGTGGGCGCCTTCAGCCTCGGCACGACCCGCAGCAGCGCGCCGGCCGCGGAGGCCGCGACGCTCACCTCTGCCCAGCCGGGCCCGGGCCGGATCACGGTGACCGGTGTTGGCAGCGTCACGGGCACGCCGAATCAGCTCGTGCTGTCCCTAGGCGTCCAGGTCAATGGCGGCAGCGTGGGCTCCGCGCTCGGCCAGGCCAACCAGGCAGTACGACAGGTGACTAGCGCCCTGCGGCAGCGGGGCGTAGCGGCCGCCGACATCCAGACCTCCGGCCTCAATATCTCGCCCAACTATCAGGGGAATTCGCAGGTGCCGGTCAGCTATGGCGTCACCGAATCGCTGACCGCCACCCTGAACAAGCTCAGCATCGCGGGCAGCCAGATCCAGGCGGCGGTGCATGCGGGCGGCAACGCGGTCACCGTGGACAACGTGTCACTCAACCTGACCGACACCGGCTCGCTGCTAGCCGCCGCACGGGCGAGCGCGGTCAAGGACGCTAAGGCCAAGGCGAGCCAGTTCGCCAAGGCACTCGGCGAGCCGCTCGGCCAGGTCATCAGCATCACGCCCGACGACGTCACGACGCCCGTCTACTTCGGCGTCAACGCCGCCAGCTCCAAGGATGCCGCCGTGCCGGTCTCGCCTGGCAGCCAGCAGGTCAGCGTGTCCATTACCGTGGTCTACACGGCCTGACCAGGGCAAGCTCGCGGACCAGGGCCGGCCTGCTATGCTCCCCGCATGCACGTCAACCGTCCAGCAGCAGGCTGGTGGCCCCGCCACTAGGCGGTGCCAGGTTCGCGCGCTCAGCAGACCACCACACAGGCGACCGCCCGGCACGGCGGCCGCCTTTGTTTTTGGCCGCCGGCTCGCCGGGCATGACAACCGGCGAGGCCGAGATGGATCAGACGACTTACCTGACCGCCGGGGGCGTCCGGGTGCTCCGCACGGCCGAGCCGTTCGACGAGGCGGAGCTTGACGAGATCACCCGGCAGGTCCAGCTCCGGCCCGGCGGAGTGCTCAGCTCTGGCATGGAGTACCCAGGTCGCTACAGCCGCTGGCACCTGGCCTACATCGATCCGCCGGTCCAGATCGTGGCACGCGGCCGCCGGATCAGCGCGACCGCGCTGAACCAGCGCGGCCAGGTCCTGCTGCCGGCCATAGCGGCGGCCCTGCACAGTGCGGCCGGCAGCACGGTCGCCACCAGCACGGGCGCTGTAATCGCGGACCCTGGTCACGTCGAGGTCGTCATCCCCGAGAGCGACGAGATCTTCACCGAGGAGCAGCGCAGCCGCCGGCCTACAGTGTTCTCCGCCCTGCGCGAGATCATCGCGGCCTTCGCCGGTCCCGACCCGCATCTCGGACTGTACGGGGCGTTCGGCTACGACCTGGCGTTCCAGTTCGAGCCCGTGCGGCAGAAGCACCGCCGGGACGGGAGCGTTCGCGACCTGGTGCTGCACCTGCCCGACCTGGTGTACGCCGTCGACCGCAAGCGGGAGACCGCAACCCGCTTCAGCTACGACTTCGCTACCGACGCCGGCACCACTGTCGGGCTCCCGCGGGACTCCGGCGGAGCAGTAAGCGACCCCGTTCCCGGCAGGAGCAGCCTGCCGGCCGACCCGCAGCCTGGCAGCTACGCCCGCGTGGTGGAACTGGCCAGGGAGAAGTTCGCCCGCGGCGACCTGTTCGAGGTCGTGCCGAGCCACCGGTTCTATGCGCCGTGCACGTCCCCGGCCGCGTTCTTCGAGCGCCTCCGCGAGCGCAACCCGGCGCCGTATGAGTTCTTCCTCAACCTCGGCCAGGACGAGTACCTGGTCGGCGCCTCGCCGGAAATGTACGTCCGGGTGACCGCTGACCGCGTGGAGACGTGCCCGATCGCGGGCACGATCGCGCGCGGCGAAGGCGCGATGGCGGACGCCGAGGCGATCCGGACGCTGCTCACTTCGCCGAAGGAGGAGTCCGAGCTGACCATGTGCACCGACGTCGACCGCAATGACAAGTCGCGGATCTGCGTACCGGGCAGCATCAAGGTCATCGGCCGGCGCCAGATCGAGATCTACAGCCGGCTGATCCACACCGTCGACCATGTGGAGGGCCTGCTCGGCCCGGGTTCGACGCCCTGGATGCATTCCTGACCCACATGTGGGCGGTCACCGTCACCGGGGCGCCGAAGAACTGGGCCATGCAGTTCATCGAGGACCACGAGGCCGCGCCACGCCGCTGGTACGGCGGTGCCGTCGGCATGATCGGCTTCGACGGCGGCATGAACACCGGCCTGACCCTGCGCACGGCGCACATCACCGGCGGCATCGCTGCCGTCCGCGTCGGCGCGACACTGCTCTACGACTCCGACCCGGCCGACGAGGAGCGCGAGACTGTGCTCAAGGCGCGGGCCCTGCTGGAGACGCTCGCCGAAGCTCACCCCGACGACTCATCAGACCGGGAACGGGGTGGCAGCGTCAGCCCCGCCGAGCAGCCTGCGCGGCCAGGTACCGGCATGCGGGTGCTGCTCGTCGATCACCAGGACTCGTTCGTGCACACGCTGGCCGGCTACTTCCGCGAGCAGGGTGCCGATGTCAGCACGCTGCGCGCCGGCTTCGATCCCGGCCTGCTCGACGAATTCGCGCCTGACCTGGTCGTGCTGTCGCCAGGACCGGGCCGTCCGACCGACTTCGACTGCGACAAGCTGCTCAGCGCGCTCGACGAGCGCGGACTGCCCGCGTTCGGCGTGTGCCTCGGCCTGCAGGCGATGGTCGAGCACGCAGGCGGGTCGCTGGGCCTGCTGGATACGCCGATGCACGGCAAGCCGGGCCGCGTGCAGGTACTCGGCGGCGAGCTGCTGGCCGGACTGCCGGCGGAGTTCACGGCGGCCCGTTACCACTCGCTGCACGCGCGGCCCGACCAGGTGACCGGCGGGTTCGAGGTCACCGCCGTCACCGCCGACGGCGTCGTCATGGCCATCGAGGACGCCGGGCGCGCACGCTGGGGCGTCCAGTTCCACCCGGAGTCGATCCTGACCACGGAGGGCGGGGCCGGGCACCAGATCATCGCCAACGTGCTGCGGCTGTGCCGGGCAGGGGAGCGTGCAGCGACAGCGGCCCGGCCCCGCGGCGGAGACATTTAATATTCCGGGTCCATAGCTAGCTTTGTTCGCTGCAGTTATGGCCTCGTATTGCCGTTCCATGCCGATGGCGAGAATACGAGACATTAGATATTGGCGGCCAGGAGAAAGCCGCTGCCGCTGCCATCGGAAAGTAAGACAGGCTGCACCCAGAGTAGCCGAATCCTGAGAGCACGCCTCATCTCCGGATGTGTGGCTCGCCAATGTGTGGCATTGTTTGGCGCATGCCCGACATTAGCTTTCCGGTCGCGGACGACACCTGGCCCGGCTACCTCGCGGTGCCGCCGGCCTCGCCCGGGCCGTGGCCGGCCGTCGTGGTCATCCACGAGGCGTTCGGCCTCAACGACGACATCCGCCGCAAGGCTGATGAGTTCGCCGCACGCGGGTATCTGGCGCTCGCGCCGGATCTGTTCGATGGCAAGTCCTGGATCCGCTGCATCCGCAGTGCCTTCGTGCAGCTGCGGGCTGGCCGCGGATCGGCCTTCGACGCGCTCGACGCGGCGCGGGCGTTCCTGGCCGCCAGGCCGGACTGCACGGGCAAGACCGGCGTGATCGGCTTCTGCCTCGGCGGCGGCTTCGCGCTGCTGTGCGCGCCCAGGCCCGGCTTTGACGTCGCGGCGGTGAACTATGGCGACGTGCCGAAGGACGCCGAGTCCGTTCTCGCCGGCGCGTGCCCGGTCGTCGGCAGCTACGGCGGCCGCGATCCGATGGGCACCGAGCATCCCGAGCGGCTCCAGCGCGCGCTAGTGGTGCTGGAGGTTCCGCATGATGTGCAGGTGTACCCGGGCTCTGGACACCGCTTCATGACCGAGTCGGCCGGCGTCGGCGCGGTGTTCGCCAAGATAGGCCGGATGAGCTATCAGCCCGCGGATGCGGCGGACGCCTGGCAGCGCATCTTCGGCTTCTTCGGGACCTACCTGGACGGTGGTCCCGCAGAGTCGGGCGCGGCCGAGTCCTAGGGCCGTGTCCACGATCCTGGGTCTTGGGACACTGGGTCGTGGTGGATCTGGCCGGACGGGATGCTCGCAGCGAGCAATGCGGCGGTCATCGAGACCATGGCCGCCGGGCCGCAGATGTACGCATCGGTGTTTTCAAACAGCCCGTGACCTCCGATAACGTCCGGGAGCATGCCGGAGAGCCCGTTGTAGCCGAGCTCGTCGGACAGCACGGGAATCACCCGCAGCGCCGGGCATGCTGACTCCAGCAGCTGGAGATCCTCGAGGTCGTACAAGTCGAAGTGCTGGCGGGCGCCGACGAACAGCGTGATCTTGCGCGGGCCGCCAGGTGACGGCGTGGCGAGCGCCTGCTCGATGATCGCCTTGATGGGCGCCAGCCCGGTGCCGCCCGCAACACAGAGCAGATCGCGGTCGGAGTCAGCCAGCGTCATTGAGCCGGCTGCCGCGCCAAGCAGGACGCAGTCGCCGGTGACCGAGTGGTGGACCAGCGTGTTGCTCACCATGCCGCCTGGCACTGCGCGCACGTGCAGCTCGATTAGGCCGCCGCGCCGCGGGGCGTTGGCGATCGAGTAGGGCCGCCAGGCTCTGGGCCACCTCGTCACCTGGATCGGGATGTACTGGCCCGGCTCATATGGCAGCGGCTCTCGAGGCCGGAGCCGGATCACTGCGACGCCGGGGGAGCGCAGCTCGTGGGAGACGATCTCGGCGATCCACCAGGCCGGCGACGTCTTGGCGTCCTGTGCGGCGGCCGCCCGCATGGCGGCCGAGATGTAGTCAAGCGCGACCTGCCAGGCACCTGCGGTCTCGGCTGTCCAGGCGCTCCCGGTGAAGTGCTGGGCAGTGTCGCGCAGGGCCGCGAAGAACGCCTTGTAATGCGGCTCGGTCACGCCGTAGCGCCGGTGATCCCGGCCAAGCTGGCCCAGGATCTCGGCACATCCCGGCTGATTGTCCAGGCTCCAGACCAGCCGGGCAAGCACGGCGAACAGGCGCTCTCGTTGCGTTGTCATACTGGTCGGGAAAAGCGCTCTTGAATCAGGATTTGCCGTGAAAAGCCGCGCGTAGAAGTATTCCATGGCGGCCGAACTCTCGGACATCAGCCGCGCAAAGGATTCCTTTACAAGCCGTGGCTCTAGGTCGGCGGCCGTGATCCCTTTGCGCGGCGCGGGTTGCTGCGGAGGCTGGCTTTCGGCGCGCGCGGTGGACCCGGACGGCTGATTGTCACCGGCAAAAGTGTTAAAGCCCAGATAACCCTGCGTTAAACCAGAGGTCGGTGTGGCATTACGCGACGAGCGGCTCGCGAGACGGCTCAGGGCTGTCTGACCAGCCAGTCCGTCGGGGCTCGAATCAGGAACGCTCCCGTCAAGCGCGATTGCCATGACGCCGAGTCTTGCACCGGGACCGCATGTATACAAGCCATTTCGGCCAAGGACCGGCATCCAGTACGGAGGGTTACGGAATGGCGTTCGGTAAGGCCAGCAAGGATGTTCGTAAGGGTGAATAACTATACAGTGCGCCCGGATTTCTCCTTGTTAGGAGAACGGCATCGGTGTCGTGAGCAATTGCCCGGGCACGAAAGGACCGGTTACGGAAGGTGAGCAACGGTAACGTCGGGCCGGCGTCATCGCGCCGTAAGATGACCGGATGACTTCTCGCGGCTACCTGCAATATCCTCATATTAACGACGATATGGTGGTCTTTACCGCGGCCGATGACATCTGGCTCGCTCCCGCGGCCGGCGGCAGGGCCTGGCGATTCACCGCAGGTGAGGCTCCCGTCGCGACTCCCCGGTTCGCGGCCGATGGCGAGCACCTGGCGTGGGCCAGCGGCAAGGACGGCGGCACCGACATCTACCTGGCCGGCGTGGCGGACGGCGTGAGCACCCGGCTGTCGTACTGGGCCGCGTCCTGGGCTGTCGTCTGTGGCTGGACACAGGCGGGCGAGGTGCTGGCTGCCAGCACCGCCGCGCAGCCGTTCGGGCATTACACCTGGGCACGAGCGCTCGGCACGGAACTTTCGGCCGCTGCGGGGCTGGGCGGCACGGGCACTGCGCGAATGCTGCCACTCGGTCCTGTGGCTGCCATGGCCCTCGGCGATGGCGTGGCTGATGGCACGATCGCGCTGCTGAACGGGACGTGGGGCAGCTTCGGCGGCGAGCCGGCGCACTGGAAGCGCTATCGCGGCGGCACCGCCGGCCGGCTGTGGCTCGGCCCCGCCGCCGCGGACGGCACGGCGCCGTTCCGTCGCGTCATGGCGGACCTGCCTGGCCAGTTCGCCAGCCCCATGATCGCCGGCGGGAGGCTCGCCTTCATCTCCGATCACGAGGGCACCGGCAACGTGTATTCGTGCGCGCTTGATGGCACCGGGCTGCGGCGTCACACCGATCACGACGGCTGGTACGCGCGGCAGGCGAGCACGGACGGGCAGCGGATCATCTATGCGTGCGGCGGAGAGTTGTGGCTGCTTGACAGCCTGGACGCAGCCGGGCCGCGGCGACTCGACATCGTCCTCGGCGCGCCGGCGAGCGGCCGCGCGCCGCGACTGATCTCCGCCGACGATCATGTGGGCTCGCTGTCCGTCGACAACTCCGGCACCGCCAGCGCCGTTGAAGTACGCGGCACCGTGCACTGGCTGACCCACCGCGACGGACCGGCCAGGGCGCTCTCGGTAGCGCCTGGCGTCCGCGCCAGGTACCCGCAAGTGCTCGGGGACGACGGTCAGGTTGTCTGGGCCACGGATGCCGACGGCACTGATGCGGTAGAGATCGGGGGCGGCGACCCCGCCGGGCCGGCCGGCCCCGCCGCGTCACCCCGCAGGCTGGCGGCCGGGCAGGTCGGCCGCATCAGCGGGCTCGCGGCCGCGCCCGACGGCAGCGGGGTCGCGGTCGCGGCAGAGGACGGGCGGCTGCGCCTTGTCGACGTGGCCTCGGGCCAGGTACGGGAGCTAGCCGCCTCCGCCAACGGCAAGGTAACCGGGCTGGCGTGGTCGCCAGACTCGGCTTGGCTTGCCTGGTCGGAGCCGACCGAGCATCCCGGCGGGATGGGCGAGCAGCCGCTGCGCAAGCTTCGGCTGGCCCGGATCGCCGATGGCCAGGTCACCGACATCACCGACGGGCGGTTCGTCGATTCCGATCCGGTGTTCACCCACGACGGGAAGCACCTGGCTTTCCTGTCGCGGCGCAGTTTCGACCCGGTCTACGACGCACACTTCTTCGACCTGTCGTTCCCCTACGGCGCCCGGCCTTACCTGCTGCCACTGGCCGCGTCGACGCCCTCGCCGTTCGCCCCGCAGCTGGGCGGCAGGCCGATTGGCGATGCCAGGCCTGGCCGCGAGGCCGCGGAGGTCACGGGCAGCGACAGCACGGCGGACGGCACCTCCAGCGCGGACGGCCCCGCCAGCGCGGACGGCACCGCCAGCGCGGACGGCAGGGACGGGGCCCGCCTGGCCGTCACCGTGGACACCGGCGGCATGGCCGACCGGGTCGTGCCCCTGCCCGTGCCCGAGTCCCGGTACTCGCGCCTGCGCGCGGTGAAGGACGGGCTCGCCTGGCTGCGCGAGCCCGTGACGGGCAATCTCGGCGTCGGCGGGGCCCGGCCGACCGACGACGCTCCGCGGCCGGTCCTTGAGCGCTTCGACTTCGGCCGGCGGGAGGCCAGTGAGCTGTCCGACGGTGTGGACTGGTTCGAGGTGAGCGGCGACGGGACCAGGCTGGTCGTCAGCGACCAGGGCAAGCTGACGGTCCTGCCGGGGGAGCACAAGGCGGATCATGACAATCCCGATGACCGAGTCGACGTCGACGGAAGCCGGGCCAGGTTCATGTGCGACCCGGTGGCAATGTGGCATCAGGCGTACGCCGAGGCGTTCCGGATCATGCGGCACGACTTCTGGGTGCCCGACATGGCCGACGTCGACTGGGACGCCATCGAAGCTGAGTACCGGCCGCTACTGGACCGGATCACGACCAGGTCCGAGCTCGCCGACGTGCTCTGGGAGGTGTTCGGAGAGCTAGGCACCTCCCACGCCTACGTGATCGTGCCCGGCGGCGGGCCGGCCGCCAGCCCGGGGCAGGGCCTGCTCGGCGCCGACCTGGAGCGGACGGGTGACGACTGGCGAGTCGCCCGGGTGGTGCATGGCGAGACCTCCGACCCGCGGGCGCGGTCGCCGCTGGCCGCGCCGGCCGTTGACGTGGTGCCCGGCGACGTGCTGCTCGCCGTCGACGGCCGCGCGGTGGACGCCGCCGGACCGGGCCCGCTGCTGGCTGGCACGGCCGGCAAGCCTGTCGAGCTCACGGTCGCCGGGCAGGACGGCAGCGGGCGCCGCAGCGTCGTGGTGGTGCCCCTGGCCAGCGACCGGCGGCTTCGCTACCAGGACTGGGTCAGCCGCAAGCGAGCTGCGGTACGTCAGCTGGGCGGCGGCCAGGTCGGCTACCTGCACGTGCCCGACATGGTCAGCGAGGGCTGGGCGGACTTCCACCGCGACCTGCGGGGCGAAATGCTGCGCGATGCGCTCATCGTCGATGTCCGCGGTAACACTGGCGGGCACACCTCGCAGCTCGTCGTGGAGAAGCTGGCGCGCCGCGTGATCGGCTGGGATGTTCCGCGCGGACTGGCGCCGTCCACCTACCCTGAGGACGCTCCGCGTGGCCCGGTCGTCGCGCTCGCCGACGAGTGCGCGGGATCGGACGGCGACATTGTCACGGCGGCTATCAAGATCCTCGGGCTCGGCCCGGTCGTCGGCGCGCGGACGTGGGGCGGCGTCGTCGGTTACGACGAGCCGCACCAGCTAGTGGACGGGACATCGCATCACCGTGCCGCGGCTTGCCTTCTGGTTCGACGCCTACGGCTGGGGCGTGGAGAACCACGGTGTCGACCCCGACGTCGAGGTCATCCCGACACCAGATGACTGGGCCGCGGGCCGGGATGTCCAGCTGGAGACCGCGGTCGAGCTGGCGCTCGCGGCGCTCTCGGACCGGCCTGCCATCCGGCCGCCCGATCCGGCCAGCCGCCCGTCGCGGCGCCGCCCGTCCCTGCCACCACGGTCGGCGTGAGAGCTCTCATGCAGCTGGTCTGGGACATGGACGGCACGTTGCTGGACTCCGGCGGCATCGTGACGGCGGCGCTCGCGTTCGCGGCTCGCGAGCTGGGCGGGCCGGCGGTCACCCCCGAGGAGGTCGTGGAGCGGTACTCGCTTGGGACGCCGGAGATGATCCTGGCCGGCCTGGTGGGCCGGGATGTGACGGCGGCCGAGGCGGAGGCCTACTACCGCCGGCTGACCGCGGCGGACGTCGCACCGTACCCGGGCGTGGCCGAGGTACTCGCCGCGCTGCGCGAGCGCGGCCACCAGGTTGCCGTCTTCACCGGCGCGAGCAGCCGCGCCGCCGCGATCCTGCTGACGTCCGCGGGAGTGCAGGCCGACGTCGTCATCGGCGGAGATAACATCCTGCGGCCGAAGCCGGCTGGCGACGGGCTGGTGCTCGCGGCGAGCAAGCTGGGCACGCCCGCCAGCGGCCTGGCCTACATCGGTGACGCGCCGAACGACCTGCGCGCCGCGCGATCGGTCGGCGGCCTCTCCGTCGCGGCCGCGTGGGGCCATCAGTACGACCCGGCTGAGCCGGCGGATGTAACGCTCGCGACCCCCGCCGAAGCGCTGGCCCTCCTGCGCTAAAGGTGCGCTGACGGCTCGCTGGCGGGCGCTGCTCAGAATGGCGCGCTGTAGCCGCTCAGCCAGTGCACCTGGAGCCAGGTGATGGCGGCCGCCCACGCGCCGGTGACCTCAAGCAAGCCGACCGCGATCAGCATGAGGCCGCCGATCCTGGTCACCAGCCGCGCGTGCCGCCGGGCAAAGGCAAAGACGTTGATGCCCCGCTGGAACGCAAACGCCACAATCAGGAACGGCACGCCGATCCCGAGCGCGTAGACGAACGCAAGGAGGCCGCCGCGCACCGCGGTCCCGCTCGTGGTGCCCAGCGCGAGAACTGCGGCGAGCGTCGGCCCCGTGCAGGGCGTCCAGCCGAGACCAAACAGCACGCCAAGCAGCGGCGCTCCGGCCAGGCCTGCCCGCGGCCGGACGCCCGGCTTGATGATGCGCCCGGCGAAGCTGAACCTGTCGAACAAGCCGATGAACAGCAGCCCGAGGACGATGATGAGCGCGCCAAGTGCCTGGGTCAGGCCTGCCGCGTGGAGGCGCAGGGTGTCGCCCAGGCTGGCGACGCTGACGCCTTCGACCGCGAAGAGGGCCGAGAAGCCGAGGATGAACAGCAGCGTGCCGAGCATCACGCGGCTAGGAACGGCAGCCTGATGGCTCATGTCTAGCTGGTCGCCGCCCTGGCTCGGCGGCGCCCCTGACGTGACTGGGCCGCCCGCCAGCACTGGCGCAGCGGTCGCGGCTGGGCCAGCGGTCGCGATAGCCGGGCTCAGGACAAGTGCGGTCTCGTTCTTCGGCTTAGGGCCGGGCGCCGCCGACCCGGACATGCCGGTCAGGTACGAGAGGTACCCCGGTACGAGCGGCAGGCAGCACGGCGACAGGAACGTGATCGCCCCGGCGGCGGCGGCGACGGGCATGGCCAGGAGCACAGGCCCGGACAGGATCAGGTGGTCAAGTCCGCCGCTCACGGCTCCCTCTCCTCCGCTCCTCCGCCGGGTCGCGTCTAACCTACTCGGTCAGGTCGCGGCGACGCACGCGACCTCGTGGGCCACGGCCGCAGCGGCGGCAGCTGCCGCCGGGCTGGCCGGCAGTAGCGGGAGCCGCACGGCCGGGCTCGGGATCTGACCGAGCCGGTGCAGGACCGCCTTGATCACGACCGGGTTCGGCTCGGCGAACAGCAACTGCGACACCGCTGCGAGCCGGTGCCCCAGCAGCCTCGCCTCGGCCGTCCGTCCGGCCTGCCACAGCCTCAGCAGCCGCGCGAACTCAGCAGTCCGCACGTGCGCCGATGCCAGGATGCCGCCCTCTGCGCCAAGCGCGAGCAGCGGCGAGATGTAGAGGTCGTCCCCGCCGAGGACGCTGAAGCCCGGCGGGTCGCCCGGCCATCATCATGATCGTGTCCTGATCGATCGACGCGGCCGCGTGCTTGACCCCGGCGATGCCAGCGATCTCGGCGAGCCGCTGCAGAGTCCGCCAGCTCACTGCCTGCCCGGTGCGGTACGGAACGTTGTAAATGATCAGGGGAACGGGGCTGCTCCCGGCCAGTGCCCGGTAATGCTCGAGTACTCCGGCCTCGCCAGGACGGCTGTAGTACGGCACGACAGTGAGCGCTGCGCGGACGCTCCGATAGCCGGCCAGGCTGGCCAGCGCCGCCGCCGACCGGGCGGTGTCATTGGTGCCGGCCCCGGCGACGAGCGGCGCCGCGCGCTCCCGGCAGACGCGGTCGCAGATGACCAGGACCTGCGCCCGCTCGGCGTCGGTGAGCGTCGCGGTCTCGGCCGTGGTGCCGAGCGCCACGATGCCGGTCGCACCGTCATCCAGCACCCGGTGCGCCAGTCGTTCAAGCGCGGCGGCGTCGACCTCGCCGCCGCTGGTGAACGGGGTGATGAGCGGGATGTACAAGCCTGCGAGAGCTGTCATGAGCCGATCCTGACCCGGCAGCACCGTGCAGGTCCAGTTCACATTCCTGCATCAACACATAAGCTGAGCTAATGCTTGACGTGCGAAAGATGGCGCTGCTGCGCGAGCTGGCCAGGCTGGGCACCATCGCCGCCGTGGCGCAGGCGCAGTTCTGCACGCCGTCGGCAGTGTCTCAGCAGCTTGCAACGCTGGAGCGCGAGGCCGGCGTGCAGCTGCTACGTCGCAGCGGGCGCGGTGTCGAGCTGACGGCGGCCGGTGCCGACCTGGCCGACCGCGCCGGCGGCGTGCTCGCGCTCCTGGAGGAGGCATCGGCGGCGCTGGCGACCGCCAGGTCTGAGCTGTCAGGCGAGCTGCGGATCGGCGCGTTCCCCACGGCCGTCCGCACGCTGCTGCCGGCCGCACTCGTCGCTCTGGGCGCGGCGCACCCGCGGCTGGAGCTGCACGTGACGGAGCTAGACCCGGCGCACGTGCCCGATGCGCTACGGGCCGGGCTGCTGGACGTCGCCCTGGTGCACGAGTACGACTACGTGCCAGCCGAGCCCGATCCGGCGCTAGTGACAGCGCCACTGCTCACCGAGACCGTCTACCTGGCAGCAGCGGCCGATACCGGGACTGGCGATGCCGGAGCCGCGGAAGCCGCGGCCGGCCTCGACCCGGTCCGGGCGAGCCGGGCCCGGCCGTGGATCGTGGGCAGCCCGGGCACGCTGTGCCACCTGATGGCCATCCGGCTGTGCCAGGGCGCGGGGTTCACGCCGCGGATCCGGCACTACGCCGACGACTTCGCGGCGGTGCTGACCCTGGTGGCGGCCGGCCAGGGCGTTGCGGTCGTGCCCGAACTCGCCCTGGCTGACTGCCCCGACGGCGTGGTGCTGGCCCCGCTGTCAGCAACCAGGCGCACCCTCATCGCCTGCCGCCGCGGTGCTGACACTCACCCGGCCATCGCCGCGTGTGCCGCCGCTATCCGGGCTGCCGCCGCGCGGTATCCAGCGTCGCCTGGCCGATACTGGGACGTCCCGCGCCCGTGATCGTGTCTGCCCGGCCATGCCACCAGCGCATGACGGCGCGCTCCGCTGCCGTCCAGCTCGTCGTGGTGACCAGGTACAGGCCGGCGGCCAGCGGCACGAACGCCGCGATGATCACCGTCGTGTACGGCAGTACCCGGCCGAGCGCGCCGAGGGCAGCCTGCTGGCCGCCGGTGCGCCTGCGCCTGGCCGCCGGTGCTGCCCTGGCCGCCGGTGCTGCCCTGGCCAACCGTGGTTCTGGCGGCACGCGCCGTCAGGAAGGCGACCACGGCGAGCAGGGCGAACAGCCCGAGGAATACGAGGCCGTGGGAACTGAATGGCCCAGCGCCGGTCAGCCAGTGACTGCCGAGCGGTGTCTTCAGCAGGTCCCTGGCCAGCAGCGCGTTTGGCGGCCGGCCACCGTCTTCGACAGGAACAGCCGGTACATCACGCTGAAGAACGGCAGTTGGACAAGCAGCGGCAAGCACCCGGCCAGGATTCCGCCGCCCTCAGCCTGGTAGAGCGCGGTGAGTTCCCGCTGGAGCCGGTCCGGCTGGCTCGCGTGCCGCCGCCGCAGCTCGGCGACCTTCGGCTGCAGTGCGGAGATGCGGGCCTGACCGCGGTAGGCCAGGAGGCTCAGCGGCGACAGCACCAGGCGCACCCCCACGGTGAACACGATGATCGCCGCGGCCGTTGCCAGGCTGCCGGAGAGGGGCGTGAGGAACTGAGCTAGCGCAAACACGATGTGGTAAGCGACGCCTATCGGGGCGCCGAGAAGTCCGAGCATGACGATGACCCTCCAGCGGGGTTCGGAGATTCCGGGTTCAGCTGGAGACGGCCGCGTGCACGCAGCCGCAGATTGCGCGGAGGGCTGTGCGGATGGTCAGGCGGCCGCCGGGACCGCCGATGGCGCTCGAGGCCGGGCGTGGCCGGCCGCGTCGGGGTTGCGCTGGCGCTGAAATGCCGCGCCCCAGGACTTGCGCCGCAGCGCTGAGGCTTTCCGCCGCAGCGGTCCGGTAGTGACGGCCTGGCCAAGCCAGCCAGAGCGGGCAAGCAGCCCGATCAACGCGCCAGCTACAGCAACGGCGCCCATGGCCATCAGCGCCGACGGGCTGACGTGCGCGGTCAAGGCGAGCTGCCAGCAGGCAGCTATGCCCGCCAGCGTGAGACTCAGCGCTCGCAGCTTGGTCACATCACGAACTGTAACGCGCGTCAGCTATCGGGGCCAGGCATGGTCCGTCCCGTCGTCGGCAGCGCGCCGTCCTGGGGTGCGGGGGCACCTGCGGCCTCGGCAGCACTCGGCCGGTACAGGTCGTGCACGCGCCCGACGGCGCGCGTGGTGTAGGCGCGCTCGCGCCGGACGTCACGGGTGAAGGCGACCCACCAGGTGAGGATCGCTCCCACGCGGTTGCGGTAGCCGGTCAGGAACGCGATGTGGATGAAGAGCCAGGCGACCCAGCCGGGGAAGCCGGACAACTGCAGGCGCCCGGCGGACATGACGGCACGCCCCCGGGATATGTAGGCGGCCGAGCCGAGGTCGTGGTAGCGGAACGGCTTCGCCTCGCCGTGTCCCGTCAGCAGCCGCCTGACGCGGCGGCCTGCATAGAGCCCCGACTGCATCGCGACCTCGGCGACGCCTGGGAGTTTGCGCAGCGTCATCATGTCGCCGATGACCGAAATCTCCGGATGCCCGGCGATGGTGAGGTCATCCTCCACGACGACCCGGCCTGACCGGTCGCGCTCGGCGCCGGTCGCACTGGCCAGGGCCGCGGCGAACGGCGGCGCCTCGACACCGGCCGTCCACAGCACGGTGGCCGCGTCGAGCCTGGTCTCGTTGCCGTCCTTGTCCTTCGCCGCGAGGCCGCCGCGGTCCACGCTGGTCACGATGGTGTTCATCTGCAGCTCGACGCCGAGCTGGCGCAGCGTTCGCGTGGCGCTTTGGGAAAGCCGCGGGCCGAAGGACGCCAGCGGGGCCGAGCCGCCGTCATACAGCACGACCCTGGCGTCTTCGGGATCTACCCGGCGGTATTCGGCTCGCAGCGTCTTGGTGGCGAGCTCGCGGATCTGGCCCGCCAGCTCGACTCCTGTCGGCCCGGCGCCGACGAGGGCGAACGTCAGCCAGTGCTGCTGCTCGGCGGCACTGGCGGACGTCTCGGCCAGCTCGAACGCGCCGTAGACGCGTCGCCTGATCGTCAGCGCGTCGGAGATCGTCTTCATGCCCGGCGCCCACTCGGCCAGCTCGTCGTGCCCGAAATACGACTGCCGGACACCGGCCGCAACGATGAGGTGGTCGTAGGGCACCTCGATCGCCTCGCCGAGCGGCCGGAGGCAGATAAGCCGCCGCCGGGCCGCGTCGATATTGACGGCCTCGGCGCTGATGCACTCGAGGTTGCGGTGCTTGCGGAACAGCCGCCGCAGGGGCGCGGTGATCTGGCCTTCGGACAGGATGCCAGTGGCGCACTGGTACAGCAGCGGCTGGAATACGTGCTGGGATGTCCGGTCGACGAGCGTGATGTCGCACGGCGCGTCGCGTAGCGCCCGCGCCGCGAATATCCCGCCGAAGCCGCCGCCGACGATGACAACCTGAGGCTTGTCCTGTCGCTTCATCGGTACGGCTCAGGCCGGGTCATGCCACGGGACGCCGTCGGGCAGCAACCCGTCGGCCTCTTTCGGGCCCCAGCTGCCCTGGGCGTAGCTGTGCAGCGGCACGGCATTGCCGAGTACCGGGTCGACCACACGCCAGGCCGCCTCGACAGTGTCCTGCCGCGCGAATAGCCAGCGCTGGCCGGCCAGCGCCGCCCCGACGAGCCGGTCGTAGGGCCGCAGGTCTGACCCTGGATGCTCGGAGAAGGTGAGGTGCTGCGGCTGCGGATTCCAGCCGACGCCGGGCTTCTTGCCGATCAGGGTGACTCCGACCTCGCCTTCGGGCCAGATCCGGAACCGGAGCACGTTGGACACCATCGACGGCATCAGGCCAAACACGTCGTGCGGCGGCCGGCGGAACCGGATGCTGATCTCGGTCGCTGTGACCGGCATGCACTTGCCCGCGCGGATCAGGATGGGCACATTGGCCCACCGCCAAGTCTCGGCGGTCAGGCGGATCGCCACGAACGTCTCGGTGGTCGAGCCCGGCGCGACGCCATCGACATCGAGGTAGCCGTCGTACTGGCCGCGGACGGCGTCGTCCGGCGTCAGCGGCTGCATGGCGGCGATCAGCCGTGACTTGGAGTCTCGCCACGAATCCAGTCCGGCGCCGTCTGGCGGGTCGGCGAGGACGGTGGCCGCGACCTGGAGCATGTGGTTCTGCACGACATCCCGGATCGCGCCCGTCCTGTCGTAGAACCGGCCGCGGTCGGACACATCGAACGCCTCGGCCATCGTGATCTGGATGCTCTCCACATGGTTGCGGTTGAGAAGGGGCTCCAGCATCAAGTTCGCGAACCGAACGAACAGCACATTCTCGACCGGATCGAGGCCAAGCCAGTGGTCCACCCGGTAGATCGCGTCCTCGGGGAAGTACTGGTGCATCGTCTGATTGAGCTGCTGGGCGCTCGCCAGGTCGGTGCCGAACGGCTTCTCCACCATCACGCGCGCGTTGGTCGCGCGGCCAGCGCCGGCTATTCCCTTGGCGATGCGGCCGAATAGCGGCGGCGGGACCTCCAGGTAGAAGAGCACGTTGCTGGCCTGCCCGATCGCGTCCGACATGGCCTTGTAGGTCGCGTCGTCGTCCAGGTCACCGTCGACGTATCTCAGCAGCCCGAGCATGGTGAGCGCCGCCGGGGTGGCCGGGTCCAACCCGTTCAGCTTGAGTGAGGCTCTGGCGTACTCACGGAACTGGTCCAGCCCCCAGCCGCTCTTGGCGACCCCGACGATCGGGATATCGAGGATTCCGCGTTCGACGAGGCCGACTAGGGCCGGGAAAGTCTCGAGCTTGGCCAGGTCGCCGGTGGCGCCGAAAATTACCAGCGCGTCCGCATGGTCCGTCGTCATGTCCGATCCTCCAGGAGATAGCGCGCTACTCCCAATCTGACCCCGCAGGGGGTGTCCGTACGCCACCCGGCGCGGGTGAAGATCGCGCCCGACCTGGCCGGACGGCCGACGGCTGGAGCTACCGCAGGATGTTGACGGCGCGCGCAATCACGAGAGCGCCTATGACCACGGAAGCCATGGCCTGCACGGTCATGGCCAGCTTGCCCCAGCGTGCCAGCGGCATCACGTCGGTCGGGCTGAACGCGGTGGAGTTGGTGAAGCCGAGGTACAGGTAGTCCGGGAATTCAGGCCGCCAGCCCGGCGGAGCGACGACCGAGCTGAGCTGCTGCGGGAAGGCGAGGTCGGGGAACTCGGGCGGATCCCAGATGCGCGCTTCGGGGCCGCGCCCGTCGAGCAGCCAGTACAGGAATGCAAAGGCAATGATCGTGTAGGCCCAGACGCCAGATCCGACCTCGAGCAGGTCAGCGGGCGAGTTAGTCTCAGGCCCGCCCTCGACGAGATCGACAGTGAGTCGGGCGGTGACGAAGGCCGCGTCGGCGGCCAGCACGAGCACGAGCACGAAGGACAGCGCCCGCACCACAGCTGAGCGACGATCCCCCCCGTATCGATCGGCAGCAAAGATGGCGGCCAGGAGCAGTCCCTCGATCGCCGGGACCAGCCAGTTTGGGCCGACGCTGAACCTGGGCGGGAGCAGCAGCAAAATGGTGATGGCCAGGCCCAGGGCGGCCGCCAGGCTCCATCGCCTTTCGGCGCCGATTCCGGTGCGCACGACCTCGACCCGTCGCGCTCGGTCGCGAGCGCCGGCGTGCTTCCGCCGGCTCCACCAGTCCTTGATGGTGGCTTCGGCGTCAGCCGCAGCGTGCGTCGTGGCCGCCGCGTCTGCCTCGGCGATCAAGGCGCGGGCAGCGTCCATCGTCTCGGCCACCTCGGCGTGGCTATCGCTTGCCGATACGCGCACGACAATCCAGGCTCGGTCCTGGCCAGCTTCCGCGCGGACCGGCACGTCCGTGGCCCGAGCGAGCCGCTGGTAGCACCGAATCCACTCGTCGGTCACTTGCCCGGCAAGCGGCACCCGAGCCACGACATGCTCGCGGCTGCCACTGAGTTCGACGTCCGCTTGAGGATCGATGTCTGTCATAGGTGAGTTGTCCCCGGCGGCCCGCTGTCAGAGGATGGCGATGGGGTTGACGGGTGATCCAGTGCCGAGCGGCAGTCGCAGCGGGGCAATCACGCAGAGGAATGACCAGCGTCCGGCGGACTCGCAGGCTGGCGCGAGGTCCTCGAACTGGAGATAGTCCAGCAGCATGAGCCCGAGCGCGCGCAGCGCGAGCACGTGCACGGGGAAATCGACGCCAGCCGCCGGGCTGGGCGCCGCGTCGTTGTTGCTATCGCTGCCGAGCAACGCGATGCGCCGGTCGGCAAGCAGTTCCATGGCGGCCGGATGCAGTCCGGCCCGTGCCGCCGCGGCGTCCCACGGGCCCATCATGGTGCGCCGCCGCCGATGGCCCACCCGGACCAGCAGGATGTCGCCCGCGCCGACCTGGACGCCCTGCGCGGCCTCGGCCCCGGTCAGGTCGTCGACGGTGACGTGGTCGCCCGGCTCGAGCCAGTCGATGCCGCGCAGCCGCGGTATATCGAGCAGCACACCCCGGCCTGCGATGCCCTGGCAGGCAACGGCGACCGAGAGCTGGCCGGCGCCCTCGGCGGTCCATGTGGTTGCCGGGACACCGTTATAGAGGGTGCCGTCGTACATGACGTGGCACAGGGCGTCGAGGTGGGTGTCCGCGTTGCCGTGCACGTGCATGGACAAAGTGTCCAGTGCGAAGTCGAGGCCGCCCTGGACAGGCGGGTGCACGGGCTGGTGGGTCATCTCGTCCACACACGGGTCCGGGTTGTCGGCGGTCGCATCGCCCTCGACCGGGGCGGCCAGCGACACCGTCCGGCCGAGCCGAACCGCGCTGGCCGCCGCGGCAGTGTGCTCAGGCGCCAGGTTGTTGAGCGCGCCGCGCCGGTCCGCTGGCCCCCAGTCCGTCTGGTCGCGCAGTCGCTCGTAGAGCGACCGGAAGGCCGCGGCGCTCATGACGGACTGGCTCAGATCACGTTCAGCCACCTCGGTGGCCTCCCGCCGGGCGGTCCGCGATCCGGGCCGCCCGGCACTCGGTCTCCAGTGCTGACTAACTGGGCTTGGTAACTAACTGGGCTGGGTAACTGGGCTCAGGCGTGGGTGTGCACGCCGTTGTTGTGGTGCTGCTGCCAGGCGCTGGCGCCCGCGTGGGTCGCTGCCTTCGTCGCGCTCCACTTGTGCTTGACGACCTCGCTCGGCGGCACCTCTAGCTCGCGGAACCACCTGCGGGTCGCGGACACCATCGAGGCGCCGCCCACGATCAGGCCGCTCAGCCCGATCAGGCTTCCGGCGCCGATCAGCGCAGCGCCGACGATCATGGGCGTGCTGTTGAGCTGGAATCCGCTGGCGGATTGATTCTGACCGTTTTTCATCGTGTCCTTCCTGACGTTGTGGGCGATCCTCACCGTTCCCCCGGTGCCTCGGCGTGGTTCATACCTCGCGGGTGATTCTGCGATCCACCCCCGGCGGGTGAGGTAGTGGCGCCGCCACGGAGGGACCATTCAGCTGAGATATCGGCGGAGCAAAGGGAGCTGGATCGATGCCAACGACGGCGTGGCGGTTCGCAGGTACCGAAGGGGCGGACAATGCGGTCATACGGATCAAACACCTAGCCGCGCAGGACCTCATCAATGTGCTGGACGTTGCGGTGCTCCGCTGGCCGCAGTATGCGGCCGAGCCGACGACGCTGGAGCACGTCACGCAGGAGGGCGGGAAGGTCTCCACGATGATGCGCAAGCTCCAGCACGGCACTATCGACGGCTCGATGATCTCCACGGTCAGGGGTGACCTGCGGCCAGGTACATCGGCCATGGTCTTGCTGAGCTCCGACGCCAACATCGATGCGGTCGTGCACGCGTTCGAGGGCCAGCCCATGGAACTGCTGCGGACGGACATGTCCGTACCCGACCAGGACCGGCTCCGGCTGGCTGTGGACGAGGCGAGGCGCGGCGGGCAGGCGCAGCAATAACGTTAAAAGTTGTTAGTTAGCTGGCGGCGCTGGCGGCGGTCTGCAGCTGCTGATAGCGACCGCCAGCCTTGATTAGCGCGTCGTGGCCGCCACGTTCTACGACCCGGCCCTGGTCCAGGACGACGATCTCGTCCATCTGGTCAAGCCCGTCGAGGTCGTGGGTGATGAACAGGGTAGCCCTGCCGGTCGTGACGGCCAGCAAGTCAGCCAGCAGTGCCTGGCGGGTCTCCGCCTCAAGGCTGCTGGTCGGCTCGTCCAGGATCAGCACCGCCGGGTCGGCGAGCAGCGCACGGGTCAGGGCGATTCGCTGGCGCTCCCCGCCGGAGATCGCGGTACCGCGAGCGCCTACCTGGGTGTTCAGTCCCTGCGGCAGTGACCGGATCCACGGCAGCAGCCGGGCGCGCGCCGCCGCGTCGGCGAGCTCGTCGTCGGTCGCGTCCGGCCGTGCCAGGCGAAGGTTGGCGGCAATCGTGCTGGCGAAGATGTGCGGGTCCTGCGGGCAGCCGCCGATGACCGCCCGTACGTCGTCCGGGTCGTAGCTGGCCAGGTCCTGGCCGCAGAGGCTGGCGGTCCCGGCGGACAGGTCGCAGAACCGCAGCAGCAGCGCGGCCGACCGTAGACTTCCCGGCCCCGTTCGGGCCCGATCAGCGCCACCCGCCTGCCGGGCCCCAGGTCGAGATCCAGGCCGTCCAGGGCCAGCGGTCCGTCCGGCTCGTAACGCACGCTGGCGCCGCACAGCGACACGGTAACTGGCCGGACTGGCGCTGCGCGACGGGACCAGCGGCGCGCGGACCGGATCGGGCGCGTCCAGGACAGCGCAGATCCGGCGGGCCGAGGTCCTGGAGTGTCCGAGCGCCTGCGCGGCTGCGGGCAGCCCGGTGACCGCCTCGAATGCTGCGAGCGCGGTGAGGGTCAGCACCGCCAGCGGGACCCTGCTCAGCGTGCCAGATCCCACCGCCGCGACGCCGAGGACGAGCACGCCCCACAGGGTCAGGCCGGCGGTCAGCGAGCCAAGGCCGGCGCCGATGCCCGCGGCTCCCGCTGACACGCGGGACAGGCTGGCCAGCTCCGTATCGGCGTCGTCAGCGCGATCGAGCCCGGCCCGCTCGGCGCCGAACGCGTGCAGATCGGCCGAGCCGGACAGCAGGTTGGCGATGATGGCAGCGAGCTGCCCGCGGGCCGGGCTGGTGCGGCGGCGGGCCCGGCGGTCGGCGGTCGCGCTGACTACCGGTACGGCGGCGCCGCCGAGCAGCAGCCCGGCGGCCAGCACCCCGGCCGCCGGGACGAGGATGAGCAGGCAGGCGGCCACCGCGCCGGCCCCGACGATAGCCGCCGCAAGTGGCGGGGCGATGCCGCGGATGTACAGGTCCTGAACGGAATCCACGTCGCTGACCAGACGCGCCAGGAGGTCGCCGGACCGGAACGCGCGCAGCCCCGCTGGCGCGAGCCGCTCAAGGTGGCGGTAGATCGCCACCCGCATGTCGCCGAGTACACGGAAGGCGACGTCGTGCGTGCCGAGCCGCTCGCCGTACCGGAAGACGCCGCGCCCGACGCTGAAGGCGCGCACGGCGACCACCGCACCGGTGATCGCGATGATGCTGGGGTGCTCTGACGCCCTGGCCAGCAGAAAACCGGACGTCGCCAGCAGCGCAACGGCGCACCCGGTTGCAGCCGCGCCGGCGGCGACGGCCAGCGCCAGCCGGCCACGCAGCGGCCGGGCCAGTTTAATCAGCCGGACCAGCGGCTCCCTGCCCAGCGGCAGCGGCGGTCCGGCGGCCGCGGAGTCATCGGGCCCCGGAGCCACCGCGGTCATATGGTCGCCACCGCCTCAACCGCCGGCGCCCCGACCGCCGCCACCCCGCTCGGCGCGGCCGCTCGTCCGGCTATGACGCGGCGGCCGCGGTCGAGACACAGCACGTCGCGGATCTGATGGTGCACGCTGTGCGTCACCAAGAGCACGGTCCGCCCGGCCATCAGCGTGTCGATCGTTGCCATGATCTCCTCGGCCGTCGACGGGTCAAGGTGCGCCGTCGGCTCGTCGAGGAGCACGAGCGGCGCGTCCCGCAGGAAGGCGCGCGCCAGCGCGATCCGCTGCCGCTGCCCGGCCGACAGGGCGAGCGCTCGCTCGCCTAGTCGGGTCTCGAAGCCGCGCGCCAGCGTCGAGATGAATGCCTCGGCGCCGGCGAGTCGCGCGGCCCGCGCGATGGCAGCCGCGGACGCGTCTGGATCGCCGAGCGCGATGTTCTCGGCGACGGTGCCAGCGAACAGGTACGGGCTCTGAGGGACCCAGGCGATCTGGCGCCGCCACGCGTCGGCCGGGATGTCCTGGATGCGAATGCCGTCCGCCGTGATGGCACCCGACGTCGGCTCGGCGAACCGCAGCAGGAGTCCGAGCAGGGAGCTCTTCCCGGCCCCGCTTGGCCCCGTGACGGCGATGTGCTCGCCAGGGCTGATCGCGACAGACAGGCCGGCGAGCGCCGGTGCGTCGCGGTCCGGATAGCGCAAGCACACGTCGGTTAGCTCGATCAGCTGTGCGGACAGGTCCAGGCGCGCGGGCTGGGGGGTCGGGTGCCGGGTTGCAGGCTGCGGGCGGACTGGCTGCGGGGCGTCGAGGATCTCGAAGACCCGGTCGGCCGCAGCCGTTCCTTCCGCGCTCGCGTGGAACTGGGCGCCCATGGCGCGCAGCGGCAGGTAGGCCTCCGGCGTGAGCAGCAGCACCAGCAGCGCGGTCTCGTAGCCGATGTGCCCGGCTAGCAGCCGCAGGCCCACCTCGACCGCGACGAGCGCCGTGGCGAGGGCGGCGGCCAGCTCAAGTACGAGGGCGGACAGGAAAGCGATCCGCAGCGCGGCCATCGTGGCGCTCCGGTGCTCGTTGGTGACCTTCCTGATCACCTCGGCCTGCGCCTTGGCGCGACCGAAGACCTTGAGAGTGGGTAGTCCATCGACGACATCAAGGAAGTGGCCACCGAGCCTGGCCAGCAGCTGCCACTGCCGCTGTGTGCGGGCCTTGGTGTGCAGTCCGACCAGGATGGCGAAGACCGGGATGAGCGGCAGAGTCACCGCGATCACCACGCCGGAGATCCAGTCCGCCGCCATGACCCTGGCCAGCACGGCCAGCGGCACCAGGACGCCGAGCAGCAGCTGCGGCAGGTACCGCGCGAAGTAAGCGTCGAGCGAGTCCAGGCCCTTGGTCGCGAGGGCGGCGATCTCGCCCGTCTGCTGCCCGGTCAGCCAGGCCGGGCCGAGGTGCACGGAGTGCGCGACAAGCCGCCGTCGCAGCCGCGACTTGACAAGGGCGGCCGCGCGCAGCGCGGCCGCCTCGCCGCCGAACATTGCCAGTGCCCGCGCGAGCAGCACCGCCGCGAGTGCCATGACGGTGCCGCGCAGCGCGGTCAGGCCGGCGCCGCGGGCCGCTCCGGCCAGTGCGTGCGCGAGCAGGCCAGCCTGTGCCAGCACCAGCGCGGTCGTGCCGAGGCCAAGGCAGACAGTGATGATCAGGTAGCCGCGTGCGTTGCTTGCGTGCCGCACCAGCCGGGGGTCGAACGGCCGCATCGATCAGCGTCGCCAGGGGAAGCGGTGACGGCGATGCGGCGCCGCGGTGGCCGTGGGGGCCGTGGTAGCCGTGGCGCCCGGCTGTGCTGGCTGGGCCGCCAGCGAGGCCGTGGCGCTCACCGAAGGCCGGTGCGTGACCGTGGGCCGGAAGGACTGGTCGCTGATCCGGCGGCGGAACACGTAGTACGTCCAGCCCTGGTAGGCGAGCACGATCGGCAGGAATACCAGGGCGATGACGGTCATGACCTTCAGGCTGTAGGGCGGGGAGGCGCTGTTGTGCACCGTCAGGCTGTAGGCGGGATTCGTGCTGGACACCATCACCCGGGGGTACAGGTCTACGAAGATCGTGACGATAGAGATGCCGATGGTGACGGTGGTGGCGGTAAATGCCCAGCCCTGATGGTCACGGACCAGGGCCCAGGCGGTCAGGACGGCGAGGGCAATGAGCAGCTCGACCGGGTTGATGAACCCGCCGCCGCCGGCGGTGACGTGGGTCCAGCCGACAAAAGCCAGCACTATCAGCGCGGTCAGCGGCGCGACACGGCGGGCTAGCCAGCGCCCGGACCCGCACGGCGCCCTCGGTCTTCAGGGCGACGAAGGTGGCCCCATGCAGCACGCACAGTGCCACCAGGGTGATGCCCACGAAGATCGCATAGGGCTGGAACAGGTTCCCGAAGTTGCCGGCGTACTCATGGTTGGCGCCGATGGGCACGCCGTGCAGCAGGTCACCGAGCATCAACCCGATCAGGAACGGCGCCAGCAGGCTCGCCACGGTCAGCAGCCTGCTCCAGGTCCGGTGCCAGCGCCGCGACGGTTTCTTGCCCCGGTACTCGAACGCCGTGCCGCGCAGGATGAGGGCCAGCAACAGCAGGACGACGGCAAGGTAGAAGCCTGAGAACATCGTGGCGTACCAGCCAGGGAACGCGGCGAACATAGCAGCGGCGGCGACGACGAGCCATACCTCGTTCCCATCCCACAGGGGTCCGATGGTAGCGAGGACGGTCTGTCTCCCCGGCTCGTCCTTGCCGATGATGCCGTGCAGCATTCCGACGCCCATATCAAAGCCCTCGAGGACGAAGAACCCTGCCCACAAGACCGTGATCAGGATGAACCAGAGCGGGACGAAGGCCATCGGGCGCCTCAGTATTCCATCGCCGGGACGGGCTCGCCGACTGTCGTGTCGGCCGGTGCGGGCGGCAGTTCCTTGCGCGAGTACCGCAGCATGAGCAGCAGGTCGACGGTCCCGAGGGTGCCGTAGATCACCAGGAATGCGATAACGCTGATCCAGAGCTCGGTCGTGCTCACCGAGGGCGACAGGCCGTTCTTCGTGAGCATGATGCCCTGCACGATCCACGGCTGGCGCCCGCTCTCGGTCAGCAGCCAGCCGGCGGTGTTCATCAGGAACGGCAGGATAACTAGCCACTGGGCGGCCCACAGGAAGCGCCGGGAGGTCGCGAGTTTCTTGCGCCGGTGGAGCCAGAGCCCCCACACGCCGACGAGGGTGACGATGAGAGCGAGGTATGCCATGACGCGCATGGACCAGTACTGGATGAACACGTTCGGCACGTAGTAGCCGGGCCCGTACTTGCTGCTGTACTGGTTCTGCAGCGGCGTCAGCCCGGTGACCTTGCCGTTCCAGTGGTTGGTGGCCAGCAGGGACAGCAGGTGCGGGATCTCCAGGATCTGGGTCGGAGTGTGGTCGTTGTTGCCGCCGCCGATCTGGAAGAGCGAGAACGAGCACGGCTGGCAGGTCGTCCACTGCGCCTCGGCCGCGGCGATCTTCATCGGCTGGTACTTGGCCTCGATGACGCCCGAGCTCGTCGCCGATCAGCATCGTGAACAGGATCGCCGGGACCAGCACGATCAGCGACAGGCGTGCCGACCGGGCGAACACTTTCTTGTCGCCGCCGCGGCGCAGCTGCCAGGCCGAGACCGCGAGCATGACCGCCGCGCCGGTGGTCAGGGAAGCGAAGATGACCTTCGAATACCCCCACACCCACACTGGGTTCGTGAACAGCGCCCAGATGTCGTTCAGCTCCGGCGCGTGCGTCTTGGAGTTGGTGACATAGCCGACTGGATGCTGCATCCAGGAGTTAGCGGCCATGATGAAGGCGGCGGACAGCATGGCCCCGAGGGCCACGAGCCAGATCGTGGCCAGATGAACCCGCCGTGACAGCTTGTCCCAGCCGAACAGCCACAGCCCGAGGAACGTGGACTCCAGGAAAAAGGCGGCGAGCCCCTCCATGGCCAGTGGCGCGCCGAAGACGTTGCCAACCAGCCGTGAGTATGCCGACCAGTTCATGCCGAACTGGAACTCCTGCACCAGCCCGGTCACCACGCCGATGGCGACGTTAATTACCAGCAGGGTTCCGAAGAAGCGGGTCAGCCGCAGGTACTCCGGCTGGCGGTGGCGATACCAGACCGTTTGCAGCAGCGCCGTGAGGAACGCCAGGCCGATGGTGATCGGGATGAACAGGAAGTGATTAACCGACGTGAACGCGAACTGCCACCTGGCCAGGTCCTCCCGCATCACGTTCCTCTCACGCGTCAGTGATGTGGGTCTCCCCATACGCGGGATGGTGCGCGTCACCCGTACCGGGTGATTGAAGCTGTGCAGGGTGCATGGCTGAGGCGGCTGCAGGCCGGCGGCCCGGGCGTCAGATGGCGCCAGTTAGCCCGAGGGCTCCGTTGAGGATCAGGAACACCCCGGCGACTATCAGCACGCCAGTGAGCAGGACGCGGCCGTGCGCGCGCAGCCAGCCATCGAACGCCTTGAGCCTTCGGGTGGTCGGCTCCGGGGCGATGAGGTAGAAGAGGTAAGGCACCCAGACCCCCAGTACGTAGATCCCCACCACGATCGCCAGCGCGGCTGCGATGCGTGCGTCGCTAGCCTGTGCGGTGGCGATCACCTGGATAGCGGCGATGAAGGTCACTGACGCTCATGAGGACGGCGCCGGCCAGGTAGAAGAGGGAGGTCTTCCTGGGCTGGCGGAACCTAGGTAGGCAGCAGCTACCAGCATCGCCGTCGGGGACAGCGCTGCCAGGAATGCTAGCCCGGCTGCCTGCCCAAGCACCGGGCCCCGTCAGTCGCGCTCGGCCGCGGCGGCCGCGGCGCCGGCCGCCAGCTGGAACCGACGCGCGCGCCGCGGAGCCGCTTCAGCTGCGATAACGCTCATCACCTGCTCGGCTAGGCCCGGCGCGCTAGTGCTGGTGCGGCCAACTTCAGGCCGTTGTCTAGCTCATGGTTCAAGGTGATGGCCGCGTTGATCAGTGACAGGTGAGTGAAGGCCTGCGGGAAGTTGCCGAGCTGCTCACCGGTCGAGCCGATCTCCTCTGAGTACAGGCCCAGGTGGTTGCCGTAGGTCTGCATCTTGTTGAACGTCAGTACCGCATCGTCGAGTCGGCCGGCCCTGGCCAGCGCATCCACGTACAGGAATGTACAGAGCGAGAATGTGCCCTCGTCGCCGTGCAGGCCGTCGGGAGATGCGGCCGGGTTGTACCGGTAGACGAGGCTGTCGGAAACGAGCTCGCGGTCCATGGCCTGAAGGGTGGACAGCCACATCGGGTCGCGGGGGGCGATGAAGCCCTCGAGCGGCATGAGCAGCAGCGAGGAGTCCAGTACCTCAGTGGCGTAATGCTGCGTGAAGGCCTTGACCTTCTTATTCCAGCCGCGCTGCATGATCTGGTTGTAGATCCGGTCCCGTTCCACCACCCACTTCGCGACGTTGGCGGGCCTGCCGTGTCGCTCGGCTAGCCGGATCGCCCGGTCGAGCGCGACCCAGCACTGGAAGCGGCCGTAGGTGAAGTCCTTGCGGCCGCCGCGGGTCTCCCACACGCCCTCATCGGGCTGGTCCCAGTTGTCGCTGACCCAGTCGATTATCCGGGTCACCGCAAGCCAGCCTTCGTGCGCGGTCTGGAGACCGAGGTCGTCACCTGCCATGACCGCGTCCATTGCCTCGCCGTAGATGTCCAGCTGTAGCTGGTCGGCGGCGCCGTTGCCGAGGCGCACTGGGCGGGAGCCGCGCCATCCCTCCCAGTGGTCGAGGGTCTCCTCGGTAAGGTCGGAGCTGCCGTCTACCCGGTACATGATCTTGACTGGGCCCGAGCCGTCGCGGCCGGCGCTCTCGGAGATCCTGTCCCGGAGCCAGCCGGCGAACTTCGCCGCCTCCTCAAGGTAACCCAGGCCGGCCAGGGCGTGCATGGACAGAGATCCGTCCCGGACCCAGGTGTAACGGTAGTCCCAGTTGCGCTCGCCGCCCTCCTGCTCGGGCAGGCCCATCGTCGCGGCCGCGACCGGCGCCCCAGTGGGCTCGTACGTCATGAGCTTGAGGGTCATCGCCGACCGGTCAACCATCTCCCGCCAGCGCCCGGTGTAGGTCGAGCTGCTCAGCCAGCCGCGCCAGAATTTCGCGGTCTCCTCGGCGAGCCGCTGCAGCTCCCCGGCCGGATACGGCTTCGGCTTGCCGCCCATGGACTCCAGCACGAGGCCGCCGGACTCGCCCTCGCGCATAGTCAGAGTGCCGCGCAGCCCGTCGCCGGCACGCTCCACCTGGGCGCCCTTGCCTTCCTCGCGCTTGCCCTCCGTGTGCAGCGTCAGCTCCATGTCCTTGGAGCGGAATACCGCGCCGTTCTCCGAGAGCTCGACGGTGTGCTTGGCCCGGCCGTAGTCGAAGCGGGGCTGCACTTCCACCTGGAACTGCATGCTGCCGCGGGCGACCCGCAGCTGCCGCACGAGCCGGTGCCGGTTGGTCGGCTTGCCCTCGATGACGGGCATGAAGTCGGTCACCTCGCCGACGCCGTCAGCCGTCAGGAACCGGGTGATCAGCATCGCGGTCTCCGGGAAGTACAGCTGCTTCGTCACGTAATCAGTGGCCGTCGGCGCGATCTTGAAGTAGCCGCCGTGCTCGGCGTCAAGCAGGGAGCCGAACACACTCGGCGAATCGAATCGGGGACAGCAGAACCAGTCCACCGTGCCGTCGGTCGTCACAAGCGCCGCGGTTTGCAGATCACCGATGAGCCCGTGCTCACTGATGTTGGGATAGCGGTCCAAGGCGCCTTCTCCTCCGGATTGGCAAGCTGGGTTACAGCCACGGTGTCAGGTCAGCGCCTGGCCCCACATCACCCGATTGGGATGACCTAGCCGGCCGGCGCGCGCTCGCAAATTCCGGGGAAAGGAGCCCGTGGCCGTACTTAGCCGCGGGAGTGGTGATGAGCCTCTTCGTGCTGCCACGCGCTGGCGCCCGCGACGGTAGCCGCCTTGGTCTGGCCCAGCTTCTGCTTGACCATCTCGGTCGGTGGCACCTCGAGCTCACTGAGCCACTGGCGGGTCGCCGACACCATCGCGGTGCCGCCCACGATCAGGCCGGTCAGCCCGATCAGGCAGCCGGCGCCGATCAGTGCCGCGCCGATGATCATCGGCGTGGCGTTCAGCTGAAAGCTGCTGGACGTGAAGCTCTGACCGTTTTTCATCGTCTCTTCCTTCACTCAGGAGTTTCCGGTTCAGGAGATCCGCTCGCTGATGTGCTCGCCGACCCGGATGGCGTTGGCCATCGCGGTCAGCGCCGGGTTGACGGCGCCGATGCTCGGGAAGAAGCTCGTGTCGGTGACGTACAGGTTGTCCAGTTCGTGTGCCTTGCAGTTGACGTCCAGCACGGAGGTGGCGGGATCGGTGCCGAAGCGGCAAGTGCCGGCCTGGTGCGCGACGCCGGCGATGGCGACGTCCATTTTCATGTAGAAGTTCTTGCCCAGGACGTGGTGGTCGGCCTGCGCGAGCGTGCCGCCGCCAGCCCCCGTCCCGATCACGATGACGTCGAACTCCTCCGACACGACATCCTCCCGGCGCGGTCCCAAATCGTAGGGTGTCTACTCACACTCCCCTTACGCGTGTCATGTGACGTCATCCTGACCGGGTGATTTTGGGCGCCGTAGAGAATCGCCGCTGGCGGCGACGCTCCGTAGTGCAGCGGCCCGGCGATCACCCCCCGAGGGTGAGGTAGGCGGCGCACCCGCGGCGAGACCCTTATCGAGATGCTGCACATTCGGGTCGTCAGCCAGCCTGCCGTGACCGGGCCCCTGGTCGACCATCTCACCGCAGACGCCGGCGTGCTGAACCTCCTGGTCATACCCGGCGTCGCACTAGCTGGCGGCGACGCCGTGCAGTTCGATGTGCAGAATTCCTCAGCCAACTCGGTACTGGCCGAACTGAAACGTTTCGGCCTGAATCGTGATGGTTCGATCAGTGTCGCGGCTGTGGATGCTGCTCTAGTCGATGCTGCACAGCGTCCCGGCCGGCGGCGCACGTACCACGGCGAACGCGCCCCGGTGTGGGATCTGGTCGAGGCCAGAATCGCGGAGGATGCCTCCTACGCGCCGAGCTTCTTCGCGTTGCTGGTGTTCGCGGGGCTGATCGGCGCCTGCGGGATCCTGACCAACTCGCAGATCCTGATAGTCGGGGCGATGGTGGTGGGACCGGAGTACAGCGCGATCATCTCCGTGGCGCTGGGCATCGAGCGGGGGAGGTGGCAGACAGTGCGCAGCGGGCTCTTTGCCCTGCTGGCCGGATTCTCGCTAGCAATCGTCGTGACACTGCTCTTCGCATTGTGCATACGAGGGCTGGGCAAGGCTCCGCGCCTCTACCTTGAGGGGGTCAGACCGGTATCGGATCTGATCAACTCGCCGAACCTGTTTTCGGTCGTTGTTGCCGTGGTCGCCGGGATCGTCGGAGTGGTGTCCCTGACACTGGCCAGAGCAGGCGCGCTGATCGGCGTATTTATCTCAGTTACGACAATCCCGGCCGCGGCCGATATCGCCGTATCGGTCGCATTCGGGAGCTGGAGAGAGGCCAGGGGCTCGACCGTGCAATTGCTGCTCAATGTCGGCCTGCTCGTCGTCGTGGGAGCTGCGGCGCTGCGGGGACAGCGACTGATCTGGCGGCGCTGGACCCGGGCCGAGCGGCGGGCTTCCTAACCGGCCTCACTGGCCTAGCCGGCCGCGGGCTCCCCTTATAGCTGGCTAAGCGCGTTCTCGACGGCACGGTGAAACGTCGGGTAGGCGTAGATCATCTCGGTGAGGCGCTGCACGGGGATCTGCGCATGCACGGCCAGCGTGAGCATGCTCAGCACCTCGCCGCCCATCGGACCGGCCGACGTGGCGCCGACCAGCACGCCGCGTTCGGTGTCGGCTACGAGCTTGATGAACCCGTCGTTGCCCGCCTTGTGAATCCAGCCACGCGCGGAGGCGGGGATCTGGCTGATGCCGGTGCGAACGCTGTCGCCTAGTTGCTCCCTGGCCTGCGCCGCCGTCATGCCGACGGCACCGATCTCGGGGTCAGTGAAGGTGACCCGCGGGACCGCGTGGTACTCGGCCGGGTGCCGCGGCTGGCCGAGCAGCTCACCGAGGATGATGCCCGCGTGGTACATCGACACGTGCGTGAACGCGCCCTTGCCGGTCACGTCGCCGAGCGCCCAGACACCGGGAGCGGCTCGCATCCGGTCATCCACCGGGATGAAGCGGGCCTCCTCGTCCAGCCCGATCGCCCCGATGCCGAGCCCTGCCAGGTCCGTTTTGCGGCCGGTAGCCACTAGCAGCCGCTCGCCCCGGAACTGTCGGCCGCCCGCGAGCGTCACGGTGAACACGCCGCCGTCGTGGCTGACCGATTCGGCTGGCGTGCCGGTGCTGACGGTGATGTCCTCGGCGCGGAAGACCTTCTCGAGCAGCGCGCCTGACTGCGGTTCCTCCATGGACAGCAAGTGGCCCATGGCCTCGATGACCGTCACTGCGCTGCCGAACCTGGCGTAGACCTGGGCTAGCTCGCAGCCAATGGCGCCGCCGCCGAGGATCAGCAGCGAGCGCGGTACGTCCTCGCTCTCGATAGCTTCGTGGTTCGTCCAGTACGGTGTCTGCGCCAGGCCGTCGATCGGCGGGATGGCAGGAATGGTCCCAGTGCCGATCACGATGCCGCGCCCGGCCCGCAGCACGTCCTCGCCGACGGTGACCTGGCCGGGCGCGGTAATCCTGGCATGTCCGCGGAACAGCGCACCGCCGAGGTTGGTGTATCGGTCGGCGGCCACTTTGTCGTCCCAGCTGTCCGTCGCCTCGTCCCTGATCCGCTTGGCGACCGGCGCCCAGCTCGGCGAGATGACCGATGAGCCCGCCATGAGCGAGATACGGCGCCCCTCAGTCAGCAGGTTGGCCGCCCTGATCATCATCTTCGACGGGACGCAGCCCCAGTACGGGCACTCGCCGCCGACCAGGTTTGCCTCGACGGCGGCGACCGACACGCCCGCTCTGGCTAGTTCCTCGGCGACATGCTCGGCGCCAGGGCCCATGCCGATGACGACTACGTCAAACTCGCGCTCGCTCACGCACTCCATATTCCTGCGAAACCGCGACTGATTCGCCGAATCTTCGTTAGCGATCCCCGGCGAGGCCGCGCTCGACCTCCGTTACCCGGGCGCCCTGGAGGCGCAGCGCACCGGTGAGCTCGTCCAGCACCCGCTGCCCGTCGATCGCGCCGCAGCTGAAGAGGTCGATCGCGATCAGGCTCTCTTCTGGCCAGGTGTGGATGCTCAGGTGGGACTCGGCCAGGATCAGTACCAGGGTGATGGCGCCATTCGGGAAGACGACATGGCTGGTGTCGAGCACATGGCCGCCGCCGGCCTGGACCGCGCTTACGGCGAGATCGGCCAGGATGTCCACGTCCGCGACCGGGGAGGCAGCCGTGGTGCGGGCGTCGATAGCGTAGAGGCGCTTAGCCGAGACCGCCTCCTGGCGACGAAGGTCGGTGTAGCTGCTGGCCGCTTCCATGCCCGGCATGACGTGGGACGATACCGTAACAGCAAATGAACCTGGACAACGTGGTGACTCAGGTCGCCGCCGCGGTTGGCCTCGCCGAGGGCGAATCAGGCATCCGCGACATTCTTTCCGCCGTGCTGACGGCCGAGCCGGCCGCCGTGCGTGAGATCGCCAGGCTGGCTGAGCTGCCGGTCCCGATCGTCGCGGCCGCCGGCAACGAGCTGCGCGCGCGCGGCGTGCTGTCGACGCAGCGGCCAGTGCAGCTCACCGCGGAGGGCCGGGCTGCCGTCGCTGCCACCGCGGAGCTCACGCTGGACCCCGCGGCGCTGGCCAGGCTCGCCGAGGCAGCCGGACCACTGCAGGCGGCCGCCGCAGGCGCACCTGGTGCCAAGGCCGAGCTCGACCAGACGCACTGCACCGTGGCGACCAAGCTGGCTCGCGTGCTGCAGGTGCACGACGCCCGCGCGCTGGCTGGCCAGCGGATCCTGCTGCTTGGTGACGACGACCTCATCTCGGTTGCGCTCGCGCACGTGGTGGCCAGCGCCGGACGCCCGGCGGCGATCCGGCGGCTGACGGTGGTCGATAGCGACGCCGACATCCTGGACTGGATCGGCACACAAGTGGCAGGCACCGGCGTCGTTGTCGAGCGGGTCCGCCATGACCTGCGCGAGCCGCTGCCGCCGTCGCTGTCCGCCGCATTCGACGTCGTGCTCACCGATCCGCCGTACACGGTCGCCGGGGCCGAGCTCTTCCTGAGCCGCGCGGTGTCGGGCCTGGCGGCCGAGCCGGGCAGGCACGTCTTCTTTTCCTTTGGGGCCAGGCGGCCCGACGAGACGCTCGCCGTGCAGGCTGCCATGGCCGGAATGGGACTAGTGATCAGGTCGCTAGCCGCGGCGTTTAACGAGTACGTGGGCGCTGGCGTCCTGGCCGGAACAAGCAACCATTACCACCTGCGCACCGTGGCCGGCGCGAGCCCGCTGATGGCCGGGCAGTACGACGGCCCGCTCTACAGCGCGGCCAACAGGGCGGCGGCCACCAGGCCGTACCGCTGCGCGCAGTGCAAGGCGGTGCACGACGTGGGCCCTGGCGGTCAGTGGCCGCAGATCGCGGCGCTGCAAGCGGCGGGCTGCCCGGCCTGCGGCGGCGTCATCTTCCGGCCGATGCCGCTGGTGGCGCGATGAGCGGCGCGATCAGCGGCCAGGAGTACCTCATCCGGCCCGCCCGCGAGGCCGACATCGAGGCGATCATCGCCTACGAAACCGAGATCGCGGTCATCTCGTTCGGGGACGAGGCGGTCACCGACCCGGCGCTGCATCGCAAGCGGGTGACGGGAGCCCTCGGCAAACCCGGCGAGATCACCCTCGTGGCCATCGCGCAGGACGCGCCCGATACACCCGTCGGCTGGGCGTGGCTGTCGGCCAGGACGAACTCGCTGACGGGCGACAGGTATGGCAACTTCCGGTCACTGGCCGTCTCGGACCTGCCGGACCGCAGCCGAATCGGCGAGCTGCTCATGGATGCCGTCCTGGCCGCTGCCGACGACGCCGGCATGACGCAACTGACCGGCAAGGTGCACGCCGCCAACCTCGGCATGCGCGCGCTGTACCGCAAGTTCGGCTTCACTGCCACGCACCTGACGATGGAGCGCCGGCGTGCCGAGTAGCCCGGTCATCAAGTGCGTCGTGTGGGATATCGACAACACCCTTCTCGACGGCGTGTACCTGGAGTCGGGCGATGACCTGCCCGCCGCTGACCCAGTGCTGACCGCGGTCCTGCGTGAGCTCGGCGACCGCGGCATCCTTCAGGCGCTGGCGAGCCGGAATCCGCCCGAGGCCGCCGACTACGTTCGCGCCGAGACCGGTGCCGATTTCGCGGCCGCCGAGTGCGGCTGGGGGAGCAAGGCGGAGGCCATCGGCAGGATCGCCGCCGAGCTCGGCCTGGTACCCGACGCCGTCGCCTTCGTCGACGACGACATGCTCGAGCGGGCCGAGGTCGCGGCCGCGCTGCCCGACGTGCTCGTGCTAACGCCGGAGGACGCAGCCGAGGCCGCGGACTGGCCGCAGTTCAGCCCCGCGGTCGTCACCCCCGAGGCTCGCCGCCGCGGCCAGCTGTATGCCGAACGGCGCCGCCGCCAGGCCGAGGCGAGCGCGTACCCCGGCACCCGCGACGAGTTCCTGCGCCATGTCGGCACGCGCATCATCATCCGCCCCGCGGCAGCGGCGGACCTGCCCCGGCTGCATGAGCTTTCAGTCCGCACGCACCAGCTCAACTCGGCCGGCGAGCCGGTCACCGAGGCCGAGCTGGCGGACTTCCTCGACTCGCCAGCGCATCAGGTGGCCACGCTCAGGCTGGCCGACGACTTCGGTGACGACGGGCTGGTTGGCGCAGCGATCCTGACAGGGAACGGGGAAGCCCGCCAGCCGGTGTCGCCTGTGATGCCAGTGTCGCCTGTGATGATTGCGCCGCTCGTCATGATGTCCTGCCGGGCGCTCGGGCGCGGCGCCCTGGACGCGCTGCTGGCCTGGATCTGCCAGGCGGCCGCGGGCGGCGGCGCGACCAAGCTGGCCGTGCCCTGCCTGGTCACCGACCGCAACGTGCCGATGCGGCTGGCACTGGCGGCGGCTGGCCTGCGCGCCAAGCCCGGCACTGTCGCAGCCGACGGCCGGGCTATCTTCGTTCGGTCGCTGGCGGGGGAGCTGCCGCACCTGCCGGACTGGGCGACGGTCGAGGACGGGCCGTGACCCCTGACCTGGTCGCCCTGGCCCAGGTGACCGACGAGGTCCGGCAGCTCCTGGTCGAGGTGACAGGGCGGCAGGACCTGGTCGGCATTCCGGCGGAGATGCCCTTGTTCGGCGGCGGCGTCGGTCTTGACTCGCTGACCGGCACGCTGCTGCTCCGCCAGATCGAGCGCCGCTACGGCGTCGACGTCGCGGCCGAGGATCTCAACCTCGATGCCCTGGAGACGCTCGGCACGCTAGCCGCCTTCATCGCTGCTCGCGCCTAGCCGGTCCTGGTTGGCGCGGAGGCTCGCCGGGTAGGGCTCGTGGCAGCTGGAACCTAAAGCATCGGAGGCAGTCATGCGGATGATGGCACGGGTGAGCATGCCGGTCGAGTCGGCAAATCAGGCGATCAAGGACGGCACTCTGGGCACGATCATGCAGCGTGCCGCGGACCGGTGGAAGCCAGAGGGGTTGTACTTCACGACCTTCGATGGGCGCAGGACCGCGTTCATGGTGTTCGACCTGCCCGACACATCGGACATACCGCCGTTCGCGGAGCCGCTGTTCATGGGGCTGGACGCGGAGATCGAACTTGCGCCCGCGATGAACGGCGACGATCTGCAGAAGGGCCTGTCCCAGCTCGGCTGAGCTACGCGGAGAACTGATCCGTCCGCGGTCGCGCCGCCAGTACCATGCTGACGCTCAGGGCGACGAGAGCGGCCTCGACGAACAGCGACACTGTGCCCACCCAGTAGCCCCAGTTCCCGACGTCGCCAGGATCACCGGGCAGTCCCACGGTGCGCGAGGCGATGTAGGCGACGAACGGCCCGATGCCGAGCAGTTCCGCTGCGCTCCAGGCTGCCCAGGCGGGCGCGAGCAGCGCCGCCCCCGCAAGACGCACGGCAATATCGGGCGCGGCGACCTCCCGCGCGCGCTGCCGCGCCATCCCTGCTGTTGCCTGCTGTGCCATCGCGCTACCCCCCGCCGCGAGTGCGCCGCTTGCCAGCGCACGCTCGCCCGTAGCACGGCGCAGTAAGCGTCAGCCGTTCAAGGCAGACCCGGATCAGGGGTGTGAGCATGTTCACATGAACCTGGCCGGGCATTGCGCACGTTACGGCGGCACAACGCGGTACTGCTGAGTCGCCCAGCCGCGCCGCCGGTGGTACCAGGGGATCAGGCGGCCATGCAGGATCGGATGGCGACGTGCGAGCAGCGCCGCGGCTTCCTCGGCGGCGGCGCCATGTAGCAGGTACGCCTCGGCGGATACCGGTGGCTTGCGCGGCCGCCCGCGGAACGTGGCAGGCGCGATCTGCACCGCCGGTGTATGGGCTAGCCGCTTCGCCTTCCCAGCGACGTCCCATGTACGAAAGAAAACCTGGTCACCGGCCATCACGACGTGCACGGCCGTGCACACGGCCCGTCCGTCCCGCCGGAACGTCGTCAGCTGCGCGTACGTCGCCCCAGCCAGCGAAGTGAAATACCCCGTAGCTTGGCTCATGCCTCTGAGACGAGGCAGCGGATCCGCCCGTGACAGCCGCGCCAACGGCAGCTGTGCCACCACGGCCGTGCAAACCCACAGGGGTGGCGACCACGGGTGGCAGCGGGATCCACAACACGCGGACACCGCGCATAAGCAGCGCGCAGTCGAGCCGGGCGGTGCCAGGTGGGAAGCGGACTGGGTCGTCGAAGAACGAGGACCTGGCCGTGACGATCTCGGCGGGCTCGATATGCCAGTCCTCGGTGCGCAGCTCCAACGCGTCGAGATCAGGCCCGGAGGCCCGCGGGCTGTAACCGACGGGCGCGTCACGGAAGAAGGCTGACGCTGATTCAAGATCGCCGAACAGGGCGCTGCCAGTCAGCCGGCTCGCGTAGGCGACCCGCACGTCCACGCGGGCGGCCTGGTCGCGACTGTCATAGGAGACCGTGACCCCGCCCGCGCGCTCCCGCACGGTAAAGCGAGCCAGATGATGCTCGCCGGGGAAGATCCTGCGCCGACGGCCATCGTGATCGCCGAGGCGGTGTCCCGCCTCGGGATGAAGACGCCGCGGCGCGGCCCGTCAGGTCCGTCGAGTTCGACGGCGATCCGGTGCGCGGCGTCCGCGGCCTTGCCCCGGCGTTGCAGGATGGCGGCGATGGCGGGGAACAGCAGGACCGACACCACGCCGGCCCCGACGAGCGCGGCCGCGTTCGATGGCAGCATGACGCCATCGCGCAGGCCGATCTCGGCCAGCGCGATCAGCAGCGGCATGGTGGTGGCGGTGATGAAGGTCATCTCGACGCGCTGCCGGAGCCGTAGCGTCTTGGCGTAGACGAGCAGCGACGGCAGTCCGCGCACGACGAGCAGCAGCGCAACGAAGACGAAGAGCCGGAGCGGGTTGGCGAGAATGGACTGAATGTCGAGCGTCATGCCAGACGCGACGAAGAACAGCGGGATGAAGATGCCGTACCCGACCGCCTCCAGCTTGATCTCCAGGGGCTCGACGTCGTAATCCATCCGGTGCGTCCAGCTGCGCAGCACCATGCCGGCCAGCATCGCGCCGAGCACCACGTCCAGGCCAAACCGCTCGGCGGCTACGAGCAGCAGCACCAGCAGCACGATCGACCAGCGAAGCGTGGTCTGCGCCGTGGCTCGCTGGCCCTGCTTGATCAGCGCCCGGACGCGGCGCTCGCCGATTGCTCTCGGCACCGCGGTCAGCAGCAGCGCGGCGACCACCACCGCAAGCAGCGAGCCGATCGCGATGTACTGCGCCCGCTTGGTCAGGAAGAGCGAGATGGCGACGATAGGAAACAGTTCGCCGACGGCGCCGGCCGCCAGCACATAGCGTCCGAACTTCCCGTCCAGCATGTTGTTGTCCTGGAGGATCGGCAGCAAGGTGCCGAGGGCGGTCGTGGTGAGGGCCAGGCCGATGGGCACGAAGTCACGCACGAAGCCGAACGAGGCGAGCAAGCCCACGGCGCCCACGGCGAGCAGAGCGCTCATCGCCCAGCCGACGATTGCCATCCGGCCGGAGCGCTCGCGGAATAGGCGCGGATCCAGCTCGTAGCCGGCCAGCAGGAAAAGGAAGCCCAGGCCGATATTGGAGAGCAGCTGGATACTGCTGGTGCTGGCGAGGCCGAATACGTGCGGGCCGATCAGGATGCCGCCGAAGATCAGGATCACGACTTGCGGGATCTTCGGGCCTGGCAGGATCGCCACGATGACCGGTGCGACCGCGGCTACGAGTACGACGGCAAGCAGGGTCTCCAGACCCTTGGTGTCCACGACCGATCGCCCCCTCAGCCCAGCCCGAGCGGATCGGGCCGCAGGCTGCCCGCCGGCACCGCGAGTCCAGCCGACTGGCGCAGCAGCGCGTCGCGTCGCTGCTGCAGGCCCTTGCACATCGACGGCCTGACGCCGCCCTCGATGACGTCGTAGGCGGCGAGCAGCCGGCGCACAACCTGGGGCGAGGTCGCGCCGTAGACGGTGATCTCGGTGAAAGCCAGGTCCAGGCTGTCGTCCCAGCTCAGCACTGGCTCGACGAGCCGGATGCGGCCTGCGACGTCGGCGTAGTAGCCGCTGAGCCGCGGATTCGCCGCGATCCGCCGGATGATGTCCTCGAGCCGGTCGATGACCTGGATCGCGGTCGTCGGCTGATTGACAGTGGGCGACAGGGCCTGGATCGCGATGTCCACAAGCTGCCGTAGGCCGTAGGCAGGGTCTTGGTACAGAAGGCGGCTACGGCCGAAGTAGACGCCCGCCATGAGCTCGCGAGATCCCGGCACATCCCGCTCGCTCTCGATCTCGTGGGCCAGGAACACGTCGGCGCCGACCGGCACGTACTCGCCGATGCGGACCAGCAGTTGGAGAACGCAGCCGTGGCGCTGCGCGACCCGGACCAGCCGGTCGTGGTCGACGGCTTGCAGGATGCCCTGGCCGCGCGCACGGAGCGCGACGTGCCGCCCCGGCCCGTCTAGTGTCGGTGCCCGACTGAGCTGGTAGGCCCCGCCCGGCGGGTAGTGGACGCGGATCGAGGCACGCGTCCGGTTGGCGACATCGGTGATGACCCACGCGACCTGGAGCAGGTGCAGGGTCGAAGCCACGTAGGCGACGAACACCAGCAGGCTGACGGTCACGAGGATCACGGCGATGACCAGGCCGCGCGACTCGGGCTCGTGTCCGCGGCCGCCGGAGAGGACCAGGAACGCAACCGAGTAGGCGAACGTCGCAAGCAGTATGCCGAAGGCCAGCTTCGTGACGCCCGACCGGATAAATGTCCTGATGACCCGCGGCGACGCTTGCGAGCTCGCCAGCTGGAGGGCCACGAGCGTCAGCGTGAAGACCACGGCGAGGAACGTCAGAGTCGCCGAGGCGATGATGCCGAGCACCGTGGCGGCTTCGCCCGCGTCGACGTGCGGCCCGGTCGGCAGCGCTGACTTCATGCCGAGGCTGGGCGCGTAGACCGTGGCGGCCGCAATCAGGGCCCCGGCGATCAGGAGCAGGGTGGGGATCGGCCAGAAGCTGTCAGCCAGTCGCTCACGGGCCCAGGCCAGGCGGTATCCGCTAGTGGCAGCCGGGCGCAGCGCAAAGACCTGCGAAGGCGTCACGTGCCGGTTCCCCCGTGCCTGGCCGCCGTTAGCCCCGTGCCCGACGGCTTGATCAGGATGCCCAGATCGGCCCGTGCTTATGCCAGCCGTGCTTATGCCAGCCGTGCTTATGCCAGCCGTGCTTATGCCAGCTGCGCTTATGCCAGAAAGGCGTCAGGGGCCCGGCTACGCGCCGGGCCCCTGACGATCGAGCAATCCGAGCTGGACTAGCCCAGGTAGTGGTGCAGGAAGATCCGGCCGTCGGTCCGAGAGACGTTGGCCAGCGTGCCGTGAACCAGCGCCGGGCCTAGGGCCGTGGTGTTGTTGTTGCCGTTGACGAACAGATGCGGCTGGCTCCAGACAAGCCCGTCGAACGTCTGGAACCGGATGTTGAACCCGCTGGGACCCTTGTAGGCGAGCAGCAGCGGACCATCACCATTCTTGGTGGCCGAGGCCACAGCCGGGCTGCCGGTGCTCTGGGCGAGACCGTCGAGGCCGGCGCTGTCGGGCACCTGGCCCGCGAGCGTCCAGGTCAATGCGTCCACGCCGTCCAGGCCGGTGCTCGCAAGGTCCGGAGTAGTGGCGTAGCTGATCGGCGACGTGTTCAGAAGGCCCTTCCAGAACACGTAGATGGTGCCGTTGCCGCCTGCGCCGATGATCTCGGTGAGGGCAGGCTGAGCGTTGGTCGTGGTCGGATCGGCCGTAGTGCCAGGGCTGATCCAGGCGGACTTGCGCGTCGAGCTGCCCCAGGTGAACTTGCGGCCGTTGGGACCGGACTCGGTGCCGATCTCGATCCGGACGTGGTTCGCCGGACCGCGGAAAGCGACGAGCACCTGCGCCAGCTTGGAGTTGACCGGGAACAGCACGGCCGGCGAGGCCGAGGTCTCGGAGGTGTTCTTGCCCGGCAGGCCCGGCAAGACTCTCGGCGTGGTCCAGTTGATCGAGCCGTTGTTGCTGACCACGCCGTCCGAGTACTTGATCTTGGACAGGCCGCCGCCGCCGATGGTCTTCCAGGCCACGAACACGGCCTCGCGGCCCTTGTTAGTGGCAAAGAGCGCAGCCGACGGCGAGGTATTGGTAGTCGCAAAGGGGATGGTCCCGGTGGCGTGCCACTTGCTGTTGATCCTGATCTTGTACTTCACGGCGTTGTTGAACTGGCCCTTCCAGGCCAGGAAGGTGCCTTGCAACCCGTTCACGTCGATGGCGGACAGCGCCGGCGTGGTGTTGGTGAAGGCGTTCGGTACTGCCGGATTGTGCTTGGACCAGGGCGGCGTTGGAGCCGCCATTGCTGCACCCGCCGCGGCAAGGGCACAGACCGTGCCCGCAGCGGCAGCCGCAGCTACCAGCCTGGACTTCGGGAACATTCGCAGATCCTCGCGTTCTGTTCGTCGGAGAGCCTGCCGCAATCGCGGAAGGCAAGCTGAACGCTAGGCCACTCGTGCCGGGAGGTCTGCGTAAAAAGCCTAGGACTTAGCTGGGTTTTCCCTGAGTGTCCCCAGGGCGAGCGCGGCATAGCCGCGCTAGCCGCGGGTCGCGCCCGCGGCAGGTCAGGCCCACCTGCATGATTAGCCTGTGGCGGTCACTCCGACATTTCCCAGCCGGGAGACCCTGGACAGGCTCAGGTTCCGCCCGCTCGATGTCGGCGTGCTCCTGTTCGTGCTGCTGCTGATCTACACGATCGTGCGCGTCGCGGCCGGAGCCAAGGCACCGATTTACTCAACGCGCACGATCGACCTGGCGCCGTCGAACCTGCCCTACTACGCTGCGCGCAGCCTGCTGCGCATGTTCATCGCGCTGGTCTTTTCCTATTCCTTCAGCCTGGGCTACGCCTACATCGCGGCGCGCAGCAGGCGCGCCCGCCGGGTCATGATCCCGGCGCTCGACATCCTCCAGTCAGTCCCCGTGCTCGGCTTCCTGGCGGTCACCGTTACGTTTTTCACCGCCCTTTTTCGCGGCTCGGAGCTCGGCCTTGAATGCGCGGCTATTTTCGCCGTATTCACCTCTCAGGCGTGGAATATCACGTTCTCCTTCTACCATTCGCTGGTCAGCCAGAGCAGCGAATTCAACGAGGCCAGCAAGCTCATGGGCCTATCACGGTGGAAGCGGTTCTGGACCATCGACGTACCGAGCGGCGCCATCGGCCTGGTCTGGAACGGGATGATGAGCTTTGGCGGCAGCTGGTTCTTCCTGACCGCGTCGGAGCTGATCGTGATCAACGGCCACAGGTACACGCTGCCCGGGATCGGCTCCTACGTCGGCGTCGCCGTGGACGAGGGCAAGCTCACCTACGTCGTGTACGGCATCATCACCATGATCACCGTGATCCTGGTGGTCAACTTCTTCTTCTGGCGCCCGCTGGTCGCCTACGTGGACAAGTTCCGGGTCGAGCAGTCTGACTCCGGGTTCAGGTCCAGGTCCCTGGTGCTCGACCTACTGCGCAGGTCGAGCTGGCCCGCTGCGCTGGGCCGGGGCAAACGCGCGCTGGCCGAGCCGGTGAACAGGTTCATGATCGCCGCGACCGGCATCGATGACGAGAGCCTGGAGAGCCACGCGGCGCGCCGCCGGGCGGGGGATGTCGCGTTCGCGGTGGTGGTCGTCGTGGCGCTCGGCTACGGGCTCTACAGCATGCTGGCGTTCGTCGCGACCGGCTCGCAGGGGCTTGCCATCTTCGGCACCGCCTTCGGCTACGGATTCCTGACATTCCTGCGGGTGGTCGTGGTGGTGGTCGCGGCAACGGTGATCTGGGTGCCGATCGGGGTGTGGATCGGCTTCAACCCGCGGGTCGCCCAGTTCATGCAGCCGATCGTGCAGGTGCTGGCGAGTTTCCCGGCGAATTTCATCTTCCCGTTCGCCATGGTCATCTTCCTGGATCTCGGCATCTCGCTGAACTTTGGCGCAATCGTGCTGATGGCACTGGGTACGCAGTGGTACGTGCTGTTCAATGTCATCGCAGGCGCGAGCGCGGTGCCATCGGACCTCAAGGAAGCCATGGACAACCTGGGCGTGCATGGCCTGGACCGGTGGCGGCGGCTGATCGGGCCTGGCATCTTCCCTGCCTATGTCACCGGTGCGATCACGGCGGCCGGCGGCGCCTGGAACGCCACGATCGTCGCGGAGATCGTCTACTACAACCACAAGGTGTACCTGGCTAAGGGCCTCGGCAGCTTCATCGCCCTGAATACCGGCCACCTGCCCCATCTCTTCGCCGGGCTGCTGGTGATGGCCCTGTACGTGACCGCGCTGAACGCGCTGGTCTGGCGCCGGCTCTACAAGCTGGCCGAGACGAGATATGCGCTCGCGTGAGCCGCCCGGTGGCCTCGTCCACGCCGCTGATCAGCGTGCGGTCGCTGAGCAAGTCGTTTGCGGGGCCGGGCGGCCGCGCGCTGCCGGTGCTTGACGACATCAACCTGGACGTCGCCGAAGGGGAGTTCGTCGCGCTGCTCGGGCGCAGCGGCAGCGGCAAGTCCACCCTGCTGCGGTGCATCGCCGGCCTGATGGCGCCGACCACGGGCGAGGTGCAGTTCCGCGGCCGCCGGCTGACCGGGACCAACCGGGAAACCTCGATGGTCTTCCAGAGCTTCGCGCTGATGCCGTGGCTGACCGTCCAGCAGAACGTCGAGCTCGGCCTCGAGGCCCGCGGCGTGCAGGCCGACGAGCGAGACGAGCGCGCCGTCCGCGCCATCGACATCGTCGGACTGGACGGCTATGAGTCCGCCTACCCCAAGGAGCTGTCGGGCGGGATGCGCCAGCGCGTCGGCTTCGCCAGGGCGCTGGTCGTCGAGCCGTCAGCCTTGCTGATGGACGAGCCCTTCAGCGCGCTCGACGTGCTCACCTCGGAGAACCTGCGCGGTGAGCTGCTCGAGCTATGGGAGGGACACAAGTTCCCGACCAAGACCATCGTGATGGTGACGCACAACATCGAGGAAGCGGTCCTGCTCGCCGACCGGATCCTGGTGCTCGGCACCAACCCAGGCCGGATCCAGGCCGACATGGTCAACCCGCTGCCGCGCCCGCGGCGCCGCCGGACGCCGGACTTCGACGAGCTGGTCGACCAGATCTACCGGATGATGACGAGACGATCCGCGGCAGACGAGCAGCCGGCCACCGTTGGCGGCGGCGGCCCGGCAGGCACGGTCAGCGATACCCCGCTGCCGCAGGCGACGGTCGACGGGCTGTCCGGACTGGCCGAGATCCTGCTGGCCAGGCACGGCGGCGCAGCCGACCTGGCCGATCTGGCCGACAGCCTTGGCCTTGAGGTAGACGACCTGCTGCCGCTGGTGGACGCGCTGGTCCTGCTCGCCTTTGCCGAGCTACGCGACGACCGCCTCGAGCTCACCGGTAACGGCAAGGTCTTCGCCGGCGCCAGCATCCAGGACTCCAAGGAGATATTCGCCAGGGCATCGCTCGAGCACGCGCCGCTAGTCCGCACCATCTACCGCAGCCTGCGCGGCAGCATGGACGACACCCTGCCGGCCGGCTTCTTCACCGACATACTGCGGACCAGCTTCGGCGAGGAGGAGGCCGCGCGCCAGCTCGACGTCGCGGTGAACTGGGGCCGCTACGCCGAGCTCTACGACTACGACGCAGCCCGCGGCCAGATCATCAGGGAAGAGCAGGGCATCGGGGCCACCATCGCCGACGCGCCGAGGCCAGCCAGCCGGGGCTCGCTCACTGCCTATCTCGGTGCCGCGCCTGGCGCCGGCACGACGTTCACGATGCTCAAGGAAGGCCGCGCGGTGCGCGGGCAGGGCGAGGACGTGGTTATCGGCTTCGCGGCGACGCACGGCCGGCAGCACACGGTCGAGGCGCTCGGCGGGCTTGAGACTGTGCCGCCATCCAGAGCGCCAGACGGCGACCGCATGGACCTTGCCGCTGTGCTCGAACGTAAGCCCGCGGTCGCGCTCGTGGATGACCTCGGCCGCCACGCGCCTGACATCGAGGCGCTGCGCGCTGCCGGGATCCACGTCATCAGCACCGCAAACGTGGCCGACGTCCGGCGAGTCGCCCCGGAGGTGGCGGCGATCACCGGCGAGCCAGCTCCCGGCACGATCTCCGACGAGGTGCTGGCGAGCGTAGGCGCGCTTCAGTTCGTCGACTCCTCACCGGAGGCGCTGCGCAAGCGGCTCGCGCACGGCAACATTTACCCGCCGGACCGTATCGACGAGGCCATGCGCACGGAGTTTCAGCCCGCCAGGCTGGCCGCGCTGCGTGAGATCGGCTTGCGGCTGGTGGCGCTCCAGTCGGTCGGGCAGGACGCGGATGCTGCGGGCGCGGGCGCGCCCGGCCGGCCGCGGCGGCCGCAGGACGTGCTCGTCGCCGTGTGGCGGCCCGACCAGGTCGAGCTGCTCGTGCAGCGCGGCGTCCGGCTCGCGCGCGGGCGCAGCGCGCGCTGCTGCGTGCTGGAGCTCAGCACGAGCCCGGCATCCGCGGAGCTCACCGAGCGCGTCGAGGTGGCCGCGACGGCCGGCGGTGCGTCGGTGCTGATCAGGGAGAGCCGGGACGCCGGCGCCGCGATCATCTCGGCCGTCCAGGAGCTGAACATCCGGCACCTCGTGCTCGGCGTGCCGACTGCCGGGCTCCTCGAGCGGTGGCGCGGCACGCTGCTGGAACGGCTCGCCGGGCAGCTGCCCGCAGTGCACCTGCACATCCAGACCGCGGCCGGCGCACACGCCGATGCTCATGCAGGGAACGGGGCCGATCAGGGTCGCCGCCCGGGTGGCCAGCGCCGCCGCGGGGCGATCAGGGTCTACCTCGGGTACGCGCCCGGCTGCGGGACCACCACGGCGATGCTCGAAGAGGCGAACCGGCGTGCCGCGCGCGGCAGCGACGTCGTGGTCGGCGCCGTGGACGCGCGCGACCGCGAGGACGTCATGGCCGAGCTCGAGCACCTGGAGTTGATCGGCGACGGCACGACCCTCGATACCGCGGCAGTGCTCGCGCGGCGGCCGGAGGTCGTCTGCGTCGACGACCTGACGGCTGGCACCACCTCCGCTGAGCGCAGGTTCGCCGCCGCCAGGCGGCTGGCGGATGCGGGCATCACCGTGGTGAGCACCGTCCAGCTCGGCCGGCTGGGCGGCGACCTCGCGGGCGGCCAGCCCGCCTTCCTTGACGAGCGCGCCCTGCTTGCGCTGGCCGATGAGATCGAGCTCGTCGACGTGCCGCCGCCGATCCTGATGGACCGGGTGACCCGCGGCCAGATCGTGCCGCCCGAGCAGGTTGCGGAGTCGCTGGCGACGACCTTCGCACCGGAGGTGCTGCGCGCCGAGCGGGAGCGCGCGTTCCGGCTGGTGGCCGAGCACGGCGAGCGCCGCCTGGCTGCTTACACCGGGGAGGACGCGGTCGTGTCCGAGCCGGACCGGCCCCCGTCGATCGTGGCCTGCGCCGCGCCGTGGCCTGGCATGGAGCCGCTGATCCGGCGGTCCGCGGCGCTGGCGGCGCAGGTCGACGGCCAGTTCCGGGTCGCGGCCGTGCGGTTGTCGCAGCCGGGCGCGGCGGAAGACGAGCTGCTGGCCGGGTACGCGGCGCTGACTGAGCAGCTCGGCGGTGAGTTCGTCCCGCTGACGGCGCCCGCGCCGGCTCCAGCGCTGGCCGAGTACGCGGCGGCGCTGCAGGTCACCGAGCTGGTGCTCACGCGCGCCTACCCGAATCCGGCGGGGCGGTATCCGGTGCTGCGCGAGCTGGCCAGGCTCTCCCGCGACGTCGAGCTGCACGTGCTGCCGGCCGAGCGCGACGGCTAGGCCCCAGTACCTACGGCCCGACATACCTACGCCCCCGACACCGCCGTCACGCCTGTCAGCGTCCCCACGAGGACGAGCCCGCCGGACAGGCTCGGCGAGACGAAATGCGGCAGCCGGCCGCCGAGGCTGATCTGCTGGCGGACCCTCCCGGTGCCGGGCGCGAGTTCGTACAGAATCCCGGAGTCCGGGCTCGCCACCCACACGGCGCCGCCGCCGAGCACGGGCGACCCCCACACGTTGGCCGGGCCGCGCCAGCTGATCTTGACCTGATCGTTCGCGGTGTCGACGGCGACCAGGCCGCTAATGCAGGGCACGTAGACGACCCTGCCGCTGACCGCCGTACCACCGAACGCCCCGCCGCCGTTCTGAGTGCACACGGGTCCCGCCGCGAGCTGGCCGCCGACGCCGCCGAGGTTGGCGGTTGACAGCAGGTAGCCGACGCCGCTCTTGCCCACCTGAAGGATGCGGCCGTCAGCCAGCAGCGCGGGCGAGGTCGAGCCGAGGTCCAGGTCGCCGGCGCTGAGGGCGCGCCAGTTCGCCGGGGCGAAGATGCCGGTGCGCGTGAGCCCGGACGTCAGGGCGGTGACCGAGTCGCTGCCGTCGAACGAGCCGCTGCTGGCCGCGCCGTTCCCCGCCGAAACGTAGATCATCCCGGCCGGGCTGACTACCGGACCGCCGCTAGCCCAGATGCCGCCCTGCTTGGCGGTCGGGACCAGGTAAGACCGGATGCTGCCCTGCCCGCTGGCAGGCATCGCGACGACAGCCCCGATGTACGGGCCGCAGTCGCCGAAGTGGCCGCCGAAAACCACGTCGATGCGGCCGCCCGCCAGGGCCAGCGCGCCGCGCTCCTGATCGTAGGCGGGCTGGTGGTCGGGTGACGGCACGTTCCGCACCAGGCGGATGCCGCCATCGGCCGGGTCGATCCCGACCAGCAGGTGGAGAACGCGGCCTGACTGCGCGACGAAGTACGCCAGGTGAGTCCGCTGGTCGTAGACCCCGGTACCGGTGACGCCGAGCGGGTCGAGGTTTCCGCACGGCTGCTGGCTCAGCGGCACCGGTGTACCCACGCTGGTGCGCCAGAGGACCGTGCCGGTAAGCCGGTTCAGGCCATAGACCTCGTCTGTCTCGGTCGCCGCGACCACCGTGTCGCCGATCACCAGCGGCTGCCCGTAGACAGCGCCGCCGAGATTCACCGACCAGGCAATGGCGAGCCTCCCGGCGGCGGGCAGCCCGGCGACATCGCCGGTCCTGGCCCCGTTCCCGTGATACTGAAGCCAGTCCGAGGCCGGCTCGGTGACGCCAGCCGCCGGGCTGGAGGCCGCAGGGCTGGAAGCTGGCGGGCCGGAAGCTGGCAGGCTCGGCCGCGGCGGCGCCGTGACTGGCGTGCTGGTGCACGAGGCGAGCACCAGCATCAGCCCGAGCAACATGAGTCGTTGGCGCACCCCACCTAGTGTGGCAGCACGGCTAGTTTGGAACACTGCCCTTACCTGCAGGCGAGAGGCCCATGAGCGACACTGGCACGAGGATCTGGACGATCCCGAACGCGATCAGCCTGGCCAGGCTGCTGGGCGTGCCGGTGTTCCTGTGGCTGGTGCTCGGCGTGGATAGCAAGGCCGGGGACTGGTGGGCCGTCGGCTTGCTGCTCGCAGCCAGCGCATCGGACTGGCTGGACGGCAAGATCGCCAGGGCGCTCAACCAGCAGAGCCGGCTGGGCGAGGTGCTCGATCCCGCCGCTGACCGGCTGTATATCGTGGCCACGATCGTTGCGCTGGCCGTCCGGGCGATCATCCCGTGGTGGCTGGTCGCGATCCTGGCGGCCAGGGAGCTGCTGATGGCGGTAGACCTCGCCGTGCTACGGCACCGCGGCTGGGGCACGCTGCAGGTGAGCTTTGTCGGGAAGACAGCCACGCTTTGCCTGCTGTACGCGTTCCCGCTGCTCTTCCTGGGTGCGCATGTCGCCGGGTACGCCGAGACTGCCAGGGTGGCCGGTTGGACTTTCGTTATCTGGGGAAGTGCCCTGTACTGGTGCGCAGCCGTGCTGTACATCGTCCAGACCAGGCGGCTCCTGGCTGGGCCTGCGCCGGGGTAAGGAGGCGAAGCAGCGGTGAAAGCCGTGGTGATGGCGGGCGGCGAGGGCACCAGGCTCCGTCCGATGACTGCCAACCAGCCCAAGCCGATGCTGCCTGTCGCCAATCGCCCGATCATGGAGCACGTGCTGCGGCTGCTGCGCCGGCACGGGCTCACCGAGACCGTCGTGACCGTGCAGTTCCTGGCATCGATCGTCCGGAACTACTTCGGCGACGGCGAGGACTTCGGCATGAGCCTCCAGTACGCGACCGAGGAGACGCCGCTTGGCACGGCCGGCAGCGTGAAGAACGCCGAGGACGCGCTGCGGGACGAGCCGTTCCTGGTGATCTCCGGTGACGCGCTGACTGATATCGACCTATCTGATCTGATTAAGTTTCACAAGGACAACAGCGCCCTGGTGACCGTGGCACTGGCGCGGGTACCCGATCCGCTGGAGTTCGGCATCGTGATCGTCGACGACGACGGCAAGATCCTGCGATTCCTGGAGAAGCCGACCTGGGGTCAGGTCTTCTCCGACACCGTCAACACCGGCATCTACGTGATGGAGCCCGAGGTGCTCGCGCACGTGCCGGCCGGCCAGGTCGTCGACTGGTCCGCTGACGTGTTCCCCAAGCTGCTGGAGAACGGTGCGCCGCTCTACGGCTGGATCGCCGACGGCTACTGGGAGGACGTCGGCTCGCACGAGAGCTATTTCAAGGCCCAGGCCGACGCGCTGACCGGCAAGGTCGATGTCCAGATCGACGGATTCGAGGTATCGCCTGGCGTCTGGATCGCCGACGGCGCCGAGGTCGACCCGGACGCCATGCTGTCAGGCCCGCTGTGCATCGGGGATTACGCCAAGATCGAGGCGGGCGCCCAGCTACGCGAGTTCACGGTCGTCGGCAGCAACGTGATCGTGAAAGAAGGCGCGTTCCTGCACCGGGCGATCGTGCACAACAACGTCTACGTTGGCCGCGGCACGACGCTGCGCGGCTGCGTGATCGGCAAGAACACCGACGTGATGAGCCAGGCGCGGATCGAGGAAGGCGCGATCGTCGGGGACGAATGCGTGATCGAGCCGGACAGCTATGTGTCGGCCGGGGTGAAGGTCTACCCGTTCAAGACGATCGAGGCCGGCGCTGTGGTCAACACCAGCGTGATCTGGGAGTCGCGCGGGCAGCGGACGCTGTTCGGCCCCCGCGGGGTGTCCGGCCTGGTCAACGTCGAGATCACGCCGGAGCTGTGCGTCCGGCTGGCGAGCGCCTACGCGACCACGCTGAAGAAAGGCGCGGTCGTCACGACCTCGCGTGACGCGTCGCGGGCGGCCAGGGCGCTGAAGCGCGCCGTGCACGGGGCGCTCAACGCCAGCGCGATCAACGTGGTCGACCTTGAGGCGCAGCCGATGCCGCTGGCCAGGTTCGAGACCGCGCGCAGCGACTGCAGCGGCGGGATCGCGCTGCGGACGACGCCGGGCGACCCGCAGTCACTCGACATCATCTTCATGGACTCCGATGGGGCTGACCTGTCCCAGGCGTCACAGCGCAGGCTGGAGCGGGTGTTCTCCCGGCAGGAGTACAGGCGCGCGTTCCCCGGCGAGATCGCCGAGCTGTCCTACCCGCCCAGGGTCGTCGAGGCCTACACGCATGAGCTGCTGCGGTCCGTCGACATGACCGGCGTCTTCGGTGCCGGGCTGCGGGTTGTCGCCGACTGCGCTGGCGGCACGACGTCCCTCGTGCTGCCTGGCCTGCTCGGCAAGATCGGCGTGGACGTACTGACGGTCAACAACCGGCTCGACGAGGCCTCGCCGACGCAGTCGGTGGCTGCGGTCCGCGCCGACATGCACAGGCTGGCCGAGCTCGTGTCGTCGTTCGGCGCCGCGTTCGGAGTCCGCTTCGATCCGGTCGGGGAGCGGATCGCGCTCGTGGACGACAAGGGCGCGCTGGTCAACGACGACCGCGCGCTGCTGGTCGTGCTCGACCTGATCTCCGCCGAGAAGCGCAGCGGGCGGGTGGCGCTCCCGGTGACGACGACCCGGGTAGCGGAGGACGTCTGCCGCTTTCACGGCGTGGAGGTCATCTGGACGCCGACGTCGCTGCACGGCCTCTACGAGGCGGCGGCCAGCCCGGACGTGATCTTCGCCGCCGACGGCAAGGGCGGCTTCGTGGTGCCCGGATTCTCCCGGTCCATCGACGGGATCGCCGCGTTCGCCCAGCTGCTCGGCCTGGTCACCCGTACCAAGCTGACGCTGAGCCAGATCCAGGCCCGGATACCGGAGGCGAACCTGCTCAAGCGCTCCATGCCGACGCCGTGGGCGGCCAAGGGCATGGTGATGCGGACCGTGGTCGAGGCGGCCGGGGACAAGGAAATCGACACCATCGACGGCGTCCGCGTGATCGAGCCGGACAAGGGCTGGATCCTGGTCTTGCCCGATCCGTCCGACGCGGTGACGCACCTGTGGGCCGAGGGCAGCGACGCCGATACGGCCCAGGCGCTGCTCGATGAGTGGGCCTCCGTGGTAGAGCGAGCCGGGCGGTGACGGCCCAGAGGCTCCAGACTGGCCGCGAGCAGGCCTTCAACCGTGAGACAATCACCGCTCAGGCTGGGACGGTCAGGCGGAGGTGCGGCCAGCATGTGGCGAAGGCGTCGCGACGACGCCCAGCGAGGGTCCGGACGGCCGGGCACGCGCTCGGGACCGGTCCGGGCTGGGCGCTGGGGGTCGCGGCATGCGCGGCGCATGGACCCTCGGGCCGAGTCCCAGGTAGCGTTGCGGGTACCGCCGGACTACGCGCAGGTTTCCGCCTCGGCGGGCGGCCTTCCGGCTTCCGTCGCACAGCAGACGAATGGGAGGCTCGGCGATCTGATGCCCAGCGTCTTCTGCACTAGCTGCGGTGAAGCGAATCCGGACGGTGCGCGCTACTGCTCGCACTGCGGCACTCCGCTCATGCGGCGCGCAGGCGACCGGGTGGCGGACACCACCTCCACCATCTCGATCGGTGGCGGCGACCTTGATGCCGACCTGTTCGACGAAGCGGATGACGATGCGGCTGCGGTGGCCGCGCTCCCGCCTGGCACGGCGCTGCTAGCGGTTCGCCGCGGCCCGAACGCCGGCAGCAGGTTCCTGCTCGACAGCGACCTGACGCTCGTTGGCCGTCATCCCGACAGCGATATCTTCCTGGACGATGTGACGGTCTCGCGGCGCCACGCCGAGTTCTACCGGCAGGGCGGCGGGTTTACCGTGCGCGACGTGGGCAGCCTCAACGGCACCTATGTCAACCGGGAGCGGATCGAGGAAGCCACGCTGAATCCAGGCGACGAGGTCCAGGTCGGCAAGTTCCGGCTGGTGTTCCTGCTCGGGCCCGGGTACGCGGCCGAGTACGGCGGAGGCATGCAGGTCGGGGGATGAGCGCGCAGCCCGTCCGCGGGTACCTCGGCATCAGCGAGGTCCTCGGTCAGCTCCGGGCTGAGTTCCCTGACGTCAGCGTGTCCAAGATCAGGTTCCTGGAGACGGAGGGGCTCATCGCCCCGGCGCGGTCGCCCAGCGGCTACCGGCGGTTTTGCGCGGCCGACGTCGACCGGCTCCGCTTCATCCTGGCCGCTCAGCGCGATCAGTACCTGCCCCTGCGGGTGATCAAGGAGCGGCTGGCCGAGTCCGAGCCGCCCGACGGCGACCGGCTGCTCAGCCGCCGCGAGCTGCTGGCCGAGGCGGGACTGACCGAGGCGCTGCTCACCGAGCTTGAGACCTTCGGCCTGCTGCGGAAGGTCGGGCGGATCTACGGCCCGGATGCGCTCCAGGTCGCGAGGACCGCGGTTGCGCTGACGGCGTACGGAGTGGAGGCACGGCACCTGCGCGCGGTCAGGTCCGCGGCCGAGCGGGAGACCACCATGATCGAGAGCCTGGTCGCACCCATCCTGCGCCAGCGGGGGAGCGGTGCCAGGGAGCTCGCCGCCAGAACCGCAGGTGAGCTGGCCGACCTGGTGCTGCAGCTGCACGGCGCCCTGGTGGCCGAGACGCTGGCCGAAGCGGGCCTGGCGACGGTGGCGGACCCCGAGCCCGCCCCGCCGCAGACCGCCGGCTGGCATGACGCCATTGGGGGTGTACTTTGACAAAGGGAGTGCCTGCAGGCCGAACGGGAATGCCAGTAGGTAGATCCGCTAGGAGACCCAGCGCACAGGCGCGGAGAGGGACGGAGCCGCCGTGAGGCAGATGGAGGTCGTCGGCGTCCGGGTGGAGATGGCCACGAACAACCCCATCGTCCTGCTGAAGGAGACGGAGGGAGAGCGCTACCTGCCGATCTGGATCGGGCCTAACGAAGCGACCGCCATCGCCTTCGCGCAGCAGGGCATGGTGCCGCAGCGGCCGCTCACTCACGACCTGATGCGGGACATGCTGGAAGCCCTCGAGATCCGGCTGACGACCGTCAACATCACCGCGCTGCGGGACGGGATCTTCTTCGCCGACCTCATCTTTTCCAACGGCCGCGAGGTCAGCGCCCGCCCTTCGGACTCGATCGCCCTGGCGCTGCGCACGGGCGCCTCGATCTTCGTGCGCGACGAGATCCTGGACGAGGCCGGGGTGGCGATCCCGGACGAGCAGGAAGACGAAGTCGAGAAGTTCCGGGAGTTCCTGGACTCGATCACGCCTGAGGACTTTGGCCGGTCTACCTGGAGCGGCCGACGCGCGCGCCGCGGAGATCGTTGACGCGGCTAGTCTGGGCGGCCTAACGTGCGAAAGGTATCCCCAGGCACCGGCGCCCTGGGCCGGAGGTGGGTGTGGCGGTGACAAGAAGCGATGAGCCGGTGTCGGCCAATACCGTGCCGACCAACACCGTGCCGCGTACCCGCGCGACCCAGGGGATGCTCTTCGGTGCTGAGATCGAGGCGGAGCCTGAGGACCTGGGCTATCGCGGGCCGACTGCCTGCGCCGCGGCGGGCATCACCTACCGTCAGCTCGACTACTGGGCCAGGACCGGGCTCGTCGAGCCCAGTGTGCGCCCCGCGAGCGGCTCGGGCTCCCAGCGTCTCTACGGCTTCAAGGACATCCTGGTCCTGAAGGTCGTGAAGAGCCTGCTCGATACCGGTATCTCCCTGCAGCAGATCAGGACGGCGGTGGCGCACCTGCGCGACCGCGGCTCGGCTGACCTGGCCCAGGTGACGCTGATGAGCGATGGCGCCAGCGTGTATGAGTGCACCTCGGCCGACGAGGTGATCGATCTGCTCCAGGGCGGTCAGGGCGTCTTCGGCATCGCACTCGGCCGGGTCTGGCAGGAGGTCGAGGGCACCCTTGCCGAGCTGCCCGCCGAGCGAGCCGAGGACGATCCAGCAGGCGATGAGCTTGCCAGCCGCCGGGCCAGGAAGACCGGCTGAGCTGTTCCCGCCGCCGGTCCGTGCGTTCGCCTGGACAACCGTAACTGCATTCAGACACGAGAAACCTCGGCCGCCGGCATGCTGCCGCTACTCGGCTAGACCGAGTTATATAGCTCGATCGTCAAGTTATGTCGTGTTATGGTGGCGCGCGTGTCAGCCACGATCTCGGTGCAGAACCTGCGCAAGGCGTACGGGTCCATGGTTGCCGTCAGCGGTGTCAGCTTCGAGGTCGAGCAGGGCGAGTTCTTCGGGATCCTCGGGCCCAACGGGGCGGGTAAGACCACCACGCTAGAGATGATGGAGGGCCTGCGGCAGCCCGATGACGGCCAGCTGACCGTGCTCGGCCTGCGGCCGTGGCCGCGCAACCCGGCGCTGCTGCCGCGGATGGGCGTCCAGCTCCAGTCGTCGTCGTTCTTCGAGCGCCTCACGGCCCGCGAGCAGATCCGCACCTTCGCCTCGCTCTACGGGGTCCCGTCCCGGCGTGCCGACGAGATGCTCGGCATTGTCGGCCTGGACGAGCAGGCCGAGACCAAGGCCGAGAAGCTGTCCGGCGGCCAGGCGCAGCGGCTCTCCATCGCCTGCGCGCTCGTGCACGACCCGGAGCTGGTGTTCATGGACGAGCCGACCGGGGCGCTCGACCCGCAGGCCAGGCGGAATCTGTGGGACCTGCTGCGCCAGATCAACGCTGACGGCAGGACCGTGGTGCTGACCACCCATCACATGGACGAGGCCGAGACCCTGTGCGACCGGGTCGCGATCATGGACCACGGCGGGATACTCAAGCTCGGGGCGCCCGCTGCTCTTGTCCGCGGCCTCGACACGCCGGTCCGGATCAGCATCGAGTCGGGTCTGCTGCCGGCGGCTGACGCCCGTGCCCTGACCCCGGCAGGAGAAGTGACCGACGACGGCGTCTCGCTGACCATCTCGACCCGCGATCCGGCCGCCGTGCTCGCCGGGCTCGCTGACCGGCGCGCGCTGGCTGGGCTGCGGGTGCAGGGCGCGACCCTCGAAGACGTGTTCCTCAGCCTGACCGGACGGGAGTACCGGGCGTGACCGCCACGACGACCTCGACCACCACGACGACCAAGCGGGCAGCGCCGCGTCACCTGGGACCGCTCCGCAGCCTGTCGCGGGCGATGTACCTCGGCTTTGTCCGCGACAAGCCCGCGCTGTTCTTTTCCCTGCTGATGCCCATCCTGTTCCTGCTGCTGTTTGGCTCCATCTACAAGAGCTCGTCCGCGCCGAGGGTGAGCGTTGTCGAGGTTGGCCAGGTCAGTCTGCTGGACCAGGCGCAGGCGTCGGCGCCGAGTCAGCTCGGCAAGGTCCTGAAGGTCACGCACTCCGCTAACCTGGCGGCTGCGCTGGAGAGCGTCCGCAAGGGCACGTACAACGCCGTGGTGCAACAGCAGGGCCACACCCTGGTGGTGCACTATTCGATTGCGGACCAGACCACCGCCGGCATCGTGCAGGCGGTGTTCAGCTCCATCGTGCAGCAGGCGGACGTCGTGGCCGCGGGCAGCAAGGCGGCCTATCAGCTCAGCACGCAGCGGGTCGAGGACGCCTCCCTCAAGCCCATCCAGTACCTGGCGCCCGGCCTGCTCGGCTGGGCGATCGCGTCTGGCGGCGCGTTCGGCGCGTCTATCACGCTCGTGAGCTGGCGCCAGAACAAGCTACTGCGCCGGCTCAGGCTCGCGCCCATCAACGTCGGCTCGGTGGTTCTCGCCCGCGTCGGCGTCAGTATCGGGGTGGCGATCGTCCAGCTTGCGGCGTTCCTGGCCATCGCGACGCTGCCGTATTTCGGCCTGAAGCTGTCAGCCAACTGGTGGATGGCCATCCCGGTGGTGATCTGCGGCACGCTGGCGTTCATGGCCATCGGCCTGCTGGTCGGCTCCTTCGCCAAGACGCAGCAGGCGGCGACAGCTGTGGCCAACGCGATCATCTTGCCGATGGCGTTCCTCGGCGGCGCGTTCATCCCGCTTGACTTCGCACCCGCCTGGATCCGGGACGTCTCGTACGCGATGCCGCTGCGCTACCTGGTGGTCGGCATGCAGAACGTCATGGCCAGGGGCGAGGGACCGGCCTCAGCGCTGCCGGCTATCGGCATCCTGCTGGGTCTCGCGGCGGTACTCACGGCCATCTCGGTGCGGGTATTCCGCTGGGACGCCGTCTAGCGGTACAGCTAGCCAGGCCGATAATTGGGCCGGTAGCGGGCGTGGCGGCAGCCGGCCTCAAAACCCTCCGTCCACTGGAGGAGCGAGCCCTTCATGCTCTGAATGTCACGGTATGCGGTAGTCAGGCAAAAGCTCTCGACGTCGAAAAAATCATGGCCCGGCTTGAACTTATGCTCCCAGCGGGCCTGTTTGCCCGCGTGATAGCCCACCTGCCAGGCGGCGGTATGCGACCCAGGGCCCCCGGTCCCGATCGCGGTGCCGCAGGACGACAGGCCGCAGGACGACAGCAGGACGATCAGCAGGGCGATGGCTGCCGGACGTGACCGTACCGCCGACATCCGCCGCCCCCATGATCGCTACCCCGTTTGCCCCCTGCTGTGATGCCTGTACCCAGCCCGGGGCGGTAACTCACGGGTAGAGCCTCAGGTAGCCGAGTTGGCGCAGCCCTTGTCGAAGCCTTCCTGCCAGGGCACGGCCACGGAGTCGCTTATGGATTGAATATCGTGATAGGCCGCTCTGGCGCACAGCCAGGTCATGTCGTTGATCACGGGGCCGTACTGATTCATGAAGTTCTGGCGGGCCGTCAGGCCCGCCTGGTACCCGGCGTGGTAGTTCGGGTTGGGCGCATGGCCGCAGGCGGCGATCCCGCTCGCGAGCAGCAGCGCCGCCACCAGGGCGAGCCCGGCCCGCGCTATCCGAGCTGCTGGCATCCGAATCCTCCGTCATCGAGTGGCCTAGGCATCTTATGGCCGCCCCAGAGGGTCTTTGCCCACGATCGCCGAGAATCCGGCGGGCACGGCTAGCCGGCCATCGGTGCCCCTCATCCGGGCCGCTGCTCGGGTAAGCTCAGTGCCGCTGATACACACCACCGGGAGAGTCTTCGCGCAGCCAGCGCGGGGCGCCGAAGGGGCAACCTCCCCGGAACCTCTCAGGCAGCCAGGACCGGGCGGTGTGCGCACTCTGAAGCCCGCGTGCGGCCGACCCCGCGCGGTTGACAGAGGGGGAGTCCGTCACCACACGCTTGCGGGCTAGCAGCCCGCCTGGGGAGGCTCCCGTGGATTTCGCACCCCGTCATATCGGTCCCGCCGAGCTTGGCCAGGCCCGGATGCTGGACCTCGTCGGCTACTCCTCCCTGGACGAGCTGACAGCGGCGGCGCTGCCGGCCGGGATCGCCGCCGAGGGTGATCTGAGCCTGCCCGCGCCGCTGACCGAGGACGAGGCGCTCGCCGAGCTGCGGCGGCTGGCGAGCCTGAACACGGTCGCCACGTCGATGATCGGCCTTGGCTACTACGGCACCCACACACCGGCCGTGATCCGCCGCAACGTGCTGGAGAATCCGGCCTGGTACACCGCCTACACGCCGTATCAGCCGGAGATCTCACAAGGCCGCCTGGAGGCGCTGCTCAACTTCCAGACCATGATCGAGGACCTGACCGCGCTGCCGGTCGCGGGCGCGTCGATGCTCGACGAGGCGACCGCCGCGGCCGAGGCCATGACGCTGGCCCGGCGGGCGCGCGGCAAGGGCAGCGTGTTCCTGGCCGACGCCGACTGCCTGCCGCAGACGCTGGCGGTGCTGGCGACCAGGGCCGAGCCGCTCGGCATCACGCTGGTGACCGGCCGGGTCACGCCTGAGCTGATCCAGGCGCAGCCAGACGGCGAGCTGTTTGGCGTGCTGACGCAGTACCCCGGCGCCAGCGGCGAGGTCCGCGATCTGGCTCCCTCGGTGGCTGCCGCGCACGCCGCCGGCGCGCTGGCCGTCGTCGCCGCCGATCTGCTGGCGCTGACCCTGCTGACGCCACCCGGAGAGCTAGGCGCCGACATCGCGGTCGGCAGCACGCAGCGGTTCGGCGTGCCCATGGGCTACGGCGGCCCGCAGGCCGGTTACATCTGCGTCCGGGACGAGCTCAAGCGGCAGCTGCCGGGACGCCTCGTCGGCGTGTCCGTCGACGCCGACGGCCACCCGGCCTACCGGCTGGCCCTCCAGGCCCGCGAGCAGCACATCCGCCGGGAGAAGGCCACCAGCAACATCTGCACGGCCCAGGTCCTGCTGGCGGTCATGGCCGCCATGTACGCGGCCTATCACGGACCCGACGGCCTGGCCTCGATCGCGCGGCGCGTGCACCGCAAGGCCGCGGCCTTCGCGCTGGCCATGACGAGCCAGGGATACGGAACGGGGTCGCCAGAGTTCTTCGACACTGTCAGCCTGCGGATGCCCGGGCAGGCGGCGGAGGCCGCGGCCCGCGCGGCCGCGGCCGGCTTCAACGTCTACCTGGCTAGCGCCGATGTCGTGCAGGTCGCCTGCGACGAGACCACGACCGACGAGCAGCTCGCCGGGGTAGCGACCGCGCTCGCCGGCCGGCCGGTCTCGCTGCCTGCCGAGACGGCCGAGGCCCTGCCAGCGGGACTGGTCCGGACGACCACGTTCCTGGCTCATCCGGTTTTTCACAGCTACCGGAGCGAGACCGCGATGCTCAGGTACCTGCGGAGGCTGGCCGACCGTGACATCGCGCTTGACCGCTCGATGATCCCGCTCGGCTCGTGCACGATGAAGCTCAACGCCGCGGCCGAGATGGAGGCGATCACGTGGCCGGAGTTCGCCGGGATGCACCCGTTCGCCCCGGCGGAGCAGGCGGCCGGGTACCGGCAGCTGATCGGCGAGCTGGCCGATGCGCTGACGGAGATCACCGGGTACGACGCGATCAGCCTGCAGCCCAACGCCGGGTCGCAGGGCGAGCTGGCCGGGCTGCTGGCGATCCGCGGGTATCACCGGTCGCAGGGGCAGCCGGAGCGGACGGTCTGCCTGATCCCGGAGTCAGCGCACGGCACGAACGCGGCCAGCGCCGTGCTCGCCGGGTTGCGGGTCGTGGTGGTCAAGTGCGGCTCGGACGGCGCGATCGACCTTACTGACCTGCGGGGCAAGCTCGAGGCGCACAGCGGCACGGTCGCCGCGATCATGGTCACCTACCCGTCGACCAACGGGGTGTTCGAGGAGACGATCGGCGAGGTGTGCGCCGCCGTGCACGCGGTCGGCGGCCAGGTGTACGTAGACGGCGCGAACCTGAACGCGCTGGTCGGTCTTGCTAAGCCGGGCAAGTTCGGCGCGGATGTCTCGCACCTGAACCTGCACAAGACGTTCTGCATCCCGCACGGCGGAGGCGGTCCCGGCGTCGGCCCGGTCGCGGCCCTTGCGCACCTGGCGCCGTTCCTGCCAGATCACGTCGCGGCGGCGCCCTACGGGTCGGCCGGCATCCTGCCGATCTCGTGGGCGTACATCAAGATGATGGGCGGCCCGGGACTGCGCCAGGCCACTCAGGTCGCCATCTTGTCGGCGAACTACGTGGCCCGGCGCCTGACCGAGCACTTCCCCGTGCTCTATACCGGGCGCGGAGGCCTGGTCGCGCACGAGTGCATCCTGGACCTGCGGCCGATCACCGCGCAGACCGGGATCACCGCGGAGGACGTGGCCAAGAGGCTGATCGACTACGGCTTCCACGCCCCGACGATGTCATTCCCGGTGGCCGGGACGCTCATGGTCGAGCCGACCGAGAGCGAAGACCTGGCCGAGCTCGACCGGTTCTGCGACGCGATGATCGCGATCCGGCACGAGATCGCGCTGGTGGAGTCCGGTGAGTACGACGCGGCCGACAATCCGCTGAAGAATGCGCCGCACACCGCGAGCATGCTGATCACCGACGACTGGAAGCACTCCTACGGGCGCGAGACCGCCGCTTACCCGGCGGGCGGCGACCGGCGGGCCAAGTACTGGCCGCCGGTACGGCGCATCGACCAGGCCTACGGCGACCGCAACCTGATGTGCGCCTGCCCGCCGCCGGAGGCGTTCGCTGACTAGCGCTCGCGCTGGAGGTAGCCGGCGGTCATCCCGCCGTCGACGAGCAGCGTGGTGCCGGTGATGAACTCGGCGTCTGCGCTCGCATAAAACACGGCCGCGGCAGCAACGTCGCTGGCCTGGCCGACTCGGCCTATCGGCGGCACTGGCCAGTCGCCGTCTTCCTCGCCGCGGTCGAGGTCGCCAGGCGGTCCCATGTGGCGCATGCCCGGCCAGATGTCACCCGGGCACAGCACGTTGGAGCGCACCCCGTCCGGGCCGCCGTCCAGCGCGAGCATCTTGCCCAGCATGACGACGGCAGCCTTGGTCACCGAGTACAGCCCGATCGCCTGCTCGCCCCAGATCCCGGCATCGGAGGCGATGTGGATCATGCATCCGCGGCGCCGGGCCAGGTGCGGGTAGGCGGCCTGCGCGTGGAGCAGGTAGCCGCGGACGTTGATGTTCATGACCCGGTCATAATCGGCAAGCGGCGTATCGATCAGCCGCGCAGTCACGCCGACGCCGGCGTTGTTGACGAGCACGTCCAGGCCGCCGAGATGATCTGCGGCGGTGTCCACCGACCGAGCGACCGCGTCCGGGTCAGCGGCGTCGGCGGCGATGAACCGGGCGCCGGCTCCTAGCGTCTGCTCGGCGCGTTCGCCGAGTGCGCGATCGCGGCCCGTGATCACCACCTGTGCTTCCTCGGCCAGGAAGCGCTCGGCGATCGCGAGGCCGAGGCCGGTAGTACCGCCGGTGACCAGCGCCCGTCTTGCCCGCCAGCTTGCCCATGTGCCGGATCACCTCGCCTTTGGCGGTGGCTGGTTGCCATGGATGATCAGGACCGGGCAGGAAGCGTGCTCGGCGACGTTCGCGCTGACCGAGCCGAGCAGGAGCCCGGAGAACCCGCCGTGGCCGCGACTGCCGACGATCAGCATGACGGCCCCCTCGGACGCTTCGATCAGAACCTTCGCGGCGCTGCCCTCACGGACCTGCACGCGCAGGTCGGCTGGCGGCTGGTCGCCGAAGACGGCCTGGACAGTGTCGGCTGCGACCTTCTCCATGTCCTGGGCCGGATTCCAGTCCGGGGCGATGGCAGTCCATCCAAACGACGGGGGATACTCCCAGGCGGTGACGACGTCGAGTCGCGCGCCGAGCGTCGCGGCGATCTGGGCGCCCCAGCGCAGCGCCTTCTCGGAGTCGCTTGATCCGTCCACACCCACGACGATCCTGCTGTCGCCGGTAACCGGGCCTGCGGCCATGATCTGCTCCTAGCATGTGCTTCGGCTCTATCGGACTGACGAAAGGATCGCAGGTCTCGCCGAGCGCGGGCCATCGGGCTGCCTTTCGCGCACGCCGTTCTATCATCTGGGATGCACATGACGAAGACCGTTCTCGATCACGTCGCCATCGGGACTCGCACGCTGACCGATGGCTGGAAGCTGTTCGGCGGCGTGCTCGGCGGCACGTGGGTCAGCGGCGGCGACGATGCCGGATTCTGGTGGGGCCAGGTCGGCTTCGGCGCGGGCCCGAAGATCGAGCTGATCACGCCGACCGGCGGTCCGGACTCGGCGTTTCTCGAGCGCTTCCTCGTCTCGCGGGGACCGGGTCCGCACCATCTCAACTTCATGGTCACCGACATCGGCGCCACGCTGTCGCGCGTGCGGGCGCTGGGCATCGAGCCAGTGGGCGTCAGCTTGCTCAGCACGACCTGGAAGGAAGCGTTCCTGCACCCCAGGGACGCGTACGGGATCGTCGTCCAGGTCGCCGAGCGGTCCGGCCCGCCGCCGGAGCGCGAGCCCCCTGCCGAGCTCGGCCGGCCCGGGCCGCCGTCGGCCCTCGCGCTAGTCGAGCACCGCGTCGCTGACATCGAGAGCGCAACCCGGCTGTTCGAAGAAGCGCTCGAGGGCGACGTCGTCAGTCGCCACAACGGCGCAGGCGCAGCCACGGCCGAGCTGACCTGGCAGAACGGCGCGCGCCTGCGGCTCGTGCAGTTTGACGGCCCGGGTGCGGTGCGCGGCGGCGCTGTCACGCACTTGCGCTTCTATCGTGACGGCTCGCCATTCAGCGTCGCTGACCTTCAGCCGAGCTGAAGATCTTTCCGGGCGCCTCGGAGTATCCCTGGAGCTCGGACCCTGACCACGCCGGACATGACGTTCCAGTTGCTCGACGGTGCGCAGGCTGCCACGCACGCGGCCGAGCTGCAGGCCCTGCACGCTGACGTGTACGCCGACCCGCCGTACGACGGCGATGACGACGCGCTGTTCGCCGACCGATTCCGGGTGCTGCGCCGCCAGCCCGGGTTCGTCCTGGCTGAGGCGCGTCGCGGTGGCTTCCTGATCGGCTACGCAGCCGGTATGCCGCTGCGGACGTCCACCTCGTGGTGGCGGGACCTGACAACGCCGCTTCCTGATGACGTCACAGTCGAGTACCCGGGGCGCACCTTCGCGCTTGTCGAGCTGCTAGTGCGCGCGTCGTGGCGGCGCCAGGGTATCGGCCGGACCCTGCACGACCTGATACTTCAGAGCAGGCGCGAGGAACGGGCGACGCTGACCGTCCTGCCCGCGGCCGCCCCGGCGCAGAGCGCCTTTCAGAGCTGGGGCTGGCGTAAGGTCGGGCGGACGCGCGATCCTCGTCCCGGCTCGCCCGTAGCGGATGTCCTCGTCACGACACTCCCGGTCGTCCATCAAGCCTGACCTCACGTGGGACGGAGCGCGCATGTCCAGCTCTCAGCGGCCTTGCCGGGCTGCACCGGCGCGTCCGTGTGCGAACGGTGCGCCCCCAGCGACACCGCTTGCACACGGAGTAGAGGCTCATTCCGGCGGAACCCGATGATCCGGCACGGCGTGCCTGCCGACCTGCCAGCTCTGCGCGAGATTTTCCGAAGGGCGTCGCTATCCAATGCCGGCGACCGTGACAATCTGCTGGCAAACCCGCAGTACCTGATTCTCCGCCCCGACGGAGTGGCCGAGGGCCGCACCTACGTCGCGGAGGAGGCCGGCGGAATCGCCGGCTTCGCAACGTGGAGCTACGCGGATGGCATCAGCGAATTGGAGGACTTGTTCGTCGATCCGAGCTGGATGCGACGCGGGATTGCCACCATGCTGGTCAGCCACATAGCCGGTGTCCTGCGGGCACAAGGCGCGGAGCTACTGGAAGTGACCGCCAGCCCGGACGCTCTGGGCTTCTACCGAACCGCTGGCTTCGTCGACTGCGGCGTCGCAGAGACTGAGTTCGGCGCTGCGCCCCGCATGGCTCTGACACTCGGCTGACCGGTTGATGCGGCTACCAGATGCGCGCGCGCGTCGGAGACACCCGGATCACGTGCGGGTAATCAGCAGCGAAGCTCTCCGCCGTCCAGCCGAACAGGTCAATGAACTCCTGGTACTTCGCGACGTAAGCCGGTACCGCGTCGGCCTTAGGCCCGGTTGGGTCCAGGCGGGCGAGTCCCTCGAAGATGACATTGGCGCCACCCCGCCCGTTCCCTTCCAGGTGCAAACAGACGCGTGGGCTGGATTCGATGCTGTGTGTCTTGGGTCCGGTTGCGACGCCAAAGATCAGGAACTCGCCCTGGTCCCACAGGAACCAGACAGGGGTCGACTGGGGCTGACCGGATGGGGCGACTGTCGTCAGCCAGATGATCGGCTCCGCCTCAAGGCGGGCGGCCGCCGCGGCATGAGCGGGGTTGTCGGGATCCAGGACGGTCATGAGGCTCCGATGCTGGCTGCGGACAAGAGGCTCAGAGCATTCTCGCGCACCGGTCGTGATAGACAGCTTGCATGGCCCGGATTACTGTCTCCGCCGAGCGCGCGATCGACGCGCCGGCGATTACGGTCTATGGATTCATCGCAGACATGCGCGAGCACCATCCGCGCTTCCTGCCACCGGCGTTCTCGGACTTCCAGGTGGAGAGCGGGGGAGTGGGTGCGGGCACGGTCAACAGGTTCACGGTGACGGCTGGCGGACGGAGCCGGCAGTACCGGATGGTGGTCACCGAGCCGGAGCCTGGCCGGGTCTTGATCGAGTCCGACACCACCTCCAGCATGGTGACGACAACGACCGTGACCCCGCGGGACGACAACACGTGCCTGGTCAGGTTCTCTACGACGTGGGACGGCGCCGGCGGTGTCGGCGGGATCTTCGAGCGCATCTTTGCGCCGCGCGCCATGCGCGGCATCTACGCCGATGAACTCGAGCGCCTGAATGCCTACGCCCGGGCTCACGGTCGCGACTGAAGCAGGCAGAACACCTCGGTCTCCAGCTCAGTGACGTCCTCGCGCCAGTCGCCGTAGATCTCCCAGCGCGGTCCGGCGAGGATGCGTCCGTTCGCCGCGCACCAGCGCGTCACGCGATCGTGGGCCGAGCCCAGATCCTGGTACGGGCCGCGGTGAACGGTCATGGCGACCTCGCCCGCAGGCAACGCGGACAGGACGACCGGGCTGTCGAGCGCGCACGGCGCGATCAGCTCAACACCCACTTCGACGTTCGGGATGTCGTCCTTGTAGAGCATGATGTTCTGGCCTTGCTTGCTGCCCTGGCGACGCAGGCACGCATACACCTGGTCCAGCATGGGCTTCCACTGCTGGGGGAAGTCCTGCCAGGTGGTCGTCGCCGCGATCACGGCCGTGGGGCGCTCCGTCACGTGGGTGACCGTGACGGCAGGCTGATCTGACATGTCGAAGCGTCCTCCCTGGCGGTTCGTTGGGCGCGGGCTTGTGTGAGCGGAATCACACATCTAGCCCGGTCTCATGCTGGCTGGCAGTTTTTGCACGTTCGGAGAGATCACTAAGCGTGTACTTGCGGGTAACCATAGCTTGACGTGCGGCTTTACCCCTAAGCTACTTGACGACTTGTCCGTATAACCAAACAAGGAGGATCACCGATGGCCCGGCGGCATCGTGCGGACGGATGGGGAGAAATGGAGACTTACGCGCCATCGACCAGCGCCGATTGGCGCGTACTCAACGGTGACGCGGATGCCGCATGAGCGTCAAGCACATTCCCGTTACCGGCGATGCATGGCTCAACCCGCAAGGTCGGCTCATGCTGACCCTGACCCTGCCGGACGGCTCCTCGGCAATCCTGGCCGTTCCGGACAGGGACCGGAGCGGCAACGCCGAGAGCAGCCAAGCGCACAAGGCAATCATGGCCGCGCTGTCGGGCGGCGAGGCATGACAGGCGAGGTAGTTGCTACGAGCGACATGCGGGAGGGCGCCGACGCGCTCAAAGGGCTTACACGTCGGGAGACACGATGAGCATTGAGCCAGACAACACACCGGCCTTGATCACTGAGCGGGTAGTCAACTTGGCGTTTGCCGAGTCCCGTCAGGCGCGCGCCGAGCTTCGGAAGATCAGGGGCGCGGTCGTGTTCCTGGCCTGGCTCGCGGGGATCGTCGTCGCGCTAAGCATCATCGGCGGCGCCGTGGTGCTTTACAACGCCCATTAGGCGAGCACGTGCATGAGCGAGGGCGGCACGGAGGACTGTTAACTGACTCCCAGCGGCGACCACTTTCCCGCGCGCCGAGGTACTGACGGTCTCGCGGGCAATTCAGGCGGGCGGGATGATGCGGCCTTTCCATTCGCCGCCGCGGCCGCGGTGGTGGCGGCGCGCCGAGTCGGCGGTCATGGCAGCGTACAGAGCGGCGATCAGCGGGAGTGTCAGGCCGCGCAGCGGGGACAGCCGGTACAGGCGCAGCATGGGCACGTAGCTGGCGGCCATGAGGAGCCATCCGGTCAGGCCCGCGGCGGCGAGCCAGGCGGCGCTCCACGTCGTGGCGGCGCCGGCCGCGAGCAGGGTCAGCCCGGCGATCGCGGCGGCAGGCGGCAGCAGGTACAGCCAGGCCAGCCCGAGCACTGCGCCCGCGGTCAGGGCGAGCGAGTAGCGCAGCTGGGTGTAGGCGCTGCGCGCGACCATGTCCCAGATATCGGCCAGCCGGTCGTACGGTCGCATGCTGAGGACGTCGGTGGTCAGCCCGAGCCAGCAGCGGCCGCCGGCCCGCTTCAGCAGCTTGCCGAGCGCGACGTCGTCGATACGGGCGTCCCGGATCGGAGCCAGACCGCCGGCCGCCGTCAGCGCGCTGGCGCGGACCAGCATGCAGCCGCCAGCCGCGGCAGCCGTACGCGAGCGAGGCCGGCTGACGCGCGGGAACGGATACAGCTGGGCGAAGAAGTAGACGAAGGCCGGGATCAGCAGCCTTTCGGGCCCGTTCCCCGTACGCAGCAGCGCCATCTGCGACACCAGCGCGTAGTCCGTGTCGGCCGCCGCGACGGCCAGCCTGGTCAGAGTGCCAGGCGCGTAGGCGATGTCGGCGTCGGTGAACAAGATGTAGTCGGTATCCGCGTCGACGACCTGCGCGCCTTCGGCCATCGCCCAGACCTTGCCGGCCCAGGCCGCGGGCGTCGCCCGCGCGCTGACGACCACCGCGCCGAGCTCAGTAGCTACCTTCGCGGTGTCGTCCGTACTGTCGTCGTCGACCACGATGACCGAGAACCGGCCCTCGTAGTCCTGATACAGCAGCGTCGGGAGGCAGGCGGGGAGGATGTCGGCCTCGTTCCTGGCAGGAACGACTGCCGTCACCTTCGGAAGGTGGCCGGACCCCCGGCCACCTGGGGGCAGCCGGTGCCCAGTGCGCCAGTAGCCGCCATGCAGCGTGAGCAGGTAGAGCCACGCCAGCGTTGCCGCGGTCGTCAGCGCGCAGATCGTGATGACGGCGGTCTCCCGTAGTTGACGTGGGCCAGGTATACGACGTCCGTTATAACGCAGAACCCGCCGGTCCGGACGAAGGCGGTGGTCATCAGGTGCGCGCTGATGAACTCGGCCGATCGACCGTTGCCGCTGTCGTTGATGTAGAAGCCCTGCAGCGCGCCATCATGGGGATCGCGGGCGATGCCGGCAATGGTGACGACATGGTTGGCCTGGCCGTGCCCGAGCACGCGCGGATCGCTCCACAGCACGCCCGCATTAACCGCAGCGATGACTCCGTGGCCGCCCTGCACGGCGTCGGCAAGCTGCTCGGCCGACAGGTCCCCGGCCCAGTGGGCGGCAATGCCGTAGTCCGCCAGGATGGCGACCTGGTCGGCGGGCAGCGTCCAGCCTGACTCCTCGGGATGGCCGGCCACGACGTGCAGCTCGCGGCAGCGGGTGGCGTGGGCGACCGCGTCCGCCTCGGTGAGCTGGATGCCGAACTGGTTCAGTACCTCGGCGCAGCTCACGACACCGCAGTCACCGCGGTCATGCTCGGGATTGTCGCCCTGCAGGTGGTTGAAGGCGGCGAAGCCGTACACGTCACCGATCGTCAGGCTCGCCCGTCCATCCGGCAGCTGGCCGAGCTGAGCCGGGGCGAGGCCGTTGTAAATCACCGCTAATCAGTGCGAGTCGCGGGCGACGTGGTCGCCGCTGGAGCCCAGCAGGAAGTCTAGGTCCGCGCCGGAGTCGGCGCCGAGGACGTGGTCGACGTAGAGCTTCTCCCAGCCGCGGGTCGGACGGGCGAGAGCCGCGGTCATGGCCGGCGAGGGCTGTCTGGCGGCAAGCTCGGCCTCCGGCAGGTCGACCGAGAGGCTCCGCTGCTCGACGTCGAGGCTGATCCAGTCGCCGGTCCGGACCTTGCCGAGCGGGCCGCCGGCGGCCGCTTCGGGCGCGACGTGCAGCACCACCGTGCCGTAGGCGGTGCCGCTCATCCGCCCGTCGCAGACCCGCACCATGTCACGGACGCCCAGCCGGAGCAGCTTGGTCGGCAACGGCAGGTTGGAGACCTCCGGCATGCCCGGATAGCCACGCGGACCGCAGCCGCGCAGAACCAGGACGCTGTCGGCGTCCACATCCAGGTCGGGTGAGTCCAGGCGCGCGTACAGATCCTCGACCGAGTCGAAGACGACGGCCCGGCCGCGATGCCGCAGCAGGTGCGAGGACGCCGCGGCCGGCTTGATGATCGCGCCGGCGGGGGCCAGGTTGCCGAACAGGACGGCGATCCCGGCGTTTGGCTGGAACGGGGTGTCCCGGCTGCGGATCACGTCGCGGTCCCAGATCTCCGCGTCGCCGAGGGACTCGACCAGCGGCCTGCCAGTGACGCAGATCGCGTCGGGGTCGAGCAGGTCGGCTACCTCGCGCAGCACGGCCGCGAGGCCGCCGGCCCTGTGCAGGTCCTCCATCAGGTATTTCCCCGACGGCTGGAGGTCGACTAGCAGCGGCACGCCGGCGGCCATCCGGTCGAAGTCGGCCAGAGTCAGCGGCACCCCGAGTCGCCCCGCGATGGCGAGCAGGTGGACGACGGCGTTCGTCGAACCGCCGATCGCTGCGAGCGCGACGATCGCATTACGGAACGACCCCATGGTCAGCACCTGGCTGGGCTTGCGGCCCGCGGCCACCATCTCGACGATCAGCCTGCCGGTCTCATGGGAGCGGGCCAGGAGACGGCTGTCCGCCGCCGGGATTCCCGCGGTCCCCGGCAGGACCATGCCGAGCGCTTCGGCGAGCAGGCCCATGGTCGAGGCCGTGCCCATGGTGTTGCAGTGACCGCGGCTGCGGATCACCGACGACTCGGACTCCAGGAACGCCTCCGGGCTCAGCGTTCCGGCCCTGACTTCCTCGCTGAGACGCCAGACGCTGGTGCCGCAGCCGAGCGGGTTGCCGCGGAACGTGCCCGTGAGCATCGGGCCGCCGGGCACGACGACGGCGGGCAGGCCCACCGAGGCGGCCGCCATGAGCAGCGAGGGAATGGTCTTGTCGCAGCCACCGAGCAGGACGACGCCGTCGACCGGGTTGGCGCGGAGCATTTCCTCGGTCGCCATCGCGGCCATGTTGCGCCACAGCATCGCGGTCGGCCGGAGCTGGGTCTCGCCGAGCGACACGACCGGCAGGTTCAGCGGTACGCCGCCCGCCTCCCAGACGCCCTGCTTGACGTGCTCGGCCACCTCGTTCAGGTGGCTGTTGCACGGCGTCAGGTCGGACGCGGTGTTCGCGATCGCGATCTGCGGCCGCCCCTCGAACGCGGAGTCGGGCAGTCCGCGCCGCATCCAGGCGCGGTGGATATAGGCGTTGCGGTTCGCACCCTCATACCACTGGGCGCTGCGAAGCTCGGGCATTCGATTTTTCCGCTTGTTGGCATAATGTCTGGTAACTGGAATACCGGTACGGTACTCCTGTGGAGCTGGATGACCAACCCCGTCTTGCCGCCATGCCGCGGTGGTCGGCGTCGATCGCCTCGGCGGATGTGTTCGGCCTTGGCGAGGGCCCGTTGTGGGACCCGCAGCGCCGCCGCGTGCTGTGGGTTGACGTCGACGCGGGCACTGTCCACGAGGGCGGGCTCGATGGCGGCCAGGTCGTCCTCAGGCGGTCCTGGCACCTCGACCGGACGGTCGGCGCCGTGGTCTGTTCCGCTGCCGGGGACCTGCTGGTAGCGGGCGCCCAGGGCCTGATCACCGTGACCGAGGCCGGCTCGTTTCCTGGACCGGCCATCGTGACGCAGCCGACGCGGCGGCTGAATGACGGCGGCTGCGACCCCGCGGGCAACTTCCTCGTGGGGACGCTCGCGCTCGACGGCACCCGCGGGCGCGAGGTCCTCGTGCGGGTCGAGCGGGACCAGGCTGTCACCATTCTCGACGACGACCTCACGTTGTCCAATGGCCTCGCGTGGAGCGCTGACGGCACGCTGCTGTACAGCGTCGACACCCTGCCCGGCGTCGTCTGGGTCCGCTCCTACGACGCGGTCAGCGGTGCCGTCGGCACCCGCCGGATGTGGCTGCGCGTCGCCGACGGCGGTCCCGACGGCATCTGCATGGACGCCGAGGAGCATCTGTGGATCGCCATCTGGGGTGCTGGTCAGGTCCGTCGCTATGCGCCCGACGGGCGGCTCGCGGGGATCGTCGACGTGCCCGCCCCGCACACGAGCAGCGTCGCATTCGTCGGCGATCGCCTGGACCAGTTGCTCATCACCACCGCGACCTCCGGTCTGGCCGCGGAGCAACTGGCCTCGTTCCCCGATTCTGGGCGGCTGTTCCTTGCTGACGTCGGCGTGACGGGCCTGCCGGTGACCGCCTGGTCCGGCGTCATGGAGGTGACGCGATAGATGCGGGCGCTAGTGATATCCGGGCCGGGGGAGGCTGAGGTTCGCGACGTCGCCGCGCCCGAGCCACGGCCCGGTGAGGTCGTCGTTGACGTGGAACGGGCTGGCGTCTGCGGCACCGACATGGAGCTGTTCAGCGGCGAGATGAGCTACCTGCACACCGGCCAGGCGCAGTACCCCATGCGGATCGGGCATGAATGGACCGGGACGGTCTCCGTCGTCGGCGCGGGAGTCGGCGAGTCCTGGCTCGGGCGCAGGGTCACCGGGGACACGATGATCGCCTGCGGTCAGTGCGCCCGATGCCTGACCGGTCGGCATCATGTCTGCGCCGACCGTTATGAGATCGGGGTCCGCAACGGCTGGCCCGGTGCGCTCGCCGAGCAGTTGCGTGTGCCCGTCAGCGGCCTGCATGGGCTGCCCGACGCCGTCGACGCGACTCTTGGCGCTCTCGTCGAGCCAGGAGCCAATGCGCTGCGCGCCGTCGAGGGTGCCGGCCTGGCGCCGGGTGAACGGCTGCTCGTGCTGGGGCCGGGCACCATCGGCCTGCTGGCCGCGAAGATCGGCATGGCCCAGGGCGCCGAGGTGCACCTGCTCGGCCTGACCGGTCCGTCGATGGACTTTGCTGCCTCGGTCGGCTTCGGCAGCGTCTGGACCCGCGAGACCCTTCCCGACCTGCCGTACGACGCCGTCATCGATGCATCCAACGCCGCTGCGCTACCCGCGCTTGCCGTGGACCTCGTCGAACCAGGCCGCCGGGTGGTCTACATCGGGCTCGCCGGCGAGCCCAGCCTCGTCGACTCCCGCGCTCTGGCGCTGAAGGACGTCACTGCCGTCGGCGTCCTCGGCGGGTCCGCTGCCATCGGGCGGACCATTGAGCTGTACGCGACCCGGGCCGTTGACCCGCGCCCGCTCGTCGCCGCCACTGTCGGCCTGGACGACATCACCGCGGTGCTCGCCGGCCAGCGCCGCCCGGAGTGGGGCGCTGCCCCGAAAGTCCACGTCGATCCGCGCCGCTGACGGTTCATCGCGACCAGACGGAGGAAACATGCGTGCGCTCGTCTTCCACGGACCGTGGAGCATGACCGTCGAAGACCGCCCCGAACCGGAACCCGGCCCGGGCGACACCCTCGTCGCGATCATCGCTACCGGGATCTGCGGCTCGGACCTGCACGGCTACACCGGCACGACCGGGCGCCGCCACCCTGGCCAGATCATGGGGCACGAAACCGTCGGCCGCGTGCTCGACGACCGGACCGGCCGGCACCGGCCGGGCTCGCTCGTCACCGTGAATCCGGTACTCGGATGCGGACGTTGTCCGGCTTGCGCGGCAGGCACGCCGCAGCGCTGCCCCGACCGGCGGGTCATCGGCGTCCAGGCCGACATCAGCGCCGCTTTCGCCGAGCGGATGGTGGCGCCCGCCCGCAACATCGTGGCGCTGCCGGACAGCACACCGCCCGACATCGGAAGCCTGGTCGAGCCGCTCGCGGTCGGATACCACGCCGTTCAGCGGGGCGGCCTGCGCGGCGATGACATTGTCTACGTCATCGGCGGCGGCCCCATCGGTCAGGCCGTCGCGCTCGCCGCCCGGCGGCTTGGCGCGTCGGCGCCCGCGTCGGCGCTCGTGGTGGCCGAACTCGACCCCGCCCGCCGGAGCCTGCTCGACCGGCTCGGCTTCACGACAGTCGACGCGGCCGTGCAGACCGTGGACGACATCACCGCCATTCTCGGCGCGCCGCCAACCCTCGTCGTTGATGCCGTGGGCGCCACGGCCACACTGCAGAGCGCCCTCGAGATCGCAGCGCTCGGGGCCCGCATCGTCCTCGTCGGCATGGCCGCGCCGCGCATCGAGCTCGCCGCGTATCCCCTGAGCACTGGCGAGCGCTCGCTCATCGGCAGCTTCTCTTATGACGAGGCAGCCTTCCGTGACACCGCCGACTGGGCCAGTGACCACGCAGCCGAACTGGACCAGCTGATCGAGGCCCGGGTCGACCTCGACGCAGCACCGGACACGTTCCGTGCGCTCGCCGAGCGGTCGCTGACCGCCAGCAAGGTCCTGGTCTACCCGTCGGGACGTTAGAGGAGCGCTTAGAATTCCTCGCGCTCGTCGGAGTCGACAGCGATGTGCTCGCCGCGGTCGAGAGTGTCGAGCGCGGCCATCTCGGCCTTGCTCAGGGAGAAGCTGAAGACGTCCAGGTTTGATAGCTGGCGGCCTGCGTCACCGGATTTCGGGATGGCGACGATTCCCTGCTGCACTTCCCAGCGGAGGACCACCTGCGCTGGAGTGACGCCCTGGGCTGCGGCGATGGCCGTGACCGCGGGTGCCGTCGTGATCCCGTGGTCGTGACCAAGCGGGCTCCACGCTTGCGGCACGATGCCGGCCGACTCGAGATAGTCGACGGTCCGATGGCGGGGCAGCGCGGGGGATAGCTCGATCTGATCGACGGCGGGGGCGACGCCCGTAGCGTCGATCAGCGTCTTGATGTGGGCGGGCTTGAAGTTCGACACCCCGACGGACCGAATAAGGCCGTCCTGGGCCAGCTCCAGCATCGCTTCGTAGGACTCCAGGAAGAGCCCGAGGCGCGGCAGCGGCCAGTGGATCAGATACAAGTCCAGATAGTCGACTTGCAGTCGCCCCAGGCTGGCGGCGACTGCCGCTTTCGTCTTCTCCCGGCCGTGATCGGCGCCGCGGAGCTTTGTGGTGATGAAGAGGTCGCGGCGGTCGATGCCGCTGCGGCGAACTGCCGCACCGACAGCAGCCTCGTTCTCGTACTTGGCTGCCGTGTCCAGCAGCCGGTAGCCGATTGAGATCGCGTGTGCCATGGCGTCCGCGCCAGCAGACCCGTTCAGCGGATAGGTGCCGAGACCAAGGAGCGGGATCTCGTGGCCGGAGTTCAGCGTTCGTGTGTTCGGCAGCGCGGTCACGAGGTTAGCTGCCCCAGCTCGCGGGGATGCCGCCGATCCGGTCGGCGGCGATGTGCTGCTGGTAGCCGGACCGGTGGTAGGCGGCGACGGGGTCGGGGTCCAGCTCCTGGCTGGCACGCAGATCGGCGAGCAGAGGGCGGACGTCGGTGTTGTAGGCGTCCATCAAGGCCGCGTGCGCGGCCAGGACATCGCCGGCCTGCTGCGCGTCGGTGAGGGCGTCAGCATCGACCAGCAGCGCCTTGGCGGTGGCTTCCTGGACATTCATCACCGACCGGATCTGGGCCGGGATCTTCTGCTCGATGTTGTGACACTGGTCGAGCATGAAGGCCACCCCGGCCGCCGGGGACAGCGCGCCTGCCGTCACGACCTCGCGCATGATCCGGAAGAGCTGGAACGGATCAGCGGCGCCTACGATGAGATCGTCGTCGGCGTAGAAGCGACTGTTGAAGTCGAAGCCGCCGAGCCGGCCCGCTCGCAGCAGCACAGCGACGATGAACTCGATGTTGGTGCCCGGCGCGTGATGCCCGGTATCGACCACGACCGATGCGCGCGGCCCCAGTGCCTGGCAGTGCAGCAGCGAGGTGCCCCAGTCGGGTACATCGGTGCTGTAGAACGCGGGCTCGAACAGCTTGTACTCCAGCAGCATGCGCTGGTCGCCGGCCAGCCGCTCGTAGACGAGCTGCAACGATTCAGCGAGCCGGTCCTGCCGGGCCCTGATGTCATCCTGGCCTGGGTAATTGGTGCCGTCGGCGAACCAGAGCTTGAGATCGCTCGAGCCGGTGACGTCCATGATGTCGACGCATTCCAGCAGCCGGTCGACGGCCTTACGCCGGATCAGCGGATCGGGATTGGCCACGCTGCCGAGCCTGAAGTCGTCGTCCTGGAAGACGTTCGCGTTGATCGTGCCGATGCGCATCCCCGCGTCCTCCGCGTACGCCGCCAGCTCGCCGAAGTCCGGCACGCTGTCCCAGGGAATGTGCAGCGCAACGCTGGGTGCCGCGCCGGTCAGAGTGTGCACCTGTGCCGCGTCGTCGATCTTCTCCTGTGGTGTGCGTGGCACCCCCGGCTGCGTGAACACCTTGAACCTGGTCCCGGTGTTACCGAACGACCACGACGGCAGCTCGATCTGCAGCCCCGCGATGGCTTCCTTGACAGCGGTCAGGTCAGGCATGCACTCTCTCCTGCGTAAACGCCGGGCCCGTGAACTCGTGCGTTCCGGATCCCACCTCGAACACTGCTTCCTGGACGCCGATCGCGCCAGGGAAGTCCGTCAATGCCTTCCGGGCCGCGGCCTGTTGCATTGCGCACTGCGGAGGCATCGCCGCTCGGCATCCGCACGCTCGCCGTGACGTTCGGCGGCAGCTCGACCCGCAGCGTCAGCGCGTCGCCGTCTCGACGCCAGTGAGTGGCGATGGGCCCGCGGACCGAGCGATACGAGCCCTGGGCCCAGCTCAGCTGACCGCCTGGGTGCGGCCGGATGATGAGCCGGTCGAAGCCCGCTGCGCCAGGGGCGAGGTCGATGCCGAGCACGAACCGGTAGAGCCACTCGCCGACAGAGCCAAGCGAATAGTGGTTGAAGGAGTTCATCGAGGGCGACTGGAAGCCCCGCTCCTGCGACCAGCCATCCCAGCGCTCCCAGATCGTCGTTGCGCCGTGGTCGATCATGTAGCGCCAGGAGGGCAGGGCATCCTGCTCAAGCAGCCGGTAGGCAACGCTGCTATGACCGGTGGAGCTCAGCACCGGAAGGATGTAGCCGACCCCGGCGAACCCGGTTGTGAGTTTCCAGCCGGCGCGCGCGATCGTGTCGACGAGGTGGTCGGCCGCGGCGGCACGGAGGTGATCGGGTACGAGCTGCATGTGCAGCCCAAGCACGTAAGCGGTCTGCGTGCCGGATGCGACGGCACTGTCGGGCGCAACGAAAGCGCTGGCAAAGGCCGCGCGGATCTTCGCATGCAGAGCCCGGTAGCCTGCGGCGTCAGCCAGCGCCGACGGCGTCGGAGATTTCTGCCATCAGCGCTGCGTCGTAGGCCCAGTACGCGGTCGCCAGCAACTCGGGCGGCGTGAGGTCGTCGCCGGGCGTGAGCCAGTCGTTGTAACTGTTGCCGAGCTCGCGGGTGCGCAGGTAGTCAGGGTTGGCCCGCTCGATGAACTCCATCCACGCAGTCATCGCCGGGAGCTGGCGCTGGAGGCTGGCCCGGTCGCCGTACATCCGGTACAGAGTCCAGGGCACGATGACTCCGGCATCTCCCCAGGCCGGAGCGCCGGCCCAGTCCAGATGCAGCCGCGGCGCGATATCGGAGAACGCCCCGGAGGGAAGCTGAGCGTCACCGACATCGTCGAGCCACTTGGCGAAGAATGCGGCCACGTCGCGGTTGTAGCACGCCGTCCGCGCGAAGATCTGCGCGTCTCCGAGCCAGCCAAGGCGCTCGTCGCGCTGCGGACAATCGGTGGGCACGCTGATGAAGTTCCCCCGCTGCCCCCAGTCGATGTTGGCGAAGAGCTGATTGAGCCATGGGTGGGACGACTCGAAGGTCCCGGCGGCTGGAATGTCGGAGTGGACGACCCGGGCGACGATGGCTGCCGGATCAAGCTCGCCCGGGTAGCCGGAAATCTCGGCGTAGCGAAAGCCGTGCAGCGTGAAGCGAGGTTCCAGGACCTGCGCTCCGCCGGATGTCGTGAACTCGTCTGTCTGCCGTGCCGTCCGCAGGTTGTCGGTATACAAGCTGCCGTCATCGGCTAGGGCCTCGGCATGCCGGATCCGGATGCAGGTGCCCGCGGGGCCGTCGGTCATGATCCGCAGCCAGCCTGAGAGGTTCTGTCCGAAGTCCACGATGTACCGGCCGGCTGCGTCGCGCGCGATGCTGCGCGGCGTGATCTCCTGCGTCACCCTGACAGGCGGCCCCGGATCGGCGACAAGCGGAGTGCCATCGCGATCGCGGAGCCGGACCTCGCGCCAGCGGCTGTCGTCGAAGCCGGGACTGTCCCAGCCGCCCGGCTCTTCGGCGAGGTCGTGGCGCTCGCCCATGAGGAGATCGGCGTACCGGATCGCGCCGAGCGATGCGCGCCAGTTGCCATCGGTCACGATCCGCTCATCGGTGCCGTCGTCGAAGGAGATGACGAGCTGGGCCAGGAACTGCGGGGCCGCCCCGTAGTGCGCGCCGGCCCGCTTAGCGTCGAATCCGAAGAATCCGCAGTACCACCCGTCGGCCAGCAGCGCGCCCAGCACGTTCTCGCCTGTGCGAAGCAGCCCGGTCACGTCGTAGGTCTGGTACTGGATGCGCTGGGCATAGTCGGTCCAGCCGGGTGCCAGGAACGCGTCGCCGATCCGGCGGCCATTCAGGCGTGCCTCGTACAGGCCGAGCGCGGTCACGTACAGGCGGGCCGACGCCACCGGCTTGTCCACGGTGAAGACGCGGCGCAGGTAAGGGACCGGGCTCAGCGCGTTTCTGACGCCGTCGGCAGGGCCGGCGCCCGACGGTGGCGTGAAGCTGTCGCGGACCCGGCGCAGGCCAATCCACGATGCCTGCCAGCCGCTGGCGGGATCTAGCTCGACCTCGAATGTCGCCGGCTCGCTCCAGGATGAGGGCGTCTCCTCCTCATCCCAGACCCTGACCTGCCAGGTGTAGCGGCCGCCGCGCGTGAGCGCGTCGCCCGCATAGGCGATGTCCGAGGTCGTCCCCGACTCGATCCGGCCGCTGTCCCACGCCGGGCTGGCCCCGGTGGCCAGCGGTGTGACCACAACCTGATACCCGCGCTGCGTCCGGCCATCGCCCGCGCCTTCGAGCAGCCAGCTCAGCCGCACCCGGTCGGGCGCGACGCCAAGCGGGTTGACCAGATGTGCGCAGCGCAACCCGGTCGGGGTCAGCGGTGGCGTGGTCACAGTTTCAGTGCCCCCTCGGTCAGCCCGGTTACGAAGTAACGCATCGTGAAGCCCACCAGGAGGAACGTGGGCAGCGTGGCGATCACGTAGGCGGCGAATACCGAGCCGCCGCCGGCCAGATTCAGGCCAAAGCTGCTGACGAACTGCTGCACGCCGGCCGAGATGGTGGTGCGCTGCGGATCCTGGATGACGATCGTCGGCCAGAGATAGTCGCCCCAGACGTTGATTGTCACGAGGATCGCGCCCGTCAGCAGGATCGGGCGGGTCAGCGGCGTAACGATCTTCATCAGCACCATGCGCTCGGAGCAGCCGTCGACGCGCGCGCTCTCCAGCAGTTCGCGCGGGATCTGCTCGAAGAAGCCCCGGAATATCAGCACGAGCAGCGGCTGCGAGGACGCCGCGTACGGCAGCACGAGCGCCCACCAGGTGTTGAACAGATGCAGCTTCTGGATGGTCAGGAACAGCGGGATCAAGGTGAGCGTCCACGGCACGAGCAGGAGGCCCAGATAGGCCAGGAAAAGCAGGTTCTTGCCGCGGAATCTGAGCTGCGAGAACGCGTAGGCGCCCAGTGTCGCCGCGGTCACGCCGATGATGATCGACAAGGCGGCGACGATGATCGTGTTCAGGAGCGGCCGGGATACGCCCGACCAGGCGTGCACGTAGTTCTCGTAGTCGAACTGGGTGAACAAGGAGAAGACGCCGCTGGTGAAGATGTTCCTGCCGGTCTTCAGCGAGTTCGAGATGACGAAGATGATCGGGAAGTAGGTCATCAGAACGATCACGGCTCCGCCGGTCAGGCTGACCCAGCGGTACCGGCGCAGCTGCCGACCACCCGGGCGGCCCGCCCGCCGCCCGGCATCAGCCGGGCGGCGGGACGGGTTGACCTCGAGCCGGGACGCGGACGTCACGATTGCCCTTTCCTGGTCATGGAACGCTCAGTACTTACTGAGGTTGACGTTGTTCTGCGTCGCCCACGTCTGAGCTGCACTGGTCAGCAGGGCCTGCCACTGCGATGCGAAGGAGGAGTAGGACATCGACCCGTCCACATATTCCTGAACGAGGCGCAGGCCCGAGTTGGTAGCCGCAGTCGAGAGCACGTCGTCAAGAACGACGTCCACGACCGTCGGAACCTTGCTGGCCGGGACGAGGGTCTTGAGCCCGGCCAGGCTGAGAGTAGGAGCTGCCGTCTCCGTCGGAATGTCGGCCCCGGCCTGGTTGATGTTGATCCAGTAACCCAAGTGGGCGGGGGTGAAGATCCAGGCCAGGAAGTTCATGACGGTGGCGGTCTTCTGGGGCGTCATGGTCTTGTCGGCCTGCTCGGAGGTCACGCCCCACTGACCGTTGCCGTTCGGGCCGCCGATGACGCCGACGGTCGAGGTGCCCAGGCCAAGCGGGGTCGAGGTGGCCGTGATGGGCGGCTCGGGGAAGACGCCGTACTTACCGGTGTAGCCGGCCGAATCCAGCTGCGGGATGTACCAGCTGCCGCCCCAGACGATGCCGACCTTGCCCTGGATCAGCAGCGACTGAGTGCTGAGCGGCGGGGTCGTCCCGTTGGGGTTGGAGCAGGCGTCGTAGCCGCTCTCGCCTTGTGCTGAGTACTTGGCCAGCTGGCCGAGGAGCTTCCACACCTCGGCGTAGCTGGGGTTGCTCATGCTGATGATGCCCTTCTTGATGCCGACGGCGATGTCGAGTCCGTTGGTCACCTGGGCATGGTTGACGTTGAACTTGCTGACCTGGTTGGCGAGGAGCGAGGAAGTTGCCAGGCGCTCGAACCAGGACGGGTTGCACAGCCCGCCGTCCGCGAAGATGATCGGCGAGACGCCGGCGGCCTTCAGCTTCCCGAGGTCGGTGATGAAGTCGGCCCACGTCTGCGGCGCGGCGGTGATTCCGGCCTTCGTGAATGCAGCCGTGCTGTAGAACATGCCCGTCTCGACGCTGGAGCCCAGGATGATGTCGATGTCGCCGTTCGGCGAGGTCATGTACGGGACGATGGACGGCGAGAAGAGCGATAGCCAGCTGCTGTTACCGGCGACGTAGGGGTTGGGCTTGTCCAGGTAGGGCTTCATGTTCTGCAGCAGGCCCTTCGGCAGTGCCCCGGACGTCACCGGACCGTACTGCTCCCAGACGAGGTCAGGCGCGCTGCCGCCCGATGCCTGGCTCTCCACGGCCGCGTTGGACGCGGTGATGCTCGCCGAGTTATTTGGCAGCCACTGGACGGTGACACCCTTGTGGGCAGCCTGGTACTCAGTCGTCAGCTTCTTGATGCCCGCGTTGTCGGCAGCCGTGATCGGGCCCGTGTTGGGCGGCAGCATGGCCTTGATGACGACGGCGCCACCACTGCTGCCGGACGAGCCGCCGGACGAGCAGCCGGCCGCCAGCCCGCTGACCATGAGAACGGCAGCTCCGACCGACAACGACGTCCTGAGGGGAATCCTGTTCACGGTTCCCCACCTCCTAAGGTGAGTTAGTTGACCAGTGATGACGAGCGGATGGGCTATGTAGTCCTGGACCTGAGGGCTCGCATAGCGGTGAGCGTGAAGACGAGCATGGCCAGGAAGAGCAGGGTGCCGATGGCCATGCCCAGGCCGTACTGATCGGACTGGAATGCCGTCTGGTACATGTCCAGGCCCGGGACGAGGGTCGCCGTTCCTGGCCCGCCGTTAGTCAGCAGCAAGATCGGCACGAAGTTCTGCACCGCATAGATTCCGGAGAGGATGACAACGATCCGGAACTGCGGGAGCAGCAGCGGGATGTCCATAGTGAAGACGCGCTTGAACCCGCCGACGCCGTCCATCTTGCTGGCGTCTAGCACGTCCTTCGGCAGGTTCTGCAACCCGCCGAGGAAGATCAGGAATCCGAGATTCGAGATCCACGGGAACCCGATCAGCAGGATTCCGACAAGCGCGAGATGAGGATCGCTCAGCCAGGACGGCTGCGGCAGCCCGACGGCGCCGAGGAAGCGGTCGATCAGGCCCGATCCAGGCTGGAGCAGGTAGGCCCACACCTCGATCAGCACCAGCGGCGGCAAGACGATCGGCAGCACGAGCACGTACCTGGCGATCGTGCTCGCTCGCTTCGGCATCCGCGTCACGATCTCGGCGGCGGTGAACTGCGAGACCAGCGTGATGAGGATGCTGCCGAAGGTGAGGATCGCGATGTTCTTGACCTCGGCCCCGAAGTTGGGGGACTGGAGGTATTCCTTGAACTGGGAAACCCCGGCGTAAGTCGGCGCCGAGAAGCCGTTCCACGCGTAAAACCCGCCAATCAGGCTGCGGACTGCCGGGTAGTAGCTGAAAATGCCGATCAGCAGCAGGCTCGGCAGCAGGAGCATGGCGAGCACCGGGCGGTAGCGGGAGCCGAACGACCTTAGGATCATCATCTGCCTGTGTTTCACGCGGATGAATGGAACGTTTCAAGTGGCCAAAGTGTCTGGCCCGCCCCTTAAGGCTGTCAAGGGGGCAAAACGTTCCTTGATCGAGTCGTTATATCGGCCCGTATTGGCTGACGGAGTGCTGCAGCGGCGCGGCGCTGGGTGCGAACTGCGTCCGGTAGGTACTGGCGCTCAGGCCGTAATGGGCCTTGAAGCGACGGGCGAAGTAGTTCTGGTCCGGCCAGCCAACTGCCTGACCCACACGGGTAATGGGCTGGTCGGAACTCAGGAGCAGCGCGGCCGCGTACTCGGCACGGAGCCTGGCCAGGTAGGCCATCGGCGGCAGGCCAGTGGCGGCCTTGAACAGGCGAACCAGGTAGCCGGGAGCCAGGTGCAGCTGGTCGGCCAGCTCCGTCAGTGACCACCGGTAGGCGATCCTGCCTTCGAGCAGCCGCATGGCCTGGCCGACAGCCGGATGCGTCGGCCCTACCGGGCCCGGCAGCGGGGTGTGAGATTGTGCTACCGCACGGCCAAGGTGACCGAACAGCAGGGACAGGCGGCCGATGATGTCGCCGCGGTGCTCGGCGAGCGAACTGTGCCGCAGCGCGCTCATCGCCGACAGGTGCACAGAGCATTCCTCAAGGTCGCCGGGATTCAGTTGCGTGGTCAGCATGCCGCGGCCCTGGGCGGAGTAGGGGCCGGTCCACAGCAGGTAGCCGAGCAGCGCGTCCTCCCGCGTCCAGGCCAGCTCACGGCGCAGCAGGTCGCCGCTGAAGCAGCAGTTGAACAGCGCGAGGTGCTGGCAGTCGTCGTAGCCGTGCCAGACGCCCGGCATGAGCAGGATGACGTCGCCGACCCGCAATTCCTGGCGGCCGGCGAGCGATCGGTGGACGCCCTGGCCGCCGGTCACGAAGACGACTTCGACGAAACTGTGCGAGTGCACCGGGTTCGGCTCGTCATGGACGTGGTAGCCGGCGTAAGCCAGCGCACCCTCGGTGAAGTGGAGCAAACCTTGGTCCGCGTCCATCGGGAGGTCGTCGTCTAGCATCAAACTACGATACGGCCGGGTCGCCTCGAAGTTCATATTGTGCTAGCAGCTGTCCATTGCGGCCTAGCGACGGCCGGCCCGACGGCGCATAGGATCTCGCCATGCCAGGCCAGACAGCCGGCGCCACGCCGGTCAGCTCGCAGGCTCTCCTGCCGGCCGAGCTGCTCGCGCGCAGCCGCCGGCTCGGAGCAGACCCCCGCAACACCAACTATGCGGGGGGCAACACCTCGGCCAAGGGCACGGTCACCGATCCCGTCACCGGGGAGCCCGCCGAGCTGATATGGGTGAAGGGTTCCGGTGGTGACCTCGGTACGCTCACCGCCGACGGGCTGGCCGTGCTGCGATTGGATCGTCTCAGTGCGCTGACGCGCGTATACCGGGGTCCTGACCACGAAGATGAGATGGTGGCGGCCTTCGACTACTGCCTGCATGGCCTCGGCGGCGCCGCGCCCTCCATAGATACCGCCATGCACGGCCTCGTCGCTGCGGCGCACGTGGATCACCTGCACCCGGACGGCGGCATCGCGCTCGCCACTGCAGCAGACGGGGAGAAGCTAACCGCGGAGTGCTTCGGCGACCGGGTCGCGTGGCTGCCGTGGCGCCGGCCCGGCTTCGAGCTCGGCCTGGAGGTCGCGGAGGTCCAGCGCAGCCGCCCGGCCACCATCGGGGTCATCCTCGGCGGTCACGGCATCACCGCCTGGGGCGCGACCAGCGACGAGTGCGAGGAACGGTCGCTGGAGATCATCGCGACGGCGCAGCGATTCATCGACGCGACAGGTCGCCCCGAGCCCTTCGGGTCGCTGCTGCCTGGTTTCGGCCCGCTGCCGGAGCCAGCGCGCCTGGCACGTGCCGCCGCGCTCGCGCCGGTCCTGCGCGGCCTGGCCTCGACGGACCGGCGCCAGGTCGGTCATTTCACCGACAGTCCGGCCGTGCTCGATTTCCTGGCCAGGACCGAGCACCCCCGGCTGGCGCGGCTCGGCACCTCCTGCCCCGACCACTTCCTTCGCACCAAGATCCGGCCGATGCTGCTGGACCTGCCGCCCGCCGTCGGCCTGGACGCGGCCACGAGCAGGCTGCGCGAGCTGCACGCCGAGTACCGGGCGGACTACGAGGCCTACTACGACCGCTACGCCGACGCAGACTCGCCGCCCATGCGCGGCGCCGATCCCGCGATCGTGCTCGTACCGGGGGTTGGCATGTTCAGCTTCGGCGCTGACAAGCAGACCGCGAGGGTGGCGGGCGAGTTCTATCTGAACGCCATCAACGTGATGCGCGGCGCGGAAGCCATCTCGACGTACGCCCCGATCAGCGAGGCGGAGAAGTTCCGCATCGAGTACTGGGCGCTGGAAGAGGCCAAGCTGGCCCGCCGCCCGAAGCCGCGGCCGCTGGCCGGCCGGGTGGCGCTGGTCACCGGCGGCGCGTCCGGGATCGGCCTGGCGACGGCCAGGCGCCTCGCCGCTGAGGGTGCGTGCGTGGTCGTTGCCGACCGGGACGGCCCCAGGGCGGACGAGGCAGCCGCGAGCATCGGGTCGGCCGACACCGCGGTGGCGGTCAGCGCCGACGTCACCGACGAGGACGCGGTGGCCGCCGCGTTCGACGCGGCCGCGCTCGCTTTCGGCGGCGCCGACCTCGTGGTCAATAACGCGGGCCTGTCGGTGTCCAAGCCGCTGCTGGAGACGACCGCGACGGACTGGGACCGGCAGCACGCCGTGATGGCGCGCGGGTCGTTCCTGGTGTCGAGGGCGGCGGCCGCCCTCATGGCCGCCCAGGCGATGGGCGGGGACATCATCTACATCTGCAGCAAGAACGCCATCGTCGCCGGCCCGGACAACGTTGCCTACGGTGCGGCCAAGGCCGATCAGGCGCACCAGGTGAGGCTGCTCGCCGCCGAGCTGGGCGGCCTTTCCATCCGGGTCAACGGCATCAACCCCGACGGTGTCGTCCGCGGGTCTGGCATCTTCGCCGGCGGCTGGGGGGCCAAGCGCGCTGCGGTCTACGGCGTCGAAGAGGATGACCTCGGCGCCTACTACGCGCAGCGGACCCTGCTGAAGCGTGAGGTGCTGCCCGAGCACATCGCCGCGGCGGTCATCGCGCTGACCGCTGGTGACCTGCCCCTGACCACAGGCCTGCTGATCCCGGTGGACGGGGGTGTGCCGGCTGCCTTCCTGCGCTGACCGGCTGGCGAGATGACAGCGACCTTGGCGGTTGCCGCCGTCGATCTCGGCGCGTCTGGCGGCCGGGTGATGGTCGGGCAGGTCGGTCCCGACTCACTGGCGATACGCGAGCTGCACCGGTTCGCGAACGCTCCGGTCGGCGTGCTCGGCCGCCTGCATACCGACATCCTGCGGCTGCATGCGGAGATCCTGGCCGGGCTGCGGGTGGCTGGCGCCAGCGTCGAGCTGGCCAGCGTCGGCATCGACTCCTGGGGCGTGGACTACGGGCTGCTCGACGCCGGCGGCGACCTGATCGGCAATCCGGTGCACTACCGGGACGCCAGGACCGAGGGCGTGCTGCCGCAGATCCTGGCCAGGGTCAGCGCGGCTGAGCTCTACGCCATCACCGGGATCCAGCAGCTGCCCATCAACACGCTCTGCCAGCTTGTCGCCGCGGCCGGCAGGTCGCAGCTCGAGTCGGCCCGGACCCTCCTGCTGCTGCCTGACCTGCTCGGCTACTGGTTCACCGGGGCAATCGGCGCCGAGGTCACCAACGCCTCGACGACCCAGCTGCTCGACGTGCGCACCAGGACCTGGGCCGTCGAGCTGATCGAGCGGGCCGGGATTGATCCGGGCCTGTTCCCGCCGCTGCGGCAGCCTGGGGATCTGGTCGGCGGCTTGCTGCCCGGCCCGGCCGCCGAGGCCGGCCTGCGGGCCGGCCTGCCCGTGCTCGCCGTCGGCTCGCATGACACGGCTTCGGCGGTGGCCGGCACGCCAGCAAGCAGCGACAGCTTCGCCTTCATTTCGCTGGGAACGTGGTCGCTTGTCGGCATGGAGCTCACCGAGCCGGTCCTGACGACCGACAGCCAGCAGGCCAACTTCACCAACGAGGCCGGTCTCGACGGCACGGTCCGGTACCTGCGCAACGTAATGGGCCTCTGGCTGCTCCAGGAGTCCGCGCGGGACTGGGAGCTGGCCGGGCATGACGTGTCCCTGCCCGAGCTGGTGGCCAGCGCCGCGCGGGAACCGGCCCTGCGATTCGTCATCGACGTCGGCGATCCGGCATTCCTGGCTCCCGGCGACATGCTTGCCCGGATCGCTGCCGCCTGCCGCGCCTCCGGCCAGGCCGTGCCGGTCAGCCAGGCCGAGGTCGCCCGCTGCATCCTCGACAGCCTCGCGCTCGGCCACCGCCGGGCGGTGAGCGATGCGCAGCGGCTGTCGGGCCGGCACGCTGACGTCATCCATATCGTCGGCGGGGGCGCCCGCAACGCGCTGCTGTGCCAGCTGACCGCCGACGCGTGCGGGCTGCCGGTGATCGCCGGCCCGGCCGAGGCCACCGCGATCGGCAACATGCTCGTCCAGGCCAGAGCGCTCGGCGCGGCCGCCGCTGATCTCCCCGGCCTGCGATCCCTCGTGCGGGCCACCCAGCCGCTGCGGGGGTACCTGCCACGCGGCAGCACCGCATCCTGGCAGTCCGCCGAGCGCCGTGTCACCATGGCGGGCCACGGCGGGCCATGCCAGGATTTGACACGTCCCAATACGGCCAATGACACTGACAGTCCAGGTCAGAGAGGACGGCGGTGAGCGCGCCCGTCAGCATCAGGGAAGTCGCCGCGCACGCGGGCGTCTCCGTGGGCACCGTTTCCAACGTCCTGAATCGGCCGGAGATCGTCGCCACGCCAACCCGTGACCGGGTGCAGGCGGCGATCAGGGTCCTGGGCTTCGTCCGCAACGAGCCGGCCCGCCAGCTCCGGGCCGGCCGCAGCAGGACCATCGGGCTTGTGGTGCTCGACGTGGCCAACCCGTTCTTCACCGACATGGCCCGCGGCGTCGAGGACGAGGCGAGCATGTCCGGGCTGTCGGTCATCCTGTGCAACAGCGACGACCAGGCTGCGCGCGAGAGCCGGTACCTGGAGCTGCTGGAGGAGCACCGCGTCCAGGGCATCCTCATCACGCCGGTGGTGGAGTCAGACGACCGGATCGCCAGGCTGCAGGAGCGCGGCACCCCGGTGATCCTGGTCGACTCGCGGTCGGCGACCGGTAAGCAGTGCTCGGTCTCGGTCGACGACGTGCTGGGCGGCGACGTCGCGGCTACGCACCTGCTCGACGGCGGCCACGACCGGCTGGCGTTCGTGGGCGGGCCGGCCGGGCTGCGCCAGGTGGCTGACCGGCGGGAGGGTGCGGCGCGCGCGCTGATTAGGTCTGGCCGCGCCGCGACGGAGCTGATGGTCGTCGAGACCCCGGCGCTCAACGTGGCGAGCGGCCAGGCCGCGGGCCGCCAGATCGCGGCGATGCCGCCGGTGTCACGGCCTACCGCCGTATTCTGCGCCAACGACCTGCTAGCGCTGGGCGTGCTGCAGGAGATGACCAGGAACAACATCGCCGTGCCCGACGAGGTCGCCATCGTCGGCTACGACGACATCGAGTTCGCGGCGGCGGCTGCCGTCCCGCTGTCGTCCGTGCGTCAGCCACGGCAAGAACTCGGGCGGATGGCCGCCCAGCTCCTGATGGACGAGACCACCAACGGCATCGGCAAGCACAAGCACCGGCAGGTCGTCTTCCAGCCGGAGCTCGAGATCCGCAAGTCCAGTCAGGCCGCCCAGCATCCCGCACAGCCAGCCGGCCAGTAGCTAGCTCGATGCGGATCGCGCTGTTTGCCACCTGCCTGGCCGACACCCTGTACCCGGACGTTCCGCGCGCGACCGTGACCCTGCTGGAGCGGCTAGGGCACGAGGTCGCCTTCCCGCTGGAGCAGACCTGCTGCGGGCAGATGCACATCAACACCGGATACCAGCGCGACGCGCTGCCGCTGATCCGCCGGTACGTGGACACCTTCGAGCCGCACGAGGTGATCGTCGCGCCGTCGGGGTCGTGCGTGGGCTCGATCTCGCATCAGCACGCGCTCGTGGCGCGCCGGCTCGGCGACGACCGGCTCGCAGCACGGGCCGAGGCGGTGGCCAGTCGTACTTACGAGCTGTCCCAGCTCCTGATCGACGTGCTGGGCGTCGAGGACGTCGGCGCCCACTACCCGCACCGGGTCGCCTACCACCCGACCTGTCACTCGCTGCGGCTGCTGCGGGTCGGCGACCGGCCGCTGCGGCTGCTGCGGCAGGTGTCGGGCCTGGACCTCGTGCCGCTGCCAGACGCCGACGTGTGCTGCGGCTTCGGCGGCACCTTCGCGGTGAAGAACGCCGACACGTCGACCGCGATGCTGGCCGACAAGATGCGCAACGTGCTGGCCACGCGCGCCGAGGTCTGCACCGCCGGTGACTCGTCCTGTCTCATGCACATCGGTGGCGGGCTGTCGCGGCTGCGGGCCGGCGTGCGCACCGTGCACCTGGCCGAGATCCTGGCGAGCACGTGAGCACGTTCCTCGGCATGCCGACCGCGCCGCGCGGCGTCGGCCACCTGCGCGAGCAAGCCCCGTTCCCGGTTGCGGCCCGCAAGGCGCTCGGCGATGCGCAGCTGCGCCGCAACCTCGGCAAGGCCACCTCGACCATCCGGGCCAAGCGGGCCGCGGTCGTGGCCGAGCTGCCGGACTGGGAGGAGCTGCGCGCGGCCGGCCAGGCCATCAAGGCGCGCACGATGAGCAACCTGGACCTTTACCTGGAGCAGCTGGAGGCGGCAGTCACCGCCCGGGGCGGTGCCGTGCACTGGGCCAGGGACGCGACCGAGGCCAACTCGATCGTCACGCGGCTCGTGCAGGATGCCGGCGCCACCGAGGTCGTCAAGGTCAAGTCGCTGACGACCGACGAGATCGGCCTGAACGACGCGCTGGCACAGGCCGGCATCGCCGCGTACGAGACGGACCTGGCCGAGCTCATCGTCCAGCTCGGGCACGACCGGCCATCGCACATCCTGGTCCCCGCAATCCACCGCAACCGGGCCGAGATCCGCGACATTTTCCTGCGCGAGATGCCCGACGTGGACCCCGGCCTTACCGACGATCCGGCCGCGCTGGCTGAGGCGGCTAGGCGGCACCTGCGGCGCAAGTTCCTGTCCGCGACCGTCGGCATCAGCGGAGCGAACTTCGCCGTCGCCGAGACCGGGACGCTCTGCGTCGTCGAGTCGGAGGGCAACGGCCGGATGTGCCTGACCCTGCCGCAGACGCTGATCACCGTCATGGGCATCGAGAAGGTGATCCCGAGCTGGGCCGACCTCGGCGTGTTCCTCCAGCTGCTGCCGCGCTCGTCGACGGGCGAGCGGATGAATCCCTACACCTCGATGTGGACCGGCGTGACGCCCGGCGACGGACCGCAGGCTGTCCACCTGGTGCTGCTGGACAACGGGCGGACGGCGGCGCTGGCCGACCCGGTCGGCCGGGAGGCGCTGCATTGCATCCGGTGCTCGGCCTGCCTGAACGTGTGCCCGGTGTACGAGCGGACCGGCGGCCACGCCTACGGCTCTGTCTATCCGGGCCCCATCGGCGCGGTGCTGTCGCCGCAGCTCACCGGCATCGAGGACAACGCGTCGCTGCCATACGCGTCGTCGCTGTGCGGTGCCTGCTACGACGCCTGCCCGGTGAAGATCGACATCCCGTCACTGCTGGTGCACCTGCGCGCCCGGCACGTCGAGGAGACGCGCCGCACGCACCGGGCGCCGTCCGCGGAGGCCATCACGATGGCCGCGGCGTCCTGGGTGATGGCGTCGCCCGGCCGGTTCGCCGCCGCGCAGGCGGCCGGCCGGGCCGGGCGGCTGCTGGGCCGGCGGGGCACGATCCGGGCGCTACCGCCGCCGCTGGCGGCGTGGACACGGGCACGTGATGCGCCGGTGCCGCCGGCGCAGACGTTCCGGCAGTGGTGGCGCACCGTCCACGAAACCTCAGGACATAAGGACGGGAACGGGGTATGACAGCGCGCGCGGAGATGCTTGCGCGGATCCGGTCAGCCTTGTCCGATGGCTCGCAGCCTGATCGGAGCGCCGCGGCGTACCGGCTGCACGGCGACCTGTCCGGCCCGGCGCTGCTCGACCTGCTCGCCGGCCGGCTCACCGACTACCGGGCACTCGTGCGCCGGGCGACGGCAGATACGCTCGCGGCCGAGGTCACGGCGGCACTGACCCGGCGCGGCGCCCGCACGGTCGTCGTCCCGCCCGGCCTGGCGGTGGCGTTGCCGGCCTTCGCCGACGTCACGGTCGACGACGGCCTAACCGCGGCACAGCTGGACGGCTTCGACGCCGTCATCACGACGGCCGCGGTCGCCATCGCCGAGACCGGCACGATCGTGCTCGACGGCGCGCCGGGGCAGGGCCGCCGCGCGATCTCCCTCGTTCCCGACTATCACCTGTGCATTGTCGCCGCGGAGCAGGTCGTTCAGCTCGTCCCGGAGGCGGTGGCCCGGCTGGCTGACGCCGCAGCCGGGCCGCTGACCTGGATCAGCGGCCCGTCGGCCACGAGCGACATCGAGCTGGAACGCGTCGAAGGCGTCCACGGCCCCCGCACGCTCGAAGTGATCCTCGTCAGGGCGTGACGTAGCTGAAGGTGCCGCCGCGGAACTTCAGGCCCGCGCCGGAGCCGATGGCCTTGTAGCCGCTGCCAGCCTTGATGATGACCTCGTTCGAGAACAGGTACAGGGGGTGGCCGGCGAAAGCCACCTGGGTGCCGGTCGGCGCGTTGAGCGTGTTGACCTTCGCGGCCATCGATGCCGTGGAGACACCGGGGAAGCCGCTGGTCAGCATCGGCGGCCACAGGCGCGCGCAGAGACGGGTGCAGGCGCTCGTCCCGCCGAACGTCTTGTCCTTGGAGTACTTGTAGACGGGGAAGTCCAGCCAGCCAATACCCGTCATCATCAGCGCGGCGAGGATCTTGTGCCCGTGCACCGTGACGGTCGTGAGCCCTCCTGGCCAGGCGACGGCCTTGCCCGCCGCCGAGATCAGATACCAGACCCCGTGCCACGGCGGCAGGGCCGGCTCGTTCCAGCCTTCGCCGGTGACCTGGCCCGGACCCTGATCGAACAGGTACAGCGGGTGCCCGTAGTAGGTGATCTGAACACCCACGTGCGCTCGCCTGATCGTGCCCAGGTGAGACTGTGACACGCCGCCAGCTGCCAGCGGCTTGCCGGCCGTGGTGATGGCCGGCCACTCGGCCCGCCTGTCGCCTGACGGCCCGGTGCAGAGCAGCTTGCCGACCGGGGTGTGCACCGGCCGCGCCGTGCAGCCGAAGTGCCGCCCGTGCTTGCCGGAAATTCCGTGGTCGCTGGTGATGAAGTACAGGCTGAATCCCTTGTACTTGCCTGACCCGACTACTAAGGCGCGGCCGAAGGGCGTGACCCGCGTGGTGATGACGGTGCCCTTAGCCTTGGCCGTACCTGCCACGGCCGCAGCGGATCCTGGAATGCCGGCGGCGATGACCGCCAGCGAAGCGATAGCGGCTGATCCGTACGAGAGCTTCCTTGCAAGCTTCACGTGACCCCCCATGATTGTCCCCGCGACTACCGCCTCATGCGGGTTCGCCTCGTGTCAAGGGACACGCCGGCGGACGACCGCCTATAGCCTGCGAACATGGCCCACGCGAGTGGTGATATCCGGACCGTTCGCCCGTTCGTGCGCGCTGACCTGGCGGCGACCGTCGCGGCTCTCGTTCGTGCCTTCGACGATGATCCAGTCATGACGTGGATCTTCCCGGACGACAACATGCGCAGGCGGCGGCTGCCGTCGTTCTTTGCCGCTGCGCTGCGCAGCACCAGCCCGCGCCAGGAGGGCACCGAGGTGGCCGTGCAGGGCGATCGGGTTCTCGGCGCAGCTATCTGGCTGCCGCCGGGCACCTGGCGCCCGCCGCTCTGGCGTCAGCTCGCCGCGCTGCCTGGCGTCGTCATCAGGCTCGGGTCCCGGCTGTCCGTGGCCAGCGCCACTTACGGCGCCCTCCTGCGCGTCCATCCGGCCAGGCCACATTGGTACCTCTCCGGGATCGGCACCGATCCGCCGGTGCAGGGGACAGGCGTCGGCGGCCAGCTGCTGCGATCGCGGCTCGCCCGCTGCGATGCGGCGGGCTTGCCGGCGTATCTCGAATCGAGCAAGGAGCGGAATGTGCCGTTCTACGAGCGCCACGGCTTCACCGTCATCGGGGAGCTGAGCGTTCCCGGCGGCGGCCCTACGCTCTGGCTCATGTGGCGCGATCCGCAAGAGGAGCTGGGCAGATGAAGATCATTTCCGGGGCGGGCGAGTTTACCGAGCCGTCAGCTGGGGAGGGCGTTTCATGGGTCGAGCACCTGCGGGTGCCCGACCTCAGCGTCGGGACCTACTCGATCCCGGCCGGTGGCACGGATGGGCAGTCACCGCACACCGAGGACGAGATCTACATCGTGACGACCGGCCGGGCCACGCTGGAGTCTGGCGGCGACCGGAGCGAGGTTCGGCCAGGGTCAGTGATCTACGTGCCGGCCGGCGAGGTACACCGCTTCACCGGCATAGCCGAGGACCTGGTGGCGCTGGTCATCTTTGCGCCCGCCGAAGACTCCCGGTCCGCCGAGGGTTAGCTGGAGTGTTTTTTCGGTATTACGGCTATTAGGAAGTTAGCGGGAGGCGGTCCGGATGAGCGGTAGGACAGTCCCGGATGCCGAGCGGCTGCTGACCCCCGCGGAAGTGGCCGCCATGTTTCGGGTCGACCCGAAGACGGTGACCCGGTGGGCACGGGACGGCAGGCTGACATCGGTTCGCACCCTGGGCGGACACCGGCGCTATCGGGAGACCGAGGTGCTGGACCTGCTGCGCGCAGCGCACTCCGAGGCCGAGGAGTAGCCATAGAGTTGGGCTGTGGCAGATCCGGCAAGCTACCGCCCGGCGCCCGGCTCTATACCCGAGTCGCCGGGCGTCTATCGGTTTCGTGACGACCGTGGCCGGGTCATCTATGTCGGCAAGGCCAAGAGCCTGCGATCCCGCCTCAACTCGTACTTCGCCGATTTCGCGAGCCTGCATCCGCGCACCCAGTCCATGCTGCTGGCGGCGGCCAGGGTCGACTGGACGGTGGTGGGCACCGAGGTAGAGGCGCTCCAGCTTGAGTACTCCTGGATCAAGGAGTTCGATCCGAGGTTCAACGTCCGCTACCGCGACGACAAGAGCTATCCCTACCTCGCCGTGCTGATGAACGAGGAGTTCCCCAGGGTCCAGGTCATGCGTGGCGCCAAGCGCCGCGGCGTCCGGTACTTCGGTCCCTACTCGCACGCCTGGGCGATCAGGGACACCGTCGATACCTTGCTCCGGGTGTTCCCCGTGCGGACCTGCTCGGCCGGCGTCTTCAAGCGGGCCGGCCAGATCGGCCGGCCATGCCTGCTCGGTTACATCGGCAAGTGCTCGGCACCGTGCGTGGGCCGGATCGATGCGGCCGAGCACCGTCAGCTGGCCGAGGAATTCTGTGACTTCATGGCCGGCCAGACCGGCAGGTTCATTAAGCGGCTCGAGGCCGAGATGCGGGAGGCCGCCGGCGCCGAGGAGTACGAGCGGGCAGCTCGGCTTCGCGACGACGTGCAGGCACTCCAGCGGGCGCTGGAAAAGCAGGCCGTGGTGCTGCCTGACGGCACCGACTGTGACGTGATCGCGCTGGCCGAGGATCAGCTCGAGGCGGCGGTGCAGGTCTTCTACGTGCGCAACGGCCGGGTCCGCGGCCAGCGCGGCTGGGTCGTGGACAAGGTCGAGGACGTGACGACGGCAGATCTCGTCGAGCACTTCCTCGGGCAGGTCTACGACGAGGACCCGGTCGCCGACGACGGCTCGCGGTCAGGCAGCCGGGCGCGTATCCCGCGTGAGGTGCTGGTGCCGTCGCTGCCGCCGGATGCCGGCACGGTGGAGGAATGGCTGGAAGCGCGCCGCGGCGGCCGGGTCAGCCTGCGCGTGCCGCAGCGCGGGGACAAGAAGGCGCTGCTGGAGACCGTGGCGCGCAACGCCGGTGAGTCGCTGGCGCTGCACAAGACCCGCCGGGCCAGCGACCTGACGACCCGCAGCCTGGCGCTCGCCGAGATCCAGCAGGCGCTCGCGCTGGACGAGGCGCCGCTGCGGATCGAGAGCTACGACGTCTCGAACCTCCAGGGCACGCACGTGGTGGCCTCAATGGTGGTATTCGAGGACGGCCTCGCCCGCAAGTCGGAGTACCGCAGGTTCGCCATCAAGGGCCTCGGCGGCACCGACGACGTGGCGGCCATCCACGAGGTGATTACCAGGCGGTTCCGCCGGTACCTGGAGGAGCGAACGGCCGCCGCTGATGCCGATCCGAACGAGCAGCCGCCCGGCGATCCCGAGCCGCGGCGCAAGTTTGCCTACCCGCCCAACTTGCTGGTGATCGACGGCGGCCCGGCGCAAGTCGCCGCCGCGGTCCGGGCGCTGGAGGAACTGGGCGTGGTGGACGTCAACGTCTGCGGGCTGGCCAAGCGCCTGGAGGAGGTGTGGCTGCCAGCGGAGGACGGCCCCGTCATCATGGCGCGCAGCAGCGAGGGGTTGTACCTGCTGCAGCGCATACGGGACGAGGCCCACCGGTTCGCCATCACTTACCACCGGGCGAAGCGATCGGCCGCGCAGACGGCCAGTGAACTCGACGGCGTGCCTGGCCTCGGTCCGGCGCGGCGGGCTACGCTGCTGCGGCAGTTCGGCTCCGTGCGCAAGCTCGGCGCGGCGACGGTCGACGAGATCGCCGCGGTGCCGGGATTCGGCCTGCGGACCGCTGAGGCGGTGCACCGCGCACTGCACGGGCCAGGGGGGGCCGCACATGAGCGCTGAGGGCGCAGGGCAGGAGATCGTCATCATCACCGGGCTGTCGGGAGCTGGCCGCAGCACGGCGGCCAAGTCCCTGGAGGACCTGGACTGGTTCGTCGCCGACAACCTGCCGGCCGACCTGCTGCCGACGATGGTCGACCTGGCGAGGAGGGCCAGCGAAGCGGTACCGCGGCTGGCCGCCGTCATCGACATCCGCAGCCGCGCGTTCTCGACCGACCTGAAGTCCGCGATCGGCGACCTGAACGTCCGCGGCGTCCGGCCCTTTGTCGTCTTCCTTGAAGCATCCGACGAGACACTCGTGCGCAGGTTCGACAGCGTTGCACGGCCGCACCCCCTCCAGGAGGGCGGGCGCATCGTCGACGGCATCACGGCCGAGCGCGAGCTGCTGCAGGGCATGCGCGCGGAGGCTGACCTGATCCTGGACACCTCCGCGCTGAACGTGCACGAGCTGCGGTCCCGGATGCGGGACGCGTTCGCTACCGAGGCTGAGGCTGCCCTGCGCATCAGCGTCGTCTCGTTCGGCTTCAAGTACGGCCTGCCGGTGGACGCCGACATGGTGGCTGACTGCCGGTTCCTGCCGAACCCGCACTGGGTGCCGGAGCTGGCCCCCCAGACGGGCCGGGACGAGCCGGTCATCGAGTATGTGCTCGGCCAGCCGGGTGCGACCGACTTCCTGGACGCGTTCGTCCGCGCCGTGCAGATCGCGCTGGCCGGCTACGACCGGTCGGGGCGGCACTTCGTGCAGCTGGCCGTCGGCTGCACGGGCGGCAAGCACCGCAGCGTGGTGATGGCGGACGAGATGGCGGCGCGCCTGGCGCGCACCTGGCCCGGCATCCAGGTCACGCACCGGGACCTGGGCCGCGAGTAAACGTGCAGGACCCGGCGGAGCATCAGCAGACCTCGGGACGGCCGCTGCGGCGCAGCGTCGTCGCACTCGGCGGCGGGCACGGCCTGCACGCCTCGCTGTCCGGGCTGCGCCGCGTGACCAGGGACCTGACCGCGATCGTCACCGTGGCGGACGACGGCGGATCCAGCGGACGGCTGCGGCGCGAGTTCGGTGTCCTGCCGCCAGGTGATCTGCGGATGGCACTCGCCGCGCTGTGCGGTGACGACGCCTGGGGGACCACGTGGAGCCGAGTGATCCAGCACCGGTTCGGCAATGCGGACGCTGACTCGGTCGAGGCGGGCCTGGCCGGACACTCGGTCGGCAATGTGCTGATCGTGGCGCTGTGGGAGCTGCTCGGCGACACCGTGCTTGGCCTGGACTGGGTGGCCAGGCTGCTCGGCGCGCACGGTCGCGTGCTGCCGATGTCGGCGGTTCCGCTGGACCTGATGGCCGAGGTTGAGGGGGCAGATCCGGACAGGCCGGACGAGGTGACAATTGTTCGGGGCCAGGTGGCCTGCGCGACGACGACAGGACGGGTACGGTCGGTATCACTGATACCCGCTGACCCGCCCGCGTGCCCGGAGGCCGTGCAGGCGATCGGGGCGGCGGACTGGGTGGTGCTCGGGCCTGGCTCGTGGTTCACCAGCGTGCTGCCGCACCTGCTGGTACCGGAGCTGGCCGCGGCGCTGGTTGGCACTCGAGCGCGGAGGCTGGTAGCGCTGAATCTGGCGCCGCAACCGGGTGAGACCGAAGGGTTCTCACCCCACGCCCACCTGGAGGTCCTCGCGGACCACGCACCTGATCTGACGATCGACGTCGTGCTTGCCGACCGCGCTGCGGCCCGCGGCGCGACGGCGGAGCTGGAGAAGGCGGCCGGCCTGCTCGGTGCCCGGCTCGTGCTGGCCGACCTGGCCGTCGACGACGGGTCGCCGCGGCACGACCCGCGGCGTCTGGCGGGCGCATTCGCGCAGATATTTGAGGGGGAGTGACGATGGCGCTGACCGGCCTGGTCAAGGATGAGCTCAGCCGGGTAAGCGTGCTGAAGCCCTGCTGCCGCAAGGCCGAGGTGTCAACGATCCTGCGATTTGCCGGCGGGCTGCACCTGGCGGCCGGACGCATCGTGGTGGAGGCGGAGCTTGACACCGGAGCCGCGGCGCGTCGCCTGCGCAAGGACATCGCCGAGGTGTTCGGGCATACGTCCGAACTCCTCGTGCTGGCGCCGGGCGGGCTGCGCAAGGGCAACCGTTACCTCGTGCGGGTGACCGCCGACGGCGAGAGCCTGGCCAGGCAGTCGGGGCTGGTGGACAATCACGGCCGCCCGGTACGCGGGCTGCCGCGCCAGGTGGTCTCCGGCACTACGTGCGACTGCGAGGCAGCCTGGCGCGGAGCGTTCCTGGCCCATGGCTGCCTGACCGAGCCGGGCCGGTCGATGTCACTCGAGCTGACCTGCCCTGGACCGGAGGCCGCGCTGGCCATGGTGGGCGCCGCCCGTCGGCTCAAGATCCACGCCAAGGCGCGCGACGTCCGCGGCATCGACCGGGTCGTGGTGCGCGACGGCGACGCGATCAGCGCGCTGCTGACGAGGCTGGGCGCGCACGACAGCGTGCTTGCCTGGGAGGAGCGCAGGATCCGCCGCGAGGTCCGCGCGACCGCGAACAGGCTGGCCAACTTCGACGACGCCAACCTGCGGCGCAGCGCGCGGGCGGCGGTCGCCGCCGGCGCCCGGGTCGAGCGCGCGCTGGAGATACTCGGGCCAGAAGCGCCCGATCACCTGATCGTGGCGGGCGAGCTGCGGATCAAGCACCGGCAGGCGAGCCTGGAAGAGCTCGGGCAGCTGGCCGAGCCTGCCCTGACCAAGGACGCGATCGCTGGCCGGATCCGGCGCCTGCTTGCGCTTGCCGACCGGCGCGCCACGGAGCTGGGCGTGCCGAATACGGAGGCCACCCTGACCGCCGACATGCTGGTGCCGTAGCGGCCTAGTTGTCTGCTCGGGGACGCTTCTGCAGCGGCACCCAGACCGCAGCGAACGCGGCGATGACCCAGAACAGCAGTCCGAGCCAGCCGACGGCCGTCGGGTAGCCGTGCCAGATCACGCTCAGGTGGCTGCCGATCCAGCCCGAGCTGACGCGCGCGTTGAGCAAGGAGAACACGATCGCCAGGAACGTACCAAGGGCACTGCCGGCCACCGCAATCAGCGCGCCGGCGACGATGGTTGGCAGGTGTCCCGGCCGGTACCTCGCGACCGCGAGCCCGACGCCGGCCCCGATCAGCAGGCCGAGCAGCGACAGCTGGCGGTGGATCAGGAGCGCGACCAGGCCCCAGAGGACTGCGCCGGCGATGGCGGCGAGCAGCGCGAGGGCGAGCGCCGCGAGGGTGCTCTGCCGTCCGCCCGGCCGGGCCGACATCGTGCTAAGGCCGTACATCACGCCAGACAGCATAGGCGGTAGGGTTCGGACCGGCAGGCTAGAGATGGGGAGTGCAGAGCTGTGACTGTCCGGGTGGGGATCAACGGGTTCGGCCGGATCGGGCGGAACTTCTGGCGGGCCGTGCACGCGGGCGGCGGAGGCGACATCGAGATCGTCGCGGCGAACGACCTAGGCGACCTTGCTACCTGCGCGCACCTGCTGAAATACGACACTCTGCTTGGCACGCTCGACCTCGATGTCACCTCCGGCGGTGACGAGATCCGGGCCGGGCGGCACTCGATCAGGATGCTGGCCGAGCGGGACCCGGCAGCGCTGCCGTGGGGCGACCTCGGCGTGGACGTCGTGATCGAGTCCACCGGCCGGTTCACCAGCGCGCAGGACGCCGGGAAGCACCTGGCCGGCGGCGCCCGCAAGGTGATCATCTCGGCACCTGCCAAGGGCGAGGACATCACCGTCGTGATGGGCGTCAACGATGACGCCTACGACCCGGCGCAGCACCACATCATCTCCAACGCCTCCTGCACGACCAACTGCGTCGCGCCGATGGCAAAGGTGCTGAACGACAGCTTCGGCATCCGCAAGGGCCTGATGACGACGATCCACGCCTACACCAACGACCAGGTGATCCTGGACTTCCCGCACTCGGACCTGCGCCGGGCCAGGGCAGCGGCGCAGAACATCATTCCGACCACGACCGGCGCGGCCAAGGCAACGGCGCTGGTGCTGCCGGAGCTGGCTGGCAAGCTGGACGGCCTCGCTATGCGGGTACCGGTCATGGACGGCTCGGTCACCGACCTGGTCGTCCAGCTGAACCGCGAGGTCAGCGTCGAGGAGGTCAACGCGGCTTACTGGGCCGCGGCCGACGGCCCGCTCAAGGGCTACCTGCACTACACCGCCGACCCGATCGTGTCCTCCGACATCGTCGGCACGCCGTACTCGTGCACCTTCGACAGCCAGCTCACCATGGCCTTCGGGGACCAGGTCAAGGTCATCGGCTGGTACGACAACGAGTGGGGCTACTCCAATCGGCTCGCCGACCTGACGGTGCTGGTCGGCACGGGTCTGGCCGGGCGATGAAGGGCCTCGACTCACTCGATGTCGGCGGCCGCGTGGTCCTGCTCCGGGCCGACCTGAACGTCCCGCTCGACGGCACCACGATCACCGATGACGGCCGGATCAGGGCCAGCCTGCCGACAATCAAGAGATTGCGGGAACGGGGCGGCCGTGTGCTGATCGCCGCGCACCTTGGGCGGCCGAAGGGGGATACCTACGCCGAGCGGGTCGCGGGCGGCCCGTCGCTCGCGCCCGTGGCAGCCAGGCTGTCGGAGCTGCTCGGCGTCCCGGTCCCGCTGGCTAGCGACGTCGCCGGCGACTCGACGCGGGACATCGCGGCTGGCCTGGCCGACGGTGACGTGGCGATGATGGAAAACATCAGGTTCGAGCCAGCGGAGACCAGCAAGGACGATGCCGCGCGGGCCGGGCTGGCGGACCGGCTGGCCGCGGTCGGCGACGTGTATGTGGCCGACGGGTTCGGCGCGCTGCACCGCAAGCACGCCAGTGTCTATGACCTGCCTGGGCGGCTGCCGCACGCGGCCGGGGACCTGGTCCAGGCGGAGGTCGCAGTGCTTGAGCAGCTGACCCGCGACCCGGCGCGGCCGTACGTGGTCGTGCTGGGCGGCGCCAAGCCATCGGACAAGCTTGCGGTCATCGCGAACCTGCTGGACAAGGCCGACCGGATCCTGATCGGCGGCGGGATGTCCTACACGTTCCTGAAGGCTCAGGGCTACGAGGTTGGCAAGTCGCTGCTCGAGGCGGACCGGCTCGATGATGTCAGGAACATCATCGCCGCGGCGCAAGCGCGCGGCGTCGAGCTCGTGCTGCCGGTAGACCTGGTCGGGGCGGTCAGTTTCGGGCCCGACGCGGAGCACCAGGTATACCCGGTGACCGCGTTCCCTGCCGACCGCGAGAGCCTGGACATGGGGCCCGCCACCAGGGAGCTCTTCGCCGCTAAGCTGGCCGACGCTGCCACGGTCTTCTGGAATGGCCCGGTCGGGGTCTTCGAGTTCCCGGCCTTCTCCGCCGGCACCCTGGCGGTCGCGCAGGCCATCAGCAAGCTGCCCGGCCTGACTGTGGTGGGCGGCGGTGACTCGGCTGCGGCGGTTCGCCGGCTCGGCCTTCCCGATGACGCGTTCAGCCACATCTCCACCGGCGGCGGGGCGAGCCTGGAGTACCTGGAGGGCGCCAGCCTGCCCGGCCTGGTGGCCCTCGGCCTTGACCAGGAGCAGCAGCCGTGACGGGCGGGGCTGCCAGGAAGCCGCTGATCATCGGCAACTGGAAGATGCACAACAACCATTTCGAGGCCATCGCGCTGACCCAGAAGCTCGGCTGGGGCCTGAAGGACAAGGACTACGTAGCGGCCGACATCGTCGTGCTGCCGCCCTTCACCTCGCTGCGCAGCGTCCAGACCCTTATCGACGGGGACAAGCTGCGGCTGCGCTACGGGGCGCAAGACGTCTCACCGCACGAGGACGGCGCCTACACCGGCGACATCTCGGCCCGGATGCTCGCGAAGCTGGGCTGCGAGTTCGTCCTGGCCGGGCATTCCGAGCGGCGGCAGTACCACCATGAGGACAACGCGGAAGTCAACGCCAAGGTGAGGGTACTGGTGAGCCGGGGAATGACGCCCGTCCTCTGCGTGGGCGAGTCGCTGGAGGTCCGCCAGGCGGGCGAGCACCTGGCCTATACCCTCGGCCAGCTGGACGCCGGACTGGCCGGCCTTACGGCCGAGCAAGTAGCCGGGCTGGTTGTCGCCTACGAGCCGGTCTGGGCCATCGGCACCGGGGAGGTCGCCACCCCGGCCGACGCGCAGGAGGTCTGCGGCGCGGTCAGGCAGCGGATTTCCGGTGTTCACGGGGACGCAGTGGCTGCTGCAGCGCGTATTCTGTATGGCGGGTCAGTGAAGCCCGACAACATGCCTTCGATCATGGCCGAGCCGGACGTCGACGGGGCCCTAGTCGGCGGCGCGAGCCTCGATGCCGCTGATTTCGTCAGAATCTGCCGGTATCGTGATCAGAGCGCGGCCCTCAGATAAGAGACGAGTAATTCAGTGACTGTCGCATTCTCGGTGATCTTGATCATCACAAGCCTGCTGATGGTGCTGCTCGTCTTGCTCCACAAGGGCAAGGGCGGCGGACTGTCGGACCTGTTCGGCGGCGGTATCTCGTCCTCGCTCGGCTCGTCGTCGGTCGTTGAGCGAAACCTTGACCGCATCACCATCTTCACTGGCATCATCTGGTTCGTCTGCATCGTGGTACTCGGGATCCTGGACAAGCCGTGATCCTCGGCACGCACTGACCAGCGGCGGCAGCATGAGCGCGTCTTGAGCAAGGGGTGAGTAGTGAGTAGTGGCAACGCCATTCGCGGCAGCCGGGTCGGGGCTGGGCCGATGGGTGAGGCCGAGCGCGGCGAGGCGGCTCCGCGGGTCCGGATCTCGTTCTGGTGCTGCAACCGGCACGAGACCGTTCCGAGCTTCGCCTGCGATGCGGCCATCCCGGAGTTCTGGGACTGCCCGCGCTGTGGCCTGCCTGCGGGCCAGGACGAGGCCAACCCGCCCGCCCCGCCGCACGCTGAGCCCTACAAGACGCACCTGGCTTATGTGAAGGAGCGGCGCAACGACACCGACGGCGCCGCGATCCTCGCTGAGGCGCTCGACCGGCTGCGCAAGGGCGCCTGAGTCCTCGCCCAGGGAGCGCCCGGTGAACCTCGCGTACGACCGCGTCGGATCGGGCCCGCCGCTGGTGCTGCTGCATGGGGTTGGCCATCGGCGCCAGGCCTTCGGCGCGGTCGCTGACCTGCTGTCGCCGCACCGCGAGCTGATCCTGGTCGACCTGCCAGGGCATGGCGATTCGCCGCCGCTCGTGGTCGATGGCCGGCCTCCGGTTGAGGTGCTGCTGGAGTCCGTGCTAGGCCTGCTCGATGACCTCGGCCTGGAGCGGCCGCACTTCGCCGGCAACTCGCTCGGCGGCCGGCTTGCCCTGGAGGCCGGAGCGGCAGGCCGGGCCGCGTCGGTGACCACGCTGTCTCCGGCCGGGTTCTTCCGCGGCCAGGCTGACGTGCGCTACGCCAGGTCAATCTTCACGGTCATGCGGGTCGCGGGCAGGGTGCTCGCGCCTACCGCGCCGGTGCTGCTGCGGAGTACCGCCGGGCGCGGCCTCGTCTACTTCGCCGTGGTTCGCCGGCCGTCACAGCTGACGTCCGAGCAGGCACGTGGCGACATGGCCGCCTTCCTCGCCTCGGGGGACGCGGTGAAGGTGATCCTCGCCGGGACCGACCAGTTCACCGGCCTGATCCCGGCCGACGTGCCGGTCACCATTGCCTGGGGCGCGAAGGACCGGCTGCTCCCGAGGCGGCAGGCGATCGTGGCCAAGGCGCAGCTCCCGTCGGCGCATTTCGTGCTGCTGCGCGGCTGCGGGCACGTGCCGATGACCGACAACCCCGCCATGGTGGCCGGCGTTCTTCTTCGCGGCAGCGCTAGCCCTGGCGCACGTAGCGGCTGAAGAGGAAGCCGTCTTCGGTCAGCACGTGCCTGAGCGACAGCTTGGCTGTCGCATCCGCTAGGGCGGAGCCGCTGATGATCCGGCTGGCCGACCCGGCCGCGAGCACCGGGCTCGTGGTGATGCAGAGCTCGTCTATCAGGCCCGCAGCGGCCAGGTGGCCGAGCAGGGTCGGGCCGCCTTCGGTGAGGATGCTCGCATGCCCGAGATCGTGGAGCGCGCCGATCGCCGCGGCGAAGTCAAGGCGGTCCTCGCCGGCCTCGATGATGCGGGCATGGCGGGCGACCGCTGCCCGCTTATCTGCGGGAGCGGCCGCCGTCGTGATCACGATCGTCTGCGCGCCCGGCGCCGGGCTCGTCACAAGGTGGCTATCCGGGTCGAGATCCAGGCGCCCGGTCACGATCGCGATCGGGGGGACCGGCGCCCCTGGCGGGCGCAGGCCGGACCAGATCTCATCAGCCTTCACCGGCCGGTACCGTTCCGCCCGGACGGTGCCCGCGCCCACCAGGATGAGGTCAGCCATGCTGCGCAGCACCGTGAAGAGCATTCGGTCCGCCGGGCCGGACAGGCCGCCGGAGCGGCCGTTGACCGACACGGCGCCATCGGCGCTGGCGACCATGTTCGCGCGGAGCAGGCCGCGCGGCGAAGCGACCCCGTTCCCGTAGTAAGAAGCGAGCTCGACGACGGCCGGGGGCGTCGGGCCCCGCTTGGCGCGAACGACCACTGGCAGGTCGCGACCCTGGGCCGGAAATATCTGGCGCACGGCCAGAAGTCAACCAGATCGAGCCTGGAGGACGACGACGGCCCGGCCCGGCAGCTCCCTGGTGCTCGCGGGCGCGAGCGCCTGAGGGGCAGGGCTGGCTGACGCCGTGTCGACCACGAGGTCCCAGCCGGGCGCGACCTCGGCGCCGGGCAGGGTGAAGGTGACCGGCTGGTCGTTGGCGTTGAACAGCAGCAGGAAGCTCTGGTCGGTGATGGTCTCGCCGCGCGGGCCAGGCTCGGTGATGGCCTCGCCGTTCAGCAGGACGGCCAGCGACCGCGCGTAGCTGGCCCGCCAGTCGGCCTCGGTCATCTCGGTGCCGGCCGGGGTCAGCCAGCTGATGTCGCGCTGGCCGCCCAGCTCGCCGCTGAAGAACCTGCGGCGCCGGAATACCGGATGCTCGCGTCGCAGCGCGATCAGCTCGCAGGTGAAGTCGAGCAGGTCAGCGTGCTTGCCAGCGGCTTCCCAGTCGACGTAGGAGAGCCCGTTGTCCTGGCAGTAGGCGTTGTTGTTGCCCTGCTGGCTGCGACCGAGCTCATCGCCGGCCAGCAGCATCGGGACGCCCTGCGAGCAAAACAGGGTGACAAGGAAGTTGCGGACCTGCCGGGCCCGTAGGCCGGTGATCGCCGGGTCGTCAGTCGGGCCCTCGGTGCCGCAGTTCCAGGACCTGTTGTCGTCGGTGCCGTCGGCGTTGCCGTCACCGTTGGCCTCGTTGTGCTTGGTGTCGTAGCTCACCAGGTCGGCCATGGTGAATCCGTCGTGGCAGGTGACGAAGTTCACCGAGGCGACCGGGCGCCGGGCGCTGGTCTCGTACAGGTCGCTGGACCCGCTGAGCCGGGACGCGAACTCGCCGACGGTGGCGGGCTGGCCGCGCCAGAAGTCCCGGACGGTGTCGCGGTACTTGCCGTTCCACTCCGTCCACAGCGGCGGGAACTTGCCCACCTGATAGCCGCCATCGCCCACGTCCCATGGCTCGGCGATGAGCTTGACCTGGGACACGACCGGGTCCTGCTGCACGAGCTCGAAGAAGGCGGACAGCCTGTCGACCTCGTGCAGTTCGCGCGCGAGTGCGGCGGCGAGGTCGAAACGGAAGCCGTCGACGTGCATGTCGAGTACCCAGTAGCGCAGCGAGTCCATGATCAGCTGGAGCGCGTGCGGATGCCGGACGTTCAGGCTGTTGCCGCAGCCGGTGTAGTCGAGGTACACCGACGGGTCGCTGTCGTCGAGGCGGTAGTAGGCGGCGTTGTCGATGCCACGGAACGACAGCGTAGGCCCGAGCGCGCCTGACTCGGCCGTGTGGTTGTAGACGACGTCGAGTATGACCTCGATGCCCGCGGCGTGCAGCGCCTTGACCATCGACTTGAACTCCGCGACCTGGCCGTGCGGCTCGGCCGAGCTTGAGTAGGCGTTGTGCGGGGCCAGGAAGCCGATGGTGTTATAGCCCCAGTAGTTGGTCAGCCCGCGCGCCGCGAGATCGTGCTCGGGCACGGACTGGTGCACCGGCATCAGCTCGATGGCGGTGATGCCGAGCTTAGTGAGGTGGTCGATGATCGCCGGGTGAGCGAGCCCTGCGTAGGTGCCGCGCTGATCGGCGGGCACCGCCGGGTGCAGCTTGGTGAGGCCGCGGACGTGGGCCTCGTAGATCACCGTCTGGTGGTACGGCGTCCGGGGCTGACGGTCGCCGGTCCAGTCGAAGTACGGATTGACCACGACGTTGCGCGGCATGAACGGCGCACTGTCGGAGCTGCTCGGCTTCGTCCGGTTGCCGGGCTGGTAGTCGAACAGGGCCTGATCCCAGCGCAGGGTCCCGTCGACCGCCTTGCCATACGGGTCGAGCAGCAGCTTGGCCGGGTTGCAGCGATGGCCGCGCTTCGGGTCGTAGGGTCCGGTGACGCGGTAGGCGTAGCGCTGGCCAGGGCCGACCGACGGCAGGTAGGCGTGCCAGACGAAGCCGTCGACCTCGGTGAGGTCGAGGCGTGTCTCGGTGCCTGACTCAGGTGGCACGGCCTCACCTGGCCCAGCCGCATCGAACAGGCACAGCTGGACCCGCTCAGCGACCTCAGAGAACAGGGCGAAGTTAGTGCCCGACCCGTCCCAGGTGGCGCCAAGCGGATAGGCGGCGCCCGGCCAGATGTGCATTCCGCCGACCCTACCTGCTGGTAACGGCAGACCGGACCAGGATGCCCGCGATGTCGAGTCCGTCTGGCAGGCTGCCGAACGGCGCGCCCGGACCGCCCGTGGTTGGGCCGCCCGTGGTTGGGCCTACCGCGGCTGCATCCAGCCTGGTGGCGCAGAAGGCGTCGGCCACGGCCGCCGGCGCGTGCCGCACGAGCAGCGCCGCCTGCAAGGCGACGATGAGCTGGCCGGCCAGCCGCCGGGCGTGCCGCTGCGCGTCAGGGCCGTCGCTCACGGCCTGCTTCAGGTCCTGGCGCAGGCTGGTCGCGGCCGCGGCGACGCGCGGGTCGCTCGCCGCCAGGTCGATCTCGGCGAGCAGCGCATCGGCCGAGTCCGGCGTGCGGGCCAGCGCACGGAGCACGTCCAGGGCAGTGACGTTCCCCGAGCCCTCCCAGATCGAGTTCAGCGGCGAATCGCGCAGCAGCCGTGGCATCGCCGAGTAGTCCTCGACGTAGCCGTTGCCGCCAAGGCACTCCAGGGCCTCGGCGGTGATCATGGGCGTGCGCTTGCAGATCCAGAACTTGGCGGCGGGCAGGGCGACGCGGAGCAGGGCTGCCTCGGCGGCATCACCGCGTGCCGCCCGGTCGGCCGCCCCGGCCAGCCGCAGCGCAAGCGTCGTAGCGGCCTCGGACTCGAGCGTCAGGTCGGCGATGACGCTCGTCATGGCCGGATGGTCGATGAGCCGGGCGCCGAAGGACCTGCGCCCGCTGGCGTAGTTCGCCGCGATCACGCAGGCCTGCCGGATCGCGGCTGAGCTGCCGAGTATGCAGTCGAGCCTGGTCGCGCTGACCATGTTGATGATCGTCGGAATGCCCCGGCCGAGCTCGCCCACCGGCCAGGCAACCGCCCGGTCGTACTCGACCTCGCTGGAGGCGTTCGAGGTGTTGCCGAGCTTGTCCTTGAGCCGCTGGATGTACATGGCGTTCCGGCTGCCGTCAGGCAGCACCCTCGGCAGCAGGAAGCACGACAGCCCTTCGGGGGCGCGGGCAAGCACGAGGAACAGGTCGCACATCGGTGCCGAGCAGAACCACTTGTGCCCGGTGAGCAGGTAGCTCCCGTCGCCGGCCGGGGCGGCCGTGGTGGTGTTGGCGCGGACGTCGGAGCCGCCCTGCTTCTCTGTCATGGCCATTCCGGCCAGGATGCCTGACTTGGCCGCGGGCACCCGCAGGCCGGGTTCGTAGGCGAGCGCGGTCAGGAGCGGCTCGTAGGTGGCGGCCAGGTCCGGCGCATGCCGGAGGGCCGGCACGCACGCGTAAGTCATCGAGATCGGGCAGCCGTGTCCGGCCTCCGCCTGGGTCCAGACCATGAACTTGGCTGCTCTGGCCACGTGCGCACCCGGCCGGTCCTCGGCCCACGGCGCCGCGTGCAGGCCATGGCTGACCGCGGTGTCCATCAGCTCATGCCAGGAAGGATGGAAGTCGACCTCGTCGACGCGGTAGCCGCGGGAGTCGTGAGTACGCAGGACAGGCTTGCTGACGTTCGCGAGGCGAGCGAGCTCCTGAGTCCTGGCAGCACCCGCCAGCACCCCGAGCTCGTGAAGCTCTGCCTGTGCCCATCCGGCACCCTCGCGGTCAAGGGCGGCCAGCAGCGCGGCGTCGTCTGCTACGTCATGGCCCGCTAGGACCGGGACCTGATTGAGCACCTCATGCGTGGTCATCAGGACGGAGCCATCAGGATGTATGGATGCCGCACTCGCTCTTGGCGGTGCCGGCCCAGCGCCCGCTGCGCGGGTCTGCACCGTCGGCAACCCGGGAGGTGCAGGTACGGCAGCCGATCGACGGGTAGCCGTCGTACACGAGCGGGTTGACCAGGATGTTGTTGGCGGTGATGTAGTCATCGACCTGCTGCTGGGTCCACTCGACGATCGGGTTGACCTTGATCATCTCGCGCCTGGCGTCCCACTGGACGACCTTGGTATCGCTGCGAGCCTCGGTCTCTTCCCGACGGACGCCGGTGAACCAGGCGTCGTATGGCCCGAGGGCTTCCTCAAGCGGCACAACCTTGCGCAGGTAGCAGCAGAGGTCCGGGTTGCGGCTGTACAGCCGCGGGCCGAGCTCGGCATCCTGCTCGGCGACCGTGGTCGGCGGCGTCACGTTCACGACGTTCACCGGGTACACGGCTGAGACCGCGTCCCTCGTACCGACCGTCTCCGGGAAGTGGTAGCCGGTATCCAGGAAAAGCACGTCAACGCCTGCCAGGTGCTTGGAGACCAGGTTGATCAGCACAGCGTCGGTCATCGACGAGGTAATGCAGATGCGGCGGCCGAATGTACTCACAGCCCACGCGATAACCTCGTCGGCTGGCGCCCCCGCCAGTGCATCAGCCGCCTTCGCGGCTAGCCTCTCCATGTCGCTGGGCTCCTCCTCGCGGCGGTCCATTCGTCTGGCAGCTTAGCTGTCCTGGCTGCGGCGCGCTCGTAGCTGCTGAGATCCAGCTATTCCCGTCCACACTAGGGCCAAACGCAGCTGCATGCACGCACTGTCACCTATGTCACATCCATACCCTGCCAGCGTGGCCAACCGTCGCCGTCCGGCGGGTATTCCGGCTAGCCCTGGCGAATCCAGGAGAGGCGTGCCTCCGACTTCAGCACGGGCGGCTGGTGCTGACAGTCGCACCACGTACCGCCACGGCACTGCTCGTGCCGCTGAGCCTTACAGCCTGCGCAGACCATGGTGAGGCGGCGCCGCTAGGCGGCGTTGGCCCGGCGCATGCGGCGACGACGCTCGGACGAGCGCTCGTCCTCGTTGAGGCCACCCCAGGTCCCGTACTTCTCCGGCCTGGTGACGGCGTAGGTCAGGCACTCGGCCCGCACCGGGCAGGCGGTGCAGACGGCCTTGGCCTTGCGCTCGCGGATATCGCGCTCCGGCTGCCGCTCTCCGTCGGGCCCGAAGAAGAGCACGACATCACGGCCCCGGCACGCAGCCTCATCCTGCCAGCCCCAGTTCGGCCGTTGCATCAGGGCGGCTTGACGGCGTACCTCAGACATGAATAGCTCTCCTCAGCCAGCTGACCGTGGTCGTCGGTGGCCACGGTGCGTCGTTACGTATATATCGGTCAAAATGCTCGTTCAGTGCGTGCCTCAGGCGGTTCAGCCTGGTCGTGCAAGCATTGCTTGCGTCCAGCGGACCCCGCAGAGCGAGGTAGGGTGCTCTAGACGCAGAAATTCTCGCGCGGTTGCGGCAATTGCCCCGTCGCATGATGCAACGCGCCGCACTGGCGTGATGTTCCCGCCGACGGCGCTTGCATGGCCGCGGCTTTGGTAGGCATGCCAGTCCGGTCGCGCAGACCGCCGCATAATTATGCCATCGGCACCGCCATCGGCGCAGCCGAGATGGCGAATATGTCGATCCTGCTGGATGTGGCGCGGACCGCACTAAGGCATCGGGAACGTCGCCCTAAGTGATCATTAACTGGACAGATCTCCTAGTTCGGGCCACCATAGCCTCATGTCCGCGCCCGATGCAGCGCCGCTGCCTCGCCTCGGCGAGGTGTTTTTCGACGTCAGGGGCAGTTCCCGGAGTATGCGGCTCAGCTGGTACGCCGATACCGACGTTGCGGTCTTCAGCATCTGGCAGGGCGGCATGTGCACCGGCACATTCCGCCTGCCGATGGGTGACCTGGACAGGATGATCGAGATATTGCAACGCGGTCCGCACGAGCGCTACGAGCCAGCTGCGGGGGAGCGCCCCGACGCCGGGTACCGGGCAGGAGCGCTACAGCGACGCCGACTACGACGACGGCCCCGGTTACGAGGATGCCGACTACCGTGATCCCGGCTACCGTCAGGCTGGCTCCCGTGATCCTGGCGACAGGGATCGTGGTGACAGGGATCGTGGACGCGGCGCCGACGAGTACGGTGCCCCATACGGCGGGCCCGCATACGGGGACAGCGAGTATGGGGCTGGCGAGTACGGGAGCGCCGGGCATGGCGAGCCTGGCTACGGTGACCCGCGTTATCGCGATCCGGGCTACGAGCCCGAGTATGAGCAGCCGTCGCAAGGCAGGCGTGGAGCCCAGTGGCCGGACGAAGGCAGGTATCAGCCGGACGCAACCGGCCAGCGCTCTGTCGCGGCAGACGAGACCGGATACGGCCAGCAGCGCTTTGTGCCGCCCTATGTCCGGGCCCAGCCAGACCCCTCTGAGGCCAGCTATTTGGACGACTCTGAGTATGGGCTGCCCGCCGATCCTGGAGGCGGAGCGCGACATTCAGCGGGCCGGCATAGTGGCGGCCCGCCCCGCTAACCGCACCTGACCTCCCCGGCGCCGGGAATCGGCCGCCGCCGCGAGACTGCGGTATTTGCTGGCCGCAGAAAAGGCGCAGCTCAGAACGTCGAGCCGGTGCCGTTACAGGGCGATGCGGCTGGGAATACATTTCCGCGGGGGGAAGGGGATAGACAAGTGGCTCAGAAGATCTCAGTCACGTTCGCCTGTGACTACGACTCAAGAGAGATTCCGGACGGCGAGCACATGACTCGGGCGTTCAGCCTCGATGGCCGGGATTACGAGATTGACCTATGCGAGAAGCACAGTCAGAAGTTTGATGAGACGCTCAGCAGGTTCGCCGAGAAGGCAAGGAAGGTCACTGGCCGGGTCGGCAAGCCGAAGCGGCGCACTACGGCTCACCGCCAGCGCAGCGCCGAGATCCGGGCGTGGGCCAAGCAGAGCGGGATGGACGTCAGCGATCGCGGCCGCATACCGGCGAGCGTGATCGCTAAATATGAGGCCAACCATTAGCTGGCCGGACTGGTGACCGGCGCCCGTCAGGGTGCCGGCTCGCTGGCATGCGGCGGATCGGGCACCAGCACCACGGCCGCGTTCAGCGCCTGAGAATTGGGCAGCAGCAACCGGCCCTCCTCGGTCTCCAGCCGCACGTAGGTCAGGCTCAGGTCGGTGACCACACCCTCGATCTGGCCCGAGAGCGCCCCAGCCCTGAACCGCACCCGGTCACCGACGCGGAACGGGCTGGCGAACAGCAGGACGAGCCCCGCAAAGACGTTCGATAGCGACTGCTGAGCCGCGATGCCGAGCAGGACACCGGCCACGGCCCCGCCGACCAGCAGCTGGCGCGGACTCACGCCGAGGACTGCCAGCGAGATCGTGAGGATGGCGAAGACCCCCACCACCAGCAGCACGTACCTGACGATGCCCGCGTGCGCCTGGCCGATGAGCGGCTGGAGTGCGCGCCGAGCCGCGCCGGACAAGCCAAAAACCGCGATCATCCCGAAAACAAAGAACGTCAGCGTCCCAATGATGAAGATGATCTTGCCGGTGTGATCACCACCGGCGATCTTCAGCGCGTGATAACTCTTGACGCCCCAGCCTTCGACGGCGACTGCGCCCGCGATGGCTATTAGCAGCGCGAACATGGACCGCCACGGCCTGGCCTTGGCCCGGACCTCGTGAACGCGCGCGGCGACGTCCAGCTGGCGGCGTTCCTGGAGATCCATTTCTCTACGCTATCGGGCGCAGGCGGCCAAGTTCGCCGCGGATTGGGCAGGCCGGGGATGGTGTGACGCATTACACGCCTGAGCCCGGGACCTCACGGTTCCCGGGCTCACGCGCTGATCTCGCTGCGGTGCTGAAGTTGCTACCCGCCGATGTTGAACAAGGGGCCGCCCACCGGGATGACCGCCTTGCCCTTCACGCCGTTCATCACGCCAGCGGCGGAGGTGTACCAGGCAACGAACGCCGTGACGAGCCCGATGTAGCCGCCGACCTTGATGATGCCTGTGCTGCCCGCGAAGTTCCCGATGAACAGGAAGATCTCGGTGAGCTCCAGGGTCAGGAACACGCCGAAGACGGCGCCGTTCAGCTGCGTGCTGACGATCAGCATGTAGGTGTTGAAGATGGCGAATGACAGCAGGATCCAGCCGAGGTCCTTTCCGGCTGCCGCGCCAGCGGTAGGAGCGACCCACTTGACCCAGAGGCCCAGGCCGATCCAGAAGGCGCCGTAGGTCGAGAACGCCGTGGCGCCGAACACGTTCCTATTGCGGAACTCCCACATGCCAGCGAGCAACTGGGCAAGGCCGCCGTAGGCGAACGCGTAACCGAGGAACGCAGCGCCAGTGGCCGACTTCATCAGGCCGGCATTGGACGCGGACAGCAGGAACGTCGTCAGCGCGAACGCTGCGAGCCCGAGCGGCGCAGGATCGGCAATGCCGGTGCCCTGAGCAACAACTGCGGGAGCCTCTTCTGTGGTGCTCAACAGATTCCTCCTGAGGGGCTTGCCTGTCCGGCCACGAGCACGCTGCTGGGGCAAGGCAGGCGCGATGGATGACAGGAAGGTCGCGGTGTCTCAGGCCATGCGTGGCTGGCCGCAGGGCGAGCTAACCCCGCGGGGTAGGTCCCGTAGTCCGCAAGCGCAGGTACGAGCATGGCCATTCGCTGACCTTCCTGAGTCTTCACACATGGCTCACCAGAACCATGTGGAAGATCTGCCCTGAGCGTAACGCTGGTAGGGCGTTTTAGGGAGACCCATTTTCAGGCCATGAGTGTTATATGCCGGAAGTGACATCGCCGCGGAGTATGCCGGACAGGCCTGCCCGCGTCGCGAGCACGACGACTCTGTCCTCAGCGCGGATCACGTAGTCCGCCGCCGGTGACCAGTCCACGCTGGCGTCACCCGGGCGGCGCACCGCGATGACCCGCAGCAGGCCCGGCCGATGCACGGCCGCGAGGTGCTGGCCGGCCAGCGCGGTGCCGCCGTCGGCTGCGACCTCTGCCAGCAGGAGCACGTGCCGGCCGACCGCGATGGTGCGCAGCACCTGATGATCGAGGACGGCTGCGGCGAACGCCGGCGCCGCGAGGTAGGACGTCGAGCGCGACACCGTGTTGCCGACCGTGGTCTGGACCCGGGCGGCCAGGTCGTCGTCGTACAGCCGGACGACAATCCGCGGCTCGGCGGCCAGGGCACGCGCGTTGAGCGCGGTCTCGAGGTTCGCGATGTCGCTGTCGGTGACGGACACCAGCGCCTGGCAGGTGGTGATCCCGGCGGCCTGGAGTGTTTCTTCCCGGTGCGTCTCGCCAATCACGACCCGGATGCCGAGTCGCCGGGCGAGAGGCATGCCCGTCGCCTCGGCGTCCTTGTCGACGCCGACTACGTCGATGCCAAGGTCGTGCAACTGGCCGATGATGCGCGCGCCGACCCCGCCGAGGCCGGCGACGATCACGTGGTTGCTCACTGGCGGCCTCGTTGCGGCGGCGACGCTGGGAATGCGTGAGCCGACGATGGCGGCTGTCACCAGCGGCAGGAACGCCAGTCCGTCGAAGGTGAGCAGGAACTGGGCCACCTTCTCGGGCGATGGCAGCGCGGAATCGGTGACCGCCGCGCCTGATGCGTCAAGCAGCGTCAGGTAGAGCGAGTTCATCGGGCCCCGGTGGACAGAGATCTCCAGCAGCGCGAATCCGGCGCCAAGCACCGCGACCAGAGCGACAAAGACCAGGCCCATCTTGGTCCCGAAGGTCCGCCGCAGCAGCCGCAGTGGCGCGGCCAGCCGGCGGCGCCGCTGCCTGGACAGCGGATTGCGCGGAGTGCCGTCCGCGACGGCGAGCACCAGACCGCTCGCCGGGTCGCCCGGCGGCAGCAGGTTAGGCGCGTCGGCGTCACTGCTCGCTGCCAGCCCGCAGATGATCTGGTCGGCCCCGACGTCCTGCCGCCGGGCGACGTACATCGTGCGGCTCGCCATCCGGACATGACTTGGGGCCGGCTCGCCGAGCGCGGCCGCGATCAGCGACGGCGCCGCCATCTGCGCCTCGGACAGCACGGCGCAGTCGGCGAAGAAGCCGCGGATGCGCTCGCCGAGACCGGCATTGAAGATCGCGATAACCAGACGGAGCTGCGGGCTGATCTCCTGCGCGCGCAAGGCGGCATGGAAGTTGCCGAGGTCGTCCTGATGCAGGATCGCCAGCCCGCGGGCGTGGGGGAGGCCCGCGTCCAGGAAGGCATCGGCCGTCAGCTCAGGCCGTTCCAGCACGCGGACGCCGGGCATCGCCGCCATCCTGGCGCCATGCTCGCTCGCCGCCGACGGCACAATCGCCGTGACGCCTAATCCGTAGCGGGCGGTGAGCTCCTCTGCCATGCGTGACGCCAGCGCGTTGGCGCCGCAGAGAATGACGTGATCCTCGAGCTCGCCTGACAGCGGGGGCACGAATGGATCTTAACGGGGATTATCCCGTCGTTGCGGGAATCCCGGCCACGGCGGCGAGCGCCTCGCCGTAGATCTCATCCGGGTCGAGCCGGCGCAGCTCCTCGGCCAGCAGCTCGGCGATCTCGCGGCGCTGCAGCGCCACGTGCCGGTCCGGCTGGCCGGGCCGCGCCAGCGTGGCCACCCGACCGTCCGGCCTGCTGATGACGACGTCACCGGCGTCGGTGTGCATGCGCACCTCGGTTATGCCAGGGCCACCAGAAATCTCGCGCGTGAAGTCAACGCCGAGCCGGGTGCGCAACCAGGCGCTCAGCAGGTCGGCGGTCGGATTGTGCTCCTCCGCGCTCACGCTTCCGCCCTGGATCACATCCAGTTCCTGATCGACGGTCGCGGCCAGCAGCGATCGCCACGGCGTCGCCCTGGTCCAGCTCAGGTCGGTGTCACCCGGCTTGTAGCCGGCGGCCAGCGCGCCCAGCGCCTCCGTCGGCGCCTTCGCCCGCGCCGCATCCGTCACCCGCCGCTGGGCGAGCAGGCCGAGCGGCTGAGCCGCCGGCACCGCCGGCAGCAGGCCGTGCCACCAGGTGACGACCGGCGTATCGGGGACCAGCAGCGGCATGATGACCGAGTCCGCGTGCTCGCTCATCGGCCCGTACAGCCGCAGCAGCACCGTCTGGCCCGGCGTGCCCTCGCCGGACCTGATCTCTGCGTCCAGCCGGGAGGTGGCACGGACGTCGCGGGCGATGACCGCGAGCACGCGGCACGGGTGCTCGCGCCCAGCCTGGCTGGCAGCCCGGACCGCGTCGTGCTGACCCGACTCGTCCGTCATGATGATCAGGTTGAGCACTACGCCCGTGGCTGGCGCCCCCATCAGGTCCCTGCTCATGGCCAGAGCGGCGCGGATATCGGCGGTCGTGGTGTCGGTGAGATCGGTCAGCATGTCGCAGTCATCCTTCGTATCGCGGCCAGCGCAGCTAGAGGCGTCGCCAGACGCGGCCGTCGCGGGCTAGCATCTCGTCCGCGCTCGCCGGGCCTGCCGTGCCAGCCGGGTACTGCTCCGGCTTGTCGTGGTTGCGCCAGAACTCCTCGATCGGATCGAGGATCTCCCAGGACAGCTCGACCTCTTCCTGCCGGGGGAAGAGGGGCGGATCGCCGATCAGGACGTCCAGCAGTAGCCGCTCGTAAGCCTCCGGGCTTGACTCGGTGAACGACTCGCCATAGGCGAAGTCCATGTTGACGTCCCTGACCTCCATCGCCGAGCCCGGCACCTTCGAGCCGAACCGCAGCGTCACGCCCTCGTCGGGCTGCACCCGGATGACCAGCGCGTTCTGGCCGAGCTCCTGGGTATCGGTGGCGTCGAACGGCAGATGGGGCGCGCGCTGGAACATGACAGCGATCTCGGTCATCCTGGTCGGCAGCCGCTTGCCGGTACGAAGGTAGAACGGCACGCCGGCCCAGCGCCGGTTGTCGATGGTGAGGCGGACCGCCGCGTACGTCTCGGTGGAGGAGTCGAGCGGTATGCCGTCCTCCTCGAGATAACCGCGGACCGGAACGCCGCCCTGCCAGCCTGCGGAGTACTGTCCGCGCGCCGTCTCCGTGGCCATGTCAGCCGGGATCTGGATGGCGGCCAGCACCTTCTCTTTCTCTGCCCGCAGCGACTGGGCGGCGAACGAGAGCGGCTCCTCCATCGCGGTCAGGGCGAGCAGCTGGAGCAGGTGGTTCTGGATTACGTCCCTCGCGGCGCCGATGCCGTCGTAATAGCCGGCCCGGCCGCCGATGCCAATGTCCTCGGCCATCGTGATCTGCACGTGGTCCACGTACCCGCGGTTCCAGATCGGCTCGAACAGGGTATTGGCGAACCTTATGGCCAGCAGGTTCTGGACAGTCTCCTTGCCCAGGTAGTGGTCAATCCGAAAGACCGACTCCGCGGGGAACACGGCATCCAGCATCGAGTTGAGCTCGCGGGCGCTCGCCAGGTCATGGCCAAACGGCTTCTCGATCACGACGCGGCGCCACGGCCGGCTGCCACTCTCGGTCACCGGCGGGCTGGACAGCCCCGATCGCTTGAGCTGCTGTACCACGACCGGGAACGCGTTCGGCGGCACCGACAGGTAGAACGCGTAGTTACCGCCAGTGCCCTGGTCGGCGTCCAGCTGGGCTACCGTCCGCGCCAGGTCGTCGAACGCCCGGTCGTCGGCGAACTCGCCGGGGACGAACCTGATGCCTTCCGACAGCTGCTGCCACACCTCCTCGCGGAACGGAGTGCGCGCGTGTGCCTTGACCGCGTCATGCGTGATCCGCGCGAAGTCGGCATCGGCCCAGTCCCGGCGCGCGAAGCCAACCAGCGAGAAGCCGGGAGGCAGCAGTCCGCGGTTGGCCAGGTCGTAGATCGCCGGCAGCAGCTTCTTGCTAGCCAGATCACCGGTGACGCCGAACAGCACGAGGACGCACGGGCCAGCGAGCCGGGGAATGCGCCGGTCGCGCGGATCGCGCAGCGGGTTTGGCCTCATGTAGTGCTGCCGCCAGCGGCCAGCTCGCGGCTGATGCTCTCCAGCAGCTCGTTCCAGGAGGTGGCGAACTTCTGCACGCCCTGCTCCTCGAGCACCTGGACGACGTCGTCGTAGTGCACGCCGAGCGCCTCGAGCTCGGCGAAGATCCGCCGCGACTCGTCGTAGGTGCCGCTGATGGCGTCGCCATGCAGCTTGGCGTGATCGGCCGTGGCGTGGATGGTCGCCTCGGGCATCGTGTTGACGGTGCCCGGCGCGGCCAGGTCGACCACGTACATGGTGTCGGCGAACGACGGGTCCTTGACGCTGGTCGATGCCCACAGCGGGCGCTGCGGCCGGGCGCCGCGGGCGGCCAGCGCCTCCCAGCGGGGCGTGGCTGACCGCTGCTGGAACAGCTCGTAGGCGAGCCGCGCGTTCGCGATGGCGGCCTTGCCGCGCAGCGCCTCGGCCTCTGGCGTGCCGATCTTGTCGAGCCTCTCGTCTACTTCGGTGTCGACGCGGCTGACGAAGAACGACGCGACCGACGCAATGGATGCGACGTCGCGTCCCGAAGCTGCCTCGAGACCCGCCATGAAGGCGTCGATGACCTCGTTGTACCGCTGCAGCGCAAAGATCAGCGTCACGTTGACGCTGATGCCCTCGGACAGGCACTGGGTGATGGCGGGCAGGCCCTCCACCGTGGCCGGGATCTTGATGAAGAGGTTCGGCCGGTCCACGGCCCACCACAGGGCGCGTGCCTCCGCGATGGTCTTGTCGGTCTCCCGCGCCAGGCGCGGATCGACCTCGATGGAGACGCGGCCGTCGACGCCCTCGCTGGCGTCATATACCGGGCGCAGCACGTCGCAGGCCCAGCGGATGTCGTACGTCGTCAGACTGCGGGTGGCCTCGCCGACGTCGACGCCGCGAAGAGCGAGGTCGGCCATCTGCTCGGCGTAGGCCGAGCCGTCCGACATCGCCTTGGCAAATATGGTCGGGTTGGAGGTCACGCCGCGCACGTACAGGTCTCGTTCTAGTGCAGCCAGGTTGCCGGTGGACAGCCGCTCCCGGCTGATGTCGTCGAGCCAGATGGATACGCCCATCTCGGTCAGCTGAGCCAGCGTGTTCTGCTGTTCGGTCATGTCAATCGCACTCCTCGCCTCGCGCGCACCATCTAGTCTTCCTGCGCTGCGTTACCGATGGGTTTCACCAGGCCGAACGCTGGCCAGGCTGTCCCTGGCTGCCGTGGCCACGCTGTCAGCCGTGATCCCGAACTCGGCGTACAGCTTCTTGTAGTCGGCGGACGCGCCGAAATGTTCCAGGCCGATGCTGCGCCCCGCGTCTCCGACGAACTGGCGCCAGCCCAGGGCGAGCCCGGCCTCCACGCTTACCCTGGCCCGGATGTCCGGGGGCAGCACCTGGTCGCGGTAGGAGACGTCCTGCTCAAGGAACCATTCGACGCATGGCATGGAAACCACCCTGGCCTTGATGCCATCATCGGCGAGCAGTTGCCTGGCCGCCACCGCGAGCTGCAGCTCGCTGCCGGTCGCGATGAGGATGACGTCTGGACGACCACCGCCTGAGTCAGCGAGCACATAGCCGCCTCTCGCGGTGCCTTCGGCGCTGGCCAGGTCGCCGGTGCGGTCTAGTACGGGCAGGTTCTGCCTGCTCAGGCACAGGCCAGCCGGGTGGTCGGTCCGCTCCAGGATCGTGCGCCAGGCGACTGTCGTCTCATTCGCGTCGCCTGGCCTAACGACGTCGAGTCCAGGGATGGCGCGCAGGGCCCACAGGTGCTCCACCGGCTGGTGGGTGGGACCGTCCTCGCCGAGGCCGATGGAGTCGTGGGTCCACACGTAGGTGACCGGCAGGCCCATCAGCGCGGCGAGCCGGACCGACCCCCGCATGTAGTCGCTGAAGACGAGGAACGTCCCGCCATAAGGCCGGGTCAGGCCGTGCAGCGCGATGCCGTTGAGAATCCCGCCCATACCGTGCTCGCGGATGCCGAAGTGGAGCGTCCGGCCGTACGGGTTGCCGGGGAACATCTTGGTCTGGTGGATCTCGGGGACGAAGGACGGCTCGCCCTTGATCGTGGTGTCGTTGCTGCCCGCCAGGTCGGCGGACCCGCCCCACAGCTCAGGCAGCACCGGAGCCAGGGCGCTGAGCACCGCGCCGGAGGCCTTCCTGGTGGCCACGCCCTTCTCGTCGGGCGGGAACTCAGGCAGCACGTCGGTCCAGCCTTCCGGCAGCCGGCGCGCGCTCAGCCGATCGAACAGCTGGCGCTGCTGCGGGTGGGCCGCCGACCACTCGGCGAACTGCTCGTCCCACTCGGCATGCGCTTGCTTGCCGCGGTCCGCGACCTGACGCGCATGCGCGACGAGCTCATCCTCGGCGGGGAAGCTGACCGCGGGGTCGAAGCCCAGGACTGTCTTGGTGGCCGCCACCTCGTCGGCACCCAGGGCAGCGCCGTGGGCAGCGCCGGTGTTCTGCGCGTGCGGAGCGGGCCAGGCGATGATCGTGCGCAGCGCGATGAACGACGGAGCCGTCGTCGTCTCCCGAGCCGTCTGCAGCGCCTCGTACAGCTCCGGCACGTCCTCGTGGTAACCGTCCCGCTGTACCCACGTCAGCCGCTGCACGTGCCAGCCGTACGCCTCGTACCGCGCGGCGATGTCCTCGGACTTGGCGATGTTGGTGTCGTCCTCGATGGAGATGTTGTTGTCGTCGTACACGACGACGAGGTTGCCGAGCTGCTGATGGCCGGCGAGGGCGGCCGCTTCGTGGCTGATGCCCTCTTCCATGTCGCCGTCCGAGACGAACGCATACACGAAGTGGTCGAACGGACTGCTGCCCGGTGCGGCATCGGGGTCGAGAAGCCCGCGCTCGCGGCGCGCCGCCATCGCCATCCCGACCGCGTTTGCGATGCCCTGGCCGAGCGGACCGGTTGTCGTCTCCACGCCGGCAGTCAGGTGATGCTCCGGGTGGCCGGGCGTCTTGCTGCCCCACTGCCGGTAGTGCTCGAGATCGTCGAGGGTCAGCCCGTAGCCCGACAGGTAGAGCTGAATGTAGAGGGTGAGACTGGAATGACCGCAGGACAGGACAAAGCGGTCCCGGCCCGACCACAGCGGGTCGGCCGGATCGTGGCGCATGACCCTCTGGTACAGCAGGTAAGCGGCCGGCGCGAGGCTCATGGCCGTACCGGGGTGTCCAGAGCCCGCGCGCTCCACCGCATCCATCGCCAGGACGCGGATCAGGTCCACAGTCCGTGCGTCCGTGTCCGACCAGTCAAACGCTGCTCGCACGTCACCGCTCACCACCGCCAGGCCCCTTTCACCGCAGACGCCGCTACGGATCGACCCTATCCTTGGCGGCTGCGGCTACCCTCCCCGACGCGGGTTAACAATGAGGGTCCGGGCGGCACCGGCTACGGCAGCGAGCGAAGGAATTCCAGCATCGCCACGTTCACCTGATCGGGGTTGCTGAGGTTTGCCGCGTGCGAGCCGCCATCGACCTGCACGAGCGTCGCCGTGCCACCAAGGCCGGCGCACACGGCCTCGGCCCGCTCCATCGTGATCGCCGGATCGGCGGTGCCATGCAGGATCAGGGCCGGGCACGTGATCTCCCCGAGCCGGCTGGTGATGTCATCGCGGTCCATCAGGCAGCGGAACGCGATGTGCAGCTCCTGCCGGTCAAGAATGGCCCACTTGGCGAACCACGGTGCGTAATCGACTGGCCCGTCCGGCGGTCCCAGGATGATCGCGGCCACGATGTCCTGCACCGGCTCTGGACCATGCTCCAGCCACGCCTGGTCGAGCTGCTCGTACGCCGGCGCCGCGGCAGGATCCTCCTGGCCGGCCTGGCTGTCGATGAGGACGAGGGCGCGGACCCGGTCCGGCGCGACCAGCGCGGCGCGCAGGCTGACGAAGCCGCCTTGCGACATGCCGCCCAGTACCGCCTGGTCGATGCCCAGGTGGTCAAGCAGCCCGATGAGATCACTCGCCGAGTCCCAGTAGCTGAACGATCCCGTCGCCCTGGTGCCGCCGAACCCTCGCTCATCCCAGGTGATGACGCGGTACTCGGGCGCTAGGGCGGCGACCTGCGGATCGAACATCTCCGAATCCATCAGGTAGCCGTGGCTGAGAACGACCGCGGGGCCGTCGCCGCCGCTGTCGGAGTAGGCGATGTCTATTCCGTTGACCGATGCTGTGAGCATGGCCGACAAAGTATCGCGAGGGGGGCTTATCCGGTAGTGATCTGGCTGCTAGCGATGTCCCTGCTAGCGATGCCCGCGCTACTGATGACACTGCGATCCCGCAGCGAGTACGGCAGGAGCAGCGCAGTAATCCAGATGGCCACCGAGCCTGTCACGTGTACCCAGACCAGGCCGGCTGGCAGCCCGGTGAAGTACTGGGTGTAGCCGATGACGCCCTGCAAGCCGATCAGCCCCAGCAGCAGCCAGCCGAGCCGGACCGCCTTCGCCGGCGCCGCGGTGAGCCGCAGGCCGAGCAGCAGCGCAACCATCAGCCCGGCGAGGAGCCAGCCGACGTCGGCGTGCAGCTGCGTGACTCCTTCGAAGGGCAGGTGGTATCGGGCGACGTCGGCCGCCCCGGCTAGCGGGCCTGTCCCGGTCACGACGGTGCCGGCCGCCATCATCAGGCCAACAGTGCATGCGACGCCTATTGCCGCCAGCCGGACCGGCCGCGGCACCAGCGGCCGGGGCGGCTCCGTGCCCTCCTGGCAGCGAATGTAGAGCGCGATCGTCGCCGCTACCAGCGCAGCCGAGGCCAGGAAATGGACCGACACCAGGGCCGGATTGAGCTTGGTGACGACCACGAGCCCACCGAGCACCGCCTGCGCGACGATCGCGCCCGGCTGTGCGGCGGCCAGCCAGATCAGCTCGCGCCGCCGCCTGCCGTCGGCGCCGCGGTAGCGCCAGGCGGCGAGGAACACTCCGACGGCGATGACGAAGATGGCCACGGTGACGAGCCTGTTGCCGAACTCGATCCAGCGGTGGATGAGCGGATCGCCGGTCGCACCGCTGGCTGCCAGGCTGGTCGCCGTGCAGTTCGGCCAGTCCGGGCAGCCGAGGCCCGACTGGCTGAGCCGGACAGCCGCGCCGGTCAGGATGATCAGTGCCGAGGTGATGACGCCACCGAGCGCCCAGCGCCGCAACGCGGCCGGCGTCGGTGCCAGCAGCGCGTCAGCTAGCAGACGCGGCCATGGACCGGCTGCGGGCGTCTTCGGGGCGGTGAGCGGGCTTGACACGGACACCATGTTAGGCCGGCGGCGGCGGCAAGCTGTCCGGCTCGGGTCGTTCGCTGGCGCCATACCGGGCGGCGCCCGCGCACGCCACGATCACCAGCAGGATGGCCAGCCACTGCCGGACCAGCAGCGCCTCGCTAAGGAGCAGGAGGCCGACCAGGGCAGCGACGGCAGGCTCCACGCTCATCCAGATTCCGAAGATGCCTGCCGGGACGCGGCGCAGCGCCTCGAGCTCGAGCCGGTAGGGGATCACCGAGGACAGCAGCCCGATCGCCAGTCCTTCCGCGATCAAGCTGGGGTGCAGCAGTGCTGGCCCGGCGGCGCCGATAGCCGGGCCGGTGACCACAACCGCGGCTACCACCATCGCAATGACCAGGCCTGACGAGCCGCCGAATCGCCGGCCGGTGGACCGGCTCAGCAGGATGTACGCGGCCCAGCCGGCGGCCGCGATCAGGCCGAAGGCGATGCCAGTCAGATTAAGGGCGTGCCCGCCGCCGCCCTCGGTCAGCAGCGCGACCCCAGCCGCCGCGAAGACGACCCAGAGCACGTCAAGCCACCGGCGGGACGAGGCGACGGCCACGGCGAGCGGGCCAAGGAACTCGATGGTGACCGCGACGCCGAGCGGGATGCGGGCAAACGACTGGTATATGGAGAAATTCATGATGCCGAGCACGACGCCGAACGCAATGGCAACGGCCAGATCGCGCCAGGCCCGGTCGGCCACGACGGCCCGCAGCGTGCGGACGAGCGCCCGGCCGCCGATGATGGCGACGATCAGCGCCGACCACCAGAGCCGCAGCCCGGTGACCCCGGCCGGGCCGAGCTCGGCAAACATCCGTCCCGCCAGGCCCGCACCGAGCTGAACGGAGATGATGCCGGCAAACACCAGCAATGAGGCAGGCGCGGTCCGGATCTGCGGCGCTGGCTGGTCGCTTACCGCTACTCCCACCGGAACGTGCGCGCCGCCACGGCGATCGCGGCCACCGCCCAGGCGCAGAGCACGAGCAGGTCAGCGACGGGCAGGCCGCCGCCGTGGGCCAGCACGCCGCGCAGGCCGTCCGAGAGCGCGCCGCCCGGCAGGAGCTTCAGGACCGGCCGGGCTGCCGGCGGGAACTTGGTCAGCGGGAAGAGGACGCCACCGAGGCCGAGCATGATCAGGTAGAGCAGGTTCGCCGCGGCCAGCGTCGCCTCGGCGCGCAGGGTGCCCGCCATCAGCAAGGCCAGGCCGCTGAATGCGGCCGTCCCGGCGAGCAGCAGCAGCGGCACCCACAGCGCTGCGGCCGCGCTGGCCACCGGGCTCCAGCCGAGCAGCGCGCCGACCGTCAGCACGATGGCTACCTGGACTACCTCGACGGCCAGGACGGTCACCGTCTTGGCGGCGATCAGGCCCTTGCGGGACAGGGGCGAGGCGCCAAGCCGCTTCAGCACGCCGTACCGGCGCTCGAACCCGGTGCCAATCGCCTGGCTCGTGAAGGCCGTCGACAAGACGGCGAGCGCCAGGATGCCGGGTACGACGAAATCGATCCGGCTGCCCGCGCCGACGCTGATCAGGTCCTCGTGGCCGAAGGCGACGAGGAGCAGCACGGGGATGATCAAGGTCAGCAGCAGCTGCTCGCCGTTGCGGGCGAGCGTCCGCAGCTCCAGCGTGGCCTGTGCCCGGACCATCCTGTGCAGCGGCGCCGGACCGGGCGCGGGTGGTGGCCAGTCGGTGCTGAGCAGCTCCGTCATGACCGCAGGCCCCGCCCGGTGAGCTCGAGGAACAGGTCCTCCAGGGTGCGGCTCTCGATCTGCAGGTCCCTCGCCAGTACGCCGTGCTCGGCGCACCAGGCGGTCACCGACGCGATCAGCTGCGGGTCGACCCGGCCAGTGACCTCGACGAGGTAGTGCCCGGCGGGGGACTCCTTCGCGACCGCCCCCAGGGGCAGCGCGGCGAGCAGGCCGCCAAGATCAAGGCCTGGCTCGGCGCGGAAGCGCAGCTGCCCGGCAGAGCCGGTCAGCTCGGCCGGAGGTCCGCTGGCGACGACCTGGCCGTGGTCCACGATCACCACCGCATCCGCGAGCCGCTCGGCCTCTTCCATGTAGTGCGTAGCGAGGATGACCGATGTCCCCGCGTTGCGCAGGCCCTCGATTAGCTCCCAGGTGGCGTGCCTGGCCTGCGGATCAAGCCCGGCGGTTGGCTCGTCCAGGAAGACGAGATCCGGCCTGCCGATCACCGCCGCGGCCAGACTCAGCCGCTGCTGCTGCCCGCCGGACAGGTGCTTATAGGAGGTACGCGCCGATCCGGTCAGCCCGAGCGCCGCCATGAGCGCTGCCGGGTCGAGCGGGTGGGCATAGAAGCTGGCCATCACGCGCAGGTACTCCGCGGCGCGCGCGGTGGTCGGCACGCCGCCGGCCTGGAGCATGACGCCGACGCGCGGCCGCAGCTGGCGGGCGTCGGCCACCGGGTCGAGGCCGAGCACGCGCACGGTGCCCGCGTCCGGCCTCCGGTAGCCCTCGCAGGTCTCGATCGTCGTGGTCTTGCCCGCCCCGTTCGGGCCGAGGATGGCGGTGACCTGGCCGCGCTTGGCGGACAGCGATAGGCCGGCGACGGCGGTGTTGTCCCGGTAGCGCTTGACCAGGCCGTCGATCTCGACGGCCGGGGCGATGCTCACGGACGCGAGTCTAGGGTCTGCAGTGCGCAATCGGCGCTCAGGGCTACCCCGCGTCGCCGGAGACGAAACGTGCGAGCTGCTCAGACTGGGCCACACGGCTCGGCTCGTGCAGGTACATCATGTGCCCGGCCTCGTAGTAGCTGTAGTCGATGTTGGCGGCGAGCTCGGCCGGGACGGCCAGGTGCGCGAACGAGTGCTCAGCCGCGAAGTACGGCGTGGCCAGGTCGTGGTACCCGCAGTCCACGTGCACCCGCATGTGCGGGTTGGCGCGCATGGCGGCGGCTAGCTTTGCCAGCACGTGCACGTGCTGGTTCTCGAACTCCTTGTACGACCACGGGTAGACCCGGTCGGTGAGGATCTCGTACGGCAGGTCGCTTGAGTAGCCGAGCTCGGCCCGGACGTAGTGGTTGAGTGCCGCCGTATACGGGCCGACGATCGCGTCGATGGACGGATCGGACGTCCACGTCTCCCGGCCGTAGTCGGAGTCCCAGCCGGTGAAGCGGCCATCGATCCGGCCGACGACGAGCTTGCGGTCACGCAGCAGCTCGGTGAGGAACCGGATGTGCTCGGGTCTCAGGTCCACGCGGTCGATGTAGTCGGCCGACAAGCCGGTCAGCCCGGCTAGCGTGGTCACCGCTGAAGCGCGCTCGTCGGCGGTCAGGCGCGACCCGCGGCCTAGGACCCACAAGTAGTCGCGCGCGGCGTAGGACTCAGCCGCGGCCAGCACGTCGGCAAGCGGCTGGTCGCCGAGCTTGCCGTGATAGTGCGCTACGGCAGCATAGGTGGGCAGGTAGAGGGCATACGGGTCGTCGTTGCCGCCGCCGAACTCCGCAGTGCCGAAGTCCAGCACGGCCGAGATCAGCATCAGCCCGTTCAGGTACAGCCCGTACCGCTCCTGGAGGTAGCGGGCCAGGCCCGCGGCCCTCGTCGTGCCGTAGGACTCACCGCACAGGTACTTGGGCGACATCCACCGGCCGTTGCGGGTGGTCCACAGCCTGATGACCTCGCCGACGGACTCGATGTCGGCGCCGTACCCGTGGAATTCCTTCGACTTCTCGCCCTTGACCGCGCGCGAGAAGCCGGTCGACACCGGGTCGATAAAAACGAGATCGCTGTGGCGCAGCAGAGTCTCGCGGTTGTCGGCGAGGCCGTACGGCGGTGGCAACAGCTGGCCGACGTCGCCCATCAGCACCCGGCGCGGCCCGAGCAGGCCGAGGTGGAGCCAGACGCTGGACGAGCCGGGGCCGCCGTTGAACGCGAACGTGACCGGCCGGGCGACCAGGTCATCGCAGTCGGCCGTGTAGGCGGTGACGAAGACCTCCGCCTTGGCCTGCGGCCCGTCGAACTTGTCGTCGGTGTGGGCTTCTTGCCGCAGCACGATCCGGCCGGCGGTGACCGAGTAGCTCAGCTCGCTACCGTCCTCAAGCCTGATGGAATGCCGGGTGGTGACCAGATCATCGGCCGGCCCGGCATCCGTGTCGGCGCTGTCCTTGTCGGCGCTGTCTTTGTCGGGCCGGTCCTTATCCTCGCTATCGGCCGGCCGGTCCTGTGAGCTGCTCGTCATGGCCTGAAGACTAACTGGCTCGAGCCGGTCTTCCCGCCTGAAATACTCGCGCTGTGGAGCGGCCGCTGCGGCATACCTATGACGGCCTGCCGATAGCGCCGGACCCGCCATACGGCGCAGCGATCATCGTCAGGCGGGCCGCGGCGGGCGACGGCCAGGCCGAGTTCCTGATCCTGCACCGGGCGCATCGCGGCGCGGACTACGAGGGCGACTGGGCCTGGACGCCGCCATCTGGATCTCGGCAGCCGGGGGAGGCCGTGCTCGCGGCCGCGCTGCGCGAGCTGGCCGAGGAAACCGGCCTCGTCGCGGCCGGGCCGGACCTGCGTGCACTGGATCTGAGCGGCGCGTGGGTGCGTTTCGGACTGGACGTGCCGCCCGGCACAGCCGGGCGGGTCGATCCCGAGCACGACAGGCTCGAATGGGTCCCGATCGACGAGGCGGTCGCCCGCTGCAGGCCGGCCACTGTGGCTGAGGGCCTGCGCCTGGCGTCGTCAGCCACGGCGGCGCGCCTGGCGTTCCGGCCGCTGACGATGGCCGACCTGCCCGCCCTCATGTGCTGGCAGCACGCTCCGCACGCTGTCCGCTGGTTCCCTGAGCGGCTTGACCTCGCGGCGGCGGAGCGTAAGTACGGCCCGCGGGCAGCCGGTGACTCCCCGGTCCGCGTCGACGTACTGATGGTGGACGGGCAGGACTGCGGCTATGCCCAGCACTACCGGACCGGCGACGTCGACCCTGCGGCGGCGGAGCCAGACGCGATCGGCATCGACTACGCGATCGGCGTCGAGGAACTCACCGGCCGCGGCCTAGGCCCGCAGCTCATCTGGAACTACATCCGCGACATAGTGCTACCCGCGCACCCAACGGCCCGCCTGGTAGTCGCCAACCCGGATCCTGCGAATACCCGCTCAATAAAGGCTCTCGCCAAGTCGGGCTTCGAGATAGGCGCCGACGGGCGTGCGGTCCTCGACGCGGTCAAGTTCTTCGGAGCTCAGGCCTGACGGCATCGAGCGCGGGACTGCCGGGTGGCGGGCGGACCGTTTCGTGTGGTCCGACCGCTATCCGGCAGTCGTGCGCGCCCAGGGGCGCCAGCGGCCGCAACGAGAGCGGTGAACAGGCTGAGGGCCTCGCCTGCCTCGGGATGCCACTGCACGCCGATCATGAACGGCGCGCCATCGGCGGCGGGCTGGTCGAACTCGATGGCCTCGATCACGCCGTCGTCAGTCCAGGCCGTCGCTACCAGGCCAGACCCCGAGGCGGTCGATCGCCTGATGATGATGCGTCGGCACCGCCGCCTCGGACCGGCCGAGTATGGCCGCTAGCTGTGTCTGCGCCGCCACGCTGACCTTGTGTGCGCCGTAGCCATGCGCCTCCGGCGAGTGCAGGTCGCTGCCCACCACATCCGGCAGGTGCTGGTGCAGGGTGCCGCCGAGCGTGACATTGATGACCTGCAGGCCGCGGCAGATGCCGAGCAGCGGGAGTCCGCTGCCGAGCGCGCGCCGGCAGAGCTCTACCTCGACCGTGTCCCTGGCCGGGTTGGCCGGGCCAGTCGCGGGATCCCTGGCCGCGCCATAGAGCGCCGGGTCGATGTCCCCGCCACCGGACAGCACCAGCCCGTCGAGCCGGGGCAGGAGGTCAGCGATTCCCTCGATCGGCGGCAGCAGGACCGGCAGGCCGCCTGCCCTGGCCACCATGTCGGTATACCGGCGCGGCAGCAGGACGGCTTCGTCGTCCCACTGACTCCACCGGGCCGTCTGCTGGTAGCTGCTGATCCCGATGACTGGCTGAGTGGTCATGATCAGAATGGTGTCACGTACGCGCCGGTGATGCCGCCGTCGACGAGGAACTGCGACGCGGTGATGAACGAAGAATCGTCGCTCGCCAGGAACGCGACCGCGGCGGCGATCTCCTCTGGCTCGCCGAACCTCCCCACTGGTATGTGCACAAGCCGCCGGGCTGCGCGCTCGGGGTCCTTGGCGAAGAGCTCCCGAAGGAGCGGCGTGTTGATAGGGCCAGGGCACAGCGCGTTCACCCGGATCCCGTCGCGGGCGAACTGCACGCCAAGCTCGCGGCTCATGGCCAGCACGCCGCCCTTGGAAGCCGTGTACGAGATCTGTGACGTGGCGGCGCCCAGCACCGCGACGAAGGACGCGGTATTGATGATCGAGCCCTTGCCCTGGCGCTGCATGTGCGGCAGTACGTACTTGCAGCACAGGTAGACCGAGGTCAGGTTGATCTCCTGCACCCGGCGCCAGGTGTCGATGCCCGTTGTCAGGATCGAGTCATCATCGGGCGGCGAGATCCCGGCGTTGTTGAACGCCACGTCGATCCGCCCGTAGCGCTGCGCCACCCCGTCGAACAGGTCCCGGACCTGATCCTCATCGGCGACGTCAGCGGCCACGAACTCACCGCCGGTCTCCTTGGCGGCGACCTCGCCGGCCGCGGCATCAATATCGACCGCGATGATCCGCGCTCCTTCGGCAGCCATCCGGCGCGCGCTGGCAAGCCCGAGCCCGCTGCCGGCACCAGTTACGACGACGACCCGATCTTCCAGGCGCTGCATTATGAGACGACCCCGTTCCGTTAATCAGTTGAAATAAAGACGTTCTTGACGTCAGTGAAGGCGTCGACGGCGTCCGGCCCGAGCTCGCGGCCAAGGCCCGACTGCTTGAACCCGCCGAACGGCGTCCAGTACCGGACCGAGGAATGCGAGTTCACCGACAGGTTGCCGGTCTCGACGCCGCGGGCTACCCGGATCGCGCGCCCGATGTTGCCGGTCCAGATGGATCCGGACAGGCCATAGGGGGTGTCGTTAGCCATTGCGATCGCCTCGGCCTCGTCGGCGAATGGCGTCACCGTGACGACAGGCCCGAAGATCTCGTCGGTGTAGGCGGGGGCATCCGCGGCGACCGGCGCCAGCACCGTCGGCGGGTACCAGAAGCCAGGCCCGTCGGGCGCACTCCCGCGGAACGCGACGGGCGCGTCGTCGGGCACGTAGCTGGCCACGTGGTCGCGATGCCCGGCCGAGATCAGCGGGCCCATCTCCGTCCCGGCCGCGGCCGGGTCACCGACCCGCAGGCCCGTGACCGCCGGCTCGAGCAGCGCCATGAACTTGTCCAGCACACTGGCCTCGACCAGGATCCTGGACCGGGCGCAGCAATCCTGGCCCGCGTTGTCGAAGACGGCGTACGGCGCGGTGGCCGCAGCCTTCTCGATGTCGGCGTCGGCGAAGACGATGTTGGCGCTCTTGCCGCCGAGTTCGAGCGTCAGCCGCTTGATATGCCGGGCGCAGCCGGTCATGATCTGCTGGCCGACCTCGGTGGAGCCGGTGAACACGATCTTGCGCACCAGCGGATGGTCGACCAGGCGCTGGCCGACCACGCTGCCCTTGCCTGGCAGCACCTGGAACACGCCCTCGGGCAGCCCGGCTTCGAGGGCGAGCTCGCCAATCCGCACCGCCGTCAGCGGCGTCATCTCGGCCGGCTTGGCGACCACGGCGCAGCCGGCCGCGAGCGCCGGCGCGAGGCCCCAGGACAGGATCGGCATCGGGAAGTTCCACGGCACGATCAGGCCGACGACGCCGAGGGGCTCATGGAAGGTCACGTCCAGACCACCAGGAACGGGGATCTGCTTGCCGGTCAGCCGTTCCGGCGCCGCGGCGTAGTACATCAGCACGTCGCGGACCTGTCCTGCCTCCCAGGTCGCGGCCCCGACCGGGTGACCGGAGCCGGCCGTCTCCAGCGCGGCGAGCTCGCCGGCGTGGGCGTCGACCTGCTCGGCGAACCGGCGCAGCAGCCTGCCCCGGTCGCCGGGCGCGACGCTGCGCCAGGATTCCTGCGCTCTGGCCGCGCGCTCGATGGCGGCGTCCGTCTGCTCGGCGGTGGTTTGCTCGATCTGCGTGACCGGCTGCTCAGTGGCCGGGTTGATCACGGTGTAGCTGGTCATGGCGGCGGTGTCATGTCCTCAGGTTCGCGGCGGTGTCGGTTAGCGGCGGTGTCGGTTAGCGGCAGTGCCGGTTACAGGCGCTCGAAGCAGCGCCGGAGCTCCCAGTCGGTGACGGCCGCATCGAAGGCGGCGAGCTCGACGGTTGCGTAGTTCGCGTAGTGATCGAGCACCTCGGTGCCGAACGCGGCCCTGGCGATCTCGCTGCCCTGCCACAGCTCCGCCGCATCGCGGAGCGTATGCGGCACCCGCGGGTTATCACCCTCGTAGGCGTTGCCGGCGAACGCGGGCTCGAGCGGCAGCTCGTGGTCGATGCCGTGCAGGCCGGCCGCGATCATGGCGGCCACCGCGAGGTAGGGGTTGACGTCGCCGCCGGGCACCCGGTTCTCCGCTCGCAGCGAGTGCCCGTGCCCGACCAGCCGCAGGGCGCAGGTGCGGTTGTCGACGCCCCAGCGGACCGAGGTGGGCGCGAAGCTGCCCGGCACGTACCGCTTGTAGGAGTTGATGTTGGGCGCGTAGCACAGGGTGAGCTCGCGCAGCGCGGCCAGCTGGCCGGCCAGGAAGTGCTCGCCCAGCCTGGACATGCCGTGCGGCCCGTCGCCGGCGAGCACCGGCGTGCCATCGGTGCCGCGCAGCGACAGGTGGATGTGGCAGGAGTTGCCCTCGCGGTCGTTCGGCTTGGCCATGAACGTGATGCTCATGCCGTCCTGGGCTGCGATCTCCTTGGCGCCGGTCTTGTAGATCGAGTGGTTGTCGCAGGTCGTCACGGCCTCGGCGTAGCGGAACGCGATCTCGTGCTGGCCGAGGTTGCATTCGCCCTTAGCCGACTCGACGTACATGCCGGCGCCCGCCATGCCGATGCGCAGCCGGCGCAGCAGCGGCTCGATCCTCGATGTGCCGAGGATCGAGTAGTCCACGTTGTAGTCGTTGGCGGGGGACAGGTCGCGGTAGTTCTTCGCCCACGCCTGCTCGTAGGTGTCGTTGTAGACGACGAACTCCAGCTCGGTGCCCGCCAGCGCGACGAGGCCGCGCTCGGCGAGCCGGGCGGTCTGCTGCTGGAGTATCTGGCGCGGCGACGCAATGACGGGCGTGTCGTCCAGCCAGGTCAGGTCGGCGACGACCAGGGCGGTGCCCGGATGCCAGGGGATCTTGCGCAGCGTGGCCATGTCCGGCCGCATGACGAAGTCGCCGTACCCGCGCGCCCAGGACGACATGTCGTAGCCGTCGACCGTGTTCATGTCCGTGTCGACCGCCAGGAGGTAGTTGCACCCCTCGGAGTAGTGCTCGACCACCTCCGCCAGGAAGAACTCGGCAGACAGTCGCTTGCCCTGGAGCCTGCCCTGCATGTCGGTCAGCGCCAGGATCACCGTGTCGATCTCGCCGGTGGCGATGAGCTGGCGCAGCTCGTCCAGGGAGAGCATCCCCGGACGAGCCGCGCCCGCGTGCTGGTCGGTCATGCTCAGACCGACAGCTCGTGCTCGATGGCAGCCAGTTCCTCGGGCGTGCCCTGGACCTTCGGCCCGTTGAACCACTTCCTGGCAGAGACCAGCCAGTAGATGCCGGCATACCCGAGGACGACGACCACCGCGATCGGTGCGTAGTTGAACGTCTTCCAGCCGATAGGGCCGAACTGCGGGAGCATGAACAAGATCGCGATGATGACAACCCACGCGACGGCCGTCCAGCCGATCACGTAGCTGCGGCGTCCCAGGTGCCACGGCCCGCGCTGGAAGCTCTCGCCCTGCCGCAGGCGCAGGTACGTCGGCGTCACGTAGGCGATGTACAGGCCGATGACGGCGATCGAGGTGACTGCGCCATACGCGGCGCCGTTCCACAGGTACGGCAGGCCGAGGATCAGGGCGCCGCCCGCCGCCAGCCAGATCGCGTTGGTCGGGGTCCTGGTCCGCTTGTTCACCCGGTGCCAGATCTGCGAGCCAGGCAGCGCACCGTCGCGGGAGAACGCGTAGATCATCCGCGAGTTGGCCGTGATGGAGGACATGCCGCAGAACAACTGGGCGCCGATCACCACGAGCAGCAGCAACTCCGCTCCGGTCCGGCCGATCGAGTCGATCCAGATCTGGGCGGGCGCCGCAGTGCCCTGCGCGGCTTCGCCCGCGTAGTTCTGGATCGCGAATGTGATGCCGATCAGCAGCACCCAGCCGGCGAACAGCGAGACCAGGATTGACATCACGATCCCGCGCGGGCCGGCCGTCGCCGCGTTGTGGGTCTCCTCGGTCATATGCGCGGAGGCGTCATAGCCGGTGAAGGTGTACTGCGCCATCAGCAGCCCGACCGGCAGGATGTACCACCAGCCGATCTTGAAGCCGGAGCCGTTCTGCAAGGTCGTGAACACGAACTTGAACGACTGGTGGTGCGCGCCCGACTTCAGGCCGAACGTGACCACACCGACGATGATCAGCACGCCGAAGATATGCCACCAGACGCTGACGTCGTTCAGCAGGGCGACCAGGCGGATGCCGAACTGGTTCAGCATGCCGTGCACGAACAGCACGATTGCGTAGATCAGGATCGTGTGCCACGCATGCGCGAGGTCGAAGCCGAACCAGAGATCCAGCAGGAAGTTGATGAAGAAGGCGGCGCCGAAGTCGATGCCCGCGGTGACCGCGACCTGGCCCAGGAAGTTGAACCAGCCGGTGAACCAGGACCAGGCAGGCCCGTTGCTTCTGGCCAGCTTGGCCGACCAGTAGTACAAGCCGCCTGCCGTCGGGAAACTGGAGCAGACCTCAGCCATGGAGAGGCCGACCAAGAGCGTGAAGACGCCGACGATCGGCCAGCCCCAGACGATGATCGCCGGGCCGCCCTCGTCCATGCCGAAGTAGTACAGAGTGAGGCAGCCGGACAGGATCGAGATGATCGTGAACGAGACGGCGAAGTTCGAGAAGCCCGACATTCGCCGGCGCAGCTCTTGCGCGTAGCCGAGGCGATGAAGTTCTTCCTCATCGCTGCTGAGCGCAGTTTCATTGACTGACACGTCGGGCTCCTTGGGGGTACGTGACCTGCGGCGAAATGCGGGGGTTGATGAGCTCTTTACAGTCGGGCGAGCCGGGGTTTTTAATGGTCTATTATCAGACCAATCATGAGCAGGACCGGGCAGTTGTCAATACCCTGAGCAAGATTTAGTCACATGTGCCTCATCAGTTTCGACACGCGGGACGGGGGGGACCCGCCTGCCGGCCTGCGATGGAGGGATGGATGACGACGTCGGGCGTGGACCTGACCGGACTGCTGCGCCCGGTGCGCCAGGGCAACGCCTTCGAAGAGACCGTCGAGCGGCTGCTGACCGCGATCAAGCTGGGCGTGGTGGCGCCCGGCGAGCGGTTCCCGGCTGAGCGCGAGCTGGCGGCCCAGCTCGGCATCAGCAGGCTGACCCTGCGGGAAGCCATTCGCGAGCTGCACGAGGCCGGGTACGTCTGCTCGCGTCGGGGCCGGTCTGGAGGCACGTTCGTCACCTACACCCGCCCGGCGCCGGACACCGGCGAGCTGCGCCGGCTCGCGATCCAGGACGCCGACAACCTGACCGACGCCCTGACGTTCCGGCTCGCCGTCGAGACGGGCGCGGCCCACACGCTCGCCTGCCAGTTCGGGACGGTAGCCGGGGTCGGCCGGCCCGCTGACGCTGAGGCCCGTGAGGTGACGCGCGCCAGCCTGCTGGCCCGGCTGGCCGAAGTGAACGGCGCGAGCCCGGAAGACTACCGGCGGCTGGACACGCTGTTCCACCTGTCCATCGGCGAGCTCGCCGGATCCAGCCTGCTGGCGGCCGCATGCGCGGACGCCCGGATGCGGCTCAACGACTTTCTCAGCGCCATCCCGGTACTGCAGCGCAACATCGACCACACCGCCGGCCAGCACCGGGCCATCGTGGAGGCCATACTCGCGGGCGACGCTGATGGGGCCAGAACTGCCGTCGCCGAGCACCTGGAGGGCACCGCGGCGCTGCTGCGCGGCTTCCTCGGCTAGCCGCCGATGGCCGTGAACTCGACGACGAGCCGGTCCGGGCCGCGCAGGTTGAGGTTCGGCTTGTAGTCCAGGCCCCGCGGGTTCAGCTCCGGATCCTGCATCCGGCGGGCGAACGACTCGATCGCGATGGTGGCCTCGAGCCGGGCAAGCGGCGCGCCGAGGCAGAAGTGCGGGCCGGCGGCGAACGCCAGATGGCCACTCGCCCCGCGGCGGATATCGAATCTGTCCGGCTCGGCGAACACCTCGGGGTCACGGCCGGCCGCGGCCAGCAGGAGCAGCACCAGAGCGCCGTCGCGGGCGGTCACCGGGCCGACCTGCATCCCGCCGCGCGCGACGCGCGCTGTCATCTGCACCGGCGCGTCGTACCGAAGCGTTTCCTCGACCGCCGCCGCGGCCAGGCTCGGGTCAGCGCGCAGCGCCGCGAGCTGATCCGGATGCCGGAGCAGCGCGAGGATCGCATTGGAGATGAGACCGACGGTGGTCTCGTGACCGGCGACGAGCAGCAGCACGCACGTGGCGATCAGCTCATCCTCGGTCAGCTTCTCGCCGTCGTCCTCGGCAGCGATCATCTCCGAGAGCAGGTCCTGGGCCGGTCGCGCCCGCCGGATCGCGATCAGCTCGCGGAAGTAGACCGCGAACTCGTCGCTTGCGACCTGGACCGCCTCGGCCCTGGCTTCCGCCTCGGCCGGGTCGAGGCCGAAGCCGGGCTGGAGGGAGTGCGCGAGGCGCGCCGACCAGCCGGCGAAGCGCGGGTGGTCTTCGACCGGGACGCCGAGCATCTCCGAGATGATGCGCACCGGCAGCGGATAGGCGAGCTGGCTCACGACCTCCATCTGACCCGCGGCGCCGGCGGCGGTGAGCAGCTCGCCGGTGATGGTCCGGATGCGCGGCTCGAGCCGGGCGATCGTGCGCGGCGTAAACGCCTTGGAGACCAGCCGCCGCAGCCGGGTATGGTCCGGCGGGTCGAGCGAGAGGAACGAGGGCCTGTCCCTGGTCCGGCGCGATGCCGCCGGCGCCACGAGGGACTTGCTGCGCTCGCTGCTGGCGTTCGGGTTGCGCAGCACGGCCGAGCAGTCAGCGTGCCGGCCGACCACGACGAAAGCGCCGTCGAACTCGGCGAACGGGGAGGCTGCCCGCAGGCCGGCTGAGCAGCGGGTAGGGGTCGGGCAGGATGGCCGGATTGGCAAGCTCGGCCAGCGCGGGCCGCTCAAGCGTGCTCATGAGCTGGTCACGGGCGCGGGGACGCCGACCGGATTCGGGAACGGGATGACCTGCGCGCACGCCCTGGTGACCGGCAGCAGCAGGTCGGCCAGCTGACTGGTCTGCTCATCGCCCAGATCGGCCCACGGACGCGCGGCGGCGACGTCGGTGGCGTGCTCGATATCGCGGTGTACCGCAACGCCGGCATCCGTCGCTGCGCCGCCCGGCTCGAGCAGGCCGCGCGCGGCCAGCCTGGCCTCAGCCGCGTCCCATTCCTCGTCGGTCCAGCCGCGGGCCGGCTGCATCTGGACCCGGCTCCACCCGGCCGAGACGTGGCCCCGCGGGCCTGCGGCCAGGTCGACCCCGGCGCGCAGCGCGAGCGCCTCGGGGGCATCGATGTCGGCCGCGACGAGGGCGGCGATGTGGCCGTCACCGCGGTGCTCGCGCAGGACGGTGGCGGCGTGCCAGAGACGCGCCAGCGGTTCGGAGGGAACGGGGAGCGCTGAATTCGCCGCGCCCAGCGTGCGCCCCGCGCACCCGATCGCGGTGATCAGGGCCGCCAGTTGGTCGGAGGCCGCGGCGACACGCGCTGGCACGGCGCTCTCGCCAAGGTCAAGCAGCCCGCGCAGCGCCGCGACCGCGCCGGCCTCGCGGGCCGCCAGTGCGCCGGCCGGGGTCACCAGGTCCCAGACACCGGGAACGGCCCTGGCCACCATCGCGGGCGCGAAGGAGAAGAAAGAGGCGACAACCGGGCCGGCGCCGACCGGGCCGATGGGCGCGGCGCGCCCGGCGAAGTAGCCGCGCCAGAATCCTCGCAGGCCGGCCTGCTCGAATGCCTCGCGAGCCGCGGGGGCGAAGTAGCTGACCACGTGTACCGGCTCGAAGAGTGCCCACATGCGCCTGGCGGTCGCCGCAGTGCTGGTTCTCACGTAGTCGGCCATGGCGCCATCATCCCAAAGCTTCGGACAAATCGATACATGCCGCACGAAGGAAACTGGCAAGCCGGCGGCCCGGGGGGCGCCGAAGAGGAACTGGGTCTCATTTCATGCCGCCGGTGGGGATGAACCGGGCAAATAGGGGCGCTGCATAGCTCGACGGCATGAAACGTCGCCCGCGCATCGCGGAACCACCCGTTCCTCGGGGGGAATACGGTCTGACGAGGCGGGTTCTTCCTGCTGGAAGCTGGTGTGACGGACCCCATGTGCCGGCCCGATTGCGGGCGCGGAACTAATTACGGCACAATGATGTTGTGAAATACGTGGGACCGGCAGATGAGGCGCTCAGCACCCGTGGTGCGGCCCTCAATGCTGCCCGGACCCAGGATGTACCCCGTGGCTCGGAGTCCGGCACCCGCGCCAGGATCGCCCGCCTGATCCTGGAGAACGGGCCGGTGACCGCCGCAGGCCTGTCGGCCCGGCTAGGGCTGACCCCGGCGGCTGTCCGGCGGCACCTGGACAACCTGCTCGCAGACGGCATGGTCGAGGCCAGGAGCGCCAGGACCTACGGCAATCGGGGTCGCGGCCGGCCAGCCAGGCTGTTCGCCATCACCGACGCCGGCCGAAGCGCCTTCGAGCACGCCTACGACGACCTGGCCACCAGCGCCCTCCGCTTCCTGGCGGAGCGGGCCGGGCCCGGCGCGGTCGCCGAGTTCGCGCGCCAGCAGATCGCCGAGCTCGAGCGCAGGTACCGGCCAACGGTCGAGGCGGCCGCTCCAGATGAGCGCGTGCAGGCGCTGGCCGCGGCCCTGTCGGCCGATGGCTACGCTGCCTCCGCGGGCGGCGGCCCGGCTACCGGCCGGGGCGAGCAGCTGTGCCAGCACCACTGCCCGGTGGCGCATGTCGCCGCCGAGTACCCGCAGCTTTGCGAGGCGGAGACCGAGGCGTTCGGCCGCCTGCTCGGCACCCCAGTCCAGCGCCTCGCGACGATCGCGCACGGCGACGGGATCTGCACCACACACGTCACGGCACCATCTCTTGTGCATAACCGCATGACAACCGAGGCCGGAGGAATCTCCGCATGACCACTATCGCCCGCCCAGAGCTCGATGACCTGGACCGCTACAAGTTCGGCTGGTCCGATTCGGACGCGGCCGGCGCTGTTGCGCGCCGCGGCCTGAACGAGGATGTCGTCCGCGACATCTCGGCCAAGAAAAACGAGCCGGAGTGGATGCTGGAGCTGCGCCTGAAGGGGCTGAAGCTCTTCGGCCGCAAGCCCATGCCAACCTGGGGCTCTGACCTGTCCGGCATCGACTTCGACCACATTAAGTACTTCGTGCGGTCGACGGAGAAGCAGGCGGCCACCTGGGACGACCTGCCGGCCGACATCAAGAACACCTACGACAGGCTTGGCATCCCGGAGGCGGAGAAGCAGCGCCTCATCGCGGGCGTCGCGGCGCAGTACGAGTCGGAGGTCGTCTACCACAAGATCCGTGAGGATCTTGAGGAGAAGGGCGTCATCTTCCTCGACACCGACACGGCGCTGAAGGAGTACCCGGAGCTCTTCCGGGAGTACTTCGCCACGATCATCCCGGTCGGTGACAACAAGTTCGCGGCCCTGAACACCGCGGTCTGGTCCGGTGGCAGCTTCATCTACGTGCCGAAGGGCGTGCGCGTGGAGATACCGCTGCAGGCCTATTTCCGGATCAATACCGAAAACATGGGCCAGTTCGAACGGACGCTGATCATCGTCGACGAGGACGCCTACGTGCACTACGTCGAGGGCTGCACCGCGCCGATCTACAGCTCGGACTCGCTGCACTCGGCGGTCGTGGAGATCATCGTGAAGAAGGGCGCGCGCTGCCGCTACACGACGATCCAGAACTGGTCTGCGAACGTGTACAACCTGGTCACCAAGCGCGCCGTTGCTTACGAGGGCGCCACCATGGAGTGGGTCGACGGCAACATCGGCTCCAAGGTCACCATGAAGTACCCGGCCGTCTACCTGATGGGCGAGCACGCCAGGGGCGAGACGCTGTCGGTCGCGTTCGCTGGTGCAGGCCAGCACCAGGACGCCGGCGCCAAGATGGTGCACTGCGCGCCTAACACCTCGTCGTCCATCGTGTCCAAGTCGGTGGCGCGGGCCGGCGGCCGGACGTCCTACCGTGGCCTGGTTGAGGTCAGGGAGGGCGCTGAGCACTCCAGGTCCACCGTGAAGTGCGACGCGCTGCTGATCGACACGGTCAGCCGGTCTGACACCTACCCCTACGTCGACGTGCGCGAGGACGACGTGGAAATGGGACACGAGGCCACGGTCTCCAAGGTGTCCGATGACCAGCTCTTCTACCTGATGAGTCGCGGCATGACTGAGGACGAGGCGATGGCCACCATCGTCCGCGGCTTCGTCGAGCCCATCGCACGTGAGCTGCCCATGGAGTACGCGCTCGAGCTCAACCGGCTGATCGAGCTGCAGATGGAAGGAGCGGTCGGCTGATGTCAGGCCTGCAGGGAGCCGTCGAGACGGCTCCCGTCTCCAGGCTGCACGAGAAGCAGTCGTATGACCCGGCTGACTTCGGCGTGCCCACCGGGCGTGAGGAGGAGTGGAGGTTCACTCCGCTGCGTCGACTTCGCGGTCTGCACACGGACGGTCCTTTCGGTGACGGGAAGGTGAGCGTCGTCGCCGATGCCGCTCCTGGAGTCACCATTCGAAACCTTGAACATGGTGACTCCAGGCTCGGCACCGCCTACGTGCCGGGGGACCGGGTCAGTGCTCGGGCCTTCGCGGAATTTCGCGAAGCGACGCTGATCTCCGTTCCAGCAAACTTCGAGTCTGATCTGCCGACGCACCTGAGTCTCCGCGGCGAGAGCGCGGAGGGGGCGGCGTTCGGGCACACCTTGATCGAGGTTGGTGCGAACGCTCGTGCAACTGTCGTCCTCGAGTACACCGGGTCGGCTACGTACGCGGACAATGTGGAGCTTGTGGTCGGGGACGGGGCTTCGCTGGTGGTCGTGTCGCTGCAGAGCTGGGCTGATGATGCGGTGCACCTGTCGCATCATCACGCGCAGCTCGGTCGCGACGCCAAGCTGACGCATACCGCCGTGACGCTTGGCGGGTCGGTCGTACGGCTGGCGCCGTCGGTACGGTACGCCGGGCCTGGCGGCGACGCCGAGCTGCGCGGACTGTACTTCGCCGATGCCGGGCAGCATCTGGAGCACCGGCTGTTCGTCGATCACGCCGAGCGGAACTGCCGGTCGCGGGTGAGCTATAAGGGAGCGCTGCAGGGCCAGGATGCGCACGCGGTGTGGATCGGCGACGTGATCATCCGGCCGGAGGCCACCGGGACCGACACTTACGAGTACAACCGGAATCTCGTGCTGACCGATGGCACTCGGGTCGACTCGGTGCCGAACCTGGAGATCCTGACCGGTGAGGTGGCCGGGGCCGGGCACGCCAGCGCGAGCGGCCGCCTGGAAGACCAGCACATGTTCTACCTGATGGCCAGGGGCATCCCGATGAACGAGGCCAGGAAGCTCGTGCTGCGCGGCTTCTTCGGCCAGCTGATCGGCCAGATTGAGGTTCCCGAGCTGCGGGAGCGGATCGAGGCCGCAGTCGAGGCGGAGCTGGCATGAGCGGATTCCAGCGAGCCTGCTCGCTCTCGCAGCTGCCGGAGCAGGGCGCGATCGGCGTTGAGGTGGCAGGCGTACCCGTCGCCGTGGTCCGGGTCGACGGCGAGGTGTTCGCGCTGCACGACGTCTGCTCGCACGAGGAAGTGCCGCTGTCCGAGGGCGAGATCTACGACCACACGGTGGAGTGCTGGCTGCACGGATCCTGCTTCGATCTGCGGACCGGCAAGCCGACAGGGCCGCCTGCCACGAAGCCCGTGGCCACATACCCAGTGAAGATCGACGGCGACGACGTCCTCGTCGAGCTGTGAATAGGCAACCAGGAGAGAACGATATGTCCACCCTAGAGATCCGTGACCTGCACGTCGGCGTGACGGACGCTGCGGGGGAGAGCCTTGAGGTGCTGCGGGGCGTCGACCTGACCATCTCGGCCGGTCAGACGCACGCGATCATGGGGCCGAACGGCTCGGGCAAGACGACGCTGGCGTATGCCATCGCCGGGCACCCGAAGTACACGGTCACGCAGGGCTCGATCACACTGGACGGCGAGGACGTGCTGGCCATGACCGTCGACGCTCGAGCTCGGGCCGGACTGTTCCTGGCCATGCAGTATCCCGTCGAGGTGCCGGGCGTCTCGGTGTCGAACTTCCTCCGGACCGCGATCACCGCCGTCCGCGGCGAGGCGCCGAAGATCCGCACCTTCGGCAAGGAACTCCGGGAAGCCATGGAGCAGCTGCAGATGGACAGCTCGTTCGCGCAGCGCAACCTGAACGAGGGCTTCTCTGGCGGCGAGAAGAAGCGGCACGAGATCCTTCAGCTCGAGCTGCTCAACCCCAAGATCGCGATCCTCGATGAGACCGACTCGGGGCTCGACATTGATGCGCTGCGTGTCGTCTCGGCTGGCGTCAACAGGTTCCGCGAGGATCCCTCGCACGGCGTGCTGCTGATCACGCACTACACCCGGATCCTGCGGTACGTGCAGCCCGACTTCGTGCACGTGTTCGTGGCCGGCCGTATCGCCGAGGAGGGCGGTTCGGAGCTGGCCGAGGAGCTGGAGACCAGCGGATACGAGCGATTCCTCGGTGGCAATTCAACCGGCGTCGATGCGACCAGAGCAGGCGCATCGGCGTGACGACGGCCGGCGAGGCAATCACCGTGCCCAAGACGACGGTGACAGCAGGGCGGCCAGCGGACCGGCTTGACGTCGAGGCGATCCGGTCGGACTTCCCGATTCTCGGCCGTGCCGTCCGCGGCGGCAATCACCTGATCTACCTGGACTCCGGCGCGACGTCACACAAGCCCCGGCAGGTACTCGATGCCGAGCGCGACTTCTACACCACGCACAATGCCGCCGCCCACCGTGGCGCGCACCTGCTCGGCGAGGAAGCGACCGACGCCTACGAGGGGGCCAGGGCCAGGATCGCCGCGTTCCTGCACGCCGACCCTGGCGAGATCGTCTTCACCAAGAGCGCCACCGAGGCCGTGAACCTGGTCGCCTACGCCATGAGCAACGCGGTCACCTCAGGCCCGGAAGCCAGCAGGTTTGCGGTCGGACCGGGTGACGAGGTACTGGTCACCGAGTCCGAGCACCACGCCAACCTGGTGCCCTGGCAGCAGCTGTGCGAGCGCACCGGGGCCACGCTGCGCTGGTTCGGCGTGACGCCCGACGGGCGCCTGGACCTGAGCAACATCGACGAGCTCATTAATGACCGCACCAAGGTCGTGGCGGTGACGCACCAGTCCAACGTGACCGGCGTTGTCCCGCCCGTCGCGCAGATCGCCGCAGTCGCCCACTCCCGTGGAGCCCTGGTCCTCGCCGACGGCGCCCAGTCGGTGCCGCACCAGCCGGTCGACGTGACCGCGCTTGGCGTGGACTTCCTCGTGTTCTCGGGCCACAAGATGCTCGGCCCGTCGGGTGTCGGAGTCCTCTGGGGGCGGCGCGAGCTGCTCGCGGCGATGCCGCCGTTCATCACCGGCGGCTCGATGATCGAGGTCGTGCGGATGGAGGGCTCGACGTTCCTGCCGCCGCCGGACCGGTTCGAGGCCGGCGTCCCGGCGGCCGCCCAGGCCGTCGGGCTGGCCGCTGCGTGCGACTACCTCGACGCCCTCGGGATGGCCAATGTCGCGGCGCACGAGGAAGCGCTCACCGCCCACGCGCTGGAGGCGCTGTCGGGCATCCAGGGACTTCGCATCCTGGGCCCGCTGGACACAGAGCACCGCGGCGGCGCCGTGTCGTTCGTGCTGGACGGCATCCACCCGCATGACGCCGGTCAGGTACTGGACGAGCTGGGGATAGCCGTCCGCACCGGGCATCACTGCGCCTGGCCGCTGCACCGCGCGCTGCACGCGCAGTCCAGCACCAGGGCCACGTTCTACGTGTACAACACCCACGACGAGGTGGACGCGCTGGCCGACGGGATCCGGCAGGCCCAGAAGTTCTTCGGGACGGCGTGATGGTCGCCGGCCGGAACACATGTCCGTGGTGTCACTGTTGAAGGTGGCGTGATGGAACTTGAGTCGCTGTACCAGGAGATCATCCTGGAGCACTACCGCCGCCCCCTGCACGCGGGCCTGCGGGAGCCGTTCGACGCGCAGGTGCAGCACATCAACCCGACCTGCGGCGACGAGGTCACGTTGCGTGTCACGCTCAAGGACGCCGGCGGCGATCCGGTCCTGGCCGACGTGTCCTACGAGGCGCTCGGCTGCTCGATCAGTCAGGCCAGCGCCTCGGTGATGGCTGACATGATCATCGGCAAGACGGTGCCAGAGGCCATGGCGGTCAGCGACGAGTTCCTCAAGCTGATGCAGTCGCGCGGCGAGGCCGAGCCGGACGAGGACGTGCTGGGCGATGCTGTCGCGTTCGAAGGGGTGTCGAAGTACCCGGCGCGCATCAAGTGCGCACTGCTGGGCTGGATGGCCTGGAAGGACGCCACGGCCAGGGCGCTGAGCGAGCGCGGGACAGGAGAGCAGGCATGACCGAGCAGAGCACCGAACTTCACGACAGCACCGAACTTCACGACGGCACGGTGGCGGACGCTGGCGGTGGCCTGTCCGCCGGTGGCAGCCCGGAGACCGAGGACCTCCTCGAGGCGCTGCGGGACGTCGTCGATCCGGAGCTGGGAGTCAACGTTGTCGACCTCGGCCTCGTCTACGGGGTGACCGTGGAGACCGACCGCACCGCGACCATCGACATGACCCTGACCAGCGCGGCCTGCCCGCTCACCGACGTGATCGAGGACCAGACCCGCGAAGCGCTCGACGGCCTGGTGCCGGACTTCCGGATCAACTGGGTCTGGCTACCGCCGTGGGGCCCGGAGAAGATCACCGAAGACGGCCGCGAGCAGCTGCGCGCGCTCGGCTTCAATGTCTGATCGCCGGCTTACGGGCCGCACGGATAACGTCGCGGCTCCGAAGCGGGACTGACTGCGGCCGTGACCCAGGGTGGGCGCGAGTTGCTCGACGTGAGTCACACGGTTGCTCATCGCCCCCATTCTGCTGGCCCGACGCCCGAATTGTCGCTTTACACGACCACGCCACGTCAACGTCTGCGCAGTTGTGGCAGTTGCAGCTACCATAACTGCACATACGTCCGAATAAATGAGCTTTACCATCCTCGTGTTAGCCGCAAAAGCCGTATAAATTCTCGGCTGCCGGGGGGTCTTCGTGAGAGCCGACGGCAGGGGAGCCGCTACAACGGAGGGGCGCCCGGCGACCGCCGCTCTTGGAGCGGCCGCAGGAAATTCGGCCCGCGGACCGGCCACCGCTACCGGCCACCGCTACCGGCCACCGCTACCGGCCACCGCTACCGGCCACCGCTACCGGCCACCGCTACCGGCCACCGCCGCCGGCCACGAGGCGAGTCGCCGAGGTCCTACACAAACATCGGGTGTTTCCGAATTGTAACCTGGCTGTTTCCTCCACTCATCGGACCTCTAGCCGTGCCTAGACCTCTGCTGTGCTGGGCGAACTGTCGCTAACACTCTCCTGCGCATTACCTGAACTGGCCGTAGAGCCGGAATTTACCTCTGCCCGACGTCTTGCACCGCTCCTAGCTGCGGGTGTAAACATCCGATCAATAGATCGGATGTTTGCGAGCGCCGAGGGAGTGCCAGTGACGCAGGTCCAGCCGGAAGACTCCGCGACGATTCCGGCCCAGCGCGCGGCGTCCCCACGTGGATCAGGCGCCCGGATCACCGCGCTCGACTGCTACGACGTGCGCTTCCCCACCTCGCTAGAGCACGACGGATCGGATGCGATGAATCCCGATCCCGACTACTCGGCGGCTTACGCGGTGCTCCGGACCGACGACGACGCCCTGGCCGGACACGCGCTGTGCTTCACGATCGGGCGCGGCAACGAAGTAGTGGTCGCGGCCATCAAGGCTCTGCGGTCGCACGTCGTCGGCAGCTACGTCACAGACATCACCGCGGACCTCGGTGACTTCAGCGCTGCCCTCATCAATGACAGCCAGCTCCGGTGGCTTGGCCCGGAGAAGGGCGTCATGCATATGGCCATCGGCGCGGTTGTCAACGCCGCCTGGGACCTGGCCGCCAAGACGGCGGGCAAGCCGCTGTGGCGGCTGCTTGCTGACATGACCCCGGAGCAGATCGTCGGCCTGGTCGACTTCCGCTATCTCGAGGATGCACTGACCCCGGCCGAGGCCCTCGAGATTCTGCGATCCGCCCGCCACGGCCGGGAGGACCGGATCGCGCAGCTCGTGCGTGACGGCTACCCCGCCTACACGACCACCCCTGGCTGGATCGGGTACTCAGACGAGAAGCTGATCCAGCTGTCGCGGCAGGCGGCGGCGGACGGCTTCAGCCAGATCAAGCTCAAGGTCGGCGCCGATGTGGACGTTGACGCGCGCCGCCTGGCCCTGGCGAGGGCAGCCGTTGGCCCTTCTATCCGCATCGCGGTCGATGCGAACCAGCGCTGGGGCGTCGCGCAGGCGATCAGCGCGATCGAGGCCCTCGGCCCGTGGGATCCGTACTGGGTCGAGGAGCCGACGAGTCCCGACGAGATTCTCGGGCTGGCCGCGATCCGCCACGCGGTCGCGCCTGTCAAGATCGCTGCCGGTGAGCACGTCGCGAACCGCGTGATCTTTAAGCAGCTGCTCCAGGCAGGCGCGGTGGACTTCCTCACCATCGATGCCTGCCGGGTCGCTGGAGTCAACGAAAACGTCGCGATCTTGCTGCTGGCCGCGAAGTTCGGCATCCCCGTCTGCCCGCACGCGGGCGGCGTCGGCCTGTGCGAGATGGTCCAGCATCTGGCGATGTTCGACTTCGTCTCGGTCTCGGCCACCACGGCGGACCGGGTCCTCGAGTACGTCGATCACCTGCATGAACATTTCATCGACCCGGTGCGCGTCAGCGCCGGCCGGTACCTCGCGCCAGCGGCACCGGGCTTCTCCGCGATGCTCCGGCCGGACTCGCTGCGCGATTACGAGTTCCCCCACGGCTCCATCTGGCAGCAGCTAGGAGGCGGATAGAACATCGAAATACGGCTAAATCCACCGTCTGTCTCATAAGCTTCGAAATCACGTTAGGAGAGCCATGAGAGTTAGTGGCCGTTTGCTCGGGACCATGGCACTGGCTGTCGCCGGCACGCTGGTGGCCGCTTGCGGTTCGAGCGGGACCAGCGGGTCCACCACGGCATCCAAGACTTCCGGTCAGGTCACCATCGGCATTGACCTGACCTACAACAACACGGCCTTCTGGGCCGCCTACATCAACTACGAGCAGCAGTACGCCAAGCAGATGCACATCAAGGTGCTCGGCCCGTTGCTGGCAGGCGCCAACGCCAGCCTGCAGAACCAGCAGATCGAGAACCTCGTCAACGAGGGCGCCAAGGCCATCGTGGTGAACCCGGAGACGGCAACGAGCCTGGGCCCGGCGATCGCGTATGCGGCCGCGCACCATGTTCAGCTCGTCTCCGTAGACACCATCGTGGGTGTCGGCAAGGTCTACATGGTCGTCAGGGCCTCGAACACGCTCTACGGACAGGATGCTTGCGCCTACATCTCGCAGAACGTCAAGTCGGGCTACGTGCTCGATCTCGAGGGTGACCTGACGTCCTCGAACGGCGCCGACCGCACGAACGCCTTCAACTCATGCATGGCCGCCAACGACCCTGGCGTGAAGGTCCTCAAGGACCCGACTGTCTGGACCGACGCGACGGCCGTGACCGACGCGCAGAACGCCATCAACGCCTACGGCAAGCAGCTGAAGGCGATCTACTCCCAGTGGTCAAGCCCGGACACGGGCATCATTCCGCTGCTGAAGAGCAAGGGTCTCGGGCCTGGCTCAGCCGATCCGGTCATCCTGGTCAGCGATGACGGCGTGCCGTTCGAGATGTGCGACATCGGGAACGGAACGGTGTCGGCTTCGCAGTCCCAGCCAGCCAACCTGTACGCGCAGTACGCGCTGACGTACGCGGTGGATGCCGCCAAGGGCGTCAAGCTTGCTGCCGGGCAGCCCGGTGGCGGGGCTCCGGCCCTGGCGAACGTGTCCTACCAGGGCGACACCAACCTGGCGGATCCGATCGTCGCCCCGTTCGTCACCAAGGCACAGGCCACCCTGACCGTCTCCACCCCGGTAGACGGCCTGCCCGGCAGCGTCACGAGTACCCCGGTCTCGGACACATCACTGTGGGGCAACGTATACGGCGCCGCGCACGGCGGCGTCTGCACCTCGTCGTAAATCGGCTGTGGCCGGCACCTCCGGGTGCCGGCCACCTATTCATTTCGCGAACGGAGACGCCATGACCGCCAGCGCTCCCGCGCTCGTCGAGATGACTGGTGTCGACAAGCGCTTCGGCAGTACCTTCGCGCTGCGCGGCGTCGACCTGTCCCTCGATGCGGGACAGTGCCTGGGACTCGTGGGCCGGAACGGGGCCGGGAAATCGACGATCGTGTCGATACTCTCGGGCCTCGCCGACCCGGATGCGGGCACTGTGCGACTTGGCGGCAGTCCGGCGCCGCGGGTCGGTGACGTCGCCCGCTGGCGCGAGTGGATCGCGACTGTATTCCAGCACTCGATGGTCGTCCCCGACTTGTCGGTGGCGGAGAACGTGTTCCTCGGCGACACCGATCGCCTTGTCAGCTGGCGCGTTATGCGGGCCAGGACGCGGGAGATCATGCGCGACTGGGGGTACGACATCGCGGCCGAGGCGCCGTGCCGGGCCCTGACGGTCGAGCAGCTCCAGATCGTCGAGATCGCCCGTGCGCTCGCGCGCGGCGCCAAGTGCGTGCTGCTCGATGAGCCGACAGCGGCACTCGAGCGCGACGCGGTCCGGCGGCTGTTCCAGCGCGTCCGGCAGCTTGCCGACAGCGGTGTCGCCGTCCTGTATATCTCGCATCATCTTGAGGAGGTTTTCGAGATCTGCCAGGACGTAGCAGTGCTGCGCGATGGTGCGCTCGTCCTGACTGCGCCCGTCGCAGAGCTCAGCAAGGACGAACTGGTGGCGTCGATGGTGGGTGAAGCGGTGCCCAGCTCAAGTCAGCACCGCGCAAGTCAGCACCGCGCAAGTCAGCACCGCCTGGCCGCCGGAGCCGGGCGCCAAGCGAGCCCCGACGCACCGGAGCCGGTGCTGACGGTCGAGAACCTCACCGCGAACTCGCCTCGAGGGCGCCTGGCCGGAGTGTCGCTTCAGATAGGCCCAGGCGAGGTCGTGGGCGTCACCGGCCTGCTGAGCGCTGGCGTGGCGACCCTCGGGCGGGCTATCGCGGGGGCCGAGGCGCATGATGGCGGCCAGATCAGGGTTCGCGGTCAGGTCGTCCCGGCCGGACGGCGGGACCTCGCCCAGCACGCCGGGATCGGCTACGTCCCTGAGGACCGCAGAGCCGAGGGCTTCGTCGCGCACCTCGGCGTCGCCGAGAACGTGACGATGACGATAACCGATCGGCTGGCGGACCGGCTCGGGCTCCTGCGGCCAGCACGGCGAGCCGCCGCCGCGGCGCCCATCACCAGCGCCCTGTCTCTCGTGGCCGCTGGCCCCGGCCAGCCGGTGAGAGAACTGTCGGGCGGCAATCAGCAGAAGGTGACGGTGGCACGGACGCTGGCCCACGATCCGGCCCTCATCGTCGCGATCACGCCGACCCGCGGCGTCGATGTGGCGTCCAAGGCGCTGCTGCTCGCCTCGCTCGCCGACGTGGCCAGGGACAATGACGCCGGCTTGCTCCTGTGCAGCGATGAGCTCTCCGACCTCGTGATCTGCGACCGCGTGATCGTCCTGGTCCGCGGTGAGATCTTCACCGAATTTACCGAGCCGCCCTTCGACCGAGACGAGCTGATCGTCGCGACCGAGGGCCTATCCAGTAAGGCTCATGGCGCCGCCGAGGAGGCAGCTCAATGATCTCGAACCACTCCTCCGACGGGTCTGTCGGCGCAGCGAGCCCTGCCCCGCCCGGACCAGGCGGGATCGCTCTCGGCGGCGGCGCGATCTGGGCCCGCCTGCGCGGCACGAACGTTGGCCTCCTGCGCGAGGTGGCGTTGCTCCCCGTCCTGGTGATCCTGCTGGTAGTGGGCGCGGTCGTGAGTCCTGTGTTCCTTACCGTGTCGAACATCGCCGGGATCGGGCAGCAGATCTCCGCACTCGGCGTCGTGGTCGTCGGCGAGAGCCTGATTCTCATGATCGGCGGCATGGACCTGTCGCTTGAGTCGACATTCGGCCTGGCGCCGATGGTCGCAGCCTGGCTGATCCTGCCCGTGGCCGCCTACGGCAGCGGCGTACAGCTCAATCCATTCGTCGGCTTGCTCGTCTTGTTCGCGGTCGGTGCCGCGATCGGCCTGATCAACGGGCTGCTGATCGTGAAGGGCCGGCTGAACGGCTTCATCGTGACCCTCGGCATGACCATCGTGCTGGCCGGCCTTCAGAACGGCATCGTCAAGGCGCAGTCCCTATTCAACCTGCCGAAGGCATTCGGGTATCTCGGCTCCGCCTACTTTGGCCAGGTGCCCGTCTCGTTCGTCGTGGCGGCGATCATCTTCATACTGGTTGGCTTGTTCCTTCGCTATCACCGCACGGGCCGCGCGATCTATGCCGTGGGGGGCAATCCGGCTGCGGCGCGTGCCGCAGGCATCAAGGTCGAGCGCATCAAGATCGGCGTGTATATCGTCGGCAGCATGCTGGCCGCGCTCGGCGGTCTGATGGAGGCGGGCCGGGTCTCGGCCGTGACCGGCCAGCAAGGCTACGGCGAGGGCATCATCTTCTCCGTGTTCGCCGCCGCCGTGATCGGCGGAGTGAGCCTCCGAGGCGGCCGGGGCAACATGATCGGCGCGGCCTCGGGCGTCATCTTGCTTGGGTTCGTTCAGGACATCCTCGACCTGGCGAACGTATCGAATTACTGGATCGAGGCAATCGACGGCGCGGTGATCTTGTTCGCGCTGTTCCTGGCCCGCATCGTCGGTGGCGAGTCCACCGCTGAGGAAAGGTAACCGCGCCATGGACGGTGAACTGGACGGTCTGGTAGCCGTCGTGACCGGCGGCGGGTCGGGTATAGGCCTCGCCACAGCCACGCTCCTGGCGAGCCGGGGCGCTCGGGTAGCCGTGCTCGACCTGAATCCGGGTGCCGGGTTCCTCGCGCTGCGCGCCGACGTGAGCGACGACGCTTCCGTGCGGCTCGCCGTGGCCACCGCGGCCGAGCGCCTGGGCGGCATCGACATCCTGGTGAACAACGCGGGTGTTGGCGCGATCGGGACGGTCGCCGACAACCCAGACGAGCAGTGGCACCAGGTCTTCGACATCAACGTTGTCGGGATCGTCCGGGTGACGCGTGCGGCGCTGCCGCACCTGCGCAGGTCGGCGCATGCGGCGATCGTGAACACCTGCTCGATCGCGGCGACCGCCGGCCTCCCGGAGCGAGCGCTGTACGCAGCGACCAAGGGTGCCGTGCTGTCCCTGACGCTCGCTATGGCGACCGATCACATCCGGGACGGCATCCGCGTCAACTGCGTCAACCCCGGTACGGCGGATACGCCGTGGATCGGGCGGCTGCTGGACCAGGCGGCCGACCCAGCGGCCGAGCGGGCGGCCCTGGAGGCGCGACAGCCGATGGGCCGGCTCGTGACGGCGGACGAGGTCGCGGCAGGCATCGCCTACCTCGCCAGCCCGGCTGCGGCGTCCGTGACGGGCACGGCGCTGGCCATCGACGGCGGGATGGCCGGACTGCGGACCAGGCCCCGGTAATGATCAGGTCCCGGTAATGATCAGGATCAGCCGATGATCAGCGCGCCTTCGCGCCGGCTGGGCGCGTCGCCGGTGCTCGTCACCGAGCTCTCATTTGGCGCTGCTGCCATCGGCAACCTGTTCACGCCGGTGGACGAGCGGACAGCGAGTGAGGCGGTCGACGCAGCCTGGGACGGCGGCATCCGGACCTTCGACACCGCGCCGCACTACGGCCTGGGCTTGTCGGAGCGGCGCCTCGGCGAATCGCTACGGCGCCGGCCGCGGCACGAGTACGTCATCAGCACCAAGGTTGGCCGGCTGCTCGTGCTGGCCAGCCAGCCGTACCAGCGCGACCCCGAGGGGTTCGCGGTGCCCGCCACGCACACCCGCGTGCCGGACTTCAGCGGCGATGGCGTGCGGCGCAGCCTGACCGCGAGCCTTGCCAGGCTCGGCATCGACCAGGTCGACATCGCGCTCATCCACGATCCCGATGATCACTGCGAGCAGGCGCTGCGGGAGGCCTACCCGGCGCTGGAGCAGCTCAGGTCGGAAGGCTGCGTGCGCGCGATCGGCGTCGGCATGAACCAGGCCGAGATGCTGACCAGATTCGTCAGGGACACCGACATCGACGTGGTGCTGATCGCGGGCCGCTATACCCTGCTCGACCAGTCCGCCGCCGACGCGCTGCTGCCGGCGGCACTGGAACGCGGCGTCTCCGTCATCGCCGGTGGCGTCTTCAACTCGGGCGTGCTCGCCGCGCCGCGGGCCGGGGCGACCTACGACTACCAGGCAGCGCCCGACTCCCTGGTCGCGCGGGCACGCGCTCTCGAGGCCGTGTGCGCCCAGTTCGGCGTGCCGCTGCGCGCGGCCGCGGCGCGGTTCCCGCTGCGCCACCCGGCAGTGGCGAGCGTGCTCATCGGCGCGCGCAGCGCGAGTGAGATCAGCGACGCGATCTCACTACGCGAACTGGAGATTCCCGAAGCGCTGTGGGATGCGCTAGAAGCTGGAGCCGGGTCATGAAGATCGCCCTGCATACCCGCGTACGGCCGGACAGGATCGAGGAATATGAGCAGGCGCACGCGGCTGTGCCCGCGGAGCTGACCGACGCGATCCGCGCGGCCGGCGTAACTAGCTGGACTATCTGGCGAAGCGGGACCGACCTCTTCCATCTCATCGACTGCGACGACTATGCGAGTATGCTCGCCCAGCTTGCGCGCCACGAGGTCAATGTCGCCTGGCAGGCCAGGATGACGCCGCTGCTCGCGACCGTGCATGACTACTCGGCCGACGGCGGGGCGGCCGTACTCCCCGTGGTCTGGCAGCTATGAGTGTCATCGACGCCCACCACCACGTCTGGGACCTATCGGTCCGCGATCAGGACTGGATCGTCGGCCCGGCGATGGCCGCCATCCGCCGAAGTTTCGCGCTCGACGACCTGCGTCCGAGCGCGGCCGCCGCCGGCGTTACGGCAACTGTGCTGGTGCAGACCGTCGCCGTCGCGGCGGAAACGCCGGAGCTGCTCGCGCTGGCGGCAGACGACCCGCTGGTGGCCGGGGTCGTCGGCTGGACCGACCTGACGTCGCCCGCCATCGCCGAGGAACTCGCGCAGCTCAGGTCTGGCCGTGGCGGTGAGTACCTCGTCGGGATCAGGCACCTGGTCCAGTCTGAGCCGGATCCCGATTGGCTGCGGCGACCTGATGTCATCCGCGGGCTCGGCCAGGTAGCCAGGGCAGGCCTGTGTTATGACCTGCTCGTCCTGCCACACCAGCTCGCGGCGGCCAGCTTCGCCGCGGCGGCGGTGCCCGGCCTGACCTTCGTACTTGATCATGCGGGGAAGCCGCCGATAGCGAGCAACACGCTGCAACCGTGGGCTGCGGCCGTCGGGGCGCTCGCCGCCCGTCCGAACACCGTATGCAAGCTGTCCGGGCTGGTCACCGAGGCAGCCACGGCTGCGCCGGCAACGGCCTTCGTGCCGTTCGCCGATGTCATACTGAGCGCGTTCGGCGCCGACCGGATCATGTTCGGCTCGGACTGGCCAGTTTGCCTGCTAGCGAGCGACTATGCCAGCGTGGTCCAGCTGGCGAGATCGGCTGGTGACCGGCCTCACCGGCGCCGAGCGGACGGCGGTGTTCGCGTCGACCGCGGCGCGGGTGTACGGGATCGAGGAGCCCGCGGCGAGCAGTAGCGAAGACCAAGCATCTGGAGGCGGGTCGTGGCTCTTACCGACGAGGCGATCGACAAGATCAAGCAGATGATCACCTCGGGGCGGGTGCGGCCGGGAGAGAAGCTGCCTCGTGAGGCCGACCTGGCGGCCGAACTCGGCCTGTCGCGCAACTCGCTCCGTGAGGCAGTGAAGGCGCTGAGCCTGATCAACGTGCTCGACGTCCGCCAGGGCGACGGCACCTACGCGACTAGTCTCGCGCCCTCACTCCTGCTGGAAGCGCTGAGCTTCATCGTGGACTTCCACCGGGACGACACGGTGCTGGAGTTCCTCGAGGTCCGGCGCATCCTGGAGCCGGCCGCTACCGCGATGGCCGCGATCCGGATGCCAGACGAGGACAGGATCGAGCTCGGCAAGCTACTGGATGCTGCCGACGCGGACTGGCAGGTCGAGGACTTCGTGGCCGCCGACCTCGAGTTCCACCGGAAGATCGCCGTCGGGTCGCGCAACTCCGTACTGGCCTCGCTGGTCGACAACATGTCGGCGCCTACTACCCGAGCCCGGGTCTGGCGCGGCATGACAGAGCCGCGGGCGCAGGAACGCACTCTCGCGGAGCACCGGGCCATTTATCAGGCGATCATGAGCAGGGACGCGGATCTGGCCAGGTCATGGGCGACAGTTCATATCTCCGGCATCGAGTCCTGGCTCCGAACCGCGCTGGCTGACTGAGCGCGCTGGCTGACTGGGCGCGCTGACTGACTGGGCGCGACCTGGCATCTCATCCGCGCGGCGGGCCGGCCACGAGGCGATCGCGCATCTGATCCCGCGCTTCCCAGCGGGTCTCCAGCCACCAGGTACACCCGGCTTCGGCCCACGCGGAGACGGTGGCGGCCGCGGCGCCAGCGTCGTCTGCGGGCGTCTCGCCGTCGGCGATGAAGTCGAAGTCGGCGGCGGCGTCGTGCTCTGCCAGCCAGTCCAGCGCCGACCGTGCATCGGCGGGCTCCGGCTCGCGCCCGGCCACACGATACTGCGGGATGACGCCGTCGCAGCGCAGGGCTCGGCGCATGGACTTGGGTGCTGGCCAGACCCCGACGACCCAGATGGGGATGCGGTCCTGGACCGGCGCGGCGGCCGTGCCCAGGTCCATCCTGCCTGTCTGGTAGTGATAATGCCGTCCGTGGTAGCTGGTGCCGCCGTCCCACAGCATCCGGATCAGGTCGATGCCCTCATCCATGAGCTCGGCGCGCTCGCGCAGGCCGGTGACCTCCGCGGTGTCGGGCAGCTCGGTGTCCACGGCGCCTACCCCGACCGCCAGGATTGCCCGGCCGCCCGACAGCTGATCCACTGTGGCTACCTGGCTCGCTACCTTCCAGGGGCGCCGCCATGGCAGCGGCGTCAGCATGGTGCCGAGCCGCACCCGCGTGGTCCGCACCGCGATCGCCGACAGCATCCCCCACGCATCCGGCCCGTGCGCGGCCTCCCATACGAAGACCCCGTCCCAGCCAGCCTGCTCGGCCAGTACCGCAAGCTCCAGCTGCTCGGTCGCGGTCCCGCCGGGCAAGACCGCGCCGTAGCGCATCTGCGTGATAGCCATGCCTCGGTCATATCACTCGCTGCTGACACTCTCCGACGACATTGGCTCGCCCGTCTCGAGCAGGGTCTTCAGGCTCGAGATGACCTCCGGCCAGCCGTAGCTCGTCATCTCCAGCACGGTGCTGTCCGGTCCGAAGCCGTCGTGCGTGACGATCAGCCTGACCCCCTCCGCCGTCGGCTCGATCTCGAAGGTCACCTTCGACCGCGGCTCGCTGGTGAGCCTGGCTAGGAGCTCGTCGTCCCAGCCGAACCGGCTGGCCAGCTCGGGGGTAAAGGTGTGCCAGGTGTACGACAGGCGGCGGAACGGCTCGGATATGAGGACCACCTGCTCTGGGTCAGTGATCAGCACGCCATGGTTGTCCCAGGTCATCGGCGACCCTGCCGCCCAGTCCGTGGTGAAACTTGTCGCCCAGTAGCGCGCCGTGAACGCCGGGTCAGTGAGCGCCTGCCACAGGCGTTCTGGCGTGGTGCGGATGTAGGTCGTGTAGATGAACTCGGGCTTGCTCATCGGCGTGTCCTCCAGAACTCTCTTCAGGTCAGCCAGGGCGTAGACGCGCGCCTGGTCGTAGCGATTGATCCAGCGCTCGGCGATGTCACTGATGGGCGCGGCGTTCAGGTAGTGCAGCTTTTCCCGGCCCTGGCGCACGCTGGTGATCAGGCCAGCTGCCTCCAGGACGGCCAGGTGCTTGCTGACCGACTGCCTGGCCATCTGCAGCCCGGCGCACAGCTCCCGCAGGCTCTGCCCGCTCCGGGCATTCAGGCTGTCAAGCAGCCGGCGGCGGCTGGGGTCGGCCAGCGCCTTGAACACGTCATCCATCTCGCCATCCCCGAACATGCAGCCATCTGGCTGCCTGTTAACTTAGGCAGCCAGATGGCTGCATGTCAAGTGTCTCGACATCAAAGGCCGCTGACATCAAAGGCCGCTGACATCAAAAACCCCGACATCAAGGGTCCTTGACATCAAAGCCCAGCCGGTAGCGACTCCCGTGGCGGACCATGGCCGGCTACTATCGGTGCATCATGACTCGCGGCCTGCTCCTTCTTGGCCGCGGCGAGGCCCGGTAACCAGCCCGGTCGGCACCTCGCCGCGGGTGGTATTGCTGCGCCGGCCGCTGTTCGCCTCGGTTCGCGCCTCCTTGGTAACTGGCCCAGGAGCAACTGACTTCAGGAGCAGCAAGTCATGAGCAATCCCTCTTTTCAGCGCCCGTCGGGCATGCCGTGTCACCGGTACCGCCCGTTCCCGACCGTCGACCTGCCGGACCGGCAGTGGCCGACCCGCACCATCACCACCGCCCCGCGCTGGCTGTCCACTGACCTGCGAGACGGCAACCAGGCCCTCATTGATCCGATGAACGCCGCCCGCAAGCAGGCCATGTTCGACCTGCTGGTCAAGATGGGCTATAAGGAGATCGAGGTCGGGTTCCCGGCGGCCAGCCAGACCGACTTCGAGTTCATCCGCAGCCTCATCGAGGGCGGCGCGATCCCGGGCGATGTACGCATCTCGGTCCTGACTCAGGCCAGGGAAGAGCTGATCGACAGGACCGTGCAGTCGCTGGCCGGGGCCAAGATGGCGACGGTGCACCTGTACAACGCGGCCGCGCCCCTGTTCCGGAACGTCGTGTTCGGCTGGTCAGGCGACGGCCGCGAGGAGTGCAAGGCGGTCGCCGTCGAGGGCACCCGGGCCGTGATCAAGTACGCCGAGGAGTACCTTCCCGGCACGGACTTCGGCTACGAGTACTCGCCGGAGATCTTCATGGACACCGAGCTGGACTTCTCGCTGGAGATCTGCGAGGCGGTCATGGACGTCTGGCAGCCAGGCCCGGGCCGGGAGATCGTGCTCAACCTCCCCTGCACCGTCGAGCGGTCCACGCCGAACGTCTACGCCGACCAGATCGAGTGGGTGAGCCGTCGCCTGTCCCGGCGTGAGCACGTCGCCCTGTCGGTGCACACGCACAACGACCGCGGTACCGCCACCGCGGACGCTGAGCTGGCCATGCTGGCGGGCGCCGAGCGCGTCGAGGGCTGCCTGTTCGGGAACGGGGAGCGATCCGGCAATGTCGACCTCATCACGCTGGGGCTCAACCTGTACAGCCAGGGCATCGACCCGATGATCGACTTCAGTGACATCGACGAGATCCGGCGGACCGCCGAGTACTGCAACGGCATCGGCGTGCACGAACGCCATCCGTATGCAGGTGACCTGGTCTACACCTCGTTCTCCGGCTCGCACCAGGACGCCATCAAGAAGGGCTTCGACGACCTGGACCGCCAGGCCGCCGCGGCCGGCCGCCCGGTCGGCGAGCTGCCCTGGCAGATGCCGTACCTGCCGATCGATCCCAAGGACGTCGGTCGCACCTACGAGGCTGTCATCCGGGTCAACTCGCAGTCCGGCAAGGGCGGCGTCGCCTACATCATGAAGGCCGATCACCACCTGGACCTGCCGCGCCGGCTTCAGATCGAGTTCAGCCAGGTCATCCAGCGTCACACGGACAGCGAGGGCGGCGAGGTCGACGCCGGGCAGATGTGGCAGATCTTCGCCGCCGAGTACCTGGAGCCCGGCCCCTTCGAGCTGGTCAGCTATGGCTCGGCCAGCGAGGGCGGTACGGAGCGCGTCGACTGTGTGGTGCGCGCGTTCGGCACCGAGCACACCCTGTACGGGATCGGCAACGGCCCGATCGCCGCGTTCTGCGCGGCCGTCTCCGAGGTGGACCTCGGCCTTGGCGGCCTCGGCGTGCGCGTCCTTGACTACGCCGAGCACGCGCTGACGGCGGGCCGCGACGCAGAGGCGGCTGCTTACCTGGAGATCGAGGTAGGCGACCGGGTGCTGTGGGGCGTCGGGATCAGCTCCTCGATCGTGCTGGCCTCGGTCTCGGGCGTGATCAGTGCGCTGAACCGGGCGGCGCGGCTGCTGGCACGGTGACGGGCCAGCGCCGCTAGCGCCGGTAGAACGGCGTCGCGCAAGTCGCCACCCACTCGTCGATATGGTCGGGCTCGCCGTCGCCGGGGAAGGTGACGTCCATCGGGAAACTGGCGTCGGGCGGTGCTGCCTCCCAGGCCGCCCGCTCGACGGCCCCGACCACGAGGTCCTGGACTCCGGTGTCAGCCGGGTCGTCCAGCGCCACCGAGATCAGCAAGCCCTCGCCCGCGAACTGAACCGACAGCCAGGCTGCGGACGCGGCGCGTACCGCCGCGATCCCCATCAGCCCGGCCGCGATGCCCGCCAGCAGGTCGTCCGGACGGACCGGAAGCGGGCCGACGCTCATTCGTTCCGGGTGGGCTACGGCGTCGTCGGCAGCCAGGTAGGACACGCCCTGGGGGTAAACGGGCACGCTCTCGCTGGCGCCGGCGTTCAGCGCGATCCCGACCGACGGCGGCAGCAGCCGTGCTAGATCGGCGGCCTGAACCACGACGTGCGGCAGCGACGCTGGCGGCTCCGCTGCCTCGGCCGCCGAGGCGAAGCGCTGGAGCAGCTCAGGCGACGAGTACGCCGGTACGAAGTCGCTGCCGAGGTAGGAGACGATCGGCAAGGTGACCGCAGAGCCATTGACCGCTCGCGTAGCGTCATCCGGCAACGGCAGCCACAGCCGGGCGGTCCGCAGCACATCGAGCAGGTCGCCAATGCGGCCCGCGTCCGTGATGGCCGCGGCGAGCGCGCGCTCCACGGCCCCGGCCGACGCGGTGGTGCTCGATGCTGGGGGCGCGGTGCGCGCGGGCGGGATCACACTCGCTGGCGTGGCAGAGTTGTCTTGCCGGGCAGTGGTGCCTTCAGTGGCGGTGTTGTCTTGCCGCGCAGCGTTGCCTTGAGTGGATGCGCTGATAATCACCTGACGGATAGTAAGCGCTTCGGGGCGGTGGGTAATGGAAAACAGCCGGCATGACTCGCAACGTTGGCTTGATATCGGCCCGGAGCGCATCGAGGGCTGGCTGCAGTCGTTCGCGGTGCGGCACGGCTCGACGCTTGCGACCGTCGACGACCAGCGTGAGACCGTGACTGTCCGCGCGGCTGACGGCAGCGTCGCCGAATGTCATACCCCGTTCCCGCCTCTGACGGCAGCCGGCTGCAGCGGCGCGCATCTTGCTGCCCACGCCGGCGCCGACCGGACCGTAGCGGTGCTGCTGGTACGCCTTGGCGGCTACGCGGCCGGGGTGTTCACTGGCGGCACGCCGCAGCTCGTGGCGTCCAAGGTGGGCAGCAGGCTGGTTCATGGCCGCAGCGCCGCCGGCGGTACGTCGCAGCATCGGTTCGCCCGGCGGAGGGAGAAGCAGGCCCGCGAGGCGCTGGATGCCGCCGCCGACAACGCGGTCGCCGTTTTCGGCAGCTTCAGCGGCAAGCTCGACGCGCTCGTACTCGGCGGCGACAAGCGGTCGATGCCCGCACTGCGCGCGGACGCCCGGCTGAGGCCGTACTTCGACATCGCCGTAGAGAGGTTCCTGACCGTCCCCGACCCGCGGCTGGTCGTGCTGCAGGGGACGCCGCGGCTGTTCCGCGCGGTCAGGATCAGGCTGACTGAGGTGCCGGAAACTCATTCGCTGGGCACGCCTGAGCTCGGGTAAAATCGTGAGCATGCAACCGCTCCTGTCGTGACGCCATGCCCCATGCAGGGGAGGAGTCTGCCCTGCTGGCCCCTGAGGCGTCCGATCCGATCCCGGTTATGGAGCGAGTTTCCCGTGATTTCCGCACGTGACATTGAACTGCGCGCTGGCGCGCGGCTGCTGCTGGACAGCGCCACATTCCAGGTCGCGGCGGGCGACAAGATCGGCCTCGTCGGCCGTAATGGCGCCGGCAAGACGACGCTGGCCAGGGTGCTTGCGGGCGAGGGCCAGCCGGCTGCTGGCCAGGTGAGCACCGGCGGCTCGGTCGGCTACCTCCCGCAGGACACCATGGTCGGCGACCTCGAGGCGCTAGGCCTGGACCGGATCCTGTCCGCACGCGGCCTGGATTCCCTGCTGGCCGGGCTGCGCGAGGCAGAGCTGCAGATGGCAGATCCGAACCCGGCGAGGCGTGACGCCGGCGTGCGCCGGTACGGGCACCTGGAGGAGCGGCTGACCGTACTCGGCGGCTACGCGGCCGAGTCGGAGGCGGCGTCCCTGGCGGCAAGCCTGGGGCTGCCGCAGAAGGTGCTGAGGCAGTCGCTGCGCACGCTGTCCGGCGGGCAGCGGCGCCGCATCGAGCTCGCCAGGATCCTGTTCGGCGGCTCAGACACGCTGCTGCTGGACGAGCCGACTAACCACCTGGACGCCGACTCGGTCGCCTGGCTGCGGGATCATCTGCGGACGTTCCGCGGCGGCCTGGTCGTGATCAGCCACGACACCAGTCTGCTCGACGCCGTCGTCAACAAGGTCTTCCACCTCGACGCCGACCGGAGCGTCATGGACATCTACAACCTCGGCTGGAAGGCGTACCTGGAGCAGCGCGAGACCGACGCACGGCGGCGCCGCCGGGAGCGCATGAACGCCGAGCGACAGGCCGTCGCGCTGCAGTCACAGGCAGACAAGATGCGCGCCAAGGCGACCAAGGCCAAGGCCGCGCAGAACATGCAGAAGCGTGCCGAGCGCCTGCTCGCAGGCGTCAGCGCGGACCGGGCCCAGGAGCGGGTCGCCCGGCTGCGATTCCCTGTTCCGGCGCACTGCGGCAAGACACCGATCAGCGCGACCGGGCTGTCGAAGTCGTACGGCTCGCTTGAAGTGTTCACCGACGTTGACGTCGCGGTCGACAGGGGCGCTCGCGTCGTGGTGCTCGGCCTGAACGGGGCCGGCAAGACGACGCTGCTGCGACTGCTCGCTGGCGTCGAGGAACCGGACACCGGCGAGGTCCTTCCCGGGCACGGGCTGCGGCTCGGCTACTACGCGCAGGAGCACGAGACGCTCGACACCGCGCGCACAGTCCTGGAGAACATGCGCACCGCCGCGCCGGATCTGGCCGAGAGCGAGCACCGCAGCATCCTCGGCTCGTTCCTGTTCTCCGGGGACGACGTCGCCAAGCCCGTCGGCGTTCTGTCCGGCGGCGAGAAGACCAGGCTTGCGCTGGCGCTGCTGGTGGTATCGGGCGCGAACGTGCTGCTGCTTGACGAGCCAACCAACAACCTCGATCCGGCCAGCCGGGCCGAGATCCTGTCCGCGCTGCGCAAGTATCAGGGTGCGATCGTGCTGGTCACGCACGACGAGGGCGCAGTTGACGCGCTCCAGCCGGAGCGCGTTGTGCTGCTGCCCGACGGCGTGGAAGATACCTGGAGCGCGGAGCTCTCCGACCTGGTCGCCCTGGCCTGAAAATAGTTGATCTTTTTTGCGGTCGTCTGGGTAGCCGATCACGAGCTAATAGGTGATCATGGCGAGATACGGCAACACGGTGGTACGGCAACACAGCGGTCGCACAGTTCACCAGGGAGGTTCGCGTGACCGAGACTCTCAAAAAAGGCACCAGGGTTACCGGTGCCGACCGCACAAAGCTGGCGGCTGATCTGAAGAAGCGATACAGCGCCGGGGAGAGCATCCGGTCACTCGCGGCATCGACGGGCAGGTCCTACGGATTCATCCATCGGATCCTGAGCGAGAGCGGGGTATCCCTGCGCGGCCGCGGCGGTGCGACGAGGGGCAAGGCGAAGGCCAAGGCGTGAGCTGGCGCCCGTGGTGGTGACGCCCGTGGTGGTGACGCCCGTGGTGGTGGCGGTCGTGGCGAAGGCCCGTGCCTGGCAAAATGTGATCTGTGACTGCTGACCTCGCCGACCTGACCGGTACCGGTCTCGAATTCTGCGTCGACGGCGCCGTCGCTACGGTGACGCTGGCCCGCCCGGAGCGCCGCAACGCGATGACTCCCGGCATGTGGCGTGGCCTCGCGCGCATCGGCGCTTCGATACCTGAGCACGTCCGGGTAGTTGTCGTGCGCGGCACCGGGCCCTCGTTCTGCGCGGGCATAGACCTGCGCATGTTCAGCGCCGAGGGGATCCCTGGCGAGGAGCGCAACCCAAGCCCGTCCGAGCCGGGATTCGACGAGTCCATCGCCGGCTTCCAGGCTGGCTACACCTGGCTGCGCGACCCCGCATTCGTGTCGATCGCAGCCGTGCAGGGTCACGCGATTGGCGCGGGCTTCCAGCTCGCCCTGTCCTGCGACCTGCGCGTGCTCGCCGATGACGCCAAGCTCTGCATGAAAGAGCCAGCGCTCGGGCTGGTGCCTGACCTGACCGGGACCAAGCCACTGGTCGACATCGTCGGGCTGCCGCGCGCAATCGAGCTGTGCCTGACGGCCAGGACCGTTCCGGCAAGCGAAGCCGCGCAGCTCAGGCTCGCCGAGCTCGTGGTCGCCCCGGCCGAGCTGGACGGTGCGATCAGCGACCTGGTCGCGGCGCTGCTGTCCACCGACGCGGCCGCGGCGCGCGCTACCAAGGCTCTGCTGGCGACCGCCCAGGGCAACACGCTTGCGCAGCAGGCCGCAGCCGAGCGCGCCGCGCAGGCCAGGCTGCTCCAGGCCAGGCAAGCCCGCTAAGCCCGGCTAAGCCTGGCCCTGCGGCTCGGAGTTCCGCCACACTTTGCGAGCGACTGGCCTTGTCGTCGGCCGTTGGCATGTGCTAACTTTTCTTTGCACGTGCAAGAAGGGATACCGTGAGCGGCGCTGACATGACGGGGGATGAGCTGCTGAGGGTGCTGGCTACCCTTGCCAACCCGCACCGGCTGCGCGTGGTGGCCGCCCTGGCCGACCAGCGCACCTACGTCAGCCAGCTCGCCCGCGAGCTCGGCATCAGCCGGGCACTGCTGCAGGTCCACCTGCGCAAGCTGCAGGCTGCCGGACTGGTTTCGGCTGCTATCGAGGTCTCAGAAGACGGGAAAGCGATGAAGTACTACGAGGTGACGCCGTTCACCATCCAGCTGACACCCAAGGAGATCATGGCCGCGGCTGCCTCCTTGACGGCAGGCAGCGACACCGACGTGGAGGCGGGGTCGTGAGCGCCGCGGTCGCCGTTGCCTTTGTCGTCGCCGTCCTGGTCGTCGGCGGCCTGATCGCTTATGCGATCTACCAATGGGGACAGCACCTGGCCATCAGCAAGAAAACACGAGCCGAGGTGACCACCAGCGGCGAGTACCGGCGCCTGTCCGAGATGGCGGTCACCACCCAGGAACACACCGAGATGAAACTCGCCGAGATCAACATGCAGCTCGCCCAGCTCCGCGACCAGCTCGACCAGGTCCAGAAGGTTCTCAAGGACGTTGAGTAGGGCCGCGGAGATCCGCCCAGTCAGCCATCGCACGCAGAAAGCCGCCAAGTCATGAACCACGACGCCGATGAAGATCGCCTGTCTACCGCTGAGCAACTCGCCGAATACCACCCCCGCGACGCCGCCGAAGCCCTGGCAGCCATCGCCTGCGACGCCATGGTCGGTGACGAGGTGCGCCTGTCCGCCGCCGAGCAACTCGCCACGATCGACCCGGGTGCGGCCGGACCCGCCTGCCTCGCCATAGCCCGCGACGAAACGGTGGGCGATGAGGTGCGCCTATCCGCCGCCGAGCTACTGGCAGGCCTCGCGGTTCGCCGTTAGCCAAGTCGGTTCGCCGTTAGCGGAGCCGGGATGATCTGGCCCTGCTGCTAGGTTCACCCGTCATGAGCATGCAGAACCAGTGGCACGCCATGCGGAGCTTCACCCGCGACCCGTCGGTGACCAAGCAGCGGCTCAAGCCGGGCACCGTCAGGCGGATCACCGGCTATGCCCGGCCATACCGGCTCGACCTGGCGATCTTCCTGGTTGCCGCGGCGCTGGACGCGGTCGTCACCGTGCTGTACCCGGTCCTCATCGGCGTTGTCATCGACAAGGGCATCCTGCCCAAGGACACCACCGTCGTGCTGACGGTCGCCGGTATCGTGGCGGGTCTCGCGATCTTCGATGCGCTCCTCGGCGTCGTCCAGCGGTACTTCACCTCGCGAGTCGGTGAGGGCCTGATCTACGACCTGCGCACGCAGGTGTTCGGGCATGTGCAGCGGCAGCCGATCGCGTTCTTTACCAGGGCACAGACCGGCTCGCTCGTGAGCCGGCTGAACAACGACGTCATCGGCGCCCAGCAGGCGCTGACGTCGACCTTGTCGTCCGTCGTGTCCAGCGTGCTCCAGCTCGTCCTCGTCCTAGCCGTCATGTTCGTCTACTCCTGGCAGGTGACGGTCGTAGCGCTGGTGCTGATCCCGATCTTCTTGTACCCGGCGCGCCGCGTCGGACGCCGACTGCAGCGCCTGACCAGGGAGTCCATGCAGCTCGACGCCCAGATGGGCTCGACCATGACGGAGCGATTCAACGTTGCCGGGGCGATGCTGGCCAAGCTGTACGGCCGGCCGTCCGAGGAGCTCGGCCTGTTCTCCGGCCGGGCAGGCCGGGTCCGCGACATCGGCGTGCTGACGGCCCTGTGGGGGAGCGCCCTGGTGACCGGCCTCGGGCTGCTAGCGACGCTGTCGACGTCGGTCGTCTACGGGCTCGGCGGCGAGCTGGTCATTCACGGCGCGCTCCAGCTGGGCGCCATGGTGGCGCTCGCCACCCTGCTGACGCGCCTGTACGGGCCGATCACCTCGCTGTCCAACGTTCAGGTGAACGTCATGACGGCGCTGGTCAGCTTCGACCGGGTCTTCGAGGTGCTCGACCTGAAGCCGCTCATCGACGAGCGCCCCGGCGCGGCGGTCCTGGCGCCGGGCCGCGTGGACGGCCGCGCCGCTGCTGCATCTGCCGACTGGACAGCGACAGGCGCGCCCGAGATCGAGTTTGACCGGGTGAGCTTCCGCTACCCGGCGGCGGCCGAGGTGTCGCTAGCGTCCCTCGAATCGATCGCCCTGCCAGTCGCCGAGAAGACAGGACCCGGCCAGCAGGCGCTCACCGACGTCAGCTTCCGTGCGCCGGCCGGCAAGCTGACGGCGCTTGTCGGGCCATCCGGCGCAGGCAAGACCACGATCACGCACCTGGTGTCGAGGATGTATGACCCGGTCAGCGGCGTGATCCGGATCGGCGGCACCGACATAAGGGACGTCACGCTGGCGTCCCTGCACGACGTCGTCGGCGTCGTCACCCAGGACGCCCACATGTACCACGACACCATCAGGGCCAACCTGCTGTACGCGCGGCCGGCGGCCTCGGAGCACGAGCTCATCCTGGCGTGCCAGGCGGCGCAGATCTGGGATCTGGTCTCGGAGCTGCCGGACGGCCTCGACACGATCGTCGGTGATCGCGGTTACCGGCTGTCGGGCGGCGAGAAACAGCGGATCGCGCTGGCCAGGCTGCTGCTGAAGGCGCCGTCGGTCGTGGTGCTTGACGAGGCGACCGCGCACCTGGACTCGGAGTCGGAGGCCGCCGTGCAGCGCGCGCTCAAGACAGCCCTGGCCGGCCGGACCTCGCTGGTGATCGCGCACCGGCTATCGACGATCCGTGAGGCCGACCAGATCCTGGTCATCGATGGCGGCCGGGTGATCGAGCGGGGTCGGCACGCCGACCTGCTCACAGCCGACGGCCTGTATGCCGACCTTTACCGGACGCAGTTCGCCCGCCAGGAGACTGGAGTGCCCGCGCCTGTCCCCGACGTCTCGTCAGTCTAAGTAGCCGACGCGGCGCAGGTCAGGCCCGGCAACGGACTCGATCTCGCTCAGCTGGGCCGGGCTGAGCGAGCGCCGCCAGGCGCCCGGCTCGCTCGCAGGCGCGCCGCCGCGGCGGCTCGACCGCACCTGGACGGGCCCGATGGCATCGCCGACGAAGTCCGAGATCCCGGTCGCTGTCGCCGCCGGGTGCCGCAGCACTGTCTCATACCGCAGCGTGGTCAGCTGCTCGGCGGACATCGCGGCCCGCAGCCGGGCCATGGCGCGCACCGATCCGCGCCAGCGCATCGCGCACTTGCCGGCGGCCGTCAGTTCCGGCCAGATCGCCAGGTCCTGCTCGGTCTCGATGCCGAAGAAAGGGTTGGGGAACTCGGTCTCGACGTTGGCCATCGCGGGCTTGAACCAGCCGAGAGACTGCGGATCGGCGAGCATGGCCGCCACGACGTCCCGGCCGTCCCGGATGATCTGCACCAGCTTGGCATCGCTAAATGCGTCGACCAGGGCGTCGGCGCAGTACATCAGGTCGGGGCTGGCGTCGCCGTAGCGGATGATGTCGCGTTCCGCGACGCAGCACGCCGGCCCGGTCACCTGGCCGGCGTCACGGCACAGCGGCGAGCAGCTCAGACAGCAGTGCGCGGTCACCTGCCAGGCCTGGGCGAAGGCGTCGCGCAGCACCGTCGCGGCCGCGTCGGTGCGGCCCCGCTGGATAGACGGGCTGCGCGCGAATGCGTAGACGACGCTCTGGACCGCATCCTGGCCGATCGTGAGGTGGAAGCCGCGGGACTGCTTGAAGGCACGCCCCAGCAGGTCCGTGCCGGAATGCGGCGCGCCGATGACAAAGACCGGCTGGCGGACCTTACGGCCGTTTACGACCAGAATGTGCGGGCGGGGTGGCATGGCTACCCATCAGTGTGGCATTGACCGCGGTATGCCCGGTCCGGGCCCGCCGATCGCCGCCTGACCAGGCAATATGCGGCTCAGCCCGGGTGTGCTTCGCTCTTGCGGCCGGATCTGCCGCCGGTGCGGCGGCAGTGATCCCCGGCGTGGCCCTCCAGGTTCAGGGCGGCCTGGATGAGCGGGACGTGGCTGAAGGCCTGCGGCGTGTTGCCGACCTGGCGGCCGTAGCGCGGGTCGTATTCCTCGCTGAGCAGGCCAAGATCACTGCGGAGGGACAGCAGCCGCTCGAAGATCGCGACGGCCTCGTCGTACTCGCCGATCATGTGCAGGGCGTTGACCAGCCAGAAGCTGCACGCCAGGAACGCGCCCTCGGCGCCCGGCAGACCATCCACGTCCGCCCGCCCGCTGCCGCTGGCGGCCTTGGCAGGCTGGGTGTAGCGCAGCACCAGGCCATCGCGCATCAGCTCGCGCTTGATCACCCGGACCGTCGAGACGACCCGGGGGTCGTCGGGCGGCAGGAAGCCGACCTCGGGGATCAGCAGCACCGAGGCGTCAAGCTCGGCACTTCCGTAGTACTGGGTGAACACGCCGCGTGCGGAGTCGTAGCCGGACTCCAGGATCTGGGCGTGAATCTCGTCCCGGATGCTCCGCCAGCGCTCGAGCGGACCAGGGTTGCCCTGCTCGACCAGGTGGATCGCGCGGTCGAAGGCCACCCAGGCCATCACCTTGGAGTGCACGAAGTGCCGCCGGGGCCCGCGTACCTCCCAGATGCCCTCATCCGGCTCATCCCAGTGCTTCTCCAGGAAGTCGAGCAACTGCCGCTGGAGGCTCCAGGCGTGCTTGTCGAAGTCGAGCCCGGCCTGGCGGCCCAGTGTCAGGGCGTCGATGACCTCGCCATAGACATCCAGCTGGCGCTGGTCCACGGCGGCGTTGCCCACCCGGACCGGGGCCGACCGCTCGTAGCCGGGAAGCCAGCTGACCTCCCACTCGGCCAGCCGGCGCTCACCGGCGACGCCGTACATGATCTGCACGTCCTTCGCATCGCCGGCGATGGCCCGGCCCAGCCACTTGCGCCAGCTGTCGGCCTCGGCGGTATAGCCGGTGCGCAGCAGCGCCTCCAGCGTGATCGTCGCGTCCCGGAGCCAGCAGTACCGGTAGTCCCAGTTCCGGACGCCGCCGATGTCCTCGGGCAGCGAGGTGGTGGGAGCCGCCACGATGCCGCCGGTCGGCGCGTAGGTCAGCGCCTTGAGCGTGATCAGAGACCGCATCACGGCCTCCCGGTACGGGCCCTTGTACGTGCAGTTCGCGGCCCACGCGGACCAGAAGGCCTGCGTGGCCAGCAGCGCAGGCTCGGCCTCGATGCAAGGGTCGGGCGGCAGGTGAGACTGCTTCCAGGTCAGCACGAACGGCACCCGGTCGCCTGCGTTGATGTCAAAGGTGGCCTGGTGCGCCATGTTCTTGCCCACGCTGCGGACAGGGCTGTGGAAGCAGACCGAATCGGGTCCGGCGATCGCCCTGATCTCGTCGCCGCTGCGCATGATCCAGGGCACGACCTTGCCGTAGCCGAACCGGAGCCTGAGGATGGACTCCATCTCGACGGTGCCCTGGACTCCTTCAACGAGCCGGACCAGCACGGGCGCGGCGTGATCGCGCGGCGGCATGAAGTCGATGACGCGGACGGTGCCGCTCATCGTGCGCCAGGTTGTCTCGAGGATCAGCGAGTCCCCCTGGTACTGCCTGCTGACCTCGCCGCGCCTGTCAACCGGCCCGTCGCTGACGGTCGGGCAGATCCGCCAGTTGCCGTTGTGCTCATCGCCGAGCAGGGCAGCAAAGCAAGCGTCGGAGTCGAATCTGGGCAGGCACAGCCAGTCCACGGAGCCGTCGCGGCCAACAAGGGCGGCTGTCTGCATGTCCCCGATGAGCGCGTAGTCCTCGATCAGACTGGCCATCGCAGCCTCCAAGTCCCCGTCGTCAACGCCACCGTACCGCCCGCAGGTCATCAGGCGGGAAGCCAGCGAGCCTGACGTCATAGAGTGTCGGCGTGCGACTACGACGACGTTGCTGGAATGCTGGAGTGGTGGTCACGGCAGCAGGGGCCGCCATTCTGGGGGCCACCCTGGGCGGCTGCGCCAAGATGGACTCCGCGCTGAGCCAGCAGTGGATGACCGTCCAGTTCGGCCCGCACACCACCGTTGCCACCGCGCTGCACGTGCGGACGGCGTGCTCGCATGTGCAGGACACGCCACCCCTCGCCCTCCCGGCCAAGCGGTCGGTCATCAACATGATGTACGGGATCCGGTTCGACACGACGAACGCCACCCCGGCCGATCTGGCCCGGCTTCAGACGTGCCTGCAGCAGTTCAAGTCCGTCCAGGGCATCGACCCGGAGAGCGCCGGCGACGAGGGCAGCTAAGTTCTGCCGAAATAAGTTCTCCTAATTCCGCTCGGTATTGTAGGCTTCTTGTCGAGCAATACCCGAGTTAACTGATCGGAAAAGGTGGACGATGAAACGAGTACTTGCCGGGCTAGCTGCCGCGGGCCTCACGCTGCTGGCTGCCGGCTGCGCGTCGTCGAACGCGAGCACTGGCCAGTCGGCCGGCAAGGTCGTGCTTCGGCTCGGCTTCCTGGAGAACATCACCCATGCCAGTGCGCTGGTCGGGATCAAGGAGGGCTTCTTCACCAAGAACCTCGGCAAGAACGTGACACTCAAGCTGTACCCCTTCAGCACCGGGACCGAGGAGGCCACCGCGCTGCTGGCCGGCCAGCTGGACGCCGCGTACGTGGGGCCGAACCCGGCCATCAAGGCGTGGCAGCAGTCGAGCGGCAGCCTCATCAAGGTCATCTCCGGTGCCGCCTCAGGCGGTGCCGAGCTCGTGGTCAAGAAGGGAGTCACCACAGCCGCCCAGCTCAAGGGCCTGAAGCTGGCAACTCCGTCGGTCGGCAACACTCAGGACGTCGCGCTGCGCTTCTGGCTGAAGGGCCAGGGCCTGACTACCACCGAGACTGGTGGCGGCGACGTGCCCATCACGCCGATCACGCCCAACTCCGACGCGGTGCTCGCCTTCGAGGCCGGCAAGATCGGGGGCGGCTGGGAGCCGGCGCCTTACGACGCCGAGATGATCGCTGCCGGCGGTCACGCGCTGGTCAACGAGGCAAGCCTGTGGCCGAACGGCCAGTTCGTCACCACCGAGCTGGTGGCGACGCAGAGCTACATTGCCAACAACCCGTCGGTCATCAGCGAGCTGCTCAAGGGGCAGATCGAGGCCAGCTCCTTCATCGCCGGCAACAAGTCAGCCGCGGAGACGGCAGCCAACGCCGAGCTGAACTCACTGAGCGGCAAGAGCCTCAAGCCGGACATCCTCGCCGCCGCGTTCGCGCAGGTCACATTCACCAACGACCCGATCGCGTCGTCGCTGATCACCGACGCGGATCACGCCGTGTCGGTCGGCCTGCTCAGCCCGGTGAAGAACCTGGCCAACATCTACGATCTCGGCCCGCTGAACAAGCTGCTGGCCGCGGACGGACAGTCGCAGGTCAGCTCGTGAGGGTAAGCAACGAGCAGGTGACGCCCCCGGTGAATGCACCGGGGGCGTCAGCCCTGTCTCCGGTAGATCCGGCTGACCTCGGTGCGTCCGCTGGCGCCGGCCAGGCGGTCCGGCTCACCGACGTGAGCAAGGCCTACCGGACCGGCAAGACTGAGCTACTCGCACTGGACGAGGTCTCACTCACCGTCCATGACGGCGAGTTCGTCTGCATCATCGGCGCGTCCGGCTGCGGCAAGAGCACACTGCTGAACCTCGTCGCCGGCCTGGACCAGCCGACCTCCGGCCAGGTTGACACCACCGGCCGGAAAGTCGGGCTGATGTTCCAGGAGCCCGCGCTGTTCCCGTGGCTCACCGCGGGCCGCAACGTGGAGCTGGCCCTGCAGGCACGGGGAGTGCCGCGGGCCGCCCGGCGGGCGCAGACCGCCGAGCTCCTGGAGGCCGTGCGTCTTCGCGGCTTCGGCGACAAGCGGCCGCACGAGCTATCCGGCGGCATGCGGCAGCGGGTGGCGATGGCGCGCGCCCTTGCCCAGAACGCGGACGTGCTGCTCATGGACGAGCCCTTCGGCGCGCTGGACGCGATGACCAGGGACCTGCTGCACGACGAGCTGGAGCGGATCTGCGCCGAGCGGACGCTGACGGTGCTCTTCGTGACCCACAACGTCCGGGAGGCGGCGCGGCTTGGTGACCGGGTCATCTTGCTGAGCAGCCGGCCCGGACGCGTGATCGATGAGTACACGCTGCCCAGGGTCGGTCACCGCCGCATCGACTCCCCTGAGGTGTCGGAGGTGGCTGCCCGGCTGACCGACCGGCTGCGCGAGGAGATGGGGCGGCATGGCTACTGACCAGGCACTCCGCGGACTTGACAACCTGGAGCTGCAGCCAGACCCCGGCCGGCCGGAGCCGGGTCGGCTCGCCCGCAAGGCGTGGGCGGCGCTCTGGCCCAAGCTGCTGGCGATCGCGCTGGTCCTGGTCGTCTGGGAGCTGATCGCGCTCACCGGGTGGAAACAGTTCGTTTTCAAGGGCCCCGGCCCGGTCTTGTCGGACCTGTGGCAGCAGATGCAGCACGGCATGCTCTGGGCCACGATCGGCTGGACCCTGCGCAGCGCCGTCACCGGCTACGTCGCTGCCCTGATCATCGGCTCGGTCGTCGGCCTGCTGGTGGCGCGCATCCCGCCGCTACGGGCTGCCGTCGGGTCGATCATCACGGGGCTGCAGACGATGCCCTCGGTCGCCTGGGCGCCGTTCGGGATCATCCTGTTCGGCGAGGACAACGCGGCCATCCTCTTCGTGGTCATCCTCGGCGCCGCCCCGTCGATCGCCAACGGCCTGATCACCGGCGTGGACTACACGCCGCCGCTGCTGCTGCGCGCGGGCAAGACCATGGGCTTGCGCGGGTTCGCGCTCTATCGCTACCTGATCCTGCCCGCGTCGCTGCCGGCCTACGTCGCCGGGCTGAAGCAGGGCTGGGCTTTTGCCTGGCGCAGCCTGATGGCGGCCGAGCTGTTCATTGCCATCATCGGGCAGATCTCGATCGGGCAGCAGCTCAGCGTCGACCAGCAGAGCCTCGACTTCACTGGCGCCAGCTCGATAATTATCGTGATCCTCGTCATCGGGATCGTCGTCGACACGATCTTCACCAAGGCCGACACGGCACTGCGGCGGCGGCGCGGCCTGCTGGATCCGGCGGTGGCGACCTGAGTTAGTGCGGGGCGTGGTGGTACACGCCGAACACGTTGCCGGCCGGGTCGCGCAGCGCGCCGGTCTGCATGTGGTCGTCCACCGGGTTCGGGCCGTATTCCCGTGCCCCGCCAAGCTCGATCGCCCTGACCAGCACAGCCTCGACGTCGGGCACGCTGGCATAGACGGTCGCCCAGCTGCCCTCGTCGGCGACGGCGCCGAGCCCGCCCTTGATGCCCCGGCTCGTGCCGGTGTCCACCATCCGGTAGCTCGGCCCGGCCGCGCTGGCCTGCCAGCCGAAGATCTCCGCGTAGAAGCGTTGGCTCCGCTCGGCATCGGCGCCCAGCACCTCGAACCAGTCGACCGGCGCGCCGGCGCCGGGGCTGGGCAGCATCGCCTGCCCCGGATCGGCTGGCGCGAGCACGAGGCCGATGATGAGCTCGTCCAGGTCGCTGAACTTGGCGAACGTGACCAGGTCGCCCAGCTCGGTGATCGGCGTCTCGGTCTTGCCGCCGAGCAGGTTGACCTTGTCGAGGGCCGACTGCATGTCGTCGGTCTCGATGTAGAACGTGACCGAGGCCGCGCCATCCGGGCTCGTCCCGATGCCGCCGTTGATCCCGCTCCCGGCGCAAGTGTCGATCAGCGTGTAGCCGATGCCGGGGACCGGGTGCATCTGCCAGCCGAACAGGGCCGTATAGAAGTCGGCCAGCCGGGCGCCCGCAGGCCCGCCGATCTCGAAGTGCACTACCGCGTGTGCCACTCTGGCCTCCCTGCGCCGCCCGTCGCCTGTATCCAGTCCGTAGTCAGTCTGGCACCTAGGGTAAGGCGCTGATCCGCTCGACGCCCGAGTACACGTTCATCGATCCACCGCGCAGGAAGCCGACCAGCGTCAGGCCGGCGTCGGCGGCCAGCTCGGCCGCGAGCGAGGACGGCGCCGACACCGCGGCCAGCACCGGGACGCCGGCCAGTACTGCCTTCTGCACCAGCTCGAACGAGGCCCGGCCGCTGACGAGCAGGACGCAGCCGGTCAGCGGGAGCCGCCCGGCCCGGACGGCCCATCCGACGATCTTGTCCACTGCGTTGTGCCGCCCGACGTCCTCGCGTATCGCCAGCAGCTGCCCGTCGGCGCTGAACAGGCCGGCCGCGTGCAGGCCGCCGGTCCGCTCGAACACGCGCTGCGCGTCGCGTAGCACGTCCGGCAGCCCGGCCAGCACGGCCGCGGTGACCCGGACCTGATCTTGGAAAAGATCAAATCGACCGGGAACGTGGAGGTCTTCGATGCTCGCCTTCCCGCATACGCCGCAGGCGCTGCTGGTCAGGAAGCTGCGCCGCAACTCGGGCCGCACAGCCAGGCCCGGCCGCAAGACGACATCGGCGATGTTGCCCACCTCGTCGCTAGCACTGTGGTCATGAGCGCACTGAAGGCCGTCGCAGATCCGGATGGAGACGATGTCAGCCGCGCTGGCGACGATGCCCTCGCTGACCAGGAATCCGGCCGTCAGGTCGATGTCGTCGCCTGGCGTCCGCATGGTGAGGCTGACGGCCTGGCCGCCGATCCTGATGCCGAGCGGTTCCTCGGTGGCCAGCAGGTCGGCGCGCTCACTTGCCGCGCCTGCATCCACGGAGATGCGCGTGACCCGCCTGCGCGCAGTCCGTCCAGCCACGGTCCACCTCCGCTCTCCAGGACGACCGCCTTGCCCTGGCAGGCTACGTCCGTTTGGATAGGACCGTGATGTCGGGCCGACCGGATCTGCGCAGCATGGTCGCGAACTGGCCTGCCTTCCGGCAGCTGACCGGTCGCGACCGGCTGGGCCGGGGCGCTGCCGTCCGCTCGCCGCACACCGAGCACGCGGCGCCGCGCACGGAGGCAGCCGACCGGGTTGTGCCGTCGGTGTGCCCGTATTGCGCTGTCGGCTGCGGTCAGCGCGTGTACGTGGCGAAGGTTCACGGCAAGGACACAGTCACCCAGATCGAAGGCGATCCGGACTCGCCGGTGTCGCGCGGCAGGCTCTGCCCGAAGGGCGCGGCCAGCAAGCAGCTCGTCACCCATCCGGGCCGGCTGACCAAGGTGCTGTACCGGCGGCCGTACGGCACGGCCTGGGAGCCGCTTGGCCTGGATGAGGCGATGGACATGATCGCCGAGCGGGTGATCGCGACCAGGAAGGCCACCTGGCAGGACTCGCTCGATGGCAAGCCGGTGCGGCGCACGCTCGGGTTCGCCAGCCTCGGCGGCGCGACTCTCGACAACGAGGAGAACTACCTGATCAAGAAGCTCTGGACTGCGCTCGGCGCGATCCAGATCGAGAATCAGGCCCGCATATGACACTCCGCTACCGTTCCCGGTCTGGGAACGAGCTTCGGTCGCGGCGGGGCGACTACCTTTCCCCGCGATCTCGTTAACTCGGACTGCATCGTCATCTGCGGCTCGAACATGGCCGAATGCCATCCGGTCGCGTTCCAGTGGGTGGTCGAGGCCAAGGCGCGCGGCGCGACGATCATCCACATCGACCCGCGGTTCACCAGGACCAGCGCGCTGGCCAGCATGCACGTGTCGAACCGGGTTGGCGGCGACATCGTGCTGCTTGGCGCGCTCGTCAACTACGTGCTGTCAGGCGGCCATGAGTTCCGCGAGTACGTGGCCGCGTACACCAACGCCGCCGACGTCTTGCCCGCGGACTTCATCGACGCCGAGGACGGCGAGGGACTGTTCTCCGGCTATGACCCGCTGACACGGACCTACGACAATGCGAGCTGGCAGCCGACGGGTGAGCGTGATCTGACGCTCAGCCATCCGCGCTGCGTGTTCCAGGTGCTGAAGCGGCATTTCGCCAGGTACACCCCCGATCTAGTGCAGCGGGTCTGCGGTGTAGGTCCTGACGATTTTGCCAAGCTGGCGAGCACGCTGGTCCGCTGCAGCGGACGCGACCAGACCACGGCATGGGTGTACGCGGTCGGCTGGACGCAGCACACAACCGGCGTCCAGCACATCCGCACGGCGGCCATTCTGCAGTTGCTGCTCGGCAATATGGGCCGGCCAGGCGGCGGCATCCTGGCACTGCGCGGGCATGCGAGCATCCAGGGCAGCACCGACATCCCCACGCTGTTCGACCTGCTGCCCGGCTACCTGCCGATGCCGCGGCACGAGGACGAGTCGCTGGACGGTTACCTGACCCGGTTGCCGGACACGGGATTCTGGGGCAACAAGCGGGCCTACCTGGTCAGCCTGCTGAAGGCGTGGTACGGCGACGCCGCCACCGCGGACGAACGACTTCTGCCTGCCGTTGCTGCCGCGGCTCACCGGTGATCATGGCACCTACCGGACCGTGCTCGACATGATCGAGGGCAAGGTCAAGGGTTATTTCCTGTGGGGCCAGAACCCGGCCGTCGGCTCAGCTGGCGCGCGGCTGCAGCGGCTCGCGCTCGCCAAGCTCGACTGGCTGGTCGTCCGTGACCTAGCGCTGATCGAGAGCGCAGGTTTCTGGCAGGACAGCCCGGAGATAGCAACCGGCGAGCTGAGCACTGGCGAGATCGGTACCGAGGTGTTTTTCCTGCCAGCGGCGACGCACGTGGAGAAGGCGGGCAGCTTCACCAACACCCAGCGCATGCTGCAGTGGCATCACAAGGCGATAGACCCGCCTGGCGATGCTCGCAGCGACCTGTGGTTCGTCTACCACCTGGGCAAGCGAATCCGGGCTCGGCTGGCGTCGTCGCAGGCGGACCAGGACCGGCTGGTGCACTACGTCACCTGGGACTACCCGGAGCTCGGTGACGACGAGGAGCCCGATGCCGAGGCTGTGCTCAGGGAGATCAATGGCTTCGGTCCCGATGGCTCGCCGCTCAGCGGCTTTGCTCAGCTGCAGCCAGACGGCTCCACGACGTGCGGCTGCTGGATCTACTCGGGGTGTTATGCGGACGGAGTGAACCAGGCGGCGCGACGCAAGCCGCAGAGCGAGCAGACGTGGGTGGCGCCGGAGTGGGGCTGGGCCTGGCCCGCCAACCGGCGGATGCTGTACAACCGGGCGTCGGCCGACCCGGACGGCCGTCCATGGAGCGAGGCCAAAAGTTACGTCTGGTGGGATGAGCAGGCTCGCCAGTGGACCGGCCACGACGTGCCGGACTTCGAGAAGGGCAAGCCGCCTGACTACGTGCCGCCGGCCGGCGCAACGGGACCGGCCGCGCTGGCCGGAACTGATCCGTTCATCATGCAGCGTGATGGCAGGGGCGCCCTGTTCGTGTCGACCGGGCTCAAGGACGGCCCGCTGCCGACGCACTACGAGCCGGCGGAATCGCCGTTGCGCAACGACGTCTACAAGCAGGATGAAAGCCCGGTCAGCGTGGTGTACCCGCACGACAGGGCAACGCGCGGGCAGCTTGCACGTCACGACACTGCGTTCCCTTATATCTTCACCACCTATCGGCTGACGGAGCATCACACGGCAGGCGGCATGAGCCGCACACTGTCCCGGCTAGCCGAGTTGCAGCCCGAGCTGTTCTGCGAGATATCGCCGCAGCTCGCAGCCGAGCGCGGGCTGGAGAATGGCGGCTGGGCAACGATCATCACCGTGCGCGCGGCGATCGAGGCTAGGGTGCTGGTGACCCGGCGATTGCGGCCGTTGCGGCTGGCGGACGGAGCTGTCGTGCATCAGGTCGGACTGCCGTATCACTGGGGCGGTCAGGGCCTCGTCACCGGTGATGTGGTCAATGACCTGCTGCCGTTCGCGCTCGACCCGAATGTGCTCATCCAGGAGAGCAAGGTGGCCACCTGCGACATCCGGCCAGGGCGCCGCCCGCGCGGCCCCGCCCTCACCGAACTCGTGGCCCGGTATCGTCGCCTGGCCGGGCTTGACGAGGAACTGTGACCGCAAACCGGCTGTACGGGCCGCTCGATGACGTATCCGGTGACGCTGGATACGCCGACCACCCGGCGCGGGTCGGCTTCTTCACCGACACCAGCGTCTGCATCGGCTGCAAGGCATGCGAGGTGGCCTGCAAGGAGTGGAACGGGCTGCCCGACACCAACACCAGCGGCGCGGACGTGCTCGCGCTCACCGGCATGTCCTACGACAACACCGGCGCGCTTGGCGCCAACAGCTGGCGGCACGTGGCGTTCATCGAGCAGACTGTGCCGGCTCACGATGTGATTCGCGAGATCGCTGACGGCGACGGGCCGGCCACGCGGTGGCTGATGGCGTCCGACGTGTGCAAGCACTGCACGCACGCGGCGTGCCTGGACGTCTGCCCGACTGGCGCACTGGTACGCACGGAGTTCGGCACGGTGATCGTGCAGCCCGATGTGTGCAACGGCTGCGCCTACTGCGTGTCCGCCTGCCCGTTCGGTGTCATCGACCGGCGCGAGGACGACGGCCGCGCGTGGAAGTGCACGATGTGCTACGACCGGCTGCGCGGCGGCCTCGAGCCCGCGTGCGCGAAGGCGTGCCCGACCGACTCCATCCAGTTCGGGCCTCTCGACGAGCTGCGGGAGATCGCCCAGGGCCGGCTCGCGGACCTGCACGCGACCGGGCACACCGAAGCGCGGCTGTACGGCGAGGACCCCGCCGACGGGATCGGCGGGGCCGGCGCGTTCTTCCTGCTGCTCGACAAGCCGGAGGTCTACGGCCTGCCGCCGGACCCCGTGGTGACCACCAGGGACCTGCCGCAAATGTGGCGCTGGGCCGGCGCCGCGGCTGGTGTGCTGGCGGCCGGGATCGTCATTGCGTTCGCGGGACGCCGGCCATGACCGGGACAGCAGCATGACCGAGCAGCTGCAAGTGCCGCCGGCCGAGTTTCAGTCCTACTACGGCCGGCCGATCCTGAAGGTCACGCGCTGGAAGGAGCCGCACCTGCCCGCCTACCTGTTCCTGGGGGAGCTGTCCGGCGCGCTGGCGATGGTCGGCGCCGTCGCGCACGCGACAGGGCGCAGGTCGCTGGCACGAACCGCCCGGCTGGCGGCGGCTGGCAGCGCGTACGCCGGCGGCGCCGCCCTGACTCTGGAGCTGGGCCTGCCCGAGCGGTTCCTGCACATGCTCCGGGTGGCCAAGCCCACGTCACCGATGAGCGTCGGCACGTGGATCCTGTCGGCCCATTCTGGCCTGGTGTCCGCGGCGGCGGCCACCGAGGTGACCGGCCGCCTCCGCGGCCTAGGCACCATCGCGGGCGCGGCGTCGGCGCTGACCGGTCCGCTGCTGGCTGCCTATCCGGCCGTCCTGCTGGCCGACACCGCAGTGCCGGCCTGGCATGCGGCGCACCGCCAGCTTCCGGTGCTGTTCGTCGGCGGCGCGATGACAGCCGCCGGCGCCGCCGGGCTTGCGGCGAGCGCTGTGAGCCGGGACCGGTCGGATTTTGACGCGGCCTACCGGCTGGCGATGATCGGATCGGCTGTGGAGAGCCTAGGGGGCTACGGGCTGGAGACCATGCCGGGCCTGGCCGGAGAGCCCTACCGCACCGGGCCTGGCGGCCAGATGCTGACCGCGGCCCGGTACCTGACGATGAGCGGGGGAGTGGTCGCCCTCGCGGCCAGGCGTAGCCGGACGGCGGCAGCGGTATCCGCGGCACTGCTGACTGGCGGTGGGCTGTGCGCGAAGTTCGGGGTGCTGCGAGCCGGCAAAGCGTCGGCTGCCGATCCTAAGTACGTGGTCGCCAGCCAGCGCTCGCAGGCCTGATAAGGCCGTCATCACCCGCCGCGAGTGAATCCTCTCGGCGCCGTGCGTGCCATCGTGGATGTCCTGACGACGGGCTGCCGTGCCCGGAGCATGGAGGCGGGGGACAGGCATGCTCAATGGAATTCTCAACATCATCTGGCTTGTGCTCGAAGGGATCTGGATGGCAATCGGCTACGCGCTGGCCGGTATTGTCTGCTTCATTCTGATTCTGACGATCCCGTTCGGGATTGCGTCGTTCCGCATCGCGGGCTACGTCTTGTGGCCATTCGGCCGGACGACTGTGCCACGCGCGGACGCGGGCGCAGGCTCGCTCATCGGCAACGTGCTGTGGATCATCCTGTTTGGCTGGTGGCTGGCGCTCGGGCACCTGATCGCGGGAGTGCTGCTCTGCCTGACGATCATCGGTATCCCGCTCGGCATCGCCAGCTTCAAGATCATCCCCATCACGCTCGCGCCGCTCGGGGTCGACATCGTCCCTACCCGCCAGGCGTACTAGCGGACGATGAGGACGGGACCGGCGCGCTCGATGAGGTGACCGATCACGGGCGCGCCGGGGATCTCGCCGACGGCCAGCAGGCCGCCCGATGTCTGCGCGTCCGCGAGCATGATCAGCTGCTCGGCGCTGACGTCGCCGAAGTCGGCATGCGGCGTCACCCAGTCCAGGTTGCGGCGGCTGCCGCCGGGTACGTAGCCGGCCCGCAGCGCGTCGAGAGCTCCGTCGATCAGCGGGACCGCGGCGCTGTCGATGACGGCGGTGACGCCACTGGCCCTGGCCAGCTTGAACAGGTGCCCGAGCAGGCCGAAGCCGGTCACGTCGGTGGCGCACGTGATCCCGGCGGCCAGCGCCTGCCGGCTGGCCCGTGCGTTCAGCGTGGTCATGACCTCGATCGCGGCCGGGAACACCTCGCCGGTGGCCTTGTGCCGGGCGTTGAGCACGCCGCTGCCGATCGGCTTGGTCAGCGAGAGGGGCAGGCCTGGGCGGCCGGCGTCGATCCGCAGCAGTGCCTGCGGGTCGGCGAGGCCCGTGACCGCCATGCCGTACTTAGGCTCCGGGTCGTCGATGCTGTGGCCGCCGGCCACGTGGCAGCCGGCCGATGCCGCCATGTCCAGGCCGCCGCGCAGTACCTCGGCGGCGAGATCGGCACTGAGCACGTCGCGCGGCCAGCCGAGCAGGTTGAGCGCGACAAGCGGCTCGCCGCCCACGGCGTAGACGTCGGACAGGGCATTCGCGGCCGCGATCTGGCCGAAGGTGTACGCGTCATCGACCACGGGGGTGAAGAAGTCCGCGGTGGCGACGACGGCGCGGTCCGGGGCGATCTGGACCACCGCGGCGTCGTCGCCGTGCTCGACGCCGATGAGAAGGTCGGCTGGCGGCCGGGCCGGGATCAGCCTGGCGACGGCGGCCTCGAGTTCACCGGGCGGGATCTTGCAGGCGCAGCCGCCGCCGCGAGCGTACTGGGTGAGCCGGACCTGCTGCCAGGATGGTCATATCCGAACTGTAGTGAACGGCAGTCTTGCGATCCGGGCCCCGGCATGGTGCCATGCGTACTGGTAAGAGGAAACGACGACCGGAGGTGGCGCGGTGACGAGCGAGATCGCAGAGCAGCGGGCGGCTTTGCAGGCGACGTGGGCAGGCCAGACCCTGTGCGACGCGCTAGCGGCGACCGCTGAGCGCTACGGCGACCTGCCCGCGTACTCAGACCGCGATGGCGCTGACCCCTGGCAGACGCTCACCTGGGCGCAGACGCGCCAGAAGGCGCTGGAGCTGGCGGCCGGTTTCGCCGAGCTTGGCCTGCGGCCTGGCGACAAGGTCGCGCTCATGCTGCCCAACCGCCTTGAGCACGTGCTCGCCGACTTCGGCGTCATGCACTCCGGCGGCGTGCCCGTCACCTTCTACGCCACGCTCGCGCCCGAGCAGATCGCGTTCATGGCGGCCAACTGCGACGCCAAGATCGCGATAATCGAGGGCGCCAGCGAGCTAGCCCGGTGGCAGCAGGTGCTGTCGCAGCTGCCGTCCCTGCGCACCGTGATCGTCCGTGACGCCGCGGCCTGTCCGGCCGAGGTGCCGTTCATGAGCTGGGACGACTTCGCCACGCTCGGGGCCCAGGGGATGGCAAAGGACCCCGTTCCCATCCAGCGGCGAATCGCGGCCATCGATCCGCACGATCCCGTCACCCTGCTCTACACCTCCGGCACCACCGGCAACCCCAAGGGTGTCGTCATCACGCACGCCAACGTGCTGTACGAGGTCGAAACGGCACGGGCGGGCGGGAACGCGCCGCTGCACGTGCGCTGGGTTTCCTACCTGCCACTCGCGCACATCGCGGAGCGGATGTTCACGCTCTACCTCGGGATCTGCAACGCGTGCCACACCTACTTCTGCCACGACGCGGCGACCCAGCTGATCGCCACGATGGGCGACGTCAGGCCGACCGCGTTCTTCGGCGTGCCGCGGATCTTCGAGAAGGTCATGGCCGGCCTCCAGGCGCTGCTGGCCGGCGAGCAGGACGAGGCCAGGAAGGCGGCGGTGGCCGCGGCCATGGCCACGGGCCTGGAGTACGTGCGCAGCTGCCAGTACGGCGAGGTCACGACCCCCGAGCTCGCGGAAAGGTTCGCCACGGCGGAGGAGCAGGTGCTGCGCCCGATCAAGTCGCTGCTGGGCTTCGGCGAGGCTGAGGTCGTCGTCAGCGGCGCGGCGCCGCTGCCGCCGGAGGTCGGCGAGTTCTTCGGCGGCCTCGGCGTCCGGGTCCTGGACGTGTACGGGATGAGCGAGACCACGGGCGCGTTCACGACCAACACGACCGCCGCGTTCCGGCTCGGCACCGTCGGGCGGCCGGTCCCCGGCATCGAGGTGCAGATCGCCGAGGACGGCGAGATCCTGGCCCGCGGCCCGCTCGCCACGCCGGGCTACCTCAACCTGCCTGAGCAGACCGCCGAGCTCATCGACGCCGAGGGCTGGGTGCACACCGGGGACATCGGCTCTATCGACGATGACGGATTCGTCCGGGTTGTCGACCGCAAGAAGGAGCTGATCATCACCGCCGGCGGCGAGAACGTGTCGCCCGGCTGCGGTCGAGAACCTCCTGGTCGCGCATCCGCTCATCGGCCAGGCGCTGGCCTACGGGGACCGCAGGCCGTACCTGGTGGCCATCCTCACGCTGGACAGCGGCGTGGCGCCGGCCTGGGCCAAGGCGCGCGGCATCGAGGCGGCCTCACTGGCCGAGCTGGCCACTAACCCCGTCGTGCGCGCCGAGGTCGAGCGCGCGGTGGCAGAGGCGAACGCCAGGCTGGCCCGTGTTCAGCAGGTGAAGTACTGGGAGCTGCTGCCGGTGGAGTGGACGGCCGAGAGCGAGGAGCTCACGCCCACGTTCAAGCTCAAGCGCCGGGTCGTGCACGCCAAGTACGCCGATGTCATCGACGGCCTCTACACGAGCGCGAGCTAGCTCCCGGCGATCCAGCCCGGCTTGCGGGCACCGGTGGCGAAGTAGCCGGGCATGTAGTTCGCCGTCGGCCCGGCGTGATGCGGGCACTCGCGGAACCGCGTGATGATGAAGCCTGCCTCAAGCTGCCCGCCGATCTGCTCGGTGAGCGAGTGGCTGTACTCGATCGGGGCGCCAGGGCCCCAGAGGCGCTCGCGCTCCTCCGGAGTCAGGTGCGTGAGGTCGGAGTAGGGCAGGGCGTGCCGGACGATGAGCTCGTCGCGGTTCTCGCTGGCGTCGGCGTCGAAAATGTACACATCGGGGTTGAGGAAGCCGGTGAGCAGCTCGCCGCCGGGCCGCAGCACGCGGTAGCACTCCCGCCAGACTGGCGCCAGGTCCGGGCAGAACACGTTAGATACTGGGTTGAAGACCAGGTCGAAGCTCGCGTCGGCGAACGCGCCGAGATCGCGCATGTCGCCGAGGACCGTCTCCAGCGCCAGGCCGTCCCGGTCGGCGACCATCCGGTCCTGCGCGAGCTGGCGCGGCGAGTTGTCCAGGACCGTGACCGTCGCGCCGGCCGCGGCGAGGACGGGTCCCTGCTGCCCGCCGCCGCTGGCCAGGCAGAGCACGTCGGTCCCGGCCAGCTTGTCGGGGAACCAGTCGCGGGGGACCGGGTCGTAGCCGATCAGCACCACGGACCACGTGCCGGCCCTGGCCGCGGCGATGACATCGGGACCGACCGGCACTGTCCACTCGCTGCCCGAGTCGACCTGGCGGTCCCACGCTGCCCTGTTGTGCGCTGCTGCATCGAATTCGCTGGTCACCTCCGCGACGGTAGCGGCTCTGGCCGCTGGCCGCACCCGGTTAACCGGCGGTCGGGGCCGCCGTCGGGGCCCCGTCGGGGCCACCGTCGGGGCCGCCGTGCGGGCGGAAGATCATGCAGCTGCTGGTGGCGTGGGCGTAGAGCTTCCCGGCGGCGTCTGTCAGCCGGGCCTCCGCGAGCGCAGATCGGCCGCCGAGGTAGATCACCGTGCCCTCGCAGGCCATCGGCCCGGTGCTCGAGGTGACCGGGCGCAGGAATTTCACGGTCAGGTCCAGGCTCGTGTAGTAGCTGCCGGCGGGCAGCATGGACTGCACAGCGCAGCCACAGGCCGAGTCGCACAGCGTCGCCATCATGCCGCCGTGCACCGAGCCGATCGGGTTGTAGTGAATCTCCGATGGCGCGAACTCGAAAAAGACCAGGCCGGGCTGCACCGAGCTGAGCCTGAAGTCCAGTGTGTGCGCGATCGGCGGGGCCGGCAGGCTGCCGTCGAGAATCGCCTGGAGGAACGAGGCGCCGTCGAGGTCTCTCGCCGCCTCTGCCGTGATCGCCGGATCGTCCCAGCCGTAGGCGCGCTCGCGCGGTTCGCTCGTCGCGTCGATCGGGTTAGGCCGCAGATCGGTCGGGTGCACGAGGACCTCCTCGGAAGGCAGCCAGGCCGCTGCCCGCGATATGGGCGCCGATCGGGCTGATGCCCGCCGGCAGGCTGTCGCCGCGGAGTGCGACGAAGGCGGGCAGCTCAGCTGTGCCCGCGGTGTCTGCCGGTCCGATCGCCGGCCTGATGACGATGGCGTCGCGGGTCCGCTCGGTCGGGGCGCCCGGCCACCGGCGGGTGATGATGCCGCGCATCCTGTCGTTGGCGGGCAGTACGTCCAGCACCAGCGTCGAGACGCCGCGCCCCACGGCCCGGCTGACGAGCAGGCTCAGGAGCATGGTCCCGAGGCCCTGCTCCTGACGGTCGTCGGCGACTACGAGGCCGATGTTGCTTTCGAGCCGTCCGGCGACGCGGGCGTCGGCGGCCATGCCATGCCCGATCACGGCGTTGCGGCTGTCGGTGATGATCAGGATGTCCGCGGTGCCGCTCGCCCCGGATAGGGCGCGCAGCAGGCCGGTGCTGGGCGGTGCAACGCTGGCGAAGAACCGGAAGTACTGGGACCGGGGCGACAGGCCGCACACGAACTCGCGGATGCGGTCGGCGTCATTGATGGTCGCGCTCCTGATCACGGCGCTCCCAGGGCCGGCGACCAGGGCTCCGGCCGGGGTTCGTTTCGTAGACCCAGGTGTCATGCGTCCAGCCTGGCTCATCCTTGCTAAGTCTGTCAAGTAGACCTAGCATGAACACATGAAGAGGTCCTGGGCGCTCGACTACGACACGTCCAACTGCAACATCGCGGCGGCGCTGGCGATCGTCGGGGAGAAGTGGACGTTCCTGGTGCTGCGTGAGGCATTCAACGGCGTTCGCCGGTTCGATGACATGCAGCGCCGCACCGGCGCGCCGCGTCAGGTGCTGAGCAACCGGCTGGCCGGGCTGGTCACCGAGGGCATCCTCCGCAAGGCGCCGTACCACGAGGAAGGGCAGCGCCCGCGGAGCGAGTACCGGCTCACCGAGAAGGGGATGGACCTGTTCCCGGTGATCGCGGCGCTGCTGGCCTGGGGCGACAAGTACGCGGCCTGGCCAGGCGGGCCAGCCGTCGAGCTCACGCACCGTGATTGCGGCGCGCCCGTCTTCCTTGAGCTGGCCTGCTCGGACGGCCACGTCCTGGAATCGGCCAGGGACGTCACGCCCGTGCCTGGCCCGGGTGCCAGGCAGATCGCCTGATCGCCGATAGGGTCTGCTCGGAGGCGTCAGGGCACCTGGTGGTCCCCCCGGTCTTCAAAACCGGTGGACGGCGCTCCGCGTCGTCGGCGGGTTCGATTCCCGTCCGCCTCCGCTACCAGGCCAAACGCCGTCTCGATCTTGCTTTGTCCAGACGGCAGTACTGGCGGCTCCCAGGCTGGAACGCGGGTTGTGGGAACAATGTGGGAACAGTCGTTCACGGCTCGCGTTCCACGAGGCTGGCGACTGCTTCCGCGGCGGCCCGGTGGGCCTGCGCTTCGATGTGCGTGTAGTGGGATGTCATGGCCTGGTCGGCGTGGCCCAATGTCTTGCGCCGGATCTCCGGGTCGACGTCGGCCTCCCGGGCCAGGCTTGCGGCGCTGTGCCTGCCTTCATGGAGCTTGATGACCGGCAGCCCGGCGGCCTTCGCTAGTACCTTGAAGCGGCGGCTGACGAAGTCGGGCCTCCACGGCGTGCCATCGTCCACGCAGAAGATCAGGTCGTTGTCTTGCCAGGCGGGACCGGCAGCCAGCCTTGTGGCTAGCTGCTGCTTGCGATGCTCACGCAGCAGGGTGATCGTGCGGTCGTCGAGCCGGATCTGCCGCTCGCCCACCTGCGTCTTGGGCTTTCCTTCGACGACGTTGGCCCCGATCAATAGCAAGGGCCTCGCCACCGTGAGATATCCGGCGTCCAAGTCGGCGCCGCTCCACCGGAACCCGCAGGCCTCGCCTCGCCGGGCGCCTCGGAGCAGGACAATGCGGAATAAGAGCGCGAGCGGCTCGTCAGGGCTCTGGGAGAGGAACTCAGCCGCCTGATGTGCGCTCCAGCGGCTTGCTTCCTGACGTTCTTCCGGCTCCAGTTCGATCGCGTAGATGGCGTTGAAGGACATCCGGCGGGTCTTGCGCACCTCGAAGTTGCAGGACTCACGCAGCGCGGCATATATGCGGTGCTGCGTAGCTACGCCCACCAGCCGTGGCCGCGAACGGACGTCGCGTCCCGAGCACACTGCGGCTCAGAACGTCGCGGAGCTCGTCTATGCGCCGTCACGACGGTGTGCGGATGAAGGCCCTGCCGACGGCGGCGCGTCTTGAAAGACGCTACTTCCAAGCCGAGACAGTACCCTAGGCCGACCCGAACTGCCTGAGCACAGCCTGGAAGCCATGCTCTGTCGCCGCCAGGATCCGGTCGACATCTTGGGCTGAGTGAGCTGCCGACACGAACCAGTTGTGACGCGGATGCACGATCACGCCATTGTCGACGACCGCGGCGCAGAAGGCCCGCGCTCTGGCGAAGTTCTCGTCGCCGACGAAGCTAAGGTTAGGAATCTGCACCGGCCCCGTCTGGCGCACCGCCAGTCCTGAGTCAAGGACTTGCTGTTCGATCCCGGCTCTCAGCATCGCTCCGATTCTTTCCATAGCGGGAACGGCGCCCTCGTCGCGGATGGCCGTGATCGTAGCGATAGCGGCTGCCATCGGAACCGCCTGGAACCAGAACGACCCGGTGACGAAGATCTGCGCGGCGGCTTCGGCAAGGCTCTCCGTTCCGAGCACCGCCGCGAGCGGATAGCCATTCCCGATCGCCTTGCTCCAGGCGCTCAAGTCGGGATTGACCCCGATGCCTTCCCAGCTGCCGCCATCGTTCAGGCGGAAGCCTGCGCGCACCTCGTCCATAACGAGCACCGCGCCGATCCGGTCGCACAACTGCCGCAGCCCTCGGGCGAAGTCGGGGTCGACCAGCTCCTGGTCGAAGCCAGCATCGTGCCGGAACGGGGAGACGATGATCGCGGCCACGCTGCCGTCAGCTTCCCGCTCGACGCTGGCGAGGTCGTTGTAGGTGTAGTAGCCCATGTTGATGCGGTCTTCGGGCGTAACGCCGTCCAGCCGCGGGGTGCACCACGGCGCCGAGCCGTGGTACGCACCAGCAGCGGCGAGTACCTTACTGCGGCCCGTGGCTGCCCTCGCCACCATCAGGCAGATGGTCGTGGCATCGGTGCCGTTCTTAGCGAACATTGCCCAGTCCGCATGCGCGACGCGTTCGACCAGAAGCTCGGCGGCCTCGACCATGCAAGCCGCCGGGCCCGCCTGGGTGTCGCCCCTGGCCCGCTGAGCGGCGACGGCCCGCTCAACCCTCGGATGCTGGTGCCCGAGAATGACAGGACCGAAGCTGCACATGAGATCGACGTACTCGTTTCCGTCGACATCCCAGACGTGCGCTCCTTCAGAACGCTCATAAAACTGCGGGTACTCAGCGGGCAGGGCGCCCGCACTCAGGTGGCCGTACATGCCGCCGGGAATCACAGCCTTTGCCCGCTGCCGCAGTGATGCATCCGCACTCCGAATGCGGCTGTGGCTAATGACCTCTGTCAAGTTCGGCTCCTTATCGTCCTGGCAGCGTTGCACGGCGCGCGCCGACGACACGCCGGGCCCGCCCGCGTCGTCACGGCCACGCCGCTCACGTAACATCGGGGCCAGGGTTCGCAGTCGAAATTAATACCGGACGTCTGATCTATAACATGAGTCAGGTTACGAAGACCAGGCCCTCTGTGACAACAGGCGCTCGAAGCGGGTGGCCTCGCCGCCCAGGGCTCGCTGGCGGGGAAACCGGGTCTGCACCCAGGTGGGAGCTATCAGTGCCGAAAATTGTCAATCACGAGCGTCGCCGCCAGGAACTGCTCGCGGCGACCTGGCGGGTCATTGCCAGGACCGGGATCGTCGGCGTCACGACCCGGGAGATCGCGCACGAGGCGGGGGTCTCGACCGGCGTGCTCGCGCACTACTTCGCGGACAAGGAAGCGCTGCTCGCCGCCGCCCTCCGGCTCTCCCACCATCAGGTGTACGCGCGGCTGCGTGAGCGGACGCAGGGGCTGCTGGGTATCGAGGCCCTGCGCGTGGTGATGCTGGAGGCCCTTCCGCTGGACGATCAGCGGCTGCTCGAGGCGCAGATCGAGGCGAACTTCTGGTCTCTTGCCCTCGGCAACGAGGCCCTGCGCGAGTTGCAGCACGAGGAGTTCGAGCGGTTCTGGGAATTGCTTCATTACCGGGTCTGCGAAGCTCAGAAACTTGGCCAGATCTGGCCCGATGCCGACGCCAGCGATCTCACCCACCAGCTCATGATCATCGTGGAGGGGCTCTCCCTGGAAGCCGCCCTCTACCCGTCGAGGGCGACCCCGCAGCGCCAGCTCCAGACGCTCGACAGCTTCCTCGGCCGCATTCGGACGGCCGTCGTGCACTCGGTACCAGGCTGATGATTTTATGTCGTACGCGTGATATAAAACACGCATGCTAGCTCTCGCGGGCGGGTCATTCCGCTCCGCACTGGCACTTGCCGTGCCAGCCGCCGGAGTCGCCTCAGCGACGCCGTGCGCCGTCCTGGCTGCGCGCACCGGGCGTGGCCCGCGGTCCGGGCCGGCATTGTTCCGCTGACCCCTTGACAGGCCGTTCCGGCCTGCCTACGCTAAGCGCAAATTCAGCATATATTTTGCTATTTATCGCTCATTAATTCGGCCTTCTGCGGTCTGGTCGGCAGCTACCTGCCGCTCGTGGGCATGCGGCACGCGGCGTCGAAGATCGCCGTGGACCGCCAGTCGATCGGTCGTAGTCGGAGTTCGAGTTCCAGGGAGATCGCGTCTGTGGGAAAGCTAGCTGGTCAGGTCGCCGTTATCACCGGAGCAGGCAGCGGACAGGGTGCGGCCGCGGCCCGCCTGTTCGCCAGTGAAGGCGCGGCCGTCGTCGTCGCGGATGTTAACGCAGATACTGGTCACGCCGTCGTGGACGAGGTCACCGGCGCCGGCGGGAACGCGGCATTCGCGCAGTGCGATGTCTCCGACGCGCAGCAGGTCCAGGCCGCGATCTCGATGGCGACCACGCAGTTCGGGCGGCTAGACGTCCTGTATAACAACGCCGGCCTGTGGTTCTCGGCGCAGGGCAACTACCGGCCGGGCGTCACGGACGCCCCCTCGCCGCTCCTGGAGGAGAACATCTGGGACCGGACGCTGGACGTGAACCTGAAGGGGACCTATCTCGGGTGCAAGTACGCGATCCCCGAGATGCAGAAGGTCGGCGGCGGCTCGATCATCAACGTCTCCAGCATCGCCGCGCTCAGAGTCGGCTCGGGCGCTTCCGACGCCTACACCGCGGCCAAGGGCGGCGTGGTGACGATTACCAGGACCCTGGCCGTTGAGCATGCCAAGTACCAGATCCGCTGCAACTGCATCTTCCCCGGAGCTATCAAGACGCCGCTGGCCGGGCCGTTCACGCCCGAGTACGAGAAGGCAGTAGAGAGCCACGTTCCGCTCGGCCGCTGGGGGCAGCCCGAGGACATTGCCAAGATGGCTCTGTTCCTGGCGTGCGACGACTCTAGCTGGATCACGGGTGCCTTCTTCGTCGTGGACGGCGGGTACACAGCGGTATGACAGGCGGCCGGGCAGCATTGAGCGATGCCGTGCTAGCGGGCACGCTGCGCATCGGCGGCGAGGAAGTCCCGGCCGAGGCGGGGCGCAGCTACCCCCTCACCAATCCGGCCACCGGCAAGGAGATCGGACGAGCCGCCGAAGCCAGCGAGGCCGACGTCGCGAAGGCCGTCGCAGCCGCGACGGCCACGTTCGAATCAGGTGTCTGGCGGCGCCTGCCCGCGCCGCAGCGAGGTGACGTCCTCCGGGCGGCGGCCGACAAGATTTCGGCGCGGCGTGAGGAGCTTGCCCTCCTCGAATCGCTGTGCTCGGGCAAGCCGATCACCGACTGCCGGGCGGAGGTGGAGGCGGCGGCGCGCTACTTCCGTTTCTACGGGGCAGCCGTCAATTACCTGACCGGCCAGACCATCCCGGTCAACGCCTCCGGCCTCGACCTGACCCTGCGGGAGCCCGTCGGCGTCTGTGCCCTGATCCTGCCCTGGAACGGGCCGATCGCGATAGCGGCCAAGAAGGCCGCCCCGGCGCTGGCCGCGGGAAACTCGATCGTGCTCAAGCCGGCACCGCCGACCCCGCTGACCGCGCTTGAGCTGGAGCTCATCTGCCGGGAAGCTGGACTTCCGCCGGGTGTTTTCAACGTCGTGACCGGGTCGGGACGCGAGGTGGGCCAGCAGCTCGTGGCACACCCTGACGTGGCGAAGATCAGCTTCACCGGCAGCACCGACACTGGCGCCGATATCCTCGCCCGCGCCGCCGCCGGCATCAAGCGAGTCAGCCTGGAGCTCGGCGGCAAGTCGCCGAACGTCATCTTCGCGGACGCCGACATCAAGGAGGTCGCAGCTTCCGCTATTGCGGCCGTCTTCGCCAACTCGGGTCAGGACTGCTGCGCTCGTAGCCGCATTATCGTGCAGCGGCCAGTCGCCGACCAGTTCGTCACGCAGCTCGCGGAACTTGCAGGCCAGCTGCCGCAGGGCGACCCCCTCGATCCCGCAGTCCGGCTCGGCAGCCTCATCTCGGCGGGTCAGCGCGACCGGGTCCTCGGCTTTATCGGGCGCGCGGTCAGCGACGGAGCCGAAGTGGTCTGCGGCGGCACGGTCGTGGCCAAGCCGGGACTCGAGGCGGGTAACGCAGTGGCCCCGACGGTGCTGACCGGCGCCGCGCCGGACAGCGAAGTCGCGACGATGGAAGTGTTCGGCCCGGTTGCCACGATCCTGCCGTTCGACGACGAGGACGAGGCTATCGCGCTGGCCAACGGGACCCGGTACGGCCTGAGCGGATCGCTCTGGACCCGTGACATCGGCCGGGCCATCCGCGTCGCGCGCGAGATCCGCTCAGGCCTGCTCAGCATCAACTCCGATTCCAGCTCCTACATCCAGGCGCCTTTCGGCGGGTACCGGCAGAGCGGCCTGGGCAAGGAGCAGGGCCTTGATGGCCTTTACGACTACACCGAGGTGAAGAACATCTATGTCAGCGACAGGTGACATCGACAGGAGGCTGCGCGGACGTGTGTGAGATCTTTGCCGTCCGGTGGACCACCGCCCGGCCTTTTTCCGCCATAGCCGAGAATGCCCGTGCGATGGAGTATTACGGCTCCGGAAGATTCGGCTGGGGCGTGGCGTGGCTCGAAGACGGTGAGGTCCGGCGGCACCGGTACGAGGGCCGGATGGAAGAGGACGAGGCAGCCTCCGGCTTCCTGCAATCGGTCGAGTCGACCACATTCGTCGTCCACTTCCGGCGGCCCACGCTGCTGTCGACGATCGACCTGGCTAATACGCAGCCTTTCCTCACTGAAGCTGCCGATCTGGCTTTCTGTCACAACGGGCTGTTCGCCGAGTACGAGTCCTACCGCGGCGTCTACGCCCAGCGCCTCGCCGGAGTCGCCGACAGCGAGATCGGCTTCTGCATGCTGGAGGACCTGACGGCGTCGGGCGTCGACGTGGGCGACGCGCTGAGGATGGTCTGGGAGAAACTGGGCGGCCAGGCGAACCTGGCCGCGCTGGCGGCCGACGGCACACTCTCGCTGTACAGCAACCATGAACGGAACCGGTTCTGGACGTTCCGCGACGGCGACGCCGACGTGGCGGCGACCGAGCTGCATTCTCCCGACGGCTCGCTGTTCAGGCTGATTTTCCCGCACGCCACTGCCCGGGCCGTGGTGGCCGAAAGCGCAGTGCTATGAGCCACCCCAGGGCCAGCAACAGCCTCGCCAGCGTGCAGCCACTTCGCCAGCGGCTCGGCGAGCAGGTCGCCAGCCTGCTGCTGACGGCCATCCGGCTTTACGAGTTCCTGCCGGACGAGCGCTTGCCGCCCGAGGCCGAGCTCTGCGCACAACTAGGCGTGAACCGGATGGCGGTACGAGAAGGCCTGCGCTGGCTGGAGGACCACCAGTACATCCACATCAAGCGCGGGCGCCTGGGCGGAGCCTACGTCGTGCAGCCGGCGCTCGACGTGGCAATCGAACGGCTCAGGGGAACGGCGGTGAACTTCCGGCATCTATTCGAGTACCGTGCCGCGATCGAGCCGCTCGCCGCCGAGCTGGCCGCCGAACGGATCACTCAGACCGAGCTGACCCGGCTGGACCGGCTACATCAGGCCGAGCTTCAGGAGCCGCCCATCGGCCGCAACCGGTTCCGCGCGATCGACGTGTCCCTGCACCAGATCGTCGCCAGCGCCTGCCGCAACGACTACCTGATCGTGGCCGTGCGCGACATCCGGGCTTGGATGGCACCAGCCCTGGACCTGCTTGATTCCTCGCCGGTGCGGCGGCAGGAGTCGCTGGACAGCCATGGCCTGCTCCTTGATTGCCTGCGCCAGGGTGACCGGGCTGGCGCCGGCGAGGCCATGCGCGCCCACATCGCCGTCACTGAGCAAGCAGTCGCAGCGGCGCTGTCAGCCCAGGGGGTGGCCGCCGACGGGTTACCGGGATGAACCGGCCCGCTGGCCGGCCGGGCGGTCAGGCCGCCACGGCCGGGACCCACGCATTACGGCATCAGAGAGGAGGGATTCATGGCGAACGTCGAGGCGACCGACGTCGTGGCGGACAGCGGAACGCCCGGCCCCGCCGACGTGCTCAAGCGGATCGAAGCTGAGAATATCCGCAATATTCGGCTGGTGCTGACCGACCTGTACGGCGTTCCGCGAGGGAAGGTCGTGACCGCCCAGCGCATCGAGCGGGCCCTAACCGAGGGGCACCCTTTCGCGATCCCGCTGTTCGCGTCGAATCTCTGGCAGCGGCACGCACCGGGCGAGCGCATCTACAGTCACGACATCGGCTACCGGAACGGGGTCCTGCGCGCCGATCTGCTCACTTACGCGCCGCTGCCGTGGACGCCCGGAACCGCGCACGTGCTCACGGACATGTACGACGGCGACGGCCAGCTCGTTCAGACTCCCCGGGCAGTGCTGCGCACGGTGCTCGAGGACGCGCGAGCGCTTGGCCTCCAGCCGGTGTTCGGCCACGAACTGGAGTTCTACGTCTTCCGGCCGGACCCGGCTCAGCAGGGCTACGCACCCATCTACGGCCCGCAGTCCTGGTTCTCCGTGCACGCCCTCGGCATGGCCCAGAGGTTCATCGACGAGCTGGACCATGCCATCGCGGTTATGGGCTTGCCGGTCTATGAAATCTTCAGCGAGCATGGCGCCGGGCAGTTCGAGATCAACCTCGAGCCCGGCTCCGGCCTGCTGGCCGCCGACCGCGTTGTCGCGCTGAAAATCGCCGTCAAGCAGATCGCGCAGACTCTCGGGTTGCAGGCCACGTTCCTGGCCAAGCCGACCAACCTCGACATCACCCCGCCAAGCGGCTACCACCTGCACCAGTCGCTGCTCGACCCGGACGGGCAGAATGTTCTGCTGGACCCCGCGGCTGCGCACGGGCTGTCGGACACAGCCCGGCATTACATCGCAGGCCAACTGGCACACGCTCCGGGCATGACCGCCATCGCCAGCCCCACCGTCACCGCGTACAAGCGCTACCAGGTCGGCACCTGGGCGCCGGTTCAGATCGCCTGGGGCATCGAGAACCGGACAGCGCTTGTCCGCGCCCTGCCCGACGGTACGGACACCAGGATCGAGAACCGGCTCGGCAGTTCAGACGCCAACCCGTACCTGCTGTCGGCGGTCATGGTGGCGGCCGGCCTGGACGGCATTCGCCGGAGCCTCGAACCGCCAGATCCGGTCAGTGACAACCTGTTCGAGAACCTTCGCTTTCAGCGGCTGCCCGCCAGCCCGGCCGAGGGCCTGGAGGCGCTGCTCGCGGACGACGCACTCGTGCAGGCTCTTGGCCCGGTGTTTACCAGCACGTTTACCGACGTGCTCCGATTCGACTGGTTGCGCTACCTCAGTCACGTCAGCGACTGGGAAATCAGCGAGTACCGGGAAATGCTGTAAGGGGCGCCCGTGCCGACCGAATCGACCATCGCAGCGGGCACCTCCACCGGCAATCTCGCGCGGGCCCGCAGCATCGCCTGCCCGCTCCGGCCGGCGCGGGCGCAGGCCTGGATGCTGTCACTGCCGATGGTGACCGAGTTCAGGTCCGCCTACGGCCGCTCAGCCAGCCGTAAGCGGCTGATAGTCGTGCGGCTCGAGGACGACGACGGCGTCGAGGGATGGGGCGAGGCACCCATCGCCGAGCGCCCGGTGTACTGCTCAGACACCGCGGAAAGCACCTGGTCAGCCATCATTGACCTCCTCATTCCACCGATAATCGGGCGGCAGTTCAGCGGCCCGGCCGAACTGGCCGGCTCGTGGGCCGACCTGATCGGGCAGAACTACGCGAAGAACGCTGTCGAAAGCGCCGCCTGGGCCATGACCTCGGCAAAGCTGGACACGCCGCTCGCCGCCGCTCTGGGGCGCCACCCGTGACGCCGTGCCCGCGGGCGAATCGTTCCCGATCTGCGACAGCACCGATGCGCTGCTCGCCAAGATCGACGCCCGGCTCCGGGAAGGCTTCGGGCGGGTCAAGCTCAAGATCGCGCCTGGCTGGGACGTCGCGGCCGTCGCCGCGGTACGCGAAAGCTGTCCCGGCATTCCGGTAACGGTGGATGCCAACTGCGGCTACCTCCCGGGCAGCGACCCGTGGCAGGCGCTCGATGACTACGGCCTAGTCATGATCGAGCAGCCGTTCGCTGCCGACGCGCTGATCGAGCTGTCGGAGCTGCAACAGACCATCCGGACGCCTCTGTGCCTGGACGAGAGCGCGTCTAGCTACAACACCGTCAGGACCGCCCTGAAGCTGGATGCCGGCCGGATAGTCAATATCAAGCCGCCCCGGCTCGGCGGCCCGCTCGCCAGCATCGCCATTCACGACCTCTGCGCCGCCCGGAACGTGCCAGTCTGGTGCGGCGGGACGCTCGAGACCGGCATCGGCCGCGGATTCAACCTCGCACTCGCCGCACTGCCCGGCTTCACGCTGCACTCAGACATGTCGCCCGCCCGCATCTTCTACGAGCAGGACCTGGTCGAACCGACCTTCGATATCGAGCTCAACGGCTGCATCGCCGTGCCCACCCGGCCCGGCAACGGGTTCCCCGTCGTCCCCGAGAGAGTGGCGGCGAGCGCAATTCGGAGGTGGGCCAGCGACACAAAGCAGTAAGCCGCGCTGGGACCGGACCCAGAGAGACGGACAGAGATGACAGCGCCCCTGGCGTTGGGAGGACGTTCACACGCCGAAGTAACGACACAGGGAAAGGGAAAGGCCATGGCTGACACCGAGCACGACGTCGCTCATGCAGACGAGCGCCTGCTAACTTCGTTTGGCTACAAGCAAGAGCTGCGGCGGACGCTGAAGCTCTTTTCAATATTCGCCGTATCGTTCTCCGTCATCTCGGTGACGACCGGCATCTTCACGAACTTCGAGTTCGCCACGTCAGAGTTCGGGGCGGCCTCCATCTGGCTGTGGCCCGTCGCGGCGATCGGCGCCATGATCCTCGCCTTTGTCCTCGCCGAGCTAGCATCCCGCGTCCCGCTGGCGGGCTATTCCTACCAGTGGGGTGGCCGGCTCGTCGGGCCCGGCTACGGCTGGTTCGTCGGCTTCAACCTGCTGTGCTGCTTCGCCCTGGCAAGCGGCGGCGAGACGCTTTTGCTGCTCTCGCCGACGATCGGCACGGTGCTCGGGCTCAACGTCGGCAACCTGACATTGATGATCTGGGTGTCCGTGATCGTGCTGGTGCTGGCCGGCCTGATCAACGTAGTCGGCGTCCGGCTCACGGCCAGGATCAACAACTATTCGGTATCGACAGAAATTCTGGGCACGCTGGTCCTGGGCGTACTGCTCCTCATCGCATTCCTAGTCCACTCGCCACGGCTGCACGGGGGCGGCTTCCTGTTCTCCCACGGGCCGCTGCATGGTCAATCTGCCTGGTATGCCGCCTCGCTGGCACTCCTTATGGGCGCCTTCACCATCGGCGGGTTCGAGGCGTGCGCTGACCTCGGTGAGGAGGCAGTCGGCGCACAGCGCACCGTCGCCAGGGCCATCATCGGTGCCGTCGCCATCTCCGGGATCATCGGCATGATCACGCTGATCTGCTTCGCCATCAGTATCCCGAATCTCTCGGCCGTCGCGTCGAGTCCCACGCCCATCGCCTATCTCGCCAAGTACTGGTTCGGCTCGGTGTTCTCCCGGATCTTCCTCGTCACCGTCGTGTACTCGGTTTTCTCGCTGATGGTCGTGCAGATCGCCGCGATCGGGCGGCTCATCTTCTCGCTGTCCCGCGACAACATGTTCCCCGGCTCAAAGCTATTCGGGCGGGTAGACGAGAAGACCAAGACCCCCGTCGCCGCATTGGCGCTCACCACGATCATCTACATCGCGGTGATGGTCTTCGCGGCCGAAAATGGCAGTGCCTACGCCATCCTGATCGGGGCAACACCGATCTTCGCCAGCTTCGTCTATCTCATGATCGTCGGCGCGTACGCGGTGCGCCGCAGCAGCATCCCGAAGTCCGGGGCCTTCGACCTGGGCCGCTGGGCAATGCCGCTCATCGTCCTTTCGATCCTCTGGGAGGTCGCGCTTATCTTCGATTTCACCCTGCCGTCGATCTTCCACAAGGCCGCCATACTGGCGGTATGCGGCCAGGCAGTGGCCGCTGCCTGGTACTACTTCGGGCTGCGGTCGCGGTTGCGGGCCGGCACGGCCGGACAGGCGCTGGCCCTCGGCCGGCTGGCAGGCAGGGCGGATCTGGCCGCTGAGCCAGCCGTCCGCTCCATCGGCCACGTGGACGATCCGCCCTTGGGAGCCGGCGAGTGACGGCGATTGCCTCGCCCGAGGAGACGATGGGCCAGGCTTCGGCGCGAGGAATTCCCGGTGACCGGCGAGAAGGTGTGGTTCGACACCGCGACCTACGGACCGCTGCCGGTGTCGAACGTGCGCGCGCAGACCAAGCTGATCGAGGGCATGATGCTGGGCGTCGACGCGCCCGGCCTGGGCCACTGGTGGGACGGAGCGGCCGAGGTACGCGGCAAGGTCGGCCAGTTCATCGGGTGTGACCCGGCTGATGTCGCGCTGCTGCGGAGCACAGGCGAGGGCATCAGCCTGGTGTCGCTCGGGCTTGACTGGCAGCCGGGCGACGAGGTCGTTCTTTACGACCACGAGTTCCCGAGCGGCGTGTACCCGTTCCTGGCGCTGGAGAAGAAAGGCGTCAAGGTCGTCTTCGTCCAGGACCGCGGCAGGCACCGGTTCGACGTAGCGGACGTGGCGGAGGTGATGTCGGATCGCACCCGCGTGGTGTGCATCAGCCTGGTCAACTGCTACCACGGCTTCCGCGCTCCGGTGGAGCAGATGGCGGCGCTCTGCCGCGAACGCGGTTGCTGGCTGCTGGTCGACGCCGTCCAGGGGGTCGGGGTGCTGCCCGTCCAGGTCGCATCGCTGGGAGCGGACCTGGTCTCCGCCCATGGTTACAAGAGCATGTGCGCGGGCTACGGCATCGCGTTCTGCTATGTCTCCCCGGCGCTGCGCGCCAACCTGGAGGTCGCGGCGCCGGGCTGGAAGAACATTGAGGATGCCCCGTTCATATCCAAGCAACTCGACTACAACCTGCGATACGCCGACAGCGCCCGGCGTTACGAGCCCTCGGTGCAGAATCTGGCGGGCATGTACGGGCTCGGCGCGAGCATCGACGTGTTCCTGGCCGCGGGATCCGAGCAGATCACGGGCTGGGTGCTGGACCTGACTCGCACCCTCACCGGCGCGCTCAACGAGAAGGGCTACCGGGTGGTGAGCTCGGATCGGCCAGGCGAGATGTCGGGCATCATCTCGGCCGAAGTACCCGGCGGCGACGTGCCAGCTGTCCAGGCCGGGCTCGCCCGGCAGAAGATCAAGTGCGCGGTGCGGGACGGCAGGCTCCGGTTCTCATGTCACCTGTTCAATAACCACGATGACATCGACCGCCTGATTTCCGCGCTGCCCGCGCCTTAGGAACGGCCTGAGCAGCCCGGGCCCGCTCCCCAGTTTCGGCGGAAAGGGCCCGGGCTCACCCGGCGCGCCGGGCGGGTCAGCCGACCGCGACCACATTCTGCCGCATCCGTCCTGCTAGGGAGCGCCCGTGAACCACATCGGCAAGAGCGACGGATCAGTGCCAGTGAATCGCTCTGAGCTGCCGCGGTACTCAGAACTTCCGGCCGCTCCGCTCGGCGGGCGGAGTGCCTGGGGCCTTTTCGGCGCCGATGACTCGGCAGGCCTGCTGAACCTGCAGACCACCGACAGCGTCCTGGCTTGCCTCGGCCTGGTTAAACGTGGCGCGGTGTTCCCCCTCGACGCCGCGCTCGACGCCGTTGACCCGCCGCTAGACGTTGATCGCGGAGCACCGAGGCACCGGCTGCTGCATAAGCCGGGTCCGGGGCTCGAGGACCTCGATGACGTCTACGACAACTACTACCCGCAAGTCTCAAGCCAGTGGGACTCGCTCGCGCATGTGGCCTACTCACCTGGCGTGTTCTACAACGGCGCAACCGACGAGGACGTGCTGAGCGGGGCACGCAACACGATCGAGCACTGGGCCCGGCGCGGGATCGTGGCCCGTGCCGTGCTGCTTGACCTGCAGCGTTCCCTCGACTCAGGAAGCGGCCGGTACGCGCCTGACAGCGGCGCCGCCTTCAGCGTCGCGGATCTGGAGGCGGCCGAGAGCAGGCCGGCATCTCCTATTCGCCGGGCTGCATCATACTGCTCAGGACCGGTTTCCTCGGCTGGTACACAAGCCAGCCCTGGTCTGCTCGCGCCGCCGTCGCACGAGACCTGCGCGCGCCAGGCATCGAGCACAGCGAGGACATGGCGCGCTACCTGTGGGACAGCGGCGCAATGGGCGTGGCTTCAGACACCTTCGCGGTGGAGGTATGGCCGCCAGATCTCAGCCCGGAGGCAGCGCCCTTCGGCTTCCTGCACAAGATCCTCATCGGGCAGTTCGGCATGGCTCTCGGCGAGTTGTGGTGGCTCGACAGCCTGGCCGCAGACTGCGCGCAGGACAGTGTCTACGAATTCATGCTGACCAGCGCGCCGCTGAATTCTACCGGCGGCATCGGATCTCCACCCAACGCCCTGGCTCTCAAGTAGGAGTGTGCCTGGTGACCACCGACGCTAACGTCAGCGCGGAGATTCTTGAGGGCAGGAAATCAATCGTCCTCACGGGCCGGCGAATGGCAAGTGACCGGCTGGTAGTTGGCAGCGCCGGCAATATCAGCATGCGCATCGGCGAGAATTTCGTTATGACACCGTCGGGAGTTAACTACGACGAGATCTCGGAGGCGAGCATCTGCCTGCTCGATCGCGAGGGAACCGTGCTCGCGGGCGATGGCAGGCGGTCCTCTGAATGGCCGATGCACCGGAAGATCTACCAGAGCACCGCTGCCGGGGCCGTAGTGCATACCCATTCACCGTTCGCTGCAGCCGTCTCGACGGTGTGCGATCATATCCCGGCCATCCACTACTCGATCCTGCGCCTCGGTGGCCACACCGTGCCCGTTGTGCCCTATACGACCTTCGGGTCCGAGGGCCTCGCGGACCAGGCGGCTGCTGCACTGGCGGATCGGACCGGAGCGCTGCTGGAGAATCACGGCGCTGTCGTCTGCGGCACCTCGCTGACCGAGGCATACGACCGGGCGCTGCTGCTCGAATGGCTGGCCGAGGTCTACTGGCGGGCACTGCTCGTAGGTTCCCCGCGCATTCTCGACGCCGCCGAACTTGACGAGGTCAGCGCGGCGGCCAGGCGGCACAGATACCAGTCAGGAGGAGCCTGATGACAGCTGGCGAGGCCGCTGTGATCGTCAGCCTGGGAGTTCATATTGTCGACATCCTCGGCCGGCCGGTGACGGCAATCCCGCCGGGCCAGGGTCGCCAGTTGCTGGACGAGATCAGGATCACGGCCGCCGGCACCGCCGCCGGCACCAGCGTTGACCTGGCCAAGCTCGGCGCCAGCGTCATCGCCATGGGCGCAGTCGGCGACGACCAGCTCGCCGACTTCCTGATGTCTGTCCTGCGAAAGTACGGCATTGACACGCGCTTGCTCGCGCGGAAGCCCGGCGTTCAGACGTCAGCGACCATGCTGCCGATCCGCCCGAACGGCGAGCGCCCGGCGCTGCACGCGCCCGGCGCGACTGCATTGCTCACGCTCGCCGACATCGACCTGGATACCATCGCCGCGGCGAGCGTGGTGCACATCGGGGGCCCTGACGTACTGGGCGACTTCAGCGGCGAGCCGCTGCACACCGTTCTGACGACCGCTAAGAGCAGCGGCGCCACGACGACGATGGACGTCCTGACCCCCGGCGACGACGTTGCGTGGTCGCGGCTCTTGCCCGTGCTCCCCCTGGTGGACTATTTCCTGCCCAATGAGGAACAGCTCAGCAGGCTGACCGGGATGAGCGATCTTAGCGAGGCGGCCGGCCAGGTCCTGGCTGCCGGAGTGCGGGGCGTGCTGGTCACCCGGGGTGAACTGGGCTGCTCACTCGTCACCTCCCGCCAACGGGCGGACTATCCGGCGTTCCCGGCCGCGGTCGTTGACACTACCGGGTGCGGAGACGCGTGCTCGGCCGGCTTCATCGTCGGCCTCCTGCGCGGCTGGCCGCTGGAAGATGCGCCCTGGCTGGCCATGGCCGCTGGTTCGCTGGTCGTAAGCGGGCTCGGCTCAGATGCCGGGATCACTGACCTAGATAGCACGCTGGAGGTCATCCGGCGACATGCGCCCCCTGCGGTCGCCAGCCGACTGTGCTGACCGGCGGCTGACGGCGTCGCTCAGGCAGCGCGTTCGCGCGTCAGGCCGGATCTGGCAGCACCGCGACGCAGTCGATCTCCACTTTGAAGCCGGCCAGGGTGACACCGACCGTTGTCCGGGTCGGCAGCGGCTCGGGAAAGACGGTCGCGTAGGCCTGGTTCATCTCCGCGAAGTCAGCCATGTCGTCTAGGTAGACGCCGCACCGCACGACGTCGGCCAGGCTCGCCCCGCCCGCGGCCAGGACGGCGGTGAGGTTCTCCAGAGCGACCATGGTCTGCTCGGCGACGGTCTCGCCGACCACCACGCCGTCTCTGGCCGGCACCTGGCCGGAGACGTACAGGAACCGGCCCTCGGCTACGATTCCCGCCGAGTAAGCACCGCCAGGCCGACTCCCGCCCACCGCCCGCTTCGACATCTGCTTCCCTTCGGCCAGCTAGTCCCGACAAGGTTGGGTCCTGTGGATCAACGCTAGCCGTCACCGGCACCATCAGCAACGACGGTCAAGCCGGTAGCGCAGAGCGCGGGTGCGGCGGCTCATCCGACGATCGGTGTGAGGAGCGGGGAGCAGAATCCGGCGGCGCGGGCCAGCAACAGCGAGTCGGGCGCGTTCAAGCCGCTGGCATCTGGTTCATACCACGCACATGGGCCTGAAGGACTCGCCATCCTGTCAGGTCCGGATCATGCGGAAGCGAGAGCACGTCGAATGGATCCCAGTCCACCATCGCACCTCCTCTCCAGGTGACCCTATGCCGCGGTTTCCAGGATCACCATTTATGGTGCGTCAGTGTCGACGGCATTAGAAAGGACGAGCCATGGGATAGGTTCGGTCAAGGGTGAGCCGCTTGGGCGAACTGAGCGGACATTCGGAGCCGTCGGATGTTCGTGGGCCGTCTGGACAGAGGGCTTGGTAGGAAGTGGTAGTCCACCAGCATGGGCGCGAAGCGAATCCTCCCATTTACCACGTTTCTTTTGTAGCACGACTGGATCTAAGAGGAATTTCCTCTTTGCCTCTGCATAAATGTGATGCTGGTGGCGCCGCGAGTTATTGTCTGATCATGTCAAGTTGACGATAATACTATCGGAGTCATTGCGAATCCAACAGCATCGGCTGTTCGACACCGACTTACCGGGCTGTCTGATGTAGTAAACTTGACGCTAATGTGATCGGAGTGCCGTGATCTCTGGGATTAGTGCCGCCCTTGTAACTCCTCTGGACAGGAACGGAAGACTGGATCAGGAGAGCCTCGAGCGCATTGTCGAGCGCATCCTGGCGGCTGGCGTCACTGGTGTAAGTCCTGCGGGCTCAACCGGCGAGGGCCCACGCTTGACCCGCAAAATGCGGCTGGCTCTGTCGGGAGAAGTCAGGAAGCTGGTGCCCGCAAGCGTCGCGGTACTTCCCAACGTGCCGTGCAACAATGTTGAAGACTGCCTGATCGAGATCCAGCAGCTGGCTAGCATCGGCTGCACTGCGGTTCTTGTCGCGCCACCGCCGTACTACCTACTCGATAGCGAGGATGTCCAGCGGTTCTATGAGATGATCGCTGACGCCGCGGTACTTCCGGTGCTGCTGTATAACATCCCAGTATTCACCAAGATCGAGATAATCCCGGAAGTCGTTCGCATCCTGGCCAGTCATCCGGGAATCGCGGGCATTAAGGACAGCAGTCGTAGTCCGGAATATTTCGTGCAGATATTGGCGGCGTCGGGGGTCGGATTTGACGTGCTGACCGGCATTGACGAGTCACTTTTGGATAGTTTCGCCGTCGGAGCCGATGGCGCGATTCTTGCGAGCGTCAACCTAGCCCCTGAGTTGGCAACTGGCATATTCAGGTCATTTTCTGATGGAAATTCAGACAATGCATTCGAGCTTCAGACGCGGCTAACTCAGCTTGTGCGGGCCTGCCGTCGCGGCACTTTCCCCGCGGGCTGGAAGGCGGCTCTAGACCTGGCGGGCCTTTGTCAACGCTGGCTAGCCGATCCGGCCGCACCGCTGGCAGCGCCCGACCGTGACGATGTTGCCGCAGCCCTTGCGAAAGTTGGCATCGCGAGTTAAGCAATTCATGATGTCTTGGCCCGACGTTCGAAAGGGGCCTGGCTCTATTCCCCCACTGGCTTGCGGCCCAGTAAGCACGACGTCGGCTAAAGGTCCGCCCAGCTTGCTGAGTTCAGTCGAGCAGCGCAGCAACAGTCCCTGAGTCGTCTAGCAGCACGTTGGGAGAATGGCAAGTCGCCGTCGGCGGACGACATCTGGCGTGAGCTGCTCGACACGCTATGGAAGGAGATTGGCGGTGTGGCCAACGCTCCCCATCATTCCGAGGGCCATGTAGACGCCGAGCTTTTCGGCCCACGCGACGCTCGCCTCGTGCTCCCGCTTACGGCCGCGCCTTCGGAGTACGCGGCGCCGAGGTGACGTCGCCTGGCCAGCCAGAATGGGATTGGGGACGACGGCGAGGGAAGCGAGGTGACTGGCTGCGCCGGTCTTCAGAACCGGTGGACGGCGCTCCGCGTCGTCGGCGGGTTCGATTCCCGTCCGCCTCCGCTGACCTGCACAAACGCTTCTGGATCGGTTGACGCGGTCGCCCCTGACATGCTCTGCCAGGGGCCAGAGCACGCGCTTGGGGGAACAACGGGGGAACATTCTCCGGGTCGACGTCGGCGTCCCAGGCCAGGCTTGCGGCGCTGTTGCCTGCCTTCATGCAGCCTGATGACCGGCAGCCCGGCGGCCTTCGCAAGTACTTTGAAACGTCGGCCGACGTAGTCGGGCCTCGCGGCAGACCGTCACCCCGTCGCCGTCGGGCAGGCGGACATCGAGGACTGCTACGTCCGGCATCAACGCCGGGATCCTGGCCAGGGCCGACTCGGCAGTGCCGGCTTGGCCGGCGCCGTAGGCGCACCGCGCTTCGGGGAGGACGCGGCTGACTCACCCGGACGCTTTGGCCGAGTGAGCCAGCTACCACCTGAGCCGTCTCGGCTCGCGGGCACCGTTATGGCTGCAGGACGATGCGCGCCTTGGCCTTGCCGTGCAGAACGTCGTCGATCGAGTCGTTGACCGAGCCGAGATCGCGGATCTCGTAGATCACCTTGGTGCGGCCCAGCGCGTGCAGCGCGAACACGTCCGCCAGGTCGGCGCGAGTGCCGACGATCGAGCCGAGTACGGAGGTTCCGTTCAGGACCGTGTCGAAGACCGGTAGGTTGAGCGTCCCCGCGGCTGGCAGCGCGACGAGCACGAGCCTGCCGCCGCGCCGGAGGCCGGCGTAGGCGGCCGCAAATGACTTGTCGTCGACGGCTAGTCCGATGGCGACGTCGGCGCCGCCGTGCGCCTGTAGCACGGTTGCCGGGTCCTCGGTGCGGGCGTCGATCACGAGGTCAGCGCCGAGTTCCTTGGCCAGTTGCAGCTTCTCGTCGGTGACATCGATGGCGGCGACGGTGCCGCCGAAGATCTTGGCGTACTGCAGTGCCAGGTGGCCCAGGCCGCCGATGCCGGAGATGGCCACGAGGTCGGCCGGCCGCACGTTGCCGACCTTGACCGCCTTGTAGGTCGTCAAGCCCGCGCAGGTCAGCGGTGCCGCGTCGAACGGGTTGATCCCGGCCGGCACCTTGGCCACGAAGGCTGCCTCGGCGAGGAAGTACTCGGCGTAGCAGCCGTCGATCGAGTAGCCGGTGTTCTGCTGCCGCAGACAGAGTGTCTCCCAGCCGGTCAGGCAGTACTTGCACTCGCCGCAGGCGTAGCCGAGCCACGGATACGCAACGGTGTCGCCGACGCTGAAGCTGGTGACACCCGGACCTACCGCGTGCACGGTGCCGACTCCTTCATGGCCGGGCACGAATGGCGGAGTGGGCTTCACGGGCCAATCGCCGTGCGCGGCGTGAATGTCGGTATGGCACAGGCCGGAGGCCTGCATCTGGACGGTGATCTGGCCCGGTCCTGGTTCGGGTATCGGCCTGTCCTCGATGACGAGCGGCTCGCCGAACTGCCGTACAACTGCTGCTTTCATTACTGACCTCCTAGGAGTGATGGTTCGTCAGTGTCAGCGTGCATTTGACGTCAGCGGCGCAGTAGAGGCGATTGGCGCAATTCGGTGGCCGTTAGTCCTGAGCCTGCGGACCTTGGCCTCTGCGCCCAGCCGGCGCTCGAAGTCCAAGCTGACATACGACACCGCATGGCTTCGGATGAAAGATGGAGGCAGGACGATGAAGCGATTGCTATGGATGGCCCCGATCGCCGTGATCGGCGCGGCGCTGCTGGCTGGCCGAGACGATATTCGCCGGTTCCGCGAGATGCGAAGTGCGTCGGCGGACCGCAGGTAGCCCACCGCCGTAGGCATGCCTGGACCGGAATGGCCACGACAAAGATCAATGTACGCATGCGAGGTTGGCCCGCGGCCCACGAAGCGCCGGCGGAGGCTGGCGCCGGAGAGGCGGATGGCACAATGAGCCCCATGCCAGCAGGTCAAGACGACGAGCAGACCGCGCCCGTCGTTGAGGGTCGCGTGGCCGGTTCGGCAGCGGGCCACCCGTCCCGCATTGAGGACTCTCGGACAGTTCGCGGCTCGATCTGGTTTCTGGAGCACACGCAGGACGTTGTAACTATCGCCGTCGGCATCATCCTGATCGCACTAGCGTCCGTGCTGCTCATCTCCGGCATCGTGGACTTCGCCGACGGGAACTATGGCTCGATTGCGGTGGCAGGTCCCGCGCTGCTAGACCGCGTGTTGCTGGTTCTCATCCTGGTGGAGATCGTCCATACCGTGGTGCTGTCGCTACAAGCGCACAGGCTTGTCGCGCAGCCATTTATCGTTGTTGGCCTGATCGCCGTAATCCGGCGGATCCTCTTCGTGCTCACCCCGGGCAGTCACATCGCTGCTAGTACCTCGGAGTTGGCGCTTCTGATCGGGATGGTGGCTGTGTTCGTGGCCGGGCTCATTGCAGTCAGCCTCTTTGAATAGAAAGGCGAGGTTTGAGTCCGCTGTTGGCCACGTGGGCCTGAAGCGAGCCAATGGCCTGGAGGCCAGCGAGTGTCAGGCAGCAGTTACGACAGTGTCGGTGGGCGGGTCCGGCGCGGGCACGCCGCAGCCTACTGTCGATGCTGGCCGATGCTGGCGGTAGCTGGCCACCAGGCCGTCGACGCCGAGCCAGCTGGAGGCGGGTGCCCCTCGAGGCCACGGCACGGCACGGCGATGATTATCCGTGTTCTGGCCAGGTCACCATCGATTACGAGCCGGCCAGGCGCAGTGCCAGTATTTCGTTGATGCCCTGGGCGATGCAGGTCCGGAACAGCGCCGGATCGGTGATGGCTGCAGGATCCGTGTTGATCCCTATGCAGCAGGTCCCGTCGTGCGAGATCAAAGTGATCATGGCGGCGCAGCCGGGCAGCGGTCCGAACGGGTACATACGCGTGATCCTTGCCCCGGCCAGGTAGACCGGGTAGGGGATGCCGGGCACGTTACTGACCTGTGCGTCGTTACTGGCGGTCATGCTGGCCAGAACTCGTGCCACCAACGGGCCAGGCAGATGGCTGAGCGCCGGGGAGAGCAGCGCGGCCGCGTTTACCGCAGGCTCTGCCCTGGCAGCGATCACGAATTCCCGCACTTGCCGCATGCGCTCTCGCGGATCGGGCTCGGCGACCGGAGCGGCGAACCGGGCCGCGGCGAACCGGTTGCCGCCGACCGCGTCCGTCGCGGTCCGCAAGCTGATCGGCATCGCGACCGGGATCGTGTCGACGGGTACGCCGAAGCTCTCGTGATAGCGGCGGAACCCGCCGAGCACCGAGGCCACGAACGCGTCGTTGACCGAGCCGCCCGCCGACTTCGCCGCCGCCTTCAGGTCGGCCAGCGGAACCTCGGCGATCTCGAAGTGCCACTCCAGGCTCCGCGGTCGCAGCAGCGGCGAGGACGGCCCGGTCGCCGGGTCGGCCACGCGTCGCAGCGAGGACGCGAATGCGACCGCATCTAGCAGCGAGCGCGCAGGCGATTTCAGCGCCTGGGCGGCGAGCCCGACAGCGACAGCCGATTGCCGGATCGCCCTCCCGGGGGCCCCTGCGGCTTGCCGTGCTGCCTGGGCCGCGAGGATCTCCACCGGAGTGCGCGTATCAGCTGGCGGCGCGGCAGGTTCTGGCCTGTCGCGCATCGGCTCACGGGTGCTGCTGTGCAGCATCGCCAGCAGTTGGACGCCGCCTATTCCGTCAGTGATGCAGTGGTGAGCCTTCAGGATGTAGGCGGCCCGACCGCCTTCTAGACCGTCGATGACAACGGCCTCCCACAGCGGCCGGGTCAGGTCGAACGGGCGCATCGCGACAGCTTGCGCGATCTCGAGCACTTGGCTTAGCGTGCCCGGCGGCGGCAGGTGCACGTGCTTCAGGTGGTAGCCGAAGTCGATCTCGGCCTCGGTCACCCACGCGGGTGCCCCCAGGGTCAGCGGCGGCTCGACCACCCTCTGCCGGAACCTGGGCACGATGCGGGAGGCCCAGTCGTGCGCCCTGAGCAGCCGGTCGGCGTCCGGGACCTGGTCAAGGACCTCGACCAGCGTCAGTGTCGACCGGAGCCGCGGGTCGGCTTCGGCGCGCCACATGACCGTCTCGAACGCGTCCATTTCCGCCGCCGCAGACCAGGCCGCTCCGGCCGCGACGAGATCGGGCTGATGCGCGGTCATCGTGCAGTCACCGGTCCGAGGTCCGCACCAGCGAGCAGGCTGGCCAGCCTGTGCCGGGCCCCCCGGAGAAGGTACGCATGCTGACCTCGCTGCTCTAGAAGCTGGTGGAAGGAGTCCAAGGCGGCAGCCGGCAGGCCGGCAAAGGCCCGACCGGTCGCGGCAGACCGCGTGACCACGCTCGCCCGAAACAGTGCTGCGTTTCGCAGGCACCATGTCCGCGCGGCGAACCCCATAGTGGGCCGCCGCGAAGCTAGGTCTTACTTGGCCGTGGAGTCCTTCTTCTTGGCCGGGGCGCCTTCCTTGAAGGCGGTCAGAGGCGAGGTCGCCTTCAGGACATCTTCGGCGAACTTCCGCTGGCTGGCTAGCAGCTGCTCGGCGAAGTCGTAGGCGCTGGAGATGAGGTCCTGCGGCCTAGGCAGCTTGTCGGCCAGCGGCATGTTCAGCTCGGGCATCTCAGGCGTGAACGACTGGACCTTGCTGGTCCAGGTCTGGATCGCGTCGATCATGGCGGTCTGGCTCTTGCGGATCGTGTTCAGGATCTCTGCCTGTAGTTCGCGGCCCATGGTGTGGGTTTCAGTCATGACTCCTCCTCAGGATTCTCGTACGTTGCGTGCTAACTATACCGAGCAGATGCTCGATTTGTCAAGCGCGCTGGCTTGCCGACGGTCCGATCAGCCGTGAACGTAGTTGCCTGGCGCGTCCCCGGCGGGCGGGTACAGGTCGCTTCCCATGGCAGGGGGCCGGATGCGGTCGCCGGCGCGTTTGTGCGCCCACGTGGTCCAGTCCTCCCACCAGGAGCCGCTCGTCCTGGTGGCAATGGCGCGCCAGCTGGCTGGGTCTGCGGGGTTGCTGCGGGCTGTCTCATACCAGGGCTTCGGGCCGGGCGGGTTGACGATGCCGGCGACGTGGCCGCCGCTGGACAGGACATAGCGGATGTCGCCGCCGAGCAGCCTGGTGGCCTGGTAGGAGGCGTGCCAGGGCACGATGTGGTCGTTGACGGCGCCGACGACGTAGACGTCGTTCTTGATCTGCGCCAGCGACAGGTGGTGGCCGGCCAGTTCCATCTCGCCTCGGGCCAGCTCATTGGTCAGGTAGAGGTGCCGAAGATAGAACGAGTGCATGGCGGCCGGCAGGCGGGTGCTGTCGCCGTTCCAGGCGAGCAGGTCGAAGGCCGGCGGGTCCTGGCCCATCAGCCAGCCCGAGACGACGTAGCTGAAGATGAGGTCGTTGGCCCGCAGGAGGTCGAATGTGCCGGCCATCTGGCTGCCGTCCAGGTAGCCCTCCGCGGCCATCTGGGTTTCCAGCCGGGCGACGGTCTTGCTCGTCGGTGAAGGCGCCGAGCATGCCGGGCTCGCTGTAGTCGAGCATCGTGTTGAGCAGCGTGATCGAGCCAATCCTGTGGTCTCCGGTCCCGGCGAGGTAGGCGGCGAGCATGCCGGTCAGGGCGCCGCCGAGGCAGAGCCCGGTGATGTCGATCTTCGGGGCGCCGGTGATGTCGGTGATGACGTCGAGCGCCTGCAGCGGCCCGTGGAGCAGGTAGTCATCGAGTGTCACGCCGCGCATGGAGGCGTCGGGGTTGCGGTAGGAGATGGCGAAGACCGTGCGCTCGTGCCGGACCGCCCACTCGATGAAGCTGCGCCCTGGCGCGAGGTCCATGATGTAGTACTTGTTGATCCACGGCGGGCTGGCCAGCATCGGCACGGCGCGGACCTTAGGCGTCTGCGGCGCGTACTGGATCAGCTCCATCAGCTCATTCCTGAACACCACCTTGCCGGGGGTGGCCGCGAGATTCCCGCCGACCGTGAACGAGCTCGTGTCGACCTGGCGGGGGCGCCCGCCGTTACGCAGCAGGTCGTCGAGGAAGTTGCCAGCGCCTGCCGCCAGGCTGGCTCCGCCGGTCTCAAATGCCCGCTTGAGCGCTGCCGGATTGGTGAGCAGGAAGTTCGTCGGCGCGAGCGCGTCCAGCACGAAGCCGGTTGCCAGCTCCGCTTTCGCATCGGCTCCGGCATCGCCGGCCCCAGCCGCGCGGACAGTCGGCCGCGAGCTGGATGCCGGCCAGGTAGGCCTGCCGGACGGCGAAGAACGCGGGGTTGTCATTCCATGCGCGGTCAGCGAACCGCTTATCGTCCCCGACGGGAACGGGCGGGTCCGCCTGCGACCCGAACCAGCGGGCTGCGGCCGCCGGCCCGATCCGGGCCAGGCTGGCCGCGTACCGCAGCATGGCAGCGGCAAGGTCGCCAGGATGCCCCGCTGCGCGCGTCAGCACCCTGGCCAGCGACTCGCCGAAGCCAGCCAGGTCCGCGGAGGCGAATTCGGCCGGCCTCCGCGAGCGCCAGCTGCCTCGGCAGGCTGCCTCCGGCAGCCTGCTTCCAGGCCGCCTCCTGCCGGGTCAGTGCGTCCGCTCGAAGATCGCGGCGATGCCCTGGCCGCCGCCGATGCACATGGTCACGAGCGCGTACCGGCCCGCTATCCGCCTGAGCTCGTACAGTGCCTTGACGACGAGGATGGCGCCGGTAGCTCCGAGAGGGTGCCCGAGCGAGATGCCGCTGCCGTTCGGGTTAGTCTTTTCAGGCGGCAGGCCAAGCTCGCGGACGACGGCCAGCGCCTGGGCGGCGAACGCCTCGTTTACCTCGAAGACATCGATCTCGTCGACCTTGAGGCCGGCCTTCTCCAGCACCAGCCTGACGGCCGGCACCGGCCCGATGCCCATGATCCTCGGCTCGACGCCGGCGTGGCTGTAGGCGACGAGGCGGCCAAGGGGCGCCAGGCCGCGGCTGCTGGCGTAGTCGCCGCTGGCCAGCATGACCGCAGCGGCGGCATCGTTGACGCCCGCGGCGTTCCCCGCTGTCACCGTGCCGTCGTCGGCGAACGCCGGGCGGAGCCGGGCCATGTCGTCAGAGGTGGCGTCTGGCCGGATGTGCTCGTCAGCCACCACGCTGACGGTTCCCTTCTTTGCGGGCGCCTCGACTGGGAGTGATCTGGTCGGTGAAGTAGCCGGCTGCTGCAGCCGCGGCGGCCCGGTGGTGGCTCTGGACCGCCAGGGCGTCCTGATCAGCGCGCGAGATCCCGAACTCGCGCGCGACGTTCTCTGCTGTCACGCCCATGTGGCAGCCGTCGAACGGATCGGAGAGGGCGCCGACCATGGCGTCGACGGTCACGCCATCGCGCATCCGCTGGCCCCACCGCAGGCCCGGCAGCCAGTACTGACTGCGGCTCATCGACTCGACGCCGCCGGCGACCGCGGCATCCGCGTCGCCGAGCTGGATGGCCTGTGCGGCCGAGACGATCGCCTGTAGTCCGCTGCCGCAGAGCCTGTTGACGGTGAAGGCCGGGGTGGTGACCGGCAGCCCGCCGTTGACGGCGGCGACGCGGCCGAGGTACATGTCCCTGGCCTCGGTGTGAATCACGTGGCCGAAGACCGCGTGACCGACATCCGCGGGGTCAACGCCAGCCCGCCGCACTGCCGCCTGAACCACTGCCGCGGCAAGGTCGCACGGCGGGACGCCGGCGAGTCCGCCGCCGTACTTGCCGATGGCGGTCCGGGTTGCGGACAGGACGACAACATCGGGCAGATCATTCATCGTGTTCCCTCTCACATGTCCAGCCCGCCGTTAACGGCCCAGATCTGGCCGGTGATGTAGGCAGACTCGTCGGCTGCCAGGAAGCACACGACGCGGGCGATCTCCTCAGGCCGGCCGAGCCGGCCGACGGGAATCTGTCCCCGGATGCGCGCGAGCACCTGATCCGGAATGGTGGCGAGCATGTCGGTGGCGATAAAGCCGGGGGTGACAGCGTTCACGGTGAGGCCGAGGCCGTCACCCACCGGCCGCTCCGCCCGGTTCAGCTGGAAGATGGCCTCCCTGGCCAGCGACTTCGTCATCCCGAACAAGCCAGATTTCGAGGCGGCGTAATTGACCTGGCCGATATTGCCGGTCTCGCCGATCACCGATGACACGCTGACGATCCGCCCGGTGCCGCGTTCGATCATGTGCTCTAGAGCGGCCTGGGCGATGAAGAAGGCCCCGGACAAGTTGACGGCGATCACCCGCTGCCAGTCCTCGTCGGACATTTTGGCGGCCGTGCGGTCGATGGTGATGCCGGCGTTATTCACCAGGATGTCGAGGCGGCCATGCTGCTCAATGACGTCGTGCACCACGCGCCGACAGTCATCGGCCAGGCCGATGTTGCCTTCGTGCAGCGTGCAGAGCTGGTCCGGAAACTCCGCCGACATGGACGCGTGGAACTTCTCGGCTCCCTCACGCTGACGCCAGTAGCCAGCAGCGATCGATGCGCCCTCAGCGGCCAGGCGGTGGCAGATCGCGGCTCCGATGCCCCTGGTGCCGCCGGTGACCAAAGCCACCCGGCCGCTCACCATGCCCGTGCTGTCCTGCCGCCGCAACTGCGTCACGGTCATCGTCAGCTCCCTTCGTTCCGGCCACTCTCTGTTAGCTGACCCAGCTAGCTGACCCGGTTAGCTGGCCGCGGTCGGCCGCGATCTCCCGGCGTCTCTGCTCAACGTATGCCTGAACTCTGAAACTAGCAATATCGTTCTAGAAAAGTCGGCCTAGTGTTGGGGATTGCATGCCACGGCTCTTGCCCGACCGCGCCCAGGTCCTGGTGCGTACGAACGACGGCCGGCAGAACCTTGAGGAGGCGTGACGTGCGGTTCGCCCGCGCATCCTGTTACTGCAGCACCGCTCGCCGATCTATCCGCACTCGCTGCTCGATGGAGCAAACTCCGGGTGTCTCGGTGGCACTTGCGTTAGCGAGCGCCGTGACCGCCGAGGTCCGGAGCGATTACCTCACGCGAACACGGCTCAGATCGCAACTGCGACGGCGACCCTTCGCAGCGGCATGAGCCGGGACGGCCGACGCGGAAGCCCGGCAGGACTCGCAGCGGCTTGGAAGTTCAGCTCTGGCGCAGGGCTGGGCGGGGTCGTCGTCCCGCAACGGAATTTCGCGGTCTCCTCATTTCGGATGCCAGCCACGCGGCTGCTGAACACATGCGGGCTTGCTAGCTGGCCACTGGCCGGCTGGGCAGGCTACCTCGGTCAGTCAGAATTGCTGGCGCGGCTGCGCGGCACCATGCACCAGCACGACGGGCATGCCCTGGCCGTTCATCCGCTAGGCGAGCGAGGTGCCATAGATGAGAGGAGAACCTGTCGTATCCAGGCTGCGCCATGACCCGCCTCTTCCGCCGATGAGATACCCCGCGATCACCAGGACTCGCATCCACCTACCCGACGCGAGTCCTGCCACTACTCACCAAGCGCCGTGCCCGCACAAGGGACTGCCGGCCACAAGGAATAGCCCGGATCCGTGTCGTGCTCTCCTGAGAGCTGGCTCGCTGCCGATGCGAGGCCGCGCTTAAGAACCGACAGCGCTTCCTCCTGGCAGCCCCGAGTCGATGTGGCCGCGGAGGCGCCATGACTCAGCTTGCGCGTCCGGACCCCGCGCGCAACCGAGCAGGACGAGCCGAGCTACGCCCTGGGTCGGTTTCGGCTGTCCCTGAAGTGCCGGCTGACCGCCAAGGGCCTGTGGGGGACGGGCGGCCGGTCCCTGGCTGGGCGGTGGCCACTTCCTTGCTGGCGCCTGTTGTCCTAGTCGGAGGATGGCTGGTTGCCGGCGCGCTTCAGCCTGCCTCTTATAGCCCGATGCGGCAGACGATGAGCGCGCTGGCTGGTCACTCGGGAACCGACCGGTGGGTCATGACCGCGGCCTTGCTGCTGGTGGGTAGCTGTCAGATCGCGACTGGCGCAGGCCTGCGTCGGGTCGGCGTGCCAGCGCGCATCGTGCTCATCGTGACTGGCCTTTCCACTCTCGGCATCGCTGCCTCTCCGGAACCGGCCACCGGCCCGACGCCGCGGCATCTCGCCTTCGCGGTGAGCTGCGTGGTCACCACGGCGGTCTGGCCGGTACTTGTCGCTAGGCGCGCGCCTGCGCGATCGTGGCTCCTCAGTGCCCGCGGCTGCACGGCGGTGACCGCAGTCTTCGCCGGGTTGTCTTGCTGCCTCCTGATCGCAGCACGGGACGGCGGCGGGGACCTCGGCCTGGTCGAGCGGCTCACGTCGGCGGTCCAGTGCCTGTTTCCGCTCATCGTCGCACTCGCCTTATGGCAGACCGCCCCGGATACAGCCAACCAGCGGCAACGCGATCAAGAGCCGTTCCAGACATTGGCGGGCATTGACGCCGACAGGCCGAACGACAGTTCCTAGCGGTCGGACGAGAGTAGATCAGCGGCCGGATCGCGGCAGATCCGACTCTGCCGGCGGAGCAAGGCACAGGCAGCCAGACCGTTACCGTGACCCGGGCGCCGCCCCGATTCCTTCCAGCAGCCGGTCTCGGCCGGCGCGTCATCTGACCAGCCGGCAGGATGATCGCCGTGAAGACCGACGGCGACGCTGACCGCCCCCGCGCACTGGTAGTCGCTGATCACAGTGCCGCGCATGAGGCCCGCTGCCGACCACGCCCATGATGGGGGAGACAAGCCTGCGCGGCTTCTTGCCGTCCTGCCAGCTCCCCAACCCCGGGCGTTAATCCCGGCACAACCACCGCCGTAGCCGCCCGTAGCACCGGTTCCGGGCTATCAGGAAGCCAGCGCTTCCACACGTTCTTCTGGAACCGTCCTCTCCGCGCTCGCGAGCCAGGGCCAGGAAACGTCACCCTGAGCGTCACCTCCGTTGCAGGCAAAATCTCGCCTGGGCCGCGACGGCGGCAGCAGCCGCGTGCTGGTTGTTCTAGCGTGCCGGGCGTACGCTCCTAGTTAAGACGATTGCGCTCGCTATGCTCCCGTGTACGCGAGTTTGCGAGTCTGGCTGCTCTGGACCTCGGCGCCTTGTGCGCGAATTGGCCGAGGTGACAAGTGGCAGCAGCTACCGCGAGCCGCGCGGGTACCGACGTCACGGGCCGATGCCTGCAGCGCGGGGAATACTGCCGCGGGGTGTCATCGTGACCGGCCGCTCGCGACAGTGGCGACTCCTCAGGGTGATCGGCTGGATGTCGGTTGTCGTCGTGGTCTTGGTGGCTGCCGGCTCGATGGCCGCGTATGCGAGGTACCGGTCAGTGTGGAACAGCATCAGCCACGTCCCGGTTCAGGCGACAGAATTGGGCAAGCGGCCGCCCACGTACAACAGCGCGCTGAACATCCTGGTATACGGCTCGGACAGCCGGGCCGGCCTCACCCATCGTCAGGAGGTCCGGCTCCATGTCGGGCGCAACGGCGGCGAAGACAACACTGACTCGGTCATGATCGTGCACATCGCGCCTGGCCGGCGCGGAGTCACGGTGCTGGACATCCCGCGCGACACGCAGGTTCCTTACTATGCCTGCCGGCCGGGACGCGCGGCAGGGCAGAAGTGGCCGGGCCAGCTCGCTGATGCCTACGCGCTCGAGCGGATCAACGCCGTGCTGGCGGCCGGGGGTCCGTCTTGCCTGTGGAAGACGGTTGAGCAGCAGACCGGCATCCGCATTGACCATTTCATCGGGCTCGGGCTCAGCGGCTTCGTCAACGTCATCGACGACCTGGGCGGCGTCAATGTCTGCGTGCCGTTCACCGTGGACGACCCGATGTCCGGGCTGAAGCTAAGGGAGGGAGAGCATCACATCGGCGGCGTCGAGGCGCTGGCCTTCTGGCGCACCCGCGAGGGCATCGGCACCGGCTCGGACCTGGAGCGCATCCAGCGAGATCAGTACCTGCTGGCCCAGGTGCTCCACGGAATCCTGCGCAGCGGCCTGCTGTCCAGCCCGGTCAAGATGCTGGCGGTCGTCAGCGACGCCGCCCGGGCCATGACCACCGATACCGGCCTCACTGCAGCGGACATGCTGCAGATCGCCGCGAGCCTGCGCAGCCTGTCCAGTCAGGATGTGCGGTTCGTCACCGCCCCGAACTCTCCCTACGCTCCTGACGTCAACGAGGTCGAGTTCCAGCAGCCGCAAGCCGGCGCGCTGTTCTCGGCAATCGCGCGCGACGCCCAGCTGCCCTCGCTGTCCGGCGGCAACGGCTCCGCGGCCGGACCGCGCGGGGGCGGAGTGCCGGATGCCACCCCGCCCCAGGTCAGCGTCCAGGTTCTCAACGGATCCGGCGTCCCCGGCATCGCAGCACAAGTCTCAGCAGCGCTGACCAGCCGCGGCTTCGCCGTCCACGGCACCGGCGACGACGCCGCGTTCAGCCACACCGACTCCGTCATCGAGTACGCAGGAGCATCCAACCTGCCTGCAGTCCGTGCGCTCAGGAAGCAACTCACCGCAGTGACCGTCCGGCAGGATTCCAGCCTCGCCCCCGGCACCATCATCCTCATCGTGGGCTCCAGCTTCCGCGCGCTCGCCCCGAAGCGCTTGCCCTCCAGCGCGCAGTCATCCGGCAAATCGCTCACCAAGCTGGCGGCGTCCGATGGCGGCATCACCGGAGGCGCATCCTGCACGAGTGACACCGACGCGTTCGCCGGGCCGCTCAGCCCTGGCGGATAGATGGCAGCCCACAGGCCGCGCGTCCCTGCCGGGCGGCCAGTGCACGGAGCGACGTCGTGGCCCCCGCACCGTATTCGCAGTCGCAGCGACTAACGCGGGCACGGAGTTTGCTGAGCGTGCAATCCCGCCGTCCTGCGCCCGATCCGGCTGTCGGGCCAAGCTGTGCCGCACCGGGCACCATCTGACAGTCTGCGGCCCAGTTCTGATCCGCGATCGCTACCGCGGTTGGTCGTCGCGGTAAATGGTGCTGTCCTGGAGGTCGTGCGGCGTCTGGTCGCGGTAAGTGCGGCGTTCTTCGACGAGCCGCGGCGCGGGCCTGCCATCGTCATACGTGGCGGCGCGGGCTGCGCGTCGCCGGTTCGGGTTTAGCGGGCTCCATACGAGCAGCGACAGCAGCAGCCCCAGCACGCCGGCGAGCAGCACGGTGAGACCCACTGCATGCACGTTGATGTGGTGCGTGCGCGTCGTAGTCACGGCGTAACGCAGGATGGCGCCGAGGGCGATCAGCGCGATGCACGTGCCGGTGCTCATCACCCGCCCGCCCATGGGCTGGCCGGGCCCGCCCGGCCCGCTCATCGTCGCGCCTTGTCGCCAGGCACGCATGCGCTGGTGCCGGGAACGCGGGCCGGCCTGCCTTCGGTCCCGCTGAGAATGGTCATGTGATGATGCTCATTATGTTCAGCCTCTATATCGGGTATCTGATAAACAAGGACCGCCGGTTCCGCAGCCTTTTATGCCTTATCGGCCATTCCGGGCATCAAAAAAACCGGACCCTGGCCGTTCCGCAAATATGCGGCGCAGCTGCCGTGGTCCGGAGCAATCTGAGGTTATCCGACAGTGGACCCCTGCGTCTACGGTTTATGTCGGCAATTAACAGCACTGGTACGACAAACCGATTTAAAACGTCTCCCGCTGGCCGGCGCCCATATCACGCGAGTGGCAACTTCACGCGAGCGAATTGGACGAGACAACGGTCCGATCGGTCGAAATGGTGCGCCCCGGCATGATTGCCGGCGCGGCCAATGTCCGCAGGGTGAGCTCTCCGGCTGGTGCCGCCGTGGCGCCAGTAGTTGCTGTCATGTCGTCCTGGCCTGCCGGTCGCTGTATTACCCGGAGGACGGTGCTCCGCATCGACCAGGGTCCAGGACCAACGCGACTAACTCAGCTAGCCGTAGCCTTACGCTGCCTTAGGTTCGCGGCAGGAAGACCGTCCTGGCCGGCCGTCATCAGCTGCCCGAGCCTGACGAGGATCCTGCGCCGGCGCTGAAGGACCGTTGGAGGCCGCGTATTCGGGCTCGCCGAAAAGGCGCGGCCGCAGGTAGCTGAGAGCGCGGGCCAGCAGGCGGGAGATTTGCACCTGGGAAATGCCGAGCTGCTGGCCGATCTGGGTCTGGGTCATGCCACGGTAGTAATACAGCACTACGACCTGCTGCTCGCGCAGCGGCAGTTCGCTCCAGTGTGTGGCGATGGCTTGCATGCCGAGCATGTGCTCGAGCTGGGGGTCTTCCTCGCCGAGGATTTCAGCCAGGCTGGCCACGCCGGATTGCCCGCTTAGCGGCTCGTCTAGCGACATGGGATGCAGCACCAGCTCCGCCTGCCGGGCTTCGCGGATGGCAGCAGCGCCGATTCCCAGTTCGCTGGCCAGCTCGCAGTCCGCCGCCGCGCGGCCGAACTGCTGGGTCAGGAGGTGCTCCGCCTGCCGGACTTCTAGGACCCGCTCCTGGAGCTGCCGCCCGACATGCACTTGCCAGCTCTTGTCGCGGAAGTGCCTCTTGAGCTCGCCGACGATACAAGGCGTGGCGTAACTAGCCAGCGTGAAGCCCCGAGCGGGATCGAAGTTATTGATCGCTTTCAGCAGGCCGACGTATCCCACCTGTATCAGGTCTTCGGTCGGCTCCGGGCCGCGCGAGTACGGCCGCACGCAGGACCGCACCAGGTTGCGGTAGCGGGCGACCAGCAGGTCGAGCGCCGCCGCGCGAGTCTGGCTGGACCGCGGCAGCGAAGCCGTCAGGGCCAGCAGTTCCTTGTCCTCCAGCCCCGACAGGTCCAGGCGGTACCCGGCTGCCTTGTCCGGCACAGGCCGCAGCTGCTCTGCGGCGGCGAACTTGCTCATTTGACACGTTGCCATGGGACGCCTCGGCTCAGGTGAATGCCAGATAGGGACGCCGAGGTCCGGGGCAACTAAGAACGCCGTCAACACCTGCACGCATGGCGGGCGTAACGGTACTTCAGCCTGTTATGAGGCTAGGACACGTTCACAGTTACGGCAACGCCCGCGTCGGCTCGACGGCGGCAGCGTGCCTGCGGTCAGCTGCGGGTCGCCTTTGAATCAGCCGGATGATGATCGAGCCAACGGGATGCTCGCCGGGGCGCCTTCTGGTCAGCCTTGTCCGCACGTTCAAGATGATGCGGCAGTCATCCGCCCGCGGCCACCGTCATTCTGGCCGGTCAAGCTGCCGCCCCGGCAGCCAGGCCAGCCATCCGGGCAGGTACCAGCTGCGCTCGCCGAGCAGCGTCATCGCCGCGGGCAGCAGGATCCCGCGTACTACGGTCGCGTCTACGAGCACGGCGAAGGCCAGGCCTACCCCCAGCGTCTTGACATCGACGAACGACAGCGTGGCGAAGATCGAGAACACTGCGACCATGATGACGGCTGCGCTGGTGACGACGCCTGCGCTAGCGGCGATGCCGGCGGTCACCGCGTCCGCGGTGTTCATGCCGCGCGCGCGGCGTTCGCGGATCCGGCTGAGGATGAAGACGTGGTAGTCCATGCTCAGCCCGAACAGGAACACGAACATGAATAACGGCACCCACTGGGCGATCGCGCCGTAACTGGTGAAGCCGAGCAGGCCCTGCAGGCGGCCGTCCTGGAAGATCAACGTGATCAGGCCGTAGGCGGCGCCGGCCGACAGCAGGTTCAGCGCTACTGAGATGAGCGGCAGCAAGACCGACCGGAATGAGAACAGCAGCACGAGGAACGCCAGCCCGGCCACAACGCCGAGCACGACCGGCGTGCGGGCGCGCAGCACGTCGCTCCAGTCGTGGTTGACCGCGGTGCTCCCGGTCACAGCGAAGGTGATGCCGCCGACCTTGCCGAGAGTGTCCGGCAATACCTGGCTGCGCAGCGTCACAAGGGCATTGTCAGAGACGGAGTCCGACCCGCTACCCGCCAGCGGGACGTCGATGATCAGGGCGCGGTCTCCGGCTACCGCAGTCGCGGTGATCGGTCCGCGTACCGGCCCGCTTGCTGATGCCCGGTGTTCCAGCGCGACGACCGCCTGCCGCACCCGGGGACTGGTTAGGTCCTGACCGGACACGACCACTTCTGCGGGCGCAGGCCGGCCCGGGAACGCGAGGGAGATCTTGTCCAGGGTCTGCACCACGGGCAGGCTGTCCGGCAGGTCGATGACCGGGTTGCCGACCCGCATGGCGAGTGCTGGCGCCGCCAGCGCCAGCATTGCGATAGCCGCGATCCCGCCCCAGGCCAGCGGACGGCGTACCACCCGGCGGACCAGCGCGGCCCACAGCCGCGAGGGCCGCGCGGCGGTGCGGCGGTGCAGGAACGGGATCCGGCCCCGGTCCGCCCAATCTCCGAGCAGCGCGAGCATCGCGGGCAGCACGGTCACTGAGCCTGCGACGGCCACGCCGACCACCATCATCGTGCCGACAGCCATCCCGGTGAACAGATCGATGCCACTGAGCAGCAGCCCTGCTAGCGAGATCAGCACGGTCAGACCGGAGATCAGGATGGCGCGGCCCGAGGTGGCCGCAGCAATCTGCAGCGCATCGGCGGCTGAACGTCCGGCCGCGCGCTCCTCGCGCTCGCGGCGCAGGTAGAACAGCGAGTAGTCAACGCCTACCGCCATCCCGAGTATCAGCACAACCTCGGCAGTGCCGGAGCCGATCGGCAGCCACCTGCTCGCCACGGCCAGCAGCGAGATAGTGCCGGTAACCGCACTGCCCGCCAGCAGGATCGGAATGCCTGCGGCGATCAGCGCACCGAATACGACGAGAAGGAGGATAAGCGTGACTGGCACCGACGACAGTTCTGCCATGTGGAAGTCGGAGGCCAGCAGGGCGTTAGCAGCCGCGTCGGTGCTGGCACCGCCCGCCTCGGCGACAATCAGGTCCGGATGGGCAGCCTGCACCCTGGCGACGGCTGCCTGGTCGGCGGCGACGGTGGCGTCCGCGTCGGCATGCGGCCCCGCTACCTTAAACGTCACAAGCGCGCTGCCACCGCCGACCGAGACGAGCCCCGTGGCACTGGCGGGGGGATCGCCTCCTGGCTTCGAGCTGATTTCCACCGGACCAGGAGAGCTGATGTCCTGCGCTGCGCCTGGCAGGGCGTGCAGCGCGGCTGCCACCTGCTGGGCCGCCTGCTGCATCTGCGGGTCATCGGCAAAGGTGAGGCGGGCGGCAGAAGCACCGCGCGGCTGGATGAGGACACTCTCGGTCGGCGGCTTAACCACATCCAACTGGTGCAGGATCTGCTCGCCCTGTCCAGCCTGGCCCGGGTCGTATTGGGGCAGGCTACGGGTTCCCAGGACCTGGCCGACCAGGAACGCCGCGCCGACCAGGCCGCACCAGCCCAGTACTGCTGTCTTCCTGTGCCGGGCACTCCAGCAGGCGCAGCGCTGCACTAACGGGGCACGTGCTGGCCGGCCCGGTCGCGGTGCCGCCCAGTGTCCGGCAGCGATGCTCGTATCCACGGGCTCCATCTGCTGGCTGGGCTCAGGCGGGGGCAAAACGGATCCTTAGGCCGAGCCTGCGCAGCACTGACAGGAACCACAAGGTCGACGCGCCGGTTCCGGCGACGACTAGCGCGGCGGTGACCACGGTGGACAGCAACGGGAACAGTGTTGACGGCTCGGTAACCATCAGTACCGCCAGGGCAACCGTGAGCAGCAGGAAGATGCCTGCCCACAGCCAGGTCGCGGCCTGGAAGAACCGGTGCAGGCCTGGGTGCCGGGTGGCGGGCTGCCGCAGCGCTATCACTTCGGCAGCGAGCCGGGCGACTAGCGGATCCGGGCCGCCCGCGGTCCGGGCGAACAGCAGACACATGCACAGGTTCGCCAGCGGGAACTGCAGCAGGAACAGCCAGAGCTCACCGGTGGCCAGCACCAGACCGGTCTGCACCGTCAGCACCAGCGCGGAAATCGTCAGCAGGCCCGGAACCGAGCCGGTCGCGATCTTGCGGATGACCGCGGTCAGCCAGATCACCGCTAGCCCGGCCACCAGGCCCGCGTTGCGGCCATCGCGCCAGGCGGCGATCAGATAGGCCGCTACTGGCAACCCGGCGGACTCGGCCAGGCTCCAGCCCGCGATGCGGAGCCGCTTCAGCGGCCGGGGGAGTTCCAGGTCCCCGGCCGCAGCGCAAGAACCAGGACCGTCATCGCGTGCCTTAACCGCATCTGCGGCCATCGGTACCGCCTCGCAGAGGAAAAAGAACGCAGCGAGGCGACCGCGCGACTGGCGTACGGTCTAGACCGATCGGAACTCGCTCAGGCTGCCTGAGCAGGTACTCCGCTAACCATACCCCGGCGGCCTCAAAGTCCGCAGGAAGGGATAACGCAGTCGGCGCCGGAACGGCTTTGCGTCAGAGCCTGGAAAGCGTATAGTAAAAGCAAAGCTCCGGACCCAGGCAAGTGTGCCCGCGTAATTCAGCGTTCGCATCAGCAAGGGCCCGGTTTTTCGTTTCTTCTCTGCGGACCAGTGCCAGCGACGCGTTACAGCACGAGCAGGCTCGTCTCCTATCGCGCTCTATTCGGCGTGACCCATTACCGCGGATTTCGACCTAACGGCCTGACTGAGGAGTCGGTGTGGGCGTCATCCCGCCGCCGCCAGCACTCAGGATTACTCGCCAGCGCGCTGCTCCAGTCTCACCGTTTGCTGAACAGGCTCGTCTCTCTCCGCACCTGGCTTCCTGCCCGGCCGAGAGCGGCCGGGCTGCCGTAACCTGCGCGGCTGACACGCCCGGCATCGGAGTACAGCGCTCGAAGCGCGTCTCCTGTCTGCCCAAGCTGACGGCCAGCACTGCATCACAAGGAGGCAGATGATTCTCATGTCAACCGTGACCATCGTGGCCATTGTGGCGGCCGTTATCGTGGTCGCCGCCCTGGCGATCGGCGTGACGGCGGCACGGCGCCGCCGTCGGCTCCAGCAGCGCTTCGGCCCGGAATACGACCGGCTGGTAGGCGAAAGCGACAGCAAGCGCAAGGCAGAATCCGAGCTCACCGGACGCGAACGGCGGGTGAACGGGCTGGACATCCAGCCACTCACCGAGACTGCGCGCGCAGGCTACGAACTGCAGTGGGCGGGCATCCAGGAACAGTTCGTCGACACCCCTGAGGACGCGGTCGCGTCATCGCAACTGCTCGTGGTGGCGGTGATGACCGAGCTGGGATACCCGGCCGAGGACCCTGATCAGGTGGTGGCCGACCTCTCAGTCGAGCACGCAGCCACCCTCGGCCATTTCCGGGCGGCGGAGCAGACCAGCCGCAGCGCGGCCGCCGGCACGGCCACAACCGAGGACCTGCGCCTGGCCATGATCGACTACCGCACCCTGTTCCGTGACCTTGTCGGAGAGCCCGCCAGGGCAGGGAACGGATCATCTGCCACTAAGCCAGCGCCCTTGCCCGAGGCGGGCGACGTGCACGATGCCGACACCCAGCCCGAAAAGACTGTTGTCGATCCGGTCACTGCCGGGCGCGACCCGCAGCTCAACCGAACTAACGAAGAGGAGCTACCGAAATGACGACCTCACAGGCCTACCAGGCAGACGACGCCCAGATGGTGCAGGACCATGATCAGGCGGTTCCGGAAGACACCCTGGCGGAGCCTGCCGGTGATGTGGCCGGGCCAGACCCCGAGCCAACTGCACCGGACGCTGACCAGACAGGGAACGAGGATCCCGCATCGCATCCGTTCATTGCGGTGGCGCCAGCCGGCCCCGAATCAGGGACCTCCAACCCGTCTGATTATCCAGACTTCACCCCTGGCGGCGACGATGCACAGGAGCCAGGGATGCCTGACGGCAGTCCCGAAAGCCCGTCACTGATCTCCGCGTCCTTCACCGTGCCCGGCTCAGTCACTGACTCGTACCCCGCCGGAAACACCGCAACGGCAGACGGGCCCTGGAACGCGATCCAGGCGATGTTCGTCGACGACCCGCGTGCCTCGGTCGAGCGGGCCGCTGGTCTGGTGGATAACCGGGTCGAGGAACTCATCCAGTCCGTCCGGGAACAGCAGCGTTCCCTGCAGTCGGCGTGGTGGGCGGATGATGCAGGAACCGAGGAACTGCGCGTCGCGCTGCGGCACTACCGCACCTTCTGGAACAGTCTCGACGATGCTCCCGCACAAACTTGAGCTCTGACCCCCGCCCGTGCTTCACCGCATTCTCGCTGAGCATTCTCAAGAAGATCAGGCACAAAGCCCAGACGGCGAAAGGGGAAGCCAAGAAAAGCACCGGACGCGTTGAGCGGAACCGCAGGCTGAGGACTAAGGGACGGGCCGAAAAGGTCAGCGGCGACGCTAAGCAGTCCGTGGACAACGTCGCGGACGCCTTCAAGCACTGACCTGGCAGCAATGCCAGCGCCTAAGGTCGCTTGCGGCTTTGGCTAGGAGTAGCGGCCGCTGTGATCTTGCCGGGCCCGCCGGAGGGCGCGGCACCCTCCGGCAGGTCAAGGTCCACCCCTTTATCGCACCCGACCTGGTCACCACCCATCACCTTGCGACCATCGGAGGACGCAATGCGAATCGGAACAATCCTTCTAGTCATCTGGCTGATCATCGGTGCAGTCGCGGCTGGCCAGCGCCATTACTTCGATAGCTCCGGTCGCGGCTGCGCCAGGGCAAGCACGATCGCTGTGACCGTAGCCGCTGGCCCGCTCAACTTTGCCGGTGTGAATCCGAAGGTCTCATGCAGGGCCTCTGCCTGAGCAAATGGCACTTCCTCGCCGGAATCAGCGGCATCCGGCACTGAGCCATGCGTACCACCGGCCAGGCGCGGGTCACGCTGTGCAGATCCTCACCCTCGCGTCGTGCGGGCACCGCCGGGCCTGGGTCTGGCCTTGCTGCCTGCGACCAGGTCGGACGTTCCGCTGATGACATCGCCGGCTAGCTGGGTGAGCGGGTGGTTGTTGTTGCGTGCGTAGTCCCGCAGCAGGAGGAATGCCTGGTCGGGGGTCACGTGAAGCCTCTCGGCGAGGATTCCCTTGGCCTGCTCGATGATGACACGGCTGTTCAGGGCGACTTGCAGCTGCCCGGCGACGAGTTCGTGCTCGCGAGTCGCCCGTTCCTGCAGGATCCCGATGGTTGCTATGTCGACCAGCGCCCTGGCTGCGCGAGCTACGGCCGGGTCGAGTCTGTCCGGCGCGGCGCCGAACAGGTTCAGCGTTCCGATGACCTGATCGCGCAGCCGCATCGGGATGGCGTGCACGGCGGCGAAGCCCATCTCGCGGGCGGCAGCAGCGAAGCGCGGCCAGCGTGCCAGGGCATCTGCGGCGGCGATGTCGGGGACGATGACTGACTGCCCAGTGCGGTAACTGTCCAGGCAGGGGCCTTCGTCATTCTGGATCTGGAACAGCTCGGCGACGCGGGCCTGCTCGGTGGAGGCGGCCACCAGCTGCAGGGTCCCGCGGCCGTCAGCCAGCAGAAGCCCGGCCGCGTTCACGTCGAGGAGCTCGACGCACCGCTCGGTGAGCATGTGCAGGAACTCCATCAAGTCGAAGCCGCCGACCAGGGTGTCGGCCAGCTCCACGAACGTCTGCGCGAGCCGCTCGTCCACGATCGCTGCCATGCTGCCAGGGTAGCGGCCTGCGCCAGCCCCCGATACCGCCGCAACAGGGCAGTTACTGTAGTCAGCGCGGAGAATCAGGCACCCGCATCTGCCGCGGGATCAAAGCGCAGCCGTCGGGTCACCACGTCGCCCGCGACGTCGCCCAGCGCGGCGCTGCCGGCGAACGCATGCGCCCGCAACCGCGCCAGCGCCTCCTCCAGGCTCACGCCGAGCTGCACTGAGATCATCCCGGTCGCCTGGTACACCACGGCCCGCCGGTCCGACAGCCCGTCCAGCGGCAGGTACCCCGGCGACCCGCTGATCCCCGCGGAGGCATCCAGCAGGAGCTGCAGGGCTATGTCGGCGAACACCAGCACATCGGCGAGCTCGCCGGCCGACAGCGGGCCCGGCAGCGCCCGGTACAGCGACAGCACACCGACCCGGATAGCCCCAGCCTGCAGCGGCAGCGCGAACATCGCCTGTGCTCCGGCCGCCACCGCATCCGGCACGAAACCGGGCCACCGCGCCGCAGCCAACCCCAGGTCCGGGATCAGCACCGGCGCCCCCAGCCAGAACTTCTCCGCGCCCGGACCCTCCCCGGCAGTGAACTGCAGCTCTTCCAGGAGCGCACTCAGCTCGTCGGAGGCGAACAAGGGCTCGCCGACCAGCAGGCCGCTCATCACCGTCACGCTCGCGCCATCAACCCCGAGATTGTGCACGGCCGCCGTGCATACCGCTGCCACCGACACCGGCCCATCACCTACGTGCGCCGCTGCGATCCACGCCCACACCTTGACCGCCCGATCGCTGACCACCCCACCATCCTGGACCCATCAGGTAACACAGCGGGAATGACCGCTCCTGCGCCTTCCAGTACGCTCCCTCGCGCTGCCCACCCACGGCCCGGCCAGATGGCTTGAACTGAGGCTCGGGAGGACAGCGCCGAATCTACCGCGGTCGGGCGTTGCGCCAGTAAGTGCCGCAGCATTATGAAGGTGCGGTCGGCAGTCACCTGAAGGCGCTCGGCTCAGTGGTGCGGCTCGTAGGTGAGGAGGTCGTCGGCTAGCGTCGGGGCGCTGGCGTCGGTAGCCTGCGCCGGCTGGTCGCCGCCGCCCTGGTCCTCTGTGATGAACGGGACGCCGAGGTCTTCGGGCTGGCCAGGGCGGACCCAGCGTCGCAGCCAGTCGCCCTCGGCGCCGGGCGCGCGCGAGCCGAGGCAGCGTGAGGCCGAGCACGCCGGCGAGGATCAGGATCACACCGACGATCTGTAGGTTGAGCCAGTGCGGCGAACCCGACTTGAGGGCAAACAGCAGGATGGCGCCGACGGTGATGAGGAAGATGCCCGTGCCGGTGCGCATTGCGGGCCGTGCAGTGGGAGGCGGCTGGCCCTGCTGGTCACCGGGCTGGCCGGGCGCGATGATCCTGTTCATCGGTGTGCGTACCGCTTGCCGGACCGGCCTCCGATCGGCTGGACTGGCCGGTGATCAGGTGGTAGGCGAGGAGCAGGATGGCTGCGCCGGCGATGGCGGTGAGCCAGGTGGAGGCGTTGAAGAAGCCGTGCAGGGTGTGGATGTGGAAGATCTTGGTGGCGGCCCAGCCGCCGCCGAGGGCGCCGGCGATGCCGATGAGGCAGGTGATGATGAGGCCTTGCTGTCTTTTGCCGGGGATCAGCATGTTGGCGAGCAGGCCTGCGCCGAGTCCGAGGACGATCCAGGCGATGATGCCCATGGCGGGCTCCTTAGTTTAGTGACGTGCGGGGGTTGCGGTTCGGGTGAGGTGGCGGGCGGTCTGCCGGGTCTTGTCCGGGGGCCGGTGTCAGGTGGTGTCCTGGGTGGCTGCGCCGGTCGCGGCGCATGATGCGCCGCAGCTGGGTGATGCGGGCGGTTCCGGCGGCGGCCATGATGAGGGCGCCGGCGATGGCGGCGAGGAACAGCGCGACGGCCAGCGACAGGCGCAGGTGCGCGCCGAGGAAGCTGATGTTGACGGCGTGGGCGTTCTGGATGATGAAGATCATCACGACGATGAGGCCGAGCGGCGGCGGCGATGAGGCTGGTCCGCATGCCGCTGATCCGGGTGTGCATCCGTCCGGCCTGGCGCGGGCGGGTGCGGCCGGCGGGCGGCGGGGCTGGAGCCGTTGGCGGAGGGGCGGCGGCAGCGGCAGCGTGCTGGTGGTGCCCGGGAGTGATGCCGGCTGGTTCGGTCATGGCGGTGTTTCCTTCGCCAGTGAGAGCGGGCCGCTGTGACCAGGGCCGGGCATCTCGCTGAATGACCCGGTCTGGTTGCGGCCGTCGGCTGCTGACTGTCCGGGTCTGATCACAGCGTACGCATGAAACCAGAAACACGCAATATATTTCTAGAATCGTGTGGTAGGTTTCTGAGGATGGAGAGCTGGAACTTCCTCACCAGCCACGGCCGGGTGCTGCTGTGCATCGCCCGCGACCCCGGCGTCCGGCTGCGCGACGTCGCGGCCAGCCTGGGCATCACCGAGCGCAGCGCTCACGGGATCATCGCCGACCTGACCGCAGCCGGGTATGTCGTCAAGCACAAGCACGGCCGCCGCAACCGCTACCAGATCCAGGCGCGACCTGCCGCTCCCCGAGCCCGCCAGCCAGGAACCCGCCATCGGCGACGTCCTCGCCATGCTGATCGGCGGCGGCACGGCGCAGGAACTTCGGGTGTCAGCGGCTGGCCGCGAGCAGACCGACCTCAACGATGGTCATCACAAGGAGCATCCGGAAATCTTGTAAGCCGTGGGGACGGCCTGCGCTCTTGTGCGGGCTCTTCCGCCGCGGTCAACCGCAGCAGCAACAACGGAGCCGAGCTCGACTACTGGCCCCGCGGCCCGCAGCACCGCGACAACGCGCAGCTCCAGCCAGACACGTGAGAGTGCGACGAACTGGCGGCACGAAGTAACCGAAGTAAGGTTGCCGCCCGTGCCGCCATGACCAGACTTCGCATCGAGGAGCCAGCGCGGGTCAACTGGAGATCGCCCGCCCTGGGCCCGCGCCGGTGCGCTTAGCGCGCGACCGATCATGTGCTGACGCTCGAGGCATTGCGCGGCCGTCGCGTGGAAACGAAGAGGTCATGGTCCTGGTAGGCGTTGGCAGCTGCAGCGGCCGAGATCAACGCGGGCTTGTGGCCGAATCCGCCGGACCCAGCCGTCCAGGCGATGCGAGCATTCGGGCTGCCGCCAGGAACTCGTTAGCCCGCGCCCGTGGCCTCCGGCGGGAACGGGGCTGTCGTGGTGTCCGGGAACTGTGCAGGCGCGAAGTCGCCGGACGGCGGGAACTGACCGGCCGGGGTCGGGAACTGACCCGTCGTCGCCGTCGCCGGGAACTGGCCGGCCACGGTGGGGTAGTGGCTGAGGTCGGGCTGGCTGGCCGTCCGTGCCGCCGGGTAGTCCGCGTAATAGGGGTCAGCGTCGGCCGCCAAGACGTCCTTCGCGGCCACCATCGAGAATCGGCCGACGGCAACCGCGCCGGTGAAGAGGATCAGGATCCCGACGCCGCTGAGCAGCGCGATCGTCTCGAGGTAGGACCGCAGATCCGCCGAGCCTGAAGCCGTGAGTATCGGGCTGCCCGTGCTGATGGCCTTCTTCAGCACGTGGATAACGATGCCACCCCCGGCGATGAACCAGGCGCCGCCGAGAGCTGCGAGCACGCCACCAAAGACGCCGACGCCCCGGTTGCGTGTCGCCGCTACCAGCAAGCCGCCTAGCAGCGCGGCCGCGCCAGGGATCACGGCGTAGTAGAGCCGGCCAGAGTCGTAGTGCCAGGCCGTGTCCGGCGAGAAGCCGAAATGGAAGTACGGGCCGACGAACGGCGCGAGGCCACCCCAGAGTCCGAGCAAGATCAGCAGTGCTCCGCAGATTCCGCCGCGACTGCGCGGAATACGGTTCTGATGGTTCATGTCTGCTCACTCTCTGCTAATCGGATGTCTAAAGACTTGCACATGCACTGTGCTCGGTGATGGGTTCCTTAGGCAAAGTGCTGGTAAATCGGCCTGTAAGAGCTGTACAGGCCCTGCCTGCATCTGCGTGCAGGCAGGTATGGTCGCGCTCGTGGACGTCCGCAGGCTCACCCCCCGCACGGACGCCGTCCTGGCTGATCCGCGGCTGGTCGCGGCCGAGCAGCGGCTAGGACGCGCGATCGTGCTGTCGGCCGTCCGGCGGGCGCAGGATCGTGCCCGGGCAGGCGAGATAGATCCGTCGGCTGTAGCCGACACAGCCGCGGATGCGCTCCCGTCGCTGGCCTCGACGCTGACGCCGGTGATCAACGCGACCGGGGTCCTGCTGCACACCAACCTCGGCCGGGCGCCGCTGTCGCCTGCCGCGCGAGCCGCAGTCCAGGCGGCGGCCGGCAGCACGGACCTGGAGTTCGACCTGGCATCGGGTCAGCGCGGCAGGCGCGGCCGCGGCATGCTCAGCGCGCTGGCGGCGGCCGTCCCGGCGGCAGAGGCCGTGCACGTGGTCAACAACAACGCGGCCGCGCTCGTCCTTGCGGCAACGGCGCTGGCAGCGGGCCGGGAGATCATCGTCAGCCGCGGCGAGCTTATCGAGATCGGCGACGGATTCCGGCTGCCTGATCTGCTCGAGTCGACGGGCGCCCGCATTCGCGAGGTCGGCACCACCAACCGGACGACGGCCGCCGACTACGCGGCGGCAATCGGGCCGCAAACGGCCTTCGCGCTCAAGGTGCATCCGTCCAACTATCGGATCGAGGGCTTCACCTCGAGCGCCTCGATCGCCGAGCTGGCCGGGCTCAGCGTGCCAGTCGTTGGGGACATCGGCTCCGGCCTGCTCACGGCGCACCCGCTGCTGCCCGACGAGCCCGATGCGAGCAGCTGGCTCAGCGCCGGAGCTGCGCTCGTGACGGCCAGCGGCGACAAGCTGCTCGGCGGCCCGCAGGCCGGCCTGCTGCTCGGCCGGGCCGACCTCGTCGCCCGGCTGGCCCGGCATCCGCTGGCCAGGGCGCTGCGGGTGGATAAGCTCACCGCCGCGGCGCTGGAGGCAACGCTGGCCGGCCCGCAGCCGCCGGTAGCCGAGCAGCTCGAAGCTGACACGGCGAGCCTGGCCGCCCGGGCCGAACAGATCGTTGCGGCCCTCGCCACCCTGCAGATCGACGCGCGGGCCGAGGCGACCGAGGCCGCGGTCGGCGGCGGCGGTGCGCCGGGTGTCGGCCTGCCGAGCGCTGCGGTCAGCCTGCCGGTCGGCCTCGCCGCGCCCTTGCGAACCGGCCCGGCTGTGCGTCGAGGGTCGCTGCCCGCCGTCGTCGGCCGGGTCGAGGACGGCCGGCTGCTGCTTGACCTGCGCGCGGTCGCACCGGCGGACGATGAGCTGCTGGTAGCTGCTGTCCTGGCCGCGGCGGGCTGATGCGGATGTGTCCGGAGTGAATGCCATGCACGTCGTTGTTACCGCAGGTCACGTCGATCACGGCAAGTCAGCGCTCATCCGGGCGATGACCGGGATGGAGCCAGACCGGTGGGCCGAAGAGCGGCGCCGCGGCATGACCATCGACCTCGGCTTCGGCTGGCTGACACTGCCGTCGGGCGATCAGCTCGCGTTCGTCGACGTGCCGGGGCACGAGCGCTTCGTGACGAACATGCTCGCCGGAGCCGGCCCGGTGCCTGCCGTGCTGTTCGTGGTGGCGGCCGACGAGGGCTGGATGCCGCAGTCGGCTGAGCATCTGGCGGTTATCAGCGCCCTCGGCATCAAGCGCGGCCTGCTGGCTGTGACGAAGAGCGACCTAGCCGATCCGGCCGCCGCCATGGCCGAGGCGCAGGCGCAGATCGCGCGGACCAGCCTGGGCGAGATTCCGGCCATCGCTGTCAGCTCCGTGACCGGAGACGGCATCCCGGACCTAGTCAGCGCCCTGCAGGAGCTCTGTCAGAGCCTCCCGGAGCCCGACCCTGGTGCGCCAGTCCGGATCTGGGTCGACCGCTCGTTCAGCATGACCGGCAGCGGCACCGTCGCCACGGGCACGCTCCCGGCCGGGACGGTGCATCGCGAGGACGAGCTGGTCATCACCCCATCGATGCGTCCGGTCCGGATCCGCGACCTGCAATCACTCGGCGAGGCCACGGCGTCGGTGTCGGGGACCGCGCGCGTCGCGCTGAATCTGCGCGGCGTTGGCAAAGACGTGCTGCACAGGGGCATGGCCCTCGTGCAGGCAGGCCGGTGGACCCTGACTGACCTGATCGATGTACGGATCACGGCAGCAGGCAGCGGGACGGGTGCTGAGGCCGGCAGGGCATCAGCGAGCGGCTGGCTGGCGCCTGACCAGGCTGGCGACGCCGTCGGCCCTGGCCTCGCGGCCCGTGCTGTCATGGTGCACATCGGCTCTGCCAGGGTCGTAGCTCGGGTGCGGCCGCTCGGCCAGGGTGTGGCCAGGCTGAGCCTTGCCGATCCGCTGCCGCTCCATGTCGGCGACCGGGTGCTGCTACGTGATCCGGGCAGTCGCCGCAATGGCTCGTGGCCGTCGGTGGCCGGGGCTGTCGTGCTCGACGTTTCGCCGCCGCCGCTGCTCCGCCGGGGTGCGGCCGCGGCCACCGCGCGCCAGCTCGCGAGCTGGCCGGACACGCCTACCGCCGCCGAGCTGCTGTCGCGGCACGGTCTCATGCGTGCCAGCGTGCTGCTGGCGATGGGCATCTGGGAACACCCGCGCCCGGTCTGCGGAGAATGGCTGGCTGACCCGGATCACTGGCGGTCCCTGAGCCACCAGCTCGGCGAGGTGCTGGCCAGTCATGCAGCTGCCGAGCCGCTGGCCGCCGGGATGCCGATCGATGCCGCGCGCGCGGCGCTTGACCTGCCTGACCGGCGGCTGGTGACGGCGCTCGCGAAGCCGCCGTTCCGCCTGTCGTGCGGTGCGCTGCACATCATGACGCCGGCCGGGCAGGCAGCCGCACCGGAGTTGCCGGAGCCGGTGCTCGCCGCCGTCCGGGTGCTGCGCGCGGATCTGGCGACTGCCCCGTTTGCCTCGCCCGATGCCGACCGGCTGCGCAAGCTCGGGCTGGATGCGCGCGGCATCGCCGCCGCCGTGCGCGCCGGCGAGCTCATGCGCATCAGCGACCAGGTCGTGCTGGCGCCGGGGGCCGACATCGCGGCCGCCGCCGTACTGGGCAAGCTCGAGCAGCCGTTCACCGCGGCGAGTGCGCGCGAGGCCCTCGACACGACCCGGCGGACCGCAATCCCGCTGCTGGAGTACCTGGACGCGGCCGGCGTCACCGAGCGGCTAGCAGACGACCGCCGGGTGCTGCGCGGTACATCCGGGCAGGCGGAGTCGCTAGTGAGCGGCGAAGCGGGTAGCTGACCAGGCTCGTGCCTCGACCGGGGGCACGCCAGCCGCGATCCAGCGCGTGAGCACGGCGGCGGTGACGGGCGCGTTGAGTATCCCCGTCCGAAAGTGCCCCGACGTGAGCCAGGCATTGGACAGCCCCGGCACCATGTCGATCACCGGGCGGCGGTCGGGGTGCCGCGGCCGGAAGCAGCACCACTGATAGGCGACGCCGACGCCACGCAGGCTGGGCAGGACGGCGGCGAGGCCGCTGACGATCCCGTCGATGACGTCCGGCTGTACCGCCGGGCTCTCGTCGCCGAGGTCAAATGTGCCGCCAGCCAGCAGCTGGCCATCCTCAATCTGGGTCGCGAGCGGCGCGACGATGCCGGGCAGCTTGACGTCCGTGCGCTCGGTCACCAGCAGGTGGCCCTTCACCCGGTCGGACGGGATGTGTACCGGCAGCCCGTCGAGCATGGGCGGGCTGCCGGTGGCGAAGACGACGGCGCCGGGCGTGATGTCGCCGGCCGAGGTCCCGACGCTGGTGATGCGGTCGCCGCTGATCTCGACCGATGTCGCCGCGACACCGGTCGCCACCGCCGGGAGGCCGGCCGCGAGCCTGGCCACGGCGCGCAAGGGGTTCACGCGGGCCTGGCGGTGGATGAGCGCGCCCTCCATCGGCCGCGCGAGTCCGGGGATCAGCTCAGCCACCTGCCCGGGGTTCAGCCACTCCACGGCGCGTGGCTGATGGGCGGCGTAGCCGCCGTCGTGCGGTGCCAGGCCCAGCCAGTCAAGCTCGATCAGGCCGACGCCGCCTGGCACCGACTGCTCAAGGTCGTGCCACCGTTCCAGCCCGGCCCGCTCCAGGTCGACGAACGGCTCCGGGTCACTCCACTGATGCGGCTCCGGGATCAGCAGCCCCGTCGCGCCGCCGGTCGCGCCGGCGCCCAGCCGTCCGGTCTCGATGAGGAGCACCTCGCCAAGGCCCGCCTCGGTGCAGGCCGATGCGATGCTCACGCCGAGGATGCCGCCCCCGACGACGAGCACGTCCGGGCGGGCGCCGAGCACGCCGTCATCGGCTCTGCCGAGCACCGCGCGCTCCCCGGCGGTGAGCTGATCACGCCAGATGGCGCCGTTCACGGTCATGGGACCCATCCTGAGTGGTCCGGCCACACGGGTTGGCCTGGTTCGCGGTGTGCTGGCAGGCCAACCGTAGCGCGGAACGCTAGCCGAGCCGAAACGTCAGGGCAACGTGGCGTTTGCGGGCTGGAAACGGCTTTGCGGCAGGCTAGCGGGCATGAGTGCCCATCCTGAGCAGCAGATCGCGCCGCAGGATCGCGCTGATCGCGCATGACAACAAGAAGAACGACCTGGCCGAGTGGGCGCGTTTTAACCGGGCCCTCCTCGCTCAGCATGACCTGTGCGCCACCGGCACGACTGGCCAGCTGCTCGGCGGCGAGCTCGGACTGCCCGTTACGTGCCTGCGCAGCGGGCCGCTCGGCGGCGATCAGCAGATCGGAGCCCGCATCGCCGAAGGCGAAGTCGACATTCTCATCTTCTTCTGGGATCCGCTCGAGCCGCATCCGCACGACCCAGATGTCAAGGCGCTGCTCCGGCTGGCCGTGGCGTGGAACATCCCGGTCGCCTGCAACCGCTCGACCGCCGATTTCATGATTTCGTCGCCGCTGTTCGCCCGGCGGTACGACCGCCTTCAGCCCGACTTCGCCGACTACGCGACGCGGGGCTGGGCCGCGATCGCCGGGTCAGCTGACCAGGTGGCCTAGGTCAGGCCCGCGGTCAGGCCGGCGGCGCGGGAAGTAACCACCGGCGGCTGTTGTTGCTGCAATTTCACGAGGGCTGGCCGATGCGTTGTGTCCGGACGCGGCCATAGGGTAGGGATCATTGCCGCAGACTGCGTGCAGTGGTACGCCCGATCGACCGGCCGGAGGAGGTGGCGCAGTGGTTGCTGGTTCTCAGCCGCTGGTCGCCTCGCAGGCACTGGCCGACACGTACGGCCGGACGGCGACGGATCTGCGTGTCTCGCTGACCGACAGGTGCAACCTGCGCTGCTCGTACTGCATGCCGGCCGAGGGGCTGGACTGGCTGCCCAAGCCCGAGCTGCTCACCGATGACGAGCTGGTCCGGGTCGTCGGGCTCGCTGTAACCCGGCTGGGCATCACCGAGGTGCGGTTCACCGGCGGGGAGCCGCTGCTGCGGCGCGGCCTGCCCGACATCGTCGAGCGCGTAGCGGCTCTCTGGCCGCGGCCGGAGATCTCGCTGACGACAAACGGGATCGGGCTAGACCGGCTGGCAGGGCCGCTTCGCGCGGCCGGCCTTGATCGGATCAATGTCTCGCTGGACACGCTGTCGGCGGACACCTTCATCAAGCTTTCCCGGCGCGACCGGCTTGCCGACGTGCTGGCGGGCCTGGCCGCCGCTGCGGCGGTCGGCTTGACGCCGGTCAAGGTCAACGCTGTGCTCATGCGCGGCCTGAACGACCACGAGGCCGCGGCGCTGTTGCGCTTCGCCCTCGATCATGGCTACCAGCTCCGCTTCATCGAGCAGATGCCGCTGGATGCCCAGCACGGCTGGCGCCGGGACGAGATGGTGACGGCCGACGAGATCCTGGCGACCCTGGGCGCCCAGTTCAGCCTGATCCCCGACGACGCGGAGCTGCGCGGCTCGGCGCCGGCCGAGACGTTCCTGGTGGATGGCGGTCCGGCGGCCGTGGGCATCATCGGCTCGGTGACCAGGCCGTTCTGCGGATCGTGCGACCGGATCAGGCTGACGGCCGACGGCCAGCTGCGGAACTGCCTGTTTGCCAGGTCCGAGAACGACCTCCGCACCCCGCTTCGCGCCGGCGCGACCGATGAGGAGCTGGTCGCCCAGTGGCAGCGCTGCATCCAGGCCAAGCTGCCGGGCCACGGCATCAACGATCCGGGGTTCCTCCAGCCGGCCCGGCCCATGTCCGCCATCGGCGGCTGAGACGGCGGGGTCGCTCGTGACCCCGGCTGGCCCGGCCGCCGATTTCGACACCGTCATCCTGGCGGGCGGCGGCGCTGCCCGGATGGCGGGCGAGGATAAGCCCGCTCTGTCCGTAGGCGGTACGCCGATGGTGGTGTCGGTCGCGCAGGCGGCCGCGGCGGCCGGGACGAGGCAGCTCATTGTTGTTGGCCCGCAGCGACCTGGCGCCGTGCAGGCCGGCCTGGAGAGCGTCGCGGCCGGGCTGCCAGGCCCGCTGACGTGCGTGCGCGAGGAACCGCCTGGCGCAGGTCCGGTCGCTGCCCTGCGGCGCGGGCTGGCTGAAGTCACCGCGCCATGGCTTGCGCTGCTGGCGGCCGATCTGCCATTCCTGACCGGGGCGCACCTCGCCGCCCTGCTGGCCAGGCGGCTCTCGGGCGAGATCCAGGGCGTTGTCGTGACCGACGATGCAGGCCGGCCGCAATGGCTGGCCGGCTGCTGGCAGGCAACCGCCCTGCGGGCAGCGCTAGCAGGCTACGACGGCAGTTCGCTGCACGGTCTGCTGACGCCGCTCCAGCCCGCGCCGTTCTGGCCGGCTGCAGCCGCCCACGGCGCAGCGGCCTGGCTGGACTGTGACACGCTGGATGACCTGGCAGCGGCCCGGCGTGCCTGGCTGGCGCACAAGGACCACCCGCCCGGCTAGCCACGGAAGGGCACATGGCCACCATCGACCGCTGGACCGCGGCGGCTTGCGCCGATCTCGGCATCGAGCCCGGACTCGTCGACATCCCGCAGATACTCGACCTCGCACGCGATGTCGCGCACCAGGTAGACCGGCCGGCCGCGCCGGTCACGGCATACCTGCTCGGCCTCGCTGTCGGCGGCGGGGGCAACTTCGGCGAGGCGGCAGCGCAGCTGCGGGAGCTGGCGAAAGGCTGGACAGCCCCGGCGTCTTAGCTCGTCGGCGCCCGTATGGCCGGGGCTCGCTCAGTCGTCCCCGTTCCCTGAAGACCTTGACCGTCTTGGCCCGCCCGCCACATTTCTCTCTCGCCGTGCCTTGCCATCGAGAAGTTAACGATATATCTTTAACTATCGACGAGCTATGGTGACAGTCCGAAGAAGTCGGTCTGAGCAGACCGCAGCTCACATCCACAAGGAGCAAGAACAATGCGATACGACGATGAGCGCGGCAAGCGCCGCGAATCAGGCCGGTGGGAGCCCGCAGAAGATGGCGAGGGACGCCGCTGGCACGGCGACGGCGAGGAGAGGCACAGCAGGAGCCGCAGCCGCGGTTCCGGGCGCCACTTCGCCGGTCCGTTCGGCGGCCCCGGTTTCCCCGGCGGCCCCGGCTTTCCCGGCGGCCCCGAGATGCACGGCTTCGGCCCGTGGGGCCGGGAGCGCGGCATGCGCGGACCTCGGGCCAGGCGCGGAGATGTACGGGCGGCAGCGCTCGCCCTGCTCGCCGAGCAGCCGATGAACGGCTACCAGATCATTCAGGAGATCGGCGAGCGCAGCGGGGGAGTCTGGCGGCCAAGCCCAGGCTCGATCTACCCGGCGCTCCAGCAACTGGAGGACGAGGGCCTGATCAGGGCCGAGGCTGGCGAGGGCGGCCGCCGCGCCTTCCAGCTGACCGACGAGGGCCGTGCGTATGCCGCTGCCCACCCGGACGAGCTCAACGCTCCCTGGGACGTGGTAGCCGGGAGCGCGGGCGGTGCGGCGATTGAGATGCGCAGCCTGATCGGCCAGGTCGCGATGGCGGCCTTCCAGGTGATCAGCGCGGGCACCGACGCGCAGGCAGCGCAGGCGCGCAAGGTCCTCACCGACGCCCGCAAGTCCCTGTACCGGATCCTCGCCGCCGACGAGGACGAGACCGCTGGCGATGGAGAGTAACGCCGCACCGCTGGCGGCTAGCTACGCGGTTACCCTCGTAGAGAGCCGGACCAGGGCGGCGCGACCGGGGGAGGCGGCAGGAATGCCGACGCAAGACGGGCCCGAGCCGGAGACCGTGATCACGGTCTCCGGCCTGGTCAAGCGCTACGGCGACGTGGAAGCGGTGCGCGGGATCGACTTCACCGTGGCGCGCGGGGAGACCTTTGGCTTCCTCGGCCCCAACGGCGCAGGGAAGTCCACCACGATCAAGATCCTCTGCACGCTGGCGAACGCCACGGCGGGCCAGGCCATCGTGGCAGGCCACAACTCGGCAACCGACCGTGACGCGGTCCGGCGCAATATCGGCCTGGTCTTCCAGGACACCACGCTCGACACCTACCTGACCGCCGAGCAGAATCTGCGCTTCCACGCGGAGCTGTATGGCGTGCCGAAGGCCGCGGTCCTGCCGCGCATGCGCCAGGTCCTGGACATGGTGGGCCTCTGGGATCGCAAGGACAGCCTGGTGAGCACGTACTCGGGCGGCATGCAGCGGCGGCTGGAGATCGCGCGCGGCCTGCTGCACGCACCGCACGTGCTGTTCCTGGACGAGCCGACCGTCGGGCTCGACCCGCAAACGCGGTCCTCGATCTGGGCCTACATCAACGACCTGAAGTCGCGCGAAGACATCACCATCTTCCTCACCACGCACTACATGGACGAGGCGGAGCACTGCGACCGGATCGCGATCATCGATCACGGCAAGATCGTCGCGATCGACACTCCCGAGGCGCTGAAAGCCAGCGTCGGCAAGGACCGGGTGCAGATCCATACCGCGAACGACCAGGCCGCGATAGCGGAGCTCGCCACGACCTTCGGGATCGACGCCGCCGTGCACGAGGGAGCCGTGACGTTCTCGGTAGCGTCCGGAGAGCAGTTCGTGCCCAGGCTGTTCAGCGAGTTCAGCGTCCCGATCCGGTCGGTCAGCGTGTCCAGGCCGTCGCTGGACGACGTCTTCATGTCCTACACGGGCACCACGATCCGCGATGCCGAGGGCGGCACCGGGAACGAGTTCATGCGCAATATGGCGAAGTTGCGATCCGGGGCGAGGCGGTAGGTATGGCGACCCCAACGAAGGCAGCACAAACCGGGGCAGGACGGGTTGGCGAGTCGGCTGCCGCACCGACGGGGGAGCAGTCGTTGACCGGATCAGGGTGTCCGTCCCCGATCGCGGGCTGCGCCACGATCTGCGCGCCGTCAGCATCGTCTGGCGTCGGGAGCTGATCAGATTCCGCACGGACCGGCTGCGCGCGATAACCGCGCTCGTCCAGCCGTTCCTGTTCCTGTTCATCCTCGGCACCGGGCTGTCGAACCTGGCGGGCGGCAGCCTGCCGCACGCGGCCGGATTCGACTTCAAGACCTTCATCTATCCCGGCGTCCTGGCGATGTCGGTGCTGTTCACGGCCATCTTCTCGGCCGGGTCCATCGTCTGGGACCGGGAGTTCGGCTTCCTGCGGGAGATCCTCGTGGCGCCCGTCAGCCGAGGCGCGATCGTGATCGGCAAGTGCCTGGGCGGCGCGACGATCGCCACGTTCCAGGGCGTGATCTTCCTGTGCCTGGCGTGGTTCGCGCACGTCCCCTACAACCCGGTGCTGATCCTCGGCCTGATCGGCATGCTGCTTCTGCTGTCGTTCACGCTCACGGCGTTTGGCGTGATGATGGCGGCGCGGATCAAGCAGTTCCAGGCGTTCATGGCGCTGACCCAGATGCTGGTCCTGCCGCTGTTCTTCCTGTCCGGCGCGCTGTATCCGCTGAACGGGCTGCCCGCCTGGCTGACGGTCCTGACCAGGCTCGACCCGCTGACCTACGTGGTCGGCCCGATGCGGCACCTGGTCTTCAGCCATCTCAACGTCTCGCCGTTCGTCGCCACGGTGATCAATGCCCGCCTCGCGCCGAGCATTACCTGGGGCGGCTGGATCGTGCCGCTGTGGCTGTCGCTGGGCATCGTGGCGGTCATGGGCCTGGCAATGACGTCCATCGCCATCGCCGAGTTCAGCAAGACCGAATAATTATCGGAACGGGGCCGTCTCGATACGCGCGCGCCAGCCGGGCCGCGGTCGGACCATACGAAACGGTCCGACCGCACCCCGGTAGTCCCGCGCTCGCGGTCGGCTGCCCGGCCCTCAGCCGGACATTCAACTCAAATACGACACCCGAGTCGCCCGCTTTCCCTTCGCGCCTAAGACCCTGATGGTTCCAGTGAATCGGCGGCCACTATGCGGCATTTGCGTCCACGGAACCATCAGGGTGTCGTGCGGACCAACGACCGCGGGCCCTATCGCGCAACCCCGTGCGGCGGAGCCGTTCGTGGGTGGGGAGTCTCTGGGGCTCTGGCACCAGCCAAGTCACACCCATCAAGATCAACGGCTGCTTCGGCCCTTTCGGGTCAATCACGGGCCATTTTTGCCGAGGCGGTGCGACCGCGTTTGCCGGAGCCATCGCGAACGGGTTTCGCGCGGAGCGACGGCAGACGTGCGCCGAGCTCCTCGGGCAGATACCGTGAGCCTGCGGCGAGGGTCTGAAAGGCCCGAGCATGGAGCGACTCGGAAGTTGGGGCACTGCGAGCCAGCGGGAAGCGGTCCGGAGGACCGCGAACATAGAGCGACGCCGGGTGGCTACGGGGGCAAACCACCCGGCGTCGCATTCATCGGCGCTCCGACGGGGGCCCGGAACGCCGGCAATTGGTGCCCCAGCGGGGGACCAGAGCACCGGTATGCATGTTACACCGAACATCCCCCTAGTGCGTCAAGACCGGATTACGAGGTAATCTCGCCATCCCGACCGACTAGTCCACCCGTTTTATGGACTTTGGCGCGCACTTGACTAACTGATCAGGCAAAATGCCGCGACGCGCCGCTGACGCCGGGTCTGCGAAGTTTTCGGCTACTGGCCGGAAGGAGGCGTGGGCGGCGGAACATGCGGGCCGCCGGGGCGCGTCGGGGGTCGGTAGATGGCCGGAGCGTTCGGCTCGTACTGCCGGAAGCCGCGGTTTGTTGTCGGCTCGCGGCCGCCGTTGGCAAAGATCACCGCGAAGTACGGGATCACGAGAGCGCCGACAACCGGGATCGCAGTGAGCCAGCCGAGATGGTTGATGAACATCAGCACCGCAGTGATGAAGCAGACGGTCCTGATGCCCATCATGATCAGGTACCGCTTTTCCCGGTAGGCGATGTCCTGCGACAGGCCTGGCCGGGCCTCGGTCACGAGATGGGCCTGGTCACGCCGGGGTCGCTGTCCTGCATTCACCCTTCCAACCTATGCCGCCGCAGGGCCCGCCGCCAGCCAAGGGGAGCGCGTTGTCGCGACCGTCTGGCCGGCTCCGGCGGGGACTGGCTGTGACCGGGGCGCGCCTCCCCTGCGGCCGCGCCGAATTGAGCTACTGTGCGCCTCATGAGCGACGCGCCATTGACCGCCGAAGACGTCCGAGCCGCGGCTGAGGTGCACGGGGAGCTCGGTCCGGACTACGGCGACGCCGTCGTCGAGTCGTTCCTGGCGAAGATCGATAAGCAGATCGAGGCCCGTGTCGACGAGCGGCTCGCGAGCCTTGCCGGGCCAGGCCGGCTGACCAGGCGCAGGCGCCCGGCTAACCCGGCCAGGCTCGGCAAGCTGCGGATCGCGCTGGCCGGGGCCGGGGCGGGGATGATCCTGGCCGGGCTCCCGCTGACTCTGGTCGCCGCCCATAGCATGAACCAGACCGGCGTTGGTCCTAAGGGTCTGGTCTGGATCTGGGTAGTACTCGTGGCAATCTACGGGTTGGCCGCATACCGGCTGCGGCGGCGCTAGCCCGGCCATTCAGAAGCGAGCGCGGCCGCACACCCGGAGGACAGCATGACCGACCGCACCTATCGGGTCACCGAGATCGTCGGCACCTCACCCGAGGGCATCGAGCCTGCCATCAGGAGCGCCGTCCAGCGGGCCGGGCAGACCCTCCGTCACCTTGACTGGTTCGAGGTGACGGAGATCCGCGGGCAGATCGTCGACGGCCAGGTGGCGCACTACCAGGTCGGCCTTAAGCTCGGCTTCCGGCTCGAGGACGCCTGAGCCGGCCAGCGCCGGCCGCGTCAGCTGGCCTGGCTCACCGAGGACATATTGAACCCGTCAACCCGGACCGGCGGCATGGCGGCCCTGGTGAAGTAGTCGGCCCATTCGCGCGGCAGCGTGGGAACGGTGCCGCCGACCTCGGTGATCCGGTTGAGCATCCCGACGGGGCTCTCGTTGAACCGGAAATTGTTCACCGCCCCGGTGACTTCGCCGTTCTCGACCAGGTAGACGCCGTCCCTGGTCAGCCCGGTGAGCAGCAGGGTCTGCGGATCGACCTCGCGGATGTACCACAGGCACGTCAGCAGCAGGCCCCTGCCGGTCCGGCTGACCATCTCAGCTAGCGACCCGTCGGCGCCTGGAGCGTCCAGGATCAGGTTGTCGATCGCCGGGGTCACGGGCCGCCCGCTCAGCTGCGCGGTATGGCGGGTCTGGGTCAGCGCGGCGAGCGTGCCGCCGGCGATCCAGTCGGTCCTGGCCTTCGGCAGGCCGTTATCGAATACCGAGGAGTCCCGGCTGGACGCGTGCGCGATGACGAATGGCGCGCACTGGAGGCCCGGCGCCGCCGGGTCGCTGCGCAGTGACAGCGGCAGCCCAGCAAGCTGCTCGCCGATCCTGGTGCCTCCACCCGGCTTGCTGAACACCGTCCGGCCGTCCAGGGCGTCCTTGGCTCCTGCCGACCAGTACATGTAGATCATCAGGTCAGCCAGGGCAGTGGGCGGCAGCAGGGTCTCGTACCGCCCGGCGGGCAGCTCGACGGACCGCTCGGCCCAGCCAAGTCGACGCCCGAGGTCGGCCTCGAGCGCGCGGATGTCGACGTCGGAGAAGTCCCTGGTGCCTGTGCCGGCCCAGGCCGACCGTGCCATGTCGGCGGATTTGGCGTTGAGCTCCAGGCGCCCGGTCGGCTGGTCGTGGCGCAGCCGGAGGCCCGTCGAGGTGCCGAGATAGGTCGAGGTCAGTAGGTGCTCGGCGAAGCCGTACAGCTTGCGTCCGCCGCTGGCTGCGGTGACGAATGCATGACCGAGCTGCTCGGCGAAGCCGGCGAACACCCCGATTTGCGTTGCGGCTGGCAGCTCGTCCCACCGGGTTGCGGGGCTAGTGGTGACCTCCGACGGCGTGACCAGAGGCTGCGCGTCCTCAGCGGGCGAGGCCTCGGCCGCCGCGTCCTCCGCCTCGGCCACGATCTCGGCGACCTGGTCCGGGCGGACCCCGGCCCTGGACACAACGCCCACCTGAGCCTTGTCCCCGGTGCGGCTGATGGCGATCACGGTCAGCTGCCGTGACTTGGACACTCCGTTGGTGGTTAGCGAGTTGCCGGCCCAGCGCAGGTTAGCCGTCGAGCCCTCGTCGGCGATCACCACGCAGTCATCGCTGCGCGCGGCCGCCAGCGCCCGCTCAACCAGCTCCTGGGGTGCCGACTGCGGCGAGTGTTGCGTGCTCATGCCCCGGCCTCTTCCACTGTGTTGAGGATTCTGATGCCCCGCATGACCACCGAAGGGCACCCGTGACTGACCGGCGCCACCTGGCCCGGCTGGCCCTTGCCGCAGTTGAATGCGCCGCCGAGCACGTAGGTCTGCGGGCCGCCGAGGGCCTCCATCGAGTTCCAGAAGTCCGTGGTGGTCGCCTGGTAGGCGACGTCGCGGAGCTGGCCTGTCAGCTGGCCGTTCTTGATCCGGAAGAACCGTTGCCCGGTGAACTGGAAGTTGTACCGCTGCATGTCAATCGACCAGCTCTTGTCGCCGACGATGTAGATGCCGTCGGTGACCCCGGCGATGAGCTCCGCCGTGGACGGGCCGTCCGCGGCCGGCTGCAACGATACGTTGGCCATCCGCTGGATCGGCATGTGGCCCGGCGAGTCGGCGAACGCGCAGCCGTTCGATCGCCCGAGCCCGGTCAGCCGCGCGATCCGCCGGTCAAGCTGGTACCCGCTCAGCACGCCGCCGGCGATCAGGTCCCAGGACTGGCTGATGACGCCCTCGTCGTCGTAGCCGATGGTGGCGAGCCCGTGCTCGGCAGTGCGGTCGCCAGTGACGCGCATGATCGGCGAGCCGTACTGGAGGGTGCCGAGCTTGTCGAAGGTCGCGAACGACGTCCCGGCGTAGGCCGCCTCGTAGCCGAGCGCCCGGTCGAGCTCGGTCGCGTGCCCGATGGACTCATGAATGGTCAGGAACAGGTTCGACGGATCGATGACCAGGTCGTAGCGGCCCGCCTCGACCGACGGCGCGGCCAGCTTGGCCGCCAGCAGCGACGGGATCTCGGCTAGCTCGGCGCCAAAGTCCCAGCCCGTCCCGGTCAGGTACTCGTAACCGCGGCCGGCCGGTGGCGCCAGTGTCCGCATGGTCTCGAACCGGCCGTCAGCACCAACCGCTACGGCGGTCAGCGACGGGTGGACACGAACCCGCTGCTGGAGCGTCGTGGTCGACCCGTCGGTGTAGAACTTGCACTCCTTGACCTGGTACAAGGACGCGTCGACGTGATCGACGCCGCCCGCGGCGAGCAGCTGCCTGCTCCAGCCGCCGAGAAGCTCGATCTTGTCGCCGACGCTGACGGCGAACGGATCGACCGCGTAGGCCGACAGCCAGGTCACGTCGCCGTGGGCCGGCTCGTCGGCAAGCTCGATCGGCTCGGTGTTGATCGCGGCGGAGACCCGGGCGACGTCGACGGCCTCGGCGGCAGCCCGCGCGGCGGCCTCGGCCGTCAAGTCCACGGCGGACGCGAAGCCCCAGGTGCCGTCCACCACGACGCGGACGGCGAGCCCGAGGTCGTCGCTATCGAACTGGGTCTCCAGGTTGCCGTCGGAGAGGCCGACCTGCTGGCCCCGGATCCGCTCGGCGCGGAAATCGGCGTGCGAGGCGCCTAGCTCGGCGGCCCGCTGGAGGGCCGCAGCGGCCAGGTCCCGCAGCGGGTAGGCGGTGAATTCCGGGTCGATCTGACCGGTGCTCTGGTTCTCCACAAGTGGCCAACCTATCCCGGGCTGCGGCGGGTGGGCCTGACCGGTACGCTCGCACGCGACGTGCTGAGCAGACCGGCTGACCAGACCGGACGGCGCGGCGGGCGAACCGGAGGTAGTGAGGGCACATGGGCCGATCCGTACTTGTGACCGGCGGCAATCGCGGCATTGGCCTGGCGATCGCGCGCCGGCTGGCCGACGGCGGCGACAGCGTGACCATCACCTCAAGGTCGGGTGAGCCGGTCGACGGACTGACCGTCGCCGCCTGCGACATCAGGGATACCGCCCAGGTGGACGCCGCGTTCAAGGTCGCCGAGGACGCGCATGGGCCGGTCGAGGTGCTGGTCGCCAACGCCGGGATTACCAAGGACCAGTTGCTCGCGCTGATGAGCGAGGACGACTTCGCCGATGTCGTCAACACAAACCTGACCGGCGCCTACCGGGTGGCCAAGCGGGCGGTGCGCGGCATGATCAGGTTGCGCCGTGGCCGGATCATCCTCATCTCCTCGGTCGTCGGCCTGCTGGGCTCGGGCGGCCAGGCGAACTACGCGGCATCGAAAGCAGGCCTCGTCGGCTTCGGCCGGTCGCTCGCCCGCGAGCTCGCTTCGCGGAACATCACCGTCAACGTGGTCGCGCCCGGCTTCGTCGAGACCGACATGACCGCGGTGCTGACCGATGACCAGCGCAAGGCGATCCTGTCGAACGTGCCGCTCGGCCGCCTCGCTGGCCCTGATGAGGTCGCTGCCGCGGTGGCCTTCCTGGCGAGTGCGGACGCGGGCTACATCACCGGCGCGGTAGTGCCCGTCGATGGTGGTCTCGGCATGGGGCACTGACGACCCCGTTCCCTCAACAAGCGGAGGAAGACGCGATGGGCATCCTTTCCGGCAAGCGGATCCTGGTCACCGGCGTGCTGACGGACGCGTCGATCGCGTTTCACGTCGCCCGCATCGCCCAGCAGGAGGGTGCCACTGTGGTGCTGACCGGCTTCGGCCGGCTCAGCCTCGTGGAGCGGATCGCCAAGCGGCTGCCCGAGCCGCCGCCGGTGCTCGAGCTCGACGTGACCGACGACGGGCAGCTGGCGTCCCTGGCCGAGCGGGTGTCGCAGCACGTGGACGGGCTTGACGGCGTGGTGCACGGCATCGGCAACGCGCCCGCGACCGCGCTCGGCGGCAACTTCCTGCAGACGCCGTGGCCAGATGTCGCGATGGCCATGCACGTGTCGGCGTACTCGCTGAAGTCGCTGGCGATGGCCGCGCTCCCGCTCATGGGACGGGGCAGCGCGATCGTCGGAATGGACTTCGACGCGACAGTCGCCTGGCCTGCCTACGACTGGATGGGCGTCGCCAAGGCGGCGCTGGAGTCCACGGCGCGATACCTCGCGCGCGACCTTGGCCCGCGGGGGATCCGGGTCAATCTCATGTCCGCCTGCCCGATCAAGACCATGGCGGCGCGCAGCATCCCCGGGTTCGACCAGTTCGAAGGCGTCTGGTCGCAGCGGGCGCCGCTGGGCTGGGACCTGAGCAATGCCGAGCCTGGCAGCTCGCGGGTGCGTGGCGCTGCTGTCGGACTGGTTCCCCGCCACGACCGGAGAGATTGTGCACGTGGATGGTGGCGCGCACGCGATGGGCGCGTGAGCCGCTTCAGGATGGGAACGGGGCGGTATTCGGCTGGCCTTGTCGGTAGCCGGTTGCGCCCCGATAATCCAAATGTGGCCGGAGCCGATATCCGGGCGTCAGACGCCGAGAGAGAGCTGGCTCTCGCTCGCCTTCGCGATGGCTTCGCCGAGGGTCGCCTGACTCACGAGACTTTCTCGCATCGGGTCGAGGAAGTGCTGCGCGCGCGCGCCAACGGCGAGTTGCTCAGAGTGGTCGCTGACCTGCCCAGCCAGCGTCGGCTGCGAACGGCATTCATCGCGGTCGGCAGGCGAGCGATGCGCGCGGCCGACCGCTGGCTGCGCGGCTGGCCACCCGTGCTGACGCTGCCCGTGACGTCCGCCAGCCCCCAGGGCCGCTTCACCATCGGGCGCGAGTCGGCGTGCGACATGACGCTGGCCGACGAGACGGTGTCGCGCTGGCACGCCAGCCTCGAGCTCAGTGCAGGTGGCTGGCTCCTGGCCGATCTCGGCTCTACCAACGGCACGCGGCTCAACGGCTGGCGCGTCACTGGCCCCATGCCGGTACGGGCCGGTGACATGGTGTCGTTCGGCGCAGCGACCTTCGTGTTGTCTGAGCGGCCCGGCTGAAGCCTGCCTGCACGTCGGCCGTCCGATCACGGCCGTCCGATCACGGCCGTCCCATCACGGCCGTCCGATCACGGGCGCCAGCTAGAGTCGGTAGATGACCATGGTGCGCAGATGACCGTCGTGCTGATTGTCCGGCACGGCCTGACGTCGTCAACGGGCAAGGCGCTGACCGGCTGGCTGCCCGGCATCTCGCTTGACGACAGGGGCCAGGCGCAGGCCGCCGCTGTCGGCGAGCGGCTGGCGCAGATTCCGCTGGCGGCGATCGTGAGCAGCCCGCTGGAGCGATGCGTGCAGACGGCCACGATCATCGCGGGCCGGCAGGGTGGCAGCGATCACGCCGGGCCACCCGAGGTGTCCATCGAGGAGCGCCTGGGCGAGTGCAGGTACGGCGACTGGACCGGTCAGCCCTTGCGGAAGCTCGCGCGCGATCCGCTCTGGCGGGTCGTGCAGGCGCACCCGAGCGCCGTGCGGTTCCCTGGCCCGGATGGCGAGTCCATGCTTGGCATGCAGCAGCGCGCCGTGGCCGGGGTGAGGCACTGGAACGCCAAGCTCGGCGCCGACGCGACGTACTTGATCTGCTCGCACGGGGACGTCATCAAGGCGATCCTGGCCGACGCGCTCGGCATGCACCTGGACATGTCCCAGCGGATCCAGGTGGATCCGTGCTCGCTGAGCGTGATCAGGTACACGACGCTGCGGCCGTTCGTGCTGCGCATGAACGACACCGGCGCCGACTCCGCGGCCCTCGCAGGCCTCGCGCGGCGGCCTGCCGCAGCCAAGGCACACGCGGATGCCGACGCGCAGATCGGCGGGGGAGCGGGCAGTAGCAGCTAGCCAGGCGGCGATGTCGGCAGCCGGTAGCCTGACTGTGGGGACCGGGCTGGCAGCCGGCCGCTGGCGCGAGAGGATAGGGGTCATGCCGGTCTACTCGTACGACCCGCCGGAGCGATTCGTCGCCGGCACCGTCGGCCAGCCTGGGGAGCGAACCTTCTATCTCCAGGCGACCGTGGGCTCCAGGGTGACGAGCGTCGCTCTGGAGAAGGCACAGGTGAGCCAGCTCGCCGAGCGGCTGGACGAGCTGCTGGACGAAGTGGCCCGCCGGACCGGTGCGGAGTCAGCCGCTGGCGAGCTCGACGACGGCCCGCTTGACCTGCCGCTCACCGAGGACTTCCGGGTCGGCGCGATCGCGCTTGCCTGGGACCATGACGGCGATCGCGTCATCATCGAGGCCCAGGAAGAGAGCGAGGAGCCGCTTGAGCCGCTGGTCGACGACGTCCCCGAGGACGGCCCCGCGATCCTGCGGGTACGCATCACGGCCGATGCAGCACGCGCGTTCTCGCGGCGTGCGATCCAGGTAGTACGGCAGGGGCGGCCGCCCTGCCCGCTCTGCGGGCTGCCACTCGACCCGGCGGGCCATGTGTGCCCACGGCAGAACGGCCACCGGGTCGGGCATGGCTGATGCGTCAGCCAGCAGGAGGGCGTGGCGAGAGCAGCGGGCGGGTCGGCCTGCTGGTCCGCCAGCCAGTGGTGCGCCTGGCGAGTCAGCTGAGGTGCCCCCGGCGATAGGTGCGGGTGCGCGGCATCCGACGAGCGCGGGCGACGAGGCGGCGATCCTGGATCTGCTCACTACCGGCACCCTCGAGGTCAAGGGCAGGCTCGTGGACGCATCCAACGCGACCATGTACTGCACGATCGCCGGCGCGGGCACGCAGGCTGCGTGCGTCTACAAGCCCGTCGCCGGCGAGCGGCCGCTCTGGGACTTCCCCGATGGCACGCTGGCCGGGCGCGAGCTCGCCGCCTACGTGGTGTCGCGAGCCGGGGGCTTCGGCGTCGTGCCGCCGACGGTGTACCGCGACGGCCCGTTCGGACCGGGCATGTGCCAGCTGTGGATCGACGTCGACGACACCGTGGACCTGGTCGAGCTCGCCCGCAGCAACGACGCGCGACTTCGCCAGATGGCAGTCTTCGACGCGGTCGTGAACAACGCCGACCGCAAGATCGGGCATCTCCTTCCGGTTGCCGACGGACAGCTGTTTGGCTGCGATCACGGGGTCTGCTTCGGCTCGGAGTACAAGCTCCGCACGGTGCTGTGGCAATGGCGGGGCAAGCGGCTCGCGAGCGAGGCCATGGCGACGCTCGGCGGGCTCCGCGACCTGCTCCAGGGCGATCTGGCTGCCGAGCTCAGTGGCTGGCTGACCGCAGGCGAGGTCGCTGCGACGATCAAGCGAGTGGAGATGCTGCTCGCGCATAAGGTGCATCCATACCCGCCGGCGGACTGGCCGGCAGTGCCCTGGCCGCCGATCTAGCTGCGCCCCTGATCTAGCTGCGCCCCTGATCTAGCTACGACCGCCGTGCTCGCCCCGGTCGCCGCGACGGCGCAGGTACCGCTCGAACTCCCTGGCGATCGCGTCGCCGCTGGCCTCCGGGAGGTCGGTAGCGTCCTTGGCCTCCTCGAGGCTGCGCACGTACTCGGCCACGTCGCTGTCCTGCTCGGCGAGCTCGTCGACGCCGCGTTCCCAGGCACGTGCCTCGGCCGGCAAGTCGGCCAGCGGAAGCGAGATGTCGAGGATGTCCTCGACGCTGCGCAGTAGCGCCAGCGTGGCCTTCGGGCTCGGCGGCTGCGCCACGTAGTGCGGCACGGCCGCCCACAGCGACACCGCCGGCATGCCAGCTGTCGCGCAGGCATGCTGAAGCACTCCGACGATGCCGGTCGGCCCCTTATAGTCCACCGGCTCTACGTGCAGCTGCGCGGCGAGCTCCGCGCCGGAGGTGGCCGCGGTGACCTGAAGCGGCCTGGTGTGCGGCGAGTCGGCGAGCAGCGCGCCGAGCAGGATGACAAGCTCGACGCCGAGCTCGGTGAACGAGTTCACCAGCTCGGCGGTGAAGCCGCGCCAGCGCATGTTCGGCTCGATGCCCTGCAGCAGGATCAGGTCCCGGCCGGCCTCTGGGGGCCGCGCGATCTTCAGCCGCGTGGTCGGCCAGACCAGCTCCTCGGCCCGGCCATCGGTCACTTCCATCACCGGCCTGGTGACCTGGAAGTCGTAGTAGTCCTCGGGGTCGATCTCGCCAACGGCCTTGGCGTCCCAGGCCGAGGTCAGCTGGGTGATCGCGCTGCTAGCGGCCTCGCCAGCGTCATTCCAGCCCTCGAAGGCAGCGATCAGTGCAGGCGACTTGAGTTTGCCCACAGCGTCGAGCTCGATCGCCAGCCACCTCCCTCCGTCTGCGCACGCTGGGTGCCCGTCTGGGTCAAGCCTATGTTCTGCGAACAACGTGACAAGAAAAGACTGCCTTCTGCGAGTCAACCAGAGCGTGTCCCTAGGATGGGATCATCATGTCGCGATCTGAATACCGAACTGGCGCAGACACCCTCCAGGCGGTCACGTTCGATATGGACGGGCTGCTCGTCGATTCCGAGCCACTGTGGTTCCAGGCCGAGAGCGCGGTCATGGAGCGCCTGCACGGCTCCTGGGAGCACGGGGACCAGGACGTCCTCGTCGGCGGTTCGATGGCCACGACCGTGGCCTACCTGCTCAGCAAGAGCACGAAGCCAGCTCCGCCCGATGTCGTCGCGCGCTGGCTGCTGGAGGCCATGGTCTCGCTGCTGCGTACCCGGCCGGTGCCGGTCTTGCCGGGTGCGGCCGAACTCGTCGCTGAGGTGCAGGCGGCCGGGCTGCCGCACGCGCTGGTGACCTCGTCCGAGCCGGAGGTTGTCGATGCCGTCCTGGCGCGGCTTGATGTGGTGTTCCCGGTCATCGTCTGCGCCGCCGACGTAGCGCAGGCTAAGCCGGACCCGGAGGGTTACCTGCTGGCCGCGGCCAAGCTGGGGGCCGAGCCGGGGCAGTGCATCGCGCTGGAGGACTCGATCAACGGCGTAGCGGCGGCCGAAGCGGCCGGCTACCGGACTGTGGCAGTGCCGAGCGTGGTCCCGGTGCCGGAGCGGCCAGGCCGGGTGGTGCTGGAATCGCTGGCCGGGATGACGCTGGCGGTGCTCGCGGATCGGGCCGGTTTTGCGATATGACGTGAGCGGGTTGATGTGCAACAATGAACCTATTCGCGCCTAGGCCGCGCAGTTCGGAGGGCGGCCACGAGGGGAGGCGGCAGTGAATGGCTGGCTAAGTTTCGCCACTAGTTCGTGGGCCGGGCCGGTGTTCCTGCTCGTCACGCTTGTTGGACTTGCCCTGAGTGTCGTCGCCTGGCGCAGGAAAGGCGCTCGCAGCGGCATCCGGGGTATTGCCTGGTCATTGCTGCCCATCGCGGCGTGGCTCACGCACGCACTTGGCCTGATCGGCCGCATTGTCTCCGCTATTGTCGTGTTCGCAGGCGCCTTCGCGTTCTCGCCGAAGACCTACCTCGGTGTCATCCTGGTCGCCGTGTCGGCGGTGCTTTTCCTGGTCTCGGGCGGCATCCCGCTCGTCCGGTCGCGCAAGAAGCACAAGGAGCACAAGGAGCAAAAGGCGCAGCGTGGCGGGAGCGGTGGCCAGCCGCCAGCAACCGTGCCGGCCACCCGCAAGCAGCCTGCCGTGAAGGCCGAGCCCGACGACGATATGAGCGATGTCCGCGACATCCTGAAGAAACACGGCATCAGCTAGAGCTCGGCATCAGCCACCGCTCGGCATTAGGCGAGCCCGCACGGCCTTGGCTGTGCGGGCTCCTCTGTGCGGGCTCTTCTGGGCGGCTCTTCAGGGTGGTGCCTCAGCTATGCGGCCTCAGCTGGCCGCCATCGCTCCCTCTGGTGAGCCGGTCACCGCGGCCGGTGCTCCCTGACCGGCTTCGGCGGCCATGCTCAGCGGGTGATGGCAAGCCGCCAGGTGACCCAGGCTGCCGTGCTGCACCAGCGGCGGCTCGTCGGTCCGGCAGATATCGGTCGCGTACCGGCAGCGTGGATTGAACCGGCAGCCGGCGGGCGGCGAGATCGGGCTCGGCACGTCCCCTTCCAGCACGATCTGCTGCCTGGCGGCGGACAGGTCAGGGTCGGGGATCGGCACTGCCGACAGGAGGGCCTCGGTGTAGGGGTGCACGGGCCGCTCGTACAGTTCCTCGGCAGGCGAGATCTCGACGATCTTGCCGAGGTACATCACGGCAATGCGATCCGACACGTGCCGGACCACGCCGAGGTCGTGCGCGATGAAGATGTAGGTGAGCCCGAGCTCATCCTGGAGGTCGTCGAGCAGGTTGATGACCTGGGCACGGATCGATACGTCCAGGGCCGACACCGGCTCGTCGGCGATGACGAGCTTGGGATTGAGCGCCAGCGCCCTGGCGACGCCGATGCGCTGCCGCTGCCCGCCCGAGAACTCGTGCGGGTACCGGTTGATGTGCTCGGACGACAGGCCCACGAGCTCCAGCAAGTCCAGGGCGCGCCTGCGGATCTGGTCCCGGCTGCCAACCCGGTGGATGCGCATCGGATCGGCGATGATGGCGCCGACCCGCTTGCGCGGGTTCAGCGACGCGTACGGGTCCTGGAACACCATCTGGAGGTCACGCCGGACCGGGCGCAGCTGGCGGCGCGAGAACTTCGAGATGTCGGTGCCCTCGAAGATCAGCGAGCCGCTGGTGATGTCGTAGAGCCGCGCGACGCACCGGGCCAGCGTGGACTTTCCGCAGCCTGACTCGCCGACCAGGCCCAGTGTCTCTCCTGCCCGCAGCTCAAAGCTCACATCGTCCACGGCATGCACGCGCGCTATCTCGCGCTGCACGAGGATGCCGCTCTTGATCGGGAAGTACTTCTTCAGGTGCTCGGCTCGCAGCAGTACCTGGCCAGGCGGGATCTCCGGACCCTCCGCCAGCACCGGCAGGTCCACGCCAGAGTTGTCGGTCACTGCTTCTCCTCGACCAGCTCGGGGTGGATCGTGGCGTCCCGCACGTCGTGCTTCTCCTGCCGGCTGAGATGGCAGGCGTCCAGGTGACCGTTGCCGACCCGGTCGAGCAGCAGGGGCCGTTCCGAGCAGCGCTCGAACCGGTGCCCGCACCGGTCGCCAAAGGCGCAGCCGGCCGGCAAGTTCATCAGCGACGGCGGCAGGCCGGGGATCGCCGCCAGCCGGCGCGGCCGCGGCCGGTCCAGCCGGGCGATCGAGCCGAGCAGCCCCCAGGTGTAGGGATGCTGCGGGTCGTAGAACAGCTCGCGCTGCGTGCCCTGCTCGACGATCCGGCCCGCGTACATCACCGCGATGCGGTCGGCCATGTCGGCCACCACGCCCATGTCATGCGTGATCAGTACGACGGCCGTGCCGAAGTCTTCCCGGAGCTTCTTGATCAGGTTCAGGATCTGGGCCTGGATCGTGACGTCCAGGGCTGTCGTCGGCTCGTCGGCGATCAGCACGTCCGGATTGCAGGACACCGCCATCGCGATCATGACGCGCTGCCGCATCCCGCCGGAGAACTGGTGCGGATAGGCGTCCACGCGCTCGGGCGCGTTCGGGATGCCCACCGAGGTCAGCAGTTCGATGGCGCGGGCGCGGGCGGCCTGCTTGCTGATCTTCTCGTGCTCGCGGATCTGCTCCGCGATCTGCCAGCCGACCTTGTAGACGGGATTGAGCGACGTCATCGGGTCCTGGAAGATCATGCCGATGCCAGCGCCCCGGATGGAGCGGATCTGGTCCTGCGACATGCTCATCAGGTTCGTCCCCTTGTAGAGGACCTCGCCTTCGAACTGGGCGTTGGGATCGGTGATGAGCCGCATCACCGTCATCATCGTGACGCTCTTGCCAGAGCCGGACTCGCCGACAATGCCCAGCGTCTCGCCCTCGTACAAGGTGGCCGACACGCCGTCGACGGCCCGTACCAGGCCGTCGTCGGTGCGGAAGGTCACCTTGAGGTCGCGTATCTCCAGCAGGGGACTTGGCATCAGGCAGGCCGCACTCTCGGGTCTAGCCACGCGTAGCCGACGTCGACGAGCGCGTTCGCCAGCACGATGAAGAAGGCGCCGTAGATGACTACGGCCATGATGGTCGGGAGGTCGAGGTTGGTCAGCGCCTGGTAGGTCAGGAAACCGACGCCGTGAATGCCGAAGACTACCTCGGTCAGGATGGCGCCGCCGCCGACGAGAGCACCGAAGTCCAGTCCGAACAGGCTCACAAAGGTGATCATCGACGTCCGGAGGGTGTGCCGCATCAGCACGCGCCGCTCTGACAGGCCCTTAGCGCGAGCGGTGCGTACGTAGTCCTCACTCTGGATTTCGAGCAGGTTGGCCCGCAGGACGCGGGCATAGAAGCCGATGTACAGGATCGACAGCGTGATCCACGGGAAGACGAGCCCCTCGAACCACAGCACTGGGCTCGTGGTGAACGACGTATAGCCGAGTGGCGGGACCCAGCTGAACACCGACTTATGCAGACCACCCTGCGTGATCAGGTTGCAGACCTGGCCAAGCCAGAAGACCGGCGCGGAGATGCCGATCAGCGCGAGGATCATCAGGATCGGGTCGTAGATCCGGCCGCGGAGCCTGGCGGCCGCGACGCCCATCACGATGGCCATGACGATCCAGATCGCGGCCGCGCCGAACACCAGCGACAGCGTGGCCGGTGCAGCCGCGAAGATCTCCGGCACCACCTGCACGCCCTGGTCCGAGTAGGACACCAGGTTCCTGGTGATGAAGATCCGCTTCATCATCAGCAGGTACTGGATCGGCAGCGGCCGGTTCAGCCCGAACTGGGCCCGGACCTCGGCCAGCGTCTGCGGGCTCGGGTTACGTCCCGCGATGGCACGCGCCGGATCTACGCCCGGCGTCTTGAAGAAGATGATGAAGACCAGCACCGTGATCACGAACATGACGACGGCGGTCCAGAGCGTGCGGCGCACGATGAAGGTCAGCACTGTGGCCGTCCCGGCTGAGTTGTCGCCATCGCTACTCGACCCGCAGCTTCGCTCGCGGGTCCAGCGCGTCGCGGACGCCGTCGCCGAGCACGTTCAGCGCCAGCACGGTCAAGACGATCATGATGCCGGGCGCGAGGGATACCCACGGCCGGGTGTAGAGGAGGTCCTGGCCGTTCGCGATGATCGTGCCCCAGCTGACATTGGGCGGCTGGACGCCGATGGACAGGAACGACAGGGCTGACTCCGTCAGGATGTTGGTGGCGATCATCAGGGGCAGCAGCACGATGACGGTGGATACCACGTTCGGCAGGATCTCGGAGAAGATGAGCCGGAAGTTCGAGGCGCCCTGCGCGATGGCTGCCTCGACAAATTCCTTGTTGACGACCGACAGCACCTGACCGCGCATCGGTCTGTACACGTAGGGCACGTAAATGAACGCGATGATGAACGTCGGCACCCAGAGGCTGGACGCGTGAATCGCGATCGGGCCTATCTTGAGGCCGTTGGAGTGAGTGAGCAGCTCGGTCGAGAGACAGATCGCGAGCAGCAGCACCGGGAACGCCCAGATCACATCCATGATCCGGGACAGGACGGCGTCGGTCATGCCGCCGAAGAAGCCCGCTATGAGCGCGACGATCGTGGCGATCACGCAGCAGATCACCGTCGACGAAATGCCGATCTGAAGTGACGCGCGGCCGCCGTACAACAGCAGCGAGGCCACATCCCGCCCGAGCAGGTCGCCACCGAGAAGGTAGTGGTGCACATCTCCGGTCGGCCCGATCGGCGTCTCGCCGAGCTTCAGGATCCCGCCGCCCTGCTGCATGACTGGCACGATGTGACCGTTCTGCACGGTCTTGCCATTCAAGTTGGGAACGAGCGGGTTGGGGATGTGGGCGACGTCGTGCGCGTACAGCGGCGCCGCCAGGCTCAGCACGACGATCAGAAGGAAAAGGCCCAGAGCCGCCAGCGCGATGCGGTTCCTCCGGAGCCTGCGCCAGGCCAGCGCCCACGGGTTGCGGCCGGCAATTGCCGGCCGCAACGCCGTGGACGTGGTCTGCTCTGCTACAGCAGCCATACTCTGCTTTCTTCGTGGGCCGAGGTCTCCGTCAAGGCGGCGCGGCCTACTTCGACAGCCAGAGCTGGTCGATCAGGATGTACCACTGCGGATTCCACTGGTAGCCGTGGACGGTCTTGGACAGGAAGTCGATCTGCTTGGGGTTGTACAGGTCGACCCAGGGTGCCGCCGCCGTGTCCGCGTGGTCGACCTGCGTCCACAGCGCCGCCGCCCCGGTCGGGTTGGTGGCCTCCATGGACTCAGCCTGGTCGATCTTCGCCTGGATGCTCTTGTCGCAGAACGCTGCGATGTTGGGACTCGCGTCGCTGTTCTTGTGGATGCTGCCGCAGCCGAGCAGGACGTTGAGGAAGTCGGACGGCGCTGGGTAGTCCTGATACCAGGCCGACCAGGCGACGTTCCACTTGCTCCAGTTCGACGAGTTCTGCGAGAACGGGTACTGCGTCGCGGCGGACAGCAGCTGGGTGCTCGCCTTGTAGCCGATGGAGTTCAGGTCCGCGACCATCTGCTCCGCCAGCGCGGTGCCCACCTGGTCGTTGGTGCCATTCACCACGACCTTGTCGCCGAGCGTGCCTGACTGCTTCACCAGGGCCTTGGCCTTGGCGATGTCAGGTCCTGACCAGACCGTCTGCGAACCCGTGGTGTACGGGCAGTAGGCGGTGTAGGACGGGAAGTTCGGCGGCAGGATCTGGCAGGCGGGGACGGCCAGCGACGGGCCGCCTGCGATCTTGACGTACGCCGAGCGGTTCGCCGCGTAGTTGATGGCCTGGCGGGCCATCAGGTTGTTGAACGGCGGGCGTGTGGTGTTGAGCGCCATGTACCAGTCAGCGGTCAGCGTGTTGACGTGGACCTGGCCGGCGTACTGCGGGCTGTTCAGCGTCGTGAGCTGGTCCGACGGGATCTGGTCGCCGTCGAACACCTCGTTGGCCTGGCCGTTCTCAACCTCGGTGACCTCGTCGGAGACCTGGAGTCCGTACTTCTCGATGATCTCGTTGGGGTTGCCGGCAGGCTGGGCGACCGCGCTCCACTGCTTGAAGTAGGGGTTGCGGACCAGGACGGCCTCGGTGTTCGGGTTGTACGACTTCCACATATACGGCCCGGTGCCCGGCGGCACGTTGTTGCCCGTCAGCTTCAGCGAGGTATTCGCCGGGACGACGTACGCGAACGGCAGCGACAGCTGGTCCATGATCTCCGGGTCTGGCGCGGTCAGGTTGATCGTCAGGGTGTAGGCCGAGTCATTCGCGACGACGCCGCCAGCCTTGCTCAGGTCGCAGCCCTTGGTGCTGCAGCTGCTCGCGCCGACGATGCTGCTGTAGAACGACGTCGGGCCGGGCACGGTGAACTGCCGCTCGAAGGTCGTGACGAAGTCACTGGGCTTCAGCACCTGGCCGTTCGAGAACTTGATGCCCTTGCGGATGTTGAAGACGTAGGTCTTGCCGCCGTTGGTGGGCGTCGGAATGGACGTCGCCAGGTCCGGCACGATCTTGGTGCCAGGAAGGCCGCCGACGTGCGCAAAGCCCACGAGTCCATCGTGGGTGTTGATCAGCAGCTGCCACTCTTCAAGTGTGTAGTTCTGGGCCGGGTCGGCGACGCCGAAGGCCGAGTTCGCGAGGATGGTGAACACGCCACCTGTGTGGCCGGTCGGGGTGCTGCTGCTGAACCGCCCGACGGGCCCGAGCTCGTCCCGCAACCAGCCGTGACCATGGCGAGCGCTGCAACGGCGGCGAGGCTCCCCAGCCCGGCCTTGCCCCCGAGCCTGGCCATATTTGACCTGATCTGTCTCATCTGATGCCTCCTTATCGGGAAGTTATACTTGGTTCAGGCAGACATCCGGAAGCGAACTGCGATAACGCTTTGGCAGCAGGATCTGCGGTGTCCCCGCTGATGAGAGCCACTGCCGTCCTCGTGCACACCGCGGCAGCTGAACGACCAGACCATCGACGCGCTATCTGGGCGGGCGGCCGGGCTAAATGCTGACCGACTGGAACGTATGCGCGATTATGGTAGTTCCAGGTGCCTAAACTGCGCAGACGTTTCCGCGAGAATGCAGCGCGGGCGCGCCGGTCGCGGCATTTATCCGGCAAACTAACACAAAGCGGTCAGGCGTTCTCGCGGACGAAGGCACGCGAGGCGACCCAGACGCAGACCGCTGCCATGCCGACAGCCACCGCGACGCCCTCGATCATGACGGCGCCGCCGTAGACGCCCTGGAACGCCGCTCGCATGGCGTCGATGATGTACCGGAACGGGGTCGCCCTGGCGATGCCCTGCAGCCAGCCGGGGCCGAGTGTCATCGGCAGCATGATGCCCGACAGCAGCATCAGCGGGACCATCACCATGTTGAGCAACGGCGCCAGCGCGTCCTCGCTCTTGAGGAGCAGCCCGACGGTGTAGGAGATGGCGGCCAGGCTGATCGCGACGAGCCCGATGAAGGCCAGCCCGATCAGCACCCCGCCGATAGGCGCGCGCAGGCCGAAGGCGAGCCCGGCCAGCACCAGGACGACCGCCTGTGCCAGCAGCGTGAGCGCGTCGCGCAGCACCCGGCCGGATAGCAACGCCAGCCTGCTGACCGGCGTGACGCGAAATCGCTCGATCACCCCGGCGCGCCAGTCCGCGATGATCGAGAAGCCGACAAAGGCCGCGCCGAACAGCCCGAGCTGGATCAGCAGGCCCGGCACGAAGAAGTTGTAGGAGTTGCCAGCCGGGAAGCCAGGCAGGCCGCCCGAGGCAACCTTCGTCAGCAGCGGGCCGAAGAACACCAGGTACAGGATCGGCTGGATGAGCCCGATGATGAGCCAGGCCGGCTGGCGCAGCATGAGCGCAAGCTGGCGGCGGAAGATCAGGATCGTGTCGGTGACGAAGGACATCGCTGCTGCTCCGTGGCTGGTAGGGGGTCAGCCGGCGGCGAGCGGGCCGGCGCCGGCCCGCTGCGCTCGTCATCGGACTGGACAGTGCCGGATTGGTTTGGGCCGGACTGGTCGGTGCCGGACGGTCGGGCCGGCTGGCTGGCCGGTTCACCTTCGCCTGGCGACGCGGCGGGCGCGTCCTCGCGCAGTGACCTGCCGGTCAGGGTCAGGAACACGTCATCCAGGGTGGGGCGGGCCAGCTGGATGGAGGTCAGGCCGAGGCCAGCGTGGTCCAGGGCCCGCAGCAAGCCAGGAAGCGCCTCCTCGCCGTGCTCGACCGACAGTCGCAGCGCGCGGCCTTCGACAGTGATCTCGCGCACCGACTGCTCGGCCGCCAGGACCTTCTCGGCCACAGCCAGGTCACCACTGGTGCTGAGCGTGACGACGTCACCGGAGATCCGCCGCTTCAGTTCCTCCGGCGCGCCCGAGGCGATGATCTTGCCGTTGTCGATGACGAGCACCCGGTCGCAGAGCGCGTCAGCTTCCTCGAGGTAGTGGGTGGTGAGGAACACCGTCGTGCGCAGGTCGGAGCGCAGCGCGCGGATGTGGTCCCACAGGTTGCTGCGGCTTTGCGGGTCCAGGCCCGTCGTCGGCTCGTCCAGGAACACCAGCCGGGGGGAGTGGATCAGCCCGAGCGCGATGTCGAGCCTGCGGCGCTGACCGCCCGACAGGGTCTTGCACAGGCGGTCCTCCAGGCCGGCGAGCTCCAGCTGCTCGGTCATCCGCCGCATCCGCGCCGGGATCTCGGCGGCCGGCACCCGGTACACCTGGGCCTGGATCTTCAGCTCCTCGCGCACCAGGCAGTTCGGGTCCGAGCCGCCCGCTGTGATGCCGATGGCCTGCGGCACGTATCCGATCCGTCGCCGCACGCTCAGCGGATCGCGGCGCAGGTCGGCGCCGCAGACCGTGGCGGTGCCCGCGGTCGGGCTCAGCAGGGTGGTCAGCATCCGCAGGGTCGTCGTCTTGCCGGCGCCGTTGGGGCCGAGGAAGCCGACGATCTCGCCGTCATCGACCTGAATATCGACGCCGCGGACCGCCTCTACCTTGTGGCGGCGGCTAACGAAGGTGCGCGCGAGCCCGTGCGCCTCGATGATCGCCATAGCTGGGGTGCCCTCTCGGGTGACACACGGGGCCTGATGCCCCGCGCGGGCGGGCCGTCTTGCGGCCCGTCCGGCCCGCCCGGCACTGGCGACGATAAAGAACGCCGCCGGGCAGTGTCAAGTTATATCTCGTCTTCTCTTTGTCCGGGGATGTGAGCCGCCGTCCCCGGCGCAGGGTCGGGAGGCAGCTGCGGCGGAGGCAGGAGCTTTGGCGCTGTGGGCGCATGCGGGTCGGGGACCGCCTGCGAGTCGGCGCAGCGCCTGCGGGTCGGGCAGGGGTGGTGGCGTGCCGCCGAAGACCGGGCACAGCGCCTGGAAGGAGCACCAGTCGCAGAGCCTGCTCTGGTGGGGGCGCCAGTCACCGGACAGCCGTGCCCGGTCGATGGCCTGCCACAGCGCGTTGATCTTGCGCTCGGTTGCCAGCAGGTCCGCCTCGTCAGGGGCATAGCGCATGATCTCGCCGTTGCCCAGGTAGATGAGCTGGAGGACGCGGGGGATCGTGCCGCGGGTGCGCCAGAGCACAACGGCGTAGAACTTCATCTGGAACAGCGCCCTGGCCTCATACTCCTCGCGCGGGGCCGCGCCGGTCTTGTAGTCGACGATGCGAAGCTCGCCGGTCGGGGCGATATCCAGGCGGTCAATGTAGCCCCGCAGCGTGAGGCCGGACTCCAGCAGCGTGGTCACCGACATCTCGCGGTAGCTCGGCTCGATCCTGGTCGGGTCTTCCAGCGTGAAATAGCGGTCCAGCATGACCGCGGCCTCGTCGATCCAGGCCTGGCGCTGCCCGTCGTCCTCGAACAGGGCGGCCAGCTCGGGCTCGGCCTCGACGAGCCGCTCCCACTGCGGCACCAGGAGCGTGCGGGCGGCGTCCGGGGTGCGGCCGGCGGCGGGCTCGTCAAACAGCCGCTCCAGGACGGCGTGCACCAGGGTGCCGCGGGCCGCGGCCGGGCTCGGGGCCTCCGGCAGCCGGTCGACGGTGCGGAACCTGTACAGCAGCGGGCAGGTCATGAAGTCTGCTGCCCGCGACGGCGACAGGCTCGGGCCGAGTGGCGCGACCTCGGCGTCGGCGTACGTCAGCCTCAGCTACTGTGCGGGATAGCTGAGTCGGGGCCGGTGCCCGCCTGCTCGGCGAGTGTGTCGCTCATGCTCGCAGACTAGGGGAGGCATCTGACACCAGGCGGCCGGTCAGGAAACGGCGCGCTGCCGCGACCCCGTTCCTGCCCTGGGCTGATCTTGCACTTTGCCGCGTAGCATCAATGCCGTGGCAGGAGGAATGCAGCCCGGCGGTCCGCAGCAGCCGGGCCAGCCGGGCCAGCCGGATCAGGCACGGCCGGATCAGGCACCGGGCCCGCGCCGGGATGCCCGGCTCGGCATCATCATCGCGCGGCCTTTTGGCATCCCGGTCTACATCTCGCCGTGGTGGTTCCTGATCGCCGGGGTGCTGGTGGTCTGGTACTCCAACTCGGGCACGCTGCCGGGGACGGTCCATGGCGCTATCCCGCGGTACCTGGTCGCTGTCGCCTTCGTCGTGCTGCTATACCTGTCGGTCCTGGTCCACGAGCTGAGCCACAGCCTGGTGGCCAGGAGATTCCGCCTCCCGGTGCGACGGATCCTGCTGTACCCGCTCGGTGGCTTCTCCGAGATCGAGCAGGAACCGCCCACGCCGGGCAAGGAGTTCCTCGTCTCAGCCGCCGGGCCGGCCATGTCGCTGGCACTCGCGGGCATCGGCATCGGCTTGAACGTGCTGCTCAACCTGCACGGCATCCCGCGGGTGCTCATCGACCGCCTCATCCTGGCGAACCTCGTCGTCGGCGTCTTCAACCTGCTCCCAGGGCTGCCGCTGGACGGCGGGCGAGTCCTGCGGGCCGCGCTGTGGAAGCTGACAGGCAAGAGCGGCTACTCGACGGTGCTCGCGGCCTGGGCGGGCCGCGTCATCGCGGTTGCACTGGTGGTGGTCGCGGTGGCCGGGCGGGGCGGCCCGTTCGGAATCTCCGGCGACGGCATCTGGCTCGTGGCCATCGGCGCTTTCATGTGGATGAGCTCCGGGCAGGCGCTCAGGTCGGCCAAGGTGCAGGAGCGGCTGCCTGCGCTGCAGGCGCGCACGCTCGCGCGCCGTGCGATCCCGATCCCGTCCAGCCTCCCGCTCGCGGAGGCGATCAGACGCGCTGACCTCGCGCAGGCCAGGGCGCTGGTCGTCGTCGATCACGACGCCAAGCCGATCGCGATCGTCAACGAGAGCGCCGTCATCGCTACACCGGAACAGCGCAGGCCGTGGATCGACGCGGGCTCGCTGGCGCGGACGCTGGACCCCGACATGATCTTGTCCGCCGACCTGTCAGGCATGGACCTGATCGAGGCCGTCCGCCGCGCGCCGGCGTCGGAGTACCTCCTCGTAGAACCGTCGGGTCAGGTGTACGGCGTGCTGGCCACGGCCGATCTCGACCACGCGTTCGCCGGCGCGAGAGCGTGACGCGCGGCGCCAGCCGATCTCAGCGCTAGCCTTTGCCAGTGATCAAGCATCCGCGCGGCCCGTTCGCGGCAGGCGACCAGGTGCAGCTGACTGACCCGAAGGGCCGTCAGCACCGGCTGGTGCTGATCCCCGGCAAGTCGTTCCACACCCATCGCGGCGCGCTCGCCCATGACGATCTCATCGGCAGGCCCGAGGGCAGCCTGGTGACCTCGGCTGGCGGAACTCCGTACGTCGCGTTCCGGCCGCTGCTCGCCGACTACGCGCTGGCCATGGACCGCGGCGCCGCCGTCGTGTACCCGAAGGACGCGGCGCAGATCGTCGGGCTGGCCGACATCTTCCCTGGCGCCCGCGTGGTCGAGGCCGGGGCCGGCTCCGGCGCGCTGTCGTGCTGGCTGCTGCGGGCGATCGGCGAGACCGGCGAGCTGACCTCGTTCGAGCGGCGGCCGGACTTCGCGGCCATCGCGGCCGCCAACGTGGAGCGCTATTTCGGCGGGCCGCATCCCGCCTGGCAGCTGGTGATCGGTGACCTCGCGGCTGACGACGGCAGAGCTCGGGACCTGACCGACCGCGACCGCGTCGTGCTCGACATGCTGGCGCCGTGGGAGCACGTGGCGGCGTCGGCAGCCATGCTGACGCCCGGCGGGCTGCTGTGCTGCTACGTGGCGACGACGACCCAGCTAGCGCGCATCGTGACCGCGATACGCGAGCAGGGGAATTTTGCCGAGCCTGCCGCCTGGGAGACGCTCCAGCGTGGCTGGCATGTCGAGGGACTTGCGGTCCGGCCCGAGCACCGTATGGTGGGGCACACCGGCTTCCTGGTCACCGCCAGGCGGCTGGCCGACGGAGTGACCGCGCCGCCCCGGCGGCGCCGCCCGTCCAAGGGCGCCGAGGCGGCAGAGGCCGAGGCAGCAGCCGGGATGGGTGACACTGCGCCGTAACGAAGCTGACCAGGCTGCGAGTTTTCCGGATCGTAACGCAGAATGCCGACTCGAGGCCTGCCGCCTGGTTACGGATTGACCTTGGATAGGTAGGGTCTAGGTAACTCAGCTCTCAGGAGGGGGTGAGGGGCATGGCCTCTCGTGACGACAGCGTTCACTCCGGGCGGCACGACGACGAGGTCAAAGTCCTGACCACGCAGGTCTCCTTCCTCGAAGAGGAGGTCGCGGCCCTGCGCAGTCGGCTCGCCGACTCGCCGCGGCAGACGCACCTGCTCGAGCAGCGGCTGCGCGAGGCCGAGGCGAACCTCGCGTCCATCACCGGTTCGAACGAGCGACTCGCCGGCACGCTGCGCGAAGCGCGCGACCAGATTATTGCGCTTAAGGAAGAAGTCGACCGGCTGGCGCAGCCCCCGAGCGGCTTCGGCATTTTCCTGCAGGCCACCGAGGACGGCACGGCTGACGTGTTCACCGGCGGCCGCAAGATGCGCGTCAGTGTCAGCCCGGGCATCGAGCTTGACAGCCTGCGGCCCGGCCAGGAAGTCGTGCTGAACGAGGCGCTGAACGTCGTCATAGCCCAGGGCTACGAGACGATCGGCGAGGTCGTCATGCTCAAGGAGGTCCTCGAGGACGGCGAGCGCGCGCTGGTCATCTCGCACGCCGACGAGGAGCGCATCGCGAGGCTGGCCGAGCCGCTGCGCGGCCACACGCTGCGCGCCGGCGACTCCCTCCTGCTTGAGCCCCGCTCGGGCTACGTCTACGAGCGGATACCCAAGGCAGAGGTCGAAGAGCTCATCCTGGAGGAAGTCCCCGACATCTCCTACTCCGAGATCGGCGGGCTCGGACCGCAGATCGAGCAGATCCGGGACGCGATCGAGCTGCCGTACCTGCACGCTGACCTGTTCCGCGAGCACCAGCTGCGGCCGCCTAAGGGCGTGCTGCTCTACGGTCCGCCCGGCTGCGGCAAGACGCTCATCGCCAAGGCGGTCGCGAACTCACTGGCCAAGCAGGTCGCGGCGCGCGCCGCGCGCGATGCGGCCGAGGCCGGGGAGCCAGAGCCAGTTGACTCGGGTGCCCCGGGCAAGGAGCGCCGCAGCTTCTTCCTCAACATCAAGGGCCCGGAGCTGCTGAACAAGTACGTCGGCGAGACCGAGCGCCACATCCGGCTGGTGTTCCAGCGGGCCAGGGAGAAGGCCAGCGAGGGCATGCCGGTGATCGTGTTCTTCGACGAGATGGACTCGATCTTCCGCACCCGCGGCTCCGGCGTGTCCAGCGACGTGGAAAACACCATCGTCCCGCAGCTGCTGAGCGAGATCGACGGCGTGGAAGGCCTGGAGAACGTCATCGTGATCGGCGCGTCAAACCGCGAGGACATGATCGACCCGGCCATCCTGCGGCCAGGCCGGCTGGACGTGAAGATCAAGATCGAGCGTCCGGACGCCGAGGCGGCACGCGACATCTTCTCCAAGTACGTGCTGAGCAACCTGCCGCTGCATCCCGACGACCTGGCCGAGCACGGTGGCGTCGCGGGCGCGACGGTGTCCGAGATGATCCAGCGCGTGGTCGAGCGGATGTACTCCGAGACCGAGGAAAACAGGTTCCTCGAGGTCACCTACGCCAACGGCGACAAGGAAGTCCTGTACTTCCGCGACTTCAACTCGGGCGCGATGATCCAGAACATCGTTGACCGCGCCAAGAAGATGGCGATCAAGGAGTTCCTCGAGACCGGGCAGAAGGGCCTGCGCATCTCGCACCTGCTCACGGCCTGCGTGGATGAGTTCAAGGAGAACGAGGACCTGCCCAACACGACCAACCCCGACGACTGGGCCCGCATCTCCGGCAAGAAGGGCGAGCGGATCGTGTACATCCGCACTCTCATCTCCGGCAAGAGCGGAACCGAGGCTGGCCGGTCGATCGACACGGTGTCCAACACTGGTCAGTACTTGTAGCGCCCTGAGCTGTGTCGCCTTGAGTAGGCGCGGCGTGCTGCCGTCAGCCTGCCCGGCATTAGGCTCTAAGTTATGAGCGCTCGCCGGGTCATGGGCATCGAGACCGAGTACGGCATATCCGTGCCCGGCCAGCCGGGCGTGAACGCCATGGTGAGCTCGTCGCAGGTCGTCAACGCTTACCAGGCGGCGACGGCGGCGCGGGCGCGCCGGGCCCGGTGGGACTTCGAAGAGGAGAACCCGCTGCGTGACGCCAGGGGCTTTGACCTGGCCGCAGAGACCGCGGACTCGTCGCAGCTGACCGACGAGGACCTCGGCCTCGCCAACGTGATCCTGACCAACGGCGCGCGCCTGTACGTGGACCACGCCCATCCGGAGTACTCGGCGCCCGAATGCACCAACCCGCTTGACGCGGTGATCTGGGACAAGGCGGGCGAGCGCGTCATGGCCGAGGCTGCGGCCCGGGCCGCGGCCACGCCGGGCGGCCCGGCGATTCAGCTCTACAAGAACAACACCGACAACAAGGGCGCCTCCTACGGCTGCCACGAGAACTACCTGATGGCGCGGGCGACGCCGTTCGCCGACATCGTCAGGCACCTGACGCCGTTCTTCGTGTCGCGCCAGGTGGTCTGCGGCGCGGGCCGGGTCGGCCGCGGGGCGGACGGCCGCGAGGATGGCTTCCAGATCAGCCAGCGTGCCGACTTCTTCGAGGTCGAGGTCGGGCTGGAGACGACGCTGAAGCGGCCGATCATCAACACGCGCGACGAGCCGCACGCCGACCCGGACAAATACCGCCGCCTGCATGTGATCATCGGCGACGCGAACATGAGCGAGATCTCCACCTATCTCAAGCTCGGCAGCACGGCGCTGGTGCTGGCGATGATCGAGGACAAGTTCCTCGCCGCCGACCTGGGCATCGAGTCGCCGGTCGCCGAGCTGCGCGCGATCTCGCATGATCCCTCACTTCGGCACCTGGTCGCGCTACGCGACGGCCGCCGGATGACCGCGGTCCAGCTCCAGATGGAGTACCTGGAGCTGGCCAGGAAGTACAGCGAGGACAAGTACGGCGCGGACGTCGACGACGTCACCAGCGACGTGCTGGCGCGCTGGGAGAGCGTGCTGACGCGGCTGGCCGATGACCCGATGCAGACCGCGCGCGAGCTCGACTGGGTCGCCAAGCTTGAGATCCTGGAGGGATACCGGGCCAGGGATGGGCTGGCCTGGGGCCATCCGCGCCTGGAGCTTGTCGACCTCCAGTACGCCGACGTGCGGCCGGACCGCGGGCTCTACAACCGCCTCGCAAGCCGCGGCCGGATGACACGGCTCGTCGCCGAGGACGACGTCGTGGCGGCGATGGACGAGCCGCCTGAGGACACCAGGGCCTACTTCCGCGGCCGGTGCCTGCGCCAGTACCCTGACGCCGTCGCGGCTGCGTCCTGGGACTCGGTCATTTTCGACATACCCGGCAGGGAGTCGCTGCAGCGGGTGCCGACGCTGGAGCCGCTGCGCGGCACGCGCGCGCACGTCGGCCGTCTGCTCGACAGCTGCGCCACCGCAGCGCAGCTGGTGGCCGCGCTGACCGGGCAATAGGTCGGTATTGGTACTTAGCGGCTTAAATCGGCCGGGTTCCGGTGTGTCCGTCCTAGCCATGAGTTGTCTCATCGTGATACCGATGCAATGCGTCAGGGTTGGATCGCGCACTGGCAGGCGAGGATAGCGTTGAGACCGCGGACTGCACCGCGCGGAGCACGGAGGTTGTGGCATGGCGACGAAAGACACCGGCGGTCAGCGGCAGGCGCCCCGGCGGGCCGAGGACGAGCAGGACACCGATGTCAGGGAAGCCGATGAGGTCAGGGAGCGCCAGGACAAGCTGACGGACGACGTCGACGCGATCCTGGACGAGATCGACGAGGTGCTCGAGGAGAACGCCGAAGAGTTCGTCCGGTCGTACGTGCAGAAGGGCGGCGAGTGAGTCAGCGTCATCATGATCTGGCGCGGCACGCCGTCGTATGCTGCGGCCGCCCGCGGGCTTAGGGTCGGATAGCGCAAGGATTTATTTTCCGGGAACGGGGACGTCTACGGGCTTCCCCGGGTAATCGTCCCGGTGGTGGTGGCAGATGACCGGAAGGACGTTCGCGGTGGGCGGCTTTGAACCCCAGGCACGGTGGCAGGCTGCGGCGTTCCTCGCCGCCGGATCCTCGTCCTTCGCCGATTTGCTGACGGCGGCGGCACCAGAGCTGCTGCCGCGCGGCGTGCACGCCGAGGGCGGCGCGCACGGCGCCACGCCCGCGGGCGTGGCTGAGATCCCGCACGGCACCACGATCGTGGCGGCGTCCTGCGCCGGCGGCGTGGTGATGGCCGGCGACCGGCGGGCCACCGCCGGCAATATGATCGCGCAGCGCGACATGGAGAAGGTCTTCCGCAGCGACGAGTTCTCCTGCGTGGGCATCTCCGGCGTGGCCGGCATCGGCGTCGATCTCGTCCGGCTGTTCGCCGTCGAGCTCGAGCACTACGAGAAGCTTGAAGGCCGGATGCTGTCGCTGGAAGGCAAGGCGAACCGGCTGGCCGGCCTGGTCAGGGGAAACCTCGGCGGCGCGATGCAGGGCCTGGTGGCGGTGCCGCTGCTCGCCGGCTACGACCAGGAGACCGAGCTCGGTCGCATCTTCAGCTACGACGTCGCTGGCGGCAAGTACGAGGAGCATCGGTTCGCCTCGATCGGCTCCGGATCGGTCTTCGCGCGCGGCTCGCTCAAGAAGCTGTACCGCGATGGCATGAGCTCCGATGATGTGATCCTGACGCTCATGGAGGCCCTCTACGACGCCGCCGACGATGACTCGGCCACTGGCGGCCCTGACATGTCGCGGGGGATCTACCCGGTGGTTGCGACCGTCACGGCGGACGGCTACGAGCGGCTGAGCGACGAGCAGGCCGGCGAATACGCACAGTCGGTCGTCACCGCGCGCCTGCGGCAGCCTGATGGCCCGCCAGCGCCGTTGCGCCAGACGCCCGAGTAGCAACAGACAGCTCCCGACTAGTCCCGACGACCCTTCACGAGTAAGGAAGCGCCCCCGGTGTCGATGCCGTTCTACGTGTCACCTGAGCAGGTGATGAAGGACAAGGCGGATTACGCGCGCAAGCGCATCTCGCAGATCCGCAGCGGCGTCGTCATGACGTGCGACGCCGGCATCCTGCTGGTCGCGCCTAACCCGTCACGTGCGCTCCGCAAGTTCAGCGAGATGTACGACCGGATCGCGTTCGCAGCGGTCGGCCGCTACAACGAATTCGAGAGCCTGCGCAAGGCTGGCGTCCGGTACGCGGACATGACCGGCTTCCAGTACGACCGGCGCGACGTGACCGCGCGCGGCCTGGCCGACTGGTACGCCCAGCTGCTCGGCGCGCTGTTCACCGACGGGCCCAAGCCGTACGAGGTGGAGATCGTCGTCGCCGAGGTGGGCAAGACCGCCGACGCCGATCAGATCTACCGGATCATCTTCGACGGCTCGGTGGCTGAGGAGCACGGTTTCGTCGTCATGGGCGGCCAGGCCGACAAGGTCACCGCCGTGCTCAAGGAGCGGTATACGCCGGCCATGTCGCTGACCGAGGCCATGAACCTGGCGATAGCGGCGCTGGCGGGCCAGGGTGACGGGACGAACGCCGAGCCGGTCACCGGTGATCAGCTCGAAGCCGCGCTGCTGGAGCGTAGCCGCCCACACCGGGCATTCCGCCGGCTCACCGGGGCCCGGCTTGACGGCCTGGTCGCCGAGGCCAGGGCGGCGCTGAGCAGCGCTGGCGAGGCCGCAGCGGCCGAGGGCGCGCCGGACGGCGCCGAGCCCGCGGGAGAGTCTGCTGACGGCCCTGGCGGGGCGACAGGCGGCGAGGGCGGCGATGCGGCCGGCGCCTAGCTCCGGCGTCACGATGGCCGGACCCGGCGTTGATAGCCTCGGTACGGGGAACGTAAAGTCGCGGTCCCCGCACCCTGGCAGGAGGACATCGTGACAGCCGACCTGGCGACCATCGCCGGCATAGACACCCCCACGGGCCTGCTCATCGGCGGCCAATGGTCATCCGGGCGAGCCGGGACGCTGCCGGTGATCAATCCGGCGACCGAGGAGCCGATCGCCGAGGTCGCCGACGCGAGCCCGGAGGACGCGCTGGACGCCGTCGGCGCCGCCGCCGAGGCGCTGCCCAAGTGGGCCGCCAGGCCGCCACGTGAGCGCGGCGAGTGCCTGCGCCGTGCCTTCGAGCTGATGACGCAGCGGTCCGAGCAGCTGGCCAGGCTGATGGTCCTGGAGAACGGCAAGGCGCTGCGGGACGCGCGCGGCGAGATCCTGTACGCGGCCGAGTTCTTCCGCTGGTACTCCGAAGAGGCAGTCAGGCTGGATGGCCACCTGTCGGTCGCGCCGTCTGGCGCCAACCGGATCATGGTGCAGCGGCAGCCTGTCGGAGTCAGCTTCATGATCACGCCGTGGAACTTCCCGGCCGCGATGGCTACCCGCAAGATCGGCCCCGCGCTGGCCGCGGGCTGCACGGTCGTCCTGAAGCCGGCCAAGGAGACGCCGCTGACGGCGCTGGCGGTGGCCGGGATACTGGCCAAGGCCGGCGTGCCAGACGGCGTGGTCAACGTGGTGCCGACGCGGAAGCCGGGGCCGCTGACCGAGGCCGTGCTGGCCGACCCCCGGGTACGCAAGCTCTCCTTCACCGGGTCCACCGAGGTCGGGCGGATGCTGCTGAAGCAGGCGGCCGACTACGTGCTCAACTGTTCGATGGAGCTCGGTGGCAACGCCCCGTTCCTGGTCTTCGACGACGCTGACGTTGACGCGGCCGTCGATGGCGCGTTCCTGGCCAAGATGCGCAACGGCGGCGAGGCCTGCACCGCGGCCAATCGCTTCTACGTGCACGAGAAGGTCGCGACCGAGTTCTCGGCCAAGCTGTCGGCGCGGCTGGCAGCACTGAGCGTCGGCCCGGGTCTTGACGACGGTGTCGACCTCGGGCCGCTGGTCAACGCCGACACCAGGACCAAGGTCGCTGACCTGGTCGAGTCCGCCACGAGCGCCGGTGCCAAGGTCCTGACCGGCGGGCACGCACCGGACCGCGTCGGCTACTACTACGAGCCCACCGTCCTGGACGGCGTGCCGGTCGGCGCCGGCATCCTGGCCGAGGAGATCTTCGGGCCCGTCGCGCCCATCGTGCGATTCACCGACCCGGACGAGGCTGTCGCGCTCGCGAATGACACCGAGTACGGGCTGGTGTCGTACCTGTACAGCGGTGACCTGCGCCGCGCTCTGCGCGTAGCGGAGAAGCTCGAGGCCGGCATGGTAGGAATCAATCGTGGTGTCGTCTCCGACCCGGCGGCGCCGTTCGGCGGAGTGAAGCAGTCCGGCCTTGGTCGCGAAGGCGCGCACGAGGGGCTGCTCGAGTACACCGAGACCAAGTACATCGCGGTCGACTGGTAGCTGGGGACGGATGGACAGGCGCATATTCGGGCTAGAGAACGAGTACGGGGTTACTTGCACGTTCCGAGGTCAGCGCCGCCTGTCCCCGGACGAGGTGGCCAGGTACCTGTTCCGGAGAGTGGTCTCGTGGGGCCGCAGTAGCAACGTGTTCCTGCGCAACGGCGCCCGGCTGTACCTGGACGTCGGCAGCCATCCCGAGTACGCGACGCCCGAATGCGACAGCCTGATCGACCTGGTCACCCACGACAAGGCGGGCGAGCGCATCCTGGAGGGCCTGCTCGTCGACGCCGACACGCGGCTGCGCGAGGAAGGCATCGCCGGCGACATCTACCTGTTCAAGAACAACACCGACTCGGCCGGCAACTCCTACGGCTGCCACGAGAACTACCTGGTGGGCCGGCACGGCGAATTCGGCAGGCTGGCCGACGTGCTCATCCCGTTCCTAGTGACCCGGCAGATCATCTGCGGGGCCGGCAAGGTGCTGCAGACTCCGCGCGGCGCGGTCTACTGCGTAAGCCAGCGGGCCGAGCACATCTGGGAAGGCGTGTCGTCGGCGACTACCAGGTCGCGGCCGATCATCAACACCAGGGACGAGCCGCATGCCGACGCCGAGCGATTCCGGCGGCTGCACGTGATCGTGGGCGACTCCAACATGAGCGAGACCACGATGCTGCTCAAGGTCGGCTCCACCGACCTCGTGCTGCGCATGGTGGAAGCCGGCATCGTGATGCGCGACCTGACACTGGAGAACCCGATCCGGGCGATCAGGGACGTCAGCCACGACATGACCGGGCGGCGGCGGGTCCGCCTCGCCAACGGCCGCGAAGTCAGCGCGCTGGACATCCAGCAGGAGTACCTGGCGAAGGCGATGGACTTCACGGCGCGCAAGGGCGCGGACGCGATCACTACGCGCGTGCTCGAGCTGTGGGAGCGCACGCTGCGCGCTGTCGAGACCGGCGACCTCGGCCTCGTAGCGCGGGAGATCGACTGGGTCACCAAACTCCAGCTGATCGAGCGTTACCGGGCCAAGCACGACCTGCCGCTCGCCTCGCCCCGGGTAGCCCAGCTCGACCTGGCTTATCACGACGTGCATCGCGGCCGTGGCCTGTACTACCTGCTGCAAAAGCGCGGAGCCGTCGAGCGTGTCTGCCGCGATCTGGACATTTTCACCGCCAAGTCGGTGCCGCCGCAGACCACGCGGGCAAGGCTGCGGGGCGAGTTCATCCGGCGGGCCCAGGAGCGGCGCCGCGACTTCACAGTCGACTGGGTGCACCTGAAGCTCAACGACCAGGCGCAGCGCACCGTGCTGTGCAAGGACCCGTTCCGCTCTGTCGACGAGCGGGTGGAGAAGCTCATCGCCGGCATGTAGGTCCGTTCGCGGCGAGCTTGGGGAGGCGCACCGAGGGACTGGTCCGCGACACAGTGCAGTCGCTCGGTCGCGGTAGGCTGACTCAGCCCCCACACCAACCGCTGAGGATATTCATGCGCCGCTTCGCCGCAGCCCTGCTGGTCCCGATCGCCACCTGCGCCGTCCTGGCCGGCTGTGGTTCATCGGGCCCATCACCGGCTGCCAACGCCAACTCCGCAGTCAAGGTGTCTGGCACCTTCGGCAAGACCCCGAGCGTCACCATCCCGGCGCAGAAGGCCAGCTCGAACCTGTTTATCAGCACGCCCGTGAAGGGCTCAGGAGCGCCACTGCAGAGCGGGAACGCCGCGCTGGCCAACGTCGCCGTCTACAAGTGGAGTGGTACAGCTCACACTCTGGTTGACTCGACCTTCGGCTCCGGGCCGCAGATGATCCCGGCTCAGATGGGACTGCCCGGCCTGAGCACGGCGCTGAAGGGCGCGCGGATCGGCAGCCGGATCGTTGCGGTGCTGCCGCCCAAGTACGGCTACGGCACCAATGGCCAGGCGCAGCTTCAGATCAAGGGCACCGACACCCTCGTCTGGGTGATCGACCTGCTCCAGCAGTACTCATCGACGCAGTCGGCGACGGGTCCGCAGGTCTCCACCGGCGGCGGCAAGCTGCCGACCGTGACCGCCAAGGCTGGCCAGGCGCCCGTCATTACCGTCCCGAAGAGCTCGCCGCCCGCCAAGCTGTCGGTCACCACGCTGATCAAGGGCTCAGGGCCGAAGCTAGCCAAGGGCGACACCGTGGTCGCGCAGTACGTGGGCTCGATCTGGCGCACCGGCAAGGTATTCAGCGCCACCTGGCCGTCGGCGGCGGAGCCGCAGGGCCTGCCCTTCAGCTTCCAGCTCGGCGGCAACGTCGTGGCAGGCTGGAACTTGAAGGCCTGGTCGGCGTGCCCGTCGGCAGCCGCGTCATGCTCGTCATCCCGCCGGCCCTCGGCTACGGGCCGGAGGGCGGCCAGGCGAGCGCGGGCATCAAGAAGACCGACAGCCTGGTCTTCGTCATCGACGTGCTCGGATCGCAGCCGGCCGGAAGCTAGCCAGCGTCAGTTCCAGCGCTCGAACGGCTCCGTCAGCTCCGCGCCCGCCAGGAACGCTGGCAGCAGCTCGGGCAGCCGGCCCGGGTAGAAGCGCTCGGCGCTGGCCAGCACGTCGGCGACGTCCCACCACCGGGCCTCGACGTACTCCTCGAGCTCCTCGGCGGTCCGGCCGCCGTCGGTAACCGGCGGCGCGTCGGCGTCGAGCTGGACCGGCACGACCACCTCGTGCTGGAGGCGCCGGACACCGCGCGCGGTCCAGGTCGCCGACCGGCGCCAGCGCGGCGGGCCGACCGCCGCGGCGCTGATCGTCAGGCCCGTCTCCTCGCCGATCTCGCGGACGGCCGCCTGCTGATAGCTCTCGCCGGGCTCGATCCCGCCGCCGGGCAGCTCCCACCAGTGCTCGGCGGCACGGGACGCCAGCACGGCACGGAACAGCAGGATCCGGCCGGCTCGGTCTCGCAGCACGACCCGTACGCAGGAGCGCTCCAGGTCGTAGCTGAGGTCCTGGTCACCGGCACCAGGTCCGCTCGCAATCAGCATGGCGGCCGCATGGCGGCCGGCTGCGGCCGCGGCGAGGAAATAGGCGAGGTCCTGGTCCAGGCCGCGACCCATGGTGGATAGCGGCACCGGGCAGTCGCGCAGGATCTCGGCTAGCCCGGCCACGCTGACCCGCACCAGGTTGTGCCTGGCGGCAAGCGGCTGCGCCGCCGTCAGCACCTGCGCGCCGAACTCGCCGGGCAGGTCGGGCACCGCGATGTCGGCACGGGCAAGCGCGACCCGGCCGTAGGACGTCAGGCTGTGATGCGAGATGCCGCGGTGGCGCGCACGGGTGTCCGCCTCGCTGATCCGCAGCGATCCGATGGGCCGCCCGCCGAGCACGGCTGCTGCATTGATCGCCTCGCCGGCGCCGACGCCGGAGAACCCGAAGCGTGTGCCGGTGCCGAGATTGCCCGGCCCCTGAGCCACGACGGCCAGCTCGGCGCCGAGCACATGCCGCGCCGCCAGCAGGCCGCTGTGCAGGCTGACCGCCTCCAGGTCGCCGCCGAATGCCTGGCCGACGGTCACCGTTCCCGCCAGCCAGCCGCTGGCGGTCAGCGCGGCGGCGGACCGGGAGAACCAGGCAGGCAGCGCGCCGCCGTCAAGCATCACGTAGGCGATGCGCGCCGGTGGTGTTTCGGTCCGCCCGGCCAGATAGCCGGCCACGATCGCGGGAAGCGCCGAATGCAGGTCGGCGACGACGACGGGCATGCCCGCGAGGTCGTCAGCCTCGCGGAGTACCTCGTGGTACTGCGAGCCCTGCTCGTCGGCCCCGGCTACGGACGCCTGCATCGGCGTGTAACGGGCCTTGATCAGGTGGCCTGGCCCATCGGAGTCGGCGGGCAGCCGGTCCGGGACCGCGACGACGAGCGCGTACCCGCCGGTGCCGAGACCGAGCTCAAGTGCGCTGGTGTTGAGCAGTACCCGGTCGCCGCGTTGCGGCGCGCCGGTGAGCTGCGGGTAGGCCAGCGCCCGCACCGTCTCGTCCCCGACCCGCACATCGAGTTCGAGCGCGCCCTTCCACGACCGGCCGAGCGCGGAAACCTCGCCACTACGCCACCTGATCACTCCGGCAGGGTAGCGTCGGTGGCGAGAAGGGATGGCGATGTCCAGGCGGAAGACTGAGCGGCTACTGAGCCTTGTGGTCTGCCTGCTGTCCGCGCGCAGGTACCTGACGGCCACCCAGATCAGGGAGGCCGTGCCGGGCTATCCGGATTCTTTCGAGGCCTTCAAGCGCATGTTCGAGCGCGACAAGGACGAGCTGCGCGAGCTTGGCATCCCGCTGGAGACCGGCACGAACGCGGCCGGCGACGAGGAGGCCGGCTACCGGATCTCGCGGCAGGCGTACGAGCTGCCGGACATCAGGCTTGAGCCGGACGAGGTCGCGGTGCTGGGCCTCGCGGCCAGAGTCTGGAGGCGAGCCGAGCTCGCCGGCGCGGCCGAGGGCGCGCTACTGAAGCTGCGGGCGGCGGGAATCGACGCTGAGGACCTGAGCCAGCCGGGGATCGAGCCGCGCGTGCAGACGCCCGAGGCCGCCTTCGGGCCGCTGTGGGAGGCCGTCCGCGACCGGCGGCCGGTCGCGTTCGGGTACCGGGCCGCTGGCCGCAGCACCGCGCAGCGCCGCAACCTCGAGCCGTGGGGCGTGGTCAACCGCCGTGGCCGCTGGTACGTCGTCGGCCTGGACACCGGCCGGGGGGCCGAGCGCGTGTTCCGGCTCAGCCGGATCGATGGCGCGGTCAGCTTCACCGGGCCGCCAGGCTCGGTCAGCGTGCCACCCGGCACCGACGTGCGGGGAGCGGTGCGCGACTGGGACCGTGAGCCGTCCGTGCCGCGCACCTGTCAGCTCCGCGTGCGGTCGGGTGCCGGGTACGGCCTGCGGCGGCATGCGCTGAGCGTCGAGCCGGCCGAGGTGCCGGGCTGGGACATGCTCGAGCTCAGTTACTCCGACACAGGCTGGTGGAGCGAGCACGTCGCATCCTTCGGCGCCGATGTGGTCGTGATGGAGCCGATGGACCTGCGCGACGCGGTGATCGGACGGCTGAAGGGAGTGCTGGCGTGACGGCGGGGACCACGGCCACCGCGACCGAGCGGCTCCAGCGGCTGCTGGCCCTGGTGCCGTACGTCGTGAGCCGGAACGCGGTCGGCATGGAGGAGACCGCGACCGCCTTCGGGATCACCGAGCGCGAGCTAGTAGACGACCTCAACATGCTGTGGTGCGTCGAGCTGCGCTCGCCCGACCCCTACTGCCCGATCGACCTGTCGTACGAGGGCGGCGAGATCGTCGTCAGCGAGGCTGAGGCCATCGACCGGCCGCTGCGCCTCGGGGTCGACGAGGCCTGCGCGCTGCTGATCGCGCTGCGGATGCTGGCCGAGCTGCCGACCATGGGCGCCGGATCGGCGCTCAGCCGGACGATCGCCAAGCTGGAGCAGGCAGCCGGTGCCGCAGCGGTGCCGAGCACGCAGGTCGCCGTGCAGGTGGACGAGGTCCCCGCCGAGTCGGCCGCAGCCCACGTAGCGGACGCGCTGACCCGCGGCAAGCGGCTGCATATCTCGTACTACGTGCCCGGCCGGGACGAGGCCACCGAGCGGGACGTCGATCCCATGCGGCTGCTGGTGGTCGAGGGCCACAGCTACCTCGAAGGCTGGTGCCGGCGGGCCGAGGACGTCAGGCTGTTCCGGCTCGACCGCATCCTGGCCATCGAGGTCCTCGATGTGGCGAAGGAAGTACCGGCAGGCGCCGAGCAGGTCGACGTGGACCACGGGCTGTTCCGGCCGTCGCCGCAGGATGTGCACGTCGTGTTCGAGCTGGCTGCGGCGGGGCGCTGGGTGGCCGAGTACTACCCGACCGAGCAGGTCACGGAGCTTGCTGACGGCCGGCTCCGGGTGCGGCTGCGGACTCCAGACACCCAGTGGGTGCGGAGGCTGGCGCTCCGCCTCGGGGAGGACGGCCGGCTGATATCTCCGCCCGAGCTCGCTGAGCAGGTGGTTGCTGACGCGACCTCAGCGCTGAGTCATTACGCCTAGTCGATAAGACCGCTTTTTCGCGTTAACCAGCTAGTCACTGACCTGCTGCCGGCTGGCTACGTTCAGTCGCTTGGCTAGAGGCCGCGTGTAGACTCACCGGTTGAGGAGCGCGTACTTCGCTGAATGGGGACTGAGATGGATCTATTTGCGCCCTGGCACATTGTCATTCTTCTGGTCGTACTGGTAGTGCTCTTCGGCGCCAAGCGGCTGCCAGGCGCGGCCGACTCGCTCGGCAGGTCGATGCACATCTTCAAGCGGTCCGTCCAGGGCCTGCACCAGGACGACCAGGACAGCGCCGCCAACCCATCGGCCGCTAACGCCTCGGCTCCCGCGCCGTGGGCCGCCAGCCCGACACCGCCGCCGGCCGTGACTGCCCCGGACCCGACCCAGCAGCAGCTGCTTGACCTGCAGCGGCAGGTCCAGGAGCTTCAGCGACAGAATGCTGGCAGCAACGGCCAGCCCGCGGACGCGCAGACCCCGCAGCCGTTCTAGCTGACCAGCTGAGATGGCCGTGACGGGGGACGGGCTGAGCAGTCCGGATCTGGGGCTCACCAGGCGGAGCAACCCAGACGCGCGGATGCCGTTGCTCGACCATCTGCGCGAGCTCCGCAACCGGGTCGTCAAGATCGCCCTGGCGGTGACTGCCGGGTCGGTGGTCGGCTGGCTCGTCTACACCCCGGTCTGGGCCTTTATCCAGGCCCCGTACTGCAAGATCCCTCAGCCCAAGGGCTTCGGCACCCTGGTCTTGCACCAATCGTGCCAGCTGTACGTGACCGGGTTGTGGGACCCGCTGTTCCTGAGGCTCCAGATCTCCATCGCAACCGGCGTGATCCTCGCCTCGCCTATCTGGCTGTACCAGCTGTGGGCCTTCATCGCGCCCGGCCTGTACCGGCGCGAGCGCCGCTGGGCTTATTACTTCGTGGGCGCGGCGATACCGCTATTCGCCATCGGCGCGACCATCGCGTACTTCGCGATGACCAAGGGCCTGCGGTTCCTGCTGCATCTGATACCGGCACACACGACCGCGCTGATCACGATCAACACGTACCTGAGCTACGCCAGCGCGATGGTGCTGATTTTCGGGCTCGCCTTTGAGCTACCGCTGGTGTTCGTGCTGCTGAACATGGCCGGCGTGCTGACGCATGAGCGGTTCCGCAAGTGGCGGCGGATGATTATCTTCCTGGTGTTCGCCTTCGCTGCCATCTTCACGCCGAGCCCCGACCCGTTCAGCATGCTGCTGCTCGCGGTGCCGTGCGTCGTTCTTGTCGAGGCGTCTGAGGTCTTCGCCTGGGCCAACGACCGACGCCGGGCTAGACACGGCAGCCTGCAGTTCCCCGGCCTGACGGACGAGCAGGTGGTGGAGTACGGCCTGGACGCGCCCCTTGGCGAGCAGGCCGACGCGCCGCATTAGCCAGGAGGCAAGCTGATGTCGGCGGACGCCTGCTCGCTGGCCGGGTACTACCAGCAGCGCGCCGCTGAGCACGACGAGGTCTACGACAAGCCGGAGCGGCAGGACGATCTCGCTCAACTGCGCCGCCTGCTGCCGCCGCTCGTCGCCGGCAAGCGCGTTCTCGAGATCGGCGCTGGCACCGGTTACTGGACTATGGTGCTGGCCGCCACGGCCACCGCCGTCATGGCGACCGACGTAAACGCCGAGACGGTCGCGATCGCGGCGCAGCGGCACTACAGCGGGGCAGAGGTGAGCATGCGTACGGCCGACGCGTTCCGGCTGGATACGGTGCCGGGCGACTTCGACGTGGTGTTCTGCGGCTTCTGGTGGTCGCACATCATGCGCCCCGACATTCCGCGCTTCCTGGCCGGAGTACGCGGCCGGGTTGGGGCCGGCGCCAGCCTGGTGCTAGTCGACGACCGGTACGTGCCCGGCAGGAATTCTCCGTCCCGCGAGCAGCTGTCGGAGGACCTCGCGGCCGCCGTCACGGGCCTGGCCTGGACTGAGCTTGAGTACTACTGGCTGGCGACCTGCGTGCTCGCCTGACCGGCGATGCTGGCCACGGCCGGCTACCAGCTGTGCTGACCTGTATTCGACCCGCTTAGTCTTGGCCTATGTCCTCGCAAGCGGGCCTAGCGGATCACGGTGACCGGCCTGGGCTCGCCTCGTTCCGGTCGTTGTATGACTTTGACTTTGACGGCTTCCAGGTAGCCGCCTGCGACGCGCTCGAGAGCGGCCATGGCGTGCTGGTCGCCGCGCCGACTGGCTCGGGCAAGACGGTCATCGGCGAGTTCGCCGTGCACCTCGCGCTCGCGGAGGGCCGCAAGTGCTTCTACACGACGCCGATCAAGGCGCTGTCTAACCAGAAGTACGCCGACCTGGCGAGTCGCTATGGGCCTGCGAAGGTCGGGCTGCTGACCGGTGACAACAGCATCAACGGCGAGGCGCCGGTCGTCGTCATGACGACCGAGGTGCTGCGCAACATGCTGTACGCCGGGTCGCTGACGCTCGGCGGCCTCGGCTACGTGGTGCTGGACGAGGTGCACTACCTCGCCGACCGGCTGCGCGGCGCGGTCTGGGAGGAAGTCATCATCCAGCTGCCGGAGTCGGTGCAAGTGGTGGCGCTGTCCGCCACGGTCAGCAACGCCGAGGAGTTCGGCGACTGGCTGGAGCAGGTGCGCGGCGGCACCACGGTCATCGTGGATGAGACCAGGCCGGTCCCGCTCTGGCAGCACATGCTGGCTGGCCGGCGGCTGTACGACCTTTTCACCCGGAACGGGGCCGTCAATCCCGAGCTCCGCCGGCTCGCGCAGCGCGATGTGGTCGCCGACCGGCCAGGTGCCCGGCGACCCGGCCGCGGAGCCGGCCGCAGTAGCCACGCCGGGACTGGTCACGGGGCGGCGGGCCATGGGCACCGGCAGGTCCGGTACCGGCCGCCCGCCCGGCCTGAGGTGATCGAGCGCCTCGATGCGGAGGGCCTGCTGCCGGCGATCACCTTCATCTTCAGCCGGGCCGGCTGCGACGCGGCCGTGCAGCAGTGCCTCGCGGCCGGGCTCCGGCTGACGACGCCAGAGGAGTCGGTCGAGGTCGCCAGGATCGTCGCCGAGCGCACAGCGGGGCTGGCCGACGAGGACCTGGCCGTACTCGGCTACACCGAGTGGCTGACCGGCCTGCGCCGCGGCATCGCCGCGCACCACGCCGGCCTGCTGCCCACCTTCAAGGAAGTCGTCGAGGAGCTGTTCGCGAAGGGCCTCATCCGCGCGGTCTTCGCCACCGAGACGCTGGCTCTCGGCATCAACATGCCGGCCAGGACCGTCGTGATCGAGAAGCTGGACAAGTGGAATGGCGAGCATCACGCAGACCTGACCGCGGGGGAGTACACCCAGCTCACCGGCCGCGCCGGCCGGCGCGGTATCGACGTCGAAGGCCACGGGGTCGTGCTCTGGCAGCCGAACATGGATCCGCTCTCGGTAGCCGGCCTGGCTGGCACCCGCACCTACCCGCTGACCTCCAGCTTCCGGCCGACGTACAACATGGCGGTGAACCTGGTCGGCCAGGTAGGGCGGGCACGCGCGGCAAAGCTCCTGGAGTCGTCGTTCGCTCAGTTCCAGGCCGATCGCGGCGTGGTCGGGTTGGCGCGGCAGGCGGCGCGGCTGCGGGAGCAGATAGCCGGGCTATCGGTGACGTGCGAGCTCGGCGACATCGCGAGCTACGACGAGCTCCGGCGCGAGCTTGGCGAGCTCGAACGCGATGAATCCCGCCAGCGCTCGGCTATGCGGCAGGCCGAGGCGATCACATCGGTGGAGAAGCTGCGGCCCGGCGACATCATCGACGTCCCCGGCGGCCGGCAAGCTGGCGTCGCCGTCGTGCTGCAGCCCGGCGGCGGTGGCTCCGACGGCCGGCCGCTGCCGCTGGTGCTGACGGCGAACCGTCAGGTTAAGCGGCTCTCAATGACGGATTTCCCGGTGCCGGTGAGTCCGATCGAGCGGATCAGGATCCCGCCGTCGTTCAGCCCGCGTTCGCCGGCGGCACGCCGGGATCTCGCCGCCACCGTGCGCAACCGGCTGGCCGGCCGGGAGCTGCCTAAGCGGCCGCGGTCCGGCGGCCGCAACGAGGCCTCGGCCGCGGCCATCGACGCGCTGCGCAGGCGGCTGCGACGGCATTCTTGTCACGGCTGCCCGGACATGCAGCTGCACCTGCGTGACCTGTCGAGGCGAGCGCGGCTCGAGCGTGAAGCCGAGGCCCTCGATCAGCGCGTCTCTGGCCGCTCGCACGTGCTGGCCCGCACGTTCGGGCGCGTGTGCGGAGTGCTGGAAGAGCTCGGCTACATCGTCGATGACTCGGTGACACCCGATGGCAGGCGGCTCGCCGCGCTGTACGCCGAGCTTGACCTGCTGGCGGCCGAGTGCCTGCGGCGCGGTACGTGGGCGGGCCTGGCGCCCGCGGACCTCGCCGCGTGCGTGTCGGCGCTGACGTTCGAGTCACGGCGGCCCGACGACGCCAGCCCGGTCCGGCTGCCGCACGGCCGCGCTCGCGAGGTACTGGCCGACATGACCGAGATCTGGGGCGAGTTGTCGGCGGTCGAGGACAAGCAGCACTTGTCGTTCTTGCGAGAGCCTGACCTCGCTTTCGCCTGGACCGTGCATGCCTGGGCACGCGGCACGTCGCTGGAGAAACTGGTCGGCCCGGAGCTCACCGCCGGTGACTTCGTGCGCGCCGTGAAGCAGCTCATCGACCTGCTCGGCCAGCTCGCGGTCGCGGGCGGTGGAGAGCTGGCCGCGACGGCGCGGTCGGCGATCGACCTCCTGCGCCGCGGAGTGGTCGCGTACTCCTCGGTCGGCTAGCACAGCCCGCGCGGTCGCGCGGTCCAAACCGGGTTGCGGCGAGGCCGCGGTGTTTGTGACGCTCGGGGTTATGACTGATCCGGAGACGGCCGACTCGGCTACCGCGAGCGTGCGACGGCTGGTGGCCGACGACTGGGAACGGGCGCGGGACGCGCGGCTGGCAGCGCTCGCCGAGGCGCCGTACGCATTCGGGTCGACGCTCGAGCGAGAGCAGGCCTTCACCGAGGATGTGTGGCGCAGCCGGGCGGGATCTGGCCGGACGTTCGGCGCTTTCGACGGTCCGGCGATTGTCGGCCTGGCGACCGGCTTGCCTCCTGGCGACCGGCACGCCGACGGCCAGCACGCTGACGGCCAGAGCTGGGACCTGGTCGGGATGTGGGTGGCGCCAGCCTGGCGTGGCCGCGGCGTTGCCGACAGCCTGGTCAGCGCCGTGTGTGAGCTGGCTTGCCAGTCGGGCGCTGCGTCGGTCACGCTCGCCGTGACAGACGTGAACGGCCGCGCGCGGGCGTTTTACCAGCGGCTCGGGTTCGCGCCGACCGGCCGCCGTCAGCTGGTCAGGCCCGATGAGCCCGACCACTGGGAAGAGGAACTGGTGCTGCGGCTCACCGGAGACGGCCGCGAGGGCAGCTAGCCTGCCGCTGGAACGAATACCGGCAGGTCGTAGATCCGGCGGACACTACTGCCGAGCCGGGTGATGTCCGCGCCGTAGACATGCAGCGAGATGGCGATGTCGTCGCCGATGTTGCGGACCCGGTGAATGTCACCAGGCGGCGCGAAGCCGCTGACCTCGCCTGCCGCGTTATGGCTGCGGCCCGCTTCCTCGAGGTGACAGCCGTCCGCCGAGAGCGTGAAGAGTTCCTCGTACTCGATGCCTTGCACCACTCCGAAGACGCACCAGGTCACGTGATCGTGGATGGGCGTGACCTGGCCGGGACGCCAGACCATGGCCGTCACCGAGAACGAGCCGTCCGGCTCGACATGCAGGAGGTGGCAGCGGTAGCCCTCCACGTCGCCGGCCCGCTCGGCCGCAGTCAGGATGTCCGCACCCGGAAGGTGCAGCCGCAGCCGGCCGGCGACGAGCTCGGCAGTCTGCTGCCAGTCGGCGTGGCGATGCGTGGCGGTGCGGATGGCCGCGACGAGGTCGGCTGGACATCGGGTCCGAACCGGGTCGATCACCGTCATACTGCCACCTCCATGCCTGCTAGATCATGCCTACTAGATCAGTAGGCAATAGCTTACAGGCCGACCGTGGCTCACCTCCAATGCCAACTATCCATAGGTCCATAGCGCGCGTTGATGCAACGCGGGTGCCGGCCGGCTAGCGCCGAGCCGGGACCTGAGGCTGGGCCGGGACCTGAGGCTGGGCCGGGACCTGAGGCTGGGCCGGGACCTGAGGCTGGGCGGCGACCTGAGGCTGGGCGGCGCGCTGTGGCTGAGCCGCAGCCTGAGTCTCAACCTTGGGCTCACCGCCTTGCCTGGGCACGCCCGGATGGTAGGGCTCAAGGCACGCTGACACCAGCTCCCAGCCACTGAGGTACTCGATCGCGGCCAGCTCGGCGCAGGCTAGGTGCTCGGTCACGCAGACGATCTCGATCTGCTCACCGCGACGGGTGACGACGAGGCGTGCCTGAGTCTTGCCGCTGATGAACCCGTTGATCTGCGGGCCCGTTGGCGTTTCTGTCATGACCAGATGGTCGAACGTCGAAGTAGTCACGAACGGTAATCTAATGACTACTAAGAGGCTTCGCAGGATTTTCGGATGATCGCCGGAGTTGCGCGGGGCCGCCGAGCTTTGCTGGCAGGATGCCGCCATGGGCACCACGATGCTGCTGGACGCAGCTTCCATGTACTTCCGGGCCTTCTACGGCGTACCGGAGACGATGACTGCTCCGGACGGAACGCCGGTTAACGCGGTCAAGGGCCTGCTCGACATGATCACGCGGCTGGTGCGCGGGCGCCATCCGACCCGGCTGATCGCGTGCATGGATGCGAGCTGGCGGCCGGCATTCAGGGTTGCGGCACTCCCGAGCTACAAGGCGCACCGGGCGAACCCTGACGGCTCCGAGCAGGTCCCGGACGCGCTCAACGTGCAGCTGCCGATCATCGTGGACGTGCTGTCCGCCATCGGCGTCATGATGTCCTGGGCTGACGGCTATGAGGCTGACGACATCATCGGCACGCTGGCCGCGCAGGCGACCGAGCCGGTCGAGGTGGTCACCGGTGACCGCGACCTGTTCCAGCTTGTCGACGACGCGCGTGGCATCAAGGTCGCCTACATCGGCAAGGGCGTGGCCAATCTGGAGCTCATGGACGAGGCCGCGCTGACGGCTAAGTACCAGATCCCCGGCCGGTCCTACGCTGCCTTCGCCGCCCTGCGCGGGGATCCCAGCGACGGGCTGCCCGGCGTCCCCGGTGTCGGCGAGAAGACGGCGGCAGCGCTGGTGCGCGTCTTCGGCTCGGTCGAGGCGATGCTGGCCGCGATCGACGCGGGGCACGGTGGCTTCCCGGCCGGCAGTCGCGCCAAGCTGGTGGCCGCGCGTTCCTATCTGGATGCGTGCATGCCGGTCGTTCTGGTCGCCACCGACGCGCCGGTCAAGCTCGTCGGCGGCGACCTGCCGTTCATGCCCGCCGATCCGGCCAGGGTCGCCGCCCTCGATCAGCGCTGGGATCTTGGCTCGTCGCTGGGCCGGCTGCTGCCCGCGCTGGCTTCGTCGCCCTGACCGACGACCTGGAGCGCGACGAGGCAGGTGTCGTCCTCGGCCGCCGCGACGGCCAGGTCCCGCAGCACGGCAGCGATCTCGTCCTGCGGGTCAGTGACGGCAGTCGCGGCCGCTAGCAGCGCCGCGAGCCCGTCGTCGAACGTGGCGCCGCGCCGTTCGATCAGGCCGTCGGTGTACAGCAGCAGCAAGTCGCCGGGCTGGAGCTGAATAGTCGCGGCCGAGTACGGCTGCTCGCTCGCGCCGAGCAGGATCCCCTCCGGCTGCGGCAGGATCCTGGCGACGCCGCGACGGACCAGGATCGGCGGCGGATGTCCCGCCTGGGCCCAGGTCAGCATCCGGCTTACCGGGTCGAAGTACCCGGCGACCACCGACGCGGTGTGCTCGGGGTCGACGTGGCGCACCAGGTCGTTGAGCCAGCCGACGAGCTGCTGTGGCGGCGCGCCGGTGATCGCGAGGCCGGCGAGCGCGCCGCGCAGCCTGGCCATGCCCGCCGCGGCTGGCAGGCCGTGCCCGGCAACGTCACCGACGGCGAGTAGCACGTGACCGCCAGGCAGCTCGGCTGTGATGTACCAGTCGCCGCCAACCCTGCCGCCCGACTCGGCCTGGCAGGTACCTCACGACCACGCGGAGGCCGGGCAGCTCGAACGGCTCGTCGTGCAGTGGCAGGATGGCGCGCTGCAGCTCCAGCGTGACGTGCCGTTGCTGCGCAAGCTCCGCGGCAAGCACGGAACCAGCGGGATTGGGGCGGTGCGCGAGACTCTGCACGGACTCAGCTGTCAGCATGGGCTCACCAGAGGTCAACCGTCGTTCACCAAGCGTGACCCATGCGAGGCGTCCATGTCTAGATACAGACCCAATTCCCGTGGGTGAGATGATGCCCCAGTAGCAAATCGCTGGAGGATGCGCATGGGGCACGATCAGGAGGGAACGGGGCTGTACCCCGCTACCCGCCTTCACGCGGTCGCGGCCGCGACGGGTGATGCAGGACTCGACGCGGTGCTTCTGACCCCGGGGCCAGACCTGCGCTACGTGACCGGCTATGACGCGCACCAGCTTGAGCGCCTCACGTGCCTGGCAGTACCGGCCGATGGTGACCCGTTCCTGGTGGTGCCGAGGCTCGAGCTGCCCGCCGCGCAGGCGTCCCCTGCCGGGCGGCTCGACGTGGACATCATCGGCTGGGATGAGACCGATGATCCCTATGCGCTGCTGGCCAGCCGGCTCGGCCACGTGCGCGCGGTCGGCCTCGCTGACCGCATGTGGGCGATGATGGTGTTGCGGCTGCGTGCGGCGCTTCCCGGCGCCCGGCAGGAGCTGGCCAGCGTCGCGCTGCGCGACCTGCGGGCGCGCAAGAGCCCGGCCGAGGTGGCCGCGCTGCTAGAAGCCGGCGAGGCGATCGATCGCGTGCACGCGCGGGTGCCTGGCTGGCTGCGGCCTGGCCGGACCGAGCGGGACGTGGCGGCCGACATCAGCGAGGCGATCCTGGCCGAAGGGCACGTCAGCGTCGATTTCGCCATCGTCGCCTCCGGGCCGAACGCGGCGAGCCCGCATCACACGGCCGCCGACCGCATCCTGACGCCCGGTGATGCTGTCGTGGTTGACATTGGCGGCACCATGGCAAGCGGATACTGCTCGGACTGCACCAGGACGTACGCGATCGGCGCGCCGCCCGCCGAGTTCGCCGCTTACTACGAGGTACTGAGGCAGGCGCAGGACGCTGCGTGCGCGGCCGTACGGCCAGGCATCACGGCCGAGGCGGTGGATGCCGCCGCGCGCGAGCCCATCACGGCGGCCGGGTTCGGCGAGTTCTTCGTGCACAGGACCGGCCACGGCATCGGCCTGGAGACGCACGAGGATCCTTACATCGTGTCCGGCAACACCGAGGTGCTTCAACCGGGGTACGCGTTCTCCATCGAGCCCGGCATCTATCCCGGTCCGCACGGCGCGCGGATCGAGGACATCGTCGTGTGCACGCCCGACGGCTACCAGCGGCTGAACAACGTGAGCAGGAATCTGATCGTGGTGGCTGGCTAGTGCCCGGCGTCGACCGGGAGGTCCGTGACGACACGACGGCCGCCCTGTTCAGCCTCGCCAGGGACATCGCCGACGCCGAATTGCGGCCACGGGTAGCCGACGCCGAGGCCGCTGGCAGCTTCCCGCGGGCGGAGTTCGCCACGCTCGGCCGCGCCGGGCTGCTCGGACTGCCCTATCCCGAGGAACTCGGCGGCGGCGGCCAGTCGTATGAGACCTACCTCCAGGTAGTGGAAGAGCTGGCGACCGCCTGGCTCGCGGTGGGGCTCGGCGTCAGCGTCCACACGCTGGCGTGCTATCCGATCGCAACCGCGGGCACCACCGGGCAGCGCGAGCGCTGGCTGTCCGGCATGCTCGGCGGCGGCGAGCTTGGTGCCTACTGCCTGTCCGAGCCGGGCAGCGGATCGGACGCCGCGGGCCTCTCGACCCGCGCGGTCGCCGATGGCGACGAGTTCGTGATCGATGGGGTCAAGGCCTGGATTACGCACGGCGGGGAGGCTGACTTCTACACGCTGTTCGCGCGCACCTCCGGTGAGAGCTCAGGGCCTGAGCGCGCTCAGGGCATCAGCTGCTTCCATGTCCCGGCGGAGACGCCCGGCTTGTCGCCGGCCCGGCCCGAGCACAAGATGGGCATGCGCAGCTCGGCGACTGCACAGCTGCGGTTTGAGACCGCCAGGGTTCCGGCCGGGCAGCTGATCGGCGAGCCCGGACTCGGGTTCCGGATCGCCCTCGGGGCGCTCGACGCGGGCCGGCTCGGCATCGCTGCGTGCGCGACCGGCGTTGCACAGGCGGCGCTGGACTGTGCCGTCAACTACGCCAGGAGCCGCACGCAGTTCGGGCGACCCGTGATCAGCTTTCAGGGCCTGCAGTTCCTTCTGGCGGACATGGCGACGGCGGTCGCTGCGGCCCGCGCGCTGTACCTGGCCGCGGCCCGGCGCAAGGACGCCGGGCTGCCCTACGGACAGCAGGCGGCCATGGCCAAGCTGCTGGCCACCGACTCCGCGATGCGCGTCACGACGGATGCTGTGCAGGTGCTCGGCGGATACGGATACGTCGAGGACTTCCCGGCCGAGCGGCTGATGCGCGAGGCCAAGGTGCTGCAGATCGTCGAGGGGACCAATCAGATCCAGCGGCTGGTGATCGGACGCGAACTGGCGTCTGCGGCCGACGCGACCAGGACCTAGCGCCCTCTCGGAAGCGCTTGTGCCTAGTTGGCCGGGTGCCCGATCGACAGGCCGGTGGCCGGGTCGAAGAACTGCAAGTTCGAGGTGTCGACCGCCAGCGTGGCCGCCGAGCCCGGCTTGATCGCGCTGCGCGCGGCGACCCGTGCGGTCCACATGGTCTTGTTGTCGGCCAGCGGTATCGCCTCGTCGTCGCCGTCATCGGCGCGCGCCTCGGTGATGCTGGCGTGCTGTACCGGCGGCGCATCGATGGTGAAGATGACGTGGATCTCGCTGCCGAGCTCCTCGGTGACGCTGGTCTGGACGGGCATCCGCGACCAGCCGGGCTCCGCCAGCTGCGCGTCCTCGAAGTCGGATGGCCGGACGCCCAGGATCACGTCCTTGCCGAAGTAGCCATCGAGGCCGGGCTTGGATTGCAGGAGCGTGTCGGTGATAGCGAGCTTGTGCCCGGCGAAGGCTACGGCCGGGCCGTCGTCGCGGACAAGCTGAGCGGCGACGAAGTTCATGGCGGGCGAGCCGATGAAGCCGGCCACGAAGAGGTTGACCGGCGAGTTGTACAGCGTCTGCGGCGTGTCCACCTGCTGCAGCTTGCCGTCTCGCAGGACGCAGACGCGCTGCCCGAGCGTCATGGCCTCCACCTGGTCGTGCGTCACATAGACGGTCGTGACGCCGAGCCTGTCGTGCAGCTGCGACAGCGAGGCCCGCATGGAGACACGCAGCTTGGCGTCGAGGTTGGACAGCGGCTCGTCCATCAGGAAGGCCTGCGGCTCGCGCACGATCGCGCGGCCCATTGCCACGCGCTGCCGCTGCCCGCCGGACAGGGCGGCCGGCTTGCGCTTGAGGTAATCCTCCAGGCCGAGCATCTTGGCGACCTCGGTCACGCGCCGCTTGATCTCGTCCTTGGGTGTCTTGCGCTGCTGCAGGCCGAAGGCCAGGTTCTGCTCAACGGTCATGTGGGGGTAGAGCGCGTAGTTCTGGAACACCATCGCGATGTCCCGGTCCTTGGGCGGGAGGTCGTTGACGACGCGGCTGCCGATGCTGATCGTGCCGGAAGTGATGTCCTCAAGGCCGGCGATGGACCGCAGTGCCGTCGATTTGCCGCAGCCCGACGGTCCCACGAGCACCATGAACTCGCCGTCGGCGATCGTCAGGTTCAGGCCGTCGACGCCCTTGACGCCGCCCGGGTAGACCTTGTCGACCTGATCCAGCACGATCTGCGCCATGGCGACCTCTCTCGCGTCGGTTCCGGCCTGGTCAGACCGCCCTGGCCGGAGCGTACCCGTCCAACCGGGAGTGCGGCTATCCGCCCGATCAGCATGTTACGGGAGCGTAAAGCCCGTTATGTTTTCGTTATCTACGGACTGGCCGCGGCCCGCAAGACCGGCACGTTAACGTTGCCGGGTGGAGGAGATCAACGCGGCAATCATCACCCTGCTCGCCAGCGACGGCAGGATGAGCTTCACCGAGCTCGCACGCCGGACCGGCCTGTCGGTCTCGGCGGCCCAGCAGCGCGTGCGCCGGCTGGAGGAGCGCGGCGTGATCAAGGGCTACGCGGCGATGATCAACGCCGAGGAGATCGGGCTTCCGCTGACCGCGTTCGTGTCGATCAAGGCGTTCGACCCGGCCGCGCCCGACGACGCACCGGAGCGGCTCGAGCACCTGACGGCGATCGAGGCCTGTCACAGCGTGGCTGGTGACGAGAGCTACATACTCAAGGTCAGGGTGGCCTCACCAGGCGAGCTTGAGGACCTGCTCCAGGAGATCAGGGCGGCCGCTAACGTGTCCACGCATACGACGATCGTGCTTAGCACGCCGTTCGAGAACCGCCCCCAGCAGATCAGGCCGGCCGACGGGCCAGGCTAGGACGCGACCGCGAAGAGGCGGAGCGGCTCGGCGGCGTGGACTTCCACACCGAGCGGCACGATCGCCGCTGTGCCGCGATGCTCGTCGGCGGCCGCTGACAGTTCGTCGGTTCTGGCGGCGACGATCGTGGCGCCATGGAGCAGGGCGTGGTCGATGAACGCGCTGTAGGACCGGCCGTCACCGGCAGGCGGCGCCGCTAGCACGACATCCTGGTCGCTGATGTCGGCGGCGGCGCTCAGCGCGTCGAGCTCGGCTGCCATGTCGAGATTGGTCAGGCCAGCGGGATGCAGCGCACCGTCGGCGCGCCGGATGTAGGGGAGCAGCGCCAGATCGTGCGGCCTGGCGGCCGGCGGGTGCAGCAGGCCCACGCCGAGCAGCGAGGCAAACGGCGTGGCGGTCGGTGCGTCGCCGAACGAGATCACCTGACGCACCCAGGAACGATCGGCCGCAGCCAGGCCGGCGGTAGCGAGCGGCTGTGCGGTCAGGAGCATCCGCGCCCCGCAGTCGGCGAGCTGCCCGGCCGTCTCCGCGATCGACAACTCCGCGCTCACCGGGCAGGGGATACCTCCGGCCGCGGCGATGGCGTGGCAGGCCAGCACGTAAGAGACCGCGTCGGGCACGTAGACACCGACAACATCACGCGGCCGCAGCCCACGCCAGGCTAGCCCGGCCGCCGCGCGCTGGATCGTGGTCGCCAGCTCGGCGAACGAGTAGGGCTGCTCTTGCTGCCGCCCGACCAGCGCCGGACGGCAGCCATAAGCTGCCGCTGTCTCGACGAGCCGCTGCGTTACCGTCTTGTCCCCGTCAACGCTGGCCACGTGAACGCGTCCGCCTCCCTGCTGCCAGCCGGCTGATTCCAGCAACCGTATGCAGCCCGCGCGCTGTGCGCATCGTCAGGAATGTGTAGTGGGTTATGTATTCGCGCTCACTGGCACGATGCGCCCGTGATCTGTCGTGTCAGGGTAGGCCGGGCGACGAGCGTGACGCCGCCGCCCGGCTCCCTGAGCAGGCGCAGGTCAGTGGCAAGCCGGCCATCCCCCTCCGATGGCCGCCAGGGCCGTTGACCTGGGGTCCTGGCCATAAAGCTATGTAAAGACACTCGTGACCGCATCGGCCGAATTGCCCATTCTCATATGCATCTCGGCGTCGGCAGACTGTGTAGGCCGCGACGCCAATGCTCACCGGGCTGAGGGCGCGCAACGGGCTGGTTCAGCGAGCCGATCGCTGATCGGCGGTCCAGGCGGCGACCTGGGCGCGCGAGTTGAGCCCGAGCTTGGCCAGGATGTTTGCCACGTGCCGGGCCGCCGTCGCGGGGCTGATGACGAGCTCTGCGGCGATCGCGCGATTAGAAAGCCCGCGGGCGATCAGATTAGCGATCTGCTGTTCCCTGGCGGTCAGGACAGACGGCGCAGACGACAGCGGCCCGGCTCGGACCGCACCGTTCCCGCTGTCGTCCGGGCGGTCGGCGGTCGCGGCGGACGCGAGCGCGTAGCTGACGGCCTCGTGCGTGCTGAGCCGCGTGCCCTCGCCGATCAGGCTAGCGGCGGCGGTCGGCCCAAGCCGGTGGTGCGCCGCGGCGAGCAGGCGGTCTAGCCGTGCCTGTGCCGCGGCCGACCGGACCTGGCCGACGACCTCGCGCAGGGCGGTGGCGGCTCCCTCGAGGCGGGCCGCGGTTACGTCGTCGCCGCGCACCACAGCGAGTGCGGCGCACGCCTCGAGCCCGCGGGCGATGCCAAGCCGCTGGCCGGTAGCCATGCTGAGCTCCAGGCTCTCGCCCAGGCTGGCCGCCGCAGTTGGGAGGTCCAGGCTGGCCAGGGCGACCCAGCCAATGCCCGCCAGGCACCTGGCCATCTCGGTCCGGGCGCCGATCTGCCGGAAGAGCTCCAGCGCGCTGCGGAAATGGCGCAGTGCTGCTGCGTTGTCCCGGCGCGCCCTGGCGAGGCTGCCGAAGCCGTAGAGCGCGTGCGCGATGCCCCAGCCGTTGTTGCTGGTCAGCAGCTCGAGCGCGACCTCGAACGCGGACTGCGCCTCGGCCAGCTGACCGCTGCGAGAAAGGATCGCCGCCCTGGCGGCATGGGCCAGCCCTTCCTCCCACTCGTCGCGATGCTGCCGGGCGGCGGCGATTGCGGTGTCAGCCCGCTCCAGTGCTTGCTCGGAGAGGCCAGCGCGCAGGCTGATCAGGGCGAGGATGCGCAGGCCTCCAGCCGGGCACGCAGCTGCATAGGCAGTGCACATGGCCACTGCGGCGCGGGCGTTCCTGGCCGCAGTGGCGTAGTCCTGATGCTCAAAGGCAAGCTCGGCACTCAGCATCAGGCCGCGGGCGCGAACGCCAGCCGGCACCCATTCATCGAGGGCGAGGAACCTGCCGAACCACGCGGCGCCCTCCGCGACGTCGCCCTGGACGACCCACGGCGACCGTAGCGCCGAGCACAGCCGCAGGCCCTTCTCGGCGTCGCGGCTGTCGAGGCAGAATGCGAGCGCGGCCCGGAAGTTGGCCTGCTCGGCGGCGATGCGGTAGTAGAGCTTGACCTGCTCGGTCCAGGGCAGCGCGCCGCGCAGGAATGCCTGAGCAACAACGTCCTCGGCCAGCCCGAGCATGTGCAGGACATGCCGCCGCTGGAACGTATCCTGCTCGCCGGAAGCCGCCAGCCGCGCCGCCGCGTACTCCCGGATAGTGTCAAGCAGCCGGTAGCGCGCATCGCCCGCTAGCTCGTCTTCCAGCGCCACCAGCGACTTGTCGATGAGCGCAGCCAGCAAGTCGAGCACGCGCGGCACCGGGATGCGCTCGTCGGCGCAGACCTGCTCCGCCATGTTCAGGCTCCAGCCGGCGAAGACCGAGAGCCGCCGGAGCAGGATCTGCTCGTCGGCAGTCAGCAGCTCGAAGCTCCAGTCGACGGCCGCCTGCAGAGTCTGCTGCCGCGGCGGAGCCGTGCGATCGCCGGAGGCCAGCAGGCGGAACCTGTCGTCGATCCGGTCGGCGATCTGGTCGACCGACAGCGCGCGGATGCGGGCCGCGGCCAGCTCGATCGCCAGCGGGACTCCGTCGAGCGTCCAGCAGAGCTGCGCGACCTGCCCGCAGTTCTCGCTGGTCAGGGTGAAGCCGGGGCGGACCGCCGCAGCCCGGTCCACAAAGAGCCTGACTGCCTCATGCTGTGCGGCCTCGGCGGGCGTCATGGCGGCCAGCCGGTCGGGGAACGCCGCTGCCGGCAGGCCCGCTGGCGGGTACGCCCGTAGGGCCTCTGGTCGGAGGGCATGTGGTGGCCAGGACTGCGCTGGCAACGACAGTGCTGGCAGCGACAGTGCTGGCAACGACAGTGCTGGCAACGACAGGGGCGGCACCCGCCAGACCGTCTCGCCCCGGACACGCAGCGGCTCCCGGCTCGTGGCCACCAGGCGCAGCAGCGGGCAGGCCGCGATCAGGTCGCGGACGAGGTCGGCGATCGCGTCGACGACGTGCTCGCACGTGTCCAGGATGAGCAGCAGCTGCCTGCCCCGCAGCGCGTCTGCCAGCGTGCCGGCGGCAGGCCGGTCGGGTTCCTCGCCGATGCCGAGCACGTTGGCGACCTGGCGGGCGGCCAGCGCCGGATCGGCGCTGTCCGCGAACTCGACAATCCACACCCCGTCGGGAAAGTCATCGGCGAGCTGCCAGCCGAGCCGGGTCGCGAGCCTGGTCTTGCCGATGCCGCCTGGCCCGCACAAGGTCAGAGCGCGGACGTTGCTCAGCAGCAGCCTCAGGTCGCCCAGGTCACGCTCGCGGCCCACGAAGCTGTTGGGCTCCGCGGGTAGATTGCCCAGTCGCGGTACTGTCTCTGCCGTCATTGCCGCTTCGGTAGCTCTTGCCGGTGGTCTGTTACATTCTCGCACCGCGCCGGGCTTTCCCGCTGATCTACACGATGGTGACCTCAACTGGCTCGCTGTACTGGAGCCGGCCGAAGTACATCACCTTGACGATCGCCCACCACTGCTCACCAGGCCGGGCCGTGGCCGGGATCCGTACGTCGAACTGCACGCTGCGGTCCTCGCCGGGGGCGAGCTCGAAGTCGGTTGTCCACGGTGCCGTCTCCCGCCAGCTGCCGAAGGGCGAGATGAGCTGCGCCTCGCCGTGGATGATCGAGTCTGTCCGGTTGCGGACCAGCACAGCGATGGCGTCAGCCCCGCCGGGCCTGATGGCCAGCGTCGGGCTGACCAGGCTGACGTCGGTCTCCCCGTCCAGCGCCGTCTCGGCGGCCTGCTGCATCGCCAGTACCTCCGGCAGCGACAGGTCGACGCGCGGCGCCGGCGGCTGCCCGATCGCCAGCAGCGCGCTGTCCTCGATCACCTGACCGGATGGCTCGTCGATCTGGGCGGTCACGAACCAGCGGCCTGGCCGTGCGCCGGGTGGCGGGGTCACGGTCAGGTCGACGGCGTAGTGGCCGAGGGACGCCAGGTCGTAGTCGAGCGGACCGGCTGGCAGCACGGTGAATCCGGCGGGCACGCCGAGCCGGATCTGCCCGGCCGCCGGCGCGGGACCGCAGGCCACGGTGAGATGCAGCGTGCCCGGCTGGCCGCCGTCGAGCGCCACGGAGGCCGGGGACAGGTGCACGGCCACCGGCATGTTGCCTGCGGGGGCCGGCCCCTTGCCGTGCAGCCAGTACCTGGCGTACACGGGCCGGGCCGGCTCGAAGCTGTCAGCGGGCAGGACGCGTCCGGCGCCCGTGCTGGCCAGCAGCGTGCTGGCTGCTACCGGGTTAGCTGGCACGGGGTTAGCTGGCACTGCGACCAGCGTCGTCAGGCCGGCGGCCGGGACCAAGACCTCCGCGGCACCATCGGCGACCGGCAGCGCAGTCCCCGCGCCGTCCTCGCACAGGCCCGTCGTGCTCGCGGCCGCCAGCCCGGTGAACAGCCCCACCCGAGCCGTTGTCGGCCCGGTACCGCTCAGGTCACGCAGTCGCACGGTCACGCCGTCGGCGGGATCGGGCTGAGCGGCGGGGGCGAGCGGATTACCGTGGGGCTTGAGTGTGGACAGAAGTACGCCGGAAGGCTCGACGCTCGCTAGCTCGGTGCTAGCGGGCAGCGGCCCGGCATGCAGGCCGGTGGCGACCATCAGCAGATCATGGTTGTAGTCCTGGCCCGCGGCGGCGAAGCCAGCGGTCCGCCAGGTCCCGGTGCCAGCGGCCAGCGCGTACTCGAAGGTATGGCTCCAGTGCTGCCAGGCGAAGCTGGTTCCGTCTGGAGTCGTCCGCTTCTTGCCGTCGATCCAGACTCCGCACGGCCACGTGCTGCACGCGCGCATCAGCGCCATGGTCAGCTGGCCGGCCGGGGTGACCAGGCCGCTGGGCGTGCCGCGGTTCAGCAGCGCCACGGTGTGCGGCGCGAGCGCTGTGGCCGGGCCGCCCGCTGCGTCGCCCCCCGCGTCGCCTGTACCGGAATCGCCGGCCTGCATGGCCGGCACCTCGATGACGGCATCGGCCAGATCGGCGGCGAGCCGCTCCGTCTGTGCGCCGAGGTCCGCCCCGGCGACGATCAGGACCGGCAGGTCGAGGGGTTTGCGCAGGTCGGCGCCCGGCCCGAACGCCGCCGCGCGGCTGTGCCTGGCCGGCAGCCAGAGCCGGGCCGCACCGCTAGCGGCCAGCTGCGCGGCGAGTGCCGCGGCCGCGGCCGGGCCCGCTTCGGCGAGCACCCGCGACGTGAAGTCGTTGTCGTCCGGGCCGCCCAGGCAGATGCGGAAGTCGGGCAGGTTCGAGTCCAGTTCCTGATAGCCGTAACGCGGGCCGTCAGGCAGCGAGCAGGTAGCTGTCACGCCCTGGCCGGCCAGGGCCGCCATCAGCGCGCGGGCCGGTCCGCGCAGCGACGGCGGCGCGACGACCTCGGCCACGCCGATCGCCTGGAGCTGGCGGCTCCCGTCGGGCCTGGTCAGCGCGACGGCGGCGGTGCTCCCGACGGCGAGCCACTCGTTCGCTGGGCTGTCGAGCGTGTAGGAGTGCTCGGCCACGTCGGTGTCGATCGGTCCGGGCGGCCGCCCGACGACCGCGACCGCCGTCTGGTAGACCGGCAGCCCGCCCGGCACGTCGACGGGGAACACGACCCGCAGCAGGCGGTCCTGGCCGATCGAGCCGTCGACGTGCGTGCGGAACTCGACTCGGTCCCCGCCGTCCCACAGCAGCGTCTCCTGGGTGATGACGAGACCCCCCAGCTCCAGCTCAGCGACGAGCCTGCTGCCCACCGGGCAGCGCTCGGCACGGACGGCCGCGGTGCGCAGGGCAGTGCCTGTGCCCGGCCCGGCCGGGCACAGCAGCCAGGGGCCCTCGGCCCATCGCGGATGCGCGGCGTGCTCGGGCTGGAGCACGAGCTCGTTGCCCCCACCGCCGGGCTGGAGCAGCTCGGTCCCCGACCTCTTGTCCGTGATCCGGGTCAGGGTCCCGCCGCGGGCCGGGTCAGCCTCGACGACGAACGCGTCGTTCTCCAGCCGGAGCTCGCCGTCCAGCCGCTCCCATCCCGCGCGTGCGCTGGTGTCGGCGACGGGGCGGACGAGGTAGCTGCGGTACCCGACGCCAGGCACGCTGGACGCACGGAAGGTGATGGTGACCCCGCTGAGCCCGCCGCGCGTGTCCCGCGCCAGGCCGGAGGCCAGGAACGGGACCGCCGCGCCGGTGTCGTCCTGGAGGCTCAGCCAGGATGGCCAGCCTGGCGGCAGGTCGATCCGGATCGTGGCCATGCCGGCCCGGCCGAACGACAGTGAGTTGACCAGGACGAGCGCGAACGCCTTGTCCTCGTGGTCGAGCCCGAGGCTAGCGGTGTCGGCGAGCTCAGCCAGGTGCCGGGTCGCGCCCGTCCTGGCTGCCTCGCCGCGCTCCCACGCCTCGCGCCAGCTTCCGAGCAGGTCCAGGTAGACCTGGTCGCCCTCGCTGCCGGTGATGGCGTCGTGGTGGGCGCCGAAGACGAGCTGCCGCCAGGCCTTGTCCAGGCTGGCGACCGGGTAGTCCGCCCCGGCCAGCCAGGCCAGCGTGGCGAGGCGCTCCCCGTCTAGCACGGCGGCCTCCGCCGCGCGCTGCGCCTGCTTCGTGTCGATGTAGGTGACGTCCTTGCCGGTATAGACGGGATTCATGTCCCTGGTCTGGGGCGTTATCCAGACGTCGCGGTCGGCCGCCTCCGCGCGGACCGCGGCGAAGAACTCGCTCGGCACCGCCGTCACGAATCGCGGCCACGTGTAGCGCGCATTCCAGTCGCGGTGGATGGCCGTCGCCCAGCGGGCCGGGACGACGTGGTCACCGCCGACGGGCAGCAGGACGTTGCGGGTCGCGGCCACCGGCGCAAGCTGGCTGAACTGCTCGTAGGCATCGGCTTCCGCGGTCGCCAGATCTTTGGCGTGATAGGCGGCCAGCCAGCCCGCTGAGTAGTGATTGGCCATATAGCTGGTGAGCAGGCCGGTGCCGTCCGGCGAGAGCCACTCGAATTCGGACGCAAACTGCATCAGCTTGTTGTCGCCGGCCGACCGGTTCGGGCCCCACTGGTGGAACGGGCCGCGGGCCCAGGAGGAATCGGTCATGCCAGCGGCGGCCATGATGCCGGGATAGCCGGGGTCGAAACCGAAGGCGTCCAGCATCCACGACGTGCGCGGGTTGCCGCCGAGCACGTCGCGCTGATACGCGATGCCGTAGACCGCGTTGCGGATGGTGGACTCCGCGCAGGTCAGGTTCGTGTTCGGCTCGTTGTAGCTGCCGCCGACCAGCTCGATCCGCCCGGCGGCGATGAGCTCAAGCAGGTCGGCGCGATCCTCGGGGTGCGCGTCGAAGTGCGGCTTCAGGTAGTCAAGCTCGGCGAGCACGAACTTGTAATCGGGGTCGCGCCGGGCCGCGTCCAGGTGCAGCCGCACCAGCTCGAACGCCGTCCGCACTTCCGGCATCTCGCCGTCATCGCCGGGGAGTAGCAGCCTCGACTCCAGGAACTGCCCCTGCGTGCTCCACCACACCGGGTCGTAGTGGAAGTGGGAGACCATCCACATCACCCATCCCGGCTCGGCCACGGAGATGTCTGCGGCAAGCTCGGTCGACGCAGACTGGCCAGTCGCGCGCACGAGCACGCGTCGCGATGACCCTGGCTGCGCCGGGGCCGCGATCTCGACGCCAACCTCGAGCGTGACCTCGGCGCCGGGCTCGAGTCCGGTGACTAGCTCGGGCTCGGGTGTGCTGACGGCAGGGCCGTCGATCGTGACCAGCACGGTGTCCCGCTCGCCGGCTGAGCCCGGGCCGTCATTGACCACTCGCACCCTGATGACCTGCAGTGGCCGTGTCGTGCTGCCCCGGAACAGGTCAGTCGAGTCAACACTGCTGATCCGCATGTGCTCATGCTCGCACGTGCTCTGGCTCAGCTGGCTGCCCGGCTGGCGGCCAGTTCGGCGAGCGCTGGCCCGGTCAGCCGGTGGACCGTCCAGTCGTCCATGGTGGCGGCGCCCAGCGACGAATAGAAGCCGCGGGCGGGCTCGTTCCAGTCGAGCACCCACCATTCGAGCCTGCCGTAACCGCGCTCGACGCACACGGCGGCGAGCTCGGCGAGCAGCGCACGGCCGAGCCCGAGGCCGCGCAGCTCGGGCTTGACGTACAGGTCCTCAAGGTAGATGCCGTGCTGGCATAGCCAGGTCGAGTAGTTGAGGAACCAGAGGGCGAAGCCGCCGACCTGGCCGTCGTGCTCGGCCACATGCGCGAACACCGCAGCCTGCGGTCCGAACAGCGAGCGGTGCAGATCCTCCTGCGTGCCGGTGACCTCGGGCAGCGCACGCTCGTAGTCAGCCAGATCACGGATCAGCTGGTAGATGGCCGGCACATCGGCCGGGCGGGCCGGCCGGATCACGTTACCGAGCCGGGAACGGGGAATCTGTAGCGCAGCCGGTATCTGCCTGCGGGGATGACGATGTCCGCGGTCTCGACCGGCTGCCCGCCCGACAGGTGCGTACGCTCGATCGCGACTACCGCCGAGCCCGCCGGCAGAGCAAGGGCCGCTGCCTCGGCGAGCAGGCACGTCCGGACGGAAAGCTCCTCGACGACCTGGTCTACGTCGATCCCGATCGAGCGCATCCGCTCGATCACGCCCCGGCCGGCGAGCTGGCCGTGCTCTGGCAGAGCCGCGCCGGTCCCTTCGGTCAGGCCTGCCGGCTCATAGCTAGTGGCTAGCTGAACCGGCTGGCCGTCAGCGGTCATGAGGTACCGGGTCGCCGTTACCAGGGCCGCCGCCGCGGCGGCGCCGAGCCGCCTGGCCACGTGCGCGGGCGGGGCGATGTGCTCGGTGTGGTGCTCCCAGGTGACAAACGGCGCGGCCGGACTGCCTGACTCATCGATGCCGAAGGGAGAGCCGGGGAAGTGCGGCCGGTCGTGCTCGAGATGGCGGGCGGCGGGCGTCTTGCGCACGTACGATCCCGAGCCGGCTCTCGCCTCGATCAGCCCCTCGGTCTGCAGGACCTGGAGGGCGTGCTTGGCGGCGGTCTCGCCGACGCCGTATCTCGCGATGATCGCGTTACGTGATGGCACCCTGGCCCCTGGCTCCAGCACGCCTTCGCGGATCCGCATCCGCAGATCCTCGAGCACCCTCAGGTAGACCGGGTCGCTGCCCATGGGCGCCATTGTCACCGATAGCGGGCGGCGATCAGCCGCTTTCTGCCCGGCGATCGCAGCTTTCCTGTGGTGACGGTTAGTAGCCAGCGTGTCTGGGATGCAGCCAGCGCCTGCGCGGGCTACTCACTGCCCTCCTCGAGCAGCAGGTGGTACCCGTTCGGAGTCCGGGCGTGCAGCACCCGGTACTGCCAGTCCGCGCTCGGCGTCATGAGTTCCTCGCGGTAGCGGACACCGGCCTCGGCCAGCCGCTTCTTGGCCAGCTCGAGGTCGCTCACGCCGAACTGCCAGGTCAGAACTTTGTCGGGTCCGGACGAGGAGAAGTCCTGCCGCCACTCGATGCCAAATTCGACCTTGCCGTGGCCGAGCGCCAGGAAGTACGGGTACTCCGGGCCCTCGTAGGTCACGTGGAATCCGAGGCCAACGTAGAAGTCACGCTCCGCCTGCAGATCGCCGACGAACAAGATCGGAATTATCCGGCTGAACAATGCCGCCATAGGGGGAAATGCTACCGACCTGTGGGGGCCTAGGTGACACTCTGCGGTCAGCTTCTCGCGCCTGCGCAACGATCAAGCCTGCCGCGGCCGCCCGAGAGGCTGCCGCGGGCTGGGAATACTGCACGTTGAAACGGGCAGTAGTGGGTAGATTACACTTGGTAAGCGAGTCTAGGCTGCCGCGGCGGCCTATGCCCGTGCCGGTGATAGCCACTCGGGGGGAGATGTCACCATGACGACTCAGGCCGAAGAACTCCTTGGCGCGCGCGTAACGGGCGCTGACGGCAAGGTCGTAGGGACCGTCGAGCAAGTATTCAGGGACGACGTGGACGGAACGCCGGCATGGGCCCGCGTACGCTCCGGCAAGACGGGCCGCTTCGTCCCGCTCGGCAGCAGCCAGGTCACGACGGACGGTCTCAGCGTCCCATTCGACACCCAGAAGATCATGGGCGGCCCGAACATCGACGCGGGCCAGCACATGTCCGCCGCGCAGGCCGAGGAACTCAGCAGGTATTACGGCCTGACCGTTCCGATGCAGCAGACCCGCGGCGAGGCCGCCGAGGACCAGATGGCTCAGGGTCAGATGGCTCAGGGTCAGATGGCTCAGGGTCAGATGGCTCAGGGTCAGATGGCTCAGGGTCAGATGGCTCAGGGTCAGATGGCTCAGGGTCAGATGGCTCAGGGTCAGATGGCTCAGGGTCAGATGGCTCAGGGTCAGCCATCCGACGCCGAGTGGCTGCTCCGCCAGGAAGAGCGGCTCCAGGTCGGCAAGGAGACGACGGAGACCGGCAGGGTGCGGCTCCACAAGTACGTAGACGTCGAGCCGATCGAGCAGGCCATCCACGTATTCCACGAGGAGTACGACGTCGAGCGCGTTCCGATCACGGCCGACGAGCGGATCACCGGCAATATCCAGGAGGGCGAGCAGGAGATCATCCTGCACGAAGAGCGCGCTGTCCTGCGCAAGGAGATCGTGCCGGTTGAGCGAGTGCGGCTGCGGGCCAAGCGGATCGAGGAAGACTCTACGGTCCGTGACGAGCTACGGCGCGAGCGCATCGAGATCGAGCCTGACCAGTCCTTCTCCAAGGGCCAGATGGTAACACGTAACGAAGGCCCCCAGGTTTCCTGGGGGCCTTCTTCGTGCGCGGTTACTTCAGGCAGGCCTGCTTCGGGCTGACTGCTACCTCTTGCGAGCCATCGTGACGCCGTCGCCGATCGGCAGGAGCACGAGCACAACCCGGTCGTCCGCGACTGCGTGATCGTTGAAAGCGCGGATGCCCTGCACGTTCTCGTCTGTCGACGCCGGATCGATGACGCGCCCGTGGGAGAGCGTGTTGTCGACCAGAATGATCCCGCCTGGCCTGATCCGGGGCACGACCTCGTCCCAGTAGCTGATGTAGCCGGTCTTGTCCGCGTCGATGAAGGCGAAGTCGAACATCTCGCCGGCCGGCATCGCCCGCAGGGTCTCCAGGGCAGGACGCAGCTCCAGCTCGATGCGGTCATCGACCCCGGCCAGCGCCCAGTACTTTCGGGCGACCGATGTCCACTCCTCGCTCACGTCGCAGCAGGTCAGCCTGCCGCCCGCGGCCAGCCCGCGAGCGATGCATATCGATGAGTATCCGGTGAAGGTGCCGATCTCGACCGCCCGGCTAGCGCCGGTGAGCTGGGTCAGCAAGGTCATGAAGGTGCCTTGCTCGGATCCGATCTGCATGCCCGCGGCGTCCGGGAAGGCGGCCGCGGTCTCGGTCGCGAGCTGGCGCAGCACGTCATCAGGTGCTGCGCTGTACGCGACCAGGTAGTCCTGCAGCTCGTCGCTGAGCTGCTCGCTTCGGCGGGTCATGACCGCATGCTAGCCGAGCGTCGATCCGGCCTCGCATCCCGATCGCCAACGTTCCGGTCCTGCACGTCCGTGGCCCCGATAGTCTCGATTCATGCCGATCGACTCCCATGGCCTGCCGCTGAGCTTCATCCCGAGCCCATCGGTCAACGGATTCCACCTCGGGCCGCTGTTCATCCATGTTTATGGCCTGATGTACGTCGTCGGGATAGCGCTGGCGGTGATCATCACGCGCCGGCGGTGGCGAGCGATGGGCGGCAACCCGGACCTTGTCGGCGACGTGGCGATCTGGGCCGTGCCGGCCGGGATCATCGGCGGCCGGATCTACTTCGACATCACCACGCCGGCCGACATCCCGCATCACTGGTGGGGGATCTTCGCCGTCTGGTCCGGCGGCCTTGGCATCTGGGGCGGCATCGCGGCCGGGGCGGCCGCCGGGATCTGGCGCGTCAAGCGGTCCGGCGCCGACGCTGGCCGGTTCGCGAACGCGATCGCGCCTGCGCTGCTGGTGGCGCAGGCCGTCGGGCGTATCGGCAACTACTTCAACCAGGAGCTGTTCGGAAAGCCCAGCGGGCTGCCGTGGGCGCTTCAGATCTCGCTCGCTCACCGGCCCGCCGGCTACCTGACCGACCGCACTTTCCAGCCGTCCTTCCTGTATGAGCTGATCTTCGACCTGGCCCTGGCGGCCTTCCTGGTCTGGCTCGGCCATCACCGCAACATCCGGCCATGGGGGCTCTTCGCGCTGTATGTGGTCGGCTACTCTGCGTACCGGATCTTCGAGGAGACCATCCGGATCGATTCCTCGGAGCACTTCCTCGGCCTGCGGCTGAACTTCTATGTCGCGACAATCTTGACGCTCATCGGGATCGCGTGGTTCATCCGGTCCCAGCGCGCGCCCGCCACCGGTACCGGGCCAGACGGCTCGGCCTCGCCTGGCGGTGCCGACCCAGGCAGGGCCGACCCTGACAGGGCCGACCCTGACAGTGCCGACCCTGACAGTGCCGACCTGGGGGCGGCCGAGCCGGGCGGCGCCACGGCGGTCGCCGGGCGCCCCGGCGAAACCAGCACCGGGCATCCCGATCCGTAAATGATCGAGGTCTTCATCGAGGCCGGCGCGAGGCGGGTGTTCGCCTCGGCGCTTGCCTGGCCGGGCTGGGCCCGGAGCGGCAAGAGCGACGAGCTGGCCGTGGCGGCACTGGCCGACTACCTGCCGCGTTACACGCCGGCTCGCGGAGCGCGCCGGACTGGCGCCGCCCGCGGGTGCCCTGGCAATAACCGAGCGCCACGCAGGGCTTGCCAAGAATGCCGACTTCGGCTCGCTCGGCGAAGTCGCGCCGAGCGAGACGCGCCCGCTGCCGGGCGACGAGGCGGCCAGGCTGGCCGCGCTGCTCGAGGCGGCCTGGGCTGCCTTCGACGAGGTCGCCGCGGCGGCGCCCGCAGCGGCTGCGCAAGGGTCCGCGCGGCGGCGGGCGCGACACCGCCCAGATCATCGAGCACGTCTTCGGTGCCGAGGTGATGTACGCGCGCAAGATGGGGCTGCCGCGTGACAAGGTCGCCGAGGCCGGGCCTGACGCTGGCGCCGTCCTACGGCAGCGGATAATCGCAGCGCTGCGCGATCCGGCCGTCGTGATGACGCCGCCCAAAGGCTGGCCGCCGCGCACCGCGGCCCGCAGGATGGCCTGGCACGTCGCCGACCATCTCTGGGAGATCGAGGACAAGAGCGGCCCTGAGTAGGGCGAATCGCTCTGCAGACCCCGTTCCTGGCTACGGATTCCGTATTCTGACGGCTCGCCCGCGCGCAGATCCGGCAGGAGCACCATGCGTTTACGCGGAATCAGTTGCGCAAACCCGGCATGCGTGGACACAATGCGATGCCAGCAGCATTGTGCACTTCCGAATCTGGAGCCCCTATGAGCACGAGCACCGAGCCCGTCCCGTCGCAGGCTGCGACCGAGCCGGGCCTGCGGGCTAACGTTCTCGGCCTGTTCGACTCGGTCGTCATGGCCGTAGCCGGCAGCGCCCCCGCGTACACGATCGCGGGCAGCACGGCCGCACTCATCGGGGTCGTGGGCCTCGCGGGTCCGGCCGCACTGCTCTACTGCGGCATTCCGATGCTCGGCATCGCCTGGGCGTTCAGCTACCTCAACCGCATCGAGGCGAACGCGGGCGCCAGCTACGCCTGGGTCGGCCGGGTCCTGCACCCCGGCCTCGGCTTCATCGCCGGCTGGTCGCTGGTGATCTCGGCGACGATCTTCATGGTGGCTGGGTCGCTGCCGGCCGGCTCGGTGACACTGGGCCTGTTCAGCGCGTCGGCGGCTAACCATCCTGGGTATGTCCTGCTGGTCGGATCGGCATGGTTCCTGGTGATGGTCGCCCTGGTGATCGCGGGCGTACGCGTGACAGCGCGGGCTCAGTGGATCATGTCCGGCGTCGAGGTGGCGATCTTGGTGCTGTTCGCGATCCTGGCGATCGTGCACGCGGCTTCGCACCATGTCGTGTCGTTCTCCTGGTCCTGGTTCGGCTTCAGCCACTTCAACGGGCTGTCCGGCTTCGCCGCCGGCGGCCTGATCGCCGCCTTCTACTACTGGGGCTGGGACGTCGCCTCGAACCTGAACGAGGAGATGAAGGACAGCAAGCGCAGCGCCGGGATCGGCGGGATCATCGGCGTCATCATCGTCTTCGCGCTGTACGAGATCTTCACCATCGCCACGAACCTGGCCCTGCCGGCCAAGACGATCCAGAACAACGCGGGCGACGTGCTGGCCGTCCTCGGCCAGCTTGTCTGGCACGGGACCGGCGGCAAGCTGATGGTGATCGCGGTCATGCTGTCGACGATCGCGACGCTGGAGACCACGCTCATCCAGGTGACCAGGACGCTGTTCGCGATGTCCAGGGAGCGCACGCTGCCGAAGTTCCTCGGCCGCATCCTGCCGGTCCGGCAGACCCCGTGGCTCGCCACGATCGCAGTGGCGGTCGTGTCGCTCGGGCTGTTCGTGGGCTCCAACTACATCGGGTCGCTGAGCACCATCCTGAGCGATGCCATCTCGGCTATCGGCCTCCAGATCTGCGTGTACTACGGGCTCGCCGGGATCACTGTGGTTGTCGCGTTCCGGAAGATTCTCTTCCGCTCGGTCAAGAACCTGGTGCTGATCGGCATCTGGCCGCTGGTCGGCGCCGTGTTCATGTTCTGGATCCTCGGTGAGTTCGTCGCGACCAACACCAGCAACGCCGTCGTGATCTGGGTTGGCCTCGGCGGCCTGGCGATCGGCTTGATCCCGCTGGCCATCTACTGGGCTATGGGCAGCCCCTACTTCAAGCAGCGCCCGACGCTCGGCGCGGTCGTGCCCGAGGACGCGGGTGTGTAGTCTTATGAGCATGCAGCGCGCTGGAATCACGACGACGCCGGAGTACGTCCCGGCGCGCTAGCAGCTGTCCTAGACAAAGCCCCGGGGCGAGTGCCCCGGGGCTTTGTCATTCCCGCGGTCCCTCGCCGGAGCTGCAAACACAGTGCTTCAAACACAGTGACTGCGAGGAGACGACGATGTACGACCACCGCAAGCTCGGCCGCGAGCTGGACATCTTCGACACCGACCCGCTGATCGGTGCTGGGCTGCCGTTCTGGCTGCCGGCCGGCGCCGCAATCCGCCACGCGCTGGAAGAGTACGTCCGCGAGCTGGAGCGCAGGGCCGGCTACCAGCACGTGTACTCACCGGTGCTCGGCAAGCGCGAGCTGTATGAGCTGTCGGGCCACTGGCAGCACTACCGGGACGGCATGTACCCGCCGATGACTGTTGATCCCGGGACTGGGGTCGGCGAGCAAATGATGCTGCGGCCGAGCCTGTGCCCGCACCACGCCGTCATATACCGCAGCAGGGCGCATAGCTACCGGGACCTGCCGCTGCGGATGGCCGAGCTCGGCGGACAGTACCGGTCCGAGCTGTCGGGCGTGCTCGGCGGCCTGACCAGGGTCCGGGCGATGCAGCTGAACGACGCCCACATCTTCTGCACCGCCGACCAGGTAGCAGCGGAGGCGGCCGGCGCGCTCGCGATGATCCGGCAGGCGCATCGCGCGCTCGGCATCGAGGCTGCCCGGTACCGCCTCTCGCTGGCGAGCCCGTCCTCGAAGTACGTCGGTAGCCGCCAGCTCTGGGATGACGCCACCGCCATGCTCGAGAAGGTCCTCGTCAGCAGCGGTATCCCTTACGACACCGAGGAAGGCGAGGCCGCCTTCTACGGCCCCAAGATCGACGTCCAGGCCGCGGACAGCGCCGAGCGCGAGACCAGCATCGCAACCGTCCAGATCGACTTCTACCAGCCCGAGCGCTTCGCCCTGGACTACACCGGCCCGGACGGCGGCAAGCACCGCCCTGTGATGGTCCACCGCAGCATCATCGGCAGCGCCGAGCGCGCAGTCGCCCACCTGCTCGACATGAACGGCGGCGCATTCCCCCCATGGCTAGCCCCGGTGCAACTGGTCGCGCTTCCGATCAGCGAGGAGCAATTGCCATCGGCGACCGCGTTTGTTCGGCAGGCCATCGACCGAGGACTCAGAGCTGAGGTAGCTCAAGACGGCACCCTAGGCGCCCGCATCCGGGCGCACAGGCTAGTCCCGTACCAAGCCGTGATCGGCGCAAGCGAGGCAGCCGCCGGCGAGGTCTCAATCCGGCTGCGAGACGGACGCAAGCTTCCGCTGATGTCGGCCGAAGAGGCGATCGCGAAGATCGGCAGCCAGGTAAGAGCGAACTCTGTGGAGTTGTGGAACGCGCCGTGAGCGGTCGGCTGGACCGGCTCCGCTCGGCCCGTTTCGTGTGGGCAGAGCGGAGTTGGTCTAGTCGGCGGCGGTCCCCTAGACGACAGCCAGCGGCAGGGGAGTGCGCACCCGCGACCGCCAGTACTCCTGCCCGGCCTCCGGCAGGAGATAGATCGGGTCGTAGTACTCGTACTCACGCTGGAGCGCGAGAGCGTCCCCGGTCTCGACCCCGGTCCGGTAGTTCTTGGTCCAGTACGAGATGCCGAGCTTCTGGTCGTACCGCGCGACCTGGTGCACCCACCGCTTACCGACGTACGGAACGTCGCAGATGAACCGCGGCGTGGCGAACCCGGGCAGGTACCCCATGATGTCGTGCTGAAGCTGCTGTGCCTCGGCCAGCGACAGCCGCCAGTGCTCGCTGTTGGGGATCATGTCGCACATGTAGAAGTAGTACGGCATGATCTTCGCGTCATCGAGCAGGGCGAAGCACAGGTCGAGCAGCTGCTCGGTCTTGTCGTTGGTGCCGCGCAGCAGCACGCCCTGGTTGCGGACGTCGCGGATGCCGGTCTCGAGCATGGCCTTGGCGGCCTGCGCCACGAGCGGCGTCACCGACTGGGCCGAGTTCACGTGCGTGTGGATGGCGATGCTCACGTCACGCTGCCGCGCGACCGTGGCGAGCCGCTCCATCCCGGCCCGTACCTCGTCGGTCAGCCAGTACTGCGGCAGCCCCATGAGGGCCTTGGTGGCCAGCCGGATGTCGCGGATGTTGTCGATCTCGAGCAGGCCGGCGACGAACGACTCGAGCCGGGGCCAGGGCAGGTTGGCCACGTCGCCACCGGAGACGACGACGTCGCGCACGCCCGGGCTCGTGCGCAGGTAGTCCATCATGGCGCTGAGCCGGTCCTCGCGGCCGAGCCCGAACTTGTGCTTGTCGATCACCGGCGTGGGATTGCCGACCAGGTCCATCCGGGTGCAGTGGCCGCAGTACTGCGGGCAGGTGGGCAGCAGCTCGGCCAGTACCTTCGTCGGGTAGCGGTGCGTCAGGCCCTCGACCGCCCACATCTCGGCTTCGTGCAGCGAGTCGCGGGAGGCCTCCGGGTGCGATGGCCAATCCGTGCGCCGGTCGCTGAACACGGGGATCATGTAGCGACGGACCGGGTCGGCGTAGAACGCGTCGGTGAAACCGGGGTCGGCGGGGGACAGGTCAGGCACCATCGTGTTGATCATCTGCGGCGGCACCAGCATGGACATGGTGGCCCGCTCGGCCTGATCCCGCTCCAGGTCTCCGTAGAACCGCTCGTCCAGGCCGGCGCCGACGATCTGGCGGAGCTGGCGGATGTTCTTGATGCAGTGCGCCCGCTGCCACTGGGCCGAGGCCCATTCCTGCGGCGTAATGTCGGCCCAGCCGGGCAGCCGCCGCCAGTCCGGCTCAACCAGCGGTTTGTGCCGGTAGACGTACGGCTGGTCGATCATTGATTCACTGCCCCTCTTGCCAGGACGAAAGCCTGCGCTACCGGCAGGCTACGCAAGAACATAGTGTCCGTATAGTCTTGGACGACAAATTCTACCGAATCACCGGCGTGCACGCGCCGAGGAAGGACCCGGTACCTGTGACCACCTCGTTGCCGCATGCCAGCCAGAACGGTCAGGCCAGCGCGGCGCCGTCGCCACTCGGGCTGCACAGGGTACTGGAGCCGGCCGGAGTGCTACCGCAGGCAGCCTGGCGCCTCAACGCCCGGCCCGCCATCTGGCCGGATGAGGTCCGGGTGGCGGTGCAGCGGCTGAACCTGGACGCGGCCTCCTTCCGCCAGCTGCACGAGGCGAACAACGGCGATCCGGACAAGATCAGGAAAGCTGTGCTGGACATCGTCAGGACGCGCGGCAAGATGCAGAACCCGGTCACCGGCTCGGGCGGCATGCTCACCGGCGTGGTCGACGAGGTCGGCCCTGACTCTGAGCTCGGCCTCGCGGTGGGCGACAAGATCGCCACGCTGGTCTCGCTCAGCCTGACTCCGCTGGTGATCACCGACGGCCTGGCCCGGTGGGACGGCAGGTCCGAGCAGGTGCCGTGCGACGGTCACGCGATCTTGTTCGGCCGCTCGATAGCCGCGAAGCTCCCCGGCGACATGGCCGCCGAACTGGCCTTGTCGGTCATGGATGTCTGCGGCGCACCGGCCCTGACCCACCGGGTGGTGAGCTCTAGCCCCGCAGCGAATCCGGTCGTCGCGATCATCGGCGCGGCCGGCAAGAGCGGCTCATTGTCTGCGGCTGCGGCCCGCCGGGCGGGCGCTGCGAGGATCATCGGCGTGGTCCCGCACGACGCCGAGGCCAGCATCCTGGCAGGCGCGAAGGCTGCCGATGGCGAGCGCGGACTTGTCGACGAGGTGGTGATCGCCGACGCCCGGAACCCGGTCGGAGTGTCCAGCGCCATCCAGCGGGCGGCGGGTGGCCTGGCCGACGTCACTGTGGTCTGTGTCGACGTGCCCGGCTGCGAGGGTGGCGCGATCCTGGCCACGGCCCAGGGCGGCACGGTGATCTTCTTCTCGATGGCGACCTCGTTCACGGCCGCAGCGCTGGGCGCCGAGGGTGTCGCCGCCGATGTCACCATGCTCGTCGGTAACGGGTATGTTCCAGGGCACGCTCAGCTGGCCATCGACCTGATCCGGGCCGAACCTGGAGTCCGGGGCATCTTCCAGCGCCGCATCGACGAGCATTCGGAGTAAGTGCATGCAGAACCGACTGAACCTCGATCCCGCGGTCGTCCGCGAGGCGCGTGCCCTGGCCGCCAGGGCAGGGCAGCCGATCGTCGAGATGGCCAGGACTCATACCACGGTCTCGGTCGAGCGCGCTGTGCTGCGTCTCGCCGGGCTCCAGGGTGCCGACCCGGACGGCATGCCGTGGGTCAACCGCCTGGTCGATGCCGTCCGGGAGACGACCGGGCTCGAGCACGGCGTCGCGCTGCCGGCCTGGGACGCGTTGCTGACCGGCGGTTATGGCGACCTGGTCACTTTGGCCGACGCCGCCGCGCAGGGCAAGGTGGCGTTCCGTCTCCCGGCGGGAGCGGAGGCGGCCGCGGCGCGGGCAGCCGCGAGTGCTGCCCTGGCGAGCGGTATTGGCAGGATCGACGCGAACAGGGCCAGGCGGCAGCAGCTGATCGGGGAGACGTCCGAACCCCGCAAGCCCTGGATCTACCTGATCGTCGCTACTGGCGACATCTACGAGGACATCCCGCAGGCGCAGGCCGCGGCCCGCGAGGGCGCCGACATCATCGCCGTGATCCGGTCGACTGGCCAGTCGCTGCTTGACTACGTGCCCGAGGGCGCGACGCGGGAAGGCTTCGCGGGCACGTACGCCACCCAGGAGAACTTCCGGCTGATGCGAGCGGCGCTGGACGAGACGAGCCGTGAGCTTGGCCGTTACGTCCGCCTCACCAACTACGCCTCGGGCCTGTGCATGCCGGAGATCGCTTCGCTGGCCGGCCTTGAGCGGCTGGACATGATGCTGAACGACTGCATGTACGGCATCATCTTCCGCGACATCAACCCGCGTCGAACGTTCATCGACCAGCGGTTCTCGCGGCAGATCCACGCCAGGGCCGGCATCATCATCAACACCGGCGAGGACAACTACCTGACCACCGCGGACGCGGTCGATGCCGCGCATACGGTCGTGGTCAGCCAGCTCATGAACGAGTTCTTCGGCAAGGAAGCGGGCCTGGCCGACAGCCAGCTCGGGCTCGGCCACGCGTTCGAGATCAACCCGGCCGTGCCGGACTCGTTCCTGCTCGAGCTCGCGCACGCACAGCTTGTCCGCGAGCTCTTCCCGGATGCGCCGCTCAAGTACATGCCGCCGACCAAGCACATGACCGGGAACGTGTTCGCCGGGTACCTGCTCGACGCCTTCTTCAACCTGTGCGGGGTCATGACCGACCAGTCGATCCTGCTCATCGGGATGATGACCGAGGGTATTCACACCCCGTTCCTGTCCGATCGTGACCTTGCAATTGAGAATGTGCGCTACGTCCGCGATGCGGCGGGCCGCCTCGGCGAGAGCTTCGTCCCGGCCCCCGGCGGTTTCATCGAGCAGCGCGCCCGGCAGGTGCTCGGCGAGTCGGTCGAGCTGCTGCGCCGGATCAACGACGAGGGATTGCTGACCGCGATCGCCGACGGGACGTTCGGCATCACGAAGCGCCCGGCCGATGGCGGCCGCGGACTGGACGGGGTGATCAGCCGGGCCGACGGCTACTTCAACCCTGCGTCGGACATTCTCGAGACCGGGACGGGAGCGGGTCAGTGAGCAGCATCGTGCGGCCCTACGGGGACACCACCGGAGACGGCCGGATCCAGGTCTCATTCACGCTGCCGATCCCGTTCGGTACCGCGACCGAGAAAGCGCGGGCCGAGGGCGCCGCGATGCAGCTGGCCGGCAAGATGGGCCTGGAGCCGGCGATGGTCGTGCACGCCAAGGGTATGGGGCCGGACTACACGTTCTTCATCGTCTACGGCCGAGTGTCGCACCTGGTTGACCTGTCCGAGGTGACCGTGACCGAGCGGGAGTTCCCGCTGCTGAGCTCGGCCGAGGTAAACCTGCGCATCCGGACCGGGCTCGGCCGCAAGCTGGTGGTCGTCGGGGCTTGCATCGGCACCGACGCGCACACGGTCGGGATCGACGCCATCCTCAACGTCAAGGGTCACTCAGGGGAGAAGGGCCTGGAGTACTACCGGGAGATCCGCGTGGTGAACCTCGGCTCGCAGGTGGCGGTGCCGGACCTCGTCGCCAGGGCATCGGCCGAGCACGCGGACGCGGTCCTGGTCAGCCAGGTCGTCACGCAGCGAGACGCGCACATCTCGAACGCCCGCGAGATGGCGGCGGCGTTCGGCGCCTCGACCACGGGCGACCGGCCGCTGCTGGTGGTCGGCGGGCCGCGGTTCGATCCGTCGATGGCCGCGGACCTCGGTGTGGACAAGATCTTCGGCAAGGGGACGACGCCGGGTGAGGTTGCGAGCTACCTGGCGTACGCGCTGGCGCCAAACGTTTCCGCGGAAACGTCTGTGTCCGCCCAAGGGGACGACCCCCTGGAACCCCCGAAGGCCGAAGGCCGGGCTGTTGGAGCGTCCGCATGAGCGATGACTCGCGGCTCGGGCTGACGGTCACGCACCGGCGCTACGTGCCCTACAGCCATGCGCACTACGGTGGCAACCTGGTCGACGGAGCGTACATGCTCGGCCTGTTCGGGGATGTCGCGACCGAGGTGTGCATTCGCACCGACGGGGACGAGGGCCTGTTCGCCTCCTACTCGGACGTGCAGTTCCGCGCCCCCGTGATCGCCGGGGACGTGCTCGAGGTCAGCGCCGAGGTGACCAGGGTCGGCAGCCGCAGCCGGCAGCTGTCGTTCGAGGCGCGCGTGATCTGCCGTGCGCAGCCCGAGCGCGGGCCGTCGGCCGCCGCGGTGCTGGCCGAGCCGATTGTCGCGGTGTCCGCCGCCGGCACGGTTGTCGTCCCGCCCGCCTAGCTCTGATCGGCGAAGCGCCCCTCGCCGCCGGTATAGGTGTAGATCTCCTCGCCATCGATCAGCGCGTGCTCGACCCGGCTCAGCACATCGAGCGGATCGCCCGACCAGATCACCAGATCCGCGTCCTTGCCTGGCTCGATCGAGCCGAGCCGGTCGTCGATCCCGACGATGCGTGCCGGGTTGATGGTGAGCGCGCGTAGCGCCGTATCGCGGTCCAGGCCGTGCTTGACCGACAGCGCGGCCTGGTGGGCCAGGAAGTTGATGGGCACGACCGGGTGGTCCGTCGTGATCGCGATGGTCACGCCAGCGGCGGCCAGCTTGCCGGGGTTGGCGAGCGACCTGTTGCGCAGCTCGACCTTGGACCGGCTGGTGAACAGCGGCCCGATGATCACCGGGATGTCCTTGGCGGCCAGGACGTCGGCGAGCAGGTGCGCCTCGGTGCCGTGGTCGATCACGAGCTCGTAGCCGAACTCCTCGGCGAGGCGCAGCGCCGTCGCGATGTCGTCGGCCCGGTGGCAGTGCTGGCGCCACGGGATCTCGCGGCGCAGCACCAGTCCCAGCGCCTCGAGCTTCAGATCGCGATCGACCGGCTTGCGGTCAGCCTCGGACTTGCGCTCCTCGGCGTCGATGCGCGCCAGGTAGTTGGCCGCGTCCACGAGTGCGCCCCGGATCACGGCGGCGGTGCCGAGCCGCGTGCTGGGCGACTGCTTGCGCTCGCCGTAGACGCGCTTGGGATTCTCGCCGAGCGCCGACTTCATCCCCGCCGGGGCGCGCAGCAGCATCTCATCGACCGTCCGGCCCCAGCATTTCAGCGCCGCGGTCTGGCCGCCGATCGGGTTGCCCGACCCGGGATTGACGTTCACCGCGAGGACTCCGCCCGAGATCGCGTCCCGGAAGCCAAGGTCAGCTGGGTTGATCGCGTCGAGCGCGCGCACGTGGGCGGTGACGGGCTCGGTGAGCTCATTGGAATCTGCGCCGGCCCAGCCCTCGCCTTCCTCGTGGACGCCCACGTGACCGTGCGCCTCGATGAAGCCGGGCAGCACCCAGCTGCCGCCGGCATCGATCACCCGGGCGCCGTCGGGGATGGCCAGACTGGTGCCCACCGCCTCGATCTTGCCGTCCCGGATGAGGACGGTGGCATCGGCCAGGGGCTCGCCGGTGACCGGAACTACGTAGCCGCCAACGATTGCTGCCATGTCACTCGTCATGAGCTCTCCTGGATTTTGTAGCGTGGGCATCATGCGATTCGCTTTCAAGACTGCACCGCAGAACACGACCTGGGACGCCATGCTCGACGTCTGGCGCGCCGCCGACGATATCGAGCTCTTCGAGTCGGGCTGGACGTTCGACCACTTCTATCCGATCGTGGGCGACGAGGCCGGTGCGTGCCTGGAGGGCTGGATCACGCTCACGGCTCTGGCGCAGGCGACACGGCGCGTACGGCTGGGCACGCTGGTGACCGGGATCCACTACCGGCACCCGGCGGTGCTCGCGAACATGGCGGCCACCCTCGACATCGTGTCGGGCGGCCGGCTGGAGCTTGGCATCGGGGCCGGCTGGAACCAGTCGGAGTCGGGTGCGTACGGCATCGAGCTTGGCACACCGCGAGAGCGCAGCGACAGGTTCGAGGAGGCGTGTGAGGTGATCGTGGGCCTGCTGACGCAGGAGACGACCACGTTCGCCGGCAAGTACTACCAGCTGACCGACGCGAGGTGCGAGCCCAAGTCGCCCCAGCTGCCGCACCCGCCGATCTGCATCGGCGGCAGCGGGGAGAAGCGGACGCTGCGGACGGCGGCGCGCTTCGCGCAGCACTGGAACTTCGTCGGCGGCAGCGTCGAGCAGTTCACTCGGGCGAAGGACGTGCTGCACCAGCACTGCGCCGACATCGGCCGCGACCCGGCCGAGATCCTGCTGTCCAGTCACGTCGTGTAC
>CAVSRT010000009.1:0-144407 GCA_963730435.1 uncultured Actinomycetota bacterium | reverse complement strand
CGCTCGATGACTGGGGCACCTCGCGTCCAGCCTGTCATGTACCGCCGTCCTCGGGTGGTCCCATTACCCACACCACGGGGGCAGACCGGATCTGCTGGATGAGCGCATCAGAGGCGGCTGTCCAGCGGGCCGGGCTGGAAATAGTCACGTTTACCGGGAAGCCGATCCGCTGCTCAGCCTGCTCTGCCGCGTCGTAGACATCCGCGCGGGACGCCTCTCCGACGATCAGGACATCGACGTCTGCCGGCGGAGGGCCGGCGAGGCCGTTGTAGCGCGCTGCCCACGATCCGTAGATCCCGACGCCGACAGCGGGAATGCCTGCGAATTCCTCCTTGATGACCACGTGCGGCCCGAATGCCAGAGTCGGCAGCTCGGTGAGTGGCCGCGTGTATCGACCAGCAAGATTGGAGGTCGCTACTCTGGTCCGGCCTACCCGCCTCTCGGTGATCAGGCGGGCCTGCGAGAAACGATTGATCTCGCGTTGAACGGTGGTCAAGGGGATGCCCAGCTTCACCGACAGCTCAGTGATGCTGTACTCAGTGCCCGGATGGAGAAGAAGCACCGTCAGGAGCTCTGCCTGATGCTGCGATCGCAGAATCGGCATCAGAGCAGGTGCCTCCGCACGCATAGATGGAAATATCACCCGTTTAAGGGAAGAGTCAAACCCAATGGAGCTCCAGACGTCTCTCCGAGTGGGAGCCAACCCGCGGAGCCAACGTGCACAGATACGTAGCCACGTAAGGCGACGTCAGGCCAGAGTTGTCCCAGCTGAACGCCGCACAGCAGGCGACGTCAGGCTACTTCTGGCGGCGGGCCGGACCTGATTTGGGAGCAGGAGGCCGCGGGTTCGAATCCCACCATCCCGACTGGTAGCAGACATATCAGCCCCGGGCACGTGCGCCCTGAGCGGCAGCAGCGTCGACCGTCTCCATGGGACTAGCTGCACGTCGGTCCGTGGCAAAGTCGAACTTGACATTTGTTTGCAGTCGATGCGCCAGAAGGCGTAATGATCGACTTAAACCAATAGCGCGCGCAAGGATGGTCCTTTTGGGATCGAGCTTTGGCCAGGTCAGGCCTGTCGAGCCGGACTGGCGGCGGTGGGTTGTTTACCAGGTCTATCCGCGGAGCTTCGCCGATTCGGACGGAGACGGTGTCGGTGATCTGCCCGGGGTGCTGGCACATCTGGGCCACTTGCAGCGGCTCGGCGTTGACGTCATCTGGCTGTCGCCGGTCTACCGCTCCCCGATGGATGACAACGGCTACGACATAAGCGACTACCAGGACATCGACCCTGTCTTTGGTACCCTCGCCGACTTCGACGACCTGCTCGCGGCCATCCACGACCGCGGTATGAAGCTCCTCATGGACCTCGTCGTCAACCACACCTCCGACGAGCATCCGTGGTTCGTTGAGTCCCGCGCCAGCCGGGAAAACCCGAAGCGGGACTGGTACTGGTGGCGAGACCCGCGGCCAGGCGTCACGGCGGGAACGCCGGGCGCTGAGCCGACGAACTGGGAGTCGGACTTCTCCGGCTCGGCCTGGCAGTGGGATGAGGCGACGAGTCAGTACTACCTTCACGTGTACTCGCGCAAGCAGCCTGACCTCAACTGGGAGAACCCGCAGGTGCGCCAGGCCATCTACGCGATGATGCGCTGGTGGCTGGACCGCGGAGTGGACGGCTTCCGGATGGACGTGATCAACATGATCAGCAAAGACACGTCGCTGCCGGACACCGCACCGCGGCACGGATCTCCGTACGGCCCGGGCCACCAGCACGTTGCCTGCGGCCCGCGCAACCACGAATTCCTGCATGAGATGCACCGCGAGGTGTTCGCGGGCCGGGACGCCCACGTGCTTGCCGTCGGGGAGATGCCGGGCGTGACCGTAGCCGAGGCCGCGCTGTTCACCGACCCCCGGCGTGAAGAACTCGACATGGTCTTCCAGTTCGAGCACGTACAGCTGGACATCGGCGCCCACCGGTATGACCTGCGCGAGCTGGAGCTGCCGGCGCTGAAGGCGTCGATGGCCGCCTGGCAGCGGGGCCTGGCCGACCGCGGCTGGAACTCCCTCTACCTGGGGAACCACGACCACCCGCGCGCGGTCTCCCGATTCGGCGACGATGGTAGGTACCGTGTCGCCTCGGCCAAGACGCTCGCGACCGTGCTGCACCTGCACCGCGGCACTCCTTATGTCTTCCAGGGCGACGAGCTCGCCATGCGGAACGCCCCGTTCACCACGATCAGCGAGTACCGCGACATCCAGGCGATTAACGCGCACGCCGAGGCGGTCGAACATGGAAACGTCGACCTCTCCGCCCTGATCGCCGCCATGGGCCGCATGAGCCGTGACCACGGCCGGACACCGATGCAGTGGGATGCCTCGCCCGGCGCCGGTTTCACTACCGGAACACCATGGATCGGCATCAACCCCGACCACGTGGAAATCAACGCCTCGGAGCAGGTCGGGGATCTCGACTCGGTCTTCGAGCACTACCGTCGGCTCATCGAGCTGCGGCACCGCGATCCGGTCGTCACCGACGGCGATTTTGAGCTGCTACTGCCGGAACACCCGACCGTCTGGGCGTTCCTGCGCCTCGGCCGGGGCGCCGAACTGCTCATCGCAGCGAACCTATCCGCCGACGCCGTGTCGGCGCGGCTGCCCCTCGACGATGGCTGGGCGGCGGCCGCGACAGTGCTGACCAGCCTGCCGGATCAGCCCGCCCGACCGCCCATCGATCTCGTCCTTCAGCCCTGGGAATCCATCGTCTGGCGACGAATTCTCTGAATGGCCCGGCGGAGCCGCCAGACGCAGGAACCCGCGCCGAGTCAGTAATCGGCATGTTCAAGAACCAGCCGATCAAGCTCAGCGGACTCTGGCACAGCGCCGGGCAGGTCGAGCTCGCCACCATCGTCGATGGCCGGCCACTTGTGCCACGCCGACACGTCGCCTCTGCGCCGGTCAGCGCTGACGATCCGGTGGCCTGGACCGTCTGGCGTCACCGGCCGTCGCGTCTTCGGATAGGCTGAGGTCGCCGCACCTGCTTGGTGCGTCCGGCTAGGTTGGCAGCTGCTGCGCAGCGCGTACTAGCCCCTTATATCGGCGCCACCAATGTAGGCGCATCACGGCGGTCGGTCGGGCACACACACGCTGCCCGCAGGCCGGAGCATTTCATTGCGTGAGGCCTTCGATCTCGATTCTCTCGGGGCCGTCCGATCGGAAGGCACCTGAACGATGGGCATGCGATACGGTTTTGTCAGCACGTTCCCGCCAACCCAGTGCGGACTGGCCACTTTTACCGCCGCCCTTCGCAGCGCGCTGCTGCAGCCCACCACTGACGAGGGCTGGGTCGTTAGCCTGGTCGACGCGTCCGCACCACCACCTGGCGACCCGGTGGTCGCGCAGCTCATCTCTGGCGACTCCGCATCGCTTCGATCGGCGGCCGCGCAACTGAATCTCTGCGACGTCGCCATTTTGCAGCACGAGTACGGCGTCTACGGCGGAGCCGACGGCAGCGAGATCCTGCACCTGCTGGACCACGTCCGGGTGCCATGCGTCGTCATCCTGCACACCGTCCTGATCCACCCGACGCCACACCAGCGTCAGGTCCTGGAGTCAGTGATAGCGAAGGCCGATGCCGTCGTCACGATGACGATGACTGCGCTCGAACGGCTCGCCGCAGGGTATGCCGTCGACATGACGAAAGTCTGCATCATCCCGCATGGCGCGCCCGGCCTCCAGACGACCATGGCCGAGCCGACGTTCCGCACCGGGCAGTTTACCGTCCTGACATGGGGTCTGCTCGGGCCTGGCAAAGGCATCGAGTGGGGCATCGAGGCCATGGCGCTGCTGCGCGATCTGCAGCCCATGCCGCGCTACACGGTCGCCGGCCAGACGCACCCGAAGGTGCTACTCCGCGAAGGCGAGGCTTATCGTGATCGCCTCCGCGAGCAGGTCCGGCAGGCCGAGATGGGTTCCTGGATTACCTTCGACGGTCACTACCGGAACACCAGCGCGCTTGCCTCCTTGGTCCGCTCCGCTGACGTCGTGCTGCTGCCGTACGACTCGACGGAGCAGGTGACCTCTGGCGTGCTCATCGAGGCGGTAGCTGCCGGCAAGCCGGTGGTGGCGACCCAGTTCCCGCACGCGAGAGAACTGCTCGCGGGTGGAGCTGGACTGCTCGTGCCGCACCGCGATCCGGCCGCGATGGCGGCAGCGCTCCGCTCTGTGATCACGCACGGAGACGTCATGACGAGGATGGCCGCCGCCGCTACCGCGACAGCGCCGCAGGTGATGTGGCCGGCGATCGCGGAGCAGTACCGCGAGCTGGCCGGCCGCCTGATCACGGCGAGCGTGGCTGCATGACCGCCCGCCGCGTGACTGCCGCGAGCGACGTTCACCAGCCAGTGTTCGATCACCTTGAACGGCTCACTGACGACCGCGGGCTCTTCGAGCACGCGCTCCGCACTGTCCCCCGGCGGGAGCATGGCTATTGCCTCGATGACGTAGCCCGCGGGCTGGTCGTGGTATGCCGTGAGCCAGAGCCCAGCCTGGCCGCCCGCCGCCTGGGCCGCTGCTACCTCGCCTTTGTCCTCGCCGCGCTCGAGCCCACCGGCGCATGTCACAACAGGATGGCCGTCGACGGGCATTGGCGGGACGAGGCCGCAGTGGGTGACTGGTGGGGACGGGCGCTATGGGGTCTCGGTGTCGCGGCCACGAGTGCGCCGACGCCGGGCATGCGGGCGCGCGCGCTTGGCGGGTTCCGCATAGCGGCGCAGCGTCGTTCCCCGCACGTCCGGTCGATGGCGTTTGCGGCGCTAGGCGCCGCTGAACTGCTCAGGAAACGACCGGACGAGATGGCTGCCAGGCGACTGCTCACGGACATACCGGCCGCCGTCGGCAAGCCGGCGGACGACGATCCCCGGTGGCCCTGGCCGGAAGAGCGCCTCAGCTACGGAAACGCCTCGATTGCGGAGGCGCTGATCGTAGCGGGTGAGGCGATTCCCGACATGCCTGCCCTCAACCGTGGCCTGAACCTCCTGGAGTTCCTGCTGCGCACCGAGACTCACGATGGTCGCCTGTCGGTGACACCGGTGGGCGGCCGCGGCCGTGGCGACGTTGGCCCGGGCTACGACCAGCAGCCCATCGAGGTGTCCGCGCTCGCTGATGCCTGCGCGAGCGCGTTCCGGATCACGCACCAGTCCTCATGGCTGACGGGAGTCCGCCTCGCATGGAACTGGTTCCTCGGTGACAACGACAGCGCCACGCCGATGTTCGACCCTCGTACCGGTGGCGGCTACGACGGCCTGGAACGTCACGGCCGTAATCTCAACCAGGGCGCCGAGTCCACCCTGGCAATGCTCGCGACCGCGCAGCACGCTCGTCGGATCGGCGAGCTCGAGTGATCGCGCATCGCATTCAAGCCGGACTGTGCCCCGATCCGGCCCGCGTTATCGCGCGCCTTTTCCTGCCTGGCGAGGGGCCGCACCTGGGCCATTCCCGGGCCGGCCAGGTCATCGACCGCGTCATGAGCCCGCCGGAAGACGAGGTCGAGCGGCTGGTTGCGGGCCTGCTCCGGGACTTCGGCGGTCGCCATCACAACTATCAGGCGCTCCTGCGGCGGCACGCGTCGATCGTGTCCGCGCACATTGCGGAGGCGCGAGAGCTGACGGCTGCGCGCACGTTGCTCCTCGGCGCAGCCTTCACCGCGGAGTACGCGACGGAGGGCGCGGCCCTATGCAATCCGAGTGCCGTGCTAGGCCCGGACCAGGGCGGCCTGCGCACTGGCCAGGCTCGCGTGGCGCTGAGCCTGCGGGGCATCGGTGAAGGGCACATATCCTCGATCGGCTTCTGCTCGGCCGTCGTCGGCCCGGGCGCGCAGTGGTCCTTCGAACCGCGTCTCCTGCCGGTCTCAGTGGCAGACACAACGCCGGCCAGATGGCGCCGGGCGCACCTGCACGCCGTCCTCGCCGACCAGGGTCATCTCGATGAACTCGCTGAGGCCGTTGTGCACGCCCTTCCCGCCGAATTCGACGGCGTTGATCTCGAGCGTGCACTCGCCGAGGCGCACCGCGACCTGCTTACTCGGGCGGGTTCCGCCGCTACCGTCGACATGCTGCGCAAGGCGGTGTCATCTGCCTACGATGCCACCTTCGCTCCTGACGGCGACCTCGGCCAGCGGATCCTCTCGCCGTCCGCCGATGAGGAGAGCAACGGCATGGAAGACGCGCGGTTCACGCGGTTCGTAGCCGATGACGGGACCGCCGAGTACCGCGCCACCTACACGGCCTACGACGGGAAACTCATCGCGCCGCGGCTGCTCATCAGCTCGGACCTGCGAGTGTTCCGTGCTCATCGGCTGGCCGGGCCGGCGGCCCGGAACAAGGGCATGGCATTGTTCCCGCGGAAGGTGCACGGACAGCACCTCGCCCTGTGCCGCTCCGACGGCGAGAGTACTAGTCTGGCCAGCTCGGCGGACGGTTACGTATGGGACCAGCCGGTAGTCCTGCAGGAACCGTCCGCCCCGTGGGAGATGCTGCAGGTCGGGAACTGCGGGCCGCCCATCGAGACCGACAGGGGCTGGCTTGTGCTCACCCATGGCGTCGGTCCGATGCGGGTCTACGTCATCGGCGCCCTGCTGCTCGACCTCGATGACCCGACCCGGGTCGTGGGCTATTCGAGGACTCCGCTCCTGTCCCCGTGCCCAGATGAGCGGGACGGCTATGTCCCCAATGTCGTCTACTCGTGCGGAGCCTTCCTCCACGACGGCCTGGTGTGGATTCCGTACGGCATAGATGACAGTCGCGTTGGGGTGGCTTACGCGCCGCTCGGCGAGGTGCTTGCCGACCTGAGCAGCGTGTTGTAAGTACGAAGGTAGTCCTCGACCATACGGTCAACGCCGAACCGCGCGATGGCGCGGGCATGGACTGCCGCGCGGTCCAGCCGCACCGCGGCACGGACAGCTTCGAACGCTGACTCGATGTCATGGGCCAGGTACCCGGTCACGCCTTCGTCAACAACCTCGGCCATGGAGCCGCGCCGATAGGCCACGACCGGGGTGCCGCACGCCATCGCTTCCACAACTGACAAGCCGAACGGCTCATCGAAATGGATGGGGTGTAGCAGCGCAGCCGAATCACCGAGGACATCCGCCCGGCGCTGCGGGTCGACCGAGCCGAGAAACACGACCCGATCCCCGTCGACATGCGGCTCCACGGCGTCGGCGAAGTACCGCTCATCCTGCACGATGCCGCAGATCACTAGCCGCCGGCCTGCGCGGCGGGCGATCTCGATGGCATCGGCAGTTCCCTTGTCAGGATGGATGCGGCCGAACGAGACAAGCTGGTCACCGGAGCTGGCGCGGTACGGAAGCATCTTGAGGTCGATGCCGTGATGGATGGTCGCGGCATAGTCAAGCGCGGTATTGCGGTCGGAATCTGAGATCGCGACGAACGCCGAGCGCGACCGCATGTAGGCGGGAAGAATGCCCGCGCCGGAGAAGCCGTGAATGGTCGTCACCATCGGCGCCCGCGCGTGCTCGTCGAATGCGAGCGGTAGCCAGTCGAGGTGGTTGTGCACAAGCTCGAAGTCGCCAGATCGGGCCAGCGCATGCGAGACGTGCAGTGCCTCCCAGACCCGGCCGTCCAGCTGGGCGTCCTCCGCGTAGCCGTGCGGGCAGACGCCATCGAGGACGGCCGTGGTCACCGAGTCCAGCGTTGCGAAAAGGGTGACATCGACTCCTCGCGCGACAAGCCCCTCGGTCAGCAGGCTGGCGATCGACTCCCAGGGCCCGTAATGCTTGGGCGGCGTGCGCCAGGCGATCGGCGCGAGCATGGCGACCTTCATCTCTCAGCGTGACTGGGGTCTGGCCTTTTTATCACGTGCATCACCCTGTCACTCGCAGTCAAGCCGCCCATCGGCACCCTAGGCTTTGGTCTTGACCCGGTTCACCAGGGTTACGTGCCGGGAGTTCGCGTTCGACCCCAGGCGCGAGGCGATCTTCTCAGTCACCCGCGACAAGGCAGGGGACTTGGATGGCTGGTACCGCGAAGCCATCCCGCTGCCGGACGAACGGTCCACACACGTGCGCGGCCAACAGCTGGCCGAGATGCACACCACGGCCGGGGGTGGCACAAGGCCGGGCTGGCCGATGCGCTCGGTGCGTCCCAGGCCCGCATCTCCAAGATCGAGCATGGCGAGATCTCCGGCATCGACGTCGTGCGCGCCTATGTCGCGGCACTCGGGGGAGATTGACATCGTCGCCCGGTCTTGGAGCCAGGACATGGAAAGTAGCGTGACCGCCGCAATCCGCTCGCTGTGCCATCATGCGCTTTCACTCGATGAGCGATGCTGACTCCGGCGCACTCTTGGATGGGAGCCTAAATGGGGGCCAACGTGCACAGTCACTGAGCCACGGCGAGCGACATCAGGCGAGCACGATGGTTCCGTGGCACGGCCGACAGACGATGGAGATCGAAGATGACAGCAACCCTGAAGATGACGCATAAAGCAATCGGAGTCGAGGTCCGACGTGGCACGTACGACATCGTGGTAGACGGTCAGCGTGCCGGATCGCTCGAAATGAACGACACGATCGAGATACCAGTCGAACCTGGACGTCACACTCTGCAAATTCGCAGTGGCCGAAACTCCAGCCGAACTCGGACCTTCGAGGCAGCCGAGAGCCAGACCGTCGCCTTCCGATGCACCGGCAAGAGCTTTCTGCCGATCTTCCTCGCGTCCTTCGTCGTCCCAAGCCTGGCGCTCCAGATCCGCCGTGAAGGCGATGATCGGTCTCAATGACGACACCGCTCGTCACGAGGCATCTGCCGGCCTAGGTGGTGACATTTGTTCGCCTGCTGGGAGTAAGCCTGGGCGTCGAGGGAGAGCAGTCAGCGTGCGAGGTCGGCAGCTCAGCGCCAGAGGGGTGGCTGGCCGGTGCTGACTGCCGGCCGGGATCGCGCGCCAGGATGTCGTAGGTGTGCCAGTGCTTGGGGCCGCTGTAAGCCTCGCCGTCACTTTCGTTTTCGTGCAGCTGGAGGATCTCCAGGCCGTCGAGGAGGCTGATGACCTCAGCACGGTTGTGAAAGGTCATGCCAGGATCGTCGGCCCAGCTGTCATGGGTGCCGAAGAGCTGCCCGGCGAAGATCGCGCCGGGCACCAGCGCACGGCGTATCTGCGCCCATACCGCCGGGAACTGGCGCGGCGGGCAGAAGGGCAGGCTGAATCCTGCATGGATCAGGTGCGCTGGCGGGAGGGCGGCATCGGCGAATGACGCGCACACGATGCGGATGCGTTCCGAGCAGGCCGCCGGGATCCGAGCCCGCAGCGAGGCAAGCCCGGAGGGCTCGATGTCGATGGCCAGAACGGACCAGCCTCGATCCAGCAGCGCCAGCGCGTCGGTTCCCTCGCCACAGCCCAAGTCCACCGCCAGCCGGCCGTCGCCAGCGCCGAGCCGATCGCACGCAGCCAGCAGCATGGGCCGCGGCTCGCGGCCCGAAGACCACGCGTAATACCCGGCCCAGTCTGCGCCTGCATTCCCGGTCACCGCACCCATCCTTCCGGTACCAGGCTGGCAGCCACAACGTACGACTTTGCCGCCGACCGCGCATGCTCCCGGCAGCAGCATCGGCCGGAGTTTAGGCGGGTTCTAGGGCCCTGGCGCGTTTGAGGAAAGGGCTGGTCGGCGAGTAGAGGCTGGTGTGCCCGATTGGGCCGGGTCTACGATCTTTGGACCGCAGTGGTCTTCAGTCCGTTGCCGTGCTCCCGTCGGCAGAAGCTGTTCCGAGTCACGGGGACTGGCTGGTGATCTGTTCGCGGGTTCTCGCCCAAGGGGAAACTCGATGCCGCTCTACATGTACCAGGCCTCCTATACCGCCAAGTCAATGGCGGATCAGCTTAAGGAGCCGCAAGACCCGGTGGAAGTGATCCGGCCGGCCCTGGAGGAGCTGGGAGCCACGATCGTGGTGGCGGGCTTTCCGTTTGGCGAGTATGACGTGGTCGTCGTGTATGAGGCACCTGATGATATGACCGCTGCCAGCGTCGCGATGGCAGTCGCCGCGGCGGGCGAGATCAGGTCGGGCAAGACCACGCGACTGCTCAGCGGGCAGGAATGGCTCGAGTCTTTGCGCAAACGCAGGATTGTCACCAACCGGAAGCCGCGCCAGCCGCACGACAGCCAGTCCTGATAGCCGGAACTCTTCAAGCGGCAGCAGGTCCGCGGGATGCAGTTAGGTCGGGCGCTCTCACGGCAGACTGCGGCGTCCAGCTTCGCGGCCAATGAGCGCGTGACGTCCGCGACCGGCCTCATCCGCTCGTCATTCCCTCCGCGCGACGTTGAGACGCAAGACCACCTCGACGGTCGCACCCTCCCCGATCGCCTCCGCTCGCTGCACCGCCATCTTGACGGGCACTAGGTAGCGGCCCTCCCTGGGAAACAGCGCAGTGGTGAACTCGGTGCCGCCCATGGTGACGTGAACCGGCACCTGGCCCCAGTAGATCAGGCCGCGTGCTTCTTCCTTGAGATCCTGGCTGTCCTCAGGCGTCATGGCCACGAAAAGGTACGGCGCCGGTCCGCGCCACTCGATCACCTCGCCGGTGAAGCTCCACTCCATGCGCCCATCATCGGCGATGCGCCAGGCATCGGGGATGTGGCGGGCCATGACCGGACCACTGTCCTGCGCCAGTGGCTGGTTGCGTAATGGGTGCACCGCAGTGAGCTTGGCCGCAACCAGCAGGCGGCAGTGGACCTGCAGACGCACCGAGCACCAGCTGCCAAGAAGCCAAGCGGCCAAGCCACTAGCTGCCTGCTGGGTGCTGGCGGTCGGTGCAGAACACTGATCGATGGCGCCGTCGGTGCGGTAATGGATTGTGGGGTCACCCGGCCGAGGCACTGCCGGGATTGCGGGTGCCGAGGAGGGTCTGCTGGCCGGAGGTGATGACGCCGTCGGCCACGGTGTAGCTGAGGGCATAGGTCTGGACGGCTCCGGTGGTTTCGTAGGCGCGGATCCGCGCGGACACTGAGTCGCCGTGGACGGTGAGGCTGGTTAGCACGTCGTGGCTGGTGTCGCGGAATCCGGCGACCATCGAGTTGTAGGTCTGGCCGAGGTTCTTGCCGCCTAGGTGCCACACCAGGTGCCAGTCGTGCGCGTTGATGGCGGCGAAATACGCCTTCACCACCGCTTGCGGTCGAGCCTTGGACGCTGCCACTGTCGCGGAGGTAGATGGTGAGCCTGACGGCGGACTTGTCGTAGTTGGGTCCGAGGCCAGGGCTATCCCGACGCCGGTGCCTGCGATGAGGACTGTCGCCGCCGCCGCCCACACCCACCTCGCGCGGCGCGCTCGCCCGGCAACATCCGTGGCGCTCGAAGGCGGGCGAACGGCTGTCGGCACTGGCGCGGAGCGTCCCTCGCCGGCCGGCTGCATGCTCGGGGGACCGGCCACATGGGTCGCTGAGTATGCGGCCAGCGCTGCCGCGATCCCGCGGGCCTGAGATCCGGCCGGATATGCGAGGCCGAGCGGCGCGGGCTGGCCGCTGATCGTGTCTTCGTCGTTGAGCTGAGTGAGTAGATCACCGGGTGCGGGACGCTGCGCCGGTTCCTTGCGCATGCACCATTCGATCAGCGGCTGAAGCTCTTCCGGCACGCCCGCCAATTCCGGGCCAGCGTGGACCACCCGGTAGAGCAACGCGGAAGCGTCGCCGGTGCCGAAGGGTTCCTGGCCGGTGGCGGCAAAGGCCAGCACGGATCCGAGGCTGAAGATGTCGCTGGCAGGCCCGACGTCCCGGCCTTCAGCCTGCTCGGGCGACATGAACCCAGGCGACCCGACAACGGTGCCGGTATGCGTCATGGAGGTCGCATCGGCGGCCCGGGAGATGCCGAAATCGATGATCCTGGGCCCGTCGGCGGCCAGCAGGACATTCGACGGTTTCAGGTCGCGGTGAATCACTCCGGCCGCGTGGATCGCCGCGAGTCCTTCTGCCAGCCCGCAAGCGAGAGCCAGCACGGCAGGTACATCCAGCCGGCCGCGGTCAGCCACGGCATCTGCCAGCGAAGGGCCGTCCACGTAGCCTGTCACGAGCCACGGCTGTGGCGCACTGGGATCGGCGTCAACGACCGGGGCAGTAAAGATTCCGCTGACCTTGCGCGCTGCGGCGACCTCGTGAGCGAACCGCGCACGGAACTCAGGACTATCGGCGAGCTCGGACCGGATGACCTTTACCGCGACGAGGCGCCCGCCTGGTGACTGGCCCAGGAAAACCCTGCCCATGCCGCCGCTGCCGAGTCGGCCAAGCAGCCGGTAACGACCGACCTGACGCGGATCCCCGGCCTGAAGATCCTTCACGACCCCACCCCAACCCGCGAATCAGCCCAGCCAAGATCGGACAGGCCATTATCAGCGCTAAGGGACTGCGAAGGCCACCAGCAGGCGAGCCCGGCCGGGTGCGCGCCCGGCATGAACCTGATGCGCTAGCGCGACTCGCGCGCAGCCTCTGGGCGGCGGGCACGGCGGGTCCCGAGATCAGAACGCGGCGCAGGCCCGGCGGGTTTGTCCTGGTGGACGCGTGGAGCACGTACCCGCAGGTCGATTCCCTGGCCGACCCGCAGAATCGGGCAGCCGGGAAGGCTGGTGCCCGCTGGACATCCATGGGGACACGGCCAATCGCCTCCAGTGTCTAGGGCGCGAATTGACCGTCGTGAGTTGGCTGTGCTGCAACTACGCATCGGCCGGGCACGCCAACGGACGGGGAGATGGACATGCTTACCTGCCATGGAGCGTGGCTTCCTACGACAGGGGACTCGCTGACATCTGACACCCCGAGCTGCATCCCGTCCGCATAACCAGGAGAAGGGGCAGCGCGTACGTACAGCACGATGATGTCGCCGTAACGGTCGTACACGTTGGGAACGAATCCGCCATTTGTGTAAGTACCCTCGGCCGTGATGGTCGCGCCAGTCAGCCGGCACGAGGTCGGAAGAAGTATCGAAGAGGACGGGCCGTCGTTGCCCTCGGCCTTCATCTGGCTGTCGGATTCAACCGAAATCGGGAGCTGCGAAGCTGACGCGGCGGCAACAGTCGGCGACGTTACCGTTGCTGGGCTGGTCCTGGCCGTGGTCGGAACCGAGGTAGCGGCCGCAGGCAGAGATGCTTGTCGGCTAGCAGGTTCGCAACCAGCGACCAGAAGGGTGCCAATGGCGGTGGCCGCGGCGACCGCGGCGAAACTAATCGAGCGCATGCTCGCAATATCCGGCAGGTGCAGCGAGATTGTCACGGGGAGGGCTTCCCACATGGGGAGGGCTTCCCGCGAAGTTCGCAACCGGGCCAGCACCAGCCCGGTGCAGACCAGCGCCAGGGCCGCCTTGGCGGTCCAATAGCTCACGGGTGATCGCCGCGGCCCGGCCGTGACGTCGCTGCCCGACCTGAACGGGCCAGTACGGCATCAGTCAGAGCTTCTTTGAGCATATCCGCTCGCGGTCCTTATCTACCTAGGTAGAGTTTCGCTCATGGCACCACGCGTGAGGCTTTCAGCTCAGACCCTGGCCGTACTGCGAGCGCTCGCCGCAGAGCCGTCCCGCTGGCGGCATGGCTACGACCTGGCCGGCGAGACCGGGCTCAAGTCGGGGTCTTTGTACCCCATTCTGGTGCGGCTGGCCGACAAGGAAATGGTCGAGGCGCACTGGGAAGAGGAGCAGCCCGCCGGCCGGCCGAGGCGGCACATGTACCGGCTCACGGCCGACGGGCTAGCGGCAGCGTCGGCGGCGCTCGCGGCACAGCCCGCGGCGAGCCCGGCTCAGCCGCGGGCTCGGGTGCGCCGACTGGCCGGTGAGAGCTCATGACAGCACGCCTGGCCTCGGCGCTGACTCGCATGTTGGCGGGAGCGGCGCATCTGCTGCCTGCGGACAGGCGGCCCTGGGCCGAGGGGCTTCAGGCAGAAGCTGACCAGGCCCCCGCCGGATGGCCGCACCTGGCCTGGCTGGCAGGCGGATTCTGGCTAATAGCGAAGGAGAGCGGAATGGCTCGCAAGATCGCGTATTGGATCGGGGTGGCAGGGATAGCTGGTGCCGTGGCTTTGGCGGTATGGCTGAGCTGGAGGGCCGCTGGTCGGGCTGACCCGGAAAGCGTCACAGACCGCGTTCGGATTCTTGTCGGAGCGGGCGCGCTTGCCGCGCTGCCGTGGGTCGCCCGCGGACGCAGCCTGTTCGGCCCGGTTGCTGATATTGGCGTGGCTCGGCTCGTCCGGATCGGCGGCTGCGCAGCCATCTGCAGCCTAGGACTGGGGATAGTGCGCGTGGATCGGCACGCCGGAATCAACGGGGTCGTCGGCTCGGGCCAGTTCAGCTGGCTGCGGGAAACAGCAGGGCTGGCCGTCCTCATCGGCGCATTCGCTGTCCCTCTGGTGCTCAAGGCCAGGCGGCCGCTCACCGAGCCCGAGGCTTACTGGCTGACCGTCTTGGTCGTCGGCGTCGCCGCATTCGTCCTGGTGCCGATGCAGGCCTTCGCTGTGGGCTTGGCAGCCCTTGTCTTCGCCGCGACCTCGCGCCGGTCGCCGGTAGCGACGACCTCGTGGACCGTCGGTCTTATCGCCAGCCTGCCGACGGCCATCGCTGCCTGTGCGCTGCCATTTGTTCTTGGCAATCTCTACAGTGCAATGGTCATCGTGGCCCTTGTCGCAACGGCGATAGGCGGTTGCGCGGGGGTCGTTGCCGCGCGGCTCGTGCCCGAAGCCGGGAGCCCTGATGAACTCCGCGCCGGGCGAGTCCGCCAGGGAGCGCTTGCAGGTGCCATAGCCGGAAGCATCGGAGGACTGGCGGCTGCAGCGTTCTCGCTGATCCTGGGCGAGATGATGGTCCTCGGCCTGTTTGCCGGGCTGGCCGGGGGTGTGCTGGGCGCCTCGATCACAGCCGAACTCCGCGCTCGGTCCATGGCGGCTGAACTGTCGGTGCTCCAACCTGAACTCCAATGATGCAGCCGAGATCCGGGCATCGAAGAGCGGAAGGCAAAGCGGGCGGCTTGGCTTGTCCTGGCGGCTCTGGCGACAGCTGATGCGAGGATGGCGAGGTGACCGAACCGGATCGCCGCGCCCTCGGCCGGGTATTCAACGAGGTCCCCGACATCTACGATCGCGTGCGGCCGACTTACCCTGACGAACTGTTCGCGGATCTCGTTGCCCTCACCGGCATGGACAGCCAGTCGTCGGTGCTGGAGGTGGGCTGCGGAACTGGCCAGGCGACGCGCTCGCTCGCCCCGCTCGCGTGCCTGGTGACCGCCGTCGAGCCCGGCGCGGGCATGGCCGCACTCGCTCGCCAGCGGCTCGCCGCCTTCGGAAACGTCAATGTTGAGAACTCGACGTTCGAGGAGTGGGATGACGGCGGTCGGCGCTTCGATTTCCTAGTGGCTGCGTCGTCGTGGCACTGGGTCGACCCGTCCGTTGGCTGGCGCCGAGCGCATGACGTGCTTCTCCCCGGAGGCTGGATGGCGCTGCTCGGCAACGTTGTTGTCCGCCGGGCGGGTGAGCCGGAGGTGTACGCCGAGACCGCCGATCTGCACGAGCGATTTTCGCCCGGCAATCCCGGCTGGGGCCATCCGCCGCTGGAGGACGAGGTACGGATGACCTCCGAGGGCTGGGGACTGGTCGACGACCCTGGCAGCTTGTTCGGCCCGATGATCACGCGATGGTACCCGGCCGTTCAGTGGTTCGACGGGGAAGGCTTCGCCGATCTGCTCCGATCGACGTCGCTGTACCGCAGGCTCGACAGCGACGTCCGTGATGCCCTGCTCGACGCGGTCGCCGAGCGGATCCGCACCCAAATGGGCAACCGCGCATCACGCCGCTACCTGAGCGTCCTGCGGGTCGGACAGCGTGCGGGGTGACCGCGAGTCCGGAATCTCGGTGCTGGAGTTCTGGGTGAAGAGTTACCCTCGGGTTAGTACTTAGGAAGGGGTCGCCATGTGCAGGGGAGATCGCCTAATAGCGGACTTCGTGGCGGGTACCGACGCCCGACCGGACCTTCCTGAAGAGCTCGAAGAGCATCTGACTACGACCGCGAGCGGGCTCTGGGTGGTGTGGGCCTACAAGCTGGCGCAGCCAGAAGGCGATCTGTTCGTTCCGCTGACGGGAGGCCGCGGCTATCCGGCTGACGCAACCGCCCAGTGCCGGCATCGAGGCGCACACGACGCCCCCGATCCGAGATGCACGTGCGGCTTCCACGCCCTGTCGAGCCGGAGGTTGCCTGGACTGCCCGTCGGTGCCGGCTTCACGGTATTGACCGTTGCCCTGTCCGGGCGGGTGCTGGCCTTCGAGTGGGCTGGCGCAGGAGTGCTGTGGCGGGCACAGCGCCAGACCGTTGTTCGCGTCGAGCGACCGGGCCTGCTCGATCGTGAGACGCTCAGGGGATACATCGCGCAGGGCGGAGGGCAGGCGCCGGTGAGCGGGAAGCGCCGCCATCCCGGTGATCCCGACGGTCGCCTTGCGTCCGTCCTCCCCGACGCACCTCGCGATTCGGGGCCGGTGCGGCTCGACCTGCCGGTCGCCTCTCCGGTACTGGAGGTGTGCGACGACGACCCCGGCTGGTGCGTCGGGACCAGCACGTTCGAGCACTCGCCGGCATCTCTTGTTCTGACCTAGCGCGAGCGGCCGCGACCTGGGCCGCCACGCAGATGCGCTGTGCCGGCCCTTCAGGCGCCGGTGTTCCAGAAGCTCGTGTAGCAGTGATGCAGCCAGTCGTCTACCCAGCCGCGGTCGGGCTCGGGCGGGACGGCGGCGGCGTCGCGTAGCTTCGTGAGCCGGGCCTCGGCGTCGGTGACCGCGCCGAGTACTTCGGCTAGTGCGACTTCTCCGCGCCGGATGGAGCGCAGGTATCCGCGGCCGGGCTCGGGTACTGGCAGGGTGATGCGGCCGGTGGTCAGCAGCTCGGCGCCTTGCAGGCCGAGGCGCAGCGCGTGCATGGCGTATTTCGTGTCGTACCCGTGTGCGGCCACGAGCTCGGGCCGGTTGGTATGCGCCCTCGCGCCGCTGGTCATGGCGGCCTTCTGGGCCCGCAGATAACCCAGGAACCGTGCGGCCGCCAGCCGGGAGACGAACCGGTGCGCGTTGTCAGCCAGCTCTGCCCCAGCGTCGTTGCGGTATACCACGTCCAGGTCGGGGACGAACAGGACCAGCAGCACGCTGGGGTTACCGGCGAGGGCCAGCCGCGCCCACTTGCGTGCGGAGTAGATGATCACATCCAGGTCACCAGCGCCAGACCGGTCCGCCACCCCTCCAGGCCTGTCCCAGGCCGTGTGCCGTTCGTACTGCTCGAACGGGACCCTCGCGCCGACGCCGGTGGCGCCGCTCGGCACTCGCGCCAGGCCCGTCACGAACCGGGCCGGCTCCAGGCACAGGCCCATCTCGTGCCGATCGTCCTGGCCGGAGACCGAGGTGCCATGCACACCCGAGCCCACCTGCACGCGCAAGATCATGCCGCGCTGCGCGATCTGCCGCGCTTCCTCCGAGGCATGCGGATGGGCGAAGCCGGCCGGAAGGGCAATCGGGCCAGCGATGCGGCTCGCGCGCCGAGGAGTGAACGTCACCGGGCAGTTCTAGCCGGCCCCGTTCCGTCTTAACAAACGGATATGCACGTCGCGGGCGCCAATGGATCGTCTGCGTCAGCCACTGCCTGCAGTGGCTCTCCGGAATCTCGTCGTTCACGTCGCGGCACGAGACTGTGTTGGGATGTCACTCCTCAGCCCTTGCCTCTGTGCCCTGGCCGGATTGACCGGTTGCCGTTTAGTTAGGCTGGCTAGCGTGTCCGATCACTACAGGGCGCCAGGCTGGTTCACGCGCAATGTCTTCAACCAGTTCGTGGCGTTCCTAACCCGCCAAGGCATAAGCGTTCTCGGCTCGCGGGTCCTTGCGGTGAAGGGCCGGACGAGTGGCCAGTGGCGCACCACGCCGGTGAACCTGCTCACCTACGACGGCCGCCGCTATCTCGTCGCACCCCGTGGCGAGACTCAGTGGGTGCGCAACTTGCGTTCCGTCGGCACGGGCGAGCTGCGCCTGGGCAGGCGGGCCGAGCAGTTTCGGGGCCGGGAGCTCGCTGACGATGAGAAGGTGCCGGTGCTAAGGGCCTACCTGAAAAGGTGGAAGGCTGAGGTCGGGATCTTCTTCGAGGGCACGGGGCCGGATTCCAGCGATGAGCAGATCCTCGCCATCGCGCCCAGGCATCCGGCATTCGAGGTGCTTGCCGCCGAGTAAGCCTGGAGCACCGCGCCGGCAGGTGACCTCTGTCGTCGGCGGCGCGTGCTCTCAACCCTGATGGTGACAGTGCTCCGCAGGCGGTACGTCGAGCGCGGGGTTGCCGTCGAAGAAGCCGTCGGGCCTGAGCTGGAAACCGACGCGGGTGACCGGCATCACCGGCCAGTCCTCCGGGCGCACCACGTGGTGAGCAGTGAACGTGTGCCACAGCACCAGGTCGGTGTTTTCGAGCGGGCGGTCGGCCGCGGTCCAGGCCGGCAGGCCGTCCCCGCCGGGATGCTGGTTGGGGTAGTCGCCGGCCGGGAACCGCTCATCGGGATCGTAGGCGGTGACCCACAGGTGCTTCGTCGCGAACTGAGCGCGCTGCATGACTTGGGTGTCGGGGTGGCAGAAAGGCAGCACGCTGTCTTGCGGCACCAGCTTGTAGGCGACCGCCTCGCCGGTGGCATTCCGCCGGCCGGGGTTGGTGGCCTTCCAGTAGCGGGCAGCGCGCCCGTCGGCTACCCGTTGCGCCTCGGATTCGCGGCGCAGCGGCGTTTGCCGCACGACCCAGGCGTTGCCATACGGGTTCTCCGGGCCGGGCGGCAGCGCCACTGAGTCGCATTCATAGACGGTGTTGTGCACGCCATCGATCATCATGTCCAGCCGCACGCAGAAGATGTGCTGGTGATTGGGTCCGTAGAGCTGCGGCGCGACCAGGGTGCCGTGGGCCGGCTTCTGTCCCTCGGGCACGGCCCCGTTGGAGATCACGCCGGTCAGCTTGACCTCGTATTCGATGGTGCCGTCCTGGTAGAGGTACCAGAAGTAGCCGTACTCGTAGTTACCGACAGTGGCGATCATCGAGATCACCAGCCGCCGCGAGCGCCGGACTTCGGTCTTGCCCGTCCGCCAGTCTGCGTGCTTCCATGACATGCCGTGGTCTTCCTCATGCAAGCAGATGGCGTTCTTAATCAGCTGCGCTTGGCCGTCGTTGTCGTTGAGGTAGGCGTCGAAGTAGTAGATCTCGCCAAGGCAGTCGCAGCCCAGCTCCAGGCTGTTGGCGAGCACCCCGATGCCATATTCACCCATGTCGAAGACGTTCTTGCGGTAGTGCGTCGGGTTCGGGTCGCCGTAGGGAATGAACATTTCCGTGAGTGAAGCGCGGTAGATGACCGGCCGGAGCCTGCCCTGATCCTGGTAGCGCACCAGGTAAAGGACCAGCCCCTCGCGGGGGGTAAAGCCAACCTGGAAGCGCCATTTCTGCCAGCTGACCTCGTGACCGTCGACCGTGAAGCTGGTGCCTTCCGGCTGGGTAATCTCCACGGGCTTCAAATCCTGGCGTGGGCCATCGGGGAAATGCGGGACGTTGCCCGCGTCGCGGATCCCTTCGGCGGTGTAGTTGCCGCTGCGTGGCGGCAACGGGACCACCCCGTGATCCTCGATGTCCACGACTTCCATGCGGTCGAGATCAAAGCGGACGATCAGGCCTTCCACCGGGCGGGCGTATCCGTTGTCGTCGGGGTCTCCCATGCGGACCCAGGTCAGCGGCCGGAGGAACCGGCCCTTGCTGGCCGCATCGTCAGGGCCGGCATAGCCCACCGACCAAGGATCGATCATCACCATGTCGAAGTCGGTGACGCCCCGCCGGCGCATCGCCTCTTGCCACCGGGCGTCCTTCCTGACCGCCGCCTCGGTGGCCAGGAACTCTTCGAGCATGACCGCTGGCTGGACACCGGGCACCTCGCGCCACAGGAGCACCTCTCCGGCGGTGATCGAGATCACCGCCTCGTAGGTCCTGAATTCAGCCCGTTCTCGGAGCACGACATGCGCCTGGCGCTCGAACGCATCGCCCGGCCTGTAGGCCAGGACCGCGTCCTTGGACGGCTCCTGCAGGGTGACGTAAACGAACCGCGCACTCGCGGCCAGACCGCGGTCCTGCTTAAGGATCCGGCACGCAGCCTCGATCTCCTCCGCAGTCAGCGGGTCCAGCAGATGCCGCACCGCCACCGTCGCGCGCTCAGCCGCCTTCATCATCCGCTCCTTCTGTTGGCTCTCGACGCCACGGACACGCCCACGGCAGTGGGCGTCAGGTCGCCGCCACAGCGAGAGTTGGCGGGAGCGGCCGGCTTCCTCCGGTCCTACCGCAGGCAAATTGGCACGTCAAGGGGACGAGTCCGCATGTGCGATCGGCTGCGGCCGCCCGCACCAGACGGGCGGGGGCGGATCGGTGGCCGACGTCTCCGCCGCCGGTGATATAACCAGCCTGGCAATCAGGGCCGGCCAGCGACAGGGAGATGCGGTGAGCGAGAACGTAGGCCACCTCAAGTCCGGCCAGCTCGGCACCGCTGACGTGACGGCCTCGACGGTCGCGAATATCGGGCCGGGGATTGACTTCTATTTCGGCTTCGGAGTCATCGCGGTAACCGCCGGCGTCGCTGCTCCGCTAACGATCCTCGCGGCTACCGTCGCCGTCGCGCTCCTGGCTTTCGCGGTGGCCGAGTTCACGCGGGCGGAGCCGTCGGCGGGGAGCTTCATCACTTATGTGGAAACCGCGCTGGGGGCAAGAGCCGGTGTCGCCACGGCTCTCCTGGTCACGGTTGGCTACACCATTGCGATCACCGCGGTGTTCACCCTGTCAGGTGGGCTGGTGGCGATGACACTCTCGCAATACACCTCCTGGCATCCCCCATGGGGGCCGTTCACGCTCGTGCTCACTGCGGGAGCGATCTGGCTGACGGCTCGGGGGGTCAAGCTGTCGACCACCGCCGTGGGCGCTGCCGTGGTCGTGCAGGTGGCGATCATGATCGTGGTCTGCCTCCTCGTCCTGGTCGATCAGCGGGCCCATCTGTCGGGCATTCCGTTCTCCTGGGCGCACCTCACTGGCGGCCTGGCCGGCCTGTCCGCCGGCTTCCCGCTGGCGCTCTTCATGTTCATCGGATGGGAAAACGGACCCGCGCTGGCTGAGGAGAGCCGGGACCCGCGCCGTACCATCCCGAGGGCCCTCTACATCTCGGTGGCGATCGCGGCCGCGTTGCTGGTCCTGTTCGCCTACTCGACCATCACGGGATTCCACTACGACGTCTCCTCCATCGGCCGCTCGTCGGTCCCGTTTCTGACGGTGGCCGATCATTACCTCGGCGGAGCAAGCGTCCTGGCGTGGATCGCCGGGATCGTCTCCGCGCTCGCCACCCTGGTCGCCGGAGCGGACTCCCAATCGCGCATGCTCTTCGACGGCGGCCGGTCCGGGCTGTTGCCGGCCAAGCTCGGTCAGCTTCGCTCACGGTCAGACACGCCGGTGAATGCGCTTCTCCTCATGGCGGTCGCCGGGCTGGGGATCATCGGCGCCTGGTGGGTGTGGCGGCTCATCTCCGGCGACACCGGTTCGATGAACCCGGTCGGCCTGTATGCGGAGTGCTCGACGCTGGCCACGATCCTGATCCTCATCGTCTACCTCCTGACGATGATCTCCCTGCCCGTGTTCATGTGGCGCCGCCACCGGGATTCGTTTTCTCCCGTCCGCCATGTGGCGATCCCGGCGCTCGGGTCCGTCACTTTGATCGTTCCGTTCGTCGAGCTGTGCCAGCCAGGGCAACCAGCCCCCTACAGCGCATTCCCGTTCATCGCGCTGGCGATCGCTGCCGCGGTCGCTGTCATCGCCGGTGTCGTCGTGCATCGCCACCCGCGCACCGGAGCAGGCGAGGGAGCGGCATTCCCGGGCAGCTGACCACTGGTCGCCAGCGTCGGGGCAGATTCAGCTCGTACTCAGGCTTCCTGGAGCCTTGCCCGAAGCGTTTCGAGGCTGTCCTCCGGACTCGCCGCCTCAACGCGCAGGCGATCCACCACGTCGAGGTACGTGCCGAGGATGTCCTGCTTGTCTTGATACTGCGCGCTCGCCAGCTGCTCAAGGTAGACCATGTCGGGCAGGTCGTCCTCGGCGAAATGCAGCACGCTGAAGGAGCCACCGGCCGCGGCGTGGCCGCCCGCCGTGAACGGCATGACCTGGATCGTCACGTTGGGCTGCTGCGACATCTCGATGAGATGCGTCAGCTGGGCGCGCATCGCGCGAGAGCCCCCGATCGGGCGCCTCAGCGCAGCCTCGTCGAGCACCGCCCACAGGCTGGTCGGCTCGGGCCCGGAGAGTATGGCCTGGCGGGCGATCCTCAGGCTGACGCGGCGGCTGATCTCTTTGGGGTTCGAGTACTCGAGCAAAATGACCGCGCGGGCGTAGTCCTCGGTCTGCAACAGCCCCGGGACGAACTGGGCCTCGTACGTGGAGATCTGGACCGCGGCCTCCTCGAGGCCGATGTATTCCTCGAACCAGCCGGCCAGCAGGTCGGAGTAGTCATGCCACCAGCCGGGAGAGTTAGCGCGGGAGGCGAGCCCGCGGATCTCCTCCCGCTGCGCCTCGTCCGTCACGCCGTAGAGCGTCAGCAGATCTGCAACGTCGCGGTCCTTGAAGCCCACCCGGCCGGTCTCAAGCCGGCTGATCTTCGAGTGGGAAGCACGGATGACGTACCCCGCCTCTTCCGGCGAGATCTGCTTTGCCTCGCGCAGCCGACGCAGCCGCGCGCCGAGCACCATGCGCAGCGCTGTAGGACTGCCGACACCGGTGGGCGCGGCAGTGTCCTGAACCGGGCCCCCGCGGGACCCGGTCGTTGTGACCACTGCATCCCCCCTTCGCCGGCCAGACGCAGCAGTTCGACTTAAGCAGTTTCCCACGCGAGATGGCCATTGCGCCATTGGCGGAAGCCAAAACCGCTGTGAAAATGCCGCTAGTGCCTCTTCATACGTCATTGTGGCCGAGGTAAGCAAGTCTGCTGGCGGCTCCGATGAGCTGGATGGTCCTTGTTCATGCTGGTCAGGAAGGCACTGCCGCGCCTGCCGTTAGTCGGTGATCGCCGGATACACGAGCGCCTTGAGCTGCCCGCGGAAATTGAAAGTGCCGGAGGGAATGAGCTGGGTCATGAAGACCACGGTCAGGTCTTCGGCGGGATCCACCCAGAAGATCGTCGATGCAGCGCCACCCCACATGTACTCCCCGGCCGAGCCAATGACCTGCGTGAGTGCCGGAGCCTTGGCGACCGCGACGGTGAGACCGAAGCCCATGCCGGCGAACCCTACCTCGCCGTATCCGCCAGGCATTGCCACTGACTGCAGGTCGGCGTCGCCCGGCAGATGGTTCGAGCTCATCAGCTCGACCGTCTTGCGGCCGAGGCAGCGAACGCCGTCCAGCTCGCCCCCGCCGAGCAGCATCTGGCAGAAACGTAGGTAGTCGGCACTAGTGGATACGAGCCCGCCGCCGCCCGACAGGAACGAGGGCTCGTTCCGGTAGCCGCTGCGCTGCGGGTCGTCGAGCAGGACGAGTTTCTTGCTCGCGTCGCGGCGGTAGCACGCGGCGAAGCGGTGCACCTTCTCATCGGGCACCACAAATCCTGTGTCGGACATGCCGAGCGGCTCAAAGAGCGTCTGGCGCAGGTACTCGTCGAAGCGCTGCCCGGAGATGATCTCGACCAGCCGCCCGCAGATGTCCGTCGAGACCGAGTACAGCCAGTGCGTGCCGGGATGGAACTCCAGCGGGTAGCGGGCGTAGTGCTCCACCATGGTCTCCAGCGTGGCGTCCTTGCCCCGCCGGAGTCCGGGCGCGAAACCGCCGGCCTGGCTCGTGTTATCGGCCGAGAACAACTCCTGCAGCGTACGACCGCCCGCGAAGCCGAGGCCCGACATGTGCATCATGAGATCGCGCACCGTCATCGGCCGCGCCGGCTCGACTAGCTGCTCTGAGCCGTCTTCGGCCCGCTGGCGAACCTTGAGGTCGCGCCATTGCGGGATGAAGCGGGACACGGGGTCGTTCAGCTGGAACATCCCGCGCTCATACAGCGACAGCAGCGCGACTCCGGTGATCGGCTTGGTCATCGAGTAAATCCGCCAGATCGTGTCTTCCTCGACGGGCAGCGACCGTTCGAGGTCCCGGAATCCCAGGGAGCGGAAATAGCCGAGCTCGCCATGGCGGGCGATGGCCACCTGGCAGCCGGCTATGCGGCCAGAGTCGATGTAACGCTGCTGCAGATGCTCGGTGATGCGCTCAAGCCGGCATTCGTCTAGTCCTGCATCAACAGGATTGACCTTCACGCGCGCTCACTCCTGTCATGCTGGCACGTCGGGACAAAGACACGGTATCTCCCGCCGGGCCCGTGACGAAAGCGCCTGACCCGGCGGACCGCGGTGTCTCTTCCTCTCGACCCGCCATCCTTTGCTCCTATACATCGGTGCCGTCGTTCGGCATGCTTCTGCTTGACAGCTTGCCGTCGGCGGGAGGGCACAGTGGCTGAGCAATCTGGCATCGCCAACGATGACATCGGCGAAGCGAACGCTGTCGGCACGCAGGCCGGAGGGGTGACCGGCGAGGCGCCGGTGGCCCGTCGTCAGCCAGGCTCGCTGCCCTATCCCGACCTCCCGGCTGGCCATGACACGATCCCGAAGATCGAGCACATTGTCGTCTTGATGATGGAGAACCACTCCTACGACAACAAGCTCGGCATGCTGGCCCGGCTCGGCGCCGACGGATTCCAGATTGGCGCTGACGGCAAACCGACAGCCACGAATCCCTACGCCAATGGTGACATCCAGCATGCATTTGCGATGCCGACGACCTGTCAGTTACTCGGCAAACCGAGTCAGAACTGGCAGGACAGCCACGCCCAGTTTGCCGGCGGCCGCAATTCGGGCTTCGTCGAATCAGGCAGCGGACCCGTCGCGATGGGTTACTGGCAGGGGGCTGAGCAGCCGTTCCTTTATTCGGTGGCGCGCCAATTCCCCATAGCGGACAGGTACTTCTGCTCGGTACTTGGCCCGACATTCCCTAATCGCCGCTACCTGATCTCCGCGACTTCGCTGGGCATGATCGACGACACGATCCCGGCCTTCACCGCCTACCCGCCGAATGGAACCATCTTTGACCGGCTGGACGACGCCGGGATCACCTGGAAGGACTACTGCTCGACGCTCGGCGTCGTCATATCAACGACCGAGCTCTATCCGGAGCTCTACGCCCGGAACGTCGGCACGAACGTCGTCGGCATCGATCGCTTCTTCGACGACGCTGCGGCAGGTCAGCTGCCTGGCTTCTCGCTCGTTGAACCGAACTACCTCCTCGGCTCGGAGGAGGATCCTCAGAACATCGCCGTCGGGGAGCACTTCGCGGCCAGCGTCATCAACGCGGTCATCGACGGCCCCGGCTGGGAGCGGACGCTGCTCATCTGGAATTACGACGAGCATGGCGGTTACTACGATCACGTCCGGCCGCCGGCCGCCATCCCGCCAGATAACATCCCGCCGGACACGCCGGCCGGCGTATCCGCGTATAGCGGCTTCGCCCAGTACGGCTTCCGGGTGCCGTGCGCGATTGTCTCGCCTTGGGCCAGGCCAAGCTACGTCTCGCATCAGGTCTTCGACCATACGAGCGTCTGCGCGCTCGTCGAGGCCAAGTGGAACCTGCCGGCGATGACCCACCGCGACGCTAACGCCAATGCCATGCTCGACATGCTCGACCTGCAGCAGCCGGCGTTCCTCAAAGCTCCCACCCTCGCGCAATCGCTCCTCAGTGCCGACCCGCTCAAGGCGCTGGCCTGCGAGGTAACGGGTCCGGGCACCATTCCGCCGCCCGGCTCGGTGTCATCGCCGCCACGCTGACGCCCGGCAGCCAGCGACGGTACGGGGAAGAATCCCGCACCGAGAGGAGGCCTGGTCTGTCCCGTGTTAGCTTGCGAGCATGTTCGCCAGCGCACTGGTCAACCTCTACACCGCCGATATCGACGCCGGGCTCCGGTTCTACCGGGACCCCCTGGGGTTCGAGGAGACCTTCCGCACGCCGACAGAGGGAACGCCCGAGCACGTCGAACTAGTGCTCAATGGCTTTGTCCTCGGGCTCGGCACGGTGGCGGCGGCGCAGAGAGTACACGGCGTCGACGCAGCACCGGGCAGCCCCGCCATGGTCCTGGTCGTGTGGACCGACGACGTCGAGGCAGCCTTCAAGGAGCTCACATCTGCCGGCGCTCCGGTCGTTCAGCCGCCGCACAACACCGGCAACAACAACCGCAATGCACTTGTGCGCGATCCCGACGGGAACCTCGTCGAGATCGTCGCAAAGCTCGCCTAGCGAGCGACGCGGCCGTGTCACTAAGCTGCGTCGCTGCGGACGACTCAGTGCTGCAGTCCATCCCACGACCAGTGCGGTATGGCCATGCCGTCGGGCACCTCGTCAGCAGAATCGTGGTACCGGGACATGGTCGTCGTGGTGGCCCAGGCGAAGTAGTCGTGCAGCACCCGCCGCAGCGGCCCGGCCGACGGCAGTCCGACATCCTGCATCGCCTGGTCGAAGCAGTCGATCGCACGCCTGTCCATCTCCTCGTGCGGGCCGTTGCCACTATGGATGCGCACGACCGACGTTTCGTCTCCGTAGGTGCCGGTGTAGCTGGCGGGGCCGCCGAGTGCCTCGGCCCAGTAAGCGGCGAGGCGCTGGTTGTGCTGCGGATGGAATCCGTGGCTGAACGCGTGGCTGACAATCTCGTCGGCCATCACTCGGGCATGCCACGCTTCGGCTAGGCGGAGCAGGCCGTCGCTGCGGCCCGCGGCCTCATACACACTTTGCATGGCTCCAGGGTGCCAGGGCGGGCGGGCCGGCACAGCGCCGCGTCTAGTGGCGGCACAGCGTAGCTGTGGCGGCGCAGCGTAGCCTGCGCCAGAGCTAGCTGCTGATCGCGGGTGAATCGCCGCCAGACATCCCGGCGACGAAGGCCTCGACCATCACGGGGTCGAATTGCGAGCCAGCGCACTTGCGCAGTTCGGAGATAGCCTCGCCGGGGTCGAGCGCCTTGCGGTAGGACCGATCGGAAGTCATCGAGTCGAACGCATCGGCGACAGCGATGATCCGGGCGAACTGCGGGATCTCATCGCCGGCCAGACCCATCGGATAGCCGAGCCCATCCATGCGCTCGTGGTGATGCATGATTCCGCTCAGCGCCTCGCCCAGGAACTCAATCCCTGCCACCATCGTCAGCCCGGATCTCGGATGGAGCTGGATGGCCGCCGCCTCCTCCTGGGTCAGCCATCCTTCTTTCGTGAGCACCCTGGCCGGCACGCTCAGCTTGCCGACGTCGTGCAGCAGGCCGGCGACCATCACAGCCTCGACGCGGGCCGCCTCAATCCCGATCTCGCGAGCTATCAGTCCAGCGCCTTTGGATACCCGCTCACCATGGCCGCGCGTATAGAGATCTTTGATCCCCACCGCCCGCGACAACGTCGCCAGCGATGCGGCGCGCGCCTCCTGCAGCTCTGCGAACTGACCGATTGCCCATCGGGCAACGCCGAGCGGCACAAGCACGATGCCGATCGCGATGCAGCCCGTCACGGGCCACAATGCCGCGATGAAGAGGCCGAACGATGACAGACCGAGATCCGACGCAAGCAGGGGCAGCATCCCCATCCGGCTGCTATCAAGCCGCGACGCTGCTCGCGGCCGGGGGAGCTGTAGCCGCACGCGGAATCGAATCGCGCTGTAGTTGATAACGAGGTGGACAAGTGCGGCAGCAAGGAAGGCAACGAGTACCGGGGCCGCCGCCGTGCCAGCCGGAATACCAGGGCGACGCGCCGTTAGCGATGCGAGATTCCAGCTCAGCGACGTCTCGGCCCATGGACTGATCGACGCGTACGTTAGCCCGGCGGCGAAGCCAGCCAGCGCGTACATCGCTCCGTTGAAGAGACGGTCAGTGAACCGCAGGGGCCGGAAGGTCAGGACCGCTGAAGCGCCGACAACCGCCGCTCCCAGCGGGCCAATCAACACCACGGCCGCCAGCGTGGCGGCAGAGCTAGCCGACCAGCCCGAACGTCTGATAGCGGTCGGCGTCGGCGCGAAGTCACAAGCAACGAACAGCAGAGCTAATGCCGTGCAGACTCCCCACCACGTGTCCATCGCGTCCTCATTCATTCTCTGGATGCCACGCCCGACGGGGTCAGCCCCGCGACGCACCTCCAAATTATGGGAACGGGGAACGCCTTCCACCCCGTTCCCCTGATCTGCGCCGGGACCGGAATCTGCTGCGGCCGACCCCGGACACCGGCCGGATCCACCCGGACAGGAGACTTGCGGGTAGGCCGACGAAGGGGGCACGGGTATGGACCAGAAGGGCATCTTCCGCTCAATAGCCGAGCGAACTGGCTTGTCACGCGAGGAATCGGCAGATGTCACCCGTGCAGTACTGGAGGGGCTGGCGACCCAGCTGAGCGAGGGCGAGGTCAGGCACCTGGTCCTCGATCTGCCGGCTCCGCTGGCGGCGGAGTTCCAGGCCCCGAACCGCCGCCGCCCGGAGGCGCATCCGATAGCCGCACTTGACTTCATCCGGCAGGTCAGCGATCGCACCGGGCTCAAGGCGGAGGATGCTCGTGCTGGCACGAGCGCCGTCCTCGGCACCCTCCGCGAGACGCTCGGCGAGCAGGACTATCGCCATCTCCTCGGGCAACTCCCCTCCGAATACACCACGCTGGGGCAGTCCGCCCTTTAGTCAGGCCCTGCGGCTGGCGTCCTCGCTTGTTTTCCAAGCACAATGGCCAGATGAGTGCCGTCACGCCTGCCACCGCCAGACGTATCCACCGGAGCGCCGAGCCGATTCACGGGATGATCTACTTCAGCCCGCACGGCGCGGATGCCTACGCGCAGGTCGGCATTACCCATCCGCGCATGATGTACTTCGCCTCACGGTCTGCCGCGATGGGCCAGGTCCCGGCCGAAGTTGTCGTGGCGACCTTCTTCAACTTCAGCCCGGCCATCGTCCATCACGTCATCCCCGCGGCCTGGGAGATTGCCACTCCCGCCCAGGTGCTGGCTGCGCGTCTGGAGGCCGTCGACCGATCGCTGCGGCAGGCCTGGGGTGACGACATTGGCAGCTCGCAGGTGCGGGAAGCGGCCGACCTGGCCCGGCGCGCCGCCGAGCGGGCCGGCAGCAGGCCGCAGGGTCGGCCGCTGTTCGCCGGGCACGCCTGCCTGCCGTGGCCCGACGCGCCGCACCTGGTGCTCTGGCATGCGCAGACGCTCCTGCGCGAGTACCGGGGCGATGGCCACGTCGCGCTGCTGCTCACCGAAGATCTCGACGGCCTCGGTGCGCTGATCACGCACGCCGCGACGGGCAGCATCCCCGCCGAGGCACTCCGGACGACCCGCGCGTGGAGCGAGGGAGACTGGGCGGCCGGAGTGGAACGCGTCCGCGACCAGGGCTGGCTCACCGAAGGTCCCGGGCTGAGCCTGAGCGAGGCAGGACAGCGCCGCCGCCAGTCGATCGAGGATCGCACCGACGCGCTGGCCGCGACGCCCTACGAGGCGATCGGCGAGGAAGGCTGCGCCCGGCTCAGGGAGCTCACCGGCCCCCTGTCGAAGGCGGTTATGGCCGCAGATCTTGGGTTCCCCGCCCTGCTGACCGCCCGATACGCACAAGCCAGCTAGCAGCCGCCCAGGCCGGCGCCGAATCGCAGGCTACGCGCCCGAGCCCTTCCGCAACCTGTGATCTAGCCCGCGGCGAAGTCGACGTCGGCCGTGCTGACCGTACCCGCGGTCCGGCCTGGCGCCCTGTGGTACTGCCAGTACAGGTTCGTATGGGCGATGACCTTGTCGGGCGGCGGCGCGCCGTACGAGGAGAGGTCATCCGTCGTATGGGCGTCGCCTATCAGCGTCGCGTCGTAGCCGCGGGCTATCGCACCGTGCAACGTCGAACGGATGCACTCGTCGGTCTGGGCACCCGTCACAAAGAGCCTGCCGATGCCACGCGCGGCCAGGACCGACTCCAGATCGGTCTCTTCGAAGGAGTCGCCGTACGCCTTCTGCACCAGTGGCTCGGATTCGTGGCGCACGAGCTCAGGCACATACTGCCAGCTCTCGCTGCCGGCACGCAGTTCGTCACTGTTGTGCTGGACCCAGACAATATCGACGTCGGCGGCGCGCGCCTTACCGACCAGTGCGCCGATGTTGGCGATCACGTTGTCCCGGTCATAGGCCTCGGCCACGACGCCGGCCTGAACGTCGATGACGAGCAGCGCGGTATTCGGCCGGTTGACGAGCGTGGTCATTGTGCCTCCCCGAGGGCCTGGAGATCGCGGTCACCGACAACGCTATGACGACCTGCCGACATTTATGCATCATTCGGGGCGCCACGGGTCGGCAGCTCGAGTCCGCGTGCAAGACGGTCGGCTGTGCGCAGGGCGTCGGGGATGCGGAACGGTCCGGCCATGTGCTGGATCAGGCTGGCCGCGTAGGCGACGGGCAGTCCTGCGGCGGTGATGAACAGCGACTTGACTGACTGTCCCCGCCGGACCTGGATGGCGTGCGTGGCGGTAAGGAACGGGTTCTTGGCGACGCCGATCACGGGCACGGCGAGCTCGGCGTGCACGTACGCACCGAGGCCGGGGCGGCCGGCCGGGTCCAGGTCCACGTAGCCATCGATCACCAGGAGGCCGAGCGGTCCCGCGCCCTGACAGACAGCTCGTATCGCCGGGAGCTCGCGCAGGTAGAGTTCGCCGGCGCGATAGGGCTCCGCTTCGGCCACGAGGACGGTCGTGCTGCCCGTCAGCTTGGCGAACTGCGGGTCGCGGGCGGTAACGAGCGCGGCCCGCGCCCCGGCCGGCTCCGCGTAGTGGACATCTACGGCAGCGAACACGCCGTTCACTTCCAGGGCTCGCCCATCTGCTCAAGCACCGACGTCCAGGCGGACTGCCTCGCCGTTACTGGCCGTTCGCGATCGCCGGGTCGCTCGGATGCTCGGTCAGCGGTGTGGTCTCGACGGCCATCCAGTCGTCGAGGGGCAGCGATGTCAGGATGGCCTGCATCTCCGCGCGGTCCCGTGCTTGCCACAAGCCCAGCGTCTTGCCCACGCCAGGAGTGGCCCAGAGTCGCCGGAGGTTACCTCTGGTGGCCAGCTCGCGCGCGCTTGCCGCCTCACGGGCTTCGACATCCGCAACGGCCGGGCCCGGTGTTCCCGCCGGGATGGTGATGCTGAACGCGGTCAGGAACTCCGGCGCGCTGTGGCGGGGTTCGTTCTTCGGGTCGTTGGGGTGCGGCGCGAGCGGGGTGACCTCGTCCGAGCGCCACACGCGCAGCGGCATCGAGGCGAGGACGTCCTCGAGCTGGTCAGCGTCGTCGGCGGCGAAGAGCCCGAGCGTTCGCCACTGGCCCGGTTGCAGCGGCGGACGCCAGAGGCGCAGTAGGTGTCCTTTCGCCGCGAGGTCGCCCGAATGCGCTGCCTCGCGCGCACGGATGTCCGCGACGGCTTCGTCCGAGGTGCCGTCGGGGACACGCGTGGTCATCGTGACGAGGAACTCCATCGCTAGCGGCCCCCTGAGTCGACGCGGTGCAGTAGTAAGCTCTGCCGCGGCTTAGCCGAAAGTGAAGGCGTACGCCTCGACGCCGGGATCGAGGAACGCGATCTCGAAGGTGCGGTCGGCGATAGGGCCTGGCTGGCGGATCAGCTGATAGAGCCGCTGCTCCGCGACGGTGCCGTAGCCCTGCTCGTCGACGTCGGCGCCGTGCGCCGGGCCTGGTGGCTGTCCGTCGACGAGTACCTGGAATCGCACGGACGCGCCGCGTGTCGCCGGGCCCATGACCAGGTGGACATCACGGGCGTGGAAGCGGTCTGCGATGCGCCCGCTGGCGGCGTTGAGCACGGTGGCCTGCCGATGCACGGTCCAGTCGCCCGCGAGGGCCCACTGGTTGAGTCCGAGCCGCGCCGGGGGTGCATAGTCGCGCGGCTCATCGGGTACGGCCCCGCCGGGAGCTGCGAAGTTGTCGGTGCGGCCGTAGCCGAGGTAGTTCTCCGGGGACCGCAGGCTGCCCCAGTCGGCGCCTGCCTCGATACCGCGAGCATCGACGGCCACCAGATCAGGCCCGAGCCTGCCGGCGCCGTTCTCGGCAAGCAACTGCTGGATGATCCGCTCCGACTGTTCGTATTCGCCCTCGCCAAACTGATGATGGCGGATGTAGCCGTCCGAGTCGATGAAGTACAGGGCGGGCCAGTATTCGTTGCGGAAGGCGCGCCAGATCGCGTAGTCGTTGTCGATGGCGATCGGATAGTCGACGGCCATGTCCGCCGCCGCCTGGCGGACATTGTCGACGTCGCGCTCGAAGGGGAACTCCGGCGTGTGCACGCCGATCAGCACCAGTCCCTGGTCCTTGTATTTCTCTGCCCAGGCTCGGAGGTACGGAAGGGTCCGCAGCCAGTTGATGCAGGTGTAAGTCCAGAAGTCGACCAGTACGACCTTGCCGCGCAGGCTAGGCGCCATCAGCGGCGGAGAATTGAGCCACCCTGTCGCGCTGCTGAGGGACGGGAACTCGCCCTCGACAGGCAAGTGGATCATTGCAGACCTCATCGGCTGCACGAGGTGCCCCCTTCCAGCCAGGTCCCGGTCTCCGGCTAAAAGTCCGTCCACGGGTAATGAGCGGTGAGCAATTGCCCGACTACAGAAAGTATGACACCGCTGCGGCGTGGCCCGCCGGGTGGCCCGCGGGATGTGGCCCGGCGGGCGGCCCGAGCACTTCGCAAGCGCAATCTGCCGGACTTTCACGCCTCCTGAGTGGCGTCCCGGCGGACCGGCCGGCGGCGGCGCGTTGCCGACCAGGTCCGGCCGATGCCATAGGAAAGCGCGCCCAGCATGCCCACGAAAAAGCCGACGGGCCAGTTGTAGAGGTAAGAAGCGGCGATCGCCGCCCAGACAGTGATCAGCGCGATGGCGACCGACAGGGCCATGGCGAGGAGGGGCCTGCTGGTGAACGACCGGGCGGCGGCCGGCGGACCGATCATCAGGCTGAAGATCAGCAGCGCGCCGACGACTGGCACGGTCATGGCGGTGGCGAGGGCCACGACAAGGAGGAAGCAGATCTCGATGCGATAGCCGCGGATGCCCCTCGCCTCCGCTATCTCGGGGACGATCGAGGAGAGCATGAGCGGCCGGTAGATCACGGCGATGGCCGCGATGCAGGAGATGCCCAGGACTGCGACGGGCAGGATCTGGCTGGCGCTGACGCCGAGGATCTCGCCGAAGAGCAGCGAGTAGATCTCGGGCTCGTACTCGGTGGTCCTGGATAGGAACGCGGCGCCGAGCGCGAGCATCAGGACCAGCGCGAGGGCAGTAACAACATCATTGCGGCCGCGGCGGCCCAAGGCGCCGATGCCAAGGGCACCGAGTACGGAGAACACCGCGAGGCCGATGAGCGTGTTGATGCCGAGCAGGCTGGCGCCAGCCGCGCCGGCGAAGGCACCCTTCGGGATCGCGTGCGCCGGGAACGCCGAGCCGCGCAGGACGACGAAGTAGCCGACCACGCCTGCCACAGGGGCGACGATCGTCGCCGTGATCCAGGCGTTCATCATGAAGCCTGCGGCGAACATGGGTCCTCCTTCCCGGTGTGTCGTGCCTGGCTCATGCCGCGATCTTTTCCTGCTGGGCCGTCACGTCGGGCGGTGCTGTCCGGCCGCCCCTTGCTGCGGTCCGCGCGGCCGGTATGCCCGAGGCCAGGTAGGTCACGAAGATGATGGCGACGATAAAGAAGCTGACGGGCAGGGCCAGGTGACTGGCCCCCCAGTAGAAGGAGTCATAGGAGAGCAGGACGCCGAGCCAGGAGGCGGCCACCCCGATCACGCAGGCCAGGCCTAGCGCCCGCCCCACCCTCCGGGTGAGGCGCAGCGAGGCGGCTGCCGGGCCGATCAGCAGCGCGGTGGACAAGATGGCCCCGATGGCCAGCGACGAGAGGCCAACCGAGACGGCCAGGGCCAGCATGTAGAGCAGGCCGACGAGGCGGACCGGGACGCCGCGCGCGGCTGCGATGTCCGGGCTGACGGTGGTCAGCAGGAGGGGACGGTAGATAACCGCGACCCCGCCGAGCGCGACGGCACCGAGAATGGCGACGGCGGGGATGGTGCCGCTAGTAGTGGTGAAGATGGAGCCGAACAAGATCTGCTGGGTGGCGCCCGTGGTCGACCCGCCGGTGGCAGTGAGATACAGGAACAGGGCCGACAGCCCGATGGCGGCCCCGAGAACTATGCCAGTGGCCAGGTCGCGGCCCCGCAGTCGGCGCACGCCGATCATGTCCATCACGCCGGCCCCGACGATGCCCAGTCCGACGAACCCCGCAATGGGACTGAGCCCGATCAACAGCGCGCCAGAGCCGCCCGCGGCGGACACATCGCCAAGCGCATGGCCGCCGAAAGACTGGCCGCGCATGACCGTGAACACGCCGGTCACTCCGGACACGATCGCGACCAGGCCGCCGATCGTCAGGGCCACGTGGACCTGCTGGCTGGAGAAGAAGCCGGGCTCGAAGATGGCCGTGAGCACCTGATGCATGGCCAGTCAGCCCGTGCCGGCCGACGCGATGGGAGCGGCAGCGTGATCGGCGCCGGTGGCCTCGCCCGCGACTACCAGGACGCGGCCCTGAACGTGCAGCACCTCCACGTGGTGCCCGTAGAGCCGGCTGAGCACCTCGCCGGTGACGATCTCCGCAGCGGGCCCGCTAGCGGCCCGGCCGCCCGCCACGTAGACGACGCGGTCCATCACCGGCAGCAGCGGGTTCATCTCGTGTGCCGACAGCAGCACGGCGATCTGCTGCTCGCGGGCGATCCGGGCCAGCAAGCCAACGATCTCCTGGCCGCTGCGCAGGTCGAGGTTGGCCAGCGGCTCGTCGAGCAGAAGCAGCCGGGGCCGGCTGATCAGCGCCTGGGCGATCAGGACCCGCTGCTGCTCCCCGCCGGACAGGTTCCCGACCCTGGCGTCGGCGAACCTGTCGGCGTCAACCGCGTGCAGCATCTCGCGGACGGCGTCGTTGCGGCCTGGAGATCGCATTCGGAGTCCGTACCGGTTCCCGTCCGCACCGAGCGCGACCAGGTCTTTGGCCCGCATCGGCAGGTCCGGATCGATGAGGACCTTCTGCGGGACGTAGCCAATGGGCTGGTGCCGCCGTGACCGAGGCTTGCCGAGGACGGAGACCTGGCCGCTACCTGGCCGCTGGAGGCCGAGTATGACCCGCAGCAGCGTCGTCTTGCCCGCGCCGTTAGGGCCGATCAGGCCGGTGAACTCACCGGCGCCGATGCTGAAGCTGACCTCGTCCAGGATCCGGCGGCCCGACAGCGTGACGCTGACTGAGTCGACGTCGAGGATTGCCGGCGAGGTCGTCTCGGTTGTGGCGTTGTCGGTCATCACAGCTTCTGTGTCGAGGTTCCGCTAGTCACGGCCTTCTGGATTGCCTCGACTTCGGCGAGCATCCAGGACTGATAGTCGTAGCCGGGCGTGGGCATCGTCTCGTACACGCCGACCACAGGCACGCCATCCTGCACCGCAGTCTGCCGGATTGAGCCGGTAAGGGAGTCGACGACCTGCTGGTTGTAGGCGAAGAGCTTGACCTTGTGTCCGCTGAAGAAGCTGTTTTCCAGTGCTATGTCTTCCGGCGCGGGATCGACGCCGTTCATGATGTCGGCCTGGAACCTGAACGGCGTGAGATTCCTGATCCCCATGGCGGTCAGCAGGTAGTCGGCGACGGGCTCGGTGGTGGCGGCAGTCACGCCGGGGTGCCTTGCCTTGAACTGCGCGATGGCATCCAGCCATGGGGTGAGTGACCTGTCGAACTTCTTCAGATTGGCCTGGAAGTAGTCCTTGTGGGCTGGCGCCAGCGCGGACAGGTCGGCCGCCATGACCCTGGCGACGGCGGGCATGGTCGCCGGGTCGTACCACAGGTGCGGGTTCGGGGTGCTGTCGGGCAGCCCGAGGACGTTCTGCACGGTGATCACCTTGCGATTGGCGTTCGGTGCCGCCGACTCGATCCGTTCCATCCAGCTGTCGTAGCCGACCCCGTTCTGCACGATCAGGCCAGCCGAACTGACCTCCCGAGCGACCTGCGGGCTCGCCTCGAAGCTGTGCGGGTCCGTGTTCGGGTTGTCCAGGATCGCGGACACATGCACGTATCGGCCGCCGATCTGGCTCAGGACGTTGGCGTACTCGTTCTCGGCGCCGACGGCGCTAATCACCGAGGAGCCGTCCGGGTTCGCTGAGGTCGCGGCGGTCCCGCAGCCAGCGGCGGAGACGGCAAGTGCGAGAGCAACGGCTGCGACCAAGCTTGCCCTGGTGCGCGTGTGGGCGCCTGCGCCCCGCGTCTTGATGCCCATGAAGATAGAACATAGTCTGAGACTGAGTCTCATTGCAAGCAGAATGGCGAGAGGGCCGACGGCATCCGCCTCACATTTCATGGGCTCGCGGCATTCGACGCCCGATTTGCCGGGTTTACGGCCGCGGAAACCATGAAATGTGCTTCGACCGCGACGCGGCAGGGGCTCGGTCGTTGGCGGGCACTCGTCGGCAGGGCATCCGGCGATCGGCGGGCCGGTTGAATAAACGAATCGGCATGTGTTTATATGTTGAGGTGTCAGTGTCGGCGCAGACGAAGGCGTTCGAGGCGGCTGGGGAGCTGCTGAAGGTGCTTGCCGCGCCGGCCCGGCTGGCGATCGTGATGGAACTGGCAGATCAGCCCCGCTTCGTGCATGAGCTCGTGGAGCGACTCGGGATGAGCCAGCCGCTGGTCTCCCAGCATCTGCGGGTGCTGCGCGGGGCCCGGCTGGTCGGGGTGGAGCGGCACGGCAGGGAGGCCGCGTACTCACTAGCTGATCAGCACGTGGCGCACATCGTCGCCGATGCGGTCCAGCACAGCAAGGAGGAGCTGTGACAGCCAACGATGATCACATTCATGCCGGTCACGAACATCAGCACGGACCCGGCTGCGGGCACGCGAGTGTCGTGCGCGAGGGGCACGTCGACTACGTGCACGAGGGCCACGCTCATGCCAGCCACGAGGGCCACTACGACGAGCACCCGCTCCCGCACCTGGCCCACGCCGGTCACCAGCACCTGCATGGCCCCGGCTGCGGGCACCCGGCCGTCCGGCACGGCGACCACGTCGACTACGAGCATGATGGCCACCGTCATGCACCTGATGGTGATCACTATGACGAGCACTAGGCCCGGCCGGCGTGCCTGAGTTCCTGGCTGGGCTTGATGAGACTGGGCGTCATGTCAGCTGAGGACGTGACGGAAGACCTGCACGGGGTGGCCGAGCGTCGGCTGCGCCGGATCGACCAGCGATACACCAGTGGCCGGCGGGCCATCGTCGAGCTCCTTGTGAGCGCCGGCCACCCCGTCAGCATCGGGGACATCGCCGAGCGCCTGCCGGGCCTGCCCCGGAGCTCCGCCTACCGGCACCTGACCGATCTTCAGGCTGCCGGGCTGATCCGGCGGGTCGCCGCCAGCGACGAGTTCACCCGTTTCGAGCTGGCCGAGGACCTGACCGAGCATCACCATCACCTGCTGTGCATCAGCTGCGGCAAGGTGACCGACGTGACCCCACCGGACGGCTTCGAGCAGCAGGTCGCGGGCGCTATCGGCACGATCGCCGATGCGGAGGGATTCCAGGCCCACAGCCACCGGCTGGACGTGCTCGGCCTCTGTGCCACCTGCCAGTAGGCGACCTGGCTAGCTGACCTTCTCAGGGTGCGGCGCCGTATTGCGAAGCCGGGAACCGCTGAACTCGACGGTCGACTGCGTGACGCGCCGCCAGAACGGCCAGATGGACGGCGTGATCCTCAGCTCGATCCCGGCCCGGGCGTGCATGCCGAGGAGGTCGTCGACGATGACCCGCTCGACGGCTTCCACCGGCTCGTCTGAGATCCAGTAGCCCCCGACATCGCCGGGCCGAAATGCCCCGGCTGGCAGCCGGTAGGCATACAGGCGGCACGCCGCCATGCGGTCCAGCCAGCCGGATTCGATGACGTGAATGCGCCGGACCGCGCTCTGGCCGAAGAACAGTTCGTTGTCGACCGCCGTGGTCGCTGATACCGGCCAGATGCAGCCGCGCGGGCAGTCCCGCGGGAACCAGAACATCGGAGCGTGCCGGGTGTCGACAGCCCAGACGAGCGGTGGCGCCGCCGGATTCGTAGCAGGCACGTGCGGCTGGAACTTGCTGAGCGAGGAGTCCTCGCTGAAATGCCACAAAGCGAACGGGCCTTCGCCCGCGTGGGACGGCGGTGCTTCCCTGGCCAGCAGGTGCTCTCGGATAATCCACCGAGGGCATAGCCGGGAGTCTTCCACGCTGCTGCCGCCGGTGTGGCGAAGCTCGGTGCGTCTACCGGTGATGTGCCATGATGCGGCTGGCACGGAGGAACGGATGCGGTAACCATCGCACCAAGCGGTGGCAAAACCGGCCTCTTTGCCCCATGTGTCGGCATTAACCTTGTTCTGGCCGTCGGTCGGCGGGCCACGAGAGTTCAATCCGCGGCCACGCGACGACGAGGACCTGTTACTTATATGCCTGCAACACTGCCGCCGAGCAGCAATCCACCACAGGGCCCCCCCGCTGGCACTGTCGCTGGATCCGGCGAGGTGACCGCTGCCGTCCGGCCGGCCAGCAGGACAGTGCCGTCGGCCCGGGGGCAGCGGCCATCGCCCGCGCTGCCAGCCATCGCGGCCGTGGCCGGCATCGTGATCAGCGTCTCGTTGATGATGATCATGGCCTACGAGGGACCGTCAATCACCGAGCCGCAGATCCCGTTTGCCCGGCCGGGGCACGGGCCTCCTTACTTCGTCAACGCCCAGCCAGGCACGCACCTGGTCAGCTACTCCCTGTGGTTCGCCGCCGTGGCCGGCGTGGCGGGGCTGGCGGCTGGGCTCCTCGCGGTGCGGCGCGGCTGGCGACCGCGGCCGGGTCTACTGGTCGCCTGCTCGCTGATCGGCGTGCTCCTGCTGATGCTGCTGCCGCCGATCGGATCAAGCGACATGCGCGACGACGCCATCTACGGCCGGATCGCCGCGCTGGGCCACAGCCCGTACACCATGACACCGCGTCAGCTCGAGCACGCTGGCGATCCGGTAGCGCAGAATGCGCCGAACAAATGGCGGCGCGTCGGCTCGCCGTACGGCCCGCTGACCACGGCCAGCCAGGCTGGAGCATCGCTGCTGGCGGGCGACTCCGCCAGCCGGACGGTTTTCTGGCTCAAGGTCGAGTACGCGCTCGCGTTCCTCGCGGTTGCCCTGGCGCTGGATCGGTTCTTCCGCGCCGACCCGGCAGGGCGGGCGCGGGCTCACTTGCTCTGGACCATCAATCCGCTGATGCTGCTCGCGGTCATGGCGGGCGGCCACAATGACGTACTCGGCATGGTCTTTGGCCTGCTCGCCGTCCTCGCGCTCCGGCGCCTGGACCTGCGAGCGGGTCTGCTCGCCGGGCTTCTGGTCGGCGCGGCGATCAGCTTCAAGGCGCCCTTCGCGCTCTTCGGCCTCGGCCTGGCCATCGCTGCGCTGAGGTCGCGGCGCACGCTCACCGGCCTCGCCCTCGGTGCCGCGGTCGTGGTCGCGCCCAGCTACGCGGTTGTCGGATTGCACGCCGTGACATCAGCCCTGGCCGAGTCCGACCGTGCCCCGGACCTCTATCACCCGTGGCTGCTGGTAGCACACGTGGTGCCGTACTTCCGTAACGGTCATGCCACCGATGCGCTGGCTCTGCTGGCGCACCGTGGTACTGGCCGGCCTGCTGCTCTGGCGGATGCCGGATGGCCCGCCGGGACTGCCCGCGGTCAGGCCCGTGCTCGCGCTGACGCTCGCCTGGCTGATCTGCTCGCCCCAGCAGCGCGCCTGGTACGACGTGCTGATCTTCCCGCTAGTGGCGCTCATGCCGGCGACCAGGCTCGACTGGATCGTGATAGGCAGGGGCTTGCTCGGAGCGCTCGGGCAGCTGCCGGGCAACACCCTGGGTGGCAAGATGGCGCCGTACTGGCTCCGGCACACCGACAGCGTCCTGTACGGCTACCTAGTGCCGCTGGGGCTGGCCGTCCTGGCCATCGCCCTTGTCTGGCTTTGCGTGACGCGGCGCATGAGCGGGAGTGGGCTCGCTGGCGGTCGCCTTGCGCCTCCGGATCCGCTCGCCTCGGGCTAGCGCGGCAGCTTGCTCAGCAGTGGCCGCCAGTCGGCGGCACGTCCAGGGTCGGGTTACGTCCGAAGAATCCGGTCGGCTTCAGCGTGAACCCGCATCTGGCCACCGGCATCACGGGCCAGTCTTCCGGCCGCGGGAAGTGCGTGGGCCCGAACGTATGCCAGACCACGATGTCGGTGCCGTCGATGGCGCGATCACCCGCGGTGTACGCGGGCAGACCGGCCCCGCCGGGGTGCTGGTTCACGAAGTCGCCCGCCGGATAGAGCTCGGCGGGATCGTACTGCGTCACCCACAGGTGGTGGGTCGCGAAACCGGCCCGCTGAGCGACTGACGAGGACGGATCGGCCAGCAGCGCCGGCGCCGCCTCGGGATAGAGCGTGTAGCTGACGGGCTTGCCGAACCTGTTCACCTGCTCGGTGCTCAGCACTCGCCACACCCGCCCGCTGGCGCCGTCCGCGCGCCGCCGGGCTTCCGCCTCGCTGGTCAGCCTCGTTACCTTCTGAACGATCGCATTGCCATACGGGTTGCCAGGTCCGAGCGGCACCCCGCTGACGTCGACCTCTTCGACGGCGTTGGCCAGCCCGTCCACCGTCATATCGAGCCGGGCACTGAACAGGTGCTGGTGCACCGGCGCGCCGAGCCCTGGCGCGACCTCAGCCGAGTACGGGTAGTCGCCGCCCGGGTAGCCGGCGGTGAAGAGCGCGCCGGTCATCTTGATCTCGCACTCGATGGTGCCGTCCAGGTAGAAGTACCAGTAAAAGCCGTAGTCGTAGTTGCCCACCGTCGTGAAGAACGAAACGACCAGGCGCCGTTGCCGGCGTGACTGCGAGGACCCGTTGAAGATGTCGAAGTGCTTCCACAAGATCCCGTGGTCTTCCTCGTGGACGCAGATCGCGTTCGGGATCACCTTGGGCTCGCCGAAGTCGTCGGTAACCGTCGCGTCCAGGTAGGCGATCTCGCCTAGGCAGTCGCAGCCGAGTTCCAGCGAGTTCGCCCACTTGCCGATGAGGTACTCGCCCGAGTCGAAGTACGTCTGCCAGTACCGGAATCTGGGATCCCCGTACGGGACGACCATCTCGGGTACTGAGGCGCGGTAGATGAGCGGCCGTTCCCGGCCGTCGTCCGTGATGGCGATCTGGTGCAGCGTCAGCCCTTCGCGGGCGTCAAAGCCGATCCGCATCGACCAGTTCTGCCAGGTCAGGGCCGTCCCGTCCAGGGTGAAGCTCGGCCCATCGGGCTGCGTGATCTCGATTGGCCGCAGGCCGTCGCGGTGCGGGCCGCGCACGGCCGGGTCGTCGTAGTTACCTGACTCGGCCGGGACGGGCAGGACGAACTCGTCGACGATCCTGAACACCTTGCGCTCGATCAGGTCGAAGTAGGCGGCCACCCCGTCCACCGGGTGCGACCACGCGTAGTCGTGCGGATCCGCCTGCACGAAGGCGAGGACGCGCACCATCCGCCGCCCGTCCTCGTCCGCCGCGCCGAACGACCCGGCGGTCAGCGGGCAGAGCCGGATCTTGCTGACGTCGGTCAGCCCGCGCCTGGCCATCGCCGCCTGCCAGCCCGGATCGGCCCGGACCGTCTCCTCTGTCACCGCGAAGTCCTGATTGAGTATCGGCATCTGCCCGTCGGTGCGCGGATCCAGTACGCGGGTGCTGACCACCTCCGCACGCGTCAGCGATACCACCACGTCGGTCGACTCGCCCGAGTCGACGTCGATGAGGAACGCGCGCAGGCGCCGGTCCGGCGCCTGCGCGGCTAGCACCTCGTTCTTGTGGGGTTCCGCCAGGCCGTAGTACGCGAACCTGACCGACTCAGCCAGCAGTCCGGCCGCCGCCATGATCTCGCGGCCGGCCCGGTACTCCGCCGCGCCCGCCGGGTCAAGCGGGTGACCCGGCTGCGCCTGTCCCGAGCTGTCCGGCCGGACTGCTGTGTCGGTCATAGTTCGCTCACTCGTCCGCCACGATAGAGCCCGCTCGGTCGCCGAGGCCGGGGTCGCGCCGGTTCAGCACCCAGGCGTAGACCACCGCAACGACCACGATCGCGAGTGCCGCGTACGGGAACCAGTCATAAGGCGCCGCCTGACCGGGCTTCACCAGGTAGTAGACCGGCACGCCTATCGCGATCATGCCCAGCACCGGCAGCACCAGCATGCTTGAGGACGTTGAACTCGTCCGGCCGGTACTTGCGGTAGTAGAACGGCAGCGCCAGGTTGGCGAGGAAGTAGACGACGAGCACCAGGATGGTGCCCATGGTCGAGGACTCGAAGAAGAAATTCAGCGGGTTCATGCTGCCGCTGTTTTTGTGGCCGCCGAGCAGGTGCAGCAGTGCCCACACCACAATGATGGCGCTGGCGATCGCTACGAAGACGTAGATGGCGTTCATCGGTGTCTTGCGGGCTGGGTGCACCTTGCCGATCCAGCGCGGCAGCAGGCCCTCACGGCCGGCGTTGAAGATCAGCCTGGCCTGGGAGTTGACGGCCGAGATCAGCACGCCGATGGTCGACGTGAGCCCAGCGAGGTACGCGAAGAACGCGAAGCCGGCCAGTGCGTCGTGCGCTACCGAGATGAACGGAATCGAGGATCCTGCCAGCGCCGTGCCGTTGTAGTGGAAGCCTGTCACCGTCGCGAACGCGAACAGCACGTAGCCCACAATCATCATGGCGATCGACAGGTAGACCGCCCTGGGCACGTTGCGGCGCGGGTTGCCGGTCTCCTCGGCCAGCGCGGCCGAGTTTTCCCAGCCGATGAACAGGTAGATGGCCAGCGGGAAGCCGGCAGCCAGGCCGCTGAATCCCTTGGTGATGTGGCTGGGCTCGAACGGCACGAGGCTGAGGTGCCCGCCGTTCTTGATCAGGATGACGACCGAGACGACGACCAGGACGAGCATCTCGAAGGCGAAGAAGAACCCCGCGAGCTTGGTTGATACACCGACGCCGCGGATCGTCATCACCGTCGCACCCGCGGTCAGCAGCACCGACAAGATGATCCACGGAACGTTCCAGCTGAAGTAATACTGCAGGATGTCGGACAGGAAGCCGCCGGAGATGGCCAGCACCGACGAGATCGCGATGATGTAGCCGGCCCCGCACAGCAAGGCCGTGGTGACCGCGCTCGTGCCGCCGAACGTCTTTCCAACGAACGAGATGAACCCGCCGGTGGACGGCTGCGCCCTGGAAAACTGCGACAGCGTGTTGCCCAGCAATGCGATCGCGATGCCGGCCACGATGATCGTCAGCGGCGCCGCGACGCCCGCGGTGAACACCAGGAACCCGAAGCCAAAGAAGAAGCTGTAGGCGGGCCCGATGTTGGCCATCGTCGAGGCGGAGATGTCGATCAGGCTCAGAGCGCCCCGGTGCAGCCGTTCTGGCGCCTCCGGTGCCTTAGTTTCCGAGAACGGAACCGATGCCATGTCTGCTCCTCACGTCAGCTGCCCTTCCGGGGAAGCACTACCTGAATTGTGGTGCGCCGGCGCTCCTAGCGGGAGAGGCGCGGGCGGCTAGATTTCAGTACGGGTAATGGGCCAAGCCCTCAGTAACTGTGAGCCAGCGCCGCTCGGTGAACTCCTCGATGTTGGCATCGCCACCCGACCGGCCGCCGAGGCCCGACTGGCCGAGACCGCCGAACGGAGCGAGCGCCTCGTCCTGCGGTGTTGCGTCGTTGACATGCACCATCCCGGCGCGGAGCCTCCTCGCCAGCCGGATGCCGCGGTACGGGTCGCCGGTCAGTACAGAGTTGACCAGGCCGTACTCGGTGTTGTTGGTGACCTCGGCTGCCTCGTCGTCGGTGTCGACAACCACGATCGGCGCGATGGGCGCGAAGATTTCCTCGGTCCACAGGCGCGACGAGGGGCTCACGTCGGTGACCACCGTGGGCCGGAAGTACGGTCCGTCGGTCGTGCCTCCCGCTCGGATGCGTGCTCCATCGGCGACCGCCTCGGCCAGCATCTGGGCAGCTCGCTCCAGCTGGGTCGAGTTGATCATGGGGCCAAGCCCGACGTCGTCGGTGAACGTGTTCCCGACGGTGATCGCCTCGGCCCGCGCCGCCAGCCCGGCAGCGTATGCATCGGCGATGCCGCGCTGCACGATGTGCCGCCCGGCCGTGATGCAGGTCTGTCCCTGGTAGTGGAAGCTCGACCAGGCTCCGATCATCGTGGCCTGGTCGAGGTCGGCGTCGTCCAGCACGACTAGCGCGTTGTTGCCGCCGAGCTCAAGGGACACTTTCTTGAGCAGGCCGCCCGCGGTCGCCGCGATCTGCCTGCCGACCTTAGTCGAGCCGGTGAAGTGGATCATCGCGACGCCTGGGTGCGTGACCAGCCGGTGCCCGACCTCGACGTCCCCTGGCAGCACCTGGAAGACGCCTGCCGGCAGCCCCGCGTCCTCAAACAGCGCCGCGATCGCGAGCCCGCCGCTGACCGGCGTCTCGGGCGAGGGCTTCAGCAGCACGGCGTTGCCCAGCGCGAGCGCCGGAGCGATGACTCGCATGCCAAGCACGAGCGGGAAGTTCCACGGCGTGATAGCGCCCACCAGTCCGACCGGCAATCGCTCGGAGAGCGAGAAGCGGCCCGCGTGACTCGTTTGCAGTACTTCGCCGGTCGCCCGCGAGGCCAGCGCGGCCGCCTCCATGAGCTCGCTGGTGGCGGCGCCGATCTCGTAGTCGGCCTTGCCGCCGATGCACCCTGTCTCCCGGACGATGAGGTCGCGGAACTGCTTGGCCCGGTCGGTGAGCGCGGCGGCAGCGCCCCGCAGCACTGCCGCCCGCTCCGCATAAGTGCGCTCGCTCCACGCCGCCTGCGCACGAGTCGCGACAGCCACCGCGGCGTCGACATCGGCTGTGTCGGCGAGCCCTGCAACGGCGAAGATCTCGCCGGAAGCCTTGTCCCGGACCGGGATGACTCCGCCCGCGATGGGCCGGTGGAACTGGCCGCCGGTGAAGACCGACTCTTGCCAGGCTTGGTCGACAGATCCCATTGCACTCTCCGCACCTGCGCCGGTGGCTCCTGTTGGCAAGCGCTTTCCCAATTAGGCGCAACGTACCGGAGAGGCCAGGCGCACGCAAGAGCTCTCCATGCGGCCGCAGCGGGCGTAGCGGCGCGGCGGCATAGGGGCCACAGCGGCATAGCGCGCGACGGCATTAGCGCACAGCGGGCGCGGGGGAGTGGCGGACGCGGCGGGCACAGCGCGTGCCACGGGCCGCGCGATTGTCGCCGACGTTTGTTGTCAGATTGCAAGTGCCGACGTTCTTATGTACGCGGGCGCACCCTGACAACAAACGAGCCGCGGCCGGGCAAGATCATCTGCGGGTCGACAACGCTGCCAGCGCAAGACACTCGGCTGCGTCTGTCATTGTCGCGGGGGTTGGCGGACCGTGCTGTCGCGGAGAATGACCTCGCCGGGGACAGGAATGACCCGCGGCTGGTCTGCGTTCGCGTCGGTCAGGACGAGGCGTGCGGCCATCTCTCCCATCCGGGTCAGCGGCAAGCGGACAGTCGTGAGCGGCGGGTAGACGTCGCGCAGTGTCGTGATGTCGTCGAACCCCGCAAGGCCCAGGTCAGCGGGCACCGACAGGCCCGCGGCGCGCAACCGGGCGAGCGCGCCCACCGCCATGACGTCGTTGACGGCGAACACGCAGTCTGGTCGCCCTCCGCCCATCGCGAGTACCGTGCTCATCGCCTCATAGCCGCCGTCGCGGGTGAAGGCGCCGTGGACGATCAGCCGCGGATCGATGCTGACGTCCCACGTGGCGAGTCCGGCGATGAAGCCAGCGAGTCTGTGCTGCGCGGTGAGCAGGCCAGCAGGCCCGGCTAGCACGGCGAACCTGCGGTGGCCCTGCACGACGAGCGCCTGGGCCAGCGCCTCGGCGCCCGCCGAATTTTCCGGCTGGATCGTGTCGATGCCGAGCAGATCCTGCCCGACGCACGCGACGCGGCCGCCTGAGCTGCGGAAGGCCGCGATCTCGGCGCGCAGCGCGGACAGCATCACCTCGTCATCGGACCGGCTGCCGATGATGATGACGGCTCGAGCACGCTGGGCTCGCATCAGCGCGACGTACTCCCGCTCGCCCGCCTCGCGTTCGGTCGTGCTGGACAGGCAGACGAGCAACTGCTGCGGATGAGCGACATCCATCAGCCCGGCTGCGATCGAGGAGAAGTACGGATCTGCGATGTCGTGCACCACGACGCCGACCATAGAGCTTTGTCCCGTCGCGACCGCCCTGGCCTGCAAGTTCGCGGTGTAGCCGAGTTCGGCTACCGCCTGATGGACGCGGGTGGCGAGGTGCCTGCCGACTCGCCGCGGGCCGTCGCTCAGCACACGGGACGCGGTCGTCAGCGATACGCCAGCCCGGTCGGCGACGTCCTGAAGCGTCGCACGGGAGCCCGGCGCGCCAGTTGCGTGCGGGTCCCGCCGACGCTTGGCCCGCCGCGTATCGCGGCGGCGCGGGGTAGCCGATCCGCCGGGCGCGTAGCCGGCTGTCGGCAGGAGCCCGGCCGCCGGGACGCCCGGAGTCGGCGGAGCCGCGGGGTCGCCCGGAGTCGGCGGGGCCGCGGGGTCGCCCGCAGTCGGCGGAGCCGCGGGGTCGCCCGCAGTCGGCAGGGCCGCGGGGACGCCCGCAGTCGGCAGGCCAGCATCGTCAGCCGCGCGACCGCTACTGGCCGGCCTCACGTCGGTCACGTGTACCTCCTCCGCGGCTCGACTGCCCCGCTAGTCGAGCCGGCTGCGGCTCGACTGCTCTGCGGCTCGACTCCACCGTGCTCAACTCCACCGGGTCAACTCAACCGGGCTCGAGTCCACTGCGGCTCGACCTTGACCGCCTTCTTGGCCCAGCCTAATCTGGGAAAGTGCTTTCCGAAATCGGACATGCACACTTCGCTGAACGCCGAAGGGCGATCCATGACGCGCAAGGTGATCAACGTTGCCCTGAACGGGGTCACCGGGCGCATGGGCTACCGCCAGCACCTGGAGCGCTCGCTGCTCAGTATCCGGGCGCAAGGCGGGATCACGCTCGCGGACGGGACCGTCATCTATCCCGAGCCGATCCTGGTCGGCCGGCGTGCCGACCGGCTGCGCGAGATAGCCGAGAGGCACGGCCTGACGCGCTGGTCGACGAACCTTGACGAGGTACTGAGCGATCCGCTCGTTGACGTCTACTTCGACACCCAGGTCACGAGTGCGCGCGAGGAGAGCCTGGCCAAGGCCATCGCGGCAGGTAAGCAGGTCTATACGGAAAAGCCTGTCGCCGGGACGCTCGACGGCGCGCTCCGGCTTGCCGCCGCGGCCCGCGAGGCGGGCATCACCAACGGGGTAGTGCAGGACAAGCTCTTCCTGCCCGGAATGATCAAGCTGCGACGGCTCATCAAGTCCGGCTTTTTCGGCCGCGTGCTGTCGGCGCGGCTGGAGTTCGGCTACTGGGTGTTCGAAGGCGACATGATCGCCGCGCAGCGGCCCTCGTGGAACTACCGGAAGGAGGACGGCGGCGGGATTGTCCTCGACATGTTCCCGCACTGGCAGTACCTGCTCGAGGACCTGTTCGGACCGATCAGCGCGCTGTATGCGCGGCACACCACGCACGTGCCGCAGCGTTGGGATGAGTCGGGCGCGCCCTATGAGGTAACCGCGGATGATGCCGCCTACGCGCTGCTGGAATTCGAGTCCGGGGTGCTAGCGTCGGTCAACTCGTCCTGGGCCGTGCGGGTGAACCGCAGGGAGTTGGTCGAACTGCACGTCGATGGCACGCACGGCAGCGCTGTTGCCGGCCTCCGCAACTGCGCCGTGCAGCACCGGGTCTCGACGCCGATGCCGGTGTGGAACCCGGACCTGCCGGATCCCATCGACTACCTGGCGCAGTGGACCGACGTCCCGGACAACGAGGTATTCGACAACGGCTTCAAGACGCAGTGGGAGCTGTTCCTGACGGCCGCGGCGCAGCGCACGCCGTTCGAGTGGGACCTGGCCGAGGGTGCCAAGGGCGTGCAGCTCGCCGGGCTCGCTCTCCAGTCGTCGGCCGAAGGCCGGCGGATCATTGTCCCGGCACTGGCGATCTGACATGACAGCGCGCCTCAAGCTGCCCGGCCGGGACAGCGTGCTCGAGATCCCCGATCCGGGTTGGGCGCACGCGTACCCGCCGCCGCGGCGCCGGCATGTCTACGCGGCCGCGCACGTCGCCGCCCGCCCGGATGGCACCGTCGACTGGGACGCCACCATCCGCTTCCGCGAGCACCTGTGGGCGCACGGGTTCGGCCTGGCCGAGGCTATGGACACTGCCCAGCGCGGCATGGGCCTCACCTTCGATCAGGCCCGCGAGCTGATCGGGCGCTCGTCGGCCCGGGCTGCGGAGCTTGGCACCGAGATCGCCAGCGGGGCCGGGACCGATCAGCTAGCGGACGGCGCGCATCCGCTGCCCGCCATCATCGGCGCGTACGCGACCCAGATGACGTTCGTGCAGGCCGCGGGATCGCAGGTCATCCTCATGGCCAGCCGTGCCCTCGCCGCTAGCGCGCGCTCGGCCGACGACTACGTCGAGGTCTACACGCAGGTACTGACGCACGCGGACCAGCCGGTCCTGCTGCACTGGCTCGGCGCCGCCTTCGACCCGGCGCTACGAGGCTACTGGGGGAGTGCGGACTTCGGCCTGGCCGCCGACACGGTCAGCGAACTGCTCCAGCGGTCCGGTGACAAGGTCGCCGGGATCAAGCTGTCGGTCCTCGACGCCGAATTCGAGCGGGCGCTGCGACGCAGGCTGCCTGCTGGCGTCCGGCTGTATACCGGCGACGACTTCCACTACGCCGAGCTGATCAAGGGCGACTCCGACGGGCACAGCGACGCGCTGCTCGGCGCGTTCGCCGCCGTCACCGCGCCGGCCGCGGCAGCGCTGCACGCGCTCGACCGGGGCGATGAGGCCAGCTACGACGCCGCGATGGGCCCGACCGTGCCACTGAGCCGGCTGATCTTCGCCGAGCCGACCTATGACTACAAGGTCGGCGTGGCGTTCCTGGCCTGGCTGAATGGTCTGCAGCCGCACTTCGCGATGCTGGCCGGGCTTCAGGACCGGCGCTCAGCCGAGCACCTGATCGCCGTCTTCGAGCTCGCCGCGGCCGCCAGGGCCCTGCTCGATCCGGACCTGGCCGTGGCCAGGATGACGGAGTATCTCGCGGCGGCGCGACTGGCGGCCCGGTGACCCGATGACCACGGTATCCCGATGACCACGGCGTCCCGATGACCACGGCGTCCCGATGACCACGGCATCCCCATGACAGATGACCACGGGACCGGCCTGATGGGCTCAGCAGGCTCTCGCTCAATCAGGCAACGGTGCAGAACCTCACGGCCGCCGAGGCGATCGACCTGTGCGTCCGGCACGACATCCCGGCCATCGGCTTGTGGCGGGACAAGGTCGCCGAGCTTGGCCTGGCGACGACGGCCGCGACGGCGCGGGCCGCGGGCGTCCACGTCTCCAGCCTGTGCCGCGGCGGGTTCTTCACCCACGCCGACGCCGGCCGCCGCGCGGCCGCCGCGGCGGACAACCGCGCGGCCGTGGCCGAGGCCGCGGCGCTCGGCGCGGATGCGCTGATCCTCGTGTCCGGCGGCCTGGTCCCGGGGAGCAGGGACCTGGCGCTCGCGCGGCGGATGATCGCCGACGCGATCGGCGACCTCGTCCCGGTCGCGCAGCAGGCCGGGGTCCGGCTCGGCATCGAGGCCCTGCACCCGATGTTCAGCGCTGACCGGTGCGTCATCGCCCGCCTCGGAGAGGCCATCGACCTGGCCGAGCTCTTCCCGGCTGAGGCTGTCGGCGTCGTTGTGGATACCTACCACGTGTGGTGGGACGCGCAGCTGGCGGCCGACATCGCGCGCGCAGCCGGGCGGATCGTCAGTTACCAGCTGTGCGACTGGATCCTGCCGCTACCGCAGGACATGCTGCTCGGCCGCGGTCACCTAGGCGACGGGTACATCGACTTCCGGCCCATCACAGCCGCCGTGCTGGCGGCCGGGTACACGGGATATGCCGAGGTCGAGATCTTTAACCGCTACGTCTGGGACTGCCCGGCCGACGAAACGGCCGCGATCGTCAGGGACCGGTTCGCTGCGCTGGCAGGCTGAAGCGGCCGGGCGGCGGCGGACGTGGGCGAGCCCGTTCCCTGCGATGTTGATTTACAAATCAAGCACGAGATCACCGGCGGGCTGCGAGCAGCAGATCAGGGCGCTGCCGTCGGCGGGCTCGTCGACCGGGTCCGGGGCGTAGCTGATCGCACCCGACATCAGGCCCGTCTCGCAGGTGTGGCACACGCCGGTGCGGCAGGACCAGCGAACGGGCACGTCGCACGCCTCGGCCAGCTCCAGCAGGCTGGCGAATCCAGAGCCCCAGCGGACGGTTAGGCCGCTGCGCGCAAAGGCGATCTCCGGGCCGTCGCCAGCCGCGCCGGACGGCGGGTGCACGGGCCGCGCTGGCGAGCCGGCGATGCCGGGCGTCACAGACGGTCCGGCGCCGAAGATCTCCGTGCGTATCCGGGCCTGCTCGAGCCCGAGGGCCGCTAGCGCGTCGCCTACCTCGGTCATGAACGCCGTCGGCCCGCAGATGTAGGCCTCGGCGTCGACGGGCAGGTCCAGGGCTTTCAGCGCCGATCCCGACATCCGTCCCTGCGACTGGTAGTCGCGTCCCTCGACGTCCTGCGGGCCAGGACGGCTGAAGCACACGTACCGGTGCGCATGCGGCAGAGCGGCCAGCAGGGACTTCGACTCGGCGGCGAACGGCTCCTCGGCCCGGCTGCGCGCGCCATGCAGCCACCAGATCTCGCGGCCGGCGTTCGCGGCGACGAGCGCGTGGAGCATGGCCAGGACGGGAGTCGCGCCGACGCCGGCGCTGATCAGCAGGACGGGTCCCGCCCCGTCCTGAAGGATGAACGTGCCGCGTGGCGCGGCGACCTCCAGCAGGTCGCCCGCACGAACGTGATCGTGAATGAACTGGCTCGCTGCGCCGTGCTCCTCGCGCTTGACGCTGACGCGGTAGGCGCCGGTGCCCGGCGCGCCCGACAGCGAGTAGCTGCGCAGGAGTGGCTGCTCGCTCGTGGCCGGATGCAGCCGCAGGGTCAGGAACTGGCCCGGCTGCGCTGGCGGCAGTGCGGCGCCCTCTGGGTCGGCAAGGTACACCGAGACGACGGTCTCGCTCTCCGGCTCGACCGCCGTCACGGCCAGCGACCTGAATCCGGGCCAGGCCGGGGGCGGGCTCGCCGTCGTCAGCCCGGCGTTCCCGGCGTTCCCCGCGTACCCGCCGTTGCCGGCCGCGCCGCGCTCGGCCTGGTCGGCGATGTCGCGGAAGGACACCTTCCAGCCATCGGACAGCGCCGGGATAGCCGCCGCCGCGACCACCCGCTCGCGCGGGTGGCCTGGCAGGTAGAGCAGCCCGTCGACCTCGGCCACCGTCATGGCGCCCTGCCCGGCTGCCACCTTCACGATCTCGTCGCCAGCCTGGATCGCGCCTTCGCGCAGCACCCTGAAGTAGAAGCCAGGCCGGTGATGGGACACCAGCAGTGCGGGGATCTGCGGGTCGTTCATCCGGATGCCGACCCGGTAGCACGTAACCCGCGGCTGGGATACCTCGAACAGCGCCTCGCCGATCCGGTACCGATCGCCGATGCAGACCTCGTCATCGGGAAGGCCGCGCACGGTTAGGTTCTCGCCAAACTGCCCGTACTCGAAGTCGTCACGGCTGAGCTGCTGGCGCCAGTACTGATAGGACTCGATCTGATAGACGAACACGGCACGCTGCTCGCCGCCGTGTCCTTGCAGGTCTCCCTGCCCGTCACCGTCAATATTCAGGCGCCGGGCCTGCCGCCGGCCGTCGATGGGACGCTTCCAGACTGCCGTGTGCACCACCTGGCCGTGCCAGGGAACGTCCTGCGGCAGCCCCACATTCACTGACAGCAAGCTGCCGGCCTGCCGGTCCTTGCCTGCCACGGTGCGCCCCCTACCCCGCGGAGCAGTCCGCGGACCAGTCCGCGGCCCGTCGAGCGGCAGATAACAGCCGATTCTCCCGGGCCAGCGGTGTCGGCTCAGCACCGGGCGCGCCTGGTCGGTCGTCGTAGGCTGGTAGCCAGCGAGGAGGTCGCGATGGAGTTCGAGCATGTCCTGGTGGAGCGGTCCGGGGAGTTCGCCACGATCACGATGAACCGCCCGGCCCGCAGGAACGCCCTGTCGCTCGCGCACATGCGCGAGCTGATTGCGGCCTTCTCGCAGGTGGGGGATAGCGACGCCGTCGGCATCGTGCTGGCGGGCAACGGCCCGGTCTTCAGCGCTGGACACGACTTCGCCGACGTGGCCGAGGCCGACCTGTCGTCGGTCCGCGCGCTCCTGGTCACGTGTACCGAGCTGATGACGCTGATGCAGCAGGTGCCGCAGCCCGTCGTGGCGAGGGTGCACGGGCTCGCGACAGCAGCGGGCTGCCAGCTCGTCGCGAGCGCGGATCTGGCGGTCGCGAGCGAGGACGCCGGATTTGCCGCGCCCGGCGGCAAGGGCGGCTGGTTCTGCCACACGCCGATGGTGGCGATCGCGCGGAACGTCGGGCGCAAGCGCGCGGCCGAGCTCGCCCTCTCCGGCGACGTCATCGATGCGCACATGGCCCTGGACTGGGGACTGGTCAACCAGGTCGTGCCGGCGGCGCAGCTCGACTCCGCGGTAGCGGACCTGCTCGAGCGGGTCACGAGGGGATCAGCGGAGAGCAAGGGCATCGGCAAGCAGGCGCTGTACGCGCAGATCGACCTCGACCAGGCCAAGGCGTACGCCTACGCCATCGAGGTGATGGCTGCCACCAGCCAGCTGCCAGATGCGCGCGAGGGAATGCGGGCGTTCCTCGACAAGCGCAAGCCTCAGTGGCGACGCGGCCGCCCGTGAGATCTGGACCCCTGAGTCTTGTCAAGCTACTCACCGAGTTATACTGGGCACCATGCAGCTCACGAGCCTTGCGGAATGGAACTGCTCCATCGCCAGGACGCTGGACGTGGTCGGCGAGTGGTGGACGCTGCTGATCTTGCGAGACGCGTTCCGCGGCACCAGGAGGTTCGACGACTTCCATGACAGCCTCGGGATGGCGCGCAGCGTGCTCACTGCCCGGCTGAAAAAGCTCACCGACGAGGGCGTGCTGGAGAAGCTGCCCTACAGCGAGCACCCGCCGCGGCACGAGTACCGGCTCACCGAGAAGGGCCAGGCCCTGTTTCCGGTCATCGCGGCGTTGCAGCGGTGGGGTGATGACTGGGCATCAGGCCCGGCAGGCGCGCCCGTCGAGTTCGTCCACACCACGTGCGGGCACTCGATGCATCCCAGGCTCAGCTGCCCGCACTGTGGTGCCGAGGTGAGCGCCGCCACAACCCGCAGCGAGCCAGGCCCTGGAGCGTCGGCCCGCCAGTAACCGCCCTGCGCGCTCCGCGCACGCGGCCTGGTCGGGCCGGGGGAGTGAACCCGGCTGCGGCTGGGCAAATTCAAGCCGGGGACTGCCGTCGGCGCTGGTGCCAGTCGGCCAGCCGACCGGGGGAACGCAACTGTCCACGCCTGCTGATGCCGTCGCATTGATGCGCAGCCGCGCCTACGTGCGGCTGCTCGTGGTTGCGGCCGTGCTTGGCGTGTTCATATCCGCCGTGGCCTGGGCTTTTCTCGCGCTGGTCAGCAAGCTTCAGCACTGGCTCTACGTCAGCTTCCCCAGCGATCTCGGTTTCAAGTCTGCCCCGGTCTGGTGGCCTTTTCCCTTGCTGGCGGTCGGCGGCATCCTCGTCGCCCTCACGATCCAGTATTTGCCGGGAACGGGGGGGCACTCACCGGCGGACGGCCTGAAAACTGGCGGCGTCTTTCCCGGCAGGGAACTTCCCGGTATCGCGCTCGCGGCGCTCGCGACTCTCGCCTTCGGCGCCGTCCTCGGCCCCGAGGCTCCGCTCATCGCCCTCGGCGGCGGCCTGGCCGCTTTGGCGGTGAGCCGGTCCAAGGCGGCCGCTGCGGCGCCGCAGGTCAAAGTCGTCGTGGGCGCGACCGGCAGTTTCGCCGCGATCGCCACGCTGCTCGGCTCGCCGATCACTGGCGCCTTCCTGATCATGGAGGCCATCGGCTTCGGCGGGGCGACGCTCGAGCTTGTGCTGGTCCCGGGCCTGCTGGCGGCCGGCGTCGGGGCGCTCATCTTTGTCGGCCTGGGCGAGTGGTCTGGCCTCGGCGAATTCTCACTCCGAATACCGGGACTGCCGCATTTCGCCAGGCCCGACGTGACCGAACTCGGCTGGGCAGTGGTCATCGGCCTGATCGCGGCACTGGTGTGTATCGGGGTCCGCCGGACGGCTCTGAAGCTGCGTACCGCCGTGCAGCGTCAGCCGTTGCTCTGGACGCCGGTGGCGGGCCTCGTCATCGCGGGGCTCGCTGTCATCTTCAGCCAGGCCACCGGCAAGGGCGCCGACAAGGTGCTGTTCTCGGGCCAGGACCAGATTGGGCCGTTCATCACCCATGCCGCCAGCTACAGCGTGGGCGCCCTCGTGCTGCTCATCGCCACGAAATCAATCGCCTACAGCGTCTCGCTGAGCGGCTTCCGTGGCGGGCCGATCTTCCCATCGATCTTCATCGGGGCCGTCGGCGGTGCATTGCTGTCGCATCTACCCGGACTACCCTTGGTCCCGGCCGTCGGCATGACCATGGGCGCGATGCTCGCCGGCATGCTCCGGCTGCCCATGACCTCGGTCTTGCTGGCGTGCTTGCTGCTGTTCTCCGACGGCATCGCCATCACGCCAGTCGTGATAGTCGCCGTGGTCACAGCCTACGTAGCCTCGATGCGGCTGGACCCGCCCGCGCCGCCGGAGCCGTCGGCCGCGGCGACGCCAGCCGCCGCCCCGCCCGCTGCGGCCGCGCCGTCCTCGGCCAGCTGACCGACGGCAGGCCGCTGAGCGCTGGCTACCGGTCCCGGTGCTGGTGCCTGCCGGGAGCTGGCCCGCCGCCAGGAGACCTCGAACAGTGCGCCGCCCAGCTCGGAATCATCGAGCCGCCACTGTCCGCCGGTCGACCGGACGATGGAATCGGCGATGGCCAGGCCAAGGCCCGCGCTGCCGCCCTGCGCGGTCGAGCGGTGGAATCTGTCGAAGAGCCTGCCGCGGTCCTCGGGTGCCACCCCGGGTCCGCTGTCCTCGACGGCCATCGTCACCCGGGTGCCGCGCAGGCCAACGCTCACCCGCACCGTGCCGGCCGGGCCGGCGTACCGGCATGCGTTGTCGATCAGGACCCCTGCGAGGCGGTCGATCCACTCGGGCGGCGCGCTAATCCAGGCCGGCCCTGCGCTTCCGGTCACCACCTGGATGTCGAAGTCCTGCGTGGCGGCGAGCACGCGGAACCGGTCAGCGCAGGCAGCGGCGATCGTGGCGACGTCGAGCGGCTCGTCGCCGGGCTCCGGCGGCGTCGAGTCGAAGCGGGCGAGCCAGAGCAGATCCTCGACGATCCGGCGCAGCCTGCTGCTCTCGCCTTCGATGCGCGCCAGCACGGCGCGGTACTCTTCGGGCTTGCGCGGAGCGCTCAGCGCCACGCTGGTCTCGGCGCTGATCACGCTGAGCGGGGTGCGCAGCTCGTGCGAGGCGTCGGCCGTGAACTCGAGCTGCCGCCTGCGGGACTGCTCGACCGGAAGCAGGGCGCGCAGGCCGACAGTGAGCGCGCCGCCGAACATGGCCAGCAGCAGGATCGGTGCGGCGAACGTCTCGCCCTCTCGGAGCAGCGTCGTGAGATGGTCCTCGCTGGCCAGTCCCTGGCCGGCGATAAGCCTGACGCCGTTCACCTCGGCGGCGGCGAACCGGAACGGCCCGGCCGCTAGCGGCACCGTGACGGCCTTGCCCTCCGCGAGCCGGAAGCCCGCCGGCAGCGCCGGGGCGGCAGAGTCGGGCAGCGCGACCGGGCCGGTGCGAGTCTGGCGCCAGAGATAGACCGGTGTGCTGTCGATATCGTCGTCATCGCCGTAGGAACCGCGCATGCCGGTCTCCTGGGCATCGGACAGGCGCTCGGCCAGCCGCTCATCCACCGACTGCGTGAGTCGGGCAGTGACGACTTTGTCGAGGACTGCTACGCACCCGGCATAGACGATGCCCACCAGCAGGCTCGCCGCCAGGGCTACCTTCGCCGCGTGGGCGATCTCGGGCGGGATACGGCCGCGCAGGCGCATGCTGGCCTACCGTCCCACGAGCCGGTAGCCGACGCCGCGCACCGTCTCGATCCGCACCATGCCCCCGGTCAGCTTGGCTCGCAGCCGGGCCAGGTGCACGTCGATGGTGTTGGAGCCCATCGCGTCCGCCTCGTCGTCCCACACGTTCACTGCGATCGACCGCCGCGGCACCACCGCGGGTGACCTGCGTATGAGCAGCTCGAGTATGCCGAACTCGGTGGCGGTGAGTACCGGCTGCTGGCCGCCGACCAGAACCTGCCTGGTCGCCGGATCGAAGCGCAGGTCCCCGACGACCAGCTCGGGCTGCTGGACCGTCTGCGGCCGTCGTTGCAGGGCACGCATGCGCGCGAGCAGCTCGGCGAAGTCGAACGGCTTGACCAGGTAGTCGTCGGCTCCCTCGTCGAGACCGGTGACGCGGTCGGCGTGGGCGTCGCGCGCGGTGAGCATCAGCACTGGCGTTGGTCGCTGATGGCGGCGGATCCAGCGCACGACGTCCAGGCCGGACATGCCGGGCATCCGCCAGTCGAGCACGGCAAGCTCGTACTCATAGCTGCGCAGGAACCGGATGGCGTCCTCGCCGTTCCCGACGGCATCCACGACGTAGTCGTTCTCGCGCAGGCCGCGCGCCAGCACGTCACGCAACCCGTTGTCGTCTTCCGCGACAAGCACTCGCACCGGTTCGTCTCCTAGCTGCCCACGCCGGCTGGGCCGCCCTCGTCTACCGGCGCAGCCGGCGCCAGAGCGGGCGCGGAATCAGGCGCATCACCACGGCGAGCACGCCAACCGACCGCGGCACGAATACCAGCGACGCTGGGCCTGCCAGCGCGCCTGCGACGGCCGCGCCGACCTGCGCCGGCGTCGAGGAGAGCGGGGCCGGGGCCATCCCTGCCGTCATCCGGCCCTTGACGAAGCCTGGCCTGACCAGCAGCACCCGGACGCCGGACCCGTGCAGCGAGTCGGCCAGCCCCCGGCCGAAGGCGTCGAGACCCGCCTTGGCCGCGCCGTACACGAAATTCGCCTTGCGCGGCCTGATCGCCGCGACGGACGACAGTATGACGATCGTGCCGCGGCCGGTCTTGCGCAGCTGGGCGGCGATCCCGAGCAGCACCGTCACGTGACTGGTGAAGTTGGTGTCGATCAGGGCCGCGGCCTGGCTCGGGTCGCCCTCCATGAGTTCCTGCGGGGTCAGCACGCCAGCCGCGGAGATGACCAGGTCGATCGGGCCGTCGGCGAACGCGGCGGCGGGCAGGCCCTGCTGAGCGTCCGCATCGAGGGCGTCATAGGCCACAGTCGTGACACGGCAGGGCAGGGTGGCGGCCGCCGCGCGCATCAGCTCGGCATCCCGGCCAGCGAGCAGCACCTCGGCCTCCGGGCTCAGGTCGAGCGCGGCCAGGATGGCCTGCCCGATCTCGCTCGTCCCGCCGATCAGGAGTATCCGGGCCGGCTTGCCAGCCGCGCCCGCGGCCGGGGCCTCGGCTCGTCCCCGCGATGAGCTCCTCAGCATAGGGCGACTCTACGTCCGAGGTCGGACTGGAATAGCCCGGCCATCTAGAGGCCCACCGTGAACATCGTCAGCCACGTGAACTCGCAGCAGAGCATCATCGGATCCCGGGCGATCAGGTCCTCTACTGCGCGGCCCTCGGCCAGTCCGGTCAGGCGATCGAATCGGAAGAGCGCGAGCGCAAGCGGCGCCACGCTGGCCACGTGCCAGCCGCGCATCCACACGTCGTCCTCGGACAGCGCCCAGAACAGGTAGGCGGCGAGCATGACGACGCTGGCGGTTCGCTGTCCTGCTCGCAGCAGGCCGAGGCTGTACCAGCGCATCACCGGCCGGTGCGCTGACTGCCTCGTCGCCCAGGGCGGACAGCTCGGTGTAGCGCTTCCCGATCGCCACCATCAGCGCCCCGAGGCTGCATACCGTCAGGAACCATCCCGACGGCGGCACGTGCGTGGCAACCGCGCCGCCCACGGCCCGCAGGACGAAACCAGAAGCCACGACGGCTAGCTCGACCACTGGCACGTGCTTCAGGCTCAGGCTGTAGAGCAGAGACAAGGCGATGTAGGCCCCGATGACAGCGCCCAGCATCGGCTCGCCGATCACGACGATGGCCAGCGCCGCCACCGCCAGGCAGATCGCCGCCAGCGTCAGGGCGGCTGGCCTCGGCAGGCGGCCGGAGGCGATCGGCCGCAGCCGCTTCGTCGGATGCAGCCGGTCCCGCGCGACGTCCAGCACATCGTTGACGACGTAGACGGCCGACGCGGCCGCGGTGAAGGCCACGAAGGCAAGAAGTGCATAACCGAAGCCGTCGTCCCGGCCCAGCGTCGCGCCTGCCAGCGGAGCGGCGAAGACCAGCAGGTTCTTCGGCCACTGCCGCGGCCTGACTGCCTGGACGGCGGCGACCAGCAGCCCGCCGCGCGTGGCGGGCTTGGCCGCGACGGGGGCTGCACCGGCCGCGACGGGGGCTGCACCGGCGCGACGTGGGCTGCACCTGGCCCGACGGGCGCGCCCTGGCCCGTCGCCTGCGTACGCGCGGTCATCGGGCGTAGACCGCGGTGAAGTCACGGCCCGACGGCGAGAAGTAGCGATCCGGGGGCTGGATCTGGGTTGGCAGCAGGTTGACCGGCCTCGGGTGGGCGCTCTGTGAGTGCTGGTAGTACATGAAGGACATCCAGTCCGGGTTGATGTCGAGCTCCATGCCCGTGACCGCGCCCGCATGCCGCAGCAGCTCGGCGAGCTCACGTACGTTCAGGGCCGGGCCGTAGACGAAGATCACGCGCCCGTCCTTTGTGATCCCGATGCCCGAGCGCCAGACGTAGTAGCCGCCGCCGAGCGTCGCGCCCCAGCTCGTCTCGACGTTGTTGTCCACCGCGGACGGTACCCTGCCGCCCTGCACGATCAGGTGCAGGTTCTGCCGCACCCCGACGACATCCGGGGTCATCCGGATGGTCCGATCCCAGACGCCGATGGCGATGTGGCCGTCGCGGTAGTACACGACCGCCGCCACGCCGGGAGTGAGCTTCCCGCTGGTCGCGCCGTGCAGGTAGAAGCCGCCGTCCGAGGAGCTGATCTTGAAGCCGCTGTTGAACGTCGCCATGAGGCCCCGCTGGGTGCCCGGCAGGATGTAGTCGGACGCGTGCCAGTTGCCGGGGCCCGGATCCTCGCCACCTGGCCTTAGCTCAAAACGCAGCAGACTCTGGTTCATCGACACAATGCCGGATACGTAGGACGTGTAGACGCTGCTTGCCCTCAGGTAAGTGCCGTACACCGCCGGATGCCCGTTCACGGTGCCGAGCACTCGCCACACGCCTTCGCCGGGCAGCGGCTTGCCGGCCATGGACGCAACCCGCGGCGGCGGTCCGAACGCAGCTACCGGGCCGGTGGACGTGTGCGGGGCGGGAGCCGCCGACGCAGAAGGCGCGGTCAGTGCGAAGGACGGCTTGCCGCCGACCTTGGGCGGCTGATACGTCAGCCATTCGCCTAGCGTGACGACGGGACCCAGGTAATGGTCACGGGCCCACTCGGCGAGGCGCTCAGACATCGACCCGCCGCCCGGCATGGTCATGGCGTGGCCCACAGACCAGGTGATGGGCACCAGGATCACGATGAGAGCCGCCAGCGTCAGCCGCGACCATGTGCGCCGCGGCCAGTGCGGAGCCCAGCGGCGGGTTCGACGCGACCTGCGGTGCGAGGGTCCGCCAGGCGGCGGGCTGGTCACTGTGGGCTGGTACTGCGACCTTGGTGTGCTCGGCCTCGGCACTAGGCTCCCCAATCGCGATTCGTACGACGTCCGCCCGCAGGCATCCAGGCGCTAGGTCTACCCCCGCAACATGAAGACCTGATGACGAGGATTATCGGGGCTGCGGCAAGGGGCAAGGACCGCCGGGCCGGCGTTCGGGGGATGTTCATGCGGCCGCGCGGTCGAGGTCTGCCACCAGCTCGCGCTGCCGCGCCCGGAGGCGGGCACGCTCGGCTCGGGAGCCTGGCTTCGCCAGTCCGCCCCAGCGTCGCCGGCGCAGCAGGCCTGTCTGCTCGTCAAGCGATATGACGCCGGCCGCAGCCCATCCCGGCCAGCAGGCTGCGCGCGCGGTCGAGGTAGGCGTGCCGCAGCACGAGGTACAGGCCGGCCACTACTGCGAAGTTCACCCCGACCTTGGCGATGAGCACTAGTCCCGGCGCGTCGAAGATCAGGTGCATCGACATGGCGGCCAGCAGGCATGCCGCTGCCGGCACGGCGGCATCGCGGCCACGGGCGACAAGGAATCCGACGCCAGCGCCGGCGACGGCGGTCATGGCCCAGTGCGAGCCGAGTGCCGATAGGCCAACGCGGACGTACAGCGAGTTGGCGATGGCCCTGGCCGGATCGGTCGCCCCCGACAGGACGATGTTATTCAAGCCGTAAGTGACGTTCTCCGTTGCCTGAAAGCCGAGGCCGGTGAGCGCACCATAGACCATTCCGTCGAGCGGCCCGGAGATCACGAGTGGCGCCGCGAGAACGATCATGAGCACCCCGCACAGCTTAAGGATCTCCTCGTTGAGCGGAGCCGAGAGGGATGCCGACCAGTTCGCCGCGAAGCGGATGCCGGCCCCCTTAGCCCACAGGCCAGTCAGGCCGCGGTTCGCCAGTAGCGCGCACCCGGTTGCGGCCGTCCCGCCCCAGGCGACGGCTGCGGCCGACCAGATTAGGGCCGGCGCACGGATCGGGCGCACCAGCCGGATCAGCACGAACCCGACTACCAGCAGCGGGATCTCCAGGGCCAGCGCGAGCGCCGTGGGCGCCGGGAACACCACAAGGAAGCGGTAGAACTGCCAGGTCAGCACCCCAGCCCCGAAAATGCACAGGAGGATGGCCGTGAGACGGACCAGGCGGACGCTCTGGACCGGGCCCATGGCGCGGACCGGCGCGGCCGCAGTCACCGGCGGACTGCCGTAAATCGCAGAGATCGAACAATCCGGGCGCCCGCTGCACGCATCGCCAGGCGCGTTCCACGCGGCGCAAGCACCAGTATTACGACGGCGAACTGCCGTGACGGTGCCAGGGCAATCGTCGCCGTGCCGACTTTCTGGGCGGTGGCGATGACGCCGGTGCTGCGTAGTATCCCGCCAGGTGCGCGGACATACATCACGCGGCCAACCCGGACGCCAGCACTGCTCACAGCGAGTATCTGCCGCAGGCCTGCCCACAGATGTTGCGCCTGGCTGCGGTTGACCAGGTTCACGCGGAGTATCGACACCTCGACTGCCGAGCGGCGCAGCAGGTAGCCCTGATTGGGATCGCTCTGCTCCGGCGCCAATGACCAGCCCCGCCCGACAGTGAAGACGGCCGAGTTGCCAGCGCCGCTGCCGATGGCGAGCCGCGAGCCGGCCGCGAGCGGCTGCCGGTTGGCTACCGCGGTATCGACCAGCGGCCAGCCGGCGGTCAGTAGCGCCATGATCGCGACCACGACCGCCAGCCAGCGCAGCCTGTGCCTCGCGATGCGCGCTCCGGGACTCCCAGCGGCACCATCAGCGGACACGTAGCAACTGACCCAGGCTGTCGGGGCTGCGGCCGAACAGGGCAACGACGAGGGCGGCCAGCGCCACTACGACGACTGTCGCCGTGACCAGTCGCAGTTCGCGCGTCGTCGAGGCCGCTGGCCCTGCCCCGGCCCGGCGGGCTACCGCCCAGATGGGCAGGCTCAGCACCAGCACGACACCGCCGGCGACCGGGCTCAGCTTCAGCATGGCCGCGCCGATGGCGGCGAATCCCACCGCTGTCCTGGTCCACGCCAGGCTGGTCCTGTTAGCCGGATCTGTGACCGGCGGGCTGCTTGCCGGCGGGTGCCATGCCGCGCTACCGGGTGGCCGACAGAAGCACGACGACGGCAGCCAGCGCGGCGACGCCCCCGATGGTGCGCTGCGAGCAGCCGGGGGAGCACCGACCTCGGCAGCGGCTCGCTGCGGCGCAGCGCCGCCTGGTTGCGCTTCATATCGAAGTAGGCCGCGACGGCCACGACGGCGCCGAGGACGATGAGCGGGATGCCGAGCAGGTGCCGGCCAACAGGGACGCCGTGGAACGGCGGCAGCAGCTGGACGATGCCAAGGCCCGCCGCGACGAGGGCGAGGGCGGTCCGGCTCCAGGCCAGGAATGTCCGCTCGTTGGCCAGTGTGAAGCGCGCGTCTGGCTCGGTCTCGCCAGGTCTGTCATGGGGTGGTTCATGCCCAGCCCCGGCACTCGTCATAGCTGCGCCCGCCTGGTGGCTAGGCCGCCGGGTTGTGCCAGGCCTCGCCTGCGGGCACGAGCCTGTCGGCGCGCGCTGGTCCCCAGGTGCCCTTCGCGTACTGCTCGACCGGGACGACGTCGTCAAGTACCGGCTGCACCACGCGCCAGGCCGCTTCCACGGTTTCCTGCCGGGCGAACAGGTACCGCTCGCCGCTCAGGGCGGCGCCGATCAACCGGTCATACGGCCGCATCATCTGCTCCATCGTCTGGCCCGAGTAGGTCAGCTCACGCGGCTGCGCGGCTAGGTCGGGCCCCGGCTTCTTGCCAAGCAGGGTCACGCCGACCTGCTCGTCGGGATTGATGCGGACCCGCAGCTGGTTAGTAGCCGCCAGCTCGCCGAGGCCGAATAGGTCGTGTGGTGGCTTGCGAAAGCGGAACAGGACATCGGTCGCGGTGACCGGCATGCACTTGCCCGCCCGGATGAGGATCGGTACGCCGGCCCAGCGCCAGGACTGGGCGCTGAGCCTGATCGCCGCGTAAGTCTCGGTCGTGCTGCCGGGCGCGACGCCGGCGACGCCGGTGTAGCCGTCGTACTGGCCGCGCACCGTGGTGTGCGGGCTCAGCGGCTCGAGCGCGCCGATGATCTGCGATTTCGCGTCACGCCAGAGCGCCAGGCCGGCGCCGTCGGGCGGATCGGCCAGCACCGTGGCCAGGACCTGGAGCATGTGATTCTGGACAACATCCCGGATCGCGCCGGTCTTGTCATAGAAGCTGCCGCGATCGGCGACGTCGAACGCCTCAGCCATCGTGATCTGAATGCTGGTCACGTGTTCGCGGCTGAGCAGCGGCTCAATGATGGAGTTGGCGAACCGCACAAAGAGCAGATTCTCCACCGGCTCGAGCCCGAGCCAGTGATCGACGCGGTAGATGGACTCCTCCGGGAAGTACGTGTGCATGGTTTCGTTCAGCTTCACGGCGCTGGCCAGATCGGTCCCGAACGGCTTTTCCACCATCACCCGCGCGCCCACGGCACGGCCCGCGGCAGCTATCCCCTCGGCGATCCGGCCGAACAGTGACGGCGGGACCTCGAGGTAGTACAGCGGATGCTCGCCGTCGCCCATCTCCGCGGACATCTCCCGGTAAGTAGCCGGATCGTCGAGGTCGCCGTCGACATAACGGAGCAGTCCGAGCATCCGGGTCGCCGCCGGGCTCGCCGGGTCCATCTTGTTCAGCCGCAGCGAGGCGGCCGCGTACTCGCGGAACTGCATGAGGTTCCAGCCGCTCCTGGCCACGCCCACGATGGGGACGTTGAGTACGCCACGGTCCACCAGCCCGACCAGGGCAGGGAAGGTCTCGATCTTCGCCAGGTCCCCGGTTGCCCCAAAGATCACAAGCGCGTCTACATCGGGCGTGGACATGCCGCTACTCCCTCCGCCTCAGGTATTCCAGGCAAAGCCTCGCACGTTAGGCTCGCCTGCGATGATCGTGGTGGTCGCCGGCGTGGCCGGAAGCGGCAAAACGACCGTCGGCCAGCTACTGGCTGCACGGCTTGGCTGGCTGTTCGCCGACGGTGACTCGTTCCACCCAGCCGCTAACGTCGCCAAGATGCGGGCCGGCCTGCCGCTGACGGATGCAGACCGCGCTCCATGGCTGGCCAAGATCACTTCGTGGATGGATGACATCGCGGCGTCCGGCCAGTCTGCGGTGCTGGCCTGCTCCGCCCTGAAGCGCCGGTACCGCGACGAGCTGCTGTCCGGCCGTGACCACGCCGAGTTGGTGTTCCTGGCGATCACCAAAGAGCAGGACGAGGCGCGCGTCCACGCGCGCACCGGCCATTTCTTTCACGAGCCCCTGCTGGCGAGCCAGTTCGCTGACCTTGAGGTGCCTGAGCACGAGCCGCGGGTGCGCCTGATCACGGTCAGCGAGCGGACACCCGGCCAGGTGGTGGCGGAGATCATCGGCCTGCTGGGCCTCAAGCCAGCCGGGCGCCCGTAGCCATCCTGACAACCGCGACACCACCCGTGGCGGGTGGTGTCTGGGCCGCCGCACGTGGAAACGACTCCAGTGACCTATGGGGCGATGCGGGCGCGGCGACGAGCGGAGCACGGCATGACCAAGCAGTTCAAGGGCAGCATCAACGTCGACATCCGGGACTCGGTGCCGGACTGGGAGCCGTTCCAGCCGCCGCAGGCGCCAGCCGGGTCGCCGAACGTGGTGTACATCGTCCTGGACGACGTGGGCTTCTCCGCGATGGAGCCCTACGGCGGCCCGATCGAGACGCCGAACATCAGCCGGATCGCGGCCAGCGGAGTCCGCTACACGCAGTGGCATACCACCGCGCTGTGCTCGCCTACCCGGTCGTGCCTGCTGACCGGCCGCAACCACACCCGCAACAGCATGGCCTGCATCACCGAGGCAGCGATCGGGTTCCCGAACGCCAGCGGCACGATCCCGCCGGAGAACGGCATGATCTCCGAGATCCTCGGCGAGCGCGGCTGGAACACCTACATGGTGGGCAAGTGGCATTTGTGCCCGACGATCGAGATGAACGTCGCGTCCACGCGGCGGAACTGGCCATCAGGGCGGGGATTCGAGCGGTTCTACGGGTTCCTCGGCGCGGAGACCAACCAGTGGTACCCGGACCTGGTCTACGACAACCACCCGATCGATCAGCCCAAGACCCCTGACCAGGGGTACCACCTCACCGAGGACCTCACGGACAAGGCCCTGGAGTTCATCAGGGACGCCAAGACGATCGCGCCGGACAAGCCATTTTTCCTTTACTACGCGCCGGGCGCCGCGCACGCGCCGCATCAGGTCGCGAAGGAATGGGCGGACAAGTTCAGGGGCCGGTTCGACATGGGCTACGAGGCGATGCGCGAGCAGACTCTGGCCCGGCAGAAGCAGCTGGGCATCGTGCCGGCCGACACCGAACTGCCGCCGCTCAACCCGATCGGCACGCCGGAGACTCGTCAGGGCCCCGGCGGTGCCCCCTTCCCGATGATGGACGTCACCCGGCCGTGGGATTCGCTGTCCGGCGATGAGAAGCGGCTGTTCTGCCGGATGGCCGAGGTGTACGCGGGGTTCCTCGCGCACGCCGACTACCACATCGGGCGGCTGCTGGATTACCTGGAGGAGTCCGGGGAGCGGGACAACACGATGGTGATCCTGGTGTCGGATAACGGCGCTAGCGGCGAGGGCGGCCCGAATGGGTCAATCAACGAGAACCTGTTCGCCAACGGAATCCCCGATGACATCAAGGCGAACCTGGCGATGCTCGATGAGCTCGGCGGGACTAAGACCTACAACCACTACCCCAATGGCTGGGCGATGGCCTTCAACACGCCGTTCAAGATGTGGAAGCGGTATGAGTTCAACGGCGGCACCGCTGACCCGTGCATCATCTCCTGGCCAGCAGCGGTATCCGGCCAGGTCGGCCGCGGCGAGCTGCGGCACCAGTACCACCATGCGATCGACATCGTGCCGACGATCCTGGACACTCTCGGCATGGAGGCACCGGAGGCGATGAAGGGTCACGTGCAGAGCCACTTTGACGGTGTCAGCATGCGCTACAGCGTGACCGACCCGTCGGCGCCGTCGGCCCGCACGACCCAGTTCTACTGCATGCTCGGCTCCCGCGGGATCTGGCACGACGGGTGGAAGGCCGTGACCACGCACCCGACGCTCAGCGGCTGGGGCCACTTCAACGATGACACCTGGGAGCTGTACCACACCGACACCGACCGGGCTGAGCTGCACGACCTGGCCGCCGAGCAGCCAGGCAGACTGCGCGAGCTGGTCAATCTGTGGTTCGCCGAGGCCGGCGACAACGCCGCCTTCCCGCTCGACGACCGGTCTGCGCTCGAGATCGTGAGCACGCCGCGGCCGCAGCTAGCCAGCGACCGCAGCCGGTACACCTACTTCCCCGACACCGCCGAGGTACCCGAGGCGCAGGCGGTCAACATCCGCAACCGCTCCTACACGATCGGCGCGCTGGTGGATATCCCTGCGCCTGGCGCGGAAGGCGTGCTGTTCGCGCACGGCTCGCGGTTCGGCGGGCACGCCCTCTATGTCAAGGACAACCGGCTGCACTACGTCTACGATTTCGTCGGCATGCTGGAGCAGAAGATCGACGGGACCGAAGAGATCCCCGTGGGCCAGAACCTTGTCCTGTCGGCCTCGTTCGACAAGGACGGTGAGGACCCGCCCGGCGTTGTCCACCGGGATGCTATCGCTCTACCACGGGGACACCAAGGTCGGCGAAGGCCGGATCAGGACTCAGCCGGGCATGTTCTCCCTCGCGGGCGAGGGCTTGTGCGTCGGCCGTGACAGCGGCGAGCCGGTGACCGACGACTACCCCAACGGCTCGGCACACCACTTCACCGGCGGCACCATCAAGCGGGTCGCCGTGGACGTCAGCGGCGACCCTTACGTAGACCTTGAGCGCGAAGCGGCGGCCATGCTGGCAAGGGAGTGATCGGCGACGCCCGGTAGTGCCCCGCGGGCTCGGCCCCGGGATGCCATCGTCGCGGCGCTGCTGATCGCGGCGGCCACCGTGGTCTATTACCAGATACCGGTTCCGGGCCAGATGCGCGAGGGCTCGTGGATCGCCCTGTTCTGCTGCGGTGTCATCGTGCTGGCCGCGCTGATCCTGCTCGCGGTCCGCAGGCTGCTGCGCGCGGGCGAACAAGCCAGGATCCGGGGCCTGGTGCTGCTGCTCGCGCTGACCGTGCTGTTTTTCTCCTGGGCCGATGAGTCGGTCGCCGCGCTGCCGAATCAGTTTGTGGAACTGACGAACAAGACCGACGCGCTGTACTTCAACATCAGCACGCTGGCGACCGTTGGCTTCGGCGATGTACACCCGGTCGGCCAGCTGGCTCGCGCGGCCGTCACCCTCCAGATCATCTTCAACCTGGTGTTCCTCGGAGCGGCCATCAGCATCATCGCCGGGTACTTCCGCACCAGGGCCACCAGCCGGATGCAGGTCGGGTCAGGCGCTCAGCGGCCGGATGACACAGCGGAACCCGAGGTGCCCCGTTGAGGTGTCGACGGCCTCGCCCTGGCGAGCCGCAGGCCGGTAGCGCAGGCAGTAGCTCGGGGCGCACAGATGCGAGCCGCCCTTGATCACGCGGCGCGGGATGTCATCGGTCCCGGTCCTGCTCGCCTGATCGGCGCCGACGCGCGGGTTGCGCGGTGCGCAGCACGCCTTGCCAGGCTGGTCAGCCTGATGCCGCTGGCGGAAGAAGTCAGACGTCCACTCCCACACATTGCCGGCCATGTCGTAGAGGCCGTACCCATTGGCCGGGAACGCCGCGACCGGCGAGGTACCCTCGTGGCCGTCCAGCATGAGGTTCTGCCATGGGAATTCGCCCTGCCAGGTGTTAGCCATCTGTCGGCCGCCAGGCGCGAAATCGTCGCCCCACACGTAGACGGCGCCATCCAGCCCGCCGCGCGCCGCGTACTCCCACTCGGCCTCCGTCGGCAGGTCTTTGCCGGCCCAGTCGGCATAAGCGCTGGCGTCGGCGTAGGCCACGTGCGTCACCGGATGCTTGTCACGCTTGGACACATCGCTGCCAGGCCCCTCCGGGTGCCGCCATGACGCGCCGGGCACGTACGCCCACCAGTTCGCGAACTCGCGCAGGTCGACCGGCCCTGACGCCTTCTGGAACACCAGCGAGCCTGGTACGAGAAGGTCTGGCTGCGCATCCGGGTACGCGGCCGCATCCGGTGCCAGCTCCGCCACCGTGACGTGCCCGGTTTGCTTCACGAACCGGCGGAACTCGGCGACGGTCACGGGGCGGGTGTCCAGCCAGAATCCGTCGACGGCGACCGCATGTACCGGACGCTCCTCCGGGTAAAAGTCCGCTGATCCCATCGCGAACTTGCCTGCTGGTATCCAGGCCATCCCGGCAGTCGGCGTAACGGGAAGGCGGCGCTGCGTGTCGGTCTGCACCCGGCTGCCTATACCCACGATCACGAGCCGGGCAACTGCCTCGGCCGGAGTGTTCACCCGTGGCGGGTGACGCCGCAGTCTGCGCGCGGGGGAAATCTAATGGAATGACGGCGATCACGGGATTTCCTGCGCGCCAGGACACATCCCGATGCTGACCGACGCAGCAGGACTGGCCGTGCTGGCGGCGCTCTCGCCGACCGCGGTGCTGGTGTCGGCGGTGTTTCTCGGCTCGGCCAATCCGCACCGGACCATCCTGATCTACCTGGCCGGCGCGATCGTCATGACCGGGCTCATGGCGACGATCGTCTTCGTCGTGCTGCACGCCGGGCACGTCTACAAGCCGCAAGATCACCAGACCAGATACGGCGTGCGCCTCGGCCTCGGCTTGCTGATGCTGCTGGCGGGCGGATACCTGCGACGGCGCGGACCCAAGCTGCCCGACCCGGCGAAGAAGGACAAGGGCGTGCTCTCGCGGCTGATAGCAAGGCCCGGCGGCAGGACGGCCTTCATCGTCGGCGTCCTGGTGTATTCGCCGTCGCTGACGTTCGTCGCGGCGGTCCAGGTGGTCGCCACCGCGAACCAGAGCATCGCCGCCAGCATCGTTGACCTCGCCGTGGTCATCGCGATCACCATCACGTTCGTCTGGCTGCCGCTCGTGCTGTACCTGCTCGCGCCCGAGCGCACGACCCGGAATCTCCGCACCTTCAACGAGTGGCTGCGATCGCACGGGCATGTGCTCACGGTGGGCGCGCTGCTAGTCGGCGGCGTGCTGCTGACGCTCAACGGCATCCTCGGCGTGACCGGCGTGATTGGCTAGCGAGCACGCAGCGAGCCCCGTCCCTTCATGTCGGGACGGGGCTCGCTGATTCGGCGGCCAGGCGAGGCTGGCGGTTCGGCTGGAGAGGCGGCGGCCTTACACCCGTGCCCGGCTGTTGTCGTCGCGGAGCAGGCCCCAGATGGCGGCCAGGCTGAGACCGACGATCACGATGCCCCAGACCGGGAAGTAGGGCAGGTACAGGAAGCCCGCGATGGCCGTCAGCACCGCGACGCCAACGCCAAGGTACCGAGCCCAGCTCATACCGAGCAGGGCACAAGCGCCCAGCGCGAACAGTACGACGCCGAGTGCGAGCAGGATCCAGCCCCAGTCGTAGGCGTGGATGTTATAGGCGTAGTTGGTTGCGACGTGATAGAAATTGCGCCGCACGACGGCCGCGAGGCCAGCGAGGAAGGTAATCAGCCCGGCGAGGATCGCGAAGGCGCCACCCGTGGTGCTGCCGGCGCCGGTGTACGGCTCGGCGTACTGGTAGCCCGTGGCTCCGTAATCGGTGGTGGCAGCCGTGCCGCGCGCCTGGCCGGTCGTCTGCCTGTGCATGCCGGGCTGCTGCTGCGTGGTGGACTGCTCCGGCAGGCCGGACGTCGTCGTGCTCGTGGTCGTGGTCCCCGTGGTCGTGCCGGTGGCGGCTGCTCCTGCGGTCGTGCCAGTTCCCGGCACGCCAGTGCCCTGCTGTGGCGGCTGGGCGCCGGCCTCGCCACCCTGGGATCTGTCCTGTGCTCTGCTCATCGAAGCCACTCCCCTCTGACCTGGCCGGTTAGCGGGCCGCAACGGCCTGGCGTGCCCGCTTGCCTGGCGCGCCAGCGCAGCACGTGCCCACGTGCTGGCCGGTTGTCCGGGTTGTTCTTCTACGGACGCTACGGAGGGTCGTGGAAGCGGGCATCACCCAGTCGGGGTGATCCGGCGGCGCGGCGCTGCCACCAGACACGCCGTGGCTTACCGCGCATAAGGGGCCGCCTGATTGGTGGTCGGCCCTGGCGGGTATGTCGATTACGGGGCTTTGAGCTGCGATTTCACCGCGGCGGGTGAGGTAATGCGGTGACGCGGCGTCGTAGGCGGGCACACTCTGCGATGCATCATCCGCGCGGCCGGTCTCTCCGCGCGGCCGGTCTCGGAGCCGCCAGCCGGGGGGCAGAACGTCGGGGGGGTAATGACGACCACGGTAAGCGGGCCACTCATGGCGGCCATGCCGCCGGGCATCGCGCTGCTTGAAGACAAGCTGCGGATTCCCCGGCCCGGACTGGCGGTGCTGCCGCGTGCCCGGATCGGGGCGCTCGTGGACGCCGCCGTCACGCGTCGGGTCACGCTGATGACGGGGCCGCCAGGTGCAGGCAAGACGGTGGCGGCCGCGCTATGGGCAGCCGGACGGCCAGTCAGCCGCCGGCCAGCGTGGGTCAGCATCGACGCGGCTGACAGCGAGCCAGGGCGGTTCTGGCACTACGTGACGTCGGCCTTGTCCAAGACCGGCGCCATGGCTGGCGGCAAGGCCGGCCTGCCCGTGGGCATGGCGGCTGCTGACATCCCGCCGTGGATCTCCGCCCGGATACGGCCAGGCAGCGAGCCAGCCGTGCTCGTGCTTGACGATGTGCACCTGCTCGCGGGGAGCGAGTCGCTGGCCGGCCTGGATGAGCTGGTCAGGCACGAGCCCGCCAGCTTGCGGCTGGTGCTGGTCGGCCGGTCGGCCCCTGGCCTGGCACTGTCGAGACTCCGCCTGGAAGGCGAGCTCGCGGACATCGGCGCAGTGGACCTGGCCTGCACAGCCGAGGAGACGGCCGCCTACTTCGGGATGCTGGGCATACCGCTCGAGCGCGCAGATCAAGATCACGTGCTCCGCCAGACCGAGGGATGGCTGGCTGGCCTGCGCTTGACGGCACTGGCTGGACAAGCACTGCAGCCAGGTGTCAGCCAGGCCAGCCTGGCAGGCGCACAGGCGCTGGTGGCTGACTACCTGGAGGATGAGGTACTCAGCCAGCTGCCAGCGGCGATCCGCGCATTCATGATGCGGACCAGCCTGACCCGCACCGTGTCTGCCGACCTGGCCCGCGACCTGACCGGCGAGACCAGTGCGGCCCGGACGCTGGAGAACCTAAGCCGGGAGACCGGCCTCGTGCAGGCGCTCGCCCCGGACTCTGGCGAGTACCGGTATCACCCGATGCTCAGGGATGTGCTCGCCGTCAACCTGCGCCGGGAACTGCCCGACGAGGTGCCGACTCTCCAGCGGCGCGTGGCCCGCTGGCACGCCGCCAGGGGCGAGGTACTGCCGGCGGTCCAGGCGGCGGCCGACGTCGGCGAGTGGGAGTTCGGCGTCCAGCTCCTGCGGGATGCAGGACCGGTGGTGATGTTCTCGCAGGCCGGCCCCGGGCTGGAAACCGCGCTGGCCAGCGCGCCGCCGGGCCGGCTTGCCGCTGACGAGACGCTGAGCGTCGTGCTCGCGGTGACGCTCGCGGCGGCCCGGATCTGGCAGGGTGATGCCGACGGCGCGCTGCCGCACCTGGAACGGGCCGAGTCTGGCGTCGGGGCGCTGCCCGCTGACTACCGCGCCGAGAGCGAGCTCTGGGTGGCGGCGCTGCGGGTCATGCTGATCGCGGCCGTGACGACGCCCGAGCCGGGCTGGCTGGATCGGTACTGGGACAAGGCGAGCCGCGAGCATGGCGATCCGCGCGGGATCACGACGCGCCGGGCACTAGGCACGCTGTGGCTGGCGCTGGGCTTCGCCGCGCTGCGCGAGTTCGATACTCAGCGCGCTAGGTCGGCGTTCCTGCACGCGGGCTCGCAGCTGTCCGCGGGCGGCCTCCTCGCATTGCGGGAACGGGGTCGCTGCTGGGAGGCCGTCGCTTCTGCCCTCTACGGCGACCTGGCCGCAGCGACCAGGCTCGCCGGCAGCGTGTCGGATGGGCCGCACGGTCGTGATGATGACCTCGCGCCGGTGCTGGCGCTCGCTGCGGCCGCTGTCAGCCTGGCCCGCGACGAGCCAGAGTCGGCTGGCGCGATGCTCGACCAGGCCGACCTGGCCGCGATGATGCCCAGGCCAGCGGGAGAGCCGTCGATCGCGGTGCTGAGCGGGCTGCTGCGGGCCCGGCTCGCGGTCGCCGACGGCAACCTGGCCGGAGCGCGCGGTCTGGTCAGGTGGCTCAGCGATGCTGCTGCCGCCGCGATACCGGCGGCTGGACTCACGGGGACGCTGGCCGCCGGGCCGGCGAGCCGGCCGGCGCCAGCCCGCCGGCCTCGTCGGTACCCGGCCGCAAGCAAGTGCCGCCCCGCGGCGCCGCGGCCGCCGTCGCGGTCCTGGACGCGGAGATCAGCCTCGCCGCGGGCGAGCTGGAACGGGCCCGTGCGACGCTCGCCGACCTGGTCGATGCTGGCCACGGAAGCGCTAGCCCCGACCTCACGACTGGCGCGCCGCCCGCCGCCGGATCCGCCGGTGCCGGATCGATGAGTTCTGGAGCAGCTGGCGCCCACCCCGCGAGCGACGCCGCGGCCGCCGGTGGCGTCGGACTGGCGGAGTTGCGGCCCGCACGGCCAGACGTGGCGGTCTGCCAGGCGCGGCTGCTGATCGCCGGCGAGGACGACAAGGGCGCGCTCACCCTGGTCGAGCCGGTGCTTGCAGACGCGACCGGCATCGCCACGGTGGCCGACAGAATCGCTGCCCTCCTGGCCGCGGTGGTGGCGCGGCGCCGGCTGAGCCAGGGCACCGAGGCGGCCGAGCTGCTGTCCGAGGCCCTTGCGCTAGCCGAGCCCGAAGACGCGTGCGGCCCGTTCGTCGCGGCGGGCTCGCCGGTCCGATCAGCGCTGACAGTGCTGATCTCGCCCTCCAGCCGGTCGGCCGGCTTCGCTGGCCGGATCCTGGACCGCTTCGACGGCCGGCTGCCGCGCCAGGCCTCGGCACAACCTGCCGCGCTGCTCACCGACAGCGAGCTTGCCGTGCTGCGGTTCCTGCCGTCGCACATGACGAACCAGGAGATCGCCGAGTCCCTGTTCCTGTCGATCAACACCATCAAGACGCATCTGAGCTCGGTGTACCGGAAGCTCGGCGTCGCCAACCGGCGCCAGGCGATCGCGCAAGGCCGACGGCTCGAGCTGCTCTTACGCACGCGACGGGTACGCGAACGGTGACCTCACCCGGCGGCGCCGCCGGGCGAGGCCACCGTGCGGTGCTGGCGCGCCTCGCTACTGATAGCCGATCGGCTACCCCGTGCTAGTGGCCAGCCGCTGGGATTGCGCGCCCGCGCCTGCCGGGGCTTTGCCCACGCGGCGCAGGCCGAAGGACATGACCGCGAGCACGAGGCCATAGAAGATCAGCCACGCTGCGACGAGCGTGAGCAGGAGCACGAGCGTGATCCCGGGCCAGGCAATCATGAGGATTCCGGCCGCGAGGCTGACCACGCCGAGCACGCCGCGCAAGACGCGGGCTGGCACCCTGGCTGTCAGCGCGAGGCCAATGTCGGCGATGCCGTGCATGATGAAGTACACGCCCGTGACGAACGCGACCAGGAACAGGCTGAGCGCATGGTGCCGGAGACAGTACACACCGGCCACGACGGCCAGCAGGCCGATGATCACGTAGGCGGTGCGCATGCCGCCGCTCTCGCTATGCGCGGTGAAGCCCTCGTACAGCCGCACAAAGCCGGAGACGATCAGAGCCGCGCCGATGAGGATCGCGACAACCGTCAGCGAGGCGTTCGGCCACACGAGCAGGGCGATGCCCAGCCCTACCATGCCGATCGCGCCGAGGAGCACGGCTCCCCAGGAGGCCCTCGCTGCGGCCGATATGGCTGCCACGCCGGGGTCGTACCCTGACGTGTCCATCTCGCCGGCGACGCGCTCCTGCTGGTAGCCCAGCTGCTGCGGCACGGCTGCCTGCGGTGCCGTCGTCTGGGTTGACCCAGACCCGCCTGGCTGACCTGCCCGGTCCGCCGGGCCGGTCTGTGATTCGGTCATCCTCGCCTCCCCTGGAGAGCTAGACGACCGGGGGCGCGGTGGCCGCCTCGATAACGCGGTCATGCCCCCGGTATCACGCTAAGTGCGCTACATGCCCATCGTGAAGTCGCCGAGTTCCCGTGATCATCACCCGTGGCGGGTGAACACCACCTTGCTGTCCTAGACTTGGCCCCCAGTAGCCGTGCGTGACAAAACAGTCCGGCCCGCGTCTGCGTGGCGTGGGCGAGCGGCATGACCTCTTTCCAGGAAGCGACCCCAGGTGAAGACCGACGTCGAAGAGCTCAGCCCGACCCGGGTCAAGCTGACCATCGAAGTTCCGTTCGAGGAGCTGAAGCAGAGCCTCGACAAGGCCTACCGGGAGGTGGGGCGGCAGGTCAAGGTCCCCGGGTTCCGGCCTGGCCACGTGCCGCCGCGAGTCATCGACCAGCGATTCGGCCGGGGAGCCGTGCTCGAGCAAGCGGTCAACGAGGCGGTGCCGGAGTTCTACAGCAAGGCCGTGGCCGAGCACGACGTCGTCCCGCTCAGCCAGCCCGACCTGGAGATCACCAAGCTCGACGATGGCAAGGAGCTGGCGTTCACCGCCGAGGTAGACGTGCGGCCGAACTTCGACCTGCCGGACCTGGATGCCCTGTCGGTGACCGTAGACAACGCCGACGTAGACCCCGACCAGGTGGAGGAGTACCTAGGGTCGCTGCGGGAGCGGTTCGCCTCGCTGAAGACCGTGGAACGCCCGGTCGAGTCCGGTGACTTCGTCTCCATCGACCTGGCCGCGACCGTCGACGGCGAAGCCGTCGATGACGCGCAGGCCACCGGCGTCTCCTACGAGGTCGGCACCGAGTCCATGCTGGACGGGCTGGACGAGGCGCTCGCCGGCATGACGGCGGGTGAGGCGAAGACGTTCACCGCCGAGCTAGCGGGCGGCAAGCAGGCAGGCATGGCCGCCGACGTGCTGGTCACGGTCAACTCGGTGAAGATCAAGGAGCTGCCCGACCTCGATGACGAGTTCGCCCAGTCCGCCAGCGAGTTCGACTCCGTCGGCGAGCTGCGGGCCTCAACCCGCAAGCAGCTCGAGGCCATGCGCCAGGCCGGCCAGGCTGGCCAGGCGAGGGAGCGACTGCTGGGAACGCTCATCGACGAGCTCGACATCCCGCTGCCCGAGCGGATCATCGAGGCCGAGGTCGAGCAGCGGCGGCACAACCTTCAGGATCAGCTGGACCGAGCCGGCCTGACCATGAAGGCCTACCTGGAGGCCAGCGACACGACCCAGGCCAAGATCGAAACTGACTTCACCGATGACGCCAGGAGGTCGGTCAAGGCCGGCTTCATCCTGGACAAGGTCGCCAGCCAGGAGGACCTGCGGGTCTCCGCCGAGCAGCTCAGCGCTTACGTGAGCGAGCAGGCGTACCGGATGGGCGTCGCACCGGACCGGCTGGCCCAGCAGCTCAGCGACAACAACCAGCTCGGCGCGGTCGCCGCCGACGTGCTGCGCGGCAACGCGCTGACCTGGCTGGCCGAGCGGGCCAGGGTGGTAGACGAGGCGGGCCGGCCGGTCTACATCACTGCGGCTGCGCCGGACGAGGACGCCGGGGATGGCGACGAAGTCGAGGACGCCGACGCGGTCGAGGACGCCGGCGCGGTCGAGGACGCCGAGGAGTAGGAGCGCCGGCCATGGCTGCTTAGCGCTGGACGGGTGGCCAGCGCCACTTTGCTAGCAGCGGAAAATGGCCTGTCAGCGTGCGCCGACAGCGAACAGCGGGGATCGGCGGCGATGCCACTTCGGCACGCGGGTTATGGTCACTGTCAACGACAGGCGCGGACTAACGACAGCGGACTTACTACAGAGGAGAGCCCAGTGACGACGCCTCCCGACGACCAGCAGGAGATCGCCCCAGTGCTGGCGAGGGCCGCAGATAACCCGGTGGGGCCGCTAGGCGACATGCTGTTCCAGCGCCTGCTCAGGCACCGGATCATCTTCCTCGGCCAGCAGGTCGACGACGAACTTGCGAACCGGATCTGCGCCGAGCTGATCCTGCTGGCCGCCGAAGATGACAAGAGGGATATTAGCCTCTATATCAACTCACCCGGCGGCTCGGTTTACGCCGGAATGGCGATCTATGACGTCATGCAATACGTGCCAAATGACGTCGCGACCTTCGCGATGGGCATGGCGGCCTCGATGGGCCAGTTCCTGCTGTGCGCGGGCGCGACCGGCAAGCGGTACGCCATGCCGCACGCGGCGATCCTGATGCACCAGCCGCACGGCGGCATCGGCGGTACCGCCACCGACATCAGGATCCAGGCCGAGCAGAGCCTGTTCCTCAAGCGCGTGCTGGCCGAGCGGATCGCGCTGCACACTGGCAGGCCTGTCGAGCAGATCGAAGAGGACTCCGACCGGGACCGCTGGTTCACGGCAGAGGAGGCCCGCGACTACGGGCTGGTCGACCACGTCGTCAGGAGCGCGACCGAAGTGCCGTCCGTCGGGCCGGTGTCATGAGCGGGGCGGAGATCATGGGCACCAGCATCGTTGGCAGTACTGGCCAGGGAGGACGAGAAGTGAGCGCTGGAGACCGAGGCCACAGCTGGCGTGGCCGGCCTGTCGAGTCGCGGTACGTGCTGCCGTCGTTCGTCGAGCGGACGTCCTATGGCGTCAAGGAGATGAATCCGTACAACAAGCTCTTCGAGGAGCGGATCATCTTCCTCGGCGTGCAGATCGACGACGCGTCGGCCAACGACGTGATGGCTCAGCTGATCACGCTGGAGTCCATCGATCCCACCCGCGACATCCTCATCTACATCAACTCGCCCGGCGGGTCGATGACCTCGATGATGGCGATCTACGACACCATGCAGTACATCCAGCCGGAGATCCACACCTACTGCCTGGGCCAGGCGGCCTCGGCGGCGGCGGTGCTCCTGGCCGCGGGGACCAAGGGCAAGCGGTTCGCCCTGCCGAACTCGCGCATCCTGATCCACCAGCCGGCCGTGGAGAGTGGTTACGGCCAGTCCAGCGATCTGGAGATCCAGGCCAGGGAGATCCTGCGGATGCGGGCCGCCATGGAGGGCATCCTCGCTCGGCACACGGGCCAGGACGAAGACCGAGTCCGCCGCGATATCGAGCGGGACAAATTCTTCACCGCCCACGATGCCAAGGAGTACGGCATGGTCGATGAAGTTCTGACGATGCTGAAGCGCAAGACAGAGGTAGGGTCGTCGTAGGTCGTCCGGGCTGACGGTCTCTCCTGACGAGAGATCCGTCGGCCGGTCGACGCGCCGCACGGTCCTCCTTAGGCCACACCTAGGGCCGCCGAAGCGGTACCGTCTAGGTTCTACGGAGTTTTCGTTCGGCGCAGGTGCAGGCAAAGTTGACTCGTTTGATCGCAGGCCCTGGGGTTAGTCGGTCGGCAAGGGCAAAAGGGAGTTACTAGGTGGCACGCATCGGTGATGGCGGTGATCTGCTGAAGTGCTCATTCTGCGGAAAGAGCCAGAAGCAGGTTAAAAAGCTCATCGCCGGCCCGGGCGTGTACATCTGTGACGAGTGCATCGACCTCTGCAACGAGATCATCGAAGAGGAGCTGGCCGAGCCGACCGAGCTCAAGTGGGACAGCCTGCCGAAGCCGCGCGAGATCTACGAGTTCCTCGACTCCTACGTCATCGGCCAGGAGAAGGCCAAGAAGGGCCTCTCGGTCGCGGTCTACAACCACTACAAGCGCATCCAGTCCGGCGGTGAGCGGTCTGGCGAGGACGGCGTCGAGCTGGCTAAGTCCAACATCCTGCTGCTCGGGCCGACAGGATCAGGCAAGACGCTGCTGGCCCAGACGCTGGCGAGACTGCTCAACGTGCCGTTCGCGATCGCGGACGCGACAGCGCTGACCGAGGCCGGCTACGTCGGCGAGGACGTCGAGAACATCCTCCTCAAGCTGATCCAGGCCGCTGACTACGACGTCAAGAAGGCCGAGACGGGCATCATCTACATCGACGAGATCGACAAGATCGCCCGCAAGAGCGAAAACCCGTCGATCACCAGAGATGTGTCGGGCGAAGGCGTGCAGCAGGCGCTGCTGAAGATACTCGAGGGCACGACGGCCTCGGTGCCACCGCAGGGCGGCCGCAAGCACCCGCACCAGGAGTTCATCCAGATCGACACCACGAACGTGCTGTTCATCTGCGGTGGTGCGTTCGCCGGCCTCGAGAAGATCATCGAGCAGCGGGTCGGCAAGAGCGGCATGGGCTTCGGCGCCGTCCTTCGCGTCAAGACCGAGAAGACCGAGTCCGATTTGTTCGCTGACGTAATGCCCGAGGACTTGCTCAAGTTCGGCATGATCCCGGAGTTCGTCGGTCGGCTGCCCGTGATCACCAGCGTGCACAACCTGGACCGCGAGGCCCTGATCCGGATCCTGACCGAGCCGCGCAACGCGCTCGTCCGGCAGTACCGGCGTCTTTTCGAGCTAGACAGCGTCGACCTCGAGTTCACCGAGGATGCCCTGGAGGCCATCGCCGACCAGGCGATCCTGCGCGGCACCGGCGCCCGCGGGCTGCGAGCGATCCTTGAGGAAGTCCTCCTCTCGGTCATGTACGAGGTACCGAGCCGCAAGGACGTCGAGAAGGTCGTCATCAGCGCCGACGTCGTACTCGAGAACGTCAACCCGACGCTCGTCCCACGGGACGTCGCTCGCCGTACGCCTCGCGAGAAGTCCGCCTGATCTTCTGCTGATCTCAGCGGCGCCCCGCCCCGTGCGCGCAGCACTGGGCGAAGGCCCGTTCTGCCCGCTACTAGACTTTGCTGTCGTGACCACCGGAACCGAGACTTCCCTACCCGCGCAGTACAGCCCCGGCGAGGTTGAAACCCGCCTGTATGAGGGCTGGGTCGAGGCCGGGTACTTCCGGGCGGATGCTGACAGCCAGGCGCCTCCGTTCACCATTGTCATTCCGCCGCCAAACGTGACCGGCTCGCTGCACATCGGGCACGCGCTGGATCACACGCTGATCGACGCACTGATCCGGCGGCGGCGCATGCAGGGATTCAACACGCTCTGGGTGCCCGGCATGGACCACGCGGGTATCGCCACGCAGAACGTGGTCGAGCGTGAGCTGGCCAAGGACGGGCTGTCCCGGCACGACCTCGGCCGGGAGGCCTTCGTCGAGCGGGTCTGGCAGTGGAAGGCAGAGTCGGGCGGCCGGATCCTCGGCCAGATGCGGCGCCTCGGTGACAGCGTCGACTGGAGCCGCGAGCGGTTCACGATGGATGCCGGGCTGTCGCGCGCGGTTCAGACGATCTTCAAGCGCCTCTACGAGGACGGCCTGATCTACCGGGCGCAGCGGATCATCAACTGGTGCCCGCGCTGCCTGACCGCCCTGTCGGACATCGAGGTGGAGCACTCCGATGACGAGGGCGAGCTGATCTCGATCCGGTACGGCGAGGGCGAGGACCAGATCGTCGTCGCGACAACGCGGGTGGAGACGATGCTGGGCGACACCGCTGTGGCGGTGCATCCCGACGACCCCCGCTACGCGCATCTCGTCGGCAGGCACATCGAGCTCCCGCTGACCGGGCGCCACATCCCGGTGGTCGCCGACCCGCATGTCGATCCTGAGTTCGGAACGGGCGCGGTGAAGGTCACGCCCGCGCACGACCCGGACGACTTCGAGATCGGCCGACGGCATGACCTGCCCAGCCTTGTGGTCATGGACGAGCGCGGCGTGATCACTGCGCCGGGCCCGTTCCAGGATCTGGACCGGTTCGAGGCGCGACCCGCCGTGCTGACCGCGCTGCGGGCCGAGGGCCGGATCGTGGCGGAGCGCCGCCCTTACCTGCACGCGGTCGGGCACTGCTCGCGGTGCGGGACCACGGTCGAGCCTCGCCTGTCGCTCCAGTGGTTCGTCAAGGTCGAGCCGCTGGCCAAGGCTGCTGGTGACGCCGTGCGCGACAGCCGAGTGCGGATCTACCCGCCGGAGATGGCGGCGCGGTACTTCGACTGGGTCGACGACATGCACGACTGGTGCATCAGCCGTCAGCTGTGGTGGGGGCACCGGATCCCGGTCTGGTACGGCCCGCGCGGCGAGGTGGTGTGCGTTGGCCCGGACGATCAGCCGCCGGCCGGCGAGGGCTGGGCACAGGACTCCGACGTGCTCGACACGTGGTTCTCCTCCGCGCTCTGGCCGTTCTCCACGCTCGGCTGGCCGGACGATACACCCGATCTGCGCACCTTCTACCCGACCAGCGTCCTGGTGACCGGCTACGACATCCTGTTCTTCTGGGTGGCCAGGATGATGCTGTTCGGCCTGTACGCGATGGCCGGCGCCGGCCCGGACGAGTCCGTTCCCTTCCGGAAGGTCGCGCTGCACGGCCTGGTCCGGGACCAGTACGGCAAGAAGATGTCCAAAACGCGCGGTAACACCGTTGACCCGCTGGACTGGATCGACAGGTTTGGCGCGGATGCCACCAGGTTCACCCTGGCGCGCGGGGCCACGCCTGGCGGCGACGTCGCCGTGAGCGAGGACTGGGTCGCCGGAGCGCGCAACTTCTGCAACAAGCTGTGGAACGCCGTCCGGTTCGCGCAGCTCAACGGCGCGGTGACGGGCGCGGGCCTGCCTCCGGCCAGTGAGCTGTCGGCGCCGGACAGGTGGATCCTGTCCCGGCTGGCGTTCGTGACATCCGAAGTCGACGGCCTGTTCGAGCAGTTCGAGTTCGCCAAGGTCTGCGACGCGCTGTATCACTTTGCCTGGGACGAGTTCTGCGACTGGTACCTCGAGCTGGCCAAGCCGGTGCTGATGGGTCAGGACGAGGCCGCCGCGCGCGCCACGAGGCAGGTGCTCGGCGAGGTGCTGGACCGGCTGCTGCGGCTGATCCATCCGCTGCTGCCGTTCGTCACCGAGGAACTGTGGACAGCCCTGACCGGCGGCGAGTCGGTGGTCATCGCCCGCTGGCCGGGCCAGACGGCCGACGGCGCGTCGGCCACTATGCCCGCGCTGCGAGCCGACCCGGCGGCCGAGGCCGAGATCACAGCGCTGATGCGGCTGGTGACAGAAGTCCGCAGGTTCCGTTCCGACCAGGGCCTGCGCCCGGGCCAGCAGGTCCCGGCCCGGCTGTCCGGGATCAGCGCTACCGCCCTGGCGGATCACGAGGACAGGATCAGGACCTTGCTCCGGCTCGCCGAGCCCGGTCCCGACTTCGCGCCGACCGCGTCGCTGCACGCCGAGGGCGTCGCCATCGAGGTGGACACCGCAGCCGGCCTCGACGTGGCGGCCGAGCGCAAGCGGCTCGACAAGGACCTGGCCGCCGCCCTGGCCGACATCGAAGCGGTCGAGCGCAAGCTGGCCAGCGCCTCCTTCGTGGAGCGGGCCCCGGCTGAGATCGTCGCGAAGAACCGTGACCGGCTCACGGCGGCGCGGGGCGAGGTCCAGCGGCTGACCGAGCGCCTTGCGGCCCTTCCGCCCGCCAGCGGCACCAGCAACGGCTCGGCTTGATGGCAGCATGACCGACAACTACGCGGTCCGGTTGCGGGAGATCGAGCAGGAGATCTTCGCCCGCCGGCCAGAGCACTCGATCAATCCCTCGCTCGAGCGGATCGCCTCGCTCGTCAGGCTGCTCGGCGACCCGCAGCGCGCGTACCCGGTGATCCACCTGACCGGCACCAACGGCAAGACCTCGACGGCCCGGATGACCGAGGCGCTGCTGCGCGCGCGCGGCCTGCGGACCGGGCTGTTCACCAGCCCGCACCTGTCGTCCATACGCGAGCGCATCTGCGTCGACGGGCAGCCGCTCGATGCCGAGCAGTTCGTCGCCGCCTACGACGAGATCAAGCCATACCTGGACGTTGTCGATAAGACGCACGACGTCCGGCTGTCCTTCTTCGAAGTGCTCGTCGGCATGGCCTTCTCGGTGTTCGCCGATGCTCCGGTGGACGTCTGCGTGCTCGAGGTCGGCATGGGAGGCACCTGGGACAACACCAACGTGGCCGACGGCACGGTCGCGGTGGTGACGCCGATCTCCATCGATCACGAGCGCTACCTCGGCAACACAGTGGAGGAGATCGCGGCCGACAAGGCGGGGATCATCAAGCCTGGCGCGATCGCGGTCCTGGCCCAGCAGCCTCCCGCGGCCGCCGAGGTGCTGCTGCGCCGCGCCGCCGAGGTGGGCGCCAGCGTCGCTCGCGAGGGCCTGGAGTTCGGAGTGATCAGCCGCGAACTCGCCGTCGGCGGACAGCAGGTCGCCATCCGCGGCCTGCTCGGCGACTACGAGGATCTGTACCTGCCGCTCTTCGGCGCGCACCAGGCAGGCAACCTGGCCTGCGCGATCGCGGCCGTCGAGGCGTTCGCCCGCACGCCCGGAGAGACCGACGGGCTTGAGCCCGGCACGGCTGGCCTCGATCCGAACATTATCCGGCGCGCGGTGGCGACGATGACCTCGCCGGGCCGGCTGGAAATTATCCGCCGCAGCCCCGTCGTGATCCTCGATGCCGCGCACAATCCGGGCGGCATGGTCGCGTCGGTAGCCGCGCTGACGGAGGCGTTCAGCTTCACTGACCTCGTCGCGATCGTCGCGATCAGCGAGGACAAGGACGTGCCCGGCATCCTGGGCGAACTGGAGCCCGTCGCCGCGCACCTGGTGGCGACGGCCAACTCCTCGCCGCGGTCGATGCCCGCAGCGGCGCTCGGCGCGGTGGCGGGCGCGGTGTTCGGGCCGGACCGGGTCACGGTCGCCGAGCGGCTTGATGACGCGATCGAGATCGGCGTCGCGCTGGCTGACGAGGCGGACGCGGCGGGCGAGGGCGGGCCGGGCAAGGCGGGCGTCCTCATCACCGGTTCGGTGATCACCGCGGGCGAGGCGCGGGTGCTGCTGGTCGGCAATGCGGGGAACGGGGCTGCTGTTCGCCGAGCCCGGCCGCTACGATCCCGGCTGGCCAGGTGATGCTGAGTGAAGCGGCTGTGCGCCACGGTGCTGATCATGGAGGCCATCGTCGTCGGACTGTCAATCCCGGTGGCTGTGCAGATCGACCACCTGGCGCCGCACGTCGCCGGGCTGACGAGCGGGATTGCCGCGGTCGCTGCTGTGGTGTTCGCGGCCGTTGCCCGCCGCATGCTGCCCGTCACGCTGGTTGGCGGCAGCGTGCTCCAGGTGTTCGTCATTGCGTCCGGGTCTGTGGTGCCTGTGATGTATTTCCTTGGCGGCATTTTCGCGGCATTGTGGACGACGGGAATCTGGCTCGGCTATCGCGTCGAGCACGCCGCAGGTCATTAACTGCCAAAGGGCTGACCAACGGACGCGCCCTGCCGGAACAGGCGCAGGACCGACATGTAGGCTGTGCAACCGCGGGCTGAGCCGCGCGTTATTAGCATTACTGCGCGCTAACAGCCGGTCGCTGATGGTGGCCTTATCAGGGAATGCCGGATCGGCTTACCTGCCTTGGCACTATGGCTGAAGCGGTGTGTTGTCGGTGCGAATAGATCGTCCCGGGCGGTCGTTGCGGGCTGCGGTCAGCGGCCAGCGTGGGCAAGGACGGCTCCTTTCGCGCGACCGCCACTGGCCGGCGAGAGCGCTGTCGTTCCTGAGATGGCGCTGCTGGCGCGCAGGACAACAAGTGCACAGTTACCTGGCAGGATCTGGCTGGAAGGTTTTTGTTCTCGATGAGCAACGCGATGGCGTTTCTGGGCCGTGACATGGCTGTCGACCTGGGCACCGCGAACACACTCGTGTACGTCCGTGGTCGCGGGATCGTGCTGAACGAGCCGTCTGTCGTCGCGCTGAATACGAATACCGGCCAGATCGTCGCCGTCGGCGTCGAGGCCAAGCGGATGATCGGTCGCACCCCGGGCAACATCGTCGCTGTCCGGCCGCTGAAGGACGGCGTCATCGCCGACTTCGACGTCACTGAGCGGATGCTGCGGTACTTCATACAGAAGGTGCACCGGCGCACCTACCTGGCCAAGCCGCGGATCGTGGTGGCAGTGCCGAGCGGCATTACCGGCGTCGAGCAGAGCGCGGTGAAGGAGGCGGGCCACCAGGCCGGCGCCCGCCGCGTCTACATCATCGAGGAGCCGATGGCCGCCGCGATCGGCGCTGGCCTGCCGGTCAACGAGCCGACGGGCAACATGGTCGTCGACATAGGCGGCGGCACGACCGAGGTCGCCGTCATCTCGCTAGGCGGGATCGTCACATCGCAATCCATCCGGGTCGGCGGCGATGAGCTCGACCAGGCCATCATCAACTTCGGTAAGAAGGAGTACTCGCTGATGCTCGGCGAGCGCACTGCCGAGGAGATCAAGATCTCGCTGGGGTCGGCGTATCCGTCCAACGACGAGCCAAACGCCGAGATCCGCGGTCGCGACCTGGTCAGCGGCCTGCCGAAGACGATCGTCATCTCCGCCGAGGAGATCAGGCGGGCGATCGAGGAACCGCTCAGCGTGATCATCGACGCCGTGAAGACGACGCTCGACAAATGCCCGCCCGAGCTGGCCGGCGATGTTATGGACCGTGGTATCGCGCTTACCGGCGGCGGCGCGCTACTGCGCGGCCTGGACGAGCGGCTGCGGGAGGAGACCGGGATGCCGATTCACCTCACCGACAACCCGCTGGACTCGGTGGCCCTGGGCACGGGCAAGTGCGTGGAGGACTTCGACACGCTGCAGCAGGTCCTCGTGCCTGAAGCCAGGCGCTAGCTGGCCCGGCCCCCAGGGGCCGATCGGGCGACAGGTGACGTGACCGGCGGCAGGCGAGGTGATCGGAGTGCGCGATACACGACGGACCCGCGTGGTCCTGGTCGTGCTGCTGGTGGCTGCGCTCGGCCTGATCGCGGTGAACTATTCCGATAGCTCTAACTCCGCCTTGCGCGACGTCCGCAATGCGGGCAGCTCGGTATTCGGCGGGGCCGAGCACGCCGCGAAGTCGGTGTCCGGGTTCTTCACGTCCGCTGGCTCCTCGAAGCAGGTCACCAGCCTGCAGCAGCAGGTACTCCAGCTGCGTGCCGAACTGAGCGCGGCACAGCTCAGCAAGGCTGACTACGCGGAGCTGCGCAAGATGCTGCTGCTGGCCGGCGCGGGCCGTTACCGGGTCCTGGCCGCCAGTGTTATCGCGGCGGGCCAGGGCTATCAGCAGACGGTCACCCTGGACGTCGGCAGCAGGGATGGCGTCCGCGCGCAGGAGACCGTGCTAAACGGCCAGGGGCTGGTCGGAGAGGTCACCTCGGTGTCCGCAACCACCTGCACTGTGCTGCTGGCCAGCGACTCCTCCGCAGTGGTGGGCGTGGCCCTCGCCCCGGCCGGCCAGCTCGGCTGGGTCACCGGCCCTGGTGAGGCGGGCGGTGTGAGCGGACTGATGCACCTGGAGATGCTGAGCTCGGCGGCGGTGCTGAAGCCAGGCGATCAGCTGGTGACGTCAGCGTCGGTCCATGACAAGCCGTATGTGCCGGGCGTGCCGGTCGGCGTCGTCACCAAGCTGATCGTCACCAATGGGTCGCTGACCGCCGCCGCGCTCGTGCGGCCCTACGTGGACTTCGGCGCGCTCGGCGTGGTTGGCGTGGTCATCGTGCCGCCCAGTCACAACCCGCGGTTCGCCGCGCTGCCGCCCCTGCCGCATCCAGGCCCGACCGTGACCGTGACGGTCACGGCCCGGCCGCGCGCGCCCCGCCCTGGCGTATCGCCGACGCCAAGCGCGGGCGGCTGACGTGCGCAAGCCATGGCTCGCCCCGGTACTGCTCGCGGCTGCGCTCGTGTTCCAGCTCACCGTGCTCAACCGGCTGCGCCTGACCGGCGGCGGCGTACCGGACCTGATGCTCGTCCTGGTTGCCTCACTCGCGATGGTCGCCGGGCCGGTACCGGGAATGGTTACCGGGTTCGCAGCGGGGCTGTGCCTGGATGTCGCGCCGCCAGGCAGCCAGCTGATTGGGCAGTACGCGCTCGTCTTCTGCCTGGCCGGCTGGGCGTCCGGTCAGCTGAGCCGCGCCGCCGGCCGGTCGCCGCTGCGAGCGCTCGGGCTCGTGGCCGGGGTGGTGGTGGCAGCCGAGGCGCTTGCGGCCGGACTCGGCCTCGTGCTGGAGCCGGCGCAGGTGACGACGGCCGACGTCCGGCAGGTACTCCCGGCCACCATCGGCTATGACCTGCTGCTTTGCCCGTTTGTGCTGTATCTGGTGGTCCTCGGCGGCGCGCTGGCCGCAGACGGCCTCGGCCGGCGCTCCATGACCGCTTTGCTGGCCGCCCCTGTCCGGTCGCCCGTTGCCGGCCTGGCCCGGCGCCGGCAGGCGCGGTGCCGCCAGGCGCACACACCGGCCTGCGGAGCCACACCTCGGCCGCGCGGCCGCCCGGATCGGGGACGGCTGGGTAGGCGGCGCGCCGAGTCTGCAGCACAGTGGTGGCCTGAGGCACGGCGGCGGGCTGAAGCACGGGGCCGGCCTTCCGGCGCGGCGTCCCGTCCGGCTGCACCCGGGCGACGGCGTCCCGGGGTCGGCGTCCGGCCTGGCGCACCACCGCGACCGGCCGGCGGTGCCGGTGAATCTCAGGCTGACGACGCCGCGGCGCGGCGATGGCGCGATCGGCAATGCGGTCGGCGGCCAATCTCAGCGCTGGCACGGCCGCCATCCCGGTGTGCTGGCCGGAGCGAGCAGGGGCTTCCGCCCGCACGGTGGCGAGCTTGGCGGCTCGGCGGCCAGGCAGCACGGGCTGACGCGGCTCGGCGAGGGCCAGGCACGGGACCGGTCGAAGATCAGTTTCAGCGCGCACCGGGGCGACGCCAGCATCGGCCGGACGCTCGGCACTAGCTGGCTGAGGAGGCCAGATCGCGGCAGTGGCTCCGGTCCGCGGCTGCGCGTGGGCTCCAGCCGGTCAGCAGCGGTGTGGCCCAGGGGTACCGGTGTGGCCGCTACGGTGCCGAGCATCCGCTTCCGCGGGAGATCGGCGCCGGTCGTGCGGCGACCCGCCGCGGCGCCCAGGTTCCGGCGTCGGTCGGCCTGGCTGGGCCGAACCGCCCCGAGCACTGGCCTCGTTAGCGGGGGAGTGCTGGACCAGGGCACGTTCCGGTCGATGCGGCGGGCGGGGCGTGGCGCGCCGAAGCTGCGGCTGGCGGGCCGCGGCGCGGGGATGCTCGGCGGTTCGGGCCGCAGCCCGCTGCGGCGCCCGCCGGCCAGGCCTGGCAAGCAGCCGAGGTTCGGCTACGGTCGGCGTTCACCGCTGTCCTACCTGGCCGGACGGCATGTCGGCGGTCGCTGGCTGGCGAGCAGGCGAGTAGGCGGCCGGTCTGGCGTGTGGCTCATCGGCAGGCGGACAGGGGGCGTGCGGTGATTCCGGCATCCAGGCGCCGGCTGATCAGCGTCATGGTGATCGTGGCGGGCCTGCTCGCCGTTCTAGGCGTTCGGCTATGGAACATTCAGATCACGTCCCATGCGAAGTACGTGGCGCTGGCCAGCCAGGACCGGATCCGGGACATTGTCGAGCCGTCTGTGCGGGGCGAGATCCTCGATGACACCGGCCAGCCGATGGTCGAGAATCAGTCGGCGCTGGTCGTGGCCGTCGACATGGCAACGCTATCGACGCAGGCCGACGGCGGCACGGCCGAGCTGGCCCGCCTCGCCGGCCTCCTCCACATCAGCGACAAGGTCATGCACGAGCGCGTCCGGCTATGCACGGTTGGCGTGCCGCAACCGTGCTGGCAGGGCTCTCCGTACCAGCCGATCCCCGTCGCGCAGAACGTGCCGGAGAAGATCGCGCTCCAGGTGCTGGAGAACAAGAGCTCCTTTCCCGGCGTGACCGCCGACATCCAGCCGGTCATTAAGTACGCTCAGCCGGTCGGGACGGCGGCGGCCCAGGTACTCGGCTACCTCCAGCCGATTACCGCGCAGGAGGTCCAGCAGCTGCATGTGCCGGTCACCGGATTCTCCGGGGACGACCTAGTCGGCCAGGCCGGGCTCGAGGCGCAGTACGACAAGCAGCTGCGCGGGACAACGGGGATCGACGAGGTCGCTGTCAACGCCGCCGGCCAGGTGACCTCGACGATCAAGGACATCAAGGCAGCGGCCGGCGATGACCTGGTTACCAGCATCAATAGCAAGCTCCAGGTGGCGACGCAGAACATCCTCGCCAACTCCGTCCAGCAGGCAGAGCTGGCTAATCCTGGCGCCACGTCGGGTGCCGCCGTCGTGATGACAACGACCGGGCGGATCGTCGCGCTGGCGAGCTACCCCACGTACGACCCGAGCGTCTGGACCGGCGGCATCTCGCAGCGGGAGTTCAACCGCCTGTTCGGCACCGGTGCGGGGGAGCCCATCCTGGAGCGAGCCACGCAAGGTGAGTACCCGCCCGGCTCGACGTTCAAGGTGACCACGCTGACCGCTGGCATCAAGTTCGGCGACTCGCTGTACGGCACGTATGACTGCCCGGCCGGGACCACCGTCGGCGGCCACACGTTCAACAACGACTTCGGCAACGGCGGGCTCATGTCGCTGCACCAGGCATTGGTGCTCTCCTGCGACACCGTCTTCTACAACATCGGCCTGCAGATCTACCAGCACGACAGGAACAAGTACGACACCGTGACCAGCCCGACGTTCCCTGTGCAGTTCGAGCAGAAGGTCGAGATGGACTGGGGCTTCGGCAAGGACACGGGAATCGACCTGCCGGGGGAGAGTAACGGCAACATACCGACACGGGAGTGGCTCTACTACTTCTGGAAGGACAACGCGCACACCGGCCAGAACTGGTGCAAGTACGGTCGCGCGAACGGTACTTACATTCAGCAGATCGAGTATGAGGACTGCCTGTCCGGCAACATCTGGACGCCGGGACAGGCCATCATCGCCTCCATCGGCCAGGGTTACGTCGCGGTGACGCCGCTCCAACTCGCAACCGCCTACGCAGCGCTGGCCAACGGCGGGACCCTGTACAGCCCGCGGATCGGCGCCGAGTTGCTCAGCCCGACCGGCAAGGTCGTGCAGAAGATCACGCCGCCGGTCGACGGGCACCTGCCCGCCTCCAAGACCACGCTCGCCTACATCCGCAGCGCGCTTCAGGGCGTAGTCACCTCCGGTACCGCCGCCGGCACCTTCGGCGGCTTCCCACTTGGCCAGGTGTGCGTGGCGGGCAAGACCGGAACGGCGCAGGTGTTCGGCAAGAACTCCACGTCCGTCTTCGCCTCGTTCGCACCGTGTGACCACCCGAAATACGTCGTTGTCGTCATGATCCCCGACTCCGGCTTCGGCGCCGACGTCTCCGGGCCGGCGGTCCGACGGATCTGGGACGCGCTCTACGGCCTGCAGGGAAGCAAGGCGGCGTTGCCCGGTGGCCGACTGCCGCCGCTGCCGTATATCAACAGCGGGGGTCAGATCGTGCAGACCGGCCAGCCCGCCAGGAAGCCCGCCACGGTTGGCCCGTCGGGAAGTCCAAGTCCATGACCAACTGGCGCGGATCAGATCTGGCCAGCAGGCGGGCGACTCCGACGGTCCCAGGCTCGGCGAGCTACCGAGGCCTGGCGCCAGTTCGCCTCGACGGCGGTAGCGCACGCCGGCTCGGGTTCGCTCCTGGCCGGGGCCGTCGTCCGAGCGGCAGATTCAGCCGGATGCTGAGGCGCGCCTTCGGGCCCGGCTCGCCGCTGCGCCGGATGGACTGGGTGCTGCTCGTCGCGGTCCTTGCACTCAGCCTGCTCGGGACGCTGCTGGTCTGGTCGGCGACCGACACCACCGGGCTGTCGAGCTCGGATCCGTACCTGACCAAGCAGCTGCTCAACATCGCCATCGGGCTGGCGCTGATGGTCGGCGTGAGCATGCTGGACTACCGCCAGCTGCGGCTCTACTCGCCGATCGTGCTCGGTATCTCATGCCTCGGGCTGCTCGTGGTGCTGACCCCGCTCGGCAGCATCGTCAACGGCGCGAAGTCCTGGATCTCGCTGCCAGGCGGATTCCAGATCGAGCCATCTGAGTACGCCAAGCTGTCGATCGTCCTGGTCAGCGCCATCGTCCTGGGCGAGATCCGGCAGGGCGAGACCAGGCCGCGCCCGCGGGCGCTCATGCGCGCCATCGGCTTCTCACTGGTCCCGCTCGTCCTGGTGCTAGCCGAGCCGGACCTCGGCGTCGTGATGCTCATGCTGGCCATGCTGATCGGCCTTGTTGCGCTGTCCGGTGTCAAGCTGCGCTGGCTCGCCGGCCTGCTCGCCGTCGGCGTGCTCGGCGTCACTGCCGTCATCAAGGCGCACTTGCTGAAGGCCTACCAGGTCAGCCGCCTCACTGCGTTCCTGCACCCATCCGCCGATCCGCGAGGCACTGGCTACAGCGCCTTCCAGTCCAGGATCGCCATCGGCTCGGGTGGCCTGCACGGTCAGGGTCTGTTTCATGGCCAGCTCGTCGCCGGCGGCTTCGTGCCCGAGCAGCACACCGACTTCATCTTCGCGGTAGCGGGCGAGGAGATCGGCTTCATCGGCGAGATGGTGATCATCGGGCTGCTGGCGGTGGTCCTGTTCCGCGCCTTCCGGATTGCCCACCGGGCCGACGATCAGTTCGGCATGCTCGTCGCCTCGGGCATCGGGATCTGGTTCGCGGTGCAGTCATTCATCAACATCGGCATGACCATCGGCATCATGCCGGTCACCGGGCTCCCGCTGCCGTTCGTCTCCTATGGCGGATCGGCCATCTTTGCCGACATGATTGCGGTCGGCTGTCTCCAGGCGGTCTACCGGCGGAGAACCGTGTTCACCTAACGCCTGCCGACCGTGGTGCCCTGACGCGGCCTTAGCGCGCTCCAGCGGCAGCGAGGTCGCGCTCCTCCGCAAGCCGGAGCGCGACATCGATGATCATATCTTCCTGGCCGCCGACGTAGCCGAGCTCGCCGACGCGCTGGAGGATCTCGTGCGCGGGCACGCCGTAGCGCTCGCCCGCACGCTCGGCGTGCAGCAGGAAGCTGCTGTAAACCCCGGCCCACCCCTGCACGATCGCGGTCCGGTCCATCTTCGGCCACCGCGGCAGGAACGGCCTGACTACCTCCTCGGCCGCGGCCAGTACGCCGCCGACGTCCACGCCGGTATGCACGCCGAGGTGATCGAAGGTAGCCGCGAGCACCTCGGTGGGAGAGTTGCCTGCCCCAGCGCCGAGCGCGCACAGCGCCCCGTCGATCTGCCGGGCGCCGTGCTGGAATGCCAGCACCGAGTTGGCCACGCCGAGGGACAGGTTCTGATGCCCGTGGAACCCGACCTCGGCCTCGGCACCGATCTCGGCCACCATCGCCTGCACGCGCTCCTGGGCGTCGCCGAGCACCAGCGCGCCAGCCGAGTCCACGCAGTAGACGCACTGCGCGCCGGCGTCAACCATAATCCGCGCCTGCCTGGCCATCTCGGCTGGCGTCGTCCGGTGCGCCATCATCAGGAAGCCGACGGTCTCCATGCCGAGGTCGCGGGCCAGCCCGAAGTGCTGGATGGATACGTCAGCCTCGGTGCAGTGGGTCGCTACCCTGGCGACAGCCGCGCCCGCTTCGCGCGCTCCGCGCAGGTCGTCCATGGTGCCGATCCCCGGCACCAGCAGGACCGCGATGGCGGCCTGCGTTGCCTCCTGCACGGCGGCCGTGATCAGGTCCAGCTCGTTCTCGCGCGAGAATCCGTAGTTGAAGGACGAGCCGCCGAGCCCGTCGCCGTGCGTCACCTCGATGACGGCAACCCCGGCAGCGTCCAGCGCGTGCACGGTCGCGCGAACTTGGTCCTCGGTGAACTGGTGAGCCATCGCGTGGCTCCCGTCCCGCAGCGTCGTATCGGTGATGCGCAACTGCCGGTCGGCGCCGATCAGGCCGGTCATGCCGTCACCGCCCCTGTAGCTGCCTGCACTGCCCGCTGCTGCGCGATCATCTCGCCGACCTGCGCGGCGGCCGCGGTCATGATGTCCAGGTTGCCCGCGTACTCCGGCAGGTAGTCGCCGCTACCGCGGACCTCGAGGAAGACCGCGACCCTGGCATTGCCGTTCCAGCTGTCCCGCGGCTCGTCGTACTGAGGATCCGCGCGCAGCGTGTAGCCAGGCACGTAGCCCTGCACCTGCGCCACCCTGGCGACGATGGACTCGGTGATCGCGTCCCGGTCGGCGTCCGCAGGTATCGCGCAGAAGACCGTGTCCCGCATGATCATTGGCGGCTCCACCGGGTTGAGGACGATGATGGCCTTCCCTCGCTGCGCGCCGCCGACCGTCTGCACGGCCCTGGACGTGGTGTGGGTGAACTCGTCGATATTGGCCCTGGTGCCCGGTCCCGCCGATTTTGACGCGACCGATGCGACGATCTCCGCGTAGGGAACGGGGACAACACTGCTCACCGCGTGCACGATCGGCACGGTGGCCTGAGCGCCACAGCTGATCATGTTGATGTTCGGGGCGGCCAGGTGTTCGAGCAGGTTGACCGGCGGGCAGACCAGCGGGCCAAGCGCCGCGGGGGTCAGGTCGATCGCCGTGATGCCGGCCTCTTGGTAGCGCGGCGCATTGGCCCGGTGCGCCTTGGCCGACGTCGCCTCGAAGACCAGGTCAGGCAGCGGATCCTGGCGCACGAGCCAGTCGACGCCCTCGGCCGAGGCAGCCAGGCCGAGTTGCCTTGCCCTGGCGAGCCCCTCAGACTCGACCACGCCAACGACGTAGCCGACCTCCAGATGCTCGCTGCGCTGGAGCTTGGCCAGCAGGTCGGTGCCGATGTTGCCGGGGCCGACAATGGCGGCAAGGGCACGGGTGGCGCTCATAGGCTGGCTCCAGGGCTGGCAGCTCATGTCATGCTTGACGCATTGACCATAACCTGCTTACCGTTCCAGATAAAGAGAAGTCGTTCCAGATAGCAGAACGACCCAAATGGACGGGCAGCCGATGTCGTCGCCAGAGCAGATGCGCGCAGCGCCGTCGGCCGCGGTCCCAGTCAGCAACGGGCTGTCGACTGTCACTAACGCCGCCCGGCTGCTTAAGGTGTTCCGGTCCCGCGAGAGTGATCTGGGCGTGTCCGAGCTTGCCCGGCGCCTGTCGCTCGGCAAGAGCACGGTGCACCGGCTGCTGACGACGCTGCTGGCGGAAGGGCTGATCGAGCAGGATCCGCGCACGGGCAACTACCGGCTCGGCATCGTCATCTTCGAGCTCGGCGAGGCCGTCCGGGTGCACATGGACCTGCACGCGGCCGCTGGCCCCGTGCTGGCCGGGCTGCGTGCGCAGACCCAGGAGTCCTCGCAGGTCGGCGTGCTGGATGGCCATGAGGTCGTGTATATCGAGCGGCTGGAGAGCGCGCACTCGCTGCGGCTGTTCACCGAGACCGGGCACCGGGTGCCGGCACACTGCACAAGCTCAGGCAAGGTGCTGCTCGCCTACCTGCCCGACAGCGCCCTGCAGCGAGTTCTGCGGTCCGCGCAGCTCGGCGCGATGACGACGAGCACCATCACGGGTCGCGCACAGCTGCTGGCCGAGCTCGACCGGGTTCGCCGCCGCGGCTGGGCTGAGGCCGTGAACGAGCGCGAGATCGGCGTCGGGTCCATCGCGGCGCCGGTCCGCGACTCGACCGGCGCGGTCGTCGCAGCCATCAGCATCGGCGTGCCCCTGGCCAGGTGCAGCGTCATGAACTTGCGCCGGATGGCGCCGATGACTATCGAGGCGGCCGAGGCTGTCTCGCGCAGGCTCGGCTGGTCGGCTGAGTCTCCCGCCGCGAACGGAGGCAGGTAGGTGCCGCTCAGCGATGTATCCGGGAAGGCCAAGGCGCTGTACGAGGCGCGCCGTACCCGGCAGGCAATCGAGCCCTTCACCGACGCCGATCCCGATCTCGGCATGGCCGACGGGTACGCCATCGCGCAGCAGCTCACCAGCATGCTGGTCAGCGACGGCGACACAGTGGTCGGGTACAAGGTCGGCCTGACTTCGAGGCCGATGCAGAAGCTGATCGGCGTCGACTCGCCCGATCATGGCCCGGTGCTCGGCTCGACCGTGTACGCCGACGGTGACGCGATCTCGCTGAGCAACTTCATCCAGCCGAAGATCGAGGCGGAGATCGCGTTCGTGCTCGGCAGCTCCCTGCGCGGGCCCGGCGTGACGGTGTTGCAGGCGCGTCGCGCCATCGTCGCCGTGGTCGCTGCCGTCGAGATCGTCGACTCTCGCTTCGCTGACTGGCGGATCAGGCTGGCCGACACGGTCGCCGACCTCGCCTCCAACGGCGCCGTCGCGGTCTCCAGCCGGCTCGTATCGCCGGACGGCCTGGATCCGCGCCTGATCGGCATGGTGCTGACCAGGAGCGGTGAGCTTCGTCGACACCGGCGCCGGTGCGGCAGCGCTCGGCGACCCGATCGGAGTGGTGGCCTGGCTGGCGAACACCCTCGGCGAGATGGGCGGCGGACTGGAGCCGGGCCAGCTCATCATGACCGGGGCCTTGCACGCCGCGGTGCCGATGCGAGCCGGCGACGTATTCCGGGCCGAATTCGACCGGCTCGGGCCGGTCACCGTCCGCGTTTCCGAGTAAGGAGCCGAGCAATGACCATGCCCGTGGACGTCGCCCAGCTGGCGGCCCGGCTCACGAAGGCCAAGAGCGACCGGGTTGCCATCGAGCCATTCTCGGCCGAGCTCGGCGACATTGACCTCGCGACCGCGTACGCGGTCCAGCGCCAGCTCCGCAGCGAGGCAGGCCAGCTCGCTGGCTGGAAGCTGGGCGTGACCTCGCGAGCCAAGCAGGCGCAGGTTGGCGTGCGAGAGCCAATTCGCGGTTTCCTGGCCGCGGACGGCGCGCTCGATCTTGGCGCGCCGCTCACGGTGGGCGAGCACATCCAGCCCCGCGCCGAGCCGGAGATCGTGTTCATCATGGGTGCGGACCTGGCGGGCCCCGCCGTGACGTCTGGAGACGTGCTGGCCGCGACGCAAGCGATCGCGGTCGGGATCGAGATCCTGGACTCGCGTTACAAGGACTACAAGTTCACGATGGCTGATGTCGTGGCCGACAACACCTCGGCCGGCCGGTTCGTGGTCGGGCCCGCCATGCCCGCGGCCGGCCTTGACCTGCGCCTGCTCGGCGTGCTGCTCGAGCACAACGGACAGGTGATCGCTACGGCGGCAGGCGCCGCGGCGCTCGGCCATCCGGCATCCGCAGTTGCCTGGCTGGTCAGATCGCTGGCGACGGAGAACGAAGGGCTGCGCGCGGGCGATGTCGTGCTGTCCGGCGGGCTCACAGCGGCCGTGCCGCTGGCGCCCGGCGACGTGGTTACCGCCACCGCCGATCGCCTCGGCAGTGTGGAGATCGGCTGCGAGTAGCTGACCTGGCAAGCCCGGAGGCGGACGCGCAGATGAACGAGCAGCCCGGCGTGACGCTGGTGCCGCTCGGCGCTGCCCGCGGCCGGCGGGCGTGGACCATCAAACACGGCGGCCGGAGCTACGCGGTGTTCGACGTCAATGGCGAGCTCGAAGTGACGGACGCGGCCTGCCCCCACTACGGCGGGCCGCTGGCGAGCGGCGTTGTGCGCGACGGCGTTGTCACTTGCCCGTGGCACTGGTACAGCTTTGAGCTGCGCACCGGCGAATGCCGGACATCGGCGAGCTACCGGCTGCGCAAGTACCCGGTCATCAGCCGTGATGGCAGCGCCTATGCCGAGCTGCCCGACGAGGCGCGCCGGCTGAGCTGGTCACGGCTGCTGCGGTCGCTAGCCCGCTCAGCCCGGCCCCGTAAGTAGTCCAGCCAGCGCGGCTAATGCAGGGCCGCGACTTCGCAGCCGTCCCTAGCGCAGCTCGCCGCAGCCGGGCTCGGCCGCCACGATGACCTGCGGTGCCGCATCCATGTCCCCGTCGAGCGACATCCGGGAAGCCGAGGCCAAGATCGCGGCCAGCGGGAGTTCGATGAACACGGCGAGCAGCATTGCCTGGGCGTACTCGAGCTTCGGCGCCGCGGACATGTAGTCGAACCAGGCGTCGGCGACGAGCAGCATCGCGGTGGCAGCTGCGACCGGGCTGGCCGCGCGTGCTCGCCGGCGCAGCAGAGCGGCGGTCAGCAGAAGGCCGCAGATCTCCATTATGTCCAGGCCGATCCACGAGCTGGCGAAGCTACGCTTGCCTGCCTGCCCGTGCAGCTGAGCTATCAGTACGCCAATCCATGGCACGAGGAACACGGCGCAGGCAGTGAGCAGCCGCGGCAGCCAGCGGACCACGGAGGCGGCCGGCCAGTGCCGGCTCAGCCAGCCGCCCGGGAACCGGTACAAGATCCAGGCCACGGCCAGGACGGCCGCAATGCTCCAGACAAGATTCATCGGGTCACAGGGTACTGACGGGCTCGAGGTGGCCCGCCGCCCGCAGTCGGCGCTAACCACTCCCGGACCCGCCAGCCTCACTAACCCCACAACCCCAGTGCGAACGGCGCTGGATCGGCCCGCCGGCCGGCGGCTGGATGGAACATAAGCATCAAAGCGGGCTTTAGCGGTGGTTGGCGTGGAAGGCCGTGCGTGTTTAGTCCGCCTATAGCCGGACTAAACACGCACGGATGCCGGGGTGGGGAGCGCTATGTAGTGAAATGCCCGGCTGGCAAACTGTCCGGGCCGGTCTTGGCGGCTAGCGGCTCAGTCGGCTCGCGTCTGCGTCGACCTGAACCGGTTCCCGTTCGCCTGGTCCCGGTTCGCCTGGTGCGGGTTCGCCGGGCTCCGGGTCGCCTGGCCCGGGCTCGGCCGGTTCCAGCTGAGGCTGCCGGGTCGCACCGGTCCCGTCGCCCGCGACCGCCGGAGAGGCGGCCCCGTCGGCGCGGACCAGGGAGGCCCCATCAGCGGCCAGCACGGCGGCACGGCGGCCGCGTACCAGCTTGACCGCGACCCAGGCCAGGGCGGCCGCGAGCAGGATGCTCCCGAGGGTCCAGCCGAGTGCCTTGGTCGGCACGCCGACGTACTTAAGACCGGAGGCCAAGATCACGAACGTGATGACCGGGCGGATGTACTTGTCTGGCGCCCTGGAGGACAGCAGAGAGCCGATCAGCACGGCCGGCACGCTGCCCAGGATGATCGAGATCGTCACCCCGAACTCGACATGACCGAAGGCGAGGGCGCCGAGGGCGGCGGCCGCGGTCAGCGGCACGGCCTGGGTCAGGTCGGTTCCCACCAGCCGGTTCGCGCTGATCATCGGGTACAGGAAGAGCAGCAGCACGATCATCAGCGAGCCCGATCCGACCGAGGTCAGGCCGACTATGACGCCGCCGATCATGCCGATCACCACGGTCGGCACCGGCTTCACCACCAGGTCGCGCAGCGCGGCCGCCCGAGTCTGGCCACCGCGGACGTCCAGCGCCCAGCGGATCACCATGGCTGCGGCACCCGTCAGCAGCGCGGCCCCGAGTGCCTGCTCCACGTGGGTCGGCGCCGCTGATGCGCTCCCGAGCAGATGCAGGAGATAGGCGCCGAGGAAGGCCATGGGCACCGAGCCAAGCGCCAGCCAGCCGACTAGCCGGTAATTGACGGTGCCCTTGCGCATGTGAACGGCGGCGCCGACCGGCCGCATCAGCACCGCGGCCACGAGGTCGCTGGAGATGGCGGCTGGTGCCTTGACGCCGAACAACAAGATCAGCATCGGCGTCATCAGCGCCCCGCCGCCCGCGCCGGTCAGGCCGACGAGCAGGCCCACGACCGCGCTGCCGAGCACGATATAGGGGTCGATGTGCACCTGAGTACCTCCCGTGGCGACGGGCTCGGACGGACCCCGTTCCCGGTCAGGAAACTAGGGTTTTGAAGTAACCGACAATACCCCGTGGATCGGCCGGTAATGCCGGCATACTGACGGTTCCTTGCGCCGTCCCGGCTGGACGGCACGGCAAGCGCGGGCGACTCCCAGACCTCGGTACTCTGTAACGGTGCCTGTGCAGTCGGTGTACCCCCTGCTCGAGCCGCTGCTCCCGCTGGTGCGCAAGCCCATCCAGTACGTCGGCGGCGAGCTGAACTCTGTCGTCAAGGACTGGGACTCCTGCGATGTGCGCTGGGCGCTGATGTACCCGGACGCGTACGAGGTAGGCCTGCCGAACCAGGGGATCCAGATCCTCTACGAGGTCCTGAACGAGCAGGAAGGCGTGCTGGCCGAGCGGACGTACAGCGTCTGGCAGGACCTCGAGGCGCTGATGCGCGAGCACGGGGTGCCGCAGTTCACTGTGGACGGGCACCGGCCGGTGCGCGACTTCGACCTGCTCGGGGTCAGCTTCTCCACTGAGCTCGGCTACACCAACCTGCTGACCGGCCTCGACCTGGCCCGGATCCCGCTGTCTGCCAGCGAGCGCGGCGAAGACGACCCGATCGTCCTGGCCGGCGGTCACGCCGCCTTCAACCCGGAGCCGATCGCGGAGTTCATTGACGGCGCGGTGCTGGGCGACGGCGAGCAGGCGGTGCTGGCGATCACGCAGCTAGTCCGGTCCTGGAAGGCAGCGGGCCGGCCGGGCGGGCGCGATGGCCTGCTCCTCCAGCTCGCCGCGGTAGGGGGCGTTTACGTGCCCCGTTTCTACGACGTGAGCTACGGCCCGGACGGGACGATCAGCGCCGTCGTGCCGGCCAGGCCTGGCGTGCCGCGATCGGTCGCCAAGCACACCGTGATGGACCTGGACTCCTGGCCGTATCCGGCGAAGCCGCTGGTCCCGATGGCCGAGACGGTGCACGAGCGGTTCAGCGTGGAGATCTTCCGCGGCTGCACCCGGGGCTGCCGGTTCTGCCAGGCCGGCATGATCACGCGGCCAGTCCGGGAGCGCTCCATCACTGCCATCGGGTCGATGGTCGATGCGGGCCTGAAAGCTAGCGGATTCAGCGAGGTCGGCCTGCTGTCGCTGTCGAGCGCCGACCACAGCGAGATCAACGAGATCGCGATCGACCTGGCCGACCGGTACGAGGGCACCAACACGGGCCTGTCCCTGCCCTCGACCAGGGTCGATGCATTCAACGTGACCCTCGCCGACGAGCTGAGCCGCAACGGCCGGCGTTCCGGGCTGACGTTCGCCCCGGAAGGCGGCTCGGACCGGATCCGCAAGGTGATCAACAAGATGGTCACCGAGGACGACCTGATCAAGACCGTCACCACCGCATACGCCAGCGGGTGGCGGCAGATCAAGCTGTACTTCATGTGCGGCCTGCCAACCGAGACCGACGAGGACGTGCTGGCCATTGCGTCGCTCGCGCAGCGGGTCATCCAGGCCGGACGGTCGGCCACGGGGCGGAACGACATCCGCTGCACGGTCTCCATCGGCGGGTTTGTCCCCAAGCCGCACACGCCGTTCCAGTGGGCGTCGCAGTGTGACCACGAGACCGTGGACGCGCGGCTGAAGGCTCTCGGCGCGGCGATGCGCGCCGACCGGCGGTACGGCAAGGCGATCGGATTCCGCTATCACGACGGCAAACCGTCGATCGTGGAGGGGCTGCTATCGCGCGGCGACCGGCGGGTCGCGAAGGTGATCCGGGCCGTCTGGGCGGACGGCGGCCGGTTCGACGGCTGGAGCGAGACGTTCTCGTTCGAACGCTGGGATCGGTGCGCGTCGGCCGCGCTCGCGCCGGAAGGCGTCGACCTGGCCTGGTACACGACCCGTGAGCGCGGTTACGACGAGATCCTGCCGTGGGACCACCTGGACGCCGGCCTGGAGCGGGACTGGCTGTGGCAGGACTGGCTGGCGGCCATCGATCCGGCCGGTGCCGCCGAGGTGGACGACTGCCGGTGGACGCCGTGCTTCGAGTGCGGCGTCTGCCCCGCGATGGAGACGGAGATCGAGGCCGGCCCGACCGGGAAGAGGTTGCTTCCCCTCAGCGTTGTCACTAGCGGAGGCTCAGATTCTGGTGAGGCTCCGGCATACCGCGGTGGCGCGATCGCGCCCGGCAGCGAGGGCTGACGGTGGCGCGCCAGCAGCCGCCGCGGCCGACGGGACCAGCGCCGCTGCCAGCGGTTCAGCGGCTGATGGTCAGGTACGCTAAGCGTGGCAGGATGCGATTCGCGAGTCATAGGGATATCGCGCGTGCGGTGGAGCGTGGGGTTCGGCGGGCTGGCCTGCCGGTTGCGCACTCTGCTGGTTTCTCTCCGCATCCCAAGATCTCTTACTCGGGCGGAGCGTCCACGGGCGCTGCAAGTGAGGCCGAGTATCTGGAAATCTCCCTCACGGCAGGCCTGGACCCTGAATTCGTCCGGGCGAGGCTCGATGCAGCCCTGCCAGACGGGATTGACGTGATCGAGGTCGCTGACCTGGCTGTGGCACAGGCGCCGCAGCTTGAGGCCTCGGAGTGGGAAGTTGTGCTGCCAGGTGTCGCTGAGGACGAAGCGGCCAGGGCAGTGGAGGCGTTTCTCGCCGCCGCGCATGCGGAGGTGGATCGCCTCACCAGCAAGGGAGTCCGCCGGCTCGACACCAGGGCCGGGGTGGTATCGCTGGAGCTTGAGCGGCGTGCCACCGCGGAAGATCAGCCGAGGTGTGCGATACTTCGAATGGTTGTTCGGCACATGACACCTGCCGTGCGACCCGAAGACATCCTGGCTGCGTTCCGCACCATGTCGGCCTTGGAGCCGTCGTCGCCAGCATTGGTGACGCGACTGGCTCAGGGGCCGCTGGGCATTGATACTGCCGCCGTCGGCCTCGGTAAGGCCGCAGATACGGCGGAAGCGTCCCGGCCAGACGAGCGGGATGCACAGGGACAGGTATTGGCAACGTGCCTGGATGCGGGGAGCGCCAGCATGGCGAGTACCGCTCCAGTGAGCGCGTACGAACAGCTCCCGCGTGGCGCGGAGCGGCCCGATGAGGTCGGCTGCGCCCGGGAGCCTGACGGGAGAGATCGCCCGAATGCTCGAGATCGAGCGACAGAACAGAGAGCCAGCTGATGCGTCGGCTGGAACGAATGGATCAGCCGGTTCGGCTGAGACAGCGAGCGGGCCGGGAACGACCGGCACCGGATCGGCGGCTGAGAACGGCAGTACAGGCCGCGGCCTGCTGCGCCGTGCCCGACGCGCCGTAACCAGGCCAGCCGGCCCACCGGCCGCGGAGCCGCCGCCACCGCCGCCGCCGTCGGCGTCGTCGACCGGCACTGCCGGGTCGGCTCAGCCGGCCACGTCGGCGCCGTCGACCCCGGCAGCGACCCAATCCGACAGTGGCGCGTCCAGCAGCGCCCGCGCGGGCAGTACCGATGCAGGCAGTACCGATGCAGGCAGTGCCGATGCAGGCGGCGCCGCCGGAGACCAGCCGGCCGGAGCAGCTCGTCGGCGACCTGCACGATCGCGCGCCGCCGGTGTGCAAGCCACCCCGGCTGGCGATCCTGAGGGCACCCCGGCCGCCCAGCATGACCCGGCCGCCCAGCATGACCCGGCATCCCAGCATGACCAGGCCCGCGCGAGCGGCGAAGGTGAGGGCGGGCGCCAGGACGGCGATGAGACCTCGCCACGGGGTACGACCGCGGGCCGCACCGCCGCAAGGCGAAGCGGTTCCAGTCGGTCCAGGAGTGCGGCGAGCGCATCTGCCACGCAGCAGGAAGCCGCCGGCCACGACGCAGGCGGTCACGATTCCGCAGGCTCAGGAGCGGGCGACTCGACCGGCTCAGGCGGACCAGGCGCGGGCGGACCAGGCTCAGGTGCCAGCGACACCACCGGCCAGGGGGACGGTGCATCCGGCGCCCGGGCCAGGGCAGTCGCACCCGCGGCATTCCAGCCGCCACTGGTCATCTTCCAGCCGCCGGACATCGCTGCCGCGCGGCCGCCGGCCCCGCCAAAGCCGGAGCGGCAGCAGCCGCCACCGGCCGCAGCGCGCGCCGCCGATGATGACACCGACGATGGTGACGGCGACGGCCGTGAGGAAGGTGCGCCAGGGTCTGCCAGCAGGCGGCGCCGGCGCGGCGGTCGCGGCCGCGGCAGAGGCACCACCGGCGTTGGCGATGGTGCGGAGGCCGGCGCCGAGGGAGCGGCCGATCACGCCGTGCCCGAGGACGCGGCTGATGAGGAGAACGAGCCCGATGAGGACGGCTCGGGCGAGACGAGCGCGACCGGGAAGCGCCGTCGGCGCCGCCGGCGTAGCGGGACGAGCGGCGACGGCGAACCGCAGGCCGCAGGGACCGGACCGGACGATCCGCCGAACACCGTCGTTCATGTCCGCCCGCCGCGCGAGAAGACCGCGACCGCTGACGTCACCGATGTGAGGGCCGTCAAGGGCTCGACGCGGCTGGAGGCCAAGCGGCAGCGTCGGCGTGAGGGCCGCGAGTCAGGTCGCCGACGGCCGCCGATCATTACTGAGTCCGAGTTCCTGGCCCGGCGCGAGGCCGTCGAGCGTCTGATGGTGGTCCGCCAGACTGGCGACCGGACCCAGATCGCCGTGCTCGAGGACAACGTGCTGGTCGAGCACTACGTGGACAAGGCCAGCCACCAGTCGTACGTGGGCAACGTGTACCTCGGCAAGGTCCAGAACGTGCTGCCCTCGATGGAGGCCGCGTTCGTCGACATCGGCAAGGGCCGCAACGCGGTGCTGTACGCCGGCGAGGTCAACTTTGACGCGAGCGGGCTCGAAGGCGAGTCCAAGCGGATCGAGTCAGCGCTGAAGTCCGGCCAGTCGATCCTGGTGCAGGTCACCAAGGACCCGATCGGGCATAAGGGCGCACGGCTGACCAGCCAGGTCAGCCTGCCGGGCCGCTACCTGGTCTACGTGCCAGGCGCGAGCATGACCGGCATCAGCCGTAAGCTGCCTGACACCGAGCGCAGCCGGCTGAAGCAGATCCTCAAGCAGGTCATGCCCGAGAACGCTGGCGTGATCGTACGCACCGCTGCCGAAGGCGCCTCCGAGGAGGAACTCTCCCGTGACGTGGCCAGGCTGGCGGCGCAGTGGGAGGCGATCGAGAAGAAGTCCAAGACCGCCAGCGCGCCGGACCTGCTCTACAGCGAGCCGGACCTCACGCTGCGCGTGGTCAGGGACATCTTCAACGAGGACTTCTCCAACCTGATCATCGCCAGCGACAGCGAGTGGGACCTCGTCGACGAGTACGTCCGCTACGTGGCCCCGCACCTGTCCGAACGGATGCAGCGCTGGGACGACGCCAAGGACGTCTTCGCCTCGTATCGGATCGACGAGCAGCTGGCCAAGGCGCTGGAGCGCAAGGTCTGGCTGCCGAGCGGTGGATCGCTCGTGATTGACCACACCGAGGCCATGACGGTCATCGATGTCAATACCGGCAAGTTCACCGGCCAGGGCGGCAACCTGGAGCAGACGGTCACCAGGAACAACCTGGAGGCAGCCGAGGAGATCGTCCGCCAGCTGCGGCTGCGCGACCTCGGCGGCATCATCGTGATCGACTTCATCGACATGGTCCTGGAGAGCAACCGCGAGCTCGTGCTGCGCCGGCTGCTCGAGTGCCTGGCCAGGGACCGGACGAAGCATCAGGTCGCGGAGGTCACTTCGCTGGGCCTGGTCCAGATGACCCGCAAGCGGGTCGGCTCCGGTCTGCTGGAAGCATTCTCGGTGCCATGCGAGCACTGCAACGGCCGCGGCGTGATGATCTCCATGGAGCCTGTCGACCACTCGCACGCGCACGGCCGGGACTCTGGTCGTAGCGGCGGCCAGGGCAAGAGCGACCATTCTGGCGGGAACGGGGCCGCCCGCGATGGCGGTAACCGTGACAGCGGCGGCCGTGACACCGGTAGCCGTGACAGCGGCGGTCGTGACGGCGGCGGTCGTGACGGTGGGCGGCAGCCGGAGCGGCCGGAGCCGAGGCGGCGGGCCGCGGCGTGACGCGGGTGCCCGCGAGGACTCCGGTGGTCGTGAGGACGCCGGTGCCCGCGAGGACGGCGACGGCGCGGCTGGCCCAGGTTCCGACGTGCCCACGCCGAGTCCGGCCGTGGTCGCAGCAGCTAGCCCGGCGCTATCCGACGGGGCCGTGCGGGACGAAGCTCCGGCGGACAGCAGCGTGACTGACAGCGCCACTGTGAGCGGCGCCACTGTGAGCGGCGCCGACCGCGCAGCGCCGACGGGCAGCCGGTCAGGACGATCCAGGTCAAGCCGGTCGCGGCGGTCAGGCCCGGCGGAGTCAGCGGGCGGCGAGCCCGATGCACCCGGGGACGGTCAGGCGGTCGAGCCCGCGAGCAGTTGAGGACCCGCGTGGTCTGATACGCTTTATGGTCGGCGCATGTTCAGGATCAGGCGGCCACCCGGCCGGACGGCTTAGTGCGCAATGTAAGGCAAGCCCGACTCCAGCAGATGGAATCTCGCGCGGGCTGGCACAAAGAGGAGAGAACTCTCGGTGTACGCGATCGTGCGCTGCGGCGGCAGGCAGGAGAAGGCGTCGGTAGACGACGTCCTGACCGTCGACAAGCTGTCTGGTGAGGTCGGGGCCAGCGTGACGCTGCCGACTCTGCTGGTCGTCGATGACGGCAAGGTCATCAGCGACCCGGCCGAGCTCGGCGCTTACCAAGTCACCGCTGAGATCGTGGGCGCGGCGGCCGGCCCAAGATCCACATGATCCATTACAAGAACAAGACCGGCTACCGCCGCCGCCTTGGCCATCGGCAGAAGTACACGCAGGTGCGGGTGACCGGCATCGGCGCTGCCAAGGCCAGCGCCGGGTCGAAGAAGAAGGGCTGAGCCTCCGATGGCACACAAGAAGGGCGCGTCCTCCAGCCGGAACGGGCGGGACTCTAACGCGCAGCGACTCGGCGTGAAGCGGTTCGGCGGCCAGGTCGTCGGCGCCGGCGAGATCATCGTCCGGCAGCACGGAACGCACTTTCACCCCGGCATCGGCGTCGGCCGGGGCGGGGATGACACCCTGTTTGCCCTCGTGAGCGGCCAGGTGCAGTTCGGCAGGCGGCGCGGCCGCCGGGCCGTGAGCGTGCTGCCCGTGGAGTCGGCAGAGGCAAGCTAGCTGCTACCGCGGCGGTCGGCCCGACCGGCTAAGCGGCGCAAGGCTTATGGAGGGCGGACCGGCAAGGTCCGCCCTCCGTCTTATGTCAAGCCAGCGACGGGTAGGTATAGGCAGCCACGCGCTCGCAGGCGCGGCGCAACGCCGGGCGCGGCGCAACGCAGGCAAGAACCGGTGCAATGCAAGAGCGTGAGCGCAGCGCAGGCAAGACCATCGCAGCGCAGGCAAGGCAAGCGCAACGCAGGCAAGTCATGAGAACGGAAGGGGAGCGGCCGTGGCGGAGTTCGCGGACCAGGCGGAGGTCAGGGTGCACGCTGGCCACGGCGGTCACGGCTGCGCGTCGATCCACCGGGAGAAGTTCAAGCCGCTAGGCGGGCCGAACGGTGGCAATGGCGGCCGCGGCGGCGACGTGATCATCGAAGTCGACCCGAGCTCGTCAACGCTGCTGGACTTCCATCGCAAGCCCGTGCGCCGGGCCGGCGACGGCAGGCCCGGCTCCGGATCCAACAGAAATGGCGCCGACGGGGACGACCTTGTCCTCAAGGTGCCCGACGGCACCGTGATCAAGACTGTCGACGGCGAGGAACTAGCCGACCTGACCGGCGTGGGCACCCGCTATGTAGCTGCCGAGGGTGGCCGCGGCGGGCTGGGCAACGCCGCACTGGCGTCGACCAAGCGCAAGGCACCCGGCTTCGCCCTGCGCGGCGAGCCCGGTCTGGAGCTGCATCTCATACTGGAGCTCAAGACCGTCGCCGACGCCGGCCTGGTCGGGTTCCCGAACGCCGGCAAATCCTCGCTCATCGCCGCCATGTCGGCGGCCCGCCCGAAGATCGCCAACTACCCGTTCACGACCCTGACTCCGAACCTGGGCGTCGTCGAGGCCGGCGACGTGCAGTTCGTCGTTGCCGACGTGCCGGGCCTGATCCCCGGCGCCAGCTCTGGCAAGGGACTCGGTCTTGACTTCCTTCGGCACATCGAGCGCTGCCAGGTGTTCGTGCACGTGCTGGACTGCGCCACCGAGGAGCCGGGGCGGGACCCAGTTAGCGATCTTGATGCGCTCGAGGCCGAGCTGACGGCATACGAGGAGCTGACCGGCGCACATATGGGCGCCCGGCCGCGGATCGTCGTGCTCAACAAGATCGACATACCGGAGGCTAGGGAGCTGGCCGACCTCGTGGAGCCTGAGCTTGAAGCGCGCGGCCTGACCGTCCACCGGGTTTCGGCCGCGACGACCGAGGGGCTGCGCGACCTGGCTTTCACGATGGCAGCGGTGATCGCGCAGGCGCGAGCGGCCGCCCCTCCCGTGGAGCCGACCAGGCTGGTCATCCGGCCGCAGGCGGTGGCAGGACCAGACTTCGCCGTGGTGGCGACCGGAGACAACAGCTTCCGCATCATCGGGGACAAACCGCGCCGGTGGATTCTCCAGACGGACTTCTCCAACGACGAGGCCGTCGGGTACCTCGCCGACAGGCTGGCGAAGCTCGGCATCGAGCAGGCGCTAGCCGGTGCGGGTGCCACACCGGGGGCCGAGGTCCTGATCGGCGAGGAGGACAACTCGGTGGTTTTCGACTGGGATCCGGATGTCCCGGCGGAAGGCGCCACCCTCGGACCACGCGGCTCCGACCTTCGGCTGGGCTGACGACGCTGGCTGACGACGAGCGACAAAACGGCCAACCAGGGCATGGTGACGGAGCGACATCGACCGCACCGGAACCTCCGCAGGTTCCGGGAAATAAAGAAACGCGCTACATTCTTGTAGCGCGTAGAAGGAAAAAGCCTTAAGGCCATAATCCTCAATTGGATAATAACTACAAGGAGCATGGTTGTCAAACGCGGAACTGGATCGCGAGCAGGAATACATAACGGTGCTGTACACCCGGCTCGATGACCTAAGGAAACGCGCTAACGACCGGATGGCTGGGGTCCTGCGCCAGAGCGGCGGGACGCACCAGGCCAGGGTAGAGCGCGAGACCCTCAGCGCCATGTATCGCCAGCAGCTAGCCCAGCTTGACGCGGCCGAAAACGGGCTCTGCTTCGGTCGGCTCGAGTTCGCCGACAGCGAGCTCCGCTACATCGGCCGCCTCGGAATTCACGCCGACACTGACGACTACGCGCAGTTGCTCATGGACTGGCGCGCCGACGCCGCGCGCCCGTTTTACCTCGCAACCGCGGCCTCGCCCGGTGACGTCCGGGTTCGCCGCCACATCAAGACCCGCGGCCGGAGTATCTCGGCACTCGACGACGAGGTCCTCGACCTCGCTGTCGCTGACCCGTCCCGGCACGAGGGCCTGACAGGTGAGTCCGCCTTGCTCGCGGCGCTGAACGTCAGCCGCACCGGCACGATGGGCGACATCGTCGAGACCATCCAGGCCGAGCAGGACGTGATCATCCGGGCGCCGATGGCCGGCGCGCTCGTCGTCCAGGGCGGCCCCGGCACCGGCAAGACGGCCGTAGCCCTGCACCGCGCCGCCTACCTGCTCTACACCTACCGCCGCCAGCTCGAGAAGCGCGGCGTGCTGGTGATCGGGCCGAACGCCACCTTCCTCAAGTACATCGGTCAGGTGCTGCCCTCGCTCGGCGAGACCAGCGTGCTCCTGTCGACCATCGGCGAGCTATTCCCCGGCGTGAGCGCGGCCGGGGCAGAACCCGCGGAGGTCGCCGCGATCAAGGGCCGGATCGACATGGCCAAGGTCATCGCGGCGGCCGTCCGCAATCGCCAGGAGGTGCCGGACGAGCCGCTCGAGATCCGCGCGGACGCCGCCCGGCTCCGGCTGGTGGCTACCTCATCCCGCGACGAATCCCCGCGTGAATTCGCCGCGGACTCAGGCCGGCTGCGGCTCACTCCGCGGGCGATCGCCCATGCAAGGGAACGGGCTCGTCGCTCCAGGCGGCCGCATAACCAGGCGCGGTCGGTCTTCGCCAGGGAGATCATCAGCGCGCTGACCCGGCAGCTGGCCTCGCGGATCGGCACGGACGTCCGCAGCGGAGCCAGCCTCATGGACCGCCAGGACGTGGACGACTTGCGCCGTGAGCTTCGCACCGACCCGGCGGTTCGGGCGGCCATCAGCACGCTCTGGCCAATCCTCACGCCGCAAGAGCTGGTGAGCGACCTGCTCTCCGATCCTGACCGGCTGGCGGCCGCCGCACCGCGGATGTCGGCAGCCGACCGCGCCACCCTGCATCGCGCGCCCGACGCGCCGTGGACCCCGGCCGACGTGCCCTTGCTGGACGAGGCAGCCGAACTGCTCGGCGAGGACGACCGAGCGATCCGCGCCGCCGAGGCCAGGCGCCGTCGGCAGGAGGAGGCGTACGCCCAGGGCGTGCTGGACATTATCGGCCGTGACGATGAGGACGACCCGGAGATCCTGATGGGCGCTGACCTCGTCGACGCGGGACGGCTGGCGGCTCGCTACGAGGACGAGCAACACCTGACGGCGGCAGAGCGCGCAGCCGCCGACCGCACCTGGGTGTTCGGACACGTGATCGTCGATGAGGCTCAGGAGCTCTCGCAGCTGGCGTGGCGGATGATCATGCGGCGCTGCCCCGCCAGGTCACTGACGATCGTCGGGGATGTCGCGCAGACCGGTGATCTGGGCGGGCTGCCGTCGTGGCATGAGGCGCTCGATCCGTACCTGGGGGACCGGTGGGTGCTGGCGCCGCTGACCGTGAACTACCGGACCCCGGCCGAGGTCATGGTGGTCGCAGCCGACGTACTCACCGCGATCGACCCGGCGCTTGAGCCGCCTCGGTCCGTCCGGGAGTCCGGGCACGAGCCCTGGCAGCTGGAATCGGCCCCGGACGAGCTGGCGGCGACCGTAGCGCGGGCGGCAGTCCGGCTGGCCGATCAGGCGGGCGACGGCAAGCTCGCCGTCATCGTGCCGCAAGGGCTGGCAGCCGAGCTCGGCGCGAGCGTCAGTGCCGCACTGCCGGGCACCGCGATCGGCGCCGATCCGGACCTGACCAGCCCAGTCGTGGTGCTGACGGTCAAGCAGGCCAAGGGACTCGAGTTCGACTGCGTGCTGATCGCCGACCCGGCCCGCATGCTCAGCGAGTCACCGCGTGGTCTCAACGACCTGTACGTCGCCCTGACCAGGGCGACCCAGCAGGTCGGTGTGGTCCATCCCGGTCAGCTCCCCGACGTCCTCCGACGGCTGAGCCCGGCACTGAGCCCGGCTGGCCGAGACTGAAGGCTCGTGGCGTCGCTGCGCTGGCGGCAGCGGGGGGCGCCGTCATGCTGGCCGCCTGCCAGCCCCAGTCCACCGCTGTCGGCTGGCGCACGGCAGCGACAGTCACCGTGGCCAAGGGCACGGCCCAGTTCGCCAGCATTGCCGCGGTCAGCCCCGGGGACGCGTGGGCCGCCGGCCAGACGGTCAGCTCGGCAGGCAAGCAGGCGCCGCTTGTCGAGCGCTGGGCTGGTAGCTCCTGGCATGCAGGTGCGCTTCTCGCCGCTGGCTGCGAAGACCTGGGCTAGCTGGGGCTTCAGCAAAAACGCGGTGATCGCGGCGTCCTCGGCCACCGACGTCTGGGTCTTTGGTGGCGTGCGCGCGATTCGCTACGCCCGTTACAACGGCCACGGCTGGGCGTTCGGGACGGTGCCCGGCACCACGCTCGCTAAGCGGCCGAAGGCGCTGACGATTATGTCGACGGCCGTCGTCCTCAGCCCGACCGACGCCTGGGTGTTCGGCCTGCGGCTGGCGACCGGCGCACCAGGCACGGTCACGCCGTACGCGGCGCAGTTCACGGTGCATGGCTGGGTTACCAGGACCGTCCCCGGTGCTGGATCCATCGCCGCTGTGACCGCCGTCTCGCCTCGAGACATCCTGGCGAGAGTTGACCGGCTCGGCGAGAGTTGACCGGCTCGGCGTGGCACATCACCGAACTGCCGGACTCGGCATCAGTCGCCGACTTCCGGCTGAGCAGTCTGGTGCCGGACGGGAATGGCGGCCTGTGGGCGCTCGGCACGAGCACCTCGCCAGGAATTACCCAGCGCATCTGGCATCTCACGAACGGCGCCTGGCAGTCGCCGCTCCAGCCGCGCTTCGGTGGATCGACGGGCAGCCTGCTTCAGCTGGCCGCTGTCCCTGGCACCGCCTCGGTGTGGGGTGCCGGAGTGCGACTCAGCGGCAAGACCCACGACGGGCTCATCGCCGTCGAAGGCCCGATGCCGCGCTGACGCGCCCTGGACCTAGTGCCTACTCGTCGTCGTCGTCGTGGCGGTCGCCGCCGGCGAACCGGTTGAACAGCTTCGATCCGGCCTCGGCTGCGCCGTTCGCGACGCCCCGGACGGCGCCGATCAGCGGGTCGGCGCTGCGGTTCCAGGACTCCTGGTAGGACTTGGCTGCCGCCCTGAACTCGTCGCCGACCGACGTCTCGGAGTCGTCCTCGCGGCGCGGATAGTTCCCGGCCAGGATGGTGCGGTACTCGCCGTCGTCAGCCCAGCGGTCCAGCTCGGCGAACCGCACGACCGCGAACGGGTGCGTCGTGCCCTGGAGCTGAAGCAGCTTAAGCAGACCCTCGCGCACGTCCGGCACGGCGTCGTACTCGCGCGCCTGGCGGTGGAATTCGTCGTGGCTCAGCTCGGCCAGCCGGGACCCGCCCGCGGTCTTCATCAGAGCCCGCCGTGCCGCCTCGACGTCCTGGCTGGCCAGCAGGCCGGCCCGGTCGCAGGACAGCTCCGACTTGCGGTACCACTCCTCCAGGCCCCAGATCACGGCCTTAAGCCCGATCCACGCGAACGGCACCAGCGCGAGCCGCTGCGCCAGGTTCACGAGGTGGAAGAGCATGGTCCGGTAGACCGAGTGCCCAGACAGCACGTGCCCGAGCTCGTGCCCGATGATGAAGCGCAGCTCCTCTTCATCCATCAGGTCGACCATGCCGGTCGTGATCACCATGAAGGGCTTGTCCGTGCCCAGCGTCATGGCGTTGACCAGGGGGTTCTGCCAGATGAACAGCTCCGGCACCTTCGGCAGGTCCAGGATGTAGCAGCCGTCCAGCATGGCGTTGTACAGGTTCGGGAACTGCTCCGGCGAGGCGCGGACGGAGCTCGCCAGGAACATCAGCCGCAGCGACCGGTCGTTGAACAGCCCGGCTAGGTTCTTCAGGATCGTGTCGAAGCCGGTCAGCTTGCGCAGCGCCACGAGCGCTGACCGGTCGGCGGGGTGCTCGTAAGCACGAGAGCTAATACCCGGCAGACGGATCCGGGAGCGGTCAGGCACAGTGGTCATACCTGTCATCGTAAGCGTCCGTCGTGAGAGGTTGGCCCAATGTCCGCAGGTGAAGTCCCGGCCATGTTCGAGCCGGATGCCGAGTCGATGCCGGCCGAGGCTCTGGCCGGCCTGCAAACCGAGCGGCTCCGCGAGCTAGTCGACCGGCTCATCGCCGCGGGCGGGCTTCAGGGCACCCGGCTGAAGGACGCTGGCGTGCAGGCGGGCGCGGATGTGAACCTCGCCACACTGTCCCGGCTGCCCACGACGACGAAGGCGGATCTGTGGGACGCCTACCCGTTCGGGCTGCTGGCCGTGCCGCGCGAGGAGGTCGTGGCGGTGCACGGATCGAGCGGCACCGGCGGTCGGCCCACGCTCGTGGCCTACACCACAGCCGACCTGAAACTCTGGGCCCGGATGTGCGCGCGGGCACTGGCCGCGGCCGGGGCGACGCGGGCGAGCATCGTGCACAACGCCTATGGCTATGGCCTGTTCACCGGCGGGCTCGGCATCCACCAGGGTGCCATCGAGCTCGGCGCGACAGTGGTCCCTGTCTCGGGCGGGATGACGCCACGCCAGGTGACCCTGATCAGGGACCTGCGGCCCGACATCCTGACCTGCACGCCCTCCTACGCCATCCGGCTTGGCGAGGCGCTGGCCGAGGCCGGGGCCGGGCCGCAGCACGGCCTGTCCCTGGCGGCCGGCATCTTCGGCGCGGAGCCGTGGACGCAGGAGATGCGCGTCAGGATCGAGGACCTGCTCGGCATCCGCGCGCTCGACATCTACGGCCTGTCTGAAGTGATCGGGCCCGGTGTCGCGGCGGAGTGCATCGTCGCAGCCGACGGGCTGCACGTGAATGAGGACCAGTTCCTGGTCGAGACGCTCGACCCGATCACCGGCGAGCCGGTGCCAGACGGCACGCCCGGCGAGCTGACCTTCACGACGATGACGAAGGAAGCGCTCCCGCTGCTGCGGTACCGGACGGGCGATATCGCCGCGCTGCGCCGCGGCACCTGCCGCTGCGGCCGGACGCTGGTCAAGATGAGCAAGGTCACTGGCCGCAAGGACGACATGCTCGTTGTGCGAGGCGTGAACGTCTACCCGAGCGAGATCGAGCGCGTCCTGCTCGCGCAGGACTCGCTCGCACCCGACTACTTGCTGGTGGTGGACGAGCGCGCACCGCAGCACCGTCTCATCGCGATCTGCGAGACGGGAACGGGCTGGTCCGGTCCGCAGCCCGATCCCAGCCAGATCGAGTCCAGGCTGAAGGACGTGCTCGGGCTCTCGATCGCGGTCCGGCTGCTGCCGCCTGGCTCGGTACCGCGGACCGAGGTCGGCAAGGCGGTCCGGGTGGCGCGCTGGAAGGGCGGCGAGTCGCCGCTGCCCGGCATCGCCTAGACCGGGTCGGCTCGCGTTGGCTAGTCGCGGCCGCCGGAGAAGATGCGCAGGAAGAACAGGAAGACGTTCAGCGCGTCCAGAAAGATCGACGCGGCGATGATGGGGGCCGAGTCCAGGCCCTTCGACCGGCGCAGACGCTGGAAGTCGTACATGGTCAGGCCGGCGAAGATCACCAGCCCGAGTACCGCGTAGATCAGGTCTCCGGCGGGGATGCGGACGAAGATCAGGATGATGCCGAAGACGATGAGGCCGATCAGGGCAAAGAACGAGACCCGGCCGACCGCGGTCAGATCCCGCCGGGTCGCATACCCGTAGGCGCCGAATCCGACCATGAACAGGGCCGTCGCCCCGGCCGCCTGCCACACCACCTGCGGGCTCGTCGTTGTGTAGTACGCCACGACCGGCCCCATGGCAAGACCGAGGAACAGGCCGACGCCCATGAGCAGGGCCACGCTGGCGCCGCCCGACGACCGCCGGGTGAAGTTCATGGCGATCAGGCAGCCGAATCCAGCCACGAACCAGGCGATCGACCAGCCCGATGAGAGGTCACGGCCCGCGTAGCAGCCGAGCGCAAAGAACCCGGTAGCTGCCGCGACCAGCCACATGACGTGGCTGAACAGGGTCCGGGTCTGATCCTTGGAAGCTGTGGCGTAGTTTGCCGAGTAATCCACCATCGTAGATATATACCCGCCGATGGGAATGGTGAGCCAGCGGTCAGAGAGGCTGTGTTCAGAGAGGATGGCAAGATGACGCAGCGCAGCGGTGCCGGCCACTGGACAGCGCAGGATGTCGGCGATCAGAGCGGCAGGATCGCCGTTATCACCGGGGCGAATTCTGGCCTCGGGCTTGAGACAGCCAGGGTGCTGGCCGGGCACGGGGCGACCGTAGTCCTGGCCGGGCGTGACGAGGGTAAGACGGCGGCGGCCGCCGACGGACTTCGCCGCGAGCTGCCGGACGCCGCGGTCGAGACGGCCGAGGTTGACCTGGCTTCGCTGGCGGCCATTAAGACGGCAGCGGCGGATCTGACGGCGCGATACCCCCGGCTGGACCTGCTGATCAACAACGCCGGCGTGATGTTCACTCCCTACAGCCTCACCAAGGACGGGTACGAGCTTCAGTTCGGCACTAATCACCTCGGCCACTTCGCCCTGACCGGGCTGCTCATGCCGTCGCTGCTCGCCGCGCCGGGCTCGCGCGTGATCACCCTGAGCAGCAACGGCCACCGGGCCGGGCGGGTGAACTTCGCTGACCTCCAGTCCGCGCGCCACTACAACCGGTACGCCGCTTACGGGCGGTCCAAGCTGTCCAACCTCCTGTTCACCTACGAGCTCCAGCGCAGGCTCGCCAAGGTGCGCGCGCAGACGCTCGCCCTGGCCGCGCATCCGGGCACCGCGCGCACAAACCTGACCCGGCACATGTCCCCGCTGTCCAACGCGGCGATGGACCCAAGGTTCACGGCGCTCAACTCCTGGTGGGTGCAGGACGGCAAGATGGGCGCGCTGCCGACGCTCCGGGCGGCGACGGACCCGGCGGCAATCGGCGGCACGTATTACGGGCCGGACGGCTTCATGCAGCTCACCGGTTATCCGGTCGTCGTGACATCCAGCAGCCGGTCGCAGAGCAGGGAGGACCAGCGGCGGCTATGGGTGGAGTCGGAACAACTGACGGGGATCAAGTATCCGCTCTGATAACGGGCGTCTAATCTCACTGGCATGACCGATGCGGATGGAGTCGTAGGCCCGGCGGCCGGCGGCGCGGGCAAGCGGATCGGCATCATGGGCGGCACTTTCGACCCGATCCACCACGGGCACCTCGTGGCGGCCAGCGAGGTCGGGCACTTTTTCAGCCTGGACGAGGTCATCTTCGTGCCGACCGGGCAGCCGTGGCAGAAGAACGGCCGGAAGGTCTCGCCCGCCGAGGATCGGTACCTGATGACGGTGATCGCGACCGCGTCGAACCCGCGGTTCTCGGTCAGCCGGGTCGACATCGACAGGCCGGGGGAGACCTTCACCATCGACACGCTGCGCGACTTGCGGGCTCAGCGCGGACCGGCTGCCGACTTCTACTTCATCACCGGTGCTGACGCGCTGGCCAAGATGATCTCCTGGCGAGACGCCGACGAGCTGTTCTCGATGGCGCGCTTCGTCGGCTGTACTCGACCTGGCCACCAGCTGACGCTTCCCCATCTGCCGTCGGAGCGGATCAGCCTGGTCGAGATCCCGGCACTCGCGATCTCCTCGACCGAGTGCCGGGAGCGCGTACGAGATGGCAATCCGATCTGGTATCTGGTGCCGGACGGCATCGTGCAGTACATCTCGAAACGCAAGCTCTACCGAGGTTAGGCTGCGAGCATGCGGCTGGAGGCGGTGGGCAAGCGCTACGGGCTCCGCCAGCCATGGATTGTGCGCGACGTGAGCCGTGACGTCGCCTCCGGGCGCCTGATCCGGCTCGCGGGCCCGAACGGCAGCGGCAAGTCCACGTTGCTGCGCGTCATGGCGGGCGTGTCCACTCCGTCGGCGGGCCGGGTGACGGGGCGGCCGCGTGCCGGCTACGTGCCCGAGCGATTCCCCGGCGGGCTGGCGTTCTCGGCGCGCGAGTACCTGACGCACATGGCGCGGATCCACGGGCTGGCAGGCGCAGCCGTTCCTGCGGCCGTCGACGAGTGGCTGGAGCGTCTCGGGGCGGCCGAGTATTCGGCCGCACCGCTGCGAACCCTGTCTAAGGGGATGTGCCAGAAGGTCGCGATCGCACAGGCGCTACTGGCGCGACCGGGCCTGCTCGTCCTTGACGAGGCGTGGACCGGCCTGGATCAGGCCGCGCGCGGGGCGCTCGACGCGGCGGTGGCTCAGCGCCTGACTGAGGGCGGAACGGTGCTGTTCGTCGATCACGACCCGGCGCGGCTGGCCGGCCGGGTGGACGAGCGCTGGGGCCTCGAGGGCGGGCGCGTGATCGTGACCGGCGTAGACGACCGCGCAGGCAAAGCGACCGCGGATGCTGCGGGGAACGAGGCGGCGCGGCAGGCCACTGTCACTATCGAGATCGCCGGGCTGGATGCCGGGTCGATGGCGCAGCTAGCGCGGCTGCCAGGAGTCGAGTCGATCGCTCGCGTGGACGCCCGGGTAGTAGTCAGGGCGCTGGCGGCCCGGTCCGACGAGCTGCTGCGAGAGCTGCTGGCGTGGGACGCGGTGCACGTGCACGCCGTCCGGCCGGTACCGGAGGTGCGGCCGTGATCGCGCTGCTGCGGTACCAGACGGCGAACCTGTTCCGCTCACACCGCTGGATCTTCCCGCTCATCACTTATGCGCTGCTCATCTCCGTCGGTGGCGCTGGCTCGGGTGCACATGCCACCGCCCTCGTTCGTGCTCGTGATCTGGCCGACGGGCTGGACTGGAGCGCCGCCATCCTGGTGCCGGTCGTGGCGCTGCTGACCAGGTCGATGCTGACGGCGGAGCCGGGCGCCGCCCGCGCGTGCGTCTTTGCCGCGCGCGGTCCAGCGCGGGCTCAGCTGGCGACGCTGCTCACGGCGTTTGCTGGCGGCGCCGTCCTGGGGCTGGCCGGGGCGCTCTACGAGCTCGTGACAACAGGGCACCAGACGGCCCTGCTGGTCCCGCTGGCCGTCGGTCTGGGCAAGGCTCTGGTTTGCGCCCTCGTGGGCTCGGCCGTTGGGACGCTGTTCAACCCGCCGCTCATCCGGCACCCGGCGGCGGCGCTGCTCAGCACCGTTGCGGCCGTGGTGGTGGCGCTAGTGTCCAGCGTCTCCCCGGCCAGCGCGGCGCTGCGCGGCAACGGCGCGACGATCCAGTCGGCGGCCTGGCCGACGGGCGTGCCGCTGCTGGCGGCCGTCGCGCTGGCCGCCGCGTCATGGACCGTGTCCTGCTGGCTCGCGGGCCGCCGGGCGGACTGAGGTGCCGGCGGACGGACGAGCGACGGAGATTCTGTCGGCCCCGTTCCCGGTCCTTATGGGGTCAAATAGGGGTAATCCTCGTGCCGCGCTCACGCGTACTGTCGGCAACGCCAGATACCCTTGTTCATAGCCTGAGAGACGGGTCAGCCGAGGAGGACTGCCAGCACACGTGACTGCCACCAAAAGGGCCGTCGAGCTCGTGGAGATCGCGGCCGCAGCCGCGGCTGACAAGCTCGCTACCGACATCATCGCGTACGACGTCAGCGAGCAGCTTGTGATCACTGACGCCTTCCTGCTCTGCTCTGCGTCCAACGATCGCCAGGTACGCGCGATCGTGGACGAGATCGAGGACAGGCTGCGGAAGGCGGGAGCGAAGCCTGCCCGCCGCGAAGGGGAGCGAGAAGCACGCTGGGTGCTGCTGGATTACATCGACATCGTGATTCACGTGCAGCACGCCGAGGAGCGCGTCTACTACTCGCTGGAGCGGCTGTGGAAGGACTGCCCGATGATCCCGCTGCCGGAGCCTGTTGGCGCCGGAGGGACGGGCGGTTCGAGCGGGCCCGGCGCGACTGGCCCTGGCGGTCGGAGCTAGCTTGACCGCTGCCGAGGATGCCGTCGCGCCCAGCTTGTGGCCCGGCGGCGAGGATGACGTTGTCACGCTGGTCCTGTGGAGGCACGGGCAGACCACGTACAACGTGGAGCACCGGTTCCAGGGGCAAAGCGACGTCCCGCTCAACGAGGTGGGGCTCCGCCAGGCGGCCGAGGCCGCGCGGCACCTGGCCACGCTGCGGCCGTCGGCGATCTACTCATCGGACCTGAGCAGGGCGTCGCTGACAGCGGCGGCGCTGGCACGGCTGACCGGCCTGAGTGTTCAGCTCGACAAGGACTTGCGGGAGCGTTCCGGCGGATCCTGGGAGGGGCTGACCGAGACCGAGATCGCGGCGCGGTTCCCAGCTGAGCGCGCGACCTGGACGCCTCCGGACGGGGAGACGGCGCTGGCCGTGACTGAACGGACATCGGCGACGCTGGAGCGGATCGCCGACAGTCTCGCTGCCGGGTCGACGGCCGTCGTGGTGTCCCATGGCGCGGCCCTCGGGATGGCCGTCGCACGGCTGCTCGAGATCCCGTGGGAGCCTCGGGTACTCGGGCCGTTCGGCAATTGCCACTGGTCGGTGATATCCCGGCGGCGAGGCAGATGGCGGTTGCTTGAACACAATGTCGGGATGCTTCCGGACCCCGTCCCGGATGCGGACGCCGGCGCCGCCTAGGGGCCGGTTTCTTGTACACTGGCGTGGCGCTGTGGCCGAGAGGCCGGCGTTCGCGGGGCTATAGCTCAGTTGGTAGAGCGCTTGCATGGCATGCAAGAGGTCTGGGGTTCGAATCCCCATAGCTCCACTCCCAGTTTAAAGGTATAAATTCGAACAGCCGCCGAGAGGCGGCTTTCTTGTTTAGCTCGTATGTGCGGTCGGCCGTAGGCTGGGCTGACGTGCAAATATGCAGGTCACAGGCGGTGCGCGCCTCTCCTTGGATCGGCATGTGACCTCTTGCATTGCGGGCAAGCGGTCGGTGTGGGGTCGTCGCGCCGTCGCAGGTCAGAAGCGATTATCGAAAGGCGATGACGACCGGGAGCAGTCCGGGGAGCAAGACGCTTCATGACGTTGAGCAGAAGTTCGGCTGGCCCGGGATTGCACCTCGAGTGCCGACCCACTTCCGAATTCGTGATCCACTGCCGCGGGCAGTCGAGTACGTCCTTGGGCTGTCGACGTTGGAGCGGATACGGACTCTGGAGGCTCTCAAGCAAGAGGAGACTGCGATCTTGGAATCCGCTGTCTAACCTCTTGGATGCTTGCAGGCAATCCGGTCTCGGTCCTCAGCCTGGCCGGAGTCTTGGCAGGTCAGGCTGGTACCGGGGATCCCGGCCCGGACCGGGCCAGTTGCCGGGGTTCTGCTGGGAGCCAGGTGTGGTCGCCGGGTGGGTCCATGGCGGTTTCGTGCGCGCCGCATCCGGCGGGCGTGATGCGGTCCCGCGCCTGCGGACGCCGGGGCTGGTGAGGCGCCCGAGTGACAGAGTTCCGAGATCAAAATTACGCTCAGTGTTAGTTTGATCGGCAGATTCTGAAGCCTTGCTTCTGATCAAACTTACGTCTAATGTAAGTTTCATGCGAGAGCCAGCGTCCAGGGCGTTCTATGATCTAGCTGCCCGGCACGGCGGCTACTTCACGACGCGCGAGGCATCCGGTGCGGGCCTGAGCTATCGCCAGCTGTCCTACCATGCGACCTCCGGCGAGCTGGAGCGCGTCATGCACGGCGTGTACCGGCTCGTGAACTACCCGGCGCACCGGCACGGCGACATGATCGCGGCAACATTGTGGGCCGGTCCCGGCAGCGCCATCAGCCACGACAGCGCGGTGGCGGTCTACGAGCTCGCCTCGGCGATGCCCGCGGTCATCCATCTCACCGCGCCCGGATCCTTCACCGGGAGCCGCAGCGGGATCCGGATCCATCACGAGGACCTGGCGCCGGCCGAGCGGCGCCTGTGGGACGACGTCCCCGTGACGACGATCGAGCGCACCCTGATCGACCTGGCCCGGACCGGCGACGCGTCGTTGGTCCGGGAAGCGGCCCGCGAGTCTGTCGAGCGGGGGCTCTCGACGCCCGCGCGGCTCGCCACCGCCGTCAACCGCGAGCCGGATCGCGCGCAGCTGCGGCGGGCGCTCGGCGTCAGGCTGCCCCTGGCAACGGAGCCCGCGTGACCGGGCACGCCTACGCAAGCCCGGCGGCGATGCGGACCGCCCTAGAGCAGCGGCTGCGTGCTCTGCACGCCGCCACGGGCCTGCCCCTGGACCGGCTGCGGAAGGAAGCTGCGCTGCAGCGGCTGCTCGCGCGCATCGCCGCCGAGGCGCCAGCCGACAGCTGGGCGCTCAAGGGCGGGATCGCGATGATCGCCAGGGTGGGCGACCATGCCAGGGCGACCGCTGACGCCGATGCGACATGGCGCACCGACCGGCGTCAGCTCCGCGACATGCTCGACCGTGCGTGCGCACTCGATCTCGCCGACTACTTCGAGTTCACCATTGGCCAGGGCAGGCCAATCCGCGGTGAAGGCGCTGAAGGCGGTGTGAGGTTCCCGGTCGCCGCGCGGCTGGCCAGCAGGCTGTTCGAGAATCTGCGCCTCGACGTGAACATCGTCGCGGGCGACATGCGCCCGGTGGAGGAGATCACGCTGCGGAACCTGCTGGACTTCGCGGACGTCCCGCCGGCCGTCGTCCCGGCCATCCGGCCCGAGCAGCAGCTCGCCGAGAAACTGCACGCCTACACTCGGGACTACGGCAGCCAGGAGAACGGGCGCGCCAAGGACCTCTACGACATGCTTGTCATTGCTCGGGAGCTGCCGCTGCCTTCCTGGGCCGACCTCGCTGCCGCATGCCGCCAAACCTTCGGCCTGCGCCATACAGCATGGCCCCCGGTGCTTTCTGCCCCTCCCCGGTCCTGGAACCGGGCATGGCGCGGATTCGTCACTGACTACGGCATCGCTTTTGCCACCCTGGACGGCGCCTACGATGCCCTCGTCCGGTTCTGGCAGCCCGCTCTCACCGAGACTGGACCAGGCGGCACCTGGGACGCCGGAAGCTGGACGTGGACGTGACGACCCCGGTCCAGGCAGACCGGGCGCCGCCCCGATCCGCTCGCCTGCCCGCACTGAAGGACGTTAGCTCTGCTAACAAGCGCGCCAAATGAAGGTGACCTCGCAGGGACGATCCGGCTTAACCCCTTGCCATGCAAGTGGCTGTGCAAATCTGCTACCGGGCGCTGGCAGGCATGGCCATGCGACACCGTTGACGGTCCAGGCTAATCTGACGATGTGAATCAGGAAGCGGACCGGGCTGAGGCGACTGAGGCGCTGCTGTGGAAGCCGCCGGCCGACGGGTTTGAGCGCCAGCTGCGGCCAGACCGGCGAGAGCGGCGACGGCGCCCGCTCAATCGCCGGTATGTCCTGGCGATCCGGGGGAGCTTCCTGCTGATAGGCATCTTCTGCGCCACTGTGTTCGCGCTGGGCCTGCCTTCGGCGTCGGTGTGGCGGCACGAAACGCTGACCCTGCCGGTCGTGCTTGTCTTCAACCTGATCTGGTTCACCCCATATCAGATCGGCCAACTCATGGGCCTGCGCCCGCCGTATGACAAGGCCCGGTAGCGCTGCGATTCTGGCACGCGCAATCATGCGCGACCGGATGTTGAGGCGTCATCGTGGTGCCGTCCCGTTCGAGGGACCTGGCCCCGGGGCCTGCGGAGATTGGCGTCTGGCGGGCTAAGTGACGCCCAAGATCATCAGCGCCAGCGACGATGTCGGCCGAGCTGTACGATCGCCGCAATGGTCAGGGCCCCGCAACGAGCAGATGTTCCTGTGACGCAGTCATCAGGCATGGCTGGCACGGCGGGTGGCATTGCCCAGGGGAGCAAGAGGGGAGCAAGCGAGGGGCGATGCAGGGCGACGGCGGGCCATGTGAGACGAATGAAGCGGCTGGTCAGGCGGCATGTGGCTACAGTCAGCTAGCGTCTGGGTTCGTATGGCATGCAAGAGGTCCGGGGTTCGAATCCCCGTAGCTCCACTCCAGCTCAGAGCATATATTTCGAACGGCCGCCGCGAGGCGGCTTTCTCGTTTCGCGCGTATGTGCGGTCGACCGTCATGATGTGCTGAAGAGCAAATAAGCAGGTCACAGGGCATGCGCGCCTTCCATGGATCGGCCACGTGACCTCTTGCATTGCAGGCAAGCGGTCCGCAAAGGGTCGTCGCGTCGATGCAGGTCAGAGGCGATTATCGAAAGGCGATGACGACCGGGAGCAGCCGGGGGGCAAGACGCGTTCGCGCGGAGCGTCCGGCACCATTTGGTTCCCCGTTTGTCTCCCTCCAACAAACGCGACGCTGACCGCGAGGTCCGGGCCTTGGGCGGAGGCTCGTAGCGGTGCGATCTGATTATCAGATATCCTTGAGGAATGCGTACCATGACCGCCACAGAGGCCTCGCGGAACTTCTCCGAGTTGCTCGACGCGATTGAGCGGGGTGAGAGTGTCACGATCACCCGCGGCCACCATCCGGTAGCTGAGATTACGCCGGCCCGGCGCCGGACCGGCGCCGACCTGCGAGCGGCTCTCGATCGGATCCCGCCGCCCGATGCCCGGTTCGAAGCTGACATCGCCAGTGCACTCGCCATGGTGACCAGCGAGGGAGATGATCCTTGGGCCGGCGCCTGATCCTCGACACGAATATCCTGATCGCCTACGAGCGCGGGACCATCGATCGGGCTGCCCTGGATGCCGACGAGCTTGCCGCTGCGGCTGTCACGGTCGCTGAGTACCGCGTCGGCATCGAGCTAGCTGATACTCCCGCCCGAGCCGCCGACCGCGCGCGGGCACTCGTGGCGATCAGTTCTGCTGTCGAGGTGCTGGACTACACCGAGACGACCGCGGCTTACCACGCACGGCTGATTGCCCATGTCCGTCGTGCCGGAACGCCACGCGGCGCCCACGACCTGATCATCGCGGCGCATGCGGCACAGACTGACCGAACCATCTTGACCTTCGATGCCAGGGCACGCTTCGCCGACCTTCCCGGAGTCAGCGCCAGCGAGCCGTAACCCAGGCAGCGTGGGTCCGAAACCTCGGGGGAAGCCGCGAGCGCCCGCGTAGTCTCAGCGGAATCTTGATGTGCGGGCAGCAAGGTCGCCCCAGCCAGGCCTTGACTGCGGAGCAGGCAGCGGCGCTGCTGGAAGCGGCGCAGCCGGCCGGGCTCGGGGCGTATGTGGTGCCCGTGCCTGATGACGGGCATCTGCGCCGAGCGAGTGACCACGTTTTGAGCTGGGTGCGGGCTGTTCCGTTGTTGCCGAGGTGGCAGACGACGAGGCCGGCCGGGTGAACGCCGAACGTCTGGTCCGGCTAGATCTAGAGCGCGGGATCGACAAGTGCCCCGTAGGTGATGGAGCGCGATATGCCTCGGACGTCGGGGACTGGGTACGGTCGCCCGCAGCTCGCTGGCGAGCCGGCGATCAGCACCGCGTCTATCGGGTCAGATATTTCTCGTGTCAGGTCCTCGCTCTCTCTGGCGCGGTAGGCCAGCAGGGGCTGCATGCACACCAGCGCCAGCGACTCGTGCAGTGCACAGCACGTGGCACGCAGCTTGCCTTCCCGTCGCGTCATGATGCCTACCCGGTTCTGGAGCTGTTAGGAGCCTGGCCCGGACGCTGCTGATCGATGTCAGCCGGCAGAGACACTCCTACGATGATGTGGTGATAAGAGCGGACGGGCGGATCACGTAGTGATGGGTTTTGCGGGCAGGCCGCAGCTGCTGGACTCTCGCGACGTCGATGACGCGATCCTGGCTGTCTGCTCGAGGATCACCCCCGGTCCGCCGTCGCCGGGCCGATGGTCCGGCCAGTATCGGACGGGCCAGCTCTCGCGGCCGGTGAGAGCCCGCCCGTCGATCTCGAGGCCACCTGAAAGCTTTTGTGCCGAGTGGCGGCGACCGGCGGGGATTACGGAGACCATCCGGTAAGGACCTGGTCGCCCAGCAGCGGCAATCTGGGCCCTCGATCGCCCTGCCCGTCACTCGCCGCCCGGTCTCCAGGGTTCTGGCCAAGTGACCATCGGACCCGCGCTCACAGCTGACGGAAGAGCCCGGGCTCAGCACGCGACCGGAGGGCAAGATGCTTGAATGAGAACCGTGCCAGCGCGTTCGGTACCAAGGACGAGGTCCGGCCCTCACCGGGCGGGCGACGAGCCAGCGACCGGAGGTCAGCGCCCATGATTCTCGTAACCGGTGCCACTGGTCAGGTCGGCTATCACCTGATGGAAGCCCTGGCTGACGCCGGAGCCGACGCCACGGCGATGGTCCGGGTGGAAGCGAAGGCTGCCGACCTGCCGGGGTCTCCGCAGTCCGTGGTCGCGACGCTCGACGGACCGCCGCCGCCCGATGCCCTGCGCGCCTTCGATCAGGTCTTCCTGCTCAGCCCAGCGCACGAGGGACAGGTAGAGCTCGAGCTGACTTTCATCGACGCGATCGTCGCCGCAGGTCATCAGCCACATGTCGTGAAACTCGCGGCAGACGGCTTCCTGGATCCGGGCTGCGAGGTGCGCTTCATGCGCAATCACCGGCAGATCGCTGAGCAGCTGGACGCGACCGGCTTGCCGGTTACCTACCTTGCGTCCAGCCTGCACATGGAGAACCTGCTGGAGGCAGCCGACAGCATCCGTGACCAGGCAACGATCTTCGCGCCCGCAGGAGATGGCAGGGTCGGTTTCGTGGCAGCGAGTGACGTCGCCAGGGTGGCGGCCAGCGTGCTGACCAGCCCCGGCCACGAGGACACGGTTTACGTCCTGACCGGTCCTGAGGCACTTTCCTACGCCGACATCGCATCGCGAGTCGCGGCCGTGTTCGCGCGTCAGGTCGACTACGAGGAGATGCCGGAGCAAACGGCAAAGGAGCAGATGCTCGCGAGCGGGCTAAGCCCCTGGCAGGCAGAGGGCACACTCGAGCTTTTCGATTGGATCCGGCAGGGCGGCGCGGACTCGGTCACATCGACGGTGCAGGACGTGACCGGCAACGGTTCTCACTCGCTGGCGGACTGGCTCGCCGAGATGCGCGGCGCGTTCCTCGGGCGTCCTCCCGGCCTGGCGCCGGAATTCGTATAGCCAGGGACAAACACGATGACCCGGCCCAGGCGGTGACCGTCAGGCAGTTCTGCGCCGCGTCGCCACCGCGCGGGCCAGGCCATCAGCGAGACTGCGGCAATCCAGTCCTCATCAGGGCGCAGCGCCAGCGCCGGAGCTGTCTTCGGGCATCTGCTGCTTGCGCTGCTCGACATCGCGGCGGGGGTCGTCGCACTCGCGTGGCCCGGCATCACCGCACTGGTGCTCGTATTCGTGGCGATCTGGAGCGGCCGCCGCCGGGCTGGCCGAGATCGGTGCAGGTTTGGCAGGGACGGAGCCGCCGGAACGCGGGCCTATTTCATCCTCACCGGGCTGGTGTCCGTCGCGCTGGGTATCGTGCTCTTCGCGCATCCGCGGATCGGGGCGCTGAGCCTGGCGGTCGTCTTTGGCCTATGACAGGCGGCATCTTGTTTCTGGGCCAGGACCGGCACGATCCGGCTGCGGCCGTGGCGGCGGGTGCCCCTGGCGGCATTGCCGCGGCGGCAGGGCCCGGGAGCCAGGCTGGGAGCCTTTTCCTTCATCTGCGCGCCCCGCGGGGCTGAGCGTGCGCCCGCGCGGCACCGTGGCCGCGGCGAGGGATCGATCTACAAGGACGACAGCAAGGTTCGCCGTGGCCGTTCAGCTGGCGGTGATGAACGCGGCGATGGACTCGGCGATGCCCCGCGCTGCGGCATGGCGCCAGCGCTCGTCGGTGACCCTGGCAGCGTCGGCCGTGTTGCGCATGTTTGCGCACTCGATGAACACCTTGGGGACTGTCGAGCAGTTCAGACCGCCGAGGTCGGCACGGGGCTGGATACCACCAGAGCCGAGGTAGGTGGATCGGACCTGGCCGGTCGCGGCCGCGAAATGACTGAGGAGCGCGTCGGCGAGGCGCCGGGACGGTTTAATGATCATGCTGTTGTCGGCCGACGAGTTATGCACGAGTACCGGGATCAGCACAGCGAAACCGTATCCGTCTGGCGGCCCGCCGTCGGCGTGGATGGATATTGCCGCATCGGCTCGCGCCCGGTTGCCGATCGCCGCCCGCTGGGTGACGCAAGGCCCGTATGCAATCCTGCCGTTCTGGGTCAGGATGACTTTCGCGCCGGCGGCCCGCAGGATGACCCTGGCTCGCCGCGCGACGTCGAGGGTGAAGTCGAACTCCGGGTATCCGGCGTCGGTTCCCGCGCCGACGGTGTCGCACGCCTTGAGGAAGCCGCCCGCGTTCACGAGCGCATCGATCTGCGCGACGTGGTCGGGGTTTTGAGGGTTGTGACCAGGGTCGATCACGACGACCTTGCCCGCCAGCGGACTCGGCGATGCGCGCTGGCTGGGGCCGATGGCAGAGGGCAGGCCCGCCTGGTGAACGGCCACTGCGTGTCCGCCGGGAACCGCGGGGGCAGCAGCGGTAGCACGGGTCAGCCGGGCGGCGATCTCGCCACCGGCAGCGACGAGAGCGGCAGACCCGGCGGCCGACAGCAGGAACCTGCGTCGGCTCGACGGCTCAGCCTGTGCTGGCCCGGGGCCAGTGCCATCTGTGATGGGCATGGCGGCTCCTCGGCGGGATTGATCCGATTCTGGCACTACCAGAGCCGCACGCCTGGGGTTCAACGATAAACGTACGGGCGACGCGGCGGTGAGGCGACGACAGCGGCCACACGGACTGGCCGAGGACCGCGAGGTCAGCGGCTACCTCGCCGGCCTCAGAGCATCGCAATGAGCATGTAGCCCATGGCGATACTCATCGCGATCTTGTAGGCCGCGGCGAACCGGGGCGCGAGCGGCAGGCCAGCGACGCTGCGTCGTGGCTCGAGCTCGCGTGCCCCGGGCGTCAGCAGGCTGACGATGGCTGGCCTCGTGGCAGTCGCCACCAGGCTGTGTCCGGTCCCGGGGAACCCAGCCGCGGCCCTCACGTCGCGCGACAAGGCGGCGATCCGGTCGGTGGTCCAGAGCACGTAGCCGAGCATGAACAGGGCGAGCACGAGCGCGATGGCGGGGTTGCTGCCCGCGGCTGCTGGCCCGCTCATGGCGGGCATTGCCATCGCTGGCGCGTGGCTTGCGGACCTGGCCGGCAGGAGCATGTAGAGCATCGCGGCGCACTCGACGGCGTGTGGTGCGGGGTGCGCGCATCGCCAGCTGCTCGGGCGGCGTCTGCGGGCGCGGATGGCCTGCCAGCCGAACCAGGCGGCGGCGGCGGCGAACATGGCCTGCCAGACAGTGCCGGGAACCGGGCTGAGCCGCGGTACGAGCATCCCGGCCATGGCGACGCCCATCAGCACGTGCAGTCCGTCGGCGTCTGTCTCGGTGGCGCGGCCGCGCGACCGAGACAGGCCCAGGCGGGCGGCGCAGCTAGCGGCGATCAGCAGCATGAGCGCCGCGACAAGAGCGGGAAGCCACGATGGCCCGGTCACCTGCGGCTCCTCACGGCGGCGGGCGGCCGGCTGGTCGGCTGACAGGCGGCCTGGGCTGGCGGGCGGATTTCACTTTGGCGCATGACGGGTAAAGGCTAATCCGGCTCGTTAGGCGACCGCAAGCTTAGCCGAGTGAATAGCGCCGGGCGGGTATGGCGGTCGTTCATTCCCGGTAAACCCCCACCGGGTATAAAGAGAAAACCCTCCGGGGGTATCAGAACCTGCTACCTGCGGCTACGTGCCTGCAGGCATCAGATACCGGGCCAGGGTATTGGCTGAACCCGGCAGGGGTATATGCGCCGGGAATAGGCCGCGCTTATTGTGCTCGTAATTGTTGCCTGCCCATTCATGGCTGTGTAGATTGCCGGCGTGCGGTGGTGTCACGCCGCGCCTCCGCGAGCCACGAGCTGGCAGACGGGTCCCTGATCTCGCGCACTGGCCGGGTGGTCCGGCCGGAAGGCAGGGCTGCATGGCATCGGCCGCGGTTCCCGGCGCGGTCTCGGCGCCGGACCTGAGGGAGGTCGAGCTCTCGATCCTGGGCATGACATGCGCGGCATGTGCGGCCCGGGTGGAGAAGAAGCTCGGCGCCTTGAGCGATGTCGCGGTGTCGGTGAACTTCGCGACTGAGAAGGCCACCGTCACGGCGCCGTTCTCGGTATCGGTAGACGAACTGATTGACGCTGTCGAGCAGGCGGGCTATGGCGCCAAGCTGGCGCGCCCGCTTCCGGCCGAGGGCTTGCCGGCTGTTGACGGCGCCGGGCCGGATGCGGACAGGGTCGCCTACTTGCGGCGCCGGCTGATCGTGGCGCTGGTGTTCTTCGTGCCGCTGAGTGACCTGTCGGTGCAGTTGTCGTTGTTCCCGGCGTTCCGGTTCGCTGGCTGGCAGTGGGTGCTCGTCGCGCTGGCCGTGCCGGTAGCCGGCTGGGCGGCGTGGCCGTTCCACGCCGCGGCGCTGAAAAACGCCCGGCACGGCGCAGCGTCCATGGACACGCTGGTGTCGCTCGGCATCGTGGCGGCGTGCGGCTGGTCGGTCTACGCGATGTTCTTCCTCGACACGGGGCAGGCCAGGACCAGTGCGTGGCAGCTGCTGATCCACGCGTCCGGCGGCGGCATCTACCTGGAGGTCGCCGCGTCGGTGACCACCTTCCTGCTGGCGGGCCGATGGTATGAGGCGCGTGCCCGCCGTGACGCCGGCGACGCGATGCGGGCGCTGGCGGCGGCCGGGGCGAAGGATGCCGCCGTGCTGGACGACGACGGCACGGAACGGCGCGTGCCGGTCGCGCAGCTGCGCCCGGGCGACCGGTTCGTGACCCGGCCCGGCGAGGCGATCGCCGCCGACGGCGTGGTCGAGTTCGGCGAGTCGGCGGTGGACACCAGCATGATGACCGGAGAGTCGGTGCCCGCCGAGATCGCCGTGGGCGACACGGTGACCGCAGGCACCGTCGTGGTCAGCGGACGGCTGGTCGTCGCCGCCACCCGCACCGGCGATGACACGCAGCTGGCGCACCTGATCGCCCTCGTCGACCGGGCCCAGGCCGACAAGTCCGCCGTCCAGCGGCTGGCCGACCGGATCTGCGGCGTGTTCGTCCCGGCGGTGCTCGCGGCCGCCGTCCTGACGCTCGCGGGATGGCTGCTGGCCGGTGCCAGCGCGGAGCGCGGCTTCAGCGCCGCCCTGGCCGTGCTCATCATCGCCTGCCCGTGCGCGCTTGGCCTGGCGACTCCGGCTGCCCTGGTGGTCGCGTGCGGGCGGGGCGCGCAGCTGGGCATCTTCATCAAGGGCTACCAGGCCCTCGAAGCCTCTCGTAGCGTCGACACGGTTCTGCTGGACAAGACCGGGACCATCACGACCGGGGTGATGGCGGTGGCCGCGGTTCAGGTCGCTCCGGGCACCAGCCGGGAGGAGTTGCTGCGTAATCTCGGCGCGGTCGAGGCGGGCTCCGGACACCCGGTCGCGGTCGCGGTAACCCGTTACGCCGGGACGGAGCTGGGGCTGCTGCCGCAGGCGGTCGGCTTTACCTCGCTGCCCGGCCTGGGCGTCGGCGGCGCTGTCGACGGCGTTGAGGTGACGGCCGGCCAGGAGAAGCTGCTCCGCGACCGCGGGCTCACCGTCCCCGAGGTCGTCGCTCGACGAGTCTCGGAATGGGCCGAGACGGGCCGGACCGTGGTGCTGGCCGGCTGGGACGGTCACGCCCGGGGTGCGGTCGCCGTCGCGGATGCCATCAAGCCCTCGGCGGCTGGGGCGGTGGCCGGGCTGCGGCGGCTGGGCCTGCGCACGGTGCTGCTGACCGGCGACAGCGACGCGGTGGCGCGGGCCATCGCGGCGCAGGCCGGCATCGACGAGGTGATCGCCGGTGCGCTGCCCGGCGATAAGGCTGCCGTGGTCGCCGGCCTGCAGGCGCAGGGCCGGCGGGTCGCGATGGCCGGGGACGGCATCAACGACGGGCCCGCGCTGGCCGCGGCGGACCTCGGCCTGGCCCTCGGGTCTGGTACCGACGTGGCGATCAGCGCCGCGGACCTGATCCTGCTGCGCGATGACCTCGCCGTGGTCCCGGAGGCGATCAGCCTGGCCCGCGCCACCCTGGCCGTCATCCGCCGCAACCTGGCCTGGGCGTTCGGCTACAACATCGCCGCGATCCCGCTGGCCGCCGCCGGATTCCTCAACCCGCTGATCGCCGGGGCCGCGATGGCAGCGTCGTCGGCGTTCGTCGTCGCCAGCAGCGTCCGGCTCCGGCACTTCGGCGCGAGCAGGCCGGCTGCCCGCGGCCGGACTCCAGCCGCAAGCCAGGCCAGCCTGGCGGAAGCCCAGCCCGGCGGACCGGAAGAGGAGGCTGGCTCATGCCCGGCATGAACACCGGAGTGAACGTCAGCGACCCGACCGTCGTTGCGGCGTTCAAGGCCGCGCTGCTGCACCAGGGACTCATCGCACTGCTGATCTTCCTCGTCGTCGGGCTGGCGTGGCTGGGCCTGCGCGCCTGGGCGCCGTCGGGCGCCGCAGGACGGATCCCGGCCGCCGCGCCGGCGCTGGCCGAGCCCCCGTGGCGGCAGCTGCTGCGGATCGGGTTCGGCATCCTATGGCTGTTCGACGGGATCTTGCAGGCCCAGCCCAAGATGGCGATCGGGCTGCCATCGCAGGTAATCGAGCCAACTGCCGCGAGCTCGCCGCACTGGGTGCAGGCAGTCGTGAACTGGGCCGGGACCTCATGGTCGTATCACCCGATGCAGGCCGGCGCGTCGGCGGTGTGGATCCAGGTCGGCCTCGGCATCTGGATGATCGCCGCGTCACGAGGGCCCCTGTCCCGGCTGGCCGGACTGGTCAGCATTGGCTGGGGCCTGGTGGTGTGGGTGTTCGGCGAGTCGTTCGGCGGGATCTTCGCCCCTGGCTTGACCTGGCTGTTCGGCGCGCCCGGCGCCGTGCTCATCTACGCGGTCGCGGGCGCGCTGATCGCGCTGCCCGACCGTGCCTCGCGCAGCCCGCTGCTTGGCCGGGCAGTCCTCGGCGGTACCGGGCTGTTCCTGCTAGGCATGGCGGTCCTGCAGGCGTGGCCGGGCCGCGGGTTCTGGCAGGGAACCGCGCACGGCCAGCCGAGCACGCTCGCCGGAATGACCTCCGCGATGGCGCCCACCCCGCAGCCGCATGTCCTATCCTCCTGGATCACCGCCTTCACCGGGTTCGACGAGGCGCACGGATTCGCCGTCAACCTGTTCGCGGTCGCCGCGCTCGCCGTGACCGGGGCGATATTCCTGACCGGCCGGCCGCGGCTGATCCGGCCCGTGCTCATCGCCTTCACCGTGCTGTGCCTGGCGGACTGGGTGCTGATCGAGGACTTCGGCTTCTTCGGCGGCCTGGGCACCGACCCCAACAGCATGATCCCGTTCGCGCTGCTCGCCGTCGGCGGATACATGGCCCTGGCCGCAGCGCCTGAGCCGGCGTCAGAGCCCGACAGCGCTACGGCGCCGGCGCGTTGGCGCGACCGGATACGGCCAGCTGCTGTGCACCAGTCCGTCGCGGCCGCGAGCCTGCAGTCCGTGACGTCGGTCGGCGCGATCGGGCTGATCGTGCTCGGCGCCGCGCCGATGGCAGCCGCGCAGGCCAACCCTGTCGCCGACACCATCCTGGCCCAGGCCATCGACGGTAGTAACGCCCCGCTGAACTTCCGGGCGTCGGCGTTCAGCCTCACCGACCAGCACGGGCGGACCGTCACGCTGGCGGCGCTGCGCGGCAAGGTCGTGCTGCTGACATTCCTTGACGACACGTGCACGACGGACTGCCCGCTGATCGCGCAGGAGTTCCGGCAGGCCGGCCAGCTGCTCGGCGCCGACTCCCGGCACGTCGAGCTGGTCGCCGTCAACTACAACCCCGTGAACACCCAGGTCAGCTACATCCAGGCGTTCGACCGCCAGGAAGGCCTGACCGCCGTCCCGAACTGGCTGTACCTGACTGGCACCCCCGGGCAGCTACAGCAGGTATGGCGGCACTACGGGGTTGGCCCGCCAGAGATACTCCCAGCTGGGTCGATGATCGGCCACGGCGATTACGCGTTCGTCATCGACCAGGACGGCCACGTGCGCCAGGAAATGAACTTCGACACCGGGCCCGGAACCCAGGCCACCAAGTCGTCCTTCGCGGCGGAACTTACCGACGCTGCGCGCCAGCTGCTGAGGCATGCATGAGACGGCTGGCCGTGTCATCCGGGGCCGCTGCGGCACTGGCCGCCGCGGCGCTAATCGCGGGCTGCGGCAGTACCACCCCCAGCGCTCCGGGCCCCGCTGCCCAGCCATCGTCGCCCGGCGCGCAGTTCCTCGCCACGTCACTCGATACCGGCGCCGGCACCTGGGCCGTCGCGATGATGGGCGGATCCGCCGCCTCCGAGGACAACTTCTGGCAGCTGTTCGTCCGCCCGGCCGGCAGCTCGCGCTGGAAGCTGGCCACCCCGCCGGGCACCGCCGACAATGGCGGCCTCGTGCTGGCCGCCACCGGGCGCTCCGTGATCACCGCGTTCCGGCCCAGCCAGCACCTCACCTACACGCCGCTCACTTCAAGCGGCGACGGCGGCCAGGCCTGGGCTTCGACCGGGCCGCTTGACGGGGCCCTCGCCAATGTGCCTGACGCACTGGCCGGCGCGCCGGGTACCGCGCGCCTTCTCGCCCTGCTTGCCAACGGCTCCGCTGAGGTGGCCGGTCCCGGCTACACGAGCTGGAAGACCCTCGCAACCCAGCGCTCCGTTGCCGCCACACCGGCCGGCGGCCACTGCGGGCTACGTTCGCTCACCGCAGCCGCCTTCACGTCCTCGGGGCTGCCGCTGCTCGCCGGGACATGTCCCGCCCCGGGACAGTCGGCATTTTCGCCGGCACCGGCGGAGCCTGGAACCTAGCCGCCCCCGCACTGCCCACCGCCCTATTGCGTGATCCTGTGGCCGTGCTGCGGCTCATCACGATCGCAAACCAGACTGTGGCTCTTCTAACTGCAGGCACCGGCCACGCCGCCAGCCTCTACGCCGCCTGGTCCGCCGACAACGGGCGTCACTGGGTACTCTCACCCGCCCTCCCGCTCGGCGGCGCGGCCCCAGCGTCAGCGTCATTCAGCACTGCTGGGGGCATCGCCGTGATGACGGCAGGCGGACGCGCTGGCGAGATCTCCAGCGGAGACAGCCAATGGCACGACCTGCCCGGCTCTCCCCCGGGCACCGCCACGCTGGCACCCGGCCCCGGCGGAGAGACTGACGCTCTCGCGGTCCGCGGCGCGACACTCACCGTCTACCAACTGCAGCCCGCCGTCACGGCGTGGACGAAAATGCAGACAATACGCGTCCCTATCCAGTACGGCTCGTCAGGCTGAGTCCTCAGCGTATGCGGAACTGTACCACTGCAGCGTGGTACATTACCTAGGTGGACGTAGTGGCAGCCATCGAGCGGATCAACGAGCTTCTCGACGCCGATGAGCGGGAGACGTCGAACACGTCGATGAGGATCCCGACCGCGCTCCGCGATGCCGCTGCCGTGGCAGTGAGGGAACTGGGCGTCGCGCCATCTGCTACCGCGCTGACGACCGCTGCGCTGCGGGCGACGCTTGGGGCTGTGGTGATGCAGGCCGTGCTTGATGACCACTATGCTCGCCATCCGCAGGCGCGGCCGGACCTCGGCGATCTCGCCGTTGCGGCGGCGGAGCTCGATGGCCATCCGCTGGCGGCCGAGCCCGCGCGGTTGCGGCGGGCAGCGGCTGAGATCGCCGCCAAACACCCAGACGCGAGCCCGGATGACGTACTGCTATGGGCCGAGGCGCGGTCCCTGCCAGCCGCATGAGCCAGCTCGTGATCCTGGACAACGAGGCGGTCCTGGCCCTCGCAGATCCCGGTCACCGTAAACACCGCCAGGTGGTGAGCCAGGCTCAGGTAGTAGCTGACCGCAAGCGCCGCGCTGCCGCGATCCAGGTGGTGGTACCCACGGCAGTTCGCGTGGAGGCAGGCTGGGACCGGACTTCGCCCGGCGTGGGCGTTTCCGAATCGCCTTCGGATCGCCGATGTCCCACTTGATGCCGCTCAGGCAAGTGCCGCGGCTAAGATCCGCGAGCGGACGAGGGTCTCAGTTGCCGATGCGCACATCGGCGCGGTCATCGGATCGGCGTCCGCTGACCAGATCACTGTCGTGAGCAGCGTCTCAGGCGACATGCGCCTGGTAGCCGGAGACATAGCTATCACTGTTGTGCCGATCTGAACTAGAGTCGCCGCACTCGGGACTTGGGAGCACTGGCTGGGGTGAGATCGGGATCTTCAACCCGTCGCACTACGAGGTCGCACTACGAGGAGATCCTGGTCGTGCGCGTGCACTCCGAGCACCTGGACCGTGAGAAGCTGCCGCCGCAGTCCTAGGCAGCGAGCTGTGGCGGCGCCGTACCGGGAGATCAACGACCGGAACGCTATCTGGTCCGCCGTCGGCGCCCTCAGTCGACCGGGGCCGGTGAGTTCTCGACGGCAATCCGGGCCAGTTCGACGCGCGAGGTGATCCCGAGCTTGCGGAAGACCTGACGCAGGTGAAAGGCGACCGTGTGCACGCTCACGTACTTCCGGTCGGCGACTTCCTGGTTGCTGAGTCCGCGCGAGACCAGCTCGGAGATCGCCCGCTCGGCGTCCGTGAGACTTTCCCAGCCCACGTCCGGGCCCTGATGCGCTGCCCAGTGCCGGCGCCGCACGCCCAGTCGGCGTAGGCGCCGCCGCACCCTGGCCGTATCCCTCGCCGCGCCGGCCCGCTCGTAACCGTCCAGCGCGTCGTCCAGGCAGGCAACAGCGTCTGCTTGCGGTTCGTCGTGCAAGGTCCGCAGGACGCCCTGATCCTCCGCTGCCGACGCGCCGAGCCAGGAGTCCTCGTAGAGCAGGCGGGCCTGCCCGAGGCGGCTGGGATCGCTGTCCAGGATTCCGCGAGCGTGCTCGGCGGCCGCCGAGACGGTCGCGAAGCCGGGATTCGTCCGGGCGATATCGTCGGCCACGGCGGCGGTCCGCTCCGCGAGCTCCCGTTCGCCGGCAGCCAGCGCAACCCGAACGAGCCACGGCATCGTGGCCGGCTCGGAGATCAGGGCCGAGCGGTGATCTCCGAGTGCCTCGTAGGTCTCGGACAGCAGCGGCATGGCCGCTATCGGCCCGCACCTGGCCTCGGCCAGCTGGGCGACGGTTACGGCGGTCCGCACCTGCCAGTACTGCGCGGCCAGGTACTGCTGATGCGCGGGACCTGCCTCCAGGTCCGACGCGGCGCTGAGGTCACCGCGTCGCAGGGCAACAGTGGCGAGCACGCAGAAGGCATGAGCACTGTAGGCGTGGGCACCGCGCTCGTCCGCGGTCCGGCGTGCTGTCTCGGCTTCCGCGACCGCGTCGTCCAGGCGCCCCTGGGCGAGATAGATCCTCGCCCGCACCAAGGCAGGGGTTGCTGCGGCCGCCAGGTCGTTGAGCGTGGCAGGCCGTTCACCGACCAGCTGGAGCAGCGTCGCTGCTTCCCCGAACCGGCGGATGTCAGCCAGCCTGCTCGCCAGCGTCAGGCGGGCCTCGGTGAGCCGGACGTCAGGAGGCTCCCGGGCGGCCAGCAGGATGGCCTCATGGCACAGCTCGAGGCTTTCCTCCATCCGCCCTTGATCCCACCGGATCACGGCCAGGGCGAGCAGTGCCGTGACCCGCACTTCCCGGCCGTGATCGCCCGGAGACTCCCTGATGCTCGACGCCAGCTCGGCGCCGCGCAGGTTGTCGCCAATGCCCGCCCGCGCTTGGAGCAGGGCGATCAGTGCCCGGCCGCGCACGCCGCGGGGCAGATCAGGTTCGGCGAGCGCCCGCTCAGCCTCCGTGCCGGCCTGCGCGTCCAGGCCCTGGCCGTGCAGGACGCTGGCCAGCGCACCGTGCAGCCGGGCCCGCTGAAGCCTCGACATGGGCTGGGCGAGGACGTTGCGGATCACCTGATCGGCCTCGCTCAGCCGGTTGGCAGCGGCTAGCGCCTCGGCCGCCCAGGCGGAACGGGCAATTCGTTCCGGGTCGGCCGGTGCGGTGAGCTCGAGCGCCCTGACCGACATGTTCGCCGCGCTATCGGGCGAGACGGACAGCACGGCCGAGCGTGCCTGATCGAGCCTGGCCAGCGACTGAGGATCATCGCGCCGGGCGGCCGCGATCAGGTGCGGGGCGGCCTGCAACGCTGCGCCCCGCGCCAGGAGGATATTGCCGAACTGGCTCTGCAGCGCCTGCCGCACCGGGGGCGTGAGGCGGTCCGTGATGGCCTGCCAGTAGATCTCGTGGCGGAAGGTCAGTGCGTCCCCGATCGCTACGAGAACCTCGACGGCCAGTGCCTCGTCGACGGCAGGCAGGAGCTCAGCAGCTGATGTCCCGAGCATTGCCGCGGCATCTTCCAGCCTGAACGACCTCCCCAGGACAGCGGCTGTCTCGACCAGCTGCCTGGCACGACCGCTGAGCTGGTCGAACCTGCTCCGGACGACCGCCTGGATCCGCTGCGGCAGGACAGTATGGTTCAGGCTGGCCCGGCCCGCTTCGACGGTAATGGCGTGCTCGTCGATGAGGCCTTCGATGAGCTCGGTAACCAGGGACGGGTTGCCCGCTGCTCCTGCGGCCAGGCCGAGAAGCAGCTGGTCGGGCTCGCCGCCGGCCGCGTCGGCGATCAGGCCCGCCACCGCGTCGTCGCAGAGCGGCGGGAGGTCGACCAGGGTCGCGCCCTCGCCGGCCAGGAGGCCGAACAGCACCTCAGCGCGGCTGCCGCAGTTGCCTCGCGACCGGGCCAGGATCCACGCGATCGGGTGCGAGGCCAGCCGCTCCGGCAGTAGCCGAAGTGCCAGCAGGGTGACCGTGTCGGCCCACTGAAGATCGTCCAGGCAGACCAGGACGGGGCTGGAGCAGGCCCGGCATTCCAGACGCTGGCCCATCATCCGGACCAGCGACCGGGATCTGCCGGACAGGCTGTCGCGGTCGGCTTCCGGCCGCATCTCGCCGGGCAGATTCTCGAGCGCGGCCAGCATCGGCCCGGCCGGAATGAACCGGGTCAGCTGGTCGGCTGCCGCGGCGGTCACGACGAACCCACTGCTGGCCGCCGCGCCGGCCGCCTCGGCAAGCAGCAGGGACTTGCCGAGTCCGGGCAGGCCCTCTACGAGCAACGTCCCGCTGCGGCCCTGCTTCGCATTACCCAGCAGGCTGACCACAGCCTGCCATTCCCGCTCGCGCCCCCGCATCGAGCCACCTTCTCCCGCCACGCTCCTGGCTGCCTCCGGGAGGGCTCGTGGGCTGTACTGCGCCAGGCCCTCTGAGACGGATCGCTGCGCCGACGTGGGCGACGGGTCAACGCTACGCGCGATGAGCAGCGGACAGGAGTCCAGGGTGACAAGCACGCAGGAAGCTACTTGTTTGGCCTGGTCACAGGGGTGAAGTTGGTGCCAGGACGGCTCGGGGCGGCGCGGTCACGGCGCGCGGCGGATGGTTTGCTCGACCCACGGGCGAACGTCAGAAGCCGGCGCCGCGCCGGTCCGCTGCGCGATGACCTCCCCCCCGCGCATGATCAGCAGCGTCGGAATGGCCTGCACTCTGAAGCGCTGCTGGAGCTTGGGCGCGCTGTCCACATCGACCTTCACCAGCTTCACCTGCCCGGCCAGGTCGGTGGCCACCTGCGCGAGCGCGGGGCTGACCATCCGGCACGGGCCGCACCACGGCGCCCACATGTCCACCACCACGGGAAGCGACGCGGCCTCGGCGACCTCGGCGAAGGTGTCGTCGCCCGCTCGACGATCCAGGGCAGCGGCTTGTGGCAGTTGCCGCAGCGTGGCGATCCCTCCGCCGCTGCCTGGACGCGGTTCGTCCGCCCGCAGTTCGGGCACTTGATCAGCTGATCCGCACATGTCGCGGCGGCCTTACGCGGGATTCTCAAAGGTCACGGTGAGCTCTCCATCGGAGTACCCGACCCGGGTCACGGCTCCCGCTCCGGCGTCGCCGCTGAGCAGGGCCCGCCCGACCCGGGTCTCGACCTCCCGCGCGATGAACCTGCGCAGCGGCCGGGCGCCGTAGATCGGGTCGAATCCCTGCTGAGCGATGAAGCGCCGCGCCTCCGGGGTGATCTCGACGGTCAGCTGGCGATCGGCGAGCCTGGCCCGCAGGTCGCCGAACATCAGGTCGACGATGCGCTCGATCTCGGCCTGGGTCAGCGGCTTGAACAGCACGATGTCGTCCAGCCGGTTCAGGAACTCGGGCCGGAAATGCGACCGCATTTCCGCCATGACGCGTTCCCGTGCGTCGGGCTTGATCTCGCCGTCCGAGGTCGCGCCGTCGAGCAGGTATTCCGAGCCGATGTTGGAGGTCATGATGATGACCGTGTTGCGGAAGTCGACGGTGCGACCCTGGCCATCGGTCAGCCTGCCGTCGTCGAGCACCTGGAGCAGCGTGTTGAACACGTCCGGGTGAGCCTTCTCCACCTCGTCGAAGAGCACCACCGAGTACGGCTTGCGCCGCACCGACTCGGTAAGCTGGCCGCCTTCTTCGTAGCCGACATATCCGGGCGGCGCGCCGACGAGCCGACTGACGGTGTGCCGCTCCTGGTACTCGCTCATGTCGATCCGGATCATGTTGTCCTCGGCGTCGAACAGCGCCGCCGCCAGGGACTTGGCTAGCTCGGTCTTCCCGACGCCGGTCGGGCCGAGGAAGATGAACGACCCGATCGGCCGGCGCGGGTCCTTCACGCCGGACCTGGCCCTGATGATGGCGTCGGCGACCAGCTGGACGGCCTCGTCTTGCCCGACAATCCGCTCGTGCAGGATGTCGTCGAGCCGGAGCAGCTTCTCCCGCTCGCCCTCCTGCAGGCGGCTGACAGGGATGCCGGTCCAGCGGGACACGATCGAGGCGATCTCCTCGTCGGTCACGACCTCGCGGAGGAGTCGCTCGCCGCCCGGCCGGGCCGACAGGGCTTCCTCCTGCGCCGAAAGGCGCCGCTCGAGTTCCGGCAGCCTGCCGAGCCGCAGCTCGGCTGCCCGGTTCAGGTCGTAGTCGCGCTCAGCCTGCTCGGCCTCCTGCCGGACCTGCTCCATCTCCTCGCGGAGCGCCTGCACCCGGCGCAGGGCCTGGCGTTCTGCCTCCCACTGGGCGCGCAGCGCGTCCGCCTCCGCGCGCAGGTCCGCCAGTTCCTTGCGCAGGTCAGCCAGGCGGGTCTTACTCGCCTCATCCTCCTCCTTGGCCAGAGCCGCCTCTTCGATCTCCAGCCGCATGACTCGCCGCGTGAGCTCGTCCAGTTCGGCGGGCATCGAGTCGATCTCGGTGCGAATCATCGCGCAGGCCTCGTCGACCAGGTCGATCGCCTTGTCCGGCAGGAAGCGATCGGAGATGTAGCGGTGGCTCAGCGTCACGGCCGCCACCAGCGCCCCGTCGGAGATCTTCACGCCATGGAAGACCTCGAGCCGCTCGCGCAGGCCGCGCAGGATCGAGACCGCGTCCTCGACCGACGGTTCGTCGACCATGACCGGCTGGAACCGTCGCTCAAGCGCCGCGTCTTTCTCGATCTGCTTGCGATACTCGTCCAGCGTGGTCGCGCCGATCAGGTGCAGCTCGCCGCGGGCCAGCATCGGCTTGAGCATGTTTCCGGCGTCCATCGACCCCTCGGCGGCCCCGGCCCCCACGACGGTGTGCAGTTCGTCGATGAACAGCAGGATGCCTCCCTCCGCGGCCCGGACCTCGCTGAGGACGGCCTTCAGCCGTTCCTCGAACTCGCCGCGGTACTTAGCACCGGCCACCAGGGAACCCATGTCCAGGCTGAAGATTGTCTTATCCCGCAGGCCCTCAGGCACGTCGCCGCGGGTGATCCGCTGGGCCAGCCCTTCGACTATCGCGGTCTTGCCAACGCCCGGGTCACCGATCAGCACCGGGTTGTTCTTGGTCTTCCTCGACAGGATCTGGATCACGCGCCGGATCTCGGCGTCGCGCCCGATCACCGGGTCAAGGCTGCCGCTCGCTGCGTCAGCGACCAGATCCCGGCCGTACTTCGCCAGTGCCTCGTAGGCGACCTCGGGCATGGCCGACGTCACCCGCTGATTCCCGCGGATGCGCGCGAGCGCTTGCAGGAAGCCGTCCTTCGTCAGGCCCTCCTGCCGCAGCAGGCGTCCGGCGGCGGCGTCCTGGCCCTCCTCGAGCAACGCCATAACGAGATGCTCGACGGAGACATACTCGTCCTTGAGCCGGTCCGCCTCCTGCTGGGCGTTGACAAGCGCGCGGGAGAGCCGCTGGGTGATATTGATCTGCCCGGGAGCCACCCCAGGGCCGCTGACCCGGGGCCGGCGCTCCACCTCGGCCTCGAGGTTCTTGCGCAGCCGGTCCGGGTCGGCGCCCGCCTGGGCCAGGAGGCGGGGAACTATGCCGTCAGGCTGGTCGAGCAGCGCGAGCAGCAGGTGCTCGCCGTCGACCTCGGTATGCCCGTAGCGCAGAGCCTTGGTCTGCGCGTCGTGCAGCGCTTCCTGCGACTTCTGGGTCAGATGACTCGGGTCCATGCTCACGCTCCTGGCCGTCGGTTGCTGCGCTGTGCCGCTTGGTTGCTGCGCTGGGCCGCCTCGAGAACCCTGATCCGGTCGAGCAGTTCGACGACAAGGCCGATGGCCGCGTAGTTGAGCGCCAATCCGGCCCGCAGTCGCTTGACCCGGGCCAGCGCGGCGGCCTGGCCGGGTGCGAACCACAGCTCGCCCGCCGGGTCCTGGCGGGCGTCGATGAGGCCGAGCGCGACAAGCCTGCGGATCAGGTCAGGATGCGTGCCCGTGGCGCGGGCGAAGTCATCGAGGTCCAGCCGCGAGGCCCGGATCAGCGCGTAGGTCACTTGCTCCTCCTCGGGTCGAAGGCGGAGGCGGCGGCCAGCTGCTCGAAGAGCTGCCGCTCGGTGTGCGAGAGTTTGGCCGGGACCATGATTCTCGCCTCGGCGTACAGGTCGCCTGGCTTGCCCCGCGGATTGGGCAGGCCGCGGCCGCGCAGCCGCAGCCGCTGGCCGCTGGAGGTCCCGTGCGGGACCTTCACCTTGGCCTCGCCGCCGGGTGTGTCTACGACCACTGAGGTGCCCAGGGCCGACTCCCATGGCGCGAGTCGCAGCTCGACGTGCAGGTTGCGCCCCTCAACGCGATATACCGGGTGCGGCAGGATGCGCACGACGAAGTACAGGTCGCCGGCGCCGGCGCCGTTGCCCCCCTGGCCGCCCTGCCCGGCCAGCCGGATTCGCTGGCCGTTGGTCACCCCGGCCGGGATCGTGACGTCGAGCGTCCGCCGCGCACCGCCGCTGCCGATGGTGACGGACTTGCGGCCGCCCCGGTATGCCTCCTCGACCGTCAGCGGAAGCTCGGCCTCCTGATCGGCGCCGGGAATCGGACCCCAGCCTCGCCCGGCCCGCCCGCCGAACATGCCGCCGAGGAGATCCTCGATGTCGATGTCGCCGCCTGGGCCGTAGCCGAACCCGCCGCGTCCGCCGCCCGCCCCCGCGCCGGCGTAGCCGGCTCCGCGGCCCGCACCGGCGCGGCCCGCTCCGGCACCGGCCGTGGCGCGGCGCCACGTTTCCGGATCGACGTCGTCGGGCACCTGGCGGAAGTCGGGCCCGAAGGCGTCATACCGGCGCCGGGTCGCGGGGTCGGACAGGACGTTGTAGGCCTCCGCTATTTCTTTGAACCGCTCCTCGGCGGACGGATCGGAGTTGACGTCCGGGTGATACGTGCGCGCCAGCTTCCGGTACGCCTGCTGGATCTCGTCCTGGCTCGCCGTGCGCGGCACGCCCAGGATCTCGTAGAAATCGCGGCCGGATGCCATCAGTCCGCCTTGGCCACCACCACCTGCGCCGGCCGCAGCTGGTGTTCTCCGTCGCCGTATCCGGCGCCTACGACCTCGATTACCGTCCCTGGCTCCGCGTCAGGGTCGGTCTGGACACCGATCGCCTCATGCCGGGCCGGGTCGAATTTCGCGCCGACGTCGTCACGGCGCGGGAAGCCGAGCCTGGCCAGGATGCCGACGGCCTGATCCCTGACCGTCCGGACGCCCTCGATGATGGCGTCCGGATCCGCCTGCGAGTGCTCGAGCGCGCGCTCGAGATTGTCCATCACCGGCAGCCACTCGGCGGCGAGTGTGGCCTTGGTCTCCGCCGCGGCGCGGCTAACCTGGGTGGCGCACCTCTTGCGTATGTTGTCGGCGTCGGCCAGCGCCCGCAGCCGCTGGTCCTGCGCTTCGGCAAGCCTGGCCTCCAGGTCGGCGACCGCGGCCGCGCGACTGGCCGTGGATTCCGTACTGGCAGCGTCATCGGGGCTGCCCGTGGCTCCCGCGCAGGCCGTGGCGTCCGGCTGCCCTTGATCGGCAGCGCCGGCGTCATTCATGGGCCGTGAACTCTGCGTCAATCACGTCGTCGTCGGCATCGGAAGGCAGCGGCTCGGGCGTCCGGGCGGCGGGCCGCTTGCGGCGGGGCTGCGCCCGATGCGGCCAGTGCCTGGTAGACCTGCTGGAGCTCAGCGTCAGCTCCTTCAGGCGCTCGAGTGGCGTGTCGCCCTTGAGCGCCTGCCGCGCGTCGCCCGCCAGCGCCTCGGCCCTGGCCTTCTCGTGCATCGCGACCGCGTCGCCGCGCTCGGCCAGCAGGTGCTCGACGGCGTATGCAGCAGCGTCCAGCTCGTTGCGGGCGTCGGTCAGCTCGCGCAGCCGGTGGTCCTCATCGCGGTGCTGCTCGGCATCCGCGATCATCCGCTCGACTTCGGACTGGTCAAGGTTGGTGCTCTCGCTGATCGTGATCCGCTGCTCGGCACCGGTGTCCTTGTCCGTGGCGGAGACGTTGAGGATCCCGTTGGCGTCGATGTCGAACGTGACCTCGATCTGCGGCACGCCTCGCGGCGCCGGCCTGATGTCCTCCAGCCGGAACCGGCCCGAGCACCCGGTTGTCGGCGGCTCGTTCCCGCTCGCCCTGCAGTACCACCACGTCGACCGCCGACTGGTTGTCCTCCGCCGTGCTGAAAACCTCGGTACGGCGGGCCGGGATCGTGGTGTTCCGCTCGATGATCTTGGTCATCACGCCGCCCATGGTCTCGATGCCCAGCGACAGCGGCGTGACGTCCAGCAGCAGGACATCCTTGACCTCGCCCTTCAGTACTGCGGCCTGCACGGCCGCGCCGAGCGCGACGACCTCGTCCGGGTTCACCGACATGTTCGGGTCCTTGCCGCCGGTCAGGCGGCGGACGAGGTTCTGCACGGCGGGGATCCTGGTCGACCCGCCCACCAGGATCACCTCGTCGATGTCCTTGTCGGTCAGCTTGGCGTCCTCCATCGCCTGCTTGACCGGCCCGACGGTGCGCTCCACGAGGTCGGCCGTGATCTGATCGAACGTCGAGCGCATCAGCGTCGTGTTGAGATGCTTGGGCCCGGACGCGTCAGCCGTCACGAACGGCAGGCTGACCGAGGTCTGCGTCACCGACGACAGCTCGACCTTCGCCTTCTCGGCCGCCTCGAACAGGCGCTGCAGCGCCTGCGGGTCGGCGCGCAGGTCGATGCCGTTGTCGCGCTGGAACTCATCGGCCAGGTAGTCGACGACCCGGCGGTCGAAGTCGTCCCCGCCCAGGTGGGTGTCGCCGGCCGTGGAGCGGACCTCGACGACGCCGTCGCCGATGTCCAGCATGCTGACGTCGAAGGTCCCGCCTCCCAGGTCGAAGACCAGGACGGTCTCGTTCTGCTTCTTGTCCAGCCCGTAGGCGAGCGCGGCGGCCGTCGGCTCATTGATGATCCGCAGCACCTCAAGCCCGGCGATCCTGCCGGCGTCCTTTGTCGCCTGGCGCTGGGCGTCGTTGAAGTACGCCGGAACAGTGATCACGGCCTCGGTGACCTTCTCGCCGACGGACTTCCCCGCGTCGTCGGCGAGCTTGCGCAGGATCAGCGCGGAGATCTCCTCGGGCGCGTACTGCCTGCCGTTGATCTCGAACCGTGCGCCCCGTCTGGACCCGCGACGACGTCGAAGGAGACGGCATTTAGCTCACTGGTGACCTCGTCGTAGCGGCGTCCGATGAACCGCTTGGCTGAGTAGATCGTGCCCTTCGGGTTCAAGATGGCCTGGCGCCGCGCCAGCTGGCCCACCAGCCGCTCGCCTTGCGGGGTGAAGGCCACCACCGACGGCGTGGTGCGTGATCCTTCCGCATTGGGAATCACCGTGGGCTTTCCTGCCTCGGTGGCCGCGATGACCGAGTTAGTGGTTCCAAGATCGATTCCTACTGCTATCGCCATCGTTTCCTCCAGTACGCCATCAGGGCGGAATTTCTCCGGTTTCACCATTTCTCCGGTTGCGCCGGACTGGCACGAGGGCATCGGAAGCTTGCTGAGCCACCCGCGCGCGGCCACGTCCCCGACGACCCCTGCGACGCTTCCTTGTTCCCGAAGCGGTCGCATCCTCCAATCTGCTGTCCTTGCGCCCCGCAGCTCCGGGCTGTCGACCTGCCCGGCAGCCGCCAGCGACCCAGCCGATCCGACGACGTGCCCCGCAGGCTGGCGCCCAAGCTGCGGTAAGCGTTGTCGCGCTTGGACGACCGCGGCAGTACACGCGGCGACCGGCAGTTCCCCAGAGGCACGACCGTTACCCGCGAAGATCGGAGGGTGCCTAGTGTCTGTGACCTACGACCCGCACCTCAGCCGCTACGGCCGGTGGTTCCGCCCACGCCCGAGGGCTGCGCTGAGTGCCTCCGGATCGGCTCCCCCCGGGTCCACCTGCGCCTGTGCCTGACCTGCGGGCATGTCGGCTGCTGCGACTCCTCGCCGACTTCGTCATGCCCGCGCTCACCCGTTTAGGTTCAGGCACTCGGTGGTTCATCCTTCGAGCCGGGCGAGGACTGGCGCTGATGCTACTTCGATGAGGCATATGCCTGAGTTCCCCGCCGAGGCCGCGACGCCGAGGGTCCTCGCCCGGCACCCACTTCCTCTGGAAGAGACTCCCGACACGATCGGGGCCTACCCGCGCGTGAGTGAACAGCAGATTGCGTGCTCGACACTCATGGTGCGCGCCGCAGCGCGCAGCCCGGAGACGTCCTGTTCCGCGACGGCGACCAACGGGCCGATTTCTTCGTCGTGCTGGCCGGACAGGCCGCTGTCGCCGAGGTGTCGCGTCCCCGACGAGCAGCTCCTCGCCGTCCACGGCCCGGGCCGCTTCCCCGTCGAGCTCAGCCTGCTGACCGGGCAGGCGGCGCTGTACTCGGCTGTGGTCGCCGAGCCAGGCGAGGTGCTGGCTGTGCCGGTGGGCCGGGCGCGCGACCTGCTGGCCAAGGACGCGATGCTCGGTGACCTGAT
>CAVSRT010000008.1:0-198971 GCA_963730435.1 uncultured Actinomycetota bacterium | reverse complement strand
CGGGGTCTGCCTGACCGTTACCGGCACCGCGGACGGCGAATTCAGCGCCGATGTAATGGGGGAGACCCTGGGCCGGTCCAGCCTCGGAGTCCTGCATCCCGGCGCGGTTGTCAATCTTGAGCGGCCGATGCGTCCGGATGGCCGGCTGGGCGGCCATATCGTCCAGGGCCACGTTGACGGCACCGGGACGATCGTGTCCCGCCAGCCCGCCTCGGACTGGGAGACGGTGCGCATCTCGGTCCCTGCCGGGCTCGCGCGCTATGTGGTGCTGAAGGGATCGATTGCCATCGATGGCATCAGCCTGACGGTATCGGGACTGAGCGACGAGGTCGGGAGTGACGACCACGGACCCGGCAGTGCCTGGCTCGAGGTCAGCCTCATCCCGGAGACACTGGCGCGTACGACGCTTGGCCGCAGCCAGCCGGGCGACGTCGTGAACATCGAGGTCGACGTCATTGCCAAGTACGTAGAGCGGCTGCTTGCGGGGAGGTCGCAGTGACCAGCCAGGACAGCCAGGGAGCCGAAGCAACAGTGCAGGACGGCACACGGCTCGATGACGTCGCGCGCGCCGTCGCCGACATCGCGGCCGGCCGGGCGGTCGTGGTGGTGGACGACGCTGACCGTGAGAACGAGGGCGACATCATCTTCGCTGCCAGCAAGGCCACGCCCGCACTGCTGGCCTTCACGATCCGGCACACCAGCGGCGTGATCTGCGTGCCGATGCCCGGTGAGATGCTGGACCGGCTCCATCTTCCGCTGATGACCAGCCAGAACGCCGAGCGGATGCGGACCGCCTACACCATCAGCGTGGACGCCCGCGATGGCGTCACCACCGGCATCTCCGCTGCCGACCGCGCCAAGACCATCCGGACGCTGGTCGATTCCGCGACCGAGCCGTACGAGATCGTCCGGCCGGGTCACGTCTTCCCGCTCCGGTACGCGCCAGGCGGCGTCCTGCGCCGCCGCGGGCACACCGAGGCGGCCGTCGATCTGGCCAGGCTCGCCGGCCTGAACCCCGCTGGCGTCGTGGCGGAGATCGTCAACGACGACGGCACCATGGCCAGGCTGCCGAGGCTGCGCGAGTTCGCCGACGAGCACGGCCTGGCACTGATCTCCATCGAGCAGCTCATCTCTTACCGGCGGCAGCACGAGCGCGTGGTCACCCGCATGGTCGAGACGCATGTGCCGAACGAGTTCGGGGACTGGCGCGCGCTCGGCTACCTCAACTCCGTCGACGGCACCGAGCACCTCGCGCTCGTGCTCGGCGACCTGACCGCAGCCGGGCCCGATGTGCTGGTCCGGATGCACTCTGAGTGCCTCACCGGCGACGTCTTCGCCTCCCACCGGTGCGATTGCGGCACGCAGCTTGAGGCCGCGATGGCCGCCATCGCAGCGGAAGGCCGGGGCGTGGTGCTCTACCTGCGCGGGCACGAGGGACGCGGCATCGGGCTGCTGTCCAAGCTGCGGGCTTACCAGCTCCAGGATCACGGAGCCGACACCGTCGATGCCAACACCGAGCTCGGCCTGCCGGTCGATGCCCGCGAGTACTCGACCGGCGCGCAGATGCTGACCGACCTCGGCCTGCACTCGCTCAGGCTGCTCACCAATAACCCGGCGAAGGTCGACGGGCTGGCCGGATACGGCCTCGAGGTGACCGGGCGGGTCGGGCTGCCGTCCCTGCCTACGGCGCACAACCTGCGGTACCTGACTGCCAAGCGGGACCGCCTCGGACACCAGATCGACAACCTGCCGGTCGCTGGCGAGGTCAGCTCCGGTCCGGCCGCTACAGCCGCGGGCGTGCGGTGAGCGGAGAGGGGCGGCCGGGCGGCCAGGTCGTCGACGCCGCCGGGCTCAGCCTTGCGATCGCGGCCACCCGCTGGCACGCCGAGATCACCGATCAGCTAGTCGAACGGGCGGTCGCGGCAGCCCGAGCGTGCGGGGTACCCGAGCCGGTCGTGGTGCGCGTACCCGGCGCCGTGGAACTGCCGGTCGTTGCGGCTGAGCTCGCCCGCCGGCACGACGCCGTCGCCTGCCTCGGCGCAGTCGTCAAGGGTGGCACGCCGCATTTCGACTATGTCTGTGACGCCGTGACCTACGGGCTGACGAGGGCCGCACTCGACGCCAGCACGCCGGTCGGCAACGGCGTGCTGACCTGCGACACCATCGAGCAGGCGCGGGCCCGTAGCGGTGCCGAGGGCAGCGCCGAGGACAAGGGCTGGGACGCCGTCGTCGCAGCGCTGGAAACCGCGATCGTGCTCCGCTCGCTGCGCGCCTAGGGACGTATTATCAGCGTCAGCCTGGATTGGCTGACGCTAATCCGCGGTGCCGCGAGGGACGATCCACTCGGCTGATTGGCCGGTTATCTCGGCTATGCGATCATAGTCGCCGTCGTAATGCAGCACTGTGAGCCCGTATCGTTCGGCCGTCGCGGCAATGAGCAGGTCTGGGATTGACACGGATCTGTGCTGCGACCGCTCAGCTAGCAGGCCTTGAACTGCGATTGCTCGCTGCGCAATCTCATCTGTCATTGCGAAGTACTCGAATGCTTCACGTTGTACACGGAAGTGACTGTGCTCAGTACCAGTGCGGGAACTGTAAAGGATCTCGAGGTCGATGATGGGGCATGTGCCAACCAGCCCTCGATCGACATAAGGGACGAGAGCTGCTCTGATAGGAGCCTGGCGCACGCGCGCCCACACGCTCTTATCTGGCAGGTATCGGGCTACCGCCATGCCGAGCTCATGATCTCGGGATCTGCGAGGTCTGGCAGTGCGCCGCCAGCCAGCTCGTCCACATGACGCCGACGGATCTCGTCCTTCACCACTCGGCGCAGTGCCTCGTTGACCGTGTCCTTCTTGGTTCTGGTGCCTAGTATCTTTGCGGCTTTCGCCAGCAGGCTCTGATCCAGATCTATTTGAGTCGTGGACATCCTGAGCCTCCAATCTGGACACTAGAGTCGGCTTGGTAAGTATATCGCGGCCGGTTCAAGATGTACATTGACGACGAAGGGATAGCGGTGTCCGTTGAGTCAGGCGGGAGCGACGCGGTAGTGGTAATCGTGATGGTCGGCGAAGCCCATCCGGCGGTACAGCGAGCGAGCGCCGGCATTGCCGTAGGCGACCTGCAGGTAGAGGTTCGAGATGCCGCGGGCGGCTGCGTGCCCGGCCAGCGCGGCGGTGACCGCGGCGCCAAGGCCGCGGCGGCGGTGGCGCGGATCGACCTCGATGGCTGTCAGGCCGGCCCAGTCGCCGCTGGCCGCCACCCGGCCGATCGCGATCGTCTCGCCGTCGGCACGCACCGAGCCGAAGGCCTGCCACGGCGCGGAGACCAGCAGCTGCGCAGCGACAGGCGGCAGGTCCTGGCCGCGGTAGCGATACGTAGCGAGCCACGCGTCATCGGGCATCGCGTCGATCGTCACTGGCTGGTCGGCGGTGGCCCGGCGTGCTATCTCGGCGGACGCGGCCGTCATAACGGTCGCTGGATCGTCGCGCACCGCCCAGCCGAGCGCGTCCAGTGCGCCGGTTAGGTCGCTGCGCTCTGGCTCGCCGCACGGGTGCGGCACGGCGATCATGGGTGGCAGGCCGCGCGCCCGGTACCACCGCCGGATCGCCTCGATCGCGTCGGCAACCGGTACTCCGGGGTCGCCCGCCGCGAGCGCGCTGTTGGCCCGGCCAGTGAACCCGGCGGCCGCACGCAGCAGCCAGTCGCCCAGGCGGCCGGTGTCTGGCGCCTGCCAGCCCGGCGCGGCAGCGTGCTCGAGCTCGGCGATGGAGATCGTCACTGACGTAGTCTGCCAGCCGGCTCGCCGGGCGCATGAGCGAGTATGAGCTCATGACTACACTGCCGGAAGCTGCCGAGATTGGCAGTCGTGATAAGAACCTCGCCGTGATCTCCACGGCCCGCGCCGATGGGACCATCCAGTCCTCGGTCGTGAATGCGGGCGTGCTCCGCGACCCGGAGTCCGGCCACGACGTCGTGGGATTCGTGACCTACGGCAAGGCCAAGCTCGGCAACCTGCGCGCGCGGCCGCAGGTCACCGTCACTTTCCGGGCGGGCTGGCAGTGGGCCGCGGTCGAAGGACGGGCCCGCATCATCGGCCCGGAGGACCCGGCGGCCGGGGTCGATGCCGACCGACTGCGGCTGCTGCGCCGCGAGGTGTTCACCGCGGCGGGCGGCACGCACGACGACTGGGATGAGTACGACCGGGTCATGGAGGCCGAGCGCCGGGCAGTCGTGCTGGTGACTCCCGCGAGGGTCTACAGCAACTAGCGGGTCCAGGCGACGACCGGACCACGGGCGCGGACGTAGACCGCCGCGCCGGCGCGAAGCTGCGGGCCGCCCGATGTACGCACGATGACCTGCTGGTCAGTGCGGTCACCGTCGGGCTGGATCCGCACGACCGCGTCATGTCCGTAGTACTGGCAGGCCACGACGTGACCGGCCAGGCAGTCCGGCGGCGCGCCGTTAGCGCCGGCCGCCGGCGCAGCCATGATCTCCAGCTGCTCGGGCCGGATCAGCACGGTGACCGGACCTGAGCTTGCGGCGAGCGCGCTAGTCGGGGCCAGCGAGAGCCGGCCAAGGACGGTGTCCACGGCGCTGGCTGCGAGCTGCCCGTCGAGCAGGTTCGCGTCGCCGACAAAACGTGCCAGCGCCGGATCGGCAGGTCTGCTGTAGAGGTCCTCCGGCGCCGCGTACTGCACGATCTTGCCGTCCCTGAGCACGGCGATCCGGTCGGCCATAGACAGCGCCTCGTCCTGGTCGTGCGTGACGAGGATGGCCGTCGTGCCCGCTTCCTGGCAGATCCGCTGCACGTCAGCGCGGACACTGGCGCGCATGTGGGCGTCCAGCGACGCGAACGGCTCGTCCAGCAGAACGACCTCGGGCCGGATCGCCAGCGCGCGCGCCAGCGCGACGCGCTGCTGCTGGCCGCCGGACAGCTCGTGCGGGTACCGGCCGCCCATCCCGGCCAGGCCCACCGCCGCCAGCAGCTCGGCCGTGCGCTGACCGCGGCGCTCCTTCTGCGGGAGGCCGAAGCCGACATTGGCGGCGACATTCAGGTGCGGGAAGAGCGCGCCTTCCTGCGGCACGTAGCCGATCCGGCGGCGCTCTGGCGGCACGTAACCGGCCCCAGGCCCGTCGACAATCCGCTCGCCGATGACGATCGAGCCGGCGTCGGCCCGCTCGAAGCCCGCGAGCAGCCGCAGCAGCGTGGTCTTGCCGCTCCCGGACGGCCCCAGGATGGCAGCGAACGATCCGGCCGGCACGTCCAGGTCCAGGCCCGGTCAGGACAGGATGCGTGCCGAAGGCCTTGTGCAGGCCGGTGACCGTCAGCTGCCTCATATCCCTATCCTCGCGCCTGCGCCGAGCGGTTGAAAAACCGGCCGAGAACGATGCTGGGCAGCGCGGCCACGCCGATCATCACCAGCGCGAACGGCGCCGCCTGCGCGTAGGAGAGGCTCGACTGGTACTGCCAGAACTGCGTGGCCAGCGTCTGCACGCCGGTCGGCACGAGGATCAGCGTCGCGGTGAGCTCGGTCACGACTTCGAGAAACACGAGGCAGAAGGCGGCCATCAGGCCAGGTGCCGCGAGCCGCAGCGTGACCCGGCTGAACGCGGCCAGCCTGCCCTGGCCGAGCGACCGGGCGACCTCGTCGAGGCTGGCCGGTGCGCGCGCGATGGCGGCCTTCACGCCGACGAGCGCCAGCGGGAAAAACATGATCACGTAGCAGAGCACGAGGAGCGGAGCGGTCTGGTAGCCGAAGCTGCCCGCGTACTGCTCGGTGAAATACGTCAGCGCGAGCGCGATGACGACGCCGGGCATGGCCAGCACGAGGTACGTGCTGCGCTCCAGGAAATGCCGGGCGGCGCCGGTGTGGCGGATGGCGAGTACTGCCACCGGCAGCGCGAGCAGCGTGTCAATGGCAGCCGCGCCGACGCCGTAGCCCGCCGTATGCAGCGCGGCGCTGAGCATGGACACGCTGACGGAGTTCGATACCGAGGGGATGCCGCCGCGGACAATCCAGTAGATGCTGGAGCCGACCGGCATTCCGAGCGCGGCCAGCGCGAGCAGGCTGGTCCCGGCCAGCGCCGCTGCCTTGGCCCCTGGCCGCAGCCGAAGCGGCGGCGCGACGCGCTGCACCAGCGGGCCGGACCTGGCCACCCGGCCGCCGCCGCGGCGCAGCCAGCCCTCGCCGGCGAGGACGAGCAGGCTGATAGCGACCAGCACCAGCGACAGCGCACACGCGACCGGTACCTCGGTCGGCAGCCCGAGGCTGGTGAAGATCTCCGTGGTGAACGTCTGGTAGCCGAGGATCTCGAAGGCGCCGTACTCGGCGAGGAGCACCAGGGCCACCAGCAGGCAGCCGCCGAGTATGGCGCCCTTGGCCTGACCGAGCGTGATCCGGATGAACGTGCGGACCCGCCCGATGCCGAGGCTCCGCGCGACATCCTCCTGGCCGGGGTCGGCCGCGCGCAGGCTGGCCGCCACCGGCAGGTAGACGAGCGGGTAGACCGCGAGCGTCATCACGATGACTGCGCCGCGGAATCCCTGCATCCAGATAAACAGCGAGCTCCAGCCGAAGCTGACCACGAAGTCGGGGATGGCGAGCGGCACGACCAGCAGGACCGCCCAGATGCGGCGGCCGGGCAGGTCGGTCCGCTCCACCAGCCAGGCCGTCGCCGTACCGATGATGGCGCACAGCACGGTGACCACGACGGTCAGCCGGACCGTGTTCCAGAGCAGGGACGCGGTGAAGGGACGGAAGATCTCGCTGCCGACGGCGGCCAAGCCGGCCCGATGCGACTCGATGAGCAGGAACACGAGCGGGACCGCGAGCAGCGCCGCGATCGCGGCGCTGATCGCGATCAGCCCCATAGGCCGCCGCGCGCGCCTGGCCGGGACGGCAGGCACTGCCACCGAGGCGGAGCGCGCCGGGAGCGTGTTCATCGCGCCGGGGCCATCAGAGCAGGCCGGCCTGGCGCATCAGCGCGACCGCGGCGGTGCCGTCGCCTAGCTGGGCGATCGTGATCGGGTAGGGCCGCAGCTGGCTGAACGGCGCCTCGCCCGCGTGCGTCGTCACGCCGGACGCGATGGGGTACTCGAAACTGAGCGACTGGCCGGGCCCGGTGCCCGGCGTCGCCAGGATCTCCTGGCCTTGCTTGCTCACGAGGAAGGCCACGAACTTCTGCGCGGCCGACTGGTGCGTGCTCGACTTCACCACCGCGGCACCGGACACGTCGAGCACGTAGCCAGGATCGCCAGGGGCAAAGTAGGCGATCTTGGAGTGCATGTTGCCGGCCCCGATCTCGGCCCGCATCCGGTACCAGTAGTACTGGTTGATGATCCCGAACGCGGCTGCTCCGCGGTTCACCTGACTCGAGACTGTCTCGTTAGCGGGATAAATGTGCCCAGCCGCGTTCGCGCCAATCGCCTTCAGCCAGCTCAGGGTGGCGGCGGTGCCGTAGGCATGCTGATAAGCCGTCACGATCGGCTGGAAGTCGGTCTCGGCGGGCGCAAGCGCGAGCTTTCCCTTGTACTTCGGATCCGCGAGCTGGCTGATCTTGGTGGGCAGCTGGCTGGCCGAGATCAGGCCCGGGTTATAGACCAGCACGCTGACCCTGGCCGAGATGCCGACCCAGTCACCCTGCGGCGAGTTGAACTTGCCCGGTGTGCTGGCCAGCGTGGCGGTCGGCAGGGCCGCCAGCAGGCCCTTGGCCTGAAGGCTCTCCAGCGGCGGTGAGTTCTCGGTGAGGAAGACGTCGGCGGGGGAGTGCGTGCCCTCGGCGGCGATCTGATCGGCGAGCAGGTCTTCGTCGTCGTTGCGGACGACCACGTTGATGCCGGTCTTCTTCTCGAACGCGGTAATGAGGCTCTGCGCCGTCTGCACGTGCTGGCCGTTGTACAGGGTGATCGTGGTCCCCCCGCCGCCGCTCGTGCCGTTGCCGCAGGCGGTCAGTGCGCCTCCGCAGGCCAGGATCGCCGCGGCGGCGATGGCGGCGCGCACGCGCCTCACGACGCGGCTCCGGCCGTAGGCACTGTCAGGTGCGGGATCGCCAGGGCGAGGTCGTCGGCAGTCGTCATTCGCTCTTTCTCCCGGAGACTCGGCGTGGCCAGTGTAGCTTAGGCTTACCTAAGTGCAGATTGCTTAGGCTACCCTAACTTGGCTTCCCAAAGCGGGCACCCCACATTGCCGATCTGCGCCGAAGATCGCGCTGCAGGCTCGCCGCACGTAGGCTGAGGAAACACGGCCGACGCCGGAATTGTTGGCTCGGTGGAAGGCCCGAAGATGCCACCGAGGTGACCGGCAGTGCGCGACATTCTTGACCCCATAACGAAGTGGTGGAATGCGGACGAGACGTTCAGTCTCGCCACCGTCGTCCAGACCTTCAGCAGCGCACCGCGAGAGCCAGGCGCGGCGATGGCAGTTTCGTCGGCCGGGGAGGTCGTCGGGAGCGTGTCCGGCGGCTGCGTCGAGGGGGCCGTCTACGAGCTGGCAGGCGAGGTCACCGCCAGCGGGCAGCCGGTGCTGAGGCGGTACGGCATCAGCGACAACGACGCCTTCGCGGTAGGGCTCACCTGCGGCGGGATCATCGACATCTTCGTCCAGCCCGCCAGCCAGGAGATCTTCGGCTCGCTCGGGGAGATCGCCGAGGCCGTACGCAACGGCACGCCGGTGGCGGTGGCGACGATCATCGAGGGTCCGGGCGAGATCGGCTCGCGCCGGATCATCTGGGAAGGCGAGCGCTCAGACGGGACGCTCGGTGCCGGGGACCGCCTCGACGAGGCTGTCGACGACGACGCGCGTGGCATGCTCGCGCAGGGTCTGACCGGGGTACGCCGGTACGGCCCGGAGGGCGAGCGCCGCCTCGACGAGCTAGCGGTCTTCGTCCAGTCCTTCGCGCCCCCGCCGCGGATGCTGGTCTTCGGCGCGATCGACTTCGCCGCAGCCGTGGCCAAGGCAGGCAAGTTCCTCGGCTACCGGGTCACGGTGTGCGATGCCCGGCCCGTGTTCGCGACCGCCTCCCGCTTCCCCGATGCCGACGAGGTCATCACCGACTGGCCGCACCGGTACCTGTCCGGCATCACCACGGACGAGCGCACCGTCATCTGCGTACTGACGCACGACCCGAAGTTCGATGTGCCGCTGCTCGAGGTTGCACTGCGCCTCCCGGCCGCCTACATCGGCGCCATGGGCAGCCGCCGCACGCATGATGACCGGCTCGCGCGGCTGCGCGAGGCGGGGATGACCGAGGCCGAGATCTCCAGGCTGCGCTCGCCGATTGGCCTCGACCTCGGAGCGAGAACGCCCGAGGAGACCGCCGTCGCGATCGCGGCGGAGCTGATTCAGCTCCGCTGGGGCGGGTCCGGCCGCCCGCTGACCGCGACCACCGGCCGGATACACCACGGGCAGCTGCCAGGTGACCGGCTGGCGGCGAACCTGGCGGGCGAGCGCACAGCTTGACGTCACCTGCACCGAAGGTGGCCGGAATCCTGCTCGCCGCCGGCGAGGGGAGCAGGCTCGGCCGGCCCAAGGCCCTGATCGTCCTCGGCGGTCAGTCGCTGTCGCGCCGGGGGATCGAGCTGCTGCGCGCGGGCGGCGCAAGCCCGGTCATCGTGGTGACCGGAGCTGCCGAGCTTGACGAGCCAGGCGCGCGGCCTGGCACAGGCGCAGGCGATCACAGACCGCAGGACGTGACCAGCGTGCACAACCCGCGCTGGCGGACCGGCATGGGCTCGTCGGTCGCCGTCGGCCTCGCAGCGGTGCCGGGCGACTGCGCGGCCGCCGTGCTCGCGCTGGCGGACCAGCCGCTCGTCGGGGCGGAGTCGGTACGCCGCCTGATCGCCGCGCACGCCGAGGGGGCTAGCGTCGCCGTGGCGTGCTACCAGGGTCGGCCGCGCAATCCCGTGCTGATCGGCCGTGAGCACTTCGCCGAGGTGACCGAGCTGGCCCGCGGAGACGTGGGGGCGCGGCCGTTCCTGCAGGCGCACCCGGACCTTGTCGCGCGGATCGAGTGCGGCGACACCGGAGAGCCGGACGATATCGACACTCCCGAGGACCTGGCGCGGGTTGAGGCGGTGCTCGGGTCGGCGGCCCCGTTCCGGTCCTGACGGTTTCAGGTCTTAGCGGGTTCCGGCTTTAACGGATTGTGGCCTGCACGCCCCAGTGATGCGTGACGCTGTCGCCAGGCTCGATCGTGGTGAGGTCCGTGCCCGTCACGAAAGCATTAGGCGGGCACGTCATCGGCTCGACGGCGAGCGCGCGGCGGCGCGCCTCGGGGCCGAGCGGGTCGCCGGTGAAGACCTGGAGCCAGCGGTATCCGGGGCCGAGCCAGATCGCGATCTCGGCGGCCGGGCCGGACAGGTGCACCCAGGAGAGGCCGTCATCGTCGGCCGCGAGCGCAGTGAACGCGTGATCCAGTGACGTGCTGCCGATGGGCCTGCGCGTCCGGAAGTCGTAGTCAGAGTTCGAGACGTCCTGCGGCGCCCCGTCCGGGATCCCGCGGTCATCGGCGGGCTGCCAGCGTGCCGCGGGCAGTTCCAGCTGCCACTCATCGAGCGTGCCAGGACCGACCGTGAAGTACGGATGGTTGCCCGTGCCGAACGGCGCCGCGCGGCTGCCTGAGTTCCGCGCCGTCACCGTGACCTCGAGGCCGTCGGCACTGAGCCGGTACCCGGCTCGCAGCTCGAGGCAGAAGGGATAGCCTGTCCGGCCGAGTAGGTCCAGCCCGAGCTCGAGGTGGTCAGCGGCCTGCGCCGTCACCCGCCAGCTAGCCCACCTGGTCAGGCCGTGAATGGCGTTGTCACGCGCCGGCTCGGAGATGTCGAGCTGATACGTGCTGTCGCCGACGGGATAGCGGCCGTGATCGACCCTGTTCGGCCAGGGCATGAGCAGCTGGCCGGCGCCCGCGGGCGGCAGCTCGTCGGGGGCATACGTCCGGATGAGCGGCTGACCGCGCAGGCTGAGCGCGCGCAAGCCGGCGCCGAGCTCGGTGATCGTTGCGTGATAGTCGCCGCCGGCGACTTCGTACTGCGCGCCGGTGAGCGGGAGAGTCGGCTCTGACATGAGGTCCATCTTGCCCGGCGCGAAGACCGAAGTGCCGGCGGGGCTGCTTGGGGAGCGGGGGACCTTCAGCCCCGCCGGCACTTTGCACCCTAGCTGCCGTGGCTGTCCGGCCGTGCGAAGTTAAGCAACCCCGCGTGGAGTTCTCAGCTCCGGGCATTCGGGCGCGCTGGGCGGTCACGATTTGCGGAAGCTGCCGATATAGCTGGCAAACGCGACGACGTTGCCGAGGTAGTGCCCGGTGCGCCGATCGAAGACGCCGCCGCAGGTAATGAGGCGCAGCGTCGGCCAGCTTGTGTAGCCAAAAACCTTCGCCGTCGGGAATCTCGTCTTCTGGTACAGCGCCACGGAGTACGTCTCGAAGACGACGGTCTGGCCATCGCGGAGACGGACGTAGATCTTCGCGCCAGGCCGCAGGTTACCGAGCTCGTAGAACACCGTCGGGCCGACGTGCGCGGCATCGACATGGCCGAGGATGGCCGACGCGCCCGGCTGTCCTGGCAGGGGACCCTTGTCGTACCAGCTCGTGACGCCCGGATGGCTGAGCGGCGGTACTGCAAGCGTGCCGTTCCGGTTCAGGCCGAGCGAGATGATCTTGGCGTGCACCTTGATGGCAGGGATGTCGATGCTGACCGGGCTTGACTGTGTCGGCCGCGGGCCGGCCGCATGCCGTGGGAACGCGTGGCTGGCGGGGTCTGCGGCGTCGGCACGCGTGTGCGCCGACGCGGCCCAGGCTGGCGGCACCGGCGGTGGTGCCCAGCGCAAGGTGTCATGACCGATGAAGGCGATGACGATTCCGGTCACGATCAAGGCGATCGCGGCCAGGTTGAGCCACGATATCCGGCGCGAGATCCGGCGCACGGAGGAGATCATGCTCCTTGGGCGCGGTCATCCTCATCGGCTTCGGCTCGCACGGCTGACGACATTCGCCTTCCCCCGTTCTGCGGCGATCGTCGCAGTCTCATTCCCGCCAGTCAGCCCGGTTATGCCCGGCTCGGCCGAGGGCTGAGACCGGCGCTCAGAAGGCTGCGCCGGCGTTGAAATGCGTAATATGCACGGAACGGGGTCTGTCTAGGCCTCTCGGGTCCCAAGGCTCGCGGGAGCACGGGCGAGCGAGCCGTTCCGGACAGCTTCGGCGGCCAGGACGCCGAACAGGTAGAAGCAGGCCGCTTCCTCGGTCGTGAAGACCTGGAGCTCATGCCGGGCCCCGCCTGCAGAGTGGAAGACCTCGAACCCATGCTGGGTCTGCACCAGGCACAGCGCCCCTTCGACGTCCTCGCCGACGGCGTAAGAGTCGGCCGGGATCCCGGCGAGGCTGGCGAGATCGCCAAACAGCCGTTCGGTCGCCATGCGGCGCCTGGCCGCGCGGCGGGGCCTGGCCGTCGGCGCGGCGGGCGGGGCGATGGGCGTGGCCGTGGGCGCGGCGGGCGGAGCAGCCGCGGGCGCAGCTGGCTTCATGGGCTCCGCGGTGGTGGTGGTGACGGCGGGCGGCGGGCTTGCGGTCGCGGTACGGGCCAGGGCGGGGCTCGCAGTGGCGGGACGGGCTGCCGAGCCTGTGCCGACCGGAGGGGCCATGGCGGGGCTCGCGGTGGCGGGACGAGCCGCCGGGCTCGTGCTCACGGGCGGGGTCATGGCGGGGCTAGCCGCGGCCGCCGGGGACGCCGGGGCCGCCGGGGTGTCGGGGCCGAAGGCAGCGGCCGGGGTGGCCGTGCCGAGGCTCGGGGGCAGGACTTCCGGGCCGGTGGTGACTGGCTGGGCGAGCAGCTGGCTCGCAGGGCCGGGCTGATCCGGCCGGATCGCATTGCCGCCGCGCCCGGCCGTCGGACGTGGCCGGCGGGCCGCGGACGCGGCGCGCATCGCCTCGGCTTCCAGCGGCAGCGGCGCTGGGGTCGTCAGCGGGAGCGCTATGCCCGTGCTGTCATCGGGCACCGGGAGGCCCGGCGACGGCGCCAGATAGCCCCCAGCGGCCTCGCTGTCACTGGCAGGCGCGCCGTAGCCGGTGAGGGTGCGGTACTGGCCAGACGCGGAATCCGAGCGCGCGCCGTACTCGGGCCCGCTAGTCGGCTGGTACATCGCGGGCTCGGCATCGGCCGGAATCGGCCTGTACGCGGCCGGCTGAGGTGCCGCGAGCGGGATCTGGTATCCGGCCGAGTTCCGTACCTCGGGAGCCGGATAGCTCCCGGTCCCCGGCGTGGCGGGAGTGGCCGGGTCGGCTAGGCCTGCCCCGGGTGGCGGCATGACCGGCTGCGGACCTGTCAGCGGCCGCCGGTACTCCGTCCGTTCCTCCGAGATCTCGATGACCTCGGTCCTCGGCGCAACGAGCTCGAAGACGCCGCGGTCCACCTGCCAGTAGCCAAGCTGCTCGGCCCTGAAGCCATCGTGACCCAGGTACCCGATGTGCAGGCGGTCGCCGAGATCGTCAAGCACCATGCAACGCTCGCCCCGGAACGTGCCGACTGGCCTGGATTCCCACACCGCCTGGACGTCATTGAGGCGCAGCTGCTTGCGCCAGTGCCCGGTCGCAGGCTCGAACCCGAGCTCCTCAGGTGGCGGGCACGCGGCGAACAGGACGATGTCCCCGTCGCTGGGCCCGATACCGGCCTCGAACGGTGATCCTTGATACGACGCCATTAGCCGGTAGCGCACAGTTCGGGCCCCTCTGCCGGACGCAGCCATACCTGGCCGTCGAACCGGGCTATGAAGTCGGACTTATCAGTTCCAATGCGATGAATCTCGGCGCCGACAGGCACCGGGATCGGGTCGGTGAAGTACTCGGCCACCGGCTGATCGGGGCTCGCGCTGTAGCCCGTCCCGGTGAACGGGGACGGCATGGCCCAGTCGCCCCCATGCTCTGCGGAGTACGGGACCTGGTACGCCTCGGGACCGACCGCGCGCCAGCGCAGGACGTAGATCTCGTCCATATCCGGGCTGAAGTCGGATCCCTCGTACCCGAGGCCGAATGCCTGATGAAGCTCCCGGGGAGTGGAGGCCCGGTCGTCTTCGATCCGATGGACAAATCCGGAGATAATCGAGCGGCGGCCAGTGAGGTAAGGCTCGACCATCCGCGGCGGGATGGCCTTATGCATAACCGTTCCAGGTTCCACGGCCATCGGCCCCTGGCTGACCTGGTTCACGCCGTCCCCTGTACTTAGTGGTGCAGTTTTTGGTGGTGCAGTCTTCGGTGGTGCTGTCGTCGGTCGTGCTGTCTTCGGTCTGCTGTGCTGGCCATGCTCCGCCGGCCAATGCAATGCTTCGCGAGGAGCAGTGCTTCCGAAATGCAGTGCTTGGCGCCGCTGTGCTAGCAACTGCCGTGCTTATCCCGTCTAAGCTGCGAAGACTCACCGGCAGTCCCACGAGACTCTCATATCGCGAAATGCGTCCTCAACTGCTTCGGCCCAGCTAATCGGGATCTGCGCAAGGTTACCGTCGGGCCGGAACCTGGCTGGCCGCACGAGCTCGCGCCGCGAACGCCCGCTGTGAGCACCAGCACCGGCCCGGTGCGGGTGGCCGGGCAGGCCCGTGGGGCAGACCCGGTGCGGGTGGCCGGGCAGGCCCGTGGGGCGGCAAGCCCCGGCACTACAGTTGGCGCAATGGTTCACCTCATCACCGCGGACGAGAGCTTCCGCGACGATCATGGCGAGGCCGATCTGGCGGTCGCCACCGCACTGGCAGCCTATGCGGCTGGCACCGGCGGCGAGCACGCCGCGCTTGTCGCGCTGGCCGGCACCCGGCTCCTGGTCCCGGTGATGGCGGTCCTCGCGGACGATCCAGCCGCTGCAGCCGCGTCCCTGGCCAGCGCTGCGACCAAGGAGCCGCCAGGCAGTGCCGTTGTGGGCGCTGGTGAGGTTGCGGGCGCCGGTGAGGTTGCGGGCGCCAGCGAGAAGGCCAGTGAGATGGCGATGCCGGAGATCGTCGGGAGGGACGGCAGGCGGGCGCTACCCGCCTTCACCGGCCTTGAGGCCCTGCAGCTCTGGCGGCCGGCGGCGAGGCCAGTTCCCGTGCCTGCGGCCGCCGTGTGGCAATCGGCGGTCGAGTCCTCCTGTGCCGTCGTCATCGATATCGCCGGGCCTGTGCCGATGGCAATCGAGGGTGCCCGGCTCGCGGCGCTGGCGGCGGGTAGTGACGTACCCGGCATGCACGAGGATCCCGACGTGTGGCGCCAGGTCGCGGCTGCGGCGGCCGAGGTGGCGCCCGGCAGCCGGGTGCGGCTCAGCGAGCCGCATGGTGGCGTGGATTTCACCCTGGAGATTGCTCCGCCGCAAGGCACCTCCGGGCTCGTGCCCGAGGATGTCGCGAGCCGCGTCGCTGATGCTGCGCACGCCCGGCTGGCTGGCCGCGTCCGGTCGGGGATCGCGGTAATTCGCCGTCCTGGCTAGCCGGCGGATTGCCAGCCTGACGGCCTCGGCGACGGTTAGCCGCTAGATACCGCTGGCAGCGGTATTACGATCATGACTTGTGCAGCCTGTTGTCGTTGCCGACGTGGCCGATGAGCTCTACGCGCTGACGCCGGCGGAGTTCACCGCGGCGCGCGACGAGCGGGCGCGGCAGGTACGAGCTGCTGGCCAGCGCGACGAGGCCGCTGCCATCAAGAAGCTCGCGCGTCCCACGGCGAGCGCGTGGCTGGTCAATCAGCTCGCCAGGGAAGCGCCCGATCAGATGACCCGCCTGTACGAGCTTGGCGCAGCGCTGCAAGAGGCGCAGCGCACCCTCGCGGGCGACCGGCTGCGGGAGCTGTCGGTAGAGCGTCGCCAGGTCATTCACGACCTCCTGCCCACTGCTGCTGAGCTAGCCGGGCAGGCCGGTCAGCCGGCCAGCGCGGCCGTGCTCGGCGAGGTCCGGGCGACCCTGGAGGCCGCGCTGGCCGACGCCAACGCCCGGGACGCAGTCCGGTCTGGCAGGCTCACCAAGGCGCTCGCCTACGCGGGCCTCGGCGAGGTGGACCTGACGGCGGCGCTGGCCCTGGCCCCTCCGCCGCGCGGTGCCGGCGACCGCGGCCGCACGCCGCAGACGGACCCGCCGACAGGCGGAATCGGGCTCGGCTCATGTTCTGACGTCCCGCCGGAGCGCGGCCGGAACTCGCTCAGCCGGGGGTCAGGCACAGCGAGCGGCCGAGGCCGCGCAGGCAGCCCAGGTAGCAGTGGACGAGGCCGCTGGCTCGCTCGCGGAGGCCGAGCGTCAGGTGACGGGTGTAGCGGAGCAGCGGCAGTTCCTGCGCCGCCGGATCAGCCATCTCGAACGTGAGCTTGGCGAGGCGCGCACGGCGGAGGCTCGGCTCGCCAAGGAGGGTCAGAAGGCCGAGCGTGCGCGCGACGCTGCCGGCCGCGACGCTGGAGAGCGCCAAGCGGCGGCTCGACAAGGCGCGGCGCCAGGCAGGCGAACTCGGCTAACAGCGCCCCGCGATTGATAGCGCCCCGGCTGGCGGCTGGCCGTGGGCGTGCGGCGCACCGGGGGAGAACGGTCAGGCCTGTGCGATGTTGACGAGCCATGGAACGCCGAACTGGTCCGTGCACATGCCGAACTCGTCACCCCAGGCCTGCTTCTCCATCGGCATCTGCGTGGTGCCGTTCGCCGACAGCCCATCGAAGTAGCCGCGAAGCATGTCGGCGTCGTCACCGTTGAGGCTGATGGCGGCCCCGGCCATCGGGTGGTACTCCATGCTGCTGAGCACGTCGGCGGCCATGATCGTGTAACCGGCGTCGGTCTTGAGCACCGAGTGCATGATGCGGTCGGCGTCCGGGCCCTCGGTGCCGAACTGGGAGAACGGGGTGATGCTCAGTTCACCGCCGAACACGCTGGCGTAGAACTCCATGGCCTGGCGTGCAGTGCCGTTGAAGTTGAGGTACGGGTTCAGTAGAGACGTCATCGGCTTCTCCTTGGCAGACGTAGGGCAACCATGCGGGATGCTAGACCCGGCCGGCCGGCGGGGAGTCCGAAGTCGGGTATCGCGCGGCCTCGATGGCGGGCTTCGCGCGATACATCGCTCAATGTCGGCGCGCGTCGATGGCGTGCTGCGCCTGAGTCAGAACGCGCGTCACGGCACGCCCGAAGTGGGCATCGCACGGGTGGCTGACGCGTCCTGACCTGGCGGTGTCGGCAAGCTCGGTCAGGGCGACACGCAGTGCCACGGCCGGGTCATCGGCCAGTGTCGGCAGCGACGCACGGCCGCGCTCGCCCCAGATGAGCAGGTCGAAGCCGTCCGCCGGCTCCGGTGCGCCAAGCGTCAGGGTGACGGTGCTCGTCGCGCCGCCTTCGTGGTGCAGCACGAGATGGGACAGCTCGCCCCGGCCGATGTCGGCGGTGACCGACGTCACCGGTCCGAGAATGGCCCACAGCAGCGAGACAGCGTGCGGCCCGAGATCCCAGAGGCCTCCCTTCTGGCGGCGCCATGGCGTATCGAACGGGCTCGATTCGGAGTAGACCGAGCCGAGCCACAGCACCTGGCCGCCGTACCAGCCGCTCGCCGCGGTGACGTCGTCAAGCCATGCTCGCGCGTCGGGCTGGAACCGCGACGTGAAGAAGACGACGGACGCAACCCCAGCTGCGTCGACCGCCGCGACGATGGCGTCGCTCGCCTCGTCGGTGAGGGCAAGCGGCTTTTCCAGGAGCAGATGCTTGCCCGCGGCCGCCGCGCGCACAGCCAGTTCGCTCTGCACGTCCGGCGGCACCGAGAAGGCTACGGCGTCGACGTCGGCGAGGAATGCGTCGAAGTCGCGATGAGCAGTTGCGCCGGAGGCGGCGGCGAGATCAGCGGCTGCCTCCGGGTTACGTCCCCAGACTGAAGAGAACTCGATGCCTGGAGTATCGGCGAGGGCGCGAGCGTGCGCGACGCGCGCCCAGTAGCCGGTGCCGACCAGGCCGAACCGCAGCGGCCGCCTGGACGGGAGCGAGGCTAGCTCGGCATCGGCAGTTGGCTCGGGGGATGCATGCGCGAGAGGGTCTTCCGTCACTCGAGTCACCCTGCCAGAACGCCGGAGCTCTGGCGCCACCGCACCCCGCCACCGCACCCCGCCACCGCACCCCATCGGCTCGGCCGTGAGACCTCGTCTGCCCGGTCAGTCAGGTTTGCGGGGCGCACGGTCGGCCTCGTCCGTCCGAGCTTCGCCCTGACGGCGACTGGACCGCGCGAATCCGGCCCACAGCAGGCCGCAGATGAGCATGGACGGCAGCCCGGCCACGACGAAGAGGAGGATAGCGATCGGGAACAGCACCGGCGCGATGTTCGTCGGGCTGCTTCCGCCCGAGTATCCGCCGATGAACAGGTAGACAACAAACCGGCACGCCGTAGTGGAGCTGGCGTCGTCGGCGGGGTGCGGAGCCGGCTGGCTATGCTCGGACCATGGCTGTCGAGGCTGTCTCAGACGGGGCTGCATCGGACGGGACTCTGTCCGGCGGCGCTGTGTCGGGCGAGGCTGTGACGGCGGTCGTCGCCGCCGGGGAGGCTGCCAGGATAGGTGCCAGCCAGCTTCGGGACATGCCGCCTGACGGCCTGGACGCGGCGCTGCGAGCCATCGCAGCAGAGCTCGCTAAGCGCACTGCGGTGGTGCTCGCCGCGAACGCCGACGACGTCCGAGCGGCGAAGGCGGACGGGCTCGCGGCGGCCTTCGTAGACAGGCTGACCCTGGACGCCGGCCGGGTAGAGGCCATGACCGCGCAGCTCCAGACGCTCGCTGGCATCCCCGCCGAGCCGGCCAGATCCTTCATCCGGGAGATGCCTGACGGACTCGAGCTGCACGAATGGCGCCGCCCGGTCGGTGTCATCGGCGCGAACTTCGAGGCCCGGCCCAACGTCGTGGTCGACATCGCATCGCAGCTGATCAAGTCGCGCAACGCCGGCGTGCTGCGGACCGGCTCCAGCGCGATCAGGTCGGCCGCCGTGCTGATCGACGAGGTCGTAGGGCCGGCGATGTCGGCATCCGGGCTCAATCCGGCGGCGATCCAGCTGGTGCGCGTTCCCGGCCGGGATAGCGCGATAGCGCTCGTTCGCCAGCCGCGGCTGATTCCGCTCGTCATCCTGCGCGGTAGCGGCGACAGCACGCGGGCGCTAGCGCGCGAAGCGGCGCTGCACGGTGTCCGGACGCTGGCACACGCCGACGGCGGCGCTGTGATCTACGTCGACAAGTCAGCGGACACCGGTCTGGCACTCCAGCTCATCGAGCGCAGCCTCGACCGGCTCGGAGTCTGCAACCGGCTGAACCTGCTGCTCGTGCAGCGCGCGATCTGGGACCACACGGTGCCAGCAGTGACCGCCCTGGTGGACAAGCTAGGCGTCGCGGTCTCGCTGCCGCCGCATGAGCATGCGCTCGGCCACGAATGGGCGCTGGACTCGGGCGCGGAGGCGACGATCACGCTGGCCACGGCGGAGGACTCGGTGGACGCAGCCGACATTGCCAATCGCGAGACGTCCGGGCTTGCGGCATCCATCGTGGCTGCGGACGCCGAAGCGGCGCGCCAGTTCCTCGACACCTACGCCGGGACTGGCGCGTTCTGGAACGCCACCCCCCGCCTGCTCGATGGGTTCAAGCTGCTGTCATTGCCCGAGACCGGTATCAACGTCGACGTCGTGCCCGGCCCGCGCGGGCCAGTCACGTTCCGCGACCTGTACCTGCGCCAGTACGCCGTCGTGCCGAAGGGCACGTTCTGACCCGCGCAACCTAGCCGGGGTAGACCACCAGCGACTCGCGGTGCACGGCGTGAATGCTGCGGACAACCCGGCGTTCCGCCGGATCCGTCGGCACCTGACCGTGCAGGAATCCCTTGTTGAGCAGGAACGTGGTGCATAGCTGCGGCTGCGCGAGCATGAGCGAGTCGGCCAGCTCCGCGATCCGGTCCGGCAAGAAGCCAGCGAGCTGGGCAAACGCTTCCTGACTTGCGCGCGAGGTCCCATCGGCAAGCTCGCGGCAGTCTTTGTAGACGTCCGGGTCGAGCAGCGAGGTACGTTCGCCCGCCTGATGTTCCTTGCCTGCCTGGGTGGGCTCGGCGGATTGGCCGGCGGCGGCTGTGCCGGCATACCGGAGCCGCAGGAGGATCGAGATCACGCACGCGACCTCCTGCGGCGACAATGCGCGCAGCAGCCGCAGGATGGCGGACGGCAGCGCGACCGAGCCGCGGCCGAGCAGCCGCTCCGGATGCCGGACGTCGAGCAGTTCGACGACAGAACCAGCCGCGAATTCGCCGTCGACGCGCTTGACCCCCGACAGGTACAGCGTGCTGCCGGTACGCAGGCTGTCCTCGGCATCGCGGTTCACGTACACAGAGCCTTCGGAGTATGCGATGCCGCCGATCCAGCGCCTGGCCGGCTCGAGCTGACCGCCCGCGGCGCGCACGACGGTGCCGATGCGGCCTCGCGGATTCAGGCTGCGGCCGACGACGTCGGGCTCGCGGGCAGAGCCGATAGTGCACTCGACGCCGCAGCACGCAGCCCTGGCGGCCGCGCTCAGCTTCGAGCCCATCCCGCCGCGGCCAGACCCGCCGGCCGTCACCCGGACCGCGCGGGCCTCAGCCGGGGTGAGCCGCCCGATGCGCTCGCTCAGAGACGAGTCGCGGTACGCCGCGCGCACGTCGGTGAGGAACAGCAGCCTGGATGCCTCGGCGGCCACCGCGACCGCGACGGCCACCTGGTCGTTGTCGAGCGCCGCCAGCGGGTCGGTGGCGTCGTTGCCGTTAACGATCGGCAGCAGGCCGCGCGCGGTAGCTTCGCGTAGCACCTGGCCGAGGTCACCCATCGCCCGCGCGGACGCCAGGTCACTGCGCGAGACGAGGATCTGGCAGACCTCGACGCCGACGGCCGCGGCGAGCTGGCGATACAGCGCCATCAGGGCGGGCTGCCCGACCGCAGCCGGGAGCGCGGTGTCGACGCCCTGCGGCCTTTCGTCGGGGCTGTCGTAGCGGCGCAGTATCTCCTGCAGCGAGCGGACGAGCCGGTCGTAGTTCGCGGCCCCGTTCCCGGCCGGAGGCTCGGTCTTGACCTTCGTGGCGGTCTGCATGGACGAGCGGACGGAACCGACGAGCGCATGGAGCGCGGGCGCCGCGCCGGCGGTCGGGCCCTCGAATGCGAGCAGCCGCCGGCCGAGGCGCGCGGCGCCGGAGGTGACGAGGATGATCTCGTGGCCGGCTCGCTGGGCGGCCGCGATCTGGCTGACCAGGCCGGCGATGACGTCGAGAGCGAGCCCGTCCCGGCTGGCTATCGAGCTGGAGCCGAGCTTGATTACCTGTCTGGTCACGGACAACTCACCGGCGATGGCGCTGCGCGCATGGGAGGCGGCGAGACCAGGAGATCCCGCGCGAAATGATCATCTCCGACGCTATCACGGCCGGATTGCTGCGGGCCTGGAGGCGATCGGGCGCGGCGGCACGGTCTTGGACCGGTAGCGCGCGAACCAAGGGGCGCGAGGTTGTTGGGATTAGGTGGCCTTAGCCGAGGGTTGTAGGTATGCGGTTGGCATAGACCGGTGTAAATCGGCCACGATCGGCCACTGAATGCCTACAATCCTGGTCGCCGAGGCTGCGCTGGACGACGGGAGGCGCTGGACGCCCGGCGAGGCGAGGCCGGGCGGCGAGGGGAGGCCGGGCGGTGGGCGACCGTCAGGGCCGGTTGTCGGAACGGCGGCGCAGCGCTATGCCGCCGGCCACCGCGCCGACGCCGATGAGCACCAGGCCGCCGGCGGCCAGCCCGGTGTTGGTGGTCGTCGAGGTCGTGCCGTCGCCGGTCTGCGCACCGCCGCCGCTTGGCATCTGCGTGACATGCAGCGTGACGCTCGTGGACGTGCCGTCGGAGCAGTCGATGGCCGGGTGGTACGTGCCGGGCACGATGCTGCTGGGCAGCGTGACGGTCACGACGAAGTCGCCGTTTGCGGCGCCGCTTTGCATCGGGATCTGCTCGGGCAGGCCGAGCGTCTGGCCAAACAGCGTCGCCGAGCTACTGTCCGGGCTCGCGCAGGCAACGGCGAACGTGACGCGCGTACCCGGGGTGACCCGCGACGGAACGACCGAGGCCACCGTGTTGCCTGGCGAGTTAGCTGTCGCGGCCAGCGCCGGGCCTGACGTGGCGACGGCGGCGATGCTGAGGCCAGCGGCGGCCAAGCCCGCCAGGCCGATACTCAGCCAGAACGATGCCGCAAATAGCCTTATCAGGCGCATGGACGTTCCTCCCCCGAAGACCGCATAGCACCATGCAAAGGGCGCCCGCCGCCTCGGGAGTGGCAGGTGCAAGATTGACGATTCCCCCGTATTGCGAAGCCTGAATACCCGGTGCTCCGACGGGCAAACGAACGCCACACCAACGGGCATGGCAGGATCGGCACCATGCTGCGCTGGCTGACCGCAGGGGAGTCACACGGCCGCGCCCTCGTGGCCATCTGCGAGGGAGTGCCCGCCGGAGTCGAGGTCACGACGAGCGACATCGCCAATGCCCTGGCCCGCCGCCGGGCCGGCTACGGCCGCGGCGCCCGGATGAAGTTCGAGCAGGACGAGGTCGAGCTGACCGGCGGCGTCCGGCACGGGATCACACTGGGCGGCCCGGTCGCGATCCGGATCGGCAACACCGAGTGGCCAAAGTGGGAGACCGTCATGTCGGCCGATCCGGTCGACGCAGACATCCTCGCGAGCCAGGCTCGCAACGCGCCGCTGACCCGCCCGAGGCCCGGCCACGCTGACCTCGCCGGCATGCAGAAATACGGCCATGACGACGCCAGGGCGATCCTCGAGCGTGCCAGCGCCCGGGAGACCGCTGCCAGGGTCGCGCTCGGCGAGATCGCGCGCCGGCTGCTGCGCCAGGTGCTCGGCGCGGAGGTCGTCAGCCACGTCGTCGCGCTCGGCGCGGTCAGCGCACCCGGCGACTACGTGCCGGGCCCGCAAGACCAGCACCGGATCGACGCCGACCCGGTGCGGTGCCTCGACGCGGCCACCAGTGCCGCGATGCAGGCCGAGGTTGACGCCGCGCACCGTGACGGCGACACCCTCGGCGGGGTAGTCGAGGTGGTCGCCTACGCGCTGCCTCCTGGCCTCGGCAGTCACGTGCACTGGGACCGGCGGCTCGACGGCCGGCTGGCCGGCGCGCTGATGAGCATCCAGGCGATCAAGGGGGTCGAGGTGGGCGACGGCTTCACCACTGCGGCCCGGCGCGGATCGCTGGCACACGACGAGATCGACGGGTCCGACGGCCGGATCCGCCGCACCACCAACCGGGCCGGCGGCATCGAGGGCGGCATGAGCACGGGCGAGCCGATCCGGGTGCGCGCCGCGATGAAGCCGATCTCTACCGTGCCGCGTTCTCTCGGGACCGTGGACGTGCGGACCGGCGAGCCGGCCAGGGCCATCAACCAGCGCAGTGACGTGACCGCCGTGCCCGCCGCCGGGGTGGTGGCCGAGGCAATGGTCGCGCTCGTTCTCGCCGACGCGGTACTGGAGAAGTTCGGCGGCGACAGCGTGACCGAGACCGCCCGCAACGCGGAGTCCTACCTCAAGGCCCTGGTGATCCGGTGACCGCGCCTGAGCCTGCGACTCGGAAAGCGAACTCGGGGGGAACGGGCCCGTTCCTGCCCGTGGTGCTGATCGGTCCGCCGGGGGCCGGCAAGACGACGGTCGGTACCTTGCTGGCCGCGCGCCTCCGGGTCGGTTTCGCTGACACGGATGCCCTCGTCGAGGCGGTCGCGGGCAAGCCGGTCGGCGACATCTTCGTCACCGACGGCGAGCCGGAGTTCCGGCGGCTGGAGCGGGAGGCGGTCGCGGCCGCCCTCGGCGCTGCCGAGGACGCAGTCGGCGTCGTGGGGCTCGGCGGCGGCGCCGTGATGGACGAGCAGACGCAGGTGCTACTCGCGGGACGGCGCGTGGTGTACCTGGAGACCGGGTTCGCCGACCTGGCCAAGCGGGTCGGACTCGACCGGGCCAGACCGCTGCTGATCGGCACCAACCCGCGGGCCCAGCTCAAGGCGCTGCTCGAGCAGCGGCTGCCGGTCTACGACAAGCTCGCCTGGCTGACCGTGCGCACCGACGGCCGGGAGCCGGACGAGATCGCGGCGGAGATCGCGGCTCAGATCGACGCCATCGGGAGCGACACGCCCGGCGAACGACTGTGACGGCGACCAGGATCGCAGTCGGCGGCGAGCGGCCGTATGAGGTTGTCGTGGGGACCGGCGTGCTGACAGAGCTCCCGTCCCTGATCGGCGACCAGACCAGGAACGTGGTCGTCGTCCACTCGGCCGCCCTGCCCGGCGCCGCCGCCACCGTCTGTCAGGCATTGGCCCGGGCTGGCTATGCGGTGCAGCCCGAGCCGGTGCCCGACGGGGAAGCGGCCAAGGAGATCACCGTGGCGGCCGGGCTGTGGTCGCGGCTGGCCGCTGCCGGGGTCGGCAGGACAGACGCGATCGTCGGTGTCGGCGGGGGAGCCGTGACCGACCTTGCCGGCTTCGTCGCGGCGACGTGGCTGCGCGGAGTGCGTGTCGTGCTCGTGCCGACCACCATGCTCGGCATGACCGACGCGGCGATCGGCGGCAAGACGGCCATCAACACGGCCGACGGGAAGAACCTGGTCGGCGCGTTCTACCCGCCGGCCGGCGTGCTCGCCGACACCAGCGTCCTGGCCACGCTGCCGCCGGCTGAGTACGTGAGCGGGCTGGCCGAGGTCATCAAGGCCGGGTTCATCGCCGACCCGGTGATCCTGGATCTGATCGAGGCCGATCCGGCAGCGGCGGCGAAGCCGGGCGGACTGCACGAGCGCGAGCTGATCGAGCGCGCGATCGCGATGAAGGCCGCGGTGGTCTCGGCCGACCTGCGGGAGGCCGGTGTCCGGGAGACCCTCAACTACGGGCACACGCTCGGGCACGCGATCGAGCGGGTCGAGAACTTCCGCATCCGGCATGGCGAAGCGGTGTCGATCGGCATGTGCTTCGCCGCCGCGCTCGGCAGGCTGGCTGGCCGGCTGGATGCGCCGACGGCGCAGCGGCACCGGTCGGTGCTGGCAGCGGTCGGCCTGCCCGTCAGGTACCAGGCCGGTGCGTGGCCTGCGCTCCGCTCGGCCATGGCGGTCGACAAGAAGACCCGCGCGGCCAGGCTCCGGTTCGTCGTGCTCGACGGCCTCGCCAGGCCCGCCATCCTGGCCGACCCGCCCGAGGAGCTGCTCGAGGTCGCCTACGCGGAGGTGAGCTGATCACGTGACGATGGTGCTGATTCTCAACGGCCCCAACCTAGGCCGGCTGGGCTCGCGTGAGCCGGAGATCTACGGCTCAGCCACGCTGGCCGACATCGCGGCCGCCTGCAAGGACCTCGGCGCGACGCTCGGGCTCCAGATCGACCTGCGGCAGACCGACGACGAGGCCGAGCTGATCGGGTGGGTACACGAGGCTGCCGAGCTGCGGTTGCCGGTGGTCATCAACCCGGCCGCGTTCACGCACTACTCCTACGCCCTGCGGGACGCGCTCGCGATGCGCACGGCGCCGCTCGTCGAGGTGCACCTGTCCAACCCGGCCGCGCGCGAGTCGTTCCGGCACACCTCGGTGGTGTCGGCCGTCGCGGACGGCACGATCGCGGGCTTCGGCCTCGGGTCATACGAACTGGCCCTGCGCGCGGTCGCATGGCTCCTTGGCCCGGCCGACGCGAGCTAACCCGGGCCGGCGCTTCTGGGCCTTGTCCGTCCCGCGTTCCGTCGGCGTCCCGGGTACCGTCGGCCCAGGGCCAGCCCCCGGCCTGCACCTGTCCGTATCTGGCTAGGGCAGTTACGATTCATCCCTAGTGAGGGATGGGGCCGTCGGGCCCGCAGCGTGCCGCCAGGAGCGGCCACTTCGCGCGAAAGGGTCTGCTGCATGCGCATCGGGATGGCTCTGAATTACGCCGGCGGCTTCAAGGAGACGGCTGCCGAGCTCGCCGACTTCGAGAAGGCGGGACTCGACATCGTTTTCGTGCCGGAGGCGTACAGCTACGACGCCGTCAGCCAGCTCGGCTACCTGGCAGCGGTGACGGAGCACGTCGAGCTCGCGTCCGGCATCATGCAGCTGTACTCGCGCACGCCAACCCTCACCGCGATGACCGCCGCTGGCATTGACTTCGTCTCCGGCGGCCGATTCTCGCTCGGCATCGGCGCTTCCGGCCCGCAGGTGATTGAGGGCTGGCACGGAGTGCCGTATGACGCGCCCCTGGCTCGCACACGCGAAACGATCGAGATCTGCCGCGCAGTCTGGCGCCGGGAGCGTCTCGTCTACAACGGCACGCACTACCAGATTCCGCTGCCCGAGGGCCAGGGCACGGGCCTCGGCAAGGCGCTGAAGCTGATCAACCACCCGGTGCGGGAGCGGATCCCGATCATCTTGGCCGCGCTCGGCCCGAAGAATGTCGAGATGGCCGCCGAGCTGGCCGAGGGCTGGGAGCCGATCTTCTACTACCCCGAGAAGGCCGGCGAAGTCTGGGGCCCGTCGCTGGCAGCCGGCAAGGCCAAGCGCGACCCCTCGCTGCCGCCGCTAGACGTCTTCGCGCAGACTGCGCTGGCGATTGGCGATGACGTGAAGGGGCTGATCGACCTGATCCGGCCCGTGCAGGCGCTCTACATCGGCGGCATGGGCGCGCGCGGCCGGAACTTCTACAACAACCTGGCGGTCCGGTACGGCTACGGCAAGGAGGCGGCCGCGATCCAGGACGCCTACCTGGACGGCCGCAAGGACGAGGCCGCCGGGCTCATCCCGCAGGAACTGCTGGAGCACGTCTCGCTGATCGGGCCGAGGTCCTTTGTGGCTGAGCGGGTCGCGGCGATGAAGGAGTCGGGCGTGACCACGCTCAACGTGGCGCCGATGGCCGGCACGCACGCCGAGCGCATCGCGCTCATCGAGCAGATCAAGGACCTGGCCGGCTAAGCCCTGTAGAGAGACCCTGGCTGACCCGTTGCTGGGGCTAGCCCGCGGATTTCCTGGGCTGGCCCGGTTTCCGGGTTAGCCCGCAGATTTCCGGGGCTGGCCGCAGATTTCCGGGCTGGCCCGCAGATTCCGGGGCTGGCCGCAGACCCTGATGGTTTCGTGGCCCCATACGCCGCAAATCCGGCGGCCCTAGCCACGAAACCGTCAGGGCGTGGCCGGCCCCGGCGCTAGGGCACGCCTGGAGCGCGTTGCTGACCGCGGTTTACTCGTCTTTACGGGTTTCGTTTTGACGTGCGCCTGGCGGGCAGGGGTTCTCATTGCCAGTGAGGGCGGAGGGTGATGCGACGCAACCGGCGGCGGGCGGCGGAAGGCCCGGAGGTCCTGATCGTGGGCGGCGGATTCGCCGGGCTCAATGCAATGCACGCACTGGCGCGCTCCAATGCCCGCGTGACGATAGTCGACGGCAACGTCTACAGCACCTTCCAGCCGCTCCTCTATGAAGTGGCAACGGCCGGGCTGACTTCGGCAGACGTGGCCTACCCGCTCTGGACGGCGGCCTGGCAGCGCGGTGCGAGCTTCCGCAAGGGCCAGCTTGCGAGCCTCGACCTGGAGCAGCGGACTGCGACGCTGGCGGGCGGCGAGCGGCTCAGCTATGACTACCTGATCATCGCGACCGGGGTCAGCGCCGCCTTCTTCGGCGTGGCGGGCGCGGCCGAGAACAGCATGAGCCTGTACACGCGACGTGACGCGGTTGCCCTCCGCAACACCCTGCTGGACGCGCTCGAGCGTCGTAACGAGGGCCAGACGGATCCCGAGCTCGACGTGACCATCGTCGGCGGCGGTGCGACCGGCGTGGAGCTGGCCGGGACTCTCGCTGAGCTGCGCAACCTGGCGCTGCCTGCGGTCTATCCGGAGATCGACAGGTCCATGTTCAAGGTGCGGCTGATCGAGATGGGCCCGGCGCTGCTGGCACCTTACGACGACAAGCTCCGCCGGTACACGCGCCAGCAGCTCGTGGACCGCGGTGTGGAGGTGCTGCTCAAGACCGAGATCAAGGAGGTCAGACCGAGCTCGGTCCTGCTCGCCGATGGCAGCGAGTTCCGCAGCGACATCACGGTATGGGCCGCGGGCGTTTCGGCGCCTGACGCCGGCTGGACAGCCGGGCTGCCCCGCGGCAAAGGCGGCCGGATCGAGGTCGAGCCCGACCTGCGGGTCACTGGCCAGGATCGGGTCTTTGCCGTCGGCGACGTAAGCATCAACAAGGCGGCTCCGATTGCCCAGCTGGCTCAGCCGGCCATCCAGGAGGGCCGCCACGCCGGCGAGCAGGTAGCCAGGATGATCGCCGGCAAGCCGACCAGCCGCTTCAAGTATCACGACAAGGGCACCATGGCCACTATCGGCCGCCGGTCAGCCGTGGTGGAGCTGCGCGGGGGCCTGCGGCTGCGCGGGACGCTGGCCTGGCTGGCCTGGCTGGGATTGCACCTGATCTACCTGCTGGGCAACCGGAACCGGGTGGTGACCCTCGTGAACTTGTCCTGGCGGTACCTAACCTGGAGTCGCGGCGGCGGTGTCATCATCGGTGACGACGTGCCGGAGAAGGACTGAGGCGCGGCCGGGTCTCGCGATCGTCTAAGTCGGCCGGTCACTAGAGTCCTCGTATGGCCGACATACATGCAGCTCGCCGGGCCAAGGCGCAGCGGAAGATCGCGGAATCAGGGGCAGACGCAGCCCTGATCACGGCCCCGGCCAACGTGCGTTACCTATCCGGCCTGGTCAGCTCCAACGCGGCGATCCTGCTGCCGGCGGACGGTCCGGCAGTGCTGGCCACCGACTCCCGCTATGCCGAGGCCGCCGAGCGGGATTGTCCCGACATCGAAGTCGCGACCGAGCGGGACCTGGAGCCGGCCCTCCTAGAGCTCGCGGCCGCGCTCGGCTATTCGACACTCGCATTCGAGGCGCAGGACATGACCGTCGAGCGGCACGCGGCGCTGGCCGATAAGGCGGCTGGTCCCGTACTGGTACCCCTGGGACACGTCGTCGAGGGCCTGCGGATGATCAAGGACGAAGCCGAGATCGAGCTCTTGGCCCGTGCCTGCGCCATTACCGCGGAGGCGTTCGCCGGCGTCCTCCGCAAGATCGTGCCCGGCCGGACCGAGCGGGACTTCGCCGTCCTGCTGGAACGCGCCATGATCGACCTCGGCGCTGAGGGGCTGGCCTTCGACACCATCGTGGCCAGCGGCCCGAGCGGGGCGATCCCGCATCATTCGCCAGGTGAGCGTGCCTTCGAGGCCGGTGACCTCATCACGATCGACTGCGGAGCCCGCTACGGCGGATACCACGCGGACATGACCAGGACGGTGGCACTTGGGCAGCCAGCCGCCTGGCAGCGGGAGATCTATGACCTGGTAGCGACGGCGCAGCTCGCCGGAATCGCCGCCGCGGTGCCCGGCGCCGATATCGGCGATGTGGACGCTGCCGCGCGGGACATCATCGACGCGGCGGGGCATGGTGACCACTTTGGCCATGGCCTGGGCCACGGGGTGGGCCTGGAGGTCCACGAAGCTCCGCTGATGGGACGCGGCCGGACAGGTAGACTCGTGGACCGGGTTCCCGTCACCGTCGAGCCCGGGGTCTACCTGCCTGGCAAGGGCGGAGTCCGGATCGAGGACACCATCGTGGTCCGTGCCGACGCGAGCCGCGCAGACACCGGGGCCGCGGAGCCGGCTGAGATACTCACCACGACCACCAAGGAGCTGCTCGTCCTGTGACGCGGGCGTAGCAGTCCCCGACGCATGCAGGAGACACACAGACGTGGCCACCACGAATGACCTGAAGAACGGCATGACGCTCAACATCGACGGCGCGCTCTGGAGCGTGGTGGACTTCCAGCACGTCAAGCCGGGTAAGGGCGGCGCCTTCGTCCGTACCAAGCTGAAGAACGTGCTGTCGGGCAAGGTCGTCGACAAGACGTTCAACGCCGGCGTGCGGGTCGAGATCGCCAACGTCGATAAGCGCGAGATGCAGTACCTGTACCGCGAGGGCGACGACTTCGTCTTCATGGACACCACCGACTATGACCAGCCGCACATCCCGGCTGCTGTCGTGGGCGACGCTTCCAACTACCTGCTTGAGGAGCAGACGGCCACCATCGCGTTCAACGACGGCACGCCGCTGTACGTCGAGCTTCCGGCCTCAGTCGAGCTGACTGTCCAGCACACAGATCCGGGGCTGCAGGGCGACCGCTCCACCGGCGGGACCAAGCCGGCCACGCTGGAGACCGGCGCGCAGATCCAGGTGCCGCTGTTCATCACCACCGGAGAGAAGATCCGCGTCGACACCCGCTCGGGCGACTACCTCGGCCGGGCCTGAGCCCGCCGTCGGCTACCGAGCGAATCTACCGACGTTATGGCAGCGCGCAGCAAGGCCCGCAAGCGGGCGCTGGACATCTTGTTCGAGGCGGAGGTTAGAGGCGAGCCGGTGCTTGAGCTCCTGGCCGAGCGCGCCGCGGCTGCGGACCCGCCGGTCTCGGACTACGCCGCTGAGCTAGTCCGCGGCGTGCAGGAGCACGCCGAGCGGATCGACACGCTGCTGGGTACGCACGCACATGGCTGGGCCTTGGACCGGATGCCGGCCGTCGATCGCAACATCCTGCGCATCGGCGTCTTCGAGCTGCTCTGGAACGATTCCGTACCCGATGCAGTCGTTATCAGCGAAGCTGTCACCCTGGCGGGCGACCTGTCGACCGATGACTCGCCGACCTTCGTCAATGGCCTCCTCGGCCGTCTGCTCGAGCTGAAGCCGACCTTGACCTTGTAACCCGTCCTGAGGTCCGGAGTGACAGCGCGCGGCGCGACTAGTCCTGACTGGGCTCTACCGCCGCCGAACGTCCCGGCTCCGCCTGTGCTTCCGGGATTAGCGCCGCGATCACGAATCCCATGCCGAGGCCGATAGCCAGCCCGGCGATGATCACAACCACGAAAACGGTCAGCGCCATCGGCGGGTACGCCGAGGCAGTGTTACCGGCGGCGTCTGTGATCTGCGGATTCGCGCGCTGGAAAATCCCTAGTGTCCAGGCCAGGGCGAGGCCCAGCCCCAGGCCGGCGGCGGCGCCTCCGAGGATGGCATCGACGCGCCGTCTGCGGTGTGGGGGCAAGGCACGGTATGCCCTGACCGCCGTCGGCGTTCGCGGATCCGCCGGAGACTGCTGAGGAGCCATCCTGGCAGTATGCCACCTATAGCATTAAATATGCGTGATTGAACCAGGCCGACGTGCGCCAAGATCAGCTCGCCTGCCCGGCCGGACTGTCGGTAGCGGGCGCTAGAGTCTGCGACAGGTGGCGTGTGATGCGGACGCTGGCAGGTGACACATGGGTAGGCAGGGCCCGTCACGGCTAATCAGCAGTTCCGGCGACGACAGTGCCGCCCACGACAGTGCCGCCGACGACAGTGCCGCCGACGACAGTGGCTGCCACATCCTGCACGTGGACATGGACGCGTTCTACGCCAGCGTCGAGATCAGGGACCGTCCGGATCTGGCAGGCAAGCCGGTCATCGTGGGCGGGCTGTCGGGTCGAGCCGTGGTGCTGTCCGCCACCTATCAGGCCCGGACGTTCGGTGTCCGCTCGGCGATGCCCATGTCCAGGGCCCGCCGGCTCTGCCCGCAGGCGACGGTGATCCCGCCCCGGCACGGCCTCTACAGCGCCGTGTCGAAAGAGGTCATGGCGATCTTCAGCGCGGTGACGCCGCTGGTGCAGCCGCTGTCGCTGGACGAGGCCTTCCTCGACGTGTCCGGTGCGGCCCGGCTGCTCGGCTCGCCGGTCACGATCGGCCAGCTGATCAGGCAGCAGGTCGCCGAGCAACAGCACATCACGTGCTCGGTCGGCATCGCCGCGACCAAATTCCTCGCCAAGCTCGCCTCCGTCCACTGCAAGCCCGACGGCCTCCTGGTCATTCCTGCCGACGGCGCGCTGGAGTTCCTGCATCCGCTGCCGATCTCAGCGCTGTGGGGCGTCGGCGAGCGAACCGGCCAGATGCTCGCCCGGCTCGGCCTGCGCACCGTCGGCGACATAGCCCGCACGCCGCTGAGCGCGCTGGAAGCCGACCTAGGCAAGGCTGCGGCCGCGCACCTGCACGCGCTCGCGTGCGGCCGGGACGACCGCGCCGTCGAGACCTCAGTGGCCGAGAAGAGCGTCGGCGCCGAGGAGACCTTCGAGATCGACGTCACCGACCCTGCAGTGATCAGACGCGAGCTACTGCGGCTGTCCCGGCGGACGACCCGCGCGCTGCGGGCGTCGGGACTTGCTGCCAGGACCGTCGTCGTCAAGCTGAGGAAGGCCGACTTCACCACGATCACCCGGTCCAAGACCCTGCCGGAGGCAACGAGCGAGACGCAGCGGATCTACGCCACGGCCTGCGCTCTGTATGCGGCGTCGGGGCTGAGCGGCCAGACGCGGCTGCGCCTCGTCGGAGTCCGGGCGACCGGGCTGGTGCCGGCCGGGTCGGCCGCTACCCAGCTTGCTCTTGGCGAACGGGGGGCGTCGTGGCGCGACGCTGAGTCTGCGCTCGACCGGATCAGCGGCCGATTCGGGCCAGACGCGGTCCGGCCGGCGGCCCTCGTGGAATCTGCCGGCGTGGCATCAGCACGGATGGAATCGGCAGGAGTTGCATCAGCACGGGTAGATTCTGCGCAATCCGGACCAGCTGGCAAGCGCGGAGGCCCTGCAGGCACCACGTGACCTGGGCAAGCAGTGACTGACAGTAGTCGAGATCTACCGGATCGGCTCTAGCAGCCGTGTACCCTTCCACAGGGCGCCTTAGCGCTCGTATTCTGGGCGTAAAGCAAAGGCTCTCGTGCGGTTAGCATGGGCCGCAGTCGTTGGGAGGCACAGTGCCGCTCTCTGAGCACGAGCAGCGTCAGCTCGAGCAGATTGAGCAGGCGCTCTATGCCGAGCATCCGCGACTCGCGCGGGCAATGCGCGCCAAAGATCCCAAAGTTCACTACCGGCGCAGAGTGGTCCAGGCGGCTGTCGGCTTCATCCTGGGCGTCGGTGCCGTGGCGGCGGGTATCTACCTGAAGTACAACTGGCTCGCCGCGATCGGCTTCGCGTTCATGATCCTCAGCAGCGTCTGGGCGGTGGCGAGCTACCGGCGGATGGCCGGGGTGCTAACGCGGGACCGCAAGAAAGGCCGGGATCGCCGCCGTGCGGCGAAGGCTGCCCCTGCCAACACCGGCCTGATGGAGCGCATCGAGGAGCGCTGGCGCCGCCGCCAGGAGGGCAACAACCGCTAGCTGCCGCCGGGAAGGCAACTGCGGCGTGCCCGTCTGCGCGGCTAGTCCCTGCCCGCCGCGGCTCGCGTCTGCCCATCGGGGCTTTCGTCTCCCCACCCAGTACCTGCCCGTCAGGGCTCGGGTCTGCCCGTCGCGGTCGCAGTTAGGCCGATCGGTGTGCGGCTCGATGAAGTTGCCGCCGCACGGCAGGCCAGGAGGAGTCCAGCCATCCAAGCATGCCGCCGGCCCGCTCAAGGAGCCGCCGGGCCGAGGTGAGCGTGGAGGCGGGCAGCAGCCTGGCTCGCAGTCGCTGCTTGGGTGTCACCGAGGCGGCAGTGGCCCGGCGTACCGTCCGCAGGTCCGCGGTCAGCCCGGCGCCAGGCATGGCCACCCGTGCGTAACTGGCTCGCTCCTTGGCGTCGGCGACCCTCTTCAGCGCCAGCGCAGCGGCCGGGTCGAGGCTGGCCTGCACGGTCACGCGTCTGACTACCGCCCGCGGCGTCTCGCCAGGCGTGCAGCCCATGCCGAAGTCGCAGAGATCGTCGCTGAGCTCGCGCCATGCGGCCTGCGCCTGCTCGGCATCGCCGGATGCCCCTAGCCAGCGCCGCCGCCGGGTAAGCAACCGGACCAGCGCAGGCCAGGTGAGCAGCAGGATGATGAATACCGGAATGCCGATGGCTAGCCAGAGTCCGACGTCAGGCTGGCCGGCGAGCGCTGCGGCATTAGTCGCCTCCAGGTGGGTGAGGCGGTTGAGCTCCTGCGATTTCTTGCTTGACCCGGACCCGGCGCCAGGACTGGCCTGGGTCTGCGACGGGCCGCCGGGTAGCGTCGAGCTTGGCCCCGTGGATGGGCCGCTGGCATACCGTGGCACGGTCGCCGTGCCCTGCTCGCCGAGCGCATGCGGCGTTGGCTCGAACCGCAGCCAGCCCTGGCCGGGGAAGTACAGCTCGGGCCAGGCATGCGCATCGGTGGTGGTGATCTGCCAGATGCCGTGACCGACGCTCGAGCCGCCGGTGTAGCCGACCACGACGCGGGACGGTATGCCGACGAGCCGGGCAAGCACCGCCAAGGCCCAGGCAAATTGCTGGCAGTAGCCGCGGCGATGCTTGGTCAGGAAGTTCAGCAGCCAGTGCGACGCTGGCAGATTCGGCTTGAGCGTGTAAGCGAAGGCGCTCGACAGCAGCCAGTTCTGAAGATCAGTCGCAGCCTGGAGCTGAGTGAGGGCACCCTGAGAATGATGGCGGGCGATCGTCAGGAGCTTGTTGGCGTCCGGTCCGGCGTAGTTGCCGTAAGCGGCCTGGATGCGGCCAGGCACGAACTGGCCGTTCGGGTTGTCGATGTCGGCGCGCGTGGGATCGGCCTCGCGGCTGGTAACCGTGTACTTCAGGCCGGACAGGCCCTGGACCGGGCTGAGGATCATCAGCGATCCGGCCAGCTCCTCCCAGCCGACGCCGCCAATCCGCAGGTCCACTGGGGCGTACGGCACCGGCAGGTAGGCCGTCGGCCCGCCCTGGTGAGCGTCAATCTGGACCCTGGTCCGTACCGTCGTCACCGGCGTAGTGGGCAGCTGGCCAGCCGGCTTGTAGGGCAGCACCGTGCCCTCGGGCACCTCAGCCCCGCCGACGCCGGCCGGGAACTCCGGCAGCCACAGGTTGCGGCTGCTGCTGTAGTTGAGCACGAAGACCTGCAAGTACTGCTGCGCGGGGTCATCGGCATTGGTGGTGTAGGTAAGCACCTGCTGCGGCTGCTCGATGAGCTGGTGCTGCACCTGCAAGAACGCGTCAAGCCCGGCGCCGACGCCATGCGGCTTGCCGTTGTCGGTCGTGCCGAAGACATCGCGCGCCCGACCCGTCGGCAAGATCATCGGAACTATCACCGCCAGGCAGATGGCGGCCAGCCCGATGCGCCGGCCTGAGGCAGCCAGCTCCTTGGTGTCGGGCCCTTCGCCCGCCTCATCGGCGGGCTGAACGTACCGGAACGTGACCAGCCGGCCCCAAAGCCGTAGCCGCATCCTGCCGTCGGATGACAGCAGCGTGAGGTAGCCCGCCAGGCCGGCGGCGAAAGTGGCAGTCTGCAGGACGCCGAATGATTTCAGGTTGCTCGCGACCGGCACGCTGAACAGCACGAGCAGCGGCACGCCGGCGAGCGCTGGCCTGCGCAGCTCTACCGCCACGATGTCCACGATGATCGCGATCAGGCCGATGCCGGCCGCCGCCACCAGGCTGACCGGCCGGATATCGGGTACCGGCGGTGAGTACTTGAAGTCGTCGAAGGCGCGCGGCACCATATGGCCGAGCACCGCCAGCGAGTGACGACTCGGGATGATCCGGGCGATCGAGGCGGCGCTCGCGAACACGAGGTTCAGGTAGATCAGCAGCGCCGCCAGGTAGCTGGCCATGATCGCGAAACCGCGGAGCACCCGGCGGCCGGTCCAGCTAGCGGCGGTCAGTGCCACGATCACCAGCCCGGTGATGCGTGCCGTCCACGTCGGCTCAGACAGCAGTGGGGCAACGGCGATCAGGACCAGGAACGTGGCCGTCATCGCTGATGTCAGTCCTGACAGCCGGGTGGCCAGGCCGGCTCCAGCGATCACGATCACGGCTCCGAAGCCGGCCGTCAGCCAGCCGTTGCCCTGGAGTACAGCGTTGAGCGACAGCGACGCCAGTATGACGGCCGTCGCTCCGGTGGCGGCCATGCGAACGTTCATGCCGGCTGCCCGCTCTCTGCCGCGGGATAGATGCTCGTGCCGGTCGCCACGAGCATCTCCGCGGCCCGTGGCAGCCGCTGCCAGGCGACCGATAGCGGCGTACTGGCGTCCAGCAACGCGACGTGCCATCCTGCGCCCCGCAAGATCGCCGCGGCTGCAGCCGACTCGGCCGCGCGCCGGGCGGACACCGACCGTGCCGGGGCCGGGCTGGCGGCGCCGGCGGTGCCGTTCGCCGCTAGCACCACCGTATCGGGCCGGTCGGGCTCGGAGGTCGCGGCGCCGTCCGTCGCGGTGCCGTCGACTGCGATGCCATCGGGTGTTACAGCGGTTAGGGCCGGACTCGCGGCCGGCGCATCGCCGCGGCTCGCCGCGTTCCCCCCGGCCGCGTTCCCCCCGGCCGCGTTCCCGCCGCGTCGGGCTCCGTCGGCCCAGGTCGTCACGTCCAGGAGGAGCGCGATGCCCTGGCTGCCCTCGGTGCGGCAGGCGGCTAGCTGCTGGGCTTCGGCGGCGGACATCTTGCCCATCACCGCGATGATCACGCCAGCCCCGGTCAGCTTGAGTTCCTTGAACGCGCGGTCCAGGCCGCGCTGGCTCGACGGCCGGATGACGGCGAGCGCGTCGAGCAGCCTGTCCTCGAAGAACGGGCCGCTCCGGAGCACGTCAGTGTCGGAGATGAACTGACCGGTGAGGCCCTCCTGCGCGATATGCACACCGACCGATGCGGCCGCGCTGATGGCGGTCTCGAACGACGACCCGGCACCGGCACCTAGATGGGAGGTCGTGCGGCTGTCCAGGAGTACTGTCGCCCGGTTGCGCCACCGCTGTTCCTCGCGGCGCACCATGAGCTCGCCGTACCTGGCCGTCGACTTCCAGTGCACTCGGCGCAGCTCGTCACCGTCACGGTATTCGCGGGGAATGACGTCATCTTCCCCGGCCATGGCGGCTAGCCTGGCCCGGCCTTCGCCCTCGCCGGCCCAGGAGCGGCTGATGACCGTGCGAGCCAGCTGAATCACGCGCGGAGTCACGATGAATGTGGTGCGGCCGCTGAGCGAGCGGGTGATCTCGACCAGCCCGAACGAGTCAGCGACCCGAAGCTGGAGTGGGCCGATCTCGAATTTGCCGCGCAGGTCCGAACGCAGGGAGTAGGTAAGCTCCCTCGTTCCGTTCCGCTCTATCTTGTCCAGAACGTACCGAGGACGAGTGCCCAGTGCGTAGGGGACTGCATCCTCGGCGAGCAGGAGTCCGGTCGACACTCGGGACACGTTCTCCAGCCGGAGGGTGACCTTGGCGGTGTGCCCGGCCGGCACGCGCGGGGGGCTGATGATGCGACTGATGGCAAGCCGGTACTGGCCGCGCCGGGCGGCGAAGGCTGCGAGCAAGGGCAGCGCGATGAGCGCGATGCCGACGCAGAGCAGGCCCCGCTCGCCCAGCAGGTAGCCAACGAAGGCGGCTGCGATCCCGGCGGCCAGGAACGAGGTGCCGCGGGTCGTCATCCCGGCGAGCAGCGAGGTCCGCATGGTCTGATTCCTTCCGGCTGCCCTGGCGGCCGAGTGCTCTCGGCCTAGCGTGCGGGGAGCGGCAGCCGGCGGACGATGCCGGACAGCACCTGATCAGGCAGTTCGCGGCCTACCATGGCCTCCGCGCTGGGCAGCAGGCGGTGCGCGAGCACCGGCACGGCGAGCGCCTGCACGTCGTCGGGGATGACGAAGTCGCGCTCGTCCAGCGCCGCGTATGCGCGGCTGGCCCGCAGCAGGTGCAGCGCCGCCCGCGGCGACGCGCCGAGCCGCAATTCCGCGGCGGTCCTGGTGGCGTTGACCAGATCGATGATGTACTGCCGGATCGCGCCGGAGACGTGCACATCCCGCACAGCGGCCACCAGCGCGCGGATGTCACTCGCGTGGGCGACCGGCCTCAGGTGATCGAGCGGCGAGCCTGACCCGTGCGTGTCGAGCATCGAGAGCTCGGACTCACGGTCCGGATAACCGATGGAGATCCTGGTCATGAACCGGTCGCGCTGCGCTTCGGGCAGCGGGTAGGTGCCCTCCATCTCGACCGGGTTCTGCGTCGCGATCACCATGAACGGCAGCTCGAGCAGGTAGGTGCTGCCGTCGACGGTGACCTGGCGCTCTTCCATCGACTCCAGCAGCGCGGACTGGGTCTTGGGCGAAGCCCGGTTGATCTCGTCGCCGAGGACGATGTTGGCGAAGATCGGGCCGGGCTTGAACTCGAACTCCCGCAGCTCCTGATTGAAGGCGCTGACGCCAGTGATGTCGCTCGGCAGCAGGTCCGGCGTGAACTGCACGCGGCGCACGGAGCAGTCGATGGACTTCGCCAGAGCCTTGGCGAGCTGCGTCTTGCCGACGCCGGGAACGTCCTCGATCAGGATGTGCCCCTCGGCCAGCAGCACCGTCAGCGCGAGGCGGATCGCACCCGGCTTGCCGGTGATGACAGTCTGCACAGCGGAGCTCACCTGCCTGGCGACCTCCACGAGTTCAATCAGCGATCTATCTGCCTGCTGGTCGGTGTCCGTGACCACGTGCCCTCCTGGCCGCCTTGCCCCAATTAGCTGCGCTCACTGCTCATCAGGCACTTCAGTGCCAATTCATCACATCGACACTGCCGCGGCGTCAAGAGCCGTGCGATCAGACAGTACGTCGTCTCATTCCCTGTGAGCGATTCCGCTCCCATATCAGGGACGTAACAGTGCGGTGACCGTCATTTCCCCGGTGTGCATCCGCTGGCAGCGGCACCCGTCGCCGCAGCATCGGTGTCCGCCGTTTAAGGCGGCCGAGCCTCGTGTGCTCCATTTCGCTCCACCTCCCTGACCTGGTAACTCGCGGGACGAACGTCTGGTTCAAGCGTTTGCGATGATTGACGGTGGGGGAGAGTGGAGTACAGTGGTGATCCGTGGAGCGAGAATGGCTTCTACGGGACACGATGTGGGGGACCTGGGGAGGTGAGGCGCGTGTTTCTTGGCACCCACACACCTCGCCTCGACGAGAAGGGCCGCCTGATCCTGCCCGCCAAGTACCGCGAGGAGCTATCCGCCGGCCTGGTGCTCACCAAAGGGCAGGAGCGGTGCCTGTACGTCTTCCCGGCGACCGAGTTCGGCCGGATCACCGAGGCGCTGCGTACGGCCCCGGTCACGGCCAAGGCCGTCAGGGACTACAGCCGGGTGTTCTTCGCCAGTGCCTCCGACGAGGAACTGGACAAGCAGGGCCGCATCACCATCCCGCTGAGCCTGCGCGACTACGCCGGGCTACAGCGAGAGTGCGTCGTCATCGGCGCCAACACGCGCTTGGAGATCTGGGACGCGCAGGCGTGGACCAGCTACCTGGAGCAACAAGAGGACGCGTTCTCCGACGCATCTGAGGAGGTACTGCCAGGAATTCTGTAGCGGCGCGCTGGATGCCCGGCGAGGTCTCCACCCGTGCTGGAGGGCCCAAGGCCCGGCTGACGTCACTTCCCCGGCGTCAGGCGGTGACCGTGGCCCGTCAGTGCAGTGGCGCGGATGGGGGCCTGGCCGGGCATCTCGGCAGCAGGGCGGCCAAGCACGCACTGTGCAGCGGGCGAGTGAGCAGCAATCGAGGGGGCGTGATGGGAACGGCTACTGCCGGACACCTGCCGGTCATGCGCGACCGGGTTCTCGAGCTGCTCGGGCCTGCGCTGGACCTGCCTGGCGCTGTGCTGGTGGATGCGACCCTTGGCCGCGCTGGCCATGCGAGCGCCCTGCTGGCCGCGCATCCTGGCCTCAGCCTCATCGCCATCGACACCGATGCGACGGCGATCGCGGAGTCGCGTGACGCGCTCACTGATTTCGGAGACCGGGTAACCCTGGCTCAGGCCGTCTATGACGAGCTGCCGCAGATCCTGGCCCGCACCGGCCATGCCGTCGTCCAGGGCATCCTCTTCGACTTGGGCGTTTCCTCACCGCAGCTCGATGACGCGAGCCGCGGGTTTGCGTATTCGCAGGACGCGCCGCTCGACATGCGCATGGACCAGGCAGGCCCGCTGACGGCCGCCGAGGTGCTTAACACCTACCCGGCCAGACCGTCTCGCCAGGGTGCTGCGCGAGTACGGCGAGGAGCGGTTCGCCCGGCGAATCGCCGACGCCGTCGTCCGCGAGCGGACGCGGGCGCCGCTGACAAGCACCGCGAGGCTTGCCGAGATCGTCAGGGAGTCGATCCCGGCGCCGGCCAGGCGTACCGGCGGCAATCCAGCCAAGCGGACGTTCCAGGCGCTGCGAATCGAAGTCAACGGCGAGCTCGAGGTGCTGCACCGGGCACTGCCGGCCGCGCTCGATGCCGTTGCGGTCGGCGGCCGGATCGTGGTGCTCGCCTATCACTCGCTGGAGGACCGGGCCGTGAAGCGGGCGCTGGCCGCCAGGACGGCGGACACGACGCCGCCGGGGCTGCCCGTCTCGCTCGAGGAGGCGCGCCCGCAGTTCCGGCTGCTGACCAGGGGAGCGGAGCGGCCAGGGGCCGACGAGCTGGCAGCCAACCCGCGCGCGGCATCAGCCCGGCTCCGCGCGGCGGAACGGATCAGGGCGGCGGCATGACGGACGGCATGACGGCATGACGGTGCGCCTGCATGACGGCGCGACGGCAGCGGCGGGACGGCAGGGGCGGGACGCAGATCGCATCCGGGTGGGGAGCCCAGGTGCACAAGGAGGGACGGCCAGCGCAGATGGAGACCACAACTCGAGGACGGGACCGACGTCGGTCGCCGGCGGTGCCTGAGCCGCGGCGCGGCACTGGCGCGGGCAGGACCATCCCGCCGGAGGGCAGGCGCCTGCGCGCGGTCAAGGAGACCACGGCGCCGCGGCCCATGGCGCCGCCGCCAGCGGCCGAAGGTCCGGCCACCGCACGTCCGGCCACAGCGCGTCAGCCGGGCGGGCGTCCGCCGGGCGGGCGTCCGCCGGGCGCACGCCCGGCTGACAGGCGAACGCAAGCACCGCGGACGGCCGGCGTTCGGCCGGCGCTGGCTCGCGCCACTGCCCGTGCCACCGCCCGTGCGGCGCATCCGGCGAGCGCTGTCGCATTGCCGCGGATGCCCTTTGTCTTGCTGGTACTGGCGCTGCTCGGCGGCGGGCTGATCTGCCTGCTGGTCATCAACACCACTCTCGGGGCCACGAGCTTCCGGATCAGCCAGCTTCAGAACTCGGGTACCAGCCTGGCGACGCAGGAAGAGACCCTCCAGCAGCAGATCGCGGCGGAGCGATCGCCGGCCCAGATCGCCAGGCTGGCTTATGCGCTAGGGATGCGTGCGCAGTCGAACGTCAACATCCTCGATCTGGGCACCCACAGGTACTACCGGCTGCCCGGCCCTGTTGGCGCGGCGGGGGCCATCGTGGCCGGTTTCGGTACCGGCAGCACTGGTTCTGGCAGCGCGGGTACAGGCGCCGGGGCAACGGGCAACACGCCCGCCGGCCCCAACGCCGGAACTGGCAGAACGCCGCCTGTAACCGGAACGGGCAAGTCGGCGGGGTCTGCGCCCAGGAGCGGGTCGCGGCGGTGACCGGTCCGCAGGGACGAGACAAGGACGACTGGTCGCGGCGCACGCGCCGGACGGGCGCGATGCCGGGCGGATCACGCGGGCCTGCGAAGGCGCCGCGCACGCCGGCCTCGCCGGGCCGGCCAGGCGATCAGGGCAGGCGCGGGAGCAGGCCAGGTCCTGGTCGGGCCGGCGTCGGCGATTCGCGCCGCCCAGGGCAGAGCCAGGGGCGCCGTTACAGCGCCACCTCGCCGGCGCGGAGCGGCGGGCCACGGGGCGGATCGGAAGCCGACTCGCGGGTCGCGTATGTGGCGGCGCCAACGCTGCGGCGTGGCAACTCGGCCCGGCGGCTGCGGATCACGCTGCTGTGCACGGCGTTCGCGCTGTCGATTTTCGCCGGCCTCGTCCAGCTCGAGGGCCTGGACTCAGCCGCCTATAAGACCGAGGCGGCCGACCAGCTACTCCAGCAGGTCGCGATACCGGCCGTCCGCGGTGACATCACGACGAGCGACGGCACAGTGCTGGCGATGACCGTGCAGACCTACACCGTCTACGCCGACCCGGTGAAGATCCCGGTCTCCTCGCGGTCCGGCGTGGCGGCCAAGCTGGCCGGACCGCTGAGCCTGTCGGCCGCCGCGGTCCTGAGCATGCTGAACAATCCGTCAAGCCCGGATTACGTAGTACTCGCCAGCGGCGTCTCGGTGACGACGGGTCATCGGATCAGCGCGCTCCAGCTGCCCGGCGTCGACATGACCCCGAGCTACACCACGAAGTATCCGAACACCGACCTGGCTTCCGATGTTGTCGGATTCACCAGCAACCGGGGGATCGGCACCAGCCTCTACGGCGCGCAGGGCCTGGAGAACGAGTACAACTCACTCCTGGCGGGCCGCGCGGGGATCGAGGACGTTGAGGTGGGCACGGGCGGCGAGCCGATCCCGCTAACCGAGGTCAAGGTGAGTCCTGCCGTCCCGGCGAGGAGCCTGCGGTTGACGATCCAGGCTGATATCCAGTACGACGCGGATCAGGTCTGCAAGCAGCGCGTGGCGCAGACCCACGCCCGCAGCTGCTCGATCGTCGTCATGAACCCGAAGACCGGCGCGATCCTGGCCATGGCGCAGTGGCCGACGTATAACCCCGACGACCCGATCTCCTACGCCGCCACGACCAACATCAGCACCGCCAACGCCTTCGCCCCCGGCAGCACGCTCAAGTCGGTGACCGTCGCCGCAGCGCTGGAGAAGGGCGGCCAGACGCCGATGAGCGCGTACACCATTCCGTACCAGATCACGATGGACGGTCTGTACACCTTTCACGACGCGGAATTCCACCCCACTGTGCGGTACACGATCGCCGGGATCCTGGCGCACTCCAGCAACGTCGGCATGGTCCAGGTGGCCCAGCACATTACGCCCATGGAGCAGTACGACTACCTGCGGGCCTTTGGCCTAGGCTCGGTCAGCGGACTCGGCCTGAACGAAGAGACCGCGGGGCTGCTGCCGCGCCCCGGCACTGCCGGTTACTGGTCGGACAACCGGTACGAGTACGCCTTCGGCCAGGGCGTCGGCGTGACCGCGATCCAGATGGCCAGCGTCTACGCCACCATCGCCAACGGCGGGGTCCGGGTGCAGCCAACCCTGGTGGCCGGCACGACGAACTCCGCGGGCCGGTTCACCCCGTCGCCACGGCCTGCCAGCAGGCGGGTCATCCAGGTCCAGACCGCACGCGAGCTGATGAAGATCCTCCAGCAGGTGCCAGCCGTGGACGCGCAGGCGGGCCAGAACTGGGGATTGATGACCGGCTACACCGTCGCTGCCAAGACGGGCACGGCGCAGGTTTCCGGGCCCGGCCAGGGCAAATGCCTCTGCCAGTATGGTTCGAGCTACATCGGAATCGCCCCGGCTGACAACCCGAAGCTGGTCGTGGCCGTCAACATTCAGGACCCGCGGGGCAAATACTACGGAGACGAGGTCGCCGGGCCGGCCTTCTTCGAGGTGATGAAGTTCGCCCTGCAGACCATGAAGATTGCCCCGGACTATGCCAGGACGCCTTATATCAGGCTCACGGCGCCGTGATGGGAGGTAACCTCTGCCCGTGCCAGCGGCCTTCCGCCCAGTCCACGTCCGCCCGCGCCCGCTAGCCGGGCTGGCGGCGCTGCTCGGGCTGCGGCCGTCGGACCCTGAGCGCGCGGGTGCCGGGCCGCATGGCCGGCCCGGCGGGCTCACCGGCATCACGCACGACTCCAGGTCCGTGCGTCCGGGTGACCTGTACGCCGCTCTGCCCGGCAGCACCGTCCACGGGGCCCGGTTCTGCGAGGCGGCCGCGGCCGCCGGCGCGGTCGCGGTGCTCACCGACCCATCAGGGCGCCAGGGCGCGATCGCGTCTGGCCTGCCGGTGTTCGTCGTCGCCGAGCCGCGGGCCAGGCTCGGGGAAGTCGCAGCCTGGATCTACGGCGAGCCGTCGGAGAAGGTTCTGCTGATCGGCGTCACCGGCACCGCGGGCAAGAGCACCACGACGTACCTCCTGGAGTCCGGTCTGCGCGCAGCCGGGTATCAGGCCGGGCTGATCGGCGGAGTGGAGACCAGGATCGGCGACGCCGCAGCGGTCAGCACGCTGACGACGCCGGAGGCCACCGACCTTCAGGCGCTGCTGGCTACGATGGTCGAGCGGCGGGTCGGCGCCGCGGCCATGGAGGTCTCGAGCCACGCGCTGGCGCTGGGCCGGGTGTCAGGCACCCACTACGACGTCGCCGTCTTCACCAACCTCTCGCAGGACCACCTGGACTTCCACGCGACCATGGACGACTACTTCGCGGCCAAGGCCGAGCTATTCACGCCGAAGTACGCGCGGGCCGGCGTAGTCAACATCGACGACACGCGCGGACGTGAGCTGGCCGCCGAGGCGCCGATCCCGATCACGACCTTCTCGGCCGAGGGCAGGCGGGCCGCCGACTGGCGTGCGGTCGACGTGCGGTCCGGTGCGGATGGCTCGACGTTCCGGGTGATCGGGCCCGGCGGGGTCGAGGCCGACGCATCCGTGGCGCTGCCTGGCGAGTTCAACGTGGCCAACGCGCTAGGCGCCATCGTGGCTCTCGTGGAAGGCGGCGTGAGCCTCGCCGCGGCGGTCGCTGGCGTCGGCAGCTGCGCCGGCCCGCCCGGCCGGCTTGAGCGGGTGGATCGCGGCCAGGACTTCACCGTGCTGGTCGACTACGCCCACAAGCCCGGAGCGGTCGAGGCGCTGCTGACCGTCATGCGGGACGTCACGCAGGGCAGCCTGGTGATCGTCCTCGGCTGCGGCGGAGACCGGGACCGGGGCAAGCGCAGGCTCATGGGAGCGGCCGCGGCCCGGCTCGCTGACGTGGCGATCCTGACCAACGACAACCCCCGGTCGGAGGATCCGCTCGCGATCCTGGCGGAGATGCTGGCCGGGGCGATCGAGGTCCCGATGCAGCACCGCGCGCAGGTCGCCGTGCAGCCCGACCGGGCCGCCGCGATCGGTCTGGCCATCGCGTCCGCGGGCAAGGGCGACGTGGTGCTGATCGCGGGCAAGGGCCATGAGCACGGTCAGTACGTGGGCGGCGTCGTGATCCCGTTTGACGACCGGGAGGTCGCTGCGGCGGCCCTCGTGCAACGGCGCGCAGCGGAGGATGCGACGATGACCGGCGGCCCGGTCGCGGTCGGCTGGAGCGCGTCGGGCGCGGATGAGCCGGCCGCTGCTCGCGGCCGGGCCGATGACCTGACCGAGCCTGACCCGGAGGACGCGTGATCCCGCTGACGGTGGAGCAGATCGCGGCCGCCACCGGAGCGGACCAGGCCGACGTGCCGGACCCGGGGCTGCTGGTCACCGGGCCTGTCGTGATCGACTCTCGAGAAGCCGAGCCGGGCAGCCTGTTTGCGGCGCTGCCAGGAACGCGGACCGACGGGCACGCCTTCGCCGCGACGGCGCTCGCGGCCGGCGCCGCGGCCGTGCTGGCCACCCGGCCGGTCGGCGGCCCGGCATTGATCGTTCCCGACGTCCAGGCCGCGCTCGGCGCGCTGGCCAGGGCCGTCGTCGACCGTGCGCCCGGCCTCACGGTGGTCGGCATTACTGGATCAGCCGGCAAGACCACGACGAAAGACCTGACTGCTCAGCTGCTCGAGAAGCTAGGTCCCACCGTCGCCCCGCGCGAATCCTTCAACAATGAGATCGGCCACCCGCTGACGGTGCTCAAGATCACTGGGCAGACCCGCTATCTGGTGTCGGAGATGGCCGCGCGCGGTCCAGGCCACATCACCGAGCTGTGCGCGATCGCGCCGCCCCGGCTCGGCGTCGTCCTCTGCGTCGGCCATGCGCACGCCGGTGAGTTCGGCGGCCTGGAGCGGATAGCGGCAGCCAAGGGCGAGCTCCCGGAGGCGCTCCCGGCTGACGGAGTGGCCATCCTGAACGCCGACGACCACCGGGTCGCTGCGATGGCAGCCCGCACGCGCGCCAGGGTCGTCACGTTCGGCCGGTCGGCGGGCGCCGACGTGCGCGCTGACCAGGTGCGGGCCGACGAGCTCGGCCGGCCCGGCTTCACCCTGGTCACATCGGCTGGTGCCGCGCCGGTCCAGCTTCAGCTGTACGGCGAGCACCACGTGCACAACGCACTGGCCGCCGCGGCCATCGCCGGCCAGCTCGGCATGCCGGTGGCCGACATCGCGGCCGGCCTGTCGGCCGCGACCGCCCGGAGCCGCTGGCGGATGGAGGTGACCCGGCTGCCTGACGGGGTCACCGTCATCAACGATGCCTATAACGCGAACCCGGACACGGTCCGCGCCGCGATCGCCGCGCTGGCGACCATGGCGAGGGGCCGGCGCGGCTTCGCCGTGCTTGGCCACATGACCGAGCTTGGCGAGGATGCCGACCGGCTGCACGAGGAGGTTGGCGCGGCCGCCGCCGCCGCGGGCCTGGCCGGACTGATCGTGGTCGGCGAGGACGCGGCCCCGATCCTGGCCGGGACGAAGTCCGTCCCTGCCTGGCAGGGCGAGCTCGTCCACGTCCCCGACGTCGCCGAGGCTATACGGGCTGCGCGCGACCGGCTGCGGGACGGCGATGTGGTCCTGGTCAAGGCCTCGCACTCGATCGGCCTGGAGCGGGTCGCACTGGACCTGACCGGCGAGCGGCCGGCCGGCGCGCAGGAGCCGCGCAGTTGAAGACCATCCTGGTGACCGGGGCTGTCTCGCTGCTGCTCGCGCTGTTTGGCACGCCGCTCATCATCGCGCTGCTCCGCAGGCAGGGGATCGGCCAGCCGATCAGGGTGGAGGGCCCGAAGTCGCACGAGACCAAGCGCGGCACGCCCACCATGGGCGGTGCCGCCATCGTGCTCGCGGCGCTCATCGGCTACTTCGTGGGTCACGTGACGACCCACGATCCGATGACGAGCTCCGGCGTCCTGGTGTTGCTGCTCATGGCCGGCCTGGGCCTGGTGGGGTTCATCGACGACTTCATCAAGATCTTCCGGCAGACCAGCCTCGGGCTGCGCAGCGGTACCAAGCTGGCAGGCCAGGCTGTGGTCGGCGCGGTCTTCGCGCTTGAGGTGCTCCAGCATCCCGACGCGCTGGCCATCACGCCAGCCGACGCGCATATCTCGTTCCTGCGGGACATCGGTCCGGCGATCGGGACGCTGCCGTTCGTGATCTGGGCGGTCATCATGGTCGCGGGTACGTCCAACGCGGTGAACCTGACCGACGGCCTAGACGGGCTGGCCGCCGGGGCGACCATCCTCGTGCTCGCGGCCTACGTCCTCATCGGCATCTGGCAAGAGCGCAATGACTGCACCCTGTTTTTGTCCCGGCAGTGCTACACCATCCGGGATCCGCTCGACCTCGCGGTCGTCGCGGCGGCGGTCCTTGGTGCCTGCTTTGGCTTCCTGTGGTGGAATGCGCCGCCGGCGCGGATCTTCATGGGCGACACCGGATCGCTGGCGCTCGGCGGCGTGCTGGCCGGGCTCGCCATCTGCACCAAGACCGACCTGCTGCTGATCATCCTCGGCGGGCTCTTCGCGATCATTACGCTGTCGGTGATCATCCAGGTGAGCGTCTTCAAGGTGAGCAAGCTCAGGAGCGGGCGAGGGATACGGGTCTTCAAGATGAGCCCGCTGCACAATCATTTCGAGCTGATCGGCTGGGCCGAGACCACGATCGTGATCAGGTTCTGGCTGATCTCCGGGCTGTGCGTCGCGCTCGGGCTCGGGCTTTTCTACGCCGAGTGGCTCCAGACTTAGCCCCATGACAAGCAGCGGCGACACGAGCAGCGGCGATACGAGCAGCGGCGACCTCGCCCGGCCGGACGCGCTGGCCGGCCAGCACGTCCTGGTCGGCCGGCCTTGGTCTCACCGGGCAGTCGGTCATCTCGCTGCTGGTGAGCCGCGGCGCCCACGTCACCGCGGCTGACTCACGCGACGATGCCGAGCGCACGGAGGTCGCCGAGCGGCTGGCCAAGGACGGCGTCGCGGTCCGCCTCGGGCCCGGTGCGCTCGGCCCTGGCGCGAGCGCTCCGGCCGGCACCGGGCTGGTTGTCACCTCTCCGGGGCTGCGACCGGACACGCCGCTGCTGGCGGGCGCGGTGGCGGCCGGCATCGAGGTGATCGGCGACGTCGAGCTGGCATGGCGCCTGCGGCCCGCGCTCACGGGCGGCGGGCGGCAGCAGTGGCTCGCGGTCACGGGAACCAACGGCAAGACGACGACCGTCCGGATGCTGACGGCGATGCTCGCCGCGGCCGGGCACCGCAGCGTCGCCGCCGGCAACGTGGGCACGCCGATCCTGGACGTCGTCACCGATCCGGTGCCCTACCCGGTCGTCGCGGTCGAGCTCTCTAGCTTCCAGCTCTACTGGAGCACCACGATCGCACCGTTCGCCGCGGTCGTACTCAACCTGGCAGCGCACCACCTGGACTGGCACGACGACATCGAGTCCTACGCGGCCGCCAAGGCCCGGATCTTCGCGCGAGGCACGATCGCCATCTGCAACGCGCAGGACGCGCGCTCGGTCGCGATGGCGGACGACGCGATGCGCAGGGGCGCCGCCCGGACCGTGCGCTTCCGGCTTGGCGAGCCCGGTGCGGACGAGCTGGGAGTGGCTGGCGGCTGGCTCGTCGACAACGCGTTCGGCACTGCGGTGCGCCTCGCCGAGGAGAGCTGGGTGCGACCCCCCGCGCCGCACAACGTGGCCGACGCGCTGGCAGCAGCGGCGCTGGCGCGGGCCTACGGCGACCAGCCGGACTCAATCGCCGCTGGCCTCGCGAGCTTCGTGCCCGAGCCGCACCGCATCAGCGTCGTGGCCGAGCTGGACGGCGTGACCTTCATTGACGACTCGAAGGCGAGCAATCCGGCTGCCGCGGCCGCCTCACTTGCCTCGTTCCCTTCGATCGTGTGGGTCGCCGGCGGGCTCTTCCGCGGATCCGACGCCGACCTGGATGCCATCGTGGCGGCGGCGGCGGCGCGCCTGCGGGGCGCGGTGCTGATCGGCACAGACCGGGCCAGATTTGCTGGCGCGCTCGCGCGACACGCGCCCGATGTCCCCGTTGCGGAGCTAGGCAGCACCGACACTGGAGTCATGGACGAGGCGGTAGCAAAGGCGGCGGCGTTCGCGCGCCCAGGGGACACCGTCCTGCTGGCGCCGGCGGCGCAGTCGTGGGACATGTTCCGCGATTACCCAGCTCGTGGCAACGCGTTCGCTGCGGCGGTCGGCAGGCTCGCGGATTCGCGGTGAGCGACGCAGCCGACGCGGAGCAGGCTGGCGGGCCGCGCCTGGCCCGCGATGCGGCGCTGGCGGGAGCCGCGGCGCGCGCCCAGAGCGTGCGTGCTGCCGCGCTCAGGCTGAAGGCACTCCTCGACCGGCCGCTCGCGTCGTATTACCTGGTCCTCGGCTGCTCGCTGCTCCTGCTCGGCGTCGGCCTGATGATGGTGCTATCGACCTCGACCGCCTACGACCTGGACAATGGGGCTCCGGCCTACTCGATGTTCGAGAAGCAGCTGCTCGGCGCGGCGGTCGGGCTCGTGGTGCTGTGGCTGGCGGCCAAGTCGCCGCCACGGCTGTTCCGCGCCTTTGCCTACCCGCTCCTGCTGGCGGCCATCGCGGGCCTCGTGCTCGTGCTGCTGTTCGGCCACGAGATCTTCGGCGCCAAACGGTGGCTGACCGTGGCCGGCACCCAGGTGCAGCCATCGGAGTTCGCCAAGCTCGCGCTCGTCCTGTGGGGTGCGGACCTGCTCGCCCGCAAGGAGAAGCTGGGCCAGCTGACCGACTGGCGGCACATCCTGGTCCCGCTGCTGCCCGGCGCGGCGCTCATGTGCGTGCTCGTCATGATCGGCAAGGACCTCGGCACCACGTTCCTGCTGCTCGTCATCTTCCTGTCGCTGCTGTGGGTGATCGGCGCGCCGGCCAAGCTGCTCATCGGCATGCTCGCGCTGATGGTGTTCGCCCTTCTCATGCTCATCGCCGTGCACCCGTACGAGCTGGCCAGGCTGACTGGCTTCCTGTCCTCGCAGTCGCCGAGCTGCCGCAGCCTGAACTGCTACCAGCTAGTGCAGGGCAAAGTCGCGCTCGGTTCTGGCGGCCTGTTCGGCGTGGGCAGCGGCGCCAGCCGGGCCAAGTGGGGCTTGGTACCCAACAGCCCGACCGACTGGATCTTCGCCATCCTCGGCGAGGAGCTCGGCCTGCTCGGGACGCTCTGCGTCGTGGTGCTGTACGGGGGCCTCGCCTACGGCGGGCTGCGGATCGCGCGACGGGTGCCGGACACGTTCGCACGGCTGGCCGCGGGTGCCATCACCGTCTGGCTCACGGCCCAGGCCCTGGTAAACATGGGCGCTGTGCTAGGCCTCCTGCCGATCACCGGGGTACCGCTGCCGCTGATCTCGGCTGGTGTCTCCTCGCTGATCGTGACCCTGGCGGCGCTCGGAATGCTGCTGTCCTTTGCCAGGTCGGAGCCTGGCGCGGCGCAGGCGCTCGCCGCGGCCGGCCCGGGCCTGCCGCGGCGGCTACTTGGCTGGCTCGGGATCCAGCGTCGGCTGCGCTGACAGCCGAAGCGGGCTCCGCCGAGGCGGTCGGCCCGGCACCATGGTCGGTGCCGCCGAAGTAAGGTGGCCCGGTCGAGGAAGGTGAGGCAGCATGAGTGTCAGCGTCGTGATCGCGGGTGGCGGTACGGGCGGGCACATTGAGCCTGCCCTGGCCCTTGCCGACGCGCTGCGCCGTGCCGACCCGGACACCGCGATCACGTGCCTCGGGACCGAGCGCGGGCTGGAGACCAGGCTGGTGCCGATGCGGGGCTATGACCTGGCGCTGATCCCGCCCGTCCCGCTGCCGCGGAAGCCGACGCCGGCCTTGCTGTCGGTGCCAAGCCGGATGCTGGGCGCGGTCCGCGCGACGGCGGCGATCCTCGAGCGCACCAGGGCTGATGTGGTGGTCGGCTTCGGCGGCTACGTCGCCACGCCCGGCTACCTTGCAGCACGGCGCCGCAAGGTGCCGATCGTGGTGCATGAGGCCAACGCCATGCCCGGCCTGGCCAACCGGATCGGCGCCCGGCTGACCCAGCACGTCTACACCGGGCAGCCGGGTTCAAAGCTGCCGCACGCCCAGTACATCGGCATCCCGATCCGGCGGGAGATCTCCGGTCTGGACCGGCTGGTGCTCGCCGAGAAGGCGCGCGCTCATTTCGGCCTTCAGCCGGACCTGCCGGTGCTGCTGGTGACGGGCGGGTCGCAGGGCGCGGCATCGCTCAACAGGGCCGTGCTCGGCGCGGCCGGGGCGCTGCGTGCGGCGGGAATCCAGGTGCTGCACGTAGTCGGCCCGAAGGCCGGTGAGGTGGACGTGCCGGCCGGACCGGTGCCGTACGTGGTGCTGCCGTATCTGGACCGGATGGACCTCGGGTATGCGGCCGCGGACTTCGCGTTGTGCCGCGCGGGCGCGATGACCTGCGCCGAGCTCACCGCCGTCGGGCTGCCGGCCGCCTACGTGCCGCTCCCGCACGGCAATGGCGAGCAGCGGCTCAACGCCGAGCCCATCGAGCAGGCAGGAGGCGGCCTGATCATCGCCGACGCCGACCTGTCACCGGAGTGGATCAGCTCGACGCTGCTGCCGATCCTGGTGGACGACGAGCTGGTGTCGGCGATGGCGCAGGCCGCGGCCGCGAGCGGCAACAGGGACGCCGACGCGGACCTCGCGGCACTCGTGCTGAAGGTCGGACGGCGGCGGCCTGGGCGCAGGCGGCGGCCCCGGTCCTGACGGGCGGCCTGAGGCGGACAGGGAGGTAACAGCGTGGGCCTGGTCACTCCGGTCGATCCGGTGCCGGTCGGCGAGCTCGGCAAGGTGCATTTCGTCGCCATCGGCGGCGCGGGGATGTCCGGTATCGCGCGGATCATGCTGTCCCGCGGAGTCACTGTCTCCGGCAGCGATTCGGCGGCCTCGCCCCTGCTGGACGAGCTGGCCGCGGCCGGCGCGCGGGTAACGGTCGGCCACGCGGCCGGCAACCTCGGTGCCGCGGACACTGTCGTGGTCTCGACCGCCATCCGGCCGGACAACCCGGAGCTGGTCGAAGCGCAGCGGCGCGGGCTTCGGGTGCTGCACCGGGCGGCCGCGCTAGCCAGCGTCATGCTGGGCCACCAGGGCATCGCGGTGGCCGGAACGCACGGCAAGACGACGACCACATCGATGATCACCACCATCCTGCTGCACAGCGGAGCCGAGCCGTCGTATGTCATCGGCGGGATCCTGGCGGAGACGGGGCTCGGCGCGGCGGAAGGATCAGGCCCGGCCGTCGTGGTGGAGGCCGACGAGAGTGACGGCTCATTCCTCATGCTCGCCCCGGACGCGGCGGTGGTGACCTCGGTCGAGGCGGATCACCTGGACAACTACGGCACGCTCGCGGCTATCAAGCAGGCGTTCGCGACCTTCGCCGGCAAGATCGGCGACGGCGGCCTGCTGGTCGCCTGCGGTGATGATCCAGGCGCTCAGGAGCTGATCGCGGTGGTGCCGCCCGGCGTGACGGCGCTGACGTACGGCACTGCGGCGGACGCCTCGTACCAGGTGACCGACATCCGGGCACACGGGATGCGCACCACGATGAAGGTGACCGGTGGTCCGGGCACGGTGCTGGCGGGCGCCGGCCCGTGCAGCTCGAGATCGCGGTCCCTGGCCGGCACAATGCGCTCAACGCGACGGCGGCGTTCGCGCTGACCGTTCAGCTGGGTGTTGCCGTCGCCGATGCAGTCCACGGGCTGGCGGCCTACCGGGGCGCCCGCCGGCGGCTGGAGCCCAAGGGCGAGGCCGATGGCGTCCAGGTGATCGACAGTTACGCGCACCACCCGACCGAGCTTGCCGCAGACCTCGCGGCCGCCCGTGACGTGGCAGCAGGCGGACGAGTGATCGCGATCTTCCAGCCGCACCTGTTTAGCCGGACCAGGATCTTTGCCGCCGAGTTCGGGGCTGCCCTGAGCAACGCCGATGAGGTGCTGGTGCTCGACGTGTATGCCGCACGCGAGGATCCCGAACCGGGCGTCACCGGCAGGCTGATCAGCGACGCCGTCCCTGGCGGCGGCGCGATGTTCGTGCCGGACCGGGCAGCGGTGCCGGCCGCGATCGCCGGCCTGGCTAAGCCGGGCGACCTAGTGCTGACGATGGGGGCGGGGGATGTCACCGCGCTCGGGCCGCAGATCGTGGCGGCCCTGCGGGAGCGGGGCGGGCAGTGAAGGGTCCGTCAGTGTCCGGCGAGCCGCTCGCCAGGCCCGAAGCCGCCAGTGCAGAGCCAGCTAAGCCGCCGCGACGGCGAGCCGATCCGTGGCGCGCGGCGTTTTTCGGCGTGCTGGTGGTGGCCGTCCTGGCCGGCGTCGGCTGGGCGCTGCTCGGCTCGAGCCTGCTGGTCGTGCGCCACGTCGAGGTGACCGGTAACCAGCTAGTCCCCGCGACGCAGGTGCGCGGCGCGGCGCGAATCCCCGCCGGGCAGCCGCTGGCCAAGGTCAACACGGCCGCCGCAGCTCACCGGGTCGAGCGCATCCCGGCCGTGCTGTCCGCCACAGTGACCCGGTCATGGCCCGACACGATCGTCATCACGGTGCGGGAGCGGACGCCTGGCGTCGCCGTGGCCGCCGCGGGCGGTTACGACCTTGTCGACGAGTACGGCATCACTGTCCGGTGGGCTGCGCACAAGCCGGCCGGCCTGCCGCTGCTGGCCGCGCCGCCGCAGCCGCTGCCGGGCAGCGCTGACGTGCGGAGCGCCGTGCTCGTGCTGCGCGAATTGCCGCGCGCACTGCGCGGGAAGGTCGTGTCCGTGTCAGCCGCTTCGCCGACCTCGGTCACGCTGCAGCTATCCGGCGGGACCACGGTGCTCTGGGGCGGGACAGATCGGGCAGCCCAGAAGTCCGCCGAGATCGCGATGCTGCTGCGCAAGCACGCCCGGTACTACGACGTCAGCGATCCGAGTACCGCCGTAACCCAGGGCTGACGCGCACCGCGCAGACCTCAACGGCGCGACACGCCGGGCGGGAAGGGTACCAGTGATTGACCTGGGGATAGGCGCAACCCTACTGTCCCTAACAGTCGGCAGCTTGACATAACTCTAAATCTCAAGTTGAGGGTGAGAGTTGACGAGCCTAATCAGCTGTATCAGCCGCGCAGGTGATAGCCGCGCTGATCGTGGCGGGGCCGACGGTAATGGGGGAGATCGCGGGCAGGAGGACCGAGACCGGGGCGACCCCGTTCCCGGCAGATGGCGCGTAGCCGCACCGGCGGCGCAGGTCCGCGGCACATCGTACGAGCGGAAAGGTTAGCTCCTCGTGGCAGCACCGCAGAATTACCTGGCGGTCATCAAGGTCGTCGGTATCGGCGGGGGCGGCGTCAACGCCGTGAACCGGATGATCGAAGAAGGACTCAGGGGGGTTGAGTTCATCGCGATCAACACCGATGCCCAGGCGCTGCTGATGAGTGACGCCGACGTGAAGCTCGACGTCGGCCGAGAGCTGACCAGGGGGCTCGGCGCCGGCGCGAATCCAGACATCGGCTTCAAGGCCGCGCAGGACCATCGCGAGGAGATCGAGGAAGTACTCAAGGGTGCCGACATGGTGTTCGTCACGGCCGGCGAGGGCGGCGGCACGGGCACGGGCGGCGCGCCGGTAGTCGCCGAGGTGGCCAGGGCGCTCGGCGCGCTGACGATCGGTGTCGTGACCAGGCCGTTCGGCTTCGAGGGCAAGCGCCGGGCGGGGCAGGCCGACACCGGCATCGAGAAGCTCCGAAGCGAGGTCGACACCCTCATCGTCATCCCGAACGACAGGCTGCTGTCGATCTCCGACCGGCACGTCAGTGTTCTCGACGCCTTCAAGGCCGCCGATCAGGTGCTGCTCTCCGGCGTCCAGGGCATCACCGACCTGATTACCACCCCCGGGCTCATCAACCTCGACTTCGCCGACGTCAAGTCGGTCATGTCCGGTGCTGGCTCCGCCCTGATGGGCATCGGCACTGCCCGCGGTGACGACCGCGCCGTCGCGGCGGCCGAGATGGCCATCTCCAGCCCGCTCCTGGAGGCCAGCATCGATGGCGCGCACGGCGTGCTGCTGTCGATCCAGGGCGGCTCTGACCTCGGCCTGTTCGAGATCAACGAGGCGGCTCAGCTCGTCGCCAACTCCGCAGCGTCCGATGCGAACATCATCTTCGGTGCCGTCATCGACGACGCGCTCGGCGACGAGGTCAGGGTCACGGTCATCGCGGCCGGCTTTGACGAGCCGCAGACTGGCCGGCCCCGGCCGCGCACGGCTGCCTACGGCGGCGGGCTCCCGTCCGCCCAGCAGAGCGGCAGCACGCCGGGGTCGTCGGCATCGGCCCCGTCGCCGGAATGGCGCCCGTTCCAGCTCACCGACGGCAGGCCTGCCGTTATCCCGGACACCCCCGCCTCGACAGTCGGTTCGCCGTCGGCCAGCACATCGGCCGCCGGCACCTCGGCGGCCGGGGTCGCGCCGGGTGCCGCAAGCGAGACGGGCAGGTCCGGCGGCAACGGCGCCGCGACCGACGGCGGACCCGCGGCAGCCGGCGCGGCCGGAGGCGACGCCGCCAGGATTGACGGGGTCCCGCCGCCACGGCCAGGCGGCCCGGATGGGATCTCGGGCAACTCGGCCAGGGACGGGCAGCAGAACGGCGCGCGGCCACCGGGCGGCCGCCCGGCAGACTCGGCCGGTACCCGGCGCAAGTCGGTCGTGTTCGAGGAAGACGACGAACTCGACGTGCCCGACTTCCTGAAGTGAGTGTTACCTTCCTCGCGTGAGCACTGGCTGCCGTGATCGGCTGATAACGTCCGGTCCCGACCTCGGCGACGGCGTGCTGACCGCGTTCTCCGGCCGGTCAGGCGGTGTGAGCGGGCCGCCGTACCAGACCCTGAATCTGGGCCTCGGGGTCAATGATGATCCAGCCGCCGTCCAGGCCAATCGCGCCGCCCTGGCGCAGGCGTGCCCGCTGCCGCCGCACGCCCTGACCTTTATGAGGCAGGTGCACGGCGCCGACGTCTGGTACGCCAGGGCCGGACGCCACCGAGCCGCCAGGACCGGTCGACGCGATGTTCACCGACGTGCCAGGTAAGGCATTGTGCGTGCTCGTGGCCGACTGCGTGCCGGTGCTCATCGCCGACCCGGCGGCCGGCCTCGTGGGAGCCGCGCACGCTGGTCGCGAGGGGCTCGTCGCCGGGGTTGTGCCGACCCTGGTCACGGCGATGATCGCAGCCGGTGCCAGCCCGGCCAGGATGCGCGCGGTGACCGGCCCGGCGATCTGCGGCCGTTGCTACGAGGTGCCCGCGGAGATGCAGGCGAGGGTCAGCGCGATTGTGCCGGACGCGAGATGCGACACGTCGGCCGGAACGAGCGGGCTCGACATCGCGGCCGGGGTCCGCGCGCAGCTCGCCAGCGCCGGTGTGGCCAAGATTACCGCGGACGGGCGGTGCACGACTCGAATCGGACGACCTGTACTCCTACCGGCGCGACGGGATCACTGGCCGCTTCGCCGGGCTGGTCTGGCTGACGCCGTGACGAGCGCTCCGGATGGCGGAGAGCGCCTGGCGGAGCTCGCGGCCAACCTCGCGGCTGTCCGGACGAGCATTGCCGCCGCGTGCGAGGCGGCTGGCCGGAGCACGACGGAAGTCAGGCTTATCGCGGTGACGAAGACCTTCCCCGCGTCCGATGTCATGCTCCTGCACCGGCTCGGGATCGCCGACATCGGCGAGAACAAGGACCAGGAGGCAGCGCCCAAGGTCGCCGCATGCGCGGCGTGCCGGGCTAGCACTGCGCTGGCACTTCGTCGGGCAGCTCCAGGTCAACAAGGCCGCGAGCGTCGCCAGTTACGCGCACATGGTGCACTCGGTGGATCGCCTCCGGCTGGTCGAGGCGCTTGGCCGCCGGGCGGTCGCCGCCGGGCGGCAGGTGCGCTGCCTGGTTCAGGTCAGCCTGGATGACGGTGCGGAACCGGAATCGACTGCAGGCGGCCGGGCAGGCCGGCGCGGGCCGGGCCGGCGCCAGCCCGAGCATCGCTGAGCGGGGCGGCGCCGAGCCCGGTCAGGTGCTGGGCCTGGCCGAGGCGATCGCCGCCCGTGACGGACTCGAGCTGGCGGGCGTCATGGCCGTCGCCCCGCTTGGGCAGCCCGCCAGGCCCGCCTATGCCCGGCTGCGCGAGATCGCTGAGCTAGTGCGGGCCGCTCATCCCGCCGCTCAGGTCATCTCGGCCGGCATGAGCGCTGACCTGGGTGATGCCATCGCCGAAGGCGCAACACATGTGCGAATCGGTACGGCGTTGCTCGGCGGCCGGCGAGCCTTCGTCAGGTAATGTCCGACGCGTGCGACCCTGCCACTGAAGGCTGCACTCACGGATCAGCACTGTGCTGGCATCAGCACGGGCTGGACCGCCTGGCGCGTACGACGGAGGACAGAAGATGGCCAGCGCTATGCGCAAGATGGCGGTCTATCTCGGCCTGGTAGAGGACGACCACCGCTTCGATGATCAGTACCAGGACGAGTACGGCGACGACTACGACGAGTACGGCGCTGAGCTGGTGCAGGACGACCGGCCGGACGTGCACGTGCCCGAGGCAGCGGGCAACGGCCGGATCAGCGAACGGCAGCCGGTCGGTCAGGTACAGACGACCGATTTGGCTAGGATCACGACCTTGCATCCGCGCACGTACAATGAGGCACGTACGATCGGAGAGCACTTCCGTGAGGGCACTCCGGTGATCATGAATCTGACCGAGATGGTCGACAGCGACGCTAAGAGGCTGGTCGATTTCTCTGCCGGATTGATCTTCGGATTGCGCGGGAGCATCGAGCGAGTGACCAACAAGGTGTTCCTGCTGTCCCCGGCCAACGTTGAGGTGGCGGCCGAGGACAAGGCCCGCATCGCGGAGCGGGGCTTTTTCAACCAGAGCTGACCAGCGGCCATCCGGCCGCGGGCCAGGGCAGGGCAGCATTACCTGCACGACCGATAGGTAGACCAGCGTGACCATATTCAGAGATGTGTGCTTCTATGTGCTCTCGGTCTACCTGGTTCTTCTCATCGCCCGGATGATCTTGGGCTGGATTCAGGTGTACGCCAGGTCTTGGAGTCCGACCGGAATCCTTCTTGTGGTAGCTGAGGGTGTTTACTCCGCCACGGACCCGCCACTGAGATTCCTAAGGCGCTACATTCCCTCGGTCAGGCTCGGTAGTGTGGCTCTTGACCTCAGCTTCATGCTGCTGTTCCTGGTGGTCTACGTGCTCTGGCAGGTCGCGCATTGACGGTAAGGTCATCAGGTAGGTCCATAGGGGACAAAGCTCCAGGGAGAAGAGATGCCACTGACGCCCGCGGATGTGCGGAACAAGCAGTTCAGCACTACCAGGCTCAGGCCGGGCTATGACGAAGAGGAAGTCGATGCCTTCCTCGACGAAGTAGAAGCAGCGCTTGACGAGCTCATTCAGGACAACGAGGAGCTCAGGGCCAAGCTGGCTGAAGTGCTGCGCGGCAAGCCGCCAGTCTCGCTGACCCCGCAGGCCGAGGTCCCAGAGATGATGCAGCCTGAGCCGATCCGGCACGAGCCTGAGCGCCGCCCCGAGCCTGTGATGATGGCCCGGCCGGCCGAAGACAACATGGACACGGCAGCCAGGGTGCTCGCCCTGGCCCAGCAGACCGCCGACCAGGCCATTGCGGACGCCCGCCGCGAAGCGGACGAGACGCTGGGACGGGCCCGGCGCGAGGCCGACGACATCCTCACCAAGGCGCGCCGCCAGGCCGAGCAGGTGACCAGCGACGCGCGCGCCAGGGCCGAGAGCCTCGAGCGCGACGCGCAGGAGCGCCACCGCCAGGCGATGGGCTCGCTCGTCCAGTCCCGCGAGGAGCTGGAGCGCCGGGTCGACGACCTGCGTGCGTTCGAGCGTGAGTACCGCAGCAGGCTGAAGGCGTACCTCGAGGGTCAGCTCCGCGACCTGGAGGCCGGCGCCGCCGATAGCGGCGTGTTCCCGGCCGTAGGCAGCGGGCCGCAGCAGTCGCCCGTGGGCGTCGGCGCGGGTCGCCTGGACATGCGCAACGGCAACCAGAGCGGCGGCTACCAGAGCATGGCCGAGCCAGTGGCCCACAACGGCGGCTTCCACCCGTCAGACGCAGGCCAGCACGACCGTCGGTAATGATCGGCTGACTGCGCTTACCGATTAACGGAGCCATCACGTGATCCGGTTCGGCGCAATCGTGTCCGTCGTGGCGGTCGCGATCGGTCTGCTGATCGCAGGCGCGGTCTCAGGCGAGCTGACACTGGTCTACGTGTCGATCGGCCTGGGTGCGCTGGCGCTCCTCATGCTGATCGTCGGCGTGGTCGTCTGGCGGGACGAGGTGTTCGGCCCGACAACAGCGGTTCCAGGCAAGCAGACAACAGCGGCCGGGCCGGAGCTAGTCTCCGTCCCGGCCGCTGGGCTGTCTGGCACCGATGCGGCTGAGCGGCCAGCGGCCGCACGTCAGAGCGAGAACGTCGCCGCTGCTAGCAGGGCACCAGCCGGCACGTCACCAGCCGGGCGGTCATCGCATCGCCAGGCTGGCCGGATGGCGGCCGCAGGCGACACCCGAGTCGCCCGGGTGCCTGACCGCGGCGATGGGGCAGGGCGAGAGCAGCCCCGGCGCGAGCAGTCCCGGCGCGAGCAACCTCGCCGCGAGCAGCCCGGGCGCGAAGAGCCCGGGCGCGAGCAGCCCAGCTGGGTCCGGCCAGAGCCGGAGGCAGCGTCCGCGCGAGAATCAGGGTCGGCGCGAGAGCCTGGGTCGGCGCGAGAGCCCGGGTCGACGCGAGAGCCGGTGCCAGCGCGAGCAGCGCCACGACGCGGGACCACACCGGCTCGGGAGACAGGCCCGGCGCCGGCGGACCGGCCCGCGGCCGCCTCGGTGGACAAGCGCGCGGCCGAGCCGTCCAGTTCGGATCCGAAGAGCCCGGAGCAGGACAGGCCGGAACAGGCCAGGCCGGAACAGAACGGGCCCGGGCAGAACAGGCCGGAGCCACGCAGGCCCGAGCCTCTGCCTCTGGTCGCGGGGTCCGGACGGCTGCGCACCGAGGACCTTGTGGCCAGGGGATCAGCGTCCGAGCTGGCCGCGCGTACACCAGCCTCGTCGGCATCGTCGTCAGCTGCGCCCGAGAGGGCAGCGTCGGGATCGACGACCAGGGCCGAGACCAGGGTCAGCCGGTCACCCGACCCGCTGACCGGTCCTTCGCCGCTATCAAGCTCGCCGGACTCTGGCCGCCCGCGCCAGCAGTCGCCGACAGTCGCGGCCTCGGTCCAGGCACCGTCGGGCTCGGCACCGTCGAACTCGGCACCGTCGAACTCGGCACAGGCGAGCTCTGCACAAGCGGCCCCGGCTAGGTCAACGTCGGGGGCGCCACCGGAGCCAGCGTCAGGTCAGCCGGACCGATCCGGCGGCAGGCCCGAGCGGCCGGGATCGCGATCGGCTGCCTCGGCAGGAGCAGGTGCCGCGGAGGCAACCCCAGCGCCCGCGTCGACGGATTCGGCGGCGGCTTCGGCGTCCACAGGGTCGGCGTCCACAGCGTCCGCGTCCACAGGGTCGGCGTCCACAGCGTCCGCGTCCACAGGGTCGGCGTCCACAGGGCGGGCCCTCGCAGCGACAGGGCGCGAAAGCAGAGGACCAGCGACTCCCGCGCCGCCCGCGAGTCGTGCGGCGGCGGACTCCGGGACCGCTGCGCCCTCGAGCCGCGCGGACACGGGCTCCGGGACCGGTGCGCCTGGAAGTCCGACGGCCACCAAGTCCGCGACCGGCTCACCTGCTAGTCCTGCCGCGACCAGGCCCGTGGCCCAGCCGCCCGCCAGCTCCGCCGCCGACTCGGCGCCAGCCGGGGCAACTCCGGCCGCTGCCAGCCCGGCTGCTGCCAGCCCGGCGCCTGCCAGCCCCTCGACCGCCCGCCCAGCTCCCCTCAGCCCGGCACCTGCAAGCCCAAGCCCAGCCCCCGCGGAGGCCAAGGCGCCGGAGGTGAAGGCTGCAGAGGCCAAGGCCGCGGATGGCCTGGGCGGTACGCACGGCAGCCCGGCCGCGACGAACGGCAGCCCGGCCGCGACGCATGACAGCCCAGCCGCGACCGCGGAGGGCGCTGTGTCGGTGGTCCCCGGTATCGCCCGCTACCACCTGGCCGACTGCATCCTGATCAGGTTCCTCGGCGAGGAGGACCTGGAGACAATGACCCGGCAGGAGGCCGAGAAGTCCGGCTGCGTGCCATGCCGGGCGTGCCGGCCTGAGAAGGCCGCCGCAAGCGCCTAGGAGCGCTCGCTATCTCGGCTGAGGGCTGCCGACGCCACGTTGTCGCGCAGCTGTGACCAGTGCTCGCTGGCGGCCGGGATCCGCGACCCCACCTTGATACGAGGTAAGAAAAGCACTGTCGGCGATGTCAAAGTCTTCGAGATCATGGAAAAGTACCTGCGCTAGCGCTTCTGGATCCAGAAGGTCAGGGCGAGCTCGGTGCTCTCGTGCCGGTACGCCGGGCTCGCGCTCGCGTCGATGGCGCTGGCCGACTCGGGACCGAACTCGACGGCCAGCACATCCTTGCTGATGAGCACCTGGTGCTCGGTCAGGGCGTCGGCCAGCGATGGATCAGCGGTGGACCAGCGCAGCGAGATCCGGTCGGTCACGGCCAGGCCGTCGCCCTTGCGCGCATCCTGGACCAGCCTGATGAACTCGCGAGCCAGTCCCTCGCGGCGCAATTCCGGTGTGATGGTTATCTCAAGCGCGACGGTCTCGCCGCCTTCTGTGGCGACTGCCCAGGAGGCGACCGGCGTCTGGGTGACGACCACTTCGTCCGGCCCGACGCTGACGAGCGTGCCGTCGACCTCAACCTCTGCGGTGCCCGCGGCATGCAGTTGGCCGGCCAGCGCGGCCGGATCGGCGGCCGCGATGGCCGCAGCGACAGGCTGGGTCCCGTTGCCAAATCGCTTGCCGAGAGCACGGAAGTTCGGCTTCACCGAGTAGCTCATCAGCTCGCCGTCCGAGCCGTCGAGCGGCTCGAGCGCGCGGACGTTGAGTTCATCAGCGACCTGCGCTCGCAGCTCGGCGGGCAGCTCGGCAAAGCCGCGTGCAGAGATGAGCGCGCGCTGCAGCGGCTGGCGGACCTTGACCACGGCGCTCGCTCGTGCCGACCTGCCGAGCTCGACCAGCCTTCTGGCAAGTGCCATCTGCGCCGCAAGCACAGTGTCGATGAGTGATTCATCGGCAACCGGCCACGAGGCCAGGTGCACCGACTCGGGCGCGTCGTCGGTGCGGAGCACGTCCCACACGAAGTCGGTGATGAATGGCGTGATCGGGGCCATGAGCCTGGTGAGCGTGTCCAGCGCCTGCGACAAGGTGGCGAACGCAGCGGCGCCCTCAGCGGTCGCCGGCCCATCCCAGAACCGCCGACGCGACCTGCGCACGTACCAGTTGGACATGTCGTCGATGAACCCGGCCAGCCGCCGCCCGGCCGCCGCGGAGTCAAAGGCCTCCAGCGCCGCTGTGACTTCCAGCACAACCAGGTTGAGCTCGCTCAGCAGCCAGCGGTCCAGCGCGGGCCGGGCCGACGGGGCCGGGGCAACCGCGGACGGCGCAATCGCGGGCGGTGCAAACGCAGACGGGGCCGACTCGCCTGCCGCGTCGGCGGCGCTGCTGTACAAGACCAGGAACGACGTCGTGTTCCAGTAGGTGAGCAGCACCTTGCGGACGATCTCTTCCAGGACGCCCGGACCGATTTTCCTCGTCGACCAGGGCGAGCCGGTCGCGGCGAAGAACCAGCGCACAGCGTCCGCGCCGTGCGCCTCCATCAGCTGAATCGGCTCGAGCACGTTGCCGAGGTGCTTGCTCATCTTCCGGCCGCGCTCGTCGACGAGCAGGCCGAGGCAGACCACGTTCTCGTAGGAGGCCTGGCCAAAGACCAGGGTGCCGACGGCCATCAGTGAATAGAACCAGCCGCGCGTCTGGTCGATCGCCTCGCAGATGAACTGTGCCGGGTATGACCGGGCGAACGTCTCGGCGTTCCGCAGCGGCGCTCCGAACTGGGCGAACGACATCGCGCCGGAATCAAACCAGACGTCGATGACCTCCGGCACCCGGTGTGCCGGCGAGCCGCAGTCCGGGCAGGTGATGACGACGTCGTCGACGAACGGCCGGTGCGGGTCGATGCCGGTGACGTCGGTGCCGGCCAGCTCGGACAGCTCGGCGAGCGAGCCGACGCAGGTGGCGTGATCCGACTGGCACACCCAGACCGGCAGCGGCGTACCCCAGTACCGCGTCCGCGAGAGCGCCCAGTCGACGTTGTTACGCAGCCAGTCGCCATAACGGCCGTGCTTGATGGTCGGCGGCTGCCAGTTCGTCGCCTCGTTCACGGCGAGCAGCTGGTCCCGGATCGCGGTCGTGCGGATGTACCAGGACGGCAGCGCGTAATAGAGCAGGGGCGTCCCGCATCGCCAGCAATGCGGATAGCTGTGCTCGTGCAGATGTGAGCTGAACAGCAGACCCCGGTCGGACAGGCTGTCGATGAGCCGCGGATTCGCGGCCTTGAAGAACAGGCCGCCTACCAGCCCGATGTGGTCCTCGAAGCGGCCATCCGGCATGACCGGGTTGACCACCGGCAGCCCGTGCTCGCGGCCTGCAGCCATGTCGTCGGCGCCGAAGGCTGGCGCGAGGTGCACCAGGCCCGTGCCATCCTCGGTGGTCACGAACCGCCCTGTGACGACCCGGTGCGCGTCCGGGATCTCGATCAGCCTGAAGGGCGGCTCGTACGTCGCCCCGGCGAGCTCGGCCCCGGTGAACCTGTCGGTGATGTGCCAGCCTTCACCGAGCACGCGGGCGAACAGGGCGTCGGCGACGATCACGCGGTCTCCGACGCCAGATTTGCGGGCGACCGCGTAGGTCTCGTCGGGGTGCACGGCGACGGCCGTATTCGAGACCAGGGTCCACGGCGTAGTGGTCCACACCAGCAGATCGGCGCCCTCCAGCTGCGGCGGCGCCGAGGCAGGCAGCGTACGCAGCGGGAACCTGACGATGACCGAGGGGTCGGCCACCGTCTTGTAGACGTCGGGCTGGCCCATCTCGTGGTCGGAGAGCGGGGTGCCGCAGCGCGGGCAGTACGGGCTGATCCGGAAGTCCCTGACCAGCAGGCCCTTCTCGGAGATCTCCTTGAGCGACCACCACACGGACTCGATATAGCTCGGGTCCATGGTCCGGTAGGCCTGCGACAGGTCGATCCAGTAGCCCATCCGCCGGGTGAACTCAGCGAATGCATCGACATGCCGCAGAACGGACTCGCGGCAGCGGGCATTAAACGCTGTTATCCCATATGCCTCGATATCGCGTTTTGAGGTCAGGCCGAGCTCTTTCTCGACCGCGACTTCGACTGGCAGCCCGTGGCAGTCCCAGCCGGCCCGCCTCGGGACGTGAAATCCCTGCATTGTCTTGAATCGCGGGAAGGCATCCTTGAGGACCCTGGCCTCGATGTGGTGGACGCCCGGCATGCCGTTCGCTGTAGGCGGACCCTCGTAAAAGATCCAGGCCGGGCCGCCAGCTGTCTGGTCAAGCGACCTCTCGAAGATCTTGCCGTCCTGCCACCGGCGCAGCACCTCGTGCTCAAAGGCGGGCAGGTCAGCGCTGGTCGGCAACGCGGAATGCGGGCGCGGCATGATGCGACAGGATATCCGACGGCGCGCCAGCCAGGCCGGGCCCCACCGACCTGCCCGGGCGGGGCCAGGCCAGTGGGGCCCGGAAATTGCACGGTTGGCTTTGCGCCGGCGGCGGGTATGTTTGCGGATTGCGCCAGTCACCACTTATCCTCCGGTGACTGTTCGCATTCATGATCGAAAGCCCAGGGCACCGAGGGAGGCGGAAAATGACCGCTACCGCGCATTCTGGCGCTGCCGCCCTTCCGGTGCGGCACGGCGAAAAGCGCTGGACTCAAGCCGAGATTGCCGAGCTGCGCGACCAGCTGGCGACCGAGGCCGCCGCGCTGCGCGCCGATATCGGGCGCGCCGAGTCAGACATCGCCAGCCGCCTGGGTGACGCCGTGGGCGATGCGGGCGACGATCAGGCCGACGTCGGTGCCAAGACTTTCGAGCGCGAGCACGAGCTTGCGCTCACGCACAACGCGCGCGAGCTGCTGGCACAGAACGAGCGGGCCATTGCCAGGATCGAGGCCGGCACGTACGGGACGTGCGAGTCCTGCGGCGAGGCGATCGGGAAGGCCAGGCTTCAGGCGTTCCCGCGGGCGACCCTGTGCGTGTCCTGCAAACAGCGCGAGGAGCGTCGCTGACCAGGCCGGTGGCAGCTGACCAGGAGGGCCAGCAGGGGCAGTCCGATGCCCCGTCTGGGCTCGAGGTCGGCTTGCCACACCGCCGGATCGGGGCGCTCGTACTCATTGCCGTCGCGGTGCTCGCGCTCGACATCGCGTCCAAGGTCACCGTTGTCGCTACCCTCTCGGGCAAGCAGCCGATCCGCCTGCTGGGCGGCTTCCTCAAGCTCCGGGTCGACCGGAATCCCGGCGCGGCATTCAGTTTTGCTCCGTCCCTGACCATCTTGTTCTCGCTGATTGCGATCACCGTCATCGTCGTGATCCTCCGCTCGTCGCGGCGGATCCGCAGCCTGCCCTGGGCGATCACGCTCGGGCTGCTGCTCGGCGGCGCGACCGGCAACCTCGTCGACCGGATCTTCCGGGCCCCGGGGTTTTTCCGCGGCTGGGTCGTGGACTGGATCCAGGTGCCGCACTGGCCGGTCTTTAACCTCGCTGACTCCGCGATCGTTTGCGGCGGGATCCTGGCTGTGCTGCTGTCAGCCCGCAGCGTCCGGCTGGACGGGCAGCGCGAGCCGAGATGACGGGGCCAGGCGCCCGCAGCGTCCCCGTACCTGACGGACTCGACGGAGAGCGCCTAGACGCGGCTCTAGCCCGCATGTTCGGGCTGTCCAGGGCGCAGGCTCAAGATCTTGTCGGGAACGGGGCCGTCCTCGTCGGCGGTAGCCCGGCCGCTAAATCTGTCCGTGTGCGCGCAGGAGACTGGCTCGACGTGACTCTGCCGGCGCCGCCGGTCCCGCTGCAAGCCTCCCCGGAGGTCGTGCCTGGGCTCGGCATCTTGTATGAGGACGCCGACATCGTCGTCGTAGACAAGCCGGTGGGTGTCGCCGCGCACCCGACGCCGGGCTGGAGCGGGCCCACCGTGCTCCAGGGCCTGCTCGGGGCAGGTCATACCGTGGCGACCAGCGGTGCGGCCGAACGGCAGGGCATCGTGCACCGCCTGGACGCTGGCACAACCGGAGTGATGGTGGTCGCCAAGAGCGAGCGCGCCTACAGCGTCCTCAAGCAGGCCTTCCGGGACCGGACAGTGGACAAGCGCTATCACGCTCTGGTGCAAGGTCATCCCGATCCGCTCCGCGGGACCATCGACGCGCCGATCGGCCGCCACCCGTCCGGCGACGGCCGATTCGCCATCGTGTCCGACGGGCGTCCGTCGGTGACTCACTACGACACCCTTGAGGCTTTCCGGGCTGCGAGCCTGCTGGAAGTGCGCCTGGAGACCGGCCGGACGCACCAGATCCGGGTCCACATGACCGCGGTCCGGCATCCGTGTGTCGGTGACCGGCTGTACGGTGCCGATCCGGTGCTCGCCGCGCATCTCGGCATGACACGGCAATGGCTGCACGCGGTGCGCCTCGGCTTTGCGCACCCGGCCGACGGGCGGCACGTCGAGTTCGAAAGCACCTACCCTGCGGATTTGCAGGCCGCCCTCGACACGCTGACAGCCGAGGCATAGCCCCGGCTGTCAGCGTGGCTGTGCCTGGCCGGCTGAACGTGGTGTGCTGCCTGAGACCGAGGCTGACAGCCGAGGCATAGCCCCGGCTGTCAGCGTGGCTGTGCTGGCTAAGACCGAGGCTGACAGCCGAGGCATAGCCCCGGCTGTCAGCGCGGCGCATCGATCGTTATGCCTTCTTGAAGTGCTTCGCCCAGTAGCCGTAGCTGATGGGCTCACCGGTGTTCGGGTCGAGGAACAGCCTGGGGTTCCACCCATTGTGGAAGTCGAACATGTCCTGGATCGACCCGGCAGTGGTGTCGACCGCGCCGTTACCGAGAGCTGGCAGGCGCCAGTTGTACTCGATGAACTTCACGACCGAGCTCTGGTCGATCAGCGTGCTGGACACGTAGTTCGACTTGGCGAACGGCGAGATGACCAGGAACGGCAGACGCGGGCCGAGGCCACACCTGCCCTGCTCCGGCTGCTGTGCCGAGTTCAGCGGCACCTGGGAGGCGTTGCTGCCGCACAGGCCCGGGTCGGTCAGCGCGTCGATCGCAGAGACCTGAGACTGGGTCTGCAGCGGGCCGAGGATGCTGTCATACCAGCCGTCCGAGTCGTCCCAGGTGATGATGACCGCGGTGGACTTCCAGGTGGGCAGGGACTCGAGCTGGTTGATGGTGTTGGCCAGGAAGGTCTGCTCGTCCAGCGGGTCGGAGTTGTTGCCGTGCCCGTCCTCGTACCTCGGTGCCTTCAGGTAGGACACCGCCGGCAGGTGGCCGGAGTCGGCAGCAGCCCAGAAGTCGGCGATGTCGTACTGGTGGTTGGCCTGGTCGGTGTGGCCGACCAACGCCACCGACGTCGGGGGCAGGTGCATGGGATTAGCGGTGGATGCGTAGTACTCGAACGGCTCGTGATGCGGGCTGTAGTCGGTCTCGGTCACGCCGCCGACGTTCTGGTGCGCCCCGGCGCAGATCTGTGCCGTGGTCGGCTGGGTGCCCTGACCTGGCACGTACCCGTTGTCGAAGCCGCCTTCGAACCAGCCCCATGTGGTCTTGGCCGCGGTCAGCTCGTCGCCGATGTTCTTGCCGCCCATCGTGATGGTGTCGGCCGCGGTGTCGCCGTCCCCGCGGTCGGCGCTCGGCAGGTAGGAGCAGATGTCATAGGTCGGATCGTCGTCACCGATCACAGTCCCTGGCCCGGCTGGCTGGGCCGCCCCGGCCGTGATGTCGGACGCCGCCGGGTCGGTCGTGTTCAGGCCGGCTGGAGCCGAGCACGGCGAGGTGTTGATCGACGACCCATCGGTGGGCGGCGCGCAGATGGCGCCGTAGGTCTGGGCCGCGGTCACGTTCAGCGCGCCGGGGGTCGACGGGCCGTAGGTCGTGCCGTACATGTTGTCGCTCATCGCGTAGTGCTGGGCGTAGTTCCACAGCCCGGTGACGCTGTTGCCGTCGTAGTAGTCCATGACGGCCTTGTTGGAGCTCGGAGTACCAGCCGGGACCGTCTCCGGGACGCCCAGGTAGTTGTGACCGCTGAGACACTGAGCCAACGTCAGGTTGCTGCCCGTGTTAGGTGGGTAGGCGTCCTCTGCCCCGTGGTCGGCGGCCAGTTGCTCCGGCGTGTAGTCGTGATCCTGGTCGCAGGTCTCGGGATCACTACGGTCAAGCCGGACCGGGTTGGACCCGTTCGGATTGTTGCTCAGGAGAGGGCCCACCGGGCCGGCCTTGGTGATGGTGCTGTAGAGCCCGTTGACCAACGGGGTGCCCGGCTTGGCGTGGAAGGCCGGCTCCCCAGCTGGGTTGGGGGCGTACGGGTAGGTGCCGAAGTAGTGATCGAACGAGACGTTCTCCTGGAAGATCACCACGACATGCTTGATCGGCGTCGCCGTGTCGCCGTTGCTCGCACTGTGGTGCGCGCTCGGCGCCGCCCCGCTCGCGATGGCGCCCGTGACACCGAACGCCATTGCCGTGAAGAGTCCGGCAGCGGCGGTAAGCGTCAGGGCCCTGACTGGTCGTCGCATCCCGCTTCCTTTCGGTTGCAGATCTTGCTCTCCCGCCCTGCCCAGGTCGGATTGCCAGGGATTTGGGGCAGGCTGCGCCGCTGATGTTAGGACGGCCAGGAAAGGTTGTGATGATGGCGCGGTAGCCATTTGAGTAATAGTTCCCAAGTACTAAGTAAATGGCAGGTGTCAGGTCCGTGCCTTCCGCGCGCCTCGCGGCGCCGGCGTCAGCATCCGTGGCCCGGCCGACCCCGGATGCGTGTCGCGCGGGCCGGCTGTCAGATGCTGGCGATAAGGTCATGGGACACCCAAGCGATATGCCCTCGCCGGGTGAGCGCCCGGTTTTCTGGCCGCCCTCTCGAGCTCGTGGCAGCATGCCTGAAGGAGGCGGTGCTTCATGGCGGCAGGCCAGGCGGGCAAGGGATCGGATCGCTCCTTTGTGCACCTCCACGTGCACACCGAGTACTCCATGCTCGACGGTGCCGCACGCCTGAACGAGCTGTTCAGCGAGTGCGAGCGGACCGGTATGCCGGCCGTCGCGATCACCGACCACGGCAACGTCTACGGCGCCTATGACTTCTGGTCGAAGGCTCAGGCCGCCGGCATCAAGCCCATCATTGGCATCGAGGCATATGTCGCGCCTGAGCATCGAGGGCACAAGCAGCCGGTGCGCTGGGGGACTCCGGCGCAGAAGGATGACGACGTCTCGGGAGCTGGGGCCTACACGCACATGACCCTGCTCGCCGAGAGCACCGAGGGCATGCACAACCTGTTCAAGCTGTCCTCGCTGGCCTCCCTGGAAGGCTACTTTCGCAAGCCCCGGATGGACCGGGAGCTGCTGTCCAGGTACGGCAAGGGCATCATCGCGACCACCGGCTGCGTGAGCGGCGAGGTGCAGACCAGGCTCCGGCTCGGGCAGTATGACCAGGCGCTGGCGGCGGCCGCTGACTTCAGGGACATCTTCGGACCGGAGAACTTCTTCGTCGAGCTGATGCATCACGAGCTGGAGATCGAGCGGCGGGGCGCAGAGGGCCTGCGACGGCTTGCGACCGACCTGGGTCTGCCCTACCTGGTCACCAACGACTCGCACTACACCCGCGAGGCTGATGCAGCCGCGCACGAAGTGCTGCTATGCGTGCAGACCGGCACCAACATGGCGGACCCGAGTCGGTTCAGGCTCGAGGGCACCGGCTACTACCTCAAGACGCCGCAGCAGATGCGGGCGCTGCGCAGCGACGAGGACTGGCAGGCTGGCTGCGACAACACGCTGCTTGTCGCCGAGCGGGCCGAGGCGCGCTTCACCAAGAGCAACCTGATGCCGGTTTTCCCGCTGCCTGATGGCGAGACTGAGGAAAGCTGGATGCGCCAGGAAGTCTGGCGCGGGATGGACTGGCGTTTCCCGGACGGCTACGACGAGCAGCGCCGCAAGCAGGCCGAGTACGAAATGGGCGTCATCGAGACGATGGGGTTCTGCTCGTACTTCCTCGTCGTCGCCGACTTCATCATGTGGGCCAAGCGCAATGGGATCCGGGTCGGGCCGTGCCGCGGATCGGGTGGCGGATCGATCGTGGCTTACGCCCTCGGGATCACTGACCTGGACCCGATCTTCCACGGGCTGGTCTTCGAGCGGTTCCTCAACCCCGAGCGCGTTTCGATGCCCGACATCGACATCGACTTCGACGAGCGTCGGCGGGGCGATGTGATCAGGTATGTCACCGAGAAGTATGGTGACGACCGAGTCGCGCAGATCATTACGTACGGCACCATCAAGGCCAAGGCTGCGGTCAAGGACTCGGCCAGGGTACTGGGGTTCCCGTACGCGCTCGGCGACCGCATCACCAAGGCGTTCCCGCCCGCGGTGATGGGCAAGGACATCCCGCTCGGGGGGATCTTCGACACCGATCACCCGCGCTACGGCGAGGCTGGGGAGCTGCGGGCTCTGTATGAGGCCGAGCCGGAGGTTCGCCAGGTCATCGATACCGCACGCGGCCTCGAGGGCCTGATCCGGCAGCCCGGCGTGCATGCGGCCGGCGTCATCATGAGCAAGGAGCCGCTGCTCGAGCACATCCCGGTCTGGCGGCGCGAGGCCGACGGGGCGATCATCACCCAGTTCGACTATCCCTCGTGTGAAGACATCGGGCTGCTCAAGATGGACTTCCTCGGGCTGCGCAACCTCACGGTGCTTGAGGACGCGGTTGCCGGGATCAAGGCCAATCGGGGCATCGATATCGACCTCGACCACCTCGCGCTGGACGACAAGCCCACCTACGAGTTGCTGGCCCGCGGTGACACCCTCGGGGTCTTCCAGCTCGACGGCGGCCCGATGCGGGCGCTGCTGCGCGCCATGCGGGTGGACAAGTTCGGCGACATCTCGGCGGTCATCGCCTTGTACCGGCCGGGCCCGATGGCGAGCGCTCCTGTCTACGCCGATCGCAAGACCGGCCGGGCGCCGGTCACGCCGATCCACCCTGAGCTCGCCGAGCCACTGGCAGACATCCTCGGCGAGAGCTACGGCCTGCTGGTCTACCAGGAGGACGTCATGTTCGCCGCGCAGAAGCTGGCCGGGTACTCGGCCGGCAGCGCGGATCTGCTCCGCCGGGCCATGGGTAAGAAAAAGAAGGAGATCCTGGACAAGGAGTACCAGCCGTTCGCGGCCGGCATGAAGGCTAATGGCTACTCCGACGCGGCCATCAAGACGATCTGGGACGTCATGGTCCCGTTCGCCGGGTACGCCTTCAACAAGGCGCATGCCGCCGGCTATGCGCTGATCTCCTACTGGACCGCGTTCCTCAAGGCCAACTACCCGGCGGAGTACATGGCGGGCCTGCTGACCTCAGTGGCAGGCGACAAAGACAAGTCGGCGCTGTATCTCAGCGAGTGCCGCCGCATGGGCATCAAGGTGCTGCCACCAGACGTCAACGCGTCCAATGCCATCTTCACGCCCGTCGGCACGGACATCAGGTTCGGCATGGCGGCCGTGCGCAACGTCGGTACCTCGGTCGTGGAGTCGGTCGTGGCGGCGCGCACGTCGAAGGGCGCGTTCACGAGCTTCTCGGATTTCCTGCGCAAGGTACCGGTCAACGTCTGCAACAAGCGGGTGATCGAGTCTCTGGTCAAGGCGGGAGCATTCGACTCGTTCGGCCATCCGCGGCGCGGGCTGATGCTCATTCACGAGCAGGCGGTCGACGCGATCATCGACGTGAAGCGCAACGAGGCCATCGGGCAGGATTCGCTGTTCGGTGACGACACGCAGGACGACGTGACCTTTGACGTGCCGATCCCCGACGGCGAGTGGGAGAAGGCCACGCTGCTGGCATTCGAGCGGGAGATGCTCGGGCTGTATGTGTCCGACCACCCGCTGCTGGGCGTCGAGCATGTGCTGGCGGCGGCCACTGACTGCTCGCTCGCGCAGCTCGTCGGCTCGGCCGAGGACGAGCCGGACCGCGGCCCACGCGGGGACCGTGACTCGCAGGTGGTCACCGTGGGCGGGATCCTGTCCGGGGTCCAGCGCAAGGTCACCCGACAAGGGAACACCTGGGCAGCCGCGACCCTGGAGGACCTGGAAGGCGCCATCGAGGTGCTCTTCTTCCCCGCTACCTACGCCCAGTGCATGAGCCAGGTCATCGACGATGCCGTCGTGTTGGTGAAGGGCCGCCTGGACCGGCGCGAGGAACAGCCGAAGCTGGTCGCCATGGAGGTGAGCGCGCCGGACATCACCGCGGGCGAGACTGGCCCTTTCGTGGTGTCCATGGTGGAGGGGCGGTGCGTCCCGCCGGTCGTAGAGCGGCTGAAGGAAGTCCTGCGGACCCACCCTGGTCCGACGGAGGTCCACCTGCGCCTGGTGACGGGTAGCCGGATCAAGGTGCTGCGCCTCGACGACAAGCTCCGGGTCAAGCCGTCACCCTCGCTGCTGGCCGATCTGAAACAGCTGCTCGGTCCCGGATGTGTCGGTTAGCGCCTGCCCGCAGGCCAGCGTCGAGGCCGGAATGCCCTGGCCCCAGGCTGGGTAAGATCACGACCGAGGTGAGCGGGAGGCCTCGCCGGCACTGCCGCGCATCCTGCTGGCCTCGTCATGCTCAGGGACCATCAGCACCGGGGGCGGGGGCCAGTGATCCGCAGGTTGCTGCGCGGGTCTGAATGGCGCCAGGAGGTGCTTCGGACCAACCTGTGGCTGGTGCCTGCCATTGAGGTCCTCGCGGCGGCCTTGCTGTTCGTCGTGACCTACTCGCTGGACCGGGCCGCGTACGACGGCGTGTTCAAGGTGCCGGGCTGGGCCATCAGCGGCGGCCCGGATGTGGCCAGGACTGTCCTCACTGCCATCGCGGCCGCGGTCATCACCGTCATCGGCGTGGTGTTCTCGATCGTCATCGTGGCCCTGACGCTGACGTCGACCCAGTTCGGCCCGCGCATGCTGCGCAACTTCATCCGCGACCGGGGCACCCAGCTGACGCTGGGCACGTATGTCGCCACGTTCGTCTACGCCGTGCTGACGCTCGGCTCGGTTGGCCAGGGCCCGCACGGGGGCTTCGTGCCGCACATCAGCGTCACCATGACGTTGGTGCTGATGCTCGTCGACCTCGCCGTGCTCATCTACTTCCTTCATCACATCGCGTTGCAGATCCAGCTGCCGCAGGTGATCGCAGGGATCGCCGGTGATCTCCAGGGCGCCATCGAACTGCAGGCCGGTGACCCGTCCGAGGGCGCGGACGCCGAGCTGGCTGCGGCCCTGATCGCCAACATGCAGGGCCAGGGTGGAGTGGTCGCCGCCCCGCGCAGCGGCTACCTCCAGTACGTCGAGCACAAGACTCTGGTCACGATCGCGGCCGAGGTCGACGCGGTGATCCACGTGCTCTACCGGCCCGGCCATTTCATCGTGCAGGGAAACCAGTACGCCGCAGTCTGGCCGCCCGAGGCGGCCGACCGGGTGGCGCGCGAGCTGTCAACCGCACACGTGACGGGACCGTACCGGACGCTGACTCAGGACGTGTCCTTCGGCATCGACCAGCTCGTCGAGATCTGCATCCGCGCGTTGTCGTCCGCAATCAACGACACGTTCACGGCGCTGACCTGCGTCGACTGGATCGGCGACAGCCTGAGCAAGGTCACGGGCAGGTGGCAGCCCACGAGGGTCTACCGTGACACAGCCGGGGCCGTCCGGGTGATCTCGACGGAGCCGACCTGGGAGCGCCTCGTCCGGCGATCGTTCGAGAAGGTCCGTCAGGCAGCTCCCGGGATGCCTGCGGTGTTGATCAGGCAGCTCGACGCGCTGGCCGCCATCATGGAGCGGACTACGACCGCCGCGGACCGCCAGGTACTGCTCGACCAGGCGGCCATGATCGAGCGGCTGAGCGCCGCGACCGTGGACGAGCCAGCCGACCGCGCCGACGTTTCGCGCGCCTACTCCGAAGTCGTCACCGCGAGCCGGACGCAGGCCGGTGCGGGCGGCTGATATCAGGCGTCGCGGCGCTTGAGCAGGTAAGACCCGGCGGCCAGCAGCAATCCTGTCCAAACGCAAAACACCGCGAAGCCCTGCCAGGGCGTCAGCAGCTGACCTGTCTGCTGCTGGTCCGCGGTGATGTATCCGCCGGCGACCGTGGGGAACCAAGCGTGCACATGGGCACCCCAGTCGTAGGTATCGAGCAGACTCAGGAGCGGGCCCACCACGAGCACCAGGCCGATCACGGCGGCGATGGCGCCGGCACTGTGCCGGATCAGCGATCCGATCGCGAGCGCGAACAGGCCGAGCACCGTCAGATAGAGGCCAGCGCCGAGCACCGCCCGCGCCACACCTGGCTGGCTCAGCGTGACGCTGACCACCGGGTGCACGAGGATCTTGCCGATGAAGAACGAGCAGAACGAGACGATCTCGCCGACTACGAAGATGAGTCCCGCGAATACCGCGCACTTGGCGGCGAGCACGGGCAGTCTCTTCGGCACCGCCAGCAGCGAGGCACGGATGACGCCGGTCGAGTACTCGGTCGTCATGGTGAGCGCGCCGAGGACGCAGATGGCCAGCTGGCCGAAGCCGAGCCCGGTTTGGAGGATGAAGGACACCGGATCGCCCAGCAAGTCGCCCGACCTGCGTGGCGCCCGTCCGGTCTGAACCGCGTGCACCGTGAGCCAGCAGAACAACGCGGTGAGGCCGAGGGTCCCGACCACGAAGATGATCAGTGACCAGATAGTGGACCTGACCGACCGGATCTTGGTCCACTCGGCCAGCATCAGGTGCCCGAAGCCGACCTTGCTGCCGCCGATCTGTGAGGCGCCTGATCCGAGCTGGCCTGGGGCGGTCGCGGTGCTCATCGGGCACTCTCCTGCGTGCTGGCGGGCTGGGTATCGAGATGGCCGAACTCGAGGCTGTCCGACGTGAGCTCTAGGAACGCCTCCTCAAGCGAGGCGAGCTGCGGGGTGAGCTCATGCAGAACGAGCGCGGCCGAGGCTGCCAGCTCACCGATCCGGGCCGCCGGCATGCCTGTCACGATCAGGACCGGAGCCTGGTCGCCTGGCTGGGCATCGGTGTGGTCGGTTTCGGCAACCACGGCCTTGCCGCCCTCAGCCGCGATCAGCTCGGTCAGCCGGTCCGGATCTGGCGTACGCACCCGGACGGACTGGCCAGATCCACTGGCGATCACATCCTCGGTGGCGGCGTCGGCGAGGAGCCTGCCCCGTCCGATCACGATCAGGTGGTCGGCCGTGACAGCCATCTCGTTCATCAGGTGGCTGGAGACCAGTACGGTCTTGCCCTGGCTGGCCAGGTGCTTCATCAGATTCCTGATCCACAGCACGCCCTCGGGGTCGAGGCCGTTGACCGGCTCGTCAAGCAGGAGTACCTGCGGGTCGCCGAGAAGGGCGGCAGCGACGCCGAGCCGCTGGCTCATGCCGAGCGAGAAGCCGCCGGCTCGCCTGTTGGCCACCTCGCGGAGGCCGACCAGGTCCAGCATCGCGTCGACCCGGCTTGCCGGGAGGCCCTGAGTCTGGGCCAGGAAAAGCAAGTGGTTGCGCGCGCTGCGGCCGCTGTGGACGGATTTGGCTTCAAGCAGGGCGCCGACTGTGCGCAGCGGACTGGCCAGATCGGCATATCGCTTGCCGTCGATGGTGGCCGTGCCGCCGGTCGGATGGTCGAGGCCGAGGATGACGCGCATCGTCGTCGACTTGCCCGCCCCGTTAGGCCCGAGGAAGCCCGTCACGCGGCCCGGCTGAACGGTGAAGGACAAGTGATCGACGGCGACCTTGGTCCCGAAATTCTTGCTGAGGTCTCTGGCTTCGATCATCGGTAGCTCTCATCCGGCGAAGCTGGCATTTGCGTCCTATCGCGACGCGAGGGTATCAGAGCTTGGACCGGCCTGGGCGGACCCCGTTCCCGGGAAGGAATCGCCCCTCAAGTGCCGGGTGGCAACCGGAGAAGATCATGAAATTGGGCCACGGTGTCTAGGCCTGCGGCTATATCCCGTACTCTGCTACCCAGCTATGAGTGACAACAGCATGCTCATGCCGCCTGGCGGCTCGGCATCGCAATCCAGCCGACCGACGCGGCCAGGTTCCCAGGGCCGCGCGCTGCTGTCTGCTGTCCTGATCCTGGCGAGCAGCGTGGTCATCGGCCTGGCCGGCGGGGCCATCTGGGCGGCAGCCGCGCCGCGAGTGGTGTACCAGGTCTACACCCTGAGGCCGCCGACCGCCTACGCCACGAACCCAGAGACCAGCGCTTTCATCGCCGCCGACGGCTGGTACTGCCTGATAGCGCTGGCAGGGGGCGCGCTCATCGGGCTCATCGGGTACCTGGTCGGCGTGCGCCGCTACGGCCCTGGCCCCATGGCGGCGATCGTCGTTGGCTCGGTCGCCGCGGCCTTCATTGCCGCCTGGCTTGGACACCAGTTGTCCGGCGCCCCCGGCTTTGATCACGTACTGGCGACCAGCAAGATAGGCACGCTGCTGCGCGCGCCGATCTCGCTCGGCGCGCACGGTGCGCTGGGCTTCTGGCCGCTGGGCGCTGCCGTCGTAGCCGGCGGCATCGAGCTGGTCGGCGTCCTCAAGGCCCGGCACCAGGAACCTTACGGCGGCCTGCCCATGCCGGGCATGGAGTCGTTCGGCACGCGGGCCTTCCCGGCCCATCGCTACCCTGGCCAGCCTGGTGCGGGCCAGTCTGGTTCCGGCCAGCCCGGTTCCGGCCAGCCCGGTTCCGGCCAGCCTGGTGCGGGCCAGGATCCCGCGGCGTCTGGCCAGGAGGCTAATGGCGCCGGCGGCCAGCAGCAGGACAGCGAACCCGGCCAGGCTGGCCGCTAACAGCTCCAGCCGATCAGCCTGATCCACGTCAGCCGATCCAGGTCAGCCCGAGCCCAGGTCAGCCTGAACCCAGGTCAGCCTGAACCCAGGTCAGCCGGAGGCCGGGTCAGCCGGAGGCCGGGTCAGCCTGAACCCAGGTCAGCCGGAGGCCGGGTCAGCCGGAGGCCGGGTCAGCCGGAGGCCGGGTCAGCCCGAGGCCGGGTCAGCCCGCCCACTTGCTACAGGTGGACTGTGCCGTGGTCTGTCGCGGCGTCGACGGCCATAGCGGCGCCCACAATGCCCGCATCGTTCTGGAGGGCGGCTGGCACTACCTTGGCTCGCAGGTCGGCCAGCAACGGCACGAACTTGTCTGCCTTCCTGCTGACGCCCCCGCCGATGATGATGAGGTCGGGGGAGAGGAGTGCCTCCATCTGCTCCAGGTACTCATCGACACGTCCCGCCCAGTCACCCCAGCTGAGGTCGTGCTCCTCCCGCGCGTGGTCGGACGCTCTCTTCTCGGCATCCTTGCCCCGGATCTGAATGTGACCGAACTCGGTGTTAGGCACGAGCACGCCGTCGATGAATAGGGCGCTGCCGATCCCAGTGCCGAGCGTCAGGAGAAGCACGGTACCGCTCACACCCTTCCCTGCTCCGTACCGCATCTCGGCGATGCCCGCGGCGTCAGCGTCGTTGAGGACGGTGACGGCGAGCTTGGTGCCTGCTGCAAACTCCTTCACGGCATCCAGGCCGATCCAGGAGTGATCGACATTCGCCGCAGTCCGGATGACGCCGCCCGCCACAACGCCCGGGAACGTGATGCCGGCCGGACCGGTCCAGTCGAACGCGCGTGCGACTTGTGCCGCGACCTCGATTACTGCCTTGGGGGTAGACGGTTGCGGCGTCGGGAGCTTATGCCGCTCGGCCATCATCTGGCCCGTCGCGGTGTCGACCGGCGCGCCCTTGACGCCAGTTCCGCCGATGTCGATGCCAAGCACATGCGCCATTCATTCCTCCGGTTACGTCCCGGCTCCGGCCGCGTGCCGGGCGGACTCAGCCTCAGCCTCCAGCCTAAGGGCCGTTGGCTCAGCCCGCCCGCGTCGTTGCGTGGACCTAGCCCAGAGATGCCCGTCCTGGCTCGGTGATCAGCTGGACATTGGCTCTGTGGATCACAGGGACATGCGCTCCTCGCGGACCGTTGTGAAGTCGGTGCGCTCGGGGTGGTCGCGGCTGTCGCTGCCGACTGGGTCGCTTGTGCCCGGGTCGCTTGTGCCCGGGTCGCTTGTGCCCGGGTCGCTTGTGCCCGGGTCGCTTGTGCCCGGGTCGTTTGTGCCTGGGTCGCTTGTGCTCGGCTCGCTGTCGGTCGGGTCGCTGTTGGCGGGGTCGTCCAGGGTCGGCTCTTCAAAGGCCGGGTCCGCATCGATGACCGTTGCCTGGTCCCGATCAGCGGCAGCATCGCTTTCGTAGAATCCGTACTCTTCGTAGTCGTCCTCGTCCTGGTCGTCGTCGAGGTCATCGATCGGAGGGTTGGCCCTCTGCCGGTAGGCGTAGTCGGACCTGATGAGCTCGCGCAGCTCGGTGCACGTGTGTGCGCGGAGTTCGTCAGCTGAGGTCCGGTACGTGGCAGACCAGATGTGGCCGTCCAGGCCGATGACGTAGGCCTCGTCCCAGTGCATCTGCAAGTCCGCCAGTGCGGACGCGTCACTCCTGTCCATGCCGCCTCCACTGCTGGCCCTGACCGGGCGTCTCTTCACGCCGTCGGGGTGCCAGGGCCGCTTCGCCTTCATCATAGCGCGGTATAAAGCAGTGTAGTGCAGTAGACCGCGTCCTGACTCTTTGAGCAGTTCACAGGCGTTCTAGGGTGATCTTCGTGGTCAAGGTGCCTAAGTTCGACGCCACCGCGCTCGGGCCGGTCTACGTCTATATCGGCGTGGCCGATCACATCGCCGCCAGGATCGAGGCAGGCGAGCTTGAGGCTGGCGCCCGCCTGCCCGCGGAACGCGACCTGGCCGCGGATTACCAGGTCGCGGTCGGCACAGCCCGCCGCGCGGTCGAGGAATTGCGCCAGCGCGGCCTTGTGGTGACCCTCCCGGCGAAGGGCACCTACGTCGCCTGAGGTGGGCCGAACCTAGCCGGGTCGCGTCCTCCGACCAGCGCTGGGGCTCTGTTTAGCTCGACCGATCTGCACCTTTGGTGGCTATTGCGAGCCCGTTCCAGATCTACGGGGCCGAACGTTTGTGCGTCTGTGGTAGCTGCAGCTACCACAGACGCACAAACGTTTCGGCGGAACGCCGATTGAGTCGGGAGTCCGTGACAGTGAGCGCAATCTCTCGCGCATGAGAGTCCGTCGTGCCCTGTTCACGAACTGGTCAGGAAGGCACGATTAACTGACGGCGCCGCAACGGAAGGCGTGCACGCCAGTTTCGGGCTGACGGCGCGCGGGCGGCACGGTGGCGCGGGAGGGAGCTCGCCTGGTGGACAGGGTCGTGATCGTCGGCGGCGGAGTACTTGGCACGATGCACGCGGTCCAAGCCCGCGACCGGGGCCTGGACGTCATTCACCTGGAGCGGGAGGCGGGCCCGCGGGGGGCCAGCGTCCGCAACTTCGGCCTCGTCTGGGTCAGCGGCCGGGCGCCCGGACCAGAGCTGGCGCTAGCGCAGCGGGCCAGGACGCTGTGGCAGGAGCTCGGGGAGCTGGTACCCGCTGCGGGGTTCCGCGCGCACGGTTCGCTCACGCTTGCCAGCGACGAGGCCGACCTTGGCCTGCTCAAGGAGGCAGCGTCGATGCCGGATGCGGCCGAGCGCGGGTTCGAGCTGCTCGATCCGGCGGCGGCAGCCGAGCTGAATCCGGCGCTGCGAGGGGAGTTCGCCGGGGCACTGCTATGTCGCCGGGATGCGATCGTGGAGCCACGGGTTGTACCTGGCGCGTTGCGCGACTACCTGCTCACGACCGCTGGACGTCGTGGCGCCGGCTATGAGTGGCTACCAGGCCGTGAGGCGATCGAAGTAGCGCCGCACGGAGTTCGTGATCACACTGGCGCATGGCACCGCGGCGACCTCGTCGTGCTGTGCACGGGCGCCGCGCACACGGGCGTCGCCGGCCCGCACCTGGCGGGCTACGAGCGATCGCCGGTACGTCGCGTGAGGCTCCAGATGCTGCAGACTGAGCCGTTTACCGCACGGCTGACCACGGCGGTCGCCGACGGCGACTCGCTGCGCTACTACCCGGCGTTTGACCTGCCGGGCCGGGCCATGCTGGCACCTCAGGTGCCGGTCGCGGCAGCTGCCGCGGCGCAGCTCCTGCTCGTCCAGCGACTCGATGGCAGTCTGACAATCGGCGACACGCACAGCTATGACGAGCCGTTCGATTTCGATGTGGATGAGCTGCCATACGACCACCTGCGGGCGCGAGCAGAACACCTGCTCGGCGCGCCACTGCCCGCCACCAGGCGTCGCTGGGCCGGGGTCTACAGCCAGGTAACCGGCAGCGAGCTCTACTACCGCTCGCAAGTAGCGCCCGGCGTGATCCTGGTGACGGGTCCTGGCGGGCGCGGAATGACGTGCTCCCCGGCCATCGCCGAGGAGACGTTCGCAGCGTGACTCAGACGTGTTACCCAGACCCATTGACACCACATCCAGGAGAGAGCGCTATGCGGGATATCACGGTCGTGTGCCTGGACATGGCAGGCACGACGGTAGCGGACGACGGCAGCGTGATGGCCGCGTTCGGCGCCGCGGCGGCGGAGTTCGGTCTCGTGCCCGGTGCGCCCGGATACGACGATGCCATCCAGTTCGTGCAGGACACCATGGGCCAGTCCAAGATCGAGGTGTTCCGCCGGTTGCTCGGCAGCGAGGAGCGCGCCCAGCAGGGCAACCGCGTCTTCGAGGAGACCTATGCCGAGTCGGTGCGCGCAGGCCTGGTTGCGCCGCTGCCTGGCGCGGTCGAGACCATTGCGGCACTGCGCGCGGCTGGCATCAAGGTGTGCCTGTCGACCGGGTTCGCGCCGGTAACCAGGGATGCGCTGCTCGACGCTCTCGGCTGGCGGCCGCTGATCGACCTAGCACTGTCCCCGGCCGATGCGGGCCGGGGCAGGCCCTGGCCCGATATGCCGCTGACGGCACTGATCAGGCTCGGCGGCGGTGCGGTGCGCGAGCTCGCTGTCGTCGGCGACACGGCCAGTGACGTGGAGTCGGGCCTCCGGGCCGGGGCCGGCCTGGTCGCGGGCGTGACGACCGGAGCAGGCAGCGCGGAGTCCCTGGCGGCGGCCGGGGCCCCGCACATCCTGGACTCTGTCGGCAGCCTCGTTCAGCTCATCGGCCTGGGCTCTGAGGTTGTGCACTAGCCCGCACGATCGAGCGGAATCTTCGACCGCGACTTCCTGCCCATCGCCGCCGACGACCCTGCCGCCAAGGCCCAGACAGTCGAGTTCCTGGACTCGATCGGGTACGGCGGGGTAGACGTCGGCAACCTGGCCGACGGCTGGCGGCAGGAGCCGGGCACGCCGGTGTACGGGCCGCCGTATGGCTCCTTTGCCGATGAGGCAGGTACCCCTGCCGCGAGGCAACGATCCGCGAGGCGCTGTCGAAGGCCAGCCGCTAACGGTTCCTTGTTGGCCGTCGACAGGCAGTTCCGAGGTTCTCAGCTTGCTGCGGCTGCGGCGAACGCGTTGAGGCTCCAGCCTTCCTTGACCGCGGCCCGCATGCTCTCCCAGCCATCACCGTGACGGTCCAGGTGGCGGTGCGTCAGCACGACCCGGGTAAGCGCCGGCCCTTCGGCGGTAAACACGACCTCGATCTCGCTGGCCTTCGCCGGATCGGGCTCAAGCTGCCAGTTGAGGCCGATATCCCAGCTGAAGCACACCCGGCGTGGGGGATCGTAGACGAGCACGCGAGACCAGCGGCATTCGCTGCCATCGGTGCCGCGATCGATGATGTGACCGCCGACGTACGGCTCGAAGACCATCTCTGCTAGCTCGGCCTCGAGGATGTGATGGCCGGGATCCCACCAGGATCCGATGCCTGCCGTGAACACGCGGAACGCGTGATCGACTGGTGCCGGCACGTCGATCGCGGTGATGACAGAGGTCGCTTCCATCTGCGTAGTCATTTCTCCTCCTGGATCGGCTGGGTGGCGGCAGCGCGGAACCTGATCAGCGACTGGCGCCAGAACTGCTCGAAGTAGTCGCGGATCTCGCTGAGCCCGGCGCGATCCACTGAGTAGACGCGGCGTGTGCCTGCCGCCTGGTCCATGACCAGGCCGGCAGACTTGAGCACCTTCAGGTGCTGGGAGACCGCAGGACGGCTAACCGGCAGCTCTCGCGCGAGGTCGCCGACCGCGCGCGGCGACTGTGCAAGCCGCTCGAAGATCGCCCGGCGGGTCGGGTCGGCAAGCGCGGAGAGCATTGCTGCGTGGTTAGCCATGACTTACCGTAAGCTATGGCTTACCGATGGACCTGTCAAGTCCTGGCGCTCACGTCACGGTCGTGTGCGGGTGCGGAGCAGCATTGTCCGCACTCCAGCTATCTGCTTGTCGGCGCGGCTCGCGGGGTCAGGTCAGGGCGATTCGGCCGCGGCCTTGATGCGCTCCAGCGTGGTGCGCATGCCGGTGAGGTTCGTTCGCATCCGCCAGCGACCGGCCGCCAGCCAGTACATGCGGAGCAGCGCGGTGTCCGCGAGCTGAAACGACTCGGTCACGTCGGTCTGGTTGGCAGCGTCGTGGCTTGCGTTGCTGTCATCGCCAGCGCTGCTGTTTCGCACGCCGCCGACGGTGCCGCCACCGACAGGCTCAAGACGGTACCGCCATGTGTTGAGGGCCCGGCCGTGTGAGATAACGGTGAAGGCGAACTCGCGGCCTGGTTCGCACGTGACGACCGTGCACGTAGTCCAGTAGACCGGCCCGCGGCCGTTACGCCGGACGTGACCGCGGAAGCGCGCGCCCACCTGCGGCCCGTCGGCGCCGTCCAGCCACTCAGCCTCGAATGTCTCGGGGCTGTACTCGCCGATCCGGGTGACGTCCGCTATGAGGTTCCACACGCGGTCGGCCGTGGTGCCAATGCGGACGGTGACTGAGCCCTGCATTAGGCGATGATATGTCCGACGCCCGGTCTCGCCTGTGGCCCGGGATCATGGGCCGATGACCGTCTGCCGAATGATCACACCAGCCGATGCGCCCGCCCTCGCCGCGCTGGTGCGGCACAACCGGGAGTTCCTCGCGCCCTGGGAACCGCTGCGCGGGGACGACTACTTCACCGCCGCCGGGCAGCGTGCCGACATCGAGCTGGCGCTTTCCCGGCACGCGGAGGGGACGGCGCTGCCGTGGGTGATACTCGACGACGCCGGCGCGGTCGCGGGGCGGATCACGCTGAACGGGATTGTGCGCGGAGCGTTCCAGTCGTGCTCCGTCGGCTACTGGGTGAGTCGGGCAAATGGCGGCCGCGGATTGGCGACTGCCGCGGTGTGCGACGTGAAGGCTGCCGCGTTCGGTGAGTTCGGCCTGCACCGGATCCAGGCGGAGACGCTGCTCGACAATGTCATGTCGCAGCGGGTCCTGGAACGGAACGGGTTCACCCGCATCGGCCTGGCGCCGACCTACCTCAAGATCGCCGGCCGCTGGCAGGACTGCATCCTGTACCAGGTCATCAACGCCGATGCGTCCTGACGGTGCGGGCCGATGGCCCGGAGCCGCCACGGCGTGGGTGCGGCCAGCGGCCCGCAGCCGCGGCAGCGGGCGTGTGGCCAGTGGGCCAAAGCGCCGCAGCGGGCGTGCGGTCGGCGGCTGGAGCCCCTGGGCGCTATCCGATCAGCGACGTCCTGATGATTCCAGCGACAGCGGGACCGATTTGCCGTTTTCGCGGCTACGAAACCGACAGGGCGTGGAGTCCTGGGGTGGGCCCGAAGGGCTAGATGAGGCGGCCCTGGGCCGCGGTCCTTGGCCAGTCGACCGCCAGCACGACATTACGGTCGGCGGCCGTCCCTGCGCCGGCGCCGCCGTCCGACGTGATCAGCTCGCGCACCTGCCAGTCGTTGGCTGCGAGCTCCCGGGCGAGGGCGGCCAGGTCGGTCGGCTCGGCGCTGCCGCGGTAGCTTGGCGCGGCCGCCGAATCGATGACCGTGCACGCGATAGCCAGGCCAGCACCAGTCGTCAGGAACTCGACGATCCTGGCCTGCTGCGGCCAGTCGATGTGCGATGCCGTGGTGATCTGCCAGAAGCCGAGTCCGTCACCGTCGGTGATGGCGGTCACCGAGTGGATGTGCGTGTGCCCGTTGAGCCAGGCGACGACGCACGGATGTGCGAGCAGCACCTCGCGCAGTCTCGGCTTCGAGCACCCTGCGGTCTGTGCCTGGCGGCCTGGTGTCGTTGACCAGTGTTTCCAGCGGGTGGTGGCTAAACAGCACGACCGGTCGGGCAGCATGCCCGGCTAGCTCCGCCTGCAGCCAGCTCAGCTGCGTCGCGTCGATCGAACCCTGCCAGCCGCCATGGTGATTGACGGTATCGAGGACAACGCATCGGATCGGCCCGTGGTCGAACCCGTAGTACGCCGTACCGTCGGCCAGATTTCGGTCGGAATAGCCGTGCCCGGTTGGCCTGCCGGCGGATCTGAAGTGCTCGCGGATGTGATCAGCCCGGGTCACGGTGGCGCGACCGGGGTCGGGGGTCACTGCGATCTGCGTGCCCCTGGCAAGCTCGGCGAGCGCGTCACCGTCAGCGTTGTCGAACCTGGCTAGCAACTCGGCGGCGTTCACGTCGTCCGGCGGGGTGACAAGCTTGATGGCGCCGACCGGGAATTCTCGCAGCCAGCCCTCGGGCGCCACGGTGCCCTGGAGCATGTTGTCGTGGTTGCCGTGCACGGCATACCACGGCAGCCCGAGTCCGGTCGAGCGGAACGGGCGGCGGGCCGCGGCGAGCACGCCGGGCGCAGCCGGGAAGCCATACCGGGCCCTTGGCAGGTCCGCGATGCCGCCCTCTGGATGCCAGTACCGCTCGTCCTCCACCGTGGGCGCCGCGACTCCCTCGTACTTGCTCAGATCGCCGGAGTCCGGCACCATGTCGGACCCGTCGAGCAGGCCGATATAGCTGCGCAGCTCGTTGAGCTGGCAGTTGTCGGTGGCGTCACCCGTCACCACGGCAAAGTCGAGCGGTGCACCGGAGACGGGGGATGCGCTCGTCTGCCGTACCGCCCGCACCATCGCCTCGGCCACCTGGAACGTGAACAATTCCTGTGCCCGGTAGGTGCCGATCAGGCCGACGGTGGCGCGCAGCGGCGAATCCGGGTCGGAGAACCTGTCCACCAGCTCGGCGCGGCCGGGCGACTGATGGTCCATGACGTGGGTGTCCGACAGGTGCGCGAGCGTCAGCAGCGGCCGGGACGCGCGCTGCCAGCCGGCCGCCAGGCTGCCACTGCACAGCTCTGCCCGTACCGTGTGCTGCTCGCCAGCCTCGGGTGTCAGCTTCCGGTACCCGCCCTCAGCCGCATCGGCTGGGATAAGTCGCCGGCGCGCGGTCGAATCGCCCGGACTCACCGGCGCTCGGCCACGAGGACCGGCTCATTGCCCGCCATTCCTATCTGAACTGACGTGCCAGCCACCAGATCTGTGGCCGCCGAGCTGGCCTTGTCGACTTTGACGGTCACATCGCCGGAGAGCAGCACGCTAACCCTGGTCAGGGAACCGAGGAACGTGCGGTCGGTGACGATGCCGTTGCCACCGCCGACGGCATCGACGGTCAGTCCCTCGGGCCGGACCAGCACATCGACGTCGCCCAGCCGGACGAGCGCGTGATCGCCATGTACGGGAACGACAGTGCCGAACACCGTGACCTGGTCGTTGCCCTCGTACCTGCCGGGAACCCGGTTCATGGTGCCGACAAACTCCGCCACAAACGCGGTGGCGGGCGTCGAGTACAGCTCGCTCGGCGTCGCGATCTGCTCCAGCTTCCCTTCCTTCATGACGCCAACCCGGTCAGCCATCGACAGCGCTTCTTCCTGATCGTGTGTGACGAACAGCGTAGTCGTGCCGAGGCGCTGCTGCAGCGTCCTGATCTGCTCCCGCAGCTGGAGCCTGACCTTGGCGTCCAGCGCCGACAGCGGCTCGTCGAGCAGCAGGACACGTGGCTCGACAGCGAGTGCGCGGGCGAGCGCGACGCGCTGTTGCTGGCCGCCGGACAGCTGATGCGGGATACTGCCTCGCTTGCGTGGCGAGGTCGACCATCTCCAGCAGAGCGCCGGCTCGCCTGGCCCGGTCGGCGCCGCTCATTTTGCGCATCCTGAGCCCGAACCCCACATTGTCCAGCGCCGTCATGTTCGGGAACAGGCTGTAACTCTGGAACACCATGCCCATGTCACGCTTGGCCGCCGGAACCGCGGCGATGTCCTTGCCGTCGACGCTGACAGAGCCGGAATCGGCGAACTCGAAGCCGGCCACGATCCGCAGCGCAGTGGTCTTGCCGCAGCCGGACGGTCCGAGCAGCGCCACTAGTTCGCCGGGCGCGATGTCGAGTGACAGCTGATCGAGGGCACGCACGGTGCCGAAGGAGCGGCTGACGGCGTTCAGGACCAGCGGCGCGCCCGCGCCGTTATCTCCGGAGCCGAGACCGACTCCACCGCCTGTCTGGGTGCCTGCCGCTGCGTTCATGGTCATTCGGGCTCTCCCACGGTCTGACTGGTCTGCGGGGTGGCGATGGAGAACAGTTGTAGCTGGGCGCCGCCGCGCTTGCGCGAACTTCGAGTGCCGATCGTCACGATCAGCATGAGCAGGATCCAGGTGACGAACAGGGCGAGCAGCGAGGCCGCCGTTGATACAGGCCCGGCGTTCTGCTCGAAGTTGACGATCCACACCGGGAACGTCTGGAAGTTATCCAGGCTGGCCATGGTGTACTCGCCGAGTACCAGTGCGACGGTGAGCACGGTGGCCGACAGCATGGCGGTGCGAAGGTTGGGGATCACTACCCGCCAGAGCGTGGTTGGCCAGCCGGCGCCGAGTGAGTTGGACGCCTCGACCAGGGTTTTGACGTCGAACGACCGCAGGCCCGCGTCCAGCGCCCGGTAGGCGAACGGCATCGCCAGGATGACGTAGACGAGCCCCAGCAAGTTCGGCGTGCCGAGCAGGAAGCCGGGTGCCACTTTGAGTACGCCGATGATCAGCACGATCGGGGGGATGACGATCGGCAGGATCGTGATGGCTTCCATCAGCCGCCGGATCCTGGGCAGCCGCAGGTGGACGTAGACGGCGGTCGGCACCATCAGCACCAGGGTGAGGATGGTGGCGATCACCGCGAGCCGCAGCGACAGGGCGAAGGCGGAGCCGAATTGCGGGTAGCTCGTCACCTGCGTGAACGCCTTCAGGCCCGCGAAGCGCAGCGCGGCGTAGAGCGGTATCAGGAAGTAGGCCGCTGCGATCAGCAGGATCGCCCATCGCCATACCGGGAATCTGCGCCTAGGCCCGGCCGACGTGGCAGCGGGTGACGGCGCCTGCGCATCGTGCTCGATGCTCGCTATCGCAGCCATTTGGCGGCCCTCCGCTGCAGGATCGAGTAGCCGATCATTACGATGGCGATGATGACGATCATGATCAGGCCGAGGGCGTAGCCGAGATTCTCCTGGCCGGCCAGCACGTTGCCGTTCAGTAGCGCGCCAATCTGGATAGGAGTCAGCGAGACGGTGCCGCCGGTGAGGGCTTCGGCCGTGGCATACGCGGAGAAGGCGCTGCCGAACAGCAGCAGCAGGCAGCCGAGGAACGACGGGAACAGCACCGGGCCGCCCACGTAGCGCCAGTACTGCCACGTTCCTGCGCCCATGTTCTGTGCTGCCTCCCGCCAGGCCGGCCGCAGTCCTTCGAGCGCCGGAAAGATAACCAGCACCATCAGGGGGATCTGGAAGTACAGGTAGACGACGAAGATGCCCTTGAAGTCGTACAGGGTGAAGCCGTGATTCCAGATGTCGACGCCGGTGAGGTTCTTGATCCAGCCAGTGACGACGCCGGTCGTGCTGAGCGTGGCGATGAACAGCAACGCCAGCGGGACGCCGCCGAAGTTGGCGAACACGCCAGACGCGGTGATCACCACTCGCCGCAGCAGGTTGCCGCGCTTCGCGGTGAAAATCGCATAGGCAATCAGCAGCCCGAAGATCCCCGGCACTATGGCGGTCATGATCGACAAGAAGACAGAGGTCTCCAGGCCCGTCAGGTAGACGCCGTGGACTGCCGTGTCGATGTTGCTGAATGTTGCGGCGCCGGTGCTGGAACTCTGAAATGCGCCGATCGCGATCGCGATCGTCGGCACGATAAGCCCTAGCGCGACGTAGGCACCGAATGGCAGGACGCCCGCCCAGCGTGCAGCCTGGCGAGTGACCTTGGAGACCCGGCCTGGCCGGGCCCCGGAGGTCGAAACCTCCGGGGCCACGGCCTGGGTCATGCTGTCGGCCAACTAACCGACGTCCTTCGCCCAGTCGGCGGTGACGGCCGCTTCTGCTGCGGTGTCCTGGGCCTGACTCGGGAACGTCAGGGCACCAGCCGGAGCCGGCGGCAGGGCTGCGTAGGCGGCATGGTCAACGGTGCCGTCCTGGACCAGGGTCGCCAGCTCGATCGGGCGGGCGAATCCCTGCAGCCAGAGGTTCTGGCCGACGGTCGAGTAGAGGTACTCCTCCCACAGCCGGGCAGCTGCAGGGTCTGGCGCCGTGGCGCTGATCGCCTGGTCGTAGTACGACGCGAAGCTCGCGTCCGACGGGATCACGATCTTGAATCCCTTGACTACCGGCGAGACCTCCGAGGCCAGCAGGTAGTCCCACCAGATCAGGATCGGCGTCGTGCCGTTCTGCACCGTGGTCGGACCGCCGACTGCGGTCGGAACGAAGTTGCCGATCTTCTTCAAGTGCGCGAAGAACTTGATGCCCGGCACGATGTTGCCGTACGAGCCGCCGTTGGCGAGCGAGGCGGCGTACACGGCCGCGAATGCCGCGCCGGCAGTGGTCGGGCTGTTGTTCAGGCCGATCATGTTCTTGTAGGCCGGGTTAGTCAGGCTGGCGAATGACGTCGGCGGGACCTTGACCTTGGAGGGGTCATAGCCAATGGCCACGTAGCCGCCGTAGTCGGCATACCAGGCGCCACTGGCGTCCTTCGCGTCAGCCGGGATGTTACCCCAGCTCTGAACCTTGTAGTCAGCCCACAGGTGGCTCGTCGCCCCCTCAAGAGCGAACGGAGTGCCCACGTCGACGACGTCTGGCGCCCGGCTCTGGCCCTTCTCGGTCTGGACCGCGGTGATCTCCTGCCCGCTCGAGCCCTCGGGGATCGCGTCCGCGATCTTGATGTGGTACTTGGCGGTGAAGTCCTTCATGATGTTGCCGTAGTTGGCCCAGTTGCTGGGCAGCGTGATGACGTTGAGCTGGCCTTCCTTCTCAGCGGCCTTGACCAGCGCGGTCATGCTCGTGGCACCACTTGAAGTCAGCGTGGTCACCTTGGACCAGTCGACCGAACTGCTGCTGCCCCCAGAGGGGGAACTGCTCCCGCACCCGGCTGCAAACACAGCGGTGCTGGCTGCCGCCACAATGGCGGCAATTGCCTTGCTATTACGCACTTTACCTCTCCGACCTGTCGGATCGCGGGGTTCAGGACGGGAGCATCGTTGCGAGAGAAAATGAATGATCGGTATCTCAGAAGTGATGGCCAGAGTTGTAGCCGGTGAACTGTAAATGATCAGGACCCGAACATTACCCGTCGCAAAAATTAGCGCCAGGGGTATAGCGGGCTACGGCACAGTGGATGCGGCGATGTCACGCCGCCGCGGGAGCGACTCTGGCCTCGGACGAGCTGAGGCCCAGGTAGAGCTATCCGCCTAACACTGCTCGGCCGGTCGTGGGGCTACGCGCGAGCCTGTACCGGGCGACACGATGCCACGTACCTGGCGTCGGCACCGCCACCCGCGGCGGGCTTTCTTTCCGCCTGGGTAACTGCGTTATCCGCCGTCAAGAATCTGTCTGAATGGTACGTGTCCCGGCATGCGACATTGGCATTCATGATCCGGTCTGATTTTGGCTGCGAGAAATTGCCAAGGCGCCCGCAATGGCGCTGATGAAGTATGCATCGGTCGATGCCGCCGCACCGCGCGGCTTGCGATTCGGCGTGCATTCCTGCATGGTTTGCACAGATGGGCCGTCTCGGCGGGGCGGGTGAGCCACTTGGGGATGCTGGAGCCAGTCCGAACGTGACAGCGCGAGATACGCAAGTGACAGCAGCCGCGGCGGAGGCGGCAGCTAAGCCCGTTGGCATCCGGGACGTCGCCAAGCTGGCCGGTGTTTCCATCGCCTCAGCCAGCATGGCGCTGAACGGTCAGCCCGGCGTGGCAGACGAAACGCGCAGGCGCATCGCCGCTGCTGCGGAGCGACTCGGTTACCGCGCAAACCCGCAGGCCCAGACCCTGCGTAGCGGACGCAGCACTATCTACGGATTCGTCGTTCGCAATCTCGCGAACCCCTTCTTCCTGGACGTCATGAGCGGTGCCGAGCAGGTCGCTAGCGAAGCCGGAGCGACCCTACTCGTGCTCGACTCCCGTTACTCGGTAGATCGCGAAGCGGAGCACATCCGGAACATGGCGGCCCAGCGTCTGGCCGGTCTTGCCATCGCTCCGGTCGGTGCGGGCGCATCGATCCAGCTCTGGCAGCAGCTGCGACCGGGGACTCCGGTCGTCGCGCTTAACGCATCGCTTCGCGGCGTCAGCGGGCTGTCGCTGGTAACGCCCGACAACCTTGCGGCGGTGACGCTGCCCATGCGGCGCCTAGCCGAGCTGGGGCACGTCTCGGTGGCGTTCATCTCGGCCCCGCGCGGACTGATGGCTGACGCTGACCGGCTGCGTCACTTCCGCATACAGGCCACCGAGCTGGGCCTGCGGGGCCGGGTGGTGTACTCGCGGCTCACGATGCATGACGTCGGGCACAAGGCTCGCGCCGTCCTGTCCGGTGCTGAGCCGCCCACGTCCATCATCACGAACTCGGATTACACAGCTCACGCGATCTACAAGGCCGCACGCGAGCTGGAGCTGCGTGTCGGACCGGAGATCTCCGTGATAGGACACGATGATCTGCCGACTTCCGAGCTCCTTGACCCGCCACTAGCCACGATCCGGGTAGACCGGCGAGAAATGGGTCGCCAGCTGATGTCGCGGCTGCTCGCGAAGTCCTCGCTTGGCGATTTTTTCGCGCCTGTCGAGCTGATCGATCGTGCATCTTTGCAGGCACCAAAAAGCTGCCGTTCACACCACGTTTACCTGGGCTGATGACCGTGGCTGGCGGCCGGAGCGACAACTAGGTAACGGCCCTTGACACGTGCGCAGCGGCTGCGCCAGCATCTCAAAGGCTAAACGTTTCAGACATTTGGACGTCTCCGTTCGCGGTAAGGCCCTCGGCCGTCTGCGAGCGTGGAGTTCGCGGGATTCTGGTCGGCGCTAGACCGGCCTAACTGGTGGGGAAGCTACAGGAGGCGCAGTGAGAACTCCATACCGACTCGGGCTCGCCGGGCTCGCAGCCTTGTCGCTGCTTGCAGCTGGGTGCAGTGCTAAGTCGTCGCCGTCGAGCGGCGGATTCAACTGGTCCACGGCGACGACCGCTTCGGCGGGCGGCGGGATGTCCGCGCTCGTATCCGCCGCAAAAAAGGAAGGCACGCTCAACGTCATCGCGCTGCCCGCGGACTGGGCGAACTACGGCAACATCATCAAGGACTTCACAGCCAAGTACGGGATCAAGGTCAACTCCATCGCGCCGACCGACAGCAGCGCCCAGGAAGTGACGCAGATCCAGCAGAAGAAGGGTACGTCGCTGGCGGCTGACGTGCTGGACGTCGGTGGCAGCGTCGCCACCGCAAGCACTGCTCTCTTTGCCCCTTACGAGGTCGCCACCTGGTCATCGATCCCGGCTGGCCTGAAGGAGGCGAGCGGGCTTTACACGGGGGACTACGGCGGCTACATGTCGGTCGGTTACGACTCGGCGAAGTTCGGCACCATCACCTCACTGAGCCAGCTCCTCGGTCCGAAGTTCAAGAACGCGGTCGCACTCAACGGCGATCCGACACAGGCCAACGCCGCGCTGAACGGCGTGATGATGGCAAGCCTTGCTGAGGGCGGCAGCGCCAGCAGCATCGCGGATGGCGTGAACTTCTTCCATTCGCTCAAGGCGGCGGGCAATTTCAACACCACCCAGGCAACCTCGGCAACTATCAAGGCCGGTACCACCCCGGTGGTGTTCAACTGGGACTACCTCAACACCGCGTCCGTCGTCGGGCAGCCGGCCTCGACGTGGAAGGTCTTCATCCCGGCCAACGCCACGCTGGGCGGCTTCTACTACCAGGCCATCAACAAGGACGCGCCGCACCCGGCGGCAGCACGACTGTGGGAGGAGTTCCTGTTCTCCCAGGCTTCGACCGCTGGCCAGAACCTCTGGCTCGTGGGTGGTGCGCGCCCGTCTGAGCAGATCGCCATGACGAGCAATGGCAGCATCGACACGTCGGCCGCCGCTGCACTGCCGCCGGTGACCGGGACGCCGATCTTCCTGACCGAGGCGCAGGCGACCGCCGCCGCTACCTACCTGGCGGCGAACTGGGCCAAGGCGATCGGCTAGGCACCGGGAAGTGACTGTCGCTACTGCGACCGAGGCCGGCGCCCGACCCTCACGGGCCGGGCGCCGGCCTCCGCTTGCCTGGATCGGGACGGTGCCGTTCCTGGCGTACGCGGGGGTCTTCCTGCTCCTTCCCACTGGCATCGTGCTCTGGAACGCCTTCCAGGGGAACGCGGGGGGCCTGACGCTGGCGAATATCACCGCGCTCAATAGCGCCCCTGTCAGGAGCGCGTTCAAGGGCTCCCTGGAACTCAGCCTGATCTCCTCAGTGGTCGGTGCGGTATTGGGCGCCGTCCTGGCCTACGCCGTCGCATCAGGAAACCCGGACGGCCTGATCCGCAGGCTCTACCTGGCCGGGTCGGGCGTGCTCGCGCAGTTCGGCGGCGTGACGCTGGCATTCGCCTTCCTCGCCACTATCGGCCCTGCGGGGTACTTGCTGCACGCAAGCTGGTACAGCAGCTTTCCCTGGGGCATCGCGCTGATCTACTGCTACTTCCAGATCCCCCTCATGGTGCTGGTCTTCCTGCCCGCGATTGACGGGATGAAGGTGCAGTGGCGGGAGGCGGCGGAGAACCTTGGCGGTTCGACGTGGCAGTACTGGCGCTATATCGCCGGCCCGCTGCTGAGGCCAGCGTTCACCGGGGCTGCGCTGCTGCTGTTTGCCAACGCGCTGTCCGCTTTCGCGACCATCGAAGCATGGGAAGACCAACTCTCGCTGGTGGTGCCGCAGTCGATCAGCGGCTCACTGATCAGCGAGGTCGGTCTCGCCAATGCCCACGAGGGTGACGCACTCGCGTTGGGAATGATCGTTTTGGTGATCATCGTCATGACCGGATACTTCCTGCTGCAACGGCGGGCGGCCCGATGGCAGCGGTAGACCAGCCCCTGGGCGGCCTGGCCACAGACCTGGCGACCCCGGTCGCTGTAAAAAAGCCGGGCGGCCTGCGGGCCAGCCGGCGCAGGCGACTGAACATTTTTCGCTACGTGGCATTCACGATCTTCGGCCTGTTCTTCCTCGTGCCGTTGCTCTCCATGGTCAGGTTCTCCCTGCAAGGGGCCACCCCAGGCAGCTGGTCCTTCGCCGCTTGGACGCAGATCGCGTCGTACCCGGGGCCGCCCCCGCTGCTGTCCGCCATCGAGCTCACGCTGGAGCTGGCCGTCATCACGGCTGTGGTGATGCTGGTGCTCGTGTTGCCGACCATGATCTGGATCAGGCTGCGCGCGCAATGGTTCAGCCAGGTAATGGAGTTCCTGTGCCTGCTCCCGCTGACCATTCCCGCGATCGTGCTAGTCGTGGGCCTTGCCCCGATCTTCAACCGGATCGAGCGGTACAACGTCTCGGCCCTGATGCTGTTCTGGGCCTACGTCATCCTGGCGCTTCCGTATGCCTACCGCGCCCTCGCGGCCGGTCTCAATGCCGTCGACGCGACGACTCTGTCCGAAGCGGCGAGAAGCCTCGGGGCCCGCTGGGGCACTGTAATGTTCCGGATCATCGTGCCGAATATGTGGCAGGCCATACTGAACGCTCTCCTGCTCACGGTCGCGCTGGTGCTCGGCGAGTTCACCGTCGCCTACCTGCTGGGGTACGTCAACCTGCAGGTGGATCTCTTCCAGATCAGCCGGAACTCGGTGAACGCTAGCGTGCTGTTCTCGGCGTCCGCCGCGACCCTGCTCTTCGCGTTTATCCTGCTATTGATCCTGTCCTACGCCGGGCGCCGCCTGCGCCGCGGCCGGCCGTGAGGTGGAACACGTGAGCTCGCCAACGACCAGCACCAGATCCGACGCGACCAGAACCGCGGTCGAGGTCCGGATGGAGGGGCTCAGCCGGCACTACGGCTCGGTCGTCGCGCTCGATAATCTCGACCTGACCGTCCATCCAGGCGAGCTGATCGCGCTGCTCGGTCCTTCGGGCTGCGGCAAGACCACCACGCTGCGCCTCCTGGCCGGCCTGGAGGATGCGGACGGCGGTCACATCAACGTCGGCGGCCGGGACATCACCAGGCTGCCGGCCAGCAAGCGAGACATGGGCATGGTGTTCCAGGCCTATTCCCTGTTCCCGCATATGACCGTGCAGCAGAACGTTGCCTTCGGGTTGCGATTGCGCAAGGTGAGCAATACGGAGCGAGACCGTCGCGCACTGGCCATGCTCGAGCTCGTCGGGCTGGACTCCCAGGCGGCCAGGTACCCGCACCAGATCTCGGGCGGCCAGCAGCAGCGAGTGGCACTCGCCAGGGCCCTGGCTATCGAGCCGCAGGTGCTGCTCCTGGACGAGCCGCTCTCGGCCCTCGATGCCAAGGTCCGGGCTCAGCTCAGGGACCAGATCCGCAGGATCCAGCTGGAGATCGGCATCACGACGCTGTTCGTCACGCACGACCAGGAGGAAGCCCTGGCGATCGCCGACCGCGTCGGCGTCATGCAGGCAGGCCGAATCGAGCAGCTCGCGCCGCCTACGGACGTGTACTCGCGCCCGGCCACCGCTTTCGTGGCAGAGTTCGTCGGACTGAGCAACCGGCTCGCCGGAAGAGTCAGCGGCTCCACCGTGACCGTACGCGGCCGGGACTTGCCGCTGGTCGATCCGTCGACGCCGCCTGGGCAGGTCACGGCCCTGGTGCGGCCAGAGGCCGTCACGCTGGCGACGGACAGCTCAGGCGAGACAGGCCCCCTGACCGGTACCGTGATCGCCACTACCTTCCTAGGCGCCACCAGCCGGGTGACGGTTGACCTGGGTGATGTGACGATCATGGCGCAGCTGACGACGGCGGACGCGTCGGAGTTGCCGGCCGGCAGCAGGGTGACGCTCACGATCCGCCCAGATCCTGTGCTGGTGTCGGCCTCCCCGGCCGCGAGCGAGGAGTGAGCGGGGGCCACCCACCGCTGACGACGGTCCGGCGACTCGGACCGGGAGCAGTCCAGCGCAGCGGTTCGCTGGCGGCATACCGCGCTGTTGAGATCATCGAGGGTGAGCCGCACCTTGTGCGCCCCGACCTGAGTCCCCCTCGCGCGGAACGAAGCGCGACCGCGCGACCGCTGCTGTCGGTGGCCCATCTCACCGACCTTCAGCTAGCCGACGTCCAGTCACCGACGAGATTCGAGTTTCTCAATCGCCAGTTCGCGGATCTGAGATACGCCGAGATCGTTCCTGTGCAGCGGCCGCAGGAGGCGCTGAACTCGCATGCCATCGACGCGATGCTGAGGACAGTTAATGCTGCGGTTGGGCCGGTCACGGGGGTTGCGCCGCAGCTAACGGTGACCACCGGAGACTCGATCGACAACGCGCAATGGAACGAGGTGCAAGCCTTTCTTGCGCTCTTCGACGGCGGCCGCGTGGCAATGAACTCCGGCGGCGCCGGCTATCAGGGCGTGCAGTCGCTGGATTGGCCAGACGACATTTTCTGGAAGCCTGACGGCGTCGCGGCAAGCGGCCCTGACTTGTTCCGGGCCGCATTCGGGTTCCCGCACCATCCAGGTCTGCTTCGCCGCGCCATAACAGAATTCACCGCGCCTGGCTTGCGGATGCCATGGCTGTCCTGCTTTGGCAATCACGAGGCCCTAATTCAGGGCGTCGGAGCCGTGACCGCCGACCTTGCTGCGGCCCTAGTTGGCGACCTCAAGCCGTGGGAGCTGCCGGAAGACTTTGACCACGACCGGGCGCTCGAGCTCTTCACCCATCACCCCGAGGCGTTCATGGCCGGGCCGTCCAGGCGGATCGTTGCCGATCACGGCCGCAGGCCGGTTACCCGGCAGGAATTCGTCGAGTCTCATTTCCGCCCGGAAGCGCGTCCGATCGGACATGGCTTCACCGAGCGGAATCGACTCGATGGAACCGCCTACTACGTGTACGACACACCGGCCGTCCGGCTAATCGGCCTGGATACCAACTGCCTCGCCGGCGGGGCTTCAGGTTGCATCGGTCACGATCAGGCGCGCTGGCTGGAAGCGCGGCTCGCGGAGGTGCATTCGGGCCATCAGGACGCTGCCGGCGACTACGTGCAGGCTCGAGGCGACGACCGGCTCGTGGTGATCTTCTCTCACCACGGGGTGGAGAGCCTTGTCCATCCGCTTGTCGGGCATGCAGGTCCAGATGGACAGCCGCTCCTCGGCGCCGCGGAGCTCCTCGCACTCCTCCACCGGTTCCCGAATGTGGTCTTGTGGCTCAACGGTCATACCCATCTCAATGCCGTGCGGCCGCGCCGCGACCTTCGGCATCCGACCAGCGGATTCTGGGAGGTGACCACCAGCAGCATCGTCGACTGGCCTTGTCAGGCACGTCTTGTCGAACTGGTCGACATAGCCGGACAGCTGTCCATTTTCTGCACCATGATCGATCATGACAGCCCCGCCGCGTCGGCCTCGCTGGTGTCCGGCGCCGATCTCGCGGGGTTGCACCGGGAACTCGCGGCCAACATGCCGTTCGGAGGCATGGATTCCAGTCGGCCCGGGACGCACGCAGACCGCAACGTCGAGCTGCGCCTGGCTGCGCCGTTCCCGCTTGCGCGACTCAGGGGGAGCTAGCAAGCGGGCGCAGCCGACCCGTGCGGCCGGATCAACCCAGTGCGGATCAGCTTCGCCAGTGATCCGAGCGCAGCGCGGCGACGTCCGCGTCGGCCCCGTCCATGTGCACGTCCACGGCGCCGGTGCGGCCCATTGTCCACAGCGTCAGCTCGCCCGGGTCGCCGGAGACTGTCACGACGGGCGTCCGGGCTTTGGCGGTGATCCGGACCCGGCCACGTCCGGCGCTGGCGCTGGCGCCGATGTCGGCCCGGGCGAGCTCGACCCCGACCGGCGCCCTGCGCATCATGAGCCTGGCCAGGCTCAGCCGGTCCCACAGCACATCCGTGAGCTCGGCGCTGATCTTCCTGGGCTGCCAGCCAGGCTGAGCGCGCAGCACGTCCTCGTGATGCACGTAGTACTCGACCAAGTTGAGCCGGTCGTCGGCACCGGGCAGCCCGAAGAGCGACATCCGCGGCGGCCCAGTCCTGATCAGCTCGATTAGACCGGCGAACGAGTGACGGGAAGCGAGCCCAGCCTGCACGCGCCGGGTGTAGCCGGCTAGCGGCCCGCCCATGACACCGGCGCCCGCATCGGGGCGGCGCTCCCGTAGCACCAGGTGCGCGGCCAGATCGGATGTCTGCCACCCCGTACACAGTGTCGGCTGGTTAGGTCCGAGGTCGGCCAGCAGATCGGCCAGGGCCCGGCGCTCATCCTGGGCGTGGGTCACGAGTTGCTCCTAATGTCAGCCAACCTGGCTGAGCATCGCAGCGTTGCCGCCGCATTGGCTAGGGATTGCGAGGATGGCGTGCGTGACTGTGAGCCGATCGTAGGTGATCGCCGCGGCGGCCGCTGGCGGCAGGCCTGTCCGCCGCTCAGCGGTATCGCGCTAGCCTTCAGACTGACGCCGGAACGGGGAGGCAACGCATGACCAGCGGGATTGAGCATGCGAGCCGCGGGCTGCGCGGTCGGCGGGGCGGCCCGCGCTCGGCCCGCCGCGAGCTTCTCGTGGCGATGCTGCTCGGCGCGGTCGGCGCCGGGCTGATCTTCCTCGCCAGCCGACAGGGCTGGGCCCAGGTGCGCACGATCCCGCCCGAGCCGCTGCCGGCCAGCCGGGTCACCGTGAGCGGCGCCGCACTGGTCCCGTATGCCGAGGCCCTGGTGGTGGCAGGACTGGCGACGCTGGCCGCGGTGCTAGCGAGCCGGGGCCTGCTCAGGCGGATCACCGGCGCGCTGCTGGCCGTGATCGGGGGCACGCTGGCAGCGTCGGCGTTTACGCTGTCCCGCGCGGGAGCTATCTCCGCCGCGAACTCGAACGTCGGCCCGGCAACTGCGGGCGCTGGCTCGGTCACGGACGGCAGCGGCTCGGTGACGTCCGCCGTGCCGAATGTCGCCGGCGCGGCGCCGCACGTGACGTTCAATGCCGGTGGCTGGCAAGCGCTGGTGGTCGCGGGCGCGATCGCGATGATCGCCGCCGGGCTCCTGATCGTCTGGCGGGCGGACCGGATGGCCGTTATGTCGAGCCGCTACGACTCGCCCGCGGGGGCTGGGCAGCGCCCCGAGCCTTCGACGGCGGGTCCCAAGGCAGCAGGCCCCTCGAACTCGGGCCCCGCGGACTCGGCGTCGATCTGGGAAGCGCTGAGCCGCGGCGACGACCCGACGTCCGCCGCCGCGCGGACGGCCGATCGCTAACCGGCGTCGAGGGCCAACGCTGTAGTGGGCCTGCCGCCGCCGAGGGCTAGCCGCCGCCGAGGGCTAGCTGCCGTCGAGGGCTAGCCGCCTTCGACGGTGCCCGGTGGCCGAAGTGTGCGGCGCCGGATAAGTCGCCCGTACCCACTGATAATGGGACCGCCGCCGCGTAGGCTAACCCGGCGAGGCGGGCAGGCAGGCAAGAGCGCCAGCCGCGTGGCCAGGACTGACTGGCCTGAACTGGGCAAATCCCGAAAGGTGGCCGACGGCATGGCATGGCAGGAGCGGGCGGCAGCGTCGCGCCACGGAGCCGCCGACCGGCGGCCGGAGCCGCAGGCTCTCCTCCGCCTGGCCAGCAGGCTGCTGGTTGCTCAGGCCGGTGCGTCTGCAGCCATCGGCCTCGCCTACAGCCGCCGGAACGTGCCGCTGCTCCTCCTGACCATCCTCATAGCCGTCGCCTTGTGCGGGCTGGCGGGCGTCATCCGGTCAGGTAGCCAACCGGCCTGGCTAGGTGCCATCAGCCTGGAGGTCTGCCTGGTGGCCGTGGGGCTGTTCCGGTTCGTCTACGACCGTTACCTGGGCGGCACGCTGCTCGCCATCATCACGCTCGGGGCCTTGCTGCATCCAGCGGTGGCGAAGGCCCTGGCCACCGCAGCCCGGCAGCGCCAGCCGGTGCGTGACCAGCCTGGCCTCGCCGAGGGCACGAGCGACGTTATCCGGGGCGGCGCCGCCAGCTAGCCGCGGCGCCCGGGCCCGGCCGCAGCACCAGCGGACCGAGGGCAGACGAGGGGGCGGCCAACCAGCCGGCGGCCGTCTCGCTACGATTTTCAGGCAAGGCAACCCACCCGAGGGGGCGGCATCATCGCGTGAGCGTGCTCGACGACATCCTCGATGGAGTGCGCGCCGACCTGGCGGCACGCCAGCAGGAGACCCCGCTGGAGCGCCTCAAGGAGACGGCCGCCAGGGCGCCTTCGCCCAAGGATGTGATGGCGGCGTTCGCCGGGACCGGGGTCGCCGTGATCGCTGAGGTAAAGCGTGCCAGCCCATCCAAGGGCGCACTCGCGGCGATCGCCGACCCGGCCGCGCTGGCCGTCGACTACGAGGCCGGCGGCGCGCGGATCATCAGCGTGCTCACCGAGCAGCGGCGGTTCGGCGGCAGCCTCGATGACCTGGCCGCGGTCCGCGAGGCAGTCCAGATCCCGGTGCTGCGCAAGGACTTCATTGTGAGCTCGTACCAGCTCTGGGAGGCCAGGGCCTACGGCGCCGACCTGGTGCTCCTCATCGTCGCTGCCCTCCAGCAGAACGCGCTCGTGTCGCTCGTCGAGCGCGCCGCATCCATCGGACTGGTGCCACTGGTCGAGGTACACACCCGCGACGAGCTCGACCGAGCCCTCGAGGCCGGCGCGACCGTGCTCGGCATCAACGCACGCAACCTGGCGACGCTTGAGGTGAACCGGGGTGTGTTCGCCGAGCTGGCGCCGCGCGTGCCTCAGGGCGTCATAAAGATCGCGGAGTCGGGCGTGCGCGGCCCGCACGACCTGCTCGCCTACGCGGCCGCCGGCGCCGACGCCGTGCTCGTCGGCGAGAGCCTGGTGACCGGCAAGGACCCGCGGACGGCGGTCGCCGACCTCGTTACCGCGGGCTCGCACCCGGCGCTGCGCTCCGGCCGGAGCACAGCGCCACCGAGTGCACCGCCACCCAGCCCACCGCCACCCAGCGATCCGCCTGATGACGATCCGCCAGGGGGCGGGCCGGGGTTCGACGGGCCGGCCTCCGGCGGAGCCCCCGCGTGAACGCAGCCCCCGGCATGAACGCAGCCCCCGGCATGAACGCAGCCCCCGGCATGAACGCAGCCCCCGGCATGAACGCAGCCCCCGGCATGAACGGAGTCCCGGCATGACCAGCCAGCCGAGCGGGCCAGCGGTGCCCGATGCGACCGGGCATTTCGGCCAGTTCGGCGGCCGACTGGCACCCGAGGCGCTGATGGCGGCGCTGGATGAGCTGACGGTGGCCTACACCGACGCCATGGAAGACCCGGTCTTCCAGGCCGAGCTCGCCGGGCTGCTGCGCGGCTATGCCGGCCGGCCGACCCTGCTGAGCGAGGCACCCAGGTTCGCGGCGCAGGCCGGCGGCTGCCGGGTCTTCCTGAAGCGCGAGGACCTGTGCCACACGGGCTCGCACAAGATCAACAACGTTCTCGGGCAGGCGCTGCTGACCAAGCGCCTCGGCAAGACGCGGATCATCGCCGAGACCGGGGCCGGCCAGCACGGCGTGGCGACCGCGACGGCGGCGGCCCTGCTCGGCCTGGACTGCGTCGTCTTCATGGGCGAGGAGGACACCAGGCGGCAGGCGCTGAACGTGGCGCGCATGCAGATGCTCGGCGCCGAGGTGGTCCCGGTCACGACCGGCAGCCGGACGCTCAAGGACGCGATGAACGAGGCGTTCCGCAACTGGGTGTCCACAGTGGACAACACGCACTACTGCATCGGCTCCGTCGGGGGCCCGCACCCGTTCCCGGTCATGGTGCGCGACTTCCAGCGCATCATCGGCGTCGAGGCGCGCGAGCAGGTGCTCGCCGCGGCCGGCCGGCTACCCGACGCCGTCATCGCCTGCGTGGGCGGCGGGTCCAACGCCATCGGCGCGTTCCATGCCTTCATCCCGGACGCCGCCGTCGCGCTGATCGGCTGCGAGGCAGGCGGTGACGGGCTCGAGACTGGCCGGCACGCCGCCACGCTGACCGCGGGTTCGGCGGGCGTGCTACACGGGATGCGGACGTTCCTGCTCCAGGACGCCGATGGCCAGACGCTAGAGACGCACTCGATCTCGGCCGGCCTGGATTACCCGGGTGTGGGGCCCGAGCACGCCTGGCTCCGGGAGACCGGCAGGGCGAGCTACCGGGCGATCACCGACGCTGAGGCCATGACCGCGTTCTCCGTATTGTGCCGCACCGAGGGCATCATCCCGGCGATCGAGTCGTCGCATGCCCTGGCCGGCGCTCTCCAGCTTGGCCGCGAGCTCGGCCCGGACGCCGTGCTGCTGGTCAACTTGTCCGGCCGCGGCGACAAGGACGTGGACATCGCGGGCCGCTGGTTCGGGCACCTCGGCGCGCCGAATGGCCACTCCAACGGCAACGGCAACGGCGACGAGACCGGGAACGGGGTCGCTCCATGACCGCCGTCGCGCTCGCGTTCGAGGCGGCCCAGTCGGAGAACCGGGCTGCCCTGATCGGCTACCTGCCTGCGGGGTTCCCGTCGGTGGCCGGCGCCATCGAGGCCGCGCTCGCGATCGCCGCGGCGGGCGCGGACATCATCGAGATCGGCCTGCCGTATTCGGATCCGCTGATGGATGGCCCGGTGATCCAGGAAGCCGTGCACCGCGCCCTCCTCGGTGGGACCAGGGTCGCCGACGTGCTCCGCACAGTCGAGGCCGTGGCGGCGGCCGGCGTGCCGACGCTGATCATGACGTACTGGAATCCGGTCGACCGGCATGGCGTGCCCGAGTTCGCGCGCGACCTCGCGGCGGCAGGCGGCAGTGGCCTTATTACTCCGGACCTCACGCCGGAGGAAGCGGGCCCGTGGCTAACGGCGGCCAGGCAGCACGACCTCGACCCGGTCTTCCTGGTCGCCCCGAGCTCATCCCGGCAGCGGATCGAGCTGGTCACCTCGGTCTGCGGCGGGTTTGTCTATGCGGCCTCGCTGATGGGGATCACCGGCACCAGGGAAGCGGTGGGTAGTCACGCTGCGGGCCTCGTGAGCCGGGTCAGGGAGTGCACCAAGCTCCCCGTGGCCGTCGGGCTTGGCGTCCGCGACGGCCGCCAGGCCGCCCAGGTGGCCGGCTTCGCCGACGGCGTCATCGTGGGCTCGGCGTTCGTGCAGCGGCTGCTGGAGGCCGGCAGCCCAGAGGCCGGCCTCGGCAGCGTCGAAGCGCTCGCGGCCGAGCTCGCCGACGGCGTCCGGGCAGGCCGATGAGCCCCCGGTGCGGATGATTGCGGCCAGACTGGGCATGATCCGCCGGGCAGGACCCCTGATCCTGGCCGGATCGCTTCGTTATACTGCTGCTGGTGCCAGGGGGCGCGAGCGCGATCAGCGCCCCGTGAGCACACAGCAGGGCCAGTGTTGTCCCGCGTGACAGGGCCAGTGTCGTCCCGAATCCACTACCGCTCCATTGGCGATGGCGGCGGAAGAGACGACAGGAGAGCTCTGGATGGCATCTGCCTCCCTGCCGCCGAGTACCAGGCGGCCGAATACTGGCCTGTACGACAGCCAGTATGAGCACGACGCCTGCGGCGTCGGCTTTGTTGCCGACCTGACAGGCGAGCGTCGTCACGACACCGTCGCCAGTGCCCTGACCGTCCTGCGCAACCTGGACCACCGCGGTGCCAAGGGCGCCGATCCGGACTCGGGCGACGGGGCGGGCATCCTGACCCAGATGCCCGATGAGCTACTTCGTTCCCGGTGTGAATTTGATCTTCCTCCGGCCGGGAGCTATGCGGCCGGGCTGGCTTTCCTGCCGGCCGGGCAAGACCGGTCGATCGCGCACGCGGGGGTGAGCCGGATCGCCGCGTCCGAGGGACTGACGGTCCTCGGCTGGCGTGAGGTGCCGCACGACCCCGCCTTCTGCGGCAACGAGGCGCGCGCGGTGCTGCCGCAGCTTGTCCAGCTGGTCGTGGCCGGCCTGGCGGGGGAGTCGGAGCTGGCGCTGGACCGGAAGGCGTTCTGTCTGCGCAAGCGGGCCGAGCATGAGCTCGGCCTCTACCTGGCCAGCCTGTCGAGCCGGACGATCGTCTACAAGGGCATGCTGACGGCGCTCCAGCTCGAGCCGTTCTTCCCCGACCTTTCTGACCCGCTGTACCAGTCAGCCATCGCGCTGGTCCACGCGCGGTTCTCCACTAACACGTTCCCGTCGTGGCCGCTGGCCCATCCGTACCGGCTGATCGCGCACAACGGCGAGATCAACACCATCCGCGGCAACCGGAACTGGATGCGCGCCCGCGAGGCGCAGCTGGCGGCCGAGGTGCTCGGCACCGACTCGGCCGGCCGCGGGATCGAGCGGCTGCTGCCGATCATGCCCGAGTCCTCCGTCATGGGCACCGCCAGCGACTCGGCGAGCTTCGACGCGTGCCTCGAGCTGCTCCACCTCGGTGGCCGCTCGCTGCCGCACGCGGTGCTGATGATGATCCCGGAACCCTGGGAAAACAACCCGCACATGGACCGCGACCGGCGCGAGTTCTACCGGTTCCACGCCTCGCTGATGGAGCCGTGGGACGGGCCCGCGCTCATCGCGTTCACCGACGGCACGGTCATCGGCGCGGTGCTGGACCGCAACGGACTGCGGCCGGGCCGGTACTGGGTCACCAGCGACGGCCTGGTCGTCCTGGCCAGCGAGGTGGGCGTGCTGGACATCGAGCCGGACCAGGTCATCCGCAAGGGCAGGCTGCAGCCCGGCCGCATCTTCCTGGCCGATACCGGCGCCGGCCGGATCATCGAGGACGAGGAAGTCAAGTCGGCGCTCGCGGCCGAGCACCCGTACGCCGACTGGCTGCACGCCGGGATGATGCACCTGCGCGACCTGCCGGAGCGCACCCGTGAGCTGCCTGACAGCAGGGTGCTGCTGGTCCAGCAGCAGGTGTTCGGCTATACCGAGGAGGACCTGCGGATCCTGCTCGGGCCGATGGCGCGCACGGGCGCCGAGCCGCTCGGCTCGATGGGCTCCGACACCCCGCTTGCGGTGCTCTCGGATCGGCCGCGGCTGCTGTACGACTACTTCAGCCAGCTCTTCGCCCAGGTGACCAACCCGCCGCTGGACGCGATCCGTGAGGAGCTTGTCACCTCGCTCGGCACCGCGACCGGGCCCGAGTACAACCTCCTCGATCCCGGCCCGGCCTCGTGCCGCCAGGTAGTGCTGCCGTTCCCGGTCATCACCGACAGTGATCTGGCCAAGATCGTGCACATCAACGACGACGGCGACATGCAGGGGTTCGCCGCGCACGTGGTGGACGGCCGGTACGAGGCCGCCGGCGGCGGCGCGGCGCTCGTGGCGCGGCTGGACGAGATCAGGGCCGAGGTGTCCGCCGCGATCGCCGGCGGCGCCCGGATCATCGTGCTGTCGGACCGCGGCGCTGAGGCCGGCGGCGGCGGCGGGGGCGCAAGCGCTGGCGAGGCTGGCGACGAGCGGCTCGCACCGATCCCGTCGCTGCTGCTGACCGGCGCCGTGCACCACCACCTCATCGCCGAGCAGACCAGGACGATGGCGGGCCTGGTCGTCGAGTCGGGCGACGCGCGTGAATGCCACCACATCGCCCTGCTGCTCGGCTATGGCGCCGCGGCGGTGTGCCCGTACCTGGCCATCGAGTCGGTCGAGGAGATGGTGCGCCGGGGGACGCTGCGCGACGTCAGCGAGCAGAAGGCGGCCGCCAACCTGGTCAAGGCGCTCGGCAAGGGCGTCCTCAAGATCATGTCGAAGATGGGCGTATCCACCGTCGCCTCCTACACAGGCGCGCAGCTGTTCGAGGCCGTCGGACTCGGACCGGAGGTGATCGGTACCTGCTTCGCCGGCACGTCGTCGCCGCTGGGCGGGGTCGGCTTCGAGCAGATCGCGACAGAGGTCGCGGGCCGGCACGCCATCGCCTACCCGGGCCGCGGCGGCCGGCCGCACCGGCGGCTCGAGACCGGCGGCGAGTACCAGTGGCGACGGGACGGCGAGCCGCACCTGTTTAGCCCGGAGGCCGTATTCAAGCTCCAGCACGCCACCCGGACCGGGCAGGACAGCGTGTACCGCGAGTACACCCGGCTGGTGGACGACCAGTCGGCGCAGCTGATGACACTGCGCGGCTTGCTGCGGATCCGCGGCATAGACTCGCCGGCCGGGGCTGGACGGCCCCCGGTCGCGATCGAGGAAGTCGAGCCGGTCGCCAGCATCGTCCGGCGCTTCGCCACCGGCGCCATGTCCTACGGGTCGATCTCGGCTGAGGCGCACGAGACGATCGCCATCGCGATGAACCGGATCGGCGGCCGGTCCAACACCGGCGAGGGCGGCGAGGACGCCCGCCGGTACGTGCCGGACGAGAACGGCGACCTGCGCCGGTCGGCGGTCAAGCAAGTCGCGAGCGGCCGGTTCGGGGTCACGAGCGAGTACCTGGTGAACGCCGACGACCTGCAGATCAAGATGGCCCAGGGTGCCAAGCCCGGCGAGGGGGGCCAGCTGCCCGGCCACAAGGTGTACCCGTGGATAGCGGCGACCCGCCACTCCACGCCTGGCGTCGGGCTGATCTCGCCGCCGCCACACCACGACATCTACTCGATCGAGGACCTGGCGCAGCTCATCCACGACCTGAAAAACGCCAACCCGCTGGCCCGCGTCCACGTCAAGCTCGTGGCCGAGATGGGCGTCGGGACGGTGGCGGCCGGCGTGTCCAAGGCGCACGCCGATGTCGTGCTGATCTCCGGACACGACGGCGGCACGGGAGCCTCGCCGCTCACCAGCATTAAGCACGCGGGCGCGCCGTGGGAGCTCGGCCTGGCCGAGACCCAGCAGACGCTGCTGCGCAACGGCCTCCGGGACCGGATCGTGGTGCAGGTGGACGGCCAGCTCAAGACCGGCCGGGACGTGCTCATCGCGGCGCTGCTCGGCGCCGAGGAGTTCGGCTTCGCGACCGCGCCGCTGGTGGTGGCCGGCTGCGTGCTGATGCGCGTCTGCCACCTGGATACCTGCCCGGTCGGGGTGGCCACCCAGAATCCCGAGCTACGGCGCCGCTTCACCGGCAAGCCCGAGTTCGTCGTGAACTTCTTCGAGTTCCTGGCGGAAGAGGTGCGCGGGTACCTGGCGCAGCTCGGATTCCGGACGCTGGAGGAGGCGGTCGGGCGCGCGGAACTGCTGGACGCGGCCGCGGCCGTCAGCCACTGGAAGGCCGCCGGCCTGGACCTCGAGCCGGTGCTGCACGTGCCGTCGCTTCCTCCGGACGCAGCCAGGCACTGCGTGTCGAGCCAGGACCACGGGCTCGACAAGGCGCTGGACAACACCCTGATCCTGCTGGCCGAGGGCGCGCTGACTGAAGGCACGCCGGTGAAGCTCGAGCTGCCGGTGCGCAACGTCAACCGCACCGTCGGCACCATGCTGGGCAGCGAGCTGACCCGCCGGTTCGGCGGGGCCGGGCTGCCGGACAACACCGTCGACGTGGCGCTGACGGGATCGGCCGGGCAGTCACTGGGCGCGTTCCTGCCACGCGGCATCACGCTGCGACTGCGCGGTGACGCCAACGACTACCTCGGCAAGGGCCTGTCAGGCGGACGGATCATCGCCTCGCCCGACCCGGCCGCGGGCTTTGCGGCGGAGCGCAACATCATCGCCGGCAACGTCATCGGATACGGCGCGACCAGCGGCGAGATGCTATTGCGCGGCGTTGTCGGCGAGCGGTTCTGCGTCCGCAACTCCGGCGCCACGGCCGTGGCCGAGGGCACCGGGGACCACGGCTGCGAGTACATGACCGGCGGCCGCGTACTGGTGCTCGGCCCGGTCGGCCGGAACTTCGCGGCCGGCATGTCCGGTGGCATCGCCTACCTGCTCGATCCTGATCCGCTGCGTGTCAACACCGAGATGGCCGACCTGGAACCGCTGACCGCCGACGACGGCGACTTCCTGCATGAGCTGGTCGGACGGCATCAGGCCGAGACCGGATCGACGGTGGCGGCTGCGCTGCTGGCCGACTGGGATGGTGCGCTGCCCAGATTCGCGCGCGTGATGCCGCGCGACTACAAGCGGGTGCTGGCCGCCGCGCGCCAGGCCGAGCAAGACGGCCTGGACGTGAGCGAGGCCGTCATGGCCGCGGCGACCGGCTGAGGGAGCACACCATGGCTGACCCGAGGGGCTTCATGACCACGCCGCGCCAGACCCCGGCGCGACGGCCGGTCGACGTGCGCATCAGCGACTGGCGCGAGGTCTACACCGAGTTTGGCACCGGCCAGCTCGAGCGCCAGGCGGGCCGCTGCATGGACTGCGGCATCCCGTTCTGCCACTCAGGGTGCCCGCTGGGCAACCTGATCCCGGAGTGGAACGACCTGGTCCACAACTCCGACTGGCGGGCCGCGGCGGAGCGGCTGCACGCGACGAACAACTTCCCCGAGTTCACTGGCCGGCTGTGCCCGGCACCGTGCGAGTCCGCGTGCGTGCTCGGCATCAGCGCGGACCCGGTCACGATCAAGCAAGTAGAGGTGGAAATCATCGACCGGGCCTGGGCCGAGGGCTGGGTCCCGCCCCGGCGCCCGGCGCCGGCCGCGCTTGCGGCCGGCCGCAAGGTCGCCGTGATCGGCTCCGGCCCGGCCGGGCTGGCAGCGGCGCAGCAGCTCACGAGGGCCGGGCACGCCGTGACGGTATTCGAGCGCGCGGATGCGCCGGGCGGCCTGCTCCGGTACGGGATCCCCGAGTTCAAGATGGAGAAGCGGCACCTCGACCGCCGGCTGATCCAGATGCTGGCCGAAGGCACCGAGTTCCGGTGCGGCGTCGAGGCAGGCAACGACATCACCGCGGCCCAGCTGCAGGCTGACTACGCCGCGATCGTGCTGGCCTGTGGCGCGACCGTGCCACGCGGGCTGCCGGTCCCGGGCTCGGACCTCGCCGGGGTCCACCAGGCGATGGAGTACCTGCCGCCCGCCAACCGGGCGGTTGCAGCGGCCGACGGGGCCGACGGGGCGGGCGGCGGCCGGGCGGGTGACGGCCGAAAGCGCCGAGCCCGTGGCGGCGGGGGGCGGCTCCCGGCGGTGACCGCTGCGCTGCGGGAGCCAGCGATCTCGGCCAGGGGCCGCGACGTGGTGATCATCGGCGGCGGCGACACCGGGGCCGACTGCCTCGGGACTGCGCTGCGCCAGGGCGCCGCGTCGGTCACTCAGCTGGAGATCCTGCCGCGGCCGCCGGGTAGCCGGCCCGCTGGCCAGCCGTGGCCGGTGCACCCGGCGATCTTCCGGGTGTCCAGCGCGCACGAAGAAGGCGGCGAGCGGGTGTACGCCGTGTCGACTCAGCGGTTCCTTGCTGGCGAGGACGGGCGCGTGCGCGGCCTGGTCCTGGTCGATGTGGAGCCGTCGGCCGGCGGGTTCCAGCCGGTGCCCGGATCCGAGCGGGAGCTTCCCTGCGACCTGGTGCTGCTGGCCATGGGGTTCACTGGCGCGGAGGCCGGGCCACTGGTGACCGACCTGGGCGTCGCGTTCGACGCCCGCGGCAACGTGGCGAGGGACAGCGATTTTGCCACGTCGGTACCGGGCGTGTTCGTCGCCGGGGACGCCGGACGGGGCCAGTCGCTGATCGTCTGGGCGATCGCGGAAGGCCGGTCGGCCGCGGCGGCGGTGGATACCTACCTGTGCGGTGACACGACCCTGCCGGCTGCGATCAGCCCGGCGACAGTACCGTTCAGGTAATCGGGCCCATCGGGTTACCGGGCCGTTCCGGTAGTCAAGCGGGAGCACCATGGGCGAGGTAGCCGGTCAAACCGGCCAAGCCAGGCGCGATGGGCGGGTAACGTCCTGAGCATGCCGGCGGCGTATCTTCCGAGCCCGGCCAGCGCTCTCTGGCACCTGGGGACGATCCCAGTTCGTGCCTATGCGCTGTGCATGGTCGTCGGCGTGCTCGCTGGCCTCTGGCTGACCGACCGGCGGTACCGGAAGGCCGGCTATCAGCCCGGCGTGATCCTGGACGTGGCCACCATCGCGGTCCCGGTGGGCCTCATCGGAGCCCGCGTCTACAGCGTGCTGACCAACCTCCACCGCTACGTGGGGCCCGGCCGGGACTGGACGGACGCGCTGCGGGTCTGGGATGGCGGCATGGGCGTCGCCGGAGCGGTGGCTGCGGGGGCGCTAGCGGCCTGGGTCTACTGCCGCCGTACGGGCCTCGACGTCAGTGCGGTGGCGCTCGCGGCCGCGCCGGCCCTGGCAGTCGCGCAAGCCCTGTCGGTCTGGGGCAACTGGTTCAGCCAGGAGCTGTACGGGCAGCCGTCGGGACTGCCCTGGGCCGTCGACATCGCCCCGCAGCACCGCGTCGCCGGATACCAGCCGTTCGCGACCTTTCAGCCCTTGTTCCTGTACGAATCGCTGTTTGACCTGCTGATAGCGGTGGCCGTCGCTTATGCGATCCGCAAGTTCGTGCTGTCGGGTGGCCAGGCGTTCGCACTGTATGCGGCGCTGTGGGCGACTGGCGGGGCGACGATCGAGGCATTGCGGATCGACTACTCGGCGCGGATGTTCGGCCTGCGGATGAATATGGTCGCGATGGTCGTAGTACTGGTGGCCGCCGGTAGCTACCTGGCTTCCGTCCAGCATCGCCGCCGCCAGCGAATGCCAGCGCGGCCGGCCGAGCCGCCAGTGGCGCAGCGGACGCTGCACCCTCGCTCCAGCCGGGCCGCATCCGGCAAGATCGGGCTAGCTGCCGCCAGCGAGCAGGCCGACCCGGCGCCGGGCTCGGCGCCGGGCCCCCAGCTACGGTCCTGATCTGCCGCAACACTGCTGTCGAGCAGCCGCTGACCTGGCCAGCGCCGCGACGGCAACGACTCGCCAACGGTCCGGTAACCATTCACGATGGAGTCTGTTGGCACGGGCGACGGCGGACATACCCTGTCAATTAGGGGACCACGCCGGCACCTGTTCCGCCGGAGCGCGACGAGAGGGGCGTCGGCACGCATGCTTCGACCGTCGTTCCTCGCGCGGAGGACGGGCTCGGCCTGGCTACTGGTCAGCTGCCTGATGCTGTCGGTCTTCGTCACGACGGCCCTGGTAGCAGCCCTGCTGAGCTTCTACACCGCTGCGCTCCCGGCCACGGTCAGCCGAGAGCTCGCCAGGTCGAGGACGTTGTCGATCGCCATCAGCGACCAGGCGACTGGGTCAGCCGACGCAGTCACCGGGCTCGTCGCCGCGAAGCTGCGGTCGGCCTTCGGCCCATTGCCCTATCAGCTTTACAAGGCTGTCTGGTCCAACGACATCGCCCTGCCAGTCGCGCATGTCGGCGGCAACTTCCCGGCGCTACAGGCCGCGGCCGTCAGCGGCATCGGCACCCATGCCGCACTCACGAGCGGGTCGTGGCCAGCGGCGCCGCAGGCCGGCCAGCCCGTCCCGGTCGCGTTGCCGGAGCAGGTCGCTGCCGACCTGAACGTCGGCGTCGGCTCGGTACTGAAGCTGCGTTACGTCGGCACCAACGCGCCGGTCCGGCTCGCCGTGACCGGCCTGTTCCAACCGCGTGATCCGGCCGCCAGCTACTGGCGGCTCGATCTGATCGCCCCCTCGGGCGTCACCGTGGGGAGCGGCTTCGCCAGCTACGGGCCGGCGGTCGTCAGTCCAGCCGCGTTCAGCCCGGCGCCAGGAGGCCGCCGGGCGGCGCTCCAGGCGAACGAGGCCTCCTTCGTCGCGCTGCCCGCCGTGCGCGCGTTCGCCGTCGCCGGTCTGGACAGCACGGCGGCCAGGATCGACACTGCGATCGCCGCGCTGCAGAACGATGGCGTATCGCTCGTGAGCACGACGATGCCGCAGACGCTCGTCAACGCGGCTGAAGGCCTGGCGGCGGCCAAGTCGCTGGTGGTGATCAGCGGACTGCAGCTGCTCCTGCTGGCGGCCGCGGCGCTTGCCCTGGCCGGACGACTGCTGGCCAGTCATCGCGATGAAGAGAATGCTTTGCTTGCCGCCCGCGGCGCGGCGCGCTGGCAACTGGTCAGGCCCAGCCTCACCGAGGGGGTGCTGACCTGCGCGGTTGCTGCCGCCGCCGGCACGATCGCCGGTGTCCGGCTGGCGGCGCTGCTGCTGGCCAGGCTCGTCGGGCCGGGCCTCCGGCCGTCAGCGCCAGGCGAGGTAGCGTGGCTCGGGGCGGCCGTCGTCCTGGCCGTCTGCCTCGGCGTGGCGCTGTGGCCGGCGCTGCGGCCGCCGTCGGTAGGCGTCGTGCGGATCCGCCGGGGCCGGCAAGCGGCTGTGGCGTCGGCGGTCGCGGCGGGCGCCGACATCGCCCTGGTTACCCTCGCGGTACTGTCCGTGCACGAGCTGCTCAGCTATTCCGCGGCGGCAGGCGGTACGGGCGTCGATCCCGTCATCGTTGCCGCGCCCGCGCTGGCGCTGGCCGGGCTGGCCCTCATCCCGCTGCGGCTGCTCCCGGTTGCGGCGAAAGGCCTGGACAAACTAACGGCACGCGGCAGGCGGCTCGGCAGCGCGATGGCGAGCTGGGAGATCAGCAGGCGCCCCGTCCGGCAGAGCGGCCCCGCGCTGCTTGTGATTCTCGCCGTCGGTGCGAGCACGCTCGCGCTCACGCAATACCAGAGCTGGCGGCAGTCGGTCCATGACCAGGCCACGTTCGCCGCCGGCGCGCAGGTCCGGGTTGGACTGGCTGGCGCCGAGCCCCTGTCCGGGGTGACCCAGATCACCCGGTTGCGTGGCGTCACTGCGGCGATGCCCGTCAGCCAGCAGTCGCTCGGGACCGGGCAGTTGCTGGCGATCAGCGGCCCGCAGGCGGCGGCGACCGTGACGATGCGACGCGACCTGTCCCCCCGGGTGCCGGTGTCCTCGCTGTGGAGTCATCTCGATCAGCGCCAGGGGCCGCCGCCCGGCGTGGCCGTGCCCGGCAGGCCGGAGCGGATTGAGATCACGGCGAGCATGGCGGGCGGTCCGGCCGGTCAGCTCGGGCCGGTCGCAGCCACCATGACGGTCCAGGATGCCTATGGCCTGGCGTATCAGCTCCCCGCCGGGACCATGGCGGCAAACGGCCGCCCGCATCAGCTGATCGTCCAGCTGGACGGGTCGGCTGGTCCCAGCTCGGGCGGCCCGAGCTCGGCTGCGGCCGCGTATCCGCTGCGGCTGCTCGGATTGTCGCTGAGCTACAACATGCCGCCCGATCCGGCCGCGCTGGCGGCTGACGGCAACGCCGTGATCAGGTTCAGCTCGCTAGCGGCGAGCCCGTCGCTGACGGCGCCATTCGGTGCGCCGTTCGCGGCCGGCCGGGCGATAGCGGGCTGGCGCCCGCGGACCTCGGCGCTGGGGCTGGAAACGATCATCGGCAGGCTCGGCGGTCAATCCGACGGATCACTGAAGCCGGCAGTCGTTACCTGGGCGGCCGCGGGCCAGGACGCGAGAATGATCCTGGATCCAGGTAGCGGCCCGGTCCTGCACCCGCCGGTCACGCTGGCCCGGTACGGGGTGACCACGCTGCCGGAGGACGTGCAGTTCACTATCCCGCCGTCCCAGTCTGGCGTGCCCCTGATCGCGACCAGCGCCTTCCTGCACGCGAACGGAATGTCCGCCGGGGCAAGCGTGCCCATCAGCGTCGCCGGCGCGGACGTGAACGGCAAGGTCATTGCCACGGTGGCGGACTTCCCGACGGTGACCACCGGGGGCGCGGTCGTGGCCGATCAGAGCATCCTTCAGGACGCGCTCATCAGTGCCGGCGGAGCACCGCTGCCTGCGACGGACTGGTGGCTGAGTACAGCTGACGGCAGGCCGCCGCCGGGCCTGCCGGCTGGCTCGAGCGTGCTCGACGCGGCCGCCCTGACAGCGGCGCTCGAGCACGACCCGCTGTCGGCCGCGCCGATCGAGGCAGCGCTCGCAGTAGCGGCTGCGGCCGCCCTGCTCGCCGTGGTCGGCTTCTGCGTCAGCGTGGCGGCCAGCGCGCGCGGACGCCGTGGGCAGCGGGCCCTGCTGTCGGCGCTTGGCGTGCCAGGCAGCGCTCAGGCCAGGCTGTTCTGCCTCGAGGAGATCATGATCAGCGGCCCGGCTGCGCTGGCGGGGCTGGCGCTCGGGCTCGGTCTAGCACGCCTGCTGATACCCGCCATCACCCTCACGGCCACAGCCGGGCTGCCGGTGCCGCCGGTGGTCGTGCACATCCCGGCCCTGTGGGTCGCCCTGGTAGCCGTCGCGGTGCCAGCGATCCCGGTGCTCGCTGCGGCCATCACTACATTGCGACGGCCGGATCCGGCCGCGGAGTTGCGCGCGGCGGAGGCGGCCGGATGAGCGGCAAGCACGAAGCTGAGCACTCGCGCCATTACCAGTCGGCGGGGAGTTCGCCGCGGAGAGTCCGGCCGCGAACTGGCCGGCCGCGCCTCCGCCTCGCTGCTGGCTGGCATCGGCTGACCGGCTCTGCGTCGGCCACGGCGGTAGCTTTCTGCCTGCTCGCCTGCGCCTGCGCGCTCGTCGCCGTAGCCGGGCCGCGCGCGAGCACCGCGCTGCGAACGAATGCCCTCCGACAGCTAGGAGAGGCGACGCCACAGCTGCAGACCGCGGTGATCGGCACGGTCGATGCCAACACCCTGGCCACGGCAGCGGGCCAGCCGGTCGACCAGCGACAGCTTCAGCTGGCCGAGACCAACATGCGCCGCCAGCTAGCCAAGACGCTGCCGCTGGCTGGTGCGCGTTCGGACTGGACCGGCTTGACGACCCCGTACTCCGGATTCCCCGATCACGCACGCGGGGTCGACGCCGACCCGACACAGCTGGAGCTGGCCTATCGCGCCACCCTGAGCGAGGACGTGCGCGTCGTAGCCGGCTCGCTGCCGTCGGGCGTTCCTAGGCTAGGCCGCATTATCGAGGTACCGGTGGCCATCACGCAGGCAACAGCCAGCCGGTTCGGCCTCGTTGTCGGCTCGCATGTCCGGCTTGCTGGCACGGCGATCGAGCTGGCGGTGACCGGCATCGTCGCGCCCACCGACACTGTCGGCACGTTCTGGGGACTCGACCCGGTCGTCGCCGCGCCCGTGCTCGTGACGCCAGGGGGAGAGGTGCACCCGTACTGGCAGGGCGGAGCGTTTGTCGCCGCAGGCGCGCTTCCGGCGCTCGACAAGCAATTTAATCCGCCCGAGGTCCAGCTGACCTGGACATTCAATGTCGCGCTCGGCCACCTGACGGCAGCGCAGGCGGTCAGCGTGGAGCAGGTCTTGCCGGACACGCTCAACACGGCTGGCGAGGTCCTCTACCAAGGCACACAGAGCGTGGCCGACGTCACCCTGACATCCGGGCTCCCGCCCTTGCTGAGCGATTTTGTGGCGCAGAACCGCGCGGTCAGCGACGTCCTCGACCTGATGTCTGTCAGCCTGGCCGTGGTCGCCGCTGCCGTCCTGCTGCTCGCGGCCTGGCTCACGGCGGAGAAACGGCGTGAGGAGTTCGCGGTCCTGCGGGCCCGGGGTGCGTCACGGCGGCAGCTTGGCACGGCCGCACTGGTCGGCAGCGGAGTCGTCGCGCTGCCGGGAGCTGCGGTCGGCATCGCCGCGGCCGTGCTGCTGACGCCAGGACCGGGCGCGCCGCTGGCCCTGTGGCTGGCCGGGCTGACGATCCTGGTGGTGCTCGCTGGGCCGGTGCTCATCACTGTCCGCTCGCACCGCGGCTACGCGGGAACGAGCAGGCCCGATCGTCCGCCCGGCCGGAGGGCATCAATACGGCGGCTCATCGTCGAGTGTGGCCTCGCGCTTGCCTCGGTCGGCGGCCTGGTCGTCCTGCGGGACCAGGGCGTCGGGCTCGGCAGCGGTGACCTGTACGCGAGTGCGGCGCCCATCCTCATCGCGGTCCCGGTAGCGATCGTCTTGCTCCGGTTGTACCCGCTGCTGATGGGGCCCCTGCTGCTGCTCGCCAGCCGCCGGTCCGGTGTGACGGCCTTTCTCGGCCTGGCCAGGGCCGCCCGGGTGTCGGTGACGGCGCTCTTGCCGGCGTTCGCTATGGTCCTCGCGCTGTCGCTGGTGTCGTTCGCCGGTATGGTCCGCGGCGCTGTGGTGCGCGGCGAGGTGGCGGCGTCATGGCAGCAGGCGGGCGCGGCGGCGGTGGTCAGCGCGCCGGGCGCGATCTCCGTGGCGCACCAGCGCGAAATCGCCGCCGTGCCGGGCGCCAGCCGGACAGCGCTGATCTCGCTGATCACGGCCACACGCGGAATCTCAGGCTTCGGCATGTCGGTCATGGTCGCTGACCCTGGTCAGTACGCCGCGCAGCTCGCAGCGACGCCGCTGGCAATGGCGCCTGCGAGGTTTGCTGACTGGCATCCAGGCCCTGGCGGGCGCACCGGCACAGTGCCAGTGCTGGCTTCGCCGCCGCTGGCGCGTCGTCTCGGGTCCAGGCCGGTGGGCCTGGTCCTAGCGGACGACGTGTCGGAGCGGGTCCAGGTTGTCGGCATCGCGCCTGCGATGTCGCAGGTCCCGACCGTCGGCGGTGCGGCGTCCGCCGGGCTGCTCGTGCTGCCGCGATCGGCCCTGACCGCCGTCGCGCTGGCCTTGCTGCCGCCAGATGCCGTCCTGGTCGCCGGGACCGGCCTGGACGACCGCGCGCTGACGGCGGCGGTGGCCAGGTGGCATGTGAACGGGACGCAGGTCACAGCGCAATCACAGCTGCAATCGGTACTGGCGCAGGCGCCGCTCCAGCACGGCGCTTACGCCGAGCTTGCGGTCGGCGGTGACGCGGCGGCGGTGGGCTGCCTGCTAGTGCTGCTGCTGACGCTGATGCTGTCCGCGCAGTCTCGGCGGATGACGCTGGCGAGGGCCGCCACGATGGGCATGTCGACGGCTCAGGGCAGATGGCTCACGCTGATCGAGGCGCTGCCGCAGATCCTGTCTGTGGTCGTCGGCGGGCTGATCTGCGCGCTAGCGCTGGTACCGCTGGTCGGTCCGACGCTCGGCCTCGAGGTCTTCACCGGGTCAGCCGCTGCCGTCCCGGTCCGGATCGAGCCACTCTGGCTGACGGCGACCGCGATCGGGCTACTGATCCTGGCGATGGCAACGCTGACGGGCCAGACGGCGCTGGCTAGCCGACAGGCACCCCGTTCCCTTCGAATCGGCGGGTGACGGCACAGGTGAGGAGATGCGCATGACAGTACCGGCGCAACGCGGGGTTCCGGCCGCCACCGGAATCGCGGAGCTGGACGCGGAGGCTCAGCGCGGGCGGGCCTCGTATGGCGACGGCGTGCTGGTCGTGTGCGACCAGGTAGTGCGCATCTACACCGGCGAGGGCATCGAGGTGCAGGCGCTGCAGGGCCTGGACCTGCTGATCGGCCGCGGCGAGCTGGTCGCCATGGTCGGCGCATCGGGCAGTGGCAAGTCCACGCTGATGAACATCCTGGCCGGGCTCGACACGCCGACGGCGGGCCGGGTCCGGGTAGCGGGGCAGGACCTTGGCGCACTGAGTGCCAAGGACCGGCTCATCTACCGCCGGCAGCAGGTGGGCTTCGTCTGGCAGCAGACGTCGCGCAACCTGCTGCCGTACCTGACGGCCAGGCAGAACGTCGTGACGCCGATGCGGCTTAACGGCGTCGGCCGTCGGCGTCGTGAGGTGCGGGCCATGGAGCTGCTCGGCATCCTTGGCATCGCGCACTGCGCGGACCGGGTGCCCTCGCGCATGTCGGGTGGCGAGCAGCAGCGCGCCGCCATCGCGACCGCGCTGGCCAACGAGCCCCAGGTGCTGCTGGCCGACGAGCCGACCGGCGAGCTAGACAGGAGAACTGCTCAGGATGTGTTCGGCGCCCTTCAGACTGCCAACACCGAGCTCGGCGCGACCGTGCTGGTCGTGACGCACGACCCGGCGGTTTCGCACCAGGTCCGGCGGACGGTCGCCATCCGGGACGGCCGGACGAGCAGCGAGACGCTCCGCCATGATGCGGCGGACGAGCTGGGCAACACCGTACGTGAGGCCGTCGAGTACGCGGTTCTGGACCGGGCGGGCCGGGTGCAGCTGCCGCGCGAGATGACCGAGCGGCACCGGATGCGCGACCGGGTGCGGCTCCGGTCCCTCGACGATCACATCGGGGTGTGGCCGGACAAGCCCGCCGCCGGCAGGCACGAGAGGAAGCCGGAATGACCGAGCCGGGTGCTGCCAGGTCGGCCGGCCTGGCCCTGGAAGCGGAAGGCGCGATGGTGGACGTGCGCGGCCTGAGCCGCACGTTCGGCCACGGCAGCATGGCCGTGCACGCGGTCAGGGGAGTCTCGTTCACCATCGGGCGCGGGCAGCTGGTCGCGCTGATCGGCCGGTCCGGCTCGGGCAAGACGACCCTGCTCAACATGGTGGGCGGCCTTGATGCCCCGACGAGCGGCGAGGTCATCGTTGGCGGCCGGAACGTCTCGGCGCTGACCGCGCGCGAGCGCACGCTGCTGCGCCGCAGCACGATCTCCTTCATCTTCCAGTCGTTCGGCCTGATCCCGATGCTGACGGCGGCCGAGAACGTCGGCATCCCGCTGCGGATCACTGCCACGGCACGGGCCGCCCGAGAGGAGCGGGTTCGGATGCTGCTGAACGTTGTCGGCCTGGATGGTCATGCGCACCAGCGGCCGAACGAGTTGTCGGGCGGGCAGCAGCAGCGCGTCGCCATCGCCAGAGCGCTAGCCGTCCAGCCGGAGCTGCTGATCGCCGACGAGCCGACCGGGCAGCTGGACTCCGAGACCGGGCGGCAGATCATGCGGCTGCTGCGCACGGTGGTCTTGTCCGAGGGCATTACCGCGCTGGTCGCCACCCACGACCCGGCCCTGCATGAGCTCGCCGATCAGGTGCTGGCGCTGGAAGACGGCCAGCTGGTCACTTCCTAGGCCGCCGGCGCGGCGAAGCCGGCGCGGGCGGTGCGCGGCGAAGCCGGCGCGGGCGGTGCTTCAGCCCGCGGGGGTGATGTCGGCGAGGAAGCTGATCGCGGCGGCGGCATTCGCACGCCGCCAGGCGAGCAGCGTGGCCTCGAACCCGTCGCTCTCGTGGTACTCCGAGGTCACTGCCTCCGCGATGGGGGCGAGCGTGGCCTGCTGGCGGCGCAGGAGGTCGGCCGGGTCGGTGCCGACCCGGTGCAAGAGCGCCAGCTTCATCAGGAGGTGCGAGCGCACGTCACGGACGTGCTGGACCGGCGTCTGCAGCCAGGCGTCGGCAGCGGTGCGGCCTGTCTCCGTCGCGGCGTAGATGGTTCGCTGCGGGCCGTTACCTGGCTCGATGCCGTTCTGGGTGATCAGGCCGGCGGTCTCGACGCGCCCGAGCGCCCTGTAAATCACGGGCCGCGGGATCTGCCAGACCCGGCCAAGCTCGCCGTCGGTCGCGGTCAGCTGCGCGATCGCGAAACCATGCGTCGGCCGCTCGCTGATCACCGCGAGGACGGTCCACTCGGCCAGCGACAGCTGCGGAAGCGAGCCCATGCGCCCGAGCATAACCGGATCGGCTGGGCAGCCAGGTTGCAGCCGCGGCGCGGCTTGCGGGGCCAGACGCTAGTGACTCGGCGGCCGAATCTCGGTAGTCTCGATGTGACTACTGGTCCTGGTTCCTACTACTGGTCCTCGGGGAGCAGCGATGGCACAGCTGAGTGCACGCCGGCGGAGCGTGGTCGGCTGCCTGCTGGACGGCACCCAGATCTATGCCCCGATCGGCGCGGTCGTTACCGATGGTGACCTGGTGGTCTGCCACCTGTGCGGTCGGCTGCTGCGTTCGGTTACCGCCCACCTGCGCGCGCACCGGTGGACCAAGGCCGATTACTGCGCGACGTTCGGCCTGGAGCGAGGCCAGTCACTCGAAGGCGCAGCGACTCGCAAGCTGCGCGCGACGGCATTCTCGGCCAGGCTGCTATTCGAGCCCGCTGTGCGCGAGGGCAGCGCGGCCGGCCGGGCCAGGGCACGGTCCGGATCGCTCGCCCGTGACGCGGCAGCCGCGGCGCGCGGACGGGCGCTGCCCGAGCAGCGTCGCAGGAAGGCAGCGCAGGCGCTGGCCGGGATCTCGCAGGCCGCCATCGCCGAGGCGAACCGGGCCCGGGCAGCCAGTCGCGTCGCCGCGATCGCCGCCACGGTGGCGAGCCGAGCCGGCTACGCGACGATCGGCGATCTAGTCCGGGCACGGATAGCCGGCGGTGCGAGCCTCGCAGCCATCAGCCGGGAGGCAGGCCTGCACAAAGACTGGCTGTCGCGGCACCTGGAGACGCTTGACCCTGACGCCGCCGCGGTGGCGGCCGCCGCCGCGGGCGCGCAGCACGCCGGCGCAGACGCGCGCTGGCACCCGGTACTGCGCGGGCTCGGCTTCGGCGACGTGGCCGAGTATCTTCGCAGCCGGCATGGCGAAGCGCACGTGACGGTGAATCAGATTGCCGCCGAGGTCGGCATGAGCCACCACGCCGTCAAGTCGGCGCTGCGCAGGCACGGACTGGCGGCGCAGCCGCACGCGGCACTGCGGCACGCGGCGGAGACTCGGGAGGCATCGGCGGCGGCCGCGTTCGGCTGCGCGACGATTGCCGACTACGTCAGCAAGCGGCGGACCGCGGGCTGGACCTGGGCTGCGATCGCGGCAGAGTCGGGGCAGCCGGAATCCTGGCTACGCCGGCGCGCCCAGGCCAGTTAAGGCGCTCTGCCTAGGGTGGCGCACTGGCCCTCTCCCTGGCGCCGCTGCGGTCATGCGGCGGCCGGCGTCGCGCGGCGGCGTTTAGCGGCCAGCTGGAGCCAGCAGCGCACGGGCAATGATGAGCTTCTGAATCTCGCTCGTTCCCTCATAAAGGCGGTACAGACGCGAATCGCGGTACATGCGCTCCACGACGGTCGAACTCATGTAGCCCAGACCGCCATGTACCTGCACGCCGCGGTCAGCGACTCGTGACACCATCTCGCTGCAGAAGAGCTTGGCCGACGACGGCCCGGCGGCCATGTCAGTGCCGGCGTCGTAGTCGGCCGCGACCGTGAGGACGAGGCTGCGGCCGGCCGCGATCTCGGCGTACGAGTCCGCGAGCATCGCCTGGACCAGCTGGTAGTCGCCAATCGGGCGGCCGCCCTGCTTGCTGGCCGACGCGTGGGCAACCGACTCATCCAGGATGCGCTGCGCGGTGCCGACGCACATCGCCGCGATGTGCAGGCGGCCGCGGGCAAGCACGGTCATGGCGCTGCGATAGCCGCGGCCCTCGGTGCCGATCAGGCGGTCTGCGGGCACGCGGACGTCACTGAAGCTGACCTCGGCGGTCCAGGCTCCGCGCTGGCCCATCTTGTGATCGCGCGGACCGACGGTGAGTCCGTGGCTTCGCGCGTCGACGGCGAAGGCGGAGATTCCCCGGCCGGCCTCGGCGGCCGGGTCGCTGCGAGCGAAGACGACGAACAGGTCAGCCAGCGGCGCGTTGGTGATGAACCGCTTGGTGCCGGACAGGATCCAGTCGCTGCCGTCGCGGCGCGCCGAGGTCCTGAGCCCGGCCGGACTGGAGCCAGCTTCCGACTCGGTCAGCGCGAATGAGGCGATCATGTCCCCGGCCGCCAGCGCCGGGAGGAATGCCGCCTGCTGGTCGGCCGAGCCGAACTTGGCGATCACCTGGCCGGCGATGCCGTTGTTCGTTCCGAACAGGGACCGGAAGGCTGGCGTGGTGTATCCGAACTCGAAGGCCAGGCGGACGTCCTGCGACATGGTGACCCCGGAGCCGCCGAATGCGGCGGGCAGGGCGTAGCCGAAAAGGCCCAGCTCAGCGGTCGCGGCCCGCAGGTCGTCGGGGATCGCGTCGGCAGTCTCGATTTCGTCCTCGCGCGGCATGACTCGCTCTCGGACGAACTGCCGCACCGCATCGAGCACCTGCTCAAACGAGCTCTCGTCCACCCTTGCCTCCTGTCGAGCGTGCCTCCTGCCGAGCGTGCTTCCTGTCGCGCGCCGGGGAGTCACCTACGAGTTGACATGGCTCGCCGATGGGAGATCTGCGCCGCACGCGGTTCACGACGGGCACTGACGGCCTCAGTTTGCGATTTCGGGTGCCGAGAGCGGGACTCGAACCCGCACGCCCTCTCAGGCAGATGCTTTTGAGGCATCCGTGTCTGCCTATTCCACCATCTCGGCATTTGTCAGGACAACTAGATATCTGCCCGGCATGTCGCCTTCACAACATGATGCTCAATATACCGTCGGGGCGTCGGGTCGTCACGATCCAACAGGGGACCGCATTCAGCATGTGCAGGCCCGGCCGCAGCCTGAGCTGGCCGACCATGAGCACGACCGGTGTATGCCACGTCCCCCTCCGTGCTCCCCGAGGGAGCCGCCGAGCGCCAATGTACCGGGACTTGGGTACGCTCTGCTCGTGAGTAAGACCCCCTTTAACGTGGTGATAGCCGAGGACGAGGCGCTGATCAGGCTTGATCTGCGCGAGATGCTCGAGGAGGAGGGTTACGTCGTAGCCGGAGAGGCTACCGACGGCGAGACGGCCGTGCAGCTGGCTGAGCAGCTCCGCCCTGATCTGGTGATCATGGACGTCAAGATGCCCGGGCTGGATGGCATCTCAGCCGCAGAGCGGATCACCGCCAACCAGGTAGCTCCGGTCATCATCTTGACTGCGTTCTCGCAGCGCGACCTCGTGCAGCGGGCCAGCGAGGCTGGGGCGATGGCCTACCTGATAAAGCCCTTCACCAAGGCGGACCTGGTCCCGGCGATCGAGGTCGCTGTCAGCCGGTTCGCCGAGATCGCCGCTCTGAACGCCGAGGCGGCTGGTCTTCGCGACCGGCTTGAGGTGCGCAAGCTGCTAGACCGCGCCAAGGGCGCGCTCCAGGATGGACGCGGCATGTCCGAGGCCCAGGCGTTCCGGTATATCCAGAAGACGTCGATGGATCGGCGTCAGACGATGCGCGCCGTCGCCGAGGAAGTCCTGGCCGAGGCCGAGAAGGCGGCCGCCGATGCGGCCGCCGACGCCGCCACTGAGGCCGGCACTGAGGCCGGTACCGCGGACCCCGCGGTCTGAGTCAGCCGCGCCGACTCGCTGCGGCGCCGCATGAGCCAAAACAGCCCGGTGCGCTTGGAGCGTGCCGGGCTGTTGCTCGCGCTGGCAGGTAGCGCTGACTTGCGAAGCTGGACGGAAGAGCGCAAGCGGGCGGGGCCGGCCACACAACCCCCGTTGTAACCGGCGCCCGCCGCTTGCGGCCGCCGGACGCCGGAAGCGGTCGACGGTCTATGAGCCAGTGAACCTTTGGTGCCATGTCGGCCTTCCCCGGGCCGGCACGTTCTCTACTCGGTCGCCTTGCTCTGCCCACCACGTTAGCGACGCGCGGTAGCGGCGCGCAAAGACACGGAGATTCCCCTGCCGGTATGAGAGAAACGTCCCGTCGATGCAGTGGCCCCGGGCTCTCCGATGGGGTATTTCAGGACCGTCGGCGTGACTCGACGCCATGATCACGAAGACTTCGACATCGCCCCGGCGGTGCGGAATACGTCCTAACGACTCGGCTCGCTAGCCCCGCCAGGGACCCCGTCTCGGTGCAGGCAGCTGAGCCGCGCGGTGCAGATGCGCTTACCGGCGTCGTCGGTGATCACGACGTCGAACGTGGACATCGTCCGGCCGCCGTGCGCCAGCGTCGCAACGCCGGTCACCAGCCCGCTCCTGGCCGAACGGTGATGCGTCGCGTTGATCTCGATGCCGACGGTGAACCGGTCAGGTCCTGCCTGCAGCGCCGCGCCGAGCGAGCCGATCGACTCGGCGAGCACGCACGAGGCTCCGCCGTGCAGGATCCCGTACGGCTGGGTGTTGCCCTCGACTGGCATCGTGCCGACGACGCGTTCCTTGGAGGCCTCGAGGATCCTGATGCCCATGCGGCCTGCCAGGGTCTGGTTGTCCTGGCTGTTGAATGTGGCCTTGATCTGCTCCTCGCGTTCCGACAACTCCGGCACCGATACCTCCGCGTTCCCTGCTTATATGATCTTTGCGCCTGGCAGGTGCCAGCGTAGGGGTGGTCATGATCGAGGGGCCAGCGGGGCGGCAAGGCCCGGCTAACTGACAGACCCGCGCACTAGGATCTGTGCGTGGCAACGAAGGACGCAGCACAGCCGGACGAGACCGAGACGCGTGATGGGGCAGGCGTGGCCGCCGAAGGCCAGTCTGGCCACGAAGGCGAGTCGGCCCGCGAAGCCGAGGCCGCAGAGGCGGCCGACGCAATCGAGGTCGCCGACCAGGTCGTCGAGTCCGAAGGCCTGGTTGTCGAGTCCGAGGGTCAGGTCGTCGAGACCGACGACGAGGCGGCTGAGCCCGGACCCGCGGGCGGGGCGCGCCGCGGGCGGCTGCTTCTGCTGGACGGGCACTCACTGGCCTATCGCGCGTTCCACGCCCTGCCGCCGGAGAACTTCTCGACCACGACCGGGCAGCCCACCAACGCTGTCTACGGCTTCACGGCAATGCTGATCAACGTGCTGCGCGACGAGCAGCCAACGCACGTGGCGGTCGCGTTCGACCGGGCGGAGAAGACGTTCCGGCACGAGCAGTACGTCGAGTACAAGGCCACGAGGAAAGAGACACCGTCCGATTTCCGGAGTCAGCTCAGCCTGATCTTCGAGGTCCTGGACGTGCTCGGCATCAGCAGGATGTCAGTGCCCGGCTACGAGGCCGATGACATCATCGCCACCCTCGCGAGCCAGGCAGCGCCGGATATGGACGTGCTCATCGTGACCGGCGACCGGGACCCGATCCAGCTGGTCACCGACCACATCACGCTCCTGTACACCATGCGCGGCATCAGCGAGATGGCCAGGTTCACGCCCGAGTCGGTCGAGGCAAAGTACGGGCTCACCCCGGCGCAGTATCCGGACTTCGCGGCCCTGCGCGGCGACCCGAGCGACAACCTGCCCGGCATTCCCGGCGTGGGGGAGAAGACCGCCACCCGGTGGATAGCCGAGTTCGGCTCGCTGGCGACCCTGGTTGACCGGGTCGATGAGGTCAAGGGCAAGGCGGGCGACGCCCTGCGCGAGCACCTGGCGGGCGTCCTGCGCAACAGCCAGCTCACCCAGCTGGTTCGCGATGTGCCACTCGAGCTCGGGCCCCGAGACCTGCGCCCGGTGCCGTGGGACCGCGAGCAGATCCATCAGCTATTCGACACGCTCCAGTTCCGGGTGCTGCGTGACCGCCTGTATACGACGCTGCCCAACGGGATCGGCGTCGTCGCGGTCGCCGCCGACACGCCGGCCGGCGACGCCGCAGCTTTCGACGTGGATGCGGTGACACTCGGGCCCGATGAGGTCTCCGACTGGATTGACGGGCCCGGGGCCGTCGACGGCCGGTCTGGCCTGGCCGCAAGCGGTAGCTGGGGCAGGGGCACCGGCAACCTGACGGGTCTTGCCATCGCCGCCCCTGGTGGCGCTGCCGCCTACATCGACCCGATCCGCCTGACCGAGGCCGATGACAAGGCGCTCGGCGCCTGGCTCGCCGACCCGGCCCGGCCCAAGTCGCTGCACGACGCCAAGGGGCCGATGCACGCGCTGGCCGCGCGAGGGTTCGAGCTGGCCGGGCTGACCAGCGACACAGCGCTCGCGGCGTATCTGGCCTTGCCTGGTCAGCGCTCGTTCGACCTGGCCGACCTGTCCCTGCGGTACCTCAACCGGGAGCTGCGCGACGCTGAGCCTGCGTCCGGCCAGCTCACCCTGGACGTGGCCGACGACGCCGAGGTCGCCACCGCACTGGCCCAGCGGGCACAGGCGACGGCCGAGCTCGCCGACGCCCTGGACCGCGATCTGGCCGAGCGTGGTGCGACCGAGCTGCTGGCGGAGGTCGAGCTTCCGCTGGTCGGAGTGCTGGCGGCGATGGAGCGGGCCGGGATCGCGGCTGACTCCGAGCACTTCGCCGCCATGTCTGCCGAGCTCGGCGGTGAGGTCAAGGCGGCCGAGCAGGCGGCGTTCGCCGTCACCGGCCACGAGTTCAACCTCGGATCCCCGAAGCAGCTCCAGGAGGTCTTGTTCACCGAGCTCGGCCTGCCCAAGACCAAGCGGATCAAGACCGGCTACACCACGGACTCCGAGGCGCTGACCGGCCTGCTCGCGCAGACCGAGCACCCGGTGCTTGCCCACCTGCTCCGGCACCGGGACGTCGCCAAGCTCAAGAGCATCGTGGACTCGCTCATCCCGATGGCCAACGTCGACGGGCGGATCCACACGACCTACAACCAGATGATCGCGGCCACCGGGCGGCTGTCATCGACCGACCCGAACATGCAAAACATCCCCATCCGCACCGAGGAAGGCCGTCGGATCCGTCAGGGATTCATCGTCGGCCAGGGATATGAGCACCTGCTGACGGCTGACTACAGCCAGATCGAGCTGCGCATCATGGCCCACCTGTCCGGTGACCAGGCGCTAGCCGCGGCATTCTCGTCCGGGCATGACTTCCACGCCGCGACGGCCGGCCGGGTCTTCGGCGTCGCGCCGGAGCAGGTGACACAGGAGCTGCGGAGCAAGGTCAAGGCCATGAACTACGGCCTGGCTTACGGGCTGTCCGCCTACGGGCTTTCGCAGCAGCTGCGGATCTCGCCAGAGGAAGCCCGCGGCTATATGGAGGAGTACTTCGAGCAGTTCGGCGGCGTCCGGGACTACCTGCGCGATGTTGTCGCCAGGGCGCGGATGGATGGCTACACCGAGACCATGCTCGGCAGGCGCCGCTATCTGCCGGACCTGACCTCCGACAACCGGCAGCGGCGGGAGATGGCCGAGCGGATGGCCCTGAACGCCCCGATCCAGGGCTCGGCCGCCGACATCATCAAGGTGGCCATGCTCACCGCGCACTACGAGCTAGAGGCGGCTGGGCTGCAGTCCCGAATGCTGCTCCAGGTGCACGATGAGCTGCTGTTTGAGGTTGCTCCGGGCGAGCTGGACGCGGTGCGGGAGCTAGTGAGGGTCGCGATGGGGAGCGCGGCTGACCTGTCGGTGCCGCTGGAGGTCTCGATGGGCTGGGGCCGCAGCTGGGCCGACGCTGCCCACTGACGCCGCCGACGCGCGCTGGCAAGCCGACGCGCTCACGCCGCCGAGGGGCTGACGCCGCCGACGGGCGCTGCACACTCGCGCAGCTTGTAGCGCGGCAAATTCTCTGTTTACCCGGCTGGTCAGCTGGCAATAGCGCAGTTAGCAGGCCCAAGATTGACCGGTCGGCCAGGCTCTCATATGCTGGTCGCTGCACTGTGTTCTGGTGCAGTCCGCTAATGGTCAGGCAGCCCGCGGGGCAGTCTCACTGCAGGCCGCGGTCGGTCATGCTGACCAGGCATGTCACGCAAACCATGGCTTTTCCATCGTCGGACGCGCCGCGCACGGTACTGTCCAGCAACCCATCCCTGTCCGTATCCGGAGTCCACCTACACATGACGAGTAGCACTGAGGCCACCTCGACCCCCAAGGTAGCGGTCAACGACATCGGTTCCGAGGAGGCCTTCCTCGCCGCGATCGACGAGACCATCAAGTACTTCAATGACGGCGACATTGTCGAGGGGACCGTCGTTAAGGTCGATCGGGACGAGGTCCTGCTCGACATCGGCTACAAAACCGAGGGCGTCATCCCGTCAAGGGAACTGTCCATCAAGCACGATGTCGACCCGCATGATGTGGTGAAGACCGGCGAGCACATCGAGGCCCTGGTCCTCCAGAAGGAGGACAAGGAAGGCCGCCTGATCCTGTCCAAGAAGCGCGCTCAGTACGAGCGGGCCTGGGGCACCATCGAGAAGGTCAAGGAAGAGGACGGCGTCGTCACCGGCACCGTCATCGAGGTCGTCAAGGGCGGCCTGATCCTGGATATCGGCCTCCGCGGCTTCCTGCCCGCCTCCCTCGTCGAGATGCGGCGCGTCCGCGACCTCCAGCCCTATGTCGGCAAGGAGATCGAGGCCAAGATCATCGAGCTGGACCGGAACCGCAACAACGTGGTCCTGTCCCGCCGGGCCTGGCTGGAGCAGACGCAGTCCGAGGTCCGCCAGAACTTCCTGAACACCCTGCAGAAGGGCCAGATCCGCAAGGGCGTCGTCTCTTCGATCGTCAACTTCGGCGCCTTCGTGGACCTGGGCGGCGTCGACGGCCTGGTGCACGTGTCGGAGCTGTCCTGGAAGCACATCGACCACCCGGGTGAGGTCGTCGAGGTTGGCCAGGATGTCACGGTCGAGGTGCTCGACGTCGACATGGATCGCGAGCGGGTCTCGCTGTCGCTGAAGTCGACCCAGGAAGACCCGTGGCAGCAGTTCGCCCGGACGCACCAGATCGGCCAGGTCGTGCCCGGCCGCGTCACCAAGCTCGTCCCGTTCGGCGCGTTCGTTCGGGTCGAGGAGGGCATCGAGGGCCTCGTGCACATCTCCGAGCTGGCCGACCGCCACGTGGAGATCCCGGAGCAGGTCGTGCAGGTCGGCGACGAGATCTTCGTCAAGATCATCGACATCGACCTGGACCGGCGCCGGATCAGCCTGTCACTCAAGCAGGCAAATGAGGGCGGCAGCACCGACGTCTCCGGCGAGGACTTTGACCCGACGCTGTACGGCATGCCGGCCGCTTACGACGAGCAGGGCAACTACCTCTACCCCGAGGGCTTCGACCCCGAGTCCGGCGAGTGGCTCGAGGGCTTCGACAGCCAGCGCGAAGAGTGGGAGCGCCAGTACGCCGAAGCCCGCGCCCGCTACGAGGCGCACCAGCAGCAAGTGGTCGAGGCCCGGACGAAGGCCGATGCCGCAGCTGAGGAGGCTGGGGAGGAAGGCGACACCCGCGAGCACCACAGCTCGTCGAGCGCCGATTCCGAGCGGGCCGGCACTCTTGCCTCGGACGAGGCGCTCGCCGCGCTCCGCGACAAGCTGTCCGGTGGCCAGAGCTGACAACCTCTGCTGGTAAGAGCATGACGATGGCGGGTACCAGGTGCGCTGCACCGGGTGCCCGCCATCGGCTTTGCCGTTGCCTGTCTGGCGGGGCTGGCGGGCCTGGCGGACTTCACCGCGTGGCGCGCTGACGTGCTGCGGGTCGGGCTGACCGGCGGCATCGGGGCCGGCAAGAGCGAGGTATCCAAGCGCCTGGCCGCGCAGGGCGCGGTCGTGATCGACGCGGACCTCATCGCGCGGGAGGTAGTGGCGCCCGGCACCGACGGGCTGACGGCCGTGATTGAAGAGTTCGGCCCCGGCGTGCTCGGACCCGATGGCGCGCTGGACCGGGCGCGTCTGGGGGACATCGTCTTCGGCGACGAGCAGAAGCTGGCAACGCTCAACTCGATCGTGCATCCGCGGGTCGGCGCCCGTATGCGCGAGCTGGAGGAGGGCGCGGGTCCCGGCTCGCTCGTCGTGCATGACGTGCCGCTCATCGCCGAGAATGGACTCGCTGGCGCCTATGACCTGGTGGTGGTCGTGGACGTGCCGCCGCGGATCCAGCTCGACCGGCTGGTCCGCCAGCGCGGCATGACCCGCGAGCAGGCGCAGGCGCGGATTGCCGCGCAGGCCAGCCGCGAGCAGCGCCTGTCCATCGCGGGCATCGTGGTAGACAATTCGGGCTCGCTGGCCGAGCTGGACCGCCAGGTCGGCGAGCTGTGGAGCGAACTCCGCCGCCGGGCACCGTCCGCGTCTGCCGACCCGGCAACCGCGTAACCCTGCAGCCGCGTGACCTGGCAACCGCGTAACCCGGCAACTGCGTAACCCGGCGAGCCGCCGCACCGGACGCGTACGGATCTCACAAGAGCGGGCATTTTGTCGGCATCGGGTGGCGCAATCGGGTACACGGACCCGCGGAATGCGGCCACGCGGGACCCCGCGGGTATGGCGGAATGCGGGGGAGTTCGACCTGGCGGCCCCTGCCACGGAGCTCCTGGAATGCACAGAGTCCGGCGCAGGTTAATCCCGCTGCGGGTTGCAGAAGGACCGTCGTCCCGGCCGCGCCAGTTCCCAGCGAGGCAGCCAAGGCCACGACGTTGATCAGCAGCCCCCGCGCCCGGACTGGCTGGTAGCTCGGCTGACCGGCCGGACTGTCGGCAGATCGTCCTACAGTGGAAGCGACCAGCAAGCAGAGGAGATGTCATGCGACCGGTGACCGACCTCCAGCGGAGCGTGGCACCGTTCGAAGTCATCACGGAGATGGTTCCGGCTGGCGACCAGCCACGGGCCATTGGGGAGATGGAGCGGCGCATCCGCGAGGGCACCAAGGACACGGTGCTGCTGGGCGCGACCGGGACCGGCAAGACCGCGACGGTGGCGTGGCTGGCCGAGCGGCTCCAGCGGCCTGTCCTGGTCATGCTGCCCAACAAGACCCTGGCCGCGCAGTTCGCCAACGAGCTGCGCGAGATGCTGCCCCACAACGCGGTCGAGTATTTCGTCTCCTACTACGACTACTACCAGCCCGAGGCCTACGTCCCGCAGACCGATACCTACATCGAGAAGGACTCCTCGATCAACGACGAGGTGGACCGGCTCCGGCACTCGGCCACCAACTCGTTGCTGACCAGGCGCGACACGATCGTGGTCGCCTCGGTCTCGTGCATCTACGGCCTCGGCACCCCGCAGGAGTACGTCGACCGGATGCTCAAGGTGCGGATCGGCGACACGATGGACAGGGACGGGCTCCTGCGCAAGCTCGTCGGGATGCAGTACGCGCGCAACGACCTGGCGTTCACCCGCGGCACGTTCCGCGTGCGCGGCGACACCATCGAGGTGATCCCGCAGTACGAGGAGCTCGCCGTCCGGATCGAGATGTTCGGCGACGAGGTTGAGCGCCTCATGACCCTGCACCCGCTGACCGGCGAGGTCATCAGCGAGGACGAGGAGCTGTACATCTTCCCGGCCTCGCACTATGTCGCGGGTCCGGCGCGGATGGAGCGGGCGATCGCTGGCATCGAAGTCGAGCTGGCGGCGCGGCTGGCCGAGCTGGAGACGCAGGGCAAGCTGCTGGAGGCACAGCGGCTGCGGATGCGGACCACCTACGACATCGAGATGATGCGCCAGGTCGGCAGCTGCTCGGGCATCGAGAACTACTCGCGCCACATCGACGGCCGCGAGGCCGGCAGCCCGCCCAACACGCTGCTCGATTACTTTCCCGAGGACTTCCTGCTGGTCGTCGACGAGTCGCACAACACGGTGCCGCAGATTGGCGCCATGTACGAGGGCGACGTGTCCCGCAAGCGGGTCCTGGTGGATCACGGCTTCCGGTTGCCGAGCGCCATCGACAACAGGCCGCTGACCTGGGACGAGTTCGGCGACAGGATCGGCCAGACGCTGTACTTGTCGGCCACGCCCGGACCGTACGAGCTGCGCAAGACCGCCGGCGAGGTAGTGGAGCAGGTCATCAGGCCCACGGGGCTGGTGGACCCACAGGTGATCATCAAGCCGACGAAGGGCCAGATCGACGACCTGGTCGCCGAGATCAGGGATCGCGCTGAGAAGTCCGAGCGGGTCCTCGTGACGACGCTGACGAAGAAGATGTCCGAGGACCTGACCGATTACCTGCTCGAGCTCGGCATCCGGGCCAGGTACCTGCACAGCGAGGTCGACACCCTGCGCCGGGTTGAGCTGCTCCGCGAGCTCCGCATGGGCGAGTACGACGTGCTCGTCGGGATCAACCTGCTGCGGGAAGGCCTCGACCTGCCCGAGGTGTCGCTTGTCGCGATTCTCGACGCGGACAAGGAAGGCTTCCTGCGGTCGGGTACGTCGCTGATCCAGACGATCGGACGAGCAGCGAGGAACGTGTCCGGTCAGGTGCACATGTACGCCGACAAGATCACGCCGTCCATGCAGCGAGCAATCGACGAGACCAACAGACGGCGGGACAGGCAGATCGCCTACAACCGCGAGCATGGCGTGGACCCGCAGCCGCTGCGCAAGCGGATCGCTGACATCCTGGACCAGCTGGCCAGGGAGGACGCCGACACCGAGCAGCTGCTCGGCGGCTCGGGCCGGCAGCAGAGCCGGGGCAAGGCACCGGTCCCCGGCGTGTCCTCGCGTGCGCGGGCGGCTGCCGCGGCAGCAGGCAAGGGCGGCGGGACCGCGCGAGCCGACCTGGCCGCGCTGATCGCCGAGCTGACCGAGCAGATGCACGTGGCCGCCGCGGAGCTTCAGTTCGAGATCGCCGCCAGGATCCGGGACGAGATCCGCGAGCTGAAGCATGAGCTTCGCGGCATGCAGGCCGCGGGGGTATAGCGCCGCGCCCTCCATGACCACTTCCAGGTTTTGCGCTGGCGTTAAGCGGCTCTCAAGCGAACACTCAGAATGGCGTCTGGCGTAGGGTCAAATCATGCTGGGGAGCCTGCTGGCCGCTTTGCTGTCGGCTGTTTGCTACGGGGTCGCTGCTGTGATGCAGGCGATAGCCGTGCGTGCCGCCAGCCACCGCACGGCCGAGGTAGCAGGCGAGGCGGGGCAGGGCGTGGATCCGGGCCTGCTGGTCCGCATGCTGCACCAGGGCCTGTTCCTTGCAAGCATTGCGATCGACCTGGTGGGATTTGTCGCCCAGCTCATCGCGCTGCGGCAATTGCCTATTTTCGCCGTCCAGGCGATCATGGCCGCCAACCTCGCGGTGACCGCCGTCGTCGCTTCCTGGCTCATGAACATCAGGCTGGATCTGCGGGAGTGGCTCGCGGTGGTCGGCGTTGTCGTCGGGGTCGCGCTGCTTGGCCTTTCGGCTGGCGCCCAGGGTGCCGCCAGGGTGGGCTCGGAGTTCCAGTTCGCTCTCATCGTGGCCGTGGTGGGCGTCGGTGTCGCCGGGTTCGCGGTGGCGCGGCTGCCCAATCCGGTCCGGACGCCGGCCCTCGGTGCGATCGCTGGCCTGGGCTATGCGGTGCTGGCTGTCTCGGCGCGAATCCTGCCCGGCTTCGCGCCGCTCCAGCTCATCAAGAGCCCCGCCACCTATACGCTCGCGGCGGCCGGAATTGTCTCTTTCCTGCTGTATGCGACGGCGCTGGAAGGCGGCAGCGTCACCACGGCGACGGCCGGTGTGGTGCTGGCCGAGACGATGCCGCCGGCGATTGTGGGCGTGCTCTTCCTCGGTGACACGACCCGGCCAGGGCTGACGGCTGTGGCGGCCCTCGGGTTCGCGCTGGCCGTCTTCTCCGCCGTGGCCCTGGCCAGGTTCGGCGAGGCCGGCGAGAGCCGCGCGCCGGCTGAGGTAGCGGAGGCGGAGCAGGCGAGCCAGCCGGCTAGCCGCCGGGCGGCATTACGGCATCGTCATCTGCCCGACCACTCCTGACGTCCCGGCACGGGCCTGGCTCAAGGTGTCGCCTAGGCAAGGCCGACTCTTGCGGCGGTGATGGCCTTTGCGACAGAACATCTTCTAGCTGCGCAAATCCGGCGGGCGGCGAGCCGCGAGCCGCCGTGTCTTTCCAGCCCTTGGTCCAGCGTTTGATATTCTGAGACCCCGTGGGCGAGCGGGAATCCGCCGAATCTGACCACGGGAGCCTCATTGGCGATATCAGCGCATGCGTCACGTCCAGCGACCACCAGGCATCTTTTCGTTACCGGCGGCGTAGCCTCCAGCCTCGGCAAGGGGCTCACCGCCTCAAGCATCGGCCGGCTACTGAAGCTGCGTGGCCTGCGGGTGAGCATGCAGAAGCTCGATCCGTACCTCAACGTCGACCCCGGCACCATGAATCCGTTCCAGCACGGCGAGGTCTTCGTCACCGACGACGGCACCGAGACCGACCTGGACGTCGGGCACTATGAACGGTTCCTGGACATCAGGCTGCCGGGCTCGGCCAACGTCACGACAGGGCAGATCTACTCGCGCGTGATCGCCAAGGAGCGGCGCGGTGACTACCTGGGCGACACGGTCCAGGTCATCCCGCACATCACCAACGAGATCAAGGCTCGGATCCGGGAGATGGCCGGTCCAGAAACTGATGTCGTCATCACCGAGGTCGGCGGCACCGTCGGCGACATCGAGTCGCAGCCGTTCCTGGAGGCCATCCGCCAGATCCGGCACGAGATCGGCCGGGACCGCTGCTTCTTCCTGCACGTCTCGCTGCTGCCCTATATCGGCCCGTCCGGCGAGCTGAAGACCAAGCCGACGCAGCACTCGGTCGCGGCGCTGCGCAGCATCGGCATCCAGCCGGATGCCATCGTCTGCCGGTCCGACCGGCCGATCAGCGACGGCCTGAAGCGCAAGATCAGCCTGATGTGCGACGTCGACGAGGAGGCTGTGGTCTCCGCGCCGGACGCCCCGTCGATCTACGACATCCCCAAGGTCCTGCATTCGGAAGGCCTGGACGCTTACGTGGTGCGCAGGCTCGGCCTGCCATTCCGCGACGTCGACTGGAGCGACTGGGACGACCTGCTGCGGCGGGTGCACCGGCCGGCCAGGACTGTCACCATCGCGCTGGTCGGCAAGTACGTCGACCTGCCTGATGCCTACTTGTCGCCGGCCGAGGCCCTGCGGGCCGGCGGCTTCGCTCACGATGCGCGGGTCAACATCCGGTGGGTTACCAGCGATGACTGCCAGACGCCCGAGGGCGCCGCGCGGCAGCTGGCCGACGTGGATGGCGTGCTGGTGCCGGGAGGCTTCGGGGTGCGCGGCATCGAGGGCAAGATCGGCGCGGTCCGGCACGCCCGCGAGAACGGAATCCCGGTCCTCGGCCTGTGCCTTGGCCTGCAGTGCATGGCCATCGAGGTGGCCCGCGACGTGGCCGGGCTAGACGGCGCCAACAGCTCCGAGTTCGACCCGGAGACCGAGTTCCCGGTGATCGCCACAATGGTCGATCAGGAGGACGTCGTCGCGGGGGAGCGGGACATGGGCGGCACCATGAGGCTCGGCCTGTACCCGGCCGTGCTGGCCGAGGGCAGCCTGGTACGCGAGCTGTATGGCGAGCCCGTTGTCCAGGAACGGCACCGCCACCGGTACGAGGTGAACAACGCTTACCGGGACGAACTACAAAAGGCCGGCCTGGAGTGCTCGGGCCTGTCGCCTGACGGCCGGCTGGTCGAGTTCGTAGAGCTGCCGCGCAACGTCCACCCGTTCTTCGTCGCGACGCAGGCGCACCCGGAGCTGCTGTCCCGCCCGACCCGGCCCCATCCGCTGTTTAGTGGCCTGGTTGCAGCGGCGCTCGAGCGCGCCGGACGGCCTGCGGCGAGCGCCTGAGCGTGGCCGACATCAGCGACGAGGCGGGTAGCTGGCCGGTCCGCGCGTCGAAGGTCCTGGTCGAGGGCCGCATTGTGACGATGCGAAGCGACGCCGTCGAGCTGCCCGATGGACGGCTCGTCGACCGTGAAGTTGTCGAGCACCCCGGCGCGGTCGCTGTGCTGGCGCTTGACCAGCAGGACCGCGTGCTGATGATCCGGCAGTACCGGCATCCGGCCGCGGCGACGCTGTGGGAGATCCCGGCGGGACTGCGCGATGTACCGGGCGAGCCGCTGGTGGAGACGGCCCAGCGGGAGCTGCTCGAGGAGGCCGGCTGCCGGGCTTCGAGCTGGCACGTCCTGGTTGATTACCTGTCGTCTCCCGGCATCACCACCGAGCGGCTGCGGGTCTTCCTGGCCACGGACCTGAGCATGGTCCCTGCCGAGCAACGCGAGTATGTTCGGCAGGACGAGGAGGCCTACCTGACAACGGCCTGGGTTCCGCTGACTGAAGCGGTCCAGGGGGCACTGTCGGGGGACCTGCATAATGGCGTTGCGATTGTGGGCATCTTGTCCGCGTATGCAGCTCGGAGGGATGGTTTCAGGGCGCTTCGTCAGGCCCGTGAGGCGGAGCACCTGTGACCGCAGGCGGCGGTATCACGTAGGACTCTCCGGCACTCCGGCCGGGCAGTTCGCAGGCGAGGGAAGGAAACAAGGCCAATGAAGGTCGGCGTTCCTAAGGAAGTCAAGAATCACGAATACCGCGTCGCGATCACCCCTGCGGGGGCGCACGAGCTGGTGCGGACTGGACACGAGGTCTACATCCAGCAAGATGCCGGCACCGGCTCCTCGATCCCGGATGCTGACTTCGTCGCGGCCGGCGCCAAGATCCTGCCGACAGCAGATGATGTCTGGCAGACCGGCGACCTAATCCTGAAGGTCAAGGAGCCGGTCGCCGAGGAGTACCACCGGATGCGCAAGGACCAGGTGCTGTTCACCTACCTGCACCTGGCAGCCAGCCGCGAGTGCACCGACGCGCTGCTCGGATCGGGGATCACGTCGATCGCCTACGAGACGGTGCAGCTGCCTGACGGCTCGCTGCCGCTGCTAGCCCCGATGTCCGAGGTCGCTGGTCGGATGGCGCCGCAGGTAGGTGCCCACCACCTGCAGCGCGACGGCGGCGGCCGCGGGGTGCTCATGGGTGGCGTCTCTGGCGTCTACGCCGCCAAGGTCGTCGTGCTCGGCGCAGGCGTCTCCGGCATGAGCGCGGCCGCCATCGCGCTCGGCATGCAGGCGGAGGTGCTGCTGGTGGACAAGAACATCACCCGCCTGCGCCAGGCTGACGCTATCTACCAGGGTCACTGCCAGACCGTGGCCTCCAATGCCTACGAGATCGAGCGCGCCTGTATCGACGCCGACCTCGTCATCGGCGCCGTGCTGGTGCCGGGCGCCAAGGCGCCAAAGCTGATCACCAACGACCTGGTCGCGCGCATGAAGTCGGGATCGGTGCTCGTCGACATCTCGATCGATCAGGGCGGCACCTTCGAGGACTCTCACCCGACGACGCACGCGGAGCCGACCTATCGCGTGCACGACTCGGTCTTCTACTGCGTGGCGAACATGCCGGGCGCCGTGCCGCACACGTCGACGTATGCGCTGACGAACGTGACCCTGCCGTACGTGCTGGAGATCGCCAGCCGGGGCTGGCGCGAGGCGCTGCAGCATGATCCTGCGTTCGCCCTGGGTCTCAACACCCACGAGGGCGGCGTCACCTGCGCGCCGGTGGCCGAGGCGCACGGCCTGCGTGCGGTTCCGCTGGCGGAGGTGCTCAGCTGACGACAATCGTCCGAGCTATCGGGCGCTATCTCGACCATCTGGCCGTGGAACGTGGCCTCGCGGAACACACGCTGCAGGCCTACCGCCGGGACCTCGAACGATACGCGGCGACCCTGGCCGCGACCGGGCGGACCGAGATCGAGGACGTGGGCACGCAGGACGTGGCCGACTTCCTCGCCGGGCTACGCGAAGGCGACGCAACGCACCCGCCGCTCGCCGCAAGCTCGGCCGGGCGTGCCGTCGTCGCGGTACGCGGGCTGCACGCCTTTGCGCAAGCCGAGGGCCTGACCACCGAGGACCCGGCCAGGGCAGTCCGTCCGCCGACGCCGCCGCGCCGGCTGCCGAAGGCGATCTCCATCGATGACGTGGAGCGACTGCTCAACGCGGCGTGTGTCGGCCAGTCCGCGCTCCGGGACCGCGCACTGCTGGAACTGCTGTACGGGACCGGGGCGCGGATATCCGAGGCGATCGGGCTTGACGTGGACGACCTGGAGCTGTCTGGTGAGTCCCGGCCGGCATCGGTCGCGGCGATCGTGCGCCTGAACGGCAAGGGCGGCAAACAGCGGCTAGTGCCAGTCGGTCGTTTCGCCAGGGACGCTGTCGACGCCTACCTCGTGCGTGCGCGGCCGGCGCTTGCCGCCGCGTCCGGTCGCGGCCAGCCGAGCCCGGCCTTGTTCCTGAACGCCCGCGGCGGTCGGCTGACCCGGCAGGGTGCCTGGGGGACGCTTCGGGCTGCGGCCAGCCGGGCTGGCCTGGTCCAGGTGTCTCCGCACGTACTGCGACATTCGTTCGCTACGCACCTGCTCGACGGGGGCGCCGATGTCCGGGTGGTGCAGGAACTGCTCGGCCACGCCTCGGTGACCACCACGCAGCTTTACACGCTGGTGACCGTCGACAAGCTGCGCGAGGTCTACGCATCCGCGCACCCGCGCGCCATCAGCTAAGAGATCCGCCGGGCAGCGTGGCACCGGCGTGTACGCGGCAATGTGGGGGCCTAGCCAGCTAGGCTCGCGTGGCCACCCGCGAACATGCAGGCGGCGGCGGCCACGGGCGACCCCGTTCCCTTCAAAAGCACCAGTCGGTGTGCATTGGGCAGCTTCCCGCATGCGGTTCATTTCGCGCTCAACGGTGCGCCTGCTTGCCGGAGCGGGGCGCAGCGCCTAAAGTCCGGTGCCAGTGAGCGCAATCTGCGCTAGCCGCCGGGAGGTGCGGTAGCTGTGTCAGCATCCCAAATCCTCGAGGTTAGGCCCGGTCTGGTAGGACCGACCGGGCGGCCAGTTCCGGTGTTTCCCGTCCCTGAGCCGCTGCTGGTGCACGGCCCGGCCCGGATCGCCGCCGTCTGCAATCAGAAGGGCGGTGTCGGCAAGACCACGACGACCATCAACCTGGGCGCTGCGCTGGCCGAGTACGGCAGGCGGGTGCTGCTGGTCGACTTCGACCCGCAGGGAGCGCTGTCGGTCGGCCTCGGCGTTCAGCCGCACGAGCTGGACGCGACCGTCTACAACCTGCTGATGGAACGCAGCCTGACGGCGCATGACGTGATCATCAAGACCCGCGTCGCGGGCATGGATCTGCTGCCGAGCAACATTGACCTGTCCGGCGCCGAGGTCCAGCTCGTGCACGAGGTAGGCCGTGAATTCGTGCTCGGGCGCGTGCTCCAGCCGGTGATCCCGGACTACGACATCATCCTGATCGACTGCCAGCCGTCGCTCGGCCTGCTCACGGTCAACGCGCTCGCTTGCGCTGACGGCGTGCTGGTGCCGCTGGAGTGCGAGTATTTCGCGCTGCGCGGCGTGGCGCTGCTCATGGAGACCATCGATAAGGTCTCCTCGCGCCTCAGCCCTAAGCTTGCGATTGACGGGCTGCTCGCCACCATGTATGACTCCCGTACGCTGCACACTAGAGAGGTCCTGGCCGGAGTGGTCGAGGGATTCGGCGATCGGGTTTTCCACACCGTCATCAGCCGGACTGTGCGTTTCCCTGACGCTACGGTGGCTGGAGAGCCGATAACCAGGTTCGATCCTGCGTGCAACGGCGCTAGCTCCTACCGTGAGCTGGCCAAGGAGGTACTGGATAGGTGGCGTCAGGGCGTTCCCGCGGGTCCCGGTCGCGCCGGGTAAGCCTTCCGGGCGTCGCAGAGATCCTGCGATCGCAGGCCCGCAGTCCCGCGGCCGATATCGAACGGCAGGCGAGCGGCAGGGAGAGCCACCCTCAGAAGATTACTGTGTATATGTCCGGCACCGAACTGCTCGACCTTGAACGCGCCCGGCTGGCGCTGCGGTCGTACGGAATCCCCGTCGACCGGGGCCGGATCGTGCGCGAGGCGCTCGCGGTCGTTCTCGCCGACCTAGACCAGGCTGGTGAGGACAGCATGGTCGCCCGGCGGCTGCGCGAGACCAAGTGACCGATTCCGATAATCTCCGGGTGAGCATCATGACGACCGGTGAAGCAGACGAGGCCGCCCCGGCATCGGGTGGCTTCCAGGTGCACCTCGACGTCTTCGAGGGCCCATTCGACCTGCTGCTGGCGCTGATCTCCAAGCACAAGCTGGACATCACGGAGATCGCGCTGTCCAGCGTCACCGACGAGTTCATCGGCTACATCCGCGCGCTGGCCGGCGGCTGGGATCTCGATCAGGCCAGTTACTTCCTCGTGGTCGCCGCGACGCTGCTGGACCTCAAGGCGGCTCGGCTGTTGCCCGCCGGCGAGGTGGACGACGAGGAGGACCTGGCGCTGCTGGAAGCGAGGGACCTGCTGTTCGCGAGGTTGCTCCAGTACCGCGCTTATAAGGAGGTCGCCGACGTCTTCGCGGGCGCCTTTGCGACGGAGGGCCACCGGTACCCGCGGCGCGTGCCGATGGAGCCGCGGTTCGCCGAGTTGCTGCCGGAAGTGCTCATCGGGATCGGCGCAGTCGAGTTCGCCGCCATCGCGGCGCGCGTGCTGACCCCCCGCAAGCCGCCGACGGTCTCGACCGCGCATCTGCACGTCCCGAAGACCTCAGTGCGCGAACAAGCTGAGATACTGCTAGCACGGCTCCGGTCGCTGCGCCGGGCGACGTTCCGGCAGCTCATCGCCGACTGCGCCGGAACCTATGAAGTCGTGGCGCGGTTCTTGGCCGCGCTGGAGCTCTACCGCGACGGGCGGATCAGCCTGGATCAGGTAGCTCCGCTAGGCGACCTTTACCTCTCCTGGACAGACCAGGGCGAGCTAGGCATTAGGCATGATCATGAGGAATACGATGGATAACGGGCCAGCGTCGTTCGGCTGGGAGTTCGACCAGGTCCTGGTGGCCGGCGAGGAGCCCGGCGAGCTGGACGAGTCTGATGAGTCAGGCGGGCTTGACGGTCCGGTGCCCGGTCTGCGGATGGGCCTGGAAGCGGTGCTGCTGGTCGCGGACGAGCCGGTCACCGAGCAAGTCCTGGCCGACGTCACAGAGCGGCCCGTCGCCGAGGTGGCGGCGGCGCTGCGTGAGCTTGCCGATTCCTACACCGCCGAGCAGCGCGGTTTCGACCTCCGCGAGGTCGCGGGCGGGTGGCGACTGTATACACGGGACGAGTGCGCGAGTGTTGTCGAGCGGTTCGTCAGCGACGGACAGGAGATCAGGCTGACGCAGGCGGCGCTGGAGACGCTCGCGGTGGTGGCCTACCGGCAGCCTGTCAGCCGCGCCCGAGTCTCGGCCGTCCGCGGTGTTAACTGCGACGGCGTCATGCGCACTCTGGTGCTGCGCGGGCTGGTCGAGGAGGCCGGCTCCGATCCTGAGACCGGGGCGACCTTGTTCCAGACGACCGGGTATTTCCTCGAGCGACTCGGCCTCGCCCGGCTCTCCGACCTGCCGGACCTGACCCCGTTCCTGCCTGATCACCTGGATGAGGAACTGGACCCCGGTCATGACACGACCCGGTGACAGGCCACGCCGAGCTAGCCGCCCGGCGGATCGCTCAGCAGATCGTGGCGCGGACCGCCCAGCGGATCGCGGAGCGGACCGCGGTACGGATTGTCCGCTGAGTCAGCCGGCCGGTCTCAGTGCCGCCGACCTGGCGCGGGCCAGGGCCGCGGCGGCCAGCCTGGGCTCCGACTTTGACGACTGGGAGGACGGCGAGCAGGATGATGAGCGCGATTCGCTCACCGACGTGCCCGGTGGCATCCGGCTGCAGAAGGTGCTCGCGGCCGCCGGCGTGGGCAGCAGGCGGCACTGCGAGGAGCTGATCGGCGCCGGCCGTGTCGAGGTCGACGGCGAGATCGTCCGCCGGTTCGGTGCCAGGGTGGATCCGCAGCACCAGATCATCCGCGTGGACGGCCGCCGCATCCCGGCGAGTGAGGACCTGGTCTACGTCGCGCTCAACAAGCCTGCCGGCGTGCTCACGTCGATGTCCGACAGCCGCGGCCGGGCTACGATGGCAGACCTGCTGGGCGATGTCGCCGAGCGGCTGTTCCACGTCGGCCGGCTCGACTACGACACCGAGGGCCTGATGCTGCTCACCAACGACGGCGAGCTAGCGCACCGGCTCGCGCACCCGCGATTCGGCGTCCCCAAGACCTACCTGGCCGAGGTCAACGGGCCGGTGCCGAAGGACCTGGCCCGCCACCTCATCACCGGCATCGAGCTTGAGGACGGCGTCGCCAGCGCGGACAGGTTCCGGGTGGTGGAGCAGGTCGGCGGCCGCGCGCTGGTGGAGATTACGCTGCATGAAGGCCGCAAGCACATCGTCAGGCGGATGCTCGCGGCTGTCGGCCACCCGGTGAGCAGGCTGGTACGGACCCAGGTAGGACCGGTCGCGCTTGGATCCCTGCGGCCGGGCACGACGAGGCGACTGTCCACCAAGGAAGTCGGGGACTTGTACTCGGCCGTCGGAATGTGACCGGGCGGCCGGCCTGAAGCCGGTGCTACTAAGCCCGGTGGTAGTAAGCCCGGTGGTAGTAAGCCCGGTGGTAGTAAGCCCGGTGGTCGTAAGCACAGCAAGAGAAGGAGGGAACGTGGCTGTCCGTGCAGTTCGCGGCGCTGTCCAGGTTGGCGGGAACGACCGGGCCGAGATCCTGGCCGGGACCGCCGAGCTGGTCACCGAGGTCATGAGCCGGAACGAGCTCAGCACCGACGACGTGATCAGCGTGATCTTCACCGCGACGCCTGACCTGACAGCGGAGTTTCCGGCCCTGGCTGCCCGCAAGCTCGGGTTCCAGGAGGTCCCGCTGCTGTGCGCGTCCGAGATCGCCGTGCCCGGCGCGATGCCGCTCGTCGTCCGGCTGATGATGTACATCGAGACGACCAAGCCGCGGTCCACCCTCCAGCACGTCTACCTGCACGGTGCCGCTGCACTGAGGCTGGACATCGCGCAATGACCGGGCCCCCGTCCCGTGGCACGCAGCCGCAGGGCACCCAGCCGCAGGGCACGCAGCCGCGCGGCACGGCGCCCAGCAGCGTGGTCGTCATCGGGACCGGGCTCATCGGAACTTCGGTGGCGCTGGCGCTCCGCGAGCACGGGATCACGGTGTGGCTGACTGACCAGGACGACGAGGCCGTGCGGCTTGCTGTAAACATCGGCGCCGGCCTGCCGTTGCCGGCGGACGGCGTGCCCGGCGGCCCGGCCGACGTGGCCGTCCTCGCGGTCCCGCCGTCGGCGGTCGCATCCGAGCTCTGCGCGGCCCAGGCCCGCGACCTGGCCCGCGCCTATACCGACGTCGCCAGCGTCAAGGAGCTGCCCCTGGCGGCGGCCCGCGAGCTGGGCTGTGACCTCGCCAGCTACGTGCCTGGCCACCCGCTCTCGGGCCGCGAGCGATCGGGTCCGGCGGCTGCGCGGGCTGACCTGTTCGTCGGGCGGCCGTGGGTGCTCTGTTTTCAGTCCGCCAATGAAGAGCAAACCATTTTTCTGGTAACGGGGTTGGCTCAGGCCTGTGGTGCACTGCCGGTCGCGGTCTCAGCGGCCGAGCATGATCAGTGGGTCGCGCTGGTGTCGCACGCGCCCCACGTCGTGGCGGCCGCGATGGCGGCCCGGCTTGAGTCGGCCCCGGAGAGCGCGCTGGCCCTGGCCGGCCAGGGGCTGCGCGACGTGACCAGGATCGCGGCGTCTGGCGCTGGCATGTGGCTCCAGATCCTTGCCGCCAACGCCGGCCCGGCCAGCTCCGTGCTCCGGGACGTCGCCGCTGACCTGGTGCATGCGGCTGACGCGCTGGAGTGCCTGGCGGTCGGTGACGAGCAGGCGATCAAGCGGGTCGCTGACCTGCTCGAGCGCGGGATCGAGGGGGTGCACCGTATCCCCGGCAAGCATGGCGGGCCGACGCGGGACTTCGCGGCCGTGCAGGTGGTGATCCCGGACCGGCCTGGCGAGCTCGCGCGGCTGTTCCAGGCGGCGGGCGAGGCCGGCATCAATATCGAGGACGTGAGCATCGAGCATTCGCCCGGCCTGCCAGTCGGGATCGCTGAATTGTGGGTCCGGCCGGACGAGGTATCCCGGCTCTCGGGCGTGCTGGCGGCCGGAGGCTGGCCGGTCCGCCGGTAACATCGCCTAGTGACCGAATCAGCCGTCAGGACGGTATCGACCGGCGTGGATGAATTGCAGGGTAATGCCGGTAAGCCCGGCCTCGTGATCGCGATGGACGGTCCGGCCGGCTCCGGCAAGTCAACGGCGGCCCGTCGCGTGGCCGTCGAGCTTGGCCTGCGCTATCTGGACACCGGCGCGATGTACCGGGCGCTGACCTGGTGGCTGCGCGAGCAGCGGGTCGATCTGACCGACACCGGCGCCGTGCTCGCGCGGCTGGGCGAGCCGCGGATCGTGGTCGGCACCGATCCCGCCGCGCCGCAGATCAGCGTCAACGGCCAGGACGTTGCGGGGCCCATCCGGACCCGCGAGGTGTCCAACTCGGTCAGCATCGTGGCCGCGATCCCGCAGGTGCGCGCCCGGCTGATTGGGATGCAGCGCGACATCATCGCCGACGCGGATGGAGCCGGGATCGTGGCCGAGGGCCGCGATATCGGCACTGTGGTCGCGCCAGACGCCGCCGTCAAGGTCTACCTGACGGCTAGCGAGGATGTCCGCGCCCGGCGGCGCAGCGCCGACCTGGCGGCCGACCCGGCCGCGACGGTCGGCATGACCAAGCGCGAGCAGGCGCGCCGTGACCACCGTGACGCCGCGCAGATGGTCAAGGCCGACGACGCCGTGGAGATCGACACCAGCCTGCTCGGCCTGGACGACGTGGTTGGCCGCGTCGTCGGCATGGCCAGAGCTCAGCAGGCGGTCTCGCATGGCTGAGCCAGACGAGGGCGCGGCCCAGCCGGACGAGGGCGCGGCCCAGCCGGACGCGGCGGCGCCGGTACTCGCCGTCGTAGGCCGCCCGAATGTCGGGAAGTCCACCCTGGTCAACAGGATCCTGGGCAGCCGCCAGGCGGTGGTGGAAGACACGCCGGGAGTGACCAGGGACCGGGTCAGCTATGACGCTACGTGGCGCGGCCGCGCTTTCACGCTCGTCGACACCGGCGGCTGGGAGCCGTCGGTGGAGGGCACGCCGGCGCTCGCGGCCAGAGTGGCAGCGCAGGCACGCGTCGCTGTCGACGCCGCCGATGCCGTGCTGTTCGTGGTGGACGCGGTGGTCGGCGTAACTGACGCCGATGCCGCGGTGGCTGCGGTGCTCCGCCGATCGCGCAAGCCGGTCGTGCTCGCGGCCAACAAGGTGGATGACGCACCAGGGGAGCCGGACGTGCATTCCCTCTGGTCGCTCGGCCTCGGCGAGCCGGTGCCGGTCAGCGCCCTGCATGGGCGCGGCAGCGGCGACCTGCTCGACGCGATACTGGGCGCGCTACCGGAGGCGCCGGCGGAGCGTGACCCGGCCGAGGGCGGTCCGCGCCGGGTCGCGCTGATCGGCCGGCCGAACGTCGGGAAGTCGAGCCTGCTCAACAAGCTCGCCGGCGCGGAGCGCGTTGTCGTCGACTCGGTAGCGGGCACGACCCGCGACCCGGTGGACGAGCTCATCGAGCTTGGCGACAAGACGTGGCGCTTCGTCGATACGGCCGGGATCAGGCGACGGGTACGGGAGACGCAGGGAGCTGACTTCTTCGCCGCGCTTCGCACTGCGCGGGCCCTGGAGCGGGCGGAGGTCGCGGTCGTCCTCGTCGATGCGAGCGAGCCGCTGGCCGAACAGGACCTGCGGATCATCTCGATGGTGATCGAGGCGGGCCGGGCTCTGGTCATCGCCTACAACAAGTGGGACCTGGTCGACGCCGACCGCCGGGAGTTCCTGGACAAGGAGATCGACCGCCAGCTCCATAACGCTCGCTGGGCGCCGCGGATCAACATCTCGGCCAAGACGGGCTGGCACGTGGACCGGCTTGTGCCCGCGCTGGAGCTGGCCCTCTCGAGCTGGGAGACCAGAGTCCAAACCGGCAGGCTGAATGCCTGGCTGACCGCGCTGATCGCGGCCACGCCGCCGCCAGTGCGCGGCGGCAAGCAGCCCAAGATAATGTTCGCGACCCAGGCGGGCACCAAGCCGCCGCATTTTGTGCTCTTCACTAGCGGATTCCTGCAGGCGGGCTACCGGCGCTTCATCGAGCGCAGGCTCCGTGAGGAGTTCGGCTTCGCCGGCACGCCGGTGAACGTGTCGATGCGGCTGCGGGAGAAGCGGTCGGGCCCGGCCGGCCGCGCGGCGCGCGGTCCTGGCCGGAGCTAGCTCGAGGCGCGCGTCGCGGTTGCGGCGAGCCAGAACCAGACGGTGGTGCCGCTGTGGTCCCGGACGTACCCCCACTGGTCCGCCAGGGTCTGCACCAGGAACAGGCCATGGCCGTCGGACGCGTAGATGTCGCCCCGGACCACCGGCGCGCTGAGGTCAGATCCGTCGTCGACGACCTCGATCCGCACGCCTCCGTCGGACTCGGCTATCACCACCGTGACGGTACCGCCATGGCAGCGCGAGCTGCTGTGCATGACCGCATTCGTCACGAGTTCAGAGGTCAGCAGGACGGCATTGTCGCGGCCAGGGTCTAATTCATCGAGCGACTTAGCGACGAACGCACGTGCCTCCCGCACGTGCTCGGGCCTGCCGGGAATGGTGAGGCTGCCGAGAACCGCGGCTCCTGCCATCACGGGGAGGTCGTCGCTGGCGCTGCTCGCCCGAGCGGCAGGGGATGTCATCCTGATCGCTCCCTCCCGCGCGGTGCCCGAGAATGTCCAGGTCGCGAACGGTGTGTCGCCTCTATTGCCAATATTGGCAGCAGTACCCGAACCTAAACAGCAGCGGCGCGGGTGAGACGCCTTCTAAGCTCAATCATGAAGTGATGATGCACGGCACGCAAGTGCATGACACAAATCATGGCTGCGAAATCCCAGATGGGATCTCACGAAGTTGCCGGATTCGTGTATCGTCAGCCGCAACTAGCGCAGCAGGCAGCCAATCCTCGCCGCAATTGAAAGATTGACTGCGGGCTTGCCACAGAGGGGGCGAGTGCCAGTGTCGGTCGGCCCTACGGTCCGCCGCCGTCGGCTCGGCAGCGAATTAAGACGGCTGCGCGAGTCGCAGTCGATCAAGCTTGAAGAGGTGGCCGAGCGGCTCGGCCTGGCTCCGTCGACGCTGTCACGGATCGAGACCGGCAAGGCTCCGACGCGCACGGCTTACCTCAACTCCATGCTGGAGCTGTACGGAGTTGAGGATCCAGGCCAGCGCCAGGTGCTGCTGGAGATGGCCAGAGAGGGGCACCGCAAGGGCTGGTGGGCGGTCTGGGACGGCGTGCTGCCGACCGGGTTCGGCATCTACGTGGGCCTCGAAGCCGAGGCCCACTCACTGCGCGTTTACGAGGCCCAGGTCGTGCACGGCCTGCTCCAGACCGAGGACTACGCCCGCGCCGTCATGTCGACGGTACGCAGGCGTCAGACCCCTGACGAGATTGACAGGCTCGTCAAGCTCCGGATGCAGCGCCAGGAGGTGCTGATGCGCGTCGATCCGCTGGAGCTGTGGATCATCCTCGACGAGGCGGTGCTGCGGCGCATGGTTGGGCCGTCACACGTGATGCGCCAGCAGCTCGAGCACCTCTACGAAACCAGCCAGTGGCCGAACGTTACCCTGCAGGTGCTGACATTCGGCAGTGGCCTGCACCCGGGCATGGGCGGCCCGTTCGCCATAATTGAGTTCCCCGAGCGATTTGATCCTGACGTCGTTTACACGGAGGGGATCACGGGACAGGCGTATATAGAGGAGCGCGACCGCGAGGTGCGCGCTCGTTCCGAGACTTTCGATCTCCTCCGGGCGACTGCACTACCCCCGGCCGACTCCGCGCTTCTCATCCAATCCATTTCCGAGGGTTCCGAAGTATCCACCTGAAAGGAAAACACATGTCCGAATATGACACTTCCAACGCAGCGTGGATTACCAGCCGCGCATGCAACAACTCAGCCTGCGTCCAGGTTGCGCACCTGCCCGGCGGGATGGTCGCGCTCCGGGATTCCAAGGACACCGGCAAGCCGGCACACGTCTTCGACAGCGCGGAGTGGGCGGCCTTTGTGATTGGCGTCAAGGCTGGTGACTTCGACCCGCCGGTGGCCTGAGCGGGCGGGGCAGAGACTGACAGGCCCCCGGAGAACCAGCCTTGAATGCCGGTTGTCCGGGGGCTGTCAGCTGCCGGAGGGGCTGCTGCGGCCTAGTCGGCCGGAGACATGCCAACGGAAGGCGGCATAATCCTCGCGCCGGGCCCGCTTGCATCGGGGTCGATCAGGGGCTGCGCAAAGATGTGACCGAGCGGCTCGGGGCCGACGTACTGCTGGCATCGGCAGTCATCGACTGCGCAGGCCGAGGTCTGTGGATTATGGAAGCTCAGGTGGTGGCTGCATCCGCAGATCGGCTGCGGCTCGGGCGGCGGCTGCAGCGACTGGCTCTTGGTCTCGGCTAGCTTGCCCTTAGCGGCCAGGATCGCCAGCCGCCGACGGTGATGCTGCTGCAGGCTGCCGCCGATGACTGGCGGGATGACGAAGATAAGCCACCAGTAGCTGCCGACGAAGTTTTCAAGCCCGTGCACGCCCATATTCTCCCGCATGGGCGCGGGCCTGAGCAACGTCAGCCGGGAAGGCTGAATTCGCCGTCCCGTGCGCCGCCGAGGAATGCGTCCCACTCGTCCCTGGTGAAGACCAGCGTCGGGCCGTCGGGGTACCTGGAATTACGCATCGCCACCTCGCTACTCGCAAGGAAGGCGATCTCCACGCAGTTGCCGCCGGTCGGGCCGCTGTAGCTGCTCTTGATCCACGTTGCACTGATCAGGCTGGCACTGATCTGGCTGGTGCTGGTCCCGTCACTGCTGATGCTCACTCGGATCCCTCCAACTCACCGAGCATGGAACGTATGAGGTCTGTGGTCTGCTCTGGCGTGGTACTCGTCGCGGCGATCTGATCCATGGCATCGGTGTACCGGCCCACGTCGGCGCGCTTATCCAGGTACAGCGCGCTGGTGAGCTGCTCGACGTAGACGACGTCGGGCAGGTCCTCGGTCGCGAACTGGAGGATGCTGAAGCTGCCCGGCGCCGCGTAGGAGGCTCCAGTGCGGAACGGGCACACCTGAATCGTGAGCGCGGGCCGGTTGGAAATGTCGAGCAGGTGCTGGAGCTGGCCCCGCATGAGCGCCGGGGTACCGACCGGGCGGCGCAGGGCCATCTCGTCGATCACGGCCCGCAGCCGCAGGCCGCCCGAGGTGAATCGCCGCTGCCGCTCCTTACGCAGGTACACCATGCGGTGCGTATCCTCCGGTGAGTACGCGCCAAGCTGGATGACGGCGGCCGCGTAGTCTTCTGTCTGCAGCAGGCCGGGGACGAACTGGGCGTCGAAGCTGCGAATGGACTCGGCCGACTCCTCCAGTCCGAGGTAGGACTGAAACCAGGCCGGAAGCACATCCTGATAACGGTGCCACCAGCCCTGCTGGTTGGCCTGGCTCGCGAGCACGAGCAGCTGCTCGCGCTCGGCCACGTCGGTGATCCCATACAGATTCAGCAGGTCCGCGATATCCACCTCGCGCACGGCATTGCGGCCAAGCTCGATCCTGCTGATCTTTGATTCCGAGCCACGGATCGCCTTAGCGGCTTCCTGCGCCGAAATGCCGCGGGATTCTCGCAGGCGCCTTAACTGCGTGCCGAGAAGGATGCGCAGAACGGTCGGCGCGCTCGTGTTATCCGCGCTGGTCTTGCCGGGTGTCGTGCCGTCAGGCCTGGTGCGGTCGGCCATCAGCCGCGCTCCCTCCCGATGCGCCGCGTGGATCTTACTATCGTGTCACGGTCTTAAGAGTTGGCATAAGGCTTTAAACCCACTCGCCCTTATTCGCGGTTATTTCGCGGCGCAAGCGGATAAAAGACGTGGCCTCTATCGCCACCAAGGCTGATGATATCGCAAATGCGATTTCAGGCTAGCCCCGCCTGCGCAGCCGGCCGCGGCGAAATCTGGCAGCCCGAGGGTGCGCCCTGGCCGCCCTCGGCGCATCGGTACGATCGCCCGGGGAAGCGCCACATCCGTTTCGCGTAAAGGCAGGACGCATGCGCTACAGGCCACTGGGTAACTCTGGGCTCCTCGTCTCGGTTGTCGGGCTCGGCTGCAACAACTTCGGCCGGCGGCTGAACGTCGAGCAGACGCGCGCTGTCGTCGACGCGGCCATTGACACCGGCGTGACGCTGCTCGACACCGCCGAGACCTACGGCGGCGCCGGGCGCTCGGAGGAGATCCTCGGCGAGGTGCTCGAAGGGCGCCGCGACCAGGTCGTGCTGGCGACCAAGTTCGGTTCGCAGCCGGGCGACATGGGCTACGGACCGGCGGCCGGCGCAAAAGGCGGCCGCGGCTACATCCGGCGCGCGGTCGAGCAGTCGCTGCGCAGGCTGCGGACCGACTACATCGACCTGTACCAGATCCACACGCCCGACCCGGTGACGCCGATCGAGGAGACGCTGTCCGCGCTCACCGATCTTGTGAAGGCGGGCCTGGTCCGCTACATCGGTCACTCGAACTTCTCCGGAGTTCAGATCGCCACATCTGCCGCAACAGCGCGCGAGATCAACGCCGTGCCGTTCATCTCGGCGCAGAATCACTGGTCGCTGCTGGAGCGGCAGGCCGAGCTTGACGTCGTGCCCGCCGCCATCCAGTTCGGGCTCGGAGTGCTGCCCTTCTTCCCGCTCGCCAACGGCCTGCTGACCGGCAAGATCCGGCGCGGCGCCGGGCCGGCCGAGGGCACCAGGCTGGCGGGCCGCGACGACTACATCACCGAAGCAAAGCTCGACAAGGTGGAGGCGCTGGCGGGCTGGTGCGACCAGCATGGACACTCGGTGCTGGAGGTCGCCATCGGCGCGCTGGCAGCGCTGCCCGGCTGCACATCGGTGATCGCGGGCGCTACCTCGGCCGAGCAGGTGAAGGCGAACGCGGCAGCCGGCGAGTGGCAGCCGACCCCGGCCGACCTGGCCGAGATCGACAAGATCATGCCGGTCTTCGGCTAACGCAGCCAAGGGGTATGGCGGCCCGATGAACCAGCCCGACGAAAGTAGCCCGATGAGAGCAGCCCGATGAGAGCAGCCCGATGAAAGCAGCACTGTACGAGAGCCACGGACCCGCCGCCGAGGTGCTGCGCCTGGCGGACATCGACACGCCGGAGCCCGGGCCAGGGGAGGTCCGGGTCAGGATGCAGCTGTCCGGGATCAACCCGACCGACTGGAAGTCGCGTGCCGGTCTCACTCCGCGGCCCGTGGACGAATTCCAGGTCCCGCATCACGACGGAGCCGGCGTGATCGACGCCATCGGGGCCGGTGTCGATCAGGCCCGGGTCGGGCAGCGGGTCTGGACCTGGCTGGCCGCTGGCGGCCAGCGCTGGGGGACCGCGGCGCAGTGGTCGGTCTTGCCGTCCAGGCAGGCGGTACCGCTGCCTGCCAGCGCATCAGCTGAGCTTGGCGCGTGCCTGGGCGTGCCGGCCATCACCGCGCACCGGTGCCTGTTTGCCGACGGCCCGGTCGCCGGAAAGAACGTCCTGGTGGCGGGCGGCGCCGGCGCAGTCGGGCATTTCGCCATCGAGCTGGCGAAGTTCTTCGGCGCCCGGGTCGTGACCACGGTCAGCGGGCCGGAGAAGGCCGAGCTTGCCCGGCAGGCTGGCGCCGACGAGATCGTGAACTACCGGGATTCCGACGCGGCCGAGCAGTTGCGCGCGTTCGCTCCGACCATGGATCGCATCGTTGAGCTCGCGCTCGGCGCTAATCTCGAGCTCGATCTCGCCGTGTCGGGCCCGTCTACGCACATCGTCGACTACGCGGCTGAGCCGGCCGACCCGGTGCTGCCGGTGCGCAAGTGCATGACCGCCAACGTCACCCTGCGCTTCGTGCTGCTCTACGGGATCCCCGCGGAGGCAGCGGACCACGCCGTGGCCGACATCGGCGCCGCCGTGGCGGCGGGAGCGCTGACTGCGCTGCCGGTGACCAGGTTCCCGCTGGACCAGATCGTGGCCGCCCAGGAGGCCGTCGAGGCCGGCGCCGTCGGCAAGGTGCTCCTCGAGATCCCCTGAGGGCACGCGGTCCGCGAATGAGCGGGCTCGGCGCACGTTTCATGGTTTCGCGGCATCGGGCGCCCGGTTTGTTCCTGTCTGCGGCCACGGAAACACGAAAAGTCGCGTGCGCTCCCACGGAAGGCCGCGCACAATGCTTGGCAACGGAACAGATAACCGTTAGCCTTCAGCTAACCGTTATCCAGATAGCCGTTAGAGGTGACCAGTCGTGCAGCAGGAAGTCGTCTTGGCTCTGCTGGCAAAGGAGCCGTCGCACGGCTACCAGCTGCGTGCCCGGCTCCGTGCGGCGCTCGGGCCCCTGGGCGATGCCATGAACGACGGGCAGGTCTACGTCACGCTGGCCAGGCTAGAGAAGGCCGGCTTGGTGGGGTGCGAGCGCGAAGCCGGGGCGCCTGACCGGAAGGTTTACGCCCTGACGGCCGAGGGCCAGCAGCGGGTAGCCGAGTGGCTCGCCGAGGTGAGCTGGCCTAAGCCGGACCTGGCTGAGTTTCACCTGAAACTGCTTGCCGCGGCCACGGCCGGGCTCGCGGACCCGATATCTATCGTCGACGCTCAGCGTCGTGAGCTGCTTCGCCGACTCCGCGACGCCCAGCGCGCTGCGATGGCCGAACCAACCGACTCGCAGGCGGCGCTGCTCCTGGAGGGAATCGTTCTCCGGCTGCAGGCCGATCTGCGGTGGCTGGAGGCATGCGAGCGGACCTGGACGGCCCGGCGGGGCCTAGGCGTGAAAGGCAGGGGAGAACTGTGATCGGAACTGGCAGCACGTCCATGGTGCGCGCTCGCGCGCTCTGCAAGGAGTACGGCAAGGATGGCGGCCTGGTGCGTGCTGTCGATCACGTGGACCTCGAGGTCTCCGCCGGCGAGACGCTCGCCGTCATGGGCCCGAGCGGGTGCGGCAAGTCGACCCTGCTGCACCTGCTCGGCGGCCTTGACCGGCCATCGGCCGGCGAGCTCTGGCTAGCCGGCCAGCGGATCGACCAGATGAGCGAGCGTGGGATGGCCGCCATCCGGCGCGACGCCGTTGGCTTCGTGTTCCAGGCATTCCACCTGATGGACGAGCTCACGGCGCTCGAGAACATTGAGCTTCCGATTCTGCTGGCCGGCCGCGCGGCGCGCGCCGCGCGCCGCCGGGCGTTGGAGATGCTGGATCGGGTCGGACTGGCCGACCGGGCCAGGCACCTGCCATCGCAGCTATCCGGCGGGCAGCGGCAGCGGGTCGCGATAGCCCGCGCGCTGGCCAACGAGCCATTGATCGTGCTGGCGGATGAGCCGACCGGCAACCTGGACAGCGAGGCAACTGTCGACCTGCTCCGGCTGTTCGAGAGCCTGCATGACGCAGGTCAGACGCTGGTGATCGTGACCCACGACGCCCGCATAGCGGCAACGGCGGACCGGCTGATCTCCATGCGCGATGGCGCCTTCGTCGATGAGACCAGGCTCACGGGCGGCACCTCCGGGAGCCTCGGCGCCCTGGCCGGCTTGGAGGGCTGAGTCCATGAGCAAGCTGCTGCTCGTCTGCCGCCTGGCCATTCGCGACATCCGGCGGCGCCCGGCGCAGGCGGCGCTGCTGCTGCTGGCCATCACCGCCGCCGCAGCCACGCTGACGATGGCGCTAGCACTGCATGGAGTTACCAGCAATCCCTACGCGCAGACGCGGGCGGCCACGAGCGGGCCGGACCTGGTGGCGCTGCTAGGCGGCGGCCCCCTTACGGTTGGCCCTCGCGGTGGTCCCGCGGGCGGACCCGCTGTCCCAGCCGGGCAGAACTCGACTTCGCAGATCATGTCAGCGGCCAATGCTCTGATTCATTCTCGAGGAGTTACGGGTCACAGCGGGCCGTTCCTGGAAGCGGGCGCAGTGTTGCGGGTCCACGAGCTCGCAGTGGCGGTCCAGGTGCAAGGCCGCGGCCAGGCGCCGGCCGCGGTCGATCAGCCTAAGCTCACCGCAGGCAGCTGGGTGCGTCCCGACGGGATCGTGCTCGAGCGCTCGTTTGCCAGCGCGCTTGGGGTCAGCGTCGGCGCTCGGGTCACCCTGGACGGTAGGTCATTCACGGTGACCGGCCTCGCCGTCACCGCCGCGAGTACCCCCTATCCGAACCTCTGCTTCACCGGCGGCTGCAACACCGGGCTCCCGCCGGATCCGGGTCAGCTTGAGGGCCACGGAGCCGGCCTGGGCTGGGTTACGCGGCCGGACGCGCGCATCCTCGCCGCTGCTGACGGGAGCGGCCCGGCAGCTTACGTCCTCAACCTGAGGCTCAGCAATCCGGCCAGCGCGAAGACCTTCGCGACTGCGTACGACAACTTGCACCGAGGGCTCGGCGCGCCGACCGTGCTTTCCTGGCAGAGCATCGCCACCGGGGACGCACTGCTGGTCACCGATGAGCAGCAGGTCCTGACGCCCGGTGCCTGGCTGCTCGGACTGCTCGCAATGGCCAGCGTGGCTGTCCTGGTCGGCGGTCGGATGTCCGAGCGCACCCGGCGGGTCGGCTTGCTGAAGGCAGTCGGCGGCACTCCAGGCCTGATTGCTGTCGCTCTGCTGGCTGAGAACCTCATCCTCGCGGCGGCGGCGGCAGTCGCCGGGCTCGTCATCGGCCGGCTGGCTGCGCCGCTGATCACGAGCCCTGGCGCTGGCCTGGTCGGCACGCCCGGCGCGCCGTCGCTCACCGTGGCCATCGCCGGCCAGGTGGTCGCCGTGGCACTCTTCGTGGCCCTTGCGACGACGCTCGTGCCCGCCATCCGGGCGGCCCGCACTAGCACCGTCGGCGCCCTCGCCGACACCGCCCGCCCGCCGCGGCGCCGGGCCGGGCTGATCAAGCTTGCGGCCCGGCTGCCGGTGCCGCTCCTGTTCGGGGTGCGGCTGGTTGCCCGCCGACCCCGCCGCGCCGTCCTCGCCGCGGCCAGCATCGCGGTCACGGTCACCGGGCTAGTCGCCGTGCTGGCCTTTCACGACATGGCCGGCCAGCGGCGTTTCGGGTCGGCTAGCGGGCTGGGTGATCCGGTGGCCAGCCGGGATGAGCAGATGCTGCTGGTCATCACCGTTGCGCTGGTCGCGCTGGCGGTCCTGAACGCGATCTTCACGGCGTGGGCGACGGTTCTGGACGCCCGCCATTCGACGGCGCTGGCGCGAGCCCTCGGCGCGAGCCCGCGGCAGATCAGCGCCGGGCTGGCGGCGGCGCAGGTGCTTCCGGCGCTGCCCGGCGCAATCATCGGCGTCCCGCTAGGCATCGGGCTCTTCGCGGCAGCCAGCGGCGCCGGACAGGTGATCGTGCCGCCAGCCTGGCTGCTGGCCGCCACCGTACTGGGAACGCTGGTGATCGTAGCCGGGCTGACCGCCGTCCCGGCTCGCATCGGCACCCGTCAGCCGGTAGCCGCCGTTCTCGGGCAGGCGGCCTGACCCGTCAGGGGCTCAGCCGGTGCAGGTCCCGCGGGAACAGCGTGACCTGCCGGACGTTGGCCGCGCCGGTGAGCTGCGCCGTCCACCGTTCCAGCCCGATCGCGAACCCGCCGTGTGGCGGCATGCCGTGCTCGAACACCTGGAGGTAACCGGCGAAGGGTGCCGGGTCGAGACCGCGCGCGGTCAGGGCCGCCAGGTAGTCCTCATGCCGGTGCAGGCGCTGGCCGCCGGTCACGATCTCGGTGCCGCGGAAGATCAGGTCGAAGCCATTGGTGTAGCCGGGCCGCGCCGGGTCGGGGTGGGTATAGAACGGCTTGCTCGTCAGCGGATATCCAGTGACGAACAGCAGCTCGCTGCCGTGCTCGCGCACAGCCCACTCACACAGCCAGCGCTCGTGGGCGGGTGCGAGGTCGTCCTCGCCTGTCACGTCCTCGCCTGTCGCCGCCGAGATCATCTCCATCGCGGCGGCGAAATGTACGTGCGGGATCTCGGTCGGCACAATCGGCAGCGTCGCGCCGAGCGTCTGCAGGGGTGAGCTAGCCCGTTCCCGTATCGAATCGACCATTCCAGCGACGGCGTCCCGGCATACCGGCATCACGTCAAAGTGGTCGCCGATGAAACCCAGCTCGGCGTCGAGGCTGGTGTACTCGGCGAGGTGGCGGCCGGTGTCGTGCGGCTCGGCGCGGAACACGGGACCGACCTCGAAGACGCGCTCGAGCACGCCGACCATGGCCTGCTTGTAGAACTGCGGCGACTGGGCCAGGTAGGCGGGCCGCCCGAAGTAGTCGATCCTGAAGACGTTCGCGCCGCCCTCGGTGGCCGACTCGACGATCTTCGGCGTGAAGATCTCGGTGAAGCCGGCCGCGTTCAGCGCGGCGCGGAAACCCGCAGTGCTCGCGGCGGCGACCTCGAAGCCGGAGCGCAGCAGCGGATGCCGCAGCGTCGTCGGCGCGTGGTCCAGGATGGTCGGCAGCGTCGCCGTGAGCGCGGGCCGGTAGAGGTCGAACGGCGGCGGCTGCGCCGGGCCGGACAGCATGGTCACGACCGGCTCGGTAAGCTCGGCGCCGCCTGGAGCCTGCGGGTTCGCCACGACGAGGCCCTCGACCTGGAGGACCGACTCCTCGGTGGCGAGTTTGAGCGCCGCTTCCTGCCCGGCCGGCGCGGTGCCGACGGCAGGCACGACGACCTGGGCCAGCCCGGCCCGGTCGCGGATGACGAGAAATGTTACTGACTTGAGCTCGCGGCGGCGGTGCAGCCAGCCCGCGATCACGACTCGCTCGCCGATGTGCCTGGGCAATTCGGCGGACAGGATTCGTGAGATCATCACAGCTCCCTCTGGGGATTTGCGTGACCCCTTGGGAGTGCGGGCGATAAGGGAACTCGCGGTGCCACCGCACTTTCGCCATCCGGGCTCTGCTGTGACAGCCGGGCACCGGGACGGCCTCGTTGAGCCCGGTGACGGGGGCTAACCGGCGGGGCATCGGGCGCGCCGCTGGCCGCGGCTGCCGTTCCTCCCCGCGCTCGGGAGTGTCTTCGCAGCCGGGCGCGAGGTCGCCTTCTCAGCTTCCGGCGACTCTCTGGTGCCCGGCTCGCCTCATCATGAGGCTGGCAGCCGAGCACATGCTCGCGTGGTCCGGCGCTACTCGTCTCCGTCAGCGCGTTGGCTCCAGCATAAGCGTCGCGGCGTGGGGTCGGGCAACGGGATTTCGGTGCCCGCCCGGCCGCTTACGCTATGGGCATGTATCTCCCACGCCACTTCACGGTCACTGACCTGGCGCAGATCAGCGCGTTCGTCGATGCCGCACAGTCCGCCGACCTTGTCACTTTCGACGGCACCAAGCCGGTGTCGACGCTCCTGCCGGTGATCTGGGACCGGCCCCCCTCGAGCGAGCTCGATTCGGGCGGGGGAGAGGCGGACCTGGGGCGGCTGCTTGGGCACATCGCCATCGCCAACCAGCAGTGGAAGACCGCGCTGCCCGGGGCGCACGCGCTGGCGATCGTGCGGGGCCCGCAGGCGTACATCTCACCGAGCTGGTATGAGAGCAAGGCGCGGCATGGCCGGGTCGTTCCGACATGGAACTACGAGGCTGTGCACCTGACCGGGACGATCGCGTTCCACCAGGATCCCGAGTGGCTGCGTGCATTCGTGACCCGCCTGACCAGGCTGCACGAAGGCGGACGCGAGCATCCGTGGGCGGTCACCGATGCCCCGCCCGAGTACATCGACGGGCAGCTGCGCGCGATCGTCGGCGTCGAGCTGACCATCACGGAGATCGAGGCCAAGCAGAAGCTCAGCCAGAATCGCAGTGACCTGGACCGTCAGGGCGTCGTCACGGGCCTGCGCGCCGAGCCGGACGCCGGTTCGGCCGCGATCGCCGACGCGATGGCCGCTCAGCTGGCTGGCAGCGTCGGTTCCTAGCTCGTCGGTTCCTAGCTCGTCGGGGCGGCTAGTCCGTCAGGTCGGCGAGCTCGCCGGACTCCTCGGACTCGGCGTCGCAGGTGGCCGGGCAGCAGCTGGCATCGCCGTGCTCGCCAGCGGCAATTGCGGCGCTGATCGCGGCGAGTTGGGCGACCTGCTCGGCGGTGATCCGGTCAAACAGCGATCGCCTGACCTGCTCCACGTGCGCCGGGGCGGCAGCCTCGAGTGCCCTGAACCCAACGTCAGTCAGCCGCGCGACCTGTCCGCGCCGGTCCGTCGGGCAGTCAAGGCGCTCGACCCAGCCGCGCTCCTCGAGGCGCGCCACCGCGTGGGAGAGCCTGCTCTTGCTCGAGGTGGCTGCCTCGGCGAGCTGGCTCATCCGGAGCGACCGATCCGGCGCTTCGGAGAGGTTTACGAGTATTTCGTAGTACCCGTGCGGAATACCCGACTCGCGCTGCAGTCGGCCCTCGACAGCCGAGAACAGCGTCTGCGTGGCGGCAAGAAAGGCCCGCCAAGCGCTCTGCTCCTCGGCGGACAGCCACCGAGTCTCGGAATCGGCCATGCCACCAGCATACCCCAGGTAGTTGAGCGTTTGACAACCCTTGCCGGTCGTGATACTCATTGAGTGCTCAACAAAATCGTTTTCAACCACATGCCATCGGGAGTGATCACTTTGACCGCAGCAGCAACCGAGACCGGTATTCAGGGCTACGAGGCCGCCACCTGGAGCATCGACCCCATGCACTCTGAGGTGGGCTTCTCCGTGCGGCACATGATGGTGAGCAAGGTCCGCGGCAGGTTTACGACCTTCAGTGGCCAGCTCGTCACGGCTGAGGACCCCACCCAGTCCTCGGTGACCGCCGAGATCGACCTGAGCTCGATCAATACCGGTCAGGAGCAGCGCGACGAGCACATCAAGTCCGCTGACTTCTTCGAGGTCGAGACGTACCCGACCATGACCTACAAGTCGACGGGCATTCGCGTCGAGGACGGCGAGTACATCCTGGACGGCGACCTCACCCTCAAGGGCGTGACCAAGAGCGTCCCGCTGCGCCTAGAGCTCAACGGCTTCGGGCCGGACCCGTTCGGCGGCGTCCGGGCGGGCTTCACGGCCACGGGCGAGATCAACCGGCGTGACTTCAACGTCAACTTCAACGCGCCGATGGCCAACGGCGGCGTTGTAGTGGCGGACAAGATCGCCCTGCACCTGGAGATCGAGGCAGTCAAGGCCTGATCTACACCAGCGTCGGCATGCGGGCCGGGCGTCGCGCGTCATTCACTGGCGCGTGACGGCCGGCCTGCCGCGTTGTTGCAGGCCGTCGGCCTAGGGCGCGCTCGATTACTGGGATCTTCGATACGTCCTTATATTTCGCCATTTCCTATTAATGCGCCGTCCACTTCACCGTACGCATACGTCAGGGCGTGATTGTCCTGATCGACTGTCCCCTGATCGTGCATCTGCGTGGAGGTACTGCGTGACTCAGCTTGTATCCCGCGGGGGTTTCCTCGGTGGCGTGACAGCCAGCGGGCTTCTGCTCGCAGGACCCGCGTTGTGGCGCCAGCCGGCGATCGCCGGTACACAGTCAGCGAGCCAGATCCACATCACGTTCGGCAACGACGCGGCGCGCGAGATGAACGTGTCCTGGTCGACCGCAGGCTCGGTGTCCAACCCGCGCGTCGTGCTGGGCACGCCGCACGACGGCTTCGGACTGACGATCCCGGCTGAGACTGTCACGTACGTGGACTACGGCGGTGTCGAGACCTACCTCCAGCACGCGCGGATCCGCAATCTCCGGCCCGGTCACACCTACGTGTACTCGGTGCTGAGCGACGGGGCGTCGCCCGTGCAGGGCGCATTCACGACGGCCCCGGCTGGGCGCGTGCCGTTCCGGTTCACCAGCTTTGGTGACCTCGGGTCCGGCAACCCGGCCTGGTCTAAGTCGTCGCTGAACGCGATCACCGCGACGAACCAGATCGAGCAGTTCAACCCGGTCGTGCACCTGCTGAACGGCGACCTCTCCTACGCCAACGTCAACCAGGCGAGCATGCCCGCCGTGTGGGCTGACTTTGCGAACAACACGCAGCCATCGGCGATGAACACGCCGTGGATGCCGCGCTCGGCAATCACGAGGTCGAGGCAGGCAACGGCCCGCTCGGGTACCTCTCCTACCAGAGTCGCTACCGGCTGCCCGGCAACCACTCGTCGTCGTTCAACGGCAACTGGTACAGCTTCCAGGTCGGCTCGGTGCTGTTCGTCTCGCTCGACAACAACGACGTCGTGTACGCCAACGACGGCGGCGCCTATCTGGGCACCACCGACGCCCTCTACATCCGCGGCTACTCGAACGGCCTTCAGGAGCAGTGGCTGGAGCGGACACTGCACCGTGCGAACCAGGACCCGAGCGTGGACTGGATCGTTGCTTACATGCACCAGCCGGCTATGTCGAGTTCGGCCAGCGGCAGCGGCAGCGACCTCGGCATCCGGCAGAGCTGGTTCCCGCTGTTTTACAAGTACGGCGTCGACCTCGTGCTCTGCGGGCACGACCACGACTACGAGCGCAGCTTCGCCGTCCGTGGCACCGACCCCGGTACGTTCGACCGGCCGACCGTGGTGAGCTTCGAGACGACCGAGGTCGACACCTCCGAGGGTCTCGTGCACATCGTGCTCGGCGGCGGCGGTACCTCCTCGCATGACGACATCTACGAGGGCACGGACAGCGCATACGGGCCGTGGAGCCCGACCAACGGGCTGATCTCGCAGATCTACACGCAGCCGTCCGTGTTCAAGGCGGCAGCTGACTCCACCGAGGAGGCGACCTGGTCGGCGGTGCGCGACCCGAACACCACCTTCCCGTGGGGCATCGGCGTGTTCGACGTGGATCCCGGTCGCTGGGCTGGCGACAAGACGTCGATCACGATGACCTACTACCACACGCCCGCTGCGACGACGAGCAATCTCGCCCCGTCGCCGATCGCCTACGACTCGTTCACCGCGGTACGCCCGCGCCGTGACGGCTGGGGCGGGCACAGGCCGGGTTCGCGCAAGGCCGTGCACGCATAAGGCACTCTGAGCGCGCTGCGGGTAGCTAGCCGAAGATCACGCCGGGCCCGCCAGAGGATCGATGCCCTCTGGCGGGCCCGGCGCGGTTGGCGCCAGATTGCGGTCAGCGTGACGCGCCGGTCAGCGGGACGCGCCGGTCAGCGGGACGCGCCGGTCAGCGGGACGCGCCGGTCAGCGGGACGCGCCGGTCAGCTGGGAGCCGGCAAGCGCCCAGCGCCACACGGCGGTCAGTGTGACGCAGCAGCCCAGCGCGCCAGCACGTCAGCTTCCCGCTCGGCCGAGATGCCGATGCTGGCTGGTCCGGTGCCGGGCGCGCGCTCCTCGGCGCGGATGTCAGCGACCGTCTCGCGCAGCGGCCGCGGCGTGAGCCCAGCGGCAAACGCAGCCGCGGGGTTGGCCTTGCTCATGTTCGCGCCGTCGCTCTCGCCCTCGGCCCAGAGCGGCAGCGCAGCGCCGTCCACGCCCTGCTCCAGCAGGAAGTCACTGGCCGCCCAGACGAGCTCAGTGCCTGGGGGAGCCACCTCGGCGGCGATCGCATCCAGCATCTGGCCGAAGCCGAACGGCGGCGCCGGGCTCACCGTGTGGAACGTGCCAGTGATCGAGCGGTCCAGCAATGAGATCGTGAAGATCGCCTGATCCCTGGCGTCGATGACCTGGATCGGATCGTCCGGGTCGCCGGGCGCCAGCACCGTGCCGCCCCTGGCCAGGCGGTCGACCCACCAGGTGAACCTGTAGGTCCGGTCATACGGCCCGATCACGTACGTCGGCCGGATGATTGTCGTATCCGGCCCGAACAGCTCGGTGCTCACCTGCTCGCAGGCCACCTTGAGGTAGCCGTAGTTCTCGTTGGTGACCTCGGTCGCCTCGCGGTCCTCGACCTCGGCGAGCGGTGCGCTCTCGTCGTAGTTCGCCGGCACCGACGGGCTGTACGCAGAGACGCTGGAGATGAAGACGTACGTGCCGCCGCGGCCATCCAGTGCCGCCGCAAGTGAGCGCACCTGCCGGGGGAAATACGCGCACAGGTCGATGGTCGCGTCATAGCGGCCGTCCGCAAGGGCGGACAGGTCCTCGTTGCGGTCACCCGTCAGGTGGGTGGCCTGCGGGAACAGGTCCGTGCCCGTCTTGCCGCGATGGAACAGCGTGAGGTCGTGGCCCGCGTCCAGGGCTGCGGCCGCGATATGACGGCCGACGAAGGCGGTGCCGCCGATCATGAGGATGCGCATCATGCGGCCTTCAGCGCCGCGAGCTGGCCGGAGATGGTCTGCGCCGTCGGGAACGTGAGGCCGACCAGCGTGATGTGCTTCCAGCGCAGGATCCCGTCGGCGTCGATCACGAAGACGGAGCGGCGCAGGCCAGCGCCGCCGAGCGTGATGCCGTACTGCCGGGCAACCGTCAGGCCCTCGTCGGCGAGCAGCGGGAACGCCAGCTTGTACTTGCGGGCGAACTGCTCGTGGCTGGCCAGGCCCTGCGGGCTGATCGCCCACACGCTGGCGCCGAAGCCGGTGAAGCTTTCCAGGCCTGAGGTGTAGGAGCAGAGCTGACGCGTGCAGACCGCAGTGTTGTCGCCGGGGTAGAACGCGAGCACGATCGGCTTGCCGCGGTGCTGCGACAGCGTGTACTCGGCTTGCACGGCCTCGTCGCCGGTCAGCTCGATGCCGGGCAGGGTGAAGTCGGGGGCTTCCTGCCCGGTTTCCGGTGTCTTAGCCACGCGTCCTCCTGGCGCTTAGTCGGTGCGTCTTGTGCTGCTTCCGCTGCTGCGGCGATCTGCTGTGGCCCTGGCAGCAAGATTATGCGGTCTGCAGGTCCCGGCGGCAGCTGGCCGCACCACGGCAGCTGGCCGCACCTGCGGCAGCCGGCCGCACCACGGCAGCAGCCGGTGTTCACTGCTGCGTGAGTCAGCGGCTGCAATGAGTGATGATGGAAGGGTGAGGCGAGCGGACAATGGCTAAGGGGAGCGACTACAGCCTCTACCGGGAGCTGGCCGGCTGGTGGCCCGTGATCTCGCCGCCCGTCGAGTACGCCGACGACGCGGCGGTCCTCGGTGCCCTGTTCGGATCGGCGGCCGAGCCCGTGCGCAGCGTGCTCGATCTCGGCAGCGGCGGGGGACATGTGGCATTGCATCTCAAGGCCGGTCGGTCGATGACGCTTGTCGACTTGTCAGCCGAGATGCTCGAGGTCTCGCGCCAGCTGAATCCGGAGTGCGAGCACATCGAGGGTGACATGCTGTCGATCCGGCTCAACCGCCAGTACGACGCGGTCCTCGTGCACGACGCGGTGGACTACGTGACGACGGAGGATGACCTTCGCAAGGTCATCGAGACGGCGTTCGCGCACTGCCGTCCCGGCGGCCTCGCCGTCTTCGCGCCCGACCACACGGCGGAGACCTTCCGGGCAGGCACGGGCGGCGGCGGCGGTAACGACGGCACCGGCCGCCAGGCGAGCTTCCGCGAGAAGACCTCGGACCCCGATCCAGGTGACGACTGGATCCTCGTCGAATACGAATTCACTTTGCGCGCGAGCGACGGCACAGTTCAGGTCGTCCCGGAAGCGCACCGGCTCGGCTCGTTCCGCCGGGAGACGTGGCTCAGGCTGCTGCGCGCTGCCGGGTTCGCTGCCGAAGCACGCGCAGTCGCTCAGGCCGGGAACGGGGCCGGACCACCCAAGGTTATGTTCATAGGCCGCCGCGGCCCTGGTGCGCCGTGACCGGCCGTCGTCGGCCAAGGCAGCCCTGGGAATCTGGCGGTGAAGTACCGGGGTCGCTATCGGGGCCGCCGTTGCAGCCCGAGGCGTTCCGCGGGGCCGGCGGCAGGCTGATCAGGCAGCGCCGGCATGCCCGCCCGGCTCGCATCCACGGCTGGCAAGCGCCGGCCTGGCTCGTCCCGGCAGTCTTCCTGGGCGTCCTGCTCGTGCTCGTCGTCATCATCGCCCTGACGGCCTGAGCGGCCCTGAGCGGCTCCCGCCTGCCCAGGATCCGGTCAATCCTGACATTCTTCGCCCCGTAGCGACCTGTCCAGTCAACGCTTGTGCACTTGTGGTAGCTGCAGCTACCACAAGTGCACGAACGTTTCGACAAACGCGTCGCCGGCCGGAGGTCGCGGTGCCAGCGGACAGGGGCTGTCCGTTATGTGGTGGTCTCGGGAGCGGAGAGCGGCAGCCACACGCGGAAGCGCGTGTCGCCGGGCACCGATTCCACCCGCAGGTCGCCGTGGTGGCGGCCGGCAATGATGCGGTAGGAGATGTCGAGCCCGAGCCCGGTGCCCTGGCCGACGGGCTTGGTTGTGAAGAACGGCTCGAAGATCCGCTCCTGGATCTCTGGCGGCACGCCAGGGCCCGTGTCGCCGAACTCGATCAGCAGCCGGTCGCGGTCGAGCGCGGTGCGGATGGTGAGCGTTCCGGACCCGTTCATGGCTGAGGCGGCGTTGTCGATCAGGTTGGTCCAGACCTGGTTGAGCTCGCCCGGGAACGCAGGTATCCGCGGCAGCTCACGGTCATAGTCGCGGACGACAGTGATGCCATCGCCGATCTTGGCGGTCAGCATGGTCAGGGTGCTGTCCAGCAGCTCGTGGATGTCCACCACCTGGTAGGGCGCGCGATCGAGCTGTGAGTATTGCTTCGCGGCGCCGACCAGAGACGAGATGCGCGCGACCGAGTCGGTGATCTCGTTCAGCAGCAGCTCGGTCTCGATGGTGTCGGCGAGCCAGCGCAGCGCGGTCGTCAGTTCGCCGCCGGCGCTCTTGCTGCCGGTGCTTGTGTCGGCCGTGCTCGTGTCAGCCGCGGTCGCCTCCGCCACGGCTGCCGCAATATGGTCGAGCTTGTCGGTACCGATACCTGCCTGCACATACGCGGGCGCCAGCTCCCAGCCCTTGGCGACGTCATGATCATCCAGCCAGTCGCTGAGGGCGTCCTCCAGGTCGGAAGCCTCAAGCGGGCTGAGCGCGGGCGCCGACGTAACGCGGTCGGCGGCAACATCGAGGAGCTTGACCAGGAGTGTCACGACGGCGGCGTCATGACCGTCCGAAGCGACCGCCGGAAGCTTGTGGCGCAGGGTAACGAGGCGCTCGCGCAGGCCGGCGGTCGCGCGAACGGCCGCCGCGGCCGGGTTGTTCAGCTCGTGCGTCAGCCCGGCAGACAGCGCGCCGAGTGCGAGGAGCCGTTCTCGCTGACCGATGGCTTCCTGGGTGTTCTTGATGCCGAAGAACAAGCCTTCGAGCAGGTGCACCGCCATAGGGAACCAGTCGGCCATGAGGTGGGCGAACTTGGCCGCCTCGAGCACGTAGAAGCGCGAGCGCTCGGTCACTCGCATCGAGTTGTTGTAGGCCTGCGGTACACGGTCCCCGAGGTAGGCGAAGAACGCGCCCGCGTAGACGCCAGGACTCGAGCTCCTGGTCGTCTCGATGTCGTCGGTTCCGATCCGGCGTGACAGCACGACGCTCCCGGACAGGAGCACGTAGAACAGCGTCGCCGGATCGCCCTCCGTGTACACCGGCCCTGGCTCGGCGACGATCACGCGGCCGGTCCGGCAGAGCCAGGCCAGCTGGTCGTCGGTCAGTCCCTCGAACAGGAACAAACCGCGCAGCTCCTCAGCGCTGCACAATGCATCGGTGCTCGACACCGGCACGGTGCCTGTGCTCACAGCGCTCGCTTCAACGGCGCCCGTGCCAGCAGCGTCCGTGCTCACAGCTTCTCCAGGTACCGGTGCACCAGCATCACGGCCATCGCGCCCTCGCCGACGGCGGAGGCGACGCGCTTGGCGGACTCGGCCCGCACATCGCCAGCCACGAAGACGCCGGGCACGCTGCTCTCCAGGTGATATGGCGCGCGGTCCAGGGGCCAGCCGATCGGGAGCTTCCCACCGACGACCAGGTCTGGCCCGGCCACCACGAAGCCGTGATCGTCGCGAACGACGACGCCTTCCAGCCAGTCTGTCAGCGGGGCGGCGCCGATGAAGACGAACAGGTACTGCGCATCGACGACCTGCGTCTCGCCGGTGTTGCTGTCGCGTAGCGTGAGCCGCTCCAGGTGGTCGGTACCGTGCGCCTCGACCACCTCGGTGCAGGTCCGGACCTTGATGGCGGGGATGTTGTCAACCTGCTCGATCAGGTAGTGCGACATCGACTTCGTGAGCGAGTTAGAGCGCACGAGGATCGACGCCGAGCGGGCTCGCTTGGCGAGGTAGACCGCGGCCTGACCGGCGGAGTTAGCGCCGCCGACGATGTAGATGTCTTCGTCGACGCAGCTCGTCGCCTCGGTCAGGGCCGAGCCGTAGTAGACGCCGCGGCCCGTCAGATTAGCGAGGCCCGGCGCCGTGAGCTGCCGGTAGGCCACGCCGGTCGCCAGGATGACCGTGTGGGCGCTGATCGCGCTGCCGTCGGCAAAGCGGATCGTCCGGGCCGACCCGTTCACCTCGAGGCCGACCACTTCGCGTGTCGTCAAGATCTCGGCACCGAACTTCGAGGCCTGCCGCCTCGCCCGGTCCGTCAGCTGTGCGCCCGACACTCCGTCGGGGAAACCCAGGTAGTTCTCGATCCGCGAGCTCTGGCCCGCCTGGCCTCCGGTCGCGGTCCGCTCGACCAGGACGGTCCGCAGTCCCTCGGACGCGCCGTACACGGCGGCGCCGAGGCCGGCCGGGCCGCCGCCGATGACGATGAGGTCATAAAAGTCCGTCGATGGCGTAGTTGCAAGGCCAACGCGGTCGGCTAGCTCCGGCTCGGACGGCTCGACCAGCACCGTGCCGTCCGGGACGACGACGACGGGCAGCCGCTGCCCGTCCTGCCCAGCGGCCTCCAGGAACTGCCGGCCCTCCGGCTCGTCGGAGGCGTACCACCGGTATGGCACCTGGTTGCGGGCGAGGAACTCGCGGACCTCGGACGAACGCGCCGACCAGCGGTGCCCGATGACCTTGGTCTCTGGCACCGGCCGGTGGTCCGACGACAGCCATGTCTCCAGGAGAGAGTCCACCACCGGATACAGCTTCTCCTCCGGCGGGTCCCAGGGCTTGAGCAGGTAGTAGTCGAGGTCGACCACGTTGATGGCCTCGATGGCCGCGCCGGTGTCGGCGTACGCCGTCAGCAATGCCCGCCGCGCGCCCGGATAGATGTCCATCGCGCGCTCGAGGAACTCGATGCCGTTGAGCTCCGGCATCCGATAGTCGGCCAGGATCATTGCGACCAGGTCACCGCGCAGCTTCATCTGCCGGAGTGCGTCGAGGGCAGCCTCTCCCGATTCGGCGCGCACGATCCGGTGCTGCTCGCCGTAGCGGCGCCGCAGGTCCCTGGCGACCGCGCGGGAGACATCCGGATCGTCGTCGACAGTCACGATCGCGGAACGCTGCCGCGTCTGCTGGCCCTGCGGTGGAGCTGGCGCCGGCTCCTGGTGAGACTCGGCCGCTGCGGCCGGTGCGTCTTCCATCAGCCCATCGTAGGTTCCGCCTGAGCAGCTTCATGCGTTGGCAGTGGCTGCGGTCCTCTGACCATGCCTGTTGCCGTTGTCGCTTCGCTATAGGCGTAGCAAGCATTTAGCCCGGTGGGCCGGTTATGAGTCACAAGGTCGTTATGAGACCGCCGTCGATGGCGAAATCGGCACCGGTGATGTTAGCCGCGCGCTCGCTGGCGAGGAACAAGATGAGGTCGGCGACTTCCTCGGGCCTGGTGAAGCGCCCAGTTACCATCTGGCTCGCCGCCTGGCTAGCAACGTCCTTCGGGTCTGCGCCGGTCGCAGCGCTGACGGTGGCCGCGACGCCGCCGTGACCGAGCCACAGGTCGGTGGCTACCGGGCCGGGGGCCACTGAGTTGACGCGGATGCCGTGCGGCCCGACCTCCTTCGACAGCGCCTTGGCGAAGCTCGCCAGCGCTGCCTTGGCCGCGCTGTAGTCCATGACCGCTGGGTCGGGCAGGCGGGAGTTGACCGAACCGGTGTTGACGATCGCTCCGCTCCCGGCCGCCAGCATGGCCGGCAGCGCGGCGCGAGTCGTCCGGACGGCGGCCAGGAGGTTGATGGTGATCGACGACTGCCAGTCGTCGTCGGTAATGCTCAGGAAGCCGCCGGTACGGGCAGGGGCGCTCCCAACGTTGTTCACGAGGATGTCGATCCGCTCGCCGGCGAACGCGATCAGGCTGGCCGGGCCGCTGGCGTCGGTCAGGTCTACGTGTACCGTGCGGACCTGACCAGCCTTCTCCAGTTCTGCTAGCTCCGGCGAGGAAGTGCGCGCGCCCGCGACGACATGCGCCCCGTTTGCCGCCAGGCCCCGAACTACGGCGAGGCCGATGCCTTTGCTGGCTCCCGTGACGACAGCGACCTTCCCGGTTAGGCCAAGATCCACGAATTGCCTTCCTGTCTGCGTGCTCAGACTTGCATCATGCCCGCGCCGGGCCCGGAAAGAACTGGTGGCGCCCTATGGCGATGAGCTTTCGGCCGCCTGCGGGCGGACATGGTCCCGTGGCTGCGGGTGGCGCGGCTTACGATGCTGCCCATGAGACGCAGGGGACTCGCGCGGCTGCTGGTCAGAGCGGTCGCGGCGGCTGCGCTAGCCACCGTTGCTGGCGGCGCCGCGGGTGGCTGCAGCGGGCCGGGCGCATCGGCGGCGTCCGGTGCCGCCGCTTCGCCCTCCGCCGCCTCGCCCTCCACTGCCTCGCCCTCCACCGCCGGGGCTTCTCCATCGACGCCTGCTTCGACGGTGCCAACGGCGTGGCCGGTCGTCGTTCCGGTGCCCGCCGCGAAGGCAGGGCAGCACCAAACGAGCACGCGCCCGCCAGCCCATAGCGCGGTGTTCCAGGCCGAGATGACGGACCTGTGGGCCGCAGTAGCCTCAGGCCGACCGGATCTCGCCATGCCGGCGTTCTTCCCCGTGGTCGCCTACAAGCAGGTGAAGGCGATGTTCGACCCGGCGGCCGACTGGCGCGGTCGTCTCGTCACCGAGTTCAAGGCCGATGTGATCGCCGCCCACGACCTGCTCGGCCACCGGGCCAGGACTGCCACGCTGGTCCGGGTCATCGTGCCCGAGCAGGAGGCCGACTGGATCTATCCCGGCGTATGCGACAACGCCGTGGGCTACTGGCACATCGCCGGTGCGCGCCTTGTATATCGCGTCGGCGGCCACGAGGAGTCTTTCGGCATCGCCACGCTGATCTCATGGCGCGGCCGCTGGTATGTCGTCCACCTTGGTGGCGAGCTGCGGACAGCTGCTGGCGGAATGATTGACCAGCCATCCAGCGGCCCCGGCATGCCAGGCCCGCCCGGCGGCTGCTAGCGCGACTACAGCGGGACCGCGCCCTGGCCGTCGGCGGGGCTGCGGGTTGCGTAGAGGTCGACCGCTCGCCAGCAGTACCAGGCGACAACGCTGCGGTACGGGTGGTAGGCCTCGCCCAGCAGGTCAAGCTCCTTGGCCGTCGGCATCGGAACGTCCCAGGCTAGGCCGTATCCCCGGCGCACGCCCAGGTCTCCTGTCGGCCAGATGTCCAGGCGCCGCAGTTGGAACATGAGGAAGATCTCCGCGGTCCAGCGGCCGATGCCGCGCACGCTCGTCAGCCGCTCCGCGATCTCGGCGTCGCTTTGGCGCGCGAGCCGACGTGCGTCGAGGATGACGGTTCCGTCGAGGACCTTGGCCGACAGGTCACGCAGCGAGGCAGCTTTGTTGGCCGACAGCCCGGCGCCGCGCAGTTCCTCGTCCGACAGCGCGAGCAGGCGCTCGGGAACGACGTCGTCGCCAAGTGCGGCAATCAGCCGACCGTGAATAGCACGGGCCGCATTGCCGGCTAGCTGCTGATAAGTAATCGCCCGGACAAGGATCGCGAAATACGACTCCTTCGGCGCCGGGAAGGACGGCAGCCCGGCCTCGGCGACGAGCCGGGCCACCACCGGGTCGCGCTCTGCGAGCAAGCCGGCCGCCTCCCGCGCTGTCACCTTGCGCGGTCGCTGTATGGCCCCGGACTGCTGTGCTGGCTCGGATTGCACGGCAGCCTCGGACCGACGGGCGGGCTTAGCAGGCATGGGCAGGCTGCTCCTCTCGCAGGCACCTTCTCCGATCATCGCCTATGCCGCCGACAGTCCCACGATTCAGTAGGCGCTCGGCGCTCGGCCCTCGGCCAACGCGGTTCCGGCGCCTGCCGTCGCCCATGCGGAGGGCGGCGCGCACGAGATGCGCGCCGCCTCGCCCTGCGCCCGGCTAACGGAGTGTTCGGAACGCCGCGCGAACCTCCTCGGAAAAGAGCTGCGGCTGCTCCCAGGCTGCAAAGTGCCCGCCTCTATCGAGCTCGTTGTAGTAGATGAGGTTGTGATAGGCCCGCTCGGCCCAGCTCCGCGGGGTTTGATAGAGCTCACCGGGAAAGACGCTCACGGCAGCCGGGATGGAGACGTTCTTGGCGTCGAAGAAGCCGAACTTGTTGTCCCAGTAGAGGCGACCGGATGAAACCCCGGTGTTCGTCAGCCAGTACAGCGTGACGTTGTCGAGGATCCCGTCTCGGGTGAGCTCGCCTACGGGGTGGCCCTCAAAGGCGCGAGCGATTTCCCCGTAGCTGTACGCGTCGTGGTTGATCATCCAGGCCGCCAGGCCGACCGGGGAATCCGCCACTCCGTAGATCGTTTGCGGCTGCGTCCCCATTTCTACGGCATAGCCTGCGCCCGTCGTGTAGAAGGTGCTGATCTGCTCGAACGCGCGCTTTTCGTCGGCTGAGAGACCGGAGGGCGGCGGGCCGCCGGGGGCGAGCTGGCCGGGGACAGGGAGCGCCTGTGCGATGTCGGGTGGTATAGCGCCAGGCATGTTGGTGTGCATGCCGAGCATTCCGGGCGGTGCCTGCGCAGCCATCAGATCCGTGATAACCGCGCCCCAATCACCGCCTTGCGCCACGAAATGGTCGTATCCGAGGCGCTTCATCAGCTCGAGCCAGGCCGTCGCTATACGGTCTGGACCCCAGCCGGGTGCCTGCGGCTTGTCTGAGTACCCGTAACCCGGCATGGAGGGAATCACGACGTGGAAAGCGTCCGAGGCGTTCGCACCGTGTGCCGTGGGGTTGGTGAGCGGGTCGATGACGTTCAGCAGCTCGATGATCGAGCCGGGCCACCCATGCGTGAGGATGAGCGGGAGCGCGGTGTCATGTCCTGAACGAACATGGATGAAGTGAATGTCCAGTCCGTCGATCTCGGTCTTGAAGTGCGGCAGGGCATTCAGCTTCGCTTCGCATGAGCGCCAGTCGTAGTCCGAGGCCCAGTAACGGGCGAGTTCCTGAATCGTCCCGAGTTGAACGCCTTGCGAGTGATCTGCGACGGTCTCCGCATCGGGCCAGCGCGTCGCTGCTACCCGCGCACGCAGGGCCTGGAGTTCCCCGTCGGATGTGACCGGGATCGTGAACGGCCGGATCGCTGCGTTTTCGGTCGACACCGACATGTGAGTCTCCTTGGCTTTCGTTGGCGGTCGATCAAAAGCCGGGCTCTGGTTCCTCAGGTTCCGTGGTTCCCTCGTTGCCGGCGGCCTATGCACCTGCGGCCGCCAGTTCCAGCGCCGCAGGGCTCGGCGGCCGACGTAAAGACGACGTCGCGGGACTTGTGCTACCGGCCGCCGGTGACGTCCAGGATGCTGCCGGTGCAATAGCTGGCCTCGTCGCTGAGCATCCAGACCACCGCGGCCGCGACCTCGCTGGCGTGCGCAGCCCGGCCGATGGGGATTGTCGGCCCGAGTCGCGCCGCACGATCGGGCTGATTGCTACTCGCGTGGATCTCGGTGTCGACGATGCCGGGCCGCACCACGTTGACCCTTATGCCTTCCGCGGCCACCTCGCGGGCCAGGCCGACGCCGAGCGTGTCGACCGCGCCCTTGGACGCGGCGTAGTCGACGTACTCGCCGGCCGATCCCAGCCTGCTCGCCGCCGACGAAAGCAGGACGATCGAGCCGCCCCGGCCGCCATGGCGAGTCGACAGGCGCCGCACGGCCTCGCGGCAGCACATGATCGTGCCAACGACGTTGACCGCGAACACCCGCTCGACTCGTTCCGCGCTCATTTCGTCGACCCTGGCCCTCGGCGCGACGATCCCGGCGTTGGCGACGAGGGCGGCGACGGGGCCGAGGCGCTCCGCCGCCGCGAACGCTCCGAGGACGTCGCTCTCGACCGAGACATCAGCCCGGACCGCGGCTGCCGTGCCGCCCATGCTCTCCATGCCGGCTACGACCGCGGCGGCCGCCGTCGCGTCGTCACGGTAGGTGAGGCACACCGCCCAGCCGTCGGCCGAGGCCCGCGCCGCGACGGCGGCACCGATGCCGCGGCTCCCGCCCGTTAGCAGCACGACGCCCCTGTGCACCCGTTGGACATTACCAAGGCCGCTGCCGGAGCAGGGCGGCCCGCCAGCACGGCGGCTGACCGACGTACTAGCTCGCGAGGAACTCCCTGGCCCCGCGCAGCCGGGTCCGCAGCAGCGCTTGCGTCCGCCGGCAATCGAGGCGGATCTGCAATGGCCGCGCCAGCCCGAGACTTGCCTGCAGCCCGGCCGGCAGGCGGGACTCGTCAAGACCATCGCGGCGGGCGATCAGGCAGCCGAGCTCGTACCGGCTGAGTGCGTCGGTGCCAGCGACATTCTGGATCCCGGCTGCGTCGCTGGCGGCCAGTTCCAGTAGCGCCGAAGCCAGGTCGGCGACGTGAACCGGACAGCGGATCTCATCGGTGAACAGCACACCGTCGGTGCGGCCTGCGGCGAGGTCGTGCACGGCAGTTTCCTGAGGCGAGCGCCCGTCGCCGATGATCAGCGAGGTGCGCACGATGGCGGCGCCCGGGTCGACCGCGCGGATCGCCGTCTCGGCCGCGGCCTTGGCGGCTCCGTAGCTGTTGACGGGTTCGGGCACCGCGTCCTCGTCGTAGGACGCCTCGGTGCCGGAGAAGACGGCGTCGCTCGACATGTGCACGAGGCGCGCGCCCAGCCGGGCCGCCGCCAGGGCGGCATGGGCGGCGCCATCCGCTGTCGATTGCCACTCGCGTTGCCGGTAGGCCGTGTTGACGATCACCCCAGGCTGCAGCGCCGAGACGATGGCGTCTACGTGGACGCGCTCGCGTACGTCGACCTGACACCACTGCACGCCCGGCGAGTCCGCGCGCCGGGAGAAATAGGTAGCGATGACATTGTGACCAGCGGCCACGGCCTGCCTCGTGAGCACCCCGCCGAGGTAGCCGCTGCCGCCGAGAATCAGGATCCGCACACGGCCGGACGCTACGGCGGCGAGCCGCCGCCCGTCAAGCAGGCACCGCCCGCAAGGCGGCATTGTTGCCATGACCCCGACCGCGAAGGCAGCTGGTGACGGCGGCAGCCCCTATCCTGGTAGCCAGGTGCGCCGGGAAGTCTGGTCGGCAGAGTGAAGAGGCAGAGCCTGCGGGCTCCTCGACTGGGAGAGTCCGGCTTATGGCGCCTACTGCGAGCATCCCTGGTCCGGCGTGCCGGCGATAGCCGCGTTCGTCCTTGGCGCTGCAGTCAGCCTGGGTACGAGCTGGCTGCTGGTATCGCGGCTGGAGCGCATAGGTGAGCGGCTCGGCATGTCCGAGGCGCTCCTCGGCATCGTGGCGGCGCTGGCGGCGGATGCGCCGGAGATCTCGGCCGCGGTAAGCGCGCTCACCAGTCACCAGCAGAGCATCGGGGCCGGAGTCGTCCTGGGCTCGAACGTCTTCAATCTCGCCGCGCTCCTCGGCCTGGGAGCAGTCGTGGCGGGACGGATTGGCCTGCATCGCAAGGTCGTTGCACTCGGTGGCGCGGTCGCCCTCTGGGTGGCCCTCGTCTGCCTGGGCGTCGTCACCGGCCTGCTGCCGGTGACGCTTGGCCTCTTCCTGGCGGTAGCGGTCCTCGGCCTGTATGCCGTCCTGCTGGGCACGGAGGGCCAGGGCATGCAGCGCCTGCGCTTGCCGCAAAGCTGGTGGACGTGGCTGCGCTCGGCCGTGACAGAGGAAGAGATTGAGCTCGAGGACGCTATCCGGCCCGTGCCGGCCCGCTGGCCGGACGTAGCGACCGCAGGCGTGGCACTGATCGTGGTCGTCGTGGCCAGCATCGTGATGGAACGGGCTGCATCCCATCTCGGCCGTCGTTATGGCGTGCCGGAGATCATCGTCGGCGGCCTCGTCCTCGCGGCTGTCACGAGCTTGCCCAACGCGGTCGCGGCGGTCTACCTGGCGGGGCGCGGGCGCGGCGCCGCCACCTTGAGCACTGCCCTGAACAGCAACGCGATCAACGTCGTTGCCGGGCTCCTGCTGCCGGGCGCCCTGCTTGGCCTGGGTCGGCCGTCGGCGCAGGCCGTACTGGTGACGGCGTGGTACCTGGCCCTGACCGTCGCCGTGCTGGTCATTGCCTACCACCAGCGTGGGCTGAGCCGGCGCGCCGGCAGCCTGATCATCGCCGCTTACGCTGCGTTCACTGCCTCGGTCATTGTGAGCGGGTATTCGATTGCCGGCAGTACCGCGCTGATCGCGGTGCTCGCCGTCGCCTCGGCGGCACTGCTTGCAACCGCATTCGTCCCCGATAAGCAGCCTGAGCGCGGTGGGCCCGGCACAGCTGTCCCGACGGACGATGAGTGAAGGCCCTGCCAGCGTGGCCCTCGCCGGCCGTTCGCGGCCCCATTGCGATTTAAGGTCGGCCCATTTAGCCTGGTGCCTCATACGCGGAGTGTGTGACGCTGCCGTCGGGATCGTGCAGTAGTGGCTGGCGAGGTGGTCATGAGCGGAGCGGACCCGGCGCTGATCGAGCAGGTCGCTGCGCCCGGCGTCCGCGATATGGCGGCAGCCGCCCGCCGTGCCTGCGAGCGGTACGGCATCGCCGCGGATTGCGTCTTGCATCAGTACCCGCTGACAGAGAACTGGACCTACCGCGCTGAGCCGCATCTGGGCGATCCGGTCGTCCTGCGGATCTACCGTCCCGGCGGCCGCTCGCCTGCGGAGATCCTGTCCGAGCTGGCCTGGATGAGCGCCCTGCGGCACGAGCTGGGCTCGCTGGTGCCAGGCGTCGTGATCGACGGCTCGCGGCGCCCGCGTCGTCGAGCTCGCCTGTGATCCGCCGATCGGGCGCTGCTACTGCGTGCTGTTCACGTGCGCTCCAGGCCGCGAGCCCGCCGATGACGAGCTGGCGGCGTGGTTCCCCAAGCTAGGCGCCATCACAGCCCGGCTTCACCGGCACGCGCGCGCCTGGACCGCGCCCGGCTGGTTCTGTCCGGCCGCGCTGGGATCTGAGCACCACTCTTGGGCGAGCGCCCGCACTGGGGGCCCTGGCAGGCGAGCGTGACCGACCCGGCGGAACGCCGCCAGCAGGAGCGGCTCGCCGCTGTGGTGACGGCGCGGCTGGCCAGGTTCGGCGCCGGGCCCAAGCCGCTTCGGCCTGGTGCACGCGGACCTGCGGCTGGCCAACCTGCTCGTCGACGGCGCCCACATCAGCGTGATCGACTTCGAGGACTGCGGCTTCAGCTGGTACCTGTACGACCTGGCGTGCGCGCTCACCTTCAACGAGGGACGGGCCAGACGTGCACGAGCTGATCGCGCTGTGGGTCGACGGATACCGGCAGGTCGAGCACCTGCCGGCGGCGGACGAGCTCGAGATCGACACCTTCGTGATGCTGCGTCGGCTGATGCTGAGCGCCTACGCAGGCTTGCGCGCCGATACGGAGCTAGCGGCGGAGATGCGCGCGGGTGGCTACTCCGCGCAGACTTCCGAGATTGCCGAGCCCTACCTGAGCCGCTTCGGATGACGGCGAGGCACGCCCGGCCGCTGGCGGCGCACCCGGCCCGCGCGTATTATTTGGGCATACCAATTCGGGATGGACAGCGACCGGCTCGCGAGTTCGTGCCCAGGGTGGAGGGTCCATGCCCAGCCCTCGTGATGCCGAGATCACCATTATCGGCGGCGGCGCCGTCGGCGCCGCGGTCGCCTACTTCCTCGCCCGTGACTGGTCAGCGAGACGTCCAGCTGCTCGAGGCGCGAGGGCCTGTGCGAGGCGACCAGCAGCCAGGCGGCCGGATTCGTCGGCCAGGCCAGGCCCACCGTCGAGCGCGCCCGGCTCACAATGGCGGCCGCGGCCGTCTACCGCGACTTCGAGCGCGAGACCGGCTACACGATGGACTTTCGCGAGTGCGGCGCTGTCCGGCTGGCCCTGTCCGCCGCCTCGGTCGCGGAGCTTGAGCAGATCGCGCAGACAGCCGAGCATCACCGGTCTGCCGGTCGAGTTCCTGAGCCGCGCGCCAGCTCCGCGAGATCTATCCCGTGCTCGAGCGCAGACCGACCCGGTACTAGGCTGCGCTGTGGTCGCCGACCGACGGCTACCTGCAGCCCAACAGCCTCGTGACGGCCTACCTCAGCGCAGCACGCGACCAGGGCGTGACGGTCGCCACGCACTGCCGCCGTGACCGGGATCGGAGTACCGGCGGCGGCGCAGTCGCAGTCCATCTCGACCGCAGCGGGTACCTTCCGCACCGAGCAGGTCGTCATCGCGGCCGGCCCCTGGTCCGCCGCGGTGGCCCGGCTCGCCGGCCTCGAGCTGCCGATCGTGCCGGTCCTGCACGAGTACTTCGTGACCGAGCCGCTGCCGGGCTGGCACGCCGAGTTGCCATGCCTGCGCATCCCCGAGATCCAGGTCTACGCGCGCGGCGAGAGCGACCGGCTGCTCTGCGGCGGCTTCGAGCACCACGGCGACGAGCATCGATCCGCGTGCTGTCGAGGTCTCCTCTCAGCTCGTCGCCCGCCCCGACTGGGACGTGCTCGCCGGCTTCGCCACCAGCCTGAGTGCCTTCGCGCCCGCGCTGGCGGGGGCCGGCATCAGCACGACCTTCCAGGGCTGGCCGGCCTTCAGCCCGGACGGCCGGTTCCTCGTCGGGCCCGTCAGCGCGATCCGCGGCCTGGCATTCGCGGCGGGCTGCAATGCGCACGGCGTGTCCGGATCGGCCGGCCTGGCCATGGCGCTGGTCGAGAGCCTGAGCGGTGATCCGTCGCCGTACGTGCGATCGCTCAGCCCGGACCGGTTCGTCCCGGCGACCTGGTCTTGGGACGACGCGCGCCGTCAGGCGCAAGCGGTCTACGAGACTTACTACCCGATGCCGGTCGGCGGCCTAGCCGCCAGCGCTCAGATCGCCGGGTGCATGGCGGTCAGGCCGCCGTCGACGTTCAGCGTGATGCCGGTGACGTAGGTGGAGTCGTCTGCCGCACAGGAACGAGACGGCGCCCGGCGACCTCGGCGGCGGTGCCGACCCGGCTGCAGCGGGCTGATCCGGCCCAGCGCGTCCTCGCTCGAGGGTGGCGACGAACGGCTCGCTCAGCGGGGTCAGCACCCAGCCGGGCGCGACGGCGTTGACCAGGATGCCGAGCGGCGCGAGCTCGACCGACATCGACTTGGTCAGCGAGATGAGCGCCGCCTTGGACGCGTTGTAATGCGCGAACTCGGCCTCGGATAGCTGCCCGTTGGTGGAGGCGATGTTGACGATCCGGCCGCCGGCGCCCTGGTCGCGCATCGCGCGCGCCGCGGCGCCGCCGAGCAGCACTGGCCCCCGCACGTTGATGTCCATCAGCGCATCCCAGGTGTCGGCGGTGAAATCGAGGAACGGCACGGGGCTGTAGACGCCCGCGTTGTTGACCAGGACGTCGATCCGGCCGAAGCGCTCCAGCACCGCCGGGACCAGGCTGGCGCAGTCGTCGGCCGAGCCGACGTCGGCGCGCAGCACCGAGGACCTTGTCCGGTCGCCGCGAGCTGGCGCGGCCGCGGCGCTGACCTCGTCGGCGTTGCCTGGCGCAGATCGCGACGGCGTAGCCATCGTCTAGCAGCCGCTCGGCGCACGCGTAGCCGATGCCCTTGCTGCCGCCGGTCACGAGCGCGACCTTGTCCACGGTGCCTCCTCGCCCTGCTCCGGGCTTCCGGTATCTGCGGGCCTCCGGTTCTCTCGCAAGCTCCGGGCGTCTGGGCCGCCTGGCTCGCCGCGCGATCAGCGACTCCAGCGACCGGTCCTCGAGCTTGGCCCTGCGTCCAGTCCCAGCGCGACTGAGCCGCCTCCTGCCAGTAGTCGAAGCCCTCGTCGGGGGAGTCGCTCAGCAGCGTGTCCATCCCGACGAACAGCAGCGACCAGGTGTACTGGGCGGCGATGCCGAACAGCCTGGCCCGTGCGCACTGCACGGGGTCGTGCCAGCCGAAGTAGGCGGTCGCACAGCGTGCGCGGATCTGGTCTGGGTCGTAGTCGCCCTCCATCGCCAGGTCGCCGACGTCGAACATCGGGTCGTTCATCCCGCTGAAGTCGTAGTCGATGAGCCGGATCCGGCCGTCGTCCATGATGTTCTTGGCGAGCAGGTCGTTGTTGCTCGGCACGGCGGCAGCTGACGTTGACCGCCAGGGCCGCCTGGATCCGCCGGATGGTCGGGCAGCCAGTCCAGCGATGCCCGGCCGGGCAGGCCAGTTCGTAGTGCTTCCGATGAGGGTCAGGTAGTCGTCGAGGAACTTCCAGATCACGTCGAGTTGCCCATCGGCGGCGCCTTGGTGTGCAGCTCGCGGATCGCGCTGGCCGATCCGCGGGATGTAGTCCGGCCGGGCCAGGTCGGCGGTGTCCAGTGTCCGGCCGTCGATGTACTCGAGCACGATCGCGGGGATCTCTGGCAGTGCCTGGAGCACGCTGGCGCCGACGCCCGACTCGCCGGCCGCGACCGTGTTGGCGATCAGGTCGCCGATCGGGATCATCAGCCCGAAGTCGTCCATCTCCTGGGTGAGGAACTTGACGACGTACCGGTCTCCGGCCGTCGGTGGCGACCGCGTACGTGACGTGCGCGAGCCCGCCGAACAGCTGCGTCCAGGCCAGCTCGCTGCCCGCGCAGCACGTCGGCGCCATCGGCGACCATGCGCCATCTGGGCTGCGAACCGCTGGTCGCGCCGTGCTGGTCGCGCCCGCCGCTGGTGCCCGGTCCCGCCGCTGGCGGTCGTCACGGTCAGGGCTCTGGGTGGTACTGGTCGATGGCGAGCGGATGGTCGTGGATCCGCTTGGACCGGACGGCGTAGAACATCACCCCGACCAGGAGCGGAACGGCCGATGATCAGCCAGGCCATCGGGGTGTCCTTGAGGAAGAAGCCGCCGGCGGTGCCGGAGATCTGGTTGTAGGTCGGGTTGGTGGCCGCCCTGCGGCCACAGCAGGTCCAGCGCGGTCAGCCCGGTGCCGAGCACCGCCACGATGTTGACCGGGATGCCCCAGCGCCCGAGCGAGAACCTGCCCTTGACCTTCGGCCAGCCGCGGAACCGGTAGATCAGCGTGACGCTCATGATCAGGAAGTAGGCGACGTACATCGCGGCCGTGGCGCCGCCGACGATCGACGACGTCTTGGTGGTGAACACGAACACGGGGACCAGCGAGAGCACGCCGAGCAGCAGGACCGCGGCCCACGGCGCGCCGTCCTTCAGCGTCTTGCGAGAAGGTCGGCGAGAACGGGAGCTGCCCGTCCCGTGCCATGCCGTAGATGTGCCGGACCGCGCCGGTGAACATGATGTTGGTCGCGACGATCAGCCCGATGGAGACGACGACGAGGAACAGCTTGAAGACGCCGACCGGCAGGTGCGCGGTGATGGCGTTCTCCGCCGGCACGCCGCCGAGCATCGCGGCCTTCATGTCGGGGATCGACGGCGTCAGGCAGAGCAGGAACAGGAACCCGGCAGGTGATCGCGAACAGGTAGGCGCCGATCACCGCGCGCGGCGCGTTGCGCCCGGCGTCCACGCGTCTCCTCGCCCAGCGTGCCGCCGTTCTCGAACGTGTACAGCACCCACAGCGCGTTGAACACACCGGCGCCGATGAACAGCGGGAAGACGTTCTTCAGGGCGCTGAGCACCTGGACGGTGGCGGCGCCCGAAGCTGGTCGTGGTCACGTGCCGCGGTCTGCGTCAGGTTGCCGAAGTGCTTGGCGCCCAGGATGAAGGTCAGCAGGCACACGACGGTGACGACGGTCAGTTCCAGGATCATCGCCCACTGCGGTGATGTGGCCGAGCATCCCGATCCGCAGCGACGTTCCACAGCACCGCGATCGCGGCGGCGATCACGATGATGATCTCGTCGGTCGTGAAGCTCGGCGCCAGGTTGAACAGCGGGTGGATCAGCACCGGCAGGCTCGCGTAATAGGCGGTCATGCAGCGGAAACAGCGCGCCGGCGTAGACCCAGCCCATCCACCAGCCGACCCGCTTGCCGGCCAGGATCGTCGGCCACTGGTACATGCTGCCGGCGAACGGGTACTTCGACGCCGAGCTCGGCGATCACCAGCACCATCGCGCCGACGCTGATCGCGACCAGCGGCCAGCCCCAGAACTCGGCGCCGCCGACGCTGGACATCGCGAATCCGTACAGCGAGAAAAGCCCGGCGAAGACGCCAACGCCGGCGAACGTCAGCGCGCCGTTGGTGAGGGCCGTCAGCGACCCTGGTCAGCTTGCCGGCGGCGGTGGTGAACGGCTCGTGAGGTCTCGACAGCTCCCATCCGCTGAACCGTCCCTTCTCTCGATTGGGTGGTCCATTTGCCGGATCAGAATGACTTTTGGCGCACTGTAACGTAGTCCCGCGAGGGCTGACAAGGAGTGCGTCGTTTCCGGCAGCATGTTAAGCGGCAGATTGCCGCTGGCGGGGCGACCGTGGCCCGAGTTACGCTGCTTCCATATGGTGCGCCCAAAAAGGGCTTGCCGGGGCACGGGACAAGAGCGGAAGGCAGCCGATGGCCAGCAGTGACCTCCCGCAGCGAGCCAGGGTCGTCATCGTCGGCGGCGGCGCCGTCGGCTGCAGCGTCGCCTATCACCTCGCCAAGCTCGGCTGGACCGACGTTGTGCTGCTCGAGCAGGGGCAGCTGTCCTGCGGCACAACCTGGCACGCGGCCGGCGTCGTCGGCCAGCTGCGCACGCACCCGTCGCTGACCAGGCTGATGATCGACAGCAGCCAGTCTGTATGCGGGGCTGGAAGCGGAGGTCGGCCTCGGGCACCGGCTGGAACCAGAGCGGCGCGCTCTGGGTCGCGGCGTCCGCCGATCGGATGGTGCAGCTACTGCAGGACTGTGACCTGGCGCAGGCCCAGGGCCTCGAGGCGCACGTCATCTCGGCCGCCGAGGCCGCCGCAGATGGGCCGCTGATGCGAGACCGACGACCTGGTCGGCGCGGTCTGGCTGCCGAACGACGCCAAGGCCAACCCCGCTGACCTCACCCAGGCGCTGGCCAGGGGTGCACGGCAGCTGGGCGTCGCGGATCTTCGAGCGGACCAAGGTGACCGGCTGGTCGGTCGATCGCGGCCGGGTCACCTGCGTGCCGCACGAGCCGCGGCGAGATCGAGTGCGAGTACGTGGTGAACTGCGGCGGGCAGTGGGCCAAGGCGCTCGGCGACCAGGTCGGCGTCACGATCCCGCTCCAGCCTGCCGAGCACTACTACATCGTCACCGAGGCCATCGACGGCCTGGACCGGACGACGCCCGACGCTGCGCGACCCGGACGGCTATACCTACTTCAAGGAGGAGGTCCGCGGGCTGCTGATGGGCGGCTTCGAGCCGGACGCCAAGCCGTGGGTGGCCTCGGACGAGATCCCAGAGCCGTTCGAGTTCCAGCTGCTGCCCGAGGACTGGGACCAGTTCGACATCCTCATGCGCAACGCCGATCCAGCGGGTCCCGGCCATGGAGAGCGCGGGGGTCAAGAAGTTCTACAACGGCCCGGAGAGCTTCACGCCCGACCACAACTTCATCATGGGCGCGGCTCCTGAGCTCGATAACTACTTCGTCGCCGGCCGGCTTCAACTCCTCCGGCATCGCGTTCGCTGGCGGGGCGGGCAGCGCGCTGGCCCGCGTGGATCGTCGCCGGGCGAGCCGCGACCTCGACCTCAGCCCGGTCGACATCCGGCGGTTCGCGCCGATGCAGGGCAACAAGCGCTGGCTGCGCAGCCGGGTCCAGGAGATCGTCGGCCTGCACTTCGCGATGGCCTGGCCCAACCGCGAGCCGGAGAGCGCGCGCGGTGTCCGCCGGTCCCCGGTACACCACCTGCTTGAGGCGGCAGGGCGCCTGCTTCGGGACCAGGATGGGCTGGGAACGGGCTAACTGGTTCGCCCCGGCCGGCAGTCGAAGCCGGTGGTCGAATACGCTGGGGGCGCCAGAACTGGTTCGCCGCACAGCGCGGCCGAGCACCGGCGCCGCGCGAGAGCACGTCGCGCTCTTCGATCAGACATCGTTCGCCAAGATCGCGGTCCGCGGCGCCGACGCCGAGGCCGCCTTGCAGTACCTGTGCTCCAACGACGTCGCGGTACCAGCCGGGCCGGACCGTGTACACGGCGATCCTCAATGACCGCGGCGGCTACGAGGCCGACGTCACGGTGACCCGCATCCGCTGGAACGAGTACCTGATAGTGACCAGCAGTGCCCAGGCGGTACACGACCTTGACCTGCTGCGCCGGTCGGTGCCGCCGGGCCTGCGCGTCGAGTTCTTCGACGTCACCTCGGCCGTACGCCGTCCTGAGCGTCATGGGACCACGATCCCGCGAGCTGCTGAGCAGGCCTGTCCGGCGACGATTTCGCCGCGTCGGCGTTCAGCTTCGGCGACAGCCGGGAAGTTGACCTGGCCGGCCTGACTGTCCGGGCTACCAGGCTCACGTACGTCGGGGAGCTCGGCTGGGAACTCTATGTGCCCGCCGAGATGACGGTCGCTGCGCTCGAGCGGCTCACCGATCCGGCCAATGTCGTGCAGCCCGCGGCTGGCCGGCTACTACGCGATCGAGTCGCTCCGCCTGGAGAAGGGCTACCGCGCGTTCGGCCGGGAGCTAAGCCCGGACACCTCGCCAGTCGAAGCCGGCCTCACGTTCGCGTGCAAGCTCAACACCGCCATCCCGTTCCGCGGCCGCCCGGCAGTCGAGCAGCAGCGGGCGGCGGGTGTTACCCGGCGCCTGGCCAGCTTCGTGGTGTCCGACCCGTCGGCTTACGCGTGGGGCGGCGAGCTGCTGCTGCGCGACGACCAGCCGGTGGGGTTCGTGAGCTCGGCCGCGTTCGGGCATACCGTCGGGCGGACCGTCCTGCTCGGATACGTCGAGCGTCACGATGGCAAGGCCGACCGTGAGTGGCTCGGGCAGGGCCGTTATGAGGTCGCTATCGGCGGTCAGCGCTACGGCGCCACCTCTGTCGCTCCAGGCACCGTATGACGCCGCAGGCACACGGATCCGGGCCTGACGCATGTGACCGGGTCCGCTCGGCGGCCGTTAAGGTCCGGGGCGCTGCGTGCCGGTCGCCTTGATCTGGCCCGCACCATGCGCCCAAGCGATGATGCGGGTTCGGTCGCCGCGGAACAGGTCGGTCGAGTACTCGACAGGCTGGTCGCTGGCGTCGTACGCGACTCGCTCGATCGCCATCAGCGGATCACCGACCTGGATGCCGAGGAGCTCGGCCTGGTCCTTGTCCGCCAGGACGGCGACCATCTGCTCGACGGCCTTGATGAAGACGACGCCGTACCGCTCGGCCATCAGGTCGTAGATGCTGTCGTTCAGCGGCTGCGCCAGCAGGTCTGGCGCGAGCGATACCGGGATGCGGGCGTGCTCAAGCGAGATCCGCACATCGTCGGCCAGCCGGATGCGGATGACCTCGTGCACGAGCACGCCCGGCTCGATGCCAAGTGCGCTCGCCGTGGTCGCATCGGCCGGGAGCATCCGGGCCGAGACCACGTGCGCGCCCGGCCGGAACCCCTGGGCACGCAGATAGGCGGGGATGCCCGCGAGGTAGCCGAAGTCGATGTCCACCCGCGCCGCGGTTGACAAAGGTGCCGCCCGTCCGGCCGCGGCGCCGCTGCACGGTGCCGGCGTGCTCCATCCGGTCCAGGACCTGCCGGACCGTGGTCCGGCTGACCCCCAGCTGCTCGGCGAGCTCGCGCTCGGTGGGCAGGCGGCCGTGCTCGCCGAGCTCGCCCGCGGAGATGATGCTCGTGGATCGCGCGCTCGACCATGCCGCGGATCGACCTGCCGTTGTCGGTCCGCGTGTCCAGCTCTGCCTCGGCCTGGCGGGTGCTCATACCGCAACCTTAATCGGCCCGCGCGGGCGCCCAGGCTGGCCCGCGAGACCGGCGAGCGGAGGAGAGTAACGTGCGCGTCCTGCTGACCAACGACGACGGGACCGGCGCTGCGGGAATCCTGGCGATCAGGTCCGCGCTGACTGAGTTCTGCGCGAGCGTCATCACGATCACGCCGGAGCAGGACTGCAGCGGATTCGCCCGCAAGTGCACCTACAGCCGGCCAGTGGGCGTGCGGCGCATCGCAGCCGGTCAGCATCCGGTCTATGAGTGCGACGGGACTCCGACGGACTGCGTCCGGGCCGGCCTGCTTGGCGGCCTGGCCGCCGGTGCCGACCTCGTGGTCAGCGGCATCAACCATGGCGCGAACCTGGCCGACGACGTGACGTACTCCGGCACAGTGGGCGCGGGGCTGGAAGCTGCCATCCTCGGGACCGCGGCCGTCTGCCTCTCGCAGCAGACGCCAACCGGCAGCTTCGCCGTGAATTACGAGGAGGACCTGGCCGCCCGCGGCATGGCCTATGACTTCGGGTTCGCTGCCCGGCACGGCGCTGAGCTCGCGGCCGCGGTGATCGAGGCCGGGCCAGCCGAGCCGGTGGTACTCAGCGTCAACTATCCCGCAGCGCGGGTAGCTGGCGCGAGCGTGCTGACCAGGGCCGGACGGCGCGCATACCCGCGGTCTGCGGTGCCCAGCTGGACTGACGACGCCGAGGTGTACTGGCTGTACTTGTTCGGCGAGCCGGATGAGCCAATTCCGGAGGCCGACGCTTCGCTCGGCACCGACATCGGCGCTTTGCGCGCGGGCAACGTCTCGGTGACGCCGCTCTCGTTCGCGGTCGGGCTGAGCGACCTCTCGCCCGGCTTCCAGGCCTTCCTCGGCCGCCTGACCGGAAGGTTCCCGCTGCGTGCCCACTGAGCTCGCTACCCCGGGGGTAGGGCGAAGCTCACCAAGACTGACGCGGGGGACGAATCGGATGATTTCCGGTCGGCCAGCCGGCTGCTCCGCCCGGACCTGCGCTTCGTTAGGTGACCGGCGAAACAGGGGAGGGGTACCCCGCCAGCCCGGATGCTGGCAGCTTCGACGACTCAGGAAGGAACGCCCGTGGCTACCTACGAACTGGTCTACGGAGACGACGAGCAGGTCGTGGACGAGACGCTTGAGAACATCGATCATGTGGAACGCGAAGACGGCTGGGTTGTCCTGTTTCGCGGCCCGGAAGCCATCCTGCGCGTCCAGGAGGACCACGTGAAGTCGATGGAGCAGATCGACTAGCACTCCGCGGAGGGAATCATGACCGCTACAGCCACTGTCGCTGGGAGAACCCGCGAGCCCGAGCTGGCCGGCCAGACCGTCGTAGTCATCGGCGGCAGCGCGGGCATCGGCCTGGAGACCGCCCGGCGCGCACGGGCCGAGGGCGCCGACGTCATCATCACCGGCAGAGACCCAGAACGACTGAGCCAGGCGGTACGCCTCGTCGAGCCGCAGCGCGCCGCCGCCTTCGACGTCAGTGATCTGGCCGCACTGGAAAACTTCTTCCGCCAGCTCGGCGGGCCGATCGACCACGTCATGGTCACCGCCGGCGGCCCCTACTACGCCACCCTGGCGGACATGGACTTCGACGAGGCGCGCCGTCATGTCGACGGCCATATCTGGCCGATGCTCGGCGTCGCCCGCTACGCCGCCCCTTTGATGCGGGCCGGAGGCACGCTCATCTTCATGGGGGGAACGGGGCCGCGTCACCCGGCGGTCGGCATGAGCATCGCTGCGGCCGACAACGCGGCGCTGACGGCCCTCACCGCGAACCTGGCACTCGAGATTGCCCCGGTGCGGGTGAATCTGATCGCCCCCGGGTTCGTGGACACACCGCTGTCGGCATCCCTGCTCGGAGACAATCTCGACGAGCGCCGGAATCAGCTGCGTCACGACTTGCCGATCCGCCGGGTCGTCGGGCCAGCCGACGTGGCTGCCCTAGCCGTTCACCTCATGAGCAACACGGCCCTGACCGGCGCCGCCTACGACATCGACGGCGGCCAGCAACTGCTGCCGTCGGGGGAGTGAGGCCCTAGCCTGCCCGCTGCTTCGGCTGCCACCGCGGGCTGGCAAAGGCCGCCGAGACCGGCAGGTGCAGCTCGAACACCGAGCCCTGACCCACGGCGCTGTGCACCTGAACATTGCCCTCATGCGCTTCGGCGATCGCCTTGACGATCGGCAGGCCGAGCCCGAACCCGTCGGCCTCGCCGTCGCGCCCGGAGTCGAGCCGGTAGAACCGCCGGAATATCCGCTCAACCTCAGCGGCGGGGATGCCGGGCCCGGAATCCCTGACGGCCAGGATGATGACGTCACCGTCGCGCCGCGCGCTCACGTCGATCTCACCGTCGACGTCGGTGTGGTGCACCGCGTTTTCGATGAGCGCGTCCAGCGCTAGGGTCAGCCGGTCGCCGTCCGCCAGCACGTGGATCTCCGCGAGAGTGCTCACTGACCACAGGCGCGGCACATGGCGCCATCGGTGCAAGGTCTCAACGACGATCTCGTCCACGTCCACGGGAACGCGGTGCAGGAAGTCCGGGCCTTCCGTCGATGCCAGCAGCAGCATCCGGCTCGTCAGCCGGCGGATCCGGAGCAGCTCCTGCACCGCCACCCGCGCATCCTTCGCGATCGCCTGATCGAGAGCAGCGCTCTGGATCAGCTCGGCATGGCCGAGCGCGATCGTCAGCGGCGTGCCCAGCTCGTGCGAGGCATCCTGCAGAAACTGCCGCTGCTGAGCCAGCAGGCGCAGGTTGTGCTCGGATACCCGTTTCATCTCCTCCATGGCCGCGACACGCCTACGCGAATGCCAGACCATGACAACGAACAAGATGGCCAGCAAGGGAACTTCGGCCAGATAGTCCGCGTCCTGCTTGCCGCGGAGTACCTGGTACCCGATCAGGCCGCCGGTGGCCAGCGTCACGATCACGACCGTGAGGATGGTGGAGCCTAGTTTCCACAGGCGAAAGCCATAGGCGGCGGTCAGAGTGACCCAGATGATCAGGAACGGGACCGTCTGCCAGGCGGGGATAAGCCGCATGGCGAGCAGGTTCAGGGCAATGAAAACTACCCAGGTGATGTCCACCCAGGCAGCTCGTGCCCTGTGCAGCATCCGGCCAACTCGCATACAGCCAACGCCCTCCGACCGTTCCTCGCTCGAGAACCATGGCAAACCCTACGGCTTCCCGGGGTATTCGGGGACGTATGTCCGTGTCGCGTACTGGCGGACTCAGGGGCCAATCAGCAGGCCAGGGCGACACGAGCACGCAGCGTGCTCAGACGTACACTCAGAGCCATGAACAGCCCGGTGAGCGTGCTGGTGAGCCGCCGCGAGACGTTCAACGCCGCACACCAGCTACGGGACCCGCACCTATCCGATAGCGAGAACCAGCGCCTGTTCGGAAAGTGCGTGAATATGCATGGCCATAACTACGTCCTCGACGTCGTGGTGGCCGGCAAGATCGACGCCGCCACCGGCTACGTCATCGACCTGAAGCAGCTTTCGGACGTCGTGTGCCGCCAGATCATCGAGGAAGTCGATCACCGCAACCTGAACACCGACGTGCCGTGGCTGGAAGGGGTCATCCCCACCGCCGAGAATCTCGCAGTGACGTTCTGGGACAGGCTCCAGTCCGAGCTTCCCGGCGGGTGCCTGCGGTCGGTCCGCGTGGGCGAGACCGACAAAAACTGGGCCGAGGTCGGTGATCACTTCTGAGGACCCGGCCCGGCTGGGCCGGGAGCTGCGCTGCCGCTACACGGCCGCGGACCTCGGTGTACTCACCGGTGACGAGGCCAGGCGCTTCATTCCCGATGGAGCAGGCGATCCGCAGACCGACCTGACCCTGGCCTGGGAGCTGCTGTACCGGCTTGAGCCGGGCCTGTATGAACGCCTGTCGAGCGGCGAGCGGCTCCATCCGGGCATCCTCGACTGGCTGCCGCGTGCCGCACACCGGATTGTCGAGGTCGGAGCCGGTGCCGGGCGCCTGACGCTCGAGCTCATCGACCGCGGGCAGGAGATCGTGGCGATCGAGCCGGCGGCCGGACTGCGGCAGATACTCGAGCGGAGGCTGGCGCATGCCGATCACGGCTGCCGCGCGACGGTGACGGCCGGGTTCCTGGACGACCTACCCGTCGCCAGCGCCTGCGCCGACCTGGTCGTCGCGTGCTCTGTCGTCACCCCGGCGCCGGGGCATGGCGGCGACGCCGGCCTGGCTGAGATGGAGCGGGTGTGCCGGCCGGGTGGCTGCGTCGCCATCATCTGGCCGAACAACGTCGACTGGCTTACCGCGCGGCAGTACCGGCTCAGGACATTCGCCGGGCCAATGCACGTGGAGTTCGCGAGTCACCGCGAGGCTGTCGAGCTGGCCAGGATCTTCTATCCCCTGGCCGTCGGCGAGATCAGCCGTCGCCGCAGCCGGCGTGTCCCTTACCACGTGCTGGGCATCAATCCGCCCCGCGACCTGGCCTTCAAGGTGATGCCGGAGTGAAGATCGCGATCGTCGCACCGCTCGTGTCCGCCATCCGCGAACCGCAAGGCGGAGGCTCGCAGGCGTTCGTGGCCGACCTGGCGCGCGGCCTGGCCGGGCGCGGCCACCAAGTCCATGTGTACGCGGCCAGCGGATCGGACATCGGCGGGGTGACGGTCGTCGACACCGGGATCGACCCCAGCTCGCTGGCGGCCACCCTGTACCGGGCCGGCAGGCAGTCCGACAGTGCCCCAGCCTGGGCCACTGTCCCCGCCGCTGGTCCGGCCGCCGCCGCATTCGCCACCGTCTACGCTGCCGTCCGGACGGATCACTACGACGTCATCCACAATCACGCCTTCGACGCGCCGGCGGTCAGCCTGGCGACCGCGCTGAATGCGCCGGTCGTGCACACCCTGCACCTGCCTCCGGACCCGGCCGTGGCTGCGGCCTTGCGACAGGCCGCGGCGAGCGAAGACGCTCCCGCCGTGGCGTGCGTTTCCGAGTTCCAGGCGAGCGCCTGGCGGGCGGCGGTACGGATCGACGCCGTCCTCCCGCCCTTGGTGCCGACGCGCCTGGTGCCCTGGTCGGCGGCGGCCGGGGACGGCGCCATCTTCGCCGGCCGGATGAGCCCGGAGAAGGGAACCGCCGAGGCGATCGACATCGCTCAGGTGGCTGGCGTGCGCATCGACGTCTACGGCGACGTCTACGACGCCGACTACGCCAGCGAGCAGATCGACGCGCGACGCGCCCTGCCGGGGGTGGCGGTCCACCCCGCCATACCGCGGACCTCGCTGTGGGCGGCCATGGCCGGCGCTGCGGTCGTGATCTGCCCGGCGCTGTGGGACGAGCCGTTCGGCATGGCCGCCGTTGATGCTCAGGCGTGCGGGACGCCTGTCGTCGCGTTCAGGCGCGGCGGACTGGCGGAGATCATCGAGCACAACGTGACCGGCTTCCTGGTCGATCCCGGTGACATCCAGGCGGCGGCCGACAGCGTCCGGAACGCGCCTGCGATCTCGCGCGCCGCCTGCCGCGATCACGCCGAGAACCATCTCGATCTGGAACGGAGCCTGGATGCGCACGAGCACCTCTACCGGCACGTCATCGGTCCCGGCGTCCGGACCCCTGTCAGCGGGTGACCCGGCGCACTGGCTGGCCGGACGCGTCGCGATGGTGACCGGAGCCAGCCGGGGCATCGGCGCTGCCACTGCGACCGCCCTGGCCTCGGCCGGCGCACACGTCGTGCTCGCCGCCCGCGATGGTGCTGCGCTGGCCGGCGTCGCGGGCCACATCCAATCTGGTGGTGGCGAGGCGACGCCTGTGCCCGCCGATGTGAGCCACGCGCGGCGACGTCGAAAAGCTTTTCGCCGCCGCGGCGGAGCGCGGGCCCCTGGCCGCACTTGTCTGCGCGGCCGGCGTGCTGACGTCGGCACCGTTCGCGCAGACCACGACGGACATCTGGGACGAGACCATCGCAGTCAACCTGACCGGCTCATTCCTGTGCTGTCGCGCGGCGTTCTCCGCCATGTGCCCGGCCGGCGAGGGCCGGATCGTCACCATCGCCTCGCTGTCGGGCGTCTACGCGACCGAGAAGTTCCCCGGACTAGCCGCGTACAACGTCTCCAAGTACGGGGTCATTGGCCTGACCGAGGCGATCGCAGTGGAAGGCAGGCCACACGGCATCAGCGCCATCTGCGTCAGCCCTGGCGCGGTCGACACGCAGATGCTGCGGCGCGCCAATCCCGAGCTTCGGCCCGGACTCACGCCCGCCGATGTCGCCGCGCTCATTGTCGCCTTGCTGGACAGCGCGCTGGCTCCGGCGAGCGGGGCGAACATCCCGCTCTTCTCCAATGCCTAGCGCGACGCGCCGGACGGCCGGGCGGGAGCTGCACCCCGTTCCCTCAATGACCATAGATCTACGTGCTCGTCCGCGAGCTGGTCAGCCGGCGCCCGTGCGCGGGTCGCCACGAGCCTGGCGGCCGCCGCCATCTCGCCGTCGTGATCGAGCTCGGGGTCGCCACCCCGGTCGAGGCCGGCTGCGGCCCGCACCACGCCGTCGACGAGGTAGAACCCGATGAACCTGCGGTCCGCCAGGCTCCCGCGGACCACGAACTCATCCCACTTTGTGACGTGGCCGACGTACTCGAGCTTGTGCTCGTACTGATCGGACCAGAATGTGTGGATGTAGTCGTAAGGAGCGTCCGCGCCCAGCATCGACCTGGCGGCCGCGGCGCCCTGCTTCTCGGCGTTGTTGTAGTGCTCGACGCGGACTCGGCCGAAGAGCGGGTGCAGGTGGTTGGCGACGTCGCCGGCCGCATACACGCCGGCGGCGCTCGCACGGCAGCGCTCGTCGACCAGCACGCCGTTGTCCTGCGCGACCGACTGACCGGCGATGGCGGGAATGCCCGGCTCGATCCCGACACCGGCGACGGCGAAGTCGCATGCCAGCCGGGTGCCGCTCGCAGTCGTGACCGCCTCGACCCGCTCGGGCCCTTCGAAGGCGGCGACCTGCTCCTCGGCGAGCAGCTCGACACCCTTCGCCGCGTGGATCTCGCCGAAAGTTTCGCCGATCTCCGCGCCGAGCACCCGCTCCAGCGGATGACGGCCAGGAAAGACGGTGGTGACCTGGACCCCTAGCTGCGTCAGCGAGGCTGCTACCTCGGAGCCGATGAAGCTCATGCCGACGACGACGGCACGCTTGCCCGGGCCGGCTTCGCTCTTGATTGCCTCGCAGTCGGCGACCGTGCGCAGGTAGTGCACGCCGGGCAGGGCGGCCCCCGGGATCTCCAGCCTCCGGTTGCGGCCACCCGTAGCGATCAGCACCTTGTCGTAGCCGAGTTCCTGGCCCGAGCTGAGGCGGACAGTGCGCGCCGCAGTGTCGATCAGGTCGACAGCAGATTCGGTGCGGTCGACGTCGTGCTCGTCGTACCAGCCCGCAGGCCGGACGTACCAGCCATCGAGGTCCTCCTCCGACCGCAAGTACGTCTTGGACAGCGGTGGCCGGCCAAACGGGATGCCCGGCTCCTGGCTGACGATGACGACGGGATCACGGAAACCCTCCTCCCGCAGCGTCACTGCTGCATTGCCACCAGCCATGCCGCCGCCGATGATCAGGATCGCCGTCCGGCCGATTATCTCGGGCATGACCTGCACGTGCCCGCCCCGCGCGGGCAAGAAACTCGCTTGCTAGCGTGGCTGCTAGCCCCCATTTGCCGAGACCCGAACTGTCGAGACCAGCACTGCCAAGACCCGCATTGTCTAGACCGGTGTTGTCGAGGCCGGTGTCGCCGAGATCATCTCCGGAGGGGCCATGACCAGTCCGACCGTTCCGACCCACGTTCCTGCTGGCGCCACGCCCGAAGGCGACGGGGTCATCGTCGGGGACGGCCCCGTCCGCGTGGACGCCTTCATCGATTTCCTGTGCCCCTTCTGCAAGAAGTTCGAGCTCTCGTCGGCCAGCGTGCTGTCCGGGCTGCTTGCCGAGCATCTGATTAGCCTCGTCTACCACCCCATGAATTTCCTCGACGAGGCATCGACGACCAACTACTCGACCCGGGCGGCCGCGGCGTCAGGCTGCGCCGCAGACCAGGAGCGATTCCTCCAGTACGCGCACGCGCTATTCGTCAGCCAGCCGCCGGAGGGCGGTCCCGGGCTGAGCGACGCCGAGCTAGCCCAGATCGGCCGTGGGGTAGGTCTGGCCGAAGCGGCCTTCGCCGGCTGCCTGGGCGATGCGCCTTACCTGGACTGGCCGACCTACGTGACCGCGCGTGCCACCGCGGTAGGGGTCAACGCGACCCCAACCGTGCTGGTGGCGGGAGCCGTGGTCGCCGCTAACCCGCGGGCCATCAGCGCGGCGGTCGCCCGCGCTAATGAGCAGCAGTAACCGGGAGTGGCAGTAACCGGGAGCGGCAGTAACCGGGAGCGGCAACCACGGCCGGCTCCTGCGTGAATAGTCGGGTATAAGCGGGCAATTAACGCGGAGCGCACCGGCAGCCTCGCCAGCGACTGTCAGTGGCCCACGTACAATGGAGTTATGCCGGCGCCCGCAAGGGTGCCGGCCACACGGACGGCTTCAGTTCGGTCGCCCCGCACCGACCCGCGGCGGACACAATCCGCCGGCCCGGACCTGGAGGGGAATGATGGCCGTTCTCCACGCATCCGTTCAAGACGCCACCGATGAGGCTGAACCGCTAACAGCGGAGGCGGCCTACGACCGGTCGTGCCGCGCGGCGCTCACTGACTCGCAGATCGGCACGGTCGGGCTCGAGGTCGAAACCCACCTTGTGGATCTGGGCTCCGCAGCTGATTCCGTGGCCTGGAGCCGAGTCGAGCCGATACGTGACATCGTCGGCGCCGCCGTACAGCGCAGCGCGGTGACGCTGGAGCCCGGCGGCCAGGTGGAGCTGTCCGGCTCGCCCGCGCCGGACATCCTGACCGCCGTCGGCGACATGCGGCACGACGTCGTGAGCGCCCGGCTGGCCCTGGCCGGGCTGGGTCTCGGGCTGGTTCACGCCGGTGCCGACCCCCTCCGGCCCTCGCGCCGGGTCAATCCACGACCGCGTTACCGGGCAATGGAGCAGCACTTTGCCGCCACCGGCATGGCGGCAGCCGGTGCGGTCATGATGAACTCCACTGCGGCGCTCCAGGTAAACCTGCAGGCAGGCCCGGAGCGCGGATGGCCCGAGCGGATCGCGCGCGCAAACATGCTCGGGCCTACCTTGGTGGCGCTCTCGGCAAGCTCGCCGTGGCTGCATGGCCGGGACACCGGGTGGAAGTCCGCCCGTCAGCGGGCCTGGGCCGGCCTGGATGCCCGTGCGTGCGGGCCGGTGCCAGGCTTCGGTGCGCCGCCCGGCGCGTCCGACCCGGCTGCCACGCCCGGGGCGGCTGCCACCACCGACCCGGACGGAGCGTCCGATCCCGCAGGCGCCTGGGCGCGCTATGCGTTGCGTGCTCCAGTGCTGTTCGTGCGGGCCGGCGCCGGCGATGTCGCAGCTGTCGGCCGGTCTGTGCCGTTCGAGCAGTGGGCAGCCGGTGCTGTCCGGCTGGGCGGCAGGCTCCCGACCGCGGCCGATCTCGATATCCACCTGACGACACTGTTCCCGCCCGTCCGGCTGCGCGGCTATCTGGAGCTGCGTTACCTCGACATGACCGCGCCGCGGTGGTGGCCAGCAATTGCGGCCGTCGTCACCACGCTGATGGACGATCCCGTCGCCGCCGACCTCGCCTCTGAGGCAACTGAGCGCGCGGCACTGCTGTGGACCCAGGCGGCGCGTGCAGGTCTGGACGATCCGGTACTGGGCGGCTGCGCGCGGCGCTGCGTGGAGATAGCGGCAGCACGGGTACCCGCTGAGCTTGCACCTGCGGTCGCAGATCTCGCCGAGCTCATTGACTCCGGGCGCTGTCCTGGTGACCTGCTGGCGGAGCGCATTGCCGAGATCGGGCCCCGTGGTGCCTTCGAGGAGCTGGCCCATGCATGAGGACGTGGTCCGCGATCTGGAACGCGCGCGGGCCCGCACGCTCGAGCTCACCGACCTGGACGAGCCGACGCTGCTAGCGCAGCACGACCCGCTGATGAGCCCGCTGGTCTGGGACCTGGCGCACGTCGGCCAGCAGGAGGAGCTCTGGCTGCTGCGCGGCGGCGATGCCACGCGGCCGGGAATGCTGGCGCCCGAGGTCGACTCGTTGTATGACGCGTTCAAGCACGCGCGCGCGGAGCGGCCGGCGCTGCCGCTGCTGCCGCCCGTCGAGGCACGATCGTTCAACTACGAAGTGCGTGGCCGGGTGCTCGACCTGCTTGAGCGCACTCCGGCGGAGGACCTCTTCACGGCGGGCATGGTTGTCCAGCACGAAGAGCAGCACGACGAGACGATGTTTGCGACGCTGCAACTGCGGCAGGGACCGCCGGTCCTCCTCCAGCGGCGCACGTTGCCGCCAGGCAGGTCCGTCGCAGGCGAGCGTGTCTTCGTGGCCGGGGGCCGGTTCGTACTCGGGGTAGACGCGGCCACCGAGCCGTTCTCGCTCGACAACGAACGACCAGCGCATACCGTCGACGTCGCGCCTTTCTGGATCGGGCGCGTCCCGGTGAGCAACCGGCAATGGCTCGACTTTGCCGGCGACGGCGGCTACCACCGGCAGGATCTGTGGTCCGAAGGTGGCTGGGCTCACCGCGTCGAAGCCGGCCTGGAGCGGCCGAACTTCTGGACGGAGCACGGCACTCGGCGCAGGTTCGGGATCGAGGAGGAAGTGCCGCCCGACGAGCCAGTACAGCACGTCTGCTACTACGAGGCCGAGGCGTTCGCGGCGTGGTCACGGGCCCGCCTGCCGACCGAGATCGAATGGGAGAAGGCCTGCGCCTGGGATCCCGTCCGGGCCGAGCGGCGCGTCTGGCCATGGGGGTCGGCGGCGCCAAGCCCGGACCTGGCCAACCTCGGCGGCGTGGGCCTGCGCCCCGCGCCTGTGGGCGCCTACCCTGCCGGGGCGTCGGCGTACGGCGCTGAGCAGATGATCGGCGACGTGTGGGAGTGGACGTCGTCGGACTTCGGCCCGTGGCCCGGATTCACCCCGATGATCTACCGGGCCTACAGCGAGCCGTTCTTCGGCGGGCGTTACAAAGTCCTGCGCGGCGGCTCCTGGGCGGTTGCCGCGTCCACGATCCGCCCCTCGTTCCGCAACTGGGACTACCCGATCAGGCGGCAGATCTTCACCGGCGTGCGGCTGGCCTGGGACGCCTGAATGTGCCGTCACCTGGCCTACCTGGGCACGGCGCCACGCACGCTCGCCGAGCTGGTGCTCGAGCCAGAGCATGGTCTGCTCGTCCAGTCCTACGCCCCAAGACGGCAGCGCAACGGCAGGATCAACGCCGACGGCTGGGGCGTCGGCTTCTTCGCGGCCGCCCGGCCAGAGGCGGCCCGCTGGCGATCGACCCGGCCCCTGTGGGCAGATCTGTCCTTCGCATCGTTGGCCCCCGTTATCTCCTCGACCTGCGTGCTGGCCGCGGTGCGGTCGGCGAGCGCCTCGATGCCGCTGGACGAAACGGCGGTCGCGCCGTTCCAGTCCGGCTCGTGGCTGCTGTCGCACAACGGGGTCGTTGACCGGGCGATGCTAGGACCGCATCCGGCAGCGGAGTCAATGTGCGACTCGGCGCAGCTAGCCGCGCACCTGTTTGACTTCGGCCCGGAGCGCGTCGGCGAGTTCATCGCCGACCTCGGCAAGCGCGATCCTGCTGCCAGGCTCAACCTTCTGCTGACCGACGGCGCGCGGATACTCGCGACTCGGTGGAACGACACGCTGAGCGTGCTGCGCGCCGATGACGGCGTCGTCGTCGCGAGCGAGCCCTACGACGATGACCGGCGCTGGAGCGACGTTCCCGATCATCACCTCGTCGACATCACGGCCCGCGGGGTGACCATCACCGATCTGGAGGCATGACGGATGCAAGCCAACAACGACGCGGAGGCTCGTCCAGGCGCGTACTACGACGCGCTGCGCGCCGACGTTCGCGCCGGTCTCACGGCGACGCCGAAGACCCTGCCGCCCAAGTACTTCTACGATGCGCGCGGCAGTGAGCTGTTCGACGAGATCACGCGCCTGCCGGAGTACTACCTCACCAGGGCCGAGACGTCGATCTTGCAGCAGCGCGCGGGGGAGATCGCCGACCTGTCGCGGTGCGAGTCGCTCCTGGAGCTCGGGAGCGGAACCTCGGCCAAGACCAGGCTGCTGCTCCGGGCGCTGCGGAGCGGCGGGACGCTGCGCCAGTTCGTGCCCTTCGACCTCGACCCGACCGTGCTGGCAGAATCCAGCGCCGCCCTGGCGTCTGAGTACCCTGGCCTGCTGGTCGAGCCGTTCGTCGGCGATTTCGAGTGTGACCTCGCGACGGTTCCTGCTGGCGGCCGGCGCACTATCGCATTTCTCGGCTCCACTATCGGCAATCTCGAGCCCCCGGCCCGTGCCAGCTTCCTCAAGCAGATCGGTGGCGCCCTGCGGCCCGGCGATACCTTCCTTCTCGGCACCGACCTGGTCAAGGACGTAGGCACGCTGGTGCGCGCATACGACGACGCAGCCGGCGTCACGGCCGAGTTCAACCGGAACGTACTCGTCGTCCTGAACAGGGAGCTCGGCGCCGACTTCGCAGTCGAGGAGTTCCAGCACGTCGCCATCTGGGACGCCGCCAGCGAATGGATCGAGATGCGGCTGCGCGCGGCAAGCGAGCAGCACGTGACGATCCGCGATCTCGGACTGACCGTCTCCTTTGCCGCCGGCGAGGAGATGCGCACCGAGATCTCGGCGAAGTTCCGCCGCGAGTCGCTCGAAGCCGAGCTCATCGCGGCCGGCATGGAGACGATCCAGTTCTGGACCGATCCGGCCAGCCAGTTCGGCCTGACACTGGCCCGCCCCGCCCCGTGACCCAGCGCCGTGACCCAGCGCCGTGAGACTGCGCCGTGAGCGGGCGCAGTGAGACCGGGCCGTGAGCTGGCCCGGCAGTCGAGTCGCTAGCCCCACGCCCGGATCCGGCTCGGCCGCACGGTCACGATCACGCGCGTCTCACCTGGCTTATCGTTACTCCGCAGGTCCGCCTGGTACTTCGCCCCGAGCTTGTCGGCGAACGCGTAGTCCGCGTCCGGCTGTATCTCGGCGTCGCCACGGATCTCCAGGTACCGGTACGGATTTGCCAGATCGAGGATGAGCACGCTGCATCCGGGTCGGCGCTGCAGGTTCTGCACCTTTTGCCGGCTGGTGTTCAGGGAGATGCGGACGGCGTCGCCCTCGGCGAGGAACCACACCTCGGATAGCTGTGGGCGTTGGTCGTCGCCGATGGTCCCGAGAGTTGCGACCTGTGCGTCGAGCAGATCGCGGTGCGAGTCAGGAATCGCCACAGTCAGTCCTCCTTGAGCCTATTGATCCTGATGCGAGCCACGCGGCGGCCAGGCTCGCAAGTGCCGTCCCCGCTCCGCGTCTCGCTTATGCAGACGCCTACTGCGCTTCTGGTTCCGGCTGCGGCCACCCGCGGCGATGAGGGACCCTTATGCGAGGTTTATCCCCGGCTGCGCGGAAGTCCGTGTTTGTTTGGTCCGGTCAGGGGCGGTCAGGGGCGGACCAAACGCGCACGGCCCCGCGTTAGTGCTTTCATCATTAGCGGATAGGAGCACGATTAGCGCGGGAGAGACGCCATGGCTGAGCACCTCGACCTGGTGCGGGAAGCGATCAGGAGCCCGCTTCCGCTCGCCTATCATCCGCTGTACCGCTTCTATCAGGGCGGCGCGCTCACCAGGGCGTTCCGTGGTGAGCCGGAACGACCAGACGACTGGTGGTCCGAAGACTGGGTTGGCTCGTGCACTCAGGCCGGCAACGACGATCCGGACGGCCGCGCGCAAGGCCTGAGCTCGGTACAGATACCGGGCGTGGGGGAGCTAACCCTCAGCGAGATCGTCGAGGCCCTGCCCGAGGAGATGGTGGGACGCCGCTTCGCTGAGCGCTGGGGACCGATTACTGGCGTGCTGGTCAAGCTGCTCTCGCCGGCGGGGCCGGTTCCGGTACATGCGCACCCGTCCCGCGACTGGGCCGCGCAGCATCTGAACTCGCCATTCGGAAAGACCGAGGCCTGGATAATCCTGGATGCGCCGGGCGATGGCGACGAGCCAGCCTACGCGGAGGTCGGATTTGTACCTGGCGTCGAGCGCGGCTGGTTTGGCGAGGCTGTCCGCGGCCACGACAACGCTGCAATCCGTGCCGCGCTGCACCGCACGGACATCCGCCCCGGCGATGTATACGTCGCGCACGCCGGCGTGCCGCACTGCCTGGGGCCGCGGATCTCCTTCATCGAGATCCAGGAACCGACCGATCACATCGTCATCGCTGAAACTTCCGGCGATGACGACGCCGGGGCCACCATGGGCCTTGGCTGGGATCTCGCACTCGACATGATCGAATACACGACCGCGGCCGCAGGGCCGACGCTTGAGCGGGCCCGCCAGAGTCCGCGCGTGGTCCGCACCAGCCACGCATCAACAGAGGTCCGGCTGCTGTCCGATGAGGTGCTGCCGTACTTCGACGCAAGCGTGCTCGAAGTCCAGGACGAGATAGAGGTCAGCGACGGTCGCTTCTCGATAGCGATCGTGGTAGCCGGCAGCGGCTCGATCGAGACCGAGGCGGGTGTACTGCCGATCCGGCATGGCCAGACTCTAGCCCTGCCGGCGAGCCTTGATCTCGGCATACGCGCGGGGCAGGAAGAACCCATCCGGGTCGTTCGTTGCCTCGGGCCGAGCCTGGATTGACAGCCGCAGCGGGGGCATGCTGGCCATGGGACCGTCGCGGTCCTGACGTGCCGTCGCCGCCTAAACGGGAGGTTGCCATGACCGATCTCTTCTCCCTACTCGACAAGGCGGCGGCCGACCACCCGGACCACCTTGCGCTGCGCATGGACGATCTCGAGCTGACCTACGCGCAGCTGCTGGAAGCTGCCGGCCGGATGAGCACGCTCCTGGCCTCTCGCGGGGTGGGCCCTGGTGACCGCGTCGGGATCATGCTGCCGAATGTCCCGGCCTTCCCGATCGCGTTCTACGGCGCGCTGGCTGCAGGCGCGGTCGTCGTTCCGATGAACCCGCTGCTCAAGAGCCGCGAGGTCGGCTACTACCTGAGCGACTCCGGGGCCAAGGTGGTGCTGGCCTGGCACACCGCGGCAGGTGACGCGGCCAAGGGCGCCGCCGACGCGGGGGCTGAGGCCATCGCGGTCGACACCGCAGACATGGCGGAGCTGCTCGACGGATCCGCCGCGGCGCAGGGGCATTGCGGTCGCGAGGACGAGGACGACGCGGTCATCCTGTACACCTCAGGTACCACGGGCAGGCCTAAGGGGGCCGAGCTCACCAATTCCGGCCTGGTTCGCAACGCCGAGCTCACCGCGCGGACGCTGCTGAAGAACAATCCCGACGACGTGATGATGGGCTGCCTGCCGCTATTCCATGTTTTCGGCCTGACCTGCGGGCTGAACGCCACAATCGCGGCGGCCGGCACGCTGACGCTGCTGCCCAGGTTCGACCCGGCCAAGGCGCTGGAGATCATCGAGCGCGACGCGGTAACGATCTTCGAGGGCGTGCCGACTATGTACGCCGCCATGCTGCACCTCCCGGAGGCCAGGTCGGCCCAGGCTGCGACGTTGCGCGTATGCGTGTCGGGCGGTGCGTCGCTACCGGTGGAGATCCTGCGCGGCTTCGAGGAGAAGTTCGGCTGTGTGATCCTCGAGGGCTACGGCTTGTCGGAGACGTCGCCTGTTGCCTCGTTTAACCACCCCGATCGCGTCCGCAAGCCGGGCTCGATTGGCACCCCCATCGAGGGTGTTCAGATGCGGCTGATTGACGACGAAGGTAATACGGCACCTGACGGCGAGATCGGCGAGATCGCCATCCGCGGCCACAACGTCATGAAGGGCTACTGGGGCAAGCCCGAGGCGACCGCGGAGGCGATCAGAGACGGCTGGTTCCGCACGGGCGACATGGCCAGGGTGGACGAGGACGGTTACTACTACATCGTCGACCGCAAGAAGGACCTGATCATCAGGGGCGGCTACAACGTCTACCCGCGTGAGATCGAGGAAGTCCTGCACGAGCACCCGGCGGTCGCCGAGGTCGCCGTGATCGGGATGCCGCACCCGGAGCTGGGCGAGGAGATCGGCGCCGCCGTTACGCTCAAGCCCGGCGCCAGCGCCACACCGGAGGAACTGCGCGCGTTCGCCAGGGACAAGGTCGCGGCGTATAAGTACCCGCGCCGTGTCTGGCTGGTGGACGCGCTGCCTAAGGGCCCGACCGGGAAGATCTTGCGGCGCGAGGTACACCCGCCCGAGGAGGGTGGCTGAGCGGCCGCCACGCTCAGGTGCTAGCTGAGTAGGCCAGTTGACTGGCCGTCGCGCTTACGTCAGCTGGAAAGCAGGAGCCAGTCCTCGGTCAGGGGAGGCTCTGGCGGCCCTGCACCTAGCCACTCGTGGAGGGCACGAGGCCGACTCCTCAGGGTCGGGTGTCAGAGCGCGAAGCGGCAGCCGT
>CAVSRT010000007.1:0-904108 GCA_963730435.1 uncultured Actinomycetota bacterium | reverse complement strand
GCGTGCATCTGGTAGATCTTGCCGATCCGCTCCTTCCGGCCCTTCGTCGAATTCAGCACCTGAGTGCCGGCCTCGAGAGTGCCGGAGTAGACGCGGATGTAGGTGAGCTTGCCGAGGTGCTGGTCCGACATGATCTTGAAGGCCAGCGCCGCGAACGGCTCGGTCGTGTCAGCGTGCCGCTCGATGACGGTCTCTTCGTCGTTAACGGCGTGGCCCTTGATCGACGGGATATCGACCGGGCTCGGCAGGAAGTCCACGATCGCGTCGAGCATCGGCTGAACGCCCTTGTTCTTGAACGCGCTGCCGCACATCACCGGGGTGATGGCGCTCGCGATCGTGGCCCGCCGGATCGCGGCGATCAGCTGGTCGGCATCGGGCTCGGTGCCTTCCAGGTAGAGCTCCATCATCTCCTCGTCGTTCTCGGCGATGGTCTCTACCAGCTTGTCGCGCCACTCGCGCGCCGCCTCGGCGTGGTCGTCGGGGATGGGCAGGACGTCATAGGTGTCGCCCTTGCCCTCGGTCTGCCACAGCAGCCCGCGCATGTGGACCAGGTCGATGACGCCACGGAAGTCAGACTCGACGCCCCACGGAAGCTGGATCACCAGCGGGGTCGCGCCGAGCCGGTCGGCGATCATCTCCACGCACCGGTGGAACTCGGCGCCCACCCGGTCCATCTTGTTGACGAAGCAGATCCGCGGCACGCCGTACCGGTCCGCCTGCCGCCAGACGGTCTCAGACTGCGGCTCAACACCGGCCACACCATCGAAGACGGCGACCGCGCCGTCGAGTACGCGCAGCGAGCGCTCCACCTCGACGGTGAAGTCGACGTGGCCCGGCGTGTCGATCAGGTTGATGGTGTGGTCACGCCACATGCAGGTAGTAGCTGCTGACGTGATCGTGATGCCGCGCTCTTGCTCCTGCTCCATCCAGTCCATCGTGGCTGCGCCCTCGTGGACTTCACCGATCTTGTAGTTGATACCGGTGTAGAACAGGATCCGCTCGGTGGTCGTGGTCTTGCCCGCGTCGATATGCGCCATGACGCCGATGTTCCTGACGTTGGCGAGTTCGGTAGCGGTCTGTGTCGCGGCCACTGCTGGTGATCCTCGATCCTTGCTCTGGTGGGAAGCTCGCTACCAGCGGTAGTGAGCGAAGGCCTTGTTGGACTCGGCCATCTTGTGGGTGTCCTCGCGGCGCTTGACGCTTGCCCCCAGTCCGTTGCTGGCGTCAAGCAGCTCGTTCATGAGCCGCTCGGTCATGGTCTTCTCACGGCGCTGGCGCGAGTAAGTGATCAGCCAGCGCAGCGCGAGCGTGGTGCTCCTGGACGCGCGCACCTCGACCGGCACCTGGTAGGTCGCCCCACCGACGCGGCGAGGACGGACCTCAAGCGTCGGCTTGACGTTGTCTAGCGCGCGCTTGAGCGTCACCACCGGGTCATTACCGGTCTTGTCCCGGCAGCCCTCGAGCGCACCGTAGACGATTCGCTCGGCGAGCGACCGCTTGCCGCTCTTCAGCACTTTGTTCACCAGCGAGGTGACAATCGGCGAGCCATAGACCGGGTCGGTCACCAGCTGCCGCTTCGTCGCGGGGCCCTTGCGCGGCATGTCAGCTCTTCTCCTTCTTCGCGCCGTAGCGGCTACGTGCCTGCTTGCGGTTCCGGACACCCTGCGTATCCAGCGAGCCGCGAATGATCTTGTAGCGCACACCTGGCAGGTCCCGGACGCGCCCGCCGCGGACGAGCACGATGGAGTGCTCCTGGAGGTTGTGCCCGACGCCGGGGATATAGGCGGTGACCTCGATCTTGCTGGTGAGCCTGACGCGGGCCACCTTGCGCAGTGCCGAGTTCGGCTTCTTAGGCGTAGTCGTGTAGACGCGCGTGCACACCCCGCGGCGCTGGGGGCTGCCCTGCAGCGCCGGAGTCTTGTTCTTGGCTACCTTGTCCTGCCGGCCCTTGCGGACCAGCTGCTGGATCGTGGGCAACGCGTCTCCGTCTTTCTCTGCCACGCGCCTTGCGGCGCGATGCCTGTCTTGTCCTGCTGACTGTCCGCTCCGGCCACTGGCCGGGACGGTGCCGCGCCGGGTGGCGCGACCAGTCTGGTGCCGCGTCTCGCGACGCGGCCTTGGTGCTAAACCGCGCTTGTGGCACGGCCTAGGGCGTACTTGGCCTGCTGGTTTCCTTGCCCGGCCGCCCCCCGCGGTCGGGCGTGTCGCGATGTTCACGACGCACCCAGGCCCGAAACGAGCCCGGAATCCGGAAGGGAAGTCTTGCTGCCCGCCTGGCCACGCGGCTCGCAAGCGCAAAGGCCACGCGACCACGGTCACACAGACGTGCACGCACCCATAAGGCATGGGCGCGGAGAACCAGACTACCGAACCCCTGGCGCGCTGGTCAAAACGGGCCGGCTTCTCGTCCTCCGCTGAACGCTAGCTTAGCGGATGCCTGGTAACCGTACGGCACGTTTGCCTGGGCATCAGGCATCGTCGGCAACTGGAAGTAGGCGAACTTTGCTGGCGTACGAGGATGTCAATGGAGTCTGGTGCGGATTTATTCCCCGAACGGGCCTGACGTCCCCGCGCCGGACGACGCCTCGGTCGGCGGCCAGAGCACGGGATGGCGGCACCGTTTGGGGTCGGCGACGTATTCACCTTTACCTTCTAACGTGCACGCAAAAGCCGCAAACCAGGCATCCGATTGCGCCTCCGGCGGTAAATGTCGCCGGTTCGTAATCTGCGACCGGCCGTGGAAGATCGTAGAAGCCGATCTAGTTTCAAGCCGCGATGAGGGCGCACCTGAGCCAAGGGCGCTGTCGATGAGGGGAGCTGGTGGTCGTGCCGCTGCTCGTTGGCACCTCGGGCTGGCAGTACCGGGATTGGCGCGGCGCGTTCTACCCTGACCGCCTTCCGGTTGCGCGATGGCTCGAGCACTATGCGACACGCTTTCCTACCGTCGAGAACAATGGCACCTTTTATCGCCTGGCCGACCCTGAGACTTTCGCCGGCTGGCGCTCCCGGACGCCAGCCGGCTTCGTGATGGCGATCAAGGCCAGCCGGTATCTCACCCACGTCCGGCGGCTCCGCGAGCCCGCCGAGCCGGTCGCGCGCCTGCTCGGCGCGGCCGCCAGCCTCGGTGACCGGCTCGGTCCGGTGCTACTCCAGCTGCCGCCCACCCTGCAGTCCGATCCGGCCGCGCTGGAGGAGTGCCTTCGGCAGTTCGCGGTTCAGTCCGCAGCGCTGGACGGCGGATCCAGCGCGCCCCGCGTCTGCGTCGAATTCCGGCATCCATCCTGGGAGACTCAGGACGTCCAGCAGATCCTGGCGCACCACAACGCGGCACTGTGCTGGTCAGATCGCCGCGGCCGACCACTGCGGGCCGCTGTGGCGCACCGCCGACTGGGGCTACCTTCGGCTGCACGAGGGGGCCGCGCAGCCGTGGCCGCGCTACGGACGGCAGGCCCTGCGCACGTGGCTCACCCGGATCTCCGACAGCTTCCCGCCCGAGTCAGACGTGTTCGCCTACTTCAACAACGATCAGCACGCCGCCGCCCCAGCCGACGCCGCAGGCGCTGGTCACGCTGGCCGACCGATCCGGCTGGCCGGTGCGACACCCGACGTTGGGTGATGCACCGCGAATCTGACCGCCCGCGGGCGACGGCTGCCGGACGCGGCAGCAGCTCTCACATCACCGCACCTGTCCGCCCGCGGCTACAGCGCCGGCGCCCACGCATGCGACAGCAGTTCTCACATCAGCGCACCTGTCTGCCCGCGGCTACAGCACCAGCGGCCGCCGGGTGCGGCAGCGGGCGTAACGTCAGCAACCTCAGGAATCACCCCGCCCGCCACGGGCCGAATGAGCGCCAGCCAGCGGCGAACGAGTGCCAGCCCGCAGAGCACCCGGCGGCCGCCGGCGCTGCCGAGGCCGACGCGGACTTCGCCCCGGCCACATCCCAGCCCGGCCAAATAGCGCCACGAGCGCCGGGACGAGCAGCGACCGCGCCACGATCGCATCGATCACGATCCCGGCGGCCATCGCGAGCGCGACCTCCCGGAACTGCTGCAAGGGGATGAGAGCAAGCAGCGCAAAGCTGGTCGCCAGCGCGATGCCGGCAACCCCGATGGCGCGCGAGGCCTGCGAGCTGGCGACCGCGATGGCGTCACGAAGCTCGCGCCGCCGCGCCTCCTCCCAGATCCGGCCGACGACGAACACGTTGTAGTCAGCGCCGAGCGAGATCAGCAGGACCGCGAACGTGAACGGAACGTAGTAGACGAGGCCGTCATATCCCAGCCGGACCTGGAAGACCCACACGGTCACGCCGAGCGTGGCGAGTAGCGCGAGGACGCTAGCGGCCAGCAGGTACAACGGGGCGAGCAGCGCTCGCAGGAAGATTGCCAGCAGTACGAATGTGATGGCGAGCATGATGAGGGCGAGCTCACCGAGACTGGCGGTGGTCGAGCTGATTGCCTCGCCGATCGCCGCCGTCTCCCCGCCAACCTCGATCCGCGCGCCGGTCAGGCCGGCCGCCTGAACCAGGCGAGGTAGCCGGGCTTCTAGGGCCTTGATGCTGTCGACTGCCGTCGGGCCGAGCGGGTCTGTCCGTTCGATGATGCCGAACCGCGCTGCATTGCCCGACTTGGCCACCATCGGATTCGGCACTAGCGCGGCGACGGCGGGAAGGGCGGCCTTCGCTGCCGCTTGGCGGATGGTGGCTGGACCGACAACACCGGCGACCCCAGGTTGCTTGGCGAGAGCGGCCTGGAGGCGGTCGAGGCCGGTCGTATCGCTGTCCACGCCAGGGCTCAGCACCAACACCTCTGTCGGCGACACGATGCCCGCCGCGAACCCCTGCGCGGCCGCTGCCTGAGCCCTCGCCGGCTGCGTGCTGCCCGGCATCGCGGTCACCAGCGGTGCACCCAGCCGCAGGCCCCTCGCGTTCACGGCAGCGCCGAGCAGGACGAGCACGCACGCCGCCACGATGACCAGCGCGACCGGCCAGAACGTGGCAACCTTGGCGATCTGCTCCCGGACGCGCCAGGGTGAGCGCGGGATCCGGCGTACTCGTTCGCCAGCGGCGTCGGGCGCCGCTGCCTGCCTGGCCTCGTGCCTGGACTTCCTGAGCCAGCGCGGTCCGGGCCAGAAGAGCGCATTGCCGAAGATCCCGATCAGCGCCGGCGCCAGCGTCATCGAGACCACCATCGCGGTAAGCACCGTCACGGCGAGCGCAGGGCCGAAGGCCCGGATGAGCTGCATGTGCGCGACGCCAAGCGAGCCCGTGCCGGCCGCCACGAGGACGCCGGCCGCGAGAATGATCGGGGAGAACTCCGCTGTCGTCAGCCGCGCTGCCGCCAGCCGAGGCAGGCCCTCGGCGAGCCGGTTGCGCATGCCGGACATGAAGAACACCGAGTAGTCCGTGGTGACGCCGAGCAGCAGGACGATCAGGACCGGCTCGACGTCGGGCGGAAGGGTCACGTGCATCTGCTGCATCACCCAGCCGACGATGCGGATGGCGAGCAGGTACGCGGTCCCGGCGCAGGCCAGCGTCGCCAGCGGCGCGCCGGGCGACAGGAAGAAGAACCCGACGATCAGGAAGATGGCCAGCACGGTGGCGATCTCGACCCAGACCAGGTGCTGGCTGATGATGACGCCCTGCTCATAAGTAGCGGGCCCGATCCCGGTCACGCCCACGAGGTGGTCGGCCGGGGCAGAGGCGAAGCGGCTGGCGTACAGCTCGCCGCCTGCAGTTTGCACGCCGACCGAGGCCCCAGGCCGGAAGTACAGGAACGTCAGGACAGTGGTCGATCGTTCACGCGAGCCAGGAAATGCGCCAGCCGCGTTCGGGATCGGCAGCGCGCCAGCGAGGCCGACGATAGGACTGCCGGTAGCTTTCCCGGTGTCGATGTTCACCGCGCTGCGCACGGCACCGGCCTGCGCCGAGGAAGAGAGCCCGCCAGCCGCACGCTGCACTACGACCACTGGCGCGTCCAGGGGCTCGCCGAAGATCCGGGCGGCGTTGACCTCAGCCTGCACGGCCGGGGATCCGGCTGGTACCAGGGTCGCCACGCCGCTGGACTGGGCGAGCTGGGGCAGGTGAGCGATCGCAGCGGCCACGGCGACAATCCAGCCGGCGACGATCGCGTAACGCAGGCTCACGATCAGGCCGGCATACGCTCTCGTCAGCGGCCCGGCGGCAGCCTGCGGCGGGCGGGCTTGGCTGCGCGTCGTCACGGGGGCTGCCACTACCGCAAATCAGGCTCCGCAAACGAGGAACCAACAAGCGGGCGACCGCCTAGACGGCGAACGGCGCCGCGACCGAAGTCGCGGCGCCGTCCCGATACCGGCCTCGGCCTACCTGTTGTAGGCCCCGAAGTCGTACTCCTCGAGCGGGATCGCCTGACCCGACACCTGGCCGAACGCGTACTCGGCCGGGCTGTCGTAGGAGGTCGGCGGGTAGACAGCCGCCTTGGCCTCCTCCGTGGGCTCGACACGCAGGCCGCGGTAGCGCTGCATGCCAGTGCCAGCAGGGATCAGCTTGCCGATGATCACGTTCTCCTTGAGACCGACCAGCGAGTCCGACCTGGCGTGGATCGCCGCGTCGGTAAGCACTCGAGTGGTCTCCTGGAAGGAGGCCGCCGATAGCCACGACTCGGTGGCCAGCGACGCCTTCGTGATGCCCATCAGCTGCGGGCGGCCTGCCGCCGAGGTGCCACCCGCCTCGACGACAGCGCGGTTGACCTCCTCGAACTTCGGCCGCTCGACCAGCTCGCCGGGCAGCAGCTCGGTGTCGCCGGACTCGATCACGTTCACGCGCTTGAGCATCTGCCGGATGATGATCTCGATGTGCTTGTCGTGGATCGACACGCCCTGAGACCGGTAGACCTCCTGCACCTCATGCACGAGGTGCAGTTGCACCTCGCGCGAGCCGAGGATGCGCAGCACCTCATGCGGGTTGACCGCGCCCGCGATGAGCTGCTGGCCCACCTTCACGTGGTCGCCGTCGGCGACAAGCAGCCTGGCCCGCATCGAGACCTGGTAGGCCACTTCCTCCGACCCGTCATCCGGCACGATCACGATCTTGCGAGCCTTGTCCTGCTCGTCGATCCTGACGCTGCCGTCGACCTCGCTGATCGGTGCCAGGCCCTTAGGAATCCTGGCCTCGAACAGCTCCTGAATACGCGGCAGACCGTGAGTGATGTCCAGGCCTGCGACACCACCGGTGTGGAAGGTACGCATCGTCAGCTGCGTGCCAGGCTCGCCGATGGACTGGGCGGCGATGATGCCGACCGCCTCGCCGACATCCACCCGCTTGCCCGTGGCCAGCGAACGGCCGTAGCACTTGGCGCAGATACCGACCTTGGCCTGGCAGACCAGGACCGAGTAGATGCGCACGGACTCCACGCCCGCGTTCACCATCTGCTCGATCATGGACTCGGTCATGTCCGACTCGGCCGTCCCGAGCACCGTGCCATCGGGACCGGCAACGTCCTCGGACAGCGTCCGACCGGTGCCAGTGTTTTCGATGTTCGGCAGCTTGACGACGGTACCCGAGGAGTTCTTCTCCCCGATCCGCATCGGCAGCGACCGGTCAGTGCCGCAGTCCTCCTCGCGCACGATGACGTCCTGCGCGACGTCCACCAGGCGCCGGGTCAGGTACCCGGAGTCGGCGGTACGCAGCGCGGTGTCGGCGAGGCCCTTACGGGCACCGTGCGTCGAGATGAAGTACTCCAGCACCGACAAGCCCTCGCGGAAGCTGGACTTGATCGGCCTCGGGATCGTCTCGCCCTTGGGGTTCGACACCAGACCACGCATACCAGCGATCTGCCTGATCTGCATCAGGTTGCCTCGGGCACCGGAGTTGACCATCATCCAGACCGGGTTGGTCTCGGGGAAGGCCTTCTCCATGTCCTGGGCCACATCGGCGGTCGCGTGCGTCCAGATCTCGATGAGCTCCTGGCGCCGCTCGTCGTCGGTGATAAGGCCGCGCTCGTACTCGCGCTGCACCTTGTCGGCCCGCTTCTCGTAGGTGTCCAGGATCTCCCGCTTGTTCGGCGGCGCGGCCACGTCCTCGATCGAGATCGTGACCCCGGACCTGGTCGCCCAGTGGAAGCCGGCATCCTTCAGCGCGTCCAGCGCCGCGGCCACCTCGACCTTGGGATAGGTCTCGGCGAGCTCGTTGACGATCACCGACAGCTGCTTCTTGCCGACCTCGAAGTTGACGAACGGATAGTCCGACGGCAGCGTCTCGTTCAGCAGGCAGCGGCCGAGGGTCGTCTCGAGCCGGAGCGGCTGACCAGGCTCCCAGCCCTCCGGCGTCACGAAGCCGCGCGGCGGCGTGACGTCGGACAGCCGGATCTGGATCTTCGCCTGGATGTCGAGCTCGCCCTTGTCGTAGGCCATGAGCGCCTCGGACACCCCGCCGAACACCCGCCCGGTGCCGGGCGCGTCCTCGGTCTCCCTGGTCAGGCAGTAGATCCCGATGACCATGTCCTGGGTCGGCATGGTCACCGGCTTGCCGTCGGCGGGCTTGAGGATGTTGTTGGTGGACAGCATCAGGATCCGCGCCTCGGCCTGCGCCTCGGCGGACAGCGGCACGTGCACGGCCATCTGGTCACCATCGAAGTCCGCGTTGAAGGCGGTGCAGACGAGCGGGTGAATCTGAATGGCCTTGCCCTCGACCAGCTGGGGCTCGAAGGCCTGGATGCCGAGACGGTGCAGCGTCGGTGCGCGGTTCAGCAGCACAGGATGCTCAGTGATGACTTCCTCGAGCACGTCCCAGACCACTGGCCTGGCCCGCTCCACCATCCGCTTGGCCGACTTGATGTTCTGGGCGTGGTTGAGGTCAACCAGCCGCTTCATCACGAACGGCTTGAACAGCTCGACCGCCATCTCCTTGGGCAGCCCGCACTGGTGCAGCTTGAGCTGCGGGCCGACCACGATGACGGAGCGGCCCGAGTAGTCGACGCGCTTGCCAAGCAGGTTCTGCCGGAACCGGCCCTGCTTGCCCTTGAGCATGTCGGACAGCGACTTCAGCGGCCGGTTACCGGGACCGGTAACCGGGCGGCCGCGGCGGCCGTTGTCGAACAGCGAGTCCACGGCCTCCTGGAGCATCCGCTTCTCGTTGTTCACGATGATCTCGGGGGCGCCAAGGTCGAGCAGCCGCTTGAGGCGGTTGTTGCGGTTGATGACGCGCCGGTACAGGTCGTTCAGGTCGGAGGTGGCGAACCGGCCACCATCGAGCTGAACCATCGGCCGCAGGTCCGGCGGGATCACCGGGATGCAGTCGAGCACCATGCCGAGCGGGCTGTTGGTGGTGTTCAGGAACGCCGAGACGACCTTGAGCCGCTTGAGCGCCCTGGCCTTCCGCTGGCCCTTGCCGGTCCGGATGATCTCGCGCAGGTTTGCGGCCTCGGCCTCGAGGTCGAAGCTGCCCACGCGCTCCTGGATGGCCTGAGCGCCCATGCCGCCGCGGAAGTACCGGCCGAACCGGTCCTTCATCTCGCGGTAGAGCAGCTCGTCGCCCTCCAGGTCCTGGACCTTGAGGTTGCGGAACCTGTTCCAGACCTCCTCGATCCGGTCGATCTCGCGCTGGGCGCGATCGCGGATCTGCTTGCACTCGCGGTCGGAGGCCTCGCGGACCTTGCGGCGCGCGTCGCCCTTGGCGCCGGCGGCCTCAAGCTCGGCCAGGTCCTTCTCCAGCTTGCCCTGGCGCGCCTCGATGTCGGCGTCCCGGCGCTGCTCCAGCTGGCCCTTCTCGACCGTGATCTTGGCCTCGAGGCTCGGCAGATCGCGCCCGCGCGCGTCGTCGTCCACGTAGGTGATCATGTAGGCGGCGAAGTAGATGACCTTCTCCAGGTCCTTCGGCGCCAGGTCGAGCAGGTAGCCGAGCCGGCTCGGAACTCCCTTGAAGTACCAGATATGGGTAACGGGGGCGGCCAGCTCAATGTGGCCCATCCGCTCGCGCCGCACCTTGGCGCGGGTAACCTCGACGCCGCAGCGCTCGCAGATGATGCCCTTGAACCGGACTCGCTTGTACTTACCGCAGTAGCACTCCCAGTCCCGTGTCGGACCGAAGATCTTCTCGCAGAAGAGCCCGTCCTTCTCTGGCTTCAGGGTCCGGTAGTTGATGGTCTCCGGCTTCTTGACCTCGCCATGCGACCACGTCCGGATGTCGTCCGCCGTGGCAAGGCCAATCCGCAGGTCGTCGAAGAAGTTGACGTCTAGCACGTTATGTTTCCCCTGGGGTAGTTCGTCGGACTTCTCGTGGCTACTTAGACCTCTTCGACGCTGCTCGGCTCCCGCCGCGACAGGTCGATCCCGAGTTCCTCCGCAGCGCGGAAGACGTCTTCGTCGGTGTCACGCATCTCGATGGCCGCGCCGTCACTGGAGAGCACCTCCACGTTCAGGCAGAGCGACTGCATCTCCTTGATCAGCACCTTGAAGGACTCAGGGATGCCGGGCTCGGGGATGTTCTCGCCCTTGACGATGGCCTCGTAGACCTTGACTCGGCCGAGGATGTCGTCGGACTTGATGGTCAGCAGCTCCTGGAGCGCATAGGCCGCGCCGTAGGCCTCCAGTGCCCAGACCTCCATCTCACCGAAGCGCTGGCCACCGAACTGGGCCTTACCGCCGAGCGGCTGCTGGGTGATCATCGAGTACGGGCCGGTGGACCTGGCGTGAATCTTGTCGTCCACGAGGTGCAGCAGCTTGAGTATGTAGATGTAGCCGACGCAGATCGGGTCCTTGAATGGCTCGCCGGTCCGGCCGTCGAACAGCGTCGCCTTGCCGGTGGCGCCGACCAGCCGGTCGCCGTCACGGTTCGGCAGCGTGCTGGCGAGAAGACCGGTGATCTCCTCCTCCTTGGCGCCGTCGAAGACCGGAGTAGCCACCATGCTGCCGGCTGCGGCAGCGTCGGCACCGATCGCCTTGAGCCGCTTCTTCCAGTCATCCTTGCCGTCGTCGACCTGCCAGCCGGTGGCTGCGACCCACCCGAGGTGGGTCTCCAGTACCTGGCCGACGTTCATACGGCCGGGCACACCGAGCGGGTTGAGGACGATGTCGACCGGCGTGCCGTCCGTGAGGAACGGCATGTCCTCGACCGGCAGGATCTTGGCGATGACGCCCTTGTTGCCGTGGCGGCCAGCAAGCTTGTCACCATCGGTGATCTTGCGCTTGGCCGCTACGTAGACGCGGACCAGCTCGTTCACGCCGGGCGGCAGCTCGTCGCCGTTGTCCCTGGTGAAGACGCGGACGCCGATGACCTTGCCGGACTCGCCGTGCGGCACCTTGAGTGAGGTGTCGCGGACCTCGCGGGCCTTCTCGCCGAAGATCGCGCGCAGCAGGCGCTCCTCCGGAGTCAGCTCGGTCTCGCCCTTGGGCGTGACCTTGCCGACCAGGATGTCGCCGGTGACAACCTCGGCGCCGATCCTGATGATGCCGCGGTCGTCCAGGTCAGCGAGGACCTCGTCGGAGACGTTCGGGATGTCCCTGGTGATCTCCTCCGGGCCCAGCTTGGTGTCGCGGGCGTCGACCTCGTGCTCCTCGATGTGAATCGAGGACAGGACGTCGTCCTGCACGAGGCGCTGCGACAAGATGATCGCGTCCTCGTAGTTGTGGCCCTCCCACGGCATGAAGGCGACCAGCAGGTTGCGGCCGAGCGCCATCTCACCGTTGTCGGTGCACGGGCCGTCCGCGATCACCTGACCGACCTCGACCCGCTGCCCCTCCACGGCGACCGGCTTCTGGTTGAAGCAGGTGCCCTGGTTAGACCGGCGGAACTTGGCCACCAGGTAGTCGGTCCGCGTGCTGTCGTCGTTAGCCACGGTGATGTAGTCGGCAGAGACCTGCTCGACCACGCCAGCCTTCTCGGCCACGATCACATCGCCCGCGTCCACAGCGGCGCGGTACTCCATGCCAGTGCCGACCAGCGGCGCCTCGCTGCGCAGCAGCGGGACGGACTGGCGCTGCATGTTGGAGCCCATGAGCGCGCGGTTGGCGTCGTCGTGCTCGAGGAACGGGATCATGGCGGTCGCGACCGACACCATCTGGCGCGGCGAGACGTCCATGTAGTCGACCTCATCGGGCTTGATGTAGTCGACCTCGCCGCCCTTGCGCCGCACGAGCACGCGGTCGCCGACGAAGGAGCCGTCGGTCTCGATCGGCTCGTTCGCCTGCGCGATGACGTGCCGGTCCTCCTCGTCCGCGGTCAGGTAGTCGATCTGGTCGGTCACCTTGCCGGCCTTGACCTTGCGGTACGGCGTCTCGACGAAGCCGAACGCGTTGACCCGCCCGTAGGACGACAGGGAGCCGATCAGGCCGATGTTCGGGCCTTCTGGCGTCTCGATCGGGCACATCCGGCCGTAGTGGCTGGGGTGCACGTCACGGACCTCGAACCCGGCCCGCTCACGGGACAGGCCACCAGGGCCAAGCGCCGACAGCCGGCGCTTGTGCGTCAGGCCGGCCAGCGGGTTGGTCTGGTCCATGAACTGCGACAGCTGGCTGGTGCCGAAGAACTCCTTGATGGAGGCCACGACCGGCCTGATGTTGATCAGCGTCTGCGGCGTGATCGCCTCGACGTCCTGAGTCGTCATCCGCTCCCTGACAACGCGCTCCATCCGGGCCAGGCCGAGCCGCACCTGGTTTTGGATCAGCTCGCCCACGGTCCGCAGGCGGCGGTTGCCGAAGTGGTCGATGTCGTCGGTCTCGACCGGGATCATCTCGCTGCCGGACTTCATCTCCTCCTCGCCGACGTGCAGCCGGACGAGGTACTCGATGGTGGCGACGATGTCTTCCTCGGTCAGGGTGCCCTGGCCGATGTTCTGCGCCAGCCCCAGCTTCTTGTTGACCTTGTAGCGGCCGACCTTGGCCAGGTCGTAGCGCTTGGGGTTGAAGTAGAGGTTCTCCAGCAGGGCCTGCGCTGACTCCCTCGTCGGCGGCTCGCCCGGCCGCAGCTTGCGGTAGATGTCGAGCAGCGCGTCATCCTGGCCGGTGGTGTGGTCCTTCTCCAGGGTGGCCCGCATGGACTCGAACTGGCCGAAGCGCTCGAGGATCCTGGCCTCGTCCCAGCCGAGCGCCTTGAGCAGCACTGTCACGCTCTGCTTGCGCTTGCGGTCGATGCGGACGCCGACGCTGTCCCGCTTGTCGATCTCGAACTCGAGCCAGGCGCCACGCGACGGGATGACCTTGCAGCTGTAGATGTCCTTGTCGGACGTCTTGTCGACCTGGCGGTCGAAGTAGACGCCGGGCGACCGGACGAGCTGCGACACCACGACACGCTCGGTGCCGTTGATGATGAACGTGCCCTTGGCCGACATGAGCGGAAAGTCGCCCATGAAGACGGTCTGGCTCTTGATCTCACCAGTGGAGTTGTTGATGAACTCCGCGGTGACGAACATGGGCGCGGAGAAGGTCATGTCCTTGTCCTTGCACTCCTCCGCGGAGTACTTCGGCGGCTCGAACCGGTGGTCACGGAACGAGAGCGACATGGTCCCCGTAAAGTCCTCGATGGGACTGATCTCCTCGAAGATTTCCTCGAGTCCGGACTGCTCCGGGAGATTCTTGTGGCCAGCCTTCTTTTCCGCATCGAGGCGGGCACGCCAGCGCTCGTTGCCAAGCAGCCAGTCGAACGACTCGGTTTGCAGGGCAAGGAGGCTGGGAACCTCTAGCGGCTCGTTGATACGAGCGAAGGAGACACGACGGGGACCAAGGGCGGTAGCTGAGGCGCTGCGCGAGGCTGCCAACAGGGGTCCTTCCGAGCTTGTGGCGGACGGTGCACCGCGCGCACGCAAAACGCCCTGCGGCTACGCCGCTAGGGGATTGGGAGCCGAGGACGAGTGGGTGCAGCGCAAATTGGCAGTGTAGTCGAAGGACACACCGCTGGTCAACTGTACGACACTATGAGGTTCACGGTTGCATTGGAGCATCGCTCGTTCAGAGCAAAACGTCAAGCCCTGAATGCCCTGTGTCGTGACCCTGAGCTACGTGACGAGGCTCACACCTGCCAAGTCGTTTAGGGTTTCGCCCAGTGGGTAGGCCTAGTTGTTCAGCGGATAGCGAGACTTCGTGTCTCACTGCCATCAGCCTGTAACGCTCCGTGAATGCGTGATATTCCCGGCCATCTGGTGTTGGCCGCGTCTTGGTGTCGGCCGTCTTGGTGTCGGCCGCCAGGACCATGATCATGAAGGATCCGGCGGGCTATGCTGTGCCGGATCTTTGCCGTGCCGGATCTTTCCTCTTGAGCCGATCGGCACTCTGGCGACCAGCCGCGGCCATGAAGGCCGGGCGCGGGTGAGGCCGACCCCGTTCCTGGTAAGGATCTTGCCCTTCCCGACAGCGCAGCAGGCCCGCCGCGGCCGCTGTGAGCACGGCGGCAGCGACGGACCTCGCTGTCGCTACTTGACCGTGACGGTGGCGCCAGCGCCCTCGAGCTGGGCCTTCGCCTTCTCCGCGGCCTCCTTGTTGACGCGCTCAAGCAGCGGCTTGGGCGCGCCGTCGACGAGGTCCTTGGCCTCCTTGAGCCCGAGGCTCGTCAGGGTGCGGACCTCCTTGATGACCTGGATCTTCTTGTCGCCAGCGGCCTCGAGGATGACGTCGAACTCGTCCTTCTCCTCGGCCTCTTCTGCGGGAGCGCCTGCGCCGCCGCCGGGGGCGGCGATCACGGCGGCCGCGGGCGCGGCGGCCTTGACGTCGAAGGTCTCCTCGAACTGCTTCACGAACTCAGAGAGCTCGATAAGCGTCATCTCCTTGAACGCCTCGAGCAGGTCGCCAGAGCTGAGCTTTGCCATTGTGGTGCTTCCTCTTCCGTTCATTCCGTGTTCGCCGATGGCTGTCCAGCCACCTGCGGGATCTGGTCAGGTCACCCGGGGTGACTGGTTAGCTCTCGGTGCTGTCCGAGGCTGCTGCCTCGGGAGTCTCGGTCGCCTCTGCTGTCGCGTCGGTCGCCTGCTGCCTCTGCTGTGGCCTCGGCCGCCTCGGCCGCCTCGGCTACGGGCGCCTCGGCTGTCGCGTCGGCCGCCTCGGCTACGGGCGCCTCGGCTGCCTCAGCAGCCGGACTCTCCGCGGCGAGCTTCTGCTCCAGCGCGCCCAGCAGCTGCGCCATCTGGACCGGCAGCGCGGCGAACGTGCCTGCCGCGTTGGCCAGCGACGCCTTCATGGCGCCGGCCAGCTTGGCCAGGAGCACTTCGCGAGGCTCCAGGTCAGCCAGCTTGACGATCTCGGCTGGCGACAGCGCCTTACCGTCTAGCACGCCGCCCTTGATGACCAGCAGCGGGTTCGCCTTCGCGAAATCGCGCAGGCCCTTGGCAGCCTCGACCACGTCGCCTTGCACGAACGCGATCGCCGATGGTCCGCTGAGCAGATCGGTGAGCTCGGCGGTGACGCCGGCCTCGCTAGCAGCGATCTTCGTGAGCGTGTTCTTCACGACCGAGAATGTCGCGTTGGTGCCCAGCGACTGGCGCAGCTCGCCAAGCTGGGCCACCGATAGACCGCGGTACTCGGTCAGCACCGCGCCTGACGAGCTCTGGAACCGCTCGGTCAGCTCAGCGACCGCGGTCACCTTATCCGCCCTCGCCACGGGCCTCCCTTCTCGATCCGGGCCTGTCCGCATGGCGGCTGGCCCGGCTATGTCTGGCGTCGGAAAGGCTCGCAAGAATGCGAACGCCCCGTACGCAGGCGCACGGGGCGGGACCAGGACGGGGCGTAGCCCCGCGTACACGGTCGAGCTCAGCTGTCCTGCGCGGGCCGCCCACGAGTGCGGGCCTTCGGTCGTCGCGCTCGGCGCGCGGCGACAGCCGACGGTCTTTGGCAGGTACTCATGGTACGCGGCGGGTGCCCGGCCAGCCAAATCGGCCCGGCCCGCACCTCCGAACTCTCGACCGCTGATCGCCCCCGCCGGCTGAGACCACCCGAACCTACTGCCCCATTTGCCGGAAAAAGCTGCGCCGCCCACCCCTCTCGCCTCGCCAGGCGGGAACGTTTGTGCAGTTGTGGCAGCTGGCACAGCCATAACTGCACAAACGTTCGAGTCGGTGGCGCCTGTTTCTGTCGTATTTACCGCAAAGGGGACGCAAGGTGCTCACGATAATCGCCCGTGCTGAGCGCGACTCCGGACAAGAGGAAGGCCCAGGCTCGCCGTCTGCGGGGACGGCGAGTCTGGGCCTGAAATGCTGGTAATCGCGGCCTGGTGCGCGGAGCGACGTGGTCGTCGCCCCGGTGGGAGCGACGTGGTCGTCGCGCCCCGGCGAGCGTCAGACGGTGGCCGGCTGCTCCTCGAACTCGGACAGCAGACCCCTGGTGATGCCCGGGTCCACCTGGATGCCAGGACCCATCGTGGTCGTGATCGCGACCTTCTTGAGGTACTTGCCCTTGGCGGCGGCCGGCTTCAGCCTGATGACTTCCTCGAGTGCGGCCGCGTAGTTCTCGATCAGGGCGCGGTCCGCGAACGACGCCTTGCCGATGATGAGGTGCAAGTTGCTGTTCTTGTCGACGCGGAACTCGATCTTGCCGCCCTTGATCTCGGTCACGGCCTTGCCGACGTCCATCGTGACGGTGCCGGTCTTCGGGTTCGGCATGAGGCTGCGCGGACCGAGCACGCGGCCGAGACGACCGACCTTGCCCATCAGGTCCGGCGTAGCCACGACGGCGTCGAAGTCCAGGAACCCGCCCTGGACGCGCTCGATCAGCTCGTCGGCGCCGACATAGTCAGCGCCAGCCGCGCGGGCCTCCTCGGCACGCTCACCGGCCGCGAAGACCAGGACGCGGGCCGTCTTGCCGGTGCCGTTAGGCAGGTTGACCGTGCCGCGGACCATCTGGTCGGCCTTGCGAGGGTCAACCCCGAGGCGGAAGGCGACCTCGACAGTCGCATCGAACTTGGTAGGCGATGTGGTCCGGGCTAGGGCCACGGCCTCGGCCGGGGTGTAGAGCCGGTTGGCGTCGACACTCTCCTCGGCCTTGCGGTATGCCTTGCTGCGCTTCATTTTCTGCTCCTGATCTTGTCCAGGTTGTGGTCAGCGGGCCAGCGCTCGGCCCTGCCACGCGCCGCGCCATGGTGGCGCAGCCTGCCTTGCGGAATGACGAGTCCTGTAACGCGTCAGCCCTCGACTTTGATCCCCATCGAGCGGGCGGTACCGGCGATGATCTTCTCGGCCGCCTCGATCGTCGTCGCGTTGAGGTCGGGCATCTTGACCTGCGCGATCTCCCTGACCTGCGCCTTGGTCACGGCGCCGACCTTGGTCTTGTGCGGCTCGCCGCTGCCCTTCTGCACGCCGGCTGCCTTCTTGATCAGCTCGGGCGCAGGCGGGGTCTTGGTGATGAAGGTGAACGACCTGTCTTCGTAGATCGTGATCTCCACCGGGATGACGTTGCCACGCTGGCTCTCCGTCGCAGCGTTGTACTGCTTGACGAAGTCCATGATGTTGACGCCGTGCGGGCCCAGGGCGGTACCGACGGGCGGGGCCGGCGTGGCGGCGCCCGCGTTCAGCTGCACCTTGACGATCGCAGCGATCTTCTTCTTCCTCGGAGCCATCTCTGGGTCCTTACCTCACTGTCTGTTCTCGATCGATCTTGCTGTGCTAGACCCGGGCCGTGCAAGATCCGGGCTAGATCTTGCTGACCTGGTCAAACGAAAGCTCCACGGGCGTCTCGCGGCCGAAGATCGACACGAGCACCTTGAGCTTCTGAGTATCGGGGTTGATCTCATTGACCGTGGCCGGCAATGTCGCGAACGGCCCGTCCATTACCGTAACGGACTGGCCAATCTCGAAGTCCACCGCGGCCGCACGAACCTCGGCTGCCCTCTTGGCAACCTTCTCCTCCGGCACCGGCGCGAGCAGCTTGGCCACCTCGTCCAGGCTCAGCGGCGACGGCCGGCTGGACAAGCCCACGAAACCGGTAACGCCCGGAGTGTTCCGGACCGCCGCCCACGACTCGTCAGTCAGGTCCATCCGCACCAGGATGTAGCCGGGCAGCACCTTCTCCTGGACCTGCTGGCGCTTGCCGGACTTGATCTCGAACACCTCGTGCGTGGGGACCTCGATCTGGAAGATGAAGTCCTCCATATTGAGCGACTGAGTCCGGCTCTCCAGGTTGGTCCGCACGCGGTTCTCATAACCCGCGTAGGAGTGCACCACGTACCAGTCGCCAGGCAGGAGCCGCAGCTCGGCCTTGAACACCTGGACCGGGTCGGCTTCCTCCTCGGCCTCGCCAGCCTCGCCTCGGCCTCGCCGCTCTCGGCCTCGCCGGACTCGCTCCCGGCGCCGACCGTGCTGACGCCGTTACCCGCCTCGGCAGCCGCCTGACCGTCCTCGGCTACCGGCTCGATGCCGGCAAACGAAAAGTCGGCCGCACCGCCGGACTCGGCGTCGGTCGGCTCATCGGCCGCCGGCCTGTCGGCCGTCGGGTCGCCTAGCGGCAGTTCGGACTCGGACACGATTCTCTTTCTCCCCTGCGCTCTTGCTGCGCTCCTGGCTGGACCCCCCGGCGCCGAACTTCTCTGCTGCGGCGCAGGCTAGGGCCTATCGATCATGCTGCCACGCTCAGTACTGGCCTGAATACTCAGCCATCAATCCTCAGCCGAAGAGCGCGAAGACCAGCTTCGTAAACCCGTAGTCCAGGCTTGTCACGATGCCCACCATGATCAGGATGAAGACGAGGGCGACCGTCGTATAGGTCACGAGCTCCTTGCGCGTCGGCCAGACGACCTTACGAAGCTCGTCCCGCACCTCGCTAATGAATTGGGCCGGAGTAGTCCGGTCCCGCTTCGCCGGGCGGTTGGGCTTCGCGGCTCTATCCGGGGCCGGTCCGCGTGTCTGAGTCGCCATGTCCTCACCTGAGCAACAATCTATAGTCGGCTGGCGCCGCCAATTGCCCGTGCACGCACAGGCCGTACTCGCAGGGCAGGAGGGACTCGAACCCCCAACCGCCGGTTTTGGAGACCGGAACTCTAGCCAATTGAGCTACTGCCCTGTGACGGCTCGCGCGGGCATGCACGGGCCACTGGTGGACACCACCAGATGCAGAAGTGTACGTGGCCGGGAGGCTGCCGTCGAACCGCCCAGTTGAGTTGAGCGGCGCCTGAGCCACGGCCAGCGCCGCCCTCAGGCTATCGCCGTGCGAATAGCCAGGCCGCTCATTGGATCGAAGAAATGCAGGTGTGCTCCGGTCAGCCGGCGGGAGTTGCCGCCGGATACGAGCGCCTGGCTGATTCCTCCGGGTCGCTGAGACCGCCTCAGGGACAGTTCCGCCGACGCCTCTAGACTCCCGCTGACAGCGCGAACAGCGTAGAAGCCACAGCGGACATAGCACAGGGGGCCGATGAGCAGATGCGGCTGCGTGACCTAGGACTGACGGTTGGCTACGGCATGCCCGGCCCGCTCAACGCGATCACCGACGTGGCCGGCGTGATGGTCGGCCACGCGACTCTCATCAGCGGTGATGGGCCGCTGGATCCTGGCCGCGGCCCTGTGCGGACCGGCGTCACCGTGATCAGGCCGGTCCCTGGCTACGTTCGCGAGACTCCGCTCTGCGCGGGCGTGCACGCGCTGAACGGGAACGGCGAGCTGACGGGGACGGCCTGGATCGCCGAGTCGGGCCTGCTCACCACGCCGATCGCCATCACGAATACGCACAGCGTCGGCGTGGTGCGCGATGCGCTGGCAGTCATCGACAGCCGCGAGGGGCGGTCCAGGACCGGCGGCCGCGCCCTGCACTGGTCGATGCCTGCGGTGGCCGAGACCTACGACGGCGTGCTGAACGACATCGAGGGCGCGCACGTTCGTCCGGACCATGTCGAGGCCGCATTCGGCCAGGCAGCCGGCGGTCCCGTCGCCGAGGGCAGCGTCGGCGGCGGTACCGGGATGATCTGCCACCAGTTCAAGGGCGGTATCGGAAGCGCGTCCCGTGTCCTGCACGGGCCGGACGGCGGCTGGACTGTAGGCGTCCTGGTCCAGGCCAATCACGGGATTCGCGCCGACCTGCGAGTCGACGGCGTCCCGGTGGGCCGCTTCGTGCCGGACTCGCTCGTTCCGGTTCCGGCCGAATACGCCCCGGCCAGGCTCATGGATCCGGGCGCCGGATCGATCATCGTCGTCATCGCCACGGATGCGCCGGTGCTCGGCGACCAGTGCCGTCGTCTCGCCCAGCGCGCGGCCATCGGCATCGGCCGGGCCGGTGGCGGCACGTCCGATTCCAGCGGCGACATCTTCCTGGCATTCTCCACCGCCGGGCAGGGAACTCCGCCCGAGTATTTCCTGCCGGGCGCGCGCGTACCGCCGGTCATCGGCATGCGCGCGCTACCGCATGACCGGCTGAGCCCGCTGTTCCGCGCCGTGGCCGAGGCGACCGAGGAAGCGATCATCAATGCGCTGCTGGCCGCTGGCGACATGACCGGCCGGGACGGCATCACGGCGCATGGCCTTACAGCGCCCCTGCTCGCAACCGCATTCAAGGCCGCGGCCGATGACCTGACACGCACCGCCGCGAGGCTCACCGCGGTCGCCGGAGCCGGCGCAACTGACGACCAGTAGCCAGGCCTGAACGGCTCAGGCTGACTGTGCTGGCGGCTGATCGGCCGGCGTCACGGGATGAGGCGCCGCAGAAGCAGCAGTGTCATCCGGCACCGCGGCGGCCAGTCCGACGCCGAGGGCGGACCCGATTATGAGTCCGAGAAACAAGACGAGCAGCACGCTCCCGCCGATGCTGTATCCGCTGCCCGATGCTTGCTGAATGACGTGCATCACGACCGCGAGCGCGACAGCGAGGCCCATCCCGGCCACCATGCCGCCGCCAATTGCCTCGCCCGTGCGGTTCCGCGGCCGCGGTGGTCTCGGAGCCAGCCGTATCGGCGCAGGCTGCGCGGGCGGCCCCTGGCCGGCCTGGGAGGGTAGCATCTCGTTCATGGCGCAATAGTGCCCCTGTGTCGCCGGCCGGTCTAGACGCGGCTCGCGTCGACAGCGCATGGCGAGGTGAGACGCCTTCGGGTGCCCACGGGTGCTCCTGGGCCTGTGGGATCATGGATCACATGGCTCACGCACCCACGAGGATCTCTGCCCGGATTGCCGCCATCGCCGAGTCGGCCACGCTCGCCGTCGATGCCAAGGCCAAGGCCCTGAAGGCAGCAGGCCGACCGGTGATCGGCTTCGGCGCCGGCGAACCGGATTTCCCGACCCCTGACTACATCGTCGAGGCCGCGCAGCGCGCCTGCGCCGAGCCGCGCTTCCACAAGTACACGCCCGCGGCTGGGCTGCCCGAGCTGCGCGAGGCCATTGCGGCCAAGTCCGCACGCGATTCTGGCCTGGTGATATCGGCAAGTCAGGTCCTCGTCACTAACGGCGGCAAGCACGCCGTCTTCCAGGCGTTCGCGACGCTGCTCGATCCCGGCGACGAGGTGCTGGTGCCGACGCCGTACTGGACCAGCTACCCGGAGTCCATCGCGCTGGCCGGCGGCGTGCCCGTACTGGTGCACACGGACGAGACCGGCGGTTACCTGGTGACCGTCGAGCAGCTGGAAGCACACGCGACCGATCGCACGAAGGTGCTCCTGTTCGTGTCGCCGTCCAACCCGACGGGGGCCGTCTACCCGCCGGAGCAAGTCGCCGAGATCGGCAGGTGGGCCGCCGAGCGCGGGATCTGGGTCATCACCGACGAAATCTACGAGCACCTGGTGTACGGAGACGCGCGGTTCGTATCGATGCCCGTGGTCGCACCGGAGATCGCCGATCGGTGCGTGGTGCTCAACGGAGTGGCCAAGACCTACGCGATGACGGGCTGGCGCGTTGGCTGGATGGCGGGGCCGGGCGACGTGATCAAGGCCGCGATCAACCTGCAGTCGCACGCCACCTCGAACGTGTGCAACGTCGCCCAGGCCGCCGCGTTCACCGCACTGTCCGGGGACTTGTCCGCGGTCGCGCAGATGCGTGCCGCGTTCGACCGGCGTCGGCAGGTCATGACGGCAATGCTCAACGACGTGCCCGGCGTCGTGTGCCCGCTGCCGGACGGTGCCTTTTACTGCTACCCGTCGGTCAAGGGCTTGCTCGGCAAGCAGATCGCCGGGCAGCGGCCGGCGACCTCGGGACAACTGGCCGAGCTGCTGCTCGATGAGGCCGATGTCGCGGTGGTGCCGGGTGAGGCTTTCGGTACCGATGGCTACTTCCGGCTGTCGTGCGCGCTCGGCGACGCCGATCTTGAGGAAGGCGTATCCCGGCTGGCCAAGCTGTTCGGCACCGCACACTAGACGCCCCGCGCGGGCAGGGCTGGCAGACTTGGTTGATGCCACGGCCTATCGCCGCGCTGCCGAAGGCGCACCTGCATCTGCACCTCACCGGGTCGATGCGCCATGCGACGCTTGTCGAGCTGGCCGGGCAGCACCGGGTGCACCTGCCGGAATCGCTAGCCGCCGACTGGCCGCCGCAGCTCAGTGCGGCCGACGAGCGCGGCTGGTTCCGGTTCCAGCGCCTGTATGACATTGCCAGGTCGGTCGTCCGCACGCCCGCCGACGTCCGGCGGCTCATCAGCGAGGCGGCGCAGGACGAGCAGTCCGAAGGATCGGGCTGGCTGGAACTTCAGGTCGACCCGTCCGGGTACGCGCACCGGTTCGGCGGCCTGACCCCCATGCTGGAACTTGTCCTGGACGCGGCCGCAGTAGCCGAGCAGACCACGGGGGTCGGCATCGGGATCATTGTGGCTGCCAACCGCACCAAGCATCCGCTCGAGGCCCGCACCCTGGCCCGGCTCGCGGCCGCGCACGCCGGGCGGGGCGTCGTCGGGTTCGGACTCAGCAACGACGAGCGCCGAGGCGCGACCGCCGACTTCGTCCCCGCCTTCCGGATAGCGGCGCGGGCGGGCCTGCGATCGGTCCCGCATGGCGGCGAGCTGGCCGGCCCGGCCAGCGTGCAGGCGTGCCTGGACCTGCTCAATGCCGATCGCATCGGCCATGGCGTGTCCGCGGTCGATGACCCCGTCCTGTTGCGGCGGCTCGCGAGCAGCCGGACGACCCTGGAGGTCTGCCCGACGTCCAACGTGGCCCTCGGCGTCGCGCACAGCGCGCGCGAAGTGCCAATACGCCAGCTGGTGGACAGCGGTATCCCGGTCGCGCTGGGCGCGGATGACCCCTTGCTCTTCGGCCCCCGGCTGGCGGCGCAGTACGAGCTGGCTCGCCAGGTGCACGGAATGTCCGACCGCGAGCTGGCTGACCTCGCCCGGATGTCCGTCCTCGGGTCCGCTGCGCCCTCGCTGGTCCAGAAGCACCTGCTGGCCGGCATCGACACCTGGCTGGCCAAACCGCCGGGATGACGGACATTTCATGCCGCCGGTGGGGACGAACAGAACAAATTAGGACTCGGGTTAACTCGACCGCATGAAACGTGGCCGGGCCACTGGCTCAGCAGCGGCCACCGCCAGGGCTCAAGCCGCCGACGCCTAGAGCTCGACGCCTACTAGTGTCGGCTCATTGGCGAGCTCGACTCCGAATCTGGTGCGTACGCCGTCCCTGATCTGCCTCGCTAGCCGCAAGAGGCTGGCGGTGCTGGCCTCGCCGGGGTTCGTCAGCGCGAGGGTGTGCTTCGTCGAGACCCGGGCGCCGTCCGCCTCGTCCGCCAGCCGGTATCCCCGCCCGAATCCGGCCTGCTCGATCAGCCACGCCGCGGACAGCTTGACCTGACCGTCATCCGGCCAGTGCGGGACCGGCACGGCGGCAGCGAGACGCGCGACGAGCTCCTCGTAACGGCGGACCGGCACGATCGGATTGGTGAAGAACGAGCCTGCACTGCGCGTGTCGGGATCGGTGTCGTCGAGCAGCATGCCCTTGCCGCGGCGCAACTCGAGCACGGCCGAGCGAGCGTCCCCGAGCGGGACCTGGCCGTCCTCGGAGACGCCGAGCACTCGGCTGAGCTCGCCGTAACGGATCGGGCCAGATAGCGGGCTGGGCACGAGCCGAAACGTGACGTCCAGGATGACGAACCGGCCCGTCGCCGTTGCCGGGTTCAGTGCGGCCCCCCGGGTCCCCCGGCCTGCCCGTGCGCTCGCGCTGGCCTGCCGCTTGAACATGCTGGTCCGGTACCCGAACTCGCATTCGGCCGGGCTAAGCTGCACGACCCGGTCGGCCAGCCTGTCATAGGCTCGCACCGCCGTGATGGTCTGCGCGACTTCCTGGCCGTACGCGCCGACATTCTGGATCGGGGTGGCCCCGGCCCGGCCCGGGATCCCGGACAGGCACTCGATCCCGGATAGGTCCGCGGCCACGCACTGCTGTACGAGCTCGTCCCAGTCCTGCCCCGCCGCAGCGGTCACCTCGACTACGTCGTCAACCGCCGCGAACCGCAGGCCGGCGTAGGCAGCCAGGACCACCACGCCGGGGAACCCCTCGTCGGCCACCACCAGATTGCTACCGCTGCCGAGTACGAGCACGGGCTCGGGCTCGGCATCGGCGGCCCGCACCGCCTCGACCAGGTCGTCCTCGGTGGCCGCCTCGACGAAGCGCGCAGCCGGGCCGCCGAGGTGCAAAGTCGTGTAGTCGGCCAGCCGGACCTGGCCGGTGTAATTCACGACGGTGGTTGTCACGACTGCTCCAGGACGGGAACGGGGTCGATTCGCCCGGTCCGGCCCGCCCGCTCGCGGCCCGGCCCAGGCACCGCGCCAGTCAAGCATGCCGCAGGCAGTGCCTCACACGCGGGCGCGGGCGGCGGCCGTGTCCTCGAGCCGCCACCCGCGAAATCCGCGCAGCCTGCGCTTTAGGCGAGGGCCGCCATTGTGCGCAGGTCAACCGGCGCCTCGGACTCGGTGAGCTCGTCCTCGGCGATTTCGACTGCGGCCGACCGGGCACGCAGGCACCGCTCGTACGCCGCGATCGTCTCCTGGCCGATCCTGTCCGTTGCATACCGCGATCGAGCTCGGTCCGCGGCCGCTATGCCGTAGGCCGCGAGCAAGGCAGGCCTGGCCAGGAGCCCGCGCACCCGGTGCGCCAGCATCGCCGGGTGGTCGGGGGCGATCAGCAGGCCGGTGATGCCGTCAACGACGGCGTCGCGCTGCCCGCCGACGGCCGACACCACGCCCGGCGTCCCGCACGCCATAGCCTGAACCGCGGCAGTGCCAGCAGGCTCGTACGCCGACGCGCTGACCATGACGTCGGCCGACCTGAGGAGCGCCGGCAGCTTGGCCGCAGAGACGTCGCCCGCGAACGTGGTCCGGCTGCGCACGCCGAGGGCCGTAGCCAGCTGAGCCAGCTCGCGGAACGGGCCAGTGCGAGGCATGTGCCGCGCGTCCGGTCCGCCAATGATGACCAGCTCAGCCTCCGGCAGCTGGGTCAGCGCACGGAGAGCCGGCTCCAGGCCCCTGGCCGTGCCCGCCGTGGCGAACGCGACCAGCCGGGGCCTGTTACCACGCTCGGCCTTGTCGCCGTCAGGCGTGAACAGGTCGGTGTCGATCCCAGCCGGGATGATCCGGATGGCGGCCTTGGGCACCGCGAGCCTGGACAGTTCGTCAGCCTCGTCGCCGGAGCCAGCCAGCACGCACGCAACGGTACGGCCGATGGCGGCCTCGAGCTTGACGCGGCTGGCCGAGATGTCGGCACCCCGCAGGTGGCGGCGCTCGGCGGACGCGAGCGACTCGAAGGTCTGCAGCACGGGCACTTCGGTGCCGCGGACCGCGCCGATCGCGGCCAGGCCGCTAGTCCAGGAGAACGCGTGCACGATGTCGGGCTGCTTGGCCCGCCACCGATCCGACAGGTAGCCCGCGAAGTTGGGCATGTACCTGGCCGTTTCCTCCGCCGACAGCGGCCGCGCCGGGCCGACCGCGATGTGCTCGACGGATACTCCGCCGCCAAGGATGGAAGTGCGCGCGCAGTTCGCGCGCTCGCGACGGGTGTAGAGCGTGACGCGGTGACCGTGACCAGCCAGGGCACGAGCGAGGGACATCGGCTGGGCCGACTGGACGTCGTGCCCGGGGGCCGACGTGAGCTGGCCTTGTGCAGCGATGAGGGCGATCCGCATGGAAGTGCCTCCTGATGATGTCGCAACGGGGGAGCCACAGCGCGATCACCAAGGGGCCAGACATCAAGAAAGGCACACCCTCGATGTCGCACCGTGATCAGTGCTTACGCCATGACTGGCGTGAGGGCGTGCCTTCGTCGTAGACACCGCTGGTACAGGTTATCCCCCGGGGTGGCTCCGCACAAACCCTGCGCCACCCCGGATTTTCCTGGTTACTCCTCTATGTACTGCTCGATCGTGTCGCTCTCGATCGGAACCTCTGCCGACGGGGTGCTGTCCCGGCCCTCGGTAATGAGGCCACCGGGGACCAGGAGCCGGGAGAAGTTCTGCTGCCTGAGGTCGATCTCCTTGTGCTGCCCGCCGGTGTTGAGCACCATGCGGCGGCGCAGCCAGCCGTAGCCGCGACGCGGCACTGCCGCACCCGCAAGGCCGGTCAGCATCAGGACCCAGCCGGTGATATGGAAGCTGAAAAACGAAGGCTGCGCTGTAACGGCGAACGCCAGGATGGCGCCAATCGCCACGATCGTCAGAGCCGTCGCGGTTTTCATCGGGGACATCCCTTCATTAAGCAAGCGCTCATGCCGGCACCGCGGCACGCTCGACAAGATGCTCGCGCAGGTACGACAGCGCCTCGGCGAGCAGTCGGGATACGTGCATCTGCGAGATGCCGAGCTGGGCACCGATCTCTGCCTGCGTCATGTTGCCGTAAAAGCGCATGAGCAGCAGCTGCTGCTCGCGGTCGGGCAGCTCGCTCCAGTGCGCCCACACAGCCTGCATGTCGATCAGATGCTCAAGCTGCGGGTCGTCGTCGCCCAGCAGGTCGCCGAGACTGGCCGAGCCATCCTGGGTGGTCACCGGCGAGTCCAGCGAGGCCGCCTGGAACGCCAGGTCGGCTTGCCGGGCGGCGCGAACGTCCTCGTCGCTGATATTGAGGTGCTGAGCAAGCTCGGCATCCGTCGGCATCCGCCCGAGCGTGTTGGTGAGATCGGACGACACATTCCGCAGCTCAAGTCGCAGTTCCTGCAGCGAGCGCTTGACGTGTATCTGCCAGCGCTTGTCTCGGAAGTGCCGCTTGATCTCGCCACTCACGCACGGCTGCGCGTATCCGGCCAGGCTGGCCCCGATCGTGGGATCGAAGTTGTTGATTGCCTTGAGCAGGCCGACGTAGCCGACCTGCATGAGCTCTTCTTGCGGCTCGGTGCTGTTTTTGTACCGCAGCACGCACGACCTGACCAGCGGCCGGTACCTCGTGACGAGGACCTCACAAGCCGCGTCTCGCTGACCGTCGCCGTGGGGCAGCGACTGGATTATCGTCAGCAGCTCAGCGTCGGTAAGTTCAGTCAGATCGCCTGGCCGCATCGTCGCCATCGACGTAGCTACCGTCTTCATCTCCACTCCCTGGGCGGCGGGTGAGGGGGGCCCGCCTGCGCTTGCTCATGCCCGCTGTGCGCGACTCAAACATCCGAGCCTGGCCGCCGCGGGCATTCAGACCGGATGGGCGCCGGTGCCAGGTCCAGGTAAAGGGCCCTTGCTGCAGGCAATCGGCCGGTATCAGCTTGCTATGAACTTCGCCACTCACGGATCCTGCGAGCACCCGGCGACGTCAGGTCAGCGTTAGCTGTGCGCTAGGGACTGGTGTCCCGGAAACTTCCGCGGGGGCATCGCATGCTGGAGCCGCAGAGTCTTGTGCTCTTCATCCTGCTGGTGGCTGCGTTCGGCGGCCTGATGTGGTGGCTGGTCATCACGTCCAGGGTGGCCGTGCGGCTAACCGCAGCGTTCCTGTCGTTCGTCGTGGCCATGGCATTCGGCGTGCTCGCGGTCAACAGGTACTTCGGCTACTACGCCAGCTGGGGCGCTGCGATAGCCGACCTGTCGAATCAGAGCCCGAACTCCGGACCAGAGATCTCGGCGGGCAGCCTCCTGGTGGGCAATCAGAGCGCGGCCTTCGACCAGCGCACCGTCTACCTGAAGCTGGCAGTGCAACAGGGCTACACGCTCCGGCTGACGGTGAGCGGGCAACTCAGCCACCTCGTCAGGACCGTCTACGTCTACCTGCCGCCGCAGTACTTCCAGTCCGCCTACGAGCACTACAGGTTCCCGGTAGTCGAGCTCATCCACGGCCAGCCGGGCGCGGCCCAGGACTGGATCAACGTTGTCGGCGTCGAGGTCACGCTCAACGACCTGATCCAGCGCGGGCTTGCCAAGCCAGCGGTCCTGGTCATGCCGGACGCTAACGGCGGCAACGGGATCTCACTTCAGTGCCTCAACCAGGTGCACGGTCCGCAGGATCTGACGTACCTCGCGAGGGACGTACCGGATGTGATCGCGCACGTGCTGCGCGTACAGCCGCCCGGAGTCGGCTGGGGCGTCGCTGGCTTCTCCGAGGGCGGCTTCTGTGCGGTCAACATGGCGCTTCGGAACCGCTACCTGTACAGCTTCGCCGCGTCGTTGAGCGGTTACTTCCGGCCGTACCCCAACAAGCTGGCGAACCCGAGCCGGCTCGTGAGCCCGTTCGGCGGCAACCGGCAGCTGCGCGTTCAGAACACGCCTGTTGCCGAGGTGCGTGCCCTGGCTCCCGGCGCGCACCTGCCGCTGTTCTGGCTTGGCGCGGGAATGGACGACAAGGCCGACGTCAGCAATGCCGAGTACTTTGCCCAGGAACTCGAGCTGCATCAGGCCAACGTGCCGCTCGTCCTCACCCCGAAGGGCGGCCACACGATGGGGACCTGGCATGCCGAGGTCCCGCCCATGCTGGCCTGGATGACCACTGGACTGGCGGCCGCCGTGCAGCATGAGGCGCAGCTCGCCGTCCAGGGCAGCCATCACGGGGCGGGGTTTAAGCCCGCCCGTCGAAGGTAGCTTGCGTCCGGTCAGACACCGCCGGATGCGGCGCCAAGCTTGGCGCAGGCAGCCAGCGCTCTGGCTGAGGACGATCATGGCGATCGCCCGCACAACCGGAGGCACTGATGAGGATCATCGGAATACTGCTTGTCATCTGGCTCATCATCGGTTTGTTCGCAGGACTGCAGCGGCATTACTACAACGGAGCCGTGAGCTGCGCCAAGGCCGGCACCGTGGCGGCCACGATCGCGGCCTGCCCGCTGAATTACGTCGGGGCTAATCCCAAGGTCAACTGTAAGGTCCCCCAGCCGAGTCGGTGACGTAGCCACGGCGGCGGGGAACGCATCGCGCTCCCCGCCGCTCCCGCGCATCAGCAGGCAAGCACGGCACGGCACGCACGGCACGGAGGGGGACGTGACATGAGCGACAGCGCTGGCCCGCCGCACGTCGATACGCAGCGCCTCAGCGACACCGGCACCTATGTTTACGAGGCAGTTGCCACCCTGGAGTACACGGGCCGCGAACCGAGCCGGCAGGCGATCGCCGCTGCCGCCGATCTGGACGACGAGGTCCTCGATCAGGCCCTGGCTGACCTGACCAGGCAGGGAGTCCTGACAACAACCGGAGACACCGGGTCCGTCTACGTCCCGGCGCGCCGGGACTGGAGCACCCAGCCCGGCACGGCTGCCGGACACCGCTGGATTGACGCGCCGCGTCGCTAACCCCGAGCCGGGCACCACGGCCGCCTGCGCAGCGGGCATCAGTGTCCTGACGGGACCTGATGGTTAGCGACACCAACGCCGGGTAGCTCGGCGTCTCGGCGGGGGCGGGCGCTTTGCTGGGAGGCTCGCCCGCTCCCGCCCCAGGCATCACGCGCTATCGGCGTTCTATCCGGATCGTCCCCTACAACTGCTGACGGACTGCCGCGGCCGACCAGAGCCGATCGCCGTTTGAGGCACCCGGCACTGGGCAGGTGCGGGACAATGGAGGCGTGGCGCATCACCGCGATGGATACCGTTACGTCCGTGATTGTGTGTCGGCTGCCGTACCACCCGTCGCAACGGCCGTGACGAGCTTCGAGAATATGGACTGCGCCAAGCTATGAACCTGCTCTACGTGCTGGTCACAATGGTCGCGGCCATGCTGTGCGGGTTCGGCTTCGTGCTCCAGCAGCATGCAGCCGAGCAGGTCCGCTCGACCAAATTCCTCCATCTCGGATTGATCGCGAAGCTCGTCCACAATCGGCGGTGGCTGGGCGGCCTGGCGGCGCTGGTAGCAGGCGACCTGATCGGCGCCTGGACGCTCGGACACCTGGACCTGGCCGTCACCGAGCCCTTGCTCACGACAAGCCTGATCTTCGCCCTGGTCCTGGCGGTCCCGCTGAGCGGCCAGACGCTGCGCCGCACCGAGATCGTCGGCGCGGTGCTGCTCAGCGCCGGCGTGGCGGCCTTGTCGGCCACTCGGTCCGTGCGATCGCCGTCAGAGTCTTTCGGCTCGGTCTCGCACTGGCCCGCGGCGGCACTGATCGCGGCGGTCGCGGTGATCCTCGTCCAGCTCGGCCGGCGCCGCTCGGGGGTCTGGCGAGCCGCCCTGACCGGGACGGCCAGCGGGCTCGTTTTCGGCATCGCCGACGCCCTGACCCGGAGCAGCGTGCTGATACTCGACGGCCGCCATCCGGCCCTCCTGCTCACCACCTGGCCGGGGTATGCCACGGTGGCCGCCACCCTGGCTGGCCTGTGGCTCATGCAGAACGCATTCAATGCGGCGCCCCTTCATGCATCGCTGCCCGCCATCACGGCCGCTGAGCCTGCCGCTGGAATGGTTCTCGGCGTGGTGGTCTTCGGCGACGTGGTGCACATCTCCGTATGGTTGCTAGCACTCCAGGCGGCGGGCGTCGCGGCAATGGTGGCAGGCGTCATCCTGGTCGCCAGGGCGCCGGTCTTCCGCGACCTGCGTCTCCGGCAGCTCCCGCAGGCCGCGCTTGAGCGCCTCCCGCACAGCGCGCTCGAGCGGCTCCCGCACGGCGCGCTCGAGCGGCTCCCGCACGGCGCGCTGGAGCGGCTCCAGCATCCTGGTGCGCAGCTCGCCGCCCATCTCCTCCCCCCGGCAGCACCGAAGCGCCAGGATTAGCGGCGCTCCGCCGAACGGCGCTTCAGCTGGGTCGGATCGAGGAAGACGTGCACCTGCACGGGCAGTCGCTCTGCCAGCCTGGCGTCGATGCCGTCGGACAGGTCCTCGGCCTGGTCGGCGCTGATGCCGTCGTCGAAGGCAACCCGTGCCGCGACGATCAGGTTGTCCGGCCCAAGACGCATCGTCAGTAGCTCCAGCAGTCGGCTGATGCCGTCGGTCGCCTCGATCTCGGACCGGATGAGACGCAGCTGATCGACGTCGGCTGCCTGCCCAATTAGCAGCTCACGATTGTCGGCGCCCAGCCGGAACGCCACGCAGATCAGCAGTGCGCCGATCGCCATTGACGAAGCAGCATCCCAGACCTCGGACCCGGTCACCTGGCGGAGTACGAGCCCGGCAAGCGCGAGCAGCAGGCCGGCGATGGCCACGCAGTCCTCGAAGAGGGTGGCCTTGACCGTGGTATCCGGGGTGGTGCGGATGTGCTCAAGCATGCCGATTTTGCGCTGCCTGGCCTGCGCTCTGGTCTGCCAGCCCGCCCGGACCAAAGAGGTGCCCTCGGCAATCCCCGATAGCCCAAGGGCCAGGTAAGCGACCAGGACGCCGCCCTGGCCGCCGCTGCGGCTCAGCGCCAGAATGCCCTCGAATACCGAGAACCCGCCACCGGCGATGAAGATACCGAAGGCCGCGAGCAGCGACCAGAAGTAGCGTTCCTGCCCGTAGCCGAAAGGATGGCGCCGGTCAGGCGGCCTGTCGGCCCGCTTCACCGAGGTCAGCAGGAAGACCTGGTTAAGCGTGTCAGCGATTGAATGCGCGGCCTCCGCGAGCATCGCGCTGGAGCCCACCAGGATCCCGGCAGCCAGCTTGATCGCCGCCACGAACAGGTTGGCGGCGCCCGCGATGATGACCGTGTGCCGTGTCGACCGACTGGCCGCAGATGTCATTCCCGGGTTGCTGCCCTAGGTGCGCCCGGCAAACATCGCGGATAAGTGAGGGTAACCGCGGGCACGTGTGACGCATCACTCGTTTGCCGCGAGCCCGGCCGGGAAGCTTCTCGTGCCTGGCGCGGCAGGTGTGCAGGTGTGCAGGTGTGCACGTGTGAGGGCGGAGGTCGCAGTGAACGCGGTGGAGAAGGCGTTGCGCCGCGCCGATTCAGCGCAACAGCGCCACACAACGACCGCGTTCCTGTTCGGTGTGATCAAAAAATTCGGCGACGACAACGGCGGGGTGCTGGTCGCGAACCTCGCTTACGCGGCGTTCATCTCCATCTTCCCGCTGCTGCTGATCCTGGTCACCGTGCTGGTCAACATCGCCGCCAGCGACCCGGCGCTGCGAATCGAAGTTATCAGCGCCGCGACCAGGCAGTTCCCGCTCATCGGCAGCCAGCTGGCCAGGAACATTCACGCGCTCCGGCGCTCGACCTCGGTCAGCCTGATCGTTGGGCTGGCAATTCTCTTCTGGGGAGTGACCAGGCTCGCGCAGGCTGGCCTGTTCGCGATGGAGCAAATCTGGAATCTGCCAGGCCCCGCCCGCCCTGGCTATGCGCCCCGCCTCGGCCGCAGCGTGGTCTTCCTCAGCGTCCTCGCCCTCGGACTGGTGATCAGCACGCTGCTCGCCGGGCTTGTCACCTACGGCCATCACGCGCTGGCGTTCCGGATGCTCGCGCAGCTGCTGGCCACAGTGACCAACATCGGCCTGTACTTCCTGGGCTTCCGGGTGCTGACACCGAAGGGTGTACGCTCCCGCCAGTTGCTGCCGGGCGCGGTCGCCGGGGGGACCTTCTGGACCTTGCTCCAGGCCGTGGGCGCCTACCTGGTCCACCACTACCTCGGCAGCAACTCGGTCTACGGCATCTTCGCTACCGTCCTCGGCCTGGTGGCCTGGATCTACCTCAGCGTGGAGGGCACTGTCTACGCTGCGGAGATCAATGTCGTGCTGGCCAGGCGCCTCTGGCCGCGTGCCCTGGTGCAGCCACCGCTGACCGAGGCCGACCGCGCGTCGATGGCGCTGCAAGCGCTCCAGAACCAGCGTCGCGAAGAACAGCAGATCGAGGTCACCTTCAACGATCGGCCGCCTGGCACTGCGGCGCCCGAGTCGACGCCCCGCCGGCCGGAGAACGTAGCACCGCCGGCGGACACTAGCCAGATGAGGAGCTCATGACAGGGTCGTCAGCATGGCCTGGCACCAGCTACCCGCTTGGTGCCTCCTACGACGGCGTCGGCACCAACTTCGCGCTGTTCTCCGAGGTCGCCGAGCAGGTTGAGCTATGCCTGTTCGACTCCCGCGGCGCCGAGGAACGCGTCGCCCTGACCGAGGTCGACGGGTTCGTCTGGCACGGCTACCTGAACGGCATCGGCCCCGGCCAGCGATACGGCTTCCGCGTGCACGGCCCGTACGAGCCGAAGGCCGGCCACCGCTGCAACCCGGCCAAGCTGCTGCTTGACCCGTACGCCAAGGCGATCGAGGGCAGCGTCCGCTTCGGACAGCCAACCTTCGGCTATGACTTCAGCGCCGTGGACCAGCCTGACAGCACCGATTCGGCCCCGGACATGCCGCGCTGCGTCGTCGCGAACCCGTACTTCGACTGGGGCAACGACCGGACGCCCCGCACGCCCTACCACCAGAGCGTCATCTACGAGGCGCATGTACGCGGCCTCACCAGGCTGCACCCAGCCGTGCCCGAGGACCAGCGCGGCACGTACGCCGGCCTGGCCCACCCGGCTGTTATCGAGCACCTGGTCGACCTCGGGGTCACCGCGATCGAGCTCATGCCGGTGCACCAGTTCGTCAGCGACGGATTCCTGACCGAGCGCGGCCTCTCCAACTACTGGGGCTATAACACCATCGGCTTCTTCGCGCCGCACAATGCCTACTCGGCGGCGGGACAGCTAGGCGAGCAGGTACCCGAGTTCAGGTCGATGGTCCGGGCCCTGCACGAGGCGGGCCTTGAGGTGATCCTCGACGTCGTGTACAACCACACCGCCGAGGGCAACCACCTCGGACCGACACTCAGCTTCCGCGGCATCGACAACGCGGCTTACTACCGCCTGACCGACGCACCGGACCGCAGCCACTACTTCGACACCACCGGGACTGGCAACAGCCTGCTGATGAGCAGCCCGCACGTGCTCCAGCTGATCATGGATTCGCTGCGCTACTGGGTGCTCGACATGCACGTCGACGGCTTCCGGTTCGACCTGGCCGCGGCTCTGGCCCGGCAGTTCCACGACGTCGACCGGCTGTCGGCGTTCTTCGACCTCGTCCAGCAGGACCCGGTCGTATCGCAGGTCAAGCTCATAGCTGAGCCCTGGGACGTCGGCGACGGCGGCTATCAGGTGGGCAATTTCCCCCCACTGTGGACCGAGTGGAACGGCAAGTACCGGGACGAGGTCCGTGACTTCTGGCGCGGCGAGCACGCAGCGATGCCCGAGTTCGCCTCCCGCCTGACCGGCTCGGCGGACTTGTACGACAGCGACAGCAGGCACCCGATCGCATCCGTCAACTTCGTTACCTGCCATGACGGGTTCACCCTCGCCGACCTGGTCAGCTACGACCACAAGCACAACGAGGCCAACGGCGAGGACAATAGGGACGGCAGCGACGACAACCGGTCCTGGAATTGCGGCACCGAGGGGGTAACGGACGATCCGGGCATCCTTGCGCTGCGAGCGCGCCAGCAGCGCAACTTCCTGGCCACGCTGCTGCTGTCGCAAGGCGTGCCGATGATCCTGTCCGGCGACGAATTCGGCCGCACCCAGGGCGGCAACAACAACGGCTACTGCCAGGACAATGAGCTGTCCTATGTGCACTGGCCGCCGGCAGACGCCGCGGCTAATTCCAGACCCGACATGCAGGGAACGGGGTCGTCACTCGACTCCTTCGTCCGGTCGCTAATCCGGCTCCGGGCTGACCACCCGGTGTTCCGGCGGCGGCGGTTCTTCACCGGCGAGGCTGGCCGGCTCCGGCCCGATCACCTGGGCGACATCGCGTGGCTGACGCCGAGCGGGGAGGACATGACCAACGAGGACTGGGCGGCCGGCTTTGCCAAGTCACTCGCCGTCTTCCTGAACGGTGATGCGATCACCGAGCCTGATCCGCGCGGAGAGCGCATCACCGACGACTCGTTCCTGCTGCTGTTCAACGCCGCCGAGCACGACCTGGACTTCTTCATCCCGCCGGGCTACGGCGAGCACTGGGCACTGGAGCTGAACTCAGCCGACCCGGAGCCGATGCCAGGCGGGCCTGTGGCCGTCAAGGCCGGTGACATAGTCACGCTGGCCAGCCGGTCTCTGCGGTTGCTGCGTCGTGCGTGATCGCTACCAGCCCGGGCGACGCGTGCCCGGCTCAACGTACCGCCTGCAGCTAGGCCCGGAGTTCGGCTTCGCCGAAGCCGCTGACCTTGCCGATTACCTGGCGCGCCTGGGCATCACCCACGCTTACCTGTCACCGATCCTGCAGGCCGCGCCGGGCTCTCGGCACGGCTACGACGTGGTCGATCATTCCCGGATCTCGGCCGAGCTCGGCGGCGAGGATGGCTTCAGGTACCTTGCCGGCAGGCTGGCGGTGCGCGGGATCGGCCTGGTCGTGGACGTCGTGCCGAATCACATGGGCTTGCCAGCGCCGGAGTACCTGAACCAGCAGCTCTGGTCGGTGCTGTCCGGCGGCCAGGACTCGCCGCACGCGCACTGGTTCGACATCGACTGGGCAGCGGAGGGCGGGCGCATGATGCTGCCGATCCTGCCGCGGCCGCTGCGCTACTGCGAGGACGACCTCAGCATCGCCAGGCTCGCCCAGATGCCCGCCGCCGTCGCCGCCCCTGAGGATGACGCGCCCGTGCTCCGGTACCAGGGCCACGTGCTGCCGCTGCGGCCGGGGACTGAGAAGCTGCCGATGGCCGACTTGCTTGCCGCTCAGCACTATCGGCTGGATAGCTGGCGCGCGGCGGCCACCGACCTGAACTGGCGCAGGTTCTTCGACATCAATTCCCTGATCGCGATCAGGGTTGAGGAACCAGACGTGTTCGCCGCCACCCACGGCCTGCTCCTTGGACTGGTCGCCGAGGGCCTGATCGACGGCCTGCGCATCGACCATCCCGACGGCCTGGCAGATCCGCGCGGCTACCTGCGGCAGCTGGCGACAGCCGCGAGCGGCAGCTGGATCGTAGCCGAGAAGATCCTGGCGTCGGGCGAGGTGCTGCCCGCCGACTGGCCGTGCGCCGGAACGACCGGCTACGATGCGCTCGCCGCGGCCGGGGCGCTGTTTACCGATCCAGCCGGCGTGGCGCCCCTCACCGACAGCTACCTTGCATTTGCCGGGCCGCCAGCCTTCGCCGCTCCAGACTGGACGGCAACTGCCTGGGCTGCCAGGCGCGAGACAGCCGGGCAGGCACTCAGCGCAGAGGTCCGCAGGCTGGCCCGGCTCGTCGACCGGCTCGATAGCCCGGCGCTGACCAGCGTGCCCGACGAGGACGTACGCGTCATACTGGCCGAGCTGCTGGCTGCCTTTACGGTCTACCGCGCCTACGTAGTACCCGGCCAGCCGCCACCGCCCGCGAGCGCCGCCAGCGTCAGCGCCGCCGCGGCGGTGGCCAGGCGCCGGCTGCCGGGCCGCCTGCACGCCGCCGCCGACCTGATCGCCGCCTTGCTGCTCGGCCGGGGCGTCGACGCCGGCCTGCGGGAGGTCAGGGACGAGCTCATCGTGCGGTTCCAGCAGACGTGCGCGGCCGTCCAGGCCAAGGGCGTCGAGGACACCGCCGCCTATCGCTACACCCGCCTGATATCTGCCAACGAGGTCGGCGCCAACCCGGATCAGCCGGCGGAGTCTCCCGCGCGCTTCCATGCCATGGCCAGCGCGCTCAGTGACGACTGGCCCGCCACCATGACCACGCTGTCCACGCACGACACCAAACGGCAGGAGGATGTCCGAGCCAGGCTGGCCGTGCTCGCCGAGGAACACCAGAGGTGGGCGACCGAGGTCACCGCCTGGCACGCTCGCGCGCTCGAGCTGGTGCAGATCCGGCCGCCGGAACCGCCGACCGAGTACCTGCTCTGGCAGACGCTGGTCGGTGCGTGGCCGATCGACGATGACCGCCTGATCGGGTACCTGCGCAAGGCCATGCGCGAAGCGAAGCAGACGACCTCCTGGACCGAGCCGGACTCGCGTTACGAGGCGGCCGCCATCGGCTTCGCCCGGCGGGCGGTCGCCGATGCCGAGATCGCCCGCCGCGTGGCCGACTTCGTACTCTCGATCGAGCCGGCCGCCACCGCGAACTCGCTCGGCGCCAAGCTCGTGCAGCTCACCATGCCGGGCGTACCCGACGTTTATCAGGGTTGTGAGCTGGCGGGCCGCGCACTCGTCGACCCGGACAACCGGCGGCCGGTCGATTTCGCGTGCCGTGAGGCGATGCTCGCCACCCTGGAGGAGCATGCGCCGGACGACGGCCGGCTCACGAGCCTCGACGCCGCCAAGCTGCTCGTGACGAGCCGCGCCCTGCGGCTTCGCCGCGATCATCCCGACTGGTTCGCGGGCGACTACCGGCCGCTAGCTGGCACCGGTGCTGCCGCCGCGCACCTGGTCGCCTTCTGCCGCGCTGGCCATGCCGTCACCGTGGCGACCAGACTGCCGGCCGGCCTGCGCCGGACTGGCGGCTGGAGCGATACCGCGTTGCCACTGCCGGCGGGTAACTGGGTTGATGTGCTGACCGGGACCGAGCACCGCGCTCCGCACGGCGACCGGCTGCGGCCCGGCGGCGCAGGGCTGCTGCTGGCCGACATCACTGCCCGGCTGCCCGTGGCGCTCCTGGTGCTCGCCGACGATGCTGCCGACATGCGGCAGGTGACTGCTGAGTGACGGAGTTCAGTGTCTGGGCGCCGGCTGCGGGCCGGGTGCAGGCGGAAGTAAGCGGGTGCGCGCACGACATGACGGCGGCGCCTTCGGGCTGGTGGGCGGTTACCGTTCCCGACGCGGCGGCTGACGCGCGTTACGGCTTCCGCCTGGATGACGGCGAGATGCTCGCCGACCCGCGCTCGCTGCGGCAGCCGGCCGGGTCAGCCGGGCCAAGCCAGCGCTACGATCACGGCAGCTTTTGCTGGTCCGACGCCAGATGGCGCGGGCGCCCGCTACCCGGCTCGGTGATCTATGAGCTGCATGTCGGGACCTTTACCGCCGGTGGCACGTTCGACGCGGCGATCGAGCGGCTTGACCACGTACGCGACCTGGGTGCTGACCTGATCGAGCTGATGCCTGTGGCCGCGTTCCCCGGCACGCACGGCTGGGGATATGACGGCATCAGCTTGTGGGCGGTGCATGAGCCCTACGGCGGTCCGGACGGCCTGAAGCGATTCGTAGACGCCTGCCACGACAGGGACCTGGGCGTGCTACTCGACGTGGTCTACAACCACGTCGGCATCGGCAACAGGCTCGCGGATTACGGACCGTACTTCACCGACGCGTATGTCACGCCGTGGGGTCCTGCGGTCAACCTGGATCAACCCGGCTCGGACGAGGTGCGGGCATTCATCATCGAGAACGCCCTGATGTGGCTGCGCGACTACCACCTCGACGGCCTGCGGCTCGACGCGGTGCACGCGCTGGCCGACCGCCGCGCTCAGCATCTGCTGGAGCAGCTGAGCGCATCGGTCGACAGCCTGGCGACCACGCTGAACCGCGAGCTGGTGCTCATCGTCGAGTCCGATGCCAACGACCCGCGGCTTGTCACGGCGCGCGAGGCCGGCGGATTCGGGCTAACGGCGCAGTGGAGCGACGACTTCCACCACGCGCTGCACGCGGCCCTGACCGGCGAGCGGCAGGGGTACTACTGCGACTTCGGCGCCATGGCGACGCTGGCGAAGACGCTGACCAGGGTGTTCTGCCACGACGGCAGCTGGTCGTCATTCCGCGGCCGGTCACACGGCCGCCCGGTGGACGTGCTGCGAATCCCGGCGTACCGGTTCCTTGGCTATCTGCAAGACCATGACCAGGTTGGCAATCGCGCCGCCGGTGACCGCATCTCGGCCAGCCTGCCGCCCGACCTGCTCAAGATCGGCGCGGGCCTGGTGCTCACCGCGCCGTTCACGCCCATGCTGTTCATGGGCGAGGAATGGGCAGCCACGACCCCCTGGCAGTTTTTCACCGATCACCCCGACGCGGCCCTCGGCCTGGCGGTTGCCGACGGCAGGCGGGCCGAGTTCGTCCGGCACGGCTGGCGCGCGCAGGACGTGCCGGACCCGCAGGACCCGGCGACCTTCGCCCGCTCCAGGCTGGACTGGTCCGAGCCGGAAGCCGAGCACCACCGCACCATGCTGATGTGGTACCGCGAGCTCATTGCGCTGCGGCGCCGCTATCCGGACCTGACCGATCCGCGGCTGGACAAGGTCCAGGCTCACTGGGGCGAGGCCGGGCGCTGGCTGATGGTGCGCCGCGGCCAGATCCTGATCGCCGCCAACCTCGGCCAGACCGGCCAGCGGCTGCCGCTCGGTGCCGCGTCCGGCACCGTCCTGGCGGCCTCAGCGGACGGCATCGCCGTCGCGGACGCTGTCCTGCACCTGCCGGCGCGATCCTTCGGCGTCATCGCCGTCTGATTCGCAACCGCTGTTTGCCGAACGGAATCCCAGGTACTACTGCCGGACTAGTACGGGATGGTGAGGATGGCGGCTGTCACTGGCCGGCGCATGAGCCGGGAGCTGGCCGATCGGTTTGAGCTCGAGGCGTTGCCGCATCGCACAGTGCTCTTGCACAGTGCGCTGCGCCTGACCCGGCATGCACAGGACGCTGAAGATCTGGTCCAGGAGACCATGGTCAGGGCCTGCGCTGCCTTTCAGGACTTCAAGCCAGGCACGAACATCCGTGCCTGGCTGCACCGGATCATGCTGAACTCCTTCATCAATGGCTACCGGAAAAAGCAGCGCGGCCCGTTGGTGCTCCTCGCACCGGGCGAGCAGCTGCAGTCCGCACTGACGCCCGCCCGGCCGGCTGGCCTCACGCTGTCGGCGGAAGAGCAGGTGCTCGCGCGGATCCCGGCAGAGGAACTCGTGTCCGCGCTGCGCGCGCTGCCGCCCGAGTTCCGGCAGGTCGTCTACCTCGTCGACGTGGAGGGATTCAGCTATCGCGAGGCGGCGTCGATGATGGGGACGCCTCTCGGCACCGTCATGTCGCGGTTGCACCGGGGACGCAGCAACCTGCGGGCCCAGCTATCGTCACCGGCCGCCCTGCCGGCCTGTTAACTCGGCCGGCGTTTTGTTTGAAGGTGCCGAACGAGGGGAGCGAGTGGGGACCCAAATTCAGGAGGTTCCCATGTCCGGCGGGATACTCGCGGTGATTGTCATCGTGATCATTGTCGTCATCGCGGCGCTCATCGCCGTGGCGGTGAGCGCCAGGCGGCGCAAACTCCAGCAGCAGTTCGGCCCGGAGTACGACCGCGTAGTAACGGAGCAGAGCAGCAGGCTGCGCGCCGAGGCGGAGCTGACCGATCGGCAGCGGCGCGTGCGCAAGCTCGACATCAAGCCGCTGAGCGAGCAAGCCAGGCGGGCGTACGCGGCCAACTGGATGACCATCCAGGAGCAGTTCGTCGACTCGCCGCAGACCGCGGTTCGCGAGGCGTACGACCTCGTCACCACGGTCATGACAGAGCGGGGTTACCCAACGGGCGATGACGAGCAGGTCATGGCGGACCTTTCTGTCGAGCACGCGGAGACGGTCAACCACTTCCGCGCGGCGCAGCAGATCACCACTTCGGCCAGCACTGGCGAGGCCGCGACCGAGGACCTGCGTCAGGCGATCATTCACTACCGGGCCCTGTTCTCCGACCTGCTCGGCGACCCGGCCGCGGTGCCCGGTACGGCGGTGCCCGGTACAGCAGCGACCACCGAGGTGGCACCAGCAGCTGCCATCGAACCTGACAGCACCGAACCTGACGGCACCGAATCTGACAACACCGCGCCTGACGGCCAGATCGCCGAGCCTTCGGCGCTACATCAGGCAGACCTAGGCCAGCGCTACTAAACGGAGGTACCAACGTGACGTCGCAGCCCGATCAGTCCATGATCAACGGCGGATTCCCGCGAGAGCAAGCTCCCTATGCCAGATACGGCGACCTGGGCGCCGAGCAGGAACTCGAGCCTGTCACCGAACTTGACGACGCGAGCGATGCAGACTCGCACCATGCTGACGCCGGTCAGGCCGGTCAGCTGAGCACAGCGCCCGATGACGTTGCCGATCGCGACATCGTCATCGTGGCGGCCGGAGACAGCCTCGTCGTCGAAGACCTTGACGATGACGTGGACGGAGACGACCTGGAGGCTGATGACCTGACGGACGATGAGCTGGCGGACGGTGAGCTAGCTGACGGCGAGCTGGCGGACGGCGAGCTGGCTGCGCCTGCTGACGACGTCGCCGTCGCCGCGCGGCACGACGTCCCACCTGCCGATGTCCGGCCCGACAAGGGCGATGTCGGCAGGGAGTGGCACGACATTCAGGCGATGTTCGTTGACGATCCGCGCGGCTCGGTACAGCTGGCCGCCGCAGCAGCAGACGCCGCCGTGGATGCGCTCATGGCCGCCCTGCACCAGCGCCAGGCGGCCCTGACACCGGCCGACGCCGCACACGACTCCAGCGAGACCGAGCAGCTTCGCGAGGCGCTGCGGAGCTACCGGATCTTCTGCCAGGAGGTGGCGGATCTTGGCCAGCAGCTGACCGAGCCCGCAACCATGGCCAGCTGATAGCCGCCGGGGACGCAAAGTCGGAGGGCCGGGCCTTAGGTGCCCGGCTCTTCGATGCGGTCCGGGCGACTTTCCATGATCTCGAAGGATCTGCACTGCGGGCGATGTCAAAGCCTTCGGGATCATGAAAAAAGGTTGCGCGGGGGCTACTTCCCCGGCAGGGCGCCGTCAGGTCCGGCCTGAGCCGCACATGCCGGGCTGCGGGCGGCGTCGACCGAGACCACGTGCACTGACCGCGAGCTGCACCGCCCTGGTGTGCCAGCGCTGACGCCAACCAGGACTGCCAGCAGAACGAAAGCTATGGCCACCTGGCCAATGATGAGCACGCGCTGCCAGGCGCGACGGCCAACCGCGCTCCGCCTGCTGTGCAGCCGTCGCCACCGGGCGGCGATCCTGGCCAGCACGCCCGCATCGGCGAGTTGCTCGCGGTGGGGCCGCTGCTCGGTCAGCGTCAGCCGGGTGAATGTGGCGAACATCGCGGTGAGCCGTGGCTCGCTGATCCGCAGGCCCTCGGCAATTCCGTCGAGTGCCCGCTGCTGGCGGGCCGGCAAGCTCATCTGGTACTCCAATGTGGCTCGAATTCGCTGCTCCGCAGCTACCCGAGTACCGGCGGGCAAACGTGCAGGCGGCAGCTAAGTTGACTTGCGCCGCATGTGGAGGCGGACTGTCGTCCCGAGCTCGCTCGTCCTGATCTCGGCCAGATCGCATACCTGGTTCACAAGCCACAGTCCCTGCCGCCCGGCAGCGTCCGCAGGTGACCGCCAGTGCCCCGCAAGGGGGTCGGCGATAAACCCGCTGTCCTCCAGCTGGCACAGCACCTCATCGGCAGCCGACCAGAGCCGGACCACGCCACCGCTCCTGGTGTGCCGCAACGTGTTGGCGGCCACCTCGCTCGCCGCGATCACCAGATCGGTGCACCGCACTGGGTCAAGGCCCGCCTGCTGACCGACCGCGGCGACCAGCGCGCGCACCGGGCGCAGGTCTCGGTCGTAAGCGAGTGCTTTCGCCGTCTCGGGGGCGACCAGGGGCTGGCCCATCTTCGCGATGAAGCCAGCTGGCTCAAGGTAGTCCGGGTTGTCGAGCTCACCGTCCTCAGCCCGCACGACCGGGTGAGTGCTCCGAGCGCTCGCGATAGCGGCCGCTGGGAGCACGGCGACGTTGTAGGCGCACATGATGCTGATCTCGGCGCCAGCGAACGCCAGATTGAGCAGCGCCTCGTGCCGGGCGGCCTCAGACAAGCTCAGCGGGCGAGCGGCCGGGCCAGACCGGCTCACCGAGATAGCGGAGCCGCCGCCCGCTGTGGCCGTCGCAGAACGAGTGAATCGCCTGGATGATGCGGGCCGGATTGCGCCCGAGCTCGCGCATGTCGGCCATCGTCACGGCCGACCCGGCGGGGGGCCGCCAGCTCACCGGGAGCTCCCCGTCAGCAAGGGCGACCAGGACCGGCTCGTCCCGTGCCAGGCCCGTCCGTACGAATTCCTCGACGGCATGGGCGTACTCGGCATGCGTCCGGTAAAACCAGACGACGTGGCGGATGCCGCTGTCTACCGCGGCGGTGTCACTCAAGCCAGCTCCTACGCCGTGCACCCACTGCTACCTTTACCTCCCGCCCGCACGCTACCTTCCCGGCGGATTACGGTGTATGCAAGCCGGTCTTGGCGGAGCGTGCGCTCTACTATCGCCCGGGATATGGTCAAACCGAGGGTCCGAATTCCAGAGGAGCAGCGTGGAAGAAGCCTGGCTCTCCGCTGAGGGTCGCGATGGCAGCATGGTCGTCACGATTCATGGCGATCTGGACATCGTCAGCAGTCCGCAGCTGGACGAGTGCCTGACGGCAGCAGAGGAGAGTCATAACCGGATCATCCTCGACCTGTCGGATGTTAACTTCCTTGATACCAGTGCCCTAGCGGTGATCGTCGGGCACTGGAAGAAGGCCGAGGCCGCCGGTGGAACGCTGGCGCTCGCCGGTGCCAGGTACCGGTATACGAAGACACTGTGGATCACCGGCCTTGCCGACAGGCTGACCCTGTATGAGTCGGTGGACGAGGGCCTGCTCGCGCAAGCGAAGACAGGGGGCGGAGCCGACAGCTAGGTGGAGGTGACGAATGCCCGGCTCTGACCTGGCTGATCGCGCGGCAGCGCTGCTCAGCCTGGCCGCCGCTACCGAGGAACGCGCACTCAGCGAGCTCACTGCCCTAGCCGCCAGCCAGGTACCTGGAGCTATTGCTGCGAACGTGACCGTCTGGCGCCGCGGCGAGCTTGCCGGCCAGGCGGCCAGTCACCCGGAAGCGTCGGCTCTGATCGAGGTGGAGCTCGCGAGCGGACGCGGGCCGATCGTTGACGCCACCACGTCTGGTGGTGCGGCTACCTGCGCCGACCCGCTGATCGAGACGCGCTGGCCGGAATTCGCCTCGGCGGCCGTGGAGATGGGCGTACGCAGCGCGCTGGCGGTCAGCTACCGGGGCACCGTCGTCATCACGCTGGCGCTGTACGGCGTCCGCCCACGCGCGCTGGACTCCGAGCAGCTGCCGCTCGCTGAGTTGCTCGTCGCCTATGGCGGCGCTCTTGTCGGCGCCGTCTCCGATTACGGCGACTCGCGCCGGGTAGCGGTGCAGCTCCGGGACGCGGCAGAGGCGCGTGCAGTAGTCGACCAGGCCAAGGGGATCCTCATGCATGCTCTCGGCTGCAGTGCGGATGACGCTCTCGAGCGGATGCGAGAGGTGTCGCAGCGCAGTAACCTGCGCGCCACGGAGGTGGCCAGGCGCGTCATCGACGCACACAGCCGGCCTGGCGATCGGGCCGGATCCGACGAGCTGAGCCAGCTCGCGGAGCTTTCCAACCGGCCGCGACGGGCGCAGAGCCGTCGCGGACCCGGCCGCGAGCGGCACGGATGATACCTGGTGGGATGAGTCATTACTAGCACTGGCAAGAATGGCGACGGCACGGCGACGGCCGGCCGAGCGGCGGCAGACGACGACCTCGCCGAGCTGAAGTTGCGCGCGGCGGCCTTGCGGCAGGCCGCGGCGCTTCCTGGTGCCGACTCGCGGACGCTCCTTGACGCTGCGCTGGCCGAGCTCGATGGCGCGATCGATGCCGTCGCCGGATCGGGAGGCCAGCCGGACTCGGCCGGCGGCGGCCGGGCGCTGACCGATCTGCACTCTGAACGCCGGCTGCTGCACGCCGTCTTTACCGGCGCCCCAGTCCCGCTGTACGTCGTTGATCACGAAGGCGTCGTGCTGCGCGCCAACCTCGCTGCCAGCGAGCTGCTGGGTGTCGGTACCGGATACGTCACCGGGAAGTCGCTAGCCTCGCTGATCGTGCCCAGCGGGCGAGCGGCGCTCCGCTCACAGCTGGCCGCGGCGGCGAGGACCGGGACGACCACCCGGCTGGCCTGCGGCATGCTGGGCAGCGCCGGTGTGGTCCGATGCAAGCTCATCATCGGGCCCGTGAGCGTTCGCGGCGACAGTGACAGGCTGCTAGTGACGCTGAGCCGTGACGGCGCACCTGATGCGGGATCCCGCAAACCCGGCCGCGTGGCTGGAGATCCCGCGGAGGCGCCGGCGCAGGCTGAGGTGTCCGTCCCGGCGGCCGTGGGCAGGCTGGATCTGCTGGCAGCGACCGCCAGACTGCTGCTGGAGGGCGTCGGCCTGAGCGAATCGGTCCTCATCCAGCGCTGCGCCCGGCTGCTGTCCGGCAGACTGGCCACCTGGGCCATCGTGGACGTGCATCGGCGGGGCCAGCTGCGCCGGCACTACGTTGCTGGCCCGGAGGATCCCGAATCGGCCGCGCTCGAACACATGGTGGCGGCAGCCGATCCAGGCCCGGCATCGGCCCCGGACCAGGTCTCAGAGAGCGGCGAGCCACTCCTGCTGGCCCACATCGACGACGACATGGTGCTCGGCACAGGTCCGGAGGGCACTCCGCTGCTCGCCGTCCTCGGGGCCGGCTCGCTGCTGGCGGTGCCAATCGGTGATGAGTCGCCGCCAGCTGGCGTGCTGACGCTGGTACAGCACGCCAGCGCAGGGCAGCTCGGCATTGCCGACGCAGCGCTGGCAGCTGACGTTGGCGCGCTGCTGGGGCGTGCCATCACGGCGCGCCAGACGCTCAGCAAGAGCACGGAAGCGGCCGACGCCCTGCGCGCGAGCCTGCTCCCGCCGGCACTGAAGCCGGTGCCCGGGGCTGAGATCGCGTCCGCGCACCTAGTGCCGACGCGCGGGCGGGAAGTAGGAGGCGACTTCTACGATGTCTACCCGACACCCGGCGGCTGGGGCCTGGCCATCGGCGACGTCTGCGGCAAGGGCGAGGACGCAGCCGCGGCCACCGCGGCGGCCCGGCACGCGATCAGAGTGCTGGCACACTGGAATGCTGATCCGGCGCAGGTTCTGCGCGACGCCAACGAGATCATGATGGCCGAGGAGTTCGGCGGGCGCTTTGTGACAGCAAGCGCCGCGCACCTGAGCTGGCAGGATGGCAAGCTTCGAGTAGTGCTCGCGACGGCGGGTCACCGGGGTCCCGTGCTGGTACGGCCAGATGGCCGAACGCAGCTCGTGCCGGGCGGTGGTGTGGCGCTCGGGATCTTTCCTGACCCTGAGCCTGCCACGATAGAGCTCGAGCTAGCCACCGGCGACGTCCTGTTCTTTTATACCGACGGCCTGACGGACGCGCGCAGCCAGCAAGCTGCTTATTTCGAGGACAGCCTCACCGACTGCCTCGCCCAGATGGCGGGCCATCGTGCCGCCGAGATCGTCTCGGATCTGCGCAAGGCCGTCCTGGACTTCTGCGGCAACGTGCTGCTCGACGACCTCACCATGCTCGCCCTGCGGGCAGGGACGCCGCCAGCGTCATAGTGTTTCGCGCCGCGCTGACGCGGTAGCTAGCGCCGATGGCGACGGGCGAGCAGATGGCGGACAAGGTAACTGAGGCCGTCGCGGAGGCGGAGCACACCAGCGGTCTTGGCAGGCCAGGGCGGCCGCTAGACCGGCACTCGCCGTTCTTCATCGGCATGACTGCCGCCGCGGGCGTCGCGGTGACTTACGGTCTCGTAGAAATCCTGATCCGGGCACGCTCGGTTCTGGTGCTCATCGGCCTGGCCCTGTTCATCGCGGCCGGCCTTGACCCGGTAGTGAACTGGCTCACTAACCGCCGCCTGCAGCGCTGGGCAGCGGTGCTCACCGTCGTATTGATTACCGCCGCGGTACTGGCGTTGTTCGTGCTGGCCGCTGTACCGCCGCTCGCCAGCCAGGCTGCGGCACTGGCGAGTCACCTACCGCAGTACCTCCACACGCTGACGGACCCGCATTCACAGCTGGGCCGGCTCAACCTTCGCTACCACCTCCAGCAGCGGCTGACCGCGCTGCTGACGAGTCACGGCGGGTCGGTGGCCGGCGGTGTCCTCGGCGCCGGCGAGGTCGTGCTCAGCGCGGCGACCTCGCTCGTCGTACTGGCGGTGCTGACCGTGTACTTCCTGGCCGGAATGCCGCGAATCAAGCTGTTCTTGTGGCGGCTTGCGCCGCACTCGCGGCGCACCAGGGTGATCCTGATCGGCGACGAGATATTTGCGAAGGTCGGCGGGTACCTGCTCGGCAACTTCCTGACCTCGCTCATCGCCGGTGTCGGCACCTTCGCGTGGATGATCGCCTTCGGGATTCCCTACCCCGTCCTTCTTGGCCTGCTCGTCGCGCTGCTCGACCTCATCCCGGTCGTCGGGTCGACGATAGGCGGCCTGACCGTGACGCTGGTCGCGCTCACGGTGTCGCTGCCGGTGGCCGGCCTCACGCTCGCCTTCTACGTGCTGTACCGGCTGGCCGAGGACTACCTGCTCGTGCCGCGGATCATGGGCCGAACCGTGCAGGTACCGGCCGCCGTGACCGTGGTCGCAGTCCTCCTCGGCGCGACGCTGCTCGGGCTCGTCGGCGCGCTCGTGGCCATCCCGGCTGCCGCCGCTATCCGGCTGGTGCTGCAAGAGGTCACCTTCAGGCGGATGGACCGTGCGTAACGGCCTGACCGCCACCGTGCCGCACGACTATCGCGCGCCGCTCGTCCTCCGAGCAGCCACCCCAGACGCCGTGCGCCTGCTTGCTATCCAGCGCATAATCCAAGCACTGCTCACGAACCGGGCACGAGCGGCATACCGCCTTCGCCCGGCGGATGTCGGCGAGCCCGGCGGCGCCCGATCCTGACACCGGGAAGAACAACTCGGGGTCGGCGCTCTGGCATGCAGCCCGCTCCCACCAGGGACCTGCCGGCAATGTCTGCGGCGCCCGTGATACTGCTTGGGAAACCGCCGAGGCTGTCTTGGGCATAGCCGTACCTTCCTCACGATGTCCGCCCATCGCTGCCCGGCTAGCGACGTTTTACACCTGCCGCAAGAGGGAAAGCTCCGGGGCCGGTAACCGAATTGACGAGGATGCAGACTGACGCAGAGTTGCCTGCCGGCCCCGCCATCGTGCTGGGCGGCGGCGGCGTGCTCGGCGCTACCCAGGTCGGGATGCTCCGGGCCCTGCTGGAGTCCGGCTTCCAGCCCCGGCTGGTGGTCGGGACCAGCGTTGGCGCGCTCAACGGGGCCGCGATCGCCGCGGATCCGACCGCTGAGGGCGTGCAGGCCCTGGCCAAACTGTGGGGCTCGCTGGCCGACGCCGGCATGTTCACCGACACGATGCTGGCGCGGGTGAGCACGCTAGCCAGATACCGCACTCACCTGTACTCGCCCGCGCCGCTGCGCGAGTTGCTCGCCAGCTACCTGCCGGCCACGTTCGAGGACCTGAGCGTGCCCTTCCAGTGCGTCGCCGCCAGCATCGAGAAGGCGGGCGCGCACTGGTTCACGACCGGACCGCTGCGCGACGCCGTGATGGCATCGTGTGCCGTCCCGGGCCTGCTGCCCCCAGTGCAGATCGGCGCCGAGCATTTCCTCGACGGCGGGCTCGTGCACTCCATCCCGATCGGGCGCGCGCTCGCCCTCGGCGCGACAGAGATCTACGTGCTGCACGTCGGTCGCATCGAACAGCCGCTCACACCGCCCCGGTCGCTATGGGAGGTGTGCATCACGTCTTTTGAGCTTGCCCGGCGGCACCGCTTCGTCGAGGAAATGGCCGAGCTGCCGCCGGACGTGCGGGTGCATGTGCTGCCGAGCGGGGAAGACAAGATGCCGCTGGTGTCAATCCGGCAGCGGCACTCGACTGCCGTGGCCGGCCGGATCGAGCGCGGCTATCAGGCCGCTGCCGAGTACCTGGCCAGCCAGCCGGACTTCGCGTGAGACCGCCGCCCGCGGCGATACGCCGCGGTGTCATCGACCCGCTCTGGCCGGCGATCGCGGCGGCGCTAGCGCTGCTGCTACTGCTGACGGGACTTGCCGGGACGCTGGCCGTGCCGCTGAGCCGCCGCCGCCGCCCGCTGCGCCTTGCCGTCTTCGGTGCCATCTACCTGGCCGTCGACGTCTGGCTGGTGATCCGGTGCACGCTGCTGTGGCTGGGACATCCGCTGGCGAGCCGCCGCGATCAGGCCGCCTGGTCACGCGCACACCAGGACCTGCTGCGCGGGGTGCTATCGCTGCTGGTGGCCGCCGCCAGGCCGCTCCTCGGCTTCCGCGCCGAGGTGCAGGAGCCGCCCCGGCATGACCAGGGCAGCGGCCGGCCGCTGCTCATGCTGTCCAGGCATGGCGGGCCCGGCGACTCGTTCGCGCTTGTCGAGCTGCTCCTGACCCGTTACCAGCGGCGGCCAGCCATCGTGCTCAAGGAATCGCTGCGCTGGGATCCGGGGCTCGATCTCGTCCTCGGGCGGCTGCCGTGCTGCTTCATTCGTCCCGGCGAGGGCAGCCAGGCGACGCGGCGCATAGCCGAGCTGGCCGCCGGGATGAGTCCCGATGACGCGATCCTGCTCTTCCCCGAAGGGGGCAACTGGACGCCGCGTCGTCACCATCGGGCTATCTCACGCCTGCGCCGGGCCGGCCGCCGCCAGGACGCCGCCGATGCCGCAGGCAACCCGCATGTTCTGCCGCCGCGGCCGGCTGGCTTGCTCGCCTGCCTGGCGGCCCGGCCAGATCTTGACGTCGCCGTCGTCGCCCACACGGGCCTGGAGGACCTAATCAACCCCAGGCTTATCTGGCGTGCCCTGCCGGTCTCGGCCCGGCCCATGGTGATCCGGTGGTGGCACGAGCCGGCCAGCATGCTCCCCGAGACCGACGAGGAGAGGCGCGAGTGGCTGCGGCTCCAGTGGGCGGTTGTGGATGCCTGGATCGACTCTCGCAAGGCGGCGGCCCGCGTACCCGCCGGCGTCATCGATAGCGGAGCCGAGGACGTCCTGCCCCTGTCTAGCACCGGCACGACGGCTGGGCACGGCAGCTGACCAGTCCCGGCGCACGAGGCCGCGATGCCCTGGTGGTGCTGCTGACAGTGACAACCGGGGCCGTAGACGCTACCTGCTTCCTCGCGCTCGGCAAGGTCTTCGGCAGCGTCATCACCGGGAACCTGGTACTGATCGGGCTCGCTGGCGCGGTTCGGGCACCCGATCAGGCCATCCTGGCCGGACTCGCGCTCGCTGGCTACGCGGCGGGCGTGCTCATCGGCGCGCCGATTGCGGTCGCCGGGCGCTCAGAGCGGGCCACTTGGCCGGTGCCGGTAACAGTGGCGCTCGGCGCGGATCTGTGCCTGCTCGGGGCGTTCGCGATCGGGTGGGAGCTCGCTCACGGTTCGCCCGGCACTGACCTGCAGCGGGTGCTGCTGGTCTTGCTCGCCACCGCGATGGGCATGCAGACCGCAGCCGTGCGCAGGCTGGGGCAGATGTCGAGCACGTACCTGACCAGCACCCTGACCGGCGTGCTGGCCGGGCTCGTCACGCCGGGCAAGCCCGATGCGCTGCCGCGCAGCGTCGCCGTCCTCGTCGCCATCGTCGCTGGCGCGTTCGCGGGCGGGTGGCTCGCGACATCCGCCTGGGAGTGGCTGCCCGTGATCGTGCTGGGACCTGCAGGTGCCGTTGTCGCCACGGCGGCGATCTGGCACTTGCGGGCCAGCAGGAGGGCTCGCCGCGAGCCTGGCGAGTAGGCCGCCCTCGCTGCCGCGAACCAACAGGTCGACCGCGGCCCGACACGGCCCCGTTCCCGTCCCGGCGTTTGCGTTCTCTCGCGGCGGGCACCTGGGGGCTGCCGCCCACGGGGCGGCGGATCTCACCAGGAGGACATGATGGTTGCTCGTTCAGCCCGCCGGCGATCGGCTGGCCTGCGGTCCGCAGGCCACCAGGCGGCCGGCAGCACGGTCATGTCCGGCCTGGCACGCGCGGGCCTGGCCGCGCGCGGTGTCATTTACGGGCTCATCGGCATCATCGCCGTGGAGATCGCGCTTGGCACCTCGCACCAGCAGGCTGACCGCAGCGGCGCCGTCCGGCTGGTGGCGTCCACGCCGTTCGGCAAGGTGATCCTGTGGCTGCTCGTCGTCGGCTTCGCGGGCCTCACGCTGTGGCGGCTGTCCGAGGCCATCTGGGGCCCCAGCGGCGCGGACGGCCACAAGACCTCAGCGCGCCTGACCAGCCTCGCCAAGGCTGTGATCTACGGCTTCGTGACCTACGGCATCCTGAAGTACGCGCTCGGACTCGGCGCCCCGGCGTCGACCAACAGGCAGTCCAGGGACCTCACGGCGACCGCCCTGAAGTATCCGGGCGGCCAGGTGGCCGTGGCCATCGTCGGCCTGATTATCGCTGGCATCGGCCTGAAGCTTGCCTACGAGGCGTACAAGCGCAAGTTCCTGCGCGACATGCGGATGGCTCGGCGTCGCCAACGACACGCAAGTTCGTCACCTGGTTCGGCGAGGCCGGCGGCATCGCCCGCGGCGTCGTCTTCGTCACCATCGGGATCTTCCTGCTCGTCGCGGCCATCGAGGCAAAGCCTGGCAAGGCAAAGGGCATCGACTCCGCGCTCCGGGCGCTCGCGCACACGCCGCTTGGGCCGTGGCTGCTTGGCCTGGTCGCTGTTGGCCTAGTGCTGTTCGGCGTCTACTCCTGCTGCGAGGCACGCTGGCGCAACGTGTGACGTGATCGCGCGCCGGAGCGAACGGCCGGCTAGCCGTCCTTGATCAGCTTCTCCAGGCGGTCAAGCCTGTCGGTGAGATCCGCGGTCGTCACGACGTCGGCCAGCGCGAGCCGGACCGCAGCGAGTTCCCTGGCCAGGAACTCGGTGTCGTTCTGGGTACGCGTAGCCACCTCCCTGTCCCGTTCGATGCTCGCGCGGTCGCGGTCGTCCTGACGGTTAGTCGCCAGCAGGATCAAGGGTGCCGCGTAAGCGGCCTGGGTCGAGAAGGCCAGGTTGAGCAGGATGAACGGGTAAGGATCCCAGTGCTGGATGAAGCCGATGGAGTTCACGGCGATCCAGCCGATCACCAGCAGCGTCTGGCCGGCCAGGAAACGGCCGGTCCCGAGGAACCTCGCGATAGCCTCGGATGCGCGCCCGAACGCGTCCGCGTCATACCGGGAGCCCATCCGCGGCGCCGTGCCGCGCGGGATGGCCAGCTCGGCCCGCTCGGTGAAGCGCTTGGTCGTCTGCATGTCACTCTCCTCGTTTTCGCCAGTTAGCTGGCAGCAGGCGGTCGAGCACGTCGTCCACGGTCACCGCGCCGAGCAGCCGGCCAGCGTCATCACATACCGCGACGCCGACGAGGTTGTATGCGGCCAGCCGGGTGGCGACTTCCCGGTCAGGCAGGTCAGGCCGGACGTAGCTGCTTTCGTCGATGCACTGGCCGACCGGAGCGGACGGCGGCTCGCGCAGCAGCCGCTGGAATCCGACGGTGCCGAGATAGCGGCCAGTTGGCGTGATCGCCGGTGGCTCGCACACGTAGATCTGCGCGGCCTCCGTAATGGCCTTGGCCGGCTGCCGGATACGCGCCAGCACCTCGGCGACCGGGACGTCGGGCGTGACGATCAGGGGCGTTGAGGTCATCAGGCCGCCCGCGGTGGTGGCGTCGTAGCTCAGTAGCCTTCGCAGGTCGGCGGAGCGGTCGCGCGGCATCTCGGTGAGCAGCTGCTCGCGTTCTGCCGCTGGCATCTCCGCGAGCAGGTCGGCCGCGTCGTCCGGCTCCATCTGCTCGATGACATCGGCGATGCGCTCCATGCCGAGCCCGGCCAGGAACCGGATCTGGTCCGGCTCTGGCATCTCCTGGAGCACATCGGCGAGCTCTTCATCGTGGAGCGCATCGGCGAGCTGGCGCCGCCCGGCCGCCGGCAGGGATTCGACCACGCTGGCCAGGTCGGTCGGGTGCATGTCGCGCAGCCCCGCGATCTGGCTGCCCACACCGCCGGAGTCGAACAGCTCTCGGTGCTTGTCCCACGGCACGATCGTGCCGGGATGGCGCAGCAGCCCGCGCCGTTGCCCAATCGCTAGCACCGATACTTCCCAACGGCCGCGGCCGGGCGGGCCAGCCGCGGCCGGCGAGATGCCGATGTCGAGCACGACGCCCTCGCCCGCAGGCTTGTCGTAGATCTGCGAGGCCAGAATCTCGCCCGGCCGGCTGCTGAACCGCCCGAGATCCACGCTGCTGCCATCCAGGGACACGCCATCGACCGACATCTCCGCCGACGCGGCCGAGGCTGACAAAGATCTGCCGGCGCTGGAGACTCACGACAAGACCCAGGGCTCGCGGCGGATCGGCGGCTGTGGGCTGGAGGATGACGACGTCGTTGACACGCCCAATCGACAGCCCCTCGCTGTCGAGGAGCCTGCGGCCATTCAGTCGCGAGGTGAAGATCAACTCTGCGGTCATTGACGGACTCGCTCCCTGGTCATGGCGCCCCCCAGTTTCTCATCCGTCGCTGGCAGCGACTTACCTCATTTACGTCTCACTTACCACAGCCAGGCACATTTCCCCAAGCGCTCGTCTTCGAAGCCGCACGTCAGCGACGGTGCGACGGCGCGAGTCGGCCGCGGGTCGGGCGCGATGCTACCCGGCGCCGGCGCGGACGCTGCGCGCATATCGTCGGATTACCGGGGCAGTAAGGCCACCCGGAGAGAGGAACTTCGAAAAGACGGAGAGAGGTCCGCCGTGCTCGCAGCCCTGGTTCTTGGCCGGGATCGTCGCTGCCCCCATCGGGACGGCCGCGCTGCTCGTCCAGGCGCGCCGGCGGGCTCGGACCTCCGGCGCCTGGCCCGCATTCCGGAGATTCGCCTTCGCTATCGGCGGTACTGCGGCCCTCGCCGCGATCGTCATCGGCGCGCTGCGGCTCCTCGGCGACTCGGAGCACCTCGCGATCGATGGCGCAGCCGGGCTAGCCATTGCCAGCCTGGCCTGGCTGCCGGTCACGCGCCGGTGGAACGCGCGCGGCCACTTGTGCTGGTCGTCGACGATCTTTCTCTTTGTCGTCTATCTGGCATTCGTCCTCCAGTGGACCTTCGACAGCAATCTCGGCCCCGCGGGGACCGCCGGCGGGCTGCTGCTGTGGTGCCTGGAGCTGTTCGCCGCAATGCTCGGCTGTGCGTACCTGTGGGAGATCTGCGACGCGCTCGGCTCGGAGCACTGGCGCCGGCGGCTCATCTAAGCCCGATCCACGTCGCGTGCCCGATAGCGACCTGCCGTTCGTCAGCCTGCACGTGCCAGCCCACAACGAGCCACCTGACATGGTGATCGACACTCTGCGATCGCTCGCACGGCTCGACTACCCGCGCTACGAGATCATCGTGATCGACGACAACACCGACGACGAGACGCTCTGGCGGCCGGTCGAGGCCTGGTGTGCACGGCACGGCGCGAAGTTCAAGCATCTGGAAGACTGGCCGGGCTACAAGTCGGGTGCGCTGAACTATGCGCTGCGCGAGCTGACGGATCCGCGGGCAGAGGTCATCGGCGTGGTCGACTCCGACTATCAGCTGAAGCCCGGATTCCTGCGGCGGTGCGCGCCCCTGTTCGCGGACTCCTGGGTCGGCTTCACCCAGGCACCGCAGGACTACCGGGGCTGGTCGCGGTCGCACTACTACCGGCGGCTCTATTACTCCTACCAGTACTTCTTCGCCGTCTCTCAGCCGTCGCGCAACGAGCGGGACGGCGCGATCTTCGCTGGCACCATGGGGCTGATCCGCCGCGTAGCGCTGGAGCAGCTTGGCGGCTGGGACGAGTGGTGCATCACCGAGGACGCCGAGTTGTCCCTGCGGCTGCTGCGGGCCGGCTGGTCTGGCTTGCACGTCGACGAGTCCTGGGGCCAGGGGATCATGCCGCTGACCTTCGAGGCACTCAAGGGCCAGCGGTATCGCTGGTGCTTCGGCGGCATCCAGATCCTGCGCATGCACTGGCGCTCGCTGCTTCCCGGCCGCAGCTCCCCGGAGAACCGGATGAGCACCGGCCAGCGCTGGTCGTACCTGGCCGGCGGAGTGCAGTGGTACGGCGACTTGCTCGGGCTGCTGTTCCTTGTCTTCCTGCTGGCCGGCGCGGCCAACCTGGCGACTGGCGGCGGCGAGCTGTTTCGCAAGCTCACCCCGTTCCTGGTTGCCACGGTCCCGGTGCTCGTTCTGCTTGGCCTGGTCCGCGCGGTCGCCCTGCTGCGCCGCAGCACCGCAGCTTCCTGGCGCGACGCGCTCGGCGCGTTCTTCATCTGGCAGTCCACCTCGCTCGTCGTGGCCCGCGCCTCGGTTCTGGCGCTGTTTGCCCGCAAGGCGGCGTTCCTGCGCACGCCCAAGACCACCGAGAAGGCGAGGTGGTGGGAGGCGCTGCGGGCCAACTGGGCCGAGTCTGCGCTCGCGCTGCTCGGCGCTCGCCGGTATCGGCGCCGCCCTCACGAGGCCGGCCGGGCTGGCCGGACCGCTGCTGGCCGCCCTGCTGCTGTTCCCGACGCTCGGCATGGCTGCCGCTCCCGTCAACAGCTGGGCTGCCCAGCGCGCGGCGCTGCCGGCCGACCTGCGCGAATGGCGGACTACGGAGTGGAAGCGGTCCAGGGATCGTCGTGCCTTCGTGCGGGGCGCCGCGACGGGCGGCATCGTCACCGTCGGTGCCGTCGTCGTCGCCGCGGTCGCCCTGATGCTCGCGCCGAGCAAGCATCAGGCGCAGCCGCCGGCCCTGGTCACCACGCCAGGCCGCGCCCATTCCGCGGCGCCGAGCCGTTCGCATCCGCCGTCCAGCCCGACCACCAGCCCGACCACCGCCCCGAGCAGCGCGCAGACACCGAGCAACAGCCCGTCGCCGTCCCCGACAACGCCGGCTACCTCAACGCCGACGCCGAGCTTGTCACCGTCTGGGGCTCCGAGTTCCAGCTCCGGCGCCGGCTAGCCGATCCTGCGCACCGCAATCATGGCCACGTCGTCTTCGCGCGGGCCGAACAGCGCCATCAGATGGTTGGTGAATGCCTGAATGTCGGCGCGCCCGACTTGCTGCGCTGCCAGCCGTAGCTTGTCCATGTTGTCGTCAAGGAATACTTGCCGCTCCTCGATCAGGCCATCGGTAATCAGCAGCACGGTGCCGCCCGGCGGCAAGACAGCGCGGTGGGTATGCGGCTCGTGTATCGGCAAGCCGAGCATGAGGCCGCCCTGGCCCACGTAGCTGGCCACGCCATCGCTGACGATCAATGGCGGGATGTGGCCGCAGTTGACGAGGTCTAGCTCGCCGCTCACCGGATCCAGCAGCGCCAGGCAGAGCGTCGCCACGATGTTCGGGTGGTATCGCTGCAAGACGTCGTTGACCAGCGCGGTGATCGCAAGCGGCGAATGGCCTTCACTGGCGAAAGCCCGCAGGGCGTGCCTCAGCTCGCCCATGATGACGGCCGCATGCAGGGAATGCCCCTGGACGTCACCGATCGCCAGGAGAACCTTGTCCTGCCAGGCCAGCGCCTCGTAGAAATCACCGCCGACCTCGGCCTGATCGCTGGCGGGAATGTAGCGCACCGACATATCCAGGCCGGCCACAACGGGCAGCGCCGTCGGCAGGAAGCTGCGCTGCAGGGTCATCGCCACCAGGTGCTCTTCGGCGTAGGAGTGAAGCGCTTCGACGGTAAGCGCGACCGACAGCACCAGCTGGCGCTGGATCTGCATCTCCTCCTCCGCGGCCGGCGCCCTGTCGTGCGCGACCACGAGTCCTACTGGCGGGCGGTCCGGCCTGGTCCTCGCAATCGCTACGCAGACGTCGGTCCGGATGGTGCTGTCTGGCACCAGGCTCAGCCACTCCTCCTGGCTCAGCATCGCGACGGCGTTGATGTCGTCAGCTGCGAGCACATGCCCAGCGATGCGTTCGGCCAGGTCGACCGGCCCGCCCCGGTGTGCTGGCACGGCCTGACCCGGCACCGCCGACATGCGGCGCAGCTGGCCGTCTGGCTGAACGAGGATCAGCAGGGCAGCGGCGTCGAAGATGCGTACTGCCCCGGCCACGGCCACCCTGGCCAGGCCATCAAAGGTCCGCGCCGCGTTGATGTTCAGCGTCACCCTGGTCAGCCTGGCCAGTAGGGACGCGGTAGCCTCGGCGCGGCGGCGGGCACGGGAATAGCGCAGCACAGCAGCGACAGTTGCCAGCAATTCCTGCGGTTCGGCCGGGTCGATCAGGTAGGCATCGGCACCCTGACTCAGGCCGTGCGCCCGGTCGGCGACCTCAACCGCCGTGGCTGACACCTGGATCACCGGGATCGCCGTGGTGCGCGGATCGCCTTTGATGATCCGGCACACGTCAAAGCCGGTCATGTCCGGCAGATTCACATCGAGCAGCACAAGTTCAGCGTCGGCCACCAGGTCGAGCGCGGCTCCGCCGGTGGCAGCCTCGGTCACGGTATGGCCAGCTCGCCGCAGCCAGGTGCTGAGTACATAGCGCTTCGCCTCGTCGTCATCCACGAGTAGCAGCCGGGCAGGCGCCTCTGTCACGCAGCCTCCCTGCACACCTGGCGGATGGTGAAGGCGAGCCGGTCCGGGCTCAGCTCGTCCTTGCGCAAGACCGCCGCGGCCCGGGCCGGCGGCTCGATGTTCAACCCGGTGATGATGACGGCGGGCAACGTGACCGGAAGCTGCGCCAGCAGTGCCCGGCCATCGAGACCAGGCATCAGCATGTCAGCGAGCAGCAGGTCGACATGCTCCTCCGACAGGATGGCAAGAGCCCGGCTGCCATCCTCGGCCTCGATGATCCTGTCAGCGATGCCGGCCAGCATGCCCCGCAGTATCGCTCGGAACCCTGCGTCATCGTCGGCCACCAGGACCGTCCCGACGGTGGCCGGCCCGTGCGGCAGGCTGAGCACGACCGTGGTCCCGACCCCGGGCTCGCTGGTCAGCTTCAGGTCGCCGCCAATAAGCGCGGCAAGTCGCCGGGCATACGGCAAACCGAGCCCGGTACCGCCGCGCCGAATGCCTGGCACCTGGTAGAACTCCTCGAACACCTGCTCTTGCAGACCGACCGGGATGCCGATGCCAGAGTCGGCGACGCTGATCTCCAAAGTGGAGCCCGCCACGTGAGCGCTCAGGCGCACCTCACCTTCGGTGGTGTACTTGATGCCGTTCGACAGCAGATTACGCAGGATGCCGGTCAGGGCCAGCTCATCGGTCAAGATGACGTCTGGCGCGCCCTCGTCGCTGACGATCACGTCGACGGCGCTGGCCGCTGCCATCGGCCTGACCAGGCCGCGGAGCCGCCCGAGGAGCGCTGGCAGGTTTACATTCGCGGGATCAAGCTGAAGCTGCCCCGACTCGGCCTTGGCCACGTCAAGCAGATCGTTGACCAGGCCAAGCAGCGTCGTGCTCGAGTTGCGGATCAGCTCAATCTGGTAGCTCTGCTCCGCGCTCAGCGCGCCATCGGCCGGTTCGGCCAGCAGCCTGGTCAGCCCGATGATCGAATTGAGCGGGGTACGCAGCTCGTGACTGACGTTGGCCCAGAATCTGTCCTTGGATTCCAGCGCAACGCGCAGCCGATCCGACTTCTCGTCCAGCTCGGCGTACAGCGCGACGACTCCGCGGTTGGTCTGCTCAAGCTCATCCGACAACTGGCCGTACAGCGCCATAACGCCCCTGTTGGTCTCCTCCAGCTCGGAGTTGAGCAGCACTAGCTGGTCTTTCTGCTCCTTGAGATCGTCCAGCGTGGCGATGAGATCCTGGTTCTGGCGACGCAGCTCGTCCAGCGCTGAGGCCGGGAACATCGCCTCGAGTTGCCTGGCAATTGCCCCGGTATCCGGGCGCCAGCCGGCCGGACGGCGCTTGGCCATCCGGACTACGTTCCCGTCGATTGTGATCTTGTCCATCAGCCGTGATGCGGCGGTGATGCCCTCGGCCGGAGGATCGGCGTCCAGCGTCACTGTCAGTACCAGGTCTGTCTCATCCATGCCGAATTCGATAGTTGCCAGCTGCCCCGACACCACAGCACTGCGGCTGAGCTCACTCAGGGCGGTCGCAACCCGGACCTGGTCCTGAGTCTCTAGCGATAGCTCTGCAGCCACGATGCGACCTAGCTGCCGAGCGGCGAAGACGCCCTCAGCGTCGCGGACCTGGAGCCTGGCCAGTTCGGTGATCATGGCTTGAGCACTATGATGCCGGCGTCGTCCCTGTGCACTCCAGCCTCGGCGAGCAAGGCCGCGGCGATGATCAGCGGATCAGTGCTGTCCAGGCCGGGCAGCGCCCGGGCATCCCAGCGGCTGCTGAGCCCGTCAGAATGGAGCACGATGGCCGCCCCCGGCGGGACCGCATAGTCGAACTGGCGGATCGTTCGTGCCTGATGCCCAGCGATCCCTGGCACGGACAGCATTCCGATGCGGGAATCACCGGACAGTATCCACGCGCCGATGTTCCCGAGGCCAGCGAACTGCGCGATGCCGCCAGCGACCGAGACGATGGCTACCGCGCCGCCCCGGGTACGCCCGAGCCGGCGGTGCACCCGTTCGAGCAGCACCGCAGGTGCGGCAACTGGGTCCTCCTCCAGTACGGCGAGCGATTCCCTGGCCGCCGTAGCCGCGAGCGGGCCATGCCCTAGGCCGTCAGTCATGATGCCGGTCATCCTGTCCCCCGCCGCAACGACGCTGAAGGCGTCACCACATTCGAATTCGCCGCTGATCGGCCTGATCAGGCCGGCGCAACGGAGCGGCGACTGGCCGGGAACTGGCCAGAACCTGGCCGCCAGCGCCGTGCCGTGGCCAGGAGCGGAGTACACATCGCAAGTATCGGCGAGCCGCCGGATGGCGCCGAGCCCGATGCCGAGCGTGCCAGCGGTGGAGTGTCCGTCTCGAAATGCCACGCTGGCGTTGCCGAGACCAGGGCCAGCGTCAATAGTGACCAGCTCAATGCCAGGGACCGGCGCGTCGCGGTTAATGCGCAGCAGGGCAGCCCCTTGACGCGCATGCTTGTGCAAGTTGGACGCCGCCTCGGTGACGGCCAGCGCAACGTCGGCGGTCCGCCGGGCCGAGAAGGACAGCTGAGCCATCATCTGCTGGGCAGCGCTCCGACAGGCTCCAACTGCGCTAGGTTCCTCGACCTGGATCCAGCGCATTTCCGTCGCGGCGGACGCGGTCAGCGGGCGGCTCAGCGCGCCCATTTGGCAACCACGACGCTAGTGCCTTCTCCCGGCTTGGAGGTGACATCGAAGTCATCGACCAGCCGGCGAGCGCCGGACAGGCCAAGGCCCAGGCCGCCGCCCGTGGTCCAGCCGTCGGTCAGGGCAAGGTCTAGATCTGCGATGCCGGGTCCCCCGTCGCTGAAGGTAACCTTGATGCCGACTCGGCCGGCCGAAGACGTGATCGTCTCGATGGTGGCGACGCCGCCGCCGCCGTGCACGAGCGCATTGCGGGCAAGCTCGCTTGCGGCCGTCACCAGCTTGGTCTGATCTACCAGCGACAGGCCTCCAGCCGCCGCGGCCGTGCGTACCTGCTGCCGCACCCGGACGACGTCATCACCCGATGCAATCGGCATTTCATCCATTGCGAGCTTGGAGCAGTCGCAGGCCCTTCTCTGCATTGAGAGCGGTCCGCACGCCCTTCAGCGACAAGCCAAGCTCGGTCAGCGTTATCGCGACCGCAGGCCGCATTCCGACCAGCACCGTCTCGGCGTCGAATAGCCGCGATATCGAGCCGATCATGGTCAGCATGCGGCCGATGAACGAGTCGACGATCTCAACGGCGGTGATGTCGATGATCACGCCGTGGGCGCCGCTCGCGGCGAGCTCTTCAGCCAGATCCTCCTGAAGTTGCAGGACGCTCGCATCCTGCAGATCGATCTGAATCGACACGAATAGGGTGTCGCCGATCTTCAGGATCGGAACGCGGTCCATCAGGCCGGTCCGACCTTCAGGCCGGAGCGGCTCAGGGCATAGGCAAGCGCGTCTGCGAGCGAGGCCTTGGTGGCGATGTCGCCGAACTCGATGCCGAGTGACACGATCGTGTGCGCGATCTGCGGCCGGATGCCGCAGATCGTGCACTCCGCACCGAGAAGACGAGCTGCCATCACGGTCTTGAGCAGGTGCTGAGCGACCTCGGTGTCCACGGTTGGCACGCCGGTGATGTCGATGACCGCGTGATCTGCCCCCGTCGCCACGAGCGCGTCCAGCAATTTTTCCATGACCAGCTGCGTCCGGGCGGAGTCAAGCGTCCCGACAAGCGGCACCGCGATGATGCCATCCCAGAGCCGGACGACCGGGGTGGAAAGCTCCATCATCGCCTCGGCCTGATCGATGATGATCTTTTCCCTGGCGGACGTGAACCTCTCGAAGGTGTACAGGCCCAGATCGTCGATCATCTGGGAGAACGTCAGGAACTCGGGCACCATGTCAGCGGCGGTCGCGACGAGCTCGTACACGGCACTCTTGAGCGCGAAAACACTGGTCGCGGTCTCGGAGGGAGTAGCGCCCGCGCGCGCACGTGACCGAGACAGCTCATCCAGGGTCGCCCGCAGCTCGCCGATCGCCGCATCGTCCGCGCCCGCTATGGCCCGCACAATGGCCACGAGGATCTGGCTGAGCTCTCCCCGGACCTCGTCCGCGCCTACCCGGCCGGAGCTGCCGGCCAGGACGAGGTCGGCCCAGCGTGCGAGGATTTTGTCCTCGTGGTCACGCAGGAGGGTGGACATCCGCTGCTGGCTGGTATTTACGTCCATCGGACCTCATTCATGGCTATTGTCCAACTCATTGCCGGCCCTTGACTCCGCCGAGGGAACGCGCCCAGGCTACAAGGCAGTACGCTCCCCGCTACATCTGTCCGAATAATCCGGCCTTATGCGCGCCGGGCGCGGCCGCGTTAGGCTGCGCTGTGTGATCGCTTTCGTGCAACGCGTTTGCCGCGCTGGTGGCGGGTACACCGGGTGCGGCGAAGGAGGCTGCATTGACGGGAGCCGCCGGCGGACGCGACCCGCTGAACTCAGACGCTGGCGATGCCGTGCTGATCGACGTTGTGGCTGACGGGGACGTGGATCAGCCGTTTGTGATGGCCCGTCATGTCGTAGCGCGACTCCAGGAAGCACTGCTGCCCGCAGGGTTGCCGGTGCTCCCGGAGGCCGTGATCGCAGCCCGCTACGTGGCGGCGGGCCCTGATCGCCTGGGCGGCGGTGACTGGTTTGATGCCATCCCGCTGGCCGACGGCACAGTCGCGCTCCTCGTGGGTGACGTGGCTGGCGATGGAATCGGCGCGTCGGCGGCGATGGCCCAGCTCCGCGCAGTACTAAGCGAGCTTCTCACTGCCGAGCCCGATCTGGCTGCCGTGCTAGCCAGGGCAGATGACTTTGCTGCCAGGACACCGGCGCTGCGAGCCGCGACCCTGGTCCTTGTCATCCTCGATCCAGCAGTGGGCGCAGTGCGCTATGTCACGTGCGGCCATCCCGCACCGCTGGTTGTCGGCCAGGATGGCGTGGCCCGATTTCTGGCGGCCACGGACGGGGCCCCGCTGGGCATTGGGTCCCGGCATACGCCAGCGAGCGAAGTGGTCCGGCCGGGCGACCTACTGCTGCTTTATAGCGACGGACTGGTTAACCGACCCGGCCAGACGCTGGCTGCAGGCATGACCGAGCTCGCGGCAGCCGCCAGCCATGCCGCGGCGACCCCGGTGCGGCCTGACGGTGCGAACGCCACGGCAGCTGAGCGCCTCTGCGAGCTGACGGTCGAGTCGCTGACGCGCAGCGGGTACTCAGACGATGTCGCGACGCTGGCGGCCGAGCTCCTGTTGCTGCCGGTCCCGGCCGTGCACCTCGAGCTCCCGTCTCAGGTGATGAGCCTGACGGTGATCCGTCGAGCGCTGCACAGATGGCTCGCCATGCTAGGCCCGATCGCGGAAGACCAGGACGGCGTCCACATAGCGGTCGTCGAGACGGTGACGAATGCGATCGTGCACGCCTATCCTGCCCGGCAGCCGGGACCCATCGAGTTTGACCTCAGCCTGATGCCTGACGGGCAGCTGGAGTGCCTGATCACTGACTACGGCACGTGGCACCTGCCGGACCCGCTCGCGGCCGACCGGGGCAACGGGCTCATGGTGGCCGAGCACATGGTGGACGAGCTGGTGGTGAGCCATCCGGCGCAGGAAGACGGCGCACCGCCAGGCGCTGCCAGCACCGTGGTAAGGCTGCGCCACAGGATTAGGCACGCCGCCATACTTGACTTCGGCGCCAGCACCGACGAACCTGCGATCCCGCCGGCGCCGCCATTCGCAGTCGAAACGGAGCTCGCTGGTAACGGGGCCCGAGCCACGGTGCGGGGGCCTGTGGACGTGACCACCGCGGACGAATTTCTGCGCCGCCTGCTCGCCGGATGCCGGGGTGGCACGCTCCCGCTGACCGTCGACCTCACCGGTGTCTCGCACCTGGCGAGCGCAGGCGTGAGCGCGCTCTACCGGCTCGCACGTCAGCTCGTCGCGCACGGCAATCACCTTGAGCTACTGGCTCAGGACGGCAGCCCCGCGCAGGCAATGCTCGATCTGGTCCGCCTGCCGCACACGGCGGCGGCGCAAGCCACCGGTGGAGGAAGCGGCTAAGACCGATCCGGGCTCGCGAGTCAGGCTGATTGCTGTTGTCGCGGTGCCGCAAGCGCCTGGTCAAGGCTGTCGTACACGCGGAACATGCTGCCGACACCGCTAACTGTCAATATCCGCAGCAACGCTGTCCCGCGGACGACGAGCCTTAGCTCGCTGCCTTCGTCGGTTGCCCGCTTGAGCGCCCGGACGAGGACGTTAAGGCCGGTCGAGTCGCAAAACTCAGTGCCGCCCATGTCCACGACGATGACAGGCAGGCCGACGACGGCAGCAGATTGCAGCGCTTCGCGCAGTTGCCAGGCATTGCCAATGTCGATCTCGTCTGGCGTAGTGACCACGACGATGCCGTCACGCTGGGTGACAGGAAAACCGATGTCAGGCACGGACTCACTACCGGGTGCGGAAGGGACACAATGTCGGGCCTCAAGATACCGGGCCGCGGGCATTCGTGGCTATATTCCTAGCCACAAGGTAGGCAATCTTCGGCCGCCGCGAAACTCTGCCGATGTTTCGGCTGGGATTTCCTGGACAGCGGAGGGCGCGGCATAGCAGCCCGGAACCAGGAGCAGGCGATATGGCACCGACCACCGGACAACGGCAGCACGGAGCTCTGCGCACTACGACGGGCCTAGGGTTGCTGGCCTTCGGGTCGATCTTGCTCTTAGCCATCCGCGCGGCCGGCGGCCTCGTCAACGTGCACGTCACGGGGCTCGTTCTGATCGTCGTCGGCGCGGCCTGGCTGTGGATCCCGGTGCGTGACAAGCGGGCGCTGCTGGTGCGCCTCTTCGAGTCGGCCATGGCGTACGTGTCCTTGAGCGGCAGTGAGGCAGGCGGCGCCAGCTGCTCGCTTGACGAACTGCTCGGTCCGACGGCGGCCGCGAGCAGGGCCGACCCCCTTGCGACCTCCGCTGACGTTTTGTCGGTAAACGACCTGCACGACTGACATTCGGCTTTCTCTTGCCAGCGCAGCCGACCGAGTGCTAACTCTTACGTCAGCGACCGGTGCTCATAGCGCTGCACGGCCGCCGACGGGTCAAAGACGCGGCCCGGCACTGTCCCTTACCTGCCGGGGGTGCTGACCGTGTCTGACGACCGTAATCTTCATTTCCAGGACCGACGCGGCCACTTGCCTGCCAGGTGGCGACGGTCCGGCAAGGACAGCACGATCGTGCCGGTGCCTGCCGAGGTCGACATCGCGAACGCCGACGACCTACGGCGGGACCTGGTTCAGGCCATCGAGCACAGGTACCGCGTCGTCGTGGCCGACATGAGCCGGACCTCGTTCTGCGACTGCGCGGGCGTCACCACGCTACTGGCGGCCGGGGGCCTGGCGGCGCGTGCGGGCGCGGAGCTGCGCGTCGTGGCGCGGGCACGGTCGGTGCTGCGAACGTTCGAGCTCACCGGCCTGCAACTCGCGCTTCATGTGTATCCGACTACCTCTGACGCCCTCCGTGAGCCAGGCACCGCGACCGGCCCGCGCCGCCAGCCGGCTGGTCCGGCGCCTCAGTCGTCGCCAGCAAGCTGATTACGCTGAATCCGCCCCGCGACAAGGTCAGCCGCAATGTCCTTGAGCTTCTTGTTGCTGTTCTGCGAGAGCGTGCTCAGCCGCTTGAATGCGACGTCAGGCGAGCAGCCGTACTCGGCGACCAGAATCCCCTTCGCCTGCTCGATCACGGCACGAGACTCCAGCGCTACGTGCAGGTTCTGCACGAGCCGCTGGCAGTTCTTATAGAGAGCGGCGTTCCGCATCGCAACGCCGCCCTGGGCCGCGAACAGCAGTGCCATGTCGTGACCCGAGCCGGCGAAGCAGCCAGGCTCCCGGCCGTAGATCGCGAGCGCCCCGCCGGGCTCGCGGTCGGTACGCAAGGGCAGGACGAGGCAACTTCGAAGCCCTTCGCTGGCCATCGCGGCGCACAGCGCCGGCCACCGGTCCTCTCCCGCGCTGTCGTCGATTCGCCGAGCCTCGCCGTAGCGCAGCGATTCGGCGATCGGCCCGTCTCCGGCGTCGAGCTGCATGCGATGCAGCTCACCAATGCTGGGGTCGGAGGCGGCGGTCGCCCAGGAACTCTCGCCGGCGACCACGACCCCCGCCGCCGAACTGCCGGGAATCAGCTCAAGCGACAGCTCGGCCAGCTGGCGCAGCGGGGCATCTGATGCGTCGTCGGACAGCAGCAGCTCGGCCATGCTCGCTATCCGCTCGGCGAGCTCTCGTGTGACGGTGACCATGCGTGCCTCGTTCCCATCGATTGTTGCCTCCGCTTGGGTCGCGGAGCCACTACCCCGGATCGTTTGAGTTGCACATCGCCGGGTAACTGGCGTCCGGACCTGGCGGGCTTGCCTCATAACAGCGGGGCTGGCTCTGACCTTCTCGGCCGCCAGGATCATCAACACGCGAGCGGCTCTGCTGATGATCCGGAGCCTGCGCCTAGGGGTGACGGGTTGCGAGCGGCATCAATGCGGCCGGCGCACGGCGATCTCGACGGGATCACGTCGCGGCAGCGAGTTCGCAGGCTATTCGCGGTGCTGGACGACGTCGGATACTACGCCGCCGGATTTGCCAGCACCAGGATGCTGGCAACTGCCTGGGACCGGATCAGCGAGCTGCTCCTGCAGGCTGACGACTTGGCCATGCGGGCCGCGGTCGCTGACGTAGACCGCCAGGACGTCGGCAGCGCCGCCTGGTGGCTCGCGATCCGCCGCGTCTCCAGGGCCTTCGACGACCGGCACTTACCCTTGTACTGCGGCCCACAGCTCCGGCACGGCCCTGCCGCTCGGCGAGATCAACCTGGCCGGGAACGCCCGGAGTTGCACCGCCTCTGAGTACCTTTGACGAGTGACCGCCGGGGGCCTGCCCATGGAAGCCTCTATGCTGGCCCACGGTTAGGTCATTAACGGCACCCGACGCAAAAGCTGACGAGCAGGTTGAAATGGTAGCAGAGGATGTCAGTTCAGGCGGCGCGAGGACTGCGGCGCCCCCTGAGCGCGTCCGCGTCCTGCTCATCGAGGACGACGACGGCGATGCCCTGATCGTTGAGGAGCTGCTGCTCGACGCCGGCGCACCATTTATCCTGAGCCGGGCCAGGTCGCTGGCTGAGGCCGAGATAGGGCTGCACAGAGTCGGCTGCGTGCTCCTGGACCTGGAGCTCCCCGACTCGCGCGGCCTGCAGGGCGTCCGGCGGCTGCAGGAGAGCAGGCCCGACCTCGCCGTGGTCGTCCTCACCGGCATATCCGATGAGCACCTGGGCGAGGAAGCCGTCGCAGCGGGTGCACAGGACTATCTCGTCAAAGGTCAGGTAGACGGTTTCCTGCTCCAGCGGGTAGTGCGATACGCCGTCGAGCGCCGCCGCGCCGAGGAGACCCAGCGCCAGCTCAGCGAGGCACGCCTGTATGCCGCCGAGAATTCCCGGCTTGAGCGCGGGCTGCTGCCCTCGCCGCTGCTGTCGGACCCCCGCTTGTCGGTAGCCGCCCGCTACCGGTCCGGCGGCCAGCAGATGCTGCTGGGCGGCGACTTCTACGACGTCGTGCAGGCGCCTGATGGCTGGGTGCATGCCATGGTTGGCGATGTCTGCGGTCGCGGGCCTGATGAGGCGGCACTCGGGGTCACCCTGCGCGTTGCGTGGCGGACCATGGTGCTGGCCGGGCGCCCAGACGACGAGATCCTCACGGCCGTACAGCAGGCACTCGAGAACGAGCGTCAGCACGACAGGCTGTTCGCCACGATCTGCATGCTGTCGATCGCGCCTGACCGCACGCATGGCCGGCTGCACCTTGCCGGGCACCCGCAGCCGTTGCTCATCAACGCGGATTCCGTGCAGGAGCTGCAGGCGCCCGTGGCCCTGCCACCCGGTATCGGTCACGCCACGGACTGGCCGAGCGCAGAGGTCTCTCTCGGTGCCGGGTGGTCAGTGCTGATGTATACCGACGGCCTCATCGAGGGCAAGGTCGGCAGCGGGCCGGAGCGGCTCGGAAGCGACGGACTGATCAAGCTGATCGAGAACGAGCGCAGGCAGGACATCGGCGGACCTGACGGCGGCCGACACGCCACTACGCTCCTCATCGATTCCGTGATCAACCGGGCCAGGGAACTCAACGGCGGCGACCTGGACGACGATCTTGCCGTGCTGGTCGTGAGCTGCTCGCCACCGGAAGGTCTATGACCATCGATCCGGCCCGCACGCGCAGTCCGGCCAGCGCCGAGTCGGCCCGCCGCCTGGTACTCGCTGCGGAAAGCGCCGCGACCCGGTGGCCGCTCGGCCGGATCATCGGGGCCGGCATGCTGGCGCTTGGGGTCGTGCTGATTGCCGCCATAGTCGTCGGAGCTGTAACGCTCAGCAATCTCAGCACCTCCCGCAGTGATGTCGTGAATACGATCGATCCCGCTGCGTTCCATGGCTCGCAGCTGTACGCCGCCATGCTGAACCAGGAGACGGGCGTCCGCGGTTATCTGCTGAGCGGGCAGCGGCCCTTCCTCGCTCCGTATACCAGCGGCCTAGCTCAGCAGACCGCCCAGGTCGACAGGCTGCGGCCGCTGCTGGCCGGCCTCCCGGGCGCGCGAGCTGATCTCAGCACGGCATTGAGCAGAATCAGCAGCTGGCGGACGACCTATGCCAAGCCAGCCATCGCGCAGGTGCAGGCCACCGGCAAGCCGCTGCCCGGCGGCGATGTCGGCGTCGGAAAGGCCGCGTTCGATGGTGTGCGCGCGCCGCTGGCCGCGCTCCAGCGCGATCTGTCCACGGAGCGCCGTGTGGCCGTCGGCAGGCTGCGTACGGCGGCCTCCGGCCTGGACACGATCGGGATCGCCAGCGCTGTGGTGCTGCTGCTGGTGGTGATCGCGCTCGGGCTAGCCATGCGCGCCGCGGCCATCACGCCGCTGACGAGGCTCGCTCGCGATGCCAGACGCGTGGCCGGCGGCGACTTCGATCACGAGGTCGACCCCAGCGGGCCGCGGGAGGTCCACGAGCTGGCGATGGACGTCAACCGCATGCGCGTCCGGATCCTGCGCGAGCTGTCGGCCGTGCAGGCGGCGAACGTCAGCCTCGAGGCTCGCGCCCGTGACCTGGAGCGGTCGAACTCCGAGCTCGAGCAGTTCGCCTATGTCGCGTCGCACGAGCTCCAGGGTCCCCTGCGCCAGGTGGTGAGCTTCTGCCAGCTACTCGAGCGCCGCTACATTGGCCAGCTCGATGCCAAGGCTGACCAGTACATCGAGTACGCAGTGAACGCCGCCAGGCGAATGCAGGCGCTGATCGACGACCTGCTGGCGTTCAGCCGGGTCGGGCGGAACGAGCGCGAAGTCCTGGTGTCCTGCGCCAGCGCCCTGTCCCAGGCCCGGGTAAACCTGGCCAGCGAGATACGGCTGACAGGCGCGGTCATCGAGACGACCGAGCTGCCGACAGTGCTGGGCGCGTTCTCGCTGCTGACGTCGCTGTTCCAGAACCTGGTCGGCAATGCCATCAAGTTCCGCGGCGACCGGGCGCCTGTCGTCCAGATCTCGGCGGTGCGCCAGGACGCGGCATCCTGGCTCTTCTGCGTCGCTGACAACGGCATCGGCATCGAGCCCGAGTACGCCGACCGCATCTTCGTGATCTTCCAGCGCCTCCATGACCGGACGGCCTATGACGGCACCGGGATCGGTCTCGCCATGTGCCGCAAGATCGTGGAGCGCTCAGGCGGGTCCATCTGGCTGGACACCAACTATCAGGACGGGGCAAAGTTCTGCTTCACTCTGCCCGTAGCACCCACCGAGATCGAGGAGCCCCCGCATGACTGAGCGCGCCGGACTTGACCTGGTCGACGTGCTCCTCGTCGAGGACGATCCTGGAGATGTGCTGATGACGAGGGAAGCCTTCGAGCACTACCGCATACCCAACAGCCTTCACGTCGTGGGCGACGGGGAGCAGGCTCTCCACTTCCTGCGCAAGACCGGCGACTTCGCGGATGCGCCGACGCCCGGCCTGATCCTGCTTGACCTCAACCTGCCGCGCCGCAACGGCCTTGAGGTGCTAGCCGAGCTCAAGGCCGACGACGCGCTGCTGTCGATCCCGGTGGTGGTGCTGACAACTTCCCAGGCGCAGGAAGACATCGTGCGCAGCTACTCGCTGCACGCCAATGCTTACATCAGCAAGCCGGTCGATTTCGAGAAGTTCCTCGGCGTGATCGGCCAGATCGACGACTTCTTCCTGGGGCTAGTAAAGCTGCCGTACTCGCTGAGCTAGTTGAGGCCGGACGCGCTCCGCCGCTCGTCATAGAGCGGATCGGCGACCGGGTATCCGGCGCTGTTCGTCGGCACCCGGACCGAACGTGCCGCCACACCGCTGATCAGCGAGCCGATCGCGACGCCGAGGATCAGGTCGACCACGGCGGTGGCGGCCTTGACGGTCAACGGCGCCGTCGTGCTGAACGGGACGAGCACGGCCAGCACCGTGGCCAGGCCGATAATCCAGCCAAAGAACGTCAGCGGCCTGGGCGTGCTCAATATCAGCAGGTGCACCAGGCCAGTGGCCACGAGTGCGGCGGCCGCCGCGAGCAGCACCAGGTCGGTCGTGTGCGCATCACCGTAAGCACCCTCGGACTTCGGTGCGAGCAGCGGTATCCCGAAGAGCCAGCGGCAGACCAGCACGCCGACAAGCGCAACGAGGCCGGCCACTACGGCAGTAGCGATCCCGCCTGGCCAGAGCCTGCCCGCGTCAACCTGCGGCCGGTCAGAGCGCGGCCGCTCGGGGCCACGCCGTTCCGGCAGGGGCGCATTCGGAATCGGAGCCGTGGTCATCTGAATTACCTGCTTCCCGGCCACGCACCTGGCGGCCGGCCTGCTAACTCACCGCGTCGCCGGCGTTCAAACCTGCGCCCGCGGCCCGGCGGGTGCTCAGGGCAGCTTGACGACCGCCCGTGCCCGGGTCAGCACCTTGGTGTCGGCGGACCTTGCCGTCAGCACCAGCGCGACCTTGTTGCCGTCAAGCTTCTCCTCGACCACAGCGCTGACCTCGATCGAGGCACCCGCGTCATCGTCTGGCACCACGACCATCGACGAGAACCGGACGCCGAACTCGGTCACGTAGGCCCGCGGGCCAGCCCAGTCGGTCACGAACCGGCCGGCCTCCGCCATGGTGAACATCCCGTGTGCGATCACGTCGGGCAGGCCCACGGACTTGGCGATCCGCTCGTTCCAGTGGATCACGTTGAAGTCGCCCGAGGCGCCGCAGTACTTGACCAGGCTGAGCCTCGTCACCGGGTAGCTGACCACCGGCAGCTCGGCGCCCGTCTCGACGCTGTCGTAGGTAACCTGCTCGCTCACGCCGCGAACCTCTCTCACAGCCTCAGGCGCCTAGCCTCAGGCGCCGCGTTCGACGATGGTGGACATGGCGGTGCAGACCAGCTCGCCAGCCACAGTCTTAATGTCCGTGCTCGTGGTGAGCATGACATTGCGCCCGGCATCCCGGATCTCGGTCAGGGTGACCTGAGCGGTCACGACGTCGCCCGCGGTCAGCGGACGCGTATAGGAAAATCGCTGCTCGCCGTGTACGACCATGGCGTAGTTCAGGCCGAGACCGGGATCGGCCAGCGCGGCCCCGGAGCCGCCCATGCTGATCACGATGGCGAACGTCGGTGGCGCGATGACGTCGGCGTATCCGGCCGCCTGGGCGGCCGCGCGATCCCGGTACACCGGGTTGGCGTCACCGATGGCCGCCGCGAATTCGGCGATCTTGACCCTCGATACCTCGTAGGGCTCCGACACCGGGAACACGCGCCCTGCGTACTCGCGGTTGATGGCCATGCGACTCCAAGCCTCGGGGCGGATGCCCGGACCGGCCGGCCCGGAAGGGAGTCCGGCGGCGCCCGGAGAAGAAGCCACTCGGACAGGGAAGTGGTGCCGTGCGCGAGCCCGGCGGCGGGCGTGTGAGCCAGCCGACCGGGCTCGTCAGCTCAGCCGGGCAGTTACCGCGTCTCGCGATGCGGCTGGTGCTTGCGGCAGAACGGGCAGTACTTGCTCAGCTCAAGCCGGTCGGGGTCGTTACGCCGGTTCTTGCGCGTGATGTAGTTGCGGTGCTTGCACTCCTGGCAGGCCAGGGTGATCTTGGGCCTGACGTCAGTCGCAGCCACGAGGCGCGCCTTTCTCTCGTCCAATCATTGGAATCCGCCTGGGCAGTGTCCGGAAGTACCGAACGCCAGCGTGGTTCCGTAGCGGAGGCCGGACTTGAACCGGCGACACAGCGATTATGAGCCGCTTGCTCTGCCTGACTGAGCTACTCCGCCGCCCTGCCCCCGCCAGGCTCAGTCCAGATCCGCATGAGCAGCCGGCCTGGCCCCCGCCATGGCCGTGGGGCTGACCTAGCTTACCGGGAAATTACCGCGCCTTCGATTCGGGCATCCACTGCCAGCAGCCAGGGCCCGCGGACGGGCCGCCAGCGGCAGATCAGGCCTTCATTCTATGTGGCACGGCAAGGCCACGGGCCGGTGCTGTCCGTGGCCACGACGTTACCAATTTGTCATCAAATCCAGGTGTCCGCCGTTTCATTGATCGCCAGCGGGTACATTCGAGTGCAGTCCCGGGCCGCTAAGCTCGTGGGCCAGGCCGGTCGGCCTGGTCGGTACGGGAGGCGCGCGCAGCTGCCGCTCTTGCCGCGGCTGAGCCGCGTAGCGGTCCTCGGGGTTGCCGTACAACCGCCTCTTAGGGGATGTACGGTCGGTAACTGGCGTGGTCCGCCGACGAGGCGGCCGTGATTCACGAATGCTGTCGGCGAGTCCAGATTTGCGGCTATTGTGGACCGTCATAACCGTTCGGCCGGACTGGGAGAGACGACGCAGATGCCGAGGCGAGAGCAACCAGCTGACGTCACGTATCACGGGTTGCGAGAGGCGCCAGACACAGCGGCTGTCACCTCGTCCGCGTTGCAGGGCTTCGTCGCGGCATACCCCGACCTCAAGCTTCAGCCGCTGGTCATCGTCATCGCGGCGTACAACGAGGCAGACAACATCGGCGCCGTCCTAGACGAGGTGCCGCAGCAGATCGCCGACGTGCCGGTGTCACTCCTGGTGATCGACGACGGCAGCACCGATGCGACCACCAAGGTCGCCGAGCGCCACGGCGCGCTGGTCTGCACGCTCGCCGCCAACCGCGGTCACGGCGTCGCGCTCCGGCTCGGCTACCGGATCGCGCGCGAGGGCGGCGCCCAGTACATCGGCACCCTGGACGGCGACGGCCAGTGGGACCCGGCCGACCTGCCCGCCATGGTCGCGCTCATGGAGAGCGGCGAGGCGGACTTCGTCATCGGCTCCCGCCAGCTCGGCCAGACAGAAAACACCGACGCCTTCCGCAACCTCGGCGTCAAGTTCTTCGCCAAGGTCATCAGCGGCCTCACGCGCACGCACATCACCGACACCTCCAGCGGCCTGCGGCTCATGCGGGCCGACCTGACCGGGACGGTCACGCAGACCCAGCCGCAGTACCAGACGTCCGAGCTGCTGATTGGCGCCCTGCTCCAGGGCTACCGGGTCGCCGAGGTGGCGACCGTCATGCGCCAGCGGATGTCCGGCGAGAGCAGGAAGGGCCGCAACTTCGCCTACGGCCTTCGCTACGCGCGCGTGATCACCCAGACCTACCTGCGCGAGCGGCGCACGTCGAGCAAGGTCGCCCAGCCCGCCGCCGAGCAAGCGCAGGCAGCCTCACCGACTCGCTCCAAGTAAGACCCTTCAAGCAGGGAACGGGCCCGTCCTCCCACCCGGCCGCCCCCCGCTCGCTCGCCCCGCAGTAGGCAAATTGCCCGATATGCGGGTCGTCGAGTTGACATTTACCGTCCAAGGCGCGCGCATACGCGGCAATTCGGACGCAGAACTGCACCTTGCGCGGTAAACGTCGCCCGAGCGAGCCCGTGCAGCCGCTAGCCGGGCACCTTTCACCCACTTGATGACCTGTGAAACAGTCATCTAGGCACAATCAGAATAATTCGATCGACTCAACGGGTGAAAGGTTGCCGCGGGTCGCTGACCGCGGGTCGCTGACCTTGCTCGATAGGCTCGGTCGCTTAGCACTCGATGACGTTCACGGCGAGCCCGCCGCGCGCCGTCTCCTTGTACTTGACCTTCATGTCAGCGCCGGTCTCGCGCATTGTCTTGATCGCCTTGTCCAGCGACACCTTGTGCTGGCCGTCGCCGCGTATTGCCATCCGCGCCGCCGTGATGGCCTTCACCGCCCCGATCGCGTTGCGCTCGATGCACGGGATCTGCACCAGGCCGCCGACCGGGTCGCAGGTCAGGCCCAGGTTGTGCTCGACGCCGATCTCGGCCGCGTTCTCGACCTGTTCGGGCGTGCCGCCCAGGACCTCGGCCAGCCCGGCGGCAGCCATTGAGCAGGCCGAGCCCACCTCACCCTGGCACCCGACCTCGGCTCCGGAGATCGACGCGTTTTCCTTGAACAGCGAGCCGACGGCACCGGCCGTTAGCAGGAACCTGACCACGCCAGCGTCGTCGGCGCCGGGCACGAAGCGCATGTAGTAGTGCAGCACGGCAGGGATGATCCCGGCGGCGCCGTTGGTCGGGGCGGTCACGACCCGGCCGCCCGCCGCGTTCTCCTCGTTGACGGCGAGCGCGTATAGCGTGACCCACTCCATTGCGTATAGCGGATCGGCCAGGTCCCCGCTGTCCTCGAGCATCTGCTGGAGCGCCCTGGCCCGGCGGCGGACCTTCAGGCCACCCGGCAGCACCGGCTCGACCGAGCTGCACCCGTTGGCGACGCACTCCTGCATGACAGCCCAGATCCGCAGCAGCCCCGACTCGACGTCGGCCTTGTCCCGGCGGACCAGCTCGTTCGCGAGCATCACGCCGCTGACCGGCAGGCTGGTCCGGTGCGTGAGCGCGAGCAGCTCGGCCCCGCTGCCAAACGGGTACGGCACCGCCGTCGGGTCGGCCACGATGGCTGGCCAGGCCGGCCTCATCCTCGCCCAGCACGAACCCGCCGCCGACTGAGTAGTACGTCCGCGCAGAGAGCTCGGCGCGCGCCGCGTCCAGCGCAGTGAACCGCATGGCGTTGGAGTGAAACTCCAGGCGCTTGCGACGATGCAGGATCACGTCCTCGTCGACGTTAAAGGCGATCGGCACCCGGCCGAGCAGCGACAGGCTGCCAGCCCTGCGGACCTCGGCGACGAGCGGCTCGGCGGCCGCCGGGTCGACGGACTCCGGCTGCTCGCCCGACAGGCCGAGCACGATGGCCTTGACGCTGCCGTGGCCGTGGCCGGTGGCGCCGAGCGAGCCGAACAGCTCGGCCCGGACACCGGCGACGTCATCCAGCCTGCCGTCCTCGTCGAGCGCGGTGACAAACATGAAGGCTGCGCGCATCGGCCCGACCGTGTGCGAGCTAGACGGTCCTATGCCGATCTTGAAGAGGTCGAAGACGCTGACCGTCATGGGTCACTCCCTATCTAGGACTACGTTGTCCCGGTGGACGAGGCTGGCGCGGGCCTTAGCCCGCGCCCGCCCTCGTCTTTGATCTTCTTGCCGGCCGGGTCATAGGGCGGCCGCAGCCCGACTGTGGCGGCCACCAGGTGCCCGCCGACGTTAACCTCATACCGGCCGGCCCTGGCGAACTCGGCCGTAACCGGGTCCCCGGCCGGATCGCGCAGGTAGGCGAGGCCGACGGCAGCGCCGACGCTCTCGCCCCAGGCCGCCGAGGTGACCTGGCCGGCCGCTCGCCGTCGCGCAGGAGCAGCTCGCTCCCCCACATCATGGCGCCCGGGTCATCGAGCACGACCGAGACTAGCCGCCGTCGCGCCCCGTCAGCCTTGGCCTTCTCGACCGCCTCGCGACCGAGGAAGGCGATGCCGCCCGTGAGCTTGCACGCGAACGTGAGACCGGCCTCGACAGGGTTGTAGTCGGGGGTGAGCTCGCGGCCGAAGGCGCGGTAGGCCTTCTCCAGCCTTAGCGACTCGATCGCGTAGTACCCGGCGTTGACGACGCCGAGGTCTGCGCCTGCCGTCATCAGGTCCAGATAGACCCCGATCGCGAACTCGGCCGGCACGTAGAGTTCCCAGCCGAGCTCGCCGACGTAGGTGATCCTGGTCGCCCGGACGGTCGAGTACCCGAGGTCGATGAGCCGGCTCGTGCCGAACGGGAAGCCGTCCTCGCTCAGGTCCGCGGGGCTCAGCCGGGACAGCAGCTGTCGCGACGCCGGGCCCATGACGCCGTAGACCGCATAGGCCGAGGTCACGTCCACGAGGCTGGCCTCGCAGCCGGGCGGTATGTGGCGGCGGATGTGATCGGCGTCGCGCTCTGTTGTCGCTGAGCTCGCGACCAGCAGGAACTCGGTCGCGGACAGCCTGGTCACGGTGATGTCGGACTCGTACGTGCCGTGGCCGTTGAGCATGCCGGTGTAGACAGTCCGGCCGGGCGGTACGGCCACGTCGTTGGTGCACAGCCACTGGAGCGCTGCCTCGGCCCCGGTGCCGGTCACCAGGTACTTCGAGAACGAGGTCTGATCGAAGACGGCGACGCGCTGCCGGCTCGCGAGCTGCTCGGCGGACGACCAGGGCTGCCAGTTCTGCTTATCCCAGGAGTATTCGATGACCGGCCGCTCCCCTGCCGGGGCGAAGAAGTTGGCGCGTTCCCAGCCCATCTTCGAGCCGAAGCTGGCGTTGGCGTCCTGGAGCAGCTGGTAGGCGGGCGAGCGACGGAACGGCCGGGCCGTCTCGAGCTCACGGTTCGGCCAGCCGATGGCGTAGTGCAGGCCAAGCACCTCGCCGACCCGGTCGCGCAGCCAGCGCGTGTTGCCGTTGAACGGCGCGAACCTGCGGATGTCCACCGCGGTCAGGTCGGCGTCCGGCTCGCCGTCGACGATCCACTGGGCGAGCGCCAGACCGGCGCCGCCCGCCGAGGCGATGCCGACCGAGTTGAAGCCGGCCCCGACGAAGAAGCCCGCCAGCTCCGGCGCCTCGCCAAGGATGAACTGATTGTCGGGGGTGAAGCTCTCCGGGCCGTTGTAGAACTTGCGGATGCCGGTCTCGGCGAGCACGGGGATCCGGTGCAGCGCACTGTCCATCAGCACGGAGAAGTGATCCCAGTCCTCCGCCAGCAGCTGGAACTCGAACGGGTACGGCAGGTCGTCGGGCGAAACCCACGGCTTGGCCTCGGGCTCGAAGCCGCCGACGACCAGGCCGCCGACCTCTTCCTTGAAGTAGGTGTAGCCGTCCGGATCCCGCAGGATGGGCAGGTCCGGGTGCACGCCATCGATCTGCTCGGTGACGACGTAGAAGTGCTCGGCCGAGTGCAGTGGCACGGTGACGCCGGCCAGGGCGCCGACCTGCTTGGCCCACTGCCCGGCGCAGTTGACGACGACCTCGGCCTCGATGTCGCCCTGGTCGGTCGCCACCCCCCGAACCCGGCCGTCGCGGCAGAGGATGCCGGTGACGCGGACCCGCTCGCAGATGGTCGCGCCCCGCTGCCTCGCACCGCGGGCGAGGGCGGCGGTTAGGTCCACGGGATTGGCGCGGCCGTCAGCCGGCAGCCAGATGGCCCCCTGCAGATCTGCGGCGTTGAGTAGCGGGTAGAGCTGCGCCGCCTCGGCGGAGCTGATCAGCTCGCACTCGATCTGATAGGCCTGCGCGGTCGCGGCAGTCCGCCGCAGCGTGGTCATGCGGTCCGGCGTCCTGGCGACGGTCACTCCGCCGCAGCGGCGGAATCCGGTCGCCTGCCCGGTCTCGGCCTCCAGCCGCTCGTACAGCGCGGTCGAGTACTGGACGAGCCTGGTGCTCGCCTCCGAGGCCCGCAGCTGGCCAACCAGGCCGGCCGCGTGCCAGGTCGTTCCGCACGACAGCTGGCCCTGCTCGAGCAGCACTATGTCGGTCCAGCCCAGGGCGGCCAGATGGTAGGCCACGCTGGTGCCGATCACCCCGCCGCCGATGACCACGACCCTGGCCCGGTCCGGCAGTACCTGCGCCATAGTCCTGCGTCCCCTCGTCAGTCCTGGGCCTGCACGTCTGCGAGCAGGCGGTCGAATCCCGTGCTGGTGAAGCCGGCCGCCGCAGCCTCGAACCGCTCCATCGCCCAGGACCAGAAGTCGAAGTCCAGATCGCTCGCAGCGTGCTGGATGGCGCCCCACAGCGTCCAGCCGTAGCGGGACACCAGGCCGAACAGCTGGGCCCTGGCGATCCGGCTGGCCCGCGCCCGGCCGTAGTAAGCGGTCACCAGCGCGGCCAGCGCATCGTCGTCCAGGCCGCACTCCCCGGCGACATTGCCGAGCTCGAAGCACGGGTCGTTGTTGCCCGAGTACTCGTAGTCGATAAGCCAGATCCGGTCGCCGTCGTCAATGAAGTTGGCCGCCAGCAGGTCATTGTTGCATGGCAGGGTGCCCTCGTCCCGGACAGCCAGCGCCTGCCGGGCCGCCGCGAAGGCGGGCATCAGGTCGGCGTAGCCGGCCGGGATCCGCATGCCTGCAGCGGTGGCCGTAGCGTAGTACCGGGGCTGAATCTCGAACATGTCGAAGTCGGCGGCGAACCTGCCTGCCCCGTGCAGCGCGCGGCAGGCCGCAGCGATCCTGACTAGCGTGCCGGGCTGCGCGACGTCGGCGTTGGTAAGCGTCCGGCCCGCCACGTAGCCGAGCACGAGCACGCGATCCTGCGGGCGGTACTCGATGACGGGAGCGCCGACGCCGGCGGCGGCCGCGATCATCGAATTCTGGTACTCGTGGTCGCGATTAATGGCCAGCAGCTCGCCGCCGTCGGAGAAGATCCTGGCGACGAACACGCCGTCGGGAGTGGTGACCTTGAAGTTCTCGTTGGTCAGCCCGCCCGGCAGCCGGCTCACCTGCCGCGGTGTTCCGGCCAGGCTCGGCACCCTGGCCAGGACGGCCAGCGGCCCCTCCTGCCCTCGCGCCGCATCGGCATCGCGCACATGGGTCACGCTCGCAGGCTACGAGCGATCGACGAAAAGGTCTAGACGGAAGCGACCGTTCTGTCCGGCGGCTTGCGGCGGATCTGAGGTGAGGTTGACAGGGAACGGGGTCGCCTGTCGCGAATGTCGGCTCTTAGGGTCTGGACAGTTAACTAGTCACGCCCTACGCTCCTGCCAACTGGGGTCACTCAGTTCACCAGCTGCCCTCGTCAAACACTGCCCCCGGCACGGAGACGCTGCCACGGGCAAGGAGGAGTTATCGTGAGCGCAAGCTCAGATGTCAGCAGCCACGAGCGCGACTCTGCCGACCTGGCGAAGTTCGGTTACAAGCAGGAACTCAAGCGCTCGCTCGGCACGTTCAGCTCGTTCGCGGTGGCCTTCAGCTACATCTCGCCCTCGACCGGCATCTTCACGCTCTTCGCGCTCGGCCTGGTCACCATCGGCGGGGCCTTCATCTGGACCTGGCCGGTCGTCGCGGCGGGCCAGTTCATCATCGCGCTGAACTTCGCGGAGGTGACCAGCCACTATCCGCTGGCAGGGTCCGTGTTCCAGTGGACCAAGTACATGGCGGGCCGGACGTACTCGTGGTTCACCGGCTGGATCTACCTCTTCGCCGGCATCCTGACCGTGACGGCCGTCGTGGCCACCCTGCCGCTAGCGCTGATCCCGGCCATCAACGGGCTCGGCTGGCACAGCCTCGGCGCCGGGAACACGACCACGTACCTGCATACCTCGCTCGTCGTGGCGGCGATCACGCTCGTGGTCATTACCGTACTGAACATCTTCGGCGTCAAGCTCGTGTCCATCATCAACAACACCGGCGTGCTGTTCGAGATCCTCGGCATGTTCGTCTTCGCGCTCATCCTGATGATCTTCCACAACCACCAGGGCATCGGCGTGGTCTTCCACAGCGGCGGCCTGCACGTCGGGCCGAGTACGTTCCTGATCGCGATGTTCATGTCGCTCTTCGTGATCTACGGCTTCGACACCGCCTCCACCCTCGCCGAGGAGACCCGCGATCCGCGCCGAGCCGCGCCGAAGGCGGTTCTCTTCTCCATCATCGGCGCCTTCATCATCGGCGGCGTCTTCCTGCTCGGCACCCTGATGGCGATCCCGAACCTGCATACCGCGATCACCGCGAACGGCGGGCTCGGCTGGAGCCCGGCGAACATCATCGAGGCGAACTTCTCGCCCCACTTCGCCACGCTCTACCTGCTGGTCGTGTCCGCCGCCATCTTCGTGTGCTGCCTGTCGATCATGGCCGCGACCATCCGGCTCTGCTTCGGCATGTCGCGCGACAATCAGCTGCCGTTCTCTCAGCACCTGTCGAAGGTCTCGCCCAGGCTGCACACGCCGGTCTGGACCTGCATCACGGTCGCGGTGGTGGCGGCGATCCCCTTCATCCAGTACTCGGGCGCCGGCATCATCGCGATCGCGGCGACGGCGATGATCTACCTCAGCTACTTCCTGGGCAATGTCGCGATCCTGCGCGCTCGGCTTCGCGGCTGGCCGAAGACCCGGGCGCCGTTCAGTCTTGGCAGCTGGGGCCTGGTCGTCAACATCGTGGGCCTGCTGTATGGCGGCGCGATGCTGATCAACTTCGCCTGGCCGCGAAGCCAGAGCAACCCGACGCCGAAGCAGACCCTACTGGCGCTCAACTTCCACATGGGGTGGCTCAACGGCATCCCGATCCTGTGGACAGTCCTCGTGTTCCTCGTCATCGTGGGCTCCATCTACTACCTGGTCACCGGGCGGACTAAGGCGTTCGCGCCAGTGACCGTGCCAGCGGACGAACCCGTTCCCGCAGGCGGTGCGGCCTAGAGACACAAGGCGGGATGGAGCGCCGTGAGGCCAGGCCGGGAACCCCAAGAACCCGGCCGACGGCGGGGAGGGCGGCGCGCCTTCCATCGGGCGGCGGATCGCAGCGGCCGGGAGGCAGCAGTGATCCGCCGCCGGGCTGCGCATACCGGGAAGCTGTACGGCCGCGAAAGAGCTGTCCGGCGGGGAAGCTGTGCGCCGGGGAAGGGGACACTGAGAAGCATGCAGCGACGGCAGCACTCCTGGCGCGGCGCGGCGGTGACCGCGGCCGCGACGCTGCCCAGGCAACCGCCGATGATCGTGCGGCAGCCCGGCATCACGGCGCACGCGCAGATCGAGGACTGGCTCGCCGACGCCATCGCGGCCGGCCAGCTCAGGCCGGGCGACCGGCTGCCGACCGAGCACGATCTGGCGGCGTGGCTCGGCGTAAGCAGGATGACGCTGCGGCACGCGCTCAGCGAGCTAGCCCAGCGCGGCCTCGTGACGAGGACGGTGGGCCGGGGCGGCGGCACGTTCGTCGCCGAAGCCAAGCTGGAGCAGGACCTGACCACCCTCGCGGGATTCTCCGAGCAGCTACGCAGGCACGGCAAGGTGGCTGGCGCGAAGGTGCTCGCGGCGACACGGATCCCGGCCAGCGCGGCCGCCGCCGCCGCGCTCGAGCTGGAGGAAGGCGCTGAGGTGCTCGACGTGCGGCGGATCCGGCTCGCCGACGGCAAGCCGATCGTGATCGAGCATTCGCAGTTCCCCGCCGCCTTGTTCCCTGGCCTGCTGGACTGCCGGCTCGATGGCTCGCTGTACGACCTGCTCGCCGAGAACTACGGGCAGCGGCCGCACCGGGCACGCGAGTCGCTGGAACCGGTCGTGGCCGGCGTGCGGGAGGCCGAGGCGCTTGAGGTAGACGAAGGCGCGCCGCTGATGCTGGTGGAGCGGACCGCTTACTCACTCGCAGGGCAGCCGCTCGAGTTCGCACGCGACCGTTTCCGCGGCGACCGGACGAAGGTCGTGGTCTGGACCTCCGAGCTGGCCGGCGACCTGTAGCCGAGATCAGCCGCAAGGCCGGCGATACCTCAGATCACCTCGTGACAGGACGCCCGCGCGGACGGTAGCGTCCGGAGGCATGACGATCAAACTGGTAGTTATGTACACCCAGCCCGACGACCCCGCGGCCTTCGACGAGCATTACTTCGGCGTGCACATGCCGCTGGTTGCCAAGCTGCCGGGCCTGGAGCGCACCGAGACCGCCAAGATCACGGCGGCGCTGGACGGCGGCGAGCAGACCCACTACCGGATCACGCACCTGTACTTCGCCGACCAGGACGCGATGGGCGCGGCCTTCGGCTCGCCGGAGGGGGCGGCAACCGCCGAGGACTACGGCCACATTGCGCCGTCCGGCTCGCGGATGTTCGTCGGCGAGCTCGACGGCTGAGGTGACGCCTGGTCAGCTACTGGGTGTTATGCGTAAATTTACGCGATCTTTACCTAATATCTCCTGCGCCACGTAAACCGGGCGTATCCGGGCCGCATCTACTTAGTTAGCCGAAGCAAGTCGGATGCGGCCGGATTGAAGGAGTCAGTATGTTGCGTCAGCAGAGATGGCCTCTGCGAGGTCGGATGAGCCGTCCCGTCGGCCTAGTAGGGGCCAGCCGGTCATGGGCGCGTCGACCGTCGGGCGCAGCCGCGCTCGTGAGCGTGATCGGCGTCGTCGCGGTCGTCACAGCGACGGCCCCGGCCGCCATGGCAAACTCGGCCGGCACGGCCACCGCGAGTCCGAAGTACTGGGTCGCGCCGACGAGCACGTCGACGACGAACACCAGTTGCGCGACTGCGGCGTACAGCACGGTTCAGTCGGCGGTGACCGCAGCTGAGCTCTACGAGAGCTCGCACACCACCGTGGTGCCGACCATCGAGCTGTGTCCCGGCACCTACACCGAGCAGGTGACGATCACGAGCAGTCTGGTGATCACCAGGGCCAAGGTGGCCGCGAGCAAGGGCAAGGTCGTCATCCAGCTTCCGTTGTCAGTAGGCGAGAGCCAGTCGACGGGCCTGTCCGCGACGAACTGCCAGGCTGACGACGAGGCGACCTCGACCCAGGTGCCGCAGTCGGTGATCGAGATCTGCGCGGCCGCGACTGGTGGCATCAACACGAAGGGCGTCTCGGTCTCGATCAGCCATGTCACCGTCGAGGGCAACTGGCCAGGAAATATCTGCTACGACAGCCTCTACGGGATCCTTGTCGAGGGCGGCGCTAGCCTGTCGCTGACCGACTCGATCGTCGAGCAGGCAGGTGCCTACCCGCTGAACGGCTGCCAGGGCGGCGTCGGCGTCGAGATCGGATCCGCGCCGACTCACCAGGTGGGCCACGCGACGCTGACCGGCGACACCATCCAGACCTACCAGAAGAACGGCATCACCGTCGATGGGCCCCGCTCGACGGCGTGGATCAGCGGTGTCACGGTCTCCGGCGCCGGGCCGACCGGTCAGATCGCGCAGAACGGCATCCAGGTCTCGCTCGGGGCGACCGCGACAGTGGTCGGCAGCACGATCACCGGCAACAACTACACAGGGAACGGGGACGCCTTCTCGACGGGCATACTGGTGTTCGGCGGCGGGGGAACCGTCTGCGGGATCGGCAAGAACTCCCCGCTCGTCAAGAAGGCGAGCTTCACCCACGACACCCTGATCAACAACGACGTGGGCGTCGCCCTGTTCAACGTCAACAACGGCTGCGACAAGTCGGTGCGCACGCCGACGCGCGACGTTGTCTGCCACAACAACATCAGCAACTCCAACGGTTACCCCGGCGGGGTGCCATCTGTCGGCGCCAACGTGAGCGGCCTCGTCACTCCGAAGTACGGCGCGATCGGCGACCAGGCGGGTGTCAGTGACTCCGGTGACAGGGACGTCATCTGCGACAACTCGATCCACGGCGCCGGCTACTCACCCAGGGACAAGACCAGCACGTTGCCGAACGCGCATAAGCCCGCGTGGGTCCGGCCGGTTGACCTGTTCTCCTATGCGCCTGCGGTCCACGCACATGTGTACGGCAACAAGTACGACGGCAAGGCGTACAAGCCGCGTTAACCCGTCTGGCAGTCTCCCGCGGCCGGCCCGGTCAAAGTGACCTGGCCGGCCGCGCCGTTGGAATGATCTCGATGCTGACGGGCTCCAGGCCGGTGATCTCCCAGCTACCCGCGCCGACGTCTACCGCAAGCCTGGACTTGGCTACCCGCAGGCCGCTGACCCGCAGCGGCAGGTACCGCTCGGGCACCTCAGGCGCGCACCACAGCTGGGCGCTATCGACGTCGGGAGTGAACCGCAGCAGGCTGTGCAGCAGCAGCAGCGGAGCCGCGGCCGCCCACGCCTGCGGCGAGCAGGACGTCGGGTACGGCACCGGCGTCCCGAACTCGGCCCGGTCGAAACCGCAGTACAGCTCGGGCAGCCGGTACCCGAACGCCGCCGCTGCGTCGACGATCGCGTCCGTGACGCGCTGGGCCTGCTCGACGTAGCCGTAGCGCATGAGGCCCGCCGCGCAGATCGCGTTGTCGTGCGGCCAGACCGAGCCGTTGTGATAGCTCATGGGGTTGTAGGCCGCCATCGACGACGCCAGCGTGCGGATGCCCCAGCCGCTGAACATGTCCGGTGACATCAGGTGGCGGGCGATGGCGGACGCCTTGTCCTTGTCGGCGATGCCGGTCCACAGGCAGTGCCCGATGTTGGAGGTCAGCGAGTCGATCGGGCGCTTCTCAGCGTCCAGGCCGATCGCGTACCAGCCCTTGTCGGGCAGCCAGAATCGCTCGTTGAAGTCACGCTTGAGCTGCTTGGCCTTCTGCCGCCAGTGCGAGGCGCCGCGATCGTCGCCAGCATGGCGGGCCAGCTGAGCCCTGGCCCGGAAGGCCGCGTAGACGTAGGCCTGGACCTCGGCGAGCGCGATAGGCGGCTCGGCGATGGTGCCGTCGGCGAAGTTGATCCCGTCCCAGGAGTCCTTCCAGCCCTGGTTCACCAGGCCGTGACCGGTCTTGCGGCGGTACTCGACGAATCCGTCGCCGTCGGCGTCGCCCCAGGACTCGATCCACTCCAGCGCCCGGTCGGCGTGCGGCAGCAGGGCGGTGATCGCGTTGTCCTTGCCGCCCCAGCGCTGGAGCTCGCCGAGCAGCATGACAAACAGCGGCGTCGCGTCCGCGCTGCCGTAGTAGGCGCTGCGGCCGCCGAGCGCGAACGAGGCGGCCGGGCCAAACCGCACCTCATGCAGGATCTTGCCTGGCTCCTCCTCGGAGCCCGCGTCGAAGTCGGCGCCCTGCCAGGCAGCCAGCGTCCGCAGCGTGCCCAGCGTCGAGACCTGGATCCCAGGGCAGCAGCATCCACGCGGTCAGCAGTGAGTCGCGGCCGAACAGCGCCATGAACCACGGGGCGCCGGCAGCTACCACCGGCCAGCGCGGGTGCTCGGGGTCGAAGATGCGCAGTGCGCCGAGGTCTTCCACGCTGCGGCCCAGCACCTGGGCGAGACCCCGGTCCGGGGTGCGCACCTGCGGCCCGCGCTGCCGCCACTTGCGCATCCGCTTGGCGGGGAGCGTACTGTCCACGGCGTGCCCGCGCGGGTGCCGCAACTGCATCGCGACGCCGTCGTCGACCGGCACGGCCTCGAGGGTCACGGTGCGCTCGGCGTGGCCCGGCACCGACAGCCGCCACTCAAGCGCGCCGTTGTCGGTCACCGACGGACTCTGGTCGCCGGTGATCCGCAGTTCCTGCCGCCGCTCCCGCCTGCCGCTGGTGATGACCAGCCCGGAGTCGGCCAGGGCGGTGGTGGCACCGGCCCTGGGCTTGGACCGCCCCTTGACCTCGAAGAGGTCGGCAAAGTCAGCCTCAGCCGTCAGCGTGACCCGGAACCGCTTGCCCTTGCTCGAGGTGTTGCGCAGCGTGATGTCCTCGCGCATGCCGTCACCGACGTAGCGTCGCCTGATCACGAGCAGCGTGCTGTCCGCCTTGCCCGCCCGTGGCGGCATGCGGCCGAGGAAGGAGGCCGAGTACGGCTCGGCGTTCTGCACCGACAGTGGCTGGGGCTCGATCCCGTCGACCGTCAGCTCCCAGCGCGACAGCATCCGGGTATCACGGACAAACAGCCCCTGAGAGCGATCGGGCACGATGTCGCCACCCGGCTCGCTGATGCAGAAGGTCGACCCCTCGATCAGCGTGACCGGGCTGCACGCGGCGCCCTGTTCGGGCGGGAGATCGCCCGATGACCACGGCTCGGTCATCTGACTGCCCCCCGCCGGTGCGGCCCGCCTGAGTTAGCGCGGGCCGCGATCGGGCCTGGCGGCCAAACGCGGCTGCGCGCGGCCATAAGGCCACGCACAGCCGCGCGCTGCGGACTATGCGTTGATGAGCCGGCGTCCGGCGGCCGGGATCCGGCGCATGAGGCTGGACTCGCGCTCGAGCAGACGGCGGTACAGCCGCTCGTGCTCCCGCGCCATCCGCTGGAGCGAGAACCGCTGCTCGGCCGCCCGGCGGCACTGGCTTCGGTCGATCTCGGCCACCCGGTCAACTGCGCTGATCATCTCCCCTTCGTCGCGGCAGAGGAATCCGGTCCTACCTGGATCAATGATCTCTGGTGCGGCCCCGTTCGGGAAGGCAAGAACTGGCGTGGCGCATGCCAGGGCCTCCGCCATCACCAGCCCGAAGGGCTCGCGCCAGGTGATCGGGTTGAGCATCGCGTCGGCGCCGCGGAGCAGTTCGACCCTGCGCGCCTGCGGGATCTCCGCCGGCATCTCGTCGCCGGCGTCGAGCAGCGGCTTGACCTCCGCCTCGAAGTAGGCGATCTCGTTGTCCTCGCGCATCTTGGTGGATAGCACGAGGCGCTTGCCTGCCTTCTTGGCGACCCGGACGGCGTGGTGCACGCCCTTGTCCGGCGACATCCGGCCGACGAACATCAGGTAGCCGCCGCCGCCGCTGCCCGCCTTGTAGAGGTCGAGGTCGATGCCGTGATGGATGACACCGGCGATGTTGGCCCCGCCGTACATCTCGGCCTGGTCGGCCTGTGACTGCGAGATGGCCACGATCGATGCGTGCCTGGCGATCTCGCTGAGCACCGGCTGCGTCTCGCCCGTGAACGGGCCGTGGTTGGTGTGCACGACGGGCGGCCTGCGCATGCCCGCGCAGGCCCGAGATGAGCGGGCCAAGGAAGGTGTGGTCGTGGATGATGTCCATGTCTGCCAGCGACTCATAGGCCGCAAGCACGTGCGCTGTCTCCGGGACGGTCACGCCGATCGGCGCGATGGCCTTCGGATACAGGAAGTCCGTCGGGACTGGGCACTGCGACTCGCCCACCGTGAACAGCCGGACCTCGTGCCCGAGCTCCTGCAAACCCCGGGCGAGGTTATCGATGACGACCTCGGTCCCGCCGTAGGCTGGTGGTGGTACTGGCACCCAGGGCGGGGCAATCAGGCCGATTCGCATCTGCACTGCCTCCTCGTGTCGAGCCGCGTGACCATCACGCTCCGCCAGACCTGGCAGCAAAGCGCCAGAACCTGGCGGTGGGCGCGTGCCGGCGTACCGCGCCGTCACCCGGAGGGCCTGGCTTGGCCCTCATCGCGGCGGCACGGGCACACGGCGGCACGGGGAATTGATCCGGTAGTGCCGGTCGTAGTGACCAGTTCCGGCTCCCGTACTCTGCGCACCCGCGGGGAAGTGCCAGAGTTAATAGGCGACGCACCAATTACTGTGCGTTCAGAGCCGTTAACCGAATGCAATCTTCCCGCCGGAAACGTGCGGCAAACTTCGGCTGGCCGCGACGATGATCACTGGCGCGGGCTGGCCGTGGTCGCCTTCGACGCCTCGTCGGCCCCGGACCTGCGGCTCCGTCCATCGGGAGGCAGGGTCCGGGGCAGCTCGGCTGGTCAGGCCGCCCTCCTGGGCTTATGCGATCGATCGTGGGCGTACTCCTGCCGATCGTGCTTTTTACTGTCATTAGCGGCAAGCCGCGAGATCGGCTCTTCATGCTGACAGGTGGCGCTGGCTGGCCAGCGAGGCCGGCCCGCCAGGCTGGTGCTGGGGCACCGGGCCATTAGCGGCTGCACCGATCCACTTCTGGCCAGTCATCCTGGCCGCTCCGTGGCCTCGGCGGCCGGCTCCTTATCGGTAGTTCGTGGTGAGCCGATGAACAGCCACTACGTGACGATCCCCGGCTGCCTGATCGCGCTGGCCGCCGGCCGGACCTGGCGGACGATCGCCATTGCGATGCCGCAGCGAGTGCCGCCGCTCAGCCAGGCGTTTACGCACGTCATGCGCACCAGGACCGGTCGCCTTGGCAGTGTCGTCGGGAGGCGCCGGTCGAGCCGCACTTCTTCGCCAGGCAACCGCGGACAACGGCAGCGCGCCGTTGCAACGGCGCGCGATCGAGTCGGCCCCGTTCCCATTATGGTCATTCTCGTCCGCCATTCTCGGTGCGCTGAGCGGCCGGACAAACTCGGGTTCCGCCGGGCGGTAAATACCAGGCGCGACTGGCCCAGGCCGGCATCTGCGCACTACAGACGGAACGTGCCTCCGGATATTTGTCGGCAATTAGCGTCATGAAGGTGGCAGAAAGCGTGCCAGCCGGACATCCTTCACCCGTACGATTCATCCGCATCCGCATCCGCGGTACGAGCTGAAGGGGAGGCAGTGATCCTACGGAGGATGTACTCGGTACCCGAGCACATCACCATGGCCGGACTCGGCGCGGGCCTAGTCGGCTCGCTCTATCCCATGATCATGGCGCACACAGGCGGCCAGGGCATCCCGTGTCCCCTGCGCACGCTCACCGGTGTGCCGTGCCCGTTTTGCGGACTTACAACCGCGACGGTCGCGCTGACCCATGGTCAATGGGGGACCGCAGCCAGCACCAGCCCGCTGGCGTACCTGGTGGCCGGCCTGGTGATCGGCACCACGCCGGTCCTGGCGGCGCGCGCGGCCGGTGCCGCGCCTGCGCCGCGCCAGTGGTCGGCGGCCGCGCGCAAGCGAACCCGGTACGCAGTGATCGCCATCGTGGCGCTGAGCTGGGTTTTCCAACTGCACCGCTATGGATTCCTGTAGATCGCTGGCACGAACAACAGCAGCAGCCCTCACCAAGAAAGGTCAGTCGTGGCCGATCAGTTTCCGTCCGACCAGTTCCCGCCGGACCCGTACCCGTCCTCCCCCTACCAGCCAGGCAACACGATCACGGCGAACCCGTACGCCAGCTGGATCCAGCGTGTCGGCGCCTACCTGATCGACATCGCGCCGATCCTGGTCCTGGAGATCATTTTCTCCCGTATTACCGCTCTCTATGTGATTATCGGACTCGCTGGCCTCGGGTGGACGATCTACAACCGCTGGTACCAGGGCGGTACGACCGGCCAGTCCCTCGGCAAGAAGGTGCTCAACCTCCGCCTTGTCAGCGAGGAGACCGGCCAGCCGATCGGCATGCTGATGGCATTTGTCCGCGACATCTGCCACTTCATCGACGGGATCATCTGCTACATCGGCTTCCTGTTCCCGCTGTGGGACTCCAAGCGGCAGACGATCGCCGACAAGATCGTCAAGACCGTCGTCATCCCGGCCTGATCCGGGCTGATTAATCGGGTTTCGGGCCCGCGACCGGGTTTGGGTCGCGGGCCCACTGCGTCGGTCTGCTGCTGAAGTTCCCCGGCCCGGGCGTCCTGAGGCCCGCGAGACTGTAGGGATTTTGTGGCCAAATCCCCTGACTGTAGGGATTCGACGGGCATGAACCGGTGTAAACCGGGCGCCATTGGCCACCGGATCCCTACAATCTCGGCCGGAGCCAGTCCGGACGCGAGCCAGTCCGGACGCGAGCGCGGGCCGGTTCGAGCGGGACCGGTCTGGGCGCGCCGCGGCATTAGAGTGATCGCTTTGCCACTGACCTCGACGGCGCAAATCCGCCGCGAATACATTTAAGGCATGGCGACTGAGGCCGGCGGGAGACCGGCAGCTCGTCGGCGCGGGCTGGTCAGCGTTCCGGCCGATGGCCTGCGGGCTGCTTTAGCGGACGGCGACCTCGCGCTGCACGACGGCGGCGATCTACAGGCCAGCCGGGACAGCTTCGAGCAGGCCTACCGGCTGGCGGAGCATACCCGCGATGTTCCGGCGATGGCGGCCGCCGCCCTCGGCCTGGCTGGGCTGTGGGTCAGCGAGCGCCGGACGGTGACCGGTGCGGTGATGCTCGCGGCCCGGCTTCAGCAAGTCCTTCCGCTGCTCGACGAGCACTCCTCGCTCGCCTTGCGGATCCGGGTCAGGCTCGCCGGCGAGGCGGACTATCTGCGCGGCGAGCACACGGCCATCCTGGCCGTGCTCGACGAGGCCAGGGCGGCGGCTGACGGGGATGCGCTGGCCGAGGCGCTGAGCATTGCGCACCACTGCCTGCTCGGACCGGACTAGTCGCGCTGAGGCGCGGATTGGCCATCGACTGATCACCGAGAGCTTCCGCACCGGGCGCAGCGACCTGCTGATGGGATTGCTCCTGCAGACTGTCGATTCCTACGCCGACGGAGATCCGCATCCGGCCGGTTCCTCGGCGAGCTGCGAGATCAGCTCAGCCAGCGTGACCACCCGGCGGTCGCGTTTGTCGTCAGCGCGATCGAGGTGATGCTCGCGATCCGCGCAGGCCACTTGGACGACGCAGAGTCGCTGGTGACCATCTGTGCCAAGCAAGGCGCCACGGCAGGCGACATCGACACCGAGTGGTGGCCCGGCGCCCAGTTAGTGACGATCCGCTGGTACCAGGGCCGCCTGGCGGAGCTGCTGCCCATGCTCCACGAGGGAGTCAACTCCCCCACGCTGAGCGCCGTCGACAACTCGGCAGTTGCAGCGCTCGCGGTTGCCGCGGCCCTGGCCGGTGACCGGCGCACGGCGGCCAGCTCGCTGGCTGAGCTGCGGGCCGACGGCCTGGCCAGGCTGCCGCGCTCGAGCAGCTGGCTGGTGACGATGAACGGCGTCGTGGAGGCCGCCTACCTTCTCGATGACGCCGACATCGCAGCGGAAGGTACGACCTGCTGAGCCCGTACGCCCGCCTGCCGTGGTCGGCGGCCTGGGCGTGACCTGCTTCGGCTCGACCCAGCAGCGCTCGGTGTCGCCGCGCTCACGTCGGGACGCCTCGACGCGGCTATCGATCATCTGCGGGCGGCCATCCAGCACAATCTCGCTTTGGGCACTGGCCAGCGCTGGTGTCCGCACGACAGCGACTCGCACGCGCGCACCGGCTGCGCGGACGCGAGGACGACGGTGCGGCCGCCGAGCGGGAGCAGGACACCGCCCGGAGCGAGGCGACCGCCATCGGCATCGGCATCGGGATTGCGGATAGTCACCTCCGGCAGGCGCACGAATCGGCGCTCGCTTCCTGCGACCGCGCGGGCCGGAAGTGGTGCCTCGGACTTCGAGACACGAGCGTCCTGGTCGAGGACAGCATCGGGATGCTGCACCTGGCCGTGCTGATCGGCAATCCGCGCCAGGAGATCCCGGCGGTTGACCTGGTCGCCGGGCTGGCCGTCCTCGGTGGAAGGCGCCGACAGCGCGACGGTTCAGCCCGTCCTTGACCGCACGGCGATCGTGACGTACCGGAGCCGGCTAAAGGAGATCGAGGCAGAGATCGACCCGCTGAGGCCGGCGGCGACGCTAGCCAGGTTGCGCAAGCCCGCGCTGAGCGCCAATGGCTGCTCGTGCAGCTGGCCAGCTCGACCGGACTTGGCGGCCGCACCCGACCGTTCCCTGACGACGGGGAACGGGCCCGCATCGCCGTCGGGAAGGCCATCCGCCGCGCCATTGCCCGCATCAGCGAGGGGGACGCCGTCATCGGCCAGCACCTGAGGGAGGCAGTGCATACGGGCATGCGCTGCTCCTACTGGCCAGGCTGACCGCAGGCCGGCGCCGCCGCCGACGGCTGCGGCGTCCTGGCCGCTCTACGCCGGTCGGCGCGGTGCATGGAACATGACGGCACGGAATGGACCGCCGCAGAAGTGTCAGCAGTCAACACACGGATGGCGCTTGCGCGTGCGGCAGCTCCGTTCATCACGACCAGGGAGAACCCATGGCAGTCCGGGACACCATGCGTAGCTCAGCCGCTCAGTATCTGGAGCCTGGCGAGCAAGTACAGGCAGTGATCGGCGCCCAGACCGCCAGCCAGTGGCTCGCGGCGCTGACCGGCATCTTCGTGTTCCTCGGGTTCAACCGTTACCGGATCCTTGCCGTCACGCCGACCCGGATCGTCGTGCTCGACGCCGGCAAGGCCAGCATGAGCAAGGCTCGCGGTATCGTCATGGAGCTCCCGAGGTCAACCCGGCTCGGCCCAGGTACCGGGCTCTGGCACCAGATCCCGGCTGGCCAGGAGACGCTCCGCGTTCACCGCCGCTTCTTCAAGGACCTAGAGACCGCAGACAACTTTGCTGCGGTTGCCTAGCGGGCGCTTTGGTCAGTTCCTAGCTTGCCCCGCCCGCCAACAGCGACGGCCGGGATCCCGCATCGGGATTCCGGCCGTCGCTTCTGCGGGCCTACCGCACGCTGCCCGGCGGCGCAACCTGCTCGGCGTGCCAGGTCGGCGTCCCGTTGACGGCCCAGTAGAACCGCAGCCGGTTCTTCGAGCCCACCGCGGCGATGTTGACCGAAGTCCCGTTCAGGGTCATCGACGGCGCCGAGAACGTCGAGCTCTTGCCGGCCACCGTCTCCGGGTGCCAGGTCGGCGTCCCGTTAACCGCCCAGTAGAACCGCAGCCGGCTGTTCGCGCCCATGGCCGCGATGTTGACCGAGTTCCCGTTCAGGATCATCGACGGTCCAGAGTGCGTGGAGCCGATACCAGCGATCGTCTCCGGATGCCATGTCGGCGTCCCGTTAACCGCCCAGTAGAACCGAAGCCGGTCCTTCGCGCCCATGACAGTGATGTTCACATTGTTGTCGTCGAGGATCATCGACGGCGCGGAGAACGTCGAGCCGTTGCCGGCCACCGTCTCTGGGTGCCAGGTCGGCGTCCCGTTAACCGCCCAGTAGAACCGCAGCCGGTTCTTCGCGCCCATGGCCGCGATGTTGACCGAACTCCCGTCGAGGATCATCGACGGGGCGGAGAACGTCGAACCGTTGCCGGCCACCGTCTCCGGATGCCAGGTCGGCGTCCCGTTAACCGCCCAGTAGAACCGCAACTTGTGATGCGGGCCCATGGCCGCGATGTTGACCGAACTCCCGTTGAGGATCATCGACGGCGCGGAGAACGTCGAACCGTTGCCGGCCACCGTCTCCGGATGCCAGGTCGGCGTCCCGTTGACCGCCCAGTAGAACCGCAGCTTGTGATGCGGGCCCATGGCAGTGATGTTCACGGAGGTGCCGTTCACGATCATCGACGGGGCCGAGAACGTCGTACCCGGGCCTGCCACCGTCTCGTGGTGCCAGTTCGTCGTGCCATTCAGCGCCCAGTAGAACTTGAGGCTGTGGTTCGGACCCTGAACTGCAATGTTGACGAAATTGCCGTTCAGGGTCATGGATGGGGCGGTGCCCGCCATCGCTGGGGTCAGGCCAGCTGCACCGAGCGCGACCACCGCACCTGCCGACATCGCCAAGTAAGCGACGTGCTTGCCGCTCCGCGCGGATCGCCGCGAAGCCAGCCCGCTTCGACCGAGCAACCGAGTTAATAGACCGGGTACCTTCTTCATGCTGTCCTGCCCCCACTGGCTAGGTGAATAGGCCTACAGCCAGAGGGCGGTCCATCCCGTGCCGCCTCGTTCCACCGGCTTTGACCGCAGATCGGCCGGACCGGCGGGATGATCGGCGCTGTCAGAGCTCCGCGTCCTCGTCGCTCACGACGTGCACAGCGGCCTCTTCCGCGCTGGCTCCGCCGCCATCGATGCCCGAGTCATGGGCGATGAGATCAGCCGTGCGGACGCCCTGGGTCGCATCGTCGGCTACCAGCCGGCCTGCACGGGAGTCCGGGCCGTCGTCGAGCGCAAGCCGTGCGATGTCCTCATCGGTGGCGTTCTCGTCCCAGTCGTCTTCCTCGGGCCGGTCATCATCGAGGTCAAGGCCGGCCTTGGGCTCCTCGCCGGCCAGGAGCTGGTCCAGAGACTTGCCGGCCTCCTGCTCCGCTGCCGTCGAGCCATATCTCATCCCGGCCGACCACCGATCCGGGACGACCACTCCGCGGTCGAGCGGATCGTCACCCGGAGCGCCGTTGAGCGTGTCGGACCCGTCGAGAACCTCGTAGTCTCCGAGACGGGCGGATTCGTGGCGTCTGTCCTCCGACATCTCAGCTCCTCCCGGTTCGCGCCATGCCTTTTCGCCCGAAGCGGCCGAGCCTTTTCGCCCGAAGCAGCCGACGACGCCGATGAACCCAAGCTACCCCGGCTGTGCGGCGAGCCCGGGCCGAGGCCTGCCATCCGGATGGATCATCGTCGCAGGAGCGGCAGGACTCCGGTCCCGAGCAGGGCTACCCCGTCCTCGTCGGTCATGCCGTGGGGCGTGCCGAAGTCGACTCGGCTGGCGCCGGCGTCCAGCACGGCCTGCGCCAGGGCGGCAACGTGCTCAGGCGTGCCCGCGAACGCGAACCGGTCGAGCACGTCGTCCGGGATCAGGGCGCCAGCAGCTGCATCGTCCCCGGCGGCGACCAGGCGCTGAACCTCGCGCGCGAGACCGGCTGGCAGCGCGCTCGTGGTATCCAGCTCGGCCACCACGGCGAGGTACTTGGCCACTTCGGTTCGCGCCCGGCGGCGCGCCGCCGCGCCGTCCGGGTCCACCACGGTGACCGCTCCCACCACGATCTTGATCTCATCGACCGGCCGGCCGGCGGTCTCGCTTCCCACCGCGACTCGGTCCCGGACGAGCCGCACGATCGCCGGGCTCGCGCTGCCTCCGACCTTGATTTCGTCGGCGATCTCGCCAGCCAGCGCGGCGCCGCGCGGCCCCCAGGTCCCCACCAGCAGCGGCGGCAGCCGTCGTGGAAGCTGGTAACGCAGCCGGGTGCCGGGGGCGAGCCGGTAGGCCACGCCCTCGTAACCGCTGTCGTCGCCGGAGAGCAGCGCACGCACGATCGCCGCGGCGTCGCGCAGGTGAGCGAGCGGGCGACGCTGCTCGATTCCGATCGCCTCCAGCCACGTGCCGCGCGCGAGGCCCAGGTAGGCGCGTCCGCCGGAGGCGGCGTCGAGCGCGGCGATCGACCCGGCGATCTCGTAGGGATGCTGGGAGTACGGGTTGAGGCAGGCCGCCCCGAGGCGGACCCTGGACGTCGCGCGGGCCATCTCCAGAAGCGCCGGCAACGGCGGCTGATACAGCAGGTCAGCGAAGGCACTCACGACGTCAAATCCGTGCGCCTCGGCCGCGGCCGCGAGCTCGCCGTAACGGCCAGGGACCTTGTCGGTCTGGAAGGCGATGCCGATCTCGGCCATCGTCAGCTCAGATCGGAAGCGCGCATCGACCGCCGGCCGGTCCGGGTGATCCGCATGATCAGCCGTTCCTCGGGGTCCGGGCAGGCGACGAGCGACTCGCGCTCCAGCCAGTCCGATTCCGGCAGCTGCCGTTGCTTGGCGGGCAGCAGCGGCAGCACGGCCGCCAGCGCGTAGAGGCAGAAGTGCCCGCCCGCGGGGATCCTCATCTGCGAGCTGCAGGTGACCTCGAAATAGTCGCCTACGGACAACCCGCAGACCGACCGCCCGCCGATCGAGTCGACAGTGACGCGAAGGTCGTAGAGCTCCATATCTGGATCACTCAACGAAGGCTCACCTCCCGCATCCGATGTCATGCCGAATCCTGCGCGAGCTCGCCCACCGACGGCAGTACCTGGTCGCCGAGCAGCCGGATCGCGGTGATCGGGTCAGGTCCGAGCGGCGGCCCGAACGACAGGTGACGGGCGCCGAGCCGATAGAGCACCTGGCAGCGCGCCAGAACGTCAGCAGCATCCCCGGCGACGCCCAGCGACAGCATCCGGTCATCGATGAGCTCGGCCGCCGCCTGCCCGCCGTGCGCCAGCCGGGCGGCCGCGGCGAAGTCCTGCGGTTGCAGCCCGGCCGTCGCCAGCATGGACGCCGAGATCGAGGGGCCGTAGTAGGCCAGCTTCTCGGCCAGCGCATTGCGCGCGGTCACGGGGTCGTCCGACAGTGAGACCCAGAAGCAGGCCGGGAAGTCGAAGTCGCGCGAGCTGTGCTTAATTCCGGCGAGGACGTGCAGGCGCGCACTGGCATAGCGCTCGGGCGGATAGAGCAACGGCAGCACCCCGTCCGCGTGCTGCGCCGGCCATCTCGAGCATCTTCGGTCCCATCGCCCCTATATAGACGGGAACGGGGTGCAGCAGCGGGAATCTGAGCACTCCCTGCGAACCGAACCAGTCCGGCAGCAAGGTCCGGTCCACGTCCTCGTGCCCGAGCAGCGCGCGCAGCGCAACCAGCGCCGACCTGGTCGTCGCCAGCGGGTGCGCACGGGTGATCCCGGCCCAGCCGAGGAATTGCTCCGAGCCCGCGCCTAGGCCGAGCAGGAAGCGGCCGCCGCTGATCTCCTGCGCGGTGGCGGCGACCATCGCCAGCTCGCTGACGTGCACGGAGTACGGATTCATGACCGCGATGCCGACGCCTATCCGGGTGGTGCGTGCGGCGAGCGCACCTGCCAGCACCGAAGCCGAGCGCAGGAAGAGGTCATTGGAGACCCAGAGCTGATCGAAGCCGGCAAGCTCGGCGGCTACGGCAAGCGCGAGCAGCTCGTCGAAGCTCAGGTCATTGTTCACGCGCACGGAAAACTTCACGACGCCACCACTGCCTGGGCCTGGATCTCCACCAGGAATCCGTCTCCGATCAGGCTGGCGACGTAGACCATCGTGTTGGCGGGCCGGACGACGCCCAGCACCTCGAGGTGGGCCCGCGCGGCCTCCTCCCAGCTTGCGCCAGGCGCGAGGTACACGACCGTCTGAACGACATCGTCCAGCGACCCGCCGAGCGCGATCAGGGCGTCCTCGATGCGGCGCAGGCACAACCGGGCCTGGGCTCCGGTGTCACCGGGGTGCAGGGCGGCCCCGTTCCGGCCGGTCGCGGTGGTCCCGCTCACTACGATGACGTTCCCGCGGCGGACAGCGCGGCTGTAGCCCGCCTGATCCTGCCAGCCGCCGTCATCGGTGAACCGGCGCGTCTGCGTCATCGGGCGTCCTCGCGGACGACCCGGCCGCCCTGCACTACCAAGTGAGATCGTCCGCATGGCGGCCAGGTCGTCGAGCGGATCGGCGGCCACGGCAACGAAGTCGGCCGCGAAGCCAGGCCGGATCTGGCCCACGTGGTCGTCGACGCCGAGCAGCCGCGCCGCGGTCACCGACACGCTCTGGAGGCTGAGCAGCGGGGACAGGCCGGCGGCGGCCATCAGCAGTAGCTCGTGTACCGCCGCCGGGGTCCCGTCGACCAGGTCACCCGGCGGGTAGTCGGTGCCGTTGACGAGCGTCACGCCTGCCCGGATCGCACGCTGGATGCTCGCCAGGTGGTCGTCCGCGGCGCCAAGCGCGTTCTGGATGGAGTGTTCCTCGAACCCCCTGGCGCGCATCCACGACTCCGAGCGGGTCACGCACAGCGTCGGCGTCAGGAAGATGCCTGGGCGCGCCAGCAGCCTCGCGGTGTCCTCATCGAGGCGGTAGGCATGCTCGAAGCACCGCACTCCCTGAGCGAGCGCCTGCCGTATCGCCGCGGACTCACCGGAATGGGCAACGACATAGGTGTCGTGCTCGTCAGCCGCCCGGACAGCGCCCCGGATCTCGCCGTCGGTCATCTCGGGCCGCTCGTAGTGCTCGCCGGCGCTCGCGAGGCCGCCGTTGATGAAGATCTTCACATGGTCGGCGCCGGCCGCTAGCTCGGCCAGGGCCGCCTCGTAGAACTCCTGCTCTCCGGCCGCGTAAGCGCAGGCGGCACCCTGACCATGACCACCCCTGGTCGAGATGGCTCGTCCGGCGCCGAGTATGCGAGGCGCGGCGAACCAGCCACGCCGGACCGCCGTGCGGAGCAGCAGATCGGCACGATTCTGCTCGTGCACGCAGCGGATCGTGGTGATCCCGGCCCGCAGTGCGTCGCTGGCCCTGGTGGCCGAGCGGTACGCAGTGATGGCTGGACTCTCCGCCTCGTCGGTGTCGCCGAACGGGAACACCACCGACAGGTGCGTGTGACAGGAGATCAGCCCGGGCAGCAGCCAGCGGCCGGCCACATCGACGACGTCGTCGTCCCGCAGCCCGACCGGCGCTGCGGTCGCGATCTGCACCACGGTGCCGTCCGCGTCTGTCTCGACGGCTCGCTGGCGCAGCACGTCGCCGGTCAGCACATCGAGCACGTGGGCGTTCACGAACCACATGCGAGCAGATCTCCTGTCTGTGCTTGATGGGTGAGTGCGGGATGAGCTAGCCCCCGTGCGGCTGGCGGGCGTGCGCCACCGCACCGGACCTGATGTTGCAGGCGATCTCGCGTCCGGCCACTGGCACGAGCCGCTGGTCGAGTTCGGTGCAGCTGTCCGCAGCGATCGGGCATCTCGGGTGGAAGCGGCAGCCGGACGGCGGATTCGCCGGGTCGGGCACGTCACCGGGCAGGTCGACCGGCAGCACGCCGGCGCCGTCGGCATGCGGGATCGCGGCCACGAGCGCCTCGGTGTACGGGTGCTGCGGATTCGCCCACACGGTCTCCGGTCGCGCCGATCTCCACGATCCGGCCCAGGTACATCACCGCGACGCGGTCCGCGACCTGGCGGACGACCGACAGATCGTGGGAGACCAGGACCAGGCCAAGGTCGGAGTCGTCGACCAGCTCACTCAGCAGGTTGGCCACCTGGGCCTGAGCCGATGCGTCCAGGGCGCTGATGGGCTCGTCGGCAATCAGACACGACGGCCGGGTCGCCAGCGTCCGGGCGATAGCGATCCGCTGCCGCTGCCCGCCGCTGAACTCGTGCGGATAGCTGTCCACCGCAGCGGCTGGCATTCCCACACGCTCGAGCAGCTCAGCCGCGCGCTTCAGGCCGTCCGCGCGGCTGCTGCCGCCTAGCCTGGCTCCGTCGGCGATGAGCTCGCCGACCTTGCGGCGCGGATTGAGCGATTCGTAGGGGTCCTGGAAGACCATCTGCAGTCCGCGCAGGTGGTCAGGTCGGCGTCGTCGGCCGAGAAGGCTGACGTCCCGCCCCTCGAACGTGACCGTTCCCGCAGCCAGCGGCTCAAGACCGACGGCAGCTCGCGCCAGTGATCGACTTGCCGCAGCCTGACTCCCCGACCAGCCCGACGATCTCGCCGCGCGCGACGCTGAGATCGACGCCGTCAACGGCCCGGACCCGCTGCCCGCGCCGGCCGTACTCGACCGCGACGCCGGAGAGCTGGAGAACCTTCTCGCTCATGGCCTCCCGGCACTGGCGCTCGCGGCCTGCGCTCATGACACTGCTCGCAGCGGATCGGGCGGGCAGGCCAGCAGATGCTGCTCAGCGACCGGCGACAGCTCGGGCCTGTCCGTCGCGCATGAGGGCAGCGCGTACCGGCAGCGCGGATGGAAGGGGCACCCGGCGGGCACCAGCCCGAGCGACGGCGGGCTGCCGCCAATAGGGACCAGCGGCGCACCGCCGGCCTCCGGGTGCGGCAGCGCGTCGAGCAGCCCTCTGGTGTAGGGGTGCCTCGGGCTGGCGAGCAGCTCCGACGTTGGCCCCGCTTCGGCGAGCCGCCCGGCGTACATGACGCAGAGCCCGGCGGGCCGTCGCCGACATCACGCCCAGATCGTGCGTGATGATGATGACGGCTAGTCCGCGCTCCCGGCACAGCCGGTCGAGCAGGCGCAGGATCCCCGCCTGCACCGTGACGTCCAGCGCGGTGGTCGGCTCGTCGGCTACCAGCAGTCGCGGCTCGGCGGCAAGGGCGACCGCGATCGCGATGCGCTGCCGCATGCCGCCGGAGAACTGGCCCGGGTACGAGCGCAGTGCCTGCTCCGGGTCGGGGATACGCACGATAGCCAGCAGATCGGCCGCCCGTGACAGCGCCTCACTCTTGCTCACGCCGAGGTGATGGCGCATGTGCTCGGTGATCTGTGTCCCGATCGACAGGATCGGATGCAGAGCGGTGGAGGGATCCTGGGACACCATCGCGATCTGTCGGCCGCGGATCGCCCGCAGCTGCTTGCTGCTCAGCTCGAGCAGCTCGGTACCGTCCAGCCGGATCGAGCCGCTGGTCCGCGCCCCGGCCGGCAGGAGCCCGAACAGCGACAGCGCGGTGATGGTCTTACCACTGCCGCTCTCACCGGCGATGCCCATGACCTCGCCGGCATCGACGGCGAATGAGATCCCGTCGACCGCCTTGTGATACCCCGAGCGGGTCGGCAGGGCGACGGAGAGGTTCTCGACCTGGAGCAGCGCGCCCATCACAGCGTCCCAATCACGGGCGCACCGCCCGTGCGGTACGAGGGTCGAGCATGTCGCGCAGCGTGTCGCCGATGAAGTTGAAGGCGAGCACCACTGTCAGGATCGCCAGGCCGGGGAACATCCCGACCCACCAGTCGTTGAAGTTCTGCGCTCCTTCGGCGACCATCGCGCCCCACTCGGCGGTGGGCGGCTGAGCGCCCAGGCCGAGGAACGACAACCCGGATAGCAGCAGCACGGCGTTCCCGATATCCAGGGCCGCGAGTACGAGCACCGGGCCCGCGGCGTTAGGCCGGACATCGACGGCCAGGACCCGCAGGCTGGATGACCCCAGCAGCCGGGAGGCGACCACATACTGCGCTGAACGCGCCGACAGGACCAGGCTGCGGACCAGCCGGGCGTACGAAGGCCAGGACACCACGACCACCGCGATGACGGCGTTCCTGAGCGAGGCGCCGAGGGCCGCGGCGATGGCCAGCGCCAGAATGATGCCAGGGAAGGCGAACACGAGATCGGCCAGCCGCATGATCACGTTGTCGACCCAGCCGCCGAAGAAGCCGGCGAAGCCGCCGAGGACCGCGCCGATGATCATCGCCGCGATGACCAGGATCACCGCCAGCGGAAGCGTGATCCGAGCGCCGAAGAGCACCCGGGAGAAGACGTCGCGGCCTAGCTCATCGGTGCCGAACCAGTGCGCACTCGATGGCGCGGCCAGGATCGCGAACTTCTGCAATAGCGGGTTCTGTGGCGCGATCAGCGGCGCGAAGAGCGCGATCACCGCCCACGCCCCGATGACGATCAGGCCCGTCACGGCGAGTGGCCGGCGCCACGGCAGCGGCATGCCAGGGCGGATCCGGCGTCGCCGCACCGAATCGACGGCCGCGGCGGCGGGCGGGTCCAGCGGTGCGCGCGCTGAGATGGTCATGACAGCCTGATTCGCGGGTCGATGACGCCATAGAGCAGGTCCACGATGAGATTGACCACGATGTAGACCAGCGCGACGAACATGCTCACGCCCATGATGGCGGGCAGGTCAAGGTTGATGGCGCTGCGGTAGGCGTACTGCCCCACGCCGGGCCAGGAGAATATGTTCTCCACCAGCACGGTGCCCGACAGCAAGCTGCCGAAGGCGACTCCTGCCACGGTGATGATCGAGACCAGGGCCGGCCGCAGCACGTGCCGCAGCACCACGACGTGCTCGGGCAGGCCCTTCAGCCGCGCCGCTCGCACGTAGTCGTTGCCCATGATCTCCAGCATCGACGCTCGGGTGAATCGCGTCAGCATGCCGACGGTGTAGATGGCCAGCACCAGCCCCGGAAGTATCAGGTGCTGGAGCGCCGACCAGAAGAGCGTCCACTGCCCGTGGACCGCCGCGTCGACGGTGAACATGCCCGTCAGGTGCGTGGGGGCGTTCTGGGTGGGGCCGAGGCGCCCGCCGCCTGGCAGCCAGCCGAGCTTGAAGAACAGCAAGTAGAACGCCACCAGGGCGATCCAGAACACCGGCATGGACACGCCGGCGAGGCTGACCACCCTGATCAGCTGGTCCAGCCACCGGTCGCGCGACACCGCGGCGATGATGCCCAGGCCGACACCGATCAGCATGGACAAGACGATGGCGAAGAGCGCCAGCTCGATCGTCGCCGGGACGTACTCCGCCAGGTCGGTCAGTACCGGCCTGTGGCTCTGCTCGGAGATGCCGAGGTTCCCGTGCAGGAGGTTCTTGAGGTACACGAGGTACTGCACCGGCAGCGGCCGGTCCAGCCCGTACTGATGCCGGAAGGCCTGCACCGCGGCCGGGTCGCCGATGGCGCGCTGGCCGAGGTTGGCGGCGGCTGGGTCACCGGGCACCAGGTGGGTGAGGACGAACGCCACCAGGGTGATACCGATCAGCAGTACCAGGCCGGTCCCGAGCCGCTGAAGCAAGAAGCGACGCAAGTCGCGGTGCCGCGCCCCCGGACGGGGACGCGGCACCGCAGGCGCCGTAGTGCTAACCGAGCTCACTGAGATCGACGAGCCACAGCGCGTTTGACTGCAGATTCTTCAGTGAGCTGGCTCCGACGACGATCTGAGCCGGCTGGATCAGCGGCATGAACGGGCTGGAGTTGTTCATCGACGTCTGGATCTGCTGGTACAGAGCCGCTCGGGACGAGGTCGTGGTGCTCGCAGCGGTCGCGCCGAGCGCCTCGAGCGACGGATCAGCGCCCTTGACCCAGCCTGCCCGCAGCCCGACCAGCGCGCCAGGCAGGAAGTTGAGGTAGTCACTCGGGTCCGGGAAGTCCGGTCCCCAGTACCACAGCCCCATCTGCTCCTGGCCACCTCGGTAGCTGTTGAGCGCGACCTCGATCGACTGGCCCTGCAGCTTGACCGTGATCCCAACCTGCTGGAGATCCTGCTGGACGCGGGCGGCCAGGTCGCCGAAGCTGATGCCGTTCACTGCCAGGTCGCTCGGATAGACCAGGTCCACCGTGGGGTGGCCCAGACCGGACGCGGCGAGGGCGGCCTTGGCCTTGGCGAGGTTGTAGGTCACGCCCGAGCCCGCGGGCAGGCTGCCGAGGAACATCGTCGGGATGATGCCAGCTGCCTGCACTGCGCCCTTACCGGCGAGCTGGACCAGGCTCTGGTAGTTGATGCCGTACCTGACCGCCTGCTGGAAGTGCGGGTTCGACGTGATCTTCGAGACCTTCGGGTTGTCGTTGGTGAGCACGAAGAACAGGTTCGGCGACGCGCCGTTGACGATCTGCACGCCGGACATGCCCTGAGCCTGCGCAGGCGAGAGGTCGACCGCGATCTGCGACTCGCCCTTGAGCACGTCCAGCTTCTGCACGTTGGCCTGGACGTTGCGGATGACGATCTTGCCGTACTTCGGCTTCGGGCCCCAGTACTTCGGGTTGGCGGTCAGCACGACCTGCGTCGTGTTGCTGTAGCTAGTCAGCGTGTACGGGCCGCTGCCCTCGGACGTCGTGTTGAGTGCGGCCTCAGCCTTGTCGGCTGTCGCGGCGTTGGCCGCGTCTGTGCCGCCAGCAGCCTCGACCTTCTTCATATCCACGATGCCCAGAGACGGGTTGGTGAGGATCGCCGGGATCGCGGTATTGGGCGTCGCGCTCGTCAGGACGACAGTGCCCGGGTTCGGCGCCGTAGCGGTGATGCCGGCCATCAGGAACGACGGGTTGCCGTTGATGTTCTTGGTCCGCATCAGCGAGAACACGACGTCCGCGGCCGTCAGGGGGTCGCCGTTGGCGAACTTGACGCCGTTGCGCAGGGTGAAGGTGAACGTCTTGGCGTCCGCGGATGCGGTGTAGGACGTGGCGAGGTCGGGCACCGGCGTCGTGACGTTGGAGCCCTTGTAGGTCAGCAGGGTGTCGTAGATGGCGTGGTCGATCATGAGCCCGGTCGGCTCGAACATGCGCCCCGGGTCCAGTGTCTTGAGAACGAACGCGGTCTCGACCACGAGCGAGGGCGACGTCGTCGTCGATCCCCCGCCGCCACCGCCACCGCCGCTGCTCCCGCAGGCGGCCAGACTCGCGGTCACGGCCACCACACAGCCGGAGACGAGCAATCGGTACATACGCATAGGGCACTCCCCCTATCGTGGCGCGGCGTCCGCAGCCAGCTGATACCCGCCGAGTGGACGTCGGGCGGGAGGCGAATAGGCAAACGTTCCCACTCGTGTGCGCAGGCGGTCAAGGGCGGTATGTATCAACTGCGAAACAAGTGTGTTTCAGTTGGCGTTGCCCCTAGGTGCCTGTTACAGACCATGGTCGGCGTCCTGAATTGGCCGACATCGTCCGCCTCGCGCATCCCGGACCTGCCCGTCACGCGTCAGCCAGGCGCGCGGCCAACCGTCCAGTTGTGCAAACGTTCCCTCACGCCGCAGGCTCTCCTGCGACACGATGAAACCGGACGGAACGGGGTCGCCCTGATCTCCGTCCGGAGTATGGGAAGCCCGGAGTATGGGAAGCTCAGCCCAGGCGAGATCGGAGTGCCCATGCGCGAGCTGAATGAGCTCAGCGACCGGTTCTGGGCGTGGCGGGCCCGGCAGCAGCCCCGTACGCGCGATGACCTGCCGCGACTGGACCGGCCGCCGGGATGGCTGCCGGAGGTGGATGCCAGGCTGGCCGACCGGCGCCGGGAGGAGCTCGGCGCGTTTCGCGCCGACCTCAACCGCATTCACCCGGCCGAGGTGGCCGACCGCATCGACCACCGGCTGCTCAGGTCTGCGCTGGCCAGGGTGGAGTGGGAGGGCGAGATCGTCCGGGTGCGGAGCATCCCGAGATACTGGGTCGACCAGGCCATCGGGCCCGTCTTCGACACGCTACTGAGGCCGGACGTAGACCCGCCCCGTATCGCGGAGGTAGTGCGGCTGCTGCGCGCCGTCCCGGCGACCTTGTCCCACGCGCCGTCAGCGCTCCGCCAGCCCGCCCGCGAGTTCGCGGCGCTGGCGATCGACGAGCTCGACGGTATCGACGCCCGCGTAGCCGCCTGCGCGCAGGCCCTGGCGCTGATCGACCCGGGCGCCGCGGCCGACCTGCGCTCGGCGGCCGCCGCGGCCGGTGCCGCGTTGCTCGAGTTCCGCGGCCAGCTGATGAAGGCGATCACCAGCCTCCCGCTAGCCCGGCCGGTAGGGCGGCGGCGGTACGAGTGGTTCCTGCGTGAGGTTGCCTGCGTTCCCCTGACTGTTGACGAGATCGCGGACATCGGGCGCCGCGAATACGAGCGAGCGGCGTGGCTGGAGCTGCTGCACACCACCCGGAACTCGGGCCTCCCCGCGCCGGAGCTCCCGGCCGACGCCAGCCAGCAGGTCCAGGCGCATGCGGCCGACGAGGCCGCCGTCCGGCAGTTCTACGCCGACCGGGGCCTGCTGACCCAGCCGGAGTCGCTGCGGCACTACCTGACGCTGCCCATGCCCGCCTACCTCGAGCCGTTGCGCTTCCTCGGCGTCAGTGATGACCTCACCGGGCCCGGCAGGCTGACCGAGGACGGCGTGTCCTACGTGCCGGCGCCGGGACCAGACCTGCCGTATTTCTACGCGGCCAATGCTCACGATCCGCGCGCGGGAATCTTGCACGAGGGCGTGCACTACCAGCAGCTGGCGCTGTCCTGGCGGCACCCCCGGCCGGTTCGGCGGCATTATTACGACTCCGGCTCGTGCGAGGGCATCGCCTTCTACAACGAGGAAATGATGCTGGTCAGCGGCCTGCTCGACGACGCGCCGCACACGCGCGCCGCCATGTGCAACTTCATGCGGTTGCGCGCCCTCCGGGTGTCGGTCGATCTCGGGCTCGCGACCGGGAGCATGTCGATCACGAGCGCCGCGGGCGAGCTCGAGTCACGCGTCCCCATGGACGCACCCACCGCCCGGGAGGAAGCCGCGTTTTTTGCCGAGACACCGGGGCAGGCCCTGAGCTACCAGGTGGGCAAGACGCAGCTGATCGGCATGATCGCCGACGCTGCCCGCATCCGGGGGCCAGGCCTCAACCTCCAGGAGCTGCACGACCAGGTATGGCTCAATGGCAACGTCCCGGTCGCCTTGCTCCGCTGGGAGCTGCTCGGCCTGACCGACGAGCTGGCCGCCATCGACGTGGACGTGAACTGAGGGCGTTGTTGTGGTCGCCGCCCAGCCAAGGGCCGGTGTCTTACGAGTTCAGTGCAGAGCCCGACACGAGCTGCGCTGAATCAGGCGCGTTCCCACTCTGAACTCACTGAATCCATCGCGCTCACCGTCCGCCGGCTCCAGCCGCTGCAGCAGCAGCCGCGCAGCCAGCTCGCCCATCTGGCGGGCGTTGTTGTCGATTACGGTGATCGCCGGATGCCACCAGCGCGCGAGCTGGGAGTCCTCGTAGCAGATCACCGACAGGTCAGCAGGCACCGCTGCTAGCTGCTCGCGAATCGCAGGGAGCGCGCCGTAGGACGCCTCGTGATTGGCCACGAGCAGCGCCGTGGGACGCTGCCGGGCTGGCAGCGCCAGCAGTCGGGCGACCGCCTGCGCCCCGGCCTCAGGGCTCAGGGCGACAGCGAGGGTCAGCTCGTCGTGCACGGGCACGCCAGCCGCTCGCATCGCCAGCCAGTACCCCTGCATGCGCTCACGGCCTGACTGCACCTCTGACGGCCCGGCGATGATCGCAATCCGGCGATGGCCCAGCTGGAGCAGATGCTCGGTGGCAGATCGGCCGCCGACTATCTCGTCGCCCAGCACGCAGTCACCCGCCGGGCACCGGGGGCGCCGGGCCAGGTGCACTGTCGGCATGGCGAGCTCGCGCAGCTCGTCGGTCGCCTCGTTGTCGGAACCAACGACGATCACTCCGGCCGCGTTGTGGTCGGCCAGCACGTGGAGCGAGGAGCGCTCCTGGACCGGGTCGCCTGCCGTCACCGACAGCATGAGCTGGTATCCCCGTCGCGAGAATTCGCGCTGGACTACCTCGGCGATGGTCTGGAAGCTCGCGTTGAACAGGTTGGTCACGACCAGCCCGACGAACTGCGAGCGAGCCGTGCGGAGGGCGCGGGCGCTGGCATTGGGCCGGTAACCAAGCGCCGCCGCGGCCGCGCGGACCTTGGCCACGGTCTTGTCGCTGACCCTGCTCGAGCCACTCAGCGCGCGCGAGGCCGTGCTGACGGATACGCCGCTCCGCTCCGCTACTTGCCGTAGGCCGACTGCCACGATGTGCCCCGATCGCTGTTTCGCCCGCTAGCGGCTGCCAGCTCATTGCGAGAACGTTCCCGCAATTGTTGCTCACAGTCCACCCACCCGGCGCCGGCAGCGAGTGCCCTTGAGGTGGTATGCCAACCTGGACCGGTGTCCGCGCCACCGCTGCCAGGGCTACTTGCGCAGCTCGCCCCTGTACTCGACCACTATGGCTACCTGGCGGTAGGCGCCTTCATCACGCTCGAGGACTTTGGCATCCCGGTGCCGGGCGAGACGATCCTGATCGCGGGTGCGGTCTACGCAGGCGCCGGCGGGCTCAACATTTTCGTCGTCGGCCTGATCGCCTTCGTTGCCGCGGTCATCGGCGACAACATCGGCTACGCGATCGGCTATTTTGGCGGCCGGGCGCTCATCCTGCGGTACGGCAAGTACGTGCGGCTCACCGACGAGCGGCTCGACAAGGCCGAGGCGTTCGTCGACCGGCGTGGCGCGATCGTCGTGACGTTCGCGCGATTCATCGAGGGGCTGCGGCAGGCGAACGGGCTTGTCGCCGGGACCATGCGGATGTACTGGCCGCGATTCCTGGCCTTCAACGCGCTCGGCGCGGCCCTCTGGGTCGGTCTGTGGGCCACCATCGGCTACCTGGCTGGCGGTCACATCACCACCATCTACCACGCCATCAGCCGGTACTCATTGTTTGTGCTGATCGCGCTCGTGGTCGTAGTGGCCGCCCTGATCATCCGCGCTTGGATCCGGCGCAGGCGTCGCGCCCGGTCCTAGGCCTCCGCGGAGGCAGTCAGGCCGCGAACGATTTCAGCCCGGCGTTGATGAGCTGAGCCGCGTGCCGGACATCTGCGGTCACGGCCCGGTGGACCTCGCGCGGGCGTCCGGCTGCCGTCCAGGTATTTCGCCAGGCCCTGGAACTGGATACGCCAGAGGCCGAGCAGCGCGGTCGCGGCGATCTGCGGCTCTGGGTCGTCTGCGCTCATACCCGCCCGCTCGGCCAGGACCTCGGCCGCGACGGCCACGAACTGGTCCATCATGTCGCTCTGATAGGCCCGCAGCGAGGGCGTGGCCCGGATCAGGCCGCCGAACCGCCGGATCGCGGCGGCCGCCCGGATCGGGTCGTCCTGCGCGGCAAGCCAGGACGTCATCGTGCCGAGCTCGCCGTCCAGGACCCGCAGCGCCGCCTCGACCGGCGGGACCCCGGGCTCGGCCAGGCCGGTGCGCAGCGAGGCCATCGTGGACTCCAGCCGATCCAGGATGAGCGACTCCTTGGTGGGGAAGTAGTTGAAGACCGTCTTCTCCGAGACCCCGCACGCATCGGCGATCTCGGCCACGCGGACGGCGTCGAAGCCACGCTCGAGGAACATCTCGGTCGCGGTGTCGGATAGCTGCTGGCGCATCAGGCGTTTCTTGCGCTCCCGCAGGCCGCCGGCCGCCGGCGCTCCCGTCTCTGGAGTGCGCGCCACCGTCCAATCCGCGGTCGGAGTGTTCATGCCCACAGCATAGTCCAGTGCCCGTATATTTTCTGCTACTATAATTTTCTAGTAGCTAGAACTTCTTCTTCCGTCGTCATCTTTCCGTAGCCCTGAGGAGCTCCCATGAGTGCGATCCGCATCGTGCGTGACTACCCGCATTCCCCGATGAAGGTCTGGCGCGCCGTGACCGACCCGGCGCTGATCCCCCTGTGGACCGTGACCGGCGCCGGCGGGCGCGCAGAAGGATTCACGACCGTCGTCGGCTCGAAGTTTCAGCTGATCGCCAAGCCGAAGCCCGGCTGGCGGGGCGTCGTCGACTGCGAGGTGCTGGAAGTGAACGAACCGTCGCTGCTGCGTTACTCCTGGACCGGTGACGAAGGCGGTGACCTTACCGAAGTGGTCTACCGGCTCGAGCCACATGCGGGCGGCACGCGCTTCACGTATGAGCACACCGGATTCACCGGCATCGGCGGTGTCTTCATGGCGACGCTGCTTGGCCACGTTCGCAGGAAGATGCTCAGCGTGGGCCTGCCCGCCGTCCTGGATGATCTCGACGACGACGGCGCTCTGCGCCCTTCCAGCACCCTCAAGCCCAAGTCGCTGGCGTAAGCGAATAGGTCGCGCCGCTCAGGGCCGGGCTCCGCCGCCGGCGATGTCCTCATGGTTGTGGACGGCCAGCCATGCACCCTCGGTCCGCCGCCACACGCTCGTGTTGCGGACGGTCTCGCGTGTGCCGTCTGAAAGTTCGACGATGAGGATGTGCCGGACCAGTGCCGTGTCACCCCAGACGTCGATCACTGGATCCGTGGCATCAAGCCGTATGACCGTCGGAGCCCCCGGATCGCGCGGGCGGCGACTTCGCATTTCTCGCAGCTGCTCAAGCCCGCGCGTGAGGGGAAACTCGGCTGAGTCCCAGATTGTCACGTCGCGCTGCAGGAGCGCGTCGACGCCTTCGGTGTCTGCGGCCAGGAATCCGTCGTAGATGGCGCGCATCCGCGCCCAGACCTCGGACTCGTCGGTCATGACCGCTCCTTCTCTTGGGTGGCAGCAGCCACCACTGCTCGCGCTAGCATCCGTCAGCGTGCAGACGACACACGCATCGGGCGGGCGTCGTTGCCCGAGGATTCCAGACGTCGCTACAGTGCCAATCTCCAGGGAGGCGACTCATGCGCGCTCGGCGGGTTGGGGCGTTGCGAGTGTGATCGCCTGAACTGGCCCCGGTAGGTCGGTGAACCGCCCCGGCGAGTCCGGAGACTGCGCCAGGCTGGCAGTGTCAGTGACCGCCGACCCGAACCACTGTCCCGCTTCTCGGGACGGTCGTCAGGGTCAGAAGCCGACGCGCATGACGACGCGGCGCGGCGAGGGCCGGGAGACTTCGGTGAAGCCGGCGGCGGCGAATGTTCCCTCGGTGCCGACGTGCAGCTCGTCCAAGACTACCTTCGTGGTCGTGATCGGATAGCCCTCGACGGCCCGCGCGCCGTGGTCCCGGGCGTAGTCGACCGCGGCGCGGGCAAGCGCAAGGCTGATGCCGCGCCGACGGAACCCGGCACGTGTGACGAAACAGGTCACCGCCCAGACGGAGTCGTCGGTCCGGTCCTCTGAGCGGCCGGTCCACGCGACGCGACCGCCGCGCACCAGACCTATGTAGGCGGTCCGGGGTTCAACGGCGCACCAGCCGACCGGCTCGTCGTCAAGGTAGGCGACCAGGCCGGTGGTCGCCTCGGCGTCCGCGCAGCCGGGGTCCGTCTGGATCCGGAGCCGGTGGGCGCGCTCCTCGGCCGGGAACGAGACGAAGCATTCTTTCGGCCGCATCTTGTAACGCTGGCATTGGCAGTTAGCTGGCGCGGTGGAGCCGAGGATCTTCTGCAGATCATCCCAGCTCGCCTCGTTCGCGGGCCGGATGGTCAGCGCGGCGTCCACCAGTTGCCGTGTCCGGGCCGCCATGCTCGACACCATCCTCTCGATCTGGTCCCTGGCAGCGATCGGCACGAATCGTACCGTGCCGCTGCTGGCTACTCGGACCTGCCGAATCGAGCAAGCTGAGGGCACGGAACAAATTGGTTTCGGGCCTCTAACCTGCACCATCCTACGGTCGCGGTTACTGGGGCGGGCAGTCCCCGACGAGTCCGTCGATGGCCTCGCGCATCAGGTCGGCGTGGCCGACGTGCCGGGCGTACTCGTCCTGGAGGTCAACCACGATGCGCCGCAGGTTCGGCGACGTGCCAGTGTCCGATGTCGTGTACTTCGCCGGCTGGTCGAGTCCGCCGTCAGCGATCGCCGTGGCCATCGCGGTCCGCGAGCGCTCGACGGTGCGGCGCCAGAGGTCGTAGAGCTCCTGAGGGGTAGCGTCGGCCGCGGTGCGCCACGCCCATTCGGGGTCGGTGTGGTCGGCCACGTCAAGCGGCGGTCCGGGCGCTTCGCCGGTGAAGTCGATGGTGTATCTCTCCTCGACCAGCGCCAGGTGCTTGAGCAGGCCGCCGAGTGTCATTCTTGACGGCGGGTGCGGCCGGATCAGGCTGGCCGCGTCCAGGCCGCCGATTTTCCAGGCGAACGTGGCGCGGGAACGATCGAGCGTGAACAGCAGCAGCTCGACTTCGTCGGCGGTCATCGACGGCTCGGGGATGGTGGTGTCCAGGACAGTGTCGTTCGTCATGCGGAGCAGGCTAGGCCCGGTTCCGGACGTTCCGCGTCCGGAATGTGGGCGGCCGCACATCCGGAACCACCGGAGTCCAGCCCGCGCGATCTAAGCCGTGATCTTGCCGTCGACCAGGTGCAGGACGGAGTCGGCCAGGTCGATCAGCGCTGGATCATGGGTGGCGACGAGCGCGGTCACGCCCTCCGACTCCACCACGGTCCGGAGCAGCCGCATGATCTGCCGGCCGGTCTCGCGGTCGAGCTGGCCGGTGGGCTCGTCGGCGAGCAGCACTGACGGCTGTGTGGCGAGCGCCCGTGCGATCGCCACCCGCTGCTGCTGACCGCCGGACAGTTCGGCCGGGCGCTGCTTCGCGTGGTCGGCGAGCCCGACCTTCGACAGCAGCAACTCGACGCGGGATTCGCGCTCTTTCGGCGCGACCCCGGCGATCCGCAGCGGGACGCCGACGTTCTCGGCGGCGGACAGCACAGGCAGCAGCCCGAACGACTGGAAGATGTAGGCCACGGTCTCCCGCCGTAGCCGCATCCGCTCCCGCTCACCCATCGCGGTCAGGTCGCGCCCGGCGACGGAAATGGAGCCGCCGTCCGGGGTGTCGAGCCCGCCGACGATATTAAGTAGCGTCGTCTTCCCGGACCCGGATCGCCCGACGAGCGCGACCAGCTTCCCCTCGCCGACAGTGAAGGTGACGCCGCGCAGCGCCGCCGTCGCGGTCGACCCGCTCCCGTAAGTCCGTGTCATATCCCGGACATCAATCATGTTCTTCACCAATCGGCGTCATCTGCGATTGGTGCGGATGCGCCATCGGCGGCGGGCAGGGCAGAAGAGGAGTCAGGCCAGACACCGATGTGGTCGGGCTTGGCTTCCAGTCGGACACGATCGCGCATGCCAAGCGCGTCGGTCATCTCGGGCGGCAGTTGCAGCCGCCCGAACCGGTCGAGCACCGCGTACTCCATCGCGTGCCCCAGCCCGGAGCCGTCCGCCGAATCAGAACGCAGTGTCTCCATGCTCGTCCGCCCGTCCCTGATCGCGATCACCCGCCGGACCATCCCCGAGACTTCCGGGTCGTGCGTGACGACCAGCACGGTGACCCCCAGCTCAGAGTTAGCCGTCTGCAGGGCGCCGAAAACAGAAGCAGCCGTCTCCGTGTCCAGTTCACCCGTCGGCTCGTCGGCCAGTAGCAGCGACGGCGAGTTCGCGAGCGCAACGCCGATCGCCACCCGCTGCTGCTCCCCGCCGGACATCTGGTCGGGCCGTCGCCTCGCGCAGTGCGCTACGCCGAGCACTTTAAGCAGTTCGAGGGCACGCGACCGGCGCGCCGAGCGCGACGCGCCCGCCAGTTGCAGGGGGAACTGGACGTTTTGCAGCCCAGTCAGGTACGGCAGCAGGTTCCGCGATGTCTGCTGCCAGATGAACCCCACCACCGCACGCCGGTATAGCTTCCGCTGCCGCGCCGACATCGAGCCCAGGTCCTGCCCGACGACCCGGACCACGCCGGCCGTCGGCGCGTCGAGCCCCGCCAGGATGTTCATCAGAGTGGACTTGCCAGATCCCGATGCGCCAACCAACGCAGTCAGTTCGCCGGGCGCGATCACCAGGTCAAGGCCCTGCAGTGCCTGCACCTCGATGCCCTCGGCGCTGTAGATGCGCACCAGCCGGTCGCAGACGATCAGCGCTCCGTCGCCATAGCCGGCCCCGGAACTTCGCGCCGTGTCTACCCGGGGCGCCTCGAGCCAAGCCAACTCTCATTCACCTCCGCGTAGGGTCGACACGACGCCGCGCCGTGCCCGTATCTCGATTGTCAGCGACCCGGCGGCCACCACGATCAGCCCGGCGATCGGGAGCGCGACCGACGCCACGTCGGGCACGAGCGGCACGCCAGCGCTGGAGCCGGTGAAGACCGACAGGTTGATCACCGGCGCGACGATCCGCGGCAGCACCAGCGCGGCCGCGACGGCCGCGATCGCTGCGGCGACGACCGCCGGGAGCACTTCGAGCAGTACCAGCCGGGTACGTTGCCCACCGCCGAGCCCCATCGTTGCCAGCCGCGCTAGGTTGGCTTCCCGGTCCGCTGCCCCGAGCGCCAGCTGCAGCAGCATCACTGCCAGCCCCAAACCTGCAGCGACTACCAGTGCCAGCGCGAACAGCAGGAACGCACCGCGCTGCACCGGCGCGCCGGCCAGCTGCCCTAGAAGTTCCGAACGGGAAGTGGTGGCCGCCGTGGGCACCATCTCGTTCGCCAGCGCGGTGAGCGTGGCGTCGTCGATCGCCGGCCGTTCAGCAGCATGAGGTTGGGCGCGACGTACGGCTGCTGCGCGATTAGGGACTCGGGCAGCAGGACGAACGCCCCGCCCGCGGTCAGCGCGGGCGTGCCGGACAGCGTTCCGGCGACCCGGACCCGGATCGGCGCGACGCCGTTGTGGGAGGTCAGCGTCACGGTCTTGTCCCCGCCGAAGTCCGCGAGGGCCCGCGGGGAGGCGAGTACCCCGTCCCCGGCCAGCAGGCGGGGGTTGACGGCGGGCCAGGTCTGGGACGAAGCGACGAGCGCCGAATAGCTGGCGGGATCGACGGCGAGCGCGGTCACCAGAGCACCGTGCGGCGCGGTCAGGATCCACTCCGACACCACCGCGGTGTGCTCTACCCCGCGCACGCCCGCGAACGCGCGCTGGGCGACGCCGGGGATCGTCCCGTCCGTTGCGACGCTGGAGATCGTCACGTCCGCGCCCGCGGCCTGCCACGAGGCGCTGATCTCTCCGCGTGTCACCGCGTCGCGGACCATCCCGGCGAAGGCGGCCACGGTGATCGCCAGTACCAGCGCGAACGCCGGCAGGACGGTGGTGAGCGCGGCCCGCGCGGCCAGGGCCAGGCCAAGGAACCCGGTCGCGGTCCGCCTGCGGGCGGCCCCGCGCAGCACCCCACGCAGGATCAGCGGGTAGATCCGCAGCACGACGATGACGGCGGGGATGGCTACCAGCGCGGGAGCGGCGCTGGTGTAGAAGTTGACGGCGGTGCCGGGCTGCGTGCCCTGCTGCCGGAAGACCACGATTCCCGCGATCGCGGCGAGCACTGCGGCCACCTCGACGACCAGCCGGACCCCGCCGCGGAACCGGTGTCGGCCGCGCCTGGCGTAGCCGAGCGCGCCGTAACCCAGGCTGGGCTGGCTCAGTCCCGTCTGTCCGGGGCGGGAGTAACCGCCCGCAGCCCTGCCCCTGCCGGAGCGGGGGAGCCGTTGCTGCCAGACGGCCAGGACGGCGGGCGCGCCGACCGCGACCACGAGTACAGCGAGTCCTGGCCACCAGCCGCCCGGCGGCGCCTGCCCGGGGACCAGCAGCACCGCGACGGCGCCTGCGATGACCGCGGCCGGAACGCACCCGATCGCCGCCCCGCGCCCGGCGGCGAGGCCGATCTGGAGCAGCGACGCGCCGCGGGCGCGGCGCAGCGCCAGTTCGGTCGCTCGGCGCAGCACGATCATCCGCGCGGTCAGCAGCAGCGCGATGGCGGCAGTTAGCGCCAGGCTCACGTACAGCAGCCACAGCAGTGAGTCGACCGCAGAAGCGGTGCCGACGAACCCCGCGGCGGCACCGATCAGCGCGCCCAATGTCTGCTGCAGGCCCGTGCTGACGGTTACCCCGGTCGCGCCGTCTTCTAGCGGGCCGATCAGCGACGGCACTTCATTGACGACCGTTTGCAGCGCCGCGCCCAGCCGCTGCGCCTGGTCTCCCCGCAACCTGCTGAGGTCCACGGGCAGTACCCACTGCAGGTTCAGGAACCCGGGGCCGTAGTCCTGCTGGACAGCGGCGGACTCGTCGGGCAGGGCGAACACGCCGGATGTCCAGTACGGGGGTGACGTACCCGGCACGTTCAGCTGGGGCACTGCCAGGGACGGGTCGGCTTCCCAGAAGGACGAGGCAGGCTGGCTCTCCGCTACGATCGCCGTGACCTTGAGCGTGATGGGCGCCGCCGTGCCCGACGATATAAGCTGCGGGCCGGTGGTCCGCACCGCCGAGCCGACATTCAGGCCGAACTTGGCCGCGGTTTGCTGTGTCACCGCCACGTTGATTGTCGGAAAGAACCTGCCGGTATGACTGGACGCTGCGGGGGCAGCGGCGGAGAGGCTGCCCGCGAGCACCCGTACGTAGCCGCTGTACGGGAGGCGGTAGCTGACCTCCATCTCCACAGCGTGGCCACCGGTGCCGGAGAGGGCACTGTCCACGGCGTGCTCGGCGGTCGTCATGCTCACCCAGTCGGCGGAGACCGGGGCGAGGTGCAGGACGCCTTGGTAGAAGTCGCTGTTGAACTGGCCCTCGAGGTTGCTCAGCTGACCATCGTTCAATCTGGTCAGTGGCATGTTGGCGCTGTCATCGAACTGGTTCCAGGTGGTGCTCACCACGATCGTCCTACCCATTGGCGGGATCCGGGCGAGTGTCTCGCGCAGCGTCTGCGTGCTGATTTTCAGTGCCTCGCGCGGCCCGGCCGTGGCGGCGAGCACGCAGCCGAAGACGAGCACTGCCAGCGCCAGCGTGGCGACCGCGCCCATGCCGGTCAGGCGCTTGGTGCTCATTTCTGTGGTGCGTACGTTCATGTTCACGCCGCCTCCGCCGCGCGCATCGCGGCTGCGGGATCCGGGCGCCTTATCATGATCAGCGCCGTGGCGAGCGCGGGAATGATGGCGATGGCGGCGGCGAGCGGCAGCGTCTGGGGAAGGTCGAACAGCGTCACCGGCGGCGGGGAGGGCTGGGTCGCAGCGGCATTCAGGGTGACCGCGGGCACGAGCAGCCTGGCGACCACAGTGCCGAGGATGACGCCGAGCACGGCCGATGGAACGCTGAGCATCAGCTTCTCCAGGCACAGTTGCAGCGCCGCCGAACGCTGGCTGACGCCGAGTGCGGCGAGCACCGCGTTCTCGGCGCGGCGCTGCCGGACGTTCGCGGCGATCGACACCCAGAATCCGGTGATCGCGAGCAGCGCGGCCGCGGCGGCGAGGGCGAGCAGTGCCTGCTGCGGCGCGGCGGACAGCGGGTTGCCGGTCAGTGCCGCCGTGGCCGCGGCGGCGCCGGTGATGGCGCTCCCCGGTGGCAGCGCGCTGGACAGGCCGCGCGGGATCTGATGGTCAGTGGTGGCCAGCCACCACTCGGTGACGCCGAGCGGCGGCGTGCCCTGGCTGACGAGCCGCTGCTGGACGGCCGGCAGGTCGACGATGAGCGCGCCAGTGTTAGCGGTGACCGTGGGGAAGCTCTTGACCACGGCGACGATCGACAACGGGACCTGCTGGCCGTTCAGCGTGGCCTGCACGACCGATCCGGTGCCGATGTTGTTCGCGTCCGCGAACGCGCTGGTGGCGATTGCCGGGAGCGGTGCCAGGCTCCCTACGGAGCGTTCAGTGTCAGCTGCGCGGAGACCGACTGCGGGGGCCCGTAGTAATTGACCGCCTGGCCGAAGCCGGAGTTGAAGGTGAACGTCGCGGTGTCCCCCTTGGCCTCCCACGTGTCGTTGGCGGGCAAGGCCGAGGGGCCGTTAGTGCGGCCATGGACTGGATGTCTTGCAGGTCAGGTGACGTCGCGCTCGCCTGCCAGCCGCTGAGCGTCGGGCCGGTAACGGTGAGCGTCAGCGCCGCGGCCTGAGCCCGAGGCATTTGGTACGTGAGCGCGATCTGGACCAGGCGCAACGGGTAGCTGACATCGGCGCCGCCGAGCGATGCCGACCAGGACGTGCTCCCGGCCGTCGGCGGGCAGCGTGCCCGCGCCGAGCTGGTACATGTCACCGGTGCCGTCGGCCACGGTGACCGTGGCGGCGACCGGCCCGAGTTCCCGGGCGATGGCGCTCGCTTGGCTGGTTTTGATCGGAAGGATGCCACCTTTCTGGGCGGGTATGCCCACGGGGGCGAGGGCGGCGGTGAACGAAATGGCGTCCGGACGACCGGGGATAGGAGTGCCGGGCGACGACTTCGGCGTGATCTTGTCGAACAGCTTGGCCGCCGGGACGCTGACCTGGTCTGGCCGGATCCGTACGGTATTGGGGGCCTGCGCAGCGCTGATCGCGAGGACCTCGGTAGGCAACGCTCCGAGCTGGACGTACACCGCCATTGCGTGGTGGACGCCGGCCGCGTTCGTGATAGTGCCGGTCGCGCCGGGAGTCAGCGAGATGGGCGTGTCGACCCGTGCATCCGCGCCCGCGTCGAATGAGCCCTGGTCGCTGGCGGACCGGGTCCAGCTGGCGTGCTGGGCGAGAGCAAGGGTCCCGGTGGCGACGGCCATCACCAGCAGCAGCGCGGCCCCGCCCTGGCGGAGCGGCTGGCGGCTCACCTGCCAGCCGGCGAGCGACGCGGTCAGCCGCCGCCCGCGCCCGGCGAGCCGGTCCCCCGCTCTCGCCGCGGCGGGCAGCAGGCGCAGCGTGACGACGGTCCCGCCGGCCAGCGCGAGGGCCGGGGCGAGGGCGAGCACCGGGTCGATCGCGGCGTCGGCGCCGCTGCCCGCGGAATAGCGGCGCAACTGCCAGCCGGCCAGAACCGCGAGCACGACGAGCGCGAGGTCAGCGCCGGCCCGGGTAGCGCCCACGATCGCGGCCTGCCGGCCGCGCCGGACCCGTGCTTCCGTCATCGCGGGCCCAGTGCTGAGCACAGGCCCGAGCATCGCGGCGCCGGCGATCACCATGACCGCGAGCGCCGCGGCGATCGCATCAAGCCAGGTGCCCGCCGGGCTGCCCGGCCCGCTGCCGCCGAGCAGGAACGCCGGGCCTGGCAGCTTCACGCCTGCCGCCTTCAGCGGTCCCGAGGTCGTCAGCAGGCCAGCGAGCCTGATGCCGACCAGAGCGCCTACGGCGGCGGCGACGGCGCAGAGCGGGATCACCTCGGCTGCGGTCAGCCGTGCGAGCTGCCAGCGGGTGGCGCCGCGGGCGCTGATCAGCGCCGTCTCCCCTTCGCGCTGGCTGGCCAGGAGCCGTGCGACGGCGAGCAGCGCGGCGAGGGCGAGCACCAGCAACTGGAGGGCACTGATCACGAGCAGCGACCTGGCGACGGACAGATTGCTGGCGGTTGCGCTCAGCACCGACGGCAGGCTCGTAGACAGTTGCATGCCGTCAGCACGCGGGAGCTCAGCAGCGCTTGCTGGAGCGCCGACACCTGGCCCGAAATCGCGGACAGGCCCGTGTCGGTGAACTTCGCCATGTCCGGCTGCGCGAGCCAGGTCCCGGTCCTTGCCGTGAGCGTTCCCGCAGTCCCGGTGCCGGTGCTGCTTGGGCGGGCGCGAAGGCGGCCGGGCTGACCAGCAGCGGGCCGTAGGCGGTGTACCCGCTTCGGGTGGCGGAACCGCTCGCGGGGATCGTGTTCAGTGCCCAGTATGAGGCGGCCGTGCCAGGCAGCCTGCGCGGCGCGAAAAGGCCCGTAATCCGGAAGCTGATCCTGACGTTGCCGATCTCGTCCTTGAGCGTGAGCACGTCGCCGGGCGACACGTGCAGCAGCGCTGCCGCCGACGCCGGGAGGGCCGCAGGGATTTCGTAGGGAACGCCGGCGGGGCGCGGGCTGTTTGCGTGCCGCGTACCTCGCCGGCCGCGGGCGCCCCGGCCACTGGCCGGACACAAGGACGGCGTGGCTCACGATGCCATCCAGCGCGGCGGCCTCGAGCAGCGGCGTGTTCCGCTTGCTCGCGCTGGCTGGCCGGCCGGGCAGCGAGCCGGGCAACAGATCCAGCGGATCGGACCACGTCCCCGACCAGAACCCGAACGGCACCCCGCCGAGAGACCGCCCGACCGCCGCCCGCAGCGCGCTCGCGGTCGCCGCCGTCTGGTCGTTACTCACGGGACCGTCGATCGACAGCACGGTGCCGGGGCGACCGACAGGTCGTGGCGTATCGCGAGGGGGAGCCCCTGGCCGACGAACACGGCCAGCGCCGCTCCGATCGCGGCCGCGACCAGCGTGGTCAGCCCCGCGGCCGCGAGCACGACCCGGTATGCCGTCATCCGGCGTGTCGACAGCGTCCCCCGCGGCTGGATCACGGTTGTAAGGATTTCTGCCGGAACCGGCAACGGCAACCTTACGGGCATAACACTTCGACTGGTCGCCAGGCGGTCACGTTTCGGCGTTTACCCGCGCTGGGTCGCGCCCGTCGACCGAACGCATCGCGCCTGCGAGCAGGCGGGGAAGGCGCCGGGACACTGAACCGGTCAGGCTGCGTTGACGTGGCAGTGACAGACGGGCGTTTCGTCGGAGGCCGCCACGCATGACCGAACCTACTATTACGAACGTGACCTCGCCCGCTCGCGCGCTGTTTCATACAGCGCCGGGCTGCGTGGATATCAGGGAAGTGCCCACGCCACGGCCTGCAGCCGGTGAGGTCCTTGTCCGCACCTTGTGCTCTGGCATCAGTGGCGGCACCGAACGGCTGGTGTACCGCGGCGAGGTCCCTGCCGACCTGGCCCTTGACGACACGATCGACGCGCTTGGCGGCACCTTCTCCTATCCCTTTGCCTACGGGTATGCGTGCGTCGGCGAAGTAGCGGGGTCCGGCCGGCGGTTTTCGCGTTCCATCCGCACCAGGACATTTTCGCGGCGCGCGCCAATGACCTGATTCCGCTGCCTGCCATTGATCCGCCGTCCGCAACTTTGTTCCCGCTGGTGCGACAGCGTTGCAGGTGACGCTCGATGCGGGGACCGGATATCGCGACCGGGTCATCGTGCTCGGCGCAGGCGTCCTCGGGCTGCTGACCAGCCTGCTGTTGCAGCGTTCCGGGTGGAGGCCGCTGCTTGCCGAGCCGCAGGCGTGGCGCCGCGCCTTCGCCAGTAGCCTCGGCGCCAGCGCCGCAGCACCGGAGGAACTGGTAGAAGAGAACGTTCCGCTGGTCATTGACGCTAGCGGTAACCCGGATGCGCCAGCGATGGCGCTGAACATGCTGGCCCACGAGGGGACCCTGTTGATCGCATCGTGGTTCGGCACCAAACCTGTGGTGCTGCCGCTCGGCGGCGCGTTCCACCGGCGGCGTCTGATCATCCGCAGCACTCAGGTTTCCACGGTGCAGGCCCGGCTGTCCGGGACCTGGACGCGGTCGCGGCGCCGCCGCGAGACCATTGAACTGCTGGCCGAACTACCGTTGGCACAGCTGTGCACTCACGTCTTCGCGTTCGGCCACGCAGCCGAGGCATTCCGAGCAGTCGACGAGGGGATGCCCGGGTTGATGCATGCCGTTCTTGACTACGACAGGAGTGCTGCCGGTGACATGTGAAGTCGGGCTGAGCCGAAGCGTCCGTGCTTTCCATATCATGCCGGGACTGCCCGGGCCAGAAGGGCAGCTGCATGATCATGACTCCGAATTGAGATCGTGGTGGACCGCGAGCAACTCGACGGCCGCGGCATGGTCTGTGATCTGGATGTACTGGAAGCGGCGCTAAGCGAGCTCACCGGCCAGGTCGAAGGCCGCAACCTGGAGGAGATACGCCCAGCCGGGGCCGAGGCGGTCACAGTCGAAGTGTTCGCCCGCTGGGTACATGACAGCCTCTCGCCCGCCGTCGCTGCCGCAGGCGGCGAGGCACTGGCAGTCCGGGTGTGGGAAACTCCCGTCGCGTTCGGCGGATATCACGCACGATGCTGACGCTCCGCCGCTGCTCACCAGATAATCGCCAGCCTGCGACCACGGCCAGGACTCGCCGGCCGCCGACTTGGCCGGGCCTCCGACTGCAGATCGCGGTACCATCGACTCCGGTCGCGAGCGTGGTCACGCAATCTGAGACGGAGCAGATGCTGGTGAACCAGTCGCAGCCGCCAGGCGTACGGCGGCACCGGAGTGGCGGCGTAGATGGCAACGAGCCGGCCAGTGAGCCGCGCCCTCGTCATCCAGGGCGGCTGGCCGCCCGACGAGCGGGCAAGTCCGAGGCCGATGCCCGAGTTACTCGATCTGGAGCGCGGCTCGCAGCGATCCTGGCTCTACACCGTCGCCGGAAGCATCGTTATCGACGAGTGGCGCACAACGCGCCGACGCGCCGATTGATGTAGCCATCCGCGTCCCCGAGCGGCCAATCGCCGACGCCAGCGAGCAGCTCGTGAACCGCGAGCTGGTCGCCGCCGCGCTAGCTGGGCTGACGCAGGAGCATCGGGACGTACTGCGAGAGTGCTACTTTCGCGGCAGCTCGGTTGCAAAGGCCGCGCATGCCCTGGAGATCACGCCAGACATGGTGAAGGCCCGCGCCTATTACGCGCTGCGTGCGCTGCGGCTGGCCATCGAGGAACTAGGAGACGGGGCGGCCGGATGAGTCAGGGGAGGTGGCTGGTGTCGTTGACGCGATGGACGGCGGCGAATCCGCGGCCGTGCCATTGGATCTCGTTAATGCAGGCGGGGCCAAGATATAGCCGGTAAAGGGTGCGGAGCGGGACGCCGAGCGCGCGGCACAGCAGGATCTTTATCGGGGTGACGTGACTTACTACCAGGACGGTCTGGCCGCCGTGGTCCCGCAGCAGCCGGTCACAGGCCCGGTTTACCCGGTGCGCGGTGTCGGCGAAGCTCTCCCCGCCCGGCGGGGCCTGCTCGGGGTCGCGCCGCCAGGCTGCCGCGGCTCCAGGCCAACGCTCCTGAATTTCTGCCAGGGTAAAGCCATCCCAGTCACCGAAATCGGTCTCACGGAGATCATCATCGATGGCTGCGGTGAGGCCCAATTCGCCGGCCGCGATGGCGGCGGTGGCGACAGCGCGCTGCAACGGCGAGCTGACCACGGAGTCGATCTGGGCAGCGGCAGCCAGCCGGCATGCGGCCGCCTTCGCCTGCCGGGTACCGCTCGCGCTCAGCGGGACGTCGCCCAGCCCGCTGAAGCGGTGTTCGGGTGACAGTTCGGTATCGCCATGCCGCAGCAGGACGGTGGTCGTTGGATCTGCTGTGGGGTTGTCCCAGCCCAGTGTCATATGGCTTTCCCGCGAGTGTGAGGAAATACTGTGTCGGCCGGTCCCTACCCAGCAAGACGAACAAGCCAGCACAACGGTTCAGTGCTCGGCGTGGCGGCTTGGGTGCGGCGGGTCAACGGGCCGACGCCGTCTGCGAGGAGCCGGTGCTGAAAGCGGCGAGAAACTGGTTGCGAAAGGCGGCCATTGGCTCGAGCGGGGCGGCGGGACCAGGCAGCAGCCCGTCCTGCCAGCGCCAGGAGGCAATCTGCCGGAACACGGACGAGTCGCGGGCGATGATCGAGATCGGCACCTCGTGACTGGCCCCGTGGCTGGTGATGGGGGGGTCGGGTTGCTCGTCGCCGAGCAGGATGAGCACGAGGTTCGGGTCGTTGAGCTCGGTGACCCATGAGGTTAGGACCTGCATCGAGTATTGGATCGACCTGCCATAGAACTGGCGCACGGTGGCGGCACTGCGGTCAACCGTGATCGGGGATTCGCTCTCAGCGGGCATGGGGTCGAATATCGAGCCGTCGCCAACCTTGTTCCACGGCACCATGGTCGGCAACGGGGCCCACGGCCAGTGCGAGGAGACCAGGTCGATCTCGGCCATCACGGGTTTGTGGCCGGGGGCAAGTGCGAGCCGCTGGAACTCGGCCAGGGTGTACTGGTCGGGCATCGAAGCGTAGCTGAAGGTCGGTCCGTGGTAGCCGACGTTATCGCGGTTGAGCAGCTGGTCGAAGTGGTAGAAGGACTTGCCGGGCGGCCAGCCGGACCCGTTATTGGGGGCGTCGCTGACGGTCCGCCACCCGGCCTTGTCGAAGGCGTCGCTGAGGGTGAAACGGCGGGTGCCGATGAGCTCGGCGTACCGCTGTCTGCTGTTGACCCACACCCCCGCCTGCAGGGTGGAGTGGGCCTCCTGGCTGATCCCGCCGTAGCCCGGGGCCGTAACCCAGGCGCTCTGCGCAGACCAACCCGCGCGGGCCAACGATGCGCTGGCCCGGCGCAGGAAGGCGTCGATGCCTGGGGAGGAGGTCGTGTCCTGGAGCGAAACCTGTCCATAGCTCTCGACGAAGGCGATGATGACGTCCTTGCCGCGCAATCCGGTGAGCAGGTCCGAGGCGGGGATTCTGGACTCGGGGTCGGAGCTGTGGATGGCGTGCTCGAAAAGGCGCTGATCGCGGAATGCTGCCTCGGTGGCGCGCACCTGGGCGACGGCCAGGCCGGTGGCGCTGGTCGAGGCGACCGGGGATCCTGGGATGAATTGCAATGACAGGCCCGCGCACACTGCCCAGACTGCAGCGAGGCCAGCGAGGCCGCGAACCGCGGCGCGACGATGCCGGGCGGCCACGGTGGTGATGTGAATCGTTGCTGCGGTGATCGCGGCGAGCAGCAGGATGAGGCCGAGCCCGAGGAAGGCGAGCGCAATGTAGGTGCGCGTGGGGCCGAGCGTGTCGCGGACCACGCCCAGAGCCGAGCCGATGCTGCCCCAGTCGAACACCGGGTTGAAGGCCCGATCGACCTGATCGTAGAACGCTATGTTGAGGATCTTGGTGAAACTGAGAACCCCGAGCAGGGCTCCAGCGACGGCGGCCACGATCCGTCGCGGCCGGGAAGGCAGCACCAGCGCGACAGCAACCAGTACCAGCCCCTCCACGGGGATGCGGACAAAGGCCGCGAGGGTGAACTGCCAGGCACGGTCGGGCGCGATGAGATCACTCCACACGAGCACGACCGACAGCACGGCGATAGCCAGCCGCAGTAGCTGGTGAGTGCGCGTGCCGGCGCCGGTGCGGTACAACCAGATCACATCGCGGCCGAACGACTCGGCCAGCAGCAGCAGCGCGGCGGCTACCGCGATCATGCCGACGGCGCGGTCGAGGAGTCCGGATGCGGCGACCGTGAGCACGATGCCCTGAACGGCGGCCACGACCTTGCGCCAGTAGCGGGGCGGCAACGGCGCGGCCAGCCAGGGAATCAGCCAGCCCGCTAGCAGCAGCGCGTAGCGCGCGGCGCCGATGGCCAGCACCCAGGCTGCCGTAGTCCCGGGATACGGCGATGCTCAGCAGCAGGATGAGGCAGGCATCGACCTCGCCGTCGATGCGTGCGCCCAGCAGGGTGGCGGTGCCGGTCCGGCGCGCCACCTTCCCGTCCACCGCGTCTAGCGCTAGCGCGACGGCGGAAAGGGTAACCAGCGCTGTGATCGATACCGGCCGGTCGAACGAGGCGGCGACCAGGCCCGCGACCCCAGCGCTCAACACCGCCCGGGTCAGCGTGACCCAGTCCGCCGGAAACATCGCTGGCTGGTCGCTGCGCCTGCGGGCGGTGGCAATCAGCGCCGTCGCTGCCCAGCCGGTTGCCAGCCCGGCGATCCAGCCAGCGACGCCGAGACCAGCCCCGGCGGACACGACCGCGAGCAGAGCGGCTGTCGCGAGCATCCCCAGGATCGTCGCGAGCCGAATCGCGCCCTGATCCGCCGGGCGAGTCGCAGACATCGCGTTTTGATCCGCCGGGCGAATCGCACGCATCGCGCTTTCATCCGCCGGGCGAATGGCACGCATCGCGCCTCCATCTGCGTAACCGGCTGCCGCCGCACCCTACGGGGACAACGAGTCCGCGATCAGACCGGTTCACCTCATACGGGCACGAGGCCGCGCCCCTATCGTGGCAGGACGGTTTGAACGATGTGGCCTGCCGATCCGTGTAACCCGTGTGGCGTCCCTGTACTCAGTTCCGGTCGGGATCGGTCCGGCCTACCGTCGCCTCGGCTTGCCGTTGCTGCGCCTGGCCGCCACCGTCACCGTGCTGTGGTTTATCTGGCGGCACGTGGGCGCCGCGCCGTTCAAGGACGGGCTGCGCGCGGTCACCTGGCCGGCGGTCGCGGCCGCCGTCGCGCTTTGCGCCCTGACCACGGTGTGTTCGGCCTGGCGGTGGCGGGTCGCCGCCCAGGCGCTCGGCATCGGCATTGGCCTGCCAGACGCAATCCGCTCCTACTACCGCTCCCTTTTCCTCAACTCCGTGCTTATCGGCGGGGTTCTCGGCGACGTGAACCGGGCGGTCACGCACGGCCGACGCAGCGGAGACGTCGTGCTGGGCCTGCGAGCAGTGGCGTGGGAACGGCTGTGCGGTCAGGTCGTCCAAGCCGTGGTGACCGCCATCGTGTTGCTGACCCTGCCCTCACCGGTCCGGCCCGCGCTGCCATATGTTCTGGCATCGCGGGCGTCGCGGGTGTAGCCGGGTGTGCTGCGCTGGTCGCGAGGCGCAGGGTCGCCGCGGCCGGTCGTGGCTGACCCGCGCCGCGCGGGCCGTTACCGATGACCTGCGTTACGGCATGCTGGCGCCGCACGTGTGGCCCCAACTCGCGCTGTCCTCGGTGCTGGTCGTCGCCGGCCACACGGCCACCTTCGTCATCGCGGCCCGGGTCGCCGGCAGCACCGCACCCCTAGGCGAACTGCTCGCGCTGCTGATGGTCGTCCAGGCTGCAACGGTGATCCCCCTAAGTATCGGCGGGTGGGGACTGAGGGAAGGAGCCGCCGCTTGGGCCTTCGCAGCAGCCGGGCTTGGCGCGGCCACCGGGGTCACGATCGCCACTCTCTATGCGGTACTCATGCTGGCCGCAGTTGCCCGGGTGCTGGCCTGCTGCTGAGAGACGCCGTTCGCCGCCGCCGCGGACCAGAGACAACCGGCTCGAGACGACCCGATCCGGCGCCGCGGCGTCGGAGGTCGTTCGCTGATTGACCCGCCATTCCCGTTGACCGGCCTCGGCACGCCGCGGACGGCGCCGTCGACCTTCGTGCGAGGCCGAACGGCTCGTCCCGTGACCGGAGCGGTCCCGCGGCCGCGATCCGCCGGCGTATTCGCATACCGCTGCGATTCGCCGACGGCTACTCAACCACTGCCACGGTCGTCAGCTTCGCTGGCCTGAGCGATGCGCAGCAGCACGTGGCCCTGGAACTCGGCCGGCCCGCGGCGGCCGCGCTGCCGCTGGTACGCCCGCACAGTGAATGCCTCACTGGCGACGTTTTCGGCAGCCAGCGGTGCGACTGCGGGCCGCAACTGCGCGAAGCGGTCGAGCGGATCACCAAGCACGGCGGCTACGTGCTGTATCTGCGCCAGGAAGGGCGCGGCATCGGACTGTATGAGAAACTCGACGCCTACGCGCTGCAAGATCGTGGTCTGGATACCTACGACGCGAATCTCGCGCTCGGTCACCATGCCGACGAGCGCGACTACACCAGCGCGGCCCAGATGCTGCACGCGCTCGGCGCCGAGCCGCATCGTGCTGCTGAGCAACAACCCGGACAAGGGCGCTCAGCTGGCCCGCCTGGGCATCACGATCGCCAGCCAGATCCCCACCGCGCTGCACCTTACCGGGGCCAACGCCGCCTACCTGGCCACCAAGGCCCTGCGCGGCGGGCATGATCTGCAGTCGCGGAGTCTTGAACGCGCCGCCGGGCCGCACCGGCACGCCGATCCGCTCGCCGGTTCCGCGGACCTGGGGTTCGAGGCCCGATGACAGACATCAGCGACCATACGCCGCCTGCCCCCGCGCCAGCCTCCCCCGCGGCGCGCGCGATGGCGGCCACGAGTCCGGGCCGAGTCTTAGGCCTGGACGGGATCCGCGGCCTAGCTGCCCTGTTCGTGGTTCTCAACCACATCTTCGAGCGCGCCTGGCCGGGATATCCCGGTGCCAATCACGCCCCGCTCTGGGCGGCCTGGTTGATCTACGGCCGGGGCGGGGTCGCGATCTTCATCACCCTGTCCGGCTTCTCGCTGGGTCTCGGCCCGGCACGCTCAGGGTGGCGGTTCAAGTCGATCGCGACCTACGCGCACCGAAGGGCGTGGCGGATCCTGCCACCGTACTGGGCCGCGCTCGGGTTCAGCCTGGTGATGACCTGGTACGTGCTCGCCCAGCCCCATTTGCCAGTGCCCAACGGAAAGTCCGTCGTCATGTACGGCTTGCTCGTGCAGGACGTTTCCCCCGTGGGCACCCCCAACCGGGCGTTCTGGTCGATCGCCATCGAAGTCCAGCTGTACGTCCTGCTGCCGTTGCTGCTGCTGCTGGTCCGGCGGGTCAGTGCCCGCGCCATGGTGGGCCTGGTTGCCGCCATCGTCGTGACCATCGGCGTGGTGGGACCCCATGTCGCGCTGATGAATACCGCCCTGGTCAAGTTCACCCCCGACCTGGCGGTGCTGTTTGCCGTCGGCCTGCTGGCGTCCGGGATCGTCACCGCCGGCGAGCGCACCCGATCTCTGCCCTGGGCAAGTTACGCGCTGGCCGCCGCGATGCCAGTAATCGTGTTGATGGTGGTTAAGGGCTCCGTCTGGTCGAACCTCAATCCGTTCTGGCTCGACCTGGCCTGGGCTCCGGCGATCGGCTGCTTCCTCACGGCGGTCGCCACCTCGCGCCCGCGGTTCGTCGTCCCTCTCCTTGAGAGCCGCCTCCCTCGGAGCCTCGGCTCCTGCTCCTACAGCCTGTACCTCACGCACGAGCCGATCGTTATCGCCGTGTCTTACGGGCTGGTGCGGGGCCACGTCACCTCCGGGACGCCGATGTTCTTCGTGCTGGTTGCGATCCTGCTGCCCGTGACCGTGTGCTTCGCGCGGATGTTCGCCGCCGTGTTTGAGCTCCCCTTCCAGCGGCACCGAGGGTTGATCCAGCTCCGGCAGGCGATGTCGGCCGGCTCCGGCAGCTGCGGCCCCATGAGTCGGCACCCGTCGCCGTTCCCTGGCGAGGCGCTAACCCGGCGAGCGGCCCACGAAGTCAAGCTGATGAGCGATGTAGACCAGATCGCCTGCAGCGAGTGCCGACCCCGACGGCCAGCCAGTCGGCTAGGTCCGCCGGTTCCACCCGGTCCGGGCGATTACGCAACGCGTCCCGGATCGTAGTAAGGATGCTGCGCAGGAATAAGCCTCATCGGCCGGATAGTTCCCGTCCCGAGCCGGGTACACGACCCAGTCCGACGACCCCGCCGCCAGCGCGGGCGCCCTCGCATCACGCAGATGGTGAAACAGGAGACGGCCCGTGCGACTCTCCCCGGCCGGCCGGCCGTAGCGGACGCGCTCGTCCATGTCGCGGTGGTAGGCCCGCAGGACCTGCTCGTCGAGCGGATGACCGGGCTCGAAAATCGTCTCGCCGTCGTAGTTGATCGTGAACCAGTAGACACCGCCGGGGACAAGCAACCGCAACAACCCGGGCAGGACGGCCGACACGTCCACCAGGTCAAGGACGGCGTTTGCGATCAGTACATCGGCCAGCTCCCCGTGAGCGAGCTGCAGGGATCGCCGAGCTCGGCGTGTACCAGGCGCACCCGCAGATCACCCACCTGCAGGCCATCCGGCAGCAGGTCGCTGCGCACACCCGCGCGGCCGCCCAATCGCGCAGCCACCGGCGCGAGCAATCCAGCAGCTGTCGATCCGCATCCAGCAGGACGTACTCGCCTGCGCCGACGACTCCCCAGTCCAGCAGGCGGGCCACCATCGTTCCCAGGCCCGCGCCGACCTCCAGGACTCGCGGCGCACCCGCGGGCATCAGCCGGCTCAGCTCGGCCAGCACCTGCCGGTTGAGCGCCCGGTCATCCACAGTCATTTTCGCGGCCAGGTAGCGCGCATAGCCGGAGGTCCTCGACGCTTCATCGAAGCACGTCATTGCTTCTCGGCTACCATCCCGAACTTGCCCACCCCCGGGGGCCCCGGCGGGGCGGGGCCCTGTCGAGCGGACGCCGAGTATCTCGGGGCGAACCGTGTCCGCCGCTGCTGCATACATCCTGTGCCAGGTATGACGGATCGGCGGCAGGTGCGGTTCAGATCGCAGGAGGCGGAGTGCACGTGCTTAGTTCAGTCATGACCGTGGTGTTGGTCTTTGAGGGTGGTTGTTGTGCACGTCCGTTATCGGCACAGAGTTTGGACATTGCCAGCCCGCTCGCTTGCGTAAGATGCGTTCGCCTATCATTCTTTTGTGGTTATGGTTTCCCACAGCCGTGAAGAGTAGCAGCCGCCGCTGTCGGGCCGCGGCCCGTAGCCGTTGCCGGTGGCACTCGTTCGCCCAGTGCAGTCTCTGATCGCGGCGGATAGGGGAGCCGGGTCGCCGGGGCGGGGAACCACAACGGCCTGGCCGCGTAGCCGTCGGCGGTGGAGCCGCAGCGCTTCGGGCAGCCCACACGGCGGCGGCGGCGATGACCAGGGCAGCGCACGTGGGCGAGTGCTTCGAGTTACAGCCATCGCCGTGGTCTCCGAGCGGAGACGGCGCGACGAGCAGGTCGGACGGTGGTGTACGCATGGCCAGCGCCGCCCCGGTTAGTACCAGCCGGTGAGACCGGACCGCAGGTGGCCGTAGCCCGAGGCGAGTGATGCGGGTTTTCAAGTCGTCGACGTCGTCGGGTCACGAGTCGGCGGATCACGGCCAGCAGACAATGCCAGTCCAGGTCACCCCAGCTCGAGGCGGGAGTGCCCCCTCGCGACGAGGATGTCCTGCCCGCCTTATGGCGGCCGAGCAGTTCCGACACAGATCAGGGTGACCGCGGACGGGCCGGGCGGGCGGGCGGCACCGCCCGATCGACGGCCGGACTCGAGGGCCCACGTGCATGCCCGCAATTCTGGCCAGGCGGGATCTCGTACCGGGTGCAGGACACAGCTGGCGGGTCCATTCGCCTGGTAAATCGATCACGCCCGTGGCCGCGACGAGAGCACGACCTCGTTCGGAGCGCTGCGACACTGAGCATCATGGGGTGTGTCGAGGGCCGTGGCCCCAGTGAGAGCATGTGCAGCAAGCACCGTCATTGATATCCGGCCAGCGTGTGGCAGCAGTCTGCCCCATGCGGTCGGCGCTAGGCAAGATCAGCCCGTCGATCAGGGCGATCTCATCGATGCGGGGATGGCGGAAACGACGCGGGCCAGGTCGGCGACGGGCGCCCCGGGTCGGTACCCCTGGCCACGGGCGCGGCGACGGTTGCGACCAGCACCTCCACCCGCGGCGGTCCCGCCAGTCCGGCGCAGACACCGCCGGTCGTAGATGTTGCCACCGCTGGCCGGCCCCCGGACTGTCGAAACCCGCAGTACAACGTGGACTCGCACGATGGCTCCGCCGTTAGAAAAGCGCCTGCCGCACTGAGCCAGCCTACCTTCTGCGACCCAATATAAAACCACACCTGCCGCCGATCCGTCATACCTGGCACAGGATGATGGGTACCAGCAGCACCCAGGCGGACCGTTCGCCCCAAGAAACTCGGCGTCCGTCTTGCACCGACAGGCGACGCGGCCCAGGCAGGTAGCCCGGCTTTGTCGGGAGCCCTTTACGTAACCGGAAACTGACCAACGCAAAGAGCCGCCCGGATGAGAATAAGAACCGAGAGCCGCATAACAATCGCCAGCAGCCTCCGTGAGGTGTGGGAGTACGTCTGTGACGTCGAAAACTGACCGGAGTGGGAGCTCCGGTTCTCGAATGCTGGGTGTGCGGAGGAGCGCCGCTTCAGCCCGGCTCGCGGGTGGAGCAGCGGGCGAAGGACCTTGTGGTGGACTCACGGCCGGAGCCAGGAAGTGACCGCGGTCGAGGCGCCCCGCTACGTGGCGTTCGCCGGGGCGAATGGGTACGTCCGCGGCGCGCTGGGGCAATGGAACTCGAGCCCGTGGACGATAAGCAGACCGACGCCAAGATGTGGATTGAGGTCGACCTCGCGGGCATCATGCGCGCGGTCCCCGGCCTTCTCAAGGGCAGTATTCAGCGCGTCAGCGATCGCGAGATGGCGGCGATCAAGGCTGCGGTCGAGTCCTCCGCTGCGCGGGGAGGCGCGGAGTCTTAGATGGGATGGCGCGCTCCTACGGCGACGCTACCGGGATCGAGGAGCACACTGTGAGCCAGACCGACAGTACGCGAGAGCATCTGATCTCGACATACCGCAAGAAGGCGAAGCACTACGACCTCACCTCCAGGCTCTACCCTGCGCCCGGCTACCCCCATCGGGCACAACGCCTCCGGGTCATTCAGGCGCTCGGACTTCGCGCAGGTGACCGCGTGATCGACATCGCATGCGGCACCGGTCTGAACTTCCCGCTGATTGAGGAGGCGATCGGTCCCGACGGCCGGATCGTCGGCGTCGATCTGACCGACGCGATGCTCGCCCATGCCCAGGATCGGATAGAAACCAACGGCTGGAGCAATGTCAGCCTCGTGCAAGTCGACGCGGCTCAGTTCGACTTCCCAGCCGAGGTCGACGCGATCCTGTCTACGTACGCCCTGTCCCAGGTGCCTGAGTGCGCAGAGGTCATCGCCCGCGGCACCGCGGCCCTCTCCGGCGGCGGACGCTGGGTCGTGCTTGATGTCAAGGTTCCTGACAACACGCCCGAGTGGCTAGCGCAGCTCGGAACCGCAATAGTGCGGCCCTTCGCGTCCATAGATGAGTGGATGATGCGCCATCCATGGGAGGCGATTCGGACAGCCATGCAGGAAGAGCTGGTCGATCTCTCCTGGACCGAGTTGGTCTTCGGAAGCGCATTCCTCGCTGCCGGGTCACGCAGGCCCTGAGACCCTCGGTGTCCGACCGCAGAAGAGCGGACAGTCAGTGATAAATACCACATACGCGGTCAGCTCCGCGTGCCGGTAGTGCTCTGAGGCAGCCCGACGCTATTCGGGCGTCTCGGAATCGTGCCCCCACGAGCCCCCTTAGGAATCGAACCGTAGACCTTCTCCTTACCATGGATAGTTATGGCCGTCTTAGCAGCGGTCGCCCCCGAGGGTCGGATTGGCTCTGAACTGGTGTTTGTGTCGGCCGTCGTGGCTGGATGTTGCCGGATGTCTGCTGCTAGACCCCCCACTTACCCCCCCACGGAAGTAAGCTTGCTCTCATGACTCAGCACCGGTCCCGCGGTGAGGGTGGCGTCCACTTCGAGCACCGGGGCGACTGCAAGGACCCCGCCAGACACCGGAATTGCAAAGGCCGCTGGCGTGGCGAAGTGATCGTCGGCCACAAGCCAGGAGGCGGGCGGGAGATCAAACGCCGCGTCTCTGGGAGAACCAAGACCGAGGCCACCGAGAACCTGAAGAAACTGCAGGGCGAGATCGCGGCCGGCCTCAGGCCCGCTGCCGCGGGCTACACACTCGACAAAGCGGCGAAGGACTGGCTCGCCAGTCTTCAGAGCAGTGACGTCGAGGCCAAGACCATACGCAAGAACCTGGACGTCATCAACCCGCTGCTGGCCAGCATCGGCGAAGTACCGGTCCGAGATCTGGAGGTGACAGACGTCGAGCGCGCGTTGAAGGCAATGGCCGTAACCTATGCGTCCTCCTCCGTGATCATGGGTCACAACGCGCTCGACCGGACACTCGACTACGCAATAGCTCGCAGGCTAATCAGCGTCAACGTCTCGAAGCTGACGCCTACGCCAAAAGGCCAGGCTGGCCGACCCTCGAAGGCAATGACGCCAGAGCAGGTGGCGGCGCTACTGGCTACGGCCACGGGCTGGCTGAAAGCCTACGTCGCGCTAAGTGTTGGCGTGGGACTGCGGACCGAGGAGGCCAGGGCGCTGACGTGGCCGCATGTCCACCTGGATGCCACTCCCCCGCATGTCGAGGTCTGGCGTTCCGTCCGTGCTAGCGGAGAAACCAAGACGCAGAAGTCCCGGCGGACCCTGGCTCTGCCCCGACTGGCGGTCGACGTCATGATCGATTACGCACAACAGAGCAACCGCCGGGGCTTGATGTTCGCCACGGCCAGCGGCGGCGAACTGGACCCAGCAAACGTAAGGAGAGCCTTCCGGAAGGCCTGCAAGGCGGCCGGCATCGGCGAAGACTGGACGCCACGCGAGCTCAGGCACAGCGGCATCTCCCTGCTCTCGCTGGCCGGGCTACCGATCGAGGAGGTTGCGCGCATCGCCGGCCACTCAACTACGGTCACGACGCAGCGGGTTTATCGGCGCGAACTGAGGCCCGTGCTCGCGGACGGCGCGGCGGCAATCGACAAACTATTCGGCTGACAGCGACCACCATTGGGCGCCCCGTCCGACAGCCGACGATATACGTACAGAATTGCAGTGCGATTCCCGGTTTAGGTCATGACGTCTCCGAGTCGGCGCGTTGGTTGGGATTCGAAGCCTGACCTCTTGCATGCCATGCACGCAGGTTTCGTAGAGCCGGCGGCTGTTGAACCAGTCGCCGTAGTCCAAGGTGGCGATCTCGACCTGCTCCACGGTGTGCCAAGGCCCGCGCGGCGTGATCAGCTCGGTCTTGAACAATCCGAGCACCGACTCAGCAAGGGCATTGTCCTAGGCGTCGGCGACGGTTCCGACTGACACGCTGAGGCCTGCCGCGGCGAGCCGCTCGGTGAACGCGATGGAGGCGTACTGGATCGGTTCGTGGGCGAGTTCACGGGTTCTTCGGCCCCGGTGTCGGCGGCTGGCTGCTGCAGGTGTAGGAGTTCGTGTAGATGAGGCCTGCAGAGACGAGGCTGTCGCCCGGGACGTAGCCGAAGAACAGCTCGGTACCCGTGGGCATCGCGGCCGGGTTGATCACTGTCCGGGTGAGCGCCATGATCCCACTCGGGTGGAGACCTCGCGGCGTTTTGAACGGCAGGTTTGCCTGCAGTACGCCGATGCTGGTCGGGTCGGGTGCCGCGGGATTAGATGAGCAGTAGGTGCCGGTCTTGACCAGGGCCGGGATGCCGTGTCGGGCGAGTGCTTGTTGGAGCGCAGCCGGATCGAGCACCTGCCTCATGGTCAAGGTGAGTGTGCCGTTCGAGTTCGCGGTCAGGACAAAGCCGACTGTCCGGACCGTGCCGGTGCTTTGGGTAGGCCCGGTCGTGCCGGTGCGTTGGGTTGGCCCGGTCGTGCCGCCAGTTTGGGTGGGCCGGACCGGACCGAGCACGCCGGTCAGGGCGAGAGCCAGCGTGATGGATGCGGCGACCCCGGCAACACCGAGGCCCGCCGCCCACCACCGGGCGGGTCGCATGTGGCGACGCAGCGAACGAGCCGGCTCGACGGATCGGTCATCAGCGAGGAGCGCTTCTTGCTTTGCTGCGGTCAGTGCCGCTCGGGCGCGTCCCCAGGCCTGCGTCGAGGGATCCGGCACGTCGTCTCGGAATCGCTGCAAAAGTTCAATGTCGTTCATCGTTCCTCCTTGGCCGAACCGTTCGGACCACCGGACCACAACGCAAAGTCGGGGTGGCCCATATCGAGGTCGCCGAGCGCGGCGCGTAGGTCGGCGCGAGCGCGTGACAGCCGTGACCGGATCGTTCCTGCCGGCACGTTAAGCGCCGACGCGATCTCCTCGTTCGACAGCTCGGCCCAGGCGTGCAACAACAGCACCTCACGCTGATCGCCGGTCAGCATCCCGAGGGCGGCCGCCAGGCGGGGCGCGATCAGCGACGAGAAGACGACCTCGCTCGCGTCGGGCGCGGGTCGGTCGCGCGCGGTGCTGAGCCGGGCTTCCAGCGCCAGCAGGTGCTGCTCCTGCCGCCAGTGCGCCCGCAGCAGGTTGGTCGCGATCCCGAACAGCCACGACCGCACCGCGCCGCGGGCCGGGTCGAAGGAGGCGCGGGCACGGTAGGCGGCCGCGAAGGTCTCCGCGGCGAGATCGTCCGCGAGCGCGCTGCCGACTCTTCGGCTGAGGAACCGGTGAATCGACCGGAAGTGCGCCTCGAAGATCGCGTCGAACGTGTCGGCGTCGATATCGACGTCGCTCATCCGAACGCACCACCGGTCGGCACCCGTCTCACGCTCACATCTCATACTTGTCGATGCGGTTCGGAAACGTTGCAACGCCGCGAGGGCGGCCGCTCAGCCGCTCGGCGTAGACGCGCGCCATGACCAGCGCGCGGCGGCGTCAGCATGCCGCGGTGGAGAACGGGCCGCGAACGTTGGCGAAGACGCCGTCGGGCGGCTCTTCCAGCCGTTCGAAGGCGTCGACGACGATCGCGCCACCCGCCGAATGTCTGCCCGAACTGGTGCCTCGGCGGCACCCAGGGAATGTCGGGCGCGCTCTTTTGTCGCTTGGGCGCCTGACATCGGGCGGGCCTACGCGGCGGGCTGGCCGGCCGCCCTCGCGGCCTTGCAACGTTTCCGAACCGCATCGACAAGTACGTGGTGTGAGCGTGGGGTGCGGGCCGGCCGGGCTCCGGGCAACAGCGGGCAGGGCCTTCCACGGCTGAACTGCACGGAGGTGAGACATGAACAGGCGGTACCCACATTCGGGCACGTTTGTGGTCCTCGTCGCGGCGGCGGCCGTGGCGCTCGCCGCTTGCGGCGGCGGCTCCAGCACGCCACATGTCGCCAGCCTGGGGAGGAGCACCGAGAACCCCACGACCGATGGCAGCGGCGGGTCCGCGACCCCGCCGCCTTCGGGCGACGCGACCAAGCTGGTGAACGAGTGGGCCGCGTGCATGCGCGGCCACGGCGACCCCAATCAGGCCGACCCGACGATCGATGCCCATGGGGTGATCAACATCATCGGCCCGCTGGCGGGACCGGGTGTCCCGCGCGTGGTCGGGGGTCCGGAAACGGCTACCGGTACGTGCAGCCAGTATTTGGCCGCGGCCCAACGGCTGCTGCGGGCCGCCATGCCGGTCGCCCCGCCGCCAACCCAGGCCGAGCAAGTCAAGTGGGTCGACTGTATGCGGGCCAACGGCGTTCCCAACTTTCCCTACCCGACTGGGGAGAAGGCCAACTTCAACGGGACCGGGGTGGACCCGGACAGCCCGTTCGTCGTGAAGGCCGGCAAGGTGTGCGGACAGCAGATCGGAGCGCCGGCTTGGTGGACCAACGGCTGGGGTCCGCCGGGAGACGTTAGCGTCGGGCCGCCCGAAGGCGTTCTCCCGGGTGCCAATGGCTGAGTTGACAGCCAGGCGGGTCGCGGCGATAGCGGCTGTTGCTGGCGCGCTGGTCGGGGGGGCGGTGGCCGGCGGGGTGGCCGCGCTGTCCGCCAGCGGCACCAGCAGCCCGGCGGCGGCATCGGGCGGTAGCAGCGGGTCGGTGGCCACCGCCGCGGTGGTGCGGACCACCTTGTCCACGACGGTGCAGGTCGGCGGCTCGATCGGCTACGACGGCTCGTACACGATCACCGCCCGGTCGGGGGCCGGGGCCACCTACACCTGGCTGCCGCAGGTGGGCGATGTCGTCCGGCAGGACCAGCGTGTCTACTCGGTCAATGACGAACCGGTGCCGCTGCTGTACGGCGCGATCCCCGCCTATCGGGCGTTTTCTGTCGGCATGTCCGACGGCGCGGATGTGGCCGAGCTGACCCGTGACCTGATCGCCCTCGGATACGGCGGCGGCCTGTCGCCGAGCAACCACTATTCGTCGGCGACCGCCGCCGCGGTGCGGCGGTGGCGGGGCGCGCGTGGCCTGCCAGTGAGCGGCGAGATCCCGCTCGGCGAGGTGGTGTTCGAGCCCGGCCCGATCCGGGTCACCTCCGTCGCCGCTTCGGTCGCCGCCGTTGTCGGGGGCGGACCCGTGTTGACGGCGACGAGCACCACTTCGGTCGTGGCCGTCGGCCTGGACGTGTCGCAGGAGTACCTGGTCAAGCCGGGTGACACGGTGACGGTGGTGCTGCCTAACGGCAGCTCCATCGTGGGCGGGCACATCGAGACGGTCGGTACCGTGGCCACCTGCCCGGGCGGCGGCGGCACCGGCACCGGCAGCGGCGGCAGTTCGACCGGCCAGTCGCCGTGCACATCCGGCGGCATCAACAGCTCCCCCACCGTCCCCGTGACGATCACGCTGGACCACACCCCGCCGGGGCCGGTCGGGGATCAGGCGCCGGTGAACGTCAACATCACCACGCACCGGGCGGAAGAAGTCCTGGCCGTGCCGGTGAATGCCCTGCTCGCCTTGGCGGGCGGCGGGTTCGGTGTACAGGTGGTGACCGGCACCACCAGTCATTTGGTCGCGGTCACCACCGGCCTGTACAGCAACACCCTGGTTCAGGTCAGCGGGTCCGGTATCAGCGTCGGCACTCGGGTCGAGGTGCCGGCGTCGTGACCGTCACGATCCCGGTCCCGGTCGGTGCGGTCGCCCCGCGGTCGCCGGTGCTGGAGCTGATCGACGTGGTCAAGGCCTACCCTGGCAACCCGCCGGTCGTGGCCCTGGCCGGCGTTGACCTTCGGATCGACGAAGGTGAGCTGGTCGCCATCGTCGGCCCGTCCGGATCGGGCAAAACCACCCTGCTGCATGTGATGGGCACCCTGGAACGACCCACCAGCGGCGTGGTCCGCATCGCCGGGCAGGACACCTCGACCATGTCCGACCCGCAGCTGTCCGGGCTGCGCGCCCGGCGCCTGGGCTTCGTCTTCCAGCAGTTCTTCCTGCTCGACAGCCTCAGCGTGCTCGACAACGTCGCCGACGGCCTGCTCTACCGCGGCGGACGGATCACCGAGCGCAGGCGACTGGCCCATGCGGCCCTGGAGCGGGTCGAGCTCGGTCATCGGCTCACCCACCGGCCCAACCAGCTTTCCGGCGGCGAGCAGCAGCGCACCGCCATCGCCCGCGCGCTGGCCGGCCTGCCCGCCCTGGTCATGGCCGACGAGCCCACCGGCAACCTCGACTCGGCGACCGGCGCCTCCCTGCTGGAACTACTCCGCGAGCTGCACCGGGACGGCACCACCATCGTGGTCATCACCCACGACCTCGAGGTGGCCGCCGCGATGGACCGGCGGGTCGAGATCCGCGACGGGAGGATCCTGCGTGATACGCCGACCCGCCCGTGACAGCGCCGGGTCCCGGCTGTCTGGCCGGGATCTGGTTCGGGTCGGCAGCCTCGGGCTGCGCGGCCGCCGGGTACGGGCCACCCTGTCCGCCCTGGGCATCAGCATCGGCATCGCCGCAATCGTCGGTGTGCTCGGCATCTCCCAGTCGTCGAAGTCAGGTCTGCTCAACGAGCTCGGCCAACTCGGCAACCTGCTCACCGTGCAACCCGCCAACACCGCCCTCGGGCAGCCGACCGAACTGCCCACTACCGCCGAAGGCATGGTCTCGCGCGTAGCGCCGGTCACCGACGTGACCGAGATCGCCAGCATCCAGAACACCTACGTGTACCGCAACTCGTTCGTCCCGGCCATCAACACCCTCGGCATCTCGGTGACCGCGACCGACGCCAACCTGCCCGCCACCCTCGGCGCCACGCTGGCCCACGGCACCTTCCTCAACGCGGCCACCGCCCATTTCCCCGCGGTCGTCCTCGGCGCCGAAACCGCCCGCCTGCTCGGCATCAACAACCTGGCCAACCCGACCCAGGTGTGGATCGGCGGCCACGGGTTCACCGTGGTCGGCATCCTGCGGCCCGTCGAGCTGCTCTCGCAGATGGACAGCACCGCGTTCATCGGGTTCCCCATCGCCGAGCAGTACTTCGGTTTCGACGGCCACCCCACCGAGCTGTACCTGCGCAGCGTGCCCAGCCAGGTCAACCCGGTCGCCGCCGTCCTACCGGCCACCGTCAACCCCGCCAACCCCTCGATCGTGGCGGTCAGCTACCCGTCGGACATCCTCAAAGCCGAAGTCGCCGCCAAGGGCGCGTACGACGGGTTGTTCCTCGGCCTCGGCGCCGTCGCCCTGCTCGTCGGCGGGGTCGGCATCGCCAACGTCATGGTCATCTCCGTCCTCGAACGCCGCTCCGAAATCGGCCTCCGCCGAGCGCTCGGCGCCACCCGTCGACACGTCGCCGAACAGTTCCTCGCCGAAGCCCTCCTCCTGTCAGTCTTGGGCGGCGTCGCCGGCAGCGTCATCGGTGTCGTCGCGACCGCCATCTACGCGGCGACCCAGCACTGGTCCGTGCAGATCCCCGCCGTCGCCCTCTACGGCGGCATGGCCGCCGCCCTCGCCATCGGCGCCATCGCCGGCCTCTACCCGTCGATGCGAGCCGCCCGCCTCTCACCCACCGAAGCCCTGCGCACTGTCTAAGCGCAGACAGCCGTCGGCGATGCCCCTTGCCGACGCACCACGAAGTCACCCGGGGGCGGTCTGTGATCGACCTCGGCCGCCGTCACTTCCAACCTGGCGTACGGCCGGCTTGCGCTATCCACCCGCGCAGCTTTGGTCGCTGCCCCTCCTCCAGGGTCGTGACCTTGACGTAGATCGCCCGACGGGCCACCGGGCCGCCCGATCAGTTCGCGGCACCAGCTGCCGAGGCTAAGTTGCCGGAGCTGCGGCATTGAGGCGAAAGAAGGCGAGTACGGCGAAGGGTGTGCGATCTTCAGCGCCGCGAAAAAAATCGGCGTCCTGCTCACCTGCCTCGGCCCGTCCGACCGACCCGCTCGGAGCGCCTGATAGTCGGTGACTCACTCACCTTATGGCTGCCTGGACGTTTCGTTAAGTACGGTCCGATCATGATCAGGGAGAACAGGTAGCGAGACACCCGCATGGCAGACGCTCAGCCAGAAGCGTCGTTTCCGCAATGCTGATAGCCAGGTTGTTCTCCCTGGTCAATGGCCGACTTCATCACTTCGTCTCGCACATTCCTGAGCTCGCTTTCCTGATCTTGGTCGCGCAGTTCGCCACAATGCCCGTAGCCACACAGACCATTGCATTACTAATGGGAACCGGGAGAGCGGGTCGTGATGACGGTCTGGGATCCGTTTGACAATCTCTGGCCGCCGCACGAGCCGGACCTGACGTGATGGCGAGTCCTGCAGGCCTCTGTGCGGCGCATGAACCACATGTACGCAGTGGTTACCGACCCGGCCCGCTGGCCGACGGAAGCAGAACGGTTACGGCGGGCCGGAACGCTGATACCTCCCATATGCCGACGACGCAGCAGGTTTGGCGCTGAGAGGCGGGGCTCGCCGATTCTTCGACCCCTAACCCCCCACTTAACCCCCCACAGAGGATTGGAGTGATCTTCGCAGGGCGTCTCCCTGCTAGATTGAGCCCCCTTACGGAATCGAACCGTAGACCTTCTCCTTACCATGGAGACGCTCTGCCGACTGAGCTAAGGGGGCGTCCGCGACATGCTGCCACTCCGGCGAGCCGGATGCAGCACCGCGCCTGGAGAGCATACACGACCGACGACTGTCAGGTCCGCCCGAGCCTTAGGGTGATGACCGGAAGGCGGCCAGCACTGTCGGCCAGGCCGCCGACAGCGGATCGATGACATCGAAATGACCACCGCCGTCGATGCGGGTGCAAGTCACGTCATCGCCACTGGCCTGGGCCTTCGCCGCAAAGTCCCAGCTCTGATGCCACGGCACTCGGTCATCGCCGGTGCCGTGGACGAGAGTTATCGGTGCCCCGATTGGAGTGAGGTTCATGGGGTCAGCGATCGCATATCGAGCCGGGTACAGCTCCGGCCCGCCGCCCATCAGCTCGCCGGCCGCACCACTTCCTAGACCCTGTCTATAGGCGCTGGCAAGATCGCAGACTCCGGCCAGGCTCACGACCGCCAGGCCGCGGTGCCCACGCGCATCGAGAGCCGGCCCCGCAGCAGACGCCGGGCGCGCCGCAGGACTCTGCTGGGCAGCAGCCCACAACGCGAGGTGGCCGCCAGCCGAGTGCCCGGCAAGAACGACCTGGCTCCCGTCGGTGAGACCCTCCGTAGCGTCGGCGACCAGCTCGGGCAGCACCGCGACGGCAGCCGTCACGTCCTCGAAGGTCCCCGGCCAGCCACCGCCGGCCTGGCCAACTCTGCGGTACTCCGGTGTACAGACGACGAACCCGCTATCGGCGAAGGCTTCACCCAGCGGTCCCGCGTGCGCCCTGTCATAGGTTGCCCGCCAGAATCCGCCATGGAAGAAGATCACAAGCGGCGATCGCCCAAGCGGCATACCCGAAACTTCGCGGCCATCCGGCGGAAGGCGCACGCCCGCCGGAACGTGCACGTCAGCCGGAATGCGGACATCTGCCACGCGATCCTCGCCTTCCCCGTACGTCAAGACGAGGTCAGGCGACCGAGATGGCCTGGACAGGACGTCCGACGGCTGCATAACAACCTCCGAGTACGGGCAGAAGGCCTGCGGAAGCGGTTTATCTCGGCCAGCAGCGGGGAGCGGTCTCGACCCCAGTGACGGATTCGTGAACCTTGGATGTCGATTCCGCACAGTCAAGTGCCTCTAGCCCGAGCACGCATAATGTGAGAAACATGTAGGGCAGGTTTCGGCCTGCCCGGGAAGCCTACAGAAGCGAGGTTGCACAGGTGAGGGCCCTGATCCTCAGGCCAGCCGCACTTGGCGCGCTTACCGTGTTCAGCTTCGCGGGTTTCAGCATGGTCGGCGAGGCGATGGCCATGACCGCCGCTCCGCCGATGACCGTCAACGGCGTATGCGCCTCCCTCCCCAAGAGCTCTGTGCTCACGGCGACGGCCCTCAGCAACAGGAGCAGCCAGGCAGCCGCCAGCAGCGGCGCGGCCAGCAAGACCCCGGCCAGCCAGACCCCAGCCAGCAATGCTCCGGCCTCCAAGAACGCGCATCGCAGCAAGGCTCGTCACCGCAAGTCCGTGCAGCAGAGCGCGAGCGTCAGCTCCTCGGCCACCGACTCTGCGTCGGCTACCGGCTCCGCGTCGGCATCCGGTACCGCTAGCTCGTCGGCGAGCACCCCGTCATCGAGCAGGTCGATCCAAAGCTCCAATGCGGCGTCGCCCTCGGACACTAGTTCCGCGTCGCCGGATCCCAGCACGTCGGCATCGGATACGTCATCGCCGTCGCCAACGGATAGTTCCGGGTCCAGCGCCTCGACAACCCCCACCTCGTCAGCGACGGATCAGAGTTCGGCCACGACGACCCCCAGCCCGAGCCCGGATCCCAGCACCAGCACGCCGACGCCCACTCCTACCCCCACCCCCACGCCGAGCGGCACGTCAACTTCGCCGCCACCGGCGAAGAAGACCCCGCAGCTTTGCGTTCTGGTCCAGTCGTTCGTCACCTCAGCCGAGGTCAAGGCCGGCCACAAAGCCAGCTTCGTCATCTGGGTCTGGAGCACTAAGGCGGCGAGCACCGGGGTTGCCGTCAAGGCCCGCATCACGCCAGCGCTCTACATCGGCTCGCCCAAGTTCAGCGTCTGCCCGGTCGCCAGCGGCGCAACCTGCAAGGTCGGCAACCTGCCCGTCGGCCAGGCCGCCGAGCTTGAGGCCACGGTGCAAGTGCGGTCCAAGGCCGCGCTCGGCGAGCAGGTGCATGTATCCGCAAGGGCATCCGCGAAGGGCGCGCTCTCCTGGTCTGGCTCGGCGACGGACGTCGTCGTGGTGAATCCCGCGACGAGTCCCACTAATCCGCTGATCACACTGCCGGGGTCCGGCCCGCTGCCGACAATCTCCGGCACAGGCATCTCGCCGACGGACCCGTCGGGTCTCTTCCCGACTGTTGGGGCTTCGCCCACACCGGGAACGGGGTCGCTCACCCTCCCGCACGCCAAGCCGCGTGCGGTCCTGCACGCCGCAACGGCGGCCGCCACGGTGCCGCTAGATGCTCGCCTCATCGGCGGGCAGCTCGCCGGCCTCGCCGTACTGGCCGGCGCCGTGACCATCGCAATCGCCAGGCTGTCGCTGCGGGCACCTAAGCCCAACGACGACTCGGACGCCAAGCAGCCACCGAAGCAGTAACACTCACCCAGCCCAAGCTAGCCGCCGGCGGCGGCTACTTGCGGACGTGCTCCACGAGCGGGCGCATGGCGAGCAACTCGTTGCGGAGAGCCGTGACACTGAGGTCCGGAGAAGCGAACAGGCCGAAAGTGTCATTGTCAGCCCATGCGCACTCGGCCGGATGACCCGCGTACCCCGGCACGCAAGCTGCCTGCCCGCCCAATGAGCCTGGGCTGGTCACGAACGCGCCTGGTAGCAGCCCGGTAAAGCTCGAGATGAACGAGCTTGCGGAGCCCGCCAGGTTGCCGCCGATGAACAGGACGAACAGCGGGCCAGACTTCGCGGCCGGGCCGGTGCTCACTTCGTACACCGCGTCCTTGACGTTGGTCGCCTCGCCGTTGCCCTTCTTGACGATGTCGGTCCGCAGCCCCGCCGCGCCCATGCTCTGAGCCAACTGCGGCTGGAGCACATACCCGTTCAGCTGGGTAGGAGTCGAGATCGAGTGCGTAACTCCGCTGCCGCCGCCCATCATGTTCGTGACGAGGACGGCCACGAGGGCCAGGATGACGACCACGCCGCCGCCGATGATGAGGTGGACGGGGTGTCGGACCAGGCGCCGAGCAGGGCGGCGGGCTGAGCGCTTCGAAGGGCTCGGGGCCGTGCTTCTCGTCGGCCTGATCGGCACGCGGGTGTCTACGGCGGGAGCCGCCTCGACGCGGACCGCGGCCGCTTGTGCCTTGCGGTCCTGCTTGACCTGCTTGGGTGGGCGCGGCGCCTTGCCACGGCCGCGGCGCTTAGCTGGCGCGAGCTCACGCTCCACGTCACGCTCAAATGGCGCCTGAACGGCCGCCGCCGGGCTATCGGGCCCTGCAAGTCCGGACCGCCGCGAGCCAACCTGAGTTGCCCACGCATCAGTATCCCGGCTGGTCGGTGCGTCGGTCCGCCGGGTGTCGCCAGAGGTCGCGCGATGCGAGCGGTGCCGCTGGGGTGGCGGCGCCATCCTCGCCTCGGCCGCGGGGGCTTCCCGCTCCTGCTGGGGCCACGTCGACACGGTCTGATCCGGCCGCCCGACCTGGGGCCGCCCGATCTCCGGCCGAGCTGTCTCGGGCCGAGCTGTCGCCGGCCGAACGGCCTCCGGCCATGCGGGTCCCGACTGCCGCGCTGCGGCGGCGGGGCCGTCCTGTCGTGCGCGGTCGGGGCCCGCCTGCACCGGGCGCATTCTCGACGTGCTGTCGCTGCGCGGATCAGGCTGCGCCCAGTCGGCGGGCGCTACGCGGCTCGTTGGACCGGTGTCCGCCGTAGCGTCGAATCGCGACTTACTCTTCTGGCCTGGCCAGGTAACGGCCGCATCGGGGGGCGTAGCCGGCCAGGCCGCGGGCGTGCTCGGAGGCTGCGGCGACGGGCGAGGCGAAATGAGCGGAGCCGACGCAGACGAGGCGGCCGGAACTTCCGGAGCGACCGGCGCCGGTGCAGCCGGACCGGCCTGATCAGAGGGGCTCGCAGGTGCCCCGTGACGGCGGGACAGTCGGCGGCTGGGACCACCCAGGTTGCCAGGCTCATCGCCGGTACGGCCCGGATCACGTCCGTCGGCCGGGCGCTTAGACGACTCCTGCGCAGGCCCAGCTTCGCCTAGGTACTTGATCCAGTCGTAATCGGCATCCCCTGCCGCGGCGTCTTCTGGCCCGAAGTCGTCCCGGCCGCCACGCGACTTGCGACCGAGGCGGCCGCGCTGCTGCGGATCGCGCAGGCGCCCGACTGGGAGCGGCCCGCTCGGATGCTCAGACCCGAATCCGGAGCCGTCAACGGCTGCCGGAGACGCTGAGTCGGTTTCGGTGGCGAGACGCCCGCGGACCGAGCTGGCGGGCCCGGTGTCGTCGTTGTCGGCGTAGGGCCACCGCAGATCTTGCTGATTCTGCGGCCATCCCGTTGTCATAACGACTGTTACTCCCGGGACTGAAGCGGCGTCCCTGCCCGATGTGGAGTCAATACATCATGCGTTACCGCCGACCGTGATCGCTGCGTTATCGAGCTTTCGCGCTGCGACCAATAGTTACCGGCCGCTTACAACGCGGATTATGGCCAGGTCAGAGCGTCGGTTCGCGCCGACCGCCGAGCGCGAACGATCGCATAATTGAGGTAAAACGCAGACCCGCCCACCGGCGTGTCTTGCCGTAACGCTGATCAGAGCGCTCGCGAGCGCAGTGCCCGAACTACCTGATCCCGCCGCTCGATGAGGACTCGCACGAGCCCGGGCTCGCGTTCGCCCGAAGCGAGGAATGCGTCGATCCGATCGATGAGTTCCTGGCTAGCCGCAGTCACCGGGAACAGCGCGGCGCCGCGGGCGACCCGCAGGTGCCCGCCGCTGACGGACCATATCTCCGGCAGCACCTCGAAGTAACGCCGCGCGTACGGGGCTAGCAGGTCGGCCTGCTCGGGCGCGTAGAACGCGGTGGCCACCGACCGCAGCAGGTCAGCGGAAATGTCCGCGGATTTGGTCAGCACCTGCCACGCAGCTTCCTTGTGCTCGGCGTCGCCGATAGCGGCCCGGCAAGCCGCCGCGCTCCGGCTGCCAGCGTCGGTCTGGTCCCGCCTGAGCTCAGCATCGATCTCGGCGTCGCCGGCCCGCCCGCTGACCGCCAGCCGTCGCAGCAGCGCCCATCGCAGCTCCGAGCCGATGGTCAGCCCGGTGGGCTGGGCGCTGCCGTCCACCAGGCCGGCGACGACATCGAGCTGCTCCGGCGACGTCGCGGCCCAGCTCAGCAACTGTGCCCAGGCAAGCTGGTGGTCGCTGCCCGGTTCGGCCGCCTGGAGCATGCGGGCGCCCGCTTCCGCGAGCTGCCGGCAGCCGTTGGCGGCCCACGACGGCGCAGCCAGCGTGCGCAGCAGATCCCAGCTCTGATCGAGCAGGCTCTGGAGCGCAGCGACCGACGGCTCGCTCGCCATGCCGCCCGTCACCATGGTGATGAGCTCCGGGAGCGGCAGCTCGGCCTGGCGGACCATGTCGACGAGAGAGCTCCAGCAGACCGCGCGGGCGAGCGAATCGCCGAGCTGGCCGATCGACGTCGTCAAAGTCGCGATGGAGCGGTCGTCGAACCTGACGATCGCGTAGGTCAGGTCGTCGTCGTTCAGCAGCAGCAGGTCCGGGCGCATGACGCCGACCAGATCCGCGATCTCGGTCCGCGCTCCCGCAATATCGGCCGGCACCTGACCCGTGCGGACCAGCGCCCCGTCAACGAGGTTGTACAGGCCGATCGCGATCCGGTGCGGCCGCAGCGTCGGATGCTCTGCCGGAGCCTCCTGGCGCACGGCGAATGAGGTGAACGTACCGTCCGGCCCCACCGCGAACTCGCTGCGCAGCGTGCTTGGGCCCGCCGTCTCCAGCCAGGCCGCGGACCAGTCGGCGAGGCTGCTGCCCGAGCTGGCCTCCAGCGTGCTGAGCCAGTCGGCCAGCGTGGCATTGTCCCAGCCGTACTTGGCGAAGTACGCCCGGATGCCCGGCAAAGAAGCTGTCCCGGCCGATCCGGCCGACTAGCTGCCGCAGCACTGACGCGCCCTTGGCGTAGCTGATCCCGTCGAAATTCGCGATCGCCTCGCTGAGCGTGGCCACGTCGGCGGCGATCGGATGCGTCGACGGCAGCTGGTCCTGCATGTAGCCCCACGCCTTGCGGCCGGTAGCGAACGTCGCCCAGGCCTGCGTGTACCGTGTCGCCTCAGCGCTGGCCAGGGCCGCGCAGAACTCGGCGAACGACTCGTTCAGCCACAGGTCGTCCCACCACTTCATCGTCACCAGATCGCCAAACCACATGTGCGCCATCTCGTGCAGGATCACGCTGGCGCGCAGCTCGTAGAGCGTGTCGGTCACCCTGGAGCGGAAGAGCAGCTGATCGGTGAAGATGACGCACCCAGCGTTCTCGGTCGCGCCGACGCTGTACTCGGGCACGAAGACCTGGTCGTACTTGCTGAACGGGTAATCGGTCCCGAACAGCGCGGTGTAGTAGTCCAGCCCCCGGCGCGTGGTGTCGAGGATGTCGTCGACCGCCAGGAACTCGGCCATCGACGCCCGGCACGCCAGCCCAAGCGGGATCACCTGCCCGCCCGGCGTGGTATGCGTCGTGCCGACGACCTCGTACTCCCCGGCCGCGATGGCGAACAGATAGGTCGACAGGCGCGGCGTCGGCCGGAACCGCCAGACGACAGTCCCATCATGAGCGGGCGCGCGCTCGTCCAGTGGCTCGTTGGAGACCACATTCCAGTGCGAGGGAACGATCACCGAGATGCTGAAGCGGGCTTTGAGGTCGGGCTGCTCGAAGTTCGCGTACACGGTCCGGGCATACGCGGGTTCGAACTTGGTGTAGGTGTAAACCTTCTGGTCGGCCGGGTCGATCGCGCGGTGCAGGCCTGTGCCGTCGCGCGAGTACCGGCAGTCGGCGACGACCGTGAGCTCGTTCTGCTCGGCCAGGCCCGCGAGCGCGATCCGCCCTTCCGCGCAGGCTGCCGCGGGATCCACCGGCGCTCCGTTGAGCGTGATCTCACGCACGGACTCGGCAACCAGGTCCACATAACTGCCGGCACCCGGGTCGCTGCAGCTGAACCTGATCACCGACGTCGACCCGAAGACCTCACTCCCCAAAGTCAGGTCGAGCGTGACCGAGTAGGAGTCGACAGTCAGCAGCCGGGCTCGCTCGGCCGTCTCGCTCCGCGTAATCTCCGCGATTTGCATAAAAAAGTGTCCGATCTCAGGGAGGCGCCACGAAAGAACTAACCGGGCAGCGCTCGCGACCGCAGCGCCTTCACGACCGCATCGCGGCCCTCGATCACCGTCCGGCTGATCGCCGGATCCAGGCCGGGCTCGGCGAGGAACACATCGACGCGCTCGAGCAGCTCAGGTGACGCGGCCGGATACGGGAACAGGAAGCGCCCCAGTATCACTCGCAGCAAGTCGGCCCGTGCCGCCCAGATCGCAGGCAGCTGCTCGAGGTACGTCTGCGCATACGGTGCGAGCAGCCTCGCGTGCTCGGGCGTGTTGAAGGCCCGCGCGACGGCGAGGGACTCTTCCAAGCCCAGCTCGGTGGACTCGGCGACCAGATGCCAGGCCGCGGCCTTGTGCTCGGCGTCAGGAATCGCGGCCCTGGCCGCGGCCGCGTGGCGCTGGCCGGCGTTGGTGGTGTCACGGGCCAGCTCCGCGTCGATCTCCGCATCGCCGGCCCTGCCGGTAGCGGCAAGGCGTCGCAGGAGGGCCCACCGCAGCTCGGTGTCCACGCTCAGGCCAGGGACCTCCGCGCTGCCGTCGAGCAGTCCGGCCACCAGGTCGAGCTGGTCGGAGTTGGTCGCCGTGGCGCCGAGCAGCTGCGCCCAGGCAAGCTGATGATCGCTGCCAGGCTCGGCCGCGCGCAGCAGCCGCGTGCCCTCGGCCGCGAGCGCTTCCTTGCCCGCTGGTACCCAGCTTGGGTCCGCGGTCATCCCGAGCAGGCGGAGAGTCTCGTCGTGTACCTGCTGGAGCACGGCAACGGACGGCTCGCTGCCCATGCCGGCCGCGACGATCCGGACGAACGCTGGCACGGACAGCTCAGCCTGGCTGGCCATGTCCGCGACCGCGCTCCAGCACAGGGTCCGCGCGAGGCCATCGCGGAACCGCCCGATGTGCTGGGTTAGCGTTGCGAGCGAGCGCTCGTCGAACCGGATTATGGCGTAGCTGAGGTCGTCGTCATTGAGCAAGATCAGGTCCGGCTGATCGGAACCGGCCAGCGACGGCACATCGGTCCTGGCACCGGCGACGTCGACCTGGACCTGGTGCGTGCGCACGAGCCATCCGTCGACGAGGTTGTACAGCCCGATGGCGATGTGGTGCGGGCGCAGCGTCGGGTGCTCGGCCGGAGCTTCCTGCAGCACGGCGAACGACGTGAAGGCACCCTCAGGGCTGACCGCGAACTCACTGCGCAGCGTGTTCGGTCCTGCGGTCTGAAGCCAGGCCTTCGACCAGTCGCCGAGCTCGCGGCCCGTGCTCGCCTCCAGCGCCCGCAGCAAGTCAGCCAGCGTGGCGTTGCCCCATGCGTGAACGGCGAAGTACGCCCGGATCCCGGCGAAGAACGCGTCCCGGCCGACATAGGCGACCAGCTGCTTGAGCACCGCCGCGCCCTTGGCGTAGCTGATCCCGTCGAAGTTTGCCTCTGCCTGACTCAGCGTCGGCACGTCTGCGGCGATGGGGTGCGTGGACGGCAGCTGATCCTGGCCGTAGCCCCAGATCTTGCGGCCGCCGCAGAAACTGGTCCAGGCCTCCGTGAACCGCGTCGCCTCAGCCGATGCCAGGTACCCGGCGAGCTCGGCAAACGACTCGTTCAGCCATAGGTCCTCCCACCACTTCATGGTGACCAGGTCGCCGAACCACTGATGGGCCATCTCGTGCAGGATCACCATGGCCCGCACTTCGTAGACAGTCTCGGTGACCTTGGAACGGAACAGCAGCGACTCGGTGAGGATGACACATCCGACGTTTTCCATCGCTCCCCCATTGTCGGGAACGAAGACCTGGTCGTACTTGTCGAATGGATAGTCGCCGTCGAACAGGCCGGTGAAATAGTCGAGTCCTTGCCGGGTGATCAGGAGTATGTCCTCGGCCTCGAGGTAATTCGCCATGGACTGGCGGCACGCAAGACCCAGCGGGATCGCCTGGCCGCCCGGCGTGGTGTGCGACTCGCGGATCACGTGGTACTCGCCTGCGGCTATCGCCGTCAGGTAGGTCGAGATCCGCGGCGTTGCCGGGAAGAGCCAGACAGCGGCGCCATCCCCAGTCGCCTGCGGCTCGGGCGCTGGCTGGTTCGACAGGACCGTCCAATGCTCGGGCGCCGTGACGCGGAAGGTGAATTCCGCCTTGAGGTCCGGCTGCTCGAAGTTCGCGAACACGCGGCGCGCGTGTGCGGCCTCGAACTGCGTGAACGTGTAGACCCTGCCGTCGGCCGAATCAACCGACCGCTGCAGGCCGAATCCACCCGTGCCGTACGCACAATCGGCCACCACACGCAGCACGTTGTCCGCAGCCAGCGAGGGCAGCGCGATCCGGCCGTCGGCGTAGGCGACGGCCGGGTCTAGCGGCGTCCCGTTCAGGGTGATCTCGTGCACGGACTCGGCGATAAGGTCCGCGTAGCTGGCCGCGCCAGGCTCGGCGCAGCCGAAGACGATTACCGATGTCGAGAGGAAAGAGTCGCTGCCTCGCGTCAGGTCGAGCGCGACGTAATAGCTGTGCACATGCAGCAGCCGAGCCCGCTCCGCGGTGTCATTTTGCGTAATTTCTGCAGCTTGCATAGCAGTACCACCCGTGACCAGTTGGCGCCCGAACAATCCCCGTTCAGGACACTATGCCACGTTGCAATCGCGAATTCAGGAAGGCTCTGCCCCGGCGGTCAGCGATCGGGACCGCAGGGCGCGGTCGACCGCATCGCGTCGCTCGACGAGCAACCGAACCATCGACGGGTCGCGTGGCTCGGCGGCGAGGAAGTCGTCGATCCGCTGGAGCAGCACAGGCGACGCGGCCCAGTAAGGGAACAGACCCAGGCCAAGGAGCCGCTTGAGGTGATCGCCACGGCTCGTCCAGATATCCGGCAGCACCTCGAAGTACAAATCGACGTAAGGCGCTAGCAACTCTGCGTGCTCGGGCTGGCCAAATCCTGCGGCCGCCTGGTCTACGCCCTCGTGGCCAAGCTCCTGCGACTGCGTCATAAGCTGCCACGCGGCTGCCTTGTGCTCAGCGTCCGGGATCGCGGCACGAGCGGCCGCGGCGTGCCGGCGGCCTGCGTCGGTCGGGTCGAGCGCGAGCTCCGCATCGATATCTGCGTCGTCGGCCCGTCCCATGGTGGCCAGCCGCCGCAGCAGGGACCACCGCAGTTCTGTATCGACAGCGAGTCCGGGGACCACCACGTTCCCGGCTAGCAGACCTGCGATGAAGTCGAGCTGCGCGGGTGTGACGGCAGTCCAGCCAAGCAGCTGCATCCAGGCGAGCTGATGATCGCTGCCCGGCTCGGCGGCCGCCAGCAGCTCGACTGCGACGGTCGCGAGCTGCTCCTTGCCGACCGGGAGCCAGCGCGGGTCGGCGGTGACGGCCATCAGCCGCGCGGTGGTCATGTGCAGGATCTGGAGCACTGAGACGGCAGGCTCCTTGCTCATGCCGCCGATGAGGATCTTGACGAACGCCGGGACCGACAGCTCGGCGCGCTGCACCATGTCCAGCACCGCGCTCCAGGAGACGGTACGGGCAAGCGAATCGCGGAAAGCGCCGATCGATTCGGTCAGCGTGGCCAGTGACCGGTCGTCAAACCGCACGATGGCGTAGCCGAGGTCGTCGTCGTTGAGCAGGATCAGGTCGGGCTGGGCAAAACCGACAAGGTCAAGCACCTCGGTTCGCGCACCCGTGACATTCACTCCGACCTGGTGCGTACGCACGAGTGCGCCGTCAGCCGCCATGTTGTACAGGCCGATCGCGATGCGGTGCGGCCGCAGGGTCGGATGCTCGGGAGTCGCCTCCTGGAGCACGGCGAACTCGGTGAACCGGCCGTCGTCGCCGACTGCGAACTGGCTGCGCAGCGTGTTCGGCCCGGCAGTCTGGAGCCACGCCTTAGACCAGTCACCGAGGCTCAGGCCGGAGCTGGTCTCCAGTGCGGCTAGCAGGCTTGCGAGCGTGGCGTTCCCGTGACCGTACTCGGCGAAGTAGGACCGGATGCCGGCGAAGAAGTTGTCACGTCCGACGTAAGCCGCCAGCTGCTTGAGGACCGAAGCACCCTTGGCGTAGCTGATCCCGTCGAAATTCGCGATGGCCTCGCTCAGCGTCGGGACGTCAGCCGCGATCGGGTGCGTCGTCGGCAGCTGGTCCTGCATGTAGCCCCAGGTCTTGCGGGAGCCAGAGAACGTGGTCCAGGCGTCGGTGAAGCGGGTGCCCTCCGCGCCGGCCAGCGCCGCACTGAAATCGGCGAAGGACTCGTTCAGCCACAGGTCGTCCCACCACTTCATCGTCACCAGGTCGCCGAACCACATGTGCGCCATCTCGTGCAAGACCACCATGGCGCGCAGCTCGTACATCATGTCGGTGACCTTGGACCGGAACAGCAGCCGCTCGGAGAACGTCACGCAGCCCGGGTTCTCCATCGCCCCGGCGCTGAACTCCGGCACGAAGACCTGGTCGTACTTGGCGAACGGGAGATCGCTCTGGAAGAGCTGCGTGAAGAAGTCCAGGCCCTGCCCGGTCACCGTGAACATGTCGGCGGCCTCAAGATAGTCGGCCAGCGACTGACGGCAGGCGACGCCAAGCGGGATCACCTGGCCCGATGGCGTCGTGTGCGAGCCGGATTCGAGGTGGTACTCGCCAGCGACGACCACGGTCAGGTAGGTCGAGATCCGCGGGGTCGGCGGAAAGCGCCAGACCGCCTTCCCCGAGTCAGTCTCGCCGGTCCCGACCGCCTCAGGCTCCGGTGTCGGCTGGTTCGACAGGACCGCCCAGTGCGCCGGCGCAATCACGTGGAACGTGAACGCGGCCTTCAGGTCCGGCTGCTCGAAGTTCGCGTAGACCCGGCGCGCGTCCGCCGGCTCGGAGTTCGTGTAGCAGTAGACCTTCCCGTCAGCCGAGTCGACCGCGCGGTGCATGCCCTTAGAGTCGGCCGTGTACGCGCAGTCCGCGACCACACGCAGCTCGTTGGTCCGGGCGAGGCCGGCCAGCGCGATCCGGCCATCCGCGTAGGCAGTCTCCGGATCGACGCGGTCGCCGTTGAGCGTGATCTCGTGAATACCCTCGGCCACGAGGTCGGCGTAGGTGGCCGCGCCGGGCTCGGCGCAGTCGAAGCTGATCACCGAGGTTGACCGGAAGATCTTCTCGCCGCAGGTCAGATCCAGCTCGACGGAGTACGACCGGACCGTCAGGAGGTCGGCCCGATGGCTGGTCTCGTGACGGGTGATCTCGGCAATCTGCATTCTTTCGTTCCCTTGACCTAGAGCCGACGCTGGCTGTCCCCAGGTTAGGACACCGCTCCGGTGGCACCATGACAGCCCTGGCGCGTGATCCCGGCGGCCCGGTGCTGGGAGTAGGAGTGCTAGGAACAGCGGTGATGACGTTCAGATGACGAAATCTGGGACTTGCCGTACCTGGCGCCAGCACGGAAGATCATGGTGAGGGACCTTGCGGGGAGGCGGCTAGTGGAAGACACCGTCACGTGCCTGGTCCGGGGGCCAGCCAGCAGGTACCCGCGAGGATTCGTCTGGCTCATCCCGGCCTGGTTCGCCATACTTACGGGTGGCGCCGTGCTGCTCGGCACGCGCGCCAGCACGACCGGCCGGATGCCACTGTGGCTCGCGGAGACCGAGGTCGGCGGTCTCTTTCTTGCCGCCTGCATCGCGATGGGAGTGCTCGCCACGGTGCGGCACCGGGCCTTCCGCGCCGACAGCCACGGCATCTGGCTCGGCATCCGCACTACCCGCAAGCGGCCGAAGCTACGGCAGGTTCATCTGTCCTGGGCCGAGATAGCCCAGCTGCGGATGGTTCCGCGCCGGTACGGCTTGCTGCTGGAGATCACGCTCAGCCCGGCAGCACGGATCGTCCACCGCCCGGGCCCGGCCAGGCAGATCCTGCTGTTCCTGGGTGCGCTCGTAATGCCGTTCATGTTCGGTCGCGGCACGCCGGCCCTGACCATGCCGAGGATGGACCCGCCGAGGTACAAGATCAAGATCTGCGACCGGACGGCTGCCCAGCTGAAGCTGGCCCTCGCCGCGGTGCAGCCGGACACGCTGCCGGTAGGCGTGCTCTCCAGGAGGGGCGCATTGCGCTTCACTGTTCCGCCGCCAGCGCGCAAGCCATTCAGCCGGAGGCCGCCGACTCCAGTCGCCTGACGGCGTCCGCCTTCTAGCTGCATGGTCTAACAACCAATGGGACGTGGCGACGCGGCAGGGCTCCTGCCAAGATCGGTGGTGCTAACCGCGATCGCGAAGGAGCAGCAGGATGGCACACGAGGTCCAGGGCGTCATCGCCACCGGCAAGGGCGCGCCGGTAAGCGTCGCCACGGTGATCGTTCCCGACCCGGGGCCTGGTGAGGCGCTAGTGGCCATCCAGGCTTGTGGCGTCTGTCACACCGACCTGCACTACCGCGAGGGCGGCATCGGGAATGACTTCCCTTACCTGCTAGGCCACGAGGCGGCAGGGGTGGTCGAGGCGGTCGGTCCCGACGTTACTGGCCTTGAGGCCGGCGACTTCGTGATCCTCAACTGGCGCGCGGTCTGCGGTCAGTGCCGGGCCTGCCTGCGCGGCCGCCCGTGGTACTGCTTCGCCACGCACAACGCGACCCAGAAGATGACGCTGGCCGACGGCACACCGCTTTCGCCGGCGCTCGGCATCGGCGCGTTCGCCAACAAGACGCTCGTCGCGGCCGGCCAGTGCACCAAGGTCAACCCTGCGATCAAGCCCGAGGTGGCAGGCCTGCTCGGCTGCGGAGTGATGGCGGGCCTCGGCGCGGCGCTGAATACGGCCGGGATCAGCCGGGGCGACTCGGTCGCGGTGATCGGCTGCGGTGGCGTCGGCGACGCAGCGATCCTCGGCGCCAGCCTGGCTGGCGCCCGCAAGATCATCGCCGTCGACGTGGACGACCGCAAGCTCGAGTGGGCCCGGCAGTTCGGCGCCACCGACACCGTGAACTCGAAGACCAGCGACCCGGTTGCGGAGATCCAGGCGCTGACCGAGGGCAACGGCGCCGATGTCGTCATCGAGGCCGTCGGCCTGCCCGAGACGTACAAGCAGGCGTTCTACGCCCGTGACCTGGCCGGCACCGTAGTGCTGGTCGGCGTACCGACCCCGCAGATGCAGCTGGAGGTGCCGCTGCTCGACATCTTCGGACGCGGTGGCAGCCTCAAGTCATCCTGGTATGGGGACTGCCTGCCGACCCGCGACTTCCCCATGCTTGTCGACCTGCACCTGCAGGGCCGGCTGCCGCTGGACAAGTTCGTCTCCGAGACCATCGCGCTCGACGCGGTGGAGGAGGCTTTCGACAAAATGCACCGCGGGGAGGTGCTCCGCTCGGTCGTGCTGCTGTGACCGCCAGGATCGCGATGTGGTCCGGGCCGCGGACCGTCTCCACCGCGCTCATGCGCTCGTTCGAGAACCGGCCCGACACCGTCGTCGTCGACGAGCCGCTGTACGGCTATTACCTGGCCCGGACGGGCGTGGACCATCCGGGCCGGGACGAGGTCGTCGCGAGCATGCCGACCGACTGGCAGGCGGTGCTCACGCAGCTCGCGCACGCGCCGCTGCCCGCCGGGACATCCGTCTACTACCAGAAGCACATGACGCACCATCTGCTGCCCGAGATCGACCGGGCGGCGCTCGGCGGCCTCAGCCATGCATTCCTGATCCGCGCTCCGCGGCGGCTGCTGGCCTCCTACGCCAGGGTCAGGTCGCAGCCGGTGCTTGCCGATCTCGGCCTGGCACAGCAGGTCGAGATCTTCCGCGGCTTCGGCGGGCCAGTGATCGACTCGGCCGACATCCTGCGCGCACCGCGGGCAGCACTTGAGGCGCTCTGTGACGCGCTCGGCATCAACTTCGACCCGGCCATGCTGTCCTGGCCTACCGGGCCGCGGCCAAGCGACGGCGTCTGGGCACGTTACTGGTATGACAGCGTCTGGCGCTCGACCGGCTTCGGCCCCTACCGCGTGCCGGCCGATGATGACCTTCCCGCCGAGCTGGAGGCGCTGGCCGAGCAGTGCCAGCTGTTCTACGAGGAACTAGCCGCTCAGCGCCTGCGGCCGTAGCCCTCCGGCGAGGACCTCGACCTCAGGCGCCGGCTGGCTGGACGTAAGCGATCACGTTGCCGCTCAGCTTGTGCGCGGGCCAGCTCTGCGCGTAGGGGAACGGCGGCTTAGTGCCCTGCACCAGCACGATCACCCGGCTGCCGTGGGCGGCACCTTGCCTGCGCATAGTCCATTGATACCCGCAGCCGAGGCCATAGGCAGCGGGCTCCGATACGGGCACAAAATAGGGCCGGGCATCGCTCGTGACGACACACGGCGCCGCCACGCCAAGCTGGCGCAGGGAGTCGCGGACGCTGTCACTCGAGCGGGCCAGGGCCTGGTCGGCAGTGGTCTGGGTATGCAGCACCGCGTGCTGAGTGGCGAACTCGGCCACCAGGAACACCGCGGCCAGACCGATCGCAGCTAGCCGGACCTGTCGCTTCGGCCGGGTGAGCAGCCACGCCAGGCCGTCCGCGGCCGGGATGGCCAGCAACGCCCACGTGGGCAGCAGGTAGCGGCTGTTGTCCCTGGCCGGCAAGGTGTAAATCAGGTACTCGCAGGCCGCGCAGAACGCTGGGGTCAGCGCGAGCAGCCAGCCTCGGGCGCGCCAGGTTACGTAGACGCCGAGGAGGGCGAGGAGGGCGAAGGCGAGCCACCACAGCAGCAGCCATGGGTCGCTCCAGCCCGTCAGCGACGGGAAGCCCGGCACCGAGCTAGCCCGGCCGCCGCTGAGTATGCGCAGGCTGTTGAGCGGAGCGAACTTGGTGCCGCCGACCGCGGTGCTCTGCAGCTTCAGCCGGTGCAGCGGTCCGCCGAAGTACAGGTAGGCCTCGATCACCCATTCGCCGATACCGACTGCCAGGCCGATCACGATCGCGAGGACGGCGCCAAGAACCCGGCTGAGCTCCGCCCGCCAGTCGGGCCGGCCGAGCAGGACGATCACCGCGGCGGCGAGCAGCAGGGGGCAGAACAGCGCAAGCGCGTCCGGGGGTCGCATCATCGAGGTGAACGCGGCCGCGACGCCGAGCAGCACGACGCTGCCGCGCCCGCCCTCCCCCGTCATGTTTCTCAGGAACAGCCCCACGCCAGCCAGGGCGGCAAGGGCGATCCAGAAGTTCGGGTAGACCTGCGAGGCCTGCGACTCAACCACCCACAGGCCGCCGAACACCAGGCCTGCCAGCGCCAGCACCCAGTCCGGCCGCAGGCGCCGCCAGCAGAGCAGGGCGGCGAAGAGGCCGAGGCCGCCGAGCAGCGCAAGGTAGACACGCAGCACGGTGGCGGATCCGGTGAGCAGCGTCACGGGGGCGATCAGCAGCGGCAGGCCGCGAGCCCGCTCCGCACTCCACAGCATCGGCAGATGACTGCTGATCTGGCTGGCGTACACGGTCTCGTCCCAGCCGAGGCTCATCCGCAGCGGCGTAAACGCGAGCACGGCCAGCGTGAACGCGAGCGCCACCCCGGCCAGCCAGGCTAGCCCGATCCGATTGTCCGTCACGCGATTGCCTCGTTCAGTCTGTCCATTACTGGCTCGGTCGCGGCCGGAACCGGAGGAAGCCGCGGGAGACTGCTTGACATTACCCGTGATCGAGGATCGTGCTCGCATAGGACCTTATATCGTGTGCAAAGTGACGGACCGAGGCCATGGTGGCAGGGCTGCCGGTCGGCAGGAGACCCTTGGTGGTGGGTAAGTCTAAGGGCTTGCGTCCCGGCCAGTTAACAGTTCGCTTGGTGGCGGCGAGCTGGCCAGCCCGCTGGCCGCCGCATTACGACCCGAGGAGCGCTACGTGCTGCAGGCCTTCGATGAGCGCAACCGGGACCTGATCGTCAGCGTCGGGGGCAGGCTCACTCATCGTGACGAGGCCAGGGTCAGCCCGTTCGACTCGGTGGTCCAGGGCGGCGACGCCGTCTGGGAGGGCCTGCGGCTGTACCAGGGGAAGATCTTCCGGCTGGACGAGCACCTGGGCAGGCTGCGGGCCTCGGCGCGGGCGCTGGCGTTCGAGCACATACCGTCCGATGCGGAGATCACTGCCGAGCTCAGGCGCACGCTCGCGGCCAACAAGATGACGGACAACGTGCACATCCGGCTCACCCTGACGCGCGGCGTCAAGATCACCAGCGGGATGGATCCGCGGCTGAACCAGTCAGGGCCGACACTGATCGTGCTGCCCGAGCACAAGGCACCGGTCTACGACGCCGGCGGCATCACGCTGATCACCGCCAGCGTCCGGCGCACTAGCCCCGACAGCCTGGATCCGAAGATCCACCACAACAATCTGCTGACCTCGATCCTCGCCAAGATCGAAGCCAACGTGGCCGGCGCCGACGACGCCGTCATGCTCGACCAGCGTGGCTTCGTCGCGGAGACCAATGCCACGCACATCTTCCTGGTCAGCGGTGGCGTCCTGCACACCCCGACGGCCGCCGCGTGCCCGGAGGGCATCACCCGGCAGGCAGTGCTCGACCTCGCCGCCGGCGCCGGGATCGGCTGCCAGGTGGGCGACTACAGCCTGACCCAGCTCTACAACGCGGACGAGCTGTTCGTGACCGGCACGATGGGTGGCCTGACGCCAGTGCTGGCACTCGACGGCCGGCCGATCGGCGACGGCAAGCCGGGACCGGTCACGGCGCAGCTGACGGAGCTGTTTGCACAGCTCACCGCTACCAGCGGCACCCTGGTCTGCTGACAAGATCAAACCCATCAGGGCGGGAACGGGGTCGCATCCGTCCAGCCCGGCCCGCAGGTGCGCGGCCAGATGCGCGCATAATCACCTCATGACCGCACTCAGTGACGTCCCGGCAGTCACGCTGCCTGGGGGCGGCCGCATGCCCCAGGTCGGCTTTGGCACCTGGAAACTGCGCAATAACCAGGCCCGCGACGGCGTGCTCGCCGCACTCGCAACTGGCTACCGGCACATCGACACCGCCACCATGTATGCGAACGAGGCCAATGTGGGCGCGGGCCTTGCTTCCAGCGGCGTGGACCGAGGCGATGTGTTCGTGACCACGAAGATCCGCCCGTCAGACGCCGGGCGGGCGCGGGCGATCCTCACCCAGTCGCTCCGGGCGCTCGGCACCGACTACCTCGACCTCTGGCTGGTCCACTGGCCGCCGTCGAACCGCAGTGAGAGCCGCCGGCTCTGGAACGAGCTCCTCGCGGCCCAGGCCGACGGACTCGTCAGGGACGTGGGGGTCAGCAACTACAGCCTGCCCGAGATCGACGACCTGAGCAGGTCCTCCGGGCAGGCGCCCGCCGTCAACCAGATCGACTGGGGCCCGACCTTCTACGACGGCCGGCTGCTTGCCGGGCACGCCGAGCGAGGCGTCGCTGTCGAGGGGTACAGCTCGCTGAAGAACACCAACCTCGACGACCCCGTACTGGCCAAGATCGCGTCCGCGCACGGCGTCAGCCCGGCCCAGATCGTGCTCCGCTGGCACCTCCAGCACGACGTCACGGTGATCCCGAAGTCAGCTAGGCCGGACCGGATCGCGGCGAACTTCGACCTCTTCGGCTTTGCCCTGTCCGCCGATGAGGTGGCCAGCATCGACAACCTCGCAGGCTCCTAGCCCGCTGTCGCCAGCCCCAGTGACGGCGGTCCGGGTGTCGCCAGCCCCGGTGACGGCGGTCCCGGTGCCGCCACCCCCGGTGTCGCCAGCGCCCAGTGTCGTCAGCCCCGGTGTCCCCAGCCGCGCTTCATAATGAGGCATGGGTCAGCCGAGGCCTTCCCTCTTCCTGCCATCTCGCGACGGCTTCCCGTTCACTAACTCCTGGCCAGAGGAGCCGGCTGTCTCGGTCGCGACCCCGTTCGGCCGCGTAGGCATCGGCAACGCAGCTCGCGGCCTCTGCGGCGGCATGGTCTTCGGCGCCCTGGACTTCTGGTACGCCCGCTGCGCACCGCCAGTGAGCCGGCCGTCCCCCGGGGAACCACTGTTCGGATTCATCGTCCGGCGGCTGATCCAGTCCTGGCACATCCCGGCCGGCGTGGCCAGGTACTACTACTGGATGAACCTGCCCGACCACGATCTCGCGACGCGGACGATCACAGGACAGTGGCCGCGGATCAGGGCCCGGATCGATGCCGGCGTGCCCGCGCCGCTGGGCGTCGTCACTGTGGCGTCACCGAATCCGCTCCTGCTCGGGCACAACCATCAGGTGCTTGCCTACGGGTACCGGCTCGATGGCACCCAGGTGACACTGATGGTCTACGACCCGAACTCGGGTCCGGCCGACGATGTCCAGATCGGGTTCGACACGGCGGCGCCCGCTGCGATCTTCACGCACTGCGTCAACATCGGCTGGCCGGTGCGGGGCTTCTTCCTGACGGCCTACTCCCCGGCGGCGCCGCCCGGAAATGTCAGACCCCGGCGATAGCGTCGGCGCATGGACTGGAAGATCGAGCTCGTTGGGATACCCGTGACCGATGTCGACCGCGCCAAGGCGTTCTACGTAGATCAGGTCGGCTTCAACGCCGACCACGATCACCAGGTCAACGAGAGCCTGCGCTTCGTGCAGCTCACCCCGCCTGGATCGGCCTGCTCCATTATGATGGGCACAGGCATCACCGACATGGCGCCGGGGTCTCAGCGCGGCGTGCAGGTGGTCGTGGCCGACGTCGCCGCCGCGCGTGATTCCCTGCTGGCGCACGACGTGAAGGCCAGCGATATCGACGTCCAGCCGTGGGGATCGTTCGTGACGTTCGCAGACCCGGACGGCAACACCTGGAGCCTGCAGCAGCTCCCGCCCTGGTCTGCATAGACGCAGGGCCTTAATAGACGCAGGGCCTTAATAGACGCATGAGCCGCGGCCAGTTTCCGCGCAGTGCGGCCTGGCGTTGTCAGGGCCGCCGCTATCAGGGCGGTGCCGTCAGGTCCGCCGCTGTCAGGGCTTGAGGCTCGCGCGCAGTTTGAGTATCTGCGCGACCGTGTCCTGGAACGCCGCCGCGGGCAGGCTGCCGTTGCGATAGCCGTTCTCAAGCCCGTCGAGACACTGCGTGGCCTGGCCGACGGAGTCTGACGCCAGGATGAGCTGCATGCCAGCCTGGGCCGCCTTGAGCGCGCGGTTGCTAGTCGAGCCATAGCCCGCGAGGGCGCCAGCGCCGATCGCGTCAGTGATGGTCACGCCCTGGAAGCCGAGGCGGCTCCTGAGCTGGCCCTGCACTATCGCGGGCGCCAGGCCGGCCGGGCGGTGGGAGCCCAGGTTCGGATACACCGCCCAGGACACCATGACGAGATCGACCTGCGCGGTGATCGCTGCCGCGTACGGATACTCGTCTGTCCCTTCAAGCGCCGACTTCGACAAGCCAATCGTTACCGGTCGCAGGTCGGTGTTCTGGCTGGCCCGAGCCGCGCCGAGGCCGGGGAAATGCTTGGCTGTCGCGGCCACGCCACCGCTTTGCTGCGCCTGGATGAAGGCGGCGCCGAGCGTGGACACTACCTGTCGGTTCATGCTGTAGGACCGCTGGTACTGATCGTCGAAGTCGCCGGCCGACCGGTAGATGTCGAGCACCGGCGCCAGATTCACGTTGAGGCCGTAGCTGAGCAGGTTGGCGGCAGCGCCTGAGCCCGCCTTGCCCGCCTGGTCGGCACGGCTCGACGCCGTGCCGCGCGCGCCGATCCACTTCTCCGAGTGGACTGGCGCGCCGGGCAGCCGCCTGACCAGGCCGCCTTCCTGGTCGGTCATCAGCAGGAGCGGATACTCGCGGGCCGGGTTGCTCGACGCGGAGTTAGCGGTCTCGAGCTTGCCGACGGCCGCCGTGAACTGCGACCTGGTCTTGTAGTTGCCGCTGAAGAAGATGACGCCGCCGACATCTCCACGGCGGATCAGCGACAGCAGGCTCGATGGCGGCGTGGCGCCGGAGTAGCCGTAGATCACGCGCTGGCCTGCTAGCTGACGCGCCGAGAGCGACGAAACGACGGCCGACTCCGGGGCGAGGCTAAGCGCGCGGGCGACCGCCGGGTTATGGACGGCGGAGCTGAGCAGCGCCCCGTTCCCTGCTTGCCGGGTACGGGCAGCAACAGTCTGCTGGCCAGCGGTGCGCGCCGTCGCGCCGATCGGGCCGGCGCTGGCGTTGGCACCGAACAGCGCCGCCGTCAGCGACGCCACCGCAACAGCCGCCACAGTCACGCCGGAGTACCTGAACCAAAGCTGCTTGCTCAAGGCGGGGGTTGCCTCTCCGTGGAGCCGGGCGGATCCCCGCTCGCACGCAATCGCTAGCCGAAACAGACATCTTGTACTGAACACCACGCTACTGTCTGGAGCCGCCCACTGCACGGCAGACGCGAACCCCGGCGGGTCAGGTCGGCAGGCTGGCGCGAAGCTGGAGCAGCTGCGCGAGCTGCGCCTGGAACGCGGTCTTCGGCAGCGCGCCGTCGAGATAGCCATTCTTCAGGCCGTCGACGCACTTCCAGCCTGGCAGCGGCTTGATCGCGGTGCACATCAGCGTGTCCATGCCGGCCCGCCCAGCGAGCATCGTCTTGTTCTGAAGCGAGCCGTACGCCTGGAGCGCCCCGGCGCCGAGCGCATCCGTGATCGTCACGCCCGTGAAGCCGAGCCTGCCTTCAAGCTCGCCCTGGATGATGGTCGGCGACAAACCGGCGGGAAGCCGCGGGTCAAGCGCCGGGTACCGAGCCCATGACACCATGGCCAGCTTCGCTCCTGCCTTGAACGCGGCCCGGTACGGACGCTCGTCCACCGATCGCAAAGTGCTGGCCGGGAGGTTGATGATCACCGGCTGGTCATCGGTGTTCTGGCTCGCGGCGGCCGGGCCAAGCCCGGGGAAGTGCTTCACGGTCGCCGCGACGTGACCGCCTTGCTGGGCGCTCACGAACGACGCGCCCGCCGCCCCCACGACGTCCGGGTTCATGCTGTAGGAACGCTGGAACTGGTCGTCGAAGTCGCCTGCCTGCCGGAACACATCCAGCACCGGCGCAAGATTGACGTTCATGCCGACGCCGCGCAGGCCAGTCGCAGCCTGAGCGCCTGCCGTGGCTGCCGCGGCCGACGGATCGGCCGAGGCGCCGATCTGCGCTTCGGACTGGCTCGGCCCAGCCCAGGGCAGGCGGCGGACCTGGCCGCCTTCCTGATCGGTCATGAGCAGCAGCGGGAACTGGCGGGCCGGGTTCGATGACGCCGCGTTTGCGGCGATCATCTGACTGATCACGCCGCGGAGCTGCGCCTGGCTGGAGATGTTGAAGCTGAAGAAGATCACGCCGCCGACATCGCCATGCCGGATCAGCCTCAGCAGCCCTGCAGGCGCCCGCAGACCGTTGTAGCTGTAAACAACACGCTGTCCGGCTAGCTGCTCGGGCGAGAGCTTCGCGATCTCGCCCCTCTCGGCATTGAGGGCTGCGAGCTGAGCGGCGGTCGGCACCGCGGCCGGACCCTGCACAGCCTCGGCCGACTGCTGCGGCGTAGGCGTGCTGTTCTGCGAGTCGGTCGGAGCCGGGGAAATCGGCGAAGGCTGAGCCGTACCCGAGGATCCGGCGGGAGGACGGCTCGATGGCGTGCCCGGCGAGCTGGTGGCTGGGCCCGACGAGCTGCACCCCGCGGCGATTGCGAGCGCACCAGCAGCGGCGAGGCCGCCTGCCGTGTGCCAGAGCCGTTGAGTCCGCAAGAGCCGTTACCTTCCGTAGGCGCCCCCTCATACAGGCGATCCGACCCGGTAAGCACGCTCGCCGCCGATGGCGCGGGTCGCCTCATATGACTGAGTTCCGCCGGTTTCGGTTGGGGCGGGTGTTACTGGCCGGCTGCCGCGGCGCGTCTGGTGTCCTGGCCTGCGGCTCAGTGCTAGTACCCCGTCCCCTGGGCCACGTCACCAACTACCCCGTCCCTGGGCCACATCACCCACCGCAGTGCCTCGGCCAGGCCGGGCCAGGAAGGCCTCGCGGCACCTGCAGGCCACGCTACGCCGCCGGCCTCATGGCCAGGCCGCGGAGCCGGCACGTATGAGCCGCGGCTCAGATGATCTTCGTGGGTGTGACTTGGCTGGGGCTATATAGGCCCAGTAAGGCCGCACCCACGAGCCGCTGGCGAGCTACGGCGGACGCAGTCGGCCCCATTCCCGTGAATGTGGCCTTACCAGCGGCTGCCATGCACAACCTCAGCGAACGGGCGGCGGTCCGGATTCTTGATTGGGGCAAGCGGACGGCCTGCCGGATAGCCAAGCGAGATCAGGAACGCGCAGGCCCTATCGGCCGGCAGCCCCAGCACTCGCCGGGCGAGATCCTGGTCCCGGGCGGCCGAATGGCCACTGCCGATGCCGAGGTCGGCCGCAGCCAGCATGATGCTCATGGTCACCTGACCGAGATCGAATCGCACGCCCGGGTCGTCCGCCTGGTCGACGGCTACGATCAGCGCGATCGTCGCGGCCGAGCCCGCCACGTGGCCTCCTCCGACCCAGACCGCGGACAGTTCCGCTAGCTGCGCCTTGTCGGTCACGAGTACGAAGTCCCATGGCTGGGTATTGCGCGAGGACGGCGACCTGCGCGCGGCCTCCAGGATCCGGTCCAGGTGCTCGGCGCTGACTGGCTGATCGGAGAAGGACCTGACATCCCGCCGTGAGTTGATGGCATCCCATGTCTGCATGGCCATCAGTCTGCTGGCCGCCGCTCGCTTCGTGACATCCGCACCTCGTTAACCGTCGTTCCGCGGCCACTGTCAGAGGCCGGCAGTACGCTTCCCTCGCCCGTCAGGATCCAAGAGCTCGCGCCGCCTGTCCGCGACGGCGCTGGAGGAACAATGGTCACACGTGACACCGCCTGGCCGTCCGGCACGCCGTGCTGGATCGACCTCGGCGTAGCTGACATTCCCAAGGCCGAGGCGTTCTACAGCGGCCTGTTCGGCTGGGACATCCAGGACACCGGCCCTGAGAGCGGCGGTTACCGCATGTGCGAGGTCGGCGGCCTCCCGGTGGCTGGCATCGGTGGCAAGTCCGAGCCGGACATCGGGACGTTCTGGACCACTTACCTGGCATCCGACGACGCTGACGTCACCGCCGCGAAGATCAAGGCAGCAGGCGGTCAGGTCATGATGGACCCGTTCGACGTCATGGACGTCGGCCGGATGTTCATCGCGGCTGACCCGGGCGGCGCGCTGTTCGGCGTCTGGCAGGCTCGCGCGCACACTGGCGCGAGGCTGGCCAACGAGCCGGGCTCGCTCATCTGGAGCGAGAATATGTCCCGGCACTACGAGTCCAACCAGGCCTTCTATGGCGCTGTGTTCGGGTACCAGTTCGGCGACATCGGCGCTGAGGGCATGCAGTACGCCACGCTCGACCTCGACGGCAAGCCAGTGGGAGGCATCGGCGAGATCAGCGCTGACGAGCCAGCTGACAGCCCCGCCAGGTGGAGCACTTATTTCGCCGTCACCGACACCGACGCCGCGATCGCCAAGGTGACCGAACTTGGCGGCACCGTCGTCGCGCCGGCGTGGGACAGCCCCTACGGCCGGATGGCCGTCGTCAGCGACGACCAGGGCGCGGTGTTCGCGCTGATGTCGGTGTCGCCCGAGCAGGACAGTTAGGTAGCGGGGCGTACGGCCGTTAGGTAGCGGGCGTACGGTCGTCCGCGGCAGCCGTGGCGCCTTCAGCGTGTGCTGATTCTGCTACGGCCGCTGCGCCGGCCGCGCCTGCTGCTTCTGGCGCGCCCGCCATGTCGTCCGCGACCCCACCTGCCCTGCCGTCCGCGTCCGTGCCTGCGCGTGCGCCTGCCCTGCGCCTGCGGGGACGGGGGCGAGCTGCTCGTAGCTGAGCTCGCCAGCCGGGATCAGGCGGCTCGCGGTACGCCGGGCGGTCTCGCGTGCCCAGGATCCGCTGACCAGCAGGCCGAGGCACAGGACCGCGACGCCGCAGGCGGTCACGATCCACCAGCCTGCGTGGCTCGCGCTGGCGAAGCCCAGCTTGAACGGTCCGTGCAGCGCCGAGATCGTGGCTGAGCCGATCACTGCCACGCCGAGTGACGAGCCGATCTGCCGGCTTGTCGAGGCGACGCCGGCAGCCACACCGGCCTGGGACCGCGGCATGCCGGACACGGTGCTGTTGGTGATCGGCGCGTTGACCATGCCGAAGCCGAGGCCGAACAGCGCGTAGCTGCCGATCAGGACGATCGATGCGGTGCTCGGCGTTACCTGCGTCAGGATCAGGCCGGCCCCGGCGATGCCAAGACCGGCGACGATCAGCGATGGCCTCGTGCCGCGCGACCCGACGAGACGGCCCGACAGCGGCGAGAAGATCGCCGTCATGGCCGCCATCGGCAGCGTGTAGACGCCGGCGAGCAACGGCGTATAGCCCCGTACATCCTGGAGGTACAGGGTATTGACGAGCAGGAAGCCGCCGAGCGCGGCAAAAGCGCAGATGGCGATCGCGACGGCTCCCGAGAACGGCGCGCTGCGGAAGAACCGCAAGTCGATCAGCGGCTCATCCCGCCTTGGTTCATAGCGCACCAGGCCCACCAGGGCGAGCGCCGCGATGCCGAAGCAGCCAAGGATCTTGGGCGACGTCCACCCCGATCCGGGCCCTTCGATCAGCCCGTAGACCAGTGCGGCTAGCAGGATTATCACCAGTAGCTGGCCCACCGGGTCCAGCTTGCGTGCCCGCGGCGCCCTGGACTCCGGCACGAACAGGGCGGTCAGCACGATGGCCGCGATGCCCACCGGGACGTTGACCCAGAAGATGCCTCGCCAGCCAACCGTCTCCACCAGCAACCCGCCAGTGATCGGCCCGAGCGCCATGCTCAGCCCGACGACGCCGCCCCAGACCCCGATTGCCTTGGCCCGTTCCTTCGGCCCGATGAACGTATTGGTGATGATGGACATCGCGACCGGATTGAGCATCGAGCCGCCCACGGCCTGCACCATCCGGAACGCGACCAGCCAGCCGAGTCCCGGCGCCACGCTGCACAGGAGCGAGCCGATCGCGAAGGTCGCCAGGCCCGTCTGGAAGGTGCGCCGCCTGCCGAGCCGGTCCGCCGTCGACCCGGACAGCATCAGCAGACTGGCCAGCACCAGCGTGTAGGCGTCGATGGTCCACTGGAGCCCCGATACCCCGGCGTGCAGGTCGTGCCCGATCGACGGCAGGGCCACGTTCACGATGGTCACGTCGAGGCCGACGATGAACAGGCTCATGCAGCAGATGGCCAGAACCAGCATCCGCCGCCGGTAGCTCAGTTCATCGGGCGCCATACCGCTAGTATGCCGGGGAAATTTGGTCAACCCGAAGTTGACGCTAGAGACTTGTCAACCTAAGGTTGACTCATGACGCCACCGCCCACGCTTCAGCAGCTGATCGACACGGTCCGCCAGGACGCGGGCTCCGACCAGTCTCTCGACCAGCTCATCACCGCCGCCGCTACGGCCGCACAGCTGGAAGAGACCACCGATGCCCTGCTCGGGCACTTCGTCGACCGGTGTCGTCGCGACGGCCGGTCCTGGACCGAGATCAGCACCGCACTGGGCGTGACCAAGCAGGCCGTGCACAAGCGGTTCGCCTCGGCACTAGCGGCGCACATCGTCGCAGCGACTCCGAGTCCAACCTTCGAGCGGTTCACCGACCGGGCCCGGCACGTCATCGCGGCCTCCCGCCAAGCCGCGGTGTCGCTCGGCGCCGACGCCGTAGGTACCGAGCACCTGCTGCTGGCCCTGTTCGCCGAGCCCGAGGGGATCGCGGGCCGAACACTGGCGGCCATGAACCTGACAGAGGACAACGTGCGTGCCGCGCTCGTCGCCGCCCGGCCCCAGGACCACGACCACGACGACGACAGCGGGGGTCAGCCCGCAGCGGGCCAGCCAGCCGGGGAGCAGCTCGCTACAGAACACGCCGGCCACGCGGCGAATTCGCCGCCGTACGACGAGGACGCCAAGTGCGCCATGCGCGACGCCCTCACTGTCGCGCTGGAGTTCAGCCATAACTACATCGGTACCGAGCACCTGCTCCTGGGGCTTTACCGGAATGCCAACAGCACTGCGGCGTGGATCCTGGGCGAGGCTGGTGCCCTCGAGTCAACTGCCAGGGCGCACGTGATCGACTTGCTGCGGCAGAGCCAGGTGTTCTATTAGGCAGCACGCGACCGCACACGGCGGGATCGGGACTGCCGCGCACTGTCAGAACCGGATGGTTCACTATTCACGTGACCAGTCGCGACCTCCCCGTGCTGGCCTTCCGCTCGGCTGCCGACTTTGAGGCGTGGCTCGAGTCGGAGCACGCCACATCGGCCGGCATCTGGCTTAAGGTCGGCAAGCAGACCGCGCCCGAGCAGTCGGTCTCCTACGCCGAGGCGCTGGAGGTAGCGCTGTGCTTCGGCTGGATCGACGGGCAGAAGCGCGGCTTCGACGCGGACTACTGGCTGCAGCGCTTCACGCCACGCACGCCGGGCAGCAAGTGGTCGAAGATCAATACCGAGAAGGCTGATGCGCTGCTCGCCGCGGGCCGCATGAGGCCGGCCGGCCAACTGCAAGCCGAGAATGCCAAGGCAGATGGCCGCTGGGACGCCGCCTACGCTGGTCAGCGGACGAGCACCGCGCCCGATGACCTTCGCGCGGCCCTCGACGCCAATCCTGCCGCCGCGGAGTTCTTCACGACGATCAGCAGCGTTAACCGCTATGCGATCATCTACCGGGTTGGCTCGGTCAAGCGCCCGGAGACGCGTGCGCGGAAGATCGCCCAGTACGTGCAGATGCTGGCCGAGCACAAGACGATCCACTGACAGCCGCCCAGCTCCGCCCGCCCAGCCCGCAGCCGCGCAACCGCCCGGCGTCACAGGGTCCCAGCGGACTCAGCGAGTCAGCCGACGTCGCGGCGGCGCAGCCCGATGAGGCACATGGCGGCTAGCGCCAGCGCGACAAGGCTGAGCCAGGCCAGCGGCACAATGCTGAACTCGCCGCCGGGCAGCTTCGGCACATGCGCGAACGGCGAGATATCCAGCACTGCCTGCGACAGGTTCAGGGCCGGCCCGAACAACCCGATGAACCCGCAGGCCGCCAGCGCCGCCCAGCCAGCGGGCCCGCTCCACGTCGGCAGCAGGCCGGCAAACGCCGCTCCGACGGCCGCTACCGCCAGCGCGGCCGGCAGCTGGGCCAGCCCGGCGCCGATGAGCCTGGGCACCTGCGTGCTGACATCAGAGGTGGCAATGCCATACGCGAGCCCGACGCCAAGGCCGCCGGCCACGAGCAGGACCGCCGTGCCAGCCGCCGCCGTCAGCAGGTAGCCGCCGCCCCACCGCGGCCTGCTCACCGGGGCGGCCAGGAGCGGCTCGGCTCGATCTGCCACCTCATCTGACCGGAGCCGCGCGACCGCCGAGACCGCATAGGCCGCCGCGACCAGGCCCAGCAGGCTCATGCAGGCCGCCAGGTAGGCGTTGACCAGGGCTGCCTGACCACCGATCTTGTCGAGCGCCGTGGCGATTCCGGCGCTCGACCCGATCAGCTTGCCGATGCTCTTGGTCACGACGCCGATGGCCAGGCCGCCAACCAGGAATCCGGCCGCCCAGCCCGCCACCGAGCCACGCTGTAGCCGCCAGGTCAGGCCGATCGGGCCCGACAGCAGCCGGCCCGCAGTCGCGGGACCGGGCCTGGGCTGCACCAGCCCGGCCCCCTGGTCACGGCGGGCGGTGAGCGCGAGGGCGATGCCGATCCCTGCCAGGGCCGCCAGCACGGGCAGCGCAAGTACCCACAGCCGCTCGCCGCCGAACGGCCGGACCAGCTCCGCCCAGCCGATCGGTGAGATCCAGGTGAGCCAGGTCAAGCCGTGGCTGCCAGCGGAGTCGCCGGCGCCACGCAGCAGGAAGCTGAATCCGAGGACCGCGATCGCGATGCCCCTGGCGCCTCGTGCGGTACCGCTGACCTGCGCCGCCACCGCCGCGACGGCCGCAAATGCGAGCCCGCAGCCCGCCTCGGCGAGGCCGAACGCGATAGCGCCGGTGAACGGCAGTCCGCTGACCGCCAGCACCAGCGCGCTGAGTGCGAACAGGACCAGGTTCGCGACGGTTGCCACCAGCATCGCGACCGCGAGCGCCGTATTCCTGCCGACCGCCGTGGACCCGACAAGTTCCAGGCGGCCGGTCTCCTCGTCCGCCCTGGTGTGCCGCACCACGATGAAGACGCTCATGAGCGCCGCGCCGAGCGCCGCGTATGCGAGGTAGCGCCAGGCGATGAGAGCCCCGAGCGAGTCGCCGTGCAGCTGCCCGTACAGGAACGCCAGGGCCGGGGTCGAGTGAACGCTCGCGGCTAGCCCGGCCCGGCTGTGCGCGGTCTTGTAGACGAGCTTGAGACCGTAACCACCCGACGCAGCGATCGCGGTCAGGGCGTAGATCCAGACGGGCAGCATGATCCGGTCCCGGCGGATCGCCAGCCTGGTCAGCGTGCCGGCTCCGGCCAGCGACGCCGTCCCGGCGCGACCCTCGCCGAGCCCGCGCGACGGCCGGGTCGCCGCCTGCGCGGGCGCCGCGGTCACGTCTCCGCCTGCGTGGCCGGGTCCGCGTCAGCCGCTGTCCCGGCGGTGTCCGCGCCATCTGAGTAATGCCGCAAAAACAGCTCCTCCAGCGTCGGGGGCTGACTCACCAGCGTGCGGACGCCGGCGGCCACCAGCAGCCGCAGCAGGGACTCGAGCTTGTCGGAGTCGACCTCGCAGCGCAGTCGGCTGCCGCCATCCTGGCCCTCGTCCAGCACCAGGTCGTGCACGCCCGCCAGCTGATCGAGCCCATGCGGCACGCCCGCCAGCTCCGCCGCGATGGACGTCCTGGTCAGATGGCGCAGCTCGGTCAGGGTGCCGGTCTCGACGGCCCGGCCGGCCCGGATGATCGTCACGCGGTCGCACAGCGCCTCGACCTCGGACAGGATGTGGCTCGACAGCAGCACCGTCCGGCCGCGGGCTCGCTCCTCCTCGGCACACTGCCGGAATACGGCCTCCATCAGCGGATCAAGTCCCGACGTGGGCTCGTCCAGCATCAGCAGCTCGGCGTCCGATGCCAGAGCCGCCACCAGGGCCACCTTCTGCCGGTTGCCCTTCGAGTAAGCCCGCGCCTTCTTGGTCGGGTCGAGCTCGAAGCGATCGAGGAGCTCGGACCGCCGCTTGGCATCGAGGCCGCCGCGCAGCCTGCCGAGCAGGTCGATGACCTCGCCGCCCGTCAGCGTCGGCCACAAGGTCACATCGCCCGGCACGTAGGCGAGGCGCCGGTGGAGTTCGACGGCCGCCCGCCACGGGTCGCCGCCGAGCAGCCGAGCCGTCCCGCCGTCGCTGCGCAGAAGTCCGAGCAGGATCCGGATCGTGGTGGTCTTGCCCGACCCGTTCGGCCCGAGGAAACCGTGCACCTCCCCGGTCGCGACCGTGAGGTCGAGGCCGTCCAGCGCCACCGTCTTACCGAACGACTTGCGCAGACCCGAGACTTCGATAGCGTTCACGGAGGCGACCTTACACTAAATTCATAAACCACTAAAGATACGGAACGGGGAGGCTTTGGCAGCTCGTGGCTCACACCGACGGCGGCTTTCGACGGAGCGAGAAAGAGCCTTCCGACGCGGCACTGCTGGCCAGCGAGGCCTCGGCTGGGGCCAGCGCATCGGCCGGCTCTGACCCAGGCAACAGTGTCCAGCCCGGCTCCGCCGCCAGCGCCCGTGATCCTGCTGCCGTGCGCAGCTTCATCGAGAGCTTCACGAGCCAGCTGACCCAGGCCGGCTTCCCGCGCACCCCGGCACGGATCTTCGTTGCGCTGCTGACCTCGGACTCCAGCCGGCTGACTGCGGCCGAGCTCGGCGAGCTGCTGCAGACGAGCCCGGCATCGGTGTCGGGCGGAGTCCGCTACCTGATCCAGGTCGGGCTCGTGACGGCCGAAGGCGAGCCGGGCTCGCGGCGGCAGCACTACCGGATGCCCGCGGACGTGTGGGACGAGATCGTGAGGCTGCGCGACCGCCAGTTCGCCCGGTGGGTGACCGAGTTGCGCGACGGCGTGACAGCGCTCGGCAGCGCAACGCCCGCGGGGGCCAGAATGGCCGATACCGTACGTTACTTCGAGTTTCTGAGCGGAGAGATGTCCAAAATGCTGGCCCGCTGGCACGACCTCTCGGCCAGCACGGAATCGGCGTGATCCCGCCCGGGCCGCTAGGTTTACATTGCCGGGATTATCAGCGCGGCCCGCACGTTGGTAAGACTGGAAGGTAGCAGCGAACTGAAGGGCGACAAGTGGCGCGTAACCCGGCCGACCTGTACGAGGTAGGTGCTGGCGCGCCCGAACCAGACGCCAACCTGGTGATGCTGTACTACCTGGACGGCTTCATCGACGCCGGCGCCGCCGGGCGGCTCCTCACCACGCATCTGATGACGACGCTTGACCACGAGCAGGTGGCCACGTTCGACATCGATTCGCTCCTGGATTACAGGTCGCGGCGGCCGATCATGACCTTCTCCAAGGATCACTGGGACGACTACGACGCACCCGAGCTGGCAGTCTCGCTGCTGCGGGACGCCGAGGGCACATCGTTCCTGATGCTGGCCGGCCTGGAGCCGGATCGGGAGTGGGAGGCATTCACCACCGCCGTGATGCGGCTATCGGCTGACCTGAACATCCGGCTGGCCGTGGGCTTCCACGGCATCCCGATGGGCGTTCCCCACACCCGGCAGCTCGGCGTGACCGCGCACGCGACCCGCCCCGACCTGATCGAGGGCTACCGCCCGCTGGTCGACAAGCTCCAGGTGCCGGGCAGCGCCGCGGCGCTGCTGGAGTACCGGCTCGGCGCGGACGGCCGCGACGCCATCGGCTTCGCCGTTCACGTGCCGCATTACCTGGCGCAGGCCGCCTACCCGGCCGCCGCCGCCACTTTGCTGGAGTCGGTCCAGCGAGTCACGGGCCTGGTACTTCCTGGCGATGCGCTACGCGAGGCCGCACGGCGCACCGATCTGGAGATCGCGCGGCAAGTCGAAGGCTCCGCCGAGGTGGCCGAGGTCGTGCAAGCGCTGGAGCAGCAATACGACGCGTTCACCGCCGACCGCGAGAGCCTGCTGGCCAGTGACGAGGCCGTGCCTACCGCCGAGGAAATCGGCGCCCAGTTCGAGCAATTCCTGGCCGACCGGCAGGGCCGGGAAAACCCCGACGGATAACGCCCCGAGGCATAGACGACAGTGTCCCCTCGATGATCTCGAGAGGACACCGGCGTCCGAGGTGGCTGCTAGCTGACCTCGCTCAGCTTCCCGCTCGCGACGTCGAAGACGAAGCCGCGCACCGAGTCAGTGTGGGGGACGAAGGGGCTCGCCTTGATCCGCCTGATCGACTGCCGCACGTCGTCGTCCAGGTCGCCGAAGGCCTCAGCGGCCCACGGGGGCTTGATCCCGGTCTCCTGCTCGATGGAGGCCTTGAAGCCGTCATCGGTGAAGGTGAGCATGCCGCAGTCGGTGTGATGAATCAGGATGATCTCGGTCGTGCCAAGCAGCCGCTGGCTGATCGCCAGCGACCGGATCTCGTCATCGGTGATCACGCCGCCGGCGTTCCGGATCACGTGGGCCTCGCCCTCGTTCAGGCCGAGGATGCCGTAGACGTTGAGCCGTGCGTCCATGCAGGCCACCACTGCGACGCCAGCGGATGGCGGAAGCGGCAGCAGGCCGCCGAAGGTCTCGGCGTAACGAAGGTTGTTCTCCAGGAACTCGTCGGTCTTGGACATGACGGCTGATCCCTTCTCGGCAGGCGTTACCGGTGCAGCATCCGCCACCGGGCTAACAGGTCAGTACCCGCATTCAGCCTAAAGTTAGACACGCCTAATTCCTAGCGAAGGACTAGTAAATATTTCCGGACCCGGTACCGGGGCGGCCAAGACGGAAATTTGGGCAACGGGAGGGAGAACCGCGGCCTGACTGCGGGGATCCTGCCCTCGCGGGACTGGCGCGGTGCAGCGGCGCGGCGTCATGCCACCAGCGCCGAGGGAACGAGCGGGCTAAATGAGCAGCCGATCAGCCGTACGTGAGATCCAGGTGTCCGGCGTCGGCATGCGGCGGGGCGAAGTGCTCGTGCCGACTCACATCGGCGATCCCGTGCACGGCCTCCTGATGTGCCACGCCGCTCCGCTGGTGGCCGGCGCACTGCGCGCCAAAGGCGGGCAGGTGCGCATGGCGGATATACCCGGCGGCGACGACTCCTCGGGCGAGTCTGACGCGAAGCTATTCCTTGCCACGTGCCAGCAGCAGGACGGCAGCACCGCGGCGATCGCCGCGGCTGCCGCGCCCGGTGATGCGTTGTCAGCGGCTGCCGCCCGCGCGGCGGTCGACGAATGGGCGGCCGCGTCCGCCACCAGGACATTGCTGATGGCGGGCAGTCCCTGGTGCAGCGGGTCGCTGCATGCCGCCAGCGCTGCCCGGCAGGCCGCGTCTGAGCACCACGGCACCGGCCGCCAGGTGCACGTCCTCGCGCCGGTGGCGATCCCCGCCGAGACGGCTAGCGAGCTCGCCGATCTCGGCGCCATCATCACCACGACGCTGGACGAGGTTGGGGCCGGTGACGTCGTGGTATTCCCGGCGCACGGGGTGACCTCGGACGTCCGGGCCGAGGCGACCAGGCGAGGCGCGACAGTGATAGACGGCACCTGCCCGCTAGTGGGCGCTGCCCAGACGGCCGCCGGCCGCACCGCGGACCGCGGCCAGCAGCTCGTGCTCATCAGCCAGCCCGGTCATGCGGCCACGGCCTCGATCGCCAGTCAGGCGCCCGGCGACGTCACCGTCGTCGAGACGCCGGCCACGACGGCGGCGTTGCGGGTCAGCGACACGCGGCCGGTCTCATACCTGATGCAGCCGGGCGTCGCGCTCGAGACGGCAGCGCCGATCCTCGCCGCGCTGCGATCGCGGTACCCGGCCGCCAAGGCAGCCGTGCCGGCAGACGTCTGTTACGCGCCATCGGACCGGGCGGGCACGATCTACTCGGTCGCGCTCGGCAGTGACCTGATGCTGATACTCGGCGATCCAATGTCGGCCGACACCAAGCAGATCTGCGGCTTCGCACGCGACTCGGGCACCAGAGTTCAGGTGGTGGCCGACGTCGGCGAGATCAAGCCAGCGATGCTCACCGGCATCCTGACCATCGGCCTCGCGGAGTCGACGTCCGCCGAGGCCGGGCTGGCCGCGCAGGTGCTGTCGGCCCTATCCGGGCTCGGCCGGCTGAACGTTGCGAGGCGGCGCCTCGGCACGGAGAAAATCAGCAGCGCCCTGGCCTAGCACCTTCTGCTCGTTCCGTGTGCGCTGAGTGCTGCTATGGGCGCACTCAACGCACACGGAAGGGCGTCAGCAGTCAGTCGGCAGCGTCAGACGCTGGGATAGGCTCACTCGCGTGGTGGACAAACCGGGCGGCGAGCTCGATCCAGGCGGCTCATCGCGCGCCGCTGTGCCCGGCGGCTTGCGCAAGCGGCTCGTGGCGGGCGAGTTCGCCGTGACGGCCGAGATCGGGCCGCCTCGCGGCGCGGACACCGCGCCGGTCGCGCGCAAGGCGGCGCACCTGCGCGAGTGGGTCGACGCAGTCAACATCACCGACAACCAGAGTGCGGCCGTCCGGCTGTCCAGCCTGGCCGGGAGCCTCGCCGCGCTGACCGTCGGCGTCGAGCCGATCATGCAGCTCACCTGCCGTGACCGGAACCGGATCGCGCTGCAGTCCGAGTTGCTCTCGGCGTCCGCTCTGGGCGTGCCGAACGTCGTCATCATGACGGGCGACCACCCGCGGCACGGCGACCACTCGGACGCCACGCCGGTGTTCGACCTGGACAGCACCCAGCTGCTGCGGGTAGCCGCTGACATGCGCGACCGGGGCAGGCTGATGTCGGGCGGCGAGCTGAAGCCGCCGCCGACCTGGTTCCTCGGGGCGGTCGAAAACCCGCCAGCCCGGGCCGGCGGGGCGGTCGGGCCGGACGGGTCCGACGCAGTTGCTCGGGCCACCTACCGGCTGGCGAGCAAGATCGAGGCGGGCGCGCAGTTCGTGCAGACGCAGTTCGTCTTCGACGTGCCGGCGTTTGCCGAATGGATGACGCGGATCCGCGACCTTGGCCTGCACGAGCGCTGCCACATCCTGGCCGGCGTCGGCCCCGTCCGGTCCGCGCGGGCACTAGCGCATCTCGGCACCATCCCCGGCGTGGTGATTCCCGACCAGGTCCGTGACCGGCTCGCGGGCGCGGGCTCGCCTGACCAGTTCCGCGCCGAAGGCGAGCAGCTGTGCAGCGAGATCATCGCCGCGCTCGCCGAGGTTCCCGGCGTGGCGGGCGTACACGTCATGGCCATCGGCGCGGAGAGCTCGATCCCGGCGATCCTGCAGCGGGCCGGTGTCCCCGCCCGCTAGCCCGCCGCTGCCCGCCAGCCACTGCCGCCGTCTGGCTTTCTCAGCGTTCCCCATCTGCGTCTGGCTTTCTCAGCAGTTTTCGCTGACAAAGCCAGACGCAGATGCCCCACGGGGGGCCGAGACTGCGCCGCCACGGCGGCTTACCTTCGGCAGCTAGTCGGTGAAGGTCGGATCGGCGCCGTGCGGCTTGGCTACCCGACCCTTCGGCTCCTCCCACTCCTCGGACCGGCCGAACGCCGTCAGGTCCAGCAGCGAGTAGGAGCTGCCCAGCTGATCCGTGCCTCTGGCCCAGGTCGAGTAGGTGTGGAAGATACGATCTCCGTCGCGCAGGAAGCAGCTGTGGCCCGGCACCTCGCCCTCGGCGCCGTCGGCACCTTCGGGCTGAGCCCGGTAGTTGTACACGGCGGGCTTGACGGCAGCATCCAGCGTGGCGTCGAAGTCATAGTTGAAGTCGGTGCCGTATGAGGAGTACCAGCCGAAGTCCCAGCCGCGGGCAGCCTTGTAAGCCGCGAGCTTGTCGTACGGTGCGCGCGATATCCCGGCGAACGAGGTGTCACGTGACGCCACGTGCTGCAGCATCCCGGGCGCGAGCTCGTCGAGACCCGCCGTGCAGCCGGGACAGGCCGCGTCCCAGGCCGGGTCGAACATCACGTGCTGAATGATCAGCTGAGCGCGGCCGTCGAACAGGTCCGCCAGCGCTACCGTGCCGTCGGGCCCCTCGAAGGTATAGGTCTTGCTGATCTCCACCATGGGCAGCCGTCGCCGGTCGGCGTTGAGGGCATCGCGCTGGCGGGTGTGGTCCTTCTCTCGTACCAGCAGGTCCGTGCGGGCGGCGAGCCACTCCTCGCGCGTCACGATCTCTGGCAGACTCACTGCATCCTCCTGACGGTGGTTGGCCCGAGCCGTCTGTCCATGCGGGCTCCTGCATACACGACGAACGGGCATAGCCTCGGTTGGACAGGCGCCGACGACGTTATGTCCTTTGCCGGGTTTCTCGTTCGTCGTACTGACGACCAGACACGATAAGGAGGACGACATGATGCGGTACATGCTGCTGATGTGCGGCGAGGTCGAGGCGGCCGAGCCGAGCGCCCCGCCGGAGCCGGCGCCGGTAGCCGCGGCCGTCGGCCTGGACGAACCTTGCTGGATGCCCTGGGCACGGGAGATGGAGACGCGCGGCGTAATCCTGCACGACGGCGCGCAGCTGCAGCCGGTCAGGACGGCGACGACTGTACGGACCAGCGGCGACGAGATCCTGGTGGCAGACGGGCCGTTCGCCGAGACCAAGGAAGTGATTCTCGGCTACGACGTCATCGAGTGCGCCGACCTGGACGAGGCCATCTTCGCCGCGTCCCGTCATCCGGTCGCGCGCAACGGCGGGGTCGTCGAGGTGCGCCCGATCCTGGCCTACTGATGCCCGATGTCGAGTCCGCCGTAGCTGACGCATTCCGGCAGGAGTGGGGGCGCGTGGTCGCCACCCTGATCCGGATGACCGGCGACTGGGACCTGGCCGAGGAGTGCGCGCAGGACGCGTTCGCGGCGGCGCTGGCCCGGTGGGGCACCGACGGCGTGCCGGACCGGCCCGGCGCGTGGCTGACCACAACTGCCCGCAACCGCGCCCTGGACCGGCTGCGACGAAGCAAGACCGAGGCCGCGAAGCTGCAGGAGGTGGCCACATTGTCAATTCCGGCGGAGCCCCCCGACTACGGCGACAGCGGCGTCACCGATGACCGGCTGCGGCTGATGTTCACGTGCTGCCATCCGGCGCTGACGCTCGAGGCACGGGTCGCCCTGACGCTGCGGACCTTGGCCGGGCTGACGACCGCGGAGATCGCCAAGGCGTTCCTGATGCCCGAGCCGACCATGGCGAAGCGCCTCACCCGGGCCAAGCACAAGATCCGGGACGCGGGCATCCCGTACCGGGTGCCGCCTGCGCACTTGCTGCCCGAGCGGATGGGCGGCGTGCTCGCCGTGCTGTACCTGCTGTTCAACGAGGGCTACGCTGCGTCGGCTGGCGCTGACCTGCTGCGGCCCGACCTGAGCGGCGAGGCTATCCGGCTCGGCCGCCTGCTGACCCGGCTGATGCCGGACGAACCCGAGGCGGCCGGCCTGCTCGCGCTCATGCTGCTCCAGGACGCCAGGAGATCAGCACGGCTGGACGACGAGGGCGAGCTCGTCGGCCTGGAGGACCAGGACCGGTCGCGCTGGGACGCGGCCCAGATCACCGAGGGCATCGGCCTGCTGGAAGCGGCGCTCCGCCGGCAGCGGGCCGGCCCGTACCAGCTGCAGGCCGCCATCGCAGCCTGTCACGCCGAGGCCGCCGAGGCGGCAGAGACGGACTGGTCGCAGATCGCGCTGCTGTACGGGGAGCTGCGCCGAATCGTGCCGTCGGCGGTAGTGGAACTCAACCGCGCGGTAGCGGTCGCCATGGCGGACGGGCCGGCTGCTGGCCTGGACCTGGTCGACGACCTCGCCGCCCGCGGCGAGCTAGCGGGGTACTACCTCCTGCCAGCCACGCGCGCCGACCTGCTGCGCCGGCTGGATCGCCGCGAAGCCGCTGCGGTGAGCTACCGCGAGGCGCTGGACCTGGCCGCGACCGAGCCCGAGCGCCGCTACCTGTCGCGCCGCCTAGCCGAAGTTGCTGACTAGCGGGCTCGGCGCCTGCTGGTACTACAGCCGCCCGCTGTGATCGCTAGAGCTGTGCGAATATTGCAGGCTTGAGGACCTGGTGGCGTTCGGCGTGTTGGCAGCACCGTCAGGGTCGATTCTGATCGCTTGCTCGACCCGCACAGATACAGCACCAGAAACCCAGAAAACATCACCAGCCAGGCACAGGACCGGCGAAGTCTTGACGAGGCGCTTCATATGAGTGCGCAACGATCTAGACGCCGCGGATGCGGTCGAGAGTCTGGGTAGATCCTCGTGCAGGGGTCTCTAAAGAGCTCGCTGTCATTCCTGCCAGGCGGCTAGATTTGATCCCATGGACATCCGTCGATTGCGGCCGCAATGACGCCGATGAACGCCTGGTCCTGGGAGATCATCAGGTTGTCGACGCGGCTGACCGGCGCCCACCCACGCGCGTTGCACAAGATCATCCCGTCGTAGCCGGCCAGGTCTTGCACGCGGACGGACCCTTCGGCTTGAGGAATGCCGGCGGCCGTGAGCTGGCGCCGCAGCAGAAGCATCGTGATGCCCTGCAGCTTAGGCGCGTCGGGCCAGATCACCGTGCCGTCCCGCCAGAACCCCACGTTGGTGATGGTGCCCTCCGAGATTATGCCCGCCTCGTCCACCAGCAGGCCCTCGTCAAAGCCGGCAGCAAGCGCGATCTCGCGGACCGGCCCTGGCCCCAGCTGCCGACGTGCTTGAGCCGGGCGAGGGGCCGCTGGAAATGCAGGGCAGTCATCGACTGCGGGCGGCGCGGCATGTCCTGCGGCTCGCGAACAGTGACGATCTGACCGGCCCAGTAGCCGTAGACGCGAACGCTGGCGTCTAGCTGGCCGCCCAGAGCATGCCGGATGCCGGCCCGGATCTCCTCACCGTCAAGTGCCCGCCCGTACACGTCACGGTGCGCCGCCTCCAGCCGCGACAGGTGCAAGTCCAGACCGCGCGTCCGGCCCCGGCGCACCTGCATCGCGGTGAAATGGCCCCACCCCTCGTGTTCCAGAAGGGACACGGCCGCCTCGTCGGCTGGGTGGCCGTTGACCTCGATCGCGATGTAGTCGCTGGGCATTCGGCAGATCCTTTCGAGCCGGTTACGCGGTCGCCCCGGACGCTGTCTTCGCCGCTCGTGCACACGGCACTAAGCCACCTTACGGCCCCGGTTAGTGCACAGAATCACCTCATGCGGACTATGAACCGCAGGTCAGCAAGCTGAGGCCGGGCCAGGCGGCTAAACGTGTCACAAGTCAGGAGCAGCCGCTGCATCCCGTCCGGCGTCGCCTCCCCGGCGAACTCCGCGATCGTCCGGCCGTTCTTGCGTTCCGCCCGCGACAGGCAGGCCAGCAGGTACGCCCGCGCTCGCTACTACGAGCACGCCTGCGCGAACCGGCTCGCGACCCGCGCGAATAAGTCATCGAACCCGCCCGCCACGCCGAAAGGTCTAATCTGGGCGGCCGCACAACATCGCAGGCTGCGGATGTAGTGCTAGCTGCCTATATGCATAAGCCATAAATTTTTGAATAGCAATTAAGGCTCGAATACATGCCACGAATCCCCCCGCCGCGCTAGTAGCGAGCGCGTGAGCAATAGCTTATTATACTTTTTCGGATCTCCCCATACGCGACTGACCGCGCGACGTAGGGTCTCGACCCCGCCGGTGACTTCTGTGCCGCTCACCACTAGCACATCCCGGCTCGGCAGTGCCACTATCGTCTCGCCTGCGAGACCGCGGGCCATGTGCGGCCACAGAGAGTCGACGAGGAGAAGGCTCGCTTCTAGATCGCCGTCCAATCTCAGCATCACGGCGGCGTCAGATGGCCGCAGAATCTCAGGTTTGCCGCGGCGCTTGGTCAGATTTCCGAATTGACAACTCTCTCCAGACCACTTTGGTCTAGCTTGAGGGCAGCGCGATCTTGCTCGGAGACATATTCGAAATAGCCCGGCACGTCAAATGCATAGAAGACATTCAGATCTCCAACCAGAGCGTCCGACATCAGCTTGAACTCCTGGGGAAGCACGATGGCATCATCCGACGGCGGCTCTTGCCGTTTGGTCACTGGGACGATCGTAGAAGCATCGTGCGGCCCGATTGGCGCGAGCCGTAGCTGTTCTGTCGTGGCGTCCCTCCTGGTCCCGGCTGGGCGTTATCCGAACTGGCCGGGTGCCCGGCCCGGTGACGGCGGTCCGGCATAGGCCTGGGCGAAATCGAGCCACTGGTCGGCATCGTCTCCCTCGGCGCGCAGCGCCAGGTCATCGCGATGCCGGCGCCGGGTGACGAGCAGGCAGAAGTCCGCCGCCAGACCGGACACGCGCTGCTGCGCGTCAGGCGGGCCGAAAGCCCACAGCTCGCCGCTCGGGGCGATGAGCTCCACCCGGAAGTCATGAGCTGGCGGCTCGAGCCCGCGGCCGCGGTAGGCGAAGTCCCTGGTCCGGACGCCCAGCCGGGCGAGGTGAAGGATCCGGTCCGTTGGCGACCAGGCAACGCCGAGAGCATCGCGGATGTCCTGACCATGCCCGATGAGCTCCATGATCCGGGTGCTCGCCAGCGAGGCGGGCGACATCGGCGTCACGATCCACAGCACCCGGTCCCCCGGCGGCACTGAGGACAGCGCAGTGATGACTTCCGCGCGTGAGGCGCGCCAGTCGGTCAGCAGATCTCCCGGCGGCAGGACGGCGGCGTCAGCCGCCGTGGCGTCGTTGACCTCGTCGAGTCCTGCGGCCAGGTCGGGCCGCTGGGCGGCGAAGGCATCCGGATCGGCCACCGCGAGCGCGGCGAACCGGTCCGACGCTGCCAGGTGGCCGATCTGGTGCGCGATGGTCCAGCCAGGCGAGGGCGTGAGCGTTCGCCAGCGATCCGGCTCGATGCCAGACACGAGCAGGTCCAGTTCGTCCCCTTCGGCCGCGAGGTCGAGGAGGACCGCATCGGTGGCGGCCACGTTCCCTCCCAAGACGCCTGCCCGGCAGGCACGCTCAGCCTGCCGCAACACGCGCGCCCACGCTAACAAGGGCATACTTGGCCCGATACGTGGCCACGCCTTCCGGAGGCACTTGTGCTGTTTCCTACCTCGCTCGTCGGCAGCTATCCCCAGCCGGAGTGGCTAATCGACAGGGCGAAGCTGGCCGGCAGGTTCCCGCCGCGGGTCCGGGCGCTGGAGCTGTGGCGCGTGGGGCCTGACCACCTTGACGAAGCGCAGGACGACGCGACCCTGCTCGCCATCCGGGCTCAGGAGGACGCCGGGCTCGACATCATCACCGACGGCGAGATCCGGCGGGAGAGCTACTCGAACGCCTTTGCGACCGCGCTGGACGGCGTCGACATCGATAACCCCGGCACCGCGCTCGACCGCAGCGGTCATCCGAACCCCGTGCCGAGGGTCACCGGGCCGATCCGGCGCCGGCATCCGGTGAATCTCGAGGCGCTTCAGTTCCTGCGGGCCCACACCGACCGGACGATCAAGATCACGGTGCCCGGCCCGTTCACCATGGCCGAGCAGGCGCAGAACGACTACTACCCGAGCAAGGAGGCGGCCGCGTTCGGCTATGCGGAGGCGGTCAACGCCGAGATCGCCGATCTCTTCGCGGCCGGCGCCGACATCGTCCAGCTCGACGAGCCGTATCTGCAGGCCAGGCCCGAGACAGCCAAGGATTACGGCGTCAGGGTGCTGAACGCCGCGCTCGACGGCATCACCGGCACCACCGCCGTCCACCTGTGCTTCGGCTACGCCGCGATCATCCACGACCGGCCGTCCGGGTACTCGTTCCTGCCCGAGCTCGCCGCCACCACCGCCGATCAGATCTCCATCGAGACCGCCCAGTCCGACCTGGACTGCGCCGTGCTGGCAGACCTGACTGGCAAGACGATCATCCTCGGCGTCCTCAACCTCGGCGACCCCTCGGTCGAGACGCCAGAGGTCGTGGCCCGCCGGGCCGAGCGGGCGCTCGCGTATATCCCGGCAGGCCAGATCGTGCTTGCTCCCGACTGCGGGATGAAGTACCTGCCGCAGGAGTCGGCCGCGGGCAAGCTGGCCGCCATGACCCAGGCGGCCAGGATGCTCAGGGGCGAGGCGGCAGGATAGCGCCGGCGCCGGAATGCAGTAGTGTGGTGTCACCTGGAGAGATTTGATGACAGCTTGGCGACCAGGTCAAAAACGCCTAAAGAGTCCGCGCCACGTCCGCGTCTCTTCTGGCTAGCAGGAGGAGGCGGCACGTAGTGGCTGATGCCGAAGCCATCAGGGGATTGCTCGACCAGCGGATCGTGATCCTCGATGGCGCCTGGGGCACGATGCTGCAGGGCGCCGGGCTGGCGCCCAGGGACTACCGCGGCGAGATCTTCGGCGAGCACCCCCACGACGTGGGCGGCGATCCGGACATCCTGAACCTCACCCGTCCCGACCTCATTCTGGACATTCACCGGCAGTACCTGGCTGCCGGCGCGGACATCACCACGACCAACACCTTCACCGCGACCAGCATCGGCCAGGCGGACTACGGCCTCGAGGCGTCGGTCCGGGACATGAACCTGGCCGGGGCCAGGCTGGCCCGCCAGGCCGCAGACGAGGCGGGCGGCAAGCTGGTAGCCGGCTCGGTCGGGCCCCTGAACGTCACGCTGTCGCTGTCGCCGCGGGTAGACGACCCGGCGTTCCGGCCGGTGGGCTTCGACCAGGTCTACGAGGCCTATGCCGAGCAGATGGCGGCGCTCGCCGAGGGCGGTGCCGACCTGCTGCTGATCGAGACGATCTTCGACACGCTCAACGCCAAGGCGGCCATCGCCGCCGCCCGTGACGTGGCACCCGGCCTGCCACTGTGGATCTCGGTCACGATCGTCGACCTCAGCGGCCGGACGCTATCGGGGCAGACTGTCGAGGCGTTCTGGACCGCGATCGAACACGCCAAGCCGCTCATTGTGGGTGTGAACTGCTCCCTCGGCGCCGCGGAGATGCGGCCGCACGTCGAAGACCTGGCCCGGCTCGCCGGCACCTATGTCAGCAGCCACCCGAACGCCGGGCTGCCGAACGCGTTCGGCGGCTACGACCAGCAGCCGCATGAGACGGCAGGCCTGCTCCGCGGCTTCGCCGAGGCAGGCCTGGTCAACGTCGTCGGCGGCTGCTGCGGCACCACCCCCGCGCACATCGAGCAGATCGCCGCGGCGGTCGCGGGTCTGCCGCGGCGGCCAGTACCAGTGGCCCCGGCCACCTCGCGCTTCAGCGGCCTGGAGACGTTCGAGATCGGCCCGGACACCGGCTTCGTGATGATCGGCGAGCGGACCAACGTCGCCGGGTCGGCCCGGTTCCGCCGGCTGGTCGAGGCTGGCGACAATCAGGCCGCGGTACACGTCGCGCTCGAGCAGGTGCGCGGTGGCGCCAACCTGCTCGACGTGAACATGGACGCGGACCTGCTCGACGGCGAGCAGGCGATGACGTCGTTCCTCAACTACATCGCGACCGAGCCCGAGGTCGCCCGGATCCCGGTCATGATCGACAGCTCACGCTGGACGGTGCTGGAGGCCGGGCTGAAGTGCGTACAGGGCAAGGGCGTGGTCAACTCGATCAGCCTGAAGGAGGGCGAGGAAGAGTTCCTCGCTCACGCCCGCCGGGTCCATTCCTACGGCGCCGGCGTCGTGGTCATGGCGTTCGACGAGCTGGGCCAGGCCGACACGATCCAGCGCAAGGTCACTATCTGCGGCCGCGCCTACGACCTGCTGACGCAGCAGGCCGGGTTCGCGCCACAGGACATCGTGTTCGACCCGAACGTCCTCGCGGTCGCGACAGGCATCGAGGAGCACAACGGGTACGCCAAGGCTTTCATCGAGTCACTGCCGCTGATCAAGGAGCGCTGTCCTGGCGTCCGGATCAGCGGCGGCATCTCCAACCTGTCGTTCTCGTTCCGGGGCAACGACGTGGTGCGGGAGGCGATGCACTCGGCGTTCCTGTTCCACGCGATCAAGGCCGGGCTCGACATGGGCATCGTCAACGCCGGCCAGCTGGTTGTGTACCAGGACATCCCTGCCGACCTGCTGGAGCTCGTCGAGGACGTCATCTTCGACCGCCGCGAGGACGCGACCGACCGGCTTGTCACCTTCGCCGACACGGTCAAGGGGTCTGGCACGAAGCGTGAGATCGACCTGTCCTGGCGCGAGGCACCGGTCGAGAAGCGGCTGGCGCACGCCCTCGTGCACGGCATCGTCGACTTCATCGAGGCCGACACCGAGGAAGCGCGGCTACTCGCCGACCGGCCGCTCGAGGTGATCGAAGGCCCGCTGATGGACGGCATGAAGATCGTCGGCGACCTCTTCGGCTCGGGCAAGATGTTCCTGCCGCAGGTCGTGAAGAGCGCGCGGGCGATGAAGCGCTCGGTTGCCTACCTCGAGCCGTTCATGCAGGCCGAGAAGGAGCAGGCGATCCGCGAGGGCCGCACCGACGGCGGCCGGACGCAAGGCAAGATCGTCATGGCGACGGTCAAGGGCGACGTGCACGACATCGGCAAGAACATCGTCGGGGTCGTGCTCGGCTGCAACAACTACGACGTGATCGACCTCGGCGTGATGGTTCCGGCTGCGAAGATCCTGGATACGGCCATCGCCGAGGGCGCCAGCGCGGTCGGGCTGTCCGGGCTCATCACCCCGTCACTGGACCAGATGGTCAGCGTCGCCGAGGAAATGCAGCGGCGCGGCCTGACCCTGCCACTCCTCATCGGCGGCGCAACCACCTCCCGGCAGCACACGGCGGTCCGGATCGCGCCGGCTTACGACAGGCCGACGGTGCACGTGCTCGACGCCTCCCGCGTTGTCGGCGTCGTGTCCGACCTGCTCGACCCCGGTCGGGCGGCTGAACTGGACAAGGCCAACCGCGCCGACCAGGAACGGCTCCGCGCCGAGCACGCCAGCAAGCAGCGCCGGCCACTGCTGCCGCTGTGGCAGGCGCAGGCCAACAAGGAGAAGGTCAGCTTCGACGACCTCGCGGTACCGTCCTTCACCGGGACGCGAGTCATCCAGCCGGACCTGCGCCGCCTGCGCGAGCTGATCGACTGGCAGTTCTTCTTCCTGGCCTGGGAGCTGAAGGGCAAGTACCCGGCGATCCTGGAGCAGCCAGCGGCCAGGGAGCTCTTCGACGAGGCGAACGTTCTGCTCGACGAGATCATCGACGGCGGGCTGCTCACGGCGCGCGGCGTCTATGGTTTCTGGCCGGCCAGCGCTGACGGCGACGACATCGTCGTCGACGGGGACGCCAGCGGCTGCGGCAACGGCGCTAGCGGCAGCGGCGCTAGCGGGGGCGGCGCTAGCGGGGGCGGCTCGCGACGGCCCGTGACGCGGTTCCCGATGCTCCGCCAGCAGATGGCGCGCACCGACACCCGCCCGAACCGCTGCCTGGCGGACTACGTGGCGCCGGGGTCGAGCGGATCGGGCGCGGGCGACCACATCGGCGCGTTCGCTGTCTGCATCACCGGCGCCGAGGACCTGGCCCGCACGTACGAAGCGCAGAACGACGACTACCGCGCGATCACCGTCAAGGCCCTCGCGGACCGGCTCGCCGAGGCGTGCGCAGAGTACGCGCACCTGGAGGCGCGGCGAGCCTGGTACGAGCCAGTCGCGGAGCCGGATATCGAGGAGCTGCACGCCGAGCGGTTCCGTGGCATCAGGCCAGCCTTCGGCTATCCCGCGTGCCCGGACCACTCCGAGAAGCAGAAGCTCGTCGACCTGCTGGACGCGGACCGGATCGGGGTCGCGCTCACCGAGTCGTTCGCGATGACGCCGGCCGCAAGCGTGAGCGGCCTGCTGCTTGCACACCCGGGCGCGCGGTACTTCGCGGTCGGCCGGATCGCCAGGGACCAGGCCGAGGACTATGCGGCGCGCAAGGGCGTGACGGTCGAGGAAGCCGAGTACTGGCTGCGGCCCAACCTGTCGTACGAGCCGGTCAGGTCAGCAGGTCCTGCAGCGAGCTGACTCGCGGGCCGGCCCAGTCGCTCTCCCTGTTGCGGTCGCCGTGCTCGTGCCAGTCCGGGCCCGCGAGCAGCACCGCGCGCATGCCGATGCCGCTGGCACCGGTGAGTTCCCGGCCGCCCCCGTCGCCGATGTACACGCAGGCGGCAGGGTCGGCCGGCAACCGCTGCGCGACCGCATGGAACAGCCGCGGGTCCGGCTTGCGCGTCCGCTCCACGCACGAGAACACCGGCGCGTCGACCAGCGCCGCCAGCGGGAGCCGCTGCCACGCGTCGGGCAACTCCGAGGTGCAGTCCGACACCAGGCCGATCCGCATGCCGCGCTCCCGGAGCGCGCCGATCACCCCGAGTGCTTCCGGGCGGAGAGCGAACATCGCCTCCTGCACGGTCCGGCGGATCCGGCTCGCCTCCGATAGCTGCTCGTCGCTCAGCCGCAGCCCCAGCCGGTCGGCGATGGCCTGCATCGTCTGACGGACATCGCCGAGCGAGCCACTGATCCGCTCGGGGAACGTCTCGTCGAGCTCGTGGACGAGCGCCGCCGGCGTTACTCCGAACACCGCGGCCAGCCTCGCGGCGTTACTCGCCCAGGCCTCGCTCGGGCTGACCGGCGTCAGAGTGCCGTAAAAGTCGAAGACCACCGCGGTCATGCCATCGGTCAGCGAAGTCACGGCACCATCCTGGCCTAACAACCCCAGCCTGGCGAAGCTGGCCCAGTCCCCGGTTACGGTCAGGTCCGCCGCGTACTCTTATCCTTCCTTCCAGCCCGCGATCGGGTGCAGACGGTGATTGAGGTGCAGATGAGCAGCGGCCCGCGTCCACCACGCCGCCCCGCCGACTTCCTGGCCGCGGCGATGAGCAGGCAGCTCAGGCTCGGGCCCAAGCGCAACAAGATCACCGTCGACCGCGGCCTCGAGGTGCCGATGAGCGACGGCACGATCCTGCTCGCCGATCACTACGCGCCGGTCACCACCGAGCCGCGGCCGACGGTCCTGATGCGCACGCCGTACGGCCGGGGCTGGGAGATGGCCATGATGGGCCGGCCATTCGCCGAACGCGGCTACCACCTCCTGCTGCAGAGCTGCCGCGGCACCTTCGGCTCGGGCGGGACGTTCACGCCCGGCCTGGATGAGGCCGCCGACGGCCAGGACACGGTGGCCTGGCTGCGCAAGCAGGACTGGTTCAACGGCCGTCTCGCGACCGCCGGTCCGAGTTATCTGGCCTTCACCGCGTGGGCGCTGGCGCTCGACCCGCCGCCCGAGCTCACGGCCATGGCCCTGTACGTCAGCCCGCACGACCTGGCCGCGGCCGGGTTCGGCCGCGGGCCCTTCGAGCTGTTCAACCTGCTGCTGTGGACCGACCTGATGGCGCACCAGGAACGCCACGGCTCGGCCCGGATGATGTGGCGCACGATGACCGCGGACAAGCGGCTCGCGGCGGCCATGGACCGGCTGCCGCTCGCAGCAACGGGCTCCGCCATCGGCGGTGACGCCGTCCCGTGGTACGCCGACTGGCTCGCCCATCCGCAGAGCGCGGACCCGTACTGGGCCGGCTACAGCGCCACCGCCGCGCTCGACCGGGTCACGGTGCCGACCCTGCTGGTCAGCGGCTTCCACGACTTCTTCGCCGAGCAGACGATGCGGCAATACCAGGTGCTGCGCCGGCGCGGCGTCACCGCGGGTCTGACCATCGGCCCGTGGACCCACATGAACGTCGACATGGGCGTGGCGATTCGCGAGACGCTCGCGTGGCTGGACACCTTCGCTGCTGGGAACGGGACCGCTCCATCGCCCCGGCCGTCCCGCGTGCGCGTCTGGGTCTCCGGGGCAAAGCAGTGGAAAGAGCTGCCTGACTGGCCGCCAGCGGACACGGTCGCGACCACGCTCCACCTGCGTGCGGGTGGCAGGCTCACCGCCGAGCAACCCGGCGATGACGACGTCTCGGCCTTCACCTACGACCCGGCCAACCCCACGCCTTCGGTTGGCGGCCGGGTCATGTCGCTGCGGTCAGGCGGCGGGCTGGACAACTCGGCGCTAGAGGCGCGCGGCGACGTGCTGACCTTCACTTCCGAGCCGCTTGAGAGCGCCGTGGAGGTCGCTGGCGTGCCGGTCGTCCGGCTGCATGCGAGCTCGGATAACGCTTACTTCGACGTGTTCGCACGACTGTGCGATGTGAGCCCGGACGGCCGGTCCGTCAACCTCACCGACCAGATCTTCCGGTCCTCCCCGGCCGAGGTTGCGGCGGGCGCGACCTGGCAGGTCGACATCCCGCTGACCGGTGTGTCGCACGTCTTCTTGCCCGGCCACCGGATCCGGCTCCAGGTGTCGGGCGGGGCGCACCCGAGGTTTGCCCGCAATCTCGGAACCGCCGCCGACCTGGTCCACGGCACCCAGCTGGCGCCGGTCACGCATCAGGTCCTGCACAGCGAGCTGTGCCCGTCGGCGATCGTCCTGCCCGTCCTCGCCGCACCTGGCGGGCAGCCGACGCTGACGGCGGCAGGCCAGGACGCCGCCCAGCCAGCACCTGCGCCATAACCGCAGCCGCCGGAAAGCCCGATGCGCGCGTGCTAGCGGATGTGCTTCGATGACGCGCATGGCGCACGACCTGGTCCACCCGCCCAAGGCACGCCGCGGTGACCGCATCGCGGTCCTGTCGCCGTCGTTCGCGGCGGCCGGAGCTTATCCGGCGGTGCATGAGCAGGCAATGCGCCGGCTCACCGACGTGACCGGCCTCATCCCGGTCGAGTACCCGACGACACGGACTGGTGGGAGCGACCCCGCGGGCTCGGGCTGCCGATCTCAACGCCGCGTTCGCTGACCCGGACATCCGCGGCATCCTGGCGGTAATCGGCGGTGAAGACCAGATCACGGTCATCCCGTACCTCGATGCCGAGCTCGCCCGACGCGATCCGAAGCCGTTCCTCGGCACGAGTGACAACACCAACCTGCACCACTGGCTGTGGGCGAACGGCATCGCGAGCTTCTATGGCGGCTCCAGCCAGGTGCACCTCGGCCCCGGCCCCGGCGTCGACGACGTCCACGCGCGGTCGCTGCGGGCCGCTCTTCTGACCGGCGGCACGCTTGAGATCACCGATCCGGGCGAGTCGGAGGATGTCGGCGTCGACTGGGCCGATCCGCGCGCCCTGACCGCCTTCGGTGAGCGTGAGCCCACCGAGCCGTGGAGCTGGCACGGCCCGGCGCGGTCAGTGACCGGCCAGACCTGGGGCGGCTGCATCGAGGTGATAGAGGAGATCCTCGTTGCCGGGCGATTCCCGTTCGGGCCGGAGGTCCTCGATGGCGGCGTGCTCGTCATTGAAACGTCCGAGGAACTCCTGCCAGCGCGCAACGTCGGCTGGATCGTCCGCTCGCTGGGCGAGCGCGGAGTCCTCTCGGCGGTCGATGCTGTCCTCCTCGCCCGTCCGCCCGTGTCCGACTTCGCTCGCCGTCCGCCTGCAGACGAACGCGCCCGGCTGCGCGCTGAGCAGCGCGACGTCGTCGTCGAGATTGTCGGTCAGTACAACAGTGATGCTGTCGTGTGCGTCGGCATCCCTTTCGGTCACACGCGCCCGCAGTGGATCATCCCGCACGGCGGCCTCATCACGGTCGACGGCGCCGCGCGCCGGATTATGGCCGACTACTCCTAGCAGCTCACGCACGGTGGCCGGGCAACGGTTGGCTAGACGGGGACTCGCAGTGGCAGGCTGGCAGCATGACTGACGAGCGGGACCGGCTGGCTGCATTCGCGTTGCGGGTGTGGGGTTACAAGCAAGGTGAGGTCGTCTCGCTGATGATCCACCTTGGCGACCGGTTGGGCCTGTACCGGGCGATGACCGGGCTTGGACCGATGACGGCGGCCGACCTGGCGGCTGCGACCGGGCTGCAGGAGCGATGGCTGCTGGAGTGGCTGCGCGGGCAGGCCGCGGCCGGCCTGATCGACACCGGTGACGGCGAGATGTTCGAGCTGAGCGGTGAGGCGCAAGCGGTCCTGGCCGACGACGAGGGCAGCCTGTTGTTTGCCGCTGGCGCATTCCAGGGCGGCGCCGCCGCACCGGACGTGGTCGAGCGGCTGGCGAGCGCGTTCCGGTCGGGGATCGGCCTGAGCTACGACGACCTAGGCCCGGCCGCCGCTCACTCGGTGGAGCGCCTGACTGAGCCGTGGACCCGGCTCGCACTGGTGCCGCTGATCTTGCCGGCGCTCGACGGCGTCGTCGACCGCCTCACCGCGGGTGCCGTGGTAGCTGACATCGGATGCGGATCAGGGGTGGCGCTCTCGGCGCTGGCGGCCGAGTACCCTGCCTCCCGGTTCGATGGCTTCGACCCGTCCGGGCATGCCATCGGCCGGGCCCGTGCGCGCCTTGCCGCAAGCGGTCTAACCAACGCGGAGGTCCAGATCGCCAGGGCGGAGGACCTGCCGGACGACCACCACTATGACTTCATCATGACCCTTGACTGCATCCACGACATGCCTCATCCGGCAGCTGCGATAGCCGCCATCAGGAAGGCGATCCGACCGGACGGCACATGGCTGATCAAGGACATCCGGTCCACCTCGTCGTGGCAGGGCAACCTCCGTAACCCGGTGCTGGCCATGATGTACGGTCTCTCGGTCGCCAGTTGCATGTCGTCGGCCCTGTCCGAGCCCGGTGGTGCCGGACTCGGGACTCTGGGATTCAACACGGAAGTGGCCGACCGCATGTGCCGGGAGGCGGGTTTCTCGCGCTTCACAGTCCACGATTTCGATGACCCGGCCAATCTGTACTACGAAGTCCGGCCCTGAGTCCTGGTTGCCTGGCGGCCCTTAACCCGACGGCGGGTACTCCAGGACGACGGTCAGCGCGCCGGGATCGACCGTGACCGGGTTGCTGAACGGAGGCGGAGCGCCATTCGGGTCGGGTGTGAGTGTTGCGGTGATCACCTGGGCCTGGCCTGCCTTCAGCGTCCCGGCCAGCGGGTTCAGCCTCAGGTATGACAGCTCGGCGGCGGACAGGAAGATCGAGTAGGACACCGGTCCGCCTTCGGCCGTGATGGTGAACGAGCCGGTATACGGCCCGCCGAGCGGCGACTGAGTCAGCCTGACGTAGAGCGGGGACACGCTCAGGGTGCCGGGCGACGGGCTGGGCGAGAGGGTCGGCGAAGGCGACGGCGCGGGCGCTGACTGGCTCCGGGCTGACCCTGATGTGGGGGCGGCCGACGTCGCCGCCGCGCTGCTGGCCGCGGGAGCGGCGGAGCTGCGGGCGACCGGGGCGACGGTCACGCTCGGCGTCGCCGTGACTGTCAGCGTGACGGTCGCGCTCGCCTCGTGGCGCACGTGGTGCTGATGGCTCAGCAGGTAAGCCGCCGTCCCGCCACCGCCGCCGAACAGTATGAGCGCCGCAGCCGCGGCGAAGATCGCGGCATGCGAGTGCAGCCTCCGCCTGAGGCCGTGGCTAGCAGGGCTGACCTGGACCGGGAAGCCCGCCGCGCCGAACCGGCCGGCCCGCCTGACCACCATGTCGCGGTACCTGACCGCGTCGGGCGAGTTATCCGACACAAGGCGCAGCACGTGCTGGCGCAAGCCGCGCGGCAGTGTGAACAGCGGGAGGACGCCGAATAGCATCGCCGGGCTCAGCTCGCGTCGCTTGCGCTCAGCGCAGGTCTCGCAGCTCTCGATATGGCGGCTAATCCGCTTGCGCAGCAAGCTCGTCAGCGTGCCGTCCCAGCCGGCGAGGATGGCATCGAGCTCGGCGCACGCCCTGCGGCCGGTACGCGCCACCAGGAGCGCGCCCAGCGAGCGCTCGAGCTGGGCCCGCGCCCGTGATGCCAGCGCATGCGCCTGGTTCACGGGCACGCCGAGCGCGTCGGCGAGGTCAGTGCCGGTTAGGTCGTGCCGCAAGTTCAGCTCGATGACCTCGCGGTCGCCGGGGTTGAGGCCGCCCACGGCGGCGGCGACCAGTTCCCTGAGCGCCGCGTGATCTGGTCCGAGCGGCTCTCCGGCGGCCAGGTCGGTCACCTCGCCCGCCTCCTCCAGCGAGGCCAGCCTGGCCCGGCTGCGAAGTCGGCGGTAGCACTCGTTCCTGGCGACGGCGTAGAGCCACGGGCGCAGCCGGTCCGGGTCGCGGAGGTCGGCGAGCTTGGCGGCGGCGATGACGAATGTGTCCTGGACCACGTCGGCCGCGTCGGCTGGCTCCGCGAGCAACGAGCGGCAGTAAACGTGCAGCACCGCCGCGTAGCTGTCGTAGGCGGCCGCCAGCCCTGCCGGGTCGCCGGCCACGATGGCGGCGACGATCTCGCGGTCACGCATGGGCTTACGGTAGGAGACCCGGCGCTCCGCCGGGCGTCCTCGAGGGCAACATTTCGCCTGCTTTCTGCGCAGCCGCGTGCAGGCCGCCGGACCCTGTGCATTTCGCTCAGGGCCCGGCGGCCAGCGCTGCGCACTAGAACGAGGCGCAATCGGAGTCGATGGGCAGCTTGCCAGACCAGCGTCCGGACACCGTGTCGTACGCGATCACGTAATCGTTGTCGGTCGTGCCAGGCACGGCAGAGCAATCGCCGATAGGTGTCTGCGCGTACAGCGCGCCGCCGGGGAAGCCGCTGTAGGTCGTCGCCGTGACGGTGGCTGACCACAGCACGCTGCCGTTGTTGCTGCGCACCTGCAGCACGACAGGCCCGAAGTTGAAGAGGTCCCCGTTGATCTGGAAGTTCGGGCCGTTCCAGCCGCCGTCGGTGGTGGTGCAGACGCCGCCGGAGCAGTTCTGCGTGGGCTGGCTCGGCGGCGTCCAGTCGCTCACCCACAAGCTGAGCAGCGCGACCCGGCTCCCGGCCTGTGAGTTGTCGTAGGCGGCTTGCGCGCGGACTGCTGGTGTGACGCACGTGTAGTCGTCGGGCACGACCTGGCGCCATACATAGCCCTGCACGCACGTGTACTGGCCGTAAGCGCCGCCGCCTGACTGCACCCGGCCTCGTGGCGGCAGCGTTGTCGGCGGCTGCCTGCGCGCGCGTCGCCGGGGTGACGCACACGTAGTCGCCGGAGTAAGCCTGCCGCCAGACGTATCCCATCAGGCATGGCACGCCCGGGTCGCCGATCGTGCCGGTCGGGCTCGGTATCGCGGTGACGATCGTGATCGGCAGATGCGGGAAGGTCGGAATGACCGGGTGTACCGTGCCGGTGCCGCCGGTGCCCGTGCCGCCGCCGCCCGTGCCGCCGCCAGATCCCGTGCCGCCGCCAGCGCCGGACGAGCCCGTTCCCGTCGAGCCGGTGCCCGCTGACCCCGAACCTGAGCCACCGCCCGTCCCGGCCGCATGTGCCCGAGCCGCCTGAGGTGCCAGTCCCGTCGGATGTCCCAGAGCCGCCCGTCGACCCAGCGCCGGCTGCCCCTGTCGAGCCAGCGCTCCCTCCGGCCTTTCCCGAACCGGGACCGCCGCTCCCTCTCGTGACAGCTGCGGTCCCGGTGCTTGCGCTGGTTGCGCTCGCCGGCGCGGCGTGGTGCACCGGCAGGATGACCGCGATAGCCACGGCGGCGGCTGACGCGAGACTGCCGGCAACGGCTGCTGCCCTGGCCAGTGTGTTCATGTCGGATCTCCTCCTGGTGCGCCGACGCGGCGGCAAAGCCGCGGCCGGTCTGTTCGTGACACCGGTAGGAGTCGCGGAGCGGCGGACGCCAACAACTTTTTCGCCGCCAGATCGCATTGGCCGTCGCGAGCGCGCCGATCCGACCCATCTCAGTCGCCAGCCCGCCGATCCGACCCACTCGGTCGCCAGCACGCCGATCCGACTCGCTCGGTCGCCGGAGCGCCTATCCAACCCATCCCGGCTTCCTATTCGCACCTTTTGTCGGAAATGGATGCGGGATCAAGATCGTCGGGCGAAACGTCTGTGCAGTTGTGGCAGTGCCGCACTGCCATAACTGCACAGACGTTCACGATTGGCCGGGCCTGGGCGCGTCGATAACCAGGCACGGCGCTTGGCGAGCCTGAGTTTGACGTAGTGGAGCGGCTGAGTGAGTGCGGCCCGATCAGTCGGGCGACGCAGGCCCGCTGGATTACATGCGCACGCGGAAGTACATCGTCGGATGCCAGTAAACGTTCATCCGGTGGAAGCCGACGAGGGTGCCGGATTCCGCAGCGCCGAACGTCCAGTTGCCCTTGTCGAAGATCTCCACGTGACCGGTGCCAAAAAAGGCCAGGTCACCGCGCCGCGCCTGCGACTTGGAGATGTGGACGAGGCGCCAGCTGCCGAGCATGCCGTACGTGGTGCGCGGCAGCCGGATGCCCGCTGCCCGGTAGGCCGCGAATACCAGCCCTGAACAGTCGAATCCGTGCGGGCCGGCGTCGCCGTAGATGTACGGCTTGCCGCGCTGGCGCAGTGCAAACCGCCAGACCGACATCCGCATCTTCGCGACGGTTTCGTGCGCAGCCGAAGCGGCCCGGGCCGGGAGCGGCCGGGCTATTCCGAACGATGCGATGAGTAAAACGACGACCGCGAGCGCGGTCTGCACCACGCTGCGCAGCTGTAGGGACGGACGTGCCGATGCGCAGCGAGTGATGCGTACGTTCACACATTACTTTCTGACGGAGTTGCGCCCGGACGTGACACAGGCGCCTGACTTTTCGGATCGTAGCAGGTCAGGGCCTTGCGAAGGCGCAGAAGGAGTGATACGCCCGCCAGGTCCCGTCGATTTCGGATGCGCGCAAGTCACCTGTACGCCACGTCACGGACATTTCGCCGCCGCGTCGCGGACGCTCCGCGCCGGGCACCCGCGGCACGCGCTAACGGGCGGCGCCGTCCGGCACATTTCATGCCGCCGAGCGATTGCGAGTCCTGATTTGCCGGTTTTGTGGCCATCGGCGCCATGAAACGCCGGCGCCGCGAGTGCACCGACCACGCGTAGCGAGTGCAGCCGCGAGCACAGAGCGGCCGATCAGTCGCCGAGCTCTGTGCGGCGACGGCTGACATAATCCGCCAGCTCGGCACGGATGGCGTCATCCATCGGCGGTTGCTCGATACTCCTCCAGCTTCTTGGCGCAGATCTCGCCTGCCCTGGCGGTCGCGTCCTTGCCGCCAAGCCGCAGCCAGCGCTCGTAGTTCGCCGTCGACGACAGCAGCGGCCGGTAGAAGCACTCACGGAAGCGCTCCATCGTGTGCTGCGCCCCGAGGAAGTGGCCGCCGTGACCGACTTCGGTGTGAGCGCCGAACGCCAGCGATGCCTCGTCGATCTCTAGCGGCGTGAACTCCACCCGCAGCATGCGCAGCAGCTCGATGTCGACGATGAACTTCTCGTAAGCACGACACCAGGCCGCCCTCGAGCCAGCCCGCCGCGTGCATCACGAAGTTTGTGCCAGCCAGGAACGTCGGCAGTAGCGTCATCAGCGACTCGTACGCCGCCTGCGCGTCGCAGGTCTGGCTGGAGTTCAGCCCGCCGCCGGTGCGGAACGGCAGCCCGAAGTGCCGGGCCAGCTGACCCGTGCACAGCAGTCCGATGCCGGACTCGGGCGTACCGAAGCTCGGTGAGCCGGACTGCATGTCGATGTTGGACAGGAACGAACCGAAGATGACCGGGCAGCCGGGCCGGATCAGCTGCGCTAGCGCGATCCCGGACAGCGCCTCGGCGAGCTGCTGGACCAGCGCCGCGGGGATCGTCACAGGCGACATCGCACCCATCAGCAGGAACGGGGTCAGCACCACCGGCTGTGCCGCTGCACAGTACTCGAACTGCGCGTCGAGCATCCGGTCGTCCCAGCGCAGGGGCGAGTTGCAGTTGATCAGCGAGATCGTCGCCGGGGTGGCCTCGATCGCCGCGCGGCCGCCGAAGAGGATCTCGGTCATGGCGATGGTGTCAATGGCATTGGGACCGGACACCACGTTGCCCATATAGATCTTGTCCGTCACGGTCTGGAGCGCGTAGATCATGTCGAGATGCCGGGAGTCCAGCGGCGTGTCGTTCGGCTCGCAGATCACCCCGCCCGCAGAGTCGAGCTCGCCGAACGACTGAGACAGCATGCACAGGCGCCGGAAGTCGTCCATGGTGGCGTCGCGGCGGACATCGCCCTCGCGTACGAACGGCGAGCCGTAGACCGCGCCGAAGACCATGTCGTCGCCCCCGATGTGGACGCTGTTGGCCGGGTTCCTGGCCTGCACGTCGAACTCGCGCGGCGCCAGCGCCACCTGCTCCAGCACGAAGTCCGGATCCAGGTAGACGACCTCGCCGTCGGTGCGCATGCCAGCCTTGCGGAACAGCTCGACGGCCTCCGGCTTGGCGAACTGCACGCCGATCTCGGAGACGATCCGGCGCCAGCCCTTGTCCAGCACCGCGACGGCGCCTTGCGAGAGGATCTCGTACCTCGGCATCGAATTGCGGAACATTGCCACCTCGAATGGCGCACTTGACCAGCAGGAATGACCGAATCTAGGATCACATCGTAGAACAGAGTTCCGTAACATGGAACTCTGAACCTCAAGGACGTAATGTGACCAGCCCAACCGGTACTCAGGCCGTCGACCGGGCGGCGCAGCTGCTTATCGCGGTCGCCCGGCACCGCGACCCGGTCTCCTTCACCGAGCTGACAGCGGCGAGCGGCCTCGCCAAGAGCACGACGTCACGACTGCTGATGGCGCTGGAGCGCAACGGGCTCGTCCGCCGGGATGACAGCGGCAAGTTCTCCCCCGGTGAGGTGTTCCTGTCCTATGCCTGGCGCGGCGGCGCCGAGGCCGACCTGGTCAGCGTCGCCCAGCCGGCGCTGGCCCAGCTTGGGGAGCACACCGGCGAGACCGTCAACCTCGGCGTTCCGCGCGACGGCGGGGTCGTGGAGCAGATTGCGCAAGTCGACAGCAGGTACCTGATCGGCGGCACCAACTGGGTCGGGCTGAGCGTGCCGCTGCATTGCGCGGCGCTCGGCAAGGTGCTGCTCGCCTTCGGCGTGGCCGAGCTGCCGAAGGGCAGGCTCGAGCAGCGCACCGAGCGGACCATCACGAGCCGGACCGCGCTGGCGGCCGAGCTGGCCGCGGTGCGCGAGCGCGGCTACGCCGTCACCATCGAGGAGCTTGAGCCCGGCCTCGTCGCCGTCGCCGCGCCGGTATTCGTCGGGGGCACCAGCACCGCTGGCGTCGCGGTAGCGGCGCTGTCGGTATCCGGGCCCGCGAGCAGGCTGGCGGGCGGGCAGCTGACCGCCGCGGCGGCGGCGTGCATGGCCGCGGCGCGCTCGCTGTCGGCACTGCTCGGCCACACCTCCATGACCACCAAGGAAGAAGGTGCCCTGTGACCCCGGACGACTTGCTGCGCCAGCTATATGACTTCACCCTCGTCGGCAATGCCCCCGAGGTGCTCGACCTGACCCGCCAGGGGCTCGAGCTCGGCATGGGGCCGGAGACGCTTCTGTACGAGGCGCTCATCCCGTCGCTGGAGGAGGTCGGAGCCCGGTTCGAGCGCGGCGACTTCTTCGTTCCCGAGATGCTGATCGCGGGCAAGGCGATGGCTGGCGCTCTGGAGATCCTTCGGCCGCTGCTCGCCGAGACCGGCGCGCAGACGATCGGGAAGATCGTCATGGGCACGGTCAAGGGTGACGTGCACGACATTGGCAAGAACCTTGTCAACATCATGTTCGAGGGCGCCGGCTTCGAGGTGATCGACCTCGGCGTGCAGGTGGCTCCGGAGAAGTTCCTGGACGCCATCCGCCAGCACGAGCCGGACATCGTCGGGTTCTCCGCGTTCCTGACCACGACGATGCCGATGTTCAAGGCAAACATCAACGCGCTGGAGAAGGCCGGACTGCGCGACCAGGTCATCGTGATGGTCGGCGGCGCGCCGGTCACTCAGGAGTACGCCGACGTGGTCGGCGCCGATGGCTACGCTGCGGACGCCTCCGCGGCCGTCGTCCGCGCGAAGGAACTGATCAAGCGGCGACGCGCCGTCGCCCCGGCTTGAGGACGGCTGCCGTCATGGAAACCATCCTGTCGTCGGCGACGAGGGAACTTCGGATTGGCGGGGACAACCCGTTCTGCATCATCGGCGAGCGGATCAATCCCACCGGGCGGAAGATCTTCCAGGAGCAGTTGCGGCGCGGCGACCTGTCGCGGATCGAGATCGACGTGGCCGATCAGGTGGCGGGCGGCGCGATGATGCTCGACGTCAACATGGGCGCGCCGCTGGCCGACGAGGCCAAGCTGATGGTGGCCGCCGTGGAGCTGATCCAGTCGCGGTGCGACCTGCCGCTGTGCCTGGACTCCTCCATCATCGAGGTGCTCGAGGCCGGCCTGGCGACCTATCAGGGCAAGGCGCTGGTCAACTCCATCACGGCCGAGGACGACCGGATGGCGGCGATCCTGCCGCTCGTTAAGCGACACGGCGCCGCAGTGATCGCACTGCCCAACGACGAGGAAGAGATCCCCGAGGAGCCCAGGCGGCGGCTCGAGCTAGCCCGCAAGATCGTCGACGTTGCGACCGGCACCTACGGGATTGCGCTGGAAGACATCGTCTTCGACCCCCTCGCGATGCCCATTGGCGCAGATACCTCGCTCGTGCTGCGCACTCTGGAGACGATCGAGCTGCTGCGCGCTGAACTCGGCGTCAACATGACGCTGGGCGCGTCTAACGTCTCATTCGGGATGCCGGACCGCGGCTCCATAGGTGCCGCGTTCCTGCCCATGGCCATCAACAGCGGCCTGACCAGCGCAATCATGGACGCGCGGTCGGCCCAGCTCGTCAGCGCGGTGAAGGCGGCTGACCTGCTCACCAACCGAGACGCGTGGGGCGCGGGCTGGATCGCCGCGCACCGCGCGCGGCAAGCGGCAGCGGCGGCGCAGGCGAATCCCGGCGCGCAGGCGAACACAGCCTTGCACGTGAACACAGCCGGGCAAGCGAACACAGGCGCGCCGTGACTCAGGTGACCGCGGCTCACCTCACCGGCGCGCCGGCCAGGGTCGAGCTGCACTTCGTCCCGGCCGGCCTGCGGGTGCGCGTGCCGCCGGGCGTGTCGTTGTTCGACGCCGCCAGCTGGAACGGCATCGCAATCGACTCGACCTGCGGCGGCCACGGTACGTGCAAGAAATGCAAGATCAAGATCCTGGACGGGAACGCGCCCGCTTCACCGCTAGACGCACGGGCGTTCTCGGCCGACGAGCTGAGGGCAGGATGGCGGCTCGCCTGCCGGGCGCTCGCGGACAGCGATGTGCAGATCGAGGTGCCACCGCTAGTCACCAGGCCGAAGGCGGCGACCGTGGGTGTCGGTCGCCAGGTCATTCTGCGGCCGGCCGCACAGAAGCGCTACCTCGAGCTAGCCGAGCCGTCCCTGTCCGACCAGCAGACCGACATCGAGCGCGTGCTGGCCGCCGTCGACGACCTGGAGTTGCGCGTGGACCTGCCCGTCCTGCGCGGGCTGGGTCAGCGGCTGCGTGCCGCGGACTTCAAGGTCACCGCGGTCATCGTCGACGACGTCCTCATCGACGTGCAGGCGGGCGACACGACCGCGCTACTGCTTGGCATCGCGTTCGACCTCGGCACCACCACCGTCGTCGCCACGCTGCTCGACCTCGCAACCGGGACGCCGCTCGCGGTGGCTTCGATGCTCAACAAGCAGCAGCCCTTCGGCGCCGACGTGATCACCCGGATCAGCGCGACGATGCTGGACCCGGCGGCGCTGGACACACTCGGCCGGCTCGCGCACGAGACGCTCGCCCAGCTGGCAGCGGAGGTCTGCGCCCAGGCCGGCGTGGACCCGGCCGAGGTGGTCGAGATCGCGGTAGCCGGGAACGCGACGATGACCCACATCGCTCTCGGCATCGACCCGGAGCCGCTCGGCGTGGCCCCGTTCATCATGGTGGCGCGCCAGCTACCTGAGGTACTCGCCGGCGACCTGGATGTCCCGGCCCACCCCCGGGCGCGGGCGTTCATGTTCCCGGCGTTCGGCGCTTATGTGGGCGGTGACATCACCGCCGGGCTGCTCGCGTCGGGTATGAACCGGGACGCCAGGACCAGGCTGTTCATCGACATCGGCACGAACTGCGAGATCGTGCTCGGCAGCCGCGATTGGCTGCTGGCGACCGCCGCACCGGCTGGACCCGCCTTCGAGGGCGCGGCCATCAGGTGCGGCATGCGCGCGGCAGACGGGGCCATCGAGGCGGTCTCGATAACGCCAGACGGCCTTGCGCTGACGGTGATCGGGGACGCCGAGCCGGCCGGGCTCTGCGGGTCAGGCCTGGTCGACGCCGTGGCCAGCCTGATCAAGGCCGGCTTGCTTGATCACAGCGGCCGGCTCGTCACCGACGATGCGGCACTGGAGCGGGCGCCGGTGCTGGCGCCGCGGCTGACGATGCTCGGACAGGAGCGGGTCTTCGTCCTGTACTGGCGCGAGCCCGGCGACGTGGCCAGCTCGATCTACCTGTCGCAGCGTGACGTGCGGGAGCTTCAGTTCGCCAAGGCCGCGATCGCGACCGGATGGCAGGTGCTCCTGGACGAGGCAGGGCTGACGGCGGGAGACCTTCAGCAGGTGCTCCTGGCCGGATCTTTCGGCAGCTACCTGTCGCCGGCCAGCGCGATCGCGCTCGGCCTCGTCCCGAGGCTGCCCGTGCTGCGCGTTGTCAGCGCCGGGAACGTGGCCGGTGAGGGCGCGAAGATGGCGCTGCTGTCGGTTCGCGAGCGAGCTGCGGCGCTGGCTCTGCTGGAGGAGGTGAGATATGTCGAGCTCTCCGACCGGGACGGATTCAACGACGCGTTCGTCGATCAGCTCCAGTTCCCGTCATGAGGGCGGAGCTGGAAGGCGGCCCCGTTCCCTTCCTGAGCGGCCGCCGGTGGCAACGCTCGCCGTGATCGCCTGCGGGGCGCTGGCCGGCCACGTCCGTGACGTCGCCGCTCGCCGCGGGTGGCCGGTCGAGGTGCATGCGCTGCCCGCCGCGCTGCACAACAGGCCGGACCGGATCGCGCCGGCCGTCGCTGAGCTGGCGCCGCGACTGCTCGCGCGCGGCGCTGCGGTGGCGCTCGGGTACGCCGACTGCGGTAGTTACGGCGCGCTTGACGAGCTGTGCGCGTCGCTGGGCATCGGCAGGCTCCGCGGCCTGCACTGCTATGACGTACTCGGCGGCGCCGGCCGGGTACGGGCGCTCCTGGCGCGCGAACCTGGCACGTACCTTCTCACCGACTACCTGGTCAGGAGCTTCGACCGCACGGTCCTGGCCGGGCTCGGGCTTGACCGGCATCCGGAGCTGTGGGCTGACTACTTCGGGCATTACCGCAGGCTCGTCTGGCTGGCACAGGACCGTGACGAGGATTCCGAGCGGCGGGCCGCGGCTATCGCCGCGCGATTCGACCTGCCGCTGCGCACCATCGATGTCGGGACAAGCGGGCTGGAGCGCGAGCTCGCCGCCCTGCTCGCTGGTGCCGGCCTCGGTACTCCGCGCGAGCCGCTGCCATGCCCGGCGTGACTGGGCGCTGGCCGCCGACTCTCGCCCACTTACTGCGTAAGCCCCGCTATGAAGTGATGCCGTCTGCTGCCACCGAGGAGTCCGTCCTCGCGTGGGTACCGCGCGAGATCACCGTCACCATCACCGCATCGCCTGTGAAAGGTCTCGAGCCAACCGTTTTCCTGACCGAGCGCCTGACAGCGCACGGATACCAGGTAGTGCCGCATCTGCCGGCACGGCTCGTGCGGGACCGGGCCCACCTAGCAGAGATCGCGGCGCGGCTGACGGCGGCCGGAGTGAGCGACGTGTTCGTCCCGGCCGGTGACGCCGATCCGGCTGCTGGCGAGTACGACGGCGCGCTAGCGGTGCTGGCCGACCTGGTCGCGCTCGGCGGGCCGTTCGCGCGAATCGGCATCACTGGCTACCCGGAGAGCCATCCGCGGATCGCTGACGACGTCACCATCCAGGCCATGTGGGACAAGCGGCGGCACGCCTCCTACATCGTCAGCAACATCTGCTTCGACCCGGCCGTGCTGGCGCGGTGGATCACCAGGGTGCGCGCCCGTGGTGTCACGCTGCCCGTGCTGGCCGGGCTCGCCGGGCCGGTCGAGCGGACCAGGCTACTGGCGATGGCGGCTAAGTCGGGAGTCGGCGAGTCCACCAGGTTCCTCGCCAGGCACGGCAGCTGGCTGGTCCGGCTCGGGATGCCAGGCGGCTATAGTCCCTCGGTGTTCCTCGCCAGATCCGCGGCCACGCTCACCGATCCGGCGAGCGGCGTCGCCGGACTGCACCTGTTCACGTTCAATCAGGTCAGGCAGACCGAGCAGTGGCGGCGCGAGCTGCTCGATCGGATCGAGAGCAACCGGTCTGCCGGCGCCGGACCCTCGCACGTGGCCGGCTAGGCCGGTCGGCGGATCGGGCTAGCTGTCGCCGGCGAGTGTCTCCTGGGCGATGAGGAACCGGTACCCGGCGATGGTGGCATCGAATGCAAGCTCGCCCCAGGGCCGCTGGTCGAGCGGTGCCGTCACGACGCCGGCCGCAGCATGGCGCGCGTGCAGCGCGGCGATGTTGGCAGTATCCGGCAGCCGGACATAGACGGTGACTCCCGCGCCCCGATGATCCCGCCCGGCGGCGGGCAGGAACCTCTCGTCCGCCGTCCCCAGCATCACCTCAGCCCCGCCAAGGCTGACGCATGCCAGCTTGTCGTCTGAGTCGGCTGGAGTTGCGAACTCCAGCCGCCAGCCGAGCTCCTCGGTCATCAGCCTGGCGGTCTGGTACGGGTCGTCGCACGCGAGGAAGACAGAAAGCACGCAGCGGAAGTTACCCGATTAGGACCGCGTCTGCCAGTGAACCGGCAGGCCGTGCGCGGGCGCTGACCCAAGGATTCGGCGCCGCCCGCCTGGCCAGGTCTCCAGCGTCACGGGGCATCCTCCGGCTCGTGACTGCTCCAGGTACAGGTAAGCGAACCGGGCCGACGACGTAGCCGTCGCACCTAGCGCCGCGACACCGCTAGTGAGCTCCGCACGCTGGGCATCGCTCAGGTACTGCCGGAAGATGGAGTGCCAGAGCACAGTCCACGTGCCCGGCACGAGCTCAGTCCGCGCCAGCGTGCCTGATGCTGACTCGGCTCGCAGCTCGGCTGGCACCTCCTCGGCTAGAACGAACGCGCCGCGCAGCCTGCTCAGACGGTCGGCCTGATCCGGCCAGACATAGGCCGTGAGCCGCAGCCGGCCGCCAGCGGTGGTCGGATCGACGGGCGCCAGGTCCCCGCCGACACGCTCGATCACCTCGATGTGGCTCTTCGGCGGAGCCTCGCCTTGCCAGCCGCCCGCCAGCACGACGGGCGAGTCGGGAGTCCCGAAGCTGCCTGCGTCACCAGGGACGAAGAAGTGGTCGGCGCGGAGGTTCAGGCCGGCGCTCGCGCCTACCTCGATCAGGCGCATCGGGAGACGCTCCTCGGCGGCGATGTGCCGGAGCCCGCCCAGCAGGGCTGCGGCCCTGCCCACCTCGTTTGTCTGCGGCGGGTGATCAAGCCAGGTGCGGATGACATCAGCGTGCTCGGCGAACGTGCAACGGAGTGCCGCCCATGCCCGCGGACTGCCCGGCGCGGACTCGACGGTACCGCCCGCGCTGGGGTAGAAAGCCGCGAGTTCCGGTGCCTGACCGGAGAGCGCAAGCGCGTGGGCGCCCCCGAGCAGCCGGAGCGCGAGCACGCTCGACAGCCGGTCGTCGAGATGGCCACGCAAGACCTCGGCGGTCGGACCGCCGGCTAGGAGGTCGGCGGATGCATGCTTGAGCAGGTCTCCGTAGAGGGGGCTGCCCAGCTCCCGGCAGGCGTCTGCCTGCCAGCGCAGCAGCCGCGAGGTCCGTGCCTCCGGTGTCCCGTTCAGCTCCGCACTCTCCACGGCCGTCACTATGTCAGGCGAAGGCGGGCAACCGCCAATGCTGGGCGCGCCAGTGCTGCTGCATGCCGTGCCCTCCTGCATGCCGTGCCCTCCTGCATGCAGTGCCGGTGCACGCTGGCGTTCAAGTCCATGCCGCGCCCGCTCCATACCGCGCCGGTCCGTGCCGCGCCGGGTCCGTGCCGCGCCCGGATACGCACTGAGGGCCCCTCCATGTATGAGATGGAGGGGCCCTCAGCTGGCCGCGCCACACCAGCCTGCCGATTGCTCGGCTGACTATGGGTCTTGCGACCTCACTGCCAAGTTGAAACCCGGTGGCGAATCACGGTTGCCCGGCTCCGCCTGCCCTCGGATCGCTCCTTGGACTCAGATCCCGTCTTGACTGTGAATGAATTTCTACCGCCTAGCCGGTAACCCGCGCAAGGGGTTTCGCGAAACCTATTCAAGATTCTTTAGGACGGCGTTTGCCAGGCGTCCAGATGCCCGATCACGACTCGTTATCGGATGGTTAATCGGCGTAAGCGCATGTTGGCGGGCGTCGCCAGCGGCCGGGCCTCGGACCATAGGCGGCGCCAGACGCGCGGCCTATGCCGGAACAGCCGTGAGGCCCCTCCATGTATGAGATGCAGGGGCCTCACGTTGGCCTAACACGTCGCTGACCTGCCGATTCCTCGACTGCCATGCTCCTTGCCAGACCGTACCCCCCTACTGTAGACCTCGCGCGATGTCCGGTTGCCCGGACTTCGCTCTGCCCTTGGGGTCGCCCCCGAGGTGGCCTACTGTTCAGGTGGTGAGTGAATTTCTACTGCCTCCAAGCGGGGGTGCGCAAGGTCTTTCGTTAACCTTTTCAAGATTCTTTTGTCATCCACAGATCATCGATTGTTATCCCCTGCCGCTGGCCCTTATCCACTGGCTATCCACAGCAATATGCACAGGCTGGGGGTAGCGATGCCGACGATGCCCGGCACCTCGCGCGGTTTGCCATTGCGGGCGACCTGACCGGGTATGCGCGGGCTGTACTCAGCCCGTCACGGTAGGCTGCACCGCATCGACGAAATCACTGTGGCCAGCCTCAATCTCCACTACGGCTTCGGGGTTCTCGGCCAGCCATACGACGTTGCGGCGGCGCTATGCCAGCTCGATGCTGAGGTCATCTGCCTCCAGGAAGCATGGCTCCAGATCGGAGCGCCCGCGCTGGCACCGGATACGGCTCCGGCTCCGACACCTACGCCGGCACCGGATACGAGCCCCGGCCCCGGCCCCGGCCGACGATCTTGCCGATGCAGCCGCAAAGCTCGGAGCCGCGCTGTACCGGGCGGTGATGTGCAGTCGGCCAGGTCTCACCTTGCTCGGCGGGCCGACGAGCTCAGGCCCGGGCGAGCTCAGCATTGCCATGCTGACGACGCTGCCGGTGACCGACTATGAGGTCATCGAGCTCGGCCTGGCGCCGCGGGACGACGTCCCTCGGTTCGCGCAAGTGCTCACGGTCGCGCTGGCGAGCGGCGCGCCCGTCCGTGTCGTCAACACTCATCTCACTCACCGCTTCACAAGTCCGGTGCAGCTGCGTCGCCTTCGGCGGTGCCTGAGAGCAGGCGCCGCTAGATCGCGTCACGTCCCGACGATGATCGTCGGCGACCTCAATATGCCGCGGAGCTGTCGCCGCGCTGTCGGCCGAGTATCGCCCCACCGTGCGCGGCAAAACCTGGCGTGCGCGGCGGCCGCTGGTTCAGCTCGATCACATCCTGGCCAGCCCGGGCACTGAGCTCCTCCGCGGCGGCGTTCTGCCGCCGGTTGGTTCAGATCACCTTCCGATTCGTGCCCGACTGGGCGTTTCCAGGCTGTCCTAGCGCGACGTTTCCCAGGGTTCCGGACCATCTGTGCGCGTTTGGTACGGGCAGGACCGTACCGATCACGCACGGCTGGCCCGGACCAGTTTCAGCTGGGGTCTCACATCGGCCAAACCGGTCGGCCTCGGGCAGCGCGGCGCCCTTCCGCGGCGCGCGCCCGAGCTGAAGCGGACAGCGTCACCGCTTGCGCCGTGCCAGGTCCGTCCGGGGCTGACGTCAACTCAGCCGAGGGCTGACGTCAAGCCGATGACGATAGGTCCAGCCGACGCCGAGGCGAGCGAATGACATACCGTAGCGAAAGCCGCGATCGGGCATCGCGAGTGCGACATGTCGCGGAAACCACATCATTTGCCCCAATGATCTACTAACCCTTTAAGCTTTGTTTGTTTAACGATGACCATCGGTCACTATACGTTCGCCACAACGTCCTGCTCGTGGTGATGAAACAGCTTGAAAGCATAGATATCTACTTTGCCCAGACTCCCGACGAGTTTGGGCAATTTTTTTCAAGCGCCCATCGTCACGGCAACACCTCGGCTAAAGGAGACCGATGTCAAGACGCTGGAGTATCCCCCTCACGACCGCAGTGATCGCGTTCGGCTCGCTGCTCGGACTGGCGACTAACGCCTCGGCGGCAGTCGCCGTCCATCACCCAGCACTGTCGCACGGATACCGGCCCGGCGGCCTCATGGTCAGGCCCGCCGGGCATCTAGGCGTGCGCTCGGTGGGCGGGCACACCACGGCTGAGAGCACCAACTGGTCCGGCTACGCGGTGACCGGCGCCAACGGCGCGTACACCAGCGTCTCCGCCAGCTGGAAAGAGCCCACGGCGACGTGCAGCGGCAACCGCCGCCGGACCGACCAGTACTCCTCCTTCTGGGTCGGCCTGGACGGCTACAGCAGCAGCTCCGTCGAGCAGACGGGCACGGACGCGGACTGCGTTGGTACATCGCCGAGTTACTACGGCTGGTATGAGATGTACCCGGCCTACCCAGTGAACTTCAGCAACACCGTGCGGCCGGGTGACTCGATGAGCGCATCGGTAACGTTCTCCGGCACCTCGACCTACACCCTGGTCCTGAAGGACAGCACGCAGGGCTGGACGCAGACGATTACGAAGAGCCAGTCTGGCCTGGCCCGGTCCTCGGCTGAGGTGATCACCGAGGCGCCGTCGTCGAACTCGGGCGTGCTGCCGCTGGCGAACTTCGGCACCGTCACCTACAGCGTCTCTGCCGCCAACGGCACCTCGCTCGGCTCGCAGAGCCCGACGCAGATCATCATGATCAACAACAGTGGCGCCGACAAGGACTCCACAAGCTCCATCAGCAGCGGGGCGCGTTCAGCAACACCTGGTTGCGGGCTAGCTGACCGGCCCGCTGACCTAGCTGGCACTGACCGGCAGGCTGCCCCGGCCGCCCTCGGGCTACCGGGGCAGTTGCCTGCGCGACGATCGGGCAGCGTTCGGCGGCAATCCGATCCGTGGATGTGACCTGACTGGTGCCAGGGCCCCATCCAGGTCACATTGATCAAGAAACTGGGGAGGCGATTGGCCGGAACTGGCTTGCACGTCGCGAGATGCGCGCCTAGCTAGTCAACTCGCGCCCTGATGGCCTCGACGAGGGCCGGAACGACCTCGTTCAGGTCGCCGATCACCGCGTACTCGGCGTGCGCGATGATCGGCGCGTCCGCGTCCGTGTTCACCGCCACGATGTGCTTGGCCGACAAGCAGCCGGCCATGTGCTGAATAGCGCCGCTGATGCCGCAGGCCAGGTACAGCTCCGGCGAGATCTTCGTGCCCGTCTGACCCACCTGCTGCCGGTGCGGACGCCAGCCCTGGCTCGTTACGACGCGCGATACGCCGAGAACGCCGCCGAGCAGCCCAGCCAGCTCCTCGAGTGCGGCAAAGCCCTCGGGCCCGCCGACGCCCCGGCCGCCGCCGACGACTACCCGAGCGGTCGCCAGTGACATGCCTGAACTTTGCTCAGCCGACTCGGTCGCGCGCACCTGCAGGTCCGCTTCGCTCAGGGTCGGCGTGAAGCTGCGCACGACCGGCGGCGGCGCCCTGCGATCCGCAGCCGCCCCGCACATCCGCGCCCGCTCCGCCATCCGCGGGCTCTGGCAACGGGACCGCATCGGCTGCCACTGTGAGCAGCGCGCACGACGCATCGAGCACCGCGTCCTCCAGCAGGCTGCCTGCCCAGCGCTGGCGCGTCAGCTGCCAGCTGCCAGCACCGGACGGCTGGGCGGAGACGCAGTTCGCCGCGACCGGCAGCCCGGTCACAGCGCCCAGATGCGCCAGCACCTCGCTCCCGCGATCGGTCGCCGCCGCGACCACCGCACTCGTCCCGCCCGCGGCCGCCGCGAGTTGCTCAAGGCTGCGCGCCCACGCCGCCGGCGCGTAGCTAGTCAGGTCGCCCGAGCCCATCAGGCACACCTCGGCGACGTCATAGCCAGCAAGCAATTCGGCCAGCACTTCGCCACCCGAATCGGCATCGCCGTCCGGCGCCGCGAACAGCGCCGCCGTCACGCTCTCACCACCCGCCGCCGCGAGCGCGCCAGCGAGAACCAGCGCCCGCAGCGAAGCATCGGCGATCCCGGCGCCGTCACGCTCAACCCAGCACAGCACCGTCATGCGACGACCCCTTCGCCGCTCGTCGCCCCGACCGTGCCAGCCCCGACCGTGCCAGCCCCGACCGTGCCAGCCCCGACCGTGCCAGCCCCGGCACGTGACGCTGGCGGCAGCACGCCCAGCTCGCCGAGCACGCCCAGCAGCGCGGGAACCGCCGCCGCGCCATGGCCCAGGACCTGCGCGCGCCGCGCCGAGCCCGCTGGCACCCGCAGCCCGACCTTCCGCAGTCCCTCGGCCTGCCACTGCGGCCGCAGCACCGTGATCTGCGCACGCTTGGCGCGCAGCCGGCCGGGCAGCGACGGGTACCGCGGCAGGTTGATGCCCTCCTTCACGGTGACCACCGCTGGCAGCGCAACGTCGAACACCTCCTGCGCGCCGCGGTATTCGCGCCCCGCACGCAGCGAGCCGCCGGCCACCTCAAGCCGCTTGATGCCGGATACGCATGGCCGACCTAGCACGTTCGCGACCCGGATGCCCACCTGGTATCCCCCGGTATCAGCTGCCTCGTTTCCAAAAAATATGAGCGGGAACGTGGTCGGCCCGAGTTCGCCAACCGCCTCAGCGATCGCGGCTGCCGTGGCGACCGGACCCCACTCGCGCCCGTCGGTCTCCAGCAAGACGCCGCGGTGCGCGCCGAGCGACAGCATGTCGCGCAGCTGATCGGCGGCCTCGGGCGGCCCGAGCGTGAGGACCGTGACCGTGCCGCCCTCGCGCTCTGTGAGCTGAACGGCCTCCTCGACCGCGCACTCCTCGTGGGGACTCACGGTGAAGCCAGACATGCGCGTATCGACGTCCTGGCCGTCTGCGGTGACTACCACCCTGCCGCCGACCATCGGCACCCGCTTCACGCAGACGAGGATGTCCATGTGCTAGCGCCTGACCCGCTCGTTCGCCGGGTCGAACAGCGGGGTCGAGCCGACCACCGCCACCGTGACCGGATACTGCTCGCCCATGTACTCCACAGCGAGCGGGGTGCCGGCCACGGCCTGCTCGGGCGGGAGGTAGGCCAGCAGCAGGTGCTTGCCGACCGACGGCCCAGATCCGGCGCTGGTCACATACGATCGCCGGCCCCGGGCGTCGGTGAGCGGCTCGCCCCCGTCGGACAACACGGGCTCGCCCCCGAGCATGTACCGCAGCTCGCCTGAGTCGGACGCGTGGTCGTCCACCGTGAGCGTACACAGCACGGCAGCGGGCGGGGTCTCACGCTGGCGAAGGTAGGCCGTCTTGCCGACGAAGTCCTGCTCCTTCACTTTGGGCCTGGTCATGCCGGCCTCGACGAGGTTGTAGCTGGCGTCAAGCTCGGCGCCGTAGGCACGGTAGCCCTTCTCCAGCCGTCCGGTCGTGCCGTAGACCCCGATCCCGGCGGGGACCATGCCGTAGGCCAGGCCCGCGGAGAAGAGCGCGTCCCACAGCTTCGCGCCCTGCTCGATCGGTACGTAGAGCTCCCAGCCCAGCTCACCGACATAGGAGATGCGGGACGCCAGCACGGTCATCCCTTCGGCCTCGATGTCCCGGCAGGTCCCGAACGGGAATCCGTCGTTGGAGATGTCGTCGGCCGTGAGATGACGCAGGATGTCGCGGGCCTTCGGGCCCCACAGTCCGAGGGTCGTCCAGGCCGAGGTCACGTCGGTCACGGTCGCGGAGCCGTCGTCGGGCAGGTGGTCGGCGATCCACTTGTAGTCCGCCATCCCGGTGGCGCCGCCCGTGACGACGCGGAAGTGACGCGGGCCAAGTCGCATGATCGTGAGGTCGGCCCGGAAGCCGCCCGCGTCATCGAGGAACGAGGTGTACACCACCCGGCCGTTCGGCACGCGCATCTGGGCTACCGCGAGCTTCTGCACCGCCTGCAGCGCGCCCGGGCCGGTCACGTCGAGAATCGCAAACGCCGACAGGTCGAACAGGCCTGCCCGCTCACGCATCGCCAGGTGCTCGGCGTTGATGATCGGCGACCACCAGCGGGACTCCCACTCGCTGGCGCGCTCCATCAGCTGTCCGCGGTAGCGGTCAAGCAGGTCCCGGTTGCGCGCATACCAGAACGGCCGCTCCCAGCCCGCGGTCTCGTAGAACACCGCGCCCAGTTCGCGCTCGCGCTCATACATCGGGCTGACCCGGACCGGCCGGCCAGATTCCCACTGCTCGGCCGGGTGCACGATCCCGTACATCTTGTTGAAGCCTTCGGCTGCCCTGGCGGTGACATGCGCGGTCGTGCGCTGGTGGCCGTAGAAGCGGGCGACGTCGGCCTCGTGGATGTCGATCTCAGGCGTGACGCCGCTCATCCACTCGGCGACCGCGCGCCCGATCCCTGGTCCCTCCTTGATCCAGCTGGCGGCGACCGCCCAGAGGCCCGGCACCTCGGGCGTCTCGCCGAGCACCGGATGGCCGTCGGGCGTCATCGAGATCAGCCCGTTGATGGCGTACCGGACGCCGGCCCGCTCGTCGCCGAGCAGCTCGGGCATCAGCTCCAGCGCCAGTTCAAGCTGCGGGTCGAAGTCGTCCTGGGTGAACGGCATCTCGGTCGGCGACAGCACCGCCTCCTCGATCGACGGGATGTCGTCTGGCGCCACGATCATCGGCCGGTGCGCATACGAGCCGACCTCCATGTCGCCGCCATGCTGGCGCTCGTACATGTTCTCGTCGACGTCCCGGACGATCGGGTAGGCGATCTCGCCCTCGGTGCCATCGAATAGCGCGATCGGCCCGACGCTGATCATCTGGTGCACGATCGGGGTGAGCGGGATGCGCGCGCCCGCCATCTTCGCGATGCGCGGGCTCCAGACGCCGCAGCAGATCGCCACCACGTCGGTTGCGATGTCGCCCTTGGTGGTGCGCACGCTGGCGACGCGCCCGTCGTCGCCCTTGTCGATGCCGAGCACCTCAGCGCCAGCGAGCACCGTCAGCGCGCCGAGCTGCTGGGCGCGCTCGCGCATCAGGGTGCCGGCCCGCAGCGAGTCGACGACGCCGACGGTCGGGAAGGATGCCCCGCCGAGTATCACCGAGTCATCCAGGTACGGCACCAGCTTGCGAACGCCGTCCGGTGTCAGCAGCTCGGCCGGGATGCCCCAGGACCTGGCCTGCGTGCAGCGGCGCCGCAGTTCCTGCATCCGCGCCTGCGTCCGCGCAACCTCGATCCCGCCGCTCTCGGTGAAGACGCCGAGCTCCTTGTACTGCTCGGTGCTGTCCCTGGTGAGCTCCATCATCATCTTGGAGTACTCGATCGGGAAGATGAAGTTCGAGGCGTGCCCGGTGGATCCGCCAGGATTCGGCATCGGTCCCTTGTCCACGAGCACGAGCTGGGTCCAGCCGAGCCTCGCCAGGTGGTAGGCCAGGCTGTTGCCCACGATGCCGGCTCCGATGATGACAGCACTGGCCCGGTCCGGGGTCTCGCTCATACCGCGATCTCACTCATTTAACTTCTCCGCCGAATGGTGTTGGCTTCAGTCTGGGGGCCGGGCAAGAGCACGGACGACTTCCCCGTTCCCGGAAAAATCGTCCGTGCCCACTATGCAGTGCCGACGGCGCCGAACGTCACTCGACCGGTATCTCCTTGTTGATGAGGCCGAGATCGATCCCCTGCCGCTTGCGGATGAGCCGCGCGAAGACGTACACGACGATGGCCAGCACGTACATCGCGCCCATGAACACCAGCGAGGACTTGTTGTTCACGAAGTACAAGCTGTTGGAGAACCACTCGTACAAGCAGAAGACCAGCAGCGCGATGGTCACCCAGCCGGAGGCCAGCACGATCGGGACGCCGAGGAACTTGAACCGGCTGGCCGGCGACGCCGCCCAGAGCTCCGGCCTGCGCCAGGGCAGGATCACCACGGCGATCGCGCTGAACAGGTACGTCACCGCGATGACCAGCGTCGCGTCCAGGAAGTAGTTCCGGAACGACCCGGAATACGCGTACACAGCTGACAACAGAGCGGCCGGGAACAGCATCAGCACCAGCGAGTACATCGGCACCTTGCGCTTCTCCGACACCTCGGCCGCGCGGTCAGGCAGGACGCGGTCGAACGCGGCTGCGAAGATGACCCGGGTCGAGGACAGGAAGAGCGTGCCCACCCAGCCGAAGAACCAGAGGCTGAGCGCCAGGATGAGGATGACCTGGAAGGCGGTGTTGTGCACAAGCCAGCCCGCGAACATGAACGGGTACGGCCAGATGCCGAACTGCGGCGTGAGGTTGTAGTCCAGCGAGTTCAGGTTCTGGTAGAAGTCCCAGCCGATCGTCTTGGCCACCAGCAGCAGGAAGATGATGGTCAGGATGACGGTGATCCACAGCCCCGAGAACATGCCGGTGAAGACCCGCTTGAAGTCGCTCGCGCCGCGGATCTCGCCGTAGAGCGTGGAGCCCCAGTTCGGCCACAGGATGAAGAACATCATCGCCGGGACCAGCAGCATGGTCGGCCCGATCGGCCCGAAGCCCATGTTGTAGGTGCTGTAGCCAGCCTTGTGAGCCGCCAGGTTCGTCGCGTTGTACGCGTTGTGGACCCCGAAGAGCTTCTGGCCCTCGAAGTTGAACGAGCTGACGAACGAGGCGTGGCTGTTGACCAGCAGCAGGATCGCCACGACGCCGAACGCGATCAGGCCGCCGAGGAAGCACCACTTCTGGATCCGGGCGTAGCCCGCCATGCCGAGCGAGACCAGCAATCCGGCGATCGCGATGGTGATGAGGCAGACCACGAAGATGCCGTTCTTCGAGCCGAACCACGCGGCCCCGCTAGGGCTGCCGAGCGTGGCCCACAGCGGCTGGAAGAGCTGGACCGACAGGATGTTGCCGTAGATCGGCGCCCACAACCACAGGATGAACCACCAGCCGGTCGCGGCCATGACGAAGCCGATGCCGCTGCCCAGGATCCGGGTCTGCCAGACGTAGTCGCCGCCTGCCCGCGGGATCGTCACGATCAGGCCGCTGTAGGCGACGACCAGGAACGACACGAGGATGGCCGAGATGAGGATCGACGTGATGAACTGGCCCTTCGGGAACGCCGGGCCAGCAAAGGTGAACTCGTAAATTCCCAGCGTGACGAAGTTCGTCGCCAGGCACGCATAGATGATCGAGTCCCGGACCGACCAGCCGCGCACCAGGCCGGTGGCCTTCCGGAGAAAAAGCGTGGGAGTCTCGCCAATCGATTCTGTGGCCATCTCCGCCTCTCTGCTTAGTAGTGGCCTGCCTGAGAAATCACCCGTTGACGAGGATGTACCTTGACACCTTTGTCTTCTTCTTGTCCAGGTCGATCACTGCGCCCTGGAGCACGCCGTCCCCGTAGACGCTGCCGGGGTTGATGGCCAGCGTGCGGTTCATCTTCTTGACGCCGCGGCTCTCGTGGATGTGGCCGTGGACCGACAGCAGCGGCTGGTGCTTGAGGATCGCGTCCCGCACGGCCGTGGAACCCACCGGCTTCATGACCGCGCCGCCATGCATCGGGCGCAGCGTGTCGTCCAGCGCCGGCGCCTCGTCCAGGCCGGTGCCGTACGGCGGCGCGTGGAAGTTGAAGATGGCACGGCTCATGTCCGGGACGAGGCCGGCGACTGCCTCGATCTTCGCGGCCAGCTCAGCCTCGGGCGCTTCACGGTAGGTGTCCCAGGGAGTCGGGTTCGTCCAGCCCATCGAGACCAGGGAGAAGCCGTCCAGATCGAGCAGCTTGCCCTCGGCGAAGCTCACGCAAGGCGAGGACTCGATGATGTCGTCGATCTCGAAGATGTCGTCGTTGCCGCCGTTGAGTATGCACGGGATCTCACCGCCGCGCAGCTTGCCGTCGGCCATGTCGAGCCAGCGGTCCAGCGAGTTGATCATCTCGACGCTGAACCGCTGATCGACCGCGCCCTCGTTCTCGCCGAGATAGGTGAGCTCGTCCGGGCTGACCAGCGCCGGATAGAAGCCGCTGTTGCGGATGCGCGTCATGACCTCGTCGAGTTCGGCCTTGGTTTCCAGCCGCATCGTCTCGCCGCGCAGCGTCAGCTGCCAGTAGCCGTTGTTCACCGTGATCGGCACCATCGCCTTGCCGGTGACATCGCCGCCGAGCACCACGAGGTCGGCCTTGTAGAACGCTGCCGAGTTCAGGAACTTACGCCAGCAGACTTCGGATCCGTGGATATCGGTGGCAAAAAAGATCTTCATGTGACGCCGCGCCTTTACTGGTCCGCTTGTGCATCGGTCTAGCAGCATGCGTAACCGGGCGTCAAGATTCACAACGGCCCAATGGCATCGCGGCCTGCGGTGATTTAGCGCGGGTTTCGCGCGGCAGGCGCGTTAGTGACCGACTTCCTCCGGTAGCTCGTACCACCGGACGCGGTCGCCCACGTTCGCCCGGAGCTTCCACTTCATGCCCTTGGGCACCGAGTGCGCGAGCTCAGTGAGCTGAGTGGCCTGCTCGAGCGGATCGTGCGGCGCGTCCGGCCGGGATCAGCTCGGGCTTCTCGGCCGCGACGCCGGGCAGCTTGTCCAGGCTGCCGGTGACGGTTCGCCACCAGCCCCAGTCGGCCCCCACGACCTGGCCGAACCTGTCGGTGTCCAGGACAGGCCGATCGGGCGACGCCTGGCCTGCGGCGCCGACCGGGAGACCGGCCAGCAACTGGAAGATGTCCCTGGCGTCCTTCTCGTTCAGCTCGACGATCTGGAGCTTCGACAGCAAGATGTCGACGGCGTCGAGCGTGACAGACAGTCTGCCGTAGCCCGGCCGGAAATCCAGGACGTGGCACATCGTCAGCCGGTCCACCATCACGTCGATTGGCCGCCCCGAGGGTGCCACAAAGTACATCTGGCGGTCGCCGTTGAGATTGTTGAACCGGCGATCTGGCTGGCAGCCGCTCTCCTCCAGGAACGCCGCGGTCGCCTTGCGTCCCTTGGACAGGCAAGCGAAGTCCATGTCCTGGCCGGCGCGCAGCCGCGGTGGCAGGTCAGGTGTCAGGACTCGGACCGCCAGGCCGCCGAGTAGCTTCAGGCCGACGCCGGCCTTCTCTGCGGCCTGGGCAAGGGCAACCGCCTCGGGCAGCGGGTCGTCGGTGACGGCTTGCGGTGACTGGCCTGGCTCTGCCACGGCTGCTCCCGATGCGCGGTGGACGGGTGGACGTCAACCGCACGATACATCGCAGCCGGGGCGAAGCGGGAGTGCGTGATCAGGCCGGATCCGGGCCTATCCGGCGCGGATCCCCCGTTGTGAGACGCTCAGACGGGTGGGCCGCCGCGAGCGCCCGCGTGAGCTTCGTCCGCGGCCTCCGCGTCGGCGGCCTGGTAGCTCTCGTCAGCCGCAGCCAACCGCGGATTGGGAACAGGGGCCGGTGGTTCGCCCCAGATCGGCGCAAGCTGGCGGCCGCCGGCGTTGGCCTCGAAGGCCCCGCCGGCTACTTCGGTGCGAGGCGGCCTTGAGTGGTGCTTCCACGCAGGATGCGACGTGGCGTAGTAGACGAGCCCAATCCAGAAGGCCAGCGCGAGCGCTATGACGATCGGCATGACGATCAGGCTCACGTGAGAACCGGACATAGACAGTCACCCCCGACACACCCCTACCCCGTCGGCCGAGTCGCTATGACTCAAGGTGAGCTGTCAGTTACTGTCCGCGACTCCGAGCCAGCAGGTCGCGGGCCTGATGCTGCCCGTCTGCCCTCGTAAGCTCAGGAACCGAGACATTTCGCGCCCAGCGCCTCACGCCTGCTCGGCGATCACCTGGAAGGTGGCCAGACTCGGATCGGCCGCGTACGCAATCCGGCCGCCGTCGGCGGCGACCTCATGTAGCGCCTTGATCGCGGCCGCCGTGATCAGCTCGCCAGGTGCCAGCACCGGAACCCCTGGCGGGTACGGCGCGATCAGCTCGGCGCTGACCCGCCCGATCGCCGCGGCGGCCGACACCGTCTCGTTCGGCGCGAAGAACGCCTCCCGCGGCGCCAGCACCGTCTGCGGCTCGACGCTCCAGGACGCGGCGACCGCGAGCTTGCGCGGCGCGCCGCGATGCCGCTCGATCGCCTCGATCAGGACCTCGGTGAACTTCGCGATCTGGGCCTCGTCGTCGGCGATGGTCGGGATCGGCACGACGGTATCGCGGTCCGCCATCTCGACCGGCATCCCGGCCGAAATGATGTCCGCCTCGACCATGTTGCCGTGCGCGCCCGTGCCAGCGAGCAGGACGACTAGCTTGGTGGGCTCGACCCCTGGTCCGTCCAGCACCTCGAGGCCAGGCACCTCGCGCAGCCGCTTGCGCGCCGCGGTGACACCGCGGATCAGGCGACCGCACAAGCGCTCCCCGTCCGCCGCCAGCAGCGCTCGGGCAGCGTCGATGCTGGCCATGATCGACCCGGTCGGGCTAGTCGTGTGCGTAGCCTCGAACGCGCGGTCCAGGCGCGCCGTCGCGAGTCGTTCCGTCCGCGCCAGCACAAGCGCGCCCTGAGTGTAGGCGGGCAGCGCCTTATGCGCGCTCGTGACCATGGCATCCGCGCCGGCCGCGATTGCGTGCCTAGGCAGGTCTGGGTGGAACCCCAGATGCGCCGCCCACGCCGCGTCGACGATGAGTGGCACGCCCGCCTCGTGAGCCGCGTCGGCGTGGCCAGCCAGGTCGCTGATCGTCCCGACGTAGGTCGGATCGCCGAGAAAGACCGCGCAGGCGGCCGGGTGCGCGGCCAGCGCGTTGCGCACCGTCTGGACGGCCACGCCGGCCGGCAGCCCGGATGCAGGGTCGATCTCCGGCCGTACCCAGACCGGCCGCAGGCCCGCGAGCACGAGTCCGAGCAGCAGCGACCTGTGCAACGTCCGGTTGATGATGACTTCCTGGCCTGGCTGGCCCACCGCCAGCGCCAGCGCCTGGTTGCCGTGCGTCGAGCCGGCCACTGAGAAGCGGCACCAGTCGGCTCCCCACAGCTCCGCAGCCCGCCGCTCGCCTTCGACCCGCAGGTTGTCGGCGTGCTTGATGGTGTCGAGCCCGCCGTAGAACGGCGCGTCACCCGCGATCACGGCACCGACCAGATCCTGGCGCTGCTTGTGGCCGGGCACGCTCATCGGCAGCAGCCCGCCGTCCTCGGCCTGCCGGGTGAAATCCAGCCAGGCGGCCAGCATCGGGGCATCGGCGCGCAGGCCGAGCGGATCTCGCGGATCGGGCACTTGATCACTCATCGCCCTAGTGTGCAGGACACCGGCCTGCAGCGTCAGCCGCCCGGCGGCCCGGCAGCGACGATCGACTCGATTTCGGCGGCGTCCTGATCAATGTCGAAGCCCTCCAGCAGCCAGGTCACGCCCGCCGCGTCCATCGCCGCGATCGTCGCTGCCCGGTCTCGCGGGTCGATCAGGTGCACAGAACACCGGACAACCAATTCGAGGGAACGGGGTGCGCCCAGCTCGGTCAGCTTCGTCCGGACCGCGGTGAGCTCAGCGACTGACGGCGGCGCCGGTCGCTGGCCGGTGTCGGCAAAGATCGGGAAGCAGCCGTCAAGCCTGGCCGCGCGGACCAGCGGCTTGTGGTTCGGCCACCTGACCCCCGCCCAGAACGGGACTGGGTCCTGAACAGGCCTGGGCAGCACAGGCCCGGAGTCAATGTCGAAATGACGGCCATGGTGGACGACGTCGTTCCCGGCAAGAAGCCCTTGCACTATCGCCAGCGACTCGTCGAGCATCTCGCCGCGTATGCGCGGCGAGGTCTCCTCGCCGAACGCGCTGAACTCGCGCCAGCCATCGTCGCCGAGGCCGATGCCCACGACCAGCCGTCCGCCAGACAGCTGATCGAGCGTGGCGATCTGCCGGGCAAGCACCCACGGCCGGCGGCGAGCCAGCGGCGTCACCATCGGGCCGAGCCGGATGCTGGTGGTGGTCATCGCTATCGCGGCCATCGTGGTCCAGGCCTCGGCCACCGCCATGCCAGGCTCTGCCAGCATGTGATCCCAGAGGAAGAAACCATCCCAGCCTGCGCGCTCCGCGGTCGCGGCCAGGTCGGCTACCCGCTGCGGGCTGGCGAGCTCACCGAACGGCGCCAGGAAGATTCCTCGCTTCACGGGATGAATTATGCCGGGCCGGCCGGCTCTCCGCCCGCCGCGGCCGGCTCGCCGCGAACGTAGACGGCAGCCGTGGAGGCGGGCAGCGGGGTGTTGCCGAGGATGAGGTCGGCCGACTTCTCGGCGATCATCATCACCGGCGCGTAGATATTGCCGTTGGTGACGTACGGCAGCACCGAGGCGTCCACGACACGCAGGCCGTCGAGCCCGTGGACGCGCATGGTCTCGGGATCGGTGACCGACATCGGGCCGGTGCCCATGGCTGCTGTGCACGAGGGATGCAGCGCGGTCTCACCGTCGTGCCTGACCCATTCGAGTATCTCCTCCGGGGTCTGCACGCCGGGTCCCGGCGACAGCTCGCCGGCGTTGTACGGATCCATCGCGGGCTGGCTGAGGATCGTGCGCGCGACGCCGATGGCCTCGACCCACTCCCGCCGGTCCTGATCGGTCGACAGGTAGTTGAACCGCAGCGCCGGCTTGACCGCCGGGTCGGCCGACGTGATCCGCACGCTGCCGCGCGCGTCGGAGTTCATCGGGCCGATATGCACCTGGTAGCCGTGGCCGCCGGCCGGGGCGGACCCGTCGTAGCGCACGGCGATGGGCAGGAAGTGAAACATCAGGTTCGGGTAGGCGACGTCGTCGTTGCTGCGGGCGAAGCCGCCGCCCTCGAAGTGGTTCGTTGCACCAGGGCCGCTGCGCAGGAAGAGCCAGCGGGCGCCGATCAACGGGCGGTTGCGCCACTTGAGGGCCGGCTGAACCGAGACCGGCTGCTTGCACCCGTGCTGGACGTAGACCTCGAGGTGATCCTGGAGGTTCTCGCCGACGCCTGGCAGCTCGTGCTGCACCGGGACGCCTGCCGTCTCAAGAACCTCCGGGCTGCCGATGCCGGAGATCTGGAGCAGCTGCGGGCTGTTGATCGCGCCGCCGCACAGGATGATCTCGCCGCCGCGAGCCGTGTGCGCGCTCCCACCGTGGCGGTACTCGACGCCCGTCGCCCTGGCTCCATCGAGCCGGATCTTTGTCACGAACGCGCGGGTCAGCACGGTCAGGTTCGGGCGGCGTCGCACCGGGTGCAGGTAGGCACGGGCCGCACTGAGACGGCGGCCGCGGTGCAGGTTGCGGTCGAAGGGCGCGAACCCTTCCTGCCGGTACCCGTTGACGTCGTCGGTCAGCCGGTAGCCTGCCTGCTGCACGGCCTGGAAGAACGCACGAAAGAGGGGGCTGTCGGCCGGACCGCGCTCGAGCACGAGCGGGCCATCGCCACCGCGGAACTCATCGGCGCCGGCGAGGCAGGTCTCCATCCGCTTGAAGTACGGCAGACAGTGCTGATAGTCCCAGCTCGCCATGCCGGGATCGGCCGCCCAGCGAGCGTAGTCGAGCGGGTTGCCACGCTGGAAGATCATTCCGTTGATGCTGCTCGACCCGCCGAGGACCTTACCTCGGGCGTGGTAGATGCGGCGCCCGTTCATGTACGGCTCTGGCTCGGACTCGTACTTCCAGTCGTAGAACTTGCTGCCGATCGGAAACGTCAGTGCGGCTGGCATGTGGATGAAGACGTCCCACTTGTAGTCGGGACGGCCTGCCTCCAGCACGAGCACGCGGTGCGCCGGGTCCGCAGACAGCCGGTTCGCCAGCGCACAACCCGCCGACCCGCCGCCCACGATGATGAAGTCGTAGCTCGCCTCACTCGCCGCCATCGCGCCGGGAATCACCGCCTGCCTCAGGTTCAGCCGATCGTATCGCTACAGGCGTCGCATTGAGGCCGGCAAGCGCCGGGAATGGCTACGGCCCCAGGTCCTCGCGAGGAGGGCCCAGGGCCGCAACCCCTGTCATCTCGGAGTCTGCGACTCCGTGCTGTCAGTCGCCCAGGTAGTCAGCCGGCAAGTTGTGCCCCGGCACCTGGTTCGGCGCGAGGATCTTCTTGTCGCCCGGGTACGGGACCTTCCAGTTGTGCGCGCTGTACCAGTCGAGGCGGTTGAGCTGGGCGGGGTTCGCCCAGTCCTGGATGGCGCCAGGGCCGTTGAACTTGCCCTGCCGGCTCCAGACCACCCACTGCTCGTAGACCTTCCACAGCGACTTGGGAACGCCGAGCTTCGCAGGCGAGGCCGGGACGAACCTGGCCATGCCGTTGGCCTTGGCGGCAGGGGTCGCCACGAGCCCCTGGGTCAGCGGAATCTCGTTCGGGACCACGTTGTAGGGAGCGAAGTCGGGCGTGTTGGTGAAGGCGTCGAACATCGGCACGGCGGCCCGGTCCTCCTGGTTCATCGGGGGCATGCCGAGGATCTGCTCGATGGTCTTCACGACGTTGAGCTGGGTGTAGTAGGTGTCGTCGACGATGCCCCGCTGGGCGTACGGGCTGGCGATCAGCAGCGGTCCGCGGTGACCGTCGACCGAGTCCGCGCCATTCTGGGTGTCGTCCTCGACCACGAACACCGCCGAGCTGCTCCAGTACTTGGAGTGCGAGATGGTGTCGATGATGCGACCGACGGCCAGGTCGTTGTCGGCGACCTCGGCCACGGGGTTGGGGTCACCGGTGCCGATGCCAGCAGTGTGGTCATCGGGCATCCAGATCAGGTTGAGGTTGGCCAGCTTGCCGCTCGCGACACTCTTAGCGAAAGACTGCTCCCAGACGTCGGCCCGGTACTGGTCCGGGATGGCCAGGTCGAACGGCGGGAAGAGGTGATCGTCGACCTTGTTGAGCGAGGGAATGTCGGCGTATCCCCGCACCGCGGTCTCCGGCACCGGCATCGGCCCGGTTGCCTTGCCCTCCATGATCTGCGAGTCCTGGTAGTACTCCGACCACGTCGGCGCAGGCGCGGGCTCGCTCAGGAAGTTGTTGTACTCGCCGAAGGCCTTGACCGTGTTGCCGGCAGCCTCGGCGTCGTTCCAGATGAACCCGTCGCGCTGGTAGGCAAGAGCGTCGCCGCCCTGCGCCGGGTAGCTGCGGTAGAAGGCGCCGAACTCCTTCTCGATGTAGTCGTTCGCGTCGGCCTGGACCAGCCAGTTGTGCCCGTCTGCCGACAGCGTTCCCTCGTCGTAGAAGTTGTCGAACAGGCCGTAGCTGCTCGCCAGGGAGTGGGCATTGGGCGTGATCGTGGCGCCGAACTGCGCCAGGGTCGGGTCGCTGATGCCCTTGCCCATGTCGCCGAGTTCCTGGTCGTAGGTCCGGTTCTCCCGGATGATCAGGAAGACGTGCTTGATCGGGGACGGGTCACCCAGCTGCCGCGGAATGGCTCGTGCCTTGGCGTGCGGGTGCTTGAGCGGCTTGCTGGCCAGCAGGTGGTCCCAGCCGTTGTCGACGAACACCTGGTGGGTGTAGCCGCCCAGCGCCGCCATGGTCGGCATCGAGAACTCGGTGATCGACGCGGTGTCGTCGTAGGTGTTGTGGCCGGTGACCGACTGCGCGCCCGGCAGCGTTCCCGGACCCTTGTTGATGGTGCTCTGCGGGCCGCGAGCGCCGATGCCCTTGTCATTCGTGACGACGATCTTGCCGATCGTCGGGTCGTAGGCGGCGTCGACCGGGTAGAAGTCGGTCGGCAGCAGGCCCTCGTACCGCACCGGGTGCGAAGCTCCGCTGTAGCCGAACACGGCCAGGGCGTTGTCACGGCCGATGCTCACCAGGATGTGGCTGGCGTCGGGCATGGTGATGTCGTTGGGGTAGCTGCCGACGGTCGAGCCGGGCAGCGGGTTGACGTTGACGGTCTGCACGACGTTTGCCGTGGCCGGATTGATCAGCGAGAAGCTGTCGTCGTTGGAGTTGGCCACCATCAGCGTGCCATCCGGAGCCAGGTACTCGGCCGTGGGCTCCAGGCCGACGCGGATCTGCTTGACGGGCTTGTCCGTGGTCAGGCTGACCTCGGTAACCGTGCCCGTTGTGGCGGCACCGGTGACCTTGCTCGCCACGATGTTCGTCCCGTCGGAATTGTTGGTGAAATCGCCCGGCCTGGCTCGCCGGCCGCCCTCGTTGGAAACGAAAGCGTTATCGCCAACGAGCACGACCTGGCGCGGAGCGTTGCCGGTGCGGACGGTCCCGATCAGCTGGTTGGTCGAGGTGTCAATGATGCCAAGCTCGTTGACGCCATTGAGCGCGACGTACAGCTTGGAGCCGTCTGGGCTGAGCGCCATGCCCGAGGGCAGGTCTGGGGCGACCGTCGTCCCGGTGGTCAGATTCAGCGTCGTCGTCTCGAGCGTCGTGCTGATCTGGTTGGACACCGTGCCATCGGCGGCAACGCTGAACCGGATCATGTCGGAGGTCTGCGGTACCCACAGCGAAGTGCCATCGGCCGACCACTGCGGTCCGTCAGCGGCCACGGTGCCATCACCCAGATAGGGGTTGCCGGTCGCTCCGGTGCCAACCTGCTGGACGATCGCGCTGGTCTGGAGGTTGATGATGGTCAGGAAGCCGGTGAAGTCGTTCCAGGTGAGCGCGGCCAGGAACTTGCCGTTCGGACTGATCGACGATGAAACGATACGGCCGTTGAGCGTGCCGGGCACTGAGCCGTCCAGCAGCACCGCTCTGGTGCCGATCGGGTTGATCCACTGGTTAGTCGGAAGCAGGATCCCGTTCGCATATGTCTGGCCAACCTGCTCGTTCCCGAACCCCAGGTCACCAGACGCAGCCAGCGCGGCGGTAGTGAGCCCGCTGACCAAGGCCAGGGACACACCAGCCCCCGCCACCATGCGAAGAGCGCGCCGGTGCTCGTGACGCCACCGGGCAGACAACAACTGTCGCATTACATCACTTCCATCTCTTGGCAGCCCTCTTCGGCTTTGCCACGCTTGTCCCAAAACGGAACAGGAATGGCGTCACTAAAGGCTGGTGCCGCACCCTTGCATCGCGGGCGACAGAAGATGAACGCAAGCTGCCACAAACCTTAAGGTTTGCTCAGAGTTCGTGAGAATGGCGGTCAGGTTGTATCGAAGCAGCCATCGATGAGCCAGAGCGGATTAGTGATCTGCACGTAGTGCGGCCCGGTGATCGTCGGTGCGCCGTTAACCGACGCTGGCCCGTCGCCGTCGGCCGCGTAGCAGCCATCGGTCTGCACGTCCACGTTGTACTTGGCGATCACGGGGTAGCCAGGGCCGGCCACAAGATAGGTGATCTGGCACAGCCACGTCCCGGAGCCGTCCTGCACGTTGTCGACCGACCCGCCCCGCTCGCAGCTAGCGCGGCTGTGCAGGCTCTGTGAAGACGGGCGCGGGTTGCCCTGCTCGACCTGCTGAAGCACGTACAGGTTGGCGAACGTATGGCTGATGGAGGCCTGCAGCGGTCCCGGAGTCAGACCCGTCGAGCCGCATCCCGACAGTCCTAGCGCGAGGCAGCCAACCGCGATCGCGACGGCGCCCGCAGCGCGCGCACGCCGCCTCATGCCGCCACCCCGATCGCCCGCCGCCGAAACACGAGCCAGGCCACACAGGAGCAGGCCACGAACCAAGCGGCGCACGTCACGAGTCCTTCCCGGAACGGCCCGAGGAACGCAGGCTGAGTCCAGAAGCCATGCCAGGCCAGGAAGGGGGTGCTCAGCAGCGCCGCCTGGCCCCAGGCCGGCAAGTTAATCAGCGTCACGATCTGGAACAGCAGGGCGATCAGCACCGGGCCGCCAACTCCGACGACGCTGTTGCGACTCACGACCGACAGCAAGGCCGCCAGGGCGGTGAAGCCCAGCACCGGAGGCACTTCCGATGCCCAGCTGGCAACGACGAGCCAGGACGCCTGCCCGGCTGGCACGACCTGTCCGCCGAGTCCCACCACGGGATGCGCGCCTGCCACGAGCCCGGCAACGAGGTCGAACACGGTCAGCAGCACCATGGCGACGACGACGAAGGTGATGGCGGCCAGGAACTTGCCTGCGAACAACTCGCCGCGTGTGCGCGACCTTGTCAGGATCGTCTTCCAGGTGCCGAAGTGATCGTCGGCCGAGAACATGTCGCCGGCGACTACCGCCGTCAGGACGGGCAGTAGCCACTGGGCGCCAAACCCGAGGACGACCATCGGAATCGCGAACCCTGACGTGTGCACCCACTGGCCAAACGGCGTGTCACCGGGCGTTGCGCTCTGCAGGTTGAGGCCCGCGTATGCGAGGAACGGCGCGAGCACGCACCCGGCAATGATCGCCCGCACCCGGAGCAGGCCGGTCAGCTTCGTGACCTCGACTCGCCAGACGGCCAGCGTCCCTGACAACCTGCTGCCGCTCGTGCGCTCGGAATATGCCGGCCACGATTGCACGGCGAGTGTCATTGAGATGTCTCCTCGGTCGCAGTCCTGCGCCCTGGAAGCCGCAGCCACCCGGTTTCCCCCGGTCCGCCCAGGGTCACGGGGTCCTCCGTCTTGGCGGCCTGGCCACGGCGCTCAGGCTCCCCGGTCAGCTGGAAGAACAGCGATTCAAGCGGTGTGACATCGAGCTCAAGCCCGCGCAGCGCCACGCCATCGCGACCAAGTCGCAGTACGTAATCGTCCAGGCGGTCCTGCGCGGCAAACACGACAAGGCCGCCGTCGTCGTGGCTCGAGGCCTTCACCCCGGTGGCCGTCCGCGCCGCCTCCAGCGCCGCGCGGTCATCGCTGGTGCGCAGCCGCCAGACAGGATCGGGCGCGTTCGCCCGCATGGCATCGAGGCCGCCGGCGAAGACGACCTTGCCACGGTCGAGTACGGTCACGCTGTCGCAGATCTCCTCGACCTGCGCCATGTCATGACTGCTGAGAATCACCGTGACGCCGTCATGTGCAAGGCGGCGCAGCGCTCCGCGCAGGTCCCGGATGCCGGCCGGGTCCATACCGTTGGTCGGCTCGTCGACGATCAGCAGGCGCGGCCGCCGGAGCATCGCCGCGGCCAGGCCGAGACGCTGCCGCATCCCGAGCGAGTAGCCGCGTACCTTCTGCCGCGCTGCCCCGGCGAGGCCGACACGCTCGAGTGCCATGTCAATCAGCTCGGCCGCGTCGCCGCCGTCTAGCCGGGCCAGCGCCGCCAGGTTCCGCCGCGCGCTGAGGTAGGGGTAGAACCGCGGCGTCTCGACGAAGCCGCCGACCCCGTCGAGCCAGGCGGAACCGGCCTGCGCGCGCGATCGGCCGAACAGGAGCACCGACCCCTCATCGGGCAGCGCGAGACCGAAGAGAATGGACAGCAGCGTGGTCTTACCGGCGCCATTAGGTCCGAGCAGGCCGTGCACCACGCCCAATCCGACAGTGAAGTCGACCTGGTCGAGCGCGGTCGCCTCGCCAAACCATTTCGTCACACCGCGGGCCTCAACGGCCGTTTCCGGTTCGGTCACGGCGATTACCGTATGAGTGGCACCTTGCCGTCCGGCAAACGCAGCGGGACCAGCAGGAGAAGACGGCTTTGGCCCGCGGTCGCTGCCGGAGCCGGCGGCAGGCCTGGCGGGGCGCTCAGGGGCGGGGCGCTCAGGGCGGGGCGCTCAGGTTCGGGGCGCTCAGGGGCGCGGCGCGCCCCGGTAGGTGCCGAAGGACCAGCGGTTGCCCTCGGGGTCGCGGACAGCGAAGTCACGCGAGCCGTAGTCGGTGTCGTGCAGGCCAGTGATGATCTCGGCGCCCGCGGCGGTTGCCCTCGCGAAGAGCGCGTCAGCCTCGTCCGTGACGACGTAAGCGCCGAAGCCGCCGGGCGTGAGCGCCCAGTTGTCGTCGGTGTCGGAGTCGCGCGCCGAGCCGAGCATGATGCCGCCGCCGGGCGGCCAGGACAGCTCGGCGTGGTCGACACGGTCTCCCTCGCCGTAGACGGCAGTCTCCTCGAATCCGAACGCGTCGACCAGGAACCGGATCAGGGCGCGGGCGTCGCGGGCCCGCAGCGTCGGCCATACCTGTGGTGCTGGAGTCTTATCGGTCATGCGGCCAGCCTCGCAGCCGCTATACGGCAGCGGCTTGGATGTTTCGGAACTCCTCCGCCAGCCATTTCGTCGGCGAGCAGCCGGCGATCAAGGCGAACTCCCGGTCCAGGTGTGCCTGGTCGAAGTACCCACAGTCGGCCGCGAGGTCGGCCAGGCCCGGCGCCTCGCCCGCGGCCGCACGCCGGTGGAGGACTCGCTTAGCGCGGTCGAACCTTATGACGCGCGCGGCGGCCTTCGGCGGCAGGCCGATCTCCGCCCGGAACCGCGCTCGGAAGTGCCGGTCGCTCCAGCCCGTCTCGACCGCCAGCCCGCGTACGGAAACGCCACCGCCGGTCTGCAGCAAGCGCTGCCACGCGTAGCTGACCTCGGGGCTCACAGCAGCGCTGACGTCGCCCGGCGTGCGGGCCTGTGCCGCGCGCGCGAGCAGCATCTCGTCCAGGATCGCGAACCGGCCCGGCCAGGTGGCCGCAGTGCGCAGCCGGTCCTGGATCTGCCACGCCAGTGGGCCGAGGATCTCGTCCGCGGGCACATCGAGCTCGGCCAGTTCGCTCGGCGGTACGCCAAGCAGCGCCCTCGCACCGAGCGGACTGAGCGCTAGCTGGATGCCCGACTGTCTCCCCTCATGCGTGATGATCGCCGGCGAGGTATGCAACCCGCCGACCACGCTCTCGTAGATCCCTGGTGGCTGCGCAGGATCGGGATGAGCAGCCAGGACCAGCGGGTCATCGAGCGTGAAGATGAGGGTCAGCGTCGGTGATGGCAGGCCCCGATGGCGCGCAGGCTCGACGCCAGCCTGCCGGAAGCCGACGTAGGAATCGACTAGGCCGTGCAGGCCAGGCGCGGGAGCGCGCCAGGCGCTCTCGTTGACGAGAGTCGGAGCGGCGTTCGCCCTGAGCGTGGCCTCACTCATGTCCTCATTGTCTACCAAGCGCGCCCGTCAGCCTCGCAGTAACCTGGGCTCCAGGTCCTCGGTAGCTGCCAGCGGAGGCGCAGGTGCACGGCACGCGAATTGCCTCACCAGAGAGATGGTGGAGAGCGGCCACGGCGCCGCTCATTGCGGGCTTCCTCGGCTGGGCGGGACTTCCCCGGGCTGTGGCGCCGACCCCGCGCATCATTGTGACTTGCCTCGCCGTCGCCGTCGGGCTCTATCTTGCGGCCCTGATCATGCGCACTCACCTGACTGTCGGCGCGGAAGGCCTGGCTGATCACCGCATCTTCAGGGTGGTCCGGGTGCCGTGGCAGCAGATCACCGGGTTCGAGGTCGACCGTCCCCGTGGGATCTGGGGAGGCTTCTGCATAACGGCAGCCCGACATGACGGAACTACCGTCGACCTGATGTCCACGCGGGCGTACTCGCGGGTGCCCTCGGCCCGGCATCTTGATGAGCTGCAGCAGATCCGCGGGGCACTCGAAGAAATGGCCACCACTCACGCTGGCTGAGGGTCATCAGGCAGGACAGCACGTGCCGCCAAATAGCGGCCCGATCGTGATTCCCTTGCTCTTTCGAATAAATCCTTGATTTGATATGCTGACAAAAGGCTCGAATAGCATCGCCGTATGACGGAAAACGAGCCCAGTCACGTCAAGCGCGCTAGCAGCGAGCCCAGTAACACGGCGATGACGGCGGCCGCGGCGCGGGCCGCCCACCTTATGGTCGACAATCCCCCGTACATCTTCACTGACGCACTCGCGGCCGCGGTTCTCGGCGAGCGCGCGTACGAGCTGATCGGCTACCACCGGAAGCAGCCCACGCATCCGATCCTGTCCGCGGCCCGCGCCCAGGTCATCTGTCGTAGCCGCTACGCCGAGGATCGCCTCGCTGCCGCGGCGGCAGCCGGGATCCGGCAGTACGTCCTGCTGGGCGCGGGCCTGGACACCTTCGCCTACCGATCGTCGCTGGTCGGCCAGGTGAGCGTATTCGAGGTCGACCATGCGGCCACGCAGAGCTGGAAGCGCGCCGCGCTCGCGGTCGCCGGCATCGAGGTGCCACCTGGCGTCGCGTTCGTCGCCGCCGGGCTCGGCACCGGCGAGCTGACGGACGCGCTCGCCGCTGGTGGCTTCGACTTCGGGCAGCCCGCCGTCGTCAGCTGGCTGGGTGTGATCATGTACCTCGACCGCGCCGCTGTCGCACAGACGCTGGCCGCGCTGGCCGCCTGTGCGCCGGGCACGGAGCTGATCGCCGACTACATACTGCCCACCGCGCTCCGAGACGGGGCCGGCAATCAGTATGTCGAGCTGATCGGGCCGGCCGCCGCGCACCGCGGCGAGCCATGGCAGAGCTTCTTCGCGCCCGACGAGATGGCGGCCCTGCTCGCCGAGCACGGCTTCGAGCCCGCGGACGACATCCGGCAGCGCGACACCGTTCCCACAGCAATGTGGCAGCGGACCGATTCACTGCGGCCGATCGAGCTGTCGGCGATCGTCAGGGCGAGCATCGCCCGCTAGCAGTACAGTCTGCGAGTGCAATTCGAGCCGCGGCTGCGCACAGGCCTTCACGACGGCACCATCACGGTGGCCTTCCGCCGCTGGCGGCGGGCCCAGGTCGTGGCCGGGCACCAGTACCGAACCGGCCAGGGCATGGTGCTGGCCGAGGCTATCGACGTCATCACGCCGCCAGACATCACTCCCGAGCTTGCTCGCGCCGCTGGCTTCCCCGACGTGTCGGCCGCGATCAAGGACCTGCGGGGCGATTCGGAGCTGCCGCTGTACTGCGTGCGGTTCAGGGCGCTCACCACCCCGGATCCTCGCGACGAACTCGCGAGTACGGCGCGGCTGACCGACGACCAGGCGGCGGCGATCGCGGCCCGGCTGGCCCGGATGGATGCGGCCAGCAAGCGCGGCCCGTGGACGGCAGCTGTCCTTGAGCAGATCGCTGCCCGGCCCGCGGTGTCCTCGGTGCATCTGGCGGCTGACCTGGACTGGGAACGCCCCGACTTCAAGCTCCACGTCCGCCGGCTCAAGGCACTCGGCCTCACCATCAGCCTCGATGTCGGATACCGGCTCTCGCCCCGCGGCGCGGCCTACCTGGCCAGTCCGGCCTACCGCGCCGCGTCCTGAGCCCGTCCTGAGTCCTCGGCGCTGGCAGCTGAACCGCCTACACGCACCCTGGTTAATAGCCTGCTGTGTGGTCGACCACGCCCACGAGCGGCTGGCCTGCGGCGTACCTCGCTACGTTGTCGCGAATCCGCACCGCGAGCGGCCGCTCGATCATCTCCAGGGTGTCCGCGGTGTGCGGCGTGATGATGCAGCGCTGCTGCGCCCACAGCGGATGGCCATCGGGCAGCGGCTCCGGATCGGTCACGTCGAGCGCGGCGCCGGCGATGGCACCGCCCTCGAGCGCGGCGACGAGCGCGTCGGTATCCACGTGCGGCCCGCGAGCGACGTTGACCAGCCAGCTGTCGGAGCGCATCGCTGCAAGCTCGGGCGCCCCGATGATGTGCACGGTCTCCGGTGTGAGGGCCAGCGCGAGGAAGACGACGGTTGCATCGGCGAGCGCCTCGGCCAGCCTGGCCGTCGTCAGGGTCCGTGTCGCGCCTGGCACGGGATCGGCGGTGCGCCGGACCACCGTCGCCGCGACCCGGAACGGCGCGAGGAGCCGCAGGAGACTCCCGGTGATACCCCCGCCGCCGAGAATGGTGACGGGCTCGTCGTACAGCGACGTCCCGCCGGGCGGACCCCACGAACGCGCCTCGATCCGCTGCGGCAGCATCCGGAGGCCGGCCAGCGCGAGCGTCAGCGCGTGCTCAGCTACCGGCTCGGCAAAGGCGCCCTTCGCGCACGTCCATGTTTGCTCGGGGCTGAGCAAGCCCGCCGCGGCCGTCAGTTCTACTCCGGCGGAGGCGAGCTGAACCCATCGGGCGCCCGTCGCCTCCATCGCCCGGCGAAGCCCGTCGGTTTCGCTTGCTGCCAGCCAGATGAGCCCGTCGGCGGCCTCGTCCGCGTCGACCGGCTGGCCACCCCCGGCCCGAATGGCCTCGTCGGCCGATTTGATGTGGGTAGGCCCGACAGCTATGCGCAGAGCAGTCACGCTGCAAAACCCTAGCTCGCGGCTGGGTCCGGGCTCCGACCCCGTCCGCCGCTCTCAGCCCGCCGCTCTCAGCCCGCCGCTCTCAGCCCGCCGCTCTCAGCCCTCGGCTCTCGGCTCTCAGCCCAGCTCTCAGCCCAACTCTCAGCGCAGCGTGATGGTGTTGCCCGTGATCAGCCTGGCAGCGTCGGTGGCGAGGTAGGCGATGACGGCCGCGACCTCGTCAGGCCGGGCGATGTTGAAGAGCGTGCCGCTGTCGCGGACCGCTTCCCGCACCGCATCGGTGACCCAGCCGCTATCGGTGACCGGCGGGTGCACCATATTCGCCGTGATGCCATAGCTCGCCAGTTCGGCAGCTGCTGACATCGTGTAGTTCACCTGCGCGGCCTTGGCAGCACCGTAGGAGACCTCCTGCGGGAAGCCGAGGTCGCCGCCCGACGTGAGACCGATGATCCGGCCCCAGGTCGCGCCGCGGGCGAGATGCCGGCGGGCAAACTCGCTGATCAGCAGCGCTGGCGCCATCGCATCGACAGTGAACTGCTGCTGCCAGGTCGCTTCCACGACGGGCCGGAGTGCCCGGCCGAAGCTGTCGGCCTCGGTAGGAACGAAGGTGTCCTGTATCCACCCGGTCGCGTTGTTCACGAGGATGTCGACCGGGCCGAGCTGCTGCTCGGCCTCGTCAAACAACGCGGCTGGCACTGCCGGGTCGGACAAGTCTGCCTCGACGGCCAGAGCCCGGCCGCCGATCGCCGCGATCTCCCCGATCACGTCGTCGGCAGTCCTAGCCCGGTTTGCCCGGTAGACCTGCGGAATGCCCGGATCGGCTTGGTCGTCCACGCGCAGGAACGTGCAGAGCACGCCACAGCCTTGGCTGGCAAGTGCAATCGCGGTCGCCGCGCCGATGCCGTGGTTCGCACCGGTCACCACGGCCGTATGACCGTTAGTCATCTGAGCCTCCCACGTCTGGTCACCTGAGCATCCCCCGTCGTGGCCGGATCATGGCGCGCGAGTCGCGGCGCCTTCGTTGCGAGCCTCGCCGCCGGCGAGCACATAGTAGACAAGGCCGCCGACGAGCAGCCCGGCGAACACGCTGAAGTCGGCGCCGTCCGCGCGGCTGGCCAGCGGCCCGATCGATGCGAGTACGCCCCCGCTGCTGGCATTGAGCCATAGGTAGGCCGCGACACCGCCTGTGACCTGGGCGATGATGGCCGGCCAGTGCACGCCGCCGGCCCTGAAGTAACGGCCGCCGCGCTCGTCCTGAAGGGCGTCGTGGTCATAGCGATTGCGGCGCAGCCAGCTGTCCACCAGGTAGATCGCGCACCAGGGCGCGAGCCACACGATGATGTAGAGCAAGAATCCGGTCAGCAGGCCGAAGAAGCTCCGGGAAAACACCGCGTAGGCCGCGAACACCCCGCACACCACCGTATCGATCGCGACGCAGTGCAGCCGGTGCAGTCTCGGGATCAGGCTCTGGAGCGTGACGCCCGATGAGTACAGGTCGAGCGTATTGATCGCGAAGAGCTGCACGATGGCAAAGATCAGGAAGGGAACGACGAACCAGGTCTGGAAGCCAGCCACCAGCCCGGTCGGGGAGTTGGCGGCAGCCGGCACCGCGGTCCCCACCGCCGCGCCGAGGATCTCAAGCAGGGCCGAGGGGACTGCGGCGCCCAGGGCCACCGCCAGCACGATCGCCCGGCTGGAAGTGCTGGCAGGCAGGTAGCGCGAGTAGTCATTGCCGTTCTCGGTCCAGCCAAGGCCGCCCGCGGAAATCACCAGCGCCAGGAAGACCAGCAGCATCCCCCAGCTGGCGCCGTGCGCGGCCGCATGCAGATCCGCCTTGCCGGCCGCGAGGACGCCCATCACGGCGAACAGAACGACAAACGGGATCGCCAGCCAGCGCAGCGCCCTCAGCACCGCCGCGTGCCCTAGCGTCGGCAGCACGGCCTGGATGGCCACGGCCACGACGATGAAGATGACCTTCGCGGCCGTGCCCGCGGTGAAGCCTGCCCTGCTCGTCAGGACGATGGCAGCGAAGACGATGAAGGCGATGCCCTCGATCTCAAAACCGACCTGGGTGATCCAGTTGAAGAACGAGGGCAGCTTGTTGCCCCTCGGCCCGAACGCTGCCCTGCTGATGGTGAACGTGGTCGTGCCAGCGTGCGGCCCCTGAACGCTGGCAAGGCCAGTCAGGACGTAGGACAGATTTCCGATCGCGACGATCAGGACCGCTTGCGCGAATGAGAGCCCGAGGAAGACGACGGCGATCGCCCCGTAGTAGACGTACTCGACGTTCCAGACGGCCCCGGCCCACATCCAGAACAGCCCGCTCGGCCTGCCCCAGCGATCCGCGTGCGGCACGTGCTCGATGCCCCGCCGCTCGATCGTGGTGACCGACGGCCCGGCACCGGCGCTGAACTGGCCGGAATCGATAGAACTCCCCACTAAAGCCTCTCCGCGTGATCCGGATGGAACGCACGGCGGACATTACTACGCCCCGACGTGGCCGAGATTCCCGCCCGTGCCGCCCGCCGCGCCAGGTGGCAGCGACGCACAGAGACGAAGTAGTATCCCGCGTCATGCCGGAGGCGAACGACCAGACCAACCTGCACCTGATCAGCGACGACGAGGTGCAGCGCGCCCTGATCGGGCCCGTCACGCCGCACAACGCGCCCATCACCTTGGCTGAGTACGACCCGTCGTGGCCGGCGCTGTTCGCGCGCGAAGCCGACCGGATCCGCGCGGTGCTCGGCGACGCGGCCATCCTGGTCGAGCACGCCGGGTCGACATCGGTTCCAGGGCTTGCCGCCAAGCCGATCATTGACATCGTGCTGGCGGTGCCGGACTCGGCCGATGAGCAGGCTTATGTACCGCCCCTGGAAGCGGCCGGGTACTTTTTGCGGGCGCGCGAGCCCGACTGGTTTGAGCACCGTATGTTCAAGGGCCCGGATACGGACATCAACCTGCACGTATTCACGGCCGGCTGCACCGAGATCGACAGGATGCTGCTATTCCGCGACTGGCTGCGCATATGCGACGCCGACCGCGATGCCTACCTCCGGGTGAAGCGAGACCTCGCGCAGCGCACCTGGCGGTACGTCCAGCACTACGCCGACGCCAAGACCGCCATCGTGGACGAAATCGTGGCGCGCGCCGCCGTGGCGAGCCTGCCCGATCCCAGGTAGCCCGGCAGGAGCCCTGGGGGTCAGCGACCCGCCGCGGCGACGCGGCCGGCTAGTCGGTCGCGGGCTCCCAGACCCGGCCCATAGCGTCGAGCATGTCGGTCCGGCGGTTCCGGATGTAAAGGAAGTACCCGATCCCGCCGAGCGTCCACGCCAGGATCAGGTACGGCACGAGGTCGTATGGCCACGGCGGGATCGGCCATAGCTGCCCGTAGATCGGCAGCAGCATCAGCAGGCTGCCGAGGATCGGCAGCACGCCATGCCGGATAGGCGAGAACTCGCTGGCGTAGCTGCGGCGGAAGTACAGGATCAGCCCGATGTTCATCATGATGTACAGGATGATGATGCCCAGGCCAAGAGTGCTGCCGAGGAAGTTGTAGGCGCCAAACGGGGTAATCCACGCGCCGAGCGCAAAGGTCACCACGGCCGAGAAGAGGATGTAGGCGGCCCACGCGACGGCCGGGCTCTCGCGGCGGTTGGTCGTGCCGAGTCTCCGGCTGAAGATGCCCTCCCGGCCGAACGAGAAGATGATCCGCACCGCGGCCGACGATCCGGACAAGACGTTCGCGAACTGGCTGTTCAGGACGGTCAGCGTGATCAGCCAGACGCCGTCGGGGCCCCAGAACTTGGTGGCCAGAGTGGTCCACGGGCTGGCATCGGTGGACAGCGCGTGCACGTGGTTCTCCCCGAAGCCGATCGCCGCTGCGTAGCCCGACAGCACGTACACGACGCCGACGATGAGGACCGCGAACAGCAGCGCACGCGGGACGGTACGCCGCGGGTTACGAGTCTCCTCGCCGAGCGTCCCAGCCGACTCGAAGCCGACGAACATCAGGATGCCCCACAGCATGCCGAAGCCGAGCCCGCTGACACCGGTGAGTGAGTGCGCCGGGTTGAACGCCGCAATCGTGTTCCCGCTGGCGCCGCCCTTGCCGATGATCGTCGCGAACAGGCCGAGCAGCACGCCGACCTCCAGCGTGAGGAAGATCAGCGCGGTCTTGGCCGAGCTGCTGATGCCGCGTGAGCCGATAAACCAGATGATCGCCATCATGACGGCGCTGATGACCCACCAGGGGATGTTGAGATTCCACTGGGACACCAGGAACTGATTGCCGAAGCCGCCCATCGCGGAGAACAACATCGGCCCGACGGCCCCGTACGCCAGGACGAGAATCCAGCCGGAAGTGAACCCCGTTCCCTTGCCGAAGGCGTGGGTGTTGAACGTGTAGGCGAATCCGGCGGAGGGCAGCTTGCTGGAGAAGGCGCCGATGGTCGAGGCCATGATCAAGCACACGAGCATCGCTAGCAGGATGCCGAAGGGCAGCGCGAAGCCGATCTTCGCTGCGGCGGGCGGGGTGTTGAACGCGACGCTGGTGGCCGGGCCCATGAACGCCATGGCAAGCACGGCGGCGCCGAGGCCGCCGATGGCCCCACCGCGTAGCCGGCCTGGCCTTGTCTGCTCGCTCGCGGCAGGCGATGTGCTGGTGTTCTGACTCATTGCGGTTCTCTTTCTGGCCCTGACCGGGCCGCGGGCTTGCAGGGGATCGTCGTCGTGGATGGGATGCGGTCGGGGCGCCGGGCGCCGGGTACCTGAGCGTGGCGGCCCGCCATCAGGCCGCCGGGCCGCCAGGCCAGAGCGCGGGCCGGCCGTCGGCCGACCAGACGCCCAGAGCCTCCGGGCTGCCACTTCGCACGCCCTGGATCGGCACGATGTAGCCGCGCGTCACGAAGGCCTGGATGCGGAAGCCGAAGACCACGGTGTCGCCCGGCCGGATCTGGCGGCCGTCGGGCGGTGTGAGCATGCCGTAGTAATCGATCATTGACGGGGGCGGGATCTCGGCGTCCGCCTCGAACGCCGCGTCGAGATCGCCGCCGGGAGCGACGAGCGCTTGTACCTGGTAGTCGGGAAATACCGGATCGATGTAAAGGCCGCCGCCGAAGCAATACGCGCGGCCGCCGTAGGTATGCGAGACCTCAGTGACGTAGGCGGCGGCTGGCAGCTCTGGCAGCTCGTCCGTGGTGGCGTGCAGCGGGGTGGTGCCCGTCAGCCCGTGGCCTGGTTCGACCTGCGTCGCGCCCGCCGCCGCCAGGGTCGCGAACGTGGCGCTGCTCGTGGTCCCCGGCGCGTTGACCTGCACGGTGCGACCGGATGCGCGCAGCGCTGCGGCCGCCTTCTCCAGCGTGCCGAGATTATGGGTAGCTTCGACGCTGCCGTCCTCGGCCGAGAACAGCAGCGCCGGGAACGTCGTGACGCCAGCGCATCTGGCTCCGGTCAGGCTGTCGGCGTAGTCGGCGGCCGCGAGCACATCCTCGGCCGGGAAGCCGCCCTGATGTCCGAGGTAGAAGGTGTCGCCAGCGGCGTGTATCCGGAGGAGAAGGTCCTGCACTCGGCCGGCCCTGCTCGCTGCCGCCGCTGCCTGAGCAGCCTTCTCCTGGCTGAACACTGTCCAGAAGTCCGGCCGCAGGCCAGCAGCCTCGTCGGCCTCGTGCTCGGCCACCTGGACAAGATGCCCCAGGTGGCCCACGCGCAGGCCGCCGGCGCCGACCGCACGGGCGCAGGGCATGTCGACAGCCACCGCCGCCTCGATCCCGCCAGCCTTGACGGCGCGGCAGAAATGCGGGTTGCGGCCGACCTGCTTGGTCATGGCGTAGACGGTCAGGCCGAGCCCGGCGGCTGCCTCGCTCATGACCCTGGCGTTGGCCGTCACGGTGTCGAGGTCCAGCACGTAGCTATTGGCCGGAACGGAGCCGCTGGCATGCAGGGCCATCGCAGCGCGCAGGAATTCCGGGTTACGGCGGCGCAGTGTGCGCAGGAACATCGGTGCCCTCTCGGTTTTGATGGCTTGGGGGGCGTGCCGCAGCCTGCCGGCTGAGGGCGAGCTGACGGCGGTTCGGATCTCGGTTCGGATGTCAGTGCGGATGTCGGCGCGAATGTCGGTGCGGATGTCGGGCAGGGTCGGCGCATGCGCGTCGCGATGCAGGGCCAGCGCCGAGGCGATTGCGCCGACGACGGTGGCGTTCGGGCCGAGCGATGAGATGCTCAATTCCGGCGGGCAGTAGGTGACCTGGCCGACCAGCGTTTCGATTCGGCGCAGGTAGGGAGCCAGCGCTCGGCCGATGCTGCCGCCGAGTATCACCCGGGCCGGATCAACGAGCGTCGTGACGGCCGTGATGGTGATCGCGACGCTGTCGATCAGTTCGCCGATCAGGCCGACCGCGACCTCGTCGCCTGCTGCGGCCGCAGCGAAGATCAGCGCCGGCGTGATGCTTGACTGGTCCATGCTGGTCAGTCCTGGCGCTGCGGCCGCCAGCTCGCGCGCGCGGCTTGTCAGCGCGGCGCCGGAGATGAGGTCCTCCAGGCCAGCCCGCGGGCCGCCGTTCAGCTGGCTTGGCGTCGTGATCAGGTAGCCGATCTCGCCAGCCGCGTTGTGGCGGCCGCGCAGGACGCGCCCGTCCAGCACGACCGCCGCACCGATGCCCGTTCCCAGAGATAGCGCCACGAAGGAGCTGACGCCGACACCGCCGCCCCGCCAGGCCTCGCCGAGACCGGCCAGGTTGACGTCGTTCTCGACTGCGAACGGCTCGGTGAGCTCGGACTCCAGCAGCCCCATCAGGTCAAAGCCGTGCCAGTGCACGTTTGGCCCGGCATCGACCAGGCCGGTGTCCGGGTTGACCAGAGCCGGGATCCCGACGCAGACAGCCCGCACCGGCAGGCTCTCGCGTGCCGCGGCCTCGCGGAGCGAGCCAATCGAGGCGAGCAGGCTGCTGGCCGGCGAGCCGCCGGCGAAGGTAGGCCGCTGATCCTCGGCAAGGACCTCGCCGGCCAGATCGGCGAGCGCCCCGTGGCACTTGGTCCCGCCGAGATCGATGGCGATGACGGCACCGGCTCGCTGGTTGAACCTCAGCACGTCGCGATTGCGGCCGACTCCGTCCGACGGCCCCGGCTCTTCGATCACGAGTGCGTCCGCGAGCAGGCGACGGACGATCCGGCTGACCGAAGCTGGCGACAGATCGAGACCGGCGGCCAGTTCGGGCCTGGTTGTCGCGCCCGCCGACCGGATCGCATCCAGCACCAGGAACTGGTTGGTCTCGGTGATCGAGGAGCGAGCCATTAATTTCTTTCTGATAGAAATTTATAGGAGCGTAAAGGTCGCACAATGCCGCCGTCAAGACCCAACATCGGCAAGGAGACGGCGTTGGTCAGTGCGCCGCGCCGGAGCGGATGAACCGGACGCGACGGTAGGTCCGGCGCCGCGTCGTCCGACCTACCGCGGGAGCGGGCAAAGACGACGCAGTACGGTCACGCTGGCTCACGCGGGTCGCGCAGGGCCACGCTGGTCGCGCAGGGCCACGCGGGTCGCGCAGGGCCACGCGGGTCGCGCAGGGCCACGCTGGTCGCCAGGGCCACGCTCGTCACGCCGCGGGTGCTGCGCTGGCTGCGCCACAGCCTGTCGGTGCCGCGGCGTCGCTAGCACCTGCCATCCGGTCTGCCATGCGCAGGCCATCAACGCCAGGGCCTTGTCGTCCGGAATGCGCAGATCGCAGCCTGCCCTGGACCTCGATGATCATGGCCGCCCCGACATTTACCGGCTAAGGCGCGCGCAAACCGCGCATATCGTCAGCGATTCTGCACCTAGCGCGGTAAATGTCGCCGGGACAAGATCAACTGCGTGAACTGCGCGGCCGCGGTTACCGAGCGCGGCTTGGACCCCTCGCACCGCGACCCAGCGTGATCACGACTGCGACCAACGGCAACTTGTGCCAGCCGCGAGCGGTGCTAGCGCCGACCTGTTCCCGCGATGACGTGCGCCCGCGCCGACTTTTCACCCTTACGGGTTGGCGCAAAAAGGCTATAAAGCGCATAGTTGGGCAGCAAAGCTCACCTGCGGGGTAACAAGTCGTCAAACCAAGATCATCGCGGCATGCGGCGCTCCTGGCCAGCCGAACCTGTACGACCGCCGACCCCAGCCGACTAGTTGACCTTGCGGTCGCGGCCCTCCCAGTACGGCTCCCGCAGCTTGAACTTCTGCAGCTTGCCCGTCGCCGTCCTGGGCAGCGCCTCGCGTACCTCGATGGAGGTCGGGCACTTGAAGTGGGACAGCCTCGACCGGCAGTGCTCGATCAGATCGGCCTCAGTAGCGCCGTCAGCGGACCGGAGCACCACGAGCGCCTTCACTGTCTCGCCCCACTTGGCATCCGGAACGCCGATGACTGCCGCCTCGGCCACGGCCGGGTGCTGGTAAAGGCAGTCTTCAACCTCGACCGAGCTCACGTTCTCGCCGCCGGAGATGATCACGTCCTTCTTCCGGTCGGAGATGACCAGGTACTCCCCGGCCTCGATGTGACCCTTGTCGCCGGTGTGGAACCAGCCGCCCTCCAGCGCCTTCGCCGACTCGTCCGGCTGCTCCCAGTACCCGGCGAACACGTGGTTGGACCTGGCCAGCACCTCGCCGTCCTCGTCGGTCCTGATCTGCACGCCCACGGCCGGAACGCCCGCCCGTGACTGCAACCGGGCACGCTCGGCTGGCGGCAGCCCGTCCCACTCGCCGACGGCGCGGTTGATTGTCAGCAGCGGCGCGGTCTCGGTCAGCCCGTAGATCTGGATGAACTCCCAGCCGAGCTCGGCCTCGACCTGCTCGATGGTCTTGGATGGCGGCGGCGCGCCCGCCACCACCATCCGGACGGTGCCGGCGCCGGGTACCTCGCGTCCGGCGGCGCGCCGGGCCGAGGCCGCCGTCAGGATCGCCGCCACGACGGCCGGGGCCCCGCACAGCAGCGTGACCCCGTGCGCGTCGATCCGGCTCAGGATCTCCTCGCCGTCGATCTTGCGAACCACGACCTGCGGCACGCCCATGCCGGTTACCGCGTACGGCATGCCCCAGCCGTTGCAATGGAACATCGGCAGCGTGTGCATCAGCACGTCCCGATCCGTCACGGCCGTCTGCCAGCCGAAGATGGCCGCGTTCAGCCAGAGGTTCCGGTGCGTGAGCTCCACGCCCTTGGGCCTGGCCGTGGTGCCGCTCGTGTAGTTGATGCTCGCGGTGGAGTCCTCGTCAGCCACCCACTCGGCCGGCTCCGCGCCGTCGGCCGCCGGAGCGAACAGCTCAGCATCGGCCGTGCCATCCAGCACGATCCTGTGCTTCGCGCTGATGCCGCGCAGGCTGTCGTCCGACTCAGGGTCCACAAGCAGCACCGAGGCACCGGAATGATCGACGATATAGCCGATCTCGTCGGAATTGAGGCGATAGTTGACCGGCACCAGGATCCGGCCGTAGGCGCTGACCCCGAAGTAGGAGATCAGGAACCGGGTCGCGTTCGGGCTGACGATCGCTACGCGCTCGCCGTGGTCGACGCCCATCTGGTCGAGGGCCAGCGCCATGCCCCGCGCGCGCCGCTCCAGCTCCCCGTAGCTCAGTGCGCCCAGCGATCCCGCCGTCCCCGGCTCGTCGACCACAGCGGTCCGGCCGCCGTAGACACCAGCCCCGCGGCTGAGGAAGTCACCAACAGTGAGCGGCACCTTCATTGGACAGGCTCCTTGCACCGGTTACTTGCCAGGCCTAAGCGCTTGATGCCTTCATATCAGCACAGCCGGCGTCGCCAGTAGTACCAGGCGCCCATTCGTGCCCGCCGAACAGCAAGGGCCGGGCCCCTTCCGGGGCCCGGCCCAGTCGGCTGGCCGACCCGCAGGTCAGCTGGGCCGACCATTTGGTCGGCCAGGGACCGGCTCTCCGCTCAGCGGCGCGTCCCAGCCAGCTCCGGCAGGGCGAACTCGTCGTCGCTGCCCGCCGCGATGAGCCTGACCGGCCGCATCGGCGCGGTCTGCGCATGAAGCGCAGTCTGCGCGTTAAGGCGGTCGCGGTCTCCGCCTGCGTCGCCGCGTGCCTGCCCGTCACGGAAGCTGGCAGCGCCTGGCCCTGGTGCGCCAGGGCCGGCTCGCGCCCGTCCGGGTGCCTGAACACCAGCCACAGCGGGATCCCCGTCATCGCGAGGAAAAACACCGCCATCAGCGGGATGTTGATCCAGAACCAGTTCACGTAGGCCTCCTTGGTCGAAGTGCCAGCCTTCGCGCCGGCCACGTCTCCAAGGTTCGGCCGCGAACTTCTGAGCTAGCTCTGACAGGCATTGGCCGTAGCCATGAGCATCCGAGCCGCCCGGTCAGCCATGATGGGGCGATGGATCTTCCCGTGATGCCGCCGGTCTCGCCGATGCTCGCCAAGTCCGTCAAGGAGATTCCGGCCGGGGCGATGAGCTATGAGCCCAAGTGGGATGGCTTCCGCTCCGTCATCTTCCGCGATGGCGACGAGGTCGAGATCGGCAGCCGCAACGAACGCCCGATGACCAGGTATTTCCCCGAGCTGGTCGAGGCGTTCCTCGCCAACCTCCCCGACAAGTGCGTCATCGACGGCGAGATCGTCATCCCCGACGCCGACGATCGAAAGCTCGACTTCGAGGCGCTGCTGCAGCGGATCCACCCGGCCGACAGCCGGGTCCGGCTGCTGGCCGCGCAGACTCCGGCCTCGTTCGTGGCGTTCGACCTGCTCGCGCTCGCGGACACCGACTGCATGGGGCTGCCGTTCGAGCGCCGCCGCGAGATGCTCGAAGCCGCGCTCGGCACGGTCGCGCCGCCGGTGTACATCACGCCGACAACCAGGGACCGGGATACTGCGGAGCGCTGGTTCAGCCAGTTCGAGGGCGCCGGCCTCGATGGTGTCGTGGCCAAGCCGCTGGCGGGCAGCTACCAGCCCGACAAGCGCGTGATGTTCAAGATCAAGCATGAGCGCACCGCGGACTGCGTGGTGGCCGGCTACCGGGTGCACAAGAGCGGACCGGACGCGATCGGCTCGCTGCTGCTCGGCCTCTACGACGACGCGGGGAACCTGGCCAGCGTCGGCGTCGTCGGCGCGTTCCCGATGGCGATGCGGCGCCAGCTCTTCGCCGAGGTTCAGCCGCTGGTCACGACCTTCGACGGCCACCCGTGGAACTGGGGCGGTGAGCAGCAGCGGGAGGGCGTCCGGCATCCGCGCGAGGCCGAGGGCAGCAGGTGGAACGCCGGCAAGGACCTGTCCTTCGTGCCGTTGCGGCCCGAGCGCGTCGTCGAGGTGCGCTACGAGCACATGGAAGGCACGCGCTTCCGCCACACAGCGCAATGGATCCGCTGGCGCGACGACCGCGACCCCGCGTCGTGCGGCTTCGGTCAGCTCGAGGAACCGGTTAAGTTCAACCTCGCCGAGATCCTGCCGCCTCAATAAAAACCCATAAGGAACAGGAACGGGGTCAGTACACCGCGCAGCCGAACTGACCCTGCGCAGCTAGCATGCGCTGAGCAACTTTGCGGGGGATTTCCGGTGCCCTTGGCGGAAGGCCGTGCGCGTTCGGTACGGCTATGACCGGACCTCCCACGCACGGATCTCCAGAACGACGAGGGCTAGCGGACGATCAGGTAGATGATCGCGGCTAGCACGACGAGGCCGATCACGAGTGGGATGAGCCGCTTGTACACGGCGCGCCCGGCCACGCTCATGAGGTCAAGGGCGGCCGGCTCAGGACCGGCGGTGGCAGTCGCGGCGGCTGAGGTCGCAGCGCCGCCGGCGGTGACACCGGCACTTCGGCTGACACCGGCACTTCGGCTGACGCAGCCACACCCGCTGGCACCGGCGCGCCGGCCGAGGCAGCGCTAGCCGAGGCAGGGCCGGCGGCGGGGCTGACGGCAACAGGCAGGTCGCCGCCCAGCCTGCCCTCCAGGCACGTCACGAACTGACCGAGCAGCTTCGCCGAGACTTCCTTGATCATGCCGCTGCCGAACTGCGCGATCCGGCCCGCGATGGTCAGGTCCGTCGTCACATTGACCACCGTGCTGTCACCGTCGGCCCGCAGGTACGCGGAGATGACCGCGGTTGCGTTGCCGTTCCCGCGCGCGTCCCGGCCTCGGGCGGCGATCACCGCGCGGTAGCCCACGTCGTCCTTCTCGGTGAACTGCGCGGTACCCGAGTACTCGGCCGTCACCGGGCCAACCTTGATCTTCACCTTGCCGGTATAGACGCCGTCGTTCACGCCGGTCAGCGCGGCACCCGGCATGCACGGCGCGATGAGCTCAAGGTCCGTCAGCACTCCCCACGCCTGACTGACCGGCACGCCAACGGTGAACTCGTTCTCCAGCTTCATGATCGTCCTCCAGGCCTGGGCAATCAGACGATCTTCCTTGATCGCGCTGGCCGTTGTCGAGGCCAGGTCAGACGCGCGCGGTGTCCTTGCGCATCCGCCACATGGCGCCACCGGCGAAGATGATCAGCCAGGCCAGTACGTTGACGACCCAGGTCCAGTCCACGCCGTTGCCAAGCAGCGGCGTATGCACGAGCTGATTGAGCCCGTACAGCGGGGTGAACTTCGCGACGTCCCGGACGCCCACGGCGAACTGGCTGATCGGGATGAACAGGCCGCCGGCGAAGGACAGCAGCGCCAGGATCAGGCCAAGCAGCTGAAGGACGTTCTCGGCCGGCAGCAGGTAGCCAAGGAACAGGCCGAAGGCCGCGAATAGCAGCGAGCCGATCCACACGCAGAAGGCGGTCGCGATCCACAGGCCAACCGGCATGGATGCCTTGTGGGTGACGATCCCGGCGACGTTTACCGCGGCGACCGAGCACGCGCCGAGGACCAGCGCGGTCAGGACCTTCATCGCGATATAGGCGGCTGGCGACAGCGGCGTGAGCCGCAGCTGCCTGCTCCAGCCCTGGGATCGTTCGATGGAGACCATCGCTCCGCTGAAGGATGTCGCGAGCACCGCGCCGTACAGCGCCAGGCTGATCATCACGAACGCGGCCACGTTGCCGTGGCCGGAAGGCAGGCTGTCATAGGCCTTGTTCAGCCCGAAGAGCAGGAAAAACACGACGGGGAGCACGATCGAGATGATGACGGTCCGCCGGTTCCGGATCAGGCGGCGGACCTCGAGCTTCAGCGCGGTCAGATTGAATCCGCCAAGGGCAGGTGCGCGACGAGCGCTCACATCCGGCGCGATCGCGGCTGGCGTCATGCTCATCGTTGTGCTCCTGTTGTCGATACGCTGGCCTGCGTGTCGTCGCCGGTCAGCGCGATGAATGCGTCCTCGATGCCGCGCGCGATGATCTCCAGGTCCTTCGCAGGCGTGCTTGTCAGCAGGTACCGGGCGCTCGCGTCGCTGTCCTTGGTGTGGATGAGCACGGTGTCGCCGCGCACCTCAACCTCCTCGGCCCCTGGCACGTCGCGCAGCATCGCCTCGGTTGCTCCCGGCAGCGTGGCGCGCACGACGCGGCCCGCCGCCATGGCCTTGATCTGCGTTGCCGTCCCGTCCGCCACGATCTTCCCGTGCCGCAGCAGCACAATCCGGTCGGCGTAAGCGTCGGCCTCCTCGAGGTAGTGCGTGGCAAACAAGATGGTCCGGCCCTGCTCCGCGTCCTTGCGGATGGCCGCCCAGAAAGTACGCCTGCCCTCAACGTCCATGCCGCTTGTCGGCTCGTCGAGCACCAGCAGCTCCGGATCTGACAGCAGAGCCATGGCGAAGCGGAGCCGCTGCTGCTCTCCGCCGGAGCACTTGCCGACCCGGCGATCGGCGATCTCGGCGATGCCGGCCCGGCTCAGCACCTCGCGCGGGTTCTGGCTGTGCGCGAACAGGCTGGCCGTGTACTCGACCGTCTCGGCGACCGTCAGGTCCCGCAGCAGCCCGCCTGTCTGCATCACCGCGGACACCAGGCCGCGGGAGATCGCCTGGCGCGGCGACATCCCAAACACCGTGACCTGGCCGGCAGTTGGCTGCGACAGCCCGAGGATGATGTCGATCGTCGAGGTCTTGCCGGCCCCGTTCGGGCCGAGGATGGCGACGATCTCACCAGTGGTGAGCTTGAGGTCGACGCCGTCGACCGCCTGCACGTGTCCGAAGTTCTTGCGTACGCCGGTCAGGTCGACCGCCAGCAGTCCCGCGCCGCTGGGCTGCGCTGCCCCGGCGGCCGCGCTCGTTAGTGTCATGGCCTTAGTCTGTCGGCATTTGGTGGCCATGCGGTAAACCGGCCGTCACGCCCTGGCCGTGACACCTGTCATACCCGCCCGTTATCGGCGAGGGGGCAGCACCACGGCCGTGAAGCCGTCAGCGCCAGGCAAGGAGAACGGCCTGGCTGTGAGCGTCCGGGGATCCACGGCATAGGCAGATCCAAGCGCCCCGGCGAGGATCCGCTGGCCGCCTGGCAGCCACATGGCCCAGAACGCGTCCTCGGTCGTAAAGAGCCTGGTGCCAGGGACGACCTGAACCGTGCCAGTGCGGGTGTTGATGATCGCCAGCTGCGACATTCCGGTGCTAGAGCCGAGCCTGGCCGTTCTGACGAATACGGCCATCTGCGTCCCGTCCGGCGAGAATGCCGGGGCGCCTCCCGCGGCGAATCCATACCGCAGTGGGCTGCGCACCGTAACCGCTACCCCCGTCCGGGTGTTGTAGATGCGCAGCGAGTAGTCCTGGGCGATGTCCCCGCTCGGGGATGCCCGGGCGAACAGGCTGTAGCGCGCTCCGGGTGAGGTGTAGACGCCGAAGAACTCGATGCCCACGCCGAGGATCCGCACCTGCCCGGTCACCGGGTTCCAGACGCCTTCCGTGGCGGTTGGCGGGACGTAATTCTGGCTGTCGCTGGAATAAACGATCACGCCGTCCGCAGCCACCGTCGGGGCCCAGCCTGCCTGCAGTCCGGACATAAACCAGCCGGCCGGAGGCCTGAGCACGACCGCCCGGCCGGACCCGTCAGCCGCCAGTTCGAGTAGCGTGCGGCTGTCGCGCGCGATGTAGAGGTGGTGGCCGCCGGCCGAGGTGAAGACGGCCTCGCCTCGTGGCAGGTACCGGATCTTGCCCGTCGCGAGGTCGTAGTCCCGGACCGGGCCACCATCGGTGCTGGCGTCGGCCCAGTACAGCTGTCCGGCGGCTGAAACCAGGGGGGCTGACGGGCTACCGTCTACCGCGGGCCCGACGTGCAGCGCACCCGTAGCCGGATCACCGATGACCAGATTGCCGTTATCCACGTACGCCAGCCGCACGTGCGGCAGCGTCAGCCTGGACGCCTGCGACTTCCCGGCGACCGGGGGCTGCCTGCCGTCGCCGCCTCGGACTGCCGCACCGTCGCCGCCGCTGCCGGCTATCACCCCGAAGGTCGCGGCGCCGACCAGCGCGAGACTGACTGCCGCACCGAGCAGACGCCGCCGTCTGCGGCGACGCCTGGCCTGCGCAAAGAGCACTTCGATCTCGGGGACGTGCACATCGGGAGCCAGCACGTCGAAGCCGTGCAGCGGTGCTTGCTCCGTGTCGAGCATGGAACTACTATGACTAGTACCATGCTGGAAGTCAACCTCGATCGTTCGAACCCGCTGCCATTGCACGATCAGGTCGCGGCACAGATCCGCCGCGCAATCGCCGATGGCGAGGCAGGCCCGGGTGACCGACTGCCGCTAGCCAAGGACCTGGCGGCGGTGCTCGGCGTGAATAAGAACACGGTCCTGAGGGCACTGCACGTGCTGCGCGACGAGGGCCTGCTTGAGTTCCGTCGCGGCCGCGGAATCACCGTGGCCGGCACGCCGCAGCGCGGCGCCGTGCTGAGCCAGGCCCGGCACTTGATCCAGTTCGCCAGGCAGCATGGTTACGGACGTGACGAGGTCATTGAGATGATCAGGGACCTGCCGCAGGACGCCTGACGGCTGACACCTGACCGCCATACGCGGCGCCTGCCCCGGCTACACCCCGAGGTTGCGGGCAAAGCCGGGCGGGACCAGCACATCGTCTGGCGTTAGCTCGTGCACGGAGGACCGGCCGAGTCCGAGGAGAGTGGAATCGACCCCGTTCCGGAGAATATCCAGGACGTTTTCGACACCGGCCTGCCCGCCAGCCGCCAGCCCCCACAGGTAGGCGCGGCCGATCATCACCGCGCGGGCGCCGAGGGCCAGCGCCTTGACCACGTCGCTGCCGCGCCGGACGCCGCCGTCGAGCAGCACCTCGATCTGGCTGCCGACCGCCGCCGCGACCGCCGGCAGTGCGCGGATCGTGGCCGGAGTGCCGTCCACGTTGTTACCGCCATGATTTGAGACCGAGATGGCAGTCACGCCGGCGTCGACGGCACGGCGCGCGTCGTCGACCCGGCTGACGCCCTTAAGCAGGAACGGGCCCACCCACTGCTCACCTAGCCACGCAACGTCCGCCCATGTCGGTGGCGGTGTCTGCATCCACTCGCCGTACGCCCCGAAGAAGGTGGGCGCCTCGCCGTGCGGAAGTGCCATGTTCGGGACCTTAAGGTCGGGTAGCCGCCCCGTCCTGACATACGCGGCCAGCCACCGCGGCCTGACGATCGCCTCCGGCCCGTGCGAGAGCAGCGTTCTGAGGTCATTCCGTTCCGGGATCTTCGGGCTGCCCCAGTCCCTGGAATGCGAGAACGTCCAGTCAGCGGTCAGGATCAGCCCGACGGCACCGGCCTTCTTCGCCCGCTCCATCCTGGCCAGGATCTGGTCCCGGCTGCCGCACCAGTAGATCTGAAAGAACGTCTGCGGGTTCGCCGCGACCACGTCCTCTACCGGCTTGCTGGCGAAAGAGCTCAGCCCCATTACGGTGCCGCGCGCCGCGGCGGCACGTGCCACCGCGACCTCACCGTCGGGATGCACCGCCTGCACGCCGGTAGGCGAGATGATCACGGGCAGCGCGATGGGCTGGCCGAGCACGGTCGTCGACAAGTCGCGCTGCGGCGGGTTACCAGCGACGTGTGGCGCGAAGCCAAGCTCGGCGAACGCGGCGACGTTGTCGTCCCGGGTCTGGCCGCGCTCTGACCCGGCCATCAGCGCGCTGTAGACCGACGCGGGCAGCCGCTTGCGCGCCCGCCGCTGCGCCTCCGCCACCGATTCAAACCAGGCAGTTGCCATGAGCTCAGACCCTTCCCATCGTTCGTCGCCCTCGTCACCCCGGCTGCGGTCGGCGGGGTGGCGCTCAGTTCACAGTCCGTCGGCTCCGGGGCGCGCGATCCGCACGGGCCGCCATGAGATGACCGGCTTGACTGGCACCAGTGTCCGCTCGCGCAGGCAGCCGGCCCAGACGCCAGCGCCATAGCAGACGTCATCGGCGACGTGCGCAAGCGCGTACCGCACCGGGTCGAGCTGCGGTTTGCGCTCCACGTAAGCGGTGAGCGCGGGGCCGGCCAGCAGCGACGCAGCGGCCACCCGCCGGCCTGCCGATCTGCGGCCCGGCGCGGTCAGGGCGATCGCGAGCGCTGGCGCGGCAAACTGAGCGGCATAGCGGCCGATGCCAAGCCAGGTTTGCCGGATCGCCGTCAGCGCCGCGGCCGGTGCGCCATCGGCTGGCACGCCCGCCCGGCGGACCCGAGTCGTGATGTCCAGCCAGGCCCCGACAGTGCCCGCGGCGGCGGCGGTCGGGCGGCGCGCCAGCGCCGCGGCCACCGTCACGGCGGGCCAGGGCTGAAGGACCAGCGGGGCCATGTTCGCCGGGTGACGCCTGGCGAGCGGGGCCGCCGACGTGCCGTAACGGAACCGGCGTGCCAGCAGACCGCGCCAGTCCGCAGGGCTGTCGTGCGGCACCTGGACAGACGGCTCGTACCGGATCCGCCAGCCTGCGTCGTGCAGTCGCCAGATCAGGTCAACATCCTCGCCGTAACGCAGCGCCGGGTCGAAGATGCCGCCGGCCGCGACCGACTCGAGCGCGGCGCGCCGGACGAGCAGCGCAGCGGTCGGCACGTACGCGACCCGGCTGGACGGGACGACGCGGGCCTGTTGAGCGCCAAGATCGAGGCTGCCGCGCGCCAGCTCGTACCGGGCGGCCGCCGAGCTGGCCGTCAGCGCCACGACCCGCGGCGCGACGGCGCCGACGAGCGGATCGGCCAGGTGTGCCGCCAGCGCCTCGATCCAGCCTGGCGGCGGCACGCAGTCGCTGTCGAGGAACGCGACCAGGTCTGTCTCTACGCCGGCCAGGCCAGCATTCCGAGCCGCGGCAGGACCAGCACTGGCAGCGAGCCGGCGCACGATCGCGCCGTGTCGCGTAGCCACCGCGGTGATCGCGGCGGGATCGGCCGAGCCGTCGTCGACCACCACGACGGCATGCCGGCGGCCCGTAGCTCCAAGGCAGCGGTCCAGCATGGCCGCGCGGTCCCGCACGGGGATCACGACGGTGACGTCGACTCGCCGGACCGTAAACTCGCCAGCGCTCTCGGGTTCGCCCGCCGCGCCCGGCGGTATTGGATGCGCCATCCCTGCATCGGTGAGCCGACGCGCGAGGACGGCCGCCGCGGCCGATCCGACCGGGCCCGCATGCAGCTCCGCGAGCGCCCGCTGGCCGGCTGGCGTGAGCCGCAGCACCCTCGCCGGCGACCCGCCGAAGAGCGAGCCGTCGCTCAGCTGCCTGGTACCGGGATCTAGCGCCACGCCGAAGCCGGGCGGCAGCGGTCCAGTCATAGGGGGCCTAGTCTTCGCCAGCCCGGTCATAGCGCCAGGCCGCCATCGACGGGCACGACCGCGCCGGTCATGCCGCTGCTGGCCGGTCCGGCCAGGAAGGCGAGCACCGCCGCGACCTCGTCCGGATCGAGCAGCCGGCCGAACGGCTGCGTGCCGGCAAAGTCTTGCGCGCCCGCCAGGTTGTATAGCCGGGCGCTCTCGTCGAGCATCGCAGTCGCGGTCGAGCCCGGGCTCACCGCGTTAGCCGTGACGCCGCTTGAGCCCAGCTCGACGGCGAGCGCCCGGATCAGACCGGCGACGCCCGCCTTGGCTGCGCAGTAGGCCGCCAGCATCGGAAGCCCGCGGGTCGCGGCGGCCGAGGCGACGGCCAGGAACCTGCCGCTGCGCGGCTCCGGGCGGCGCAGCAGCGCAGGCACCGCGGCGCGGGCAAGGTTGAGCACGCCGCCCAGGTCCACGTCCAGTACTGCACGCTCCTGCTCCGGCGGGACCTCCCACTGCGGCAGTCCACCGGCGATGACGCCGGCGCAGGCGATCGCCGCATCAAGGCCGCCCCAGCGGGCCTCAGCCTCGGCGACGGCGGCCGCTAGTGCACCGGCATCCCTGACGTCGGCGTGCCACGCCGCGACCTGCCCGTCGGCCACGCCGGCCCGGGCGACCTGCCCGTCGGCCCCGGCGACCCCGGCTGACCCGGCGACCCCGGCTGACCCGGCGACCCCGGCTGACCCGGCGACCTCGGCAGCGGCGCTGACGACTGCCGCAAGCTCTGCGGCGGTGGCCAGCGGGTACGGGACCGACGCGTCGTCATCGACGCCGTCGACCGCCAGCACGCGCCACCCGTCGGCGGCGAGAGCGCGCACGGTAGCCGCGCCGATGCCGCGCCCCGCACCCGTCACCAGCGCGACGCGACCGGCGGTCACCACGGCGGGACCGGGCCTAGCACGGTACAACCACGCTTACCACGGCGCGGCCCACGTCAGCAGGGCTGCGAGGCCGTCGGCCATGCCGTCACCGGGCAGCCGGCGGCGCGAAGCCTGCCAGCGGGCTCTGGTCGCACGCACGATCCGGAACGCTTCGAATCTGGGATTCGGCCCCGGTGCCGGGACGCGGCCCGATCGACACCGGGACCGGCGCGCGGCCCCGCGCCGAACTCACCCCGGCAGATCCGCCAGAGCGGGCAGATCCGCCAGACCGGGCAGATCCGCCAGATCCGGCAGCCCCCGCACGCCCGCGATGCGAGTGATCGCCGGCGGGACGCGGCGCGGTCGTGCTGTCCGTTGCCGCGAGGGCGGCCTCGCCGAAGCCACGTACGCACTCAGGATCCGGCCCGTCCAGCGGCAGGCCGGTGAAGAACTTGGCCGCCATGCACCCGCCCTGGCACGCGTCGAACGCCGAGCACGACGTGCAGGCCCCACCCGACTGCGGCTGCCGCAGGTCGGCGAACAGATCCGAACTCCGCCACACACTGGCGAACCCGCCGGGTGCGCGCACGTTCCCGGCCAGGAACTCCTCGTGGATCGCGAACGGGCACGCATACACGTCGCCGACCGGGTCGATCAGGCAGACCACCCGGCCCGCGCCGCACATGTTCAGGCCAGGCAGCTCCTGACCGTACCCCGCCAGGTGGAAGAACGAGTCGCCGGTCAGCACGTTCTCCCCGTGCGATACCAGCCAGTCGTAGAGCTCGCGCTGCTGGTCAGCCGTTGGATGCAGCTCGTCCCAGACGTCGGCGCCGCGCCCCGACGGTCGCAGCCTGGTGATCCGCAGCTGGGCACCGAAGGAGTCCGCGATCGCCTTGAACGCATCGAGCTGGGCGACGTTGTGCCGGGTCATGACGACCGAGATCTTGAAGCCGGCGAATCCCGCATCGGCGAGGTTACGCATCGCCCGCGTGGCCATTTCGAACGAGCCTCGGCCGCGGACCGCGTCGTTGACGTCAGCCGTCGCCCCGTCGAGGGAGATCTGCACGTCGATGTAGTCGCTGGCAGCCAGTCGCGTGGCCACCTCCGGGGTAATGCGCAAGCCGTTCGTGGAGAACTTCACGCCCACGTGGTGCGCGGTGGCGTAGTCCACCAGCTCCCAGAAGTCGGGCCGGACGGTCGGCTCGCCGCCGCCGATGTTGACGTAGAAGACCTGCATCCGCTCGAGCTCGTCAATGACGGCCATGCACTCCTGCGTGCTCAGCTCGCCCGGATCGCGGCGCCCCGAGCTGGACAGGCAGTGCACGCACGACAGGTTGCACGCGTAGGTCAGCTCCCAGGTGAGGCAGATCGGCGCGTCCAGGCCGTACCGGAATTGCTCGACCAGCGGTGCCGCGGTCACCGTCATGACGCCGTCCTTCCGCAGATCATCTGGCTTGCGGCCAGTGTTGCCAGCGCCCTGGCGTAGGCGGGCAGGTCAGCCGGCCCGACGCCGGCCTTGGCGCAGGCTGCCCGCGCGCTCGGCTGCGTATCCAGCGACGAGACCACGGTCAGCAGGGCCGGGTTCTTCAGGAACGACAGCCGCCGGGTGCCGAAGTGGTACAGCAGCGCGCCGAAGCGCTCGGGCCGCACCGATACCTGCGGGTGCAGCCGCCAGGCCGCGTCCAGGTCGAACGCGGCGTCGGCGGCGACCGCTCCGGTCTGCCCGCTAGTAGACACCGCACATGCCGTCGATCGAGATCTCCTCCACCAGCAGGTCAGCGGCGACGACCTCGTCGGACTCGATACCCGTGACCTCAGTGGTCTCGGTGGCCTCCTCGGCCGGGCGCTCCAGCAGCTCGGTTGCGTTGTCGGGCATGGCGTGCTCCTAACTTTCGGCACTGCGTGACGAATAGGAGTACATTAATCGTCACCCGGTGACACAATCAAGACCGGGGCGGGAACGGGCCAGCATGAGACGCAGCAGACCTCACGCCGGGCGGCGATCACGTCGTGACCGCTGACCTGGGCCTCCGCAGCGGCCGACGGGGACGCCCGCCGGGCACGAGCGCGCGTGAACTCGAGGTCATCTCGCTCCGCCTGTTCACCGAGCACGGCTTCGAGGACACCACCGTCGAGCGGATCGCCGCCGCGGCGGGAGTCAGCAAGCGGACGTTCTTCCGGTACTTCGACTCCAAGACCGACGTCCTATGGCACGCCTTCGACGGCGAGGTGCGGTCGCTTCGGGCCGCGTTCGCCGCGGTGCCGCCGGAGGTCCCGCTGATGGCGGCGATCCGGCAGGTGGTCGTCGGCGTGAACAGCTACCGCGCCGATGACGTACCGGAACTGCGCACTCGCATGAGCCTGATCGGCTCGGTGCCCGCGCTGGCGGCAAGCGCCGCCCAGCACTACGACGCCTGGGAGCGCGCCGTGAGCGAGTTCGCCGCCGGCCGCCTGGGCCAGTCGGCCGACTCCCTGTACCCGCTCGCGATCGGCCGCGCGACGCTGGCGGTCTGCCGGTCGGCCTACGATCGCTGGGCAGAGCGCGCCGACGCGGACCTGACCGTGTACCTGAATCAGGCGCTGCGCGCGCTCGCCGCCGGCTTCGAGCCGACGGCGCTCGCTGACGGTGCTCGCTAACGGTGCTCGCTGACGGTGCTCCCAAACAGGGAATAGGAACTGGCGTGGGGATCTTCCTGGTGCAGCCGTCGTCGGCGGACGCCGACGAGTTCATCGCGGCCGCGCTGGAAAGCGCCGCGCTGCACCGGCCCTGGGTGACTGCGCCGGACACTGCCGAGCGATTCACGGCCTACCTGAACCGGGCGGCTCGCGAGGACCAGGCCAGCTATCTGATTCGTCATCACGACTGCAATGGCCTCGTCGGGTACGTGAACATCAACAACATCGTCCGCGGCGCGCTCCGGTCCGGCTATCTCGGCTATGCGTCCTTCCGGTCGCATGCCCGGCGCGGGCTGATGACGGCCGGCCTCGCGGCCGTTGTCACTGCCGCGTTCACCGAGCTCGGACTGCACCGGATCGAGGCCAACATCCAGCCCGACAACGCGCCATCCCTCAACCTGGCGCGGCGGCTCGGCTTCCGGCGTGAGGGCTTCTCGCCCCGCTACCTGATGCTGGACGGCCAGTGGTGTGACCACGAGCGGTGGACCGTGCTCGCCGAGGACTGGCCAGCGCCAGCCCAGGACTAGACAGCGCGTACAGGCGCGCCCGAGCGCGAGCCCGGCTAGTCGAGCGGCTGGCGCGCGATCGCTGCGGGCTCTCGGCCGGACAGCAGCCAGCCAGCTGCGAGCGCCAGGACAGGCAGGCCGACGATGAGCATCGCCAGCTTGACGCCGGGGAATGCGCTCAGGCTGTGCACACCGCGGTTCCAGGCGATGATGCCGAGGTAAGCGGCAGCAGTACCAACCACGGCACCGAGCAGCGCTAGCGCGCCGGCGGTCGCACCCGTGAGCAGGCGCCTGGTGCTGCCGCTCGCGCCGGTGGCGGACAGGACCCGCAGATCACCAGCCGTCTCGCTGCGGATCAGGCCGACCGTCATAGCGAGCACGGCCAGCACCGCCAGGACTCCGATGATGATGGCCCAGTCGCTGACCGACTGCAGCCCTACCTGCGCGGCGTGAGACGTCGTCTCCACCGTCAGGCCGTTCGCCGCCGCCCAGTGATCAGCCTGCGTGACCTGCGCCGCGGTCAGCGGCTTTGGCGTCTGGATGAGCCATCCGGCCAGCACCGGGTGGAGCGCGAGCGCGGCCATCGCGTGGGCGGTGAGCAGGGTGTTCGGCGCGGAGAAGTACCTGGCCAGCCCCAGGACCTGAATGGCCGGTGTGCCCAGGTCGCGGCGGTCCGGTGCCCGTCCACCAGGGCGGCTCCTGCCAGGCGCCGGGCAGTGCGCGTTGCTGCCCACCGGGCACTTGCCCCCCATAGAGCCGAAGTCCAGGATTTTCATGCCGCTTAGCCCAGAGCGCGACGTGATGATGTCGGTCCCTGGCGTGATGGCCGTCGGTGCGATCCCGTAGAAGCGCAACAGCGCCGGGGTCGCGACGTACAGCTGGGCCTCTGGCATCAGGCCGGTGCGGCCATCAGAGCCCTTCACCGATTTGGCGATCGTGGTAGTCGGCAGGCCCTGTACCTGGTTTATCTCCAGCACCGGCGAGCCGGCCGCCTCGGCGGCCTCCAGCGGGAGAAGGTCCCGGCTGTGCAGCTTGCCAGCGAATTCGCTGATCACGCCTTCGAGGTGGTGCAGTCGGCTGACGCTGAGCTGCGGAAGGATCGCGGGCAGGGCGTACGAGCCGCCAGGCGACAGGTAGATCATGAGCTGGTTCGCCGGCAGGTTGGTCCAGCCAGCCTCACCGGCCGGCCCCTCGTTCTGGGCCGCCGCGGCGGCGCTGATAGCGATGGCGGCGACGATGCCAGTCACCAGGGTGATGGCGGCGAGCGCGGCGCCGGACCTGGCTCGGTACCTGGCCAGGTCGCGCAGTGCGAGCCTGATCGCTACCGGCGAGCGCCTGCCGACGACCGCAAGCCCCCCGATGGCAATCGGGCCGAGCAGGAGGACTCCCGCTGAGGTGAGGACCAGGCCACCGACGATCAGCCACGGTGTCTTGCCGTGGCGCGACAGGGCGATCGCGCCGAGTCCGACGGCGAGGAGCGCCCCGCCGAGCGCCGCGGACCGGCGGCCCTGCCTGGGCGTGGCCGGACGGCCTGACAGCGCGGCCACGACGGGCACGCGCGCGGCTGCTCGGGCCGGCCACCACGCGGCCGCGACGGCAGTCAGAACCGCGAGCACCATCGCGGTCGCCACCTCCCACCACGGCAGGCTGAGCGCAACGATGCGATGCTCGACGATCGTCTCCAGCCGGGGCACGAGTGCGACCCAGCCCGCCAGTGCCACGACTGTGCCGGTCATCGCGGCGATGATGCCGATGACGGCGCCGTTGGCGAGCAGCACGAGCCGGACGTGCCGGTCAGTGGCGCCGACTGCCTGGAGCATGCCGAGCGCGCGCAGCCGCCGCTGGGCCATGACGGTGAAGCCGGCCACGGCGATCAGCCCGATGAACAGCAGCGCGATGGTGTCGAAGACCAGCACCGCCGCAGGCGGGAAGCCGGGGGTGCTGCGCTGCCGGGCCTGCAGCAGCGCGCCGTATGGCAGGCCAGCCGACCGCACCTGCTTACCAGTGGCGTCAAAAAGGACTGTGACGTGATCGGCGTGGCCGATCTGACCCGGCGCGACCAGCGCGAACTGGTCTTGCAGGTCACCCGGGTTCTCGACGATCCCCACGACGCGCAGTGCTCTGCCGCCCTCGTGCCAGACAGAGCCGATACGGAGCCGGTAGATCGCAGCGACGCCGCTGGTGACCGCGACCTGCCCGGCCGCGGGGTAGTGCCCGGCGTCCAGCCGCAGCATCGGAGCCGAGTAGAGCCCGTCCGGGGGCTCCGCCCGCACGTCAACGGTGTTGACCGAGCCGGGGATCGCCGCGGTCGCGTGCTCAATCACCTCGATCCGGCCGGACCGCGCCGACGCCCTGGCGCTCGCGACATCGGCCGCCTGCTGCGCGGGTGAGCCGGAGATGGTCAGCAGCCGGTTCGCGGTCCCGAACTGGGCGCTCTGCGACGACGGCCCGTCGGCCGCGAACGCGATCGCGCCGACGGCGGCTGCGACCGCCAGAGTGAGCAGCCCGATCACGGTCAGCTGCTGGCGCCATTCGCGCCGGAACAGGCGCCAGGACCAGCGGACCAATGCGCGCCGCGCCGGCGCGCCACCGGACAGCCGGCCGGCGGCCGGCCTGTCCGTAAGGGTGGTACTCACTGGCCGTGGCCCTGCGTGAGCAAGGACTCCGGGCCGGGCAGCGGCGCGGTCTGATCGCTGATGCGACCATCACGCAGGAACACCACCCGGTCGGCCCAGGACGCGAGCTGCGCGTCGTGGGTGACGACGACTCCGGCCACCCCGCCCTGGCACGCGGAGCGGACCAGCCGCATGACGGCCTCGGCGTTCACCGAGTCCAGCGCCCCGGACGGCTCGTCGGCCAGCAGCAGCCTGCGCTCGCCGACAACGGCTCTGGCGATGGCGACCCGCTGGCGCTCGCCGCCCGACAGCTCGTCGGGGAATCGGGCCGCCCGGTCGCCGAGGCCCAGCTCGTCGAGTGCCTGCATCGCGGCCTTGCGGGCTACCCGCGCCTGGATGCCATCGAGCTCGAGCGGCAGCGCCACGTTCTCGGCCGCTGTCAGGCCGGCCAGCAGGTTGAAGTTCTGGAAGACGAATCCGATCGACCGGCGGCGCAGCCTGGCGCGCTCGTTGCGCGACAGCCCGGACAGGGCCTGACCGGCCACCAGGACGTCGCCACTGCTAGCGTCCTCGAGACTGCCGGCGATGGTCAGCATGGTGCTTTTGCCAGAGCCGCTCGGGCCCATGATCGCCACGAGCGCGCCGGGCTCGACAGTCAGGCTGACGTCGCGCAGCGCGTGCACCTCCGCCGCGCCCTCGCCGTATGTCTTCGATACATGCCGAAGCTCCAGTGCTTTCATCGCCGTGCCCCCGTAGTGCGCCGCAACTTGGGCAGCGACGCTGCTCGCCTCACCTGACTCACCGGATCCTGGGTCACCGGATGACGGCGGATCCGGCTCTCAGCCGAGTCCAGCCACCGGATGACCGAGTCGAGCCTGAAGAGCTCGGCGTCGACTGCGAGGGCCAGGCCCAGGTCATCCTCGGCCCCGTCATCCTTAATCCGGGTCCACTGCTGCATGAGCTGCACCAGGTACCTGCGGTGGACCTGGAGGACCTCCGGCACGTCGACACCGGGCACCCGGAGCGCCACCAGCACCTTGATGACCAGCTCGTCCCGCGGCGGCGAGGCGAGGTCGGGCGGCGTGCGCAGCCAGTCGGCCAGCTCATCCTCGCCCGCGGCGGTGACCCGGTATCCCTTGTGCTGGCTGTCCTCGCCGGTGCCGTCGGCCTCGACGAGCCCGTCACGCTCAAGCCGCTGCAGGGTCGTGTACACCTGGCCGACGTTGAGCGGCCAGACCTCGCCGGTCCTGGCCTCGAACTCCTCGCGCAGCTGGAGGCCGTACTTCGGCCCCTCGCTGAGCAGCGCCAGTAGCGCGTGCGGGACGCTCACCGTGTGCCTCGAATCAGTATCATACTCGGTATAGTACTGAGCATGCGTCCCGGCCGCAATGCATTCGGGGATCCTGGTTGCGGATTTCGGGGATCCTGGTTGCCGATTTCGGCGGTGCTGGTTGCCGATACGGTCGAGGGTGCGGGCGACGGCGAAGGTGACGACCCCGTTCCCGGTCTGATGGTTTGATCATGAAACGGAGACCAAGCGGTGACTGACCCTGCCGTGTCGGCGGACGCCAGGCTCGTGCACGCGGGCGGACGGCCAGACCTCGGGGAGCCCACGGTGCCGCCGCCAGTGCTCGCGACGATCCTGGCCTCGGCCGGCGAGCCGCGCGCTGGGGACTACGGCCGCGGCGGCAATCCCACCTGGACCGCGCTGGAGGAGGCCCTCGGGGCGATCGAGAGCGCGGATGCGGTGGTGTTCAGCTCCGGGCAGGCTGCGTCGATGGCACTCATGCTCGCCCTCGCGAGCGACCGGGACGCGATCCTGCTGCCGCGCGACGGCTATTACAACGCACGGGTGCTGGCCGAGCGACTGCGGCCGCACGGAGCCGTTCCCGTGCAGGTCGACCTCGCAGATCTAGCCGAGATCGAGCGCGAGCTTGCCGGCCGACAGGCGCTGCTGTGGGCCGAGTCCCCGACCAACCCGCTGCTGCGCGTCGCCGACCTCGCCAGGCTCGGGGGGCTGGCCGCCGCCGCGGGGGCGCCGATGATCGTTGATAACACCGTCGCGACCGGCCTGCTTCAGCGGCCGCTGGACCTGGGCGCCATCGCCTCGCTGTGCTCGCTGACCAAGTCGGCGTCGGGCCACTCCGACGTCATCGCCGGGGCGGTGCTGACCCGCGATCCCGCGCTGGCCGACGAGCTGCGGACCTGGCGTTCGCTAGGTGGCGGCATCCTCGGGCCGATGGAGGCCTGGCTGGCCATCCGGGGGCTCAAAACCCTGCCGCTGCGCATCGAGCGCCAGTCGGCCAGCGCGCTCGCGGTCGCCGCCCACCTCGCCGCCCACCCGCGAGTCACGGCCGTGCACTATCCGGGCGTGGGCGAGGAGTCACTGGCCATAGCCCGCGCCCAGATGCCGCGCGGCTTCGGCCCGCTGCTGTCGTTCGAGATCGACGGCACGGCAACGGACGCCGACGCCGTCGTGCTCGCGTCCCGGCTGATCGTGCCGGCGACGAGCTTTGGCGGCGTCGAGTCGGCCTGGGAGCGTCGTGGCCGGTGGCCTGCCGAGACCGCGCCCGCGACGCTGATCCGGCTGTCGGTCGGCATCGAGCCGCCGGACGACCTCATCGCCGACATCGATCACGCGCTGGCGCAAGGCCGACCCTTGGCCTGACCGGCCGCCTGACATCGGGCACGATGGCCGGGTGAGCATCTACACTGGCTTCGCCCCGTTCTATGACCGGATCATGGGCGATCGCGGTGAGGAGGTCGACCGGATCCGGTCCTACATCAGCCGGCACCTGCCCGGGGCCCGCTCCCTGCTGGAGCTCGGCTGCGGCACAGGCGCCCTGCTCGCGGGCCTGGACGGCGATCTCGAGCTCACCGGCATCGACCAGTCGCCCGAGATGCTGGCCATCGCCACCAAGACAGTTCCCGGCGCGCGACTCGTCCGCGGCGACATGACCGCGTTCACGCTGCAGGCCCGGTTCGACGTCGTGATCTGCATGTTCGACACGCTGAATCACGTGCCGTCGTTTGACGGCTGGCTATCGCTGTTCAGCTGCGTGCACGAGCACCTCGCCGAGGGCGGCCTGTTCATTTTCGACGTGAACACGGCCGGCCGGCTGCGGGGCCTTGAGGGCGCTCCGCCGTTCCTGGATGAGTTCGACGGGAACGTGGTGATCATGACTGTGCGGTCGGCTCACGACGGGCTCTCGCTGTGGGAGACCAGGATCTTCGACCGCCAGGACGACGACATCTACAAGCTGCATCACGAGCGGATCTACGAGCTCGGCATCCCGCTAGCGCTGATACGCGCGGCACTGGCCGGCCGGTTCGAGCTGCTGGAGGAGGCGAGCCTGGACGGCAGCCCGGTCAGCGACGAGTCCGACCGGGTGTATTTCGCCTACCGGCACCGCGTTGCGCCCGCCGCCGTGACCCCGCCGCCGTGACCCCGCCGCCGTGACCCCGCCGCCGTGACCCCGCCGCCGTGACCCCGCCGCCGTGACCCCGCCGCCGTGACGGGGAGCTGAACACTCCAGTACTTCGGCCGGCCAGCCGACCTCAGCACTGCTGCTCTCGGTCCTTCATCGCCTGCGTCAGCTTGGTCAGAACCGCGGCGAACTGCTGCCGCTCGACAGGCGAGAGACCAGCGAAGATCTCTGAGATCGCGTCTAGTTGCGGGCCGATCGCCTGAGCGGCGGCCCGTTCGCCCGCTGGCGACAGCTCGATCACGGTGGCTCGACGGTCGGTCGGATGCGGCCGGCGGGCGACCAGCTGCGCTTCCTCGAGCGCGTCGACCATCGCCGTCATGTTGCGCGGCGTCGCCCCGAGCTGGGTCCCGAGATCACGCATGATGGCCGGGCCGCCGGAGCGCAGCGCCTGCAGTAGAGTCAGACGCGCATAGTTCATGCCATCGCAGGCGCGACCTTCCATCCAGCGCAGGAAGTTCGCCGCGAAGCGCGCTGTCTGGCCGACCAGGACATGGCGGGCCTGGGTGTCGTTCACCTGGGTAACGTTCAGGCTAGGCAGGTCAACGCCGCCGACGCAGCTGCCCGCGGCGAAACTCCCGCTCAGGTCCGGTTGCTCCTGCGCGTCCAGCTCGCGTCCATCCGCCGTCACGCCTCCAGCGTACCCAGATGATTCGGTTGACACGATTATTTCATCCGGTACTATTCCGAGGGTGATCGTTTAACACTCAATTATCTTCCCATGAAACCGAGGACGGTTAGCGATGACTACTACACCAGGCAGCGAGGCCGGCGCCACTGGCCAGTCGGCAAGTCCCCCGACCGGGCCGGCGAGCTGGCAGCTTGACCCCAGCGCGTCCGCCGTGTCCCTCACCCACAAGACCATCTGGGGTCTTGTGACAGTTCGCGGGGAATTCAGTGATCTTAGCGGGACTGCGGAGATCCTGGCCGACGGCTCGGCGCATGGCCGCATTGAGATCGGTGCCGCTTCCCTGGACACCAAGCACGGCAAGCGCGACGAGCACCTGCGCTCGGGCGACTTCTTCAACGTCACCGTGCACCCGAAGATCGTCGTGGACATCACGAAGGCGGCCAGTCGTGAAGGCGACAGCGTTCAGGCCGACGGGACCCTGACGGTGGCTGGTCAGACCCGGCCGCTCTCAGTGACCGCCAAGATCACCGAAACGGCAGGCGACGCCATCACCCTGACCGCCGACGGCCAGTTCGACCGCGCCGACTTCGGCATGACGTGGAACCGGCTCGGCATGATCAAGGGCACGGCCCAGGTGAGTGTTGTGGCCAGGTTCGTCAAGCCGACCGCCTAGCTCGGCCTGACCGCCAGTACAGACCGCGAGAAGGAACCAGATGAAGCTGCAAGTCATCGTCGGCAGTACCCGGCCCACGCGGGCAGCGGACAAGGTGGCGCCGTGGGTCACTGACCGGGCAGCTCTCCACGAGGCGTTTGAGACCGAGGTTCTCGACCTCCGCGACTGGCCACTGCCGATGTTCGGCGAGCACATGGGCAGCATCGGCGACCCGAGCGACCCGTCGTACTCAGACGAGCGCGTGCGCGCGTGGAACCGGAAGATTGCCGAGGCTGACGCCTACCTGATCGTCACGCCGGAGTACAACCACAGCATTCCGGGCGAGCTGAAAAATGCCATCGATAGCGTCTTCGTGTCGTTTGCCTTCCGCAACAAGCCGTTGGGCATGGTCGGCTACAGCGCTGGCGTGGGCGGCGGCATCCGCGCGATCGAGCATCTGGTCCAGGTCGCTGTCGAGGTTGAGGCAGCCCCGCTGCGCAGCACCGTCGTGCTGCCGTTCGTGGAGAGGCAGTTCGACGCTGACGGCCAGCCGACCGATCCCGCCACCGAGGTGAGCATGCAGATCCTGCTCGAGGACCTTGCCTGGTGGGCGGCCGCCTTGCACAACGCCAGAGCGGCCGGCGAGCTGCTCCCCGGCAAAGTGCGCGCCCGGATGGCGGCTGCCGCGCCAGCGCGCTAGGCGCCAGCCAGCCTCTGGCCGCCAGCCAGCCTCTCGGGCCAGCCAGTCAGGCTCCCTAGCTGGCCACGCTGCCTGGCTGCAACTCGCGGAACGTGCGGCGGTAGGCGTGCGGTGTGGTCGCGCGCCAGGCCCGGAAGTGATGGCGGAACGTGGCCGGGTTGCCGAATCCGGCCCGTTCCGCAATCACGTCGACGGTCTCGTCGCTCTCCTCCAGCATCTGCTGTGCCAGCAGGATGCGCTGCCCGGTCAGCCATCGCTGCGGCGTCGTGCCGGTCTCCTGCACGAACCGCCGCGCGAAAGTGCGCGGCGACATCGCAGCCAGGCGCGCGAGCTGCTCGACGGTCACGTCGTGGTCGAGGTTGCGCTGCATCCACTCGATGACCTCGTTCAGGGTGTCACACGCGAGCTCGGCGACCGGCCGGTCGACGAACTGGGCCTGCCCGCCGTCGCGGTGCGGCGGCACCACCATGCGGCGCGCGATCGCATTGGCGACCCGGCTGCCCTGCTCTTTGCGGACCAGGTAGAGGCAGGCGTCAATGCCTGCCGCGGTCCCGGCGCTCGTGATCACCGGGTCGGCGTCGACATAGAGGACGGACGGGTCGACCTTAGCCGCCGGGTAGAGCCGGGCCAGCCGATCTGAGTGCCGCCAGTGCGTGGTGCATGGACGCCCGTCGAGCAGCCCGGCCGCGCCCAGCACGAACGCCCCGGTGCACACGCTCAGCACGCGCGCGCCGCGCGCGACGGCCCTCCGCAAGGCGGCGAGCAGCGGCTCTGGCCACTCGTCCCGGCCGCAGCGATCGTCGGCGCTCGCCGGAATCGCGATCAGGTCAGCGGTCTCAAGCCGGTCCAGGCCGAACGGCGTCTCGAGGGTGAAGCCAGACACCGATCGCAGCGGACCTGGCTCTCCGGCGACGACGGCGAAGTCGTAGCCAGGCATCCCCTGAGCCGTCCGATCGGTGCCGAACACCTCGCACACAACACCCAGCTCGAACGGCGTGAACCCGTCGAGCACCACGACAGCGACATTCTTGAGCACGCTCCTATGATGCCAGAGAACTTGGCAGGATGTTAAGGGGAAGTGTCACTACTGCCACTGTTGACGATCGGGCGTGATGAGTCAGGCTTGGGACATGAAGCACGCATGCAACTACCAGACAGGGCCGATCAGGCGGCTCGCCCGTGAGATCTCTGATTGCATCTCCGAGTACGCCTACGCCCAGCGCCGGATGTACGAGCTGGCTACAGCGCCAGACCGCTTCCGACTCAATCCAGACGTGGCGCCCGAGAACTACGCGGAGTTCCTCTACCGCACATCAGGCGTCTTGCACCACGAGCCGCCAGCACACTGTCGCGCGAGCCGATGATCTTCATGGGTGCCGCATGGCTAGGGCTCAGGCAACCGACGGCTCGAGAACCTCACTGAACTCCCGCAGCAGTGCCGACTTCGACCGCGCGCCGATGACCTGCTTGACGACATGACCGCCGGAGAAGACGCTGATCGTCGGCACATGCAGGATGCCGTACTTGCTGGTGATGACGGGGTTCTCATCGACGTTGACCTTCACCAGGTCGATGGCGCCCGCGTGGTCGGCTGCGATCGAGTCGAGCACGGGTGCCACCTGGCGGCACGGGCCACACCACTCCGCCCAGTACTCCACGATGACCGGCCGCGGACAGTCCAGTACCTCGGCCCGGAAGCTTTCGTCGGTCACGACCCTGGCGTTGCTCATCGTGTCTCCCCTCGGATGTTCTGCTGATCGAACTGGAGCGCCGCGCACTCCTGGCCGTTCCCGTGCTCGCACACGTGGACCAGCTGGCGCAGTCGGCAGCGCAGCAGCATGAGCTCCCTTACCTGGGCGTCAACCGCAGTCAGCTTCGCCTGTGCCGCCTCAGCTATCTCCCGGGTCGACTGGGCTTCCGCCTGCCCGAGCAGGTCTGCGATCTCGCCAAGAGTGAAGCCGAGCTTCCGTGCTCGCCGGATGAAGACCAGCCGCGACCGGTCAGCCTCGGAGTACTCGCGGTACCCCGAGCCGCGCCGCTCGGGCTCAGCGAGCAGGCCCCGCCGCTGATAGAAGCGGACGGTCTCGACGCCAACTCCCTCGGCTGCGGCCAGCTTGCCGATCGTCATCCCGGTCATGTCCTGCACGGTACCGGCCGTACCGAAGTACGGAGTCAAGGCAACAGCTGCCTCGCCCGCGCGCCCCTAGCCGAGCGGCGGCGGAACGAAGCCCACAGTCCCGACCGCGGCCAGCAGCTCGGCGATCCGCAGCAGCCGCATGTCGCCGAGGAACGGGCCGATGACCTGGACGCCCACCGGCAGGCCAGCGGGGTCGAGACCGACTGGGAGCGTCACGACCGGCAACAGCATCGCGCCTATCGCACCGCACCAGGCGGCCGCGAAGAAATGCGGGACGGCGACACCGTCGACGTCGACCAGCCGCTCGGCGATCGGCCGGCCCGTGTCGTGGGGAAAGGCGGCGGTGGGCATGACGGGCGCCAGCACGACGTCGTAGGAGCCGAAGAAGCTCGCCCACGCGGCGCGCTGGCGCTGCCGCAACTCAACGGCGGCCATCCAGTTCCGGTATCGGCTGGTCATGGCCTGCCCGATCGCCAGCATCGGGTCATCGCCGGGCACGTTCTCTAGCTGCGCGAGCTCGGCGTACTCGGCCGCCGGGAGCCCGACGCCAATCGTCGGCAGCGTGACGTCGCGCCAGGTCCGGAAGCCGTCGGCCAGCGAGACCGGCAGCGTGGCCGCGTCCACCTGCGCGCCTGCCTGGGCCGCCCTGGCGGCGAAGCCCTCGAGGTTGGCCCGCACCGCGGCGGCCACCGGCACGACGTCCGTGCCCTCGTCGAAGACCGTCGCGATCCGGAGCTCGGACACGCTAGTTATCGCGGGTCCGGCGTCGAGTTCGAGGCGCCAGGCTGCAGCGTCCTCTGGCAGCGGGCCCGCCGTAATCCGCAGTGCGGTGCGCAGATCGTCGACGCTGCGGGCGATCGGGCCGGCGACGCCGATGTCGTAATGGACCAGGCTGCCGGGGGCGCCGGGGATGTGGCCGCGCACCGGCACGATGCCCCAGGACGGCTTGAGACCGTACACGCCGTTGTAGTGGGAGGGGTTACGGATCGAGCCGCCGATGTCGCTGCCGAACTCTAGCGGGGTGAGTCCGGCTGCGACGGCTGCGGCAGCACCACCAGACGAGCCGCCGGCAGTCTTGCTGGTATCCCATGGGTTGCAAGTCCGGCCGTAGACGTCGTTGTAGGTCTGCCAGTCGCCCGCGTACAGCGGCGTGTTCGTCTTGCCGAAGATGATGGCGCCTGCCTGCTTGAGGCGAGCGACAGCGAGCGCATCAGATTGCGGGACGTAATCAGCCAGCTCCGGCGCGCCGGAGGTGGTGACCAGGCCCTCAGTCTCGAACACGTCCTTGACTGTCATCGGCAGGCCGTGGAGCAGTCCCGCAGCCTCGCCCCTCGCCGTGGCGTCATCGGCCTTGGCCGCCGCCACTCTGGCCCGGTCCAGATCCCAGGCGACAATCGCGTTGAGCGCCGGGTTCAGCCTGTCGGCGCGGGCTACGAGCTGATCGAGCAGCTCGCGGCTGGAGATCACCTTGGCCTGGATGGCCTGGCTCAGGTCGGCAGTGGTCGCGGTGGCGATGTCGACGTCCATGCCTGGCGACAGTACCGGTCTGGCGCGACGACAGCGCTCAGTTATCTCCGCGGCTCACGCGGGTGGTGCCGGTTCATCCGGGCTGGCCGCCGTTGCCCAGGCGTCGTGACCCAGCCGCGCGAGAGTCGCCGCAAGCCACGCCCGTGCACTGGGTGCGAGGACGGCGGCGGCAAGGTCGTCCCGGTCCTTGGGCCGGTCGAGGTGAGCCTTATGCAGCAGCGCCACTTCCGGCCGCAGGTACGTAATGCCTGCCACTTCGTGCACGGCCTGATCCCAGGCGAGGCGGACGCTGGCGTCGCGCTTAAAGACCCACTCGGCATCGTCGCTGCCGCGGTCCAGCAGGAGGTCGAGCTGCCAGGGGTGGCGCGCGTCTCGTCGCGCCCACAGCTGTCCGCACTCCGCTGTCACAGGCACGTCGGGCAGCAGCGGCCGCAGCGCTCCATCGCGCGCCTCCCACAGGTGCCAGCCGGCCAGCGCCCGCCGCAGCGCGGCGAGATCGCCGATCCTGACGGCGACGTCGGTGTCCTCGTGATGACGCGGAGCGGCGCCGACCCGCGCCGCGCGGCCGCCAGCAACGTGCCAGCGGACGCCGGTACCCGCTAGCAACTCGGCGACGGCCGCCGGCAGCAGAGGATCCCAGCGTCCGTACAGAAGCTGAAACGATTCCTCATCGAGTTCGTTGACGGCATGGATGAAGTCGCGCGACATTCGGGCAGTCTGGCTCATCGCCGCAAATCACGCGAGCTCGCGCATTGGGCGTCGGATTGCAAGTGCCGCCCTTCTATGGGCGGCACTTGCAATCTCACGCCCTAAATCGCCCGAACCACCGGCAGAAGCGAGCATCTGCGACGCTACTGCCGCGACGCCGAAGGCCCCGGAGCGCTCAAGCCGACGACGCCACTTGAGTTCGGCGTTCCGGCCTGCGGCTCGCCAGCGGGCCTGCCGAGTACGGGCCCACCGGGCTCAGCGTCAAAGCAGCGCGGTCGGGCGCCGCCGACTCGTGGGCAAGCAGCAGCCAGCCGCAGAGCAGGATCAGCGTCGCGAGGAACGCGCAGAACACCCAGAACATCGGCGTCAGCCCGGCGCCGACCGTGAGCCCGATCTGGTTGGCCTGGCTCTGCGTGATGCCGAACTGAAGCGGCGATGTCGCTCCGGCTCCGTGAATCTGGACAATGGCCGAGACGGCCTGCGCCACCATCGGGATGATCGCGCCGATGGCGAGCGCCGCCCCGAGCCGCGTGGGCCGCCGCAGCGCCGCCATGATCACGACCGTCACGAAGGCCACCATCACCAGTACGTCGCCCGTGATCACCCAGCCGGGGTTGGCGAACGCGTTGCCCTCGGTGATGGTCTGCGAGACTCCGCTCGCGGTCTGCAGCGTGAACTTGTCCCACGACGGGGCGAACGCGATGGCCGCACCCACGGCCGCCAGCACCAGCGTCACGGTTGGCGCGATCTCGTGACTCGACACGCCGCGGAGCAGGTTCGGCAGACCGCGGCGCGGGACGGCCCCGTTCCTGGCAATGGCCGTCCTTCCAGAGAGCGCGGATCGGGACGCCAGCCCCGCACCTGCGGTGCACGCAACCCAGCCGACGATGCTCAGGACCAGGCCTGCACTCACAGCGTGGGAGCCGCTGGCCGCCTGGGTGCCGGCATCGGCGAAGAACAGGCCGAACGTGACGGCGCTCACGCCGATCCCGATGAGAGCCCCGGCCCGCAGCCGCATCCCGCCGAGCACGACGAGGACGCCGCTGAGGCTCCAGGCGGCCAGGTAGATCGCGTGCGGGACGACGTCGGAGGGCTGCGAGGCGAGGCTGGCTCCGGCGACATATGCCGGGAACAGGCCCGCGATCCCGAGCACCACTCCAAGGCCGAGGAGACCGGCCGCGATGCGCGAGCCGCGAGTCACGACCGCGGAATCCGCTGCTGGCCCGGCCGCCGCCGCTGGCCCGGCCACCGCCACTGGCCCGGCTGCCGCTGGCCCGGCCGTCACAGGCCCGGCCGCCACAGGCCCGGCCAGCGCGGTGCCTGCCGTCACAGGCCCGGCCGGCGCGGTGCCCTGCTGGACCAGGACTTCCTGCGTCACTGGCGCGATGGTGCCGGGTATCTCGATCGAGGCGAATCGTGACCATGCCCCTGACCAGCCGTCCGGCGTGAGTGGCCACCACTCGACCGGCTGCGACTGCGTCGCCGCGGCGTGCCAGATGCCATAGAACTGCGGCCCCTGTCCGATCGCGTAGGTCGCGCCGCGATAGGCGATGCTGACGTTCTCAGGCACGTTCCGATCCTTCCTGCTCAAACCAAGCCACTCGCGTTCTCACCAGAGGGTAGGCCCTGATCCTCCAGGTTGCCTGGACGGTGCCTCCGGTATCGCTGATGCACTGCTCAGGACCGACAGCCTGGGCAAATGCCAGAATCGGCGCGGACCAGGACCGAAAACCCGATGGGCCACACGAGCTGGTCAGGGCGCCCCGTTAACCTGCTCCCGATGACTGACGACGAAGTACCCGCCTTCCTGGCGGCCCTCGGCATCCCCGGAATCGTCGACGCGCATGTGCATTTCCTGCCCGACAGCGTCCAGGATGCCGTGTGGAGGTGGTTCGATCGCCTCACGCCCACGTGGCCTGTGACATACCGGGCTCCGGCGCAGGACAGGCTCGTGACCCTGGCCAGGATCGGTGTCAGGCATCACACTGCCCTGGCCTATGCGCATCGGCCCGGCATGCTGAAGTTCCTCAACGAGCACACCATGGGGCTGGCGGCGACGGAGCCGGCCGTCATCCCGACCTTCACGATCTTTCCCGAGCCGGACGTCGGCGCCGAGACGGCTCGGTGCCTGAGCGCAGGCGGCCGTGCCGTGAAGGTCCATCTCCAGGTCGGCGGATTCGATGCGACCGACCCGCAGCTCGACGAGGCCTGGGGACTGCTCCAGGACGCGGGAACGCCGATCATCCTGCACGCGGGCGCCGTCGCCGACGGATCGGGCAACGAGCAGTGGTGCGGTCCGGAACCGGTCCGGCGGCTGCTGAGCCGGTTCCCCGACCTGCGGCTGGTGATCGCCCACCTGGGCGCGCCGGACCACGACGCGTTCGTCGAGATCGCAGCGGAGCACGAAGGCGTGTGGCTCGACACCGCGATGGTGTTCACCGTGCCGCCCTACCTTGCCCCGTCTCCGTTTCACCTGGTCAACCGGGTGGCGGCGCTCGAGGACCGGATCGTCTTCGGGTCCGACTTCCCGACCATTCCCCACGCATTCGCTGCTCAGGTCAGCGGGCTGGCCGCGCTCGGCCTTGGCGACGACTGGCTCCGCAATGTCTTGTGGGGGAACGGGGTCCGGCTCTTCGCGCTGTGACCCGCCCGAGCTAGTCCCGGCGGATGTGACGCAGGGACGTGCCGGTCTGGCGCAGCCACGCATGCACCGGTCCGCCGGTCGACGGGGCCAGCTCGAGTCCGGCCGCGGCGGCAATCGCGTCAGCGACCTGCGCCACCGTCAGATGGTCTGTATGGACATGCTCGGCGAACTCGGGCTTGCGAAGCTGTCGCAGGCAGTAGCCAAGCGAATCGAAAGCCCAGGTGTCGGGGCTCAGGTGGCCGAGGCTGCGGCGGTTGAGTCGGCGCGCGACGGTAGCGGGCTCGGCCACCAGGGAAAAATGATGCACGTCGAAACCCTCGGTGCGCAGGCTGCCGACGACCTCATCGAAGTATCCGGTATTGGCGATGGTCATCGGGACGATGACGGGGACCTTGGATGCTGACAGCGTCAGGCGGAGCAGGTCAAGCACTGCCATCCGCCAGGCGGGCAGATCCTGGAAGTCGCCCCGCAGCGCCGGCGGCAGCATCCGGCGCATACCGAAGCCGACGTGCTCGGGGTCGCATACGACGCTGCCCGGCAGCCGCCGGTGCAACTCATAAGCGGTCACCGTCTTGCCACCGCCGAACGGGCCGTTGATCCAGAGCAGCATGAATCACGACGTTACATGTCGAGAACTCGCCGGCAGGCTCGTCCTTAGGACAGAGTGCCAAGATGGCGCACGGTAGAAGGAGGAGCACATGACCAGGTTCTATCTGCTGGTGAACTACGACGGGGGTGTCCTCGAGGAGCCCATGGAGAACTGGGACCCCGCCGACATCAAGGCCCACTTGGGCTACTACGAGGCTCTGAACGCCGAGCTCACCGCGTCCGGCGAGCTCGTAGGCGGGGAAGCGCTGTCCGGGGCGGAGATGTCGAAGATCGTCAGATCCGATGGCAAGTCCGCGCCGGTCGTAACCGACGGCCCTTATGCCGAGGCCAAGGAGCAGCTGGCCGGCTTCCAGATCGTGGATGTCGAGTCGATGGAGCGGGCCATCGAGATCGCCGCCAGGGTGTCGGCTGTGCCTGGACCAGGCGGTGTCGCCAGCCAGCAGCCGATTGAGGTTCGCCAGGTGATGGACGAAAACGGCCCCGGCGTCGACCTGTGACGGTCCGGGCCAGCCGGGCGGCTCGGCCCGGCGTGGGAGTGGCGGACTGTTGAGCGGAAGTGCCCGCGATCGAGGACCTGCTGCGCGAGCTAGCGCCGCAGGTCCTCGGGGTGGTCATGCGCCGCTACGGTGGCCTTGACGCCGCGGAAGACGCCGTCCAGGAAGCGCTGATCGCCGCGGCCGAGCACTGGCCCGGCGACGGTGTGCCAGATAACCCGCGAGGCTGGCTGCTCCAGGTGGCCGGCCGCCGGCTGACCGACCAGATCCGTAGCGAGCAGGCCAGGCGGCGCCGGGAACTCAATGCCGCCGCATCGCAGCCGCCTCCCTTCCAGGTGCCTGCCGAAGACGACACCCTGACCTTGCTCTTCCTGTGCTGCCACCCGGTACTGACGCCGGCGTCCGCGATCGCGCTCACCCTGCGAGCGGTTGGCGGCCTGACGACAGCAGAGATCGCTGGCGCGTTCCTGGTGCCCGAGGCGACGATGGCGCAGCGGATCAGCCGCGCCAAGCAGCGCATCAAGGCGTCAGGTGTGCCGTTCCGGCTGCCTCGCCAGGACGAGCGGGCCGCCCGCCTGCGGTCGGTGCTGCACGTGCTGTACCTCATCTTCAACGAGGGATATGTGAGCACCGCCGGCGCAGCGCTACACCGCAGGGACCTTGCAAGCGAGGCCATCCGCCTGACGCGGGCCGTGCACCGGCTGCTACCCCCCGACGGCCAGGTCACTGGCCTCCTCGCGCTGATGCTCTTGACCGAGGCCCGGCGGTCCGCCAGGACGGGTCCTGGCGGTGACCTGATTCCGCTTGCTGACCAGGACCGCAGCCGCTGGGATCACAAGCTGATCGGCGAAGGAGTCGCACTAGCGGTCCAGGCCATGTCGGAGGGTCCGGCCGGTGATTACCAGATCCAGGCCGCTATCGCGGCCCTGCACGACGAGGCGCCCAGCGCGGCGGACACCGACTGGCCGCAGATCCTCGCGCTCTACCGCATCCTCGAGCGGCTGACGGGCAATCCGATAGTGACCCTCAACAAGGCAGTAGCCGCCGCGATGGTGCACGGACCGGCGGCCGGGCTCACCCTGCTCAGACCTCTCGACGAGCGGCTCCCCGGCCATTACCGGCTCGACGCAGTGCGCGCGCACCTCTTCGAGATGCTCGGTGACGCGGATGCGGCAGCCGCCCACTACCACGCGGCGGCCAGGCGGACCATGAGCGTTCCCGAACGGAACTACCTGCTCATGAAGGCCGCATCGCTGCCCCGCGACTAGCGCGAAGGTTAGCCTGCTCGTTCCCGCATGCTCCAACGACTGTCGCGCTTTGCCTGCCGCCGTGCGCCAGCTGCCCGCTCCAGGGCGTCCGGTCGCCCTATCGGGGGGTCAGGACGCAGAACTCATGGCCATCGGGATCGGCCATGACCACCCAGCTGACCTCGCCCTGACCGATGTCGACGGGAGTCGCCCCGAGGGAGACTGAGACGGTCGACCTCCGCTTGCTGATCACCGTCGACGCGCGGAGCGAGGTCGAAATGCAGTCGGTACTTCCCGGTCTTTGGCGTCAGGGGCGGACCGCCCCAGGTGATCTTCGGACCGCCGCGCGGTGAGCGAATCGCGGTCTCCTGGTCCTGATCCCAGACCAACGGCCAGCCGAGCGCCTCGCTCCAGAAGTACCCGACCTCCTGCGAACCCTCGGATGCAAGCGCTCCGATGAATCCGCAGTCGGCGAGGAACTTGTTGTCCGGCTCGATGACGCAGTACTCGTTGCCTTCGGGGTCTGCGAGCACGACATGAGCGTCATCCGGGCTTTGACCGATGTCGATATGCCGGCCGCCGAGTCCGAGCGATCTCGCCACCGTCTCCAGCTGGTCGTGCAGGGACGTGCTCGTCAGATCGAAGTGCATCTGGTTCTGGCCGACCTTCGGCTCCTGAGTCGGCAGGAATCGGAGCCGGAACCCGGTGTCATCGCTCGGCAGGAGCGCGATGCCGGCTTGTGGGTCGTCGGCCATCTCCCAGCCCAAGACGCCGGCCCAGAAGCGCGCGAGCGGGAACGGGTCGTTCGCATCGAAGCAGAGCGCGACGAGGTGACAGGTCATTCCGCTCTGCACCTCCGATCTGCTGACTCAAGGCCTCAGGCAGGGCCCGTCGTCGGCGCCACTGAGAGAAACAACGCTAGGCGCCTTCGGGCGCGCCACGCAAAGAGTTTTGGTCAACTAGTCTCCGTATCGCGAATGTTGCCAGAACTGATATCGGTGGCATAGTCTCTGCGCGTGGCTGACTCCGCGGACATCCTGCTGCACCCGGTGCGGCTCCGCGTTGTGCAGGCGTTCCTGGGCGACCGGGCGCTGACTACGTCGCAGCTGAGCGGGGAGCTGTCTGATGTTCCGGCTGCCAGCTTGTACCGGCACGTGGCGAGGCTCGTCGACGCCGGCGTCCTGCAGGTCGTGGCCGAGCGCCGGGTGCGCGGCGCGGTAGAGCGGACCTACGTGCTGCGGCTCGCAGCCGCCAGGGTCAGGCTGGACGAGATCGCCTCGATGACGGCCGGGGATCACCGCCAGATGTTCATGGCATTCACCGCCGGCCTGCTAGCGGACTTCGACCGGTACCTCCAGCGCCCCGGCTTCGACCTGGTACGAGACGGGGTGGCCTACGCCATCGATGCCATGTGGCTGGATGACGCCGAATATCAGGAGCTGATGGTCGAGATTTACCAGGTACTCCAGCCCCGGCGCGCCAACGCGCCAAGGAAGGGCCGCAAGCGGCGCATCATCGCGTCGGTACTGCTGCCCGCAGACGAAGCTCCTGCCAGTGAAGAGAAGCAAGACTCATGAGCGCACGAGAAGTGTCCTTCGACAGCGGCGGCTGTTCTCTTGCCGGGACGTATGCGGAGGCGACGAACCCGGTGGCGGCCGCGCTCCTGATTCCAGGCTCCGGCAAGACCGACCGCGACTCGGATGTCCGCCTGCCCCTGCATCAGATGCTCCGCGGCGGAATCACGAGGCAGGTCTCCGATGCCCTGATCGGGGCACGCGTGTCTACCTTGCGCTACGACAAGCGCGGAGTAGGGGCCAGCGGGGGCGACTACCTAAGCATCGGCATGGCCCAGCGTCTCGCCGACGCGCGGGCCGCCCTCGGCTGGCTTGCAGCCGAGGCCGCCGGACTGCCTCTGCTGGCGGTTGGGCACAGCGAGGGGACCTACTACGCGGCGCAGCTCGCCGCCGAAGGCGGCGTTGCCGGGGCGGTGCTGCTGTCCGGTTCCGCGCGCACCGGCGCCGAGGTTCTCGCCTGGCAGACGGAGCAGATGGCGGACCGGCTGCCGCGGTCAGCCAGGGTGATCCTGCGGCTGATGCGCACCGACGCCATCCGGGCTCAGCGCAAGAACATGGACCGGATCCTGGCGTCCTCCGATGACGTCATCCGGATCCAGGGCACGCGAGTCAATGCACGCTGGGTCCGCGACTTCGCCGCCTATGACCCAGGACCGGTGCTGGCTCGGATCACAGTTCCCGTGCTCGCGATCACCGGAGGTGCAGACGTCCAGGTACCGCCGGAAGACGTCGACGCGATTGGCCGCCTTGTCGGCGGACCTTTCGATGGCCATGTGGTCGCGGAACTCAGCCACATGCTGCGGCCCGATCCCGGTTCGATCGGACCTCGGGGCTACCGAAGCGCGACGCGCCAGCCGGTAAGCCCGGAGGTACTCGATCTGATCACCGGCTGGGTCGCGAGCAATTGGGGCGCACAGGCTCGGCCGAGCGGCGAGCGAACCGCCGGCGGCTGTAACTAACGGACGGAGACGCTGATGATGCATATATTGCTGGCCGCCGGGAGCGCCGCTGCTAACCATGCGCGGCCTTCGCATCAGCTCCTGTACGCGCTGCTGCCTATCGTTGTCCTGGCCGTCTTGTTCGACGTGTACTGCCTGATCGACCTGAGCCGCGCTAAATCCGTCCGCCATCTGCCGAAGGCGGTGTGGGTGATCATCATCGTGGTGATCAGTGCGCCGTGGGGAGGGCTGATCTACCTGTTCCTCGGCCGTGACCGGGGCCGAAGCGCCGCGGTGCCGCGATGACAGCGAAGGATCAGCTCACGTCTTCGCAGCGCATTGCAGCCGTGACCGACGGCACGACCAGTCACGGCAGCTCACGAGCGCTGCCGACAGATCTGCAGCCGGTCGTGACGACGAGCGGACTGACCAGGGATTACGACGGCGTCGGCCTCTTCGACGTGGATCTGATCGTTCCGCGCGGCTCGATCTACGGCCTGGTCGGCATGAACGGCGCGGGCAAGACCACCTTGCTGTCGCTGCTGTCCGGGCTGCGCCGGCCTGATCGCGGCTCGATCCGGATGAGCATCGGGCGGGATAAGGTCGCCGTCTGTCCTGATGTCTCTGACTTTGACGACTGGCTGACCGGGTACGAGGCGGTGGACCTGGCCAGGTCGCTCGTGGCACCCAAGCAAGGCAGTGGGGCCGTTCAGGTGGCGCTGACTGCCGCGGGCCTCGCAGAGTCCGCCGACCGGCGAGTCGGCGGGTACTCCCGCGGCATGGTCCAGCGGCTGGGCCTGGCGTGCGCCCTGGTTGGGGACCCCGAACTGCTGATACTCGACGAGCCGACGTCGGCCCTTGACCCGGCAGGCAGGGCGGAGATGCTCGCCCACGTCGCCGCGATGCACGGCAGCCGGACCGTGATCTTCTCCAGCCACATCCTCGCCGATGTGCAGCGGATAGCCGACCAGGTGGGCATCCTGCGCGATGGCCGGCTGCTGTACCAGGGCGGTACCCAGGACCTGATCGACACCTACCTGACGCCCAGCTGGCAGGTTCGCATCGCAGGCGATGCGGCCCCGGTCGTCGCCGCAGCCGCCGGTCAGCCGTGGGCAACCGTGGTCGAGCGGACCGGGCCTGCCAGCATCAGGATCGAGGCCACGACCATCGCGGCAGGTGAGCGCGGTATTCCGGCCGTAATTGCCGCCTGCGGTGCCCGGCTGGTCTCCTTCGAGCCGGCCGACGCCGACCTGGAATCTGCGTTCCTGGCCCTCACCGGCGCCAGCTCCCAGGGACAGATATGACAACCACAACGGCATCGGAGGCGGTGGCCAGCACCCGCCCGATGAATCTCTGGCGGCTTGAGTGGCTGCGGCTGACCCGTACGCCGCGGGCCATCGCCGTCTGCGCTGTCTTCGTGTTCATCGGCCTGATCGAGCCGGTATTCACTAGGTACGAGAGCGACCTGATCGGCCACCTCGGCCGTGGTGCCCGGATCTCCTTGCCGCCGCCCACGCCTGCTGACGGCCTGAACAGTTACGTCGCCGAGATCACGCTGGTCGGCCTGATCATTGTCGTCGCACTTGCAGCAGGAGCCCTCAGCTTCGACACCCGCCACGGGATCTCCACGTTCCTGCGCACCAGGGTCACCAGCACGTGGCAGCTCGTGGTTCCGCGCTTCGCCGTCTCAGCGGCCGCCGCGGCGATCGCCTACCTGCTTGGCACGCTTGGCGCCTGGTACGAGACCCAGGTGCTGATCGGCTCGCTCCCCGTCGGCGGTGTCCTCGCGGGGATGCTCTGCGGCGCCATGTACCTGACCTTCGCCGTGGCAGTGACGGCATTCGCGGCTTCGCTGGTCCGCAGCGTCGTCGGCACCGTGGCGACCGCGCTGGCGATCCTGGTCGTGCTGCCGATTGTGAGCGTGTTCCACGCCATCGCCAACTGGCTGCCAAATGCGCTGGTGAGCGCGCCCGCCGACCTTGTGAGCGGGACCCAGCATCTGTCGCACTTCGGACCGTCGCTGGCAGTCAGCGTGGCCGCGAGCGCGGCGGCGGTGCTCGTCGCCGTCCGCCGGCTCGCAGCTCGGGAGATCTAGGGCTCCGGGCGAGCCCCCGGTGAGTGCATCGGGCCAGGCTGTCAGTACCTCTGCCTAGGCTCGGGCTTATGGCGGATAGCAGCTTGTCTGTACGGGACCGCGAAACCTTCTTGGCCGGACCGCACGTCGCGGCTTTGTCGGTGTCGGCCGGTCAAGGTCGTGGTCCGTTTACCGTGCCGATCTGGTACCAGTACGCACCCGGCGGGGAGGCGTGGGTGCTGACCGAGGCAAGGTCCCGCAAGGCCCGGCTCATCGAGACAGCCGGGCGTTTCACCCTCATGGTCGAGCGGGTCATGCCCACCGTCCGATACGTGTCGGTGGAGGGACCGGTCACTCGCATCCTTCCGGGGACCGATGAGCTCTTGCGGGAGATCGCTACGCGATATCTGCCGCCCGACAAGGTCGCGGCCTACATCGACTTCGCCTCGACGGAGCTCGGCGATCAGGTCGCGATCTACCTGCGTCCAGAGCGATGGCTGACCGCAGATCTCGGGCCCGGGGCAGTGCCACCGCAGGTCACTTGATCGCCATGGACCCTGCTGAGCGGCGTCAGCACGGCCGCAATGACGCAGCCGCTCAGCGGAGGAGCTGCCCGAATATCTGCTGCCCGATTTCCAGCGCCCGGCCCTGGCTCAGGATCCCGCCGGTGACCTCGCGGTGGGAATTGGCCCAGGCCGCAGCTGTTGCGTGGCTAGTGAAGAAGTTCATGTGCCCGCAGCACACCGTCGCAGAAGATCCCGCGCACCCGCTGACTGTGCGGCCTGCGAAGACTACTGACGTGTCCGGATCCCATACTGCGCTGGTTCCGTCGACGGACACAGAAATCGGCTCACCGGTCGACGGATCAGCCGACTCGATCTGCACGCTCGTGCCGAGCATCTCTGCTGCGCCGAGGGCGTCGATGGCGCACATGGCATAGGCGCTGGCTCCTCCGGTGATATGGATCGTGTGCGGCGTGGCTGTAACGGAGAACGGGTACGCGGCCGTGATCTGCCCGGCGTGATCGATGGCCAGATAGTCGCCCCTAGCGAGTTCTTCGAGTATCTGGCTGCTGTCAAAGGGACTCGCAGCGTTATCGAGCGCGACTCGTGATGGCGCCTTGCCGGTGGCGGCGAAGGAGCGCAGCACAGCTTGGTGCACCGCCCTGAGTCCTCGCTCGTCTGGCGCCACCCGTCCCTGGCCGCCTCGCTCGAGCGCATCCAGCCAGCCCTCACCGGCGGCATCGGCCACGACGGTGACCGGGTGCCTGATGGCCTCGCGGAGCTGGCGCACTGATGGGGCGCGATCGATCTTGCCGCCGCTGCCCCGGAACAGGCGGCAGGAGGCGCTGGCAAGCTGACCCGGTCCGGCGAACGGGTCTATCCCGTCGACCAGAAGCGTCGGCGATCCGTTCATGCCTCTCCGGGCAGCCTGGTCTTGACCTGCGATCTCGTGCCGAGAGATTGTGACATCGTCGCTGTCTTCGAGCGCCCACATCAGGCGTTGTTCGAGCAGCTTCACGTTCGGGCAACCGGGCACCGCGAGCACTGTCAGACGCACCGCCGGTTCCTCCCCAGGCGCTGGGTGCGCCGGCGACAGGCCGTAGCGGGTCTGTCATGGCTTGCGCGGCGCACGGTTCCATCCTCGCCTGGTCCGGGTCAGTTCCTGAAACCCGGCCGCCGGGAGAAACACCCGGTCGTCTGCATAATCCTGGCCACCAGGATCGGTGCCTTCGAGCCAGGCATAGGCGAGGAGGCGGTCGACCTTGGCGGCGCTCAGCCACTCAGCAGCCTGCCGAAGCAGAAATGCACCGACGCCGCGCCGCCGGTACAGCTCATTGACATGCAGATTGCCGATGTCGGCGAGGCCGCCGTTCCGCGACAGCCGTTCTCCTGCGTCGAAGATCTCTACTTCGATGTAGCCGATGGCGTCGCCGCCGAGCATCGCCGACAGGCGCGTGCCGTTCATCCCCACCGTCCGCCGCAGCGATAGGCCCGCGATCGGAGCTTCAGCAGGCCCGCGCAGATCCTCCACCTTCGCGTGATAGACGATCTCGGTGTGTCCGGCGTGGTGAACCCGGCTCGCTCGTACAGGGCGCTGACGTGCGGCCATTGCTCGGGTACTCCGTACACGCCCGGCATAGATAGCTCGCCGCCTGCCTATCCTGACTCGCCTCACGCCGCCAGGCCGTGCGGTCCCAGCTGGCTTCCGGCCGACTGCAGGCCGCCGATCGTCGGGAAAGTACCGGAGCAGGTGAGCGGCGGCGGCGATCCGGCTGTTCTGCTCGGCGACGAGAGTTACCCGCTCACTCACCCAGGGGTCTTCTATGAACTCGCCCGGCCGCCGCTCCAGCACGGACAGAACGGCGCTGACCGATGCGCCCATGCCGGGTACGACGGCGGCCGCGTGCATATTGACCAGCTGCGTGAGCTGATCCCGGTCGCTGCGACGGAAGGGCCGCACCTCTATAGCTGACATCAGCAGGCCTCCATGACGCGGATGACGACGTGAAGTGCACGGAGGCCGCTACCAGTGCGGTACACCCGGAATGCTAGCAAGCCGGCCACAGAGGACGCAGCTACCAGGGCAGTCGCAGCCCCGTCCCGTCCCGTCTGATTAGGCCGTCCACACCAGACAGAATGGCTTGCCTGCCGGATCTGCGTAAACGCGCCAGTTCGGGCCGGCGCCGTCCAGTCGGGTGGCACCGATGTCGAGGGCGGAGCGTTCCGCCGCGTCGACGTCCTGGACGGTCACGTCGAGGTGGATCTGCTGCGGGTACGCCGGATCCGGCCAGCGCGGCGCGGTGTACTGCGCCACCTCCTGGAACATCACCGGCTGCGCGCCGTCCTCGCCGATCATGGCGACCCCGTCCGCCTCGTACGTCACCGGCTTGCCGAGCAGCTCCGCGTAGAAGTGGCTCAGCGCCTTCGCGTCGGGGCAGTCGAGCATGACGCCCATCAGGGTGGTCCGCGGATCGCCGGTGTTGACGCACAGGTCGAACGGGTGGCCGGCCGGGTCGGCCAGTGTGTGCCATCGTTCGTTGCGGCGCAGCAGGCTTGCGCCGAGCTGCTGGGCGCGTTCCGCCGCCGCATCGATGTCCGGTACCCGGAAGTCGAGATGGGCCTGCTGCGGACGGCCCTGGTCCGGCCAGTCGGGCGGTACGTGGCCGGGGGCCTGTTGCAGGCCGATCCGCCAGCCGTCACCGGAGTCGATCGTGATCCAGTCGTCGGCGTCGTCGTCGGGGACGCGTCGCCAGCCAGCGAGCTGCTCGTAGAACGTGGCCAGGAGGTCGATGTCCGGGGCGTCCAGCGCTACGGCCCGAAGTGAGCCGATCGCCCGCCGGGGCGGTGCGGAGGTCATGCCCTCGATCCTGCCAGGCGCCGCAGACATCGGTCATGTAGTGAGGCCATAGATGCCGTTGGCAACGAGCACGACACCCGCGACGGCCAGCAGCACGATGGTGAGGATGCGGCTGTGCGCCTGGAGCCAGGCATTGACGGCCTGCAGGGTCTTTCTCGTTGCGTCCGGCGCTGCGAGGTGGAGGCCGAGGGGCAGCCAGATGAACATCACGTCGATCAAGACGACGAGGGCCAGTGCGAGCGCGGTAGCTTCGTCGCTGGCCTTGGCCGTGGCGATAACTTGCACTGCAGCGATGAAGCTGACCGAGGGAGTAAACAGGAGCAGCCCCACCGCGAATGCGGCGAACGGCGCCGGGTGCCTCATCATCCTGGTGATCAGCCCCGGCTTCTTGTCCGGCTTGGCTGGCTTGGGTTTGCGCCGGGATATCACCAGACTGGCGGCGAGCGCGATGACGCCCAGACCGAGACGCACACCGTAGCGGGGCTGGCGCTGGTGCGGGTGATTCAGCCCGCCCGCGTGTATCACGAGAAGGAGGACGATGCCCAAGACCACGGTCATGGTCACGGCGCCGGCCAGGTAGATGGCGAGCATTCTCCGGGGATTGGCTGAGCTGAGGTACGCGGCGGCAACGAGCAGCGCCGCAGGGTTGAGGGCCGACAGCAAGGCGAACCCGGCCGCCTGAGCAATCATCGGACGTCGCCGTCGCGATCGGTGACTGCGCGGGCAAACGCAGACGGAGGAAACCGGGCCGCCTTATGACGCGGTCGCACGGCGTCGGGTCCCCTCATGACCCCCCCAAGGTCTAGGCGGCGGCCAGAACGCCCAATAGCCGGCCGCTACCACGGCCGATCACCTCACGCGGCGGCCATTAGCCCTGCAATACCCGGAACGACCTGATCACATGCGAAGTCCAGGGGCGGGCGGTCGGCAGATAGTGTGCTCGGCCTAGCCGCTCGTGCTGAGCGCCGCGGCGGCGGAGCGGGCGACCTCTGGGTTATGAGCGCAATCTGGCCTCGTTCAACCCTGTCCGGCATTTGACCGTAAGCGCGCGGCAGTTCTCACCGTCGCCGTCTGCGTGCCCGGCGGGAATCGTCGACCATCGACGCGAACTGCGACGGCTCGATGACCGGCCGGCCTCGCCAGGGCGACATGCTCGTGAGGTCCGCGTCGGCAGAGACGATCAGGAACGCGCCTACCGCCGCCGCCAGGTCCAGGATCCGGTTGTCCTCCCAGTCCGGGCAGTCCCCCACGGTCTGCGGCGGGTCGGCGATGCCGCCACCGGATGCCTCGGCCATCTCGGCCAGCGCCCGCAGGTAGTCATCGACCTCCTCGTCCGGGGTCTTCAGCACCGTCGCCAGCACCCGGCCGGTGTTGGCCAGGATGTGCGGAGAGAGCCACAGCGCGAACTCCGCCGCGTCATTGACAACGCCCAGGCAGTCCGCACTCGGGTTCCCCGATGTCGGCGGAGGTGACGGCCAACTCCGGAACGGGGACTCCCCCACGGCAATCGCCAGCACGAGCACGTTCACGTCGAACACGACCGGCACCGCTGTCGGGCCGGGCACGCTCACTTCCCCGGCGTCCCGCCCTTGTATGCCCGGCGGATATCCGCGAGCAGCGACTCATAATCCTGGCCGGCCGCCGCGGCCCGCTCCGCGTTACGGGCCTGGAGCTCACGCAGCCGCTCGGCCCGGGCCAGCGACTCCATCACCGGCAGCGTCGCCCGCAGGTATGCCGACCGGTTCCCGTGCCCGAAATGCTCCACGAGGCGGGCGAGCCGCTCCTGGTCCTCATCCGCCACTGCGAACCCGACTGTCGATGTAGACATGCCACATTGTATCTCGATTGCATTTGCAGATGCAATGCTTTGCAGAGTGCGAGGGTGGCCACGAAGGCCGCGATGACGCCGCCATGACGCCGCCTGACCGGGATCTCCGTTTACGTTACATTAAGGATGATATCCTTCAATTCAATCAGAGTTTCGATTCGATAGCTAGCCCGTGAAAAGTCATGTGCCTTTGTAAAGTCGTTATAGACAATGACACAGTCAATACCGGCCGCCACGGCCGAGTTCAGTCCTCTGGATGAATCCTCTACGACCAGTGTCTCTTCTCTGGTGGCTCCGAAGCGCTTCAAGCCGGCCAGGTATGGTTCCGGGTGCGGCTTGGCGAGATTATAGTCTTCGCGAACAAGAACGAACTCCATGAATTGTATAACTTGGCGCTTTTCATGGATAATCTCGAAATCCACACGGTTTGAAGTCGTCACGATGGCCATGCGGACGTATTTTGACAGTTCAGCAAGAGCTTCAACGACGCCATTGATCTCAATGGCTTCTGTCCTCAGATATTCCTGATAATAACCATTACGAACCTCACGCTGCCTGCTGATGATCCGTTCATCAATACCCGCCGCCCTGGCTTGGGCCCAAGTGCCCAATCCCTGGCTCATGTCCCGGAGGTATTGATCCTTGTCCAAAGTCAAACCAATGTCCGCCAGAGCGCGTTCTCCGGCTTTGTAATACCAGAATTCGGTATCCACCAGAACACCATCATGATCGAAGAGTATGTACTTTTTCACTCTCCCGATCCTTTCCGGTAGCCGCCTCCAAACTGACTCCACGGCACTCGGCGAAGTCCGGCCCGCACGATCGAGGCCCGCAGCATATGCCCAGCCGGGCTTGTCCCCTAGCCGCCCACAACCGTCAGAGTCCGACAAAAAGGCCCCCGGCTGATCTGCCGAGGGCCTCTGACTTGGTAGCGGGGGCAGGATTTGAACCTGCGACCTCTGGGTTATGAGCCCAGCGAGCTACCGAACTGCTCCACCCCGCGTCGTGTGCTCTTCACTGTATGGGCAGTGCCGCGCCACTGGCAAATCAGGTCCCGGTGCCGGCCGACCCTGGCTCGATGAGCCAGATCTGGTAGCGCACCGGCAGCAGCGACGTCGGGAGTTGCGTCAGGTCGCGGGGGTCCTGCGTGGTGGCCAGGTCGAGCACTCGCACCGGCGCCCCACCGTAGGCAGCCAGCTGGCGGGCCGACCCGGCCATCAGTAGCGGCCGGCGCCCGGCCGCTGAGATCGCGCCGATCACGCTGTCGACCGCGGCCACCGGACTGCTCGCCATCCAGGCCACCGGGACCCCGCACCATCCCCTGATGACCTGCGAGAACTCTTGCGCGGTCGCAATGTCGACGACGATCACTGAGGCGTTGTGCGGGATGGCGGCGCACAGCTCGCGAACCGCGGTGACCTGGCCGGCCCCGGTGCGCGTCAGCGCCATCCCCTGCGCGACCGGCTTAAGCCCGCCTGACTTGCCGGTATGGCTGAGGCCGATGCCGAACGTGGTCGACACAGTCGGGACCAGCATCGCCGCGGCGCAGAACACACCGGCCACCGCCGCGGTCACCGGCCGCGCGCCGCGGTCACGCGCACGCCTGGCGAGCCAGGACGCAGCGAACAGCGCGAAGATGATCAGGCCGGGGATCGCGATGACTATCAGCCGCCTGCTCGCCCAGGGCTGGTCAGGAACGATGTCCGGCGCCCACAGCACCACGGCCGAGCCCGTGCAGATCGCCGCGAGCGGAAGGCCCCACGCCCGCCAGACTCCAGCCGGGTCCTGCCAGGTCAGCAGTGCGCGCAGGCAGCGGCGGACTACCAGGGCAAGCCCGAAGGCGCCAAGCAGCACCGTCGGCAGCCCGACGTACCAGATCAGCCAGTACAGGGTCTGCTCTGCATAAGTGCGGGTCGGGTCGACGGGCAGGCCCTGGAGCCGCTGCAGCGATTTGATCACGTTGTACACGGCGAGGCTCGGGTGCCCGTGCACCTTCTGAACGTATGGCCGGACAGCGAATCCGACGAGGACCAGCACGGCCAGCACGGCCCCGGCCTCGGGCAGCCACCGAAGCGGCCGCCGGGCCAGCACCCGCGGCACGAACCTGCGTACGCGGCCAACCCGCGCCAGCTGGAACGCCACGATCGACAGCGCCACCAGCCAGACTGCGACCACTCCGGCGAGCGCGACGGTCTCGCCGACCAAGTCCAGGAACGGGCGGTCCACCAGGTACATGCCGACTACTCCGTAGCAAACACCAAAGGCAGTTCCGACCAGGAACGGGGCCGCCTGCGGCCGCCGTCCGATCACCAGCGCGCAGCCAAAGGGGATGACAGCCAGCAGGAAGACAATCCCGTCCAGGCTGATGACCAGCCCGAAACTCAGCGCGAGTCCAGCCAGCCCGGCCAGCGTCCGCTGCGGTGTGAGCCAGGACGCGAACCGCGTCGGAATGGCCAGCTGCCGGGCGACCGCGAGCCGGCTCCGCGCCGATCGCGCTTCGGGCTGTGCGATGGCCCGTTCGACCGGTACGTCGCCTGAGCCACGCAACGCCAGCGAGTCGGCCAGCAGGCAGAGCCCGCCGAAGAGCATGATCTGGAGGGCTGTCTCGCTCAGCGATGTGCGGCCCACGTACTGCTGAGGCAGGCTCAGACCCAAGATGAGGGCACCAGCGGGTGCCCATTGCGGGCCAACGAGGCGGCCGACCAGGCCGGCGAACGTGAGCGCGGCGAGGCCGCCGAGCACTGGGCCCAGGCTCAGGGCACCGCTCACGCCATGCACCCAGAAGGCGCCCGCCAGCAGCAGCGGCAGGCCCGGCATGGCGGCAGGATAGACAGAGTTGCCCCGCACGAGGAAGCCAGTGCTGGTGAAGTGCAGTCCGGCGTGAGCGCCCCCGAAGGCCCGCAGCGTCTCCGGTATGGGCAGCAAGCCGTGCTGCGCTATCCAGTAGCCGGACTGGAGGTACGCGCCGGGATCGCGCAGCACTATCAGTGCCTCGGAGCCTTCGGTTAGCTGCCAGGCGGTGAGCCCGGCGACCACAGCGACCGTGGCCAGCAGGCCGAACCAGGTCGCCCAGCCAGCCTCGCTCGCCCGCGCGTCCGACGTCAGGCGGGGCCAGCTGGCCGGTACCACGCGCAGTCCGTTCACGGTGAGCGCGGCGGCGAGGGAGACCGCGATCAAGGTCATCGGGAAGGGCAGGAAGTGCCCCGTCAGCAGCAGCGGCACGCCGGGGATGAGCCATGCGAGTATCAGCACGGCTGGAAGCACAGTCAGCCTGGCCAGCACGGTACCGGCGACGTCGGCGGGGCGGACCTTCACGGCCTCTTCCGCCGGCGTGACGCGACCGCCGCGCCGCAGGAGCCCTGGCACCGACGCCACCGCACCGCCGATGGCCGCCCCGGCCCGGCTGACGGCACGACTGCCGTTAATGAGAGCGCGACCGGAACCGCCGATGGCGCGCCGGGCCTGGCCACCGGCTGACGCGGTGAAGGACTGGCGTGCAGGCACGACCGCTGGCAGGGCTGCCGTGGGCCCTTCCGCAGCTACCGCGTCACCGGCTTGACCGGTCTCACCGTCGGCCTGCTGCAGCAGATCAGTACCGGATTCCCCGCCCGCAGCACTGGGGTGCGCGCTACCCTCCGCATACGCGGACTGCTGCTCGGAGCCGGCGTTGCCGGGCGGGCTGTCAGGAGGTAGCACGGGTCAACTGTAGAGGTGCGCGGTAGCGAACGGACTAACCCTCGCGGGCCATCTGCATCACTGCCGGCCGCTCCGGGCGGGGCGTGCCCCCCAATCGCGACGTTCTCGGTACCTTTGCTGGTTAGTTGCGGTTCCTCCTGTTAGGACCACGTACGATGGACGGCAACCCGCCGGTCAGGCCGCCGACCGAGCTATCAGTATCTGATCCCTGAGGAGCTATGCGCCGCCACGACGACACCGGCGATCCCGGCCGGGCACGCGGCTCCGACCGGCCAGCGCGCAGGACGCTCGCGGTGCCCGGCAAGCCAGTCGGCCGCAAGTCGGTCCGCCGGCGCAATCCGTCCAGCCTGATCCTGGGTACCATCGCCACGATAGTGGCTCTCGTCCTGGCAGGCGGCTCGCTGGCGGCCTACGCGAAATACCGCTCGGTCTGGGACGGCATCAACCGCATCGACGTGCGGGGCGACCTCGGCCATAAGCGGCCGCCACTTGACCCGAATGCTCAGAACATCCTCGTGATCGGCTCCGACTCCAGGTCCGGCCGGAACGGCAACCTCGGCGGCCGCAGCGACATCGGCGGCTCGCGCTCGGACACGATCATGGTGCTGCATGTCGCGCCCGGTGCCCATCAGATCGCGGTCCTGAGCATCCCCCGTGACTCGGTGGTCCCGATCCTGAACTGCACGGCCGAGAACGGCACCACCGGGCAGACGGCTCAGCCGAGCAGCGAGATCGAGCAAATCAACGCCACGTTCGCCTACGGCGGGCCCGGCTGCTTGTGGGAGACCATTGAGCAGACCACCGGGATCCACATCAACGACTTCGTCGAGCTCAACTTCCTTGGCTTCGTGAAGGTCATTAACGCCTTGCACGGCGTGACCGTGTGCCTGCCGCAGGCAGTTCACGATCCGGTCTCCAACCTCAACCTGACCGCCGGCAGACACCACATCGATGGCAAGCAGGCGCTGGCGTTCTGGCGCACGAGAGAGGGCCTCGGCCTCGGCGATGATCCGCAGCGCATCCAGCGTGACCAGTTCCTGATGGCATCGCTCGTGCAAGGCATCGAGCGCAGCAGCCTGCTCAAGAGCCCTAGTACGATGCTCTCGGTTATCGACACCCTGACGTCCCATCACTACGTGACGACCGACAGCGGGCTGACGCCGACGACCATGCTGCGCCTGGGCGAGGCATTGCGCGGGATCTCCACCGAGCACGTGCAGTTCGTCACGGTGCCGTGGAACACCTACACCGGCAATGCACAGTGGGTGAAATCGTCGCAGACGCCATCGACCGGGAATTCGGCCTGGGTCCAGTGGTTGCAGCCGCAAGCCAACGACCTGTTCTCGGCCATCGCGCACGACACCAAGCTTCCCAAGGCGTCCAAGCAGACGAAGATCAAGACCATCAGCCCGGCGCTGGTCAAGGTCAGGGTGCTGAACGGCACAAGCAAGTTCGGGCTGGGCGCGAGTACCGCCACGAGCCTGAGCACCCGCGGCTTCGACGTCGTCGGCCAGGCCGGCGACGCGGCGCACGCGAATTACACGAGCACAGTTATCGAGTATGCGGGCGCCGCTGAACTCCCGGCCGCGCAGACGCTTGCCCAGCTTTTCGGCGACGTCACGCTGAAGCCCGATGCGCATCTGACCGGTCCGGCGCTCCGCCTGATCGTGGGCTCGAGTTTCACGACGCTGAAGAATGCGGCTGGCAGTTCGGCTATCTCGAATCTGGCCGGCACGTTCGGCGGAATCACCGGCAACGTCAATATCTGCAAGGACAGCAGCGCCTTCAGCGCCTGACGATCCGGCGCGCCACGGCGCATTCTCTCATTCTCCGTGGCGCTCAAAGAAGCCAGAACTTCTTCGCATCGCCGGCAAGTAGTCAAGGCGCGTTAAAAGCCGATACTCACCCGGGTTCCTTTCAGGAACGGCCCGTAGCATGACAAGCGCCGGGCCAGCGCCGTCGGACGCGCAACCCGCAGGATGCCCTCCTCAAGCGACTCCGCTCGCTGCTACGGTGGCGCCGCTCGAGTAGAAAGCGCCGACCTGCCCGCCGCGCAGACGGTCGCCGCGCTGATCAGCAAGGTGACCCTTCAGGAGGACACGAACCTGTCCGCGGGCACCATTCAGCTCATTCTGGGCTCGACGTTCACGACTCTCGGCAGCGCGCCGACGCCTGCCGCCAGCACCAGCAGCAGCGGCAGTCAGAACCTGGCCGGCCAGTACGGTGGCATAACAGGGAACGTTCAGATCTGCAGCGATTCCGCCGCCTTTGCCGGTCCCGACGGCACCAACTGACGGGCTGGCCTGGCCCGCGCCCGGCGAGTATCCGCAGGTCAGAGGACGCTGCTGACCCGAGCCCGGTTGGCAAAGTTGAGTCCAACTGACGGTTAGAAGGGCGGCGCCTGGCAAGGATCCTGCGGAGATCATGAGCCAGAGCGGGGACGTGAACTCAGGCGGCGGCGCGCCCGGCCGCGCCGGGTCTTCGGCATCTCGTCAGCCGGGCGAGGAACGGCCACCACGCAGGCGGCGCTCCCGCGGGATCCGCGTGCTCGCCTGGATCGCGGCCGGGCTGGCCGTCGTGCTCGTGCTCGGGTCGCTCGGCGCATACCTGAAGTTCCGGTCCGTCTGGGACAGCATCAAGCGCGTATCGATAGCCGGGCTAGGCCCGCAGCCGCCCAAACTCACGAGCGCCACCAACATCCTCGTCATCGGGTCCGATTCGCGAGCTGGCTCGAACAAGAGGTTCGGCAAGGACATCACCGGCCAGCGCTCCGACACGATCATGGTCCTGCACATCGCGTCGGGCAAACAGGGCGTGATCGCGCTCAGCATCCCGCGCGATTCGGTCGTGCCCATCCTGGCGTGCCCGCCAGAGCCGGGCTCCGGCGGCCAGCTGGCCCAGCCCGGCCAGGTAGAGCAGATCAACGCCACCTTCGCCGCCGGCGGCCCTGGCTGCCTGTTCAAGACCGTTGAGCAGACCACCCACCTGCACCTCGACCACTTCATCGAGCTCAACTTCACCGGCTTCGAGCGGGTCATCGACGACATCGGCGGCGTCAGCATCTGCCTGCCGTTCGCCATCAACGACCCGCTCTCCAACCTGCACCTCAGCCGGGGACGGCACCACGTGTACGGGCGCGAGGCACTGGCCTTCTGGCGAGCGCGCTACATCGGCGAGGGCTCCGACCTCCAGCGGATCCGCCGCGATCAGTACCTGATGGTGTCGCTGCTACAGGGTGTCGAGCACACCGACCTGCTGGCCAGTCCGTCCAGGATCCTCGCGGTCATCACGGATGCAGCCCACTCGATGACTACGGACTCCGGGCTGAGCCTGCCCGCGATGATCGGAATTGTCGACAGCCTGCGGCACCTGCCGCCAGGCTCCGTTCAGTTCATCGAGCTGCCCACCGTGCAGTACCCGCGCAACCCGAACTGGGTGACCTGGCCGGCCAGCGACGCCGGCCTGTTCAGTGCGATCGCGCACGACCAGGCCGTGCGTCCGACAGCCAAGATGTCAGGGCGTGCGCTTGCCTCCGAGTCGGCGCAGTTCACCGCGGAACGGTCCGCGACGAATCCGCCGGCGCGGGCTACCCACGGCCCGCGCAACCTGGCCAGGTCGTACGGCGGCATCACCGGCAGCAGCAACGTGTGCAACGACGGTACGGCTTTCGCAGGCCCGCGCGGCGGCTCGTAGACCAGCGCCGCTACTTGCCAGCCAGGTAGACGATCGTGTCGAGGTCGCGCAGGAATATCGGGCGCCAGGCCTTCAGGCCCTGCGGCGTGCCGGCCAGCAGCTCGGGCATCGTCTCGCCCGTCCAGGGCGCAATGCAGCCCACGTAGTAAGCGACCGACGGGGCGACGATCGCGCACGGCGCATGGATGCCGGCCGCGCGGAGCTGCTGGGCAGCGGTCTCGTACATGACGCGGTCGTCGGTCTGCTGCTCAGCTTCGCTATTGAGCACGAACCGCTGGGAGATCACGCCAGCGAGCAGGAACGTGCAGGCGACCGCGATCCCCGTGCGGCGCCAGCTCGCCTTTGTGACCAGCCATCGCACCCCGTCGGCGGCGAGAATGGACATAAGGGCCAGGGAGGGTGTGATGTAGCGCGGCGCCCCGAACGGCACCAGGAACGAGTACAGGACGATGACCCACAGCGCGGTGGCGGCCGCGAGCACCGACGAGGACCTCGCGGCCGACCGCCAGGCGACGCACAGGCCAAGGACGGTGACAGCCAGGAAGGCCGCCCACCACACCGACTCGCCTGGCATGTTCCAGCCCTGGCAGCCCGTCGGAGGGAGGCAGTACCAAGGTCCACTGAGCACCTTGGCCTGGGTGGGCAACGAGAAGTACAGACTGAAGGCGGGCGGTTCCTGTCCGGCCTGGTGGATCCGGGTGGCGAGGCCGCCGTACATGACAAACGCCCCGATGACCCACTCCAGGCAGCCGAGCGCGATCCCGACGCCCATGGCCGCGATCAACTTGGGTTTGCGCCAGCTGCGCACGAGCAGCACAGCCAGGAGCGCCGGTCCCAGGATGAACACGATGTTCTGCGGCCGCATCAAGACGATGATGAGGCTGGCCAGCGCGATCAGCGGCAGCGTGACCCGGTCACGCATCGTGCCCTGCACAGCGTGCAGGAGCAGGCCGGTCAGCGCCAGGACGCCAAGAGCCCCCCACCAGTCTGGGTAGACCTGGACCCCGCTGTCCTGGCTGATGGCCATGCCACCGAAGATCAGCCCGGCGATCGCCAGGACCCAGCCGGGCCGGAGCAGGCGCCAGCAGAGCATGGCGAGGAATAGCCCGATCGCTGACAGCACCGACATCCAGACCCGGATCGCCGTCAGCGACTCGGTGATCAGCGTGACGGGTGCGGCCAGCAGCCCGACCCCCTGGCCGTGGACGGGAGGCAGGCTGACGCCGTTGGGGCGAATGCTCGTCCGCGCGATATAGGTGATCTCATCTGGGCCAAGCGGCATCCGCAGCAGCGCCGGGGTAAGTTCGGCAGCAAGGAACAAGACCGACACCAGGACCAGCCAGAAGAGACTGTCCTGGCCGAGCGGACCGCGCCGAGGTGGACGGCTTGAAGGCGCCTGCGGGCCGCTTACCTTCAGGTCATGCACGAATGACTCCCCTTTGAGGGCTACGGCAGCGCTATGAGCCTACCTATCAGAGTTGCCCGGTAACCCCTCAGGGCAGTTTGGGACCTTCGCAACATGGTCAAGTATGTGACAACGGCCGCGCGCCCTAGCTGGTGTTGACCGTACCGTAAACTGGCGACTACATTTTCGCGGCTCAGCACGGCAGGCACGCGGGAATCTTCGCTAAGGCAAGAGGACGCTGCCGCAGCCGGCACCGGGCTAGCTCTCGGGATTGCGTCGTTTTGCCGCGGCACGGTGCGGTCATGAGGTGGCGATCATGGCCGCCGGCCAGATCCAGATCCCGAGGGAGGCAGCGGTGACGAGACTTGCCACAGAGGTGGTCGAGTCACCGCAGGAACCAAGTCGGCGCGGACCGCTGGCCTGGATCGTGAGCGCCCCGGCGATCACGACGTACTGCTACATACTCGGCGCCTTCTTCGTCACGTGCAGGCTGTGGCTTAACCCGGCTGGCCTTTACCAGACCGGTGACCCCGGTGACGTCGACCAGGCCACGTGGTTTGTCCGCTACTCCGCCACGGCAGTATCGCATTTCAGGCTGCCGGCGCTCGAGACCGTGGCGATGAACGCCCCGCACGGCGTCAACCTGATGTGGAATACGTCGTTGCTCCTGCCTGGCGTCGTCGTGTCGCCGGTCACGTTCGCGTTCGGGCCGCAGGTGGCGCTCACCACTCTGCTCGTCATCGGGTTCGCCGGTTCAGCGGCCGCCATGTTCTACGTCCTGCGCCGGTGGGGAGCCAGTCCGGTGCCTGCGGCCCTCGGCGGCTTCCTGTACGGCTTCTCGCCCGCGCTGGTGAACTCCGGGATCGGCCACTACTCGCTGGTACTCGCGATGCTCCCGCCGCTGATGATTGACCGGGTCATGCGCCTGGTCACCAGGCGGGGCAGCGCCGTGCGCAACGGGTTGTGGCTCGGCCTGCTAACTGCCGCTCAGCTGTTCATCAGCGAAGAGCTGCTCATGATCACCGTCATCGCCACAGCGATCTTGCTGGTGGCCCTCGCACTCAGCCGGCCTCGGGAGGTGCTGGCGCGAGTCAAGCCCGCGGTCATCGGTCTCGCCACGGCCGCTGGCGTGGCACTAGTGCTCGGCGCGAGGGGGCTGTGGGTTCAGTTCCACGGCGTGGCGACTAAGAACGCCGCCGCCACCGTGATCATCAGTTACCACGGCAAGATGACGAACCTCGGCACCCTGCCGTACGCCTTCGTAGATCCCGCCAGCTCCGTGCTGCTGCACACGCACAGCACCGGCGTCAGCGCTAACAATTACCCGCAACCGCTGCCCGAGTACCTGGCGTATCTCGGCGTGCCGCTGATCATTCTGCTGCTGGTGGCCATCGTCTACTTCTGGCGGCACCTGCCGATCCGCGTGGCCGGCATTACCTGCATCCTGCTTGAGTGGCTCGCGATGGGATCCAAGCCCATCCAGCCGAAATTCGTGACGATACCGGGCTTCTTGCTGCCCTGGCACCTCGTGGATCAGCTTCCGGTCATCAGCGGGATGGTCCCGGATCGGCTGTGCATCCTGGCCGACGCCGCGGCCGCCGCGGTCCTGGCGTTCTCCCTCGATCTAGCCCGCAGCGGGAAGGTGGCACCGTTCGCGAAGTGGCGCTACGGCGCTGCAATCGCCACCGGGCTCGCCGTGATCGCCCTGCTTCCCCTGGTGCCAGCTCCCTACAACATCGGCCAGGTCAGTCCGGTGCCGCATGGCTGGCGGGCGACGTTCGCGGCCCTGCACGTGTCGCCATCCGACCGGGTGCTGCTCGCGCCTTACCCCTATGGTGCGACCTCGCAGGTCCTGCGATGGCAGGCCGATACCAAAGAGCCAGCGACGATGATCGGCGGGATGTTCATCGCGCCGGGTGAGCCTGGTCGGCTGGCCAGGGCCGGCCGCTCCGGGATGACGCCGACCTCCTACTACATCGACTACCTGTGGGGAAGCTACCCAGCTGGCCTCCCATCGGCAGCGCGGATCAACTACGACCTGGCCATCTGGAAGCCCTCGGCGGTCGTCGCCGTCACCAGGCCGGGCACTCGGCTAGGCAGGTTCCTGATCGGGCTCTTCGGTCAGCCGACGACGCGGATCGGAGCCGTACTCGGATGGCGGCTCGCCCACCCGTAACTGGGGCGACAGGCAGCTTGACACGACTTTCATGCAGATAAGCACCGTCAGATATACCGCGAGCGCCAGGTAGGCGAATGTGGCCAGGCCCATGGCCGCCGTCAGGCCGACGAACAGCATGCGTCCTTCCCAGCCGAGGGCGGTGCCGCGCTCGGCGGGCTCGGCGTCCGGATCCCGCCGCCTGGCCAGCAGGATAGGGCGGCCGGGGTAGGCAAGGTCTGTGTAGCGCAGCAGGATGGCTGAGCTCAGTACGAAGATCACTGGCTCCGGCACTCCGGCAGCTACGCCGATGGCCGCGACGTAGAGCAGCTGCGAGCCGAGCAGCAGCACGGGCACGAGCCAGTCGAACCGGCCGGTGTGCGGGTGTGCCGATCCGGGCGCTGCCAGGAGCATGACGATGGCCGGGCCGATCATCAGCGCCCCTGGCAGGCCGTGAAGTCCGAGCAGGGTGAGCCCTGATATCGCGGCCAGGCCGAGCAGAGCGGGCGGCAGCGGCAGCAGGCTCCCCCGGACGAGTCCGCCGAGCGCGCGGGCAAGGACACCGTCATCTCGCACTCGCTGGAGCGTGGAACGGGCACTCGCCTCGACCGGTTGCCCGCCACGCCCGGCCTGGTCGGCCACGCCCGGTGCGGCGCGGCCCGCGATCCCGTAGCCGATGGAGATGATGGCCCACTCGAGCAGGGCAAGGAGGGCGACGCGTGCTCCCCAGATAGGCGCCACGATGCCGATCAGCAGGACGCGGCCGCCCACGGGCATGGTCAGCACGGCTTCGGAGAACCGCCGGACCGCGCCGTCCGATTGTTCGCGGAAGCCCGGCGGAGTCGAGCAGACCGACATCAGGTTCCGGACAGCGACGAGGCCGAGCACTGCGACCGCGAGCGTCCATACGCCAGCCCAGCGTTCAGCAGCCGCGCCGACGGCAAGCCCGGCGTAGACCGCGCACTCGGCAAGCGAGCCGCCGAGCGCCGCCAGCCACGCCACGGGGCCTGGTGGGCGGAGGTCCGTGTCCTTCGTGGCGGCCCGCGCGGCCGCGTCCTGGCCTCCAGCCCGTTGCTGCCCGGCCGGCGCGGCGAGCCACCGTCCCGCCTTCAGGATGAGATAACCGCCCCAGAGCGCGACGACGCCGCGGACAATGTCGCCCCGCGTGCCGGCCGAGAACCAGCCCGCCGCGCATACCGCGAGTGCCAGGCAGATGCCACACGCGGAGGTGAGCCCGAGCCTGCGCTCATGCGCCCAGGCGAGCACCACCCGGCCGACGTCGTCCAGGAACCGCGCCCCGGCCATCTGCTCGACGTCATCGTCGGCACCGTCGGCCGCCGCCGCTGGCGTCTGCTGGTCGCCGCCAAAGAAGGAGCCGATCGGGATGACGCGGCCGGACAGCACTTCCGCGACTTCGACCTCGCTCAACTCCACCTCGGGTGCGCTGGCGTCGCCGGCGCTGGCGTTGGCGTCGTCGGCGCTGGCGTCGCCGAGGGTGTGGTCGGCGTCGGCTATGTCGGCTGCCAGTGCCCCGAGGTCGGCGGTCTGGTTGGCGGTGTCTTCGCTATCGGCCAGGTGCTCCTCCGGCGGGCCGGCGATCCCCTCGGCCGGCAGGCCAGCACCGGTCAACGTCTCGGCGAGCAGCCGGTCGGTCTCGGACGGAGCGCCAGTCGTCACGTCGCCGGGCGAGCCTTCGGCAAGCGGCGCTCCGGCGGACCTGCCGTCGGCACGCGGCGCGTCGACTGGCAGCTCATCCAAAGGCAGCTCGTCGACCGCAGTCTCATCCACTGGCAGCTCATCCACTGGCAGCTCATCCACCGCCAGCTCATCGACAGCTGGGTCATCGGCCTGAACGACGTCGCCAGGCAAGATGTCGGAAGGCGGTAGGCCGGCCGGAGGCACGCCACCAGTCAGCCGGGCCGCGGGGCCGCTGCGCTCGGGCAGCACCGCCTGGCCCGGCGGACCGGGCTTCAGGCGGGCGGGCTGCTGACGGCCGGCCTCGGCCGGCGGGCGTCGCTGGGAGCGCCTGCGACCGCGCGGGCGCACGCCGGCTCCGGCCGCGGAACTCCCGCTGGCCTGTCCTGCCGGCGCGTCGGCCGCTGGCCCGTTCAGGCCGGCGGGAGCCTCGTCCTCCGTGTTGATCGTCCTTGGAACCACAATGAGTAGTCAGAGTGCTACCTAGCGTACATGCGGGCAGTCCGCTACGTCCGCTGCCCGCCGGCGGTAAGGCGCGTGGCGACCAGGTAGGGTCCGCCCATGCGTACCGTGGCGGTTGTGCTGGCAGGCGGGTCGGGGCGCCGGTTCGGCTCGGACAGCCCGAAGCAACTGCGCGTGCTCCGCGGCCGGACCCTGATCGAGCACTGCGTCCGGGCATTCGATCAGGCGCCCGGAGTTGACCATGTGCTCGTCGTCGCCGCGGCCGCTATCAGGGAGCAGGTCCACGACGACCTTGCGCCTCGCTACCCGAAGCTAGCCGATGTCATCCAGGGCGGCGCGACCAGGACGGACTCAACCCGACAGGCACTCGGCTGGCTGGGCCCCCGGTTTACCGACGACGCCAAGGTGCTCTTGCATGACGCCGCGCGGCCGCTAGTCGACCAGCGGACCATCGCCGACTGTGTCGCCGCCCTTGATAGCTGCGACGCGGTCGGAGTTGTGGTCCCGTCCTCCGACACGATCGTCGAGGTCGCCGACGGGCTCATCATGCGGGGCCTGCCGCGCGACACGCTGGCGTGCTGCCAGACACCGCAGGGATTCCGGCTATCGGTCATCGTGGCCGCATATCAGCTAGCCGATGCCGATCCAGCATTCGCGTCGGTCCCGGCTACCGACGACTGCGGCGTCGTGCTGCGGTACCTGCCCGCCGTGCCGGTCGCCGCCGTCCAGGGGAGCGAGCGCAACCTCAAGGTCACTTACACCGCGGATCTCGCGATCGCGGAGACCTTGCTCGAGTCCGCGGGCCAGCAAGAGTGATCGCCCCCGGGTAATGCCCGAGCCGGAAGCTAGCGCGGGCCGATCACCCGCGGTAGCCCCCGGCTCGCCGGTTCACCTGGTTAGAGGCTCGGATCCTCCAGCATCTCGGTCACGAGCGCGGCAATGGGCGAGCGCTCGGACCTGACCAGCGTCACATGCGAGAACAGCGGGTGGCCCTTGAGCTTCTCGATGACCGCGACGACGCCATCGTGCCGGCCGACCCGCAGATTGTCGCGCTGCGCGATGTCATGCGTGAGCACGACCCTCGACCCAGCGCCGATCCTCGACAGGACCGTCAGCAGGACGCCTCGTTCCAGTGACTGCGCCTCATCCACTACGACGAAGGAGTCATGCAGCGACCGGCCACGGATGTGAGTTAGCGGCAGCACCTCGAGCATGTCCCTGTCCAGCACCTCGTCGATCACTGCCTGAGATGTGACTGCGGACAGCGTGTCGAAGACAGCCTGCGCCCACGGATTCATCTTGTCGGCTTCCGAGCCAGGCAGGTAGCCAAGGTCCTGCCCGCCGACGGCGTACAGGGGCCTGAAAACGACTAGCTTGCGATGCTGACGGCGTTCCATCACCGCCTCGAGGCCGGCGCAGAGCGCAAGCGCCGACTTGCCGGTGCCGGCCCGGCCTCCGAGTGACACGATGCCGACCTCATTGTCGAGCAGCAGGTCCAGGGCGATCCGCTGCTCCGCACTCCGGCCGCGCAGCCCGAAGGCTTCCCGGTCGCCGCGAATGAGCTTGACCGACTTATCCGGCTGCACACGGCCCAGTGCGCTGCCAGCTCCGGCCACGCCAGAGATCAGGACCAGGCCCGTGTGGCAGGGCAGGTTACGCGCCGCTGCCAGGTCCAGATGGCCCGTCTCATACAACTCGTCGATCTCAGCCGTCGTCACATCCAGCTCGGCCATGCCAGTCCAGCCTGAGTCCGGTGGCAGCTCTGCCCGGTACTCCTGCGCCGTCAGCCCGACAGCGGCAGCCTTGACCCGCAGCGGCAGGTCCTTGCTGACCAGGATCACGCTCTCGCCCTCGGCAGCCAGGCTGCACGCGACCGACAGGATCCTGGTGTCGTTGTCACCTAGCCGGAAGCCAGCCGGCAGCACCGCGGGGTCAGAGTGGTTGAGCTCGACCCGGACGCTGCCGCCGGACTCGCCGACCGGGAGGTCGGCGTCCAGGCGGCCGTACTCGATCCGAAGATCATCGAGGTAGCGCAGTGCCTGGCGGGCGAAGTAGCCGAGCTCTGGATGGTGCCGCTTGGCCTCAAGCTCGGTGATGACAACGATGGGCAGCACCACCCGGTGCTCGGCGAATCTGCCGACAGCTGCCGGGTCCGCCAGCAGAACGCTGGTGTCGAGTACATAGGTGCGCCGGGGCTGGCTTGAACTGACGAACTCCGCCCGCTGCCTGGTCGTGTTGGCCACGACGGATGCATGCTGCGCGGAGTTTGGCCGGGCAGGCGCTGCCGAGACAGCTTCCTGCGGGATGGATGTTGATCGGCGTGCTGAGGAACTGGCCACTCGCTCTCCCCTGGGCGCCAGCTGGCGCCGCGGTCGGACACAGACGTGTCGGCGGGACCGGGTCCGGCCAGCGATGGGCCGGGAACCCGGCCCTTCGCTCATCTCGCCTGCGCACCAGGACGCGAAGCTCGAGGATCTCAAGGGCCTTCCCGGCGGGCGGCTAGGCACCACCCGTCAGTTCCGACCGTACCTAAGGGAACGTGGTGGCGGAAGTACCGTAACGAGCTGTTCATGGCCGGCCAAACTCGCGTAACTGGCCGTTCACGCAGCACAGATGCCTCGTAGCGGAGCGAGTCCGGCTAGCTACGCGCCGAAGCGCCTGTGGCGCTCGCCGTAGGAACGCAGCGCGCGCAGGAAGTCCACCCGGCGGAAAGCAGGCCAGTAAGCGTCGCAGAAATAGAATTCCGAGTGCGCGCTCTGCCAGAGCAGGAAGCCACCGAGACGCTGCTCGCCTGACGTCCTGATGACCAGATCCGGGTCGGGCTGCCCCGCCGTATAGAGGTGCTCGGCGATGTGCTCGACGTCCAGGATCTCGGCCAGTTCCTCGATGGTCGTGCCGCGCGTGGCGTGCTCGAGTAGCAGCGACCGGACCGCGTCGGCGATCTCGCGCCGCCCGCCGTAGCCCACGGCGACATTCACCAGCAGGCCGCCGTTGCCCGCGGTGGCTTCGGCCGCACTCTTGAGCACCTCGGCGGTGTCGGCTGGCAGCAGGTCGAGCGCGCCGACTGGCTTCACATGCCACTCCTGGGCGACCAGCTCGCGGACGGTGTCCTGGATGATCCGCAGCAGCGGCTCAAGCTCGGCAGCCGGACGGGTCAGGTTGTCGGTGGACAGCAGCCAGAGCGTGACGACTTCGACACCGGTCTCCTGGCACCACTCCAGCAGCTCGAAGATCTTGTCGGCACCTGCCTGGTGGCCGCTGCTGACGTCGGCGAGTCCAGCCGACCTGGCCCATCGGCGGTTACCGTCGCACATCACTCCAACGTGCCGGGGTACCGCCTGAGGCGCCAGAGCCGCCTCGAGCCTGCGTTCGTAGAGCCGGTAGACGAGACCGCGCAATCCCATCCGGCACCCTTCCTCGCTGCCGCCAGAGCGGCATTGCCACGCCACCCGGCTGCTTCCCGGCCGGCTGACCTCCGGCCTGCGCGCCCGCTGCCGGGACAATCCCCGTTGCGCCAACCTCGCCTGGCCCCTCAAGAACCGTATCCAAGAATGCCACCAGTTCGGCCGAAGTCAGGACAGCTCGCACTCCGACCCCGCCCGCACCCCAGGCCTCGATGACCGCTCGCCTGGTCAGCTGCCAGCGGCCGTGAGCACCGCCCGGATGCCGCCAGGTGCGCTGCCCGGCCTGGCCCGGCACTCCTGTCTGGAGGTGCTGCAGATGCTGGCCTGGCTGAAGGTGCTGGCCGAGAGCCACGTGGTGCCCCTGGGCATGCTGGCCCACACCCACGCAGTCGCCGACCCAGACCGCGCTGGAGCGGAGCACGCACCGCAGCTCGCCCGTACCGGGCAGATCGGTCCGGTCCCGTGAGCGCAGCGTGAAGTACTCGTGGTCGCCGGGCAGGTAACCGACCGCCTGGGCGCTGCGGCCGCCGTCCTGGCCGCTGGCTGCCGCACCGGGCCCGGCACCGGAGCCACCGCCGGGGGCGTGACCGCCGCCGGGGATGGGGAACCTGTCGTCCGGATCCGGCCAGGCCGCCGCCTGCTCGGGATCCTGGCGGGCCGCGCTGATGCGCTCGGCTAGCTCGGACAGCTGATAGCCGCAGCGCTGACCGACGGCCGCGAACGGCACCGAATCCCTGGCCAGATTGAGCGTGATCTCGTATGGCTGGCCGGCCTTATCCCGGCAGCTGACCGGCTCCACCCACAGCACGGAACCATCAACGCAACGCAGTGCCCCCATAACGGAACGTTAACATCGCGATGACCGAATGCGACACCCCCCACGCTGCAGCCCCGGCGCGGAGGTTGTCCTGGGCGGTTCAGGACCCGGTCTGGGCTTCGCCAGTCTGGCTCTCGACAGCCTGAGCGGCTAGCGCTGCGGCGACGCGACGGTGCGCCGCCCAGATCTCTTCCGGCAGGCCGTCGAACTGGGACAGGTGCTGCTCGCGACGTGCCATCTCTTGCTGCCAGCGCTCGGAATCGATGGAGAGGACCTTGTCCAGGTCGGCCGGACTGATGTCGACGCCCTCGAGATCGAGCTCTTCCTTGGTCGGGACAATGCCGACCGGCGTCTGATTGCCCTGGACCTCGCCGTCCTTGAGCCGCAGCAGCCACAGCAGGGGGCGCAGGTTGTCACGGTAGCCCGGCCAGAGGAAGTGACCGTCGTCCGGGTCGCGCTGGAACCAGTTGACGTGGGCGAAGATCGGCTGCACGGCCGCGGCGCCGATGATGGCGAGCCAGTGGGCCGCGTAGGCGCCCTCCGGGTAGGACATGAACGGCCGCATCGACATCGGGTCGTACCGCAGCATGCCATCGACGCCCTCGGCTGCGAATGTCGCCTCGGCGCCCAGGGTGAGGCCGTCGTAGACGCCCTCGGCGAGGTCGGTGATGGCGCGGATCAGTGGCTCGCGATCACGGGTGCGGCCGCCGAAGATGATGGCGTCGATCGGCACGCCCTTGGGGTTCTCGAAGTCGCTGGCGATATTGGGCACGTTAGTCAGCGAGGTAGTGAAACGGCTGTTCGGGTGCGCCCACGGCTTGGCCTTGTCGGCTTCAGGGCGCTCGGAGATCAGCTGGCCCGTCCAGTCCCGCCAGCCGGCGACGTCAGCGGGCGGGCGCGGCGTCCTGCCTTCCCACCACACGTCGCCGCTGTTCTCGTTGTGGGCGACATTCGTGAACAGCACCTTGGTGCCGGGCGCGACCGAGCCGAGGGCGGTGGGGTTGGTCACCTCGTTGGTGTCCTTAGCGACGCCGAAGACACCGAACTCCGGATTGATCGCGTAGATCCTGCCGTCCTCGGGGTCGACGCGCAGCCAGGCGATGTCGTCACCGTAGAACTCGACGTGATACCGGTCGCCGAGGCTGTCAGGCGGCAGCATCATGGCCAGATTCGTCTTGCCGGACGCGCTCGGGAACCCGCCGCAGATGTGCCAGGTGCGCCCGGCCTGCTTGTCGGTGATGCCGATGAGCATGAACTGCTCGGAGAGGAACTCACCCGATGCCCAGCCGTCATAGGACGCCTGCCGCAGACCATGAGCGATCTTGCCCAGTAGCGCGTTGCCGCCGTAGGACGAGCCGAAGTGCAGGATCGTCCGCTCGTCGGCGAAGGTAACGAAGTACCGTTTGTCCTGCGGTGTGCCCTGGCCTAGGTTCGCCAGGTCGCCGGTGACATGCACGCCGCGGACAAACTTGTCTGGGTCGGCCAGGTGATTGACGTGCTCGACGCCGCAGCGAGCCATGCGGTTCATGTGCAGTGCGACAGTGCGGTGGTCGGTGAGCTCGACGCCGACGGCGTAGGGCTCAAGCGGCGAGCCGGGCGGAGCCATCAGATACGGGATGACATACATGGTCTTGCCGGCGGAGGCGCCGCGCATGTGCTCCTCGAGCAACGGACGCATCTCGCTCGACGGATGCCAGTTGTTGTAGACGCCCTTGTCCGCCGGGCTGGCCGTGGCCACTATGGTGCGCTCCTCGGAGCGCGCGGTGTCCTTGATGTAGCTGCGGGCGTAGTAGCGTCCCTCGCCCGCTGGCAGGATCTCGCCGGCGGCTAGCGATTCGCTGATAAGCCGGGCGTCGTCGGCGGCGCCGATTACCTCGACCCGCTGCGCGCCGGTGAGGTCTGCCCAGTACCGCACGTACTCGCGCACGCAGGGGTTCTTCAGCCCGGCGTCGTCGAGTGTTGTCTCAAGGTCACCGCCCGGGTTCCACTCCTGCGCCACGACGGGTCCTCCTCAAGGCTTTGCGGGTTGCTCCGCTGCGGGGGTACCCGGCTTCACGCATGGGGAGGCCCTGTGACCCGGGATTCGGGGAGTGTACCCCGGAGACACCGGTTCAATTCGGGGCGGTCCGGCCAAACTTTCCCGCAAGACCTGTCGTGGTCACGCAAAGATCACTAAAATTTTCGGCCTGGTTATGCACTGCTTGCAATCGGCGGCCCCAGCAGGGGCCGGGTAGAAGGCCGAACGAACACCGCTCCGCAGGTAACGCGGCGCGCCGATGCGGGCTCGCGCGACATCGCGAGCCCGCCGGCAACGCGCCTGACTAGCCTGGGCCCTCGCCCCTGACCTGCTCAACCTTGCGCAGCGCCGTCCGCAGGTCGGCGAGCCAGGTGTCCTGGTGCTCGCCAACCAGGCGCACGCACCACGCGAGCGCGTCGCTGCGGCTGCGCGCGACGCCGGCATCGACGAGAGTGTCGAGTACCTGGCGCTCGGCCTGGCGGAGCCTGGTCATGACCGGCACCGAGAACGTGGTAAACATCACTCTGCGGCCGTTGCACTCAACGCCCCAGGAAACCTTGCGAGCGAACTTGTGCTCGGCTTCCCTGGCGATCTCGATCCGGTGCTCGCGGGTCTCCTCGCGGAAGCGACGGCTGCGTCCCTCGGCCGCCGCGGCGGCCTCCGCATCGCTGGCTTCGGCTACGCCCTCAGGGTCAGCGAGCGTACCGACGATGGTGATCTCTTCGCGGTCAACCTTGATGTCCGGAGCGCTCGTGAACCAGCCTGCCGGGAGCCGGCCGGTGAACCAGCCACGGAGCGCGTCCTCCGCTGAAGCGGGGGACTGATTCTCAGTAGTCATGTAATTATAATTACACCTCTTCGACCTGCTGCGCAAGCAGGCCGTCACGAGGCTGACAGATGTCTGTTATGTCGGTTTCGACAGCGGAGCGCGCAAGGACGTTTGTTGTGAGGTGTCCGGTGAGACCAGGAACGGGCCGTGAGCCGGCCACATGTCCCCCGGCGTCAGCCCGCGGGGTTGGCGGCAACCGCTGCGGCCACGCGCGGGTACACGCGAACCGCGCCAGCGAACCCCGCGCCGAAGATCGCCGGCACGATCTGCACGTCCTCGCCCGGCTCTGGTGCCTGGAGCATGAGGCCCCGGCCGAGATAGATAGCGACGTGCGAGATGTACGTCGGCGCTGTCGGGTCGGTGTGGTAGAAGAGCAGATCACCTGGCTCGAGGTCGGCGAGCGGGATCTGCGGCCCGGTCTGCGCCTGATCCACGGCAACGCGGGGCATGAGGATCCCGGCCTGCCGCATCGACCACTGCACCAGACCCGAGCAGTCGAACACGCTCGGCCCGGATCCGCCCCATACGTAGGGAAGGCCGACTCGGCTGAGGGCGGCCGTCAGGAACGCTCGAGTCTGCGCGACCGTGAGGCCTGGCCCGTCTGAGGCGACGATGCCGATGGCGCCTGCCGAACCCACCGACACCGGCAGCCCGCGCTCAGCTGCCTGCGCGACGAGCGGCGCAACCGACGCGTCCTTCGGGAGCACGCCCGCGACCCTGCGCATCAGCTTGCTGAGCCGGGCGTGCGGCGCGCTGATGACGATGGCGTTCGCTACGGGCATCCCGAGAGATCGGGCGACCGAGTCCGAGACGACGGCGTCCACGCCGCTAATGCCGACAGTGCCGAATCCGCCGATCTGCAACTGCTCGGTCTGCGCGCCGACGGCGCTCACGGTCCCGCCGAGCGGCAGCTTCTCCTGCTGACCCATGAGGTAAGAGATGGCGATACCGCCGTCGGACACGTTCTGCCACAGCGTTGTCGATCTGGCCGTCGGCTTGGCGGCGAACTCGCGGAACGTCGACGGGTTCACACCTAGCGTCGCGACATAACCGCCGTTGACCTTGATTCGCGCGGCGTCCAGGAGGTTGACCGCGGTCACGCCAGCCAGCTTGCGTATCGCGGACAGCGCGCCGGCCGGCAGCGTCTGCGGCGCGATCACCAGCAGGTCCGCTGGATGCAGCGAGCGCAGGGGCGCGACCGGCGGCCCGGCCTCATGGGCTGGCAGCCTGACGGCCGACACTGCCGACGTGGCTGAACCATTGCTCGCGGGTACGAAGACGCCCGCTTCCTGCTCGGCGACCGTCTCGGTCTGCCCGGACTGCCTGACGCGCGGCCGTGGCTTCGACCAGCGCACTGCCGACGCCGGCCGTCGGCATCTTGCCGACGTCGCTGAGCACCGCTGCGTACCGGCGCGCGGTCGCGGCGGCGAGCGCCGACGCGCGGCTGGTGTGCCCTTGCCCGGAGGATGCGGCACCGCGCGGCGCGGCGGGAATCACGACTCGCGGCGAGAAGCCGGCCACTACGCCGACGACAACGGCGATCCACAGACCTGCGCGCAGCCGGCGGGATCCGTCGCGCACAGGTCACTCCCCTCAGCCGCTCGCGACCCGTCTGGCCGCGTTCGCTTCCCTACGATGCTCTCGCATCACGCATGCGTCTATACCCCGCAAATCCCTAGGATTGTACAAGGAATTGGCAGGAGTGGATATCCGCGGCAAACGCTTGGCAAACTTCCGGCGTGCAGCTGGTGACGCGGTGCGTCAGGAAACCGGGACGCGCGATCCGGTGCAGGTCGACGACGATGATCGGTCCGCGAGCGTCAGCGGTCACTTCAGGGCCTCGCGCAGCTGGTCTGGCTCGGTCACCGGCGCCCGGCAGCTGAAGTCCCGGCACACGTAAGCGGCCGCCCGGCCGTTGACAGGCGTACGGCCAGCCATCAGCGGGATCTCGGAGCTCGCGCCGTCGCCGACGGCGATGACGGCACCCGGCGGTGCCGCCTGCGCTGCGACCCTGTGCAGCTCGGTCCGCTCCGGGCCAGCCGGGCCGACGATGGCGATCTCCGCCGGGCCAGACAGCACAGCCTCCGCGACCGCGAGCCCGGAGCCCGCCGCGCGCGGGAATCGGGCCGCCAGCGCAGGAATGCTCGCCAGCGCGCCGATCGCCGCTTCGCGGTAGGTGGCCGAGCCGGTCAGGGCGGCGTAGCTCAGCAGCGCATCGGCGACCGCGAACGTGCCAGACGGGCTCGGCCCGTCGGCGACATCGGACGGCCGGTAGATGAGCCGCTCGCTGTCGTCGGCGGTGTCGTAGAAGCCCCCCGTTCCGGTCCCGAACCTGGCGAGAACGGTATCCAGCAGCTCGCCGGCCAGCGCCAGCCACCGGCCGGCGCTGGCCGCATGCGCGTCGTCCGCAGCGAGCGCGCTCGCCAGCGCGATCAGGCCGGTCGCGACACAGCCGTAGTCGTCGAGTACGCCAGCCGTGGTCGACGCGCGGCCATCCCTGGAGGTACGCGCCAGCCGCCCGTCGCGCACGTGGACGGCGGCCAGCAACTCGGCGGCGGCCGTGGCAGCGGCCACGAAATCGTGCCTGGCCAGTAGCGTGCCCGCGTCGGCCAGGGCAGCGATGGCCAGGCCGTTCCACGCGGCGACCACCTTGTCGTCCCGGCCGGGGCGCGTTCGCTGCGCCCTCGCAGCCAGCAGGCGGCTGCGGACCCTGGCGAGCCTGCCGGCGTCCGCGGGGTCGGCCCGTAGCTGGAGCACCGAGGCGCCGTGCTCGAAGGTGCCGGCCTCCGTGACGCCGAACACGCCCGCCGCGTACCCGCCGTCCTCGGGGCCGAGCGCCGCGCTGAGCTGATCGGGCGTCCAGACGTAGAAGGCGCCCTCCGCGCCGTCGCTATCAGCATCCAGGGCAGAGGCAAAACCGCCTTCCGCGGTGCCGAGCTCGGCTATCAGCCAGTCGCAGGTCCACTCGGCGACGCGGCGCGCCAGCGGGCTGCCGGTCCGCCGCCACAGGTGCGCGTAGACCCTGGCCAGCAGCGCGTTGTCGTAGAGCATCTTCTCGAAGTGCGGCACGACCCAGTCGGCGTCGACGCTGTACCTGGCGAAGCCGCCCGCCAGCTGGTCATACATGCCGCCCCTGGCCATGGCGTCTGCGGTGGCCTCGGCCATCGCCAGCGCGCGGCCACCGTCTTGCCCTGCTGCCCGCTCGAAGTGCCGGATGAGGAACTCCAGCACCATCGACGGCGGGAACTTCGGCGCGCCGCCGAAGCCGCCGCGGCGAGCGTCGAACTCGCTGGCCAGCACGGACACGGCAGCCGCGCAGGCAGCCTCGAGCCCGGCCGTCTCAGCCCCGGCCGTCTCAGCCCCGGTCGTATCCGGCCCGGTCGTATCCGGCCCGGCCGTATCCCGCCCGGCCGCGAAGGGCTGGCCGGCCCGCTCGGTCAGGGCCGCGGCGATCTGGCTGGCCTGGCTGGCCACCTGGTCGCGGTCTTCCCGCCAGGCCTTGGACACGCCGAGCACCAGCCGCTGGAACTGGGCCCGCGGGAAGTAGGTACCGCAGAAGAACGGCTCCCGGTCTGGCGTCATGAACACGGTCATCGGCCAGCCGCCCTGGCCCGTCATCGCCTGGGTGGCGGTCATGTAGACGCTGTCGACGTCCGGCCGCTCCTCCCGGTCGACCTTGATCGCGACGAGGTTCTCGTTCATGATCGCCGCAGTTTGCGCGTCCTCGAATGACTCGTGGGCCATGACGTGGCACCAGTGGCAGGCCGAGTACCCGACCGACAACAGCACGGGCACATCTCGCTCGGCCGCCGCGGCGAACGCCTCGTCTGACCACGGCCACCAGTCGACCGGGTTGTCTGCGTGCTGGAGTAGGTACGGGCTGGTCTCGTCGCGGAGCCGCTCTGCCATGGCTCCATACTTCCCTGCCCGCCGGCCAGGCGCAGGCTTGCCCCACCCCTGGCCAGGCAGCGGTTCTGGCCGGAAGAGCGCTGGTTTGCCGCCGTAGCTTTACTGAGGACTTGCTGACAATCTTCCTGTGCACCTGGCCTGGCGGAGGCTTGCGGTTCATGCTGGGGGGAAGGTGATGGTCTCGGGCCGCAAGCGCCGGGGATAAGAAAGGTCAGGGCGACCGGTGTCGGCTGGCTCACACGGCGGTTACGAATTGACCATCGCGGTGGATATCGCCCGGTACACTGCCACGGATGCCATCGTTGAGAGCCCGGCTCTCAAGCTCCCACTGACTGCCGTGGCGAGTAGCACGGGCGTTGTTCGGGCGGTAGAGCAAACTTATTGGAGCACCTATGCGCGTTCTGGTCCTCGGCGGCGACGGGTTCTGCGGTTGGCCCACGTCGCTGTACCTGTCGGATCGTGGTCATGACATCACCATCGTCGACAACCTGAGCCGCCGGAAGATCGACATCGAGCTGGAGGTTGACTCCCTCACGCCGATCCGGCCCATCAGCGAGCGGCTGGCCGCCTGGAAGGAAGTCTCCGGCCGCGAGATCGGCTTCGTGAACCTGGACCTGGCCACCGAGTACGACAGGCTGGTCGCTGTCCTGCTGGACATCCGGCCGGACGCGATCGTGCATTTCGCCGAGCAGCGCGCGGCTCCGTACTCGATGCGGACCGAGAAGACCAAGCGCTACACCGTGGACAACAACGTCCGCGCCACGCACAACCTGCTCACCGCGCTGGTCACGACCGGCATCGATGCATCGCTCGTGCACCTCGGCACCATGGGCGTCTACGGCTATGGCTGGTCGGGCAGCGCGCCGATCCCCGAGGGCTACCTGACCGTCAAGGTGCCGACTCCCGACGGCGAGCTAGAGCGGGAGATCCTGCACCCGGCCAACCCGGGCTCGGTCTACCACCTGACCAAGACGCTCGACCAGCTGCTGTTCTCCTTCTACGCCTCCAACGACCGCCTCCGGATTACCGACCTGCACCAGGGCATCGTGTGGGGCACGCAGACCGACCAGACGGCCAGGGACGAGCGGCTCATCAACCGGTTCGACTATGACGGCGACTACGGCACCGTCCTGAATCGCTTCCTGATGCAGTCGGCCATCGGGCACCCGCTGACTGTGCACGGGACCGGCGGCCAGACGCGCGCCTTCATCCACATCCGCGACACCGTCCGGTGCATCGAGATCGCGCTGAACAACCCGCCGGAGCCTGGCACCAAGCCGCTCGTTCGCAACCAGATCACCGAGACCCACCGCGTAGGCGACCTGGCCAAGATGATCGGCGACATGACCGGCACCGACATCGCCTACCTGCCCAACCCGCGGCGCGAGGCGGACGAGAACGAGCTGAGCGTGCGCAACGACCAGTTCCTCGCCCTGGGCCTGCAGCCGACCACGCTGTCCGAGGGCCTGCTCGAGGAGATCACCGAGATCGCCGCCAAGTACCGGGATCGCGTGGACCCGCACAAGATCATCGCCCGGTCCGTGTGGCGCGCCGGGATGGAAACCTCGGCTGACCTCATGACCGAGGTTCCCGAGTCCTAGGCAGTCCACAGCAGGGGCCGTCGGCCGGGTTTCCTCACCCGGACGGCGGCCTCTCGCCATGCTGCGGCTACCGGCTACCGGGGCCGGCTACCGGGCCGGCTACCGGCGGCCGGAGGGCTCGGTCGACGGCCCGACGTGCTGCGCCAGCCACTGCCCGAGCGGCCGGCTGGCCACCAGGAAGTCGGCAACTGCGGTCCTGGCTGCCGGCGTGCCGAGCCACGTAGCGACCGGCCACTCCTTCCACGCAACCAGGCCCTTGTGCCGGAGCAGCTCGACGCGCGGATGATCAGCGTCGTAACCGCGCGGCGCGGTCTTCAGCGAGTCGCGGCCGTGCACCTCGATGTCATCCGCGCGCAGCTTGGCGATGACATCCTCAAGCGCGGTGCCGCTTGAGTCCGCAGCGACCGCTGCCCGGTAGCGCTCGAGCTGGTCTGGCCCCATGCCGTACATGCCGCTGCCTGCCGCCAGGCCGGCTGCCGACAGCTGGATGTAGCCGTCGCCGACGTGCGCGCCGATCGCCGTCTTGTACGGCGACTTGTCCTTGCTGAAGCGCACGTCCCGGTACGGGCGGTAGATCTTGGTCTCGCCGTGCTCTGGCTCAAGCTCGGCCAGCAGGTCGGCCATGGGGGCTAGCACGCAGGTCTCGTAGACGTCCTTGTGCGCCAGCCAGTAGGCCTTGGAGTTATCGGCCTCGAGTCCGTCGTAAAAGTCGAGTGCCTCCTCCGGCCAGCCCAAAAATGACATCGCGCTCTTCCTCCCTGCGATCAGGACGGGAACGGGGCCGCTGTCCCTCCCGGCCGAGCATCCCATCGCCGCCGCCCGGGCCGCAGCCGCACTACCGCATCAATACCGCGGCCGTCGGCAGCTTCCATGTCGGCCTACGTTGACTGCAGCCAGCTGGATGCGGCAGTCTGTACCAGACAGTTGATACAGGGGCTTACCTGCCAGGGGAGGCCGACGATTCCACCCAGCGCATCCGGATACCAGGCGCCAGCCCTGGATGGCCGATCGCCAGCGGCACCGGGCTCGGCCGCGGGACTCCGATGAAGTACAGCCCTGGGCCGCCGGTCCCGTTCCCGATCTGGATCTGGATCTTCCTGGTCGCCATCCTTGTCGGCCTGCCCGTGCTGGTCATCGGCATCGCCGTGCTGCTGCGCGGGCGCGCCGCCCGGTCGGCAGCCGGGAGAGCGGGCGGCACCGGACGGGCCGCGCGGACGCACGCGCGCCGGATCACTCGCTGCGGGCTGGCTGGTCTTGGGGTCGGCGCGCTGCTCGGGGTCGCGCTGATCCTGGACGCGCACGCCGATCTGGCCCCGCTGTCGTGCGCGGGCGGGTACCTGACTGGCCTGCTCATGGGCGAGTACGCGGCGCAGCCGCCCGCGGCTGGCCACCTTCGAGTTGCAACGCTGCGGGCCAGGCGGCCCGCCGACTACGTGCCGCGCTGGGCCGCCGTGACAGCGGTGCTCGCAGCGGGCTTGTCGATCGCCGCGGTGATCGCCTTCGCGGCCGCCCCGCGGATCAGCTACGGCGCCTGGCAGCCGGTTCCCGGTGCGGGCTTTACATTGCCAGGCGGCCGGACAAACTGGCCTGGCTGGCCGACCACCGCGGTAGCGGCGGCGGTTGCCTGCGCCATCCTGCTGCTCGGGTTTGCGGGCCTTCGCCGGGTAGCGGCCAGGCCGCGGCTCACCGAGGGCGACGAGCCCGAGCTCGACGAGCTACTGCGACGCCAGGCTGGGCGGGCAATCGCCGGCGCCGTACTCGGCCTCGAGCTGATTGTCCTGGCTGCCCTCTTGATCGCCGGGAGCGAGGGGCTGGCCGTTCCGGTACCGGCCATCTCGGGCGCCGCCTACGCCGGCAGCAGGGCAATGATCGACGCCGGCCTGGGCTGCGGCATCGCCGGGCTGGCCAGCTGGCTCTTGCTGAGCGGGTGGACGCGCCGGGCGCGCCGCGGCGGCAGCGAGCCGCGCAACCCGGCGGCGGCGGAAGGCTGAGCCATGTCAGCGCCGGCCGACCGCGGTGCCGCCGCCCCGACACCTACGGCGAGCGAGGCAAGCGCGGCTAGCTCGGCTGCTCCCGCGGAAGCACTGGTGCTGCGCGTCGACCTGTCGCGACCGGTGCCGCCCTACGAGCAGCTCCGGGCACAGATCTCAGGGCTCGTCGCTGCGCGGCCAGCTGGCGCCCGGCAGCCGCCTGCCGTCTGTCAGGCAGCTAGCCGGGGACCTTGGCCTGGCTCCTGGCACAGTCGCCCGCGCCTACTCCGAGCTGGAATCGGCGGGCCTGCTCACGACCCGGCAGCGCGGCGGCACATTCATCGCCAGCCCTCCCGCGGCCGCGAGCCCCGACCCCGCACAGCAGCGTGCCCTCGCCGATGCGGCCGACAGCTATGTCGCACTCACCAGGACACTCGGACTGAGCGACGAAGCGGCCGAGGCGGCCGTCCGATACGCCATTGCCCGAGCAGACGCCCCGGGTTAAATATGGCCGAGGACCGGGTGCGGCGCGTAAGGCTCCTCGAGCCGCCGTATCTCCTCCTCTGTCAGCGTCAGCTCCTCGGCTGCGAGCGCGTCGTCCAGGTGCCCGAGCCGGGTGGCGCCCACGATCGGGGCGGTGACGCCGGGCCGGCTGAGCAGCCAGGCGAGAGCTATGAGCGCCGACGGCACACCGCGCTCGGCCGCCACCTCCACGCACCTCTCGACCACGTCGAAGTCGGACGGCAAGTTGTACAGCGAGTCGCCAAAGGGGTCACTGCCTGATCTCACCGTCCGCCGTTCGCCGTCCCTGGTCCTGGTACCCGCCAGCAGGCCCCTGGCCAGCGGGCTCCACGGGATGACACCGACGCCCTGGTCGAGGCACTGCGGGATCATCTCCCGCTCCTCCTCGCGGTAGACGAGGTTGTAGTGGTTCTGCATCGACACGAACCTGGTCCACCCGTGCGCGTCGGCCGCGTGCTGCATCTTGGCGAACTGCCAGGCATGCATGCTGCTCGCACCGATGTAGCGAGCCTTGCCGGCCTGGACGACGTCATGCAGGGCGGCCATCGTCTCCTCGACGGGCGTACGGCCGTCAAAGCGGTGGATCTGATAGAGGTCGACATAGTCGACGTTCAGGCGGCGGAGCGAGGCGTCGATGCCCGACATGATGTGCTTGCGCGACAGGCCGCGGTCGTTCTCGCCAGGGCCGACCGACCCGTGCACCTTGGTCGCCAGTACGAACTGGTCCCGGTCGAGGAACTTGGGCAGCAGGCGGCCGGTGGCCACCTCGCTGGCGCCGGCCGAATAGACGTCGGCGGTGTCGAAGAACGTGACGCCGCCATCGACCGCGGCTTTCACGATCGGTTCGGCGGCAGCTTCGTCGAGCACCCAGGGGCGCTCGCTGTCGTTGCCGTAGCTCATCATGCCGAGACACACGCGGGACACGCGCAGGCCGGTAGCGCCGAGGTTGACGTACTTCAAGTCAGGTCTCCGGAAGGTCGAGGGCCGGCGGTTACTGAACCGAGCTTGCCAGACGCTCCGTTGACGCTTTGCCGCCGTCCGCCTCTCGGATGCCATAGCGGGCATAGAGCCTGCGCAGCGGCCGTGGCGCCCACCAGTTGGCCCGGCCAAGCAACCGCATCGTGGCCGGGACCAGCATGACCCGGACGATGGACGCATCGACCACCAGGGCCACGATCATCCCGACGCCCATCAGCTTGATGAAGGTGATCCCGGAGGCGGAAAAGGCGCCGATCACTATCACCAGCAGCAGAGCGGCGCTAGTGATGACGCCGCCAGTGCGCTGGAGTCCGCTCGCGACCGCCTCCGCGTTGTCGCCGGTGACGTCGTAGCGCTCGCGTATGCGCGAGAGCAGGAAGACCTCGTAGTCCATGGAAAGGCCGAAGATGATCGCGAGCATGAGAATCGGCATCGTCGGGTCGAGCGTGCCGGTCGGGGCGAACTGGAGCAGGCCAGACAGGTGACCTTGCTGGAAGATCCAGACGACGACGCCGAACGTAGCTGACAGCGATAGCAGGTTCATGACGATCGCCTTGACCGGCAGCACAACCGAGCCGAACGCCAGGAAGAGGAGCACGAACGTCGCGCCCGCCATCACCAGCGCCATCCACGGCAGCGTCGCAGACAGGCTGCCAAGCTCGTCGACGAGCTGTGCGCTCTGGCCGCCGACATAGGCCGACGCGCCAGCCGGCGGGGCCACATCACGGACGCGCTGCACGATCTGCCGCGCCTGCGCCGACAGCGGATCGGGAGCGTAGCGCAGGTCGATCCGGGCGACGTCGCCCTTGACGCCGGTGACTTGCGCGCCGGTGACGCCACTCACCCGGCTGAGTCGGCCGGCGTAGGCGGCCAGCTGCGCCTGGCGAGCTGGCGCGCCAGCTACAGAACCTGCCGCGGAGTGCGGGAAGGTGACCAGCGCCTCGATCGGCGCGGTGACGTTGCCGGGGAAGTCGCGGGCGAGCGTCTGCGTGACCACCCGCGGCGCGGCGGCCGCAGGCAGGGCGTGCGCATCCGTACCGCCCCAGGTCACCCTCAGGAAGGGCGACCCGAGCGCGAGCAGCACCGCGACGATGACGACGACGAAGGCGATCGGCCGGCGCATCACGGCGCCCGCCAGCCGGTACCAGCCGCCGGCAGCTTCCGCCGATCGTGGCGCTTGCACTGGCCTGCGTACCCGCAGCGCGTTCACCTTCGGCCCGAGCACGGCGAGCAGTGCGGGCAGCACGGTCAGCGCCGCGAGCATGTCGACGATCACCGTGGCGACCCCGCCATAACCCATCGAGCGGAGGAACACCTCCGGGAAGAGCAGGAGGCTGGCCAGGGCCACCGCCACCGTGACACCCGAGACCGCGACCGTCCGGCCCGCTGTCGCGACGGTCCGCGCGAGCGCGTCCTCCACCGTGGGCTGACGCTGCAGTTCCTCGCGGAACCGGCTCACCATGAACAGGCCGTAGTCGATGGCGAGCCCCAGGCCGAGAATGGTGGTGATGTTGACCGAGTAGATGGACACCGGCGTGGCCAGCGTCAGCAATCGCAGCGCGGTGAACGAGCCGATGATGCCGATGCCGCCGATGGCTAGCGGCAGGCTGGCCGCGGCGAGGCTGCCGAAGATGATCACGAGGAGGACGAGCAGGACCGGCATCGAGATGCCTTCGGCCCGGCCGATGTCGCTGGTGACCTGCTTGTTGATGACGGCCTCGGTCGGAATCTGGCCGCCCGCCTGCACCGTCAGCCCGGTCGCCGCGAAGTCGCCGGCGATCGCCTTGTAGTTCGCGATCCTTGCCGCGTCGCTGGCGCCGGCAAGCTCGAGCACGGCGTAGGTCACCCGGCCATCCGCGCTCGCGAACTGCCGCGAGTGCGTCGACCAGTAGGTCTGCGCTCCGGTGACACGGCTGCGCGGCAGCCTGGCCAGCGAGCGCGTCACGGCCGACTGATACGCAGCCGAGTGCACGGTCTGGTCGTGGCTCGCATAGAGCAGCACGACGTCGCCCGCATCACGCCCGAACGCGCGTGCAGCGATGGCCGTCTCCTGCTGGCTCTGGCTGTCTGGCGGAGCAAAGCCGCCAGCCGATTGGAGCGACCCGAATACGCCAGTTCCCCAGACAGCGGCGCCGACGACGGCGAACGCGGCTACCAACAGCACCAGGCGCCGCCGGCGAAATACGAATCGTCCCCAGGCCTCGAACATCGCATACTCCGCAGCTAGACTGTTAGCGATCATTGCTTGAGTTAACGCCGTAAGCATTTACGATGTAAACTTGGCATACGCAGTTAACTTCTGTCAAGGTCACTTCTGTCAAAGCGAAGGTAGCCACCGTCGAGCGAAAGGCCGGAGGAGGATGGCGATCATGGTTCAGGCGCCGAGCAGGCGCGATCGCCTCCGGGCCGCGACGACGCAGGAGATCATCCAGACGGCCCGCAAGCTGCTGGTGCAGGAGGGCCCGGACGCAGTCTCGCTGCGGGCGATAGCGCGCGAGATGGGAATGACGGCGCCGGCCCTGTACCGCTACTTCGGCAGTCACGAGGACCTGCTCCGGCATGTCGTCGCCGACATCTTCACCGAGCTCGCCAATCACGTGCGCTCTGCCGTGCACACGGCCGTTGACGAGTCGCCGCCGGACCTGACCGACGCCGAGGTCACGGGGGTCAAGCTGATCGCGGGCTGCCGCGAGTTCCGCGCCTGGACGCTAGCCCACGTGCCCGAGTTCAGCATGATCTTCGGCAGCCCGCTGCCCGGCCTCGAGTACTTGCACGAGATCACGCGTGACCCGTCGGTCGACTGCGGGTACCAGTTCGGCCAGGTCTTCCTCGACCTGTTCGGCGACCTGTACAGGCGCCGGCCGTTCAGCATCCCGGCCGATGATGAGATGGAGCCACGGCTGCGGGAGCAGCTGGCCACGTATCGCGACCTGGCCCGCACCGATTTGCCGCTCGGCGCCCTGCAGACGTTCCTGCGCTGCTGGGTGCTGCTCTACGGGACCGTGAGCCTGGAGGTGTTCGGGCACCTGAAATTCGCGCTCGACGACGCTTCGCCGATGTTCGAGCTCATGCTGTCCGACCTTGCGCCGATGATCGGCTTGCAGTACCCGCTGCCGGGGCGTACCTGACCCAACGGGTCAGGCGACGAAGGGGGTAGCGCCGGAGTCAGTCACCATCGTCCGGCCAGCGGCCGCCCAGTCCTGCATGCCCCCAGCCACATTGACTGCCTGCCAGCCAGCGCCATTCAGCGCCTGCGCGGCCCTTGCCGACCGCATGCCCGACCGGCAGATCACGTAGATCTGCTGGTCCGACGGCAACTCGGCGGTGCGAGCGCCCAGCTGACCGAGCGGGATGTGCGCGGCGCTCGGGACATGACCCGCGGCCCACTCATCGTCCTCCCGCACATCCAGCAGCCACGCGTCATCCGGCACGCCGGCGGCCGGCACTTCGGGCACGGCATCCGCCCACCGCAAACACCTCCTCGTCTCGCCTTCGGCCCACCTTAACCGGGCATGGGCCTGCCTCTGCTAGCGGCTCAGAGTCAGTCCGTAGGCCAGCAGGGTCACGCCAGCCTCCGGCGACCAGTCTCGCTCCGGCAGCCGCGCAAAACCGGCCTGGTCGTACAGATGGTGGGCCGCCTCCATCTCCGGCTGGGTCAGCAGCACCAGGTTCCGGATGCCCTCGCTGGCGGCCCGCTCGATCACGGCGGCCAGCAGCGCGCGGCCTACTCCGGTGCCGCGTGCGTCCGGGGACACCGCGAGCGCACGGATCTCGGCTTCATCAGGGCCGGCCAGGATCTCGCCGCCCTGCGGCCAGCCCTGGAGCATCACGGTGCCGATGATCTGTCCGCGGCTGGATCCGTTCGGCCGTACGGCAACGAGCACATGGTCGAGGCCGTCGGCGCCAAGCTCGCGGAGGCGCGGCGCGTACGTGGACTGCGGCGACAGGAAACCGTCGGCCAGGTAAGCCCCGACCCGGATGTCCCCCACCTCGTCGAACTCGTCCTTGCGTGCGTCCCTGATCTCGATCACGCCCGTAATCTAACCAGGCCCGTAATCTAACTACGACAGCCGATTGGTCGTATCTGCCCTCTTGGCTGCGCAGAGACGCTCAGGCCAGCCGGGTCAGCGAGACGCTGACCTCCATGGTCCGGCTCGGCGCTCCATGGTAGATGCCCTTGAGCGGCGGGACATCGGCGTAATCACGCCCGGCCGCGACGACCACGTGCCGCTGGCCGACCCCGGTGTCGTTGGTGGGGTCGCAGGCCGCCCACTCGCCGGTCCAGTACTCGACCCAGGCATGGGACTGTCCCGTGACCTCCTCACCCGGCTCCGCTTCCAGCTTGGGGTAGAGGTAGCCCGAGACGTACCGCGCCGGGATTCCTGCCTCGCGCAGCATCGACACGCACGCGGCACCGAGCTGGAAACTGCCAGACGCCTGAACGCCAGCAGCAGCCTGGTCCTCGCCGGCCTAGGTCACGAAGTCGCCCGATACACCGACAGCATCTCCGCCCGCATGCCCGACCCGATCGAGACCGGCTTCTTCCGGTCCACCGCCATAGTTCCGGTCCTCATCGTTTCCCGAACCGCCTACGACCGGCAACGCCAGGTTCGCCTCACCCGCTACATCTTCCGAGCCGACCAGGTCCGGCTCGTGGACGAACGAACAGCCGGCCCGCTCCGACGAGCCCTCGGATAGCAAACGCCTGGCCAGAAAGCGCCTCACCGACAACAGGCCATCACCTGACCACCGGCCCGATTGCCGGATCTGCGGACGGAATGCCAGCTGGGGCTCACTCGCTGCGCAGGATTCGGGCGGGCCTTGTGTGGGCTGCCGACCCGGCGGGCAGCGCGGAAACGACCAGGGCAATAACCAGCGCGGCCGGAACGAGAACGCAGAACGTCAGCGGCGACACTTGCAGCACCGGGAGCACGCCGACCTGGCGGGTGAACGCCAGCCAGGCCAGGCGCCCGCAGATGAGGCCTGCGGGGATGCCGAGGGCCAGCGCCACGGTCATCAGCGTGGTTGCCTGCCAGGCGACGGCCGCCCGGACCTGACGGCGGGTGAAGCCGATCGTGCGCAGGACGGCGAGATCGCGCCGTCGGCGGCGGACCGAGCTGATGAGCAGGTGCGTAATGGTCACCAGGGCCAGGGCGCTGAGCAGAGCGCCTAGCAGTGCCGGCATCGCCGCGACGCCGCCGAAGTTCAGCAGGTCGGTCGGCGTCTGGAATCTCGTGACCACGAGCGTGCCTTGCGAGGCGAGGTCGGCGGTGAGCCTCGCTGTGTCGGCCTGCGGGTTGGCGCCAGGCCGGAGCCGGACGACAAGAGTGTCGTAGGCCGGGGCGCTGACATGCGACGGCACCAGCTGCCTCAGCTCGTCGACGGTGAGAGCAACTCCGCTGCCGAGCGTGAGGGTGTCGCTCAGGGTCGGCAGGATCGCGATACCCACCACGGTGACGGACTTGGTCGGCCCGCCCGCGAGCTGCAACGGGAGCGTTTCGCCCAGGTGCGCGTGCAGGCTAGCCAGCGTGCGCTCGCCTAGCGCGACCTCGCCAGTACGCGGCGCTCGCCCGCGCACGATCGTGGGCTCCAGCGTGCCGCCGTGGCCGGGGTTGAGCGCGATCGCCTGCACCTCGGTGCCGCCGAGGCGCAGCGGCACGCCCGAGTATCCCGTCGCCCACGCCGCGACCTGCGGATCGCGCGGACACGACCGGCACAGCGGCGGTGACGCCCTGGCCGGGGTCCCCGGATTCGATCGTCTGTATAAGGACATCCCAGGAGGCCCCGTACAGCTGGGGAGTGGACAGCAGGTGATTCAGGCTCCCGGAGAAGACAAGCGCGGCGGTGAGCGCCGCCAGGCCTACGGCCGCCGTGACCACGGTGCTGGCCACCGGCAGGGCAGTACGGCCAGAGCCTCGCTGCAGCGCAAGCCGCAGGCCGACCGCAGCCGATACCGGCCGCAACCCGGAGGCCAGCCCGGAGGTCAGCCCTGCGGTCGGCCGCGAGACGGTCGGCTGGCTGCCCACGCTCCGGCGGACCGACCGCCACGCAGGCCAGGCGGCGCAGGCGGCGACCCCAGCCATGGTGGCGGCGAATGCGGCCGCCAGGACCGCGGCATTGGCGTCGAAGCCAGGGTGCGGCTCGGCGAACCTCGCTAGCCCGATGGGGAACACCGGCGACAGCGCCACCGCGACGACGGTTGCGACCAGGCCGGCCAGTATGCCGATGAGCGCGGCGCGGCCGATCGCGGCGGCGAAGAGCTGCCGCCGGGTCATGCCAAGCGCTTGGGCGGTCCGGTAGTCGTCCGACTCCAGGAAGGTCAGCCTCGCGATGAGCTGGCACGGTGACCAGCAGCCCGATCAGTGCCAGCAGAACCGCAAGCAGCCGCAGAGCGACCACCTGCAGGTGGATGGACCGCTGCGTGGGGGCGCCAGTGTCGGCCAGCGTGAAGGCCTGCAGCACCCGGCCGTGGCCGAGCTGGTCGAGCTCGTGCTGGATGGCGGTCCAGTCCGCCACGCCATGCCGAAGGCGCACGGCGATGGCCTCATATTCCACGAGTGACTGACCCGCATGCTCCCGGTAGAAGGCCGGCGTGGTCCAGACGGCGTCGTTCCCGGTGCCGGTGCTGGGCGGGAACTCCGTCGGCGCGGCGTCGACCCCGACGACGCGAAGCCGCACGGTATGCGTCGCTCCGGACATCGTCAGGAGGCTGAGCGAGAGCGAGCCCCCGACGCCCAGCTTGAAGTCGCGTGCTGTCGTGAACGCGATGTCGGCCTCGTCCGGACTGGCCGGGTCCGGCAGTCGCCCAGCGATGAGCTTCCGGGACCACATCTGCCCAGGTATGCGGCCATCCTCCGGAGCTATCAGCCCTATTTGTGCGGGATTAGTCACCAGGTAGGTCATGGCCGCGGCCGTGGTGGTCACTTGCGAGAGCCGGCTGACTTGCGGGGGCCGGACCTGTTCGAAAGTCCTGGACTGGAACACGGGGAGTAGACCACCGCGTCTGGCGCCCTGCTCCAGATGACCAGCCGCGGATAGGCCGAGTCTGTCCGCTGCGCGCCGGCCACGATGGTGTCGACCGCCCCGGCGAACAAGCCGACCACCAGTGCCAGCCCGAGCCAGCCGCGCCATCGGCTCCGGAGCTGGACGAGCACGAACATTATGGGCGCGGTCACGAAGCCGATTGTGGTGCCTGGACGTCCGCGGCCGAAAGGGGGCAGCCACCTACTGGCCGGGTGGTACTAGCCCCGTCCGCGCCGATGACCTGCATGTTGTCGGGTCAGGATGACGTCCTGAATCCGCCGTTGCTATAGAGGAGCTGCCCGTTGATCCAGCCTCCGGCATCCGACATCAAGAAGCGCACGAGACCGGCTGCGTCGGCCGGTGTCCCGAGGCGCCCGGCCGGGGTCTGGGTGATGCCTGCCTGGCGGATCTGCGGGGTCATCCAGCCGGTGTCGACCGGGCCGGGATTGATGACATTGGCCCGGAGGCCGCGGCCGGCGAGCTCGACAGCCGCGGCGACCACGATCCGGTCCAGGGCACCCTTGCTCGCCCCGTACGGCAGGTTGTGCGCCGCGTGGTCGCTCGTGAGGGCGACAACCCGGCCGGTGACCTCCGTTGTAGGTTCGGCGGGCAGTCGCTCAGCGAACGCCTTGATCAGGAGCCAGACGGCACGGGCGTTGACGGCGAAATGCAGTTCCCAGCTTTCGATAGTGGTGTCAAGCACCGAACTGTTGACGCCTTCGCAGTGCGACATGACCAGGCCGCGCAGGTCACCGCGCGCCGACGCGGCCTCGATCAGACGGTCGGGCGTACCGGGGTCGGCCAGGTCCGCGGGCATGACCTCGACCCTGCTGCCGCGACGCCTGCACTCAGCCGCCACGTCCTCGGCGTCGTGCTCGCCGCGCTCATAGGCTAGGCGGTCGTCGTAGGGTACCCAGTGGTTGAGGACGAGGTCCCACCCGTCGTCGGCGAGGCCGAGCGCCAGACCAGCTCCGATTGACCTCCGCCGCCGACGCCGGTCAGCGCCACCGTTCCGCGACCAGGCATGGCGACACCTCATCCCCTGCCGATGAACGGCATTCCCGTGGCAGTGATGGTCAGGAACTGCACGTTTGCCTCTAGCGGCAGCGATGCCATGTAGAGCACTGCGTCAGCGACGTGCCGGGCATCGAAGGTCGGCTCGGAAACCACCGAGCCGTCCGCTTGCAGCGCTCCTTTACTGATGCCGTGGGTCATCTCCGTGGCGGCGTTCCCGATATCGATCTGGCCGCAGGCGATTCCGAACGCCCGGCCATCGAGAGAAAGGGACTTAGTCAAGCCGGTCATCGCGTGCTTGGTGGCGGTGTAGGCGATGCTGTTCGGACGCGGGCTGTGCGCCGAGATGGACCCGTTGTTGATGATCCGCCCGCCGCGGGGAGTCTGGGCCTTCATCATCTGCACGGCGTGCCGGGCGCACAGGAACGCGCCGGTGAGGTTGGTGTCCACCGCGTGCTGCCAGTCGGCCACGGAGATCTCGTCCGCCGCGCCAGCCGGGCCGAACACGCCCGCGTTGTTGACGAGCAGGTCAAGGCGTCCCCACCGGCGGTGAACCGCCTCGAACAATCTGGCGACGGACTCAGGCGCGGTGACATCGGTCGGGACGGCCAGCGCTGATGCTGGATCCGACCCGCCTGAGGCGACGGTCTCACGCAGCGCATTCTCACGGCGGCCGGCGGCCGCGACCTGCCAGCCCGCTGCCAGCAGAGCCCGGGCGATGCCCCGGCCTAGGCCAGACCCCGCCCCGGTAACGACGGCCACGCCGGTGACTGCCATCTCTTTCCTCCGTTGCCATCGTGGTGGTGTTAGCCGCTGTGACCCGCCGCCTCGTCGTCACTGTCGGCTGGCGCGCTGACCTGGTCGCTGCTCGTCATCGCGAGGTAGGCCGGCCGCAGCAGCGTCACCAGGTCCATGCCGCCGGCCGTGATGAACGGCGGCTCAAAACTGCGCAGCAGCAGATCGGCGGGCGCCGCGACGGCGGGCGGCAGCGTTCGCAGCCGGGCCGGGCTCAGCGAGGAAGACCAGAAGGCCGCCGTGCCATCCGAGAGCGGCGCATCGGCGACGTCAATGACAGGCCGGCTGCCCGACTCAGCGCGGATCCCGCCCGTCAGCCGGCGCAAGGCGGCGAGCAGATCCTCGCGGCCCTTGCCGCGCCAGGCCAGCATGCCGAACGGGTCAGCGTCGAACGCCTCGGCCAGCACGTAGCACACGGCCGCCAGATGCTTGCACGGCACTTCCCAGTCCGGGCAGGAGCATGTCATCTCCAGGTCGCGGGCCGATTTGGGGAACAGCGGCGTACCGCAGTCGGCAAAGACCTCTTCGATCTCGGCCGGCATCTCGCCCGCCAGCAGCCTGGCGCGGAAGATGGCTCGTGCGGCAAGAGCCTCCTCGACTCGCTGCCACTGGCGCGTCGTCAGCGGGTCGACGGTGAGCTTGGCCGCGTACGGCTTGACTCGCGAGCCCTGCACCCTCGCTGTCACATGCCCGGTGCCGATGTCGAGGCTCAGCACCTGGCCTGACCGGGCATAGCTGCGGCCCCTCGTCAGCCGGCTTTGCAGCCCGAATGACTCCAGCACATCGATGAACCGGCGGGACCACCACTGCTCGCCGATTGAGCCGCGCTTGCTGCGCGCCTTGATCCCGCCGTCGGCCTTCAGCGGCCGCGACGGCGGGTAGAAGCCGTCGTTGTAATCCGTCACTGGGACACCGCCTCCGGCGAAAGCTCGATCACCTGGCGCAGGTCGGCGACGGACAGCTCGGTCAGCCAGCTCTCGCCGGTGCCGACGATCGCCGCGGCGAGCGCCTTCTTGTCCTCGATCATCTGGTCGATCCGCTCTTCGACAGTGCCCACGCAGACGAACTTGCGGACCTGGACGTCGCGGCGCTGCCCGATCCGGAACGCTCGGTCGGTCGCCTGATCCTCGACGGCGGGGTTCCACCACCGGTCGACGTGGATCACATGATTGGCCGCAGTGAGGTTCAGCCCGGTGCCGCCCGCCTTCAAGGACAGCAGGAACACAGCCGGGCCGCCGGCGTCCTGGAACTCGCTGACCATCTCATCGCGCCGCTTCTTCGACGTACCGCCGTGCAGGAAGTGCACCTCGCAGCCAAGCCTCGCAGCCAGGTACGGCTGCAGCATGCGGCCGAACTCTGCGTACTGAGTGAAGCAGAGGGCCTTGTCGCCGGCCTCGACGATCTCGTCGCAGATTTCCTCGAGCCTGGCCAGCTTGCCCGATCTTCCGTCCAGCCGCGAGCCATCGCCGAGCAGATGGGCAGGGTGGTTGCAGACCTGCTTCAGCTTGGCCATGGTGGCAAGCACCAGGCCGCGGCGCTCGATGCCGGGCTCGGCGGCCTCGATCCGCGCCATCATGTCGTCCACCGTCGCCTGGTAGAGCGACGCCTGCTCGGTGGTCAGGTTGCACCAGACCTTCATCTCCAGCTTGTCCGGCAGGTCGGCGATGACGGTCTTGTCGGTTTTCAGCCTCCGCAAGATAAACGGGCCGGTCGCGCGCTTCAGCTGCTCGGTGGCCTGGGCGTCGGCGTTGCGCTCAATCGGGATGACGAACCGGCGCCGGAATCGCTCGGCCGGCCCTAGCAGGCCAGGGCTGGTGAACTCCAGGATCGACCACAGCTCTGTCAGCCGGTTCTCAACCGGCGTGCCGGTGAGCGCGATTCGCGAGCCGGCCGGGATCGCCCGTACTGCCTGCGCCTGGCGCGTGGCGGCGTTCTTGATGTTCTGGGCCTCGTCGCAGACCAGCCGCGACCACGGAACCTGCGCCAGCGCCACCCGGTCCCTGGTGGCTACGCCGTAGGTCGTGATGACCAGGTCGGCGGCCGCGACGGCGGCGGCCAGCTCGGGTCCGGCGAGCCGGTCCGAGCCGTGGTGCACGTGGACGGCGAGCTCGGGTGTGAATCTGGCCGCCTCATGCTGCCAGTTCCCGACCAGGGACATCGGGCAGATCAGCAGCGTCGGTCCCGTGGCGGTGCCGCTGTCACGCTCAGCCGCCAGCAGCGCCAGCGTCTGCGGCGACTTGCCCAGGCCCATGTCGTCGGCGAGAACGGCGCCGAGGCTCAGGTTACCCAGGAACGAAAGCCAGGCAAGTCCGCGCTCCTGGTACGGGCGCAGCACGCCCCGGAACGATGCCGGGGTGCCCATCGGTTCCAGCCGCCTGTCGGCGTGCCCGGACAGCAGGTCGCCGAGCCAGCCGTCGGCGTCCACCTCCGTGAGCGGCAGCTCCCCGGCGCCGCCGCCAAGCCCGGCGAGCAGCGCGTCTCCGGCGCTCATCACGCCGGCTGCGCCTCGTTCCAGGAACCGAAGCGCTGCCTTGAGGTGCCGCTCGTCCAGCTCCACCCACTGGCCCCGCAGGCGGACCAGCGGCACCTTCAGCCGGGCCAGCTCGGCCAGCTCGGCCGGATCCAGGGTCTGGTCACCGACCGCGAGCTCATACCGGAAGTCGACTAGGTCCGCCAGGCCGAACTTCGGCGCGGTAACCGAGCCTGGCCCGGTCGCCGTCCTCGACCTGGTGGTCAGCTTCAGGCCGAGCCGGGACCTTCGGACCCAGTCGGGCAGCAGCACGCCAAAGCCGGCCGCGGCCAGCAACGGCCCCGTTTCCTTCAGGAACCTCAGGGCGCCGCCCGTGTCGAGCAGAACCGACGCCGGCGCTGCACCCTGTAGCTCGCCGTCGAGCTCCGGAAAGAGCCTGGATGCCCGGCCGAGGCCAGCCAGCAGGTCGTCCTCGGGGTAGCTGATCCCGGCCGCGGCCCAGCCATCTGCGGTGATGCCGGACCAGACATCGGCGGCCGGCAAGAGCAGGCTCGGATCGTCGGTCGACTGAAGCGCGAACTGCACCTCCCAGCCGGGCTCAGGCTCCGCAGCTGGGCCCGGCGACTCGGCTCGGTCCGGCTCGATCAGCCGGAAGCAGGTCCGCACCGGCCCCGGCGGCTCTTGCGCGGCGTCCTGCCAGGCCCAGAGCACGAAGGCGAGCTGAGCGGCGTGGACTAGCTCGCCCGGAGCCACGCTGAGCTGGCCGTCCGGTCTCGTCAGGGCAGCCGCCCACCGGTCGGTCAGCGGCGCGGCCGGACCGGCCGGCAGCAGCTCGAAGCCAGGCGTGGCGGACAGCCTGGCCCGCACCGCTGCGTCGGTGAGCGCTTCGAGTGCCTCGGTGACGACGCTCGCCGAGGGCTCGCCGTCCGCGGTCGTGGCCCGGCACAGGGGCGGCAGTGCGATGGTCAGCTCCCGCGCGCGCAGCGCATCGGCTCCGGCCAGCACCGGCCGCCACCGCGCCGCGTACTGGATCGTGCCCGCCTCGCCGCGGTCGCCGGACTCCGAGAGGCCGGGCAGCACCCGACCGCGCGCGGTGAGATCAGCGGCGAGAGCGGCCAGCGCGGCCAGGTACTGAATGCTGCCGGACAGTACGCCGCGCTCGGCCCGCGTGTCCGGCTGGCTGAGCACGCCGAGCAGTGCAAGCGCGCCCGCTGGATCGAGGCTGAGGGCCGGCACCAGCCATGGCGACAGGCGGGCCCGGCCATGACGCGCAGCGCCGCCTGCATGGCTGGAATTGCCCGCATGCGCCGAATCAGCAGTCAGAAGATCCTCGATGCCCGAGCCCGCGATCGTCTCGCCCCCCGACACGCTGGCGGCACGAGCCAGGTCGGTCGAGGGGACCGGTCCGGCAGCCGTGCAGGGCAGCCAGAGGGTCAGCTCGTCATCGGCTGCCTTGCGGACGAGATCGCTGGCGGACTGGCCGAACTCGGCCAGGACATCCGCCACCACGCCGGTGCTGGCCGCGAACGGATGCGCCAGCGGAGCGCGTGGCGAGCGACCCGGTCTGGAATGCGGCTGACCGGGAGGAACGGCCGCGGGCTGACCGGAATCCTCGGCCCACAGGCGGAGGACGCCGTGGGCCCAGATTCCGTGTATCGCTAGCATGGCCCGCACTCCCGCGATAGCCGGGACTATCAGTTACGAAACTAGCAATCGCCGGGCGCCAACACGCCGCAATAGCGGGGTACATCGACTATCGCCTTAGCCGTGGTAAGAGACGACCGGTGCCCGCTGGCCAGCGGGAAAAGCGCCGCGCCGCCCACGAACAGGACGGTCTATTTCCGAGCGGTCACTTCCCGATGGGCGGCAGGAGAGAATCCTGTCCGGCCGCGCTGGATGCCAGGCCATCGCGCGCGGGGTCCGCCTGCGCAGCCTCCTCGATCCTGGCCGCCTCGTTGATCTTGCGCAGGTGCTTGGAGAGCGAGCGGAACACGAAGTAAAGGATGACGCCCATCCCGAACACCACGAGGAAGCCAAGCGTCCCCGGCGCTGCCCACGCGCTCGAAGAATTGGCCGCCGCAGTAACAGCCGCGAGGTCCATTACAGGCTCACCCTCTCCCGGATCCCGGCAAACAGGTCATCCTCCGGCAGTCCGGTATCCACCAGCGACCTGGCCAGATGATAGTCCTCTGTAGGCCAGGCCACGCGCTGCACCTCGGCCGGGACGGCAAACCAGCCGCCCTCGGGATCGACCTGGGTCGCATGCGCGATCAGGGCCTCGTTGCGAATCTCGAAAAAGTCACCACAGTGCACGCTCGTCGTGATCTCGTGGCGGCCGGCCCTTGTCCTCATCGCCTTCTTCGACCCACTCGCTGATCCGGTCGGCATACGGCGACTCAAGTCCGAGACTGAGCATGGCCTCGTGCAGTGCCATGATCCGGGCCCGGTGAAAGGTCAGGTGGTAGTAGAGCTTGAGCGGCTGCCACGGCTCACCGCAACTGGGGTAGCGATCCGGGTCAGCCGCGGCCTCGAAGGCCTCGACCGACACCTCATGGCACTTGACGTGGTCCGGATGCGGGTAGCCGCCGTTCTCGTCGTAGGTCAGCATCACGTGCGGCCGGAACTCCCGCACTGCTTGTACCAGCGGCTTGGCCGCGCTTTCCAGCGGCTCCAGCGCAAAACAGCCAGCTGGCAGCGGCGGCAGCGGATCACCTTCGGGCAGGCCGGAATCGGTGAAGCCGAGGAACTGCTGCCGGACGCCGAGGATCTCGCGCGCCGCATCCATCTCAGCGCGCCGGATCGCGGGGAGATTCGCGCGGACCTCCGGCCGCTCCATCGCAGGGTTCAGGATGTCCCCGCGCTCGCCGCCAGTGAGCGTACAGACCAGGACCTCGACGCCGGCCCTGACATACCTGGCCATCGTCGCCGCGCCCTTGCTCGACTCGTCGTCCGGGTGCGCATGGACGGCCATCAGCCGCAACGGCTCGCGGCTGGGCAGCGCCGGGCCAGTCGTGGTGCTGCTGTTGGCCGTGCCCTCATCAGGATCGGCAAGCACGCGAAAGTTCACCTCAACGTCTCAGGGCGGGGGCCTTGTTGCCGGCTGCCACCGTATGCCGGGCAACCTGGCGCGAAGCCTCGGCAGCTCGGCCGGTCGCGGCCAGCCGGTACTTTCAACACGGCGGCAGACCGGGCGCATTCCCGCTGGCGCGATCATCGCTATGGGGCACAAAGAGCCGACTTATGCTGGGCTGGCCCGCCGAACTCGCCACTTTGCCCGGCTTCGCCCTAACTTGTTTAGCCTGAGCCATTGACAGGTACGACGTACTTGCGGAGCCTTGTTAGCCTCGAAGGATTACCCCCATGGGCTGCGAGGCCCAGCGGACCATTCACTCCGCATCCACCTAGGAGTACCCGTGACCGAGACGCGCGACGACACCTATACCTGGCTCACGCAGGAGGCGTACGACCGGCTGAAGGCCGAGCTCGACCACCTCTCAGGCCCGGGCAGGATTGAGATCGCGAAGAAGATCGAGGCTGCACGGGAAGAGGGGGACCTGAAGGAGAACGGCGGCTATCACGCCGCCAAGGATCAGCAGGGCATGCAAGAGGCCCGGATCCGACAGCTGACCCAGATTCTGGAGAATTCCAGGGTCGGCGAGCCGCCGCGCACCGACGGCGTGGTCGGACCTGGCATGACCGTGACCATCAGGTTTGCGGGCGACGAGGACGAGGTGACGTTCCTGCTCGCCTCGCGCGAGGAGGTTGGCTCGCCGATCGACGTCTACTCGCCAAAGTCTCCGCTCGGCAGCGCTATCTCCGGCAAGAAGATCGGCGAGACCGCCACCTACACGCTTCCGAATGGCCGCGCCACCACGGTCGAGATTCTCGAGGCCGTGCCTTATAACGGCATCTGATCCCGCTGGCGGCGGCTGACCGCTGCCTGCCGGACGCAAAGTGGCCGGCTGCTCCAGCGAGCAGCCGGCCACTTTGCCGTGCTGATGGGCGCTTAGATCGAGGCGCCCAGGTCGGCGGCCTCCAGTTGCTCCGGCGGGACCGGAGTCTGCTGGGCCGGGGCGTCGTTGCGCCCGCGCAACGGGATCTCCTTGACGTACAAGGCGAGCAGGAAGACGAGCGCGGACGCCGGGATCGTCCACCAGAAGACCGCGTCCAGGCCCTTGCTGAGGGCAAAGAACGCAGCCTCCTTGATGACGGCCGGCAGGTTGTTGATGGTTGCCGGGTCCAGGCTCCCCGCACCGGCCTGCAGGTGCGCGCCGGGCACCTGGGCGGCCATGGCCGACGTGAGCTTGTGGATGAAGATCACGCCGAACAGCGATACCCCCATAGACCCGCCGATCTGCTGGAAGAACGCCCGCGAGCTGCTGGCCACGCCCATGTCCTTTTGCTGCACGCTGTTTTGCACGATCAGCGAGGTGATCTGCATGAGGAAGCCCATCCCGACGCCAAGTACGACGAAGAACAGCGCCGAGGTCAGCCTGGTCGTGTGCGGCCCGAGGTGGGTCAGCAGGTAGATCGCGACGGTCATGACGACCCCGCCAATGACCGGCAGGATCTTGTAGCGACCAGTCCTGGTGGTGATCTGGCCCGCGACGAGGGTGGTGACGGTCGAGCCGAGCATCAGCGGGATCAGCATGAGCCCGCTGGTGGTCGGCGAGGCGTGCTGCACCGTCTGCTGGTACAGGGGCAGGAAGGTCAAGGCACCCAGCATGACGAAGCCGAGCAGGAAGCTCATGCCCGAGGCCAGCGAGAAGTTCCTGTTTTTGAACACGTGCAGCGGGAGCACCGGCTCGACAGCGCGGGCCTCGACCAGGAAGAACGCGGCGATCGAGGCAGCCGTGATGGCGGCCAGCAGCGTGATCTCCCACGAGCCCCACGCGTACTGCGTGCCGCCCCAGGTCGTCAGCAGGACGATCGCGGTGGCGCCGATCGCGATGACGGCGGCCCCGAGATAGTCGACCTTGTGCTCGACGCGCCTGCGCGGCAAGTGCATCGTCGCCCACAGATAGACGAGGGCCGCACCGCCGATCGGCATGTTGATATAGAAGATCCAGCGCCAGGACAGGCTGTCGGTGATGTACCCGCCCACCAGCGGGCCAGCGATCATGGCCACCATCATCGCGGCCATCATGTAGCCCATGTACTGACCGCGCTCGCGCGGCGAAACCATGTCGCCGATCGTCGCGATGGCACCGACCATCAGGCCGCCGGCGCCGAGGCCCTGGAGCGCGCGGAACGCGATGAGCTGGTCCATGGTGTGCGACAGGCCAGACAGTGCCGAGCCGATCAGGAAGATGATGATCGCGATCATGAGCAGGCGCTTGCGGCCATAGAGATCGCCCAGCTTGCCGTAGAGCGGTGTCGTGATCGTGGATGCCAGCACGTACGCCGTGACGACCCAGGCCAGGTGATTCAGGCCACCGAGGTCGCCGACTATGCGCGGCAGGGCGGTCGACACAACCAGCTGGTCCAGCATGGCGATGATGAGCGTCAGCAGCAGCCCCGGCAGCACGATCATGAACTCGCGCCGCGAGGCGAACGACGTCCCGCCCGCTACCGCCACCGCTGGATTGTCTGACATGAACAGGGCTCCTCGCTCGCGCGCGTGCCGCGCCGCATTGACCTGCGGCGCTGTTAACTTACTTGCCGACCGGCTAGCATGCGGTCAGGCAACAGGCTAAGCTGGCTACTAACCGGCCGTCAAGTAGATTACGCCAGCTGTGAAGGACCTAGAACGCGAGGCCATGGAACGCAACGTTCGCGGCGATGAGCAGGACCGCGGCCACGACACCCGGTCGCGGCTGCGCCAGCTTGCCCTCAAGCTATTTGCCGAGCAGGGCTATGAGAAGACATCCCTGCGGGAGATAGCCGAGCAGCTCGGCGTCACCAAGGCGGCGCTGTATTACTACTTCAAGTCCAAGGAAGACATCGTCCGCAGCCTGGTTGAGGACTATGTCGCCGAGCTCGACGAGCTGATCGCCTGGGCCCAGACTCAGCCTCGCACCCCCGCCACGAGGGCGGAGATCGTCCGCCGGTACCTGCATATCGTGGCCAACGGGACCGAAGTGTTCCGCATGCTGCACCAGAACCAGGCCGCCGTCAGCGGCCTGGCCAACGCCAAGGAACGCGGTGAGCTCTTCAAGGAGCGCCTGGACGCACTCGTAGTGCTGCTCACTCCGCCCGACGGGTCACTACGCGAGGAGATCCGCGCCGCGTCATGCCTGATGAGCGTCAGCTTCTGCTGCATGCACTACCAGGACAGGGCCGGAAGCCCGGCCGAACTGGAGGCGGCGCTGCTCGATGTGGCGCTCGAGCTAGCCGACGCGTCCCCTGCGCGCACCTCGGCCTAACTGAGCGCGGCCCTTGACCCCGGCATGCTGGCTTCGGCCGCGGCGGCCCTGATCAGCGGGAGCACGCGGTGCGGCAGCGGGCTGTCCAGGGCGATGACTGTTGACGTCCGTACCACGCCCGCCAGCTCGACGATCGAGTCGATGACCCGCTGAAGATCGGCGTTGCTGCGTGCTACAACGCGGCAGAGCATGTCGCCGGAGCCGGTGATCGTGTGAGCCTCAAGCACCTCGGCGATGGCGCCAAGCCGCTGCGCGACCGGATCGTGCCCGCCGGCCTGCCTGAGCTCCAGCGTCACGAAAGCCATGACACCGTAGCCGATGGCCGCGGGGTTGATGTCCGGTCCGTATCCCGTGATGATGCCGCGTGCATGCATCCGGTCCAGGCGAGCCTGCACGGTGCCCCGGGCAACGCCGAGCCGCCGCGATGCTTCCAGCACGCCCACCCTGGGCTCGGCGGTCAGCAGCTCGATGAGGCGGCCGTCCAGTTCGTCGATCATCGCTCCGTCCTTCCTTGCAACCTGTACAAGTCTGCCATCAGCGGACGCCAGGTCCTAGGCAAATTGCCTACAATATTGACTCACAGTTGCACATCATGACTCACTGGCGGATGCTACGTGAGAGTCAGCTGAGCCGTGCAGACCGGGAGCGAGAAAATGACAGCCGAGGCAGTGGCGCCCGTGACAGTGACCGACCGATTCCCCGTGACAGGTATGGATGCCGTCGTCTTCGCCGTCGGCAATGCCCGGCAGGCTGCGCACTTCTATTCCACTGCGTTCGGCATGCGCTGCGTCGCCTACCGCGGCCCGGAGACCGGCTGCCGGGACGAGGTGTCCTACGTGCTCGAGTCCGGCAATGCGCGCTTCGTCCTACGCGGGCCGGTGCGCGCGGGAACCGAACTCGGCGCGCACGTGGCCGAGCACGGTGACGGCGTCGTCGACCTGGCTATCGGCGTACCGTCGGCTACGGCCGCTTACGAGTACGCCCTCGCCCATGGCGCGCGCAGCGTGCATGAGCCAACGATCGTCGAGGACGGCAGCGGCAAGGTGGTGCTGGCCGGCATCGCGACCTACGGCGATACCCGGCACACTCTCGTGGAGCGTGCCGACTATGCCGGTCCGTACCTGCCTGGCTATGTCGCCGCGAGCCCGCTGACCACGGAGCAGGCCGGGCCTTTCTTCACCGAGATCGACCACTGCGTCGGGAACGTCGAGCTCGGTCGAATGAACGAGTGGGTTGAGTTCTACCACCAGGTCATGGGCTTCACGAACATGAAGGAGTTCGTTGGCGACGACATCGCGACCGAGTACTCGGCCCTTATGAGCAAGGTGGTGGCGGATGGCAGCCGCAAGGTTAAGTTCCCCATCAACGAGCCGGCCGTCGGCAAGAAGAAGTCCCAGATCGACGAGTACCTGGAGTTCTATGGCGGGCCGGGCGTCCAGCACCTGGCGCTGGCAACCGACGACATAGTGGGCGCAGTCCGCGGGATGAAGGCAAAGGGAGTGCAGTTCCTGGAAACCCCGGACAGCTACTACGAGACCCTCGGCGAGTGGGTCGGCGATACCCGCGTGCCCCTGGACGAGCTGCGCGACCTCAAGATCCTCGCCGATCGCGACGAGGATGGATACCTGCTCCAGATCTTCACCAAGCCCGTCCAGGACCGGCCGACTGTCTTCTTCGAGCTGATCGAGCGGCACGGCTCGCAGGGATTCGGCAAGGGGAACTTCAGGGCCCTGTTCGAGGCGATCGAGCGCGAGCAGGAGCGGCGCGGCAACCTGTGAGGTAACCGCCGGAGCTCGCCCGCGCATACAGTGGTGCTCAGGCGGCCGCACGAGGGAAGCTTCGGCACGATGACGCAGCAGGACGAGACCGAGCACAGCGCGGCGATGCACGGGCCAGCGCTCTCGCGCCCGTCGCCGTACCTCGAAGGCGGCGAGTCGGTCCCGGAGGCCTACCTGGCACCACCACAGCCAGGCAAGCCGGCTTACGGAGCGCCCCAGGCGTACCGGCCGGGCCTGCGGACGGGCGGGTCGCCGCCGCTGCCCCACAGCCAGCCCGACCACGGGCAGCCCGGCTACAGCCAGCCCGGCTACAACAGCAGCCCGGCTACAGCCAGCCCCGCGGCCGATCTCGTGCCGGCATGCAGGCCCGGCGCGATCCAGCGCTCGCTGCCCCGTGGGAGCGGCTGGTCGCCTCGTTGCTCGACTGGATCATCATCTTCGTCATCGCAATGCTGGCCTTCTGGTCGCCCATGACTCGCCTGCTCCGTGAATGGCAGGCAATTACAACCAGCTATCAGGATCCGAACTCCCCGGCGGCGCAGGCAGCGATCAACAGCTTGTTCCGGGACCCGGCGAACGAGCACACGCTGCTGTACTGGTTCCTCGGCATGTTCGGCATCGCCCTGGCCTACTACTGGGTGCAGCACGCGGCCTGGGGCGCGACCATCGGCAAGCGTGCGCTCGGCGTCCAGGTGGTCCTGGCAGGCGATCGGTCACGCATCGGGGTCAGGGCAGCTGGCATTCGCGCCGCGGCGTTCCTCGTCGGCCCTGCCGCGTTCCTGATCCTTGTGACGAGCCCGATCAACCTGGCCGGCGGTGTCCTGTGGGTCGCCGACACCGGCCTGGTCCTCCTTGACCCGCGGGCTCAGTGCCTGCATGACAAGCTGGCCGGGACGATCGTGATCCGGCAGCGCTGGCTGGCTCGGCAGGCGCGCTCAGACCGGCCCTGGTAGCCCTGGTAGCGAGCTCGAACGCAGCTAGTCAAACAGCAGGGTGTAGCCCGCCTTGCGCAGCTGGCTGAGCACCGAGTCCGTGTGCTCAGGCCCGCGGGTTTCCAGGTGCAAATTTACCTCGGCCTCGTCCACGCGCAGGTCCGCTGTGGACCGCTCGTGCACGACGTCCAGGACGTTGGCGCCGAGACCTGCAAGCTCCATGAGAAGCGTCGCCAGCGCGCCGGGGCGGTCCGGGAGCTTGCACCGGAAGGCCAGGAAACGGCCGGCGGCCGACAGTCCGTGCCGGAGCACCTTGGACAGCAGCAGCGGATCAATGTTGCCGCCGGAAAGCACTATGACCACTGGCGGCGTGAATAGGGCCGGGTGCTGCAGGATGGCGGCAACTCCGGCCGCGCCGGCCGGCTCTACCACCTGCTTGGCCCGCTCCAGGCACAGCAGCAGGCCACGGGACAGGTTCTCCTCGGTCACGGTGACGACCCGGGTCCGCAGCGCGGCCAGCAGCGCGACCGTTAGCTCGCCGGGCCGCGCCACGGCGATCCCATCAGCCATGGTGGCGGTCGGCGTGATGCTGACCGGGTGGCCTGCCGCGATGGAGGCCGGCACCGGGGCCACGGCCTCGGCCTGGACGCCGATCAGTACCGCATCGGGCAGCAGCGCGCTAGCCGCCACGGCGATCCCAGACGCGAGGCCGCCGCCGCCGACCGGCACCGCGATGGTCCGCACTTGCGGGCACTGCTCAGCGATCTCGAGCCCGACGGTGCCCTGACCGGCAATGACGTCAGGATGATCGAACGGATGGATCAAGATCGAGCCCGTCTCGTCGGCGAGCTCCCGCGCCATCGCCATCGCGTCCTCGACGGCGGCGCCATGCAGTATGACGTCGGCGCCGTAGGACCTGGTAGCCGCGACCTTAGGCAGCGGCGCCGCGGCCGGCATTACGACGGTAGCCCTGGCGCCGAGCGCGGCCGCGGCGAGCGCGACTCCCTGCGCATGATTGCCGGCGCTGGCCGCGACGACTCCGCGCGCCCGCTCCGCGGCGGATAGCCGTGCGATGCGCAGGTAGGCGCCGCGCACCTTGAACGATCCGCCGCGCTGGAGGTTCTCGCACTTGAGGTACACCGGACCGCCGGCCAGCGCCGACAGGGCGTTCGATTCCAGCAGCGGCGTCTGCCTGACCACAGCCTCGAGAACCGTGCGCGCGGCGACCACGTCGGCAAGCGCGACCGGCAGGCCGCCAGGGACGTCGTCGTCCGGCGATGAACTCACGCCTGAATTGTGGCACTAGGCGGGCTCAGTCAGCAGGCTGGCTCTGCCTCAGTCGCCCGCCCAGTACCGGTCAGCCGCGAAGATAAGCGCCGCCGCGCCGACGAGCCCCGCGTTATGCCCGAGGGCAGCCGGGACGACGCGGACCTGCCGGGTGAAGCCGAGCCTTGCGTGCGCGCGTAGCGCCTCCTCGAGCGGGTCGAATAGCAGCGGGCCAGCTTGCGAGAGGCCGCCGCCGACCGACACCACCTCGAGGTCGCACAGGCTAGTGGCGGAGGCGATCGCGATGCCGAGCGCCCGCCCGGCCCGGTGCATCGCGGCCAAGCCGATCGGGTGCCCGAGCGCGCCATCGCCGGCCAGGTCCTTCGCGGTCGCGTCCTTCTGATCGGGCCGCCAGCCCTCGGCCTGCGCCCACTGCACCAGCGCAGGCCCGCGTGCAATGGCCTCGGCGCAGCCCCTGCCGCCGCAGCCGCACAGCGGACCGGTGTCCGGATCGACGACGACGTGCCCGATGTGCCCGGCATTACCTGACGCGCCCTCGACCAGCCGGCCGTCGAGAACCAGCCCGCCGCCGACGCCAGTCGACACGACCATGCCGAGGACGTTCCGGCGTCCGCGCCCGGCACCGCGCCAGTGCTCGGCGGCGACCATGCAGATGGCGTCGTTGTGCACCCGGACGATGCCGACCCCGAGGCGCTCAGTGAGCCTGCTGCGGAGCGGGAAGTCACGCCAGCCCGGAATGTTCAACGGCGACACCACGCCGGCTGGCCACTCCATCGGGCCGCCGCACCCGCAGCCGCAGCCGGCCAGATCCGCCGCCATGACGCCGGCTCGCTCAAGTACGTGGGTGATCAGCGCGTCCAGTGTGCGCCACAGCTGCTCGGCGTCCAGGCCTGTGGGCGTCGGAACCTGGGCCCAGGTGAGGACGCGGCCGGCGGGCTCGACGAGGCCGGCCGCCAGCTTGGTGCCGCCAATGTCGACCGCTAGCGCCGGCCTGGGGTCCTCCATTCATGCCTCCCGAGATGCGATGCCCGCCCGCATCGACTTAGTGTCGCACCGCTGATCTACCGGCTGGCGAGCCGCGGCTGGGTGTGCGTGAGCCCGAACTACCGGCTCCGCCCGGCTGTCCACTGGCCTGACCACGTCGTTGATGTCAAGAAGGTGATCGCCTGGCTGCGCGAGCACGGTCCTGAGCACGGCGCCAATCCGGACCAGATCTTCCTGGCAGGTGCCTCGTCGGGAGCGCAGCTCGCAGCCGTCGCGGCGCTCACGCCGTCAGACCCGCGCTTCCAGCCCGGCTTCGAGGAGGCCGACACCTCGGTCTGCGCCGCGATACCGCTCTATGGCTACTACGGATGGGGCAGCACCGGACTGGACGACGTGCCGTCCTCCCCGCTGGCTTATCTACGCCCCGACGCGCCGCCATTCTTCGTCGCGCACGGCGACGGCGACACCCTGGTGCCAGCGAGCGCCGCGCGCGAGTTCGCGACGGCACTACGCGAGCGATCACGCAGCCCGGTCGTCTACGCCGAGCTGCCAGGCGCCCAGCACCAGTTCGACCTGTTCCACTCGGTCCGCTGTACCGCGGTCGTCAACGGTATAGAGGCGTTCGCCTCCTGGGTACTGCGTCATGGACGACTACGGTGAACCTGGCGCAGGTACGCCCCTACGCCGCAGCCAGGTTCGGCAGCCTCGCTATTGGCGGATAGTGTCGAATGGTGCAGCCTACGACTCGCCGTCACCCAGCATCAGATCAGCCGCCGACCACGCCGCCACCGGACATCACTACGCTTGGCCAGCTTCGTGCCAGCGGACACCAGCTTCGAACCGTGAAGCAGGAACTACGGCACAACCTGCTCAACCGGATGCGCGCAGGGCAGGACGCCTTCCCGGGCATTATCGGCTTCGGCCAGACGGTCTTGCCGCACCTGGAGCGCGCCATCATCGCCGGACATGACGTGATCCTGCTCGGCGAGCGCGGCCAGGGCAAGACCAGGCTGATCAGGACGCTCACCGGGCTGCTCGACGACTGGACGCCCGTAGTCGCGGGATGCGAGATCAACGATCACCCCTATGCCCCGGTCTGTGCACGCTGCCAGCGGCTGCTGGCCGAGCAGGGCGACGACCTGGCAGTTGTCTGGCACGCCCGCACTGACAGGTACGGCGAGAAGCTCGCGACGCCAGACACTAGCGTCGGCGACCTGATCGGCGACATCGATCCGGTCAAGGTGGCCGAGGGCAGGACGCTCGGTGACCCCGAGACGATCCACTTCGGCCTGCTGCCCCGGACCAACCGCGGCATCTTCTGCCTCAACGAGCTGCCCGACCTCGCGGAGCGAATCCAGGTCTCGCTGCTCAACGTGCTCGAAGAGCGGGACATCGGCGTGCGCGGTTACTCCCTGCGTCTGCCGCTCGACCTCGTGCTGGTGGCGAGCGCGAACCCGGAGGACTACACCAACCGCGGCCGCATCATCACCCCGCTCAAGGACAGGTTCGGTGCCGAGATCCGCACGCACTATCCAGTCTCACTCGAGGCCGAGCTGGCACTGATCGAGCAGGAGGCGGAGCTGGCCTGGGACGGCACTGACCCGGGCGCCGTCGTTCCGGCTCATCTCGTGCAGGTCATCGCCAGGTTCACCCGGCTGGTGCGTGCCTCGCCCGCGGTCGACTCCCGGTCGGGGGTGTCAGCGCGGTTCGCCATCGCCGCGGCGGAGGCGGTAGCCGCGTCTGCAGTGCGCCGCGCCGCCATCACCGGCGAGGAGCAGCCCGTCGCGCGGGTGTGCGATCTGCCTGCGGTGATCAGCACGCTGCGCGGAAAGGTGGAATTCGAGGTCAGCGAGGAAGGCCGTGAGCAGGAGGTGCTTGACCATCTGCTGCGGCGCGCCACGAGCGACACCTTCCGCGCCCAGCTCGGAAACGCCGACCTGACCGGCCTGCTGGCCAGGTTCACTGACGGCGGGGCGGTCGAAACCGGCGATCTGGTGCCGGCCGGCGACCTGCTGCGCCGAATCGGCGAGGTGCCGGGACTTGCGAAGATCATGGAGCGGCTGCAGATGGAGGGTGGCGAGTCACTCGGCCAGGCGGCCGCAGCGCTGGAGTTCGCGCTCGAGGGCCTCTACCTGATGCGGCGGCTGTCCAAGGACTCGATCGACGGCGGGGCGGTGTATCGAACCTGACTGGGTATCGCTACGGCCCGTACTCGGGCGGGCCCGATCCGCTGGAGCCGCCTTACGACGTGCGCGGAGCCGTCGATGCGCTCGGCGAGTCGGTGCTGGACGGCACCGATCCGGCTAGCGCGCTGCGCGACCTGCTGCGCCGCGGAATGTCCGGTCATCGCGGGATGGACGACCTGCTCCGACGTGTACGTGAGCGGCAACGGGAGATTCGCAGTCGCGGACGGCTTGACGGGATCCTGGACCAGGTGCGCTCCCTTCTTGACACCGCGATCGGCCAGGAACGCGCCGAGCTCTTCCCCGATGCCAGCGACGGGGCGAGGCTTCGCGAGGACGAGCTCGACAGCCTCCCGTCGGACACCGCCCAAGCGATCAGGCAGCTGGCCGACTACGACTGGCAGTCGGCGGCCGCGCGCGAGACGTTCGAGCAGCTGAAGTCCCTGCTGCGCTCGGAGGTCCTGGACAGCCAGTTCCGCGGCATGCGCCAGACGCTCTCAGAGCCCGACCCGGCGGCCATGCAACGGGTCAAGGACATGATGGCCGCGCTGAACAGCATGCTCGACGCCGACGCCCGCGGGGAGCACACGCAGCAGGACTTCGAAGACTTCATGGAGTCCTTTGGCGACATGTTCCCTGACTCGCCGGCCAACCTCGAAGAGCTCGTCGATGCCCTGGTGCGCCGCATGTCGGCCGCGCAGCGGCTGCTCGACTCGCTCACCGACGAGCAGCGCGACGAGTTGTCAGGGCTGATGTCCCAGGCACTTGAGGACGCCGGCCTCGCGGCTGAGATGTCGCGGCTCGCCGACGCCCTGCGCGCAAGGCGGCCAGACATGGACCAGGGGCTCCCGCAACCGGGCATGACCGGCAGCGACCCGCTCGGCCTGAGCGATGCCACGGCCGCCCTCGCCGAGCTAGCCGACCTGGCGGACCTGGAGGATGCCCTCCGTCAGGACTACCCGGGCGCGCGCCTCGACGACGTCGACGAAGAGGCGATCCGCCGCGCGCTCGGCCGCCAGGCGGTGGACGACATGGATGCGCTGCGGCAGATCGAGCGCGAGCTCGAGCGCCAGGGCTATCTCCAGCGCACTGACGGCAAGCTCGAACTGACGCCGAAGGCCGTCCGCAGGCTCGGCCAGACCGCGCTGCGGAAGGTGTTCGCCGAGCTGCCGGATGGCGGCACCGGCGATCACGACCAGCACGACGCGGGCCAGGCAGGCGAGTACACCGGCAGCACCCGGCCCTGGCGGTTCGGCGACGAGCAGGCCATCGATGCCGCCGCCACCGTGCGCAACGCGTTGCTGCGTCAGGCCGCGCCCGCCCTCGACCGCACGGAAGCGGCCGGGCCGGGGTCCGCCAGGGCAGGAGGACGAGCGGCCCGAGTCCGGCTGTCGGTCGAGGACTTCCAGATCGCCGAGACGGAGCGGCGCGCGTCGGCGGCCGTCTGCCTGCTGGTCGACCTGTCCTACTCGATGGCGCTGCGCGGTACCTGGGGCGCGGCCAAGCAGACTGCGCTGGCCCTGCACGCTCTCGTCCGCACGCAGTACCCGCAGGACGCCATTCAGGTCATCGGCTTCTCCAACTACGCGCGGGAGCTGCGCGAGACCGAGCTCGCAGGGCTGAGCTGGGACATGGTCCAGGGCACGAATCTGCACCATGCCCTTGTCCTGGCCGGCCGCTTCCTGGACCGGCGGCCCGAGCACAACCCCGTGGTGATGGTCATCACCGACGGCGAGCCCACCGCGCACCTGCGGCGCGACGGCCGGTTCTGGTTCGACTGGCCGCCGTCGCCGGAAACGCTGGAGCTCACGCTGGCCGAGGTCGACAAGATGACTAGGCGGCGCGCCACGCTCAACGTGTTCATGCTGGCCGACGATGAGCGCCTTAGCTCGTTCGTCGACGAGGTCGCCAGGCGGAACGGCGGTCGGGTCCTGCGGGCGATGCCGGACAGCCTCGGCGAGTACGTGGTGAAGGACTTCCTGCGGACCCGGCGCCAGCACAGCCGGTAGCGAGCGCCAGCCGGTAGCGAGCGCCGACCGGCAGCTCGCGCCGATAGGCAGCTTGCGCCGATAGGACAGCCATATCGCCGGCCGGGTCCTAGGATCTTCGTCATGTCCTTTACCGACCGGCTCGTCCTATGGCTGCACATCGGGTTCGCCATCTTCACGGTGGGCCCGGTGGCGCTGGCGATCTCCTCGTCGCCGCGTTACATCCGCCGCCGCGACGTGCCGGTCCTGCGCTACCTGACCAGGATCACGCTGATCTTCACCATCGCCTCATTGCTGGTGCTGGTCTTCGGCATCGTGCTCGGCCAGCTTGACCATGACTTCAAGCACCCCTGGCTGACGGTGGCGATGACGCTGTTCGTCGTCGCGATCGTGCTACTCGTGCTGATCATTCGCGATCAGCGACGCGCCATCAAGGCGATCACGCCTGTGCCCGCGACCGCCCAGGCGGCCCCTTACGACGACCGCGCCCCCGCCGCGGCCGGCAGTGACGCCGACCCGGTCGCAGCGGACAACGCCGCCGCTAGGGCGGACCAGCCCGAGTCAGGCGACTCCGCGGAGGCCGGAGCAGGCACTGGGGCCGCCCCCAGCGGGGCCACGCTGGCCGAGCACGTCGCCTCGGTCGAGCGCGGCCGGATTGCTGCCATGGGCGGCGTTGTAAACCTCATCTGGCTGGTAATACTTGTCCTGATGGTGTGGCAGCCCTGAGGCCAGCAGGCACAGAATCGAAGGGCCGTGCACGGTGGTGGCGGCGTCGGGCGCGCCCGTCATGATCGTCACCAAGATTTTGAACTCTTTGTTATTATTTCGACCCATCCCCGGCGTCAGGCAGTAGTACCGTGCCGGTCGTAATCATCACTGGCCAGATGGCTCCCCAGATCATCGCGGAGCGGGCCAGCATCAAGGAGGAATCGTGAGTTCTCAAAGCGTGTCCGGCTCCAAGCGGTCGCTGACCATCATTCTGGCGGTCGTCGCCGTCGTCTTCCTGGTCCTCGCCGTCCTGTGGTTCGCGGGCGCCTCGCCGTCGTTCCTGAACTCCGGCAGCCACGTGAAGAGCGGCGGGCACATCTTCCGCGGGATCGCGGGCCTGGTCGTGGCCATCGTGTGCGGCGCCGGCGCCTGGTGGACCAACAAGAGGTCCTAACACCCGCTGACGACCGTCAGCACACCGAAGACGACCGGACGTACTCGGGCTGCCGCGCGCGAGCGTCGCTGCCCGAGTACGCCGGCCGGTCAGTTGGCGCCTGGCGCCAACTGACGGCGGTCACTGCCCAGGGCAGCCGTTGACACTCAGCTACCAGGACACCTAGATTTTCACTGTTCGACCATGTAACTGGTGTTCGGGTAGCGCACAGGCGACATCCTCGCTCCCGCCTGGTGCTCGTCAGCCGCGAATCCTGAAGGAGTACCGGTGTCCCTCCTCGACCGATCCACCTGGCTTGGCAAGGCGTACTCAGGCGGCTGGAAGGTGCCGGGCGGCGGGCAGGCGCCGGTCATCGAGCCGGCGACCGGCGCAGAGCTGGCGAGCGTCGGCATCGCCACACCGGCCGACATCGCGGCCGCGACGCAAGCCGCGGCCGCAGCCCAGCCGGCGTGGGCCGCCCTGCCGTATACCCAGCGCGCCGCGATCTTGCGCAAGGCAGGCGAGATCTGGCTCGCGAACGCGGCCGAGATCGAGGACTGGAGCATCCGCGAAGGCGGCAAGATCCCGCCGGCCGCCCAGTTCGAGACGCACGTCGCGACCGAGGAGATCTTCGAGGCCGCGACCTTGCCGTCGCGCCCGTACGGCGAGCTGTTGCCCAGCGAGCAGCCGCACCTGAGCTTCGCCGAGCGCGTGCCTGTCGGCGTGGTCGGCGTCATCTCGCCCTTCAACTTCCCGCAGATCCTCGCGATCCGGTCCGTCGCGCCGGCGCTAGCGCTCGGCAACGCCGTGGTGCTGAAGCCGGATCCGCGTACCGCCGTCTGCGGCGGCGTCGTCCTCGCCCGCGTCTTCGAGGAGGCGGGCCTGCCCGAGGGGCTGCTGCACGTGCTGCCGGGCGGGCCCGATGTCGGCGAGGCGCTCGTCACCGACCCGCGTGTCGGCGTGATCTCGTTCACCGGCTCAACCGCAGCCGGCCGGATTGTCGGTGCGCTGGCCGGTCAGCACCTGAAGCGCGTTCACCTGGAGCTGGGCGGCAACTCGGCGCTCATCGTGCTCGACGACGCCGACCTGGACAAGGCGGCTTCGGCCGGCGCGTGGGGATCATTCCTGCACCAGGGGCAGATCTGCATGACGACCGGCCGCCATCTCGTCCACGCGTCCGTGTACGACGACTACGTAGCGCGGCTCGCAGAGAAGGCCAGCCACCTGCCCGTGGGCGACCCGGCCTCAGGTCAGGTGGCGATCGGCCCGATCATCGACGAGCGCCAGCGGGACAAGGTACACGCGCTGGTCACCGGCAGCGTGGATGCCGGCGCAAGACTCGCTGCTGGGGGGACCTACGAGGGCCTGTTCTACAAGCCGACGGTGCTAGCGGAGGTGGCGCCGGCGATGCCCGCCTACGCGAACGAGGTCTTCGGTCCGGTGGCGCCCGTGATCCGCTTCGAGACCGCGGACGAGGTCGCCAAGCTGGCGGCCGACACGGAGTACGGTCTCTCGCTCGGCATCCTCACCAGGGACGTCATGCGCGGCCTTGACCTCGCCAGGCAGATCCCCACCGGGATCGTCCACATCAACGACCAGACGGTCGACGACGCGCCCAACACGCCCTTTGGCGGCATCCGGGCGTCCGGCACCGGGGCGCGCTTCGGCGGCACCGCCAACCTCGATGCCTTCACCGACACACGGTGGGTGACGATTCGCGGGGATATCGCGCCCTACCCGTTCTAGATATCGCCGCGAACACCGATGATGCGCAGTCGCACTCAGGTAGGCATCGTCGGCGGCGGCCCGGCGGGCCTGCTGCTCTCCCATCTGCTCGCCCAGCGCGGCATCGAATCGGTGCTCATCGAGCTGCGTAGCCGGGCTTACTGCGAAGCGCGCCAGCGGGCCGGCGTGCTGGAGGACGGCAGCGTCGCCCTGCTTCGGGCGTCGGGCCTCGCCGCCCGGCTCGACGAGCAGGGCCTCGAGCACGGCGGCATCTACCTTCAGTTCGACGGCGAGCGGCATCACATCGACTTCCGTGACCTCACCGGCGGGCGGAGCGTGACGGTCTACGCGCAGACGGAGGTGGTCAAGGACCTGATTGCGCGCCGCCTCGCCGATGCCGGGCCCGGCGCTATCGAGTTCGGCGTGACCGACACCAGCGTGGGCGAGCTCGACAGCGACCAGCCAGTGCTGCGCTACACCGACGGCGCGGGCACCAGGCACGAGGTGCACTGCGACGTCATTGCCGGCTGCGACGGCTTCCACGGCATCTGCCGGCCGGCGATCCCCGCGGCCATCCTGACCACCTGGGAGCGTGACTACCCGTACTCCTGGCTCGGGATCCTCGCCGACGTGCCGCCGTCGACGGACGAGCTCATCTACGCCCACCACGGCGAGGGCTTCGCCCTGCACAGCCTGCGCAGCCCGGCCGTCAGCCGCCTGTACCTCCAGGTCGACACCGGCGAGCGTCTCGATTCCTGGCCCGACGAGCGCGTCTGGGCCGAGCTCGGCCGCCGGCTCGGGCTGCCGGGCTGGACGCTCGAGCAGGGTCCGGTGCTGGACAAGAGCATCACGCCGATGCGCAGCTTCGTCAGTGCCCCGATGCGCTACGGACGGCTTTTCCTAGCGGGTGACGCCGCGCACATCGTGCCGCCGACGGGCGCGAAGGGCCTCAACCTCGCGCTGGCAGACGTAGCAGTGCTGGCTCCTGCCCTGGACGCGCTGCTGCACCGCGACGACAAGCTCGCGGCCGAGTACTCTGCTACCTGCCTGGAGCGGGTCTGGCGATCCACGCACTTCTCCTGGTGGATGACCACCATGCTGCACCGGACGCCCGGCGCCGATCCGATGGCGACGCAGCTGCAGCTATCGCAGCTCCGCTACGTGGTGGGCTCCCGCGCCGCCGCGACGTCGCTGGCGGAGAACTACACGGGCTTCGCGTTCCACTGACCACGATCAGACCCCAATCAGAGACGAGGACACCGGCCATCATGCGCACCACACCGCCGTTCCGGGCCGATCATGTCGGCAGCCTGCTCCGTCCGCCCGAGCTGCACGCAGCGCGCCAGGATTTTGCTGCCGGCAAGATCGGCGCCGAGCACCTGCGGGCCGTCGAGGATGCCGCGATCGCGGAGGCGGTCACCATGCAGGCCGACGCGGGGCTCCAGTCCGCGACCGATGGCGAGTTCCGCCGTGCCACCTGGCACATGGACTTCATCTACCAGCTCGGCGGCATCGAGAAGGCGCCCGGCCACCTCGCGGTGAAGTTCCGCAACGCCGCCGGAAGCATCCAGTGGACTCCGGCGGCGCTGCACATCGGCAGCAGGCTCAGGCTGGATCACACGATCTTCGCCGACGACTTCCGCTACCTCCAGTCGGTCGTCTCGGCTGCGACACCCAAGCTCACGATCCCCTCGCCGAACATGGTGCACTACCGAGGCGGTCCCGCATCCATCGACCACGACGTCTACCCCGACATGGAGGAGTTCTGGTCGGACCTGTCCGCCGCGTACGCGGATGAGGTGCAGCGGCTGGCCGCGCTGGGCTGCACGTACCTTCAGCTCGACGACACGAGCCTGGCCTACCTCAACGACCCGGCGCAGCGAGCCGAGATCGCCGACCGTGGCGAGGACGCCGAGCACCTGCACCTGCGCTACATCCGCCAGGTCAACGACGCCATCGCGAGCCGGCCGGACACGATGGCGGTGACCACGCATATGTGCCGCGGCAACTTCCGGTCCTCCTGGGCGGCGGAGGGCGGCTATGACTTCGTGGCCGAAGCGCTCTTCAGCGAGCTCGGCGTCGACGGTTTCTTCCTTGAGTACGACGACGAGCGCTCGGGCGGGTTCGAGCCGCTGCGGTTCGTCCCCAAGGGCAAGATGGTCGTGCTCGGCCTGGTGACGACCAAGCGCGGCGAGCTCGAGAGCCCGGATTCGCTCAAGCGGCGTATCGACGAGGCTGCCAAGTTCGTCCCGCTCGACCAGCTCTGCCTGTCACCGCAGTGCGGCTTCTCCTCCACCGTCGAGGGCAACGTACTAACCCAGGCCGAGCAGGCAGCCAAGCTGCGGCTCGTGGCGGCGGTGGCGCGCGACGTGTGGGGCGAGGGTTAACCAGGAAGGGAACGGGGTCGATCCCGATCCACGCCGCCCGGGGTGCGCAGCCAGTACCCGACCGGGAACAGCCGCACGTTCAGGTGGTCGTCCACGAGCCCCCAGAGCCCGCGGCGCGCAAACAGCGCCACTGCCATCGCCACCAGGCCCAGGATGATCAGGTACCACGCGTTGTACGAGGAAAGCGTCTGCTGCAGCAGGATGTACACGGCGGTGCCGATGATCGGTCCCTCGATCGTGCCCAGCCCGCCGATGATCGTCGCAAACGCCATCTCTGCGGTCCACTGGACGCTGAATACAGCGCTCGGCTGGACCTGAAGCTGACTGATGGCCAGCAGCGCGCCGGCGGCGCCGCAGCCCGCGCCCGCCACGACGAACACCAGCAGCCTGGCTAGTCCGACCCGCGCCCCCGAGCTGCGCGCGGCCACCTCGTCATCGCGGATGGCGGTGAGCACCAGGCCAAGCCTGCCCCGCAGCAGCAGATAGATGGCCGCCATCGCCACCACCGTGACGGCCAGCCCAGCCCAGTAGGTGTACGCAGTGAGCAGCGTCGGGTCTAGCCCGGACAGTCCGGGCAGTGGCATGCCGGTGCCGCCGCCGATTGAGGAGAACCTCTCGATGATGAGCATGATGGTCGCGGCGAGCACCCAGGTGGCGATGGCGAAGTACCCGCTGCGCAAGCGCGAGACCAGCCACCACAGCGGCAGCGCGGCGACGCCACAGCCGAGCGCGGCCACAGGAATGGCGGCGAAAGGCGAGCTGCCGTGGATGGCAAGGATCAGCACGAAGTAGGCGCCGAGGCCCACGAACGCCTGCTGGCCCACAGACACCAGGCCCGCGTAGCCCGCCAGCAGATTCCACATGCTCGCCATGGTGAGCACGATGAATGCCTGCACCAGGATGGTGGTGGTGCCCGAGTACACCAGGTATGGGAACAGCGCGAGCACGACGACGACGACGAGCGCGCCCGCGCCGGTCCAGGCCACGTTCCTTCGCGACCGCGCGACCCGGAACGCGTCTGCCGGCAGAGCATGGGTGTCCGCGGCCAGGCTCACGACTGCGTCCTCCGGAAGGTCAGGCCCTGCGGCCGCAGCACGAGCACGGCAAGGAACACGATGTACCCGGCGAGGACCTCGTCGGAGATGTTGATCTGCGCGCCGATCTGCTGTGCCACGCCGAGTACCACCCCGCCGAGCAGAGTGCCCCAGAGTGAGCCGAGCCCGCCGATCACTACGGCTGCGAACGCGAAGAGCAGGATCGTGTCGGTGCCCGTAGTGGGATCGAGCTGCGAGTACATGCCATAGGCGATGCCGCCCAGCGCCACAGTGCCGAACGCGACAGCCGCCGCGATCCCGAACACATGCCGGTAGTCTGCGCCGGCTAGCTGCACCGCCTCCTGATCGTCGGCGCTAGCCCGGATCAGGCGGCCGTACTTGGACGCCGAGAGGAAGTACTGCAGTCCAAGGAGCACCACCACGGCGACGGCGAAGATGACGACGAGCAGGTAGGCGATCTGGATCTGCGAGCCGAGGTTGAAGGAGTCTCGTACCAGGGGGAGGCCGACGCCGATGCCACGGCTGTTAGCAGTGAAGAACTGGAGCAGCCCGTTTTCGATGACGACCGACAGGCCGAAGGTGACCATCAGCGTGATGAGGACACCGCGATCAAGCGCGCTCTGGATGACAGTGCGCTGGAGCACGTAGCCCAGCACTGCCATGACTGGTACCACGATCAGGAAGGACCAGAGCACCGGGACGTGAGTGACGGTGATAACCCCGATCGCGACGTAGCCAGCGACCACCGCGAGGTCGCCGTGTGCGAGGTTCACGACCTTCATCACGCCGAACATCAGCGACAGGCCGCAGGCAAACAGCGCGTACAGCCCGCCGGTCAGCACGCCCTGGATGATGGCGTTTAGCCAGGCCATTACAGCTCGCTCCCGTCCGGCGGCGCGCTCACCGCGGTGGCAGCTGCCAGCCCGAAGTAGGCCGCCTCGACCTGTTCCGCGCTGACGTCAGCAGGCGTGGCTTCCAGGGTGGTGCGGCCTTCGAGCAGGCAGTGGATGTGTGATGCCACCCGCAGGGCCTGGCTCACGTCCTGCTCAACCAGCAGGACAGTCAGACCAGTCGCCAGTACCTGCGGCAGCATGCTGTAGATGCGCTGGACGACCACAGGTGCCAGTCCGAGCGACAGCTCGTCGAGCAGCAGCACGCGGGGGTTGGCAACCAGCGCTCGCCCGATCGCGACCGTCTGCTGCTCGCCGCCCGACAGCTGGGCGGTGCGCTGGTTGCGGCGCTCCCGCATCCAGTCGAACATGTCGTACACCCGCTCGATCGTCCACGGGCCCGGCCGCGCGTACGTGGCGCCTACCTGCAAGTTTTCCTCTACCGACAGCGAGCCGAACAGCCTCCTGCCCTCCGGCACCAACACAATCCCCCGCCTGGCCCGGCGCTCAGGCCGGAGCCTGGTCACGTCCTCGCCGTCGAACAGGACGGAGCCCGTCACGGGATGGTGCAGGCCCGCGATTGTGCGCAGGAGCGTCGACTTGCCCGCGCCATTCGCGCCGATGATGGCATAGACCTCGCCGGGGAATACGCGAAACGAGACCGCGTCCAGGGCCCGGAGCTGCCCGTGGTTCACGACCAGCTCGCCTACGTCCAGCAGGGGCGTCGCGCCAGTCAGCTGGTCGTCGGCTGCCTGGCCAGTCACGGCTCGCTCCGTTCGCCCTCGGCCAGCGGTTGCCCCAGCGAGCCTCCGGCGAGCGCCGCGCTAACCTCGGTCCCGAGGAAGACCTCGCGGACCGCGGGGTCGGCCAGCACAGTCGCCGGGTCGCCGTCGCCTACGAACGTGCCGCCAGCCAGGCACATCAGCCGACCAACCACGGCGGTGAGCGCGCGCACGACGTGCTCGATCCAGATCACCGCGGTCCCCTCGGCATTGACACCGCGGACGATCTCCACGAGCTGGGCGACCTCCGGGTCGGTCAGGCCACCCGCCACCTCGTCCAGCAGCAGCAACGTCGGCTGCGTGGCCAGGGCGCGAGCAAGCTCCAGCCGCTTGCGCTGCAATAGCCCTAGCCGCTCGGCGGGCACATTCACCTGGCCGGACATGCCCGTCCGCTCCAGCGCGCCGACGGCGGCTGCATAACTGGCCCGCCGCCGCAGCCCGCCGCCCTGCTGGGCGGCGACGAGCACGTTCTCGAAAACCGTCATGTTCGCGAACGGCCGCGGCACCTGGTACGTGCGGCCGACCCCCAGCCGGCAGCGCGCGGCCGCGTCCAGTCTGGTAACTGTCCGCCCGGCGATGCGGACCTCGCCGGCGCCGGGGGCAAGGTCGCCGGATATGAGGCCGAATAGGCTGGTCTTGCCCGCGCCATTCGGTCCCACTATCCCGACCGTGTCCCCCGGCCCGACGGCCAGCGACAGGTCCTCCGCGATGACGACACGGCCGAACCGCTTCGTCACGTGCTGAAGCTCAAGCAGCGGGCTTGTCATCAGCTCACGGGTTGGTCGGAAGCAGATCGGCAGTGATCTTCGCGTCCGGCTGCAGAGTGTTGTCGACGACCTGCATCTCCAGCGGGTACTTCGTCCCCTTCTGCCACTGAACGCCCACCGGCGGTGTGATCGCAACGCCCGGCGCGGGGCCGCCGGAGGCAAAGTCGAGCGGTCCGGCAATCCCGCGGATGTTCACCTTGTGGATGGCGTCCGCGACCTCGGCCTTGTCGTGGGGGTCGCTCACCGAGACAAGCGCGGCGTGGGCGGCCTCGAAGAGGCTGTAGTTGCTGATGTTGGAGTTCCACTGGCCGCTGGTAGCTGCCTCGAACTCGGTGGCCATCTGCTGGCACGTTTCCCCGGTGAACGAGGAGGTCCACGGCAGCGACGGGGCCCACCACGCGTCGGTCGCTACGTTGTAGGCAAGGCTGCCGAGGGCATAGGCGTCGGGGGGGAAGAGCAGCACCTTGGCGACCGTCGCCAGTTTTGGCTTGAAGCCCTGCTGCACGGACTGCTTCCACATGGTCGCGAAGTCGGGCGGCAGCGGGACGTTGGTGAAGAAGTCGGCCTTGTCCGCCTTGAACTGGGAGATCATCGAGGAGTAGTTCGTGGTCCCGTCGGGGTAAGCCGAGGACATGTCGAATGTGTAGCCCGCGCCCTGAATGATGGGCGGGAATACGGCGCGGAAGGCGTTGCCGTCGGAATCGTTGGGGAACGCCGCCGCCACCACCTTGTTGGTGTGCAACTGGTCGTGGATCCGGTTCCACATCGGGATGAAGCACTTGGCCAGGTGCTCGGCACCAAGGAAGTACATCACCACGTACTTTGCCTTCTCCGTGGCGTGCTGCGGGTTGCCATTCGGGAACAGGTTCAGGTACCACGCCTCCCACGGGATGTTCGCGCAGATGAGCGGCGTCCCGAGCGACTCGGCCTGGCTGGCTACGGCGTTGACGGTCTCCGGCGTGGACGACGCCAGCAGCAGGTCGACACGGTCGTTCAGGATGGCCGTATTGGCGAGGTCGCCGGCTCGGGTTGGGCTGGACTGTGTGTCGTAGGACTTGATGGTGACCGGGTAGATCTTGCCGCCGATCTTGAACCCGTTCTTGTACGGCGTCGTCTGCTTGATCTTCGAGATCACCCAGTTGTCCGGCGCGCCGAACCCGGCCAGATCTCCGGTCAGCGGATGGATCCAGCCAATGGTGATGCTTTTGGTGGCGCCTGAGCTGGCGCCCTTGATCCCGGAGCCACACGCCTGGAGCAGGCCACCCGTCCCGACGACGGCCGCACCGGCGCCAACCGCGCGCAGCAGGCCACGCCGGCTGATGTTGGCGGCCAGGCTGCTGCTGGCCCGCACAGTCTGATCACTCATTCGTCATCGATCTCCTCGTGAGGTCGTATTGCAGCGCCGCCGGCTTCCTGACGTTCCATTCCGTCTCCTCGACGTACAGCACCCGCCTCACGCCGACGTCCGAGGAGTGTTCGCTTGGCGTACGGCTATGCGCATTGTAGAGAAGTTAGCGCACCTGCTGCCGCGAACGCTACGGTTATCGGCGTTCGCCCTTTACCACCGACATGATCTCTTTGTGAATGGCGCACCGCGCAGTACGCCTCGCCTTCCGTTCAGCCCGAGAAGTAGACTCCGCGGTCCGTAATGTCAACAATCTCGTTGGATTCCTGGCACCAAAGGTCGGAACTGCACGAGCCTCGCCATCCGACCTTTCCGTGCGCCTGTTCCTACCTGGTACTGGCCCTTTAGCACCGGGAATGGTCGCGAGTGAGGCTTGGCGCAGATCAGAATCGTTGACAATATTGCTTGCACAGAGCTACGTTTTCTCACTGCGTGTTCTGCCCTGAGGAAGGTACAGATGAGCGCGAGCGACGAGGCACCAACCGGTCCATTCCTCGTGGTCAGCGCGCACGCTGGCGACTTCGTCTGGCGGGCCGGCGGTGCCGTGGCCCTGGCCTCCGTCTCGCGGTGCCAACGTGACGGTGCTGTGCCTGAGCTATCGGCGAGCGGGGTGAGTCCGCTAAGGCGTGGCGTGACGGCCTGACGCTGGCAGAGATCAAGGAGGTCCGGCGCGAGGAGGCGAGCCGGGCAGCCGGAGGTTCTCGGCGCGGCAATCGAGTTCACCGATGCCGGCGATTACCCGCTGCCCGAGTCCGAGCACCTCACCGACGCGATCGTGCGCTGCTACCGGCGGGTGCAGCCTGCCGTCGTGCTCACCCACTCGCTGGCCGATCCGTATAACCCGGACCATCCGGCGGCAGCCCGGATGGCTCTGCAGGCGCGGGTGTTCGCACAGGCAGCTGGCTACGACGCACCAGGCGAGCCGCTTGGCGCGCCGCCCGTGTTCTTGTTCGAGCCGCATCAGCCCGAGCAGTGCGACTTCAAGCCGCAGGTACTGCTGGACATCACCGAAGTCTTCGATGTGAAGCGCAAGGCCATGGAGTGCCTGCAAAGCGCAGCGGCACATGTGGGACTACTACACCGACCTGGCCAGGCGGCGCGGGGTCCAGCTCGAGCGCAATGCAGGCCCCAACCTCGGCCTGAAGCATTCGACCATGGCCGAGGCCTACATGCGGCTGTATCCGGAAGTCGACCAGGATGCTGAAGTGAGGACCGTGGTCGTCACGGCCTGTCCCCGAGCTGATGACGACGCGGTCACGAAGCTGACGCGCTTCGGCGTTGCCACAGTGCACGAGGCCATCGGCAGCACGGGCTACCTCGGGCCCGCGATTCGGCCCGTGTACCTGGGCTCGCGTATTGGCGGTACGGCCGTCACCGTCGTCTGCTGGCCCGGCGACAACCTGATGATTCACTGCGCGGTAGAGCAATGCCAGCCCGGTGACGTCCTCGTCGTGACGACCACCTCGCCAAGCAGTGACGGAGCCTTCGGCGAGCTTCTCGCGACTTCTCTTCAGCACCGCGGCGTCCGCGGACTGGTGACGACAGGCGGCGTGCGCGACGTCTCCGAGCTGCACAGCATGGGATTCCCGGTGTTCTGCTCGGCCGTGTCCGCCCAGGGCACGGTCAAGGCGACCGCGGGCGCGGTCAACGTTCCCGTCAGCATCAATGGGCAGCGCATCGCGCCCGGTGACGCCATACTCGCCGACGACGACGGCGCCCTGGTCGTCCCGCGGTCCGATCGTCGGCTGGGCCGTAGCGGCCGCCCAGGCACGCGCCGCACAAGGAAGATGCCGACCCGCGCTGCGTTCCGCGGCGGCGAACTTGGCCTTGATCGCTACGGCCTGCGGGCCGTGCTGTCCCGAGCTAGGCGTGGAATACCTGGATTACCACGCCTACCTCGAGCAGCAGTGATGAGCCGCGCCGGATCCGGCGTGGCCGTCGCAGCCCTGGGCATCCGCTGCATGCTGATGCGCGGCGGTACCTCGAAAGGGCTTTATTTCCTTGCCTCCGAGCTGCCCGAGCAGCCCGCGCTAGCGAGACGCTCTGCTGCTCCGCGATCATGGGTAGCGGTCACCCGCTACAGGTCGACGGCACTCGGCGGAGCCCATCCGCTGACGTCCAAGGTCGGCCGTCATCTCGCGCGTCGCACGACGACGACGCGGACGTCGACTATCTCTTCTTGCAGTTCGGGGTCGACGAGGCCGACAGTGACCGACCAGCAGAACTGCGGGAACATCCTCGCCGGCGTGGGCCCGTTCGCCGTCGAGCGAGGCCTGATCGAGCCTGGTCGCGAGTCAACGACGCACTCGCATCCGGATGCTGAACTCGGGCAGCGTAGTCGACCGCCGACCTTCAGCACCCCGGGCGGGGTGCCGATTACGCAGGGCACACCGCGATCGCGGGCGTGCCGGGCACGGCAGCACCGATCAGGCTGCTCTTCGCCGACACCGTCGGCTCGACTACCGGTCAGCCTGCTGCCCACCGGGCAACATATGCGACGTCATCGACGGCATCGAGGTCACCTGCATCGACAACGGCATGCCGGTCGTCGTCGCCCGTGCCACCGAGCTGGGCATCACCGGATATGAGTCACCCGCCGAGCTGGCCGAGCAACGACCGGCGCTCCGTGACCGGGTGCAGTCACTGCGGCTTGCGGCCGGCAGGCTCATGGGCCTCGGCGAAGTCGAGCCAGACGTCGGTGCCGAAAACGACGCTCGTCAGCGCGCCCCGCGGCGGCGGCACGATCTGCACCCGCACGTTCATTCCGGTTCGGCCGCATACCGCGATCGGCGTGCTCGGCGCGGTCAGCGTCGCCACCGCGATGCTGCTTCCCGGCGCCGCCGGGGCCGAACTCGCCCGGTCGCATGTTCCGGGGCAGCTCGGTTGACGTTGAGCACCCGAGCGGGCACCTGCTGGTCGACGTCGAACTCGACACCTCGCGCGCGTCCCCCGCGTAGTGCAAGAGGGCAGGCGTCGTACGCACCGCGCGCAAGCTCTTCGATGGCACCGTCTTCGCCGACCAGTGCAGCCATAGCACGACCACGGATTGGACCGCTGCCGCCGATGCCCCCGCTGCTTCATGACGTAGCCCATCTCGGCCACGCTGAACTGCTAACCCCGGAGCCCGACCGGAGCCTGTGGTTCTTCACCGAAGTTCTCGGACTGACCGAGAACGGTGCCAGCGGCAACTCGGTCTACCTTCGTACCTGGGATGACTACGAGCACCACAGCCTGAAGCTGACCGGCGTCGGCGACCTCCGGGATCGGCCGTACCGGACTTCGCGCGGCCAGTGCGGCAGCACTACAACGGCGGGTGGCCGAGATCGAGGCGGCAGGGTCTCGGCCTGGCTGGCAGGACGGCGATGTCGGCATCGGCCCCACCTACCTCTTCCGTGACCCGGACGGCCACGAATTCGAGCTGTACTGGGAGATCGAGTGGTACCAGGCCGCCCGCTGAGCTGCGGCCTGCGCTGAAGAACCAGGCGCAGGCCTATCCCGGGCGTGGCGTGTGCGTCCGGCGCCTGGATCACGTTAACTACCTGGCCGCCGAGACTGAGCCGAACGGACGGTTCATCAGCTCAGCCCTCGGCGCCCGCGTCACCGAGCAGATCAGGCTCGACGACGGCACGATCTCGGCGCAGTGGCTGCATTTCGCGCAGAAGTCCTACGACCTCGTCTACACACGGGACTGGACCAAGGCGAGCGGACGGCTGCACCACATCGCATTCGCGACCGACACCAGGGAGGACGTGCTCCGTGCCGCCGACATCTGCCTCGACAAGCAGGTATTCATCGAGACCGGGCCGCACAAGCACGCCATCCAGCAAACCTTCTTCCTGTACGTCTACGAGCCGGGGGGCAACCGGGTCGAGCTGTGCAATCCGTGCTCGAGGCTGATCTTCGCGCCCGACTGGGAGCCCATAACCTGGACTGAGGCCGAGCGCGCCAGGGGCCAGGCCTGGGGTCTGGCCACGATCCCGTCATTCCACACGCATGGCACCCCGCCCACAGCATGAACGGCGGCGCCGGAATGCCAGCGGAAGGAGTCATTAGGTGCCAGAAGATTCCAAGCCGGCGGTTACCCAAGCGCTCCGCGCGGCGATCCTGGCGGGTGAGTACGCGCCGACGCAGCGGCTGGTCGAGATCGACTTGTGCGACCGGTTCGGCACATCGAGGTTCATCCTGCGTTCTTCGCCTTGCAGGATCTGGCAGCACAGGGTCTGGTCGAGTTCCAGCGCAACCGCGGCGCGCGGGTACGGGACGTCTCTCTTGCCGAGGCGATCGAGATCACCGAGGTCCGTATCCTCCTCGAGGGCCTTGGTCGCGGCGCGTGCCGCAGATCGGGTCACCAAGCCGGAAGCAGCCATGCTGCGCAAGATAGTCAAGGACATGCGCACCGCTGTAGACCGATCCGAGCTACTCACCTACAGCGATCTCAACGCCCTGCTGCACGGCTCCATCCGCGACATCGCTGCGCATGCGACAGCGTCCCGGATGCTCCGCCAGCTACGCGACCAGACGGTGCGTCACCAGTTCTCCTTGTCCCTGGTGCCGGGACGACCGGCGGTGTCGCTGCCGCAGCACGTGGCAATTGTCGCGGCGATCATCGCTCGGAGAAGCCCGAGGAGGCTGAGCGGGCAATGCAGGCGTCACTTGTACAGCGTCATCGAAGCATTCAGGGCGCTCTCCGTCGCCGTGATGCCACGATGACGCCGGTGATCGCGGTGCTCGGGCTGGGCGAAGCTGGCTCGGAGGTCGCAGCTGACCTGGTCGCTGCGGGTGCCATCGTGCATGCCTTCGACCCGAAAGTACCGGCGCCCGCCGCGATCCTGGGCTTTGGCAACGACGCCGACGCCGCCCGCCTCGCGTCAGGTCGTCCTGTCACTGACCAGCGCACACGAGGCTGCTTCCGACGCTGCAGCAGGCGCTTCCTGGCATGACCGGCCGGAGCAATCTACGCCGACCTGAACACAGGCTCAGCCGGCCTCAAGGCGACATTCGGCGCAGACCGCTGCAGACGCCGGTTTCGCCTTCGTCGACGTAGCCCTGATGGCTCCGGTGCCAGGCCTCGGACTCCGCACACCGATGCTGGCGAGCGGGCTCGCGGCCAACGAGCTGGCGCGCATCTCTCTTGGCTCGCTCGGGGCCACTGTCACCGTACTCGAAGGCCCGCCAGGAACGGCAGCCACCCGCAAGCTCGTCCGCAGCGTCTTCTACAAGGGCCTAGCCGCTGCGGTCACCGAGGCGCTTCGTGCCGGTCGCGCGGCAGGCTGCGAGGAGTGGCTCCGCGACGATATCGCGCAGGTACTGGCGAGCGCGTCGGCGGCGACAGTGGGCCGGCTCGAGGAAGGGAGCATCCGCCATGCGCGCCGGCGAATGGACGAGATGATGGCGGCGGGCGACCTTCTCGACGAGCTGGGAGTGCCGTCTCGAGTCACCAGGGCAAGTCAGGGCTGGCTGGAGCAGCTGATGGCCGAGGCCGACGAGGAGGTCAGCTAAGGCCTTGCGAGCGCAGGTCAGCCTCGATCCGGCGGGCCGTCTCCAACAGCGCGGGCAGCAGGTCGGAGCGCATCGCCGCCATGCTGACCCGGCTGGCATGCGCGGAGAGGTTGATCGCCGCGGTGACTGCCCCGCCGGCGCCGTGAATGGGCGCGGCGATCGCGCGCAGGCCTTCCTCGAGTTCCTGGTCCACGATCGCGTAGCCCTGCTTGCCGACGTCCCGGACGATCTCCCGGAGCCGGTCCGGATCGATGACGGTGCGCGCAGTGATCGGCTCGAGCTCGGCGTCGTCGAGGTACTGGTCGAGATCCGCCGGCGGGAGCCCGGCGAGCAGCACGCGACCCATCGAGGTCGCATACGCAGGGAATCTGGTGCCGACGGAGATCGCCACCGTCATGATCCGCTTGGTCGGCACCCTCGCCACGTAGATGATGTAGTGGCCGTCCAGGACCGAGATCGACGACGACTCGCGGACCTGGGCGACAAGCTCCTCCAGATGCGGCGCGGCAACCTCCGGCATGCCGAGGCCCGACAGGTAGGCGTAGCCAAGCTCCAGCACACGCGGGCGCAGCGAGAACTCGCGGCCGTCATTGCGCACGTAGCCGAGCTTGACCAGGGTCAGCAGGAATCGCCGGGTCGCTGCCCTGGTGAGCCCGGTCGCCCTGGCGACCTCGCTGAGGCTGAGCCGCTCCCGGTCGGGACCGAAGGCCCTGATGACGGCCAGCCCGCGATCCAGGGACTGGACAAAGTCACTGTTCCTGGGCTGGCTGGCGTCGCCGGCCGCTCGGCGGGAGCGGCCGTTCGCGGTAGTCGGCGTGCCATCGTCGCCTGCGGTGTTCGCAGTGCGCCCGGAAGTTGTCATCGAACGCATGCTAGCCCCAACGGCGCAACTCGCCGCTAGGCACTGTCGCCGCGTACAGGTGCGCGTGAAGTTGAGCGGTGACCTGCGCAGGCGCAGTGACGGCGGCGAGGTGGGCCACTCCGGGAATGACGTGCAAGCGGGCGCCGGGAATGCCGGCCGCGATGACCTCGCCATGCGCCGGCGGAGTGGCCGCATCGTCAGCGCCCGCCAGGACGAGGGTCGGCGCGCGGATGCCCGACAGGAAGGCTCGCTGGTCCATTGCCGCAATGGCGGCGCAGCAGCCCGCGTAGCCGACTGGGTCAGTCCGCTCAAACTCGGCGCGGAAGGCGTCGACGACCTCGGGAGCCTGCGCCGCGTACCTGGGCGTGAACCACCTGCCAACGACCGAGTCCGAGACTGAGCCCATCCCCGCCGTGCGTACCTGGTCAGCGCGATCGAGCCAGCCGGACGAAGGCGGCAGGTACGCCGACGTGCATACCAGCCCTAGCGCGGCGATCCGGTCCGGCGCGTGCGCCGCGAGCCACATGCCGATCATGCCGCCGAGCGAGATCCCGCAGTAGCCAGCACGGTCAACACCCAGGGCGTCGAGCAGCGCAAGGACGCCGAGGCCCAGGCCGTCCACCCCGTAAGGGCCAGGCGGTGCGGCCGAGCCTCCGTGTCCCGGAAGCTCGAACCGCAGTAGCCGGAACTGCTGACCGAACTCCCGGACCTGCCGGTCCCAGACCGCGGCGCTCGTGCCCAGTGAGTTCCCGAGCACGAGCACGGGCGCGCCGGGCGGCCCGCTCAGCGGTCGCGCCGCGAGCGGCACTGGCTCGGCTCGCGCCAGGTCCGCTGGCGCTGGTCGCGGCGGGTCAGACATCGAAGAAGACAGTCTCGTGCTCGCCTTGCAGCCTGATATCGAACCGGAAGTCGCCGGCCTGCCCGTCCGGTTCCGCCCGTGCGATCAGCGTGGCGCGCCGGTCCGGATCCGGGATGGCGGACAGCACGGGATCGGCCGCGTTGGCTTCGGCCTCGTCCGGGAGGTAGATCCTGGTCACGACCCGGTCCAGCAGGCCCCTGGTAAAGACCGACACATCGAGGTGGGGCGCCTCAGTGCCACCGCCCTGGCACGGCAGCGGTCCCGGCCGCAACGTGACGATCTGGTAGCGGCCACCGGTATCGGTGGCTGACCGGCCGAACCCGCGGAAGCCAGTCACCCGTGGCGAAGCGGCACCACGCGGGTCATCAGGATGATCGAACCTCGAGTCCGGGTCGGCCTGCCAGGTCTCGACGAGCGCGTCCGGCACGGGTACGCCGGCCCCGTCCAGGACCTGGCCGGTGATGGCGATGGCACCGGGCGTGCCAGGCGGGACGACAAATGGCCCGTCCGGCCAGGGCAGTCCGATGGCAAGGAACGGGCCGATCGTCTGCGAGGGGGTGATGCCCTCCTTCACTGGGCCTCCTCGGTCTCGAAGACCGTCGCTGACCGCCCACGCAAGACAATGTCCCAGTTGTAGGCGAGCGCCCAGTCAGGCTCGGTCAAGTCGATGTCGAACGCGGCGATCAGCCGCTCGCGGGCCTTCTGGTCGGGGATCGAGTTGAAGATCGGGTCGAGCGGGAACAGCGGATCGGCCGGGAAGTACATCTGCGTGATCAGGCGCTGGGTGAACGCACGGCCGAGCAGCGAGAAGTGAATGTGCGCCGGCCGCCAGGCGTTGTGGTGATTGCGCCACGGGTAGGCTCCCGGCTTGATGGTGACGAACCGGTAGCGGCCGAGCGAGTCAGTGACGCACCGGCCAGCACCGCTAAAGTTCGGGTCGAGCGGGGCGGGATGATCGTCGACCGCGTGCGCGTAGCGGCCGGACGCGTTGGCCTGCCAGATCTCGATCAGTGTGTCCGGCACTGGCCGCCCGTCAGAGTCCAGCACCCTGCCGGTGACGACAATGCGCTCGCCGAGCGGCTCGCCAGGATGGCCCGCGGTCAGGTCCGCGTCGACCGCTGTGACTCGCTCGGCGCCGAGCAGTGGACCGGTGATCTCCGTCAGCCCCTGAGGCAACGGCACGAGCGGCTGCCTCGGTGCCCGCAGCAGCGTCGATTTGTAGGCCGGCGAGTCGAGCGGCGGATGAACGCCCGCGACCGCCGGGTAATGCGGTAGCACGAGTTCGCCGCTGGCGGCCGTGGTGTCCCTGCTGGTCATGATGAGCCTCCTCCGGCGACGGGTACCGCACCAGTCGGCTGCGGCGGCCCGCCAGCCGGCGCTGGCGGTGCACCACTCAGCAGCAGCCGAAGCGCCCCGAGCTCGGCCGCCGACGGTGGCGCGAGCTCGGTCAGCTCGGCCGATACGGCGAGGTCCCACCCGGTATTGTCCCGAACGTGCGCGACGGAGACGTCGGGATAGATCTCGGTCAGCATGAGCTCGAGGGTATCGGGGTCGGGCCGAAGTACCCCAAGGTCGGTGATGACCAGCCTGGGTCCGCCGCCGGTCAGGCCCAGCTCACGCCTGCTGCCGGCGCCCGCCCCGAATCCGACCGAGGTGACGAAGTCGAGCCGCTCGGCGAAAGTCCGCCTGGACTGCCTGAGCACGACGACGACCTCCTGGCATGCTCCCGCGATCTCCGGTGCGCCGCCAGCGCCCGGCAGCCGGACGGCCGGGGATGCATAACTCGGACCGATCACAGTGGTGTTGATGTTGCCGTGCCGGTCGAGCTGAGCAGCGCCGAGGAAGCCGACGTCGATGCGGCCGGGCTGGAGCCAGTAGTTGAATATCTCCGGCACGCTCACGACAGCATCCGCCGTCTCGGCGAGCACGCCGTCGCCGATCGATAGCGGGACGTGGCCGGGCTTGGCGCCGATGGTGCCCGACTCATAAATCAGGACAAGATCGGGGGCATGCGTCCGGCGGGCCAGGTTGGCCGCCTCGCTCGGCAAGCCGATGCCGACGAAGCAGGTCATCCCGTTGCGCATCGACCGCGCGGCAGTGACAGTCATCATCTCATCGGGGGTATACGTCAGCATGCGACTCCGGTGTCAGCGGCGGTGTCGGTATTGGCGTCGTGGCCGGCCCCGTAGACGTGCTCGTCGAGCCAGGCGGAGAATAGCTGCCGGTCACGGCTGATGTCGTCCCAGGCCTTGTAGAAGTCGTTGTCGCGCTCGCTGTAGCCGAGCGCATAGGACGGATGCGCGCCGCCAGGAACCGGGGCGACATAACCAACCGCCCACGACGGCAGCACCACCGCGCCGGGCTGCGGCGGCAACGTGTCCACGATCTCCTCGACCGTGACGACCGAGCGCGCCGCGGCGAAGACGGCCTCCTTCTGGACGCCGCTGATGCCCCAGTACTGAACGTTGCCGTGCCTGTCGGCGCGTTGCGCGTGGATGACCGCCACGTCGGGCCGCAGCGCGCTGACCGCCGTCAGTGTCTCGCCGGTGAACGGGCAGCTGATGTCGGCAACGCCGGCGGTGTTGGCCGGCAGGCTCGTGCCGCGGTAGCCGCGCATTACCGCGAACGGCAGGCCGGAAGCGCCCGCCACGAACCTGTTGGCCATCCCTGCGTGACTGTGCTCCTCCAGCTCAAGGGGATGCGGCCAGGAGTGCTCGACAGCGTCCCTGAACCTGTGCAGCGACCCCACTCCCGGGTTGCCCGCCCAGCCGAACACCAGCTTCCGCGCACATCCGGCACCGATCATCTGGTCATAGATGATGTCGGGCGTCATCCGGACCAGCGTCAGATCGCGCCGGCGTTGCCTGATCACCTCGTGCCCGGCCGCGTGCGGGATGAGGTGGGTGAAACCTTCCATCGCGATGGTGTCGCCGTCGCGCACCGTGGCTCCGATCGCTTCGGCGAGCGTCACGATCTCTGCCACTTTCCGACCCGTCCTCCTCGTGGTTTGCCGAAACGATATCCGTATTTGCCGCCCAGTGAACAGCTGTGCGGACTACGAAGACTTCTGCAGGGCCTGCGCCGCGATGGCGAAGGCCCGGTTCGCCGCCGGCACGCCCGCGTACACGGCGACCTGAAGGAGCACTTCGCGGATATCGGCCTGGGTCAGCCCGTTCCTGATTCCCGCGCGGACGTGCAGTGCCAGCTCCTCGTCGCGGCCGAGCGCAGCCAGTACGCCAAGAGTGATCATGCTGCGCTCGGGTCGGGACAGGCCCGGCCGGTTCCACAGCTCGCCCCATGCGTACCGGGTGATGAAGTCCTGGAAGTCGGCGGTGAACTCCGTCGTGCCGGCCACCGCGCGATCGACGTGCTCGTCGCCGAGCACCTCGCGCCGGGTCTGCATGCCAGCCGCCGCGCGTTCCTCATCGTTCAACGGACGAATTCCTTTCCTGCTCCGAGTGCGAGGCGAGGGCGCGCCGGATGAACTCGGCCGATGCACCCAGGTATCCGGCCGGGTCGAGCGCTGCTTCCAGGCTGGCGCGGCCGATCCCGGCGTTGCCCAAAACCGCCGCAGTGGCGGGGTCGGCGAGCAGCGCCGCTGCCAGGTCGCCGCCGCTCTCGGCGGTCCGCGCGGCCGCCGCGGCAACCAGGTCGTGCGCGGCCAGGCGGCCGAGAGCGGGTGCCAGCAACGCAGCCACATGCTCGGCGAGGGGGAGGCCGCATGCCGCATCCAGGTTGGCCCGCATCCGGTCCGCGTCGACGCGCAAGCCCGTCAGCAGCAAAGCGGACCAGGCCGCACCCGACCCGGTTAGGCGCAGCAGGTCAGACAGCGTCTCCCACTCCGAGTGCCACGCCCCGGCTGCGCGCTGGTGCTCCTGCTCGGCCGCGGCGACCAGGGTGGCCAGCAGGCCGGGTGCCCGCCTGGTGCAGCCGAGGACGAGCACCGACGCGACCGGGTTGCGCTTGTGCGGCATCGCCGACGATCCGCCCTGGCGCGGATCGTCGCCACCTTCGCCGACCTCGGCAACCTCGGTCTGGGCAAGCAGCGTGACGTCCCTGGCTATCTTGCCGAGCGCCGCGCACGCGCCCGCGAGCGATGCCGCCAGCTGCACGATGCGCAGCCTGTCGGTGTGCCAGGGAAGCACCGGGTCCGGGAGGTCAAGCTCCTCGGCAAGTAGCCTGGCGACCTCTGGCCCAGCGGTGCCCAGCGAGGCGAGAGTGCCCGCGGCCCCGCCGAACTGGATGGCGAGCCGCGCGGACTGGATCCGGCGGAGGTCGCGTCGGGCCTCATCGACCGCGGTCAGCCAGCCAGCCGCGACAAACCCGAACGTGACCGGGATCGCCTGCTGTAGCAGCGTACGGCCTGCCATGACCGTCGCCGCGTATGTACGGGCCAGCGCGACAGCGCAGTCGGCGGCGGCGGCGAGGTCGGCACAGATCGCGTCGATGCCCCGGCGCGCCAGCAACATCATGGCGGTGTCGATGATGTCCTGGCTGGTAGCGCCGCGATGCACCGCCTCGCGCGGCCCCGCTGGCAGGCGCTCGCTCAGCGCGCGCACCAGTGCAGGCACCGGGTTCCCCGTCAGCGCCGACTGCCGTCCGATCTCCCCGGCGTCGAAGTGGCCGGCCTGCGCTTCCGCGGTGACGGCACTGCCGGCGCCTGGCTCGGCGAGCCCCGCCCGCTCTAGCGCGCGGGCGAGCGCCGCCTCGGTGTCGAGCATCGCCTGGAGCCAGTCGCGGTCGCCAGTGCCGACCGCGCCTCGGCTGAACAAGGCCCCGAACAGCCCGTCCCCACCCGAATCGCTCACGTGTCCATGATCCTCGCGCGTGGCCTTTGCCGTGTGGCGGACTCATACTCCGGGCCCAGCCGCACTCAGCGGCACTACCGTAGATGCCGTGCGCGAACTGGTCGACTCTGTGGCGCTTCGGGCAGACCAGGCAGCCCTGCGGCGCCGGCTGGCCGACGACGGCTATCTCTTCCTGCGTGGCCTGCTGCGGCCGGCTGACGTATCGGCCGCCTACGACAGCGTGCGTGCCGAACTGAGCCTGGGCGGCTGGACCGACGGCGACGGCCGGCCCTCGGGACCGCAGCGCGCGATCAACGTCCGGGACGCGCTCAGCGACCCGTCGTTCCGCGCGGCGCTGGCCAGCCGCGGCCTGAACCGGCTGCCCTATCTGCCGCCGCTGCGCGGTCTCGTGCGCCTCATACTCGGGCCTGGCGCGTTCTCCTATCCGGTCAAGGTGCTGCGCACGGTCTACCCCGAGCAGCCATACCAGGTCACCAAGGGCCGCTACATCCATCAGGACTTCGCCGTGTCCGGCGTGCAGGACATGCTCACGACCTGGCTCCCTTTGATGGACATCCCGGCTCAGCTCGGCGGTCTGGCCGTGCTGCCGGGCAGTCACCTTGGCCCGCCGCGACGGCCGCAGCTGCTTCGCGCCGACGAGCGAGGCTGGGCCACGACCGACTACCGGCCGGGCGACGTGCTGCTCTTCCACTGCCTGACATCGCACGCGGCGCTGCCCAACCACGCGGACCGGCTCCGTATCTCCACCGACGTTCGGTGGCAGGCGGCCGACCAGCCGGCCCCGGTCGAGATGGTGCTCGGCCCCGCGGCGGCACCGGCCCGGCGCAGCCCGCAGGTCGAGCTATTCAGCCGGCTGCTCAGCCGCGAGCCCTGGTGGGAACCGGTCCCGGCCGGTGTGATGCTCCAGTCCAGGCAGCAGCTGGCAGCGACGGCAGCAGCGCCATCGCGGCTGTTCAGTATGCACCCGGCCTGGCAGCGCTGGCGTCCGCCGCCCGGCCCCGTGCATTAAGCCGAGTGCACCAATGCGTCAGCCGAGGGCGGTGCGCAGGTCCTCGATGAGGTCGTCGACGGACTCGATGCCGACCGACAGGCGGACCAGGTCGGCCGGCACCTCGAGCTCCGAGCCAGCGACAGACGCGTGCGTCATCCGCGCCGGATGCTCAATCAGTGACTCGACCCCGCCGAGCGACTCGCCGAGGGTGAACAGCCGCGTGCGGCCGCAGATCTCGACCGCCTCCGAGGCCCCGCCGCGAGCGCGGAACGACACCATCCCGCCAAACGCGCGCATCTGCTTGCCCGCCACCTCGTGGCCGGGATGCGCAGCGAGGCCCGGATAGAAGACCTCGCTCACGGCCGGATGCGATACCAGCATCTCGGCGACACGCTCCGCGTTCTGGCAGTGCCGGTCCATCCGGACGGCGAGGGTCTTGGCGCCCCGGAGCGTCAGCCACGCGTCGAACGGCCCCGGTGCTGAGCCCACCGCGTTCCTGAGAAAAAAGAGGCGCTCGCCAAGCTCGGCGTCGGCGACGACAACAGCTCCGCCGACGACGTCGGAATGGCCGCCGATGTACTTCGTCGTCGAATGGACGACCGCGTCCGCGCCGAGCGCCAGCGGCTGCTGGAGATACGGCGACGCGAAGGTGTTGTCCACCACCAGCAGCGCCCCCGCGTCATGAGCAAGCTGCACGAGCGCGGCGATGTCGGCGATCGCGAGCAACGGGTTCGTCGGCGTCTCCACCCAGACAATCCGCGCGGGGCGGGCGGCCAGCGCGGCGCGGACCGCGGCGGGGTCCGCCATCGACACCGGCCGGTAGGTGACGCCCCAGCCCGTCAGTACCTTGTCAAACAGCCGGAACGTGCCGCCATACGCGTCATCCGGGATGAGGACGTGGTCGCCAGGCTTACACACCGCCCGGAGCAGGCAGTCGGACGCGGCCATCCCGGACGCGAATACCAGGCTGCGCGCGCCGATCTCCAGCGCGGCCAGGCATTCCTCGAGCGCACCCCTGGTCGGGTTGTCAGTACGCGAGTACTCGTAGCCCTCGATCCACCGCGCCGCCTCGCCCAGTTCCTTGCCGCGCAGTCCGCCGACGCCGTCCTGCTTGTACGTCGAGACCTGGTAGATCGGCGGCACGACCGCGCCCGTGACCGGGTCCGGCTCCTGGCCTGCGTGGATCGCGAGCGTCTCGAACCCGTCGTGCTGCTGCATGGGGCGCTCCCTTGCGCTTATACGGTCTGGCTGGACAGGAACGTCAGCACGTCCTGCCGGGTGATCACCCCGGCCGGCTTGCCGTTCACCAGCACGATGGCGGCGCCCGCCGTGCCGAGCGCCCTGGCGGCCGCGCTGACCGGCTCGCCCGAGCCGACCGATGGCAGCGGCGGCGACATCAGGCCGGCTACCTCGTCGTCGGGAGCCGCCCTGCCGGTGACCAGCGCCTCCAGCAGATCATGCTCCACGATCGAGCCCACCACCTCGGCAGCCATGACGGGCGGCTCGGCGCTGAGCACCGGCAACTGGGACACGTCGAACTCACGCAGGCTAGCGATCACGTTCCGGACCGTATCCGTCGGGTGTGCGTGCACGAACTGCGGCAGCGACGAGCCGACCTTGCGCTCCAGCACGTCACCGACCCGCGGCTCGGCCGTCTCGGCGGTAAGGAAGCCGTAGTCCGCCATCCAGTCGTCGTTGAAGATCTTTCCGAGGTAACCACGGCCGCCGTCAGGCAGCAGGACAACGATCACGTCATCAGGTCCGGCGGTTGTGGCTACCTGGAGCGCGGCCACGACGGCCATGCCGCACGAGCCTCCGGTCAGCAATGCCTCCTCGCGGGCCAGCCGTCGTGTCATCAGGAACGAGTCCGCGTCGCTGATGGCGATGATCTGGTCGCAGATGCTCTTGTCGTAGGTGTCGGGCCAGATGTCCTCGCCGACGCCCTCGACCAGGTACGGGCGCCCGGTGCCGCCCGAGTACACCGACCCTTCGGGGTCGGCGCCGATGACCCGGACACGGCCGCCGGAGACTTCCTTGAGATAGCGACCTGTGCCCGAGATCGTGCCGCCGGTACCGATCCCCGCGACGAAGTGGGTGACTCGGCCCTCGGTCTGCGTCCAGATCTCCGGTCCGGTGGAGAGGTAGTGCGAGTTCGGGTTCTCCATGTTTGCGTACTGGTTCGGCTTCCAGCCGCCCGGCGTCTCCCGGGCGAGCCGGTCCGAGACGGAGTAATAGGAGTCCGGATGGTCCGGGGACACCGTCGTCGGGCACACCACGACCTCGGCGCCGTAGGCCCGCAGGACGCTGATCTTGTCCTGGCCGACCTTGTCCGGGCACACGAAGAGGCAGCGGTAGCCCTTCTCCGCCGCCACGATGGCGAGCCCCACGCCGGTGTTGCCCGATGTCGGCTCCACGATGATGCCGCCGGGCTTGAGCTCACCCGACTTCTCCGCGGCCTCGACCATCCGCAGCGCGATCCGGTCCTTGACCGAGCCGCCAGGGTTGAAGTACTCGACCTTGGCCAGCACCATCGGCCCGGCGCCTTCACCGGGCAAGCTGCGGGTGACCTTGCGCAGCCGCAGCAGCGGGGTGTTGCCGACCAGGTCGATCAGGGAGTCGTGGACTTGCATCTGTCGCCGCCCTCGTGTGCTGCCGTGCCATGTCATGGGTCCGCGGACAAATGCCGCGGGCCAGCTGCGGGTCCGCCGTGGTCAGGACCGCGTTCCTAGGTCATTGACGCTATCCCACAACAGGCGCTGGCGCGGCCGCGTCGTCGCCCGGACGATCTGCCCGCTATGTCCGATCCGAGCACGACGATCACCGCAGGGGTGGCTAGCGCAGCCTGCCGCCTGGCTGGGAAGCTGGGGATGGCAGGTGCTGTTGCATAAGCTACTGTCGCGTTAACTACCAAGACCTTGCAGGGAGCCGTCATGCCCGAGGCCGTCGTCGTCGCCACCGCCCGCTCACCCATTGGCCGGGCATTCAAGGGATCACTCACCAGCATCCGCCCGGACGACCTGACCGTGCAGATGGTCGCAGCCGCGCTGGCCAAGGTGCCGCAGGTCGACCCGGCGCAGATCAGCGACCTGATCCTGGGCTGCGGCCTGCCGGGTGGGGAGCAGGGATACAACATGGCGAGGGTGGTCGCCGTGATGCTGGGCTACGACTCGCTGCCCGGTACCACGATCACCAGGTACTGCTCGTCCTCGCTCCAGAGCACCCGGATGGCGTATCACGCGATCAAGGCCGGCGAGGGCGACATCTACATCTCGGCCGGCGTCGAGACTGTGAGCCGCTTCGCCAAGGGCAGCAGCGACGGCATGCCGGACACCAAGAACAAGGTGTTCGCTGACGCCGAGGCACGCGCGTCGGAGATGGAGAAGGGCAACTTCACCTGGGACGACCCGCGCGCGGACGGCCACATCCCTGACATCTACATTGCCATGGGCCAGACCGCGGAGAATGTCGCGCAGCTGCGCGGGGTCAGCCGCGCCGAGCAGGACGAATTCGGCGTCCGGTCGCAGAACCTGGCCGAGAAGGCGCTGGCTGACGGATTCTGGCAGCGCGACATCACCCCGGTGACCTTGCCCGACGGCACCGTGGTCTCGGCGGACGACGGCCCGCGTGCCGGAACGTCGCTGGAGAAGGTGTCGCAGCTCCAGCCGGTCTTCCGCCCGGATGGCACCGTGACGGCGGGTAACTGCTGCCCGCTCAACGATGGCGCCGCGGCCCTGGTCGTGATGAGCGACACCAAGGCAGCCGAGCTTGGCATCACCCCGCTCGCGCGGATCGTCTCGACTGGCCTGACCGCACTGTCGCCGGAGATCATGGGCCTCGGCCCGGTCGGGGCGTCCCAGCAGGCACTCGGCCGTGCTGGCATGACCATCGACGATGTCGACCTGGTCGAGATCAACGAGGCGTTCGCGGCCCAGGTCATCCCGTCGTACAACGACCTCGGCATCGACATCGACAAGCTCAATGTCAACGGCGGCGCGATCGCGGTCGGCCACCCGTTCGGCATGACGGGTGCCCGTATTACCTCTACGCTGCTGAACAGCCTTCAGTTCCACGACAAGTCGATCGGGCTCGAGACCATGTGCGTCGGTGGCGGCCAGGGCATGGCCATGATCTTCGAGCGGCTCATCTGAGCGCAGGCGGGTGCCGCGACGGATGTGCGGCTTTGTCCGGAACGCGGCCGCTCGTCAAACAGGGCATTACGGAAGGGTGGCCGCTGGGGGTTGTCACGCGGCTGATGGTGGTGCACTCTCGACAGCAAGAGGACTTACCCCTCGAGCTGGAGGTGCCACTTGTCCCTGACCCACTCTCCGGAGATGCACAAGAACCTGATCGCACGCATCCCATCCGTAACCGGACTCCAGCTCCGAGAGTGGTTCAGCCGCCTTGAATCCGGCCCTGCCTTCCTGAGATGCAATGAACGCGCGTACTGGCTCTCTGACGAGCACGGCCTCTCGCACGGCTATGCAAGCGCGATCGTGCATGAATATGAGCTCCAGCGCCGCAGCAGGCTGAACAGCGCCTGACAGTACCGGTGGACATTGCCCGCGCCATCACGTTCCTGTCCAGCCATCCGCGGGCCATCCTCGCCACCACAAGGTCTGACGGCCGCCCGCAGCTCTCCCCTGTGGTCGTAGCTGTCGATGACGAAGGCCGGGTGCTGGTCAGCACCAGGGAGACGGCGATCAAGGCCAAGAACCTAGCCAGGAACGCGCGGGCGGAGCTGTGCGTCATCAGCGACGGCTTCTTCGGCGAGTGGATCCAGGCCGAGGGCGATGCGGAGCTAATACACCTGCCCGAAGCGCTGCCGATCCTCGAGGACTACTACCGCCGCATCTCCGGGGAGCACCCTGACTGGGCGGACTACCGCGCGGCGATGCAGCGGGATAAGCGCTTGATCGTCAGGATCACCATCGATACGGCCGGACCGGATGTCAGTGGATGACGAGGACTTCATGAGGAAGCGCGGGAGGCCAGCGTTACGTAGCCGATTCTGTGTGCCTGTAGGTGGCCATGAATATCGCCCGAATCGGTCTAACCGACGGCGCCACCTGCTCAATCTGGCGCATCACGCCGCTGTTGCCGGGCGGTTAATTCGCGCTGAACTTTATTGAATCGCGCACCAATGACTGAATGGCTGGCTAGTGTCGGCGGACGCAGCACCGCGCCACATCCGGCTCGCTCCTGCAACGTGTTGTAGCACGTCAGTAGTACCCCCGGTCGGAGTCGAACCGACACTGGGGACCCTTTTAGGGGGGCCGCCTCTTCCCTTGGGCTACGGGGGCATTGCGATGATACCCCGCGCCCATCTGATTACTCCAGATAACCAATTACTGCGAGCCGTTTTTTAGCCAATGCGGGGAGCTAATCGTTGCGATCTTTCGCACTTGGCACTCGCCGTGACCAATAGGCCATTCTTCTTCCCCGGTGATCCACGGCCGGCTTTGCCCCGCGGTCGCGCTACCTTTTAATCGTCCGCAGCAAGATCGCCTGCCCGCCGGAAGACGGTGTCGAGCATGTCCTCGGTCACGCGACCGGTGAACGTGTTCTGCTGGCTGGGGTGGTAGCAGCCGAGCACGACCAGGCCGGCGACATCGGGTCGGGCAGCGTCGTGATCGCCGGATACGGCTGTCAGCGCGACCTCGGCGCCGTGCCCGAACGCGGGCCGCGGCCGCGGCGCTTCAAGCCCGATGCTCCCAAGCTCGGGCCACAGCGCCTGCCAGGCAAAATGACCGAGACATACGACTACACGAAGGCTGCTGCGCAGCAGATTCAGCTCCGCGGCGAGCCACGCCGCGCATGCGTCGCGCTCAGCGCGCTCTGGCTTGTTGTCCGGCGGCGCGCAGTGAACCGCCGCGGCCATCCGGACCGAGACCAGACGCTGACCGTCACCGGCCGCTGTCGATGTCGGCTGCACGGCGAGGCCGCATCGCCAGAGCGAGGCGAACAGGAAGTCGCCGCTGCGGTCTCCGGTGAAGATCCGGCCGGTACGGTTCCCGCCATGCGCTGCGGGCGCAAGGCCCAGGATCAGGATCGACGGCTGCGGATCGCCCCAGCTCGGCACCGGCCTGCCCCAGTACGTCTCGGCCTGGAAAGAGCGCCGCTTAGTGCGGGCGACTTGCTCCCGCCAGCCCACCAGGCGGTCGCACGCCCGGCAGACGGACTCGCGGGCGGCGAGCTCAGCCAGCGAGCCCGCGCTGGCCGCGAGCGCGCGGACGTCAGCCGGGCTCCGGGCAACCGGGGTGCTCTGCGTCGCCGGATCCTCCGGCCAGCCGGTGCCGGGCGCGACGAACGCCTGCGGCTTCGGCAGCGGCGCTTCAGCCACCGGCTATCGACCAGGCGATGCCGTCCAGGATGTCGTGCTCACTGGCGACGAGCTCGGCAAAGCCGAAACGGGTGAGCACGCGGTCGAGGACAAGCGCACCGGCACCGATCACGTCGACGCGGCCAGGATGCAGCGCTGGGATCGCAGCCCGTTCCTGTCTGGTCTGGGTCAGCAGCTGCGTGGTGACGGCGTGCACGGAGTCGGCCGAGATCCGGGCATGATGCGTACGGCCAGGGTCGTAGTGCGTCAGGCCCAGCGCGATCGCCGTGACGGTGGTCACCGATCCGGCTAGGCCGACCAGTGTGCGGGCGTCCCGGACGGCGATGGCCGCTGCAACCTCGTCTAGGGCCCGGTCAATGTCCGCGGTCGCGCTCTTGACCTCGCCCTCAGCGGGCGGGTCGGAGTGCAGATACCGCTCGGTCAGGCGGACGCAGCCGATGTCCATCGAGATGGCGGCCAGGTCGGCCGCCTGCCCGGCTGCGGCACCGTCCGGGCGGCCACCGAGCACGAACTCGGTCGATCCGCCGCCGATGTCCACGACGAGGTAGGGCGCCGCGAGCGCCGGACCGGAGCCGGCGACGGCGAGCTCGGCGGTAGCCCCGCCGAAGGAGAGCCTGGCTTCCTCGTCGCCGCTGATGACCTCGGGCGCGATCCCGAGCGTGGCCTGCACGCCGCGGGTGAAGTCGGCGGCGTTACCCGCGTCCCGCGTCGCGCTGGTGGCCACCATGCGGATGGCGTCAGTACCGGCGGCACGGATATCCCGCGCGTAATCGGCGAGCACGCGCAATGTCCGCTCCAGCGCCTCGGGCGCGAGCATGCCCGTGGCGTCGACGCCTTGTCCAAGCCGGACGATCTCCATCCGCCGCTCAACGTCGCGAAGCGTATGGCCAGCCGGGTCGGCGTCAGCGATGAGCAGCCGGAGCGAGTTCGTCCCGCAGTCGATGGCTGCTACCCGCTTGGTCATCCATCCGCCTCTCGCCGGCCTGCCCTAACTGCCTCGTTCCACACAGGGACCAGCCTGCCACCACTCCCCGGCTGCTTCGACCGCCTCCGCGCCGAGCGGGTTCACGCCCGGCACGGCGAGCGCGTGGGCTGCCAGCGCGTGCAGGCACTTCACCCGGTCAGGCATGCCGCCCGCGCTCTGCGTGCCAGCTGGCAGCGGCTCCATCCCAGCCTCTTGGGCAGCCTCATCGCGGCGACGCACGTAATCGCGATGCGCGGCGACGTAGCGCTCGCGTAGGTCGGGGTCCGCCTGCAAGCGGGCGGTCATCTCCCGCATGACGCCGGTCGCCTCCAGCCTGCTGATCGCGGCGCTCGCTCGCGGGCACGTCAGGTAGTACAGAGTCGGGAACGGCGTGCCGTCCGGCAGCCGGGGCGCTGTCTGCACCACATCCGGCAGGCCGCAAGGGCAGCGGTGCGCGATCGCGGTGACAGCACGCGGCTCGCGCCCGAGTTGACGCGCGACCGCCGCCAGGTCGTCCGCCGTCGGCGCCTGCGGACTGCTCACGTGCTCACCTGGCAGTTGTCGCGTCCGCCTTCGCGACCGACTGCCACAGCCGCCCGTACCACGGCGAGCCCGCCGCCTGGGTATTACCCGAGGCGTGGCGCTTCACCGGGTAGATCACCTCGTAGCAAGTCTGGGTCGGGAAGCACATATGCAGGTCGTCGCGAGCCTCCTGCTCGATCCGGGCAGGCGATGCCAGCGCGGTCTGCTCGGCCCGGAGGCGCTTGACCTCGGCGGCGATCTGGGCGTTCTGAGTCTCGAGCTGGTCGATCTGCCGGCGGTCGGCGATGTACTCGCGGACCGGGTAGGCCAGTGTCAGGGCGATCGCGCACAGCACGATGGCCAGCACCGCGGCCCGGCTGGTGAGCTTCGGGCGTGGCGCGAGCAGCGGCCGCCTGCCGTCCGGTCGGCCCGTGCCGTCCGGTCGGCCCGTGCTATCTGGTCGGCCCATGCCTTCTGGTCGGGCGGCGTCCGGGCTCACTGGCCGTCGGCCGCCGACCGCGGGAATGCGCTGCGGCCCGCGTAGACCGCGCCTTCACTGAGCAGCTCCTCGATGCGGATGAGCTGGTTGTACTTGGCCACCCGCTCGGACCGGCAAGGCGCCCCGGTCTTGATCTGCCCGCAGTTCAGAGCCACCGCGAGGTCGGCGATCGTGGTGTCCTCGGTCTCGCCGGACCGGTGGCTCATCATCGTCGTATAGCCGCTGCGATGGGCCAGGTCCACCGCGCTGAATGTCTCGGTCAGCGTGCCGATCTGGTTGACCTTGACCAGAAGCGAGTTGGCCACCTTCGCCGCTATGCCGCGGCGGATGCGCTCCGGGTTCGTCACGAAGATGTCGTCGCCCACGATTTGCACCCGGTCGCCCAGCTCAGCGGTGAGCTGCTGCCAGCCGGCCCAGTCCTCCTCCGCCAGCGGGTCCTCGAGCGAAACCAGCGGGTAGGTGTCGAGCCACTGCGCGTAGATGCTGGTCATCTCCGCCGCCGTCTTCGCGCCGCCCTCGAACGCATACACGTCGCCATCCAGGAAGCTGCTCGCTGCCGCGTCGATCGCCAGCGCCACGTCACGGCCAGGCGTCAGCCCGGCCTTGCCGATGGCCTCGACGATCAGGTCAAGCGCCGCCCGGTTGTGCTCCAGGTCGGGCGCGAATCCGCCCTCGTCACCAACTCCGGTGTTGAGCCCGTGCTGCTTCAGCACCGCCTTGAGCGCGTGGTAAGTCTCCGCACCCCAGCGGACGGCCTCCGAGAAGGTGCTGGCGCCCACCGGGGCGATCATGAACTCCTGGATATCGACGTTGGTGTCGGCGTGCGCGCCGCCGTTGAGAATGTTCATCATCGGGACCGGCAGCAAATGCGCGTTGGGGCCGCCCAGGTAGCGAAACAGGGGCAGTCCCGAGGACTCGGCCGCAGCCCTCGCTACTGCCAGGCTCACGCCGACGATGGCGTTCGCGCCGAGGCGTGACTTATCCGGGGTCCGGTCCAGGTCGATCATGTCCTGATCGACCATCCGCTGGTCATCGGCGTCGTAGCCGAGCAGCTCGGGCTGAATCTCGTCGATGACGGCCTGCACGGCCTTGGTGACGCCCTTGCCGCCGTACTCAGAGCCGCCGTCGCGCAGTTCGACCGCCTCGAAGATTCCGGTCGAGGCGCCGCTAGGCACTCCGGCGCGGCCGAGACTCCCGTCGTCAAGCACCACCTCAACCTCGATCGTCGGATTGCCGCGAGAGTCAAGGATCTGCCTGGCGAAAATGCCTTCGATCGAGGCCACGGTAGGAACTCCTGCGCTATGAGCGATGCCGACAGGTCGCTTCGGAGCCTAGTAGAGGGCCTGCCGGCCGGCGACTTGGGCACGCCGTTCCGGCGCAGACGGACACGTTTGTCGTGAGATTGCCAGTGCTGGTCTACGCGGGCAGGTCTACGCCGGGCTGGTCCTTGCCGGGTCTATCTTTGCTGGGCTTCCCAGGCGCGCACCCGGCCGGCGTAGTCAAGCGCCGCCGCGCGTAGCGCGAGCTCGGGGTCCAGCCCTTCCGCTCGCGCCTTGTTCACCAGTGCGAACAGCTCGCGACCAAGGTCGCCGCCGCCAGCGCCATCGGTCCCCGCCAGTTCGGCGGGTGCCCCGGCTCTCTCGGCCCGGCGCAGCAGCTGAGCAGCTAGCGACAGCGCGGGCTGGCTCAGCGGCACGCCGTCGAGCGCCGATGCCGTCCCGGCAAGGCCTGCGGCCGCCCGTTCGGCGGCCTTGATCGTGTCCCAGTTCTGCTTGACCTCGTCCGGCTCCGGACACGCTGACGTCGCCGAACACGTGCGGATGGCGCCTTGTCAGCTTGTCGATGATGCCGTCCGCGACGTCGTCGATGGTGTAGCCGGTGCCGTCGGTCCGCTCCGCCGCGACCCTGGCATTGAACACGACCTGGAGCAGTACGTCGCCGAGTTCCTCGCGGACCGCCGCCTGGTCGCCCGCCGTCAGCGCGTCGACCGCCTCGTAGGTCTCCTCGAGCAGGTACGGCGTCAGGCTCTCGTGCGTCTGGTTGGCGTCCCAGGGGCAGTTGACGCGCAGCGTGTCCATCACGCGCACCAGCTCAAGCAGGCGCCGCCCCGGCAGCGCGTCCGCGGCGTCGGTCACCAGATGCTCACTCTCCGGACCGGCCGATCAGCAGGGCGGGTGGAGCACGGGCGGGCTGGACGATGGCGACGGCGTCGGGTTAGCGGCCAGAGTCGGCGGCACCAGCACGACCGCATAGCTGGCGTAGTCGAACACGCCCCACTGGGGATTTACCTGCACTCCGAGGCTCTTGGAGGCGACGCACTGTGCGTGCGAAACCCCGGCCTGGACCTTGCTCTGCTCGGCCGTGCTGGTCGGCGCCTTGCCGCCGTCGATCTTGCCCTCCAGCGCGGACAGGATGGCGAAATACCGGCCCAGCTGCGGCAGCAGGTCTGGCGGCAGCGCGCCCGCAGCCGACACGTACTCCTCGAGCGTCACCTTGCTCTGGGCAGCCTGCGAGCTGAGCCCGGATAGCTGCTTGCTGGCCTGCGCCGGCGTCACGTAGATGCCGTGCTGCGCTGCGATCTTGTCGTAGATGCGGAACAGGATCAGCCAGGTCAGCACCTGCTGCGCTTCCTGGCCGGTTGCGCGCTGTGGCTTGATGCCTTTGGCCTTGTCAGTCTGGTATGCAGCGCTGAGGTTGGCGACCTGATCGGTAAGCGTGCTGGACGAGATCCGCTCCTGGCCGGTGATGGCCGCAGCGCCCAAATGGACGGTGCCGCAGGCCGACACGGCGAGGCCCGCTACCACCAGCGCCGCCGCCACCTGGACGGGGGTACGGCGCACGGCGAACCTCCGGTGCGCGCTCGGCCGCGCACTGTGCTTCCTGGTCACGCCAGGTTCCTCCTCATGCTGAGCGCCCCGGACCCGCTCCGGCTGCGCCTCACCCGTCCGACACCGACCCGTCCGATACCGGCGCGCCCGGTGACGCATCACCGGACGGCAGACCAGCGAGCACCGCCTCGATCAGTTCCTCGCACCAGGCCAGCAGCTCCCGATCGCGCAGCGGCGGTGCGCCGAGCGCGATGGTCGGCCCGGTACCCGCCCGCGTGCTACCCGACCCTGCTCGCGCGCCAGGTACCGCCCTCGGCACCGGTACGAGCATGGTACTGACGGTCGGCTTGAGTACCGTTCCCGGGTACAGCCGCTGGACCCGGACCTGCCGCGACTCGGGCAGGACGACAGGCCCGAACCTGATGTTGTTGCCCTGCATCGTAATGTCGGTCAGGCCCGCCTGCCGCGCGACAGCCCGGAGCCGCGCCACTGCGAGCAGGTTCTCGACCTGCGGCGGAATCGCTCCGTACCGGTCGATCAGTTCTTCCCTGACCGCGTCGATGTCGTGCACCGCGTCGATGGACGCGATCCTGGTGTAGGCCTCAAGCCGCAGCCGTTCGCCGGTCACGTAGTCGTGCGGGATGTGCGCGTCCACCGGCAGTTCGACGCGGACCTCGGCGCGCTCGGCCGGACCGTCGCCGCGCAGCTCCCGCACGGCCTCGCCGATCATCTTGACGTACAGGTCGAAGCCGACGGCGGCCACGTGGCCGGACTGCTCGCCGCCGAGCAGGTTGCCAGCCCCGCGGATCTCCAGGTCCTTCATGGCAATGTGGAGTCCGGCCCCGATCCCGGTGTGCTGCTGCAGCGTCGCCAGCCGCTCATGCGCCGTCTCGGTCATCGGCTTCTCCGGCGGATACAGGAAGTAGGCGTACCCCCGCTCCCGGCCCCGGCCCACCCGGCCGCGCAGCTGGTGCAGGTCGGGCAGCCCGTAGGCATCGGCCCGGTCCACGATCAGGGTGTTGGCGTTCGGGATGTCAAGGCCGGACTCGACGATGGTGGTGGAGACGAGGACGTCGAAGTCCCGCTCGATGAATCCGCTCATCACCTTCTCAAGCGTGTGCTCGTTCATCTGGCCGTGACCGACCCCGATCCGCGCTTCCGGGACGAGCTCGGCCAGCCTGGCCGCGACCTTGTTGATCGAGGACACCCGGTTGTGCACGAAGAACACCTGGCCGTCCCGCAGCAGCTCCCGCCGGATCGCGGCCGCGATCTGCCTCTCGTCGTACGGCGTCACCGAGGTCAGCACGGGGTGCCGCTCCTCGGGCGGCGTCAGGATCGTCGACATCTCCCGGATACCCGAGATGCCCATCTCCAGCGTCCGCGGGATCGGCGTGGCCGACATCGCCAGCACGTCGACCTCGGTGCGCAACTGCTTGAGATACTCCTTGTGCTCGACGCCGAACCGCTGCTCCTCGTCGATGATCAGCAGGCCCAGCCGGGCGAAGCGAACCTCGGGTGACAGCAGCCGGTGCGTGCCGATCACGATGTCGACCTTGCCGGACGCCAGGCCATCCAGGGTGTCGGCCACCTCGGCCGTCGACTGGAACCGTGACATCGGGCGTACCGTCACCGGGAACGGCGCGTATCGCTCGCTGAACGTCGCGAAGTGCTGCGCCGACAGCAGCGTGGTCGGGACCAGCACCGCCACCTGCTTGCCGTCCTGGACCGCCTTGAAGGCAGCCCGGACCGCGATCTCGGTTTTGCCGTAGCCGACATCGCCGCAGATCAGCCGGTCCATCGGAACGGCCCGCTCCATGTCGGCCTTGACCTCGTCCACGGCGGCGAGCTGGTCCGGCGTCTCCACGTACGGGAAGGCGTCCTCCAGCTCGCGCTGCCAGGGCGTGTCGGATCCGAAAGCGTGCCCCGGCGAGGCCATGCGGGCCTGGTACAGCCTGATGAGGCCGGCCGCGATATCACGGACCGCCTTGCGCGCCCGCCCCTTGGCCTTCGCCCAGTCGGCGCCGCCGAGCCGGTGCAACGCCGGGGCCTCGCCGCCTGTGTACCTGGTCACCTCGTCGAGCTGGTCCGTCGGCAGGTAGAGCCGGTCCGGCGGCTGGCCGCGCTTGCTCGGCGCATACTCGATGACCAGGTAGTCCCTGGTGGCGCCCTGCACGGTGCGGCTGGTCATCTCCAGGTACCGGCCGACGCCGTGCTGCTCGTGCACGATGTAGTCGCCCGGGGTGAGCTGGAGCGGGTCGATCCCGCCGCGGCGGCGGCTCGGCATGCGATGCGACTGCCGAGTCCCCGACCTCGTGCCGGCCAGGTCGGCCTCGGCCAGCACCACGAGCCTGATCGCGGGCCAGACGAACCCGGACTCCAGCAGCCCAGTCGCCACGTGCGCGAGGCCGGCCTCCGGCGGCGCACTCAGGTCACCGTCCCTGGCCCCGAGTCCCTCGCCGCGCAGCAATTCGGCCAGCCGCCTGGCCGGCCCGTGCCCCTCGGTGACGAGAACGACCCGCCAGTCATCGGCGAGCCACTGGCGGATATCGGCTAGCGCCCGATGCGTATCACCCCGGTATCCGGGCGCCGGCTCCGCAGACACAGGGAACGGGGTCGGCTCTCCGTCGCCGCCGTCCGCGTCGCCGCCGTCGTGCGGGCTGAGAGCCTGGACAGAATCGGCCGCCGCGAACGGCGTGATCGTCCACCACGGCAGCGCGAGCGTCGCGGCCGCTGCCCGCGCTTCGGCGATCGGGCGGATCGCGGCCTCGCCGAGGTCGATCGGGACCTCGCCGCCGACGGCCGCGTTTACCCAGGAGGCCTCCAGGAATTCCTGGCTGGTCCAGACCAGGTCGGCCGCCCGCGCGCGGATCCGCTCCGGGTCACAGGCAATGATCTTGGCGCCGCGCGGCATGTAGTCGAGCAGCAGGTCCATCTTGTCGGTGAGCGCAGGCGCGAGCGCCTCCATGCCCTCGACAGTGATGCCCTCGGCCATCTTGCCGAGGATGTCGTGCAGGCCCGGCCACTCGGCGGCGAGCTGGCGAGCCCTGGCCCGTACCGACGGCGTCAGTAGCAGCTCACGGCATGGCGGCGCCCACAGGCCGTCCTCGGCGATCTCGAGGCTGCGCTGATCGGCGGCCTTGAAGTAGCGGATCTCCTCGACCTCGTCGCCCCAGAACTCCACCCGGAGCGGATGCTCCTCCGTCGGCGGGAACACGTCGAGCAACCCGCCGCGCACCGCGATCTCGCCGCGCCGCTCGACCATCTCGACGCGTGCGTAGCCGATCTCGACGAGCTGCGTGATGATGTCGTCCATGCTGGCTTCCTGGCCGACAGACAGCTTGACCGGCGTGAGCTCGCCGAGCCCGCCCACCATGGGCTGAAGCAGGCTGCGCACCGGGGTCGTCACGACCTGAAGCGGGCCGGACCTGACATCGGACGGATCCGGATGGGCGAGCCGGCGCAGGATCGCGAGCCGCTGCCCGGACGTGTCCGACCGGGGCGACAGACGCTCGTGCGGCAGGGTCTCCCAGGCGGGGAAGTACCCAACCCGGTCCTCGCCGAGCAGCGAACCGAGCGCGGCGGCCAGTTCCTCGGCCTCACGCGCAGTCGCGGTCACCGCGAGCGCGAATGCCACGCCAGCCGGGGTGCCTACGTCGTCGGAAGCCACCGTGCTGTCGGCGGCCCCCGTGTTGTCGGAAGCCACCGTGCTGTCGGAAGCAGCCCCGTTGTCGGCGGCCGCCGGGCTAGCTAGCGCCGCGACGAGCAGCGGGCGGAGCGAGGCAGGCGCGATCAGGTCGCCGCCGAGCGCGGGCAGCTCGGCGGCCTGGTCAAGGGCCTGGCGCAGGTCAGGATCGGCGGTAACAACAGGGAGGAGACCGGAGAGGCTCATTGCATCCCTAAATAGGCAGCACGAAAGGCCCGCGCCGAGCGACGACGGGCCGCCGGCTCAGGAGCCTGCGGCCGTTGCGCGAGCACGGCTACGGGATACCCCTAGCTTACGGCCACGCCGTCGGCCGCCTCGCCACACTCGCAGAGTCCGGGTCCACGACTCGCTCTGACGCGAAATCCGAGTACGTAGAGTATCTGGATGGCTACGCTAAGGCATGTGGCAGGAGTCGACGAGCTTCCAGGGCTCGACGCCCCGGCAGGCCCTGGTCCGCGCGGCAAGCACAGGTCATCGTCCTCGGCAGGACGGCGGCTAACGCAGACGCGCCCCACCCAGCCCGCGGTGACGAGCCAGGCCGACGTATTCACGAGGTTCGCCGCTGACTACGCGGCCGAGCACACCGACCGAGTGATCACGCTGCTCCAGGCGGGATGCGCCACGGCCGGTCCCGAACTCGACCTGGACGCGCTCCGCGCTGGCGCCCCAGAGCTGGCCGTCAGCCGGGTCGACGAAGACGGCTCCGCAGTGCGGGACACCATATCGACCAGACCCGAGATGAGCACGGCGACACTGGCCGAGCTCCGATCGCTGGCGCTGACGCCGCGCTCCTACGATCTGGTGCAGTGCTCCATGCTGCTGCACCGGGTCGACCACGCCGAGCTGGTGCTGGAGCGCTTCGTCGCCGGGCTGCGCCCGGGTGGGCTTCTGCTCCTGCGAACGGCTGACCGGGAGACCGCCGCCGGCTACCTCGATCGCAAGCTCCCCGAGTTCGCGCGGGCGATGGCGTGGGGGGCTGCCCGGCCAGGTGAGCCGGGCCCGTTCCCGGCCCGTTACGAGCCGATCGCATCCGCTCGCGGCGTCGAGGCCTTCGTGGTCAGGCACGGGCTCGCGATCGCGCACCGGCAGCGGTGCCGGGGCGACCTCGGCCGGCCTGGCCGGAGCGCGGCGATCCCGGCGGGGCAGCGACTGGTGACGTGGTTCTCGCGGGGCCGGCTGGACGCTAGCTATGACGAGCTGATCTACGTCATCCGCAAGCCGGAGGACAGGTTCGCCAGGGTCCTGCCCTGATGGCTCGCCGGCGGTGCTGGCCTGGTCGGCACGGCTGCCGGCGGCTGCCGGAGCGGCGGTCGCTGGTATCGCGTGTAACCTCGGGCTTGCCCGGCGCAGGCCGGTAACAGGCCGACGAGTGCGCGCTGGAGGAGACCGTGACCGCCGAGGCTGAGGCCGTGTCTGCGGCCGAGCTCAGCTCCCTGCCGGCCTGCACCCTCACCCCGGATCAGCTTGGTGATCTCGAGCTGATGCTCTCCGGCGCGCTGGCGCCGCTGACCGGCTTCATGACTGCCGCCGATTCCGCCGCCGTAGCTGACTCATGGCGACTGGCCGATGGCACCCCGTTCCCCGCCATGGTCACGCTGGACGTGCCCGCCAGTGCCCTGCCGGCGGAAGCGGCGCCGGACCGGATCTTGCTCTCCGATCCGGAGGGCACGCCGATCGCGGTTATGACGATCGCGGAGCGGACCGAGCCAGAGCCGGGACTGGTCCGGCTGGCCGGGCCGGTGTCGGCGCATCGGCCACCCGAGCACGGGCCGTTCCGCCGCCTAATGCTGATGCCGTCGGCCGCAAGGGCTGAGCTCGGTGACGGTCCTGTCCTCGCGTTCGCCACCAGGGGTCCGCTGCGAAGCCGCCAGATCGGCCAGGTCAGGCACCTGGCCGGCCAGCTGAAGGCGCAGATCCTGATTCTTGCTCTCGTCGGTGGCCACGCCGAGGTGGTCGGCTCGCCGCAGGCACTGATCCGGGCCGTGCTCGCCGCGATGCCGAGCCTGCCGGCCGGCTCGATGGTTGTCGCGGTCCCGCTGGCGCCGCACTCCGATGCGCCGGCCAGCCCGGCCGGGCGGGCCCGTGAGCTCGCCCTGACGGCGCGGATCGCGGCTGCGTACGGAGCGACGCATCTGATGGCCGACGGCGCGGCGCCTGCTGTGGCCGATCGGACAGGTGGCGCTGGCCGGTCAGGGGGCGCTGGCCGGTCAGGGAGCGCTGGGCGGTCCGGGGCGCTGGCCGGTCCGGGGGCGCTGGCCTGCCGACGGGCGCCGAACTGGCCGCCAGCGCGCGCATCCCGATCCTGCCGTCCGGCGACTGGGCGTACGACCCGCGCGCCGAGGTATGGCGACCACACGCGCTGATCGAGGCCGGCACCGAGCAGGAGGACCTGTCAGCCGATCAGCTCGGCGACCTGCTCGATGCGGGCAGCGAGATACCGCCGTGGGTCGCGCCGCAGGCTGTGGCGCGTGAGCTGCGCCGGGTCCGCAAGCCTCGCTCCGAGCGAGGGCTCGTGCTGTTCCTGACCGGCCTGTCCGGCTCGGGGAAGTCGACTATCGCGCGCGACCTGGCGGACGTGCTGACCGAGCGCAGCGACCGGCAGGTTTCGCTGCTCGACGGCGACCTGGTGCGGCAGCTGCTGTCGGCGGGCCTGTCGTTCTCGCGAGCCGACCGCGACCTCAACATCGCCCGTATCGGCTTCGTCGCCGCCGAGATCGCCCGGCACGGCGGCATCGCGATCTGCGCGCCCATCGCGCCGTTCGCGGAGGCGCGAGCGCTGGTCCGGCAGATGGTGACCGAGGTTGGTGACTTCTTCCTGATCCACGTGGCGACGCCGGTCGAGGTCTGCGAGGCGCGCGACCGCAAGGGCCTGTACGCCAAGGCGCGGGCCGGGCTGATCGGCCAGTTCACCGGGGTGTCGGATCCGTATGACGAGCCGACCGACGCCGAGCTCGTCCTGGACACCTCGGTCATCAGCCGACCCGATGCCGTCCAGGCCGTGCTGAAGATGCTGACGTCGGGAGGCTGGCTAGCAGAGCAGCAGGCGATCGGCCGATGACTCGGCTTGGCCTGGCGGCAGCGAACGAGCGCGCCTGAGTCGGCTGAATCGGCTCCGTCGGCTCCGTCGCCTCAGTCTCAGTCGCTTAGTCGATGTCCTCGGCCTCGGCGCCACGGTCGAGGCGGGACTGGAAGCCGCCTACCTTGCCTGACAGCGACGTCGACATCCGGTCACGCAGCTTGGAGAGCACCGGCAGGCTGATGATCGAGCTGACCACCAGCGCGACAATCAGCAAGGTGATGCCGTGCACCCCGAACAGCGCAAGCACGATCGCCGCCGCGAAAAACAGCAGCAGCCGCAACAACGTGTAGGACAGTGTCGCTCGCATAATGAGTCGAGACTAGTGCAGTGCTAGCAAGGCCAGCCCCGACAGGTCCGGAGCTGACTGGTGCGGGGCGAACAGGTCCGGAGCCAACAGGTCCGGACCCGGCAGGTCGGGGGCTGACTGATGAGATGCCGACTGCTGCGGCGCTACGGGCGACTGACGACCAGTGCCGTCCGTCCGCACAGCGAAACTCGACGTCGCCCGGCTGATCGCAACGCGATGTTAAAGCCGGCCAGATCGCCGCTTCTGCACGAATATACTGCGTTACTGCTGAGACGCGCCCCTATTGGTTAGGTTTGGTTGAGTGGTCGGAATCGAGCGCCGGGAGCAGGCCAGGGTAACCACCGACCGCCAGCTATCGCCAGCGCTGCAAGGCCTGGCGGCGTTCGGGCTATACCTGGTCGTCTGGGTGCTGACGGTCGTGGCACCGCTGATTCTCCATCCAGCCAGTGCCCAGCTTGACCAGACGAGCCCCGATCCGAATTTCTACGTCTGGAGCCTGCGCTGGTGGCCGTACGCGATCGGGCACGGACTTAACCCGCTCTTCACGAGTCAGATCGGCGCGCCCGCCGGCCACTCGCTTGCCTGGGTCACGACGGTGCCGCCGCTGGGCCTGCTCGCCGCGCCGCTGACCCTCCTCGCAGGGCCGGTCGTCGCCTTCAACCTGCTGACGGCCATCGCGCTACCCGTCACCGCGTGGGCCGCGTTCGTGTTGTGCCGACGCCTCACCGGGAGCTTCTGGCCCGCGCTCGCCGGAGGCGCAGTGTTCGGGTTCTCGGCCTACGAGACGATGCACACCGACGCGGGCCAGCTCAATATTCTCTACAGCTTGCTGCTGCCGATCCTGGCCTACCTGGTCCTGCGATGGTACGAGGCAAGCATCAGCGCCCGGACGTTCGTGATCCTGGCGGGCATCGCGGTGGCCGTCCAGTTCTACTTGTTCCTCGAGACGTTCGCGGACATGACCGCGCTGATCGTTGCGTCGCTGCTGGTGGGGCTGGCGCTGGCCGGGCGGGCCGGGCGGCCGAAGATCGCGCGCCTGGCCGGCCTCCTCGGGATCGCCTACGCGATCGCGGTGGTACTGGCTGCTCCGTACCTCGCCTACGCCCTGACCGAGAAGCCGCCGGTACCGCTTCCGACGACGGGCCTTGACCCGGTGTCCCTGGTGATACCCCGGCCCGGCCGGACCTTCGGCATCGGCTGGCTGACGCACGCGGCTGCCGGCCCCCATCCGATTTCGGCGGGCGGCTACATCGGCCTCCCGCTGCTGGCGCTGGTCATCGTGCTGGCGGTGGCCGGGTGGTCCAGCAAGCTCGTGAAGTTCCTCACCTGCATGCTGATCGTCGTCATCGTGGCCGCACTAGGGCCGGTTCTGTACCTGGGAGGGCGCCAGCTCACCAGGCTGCCCTGGGCCGGGCTGTATGACCTGCCGCTCGCACGCAACGCGTATCCGGCCAGGCTGATGCTGTTTGCCTTCCTCGCCTTGGCGGTTGCCGCCGCGCTGTATCTGGCCGGGCAGGCCGGGCTGCGCTCGCGCCCGGACCCGGACCCGGGCCTGAGCTCGGGCGAGGCTGAGCTCGCCCCTCCGACCGAACCACGGCTCGCGTCGTGGGCGGCACGTCCGGCCGTTCGCTGGCCACTGGCCCTGCTAGTGGTCGCCGCTATCGCCCTGGACACGTCCTCGATCCACGTTCGGTCTTCCTCGAGCGTGCCGGCCTACATCACCGCCGGCCAGTACAAGCAGGGCATCAGGCCCGGCGAGATCGTCCTGGTCTTGTCCAAGGTGCGCAACGCCGGCATGCTGTGGCAGGCACAGTCCGGCTTCGCAATGCGACTGGCCGGCGGGTTCATCAACTCAGGTTTCAGCCAGCACAGTGACCAGCCGCAGGTGGTGCGCAACCTGGCGCACCCGACGCCCGCGAATGTGGCCCAGTTCGAGGCCTATATCAAGGCGAGCGGGGTTGGGGCGATCTTGCTCGACAGCAGGCATGTGCCGCATTGGGTGGGCATCTTTGCGCAGATCGGCCTCGTCGGGCATCGCGTAGGCAACGTCGAGGTCTATCTGACCGATGGTTGCGCCGCATGCCGGCCCCTGACCAAGGCCCAGCTCGCCACCCTGCAGCCGGTCAGTGCCTAGCGCTCATCCGGCTTCGCTTGCGCTGGCGATTTCGCCGCTGACGAGGGGGTCATGACCGCGGGTCTTGACTCCGGCCTTGACTCGACGCTTGACTGGCGGACGGACGGAATTTCCTGAATCAAGGGATAAAGCGCCTGTTTATGGCTAACTTAGCGAGTTTCTGCGACACTTGGGGCAGACCCTAAGGGACCAGGGAGTGGAACACGATGGACGGCAACAGTGAGCGCCTGCTCACACCGGGGGAAGTAGCCGCACTTTTCCGGGTGGATCCAAAAACTGTCACGCGATGGGCTGCATCCGGACGGATCAGCAGCATCCGTACGCCAGGCGGGCACCGCCGGTTTCGGGAGACCGAGGTGCGCGAGCTGCTGGACGGCGACGCGGGGGTTCCCGACCCGCGCTGAGATCAGTCCAGGAACACGGGGGTCAGCGGGGGCTGTCGTTCCAGCCCCCGTCGGCGCCGTGGCGCGCGAGGTAGTCCAGGAACTCACGGCGGAGTGACTCGTCGCCGTCCTGCCAGCGCTTGCGCCGTGCCTCATCTTCCTGGTCGCTGATGGCCCTGGGAGCCAGGCGGGCGTAGTCGGCGTGCTCGGGACCGATCTCGACATAGGCGTCACCGAGTAGCCGGTCGTCGCCGAGCACGTATTCAGGCACAAGCAGATTTCCGCTTGCCAGCCGGATCACGAACATCGCTGCATGAACCTCATTACATGCCGTACCGCACGTTGAAGTAGAGCATTACATCGAGCGCGGTCCTGGTGTCGCCGGACAGCATCTCGACAAGAGCAGGACGCTGGCTCGAGGCGATCGCGGCAAACGCGTCTGCGAAGAACTCGCGGCGACCCAGCGCGCCATGCCGGTGGAACTCGCTTGCCATATGGGGCAGGCAGCGGCCATACAGCGCCTGATACGCCGCTGAGTCGGACTGCCAGACTCCGTCCGATCCGTCGATGTCGTCTAGTGCGTGTCCGACCTCGTGGCACATGACGTCCGGAGTAGGCGATGGGCGCGATCCGACAACGATCTTCCGGTCGCCGTAGGCTCCGGCGCACGCATCCCAGGTGGCACGGCCGGACGGCAGCGGCACTCCTTTGAGCTGACCCATGTGATCTAGGTCGGGCACGCCGCCAGCGCCGACGTGAATCGCGTCGAGGCCCGCTGCCAGCTTCTCCTTGATGAGAAGCGGCAACGCGGCGAGGCGGCTGATGGCGGCGGCGGCCTCTGTTACTGGCTCCTCGTCGACGGCCCACTCTCTGACCAGGACGTCTTCCAGGCAGCCACAATCCCGCTGACCGGCCGCCACGGCGCTCGACCTGGCCACTGAGTACCACGGCTGCCCGTCGGCGGCTCGGGCGTCCCTCCGGACGGTGCCGGTCGCGCTGGTGCCGGTCGCGCTGGTGCCGGTCGCGCTGGTGCCGGTCGCGCTGGTGCCGGTCGCACCGGTCCGCGCTGCGCTGGTCCGCGCCCCCGATTGTGCGACGACATCAGCGGTCGGCTGCCCGGCTCCGTCGGGCGCAGTCCGGATGGCAGCGCGCGCTGCTCCTGGCGCGGCGGCGGACGCGGTGACGGCCTCCTGCCCGGTGGCGCGCCGAGAACGTGCCTGCGTTGCTGTGGTCCATTGACGTGGCACAGCGTGACCCGCGCCGGGCGAGCGCGTGCCTTCCCTGCCCGGCCGGGCCGGAGCCGCCGGGGCTTGCGGTCCATCCGGCTGTCCTCTTGCGGGCCGCTGGTCCTGCCGTCCGGTCAGGCTCGGGGACGCCGGCCCTGCATTGCCTGTCTTGCGATGGCTGCCAACCAAGGCACCCTGGCGCGGCCGCTGGCCCGGTCCGGGCGATGAGCCGCGGCGATCGGGCGAACTGATAGGCCGCCGGCGAAACCTCAGCCGGGGCCACCAGCTGCGACCGCGGAATAACCGAAGCCGCATGGTGTCAACTCCCCGATGTGCGCAATCTCACGGATGCTGTGGCGAGGCCGCCCGCTGTCGTCAGGTTATGCCTCGGTTCGGCGCTCTGTCAGCCGATGTGACGGAACGTGACTAGTACCGGGTCCAACCGGACAAGTCGGCAGCGCTTTCGGCTCGGGTTACGGGCTGGACAGAATGTTGCATTTCATGACCGAGCACGCGCTTCTACCGGCTAGGCTGCCAACCATGTGGCTGGCTTGTGCACTTATTGTCCTGTTTAGTGTCGGATTTGTGCTGCCGTGCATGCTCGACATCACGATGACGCCCGACTCGGAGTTCACCACATTCGGCAAGGGGACCTGGCTGCTGATCGCCGGTGCCTTCTGGATCTTCGGTGCCGCGGCCTGGCTGGTTGTGGGCCGGCCGCAGCGCCCGTCGTTCTTGCACTTCTCGAGCCCGTATCCGGCCGGCGGCTTTGGCCCGGCAGAGGCGCTCCGCCGGCACCCGGCGGCTCAGGCCGCCGGCGGCTTCAGCGAGACCATCGGTGGCGTCGCGTTCCTGGCCGCGCCCCGTCCGCTCGGGCCGGACGATGACCCCGACTTCCTCCTTGAGCTGGAGCGACGGATCCGCGAGGATCGCGAAGGCTCATTATTCGCGCGAGCCGCCTACCTGGTGGCCTGGACCTGAGCGAGTAACTCGGCAGGTCAGCGATCTGGCACTTCTCGCGCGCGAGCACCGCGATCTAGCACGCCAAGCCACTCATCAGCGGGGTCAGTTGATCCTGGGGTGCGGCGGGTCCGGATTGAAGCAGACCACGGTTGATTTGCGAACTTTGCGACTCAGCGCCGTGACGTTTACCGTCGGAGGTGCAGTTCTGCGTCCGATCTGCCGGATTTGCGCGCGCGTTAGGCGGTAAATGTCGATGCGAGGAGGCGCATATCGGGCAATTCTCCTAATGCTTACAGGCCGCGGTGAGTGACCGGACCAACTCTTCACCCGTTGCGTTGCTTAGTTCGTCAGGTTTAGTGGTGGGATGACCGTTTCGCTTGTCACCGAGCAGGTGAAAAGTCCCGGCGGCGGTCGTGCAGCAAGCCCCGTCAACCGACATTTACCGTCGATACGTCCAGTTGACGCAACGTTTTGCCGCTTTCGCGCGCACCTTAGAGGGTAAAAGTCGGCTGGGCCATGACCATCCTGCGCGTACGGGTTAGCTCATCCCGGCATAGGAATGCAGGCCAGTGATGAACAGGTTGACGCCGATTACGTTGAACATCAGGCAGGCGAAGCCGGCGATCTGAATCCAGGCCGCCTTTCGGCCCCGCCAGCCGGCTGTGGCCCTGGCGTGCAAGAACATGGCGTAGACGACCCAGGTGATGAACGACCAGGTCTCCTTCGGGTCCCAGCCCCAGTAGCGGCCCCAGGCGTGGTCAGCCCAGATCGCGCCCGCCATGACGCCGAACGTCCACACCGGGAAGCCGAACAGGACGCTGCGGTACGCGAGCCGGTCGAGGACGCCGGGTCCGGGCAGGTGCCTCAGGATGCCGGCGGAGAAGGACGACTGCCCGGCGGCGACACGCCGCTGGCTGCGGTCCGCGATCAGGTAGAGCGTCGTCACGACCATGCCGAAGATGAACAGCCCGATCGCGACGATCATCGCGGTCACGTGGATCGCAATCCAGTACGACTGCAGGGCCGGCACCAGCGACCCGGCCGGGGTGTAGAGGACCGTCAGGTCCACGCCCAGGCCGAACACGATGGGCACGAGCACGAACAGGCCCATGTAGTAGGCCCGGTACCGGACCGAGGCGGCGACCAGCACGAGCACCGCCATGCAGGTGAACGCGGCGATGAACTCGTACATGTTGCCCCATGGCACCCTGTGCTCCGCGATCCCGCGAGTGAAGATCGCGGCGACGTGCACCGTCACGCCGACGCACGTCAGCGAGAACGCGAGGCGAAGCCAGAAGCCCGACGGCCAGCGGCTCGCAGGCTTGCTGGTGACGGTTGCAACGCCGGCCGGCGGCTGGCCACCGGCAACCACGGCCGCGGCTGCCCGTGCCCTAACGCCTGCGCCTGTGCCCGCGCCCGCAGCTGCGGTCGCTCCTGCGCCTGCGCTCGCTCCCGCGCCGACCAGCTCAGCCCCGACCAGCTCAGGCACAGCCGCCACCTCTGCCTGCTCGGCGACGCCGCCCAGCACCCTGTGCTTGGCGAAGGCGAAGTCGCACGCGTAGCACAGCATGGCGATCGCGTAGATGACGACGGTGCTGAGCAGCAGCCCGTTGCTGGTGTCAGCCAGGGTCGTGTTGATGGGCATCGAGCCTCACTCTCCGTCTCGGCTCGTGAGCGCCGCCTCAGGGCGGTGACCACCGGCCGCTGCGTTCTCGGCTTCTGCGATCTGTAGTTCGGCGTCGTCAGCTTCGGTCGGCGCGTCCGGCGCGGACGCATCGACGGTCGCGATCGTCGCGCTGGGCGTACCGTCGTGCTCGGCCCGCAGCATCTCAGCGAGCTCGGCGAACTCGGTCTCGAAGCCGCCGGCCGCGTCCGATCTCGCCAGGCCGCCGACTGTCACCTCGGTGCTGCCATCCGTCGCAGCGACCGCGCGGATGAAGACGCGGCGCCGGCGAATCAGGAAGGACAGGATCAGGCCGGCTAGCGCGGTGAAGCCCGAGACCAGGGCCGGCAGCTGGCCAGGGTCGTACGTGACGGCGAGGCTGATCCACTGCTGGTAGCCGAGGTAGGTGACGGTGCCAAGGCCGCCGGGCAGCTTGAGCGACTGGCCGGCGGACAGCGGTCGCGGTGTCATCTTCAGCTGGCGCAGGCCCTTGGTGTCGAGCTGGTAGATCGATTGCGCCTCGCCGGAGTTCATGCCGAGGTTGCCGGTGAAGCCGACGAGGCTCACCCGCGGATTCAGCGCCGACGGGAAGGCCGACTCCAGCCTGCCGCCCATGTCGACGGCCGAGGGCAGGAACACGCCGGCAAAGCCAAGCTGGGCCGGTTGGGCATCCGGCACCTTGACGACGCCCTCGGAAGTGAGCGTGGTCTGGTCGACAGGTATGAAGGGAACGGGGCCGTCGAAGCGCACCTTGCCCCTACCGTCGGTCACCTTGAAGATTGGCGCGTAGCCATGGCCGATCAGGTAGACACTGACGCCGTCGACGACCAGCGGGTGATTGACCCGGAGCATGTAACGACGTAGCGGAGCGCCCGGCTCAGTCTGGTAGCTGAGGCCGGCATTGTAGGCAAGCGGCTGATCTAGCTCGGGCCCGGAAGTCACATACTGCGCGCGGAAGCTCAGCAGGTTGATCGAGAACGGCTGGAGGTCACTGGGGCTGACCAGGCGGCCGGGCCGGAAGACGTCGAGGGCCGTGGGCGTGTTCGCGAAACCCTGGCCGACGATGAGCAGCCGGTTGGCCTTGTAGCCGAAGATCCCGCCCAGACCCACCGAGAAGAGCAGGGCAAGGAGCGCAATGTGGAAGAGCAGGTTGCCGACCTCGCGCAGGTACCCCTTCTCGGCCGAGACCCAGCCTTCGCCTCGGTGCAGCCGGAACCGCCGCCGGCCGAGCAGCCCGGCCGCGGAGTCGAGCACGTCGGCAGGCGCCCGGTCAGTGCTGTAGACCGCGCTGGCCGGGAGCCTGGCCAGGTTGCTCGGCGCGCGCGGCGGGCGCTGCCGGGCCGACCCGGCGAGGCGGAACGTGCGCGGCAGGACGCAGCCAGCGAGAGAGGCGAAGAGCAGCAGGTAGATGGCCGCGAACCAGGGCGCGGCGAAGACGCTGAACAGCGACAGGCGGTTCAGGACCGGCGCCAGGGCCGGATGCGACTGGTAGTACTGCGTGACCGCGGCCGGATCAATGCCCTCCTGCGGCAGGACCGACCCTGGCACGCTGGCCAGGGCGAGCAGGAAGAGCAGGATCAGGGCGGTGCGCATCGAGGTGAGCTGCCGCCAGGCCCACCGCAGCCAGCCGCTGATGCCCAGCGGTGCGCCACGTCCCCGCACGCCGGCACCGCCGGGACTCACCTCTAGCCCGGTCATGACCTCATCCTTGGCAGCTGTCATGCGCGCTGGCCGATCACCTTGCTGATCAGCGCCTGGAGCTCGGCGTAAGTCGAAGCGCCGAAAATCCGGGCCGCGATCCTGCCGCTACGGTCGATGATCAGGGTGGTCGGGATGGCGGCCGGCGGAACCGTGCTGTGGAACGCGAGCGCGATCTCGTCGTCAGGATCGTTCAGGCTCGGATAGCCGACGTTGAAAGTCTGCATGAAGGCCCGGGCGCTATCGGGCTGATCCCGGATATCGACGCCGACGAACCTGACGTGGTCGGCTCCGAGTTTCCGTGCGAGCTGGCCGAGCGCGGGCGCCTCGGAGCGGCAGGGCGCGCACCAGGAGCCCCAGAAGTTGAGTACGACCGTGTCGCCGCGATAGGACGACAGGCTCAGGTGCTGGCCGGTGATCGTCGTACCGGATACCGCAGGAGCATCGGGACGCTTGCCGACAGCGTAGAAGGTCGACTGGTAGCTGCTGCCGACGAAGCTCTGGCCGCTGCTGCCAGGCGTGTTCGCGGCGATGGCCCCGCCCTCGCAGCCGGCCGCCCCGGCCGCGACGAGCGCCACCACGGCTGCAGCTAGTGCAGACCGGATCGGGGCAGGCAGGCGGGACACTCAGACGATCTCCTACAGGCAGTAGTACCGGGCCTATTGTGCCGGACTACGTGCCGTGATGTGACGGCGGGCCGGCTATTGACTACGCGCCCGCAACCTGGCGCTTACCCTCGCCGGACGGTGCGGCGTAGGTCACGCCGGTCACCTTGCCGTCGACGAAGGTGACGCTAGTGACGCTGCCGAGCGCGCACTCGCGGCGCCGCGGGTCGTGCCAGAGCCTGCGCCCCTCGACCGAGCGGCGGGTCACCCAGATGGGGAGCTGGTGGCTGACGCAGACGGCCTCGTGGCCGTTCGCGGCGCTGGCCGCGTCGCCGACCGCCGCCAGCACCCGGGCCGCCACCTGCCGGTATGGCTCGCCCCAGGACGGCCGGAACGGGTTCCACAGATGCATCCAGTGCCTGGGCCGGCGAAGCGCGCCATCGCCGACCGCGAAACGCATTCCCTCGAAGTGGTTCCACGGCTCGATCAGCCTCTCGTCGGCCTCGACCGGCAGGCCAAGCTCGGCCCCGATGGGCTCGGCGGTCTCGAGCGCCCGCTCCAGCGGCGACGACCGCAGGACCGTGATGTCGCGGCCGGCCAGGAAGTCGGCTGCCGTTTTCGCCATCACGCGGCCGGCCTCGGACAGGTGATATCCGGGAATGCGGCCGTAGAGCACGCCACGCGGATTATCGACCTCGCCGTGCCGCACGAGGTGAACGGTGGCGTTCACGCCAGCTGCCTGCCTGATCTCGCTGCTCATCGCGGGCACAGACTACCGGGGCTGGCTGACGCGCAAGAACCTCGATGGCTCACTTCGCGGCAGCAGGGAGATCTCGTCGCCCAATCAGGAGAGCGCGGCGGCAGCAGCTTCGGCCGCACTGGGAAGTGCGCCGGCAATGCGGTTCAGCGCCTCGTCATCATGGGCCGCCGACAGGAACCAGGCCTCATACGGAGACGGCGGCAAGTAGACACCCCCGTTGAGCATCGCGTGGAAGAAAGCCGCGTAGGCCGCGGCGGACTGCCCCCGGGCCGCGCCGAAATCCCGGACCGGGTCGGTGATGCCGAGGAAAAACGAGAAGAGGCTCCCCGCCTCCTGCAGACGGAACGGGACTCCCGCCGTGCTAAGCGCCTCGGCCGTGAGCTTCGCCACTGCGGCAGCGGCCTCATCGACCCGGCCGTACACCTCAGTAGTGCACTGACGCAGAGTTGCGAGGCCCGCCGCCGTCGCGATGGGATTGCCTGACAGCGTCCCGGCCTGGTAAACGGGCCCGACCGGCGCAAGCCGGTCCATGATCTCCGCCCGGCCGCCGAACGCTGCGGCTGGCAGCCCTCCCCCCATGACTTTCCCGAACGTCATCAGGTCACCAGCTACGCCTTCGCGGCCGAACCAGCCAGATCTCGTCACCCGGAACCCGGTCAGGACCTCGTCCATGATCAGCAACGCGCCATATTCGGCGCACAATCCGGCGAGCAGATCGTTGAAGCCGGCGGCTGGAGGTACCACGCCCATGTTCGCCGGGCAGGCCTCGGTGATCACACACGCGATCTCGTCGCCGGTCGTGGCGAACGCCTGGCGGACGGCCTCGGCGTCGTTGTACGGGAGGACGACGGTGTCTGCAGCTGATGCTCCAGTCACGCCGGGCGAGTCGGGCAGGCCGAGAGTGGCGACGCCAGATCCTGCCGCCACCAGCAGTGCGTCAACGTGCCCGTGGTAGCACCCGGCGAACTTCACGACCAGGCGCCTGCCGGTAAAGCCCCTGGCAAGGCGGAGCGCAGTCATGGTCGCCTCGGTGCCCGAGTTGACCAGGCGCACCCGGTCGACCGGTGCACGGTCAGCGATCTCGGCCGCTAGCTCAGCCTCCGCCGCTGTCGCCGTGCCGAATGACGTGCCGAGTTCTGCCGCGGACTTGACTGCGGCGACCACAGCAGGCTGGGCGTGGCCAAGGATCATCGGGCCCCAGGAGCACACCAGATCCACGTAGCGGTTGCCGTCGACGTCGGTGAGATACGGCCCGCTGCCTGACGCCATGAAAACGGGCGTGCCGCCGACGGAGCCGAACGCCCGAACTGGTGAGTTCACGCCTCCCGGTATGACCGCTCGGGCCCGGGCAAACAGTTCGGCAGACCTGCTGCGTTTGGTAGCGACCGCCATCAGTCAATCCCCTCGCACACGTCAGCTAGCACTTCGAGCAACCGCACTCCGTCTGGCAGCTCATGACTGGCCGGATCACGAAGCCAGCGGCCAGGTACGCCGGTTGCCGACCGCGAGGGCGGAGCGACTACGAAACTGTCCCGACAGTGCCAGCGCACGCCGCTAACCTCAGCGAGATCCTCCGGCTCACAGTCCAGGTGACAGCTCCACCACTCGTCTTCGTCGGCCGGCGCACCCCTAGTACGAATGAAGAAGTGCGCGCGGTTCCCGGTCATGGCAACCGGGCCCGGCCGCAAGCCTGACCGCTCCATTTGCGTTAGCGCAGTCACCCCCACTGCTGCAGGGGTGTCGAGCACATCGAATACCCGGCCAGTCGCCAGGATGATGCTGGCGTTCGGCGTGGCCAGCCACCAGCTCGCCACGCGGTCCGGATCGGTGCTGGCAACGCTCTGCCAGGCCGGCGAGACGGGATGCGAGCCTGGCGCCGGGCAGCCGATGCGGTCGCACGAGCAGCCACGCATCAGGTCAGCGGGTCCGTCAGCGGTTTCGGGCCGGAAAACTCCGGCGCAGACCGGCCAGCCCATGGCCGCATACCGAAGTGCGGCGTCCGCCATGCGAACTACCGTCTTCCGGCGCCTGACCCTCAGCACCACCTCGACCAACTGGCTCCACCCCTGCCTGGCTCCACGCGGCGCCCCGTCGTCCATGATGCCTGGCGTGTTACGCGGCTTACTGCCGACCTCGGTGGCAATATCTACCTGATACTCAAAGGAGGTGGCGAAGTCACCACGTTACTCGCTGGTGCGCGACCATCAGGCGAGATCGCGGTCTCTGATCTGGACGACGCGCAGCTAGCCCGCCTGCCGGGGACGGATCGGGGTTGACGTGACATCCGCGCGGCTGCTTTAGACGTCCTACATGACGAGAGCAGCACGTCGACGTGCCTGGCTGGGGTACATTGGGTGACTTTCCTCCTGAGCTAACCCCCTGATGAGCCGAGAGTAGACCTTTGTTGAGAAGACGTCGGGCAGCAATTGCTATTGGCATGGCCGTCATCCTCGGATTGGCCTACGCATACGTCCATGTGGGATATCCGACCATCCCTTCGCAAATGTCCGGCGGAATGGACATGGTCGGCAATCATATGCGAATGCTGTCGGCTACAGCCGCAGACTCGTTCACGCCAAAAACGGACGCCTTGTCGGAGGCAGGCTGGACAGCAACGGCCAGCGACCAATCAGCCAGCCACCCGGCGAGCTACGCAATTGATGGCAACAGCGCCACAATCTGGAGTTCTAAAAAGCCGCTGGCACTGCCGCACAGTATTACCATCAATATGCACAAGACAAACTATGTCTCTGGGCTCACGTATCTGCCCCGCAGGATGGATCTTCTAACGGTGACATTGGTGAGTACTCGATTTCTGTCAGCCGGAACGGTAAGCGCTGGAGCGCGCCCGTCGCCACGGGCACCTGGGCGGACAGCCCGACTCTGAAGACCGCCGTATTCGCCGGTTCCTCGGCACGCTACGTACGGCTCACCGCGCTGACGGAGGCAGGTAACCGGGGGCCGTGGACAACCGCAGCTGAAATAAGCCTGCTGAGCGACCCGCCGATCGGCCCGGCCCTGCCGCGCACCGGGTGGACAGCCACGGCTGGCAGCGAAGACCCGACCGATGTCGCCAGCAACGTCCTGGATGGCGACGGACTTACCATGTGGCAGACGGCGTATACCGGCACGGTGCCCCCATTGCCGCACAGCATCACGATCGACATGCAGGCGACCCACGTGGTCACGGGCCTGTCGTACCTGCCGCGTCAGGACGGCAACCCGAACGGGAACATTGGCCAGTATTCCGTCTCTGTCAGTACCGACGGAGTCCATTGGGGCGCGGCCGTCGCCACTGGCACGTGGGCCGATGACCAGACTCAGAAGTATGCGATCTTCAGCCCGCGACACGCCCGGTTTGTTCGGCTCACTGCCCTGACCGAGGCCGGCAACAGGGGGCCGTGGACGTCCGCGGCCGAGATCAACATCATGGGCGTGGCACCGTCCAGAGCCGTGGGCGGCCAGTGGGGCGCGCCGATCGGCTTCCCCATCGTGCCGGTAAGTGCCGTCATGCTGCCAGATGACAAATTGCTGACGTTCTCGGCCTACGAGCCGACGGCGTTCAACACTACCCCGGACACGATCACCGACGTCGCCGTGCTGAATCTCAAGACCGGAGAGGTCAGCGAGCCCATCGATGTCGATACTCACCATCAGATGTTTTGCGAGGGACTGGCAATCCTGGCAGACGGGCGCGTCGTGATCAACGGCGGCAGCAATGACAGTGCAACGACGATCTACAACCCCGCGACGAATAGGTGGACCATCGGGCCCCTCATGAATATCCCGCGTGCCTATAACGCCGATACGACGCTGTCTACCGGCCAGGTCCTGACGCTCGGGGGCTCCTGGTACGACTCTGCGGGCAACAAGAACGGCGAGATCTTCACGCCGAAGGGCGCCACCGGCAGCTGGCGGGAAGTCCCTGGCGTGCTCGCCGCCAACATCCTGACAGCGGATCCAGCGGGTGTGTGGCGCGCTGACAACCAGCCCTGGCTGTTCGCGCAAGCGAACGGGACGGTGTTTCAGGCGGGCCCCAGTAAGCAGATGAACTGGATCACCACCGCCGGCAGCGGCACCATCACCAGCGCCGGTGACCGCGGCACCAGCGCCGACGCCATGAACGGCAACGCCGCGATGTACGACATCGGCAGGATGCTTACGGTCGGCGGGGCGACGGCTTACCAGGACTACGGCTCCACCGTCGATGTCCAGGCCACCAGGCGCGCCTACATAGTTAACTTCAGCCGCGGCCCGAGCCAGCCGGTCATCGTGCACCGGACCGGGACCATGGCGTACGCCCGCGCGTTCAGCAACAGCGTCGTGCTGCCGAACGGCGACGTTCTCGTTGTCGGCGGCCAGCAGCACCCCCAGACCTTCACCGACACCGGCGCGGTACTCAGTCCGGAGCTGTGGAGTCCGGTGACCGGCAAGTTCACGATCATGGCGCCTGAGGCCATCCCGCGCACCTACCACAGCGTGGCCGTCCTGCTACCGGACGGCCGGGTCTTTTCGGGCGGTGGCGGACTTTGCGGTGGCGGCTGCACCACGAATCACCCCGATGGGCAGATCTTCTCGCCGCCCTATCTCTTCAACGCCAATGGCACGCTGAGGTCGCGGCCGGTCATCACGACTGCCCCGGCAAGGGCAGCTACCGGATCGACCATCAGCGTAAGAACGAACTCCGCTCACTCGAAATTCGTGCTGATCCGCATGTCGGCGGTTACACACACCGTCAACAACGACCAGCGCCTCGTTCCGCTCTCGCCAGCGGCGGTGCACGGGATGGCGTACACGCTGCGGCTACCCAGCAGCACGGGTGTCCTGCTGCCCGGGCCGTACATGCTATTCGCCCTTAACTCCGCAGGCACGCCAAGCGTTGCGAGGATAATCTTCATCCGCGCAGGCAAGGTGGCCATGAAACATTCCATTACTGGCTGACCTGGATGCGCCGGCTACGCCGGTCATGGCCTTCCGTCAGGCTGACGGAGTCGGCGAAGGGGTTGCCGAACGCGACTTCGAGCGGGCGGGTGACCCGGACGGCGATCGCGCCAACGGCAACTTGAGCAACGGAACCATGTCGGGGCTCCACGTGAAGTGATAGAGCCCGCTTGCAAAGCCCCGCCGGAATGCGGCAGCTGCGGCGGGATCGTCGGTCACCTTCCAGTCGACCACGTTGAAGTCCTCGTACCAGATGACGCCGATGATGTCGGTGTGGGCTGGCAGCTCCTTGAACATCGCCGTGATCCACCGGGCCATCAGGCCACTGACATCCGTGGCGCCAGTCTCCGTAATGACGAGCGGCTTATCGGTGAACGTCTTCAGCTCCGCGATAGTCCTAGCGAAGATAGAATTAAAGGTTTGATAGTCGCCCATGCCGGGAGTTCCGTAGTAACCCGACAGGCCTATCCAGTCCACGTAGGAGTTACCGGGATACAACTTAGCCAGGTTGGAGAAACTGTTCCAGATGATGTTTGGCGACCAAACCCAAATGACATTCTTGGCGCCGACCTCGCTGAAGATGTCATGAACGTGCCGCCATGCCTCGACGTACTGATAGGTCTTGTTGCCGTTGGCAAAAATAGCCCACGGATACCAGTATCCGTTCATCTCGTGGGCGAATCGAATAGCGATGGTGAACCCAAGGCTCTTAACACCCAGGGCCCACGATCGAATGTACTTGTCATACTTGCCATCGATAATATTGGATAGGCTGTAAGCAGGCTGGTAGCCTCGCTGCGCATCAATCTTGGGCTCCTTTAGGTAATTCCAGGGCTCCCAAGAGATCATGGGCAGCATGCCGCGATTTGCCACCTGCTCGATGACGCCGCGATTGAACTGGTTCAGCGCCCATCCTTGCGAGAACTCGTAGACCTCCGGCTGGTGCCCGACCGCATGCGTGAAACTATCGAGCGCCGAGAAATTGTACGGGCCTTCACCATTCATGATGCCGATGAATTTCTTACCCGGCGGCGGAAACTCGGGCCTCTTCGGGGCCGACTTAACTGCGGGCGCAAGGGTGTGAGCGGCCGACGTCGCGCCCGCCGCCGGAATCGGCAGGCGCGGCCCGTAAGCGAAGACATAGGCCACGAGGGCGGCGCACAGTGCCACCGCCACGACTCTGGGGATGGTTATTCGTACCATGCTTCGTTCCGGCCCGGGATCTCGGTGTCACGATGCTCACGCGACACAGCCCGGTGCGATCCGCCCCGCTTCCGTTCGTTATTCACTCTCGCGGTCGTCCTCGGTGCCGCTTCACGAACCGACACGCGCCGGGCGTCGACTGGCGGCCAGCTAGGCCAGTCGACTGCATCGCGGTCAGCACGCTTTCGGACAGCACCCTCCGTGGATTTGCCTCCCCGGTGGCCATTCACCGCCGCTGCGCTGCCATTGCGTCCGGCGGCTGCCGGAGCTCGGCCATTCACTGACGGCCGGGCATCCAGCTCGTCGGCGCCGTTTGCCTGCTGCAGTGAACCAGACTGCAATCGGGCCAACTCGAACAGCGGTATGAGATCGGGGCTAGTGAAGTCTTCCACCATGTCCCGCTGCCAGGCGTGAGTGTCTCGGATCTCCTGGTGCGCCCGCTCCGCGCGAAGGCGTACGAGCCTGCCGAAGCTGGCAATCGCGGGCGGCCCAGCGCCCACAACGACGGCGAGCGTCGCCCAGATGCGCAGGGCAGCAAGATCATGATGCGATAGAAAGCTGAAGGCCATCAGGACCGCTGCGAGCGATCCCCACACCGTGTGCAGTGCGAACGTACGAGCCGAGTCGCCTGTCCTGAGCTTGCCTTTGGCGGTCACGACATACTTCAGTCGCCTGCCGAGCAGTGCCCGGGCACCGGCCGCGACGTAGATGGGGCCCGCGAACAGGGCAAGCAGCATCCCCGGCACGCCTACCTCGCGTCGCTCATGCTCGGCCAGGTAGAAACGGCGAAGCCACAGCCACAAAATGAACCAGGTCGCCAGGTTGAGCGACCAAAGCGTCACCCACGCCACGCCGTTCACATGCAGAGCGGTGATCCCGAGCAGCAGATAGACAGAGGTGGCGACGGTGCCCAGCAGGACAGTGGTGCCGACACTGGGGTAATAGAACTGCACGAGGCCATACATCAGCCGCTGACTGAGCGAGAGCTGAATGCCCCGTCGCAGCTTCCGCTTCAGCAGAATCTCCCAGACGCCGTAAGACCACCGCTTCTGCTGGTTGAAGTAATCGGTCCAGGACGCCGGAGCCTCGCCGATCGCGAGAACGTCGGGAGTATAAACGCCCTTCCAGCTATTATCGGTCGCTGGATTGACCGTTCCCTGGACGCGCATGCTCGTCAGGTGATCCTCGATAATCGAGTCCTGGTAGCCGCCGATCTGTCGCCACGCAGCTGGCCGATACAGATGATTCGTGCCAATAAGAAGAGGAGCCGAGAGGCCGTTCCCGCCACGCTCGACGACCCCGCTGAACAGGTACTGCTGAACTGACGCGCCATGGGCTACCCAGTTGTCGTACATGTTTCCGTAAACCTGCGGAGCAACCACGAATGCCACGTCCGGGTCGCGGAAATAACCCAGCGTCCTCTCCAGGAAACACGGCAGCGGCACGTGATCTGGGTCCATCTGGGCCACTACGTCGTAGTCGCGCTCATGATGGGCGCGCCAGGAGTTATGGTTGCCAGACTTTGTTTTGGCCCGGAAGGCGCCCTCATGCGTGTTGAATTGCGCAAGACCCTTCCGAGAGAAGTGGTAAACACCAAGCCGGGCTGCCATTGCCTTCACGGCCGGGTCGTCGCCCTCATCGAGGATCCAGACGTCGACGCTACCTCGATACCTGACCTGCAGCATCGCTTTAAGCGTTCGCTCGACGACATGCAAAGGTTCCCTCGATGGCACGATCGTGGTCAGCATGGCAACACGCCAACCTGATTTCAGCGCCTTCGGCACGGGGTCTTTGGCATTAAACGCGAACATCCACACTGCGAAATTCTGCACGAGGCGAATGACCTCGACCGATATCACGACGCAGAAACTGATTCTCGCAACACCCAGTTTCCAGTCGCCGAATCCCACGACGCCGTGGCCGGGAATGTGCGCGGGAAGCAGGAGCCACGAGATAAACAGCGCTGCGGTGGTCGCATTGAGAAGAACGAGGAGGGTCAGTGCCGCTCGTTCATACGGAGAAGCTACGCGCTGGAAGCGAACTGCCGGGTCCGCGGAGTGGTCGACCGGACCGACAATTGTCGCCGAAGCCGCGTAGCCACGCCACGCGGCGGCGTTGCGACGGGACCGGGCGGCATCGTGCCGCGACGGCACCGGCGAGTTGTCCTGGCGCAGATGAAGATCATCGCCCAGGTCATACTCAGCCGACAGGCGGGCGCCACGCACAAAGATTCACCATCCCCAGGCGTATTGCAGACCCCGTCGCCTGCGTCGGCCCGAGCATAACAGTTTGGATCATCTGATTAGGGGATGAACCAGCAAATATCCGCAGCACGCGAGGCAAATCGCGCATGCGGCCTCCACCGGTCCCTCGATCACTCTGCGGGGCCAGCTGCCCACCACGACGAGCACTCGCGCCAGACTGCTGGCCAGCACGGAAGTGATCTAGCGTCACTCGGCTAGATCACCCGGCCTTCGGGCACGATCCACGCGATCATCCCGCCTGTGGGTTGCGGACACCAAGCTGCTCGGCCGGGAATGCCCGCGACCGCCAGGCGTTTAGCCTACTCGTCTTGAGGAGAGCACAAGGGGCCGTTTCGAACGTCAGGTCGTGACGGGACCAGGCGCCCGCTGACGTCGGAGCCGCGGCTCCTGCGATCGTGCGGTACCCCTAGCCAGGCAGCTACGAGCCAATCCGGTGCCGGCCACGATGGCGATCCCGCAGATTGTCCGCCAGTTCGTCGGATGACCTCTTGTCGCCTGACCGAAGGTCGGCATAGGACGCCTCCCCCGGCCGGACGTCAGCATCTTGTACCTCGCGCTGCTGGACAGCGGCAGCCCATTTCGTGGCCTCGCTGGCGGCAGCACGCACGGGCGCTGACTCGCGCTCGTTAATCGGCAGGTCTTGCTCTGCCGGCGCATCGGGGCCGAGCCCGTGACGCGAACGGCGGACGCCAAGGATGCTCAGGAAGAAGGTGCCGAACACTATCTGACAGCTCATGACCAGAGCCGTCGTTGACGGCAGCACGAGCCGCAGAACTGAGTCATAGGGGAGGCGCCCGAAGGTGGCGCCCCACCAGAAGGCCAGGGATGCAATTCCGCCGGCGATCCCGGCCAGCCCTAGAACAGCCCCGACAGCCAGCCCTCGCTCGAGCGTCCAGACTCTCAGCAGCCGTTTGACCCTGACGCTCGGCGGCAGGAAGCCCTCGTTGCTGGCGTAGACGGACGTGAAGATCGCGAAGAGAATCGCCTGCAGCCCGATCGTCACGAGTGCCGAGGTCGCGGCGAGCGTATCCACGTCCAGCTTGACGCCCCCGACCGACAGCGGCCCCGGAATGATCGCAGCACCGACGATCAAGCCGACGACGAGCATGACTACGCCCGGATAGAAGAACAGCCAACGCGGGCTGAACAAGAGCAGGAAGCGCAGGTGCCGCCACCCGTCGCGCCAGCTCCGCAGATGCGGCGGCCGGCTACGTCCGTCAGGCGACAGTGTCGTCGGCACTTCTTCGATCCGCTGGCCGGCCAGCGTCGCCTTGACGACAATCTCGCTAGCGAACTCCATGCCCGTTGCCTGCAGGCCAAGCTGGAGCACGCTATCTCGGTTGAAGCCGCGCAGCCCGCAGTGGAAGTCGCCGATCTTGCTGCCGAAGAAGAGTCGGCCGATGAAGCTGAGGACCGGGTTGCCGAGGTATCGGTGCAGCGCCGGCATCGCTCCGCGCGCTATCCCGCCGCGGAAGCGGTTGCCCATGACCAGGTCCGCGCCGACCCGCAGCCGGTCCAGGAACGGTCCTAGGCCAGCCAGATCGTAGCTGTCGTCAGCGTCGGCCATGATCACGTATCGCCCGCGCGCAGCCAGGATCCCGCCCATGAGCGCGCTGCCGTAGCCGCGTTGCGCAACCGGGACGACCCGGGCGCCTGCAACTGCCGCGAGCGACTGGCTCCCGTCGGTACTGCCATTGTCCGCGACAATGACCTCGCCGCTCACGCCATGCAACAAGAAGAACGAGATGGCCTTCTGTACGCACGTCGCGACCGTCTCCGCCTCGTTCAGACACGGCATGACGACGCTCAGTTCCACGCCGCTGGTGCCCTCGTCGACTTCCTGTTCGTCGCCACCGACGGACTCAGGCTTCGTATGCGCGACCATCTCTGACACGCGATCACCAGTCCCTGCGACGCAGGGCGCGCACGCGATAGTCGATCTCCCTGACGCCAAGCGCGGCAGCAATGCAGAAAGCCGGAATGCTCGCAACTACATAGCGAGCGTCGTAGTCCGCGGTCGCGGCCGGGGTCACGATCAATACGGCACCCGTCATCCAGGCCAGCGATGCCGGCCCCCCGCGCCGCCAGGCGAGCGCAGCGCCGATCAATCCGGCTAGAACGATAAGGCCAACGAGGGGCCCCGGCAAAGCGACGTGACGCTGATAGGCCTGTATCCAGCCCGCATACGGCTGGACGAGGCGGGTACTCGGATTCGCTCCGCCGTTATAGGTGACGCCATACGAAGGGTCCTCTCCAGAACTGGCGGCGAGAGCGCCGAGTGATTGGGGCACGGCGGCAGGAAACTCATACTGACCCTCGGATTTGTTCGTGTCCTGCTGCGGCAGGAACGTCTCGGCGGTCGCGTCCCACACGACCCTGAGATATGCCGTGGGCTGGGCGATGATCGCGCGTACTGCGAAGCTCGTGGCCAGGTGGTTGACCTGACTGCTGAACTCCGATGCCGGCCCGCGGGCAAGCGGTGATTGCGGCGACCAGACGTACCATCCGCCCGACTGGCGCGCGCTGAGCGGCGCAGATGGGCAGAGCCACTGCTCGTCGGCGGGCGGCCTGTCGACGGAGCAGTCTGCGAAGGCTGCGACCCTCGAATACAGGAACGCGCCCGTACTGGTGGTGATTTCGAACGACCCGTAGGCCTGGTCATACCACCAGCAGTAGCCGATCACCGGGATGAGGAAAGCCATGCACATGGTGGCAGCGCCGACAACGAACCTCCGCATGCCAAGGCGCGCAACGGCCAGGTAGAGAACGAATGGCGCTATCAGCAGCGTGCCCTGGGACCGATCCAGAGCCGCCCACGCGAGCAGCAAGCCGACGACGCAGCAGACCCATACTTGCGGCCTCGGGCGCCAGAGCACTAGGGCGATGGCGCCGGTGACGAGCAGTACGAAAAAAGCGTCGCTCAGCGCGAAGTGCTCGATCTGGATCGTGTAGGCCGACGCCAATGGCGCAATCGCAGCCAGCGTGCTTCCCCAAGAGGGCAGCCGGTGCCGCCGGAGCAGCGCATATACCAGTCCGCCTACCACCACTCCCATGATGTGCTGAAGTGCGATGACGAGCAGCACGCTATGAGCGGGCTCGAGCAGTATCAGCAGGAAGGAATATCCGACCGGCCGGATACTGTACGGCGCTCGCTGCATGGCAGCCTGGATATAGGGCAGGCTGTCGGGAAACCAGAGGGCCGGCGGGTAGGCAAGCATCGCTATCGCTCGCACGATGGTGGCCACCAGCAGGACGCCGCAGATCAGCCGGTGCTCGCGCAGGAATCGCCGCCAGCCAGCACTCGGCTGCATGTCCTGCTCGGGCGCAGGCCGACCAGCCGACGTGCCGGGCGCTCGGTTGGCGGAGCGGGGATACGCCGCCATTTTCAGCTGCACCCGCTGCGTGACTCCAGAAGGGTCGTAGCCCTTGCCACGCGGACCCGACAGCCCGGAGTCCGCATGGCTGATCTCATGTCCAGCGGCCTCTGGAACATCGTGGCGTTCCAAAGTCCCCCCAAATTCGGCTGCCAAGACAGCCCACGTCGCCTAGGGATACTATCCCCTCGGCCACCCTATCGGATACTTTCTTCGAGATTCGTACGATTTCGCGACAAGCCCGGAGGGCTGAGCAGGGCTTCGCTGCCTGACGCCTTGGCACGTGCGAGGACCGGGCCACGACAGCCGTCAGCATCGATCCCCGCGCGACTGCCATGAGCATATTGACGTCTGGGCTGCTCTGCGGATAGAACGTGTTTCAGTTCGGTGCTAGACGCATGACCTGTGACAGCCGCGCGCAGCTTGGGCCCAAACCGGGCGCAACCATCACATCCGGAGGCCTGGATGCCGGTCCCTGATCAGCGCGACCCAGAGGTAACCAGGGCGCAGCTTCAGGGCTGGCTGGCGACCCGGCTATCACCGGCTGACGACGTGTCCGTCAGTGCCGTGCAGACGCCTGCCAGCAACGGCTTCTCGGCCGAGACACTGATGTTCGATGCGTCCTGGCATGCGGCCGACGGCGGTCAGCGCAATGAGCGACTGGTGGCCAAGGTGGCGCCGACCGGCTTCCAGATCTTCCCCGAGCCGCGGTTCGCCGAGCAGTTCAGGTTGCTCAGCATCCTCGCCGGCACACAGCTACCGGTCCCGGCCGTGCACTGGCATGAGCCCGATCCGGCAGTGCTGGGCGCGCCCTTCTACGTGATGAGCAGAGTCGACGGCGACGTTCCAACCGACATGCCGCCGTATCACACTGGCGGCTGGCTCACCGAGGTCAGCCCGGCAGAGCGCGAGAGCATCTGGTGGTCAGGCGTCGGCATCCTGGCCCAGGTGCACGCACTGGACGTCGCGGGTCTCGGCCTGGACTTCGTCGACCAGGTCGCCTTTGGGCCGACGGGCCTGCGCCAGCGCCTGGCGTACTACGAGCACTACCTCGACTGGGCCTACACGGGCTCGGTGCCGGTCGCTCTGGCGGCCCTGGCCTGGCTGCACGAGCACCGGCCGGCCGAGGACGCCGAGCCGGTCTTGCTGTGGGGTGACTCGCGGATCGGCAACATCATCTACTCGGGCGGGCTGCCGGCTGCGGTGCTCGACTGGGAGATGGCCACACTTGGCCAGCCGGAAGAGGACCTTGCCTGGTTCCTGCTGCTCGATCGCCACCATAGCGAGGGAGTTGGCGTAGCCCGGCTGGCCGGCTTCCCCGACGCAGCGGCGACGATCGAGAGATACGAGGAGCTCACTGGGCGGACGCTGGCGCACATGGACTACTACGAGGTCCTGTCGGCGCTGAAGTTCGCGGTGGTCATGGCGCGGATCGGCCAGCTCTTCATTCATTACGGGCTCGTGCCGCCCGACAACGACTTCCCCTACAACAACACCGCGACGCAGCTGCTGGCCAAGATCCTCGGCCTGCCACCCCCGGCCGGCGCAATGACCAACCCGCTGGGTTAACGACCGGCCTGGCAGGGCGATCCGCTAAGTACCTACGGAGACCTGAATGACGCTGTCACCGCTTGACGACTATCCGGTGCACCAAGTCGCGCAGCCGATCAGGTACCCAGCGACCTCGGATCGCAATTTCTATGACCGCTACTACTTCAACTGCCACGCCGGCACCGACGAGCTGATGCTGATCATCGGCGTGGGCCAGTATCCGAACCTGGGCGTGACCGATGCCTTCGCGCTGGCCAGGCATGCGGACACGCATCGCGTGGTGCGTGCGTCCCGCGAGCTCGGCGACGACCGGATGGACACCTCGGTCGGGCCCTTCCGGGTCGAGGTCATCGAGGGACTGCGCCGGCTCCGGGTAGTCCTCGAGCCGAATAAGCACGGCCTGGAGTTCGATCTCACCTGGGAGGGCGTCATACCGGCCCAGCCAGAGCCGCGGCACTTCATCCGCCAGCAGGAGCGGGTCATCTTCGACTCGGTCCGGCTGGCCCAGACCGGGCGGTGGTCCGGCTACGTCCGCAGTGGCGGCGAGGAGTTCGCCGTGACGCCAGATCGCTGGCAAGGCTCGAGGGACAGGTCCTGGGGAGTGCGCCCGGTGGGCGAGGGCGAACCGCCCGGCATACAGGTCCGCAACCCGGCGCAGTTCTACTGGATGTACGCACCGATGCAGTTCGGCGAGTTCTCGATCCTGACCATCGTGCAGGAGGACGCGGCCGGCACCAGAGTGCTGGAGGAGGCGGTGCGGATCTGGCCGGAGAGCGCCGGCCGACCTCCGCAGCAGCTCGGCCGGCCCGAATACCGGCCGGACTACGTGCCCGGCACACGGGAGGTGCATACTGCCACGATCGCGTTCAGCCCGCCGGACGGTAGGCCCGTCGAGGTGAGAGTCCGTCCGGTCCACCCCGTCTCGCTCATGGTAGGCACGGGATACGGCCTGGAGCCCGACTGGAAGCACGGCATGTACCAGGGACCCGAGCTCGTCGTTCAGGGGGTCTGCTATGACTTGTCTAAGCCCGAGGACAAGGCCCGGATGTGGGGCATGATCGACAGCGTGGCCACATTCGAGTGCACTGAGGAAGGGCATACGGTCAACGGAACGGGGCTGTTTGAGTACTGGCCGTTCGGCCCGCACGCGCCGACCGGCCTGGACTGAGTCAGCCCGTGGCGGAGACCCTAACAGGTCCGGTCAGCTCAGGCGCCGCGCGACCTCGGCGGCCCAGTAGGTCAGGATGATGTCCGCGCCGGCCCGGCTGATCGCGGTGAGCGTCTCCATGATCGTCCGGTCCCGGTCCAGCCAGCCGTTGGCGGCTGCCGCCTCGACCATCGAGTACTCGCCGCTGACCTGATACGCGGCGACCGGCAGCTGAATGCTCGCGGCGAGCTGGCTGATCACGTCCAGGTAGGCCAGGGCGGGTTTCACCATGACGATGTCGGCGCCCTCGTCGACGTCGAGCTGGGCCTCGCGCAGCGCGTCCTTGGCAGCCGCGGGGTCCTGCTGGTAGCCGGAGCGGTCGCCGAACTGCGGAGCGCACTCGGCCGCGTCGCGGAACGGCCCGTACAGAGCCGAGGCGTACTTGGCCGAGTACGCGCAGATCGCGACGTCGGCGTGGCCGGCCGCGTCCAGGGCCGACCGGATGGCGCCGACCTGACCGTCCATCATGCCGCTGGGTGCCACGACATGCGCACCGGCTGCCGCCTGTGCCACGGCGATCGACGCATAGCGCTCGAGCGTCGAATCGTTGTCGACCTCGCCCGTTGCGGTCAGCAGCCCGCAGTGACCGTGGTCGGTGTACTCGTCCAGACAGAGGTCGGCCATCAGGACCGTATCGCCGCCCACCTCGGCCGCCAGATCGGCCAGGGCCAGCTGGACGATGCCGCCCGGATCGTCGGCGGCCGAGCCGCGCCCGTCCTTGATCGCTGGGACGCCGAACAGGATCACGCCGCCGACGCCCGCGTCGACCGCCTCCGAGGCCGCCTTGCGCAGGCTCTCCCTGGTGTGCTGGACCACGCCCGGCATCGAGGCGACAGGCTGCGGCTCGCTGATCCCCTCCTTGACGAACATCGGCAGCACCAGGCTGGACGGCCGCACGCTGACCTGGGAGACCAGCCGGCGAAGCGGTGCGCTGCGGCGCAGCCTCCGTGGCCTGCTAACGGGGTAACTGGCGGTCAACGCTGCTCCCGGCAGTTACCTGATCCGGCGGCGGGCACCGCGACGGCGCTCGCTGGGCTTGCGGACAGGCTCGCCTGCTTCGAGCGCGGCATCCCGCAGCCCGGCGCCGTGCGCTGCCAGCGCCTCGACCAGCGCCGCTACCGAAGGCGTCTCCGCGACCACGTCCACGCGCAGGCCGAATTCGGCTGCGGTCTTGGCGGTCTGCGGGCCGATCACGGCGATCACGGTCACTGCGTGCGGCTTGCCGGCGATGCCGATCAGGTTGCGGACCGTGGAGGACGAGGTAAACAGGACCGCGTCGAAGCCGCCGCCCTTGATGGCCTCGCGGATCGGGGCCGGCGGCGGCGCCGCGCGCACGGTCCGGTAGGCGGTCACATCCTCGGCTTCCCAGCCGAGCTCGGTCAGCCTGGTCAGCAGGCCCTCGGTCGCGATGTCGGCACGCGGCAGCAGGACCCGGTTGATCGGGTCGAGTATGTCGTCATATACCGGCCACGCATCGGCCAGGCCCTCGGCCGACTGCTCGCCTTCAGGGACGAGGTCCGGCATGATGCCGAACTCGCGGAGCGCCGTCGCCGTCTGCTCGCCGACGGCCGCCACCTTCACCCCGGCGAAGGCGCGGGCGTCCAGGCCGTACTCCTCGAACTTCTCCCGGATGGCACGGACCGCATTCACCGAGGTGAAGCCGATCCATTGGTACCGGCCAGTGACCAGGCCCTTGACCGCCCGCTCCATCTGCTGCGGCGTCCGCGGCGGCTCCACAGCGATGGTCGGCACTTGCTCAGGCACGGCCCCGCGAGCGCGCAGCAGGTCGCAAACCTCGTCTGCCTGCTCCTTGGTCCTCGGCACGAGCACCCGCCAGCCAAACAGCGGCTTGGTCTCGAACCAGGACAACACCGGCTGCGCCGCCACCCCGTCGCCGACTACGGCCACGGCCGGACCGTGGGCCGTGAGCAGGCTCACGCCTGCCGCCTTGAGATCGGCACCGATCGACCCGAGGGAGCCGACCACCGTGTGCTGTTCGGTGGTCGTGCCGTTCCAGGTAATGGCGAACGGCGCGCTCTCGCCCCAGCCGTTGGCAATCAGCATCTTGCCGAGGTCGACCGGCCCGGTCTCGGCGCCGAGAATGACGAGCGTGCCGTCCGTGACCGACACCCGGCTGACCTCGCCTGCCGTGATGATGCGGACGTCGTTGCTCGCGTCGGTGGTCAGCGCGATACCGGCATACTCAGGCACAGCGGTCGCCGTGGACACGCCGGGCACGACCTCGAAGGGCACGCGGGCCTTAGCGCAGGCCGCCGCGTCAGCGGCAGCATTGGCGAACATGAAGGGATCGCCGCCGAACAGCCGGACGGCCAGCTGGCCGGACTTGGCCGCCTTGGTCAGCAGCTTGGAGTCGGCGAGCTGGGCGTCTGAGTCAGCCAGCGTCGCGCTTGGCTTCAGCAAGTGGGCGAAACGCTCGCCGATCCACTGCGGCGCTACGACCAGGTCGGCGCGTCCGATGAGCGCTGCGGCGCGCACCGTCAGGAGATTCTCGTCGCCTGGGCCGGCGCCGACGAACGCGACCCAGCCGCGCACCTGCGCGTCCGCCGCGTGGCTGGCAGATCGCCCGCCTGCCTTATCGCTCGCTGCCTTGGCTTGCTTGCCGACCTTCCCGGTCGTGGGTGTGGGGTTCACTTGTCATCGTCCCCGCTGCTGAGTTGTCCGCCGGACACTGCCATATACCTTTCCGCGCCCTGACCGAGCAGATCGGCGGCCACCCGGCGGCCGATCATGTCGGCCTGCGCCAGTGCGCCACTCGCGCTGCCGCGAAGCGCCATCCCCCCGTCGGCTGCGACGACGACGCCGCAGAGCCGAAGTACATCCGTTCCGGCAGCATACGCGCCGACCGGCGCCGAGCAGCCTGCCTGAAGTCCGTCAAGCAGACCGCGCTCTGCCGTCGTCGCGGCCCGGCTCACGAAATCGTCGATCGAGCCGAGCAACGCAACCAGATCTTCCCTGCCCGCGCTGCACTCAACCGCGAGCGCGCCCTGGCCCGCCGCCGGGACCATCTCATCGGGCTCGAATACCTGAGACACCGCGTCGAGTCTGCCGATCCTGGCCAGTCCCGCATGACCAAGCACCACTGCATCCAGCTCCCCCGTCTCGACTTTCGCCAGGCGTGTCCCGGCGTTCCCACGGACGGGAACGGGCTGGATATCGGACCGCAGCAGCAGCAACTGCGCGGCCCGCCGAGGCGAACCGGTCCCGATCCTCGCTCCGGCCGGCAGGTCTGCCAGCTTCGCGCCGTCGCGCCCGATGAGCGCGTCGCGCGGATCATCGCGCGGTGGCACCGCGGCTAGCACGATCCCTGCGGCGGCGCCGGTCGGCAGATCCTTCAGCGAGTGCACCGCGATGTCGACCTCGCCTGCTAGCAGGCTTGATCGCAGCGAGCTCACGAAAACCCCCGTGCCGCCGATCTGAGTCAGCAGCTCACGGCTCTTGTCGCCGACCGAGTCGATCCCGACGAGCTCGATCTCGCGCCCGGTCCGCTCGGTGATGGCACGGCCGACCAGCTGGGACTGGACCACGGCCATCGGACTGCGGCGCGTGCCCAAGCGCAGTGCAGCGCGGCTCATCGCCCGTCCTCCTCATCCGTGATTGCCTGCGGCCAGCCCGCCAGATCGGCGTCGGCCTGTGCAACAGCCTGCACTGTTGCAGGATCGAGATCAAATAGAACGCGCAGGGCATCCTCATACGTCTCCGCGCCTGGCGCGCCAGCAAGCTCCTTGATCCGGACTGTGGGGTCGTGCAGCAGCTTGTCGGTGACCCGTCGCATCGACTTGGCCACCTCGTCCATCGCCGCCGCGTCCACGTGGTCGAGGCGCCCGGCCAGCCGGGCCAGCTCCGCGTCCACGACCCGCGCCGCCTTGGCGCGCAGGGCAACGACGGTAGGCGTCACCGCGGCGGCGCGGTTGGCCGACATGTGCGCCGCAAGCTCCTCGGACATGATGCGGCGGACGTCGCCCACCTCGGCATCTCCCGGCCGCAGGCCTGCCTGTCCGTCGGCGGCCAGCGTCTCCAGATCGGTGAGCGCTACTCCGGCCATGGCGGCTACCGCCGGGTCGACGTCGCGTGGCATCGCCAGATCGAGGAGGACCAGCTGCGCCCCCGGCTGCGCCCGCCGCCGGAGCGCGGTCCGGATGATCTCGGCCGAGATGACGTGGCCGGACGCACCCGTGCAGGTCACAACCAGGTCGGCGGCCGCGATGAGATCAATAAGGTCCGAAATGTCGCCGGTCTGGCCGCCGGCCGACGCCGCCAGCCGTGCTGCGTGCTGCCTGGTCCGGCTCGTCACCGTCACCTGCGCCGCGCCTGCCCTGGTGACACTGGCTACCGCCAGGCCGCTCATCGCCCCGGCGCCGACGACCAGGACACGTTTCCCCGCCAGCGCCTGCGGCGGCGTGGGCTCGTGCGGAGTCGGCGCGGCACTGTCGGCGCGAGGGCCGGCGTCCGCGGCTTCCGAAGGGCCGGCGGCGAGGTGCTGCGCGGCGGCCTGGAGACCCACGCTGACCAGGCTGGCGCCGGCCGCGCCGACGCTCGTTTCCGAATGCGCGCGCTTGCCGGCTCGCAGCGCCACCGAGCCGAGATCGGATAGCGTCCGCCCGAGCGTGCCCTGCTCCCTGGCGATGTGCAGAGCGTGGCGCAGCTGGCCCAGAATCTGGCTCTCGCCGATCACCATAGAGTCCAGCCCGCACGCGACCGCCAGCAAGTGCTGCACGGCCCTGTCCTCGTAGTGGACGTACAGGCACGGCGTCAGCTCGGCGGGCGGGACGTGCGAGTGGCGCGACAGTAGCTCGCAGATCGCGGCGACGGCGCCATGGAATTTGCCGACTTCAGCGTAGATCTCGACCCTGTTGCAGGTGCTCAGCACAACCGCGCCGGCAACGTCGTCTGCCCTGGCGACGTCGTGCAGCAGCTTCTCAAGCGCGTCACCGGCAAGTGCGACGCGCTCGAGCGTCGCCAGCGGTGCGCCCTTGTGGCTTAGTCCGACCACCAGAACGCTCATGTGCCTACCGCCTGCACCCCTGTCTCGTAGCCAGGTGTCCCGAACTCTGGCCGCGCATCGACGCCGCGGCGGCCCGTGCCAGCGAGACCGGCAGCTACGTCTAGCCTCGTGGTCGCGCCGAGCTCCGCGGCGATACCCAAGCCGAGGTCTCCTCCCGGCACGCTCTCCAGCCGTCGGCCGGCGGGCACCCCGTCCCGGCCGTTGTCCGCCGGCCGCATACCGGCCCCGCGCCGCTGGGCGTGGAAGGCGAGGATCTGCAGCTCGATCGACAGGTCGACCTTACGCACATCAACGCCAGATGGCACGCTGAGCACGACAGGCGCGAAGTTCAGGATGCTTGTGACGCCGGCCGCAACCAGGCGATCGCAGACATTCTGGGCCACGGCCGCAGGCGTCGCGATGACCCCGATAGAGACGTCGAAGCGCTCGATGACGTCCTCGATATCGGCCGCGCTGCGGACCGTATGCCGCGCGATGACGGAGCCGACGACGGCCGGGTCGCAGTCGACCAGAGCCGCGATGCGGAAGCCGCGGGAAGCGAAGCCTCCGTAGTTGGCCAGGGCACGGCCCAAGTTGCCAGCGCCGACGATGAGGACCGGCCAGTCCTGGGTGAGCCCGAGCTCCCTCGACACCTGGTAGATCAGGTAGTCCACGTCGTAACCAACGCCACGGGTCCCATATGAGCCCAGATGCGACAGATCCTTGCGCAGCTTGGCCGAGTTCACCCCGGCGGCAGCGGCAAGTTCCTCGCTGGAGACGGTCGCGACTTCGTGGTCGGCCAGTGCGTAGAGAGCGCGCAGGTAGACGGGCAGACGGGCCACGGTGGCGTCCGGGATGCCCTGGCCGATGCTGGCCGCGCTGAGTAGGCGACTCGCGGGCGGCTTGCTCGCCGGCGCCTTGCTCGCGGGCTCCTTGCCCCGGGGTGGATTCGCGCCTCGCGCCCTGCCGCCAGGCGACCCGGCACCACGGGCAGATCGGGGCTGCACAGAACGGGGCTGGGCAGAACCGGTCGGCGCTGCGCTACCAGCGGCCGCACTGCCTGCGGCTACGCTGCCAGCGGCCTCGCCAGCGGTTGCACTGCCGGGCGGCGAAGAGCGGCGGGACATGCGCCGGTACTCCTGGAGACTCGAGTTGACCTGCACGCGGGCCGGGGTAACCCACGCGAGACTTCGGTGTCCACCGTACGCCCTTGTGAACGTTTGCACAAAGTACGCGATCCTTGCCTGAGCTACGGCCGGCTGTTGTGCTGCCCGTGACCCGCGACACCCACCTTGACCTGCGCGGCCACCCCAGATGCCGCTTCTGGCAGTGCCCCTTCAGGCCAGCAAAGCGGCCCGCAAGCGCTGCTCGCTCACGCGCCAGAAGTCATGCTGGATGCCGTCAATCAGCGTCACCGGGATCATGTCGGAGTACTGAGCTGCGTCTGTGGCTGACTCGGTGATGTCGCGCTCATCCCAGCCGACCCCGAGTTCATCGGCGACCCTGGCGATAACCCCGCGAGCCTCCTCGCAGAGGTGACAGCCAGGCCGGGACAGCAACGTGATGTGATGACCGGAGGTCACCGGTACTCCCGTGTGCCGCTCCCCGGATGGGCCGAGGTCCGGCCGTAGTCGCGCAGGTAATCCGGGCGCTCGAAGCCCGCGGTGTCGAAGCCGGGCTCGCTGAACAAATCCGTCACCGACGGGAATGGCGAGACCTTCGCCTGCTGGAGTCCGAGCTCGATGACGTTGGTGGCGAGGACGTACGGCCGCTTGTCCGCCTCAAACTGCTGCACATGTGCCTGCTGGGTGTGCCATTGATAGGCCGAGCGGTCGCGGTAGACCTCGTACAGGATGCGCTGCATCGGCGCCGACGGGACGGCGTGGACGATGAATACCAGGGTGTCGGGCTCACGGCTCCGGACCAGCTCGACCACACGCTCCGTCAGATGATCGAACTCGTCGACCCGGTCCTCGAGCAGGGTATAGATCGCGATCTGGCCGAAGAGCTGGGCCCTGGCCGCCTCATCGCCATGGCCGTTCGCAGCCGGGAATCCGTCCGGCTCGTTCGCTGGCCCGTCCTGCCAGCCAGCAGACTGGCGGCCGCCGAGATCGCCCTGGCGATCTGCCTGGCCGTACTGCTCGAACCGATCGTCCGCGCCTGGCCGGGGCTGCCATCCGGCGACGGCGGGATCGTGACCACCGGGGGCGATGTCACCGGTAGCGAAATCACCGGTGGCATAGTCGCCGCCGGCATAGGCACCGCCGGTGTAGTCGCCAGGGCCGTAGTCCCCGCTGCCGTAGTCGCGAGGCACAAAGTCGCCGGTTGCGAACTCTGGGACCTGATAGCCGCCCTGGTCCTGGTCAGCGCGCCAATCCTCGCGCCCCGGCCGGCCTGCGTCCCGGTCGCCCTCCCAGCCACGGCCTGGGTCGTCCCGATCGCGATCGTATTGCTCGGCATCGGCCCGGCCGGATGGGCCCGGCCGGTAGAGCCCGCCGCCGCGATAGACACCGCCTTCGGCGCTTTCCTCAAGACGCCCGTAGTCGCCAGTGCGGTCCAGACCGCCGTAAGCGCCCCAGCCTTCAGCGCTCTGGCCGGGCCGGCCGGCCGAGACGGCCGAGGGCACTCGCCCGGACCGCGTGCCGGCCAGCCAGGCGAGTGCAGCTGCGGCCGTGCAGAGCGGCGCGAACAACGGGGCAACGGGGAGGTGGACTTTCACCAGGTAGGCGACAAGCTGGGCGAGCGCCGGGTAGGCCAGCAGCAAAGCCGCTGCGCCCCCCATGAGCTGGGCGGGCAGCAGTGCGTTCCAGCGGGGCTGCCCGGCACGGGCAAGCACGACGCCGACCGCGATGATCGCGACGATGGCTGTCGCCGGCCCGATTGCAAACATCAGCACGTAATCGGGCGGCACCTGGTAGAACACTGCCGGATCCGGCCAGGCCTTGGTGAAGGTTGCCTGCGCCAGCTGATCCATGGCGAGCACGACCACCGCGACGACACCGAGGGCCGGGATGTACAGCCGGGCGCAGAACCTCGCGGCCGTGCTCTTGGCGGCAACCTCCGACAGCGCGAGGATCACCGCGAGCGGCGCGATCACCTGCCCGCCGAGCTCCATCGCGCGGAATATGGCCGCATCGAATCCGGACAGGTGGCCAAGCGCCTGCGCGCCCAGGCTAATAAGCAGCCCGAGCATCGCGACCGACCAGGCGATGAGGTCGCCGCGCGGCCCGCGGAAGCAGCGCGCGAGCAGGACGCCGCCGCCGATCGCAGCGACGATCGCGCCAATGCCGGAGACGATCAGTGAAATAGACATCGCTGCCTATGGTGCACGACTCGCGGCGATGATGCGACCAAAGGCTGACCTACGGCCACTCAAGTCTTGGCTACTGAGGGTCACGGCATCGCTAGCCGGCCAGCGCTCAGGGTGACGGAGGGCCGCCCGGCGGGCGGCGCACCGGTGGCGGCTGAATGACGGGTGGATGACGGCCTCGTGCTACGCATGCTGGCGGCGGCGCCGCCGGTAGGCTCGGCATCATGAGCGGCGAGTCCGACCTGGAGGGCACGTCCGGCGGCAGTAGCCGGCCTGGCGGCCTTGCCCGGCTGGGCAGAGTCAGGAAGTCTCCCGACGTCATAGCCGGCGAGGCTTCCGCAGCCGCCGCCGAGGTGCAGCTCGCACCCCCGGTGCCAGATGCCGGGGCAGCTGCCTTCTTCGATGTCGACAACACCCTGATGCGCGGAGCGTCCATCTATCACTTCGCCCGCGGTCTCGCCGCGCGCAAGATGTTCGGCCCGCGTGACCTGGCCCGCCTGACATGGCGCCAGCTCGCCTTCCGGCTGCGCGGCGCAGAGAACGCCGACCACATCGACGCGGCCAGGGAGGCGGCGCTGGCCTTCGTCGCTGGCCACCGGGTCGACGACGTCGTCCAGCTCGGCGAGGAGATCTACGACGACACGATGGCCGATCGCATCTGGGAGGGTGCCAGGGAGCTGACCCGGCAGCACCTCCAGGCGGGCCAGCGGGTCTGGCTGGTCACGGCGACGCCCGTCGAGCTGGCCAACATCCTGGCGCACAGGCTGGGCCTCACTGGTGCGCTGGGTACCGTCGCCGAGACCTCGGACGGGATGTACACCGGGCGGCTCGTGGGCGGCCTGCTGCACGGCCAGGCCAAGGCGGCGGCCATCCAGGCCCTGGCCGAACGCGAGGGCCTCGACCTGGCGCGCTCCAGCGCCTACAGCGACTCGTCGAACGACCTTCCGATGCTTGAGCTCGTCGGTCACCCGAGCGTGGTGAATCCCGACAGCGACCTGCTCAGGGAAGCGCGAAGCAGGAACTGGCCAGTCCACGAGTTCCGCTCGGCCCGGCGCGCGACCATGGTGGCCCTGCCGGTAGCCGCCGGTGCGGGCGCACTGGCGGGCAGCGCGGCTGCAGTGCTCGCGCTCCGGCGGCGGCGAGCGGCCGGATAGCAGTCACCGACAGGGGCACCAGCCATCGCGGTACTAGCCGAAAGCGGGGCTAGCCGAAAGCGGGGCTAGCCAAAAGCGGGCCCGCGTTCCACCACAAGCTCGCTGAGCTTGGCCTGGATGGTGTCCCGGACCTGATCCGCGAGCTCGGCGACTGTCTCGTCGTCGGGCTCCATCACCTCCGCGCCCGTGGCGGCCAGGCCGAGGGTCGGTACTGGGTCACAGAACTCGATGATCCAGTTCGACGGCAGCGGCACCGCCCCGATCGGCCCAAGCCATGGGAAGAGCGGGGTGAGCGGGAAGTACGGCAGTCGCAGCGCCCTCGCCAGCGCCTCAGAGTTACCGATCATCGGGTAGATCTCCTCGGCACCAACGATGGCGCACGGGACGATCGGCACCCCGGCCTGAAGCGCGGTCCTGGCGAAGCCACCCCGGCCGAACCGCTGCAGCCGGTATCGGTCGCTGAAGGGCTTGCCGGTGCCCTTGAAGCCCTCGGGAAAGACACCGACAATCTCGCCGGCAGCCAGCAGCCTGCGCGCCTCGCCAGGGTCTGCCCTCGTGTGCCCGCTCCGGCGGGCGAGTGCGGACAGCACCGGCATGGTGTACACCAGGTCGGCGCCCAGCAGGCGGAGGTTCCGCCTGGCCGGATGCTCGGCGTAGATTCCCGCCTGGAGCATAACGGCGTCGAGCGGGAGCACGCCCGAGTGGTTGGCGACGATCAGGGCCGGCCCGCAGTCAGGGACGTTGGCCAGCCCGCGGGCCTGGACGCGGAACCAGTTCCGGTACAGCGCCAGCGCCGCCGGCATCAGCACCGTCGAGTTCAGATCGGGATCGAAGCCGAACTGGTCGACCTCGTATTCGCCGGCCAGCCGCCGCCGGGTGAACTCGGCGACGTCGGCCAGCCGACCGCGCCAGCCGGGCGGCCCGGCAGACGGGCAGTCAGCCACCTTCAGCCACCACAGCCTCAGCCATCACTCGCGGGCCGGCCAGTCGGCAGGCTGGCTACTTCTTGTTCCTGCGCTGGACGCGCGTCTTGCGCAGCAGCTTGCGGTGCTTCTTCTTCGCCATCCGCTTGCGCCGCTTCTTAATGACTGAACCCACGAGACCACCCTTAATTGCTTCCTGGCTGACGAACATGCCCGCGCACTTGCTCGCCGCTTGAGGGCGACCGGGTACATGCCGACGCCACAGCGTACCTCCGCCAGGCCGCATTGCCCGGCATCGCCCGGCAACTGGCCCATCTGCGTCCCGGCCGGGCTGCTGGCGGAACGCCCGGCTAGCCGTGCAGGCCGGGACGCGCTCAGTCCGTTCCCACGTACGCTTCCCTCAGGTAGCCGGTCACGGCCTGCTCGGGTACCCGGAACGAGCGGCCTACCCGGATTGCCTCTAGCTCACCTGAATGCACGAGTCGGTAGACAGTCATCTTGGAAACGCGCATGATCGCGGCGACCTCAGCCACGGTCAGGAACCTGACCTCGCTGAGTGGAGTAGCTTCTGCTGCCATTAATAGCCCTCTCCCGACCGAACTGGCACGCCTCGCAGAATCTGGCGCATCAGTCACGCCCGTCTCCAGCGTAAGTCCTGTATGGAAAAGGGCAACCCCGTGCGAGCCCTGCCAATTCGTCATGCCAGCAGCCGATCGCCGCTGACTCTCCGAGATTGCTCCATACCAGCAGGTGAGAGGGGTAGCAGCGGCCATCGGCCGAAATGCCACTGCGGCCAATCACTCGCCATTCAGGCTGGCCCTATCCATCGCCGGGCCCGCATTACTGGCCGTGCGCGCCCCGCTCCGGACCGCTAGCCCGCACCAAGCTCTCGGCCGCGGTCCCTGGCGGCTTCGATCGCCGCCAGGATGGCTGCGCGGACGCCATGCCGCTCAAGCTCGCGGATGGCGTTGATGGTCGTTCCGCCCGGCGATGTGACCGCCTCGCGCAGGAGCACCGGATGCTCGCCGGAATCGCGCAGCATCGTGGCCGCGCCGTAGACGGCCTGCTTCACCATCTCCAGCGCGTTGTTGCGCGGCATGCCGAGCAGGATGCCGGCGTCCACCATGGCCTCGACCAGGAAATATACGTATGCCGGGCCGCTGCCGGACAGCGCCGTGGCAGCGTCTTGCTGTGACTCCGGGATCCTCAGCACCTTCCCGACCGGACGCAGCAGTTCCTCAGCCCGTCGCAGGTGCTCTTCGGCCGCGTGCGGGCCAGGCGAGATTACGCTCATGGCCTCGTCCACCAGGACTGGCGTGTTGGACATCACCCGGACGACCGGGACGTCGCCGTTGAGCCTGCGGCCGATGAACGCCGTCGTGATGCCGGCCGCCACAGAGATGACCAGGTGCTGCGGCGTGACCACGGCGGCGATCTCCGCCAGCAGCGCCTCCATGTCCTGCGGCTTGACGGCGATGACAAGAGTCTCGGCCTTGGCCGCTGCCTGCGCTGCTGACACGACCTCAAACCCATACTCGTTCCGCAACTGCTCAGCGCGGTCATTACGCCGGGCAGCCGCTACGAGCTGACCCGGCGAGACGACGCCCGCGCGCAGCAGGCCCGAGGCCAGCGCCTCGCCCATCTTCCCCGCGCCCAGAATGGCGATCACGGGGGGAAGCCTACCGGGGCGCCGGTCAGGTAGCCGGCCACCGCCCTACCGCCGTGACCCGAGCGCCCGCAGGAAGAACGCCAGGTTGGACGGCCGCTCCGCCAGCCGGCGCACCAGGTACCCGTACCAGTCGCTCCCGTACGGAAGGTAGACGCGCATCTGAGCACCGGCGGCTGCGAGCCTGGCCTGCTCGGCCGGCCTGATGCCGTACAGCATCTGGTACTCAAAACTCTCGGCCGCACGGTCCGCGGTCGCGGCCTTCACCCCGGCCATCCTGATCATGCGCGGATCGTGGGTGGCCAGCATGGGGTATCCCGGCCCGTCGAGCAGGATTCGCATGCACCGCGCGTAGCCCAGGTCCACCTCGGCCCGGCTCGCCAGGCCGACGCCGACTGGAGCCTGGTAAGCGCCCTTGCACAGGCGCACACGCGACCCCGCCACAGCGAGGTCCCGGCAGTCGGCTGGGCTCCGGCGCAGGTAGGACTGGATCACGCAGCCGAGATCGGGGAAGTCGGCCCGCAGCTCAGTGACGAGCCGCAGCGTCCCGTCCACCCTGGCGTGGTCCTCCATGTCGAGCGTGACGGTGGTGCCCGCGCTGCGGGCCGCCGAGGCGATGCGAGTGATGTGCTCGAGCGCGGTCTTGTACCCGTGCTCGGGGAGTCCCAGCCCGACCGCGGTCGGCTTGACCGACACCTCGGCGCGGCCGTGCCCGGCCAGCCCGCCCCCGGCCAGCCGGCCGATCAGCCGCACGTACTCGTCGGCGACGGCCGCCGCCTGATCGGGATCGGTCGTGTCCTCACCGAGGAAGTCGATGGTGACCAGCCGGCCATCGGCAAGCAGCCGGCCGGTGACGGCTATGGCGTCCGCGGCGGTCTCGCCGGCCACGAACCTGGCGACCACATCCCTGGTCACCGGCGTCGCCATGATCAAGTCACGGGCCTTCGTGCTGGCCGAAAGGGCCAGGAGCGCTCGGCGCAGCACCGGGGGAACCTCCAGGAACGACGTTGTTCGCGGCCGGCCCAGGCTACTCGCGCGCGCGACCGATCAGGCCGCCGCGCACGCGCTTGAGCTCAACCTGGATATTAGCCCCCGCATCAGGCGAAACGATGACCTCCTGCGCGGCTGCGATGCCGTCGACCGTGAGGGTCGCGTCCACGGGCGTGGTCCGCTTGACCAGCGCTAGCGCGATCGGCCCGAGCTCGTAGTGCCGCGCCGCCGACCCGGCCTGACCGACGCTGGCGTCCGCGAGCAGCACCTGATCACCCCGCCCCGGCAGCTTGTCCTCGCTGCCGTCGAGATGCAGCAGCACTAGCCTGCGCGGCGGGTGGCCGAGATTGTGCACCCGGGCGACAGTCTCCTGGCCCCGGTAGCAGCCCTTGCTGAGGTGCACAGCGGTCTCGATCCAGCCGACCTCATGAGGAATCGTGCGGTGGTCAGTGTCCAGACCCAGCCGGGGCCGGCCGGCCGCTATGCGGAGTGCCTCGTGGGCCCACATCCCGGCAAGCGCCGCGCCGGCCGAGCGCAGGCCAGCCACGGTGGCGGCGAGATCTGCCCGGGGCACGATCAGGTCCGTGCCGAGTTCCGTGTCCAGTCGCGCGCCCGGCAGCGGGCCCGCAGCGGGCGAGCCGGCGGCGGGGACCCCCGGCCCCATCAGCGTGAGGACCGCGTAGTCGGCCGATACGTCCTGCGGCTCCACACGCAGCATGAACTTCATCGACGTCAGGAACTCGAGCAGGGCTTCTGCGCTGCCCGGCTCGACGTGTATCCAGGTTGCCGTGCCGTCGTCGGTCAGGGTGAGCTGATGCTCAACGTGGCCTTGCGGGCTCAGCACGAGCGCCTCGGCGGCAGCACCGGGAGCCAGCTGCTCCAGCTGCTGCGTCGTGAGGCTGTGGAGCCAGCTCAGCCGGTCCGGGCCAGTGATGCGCAGCACACCACGGTGCGACTGGTCGACCACGCCCCAGCGGGCCGCGAGTGCGCGTTGCTCGGCGTACGGGTCGCCGTAATGGGCAGCGACGCCAGCGTCCGGCCCGTCGGCCTCGACTGCGCCAGGCTCGGCGAGCAGCGGGCTGCTCATCGGCCGGATGGACGGCTGCGTGCTGGTGCGGCCACGTTCCGGTCCCCTTTCTTGTGTCTTTGCTTGTCAGGCTATGGACGGCAGGCGGCGCACAGGCCAAACACGGTCAGATGGCCGACGTCGGTCAGGAATCCCTGATGCTCCTCGAGCGCGACCACGAGCGGCAGGACGGCCGACTGGTCGACCTCGGTGATCAGCCCGCACTGCCGGCAGACCAGGTGCACGTGCTTGGCGTGCTCGGACAGGTGATAGCTGGGAGCGCCGTGGTGGATGTGGGTGTGCTTGACCAGGCCGAGCTGCTCGAGCAGCTCGAGCGTCCGGTACACCGTGGAGACGTTGACGCCGCGCGCGGTCTGCCTGACCTCGCCGTAGATCTCTTCCGGCGTCGCGTGCTCAAGGCGGGCGACAGCCTCCAGGACGAGCTGCCGCTGCGGGGTCACCCGGTAGCCGCCAGCTCGCAGCGTGTCGTCCCACGTCTGCACCATGCTCACGAGTCTAGTGATGGCCGCGCTATAACACGCTTGCCTGCCGCTGCCACCGTGACGTAGCGTTTCGGCTAACGCAGGAAAGGAGGTGGTCCAACAGTATGCATAGATGTCGGACTTGCGAGGTGGCTGTCCGCTAGCCGCCGCCTGCGTGAAGCGCTGCTCGGGGACTTGTCCGCGTTCGGCGCATCACCGGCCGCTCATCGAGCTGACTGGTCCTGATCTGACAAAGGCGCCGGCGTTGCCTGCTGCCCCAGGAAGATCGGCTGGTCAGGGCGGAGGCCGGCGAATTCACGGCAGACACCGGACCCCCGGGCTGACCGGCCCTGTCCAGCCGGTCCCCGCGGCAGGGCCTAGTTGACGGTGCATCCGCACCGTTGCGAAGCTCGACGTGGGAGAGGCCCGGGGGCTTCTTCTTGTCCCCGCGAACTCTTTCTTTCCCCCGCGACCGCGCCACATTGGGCGTGACGTTGCGAGTGCTGCCCTAAGAGGGGCGGCACTTGCACTTTGACGCCCTTAGGCGACGCGCTTCAGCTGCGCCGAGACGTGCGACTGGAGCGGCTGACCCACAGCGGCCATGTCGTAAGCCCAGCCGAGGTCGGCGCCGATGAGGCCGTAGAGACGGCGGCCGGCTGTGACCTCCTTGGCGGTCGCGGTGCGCACCACAGCGTCCGTGGCGAGCTCGATCTTCGTCCCGGTGATCTCGCCGATATAGATCTCGGTGATGCCGGTCGGATGCGCGAGCACGACCTCGATACCGCCGTCCTGCTGCGGTCGCCAGAAGCCGGATTCCATCGCAAGCGGGCGGCCGATCGTGCCGTCCTCCTCGATCAGCCAGGTCCGGCTCGTGTAGATCAGGAACGGCTTGCCGTTATGGCCGAAGCTGATCTCCTGGCCAAAGTTCGCGCTCTCGATGGTCGGATAGCCGACCACGCCGGCGCCCTCCCACCGGCCGATCAGGAACCGGAGCGGCGCCAGATTCGGGTGCAGCTCGAACTGCTCGGGCAGGCTGCTGCCTGATGTTCCGTCGACGGGCTTGTCAGAATCCACTGCTAACTGCCCTCCGGGCCAGTGCGGCCGAGGTCGCTGTCGTCTGTGGTCGCTGGCCCGCCGCTGATCCGGTACAGCGCGACCACAAGCACGAGCCCGAGGGCGGCCAGCAGGGCAAAGGCGGCCACGACGATCACGCTACTCAGCATTGCCGTCATGCCTGCGGAGTGTAGGCACCGGAGGAGCCGTTCGTACCGGTGCCACGCCGCGGTGCGCTGCACGGCGCCGTGCGCTGCACGGCGCGGTAGGTCCCGACAGCGCTAGGGTCAGTCCATGGCCTCGCGCTCCCTGGTGCTGAAGGTAACTGTCGGCAAGGACGATCCGGAGCGCTGCAATCAGGCGCTCACCGTAGCTGCTGCCGCCGCGGCCAGCGGTGTGCCCGTCTCGCTCTGGCTAACCGGCGAGGCGTCCTGGATGGCCCTGCCCGACGGCTGTCCTGATCTGGCGTTGCCGCATGCCGCGCCGCTCCCGGACCTGCTCGCGACGGTTCTCGGCGCGGGCACGGTGACGCTCTGCACGCAGTGCGCGGCCCGCCGGGAGATCACCGAGGAGCAGGTCATCAGCGGCGTGCGGATAGCGGGCGCTACGACCTTTGTCGCGGAAGTACTGGCCGACGGGGCGCAGGCACTCGTCTACTGACGCTGCGCTTAGTGTCCGACTGCGTTCAGCCGCTCGGCCCGCAGTTGGCTCGCCCAGTCCTCAGCCTGGGGATCAAGCGGCTTGAGGCGTCCGACCGCCCAGCTGAGCAGCAAGTCGGCCAGGCCCGGATTGCGGGCGAGCGCCGGCCCGTGCATGTAGGTGCCGAGCACTTTGCCGGAGTAGGCGCCCTCGGTGCCGTCCCCGTTCCCCACACCCAGGGTGACGCGGGCCAGGGGCTTCGCGCCGGCGCCGAGCTTGGTCACTCCCTGGTGGTTCTCGAAGCCAGTGAACCTGGGCACGCTGAGAGCCGGATCGACGTCGGCGACCAGTTCGCCCACGCCGCGCCGGTCGCCGCGGCCGCTGGTGATGTCGAGAATGCTGAGCCCGTCGACCGGCTCCCCTTCGACGCCGCCGAACCTGTGTCCGAGCACCTGATAGCCGGCGCAGACGGCGAAAACGACCGAGCCCTGATTCGCCGCCGCGGCGAGGCCTCCGTCGGCGCGCAGCCGGTCCGCGGCCAGGATCTGCGGCAGGTCCTCGCCGCCGCCGAGCAGGTAGATGTCGCCCTGAGCGGGGACCGGCTCGTCGGAGTTGACCTCGACCGCCTCGACCTCGATCCCGCGCAGCCGGGCGCGCCGGCTGAGCACGAGCAGGTTGCCGCGGTCGCCGTAGGTGCTCAGCAGGTCTGGATACACCCAGACCAGCCGCAGCGAGCTTTCGCTGCCCCCGCCGCTGCGGCGCCCGGCGGCCGACAGGGCCGGCTCCGCGGCTCCGGCCTGGTCGGCAGGTCGCGCCCGTTCGGCGTGCCGCGCGGCCCGGCCGTGGCGCGTGCGATCCGGGCCTGTGCGATCCGGGCCCGTGCGATCCGGGCCCGTGCGATCCGGATCGGTCCGATCCGGGCCTGTGCGATCCGGGCGTCGCGCGCGGTCGCCGTTTCGCGAACCCTCCACCACCAGGGTCGGTTCGGAGTGCAGTGTCGGCTCGGAGTGCAGGACCGGCTCGGAGTGCAGGACCGGCTCGGAGTGAAGGACCGGCGCAGCGGCGGGTGCCGTCTCAGCAGCAGAACCGGCGGCATGCCGGCCGCCCACGCGACGCACTGGGGCAACCGGCTCAGGCTCTTTCTCCAGCTCGAGCTCGTCGTCCGCTGCCCAGCGCTGAGCTGGCATGATCAGCGTCTCGACGGCGTCCGGCGCCGCGGCGTGCCGTCCAGTGCGCTCGGTCATCTCTGCGTCTCCCGGATCACTCAGCCCGGCCAAGGATCGCCCGGATGTGCTGGAACGCCGTGTAGTTGGCGATGACGTCAAGCTCGTCGCTGGTGACCCGGCCGACCGCGTCGTCGATGCCGTCAACGAGCTCGAACGGGACCTGATCGGCTTCCAGCCGGACGGCGAGGTCCAGCCGCCGCTCGCCGGCCACGTAGACCGGCCTGCCGTGCAGCACCCGGTAGTCGACATCCCAGAGCCAGGAGGTGTCCTTCCCGTCCGGCGTCTGCGCGTTGACTGCCAGCAGGACCGGCACCGGGCTGGGGGCGAGCACGTCAAAAGCCTCGAGCCAGCCGGCCGGGTTCTTTGCCAGCAGCAGCCTGACTAGCCGGCCGTGCCGCTCCACCTGGGTGTACCGGCCCGCCACCGACTTGACCTGGCGCAGTCGCGGCAGCGCCTGGTCGACCTCGGCGCCGAAGTAACTGGCGACGGCCAGCGCCATGACGGCGTTCGAGGCGTTGGCGCGGCCGGGCAGGGCCAGCGCCAGCTCGTGCATCTGGCCGGAGTCGTCGATGACCGAGTCCTCGCTCAGCACCCAGCGGGTCGAGGGCCGCGCGAAGCCGCACTCGCCGCAGCGCCAGCCGAGCTCGTCACGGCGCAGGTGCGAACCGCATTCCGGACAGCACCAGGAGTCCTCGTGCCAGCGCTGGCCAGCCGCGACCCAGGTCACGCGGGGCGCGTTGGACGCCGCCCAGGCGATGAGCGGGTCGTCGGCGTTGGCGATGACAAGGCAGCCGTCTGCCTTCGCGAGTGCCTCGCGCCACTTCCGCGCGGTTAGCCAGATCTCGGCAGCCCGGTCCATCTGATCCCGGCTGAGGTTGAGGAGCACGACCACCCTGGGGTGTGTCGCCTCGATGACGGCCGGCAGGTACCGCTCGTCTGTCTCCAGCACCGCATACGGTGCGTCCGGCGCGCGGCCGAGGGCCGAGGCGAGGCCTGCCTCCATGTTCGCCCCGAACGCGTTGCTGGCGACATCCTGGCCGAGTGCGCCGAGCGCGGCCGTGATCAGGCGGGTGGTCGTGGTCTTCCCGTTGGTCCCCGTGACGAGGACGACCTGCCGGCCGGCGGCCAGCAGTCTGAGCAGCTCAGGCTCGACCCGCAGGCCGAGAACTCCGCCGATGACCGAGCCGTCGCCCCGGCCGGTGAGGCGGGACACACGGCCCGCTGCGCCGCCAATGGACGTGGCGAGGCGCGCGCGCAGCGGAAGCTTGTTCATGTCGGCAGATGCTATCCGGCGACGGGATCTGGTTCGCGGGTCGGAAAGCTGCTCGCCTGGTCATCGGAGCCGACGATGAAGCGGCGCGGCCAGGAGAGCACTGCCTCCAGCCAGCCGGTCACGCCCATCTCGCCGGCCGCCTTGCGCAGCTGGCCAGTGTGGCTGACGCCGATGGTGACGGCGGCCAGATCCTCGATGAACGCGCTCTGATCGTCCTCCCCGAGCAGCGCCGACCAGGCGATCAGCCGGTTACTCGCGACCTCCATCGACAGCGGATGCCGGCGCAGGCCGCTGACGCGCTGGCCGATCTTGACGTCCGCCCGGTCAGCGAGTTCGGGCAGCGCATAGTCAAGCGCCGGCGCCAGCCCGAACGGGTCCGGGGCCAACGCATCGTGCGGGCAAACGCGCTCCAGCTCGTGGAGCCATTGAAGCTGCGGGATGACCCAGGAGGTACCCGGCCGTGTGCCGGCGCCCTTGCCGCCGTCGAGCATCGCGGCCGCTGATACGGCGCAGGCCGCGGCCAGCTCGGCGGTGTCGTAGTACTCGCGCAGCGCCTGCCCTCGACCGAGCACCGCACGGTCGACCGCCGTGGCGAGTACGCACTCGCGCAGGCGCCCGTCGAGGCCGGCCCACCGCTCCCGCAGCGGCACCGGCACTCGCGGCCGCGGCCGGTTGACGAGGTGCGCCAGCACGAAGACCTCCGACCAGACCCGCAGCCAGGCATCGCGCGGCGATCTGGCGAGCAAGTCGGCCGCGCGGATCTCCACCAGAGTGCAGGGCCGCCCGGCTGCGCACGCGTGTCCGCATGCTGCCGAGCGACGGCCCGCCAGTGGCGGTGCAGCGCTGACGGCCCGGCCATGCTCGCGATCGCCGCCGAACGGCACCCGGACCCGCATCGGCCGGTCCATGCCATCGGTGAAGACCGCGGCCTCGCCCGGCGGTAGCGACACCACCTGGCGCGATTGGTCTGCGTCCAGGTTCATGGTGGCGCCGACAAGCTCGCGGTCGTCCGCGGCCGGCAGCCGGTGCAGCACCTTGAGCGCGGTGTTCTTGATCGCGTCCGGCGCGAGCTTGGCCGGGATCTGTTCGGCGATCACGATGCCCTCGCCGTACGCGCGAATCTCGGCCAGCAGCCCGGCGAACAGCTCGACCGCGTGCGCGCTGGCGCCCGTCCGGCCGGCGCGCAGCAGCCGATGAGCCTCCTCCAGCACGATCACGTGCCGCAGGCCGTCAGCGGGATCGGTCTTCGAGCGGAGCCGCAGGTGCTCGACAATCCTGACGATCAGCGTGCCGATGACGAAGGCCTTGTCCTCGTCGTTGGCGATGTCCTCCAGCGCCAGCACAACGTTCCGGTCCAGGAGCGCGCTGATGTCCGCCGGGTGGCCGCCTTCGAAGAACCGGCCGGCCGAGCCGGTCCGCAGCGACCGGAGCCGGACGTCAACGAAGCCGCGCATGTCGGCCTGGAGCTCCCGGCCGTATCCCACGTCGTCGATGACGGCGAGCGCGGCGGCCTGGAGCCTGGCCAGCGTCGGCACAGCCGGCGGCACGTCCAGGTCTGCCCGGCCCCCGCCCGTCAGCGGATCCCAGCCACACTCCTCGTAGCTGCGCTGGAGCGCCTGCGACATGATCTGCGGGAATGGCTCCGGCGCGTCGAACGCGGCCAGGAACAGGGCGCGGACCATGTCGATATGAGCCTGCACGGGGTATCCGGGCTCTGGTGCGAGCGGGTTGACCGACAGCGGCACCGACTCGGGATCGGCCGGGTTGATGAGCGTGATCGCGCTGCCGAGCCGCGTCGCCATGGCGGCGTACTCCGACTTAACAGGCTCGATCGCCAGCCAGCCAATGCCGGCGCCGGTGAGCTGCTCCAGGAGGTGCCGGATCGTCTGCGATTTGCCAGCGCCGGTCGCGCCGCTGATCAGCGCGTGCCGGTTCAGCGTGGCGAGCGGGATGCGCATGACGCCCACGGGACGGTCGTGGCCGTCGAGGATCTTGCCGAGCTCGACAGCCGCCCCGTTCCCGGCCTCACTGGTGACATCGAAGTAGCCAGCCTGCAGGACGCGCACGCCCGGCACTTCCCGCCGGGGCAGGCCCGTCAGTGCGGCTAGCGCGCCCGCCGTCGCAGCGAACGGCACCATCGAACCGTCCGCCGGGTCGGTCAGCTTGGCGGCGAGCACGTCGGCAAACTCCTGCGCGCCTTCCGGGCAGCGCAGCCGGTACGGATGCGCGCTCATGTCCGCGGAGCCCACCAGCACTGGCGCGATCAGGTGCAGGTCCTGCTCGGTAGCCGCGCCGGCCAGCACGCGGACGTTCCACAGGCCAGCCTCGCGGAACGCATCTAGCTCGGCCAGCCGGCGCTCGGCCCGACCTGCCTCGAACCGGGCGTGCTCGTCCTCGTACTGCCGCAGTACCGTCAGCTCGTTGCGCAGGTCAGCAGTCTCGGCGTCGAGCAGGTCCGTGGGGTCGGCGACGATCAGCCAGCCGAACGGCCTGCCCATGAGCGTCTGCAGCGCCGACTCGAACAGCGTCGGCTGGCCCAGGCCATCGGCCGCGGCCGCTGTTGCCGGGCGGGCGGATGCAGTCGACAGCGGCACCTGACGGCCAGGGCAGGGAGCCCAGACGAGCCGGTCGAGCTCGGCGAGCATGTTGCCATCGATCGCGACGCCGCGCGCACCCCAGGGGAAGAGCATGTCCACAGAGTGCGGACCCGCCGTGTCGCCGCCCGCCTGACCGTCGGCCGCCGCGATCTCGTGTGGCTCGCCGTCAGTGCCGGACTCACCATCCAGATCGCCGGCGAGCCTGGCTGGCTGCCCGACCGGGGGCAAGGGCCCCGCGTTGGTGATCAGCTCCAGCGGCGCGCCGCCACCGCGCGAGAGCCAGCCCGCGATGAACGGCCGGCGGTGCCGTACCGCATTCAGGGCAGCGGGCAGGACGGAAGCGTAGTCGCTCTCGGCTGATCCGCCGAGCGAGCTCGGGCCGACCGCCTGGACCCGGTACCAGAGTCCGGCCGCGCGGCCGCCGATGCCCGGCGTCTCTCCCATGCCTGCGTGCTTACCAGGCCGACGGGGAACGTGCTACCGGATTGGGGGGAATTGTGCCGCAGTGCCGCCAAGTGCCATGGTCAGGGGCGCCCGGAAACGAGAACTTAATGCGGACGGGAACGGGGTCGGCTACAACTCCACGTTGCCCGAGACGCAGGTCACCGTACCGCCGCCGACCCAGACCTGGCCGTCTGCATCGGTACTGATGTGGACGCGGCCGCTGCGGCCGAGCACGGTTCCCTGCCGGGCGACGTATGGCGCCTGCGCGCGGCCGGTCGCGAGCAGCCACTGAGCAAGCGAGGCATTGAAGCTTCCGGTGACCGGGTCCTCGTCAGTCACGCCATTCTTCGGGAGGAAGGCGCGCACCTCGAATGCCTCGGGGCCGCCCGGCGGGTACGGCCCGGCGATGCCGAGGTCCAGGTCGGTCGGCCCTGGCACGACGGAGAGCACCGAGTCGGCGCTATCCAGCAGCACGGCGAGCCAGCCAGGGCCGTTGTCGGCCCACTGGAGGTCGACGATCTCGTCCCTGCCGATCCTGAGTATCTCAGCGACGTGCGCCGCGAGCGGCTCGTCGACCGGGCCGGAACGCAGCAGCGGCGGAGCGGCGAACTTCAGGCGCTGCTCCGCTACGGCGATCGTCACCAGCCCGGCACCGCACTGCTGAACGACCACGCCGGGCTGGCGCGGCGTGCCCCCGGCGTCGAGCCACGCGTGGCAGGTGCCCAGCGTCGGGTGCCCGGCGAACGGGAGCTCCTGCGTGGGCGTGAAGATCCGGACCTTGTAGTCGGCGCGGTCGTCGTCGGGAGGGAGCACGAACGTCGTCTCCGACAAGTTCGTCCAGTTCGCGAACTGGCGCATCTGGCCGGGCGGCAGCCCGTCGGCGGCGAGCACGACGGCGAGCGGGTTGCCCTGATAGGGCGTCTCGGTGAAGACATCGACCTGGCGGAACGGCCTGAGCATGGCCTACATCCTCGCAGACGAGTTGGTCGATCTGCTGGCGAGCGTGGCGGTCGGCAGCGCCATGATGGCGGGATTGGCATCGGCCAGGATCACCTCGCGGCCACCGGGCGCTGGGTAGCAGAGCAGCACGGCGCTCTGCGGAAGCTGCTGAAGCTCGTGCTGCTCGACGAGAGACTCGCGTGATCGCTGCGCAGTCATGGCCGCCGAATCGGTCGCGCCCACGGCACGGGACGTGCTCAAGCCCCAGGAGGTCCCGGTGCTGATCCCCGCGGTGATCGACCTGGAGTCGCAGACCGCGACCGACGAGTTCGTGTCCCGGCTGGCGGACGCGGTGAATTCCGCGAACGGCGCGAGCGCTCCGGGCCGGCTGCGCCCGCGGCTGCGGCCAGTCGTACGGGTTCGCGAGTCCGAGCCTGTGACGGAGTCCGAGGCGCCAGCCGTGCTCGTGTAGGAGACGCCGATCGTGTCGGTGAGCGACGTCCCCACGGTGTCGGTCAGCTGGCTGACCATGAACCTGTGCTCGGTGCCGATCTGCTCGGCCGCTAGCCGGGCGTCCTCGGCGTTGCCAAGTCGCATGAAGCCGACGGCGGCGTCGCCGCGGCCGAGCCGTTCGCGCACGTGGGCGGGGATCGAGCGGTAGCCGAGCACGAGCCCGGCGCCCGAGATCTCCGCGGCATCGCACAGCCGGTCCAGCACGCCGCCAGGCAGGCGTTCGGCCCCGAGCAGACAGATGGCCTGCTGCCATCGCGTGCCCTGCCGGGACTGGCGCAGCTCGGCGGTCAGCGCGACCACAAGGTAGGCGGCCAGGACGCCGTTGCCGACAGCGCCGGCCCGCCTGTCGAGCCAGGCCACTTTCAGGCTGCTCGGCGGCGGCCCGTCTGGAGAAGTGCCTAAGGACGCCAGTACCCGCAGGCGCGCCTCGATGGCCCAGGCGCGCTCGGTGATCAGCCGCCCGGCGGCGCGGCCGGCCAGGTTGCTGAGCCGGCCAAGCTGCGCCTGCGTGAGGCCGCTGGATCTCAGCTGCTCGGCCGGGCCGCCGATCTGGCCGAGCACCCGTAGGGCCGCGATCAGCTGCTGCATAGCCACCCTGGCAGGCCCGTCATCTTCGCCTTCGCCGTGGAGCGCACGGAGCACGCCGCCGAGCAGGGCCGCGTCGAGCGCAGGATCGGCCTGGCTCGTCGCTCCAGATCCGGCCGCGCCGCCAGCGGCGCCGTCAGTGGCGCTGACGGTCTGGGCGAGCACATCCGCGAGCACCTCAGCGGAGAGGCGGGTGCCGAGTTCCAGCTGCGGCAGGTCGGCCGGCAGCACCGACACGAGCGGGGCGATGCCCGAGCGCCGCGCCACCGCGAGCAGGTCAGTGGCCACGCCGCCCTCGGTCAGGTCGAGGACCATCACCTCGCCGCCGGCTGCCAGCCTCGGTGCCGCGATCATCGTCAGCAGCGCGGACCAGCCAGCGAGAGTGCCGCCGGCGACGTCGACGCGGTGCACGCTCGTCGGCAGCGTGACCGGGTACCACTGCGGCCGGCGACGGAACGCGGTGTCGCGTCGCCTCCAGGCGCGGATCTGCCGGGCGTGCTCCTGCTGCCGGGCCTCGAGCTGGCGGCGCTGCGCCTCCTGGAACGCGGCCACGCGCACTTCCTCGGCCCTCAGCCTCGCGGTGAGCGCTCGGCGGCCACGCCAGAGTCTGCGACTGCTGGCCAGGCCGGTCCACGTCGCCGCTCCGGCCGCGAGCAGAGCGATGCCGGCCGCGATCAGTCCGGTCAGCCATGTCGCCCCCGCCGTGACGGCTATCGACGCCCCGGCCGCGGCCGTCAGGGCGGTCGGCCGGGCCAGCCTGCGGTGCTCGCGCCACTGGGCAGCGACCCAGTCCGCGCTGACGCCGTCGGGCTCTGCGGGGGCAGGCGGCGCTAGCGGCGGCGGTCCTGGGTCGGGCTCGGCCGGGAGGTACTGCCAGCCCAGGTACACCAGATCGGCCCGTACCCTTCCGCGCGGACTAGGTGTCCTCGAGCCAGCGCCCAGGCCCACGCCCCCGGTCCCGTCCGCACCCGCCGCCAGCCCCAGGCCGGCGCCCGGCGCTGCTGGACCGTGACTCGTCGTCACCGGACGTTGCCAGACGTGATGGGCACCGTACGGCATTGCGTGGTGAGGCGCAGCGGCCCGGCCCCGGGCTGCCTGCCTTTGAGAATTGCGAACATGCCGGGCGGTTGCGCGCGCAAAATATACGCAATTGCGTAGTCGCGAGCCTGGCTCGCGGCGGGATCGGTAGCCGTCATTGGGCGTGAGATTGCAAGTGGCGCCCCTCTTAGGGCAGCACTTGCAATCTCACGCCCAACGTACTCGGCGGCATTCGACAACTCCTCGGCCAGATTGCCCGAAATAGGCCCTGCCGCGACAAGCGTCCCAGCGACAGCAGCCAGCCCAGCGGCGCGAGAAGCGCTCGTGGTGCTCAGCAGCACGGCGGTCCCGGTCTCGGCACCGAGACGCACCAGCCCGGCCAGGCACTCCTCGTCGACGACCTCGCATCCGCTGATCCAGACCAGGCAATCGGCGCGCAGGCTGAGGTCGCGCAGGCTAGCGAGCACGTTAGCGAGGTCGTCGATCACCTGCCGGGCGCCGTCGCCGGTGCGGGCCGAGATCACGACGACTCCACGGCGCCGGACGGCGCGACCCACGGGGCCAGCGACCTCGGCGCCGACCGTGACTGAGGAGATCTCGCTCGCCGCGATGTCGAGCGACGTGGCCAGTGCAGTCACCCGTCCAGGCAGACCAGCCCCAGCCAGGCCGGCCCAGACGGGCCGGCCCCAGGCAGACCAGCCCCAGTCAGATCCGCGAGCAGCACGGTCTTGCGCAGCCGCAGCGCGGCACACGCCGCCGCCAGGCCAAGCTGGTCCAGGTCGGCCCGATTGGCGCCGGTGAGGAGCACGCCGTTCTCCCCCATGGACCAGCTAAAGCCGGCTAACCGCCCGGTGCTGACCTCCAGGCCCAGCGCGCAGCCGTCGGCGGTGACGGTGCGGCCCGCCGACAGCGCCGCCGCGGACACGCGGCGACGCGCCAACGCCACGAGGCCGGCCCGGAACGCCGGGCGGGCCGCGCCGCGCCAGACGCGCCACCAGCCAAGCCACAGCGCGATCGACGCCTCGCTCGCAGCCGCGAGCAGCGCCAGCGGTAACTGCCTCGGCAGCCAGGCCGCGGCACCCGCGAATGCAGCTCCCGGATGTGCCAGTCGTGCCGGGTCTACCGCCGCCGCAAGCAGGTAGCCGGCCAGCTGCCGCGAGCCAGACACGAAGTCAGCTGCTGTTCGGGGGATGCCAGTCTCGAGCATCCAGATCAGGCCGGCGATCGCCGGCGCCAGCAGCCACTGCGGGCGCCAGCGCGAGACACGACCCACTGCGACGAGAGTAGCCGCCATCAGCAGCGTGACCGGGGCGAAAAGCAGCTGGCCTACCAGCGCCGCCGTAGCCAGCCCAGCGGCTAACTCGCCGCGACGAAGGCTGCCGGCCGGGTCATCCGGGGTCGAGCGTCGCGGTTGCTGCTCGGCCACCCAGGCCGTCGCGGTGCGCATGACGGATCAAGGTTCCCAGTCCTCGACGGCGTGCGTCCAGGAACCTGACAAACTGCCCGCATTTCCGTCGGGCAGCGGCGGCCGGGGGGTCTGCACGACCACCCTGAACATGTCCGGCCGCAGGACGGCGACAGTCAGCGCCACCGGCTGGCTGGTCTCACGGTCGTCGAACCGGACGGTGACCATCATGGCGGGCTGGCCTGCCGTGAGGCGAAGGCTGCGGGCGACCGAGGGTGGAGGCGCCTGAAGCTCGATGTGCAGTGCCGCCGGCACGCCGACGGGCGGCAGCCCGGCGTCCGCCGTAGCGGGGTCGGCAGGGTTGTCGCTAAGACCGGTGAGCTGGAGCAGGTTCAGCGATGCCGGCAACCCGGTCGCGGCACCGGTGTCCGGTCGGCTCGCGATGTCGCCGGGCACGTAGGTCGTGCAGAGCGCGGCCGACTCGCCGCCCGACGTCCACAGGTACCTGACTACGCACACCTGCTGATCGGCGGTTAGCCGCAGCGCCCAGCTGATGTCCTCGGGCGGCAGCCGCCAGGACACCTGGCGGCTGCGGCACGAAAAGTCGCCGCCCATTGTGTCCACATAGGACACCAGGCCGGGGACGCCCTCGAGGCCGATGACGTACTCGGCCGGGCTCGCCCGGTAGACCTGGCCGTCAGCCAGCCGACGTACGAGGTGCCGTCCGGCCAGTTCCTCGACAGCGGCATCGATCTCCGCCGCGCTGACGTTGTAGCGCCGGGCGAGCGCCGAATGCCGCGGGAGCCGCCAGCCGGGCTCATGGTGCACCAGCGCGGCAGCGAGCCGGTCAGCCAGGACGCTCACGGCTGGGCGAGCGGTCTGCGCCGCCATCCCCGAGGCTCGGCCAGACTGCCGCGACTCACGCTGACCCCGTTCCCGGAGGGTCGTGTTAAGGCCAGCCGGAACTGCCGGACCGCCACCGGGCGGCCCGACCCGGACCTGAGGATCGTCATCTCCGGCGGTCGGCCAGCCAACTGACGAGGCGCTCATGACCTCTCACTCGGTATTCCGGCGCGAGTACGCGACGATCACTCGGCCCAGGATGATGATCAGCAGCACGAACACGAGCAGGATGAGTGCCGCGTCGTAGGCAAGAGCCAAGCCGGAGGCGGTTCCCACGTCCCAGAAACTGAAGACCGCGTAGGTGAGGAAGGGAACCGGCGAGTGCGTCAGGGCGAGCGTCGGGGTCTGGTCACTCCAGCCCGCGGTGTAGAGCAGCGGCGCGGTCTCGCCCACCGAGATTGCGATGGCAACGAGCAGGCCGGTCACGATGCCGGGCAGGGCTGACTTGAACACGATCTTGCGCAGGGTCCAGCTGAGCGGCAGGCCCAGCGCCTCGGCACCTTCCCGGTAAGCCGACGGCACCTGACCGAGAGAGGTCTCCACCGCCTTGGTGATGTAGGGGATCGTGATCACCGACAGGACGAGCACCGCAGGCAGCAGGCCGAATCCCCAGCCCAGGCCGATCACCAGCGTCAGGAAGCCGACAAGGCCGAGCACGATCGAGGGGATCCCGGCCAGTACTTCGTAACCGCCGCGCAGGAAGCCGCGGTGGCGGCCGGTGGCGAACTCGGACAGGTAGAGCCCGGTGAGGATGCTGATCGTGCCCCCGACGATCAGGGTGCCAATCGTCAGCATGATGGTGCCGATGATCGCCTGCCGCAGCCCGCCGGCGTCACCGGCGGTCGTGTTCGTGGTCAGCACGCTCCACTGCCAATGCGGGAGCGCGCGGATCACCACCCCGAGGGCCAGCCAGAGCGCCGGGCCAACGACGGCCAGCAGGCCGATGGCGCAGGCGGCCCAGAAGACCATGTTGCTGATCTTCCTGCGAACCGGTATTTGCGGCCAGTCCGGCGCCGTGCCCTGCTCGCGAGTGATCGACATGGCTACAGTCCCCTTCCGACCGGGAGGGCAGTACCGGAGACTCGCCGTACCAGCAGCCGCGCGACGACGTTCGACGCCAGCGTGATCACCATGAGGATGAGCGCGAGCGCGGCGAACGCGCTGACGTCCAACTTGTCGGTGATCGCGGTGTCAAGGGACTGCACGATGTTGGCCGCGATCGTGATCATCGCCGCGTACAGGTTGGTGGGCAGCACGCCGAGTGCAACGCCGCAGGTCATGGCCACCGCGATGGTCTCGCCGAGTGCCCGGCCGAGGCCGAGGACTACGGCGCCTACGATGCCGGCGCCGACCCACGGCAGGGTCACCCGGCGGGCAGTTTCCGCGTCGGACATGCCCAGTGCGATGGCGCCCTCGCGGGGCAGCAGCGGCACGCCGCGGATCAGGTCACGCGTGGTGGCGGCGATGATCGGGATGACCATGATGGCCAGGATCAGCCCGGAGGTCAGCAGGCCCTGCCCGTTGCCCGGGTTGCCATGGAAGAAGCCCAGTCCGGGCCAGTCGGGCACGACCCTGATGATTATCGGCGAGATGTGATGCGCAATGAACGGCCCGAAGGTGAGTGCGCCCCACAGGCCGATGATCACGCTCGGGATGCCGGCGAGCAGCTCGAGGAACGCGCCCACGACGCTGGCCAGCCGCTTGGGCAGCCGCTCCACGATGGCCAGTGCCGCCCCGATCGAGACGGGGATGGCGATGATCAGGGCGATCGCTGACGTCGCGATCGTGCCCAGGATCTCCGGCAGTGCCCCGAACTCCTCGCCGGGCAGGTGGGTCAGGCCGTAACTCGTCACCGGCTTCCCGTACTGAGAGCCGAAGTTCCAGGCAGTCCCGGTGAAGAAGTGAAATCCGCTGTACCTGAAGGCCGGGATCGACTTGAGGATCAGCGTGCCGAGCACGAACGCGAGCATCAGCACCGGTACCACCGCGCCGCCGAGGCCGAACCAGCGGATCGCGCTGCCATTGCGGATGATGCGGCGAAGCGCGGCGCCGGGCCGGCGGGAGGGCGGGATACCCGCCCCCCCGTCCGGCTGCGCGGTTGGTACCGAGGCTGCCATCAGATCAGCCGCTAATCGAGTTGACCAGCGTCGTGGCGACAGTCTTGGCCGCCGTCGGCATCGGCAGGAAGCCGACTGTCGAGACGTAGGTCGGCGTGTCGCCGGTGCTGACGATCCAGTTGAGGAAGGCCTTGACGGCAGTCGCCTCAGCGGCGCTCGGCTGGGTCTTCTTCACGATCGCGTACTCGTAGTTGATGATCGGGTAGCCCGAGGAGCTGTTGATCAGCGACTCGGCCCCGCTTGCTGGCGGTGCCGGGAAGCTGGCCAGCGCGGCGTTGATCGTCGAGGTCGTCGGCGCCTGGAAGGTGCCGGACTTGTCGGCGAGCGACGCGACGCCAAGGCCTGCCGCGGTGGCCTTGGTCAGGTAGCTGATGCCGATGTAGGCGATGCAGCCCTTGACGGTCGGGCACGCGGAGAGCATGCCGCCGTTGCCGGTCTCGGCCAGCGAGCCGGGAGCCGACGGCCATGTGATGGTGGTGCCGATGTTGGAGGACGGCCACGCGCTCGGGTCCTGGGCGTTCAGGTAGGAGGTGAACACGAACGTGCTGCCCGAGCCGTCAGCGCGGTGCAGCGTGACGATCTTCTCGGCCGGCAGCGTGACACCTGGGTTGACCTTGGCGATCGCCGGGTCGTTCCACATCGTGATCTTGCCGGTGTAGATCTGGGCGAGCAGGGTGCCGCTCAGGTTGAGCGGCTTCTTGACGCCGGTGACGTTGTAGTTCACGTCGAGCGCCGCCACGGTGAGCGGGATGTTCAGCAGGCCGGGGTTCGAGGCCATGTCGCTGGTGGACAGGTAGGCGTCAGACGCGCCGATGTTTACCAGTCCTGCGCCCGCGTCCGCGATGCCCGTGCCAGAGCCGGTAGCTCCCGAGGTGATGGTGACGCTCGGGTCTACCGAGGCGTAGGCCGTCTGCCAGGCGCCGAACAGCGGGAACAGCAGCGTGCTGCCGGTCTCGGAGATCGTCTTGCCCGTGGTGGCCGCGGACGTCGCGGCCGAGCCGGACGACGATGGAGTGGATGGTGAGCTAGAGCAGGCTGCCGCCAGCAGGGTGAGCGGGACAAGGGCGGCCGCTGCGTATACCAAGCGGATTTTCTTGGCCACCTGGGAATACTCCTTCACTTTTGCACGCTAAAGCGTGCGCTTCAGGACTCGCACGCGGATGCGTGCGACTTGTGTCCGCGCGTGAGCGCGGCCGTGCGCCCGTGCGGGGGGAGTGCTGTCCTCCCGCTCGGGTGGTCAATGTCAGCCGAAGCGGCCGCCCACGTAATGAGCGGTCTCCTCTTCGGCTGGGTGCTCGAACACTTGCTTCGTCTCGCCGTACTCGACCATGCGCCCCTGGTTGAGGAAGATGGTCATGTCGGCGACCCGGCTGGCCTGCGCCAGGTTGTGCGTGACGATGATCACCGTCAGCTGTGGGGTCAGGGTCCGGATCAGGGCCTCGATGGACTCGGTAGCGCCAGGGTCAAGCGCGGAGGTCGGCTCGTCGAGCAGGAGCACGTCCGGGCTGATCGCCAGGGCCCTGGCCAGGCACAGGAGCTGCTGCTGGCCGCCTGACAGGCGGAACGGCGAGTCCTTGAGCCGGTCCTTTACCGCGCCCCACAGGCCGACCTCGGTCAGGCGCTGCTCGGCGACGGACTTCATGTCGGCCCGGCTTGCCATCTTGTGCGCCCGTACCCCCGCGGTCACGTTGTCCATGATGGACATCGGGAATGGATTCGGCCGCTGGAAGAGCATGCCGACCTTGCGGCGCAGCGACATAAGTTCGACGCCGCGCCAGATGCTGCGCCCGTCGAGCAGCACGTCGCCGTCGTGCCTATACCCGGTGACCTTGTCGTTCATCCGGTTAAAGGTGCGGAGCAACGTGGTCTTGCCCGAGCCTGTCGGGCCGATCAGTGCGGTCACCGCGCCGCGCCTGACGTCGACGCCGATGTTGGACAAGATCGCGCGCTGCCCGAAGCTGAGAGTCAGGTCGACGGTCTTGATGGCAATCGCGCCATCGACGACTGCGCCATTCGCGCTCGCGCCCATCCCATTAGCGGACTCGCTAGTGGCCGCGCCGTGCGCCTCACCCGACTGAAACGGATCAGCCTCAGTTGACATACCGCTGCCTCGCCCCTGACTGTCGTGTGTCAGCAGCCTACGGTCGGCGGCTGACGCCCTCATTTCTAGGTCGGCAAGATGAACAGGAGTTGAACTGCAGGCAGCCAGACAGGCGACGGACAGGTGGCAAATCGAAGAACAAGGAGGGCAGTACACCCGGACATCTCCGGGCGCACTGCCCCATCTGCTGGTACCGCGGCCGGACAGAAGCCCGGCCCGCGTCCGCCCGGGCCAGAGCCCGCCTAAGTTGCCTGGCGGCGTCGCGTCAGACCGCTACTTCCAGCTCCCTGATCTCCCCGATCGCCGCGCTCACGCCCCGATCGGTCTTGATCCCGCCGGGCGCCAGCACCCGCAGCGTCCAGTCGCCGGGAGCCGCGAAGAACCGGAACCCGCCATCCTCGCCGAGCGGAACCTCTGCCACGAAGTCACCGCCCGAGTTCAGCAGCCGGGCATAACCCACCGGCACGGGCGCGCCGTCCTTGGTCACCCGGCCCTGGACGATCGCCTGATTGCCGGCGTCCTTGATCGGGGCGCCGCCAGCCGGGGCACCGCAGCCCGCCGCTGCCGCCTGAGTTGCATCGCTCATGACTCGTCTCCCAGCTTGATCGGAACGCCCACCAGCGAGCCGTACTCGGTCCAGGAACCGTCGTAGTTCTTGACGTTGGGCTGGCCGAGCAGTTCGTGCATCACGAACCAGGTGTGCGCGGAGCGCTCCCCGATACGGCAGTAGGCGATCGTATCGGTGCCGAAGTCGACGCCCGCCTCGCCGTAGAGGGTCCGCAATGCGTCGTCGGACTTGAAGGTGCCGTCGTCCTCGGCCGCCTTGGACCAGGGAACGTTCCGGGCGGTGGGCACGTGACCGCCGCGCTGCGCCTGCTCCTGCGGCAGGTGCGCAGGCGCGAGCAGCGGCCGGCGAACTCGTCAGGCGAGCGCACGTCGATCAGGTTCTTGCTGCCGATCGCGTTGACGACCTCGTCGCGGAACGCCCGGATCGAGGTGTCCTGCGGCTGTGCCTTGTAGCCGGTAGCAGCGCGCGCCGGCACCTCAGTGACGAGCTCGCGCGACTCCAGCTCCCACTTCTTCCGGCCGCCGTCGAGCAGCTTCACGTTCTGGTGGCCGTAGAGCCTGAAGTACCAGTAGGCGTAGGCGGCGAACCAGTTGTTGTTGCCGCCGTACAGGATCACGGTGTCGTCGTTGGAGATGCCGCGCTCTGAGAGCAGCGCCTCGAAGCCCGCCTGGTCGACGAAGTCACGGCGGACCGGGTCCTGCAGGTCCTTCTTCCAGTCGATCTTCACGGCCCCGCGGATGTGGCCCTTGTCGTAGGCGCTGGTGTCTTCATCGACCTCGACCAGGACGACGCCTGGGTCGTCGCGGTGCGCCTCAACCCAATCAGCGTCGACTAGGACGTCGGAACGGCTCATGCTCAGATCCTCCTTGCGTATCAGCCTGAGCTCGCGGTGAGCCCTGGCTTGCTTTCAGTCAGGTAAGTCAGCTTCGGCCGGCCCCAGCCTGGGCCGGCCTGGCGCGCCGGATCAGCAGGTACATCTCACACCCCAGGCATATGCCGAACACCCCATTTAGCACGGCTGCTACCAGTCCGAGGCCCGCAGCGACCAATCCGAGCGGCCGGAGGCCGACCGCGAAGCCGATGACGCCGATAACGCTGATGACCAGGCCCACGGCTTGGGCGAATCGCGGCGGAGCCTCAGCCTCGAGCTCGGCTGGCGGGCCAAGCCGGGGCCTGACCAGCCACTTGTACAGCAGCCCGTACGGGGAGTAGCGCAGGCCGACCAGCGCGCCGACGGCAAAGACGACCGCCTGCGCCGCGAGCAGCCAGACGCTGCCGGTGATCAGGACGACGGCAAACACCACCATCGTGATCAGCGCGCCGAAACGCGGTCCCCGCGGGTCGATCTCCATCTGCCCGATTTCCCTTCGATCTGTGGAACTGGCGGGACGTGCCGCCCGCCGGATGAGAGCTGCTGGGCCATGGCTGAGGTTGTTCCGCATCCATGCCCGCATCATGCAGGGTTCGGTCAGGACGGGAACGGGGCCGCTCGCGCACGCCGTCGTCCGCATGCACTTCCGCGGCCTGGGCGCCGCAGAGGTCGCTAGCGGGCCCGCAGCGGCTGGACGCCCGGACAGATGGCCGTCGCGACGCGGCAGAAATCGACTGCACGGCGCTTGGTCAGCGCGATATCAGGGCATCGGGCCCAGGTCGCGCTATCCATCGGTGCAGGCACGTAGCTGATGCTATGCGTGCCGGGCGCTGCTGTCACTATCTTGCTTCCCGATCCTATTTATAGGGATTAAAGCCCTGCCGCCGCCCCGATAGCCGCGATCACGTCTGGCTTGCGCGGCTGCCCGCTAGCCCGGCGCACGATCCGGCCGTCCCCCGCGAGCACCAGGACCGTGGGCGTCCGCAGCACGTTCAGCTCGCGAACCAGGTCCAGGCGCGACTCCGCATCTATCTCGATATGGGCGACGCCCTGAGTCATTCCGGCGACGTCGGCCAGGATCCGCCGCGTCGCCCGGCACGGCGCGCAGAAGGCCGAGGAGAACTGGACCAGCGTTGCCCGCTCGCCGAGGGCCTGCCCGAGCTGGTCGCCGGTGAGCGCGATGCCCTGGTCAGTCGCGTCCGCTGGCGCGTCCGCTGCAGTCGATGCCGGCGTCCCCGGATCCGAAGGCCGATCGGGGCTTGCCTGGATCCCGGCGCCCTGAAGCACGTGCGGACTGAGCGGCACGGATGCGCCCACCCCAGCACGTCCCTGCGGGCTGCGCATCCTGCCGTTGGCCTGTCGCCAGACGGTGCCGCCGATGACGGCGATCACCAGAGCGCCGAGCAAGACGGCAAGTCCGGGTGTCATAGCCGCTATCAGCGCACTAGCCGTCTGGCGCATTCCCGAGCTGTCTGGCGCATTCCCGGCTCAGGTGGCCCGGATATTCACCAGTACCTTGCCCGCTGTCGTGATCTGGAAGCCATGCAGCGAAGCGGCCGACAATGGCGACGACGCCGAGTACCAGGCGGTCTGACCGTAGGAGGACGCCCGCACCGTCCACGAGCCCGCGTAGGCGCGGCCGTGCGTCCCCACGACCCAGAACTGGCAGGTAGTACCAGGCTTGATGCCGTGGACCTGCACCCGCATCGTGGTGGTGTGCCACGGCGTCGCCGTGTAGTCGACGACCGCCGCCACGCCTGTGCCGGCGTCGATGCCGGTAGCCACTTCCCGGTTCGCCGACGAATGGGCAGCCGGATTCCCCGTCGTCAGCTCATTGACTGCGGTGACGGCCCCTGCCGCCAGCACAGCTGAGGCGGCGACAGCGACCGCTCCCCGCCACAACCGGCTCCTGCGCTTGGCAGTCACGCGACGCAGCAGCGAGTTGAGCATGTCGGCGGGTGGCTCCGCCATCTCCGGAAGTCCGCCGGGCTCCAGGCTGAGCTGCTCGACGTCGGCAGCAGGCACTCGGCTCAGCATCGCCGGAAGGCCAGCCAGCCCGGCTAGCTCGTCGCGGCACTCGGCGCAGTGGCGCAGGTGGTCGTCGACCTTCGCGCGCTCGGCGGGATCTATAGCGCCCACGACGTAGACGCCTAGCAACTGCCGCATCTCGCGGCAGGCGGGGCCGCTAAATCCGCTGATGGTCATGGCGCGAGCCCCCTCTCCTCCAGGGCCAGCCGGAGTGCGCGGAGCGCATAGAAAGTCCGCGACTTGACAGTTCCGGCAGGCACGCCCAGTGATGCGGCCGCCTCAGCGACCGACTTGCCCCGATAGTAAGTCTCCAGCAGCACCCGTTTATGCTCTGGCCGCAACGAGCTCAGCGCGTCTGCTACTGCCCAGGATTCCAGCGCCCGCTCCGCCTCGTCAGGCGCCGGCAACACCTCAAGCGCAGCTTCGCCGACCTCATGCGGCCTCGCCTTGCGCGCTCGGTATGAGTCGATTGCCAGGTTTCGCGCCACCGCGAACAGCCATGGCCTCGCGGGCCGGCCCGCGATCGCCTCGGGATGCTGCCAGGCCCGCAGCAGGGTTTCCTGCACGATGTCTTCCGCTCGCTGGCGGTCGCCGCTCATCAGGTGGACCGCATACCTCAGTAGCGGGCCCGCATGCTCGGCGTAGAGCGCGCGAACGAGCTCCTCGTCGGATGAGATCCGCCGGGAGTTCCTGGCGCCAGCGCTTCCCAGGCCTGCCATGTCCCTTACTACGTGCGCCGCAAGCTCGCGGTTCAATCGGTCCTGGCGGCATAGCGCCCGGCCGCGCACCGGCTCGGTATCCTCCGGCAATCGCGCACGTCAGGTAGCCGCGATCGATCATCTCAGCCGCCCGCAAAGGGCGGCAGCACCTCGATCACGTTGCCGTCGCGCAGCAGCACTGAATCGGCAGCACGCAGGCCAACCGGGTCCCCGTCAACAAGGAACGAGGAACGGGCCAGCACCGCCCGCAGCCGGCCGGCGCCCTCCGTCTCGGCGGCTTGCGCCAGTGCCGCGGCAAGCGTGTCAGCGGTCATCTGCTGCTCGGCCACCCCGGCGGCATCCTTGGCTGCTGCCCAGTAGCGCATGGTCACTATGGCCATGTCAGCTATCCTCGCTCATAGCGGCACCGGACAATGACGACCCGGGGTGTAGACGCGAGATACATGTGGGTTCTCGTTCCGGCAGTTGATGCCGGGGGCCGGAGGTGGCGGCGCTTGAGCAATGTCCTGCTGCTGACCAGCGGGCGCGAGCCGCCTGCCGACATCCTGCCGTCGTTGAGCCTGCTGCCGCACGCCGTGCGGGTAGCCCCGGCCGCGGCCGAGCAGGTCACGATCGGCCCCGTTCCCGACGCGGTCATGGTCGATGCGCGCCGTGACCTCGTGCTTGCCCGGCGCGTCCTCATCGCCCTGCGATCAGCAGCGACGTCGGTGCCGGTGATCGCGATCGTCACCGATGGTGGCTGGGCCGCGGTCTCGGCGGACTGGGGCGCCGACGACCTGCTGCTGCACACCGCCGGGCCGGGCGAGGTCGAGGCGCGGCTGCGCCTGGCGATCGGCCGGCGCAGCCAGTCGGCTGCCCAGCTTCCGGATGAGATCCGGTCCGGCGGCCTGGTGGTGAATGAGGCTACGTACTCGGCCCGGATGAACGGACGCTCGCTGGACCTGACTTTCAAGGAATTCGAGCTGCTGAAGTTCCTCGCCCAGCATCCAGGCCGCGTCTTCACCAGGGCGCAACTGCTCCAGGAGGTCTGGGGCTACGACTACTTCGGCGGCACGCGGACTGTCGACGTTCACGTCCGGCGGCTGCGGGCCAAGCTCGGCGCCGAGAACGAGGCGCTGATCGGCACCGTGCGCAACGTCGGCTACCGGTTCGTGCCAGTCAAGAGCAGCGCCGCCGGATCCGACAGCGACGACAGCGCGCTCGCTGGTGACATCGGCCAGAGACCGGACGACCCCGACTTCGACGACGAGGTAGTCGCCGATCAGCTAGGCGGCCTGCCCACAGTGGCGCATGCCGACAGGTAGCCCGCCCGGCGGCTCCGGGGAGCAGACCGAGGTCCGTGTCAGCGGCCCGCTGCCCGCTGCGCAGGCTGCAAGTGTGCTCGAGATTGTCAAGCGCGCCGCCGAGGAAGACGGCGTCAGCCCCCTGTCTGAGCATGTCTTGCTGCACTTGCGTTACGGCGGGGATCCGCGAGCCCGCAACGTGCTGCTCTGGCATGACGGCAGGCTCGTCGGCTACGGGCACCTGGACCCCACCGACCCGGTTGAGGGTCCGGCCGGCGAGATGGTCATCGACCCGGCTGCCAGGCAGCGCGGGCTCGGCCTGAAACTCGGCCAGGCCCTAGCCGCCGAGGCGGGCACCGCTGGCCTGCGCCTGTGGGCACACGGTGACCTGCCGGCCGCGACCAGGCTGGCCGCCGCAGCCGGTTTCGTGCGCTCTCGCGCGCTCTGGCAGATGCGCAGATCGCTACAGACCCGCATCGGCAACCCGCTGCTGGCAGACGGCATCTCGGTCCGGACATTCCGGATCGGCGAGGATGAGGACGCCTGGGTCGAGCTGAACCACCGCGCCTTCTCCCGGCATCCCGAGCAAGGCGCCTGGACGAGGGATGACCTGGACCTGCGCGAGCGCGAGCCCTGGTTCGACCCGGACGGCTTCTTCCTGGCTGAACGGGCCGGGCAGCTTGTCGGCTTCCACTGGACAAAGATCCACGGCGGCCGCGAGAGTCCCGGTGGTGCCGATGGGCACGGCCACGAGGCCATCGGCGAGGTCTACGTGGTGGGAGTCGATCCGGGCGAGCGCGGCACCGGGCTCGGTCGCGCGCTCACCCTCGTCGGCCTGCGCTACCTGCGCGGACGCGGCCTCGCGCAGGTGATGCTTTACGTGGACGAGACGAACACCCCGGCCATCGGGCTATACGAGTCGCTGGGCTTCACGCACTGGGACACCGACGTCATGTTCTCCGGCCAGGGTCCCGGTGGTCAGGATTCCTGACTTGGGCCGAAGCGCGTTAGGTGGTCAGTACGCGCGTGCGTCGGCGCCGGCATGCTGCTGCAGCCCCAGCACTTCGTCGATCTCGTCGAGCGTCAGCGGCCGGTCCGCGATGGCCACGGCGCTAAGGACCTCGGCGTACAGCTCGATCTCCTCGAGGGCCACCCGGTCGTGGAACCTGAGGTCGACGTCGTCGCGCACGCGCCCACCTCCTATTCCGTCGGATTGCGACCCGAGTCTGTAACTCCCCTGTAACAAGGCTAACGGCGAGAATGCCAGAGCGCATGACCCATCGGGGCCATTTCCGTATCACCCGCACGAGCGAGACGCGACGGCCGACCGCGGCCCGGGCCGTCGGCTGACACCGTCACAGATCGGTCCAGGAGGCCGCGCGGTGGCGGGCGGAACGCTGGACATAGTGCTCAGCCGTCTCCGCGAACGACGCGCGGTCGGCGTCGGTCAGCTCGCGCACAATCCGCCCCGGAACGCCTGCCACCAGCACGCCGGGCGGCACAATCTTGCCGGGGACCACGACGGTCCCGGCGGCGATCAGGGTCCCGGCCCCGATACGCGCGCGGCCGAGAACCACGGCGCCAATGCCGATGAGCGCGCCGGCCTCGACGTAGGCCCCGTGCACAGTCGCATGGTGGCCCAGGCTGACCCGGTCCTCCAGCACGGCAGGCTCGCCGGCATCGACGTGCAGGCAGCACAGGTCCTGGATGTTGCATTCAGCGCCGACCACGATCTCGTCGTCATCGGCGCGCAGCACGGATCCGTACCAGACCGAGGACGCGCGGCCGAGAGTGATCCTGCCAACGAGCACCGCGCCGGGGGCAACCCAGGCGTCCGGATGGATGACCGGGCCATCCTCACCAAGCGATCCGACTAGTCGTTCCATCTGCACTGTCCGCTCCGTCTCTGCCTAGCAGCCCGAACCATGATCCTGAAGACTTTGCGTGCACGGAAGACGCAAAGTCTTCATGGAAAGTGTTGGCATTGGCCTGCTCGCCACGATTGGGATAGCAAACCAGATAAATACGTACAAACCATCGTTTCGGTTGCGCCTGAGGAAGCTTAGGGACAGAGTCATGCGCGACGTCTCTGATCGTCGCGCGCGCCCGGTGGCCGTTCAGTACCCGCGAGTTGCCCGGCGGGCGTGACATTGCAATAACTACCAGTAGTCGCCGTGGCCACCCCGCTGACAGCAACCCTGGGCCTGGCGACTGCCTGAAGACCCCGATAGGTGAAACGATGAGCGAGCAAAGCCACCTCTCTTCCGATTTGGGCCACGACGACCAGTTCGAGCGGGAGATGCGCGGCTACAGCCGCAGGGCCGTTGACGAGTACGTTGCCGCACTCCGGATTGACCTGCGCGGGCTCGAAGATGGCAAGCGTGACCTGGAGGACCGGCTGTCCCAGGCGCTGGACGAGACCGAGCGGCTCAAGCTGGAGCTATCGGCAGCGCGCTCTAGCGACAAGAAGCCGCACGAGGAGATCAGCGAGCGCATCGGCCAGATCCTGAAGCTCGCTGACGACGAGGCGAAGTCGCAGCGGACCAAGGCCGAGGAAGAGATCGGCAAGCTCCGCGCCGATGCGCAGGCGGATACCACCAAGCTGCGCTCCGAAGCCAAGGCCGACACCGATCGCAGCCGGGCTGAAGCGCACGAGCAGGCCGAGCGCATGCTGAGCGCGGCCCAGGAGCAGGCCGACAACACTGTCGCGACAGCCAAATCCGAGGCTGAGACCGCCCGGAAGAGTGCTACCGCTGAGGCACAGCAGGTCGTGGCCGATGCGTCCAAGCAAGCGGAGACTGCTGTCGCCACCGCCAAGAGCCAGGCCAAGCAGCAGCTCGACGAGGCGACGGCGCGCGCCACGGCCATCCACGATGGCGCCGAGCGGCGCCTCAACCTGCTGATGTCGCGGCACACCGAGGCGGTCCGCCGCCTGACTGAGATCCGCGACGTGGTGACGTCGCTGGTTGCGGGCGAAGCCGACCGCGGTTCGCTCGAGGACGAGGTGGCCAGGATCGTGACCGGCGCGGCCGGCGCCGACGGCCAGTCCGGTCGGCCAGCGAACGGCCGCCCGGCGGGCCTCGCTGAGGGCCGTCACGCTGGCGGGAACGGGCAGCCCGAAGGTCAGCCAGCGCTCTCAACCGCGCAGCGGCCAGGCCAAGTCGCCGGAGGTCAGCAGGTCACTGGCCGGCCAGCTCCTGGCGCCGTCGCCCCGGTAAGCCAGAACGGCCCGGGCAATGGCCACCAGCACGCCCCGGCCGACACCAGGGCCGCAGGGTCCACTGCCGGGTCCAAGGGTGTCGGCGACGATACCGCCATCGACGGCGTCAAGATCATCGAGGACTGACCGCGCCGAGCGGTGCCGGGTGACGGCTAGCCCGGCAGCAGGTCGAGCTGCCGCAGGATGACGCCCTCGCGGAGAGCCCACGGGCAGATCTCCAGTACCGGCAGGCCTAGCAGGTCCATCGCGGCGTCAGCGACGATCGCCCCGGCGGCCAACTGCTGCGCCCGTCCTTCGGACACGCCTGGCAACTCCTCCCGCTCTGCGGTTGACAGCTGCGGGAGCCGTTCCGCGAGCGAGATGACGTCGGTGTGCTTCAGCACGCGCTTGACGTACTGGCCCTCGCTTGATGGCGCCGCGCCGGCAATCCTGGCAAGCTGCCGGAACGTCTTCGAGGTGGCGACCGCGTGATTCGGCGGTCCGTTCCTGAGCAGCGGTCCGGCCATGGTCGCGATCTCTGCCCGCACGTGCCTGCGCAGCTTGCGCACATTGTCAGCCGACGGCGGATCGCCCGGCAGCCAGTCTCGCGTGAGCCGCCCGGCGCCGAGCGGCAGCGACACCGCGGCGTCGGGCTCCTCGTCGACTCCGGCGGCGATCTCCAGCGAGCCGCCGCCGATGTCGAGCAGCAGCAGCCGGCCCGACGACCAGCCGAACCACCGCCGGGCCGCGAGGAACGTCAGCCGTGCTTCGTCCGTTCCGGGCAGCACCTTGATGGCGACGTTGGTCTCACCCTCGATCTGGGCCAGCAGCTCATCACCGTTGGTCGCGTCGCGCACGGCCGACGTCGCGAACGCCAGCATTTCATGCACGCCCTTGTCTTCCGCGATTTGAAGCGCCTCGTGCACGAAGTCACGCAACCGCTGCGCGCAGTCATCAGTGAGCCGGTTGTGGCCGTCCAGGTGCTCGCCCAGGCGCAGCTCGGCCTTGTGCGAGAACGCGGGCAGCGGGCGTCCGCCCTGGTGGGCGTCGACAACCAGCAAGTGCACGGTGTTCGAGCCCACGTCCAGCACGCCGAGTCGCATACCTCTGACGCTACCTGGACGTAAGCAGCGAGAACATCACCGTACCCGGGGGTGACCCGTGGGTGACCCAGGATGAAACCCGGATCCGGGAACATCAGCGGGCCTGGCTGGTGCTGTTGCAAGCACGACGGTTGCAGGCAAGACGGCTGCTGGCACGGGCCGGCGATCTGGAGGCGAGCATGACGGGAGCAAACGACATCCGGGTGGAGCACGGCCGCAAGCGAGTGCGCATCCTGCTGGCCGGGGAGCTGGTCGCGGACTCGACCAGGCCGCTACTGGTCTGGGAGCATCCCTACTACCCCACGTACTACATTCCGGCCGCTGACGTCCGCGCCAAGCTGGTCCCGGCTGGCGCCGACACCGACGCCCACCTGGGCGAGGCCGAGGTGCTGACGGTCGAAGTGCCAGGCGGAGCGACTGCGGAGGGCGCGGCCCGGCGGTATCCCGCGAGCCCGGCGCGCCAGCTCAACGAGGCTATCCGGTTCGAGTGGGACGCGATGGGTGAGTGGCTGGAGGAAGACGAGCCTGTCTACACCCACGCCCGCGACCCGCACACGAGGGTCGACATCCTGGCCAGCTCCCGGCATGTGCGGGTCGAGATCGACGGCGTGACGGTCGCTGACTCCCGCAGCCCGCGCATCCTCTTCGAGACCGGGCTGCCACCCCGGTACTACCTGCCGCTCACCGACATCCGGACCGACCTGCTGCGGCCGTCGGCCAGCCAGAGCCACTGCCCGTACAAGGGCACGGCCGGGTACTGGTCGGTCGACACCGGGACAAGCCTCCACGAGGACATCGTCTGGATCTACCGGACGCCGCTGCTGGAGAGCATGAAGGTCGCCGGCCTCGCCGCCTTCTACGACGAAAAGGTGGATGTGTTCATCGACGACATCCCGCAACGCCGCCCGCAGACGAAGTTCAGCTAAGCGTCGAGGTCCTCGATGCGGGCCGCCGATGGCGGCCGCCGAGCCTGAATAAGGCCCGCGGCGATCTCGGCGTCCCGCATGACGCGCAGCAGGTTGCCGCTGGTGAGCTTGCCGCAGTCGGTCTCTGACCAGCCGCGTTCCAGCAGCGCCCCGATCAGGGCCGGGTAACACGACACGTCCTCCAGGCCCACGGGCAGCTCGTCGACACCGTCGTAGTCGCCGCCAAGGCCAACGTGATCGATGCCGGCGACCTCGCGCGCATGTTCGACGTGCGCCACCACGTCCGAGAGCGTGGCCTTTGGCCGCGGATGCTGGGCCGCCCAGGTGCCCTTGATCTGCCGTCGGCTGGCCAGGTCGCGGTAGTCCAGCCCCTGCCGCTGCATCTCGGCGAGCAGCTCGAGCTCCCACTCGCGGCAGCGCTGTGCCACGAATGCAGGCACGAAAGTGATCATGCACAGGCCCCCGTTGCCGGTCAGCCTGGCCAGGATCGAGTCGGGAACGTTGCGCGGATGGTCGCAGACCGCGAATGCCGACGAGTGCGAGAAGATGACCGGCGCCTCGGCTACATCGAGGGCGTCCCGCATCGTGGTGGCCGCGACGTGCGACAGGTCGACCAGCATCCCGAGCCGCTGCATCTCCCGCACGACTTCCCGGCCGAATGGCGTCAGGCCGCCAGCGGCGGGCGCGTCAGTCGCCGAGTCGGCCCAGGGCAGGTTCAGGTTGTGGGTCAGGGTCAGGTACCGGACGCCGAGCAGGTATAGCGCCCGCAGCGTGCCCAGCGAGCTAGCGATGCTGTGGCCGCCCTCGGCACCGAGCAGCGACGCGACCCGGCCGGCGTTCATGATCCGCTGCACGTCCGCGGCCGAATACGCGAGCTCCAGCTCGTCGGGATAGCGCGCGACGAGCTGGCGCACAAGGTCGATCTGCTCGAGCGTCGTGGCCACCGCCGCCTCGCCCTGAAGCTGGGCCGGGACGTACACGGACCAGAACTGGGCGCCCACGCCGCCCTGGCGCAGCCGGGGCAGGTCGGTATGGGTGAAGCTGACCGGCGCCGCGATGTCGGTCTTGGCCGGGTCGAGGGAACCGGCCTGCCGGAGCGCCCAGGCGAGGTCGTTGTGCCCGTCGATGACAGGGAAGCGGTCGAGGAGGGCGCGAGCGGCGGTGTTAGCCGGAATGTCAGGGGTCACGAGGCCAGGGTAGGCAGGCCGAGGTGACGAGCGGCCGCCGGGGATGCCAGGATGTGACCGTGCAACGGCAGCGCCTCACCCCCTGGATCATCGCCGCCATCCTGGTGTGCGCCGCGCTCGGGGCGTGGCTCGGCCACCAGATCGGCGACGGCGGCGGCGGCAGCATCGCGCTGATCAGCGCCACCTGTGCGGTGCTCGGCTCGTTCCTGCCCGGAGCTGTCCTGTGGGTGCGCGCTCGGCTGCGCCACCACGGCCGCCCGCATCAGGGCGCAGCCTGACCGCCTGTCATGAGCACGGCGTAGCTGACCTCCTGGCCATCCTGGACGCAGATGTGGGTACCGACCGGGCGAAAGCCGAGGCCGGCGCACAGCCTGAGGCTGCGCTCGTTCCATGACTGGACGACCGCGCGGAGCTGGGCCTGGCCCGCTAGTGCGGCGATATGGCGCAGCACTGTCGCGCCGAACTCGGTGCCGATCCGGGTGCCGACGAGTTCGGGCCGCATGCCAGCACCGACGTCGACGATGCCAGGTTCGGCTTCGAGGCCGGGGACGCGTGCTTCCACGCCGAGGCAGATGTAGCCGACGAGTGCGCCGGTGGCGGAGTCAGCGACAGCCTCGTACCCGGATGCGGCCGTGATCGTGCCGTCGGGACTGCTGTTGTAAATGCGCCACGGCCCGTCGTACTGCCAGGTGGCGATGTCCTCGGCGTCCGCACTGGTCAGCGGCCGTACGACCAGGCCGGCCGGGCGGGACGTCCGGTTGGCTTCGGGTGGCATGACGCCGCTCCCCTCAGATGTCTCGGCTCGGGGTCTCCCGCGGCGGGTGGCCCCGATGGCGAGCCCATTCGGTTTCCAGGATCGACATAGTGTGCGCGTCGACATACTCGCCGTCCCACAGGAGCGCGTCGCGCTTGGTGCCCTCGTAGACGAACCCGACGTTGTCGTAGACGTGCCGGGCCCGCGGGTTGAACGCATACACCTCGAGTTCGACCCTATGCAGGCCAACGGTCTCGAAGGCGTGCGCCAGGATGAGCCGCGTCGCTTCGGTGCCGAGGCCGCGGTCGCGGTTCGGGCTGCCGAGCAGGCAGATGCGGAAGTTACAGGATCTGTTGTCGGCCACCAGGTCATTGAGCACGACCTCGCCCGCGTAGCCGCCAGTCGCCCGGTCTAGGACGGCCAGATCGAGCCGGTCGTCGAAGTCGCCGCGGGTGGCGTACCAGTTCTCCTTCTGGGCCATCGTCAGGCCCCTGAGGTGACTGCCGGTGAGCCGGTTGGCCTCGGTGTCGTCGTCGATGAGGAAGGCAGCGTCCGCCGCCGTGACTGGTCGCAGAATGACCAGGTCACCGCGCAGGGTCGGTTTGTCAGCGAGCGAGATGGAGTCCGGCACGGTCAGCGAGCCTGCCGAAGCCAGCGCACTGTCGTCAACCTGGTTTCGCGGCCCGGCCCGCTGGATCGCCCGCCTGCGGCGCGCCGCGGCGCGCGAGAATCAGCCCATGGCCGTCGCTCGCTCCATCGGACTGTTCATCGCCGCCGCGCTCGCCGAGATCGGCGGCGGCTACCTGATCTGGCGCTGGCTGCGAGAGAGCGCGCCGGTCGTGCTCGGCGTGCTCGGCGCGATCATCCTGGTCAGCTACGGGATCATCCCTACGCTCCAGCGCAGCCACGACTTCGGCCGCATCTACGCTGCCTACGGAGGCGTATTCGTGGTCGCCTCGCTGCTCTGGGGCTGGGGATTTGACGGCATGCGGCCAGATCGCTGGGACCTGGCCGGAGCCGCCGTCGTCCTCGCCGGCGTCGGCATCATCTACTTCGCGCCGCGCGGCTGACCAGCTTGCGGCCCTGACGGCGGAAAGTCAGGCTGAGCACATGACGAATGAGACGCGGCGCCCGGTCACGATCATCGCGGATCTGTTTGCGAGCGAGGGCGCGGCAGACTACCTCGGCGAGGCGGTGACCCAGGCCACACACATGCTTCAGGCGGCCGCGCTCGCCGAGCAGGCCGGAGCCGCGCCCGCGCTAATCGCCGCCGCGCTGCTGCACGATGTCGGGCACTTCACCGGCACTGTGAGCGGCCGGGATCTCATGCGGGGCACGGATAACCGGCACAGCCATCAGGGCGCGACCTGGCTCGCGCGGTGGTTCGGTCCTGAGGTCACCGAGCCGGTCCGGCTGCACGTGGACGCCAAGCGATACCTGTGCGCGGTCGAGCCCGGTTATCTCGAGAAGCTATCGCCTGCGTCCGTCTACACCCTCGGCGTGCAGGGCGGGCCTATGCAGGCGGGCGAGGCGGCGGAGTTCGCGGCCAGCCCGTTCGCCGCGGACGCCTGCCAGGTCCGGCGCTGGGACGACGAGGCCAAGGTCCCCGATGCCCCGACGCCGGAGTTCGATCACTTCGTTCCCGTCCTGGCTGGCCTGCTCAGATAGGGCCCCGGGCCAGCCGCTACCGTGGCGGCCATGCAGATCGACGCGGTGACCGAGATCCTGCGAGAGGCGGCCGCGACGGCGATCGTGCCCAGGTTCGGAGCGCTCAAAGACGGCGACGTGATGCGCAAGTCGGCCGGCGAAGTCGTCACCGTGGCGGACCGCGAGGCTGAAGACCTGATCTCGGCGCGGCTGCGCGAGCTCGTGGATGCGCCCGTCGTCGGCGAGGAAGCCGCGGCCAGCGATCCGGGGATCATCGCCGCCATCAGGGACGCACCGGTTGCGTGGGTAGTCGATCCGCTGGACGGGACCGCGAACTTCGTCGCCGGGCGACCGGAGTACGCGGTGATGGCCGCGCTGGTGCGCGAGCGGCAGACGGTGGCGTCCTGGATCCTGCGGCCGGCCGAAGACAGCGTGTACGTGGCTGAGCGCGGATCAGGAGCATGGCGGGACGGGGTCCGCATTCATCGCGAGCCCCCATCCCGCAAGACCGCCGATCTGCGGGGAGTAGCCCACACCCGCTATCTGGACGCAGAGCGGCGGGACCGGGTGAAAGCTGCCGCGGCCTTGTTCGGCGAGCTCGGGCCAGGCTCGTCCTGCGCCGGCGTCGATTACGCGCAGCTGGTGGACGGCGAGCTTGACTTCGTCTTGTTCTGGCGGACGCTGCCCTGGGACCATGCGCCGGGGACACTGCTAGTGACCGAGGCGGGCGGGACCGCGCGGCGGCCAGACGGGACCGACTACGGGCCCGCCGATACGCGGACCGGCCTGCTCAACGCGGCGGATGACCGCTGCTGGCAGGTCGCGCGGGCGCTGTTGCTGGCGCCCTGAACTGGGTCCGTCAGACGCCGGGAGCGGCCGCGGCCGGGGGGTGGCGGAGTGCTGGGCGACCCCGTTCCCGGCATGAAGGGGTTTGTCATGGCCGATACTGGGCGGAGGGCTGCCGACCGGCGGCCGCGGAAGGGGGCCAGGTCGTGCCGCGCTACAAGAGGGTCGTGGTCAAGCTCAGCGGCGAGGCGCTCGCCGGAGATGCGGGATCGGGCGCCGACCCGGCCAGCCTGTCGCGGGTGGCTGACGAGATCCTGGCGGTGCGCGAGCTCGGCGTCGAGGTCGCGGTGGTCGTCGGCGGGGGCAACTTCTTCCGCGGGCGGATGGCTGAGGGCTGGGGCATCAGCCGCGCCGAGGCGGACAACATCGGCATGCTGGGCACCGTCATGAACTGCCTGATGCTGCGCGGCGCCCTGACTGCCAGGACCGACATCGACGTCCGGGTCATGACCGCGGTCCCGATGCAGAGCGTGGCCGAGCCGTTCATCCGGCTCCGCGCGGTGCGGCATCTCGAGCACGGCTCGATCGTCCTGCTCGCCGGCGGCATCGGACAGCCGTATGTGACCACGGACTACCCGGCTGTACAGCGTGCGCTCGAGCTCGACGCGGACGTCCTGCTCGTCGCGAAAAAGGGCGTCGACGGTGTATACGACAGCGACCCGCAGCTGAACCCGGATGCGGTGCGCTACGACCAGCTGACCTACGACGAGGCGCTCGCGGTGGGCGTGCGCGTGATGGACACGAGCGCATTCGTACTGGCCAACGAGCAGTCACTGACCATGCACGTGTTCGACGTGGCCGCCGTCGGGGCCATGCGCGAGATCTGCGAAGGCGCGGAGCTCGGGACCCGGATCAGCGCGAAGGCCTAGAGCTGCGAGCTCGGTATCTCGGCGAGCGCGCTGTTTTCCAGCTGGCGCCGCCACACCGCGCGAAACATCAGCGCTAGCAGCGCCGCCGCGACGACCGATACGACGAGGTAGCCGGGCCGAGGCGCCGTCGGCGCGTTCATGCGGCCGCGACTGAGCCACAAGCTGGTCGCGACCTCGGGAGCCGAGTAGATGAGCCAGAATCCGATCGCGAGCCGCCAGCCTGACTGACGCGCCAGCCATTTGCTCGCGCGGCCGCTCCCCAAGGGCATGGAAATGGCCTTGTGCCACGCGCGCCTCGCGCCGCAGGCGATGAGGACAGTCAGCGACGCGCCAGCGGTGAACAGCAGGATCCGGGTTGCCCAGGTCAACGCCGGGTTCGCGCCCTCGAATCCGAGCGAGATCGTCAGGACCAGCAGGCACCATGCCACCATGATCACGCCGCCGGCGGCGAGCAAGATGCGCTCGGTGACCGTGGTCTGCTGTTTCATGTCGGGAGAGGTCTTTCTGGCCAATGCTCGTTCGGCAATTCGGATGATAACCGAAGCGAGGGCAGGTGAATGAGACCCGCAGCGGTGGGACGGAAGCCGCAGGCGCCGAAGTAGAAGGGCGCGAGGCGCTCCTCGAAGTCGACGTGGATCCATTCACATCCGGCCGCCTTGGCCTGGCCGACTGCCTCTGCGACGAGCGCCGTCGCGATGCCGCGCCGCTGCTGAGCGGACGCGACCTTGGTGTCGAGCAGGAACGCATGATCGCCGCCGTCCCAGGCGACGTTGACGAAGCCGACGAGTTCGCCGGCGGGACGGCGCGCCGTCACCCAGCCGAGGCTGACGGGGCGGATCCGGTCCCACCAGCCGGGCTCGGAATGTCCGCCATGCGCCTCGACAAGGGCGACAAGCTCGGCGTCGGAGGCGGCACCGCGCCAGGTGTAGTCGATGTGACCGGCCATCCTCGCCATCGTCGCACCGCAGGCACGTCGATGCGGCCTGCTCGCGCAGGCCGCATCGGTGGGGACTCGACCGAGGAGCGGACCGTCACACAGTCGTCTTGCTGTTGGTGGGGGTCCCGGCCGCAACGCGGCTGAGGAATTCGCGGATGGGGGTGTGCAGTCCGCGCTCGTGGTGGTGGTGCTGGCGGTAGCTGGCCACCAGGCCGTCGACGCCGAGCCAGCTGGAGGTCCGCCAGAAGGTCAGGATGACGATGGCAAACAGTGCGTAGAAGGCGCACACGCTAGCCGTGCCGGACATCACGTAGGTGAACAGCAGCGCCAGGCTGCCGATCGCCGCGATACGGGTGAACAGGCCGAGGCAGAGCGCGATGCCGATCGCGAACTCGCCGACTGCGACGAGGATGGCGATCGAGCCCGCGTTCGGGACGACGAAGTTGTGCAGGAAGCTGCCCCACCAGGTGTAGGCGGGGGTGCCGTGTCCGGCGAAGCCGGCCACTGCTGCGCCGCCGTTGTGCAGGAATCCAGCGTTCTCCGCTCCCCACAGCTTGGCGACGCCCGCCTGAATCCACATGACGCCTAGCCAGATGCGCATCGCGGTCCAGCCGATGGCCATGATCTTGGACTGCTTGACCCACTCCCACACGTTGAGGTTGGTGCGTGCAGTCGGTTCTCCGAGGAATTCGATGGGGGTTGCCATTCGAATTCGCCTTCTTCCTTCGCTCTTGAGCCCGGTTCCTGCGGGTTCTGAGACCAGCTTCCGCTCGCGCGGCCCGCGCCATCATGAGCGAATGTCACGACTGCCAGGGACTAAAGGCACCAGGTGACAAAAAACAACGGACCCGGCAAGGACCGGGAACGGGCTCGCTCAAATGGACGCCGCAGGCCGCCGGCCTAGAAGATAGGCGTCACGTCGAAGTCACCGTGGGCGAGCCGGGCTTTCGGTCGCTCACCTCAGCCGCTGGCCGCGAGATTCAGGCCGAATCCCCAGTTCAAGAGGCGGGTCGCCGCCTGGGCGCCGGCTGCGGGCCCGGTGTCGGGGCTGCCGAGTACCACGCCGATGAGGGTCGTGCCGCGGCGCACGGCCTCGAACAGCAGGCAGTGCTTGGCCGCATCGGTGTACCCGGTCTTGATGCCGACGGCGCCCTGATAGCTGCCGATCAGGTAGTTCGTGTTGTCCCACCAGTAGGCGTGATGATGGCCGCGGCTTTTCGCGAGGTGATAGAAGCGCTGGGCCACGATCGAGCGGAACACCGGTTGCTTCATCGCAGCGAGGCCCAGCGTCAGCAGGTCAGCCGGAGTGGAGTAGGTGGAGTACTCCGTCGGGTATGGCAAGCCATCCGGACTGGTGAAGTGCGTGCCGGTCATGCCCGAGCCGGCGCGCGGCGGCGTTCATCTTGGCCAGGAACGCGGTCATGCCCGGCCCGTAGGTCGTGGCGAGCACGTACGCGGCGTCGCAGGCCGACTGGAGCAGCAATGCCTCCAGCAGTTCGCGTGTAGTCAGGACGTCACCGGGATGCAGGCCGGCGCTCTCCCCCTGGTACTTGGCGACGTACTGAATGACGGCCCGAGGGATGCGGATCTGCCGGTTCAGGTCGCCGGCTTCGATCACCACGAGCGCCGTCATGACCTTGGCGATGCTGCCGATCGGACGCTCAGCATCGAGCTGACGGCTCCAGAGCAGATCGCCGGTACCGACGTCCGCCAGCGCGCCGCCTGAAGCCTTGACGCGCTGCGGCTCGGTCGGGACCTGCATGATCGGCATGCCCGACGGGCTCGGCGTAGCCCCTGGCTGGGTTGTGGCCGGCTTCGCGCCAGGATTACCCGCCGACGCTGATCGAGCATCGGCAGCACCCGCGCAAGCGGAGAGGCCCGAGCCCAGGACAGCGCCAGCCACCGCGAGGGCGAGCAGGCGACCGGCGCGAGCCAAGGGCGTTCCCGTTCTCGAAGCTGGCCGGTGCACGGGCAAGACAATACATGCGCTGCGTGACGTACCAGGACAACTGCGGACGCCGCTGTCCATCGGCCGACACCGGAGCGCGGCTAGATCTGGCCGCTACTCGGTGCGGTCCGTGCCTGAGGCCGGGACTACGGGGCGGTTACGGGCGCCAGGCTGGGGAATGTCGGTATCTGTACAGCCGGACGAGGAGGCAAGCCGTCCGTGAGTGATCGCATGGCTCTGAACGCCAGATAGCGGAAGGAAGCGGCTACTGGCTTGGCCTCGCTCGGGAAACCTAATCGCCGCGTCTTCGGGATCGGCGAACTCGGCCTGCGCCTCGCGCTGGCGTTCGTCGCTGTTGCCCTCCTAGCCATCGTGGCGCTGACCACGATAGGCGCCCTCACCGTTAACACCGATGTCATGCGGTTCGTCCAGCAGCAGGAACGACTGCTGACGAATGCGGTCGCGGCGGGCTCGGCGGCTGCCTATGACGGCTCCGGCTGGACCCCAGCCAATCTCGGCCCGGTCCTGGACGTCGCCACCAGCGCGCACGCAAGCGCTCAGGTACGTGACGCCGCCGGAAGTGTGGTTACCTCATCGCCAGGGTTCGCGACATTCCCCAGCAGTTCGGCGCTGGCCCAGCCGGTGATCGCTCACGGACAGCAGGTCGGGTGGGTGACACTCCGGTTCGATGAGCGGGGTCTCGGCGAGGCGGCGCGGTCGTTCCAGGCAACACGCTGGCGCGACCGCATCGTCGCGGGCGGGATCGCCACGCTGATTGCACTTGTCGTTTCGATCTTCTTCTCGCGTCTGATCACCTCGCCGCTGGAGGCGATGCTCCGGGCTCAGCGGGCCAGGGGCGCGGGCGATCGCAGCGCCCGCGTCGAGGTGGAAGGCAGTGTCGGCATCGTGCGCGAGGTTGTCGATGGCTTCAACTGGTCGGCCAACGTGCTCGATCAGCAAGACCGGCTTCAGCGCAATCTCGTCGCCAACGTCGCCCATGAAATCCGGACCCCGATCGCCATACTGCAAGCTGGTCACGAGGCCATGCTCGATGGGATGACCGAGCCGACGGCAGATAACCTCGCCTCGCTTCGCGATGAAGTGCTGCGGCTGGCCAGGATGGTCGACGATCTGCAGCGCCTGGCGGCCGCTGAGGCGGCGGCCCTGCAGTTGAAGAGCGCCGCGCACAATCTGGCGGCAATCGCTGACGATGCGGCCGACAGCCTGAGCGAGCCGTACAGTGCCGCCGGCGTCAGCCTGGTCCGGCGCCTGACGGAGATGCAGGTCAGATGCGATCTGCAGAGAATGCGCGAGGTGATCACGAACCTGCTGACCAACGCGCTGAAGTTCACCCCGGCCGGCGGCACGGTGGTGGTGGAAACAGGCCCGCACAGGACGCACATGGCCCGCGTGCGGGTCACCGACACCGGCGTTGGCATCCCGGCTGAGGATCTGCCGCATGTCACAGAGCGATTCTGGCGCGGGCGCCGTTCGGCCGACATGGCCGCCGGGACCGGCATCGGCCTGACGATCGTCGCCGAGCTAGTCCGCGCGCAGCACGGTGAGCTGGAGATCGCCAGCGAACCAGGACAGGGCACCAAGGTGACCGTGACGATCCCGCTAACCAGCGATGGTCCGTAACAGCACCAGTGCCTTTTGCACTCTAAGAGCTAAAGGTGCGGTCCGTACCTGACCGAGCGGGGCGCGGGCCGGGATGTTCCCCCAAACATCCTTCCGCGTCCCCCGTACGGTCAGGCACGGTAAACCGCCGTGAACTGTGGCCGCCTCACAGAAGGGCGTAACCTCAGTCCTTCCCCCCAACAAGCCGCTCCCGCGTAGCCGTAACTCCCCCAAGCACGGTCCGCTGTGGTAGCCGCTCACACAATAAAAGGCCCTCGGCGTGATGTGACGATGCAGGAGATGTGGAGATCACGTGGAGGCGAAGCCATCTGATGGCAAAGTCCCGCGCGCGGGGCAGCGATTTGCGGTCTACGTAGCGTTACCTGCGGTTCTGTGGCCGCCATCGCTCGTGAAACCGGTCACTGATCCTCGATCCGATCGCGAGGCGAGATGGCCGGCCAGGAGGCCCGTCACATCGGTCATGATGCCGACTGCAGGACTATTCGGACCTGTGAGAGGAATTCAGCCTGCTCGCCTGGGCCGGTGACCTTCATTCGCTGGAACGCGCTATCCAGCCTGACGTCGACGTAGAGATCTCCGGCATCCTCGTGGAAGTGAAGGAAAGCTCGGGATCCCCGCGAGAAGTTGCCGGGCTTGCGCTCACGCAGCTGAGGAAACTTCCGCAGCTCCGCGAGCAACGCCGCTGCGTGATCAAGGTCGTCCTGCGTCGCATGCCGCACATGTCGAGGATGCGGTCGGACTTGAGGGCTACGCAAGGTCACGACACGGCGGGGTTTCGCGGGCCTGTTCGCTGGCGAACGCGCGGGCAGGGCGAAGGCGGAATCGGCGTCGTTCCGGTTCCATGGATCCAATCTGCTACCGCACGGTTGCACTTCCCGATCAGATGTGCAACCATCTAGTAGCAGATACGGCAGCGGCGCGGGAAAGCACTCAGGCGGCTAGCACGCAGGGAGAAGCGATGCCATCAAAGGCCACAGCGGAACTGGGATACCGCCGACTTGGCAGCGGCAATGGCGGCTCCGATACCGGACAGGCCGCCACGCCGACCCGCGGCTTCGGCGGCCGGGTGGTCATGAGGAGGGCCGCGACGGCCCGGCCACGGCCCCCACGGCCGCCGCGCTCGCCGCGCTCTCCGCGACGATGGGGCTCGCCGCCGTGTCGTGGGTGGTCGCGGTGAGGCAGATGAACGGCATGGACATGGGCGTCGCGACCAGACTCGGCTCGTTCGCGTTCTTTGCGGCCCTCTGGGTGCCGATGATGGCGGCGATGATGCTGCCGGGCGCCGCCCCGGCCGTGATGAGACACGCTCATGCCATCGGTCGCGTGCGCACCGTTCCGCTCTTCGTCGGGTGCTACCTCGCGGTCTGGACCCTTGTCGGCGTCGCGGTGTTCTTGTTGTACCGCCCGCACGGAACTGTCGCGGCCGCCGCGTTTGTCATCGCGGCCGGTGTCTACGAGCTCACCCCGCTCAAGCGGGCTTTCCGGCGACGGTGCCGCGATCGCGTCCGATCCGGCCTCGACTTCGGCCTGTGCTGCGTCGGCTCGAGCATCTTGCTGATGCTGATGCTTCTGGCGCTCGGTGTCATGAGCGTCGCCGTGGATGGCCGTGATCACCGTGGTCGTCGTCGGCCAGAAGCTCCTGCCCGCCAGAGCCGTTATCGACGTGCCGCTGGCGCTCGCGATCGTCGGGCTGGGGATCCTGATCGTGATCGCGCCTGCGTCGGTTCCCGGACTGGTGTAACGACAAATTATCGTAAGAAAGGGACGAAAAATGACTGACCACAAGATCGGAACACGCGAGGAGTGGCTTGCGGCCAGGCTGGAGCTGCTCGAGGCCGAGAAGGAGCTGACGCGCCGCAGCGACGAGCTGGCGCGATGGCGGCAGGAGCTGCCCTGGGTCCGGATCGACAAGGAGTACCGCTTCGAGACCGACCAGGGCGCAGCGTCTCTCGCCGATCTCTTCGAAGGACGTTCGCAGCTGCTCATCTACCACTTCATGTTCGGGCCCGACTACACGGGCGGGTGCCCCTCATGCTCGGCGATCGCAGACGGCTTCGACGGCTCCGCCGTGCACCTCGCCAATCACGACGTCACGCTCAGCGCGGTGTCGCGGGCCCCGCTCGCGAAGCTACAGGCATATAAGCAGCGGATGGGCTGGAGCTTCCCCTGGGCATCGTCGTTCGGCGGCGACTTCAACTACGACTTCCAGACGGCTCACACCAGGGAGCAACAGCAGTCCGGAGCCCTCGACTACAACTTCCGGACCATCGACATGAGGCCGCAGCTAGATGCCAGTCCCGACAGCCCCTGGGTCGCCGCCCTCGCGGGGAGCGTCGGAACGGACTGGGCGACGTACAGGGAAGAGGGGCCAGGCGTGAGCGCTTTCGCGCTCAAGGATGGCGTCGTGTACCACACCTACTCGGCGTACGCGCGCGGCCTCGACGGCCTCTGGGGCATGTATCAGTGGCTCGATCGCGCGCCCCGCGGGCGTAACGAAACTGGTCCCTGGTGGCGACGCCACGACGAGTACGACAGCGAGTGATGCATGTGGACGTCCGACGCCGCCGCTCCGGCGCGGGCTGATCTCGCTGTCTCCGTCGCCCGCTGCGGATTCGGCAGCGCGCTCTCGCTCCGGCGGGATTACGCTTCGTGACTTTAGGTGACGCTACGCTTATTCACTTATTTTGTTATTTACCTCTAGGTTTCTCTCATGGCCCTTGGTTGCCCGGCTGTGATAGCTCGCGCCCTCGGGCGGGGCCGCGAAGATGTACCGTACCCGGGTACCCGGGCGGACGGCACTAGAGGGAGGCACACGAATTGAAGCCCTTTCAGCGGGCCAGACAGCGCCGAGCAGGCGCGGTCCTGGCCGTCGGCGCAGCCGGATCGCTGCTGCTGCTTGGCCTGTCAGCGCCAGCAGGCGCGGCAACGCACCCGCAGTCCAGAACTAAGGTCGCCGTGCCGCAGGGCATCGGGACCGCAGCGCTGAAGAATGCCAGCGTCTTCGGCCCGACCCCGGCGAGCACGCCTGAGACTGTCTCCTTCATCCTGAAGGCGCGCAACCTCGGCCTGCTCGAGGCGAACGTGGAAGCGGGGATGCCGTCGCGGCTACCAGAGCGTCCACCAGTTCGCACTCGACTACGGCCAGCCTGGCTCGAACATCTCGGCGCTCGAGAGCTACCTGTCCTCGTTCGGGATCTCTAGCACCTCGGACGCTGACGGCCTGGACGTCACCGCTACCGGCACTGCCGGCGAATTCGACAGCGCCCTGTCTGTCCAGCAGAACCAGTACAAGATCGCCGCCGTCCCGGCGCGGCATGGCATGGCCGGGCGCCCGGCGATGATCATCCATGGCACGACGGACTCCACGCTGCTGCCGGCCAGGCTCGCCGGCTTCGTGCTGTCGGTCCTCGGCCTGACCAGCTACCCGACGTTCGCCAGCGACGCTGTGCACACGCCGAAGCTCGGCGCTGGCCAACGGCCAAGCGCCGTCCAGACTGGCAGCCTGACGCCTGAGGACTTCGCCAGCCAGTACAACCTCAACCCGCTGTACAAGAAGGGCGCTACCGGCGCGGGCTCGACGATCGGCATCGTCACGCTGGCCAGCGTCGACCCGGCAACGCCTGAGTTCTTCTGGAGCAACATCCTCGGCATCAACACCAAGGCCAACCGGATCACGCTGGACAACGTCGACGGCGGTTCAGGCCCGGTCACCGATGCGTCGGGCTCCGGCGAGACCACCCTCGACGTCGAGCAGTCCGGTGCGCTCGCCCCCGACGCGAACATCGTCGTGTACCAGGCGCCGAACACCGACTTCGGCTTCGTCGACGGCTTCTTCACCGCCGCCAGCCAGAACGTCGCCGACTCGGTGTCCGCAAGCTGGGGCGAGTCGGAGACGGAGATCCAGGCGTCGGTAGCTGCCGGCCTGGAGTCATCGACCTACGCGATCAGCTTCGACGAGGCGTTCCTGGAGATGGCAGACCAGGGACAGAGCGCGTTTCCTGTCGGCCGGCGACTTCGGCGCCTACACCGCGATCGAGGACCTGGGCACCACCAACCTGTCGGCCGGAAACCCGGACAGCAGCCCCTGGATCACCACCGCCGGCGGCACCACGCTGGCCGGCACGATCCCGCTGACCGCGACCGACTCGGCGACCATCGCCGCCCAGCGCACCTGGGGCTGGGACTGGCTGTGGCCGCACTTCGCTGACTTCGGCGCACCGTCCGAGGCCGCGTTCGCAGTTCGCCGAGCCACTCGGCGGCGGCGGCGGTTTCAGCGCCCTGGAGAGCACGCCGCTCTACCAGCAGTTCGTACCGAGCGCGCACAAGTTCAGCGCCGCGGAGTACCTAACCCCGATCGACCCGCAGACCGTCGCGCCCGGCCTTACCGAGCCGACCGCGTGGACCCTCAACCCGACGCCGTCGATCATCACAGGTACCGGCACCGGGCGTGCCACGCCTGACGTCTCGGCAGACGCCGACCCGTTCACTGGCTATGAGGAGTACTTCACCTTCGGCGACCAGCCGGCCACGGTCGAGGACGGCTGGGGCGGTACCAGCTTCGTCGCACCGCAGCTGAACGGCTCGACGGCGCTGATCGACTCGCTGCTCGGTCACCGGGTCGGATTCTGGAACCCGTCCATCTACGGCTTCGCCCTCCAGCACAATTCCCCGTTCACCCCGCTGGACTCGGCGAGCGCCGACAACGACCAACCTCTTCTACACCGGCACACCGGGCCACATCTACAACGTCGGCTCCGGCCTCGGCACGCCTGACCTGGCCGCGCTCGCTCGCGACTTCGCGCGCAGCTAGCCAGGTCAGCAGATAGTTCAGGCGCAAGCCTGAGGAAAGGTCCCGCACCACTCCGGCCGGAGTGTGCGGGACCTTTCCGGGTCCCGGGTCCCAGCGAGTGGCTGGCGCGTGGCTGCGCGGTGCGCCGCGAGAGCGCCTGACGCTACTCAGTACGCTCGGCCGAAGATGACGCGCTTGCCGTATGCCGACGTGCCGTCGCAGCGAACGCACTCGCCCGTCTCGGCCGGGCCGTCGAGCGGAACGCAGCGGGGCGTAGCGCCCGTCTCGGCCTTGATCTCCTCTTCACACGCGTGACTGCCGCAATGGAGGGCGCGCGCCCAGCCGGTGGACACTGCAGCCTGAAAGTGTTCGAAGTCATTGACCGTAGCAGTGTGCTCGTCGCGGAATGTCGTTGCCCTGGTGAGGAGAAACCGCTGGTAAACCTCAAGCATCTGGGCCAGATCTTGTGCCGCACCTGATATGCGCACCTGAGTTTTTCCTGCGCGACCAAGGCGCTGCGCAACTACGATTGTTCCGGCGTCCAGGTCACGTGGGCCCATCTCAACGCGCAATGGAGCACCCCGCAGTTCCCAGTCGTTGAACTTGAATCCCGGAGAGAGGCCAGTTCGCTGGTCTACGTGAGTGCGTATTCCTTTCTCCTTCAGCTCGTGCTTCAGAGTGTCTGCAGCAGCGAGTACGCGGCTAAGCTGCTCATCTCGCCCGATCGGAACTATGACGACCTGATATGGAGCAAGCCAGGGAGGCAGCACGAGGCCTTGGTCATCGCCGTGGGCCATGATGATGGCGCCGATCATGCGCGTCGACATTCCCCAAGAGGTCGTATGACACAGCTCTTGCCGACCGGCCTGTGATGTAAATCGAATCTCGAAGGCGCTGGCAAAATTTGTCGCCATGTAATGCGTGGTTCCTGCCTGAAGCGCCTTGCCGTCACGCATCATGGCCTCAATGGTGAAGGTACGCGCCGCTCCAGCGAACCGCTCACCGGGCGTCTTCTCTCCCGGTATGACAGGCAAGGCAGCCAGATCGCGAGCGACTTCCGTATACAGGTCCAGTGCAAGCATTGTCTCTGCCATGGCACCAGCTTCGTCTGCATGCGCAGTATGGCCCTCCTGCCACAAGAACTCCGTGGTTCTAAGGAACATTCGGGGACGCATTTCCCACCGGACGACGTTTGCCCACTGGTTAAGAAGCAGCGGCAGGTCCCGATATGATGAGATCCACTTGGCCATCATCTCGCCGACAACGGTTTCTGACGTGGGCCGGACCACGAGCGGCTCTTCCAGTTCCTTGCCACCGGCATGTGTAACGACGGCTAGCTCGGGCGCGAATCCCTCGACGTGTTCCGCCTCGCGCCGGATGTAGGACTCCGGAATCAGCAGCGGAAAATAGGCATTGTCGTGTCCGGTGTCCTTGATTCTGCGGTCCAGCCCAGACTGCAGAAGTTCCCAGATCCGGTAGCCATACGGTCGGATTACCATTGTGCCCTTGGCCGGACCCCGATCGACGAGCTCCGCCTTGGCGACAAGCTCGTTGAACCAAGATGAAAAGTCCTCACTCTGGGAAGTCACTCCGTGGCTACCGGTCCTTGGCATGCGCCGAGGATACCTGGACCGGCGCGTGACGACCGGGTCATGCCTGCCGCGCCTGACGCGCTGATATGGAACCTGGGCAAATATGGCTAAAGGCGCTACCATCTCGCTATTGGCCATAAAGCCACGTGAATCGGGGCACCGTTTGGCTTCCAACGAAGGGGTCATCTTGACCATGTCGTTGGGCGGGCGGTCACGTGCCGCATTCATCTGTCTCGCAACGCTTGGGCTGGCGCTCGCCACGACGGCCCCTGCACTGGCCGCAACTCCGGGTCCCCCGACGCCAATCGATCTATTCAACAATTACCAGGCGTGCTCCACCGACACGAGCTCGCCCGTCTACGTCGATGCGCGCGAGGACCTTCCCCTGGAGGCCCTGTCGCAGGATTCCGCTGATTCGCCGTTCGTCACAGAGCAGTTCCAGGCGTGGCCGGTCAGCAACCCGTCCGAGTCGGTCACCATCTCCAACCAGTACGCCCTCCCGGGTATCGAGCAATCAGTGTCGGTGCCTGGCAGCGACTTGACCGACGGGCTGACTTACGCCTGGGAGGTCCAGACGGTGGCGACTAGCGGAACGTCGGCATGGTCGACGCCGTGCTATTTCACGGTCGATGACACTTCGCCTTCGACCGCTCCGACGTTCGTTTCGTCCAATTACCCGTCGGGCCAGTCCAACCAGGGCGGAGACCCGATCCAGGTCACGTTCGGCGCCAATGGCGGCAGCGACGTGGCGGGATACGTCTTTTCCTGGAGCGGATCCCTTCCGGTAGCGGGCATCGCTGAGATCGGCCCCGACGGAGTTCCGCAGCCAATCGATCCCTATACCTCCGACCCGGCCAACTTCGCGGCCGCATCCACGCTAGGCGGATCCGCTACGGCGAGCCTGGTCCCGCCGACCGACACGGGGCTGCTGGTACTGACGGTTGCAAGCCTTGACCGGGCCTTCAACGAGTCGCCACCGGCCACTTATTACATCTTCGTCAAGCCCGACGCCCCCACAATCAGGCAGCAGAACCCGAGCCCTGAGTTCGACAAGAAGGCGCAGTTCCACCTCACGCCGGACCCGGGTCTGCAAGCAGCGAGCCCAGTGACCAGCTACACGGTGCAGTTCTACGGCCAGACCAGCCAGACGTTCACGGTTAAGGCCTCGGGGGACGGCAGCGCGGAGTTCGGAGCCACCCTTGGCTCGCCGTATGGCGACTTCATGGTGGTGACAAGCACGAGCGCGGACGGCTGGGTGAGCCAGAATTCCTTCTGGAACTACCAGGTCGATACGACCCCGACGGTTAGCTCGGACGTCTACCTGGAAAATCAGACCAGTGGAGGCGCCGGAGTCCCCGGCACCTTCACGTTCGCCCCGAAGGTGAAGGGGATCACGAGCTACTCGTATGCCTTCAGCGACGGGACGGGGGGAACTGTCGCCGCCAAGGGTAACGGCAGCGCCCAGATCACCTGGACGCCAAGCCAGAGTGGCCTCTACTTCCTCGATGTCTACGGCACCACCAAGGACGGGCTTCAGCTGCAGGACTACTTCTACGTCTTCTCCGTGAACTAGCCAACGCAGCTCAGCCACGAAACGCCCCGTGCGGAGCGATCCCGCCGGGGCGTTTTGGCTATGCGCGCCTTTAGAGAATTGCAGCGCAGGCTAGCCGATGCTGGCCGCCAGGTCTTGATAAGAAGGGACGAGCTCGGCCCACCGCGCCCCGCTAGCTCGCGCGCGCCGGACCCGAGCCGAGCGGGCTGATCCACAACAAGAGCGCCACCGCGCCGCCTACGACGATCATGAGCAGGATGGCGGGTATCCAGTAGTACGAGCCGTGCGGCGGGAACACCGCATGTAGCCCTGGATAGATGGCCGGGATCCGCTCGCCTGGCGGCGTGCCAGCCGGCAGGCTTCCGTCGTATGCGACACCCGGCACCACCTGATGCCCGCTCTTGGACACGAACGTGCCCACCCAGCTGCAGCCCGCGCGCCGCATGCACTGCAGATTGGTGTTAGTGAACCAGCCAGGAGTGCCATCGCCGCGTGCCGCAGAGATCGCGGGGCCTATGGCGAAGGCCACTCCCACGATGGCCATGGCGGCCAGCGCACCGGCCAGCACTGTCCCATCGTGACTGAGCCGCACGTGCCGCCGCTGGCGGGCCGCCGCATGGTCCCGACTCATGCGCCGCTCGGCCCGTCGCTCGGCGTTCGTGAGGCCGTCCGCCGCCGGACCGGGATGCGCTGACGCCGGGTGCGTGGCCCGCCGGAGCTGCCTGGGCCGTCGCGGCTTGGTGCGCTGCTGAGCCACCGTCTGTCTCCTCGCTCGAACTCAAACCAAGGTACCGAGTTGACATTGGCATGAGAACCATGCGCGGGCCAGGCTCAGATGAGCTCGCGGCGCACAAGCCAGCGCGGCTTGCCGCCGCTTCGGCCAGTCGTCTTCTGGACGCGCTCGAATCCGTGTGCTTCGAAGAGGCGGACCGTGCCCACGTATGCACTGGTCTGGTCGATACGGTCGCCGTCGGGCTCCACCGGGTAACCCTCGATAACGATCGCCCCGCTGGCGCGCGCGTGCTCAACTGCGCCATCGAGCAGGTCATGCATCAAACCTCGACGACGGAATCCTGTGCGCACCACGAAGCAGACCGCCGACCACGCGCCCGCGTCATCCACGTGCGGAATGGTGCGCGAGTTGACCAGGGCACGATAGGTGGCCTTCGGCGCGATCGAGCACCAGCCCGCGACCTGCCCGTCCACGAACGCGAGGACGCCAGGGCCGGGCTCGCTGTCACACAGCCCGCGCATATACGCGATCCGGCCAGGCATGGCGAGGCTGGAGTTGCGGTACGCCATGCACACGCACCCGCCGCCGCCCGGCTTGCTCGGCACCATCAACGACGCGAAGTGATCCCACCGCCCGACGGCCGACAGCACCTCGATCCCCACGTCGCCAGGATAACGACGGGAAAGGCCCGGCTACGTTGTCCGTGACGGCAAGTTCGATGGTGGATCTTGCGGAGGGCCGGGCAGAGTCTGCGCGTTGCTCTCGCTGTCAAGGTTGCGTCAACTCGGCACGCGCCGTCCGGTAGCAGGCCGACTATCGTGCTGTCGCATATTTTCGCCCGAAGGGGGCCGGGATGAGTGATCAGCCCAGCGTAGAGGTGCCGTCAGAAACTGCGCAGGCATGGGACATCGTGCACCGTGTCCGTGAGCCAGTTGCGTGGACGCTGCTAGCCCTCGCGGCGATCATCGTGATCGTCAGCGCAGGCCAGCTCTTCAACCTGGCTGGTGCCACGATTCCTGTTGCCAATTCCGCGTCGGTTGCTAGTTCCAGCCCAGTGCCCGTTCCTGTTGGTTCTAGTCCAGTGCCCGTTCCTGTTGGTCCTAGTCCAGTGCCCGTTCCTGTTGGTTCCAGTCCAGTGCCTGTGAGTGCATTCGCCCTCCGAGCGTCGTCCGCGGCACCCCAGTTCTACGCCTCCATTGTCATAGCGCTGCCGGTACTGGCGGTCGTCCTCGTGGCGTTCAGCGGCGGGCTGACGAAAAATGCGCGTCAGGTGGTACAGGCCGCGGCCGTGGTGCAGGTTGTCGCGTTCGTACTTGGCGTGATCAGCTTGGCGGGCGCCGCTGGCGCACATGTGCGGCCCGGTACCTGGTTCATCCTCGAGGCGGCCGAGCTCGCAACCGCAGCGACCGCGCTGATCTTCACCGGCGCAGTGTTGCGGTCGCGCGCGCTGAGATCGCTGGCACCGCGATTTCAGGACCTCGCGGACGACGAGGATTTTGAGGACGACCCGGACTTTGGAGAACGCGACTAAGCCTAGGCGGCGATGGCGGGGGGACGCGGGGCGCGGCGCAGCCATTGCCAGAACGTGCGTCGCGGCCGGCGGGGCGGAGGGGGCGGCCCGGCGGTGATGCTCGCGCCATGAACCGAGCCTGCGATCTCGACGCGCAGCTGGACGGGGACGCCAAGACCAGGCGGCTCGGGCAGGGTGAGGCTCCCGCCGTGCAGTGACATGTCACCGGCGTCCACCACGATGCCCGGCCTGGTGATCAGCCTGAGCCCCCCGCCTCTCACCTCAGCGGTGATGCACAGCAGCGGCTCCGTGATCACCGCCTCGGTGAAGTCCAGCGTCACGCCGCCGCCTCTCACCTTGACATCAATGCTTTCGGCACTACCCAGCGGCCATCCCGGCGCGCGCTGCTGCCGTGAACGTGGATCCGTACTAGATCCTTCGGCGTGGCGGTCACGGCTCCCGCGCCGAGCGGCACGACAGCGGCACCCGGCATGGCCGGCAGGTCGGCAGTCAGCGCCGCGAGCTCGGCGTAGGTCCTGGCGGTCAGCGCGCGTTCCAGCCGGTCGTCCAGTTCTTCCGGGGAGATCCGGCCGTCCCCGGCGGCTACCCGCAGCAGTTCCACCACCTGATCCCGGTCCGCGTGCGATGCGCGGAGTTCCTCGCCCGCGATGGTGGCAGGCAGATCGCCCTGGCCGCCTTGCTGGATTGTGGGTCCGCCATGCCCGAACCCTAAGGCAACGCGCCGAGGCGCGCCACGCTAGGCGACTTCGCGATTTGCGGCCGAGCTTGGGCCGCGTGCCAACGGGTGGCGCCACGACATCGTGATCATTAACGCGGTCGGTGCCAGACCGCAGCGGGTTAGGATCATCGAACGTCACCTGAGCACGCCAGTCACCGATCGCCAGGCCCTGGGCTTGGTACGCGGCCCACCAGCTACGACCACTCACCGCTGGATCTGTCGGCCTAAATTTGTCGCTCCGTCGAGAGCACACGGCCGTTCGTAATGCGGTAGAGGTCGCGCAGCATGCATATCTGAGTGCCGTGATGGCTGACCTCGTTCAGGGTCGCCGCGATGACCGCCGCGCCATATGTGGGTGGACCCGGCTCATCGCCGTAGGAGTACCCGCGGGTAGGTCGCTCCAGCTCCTCGTCGGTGGCTGCGTCAAGCGAGCGTTCGAGAACCCGCCACCCGGCTCGCATTGAGTCCACGGCGTCCGCCGCGTTCGTGAACACACGGTGGGCGCTGAGGTACGGCGAGGTCCAGCCCGTGTCGGTGGACTTGGATCCGCCGAGGAAATCGAGCTGAGCAAGGCGCTCGGGCATTGACCCGATGTGCCACATCAGCCAGCCGATCGTGGTCAGGGGCTCGACCGCATTGCCCTGGATGGCTGCCATCACCAGGTCGGCGTCGAAGTCGACCACCCAGTCACCATCACCGAAGGGCGTCGCGGTCTGGCATTCGGCGCGCCTGCGAACACCCCATGACCCGGCGAGGGGCTCCCACAACAGCTCGTCGTCGCTGAGACCGCGCCAGGCACGCTGGAGCGTGAAGTGCTCGATGACCCGCATCGTCTTCAGTAAGGTGTCCGCTCGCTTCTCAGACACAGGCCGACCATACGCCTAGTAGCCGTCCCCTGGTAGTGCGCCGTTGTCCTGCTCTGCCCCTGTCTTCCCGACCAAGCGGGCACGCCGATGGGGCCCGATAACCTGCGCCGGAGGTGGACTGCGATCCGCAACCAAGCCCGGGCAAGCTCGGGGAGGCGCTCAGATGATGCCGTTGCGTCAAAGGCCCGATTGGCATCCGACGGCCAGAGCATCACCGCAGGTCAGAATGGGTGGTCGGGGGCGAGGTCGAACCGCCGAGCAGATGCCAGGTCGGCTCGCACAACGCCTGCGTTGCGAGCCGATGCAGGGTGCTACTGACAGACAGCGGCCGCCGCTGTGGCTGTCACCGTTGCTGTCATCCGTGCGCGTTCCTCATTCGCTCAGGAGGCCTTGCAGCAAGCCGAGGTAGGACGGATCAGCGAAACGCAGCCCGCCAAGCTGCTCGCGGCGGAACCACCCGATCGCGTCGTGCTCCTCTGGCTGCATGTTCGTGACATTTCCGCGCCAGTAGCGCGACACCCAGACAGTGAGGTCCAGGCCAGTATCGGGAACGAAACGGTGCAGCACCGGGGCGCCGTCAACGCCGTCGAGCTCGACCCCCAGTTCCTCCAGTATCTCCCGCCGAAGCGCTTCCTCCGGCCGCTCCTCCGGTTCGACATGCCCGCCTGGGAAGTCCCACACGTCTGGATACCACCGCCGCGTCGGCGCCCGGTGACACAACAGCAGCCGATCTGCCTGACACAAAATCACGGCCACGACGTGATGGTTTGTCATGCGGCAACTATGACAGTCGGGCCTGACACGTACCGGCTCGCAAGTGACAGGGGCGCCGACCTTCCGCTTTTCAGGATTAGGGATCCACGTGCAGGGCTGACCAAGGTGGTTCTTGTCGCTGGTCTGTGACCAGCGGTGCATGACGATCGACTTCGGTGTACGTGGATGAATGAGACTAGAAATGAGACTGCAGATCACCGGCAGCTCGGCACCCGCAAGCCCATTCAGTCACGGATCTGGCACGGGCACCAACCTGTTGAGGGCGCCCGCGGCCTTGACCTGTTCGAAACTTGACATCTCAATAGGAGTCACTTCGCGAATCTGACCGGCGGCGGGCCGCGTGCGCGGTATAAGTCGCGAGTGGTCGAGTTTTCAACTTGGAGTCGCTCGTTTGCTATCTGCCCGGCGGGAATCCGGGACGGTCCATTTCCAGCTTGGGTCCTCGCCGGCCGCGATGCTCTGCCAGCGCCGCAGGGCAATCTTCGCGAAGCCCGGGTGCGTGAGTATCCAGAAGCGCCTGGACGCGACAGCCTCGGCAACAAGGTCCGCCACCGCCGCCGGGGCCATCCCATCTTCGACAGCTCGCCGAACATGAGGTTCAACGGCCGCGTAGGAAGCGGCCGCCGGCGGAGCTTGTCCCAATGATGCAGGCCAGTTGCGGTCGGCGTCGAGAAGCCGGGTTGTGACAATGCCGGGGCACAGGACGCTGACGCCGACGTCGATCCTCATGGTGCTCACCGCTTTGTATAGGTCCTCGGAGATGGCGACGACAGCGTGCTTGGCGGCGTCATAAGGCGCCGAGGCGCCAGGGATCAGGCCGGCCATGCTGGCGGTGTTGACGATATGGCCCTCACCCTGCTGCGCGAGGATGGGGAGGAAAGCCCGGATTCCGTGGATCACGCCCCACAGGTTCACGCCCATGACCCACTGCCAGGAGGTAACGGGCCCGAACCACGGGTCGGCCATGCTCTCGACGCCGGCGTTATTGCACACGACATGGATCGACCCAAAGCGCTCAACGGCCGCTGCCGCCAGGTCGCGGACCGCGTCTTCGTCGCTGACGTCTGTGCGGACTGCGAGTGACTTCACCCCGAACCTCTCGACCGATTCCGCGGCCGCCCCGAGCGCCGTTTCCTCTATATCCGCCAGCACCACATCGAGCCCACTGCGGGCGAAGCGCTGCGCGAGAGCTAAGCCGATTCCGCTTGCCGCGCCCGTGACCACCGCGACTTTGCCAGCTTTGAGTTCCATCTGACCACCGCCTGCCCTCTTCCACGCGTTCCATACCACTGGGTCAGTGCCACGTCGGGACCGATTATCACCAAGAACGGGCGGTTCGCGCCATGGCGCACCGTGGTGTTTGAGCTGGCCCGACCTCTGGCTGGCGTGCAGGGGTCGCGCTGAGCAGAGCTTGGCCCCCGACTGGGCAGTGGCCGACGCAGTCGTGCTCGCCCACAGCGCGAGCACCGGGGCCGTGACCTCCTCGCCGCGCGACCGACGCGTCGCCGTCGCAGCGAGTAGCACGGCGGCGCGGTATCGAGGCGTTATCGGCCGCCTGGTTCTGCTTGTCTCTTGACCTCCCTGGGCAGGGTCCTTCCCGCGGGGGGCCCCGCCTTGAAGGCGTGATCCGGGCCCAGTGCCCCCCGCGGGGGCCTGTGTTCTCATCCCCTGGTACCAGCAGAGGTGGTCCCACGGGGGGATGTGGTCTTCCAGTTCAGCTGGCACGATGTGCACACGGTCGCCGCAGGGCCTGGCCGGCTTTCGCTGCCGGCCTGGCCGCGGGTATCGCTGATCTTAGGAGCCACCTTGATCGAAGCCCGCGAGCTCACCAAACGGTATGGGTCGTCTCTGGCGGTTGACGGGTTGTCTTTCCAGGTCATGCCGGGGCGGGTGACCGCGTTCCTCGGCCCAAACGGTGCCGGCAAGTCGACGACCATGCGGATGATCCTCGGGCTCGACGCGCCCACGTCGGGTGAGGTGTTTGTAAATGGCGGCCGGTACGTGTCCCTGGTGCGGCCCCTCCATGACGTGGGCGCATTGCTGGACGCCAACGCTGTCCATGGGGGGCGGACCGCCTTCGACCACTTGCTGTGCGTAGCGATTAGCAACGGAATCGGGCGCAGCCGCGTGTTCGAGGTGCTGAGGATCGCGGGAATTGACCGCGTCGCACGTAAGCGGGTGGGCGGATTCTCGCTGGGCATGAAGCAGCGGCTGGGGATCGCCGTGGCACTCCTGGGCGATCCTGCTGTGCTGATGTTCGACGAGCCGGTCAACGGCCTGGACCCGGATGGCATCCGCTGGATCCGCACGCTTCTCTCCTCGCTGGCAGGGGAGGGCCGCACCGTCTTGGTCGCCAGTCACCTGATGAGCGAGATGGCGATAACCGCCGACCACGTGATCCTGATCGGCCGCGGCAGGCTCATCGCCGATGCCAGCGTCGCCGATTTTGTGCGGTCCAGCTCTCTGGGCGACGTCCTGGTCAGATCGCCCCGGGCAACTGACCTTGGGCGCCTGCTGACCAGCCGGGAAGTAACCGTGATCGCCGAACCCGATGGTGGCCTGGCCGTGTCCGGCATGGACGCACCCCGGATCAGCGAGATCGCGGCCGCACATGGCATTCCGGTCTACGAGCTGACCACCCGGCAGGCCTCCCTGGAGGCGGCATATATGCAGCTGGCCGATAGCGCCGCGGAATACCACGGGGACGCCGCTGACCGTTCCGGGAAGGACATCCGGCGATGACCGGTACCACGGTCCCCATCACGGTCCGGGCCCGCGATCTGCTCGCCTCGGAATGGGTAAAGCTGCGCTCGGTGCGCTCGACCTATCTGGTACTGCTGGGATCAGCGGCCGTCGCCGTCACGGTTGCCGGATTCTCTGCCGCCACGGTCAAGACCAGCCACATCGACTGGGCCACCTTCGATCCCGTCCAGACAAGCCTGGCCGGATTGCTTGTTGTCCAGCTCGCGTTCGGCGTCTTCGGCGCGCTGGCGATCACCTCAGAGCACACGACCGGCATGATCCGCACGACGTTCGCCGCCGTACCGCGGCGCCGGGCGGTGCTCGCCGCCAAGGCGACGGTGACCGCCGCCGCCGCCCTCGTTGCCGGAGAAACGATCGCTTTCGCCGCGTTCTTCGCCGGGCAGCTAGTCTTGTCGGGCAAACACCCGCCGGGCAAGCATCTGAGCGTCACTCTCGCTGACCCTGGCGTATTGCGTGCTGTCGCGGGCGCCGGCTTCTACTTGCTCATCGTGTCCCTGGTCGGTCTCGGGCTCGGCGCCATCATCCGGCATACAGCCGGGGCCATCGCAGCTGTCGGGCTCATCTTCATCCAGGCGCTGATCGTCAACGCCGTCTTTCCCGACCCGAAAAGCGTAGTCGGCCACTACGTGCTCTTGTGGGCGGGCCAGTCGATCAGCTCGATTCGCGCGCACGTGACGAACTACCCGTCGGTTAGCCTGTCGTTCGCCGTCTGCATCGCCTACGCGGCCGCGTTGCTGGCCGCTGCCAGCTTCCTGATCACGCGGCGCGACGCCTAGTACTACAGCCGCAGCCCGAGATCTTGTCCGGTGTGGGCACGTGATGCGATCTGGACGAGTGCTTCCCTGCGGTCCGTGGCCTGCCGGCGTGCATGTCGTTAGCCTGGCGGAATGAAGGTCAACCGCTCGGTCCCAGCGGCCACGGTCATCCCGGTTTTGATCTATCCGGACGTCCGCGAGGCGGTTGCCTGGCTGACTGCGGCATTCGGGTTTGTCGAGCGGCTACGGATCGGCGAGAACCACCGGTCGCAGCTGAGGGTCGGCGACGGGGCCGTGATCGTGGCCGAGCCAGGCGGCTACCACAGCCCGCCGAGTCGCGAGGCGGTGGCCCAGTACGTGATGGTGCGGGTCCCGGACGCGCGGTCTCACTGCGAGCGCGCCCGGGCACATGGCGCGGTCATCCTGGCGGAGCCGGCGGACTACATGTATGGCGAGCGGCAGTATGGCGCCGAGGACTTCGCCGGTCATCGGTGGACGTTCACCGAGACGCTAGCGGACACAGACCCGCAGACGTGGGGCGGTCAGTACCTGAACCCGGACTGACTGCCTCTGCCAGGCCCTCACGTTGGGCTTATTGGAGGCTGCCGACAGCGGCCGCTAGCCCGACCGCGATCGCCCTGGTGCCCCTTGTGCCAGAACGGCCTGCTCGACTGATCAGTCATTGCTACTGCTCTCGCTCGTGACGCAGTAGCTCGAGAGCTTTGTCGGGACTCTCGGCTGTGGCCCGGATCATCGCGCGTACAGCGTCCGCCAGAGCCACCCGCGGCACATCGAGCGCTATCGCGGCCGAAGCGGCCCATTGGGTTAGCTGCCTATAGAGTTCGGGGCTCAGGTCCAGGGTGATCCTGACCGGCTTCGACCGGATCGCAGTTCGGCCCGGCGGTAGTGCATCAGGTTCTGCACGCCTCGCAGCGGCTGCTGCCATCTGCGCTTTGCGCTGCTCTCGCTGCGCGCTCATATCGGCGCAGCGTGGAGGGGAAGGCACCGATCGACGAGTTCGCGGGCCACGCAGTGCCACACATCGCGGCCAGGTTGTCTAATGGGCATGCCGAAGCTCTGAGCGTAGACCTCTAGCCGGGGGACTGCGGTCCCCAGCACGTCATAACCGAGCCGCTCAAGCGCTTGTCGGGCGTCGTTCGTAGAGTGCGCCCGTGCTATGCACCGGTTCAGCAGCACGGCTGAGCGGGCAGGCCTATCACGCGCCGCGGTAATCTCGTTGATCTCGTCGCGCACTGGTGTGGTGCGGTTGATCTCTATGGGGCTCGGTGCACAAGGGATCAGGATCTCATCGGCATACCGCAGCGCCGAGCGGGCGATACCTGGGTGGTCCTCCAACTGTGGCGTGTCGATGATCACCACGTCATCGGCCAGGGCGATCTCAGGCACCCGCCGGTGCAGTTCGCGGGACGGCAGAGCCACGATGCGGAACGGGAACGCCGCCTCCGACGGCGTCAGTCGTCGGTCCATAAACGCGAGATCCGACCATTCCAGAGCACTACCGGAGGGATCAGCGTCGACCAAAAGCACGCTGTTCCCGGCTTGCGCAAAAACATGGGCCAGCCAGACCGCTGACGTGGTCTTGCCCGTGCCCGGCTTGAGGTTAGCCAGGGCAACTCTGAGCCCCCTCACCTGGGCAGTATCGCAGCGTCTGACGGGCTTCGGTAGCCGTGCAGGCAACGTTGGCACGCGGTGTACTGGCGAGAACTGTGAGTTAACACAGCGTGACGTCTCCTCGGGGTGGCGGTGACCCGCATGGAAACAGGCCGGTGCAGCAGAGGAACTGGTGAGCAAGACAACGTAGCGAGACCGTCCGCGGCCTCGTTCTCTCGGGCGCAGTAACGCAGTAGTTACTGCATTACTGCAACCGCCGCGTTGCAGTCCAGTGGCCGCGTAACGCCACGGATCATCGTGCCAAGGCTGGTCACGAAGCGAGCCTTCCCCGCACGGCTGTGGACGCTGTCATAGCTATGACCAGGTGTGTTGACAAGTTACGCACAGTCTGTGGACGCCTCGGCGTTTCGCCGCTGGGTTCGGGTTGCAGCGTGATGACTTGATGCCGGCTAGCCGTATTGCGACCCGGTGTCAGAAGCCTGCCTAACTGATTCGCTCGCCGTAGCATCCGGGCATGGATCCCTTGGTTGAGGCCGCATTCATCAGCGGCGCCGCGACTCTTATCGGAGTGGGCGGCACGGTGGTAGTCGCGATCGTCGGTTTCCGTACCTCCCGCGCGACTAATGAGGCAACCATCGCGGCCGCTCATGCCGACGTTCGCCATACGTTGGACGTTGCGCGCCAAGAGCAGATGGCTGACCGTTATCTCAGGGCAGTCGACCAACTTGGCTCCGACATCGTCGAGGTCCGGACTGGCGCAATCTACGCATTGGAGCGGGTCGCTCAAGACCGTGGAGGCGATGACCAGACAGTGATGGAAGTGCTGGCGACATTTGTCCGAGAACGATCCCGCGTGCCATGGCCCAAGCCGGGAACCCCCATTCGTGGGCAGGAGTTGCCATTCCCCAGCCCCGACGTTCAAGCAGCATTGACGGTCATCGGGCGCAGGAACGTGATGCGAGACGACGAGAGCCTTGACCTTGCAGCTGCAGTTCTGCCGGGTGCGCTGTTGTTTGGTGCCGACCTAACTAGGATCCGCCTTGTCGACGCCGACCTTCGGGGCATCGTCGCTCACCCCGGCGCAAAGTTCAGGGATGCCGACCTCAGGAATGCTGATCTGACCCTGGCCAATCTGACTGGCGCGGACCTCACTGGTGCGGATCTGACCGGCGCCAACGTGGCTCGCACAATTCTTACTGGCGCACAATGGCCTGAGAACGTGCCCGCGCCCACGGGATGGATCCGAGACTCCAGCTCAGCCAAGCTCCAGGGCACCAACTCGGATGTGCCTTGAGACTTCATTTGCACACCACAGTTTCCTCTGGCACAGCGGTGTGCGCGATGGCACGTCGCGCTGTCGACACCTCGCGGAGTGCGTTTCCGCTGCTCAGAGTGCCTGCAGTGGTCAGGGGCGGGGTCGAACCGCCGACCTTCCGCTTTTCAGGGATAGGAACATGCCCAGGTCAGAGCTGTCGGCAGCGCCGCGCATGCGGTCTACGTGCGACATCATGAGCCGACCCGCAAGGTCAGCGCGAACGCCCAGGACTCCACACCGTGCCCGCGCCAATCCTCGGTACTGCGCAGCTCCCGGCCACGGCCATAGCCGACGATCTCCGTGTAGCCGCCTCGGTCAACCTCAACACCGGGTCGCCATTCAATACTCGTTAGCTCCCCTACTGTGCTCCAGCCCGGGTAGCCGTGCCGTAGCTCGACCAGACGGCCAACGCACTCCACACGGTCAGCTGTCGTTTCGCCGATGATCCCGAACCGCAGCGCGCCTGATTCGATCCGGACGCCGCGTTTATGATCATCGATGCTCGACGGCCCGACTACCCGGCCTATGACGCTGACTCGGTCGTCCTCCAGCACTGTTATGTGCTCGGCCGCGACCGCGGGCTGCATCTCGCCTTCAAGGGTCAGGTCAACTTCCACCTGGTCGCCGACGCGCCGATCGGCACCGCAGCACTCGTGGACCCAGTCCTCGACCCAGATCGGCAGCTCTATCACCAGCCAAGGATGGCTGGATGATGATCCGCACGGCAACATGATTGCGGCACGCCCAGAGACTGCCCGGCGGTGTCAATGCTTCACTACGATCGACCGGGGCAACCTGGCCGCGTCGCCGTGAGCTGCCAACTCCGACAGCGCCGAGGCTATTTCAGCGTCACGGCCCTCCACCGCGTGCAGGTATCGGTTCGCCGCTGCGGGCGAGGCATGGCCGAGCCGACGCATCAGGTCCTTCACTGTCGCGCCTGTAGACGCCGCGAGGGTCTGCCCCGTGTGACGCAGATCATGGAAGCGGAATCCCGGCATGCCAGCCCGATCGCGGGCCCGGGTAAAGGCCTGCCGTACCGCGTCGCCTCGCATCGGCGAGCCGTCCCTGCCGACGAAGACCCTCTCTGGTCCGGCCCAGCTCGCCATATGCTCAGCGAGAACGGGCAGCACATGGGGCGGGATGGCAACGGTGCGCTTGCCGGCGTCAGTCTTAGGATCGGCATCGAATGCAACCGGCGACTCCAGCAGCTCCACTCGATTGCGGCGCACCGTGACCGCGCCCGTCTCGAGGTCTACATCCGCGGGGCTGAGCGCCAGGACCTCACCACGCCGAAGACCGCACCACGCCGCAAGGAGAACTGCAGCCCGGTACCGCGGCGTGATGGCCTCTACCAGCCCCACGACCTCGGCAGGCGAAGCAATCGGTCGTTCCTTCGCCCGATCTGAGCCCGCACCGGGTATCTGACACGGATTCTGGATCACTGCCCCGTCACGCACCGCCGTATTCAAGACCGCCCGCATGAACCGGTAAGCCTGCATGATCGATGTACGGCCACCGCTCCCCCGCATTGCGGCGGCATACCACTCGCGGACTGTCGCCGGGGACAGCGCCCGGAGCGGCACGTCCTCCAGCGGCGCGAGATGAAGCCGCAGATTCCGCAGGCAGGTCTCTCGGTAGCGCGGGCCCATTTTCGGGTGATCATGAAGCCAATCACGGGCGTAGTTGCCGAAAGTCTGGCGCCCAAGTTTCTCGTTGAGCCAGGTGCCGCGAGCCAGGTCAGCCTCCACGGCAGATAGCCATCGGTCTGCATCGGTCCGCGTGCGAAAGGTAAGCGGTGCAGCCTGCCGCTGCCCCGATGGGGTTATGAACGAAGCCTGATAGCGGCCCGACGGTAACCTGCGTACCCAACCGAAGCGACGACGCTTGCCAACCATCAGGCAACCACCCTCCCGGCCCGCCAGCGAATCTCGACCGGCTCGACCAGACCGGCTGCGATGAAATCGCGAACGGCAGTTTCCGGGATTCGGACGTGACGGCCTACATGCACGAACCGGATGCGGCGTTCGGCTATGAGGCGTCGCGGAAAGCGCTCGCTGGTCCCTAGCAGGTCGGCGACCTCGGCGACGCTCAGCAGCCGGTCGGGACTTCGCCGGGGTCATGCTGCTCTCCCGGTTGCCGGACAGATCGCTGTGTCTCCGGGCTCGCCGTCTGGCCTCGGCCAGAGCTGCCTTGCCACGTCGGGCACGGTCCTTTAGGACGTGCAGCAGCCGCTGGGTAGGCGGCATGTGGTCGGGGTCGGCCGGGGTGACGCGTTCCCACGTGTAGCTGCGAGCGCTCGGTTGTTGGGAGGCCGAGCATGGCCAGTGAGCCACGCTTTGCGGTCGGCGCGGTGGTCGGCGAGGGTCTTGCCGGACCATTTGCGGGTGACCAGGACGCGGCGTCCGGCGTAGCCGAGGTTCTCGGGCCGGTGGGCTTTGCCGCTTGCACAGTCCGGGCACGCAGGTCCGGGCGCGGGGTTCTTGGGCTGGATGCCGTAGCGGAGCCAGTTCGCGCACGTCGGTGAGCAAGGCTCGTACCGGAGCGCGTCGGCGAGCCGGGCGGCGTGGGCCCGCTGGGCGTCGGTGTCGGCGGCGTGGCAGCCGGTGATCTGCTTGGTCAGGTATTTGGTGAGGTAGCCGACGCACCGGGCGGCGTCTTTGGTTCCGGCGAGGACGCCCTGGGCGTCGAACTTGGGCCCGAACCGGGCCACGTGCAGCGGCTCGTCGCGGGGGCCGATGGTGTCGAGGGCCTGGTCCCAGGTCGGCAGGATCTCCCCGGTCCGGGGTCGAGGTAGTTGCCGGATGCCTCGTGCCAGACCGGGCAGCTGGTCATCCGTCGAACCGGACGACGTCAGTGCGAGGGCCACCAGACCTGGTGGTAGGTGGCGGCGATGACCTGCGCGCAGCTCGGTGCGGGAGATGGCGCCGCGGAAGGCGATGTGGGCGTGCGGGGCGAGTCGTCTCTGGGGTTCGATGGTGGCGAAGTACTGGACGTCGTAGCCGAGGTAGCGGCGCAGGTTCTGGATGAGCCGGTCGAACAGCGCCGCGAAGTGGATCGCGTCCCGGGCGGCCCGCTGGTAGTCGTAGCGCCGCGGGTCGGCGGGGGTGCCGTCGGGTCCGACTTTGCCGTAGCTGTCGCAGGTGAGGGTGAGGAACATCGACGGCCGGTAGGTCTTGCCGTCCGGCGCGGTGTAGACCCGGCCCGGTCGTGCGGGCGGTCATCGGCCGCTTGGGCAGGTCGGGGGCGTCCTGGCGGCGGCGGGTCGACCGGGCGCGCCGCTTGCCGGTGCCGTCGCCGTCAATGCCGGTGTTGGTTCGGCGGGTGATGTTGCCGCGTACCCCGGAGGGGGTGAGCTCGTCGTCCAGTTCGCCGATGAGCTCGTCGAGCTCGGTCGGTGTCGCCGCCGTTGGCGTCGGCTTGGTCGCGGCGGACCTGGGCCTCGGCGCGCCGCAGGTGAGCCAGTATTCCTGGGTCTCGTCCGGCGGGCCGGGCGTGAGGTCGGGTTCGTCCTCGAGGTGCCAGCCGTCGCGGCACTGCTGCGGCCCGCAGCGACTTCGGCCCGTTCGGCGCAGGCCGGGCAGGCGCTGTCGAGGGTGGAGCCGCAGGGACAGGACCTGGTGTCGACCTCGCCGGTGGCCAGGTTGGTGCGGCGGAGCTGGACCGGGCGGATGCACCCGCCCGCGGCCTCGGCCAGGTCCCTGATCGCGGTCGCGGGCCAGCGGCATGGCGAGCCGTTCGGCGCGGGTGAGTCCGGTCACCGGTCATCTCAGGCGTACCTGCACGTCTGCATGGTCGAGGCTGGCTTGCCAGGTCGCCGACCAGCCGCACAGCGCGCAGTCCTGGGTGATCGTCGGTACCGTCGCCGTCGTCGGTGGTGGTGCAGGCCGGTGCCGCACACCGGGCACGGGTCATCGGTCCGCCAGCGTCGTCACGGCGGTCATGCTGCTGCATCCGTCCCGATCGGCCACCGGCCCGACGGCTGGCAGGGCGGGCGGGGCGTAGCTGTCGGCACATGGCGCGGATGTCGTCGTCGGAGACCCACGCGGCGCGGACCCGGACGGGTCGGGGTCGGATTCGAGCCGGATGTAGCGCGACCCCGGCGCCGGTGGCGGGGTCGGTGGAGATCAGGTCGGCGGTGGCGCCGCGGTCGCGGGCGCCGTCCCCGAGGACCATGTCGACCTGCTCGGGCTCGTCCAGCCGCATGGCGATCCGGTCGGGGAACAGGTTCCGGATGGTCATGCACTTCCTTGCGCGGGTCCTGCAAAGCGGCCACCACGCAGTAGCCGACGGCGCGGCCCTGGGTGGTGAGGGTGGCGAGCGCGGCCTTGATCCGTTCCCGGAGCTTCTTGTCGGGCTGGTAGGCGGTGAGGAACGCGACCTCGTCGACGAGGACCACGATGAACGGATGCTCGGCGGTGGGGGTGTGGTCGCGCTGCTTGCCCGGCCAGCTTCCGCGGCCCGGGCCTGCATGTCGGCGACGGCGTCTTCGAGCATGGCGACGATCGCCTCGGGGTCGGCGGCGTACTGGCCGTAGCGGTCGAACAGGGCCCGGCCGTAGGCCAGTTCCATCAGCTTCGGGTCCGCGCCCAGGACCCGGACCAGTGCCGGTCGGCGATGGCGGGGAGCATGGCCGCGGATCAGGGCCCACAGCAGCGATGCCTTCCCGGCGCCGGTCGATCCGGCGAGCAGCACGATGGGTGCCGTGCAGCCGGATCAGTCCACGGGGAGCCGTCTTCCCGGCGGCCGACCGGCAGCGCTTCGCAGGTCGGCTGGTGCGGGGACGGGCAGGGCGGGGATGATGGCGGCCAGGGCGTCACGGCGGACCAGTTCCAGGACCACGCGCCGGGCCGGCCGGTGCGGACCCGGCAGAGCATCGCGCCGAACCCGTGGGCCAGGTTCTCGGCCCGGGCGGCGAAGTCCGCGGCGGACTGGCCGGACACCAGCCGGACCTGCACCCGGTCGGTGTAGCCGGTCGAGGTGACCTTGCCGAGGACGCGGCAGCAGGATCCGGCCGCGGTAGAGCGGCGGCGAGGCGGCCGATGGTCATGACCGCGGCCCAGTGCCGCCGGTAGTGCCAGCGCCGCCACTTGCCCACGCCGGGGCCGGCACGATGAACCGGGAGAACGACCGGGCCACCGCCACCGCCACGTGACCAGCGCAGCCGAGAGCGATGAGCGGCCAGGGCGACGGGGCCGGGCCAGCCGAGCACGTGCCAGGCCAGCGCACCAGGACCGCGGCGACCAGGTCGAGCGAGCGGATGCCGGACGACGAACAGGACCAGGCGCCACAGCAGGCGGGCGAGCTGGACGATGGCGATGATCCAGCCGGGGGTGTGGTAGCACCGGGGAGCGCCAGCACCGGGCATGGCGAACGGGTCGGGGTTGTTGACCTGGGCGATCTGGTCGCCGGAGAACGTGGACATCTTCATCGGCGCCACCTCCGTCCGCGGTGTCGCGCGGCGCGGCGGGCCAGGGCCGCCAGGTAGTGCCAGGCGCCGCGCGGCCACCTCGTGCGCCTCGGCGGTGCCCGAGGTCGGCGGCGATCCGGGACAGCAGCTGGGCTTTGTGTTCGTGGTAGGCGATCAGGTCGGCCAGCGGCGGCGTCGGGGCGGAGCTGGCGGGCCTGGTCGAGCAGGTCGCTGATCTCGGCCGGGGTGACCCGGCGGGGCTGATCGGTCATGATGGGGGTGTCCTTCCTGAGTGCTCCTCGGGAGATGACAAGGAGCCCCGGCCGGTGGCTGCAATCACCGGCCGGGGCCATCACACCGTCACGGCGTGCGGGCAGTGAGGGACGGCAGGCCGCGCCAGGCGCGCTCGACTTCGACCGCGTACCGGGCGGTCTAGGCGGCCAGCTCCCGGGCGAACCGGACATGCCCGGCCTCGATCTGCTCCGGCAGGGTCAGGGTCACCAGCAGCGCCGGGCCGGGCGGCCAGGATCGTCAGCAGCGGCGTCCGGGCCGGGTAGGACTCGAACGCCACCGCCGACCGGCCATCGACCGGGACGGTCACCGTGGTGACCCGCCTGGCGGGCATCAGGCCGCGTCCTTCGCCGGCAGCCGGGCGGGCGGCCTTGATGCCGGTCGCGCGCAGCGAGTAGGCCATCCGGCCCCGGTCGGTCACGTACGGGGTGACCTGCAGGCCCTCGAACTCCACCAGCTCGAACGGCTGCCGGGTCGGCGGGACCGGCATCCGGTCGGCCAGGATCTTGACCACGACCTCGCGGGACCGGCCCTCCAGCTCCGGGTCCATGTCCACCACCCGGCACTGGAACACCCGCTTGCCGGTCAGCTTGTCCACCGCCGGGGTCCGCCGCTTGGTCTTCTCGTCGTAGTCCTGCGCCTCGATGATCGAGTCCGGCACCAGGTGGCACCCGTGCGGGAACACGTCGTGCATGCTCACGCGCGAACCGTGAGCCGTTCCGTAGGGCCATCGCCCCTCACCTCCTCTGGCCAGCCAGCCTGGTCGCTGATGCTCTAGACGTATACTCGTCTAGAGCAGTTATCACATGTATAGAGGAGTTGGAGGATGCGTCAAGGCGTTAATGCGCGGGCAGCTCGTAGGCCAGCAGGTAGGCGTCGGCGGCCATGATCGTGTCGCACACCTCGACCGCCCGGCCGTCGGTGTCGTAGGCGGTGCGGACCAGCCGGAACACCGGTACGCCGGGCGGCAGCGCCAGCAGCGCGGGCCTCCTCGGGGGTCGGCATCCGGGCCGACACTTCCTCGGTGAACCGCTCCAGGGTGTGGCCCTGATTCTTCCAGCCGGGCATAGATGCCGCCCGGCCCGGGGTTCGGGTCGGCTGATCGGCGTGCCGTGGGCCAGGTCGGCCGGGATGTAGGAGACCGCGGTCTCGACCGGGCCGGCCGTCCAGCAGAGTAGCGGCGGCGACCGGATCACCGTCTTGCTCGCCGTCGGCGCAGCCTGCAGCCGGTCGGCGACCTCAGCTGGCGGCTTTGCCTCGGCTGACCTTGATCATGTCGACGCCGGGGTGCGCGGCGGCCTGCTCGGCCTCGGCGATGAACGCGGCCTTGCCTTCCTTGCGGTGCCGCTGCGCGAACCGGTCCGATGCCAGGCGGCGCACCGGCGGCCGCGCCCGGACGTACACGCCGCGACCGTGCTCGGCGGTGATCAAGCCCTTCGTCCTGCAGCAGCCGCAGCGCGTTGCGGGCGGTCATCCGGGCCACGCCGTAGTGGGCCATCAGCTGCGCCTCGCGACGGCAGCTGATCACCCTCGCCCGAGCCGCTCCCGGCCTATCGCCGCGCGCAGGTGATCAGCTATCTGCTTGTAGACAGCACGATCACTGGCCGGGTCGATGTCCTCGGTGAGCACCGAGTAGCGCTCACTCCGCGATCGACTCCTCAGACTCGTGCACATGTCTATTAGCTTCTGTCAAGCGTACCTGCAGGAGGCTGATCACCGATGGACACCAGCCAGCCCAGCACTCCGTCAGCGTGGCCGGCGTCATCACCGACGACCACGGCCGTGCCCTGCTGATCCAGCGCGCGCGACAACCACCGCTGGGAACCGCCCGGCGGCGTCCTCGAACTCGGCGAGACCATCCACGACGGCCTGCGCCGCGAGGTCCGCGAGGAAACCGGCCTCGACGTGGAGCCCGTCGCTCTCACCGGTATCTACAAGAACATGACCCGCGGCATTATCGCCCTGGTCTTCCGCTGCAAGATCACCGGCGGCGTCCTCACCACCTCCGACGAAAGCCACTGCATTCCGCTGGGCCGCGCAGAACGAGATCCGCGACCTGGCCAGCGAAGCGTACGCCATCCGGATCATGGATGCCTTCCACGAGTCTCAGACGCCAGCAGTCCGCCAGCACGATGGCATCCGATTGCTCTGATCCCGCGTCTTGGATGCGTGACAGATCAGCCAGAAACGCCAGCGCAGCCAAACCGGCAGGGCGCCTCAGAGCTTGAGACTCAGTTCGCAGCCCAGCTGCGCGGCCGCGCGTGGAGCTTCCTGACACTGGAACGGACGGCAAGGCTCGGGGCCGCGGAGGCCGCATACCCTGACGAGCTTGGCGTGCGATACGTCTACGACAGCAACGTGGCGCACCACGCCGACGTGCAGACCGGCGATCTTGCCGTCATCCGCGACGACAAAGTGGTGCTCGGAACCGGCCGCATCGATTCGATCCAGACCGGTAGTACCTACAAGATCCGCCAGCGGTGCCCGAACTGCCGGAGCACCAGCTACAAGTTCCGCACCTCATCGGCCCTGCCGTTCCGCTGCTCGGCCTGCATGGCAGAGTTCGCCGAGACGGACAAAAGCGACGTACATCGGGTACGCACCTACGCAGCTGACTACTCGGCAACTTGGCGGGCAGCAGACAACCTGTTCCCAGCCAGCTCCCTGACCGCCGCCTACATGAGCCGCGCGGTTCAGCACTCCATCCGGCAACTCGATCCACAGCTTCTTCGCCCGATTCTCCGGTCACACCTGATCCCAGACGTCTCGTGGAGCAGCCCTGAGAGTGCCTCCGGCCCGGTAGGAGGCTTCACGATCATCCTCAGCAAATCGCGGCTAGGCCAGCAGCGCTTCCGGGAGGAAATGCTCGGCCGCTACGGGCCGAGATGCGCCATCACCGGACCGCAGCCGCCAGAGACGCTCGAAGCCGCTCACATCCGCAGCTTCAGCAGCTCGCCACGCCACGACCGGGACAACGGCCTCCTCCTCCGGCGCGACCTGCATGCCCTGTTCGACCGAGGGCTGATAGCAGTGGACCCGGGAACCTGGACGATCCAGGTAGCGCCAGAGCTCCACCGCTATCCCGCGATCGCGGCCCTTCACGGCACACCCCTCGACGTCCCCGTAGAACTACGGCCCAGTAGGACTCTGCTAGCTGAACACGCCGCTAACGCCCGAGCGAGCTGGCACCGCACTGCCGAATTAAGCCTTCTATAGATCAAGGCGGCTCCGCTGCGCTCCGCCGCACGGCGCTGCCCGCGCCACGCTCTGGCTTGAGGCCCCGCGCGCACGGGCGCGCCAGGTCGATGCTGCCCGGCCTTGACTCTCTCAGCCAATCCGGGCACGCTCTGATCCGTCCTTCTCGCTCACGATTCTCCGGTTACGCCGCCCCGCGTCCAGGCCGCCTCCGGCGCCGCTACGCGGTCGGCTGCGCCGAGCCTTGACCCAGGGCGCCTCCACCTGGGGTTCGCGCCGACGAGAAGGATGGACACGACTAGACGACGGGGATCGACGTGCGACGCAATGCTCAGGTCCAGCTCCGGCGCGAACGGCTGATCGTCTCTACCTGGTCAGCGACAGAAGGCAGATTTCCGGCCCTCATCCAGGACGACTGGGCCGAAGCAGTCCCCGAACAGGTAGCCGATCCGGAACTCGGGGCGCTGGTGAGGCAGGCGCTCGCAGCCTCACGCGACGGCGTGCCTTATCCCGACTTCAGGACCGACCCGGAGCCAGCGCGTCGGCGCAAGACGTTGTTCAAGCTGGCGGGCGTCCGCACGGAGACGGAGTTCGCCCGGAGTACCAGGTCTGTCTCCATCGCCTGGCAGGACACGGAGCCACAGATCACCATGACGCCGGAGCGGAATGGCGGCCGCCATGAGGGATTCACGCAGATGCTCGACCGAGTGATCACAGTCGAAGTTGACCTTGACGACGCCGACCTGGGCGCAGCTGTACGCCGTGCCCTCGCGGCGGCGACCGATGGCACTGGCAACGACTAACCCTGAAGATCATCGTGCCATTCGGGTGCCATTAGGTAGGGTCAACGGCGGTGTTTCGCTGTAACACCGCGACGAGTACCTTCCGAGGCCAGTGCCATAACAGCAGGGCGAGAAGGCGATTCCCTCGGCTCAGTAATGAGCTATGACCTGGCGGAGGCTGCGGCCGAATATCTCGCTCAGCCGGTCCAGTTCGTCGGCCCGTAGCCAGCCGCGGCCAGGGTTGCGCGCAATCAGAGCGAAGCTCGCGAAGCCTGCGGGCCAGGAGTAGGTCAGGTCATTCAGGGATGTCTGGACGCCACAGCACGGCATCAGCACAGCGAGATCGCCGAAGCTCGCTGACTGAGCGGAGTAGGCAGCGTCCATGTGCGCGGCCCACCATGCCTGGTCCAGAGTCGCCGCGCAGGAGGGACAGGCGACGGTCTCGAAGTTGGCGCCCTGGTCGACAAACTGCACGCCGCCGAAGGTCTCGGCTACCACGTCCCCGGCGTCCGGCAAGAACTGCCGGAAGATGGACGTCGCCTGCTCGGTCGTCAACGGAGGCGGCGTCCAATGCGGGTCATCGCCGATGACGCTCAGGACATTCTCGCTCATTTCATCCTTCGAACTGGACGGGCGGACGCGGGCCATAGGCAGGCCACAACGAGCGGCATACCTCGGTAACTCACGGTAGCTCGCGCGGAGATTACCAGCTTGCGAGCCGACAGGCGTGACCAGGATCAGGGCTAACTCGATACCACCGATCTTCCAAGCTGGTCATATCTGAGGCAGTTCGTTGTATGAGGTTGCCAAGTGCCCATCGGGCAACTTCCGAGAGATGCTGATGTAGACATCTCCATAGGTTGTCCGATAGCGCCAGTTCTCCCACTGGTCGAGGTCGTACTGGCAGTAGCGGCGAAGTAGGCGCGCGAAGACTTGGAACTCTGCATCCGACAAGGCGCCCGTGGCAGTGTCCTTGCCCTCAATGCTCATGCTGCATTGTTGCCGATCCGAGGTGCCGCTCACTCCCCGACTCAGCGCGTGCTGCCTGCGTGCGACAGCGTGCAGCGAGCCTCGGTCTAAGAAGGGCAGTGGCGGTCGCTCTCGGCGACGGAAGTGGAGGAGTCAACACTTACTGTCGCCCAGCTCAGAGCCTTAGATATTTGTGGTCAGGGGCGGGGTCGAACCGCCGACCTTCCGCTTTTCAGGCGGACGCTCATACCGACTGAGCTACCTGACCAAGGCGGACCCGAGGCTCACCGCGAAACTCGCGAGCCACGTGCCACGCTGAGCGGTCCTGACGGGATTTGAACCCGCGACCTCCACCTTGACAGGGTGGCGAGCACTCCGAGCTGCTCTACAGGACCAAGCTAATCCTGGGCGTGAACCCAGTGTGCCCCCAACGGGATTCGAACCCGTGCCGCCGCCTTGAAAGGGCGGTGTCCTAGGCCGCTAGACGATGGGGGCTCGACGGACCTCGCCGCCTAGCCCGTGGCGCCCGCCGTCGGGGACCGCCCCAGCATAGGGGACGAACGGCACTGCCGGCAAAGCGGCCGGCCCAAGCCACTCATCCAGCCACCCACGGCGCCCGTCAGCAGGCGATCCGCGACGGTCAGGTCCCGCTCTTGTTGATGACCTTCTCCGCGATCGAGACCTGCTCGCCCTCTTCGGGCACCAGTGCCCACGCCAGCACGTAGGCAATCGCCCCGACCCCGCCGAACAAGGTCAGCACGGCGAAGATCACCCGGATCAGGGAGGGGTCGATGCCCGAGTAGTCAGCCAGGCCCGGCGCATACGCCCGCGAGCCACCGGCCGCTGAGCTTGCGCTCCAGCCGCTTACCGCCTGCCGGTTATCAGGACCACCTTGACCAGCGCCATTCATGTCATCACTCATAGTGGCCATGATGCCCGATTCCCGAGCCTTGCCGCTGTCCCTAAGCCATAGCGCGAATACGCTGGCAGCCAGGCCGCAGCAGAGAGGACCCAGCCATGCCGCGCAGCACGGACCCGGCGCCCACAGACCTGCTCCGCATCGACGACGAGCTCAACGACGAGGAGCGCCTGGTCCGCGACACGGTCCGCAAGTTCGCCGCCGACCGGATCCTGCCCGACATCGCCGACTGGTTCGAGGCCGGGACGCTGCCGAAGGAACTCTTCCCCGAGGTCGGCAGGCTCGGCCTCCTCGGCATGCATCTCAAGGGCTATGGCTGCGCCGGGATGGGCGCGATCGCCTACGGCGTCGCCTGCCGGGAACTCGAGGCCGCCGACTCCGGGCTGCGCAGCCTGGTCTCGGTCCAGGGTTCGCTGGCCATGTTCCCGATCTGGAAGTACGGATCGGATGAGCAGAAGGAGGAGTGGCTGCCACGGATGGCCGCGGGCGAGGCAGCCGGGTGCTTCGGGCTCACCGAGCCGGACCACGGCAGCGACCCGTCGAGCATGAAAACCCATGCAAAACGGAACGGGGCCGATTGGGTTCTCAGCGGCTCCAAGATGTGGATCACCAACGGCGGCGTCGCCGACATCGCGGTCGTCTGGGCCAACACCGACGACGGCATCCGCGGCTTCCTCGTCCCGCGAGGCGCCCGCGGATTCACCACGCGGAACATCCACAAGAAGATGTCGCTCCGCGCGTCCATCACCTCCGAGCTCTACTTCGATGACGTGAAGCTGCCGGGCCGGGCTGTCCTGCCCGGCGTGCACGGACTGAAGGGCCCGCTGTCCTGCCTGTCCGAGGCCCGGTTCGGCATCCTGTGGGGCGTGACCGGCGCGGCCAGGTCCTGCTTCGAAGCGGCAGCCGAATACTCCAGGACCCGCGAGCAGTTCGGCCAGAAGATCGGCGGCTTCCAGCTCACCCAGCGCAAGCTCGCCTGGATGCTCGCCGACCTCCAGCGCGCGCAGTTGCTTGCGCTGCACCTGGGCCGCCTCAAGGAAGCGGGCACGATCACGCCCGAGCAAGTCAGCCTCGGCAAGATGAGCAACGTCCGGACCGCGATCGACATAGCCCGCGAGGCCAGGACGGTCCTCGGGGCGAACGGCATCACCCTCGAGTACCCGGTCATCCGGCACGCGAACAACCTCGAGTCCGTGCTGACCTACGAGGGGACCGAGGAAATCCACACGCTCGCCCTCGGCCAGGCGATCACCGGCATCTCGGCCTACCGCTAGCCGCCCGGCCATGGGTGTGGAATCGGTGGGGCCCTATGCCCAGCAACTCCCCACCCACGCGAGCTCAGCGGTCGCCGCCCGCCAGGCGCTCGCTGCCATGCTCGAGTCGGCCGCCGCCGGCCAGTTCCCGGCGGCCGACGGCAGCGTCGTGGTCCTCCCGCAGCCATCGGAGCGCGACGCCGGCGTCATCTCACTGACCGGCTTCGCGGTGATCTTCGCGGACGCCGATCGCGAATGGGTGACCGGGCAATTGCCGCCCGGCGACCTGTCCGGTCCGCTGAGCGCGAGCTTCCTGCACGCGCTGAGCGAGCGCCTCGGCCGGAAGACGCACAGCATCGACATGCTGACCTGCGCCGACCCCCTCGCCGGGCCGCCCGAGCGGGAACTCGGCCTGATCGAGCTGTCAGCCTGCGCCGGATCGGAGCATTCGCGGATCATCCGGGCGCTGCAGTACCGCGACGATGTGCGCGCCTGGCAAGCGCCGGGCGGCGTTGTGCTGCTCGGCCGTGGCGTCGCCGGCCGCTACGAGGTCGCCGTCGAGGTCGACCCGGCTTACCGCGGTCGCGGCCTTGGCGCCAGCCTCGCGAAAGCGGCGCGGCACCTCGTCCCGGACGGCGCACGACTGTGGGCGCAGATCGCGCCGGCGAACGCCGCCAGCGTCCGCGCGTTCCTGACGGCGGGTTTCCGCCCGATCGGCGCGGAGGCGCTGCTCAGTCGCGACCTGCCGGAGTGAGAACCGAGATCGTTAGTGCCAGCGCCCGGCCCCGACCGGCGCGTCACCACCGTGCGAGACTATGCCGATGGCTGCGGCTCCTGAACCTGCGGCGCACCCTCATGCCATGGACCCGGCGGAGCGGGCGCTGCTCGGTGTCCTGCTAACCCTGACCTTGCTCAGCGGACTCGTCGATGGCGTGTGTTACCTGGGACTCGGCCGGGTCTTCACAGCCAACATGACCGGGAACGTGGTGGTCCTGGGCTTCGCCGCCGCAGGCGCTCCCGGTTTCTCGGTGACCGCCTCGCTGACCTCGCTTGCGCTGTTCCTCGTCGGAGCGGTATGCGGCGGCCGTATCAGCAGGCGAATCTCCCCCCGCAGCCGCTTGCTAGCGACGGCGGTCGGGCTGGAGGCGATCTTCGTAGCGGCCGCCGCTGTTGTCGCGTTCGCCGCCGTCACTGTCTCCACCGGCTGGGCCCGCTACACGACGATCGCGCTCCTCGCATTCGCCATGGGCGTCAGGAACGCGGTGATCCGCCACCTGGCCGTCCCAGACATGACGACGACCGTCCTGACGATGACGCTCACCGGCCTGGCCGCCGACTCAGGGCTGGCCGGAGGCAGCAACCCGCATGCGGGCCGTCGTATCGCGGCCGTGCTGGCGATGCTTAGCGGCGCGATACTCGGTGCTGCGCTCCTTCTGCATCGCGGCGCCGGGCTTCCGCTAGCCATCGCGGCCGGGGTGGCTGCCGTAACCGCGGTCGCCGTGACCGTCAGCCGAAGCGCTGCTTACCTCGACAAGAAGTGAGGGTCTCCGTGACCGATGCGAATGACATCACCGTGGTCGACAATCAGGGCAAATCCCGGCTAGAGGTAGCAGGCCGACGGTGAGCTCGCTGAGCTGATCTACCACACGAACGGCACCCGGCTAGTCCTCATCCATACCGAAGTACCCGATGCGATCGGCGGCCACGGCATCGGCGGCCGACTCGTGCAGGCCGCGATCGACAAGGCGGCCGCCGGTGGCATGACGATCGTGCCGTTGTGCCCGTATGCCCGGAGCTGGCTCGAGCGCCACCCCGACGAGGCCAGCAAGGTTCCGATCGACTGGGCTAAGCCAGCCGGCGGCTGAGCCACGGACGGCTCGTCAGCTCGCGTCGCTCCGGCCTCCCTGGCCGAGCAGCCGCTCGTGCTGCTGGCGGGCGCCGGACATGATCGCCGCTAGATCGGTCCGGATCCCGCGGCCCTTGCCCTTGCTCGCGAGCACGCTGGCGCGGCACCCGGCCACCATCAGCACGCGGGCACCGGTAGCTAGCGAGCCACTCAGTGACCTGAGCCGCGCTCAGCCCGCCTGGCTCCGGGGCGAGCAGCGGGCGGCCGAGCTTCCGCGCAGCGCGCACCGTCTCCTGGCAGCCCGAGCCGCCTGCCGGGTCGAGCAGCACTACGACGTCGGCCAGGTATACGCACGTCCAGGTCCGGTACCGGAAGCTGGATGGGCCAAGCTCGTGCAGCACAGCGCCGGAGAGCCGCCGCCGCCGCGCAGGACTCAGCGCTCCGTCTTCCTGCCGATACCCGTGCGGGTAAACCAGGTGTACGGGAAGCCCGGCCCGAAGCGCCGCCAGCGCCGCGTAGGTGTCCACGCCCGTCTGGCCGCCCGTCAAGACCGTCAGGCCTGGTGCGGCTCGTACCAGGGCGCGCAGCTCCCGCTCGCCCGTTACATCGGCCGCGCCTGTCATGCCGGTCTTATGCTGCCGGTTACCGCGGCGCGACGAGCAGCGTCTGGATGCCGATCCCGACCCCGCCGCTCGTATCCGAGAGCTGAGTCTCGGTGAGACCGGCCCCGTTCCCGCCCATGGTCGTCCGTGAGTCGAGCAGGAGCCACTCCCCGGCCGGATCGCGCTGGAGTATGACCGTTAGGTCGACGTTGATGAAGATGAAGTCGCGCGGGTCGATGGCCATGCTGATGCCGCTGCCGGTATCGGCGAGCAGCAGCGGTCCGTGACATCGGAGTGAGTTCCTCGCCTGGCAGCAGCGGGATCATGGGCCGCCCCCACGCCCGGCACGGACCGGGCTCATCGAAATTGCCGCCCTCGAACCGCCACTCGGTGTGCGACAGGTAGCCCTCGAGGTGCCCGCCGGGAAAGCTGGCCGCTCGGCCCGCCGTCGGCAAGACAGGCGTCGCGGCATCGGCAGCGACCACGGGCGCGTCCGCGTGCCTGGCGATCCGCCAGCCCCTGGCGCACAAGACCTCCTGACCGCGGGACTCCAGGACTGTCTCGATCAAGGCCACCCGCTTGCCGGGCCGCACCGTGCGCGTCCGTGCCGTCAGCTCGCCCACCGGGACCGGGCGCAGGATGTCGATGGCGACGCGCGCTAGGCGCATGTTCTCGTCCGGTTCGTGCCGCTCGATCTCGCGCACCGCTAGCGCCGACGGCGGACCGCCGTGCTGGGAGTCCGGCGCCCAAGGCCCGGCGCTCGCCTCAGTCGCGCGGAAACTGCCAGGTCCGGCGGGCTCAAAGAAACTCATCTGCACGAAGCGGGATGTTACCGGCTACTCGTTCCGGGCCGCCGCGAGCTACGCGTCTTCGCGCTGTGCCGCGGCGTGAGGAGTCGGGGGCACCCTTTCGCGGCACTCTTCATGCCGCCGAGCGATCCTGAGTCCAGTTTGCCGGTTTTGTGGCCACCGAACGCATGAAACGTGGCGGACGAGGCTCCCACGGCGGCCAGGCCGCCTGGCATAGGGTGGTCGGGCAGGAAGCGGGCAACTCAGGTCCGCCAGTCCGCCGCTGGAGAACGGCACAGCGGCCGATAACCGAGGAGAACGGCCGCTCGTACATCGACAGGTCACTGATCTGGACATTCTCGGGGCGTTAGCTCAATGGTAGAGCAGCGGACTTTTAATCCGTGGGTTCTGGGTTCGACTTTTAATCCGTAGGTTCTGGGTTCGAGCCCCAGGCGCCCCACCAACAGCGCCGCGTTACTTCGGTTGATGCGTGACGTTCGTCTGCCGGCTGATGGCTGACGGTGTTTCGGCTGATGGTTGGTAGTTACTGCGGCTGTTCCTTGACACTCCCTGCATGAGGGAACTGAGCGTGGCAGATCAGCCACCAGGAGGCTCATGCTCTCGGCTAGCTCGCTGGCCCGCTATCAACGAACCGGACGGCCCAGACGAGTGGACCATCGACTGGGCCCCGCTCACGCCGGTCGATGCCGACAGCACCACTCTCATCAAGATGTGGGTGATCTGCGCCAAGTAGTCGTGGGGACCGGGCCGCGCTCGCGGCCGGCCCGGTCTCCACTCAATCGGCGCTAGTTTCAACGGGCTTCGCCTGACTATTGCGGGCAGCCTTGGCTGCTCTGGGTCCGCAGCGTCAGGGAACGGTCGACTTGCATGTGATAGTGGCCGTCCGGGGTGTGGTAGTACAGGTCGAGCCCGCTGAAGGTTCCGCTCGCGCTGGTGAGTTGCATGACCAGCACCAGGTCAACCTCGTCGGACTTTGGCGTCGGCGGTATGTGCGCGCCGTCCGCGCGTTGCCGCTGGGACCACAGAATTCCTCGTGCCAGGTCGCGTGGCGGCGGATAGCCTGGCGCGTCGCCGAACCCGCCGCCCTGTTCGAGGTTCAGCACGGTGTAGGCCGCGACTAGCCGAAGGCCCCGGATATGCGTGAAGCCGACCTTGTCGATCATCGCTGCCGGCCCGGCGTTTCTGAACGCCAGGTCGCTGTCCGTAAAGACCGAGTGCGGCGGTAGCGGGTCTGAGCACGTCCCTTCGCCGCTGTAATTGCTGCCGCCGAACGGGCCCGAGTTGACGGGGTTGCCCCCGCCACAGCCGGCTAGCGAGATCGCCGCCAGCACGGCTCCGGCGAGGGCCGATCGTATTGTTCCGCGACGGGTCACGCCGCGATCCGCCTCGCGGCTGTCACTTGCCGCCGCCATTGGGCAGTCCCGTGACGATCCTGCCTGGGCTGCCATTAGCCGGATCCCCGTTCTGGCCGAGGGTGTGCCAGGTGCCAGTACCTGTTTCTTTGTAGGTGATCGTGTCGGTGGTGGTCCAGCCGGTCTGGGTGCTGGCGGTTAAACCCGAGTCCGGCTTTGGTGGCCAGGCCATCTGCTCCGGCGCGGACGTCGAGCGGTTGCAGGTCGATCTCGTCGAGGATCGCGGTTTGGTCGGCGGTCACGTTGGTGGCCTTCCGATTGCGGTTTCTCTGGATAACGCTGGTGCAGTATCGCGTGCATGGGGGCGGGTTTGTGGCAGATCGGCATATGCATCAGCCGTTGAGCGTGCGGTTGCAGCCGCTGATCATGCGTGGGTTGAGGCGCATGCTTGTCGATTCCCCGAGGCATCTGCCCGGGCGCGGTGGACTGTCATGCCCGAGCCCGAGCCCATGGCGAGCGACGTTCCATGCATCCAGTGCACGGGCTGGCGGTGTCGGATGCAATGTGCTACAAATAGCACATGACATCAGTTGGGGTGCGGGAGCTTCGTCAGCGTGCAAGCGAGTTGCTGCGGCTGGTAGAGCAGGGCGAGACTGTCGAGATCACTGACCGCGGCCGACCCGTGGCCTTGCTCACCCCAACCCCTCAGGGCAGTCCATTGGAACGCATGCGAGCTGCCGGCGAAATCGAGAGTGCGACAGGTGACCTGGCTGACCTGCCGGAACCGTTGGTTCTGCCGTCGGGGATCGAGTCACCCTCGCAGGCACTGGCCCGGCTTCGGCGCGACGAACGCTGATGGCGGCCACTTACCTGGATTCCTCAGCAATCGTCAAGCTCGCCGTGCGCGAGGCGGAGTCATCAGCATTGCGGCGATACCTGCGCCGCCGCCGTCCGCTCGTTACCAGCGCCCTAGCTCGTACCGAGGTTCTGCGCGCCCTCCTGCCCGGCGGGGATGAGGCGGTTGCCGCGGGCCAGAAGGTGCTGACGCGGCTTGATCTGGTCCGGATCAACAACCGCGTTCTTGACGACGCAGCGGCCTTGCTCCCCGTTCAGATTCGATCACTGGACGCTATTCATCTGGCGACCGCTGCGCAATTGGGTCAGGACGTCCGGACAGTCGTCACATATGACGACCGGATGGCTGAGGCGGCCAGGAGTATCGGTTACCACGTCGCGGTGCCGCGATGAGCACCTATGCCTCTAGCTGATCAGTCCAGGTCAGCCCTGAGCGCCGGTTAGCGGAGCTTCCCCGAGGATCGCCGAGACGCCGGAGAACGAGAAGGCCGTCACGGCGCTGTCTGTCATCGCCTGAGCCAGGAAGTTGTGCGTTCGCTGCGACACCTCAGGCAGCGAGTCGAGCGCATGCCACCCGACCTCGGTCGACTCTGAGTCGTTGACGCGAGCCTCGCCGCCGATGGCCCGGCAGCGGAACGCGAGATCGAGGTACTGGACCTGGTCGCCGTTCGGGTAGCTGAAGGGCCGGGACACGGTCACCGCGAAGAGCCGCTCCGGTACGGCGACCACGCCGGTCTCCTCGAAGACCTCCCGGATCGCTGCGTCAGCCGGCTGCTCCGCTGGGTCGACGACGCCGCCGGGCAAAGCCCAGGTGCCGGTGTCGCTGCGCCGGCCGAGCAGGACGCGGCCGTGGTCGTCCAGCACCACGGCGGTCGCTGACGAGAGCCACAGCAGGTCGTGGCCGATGTGCTCGCGCAGCCTGGCGACAAACTCAGGAACCGGCATGGCGGCGAGACTACCGCGCCGTGGACGACGGCACCGTCGCGATCGGCCACGGATTGAGGGCGGCCGCGGGTTCCGTGTGTCGGTGGTCCGCCTCTGGACACCGCCTCTGGCCGGAGTGGCCACGCACGGACACTGCCAGCCCGAACCGAAAATCGGTCGCGGAAGCCCGCCAGAACGCCGATGCTGGTGGCCATGTCAGCCACAGATCAGCCTGACCGACAGTTCGGCTGGTGGGACATGTTCGTCCACCCCGACGAGGACCCGCGCGAGCAGGGCGGTGAGATCGGCGATGGCGAGGTCCCGACCCTGGTCTGGTACCTGCGCTATTACCGCCTGACGCTGGAGCTGAAGTGCGCCGGCCTGGACGCCGACGCCATGGCCCGCCGCTCAGTGCCGCCCTCGAACCTGTGCCTGCTGGGGCTGGTGCGCCATCTGGCCGGGGTGGAGCAGTCCTGGTTCCGCGTCGTGATGGCCGGCCAGGACGTGCCGGGGCACTACCGGACGGACGCCGATCCCAACGGCGATTTCAACGGTGCCGTCCCCGATCCCGAGATCGTGGCCGAGGCGTGGGCCACCTGGCGGTCCGAGGTGACCTTCGCGGAGAAGTTCGTCGAGGCGGCGCCGAGCCTCGACATCAAGGGCACCTACGATGACGGGGCCCACAACAGCGGATCCGTCTCACTGCGCCAGGTCATGATCCACATGATCGAGGAGTACGCGCGCCACATCGGTCACGCGGACTTTCTCCGCGAGCGCATTGACGGGCGCGTTGGGCAGTAAAGCACACCGACCCTGCCCGACCCCAGGTTCAGCGTCGCGGCGCCGGCGCTGGGTCCGGCTCGGTGAGGCCCAGGAGCGGCTCGTCAGTCGAGCGGATATCTGCTGTAGGCAAGCCGCCCGGATACAGATCCCTGGCCTTCTCGGCTACTGAGATCGCGATCTCCACGTGCTGCCGCCTGGAGGCTGCGTAGAAGGCCTGCGCGTCATCGCTGAGCTTGGGGCTCGCGTGGAGGGGCTTGTCGCTCACGGCAAGCAGCGTGGCGGTCGGGATGCGGTAACGGAAGCCGTTCGCGGCCACGGTGGCGGACTCCATGTCGACCGCGATCGCTCGCGATAGCCGCAGCTTGTCGCTGACCGTGGCGAGGTTGAGCTCCCAGTTCCGGTCCGCGGTGGTGAAGACGATGCCCAACCGGCTCCGCAGTCCGCGAGCGGTGACCTCGTCGAGCAGCAGCGTGTTCAGCGTGTGATTCGAGACAACCGGAACGCTCAGCGGGAGCACATCGTCCAGGACTCTGTCGTCCCGCATGAACGCCGTCGCCAGGACCAGGTCGCCGATCTCCTGATGGTTACGCAGCCCCCCGCAGTGCCCGATCATCAGCACGAGGTCAGGGCGGAGCACGGCCAGGTGATCAGTGATCGTCTTGGCATTCGACGGGCCGACGCCGATATTGACCATGGTCAGCCCGGCCCGGCCGGGTAGCTCGTGATGCCAGGCCGGCATCTGACGGCCATCGGCGTCCGGGCCGGTGCAGTCCGGCAGCGCCGCGCGGAACTCCTCCACATGCCAGGCATAGTTGGTCAGCAGCACGTACCGCTGGAACGAGTCGGCCGACGTGCCCGTGTAATGACGCAGCCGGTCGATCGACAGGGCCATTCGCTCCGGCCCGAACAGGAACAGCTTCTTGCGCCGCAGGTCGGAGCTTGCCTCGTCGACGGCCGGCCCGAGCGCAGGATCACGCAGGTCGATCGCCGGGCGCCCCTCGCTGACGGAGATCCGGGCGCCGGCCGCCGCGAGCCTGCCAAGCTCGCGCTCCAGGTACCAGCGGATCGCACCGGGCGAGGAGAACTCGCCCTCGAGTACGGGATTGTGCGCCGACCACGGGCGCTCGACAGTCAGCTGCGGATAGCGGCCGGCCTTGTCGGCCTCGTCCATGGCATCGCACAGCCGCGCGATCTCCGCCTGGCGGTCGGCCGCTCCGATGACCGAGAAGTCAATCGACAAGGTCATCCGGACATCATGCCAGCAGCTCGGCACCCTGGCCTTGAACGCCGACCGCCGTGGCTCACGGGCGGGTGCCGAACGACGGCCGGCCAGGCTGCACAGGCAGGATGGCATAGGCGTCCCTGACCCAGTCGCACAGCAGCGGCCGGGTCTCGCGCGGATCGATGAGCTCCTCGACACCAAAGCGCTCAGCCGTACGGAACGGGCTCCGCACTGCGTCGAGGCGGGCCCGGATGTCCGCCAGCAAGACAGCAGGATCGTCGGACGCCTCCAGGTCGGCACGGTAAGCGGCCTCGATGCCGCCTTCGATCGGCAGCGATCCCCAGTCCGCCGACGGCCAGGCCCAGCGACGGACGAGCCGGTGCCGGTTCGTCAGGCCCGCTCCGCCGACGCCGAAGACCCGCCGCACGATGATCTCGGCGCCGGGCACGCTCCCCTGGTACACGGCGCTGATCGCGCGGACGCCATGGCGGATCGTGGCCCGCTGCTCGGCGCGGGTGCCTATCAGCAGCCCCGGCTGATCGGTGAACGTGACGACCGGCAGGTGGAAGGTCGAGCATAGGTCGGAGAGGCGGATCACGGCGTCGGCGCCCTCGGCCGTCATGCATCCGCCCGACACGTACGGGTCACACGCGACAACCCCGACGGGGTGCCCGTCGAGCCGCGCCAGCGCGGTGACGATCGATCCGCCGTAGCGCTGGACCTCCATGACCGAGCCCGCGTCAAGCACCGCGCGCATGATCTCCCTGATCCGGTAGGGCTTGCGCCGGTCCCGCGGCACGGCGGACAGCAGGGCCTCCTCCCGGCGGTCCACCGGGTCTTCCGACGAGCTGACAGGCGGCAGCGCGTACGCGCTTGGCGGCAGGTAGGACAGGAACTTCCTGATCAGCTCGAAGGCCTCGGCCTCTGAGCTGGCCACGAGGTCAACGGCCCCGTTCCTGGAATGAACGCGCGTGCCGCCCAGCTGCTCCTTGTCGACGTCCTCGCCGACGCCGCTCTTCACCACGGGCGGCCCGGCCACGAACAGCTGGGCAGTCCCCTCGACCAGGATCGACAGGTGGGCCGCACACAGCCTGGCCGCGCCGAGGCCGGCGACCGGTCCGAGGCCGGCGGCAACTACCGGCACGACCGACAGATTGTCGACCACGTGATCCCAGCCCGGGTTCACCGGCACGTAGGTGTGTCCGGACTGCTCGAGCGACTTCACGCTGCCGCCGCCCCCGGTGCCTTCCACAAGGCGGATGATCGGCAGCCGGAGCTGGTTGGCGAGTTGCTCGGCGTAGATCTGCTTGCCCGCGATCGCCGCATCGGCCGCGCCCCCGCGAATGGTGAAGTCGTCGCCGCCGACGACGACCTTCCGGCCTTCCACGCGGCCGGTGCCGGCAACGAAGTTGGCCGCCATGAAGCTCGTCAGCTCGCCGGCCGCGTCGTACTCGGCCTTGCCGGCCAGCGCGCCGATCTCGCGGAACGAGCCCTCATCCAGCAGGGCCGCGATCCGCTCCCGGACGGTCAGCCGGCCGGCGTCGTGCTGTCGCCGGATCTTGTCGGGGCCGCCCATGCGCTCTGCGAGCTCCTGGCGCCTCCGCAGCTGGTCAAGTTCCGGTTGCCATGTCATGCCGACACATATAGCACATCTCGCTGTAATTAGTATGCGGGCTACTAGTCGTTGGGCTACTAATCTGGTCTCAAGTATGCTGTGCTGGCTCATACGGGACTAAACGCTCGCGATTGGCCAGAACGGTACACAGCACTGATGACTCGATGGCACTTCACCCCCCAAGGCAAGTACATCGGCAAGTCGAAGGGCCCCATCGGACGAAAAGCAAAGATCCTTGGCTGGTCCCTGCTGCTCCCGGCCGTCCTCGTGGGAGCGTTGATCCCGCCGATTGCGCTGGCGTCTAGTCATGCTCACGCATCCCCCGCCAAACGGGCGGTTGTCGCGACTGCTGCCGCGCCTCCCATGGGCTGGAACGACTGGTACGAGGATCGTTGCGGGGTCACGGAGTCAGAAGTCCTGGCAAGTGCCCGCAAGCTTGTCAGCACCGGTTTGGCCGGTGATGGCTACAACACGGTGGTGATCGATGACTGCTGGATGGCATCGGCACGATCGGTCACCGGAGCACTGCTGCCAGATGCAGCAACCTTCCCTGATGGCATCGCATACGTCGCGAACCAGGTACACAGTCTTGGCCTCAGGCTAGGTATCTATGAGTCCGCTGGTACGGCTACCTGTACTGGACGGGCAGGCTCCTACGGTCACTACGCGGAGGATGCGGACACGTTCGCTAGCTGGGGAGTGGACTTCGTCAAGCTGGACAACTGCCATCTGCCGAGAGGCGCGAATCCAACGGCACTGTTCGCAGAATTTGGCGCTGCGCTCAGGGCAGCTAATCCAAGGATTGTGTACTCGCAGGAACTGCCGGTGAATGCAGCTTCCTCACCTGCGGGTATAACCTTCACGAGCCTCGTAGCGGCCTCGTCTACCACGTCTAACATGTGGCGCGTCGCTCCTGACGAGAAGCCATCTGTTGCCGCCGGTGTCTCCATCACGCGTCACCTTGACGCAGACCTGCCTCTGTATCGGTACGCCACTGCTGGTCACTGGAACGACCTGGACTTGCTGCTGGCTGGAAGCAGCGTGTTCGGCTACTCGCTGTCGGCACAGGAGAATCAGGCCGATGTGTGGGCAATGGAGTCGAGCCCGATGATCGCATCGGGTGACCTAACCTCCGCTACCTCCCGAACGGTTCTCGGCAACAAGAAGGTCATCGCCATCGACCAGGAGGGCGTTCAGGGCAAGCTAGTTGACACCGACGGAAGCGTCGAGGTCGTAGCGAAGCCTGGCTCGGTCATGCTCGTCAACACATCCTCAGCCAGCGCGAACGTGCACTACAAGGTTCCTGGTCCGCTGGTCAACGTCTGGGGCAGGGGCAGCCCGGCAGGAACCACCAACGGATACCTGAACCGCACGCTGCCCGCTTACGGAGTGCTGATGTTCACCGTCTCCAAGACCTCAGGCCACTGACGGCCACTCACCGCGGCATCTCCAGGCCGTAGGCGGCCATCGCCGCCTCCTCAAGCCCCTCGGGCGCCGCGCCGGGATCTGCCAGCGTCAGGTCCGGCGCGTGGCCCGACCGCCATTCGGCGAACGCCATCGCCAGCAGGCTCGGCACCAGGTCGGTCGAGCGGCGCACCACCCAGGCCGTGCCCTTGGTGGCCATCCAGGCCAGCTGCTCGGACTTCGAGGGCGGCTGGTTGACCGGCTCGGCACCCGGTGGCGGCCCCACGGGATGACCGGCCTGCGCCAGCAGCGCGTGGAACCTGCGCGCGATCAGCCGGTGCCCTCGCTCGCTCGGGTGCAGCCGGTCGACGGCCCACATCAGCGGGTCGTAGGCAGCGCCATCGGCAGCGGCGTCGAAGTGCAGCGTGCCGAACCGCTCGGCCACCTGGTCCATGACCGCGTTGACCTGGTGGGCCCGCCGCGCCAGCGGCCTGGCCAGCAACCCGGGCATGCCCAGCATGCGCCCCGGATCGGGCAGCCGCATCGTGAGCACGTCGGCACCGGCGGCACGCAGCGCGCCGATCGTGTGCGCCGCGGCCGCCGCGATCCGGTCCGGATCGAAGTTCGGCCGCAGGGTGTCGTTGACACCGATCACCACGCTGGCGATATCCGGCCGCAGCGCCAGCGCCCTCGGCAGCTGGTCCCGCTCCAGGTCCGCCATGCACGCGCCGTTGCCGGCGACGATGTGCAGGTTCGCGTCCGGCAGGCCGTCTGCCAGCAGCACGGCCCAGCCCCGCCAGCCGCGCCGGCCCTTGCCGCCGCCACCACCCGAGTCGGCCGGTGGCAGCCGCACCGGGTCGCCGATACCGAGCGTGATTGAGTCGCCCAGCGCAACGAACGTCGTCATGCCGCGACCGCCGTCCTCTCTATCGAGCCTGCTGTCGACAGTATTTCGGCATAGTGCCCGAGCAGCTCGTCGCACAAGGATGGCCAGCTGCGTCCGAGCACCATCTGCCGCCCGGCCTGGCCCTGCGCCGCGCGCAAGGCCGGGTCGGCGACCAGAGCGGCCACGGCGCCCGCGAGCGCCACGCCGTCGTCGGGTGGTACCAGGAAGCCGGTGACGCCGTCGCGTACCAGGTCAAGTGGTCCGCCGGCGGCCGGCGCGACCACGGGCAGGCCGCTAGCTGCGGCTTCCTGGAGGGTCTGGCCGAAAGTATCGTGCGGGCCACTGTGCACGAACACATCGAGGCTGGCGTAGATCTTGGCCAGGTTGTCTCCGCCGCGCTGCCCGAGGTAGATCGCGTTCGGCACGGCGCGGCGGATCGCAGCCTCGGCCGGGCCCCCGCCGACGATCACCAGCCGGACGCCGGGCAGCGCCGAAATCTGAGCGAGCAGGTCGACGCGCTTCTCGGCTGCGAGCCGCCCGACGTAGCCGACCAGCACCTGGCCGCCGGGTGCTAGCTCTGCCCGCAGGCCGGCGCTGCGCTTGGCCGGATCGAAGCGGCGGCAGTCCACGCCGCGGGCCCAGACCTGGACCCGCTCGATGCCGTGCTCCCGCAGGTCGGTCGCGGTCGCCGAGGAGGGCGCCAGCGTCCGGTCCGCGGCGTTGTGGATCTTGCGCAGCCGCCGCCACGCGATCGCCTGCCCGAGCGCGCCCGCGTGGTAGGTGCGCGCATAGGCCGGCAGGTCGGTGGCATACACAGCGACGATGGGCACATTCTGCTCCAGCGCCGCCGCGCAGCCGCCGGCCCCGAGCACGAACGGCCCGGCTAGGTGGACGAGATCGGCCCGGTGCGCCGCGACAGCATCGCGGACGCGAGATCCGGGCAACCCGACCCGGAAGCCGGGATAGACGGGCACGCCGATCGAGCGCACCCGGACGATGGGGAAATCGAACCCGCGGTCAGGGAGCGGCACGCCGCTCGCCGGCTCGGGCGCGATGACGAGTGGATCATGGCCGCGGGAGATCAGATGCTCCGCGACGCGCACCGCGGTGTGCGCGACGCCGTTGACATCGGGCGGAAAGGACTCTGTGACATAAGCGATTCGCACGCTCACACGGTCGGTCACGCGAATGCCCGGAACGGGCGCAAGGCCGTGACCGCGCGGCGAACTGTAAGTGACATCTCAGTAGCAAGAATAAGCAGGTCAGCAGCCACGCGGCCAGAGTGACCAAACAACCAATCAGGGACGGAACGGGGAAGGCCCCGTGCGCGGCACCATCACCACGCTCGGGGCCTTCCCTCGATCTATTGGCCTCCGCTAAAGCTCCGTCTAGCCGTGGTTCTTGAAGTCAGACGCGAGCTTGCCCAGGTTCGGCGTGCCCAGGCCGGTACCGGGGTTGTACTTGGCACCCGAGGTGCCGGTGTAGTAGAGGTTGGTGTTCGTCGCGCCCGTCGTGTCGATCGGGGCGAACGGCGTGTAGCTCTGCGCGGCGAACCTGTAGATGGCCGGGTTCCAGAATCCGGTCCGGTGGTGCAGGTAGGAATCGATCACTGCCGCCGAGCCATTCAGCTGCGGCGCCACGAAACTCGTACCGCCCCAGCCTGCCTCGAGCGCCGGGAACTGCCCGCTGTAGTACAGCTCATAGCCGGTGTCCGGGTCGGCGTCGGCCACGACGTCCGGCACGGCGCGGCCAGTAGCAGTGCCGGTGACGGCAGCCGGCGGCGCCACAACGCCCGAGCCTCCGTCTGCCCACGTCGTCCACGTCGTCGGCAGGCACGGCAGGCCTGTCTGGGGCGTGATTGGCGTCGGCAGCGCGCAGGGCGTGGTCGTGTTGTAGGTGACGCCATTGGCCGGAGTCAGATACGGCACGGCGCTGAAGTTGCCGACATTCGGGACGTCGTTCTGGTACGCAGGCCTGGCTTCGACAGTGCTGTAACCGCCGCCGCCACCCGCGGTGAAGTTCGGGTCGGCCGCGAACGCGGCCTCTGTCACGTCACCGGTGATGTAGGAGATGGTCGCGAAGTACGGCCACAGGTAATCCCAGCCCCAGGCCCGCTGCGCCGGGATGTTGATGGGAACGATCTGCTGCGAAGAGTTGAGGATCTCGAGCGTCCCAGCCTCGGTGGTGCCGCCGGCGGAGGTGATCCACGGGCTGTCGGTCGGGTTGTCGACCGACAGCTCGGTGTACGGCGTCGGGTTACCGTTGGTCGGGTTGGAGTCCACGATATCGTCGTACGCACCCGCGTCGCCGGACGCGTCGAAGGCGCTCTGGCCTTGGGCCGCCATCTCCAGGCCGGCCTCGTCGAAGATCCCGCCGTAGGTCGCGGCCTCAAAACCGTCCGCGCCGATGGCCTCGTTGAGAATCTCGGACTCGCCCCAGCTCGTGGAGATACTCGCAGCCTTGTTCTGGCTGGCCGCCGTGAACCAGGCATCCGCCGATCCGTAATCGGTGTTCGGCGCCTGGTACACGATGATGCTGGCCTGCGGCGCCAGCGCGCCGGACTGCTCGACGTCGAGCGTGGTCTCGCCGGACCCGCGCGCCGCACTCGGCTTGCCGGAGCCGCCATCGATGTTGACCTGCTTGATGCGCTTGGCCTTTGTCTTGATCTTGATCGTCGTGGTCCAGAAGTGCGTGGCGTCCGACGGCCTGAAGTTGGCGTAGGTAATGATGCCGATGGTCTCGCCCTGGCCCCTGGCGCCCTTCTTATAGAGCCCGCTGAGTTTGTACTGGCTGGCGAAGTTGGCCGGCGTCCGATTGCCGAGCTGGACAGCGTGCGGGCCAGCCTTCTGGCTCGCCAGCGGAGTGCGCACTGCGTTGCTCGCGGACATCGGATAGCTCGTCAGTCCGAGGACCGCGTAGATGAACTTGGCGTACTTCGCTGGCAGCGTTGCTGGGTTGATCGTGCCGTGCACGACCATGGCCGGCCGGGCAGCCTGGCTGCCGTGTGCCCGCACCGCCTTCAGCCGGTACAGGCCTACATGCACGCTGAGGGCGCTGCCATACGCACCTGCCGTGCCGCTCGTGCTGATGTCGAGCCCGTCCGCGTAGGTGGTCGACTTGATACCGAAGCCCTTCAGGTAATTCTCCAGCGCGACGATGTTGGCGTGCGTCTGGCCGTAACGGGCAGAGAACTTCTTCACGGACAGGAAGCCGTGACTCATGCCGCCTTCGACGGCGGACTTGAGCGCACTGGCGTTGCGCAGCTTGAGCACGAAGGAGACCTTCATCTTCGTCGCGGCCGGCGCCGCCGAGATCCAGGTGCCGTGCAGCGAGGCAGCGGTCACGCCCTGCGGCACCGCTACCTTCCCCGAGCTCGGACCGGTAGCGGCACCCGCCGGGGCCACCGCCGACAGTATGACCATGGCACTTGCCGTGCCGGCTGCGATCAAGGTCCCGGCGCTCAGCCGCCTAGACCAGTTTGCAGGCTTCAAAGTTAATCCTCCCGTTAAAGTGCTACAGCGCACTCTGCCGTCCATCCCCAGGCCGGGCGACTCGTTTGCGGAATTTGCGGCCGCAGAGTTACCTGGGAATGCGCAGGCGGCGACGTCGGGAGGCGTCTGCCTACATGTGAGTTACGTCACTAGGCGGCCCGGCCGCCGCCAGAGTCAGCGGGCCGGCGCCCGGCGGTGCCCCCAGCGCGGTACGCGGACGAGCGCGCCCGTGATGACGAAGGCGCCCGCGACGTAGCCGGCGACTGTGATGTGGACCGCGACTGTGACGTGGACCGGGACTGTGACGTGGACCACTGTCCCGCCGAGCGTGACTGCCCGGACGAACGCGCTGGGCGGCCTGGTCCGCGACGCGGTGGCGCGCTAGCCGGGCGGGGCCTGCGCTCTGGCACGGGCGGCGGCGGGGGGACCGGCGTGCCGGTCGTCGCGATCTCCCGCACCACCGGGTGCCCGGCCGCGACGTTATGCCGGGCGGGCTCGACTCCGGCCGACTGATGCAGGCGCTCGATCTCGCGGACCTGCTCGCGCATCGCCAGCGTCACGACGAGGCCCGTCGCACCCGCGCGCGCCGTGCGGCCCGAGCGGTGCAGGTAGTCCTTGTGGTCATTCGGCGGATCGAAGTGAACGACAAGCTCGATGCCGTCGACATGGATGCCCCTAGCCGCCACGTCAGTGGCGACGAGAACCCTGGGGTGGCCGGCCGCGAACGCGTCAAGCGCACGCTGGCGCTGATTCTGGTTGCGATCGCCGTGGATGGCCGCCGCGTCGACGCCGGCCCGCTCCAGCTGCTTGGCCAACCGGTCCGCGCCGTGCTTGGTTCGCACGAAAAAGAGCGTCCGGGCGGGGCGACTCGCCATCTCGGCCGCCACGGCCAGCTTGTCCTCGGCCGCCAGCACGAGCATGCTGTGCTCTGCGGCGCCGCCAGTCAAGATCACCGGCGTCACCGCGTGCAGCGCGGGATCAGTCAGGTACGAGCCGACGAGTTTCGCCACGCCACGGTCCAGCGTCGCGGAGAAGAGCAGCCGCTGGCCTCCGGCTGGCGTCTCGTCCAGGATCCGCGTCACGGACGGCAGGAAGCCCAGGTCGGCCATGTGGTCGGCCTCGTCGAGCACCGTGATCTCGACGTCGGAAAGTACACATGCCCTGCGCTCGAGCAGGTCGATGAGGCGGCCAGGGGTAGCGACGACGATGTCGACGCCCCCTGCGACCCGGGCGATCTGCCGCCCGATCGGCACGCCGCCATACACGGTCGTCACGCTCACGCCGATTGCGCGTCCGAGCGGCGTCAGGACGCCAGCGACCTGCTCGGCGAGCTCGCGAGTCGGGACCAGGACGAGGCCGCGCGGGGCCTTCTGCGCGGCGCGCCCGTGCATGCCGGCAATCCGGCTGAGCATCGGCAGCCCGAAGGCGAGCGTCTTACCCGACCCGGTCTCGGCACGGCCGAGGATGTCACGGCCGCTCAGGGCGTCGGGCAGGGCCCGCGCCTGGATCGCGAACGGCTCGTGGATATCGCGAGCGGTGAGCGCGGCGACGAGACGGTCGTCGAGGCCAAGCTCAGCGAACGTCCTGGCTGGGGGCTGGGGCAGCTCCGCCGCGGCCGCGAGGGCGCGGTCCAGCTCGGAGGTCGCATCCTGGGCACGCACGCGCTCTGGCTGCGCACTGCGCGTACCCGGGTTGTGACGCCGCGGCTTGCCGCGGTAGTACGCGGGCGCGCTACGGCGCCCGGAGGACGTATAAGGCATAAAAGCCAAGCTCCATCGGTGACTTGGGGCCGCGTCATGTCAAGAGTCGACGACAGCGGCGAAATTTCACCGAGAAGCGGACAGCTCGCACAGCGACCAATGCGAGCCCATGCCCTAGGTGAACACGGTGCGCGCGGGTGACGCATTCAGCGTCATTGATCACCAACGTTACCAGTAGCGACGATGTTCCCCGCATGCCACCAGCTCCAGCGCCGGCCTTGGGGGGCCGATCGGGCCTGGCGGGGTTATCCTGCCCCCATGAGTACGTCGCCGGTGGACCCCGAGGACATCAGGGCAGCTGCCGAGGTCGAGCAGGAGCTAGGTCCGGAATATAGCGACGCGGTCGTGGCTGCCTTCCTCGACAAGGTCGATCGTGCCGTGGCCGCGCGAGTCGAGGCGCGGCTGGCCGAACAGCGCGGCGCACGGCCAGCCACCCGTCGGCCCCGCCGTGTGCTGCTCAAGGGAGTCGCGATCGGCGTGTGCGCGGGTGCCATTGTGGCGGGCGCGAGCATCTCCCACGTACAGCACGGCGGCCAGCAAGCGCGCATGGCCATTCCCGTGCATCACGGCGGACGGCCCGGACCCCTCGGCCCGCCCCCGCCGCCGCGCCCGTGAGTGTCCTGCGGGTTCGCGGCTATGCCCTGCCGGCAGGCGAGTACATCGACCTGTACGCAGACGGAGATAGCTGGACGACCGACCCCGTCGCCGGGGCCGAGCTCGTCGGCGACGGCTGGCTGCTGCCGGGCCTTGTCGACGCGCACACTCATCCCGGCGCGGAGGCTCCCGGTACGCCGTTCGATGAGCAACTGCTGCGAGCCGACCTGCGAGACCACGCGGCCGCCGGGGTAACGCTGATCCGGTCGCCTGGGCTCGCCGGACAGCCGCCCGACTGGTTCGGCGTAGAGCCCGACCTGCCGCGGTCGGTCCACGCCGGCCCCTGGTTTGCCCAGGATGGTCAGTTCTTCGACGGCTGGGGCAGGCGTCCCAGTCACGCCGAGCTGCCGGGCCTCGCCGCCGAGCAGGCGCGCCGGACCGGCTGGGCCAAGCTGATCGGGGACTGGCGGGATGATGACGATCCGATCCCGGCCGATGTCCTGGCCGCCGTCGTCGCCGCCGTCCACGACGCCGGCGGGCGGGTGGCCGTGCATGCCAATTACGCGCAGACCTGCAAGTCGGCGGTAGCGGCCGGCGTCGACTCCATCGAGCACGGCATGCGCCTCGAGCCGGACCTGCTGCCGGAGATGGCGGCGGCGGGCATCGCACTGACGCCGACCCTGTCGGTGATCGAAGCCTCGCTTGCGGACGCGGGCGGTCGTGGCGTTGCCGGTGCCGAGGCCGCCGTTCAGGCGCACCGCCGGCTAGCCGCAGCGGCGGCCGAGGCGGGCGTGACGCTCCTGGCCGGCACGGACTCGCGTCCGCACGGACGGATAACCGACGAAGTCAGCGCCCTCGTTGCGGCCGGCCTGCGACCGCACGACGCGCTCGCCGCCGCATCCTGGGCCGCCCGATCCTTCCTTGGCTGGGCGGGCCTGGAGCCCGGCGCACCCGCCGATGCTGTCGTCTACGACGCCGACCCGCGCGCGGATCTCGCTCAGCTCGCCAGCCCGGCCGCGGTGATTCTGCGCGGCAGACTCGTGCATCGGCGGCCCTAACTCCATCTGATCTCCACCTGCTTGCGCTGGTGTGTCGCTACGGTTCGCTTAATCGCCGAGCACCAGCTGGTCAGCTGGGGAGGACATCATGAGGAAATCCGCAGTCGCGGTCGCCACCACCATCGTCACCGGCCTGAGCGCGGCGGCCGTCGCGCTGCCCGCGCAGGCTGCCACCACCGCACCCGCGGCCTGCTCGACCCACTGGGGCACCGGGCCGCGGCACAAGGACCAGATGGTCCAGACCAGGGTCCGCGACGTGCGCGCCGGGAAGCACACCTGCTTCGACCGGCTGGTCATCGATCTCGGCGCAGGCCGCGCCCCCGGCTACAACATCCATTACGTGCGCGCCTTCCACGCTGACGGCTCCGGGAAGCTGGTGCCGACGAGCGGGAAGGCCAAGCTGCTGGTCATCGTCAAGGCCCCGGCGGCCAATAGCTTCGACGCCAGCAACCGGCACCTAGTGAGCGTGACTGGCTTCGCGTCCTTCCGCCAGATCGCCGGCCTCGGCAGCTTCGAGGGCATCACGTCGATCGGGATCGGGCTCAAGGCCAAGACGCCATTCCGCGTCCTGGAGTATAAGAACGCGGCCCACAAGTTCGTGCTCGTCGTCGACGTAGCCCACCGCTAAGCGTTTAGCTGCGCCGTGTCAGCACAGCACCACCTCAGCGCAGCAGGAGGCGGGCGGCCAGCTCCAGATGTGACGCCACATCGTTAGCTGACGCCCGCCTGGTCACCCAGGCGACCAGGTTCGACAGCCAGACGTCGCCGATAACCCTGGCGATCGCGCGCTCGTCCGCTGTCGGTTCGCCCTCGTGCATGGCCTTGGTGAGCATGTCTTCCATCATCTTCGCGACGGTGTTGACCTCGGTGGCCGCGCTCGGGTCCGCGAACATGAAGGCCCTGGTCATGGCCTCGGTCAGCAGTGGCTCGCGCTGCATCGACCTGGTGACCCGGCCCAGCACGTAGAGCATCCGGTCGTAGGCCGTGTCGCCGGGCACCGGGGCCCGATCGAGCCGCTCCTGAGCCCGCTCGAACTCCCTGGCCAGGCCGGACACCAGCAGGTGAATCTTGGAAGGGAAGTACCGGTACAGCGTGCCGAGGGCGACGTCGGCGCGCTCGGCGACCGTGCGCATCTGCACCGCCTCGTAGCCGCCCTTGGAGGCCAGCGCCAGGGTCGCGTCGAGTATCCGCTTGCGGCGCTCGCGCTGCGCGGCCGAGCCAAGCTCGGTCTCGGTCGGCCCGGACGTCGGCGGCCCGGATGCAGCAGACCCCGACCCGGCCGACCCGGACCCGGCTGACCCAGATCCAGCTGACCCAGATCCAGCTGACCCAGATCCAGCTGACCCAGATCCAGCTGACACCGCGCGGCCGGTGTTACGTGTTCTCGGCGTTGCCATCCTGGCCCTTCGTCCTGACATCCGGCAGAACCCGACTGCGACCGGGTAGAGCACCCGGGTGCTTCGTGCCTGCTAGATCGCAGTTCCTGCCCCGGTCAGCCTAGCAACGTGATCACTTGCGACCCGGCTGAGACGCTGGACGGCGGCTGGTCACGGGCACCCTGGCCCACTACAGGTATAACGTGTTCTAATTTTCAGTGCTAGCCGAGGAGGAGGACGAGTTGCCGATCGCGAACACCGACGAGCAGCTCGCGATCCAGGCCTCGATCCGCGAATGGGCCAAGCAAGCCCGTTCCATCGACCTCGTCCGCGGCCTCGAGCCAAGGACCGGGCCGGCCCAGGGCGACCTGCTGGCGCAGGAGCACGGGCAAGCCGCCGAGCGCTGGTCCAGCCTGGCCGAGCTCGGCGTCTTCGCCATCGGGCTGCCGACCGACGCCGGCGGCGCCGGCACCGCATCCGAACTCGCGGCCTCGCTGGCACAGCTCACCGATTCTCTCGTGCCCGGCCCCATCCTGCCGACGCTGCTGGCAGGGCAAGTGCTGCGCCGCTTCCAGCACGAGCCGGTGGCCCAGGGCGCGCTCCCCATGATCGCGTCCGGCGCCGTGTCTGTCGCGGTCGCGCTGGACACCGGAACGATCACCGCGACGCGGCAACCTGACGGCTCGGCCGAGCTGTCCGGACGAATCGGCCCGGTGGTCGGCGCCGGCAGCACGACGCACCTGCTGATCGGCGCGTCGACTCGGTCGGCCGGGTTGGACGCTAGCGGAGCCGCGGACCGAAACGCCGATGACAGCATCTGGTGCCTGCTGGCCGTGGATCAGCCGGGCGTCGCCCTGACTGGCCGGGCACCGGCCGACTTCTCCCGGTCGCTCGGCGACGTCGAGCTGACTGCCGTCGCAGCGAGCCCGGCACAGATCGTGGCAGGTCTGCGCACGAGCGATGTCCGGGACCTGGCTGCCGTGCTCTTCGCGGTCGAAGCCGCCGCGGTCGCGAGCTGGTCGTCCCGAACGGCGGCGGAGTACGCCGCGATCCGGCAGCAGTTCGGCCGCCCGATCGGCTCGTTCCAGGCCGTCAAGCACCTGTGTGCCAGCCTGCTCTGTCGTGCGGAGACCGCGGCCGTGCTCGCCTGGGATGCGGCGCGCGCGGTGACGGACGCCCCCGCCGAGCTGCCGGTGATCGCGGCGGCCGCTGCGGCCTTCAACCTCGACGCCGCCGTCGACGCCGCCAAGGACTGCATTCAGGTGCTCGGCGGCATCGGCTTCACCTGGGAGCACGACGCGCACCTGTATCTGCGCCGGGCACTGGCACTGCGCCAGCTGCTCGGCGGTTCGGCGCAGTGGCGCGACCGCGCGGCCCGGCTCGCAGCCTCGGGCGCGCGCCGCCAGCTCAGGCTGGCAGATGATGGCGAGCTGACAGCCGAGCTCACCTCCGTGCGCCTGGCGGCCAGGGACGTCGCGGCCCGGATCGCGAGTACGCCGGCGCCAGACCAGCGGACCGCGCTCGCCGACGCCGGCTACGCCGCGCCGTCCTGGCCGGCGCCGTTCGGGCTGGCTGCCTCTCCTGCCGCCTGCCTGGTCATCGACGATGAGCTCGGCCAGGCGGGGCTGACCAGGCCCGACATTGTCATCGGCGGCTGGGCCATCCCGGCGATACTCGGCCACGGCACCAAGGCCCAGGCCGACAGGTTCGCCGGGCCAACCTTGCGCGGCGAGATCACCTGGTGCCAGCTATTCAGCGAGCCGGAGGCTGGCTCGGACCTGGCGTCGCTGCGGACCAGGGCGGACCGGACCGACGGCGGCTGGCTGCTGACCGGCCAGAAGGTCTGGACCTCGCTAGCCCGCCAGGCGCAGTGGGCGATCTGCCTGGCCCGCACCGACGGCACCGTGCCCAAGCACAAGGGGCTCACTTACTTTCTCGTCGCGATGGGTAGCCCCGGCCTCGACATCCGGCCGCTGCGCGAGATCACCGGCCGGGAAATGTTCAACCAGGTCTTCCTCGATCAGGTCTTCGTTCCGGATGACTGCGTGGTCGGCGCCCCCGGTGACGGCTGGCGGGCGGCCCGCACCACCCTGGCGTCCGAGCGGGTGGCGATGGGCGCTGGCTCAGCCGTCGGTGCTGCCGTTGAGCACCTGCTCAGCCTGGCCGCAGGATCCGGCGCCACGGCCGACCCGGTCGTCAGGCAGCGGCTCGGGTCGCACGTAGCCGAGGGTATGGCCGTCTCGCTCCTCGATCTCCAGGCTGTTATCGCCCAGCTGCGCGGGGCCGATCCCGGTCCGCTGGCAGCCGTGCGCAAGCTCGTCGGCGTCAGCCACCGGCAAGCGGTCGCCGAGACGGCGTTCGAGCTGACAGGGCCCTCGGGGGCTGCCGCCGACGCCGAGGGCGGCGAGGCCCTGGCCGAGTTCCTGCTGACCCGGTGCCTGAGCATCGCCGGCGGCACTACTCAGATCCTGCTGTCACTGATCGCCGAACGGCTGCTCGGCCTGCCCCGCGAGGAGGCGCGCTAGATGGACTTCACCCGCAGCGAGGCCGAGGTCGAGGTCTCCCGCCTCGCCGCGCAGGTCCTCGGTGCCACCGGGCGCGATGGCCCGGCGGCCGGAGCCAGCGGCGTGGGCACGGACCTCGACTGCTCGCTCTGGAAGGAGCTCGGTCAGTCCGGGCTGCTCTCACTTGCGCTGCCGGCCGACCTCGGCGGCGACGAGCTGGGCGTCCAGGCGACGGCGGCGCTCCTCACCGAGGTCGGCAGGCACGCAGCGCGCATTCCAGCGCTCGCCACCCTGGCGCTCGGAGTCCTGCCGGTGGCCCGATCGGCTAACCCTGGTTTGAAGCGCAAGCTGCTCACCGGGGTCGCTGCGGGCGAGACGATCATGACCGCGGCGATCCGCGAGCCGTCGGCGCCAATGCCGCAGGCGCCCGCGACGGTCGTAACTGTGGATGGCGTAACTGTGGATGGCGCAACTGTGGATGGCGCAACCCTGGATGCCGCGACTCTAGATGGCGCACCCGCCACCGTCTCGGGCGTCAAGCTTGGCGTGCCCTACGCCGCCGCTGCGCGCTGGATCCTGGTCCCGGCCAGCACTACCGCCGGCGACGCGGTCGTCGTGGTCGTCGAGCCTGACGCCGACGGCCTGTCTTGTCAGCTGACGCGCAGCTCGTCGGGCCTGCCCGAGTACACGCTGCGCCTAGACAACAGCCCAATCGCGGCGGTGCTAGACGGCTGCACCGCGGACGATCTGTACCGGCTCGCGGTCGCGGGCGCGTGCGCGGTTGCCGACGGGGTCCTCGCCGCCGCGCTTGACCTCACCACCGAGCACGTGCGCACCCGCGAGCAGTTCGGGCGGCCGCTCGCTGCGTTCCAGGCAGTGGCGCAGCAGATCGCCGATGTCTACGCAGCCGCGCGCACCCTGCACCTGGCGGCGCTGTCGGCCTGCTGGCAGCTCGACGCCGGCCTGGACGCCGGGCGCGACGTCGACGTCGCTGCATACTGGCTGGCCGAGCACGGCCCAGCCGCGCTGCGTACCTGTCATCACCTGCACGGTGGGCTCGGCATGGACGTGACGTATCCACTGCCGCGGTACTCGGCTCTCATGACAGACCTAGCTGCCTTCGTGGGCGGCGCCGCCGACCGCCTTGACCGGCTCGGCGCACGGGAAGCGGCTGGTGCGTGATGTTCCTCGACCTGACCGACGCCCAGCGCGCATTGCGCGACGAACTGCGCGCGTACTTCGCGACGCTGATCGCCCCGGCCGAACGCGAGGTGATGCTGACGGAGCGGCATGGCACCGTCTACCGGGAGGTCGTGCGACGGATGGGCCGCGACGGCTGGCTAGGCGTCGGCTGGCCCGTCGAGTACGGTGGCCGCGGCCTCGGCCAGCTCGAGCAGCAGATCTTCGTGAACGAGGCGGCGCTCGCCGACGTACCGCTCCCCGCCGTCACGCTGCAGACCGTCGGGCCGACATTGATGGCGCACGGCAGCCAGGAGCAGAAGGACTTCTTCCTGCCGAAGATCCTGACCGGCGAGCTGCATTTCGCCATCGGCTACACCGAGCCGGGAGCGGGTACCGACCTCGCCTCGCTGCGCACCAGGGCCGTGCTCGACGGCGACGAGTACGTAGTCAACGGCCAGAAGATCTTCACTACCGGCGGCCACGACGCCGACTACATCTGGCTCGCGTGCCGCACCGACCAGGACGCACCCAAGCACAAGGGCCTGTCCATCCTCATCGTGGACACCTCAGACCCTGGCTACTCCTGGACGCCGATCATCACCCACGACGGCGCGCACCACGTGAATGCCACCTATTACGCCGACGTCCGGGTCCCGGTGACGATGCGAGTTGGCGCCGAGAACGCGGGCTGGCGCCTGATCACCGCGCAGCTCAACCACGAGCGAGTCATGCTGGGTCCATCCGGGCGCCTCGGCGTGCTGCACCGGCACGTTCGCGACTGGGCGGCGCTCCAGACCGGCCCGGACGGCCGCCCGCTGCTCGACCAGCCGGATGTTCGCCGGGCCCTGGCCAGGGCCAGCGCGGCCGAGCGGGTCAACGAGCTGCTCAACTGGCAGGTCGCCATGACCGAGACGGTCGACGTCGCGGACGCGTCGGTCACCAAGGTCTTCGGGTCCGAGCAAGCGCAGCGGATCGGCGCCGAGCTTGCCGAGGTCGTCAGCCGGCACGGTGACCTGGCCGAGGACCGGACTGCCGAGCTAGCCCGGTGGCTGGATGTGCAGAACAAGCGGAACACTGTCATGACATTCGGCGGAGGAGTCAACGAGGTGCAGCGGGAGCTGATCGCGATGGCCGGCCTGAAGCTGCCGCGGGTACCACGATGACGGAGCAAAGCACGGGCCAGAGTGCCGCGATACTCGCGGCCGCGGAGAAGATCAAGGCGGCCGGACCGGGCGCGCCCAGGGTGGCCAGGGACCCGGTGAACATGCCGGCGATCCGCAACTGGACCGACGCCATCGGCGACGCCAACCCGCTGTACACCGATGCCGAGTTCGCCGCCGGCTCGGTGCACGGCCAGCTAGTCGCACCGCCGGCCATGGTGCAGGTGTGGACGATGCCAGGGCTGCAGCCGCAGTCCGCGGGCGGCGGGGACATCGATCCGCTCGGCGAGATGATGACGGTGCTAGACGAGGCCGGGTTCACGTCGGTAGTCGCGACAAACTGCGCCCAGACTTATCGCCGCTACCTGCGGCACGGTGAGCTGCTCAGCCTGCGCGCCGAGCTGACCGACGTGAGTGGCCCCAAGCGCACCGCGCTCGGCGAAGGCTGGTTCGTGACCACCAGGAACGTCTGGTACTCCGGCGACGAGGCCGTGGCCGAGATGGACTGGCGGGTCCTGAAATTCCGGCCGCCGGCGGCTGCCAGCGACGCTGCCGAGCGCGGCCCGGCAGCCGATCCTGGCCCGCCGGCACAGCCAGGCACCGACGTCATGCGACCGCCGGTGTCGCCGGACACCGAATTCTTCTGGACCGGGACCAGAGCGGGCGAGCTACGAATCCAGCGGTGCGGCGAATGCGGCGCGCTGCGGCACCCGCCGGGACCGGCCTGCCTCAGCTGCGGCGCCCTGGGCCATCAGGGTTACGTGGTCGCCGCCGGCACCGGCACCGTGTACAGCTATGTCGTGCACCGGCACCCGCCGGTGCCCGGCAAGCAATTGCCGATCATCGTGGCCTTGGTCGAGCTGACCGAAGGCCCGCGGGTCATGGCTGAGCTGACTGGCATCGACGCGGATCAGGTGCACATCGGCCTGCCGGTGCGCACCAGCTTCATCCGGATCGACGACGACCTGGTGCTGCCGGGCTGGCGGCCCGACAAACGTGGTGCGCCTGGCGCACTGCCCGAGCTGGCACTGCAGGTCAGCCCGACCGTAGTCGTGTCCACCGCGATCGCCACCCGTGACTACTACCCCGTGCACCATGATCGCGACTTCGCCGTGCGCGGCGGCAGCAAGGACATCTTCCTCAACATCCTCACGACGACCGGCCTGGTGCAGCGGTACGTCACCGACTGGGCGGGACCGGAGGCGATCGTGCGATCGGTGTCGATCAGGCTGGGGGTCCCGTGCTACGCCGGCGACACGCTGACGTTCTCCGGCACGGCCAGCGACGCCGGCGACGGTGAGCAGGCGATCGAGGTCACCGGTTCGTGCAGCCTCGGCAACCATGTCACCGGCATCGTCCGGCTGGGCGCCGGCGGGAGCCAGCCATGACCTCAGCAACGCGCCTGATCTCTGGCGTCGCCGCAATCGCCGGGATCGGGGCGACCGAGTTCTCCAAGGACTCCGGCCGCAGCGAGCTCAAGCTAGCGGTGGAGGCGGCCAGGGCGGCGCTGGACGACGCTGGCCTGACACCGTCCGACGTGGACGGGATGGTCACGTTCAGCATGGACAGCAACGCGGAGATCGCGGTGGCGCGCGAGCTTGGCGCGGGCGAGCTGAGCTTCTTCAGCCTGATCGGATACGGCGGCGGAGCTGCCTGCGCCACCGTCCACCAGGCGGCGATGGCCGTCGCGACCGGCGCCGCGAGCGTCGTCATCTGCTACCGGGCGCTGAACGAGCGGTCGGGCCGCCGGTTCGGCCAGGTCTCGGTCGGCGCCGTGCAGGGTGCTACGTCGGGAGCTATCGACAGCGGCTGGCACTACCCGATGGGCCTGGCCACGCCGGCCGCCACGGTAGCGATGGCTGCGCGCCGGTACATGCACGCTTACGGCGCTACCAGCGCCGACTTCGGCGCGGTGGCGGTGGCGGACCGTAAGCACGCTGCCACCAACCCTGCGGCCTGGTTCTATGAGCGGCCGATCACGCTGGCCGAGCATCAGGAGTCGCGCTGGATCTGCGAGCCGCTCAGGCTGCTGGATTGCTGCCAGGAGACTGACGGCGCGGTCGCCGTAGTGGTGACCAGCGTCGAACGAGCCCGTTCCCAGAAAAATGTGCCCGTCGTGATCCGCGCCGCGGCCCAGGGTAGCGGCGCGAATCAGTACACGATGACGAGTTACTACCGGGACGACCTCACCGGGCTGCCGGAGATGGGCGTGGTCGCCAGGCAGCTCTGGGCGCAGGCTGGACTTGCCCCTGGCGACATCCGGACCGCGGTGCTGTACGACCACTTCACCCCGTACGTGCTGATGCAGCTAGAGGAGCTCGGGTTCTGCGGGCGCGGCGAGGCCCGCGAGTTCATCGCCGGCGGTGCCATCGAGCTGGGCGGCCGGCTGCCGCTCAATCCGCACGGCGGCCAGCTCGGCGAGGGATACCTGCACGGCATGAACGGCATCGCTGAGGCAGTCAGGCAGGTTCGCGGCAGCTCGGTCAACCAGGTGCCAGGCGACGGGCCGGTGCTGGTCACCGCCGGGACCGGCGTCCCCACCAGCGGCCTCATACTCGGGCCGGCCTGACCTGGTCGGCAGGCCGAACCTGGGTCGGCGCTGACCTAGGTCGGTACTGACTTAGGCCGGCCGCACGGCGGAGTGGGCCACATGCAGGTGCACCACGTCGTCGGCGCAGGTCGTCGCCGCTGATGTCCCTGGCCGGGTAGGCACAGAGCAGCGAGAACGAGTACTGGCCGGCCAGTTCATTCCACAGGGCCTCGAGGTCCACGGCGGCGCCAGTCTGCCCGTCCGCCCAGAGCAGCGCGACCATCTCACCGAATATGCGGACCGGTCCGGGCCGAGCGAACGCCCGCTTGAGCAGCGGGCTGAGTGCGCCCCAGAACGCAGCTGCGTCGGGCCACCCGGCGGTCATGAAGCTGTCCATCACCTCGCTCGCATCGAGCGCCACGTACGAGCCGCGGGCCCACTCGCCAGGGACGTCGATGCCAGCTTGCGCGAGACGCTCGAAGATGAGCTTCCGGTGTTCCGGCGCGGCGATGACGATCGCGGTGCCCTGCTCGGCCGATCCGTAAAGGTGCTCGTAGACCTGGTCCGCCAGCTCCTGATCGTCGGCGTAGAAGGTCACGGCGTGGTCGTGTCCGCCTCCGGTGGGCACGCTGGAATCCTTTCTGCGGACGGGCAGTGCCGCTGCGGCACACCCTGAGCAACTGACACCTGTGGAACTGTCAGGCTCCTTGCCCGTTACAGAGCGGCCTAATCATGGGCGGACTGGTCACGAGTCCCTGGCCGCGACATCGAGGGCGGCCAGGTAGCCGAACGTCATGGCCGGGCCGATGGTGGCGCCGGGCCCTGCGTAGCTGCGGCCCATCACCATGGCGCTGGTATTGCCAGCCGCGTACAGGCCCTCGATGACGCTGCCATCTGCGCGCAGCACCCTCGCCTTGTCGTCGGTGCGCAGCCCGCCCTTGGTGCCGAGGTCGCCGGGCACGATCTTGATCGCGTAGAAGGGCGGCTGCGCGAGCGGGGCAAGGTTCGGGTTGGGCTTGCAGCTCGGGTCACCGTAGTAGTGGTCGTAGGCAGAGTCACCACGGCCGAAGTCCGTGTCCTTGCCGGCCCGCGCGAACTCGTTGAACTTCTCGACAGTCTTGGCCAGGCCATCGGCCGACACCCCGATCTGGGCGGCCAGCTCGGCGAGAGTGTCGGCTTTGGCTACGGCACCTGCCTTGTACCAGCGGCGCGGCAGCGGCTTGCGCGGCGGCATGCCGGTGAACACGTACCGGTTGCGGTAGCGCTGGTCGGTGATCATCCAGCACGGGATATGGGGATTGTCGTCGGTGTGCTTGTCGTACATCGCGTGCACAGCGTCCACGTACGGAGCGGCCTCGTTCACGAACCGCTCGCCCGCGGTATTGACGAAGATGGAGCCCGGCAGGCTCCGCTCGGCCAGGCAGAAGATCGGGCCGCTGGCGAGCGGGATCGACGGACCCCACCAGGCGTCGTCCATCAGCTCCAGCACTCCGCCAGCGGCCTCGCCGGCCAGCAGGCCATCTCCGGTGTTGCCGGGCGAGCCGACCGTCCACTCGATCCCGATCGGCGCCCGCTGGTAACGCCGGCGCATCTCCTCGTTGCGCTCGAATCCGCCCGTCCCTAGCAGCACGCCGCGGCGGGCCCTGACCACCGCGGGCGCGCCGTCGCGCAGCACCTGCACCCCGATGATGCGGTCGTTCTCGATCTCAAGGCCGGTCATCGGCGTGTTGAGCCAGACCGGCACGCCTGCCGTGGCGAGGCCCGTCCGTAGCCCGGCGGCGAGGGCCTGGCCCATGCTGAGCAGCTGGCGCTTGCGCAGCTTGCTGATAATCATCCGGCCGGTCACCCTGGCCGTCGTGCTGATCGCGCGCGGGTGGCTGGTGCCAAGGCTCATCCACCGGTAGTTGGCCTGGGTGACGGTAATGCCAGCCGGAGCGGGCAGGTACGGCGGCCGAAGCCGGGCCAGCTCCGGGCCGACGGCCTTGGCGTCCAGCAGGGCTGGCTCGACCGACCGGCCCGACGCCCTGCCACCGGGAGCCTCCGGGTAGTAGTCGGAGTAGTTCGGGACCCAGTTAAAGTCCAGCGGCGTATGGGCCAGGACGAGGTCGAGCATCGCCGGGCCGTGCTCGAGGAGGGCGCTCCGCAGGCTCTCCGGCACGCCATCGCCCGCCACGAAGGCGAGGTACTGGCTAGCCTGGTCCGGCGAGTCGGCGTGGCCAGTCCGGCGCAGCGCCGAGTTGCCTGGCAGCCAGACGCCGCCGCCCGAGCGCGCGGCCGAGCCCCCGTAGTACTCGGTCTTTTCCAGGATGACGGTGCTGAGGCCGGCCAGCGCGGCGGTGAGCGCCGCCGTCATCCCGGCCGCGCCGCTGCCCACGACGACGAAGTCGAATTCAGGCGGCTCTTCGGCTGTCATCTGGTCTCCGTCATCGTCGCTGCCGGCGCGGCAGAGGTTCTGAACGTGCTTCGCGGCTACGCCGTCCATACTAGAACACGTTCCAGTTTTGACCAGATGCGCGAGCCTGCAGTCTGATGCGCGGCGGGCCGGCGTAGCGTCAGGAGCTGATCTGCACCCGGCTGTGGTCACCGAGCACCAAGCGGTGCACCTTGGGTACCTTCGGCGCCGTGGTGACCTGCACGTCGTGACCGATCAGGGAGGCCTCGATCCGCCGCACGCCGTGAATCGAGGCGCCGCGGAAGACGATCGAGTACTCGATCTCGCTGTCCGCGATGTCACAGCCCTGCGCGATCGAGGTGAACGGCCCGACGTAGGAGTCGGTCACCTTGGACCCGGCGCCGATGATCACCGGGCCGACGATCCTGGAGCCGCTGACGTGCGCGCCTTCCTCCACGACCACGCGGCCGATTAGCTCACTGACGTCGTCGACGTTGCCGTGAATGGCCGGCTCAAGGCTCTCGAGTACGAGCCGGTTGACCTCAAGCATGTCGGCCACGTTCCCGGTGTCACGCCAGTAGCTGGCAGTGAAGACGGACCGGACGTCGCGCCGGGTGTCAATCAGGGCCTGGATCGCGTCGGTGATCTCCAGCTCGCCGCGCCAGGACGGCTTGAGCTGCCGCACTACCTCGTGCACGGCGGGCGAGAACACGTAGATCCCGACAAGGGCGAGGTCGCTGCGCGGCTCCTTGGGCTTTTCTTCCAGGCCGATGAGCCGCCCGTCCTCGTCGAGCTCGGCGACGCCAAACTGGCGCGGGTCGGCCACCTTGGTCAGCATGATCAGCGCATCGGGGCTCGCCGCGCGGAACTCCTCCACCAGGGAGCTGATGCCGCCGACGATGAACGCATCCCCCAGCCACATGACGAAGTCGTCGTCGCCGAGATAGTCGCGTGAGACCAGCACCGCATGCGCCAGGCCGAGCGGCGCCTCCTGGTGGATGTAAGTGACGTTGAGGCCCCAGGCGGAGCCATCACCGACCGACTCCCTGATGAGGGCCGCTGTCTCCCTGACCACGATCCCGACGTCGGTGATCCCGGCCTCCGCGATCGCCTCCAGGCTGTAGAACAGCACCGGCTTGTTGGCCACCGGCACCAGTTGCTTCGCGGACGTGTGCGTGACGGGGCGGAGCCGGGAGCCCACGCCACCACAGAGGACCAGTGCCTTCATCGCGATTCTCCCGCGGCTTGCAACGGTGCCTGCTCGTCGGCCAGGCCCTCCAGCCACCACGGAGCCTGGCGGGCCCATTCGATGGTCGCGGCCAGCCCATCTCGCAGCGACGTCGAAGCTTCCCAGCCGAGAACGGTCCTGGCCTTGCTGGTGTCGGGCACCCGGCGCGGGATGTCCTCATACCGTGCGCCCCACGCCGCCGCGGTATCAACCTGCGTGGCCGGGGCCTCGACTCCGGTGAGCTCGCAGATGATGCTGACGACCTCGGCGATCGTGGACTCGCGGTGGTTGCCGATGTTGAAGTGCTCGCCCTCTGCCTGCTCGCTGGTCCCGGCGAGCACCGTCCCGCGGATCGCGTCCGTCACGTAGGTGAAGCAGCGCGTCTGCCTCCCGCCGTCGTAGACCTCGGGTGCGATGCCGTGCAGCGCCCGGTGGATGCTCCGGCTGACCACGTAGGCGGGGCGCTGCCGCGGGCCGTAGACGTTGAAGAACCGCACGATCGAGGCCCGGACCCCGTACTGGCGTATGTATCCGAAGGTCAGGTGCTCCGCCAGGGCCTTGCTCGTGGAGTAGGACCACCGGTCTGCAGCGGTCGTGCCCAGCACCCGGTCGGAATCCTCGTGCCATGGCGTCGCCGGGTTCTTGCCGTAGACCTCGCTGGTGCTCGCCACCACGACACGCGTGCCGGTCTCGCGGGCCGCGCGCAGCACGTTCAGCGTGCCGAGGAGGTTGATCTCCGCCACGTCGGCGGGCGCGGTGAGGTACCGGTCCACGCCCACGACGGCTGACATGTGGTAGACGACGTCGATCCCGTCGGCGACAGGCTTGCCGATCGCGGACTCGTCCCGGACATCACCCTGGAGATAGCGGACCGAGTCGATCCCGCCATCGGCCGGCTCGGCTACGTCGAAGACCGTGACCTGGTCGCCGCGCGCGACCAGGTACTCCGCGAGGTGACTGCCGATGAAACCGCAGCCGCCGGTGATGAGAACGCGTCCCATGTCAGCGCCCGATCCCTTTGTAGGCGAAGCCGAGACCGCGCATCTGCTTGATCGTCTGCTTCGGGTAATACGCCCGGCCGTCGAGGATCAGGCATGGCATCGACACCTGGGTCGCGAGCTCGGCGAGGTCGAGCTGAGTCAGCTGGTCGTGTCCGGCCAGGACCGCCACGCAATCCGCTCCGGCGACGGCCGCCTCGAGCGAGGCCGCCGGCGCCATGCCGAACTCGGCTGCCGCGTACTCCGGCGCCACCAGCGGGTCGTAGATCGCGACCTCACCGCAGGAGGCGCGCAGGGCTTCTACTACCGGCCGGACCGGCGTGTGGCGCAGGTCGTTGGTGTTGTTCTTGAACGCGAGGCCGAGCACCGCGACCTTGGCGCTGGCCGGGTCCTTGCCGAGTTCCTCGAGGCCGCCGATTATCAGGCTGTGCGTGTATCCGGGCATGGTGTCATTGACCTCACGCCCGGTCTGGGCGGTGCGCAGGTCGACGCCGTGCTGCTGTCCGGCGCTCCACAAGATCCACGGGTCCTTGGTGAGGCAGGAGCCGCCTACGCCGACGCTCGGGAGCAGGATGTTGACGTGCGAGCTGCCCTTAGGAAGCGAGTTCGCCCCCGCGATCACGTCGAGCACGTCGATGTCCAGCGCGCCGCAGAGCTTGGCCAGCTCGTTGGCGAGCGCGACGTTGGCGTCGATCCACCAGTTGTCGGCGAGCTTGACCATCTCGGCCACGTCCGGCGTGGCGAACGGCACCACAGGGACTTCGAGCGCCGCCGACCAGAACGCCTCGGCGGCGGCGCTGCTCTCCTCGTCGCAGCCGCCGATGACGATCGGAATGGACCTGAACTGGGCCAGCGCATTGCCCTCGGCCAGCCGCTCGGGACAGAAGGCCAGGCCGAAGTCACGGCCCTGCAGCATTCCGCCCTGCTCGAGCAGCGGCCGGACCAGATTCTGGGTGGTGCCAGGCGCCACCGTGCTCTTGAGTATCACCAGCTGACCTGGCCGCAAGCGGGCGGCAAGCGACTGGCAGACCGACTCCAGGTACCCGGTGACCAGCTGGCGTTGCTGATCGACCGGCGTGCCGACGGCAATGATGATGACGTCGGCCGTCTGTGCCGCCGCGTAGTCCGTCGAGAACGTCAGGGTGCCGGCCACGCGGGCCGCCTGCAGGGCATCAGCCAGGCCTGGCTCGCGGAATCGGCAGTGATCGGCGGACAGTTCCGCGATCAGTTGCGGATCGCTGTCGATTCCGTAGACCCGGACGCCGCGGCCAGCCAGCGTCGCCCCGATGCAGGATCCGACATAGCCGAATCCCACCACCGCTACAGACGCCTGCCTGTCCTCAGGCAAGAACTTCACGCCGGATTCCCCTCCGCTGCTGGCCGCACGGCTGCTCACGGATGATGCCCGTCCCAGGCCCGCCACGGGACGACACGAACCCTGGCCGGTCAAAGGTTCGCAGGCAACCTCAAATCCGACAGCCCTGCGTGGACAGCATGCACCATTTCTGCCGGTCGCCGCGGGCGGTTACGCCCATTAGGTAGCAGACCAGGTGGGTGCGGAAGCGGATCGACGGTGTCCTGGCGGGCGATGCGAGCCTGGCGGGCGATGCGAGCCTGGCGGGCGATGCGTGCCGGGCGGGTCTAACCCCGCTCGACGGCGAAGTGCAGCAAGCCCAGCGCCGGCGAGCCAAGTCCCAGCATGGCGGCGTGGAACCGGCTGAGGCTGAACCCGGCCCCCCACTCCCGCCTGGCCTGCTCCCGCAGATCCATGATCGCCAGCTTGCCCCAGGTGTAGCGCCCATAGGTCGGGTCGAAGGTGGCCCGCCGGGCCTCCGATGCCGCCGCCGAGCCGCTGAGGTGCGTGTCGGACTCGAATCGCAGGGTGGCCTCGGCGACGGTCATCCCGGCGGTGTGGACCCCGATGGCACACGCCAGCCGCGTCACCCGGACCAGCGCCTCCAGCCAGACTCCGACCGCGAACCGGGGATCGTCAGCACAGAAGCCTTCCTCCACGCACAGTTCCTCCGCGTAATGCGCCCAGCCCTCGACGAACGCCCCGGAGTGCAGGATCCGCCGGACGTCGGTGGTCAGCCGCCGGATCGCGCGGCCGTGCGAGAAATGCCCTGGGGCCACTTCGTGCACGGTGATCCCCGGCAAGGTGGTCTCGCTGAAGACCTCGAGCCATTCCTCCTGCTCCGCCTGCGGCCAGGATGGATCCGGCGGCGTGATGTGATACCACGATGGGCCCTCCGGCTCTCCGGGGCCGGCCGGCGACATCATGGCCATCGCGTACCGCCTGCTCTCCGGGGCGAGCCCGACCAGGCACTCGCCATCGTGATAGGGGACCAGGTCGTGCTCGCGCGTGAAGTCGATGGCCAGCTGGGTCCACCGCCGCGCCGCGTCCAGCACGCCGCCGGCGTCTGGATGATCGCGTACGAGCTCGCGGGCCAGGTCGAGCGGTGCCCGGCCTGGCTCAATCGCGCCGCAGCTATCGGCGAGCCTGGCCATGAGCCGGTCGCGTTCGGAATCGGCGCGCTCGGCCAGCCGGCCGAGGTCCACGTCGATCGCTTCTGAGCTCCCCATCAGCAGCGACAGCGCCGCCGAGCCAAGTGCCGGGTCCGGGTCACCGTCCGCCACCGCCCGCTCGAGCTGGGTCATCAAGCGAGCGTGCGCGTCAAGGGCGGCTCGCTTGACGTGCTCGTCCGCGTCGGCGGGCAGACCCGCAGCCAATCCGCCCGACCGCGCTCAGCAGCGCCTGCGCTACGGGCGCGTTGACGCGGTCCAGGGCCTGCGCCGCCCACTCGATCGCCACTGGCCACGCCGCCAGGTGCTCACGGCGGGCCGCGTCCCGGTCGGCCTGCGGCGCGTAATCCCGGTCGTAACAAGCCAGGTCCAGGTTCATCAGGTGGTAGGCGGGGTTACTGCGGTGCAGCTCGAGATCGCGGTATTCGACCTGCGTACGCAGAATGAAGGCCTGCAGCTGAGCCTCGTCGTACGGGTCCGTCAGTGGCTGCTCGTCCGCGACGGCGGCCAGGTCGGTCAGGCCCCGGCGCACGCCCATCACTGAGAGGTCCTGCACCTTGCCGTCGTACTCGTGGCGGCCGCTGTACTCGCGGGCCTCGGCCACCTGAAGATTGCAGACGGCGCGCAGCCGGGGGCTCAGATCGTCCATGGCCCGACCGTATCGGCCAACCGGGCGGCCCGACGACATCCGCGTACGCACATTTGCCTCCGGACGGCACACGCCGTCGCACGTTTCATGCCGGCGGTGGGGATAAAAAGCGCGAAACAGGACTCGCCATGGCTCGGCGGCATGAAATGTCAGCACAGGTGATCATCCTGGCCTCATGACAGTCAGGAACCTGCCCGGAAACTGGCGATTAGCCGGGATTAGGACCAAGCCCGAGCTCACGGCCGCGGGGAAGTCGCCTACGCAGATCAGGACCCTGGTCCGCCGCGGCACGCTGATCCAGGTCCGGCGCGGGCGTCTACGCTCGCGCTGACCTGGCCGCCGAGTTACGAGCCCGCCCGTCCGGAGACCACCTGCTGCGCACGGCCGCAGCGCTGGCCGCATACGGGCCGGCCGTTGCCAGCCACGAGTCGGCGGCCCTCATCCACGGCATAAGCCTGCTCAGCAAGGCTCCGCAACACGTCACGCTGACGCGGCCGGTGGGCCTCAACCGGGCCAGCCAGCCCGGCCTTCGGGTGCACTCAGCGGAACTGCCCGACGCGCATGTCACTGTGCAGCACGGCATGCGGGTGACCACTCCGGCGCGGACGGTGATCGACCTGGCACGCACGCTGGACTTCCGTGCCGGGGTCGTCACGGCGGACTCGGCCCTGCACGCCAAGCTCGTCTCTGCTGGCGAACTTGAAGCGGTCCTGGCCGACTGCGCGCGGTGGCGCGGTGTCAGCCGGGCTGTCGAGGTGGTCGGATTCGCGGACTGGCTGTCGGAGTCGGTCCTGGAGTCGCTCGCGCGCGTCGTGTTCCGGGACGTTGGCCTGCCAGCGCCCGAGCTCCAGGTGTGGGCGGGCGACGCTGAGATCGTCGGACGCGTCGATTTCCTCTGGCGCCAGTTCCGCACCATCGCCGAGGTCGACGGCCTGCTGAAATACGCCGACCCGACCAGGGCTATCCAGCAACTGGAGCGGGACAAGCGACTACGGGACGCCGGCTACGAAGTCGTGCACTTCAGCTGGCAGGAGATCACGCAAAACCCGGCCTACGTCGCGACCACGATCAGGACCGCGTTCAGGCGGAGCACTATTCGTAGCTGATGCTGACGCCGGGCGTCAGCGCAACGGACTGACAGGCCAGGATCAGGCCGTCGGCGAGATCAGCGTCCTCGAGCACCTCGTTGTTGGCCATCTCTACCTTGCCCGCGGTGAGCTGGCAGGCGCACGCACCGCAGATGCCCTCCCGGCAGGAGAACGGCGGGTCCAGGCCGGCATCGATCAGCACGTCGAGCATCCTGGTCCCGGCCGGCCAGTCGACCGACGTGGTAGCGCCGTCCAGCGTGACCGCCAGCGTCGCCGCCACGCCGGCGGCGATGGGCTCGGGGGCATCGAAGGGGTTGTGCTGTAGCGACAGGAACCGCTCGACGCGCACGCCGCGTGGCGGCACGCCGACGGCCGCCGCGGCCGCCCTGACCATCGCCAGGAACGGATCAGGACCGCTGGCGAAGATCTGGAACGCTGCGAATGGCCGGATCAGCGGCACCAGCTGGTCCGATGTCGGCACGCCCTGGAGCAAGTCCAGCCAGTGCACGACCAGAAGCCTCGACCCGGCCGCCGCGGCGAGCTCCCTGAGTGCCGGGCCGAAGATCACCGCGCGCTCGTCCCGGTTGGCGTAGACGAGCACGACCCGGCCCCGGCCGGCCCCGAGCACGGACTTCAGGATCGACATCACCGGCGTGATTCCGCTTCCGGCCGCGAGCAGCAGGAAGTCGTCGTCCAGTGAGGCGGGCACGAACATTCCGGCCGGCGGCAGCACGTCCAGCGCGCTGCCTGGCTTGACGTTGTCGGCGATCCAGCGCGAGGCGTAGCCGCCTGGCGTCTGCTTGACGGTGACGGTCAGCGGATCGCCGGTCAGCGGCGAGCTGCACAGCGAATAGCACCGCGCGACCGAACCATCACGATCGCTCGGGATCCGCAGCGTCAGGAACTGGCCAGGCCGATACTCGAACGCCTTGGCCAGTTCGGGCGGCACATCGAAGACCAGCGAGCACGCCTCGTCGGTCTCGGGTATCACGGCCGCCACGCGCAGCTGGTGGAAGGCGCGCTCGCCCGCGCCAGCCGCGGTCGTGCCACTCACGGGGGCGCCACCGGCAGCCGTCCTTCGAGCGCGGCAGCCTCGATGCTGGCCCGCATGGCGCCGCAGCGCTCGATCAGGGGCGTCTGCTCCCCCAGCGCGGCGCGGCGGGCAAACTCCGCGCACTGGCGCACCGCCGCGGCGTCCCACTGCACGCTGGTGTGCTGCACGCTGAACTTGGCCGCCAGCACGACCGCGCCGCACTCCGCGCACTCGACCGGGCAGTACCGGGACTGCCGCTCGTCCAGCCGCGCCGCCGTCACCTGAACGACATCCGTCATGCCTGGCCGACTCCAGCCTGCCGGGCCGCGAGGTTCGCGGCGACCTCCGCCTCCCACGCCTCGACCGCGCGAGTGGTGTCGATCTCGAACTCGTGCCGCGCGACCATGTCGGCCGGGATGCTCTCCACGTCCAGGTAGAACTGCTCGTACCACCGGCGAAGCTGGTACACCGGACCGTCGTCCGCGCATAGCAGCGGGTTGTCGATCCGGCTCTTGTGGGTCCAGATGTCGACGTCCTGCTGGAAGCCCAGCCCCACGAACTTGGCGAACTTACCCGCGACCTTGTCGGCCTGCTCGGGCGACAGGCCGGGCAGCTTCTTCACGATCACGCCCCACTGGAGGACGAACCGCTCGGGCGTGACCGGGTAGTGGCAGTTGATCAGTACCGCGTCCATCGGGACGCCGTGGTAGTCGTAGCTCAGGTAATCGATCATGTACGAAGGCCCGTAGTACGCGGCTTCGGATACGAGCCCGATCTCCGTCGCGCCATTCGATTGCCGGGCGTCCGGCTCATAGTCCGGCCGTGACCTGGTGTTCAGGTACTGCGTCGCGATGTGTCCCTCGAAGACGTTGCGGAAGTAGGTGGGGAACGCGAAATGGATGTAGAAGAAGTGCGCCATGTCGACCACGTTGTCCACGACCTCGCGGCAGTTCGCGTCCACCGTGAGGGAGTCCCAGGTCCAGTTCGACCAATCGCCTGAATAGGCGCCGTCGATCCGCGGGATCGTCACGTCGGCGGGCGGCAGGTTGCCCTGCGGGTCGTTCCAGACGAACAGCTGCTGGTTCTGCTCCAGCGTCAGCCAGGATCTGGTCCGAGCCGTGGGCGGCACCCGCCGCGAGTACGGGATCTTCGTGCACTTGCCGTCAGGACCCCAGCGCCAGTCGTGGAACGGGCACGCGATCGAACCGCCCTTGATCGTCCCGCGGCTGAGGTCACCGCCCATGTGCCGGCAGTAGGCATCGAGCACGTGCACGTCGCCGGCCTCGTCGGCAAAGACCACGAGCTTGGTGCCGAAAGCCTCGACGGCGTGCGGGTTCCCGTCCCGGTAGGGCGCAGCCAGGCCCAGGCAGTGCCATCCGCGCGCAAACCTGGTGGGCGGGGCACCCGCATCGATGCTCCGCACTCCGCTCCGGTCGTTCATCCGCCCTCCCGCAGTACTGCCTGACCAGGCCGGCTTGCCGCTCGCGCCAGGCCGCTACCCTAAGACTAGAACATGTTCTAGTCTTAGGCTCTAGTGTAGGCCGGCAAGCGCGGCTGGCCACAGTCGTCGAACCACAGTCGTCGAACCACAGTCGTCGAACCACAGTCGTCGAACCACAGTCGTCGAAGCGGAGGCCGGAGTGGCTGATCAGGTCGGGCACGAGGTCGTCGAGGCGGTCCGCGAGCTCCTTCCGGTGCTGCGCGACCGCGCGCAGGAGGCTGAGGACGGCCGGATCGTGCCCGCAGATTCCATCAAGGCCCTGGAGGGAACGGGCTTCTTCAAGCTTCTCCAGCCCTCAGCCTTCGGGGGTCTTGAGGCAGATCCGCTGACCTTCTATACGGCGGTCCGGCTGATCGCCAGCGCCTGCGGCTCGACCGGCTGGGTCTCCTCGGTCCTCGGCGTGCATCCGTGGCACCTCGGCCTGTTCACGCCGGAGGCACAGCAGGAGGTCTGGGGCACCGATCAGGCGACCAGGATCTCCTCGTCCTACGCGCCGACTGGCAAGGCAACCGCGGTCGACGGCGGGCATCAGGTCACCGGCCGGTGGAGCTTCTCGTCCGGCTGCGATCACGCCAGCTGGGTTCTGCTCGGCCAGATAGTCACCGACGCGGACAACAGGCCCACCGACTTCCGGACCTTCGTGCTGCCGCGCGCCGACTACGCCATCGACGACGTCTGGGACACCGTCGGCCTGCGCGGCACCGGCAGCAATGACATCGTCGTCGATGGAGCCTTCGTGCCGACATACCGGTCGCTGAGCTTCGCGGACGTATTTAAGCTGGTGTGCCCCGGCCAGGAGCTCAATCCGGGGCCCCTGTTCCGGCTGCCCTATGGCTCGGTGTTCTCGTATGGGATCACGACGCCCATCATCGGGATGGCGACCGGCGCGTACGAGGCGCACGTGGCGTACACCCGCGAGCGGGTCCGCGTGGCATACGTCGGCCAGAAGGCGGCACAGGACCCGTTCGCCCAGGTCCGGATCGCCGAGGCGGCAGCGGAGATCGACGGCGCCTGGCTCGCGCTCGAGCGCAACATGACCGAGCTGATGGGCTACGCGCGGGCAGGCGAGCAGATCCCGGTGGACGTGCGACTGCGCGTGCGGCGCGACCAGGTCCGCGGCACCGGCCAGTCCATCAGGGCGGTCGACCGGCTGTTCGAGAACTCCGGCGGCCGGGCACTGAAGTCAGGCACGCCGATCCAGCGCTTCTGGCGCGACGCGCACGCCGGCCGGGTGCACGCGATCAACGATCCGGAGCGCGCCCTGTCGATGTACGGCGGGGCCGAGTTCGGCCTGCCAGTTCCTGCCGACGCGATGCTGTGAGCTGCGCTCGCCCAGCCAAGGAGCTCGATGACCGAGACTTCGCTTGACGCCGAGTCGACAAGCCACACCGTCGAGATAGCCGGCTTGCCAGTCCGCTACCACGACTCAGGCACCGCGCACGCGCCCGTTACGGCCGGGACCGGGCGCGGCGATGCCAGCACCGTCGTGCTGCTGCATGGCGGCGGGCCTGGCGCATCATCGTGGAGCAACTTCGGCAAGACCATGCCGGTGATCGCCAAGCGCTTCCGCACCGTGATGATGGACCTGCCTGGCTATGGCGGGTCTGCGGCGCGGCCGGTGACCGGGCACTTCTTCACCGTCGCGGCGGAGGCGCTGGCCGGCCTGCTGGACGCGGTCGGTATCGAGAAAGTCCATCTCATCGGGAACTCCCTCGGCGGCGGTACTGCGCTGCGGTTCGCGCTCGACTATCCCGACCGGGTCGGAAGGCTCGTCCTGATGGGGCCGGGCGGGCTGACCCTCAACGTGTTCGCGCCCGACCCGACCGAGGGCGTGCGCCGCCTGATGGAGTTCGGCGCCCCGCCCGGCCCGAGCCGGGACAAGATGGAAGCCTTCCTGCGCACCATGGTCTTCGACCAGCGGCTGGTAACCGACGAGCTGATCGATGAGCGCTTCGCCATCGCTAGCCAGCCCGAGGCCCTGGCGGCCATGGTCGCGATGGGCGGCTCGTTCTTCGGCGAGCACGCTGAGGACGGCATGCTGTGGCGCTACGCGCACCGGGTCAAGCACGAGGTGCTGCTCATCTGGGGCCGGGAGGACAGGGTGAATCCGCTCGACGGCGCGCTGATCGCGGTAAAGCAGCTACGGCGCGCCCAGTTGCACGTCTTCGGCGGCTGCGGCCACTGGGCACAGCTCGAGAAGTTCGATGAGTTCAACGAGCTATCGCTGCGGTTCCTCGCCGGAGGTGCGTCATGACCGGACTGGTCAGCTCGCTCGGATACCTGCGGATCTCGGCCGCCGACACGGGGGCGTGGCGGGAGTTCGGGACCAAGGTGCTCGGCATGACCGAGGGCCGCGGGCCCGATCCGTCGGCCGTCTACCTGCGGATGGACGACTTCCCGGCGCGCCTGGTCATCGTGCCCGGCGAGCAGGATCGGCTACTGGCGTCAGGCTGGGAGGTTGCCGATGAGCGCAGGTTCGCGGAGCTGGCGCACGTCCTGGCGGCGGCCGGGGTGGCGGTCAAGGCGGGCGACCCGGCGGAGCTGGCTGACCGGCGAGTTGGCCAGCTTATGCACGTCGATGACCCGTCGGGCAACTCGCTGGAGATCTTCTGCGGCGCGGCGCTCGACAACCGGCCGGCGATCAGCCCGTACGGGAACGCCTTCGTCACTGGCGACCAGGGTCTCGGGCACGTCGTGCTGCCCGCCGCCGACGACGAGGAGACGCTGGCCTTCTACACCGACCTGCTCGGCTTCCGGCTCCGGGACTCGATGCGCTTGCCCGGCGAGTTCTTCGGGCGACCAGCGGGCGGGCCGCCGGTGTGGATGCGCTTCCTTGGCTGCTGCCCGCGGCATCACTCGCTGGCGCTGGCGCCCATGACGCCGGCCGCCGGGATCGTGCACCTGATGGTCGAGGTCGGCACGCTCGACGACGTCGGCCGGGCGCTCGACCGCTGCCACCGGCGCAAGGCCACGGTCAGCTCGACGCTGGGCAGGCACGCCAATGACCTGATGGTCTCGTTCTACGTGCAGACGCCAGGCGGCTTCGACATCGAGTTCGGTACCGACGGCCGTCAAGTTGACGATGAGACCTGGATCAGCCGCGAGAGCACGGCCGTGAGCCTGTGGGGTCACGTGTTCAGCGCCGGCAGCGAGCACTGAGGCCGGAAGGACGACATTGCCACGTGCCCGCGCGGCCCGGCCAGCCGGGCGCGCCCTGACTGCCGTTACAGTGCGGGACATGCACGCGCCTGATGCCGGCGGCGGGCCGCCGCGCTCCTATCCCACTGATCCGCAGCGGTTCCGCCAGGTGCTGGGCCATTTCGCGTCGGGTGTGACGGTAATCACCGGCATGCATGAGAGCGAGCCAGTCGGGTTTGCCTGCCAGGCCTTCGCGGCGCTCTCGCTCGATCCGCCGCTCGTGCTGTTTTGTCCCGGCAAGTCGTCGGGGACCTGGCCGCGGATCGCGCGCATTGGCGAGCTTGGCATCAACGTCCTGGCTGCCGACCAGCGCGATCTGGCCCGCAAGTTCGGGGTGAGCGCGGCGGACAAGTTCGCGGGTGTCGCCTGGTCGCCGGCGCCCAACGGCGCGCCGATCCTCGACGGCGTCCTGACGTGGGCGGCGTGCTCGGTCGAGACAGTCAACGAAGCAGGCGATCACTATGTGGTCATCGGGCGCGTCACGCACCTCGGCGACAGCATCGCCGGTGATCCGCTGCTGTTCTACCGCGGCCGGTTCACATTGTCGGCGCAGACGAGCGAGGATAGTCCGCCCGAGGTCGTCGACACGCTCCTGGCCTGGCCGCGCTTCGCCGACTGGATGTGAGGCTTCACCGCTAGCCCGTTGCCACCGCTGCGCCCTCAGGCTTGCTGACGGTGTGCTCGGTGAGCCAATCAAGCAGGGGACGCAGCCGCTCGCAAGCGCGGTATACCGGGTCGACGTCGCGCACGGCGTCGGACTCAAGCTCGCGGGCGGCGATGAGCGAGCGGTGCTTGAGCAGGTCGGCACGGGGGTGCTCGGCGGGGTAGCCGCGCGGAATGCGCTTCATAACGTCGCCGAGAATCTCGTGGTCGTCCGCGGCAAGCGACGACACCAGCCCCTCCAGGGTTCGCCCGCTCTCGTCCGCGGCGGCAGCCGCACGGAACCGTGCGATCTCGGCACCGCCCGCGTACCACCAGGCGGCCTGGATCCGCAGGCCGTCGAGGTTGAAGCGGAGTCCAACGTCGATATTTCCGGCCACTCGCACTGTGGCGCACTGGTTTTGCCACCAGTACGCGGTGGTGGCGTAGCGCCACACGGCGAAGTCCTCATACCAGGGGTCCACATCCGCAAGATCGTTGAGCAGATCGATCATCGGCTGCCGCACATACTCCTCGCGGTGACGCCGTACCAGCTCCCGCGTCTCCCGCGACGGCTCGCCGCCCAGCTTGAGCAGCACCACGTATGCCTGCTCTGGCCAGCCGTGGAAGCGCGTCCCCATGTCCGCATGCTACCGACGGGCACCGACAAGCCTTAGGCGTCGCAGGTCGCTGAGCCCTGCTGGCCTGGCCGCGCTTTGCCGACTGGATATGCAGGCAGGCGCGCTAGGTGGCGGGGTCGCCAGGCTCCCGGCTGACGATCTCGGCACGCTTCGCGCTCGTGCGGAAGGTCACGCAGGTGCGGTCGCCGCGGAACAGGTCGTAAGAGAGCTCGAAGGCCCTGCCTGCGAGCGTCGACGAGATGCGCGTGATGGCGAGCAGCGGCGCGCCCGCGCTGACGCCGAGGAGCGCGGCCTCGTCGGGTGCCGCCTCCGCGACCTCCAGGTGCTCGACGACCTCCTCGGGCCGGACGCCATAGTGCTGCTCGATCAGGCCGTAGATGGAGCCGCCGAGCGGCAGGTCGAGCAGGCCAGGGAAGAGATCGGCGGGGAACCTGGCCCGTTCCAGTGACAGCGGTGTCCCGTCCGCCAGCCTGATCCTGACAATCTCGATGACGAGGCTGCCAGCCGGAATGGCGAGGTTTCCCGCGGTCAGTTCATCGGCTCCCGTCATGGTCGCCGACAGCACCTGGGTGCCGGCCAGGAAGCCCTGCCTGCGCAGGTACTCGGGCAGGCCAACGATCACTGACAGGTCACGATCCACCTTGGCGTGCGCGACGAAGGTCCCGCCGGCCCGGCCCGGCACTCGCCTGATGATGCCGCTCTCCGCGAGCACGGCGAGCACCTGCCGCAGCGTCGACCGGCTGACGGACAGCCGCAGCGCCAGCTCTCGCTCGGTGCCGAGGCGGTCGCCGGGCCGGAGCGCACCAGCCGAGATCAGGTCAAGCAGGCGATGACGGGCTTCCTCGACCGGTCGCCCGTCGGACACCGGGGCCGGCGAGCCAGCCTCGCTGACCGATGCCGCAGCCGCGCCAGCGGGGTTGGCGATCAACCCATTGCCTCCAGCGACTCGGGGATGGTCTGCCCGCCGTCAATCACCAGCGTCTGGCCGGTGATATAGGCGGCCTCATCCGAGGCTAGGAAGAGCACCGCGTTCGCGATGTCCTCGATGCTGCCGAGGCGTCGGAGTGGAATCGATGCCTCCATCGTGTGCAGGTAGTCATCCCCGAGGTCACCCAGGCCTTCTGTGATGATATTGCCGGGCATTACGGCGTTGACCGTGACCTGCGCCCTTGCTAGCTCCAGCGCCGCTGACCGGACGAAGCCGAGCTGTCCGGCCTTGCTGGCGCCATAGTGCGACCAGCCGGTGAATCCCGTGATCGGGCCGGTGATCGACGAGGTCACGATGACCCGGCCGTGCCCAGATTTCTCGAGCGCTGGCAGAGCCGCCTGCACGGTGTAGAAGGTGCCCTTGAGGTTGACGCCGAGTACCTCCTCGAGCTGCGCCGGCGTCATCTCGCGCAGCGGCGCGGCCGGGAAGATGCCGGCGTTGCAGCACACGATGTCCAGGCCGCCGCCCTGCTGCACCGCCGCCGCGACGATCCGCGCACAGCTGCCGGGGTCGGCGACGTCACCGTGGGCGTAGGTCACCGTGCCGCCGCTCGCAGCGGCCGCCGCGCCGAGCTCGGCGGCCGCGTGCTCGCCGGCCTCGGCGTCCCGGCCGGTGATCACCACGCTGGTGCCCTGTGCCGCGAAGGCGCTCGCGATGCCCTTGCCGATCCCCTTAGTACCGCCGGTCACCAGGACGGACCGGCCGCGAAGCGGTGTGAACATGTCAGGTACTCCTGCCAGTTGTCGGAATATCCCGCGCGGCGTCAGGCGCGCGCCTGCGCCAGGTACCGCTCGGCGAGCTCGCAGGCTCCGGCGGTGAAATCGGCCCCGAGCTCCCGCGCCGCGTCCGCGAACTTGTGCGAGCCGACCCAGGCCACGAGCTGAAGGCGGCGCAGCAGGACGAAGGTGGGGATCTCCTCGGCGTCCAGCCTGGGCAGGCTGAGGACGCGCCGGTAGCCACGTAGCCAGGCGTCGCACAGCTCGGGGACCTGAGGGTCGTGCTCGATGAAACTGAGAGACGAGCCGATGTCGAACATGAACCAGCCGAAGCCGCAGTCGTCGAAGTCGATGACCTGGATGTCCGGGCCGTGCACGAGGAGATTAGCCAGCCGCATGTCCGCGTGGATGAGGCCGAACCGCTCCTGGCTGGTGCCGAACCTGTGCAGGCGCTCCGCCATGACGCCGGCGGCGCGGCCGAGGATCTCGAGCTCAGCCGGGCCGACGCCGATGCCGTCCTGCCAGCGCCCCCAGCGGCCGCCGGCACCGACGCATGCGTCGAAGTCCCAGGTGAAGCGGACGAAGCCGGGCGGCCGACGCCAGCTACGCGCGTGCCGGTGCATCCGGGCGCAGATCTCGCCGAGCTGCTCGAACTGCGCGGGCAGCTGATCAGCCTGCGGCTCAGTGCCGGGCAGCAGCTCAAACAGGACCGTCTGCCTGCGGACGCCGTCAAGCACGACATCGACGACCTCGCGGCCATCCGGCGCGCAGTACACCTCCGGTGTGCGCAGGCCCTCGTCGTGCCGCAGCGCCGTCAGCCAGGCGAGTTCAGACTGGACCGCGCCTGCTGCGTGATAGCCCGTCCGGTGCACCCGGAGCACCGCGACTCGGCCCTCGGCTGCGTCGTCAACTCGGTAAGTGGCGTTCTCCGACAGGCTCAGCAGCGTTAGTCGCGCGTCAAGCGAGAACCCGTACGGTGCCAGCGCGGCCGCCGCGAACGGGTCGTAGCCGCGCAGGATCTCCGCAGGTGTCGGGTACCGCTGATCTGCCGCGGCCGAGGTCGGCGGCGGCTGGTCGGTCGTCATTCCGCGCGTCCTTCGATCCCGGCCAGGAGGGTGGCGATCTCCTCCCCGGCGCGCGTGACGCTCTCGGTCTGGCCGGCGATGTAGATGCGGCCCGAGGCACCAATCATGGTGACGTCGACCAGGGTGTTCTCCGGCTCAACCTGCTCGGCGTGATTGGCCGCGACCGCGGCGAACAGCGCCGGGGCCAGCTCGCAGACCAGCAGCGACTGGCCGGGCAGGAGCATCGAGGCCTGCCGGGACCGGTTGATGATGACAGCCTGCTGATCGGTGACGTCCTCGATCACGTCGCTGTAGAGCAGGCGGGGACGAAGCTGGTCGCTCGCGCTGCACCCAAGCCCAGCGAGGATGGCAGCGCCGGCCCGGCTGACAGCGGCCCCGTTCCCGGCATGAATCTCCAGGACGCCGAACTGCCGCTCGACAAACAGGATGCCGGGCTCGACGGTCGGCTCGGCCCGCAGGGCCAGGTCCGTGACCCGCTCGATGGCGAGGCCGGGGGCGACCTCCACGATGAGCGCGCTGTCGCCCTCTGCCGCCGGGTAGCCGCGAGCCCGGGTCGGCGTGCCGAGGTAGGCGGCGAACTGCCGTTGCAGCCTCTCGATCGGCAGGTAGACCCGCAGTTCGGTACGGGTGCGGACTGCTGTCACTCGGATACCGCTGTCACTCGGATACCACGAAGTGCTTGCTGAGCTCGCCGTGCGGGCGGGGGATGACGTGAACCGACACCAGCTCGCCTACCGCGGACGCAGTCTCGGCGCCCGCCTCCGTGGCCGCCTTCACCGCGCCTACGTCGCCGTTGATGATGACGGCTACAAGCCCGTCGCCGACCTCCGTGCGTCCGACGATGACGACGTTGGCAGCCTTCACCATCGCGTCGGCCGCGGCCAGTGCCGCCACGTAGCCCTTGGTCTCGATCATCCCGAGCGCATTCTGTGCCATCTTGGTGATTCCTTTCTTGTTCGATGCGGGCGCCATGGCTACTTGCGTGCCGACGGCTTGGCCTTGCTGGCCGAGACTGGGCCGGCCGAGACTGGGCGAGCCGGGGCTGGGCGGGCCGGGGATGGCTGCGGTTCGTCGATCGACCCGACGATCAGCGCGTCAATGGGCGGGCGGCCAGGCAGCCAGCCGGCCGCGACCGACCCCTGGACCACGAGCACTCGCTCCCCGTGGCCGCTGCCAAGTACGTCGAAGGCGACGAGCCGCTCGCCCGAGCCAGCCACCTCGACTTCGAGGAAGGCTCCGCTCGGCAGTCCGTCGATCCGCTTGGTCGACCAGACGTTCCCCACTACTACTGCTTGCAGCATCACCGCTCCCTTTCGATCGGGACGCCGAGTGCCAGCGCTCGATCGCGCGCCAGCGGGGTCAGCACGGCCCGCGGTCCGAGGACGAGGCGCTGGCCGGCCTTCGCCGCGGACTGCACAGCGCGCTCTGTCACGGCGCCGGCCTCGATCCGGTGCTCGCCCGTGGCCGGCGTCTCGCTCGCGCGGCCTGTCAGGGTGAACGTCAGGCGCCCGGACAGCAGATCGCGACGGCGCGCCGGGTTGTCGGCCAGTCGCACGATCTCGAGGACGAACTGATGCAGGTCCGCGTCGGTCTCCACCCGCACCGGTCGGGTCAGGGCGGGGCGGCCGTTGCCGGCGTGCCGGGCGCCGGCGCCGCGCGGATGCGCTCGCGGCCTCCGGGGCTTTCGCGGTCTGCGAGGCTGCTCGCGGCCTCCTGACCTCCCGCACCCTGCGGGGCACCTGCCGGAACACCGGGCGGCGGGGACGAGGGCGGCTGCGCCAGGGCTGCGGTCGCGGCCAGGATTGCGGCCTGGCGCGCGCTCGATCGCCGCCGGCAGGACGTCGTGCAGCACGTCGCGGATCAGCGCGCGAAGCTCCTCGGGCGGTAGCCCGTTGCTGTGGCCGGTCATCGGGGCACGCCCAGCAGGCCTGTGACCGTGTCGGCGGCCTGCCGCACGTCGTCCTCGCCGCCGGACAAGTACACCCGGCCGGTCGCGCCGATCATGCGATAGTCGACGATCTTGATCTGCGCGGCCTTCTCGGCCTCGTTGGCGGCGAGGATCGCATACGACGCGGGCTGCAGCTCGAAGACGAACAGCGATTCGCCGGGCAGCACCATGGAGCCGAGCTTGTTGCGGTTGACCAGGAACGCGTGCTGGGTATCGACCCTGGTGATGATCCGCGACGCCAGTACTTGCGGCGCGGTCGCGGCCGCAGCGGTCACGCCGAGCACGGTCAGGACCGCGCTGGCCGCAGCCTGGACCGCGTCGGTGGTGCCGTGCATCTCCAGGTAGCCGTACTGGCGCTCGACCACCAGGATGCCGGCGTGCACGTCGGCCTCCTTCACCGCGACATCGGTCAGCGGCTCGATGTCCAGGCCCGGAGCGACCTCGATGACCTGCGCGGCCATGCCCGCCCGTGGCAGCCGCCCGCGGACCCAGGAGCCGAGATAGCACATCGTCTGCGGCTGCAGCTGATCGAGGAAGATGAAGGATCGCAGCTCGGCCACCGTCATCCGCCGATCAGCTGTGCGAGCTCTTCGAGTATCAGCGCGCGCAGTTGCTCACGGACCGCCGCCGTCACGACCTCGCCGTTCGGCCGGAGCGCTGGCGGGCCCGCCGCCGTGTGCCGCCGGTGCCGATCGGGGTGGCACGGGCTCGTCCAGGTTCGACGCGCGCGGGTAGCCGGGTACCGGACCGGCCGGCTGTTCCCACACTCCGATGCCGGCGAAGTTGCCGAACGGGACCGTCGCGGCCGAGTTGTAGGCGACCCGAACCCAGTTGACGAGGTGCCGCGGCTCGAGGTTCTCACCGATCGAGCTGCGCCCGACGAAGCCGGTGCCGAGCGTCATCGACGGCGCCAGGTTGGTAGTCAGGCCCGCGCTGCCGGTGCTGTTGCTCGCGTTGACCGCTACTCGCAGGACCGGCACCCGGGCGGCGTACCGCATGATCACGCGCTCGTCGGTGCTGTGGATCGCAGCCGAGTGACCGGCCCCGCCCAGCCGTACCACGGCACGAGCGGCCTCGATGCCGCGCTCAGGCGTCTCCGCCCTGACGACGGCCAGCACCGGGCACAGCTTCTCGCGCGCGAACGGCTCCTCGCTGACCACCATGTCGATCGGGGCCAGCAGCACGCGGGTCCGCGCCGGGACTCGAAGGCCGGCCTGCGCTGCGATGAAGGCCGCGTCGCGACCGATTGCCTCGCCGTTGAGCCGCCCGTCGGGGAAGAGGTAGGCCCGCAGCCGGTCGCGCCCCGCGTCGTCGAGAAGCACCGCCTGCTGCTGGCGCAGCTCGCGCAGCATCTTGTCGGCCACGGATTCGACCGCGATGAGGACTGACTCGTTGGTGCACAGCACCGAGTTGTCGAACGCCTTGCTGTCCGCAATGAGCCTGGCGGCGGCCGGCAAGTCGGCGGTCGCGTCGACAAGCACCGGGACATTGCCGGGACCGACGCCAAGGGCCGGGTTCCCTGACTCGTGTGCCGCCCTGACGACGGCCGAGCCCCCCGTCGCGACGATCACGCTGGTCACCGGATCGGACATCAGTGCCTCGATCAGCGGGACGGTCGGCTCTGCGATGACCTGGATCACGCCGTCCGGCGCACCTGCCGCGGTCGCCGCGGCCGCGAGCAGCTCAGCGGCGTCTGCACAGCACTCGCGCGCCATCGGATGGGGGCTGATCACGATCGCGTTCCTGGTCAGCATCGCCAGGATGACCTTGAAGTAGACGCTGCACACGGGATTGGTCGACGGAGTCAGCGCCAGGATCACGCCCGCGGGCCTCGGCAGCGAGAGAATCTTGCCGTCCGGGTCGATGCGGGGGCTGACCAGGTCCTCGTCGCGGTACCGCGCCAGGATGCCGAGCGAGCACGCCTCGTTCTTGATGACCTTGTCCTCGACGACGCCGAACCCGGTCTCCCGGACCGCCCACTCGGCGTAGTGGCGCGCCTGCGCGTGCGCGGCCGCCGCTACCGCTTCGGCGATGCGCAGCACCGACGGACGGTCGAAGCCCGCGAACGCGCTGGCGGCCCAGTGCGCGCGCTGGAGCGACTGCCGGGCCTGGTAGATCGCGGCGGTTGTCATGCCCCGCTCCGCACCGGCTTGCGGCGTGCCTGCGCCGCGGCTCGGCCGATACCGTGCTCGGTCCGCTCCAGGAGTTCCTCGCAAAGTTCCGGTGTCATCAGCAGACCGGGCTTGTACTGGAGCACCGCCGGATCGAGCGTCGAGAAGATGGCCCACACCCCGCACTGGTAGAGCTCGGCCATGACGTACTTCGCGCCCTGCGGGTGCGCGAACTCCAGCCCCACGACCACGCCGTTCTGCCGGATGCCGACGAGCCAGTCCGGGTAGCGGGCCTGGATGTCGCGCAGTCCGCGGCCGATCAGGTCGGCGATGTAGTGGACCATCGAGCGCGTCTGCGGACGGCTGCAGATCTCCAGCGTCTTCAGCGCCGCGACGCAGCCGAGCTCGGCGCCGCCGAAGCTGGAGATGTGCGCGAACCCGTCCTCGGTTAGCCAGCCCGCGCACCGCTCGGATACCAGGACCGCGGCGATCGGGTACATGCCACCCGACAGGCCCTTGCCGGTGACGAGGATGTCCGGCGCGATGCCGTGCTTGGTGATGGCCCACATCTCGCCGGTGCGCATGAGGCCCGTCTGCACCTCGTCGGCGATGTACATCGAGCCGTGCCGCTCGCAGAGCTGCTTCACGGCTTCCAGGTAGCCAGGCGCCGGCAGCGGGAAGCCATAGGTGGCGGGGATGGTCTCCATGATCACGGCGGCAGCGTCGCCCGCCTGCAGCGCCGCAGCCATCGCGTCGATGTCGTTGAAGGGCACGTGCACGAAGTCGGCGGGCTGATCGGACAGGAACAGCTTGGCGAACCTGTCGTCGCCGGTCGCCACCGCCAGCCCGGTGTGCCCGTGATAGGCCTTGATAATCGACACGATCTTCCGGCGCTTCGTCGCGTGCCGAGCGGTCTTGATCGCGATGTCGATGGCCTCGCCGCCGCCGCTGCCGTAGACGACCTTGGTCAGCCCAGCTGGCGCCGTCTTGATCAGGGCTTCCGCCAGTGCCGCGCGGGCGCTGGAGGGGAAGTGATGGTTGCCGATGTCGAACGAGCGCATGCCCGTCGTAATGGCCTCGACGACTTCTGGATTGCGGTGGCCCAGGTTGTACGTGCCGCCATTCAGGTGCACATCGATCAGCCGAAGGCCGGACATGTCCCAGATGAAGTAGCTCTCCCGGCGGTCGATGACCAGGTCAACGCCGGACTCAGACCAGAAATCGGTCTTGCCGGGGTTCCAGAATTCGCGCGACTTGTCCAGGACCTCGGCCTTGGACTCGACAGTGAAGACGTCGTAGTCGTGCATCGCCCTGCCCTAGTCAGGAGCGGCCGCCAGCGCGCGCCGCACGTGTGCCGGTCATTGTCGGACCAAACTGTCTGGCCAAACTTCCTGGCCAAACTGCCTGGCAACACCCGTGGCCCATACCAGACCAAATCATGTATCGGTCCGACCTAACAGTCAAGCGCCGTTGTTTACCTCGGGGAAACCAACCAGAACTATTGTCGTCGCAAAATTGGTATGTTACGGTCGGGTCCCGCGGATGGCAGTGCACATCTGTGGCCGACGACGATGCCGGAGCCGCAGGCCAGAGCGCTTCCGCTAGTGCTCGTCACCTCTCGGTGACTCGCCAAGGAGGGGACGTGACGGTCGTCTCGGAACTTTCGGCAGACGCACCAGTGTCGATACCAGCAGCGCCCGCATCTCGCGGCACGGCCGCCTTCGGTCGTGCCGATTCCCGCGATCAGCCGACAGCCCGTGTCAGGTCGCATCATGTCCTGCGCCACCCGGATCGGCAGCCGCCGGTCCACTGACCCCGTCCCGTGGCGCCGGCACCCGAGCACGGCGCACGACCGGCCCTGACAGGAGGCTGGCTGAATGTCCGATACTCGAGAAGCAGCTGGAGCCGGCGACGCCGGCGCGGCATCGACCGAGCTCGCCGAGAGCCTCGATGTCTCCCAGCGCGCTGACCTTCCCAAGCTGCGCAAGAACGCCGTGGGCATCTGGGGCGTGCTGTTCCTCACCGTGACCGGCTCGGCGCCGATCTCGGCGATGCTCTTCAACACCCCGATCGTGGTCGGCTACGGCGAGGGCAAGGGCGCACCCGCCGCGTTCCTGTTTGCCACGATCGTGCTCGTCGTGTTCTCCGTCGGCTACGTCGCGATGGCGAGGAAGAAGACCACGGCCGGCGGCTTCTACTCCTACATCAGCCAGGGCCTGGGCCGCGAGATCGGCATCGGCGCCGGATACGGATCGGTGCTCGCCTACTCGGTCTTCGAGGCCTCGCTGTGCGGCGGGTTCGCCTACTTCCTGAACCTCAAGCTGGCAGCGTTCAATATCCACATCAGCTGGCCGTGGCTGGCCCTGGCGATGGTCCTGATCATCTCGATCCTGACCTTCTTCGACGTGCGGCTGTCCAGCATCGTGCTCGGCACCGGCCTCATCGCAGAGATCCTCGTTCTGCTCATCTTCGACGTCGCCATGTTTGCGCACGGGCACATCCCGTGGGGAGCCATCAACCCCGTCGATGCCTTCAAGGCGCTCCCGCACGAGGGCAAGCTGGCCGGCGGGGCGATCGGCGTCGGACTGTTCTTCGCCTTCTGGTCCTGGGTCGGCTTTGAGATGGCGCCCAACTACGGCGAGGAGTCGCGCGACCCGAAGCGCAACGTGCCGCGGGCTCTGTACATCTCCGTGATCGGCCTCGGCATCTTCTACATCATCACCAGCTGGGCTCCGTTCGCTGGCTACTCCTCGATCCACGCTGCCGCGGTGCAGGCAACCAGTAACCCCGCGGCTTACTACATCGCCCCGGCCAACGCCATCGCGGGCAAGTGGGTCGGCTCGCTGCTGAGCTACCTGATCATCACCGGCTCGTTCGCCTGCGGCATGGCGTTCCACAACACGACCTCGCGCTACTTCTACTCCCTTGGCCGCGAGGGCCTGCTGCCGAGGGCTCTGGGCAAGACCCACCCGCACTACAAGAGCCCCTACATCGCCTCGATCGTGCAGTCGGTTATTGCTGCCATCATCGTGATCGGCTTCGCGCTGTTCACCGGCTCCAACGACCCGGCGAGCCAGGCCTATCTGCAGCTGTACGGGCTGATGGCCGTGATGGGCGTCATCGTGATCCTCGCGGTGCAGGCCCTGGTCTCGATCAGCATCCTGCTGTATTTCCGCCAGCAGCACGAGGAGGAGGTGCACTGGTGGAAGACCATCGTCGCCCCGGCTCTGGCCTTCGTCAGCCAGGCCTTCGTGGTCTTCCTGCTCTTCGACAACATCAGCTTCCTGGGCTCGGGCTACAGCTACGCCAAGTGGCTCGGACCCATCGACCTGGTCGTTGTCCTCGGCGGCATCGGCTTTGCCTTCTACCTCAAGAGCCGGAACCCGAAGAAGTACGAGTCGGCCGGCGGCTCATCAACGAAGGCTTGTGAGTACGAGCCAACGGACGCACTCCCGCGGCAGCCGCCAGCCTTCCCGGCTGGCGGCTGCCGGGCGAGCTGAGGGATTACCTGAATGGGCTACCTGATCGGGGCGGACATCGGGTCCCAGAGCATCAAAGCCGTGCTCCTCGATCCGGACGGCGCAACCGTCGCCTCCGCCGGCCGCCCGTGTGCGATGCGTCATCCGGCAGCCGGCTGGGCCGAGCAGGATCCGGCGCTGTGGCGCGACGGCCTGGCCGCCGCCGTCCGGCAGGTGCTGGCGACGGCGGGCATCTCCGCCGCGCAGGTCTCCCACCTCGGCCTGGCTAGTCAGGTCGACGGCGTCGTCCCGGTGGGCCCGGCGCTCGCGCCGCTCCGTCCCGCGATCATCTGGCTGGACCGGCGGGCGACGGCCGAGGCCAGCGCCCTGGCGGCCAAGGTTGGCAGCGAGCGCATCTTTGCCTGCACCGGCCTCAACGCCGACTCCTCGCACATCGCGCCGAAGCTCATGTGGCTGCGGACGCACGAGCCCGACATCTTTCGCGCGGCCACATCGTTCCCGCCCGTTGGCGGTTACCTTCTCGCCTGGCTGACCGGCGTGCTCGCCCAGGATCACGCCAACGCGTCGTCGACGTTGCTCTACGACGTGCAGACCGGCGCCTGGGACCTGGGCATGCTGGCGGCGGCCGATCTGGACCCCGCGCTGCTGGCCGAGATCCGTCCGGCCGCCGAGGTCGCGGGTACGCTCACCGTGGCTGCCGCCGAAGCGCTTGGCCTGCGGCCCGGCTGTGCGGTGGTGGTTGGCACCGGCGACGAGCACGGCGCCTGCATCGGCGCCGGGGCGATCGAGCCGGGACTCGTCGCCGACGTCACGGGTACCGCCGAGCCGGTCGCCGCTACCGCGCTCACCGCCGTGTTTGACCCCGAGCACGTCGTCGAGACGCACGCCCACGCGATCACCGGCCTGTTCCTGGTGGAGAACCCCGGCTTCGTGTCGGGCGGCTGCACCCTCTGGTGTGCCGAGGCGATGCTCGGCATCAGCCAGGCCGAGCTTTTTGCCAAGGCGGCGCAAGCTCCCGCCGGCGCCGATGGAGTGCTCTTCGTGCCCGCCCTGTCGGGTGCCACGGTGCCGCGGTGGAATGACAGGATGCGCGGTGTGTTCGCCGGGCTGGCCATGAACCACGACGCGCGGCACCTGGCTCGCGCCGTCGTCGAAGGCTGTACGTATGCCCTTGCGGACGTGCTCGGCAGGCTTGATGCGCTCGGCCTCGCCGGGCGCGAGATCCGGGTCGTCGGCGGCGGCGCCCGCAGCGAGCTGTGGCTTCAGGTGAAGGCCGACGTTACCGGCAGGCCCGTACGGCCCGTCCTGGCCGCCGAGCCGACTGCGACCGGGGCAGCGGTGCTCGCCGGCCTCGCGGCGGGCACGTTCGCCGATGCCGCCGACGCGGTCGCGCGCACGGTGACGCCGTCCGCCCGGTGCTACGAGCCTGACGAGCGGACCCGGGCGGTCTACGCGGAGCGGTATGCGCAGTACCGGGCGCTGTACGACGGCGCCGAGAAAGCACTGGCGTGACCAGCAGCGAGCTCGACCTCGAGGCAGTGCGCCGGGACCTGGCTAGCGGGCCTGACGGCGACCGCGTCCGCCCGCTGGGCCTGCGGCTCCTGGTCCAGGGCGCGGATGCCGTCGCCGCGCTGCCCGCGGTGGTCGCCGGCCGCTGCCCGCCAGGCTCGCCCGTAGTCGTCCTCGCCGCGGCGACCGCAATCCAGATGCAGGGACAGGACCTCAGGCAGGTGATCGAAGCTGCGCTCGGCACGCGGTTCGCGCTCCGCTGGTGCGTGCTCGGCGCTGCCGACGGCAGTGTCCACGCCGACGAGCGCACGGTCGCCGCCGCAACTGCAGCCGCACGTGGCGCCGCCTGCGTGCTGACGGCAGGCTCGGGGACCGTGACCGACATCGGGAAGGCGGCAGCACCCGCCGGAGCCGCCCTCCTCTGCGTGCAGACCGCTGCCAGCGTGAACGGTTATGCCGACCCCTTCTCGGTCCTGCTGCGCGACGGCGTGAAACGGACAACTCCCACCCGCTGGCCGGACGCGCTCCTGATCGACCCGGCTGTGCTGGCGTCAGCCCCCGCTGAGCTGAACCGGGCCGGGCTCGGCGACGAGATGGCCATGTTCACCGCGAGCGCCGACTGGTACCTGGCCTCGCTCCTCGGGGCAGCGGGTGCGCCGGGCGGCGATCCGGCCTGGCACCCGGGCATCGCGTGGCTCACGCGCGGCGAGGGCGACCGGCTGGCTGTACTGGCCGCACGTCTGGGCAGCGCCGACGGGCTGGCCGAGCTCGCGCGCATCCTCACGCTCAGCGGGATCGCGATGGGCGTGGCCGGGTCGACCGCTCCGGCCTCCGGGATGGAACACGCGGTCAGCCACCTGCTCGAGATGGCCGCCGACGCCCGTGGTGAGCCAGGCAGTTTCCACGGGACGCAAGTCGGCGTGTCGACCATCCTTGCCGCGGCGACCTGGCAGCACGTCCGCGACCGGATCGCCGAGCACGGCCTGGAGCGGGCAGTGTGCCTGCCCAGCCAGGATGAGGCAATGGAACGGATCCAGCGGGCATTCGCCTGGCTCGATCCATCCGGTGCCATGGCCGCCGAGTGCTTCGCCGGGTACGCGGTGAAGCTCCGAACGCTCGCCGCCGCGGCTGACCCGCTGGCAGGCTTGCGAAAGACCTGGCAGCAGCACGAGTCAGTGCTCGTGACGCTGCTCGCAACCCCCGCCGACATCCGGGCCGCGCTCGCGACGGCCGGGCTGCCGGTGACGTTCGGCCAGCTGGCCCAGCCGGTCAGCGCGCATACGGCGCGCTGGGCGACGGTGTCCTGCGCGCTTCAGCGCCAGCGTGTCGGCGTCGCCGATCTCGCGATGCTGCTCGGCGTCTGGCAAGACGACGACATCGACCAGGTACTCGCCGACTCTGGCGTCCTGGACGGGACGCCGTGACCGGACCCGGCCGGATCTTCGCCGGCTACGCCCTGGACCTGGACGGCACCGTCTACCTCGGCGACGCGCTGCTGCCGCACGCAGCGCAGACCATCCAGGCCATCCGCGACGCGGGCGCTCGGGTCGTGTTCCTGACCAACAACCCGCTGCACAGTCCGGCCAGCTACGCAGACCGGCTCACCGCGCTCGGCGTGCCGGCCAGCGAGGGCGAGATCGTCTCACCGCTCGCCGTGCTGCCCGGTTACCTGCGCACCCGGCACCCAGGGGGCGCGGCACTGACCATCGCCGAGCCGCTCGTGGACGCGACGCTCGCTGCCGCCGGAATCGTCGTCACCACCGACCCCGCCAGCGCGGAGGTCGTCGTTGTGTCGTTCGACCGCACGTTCAGCTACGCCAAGCTGCTAGCGGCCTTCCGGGCGGTGCGCCACCACGGCGCGGCGATCGTCGCGACCAACCCCGACCCCTTCTGCCCGACCCCCGACGGTGGGCTGCCGGATTGCGCGGCCATGCTCGCCGCGCTCGAGGCGTGCACAGGCGCGCGGGCCGAGGCGATCGTGGGCAAGCCGAGTGTCCATATGGGGGCGGAGCTACTCCGCAGGCTCGCGGTGGAGCCCGCCGACGCGGTCATCGTCGGGGATCGGCTGTTGACTGACGTCGCGATGAGCGTGCCGCTCGGGATGTCCAGCGTCCTCGTCATGTCCGGGACCACCTCCGCGGACGACGTTCGGCGATCGCCACTGCAGCCTGACTTCGTCATCACTGGCCTGGCCGACCTGCTGCCGGCGCACGCCCGGCAGGGCCCACCTGAGGGGAGCTCCTGATGATCGAGTTCGTGTTCATGCTCACGCATCACGACCAGACGGTGGACCACCCGCTCGACGTGCTGGAGCAGGTCAGCGCCTGCGGACTGCGGTACGTGGGGTTCAAGGACATCGGCGCCGAGGTACCTGTGCTGACCGACGTGTGCGCGGCGGCGCATGGCCATGGCATGCAGGTCATGCTGGAGGTCGTGTCCACCAGCCGCGAGGACGAGCTTCGATCCGTTGCCGCGGCCTGCGAGATAGGCGTCGACTGGCTGCTCGGCGGTACGCATCCGGCCGACGGACTCGCCCTGCTGGCGGAGGCCCCTGTCGACCGGCGACCGCGCTACTGTCCGTTCCCCGGCACGATCGTGGGCCATCCGAGTGTCCTGCTCGGCGACATCGAGGAGATCGCGGCGAGCGCGCGCGAGATCACCGCGATGGACGGCGTCCACGGGCTGGACCTGCTCGCTTACCGGCACCCGACGGCGGACGTGGGCGAGCTGACCCGCGCGGTTGTGCGGGCGGCCGCAGGCCCCGTCATCGCGGCTGGGTCGGTCGCCAGCGCCGAGCAGATCCGGGTGCTGGACGAGGCCGGGGCGTGGGGCTTCACGATCGGCGGCGCTATCTTCGAGGGCCGGCTGCCTGGCGGTCCCTCGGTGGCCGGGCAGGTAACCGCCGTGCTCGCCGCGGCATCCGGGCACGCTGGCGAGCACGCGCCGCGGTGACACCGGTCATCCTGGCCGTCGACCAGGGCAGCTCATCGAGCCGGTGCCTGGTGTTGTCCGCGGCGGAAGGCGGCGCCCGCCGTGGGTCGCCACCGGGACTCTCGGTCCTGGCGACGGCTAGCTGTGACCTCGCTACGGCGCTGCCGCGCCCGGGCTGGGTCGAGCACGACGCGGACGAGATCACCGCCGGCGTCCGGCGGGCTATGACGGCCGCGATGGCGCGGGCCGAGGTGTCCTGGGCCGAGGTCAGCGGGATCGGGCTGGCGGCCCAGACCGAGACGTTCGTGGTGTGGGAGCGCGCCACCGGCCGACCTGTGTATCCGGCGATCAGCTGGCGCGACAGCCGGGCGGGCGATGTCTGCGACCGGCTGCGCGCCGACGGGCATGCGGCCGAGATCCGCCGGCGCAGCGGGCTTCCGCTGCAGTCCGCGTTCACGGCGCCCAAGCTGCGCTGGCTCCTCGACGCGATCGACGGCGGACAGCGCCGGGCGGCCGCGGGGGACCTGCTCTTCGGCGACGTGAACTGCTGGCTGACCTGGAATCTCAGCGGCCGTGCTGCGCACGTCACGGAGCCGTCGATGGCGTCGCGGACCATGCTGTTCGGCCTGACGGACCAGGCCTGGGATCCCGAGCTGCTGGCCTTGTTCGGTATCCCCCGTCCGCTGCTGCCGGAGGTGCGGCCGACAGCCGGGAAGCTGGCCGACACGGACGCCAGCGGCAGCGGCGGCTCGGCCGCCATCTACGCCTCGGCCGGCGACCAGCAGGCTGCGCTCTTCGGGCAGCGCTGCTGGGACGCGGGACAGGCCAAGCTCACCCTGGGCACCGGCGCATTCCTATGGTGCCAGGCCGGGCCGGTGCCGCCGGCTGTCCAGCCGGATGGCGTGGTGTCGAGCTGCGCCTGGCAACTGGACGGCAAGGCGGCATTCGCGCTTGAGGGCTTCGTGCCGACCGCCGGATCCGTGACGCCGTGGCTGCGGCGGCTCGGCGTGCTCGGCAACGACGCCTGGCCGTCCGTCCGCGCCACAGCGCTCGCGCGCGCGGCGCGAGCCGGCGTCGGCGGCCTTTGGTGCGTACCAGCGCTGTACGGCCTCGGCACGCCAGAGTGGACCGGGACCGCAGCCGCGGACATCACCGGGCTGACCGCCAGCTCGACCGGAGCCGATATCGCCGAGGCTGCGCTGATCGGCGTGGCACATCAGGTGAGTGACGCGGTCGACGCCGTGCGAAGCGGCCTGCCGCAGCCGCTGACGACGATCCGCGTCGACGGCGGGATGAGCAAGAACGACTCGCTGCTCCAGGCGCTCGCCGACCTGTCTGGCGCGAGGCTCGAGCGGGCCAGAAGCGCGGAGGCGACGGCGCTGGGGGCCGGTGCGCTGGCGGGCGCCGGTGCCGGGATCTGGGATCGCGCGGCGCTCGCCGACCTGCTCGCCGCCGCGGCCGGGCCGGCGGCCATCGTCGAGCCGCAACTGCCTGCCGACGACGTGGTCGCGGTGCGCCAGGCGTGGCAGCAGGTACGCGACCGCGCCCTAGCGGGCTGGGCGACACGCAGCCCGCAGCGCCAGTGACTGCCGTGACCGGCCAGGCCGCGGCTGGCTCCTCGGGACTGGACCAGGCGCATCGCGCTGCCTCGCTGGCCCGCATGACGAGCGAGGTGCTCGACATCCTCGTCGTCGGCGGCGGCGTGACAGGCACCGGTGCCGCGGTCGACGCGGCTAGCCGCGGCCTGTCCGTCGGCCTGATCGAGGCGCACGACTACGCCGCCGGCGCCTCGAGCAAGTCGAGCAAGCTCATCCACGGCGGCCTGCGCTACCTGGAGATGCTGGACTTCGCCCTCGTGCGCGAGGCGCTGCGAGAACGCCGCCTGCTGCTGACCAGTCTCGCGCCGCACCTGGTGAAGCCGGTCGCGTTCGTCTGGCCGCTGACGCACCGGATCTGGGAGCGTCCCTACCTGGCGGCCGGCCTGCTGCTTTACGACACGATGGGCGGGCGCCGCGCTGTCCCGCGTGCCCGTCAGCTGACTAAGACGCAGGTGCTCGCGGTCGCGCCCGGCCTGCGGCCGGATGCACTGGTCGGCGGTGTCCGCTTCTATGACGCGCAGGAAGACGACGCCCGGATGGTCGCCATGCTCGCCAGGACTGCCGCCGGGCTCGGCGCCGCCCTGGCCACGAATGTCCGGATGGACAGGCTGCTGCGCGCGGGCGAGGCGCAAGCGCGCCAGGACCGCGTCATCGGCGTTGCCGCCCGCGATGTGCTGGACGGCGCCGACCTCACGATCCTGGCACGCCACGTCGTGCTGGCGACAGGCGCCTGGACCGGCGGCGAGCAGCTGACCGTCCGGCCGTCCAAGGGCGTCCACATCATGGTGAAGAAGGCCCGCATCGCGATGCAGTCCGGACTCTTGATGCGGACCGAGAAGAGCGTCCTGTTCGTCATCCCGTGGGGCGAGCACTGGCTGATCGGCGACACCGACACCGCGTGGGCGCATGACCCGGCGTACCCGGCAGCGAGCCGGGCTGACATCGCCTATCTCCTCGCCAAGGTGAATGGCGTCCTGCGCGACCCGCTGACCGAGGCTGACATCGAGGGTGTGTTCGCCGGACTTCGGCCCCTCGTGGCGGCCGCCGGGGCTGCGGACACAACCAAGCTCAGCCGCGAGCATACGATCTCGTCGCCAGCGCCGGGCTTGTCTGTCATCGGCGGCGGTAAGTACACGACCTACCGCGTCATGGCCCGCGACCTGATCGACGCGGCGGCAGCGGACCTCAGGGGCATCAACGTCCCGCCGTCCAGGACCCACGATCTGCCGCTACTCGGCGCGGCCGGCTGGCCGCAGCGCTGGGCAGCCCGGCAGCAGCTGGCCGACACAAGCAGCCTGGCCGTCACTCAGGTGGAGCGGCTGCTCAACCGATACGGATCCTGCATCGACGACCTGCTCGAGCTGATGAGGGCGCGACCTGACCTGGCCAGGCCGCTGCGCGGAGCCGCCGGCTACCTGCGCGCCGAGGTCGTGTACGCCTGCACGCACGAGGGCGCGCTGCACCTCGACGACGTCCTCGCCCGCCGTACCAGGGTCGCGATCGAAGTAAGCGACCGCGGCATCGCCGCTGCGGAGGAGGCGTGCGCCCTGATGGCGGCCGTGCTCGGCTGGGACCCCGACCGGGCCGCGCAGGAACTAGCGGGCTACATCGGCTGGGTCGCCGCGCAGCGGGCGGGTGAGGCGGAGCCGGACGACGAGGCGGCGTATCACGCGCTGGCGGGCGGCGATGTGAGCGCGGACTACGGTCGTCCTGAGGACGTGTCTCGCGGCAGCAGCTCAGATGCGGCGCCAGCTTGACATCGGCTGGCCGTCGGAAATCGGCTGGCGGCCTGGCCCGGCCGCAGCGAGAATCGTGGCATGGAGGACGGCGCGGGCATACCTGAGCTCGGCGACGCGTTCGGGCTCGCTCTGCTCGACATGGTCGCTGGAGCGCCGGAGCCAGTCGTGATCGAGCGCGACGACGGATTCATCGGCGTCGACACGATGGACTATGCCGCAAGCCTCGATGAGCTCGCTCAGTGGACGCTGGACCGGGCCGTCGGGCGGGTGCTGGACGTCGGTGCCGGGGCCGGCCGGGCTAGCCTCGCCCTCCAGGAGCGCGGCCAGGACGTCGTCGCGCTGGACGTGTCGCCGGGAGCGATCCTCGCCTGCCGCCGGCGGGGCGTGCGCGCGGTCTACGCGGGCTCGGTGGAACAGGCGGCCGCGGAGGCGACCATCGGTACCTTCGACAGCGCCCTCTTGCTCGGGAGCAATCTCAGCCTGCTCGGCTCCCCGGCGGCTGCCGCGCGATTCCTCGCCGCCTTGGGCGAGCTGCTGAGGCCTGGCGGCATGATCGTCGGCACTTGCCTGGATCCGTATCAGACCGACAAGCAGATCCACCTCGCGTACCACGAGCGCAACCGGCAGCGGGACCGGATGGCTGGACACCTCACGATCCGGGTCCGCTATCAGCGGCTGGCCACGGACTGGTTCGACTGGCTCGCGATGTCCGCAGCGGAGCTGGCCGAGATCGCCGGAGCGGCTGGCTGGGCGGTCGCGGAACTGCGGCCCGGCGGAGTCTACGCGGCCGTCCTGACGCGCAAATCCCGCCAGGGGTGAAGTGCCCGACGTCCTGGACGCAGGCAAACCTCGTCAGGACCAGGGCATGCCGATTAGCCGCCCGCGTCCGCGCTGGCGCCGTCTACCAGCAGGCCAAGGCCGATGCCCAGCATCCACACGTCCTTGCTGACGCCGATCCCCGGCTGGCTGGGCCAGACGCTGCCGGGCTTACGCAGTGCCGGCGTGCGCAGGTACATCCCGACGAGGCTGCCGGCGAACGCGGTCAGGGCGGCGCCGGCGAGCTTGTTACTGACGAAGGGAACGAGGAGCGCTGCGCCGGTGCCGATCTCGGCGGCCGCCAGTACCTTCAGGAACGTGGGCGGCGGCACCTTGGCCAGGACGGGATACGCCCCGGACGCCATCGCGTGCACACCCTTGGCCTGCTCCTCGCTGCCATTCCATTTCTCCAGGCCAGAGTGCAGGATGTAGCCGCCGGTAGCAGCCCTGGCCGGCACGTCACGCAGCTTCACTGTTGCCGCCTATCGCCCTCTGCGGACCCTGCCATCTGGTCAGCCAGCGCCCGCGTCCGTGCGATGCGGGCATCCAGGTCAGTCAGGAAACCCTCGATCCCCTGCCGCTTGGCCTCGACGGTCGCACGAAGATCTTGCTGGAGCTCCAGGCTCTCATGGACCAGCTCCCGACGCTCCGCACAGCTCGTGCCCTCGTCGTGATACGCGAGCCTGATCTCGGCCATCCGGTCCTCGCCACGCAGGACGATGGCTATTTCGTCCAGGTTCAGCCCGAGCAAGGTCTGTAGCTGCCGGATCCTGGCGACGCGGGCCAGGTCGTCCTCGCAATAGCGCCGCAGTCCGCCGGGGGTGCATCCGCGCGGAGTGAGCAGGCCCAGCTGCTGGTAATAGCGCAGGGCCCGCTGCGACACCCCGGCCTTCTCGGCTGCCACGCCGATGCCGACGAGCTGCTCCTCGCTCTCGCCTGCCGGGAGGTCCGGCTCGACGCCCGGCTGAAGCAGCACGCCGGCCTGACGTGGGTGTGCGCTCATCGACTACCCGCTCTCCCCGAGTGCCGCGGAGCTGGCTCCCAGTTCCGCATCGACCGGCAGAGACACCATCTCACCCAAGACGGCGTCGACCGGCGCCTCAGCCTCGACCTGCCCGGACGCCGAGTGAACATAACGCTTCCCGCGAAGCGCCGAGGCAATGATGGCAATCAGCGTCGCGATGGCCGCGAACGTGAAGGCCAGGTGCAGTCCGCTGGCGAACGGCTGCTCGATCAGCTTCGGGAAGAACGAACGCCCGGTGATGTAGGCCAGTTGCTTCGGCGGGAGATGCTCAAGCGCTCCGGTCGGTCCGAGCAGCTGCTTGATCGGGTTGTAGCCGAGGAATGCCGAGAACAGGCTGCCGATCGGCGGCTCGCTGGCGACGGTCTGGGCCGCGTGCGCAGGCACGCCGGCAGCTACCAGGCCCTTATACAGGTGCGACGGCAGCCGCGCCGCGAGGCCAAGCGTGACGATGGTGAAGAAGAGGCCCATCGACAGCACAGTCGCCGAGTTCTGGAACGTGTTGAGCATGCCCGCGCCAGCGCCGCGCTGCTCCGGCGGAAGGCTGTTCATGACGCCAGCCTGGTTGGGCGAGAAGAACAGGCCCATCCCCACCGCGAACAGGAAGATCAGCAGCGCGAACCACACATAGCTGAAGTTGATGGGCAGCGTCTCCAGCAGCAGGAAGCTCGCACCCGAGACCACCAGTCCAGTGGTGGCAAACAGCCGCGCTCCGTGCCTGTCGGACATCCAGCCGGCCAGTGGGCCGACGATCAGGAAGCCGACCGTCAGCGGGATCATCGCGATGCCAGCCCACAGCGGCGTCTGGCTGAAGCTGTAGCCGTGCTGCGGCAGCCAGATGCCCTGGAGCCAGATGATGAGCATGAACTGGAGGCCGCCGCGGCCGAGCGCCCCGAGCAAGCCAGCAATGTTGCCAAAAGTGAAGGCACGGATCTTGAAGAGGCTCAGCCGGAACATTGGCGCCTCGACCTGGGTCTCGACCCAGCCGAAGAGCACGAGGATGGCAATGCCGCCGAAGACAGCGCCCAGGACCTTAGGGTTGGTCCAGCCCGTCGGGTGACCGCCGTAGGGCAGCAGTGAGTAGACGATGCCGGTCAGCACGGCGATGAGCCCGACAGCAAACAGGGTATTGCCGAGCCAGTCGATCTTGGCAGGGATGCGGATCCCGTTGTCACGAAGCTTGAGGTAGGCCCAGACGGTACCGAAGAGGCCGACCGGCACGGAGACGAGGAAGACCAGCCGCCATTCGATCGGCGCGAGCACTCCGCCGAGGATCAGGCCCAGGAACGAGCCGCCGACCGCGGCGATGCCGTTAATCCCCATCGCCTTGCCGCGCTCCTCGACCGGGAACGCGTCGGTCAGGATCGCGGTCGAGTTGGCGAACAGCATCGCGCCGCCGACGCCCTGGAACACGCGCATGATGATGATCCACAGTGCGCCGCCTGCGCCCTCGATGAAGGTCACCGACAGCAGGATCGAGAACAGCGTGAAGACGGCGAAGCCGAGGTTGTACATCCGCACCCGGCCGTAGATGTCGCCGACCCGGCCGAGGCTGACCACCAGCACGGCTGTGACCAGGATGAAGCCCATGAACACCCAGAGGAAGTATGAGGTGTTCGACGGCACGAGCGGATTCAGGTTGATGCCCCGAAAGAGCGCGGGCAGCGAGATCAGCAGGATGGACTGGTTGATGGTGACCATCAGGATGCCGAGCGTCGTGTTCGACAACGCTATCCACTTGTAGTTCCGGCCCCTGCCGTCTGACACTGTGCCGTCGGACACTGGCCCGTCAGGCTCTGTGCTCGCCTCGAGGCTGCGGTCCTCGATCGCCATGCATGCTCCTTCTGCGCTGCGCCAACCGGATTAGTCCAACTCTAACCTTGACGTTAGCGTCACCTTTAGGCGGCTGCGCAAAAGCCGCATCGGCCGGCCAGCTCGGAGCAGTGCGGCCGTGCCGGGCTCGCCAGGGAGTCCGGTCACGGCCGCCTATGCAGGCTCTTGCAAGTCAGTTGTTAAGGCTCGCCTGCACCTTCCAGGCCACGCCGTCCCAGACTTCGGCGAGAGTCCTGTCGCTGTACTTGACCTTGGGGTTGTACCGGAAGCCGACGGCGACGCACGACGTCGTGCTCACGCAGGAAACGTGCATAAGGACGTCAGCATTCGATGGCGCCGCCGTCCTGGCAGGCGTCATCGCGGTCCACGTCGCGCCGTCCCACGTCACGGCGAGTGCGCTCTTGCCGGCGGAACCGGTCGCGAAGCAGTTCGTCAGCGTCGGGCAGGAGACACCGTAGAGCACGGAATCGGACCGGGCAGGGAGCTTGGCCATACTCCATTTCACGCCGTTCCAGACCTCCGCGAACGCGTGCGTGCCAGGACCAGTGGAGTTGCCAACTGCCACGCATTCTGTCGCGCTCGGGCAGGAAATGCCCTGGAAGTAGCTGGCCTTCTGGCCGCGGACATTGGGGGTGATGTCAATCGTCCATTTGCCGTTAGCCCAGATCTCGGCGTAGGAACGCCACTTGCGGCCGGATTCTGGTAGTTGCCCACGGCCACGCAGTTCGTCGTGGTTGCGCACGCCAGGCCGCCGAGCTCGCTGTTGTGGGAGTGCGGCGGCTGCGGGATGCTCTTCTCCCTCATGGCCGTACCGTTCCACGTGAACCATGTCGAGTGCGTGTAGCGCTTCGTGCCGGCGAAACCTACCGTCACGCAGAACGACGAGGTCGGGCACGAGACGTCATCCAGGCCCGACCAAGTGCTGCCGGCCGGGTTACGCCAGTCCACAACCGTGAAGGAATTTGCGTTGCCCCACTCGGCGACCTGCTCCACCTTGCCGCCGTAGTTGTAGTGCTCGCCGACAAACAGGCACTGCGGGATGTTAGCGGTGACGGTCGCGCACGACACCTCGTTCGGGAACATGATCTGGCTTCTGCCGCGGCGGCGTCGGCACGAATTCACCCTGATACCAGCCAGTGCCGTTCGACGACTCGGCGAGCGCGGAGTCGTAGTACCCGTTCGGCATACCAGCCTGTCGCCTCGCACTCGTACGGGTAGGTGCTCTGGCTGGGGACGCATGAGACGCTGCCGAACTCCGCGTCGACGAGTTGCTTGGCCGCGGCTGCCGGCGCCTGACCGCGTCCGGCCGGGTCATGAACGACGCTCGCCGTCGCACTGGCCAGCGATGCCGCGCAGAGCAGGGCGCTCCCTAGCACGACAGCGCCTGACCGCCAAAAAGTTCGCATACCTAGCATGGGCCCCCGCTCCCTTTACATCCCTTTATCTACAGATGCTGTACTTATGCTGATACGCAGCTTAGCTAGGCAAACTTCCTGCGGATAGCCCCCGATTCGCAGCCACTCCGGCGGCGGGCACCGGCGACGTGCGCAACCGCAATCGCACATCCGACTTGTGCGAGCGCACACGAGAATGTACGTTTGAGCGCGTGGACGGGAACGCGCGGCTCGGAGCCCTGGTCGAGGTGCTGCAGCGCGACGGCCGGGTCGACGTCGCCGAGCTGGCGGCCAGCTTCGGCACGGCCGAGATGACCATCCGCCGCGACCTCGATCGCGTGGTGGCGATGGGCCTGGCCAGGCGCGTCCGGGGCGGGGCCATCAGCCTCCTGATGCGCGGCGAGGAGCTGCCGTTCGCCATGCGGATGCTGGATCGCGCGGAAGCCAAGGGCAGGATCGCGGCGGCTGTGACCGAGGTCCTTCGTGACGGCGAGGCCGTCCTCCTGGACAGCGGCACTACGGCAGTTCTCGTCGGCCGCAAGCTGGCCAGCCGCCGGCTGACCGTGATGCCAATGTCGCTGCACGCGGCCTCGGCCCTGGCTGCGCAGGAGTCCATCCGGCTGCTGATGCCTGGCGGCGAGACTCGGCCTGGCGAGCTGGCGATGGTCGGTCCGCTCGCGCTGGCGAGCATCGGCGCACTGCGATTCGACACAACCGTGCTGACCTGCTGCGGCCTATCGGACGACCGGGTGACGACCCACGACCTCCGCGACGCGGAGGTGAAGCAGGCGATGATCCGGTCGTCGGCACGGGTGATCCTGGCTGCGGACAGCTCCAAGTTCCGCCAGACAGCCATGGCCGTGGTGGGGCCGGCCACCATGGCCGACCTCGTTGTCACGGATACGGCGGCGCCCGCGGCGGCCGTCGACGCGCTGCGATCCGCCGGGGTAGAGGTCCTGTGTGTCTGAGGTGGCCCGTGCCTGAGGTGGCCCGTGCCTGAGGTGGCCCGATGCCTGAGGTAGCCCGTGCCTGAGCTGTGCCATGTCTAGCCCGCCCGCCATCCGGCCGCTGGGCCACCGCGATGCCGCCGGACTCGGTCCGCAGCGAGCGGCCACATTCGCGGCGTTCATCAGCCACGGCCTGCTCTTCGCCTCCTGGGCCGCGCATATCCCGCACATCAAGGCGCAGCTCGGCCTCACCGATGGCGACCTCGGGCTGGCGCTGTTGGGCGCGCCGCTCGGCTCGGTCGCCGCCATGCTCATCGTCGCCCGCCTGCTGCCGCGATTCGGCAGCAAGCGAATGGTCCAGGTCAGCATGCTCGGTTACTGCCTGGCCGGACCGCTCGTCGGCGTCGCCGGATCGATGGCGGCCCTGTTCGCGGCGCTGTTCGCGTGGGGCGCGTTCCAGGGCTCGCTTGATGTGTCCATGAATACCCAGGCCGTCGCGGTGGAGCGAGCAGCGGGGCGGCCGCTGATGCCCGGATTCCACGGAAGCTGGAGCATCGGCGCGTTCGCCGGGGCGGGCATCGGCGCGCTCGGCGTCGCCGCAGGCCTCGGGCTCACCGCGCAGTTGCTGCTGCTCGCCGTGCCCGTCCTGGCCGTGGCATTGCCGCTATCGATGCGGATGCTGCCCGACCGGAGCGTCACGGGCGACGAGCCCGGACGCGACCGGAGCGCGACGCGCTTCTCCAGGCCGGTCCTCATACTGGGCGCCATCGCCTTCGCCTCCATGCTGTGCGAGGGAGCGAGCGCCGACTGGGCATCGGTGTACCTGCGCGGCTCGGTCCACCTCGGTGCCGCCATCGCCGGGCTGGGCTATACGGTCTTCTCGCTCGCGATGGTGCTCATCCGCCTGTCGGGCAACCGGCTACTGTCCCGGTACCCGAGCCGCCGGCTGCTCCCCGCGCTCGCCGCGATCGCGACCGCCGGTTTCATCGCCGGCCTGCTGGCCGGCGGCAGCGTGGCCGTCATCGCCGGGTTCGGTTGTCTCGGGATCGGGCTGGCCCTGGTCGTCCCTACGGTCAACAGCGCGGCAGGGCGGCTGCCGGGCGTGAGCCCCGGCGCCGCGATCGCCATGGTCTCCGCGTACGGCTGGGCGGGCTTCGTTTTCGGCCCGCCGATCATCGGCGAGCTAGCGTCCGCCACGTCGCTCACCGCGGCACTCGGCGTCCTCCCGGCCCTGACGGCCTGCATCGCGGTCGTCACCGCCAGGTCCACCGTGCTGTCCAAGGGGTCCACCGATCGCCCAGCCTGACAGCCTTATTCTGTCCCTAGGCTGGCTCGCTGATCAGCGACTCGACGGCCGCGATCGAGGCCGGCGTGCTGACATGCACAAGGCCATGAATGCCGAGCTGGCACGCCGCTTCGACGTTAGGCGGCCTGTTGTCCAGGAACACTAGCTCGGCCGGTGCGACACCAAGATCAGCGCACAGCAGCGAGTAAACGCGCGGATCGGGCTTGGCCAGGCCGACCTCGTCGGAGTAGACGATGACATCGACAAGCTCCGCGAACCCGAATCTCGCCTGCTCCTCACGCCGTGCTCCGGCCATCGAGTTGCTCAGGATCCCGGTGCGGTACCGCGGCCGGAGCGCGGCCGCATACGCGGCCAGCTCGACATCCAGCTCGCCGCTGTACCAGTCCCACAGGGCGGCCATGAACTCGTCGGCGCCCGTGCCTGAGAGCCCGAGTGCCGACAGGCACAGCTGCCGGTACTGCGCTTCCGAGACCGCGCCCGTCTTCACCTGGTCGCCCGGATCGGTGCGGGTCAGCGGCCAGCGCAGCTGCCGAACTTGCTCATCGCTGAGGCCGAGCCTTCGCTGCCACTGCGCCACGAACTGCTCAGCGGGAGCAACATCTTCCAGCACGCCACCAAGGTCGAACGCGACAGCCCGGATCGTCACGCCGCCAACTATGGCAGACGCCGCAGGCTCGGTTATCGGGCGAGGGCATGACGCTGGCCGCTGCGCGGCGGCCCGCTCCTTAGCTGGGTGCTGGCACGAGGATCGGATTCTGGAGCACCGACGCACCGTGCCGGACCGTGGCGAGCAGCACGACGCGAACCTCGCGGTTTTTCAGCCGCTTGCCCGACAGGATGAATGTCGTCTTGCCGGCCGCCGTCAGCCGCTTGGACCGCAGGTACACCCACGATCCCTTGGCGGACTGGACCTGGAGTACCACGACGTTCCCGCGGTGGGCGTACTGCGTGCTGACCACGAGCAGGTCCCGGACGTTGCCGGGGCCGGGATCGAGGACGGCATCGATGGGCGGCTGGACGACAACCCGCACGGCCGCGCTCGGCGGCGCGCCGGGGATCTTCAGCCGGAACACCGCGTTCGTGGCGAGGGCCGCGACCTGTATGGCCACGTTCCCGTCCGCATTTGTCTGTCCGGTACCGGCCACCCGCCAGGTCAGCTTCCCCGCCCGCCGCTCGACGAGCGTCACGGTGACTCCCGGCACGCCCGTGCCTGACCTGGTCAGCTGGCCGCTGATGACCGCGTCGGAGCCGGCCGTGATCTCGGTGCTCGCGGCGGTCGCCGAGAGCAGCGACGGGCCAGTGGCGGCGGTGGGTGACGGCGAGGCCGAGGCGGTCGGCGACGGCGACGACGACGGGCCTGCCGACTTCGATGCCGTCGGCGCGCGTGTCCCCTGGGCCGGGGCTGTCGCCGATGGACCGCCGGTCGGGCCGGCGTGGTGGTGGTGATGCCGGTGCGGGTTCGGGGTCGTGCCGCGACTGTCGTCGGGCACGCCAGCGAATCCGAGCACAGAATGCGCGATGTGCTGAACGGGAGCAGGCAGAGCCGACGCATAAGCGGCCGCGGCCGCTCCGCCGAGGGCAAGGGTCGCGGCGGCGGCCAGCCTGATGCTCCAGCGGACAGGGGCATGGAACGCGCGGGCGGCGGACTGGCGGGACCCGGCTGCTGCCGAGCCGACGCGACCGCGCGCCTGGCCCGCCGGGATAGGCGGCGTGGTGGCAGGCGGACGCACGTTCGCCCGGAACATGGTGAGCACATCCTGCTCGCCTGCCAGCTCGTCCGGCGTCGCCGCAGCGGTCAGCGTGCGAAACAGCTGATCGAGGCCGGGATCGAGGGCGCCCGGCTCACCGGGCAGATCCGAGGTCATTAGTCCACCTCCTCCAGCGTCCAGAGGGTCGGTTCGGGTCCTGATCGTCCGCCCGCGAGGCTGCGGTTGGCCGGGGTCCTGTCGGCAGGGGCGCGACCCGCCAGGGCACGCACGGCGGGGTCGTCGGCGAGCGTTTTCAGCCCGCGATGCAGGGCCACCCGGACCGCGCCGGCCGACTTGCCGAGGATCCTGGCGACGTCGGGGGTCTCGAGCCCGGCGATGACGCGCAGGGCAACCGCCTCCGCCTGATCCGGCGACAGCCGGGCGAGCAAGGCGACCGCGCCCTGGACGGACAAGCCGTCCAGCACCTGGTCCTCGACGAGCTGATGGTCAGCCAGGATGTCCAGACCGCTGATCATCGGGACGGCCGGCCGCCTGGACCTGGCCCGCGCGGCATCGATGACCCGGTGCCGGCCGATCGTGAACAGCCAGCGCCGGAAGTCTTCCTCGCCGCCGGAGAACTTGTGCAGATCCCGGACGACCTGGAGCCAGGTCTCGCTGGCAGCGTCCTCAGGGTCGTCGCAGCCGAGCACCCGCAGGAATCGCAGCAGCCGCGGCTGAAGGGCACGCCACAGCTCAAGAAACCCGGCCTCGTCGCCCGTGCTCGCCCTGGCCAGGGCATCGTCGAGCACACCTGTGTCACTCGCCATCGCGCCTGTAAGGGTCGCACACCGGCGGGCATGTCCGGGTCATGTCAGCAAACCCTGGGATGCCCGCCGGCGTGGTGATCCGACCGGATTAGACCGCTGTAGCCGGCGCGATGGTGTCAACCGCGCTGACCGACCTGGCGAAGTTCCTGGTGCCGCGGAAGACGAGGCGGAAGTTCACGGACTTCTTGCCAATGCGAACGCGGAAGAGGACGTGGCCGTGCGCGCGGGTCCGCTTGATCTGGACCACGTACCAGTGACCCTTGGGGCCCTGGCGCTGGAGGAACACCCGCAGGTGCCGCAGGTTGTAGGTGCCCGCGGTCAGGTGGCCGTTGATGATGGCATTGGTGTGGTGCCCGTGGGCGACCGGGGTCGTGTTGGTGATCGTCAGCGTGGTCGGGATCTTGACAACGGGGGCCGCGGTGGAGGCGTTGGCAGCTGCCGTCGCGCCGGTGACGGCGATCGCGGCGGTGGCGGCGACGGCGCCGATGCGGGCCGCCAGGGACTTGGGAAGACGCATTGTTCTCCTTGAGGTTGGGCCTCGATCGGTAGAGGCCGCCGACAACACCGACTACAGCGACGGCCGTTCGACAGGCGTTACTCGGCGGAATGTGACCTGCGTCACATTGCGATCGGTCCGTCGACGACGGCGGCGGCGACCCTGGAGATGTGACCGGACGGGGCGCCCAGCAGCAAGGCAGCGCCGTGCCCCCGCTTGAAGTACCGGTGCGCCGCGTGCTCCCAGGTCATCCCGATGGCCCCGTGCAGCTGGATCATCTCCGCGCTGACCTGCCGGAGGGCCTCGGAGCAGTAGGCCTTCGCCGCCGCGGCTCGCAGCCCCGTGTCCGCGGCGCCCTGCTCCGACGCCAGCGGCCGCCGCGTACGAGAGCGACCTGGCCGACTCGACCAGCACGTGCATGTCCGCCATCCGGTGCTGGAGCGCCTGGAAGCTACCGATGGGCCTGCCGAACTGGACCCGGACCTTGGTGTAGGCAACCGTCATCGCGAGTGCGGCCGCCGCCGCGCCGACCTGCTCGGCGCTGAGCGCGATGCACGCCGCGTCCCGCACCTCCGCCAGGGCTGCCCGGCCGCCGATCCGGCGGCCGACAGCGCCGTCCAGCCGCACCACGCTCAGCCGCCGGGACTCATCAACGCTGGTGCTCGCGCCGCGCGTCACCTCCGGCTGGGCTGGTTGCACCTCGAACAGGCCGATCACCCCGTCCGGCATCAATGCGGGAACGAGCAGCATCGAGGCGCGGTCGCCATCCAGCACGAAGTGTGCTTCCCCGGTCATGACGAAGGCATAGTCCGCCGTTGCCTCGGCGGCGCCGCCGAAGCCGCCGGTCGGCGCGGTACCAGCAGACACCGGAACGGCCCGGCAGGCCGTCTCGGCCGGGTCGAACCGGCCCGCCGCAGTTGTCCAGGCCAGTGCCGCTGTCTGGCTGCCGTCGGCGAGGCGAGGCAGCAGTCGTCCGACAGGCCGCCTCGTCGCCCGACCTCAGCAGGGCCTGGGTCGCCAGCACTGCGGAGCCGAGCATCGGCGCAGGCGTGAGCGAACGCCCAAGCTCCTCCATGACGATGTGCACCTCGACCGGCCCGGCCCCGGCGCCGCCGAAGCGCTCGGGGATGGCGAGGCCCGCCACACCGATCTCCGCGCTCAGCCGCTGCCAGAGGCGGTGCTCCGCATCGGCATCCGGCGCCGGACCTGGCGGGTAGCGGTCCAGGAGTCCGCGAACCGCGGCGCGAAGGTCTTCCTGCTCGCGGGTTAGCCGCATGCCCTGGCGCCTTCGTCGCTGGCGGCAGCGGTGAGCGCCGCCAGCACCCTGGCCCGGTGCGCGGCCTGGCCGCCCCAGGCAGGGCCGAGCGACTGGATCTTGGTCAGCCAGAGGCCCACGTCGTGCTCGGCTGTATAGCCGATCGCGCCATGCACCTGAAGGCCCATGCGCGCCGCACGGTGCGCCGCGTCCGCGCAGGCGACCTTCGCTGCCGACACATCGCGCGCGGCCGTCGGCGCCTCGTCGGCCAGCGCCACCGCCGCCGCAAACAGCAGCGGCCGGGCAAACTCCAGTCCGATCAGCACGTCCGCGAGGTGATGCTTGACTGCCTGGAACGAGCCGACCGGATGGCCAAACTGCACCCGGTCACGAGCGTGCCTGGCCGAGGCCTCGAGCAGCGCACGGCCGGCCCCGAGCAGCTGTGCCGAGGCGGCCAGCGCGCCGAAATCGAGCGCGCGGGCGACTGCGCGGGCGACCTGCGGTCCATCGGCGAGCAGTGAGCCGGCTCTCACCTCGGTCAGCGTCCGGCTGGCATCGACCGACCGGTGCGCCGACCCTGGCGTGCCGGCTGATAGCGATCCTCGCTCGGCGAGCAGCACGAGACCGGCAACCTCCGCGTCCGCGGCGAACGGCACGACCGGCGGGACCGCGAGGGTGGCGAGTAGGTCACCGGCTGCTAGCTGAGGTAGATACGGAGTCAGACTGACGCTCATCTCGAGCGCCGCCAGAAGCTGCGGCACGGCCGCGAGCGATTCGGCCGCCGGGCCGGGGACCGCATGGTGGCCGATCTCTTCGCACGCAATGACCAGGTCAGCCGGGTGCGCGCCGAGGCCCCCGTACTCGGCGGGGACGGCGAGGGCGGTCACCCCCGCCTCGGCCATGGCGCGCCAGATCTTCAGGCCGGGACCGCGGTCATCGCTGGCCCAGCTGCGGGCGGCAGCGGGACCGTCGGCCGCGGCCAGCAGGTCGTGCAGAGCCGCGCCGAACTGCTCCTGCTCGGACGACAAGGTGAAGTCCATCAGCCGCCCCGCGGCAAGCCCAGGAGCCGCTCGGCGACTACCGAGCGCTGGATCTCGTTCGTTCCCGCATAGATGGGGCCAGCCAGTGCGAAGAGGTAGCCGTCGAGCCAGCGCCTGTCGGACGCGTCCAGGTCGCGCACTTCGGCCCGCGGCCCAAGAAGCTCTAGCGCTGTCTCGTGCAGCGCCACGTCGAGCTCGGACCAGTAGACCTTGCCCAGGCTCGCCGACGCTGAACTCGCGCCAGCCGAGCCGCCTTCGCCCGCCCGGCTCGCGATCCCGTATCCGTGCAGCTGATACGCACGGGCGCCAATCCAGGCATCGGCCACCCGGCTGGCCAGCGCGGTGTCAGCTGGGTCCGCAGTTCGCTGCCACAGTTCGATGAGGCGCGCGGCAGCCGCCATGAACCGACCGGGGCTACGCAGCGAGACGCCACGCTCGTGCCCCGCGGAGCTCATGGCGATGCGCCAGCCGTCCCCGGGCTCGCCGATCACGTCCGCATCCGGCACGAAGACACCGTCCAGGAAGATCTCCGCGAACCCGGCCTCGCCGTCCAGCTGGGCGATAGGCCGGACGGCGACGCCGTCGGCCCGCAGGTCGAACATCAGGTACGTCAGCCCGCGGTGCCGTTCCGCGGCCGGATCCGAGCGGAAGAGCCCGAACGCGCGGTCCGCGAAGACGGCGCGCGAGCTCCAGGTCTTCTGGCCCGAGAGCAGCCAGCCACCGTCGGTCCGCACCGCGCGTGACCGGAGCGCAGCAAGGTCGCTGCCAGCGCCAGGCTCGGACCAGGCCTGCGCCCAGACTTCGTCGGCGCGCGCCATCTTCGGCAGGATCCGGGCCCGCTGCTCGGCGGTGCCGTGCGCGAGCAGCGTCGGCGCCAGGACGAACAGGCCGTTCTGGCCGACCCGGACGGGACCGCCAGCGGCGTGATACGCCTCCTCGAAGACCAGCCACTCCAGCAGGGAGGCGTCGCGGCCGCCGTATTCGGCCGGCCAGGAGACCGCAGCGAGTCCGGCCGCCGCCAGCTGCGTCTCGAAAGCGCGGTGTAGCGCGAAGCCCTCCGCTGTGTCGACCGAGGGCAGCGGACTAGCTGGGACGTGCGCGTCCAGCCAGCTGGCGACCTCGGCCCGGAACTCGGCTAGCTGCGGGTCGAAGTCCAGGTTCACCCAGTTGCCTGCTTCATCGACCGGGCGTCCATCCCCGCCAGCGAGTCCGCGCCGACCTCCGCGTTGTGCGCGTGTGCGACATGGTGCAGGCCGAAGGTCGAGTCCATGCCGTTGCGCATGCCCATCTGGTCCTCGCACTGGTTGACGGCCCTCTTGGCCAGAGCCAGCCCGAACGCCGGCATCGCGGCGATGCGGTCCGCCAGCGCGAACGTGGTGTCGGCCAGCTCCGCGCGCGGCACGACGCGGCTGACCATGCCGAGCTCGTAGGCCCGCGCCGCCGAGAACCGGTCGCCCGTGAAGAGCATCTCCTTGGCGAATCGCGGCCCCAGAACCCACGGGTGCGCGAAGTACTCGACGCCGGGAATGCCCATCCGCACAACCGGGTCAGCAAAGAAGGCGTCCTCCGAGGCGACGATGAGATCGCACACCCAGGCGAGCATCAGGCCGCCGGCGATGCACGCGCCCTGCACCATCGCGATAGACGGCTTGGGCAGCTCGCGCCAGCGCCTGCACATGCCGAGGTAGACCTCCATCTCCCTGGCGTACCTGCTGTCGGCGCCCGGTTTCCCTACGTGGTCCCACCAGATCACGGCCTTGCGCTCGAAGGACGTGTCGATGTCCCGGCCTGGCGTGCCGATGTCGTGGCCGGCGCTGAAGTGATCGCCCTCGCCGGCCAGCACGATGACTGATACGGCCTCGTCGTCCACCGCGCGAGTGAAGGCCGCGTCCAGGGCGTACGTCATCGCCGAGTTCTGTGCGTTGCGGTAACGCGGCCGGTTCAGCGTAATCACCGCGGCCGGGCCGCGCGTCTCGTAACGGACGACCTCGGCCTCGCCAGCGCCGTTGCTCGCGGCTTGCTCGGTCATGCGGACTCCTCCCTGAGCAGCCGCTTGAGCGGCTTGCCTGACGGATTACGCGGCAGCCCCGCGATGAACTGGACCTGCCGCGGCACCTTGAAGTTGGCTAGCCGCTCGCGGCAGTGGGCCAGCACGTCGTCCTCGGCGAGCTCCGCACCCGGCCTGGTGACGATGAAAGCCTTGCCGACCTCGCCCAGCCTGGTGTCCGGGATACCGATTACCGCCGACTCAGCGACACCGTCGAGCCGGGCGAGCACCTGCTCGACCTCGGCCGGATAGACGTTGAAGCCGCCGCAGATGTACATGTCCTTGAGCCTGTCGGTGATCGTCAGGTAACCGTCTCCATCGAGGTGGCCGACGTCTCCGGTATGCAGCCAGCCGTCGGAGTCGATGGCTTCCTTCGTCGCCGCCGGATCGTCGAGGTAGCCGAGCATCACGTTCGGCCCGCGCAGCAGGATCTCGCCGGCGTCGGCCCCGGCAATGCGGATCTCGAAGCCCGCTGCGGCGCGGCCGGACGTGGTGGCGACCGTGCGCGGCGGATCTCCCGGCCGGCACATGGTGACGACGACCGCCTCGGTCAGTCCGTACGCCGTCAGTACCGTGTCGAAGCTCAGCTCAGCCTGCATCCGCTCGACCAGCGCGACTGGCACGACCGCGGCCCCGGTGACCGCGAGGCGCAGGCTCGACAGGTCGTGCTCGGCGCGTGCCGGGTGGTCCAGGATGGTCTGGTAGATCGTGGGCGCGCCGGGCAGGATCGTGATCCGCTCGGCCTCGATCAGCCGCATGGCCTGCTCGGCGTCGTACACGAGCTGCGGCACGATCGTCGCGCCTGTCAGCAGGCAGACCAGGATCCCGGCCTTATAGCCGAAGCTGTGAAAGAATGGGTTCAGCACCAGGTAGCGGTCGTTGCCGGTGACCTGGCCGCAGTCGGCCCACGCCGCGGCGACGGCCAGCGCCTGCCGGTGCGAGCTCATCGCGCCCTTGCTTCGCCCCGTCGTGCCCGAGGTGAACAGGATGTCGCTGACGTCGTCGGGGCTGATGGCGGCGGCACGCTCCGCGGCTAGGCCCGCCGGAGCTTGCGCTGCCCGGCTCAGCATCGCGTCCCAGTCCAGCACGGTCGCGGTCGGCCATGCCCCGCCGGCGGCCGCGCCGGCCGCAGTGGTGGCCGCGCCCGCCGCAGTGGTGGCCGCGCCGGCCGCTGTGGTGGCCGCGCCGGCCTCGACCGGGACCGTGACGATGAGCCGCAGCCAGTTGAGCTGCCCGGGCTCGGCGAGATCGGCCTGCCGCAGCGCGGCGAGCCGGTCCGTGCCAAGGAACGGCCCGGCCACGAATAGGGCCCTGGCGTTGCTCCGCCCAATCACGTCGAGGGCCTCGGCGCCGGTGAATCTCGTGTTCACCGGCACAAGCGTGGCCCCGGCGGTCTGCGCCGCGAGCGCGGCCAGCACCCAGTGATGAGTATTCGGCGACCAGATCGCGACCCGGTCGCCGGGCTCGATGCCTTCTGATGCCAGTGCCGACGCGATGGCGGCGACTTGCTCGTGGAGTTGGTGGTAGGTCAGTCGCGGGCCGCCCGGCTCGGCGACCGCCAGATTGTCACCGAAGTGCCTGGCAGCGCTCGCCAGCACAGCCGGAATGGTGAGCTCCACGAGACTCCTCTAAGCAAGCAAGTGCTTGGTAGGCTGAGCCTACTTGTCCCATGCGACGCTGGCCAGGCGCGATGAGGAGCGCTACGGACCTGCCGAGCACCTAGCCGGGCGCGGGAGATCCAGTGCAGCTGACCGCCGAGGACGAGGAGTTCCGCGGTCGAATCCGGGGCTGGCTGACGGACAACCTGTCCGGCGAGTTTGCCAATCTGCGCGGCCTCGGCGGCCCCGGCCGTGAGCACGAGCACTTCGAGCAGCGCCTGGCCTGGAACCGGCACCTGGCCGCGTCAGGCTGGACCTGCATCGGCTGGCCGCGCGAGCACGGAGGCCAGGGCGCAACGCTTGCCCAGCAGGTCATCTTCCATGAGGAATACGCTCGCAGCGGCGCGCCAGCGCGGGTCGGGCACATGGGCGAGGAACTGCTTGGCCCGACCCTCATCGCCTTCGGCACGCGTGGGCAGCAAGAGCGATTCCTCCCGCCGATCGCCGCCGTGCAGGAGCTGTGGTGCCAGGGCTACTCCGAGCCCGGCGCCGGGTCCGACCTCGCGTCGGTGAGCACGTCGGCGGTCCTGGACGGTGACCAGTGGGTCGTCACCGGCCAGAAGGTATGGACGTCGCTCGCGACGGCTGCCGACTGGTGTTTCCTGCTCGCCAGGACTGAGCCAGGCTCCCGGCGGTCGGCCGGCTTGTCCTACCTCCTTGTCCCGATGGACCAGGACGGCATCACCGTGCGGCCCATCCGCCAGCTCACCGGGACCTCGGAGTTCAACGAGGTGTTTTTCGATGGTGCCCGCACGTCGCGCGACCTGGTCGTCGGCGAGGTCGGCGACGGCTGGCACGTCGCGATGGCTACGCTCGCCATCGAGCGCGGCGTCTCTACCCTCGGCCAGCAGGTCGGTTACCAGCGCGAGCTTGCCGCGCTTGTCGACGTTGCCAGGCGCAACGGCGCGGCCGCAGATCCCTTGCTGCGTGACAGGCTCGCCAGGGCCTGGATAGGCCTGCAGGTCATGAGAGAGCAGGTACTCAGCATGCTGGATAGCACCGACCAGGCCGTGCCGGCCGCCCCGGCCGCCGACTCGGTCGTCAAGCTGCTCTGGTCGCGGTGGCATCGCGACCTTGGCGAGCTCGCCATGGACGTGCTCGGCCCCGCATCGATGGTGGCGCAGGGGCCGCCCTACGATCTCGACGACTGGCAGCGACTGCACCTGTTCAGCCGGTCCGACACCATCTACGGCGGCTCGCAGGAGATCCAGCTCGGCATCATTGCCGATCGCGCCCTCGGGCTGCCAAGGCAGGCACGGTCTTGACGGCCCCGGCGCCCGCGCTGCCCAGTCCGCCCCCTGGCCGCGATCTGCTGGCCGGGAAGGTCGCCGTCATTACAGCGGCAGCCGGAGCCGGTATCGGTTCGGCCACCGCCAGGCGCTGCCTGCAGGAAGGCGCCAGCCTCGTCATCAGCGATCAGCATGCGGCCAGGCTGGCCGCCTACCGGGACGAGCTCGCCACGGAGTACGGCGACCGGGTCTGGTCCGTGCCGTGCGACGTCACCGACGACAGCGCGGTCACGCACCTGATCGCCGAGTCGGCGAGTCATTTCGGCCGGATCGACGTGATGATCAACAATGCCGGGCTCGGCGGCACCAGCTCGGTGCTGGAGATGACGGACGAGGAATGGCTGCGCGTCCTCGACATCACGCTGACCGGCACGTTCCGGTGCACGCGGGCCGCGCTGCGACAGATGGTCGCGCAGGGCGGTGGCGGCGTTGTCATCAACAACGCCTCGGTGCTCGGCTGGCGGGCGCAAGAAGGTCAGGCGCACTACGCGGCCGCCAAGGCGGGCGTGATGGCGCTGACCAGGTGCGCGGCGCTGGACGTCGCCAGCTATGGCATCCGGGTCAACGCGGTGGCGCCGAGCCTCGCGACGCATCCGTTCCTCACCAAGGTGATGGCCGGTGATCTGCTGGCCGAGCTTGAGAGCCGGGAGGCTTTCGGCCGCGGCGCCGAGCCGTGGGAGGTCGCCACCGTGATCGCGTTCCTGGCCAGCGACTACTCGACCTACCTGACCGGTGAGGTCATCTCGGTCAGCAGCCAGCATCCCTGACGTCGGCCCCTCCGCTAAGACGTTTGTGCATCTGTGGTACCTGCCAGCTGCCACAACTGCACATGCGTTTCGGCGTGATGATCTTTCTGCCGTACGAAACTTCATAAATAGGACAGAACTCTGGGGCCGAGGTCGGTGGTCGGACTCAGTGCCGGCCCGGAATCCGGAATGCCGCACCGGGGCGGGCGCTAGATCCGCTCGATGATGGTCGCCGTCGCCATCGCGCCGCCGGCGCACATTGAGATCAGCGCCGTGGTCCCGTCCGTCCGCTCGAGCTCATGCAGCGCCGTCGTGATGAGCCGCGATCCGGTGCTGCCGACCGGGTGACCGAGCGCGATGGCGCCGCCATTGGCGTTGACCTTGTCCGGGTCCGGCTCGTGGACGCTCATCCACGACATGACAATCGACGCGAACGCCTCGTTGACCTCGAATACGTCGATGTCCCCGATGGTCATGCCGCTGCGCTTCAGCACGCGCTCAGTCGCGGCTACCGGCCCGTCCAGGTGGTAGTACGGCTCATCCCCGATCAGGCACTGGGAGACGATCCTGGCCCGCGGCCGCAGGCCAAGCTCACGCGCCCTGCCCTCGTCGACCAGCAGCACCGCGGCGGCGCCGTCAGAGATCTGCGACGACGTGCCAGCCGTGTGCATCCCATCCGGCAGGACGGGCTTGAGGCCGGCCAGCGCCTCCAGACTCGTCTCACGCAGGCCTCCATCTCGGTCGACGACGCGGCTCTCGCCGGTCGGCTTGCCCTCGCCATCGAGCACTGGCGCCTTCACCGGCGCCACCTCACGATCAAACCGGCCCTCTGCCCAGGCTCGTGCCGCGAGTTGCTGCGAGCGCAAGCCGAACGCGTCGACCTGGTCCCGCGTGAACCCGCGGCGCCTCGCGATCCGCTCCGCTGCCTCGTACTGGCTCGGCATGTCGATTGCCCACGACTGCGGGCGCGGCGAGCCGATGCCGGTGCCGATGTTCGCGCCGAGCCTGATCCGGCTCATCGCCTCGACGCCGCAGCCGATGCCGACGTCGATCGCGCCAGCGGCGATCAGGCCCGCGATCAGGTGCACGGCCTGCTGCGCCGATCCGCACTGGGCGTCCAGGGTCAGGCAGCCGGTCTGATTCGGCAGGCCCGCGTGCAGCCAGGCGGTCCGGGTCACGTTGCCGGCCTGCTCGCCAGCCTGGGTGACGCAGCCGCCGGCGATCTGCTCGACCTCGCCGGGCTCGAGCCCCGCACGCTCCAGCAGGGCCGTCTGGGCGTGCCCAAGTAGCTCCGCCGGATGCAGGCCCGCGAGCGCCCCGCGCCGCCTCCCGATTGGCGTCCGGACAGCCTCGACGATGACCGCAGTGCCCACAGCTACTCCTCCGCGTTGCCTGGACTCATAGTAGAACGTGTTCTTGAAATTTCGAGTGTGAGGCAGTTCACCACCGGCCGCCGGCATGCTTGAATCCCACTAGAACACGTTATAGATCCGGAGGCTCGTCATGGCTCAGCCGCGAATAGCGCAAGGCTTCGACCTCACTGATCCTGACCTGTACGCGGACCGCGTGCCTCAGGAGGAGCTGGCTGAGCTGCGGCGCGCCGCCCCCATCTGGTGGAATCCGCAGCCGTCGGACATGGGCTTCAACGACGACGGGTTCTGGGCGGTGACCAAGCATCGCGACGTGGTCGCGATCTCGCGCGACAGCGAGACCTTCTCAAGCTACGAGAACACGGCGATCGTCCGGTTCCAGAGCGGCAATACGCGCGATCAGATCGAGATGCAGCGCGTGATCATGCTGAACATCGACCCGCCGCACCACACCAAGGTCCGCGGCATCGTGTCTCGCGGCTTCACCCCGCGCGCCATCAACAACCTGCGAGAGGTGCTGAACGAGCGGGCCAGGAAGATCGTCCAGGACGCGCTGGCCAAGGGCACCGGCGACTTCGTCACCGACATTGCCTGCGAACTGCCGCTCCAGGCCATCGCCGAGCTGATCGGCGTGCCCCAGGAGGACAGGCACAAGCTGTTCACCTGGTCCAATGACATGGTCGGCTACGACGACCCCGAGTACGCAGGCGACGGCGAGACGGCGGCTGCGGAGATACTTGGCTACAGCATGCTGATGGCCGAGGACCGGCGAGCCTGCCCGCGCGAGGACATCGTCTCCAAGCTCGTCAGCGCGCAGGTGGACGGCGACGAGCTGACCTCGGACGAGTTTGGCTTCTTCGTCATCCTGCTGGCAGTGGCCGGCAACGAGACCACCAGGAACGCCATCTCCCATGGCATGCTGGCCTTCCTGGACAACCCCGATCAGTGGGAGCTGTTCAAGGCCGAGCGTCCGGAGACCGCGGTCGACGAGATGGTCCGCTGGGCGACGCCCGTCACGGTGTTCCAGCGGACCGCTACCAGGGACACCGAGCTCGGCGGGCAGCTGATCAAGCAGGGTCAGCGGGTCGGGCATGTTCTACCGGTCGGCCAACTTCGACGAAGAGGTCTTCGAGTACCCCGAGCACTTCGACATCATGCGCAGCCCCAACCCGCATGTCGGGTTCGGCGGCACCGGGGCGCACTACTGCCTGGGCGCCAACTTGGCCCGGCTGGAGATCGACCTGATGTTCAACGCGATCGCCGACGCGATGCCTGACATCACCAAGGCGGGCGACCCGCAGCGGCTGCGCTCAGGCTGGCTCAACGGAGTCAAGCGGCTCCCGGTCAGCTACCGCTGATCAAGCCGTCGCAGGCTGCACGTCGGTGTGGCTGAAGTCGTTGCCCTTAAACAGCAGCGGGTCGCCGGACATACGAGCTAGCGCGTAGGCGAAGCAGTCACCGTAATTCAGGCCAGCCGGATGTCCGCTGCCCTTCCCGAAGTCTCGATATGCCTGGCGGGCAACGTGCGCCTGCTGCTCGGTGACTGGCTCAATGCGCAGCGCCGCCTGGGCAATCAGGTCGTCAAATCGTCCACTAAGCACGGGGTCGCGGTTAGCGTCCACGACGATGGCGGCCTCCAGATACGTCGCCGCTGAAATGCGCGGCTCGGTCGCTCCAGCCAGCGCGGTTACATAGCGGTCAGCATCAGCCTCGTCACGCAGGATAGCGATCAGCGCCGAGGTGTCGACGATCACCGAGGCAGCCCGGCATCGTCATAGAGCATGTCGGCGTGGTCGACATGCCGGTACTCGGGCTTCCACCGAGGTGCCGCGTCTGCGCCTATTGCCCGCAGCCGGGCGGCCCGCCGCGCTACCTGCTCGCCCTCGAGATCGCGTACTCGGGCGAGTCGCTCTCGCAAGGCGACCGTGATCGCGCCAGTGAGGCTTTCGCCCGTTGCCTCGGAGAGGCTTCGCGCAAGCTCCTCTGCTTCCGCACTCTTGATATTCAGGCTCATTACAGAAGTATACCATCTCGATGCCACCATTATTCCCGACGTCAGTCCGGGAAGCGCCTCACTCCGGCGTGTCGGCGACGACCCACATCGAGAAGTATTGCGACCCGCCGCCGTAGGCATGCCCGAGCGCGGTCCGCGCGCCGCTCACCTGGTGCTCGCCCGCCTTGCCCATGACCTGCATGGCGGACTCGGCGAACCGGAGCAGCCCAGACGCCCCGATCGGGTTGGAGCACAGCACTCCGCCGGAGGGATTGATGGGGATGCCGCCGCCGATCTCGGTCTCGCCGGCCTCGGTCAGCTTCCAGCCGGCGCCAGCCTCAGCGAACCCGAGGTTCTCCAGCCACATCGGCTCGAACCATGAGAAAGGCACGTAGATCTCCGCCACGTCGATCTCGTCGATCGGCCGCGAGATCCCGGCTTTCGCCCACAGGGCAGCGGCCGCATCGGCACCTGCACGCGGGTTGACGTTGTCCTTGCCGGAGAACATGGTCGGCTCGGTGCGCATCGACGTCGCCCGGATCCACGCCACCGGCAGGCCGGACGCTTCGGCTGCCGCCTGGTCCCCGATCACCACGGCGCACGCACCGTCGGACGAGGGGCAGGTCTCGTCGTACCGGACCGGATCCCACAGCATGGGCGAGGCCTGCACCGACTCCAGCGTGATGTCTGGCTGGCGCAGGTGCGCATACGGATTCCGAGCCCCATTGCGCCGGTCCTTGACGGCCACGAGCGACCCAATGTGCGAGGGCGCGCCGCTGCGCCGGATGTAGGACCTGATGTGCGGCGCAAAGTAGCCGCCCGCGCCAGCCAGGAGCGGCATCGAGAACGGCGGCATGATCGACAGCGCCCACATGGCGTTGGACTCCGACTGCTTCTCGAACGCGACAGCGAGGACGCGCCGGTGCAGGCCCGCCTGCACCAGGCTGGCCGCGACCACGCCGGTAGCCCCGCCGACTGACCCGGCCGTGTGCACCCGCAACAGCGGCTTGCCGACCGCGCCGAGCGCGTCGGCCAGGTACAGCTCGGGCATCATCACGCCCTCGAACAAGTCCGGCGCCTTGCCGACGACTACCGCGTCGATGTCGGCAAGCTCGAGCCCGGCGTCGGCGAGCGCCCGGTCGACCGCCTCCCGGCACAGGCCAGCGATCGACACGTCGGGCCGCTTGCTGCGGTGGTAGGTCTGGCCGGTGCCGAGCACAGCCGCCCGATGCCCCTCGGAAGCACTGCGTATCACCGAACCACTGCTCATCGGGCCTCCATCACGCAGACGAGGTTTTGCTGCAAAGCCGGGCCGCTGGTGGCGTGCCCGAGCGCGGTCCCGGCTGCGCCGGAGAAGATCTGGCGGGCTGCATGCCCGATGCGAGCCAGGCCAGCCGCGAACATCGGGTTGCCGGCGAGGGCGCCGCCGGACGGGCTGATCCGGACTGACTCGGGCAGCCCGAGCGCCGCCTGCAGCACGAGCTCCTGATGCGTGAACGGCGCGTGCAGCTCGGCGACCTCGACGCTGGGCACGTCAACGCCGCGAGCTCCCGCGGCGGCACCGGCGGCCGCCGCGGACGGCGACGATGTCAGGTCCCGTGCCCCGAGTGAGCCGGACTCGATCCGGTGCTCGAAGCCGGTGATCCAGGCTGGCCGCGCGCACAGCTCGCGGGCCCGGTCGGCGGCAGCGATGATCACGACCGACGCGCCGTCGGTGATCGGCGCGCAGTCGTGCGCACGCAGCGGATCGGCCACAAACGGGCCAGCGAGCAGCTCGTCCGCACTCACCGAGCCGGACAGCTGGGCCCTGGCGTTCGACACGGCCGCGGCCCGGCTGCGCACGGCGACCTCGGCCATTGCCCGTTCCGTCCACATGCCTTTGTCCAGGCCGAGCCGTGCCTGCAGTGCGGCAATGCTCACCGAGTCCGGCCAGAGCGGCGCCATCGTGTACGGATCCAGCTGGAGCGCGAGGACCCGGCGGAGGTCACCCGCCGATGACTTGCCGAATCCGTAGGCCAGCGCGATCTCGGCCTCGCCGGTCAGCACCTTGACCCAGGCCTCGTACAGGGCGAACGCGCCGTCCATCTCGACGTGCGACTCCATCACCGGCGGGAACGCGCCGATCGCGTCCACCGCCGACACGAACGAGAACGCCCGCCCGGCCAGGTAGTCAGACGAGCCCGAGCACCAGAAGCCAACGTCCTTCTTCGTCAGTCCGGTCTGCTCGAATACCTCGCGGAAGATCGGCACCAGCATCTCGACGCCGTTCGTGGTGCCGTCGGTGCGGCGCACGTTCGGCGCCTCGGCGAAGCCGATGACTGCAACATCGCGCACGAAGCCCGCTCCTTTCACAGGTGGTGGGCGTAGGACTCGTAGGGCGCGTCAGGCTCGCCGGTCGGCTCGAAGTGGTCGATGTTCTCCGACGTGGTGCCCCACTGCTCGCGCGGCTTCCACACGGCCCGGACCCGCATGCCCATCCGCACCTCGGCCGGATCGCAGCCGAGGATCAGGTGCTGGAATGCGATGTCGGCGCCGTCCAGCAGCACCGAAGCAGCCACGTAGGGCGACGGGACGCGCTGCCCCTGGAACGGCACGTTCACCACGCAGAACGTAGTCACCGTGCCGACGTCGGGCAGCTCCACATCGGTGGTGGTCGGCACGCCGTCGACCGGGCAGGCACCCGCGCGGCGGCACGTAGACCTTGCCGCACACGGGACAGCGCTGGCCGATGACCCTGCCTTCCTTCAGCGAGCGCAGGTACCGGCTCTCCTCGGCCGAGGCGCTGTGCTGATAGTGCAGGCGTACCGGCGTGATGATCATGCCGGCGTCCGCTTCGGTGCCCATGACGGGAACGGGGCCGCTGCCGACCGCTGCCGCCTGATCCCTCGGGTCGCCCGGGCCCCCCGCGTCACCGGCGTCGCCCGCGTTGCTCGCGGGCTCGAAGCAGACGATGTCGGTGATGTGCCCGGCCGGGCTGTCCGCCCAGCGCGGCCGGACGCGCATCCCGGTCTGCATCTGGCTGGCGGAACCCGCGTCGACGGCGTGCAGCATCCCCGTGTCGGCACCGTCCAGCCTGATCAGCGCCCAGGCAAACGGGTGGTCCAGCGGCTGGCCCTCCAGCGGCTCCGGCTGCCACGACCACGTGAGCACGGTCCCCTCCGGGCCGACTCCGACGAATTCCTGCGGGCTAGCGAACGTAACCGGGTCGTACTCGGCCGGCGGCACGTAGACCCGGCCGTCCGCGCCGCGCGAGCCGATGATCTGGCGCTGCGCAAGCCCCGCCATGAACTTGCTGAGCACAGGTCCGAGCGAGCGGGTGTAGTCGAAGCTGATGTCCAGCGGGGCGCTAAGCGGCGCAATGGGCGGCGTAGTCACGGATCAGAGTGAAACACGTTCTAGGTTCGGCCGCCAAGGGCCCGGCTGAGATTCGGGCGGAGAGGCGTGGGGGAAATGCAGTGTTTTCGGATGCCAGCGAGGCTGCGGTGGGATGGCCGTCCGCGTTTCGTACGGCTGTAGGCGGCTGTAGGCGTACCGGGCGCCCACGGCCATCCCGCGACGTCGGCTATCTGCCCTGAAAGTCTGGTTTGCGCTTCTCCGCGAACGCGCGCGGCCCCTCCTTGGCGTCGTCACTGGCAAACACCGCCATGCCGAGCTTCGACTCCAGCGCGAATGCGTCGTTCTCCGCCAGGCCTTCGGACTCCCGGATCGTCTGCAGGATGGCCTGCACGGCAAGCGGGCCGTTGGCCGCGATCATGTCGGCAATCTCCAGCGCCTTCGCCAGCGCCTGGCCGTCCTCGACGACGTGCCCGATCAGGCCGACCGCGAGAGCTTCCTCAGCCGTGATGTGGCGACCGGTCAGCAGGAGGTCGGCGGCGACCGTGTATGGGATCTGGCGCACCAGCCGGACCGCCGACCCGCCGAGCGGAAAGAGCCCCCAGCGTGCCTCGGAAACCCCGAACCTGGCGCTCCGGCCGGCTATCCGGATGTCGGTCGCCTGGAGGATCTCGGTGCCGCCGGCGATGGCCGGGCCCTCGACGGCGGCGATAAGCGGCTTGGTCAGCCGCCGGCCCTTGAGCAGCGGCTCGATGACTGACGGGTCGAACGCCCCGGACCTGAACGAGTCCCCGGGGTGCGCGGCGGTCATGGCCTTCAGGTCTGCTCCGGCGCAGAAGGCGCCGCCGGCGCCGGTCAGGATGCAGGTCCGCACGCGCGGATCGTTGTCGACCTGGTCCCAGGCCTGCTGCATGATCGCCATCATCGGCCCGCTCAGCGCGTTACGCGCGTGCGGCCGGTTCATCGTGACAATCAGTACGTGGCCTCGAAGCTCGACGAGGGCGTGCGGCTGCTCGCCTGCCTTCGCGGGATCGGCGCCCGGACCAGGGGCGCCTGGATCAGCCGGAGCAGAGGTCATCGCGACAGCCTCCCTAGCCACCCGAAGGGGTTGCCCCGAACGATAACACGTTCTACTTTCATACCCATGGCGCTGAACATCGCTGACCTATTCGAGCACGCAGCCGACGCGGTTCCAGAGCGCCTGGCCATCGCCTGCGGCGATGCCGAGATCACCTACGCCGATCTGGAAGCCCGGAGCAACCAGCTCGCCCACTTCCTGGCCTCGGGCGGCGTGGGCCCCGGCGACCACGTCGGGGTCTATGGCCGGAACTCGATCGAGCTGATCGAGACCATCCTTGCCTGCTACAAGCTGCGGGCGATTCCGGTCAATGTGAACTACCGATACGTCGAAGCCGAGCTTCGCTACCTCTTTGCCGAGGCCGAGCTGGTCGGCCTGGTGTACGACCGTCAGTTCAGCGACAAGGTAGCCGCGCTCCTGCCCGACTTCCCGGCCATCAAGGCCGCGCTGGCCATCGAAGACGGCACCGGCCTACCCCTGCCGGCAACGGTTGTCGACTTCGCAGACGCCCTGGCAGGAGCCTCTGCTGTCCGCGACTTCGGGGAGCGTAGCGCCGACGACATCTACATGCTCTACACCGGAGGGACCACCGGTTACCCGAAGGGCGTGCTCTGGCGGCATGAGGACGTGTGGCGCACGCTCGGCGGCGGGATCGATTTCACGACCGGCGAGCGACTGCCCGACGAGTGGGAGCAGATCCGTCGTGGCACCGCCGGCCCCACCGGACTGGTCCGGCTGACGACAGCGCCGCTCATTCACGGCAGCGCGCAGTGGGGAACGCTGCCTGGCCTGTTCGGCGGCGACACCGTGGTCTTCGTGCCGCAGTTCGACCCGCACGCCGTCTGGCGCGCCGTGCAGCGGCATCGGGTCAACGTGCTCATGATCACTGGCGACGCGATGGCCAGGCCGATGATCGAGGCGTATCAGCAGGAGGAGTATGACCTCTCCTCGCTGCTCGCGATCTCCAGTAACGCCGCGCTGTTCTCGCCGGTCGTCAAGGAGCAGTACCTCACCCTGCTGCCGAATATTGTCATCACCGACGCGATCGGCGCCTCCGAGACAGGCTTCACCGGCCTCGGATACGTGTCGGCAGGTAACAAGAAGGCCGAAGGCCCGACGGTCACCGCTGGACCGTCCACGATCGTGATCGACGAGCACAATAAGCCAGTCGGGCCAGGCGGTGTCGGCCGGATCGCCCGCGGCGGCCACATCCCGCTGGGTTACTACAAGGACCCGGTCAAGACGAAGGCGCTGTTCGCCGAGGTCGACGGTGTGCGGTACGCCGTACCGGGCGACTTCGCCAGGGTTGAGGAGGACGGCTCGATCACGCTGCTCGGCCGCGGCAATACCTGCGTCAACACTGGCGGCGAAAAGGTCTACCCGGAGGAAGTCGAGGGAGCGCTGAAGTCGTTTGCGGGCGTCTTTGACGCCCTGGTCATCGGGGTACCCGACGAGCGCCTCGGCCAGCGGGTGGCCGCGGTCGTACAGCCGCGCGACGGCCACGTTATCGACCTTGCCGAGCTCGAGGCCCATCTGCGGACGAAGATCGCGGGCTACAAGGTGCCGAGGTCGGTCTGGCTTGTGGAGCAGATCTCCAGGACGCCAGCGGGCAAGGCCGACTACCGCTGGGCTCGCGGGTACGCCGACGAGCAGCTGGCCGCGGTGGCACAGGCTGCCGAGGTCACCAACCTGCAGTCCACCTGAGGAGACCGCGCATGCGCACCCCGCTTTGCGATCAGCTCGGTATCGAGCATCCGATCGTCGGGTTCACTCCTTCTGAGCACGTCGCCGCCGCGATCAGCCGGGCGGGCGGGCTCGGCGTCCTCGGCTGCGTACGGTTCAACGACGCGGCAGAGCTCGACAAGGTCCTGGACTGGATGGATGCCAGCACCGACGGCCGCCCTTACGGGATCGACGTGGTCATGCCCGCCAAGATCCCGGCCGAGGGTGCGGCCATCGACCTCAACCAGCTGATCCCGGCAGGTCACCGGGAATTCGTCGACCAGACCCTCATCAAGCTCGGCGTGCCGCCGCTCCCGGACGACACCGAGGCCGCCGACGGCGTACTCGGCTGGCTGCACTCGATCGCCCGCGCCCAGGTCGAGGTCGCGCTCACGCATCCGGCACGGCTGATAGCAAACGCTCTTGGCTCGCCACCGCCTGACGTCATTGCCAGCGCCCACGATCGCGGCATGCTGGTCGCCGCCCTCGCCGGCAAGGCGGCGCACGCCCAGGCACACGTCGCCGCGGGCGTCGACATCGTGGTCGCACAGGGGTATGAGGCTGGCGGCCACACCGGCGAGATCGCGAGCATGGTGCTGGTACCCGAGGTCGTCGACGCAGTCGGGCCCGACGTCCCGGTGCTGGCGGCCGGCGGGATCGGCACCGGCCGGCAGGTCGCTGCCGCCCTCGCGCTCGGCGCTGCTGGCGTCTGGATGGGCTCGGCCTGGCTGATCACGTCGGAGTATGCGAATCTGTCGCCCCTGCCTGGCCTGCGGGAAGCGCTGCTGAAGGCGACCTCATCGGACACCGTCCGGTCGAGGATCTACAGCGGCAAGCCTGCCCGCCTCCTGAAAAACAGCTGGACCGACGCGTGGCTCGCTCCAGGCGCACCGGAGCCGCTGCCCATGCCGCTGCAGAACCTGCTCGTCTCCGAGGCCCATCAAAGGCTCATGCGATCGGGTGACCCCGACGTCATCCCGATGCCCGTAGGCCAGATCGTCGGGCGGATGAACGAGGTCAGGCCGGTCGCGGACGTCATTGGCTCGCTGGTTGCGGAACTCGAGGAGACAGTGACGAGGCTGGCGGGCCTGCGCTAGTCGCCGGTCACACCGTCGATGAGCTCGCGCAGTAGGTCGGCATGCCCGTTGTGCCGCGCGTACTCCTCGATCATGTGCAGGTAGATCCAGCGCAGGTCCATGGTGTCGCCGGTCCGGGGATGGGTGAAAGTCTGGTCAAGGGACCGGTCTCTCGCCGCCTCGTCGGCCGCCGCGCACTCGGCCATGAACGCGGCGAAGTCCTGCTCGGCGCGGGCGGCATCCGTCAGGTCCAAGTCGCCGTCGGGGTAGGCCGCATCGCAGTAGAGGCTGCCTAGTCCCGCCTCGGCCGCGAACCGTACCCGGAACCAGGACCGCTCCACCTCGGCCATGTGACGCACTAGGCCGAGCAGCGAGAGCGTGGATGAGTGGACCGGCCGGGTTGCTAGCTGCTCGCCATCGAGGCCCTCGCACTTCCAGCGCAGCGTGGCGCGGTGATAGTCCAGCCACCCTTGCAGGGCGGGCCGCTCGCTAGCGACGTTGGGCGGCTCGGCGCGGTCTACGTCTGGGGCTGTCCAATTCATCCCGCCATGGTTTCGGCCTGAGGCCGCGGGCGCAACCGGGATTCGCGCTGGCCGGCTCAGCCGCCGGCGGCCTGTTCTTCTTCGGCAGCTTGCTGACGACAGCGTCGTAGGAAGCGTCGACGGCCTCAAGGAGCTCATCTGCCGGGATGTCGCCGCCGATCTGGAGCGAGTTCCAGCCGGACCGGCCGATGTAGGGCATGACGGCGGCATGGTCGGGGTAGCGTGCCAGCCACTCGTCGGCGGCTTCGCGAGTGGCACCGCACTTGAGCCCCACGCTGCCTCCGCCTGAGCCAAGGAACGCAAAGATCTTGCCGCCAACCTTGGCCACGACGTCGCCGTCCCACGGCTCGTCCTGCCACGCGCCGGGCTTGCCCAGGCAGTAGGCGAGCAGCTCGTCCCAGGTCACTCCTGCCTCCTCGCGTCAGCGCGCCGCCGCGTCGCTGGGCCGGCCCGTGGCTAAGTCAGCTAGCGCTTGTCAAAGGGGGGAACCGTGAGCTGGGCCCAGTCGAGGAGCCGGCAGCTCTGGCACCCGTTGGTCGGGTACACGATGACGTTGCCGATGTACTGGCCCTTCAGGCCCATCTTCTTGAGGATGCCCACCCACTGCGGTTCGTGGTTGCGGTCGAGCAGTATCGCGCCGATCTTGTCGGCCTTGACGTACGACTCGAACTTCAGGACGATCAGCGGCGTCGCGCGCGCGAGGCTCTGCACCACCTTGGGCAGATCGGTGCGGCGGGTAATGGCCTGGTTGATGTAGCCGCCAGCCAGGCGCGTGTAGAAGTCGGTGTCGGCCTGCCAGAGCATCCCGGCGTTGCCGATGTCTGAGACGACGACGACGATCTCGCCGGGCTTCAGGTGCCGGCTGTAGGTGCCGGCGCTGATGAAGGTCGGCACGGTGCTGTGCGGCGCGACATCGAGACCCGGAGCATCCTGGACGATGGCCGCGATTACGAGCAGCCCGAGGACCCACCGCAGCCAGATCAGCTTGCCGGGCCTGGCGAGGAAGAGTGCTGTTGCTACTGCCAGTACCAGGAAGGCGAACAGCATCAGCCGCGCCGGGTAGGCGTTGCGCACAATCGGCAGATTCCACAGCGCATGCCAGGGGAGGCTGGCGACCTGGCTTCCCTGCAGGTACAGCGCCGGACCGAGCGACGCGACGACGATGAAGACCAGCATGCAGGTGAGGAACCGGACGATCCGGCTGGACCATCTGGTGACTGCCAGCACCAGGGCGACCAGCAGCAGCGGGATCCCGACGTAGCCTCCGGCCGAGATCTGTATCGGCCCGACCGCCAGGTGATGCAGCCAGTGGACGTCACCATGTGCTGCCGGGCCGCGGCACGACGAGGCTGCCAAGGTCGAGTTCGGTTGTTGCCTTGAGGGTCGGCGGCTTGGTCCTCAGCGCGAACCCGAGATAGGGCAACGCGAGGGCCAATGCGATCACATAAGCCACGACCAGGTGCTTGGTGAGGCGCAGCATGGCGGGCCGAGCCTCGCGGCCAGCGAGCGCGATCCCGAGGATCAGGGCCACGGCCAGGATGGCCGTCATGTCGGCGAACGTCTCGAGGAACAGGTAGAACTGCACGGCCATCGTGAGCCCGGCCAGGATCACGAAAGCGCGGACGCTGATGCTCTGCTCACGCCACCGGACGACGAGGTAGGCCAGGATCGGCAGCAGCAGGCTGTAGATCAGGTTGAGCTGGCCAGCCGTCACGTGGTTCATCTCGAACGCCGAGAACCCGAACACCGCGCCGCCCGCCAGCGACGGCCAGAACTGCCTCGTCAGGCGCCGGCACAGCACGAATGCCGCCCAGGCCGACGTCGGCAGCGCTATCGCGGTGAGGATGTTGAATGCCGCGATCGGGCCGGCCGCGAGCGTCAGCGGCGTGGCCAGCAGGGCAATCGGCGGCACGGTGGTGACCCAGGCCAGGGAATGGCCGGCGGGGGCGCGGATGACGTGGGAGAACAGCGGGTTCTGCCCGTGCGATATCGCCCACGGCCACCAGCGCAGGCACCAGGTATAGAAGTTGGGGTCCATGCTCAGCTGGTCCAGGTGAGCATGGCCGACGTTGTGCAGTAGCGGCTCGGCCGTGGTGGTCAGCCAGGCCGTGGTGTAGACGGCCAGCGCGACCAGTCCCTGGGCCACCGGCGAGCGGAGCCAGGTGCGCCAGTCGCGCCAGTCACGAGGCGGGGCAGGCGGCGCGGTCACAGTCGCCTCGGGGTCGGCGACCTGCGACCCCGACCTAGCCGCAGGCCCGTCATTGGAGTGACTGAGCGCCTCCGTCATGACGGGGGCAACGGCGGGACGCGCTGGCCACGCGTCAGCGAGTCCTGACTGGCCGCAGGCCACAGCGATTCGCCGTCTACGTGTCCGCGCGCGGAGAAGCCACGTGCCTCCCGGACCAGGTACAGCGGCCGCGCCCTGGCCTCGTCGTAGATCCTGGCCACATACTGGCCAACCATGCCGATCACGATCAGCTGCACCCCGGCCAGGAACGTAATCGCCACGAGCAAGGAAGCATAGCCTGACACAAAGGGCACGCCCGCGAGCTTCATAGCAATGGCCACAATGCCGTAGAGGAATGCCCCGAGCGCCATCACGACTCCGGCGGTCAGCGCGAACCGCAAGGGCGCTGTCGAGAACCCGACGAAGCCGTCAAGTGCCAGGCTCATCATCTTGCGGAACGGATACTTGCTCTCGCCGGCCTCGCGTGACGCCCTGGTGTAAGGCACAGCGGTCTGCCGGAAGCCTACCCAGGAGAACATTCCCCGGACGTACCGGTTGCGCTCGCGCATCTGCAGGAACGCGTCGAGGGCCTTACGGTCGACCAGGCGGAAATCGCCAACCTCCATTGGCTGGTCGATCTCGGCAAGCCGCCGCTGAATGCCATAGAAAATGGTTGCGGTCTTGCGCTTGAAGAGCGTTTCGCCCTCGCGGCGCTCCCGGACCGCGTAAACGACCTCATATCCCTCTTGCCACCGGGCGGCCATCTGAAGTATCACCTCAGGCGGATCCTGGAGGTCGGCGTCCATCACGATGACGGCCTGGCCGGACGCCACGTCCATCCCCGCAGTGATGGCGATCTGGTGGCCGAAGTTGCGGGAGAGCTGGACGATCTTGAAGCGGGGGTCCTCCGTGTTGACTTCCGTCATCAGCTGGTAGCTGGCGTCCCTGCTGCCGTCGTCGACGAGCACGACCTCGGTCGGGCCGTCGAGCTGGTCCATGACCTCGCGCAGGCGCTTCACCAGCGCCGGGAAGGACTCCTCCTCGTTGTAAATGGGGATGACTATGGAGTACTTCACGGTTTCCACTGGGTCTGGATCACCATCCCACATCGAGGGCCCCCTGGCCGCAATCCTGGATATGTTACGCGAAATAGGCTGTCACGGGCGATTCGGTAAACTACCGCGGCCCGTCCTTAAGGCGATGCGAAGCTTGCAGTCAGGTTTACCCGACGATACTGGCACCGCGCCTAAGCATCCCACTCGCCGGCCGCTGAGGCGGACGGGTCGGCCCTGGCCGCCACCGGGTTGGCGGCGGCTGCGGCGTCCAGGCGGGCCGCGACCTCGCCGTCGGTTGTCTGAGAGAAGTCGCCGTAGAACTCCCCGATCGCGAGGAACTGGGCTGGTGTAGCGACGCAGACAAGTTCATCGGCGGCGCCAGCAAGCCGGACTTCCCAGCCTGGCGGCGCGACCGGGACCGCGAGGATCACGCGCGCGGCCATGTGAGCCTGGGCAATCTGACAGGCAGCCCTCGCGGTCGACCCGGTCGCGATGCCGTCATCGACGACCACCGCTGTCCGTCCGTCCAGTCGCAGCCGGGAACGGCTGCCCCGGTACCGGAGGGCCCGGCGCCGGACCTCAGCTTGCTCTCGTGCCTCGACCGCTTCCAGCGCGCGGGCGGACACCCCGGCCAGGCGGACAACCTCGGCGTTGATGACCCGCGCGCCGTCTTCGCCGACTGCGCCCATCCCCAGCTCAGGCTGCTGCGGGACCCCCAGCTTGCGCACCACGATCACGTCCAACGGGGCGCCGAGGGCGGCGGCGACCTCAGCGGCTACCGGGACGCCTCCCCTTGGCAGGCCCAGCAGCACCGTTCGCTCGTCGCGCAGGTGCATCAGCCGCGCGGCGAGCTGGCGGCCCGCGTCGACGCGATCCGTAAAGGTCATGGCTGCCCTCCACCCAAGGCATTCCCGCAGGACAGCGAAATAAGCGCCTCATGCTGAAGTTCTGACCCCTTATGCGGAGAATATTCCTCAGATAGGAACACTCGGACAGGGACATCAGCCACAGCGGCGCTGATCATGAACTGCGAGATCGGGGCGGACTCGGGCGGCGGGCTCGTAAACCTGTTTTCGCACCTAGACGTCATGTTCTAAATGCGAAGCTGGCGTGCTGTGACATAACGAGCGCACCCAGGTGCATTTATTATGGCGGAGATGCGTTCACGGGGGGACAGTGCTTCAGGCAAGTGACCACGTTCAGGGCGGCTCGATGCCGGTGGCAGGTCAGATCGGGCGCAGCCTGTCGCGATCTGTGCTGCCGCGGCGATCGCGGTTATCGGCTACGTGCCCGCCGGGAACAGGGGCAACGGCTTGGCCGTCTCCGAACTTGAGAGCTATCCGTCAGCCCTGAATGAGCAAGCGCGCCGAGGATTGCGGCGGTCCGCGCAATCCGCCCCGCTCATCGGCCGCGAGGCTGAGCTAGCCGCGGTTATGCGACTGGTCGCCGACCCGTCTGTCCGCCTGGTGAGCATCGTTGGGCGCGGCGGGGTGGGCAAGACGCGGCTGGCGCTGGAGGTGGCATGGACTCTCGACGCCGACCAGCCGGGGTCGGTTGGTGTGGTCTCACTCGCGTCTGTGCCCGCTCCGCAGCTCGTGGCGGCCGAGATCGCTGACCAGCTTCAGATCACCATCCCGCCAGGCCTGTCAGCAGTCGACGCGGTCGCCCGACGGCTTCAGGGTGCTCCTCCTACGGCACTGGTGCTCGACAACTTCGAGCACCTGCTCGCAGGCGCCGACGTGCTCACCGACTTGCTGGACGCGTGCGACCAGTTGCAGCTGATCGTGACGAGCCAGGCGCCGCTCCGGCTCCGGCCAGAGCGGGTAGTGCCGCTATCGCCCCTGCCAGTGCCAGCTGAAGACATCCAAGATCTGCGCAAGGTCGCTGCCCAGCCCGCGGTGGCCCTCTACTGCGATCGCGCGAAAGCGGCCAGCGATCAGTTTCGCCTCGAGCTTGCGAACGCATCGGCGGTGGTATCGCTGTGCCGCGAACTGGAGGGACTGCCGCTCGCGATCGAGCTTGCGGCTGCGCGCGCCGCCAGCCTGTCGGCAGCGCAGATCCTGGCGCGCCTCCCCGGCAGGCGCCTCGACGTGCTTCGAGCATCAAAGCCTGATTCTCCAGCGCGACATCACGACATCAGAGCCGCGATTGACTGGACGTACAGGCTGCTGCCTGCCGCCGGGCGAGATCTGCTTCGTCGGCTCTCCGTGACCGGGGCGGCCTTCGAGATCGAGGACGCAGAAACCCTCGCCGCGAGCGAGTCAGCCGACGTTCTCGACGCGCTGTCGTCGCTAGTCGACGTGCACCTGCTCAGCCCAGTATCCGCCGATGGTTACACGCGTTTCGAGCTGCCGCCGTCGGTCCGTGACTTCGCCAGCGAGCAGCTGAAAGCTTCCGGTGACCTTGCCGCGGTCGAGAACCTGTGGCTCACCTGGCTGGCCGCTCGCGCCCGCGCGGCGGGCTTGGGCCTGACCGATCCTGAGCCTGACGAGTGGTGGTCCTGGCTCGAAGGCGCGCATGACTGTCTGCGGATCGCGCTTCAGGCGTGCCTGGACGCGGAGCGCGCAGCGGACGCCCTCGATCTGCTGACAGGGCTGGCGCCGTTCTGGAACGCCCGCGCATCGCATGCTGGCCACACCGCGCTGCTGGATAAGGCAATCGTGCTGGCGCAGGCCCAGGACATCAGGTCGGGCCAGCTAGCCGAGGCTCTTCTCTGGTCGGGCTTCATGGGACTGCGCGTCCTGCTCCCTGCAAACAAGGCGGAGTACATCGAGCGTCTCACCCGAGGCGAGGAGCTCGCGCGGTCCCTGGGCGACTCCCGGATAATCCTCCGTGCGCTGCATTGCCGGATTTCTGTCAGCGCGATAACCGGCGAGTTCAAGCGGGCGGCGCAAGACATTAACGAAGGCCTCACAGTCGCACGGCGCCTGGGCGTTCCGGGCTGGATCATCCGGTTTGAGCTCACTGCCGCGAGGTTCGCGAACATAGCCGGCGACGAAGAGCAAGGCCTCCGGCTGAGCCTGTCGGCTCTGGCCACCGCCAAACGCGGCGCCGACACGCGCGCCATCCTCGAAGCCGCCGTGCTGCTCCAGCTCTGGATTCCCGGGTCTGAAGCGGCGAGCGCTGCGCTGCCGTCGCCAGCTGAACTCATGGCCATGGCCGGCGCGATCCGCCAGACCGCGATCCAGACGGTGCTTTTGCCCAGCTTCGCCCTTCAAGCGCTGGCAGCTGGCGACGGTGCCGCGGCTGCGGACTGGTGCGCCCAGGGCCTTGAGCTGTCAGGATACGATCCCTCCTCCATTCCGGCGGGCTACTCGCTGCTTGCCTCGGCGCAGATAGCGGCACATGCTGGCGACCTCGAGCTTGCAGCAAGCATCCACGGCCGGCTGCGTGAGGTACAGAAACACCTCTACGCCGCCCTGGACCAGGCACATATCTCGGCATATGAGGCCGATGTCGAGCAGGTCCGGGCAGAACTCGGGAAGGACGCATTCGAGGCCGCCGCGGCCACCGGAGCCGGACTCGACTGGGTATCCGCCATCACGAAGGTCAGCGGCTACTTGCGCCAAGTGGCGGTCCGTCAGGGCTCGCAGTCGCCCCAGGCCGCGGTAATTCCCGTCGCGCCACCGGCCCAGCCGCTCACCAGCAGGCAACTCGACGTCGTCGGGCTCCTCGCTGGCGGGTTCACCAACAGAGAGATCGCCGGGCGCCTCGGCATGACACCCAAGACCGTCATGCACCACACCGTCGCGATCTACCAGCGGCTCGGCGTCCGGGGTCGCAGCGAGGCCGTGGCCTGGGCCATCCGGGCCGGCGTAGCGCTCGAAACATCCTGATCTCTAGCGTCCCGTACCAGGGCCGGCGGAGAGGTGAACCCTCCGCCTGCCCAGGTACTCATGGGCGACCTGACTAGAAGAGCGCGATCGCAAGCCCCGGCGCGCCGGTAGGGGCCAGCACCGGGAAGGTGCCACCGGGTCCGCCAGCACCGCCAGCACCGACGGTAATCAGAGACGCACCGTCCACGGATGCAGTTGACCCGTCGCCGCGGAAGATTCCGATGCTCGGGCCGCCGGTGCCGCCGCTCCCGCCGCCGCCATTGCCGCCATTGCCGCCATTGCCGCCATAGCCGCCATAGCCGCCAACACCGTTGCCGCCTGCTCCGCCGGACCCGCCGGGCCCGCCGAAGCCGCCCTGCCCGCCGCTTCCGCCGTTACCGCCGGTCCCGCCGTTGCCCACCTGGATGGTCGTGGCGACAAGAGTGACGCTCGAGCCCGAGAGGAAGATGCCGAACGCGCCGCCGCCTGCGCCGCCGCCGTTACCAGCAGTCCCGGCGGCGCCGCCAGCACCTCCACCGCCGCCGCCGCCGCCCGTACCGAGCGTGTTGAAGCAAAGACCCGCACAGCCAACGCCGCCGCCCCCGCCGCCGCCGCCGCCGCCGCTCCCGTCCTGGCCGCTCGTGCCGCTATTGCCGGGGAAACCCGCCCACGTCGTGCCAGCCAAGGCGGCACTGAAGAAGCTGGCAGGACCAGCTGGACCAGGCGCACCAGAGCCGCCATCGTGGCCTGGGGAGCCCCCGCTGGCGCAACAACCAGCACTACCAGTACCGAATGAGCCGCCTGGGCCGCCGCTCGGGCCGGATCCTGAGTTACCGGCACTGCCGTTGGCGCCGCAGATCCCGCTATATTGAGCGCCGCCTGTGCCGCCTGTCCCGCCAGCGGTCACAAGTGTTCCACCGGTGCCACCCGGAGTCGGGGTGTTGGTACTCGGGCCGCAACCCGCTCCCGATTGGCCGTTCTGCCCGATGTCCCCGTCGCGACCGGAGCCTCCAGGTGCGCCATTTGCACCTTGCGCGGCATTCGGCGTGGCGATGGTGACGTCTGCGAGTGCAACGGACGAGCCGTCGATGGCGCGCAACCCGTACACGCTCGAACCGGCTGCTGCCGGCGCGACCGGTGCGAGCGTCACGTCGTTAATCGAGACGCCTGTGACGCTGTCAGCCAGAGCCGCTTGCGGCGAGCCGATGATCGTTGTTGGCAACCCTGACGTCTGGGTCCATGCGCCTTCGCTGTACCCGCCGTTGATGGTGACGTTGCTGATCAGCGAGATGCCTGAGCCCTCGTTGTAGCTACCGCCCGCTACGTCGATGACCGGATTGGTGAAAGCACCAGCCAGTGTGAGCGCGGCTCCAATCGTCTGGAACGGCGCCATCTGGGTGCCGGCGTTGCTGTCGGAGCCGTCGGTCGCCACATAGATGACGGGCTGCGTGACGGTGATGGATTCGGTCTGGGTGACGGTGGCCGGGGGGTTCTCTGAGTCGGTCACCGAGACGGTGAACGAGGTAGTGCCATCTGCACTCGCGCTACCCGTGATAGTGCCGCCGTCGAGGGCCAGCCCTGCTGGCAGCGATCCTGCGGTAATGGCGTAGCTGTACGGCCCGAGGCCGCCAGTGGGCAGCAGCGATGCGGTGTACGACTCGCTGAGACTCGCCCCTGGCAGGTTGCCGGGCACGACCATGGGGGTGACCACGTTCAGCAAGACGTTCTCCGTCGCCGATACGGCCGGAGCCTCTGCGTCGGTCACCTGCACAGTGAGGCTGTCCGGGCCGGTCGCGGTGGTGGTGCCCGATATGACGCCCGAAGTCTTAGCTAGCTTCAGCCCGGCCGGAAGGACTCCCGAGGCCAGCGACCACTGGTACGGGGTGACGCCGCCCGCCGCGCTGAGCTTCACCGAGTACGGCACGCCGCTGGCGACTGTCGGCAGGGTGCTGGCGGTGGTCACGACAAGTCCAGAGACGCCTGTCGTGATGGCTTCGGAGGCGCTGGCAGTTTGCGGCACAGCCTCGGAGTCAGTTACTTGCGCGACGAAGGTGAAGTTGCCTCCGGTGGTCGGCGTACCCGAGATCACGCCGGTGGCGGCGCGCAGCTTGAGCCCGGCCGGCAGCGTTCCGCCAGCGAGCGACCAGCTGTAGGGAGCGACGCCGCCGGTGGCCGCCAAGGTCGCCGAATACGGAACGCCCGAAGTCGCGGCCGGCAGCGTCACGCTCGCCACCGTCAGCGGATTCACGACCACCGTGATGGACTCCAGTGCGGTGGCCGAGACTGCCGGGCTCTCGGCGTCAGTCACCTCCGCCATGAAGTCAGTCGTGCCCCCGGGACCCTGGGGATTGCCGGTGATCTGACCCGTCGAGGCATGCAGCACCAGCCCGGCCGGCAGTGATGTCCCGCCCGCCAGCGACCAGGAGTAGGGCTTAGTGCCGCCGGTAGCATCGAGCTTGGCCACATAGGCAGAGCCAGCGGTAGCCGTCAGCGGCGACGTCGTCGTCACCACCAGCGGCGCAGGAATACTGGCCAGCGCCGGCGCAGCCGTTGCGGTCACGGCCAGCAAGGAGCCGCCCCCAAGAGCGATCACGGCCACCGCGAAGCGGAGACCGCCAGCCGGCCCAACGCGCCCGCGAGCCAGTGCTCGCACGCGGTTTCGAATCATGGCATTCCTGAACACAATGCTCTCCCATCCCCTAGCTCCTGGAGCGCATTGTCCGGGCCGGCGGCCGCCAGCACATCGGGCATTTGCCCGGGGTGCTTGACGGTGGCAGGTGTTAGGTTGGCGTTGACATAATCTTGCGCCATGATGCACGGCGACGACTCGAGCCGGGACGTCCTGTCCGGCCCATGGCCGCACCAGGAGCCTGAGTATGCCGATGCCAAATCGAGCCTGCACAGTAGCGTGCGGTCGGCGCGCGAAGCGATTCTCTCGAAGCTCGAAGGGCTCTCCGAGTACGACATCCGCCGACCGCTGACCCCGACCGGAACGAATCTCCTCGGCTTGGTCAAGCACCTTTCGATCGTCGAAGCCTTGTACTTCGGCGAGACCTTCGGGCGTCCTATCCCCGAGCACTTGCGCTGGTGGGACACCGTCGAGGACAACGCCACCATGTGGGCCACCGAGCACGAGTCGCGCGCAGAGATAGTTGACTGCTACCGGCGTGCCTGGGCCACATGCGGACGCAACGATCGACGCCCTCGCCGTCGACTCGCCCGGGCGGGGACCAGATGACGAGCTTTACGTACACGACCTATATCCACGCCACGCCCGAGCGGGTCTGGCAGGGCCTCACCGACCCCGCCGTGACGAAGCGCTACTGGCGGCACCACAAGGCTGGTGCGAAGACGTTTCGCTCTGACTGGAAGCAGGGCTCGACCTACGACATGGCGCACGAGGAAGTCGGCCTCGTCGTGAGCGACCCTGAACAGGTGGTTCTCGAGTCCGACCCCTGCCGCCGGCTCGCCTATTCCTGGCACACCATCACGCCTGAGTGGGCCGCCAGCGTCGGCATGGACGAGGCCACCGCTCACGTCTGGCGCGCTGAGCCCCGCTCGAAGGTGGCCTTCGACATCCAGGACGCCGAGCAGGGCGTGGTCAAGCTCACGGTCGCCCACGGGGGCTTCGAGCCTGGCAGCGACGTCCTGGCGGCAATCTCGAACGGATGGCCTGCCGTCCTTGCCAGCCTGAAGACCCTGCTAGAGACAGGGTCACCGCTGCCCTGGACGTAGCGGATTGGCCTGGCCGGAGAGCGATGGAAGCCCGCCCCATCGGCTGCCGTCCGCCGGGCTCCGGCGAACTCTCGCTGCCGGTCGTCTCAGAGCCCGTCGCGACGCGAGGCCGCGGGTCGAACACCTTCGCCAACCGGCGTGCCGCTCGACTCCATCGCTTAGCCGATTCGCCTATAGCAGGGACAACCGTCGGGCAACGCCAGCTCGGCGGCGCGCCACAACGTCGGGTGATCGGGTGAGTGACGGGCGCCCAGAGTCGGTCTGTACGGTGGCTGGGCTCTTGGTAGCTATGCCCGTGGTCACATTGCGTGGCCTCGACATCCTGCACCGGCTGCACCAACTGCGTCCACGCCGGGCAAGACATCGGCGGCCCCTAGATCGACTATGCCCCTTGCCAGCAGGGCCGGTCACCGTCGCTGATAGCAAGCCGTTCGCCGAACCGCTTGCTTGGCCCAGATCCTGTCCGCCATATGTCCGTGGGCAGCGGGCCGTTCGAACACGTGACCATAGCATGCGGTGGCCAGTGCCGTTTGGTCGAATATGCACTCGCTCAACGAACTGTAGGGTGCCATTTCGCAGGTCAGCGCAACGTAATCGAACGCACCACGGAGTCCCCGGAAGGGTGCCTGTCGGCCGAGGAGCCCGGCGAGCGTACGGTCGCACTAGTTGAGCAAGCGGTTTGCAGACCGCTCGCCGTATCCTGGCAGCGCTACCAGGACAAGATCGCGCCGTGCACGTTCTGGATCATGTCGTGCTGGGTCCAGCCGAGTCCGGCTGAGTCCCGCTTCGGCACTGCAGCCGGGCGAGGCAAGACCAGCCAAAGTGCGCTGTTCCTGGCCGTCTGATGCGTAAGTTAGTCTCCGGCCAAGCTTGCCCCGCTAGCGGGCGACCGGCACCGCCAGGCACCCCAAAGCACGCTCCACGCGCTCGGCAGCGAGCACGTCAGCGCTCACGGCGGGCTCATTGACGGGTGCTACAGCCTCCCCGAGGGCCTAGCTACCAGCAACGAACTTATCTGGGGTGACTATTCATGCTCGAGACGGCCCTCGCGCTCGGGCAGCTTGGACTGACCTATCTCTGAACGCGGCTCGGCGGCAACTCCCGACGCCGCGCAGCCCGCCGGCAGCTCGATGAGGTCGCGTCAAGCACGGTGATCCGCTTGCGGGGGCTCTCAGCGTTGGGTTCATCCGCGGCTTTGCGACGCGGTCAATCGGGCACGAGCACGGCCGTGCAGGGCTGGGGCTCGCCGAGGCTGGTGGCCGTGGTTCCGCGGCGGACGTACTCGCGGCCCGGCGGCCATTGCGTCACGTACTGATCCCCGGTCGGGTCGTCGTAGCGCAGATAGCTGACGTGATCGATGTCGGCCGCGAACAGGTGGAAATGGCCCGGCTTGGGCTCCCACCCGAGAGCCTGCGCGACCGCGTCCGCGTAGCGGCGTTGGACGCGGCGGTCGGTCTCGGTTCTGGCGTGACCGCGTACCTTGAACTCCCCTTCCTCGCCGTTGCGGCTGGTGACCACGCTGTGCACCAGGATGCGAGGGTCGCGGGCAAGGTCGGCGGCCTTGGTCGACTGCCACAACATCGACAGCCACAGGTGCCCGTCCATGACGAACGGCTCGACCGGGCTGAGCCGGGGGGTGCCGTCACGCCGGATCGTCGCGACCAGGACGACGCCGGGATCCAGCAGGCGCTGCCGTCCGAGGTCAGCCAGCCGTGGCTGGCGCCGTTCCAGGTCCGACCACTTCATGTCCCCTCCGTCCTGCCGGGCCGCTGCCATTCTGTTCTCAGTGCTTATCAGGACCCTCAGACGGTTCGGGTGCCCCGGAACCTGCTGGGTATGGGTAGAGAGATTTGGGGGCAGCAAAGGCAGCTTGCCTGACTGCGGAATCGCGAGGAAGAGGCTAAGCGACCGGGCGTATCCGCTCCAGCTGGCAGGATGGGGCGATGCGGTCCCATCTGATTACTGGTCAACCCGGGCTCGGGCAAGTCGACCCTGGCCGCAGAAGTATCCGGCGCGGCTTGGTGGCCCTTGATGCCGAGGACCTGGCTCTCTCGGAAAACAGCGCGGCCTCCAGTGGACCAGCCGGCTAACGCAGGCGATGACTGGCGGCTCGCTCACCGGTGGGTCTGGAGTCGCGCCCGGCTTGTACAGGCCATCGCCGGGACTGGTGGTGGCGGCATCAGCATGTTCTTCTGCGGCATCGCCCGCAACCAAGCCGGCATGCTGGACCTTTTCGACAAGGTCTTCCTGCTGGTAGTTGACGAGGACGCGCGGACCGCCCGGTGGCGTCCCAGCCAGGCGACGCCACCGGATCGTACCGACACGGTGAGACAGCAAAGCCGTTGGCGACGATGATCGCGGAAGCAAGCGGCAGGCCGCTGCTCGCGCACGCCAACTTCCACGCCAACTTCACAGTCGAGACAGGCAGAAGGCCGCGGTCGCCGACGCTAGGGCCTTATCGCCTAGCTTGCCTGGCAGTCACCACACTCATGGCCGCCGCTGTCGCGAGGTCACCCAGGCGGCGGCTACCGCCGCCACGCCGGTCGCGGCGAGCAGCACCCTGTGCCGCCGGGCGGTTTCGAGTCCTGCCGTCAGGGGTTGTACTCGCTGAGGCCGCCGGGGCGACGGCCGCGTTGTTAGGTCCGCCAGGTACACATGGCGGGCGGCGGGCGGCGGGCGCTGCGCGAGTGTACTGCAGGCAGGAACGACTGGCTGCGCGGCGGCGCTTTCACTAGCCGCAGGCATGGGGCGATCCGCTGCCGCTGAATCGGCAGGCTGCTCCTGCGGCGCGGTCATGCCGAGCGCAGGCCGGTTACTCCTCGCTGCCGCGGACGCCCGTGCGTGGTACCGGACTGCCAGCGATGGCAGGCCGACAAGTGCGGCCAGGCTGAACATGATCACGATAGGCATGACAATGAAGATCGAGCTCTGTCCATCCATTGCAGACTTTCTTCCAGGGGCCGGGCACTCTCGCCGTCGGCCCCGAGCGCGTGGGCCTGCCTGCGGGTGGCCGGGTCATGACGGCGCTTCCTCGCGTGGCCTGCTGATCCGCTCACGGCGGGCCGCGGGCAGCGCGAACCACAAGCCGCCGAACATGCCCGCAGTGAGCACCGCCAGCACGATGGCGGGCAGGCCGCGCTGCCACGCATGCAGGGCGCTGAAGTGGCTGGTGAACGGCAGGCCCAGCAGGAAACCGAACAGCACCCGCACCCCGAGCGTGGCCACCCGCAGTTCCTGCAGCAGATCGGCGAGGTCACAGTCGTCCCGTTCATCCCGCGTCTCGCCCGGCCGTCCTGGGGAACTCACCTGCCGCCAGCTACCCAAGCGCACCGCGACGAAACGCGGCGGAATCCGCCCTGACCAGCTCCGGCGTGCGCCGACGAACCTGTCCGACCACGCGGATCCGGTCGCGAAGATCACCATCCTGCCGGCCGGGCAGCGACGGGACGGCCGCAGCAGGGCGTTCCGGCTGGCGTCAGCATGCCTTGCTAATCCCCGGGGCTGGCTGGGCAGAATTCCAGGTTGTCGAAGGCGCCCCGGTTGCGCCGCAGCGTGTACTCGCTTCACCGCCGCCGTCCAGCTAGGCGCGCGATCCCAGCGGGAACGTGCGCCGGGCCTGGCGGGCGACGTCCTCGATGCTGGAGCGGCTGGCCAGCGCCTGGGCCCGTACGGCGCAGGCGGCCGACCCACCCGCAATCGGCGTCCGCCATGCCATCAGTGCCGGGCCAGCGGAGGTGCGGGCAGCTCTGCCCAGTGTCTCCCGAACGGAACCCGGGCCCTCGGGCTTCGCCGTCAGCGGGCATCGCCGGCGAATACCTGCTCCGCGATGCCCGTCCTCAGGTCCTCAAGTTCGCCCGACTGACGGGCCGCGCGTGCGATGAGCTCATCGAGGCGGCCCGCATCGAGCCGGCTGTCCCGCTCGGCGAGTACCCTGAGCGTCCGCCACCCGGCAGCCTTGCCCTCCACGCCGAGCCGGAGCGTCTCGGTCTCCTCCAGGCTGCTGAGCGGGGACCTGGTCAGCACGTGGCCGTTGAGCTTGAGCCGTGCGGCCTTCTCACCAGCCCACGCCGCGAACATCTTGTAGCCGCGGAGCGGGATCCCGAGCGCGGTCATGAGCTCGATGAGCGCGCTCCGGTCCGCGGCGATCTCGGCCGTCAGCTTCCGGAGCGTGCCGGCCGCGGCGGATCCTGGCTCGGTGGACGCCGTCATCCGCCGCGCCAGCTCAATGCCGGCGGTAGCGCCGGCCAGGTGGTCGTTCAGATAGACCCCCAGCAGGCCATGTCCTGGGTGCCGGGTCGTTGCCGAAGCCATCGCTGTCTCCTTCCTTGATCAGCTTCCTGGATCAGCCCGGTGCTTCAGCCGGCGCCGGGCAGGCAGGCTTGCAGTACACCGTTGGCGGCGCGGGTACGGAACGCCGGCCGCGGGGCGGTCGCCGGCCCGCGTGCTACGGCGCCGTCGGCCACCCGGAACGTGCTGCCGTGCCACGGGCAGGTCAGGCAGCCGTCGTGGTAGTCACCGTCGGACAGCGGCCCGGACAGGTGGCTGCACCGGTCGGCAAGGACATGGACGCCGTCGCCGTCGCGTACCACGACGACCGCGACGTCGCCGAGCATCCGCCTGACGGGCTTGCGGTCGTCGAGTTCGCGAAGCTCGGTGAGCGGCATGATGTCATGCCAGCCGGGGTCGACGAGGTGCTGGACCGGCTCGGCCTGGTTGGCCCCGGCGGACTGGCGATAGGCCAGGTGGCCGCCGAGGAACCCGCGGCCCCGGCTGTGGCGAGCCCGGCAAGCCGCAGTCCCTTCGCCGGGCGGGCGGGAGTGACCGCCGACGCCGCGTACAGGGCGATCGCGGCCGCGTTCGCCAGCGCGTGCACCAGGCCGACCCGCATCTGCTGCTCGTGCTGCTCGGACCAGTCGGCGGTGCCGGCGAGCGCGGCCGGGACCGAGGCGGCGAGGCCGGCCAGCACCAGGCGCCGGGATGCCTTCTCGTAACCTGGCCAGGCGTCAAGCAGGCTAGCGGACAGCCAGGTGCCAACCGGGAGCTGGACGAGCACCGGGTGCAGCGGGTGCCCGAGCCAAACGCCGTGCAGCGCGTCACGGACCCGACCAGGCGGCAGCAGACGTGCTACACGCTGCAGGGACGCGGTCAGCCGGTCAAGCCCCTCGGCTTGCTCCAGGTAACTCATCGGGTTCATGACCGGTCCGCTACCCGGGACAGGGGCACCAAACCCGCTGTGGCCTGCCCGGGAGGCAGTGCTCAGGCGGAAGCGGCGTCCAGTTCGGCCAGGTAGTTGCTGAAGCCGTGCGGCGCCCTGGCGTCGCGCCTGGCGGTGGTGGCCACGGTGAGCGCACGGGTGCGGCAGACCCCGCTGCCGGCCGCGGTCAGCGCCGCGACGAGGGCGTGGTCTTCCCCGGTGGGCACGTCGGGGAACCCGCCGGCCCGCAAGTAGGCGCTGGCACGGAAACCGAGGTTGGCGCCGTGCACGTGGCTGTGCGGGCCGGTTCCCGCGCCGTAGCGCTCGCGGAACAGCGCGCGCACGTTAGGCGGGTAGCCCGTCCAGTCGGCGACCCGGACCGTGCCAGCCACCGCATCCCAGCCCTGGTCGGCGTGGCGCACCTGCCCGCGCAGCCAGCGCGCGGGTACGCGGGTGTCCGCATCGGTCGTGGCCAGCCAGATATCAGCCGGGTCCAGGTGCCCGGCGCAGGCTGGCCAGGCACGAGGGCAGCAGGTCCTGCTCGTTATGCGCCGGGACGACCACGCCGACAAGCCGGATCACACGATCCCGCCGGCTTGCGCGACCGACCTGAGGTCGCCGTCGGCGCGGGTGTACACCTCCGCGGTGAAATCCTGGTCGCGGTAGTGCGCCAGCCGGGCAAGCCCGGTGGTGCCCGGGGAAGCCCCCGCCGGGGATTCACTTCACCCGGGCTGGGAAGACATCCTCGATGACCACGGCGCCGCCAGCGATCCGGGCACCGTCGGCAGGCCTCGGTGATCTCGCCGGGTTTGCACTGCACCGAGACACTGCGCGGCCGGGAGAGTGTTTGGCCCACTGACTGCGGGTAGCCGCGCCCGGTCACTGGGGACCTGCCGAACACGCTGCGGGCGGGAGAGCGGGGTCCGGCGCTGCTGGAGGATCAGCACTTCCGGGAGAAGATCCTCCACTTCGATCACGAGCGGATCCCCGAGCGGGTGGTCCACGCACGCGGTTACGGCGCGCACGGCTACTACGAGAACTACGAGCCGCTCACCGACATCACCCCGGGCCGACATCTTCAGCGAGGCCGGGCTCCGCACGCCGGCGTTCGTCCGGTTCTCCACGGTCGCCGGCAACATGTGCTCCGCCGACCTGGCCTGCCTCCCGCTGGTCCGTGACGACAGACGTCGGCGGAGTGCGGTTGACGTGTAACCTGACGGCTTCACACCTGCTGTGTTGTTCGGCGAGTTCGCTCATTTTTTGTCCTCGAGCTCCGAGCGGACTGACTCGGTGAGCTCGTCCCAGGAGTCGGCGAACTTCTGGATGCCCTCCTCCTCGAGGACTTCGAAGACATCGTCGAGGTCGACACCGGCCTCGGCCACGGCCTTCATGACCTGCGCCGCCTCGTCGTAGGTCCGCTGGATGGGCTTGCCAGGGCTACCGTGCTCGGCGTAGGACTTCAAGGTCTTCTCCGGCATGGTGTTCACCGTGTCCGGCGCGATGAGGCCGCTGACGTAGAGGGTGTCAGGGTAGTCCTGGTTCTTCACGCCGGTCGAGGCCCACAGCGGCCGCTGCGTCTTGGCGCCCTGCGCCTCCAGCGCGCGCCAGCGGCCGGAGGAGAAGACCTCCTCGTATGCCTGGTAGGCCAGTTGCGCGTTCGCCAGCGCGGCCTTGCCCTTGAGGGAGGGGTCCGCGCCGGCCTTTTCGAGGCGCCGGTCGATCTCGGTATCCACGCGGGAGACGAAGAAGGACGCCACCGACTCGATCCCGGTCAGCGATCCGCCATCCCGCACGCGCTGCTCCAGTCCGGACAGGTAGGCGTCCATGACCGCCCGGTACCGCCCGATACTGAAGATGAGAGTGACGTTGACGCTGATGCCCCGGGCAATGGAAGTGGTGATCGCGGCCAGCCCTTCCTGCGTCGCCGGGATCTTGATAAACAGGTTGGGCCGGTCCGCCAGCCACCACAGGTGAGCCACCTCCGCGGCGGTGGCGTCAGTGTCGTGCGCCATCTCGGGGGCCACCTCCAGCGAGACCCGGCCGTCGCGGCCGGTGCGCTGCGCCAACGGGGCGAGCAGGTCGCAGGCGTCGCGGACGTCAGCGGCGGTGATGGTCCGCAGCGCCTCCCCGACGCTGATCTTGCGGACGGCCATCGCGTGTACCTGGTCGTCGTAGGCGTCGGACGCGCTGATCGCGGCGGCGAAGATGGTCGGGTTGGTGGTGACGCCCACGACGGAGTAGTCGTCGACCAGTGACTGCAGGTCGCCGCTGCGGATGCGGTCGCGGGAGAGGTCGTCGAGCCAGACGGCGACCCCGGCTTCCGACAACTCGGCCAGCTTCTTGTTCGGTGCCATGAAAGTGCCTTCCGGGCTCGAGGACGGGAAAGGGGCGGCGGGTCAGCCATCGCCGGAGGGGGTGTGCTGGACGCCGGCGTCAGGCAAGAGGGGTGTCGCTCAGAGCCTTGGCGAGGTCACCGGGGTGTCGTAGATGGCGATGGCGCCAGCCTTCTGCAGCTCGTCGTCCCCAAAGCCGCCGGAGCGGACGACGATCGCCGGCGTCCCGGCTCTTTTCGCCGCCTCGACGTCCCACACCGAGTCGCCGACCATCACGCTCGATACGCCTGGCGACGCGCCCAGCTTCTCCAGCGCCACTTGCAGCAAGTCCGGTGCCGGCTTGGACGCCTCGACGTCGGCGCTGCTGGTCCAGTCATCGGCGATGCCGCGGGCGTCCAGCTTGTCCAGGAAGACGTCCACGTGGCGCTGCTGACCGGAGCTGGCCAGCACGAGCCGGTGCCCACGCTCCTTGATGGCTACGAGCAGGTCGCGCGCGCCAGGCAACGGCGCCATCTCCTCGAGCAGCGCGTCGACTTCCTTGCCCTGCTGCTCCCGGGCCTGATCGCCTATACGGCGCTCCAGGTCCTCCCCACCAACAGCCGTGACCACCTGGTCCCCGCCCATGCCGATCAGCCGGTGCAGCCGCCACACCGGGTGGGTCTCGCCCACCGAGCGCAGTGCCCGGTACCAGGCGAGCGCATGCTGATAGTTGGAATCGATGAGCGTCCCGTCAATGTCAAGGACGGCAACGGTGGGGTCTGTCACTCCCGGCCACTACCCGCCAACCCCGTGCCCAACCGCGCGGTCATCGCAAAGCCAGCCCGGCAGCAGCCACGAGCCATACGCCGCCGACGTCAAGGACACCGATCCTCCGTGGCCCGCCCCGGCTCCGAAGGATGACCGGGCGGCGTGGCAGCGCCACCCGTCCGAGGACAGGCCCAACTCTACCAATTGGTCTAGACCATTACTCTGCAGGTTTGACCAGCTCGCCCAGCCGGCGCAAGGCCGCCCGGGTATCGGGCAGGTGGTGCAGGGCCGCGTTGGAGAGCACCGCGTCGAACGACGCCGGCTCCAGCGGGTAGGCCAGGACGTCGCCGTGGCACCAGGTGACCTTCGCGTCCGGGAACCGGGCCGGGTCGAGCACCGGGGCGTTGATGTCGATGGCGGCCACCTCCGGGACCTGGCGGGCCAGGCAGGCCGCGAGGAACCCGTCGCCGCAGCCCACGTCCAGGACCGCGGCGGCCCGGGCGGGGACGCGCGCCGCCAGCCGGGCGTCGTAGTGAATGTTGACATTTCATTCCTGGGCCATGCGGGCTAGTCTGCCTGCTTCGGCGGGCGGAGGCATGGGGCCGGGGCAGTCAGCCGCACCCGTTCGGGATTAACTCTGGAACGAATCTGAGAGTCGCGTCAATACCTAGTGCGTAGCAGGTAACGCTTGGCCCGGTCGACGAGATGGCGCAGTGGCTAGCCGCAGGCGTGGGTGGGTCGGGCAGATGCTGTCCTGTGGCTCGAGGCGAGATTCAGCCGACGCAGAACTCGTTGCCTTCCGGGTCGTGCATGACCACGAAGTAGATCGGGTCCTTCGGGTTGTCGTCCCGGTTTCGGTGCTCCGCGCTGGCACCCAGGCCGATCAGTTCGGCAACCTTCGCCTCGACGATCTCGATCCGCCGCTCCATGGGCAGCGTGTTATCGCGGCCAGTGGGGTAGAGGTCAAGATGGAGCCGGTTCTTCCCGGCCTTCGCCTCCGGAACCTGCTGAAGCCAGATCGGCGGACGCAAGCCGTCCGGGTCGAAGAGCCGGTCGTCGAAGGCCCCGCCCTCCTCCAGCCGAGCGCGGTAGAGCGCGTTCCAGGTCGTCGCTGGCTCCGTCGGCGGCACGGGCTGATAGCCCAGCGCTTGCGCCCAGAATCGCGCCAGGACAGCGGGGTCATTTGCGTCTATGGTCAACTGCCAGAACATCATGCCTAAGGCTAGACCGGCCACTGGCACGAGCCGGTGCCGGAACAAGCTGCGCTTGCGCGGTCGATGATGCGGCGGAGTCGTTCGTCGTAGGCGTGGTTGCCGCGCCAGCTGAGGAACGGACGGACGGAAGACAGGCCGCCGTAGGCGCCGTGCTCGACCACGTTAGCCCCGGAGAGGTGGCGCTGCCCGGTATCTCGCTCGGCGGAGGGCTTGCGGTCCGCGGGGCGGCCGGTGAGCTACGCCGAGACGGCTGGATGCTGCGGATGACATCAAGTCCGGCGTTTCCTACCGGCACCGGCACACGGCGGCCGATGGCCGACACGTCATCAACGCGATTCCTACGGCATCCAGCTCCGCCGAGCGGTCATCTGCAGCGCGGCCGTCGTTGACATCTCCGCAGGGCCGACCATCACTACTCCCGGCGCTTGCCGCTAGTACCTGTCGGCGATGGCGGTCAAACCAGAACCACGGGTCGGCGTGACACAGCGTCTGCGGTGTTACTGCCGGGCCATGGCCATCCGCATTTCGCTCTCGGTGTCGGTGATGAGGTCGCCGGACAGGTCGACGGTGACGGTGTGCAGCGTGCCGGTGAATGAGAACGGTGCGGGGTAGTCGGTGGTGACCGCTGAGCCGGGGTTGTGCCCGCAGGTGAGCCCGCCGGGGTTGAAAGCGATCGGCGTGGTCACCGGGAACTCAGCCTGCCCGGCTAGCTGGCCGTCGACGTACAGCTGCGCGCGGCCGGGGGAGCCCTTGCCGTGGGTGAGGTCGGGCTGCCCGGTGGGCTCGAACTCGAACCGCAGCTCATGGCGGCCGGCGGGCAGCGGGTCGGGCGCCGAGACCGTGTAGCTGGAGCGGCCGACGTAGTTGTGGACGTAATGAAGCCGGCTGTCCTGAACGAAGAACGACCAGCCGCCGGCGTTGCTGCCCTGGCACAGCAGCACGCCTTCTGCCCCGCCCGGCGGGATGTCCGCGTCGGCGGTGATGGCGTGCGGCCGGTTTAGCACCCGCGGGCCGACCCAGAACGGCAGCGTCTGGGTGCCCGGCCGGTAGGTGTAGCGGGTGCGCGGCTCGGCTACCTGCGGCCGTTCGGCCATCAGCCGTGGCGCGGCGGTGCCGTCCAGCGGGAACACGTTGTACTTGCCGGCCTCGGTGTACCACATCGCGATCAGCTCGATGAGCTTGTCCCGGCGCTCGCTGGCCAGGTTGTGGTTCTCGGCCGGGTCGCTGGCAACGCGGTACAGCTCCCAGCCGCTGGCGTCCAGCTCGGTCAGCTTCTCGGCGGTGATCGCGGTGCCGAACGGCTGGCCGGCCTCGGCGAACGACGGGCCGGGCCACGGGCATACCGCCCGCCAGCCGTCATGGTCGATGGCGCGGTGCCCGAACATCTCGAAGTACTGGGTGCGGTGCCCGGAGGGCGCGGCCGGGTCGTCGAAGGTGCGGGCGAAGCTGACGCCGTGCAGCGGCGACTGGGTCACGCCCCTGATCGCGGCGGGCGGCTCGAGGCCGAGCGCGTCCAGCACGGTGGGCACCATGTCGATGATGTGCGCGTACTGGGCGCGCACCTGGCCGCGTGCCTTGATGCCGGCCGGCCAGTGGACCAGGAACGGGTCGGCGGTGCCGCCGGCAAGCCTGCTCAACGGTGCGCTCGAAGGTGCTCCCGGGGGATGTCAGGCTGGGCGGCGGCGGGCTGCACCTGCCTGCTGATCGCTGGCGCTCTCCAGCAGCGACCCGCGGGCGCCGGTCTCACCACGATGCCATCCGCCAGCCCGCGGAGGACCCCCGGTCCGGGGGCCGCCGGCGGCCCGCGCCTGGTCACTGGCCCGTCCGGCCCGGCCCGGTTGCCCGGTCCTGCCGCCTGGCGCGCCACGCCGCGTACCCGGCCCTGATCCCCAGCCCGATGGCCACGACCGCGATCACGCCGAGCAGCACCCTGGGCCCGGAATTTCCGATGCGCTCTGCGACCTCCGCGCCCAGGAAGTATGAAAGCCCGACATACGTCGCGATTTAGCCGACGCCCGCGACCAGGGCTCCGAGCAGGAATATCCGCAATCGCACCCTGAAGATGCCCGACACATAGGCCGGCAGGCTCAGCGATGCAGCGAGGGTGTGACGGCCGAAAGCGCGATCGCCCCTGGCGAGCAGTTTCAGGCGCGACCTCTCCAGCCAGCCGGGGCGTTCGAGCAGCCAGCGCCCGCCGCGGATGCCGATCTGATACCCGGCTAGCGAGCCGAGTATCCACCCGGCCATGGACACTGCCACCACGACGCCGACATTCAGCCTGCCCTCGCCTGCCAGCGTCCCCGCCGCGATCAGCGAAGCATCCCCGAGGGCCGGCAGGCCCGCCCCCATGCTCGCGACGAGAACGAGCAACACGATGTATTCGGCCAGGATCACCGCTACCGGGCACCCAGGATCGCAGGCCCCGGCCGGCCGCCATCACTACGGCAGCGGCGTCTGCGCGCCCGCCGCGCTCCCCGAGTGACTTTGCCTTCACCTCGTCCGCCCGCCCGCCTCGCCCTGGCCCAGGCCGCGCGCCCAGCCAGGACACCTGGTTCGCCGGCCTGACCAGCGTCGCTTTCGTCCCCGTGCGCCTCCGTGGCCAGACAAGATCAATGCTAGCCGCGGCGCTGCGCTCGAGCCTGCGAGAGCGTGACCCCTGGATCCCGGGCCGGGAAAGTCATGGCGGCGGCCTCTGCCATCAGGCCGTGCTGCGGGCGGTCGCGACCCGGCGCCGGCGCGGCTTCGACCAGCGTCCGCCGCTCCGGTTCCGGTTCAGGCCGGTCCCGAGTGCGCCAGCGGGCGACCGGTCAGCCGGAAGTCATCTCGCCCGTTCAGTTCACGCGGCGGGGCGGATGATACAGCGGAATCCCAGGTGGCAGGTCGAGGTGTCGATCGGCTGGGGCATCCGCGCGGCGGGGCGGTACCGGCGGCAGTAGTTCGGCGCGCACAGGTACGACCCGCCCTTCATGACCTTGCGCGGGATGGGCGCGTCCAGCGGACCAGGTCCGGCGCTGTCCGTCTCCTTGCCGCGGGCCGGGCTGACCGGGGCCGGCGGTGTGCCACAGCAGCAGGCCGGCGTGCTGGCCACCACGCTCGGGTGGGCGGCATACCAGTCCGATGTCCATTCCCACACATTGCCGATCATGTCGTGCAGGCCGTAGCCGTTGGCCGGGAACGTCCCGATCGGGGAGGTCCCTGCATACCCGTCCAGTCGCAGGTTCTGGTGCGGGAACTCGCCCTGCCACGTGTTGGCCATGTGCCGCCCGGCGAGGGTGAGCTCATCTCCCCACGCGAACTCGCTGCCCGGCAGCCCGCCGCGCGCCGCGTACTCCCACTCGGCCTCGGCGGGGACCTGCTTGCCCGCCCACGTCGCGTAGGCGAGCGCGTCCGGCCACGCCACGTGGGTCACCGGATGATCAGGCAAGTCCCGCACCGAGGTGCCCGGCCCGCCGGGGTGCCGCCAGCACGCCCCCGGCACGTACGACCACCACTGATACGGGTCCCGCAGGTACACCGTCCGCGACGGCGGCGTGAACACCGCCGAACCCGGCGCCAGCAGGGCCGGGTCAGCGCCGGGATACGCCGACGGATCCGCGGGCCGCTCGGCCACTGTCCGATACCCCGTCGCCTCGACGAAGGCCCCGAACTGGGCATTGGTCACCGGATGCGGATCGATCCAGAACCCGCCGACGCTGACCGGGTGAGCGGGAGCCTCCTCCGGGTAGTGGCGATCCGAGCCCATGGTGAACTGGCCGCCGGGGATCCACACCATGCCATCGGGTCGCTGCACCGGCTCGGCGGAAGTCATCGAGCTGTGTCCTTGCCGGCAGGGACGGTGGCGGGGGTGGCGGCGAAGGACAGGACAGCGTCGCCGAGGCGGACCGCCGGGGCGCCGCCGGCGCGGGCCGCCGATGCGGCCAGGTTGCGCGCCAGGTTGGTCATGAGGCAGGTCTTCCCGTCGTGTGCTGGGGAGGTCGTGGTGCGGTTGCTCAGTGCGCGGCGGGCGCGGCCGCGGCCGACGTTGTGCGCAGCGCGTAGGGGGCGGGGTCGAAGCGCCGGGTGGCGCGGCGGTACTCCCTGGTCGAAGCAGGCCAGGTGAAGGAGGCCAGCCCGTCGGCGTCCTGGTACCAGCTCTTGCAACCACCAGCCGACCAGACCGTGCCCGCCAGCCGCGCCGTGAACTGCTCCATGTAGGCGCGCTGCTCATCGGCTTGGACCTCGATGCTGGCGATGCGGCGTGAGCGCATCAGCCGCAGCGCGTCCATCACGTACGCGACCTGGCACTCCTCCTGGAACACGTGAGAGTTGTGGCCAGTCGCGCTGCCCGCGCCGCCAAGGCGGAACAGGTTGGGGAAGTTGGTCACCGTGACGCCGAGATACGTGCGCGGGCGGCCGTTCCAGCACTCCGCCAGGGTACGGCCGTCGCGTCCGCGCAGCCGGTCCGCGATCGGCGGATCTATGACCCGGAATCCGGTGCCGAAGACGATGACGTCGGCGGGGTGCTCCCGGCCGTCGGCGGTGACCACAGAGTGGGCCCGCACGTCGCGGACGCCGCCGCTTACCACCTCGACGTTGGGCGCCGACACGGCCGGGTACCAGTCGCCGGAGATCAGGATGCGCTTGCAGCCCAGCTCGAAGTCCGGCGTCAGCCGCTGCCGCAGCGCTTGGTCGGCCACCTGCCGCCGCAGGTGCCGGAGCGCGACCCTGGTGGCGACCCGCCGCACCCGCGGCGACACCATGATCTTCCACGTCACCAGCTCGCGCAGCAGGTACTGACGCTGGCGGACAGCCCGCTGCAGCCACGGCGCGGCCGCATACAGCCGCCGCTCGAACCGCGTCGTCGCACGGTCCATCCGCGGGGTGACCCACGGCGCCGTGCGCTGCACGACGGTCATCCGCCCGACGAGCGGCTGGATCGCGGGCACGAACTGGATCGCTGACGCGCCGGTGCCGACCACCACGACGTTGCGGCCGGTCAGGTCGGCGTCGTGGTTCCAGCGCGCGGAGTGGAACACCTCGCCTGCGAATGCCTCCAGGCCCGGTAGCCGCGGGACCGACGGCTCGGCGATAGGGCCGCTGGCGTCGATGAGCACGCCGGCGGTCAGCGGTCCGGAGCTCGTCTCGATTCGCCAGAGCTGCGCGGTGTCGTCCCAGGCGGCCTCCAGCAGGCTGCAGCCGAAGCGGATGTGCGACAGCAGCCCGTGCTCGCGGGCGACCCGGCGCAGGTAGTCGCGGATCTCCGGCTGCCCGGAAAAGGCGCGCGTCCACCTGGGGTTGGGCGCGAAGGACAGCGCGTACAGGTGCGACGGGATATCGCAGGCGCAGCCCGGATAGGTGTTGTCCCGCCAGACGCCGCCGACCTCGCACTCGCGCTCCAGCACGGCGAAATCCTCCCCGCTGGCTTTAAGGGCGCGGGCCGCGGCCAGCCCGCCGAACCCGGCGCCGACAACAACGACGCCGAGATGCTGCGGCACGGATTCAGTGATCACGAAGAGTCCTCTAGAAAAGGTAACGTGAATTGTGTTAGAGTCTCACTCATGGTAGCAGCCGTCAAGAGGCCCGAGGCCGCGAGGCCGCCCCGCGCCGGGGCGGGCCCGGCCGAGCCCGGGCGCCGCCGTCAGCCGGTCCAGGCCCGCAGCCGTGAGACCGTCGGGCGGATCCTCGACGCCGCGTCGGTCCTCCTCGAGGAGGGCGGCGTCGATGCCGTCACCACCCGTGCCATCGCCGAGCGCGCCGGCATCACGGCGCCCTCGCTGTACCGGTTCTTCGCCGACCGTGAGCAGGTCCTCGACGCGCTGATCGAGCAGCACCTGGAACGCCTTAGCGGCTTCCTCGCCGAGGCCGAGGCGGGCTGGACCCCGTCGTCAGTGACTGAGTTCGTGGAGCGCGAGCTCGGCTTCTACGTTTCCTACTTTCAGGCGAACCGCAACGCCGCCCGGCTGTGGCTGGACGGGCGGGTGTCGCCGACGGTGCGGGCGGAGGTGCTGCGCTACAACCGGCGGACCGCTGAGCGGCTGCACGGCCTGGCCGTCGCGTCCGGGCTGGCCGGCCCGCAGGCCGATCTGCTGGTCTTCGTGATGCTGGTCGAGCTGGGCGACCGGGTCCTGGACCTGGCCTTCCGGGAGCACCGCGACCCCGACCCGGACGTGATCCGGCACGGCCGTGTCGCGCTCACTGCCTACCTGGCGGCCGCGCTGCGGCCGTAACCCCCATCGCCTGACGCCCACCAGACAGCCGGCCGCCGCGCGGCCCGCCGCCCCCAGCCGAACCTGACAGGAGCCGCCGCCTTGCCCGCCCACGACGATCTCCCCCGCACCACGCTGCCCCTGCCCGACCGGCCCCAGCCCGGGCTGACCACCTACGACGCCAAGGACCCGGAGACGTCGTTCGCGCCGATCACCCCGCTGCGGCCGCCGGCCGGCGCGCCGAACGTGCTGGTGATCCTGCTCGACGATGTCGGCTTCGGCGCCGCCAGCGTGTTCGGCGGCCCGGTCGACACCCCGGTGGCGCAGCGGCTGGCCGACGGCGGGCTGCGCTACAGCCGGTTCCACACCACCGCGCTGTGCTCGCCGACCCGGCAGGCGCTGCTGACCGGCCGCAACCACCACTCGGTCGGCATGGGCGCCATCACCGAGCTGGCCACCTCCGCGCCCGGGTATAACACGATGCGGCCCAACACCAAGGCCACGCTGGCCGAGACGCTGCGGCTCAACGGCTACGCCACTGCGCAGATCGGCAAGTGCCACGAGGTGCCGGTGTGGGAGACCAGCCCCGCGGGCCCGTTCGACCGGTGGCCGACCGGCAGCGGCTTTGAGTACTTCTACGGCTTCGTCGGCGGGGAGACCAACCAGTACTACCCCACCTTGTATGAGGGCACTACCCCCGTGCAGCCTGGCCGCACGCCCGAGCAGGGCTACCACCTGACCGAGGACCTGGCCGGCCACGGGGTGGACTGGATCCGCCGCCAGCGCGCGCTGCAGCCTGACCGGCCATTCTTCCTGTACTTCGCCCCCGGCGCGACCCATGCCCCGCACCACGCCCCCAAGGAGTGGTGCGACCGATACGCGGGCTGCTTCGACGCCGGCTGGGACGCGCTGCGCGAGCAGATCTTCGAACGGCAAAAGCAGCTCGGCGTGGTCCCCGCCGATGCCGAACTCACTCAGTTCAACCCGGAGATCCCGCACTGGGACGAGATGGACGACGACCTCAAGCCGGTACTGGCCCGCCAGATGGAGGTCTACGCCGGGTTCCTGGCCCACACCGACGCCCAGATCGGCCGGCTGGTCCAGGCCCTGGACGACCTCGGCCTGCTCGACGACACGCTGATCTACTACATCATCGGCGACAACGGCGCCTCGGCCGAGGGCACCATCCACGGCAGCTTCAACGAGGCGATTAACTACAACGGCCTGAGCGCGCTGGAGACCCCGGACTTCCTGCGCGCCAGGGTAGCCGAGCTCGGCACCCCCGCCGCCTACAACCACTACGCGGTGGGCTGGGCCCACGCCCTGTGCACCCCGTACCAGTGGACCAAGCAGGTGGCCTCGCACTGGGGCGGCACCCGCAACGGCACCATCGTGCACTGGCCCGCCCGGATCACCGCCGCCGGCCAGATCCGCGGCCAGTTCACCCACGTCATCGACGTCGCGCCGACCATCCTGGAAGCCGCCAGCCTGCCCGAGCCCGTCACGGTGCACGGAGTCACCCAGGCCGGGATCGAGGGCGTGTCCATGGGCTACTCCTTCGACGACCCGGCCGCGGCCGAACGGCACCAGACGCAGTACTTCGAGATCGCCGGCAACCGCGGCATCTACCACCGCGGCTGGACCGCCGTCACCAAGCACCGCACCCCCTGGCAGCTGCTCGGCGCGCAGCTCGCGGCCTTCGACGACGACATCTGGGAGCTGTACGGCCCCAGCGACTGGACCCAGTCCCGCGACCTGGCCGCCGAGCAGCCCGACGTGCTGCACCGGCTGCAGCGGCTGTGGCTGATCGAGGCGACCAAACACGGCGTGCTGCCGCTGGACGACCGGGGCCTGGAGAGGTTCATCCCCGAGCTGGCCGGCCGGCCAGAGCTCATCCGCGGGAACACCCAGGTGCTGTTTCCCGGCATGGGCCACCTCAACGAGAGCTCGGTCATCACGATCAAGAACCGGAGCCACGCCGTCACCGCGCAGGTCGTGGTCCCGGAGGCCGGCGCCGAGGGCGTGATCTTGTCGCAGGGCGGCATGGCCGGCGGCTGGAGCCTGTACTGCCGCGACGGCCGGCTGCGCTACTGCTACAACCTGGTGGGCCTGCAGTACTTTTACGTCGAGTCAGGCGACAAGCTCCCGGTCGGCGAGCATCAGGTCCGGATGGAGTTCGCCTACGACGGCCCCGGCCTGGCCAAGGGCGGCACCGTCACGCTCTACCTCGACGGCACCGAAGTCGGCCGCGGGCAGCTGCCGGTAACCCAGGCCGTGGTGTTCTCCGCCGACGAGGCGACCCACGTGGGCCGCGAGTCAGGCTCGCCGGTGGCGCCGGACAACCCGCCGGGCGGCACCGACTTCGTTGGCGAGATCCGGTGGGTGCAGATCGACGTCGACGCCGCCGCCGCCAGCCAGGAGCACCTGATCCCGATCGAGGAGCGGTGGCGGATCGCCATGACCCGCCAGTGACAGCACCGGCCAGCCGCCCGACTACCCCACGCCCCGCCGCAGACCAAGCAGAAACCGGCACCATGGACGAGATCACCTTCAGCAGCGGCAGCGACCACTGCTCCGCCTGGCATCTGCAGGCGACCGGCGACGCCTTCGCCAGCCCGGCCGGACGGCCCTGCGTTGTGATGGCACCGGGCTTCGGCGGCACCCGCGACAGCAGCCTGCTGGGCTATGCCGAGGGCTTCGCCGCCGCCGGACTGGACGTCCTGCTCTTCGACTACCGCGGGTTCGGCGGGTCCGGCGGATCGCCCCGCCAGCTCGTGTCCGTGCCCCGTCAGCGGCGCGATTACCACGCTGCCGTCGCCGCCGCCCGGCAGCTGCCGGGCGTCGACCCCGGCCGGATCATCCTGTGGGGAGTTTCCTACGCCGGCGGCCACGTCGTCGTGGTCGCCGCCCAGGACAAGCGCGTCGCAGCGACTATCTCGCTGACGCCGGCGATGGACGGCGTCCCGGTGCTGATCCAGCTCGGCCGTAATGGCGGGGTTAGTCACCTGGTACGTGCAACAGGAAACGGACTGCGCGACGCGCTCCGGGCGCTGACCGGCCGCGCGCCGCACCTTGTCCCGGTGGTCGGCGAGCCAGGCTCGAACGCGATCATCCCCAAGGCCGGCGGACAGGAGGCCTTCACCGCCATTGCGGGCCCGAGCTGGCGGAACGAGCTGTGTGCGCGCACCGCCCTGCTGGCGGGACTCAACCGGCCGATCAGGTTCGCGTCACGCGTGAGCGGCCCGCTGCTCGTGCAGGTCGGGTCCAGCGACACCATCTGCCCGCCTCCGGCCGGCCGCCGCGCCGCCGCGAAGGCGGGTCCGCGCGCCGAGCTACACGAGTATCCCGTCGACCACCTGGATGTGTACGCCGGAGCGTGGCAGGAGCGGGCCCTAGCCGACCAGCTCGACTTCCTGCGCCGCGCGGCGCCCGCCCCGGCTGCGCCCGGGCAGGGAGGTCACGGCCATGCGTGACGGCCAGCTGCCGCCCAGGCTGATCCAGATCGCGCTGTCGGTCGTCGACCTGCGCGATACCGAGCGGTGGCTGCGGGAGGGGTTCGGATTCGTGCCCGCTGGCGGATCCCGGCGCATGATGCGCGGACCGCTCGCCTCCCGCATCCAGGGGCTGCCCCGCGTCGCGTCGACGTGCTGGTGGCTCGGCGACCGCAACGACTGGTTCCAGATCGAGATGTTCCAGTTCGAGCGGCCGGTTGCGCGGCTGATGCCGCACGACGCCCGGGCCTGCGACCTCGGCTACACCCGAATCGGGTTCTGGGTCGCCGACTTCGACGCCACCCTGGCCCGCCTCGCACGGATCGGGTCGCAGCCGCTCAGTGATCCGATCGGCGAACCGGGATGCCGTAGAGCATGCGTGCGCAGCCCGGACGGAGCGTTCGTCGAGATCATGGAAGACGACCCGCTCGTGTCCCGCAGCGGCCAGGCACCCGCCCGTGCCGACTGCCCGGTGGCCGTACGGTCAGTGACGCTCTCAGTCGCCGACCTGGACCAGAGCGCCGCCTTCCTGTCCGGTGGCCTCGGCATGCCGGCGTCCGGTGCCGCGCTGCGCCGCCCCGAACACGAGGCGCTGTGGGGCCTGCCGGGCGCGGCGACCCGCAGCCAGGTGTTCGACGCCGGCGACGTGCTCGTCGAGGTCGTGCACTACCTCGACCCGGCGGGCCGTCCCCGTCCGGACGACTACCGCATCAGCGACCAGGGCATCCTCAACATCGCACTCGGAGCTCGCAGCAAGAGCCAGTTCGGCTACCTCTACCGGAAAGCGTGCGCGGCCGGCGCCCGCCCCACCAGCAGGCCGCTCCGGATTCCCGGGGCCGGGGTCGTGTACGTCAGCGATCCGCAGCAGTTCTCCCTCGAGATAATCCACCTGTCCCGGTCCTCCGATAGGCACTGGGGCTTCGCGCCGAGCGCGATCACCAGGCGCCCCCAGCCGGACACCCACGCAATCGAGCGGACCGTGCATATCGCTGCCCCGCCCGACGTGACCTGGCAGGTGATCTCCGACCACGAGGCGATGTCGCAGTGGGCCGGGATCGGCCCTGTTCGCCGGATCCTCGACGGTGACACCGGCCCCAACGGGCGCGGAGCCCTGAGAGTACTGAACATCGGCGGCAGGATCGTCGAGCAGGTCACCGCCGACGACCCGCCCGACTCATACCGGTACCGGATCATCAAAGGATCACCGTTCGTGTGCCATCAGGGCGAGCTGCTGCTCCGGCCCCACGGCGACGGCACTGCGCTGACCTGGAAGATCCGGTTCCGTCCGAGGATCCCCGGCACCGGCCGGCTGATAGCCGCCGGATTCAGTCGCGCACTGACCCGGATGATGACCACCAGGCTCCGCCGGCATGTCGAGCGCCTGGCCCGGCAGGAGGATGCGATCGCATAGCAGAACCGAACGGAGCTGGTGCTGGTGACCAGCCGCCGAACCTGGTGCCGCCCGGGGGCGGGCCAGAGCGCCAGCCCCCGACGCCGTGACCCACCCGCTGAACCCGCGCCTTCACCTCGACGAGCTGCCGCTGCTCGCCGGCCACGCAGCCGACGCCGGCGCATTCTGGCCGGCGCCGCGGGCGCCCGCGGCGGTCGTGTCCCCTTCATTCGACAACAACAGGATGGTGTGCAGTGAATTCGCCTGATGCCAAAGGCAGGGCCGTGGGGATCATCGGCGGAATCGCGGTCGTGGCGTATCTCGCCGCGATCGCGCTTACCCCGGCGCACGCCCCCAGCTCCGGATCAGCCGGTGCTTCGATCGTCCACTACGCAACCGTCAACCGCGATCAGCTACTCGCCAGCGACCTGCTCTTTGCACTCGGGCTGACGGTGCTGGTGGTCTTCGCCGCCGCGCTGCACCGCATCATCAGGCGCGCCGAGGCCGAGGACGGCTGGCTCGCGATCGCCTCGCTGGCGAGCGTGGTCGCCGGCGCCGGGATCTTCGGTGCCGGCACCGCGCTGTTCATGGTCGTCGCCTACCGGCCAGTTACAGATCCCGCGGTGGCGCGGGCGTTCTGGGACGCGGGCTGGCTGGCCTACAACTCCGCGGGGTTCGCGTTCGTGGCCTGGATCGCGATCGTCGTTGTAGCCGCGCTCAGGCACCGGGCGCTGCCGCCACGGACAGCATGGATCGGTGTCCCTGTCGCGCTGATCAACCTTGCCGGTCCGTTCGCGGTGAGCGCGGGAACCGGCGCGTTCTCTTCGCAAGGCTGGTTCGCCCTGGTCGTCGCTCTCACCTTCGCCGTATGGCTGGTCACCATCTCGCTGGCGGCCTGGCGATCGACCCGCCCTCCGGCCACGGTCCGCTGACCACAGTCACCCGGGCCGCGTCTCCGTCAGCCCTACCCCAAGCCACCCGATCTGGGCGCATCGGCCGCCCGATGCACGCGTCATGATCGCGGACGCTGTTCGCTATTGTGTCCGTGGACAGCTATCGAGACCCGGACTCAACGGGACTCAGATGGACAACCCGGCCCAACGAACGCTTGGCCCGTGAGTCCGAGAATGCCCAGGCCACGGGCCGTTCCGCTGGTAGTGGCAGGTGTTGGGTTCGAACCAACGTAGGCTGAGCCGACGGTTTTACAGACCGCTCCCTTTGGCCACTCGGGCAACCTGCCGTGCGCCGTTCCGCAGAACGGGCACTGTGAAGGATAGCGGAACCAGGCTGCTACTTCAGCATCGCGGTGCATCCGGCGATAGCCTGATGCCCGTGGCAGCCGAATCCTCCTTCGACATCGTCTCGAAGATCAATCATCAGGAAGTCGACAACGCGCTGAATCAGACCGTGAAGGAAGTGGGCACCCGGTTTGACTTCCGCGGCGTTGGCGCATCCATCGCGTGGTCCGGCAAGGAAGCCGTCGAGATCAAGGCCAACAGCGAGGAACGGGCGAGTGCAGTGCTCGACGTTTTCAAGGACAAGCTGGTCAAGCGCAACGTCTCGCTGAAGGTGCTCGACGCCGACGAGCCCAAGCTCTCCGGCAAGGAGTACCGACTGCAGGTCGGGCTCAAGGAGGGCATCTCCCAGGACGACGCCCGGAAGATATCCAAGATCATCAGGGACGAGGGGCCGAAGGGCGTGCGGGCCCAGGTCCAGGGTGACGAGCTGCGGGTCTCGTCCAAGAAGAAGGATGAGCTGCAGGACGTCCAGGCCCTGCTCAAGGGCAAGGACCTGGACATCGCGGTGCAGTTCGTCAACTACAGGTAGAGGCACTTCGCCTAGTGTCCGGCATGGCCCGGCTCGAACTGGCTGCCATCCTGTCTTGGGCAGCCCTTTCGTGTGCTAGTTCCACTTCGAGCTGCTCAACAGGGTGCAGCTTTGGGATGGTGTCCCCGAGGCCACCATGACGCTTCCCGCGTCCGGGCCGTCGTAGAACCAGAGGATAAATCCTGTCGGCGTGTCAGAGCCGCTGTATACGGTGTCCTCCATTGAGTCTCCAGTGGCACAGACGTTCGCGGTCGGAACTGCGCCCGCGACATAGTCAGTTGTGGAGTTGTAGTAGGTGGCCGACAGGGCCGCGTCCTTGGCCATGGTCGCGTTCCAGGGGGGTGCCAGCACGTCGTTGCAGTCCTGGTACGTTCCCCCCTCGCCGTTCGAGTGCGTGCAGTTCGCGTCGGTGGTCAAAGCGACACAGGTCAGGGTCACGGCATTGTCGCTTCCAACGCTGACCGATACGGCCCCGGCTGCGCCGCCATCAGTGGTACAGCTGAGCCCTCCTGATCCCGCTGGACCTTGCGGCCCTGCCGGACCCTGCGGCCCTGTAGCTCCCGTTGCCCCGGGAGCACCGTCGCACGCGTAGGCCACGTGACCGCTGCCATCGGTGACCTGCACCCCGCCGAATGCGCAGTTGGCGTCACCTATCGGCAGCGTGGCTACCGCCGCGCCAACTCCTGGCGGCCCCTGCGGCCCCGTCTCTCCGGTCGGCCCCGCAGCTCCCGTAGGTCCGGCAGGCCCAGTTGCGCCGGTCGCACCCGTAGCTCCCGCCGGACCTGACGGTCCGGCCGCGCCCGGCGGTCCCGCCGGGCCCGTCGCGCCCGCTGGCCCGGTCTGGCTCCACGAGACTGCCGTGGTGCCCTTGGGGCAGCTCGTCCCCGTGTCCTGCAGCACGAAGACATGGCTGCCATTCAAGGCCTGGCTTGTGTAGCAGCCGTGGATCACGCCGCTGGAGTCCACCGGTCCGCTGCCCGCGATAGCCGCGCCAGCCACGCCAGCGCCCGTTAAGGCGAGCGCCACCAGACCCGAGATGATCCCCGCCCGCTTGCTGATCATGTGCATTTCCCGCTCTCCTCTCATGCGCGGCCGCCGACCGAGGGGAATGGCCGGCGGGTCCGCTTCCGCGCATGATGCTCCTCGGCGGCACGGGCTAGCGTCGGCGAAATCCCTACTTTTAACAAGCACTGGATATTTGCAGCCGATTCAGGTGGCTGTGGTGCGGCTAGCAGTGCGTTGCGGTCTTTTTAAGCGCTCGGGAGCCAGTCGTCATCTAACCGGTAGGCCACATGGGCCTCAGCCGGCCACCGGCACCACGTGCCAGAGGCCGCCGTTGAGGTTGAGATTGTTGCCGTTCGCCTGGCCTGGCCCGGAGTCCCCGATGTAGGTGTACAGCGGGTGGCCGTTGTAGGTCTCCTGCGTCGAGCCGTCGGCGCGGGTGATCGTTCCGAGCTGCCCGGTCACCCCGGCACCGGCCTTGAGTGGTCCGCCGACCGGAGGCCAGTACGCCGCGCATGAGCCGTTGCAGGCCGACTTGCTGCTGGTGTCGGGCGCGAACCAGTACAGGGTGCGTCCGGCCGCATTGGTCAGGACTGTGATGCCGCTGACGCTGGCAGTGCGCAGGCCCGCGCCCGAGGAGGACGCCGGACTCGTCTGGGCGCTCGTACCTGTGCTGGTCGCACCGCCGGCAGCGGCCAGGGCTCCACCCAGGAGAGCCAGGGCCACCACCGAGATGGCCGCGGCACCGAGCACCGCCGGGACGCGGCCGACCCCCGCCGCCGGGTTGGACGTCGCCGCCGGGTTGGGCGTCGCTGCGAGATAGGCCAGCACGGCAAAAGCCAGGACCTCGATGATTCCGGCCACGATGCCGGCGGTGGTTCGCACCTCACGAAAGCCAAAAAGCCCGAATTGCACGGTCAGCAGATACCCGCCGAGCGTGCTCAGGGCGAATCCGGCTCCCAGCGCGGCTACCAGCCTGCTGCGGGTTGCCAGCACGAGCGCGCCGAGGGCAAAAGCCGCGACGACCTGGAGCAGGAACAGCCAGCCGATTGTCGGGATATTCCGGTATCCGGTCAGGTACAGGTCCAGGTGGATGGCGGCGGTAGCGATCAGCAGCCCTGCTCCAGCAACCCGCAGCAGAAGCCGTGAGCTCTCCCCCGGCCGTCGCTCTGCGTTCATGACAGTAACTACGACCAGGGCGCTCCGAGGGTTCATCTGGCATTACACGGGGCGAGCAGCGCGGCGTGCGCCGCCCGTGCTGGGATAAGACGGAGCGGCCAGCGAAACGGGGCGCAGCCCTGGCAGACGAGGCCGTCCAGCGAAGGAGATGCGACATGACGGACGTCCCGCCACTCCGGGAGCGCAAGGCCTGGCAAGCGCTGGAGCGCCACCACGCCGAGATCGGCGATCGGCATCTGCGGGACATCTTCGCGGCGGATCCGGACCGCGGCGAGCGACTGACAGCCGAGGCCGAGGGCATCTACCTCGACTACTCGAAGAACCGCGTCACGGACGAGACCATGCGGCTGCTGGTCGAGCTGGCCGAGGAGTCGGGCGTGGCCGAGCGCCGGGACGCCATGTTCGCGGGCGAGCACATCAACGTGTCCGAAGACCGGGCCGTCCTGCACGTGGCCTTGCGCATGCCGGCTGCCGAGAGCCTGATCGTCGACGGGACTGACGTCGTCCGGGAGGTGCACGAGGTCCTGAGGCGAATGCGCGCGTTCGCCGACCGGGTCCGCTCTGGCGACTGGAAGGGCTACACCGGCAAGCGCATCCGGAATGTCGTCAACATCGGGATCGGCGGGTCTGATCTCGGCCCGGTCATGGCCTACGAGGCGCTGCGCTACTACTCCGATCGCAACCTGACCTTCCGGTTCGTCTCCAACGTCGACTCCACCGACTTCGCCGAGGCCACCAGGGACCTGCACGCCGACGAGACGCTGTTCATCGTCTCGTCCAAGACGTTCGGAACCCTGGAGACGCTGACGAACGCGACCTCGGCCAGGGCCTGGGTCGTCGGCCAACTCGGCGACGAGCACGCCGTGGCCAGGCACTTCGTCGCGGTGTCGACCAATGCCGAGAAAGTCGCGGCGTTCGGCATCGACACCGACAACATGTTCGGCTTCTGGGACTGGGTCGGCGGCCGATACTCGATGGACTCAGCCATCGGGCTGTCCACGATGATCGCCATCGGCCCGGACAACTTTGACCAGATGCTGGCTGGCTTCCACGCCATGGACGTGCACTTTAAGACCGCGCCGTTCAGCCAGAACCTGCCGGTCCTCATGGGGCTGCTCAGCGTCTGGTACGGCGACTTCTTCGGTGCGCAGACGGTCGGCGTGATGCCCTATGACCAGTACCTCAAGCGCTTCCCTGCCTACCTGCAGCAGCTCACCATGGAGTCCAACGGCAAGCGAGTCACGATCACCGGGCAAGAGGTCGACTATCAGACTGGGGCGGTGTTCTGGGGCGAGCCGGGCACGAACGGCCAGCACAGTTTCTATCAGCTCATTCATCAGGGAACGAAGTTGATTCCCGTCGATCTCATCGGTTTCGCTAGGTCGCTCAACCCGCTCCGCAACCACCACGACATCCTGTCCTCCAACGTGTTTGCCCAGGCGCAGGCGCTAGCGTTCGGGAAGACCGAGGAAGAAGTGCGGGCCGAGGGCACGCCTGAGCACGTCGTACCGCACCGGGTCATGCCCGGCAACCGGCCGACCAACGTCCTGCTGGTCGACGTGCTCACACCACGGCTGCTCGGCTCGCTCATCGCCTTGTACGAGCACAGCGTGTTTACCCAGGGCGCGATCTGGCAGATCGACTCTTTCGACCAGTGGGGCGTCGAGCTCGGCAAGGCGCTGGCTAACCAGATCGCGCCCGAGCTGGAGGCCGCCGACGATCCGCAGTTGCAGCATGACTCATCCACCAACTCCCTGATCAGGCGCTACCGGACGCTCAAGGAAGGCTGACCGCGATGCCAACAGACAAGCCCATGCAGCTAGGGATGATCGGACTGGGCCGGATGGGCGCGAACCTGGTGCGCCGCCTTATGCGCGACGGTCACCACTGCGTCGCGTACGACCGGACCCCGGCGGTGGTCAAGCAACTGGCGGCCGACGGCGCGGACGGCGCCAACAGCCTGGCCGAGTTCGTCGGCAAGCTGTCACAGCCGCGCGCCATCTGGATCATGGTGCCCGCCGCGGTCGTGCAGCCGACTCTGGACGGGCTGAAGCCGCTGCTGGCCGAGGGCGACATCGTCATCGACGGCGGCAACTCGTACTACCGCGATGACATCGTTCGGGCCAAGGACCTCAAGTCTGGCGGGATCCACTACGTCGACTGCGGAACGAGCGGCGGCGTGTGGGGTCTCGATCGCGGCTACTGCCTGATGATCGGCGGCGAGACGGAGACGGTCAAGCACCTGGACCCGATCTTCAAGACCATCGCGCCCGGCGAGGGGAGCGCGGAGCCGACGCCTGGCCGAAGCCTCGCCGACAGCACCGCGCCGCATGGCTACCTGCACTGCGGTCCGAACGGGGCCGGCCACTTCGTCAAGATGGTCCACAACGGCATCGAGTACGGCATGATGGCCGCGATCGGCGAGGGCCTGTCCATCATCAAGCACGCCGACGCTGGCCTGCATCAGCAGGACGCCGACGCCGAGACGGCGCCGCTGCGCGACCCGGAGGCGTATCAGTATCAGATCGATGTCGGCGAGGTCGCCGAGGTGTGGCGCCGCGGCTCTGTGATCAGCTCATGGCTGATCGACCTCACCGCCGCCGCCTTTGCCAAGGACCCCGAACTGCACGACTTTGCCGGCCGGGTGTCGGACTCCGGCGAGGGCAGGTGGACGGTGCAGGCCGCCATCGAGGAAGGCGTGCCCGCATCGGTGATCACGGCCTCGCTGTATGAGCGGTTTGAATCGCGCGGCCTGGGTGACTTCACCGACAAGGTCCTGTCGGCCATGCGGTCGGGGTTCGGCGGGCACGCCGAGAAGAAGGACTAGCCGGTGCAGCACGAGCTCGAAGTGTCAGCGGACGCGGCGGCCGTCGCCGCGCGGGCGGCCGGCCATGTGGCGGCGCGGGCCCGTGAGGCGGTGTCCGCGCGCGGCCGGTTCACCTTCGCGGTCAGCGGCGGGCATACGCCGTGGGCGATGTTTGCCGAACTGGCCAAGGAGGACATGCCGTGGGCCGCCGTCGAGCTGTTCCAGGTCGACGAGCGCGTCGCGCCCGAGGGCGACCCCGACCGCAATCTGACTAACCTGCAGGACAGCATCGGCGACGCGCCCGCGCGCGTGCATCCCATGCCGGTCAACGACCCGGATCTGAATGCGGCGGCGGCCGCATATGCCACGGTGCTGCCGCAGCGATTCGACCTGGTGCACCTTGGCCTCGGCCCGGACGGCCATACCGCGTCGCTGGTACCCGGCGACCCGGTGCTCACGGTCAGCGATGCCCTGGTTGCGGTCACGCAGCCCTATCAGGGCCACCGGCGCATGACGCTCACCTATCCCGCGCTGACCCGCGCTGACCAGCTGATGTGGCTGATCACTGGCGCGGACAAGCGAGAGCCGCTGGCCCGGCTGCTGGCCGGGGACGAATCCATTCCCGCCGGCCGGGTGCTCGCGACCAGCTCGCTGGTGCTCGCGGACGAGTCAGCTGCCGGCCGCTAGGTACGCTGCATCGAGACCACCCGCGCGACATCCGGCCTAGCGCCGGACAACCCCCCGATCACGAGGACGTCATGACCGAAGTCAGTAACGGCAAGGCCCGCGAGTACGGCAGCGTGCGCCGTCCCGACGACCACGTGATCGTGCTCTTCGGCGCGACCGGCGATCTGGCCAAGCGCAAGCTTCTACCGGGTCTGTTTCATCTAGCCGCAGCTGGCCTTCTCCCGCAGAAGTACAAGATCATCGGATCGTCGCCGGCGAAGTTCGCTATCAGCAGCGAGGAGTTCCGCGCCCACGCCAAGCAGGCCGCGCAGGACTTCTGCATCAGCAAGCCCGATAAGGAGGTCGACTGCTGGGCCGAGTTTCAGCAGCACCTCTCCTTCGCCTGCGCCGATCCCGACGACTTCAGCCCGCTCAAGGACGCGGTCGAGCAGGCCGAGAAGGAGATCGGCGGGAACGTCCGGCGTATCTTCCACCTCGCGGTGCCGCCGTCGGCCTTCTCTGCCGTGGTCGCCATGCTGGGCGACGCCGGCCTCGCCGGCGACAAGTCCCGCGTCATCATCGAGAAGCCGTTCGGTACAGACCTGAAGTCGGCGATCGCGCTCGGCAACGCCGTGCACGCTGTGTTCGACGAATCGCAGATCTTCCGGATTGATCACTTCCTCGGCAAGGAATCGGTCGACAACATCCTGGCGTTCCGCTTCGCCAACGGCCTGTTCGAGCCGGTCTGGAACCGCTCGCATATCGCCTACGTGCAGATCGACGTGCCGGAGACGCTCTCGATCGAGGGCCGCGCCGACTTCTACGACAAGACCGGCGCGTACCGCGACATGATCGTCACGCACCTGTTCCAGGTGCTCGGGTTCGTCGCGATGGAGCCGCCGACCGCGCTGACGGCACGGCAGCTGCGCGCCGAGAAGGCGAAGGTGTACGACGCGCTCAAGCCCATCGACGTCCGGCATGTGGTGCGCGGCCAGTACGAGGGCTACCGGCAGGAGACCGGGGTCGCCCCTGACTCCCAGACCGAGACGATGGTCGCGGTCAGGGCCGAGGTCGACAACTGGCGCTGGCACGGCGTGCCGTTCTTCCTTCGGTCCGGTAAGAGCATGGGCGCTGGGCGGCAGGTGATCACCCTCGGCTTCCACGAGCCACCGCTGCGGATGTTCAAGGCGCACCGAAAGGACATCCCGGACGGGCGGCGGAACGAGATCATCATCGACTTCGCCGACCCCGGCTCGATCACGGCCAAGTTCCTGGCCAAGGAGCCGGGCGCGGAGATGTCGCTCGGCAGCGAGAAAATGATCTTCAAGTACTCGGATTCGTTCGCGGCCGCCAACGCGCTGGAGGGCTACGAGCGGCTGATCCTCGACGCGATGCTCGGCGACCAGGCCCTGTTCACCAGCTCGGACGGCATCGACCGGCTCTGGGAGATCTCCGAGCCACTGCTGGAGAATCCGCCGCCGGTGGAGCCGTATGCGCGCGGTACGTGGGGCCCGCCGTCGGTCAGCAAGCTCATCGAACCGTTCCGCTGGCACCTGCCGAACTCCGGCTGAGCTGGTCTCCCTACCTGGAGGTGCGCATGACACTCGGGTACGACAAGCCGCTGTATCTGATGGCATTCGACCACCGCGGGTCGTTTGAGCACGATTTGTTCGGAGCGACCGAACCGGTCTCGGCGCAGGTCCGCGACGGCATCATCGGGGTGAAGCAGATCATCTTCGACGCCCACGTTCAGGCGCTGGCCGCAGGAGCGCCTGCTGAGGCCTGCGGCGTCCTGGTCGACGAGGAGTTCGGCGCCGGGGTCGCGCGCCGGGCCAAGGCGGAGGGCGTGCCGCTGGCGATGCCGGTTGAGCGGTCGGGTCAAGAGGAATTCGAGTTTCAGTACGGCGACGACTTCGGGGCCCATATCGAGTCGTTCGATCCGACATTCGCCAAGGTGCTGGTCCGCTACAACCCCGACGGTGACCCTGACCTGAATCGCCGCCAGGCCGAGCGGCTGGCGCGGCTGAGCCACTGGCTGCGCGACTCCGAGCGCAAGTTCCTCTTCGAGTTGCTCGTCCCGCCCACGGACACGCAGCTGGGCCGGTTCGGCGGCGATCAGCGTGAGTACGACCGCAAGCTGAGGCCCGACCTAGTCGTCGCGACCATCGCGGCGCTGCAGGCTGGCGGCGTCGAGCCCGACATCTGGAAGATCGAGGGACTGGACAGTCAGCCAGCCTGCGAGGAAGTCGTGACGCAGGCGCAGTCGGAGGGACGCGACGGAGTCAAGTGCATCGTTCTGGGACGAGGCGCCGACGAGCCGCAGGTCATCGAGTGGGTCAGGATTGGCGCTGCCGTGGACGGCTTCGACGGCTTCGCTGTCGGCCGGACGCTGTGGGAGGACGCGCTGAAGAAGTTCATCGACGGCAAGGCGTCGCGGGCACAGACGGCTGACGAGATAGCTGGCCGCTACCGCGACGTCATCGACGCCTACCGCGATGCAGCAGGTACAGCGCGGACACAGAATGGGGCAACCGGGTGACTAAGGCGACCGTCAAGCTGCTGCTCGCCGATGTCGACGGCACGCTGGTGACGCAGGACAAGGTGCTGACCGACGAGGCGATCAGCGCGGTCCACGACCTGCACGAGGCGGGCGTGATCTTCGCCATCACGAGCGGCCGGCCGCCGCTGGGCATGGCCATGCTCATCGATCCGCTCGACATCCGGACGCCGATCGCCGCGTTCAACGGCGGCATCATCGTCAACCGCGACATGTCGGTGATCGAGCAGCGCGCGCTGCCCGACGACCTCGTGTTGCCCGTGGCTGACATGATGACGTCGTTCAAGCTAGATGTCTGGCTCTATAGCGGCGCCGACTGGTACGTCCCGCAAGCCGACGGCCCGCACGTCGCGCGCGAGGCCTGGACGGTTAAGTTCCAGCCGAAGGTCTTGCCGCCAGATGGCCTGCGGAGCCTCACGAGCGATGTCGCCAAGCTGGTCGGCGTCAGCGACGACACCGAGGCGGTCACGAGGGCCACCGAGGCCGTGCACGACAAGTTCGGCGACCACATGACCGCCGCCGCGTCGCAGCCGTACTACCTGGACGTCACGCACCCCCAGGCGAACAAGGGTGACGTCGCCCGGTACATGGCTGCCAAGTACAAGATCGACCCGCAGGACATCGCCACCATCGGCGACCAGCCCAACGACGTGCTGATGTTCGCCCATTCGGGGCTCAGCATCGCGATGGGCAACGCCAGCTCCGAGGTCAAGCGCGCGGCCCGTCGGGTGACCACCTCTAACGAGGAGGAAGGCTTCGCGAACGCGGTACGGCGATTCATACTGCGCTAGCCCGCCGCCGACCGGAAACTACTCGGCGACTTTCAAAAACTTAGGCTGCCGGCGCAGCACGAAGCCTGTTCGGGCGTTACTTCTAGCGTGAACCCCAGTGATGCGGCGGAAGCGGCGCCTGGCCCGTCGGCGTCGTCTCCCTCGCCGCGCGGACGCGGCGACACGGCGATGCGAGCCGCTGACGCCGCTGACGCCGTCAGCGCGCTCTACGAGGCAACGGCCATGGGCCTGATCCGGCTGGCCTACGTCGTCCTTGGCGACCGGCATGCGGCAGAGGATGTGGTGCAGGAGGCATTCTGCAACCTCTTCCGTCGGTGGGATCACCTGTCGCACGTCGATGGCGCCGAATACTACGTCCGGGTATCAGTGCTGAACGCCTGCCGCTCTGTGCTGCGCCGCCGCGTGATCCGCAGTCGCCGGGTGCTCTACGAGCTGCCCGCGCCCTCGGCCGAGGCGGCGCTGCTCGGCGCCGAGGAGCGAGACGACCTGATCCGAGCCGTGGACCAGCTGCCGCGACGCCAGCGCGAGGCGCTCGTGCTGCGGTACTACCTCGATCTGCCGGACAACGAGATCGCCACGCTGATGGGCATCAGCCCGAGCACGGTCAGGTCGACCGCGCACCGGGCGCTCGAGACCGTCGCCCGGAAGCTCAAGGAGAAGTCATGACTGAGCTTGAGAACAGGCTGCGAGTGGCCTTCCGGGCGAAGGCTAGCCAGATCACGCCGCCGGTCCCGCCACTGGAACTGCCGCCAGGCCGCGCGCCGGGTCCTGTCATCCGCTGGGGCGATGACAGAGCCTGGAGGCCCGGGTGGAAGCGCTGGCTGGTGCCGATTGGCGCAGCGCTTGCGGTGATCGCTGTGATCGCCGCGGCGCTCGCCGTAGGCGGCGCACTGCCGGAGGCGACGCCGCCGGCCGCGCCGATCCAGACCAGCGTCCCGCGCTACTACGTGGCGCTCATCAGCGTCAGGCCACTGCCAGCGCATGAGCCCCAGGCGGGCGAGGTGCGAACGACGGCGACAGTGCGGGACACTGCGACGGGCGCGGTCATTGCCCGCATCAGCCCGCCCCAGCCGTACACGACCTTTATCGCCGTGACCGCCGCGGCCGATGACCGGAGCTTCGTCCTCGCGGCCCTGCGCCCAGTGGATCCGCAGAAGGGACTGTACGAGGACGGCTTCTTCCAGCTGCGCATCAATCCCTCGGCGGCCTCCCCCGCTGGCAGGGCAACTCTCAGCGCGCTCCTCACCACCCTTCCCGGTGACGACCAACTGGAGACGATGGCCCTGTCGCCGGATGGCAGGTCCCTGGCCGCAGTCGTGATGCCTTACCCGTCGCCGATCGGGCCGCCCTCGCTCTGGATCTACAACCTCGCCAGTGGGCAGGCGCGGACCTGGATCAGGACCGTCTGCAGCGGACAGCGCTGCCAGAACGACGGCGTCGGCGCATCAGGATTCCCGCCCGACCCGGGCCTCGTGACGCTGTCCTGGACGCAAGACGGCAAGTCGCTGGCGTTCGTGCCTGCGCCGGGTGCAGATCAGCTGCGGCTACTGAACGTGGCGGCGCCGGGCGATGAGGTCACGCCCGACAGCAAGCCCTTCGACATTCATGGCGTGCCGACGATTACGTGGTCGGTGGCCGCAATGACGCCCGACGGCAAGACAGTCTTCGTGGCATGCACCACCACCTCGAACAGCGGCGCAGCTCACCTGACAATCTGGGTTAGCCTGCTGCGGTTCTCGGCGCGGACTGGCCGGCTGACCACCATCAACAAGCTGACGATCGAGAACAGGGGTCACTACACCGGGTACGACATGGCTGCGTCCATCAACCCGGATGGTGTGCTGTGGACCAGCTACGACGGCGGCCAGGTCATCGTGACCGATGTCCGTCCGGGCGCCCCGAATGCTGGCATCTACCGTGGGCGTCACTACACGCCGATCCCGTGGCCCGCGAACGTTGTCGCGGCTGCCTGGTAGCTACGAGCTCGGCGAGGCCTCGGCACGGCCCTTGATGCCGGCCAGCGTCGCTTGCATGTTGGCCTGATGCTCGGCGAGCCGGCGGCGCAGGATCCGGTGCTCCTTATCTGGCATCTGCGTGATCAGCTCGCTGATGCCGCTCTCGCCCGGCCCCATCTGCATCCACTGCCGGATGAGCGTGCCGGTGCCATCCGGCTCAAGCGAGAACCGCCAGCGTGCCGCGGGAACCTCGAGGTCACCGACCGCCCAGCCAAAGACGCGCTCCGGTTCGAACTCGCAGATCGTCGACTCCGTCTCCCAGGCACCCCGCGCCGCGTGGAAGTTCCGGCCGCGAAACCTCGCGCCGAGCGCCGGCCCCGTCGCCCCGTCCAGCCACTGCCCGCCCTGGAACTCCGAGCTGAACTCGGCAGGTGTCTGGATGTCGCAAACCAGCTGCCAGACCACCGCGGGCGGCGCGTCGATGCGCAACTCGGCCGCCGTCGTCGGGCAATCGGCATATCTGAGCTCAGCAGCTTCCACGGTGGCATGGTACGCCGCACATAGGCGGAACCCTAGGGCGACAATGAGGACATGCAGGTAGGCATCGCCGCCCGGGTGGCCTCGAAGGCGGACGCAGAATTCGTACGGGACGCCGAGCGAATCGGCGCGACGTCGGTGTGGGTTGCCGAAGCGTGGGGACAGGACGCACTGACGCCGCTGGCCTACCTGGCCGCCCGAACCGAGCGAATCGCCCTGGGATCGGCGATCGTCCAGCTAGGCGCCCGGACCCCGGCAATGCTCGCGATGTCGGCCATGTCGCTTCAGCTGCTGTCCGGCGGCCGCTTCCGGCTGGGCATCGGCACGAGCGGGCCGCAGGTGATGGAGGGCTGGCACGGGGTCAGGTTCGACGCCCCGCTGGCAGTCACCCGCGAGACCATCGAGATCGTGCGGATGATCGCAGCGGGCGAACGGCTGAGCCACGCCGGACGCGCCTACCAGCTACCGCTGCCGGACGGGCAGGGCCGCGCCATCCGCTCCATGCTGCCGCCAGCCAGCGTCCCCGTCTACGTCGCCTCGCTCGGGCCGCGCAACCTGGAGCTGACCGGTGAGCTAGCCGACGGCTGGATCGGCAACACCTTCATGCCCGAGCACGCCGAGGTCTTCCTGGACCCGCTGCGGGCAGGCGCGGCCAGGGCGAACAGGTCCCTGGCCGATCTCGATCTGGTCATCCCGGTCGGCGTCGAGATCACCCCCGACGAGGATGCGGCCGTCGCGGCCGCCCGCCGGCACTCCCGCGGCTACGCGTTCACGATCGGGGCGATGGGCTCGAAGGACCAGAACTTCTACAACGCGGCCTTCAGCAGACAAGGCTACGGCGAGGATGTCGCGGCGGTGCAGAACTTGTGGCTGGCTGGCAGGCGCGAGGAGGCGGCCGACCGGGTGCCTGCCGAATTTGGCGCCAGGACGAATCTGGTCGGCACGCCAGCGATGATCACCGAGCGACTGCGGCTGTATCGGGACGCCGGTATTACGACGCTCCAGGCCAAGCTCGACGGCGACAGGACCAGGCAACTTGACACCCTCGCGCAGCTCGTCGACCTCACGACCGCGGTCAGCCGCGACCAGACCCGCTGACCGGTAGCGGCCGGGGCGGGCCGGACGCTACCAGGATCAGCGCGCTGGGCACGCGTCCCGTCGCGACGATCAGGATGCGACGGGTGCTCGGCGACTGGCCAGCGCTGGACTGGCCAGCGCCGGGCTGGCCAGCACGGGCCCGGTCGGGACGTCGCCCGACAGGGCAGCGGCAACCTCGGTATAGGCCCTGGCCCTGTCGTTGTCCTTCGCGTGGTCCGCGCATCGCCCGCTGGGGATGTTGTCGCAGTCCCAGCAGGCAGCCGCTGCGCCGCCCGAGCTGCGGTACACGGCCGCGTCCGCGAGCGCCGCGAGCACGACCTCGAGCTGCCTGGGCGTCAGGGCAGCCTCGTCACGGCCGGCCTGCCGGGCCCGCCTGATCAGCGATGCCACGCTCGCCGCGTTCCGCTTGTCCCACGCGACGAGCCGAGTGAGGAACTGCCGGTCCCGCACGCCGAGCCGGACGCCGGTCAGGGCGGTATACAGCGCCGACCGGGCCGTGACCCGGCCCGAGCCGGGCGCGGCCAGCGCGATCTGCCTCGCGGAAGGCTGGGCGGACTGGGCTGCCCGCGCGGGCTCGGCGGGCTGAGCGCTCCGCGGTGGCACAGCGGTCCGCGCCGGCAAGGTGGTCCGGGCCCGCTGGCTCACCATCTGGGCAGCTATTGAAGCGCCCGAGCCTGCGGCAGCCCGCCGCTCGCGGATGCATGACGGCGTCGGGATGATGGCCGTCTGGCTCGCTGTCCGTCCGTTGCCCAGATCAGTAATCACGCTGTGGCCCCCCTCGCCCGGCACCGAACCCCCGTCCGGTCACGCCGGTGTGCGGCCTGCCCCCGTATCCGACGCACTGCAGTGCGGCAGCAATGGCAGGACTACGCGTGTATGACGCTCCAGAGCGTCGTCAGGTTGACACGTTACGTGACTGACGCCGGCAATTTCAGGCGCATCGCCGCCGGCTATACCGGCGTGAACCGCACCGCTGTGTAGCGCGTCGTATAAGGAAGACGGAACTTGGTAGTCGTGGCATCTGTACTAGAATGGCGTTCTGGGCCGCAGCAGGGGATCCGCGTGAGGTGGGCTCCTGGCGTGGCGGCGGGTCGGCCTACGTCGGTGCAGGCCGTAGGCTCGCCAATAGGAAGTCCAGCACGTCGGTCCGGCATGACCGGGCAGGCCCTGCAAAACAGATAATCACGCAAAGATGCACGCCGTCACCGCGTCTCCACCCGGCCTCGGCGCGTGAAGGAGGCCGGGAGACTGTGACCAAGCAGGTCCAGCAGCTCGATCGTGTCATCATCAGGTTCGCCGGCGATTCCGGCGACGGCATGCAGCTCGCCGGGGACAGGTTCACGCAGGAGACTGCGACCTTCGGCAACGATCTCTCGACGCTGCCGAACTTCCCCGCCGAGATCCGCGCGCCGGCTGGCACGCTACCTGGTGTCTCCAGCTTCCAGCTGCACTTCGCCGACCACGACATCCTGACGCCCGGCGACGCACCCGACGTCCTGGTCGCGATGAACCCCGCGGCCCTGAAGGCCAACCTGGACGACGTGCCCCGCGGCGCGGACATCATCGCCAACACCGACGAGTTCACCAAGCGCAACCTGGCCAAGGTCGGCTACCAGGCAAACCCGCTCGACGACGGCTCGCTCGAGGCCTACCGGGTGCACGCGATCCCGATCACGTCGGTGACGGTCAAGGCGCTCGAAGCCTTCGACATCACCCGCAAGGATGCCGAGCGGGCGAAGAACATGTTCGCGCTCGGCCTGCTGTCCTGGCTGTACAACCGGCCCGTCGAGGGCACGTTCAGGTACCTCGACTCGCGGTTCGCCGCCCGCCCCGAGATCCTGGCCGCCAACAAGGCCGCCTTCAAGGCGGGCTGGAACTACGGCGAGACGACCGAGGCGTTCTCGGTTCAGTACGAGGTCAAGCCGGCCCCGCTCAAGCAAGGCAAATACCGCAATATCACCGGCAATACGGCGCTCGCCTACGGCCTCGTCGCCGCGTCCCGGCGCTCAGGGCTGCCGTTGTTCCTCGGCTCTTACCCGATCACCCCGGCATCGGACATCCTGCACGAGCTATCGAAGCTCAAGCGGTTCGGCGTTCGTACGATGCAGGCCGAGGACGAAATCAGCGGCGCCGGCGCCGCCCTGGGCGCATCGTTCGGCGGCGGACTGGGCGTGACGACGACCTCCGGTCCCGGCATGTGCCTGAAGGCCGAGACGGTCGGGCTTGCCGTCTCGGTGGAGCTGCCGCTGATCATCTGTGACATCCAGCGGGCCGGACCGTCGACTGGGATGCCGACCAAGACCGAGCAGGCCGACCTGCTCATGGCGCTCTTCGGACGCAACGGCGAGTCCCCGGTAGCCATCGTCGCGCCCGCGACGCCGGCTGACTGCTTCGACACCGCGCTTGAGGCGGTGCGGATCGCCGTGAAGTACCGCACGCCGGTGATCATCCTGTCGGACGGGTACCTGGCCAACGGTTCAGAGCCGTGGCGGATCCCCAGCGTCGACGGGCTCCCCAAGCTCAGGGATGAATTCAAATTCGCGAGCGGGAACGTGGTCGTCGACGGCGCCGACGGCCCTCCGTTCCTGCCCTTCCAGCGCGATCCAAAGACCTTGGCCCGCCCGTGGGCTGTGCCCGGCACGCCGGGACTCGAGCACCGGATCGGCGGGATCGAGAAGGCCGACATCACCGGCACGATCTCCTATGACCCCGACAACCACGACACGATGGTGCGGCTGCGGCAGGCAAAAATCGACGGCATTGCGGCCGATATCCCGCCGGTCGAGGTCGACGACCCGGACGGCAGCGCCAGGGTGCTTGTGCTCGGCTGGGGCTCGACCTACGGCTCGATCGGCGCCGCGGTGCGCCGGATCCGGACGGCAGGCGGCTCGGTGGCGCAGGCGCACTTGCGCCACCTGTCGCCGCTGCCGGCCAACCTCGGCGACGTGCTGCGGTCCTACGACAAGGTGCTCGTGCCCGAGATTAACCTGGGCCAGCTCGCCCTGCTGCTGCGCGGCCGCTACCTGGTCGACGTGGTCTCCTACAACCGGGTCCGCGGCCTGCCCTTCAAGGCCGCCGAGCTAGCGAACGTCATCCAGGATGTGATCAGCAATGTCTGACATCACCGCCAACGACGCCGAGTTCCCGGAGCCGCAGCACCGGTTCGCGTCGCTGACGCTAGTGCCGAAGGCCGATGAGAAGCTGTCCACCAAGGACTTCAAGTCCGATCAGGAGGTCCGCTGGTGCCCCGGCTGCGGTGACTACGCGATCTTGGCGGCGTTCCAGGCCTTCCTGCCCGAGCTGGAGATCCCGCGCGAGAACCTCGTGATCGTCTCAGGCATCGGTTGCTCGTCGCGGCTGCCGTACTACGTCAACAGCTACGGGATGCACTCGATCCACGGCCGCGCCCCGGCGATAGCGTCCGGCCTGGCGGCGTCGCGGCCTGACCTGTCGGTCTGGGTGATCACCGGTGACGGCGACGCGCTGTCCATCGGCGGCAATCACCTGATCCACTCTCTGCGCCGCAACGTGAACATCAAGATCTTGCTGTTTAACAACCGGATCTACGGCCTGACCAAGGGTCAGTACTCGCCAACCTCCGAGCAAGGCAAGGTCACCAAGTCGACGCCGTTCGGATCGCTCGACACCCCCTTCAACCCGGTGTCGCTCGCGATCGGCGCCGAGGCTGGCTTCGTCGCCAGGACCATCGACTCCGACCGCAAGCACCTGACTAGCGTGCTGCGCGCCGCGGCCGACCATAAGGGCACCGCGTTCGTCGAGATCTACCAGAACTGCCCGATCTACAACGACGACGCATTCCTCCCGATCACCGAGCCCGGCGAGCGCGAGCAGCGGCTGATCCGGCTGGAGCACGGCGAGCCGATCCGGTTCGGTGCGGACGGCAGCCTGGGCCTGCGCGCGGGCCGGTACGGCGGGCTAGAGCCGACGCCGGTGGCCGACAGCGACCCGGACTCGCTGCTGGTACACGACGCGCAAGCGGCAGATCCCTCGTACGCGTTCGCACTGTCCAGGTTGGACAGCTCGGACTTCGCGCACACCCCGATCGGCGTGTTCCGCAAGGTCGAACGGCCCAGTTACGACGACTTGATGTCGGCGCAGATCGAGGCCGCGCGGCAGAAGCAGGGCGATGGCGACCTCGCCGAGCTGCTGGCTGGCAGCGACACCTGGCAGGTCGGCTAGCCGTGCCCGCTGCCGGGACCGGTGGCTCGGCCCACGGGGCCGGTGCCAGCGCTAGTCAGGGTGCCAGTGCTGCTGAGGGCGCCGGTCCTAGCCAGGGTGCCAGTGCTGTCCAGGCTGCCAGTCCTGCTCAGGCTGCCGCGCAGTCTGACGACGCGACGCAGGGATCGTTCAGCAGGCCGGCCGCAGCAAGCCGGCCTGCCGGCGCCCCCGGTACGACCGCCACGAGCCGGCCGCCGGTGCGAGTGGACAGGTCCGGCCCGGTGACCACGGTGATCCTCGACCGCCCGGAAGTTCGCAACGCTGTCGACGGCCCGACGGCAGCCGCGCTTGCCGAAGCGTTCGCCGACTTCGACGCCGACGGCGATGCGGCGGTTGCGGTCTTGTTCGGAGCTGGCGGCACCTTCTGTGCCGGTGCGGATCTCAAGGCCGTCGGCAGCCCGCGCGGCAACCGCACCGAGCCGGGTGGCACCGCGCCCATGGGGCCGAGCCGGATGCGCCTGTCCAAGCCGGTCATCGCTGCCGTCGCTGGCCACGCGGTCGCCGGCGGGCTCGAGCTCGCGCTGTGGTGCGACCTGCGGGTAGCCGAGGAAGACGCGGTCTTCGGCGTGTTCTGCCGACGCTGGGGCGTACCGCTGATCGACGGCGGTACCGTCCGGCTGCCACAAGTCGTGGGCCTTGGCCGCGCGCTCGACCTGATCCTGACCGGCCGGGCCGTCCCGGCCGCCGAGGCTCATCAGATGGGCCTCGTCTCGCGCCTGGTGAAGCACGGCGACGCGCGCGAGGAGGCCGAGCTGCTGGCGCGCCAGATCGCCGCGTTCCCGCAGGTATGCATGCGCAGTGACCGTGCGTCGGCCCTGGACTCGATGTCACTGGGCTTCGGCGACGCGATGGCGAATGAGTTCTCCCACGGCATGGCGACGCTCCGGGATCCCGGCGTCGTCGAGGGAGTCTCGCGATTTCGCGGCGGCGCTGGCCGCGGCGGCTCCCCGGCCTGATCCCCGGCGGCGCGTCAGGCCCGGCCGCAGGACGCGAACCGCCCGGTTACCGGCAAACCGGGCCGCGTTCGTCCCGCACCTCCTGTGGCAGGCTGCCACATTTGCCAGACTGACGGTCGTGGACGTAGAAGAGCTCGAGCGGGCCTACCGCGAGGAAGCCACCAGGGTGCGGGCAACCCTGGCCAGGCGCCTCGGCGACGTCGGCCTGGCTGAGGAACTCGTCCAGGACGCCTTCGTCGAGGCACTCGAGCACTGGAAGGCCGACGGCGTCCCGCCTAACCCGGGCGGCTGGCTCACGACCACTGCGTGGCATAAGGCGATCGACCGGCAGCGCCGGGCGAAGGCCGGCCGGGAGAAGCTAGCGCTGCTGGCAGTGACTGAGGACCGGGCCGCCGCGGCGCTGGCCGAACCGGGGCCCGACTCCGACGACGACCTGCTCAGCCTGGTCTTCGCCTGTTGCGATCCGGCGCTGCCTGCCGATTCCCAGGTCGCGCTCACGCTGCGCGCCGTGTGCGGTCTGACGACTGCGGAGATAGCGGCCGCGTTCCTGGTCTCTGAGCAGGCGATGGGACAACGGCTGTCGCGGGCCCGCCGGTCGCTGCGGGAAGCGGGCGTTGCCGTTCGCATTCCCGATCCCGACCAGCTCGGCGATCGGCTGGCCGCGGTGCTCGCGGTGGTGTACCTGGTGTTCAACGAGGGATACCTGGCCAGTGCCGGACGAACCCCCGCGCGTCGTGACCTCGCGGCACAGGCCGTATCGCTGGCGCAGCTGCTGCGGCGGCTGATGCCGCGGGAGCCCGAGGCGCTCGGGCTGCTCGCGCTGTTGCTGCTACACGAGTCGCGCGCGGCGGCGAGGTTCGACGGGTGGGGCCGGCTGATCAGGCTCGCCGATCAGGACCGCAGCCGGTGGGATCGCGAGCTCGCAGCCGAGGCCACCGGGCTGCTCGACCGCGCGATCCTGCTGCATCAGCCCGGCCCGTATCAGGTGCAGGCCGCCATCGCGGCCCTGCATTCGGCGGCGCCTGCCTACCCGGAGACCGACTGGCAGCAGATCCGCCTGCTCTACGACCGGCTGGAGTCCATGACGCCATCGCCGGTCATCCGGCTCAACCGGGCCGTCGCCACCAGGCACCTGCTCGGTGCCGAAGCCGCGCTTGCCGAGATCGAGCCGCTGGCCGCCGAGCTCGATGACTACCGGCTCTTCCACGCTGTCCGGGCCGAGATGCTCACCGCGGTCGGCCGCATCGCCGAAGCGCGCGACGCGAACGAGCGAGCGCTCGCGCTGGCCGCGAATCCGGCCGAGCGCGAGCTCATCGCCCGTCGGCTGTCCGGCTGACGTGCTGACCGGACCATTCTCGGAAGCCAGCGGCTAGAACTCGACGACCGGCCGCAGCTCGATGGTGATCAGGCCGCGATCTACGCCGGGCCAGGACTTGCTCAGGTCGACCGCCTCGTCATAGGTGGCCGCCTCGACGACGCTGAAACCGCCCAGCACTTCCTTGGTCTCCATGAAGGGGCCATCGGTAACGCCGGTCGCGCGGACAGTCCGCGCGGTGTCGGCCGGCTGGAGCTGGTGTCCCATGTCGGCGATGGCGCCCGAGCTGCCGTGCTTCTCGTACCAGGACATGATCTCCGAGCTCCACGCCTGCTGCTCGGCCTCGGTCAGCTTGGCCGTCGCCTCGGTGTTCAAAATGAGCATCACGTACTTCATCTCGCGTGCCTCCTGCTGGTAGTGCGGGCGCCTCTGCACCCTCTCATCTACTGCCACGAACGCGGCTGCCCAGTTTTCGACATGCCAGGGCACCGATTTTCCTGCGCGCTCGCACAGTGGCGCAAATATGTGCCAACCGGGACGGGGTCCCAAGCGTCAATGCAGTATCGACGATCAGGGGGTCGTTATGAATCGCATTCACCGTGCATCAGTAACCACGCTAATGGCAGCCGGGTGCGTTGTGGTGCTGGCCGGCGCCGCGGCAGCCCCGGCGACTGGCGCGCCAGCCGCCGCCGCTACAGCATCGGCCGATGCAGCATCGGCCGCGACGAGCATCTGCCACTCCGCGCAGCACCCGCGACTGGCGGCGCGGATCTCGCGGCGCATCTCGGCTGCGCTGGCGCAGCGAACCGGATCGGTGGTCGGCCTGGCCGCTTCGGACGCTGCCGACGGCCTGACCTGCGCGCTGCGCCAGTCGGTGCATTTCTACGCTGCCAGCGTTATCAAGGTCACGATCATCAGTGCTCTGCTGCTCAAGGAGGGCGGGCCCAAGCATCTAACCAGCGCCCAGCGTGACCTGGCGTATCTGATGATCACGCAGTCCAGCAACAGCGCGGCGACGGCGCTGTGGGATGAAGTGGGCGTCAGTCACGTGCAGGACTTCCTCGACGAGGCGCGCATGCGGCAGACCGAACTCAGCGACGCCTGGGGTCTCACGCTGATCACGCCGCACGACGAGCTGAGGCTGCTGCACGTGCTCACCACGAAGGGCAAGGTGCTCGGGAACTCGTCGAGGCGCTACGTACTGTGGCTGATGTCCAAGGTGATCTCCTCGGAGCGGTGGGGCGTTTCGGCCGGCGCGCCAGACGATGTGACGGTGCATATCAAGAACGGCTGGCTCCCGTTCCCTGGAGATAATGACTGGAACATCAACAGCATCGGCGCGTTCACAGGCAAGGGCATCGGCTACCAGATCGTGGTCCTTACCGCGCCGCCCTCGCGCGCCGAAGGTCAAGGCGAGAGCTATGGCATCCAGACCATCGAGGACGCGGCCGCTGTCATCAACAAGGCACTGGCCGGCAAGTCCGCGTCGAGTTCTGTCCCGCCACCGGACGACACCCAGCTTGACGCGCCCGGGGGTTGATTGGCGAAGACGGCGCCGGACGACCGATAATGCGGCGTGAGCCGAGCAGTCTCGCCCGCAGGAGCCACCACGGCGCAAGCAGCCGTGCCGGCGGAAGCAGCCGTGCCGACGGAAGCAGCGATGCCGGCGGCGCGCGCAGGCGCCAGGTCAGCCGCGCGCGCCGCCTTTCGTGACTGGAAGTTCGCGCCCAACATCGGCGGGCATCCGGACCGCTACGAGCTGGAGAACAGGGCGCTTGACCAGGCCGGACACGTACTGGCTGCGATGCGCGCCATCGCGCCGTGGAAGGATCGGACCATCGTCGACCTGGGCTGCGGAACCGGCTACTGGCTGCACCGGTACGCCGCTGATGCGGCCCGTGTCATCGGCTTGGAGCCAGACCCGGTCCTTCGGGCCGCGGCCAGCAGCGCCGCCCGGGACCTGCCGCGGACCGAGATCCTGGCTGGGTCCGCCGAGCGCATCCCGCTAGCCAATGACAGCGCTGATGTGGTGCACGCACGGTTCGCGTACTTCTTCCCGCCGGGAACCGACGCCGGACTAGCGGAGGTGCTGCGCGTGCTACGGCCTGGCGGGCGCCTTGTGGCCGTCGACAACGACTACCGCTGGGGAGAATTCTCCCAGCTGCTCGCCGCGTCGGCGTCGCGGCCGCCGCTGGAGACCGCCGCCGTGGTGGACGCGTGGTGGCGTGACCGGGGAGCCGTCCGGCAGGAAGTCAGGTCCGGGCTGGAGTTTGCGAGCCGGTCCGACCTGTCCGCGGTCTTGCACATCGAGTTCCCCGCCGAGACCGCCCGCGATTGGCTCCGCGGTCATCCCGTGGCGACCGGGCTGAGCTACGGCTACGTCTTGTTCGCCGTCACGGCGTAAGCGGGCGTTGACCGCCGTCACGGCGTAAGCGGGCGCATCGGCTGGCCGGTCCGGGCCGGCCCGTCGCGCCGCAGTGGACCGGGTGGCGCCGAGCACGCCCAGGCAGACGAGCAACGCGCCGAGCACTTGCACGACGGTCGGCCGCTCGCTGAGCACGACGTCGGCGAGCACGAGCGCGCCCGCCGGCTGCAAGAGCAGCAGCAACGACGACATCGCCGCGGGGAGCCTCGGCAGCGACGCGGTGATGAGCAGCCACCCGATGGTGCCGCTCAGGAACGCAAGAGCCAGCAGCCAGCCGAAGGCAGGCCAGGGGACGGTCAGGTGGATGCCGCCGAAGAAGAGTCCGATGACCACCGACCCGATCGCGGCGCCAACCGTAGCGTCTGCCAACTGGCCCGCTACGTGCGGCGTGTGCCCGGCGGTGTTGCGCAAGATCAGCAGGAAGCACGCGTAGGCGGCAGATGTGCCGACGCCGAAGCCGATCCCAGCCAGTGGGTGCAAGCCTGCTGCGTGACTGCCCAGCATTCCGGAGACCAGCACGATGCCGATCAGCACGATCGGCAGCATGAGCAGATAACGCCGGTCCGGCCGCTCCCGCAGGACAAGCCAGGCAATGACGGCCACGAAGAGCACCTGGAGATTGCCGAGCACGGTCGCCACGCCGGCGCCGACATCCGCGATCGCGTGGTTCCAGAGGACGAGGTCCACGGCGAGGAAGAGTCCCGCGAGCACCGCATACAGCCGGCTTGTACGAGGACGCGGCCCGAGCTTGCGCTGCTCGAGTACGGCCAGCGGAATCAGCGCTGGCAGCGCAAGAACACACCGGAAGAGGCTCGTGGTGACGGCGTCCACGTCAGCGAGCGTCACCAGGATGGCCGATGACGAGATGCAGGCAGCGCCCAGTACGGCGACGAGCACAGGTCGCCCGGCGATTGTCTTCGCCGGGGCGGCTATGTCGTTGGCGGTCATGACCGTTTCGTCGTACGGTACTGACATGAGTAGCACTGTACGGCGCGTCCGCGACAGCAGTCAAAGTCATTTTGATGCTGACCAGCTGGAGGCGATGACCGGCTGCGTCGAGTTGATCAACACCAGCCGCGCAAGTGACGGTGCGGGGCTGCGCAATCTCGCCGACCTGCAGGCGATGGCCGACAGGTATGCCTTCGCAGGCGTCCGCGCCCGGCAGGCCGACCTCACCAAGGTGCGCGACTACCGGGCCCGGCTCGAGTCGATCGTCACCAGTTGCGAGCGGGGCGACGAGGCCAGCGCGATCGATCAGATCAACGCATTGCTCTCGCAGACGGGTGCGAGCCCGCAGATCGTTGCCCACGACGGCCGCGGGCCGCATCTGCATGTGTCCCGGCCGACGGCGCCGCTCGCCGACCGGATGACCGCGCATTTCGCCATGGGGCTGGCCTGGCTCGTGGTCGCGGGCGAGGCCGGCCGGATCCGCAGTTGCGAGTCACCAAGCTGCCGGCAGGTGTTCGTGGACTTCTCCCGCAACAGGTCGCGCCGCTATTGCGACAGCCGCACCTGCGGCAACCGGCTCCATGTCGCCGCCTACCGTGCCCGCAAGCACGAGACGGCAGCCAGCTAGGTCCTTAGCCAGGAGCTTGCTGCTCGTTGGCCGTCGGCGGGTACTGACTTCCGGTACGGAAGATCGCCTCAGCCGGCTTGCCGAGCACCGAGAGTGGCCGCGCCACGTCCTCCAGGGGTTTGCCCTCCGCCGCGACTCCAAGGAACGCCGCCACCAGGCCGCCGGCGATCATCGCGCCCGCGCCGAGCAGATAGCCCCAGTAGAGAGCGTTCGGGTCCTTGCCGGTACCGATCAGGTGGCCGTACAAGTGTGTGCCAAGGAAGCCGAAGCACTGCGCGATGGCGAAGAACACCGCGATGGCCTTGGCCCGGACCTCTAGCGGGAAAATCTCGCTCACCGTCAGGTAGCCGGCACTAGCCCCTGCTGAGGCGAAGAAGAAGATCACGACCCAGCACAAGGTCTGGGTGGTGGCTGTCAGCATGCCGGCCTTGAATAGCTGGGCGCTGATGACCAGCAGGATGCCGGAGATCATGTAGGTACTGGCGATCATCTTCCGGCGGCCGATGGTGTCGAACAGCCGGCCGATCGTCAGCGGCCCCGCCAGGTTGCCGACGGCGAAGGCGAGGAAGTAGTAGCCGGTGTCCTTGCTGCTGACGTGGAAGAAAAACTCCAGCACGAGGCCATAGGTGAAGAAGATCGCGTTGTACAGGAACGACTGGGTGATCATCAGGACGGCGCCCAGCACCGACCGGCCTGGGTAGTGGGAAAAGAGCACGCGCAACAGCGCGAGGTAGCCGATCTTCTCAGTCGGCGTGATCTCGATCGCCTGTTGATCGTCGACCGGTGGCAGCTCGCCGCTCGTTTTGCTGACGTCATTTTCGATTTCAGCGATCGACGCCTCGGCTGCCCGTTCCCGGCCGTGCATGATCTGCCAGCGCGGACTCTCCGGCAGGTTGCGCCGGACGTAGATGATCACCAGTGCCAGCACCGGGCCGACGACGTACGCGATACGCCAGCTCGTGTTCGGAGCGAGGTTGTTTAGCAGGTAGAGCGTGACGAGCGTGCCGATGACGGCGCCTGCCCAGTACGTGCCGTTCACCGCCAGGTCGACTTGCCCTCGGAACCTCGCCGGGATCATCTCGTCGATCGCCGAGTTGATGGCCGCGTATTCGCCGCCGATGCCCATGCCAGCGATCACCCTGGTTGCATACAGGAAGATGAACCACTTGCCGCCAGCTGGAGTGGCCGCCGTCAGGCCGCTGCCGACGAGGTACACGCCGAGCGTGATCATGAACAGGTTGCGCCGTCCGAGCTTGTCGGATAGCCGGCCGAAGAACAGCGCGCCGATGACCTCACCGATCAGGTACCAGGTGGCGATGTCGGCGACCGAGCTGGCCGACAGTCCTAGCGCGCTCTTCTGCGTCAGGTCCGGGCCGACGTTGCTGGCGATCGTGATCTCCAGCCCGTCGAGTATCCAGGCCACGCCGAGCGCCATCACCATCCTGGTGTGGAACCTCGACCATGGCAGCCTGTCGATGCGTGCCGGGATCAGACTCTTGATCCCCTGACCGCTCGCTGTGTCAGTAGCCATCGCTTACCCTCCCGGGGCGTAGGCAGCACCCGCTACCCAGAGGCCCCGGAAACATTCAGCGCACGCGCTCATCGGGATCTGTCTGCGAAATTACGATCGCCGCGCACCATCCCGCTGGCGGAGCGGGCCACGCACGGGAGTCGCGCTTACAGTCCGCGGGCAGGTCAGACGCCCTGACACTTTCAGTCAGAGGGGATTGCGATTTGCCGCTTTCGTACCCACGAAACCATCAGGGTCCCGGCTGACTCCCCGTGGACGGCGCGCCCTCGCGGCCAGGCAAAATGCGCGGCGCCGCATGAGCTCGACTTGCCAAAGTGGTGGTACCAGTTGTCTTAGGCAACGACGTCTAGCCGGCCTTTAGGATTGTCGTCCAGCCCGGCTAGATTATTCTCATGGTGAAGGCAATGCAGTACCGCGAGATGGCGCGGGCGCTGTTGGACCACGGATGCACCCCGAAGCAGGGCAAGGGCGACCATCAAAAGTGGTACTGCCCCTGCGGGGAGCACGTAGCCGTGGTCGTGCAGTCCCGCATCGTCTCGCCGGGCGTCGTGCGCGACACCATCAAGAAGTTAGCCTGCCTGCCGGAGGGATGGCTCCAATGACTACCTACGCCGTGCACGCCAAGCGCTGGAAACACGGTTGGGAACTGCACATCGAGGGCGTCGGCGTTACGCAGTCCCGGAACCTGGACGGGGCCGAGCAGATGGTCCGCGACTACATCGAGACCCTGACGGACCACGATACTGGCGATGACGCGGTGATCATTCACCCAGAGGTGGGCGGCGGCCTCGATCAAGCCGTCATTGCCGCCCGGGAGGCAATCGCAGAGGCTGAGCAGGCACTCCGGGCCGCTGGCGCACGATCGCGGCAGGTCGCCCGTCAGCTCAAGCAAGAAGGCTTGTCCGGCAGGGATATCGCCGCGATCCTGCACGTCTCGGCGCAGCGAGTCTCTCAACTGCTCAAAAACCTCAACACGCCAGTGCACTAAACCAGCGACGGCGGGCCTCGAAGCTGCAGTACGCCGCGCCACCCGCGCGTGCCGGCCGCCCGCCGGGACTTGTTACCCGCTTGATGAGCTGAGAACCGGTCATCTGGTCGCTAACAGAACAATTCGACCACTGTTCCGGGTGAAAGGTAGGCGACTCAGTTCTGTGTAGGGGAACCCGGCCGCCGCGACCTGGAGACGGACAGGGCAGTCCATTGCAACTCCGCCAGGAGAAGCGAGGCCCGACGAGGCTAGCTCACTGCTCCCGAGTCACACCCTCGACCGGGCCACTAGCCGTGACCACGCCGATCGGGCAGGAAACGCCCGTCCCGTGGTCGGGGCAGTAGCCATGCGGGTTCTTGGCATCACTGAGGTACTGCTGGTGGTAGTCCTCGGCGAAATAGAACTCGCCCGCGGGCACGACCTCCGTAGTGATCTCGCCGTCGCCGGCCTCGGAGAGCCGCTTCTGGTAGCCGGCCCGTGACTCCTCGGCCTCGGCCTGCTGCTCCGGCGACTGGTAGAAGATCGCTGACCGGTACTGGGTACCCAGGTCGTTGCCCTGACGCATGCCCTGCGTCGGGTCGTGCGACTCCCAGAAGACCTTCAGGAGCTCGGGGTAGCTGATCTTGGCCGGGTCGAAGACCACGCGGACCGCCTCGGCGTGACCGGTGCGTCCGCTGCAGACTTCCTCGTAGGTGGGGTTCGGCGTGAACCCGCCCTCGTAACCGACGGCCGTCGACACCACCCCTGGCGTCTGCCAGAAGTCCTTCTCCGCGCCCCAGAAGCAGCCCAGGGCGAACTCGGCGACCTGCGTGCCTGCCGGGTAAGGCGGCAGCAGCGGCGCATCGAGTACTTCGTGCCGACCTGGAACCCGCATCGCCGTGTCCCGGCCTGGCAGTGCGTCATCTGGCGTCGCCATCTGCGTCTTGCGGAATCCGAAAATACTCACTGACCCTCCTCGCGTCACCAGCCACAACCTGCCGGCCGCGCACCGGATTCCCCGGAGAGAACCGGCCCGCTGTCCGTCGTTAGAGTTGCGCCCGATACGGCCGGTATCTGCCTACTTCAGGTTGCTGATATTCAGTACTTGCCCCGCGGGCGGCGCGACCGGGGGCGCTACCGCGTTCCACTGCGAATAGACGACCACCTCATGCGCGGCGCCGCCGGTGGACGCTGCCAGCGGGTAGTGCTGGCTGGCCGAACTGACGTCGAGCGTGCTGCCGTCGGCAGCGCGCAGAACCCATGTGGCCTGCCCGTTGACCGTCCTGCGGCCGGCCTCGGCGAGCTTCGGCACCCGGCCAGAGCTGAGCGGTGCGACGAGGCTGCTCATGCTCAGGTCGCCAGTGAGCTGGCTGGCCTCCGCCGAGGTCAGCTTGAGCCACTTGCCGCAGACCACAGTGCAAGCGTCGGCCGGGGCATTGACCTGCTTGAGGAACTGCTTCGTGGCCTTGATGTAGATGGTGCCGGCTACGCCGATGACCTGGAAAGGAGCCCCGTTCTGGCTTACGGTGCCCGATACATCGCCGTTCCTGTGGACGCCGAGGTTGACGCTGACCGGCGTGCCGCCCGTGGTCAAGTTGCCGGATATGTGCACGCTGGCCGCCTGGCGGACCGAGGTCTGCATTGTGGACACCAGGGCCGTTGATGTCGGCTCTGCCATGGATCCGCTGGTCGAACCGCTCGCTGGCGCACTGCTCGCTGGGGCACTGCTCGCTGGCGCACTGCCCGTTTGCGCGCTGCTCGTTGGCGCGCTGCTTCCGCATCCCGCTATCACGATGGCCGCGCAGCCCGCGACGCTGGCGATCAGCATCTTGGCAGGCACGCCCATGGCCAGTTGATCCCCCGATCACATGATGTCGTGACATGCAGAATTTCTGACGCGCCGCTGCACAGCGCGCCGGCCGCTCTCAGCTGCCTACCCCGTACGCTCGACCACGAACTCGCACAGGGCCTCGAATGCCGACCGGGCCGGGACGTCGGGCAGCCCGAGGATCTGCCCACGGGCGAGCTCGGCCCAGTGCCGCGTGTCAGCCTTCGCCATGTCCATCGCCGGGTGGTCGCGCAGCAGCTTCAGCGCTTCTGCGTGCAGTGCCGGCTCGGTCAGCTCGCCCATGCTGAGAAGCTCGACGAGCCGGCCGTCAGGCTGGCTGGCCGGCCGGCCCGCTGATCGCAGCGCGTGCAGCATCGGCAGGGTCCGCACGCCCTCACGCAGGTCCGTGCCCGGCGTCTTGCCGGACTGCGCCGACTCGCTGGCCACGTCGAGGATGTCGTCGGACAGCTGGAAAGCCACTCCGAGCGCGGCACAGGCTGGCGTGATCCGCTCGATCACGCTCGCGGGCGCACCGGAGAACATGGCACCGAACTGCCCGGACGTGGCGATGAGCGAGGCGGTCTTTTCGGTGACCACCCGCAGGTAGTGCTCGAGCGGGTCGTCGCCTCGCTGCGCGCCCACCGTCTCGGCGATCTGGCCGGTGACCAGTCGCTCGAAAGTCTCGGCCTGGATCCTGATCGCCTGCGGGCCGAGATCGGCCAGGATCGCCGATGCCTTGGCAAACAGGTAGTCCCCGGTCAGGATGGCGACGGTGTTGCCCCAGCGGGAGTTCGCGCTGTCGCTGCCGCGGCGCACGACCGCCTCGTCCATCACATCGTCGTGGTACAGCGTCGCCAGGTGCGTCAGCTCGACGGCCACCGCGGCCGGCACGATGCGCGGATCCTTCGGATCGCCGAACTGCGCGGCGAGGAGTACCAGCGTCGGCCGGAATCGCTTACCGCCGGCCTCCATCAGGTGCGCGGACGCCTCGGCCAGCACCTGGTGCTGAGCCTGTGCGGCCGCGCGCAAGCCCTCCTCAACCAGCGCGAGTCCATCGACGACATCGGACGCGAGCGCTGCGTCGGTGAGTTCCATCGGAACGGCGGCAATCACGTGGGTCCCCTCATGGCCCGCCCGGCTTGCCGGCAGACCAGTCTTAGCTGAGGCTATCTCCAGCCTCCCCAAGATACGCGGATAGGCCGGCAAAGGCAGGCCTGCGGTGCGTGCCTAGCGGACGAACAGCTGGCTGGCTGCGTGGTTCGCCAGATTCAGCAGCGGCTGCGGTATAACGCCGAGGACGACGGTCGCAGCTGCCCCGATGGCAACCGCGAACCCGGTGTAGGCGCTGGGCCGTACGACGACCGGGCCTTCGGGAGCAGGCTCGCTGAAGAACATCAGCACGATCACCCGGACGTACGGGAACGCCAGGATGGCGCTGCTGATGACGCCGATGATGACCAGCGGCAGTGCGCCACCCTCGATCGCGGCCCGGAAGACCGCGAACTTGCTGGTGAATCCACTGGTCAGCGGGATGCCGGCGAACGCGATCAGGAACAGCGCGAAGACTCCAGCGACGAGCGGCGAGCGCTTGCCGAGGCCAGCCCAGCTCGACATGTGGGCCGCCTCGCCGCCCTGGTCGCGGACGAGCGTGACGATGGCGAAGGCGCCGATCGTGGCGAAGCCGTAGGCGACCAGGTAGAACAGGCTGCCGGACAGGCCTGCGGCGTTCGCCGCGATGACACCGGTGAGTATGTAGCCGGCCTGGGCGATCGAGGAGTAGGCCAGCAGCCGCTTCATGTCCGTCTGAGTGATCGCGATGATGGACCCGGCGAGCATGGTCACGATCGCTACTGCCGACATGACCGGCCGCCAGTCCCACGTCAGCTGACCGAAGGCCACATAGAAGACGCGCAGCAGCGCGCCGAACGCCGCGACCAGCGTGCACGACGCCATCAGCGCGGTGACCGGGGTCGGCGAGCCCTGGTAGACGTCGGGCTTCCAGGCGTGGAACGGGACGGCGCCGACCTTGAACAGCAGGCCGAGGCCGAGCAGCGCGATCCCGGCGTACAACAGCGTCGCCGACGCGGCGCCCGACTGTGCCGTCGTTGCGATGGCGGCGAGCTGGACCGACCCGGCGTACCCGTACAGCATGGCCACGCCGAAGATGAAGAACGCCGAGGAGAAGGCGCCGAGCAGGAAGTACTTCATGGCGGCTTCCTGCGACAGCAGGCGGCGGCGCCGGGCTAGGCCGCACAGCAGGTACAGCGGCAGCGACAGCACTTCGAGCGCGATGAACATCGTCAGCAGGTCGTTGGCAGCCGGGAACAGGAGCATCCCGCCGACGGCGAACAGCGTGAGCGGGTATACCTCGGTATGCGAGAGCCCGGCCAGCAGGCCTTCCCGCTCCTCGGCGCTGCCGGGAATGGCCGCAGCCTGCGGGGTGAAGGAGCTGACCTCATGCGAGGACTCCGCGATGAGCAGCACGCTGACAAACGCGAGTATCAGGATCGTTGCCTGGATGAACAGTGTCGGCCGGTCTACCCCGACCGTGCCGACCGCGACCACGGCGCCTGCCTTGCCGCCCGCGAAAATTGAGCTGTGCGCTGCCAGCACGACGGTCAGCACGAAGGCTCCGGCCAGACTGCCAAGCGACAGCGCGACGTGCATCGGCCGACGCAGGTCCCGGCTGGCGAACGCCTCGATCAGCACGCCCACGAGTGCGGCCGCGAAGACCAGCAGCATCGGGGAGAGCAGGCTCCACTCGATGTGCGGGGCCGCGATTGTCGGCGCGGCAGCCGCCACGATCCGGGTCACGCCGAGCTCCCTTGCTTCAGTGCGGGCTTGCTGATGCGGGTCGCCTGCGTCACCACTGGCACGGAGGCGCGGTGGTGCAGGAGGCTTGTTGTGCTGGCGGTGCCTGCGGGCACGTTAGTTACCGGCGCCGTGGCCGGGTGCGGCGGCACCGGATCGGTGCTATGCGTGCCTACCAGCGTGCTCTGCACGGCCGGGTTGATGATGTTGAGCACCGGCCGGGGGTAGACGCCGAGCACGACGATCAGAGCAATCAGCGGGGCGACCGCCCAGAGTTCGCGCGGCTTCAGGTCGGGCATGTTCGCTACCTCGTCGCGAACCGGGCCAGTCATCGTCCGCTGATACATCCACAGGATGTAGATAGCGGCCAGGATGATGCCGAGCGTGGCCAGGATTGCGGCCGCCTCATACCTGGTGAACGTGCCGACGAGCACCAGGAACTCGCTGACGAAAGTCGACAGGCCAGGCAGCGAGAGACCGGCTAGGCCGGCGATCAGGAACAGGCCCGCCAGCATCGGGGCGACCTTCTGCACGCCGCCGTAGTCCGAGATGAGGTTGGAGCCGCGCCGGCTGCACCATGAAGCCGGCCAGGATAAACAGGGCCCCGGTCGCGAAGCCGTGGTTAACCATGTAGAGCGTCGCACCGGACTGCCCTTGGCTAGTCATCGCGAAGATGCCAAGCGTGATCAGTCCCATGTGGGAGACCGACGTGTAGGCGATCAGCCGCTTCATATCGGCCTGGCCTATCGCCACCACGGCGCCGTACAAGACAGCGATCACTGACAGCGTGATGACGAGTCCGGTGAAATAGTGCGCTCCGGCCGGGAACAGCTCCAGGCAGTACCTGATCATGCCGAAGGTGCCGACCTTGTCCAGTACGCCGACGAGAAGCACCGCTGCGCCCGGCTGCGCCGACGTCGCGGCGTCAGGCAGCCAGGTGTGGAACGGCCACAACGGCGCCTTGATCGCGAACGCGACGAAGAAGCCAAGGAAAAGCCACTTCTGCGTGGTCGGGCTTAGCGCCAGGTGAGTCAGTGAAGTGAACAGGAACGTGCCCTGGTGCCCGCCGTAGGTGGAGTACACATACAGCGCAATGACCGCGACCAGCATCAGCAGGCCGCCAAGCAGGCTGTACAGCAGGAACTTCACCGCCGCGTACTGCCGCTGGCCGACACCGAAGCTGCCGATCATGAAGTACATCGGGACGAGCATGGCCTCGAAGAACACGTAGAACAGGAAGACGTCGGTGGCCGCGAAGACGCCGATCATCATCGTCTCGAGCACCAGCATCATCGCGAAATAGGACTTCACGCTGCCACGTCGCGCCCGCCGCCCTGAGCCCGCCGCGCCCGCCGTGGCGCCGGCGTCACCACCTGACTCACCACCGCCAGGGGACGAGGCGGTGGCCGCCGTGCCACTCGCCGAGACATCCTCCACGTCGTTCCACGACGCCAGCAGCACGACTGGCATCAGGACGACGGACATGAGGATCAGCACGAGCGCGATGCCGTCGACGCCGACCGCGTAGTGGACACCGAACTGCGGGATCCACTGGTACACCTGCTGGAACTGGAACCGCGGACCGCCGGGCTTGAACTGGACCGCCATGGCGATCGTGACCGCGAGGGTCGCCAGCGAGAACACCAGCGCGATGCGCTTGACCAGCAGGTCACGCGCTCGCCTGTCGGCCGGGCTGCCCGGCGCCGACCGGCCAGGAGTCAGCCCGATGACGACCGCGCCGGCAAGCGGGATGGCGCCCGCCACCGTCAGCCAGGGGAAATTGCTCATCAGATCCGCAGCCTCATCAGCTCTAGAACCTCACCAGAAGGAACGCGCCGACCAGCAGCACGGCCCCGACCAGCATGGACAGCGCGTACGACCGGACAAACCCGGACTCCCACCGGCGCAGCCGCCCGGACGATCCGCCGAACGTGGCTGCCACGGTGTTCACCAGGCCGTCCACGCCGCGGTTGTCGAAGTACACCGACAACCTCGTCATCCACATGCCGGGCCGCATCAGCAGTCCCTCGTTCACCGCGTCGCCGTACAGGTCCTTGCGGGCCGCAACGGTGATCGGGCTGCCGGCGGGCGCGGTCAGCGGGATCTCGCGCCGGCCGTACAGCGCCCACCCGATGGCAGCGCCGATCACGACGAGCACAAGCGTCACGATGCCGTACTTGGTCCAGATGCCGTGCGACGTGGGCGGCACGCCCGTTATCGGCCCGAGGAAGTTCAGCAGCCGGTTGCCGAGGATCAGGAAGCCGCCCGCCGCGACCGAGCCGATCGCCAGCACGATCATCGGCGACGACATCACCGGCGGCACTTCGTGCGGGTGCGCGCCCGCCTCCCAGCGGCGCTCGCCGGCGAACGTCATGTACATGACCCTGGTCATGTAGAACGCGGTGATGCCGGCCCCGATCAGCGCCGCCGTGCCCAGCAGCGCGCCGGAGACGCCGCCCTTTTCAAACGCAGCGTCGATGATCGGATCCTTGGTGTAGAAGCCGGAGAGCGGCGGTACTCCGATGATCGCCAGGTAACCGAGGCCGAACGTGACCCAGGTGATCGGCATGACCCGGGCCAGGCCGCCGAAGCGGCGCATGTCGACCTCGTCGTTCATCTCGTGCTTGACCGAGCCCGCGCCGAGGAACAGGCCGGCCTTGAAGAAGCCGTGCGCGATCAGGTGCGCGATCGCGAAGACATAGCCGGCTGGTCCGAGGCCGGCCGCCAGCATCATGTAGCCGATCTGGCTCATCGTGGATCCGGCCAGCGCCTTCTTGATGTCATCCTTCGCGCAGCCGATGATGGCGCCGAACAGCAGCGTGACGGCACCGACGATCGCGACCGCGAGCCTGGCGTCCGCGGACAGGTTGAAGATCGGCGCGGACCTCACGATCAGATAGACGCCAGCGGTGACCATCGTGGCCGCGTGGATCAGCGCAGACACCGGCGTCGGGCCCTCCATGGCGTCCAGCAGCCAGGACTGAAGCGGGACCTGGGCCGACTTGCCGCAGGCGCCGAGCAGGAGCAGCAGGCCGAGTGCCGTGGCGACGCCGTGGCTCGCCGACCCGACGGCGCCGAAGACGCCGGTGAAGGTGACGGAGCCGAACTGGAAGAACATGAGCATGATCGCCACCGACAGGCCGACGTCGCCGACCCGGTTGGCGATGAATGCCTTCTTGGCCGCCGTCGCGGCGGCGGGCTTGTACTGCCAGAAGCCGATCAGCAGGTAGGACGCGAGGCCCACGCCCTCCCAGCCGGCGTACAGGGCGAGGTAGTTACTGGCCAGCACCAAGAGCAGCATCGCGGCGAGGAACAGGTTCATGTAGCCGAAGAACCGGCGCCGCTCGGGGTCGTGCGACATGTAGCCGACCGCGAAGATGTGGATCAGCGCGCCGACGCCCGTGATCAGCAGCACGAAGCAGATGGACAGCTGGTCAAGCCGCAGACCCAGGGGGACCTGGAACCTGCCGACGTCGATCCACTGGAAGACTACGAGCTCGCGGACACGCTCACTGGCCGGGTAGCCGAGCATCTGCGCGAACGCGGCCGCACCGTAGGCGAACGCCAGCACCGGCATGGCCACGCCGAGCAGGTGCCCCCACGAGTTAGTCCGCTTGCCCCCGAGCAGCAACACGACGGCGCCGAACAGCGGCAGCGCGAGCAGCAGCCACGCGGCATCCTCGATACCCGTGGCGTGCAGCGGCGGCGGTGGCAATGCAGCCAGGGCATGCGTCACCAGCGCACTGTGGACTGAGCCGGTCATGGCTCCCTTTCGTCAGTACTTCATCAGGCTGGCGTCGTCCACCGACGCCGACCTGCGGGCTCGGAAGATTGCAGTCAGGATCGCCAGTCCCACGACCACCTCGGCGGCAGCTACCACCATGACGAAGAAGGCGATCACCTGGCCGTCCAGCTGACCGTGCATCCGGGCGAACGTGACGAACGCCAGGTTGGCCGCGTTGAGCATGAGCTCGACGCACATGAACACGACGATCGCGTTCCGCCGGACCAGCACGCCCACGGCGCCGATCACGAACAAGATCACGGAGAGCGCGATGAAGTGGGCCGGGGTTACCACTACTGCTCACCTGCTTCCTGGCCGCCCGTGCTACCGGTGGAGCTCACGGTCCCTGCGGGGCTCGCGCTCCCTGCGGGCAGGGCGGTCTCCGGACCGCTAGCGCCACCGGTGCGCCCGGAGAGTATCGGACTGACCGACAGCTCGGACTGGCTGCCGTCCGGGAGCAGCGCTGGCATGTCCACAGCGTTGTGCTGGGCATAGGTACCCGGACCTGGCAGCGGCGTCGGCCGGCCGCTGGCGACCCGCTGGGCAGCGAGCTCACGCTGGGTTGGCTTGGGCGTGATGCGCTCGCGGTGCGCCAGTACCATCGCGCCGACCGCAGCGGTGATCAGCAGGGCGCTGGTGATCTCGAACGGGTACAGGTACCGGGTGAAGATCAGGTTCGCCAGCGCGCTCACATTTCCGTTGCCGAACTTGGCGCTATTCGGCGCGGCTGGCCCGATGACCGCATGGCCGATAGTCAGGCTCAGCAGCACCAGCATCGCGATACCCGCCAGCGTCGCCCACAGCCGCTGGCCCCGGATGGTCTCGATGATCGAGTCTGCAGCGCTGATGCCGACGATCATGAGGACGAACAGGAACAGCATCAGTACTGCGCCGGTGTAGACGATGATCTGCACGAACGCAAGGAACGGCGCGCCGAGCATGGCGTACATGACGGCGAGCGACAGCATCACGACCGCTAGCAGGACGGCGCAGTGCACCGCCTTGCGGGCGAGCACCATGCCGATAGCGGCCGCGACCGAGGCGATGGCCAGGATCCAGAACGAGATCAGCCGCGTAGTCTCGGCCGCCGGCCCGGCCAGCACGATGGAGTGGCTCACTGCTCGCCTCCGGGCTCGGATCGCGCCAGCATCGCGCCCAGCGCGTAGTAATCCTCTTCGGTCTCGCCGAGCCGCATCGGGTGCGGCGGGGCCTCCATGCCCGGCTGGAGCGGCGCCACGAGCTGCTCCTTGGTCCAGATCAGGCTCTCGCGGCTGTCGTCGGCCAGTTCGTAGTCGTTCGTCATCGTCAGCGCCCTGGTCGGGCACGCCTCGATGCACAGCCCGCACAGGATGCACCGCAGATAGTTGATCTGGTACACGCGCCCGTACCGCTCACCCGGCGAGTAGCGCTCCTCGGGGGTGTTGTCGGCGCCCTCCACGTAGATCGCGTCCGCCGGGCAGGCCCACGCGCACAGCTCGCAGCCGATGCACTTCTCCAGCCCGTCAGGCCACCGGTTGAGCTGGTGCCGACCGTGAAACCTCGGCGCGGTGGGCAGCTGCTGCTCGGGGTACTGGACGGTGTCGACCTTGTTGAACATCTGCCGGAAGGTGACGCCGAAGCCCTTGACCGAGCCGAGAAAATCAGCCACCGGAGACCTCCTTGGTGTCGTCGCCGGTCACCTGGGCTAGCACCGGTTCGCCTGGCCTTGTGAGCCCGACGCCGTGGTAGTGCGGGAGATCCAACGGCGGAGTCGGGAACGGGGCCGTGGATGCTGGCTGTTCGCCTTCTGCCTCGCGCTCTTCAGCGGCCTCCGCGGCCAGCCGTTCCGCGCGCTGGCCAGCGGATTCCCAGCCCCACAGCAGCGCCAGCAGGACCACGATGATCCCGCCGGCAATGACGTAGACAGCAGGGCTGCCGCCCTGGCGGCGGTAGACACGGGCGGTCGCCACGACGAGCGTCCAGGTCAGCGCCCCCGGGATCAGCACCTTCCAGCCGAGCTTCATCAGCTGGTCGTAACGGATCCTGGGCAGCGAGGCGCGCAGCCAGAAGAAGACGAAGATGAAGCCAAGCACCTTGCCCAGGAACCACAGCACCGGCCACCAGCCGCTGTTGGCACCCGACCAGACGCTCAGCGGCCAGGGTGCGCGCCAGCCGCCGAGGAAGAGCGTGGTCGCGAGCGCGGAGACGGTGATCACGCTGACGTACTCAGCGAGCTGGAGCATCGCGAACTTCAGCGAGGAGTACTCGGTGTGGTAGCCGCCGACGAGTTCGCCCTCGCCCTCGGGCAGGTCGAACGGCACGCGGTTGGTCTCGCCGACCATGGTGATCAGATAGATCACGAACGATGGCAGCAGCAGGATCGCGTACCAGGACGGCCAGTGCCAGATGTAGCCGAAGAAGTTGAACTGCGGGCCGTTGATCTGCGACGCCACGATCTGCGAGGTCGACAGGGAGCCTGCGTACAGGAAGACCGGCACGAACGACAGGCCCATGGCGATCTCATAGCTGATCACCTGGGCCGAGGAGCGCAGTCCGCCGAGCAGCGAGTACGGCGACTGCGCCGACCACCCAGACAGCACGATCCCGTACACGCCGAGCGAGCTCATCGCGAGGATGAGCAGCACGGCGACGGGCAGATCGGTGAGCTGGAGCGGAGTCTGGTGCCCGGCGATCGAGACGAGCGGGCCCCACGGGATCACCGCGAAGCTGACGAAAGCCGGGATGACCGAGATCGCCGGGGCGATCATGAACAGCAGCCTGTCCACGCCGCGCGGCACGATGTCTTCCATCAGTGCGAGCTTGATGCCGTCCATCAGGGACTGGAGGAGGCCGAACTTGCCGGCCCGGTTCGGGCCGGAACGCTGCTGCATCCGGCCGAGAACGCGTCGCTCGGCCCAGATCGCCATGAGGGTGGTGAGCAGCAGGAAGACAAAGATGATGAGAACCTTGACGATGACCAGCCACCACGGATCGTGCCCGAAGTCGGCCAGCGTCGGGACGTTGCTGGCCGGTTTTGCGGCTGCTAGGCCGGTCATTCCGCGCTCCTCACCGATACGCCGCTGCCGTGTCCGGCACCAAGCTCCCGACGGACGGCGCTGCCTGGCGAGTTCGTCGGCAGCCAGACGACCCGGTCGGGCATGTCGGCGATCTCCACGGGAACAGTAATGGAGCCATGGCCGGTGGCGACGGTTACCTTGCCGCCGTCGCCTGTGCCCGCCTCGGCTGCGGTCGCCGCCGACATCCGCGCGACTGCGGGACGCGCCGTGCCTGCCAGATTGGGCTCGCCGTCCTGCATCCGGCCCGCGTCGAGGAGATTATGCCAGGTCGCCAGCAGCGCCCGGCCCGGACCCGGATGCTCGAGTCCAAGCTGACTGACATGTCCTGCCGGGACCTGGCCGGATGACGCCGGCGACGCGGCCACCTTGGGCGGCGATTGCGTCAGCGTGGTGAGCTCACGCCGGGCGGCGGGGATGTCGGGCAGGCCGAGGTGCACGTCCATCTCGTCCGCGAGCGCGGCCAGCACGTGCAGGTCGGCGCGGACAGCAGGAACCGAGAGCGCGGCCGTGAACGAGCCTGGACGGCCTTCCCAGTTCACGAACGTGCCGGGCTTCTCCGCGACGGCCGCGACCGGGAAGACCACGTCGGCCCGGTCGGTGACCGCGCTGACGCGCAGCTCCAGGCTGACGACGAACCCGGCCGCCTCGATCGCTGCCAGCGCTGCCGCCGGATCGGACAGGTCATCGGGATCGACCGCGCCGATCAGCAGCGCGTCGAGGTCACCATCGGCCGTCGCCGCCAGTATCTCGCTCGTGCTGCGCCCCGGATCGCCCGGCAGGGAGCCGATGCCCCAGGCGCGTGTGACCTCACTGGTGGCCTGCACCGAGCCGACTCGGCGGCCGCCGGGCAGCAGGTTTGGCAGCGCGCCCGCCTCGATGGCACCGCGCTCGCCAGCACGCCGAGGGATCCAGGCGAGGTGGGCACCGGTGACCGCCGCCAGGCGAGCCGCAGCGGACAGGGCGCCAGGCACCTCGGCGAGTCGCTCGCCGACCAGGATCACCGAGCCCGGCTTACGCAACGAGGCGGCAGCCGACACACCGGTATCCCCTGAATTGTCGGCCAGCGCGGTCAGTGCCGCCGCCTCCGCGCCCGGCACCGTCGGCAGCAACGTGCCAGCCAGCTTGGTGAGACCGGCACTGGCGAGCGCCGCGAGTGAGTACACCGACGTGGTGCCGCCGCGGACCGCCTTGCGCAGCCTGAGGAACACGATCGGGCATTCTTCCTCGGGCTCGAACCCCGCCAGCAGCACCGCCGGCGCCTTCTCAAGATCGGCATAGGTCGCGCTCACCTGGCCAGCGACATGGTTGGCGAGGAACTGGAGCTCCTCGGCCGAGTGCGGCCTGGTTCGCATGTCGACGTCGTTCGTCGCGAGCGCCACCCTGGCGAACTTCGCGTAGGCGTAAGCGTCTTCCACCGTCAGCCGGCCGCCGGGCAGCACGCCGGTGCGGCCGCGAGCAGCGAGCAAGCCGTGCGCCGCAGTCGATAGCGCCTCGGGCCACGATGCTGGCCGAAGTACCCCGGCCTCGTCGCGGACCAGCGGGCTGGAGAGGCGGTCCGGCTGCGTCGCATAGGTAAAGGCCCACCGGCCCTTGTCGCAGTTCCACTCCTCGTTCACATCGGGCTCGTTGCCCGCCAGCCGCCGGGTGACGGCGCCCCGGCGGTGGTCAGTGCGCTGGCGGCAGCCTGCCGCGCAGTGCTCGCACACGCTCGGGTCCGATACCAGATCGAATGGCCGGGCACGGAACCGGTACGACGCGCCAGTCAGCGCGCCCACCGGGCAGATCTGCACGGTGTTGCCTGAGAAGTAGGAGTCGAACGGCACGCCGTCCGCGACTCCGACCTGCTCTTGCGGGCCGCGGTCGAGCAATTCGATGAGCGGGTCGCCGGCGATCTGGTCGGCGAACCTGGTGCACCTGGCGCACTGGACGCACCGCTCGCGGTCCAGCAGTACCTGGGCGGACAGAGCGATCGGCTTCGGGAACTTGCGCTTGGCGCCGTCGAACCTGGTTTCGCCCTGGCCGGTCGACATGGCCTGGTTCTGGAGCGGACACTCGCCGCCCTTGTCGCACATCGGGCAGTCGAGTGGGTGGTTGACCAGCAGCAACTCCATGATCCCGCGCTGGGCCTTCGCCGCCACCGGCGAGGTTAGCTGAGTGCGGACCACCATCCCGTTCGTCACTGTGGTGGTGCAGGACGCCGGGGGCTTGGGCTGGCCCTCGACCTGCACCAGGCACTGCCGGCACGCGCCGACTGGAGCGAGCAGCGGGTGGTCGCAGAACCTCGGGATCTGAATGCCGAGCTGCTCGGCGGCCCGGATGACCAGGGTGCCCTTCGGCACTGTGATCTCAAAGCCGTCGATGGTTACCGACACGCCATCGGCTGGCTTGGCGAGCTCGGCACCCGCCGTGTTTGCTGCGGCTTGCCCCGTGTTTCCTGCGGGTTGCACTGTCATCGGGCCGACTCCAGGGCAAAGAGGGTCGATGCGGCGGGATCGAACGGGCAGCCGCCGAGCCGCTGGTGCTCGATGTACTCGTCCCGGAAGTACTTGATCGACGAGGCAACCGGTGCCTGAATCGAGTCGCCGAGCGCGCAGAACGCCCGGCCGGTGATGTTGTCACAGATGTCGAGCAGCTTGTCCAGGTCGGCTTCGCTGCCCTGGCCGTGCTCCAGCCGCTCCAGCAGCTGCACGACCCAGTAGCTGCCCTCGCGGCACGGGGTGCACTTGCCGCACGACTCGTGCTCATAGAACTGGATCCAGCGCAGCACGACTCGCACCGAGCAGGTGGTCTCGTCGAAGAGCTGCACCGAGCGGGTGCCGAGCATCGACCCGGCCGCGGCGACGGACTCGTAGTCGAGCGGCACGTCCAGGTGCTGCTCGGTCAGCAGCGGCGTGGATGACCCGCCTGGTGTCCAGAACTTCAGCTGGTGCCCGGCCCTGATACCGCCGGCGACCTCGAGCAGCTCTCGCAGGGTGATGCCGAGCGGAGCCTCGTACTGGCCCGGTCTGGTCACATGGCCCGACAGCGAGAAAAGCCCGAAGCCCTTGGACTTCTCCGTCCCGAAGCGCGCGAACTCGGGCGCGCCGTACTGGAGGATGTAAGGCACGGTCGCGATCGACTCGACGTTGTTGACTACCGTCGGGCAGGCGTACAGGCCGGCCACGGCCGGGAACGGCGGCTTCAGCCTGGGTTGGCCGCGCATGCCCTCCAGCGAGTCAAGCAGAGCCGTCTCCTCGCCGCAGATGTAGGCGCCGGCGCCGGAGTGCACGACTAGGTCGAGGTTCAGGTCCGAGCCGAGAATCCGGTCGCCGAGATAGCCAGCCTGGCGGGCCTCCTGGACGGCGAACTGGAGCCGCCTGATGACGTGCAGGACCTCGCCGCGCACGTAAATGAAGGCCTTGTCGGCCCTGATCGCGTAGGCGGCGATGATGATGCCCTCGATCAGCGCCTGCGGGTTCGCCAGCAAGGTCGGCATGTCCTTGCACGCGCCCGGCTCTGATTCGTCGGCATTGACCACGAGGTAGTGGGGCTTGCCGTCGCCCTGCGGGATGAAGCCCCACTTGACCCCGGTCGGGAAGCCGGCGCCGCCACGGCCGCGGAGCGCCGAGTCCTTGAGCGTCTGGATCACCTGATCGGGCTGCATGGCCAGGGCCTTCGGGAGGGCCTGGTAGCCGCCATTGCGCTGGTAGGCCGCCAGCGTGAACGAGTCGGGCTCGTCCCAGTGTGCGCTCAGCTCGGGGATAAGAGTCGTCGTCACTACCGCGTGCCTCCCGCCGTGCCGCGATCCCCGGTGCCGCGATCCACTGCACCGCTCGTGCCGTCATCGGCCGTCCAGCCCTGCTGCCTGGCAGCACGCAGCCCGGCCAGCGTCGCCTGCCCAGCGGTGTGACCGAGCGCTGCCTGGTCGTCAGGGAAGCCGGCCAGGATCTTCGAGGCCTGCTTCCAGGTGCACAGGCGCGGCGCGCCGCGCGTGGGCTTGACGTCGGCGCCGGTCCGGAGCCCGTCGACCAGGTCGCGCGCCGACTGCGGCGTCATGTCGTCGAAGTATTCCCAGTTGACCATCACCACGGGCGCGTAGTCGCAGGCTGCGTTGCACTCGATGTGCTCGATCGTGACCTTGCCGTCGGGCGTGGTCTCATCGTTGCCGATGTCGAGGTGCTCCTGGAGATCGGCGAAGATCGCGTCGCCGCCCATCACTGCGCACAGAGCCGTCGTGCAGACGCCAACGTGGTACTCGCCGATCGGCTTGCGCTTGTACATGGTGTAGAAGGACACGACCCCGGTCACGTCTGCCTCGCTGAGGCCGAGCTGGTCGGCACAGAACTCGATGCCATCCTGCGACACGTAGCCCTCTTCTGACTGCACCAGATGCAGAAGCGGCAGCAGGGCCGACCGCGTCTTCGGATACCGGCCGATGATATCGGCGGCCTCCGGCGCAAGCCGCGCGCGTGCCTCCTCGCTGAGCGCCATTACCTGTCCACGCCCCCCATCACGGGATCGATGCTGGCGACCGCGGCGATGACGTCGGCGATCATGCCGCCCTCACTCATCACCGAGACCGCCTGCAAGTTGGTGAACGACGGATCACGGAAGTGGATCCGGTACGGCCGCGTGCCGCCGTCGCTGACGGCGTGGCAGCCGAGCTCGCCGCGCGGCGACTCGACCGCGGCGTAGACCTGCCCGGCCGGCACTCGGAACCCCTCAGTGACCAGCTTGAAGTGGTGGATGAGCGCTTCCATCGACTGACTCATGATGTGCGCGATGTGATCGGGCGAGTTGCCCATCCCGTCCGGCCCGAGAGCCAGCTTGGCTGGCCAGCCGATCTTGGCGTCGCCGATCATGACCGGGCCAGGGGCGCCGGTCAGCCGATCGACGCACTGCGCGACGATCCGCAGCGACTGGTCCATCTCATCCATCCGGACGAGGTACCGGCCGTAGACGTCAGCCGACTGCTGTGTGGCGACGTCGAAGTCGTAGGTCTCGTACCCGCAGTAGGGCTGGCTCTTGCGGAGGTCCCACGGCAGCCCGGCCGCACGCAGGATCGGGCCGGTGACACCGAGCGACATGCAGCCGGTGACGTCGAGATGGGCAATGTTCCTGGTCCTGGCCAGGTAGACGGGCGCGTGGTCGAGGAGCGCGCGGATCTCCCCGAGGAGGCCCGGCATCACCCGGAGGTACTCACGCAGCCGCTCGATGGCGCCCGCCGGCAAGTCCTGGGCAACGCCGCCTGGCCGGATGAACGCGTGGTTCATGCGCAGGCCGGTGATCAGCTCGAACAGGTCAAGCGTCTTTTCCCGCTCGCGCATGCCGTAGATAAATACGGTGCTGGCGCCGAGCTCCAGGCCGAAGGTGCCGATGGCCGTGAGGTGGGAGGAGATCCGGTTCAGCTCCATGAGCAGTACCCGCATTACGGTAGCCCGCTCGGGGATCTCGGACTCGATGCCGAGGAGCCTTTCCACCGCCAGGCAATAGGCGGTCTCGTTAAAGAGCGGCGCCAGGTAGTCCATCCGGGTGCAGAAGGTAACGCCCTGCGTCCAGGTGCGGAACTCCATGTTTTTCTCGATGCCGGTGTGCAGGTATCCGATCACCGGCCGCAGCTCGGTCACGGTCTCGCCGTTGAGGGTGAGGATCAGCCTGAGCACGCCGTGCGTCGACGGGTGCTGCGGGCCCATGTTGATGACCATGTGCTCGTCGCTTGACAGCTCGTCGCCGACGGCGCCTGCGACGACCTCGTCCCAGTCGCCCCCGGCCACGTTGTAGACGCGGCCCTCGTCATAGCCGTCGTTGTCGCTGTCGCGGGTCTCGGCGGAGCCGGTCGCGGTCGCGCCGTGGGCCTGGTTGTCAGCCGGGGCGCTCACTCGTAGGCCCTCCGCTCATCCGGCGGCGGTATGGTCGCGCCGCGGTATTCCACCGGGATGCCACCGAGCGGATAGTCCTTCCGCTGGGGATGCCCGCGCCAGTCGTCTGGCATTTCGATCCTGGTGAGCGCGGGATGGCCGTCGAAGACCAGCCCGAAGAAATCCCAGGTCTCGCGCTCGTGAAAGTCGCAGGTCGGGTACACGCCGACCAGCGACGGGACGTGCGGATCGGCGTCCGGCGCGGTTACCTCGACGCGCAGCCGACGGTTGTGCGTGATCGAGAGCAGGTGGTAGACGGCATGCAGTTCCTGGCCGCTCTCCGCCGGGTAGTGCACGCCGGAGACGCCCAGGCACATTTCGAACGAGAGCGTCGGGTCGTCGCGGAGCTTGCTCGCGACCAAGGTGAGATGCTCGCGGGGCACGTAGAACGTGAGATCGCCGTTCGCGACGACGACCTGCTCGACCGCTGTGCCGAACGATGCGCCGTCAGCCGCCAGCGAGTCGGTCAGCCGGTCGGCGATGTCGTCAAAGTAGGAGCCGTAAGGCCGCGGGCTGGGCAGCCGCGGGGCCCGGCGGACTTGAAGGCCGCCATAGCCGGAGGTGTCGCCGGTCGTCTGGGTGCCGAACATTCCGCTGCGCGCCACCTGCTCGGCCAGCCGCTCCCGGCCGGCGAGTGCCGCCGGGTCGGGTATCGCGGTACTGCCCTGTGCCGGCTCGTTCGGCTGGGTCACCGCGCGCTGCCATGGTCGTCACCGTGGGCCGGCCCTGCTACTGGCTGGGCTGCTACTGACGGCCCTGCTGCTGGCTGGCCTGCTACTGACGGCCCTGCTACTGGCTGCACAGCGCTGCCAGCCGCCAGCGGCAGCCGCCGGAGCCTGGCCTCCTCCAGCTCAGTCACCTGGCGCTCCCTGTTGACGCCCAGCTTCATGTTCTGGATCTTGTCGTGCAGCTTGACGATCGAGTCGATGAGCATCTCTGGCCGCGGCGGGCAGCCGGGCAGGTAGATGTCCACGGGGACGATGTGGTCGACGCCCTGGACGATGGCGTAGTTGTTGAACATGCCGCCGCTCGAAGCGCACACGCCCATCGAGATGACCCACTTCGGCTCCGACATCTGGTCGTAGATCTGCCGGAGCACAGGCGCCATCTTCTGACTAACCCGGCCGGCAACGATCATCAGGTCCGCCTGGCGCGGGGTGTTCGACGCCCGCTCCATGCCAAACCTGGCTAGGTCGTGTCGCGGACCGCCGGTAGCCATCAGCTCGATGGCGCAGCAGGCGAGCCCGAAAGTGGCCGGCCACACCGAGCTCTTGCGCGCGTAGCCTGCCACCTTCTCGACGGTCGTCAGGAGCACGCCCGCCGGCAGCTTTTCCTCAATTCCCATTGCTAATCCCACTCCAGGCCGCCGCGGCGCCAGACATAGGCGTACGCGACCAGCACGGTAACGATGAACGTGACCATCTCGACCAGGCCGAAGACCCCGAGTTTGTCGAAGTAGACGGCCCACGGATACAAGAAGATGATCTCGATGTCGAAGACGATGAACAGCATCGCAGTCAGGTAGTACTTGACCGGGAACCTGATGCCCCGAGGCTGCCTGGTCGGCTCGATGCCGCACTCATAGGCCTCGAGTTTGGCCCTGTTCCACCGTTTCGGGCCGGACAGCGAGCCAGCCACCAGCGAGACGACGGCGAACGCAGCCGCGAGCGCTGCCAGCAGCAGGATCGGTATGTAGAGGCTCATTGTCCTGTCACCCCCTTCATCCGGACGATATATCGGTAGCTTGCGGGCATCGGCCGCTACGCCGCGGGCGTCATCTTAGACACCGCGTTGATCAGCCGGTCCACGGCGTCACCGCCACGCGTTTCGGTCAGGTTGCCAAGGAACTTCATGGTGAAGCGCATGATGTACGGGCGCTTCACTCCGTGCCGGGTGGCGAACTGCATGAACGACGGCTTGCCGATCAGCTCCACGAAGACGCGGCCAAGCGTGTAGTAGCCGCCGTAGGCCTCCTTGAGCTGACGCGGATAGGTCTGCAGGACGCGCTCGCGGCCGGCCGCCGTCGGCCGCGCCAGCGCCTGGGTGATGACGCGGGCCGCCAGCTCCCCGGACTCCAGCGCGTAGGCGATGCCCTCCCCGTTGAACGGGTTGACCATGCCCCCCGCATCGCCAGCTAGCAGCAGGCCCTTGCTGTAGTGCGGGGTCCGGTTGAAGCCCATCGGGAGCGCGGCGCCGCGCACCGGCTGGGTGCGATTCTCCTCCGTGAAGCCCCACTCCGCTGGCATGGCGCCCAGCCACTTGCGCAGCAGGTCGCGGTAGTCGATGTCGCCGAAACCGGTCGAGGTGTTCAGCAAGCCAAGCCCGACGTTGGAGGTGCCGTCGCCCATGCCGAAGATCCAGCCGTAGCCGGGCAGCAGTGACGTGCCATCCCACAGGTCGAGCCAGGCCTCGAGGTAGTCGTCGTTGTGCCGGGGCGAGGTGTAGTACGTCCGCACGGCCACGCCGAGCGGCCGGTCGTCGCGCTTGTGCAGTCCCATCGCGACCGACAGCCGGGAGGAGTTGCCGTCCGCTGCCACCACGACCCGGCCGCGGAACTGGCGGCCGTCCTTGGTGGTCACGCCGGTGATCCGGCCTGTCCTGTCGTCGAGCAGCGGGCCGGTCACGTTGACGTTCTCGAGCAGCCGGGCACCCGCCTTCTCCGCGTGCCGGGCCAGGATCTGATCGAAGTCCGTCCGGGTGCGGACCAGGCCGTAGCCCGGGTAGCTGGACAGGTCGGGCCAGTCAAGCTCGATCCGGCCGCCGCCGCCGATGATGCGCAGCCCCTTGTTGCGCAGCCAGCCGTCGCTCTCGGCAATCGGCACGCCCATCCCGGTCAGCGCCTTGACCGCCCGCGGGGTCAGCCCGTCACCGCAGACCTTCTCCCGCGGGAAGCTGGTCTTTTCGAGGACGAGCACGTCGAGGCCGGTGGTGGCCAGGTAGTAGGCGACAGCGGACCCGGCCGGCCCGGCGCCGACCACGATGACGTCGGCGCTACTGCCATCGACGCCGCTGCCACTGGCATGTGCCGCAGCCGTCTTGGCTGCCTGCGAACGGCTGGCTGCCGACGCGCGGGCGCGCACGGCACCGACCAGCTCATGCTGAGGGGCCAAGTCTGGCGTGCCGGCGGGGGGTGCTTGCTCGGTCACGGACCCGTCCTGATCTGTCTTGTGAACCTCTTCACAAGAGCTTCCGATGACGCAGTCTAGTCCTGGTAGTGAGCAGCACGTTCGACCGCCCCGCGGCAGGCCGTGCGGGCGGGAGCAGCGACCCCGTTCCGTCCCTGTGGTTGCCCTGAAAACCGCTAGCCAGGCCGCCGCGCCTCATGGAGCGCGACCACGCCCAGGCTCAGGTTTCGCCAGCTCACGCCGGACCAGCCCGCCATCGCGATCTTGCCAGCCAGTACATGCTGGGGTGGCCAGTCCTTGATCGACTCGGCCAGGTAGTCGTAGGCCTCGGCATTGCCGGACAGCCGCCGGGCGACGACCGGCAGGGCTCTGGTGAGGTACTGCTCGTACAGTGCGTTCAGCCGCTTCACGGGCAGGTGGCTGAACTCGCAGATCACTAGCCGGCCGCCAGGCCGCGTGACCCGCAGCAGCTCGGCTAGCGCCTGGTCGGTGTCGGCGACGTTGCGCAGCCCGAAGGAGATCGTCACGACGTCGAAGGTGCCGGACTTGAAAGGCAGTGCCAGCGCATCGCCGGCGACGAAGCCCAGTCCGGCCGCCGGGCGGCGGGCGCCCACCGACAGCATGCCGAAGGAGAAGTCACAGGCGACGCACCGCGCGCCCGCCCGGATGAAGGCTCGCGACGAGGTGCCGGTGCCGGCCGCGAGATCGAGGACCAGCTGACCCGGCCCGGCCCCGACTGCCCTGGCCACGACCTTGCGCCAGCGCCGGTCCATGCCGAGCGACAGGGCGTCATTCAGCAGGTCGTAGCGCTCGGCAACCTTGTCGAACATCGCCGAGACCTCGGCGGGCTTCTTGTCGAGCTGTGCGCGGGTCATCTGCTCAGCCTGGCATATGCGCCCGGCTGGCCAGGCCGGCCGCCGGCCCGCTGCAGCAGGCCGCTTCAGCCGGGCGGCTACTTCCGCCGCCCGGCTACGTCAGTACGCGCCGATGCCGCTGCTGACGACCGCCAGGGTCTTCCAGAGGATCTGAAGGTCCAGCATGAAGGACCAGTTCTCGACGTAGCGGAGGTCGAGCCTGACGGCTTCTTCCCAGGGCAGGTCGGATCTCCCGTTCACCTGCCACAGCCCGGTGATGCCCGGCCTGACGGCTAGCCTGCGGCGGACGTGGTCGCCGTACATGTTGGCCTCTTCCGGCAGTGCCGGGCGCGGGCCGACCAGCGACATGTCGCCCAGGACCACGTTGAACAGCTGCGGCAGCTCGTCCAGCGACCAGCGTCTGAGCCAGGCTCCGACACGGGTTATGCGGGGATCCGCGCGGATCTTGAAGAGCACGCCGTTCATCTCATTGCGCTCGGCGAGCAGTGTCTTCTGCTTCTCGGCGTCGCTCACCATCGTGCGGAACTTGTAGATCCGGAAGCAGCTGCCGTCGACGCCAACCCGCACCTGCGAGAAGAGCGCCGGGCCGCCATCGCCTATCCGGACCGCCAGCCAAATAGCCGTCATCACGGGACTTAGCAGCAGCAGGGCGCCGATCGCGACGGTCCGGTCGAAAACGGCCTTAAGCAGCCGCGGAATGCCGGTGAACTCGGGATGATCCATATACAGCAATGGCAGGCCAGCGGCCGGCCTGATAGTCGTGCGCGGGCCGGCGACGTCGAGCAGCGCCGGCGCGACGCACAGGCTGGTGCCGGACTTCTCCAGCGCCCAGGCCAGCTCGCGCAGGCGCGTGCCGCTCATCTCCGGGCAGGACAGGACCGCCACGGTATCCGCGCCGAAACGCTGGACCACGTCGGGGATGCTCGTCAGCCCGGGCACGGCCGGCACGCCGTTCACTTCGTTGCTGGTCGTCGGTCCGGCGATGCATGCCGCCACGACCGACAGGCCGTGGTAAGCCTCCCGCCGCAGCTGCATCGTCATCTCGGCGACGACGTCGGGATAGCCGACCACGACGACCTTCTGCATGCATGCGCCGAGGCCGCGCATCACGTGCAGCCGGCGGCGCAGCGCGTATCTGGCTAGCAGGTCTAGCACCGTAAGCGTCGGGAACGCGATGACGACGTACCCGCGGGCCAGCTCGGCCTTAGCCGCATAGGACAGGATCGCCACGCCGGCGGTGAGGATCAGCCCGGCGTTCAGCACCCGGCGGAACTCATCCGATCCGACGCCGATGAACCGGGCGTCGTAGCCATCGATCATTGCCAGGATGGCAAGCCACGCTACTGGCAGCAGAATGCTGCTCAGCAGGTAGAACCTCGTCTCATCGAGTGCATGCGCGTCGAGCCGGACGCAGTACGCGAGCAGGCCGGCCGCGAGCGCGCACGCCGCGTCAAGACCGGCCGCCTTGCGCAGATAGCCGGTCGTCCACGGCGCACCGCTGCGCTCAAGCAACTGCGCGGGAACGCTATCCCCGGTCCAGCGCTCAGAGACAACTGAGTTACTCGCCAACCCACAGCTCCCCTCCAAGCGCAGGCGACAGGCTCAGGCCTCCCCAGCCCTCGCACCTTGCCCCGCCCTGGTGCCAACTGCTTGCAATGCATCGGACCCTGAAACACGTGGGACATAATCAAGACGCGCAGCCAAATCAACAGGTTGACCGGCATTAGCCGTAGTCTTGGGCAATTTTGGTGGCACGGGCACAACCCCGAGGATGAGCTGACGTAGCGTGACCGGCCGGCAGGAATCCGATAACTCTGGGTTCTTGGGGCTAGCGTAGGGCTAGCCGTGCCATTCCTGCTGTACTTTGTGGATCTTTCATTTTCCGGACAAAGTCGTACTCATCTATATCTAACCCATATATATATGCCGCGGTCAGGCGACGGCCGGCTGGCCAGCCCGCGCGTAATGGCGGATCGCAGCCAGCATTCGGCTGTGATCAAAGGTCAGCCCGTCCCCGTGCGGCTCGGTCAGCTGCGCCGCCCTGCCGACGACTGCGCGCGGCAGCGCCGCGAGGGTTGCATCGAGCATCGACCAGCACAGCTCATCGAGTGCCTGCCGGAGCGGTTCCGGCTCGGCTCCAGCGAGACAGGCTGCCTCGAGCTTGGCCAGCCGCTCATCGGGCACCAGATCAAGATCGAACGCCACGGTGCACGCATCGATGCCCGGGTGAACGTCGGGCTCGGTGTTGACCGCCTCGAACGCGCTCAGCAGCGGGCTGACCTCGCCCGCCGTGGCTGGGTCGTAGAGGCCGGGGAAGGCCACGGTCTCGTAGCCCGGATCGTGGCCGCTGAAGTAGATGGGGCTGTCCGACCCGGCCGCCAGCAGCGTCCCGAGTGCCAGGTCGAGCAGGCTGATTGGCCAGCCGAGGTCGTTGATGGTGAAGATGCGCAGGCTGCCGCGGACGGCACCAAGGCCGGCGCACAGCAGCAGTTGCGCGGACTCCAGCGCCGACTGGGCGTAGAACATCGTGTTGGGGTCGTGCAGCCGGACGACGCCAGACTGAGCCCAGTCGGCGAGCCGCTCGGCGACGATCGAGTTGTCCACAACGTGGGTGAACCTGACGGCCGCGATGCGCATGTCGGCGCGGGCGGCGGCGCGAGCCAAGATCCACTCCGCAGACCGCTTGGCCGCCGTATACACCTCGCGCGAATACGGCCGTAGTGCCTTGCCTGAGGTGGCGCACACGACGGCGGGCACCCCGAACTCACGGGCCACATCGACGACGTTGCGGGTGCCGAAGATATTGGTGCTGATCGTGCGGTGCACCTCAAGCTCGGCGCGACCGGGATCGCGCTGAGCGGCGAGGTGGAAGATGACGTCTGGCTTGACCTCACCGATGACCGCGGCCAGGCTGGCCCGGCTAGTCACGTCTGCGGTCCGGTAATCCACGGCGGCGTGCCTGGTCCAGCCGTCTGTCAGGCCCCGGCTGACGGACACGAGCCTGGCAGGCTCGTGCCTGGCCAGCTCGCCGAGGAGCGTCGAGCCGATGCACCCGGTGCCGCCAGTCACCAGGACGGACCTGCCCCTCAGCCAGCCAGCCAGCTCAGCGTCGTGCAGCCCGATACATCGATCACGGATCGAGTCGAAGCGGTTGCGCTCCGCGACAGCCTCGGGCCTGGCCTTCATCAGCTCCGACGTCAGCGTCCGCAGCTCGGCCAGCGCACCGTCATCGAGGTCGTGCTGGCCCGCCGGAGCCGCCTCCCGCATGGCCCGGATGATCTCCGTGACTGTCGCCACGTACTTCCCCCCTCTGGCCTCTAACCTCCGCCGCACTGTCGCTCTGGCAGCACTGGCGCAGTGTCGCACTGGCAGCGCTGGCGCAGTGTCGCAATCGTGCTATGTCAGTCGCTACCTAGATCTTGCACCGCTTCTGGCATAAAAGCTTGACGAACGAGGCTCGGTGCCGGTTGACGTGTTCAGAACGCTTTCTAGCTGACAGCCCGGCATCGCCGGCATTTGCCGGTATCACCGCCTGCCGGTGATTGCTCCAATAAACTGACGGTCCTCGCGCGTTGGTCCTGTTTCCTGTGCTGTCCCTGTCCTGTCGCTGGTCATGTGCCAGTCCGCTGTCCTGCCTCGTCCTGCGAGTACGAGCAAGCGAAAAGAAGGTGGCCTCGATGAAGGTTGCGGTGGTGGGCCTCGGCTACGTAGGCACCGTGACTGCGGCCTGCCTGGCCGCCCACGGCCATCAGGTCTGGGGAGTGGATGTCGACGCCGCGAAGGTCGGGGAGATCCGTGCCGGCCGCAGTCCGGTTGCCGAGCCCGGCCTCGACGACCTCGTCGCCCGCGCCGTAGCCGTCGGCACGCTGCACGCCAGCACCTCGTGCGCGGACGCCCTAGATGGCGCCGAGATATCGCTGGTGTGCGTCGGCACGCCATCGACCGCGCGCGGCGCCACGGACTTGTCTTATATCCAGCGCGCGGTCGACGACATCGTGGCGGCGATGGCGACGGCTGTGCCGCCCGAGTCCGGCCGGCACAGCGTGGTGGTCCGCAGCACGGTGCCGCCAGGCACCATCGACAACGTCGTCATCCCGGCGCTCGCGGCCGGAGCGGGCCGGGGCCCCACGCTCGGCGCCGCTATGTGCCCGGAGTTCCTGCGCGAGGGATCGGGCGTCGCCGACTTCTACGCGCCGCCGATGATCGTCGTCGGGACGTGCGATCCAGTGGTCGGCGAGGCGGTCGCCAGCGTGTTCAGCTTCCTGGACAAGCCAGTCCAGGTCGTCGACGTCCGCATCGCCGAGGCACTGAAGTACGCGTGCAACGCTTTCCACGCCACCAAGATCTCATTCGCCAATGAGCTCTCCCGGCTCTTCCGGCACCTGGACGTGGATTCACGCGAGGTCATGGAGCTCTTCTGCCAGGATCAGGTACTGAACATCTCGCCCAGCTACCTCCGGCCTGCCTTCGCCTTCGGCGGCTCCTGCCTGCCGAAGGACCTGCGGTCCCTGCTGCACCTGGCCCGGATCAACGGCGCGGACATGCCGCTCATCGCCGGCACGATGGCGACCAACGAGCTGGTCATCAACGACGTGGTGGAGCGGGTCGTCGCCACCGACTCCCGCACGGTCGCGCTCCTCGGGCTCAGCTTCAAGATGAACACCGATGACCTGCGCGAGAGCCCCAACGTCGAGCTGGCCGAGCGACTGATCGGCAAGGGCTTCGACGTGCGGATCTACGACCGCATCGTCAACCCGGCCCGGCTGATCGGCGCCAACCAGCGATACGTCCAGGCCAAGCTGCCGCACCTCAGCCGCCTCCTGGTAGACGAGCCCGGCGAGGCCCTGCGCGGGGCCGATCTGGCCATCGCATCGGCCAGCGAGCCGGCTGTCATCGCCGCCCTGCTGGCGGCGCCGCCGCGACACCTTATCGACCTGAGCGGGCGCCTTGGCAGCGACGTAGAAGCGATCTCCGGCTACGAAGGGATCGGCTGGTGAGCCGCGTCCTGATCATCGTCCAGAACCTGCCGGTCCCCTTCGATCGCCGGGTCTGGCTCGAGTGCCAGGCACTCGTCGGCGCCGGGCATCAGGTCTCGGTTGTGTGCCCGAAGGCCGACGGCGATCCCGGCTACCAGGTCATCGATACCGTCGAGATTTACAAGTACCGGCCCTACGCGCCCGGCGGCAGCAAGGCCGGGTTCATCGCGGAATACGTCTACTCCTTCCTGGCAACCGCGTGGCAGACCGCTCGAGCCCGCCGGCGCGGCCGGTTCGCCATCATGCAGGCCTGCAATCCGCCTGACATCTTCTGGCCCATCGCCATGGTGCTTCGCGCCCTGGACCGGACCAAGTTCGTCTTCGATCACCACGACCTGTCCCCCGAGCTCTTTGAGTCGCGGTTCCCGGACGGCCCGCGGCTGCCCTACCGTGGGCTCCGGGCGCTGGAGCGCAGGACACACCGGACGGCCGACCATGTCATCGCCACCAACGAGTCCTACCGGGCCATCGCGATCGGGCGCAGCGGCAAGTCGCCCGCCGACGTGACCGTGGTGCGCACCGGCCCCAACCCGGACCGGCTGCGGCGCGGCGAGGCTAGTCCCGAGCTGCGCCGCGGGCACCGTTACCTGGCGGCCTACATCGGCGTCATGGGCCCGCAGGACGGCGTCGACATCGTCGTGCGAGCCGCGCATATCATCGTGCACGAGCTCGGCCGCACCGATATCGCGTTCACGCTGATCGGCGCCGGCGACTGCTACTCCGACCTCGTCAAGCTCCGGGACGAGCTGGACCTGGCCGGGCACGTCGAGTTCACCGGCCGGGCACCGGATGAGCTGGTCTCGGCGATCATGTCGACCGCGGACCTCGGACTGTCCCCCGACCCCAAGAACCCGCTGAACGACGTCTCCACGATGAATAAGTCGATGGAATACATGGCCTACGAGCTTCCTGTGATCGCGTTCGACCTGCGCGAGACCAGGGTGTCGGTGGCCGAGGCGGGCGTCTTCGTCACGCCGAACGACGTGCACGAGTACGCCCTCGCGATCGTCAGCCTGATGGACGACGAGGCAGAGCGCGCCAGGCTGGGCAAGCTGGGCCGGACCCGGGTGGAGCAGGAGCTGGCCTGGAGCCATTCTGAGCGCGCCTACCTCGGGGTCTACCGCGCGCTGCTCGGAGAAAACCAGGCGCTCCAGGGGGCCAGGAACTGACATGTGCGGTATAGCCGGCTGTTATCAGCAGCCTGACGGCCGGAAGCTGGCTGACATCATGAGTGACCGGATCGCGCATCGCGGTCCGGACTCCAGCGGCCTGTGGACGCACGAAGAAGACAGGGTCGCCATCCAGCTCGGCTTCCGGCGCCTGTCGATCATCGACCTCAGCGACGCCGCGAACCAGCCGCTGACCAAGCATGGCCTGGCCCTGACCTATAACGGCGAGCTCTACAACTACCGCGAGCTGCGATCCGAGCTCACTGCCCGCGGGGTCAGGTTCACGACCGCGTCCGACACCGAGGTAGTGCTGGAGGCCTGGCGCTGCTGGGGCCCGGAGGCGCTGCCGAAATTCCGCGGCATGTTTGCCTTCGCGCTGGCCGACACCGCGACGGGCGAGCTAATCCTGGCCCGTGACCCGCTCGGCATCAAGCCGCTCTACTACCTGCCCCGGGGCGGCGGCGTCGTTTACGCCTCGGAGCTGAAGGCCCTGGTGGCCGCCGTCGGGTCTGAGCTGCGGATCGAGCCTGGCGCGCTGGTCGCGTCGATGCTCTATTACTGGCTGCCCGAGCAACGCTGTGCCATCGACGGCGTGCGGAAGCTGCCGGGCGGGTCCTGGGCCAGGTTCAGGCCGGACGGGACGTCCAGCGTGCAGCAGTACTGGCGGATCGCCGACGTCGCGGCGGAAGCCGCCGCCGGGCCGCCCGCTGACCTGCGCGAAGTGATCCAGGAGTCGGTAGTCGCCCACCTGGTCGCAGACGTGCCGGTGTCGAGCTTCCTGAGTGGCGGACTGGACTCCAGCATCGTGACGGTGCTGGCGCACCAGGCCAACGCCGAGATTGACGCGTACACGATCACCTTCCGGGCTGAGGACCAGAAGCTGGAAGCCATGCCGGACGATGCGATCTACGCACGCAAGGTCGCCGCCAGGTACGGCATCGACCTGCACGAGATCGAGATCTCGCCCGACATCGCCGACATGCTGCCGCGCATCGTGGACGTGCTCGACGAGCCGATCGGCGACCCGGCCGCCATCAATACCGTGCTGATGTGCGAGGCGGCACGCGAGCGCGGTGTGAAGGTCATCCTGTCCGGGATGGGCGCCGACGAGCTGTTCGGCGGCTATCGCAAGCACCTGGCATGCATGCTGGCGAGCCGGTACGGCCGGCTCCCGGCCTCGGTGCGGCACGGGCTGGTGCGTCCGGCGGTGCGCGCGATGCCGGTCAGCATCGCGGGCCGGGGGCTCCGCTACGCCCGCTGGTCCAAGCGCTTCCTGACCTTCGCCGAGCTGCCCGAGGAGCCGAGGTTCCGGCGCAGCTATACGCTCTACGACGGTGCTGAGCTGGCCGGGCTGCTGAGTCCGGATCTCGGCCACCACGTTGATTCGGTGCTGGCCGAGCACGCTGAGATCTATAACGACAACGCGCTGGCCGACGAGGTCAACCGGATGTGCCTGGCAGACTCGCGGCTGTTCCTGCCTGGCCTGAACCTCGCCTACACCGACAGGTCGAGCATGGCCGCGTCGGTGGAGGTGCGAACCCCCTTCGTCGACCCGGTGGTGGCGCGGGCCGCGTTCTCGATCCCCGGCAGCGACAAGATCCAGCATCGCCAGGGCAAGATGGCGCTCAAGCTGGCGGCGCAGGCGTGGCTGCCGGACGAGATCGTGCACCGGCCCAAGGCGTCCTTCAGCGCGCCACTGCGCGCCTGGGTGCGCGGCGACCTGCGCGACATGATCAACGACGTCCTGGTCGCCGGTGAGCTAGTCGACTCGGGCATGATTCGCCGCGAGCCGCTCCAGCAGCTCATCAGGGATGAGCAGGCGGGCCGCGAGGACCGGTCGAAGCAGATCTGGCAGCTGCTCACGCTCGAGCTGTGGTACCGCCACGCGCAGTCGATGGGCGTGGCCACCCTGTGAGCTCCCGCCGGCCGATCCTGACGCACTACCTGACCCTGAACCGCCTGTTCACAACCCCCGCGACCCGAGGCCATGATGAAGCAGATAGCCCAGAACTATAAGTCCGGGGAGCTCAGCGTCCTGGACGTGCCAGCTCCGGCGTGCCGCCCGGGCGGCGTTCTGGTGCAGTCCTTGTACTCGCTGATCTCGACCGGCACCGAGATGATGAAGGTCAGCGAGGCCAGCAAGTCCATGGTCGGCATGGCCAGGGCCAGGCCGGATCAGGTGCGCAAGGTCCTCGATGCCGTCTCCCAGCAGGGTGCGGTCACGACCTACAAGAAGGTCATGAACCGGCTGGACTCTTACACCCCGCTCGGCTACTCACTGTGCGGGGTCGTCGTCGAGGTGGGCAAGGGCGCCGAGGAGTTCAGCGTCGGCCAGCTCGTCGCGGCGGCCGGCAACGAATATGCGCTGCACGCTGAGTACAACTGGATCCCTGTCAACCTGTGCGTCCCGGTGCCCCGCGGCGTCGCACCCGAGCACGCCGCGTTTTCTACCGTCGGCGCCATCGCCATGCAGGGCGTGCGCCAGGCCGAGACGCAGCTCGGCGACACGGCCTGCGTGATCGGCCTTGGCCTCGTTGGCCAGCTCGTCGTCCGGCTGCTGGTCGCCTCGGGCGTCAAGGTCATCGGCATCGACCTCATAGCCGAGCGCTGCGAGCTCGCGGAACTGGCGGGCGCGGTCATCTGCGGCGCGCCGACCGACGCGGGCCTGGAGGCCATCGAGCACGCGCTGGCCGAGATCACCGGCGGCCGCGGGGCCGACCACATCCTGCTGGCCGCCGGCGGCTCGAGCAACGGGCCGGTCGAGCTCGCCGCGAAGCTGGCCAGGGACCGGGCCAGGGTGGTGGACATCGGCAAGACCAAGCTCGACCTGCCGTGGAACGCCTACTACGACAAGGAGCTCGACGTCCGGTTCTCGCGCTCATACGGTCCTGGCCGGTACGACGAGCGGTACGAGCTACAGGGCATCGACTACCCGGCCGGGTACGTCCGGTGGACCGAGCGACGCAACCTCGAGTGCTTCCTCGACCTGCTGGCGCGCAAGGAACTCGAGGTCGAATCGCTGGTCTCCGGCATCTTCCCGATGGACAACGCCACGAAGGTCTATGCCGATCTGGCCGACGGCTCGCTGCACGCCGTCGGTGTGCTGCTGGAATACCCAGCCGGTCCACTGGACGCGGGGCCGCCGGCCACCAGCCGGGTGGTGTCCGGTGGGCAGGCCACCGCGAGGCGCGGCGGCAGCACGGGACAGCTTCAGATCGGCTTCATCGGGGCCGGCAACTACGCATCGTCCATGTTGCTGCCGCACCTGGCCAAGATGGGAACGGTGCAGCTCGCGCACGTCGCGACCACAAAATCGCTGTCCGCGATGAACGCCCAGCGCCGCTTTTCCTTCGCCACCGCTTCCACGACCGCCGAGGCGGTCCTCACCGACGAGTCGCTGGATGCGATCTTTGTCGTGACCCGCCATCACACTCACGCCGACCTGGTCTGCCGCGCGCTGGCCACCGGGAAGGCGGTTTTTGTCGAGAAGCCCCTGGCACTCACCCGTGAGGAGCTGGCCCGGATACTCGATACGGTTGAGAGCACCGGCAACGACCGGCTCATGGTCGGCTTCAACCGCCGCTTCGCACCGCTGCTCACCCAGCTGAAGTCGCAGTTCGGCGAGCCCGCTGGGACGTCCGTTACGCGCTACCTGGTCAACGCCGGGCGGTTGGCTGCGGACAGCTGGTACCAGAACGACGAGCTCGAAGGCACCCGGTTCACCGGCGAGGGCGGTCACTTCATCGACACGCTCAGCTGGTGGTCTGGGAGCATGCCCGAGCAGGTCTACGCGGTCGCCGGCCCCGACCGGGACGACCTGCAGGCCACGATCCGGTTCGCGGACGGCTCTAGCGGGACCATCACCTACGTCACTACCGGCAACCCGCGCTATCCCAAGGAGACGCTGGACGCCGCGGCTGGCGGACGGAGCGCCCGGCTGGAGAACTTCCAGCGGGCTGCGGCATGGACTGGCCGCAGCCGGAGCAAGCTGCGGGCCCGTGGCGGCCAGGACAAGGGTCAGCGCGCGCAGCTTGCCGCGTTCGTCGCAGCCGTCCGCTCCGGCGGGCCGATGCCGATCTCGCTGGCCTCGCTGGCGGCCACGACGAACGCGACCATCGCGGTTGGGGAGAGCCTGACGAGCGGGTCACCGGTCCGGGTATGAGCGCAGCTGATCTGACCACGGGGCGGGAATCGAGGCTGGGCTGGTATGCCCGCAGGCTCGGGCGCATGTCGCCGGCCGAATTCGCCTGGCGCGCCAGGGACCAGGCCGTGCAGGCAGCCTGGGCGCGCCGGCAGGTGAGCCGGGACCAGCTTGCTTCTGCCGCGCGTGCTTCTGCCGCGCGTGCTACTGGGCCGTCGCCTCGGGACCGGAGATTCGCCGCGGTGCTGCCGCCGGATGCTGGCGCGCTGGTGCCGCAGGAGGCACGGGCGACCGTTGTGCGGGCAGCCGAGCATCTGCTGGCAGGTGAGTGGGAGGTATTCGGCCTGCAGCGGACGGACCTGGACGCGCCCGACTGGTTCACCGACCCCGTCACCGGTCGCCGCGCTCCGGCCGACCGGTACGCCTTCCGGATCAACCACAGGTCGCAGGACGAGACCGGCAACATCAAGCAGGTCTGGGAGATCTCCCGGCTGCATCACCTCACGCTGCTGGCGATGGCCTGGTACCTGACCGGAGACGACCGGTACGCCGAGCGAGTGGCAGGCCAGCTGCGCTCCTGGTGGCGGGACAACCCGTTCCTGACCGGCGTGCACTGGACCAGTGGCATCGAGATCGGCATCCGCCTGATCAGCCTGGTCTGGATCCGGCGGCTGCTCGATGAGTGGCCAGGTGTGGCCGGCTTGTTCGAGCAGGACGAGGTGGCCGTCCAGCAGATTCGCTGGCATCAGCAGTACCTGGCGACGTTCCGAAGCAGGGGATCGTCCGCGAATAACCACGTCATCGCCGAGGCGGCTGGTCAGCTCGCGGCGAGCTGCGCGTTCGACTGGTTTGGCGAGAGCGAGCGCTGGCGACGATCTGCGGCCAGGCTGCTGGAGACCGAGCTGGTGCGTAATACCTTCCCCTCGGGTATCGGCCGCGAGCTCGCCTCGGACTATCACGGCTTCGTGGCTGAGCTAGGACTCGTCGCGGCCACCGAGGCGCGCCTGGCAGGCCGGCCGATCAGCGCCGCGGCCACCGGCCGACTCTGCGCGATGGTGGACAGCGCTGCGGCCGTGCTTGACGAGGGACTGCGACCGCCACGGCAGGGCGACGGCGACGAAGGTCGTGTGCTGCTGCTCGACGCGCCGGAGCGGGCAGGCTCGGCCGCGCTGCTTGCGCTCGGCGCTGCACTCTACGGCGAACTCCCGTGGTGGCCCAAGGTGACAGCGGACGCACGCAGCACGGTCTTCGGAGCGTTCGCTGCGGCCCCGCTCCCGAGCGCGGACCGCCCGGATCGGCGGCCATCGCACTTCGCCGACGCCGGGCTGACGCTGCTGCGGACCAGTGACGGGGACGCCCCGGAGATCTCGTGCCGCTGCGACGGCGGCCCGCACGGGTACCTGAGCATCGCCGCGCATGCCCACGCCGACGCGCTGTCGGTCGAGGTCAGATACGGCGGCGTGGACATCCTGGCCGATCCGGGCACCTACTGTTACCACGGCGAGGCCGCCTGGCGGTCGTATTTCCGGTCCACGATCGCGCATAACACCGTCGAACTCGGCGGCCGGAGCCAGTCGAGTGAGGGCGGGCCCTTCCTGTGGCTGCGTCATGCCCGCGCGCGCCAGATCCGCCTCGCGGATGACGGCGATGTCACAGAGTGGGTGGCTGATCACGACGGTTATACGGTGCTCAGCCCGCCGGTCCGGCACCGCCGGTCGGTTTCACTGGACCGCCAGGCCAGGACGTTGCGCATCGTCGACGCAGTCGACGGCGGCAGCCACGACGCCCGCCTCGCCTTTCATCTCGGACCCGAGGTCAGCGTCCGGCTGACCGGTAGTGTGGCCGAGCTGAGCTGGCCCGCGGCGGCCGCGCCCGGCCTGGCGCGCCTCGCGCTGCCGCCGGAGCTCACCTGGACGCTGCACCGCGGCGAGACCGACCCGATCCTTGGCTGGTACTCGCCCGGCCTCGGCCGGCGAGTGCCCGCATTCGCGCTGGTCGGGACCGGCCGGGCAGTCCCCGCTGCCCCATTCACCACATTGCTCGATTTTGACCTGGTCAGTCAGACAGACGCACATGTCAGGGGATCAAAAGCCATATACTCAGGCGCATCCGATGCACCGCTGGGAGTAGTGCATTGAACCGCGCAGCGGATACTTCGTCGGAGGCTCAATGAGCGATCAGCCGCTGGACCTCAAGCGGTCCGTGCGGATCGTGGGGCGGCATAAAGTCATCGTCGGAGTGGTCGCGGCACTCGGCGCGGTGGCGGGCGCTGCGCTCGCCTTCCTCAGTCCGCCCATGGTCTCAAGCAACGCGCTCGTCGAGCTTCCTTCCGCCACGAAGGATGCCGCGACGCAGGTCATCGTCGCCGGCAGCCAGCCGGTCCTGGCGGGGGCGCTGCGCACCCTGGGCCCCGGTTACTCGCTGCGCACGCTCCGCGCCGACATCAAGGTGCAAAACGTGACCGCCACGAACATCCTGTCGATCACGGTAGTGCAGCCGACCGCGAGGCAGGCGGAGGCGGTCACCAACGCCGTCGCCAACAGCTACGTGGCCTACGTCAGGTCGGCGGCCAGCGTCAGCGTCAGCGGCAAGGTGTTCGCCAGCGTCTTGCAGCCGGCGACCGCCACGCCAGGGAAGCCACGATTCGTGATCCCTGGCATCTTCGGCGTCATTGGCGCGCTGGTCGGCGCATTGCTCGGCGCCATCGGAGTGCTGGCGGTCAACCGGCGTGACCGGCACCTGCGGACGCGCGACGAGGTGGCCAACTCCATCGGCATTCCCGTCCTCGCGTCGATCGCCGCGCGTCATCCGTCCGACGCCGCCGGCTGGGCCAAGCTTCTGGCCGAGTACGAGCCGGGCGCCCTGCACGCCTGGGGGATGCGCAGCGCGCTGCGCCAGCTCGGCTTGTGGGGCATCGATCCGAGTGATCCGAGCGCAGGCAGGCGTGCCTCCGTGGCTGTCCTGTCGCTCGCGTCCGACCCCGGTGCCCTGGCCCTCGGCCCGCAGCTCGCCGTGTTCGCGGCCTCCCTGGGGATCCGCACGACGCTGGTCATCGGCCCGCAGCAGAACCCGAACGCGACGGCCAACCTGCGCGCGGCGTGCAACCTGCGGTCGGCTACGCCGTCCCGCTGGTCGGGCTACCTCCAGGTCGTTGTCATCGACCGGGATGACGATGGCGATCCGCCTAACGCCGCACTGACGGTAGTCGTGGCCGTAGTTGATGGCGCCGAGCCGCAGATTGCGCAGACCATGCGCACGACGACGACGGTGCTTGGCGTTTCTGCAGGTGCCGCAACGGCCGACGAACTGGCGCGAGTGGCCGTGAATGCGGCCGGAGACAACCGGGCGATCACCGGCATCCTCGTGGCGGATCCGGACTCGGCAGACAGCACGACGGGCCGCATTCCGCAGTCGGCGGTCAGGGCGGCCCCACGACGGATTACCGGACCCGTGACGGGGATGACTACGGAGACCAGCCGGTGAGTGACCCAGACGAGACCGTAACCTTTGCCCGATTCGCTGGCCCAGTCGAGCCAACCCGCAGCTGGGCGGATGACGAGGCCGCTGACACCAGTGTGGCGGCCGGCGTGCCGGGCCTGGTCAGCCTGTCTTACCTGGCTGCCGCCATCCGGCGCAAGGTCGTGCTGTGGAGTTCGCTGACCCTGGTCGGGCTGCTGCTCGGCGCCGCTGTCTACGTGAAGATCCCGCCGCCCTACAAGGCGACGGCGACGCTGCTGATCCCGTACTCGAACTCCGTCAACAACGGCGACGGTGCGCCGGACGCCATCGCGACTGACGTGAGCTTGTTCGAGAGCGACGGCGTGGCGACCCTCACTATGCACAAGCTCGGCCTGAATGAGCCGACCAGTACCTTCCTCGGCCGGTACACGATCACAGTCGTCACCGACCAGATCCTGTCGATCACCCTCACCGCGCCATCGAGCAGCCAGGCGGTGGCCTGGACCAACGCGCTCGCGCAGGAGTGCCTCAGCTTCCGGAACGCGCTGCTGACGACTCAAGACAATCTCGCAGTCGAGCGCGCTCAGCAGCCAGCTCGCGCAGGCGACAGCGAAGCTGACCGCGGCGACTGAGCACATCAACCAGCTGAAGGCCGAGCGCAGCTCGCCTGCTCTCAAGGCCGAGATCAACAAGCTGAAGACGCAGCAAGTGACACTCAATGACAATCTCGGCGCGCTCCGGGCCGAACGTCGCTAGCACCGAGCAGGCTCAGCTTGTCGCTACGGCCGCCGGCATCAAGAGCGCCAGCGTGCTGGACCCCGCATCGCCCAACCACCGCTCGCGGTTCAGGGTCGTCGGTGAGTACGTCGGCACCGGTCTGGCCCTCGGTCTAGCGATCGGGCTCGGAATCGTGATCATCCAGGCGCTGCTGTCCAGTCGGCTACGCCGGCGTTACGACGTCGCCCAGGCCCTCGGCACGGCGGTGCCACTCAGCATCGGCCGCGTGCGGATGCGAGGCGCCAGCGCTGGCGGACAGCGGCAGGCCGGCTCCCGGAGCCGCGGCGTCCGGCTCGTTGTCCGGCACCTGCGGGATGTCAGGGCGAGGATTCCGCAGCCGGCTGCGCTAGCGCTTGTGCCGGTCGACGATGTCGATGTCGCAGCCTTGTCGCTAGTGACGCTCGCGCAGTCCTACGCACAGCGCGGGCTGAAGGTCGTGCTGGCCGATCTGTCGCCTGGTGCGCGTGCGGCCCGCCTGCTCAGAGTGAGTGCGCCAGGCCTGCACGCGGTACAGGCAGACGGCACCGAGCTAGCAGTCTTCGTGGCGGCACCGGGCGATGTTGCACCTACCGGTCCGCTGACTGAGCGCGAGCCATCCGACCATGAGGGGGCCAGCGCCGATCTCATCGCGGCCTACGACTCGGCGGACCGGCTGCTGACCCTCGCGTCGCTCGATCCCGCGGTGGGCGGAGATCACCTGGCGACGTGGGCATCGGCCGCCGTCGTCGTGGTCACTGCCGGACGGTCAACTGCTACGAAGATCCGTGCGGCGGCCGACATGGTCAGGCTCTCCGGCACGCATCTCGCCTCAGCGATACTCATCGGCGCCGATAAGAACGATGAGAGCCTCGGCACCGCCGACCTGCCAGCCGCTGCCACCGACCGCGAGGCTGGCCTCGTCAACCTGGGCACCGTCTGAGCTACCACAGCTCCTTGCGCACCGAGGCGACGGCGGTCCGGCACTCCGCCATCATTGGTCCTAGGTCACGCAAGTCCAGACAGTCGTAGCGCCTGGTCCTGATGAACTCGGTCGCGAAGGCCCAGAGTCCCTTCGCCCGTGGCATGCTGTCCGGACGTCCGGCTCGCCGCGAGTTGGTGATGAGCCAGCGCATGTCTCCGCGCAGCCAGCGCATCCGCATCCCGGCCTCGTAGCCGTCCACGCGATCGACCGGTGATCCCGTAGCCCACTGCCAGAGCAGCAACGGGAAGTCGATGCCCGAGCGCATGGCGGTCTCCATCCCGCCGCCGACGAGCCGCGCGTTGATCTCCATGAGGAACGGATGACCATGCACATCGCGCCGGAATTCAACCTCGCATAGCCCCTGCATGCCGATGGCGGTCACGAGCTGCACAGCTGCGGCGTAGGTGTCCGCGGGCATCGGCACGCTCTCTCGCAGCACTGACGCGCCGCCCAGCGCAGGACTGGTCCGATGCGGTACGTAGGCGAAGCTCGCGTGAACCTCGCCGTCAACAACGAAGATGATGACGCCCTCACGGCGACCGCCGACGTACTGCTGGGCCAGGACGCTCGACGCCGGCCGCCAGAAACCGCCGCGTGACCTCGATGGCCTCAGCCTCGTCGATGACCTCGGCCACCTGGAGACGACAGCCGGATTGGCCGGCCCATGAGCTCGTCGGCTTCAAGACCATCGGGAACTCGAACTCGCCGAGGACGCGCAGCAGTTCGTCGACGCTCGAGATCTGCTCGCCTCTGGGCGACTCGATGCCGAGGCCGTGAGCGATCTCCAGCGTGCGATCCTTGTTATTGGCAATGTCGAGCACTGAATCGGCCGGCAGGGCGAGATGGCAATTCAGGGCTGCGAGCTTCTCCCGCCAGGGCAGCAGGGCTGCCACCGAGCCGTCGCTGCCCGGAACGACCAGGCGCGTCGGATGGTCACGGACAAACTCCAGGATCTCGGCGGCGAATCCCGTCGCGTCAGTGGCGAAGCTGGGCACGACCAGGTTGTGAGCCGTGTAGCGAGACCGGAAGGCCAGGACGGGCAGAGCCGGATCGCACTCGGCAAAGCACTCGCCCATGGCCACGCGCAGTCCGGCCCGGCTCAGGCTCCGCAGTGTGGCGAGTGCCTGCCGGCTGCCGGCATCGAGCACCAGCGCGTCATACTCGAACGGTCTGCCCTCTCCCTCCTGCATGGACCCAGCCCACGACGTAACCGTCATCGGCATTTCTGCCATGCGCAACTGCCTTCCTGGTGGCCCGAGCGCCCGTAAACGGCGCGTCAAGACCTTACCAAGAAAAAGCAATGCAAGGGGCTCCGATTCCCCCACAAATTAATGGATTATGTCCTGGAACGCCAACGCTTACGAGGACCTGGGCACGTAACGACGCGCCGGGATCGGAGGAGAGCCGGGTCGCTGCGCTAGCGAAGCTGAGCTCGATCTGACCTCGTCGCCGTGTGCTTGCGCGCGGTTGCCAGGATGGTGCGCCATTCCGCCCGCATCGGACCCAGATCACGCAGCTCAAGGCCGTCATAGTGCGGCGCTCGGAGGAACTCGGCGGTAAAGGTTCGCAGCGCCCGGCCGCTCGGCATGCTGTCGGGGCGGCCGATGCGCTGCCGGTTGCCCACGAGCCAGCGCAAGTCGCCACGCAGCCAGCGCATACGGACGCCGGACTTGTAGCCATCGACGTGGTCGACCGGCCGGCCCGTTGCCCATTGCCAGAGCAGCAGCGGGAAGTCGACGCCCGCGCGCATCGCGGTCTCCATGCAGCCGAGAGGCCGGGCGTTGATCTCCATGAGCAGCGGACGATCACCGGAGTCCCGGCGGAACTCCACCTCGCACATGCCCTGCACGCCGATCGCGCGCACCAGGCGCACAGATGCCGCGTAGATATCCGCTGGCATCGGGATTGTCTGCCGTAGCACCGATGCACCGCCTAGCGCTGGACTGGTGCGGAGCTGCACATAGGCCACGTTCGCGTGGACCTCGCCGTCGACGACGAACATCATGACGCCCTCGCGGCGGCCGCTGAGGTACTGCTGCGCCAGCACGCCCGTGCCCGCGCTCAGAAACCTCTGCGCCGTGGCGGCCGCCTCGGCCCTGTTGACGACTTCTACCGTCTGGAGCCGACCGCCCGATGTCTCCGCCCAGGAACTCGTCGGCTTCAGGACCATGGGGAACTCGAACTCGCCTGCATCCAGCGCCGCCAGGAGTTCGTCGACGCTGCCGATCTGCTTGCCTCGCGGCGCCAAGATGCCGAGACCCTGGGCGATCTCGAGTGTGCGCTCCTTCTTGTTCGTGACATCGAGCACCGAGTCAGGAGGAAGTGCGAGGTGACAGCCGAGTGAGGCCAGCAGGTCCCGGCTAGGGAGCAGCGCGGCGACGGAGCCGTCGCTGCCGGGCAGGACCAGTCGCGTCGGATGTGCCCGGACGAAGTCAGCGACTCCGGCCGCGAATCCCTCCGGATCGGCGGCGAAACTGGGGACGACCAGCTTGTGCGCGCAGTAGCGGGATCGGAAGGCAAGGACGGGCAGAGCCGGATCACACTCGGCGAAGCACTCGCCCATCGCGACTTGCAGACCGATCTTGCTCAGGCCGCGCAGAGTAGCCAGCGCCTGCCGGCTGCCGGCATCGAGCACCAGGGCGTCATATTCGTACGCCAGGCGCCCCGGCGGCGCCAGGGCAGCCGCTGACGAGGTGATCGCCGAAGGCATCTCAACCACGCCTGAAGTGCCTTCCTCCTGGGGCCGGCCGGGACGCCTAATCGGAGCGCCTGCTGATTGGCGCGTCAAAACCATACCAAGCAGGAACTAAGCCATGACACTAATTCCCGGCAAACACACTTCGGGCGTCCTGGCTATACGGCGGGCCCTGCCACTGTGCCCGCGTCACCTGGGTGCCCTGATTCCCGGCCCAGAAGCCCCACGTGCCGAGGCCGCCGGAGCCGGTCCAGGTGTAGCTGTTGTCGGCCCACACATTCCCCAGGCCGCCCGTAGCTCGTGCCACCAGGCTCGGGTAGGAGTGGAAGTACCCCATGAGCGGGGGGACGCCGGCATTGAAAGCGAGCAGACCCGTGTAGCCGCACATGTTTTTGGCGGTGCAGCCGGTAATGCTGGCCGAGTTCATGGCGAAGTAGTTGTGCGCGACAGTTACATTCCGGCTGCCCCAGATGCAGTTGTCCCAGTACGCCGCGGCCGGATGACCGGTCTGCTGGCCCCGCGCGCCGCGATAATAGTCAGCAGGCCCGCAGCCGCCATAGGCCGACACGATCAGCCGGGCGCCCTTCGCCGTCGGCGCTTGCGCTGTCAGTGTGAAGGAATGCGCGCTGGCCACCTGAGCGATAGTCCCGACCAGCTTGCCGGTATCGAGGTTGAACACCGCCATGCCAGGCGACGGTGCCTGAATCGCGCCGCCGCCCGACCCGCTGGTCTGACCGTTGCCGTAGTTGTCGCACAGCGTCTTGGTGCCGGCGGCGGTCGTCACCCTGGTCCCGGCGACGCTGGCGTCAGCACCTGTCAGGAGCACCTTCGTCTGCAGGTAGTACGTCTTGCTGTTGGGCTGATCGAGCGCGCCGAGCGGGACGCTGCACGCCGAGTCGGCGTCGATGTTGCCGGGGAAGCGGTCGGTGTCTGTGTACACCATGACCTCGCCGAAGTTGTTGGCGAAGTTGTTGCCTTCGACCAGCAACTCGCCGCTGTATCGGGACGTGACCGCGCATGCGTGCCGGCAGTCTGGCAAGGTGATGGCGGATAGATCGCTGTTACCCCCCGAATTCGGCAGGTACAGTGCGGCATAGGGGAAGCCACCGCCCGCCCCCGTGACTGGTCCCAGCCCGTTAGTGCAGCTGACGTGCTCGTAACAGTAGTACTTCCCGCCCGACGGCCAGGCTCCGTCCGACGCCCATCCGTTGCCCACGAGGGTGTTGTCGGAGATGATGGCGTTGTAGCTGGACTCGTACTCGATCCCGCTCCCCCAGTTGGACGCGACGAAGTTGCCGGAGACGTTGGCGCCGGTGTTATCGAAGTCGAGCCAGATGCCGGCGCTGTAGTTGTCGTGTACGTAGTTATCGGTCACATCGGCATTGACGGTAAAGAAGAGCTTGCCTCCGCCGGAGCAGCCACATTCCTTCGGATTGTTGCCCCCAGCGTCCGGGTACTCCCCGAACGCGTTCCAGCTGATCTCGTTGTGGCTGATGACATCGTTCGGGCCGGTGCCGTTGAACGCGCCCTGTGCGTTGCCGGTCAGGCAGCTGTACTCGATCGTCGTGTTGCCGCTGAGACCGATCGCATAGCCGCCCCCGCTGTCCCTGCCTCTGGACGGCGGTGTATTGCTGCCGTTGTAGCCGTACTCGTTCGGGCCGACGGTGTCGTACTTGTACGTGTTGCCGCTGTCGAACTCGCCGCCGTTCTCATCGCCGAGTACGGCGTTGTTCTCGCTGGCGCCGAAGTTCCTGATCGTCAGGTATTCCCACGTCTGATCGGCGTTGACGACTCCGGATGCGCTCGAGCTCAGGTACGAGCTGCCCCTGCCGCTGGCAGATCCGCCGTTGACCCCGTCGATGACGGCTGCCCCCGAAGCTGTCGAATAGCCACCTAGGTAGACCGAGTCGTCACCGGTATACATGCTGGCCTGAATGATATGGACGCCCGGCTCGAAATAATAGATTGTGTGGTTAAGCCCGTAGCTGCCATTCGCGGCCGGGGCTGTATTGCGACCAGGCGGCACGATTATTCCCTTGGTCACGTCCGGGTAGGCCGTGCCGCGGGCGCCATACGTCGGCAACCCGTGTTGCCCGCTGCTAAATGTGGCAGCTGCGCCGCTGTAATTGTAAGGCGAGCGCAGAATTGGCTTATCGCACACCTGCGTGCCCGATGCAGGCGCGCTACCGTGCGCGGTCACGTGCGTATTTATGTGCGTCGTCGCCGAATTGCCGGTAGGAGTCGGATCGGAATTCGGAGCGTGGCTGGATGCAGCAGTGCAACCGCTCGCGGCTGCGGTCAGGATGATCGCAAAAGAAGCCACGATCGCTTTGCATGACATATTGTCGGAATTATCTTTCTTATGGTTGGTAGCTACGAAGTGTAACAGGATGCGTAGATCCTGGTATGAGCCTTTGCTTTGCGACCGCGGCGCCAGGCCCCGCTGGCCGGTGGCCGTCGGTGCGCACGCACGGGCAGTCCGTGCCCGTCAAACGCCGGGCGGCTGCGCGGACTTTAAGTAGAATGCCCATTAGGTTACAGGTGCCGGACTCTGCTCGCGCGAGTCCGGATTGGGGAGGGGTCACCGTGTTGGGCAAGGCGCTTACCTGATGAACGAGCAAGCCGTCCAGAGCTTCTGGCAGGAGCATGCGTGTGGCGACGCCCAGGTAGGCGGCCTTAGGGAGCGCTTCAACGAGGACTACGAGCAGTTCTTCACCGACTACGACGCCTTCCGGTACCAGAACGAGCGTCATCTCCCTGGCTGTATCACTGATCTGAACGTCGCCGGCAAGCAGGTGCTGGAGATTGGCCTGGGCCAGGGGTCGGACGCCGAGCGCCTCATCCGCGAGGGGGCCCGCTGGTCAGGCGTCGACCTGACCAGCGAGTCCATCGACCGGGTCCAGGCCAGGCTTACGTTGCGAGATCTGCCGTTCGAGCAGCTGAAGCACGGCAGTGTCCTTGATCTGCCGTTCGACGACGACTCCTTCGACATGGTCTTCAGCCACGGCGTGCTGCATCATGTGCCCGACATTCGCCGGGCGCAGAGCGAGATCCACCGAGTCCTGCGGCCCGGCGGGGAGCTTGTCATCATGATGTACGCCCGGTGGTCGCTGAACTACCTGGTGTCAATCGCGCTGGTCCGGCGCGCCGCGCTGCTGGCAGCCGCCCCGCTCGCAAAGGCCGGCCTCATCTCGCCAGCGAGCTCCACCGGAATGCTGGCCGGACATCTCGACAACGCTGCGAGAATGGGCCTGTTCCGGTACCTGCGCCTGCCCGAGTTCGTCCATCACAACACCGACGGTCCCGCTAACCCGTATGCCCTCGTCTACGACCGTCGGCTGCTCACCCGCGATTTTCCATCCTTTCGCGTGACTCGAACGTACAAGCGCTTCATGCACGCCCCGCCGCTGCCGGTTCACCATCTGCCGGGTGCCAGTCTGCTGGGCTGGCACTTGTGGGCACATCTTGAGCCGGTCGGCGACAGCGCCGGACCGGCCGCCTGACGGACTGTGACCGGGGGCATTACGCAGACGTACTAGGTACGCTGTGATAACTGACGGTTAGGCGTAGTACTGGGATGGGTCGGGCGGGCTTGGATGAGGGTCGCGGTTGCCGCTGATTGCGCCTGCGATCTCGCGATCCGGGAGATGACCGGGCCTATGCATCTCCGCCATACCACCGGTGTCGCCGTGGTTCCTGCGGTAGGTACGCATGGCTGCTGAGGCGGCCGCGAAGGCCGGTCCGGCTGGGTCGTCATGGGCCAGGCTGACGGCCAGGCTGCGGGCACAGGTTCTCCGGCGTCTCAGCTGGGGGCTGGCAGATCAGGGGATCTCCAGTCTGACCAACGCCGCAGTGAGCATCTACGTCGTCCGGGCGCTCGGAGCTGCGCAGTTCGGCGCGTTCAGCCTGGCGCTGGTGACGTACTGGTTCGGCTTGAACGCTTCTCGCGGCCTGAGCACCGACCCGCTCATGGTCAGGTTCAGCGGCAAGGACGTCACGACCTGGCGCCGCGCTGTCGGCCGCTGCACCGGCACCGCCATGGTGGTAGGGCTGGTGGCTGGTCTCGGCACGCTTGGTGCGGCCGCGTTGCTGCACGGCACGACGACAAGGACGGCGTTCCTCGCGCTCGGCCTGACCTTCCCCGGGCTGCTGCTTCAGGACAGCTGGCGGTTCTCCTTCTTCGCGCATGGCCGCGGTGGCCTCGCGTTCGTGAACGACGCCGTCTGGGCGATAGTGCTCTTCCCGGCCCTGGTGCTGCTCAAGTCGAGCGGGCACGCGACGGTGTTCTGGTTCGTGCTTGCCTGGGGCGGGGCGGCCGCTGTAGCCGCTGCGGTGGGTCCCATTCAGGCCAAGGTGCTCCCGAAACCGTGGAACACCTGGAACTGGATTCGCGATCACCGCGACCTCGGGCTCCGGTACGTGATCGAAGGCGTCTCCAGCGCGAGCTCGGGCCAGATCCGAGCCTATGGCATCAGCATTTTGCTAGGCCTTGCCGCCGTCGGCTACGTCCAGGCGTCAACCACGCTGATGGGTCCGTTCGTCGTCATCTTTTTTGCGATGTCCCTGGTCACGATCCCGGAGGCCAGTCGGATCCTGCAGCGATCGCCGCGGCGCCTGCAGCAGTTCTGCCTGTTCATGGGTGCTGGCCTTGGCGCTGCGGGGCTCGCATGGGGAGCGCTCCTGCTGGTTGCACTGCCTCATGGCCTTGGCCAGCTGCTGCTCGGCCGGGTCTGGCGACCGACGTACCCGCTTGTCCTGCCGCAGATGCTGGCGACCCTGGGCCTCGGCCTGAGCTCTGGCGCGTCCGCTGGCTTGCATGCCCTCGGCGCAGCGCGGCGCAGCCTCCGTGCGATGTTGCTGTCGTCGGCTGCCTCTCTGGTGTGCGGACTGCTCGGCGCCGTCGCAGGTGGCGCTGCCGGCGTCCTGTGGGGCCTGGTGACAGCGTCGGTCATCAGCGCGCTCTACTCGTGGTGGCACTTGCGGGCAGGCCTGCGCGAGTACACCGCCCGGCAGGAAAGTGCCGCGCGGCAGGAGCCGGAGCCGCCCGCAAGCCGGCAGTCTGGCCGGCATCGGCGCGCGACGGAGCCTGCCGAACCCGAAGCGGCGGCCGGCTTCGAGCCGCCGCCAGCGATGCCACCGGGCGAGGCGCCCGATGAATTGCAGCTAACAATACCGATGCCGCGCATTAACTATCCGTAACAACCGAGTCAAGCCACGATTTTCAGATGTCTGAATTCGATACGATTCTCACTCGCGAGATTACGGCTTCAGACGGGATGGCCTCGGAGTGAAGGTGCTGGTATCTGCTTTCCAGTGTTGTCCAGGCCGGGGCAGCGAGCCGGGCGCCGGCTGGCACTGGGCGACCGCGCTGGCAGACTACGGCCATGACGTCACGGTCCTGACCTCAACGATCTGGCGCGATCGGATCCTTGCGCACGGCGCCCAGGGCCTTAATTTCCGCTTTGTCGACCAGGCAGTGTCGCCGCTGACGCGGGTCTCGGACTCGATGGGCCTCTACGACACCTACCTGCGCTGGCAGCGGGCGGCATTCCGGCAGGTGCCGTCAGAAAACTTCGACGTAGTGCACCACGTGACGTGGGGATCGCTGCGCCTCGGCACGAAGATGTGGCAGCTCCCGGTGCCGCTGGTCTACGGTCCCATCGGCGGCGGCCAGATCAGCCCGGCTCGATACCGGGGCTATTTCGGCCGCGACCGGCCGATCGAAACCTTCCGAGCCGCCTCCGCAGGCCCATTGCTGGCGCTCAACAGCCGAAGCCGCAAGACGATGCGCAACGCGCGCGTGATTCTCGCCTGCAACTCCGACACAGCGGCCGCGGCCAGTCGGGCCGGCGGCACCGATGTCCGGCTGATGATGGCCGATGCCCTGCCGAGCGACTGGGTCATCGAGGCGCGCAGTCAGCCCGCTGGGACGCCGGTGGTCTTGTGGGTCGGCCGGATGCTGCGGCGCAAGGCGCCAACTCTGGCCGTCGAGGCGTTTGCTGAGCTCCGGCGCATGATGCCCGCCCGTATGATCATGGCCGGTGACGGTCCCGTGGCGCCGCAAGTCCGCGCGGCCGTCGAGCGGCTCGGGCTGTCCGACGACGTCGATTTGCTCGGCCAGATCCCCTGGGACCAGCTGCGTGCCCTGTATGAGTCTGCGAGCGTTTTCCTGTTCACTTCCCTTCGAGAGTCCTTCGGCGGCCAGTTCCTCGAGGCCCTGGGCAAGGGCTTGCCCGGCGTCGCCATTGATCTGCATGGGATCGCCGACGCGCAAGTCGGCGACGCGGCGCTCAAGGTGGCGCTGCCGAACAGGCCAGCCGAACTGCCCGGCCGTCTCGCGACCGCGATGCAGGCGATCTTGACCGACGACGAGTGGGAGCATCGCAGCACGGCCGCCGTCAAGTGGGCGGCCGAGCAGACGTGGCCAGCCAGGGCGGCGGCCGTTACGCAGATATACAGGGAAATCACCGGCAGCAGGCACTAACCTCGGTTCCCTTGGCCGAGTCGGCGCTGGCCGGCCAGGCAGCTGCGGCGCCAGATGCAGACAGCCGCGCTATCCACCAGGCAGGAGAAGGCAGCAAAGAATGCGCGTGGCGATCAATCTCCTGACCGACAACCCGGAAAATCCGTCGGGCTCGCACTGGGGCTACTCGCGACTGGTGCCCGAGATCGCAGCGAGGCTGGCGCCCGACGAGGAGCTGTACCTGCTTGTCAGTCCCAAGTCCCGGCACCTATTCCAGGGCTACGGGCCGAAGGTCCACTACATCACCTACCCGTGGTCCAATGAACGGCGCAACCTGCGGACGCTGACCGAGCACCTGTACTCGCCGGTGCGCCTTCCGCTGAGCCACATCGACGTCTTCAACACCCTGATAGCGCCTGTCGTGAAGATCCCGCGAGCGCTCGTCATCCACATGAAGACGATGCACGCCTACACCTCTGCGGATTCGGTGGCGCCGCTGGCCCGGGCTTACCGCCGGATGAGCTACCCGCGGAACGCCCGCGCGGCGGACGCCATCATCATCAACTCCCGCAGCCTGCGGACGGAGATCGAGCAGTACCTGAACGTCGACCCGGGCAAGCTCAAGCTGATCTATGAAGCGGTCGACCACGAGGTCTTCAGGCCGGGCGACGCCGAGGCAGCGCGCGCCGAGGTGAAGTCCCACGGCGTCACCAAGCCGTTCGTGCTCTTCGTCTCGTCGCTGTGGAAGTACAAGAACTGCGATGGCCTGCTCCGGGCCTGGGCGATCGCGCGGCCCGAGCTCGGGGACAGGCAGCTGGCTATCGTGGGCCACGGCCGCGACAAGGAGTACGTCGATTACCTGCAGTCGCTCGCCGCCGAGCTTGGCATCGGCGAGGACGTGGTCTATGTCGGCGGCGTTCCACTCGAGGACACGGTGCCGTTCTACCGGGCCGCCGACGTGTTTGTGTACCCGTCCTTCAACGAGACCTTCGGGCTGCCGATTCTCGAGGCGATGGCGTGCGGCTGCCCGGTCGTGACGTCCGATGTCAGCTCGATGCCGGAGATAGCCGGTGGCGCCGCGGTGCTCTCCGATCCGGGCGACCCCGCCACGATAGCCCGTGCGATCCTCGCTGCCATCGGGCCAGGCCGGGACCGCCTGCGAGACTCCGGCCTCAAGCGGGCCAGTCAGTTCACCTGGGGCGCCACGGCCGCGGCCACGCTGGATGTCTATCGCGAGGTCGCCGAACGGCGCGCGGGACGACGGGTGCAGCGCTCGCGCAGCTAGCCCGCCAGGATCCGAGCCTGGCCACCCGGCACGAGTGTCACGTCATTCTCCAGCCCGCTGGCCGACGGCACAAGCAGCGAGGCTGCCAGGGTCAGCTCAAGCAAATACGTCGAGGCATCGGTGAACCCGACCTCGGTGATCGAGGCCAGCAGGCAATACGTCACCAGGAACAGCGCCAGCGCCCGCCGCGCGCCGCGCGTCTGGAAGTACGAGGCCACCAGGAGGAACACCAAGATCGCGGCGCACACGACGACGCCGTAGAGTCCCTGCGTCTGGTACGAGGCGAGCCAGTTGCTGTCGATGGACAGCCCATTGAACGACGTATTGGACAGGCCGAGGCCGAAGATCTCCTGGAACGTCGTGCGCGGGTAGGCGAGAATCATCGACCAGACCTTGGTCCGGCCACTCAGGTTCCCGATCTCCGACGAGCTCTGGCCGCGCTCGAGCCAGGACGTCAGCACGCCCGCCAGCGCCGTCACCCCGACGGACACCAGGACGCAGGCGGCTGCGAAAAACTTGCGGACACGGGACTTGACAGCAAACAGGCTCAGGCCGGCGACCAGGATGCCCGCCAGCATCGCTATCAGTGCCGTCCGCGTATGTGTCAGCACGAGGACGGCGGTGCCGACCGCTACGATTCCGAGCACTAGCCGCCCACGCATTAGCCCGCACAGCCACAGCACGGCGGTGAGCCCCACCACGACCGCTGCGTAGTGGCCCACCTGCGGGTCCGGTACCGGGTAAATGACGCCGTTGAGCCGTCCGTTGTACATGGCCTTGCCCGGCGCGACCAGGTAGCCGATGACCACCGTGCACAGCACGAGCGACATCGTGATCAGGTGGGCGCGGATGAGTAGCAGATCTTCCCGGCCCCACCATGGCGAGAGCAGCCACAGCGTGATGACGAACTCAGCGAGGCGAACAACCCGGTAAATCCCGCCGATCCCTGACACCTGCTCGACCCCGATGATCGCCCCCAGGACCAGCAAGCTGACCAGGACGAGGAACACGTTCGGGCGGAACCGGCACCGGCGGTTCGCGCTGAGCGCCACGAGCAGCGCCAGCTGGAGCGAACCCTGGGTGATGGCCTTACCGATCGATCCGGGGATCGGCACAAGGGTCAGCGCCTTGTCCCACGTCAGGACGTTGACTACGAGCAGGCCCCAGGCCAGGCCGACCCGCCGCCGTAGCGCACGGTCGCGGTCCTCTGCGGTCGCCACCACCTTGGTCCCGCGACCCGGGCGAATCAGCACGACGGAACTCATCGGCTGTCAGCTCCGCTGCGCAGGGCCATCGGCTGTGCTCCTTCCGGGCCGGGCTCCTCTCGGGCCGGCAACGTCGCGACTAGCGGCGGTCACCGTAGCGAAATTATCAGCATTTCCACCGACCACGCCTGGGTTCTGGTGAGCCGACCGTGCGTCCTCAGCAGGCCTCGAGCAGCGCCCGCAAGCGCTCGAGGCAGCGCCCCCTGGTCGGCCCGATGCTGCCGACCGGCAGCCCCAGCTGATCAGCGATCTCGACATAGGAGGCCGGCGGGTCGGCCATCAGCAGCTCGAGCATGCGCTGGGAGCGCCAGGGCAGCCGCGACATAGCTTCGCGAACCTCCGCCACCCGCTCCTGCGCCAGGAGCCGCTCGTCCACGGCCGGCCCGACTGCCGGATGCTCGATCAGGTCGCCGTCGTCGGCGACGAGGACGACCCTCTTGCGCGTAGCGACCACGCGCAGGCACTCGCGCCGCGCCGTAACGGCCAGCCACGACCCGACCCGAGCCGGGTAATCGAGACGATCGATGTGCTCAAGCAGTCGTAGCCAGGTGACTTGCACGACGTCGGCCGCATCGCTCTCGGCCAGCCGGAAGGCCCTGGTTACCGACCAGATGAGCCTGCCGTACTGCTCGACGAGCCGCTCCCATGCCCACCAGTCCCCGACCGCCGCTCGCCGGACGAGCTGAGCGACCTCGTGGCCCTCGTCCTCGCCCGGCTCCGCTAGCGCGGTCGTAGCCGGGCTAGGCATTGCATGCTCCGGACTGACTCGCCCTACACCGGCCAGCACCGCACCGGCCAGCGCTCCGACGCCTGACGCTCCAACGGCTCAGCAAGACCAGACCCCCCAACCTCGACGGCTCACTCGGCACCACAACTGCGGCGCACGAACGTCGGCGGGGTAACCGGCTAACGAGGATCCGGACCAGCGCCGGCGCCTTAGGTAGACGCCTGAGCAAACCCGGCGGTTGACCCAGTTAGGTCACTTGACTGATATGTCGCTTATAGCTAGTTGTCCGTGATCATCGCGGCACCGAGGGTAGTACTAGTCGCCTCGTCGATCAGGATGATGCCGCCGGTCACGCGATTGCGCGAATACGGGTCGCAGAACAGCGGCTGGGTGACGCGCAGCGTGACCCGGCCGATCTCGTTGAGGCCGAGCTCGCCCGCCGCCTCGTCCCGGTGCAGGGTGTTCACGTCGAGGCGGTAGTGCAGGTCGCGGACGATCGCCTTGACCGTCCTGGTCGTGTGCTTGATGATCAGGCGGCTGCCAGGCGCGAGTGGCCGCGCGTCGGTCATCCAGCACACCATCGCCTCGATGTCCTGCGTCGCCGTCGGCTGGTTATGCGGGCGGCAGAACATGTCGCCGCGCGAGACGTCCAGGTCATCGGCCAGCAGCAGGGTTACCGACATGGGCGGGAACGCCTCCGGCACCGGGCCTCTCGCGGTGTCGATCCGGCTGATGGTCGTCGTGAGCCCCGACGGCAGGTGCATGATCTCGTCGCCCGGCTTAAGTACTCCGCCCGCGACCTGACCCGCATAGCCCGCGGTAGTCGTGCAGCTCCGGGTCCGTCGCCTGGTGTGGCCGGATGACGTACTGCACCGGGAACCGGACGTCGATCAGGTTCCGGTCCGAGGCGATGTGCACGTTGTCCAGGTGGTGCAGCAGCGACGGGCCGTCATACCACGGCATATTCCCCGAGCGCTGGACCACGTTGTCGCCGTGCAGAGCCGAGATCGGGATGAAGGTCAGGTCGCTGATCTCGAGCTTCACGGCGAATGCGGTGAACTCCTCGACGATGCGGTCGAAGACCTCGGAGCTGTAGTCGACCAGGTCCATCTTGTTGACAGCCAGCACGAGATGCGGGACCCGGAGCAGCGTGGCGAGGAACGCATGACGGCGGCTCTGCTCGGTCAGCCCGTTCCTGGCATCTACGAGCACGATCGCCAGGTCAGCGGTCGAGGCGCCGGTGACCATGTTTCGCGTGTACTGGATGTGGCCCGGCGTGTCCGCGATGATGAACTTGCGCTTCGGCGTCGCGAAGTAGCGGTAGGCGACATCGATGGTGATGCCCTGCTCGCGCTCTGCCCGCAGGCCGTCGGTCAGCAGAGCGAGGTTCGTGTATTCCTCGCCGCGCTCGCGGCTGGTCCGCTCAACCGACGCCAGCTGATCCTCGAAGATCGCCTTGGAGTCGTACAGCAGCCTGCCGATGAGGGTGCTCTTGCCGTCATCGACCGAGCCAGCTGTCGCCAGGCGGAGGATGTCCATGTGCCGTCCGCCGTCGGCCTGATCGCCGGCCGAGCCGGGCTGCGTTGGGGTCATCAGAAGTAGCCTTCCCGCTTGCGGTCTTCCATTGCAGCCTCGCTGGCCCGGTCGTCGGCGCGGGTCTGGCCCCGCTCGGTGATCCGGGTCGCCGCGATCTCGACGATGACCTCGGCGACCGTGCTCGCGGTCGATTCCACGGCGCCGGTACAAGTCATGTCGCCGACCGTCCGGTACCGCACCTTGGTCTCGAAGAGCTGCTCGTCCTCGCCCCTGGTCACGTACTCGCTGTCCGCCAGCAGGATGCCGTCGCGCTCGAAGACCGTCCGGCTGTGGGCGAAGTAGATCGAGGGGATCTCAAGCTGCTCGCGCTCGATGTAGTGCCATACGTCGAGCTCGGTCCAGTTGGAGAGCGGGAACACCCTGATGTGCTCGCCGCGACGGATCCGCGTGTTGTAGATGCTCCACAGCTCGGGCCGCTGGTTCTTGGGATCCCACTGGCCGAACTCGTCCCGGAACGAGAACACCCGCTCCTTGGCCCTGGCCTTCTCCTCGTCCCGGCGGGCGCCGCCGAAAACCGCGTCGAACCTGTTGTCCGCGATGGCGTCGAGCAGCGACGTGGTCTGCAGCCGGTTCCGGCTCGCAAACCGGCCGGTCTCCTCGACGACCCGGCCGGCGTCGATCGCCTCCTGCACAGACGCCACGACGAGGCGAGCGCCGACCTCCGCGACCCTCCGGTCGCGATAATCGATCACCTCGGCGAAGTTGTGACCGGTGTCGACGTGCATGACCGGGAACGGGATCTTGGCCGGCCAGAATGCCCGCTCGGCGAGCGCCAGCATGACAATCGAGTCCTTGCCACCGGAGAACAGCAGGACCGGGCGCTCGAACTCGGCTGCGACCTCGCGCATGATGTGAATCGACTCGGCCTCGAGGACGTCGAGCTGTGACAGCAGGTAGTCAGCGCGGGGCGTTGTCATGGCTAGAGCTCCGGATCACTGGACGTGGACTGACGGTCGGGTGCCGACCCTGGCTGCGATGCCGCCGACGCGCGAGCTATCGCGCGCAGCAGCCCGGGGGCAAGCCTGGCCGGACTGATCAGGATATCCGGAATCGAGACGTCGGCCTGGTTGTACGCCAGTGCAGAGCCGTCGATCCGGGAAGCGTGCAGGCCAGCGGCCTGGGCGACGGCCACGGGTGCGGCCGAGTCCCACTCGTACTGACCGCCGCCATGCACGTACGCGTCGTACTCGCCGCGGACGACGGCGGCTGCCTTGGCGCCGGCCGAGCCCATCGGCACCAGCTCGGCGGCGATGTCAGCGGCCAGTTGCTGGACAAACGCGGGCGGCCGCGACCGGCTGACGAGGATGCGCAGGCCGGCGGGCAGCGCCGGCCGACCGTCCGCGTCCGGAGCTCCAGCCGGGAACGGGGCCGTCCCAGCCGGGCTCGCCGGGTAGTCCGCCGTGCTGAGCACGAGGCCCTGGGCCGGCAGCGCGACGGCCCCGGCCACGAGGTCGCCGCGTGCCCAGAGCGCGACGTGGACCGCCCAGTCCGTCCGCCCGGGCTCGCCGAACTCCCTGGTGCCGTCGAGCGGATCGACGATCCAGACCCGCTCGGCTGATATCCGCGCTAGATCATCCTTGCCCTCCTCCGACAGCACGGCGTCGGCCGGCCGCAGCCGGGCGAGCTCGCTGACGAGGAATTCGTGCGCCTGACGGTCGCCGGCCTTGCGCAGGTCGTCGCCGCTGCGGGCTGCGTCGGCCCGCAACTCCAGCAGCCGGGCACCCGCCGACACGGCGAGGTCACGGGCGACCTCGTGGTCAGAGGCGGTGGTGGTCAGCACTGTAGTAGTCAGCTCAGGGCTCCAGGTTCAGTGCACACATGGATCTCATACCTTATACCAGTCAGACCGGTTGAAACCGCCCAAACAACGACTGGCGCGAAGCGATGACAGCGCGAGGGCCGAGACCGTGACGGCTGCTGAATGCCCATGGCTAGTGTGTCTCGTTCTGGGCGACGGCCAGGCCGCGCTCCATCAGGATCTGCGCCGACTCCGACGCCCGGCCGAGGATCTCCGGAACTTCCTTGCGCTCGGCTGGCGTGAAGTCACGCAGGACGAAGTCTGCCGGGTCCATTCGTCCCGGCGGCCTGCCGATCCCGATCCGGACCCGGTAATAATCCCGGCTGCCGAGCGCCGCAGTCAGCGAGCGCAGCCCGTTGTGACCGTTGTCGCCACCGCCGAGCTTCAGCCGCACCGTGCCGAACGGCAGGTCGAGCTCGTCGTGGATGACGATAATCCGCTCATTCGGGATCTTGTAGAAGGCCCGGAGCGCCGCCACCGGGCCGCCGGACAGGTTCATGAAGCTCATCGGCTTCGCCAGGACCACGCTGGTGCCAGCCATCGTCCCGGTTGCCGCCATGACCCGTGACTTGTCACGCTTGAAGGTCACGCCCAGCTCCGTCGCCATGTCGTCGCAGCACATGTAGCCGACGTTGTGCCGGTTGCCCGCGTACTGCGGGCCGGGGTTGCCCAGGCCCGCGATCAGCCAGCGATCCGAGGTTGGCATGTCGGCGTCGTTCCCGTCCCTGCGCGGCCCTTGTCCGCGCCAGAACGCCAGCCAGCGTGGCCCGGTCACCGGCACATCGCCGCGATCACCGCGGGCCGCGCGCCAGCAAACCGGACCGTCGCTCGCTAGCTCAGGCGGATTCTCCGGCGGCCTCGTCCTGGCCGCCGCTCGCAGCAGCCCCGGATGTGGCCTCCGCGGCGGCCTCGCCAGCCGGCGCGGCAGCGGCCGCGGTCTCCTCCGCCTCGCCCTCCATCTGCTCTGCGGTCGGCGCCGCGAGGACATGCAGGACTAGCACGTCAGCCTCGTCGGCGAGCGTGACGCCGGCCGGGAGCTTGAGGTCGCGCCCGTGGACCGAGGCGCCGATGGCCATGCCCTCGACGTCCACCTCGACGCCGCGCGGAATGTTGGTCGCCTCGGCCTCGACGGAGATCTGGACGAGCTGCTGGTCCAGCAGTCCATCGGGTGCGACCTCGCCGACGATGGTCACCGGGATATCGACGGTGACCTTCTCGCCGCGGCGCACGACCAGCAGGTCGACGTGCTCCACGTAGCCCCTGATCGGATCCCGCTGTACGGCCTTCGGCAGCGCCAGCTGCGCGCCACCCGGCAGGCCCTCGAGCCTGATCAGGACGTTGGCGGTCCGCAGGGCCAGCAGCACCTCATGACCCGGCAGGGTGAGATGCCTTGGCTCAAGGTGATGCCCGTAAAGCACGGCTGGCACCCGGCCGGCGCGCCTGATCTGGCGGGCTGGACCCTTGCCGAACTCGGTGCGCTGCTCGGCGTCGATACGTACCTCGGGCACTGTAGGGCTCCTTGAGATGACAGAAAATCCTTGCGAAGTCTAGCCGATCCGCACCCCTAGCTGCGCGGCGGCCGGTTTTACCAGGGCATCGGCCTCGCTGGCCGACCGTCAGCTCTGGCCGTCGAACAGGCTCGTTACCGAGCCATCGCTGAACACCTCGTTGATGGCCCTCGCGATCAGCGGCGCGATCGACAGGACCGTCAGCTTGTCGAAACGCTTCTCGTTCATGATCGGCAGCGTGTTGGTCACGATCACCTCGCTGACCCGCGAGTTCTTGAGCATGTCGACGGCCGAGCCCGACAGCACGCCGTGTGTCGCGGTAACGATGACCTGCGCCGCGCCCTGGTCAAAGAGTGTATCGGCGGCCTTGACGATCGTCTGGCCGGTATCGATCATATCGTCCACGACAATGCAGGTCCGGCCAGCAACCTGCCCGACGACCTCGAGCACGCGGGCCTGATTCGCGACGTCGGGATCGCGACGCTTGTGAATGATCGCGAGCGGACAGCCCAGGCGGTCGGTCCACCGCTCGCAGACGCGGACCCGGCCGGCGTCCGGTGCGACGACCGTGACCTGCGAAACGTCGAGCTTGTCCTCAAGGTAGGAGGCCAGGATCGGCAGTGCAAACAGGTGATCAACCGGACCGTCGAAGAAGCCCTGGATCTGCGCAGTGTGCAAGTCGACCGCCATCAGCCGGTCAGCTCCGGCCGTCGAGAACAGGTCGGCCATCAGCCGAGCCGAGATCGGCTCTCTGCCGCGGCTCTTCTTGTCCTGGCGCGCGTACCCGAAGAAGGGCGCCACCACGGTGATCCGCTTCGCGGAGGCTCGCTTCAGCGCGTCCACCATGATCAGCTGTTCCATGATCCACTGGTTGATCGGCGACGTGTGGCTCTGCAGCACGAACGCGTCGCTGCCGCGAACCGACTCAAGGAACCGCACGAAGATCTCGCCATTGGCGAAGTCGTAGGCGGTGGTCGGCGTCGGCTCGATCCCCAGGCAGCCAGCGATCTCCGCACCGAGCTCGGGGAAGCCCCGGCCGGAGAAGAGCATCAGCTTCCGCTCGGGGGTGGCGGTAATGCCGGTCACTTGGCTCAGCTCTCCTCGTATTGCCACGTGCTTGACTCGCCCTGCAAGGGGGTCGTCAGATGCGCGAAGGGACCGACGACCGAGCCTGGCTCGATCACCGATGCCTCGCACACTGCCTGGATCACCGTCGCGCCGGCACCCACAGTGGTGTCGCGCAGCAGGCAGCCAGGCCCGATGCTCGCACCCGCCCCGACAGTGGTGCGGCCCTCGAGCTGCGTGGCCTGCGAGATGCGTGCACCGGGCTCGATCCGCACGTCCACATCGACCCAGGTACTCGCCGGATCCACGATGGTCACGCCCGCGGCCATCCAGTGCGCGAGCAGCCGCTCGTTGAGCACCCTCCTGGCGCTGGCGAGCTGGGCCTGGTTGTTCACGCCCTGGATCTCGTCGAAATCCGGGCAGAACGCACTGCCGACCAGGTGGCCGTCGGCGCGCAGGATCGCGGGGACCTCGGTCAGGTACTCCTCGCCGGTCGCCTTGGCCGCAGGCACGCGCTTGACCGCGTCGGCCAGCAGGTCGCCATCGAACGCGAACATGCCCGAGCTGATCTCAGTGCTCGTCCGCTGCTCAGGGGTCGCGTCGGCCTCCTCGACAATGCTCATCACGCGGCCCTCGGCGTCCCGCAGGATCCGGCCGTAGCCCTTGGGGTCCGGCGCCTGCGCAGTCAGCACCGTCGCTGCGGCACCGGCGGCCTCGTGCTCGGCGACGAGGCTGATCAGCGTCTGTCCACGGAGCATCGGAGTGTCGGAAAACAGCACCACGACGGTGCCGTGGATCACGCCCTCGGACTCGATCACCGTGCGAACGGCGTGCCCGGTGCCCCAAGACCCGCGCCGCTCCTGGACGACGAGCGTCGCCTCCGGGCTGTGCTCCCGTGCGTAGGCGGCAACCTCGCCGTCCAGGTCGCTGACGACCAGGACGATGCGCTTGGGCGCAAGCTCACGAGCGGCGGCGATGACGTGCCCCAGCATCGCCCTGCCGCATACTTCATTGAGCATCTTCGGCGTGGCGGTCCGCATCCGGGTGCCCTCGCCGGCCGCCAGGACGATGACGGCGGCTGGCCCGTCTGACGTCACTCGGCTCGGCTCCTTCGTCTCGCTTAAGGCCGGTCGGGGTCGGTAGTGCTGGCGTGGGCGACAACACGGCGCTGGCGACACAGGGCAGGCAGCACAGCGCAGGCACCACGTCGCTCTCCCGACATGGGCAGGATACCGGCCGGTTACCTACCTTCAGCCAGGCTGGGTGACCGTTGGCCCGTGCCGCGGCGCTTGCCCCTGATCGTGCCACAATCCCGGACCTGGGCGCTGGCCAGCCGAGTGGCCGGTGACAAGCACCATTCTCGCGACCGCCCGGCCCCGGCTCCAGCAAGCTCAGCTGCCGCCCGGCCGCCCGTTATGAGATCGCCCAGTGGATCGGCGTCCCGCTAGGCTAGGACCCGAGATTTGACCTTCCCGGGTCGTCTAATCGGCAGGACGGGGTCTTTTGGTGTCCCTAACCGAGGTTCGAATCCTCGCCCGGGAGCCAGCTTTCCTACAACAAGCGCGCAGGTCGCCCGCCTAGGCGGGCAGGTCATCCATGGCCTTCGGCATGCGGGTCCATGCCGGTGGCCGCACGCCGCGGAGCGGCTGAGCGAGGCCTCGAGGGCGGCTAAGGTACGGGTGGGCAAGCGGGGGGTGTCCCCTCGCCTGGCGTTACGCGCACCGCTCCGCATGAGGGAGAAGGTTCTTGGCTGTCGTACGTAGCCAGAATTTCCGGCACACAGCGCAAAAGGCGCGCGCGTGCCTGAAGCGGCCTGCCCGCGCCGCGGTGCTGATGCTCGTGCCAGCAGCGCTCGGCCTGGCGGCTTGCAGCGTGGCAGTCCCGACACCGCCGGCCACCTCGCCCGCCCCGGCAGTCTCCTCGCCCGCCCCTGCCGGTCCCTCGGGCACCAGCTCCGCCCCGGCCCCCGGGGCGACCACCTCGCCGCCTGCCACTACGCCGCCCGCCTCGGCCAGCGGACCCAGTTCCGCCCCCGCCCCGCTGCCAGGGGGCATCGAGGGCCTCCACGTTCGCGGCAATCAGATCGTCAACGCCAACGGTGCCGACGTCAGGCTGGTCGGATTCAACAACTCAGGAGCCGAGTACGCGTGCGAGGAAGGCTGGGGGATCTTCGACACGCCTAACGCAAACATGCCGGCCGACACCGTTGCGGCCATGGCGACCTGGCGCGGGGCCAATGCGGTGCGCGTCCCGGTTGACGAGCAGTGCTGGCTGGGACTGCCCGGCGTCAAGGCCGCCTACTCGGGGGCTAACTACAGGGGCGCGATCGAGCGGTACGTGTCGCTGCTGAATGCGCACGGCTTCGCGGTGATTCTCGATCTTGCGGGCACCGCGCCCGGCGGAGACCGATCAGCCAATCAGGAGGAGATGCCCGACGCGCACTCACTCGCGTTCTGGCAGTCGGCAGCCATGGCGTTCCGCGGCAACACGTCGGTCCTGTTCGACCTCTTCAACGAGCCGTGGCCCTACAACGACGCAGACAGCACAGCTGCCTGGTCCTGCTGGCGGAACGGCGGATGCGAGCAAACGGCACAGAATGGCGGCCAGAAGTACCAGGCGGTCGGCATGCAGCAGCTGATCCAGACCATTCGGGCCACCGGCGCGCGCAACATCATCATCGCAGAGGGCATCCAGTACGCGGAGTCGGTCGACCGATGGCTGGCCTACCGGCCCTACGATCCGGCGGGCAATCTGATCGCCTCAGTTCACGTCTATTCATTCAACGACTGCTCCAGCCAGCGCTGCTACGACGGGGCTATGCAGCATGTGCTCGGCCACGTGCCATTGCTTATCGGAGAGTTCGGGCCCGATCTGACCGTGCGGTACACGCCGCAGCTCGACGTGTCGTGCCCGGCGACGGACGTCGGCGCCACCACCTTCGACTCCACCCTGCTGAGCTGGGCAGCGCGCGAAGGCGCGAGCTGGACAGCCTGGAGCTGGAATCCGTGGGGCGACTGCTGGTCGCTGGTCAAGAACTTCAGGGGCAGTCCCACCGCCTACTTCGGCGATTTCGTGAAGGCAGCGCTGCACGCCGAAGGCCGGCAGCCGCCTGCCTGACCAGGCTGCACTAGCGGCGCATGAGCGATATGCCGGTAGTCGGCTCCGCCCGGTCACCTGCCGGGAGTGCGCGGACGCGCGGCAGCACGCGCGGCGACATCGGCTGCGTTGCCCTCGACTGAGACCTGACCAGGGACCGCGGGACTCCGGCGAGCACGCCAGCGATAGTCACAGGGCCGGCGGTCCGCAGTTCCTGCGCCGCGATCCGGATAGCCGCCCGGCGGCTGCGGCGAACGCTGGCCACCATCAGCACGAGGTCACTCACCAGCGCCAATGTGATCGGGTCAGATACTGATAGCACCGGCCCACTGTCGACGATCACCACGTCGGCCGCTGCCCGGAGCCGCTCGAAGGCCGGGGTAAGCCGAGCGGCGTCGAAGAGCTCCTCCGGCTGATCCTGCGCCCCGGCGGCGATCAGGTGCAGGCGCGGCAACCCGGTCGGGACCATCACATCCGCCAGCGTCGCGCGCCGCGCCAGCAGCTCCGTAAGACCGGGCTGATCGTCTGTCTGGAAAACCCCAGACAGCGAGGGATGGCGCAGATTCGCATCCACCAGAAGTACGCGGTGCCCGGCCTGCGCCAGCGCCGCGGCCAGATTGCTCGCGATGCACGTCCGGCCTTCCCGCGGCTGAGCGCCAGTCACCAAGACGAGAGTTCCGCCGTCCGCCGAACGCGGAATCAGGGCGTCGAGATGCGCGCGCAGATACCGATAAGCCTCCGCCGCGGCAGAAGTCGGAGCAGCCCTGAACACAGAACCCGGCCCAGCCGAGCGCCGCACCCACGGGACAGCCCCGATCACCGCGGCATCGAGGCACATTTCCAGATCATCCCGATCCCGGACCCGGTCGTCGAGGCGATCCCGCACGAACGCCGTGGCCAGGCCCAGCACCAACCCGATGAACGCGCCCAGCGACAACAGCACCTTCGAACTCAGCCCCGACGGCTTCGTCGGCACTTGCGCAGGCGTCACCAGTCGCACGTGCAGCGGATCATGCGCCCGCACTCGCCGCCCGCGCGACGAATCATTGCGGAAGCTCAGGTAGGCCTGGGCAGCGCCCTGCGCGCACTTCTGCGCAGAGATCGCGCTGGGCATCGTGCAGGCGATCGACAGCACATTCGCACCGGCCGAGACCGAGATCTTCAAGCTCGCTGCCAGGTGGGCGGGCGTCAGGCTGGCGAGTGGCGCAGCTTGCGCCAGCACCACTCCCGACGACGCCACAATTTTTTCTGTCGCCATGTCCACCGTGGCAGGCACGGTGTTGGGAATTGCGGTCGCCTCAACATCCACAGCCGCCGACGCCGTATAGGCCGGCGCCTTGTGCGCCTGGAGCAGCCAGGCGCCACTGACACATGCCAGGATCGCGAGCACCACCCAGGGGCTATATCTGCGCAACAGACTCACTGGATACTTCCTTCCAGTCCCTCACTAGCCACAATGCGATTCCCGTGCGCCGCGCCAAGACTCGGCGCCCGTACCAGATCGCGGAACATCGCTACGTAACGCTCCGCCTGGTGCTCCCAGGCGATGAAGTCCTTCACGCGCAGTTGGCCTTCAGATGCCATCTGCTCACGCACGGCCACGGAGTCGAGCAGCTCGTCGATCAGCCGCGCCATCCCTTCGACATCGTTCTTGGGCGCATATCGAGCCGCGTCGCCGGCGAGGCGTACCGTCTCGTGAGAGTCGAATGCCACCACAGGCAATCCGGCGGCCAGATACTCCATCACTTTGACCGGTGACACGTAGTCCTCGATGTTCGGCTCTAGGCCGAGATCGGCTGTTGACAGGTAGTCGAAGACGAGATCTTCCTCAGCCCAGCCTGGAAAGGTCACCCAGTCCTCGATGCCGAGGTCCGCGGCAAGCTGCCGTGCCCCGGGCAACGACTCGCCGGTGCCGACGAAGGTGAACATGCAATCGGCCCGCCCGCGCACATGCACGAAGTGCGCTATGGCAGCCAGAGCAAGATCGACCCGGTCCTGCGGCCCCATCAGGCCTACCCAGCAGCACATGTGAGCGCGGCCGCACCGCAGCTCGGGCCTAGGCTCACGACGGACCGCTCGCGACACCGCGGGGCCATTGCCCACGGTAACGATGTGCTCGTCAGCTACGTTGCCCCTCGTGCGAGCCATGTGTCGCAGCGACTCGTTGACGACTAGCACGCGGTCTGCCATCGCGAAGCTAAGGCGCTCCAGCAGCATCAGGATCCGGTACATCTGGCCGCCGGAGCGGCAGGCCCTGGCCTCGTATGTCTCGGGCGAGACGTCACGGAAGTCGAAGATGACAGGCCGCCCCAGCCACCGGCAGGGTACGGCGAGCAAGAAGTAGATGTCTGGCGTGCTCGCGACTTGCAGGACGTCGAATCCATGCCGGATCACTTCGGAGGCCAGCAGTAGTCCGGCCATCGTCAGCGAGTACACGTACTCAAAGGCGAACGCCAGCAGGCTCGACCCCTCGGGCGGAGCGGGATACTGCAGCAGCCGGGCGCCTGGCAGGCAGGTCTTGTTGCGCGGGTCTTTGCGGCAGATCACGGTCACTATGCACTGCTCTGCCAGCAATGCCGCAGCCTGCTTGCGCAGCCGGTGGTCGCGAGCCAGCGGCACGTTCTCGATGATCATCACCACCCGGGTACGGCGTCGCATCAGACGAGTACTCCCTGCCGTTGCGTGTGGGTATTCAGGGCGATGGGGCGGTGACTTGCCTGCCGGTGGACGCGCCTCGCCGGCAGCGTCCGCAGTAGTGCCAGGAGCAGGAAGAACGCGTCACCCGAGCCGCGATAGGTCAGGTGCGGGTCGAACAGCATAAGCAGCAGCTGTGAGGCGGTAAACGCGGCCAGGGCTGTTCCGGTGATCCCTGCGGCATCAGCACGCTGGGCGTAAGCCCAGCACTTCCTCAGGGTGCATCCGGCGAAAGCCAGGTAACTGCCGAGGAGCGGAATGCCGCCGCCCCACAGCAGCCAGGTATATCCGCTCTCGATCCAGACGTAGCCGTACTCCTGGTCGGGTGCCGCGACGCGGGCCTCCGGGCGAACGCCCAGGATCCAGTTGTAATCGGAGGACAGCTGCGGCCAGAAGTAGGTCTCCAGGTTGTGCAGCCTGGTGATCCAGCTGACCGGCAGGCCGGATGCGCTATGGAATCCGCTCAGCCGGATCTGGATGACCGGCCAGAGCAGGATCCCGCCGACCACAGCCACCGGGATCACGTAGGCCAGCATCCGAGTTGACCTGGTCAGGATGACGATCACGGCGAAGGCCACGATGAGCCCGGCGAAGGTGGAGAACTCGGCCGCGGCGACGACGCCAAGCGCGCAGGTCACCGCGATGCCGACTAGCCAGATCCGCGGCCGGTGACCGCGAAGAATCATCGCTATCGCGATGCCCAGGTTGAGGATGCCGAGGTCGGCGACCGCAGCGGGCAGTGAGAGCAGCGAGCTGCCGCGGCCGATCGACAGTGCACCGGTGACACCCAGTGGGGCGTAGTACTTCGCGAGCATGGCCGGCACGCCGAACAGGCTCAGCGACTGCAGAATCCCGATGCCGCACACGATCGCGCCCGATACCAGTGACAGGTTCAGGCAGCGCATCGCCTGCTCCCTGGTGGTGATGGTGGAGCGGACGATGACGTATTCAGCCATCAGCTTCCAGATCACGATGCAGTACAGGAGGTCGTCGGTAGTGATCGCGCGCTGGCGCGCCACCATCATCACCAGCGGGAAGACCGAGCTGGTCAGGCCTAGCGCGATAAGGCTCAGATCGACCTTGTCCAGCTTGGGCCAGTGCCGGTTCCCGCTCCGCAGTCCCACCAGCCACCGCAGGCCGATCACCCCGCAGAACAGCGCGATCAGGGCTTCGTTGGGTCGCAGGACTGGGATGACGGCACCGGCGTTAACACCGACGATCAGCGGCGTCAGGAAGATGAGCAGGTAAGCCGCTACCTGGGGCCTAACCCACACCCAGCCGCCGAGACAGAGCACCACGACCGCCACGATGGTGTGCTTGGGGCTCACGGCGGCCAGTGCCCCGATGGCGGCGCAAACTAGCAGCAGCAATGCGTCGATCTGCAGCCGGGTCAGGCGTGCTTGCCAGGGCCGATCGAGCCAGGCATTGCCACGATGGCCATGTCGGCCAGCTAGCGGACCGGCGCCGCGGCGGCCCAGCTCCGCGCCGGGCCGCGGAGCAGCGCTCCGGCCGCGCTGCAGCGCGCCGAGCACCCAATCCATCTGCGGCGCTCGCATCGCCGCCTGGAATCCGAAGTACAACGCGGCGCCGACCACCGCAGCAGCAAACATCGCGATCACGTGCCCGGCGGAAGACGTCAGGCGACTGCTGACTATCGTCGCTGTTGCCCAGGCCGGCCCGGCCATCAGCGCCGAACCCGCGAGCGTGCGAAGCAGCGGGCTGAGGACCGGCTCGCCCCCCCGCGGCAGGCTCCGCAGCAAGTGGTGCACGAGGTAGATCGCGCCGCACGCACTCCCGGCCGCGAGGCTCAGGCCCAGCGCGGTGAGCTGAGCCGAGCCGCTTGCCCGGAAGCTCAGCCCGATCCCGGCGCCGCAGACCACCGTCTGGATGATCATCGCGCGCAGCGGCCTGCTGGTGTCGTGCCGGGCGTAGCACGCGTATGTCGTCACCATGAAGAGGGTCTCCCCGGCGATGCCGGGCGCGAGGCCGATTAGCGATGCCGCCAGGAGGTGCACACCGCCGGCCCGGCCGAACCCGCCGAACGCTATGGCGCGGGACAGTGGCACGGCGAGCACTCCATACGCCGTAGCAGCAGGCACGATGATGAACGAGGCAAACGCAAGCCCCCGCACATAGGTGTCGCGGAACAGCGTCTCCTGGCCTGGCCCGGTCATCCGCGAGAGCCGGGGGACTAGCGACAGCGCTACCGGTGTCGCCCCGATCGCAATCGGCAGGAAGTAGAAGTTCGTCGCGAGCTGGAACGCGACCACCCCGCCGGCGACCCGGTCCGCGACCACTAGCAGGGCCCCGAGCTGCACCGCGGCGAGCGCCGCCTGGGCCATGGCAGGCCCGGCCCGCCGGATCACCGTGCGGACCTCCGGATCCCGCCAGCCCGCCCTGGGCAGCAGGACCACACCGACCCGTCGCGCCCCGTACCACTGGACGCTGGCGTGCAGGAGGACGGCCCCGGTCGTGCCACCGCCGAGCAGGAGCAGCAGCGAGAGCGGCGCCTGGCGTTCCTGCACGGCATGCGAATACAACAGCGCCGTCACTGCGAGCACCGCGATCGTGCCCAGGTTCTCCAGTGCCGGAGCCGCCGCCGCTAGCGCGAACTTGCGGTGCGCGTTCATTACCGCCGTCGCGGTCCCCACCATGGCGTACAGCGGCACCTGCGGCAGCAGCAGCAGCACGAGGATCGCGCCTGCGCGGGCCTGACCCGCTGCCGCCGCAGGGTTGGCGGCGCCGATAGTGCCCAGTCGGAGCAGCCATGGCGTGGCCGCCGCGGCGATCGGGACGACCGCGATCATGCCGATCATCACGACCCCGAGGAGCCCTCCCGCCGCCCGGGCCGCGGCCCGCTTGTCACCCGAGTCGACGTGCTGCACCAGCGCCGGCACGAGCAGTGAGGAGAATAGCGAACCGGCAAGCAGTCCGTAAAAGACGAGGTTCGGCAGCGAATTCGTGAACTGATACGTGTTGGCGAAGTACGTGGCACCGAGGACGGCCGCAATCGTCACGCCGCGGAGGACGCCGCTCACACGGCTGACGATCGTCCACACGGCAACCGACATCGAGTCGCCGACCGCGCCTTCTGGCGCGGCGAGGTCCGAGCCGTCTGGCCTCGGTTCGATCCACCTATCTATGGGGACCGTGTCGGCCAGGGCCATCGCGCCCGCGGGCATCACGTCGCCTCGCCTCGCAGCAGCGCCGGCACCGTCCGGACCAAGATCTGCAGGTCCAGGCCCAGGCTCCAGCGCTGGACATACTCCACGTCCAGCCGCAGCGCATCCCGCATCGTCAGCCGGCTCCGCCCCGACACCTGCCACAATCCGGTGAGCCCTGGCTTCACGTGGAACCGCTGGCGGTCTACGGCGGAGAACATGTCCGCTTCCCACGGAAGCACCGGCCTGGGTCCGACCAGCGACATCTCTCCGCCGAGCACGTTCAGGAACTGTGGCAGCTCATCGAGGCTGGTCCGCCGCAAGAAGCGGCCCAGGCGAGTGACGCGACGATCTTCGGCAAGCTTGAACAGCCCGCCGCGACTGCCTGGCTCCGGCCGCTCGTCCCCCAGCAGGCTCGTGACGTAGGCCCGATGCGCGCGGTCGTCGTTGTCCATGTACATAGAGCGAAGTTTCAGCAGCGTGAACGGTCGCAGGTTTCGACCTAGCCGCTCTTGCCGGAATAGCGCGGGGCCGGGCGAGGACGCGCGGACCAGGAGGCACAGCACCGCCAGCAGCGGTGCCAGCGCCACAATCGCCGCACCGGAGACCAGCACATCCAGCGCGCGCTTCGACACTTCTGGCCCGCCACGCACCACGCCAGCACGGCGATGGCGCCCCACGTGCGCCGTCCGAACCCCGGTTACCACAGATGCTCCCCAGCACTCAGCCGCTCAGCAACCGAAACCTGCTCACCGACTGCTCCTCGGTGGTCACGCGGTCGTCCACGGCAGGCAGGTCAGCGACAGCGCGCCGCACCGCAGCGGGATTGCCGAACGCCACTGCGCCGGCCGGGATGTCGCGGGTCACGACCGAGCCCGCTCCGATCAGGGCACCGGCGCCGATCCGGACGTACGGCAAGATGGTCACGTTGACGCCGATCTGCGCTCCGGCACCTACTCGGGGACCTGCCATCAGCTCGGCCGACCGCTCGTCACCCGGGTACAGGTCGTTGGCGATCGTCACGCCAGGCGCCAGGAATACGTCGTCTTCCAGCTCCGTGAACTGGGCCACGTAACAGTTGCAGTGAACTTTGACGCGGTCGCCGATCCGGCACCCGTAGTCGATGACGCTGTTGCTCCAGATCGACACGTCGTCGCCGATCTCGCAATCCTCCCGGACCACGACGCCATGCCCTGTCTGCAGGCCGCGGCCGATCCTGGCGCCGTCGTACAGCACCGTCCCCGACCGCAGCCGGGCACCGGCACCGAGGATCAGTGCCTGGCCTTGGCCGCGCGACACCGGGTAACCGGCGATCACTCCGGGATCGGCCTCGGCCGTGGCCGCCTCGAGGTCAGTGGACATCAGTGAGCTCCAGGCTGTTCAGCTGATCGCCGGCCAGCTCATGGAGCGCGTCACAGACGATGTCGACCTGGTCGTCGGTCATGTGCGGGAAGAGCGGCAGCGACAGCAGCTGCCCGGCGGTCCGTTCGGCGACCGGCAGCGGGCCGTCGGCGAAGCGCTGCAGCGGCGGCTGCTGGTGGCACGGGACGGGGTAGTGCACACCGGTCTGTATGCCGCGCCGGCCGAGCTCAGCCCGGACACGATCGCGATCAGCGACCCGCACGACAAACAGGTGGTAAACATGGCGCGCTAGCGACGCGACGCTGACCAGCTCCACACCGGTCCAGGCCAGCTGCTCTCGGTACCGCGCGGCCAGCTCGATGCGGCGGCTGGTCCACTCCTGCAGGCAGGCCAGCTTGCCCGACAGCGCGATTGCCTGCAGCGCATCAAGGCGGCTGTTGGTCCCCACGAACTCGTGCTGATAGTGCGCCGAGCCGTCGACGCGCCCGTGGTTGGCCAGCGCCCGTACCTGGGCGGCGAGCTCCGGCCGGGCCGTGACGACTGCCCCCGCGTCGCCGAAAGCGCCAAGGTTTTTGCCGGGGTAGAAGCTGAAGCAGGCCACTGCACCGAAGGAGCCGGCCCGCCGGCCGTCCCACTCTGCGCCATGGGCCTGCGCAGCGTCCTCGATGACATCGATTCCGTGAGCGTCCGCTACGGCGAGCAGACTGTCCATGTCCGGCACCTGCCCGTACAGATGCACGACGATGACAGCCCGCGTCCGGGATGTGATGGCCGCATCCAGGGTCTCGGCCGTCATCAGCAGGGTGTCCTCGCTGACATCAGCGAAGCGCGGCGTCGCGCCCGCACGTACGACGGCCGCCGCCGTCGCTATGAAGGTGTTCGCCGGGACCACGACCTCGTCGCCCGCGACCACTCCGAGGGCCGTGAGCGCTAGCTGCAGCGCGTCTGTGCCGTTGGCGACGCCGACGGCGTGCGCGGTCCCGCAGTAGGCGGCCCAGTCGCGCTCGAAGTCCTCGACCGCGCGACCTCCGATGTAGCCCGCGCCGAGAAGGCTCGCCAGGTAGTCTGCCTCGATTGATGGCCAGACCTGGCGTGCCTGCGCGGCAAGATCGGTGAAAGGAACGTTGCTCATCGCGTTACCCCCGTGGTCAGCCGAACGAGGCCCCGGCAAGCGCCGAGACTTGGGCAGCGGATGGAGCACAGGAAGGGGCCAGAGCCGGCGACGTCACCTCGGCGAGCGCTACGGGACGTCGCTCACGCAGCGAGATCTGAGCGCACTCCAGCACTTGCACTACGCTCAGGCCGCTCTGCGCGTCCACCGACGGTCGCGCACCATCCAGGATGCAGTCCACGAAGTGCTGATCCTGGACCGCCAGCGGCTCGGCAAATGGAACGAAGGGCGATACGACATCACCGAGGTGATAGGCGACCCGCGACTGCGGCCCCTCGGCCGCCTCCGGCGGCACAGCCGCCTTGTCGAACACGCGGATCCGCTCATCCACCGCCAGATCGTTATATACCACCATCTTTTTCGAGCCGACCGCCGTTATCCGGCGCACCTTCTCGGGGCTCAGCCAGCTGACATGGATATTCGCCCGCACTCCCACGTCGGCGTACTCGAGTTGCAGGTAGGCAACGTCCTCATGCGCAGGGTGAATGTGCCGGGAGCCCCACGCCGTGACAACGGTGGGCTGCGATCCCAGGACGAAGTTGGCGATCGAGATGTCATGCGGCGCCAGATCGGCGATGACATTAACGTCCGACTGGTACAGCCCCAGGTTCAGCCGCGCGCAGTCGAGGTAGAACAGCTGCCCCAGTTCTCGCGAGGCCACCAGGTCCCGCAGCTTCACGACTGCCGCGTTGTGCTCGAAGGTATGGCCGGGCATCAGCACGACGCCCGCTGCCTCCGCCGCCTCCACCAGCGACCGCGCCTCAGCGACCGACGTTGCCAGCGGCTTCTCGATCAGCACGTGCTTGCCGGCGGCGATCGCCTGCAGGCCCAATCTGGCATGGCTGCTCGGCGGGGTCGCCACGACCACCGCGTCTAGGTCGGGTAGAACGTCCTCGAGGTCACTGAACCCGGCTACCTCGCAGTCCACGCCCGCCGGACTGCCACCAGCCTTCGGGGCGAACCGCTGGTCGACGCCGATCACCGAAGACACGCCAGTTGTCGAGCGCAGCACCCGCAGGTGCTTCGATCCCCAGTACCCCACTCCCACGACACCGACACGGATGCCGCCTCCGGGTGGACGCACCATGTCACCCCCCCACGATTGTCTAAGACGCTCTTAGCTGATCTCTTGCACGGAAGGCGCGGCTCTCCGAGGCGATGCGCACACAGAGAGGACGCCTACGCAGCTTCCGAGGTTTACGCGAAGTCACCGTTTGCGTACGGAGCGTTACCGCACGACTCAGGCGAGCCTTGCTCCGGATGCCGCCAACGCATCCGGAGCAAGGCCACCGGACTACAACTAGATCCCTGCTGGCCAGGCGCTACGGCGCGCCGGTATTCACCAGGCCGTAGTCGGACGTCGAAAGCGTCCCGACGCTGTCAATCGTCACGCCGAAGCTGGCGCCGGTGACGTCTGTCGGCACGTCAGGTGTCGTCCAGGTCACTTGCGTCCAGCCGCTGGACGCGGGGTAGTACGGACTCTGGGTCCAGTAGCCCCAGGTGCCGTTCGCGTTGCGGCTGTACAGAGAGATGAAGACCGGAACGGTCGACTGGTAGTAGAAGCTGACGGTGTAGGCGTCGCCCGCGGTGACTGTAGGCGCGCAGTTGCCGTTGTCGAACGGAACGATGAGCTTGGCATCTCCCGAGGTCACGCTAGCCATGTCGATCGTCTCTTCGCCGCCCGCCTGGCCACCCGTCGCGCTCCAGGTAAAGGTTGGCGAGTTGGTGCCGTAGCCAGCTGGCTGCCAGCACTCGGGATTGATCCCGCTGCCGTCGGGAGTCTCAAGCAGCGGGTTCTGCAGCGCGTTGACGCCAACGGGCGCCGCCGCCGGGACACCCGAGCCGGTGTCGACCATGCTGTAGTTGGAAGTGGACAGCGTGCCGTCGCTGGGGATCGTCATCCCGAAGCTGAGCGCCGTGACTGTGCTCGGAACCTGAGGCGTGATCCAGGTCGCCTGCGACCATCCCGATGACGGGGCATAGGTCGGGCTCTGCGTCCAGTACGACCACGTGCCATCGGCGGCGCGCCCGTACACCGTGAAGAACACTGGCACCGTGGACTGGTAGTCGACGCTGAGTTTATAGGCGTCCCCGGTAGTAGCCGTCGGCGCGCACTGGCCGAGATCCTCTGTCGAGATGAGCTTCGCATCACCGGAGCTCAGTCCGGTCATGTTGATGGTCTCCTCGCCGCCGCCGCCGTCACCGCCGGTGGAACTCCACGTGAAGGCCGGTGTATTGGTGCCGTAGCTCGCCTGCTGGAAGCACTCCGGAACGGCCGGGTTGCTCGCGTCAGCAGTTGTCAGCGTCGGGTTCACCAGCGCCTGCTGGCCTACTGGTGCGGCCGGGGCCGACGGTGCGGTCACTGCCGGCTGCACCGAGCCGCCTATGACCTGCTGCACCGTCTTCACCGACACCCCGTGGGCCTCTTCGCCCTTCAGCCAGGTGACGAACTGCTGGAACAGCGCGGGCGACCAGGAGTACGTCGGGTCGCATCCCGCGGTGGTGGTGTCGCAGATCTGATGGAACGAGAACGCCAGCCAGCCCCCGCCATGATTGAGCGCCTGGGTAACGTCACCCTTCATGTTGGCCAGTGTGGTAGTGGACTCGTTGTCGTCCGGGGTGTTGATCTGGTACGGGTCGGCAGGCGGGATGGACTCCGCGTACGGGCAATCCGGGTACCGGCAGCCGCCAGTGTCCAGCGAATTGAGATTGCCTACGCTGCGGCCGGAGTTGTATCCGCACCCTTGCACTAGGGCCTCATCGGCGGCGTTTAGGTCGGCGAACGGATAGGCAAAGTCGCTTACCTGGAATCCATCGCTGAGCAAGACGTCACGGCTCAGGCAGATCTGACGCTCGGCTTCGGCGCTCGAGAGGGTCGGCAGGTCGGCGTCATTTACGGTCTTGCCGCCGATTTCATTGCCTCCTGCAACGAGTGTATTGAGGTCCGACATCGACATGAAGCCGGGCAGGCCGATCCAGCCGGAGATGATGTAGAAAGTTCCGGCCATGCCCGCGGCCTGCAGATCTGCAGCAGCAGTCATCTGGGTCGCCCAGTCGTTGTCAAACGTGAACGACACGACGACGGGCGATGTAGCGGCCGAGGCGGGCGCGATCGCCAGTCCGCTCATGACCGCGGCAACTGCCGCGATCGCCGCGGCAGAGCGCACGGCCCTCGATCGTGAAAGGACTTTTCTAAGTCCCGACAACCATTCCCCCATGGATACCCCAAAATGCCTAGTCGCTCCTGGCTCATGCGCGAACCGCCTCGGCCTAATGGGTACCGTCTCTTGAACGCCGACGACAGTTCATGCTCGCTGTAATGACGTTCACGATCGTGTTTAGGTTCACAGCCGGTGACGGTTCTTTTCGACTTTAAATACCGGCCGCGAGACCGGCTGAGCAGGGCTCCTATGGCAAAGGCAATAAATGAGATAGGCGGGGTTGCTCTGTCACAGTTAGGATGTCTTACTTGTCAATAGTGAGTGGACCAGTGTGCGCGATACGAATACGAATTCGTCGGTTAATTTCGTAGACAATTCGCTTTCATGCCAGTCACGGCGCAGCCCGCGCCTTGACCGGTAACAGCAGCGCCCACGTCGGGCAGCGCGCCGGCGGACGGCACGCGCTCCTGGCCGGACGAACCGGGTCCCCTGGTCGAACGACCCGGCTGCACCGCGGCTACTTGTTCATGCCGATAGCAGAAGAAATTTGCTCGCTGGTAGTGCGAACCTACGGTCACGTAGGTTACGGTTACGTAAGCGTATTCTGCATAGGCCCCTGACCACGGTATGTGCGGAGCGTCGATGCCATAATCACCCGGTTTGAGTGCCAGGCGAGGATCCGATGACCACTGCCTTCGACACCACCAGCACCGACCCCACCAGCACCGACCTCACGGGCACTGTCGCCACCAGCACGGGCGCCATGCCGGCGGACCCCGTCAGGGCCCCACTGAGCGATCTCGAGGACAAGCCCATCGGCCGCGGCGAGAAGATCCTCGTCGCGACTTTCGTGGTCGTCCCGATGCTCGCGCTGATAGCGGCGATCCCGCTGGCATGGGGCTGGGGCCTCGGCTGGCACGACGTGATCATCGCTGTCGCCTTCTACTACATCTCAGGCCTCGGCATCAGCATGGGCTTCCATCGCTACTTCACGCACAGCTCGTTCAAGGCCAATACCGGCCTGCGGATCGCCCTCGCCGTCGCCGGCTCGCTGGCGATCGAGGGTCCCGTGCTGACCTGGGTCGCCGATCACCGCCGGCACCACAAATACAGCGATCGCGAGGGCGACCCGCACTCGCCGTGGCGGTTCGGCGACGACTGGAAGGCCCTCACCAAGGGCCTTGCATGGGCCCACATCGGCTGGCTGTTCGACGGCAATCACACCTCGCGCGAGAAGTTCTGCCCCGACCTGCTCGCCGACAAGAAGATCGCTAAGATCTCGGCCCTGTTCCCGGCTCTCGTCGCCGTCACCCTGCTCGCCCCGGCTCTCATCGGCGGCCTGTGGTCCTGGTCGTGGCAGGGCGCGGTCACCGCGTTCTTCTGGGGGAGCCTGGTCCGGATTGCATTCCTGCACCACGTGACCTGGTCCATCAACTCGATCTGCCACACCTTCGGCAAGGAGGAATTCGAGACCAGGGACAAGTCGCGGAACGTGAACTGGCTGGCCATCCTGTCCTTCGGCGAGTCCTGGCACAACCTGCACCACTCAGATCCCACGTGTGCCCGGCACGGCGCGCTGCGCGGGCAGATCGACACCGCCGCCCGGCTGATCTGGGTCGCCGAGAAGCTCGGCTGGGCCTACGACGTCCGGTGGCCAGACGAGGCCAGGCTGAGCGCGAAGCTTACCGGGACGCGCAAGCTTGGCTCGATGACCAAGCGCGCCGCGCCCGAGCCAGTTAGCCGCATCGGGGCCTAAGCGACCATGATGGGGTAGTGACACACCAGTCCCCCCCAAGTAATCGCCGCCGCATGACCGGCAAGGAGCGCCGTGAGCAGCTCCTCGATATCGGTCGGCGCCTGTTCGCCGAGCGCGGCCTGGACGGCACTTCCATCGAGGAGATCGCCGCCCAGGCCGGCGTCTCGAAGCCCGTCGTGTACGAGCACTTCGGCGGGAAGGAAGGCCTGTACGCGGTCGTCGTGGACCGCGAGGTCGAGCGGTTCCTCACCATGGCCACCAGGCTGCTGGAGGGTGAGGACACCATGGCCAAGTTCGAGGTCGCCGCGGTAGAACTGCTCCGGTACATCCAGGAAAACTCCGATGGCTTCCGCATCCTGGTCAGGGATTCCAACCCCACCTCGGGTTCCGGCACGTTCGCGAGCCTGATCAGCGACATCGCCAGCCAGGTCGAGTACATGCTCGGCGACGTGCTCAAGGCCAGGGGCTACGACCCGAAGCTCGCGCCGGTCTATGCCCAGATGCTGGTTGGCATGGTTGCCTCGGCCGGCCAGTGGTGGCTGGACGCGCGCAAGCCCAGGCTGGAGGAGATGGCGGCCCACCTCGTCAACCTCGCCTGGAACGGGCTGCGGGAGCTGGATCCCAAGCCACGCCTGTCCGCCGAGGCAACCGAGGCGCTTCGCCAGGGCAAGTGACGCCTGGGCGCGTGACGCCTGGGCGCGTGACACCTGGGCGCGTGACACCTTGGCAAGTCACGCCAGGCGCGCGCGGACAGCTCGAGGGGTCAGGCTTTGTGCGCCACCACGAAGACGCGGCGGAACGGCAGGACCGTTCCGTAGAGCGCGGCCGGATAGGCCGCGCGGACCCTCTCGCCGTACTGGCGCACGAACACCGGCGCCCGTTCCGCCTGTAGAGCGGCGAGCACAGGGCGCAACCCCGTTCCCTTGTACCACTCCGTCACCGGATCCGGTCCGCTCAGCACGTGCAGGTATGTCGTCTCCCAGGCGTCAACCGCAAGGCCTTCCCTGGCCAGCAAGTCAAGGTAATCACCGGGATCGGCAGACTGGCGGTTGAGCTGCACGCCAGCCAGCTCTGCGCGCCATTGGTCAGATTCGGCCAGCTCGCGCATGACCGCGTGGCTCGGCTGGTCGTAGTTCCCCGGCAGCTGGAAGGCGAGCCACCCGCCGTCGGCGAGCCAGCCGGCCCAGCGCGGCAGCAGGTCCAGATGACCGGGAACCCACTGGAGCACGGCGTTCGAAATGATCACGTCGACAGGCCGCTCGGGCTTCCAGTCGCAGACATCACCGACCCGGAAGCTCAGCGTGCCCCGGCCTGCCAGGCCGCGGTCGTCGATGAGCTGTGCGCTGGCAATCATCTCGGCCGATGAGTCAATCCCGAGAACGTTCGCGTCCGGCCACCTGACGGCCAGTGACTCGGTCAGCTGGCCAGGCCCGCAGCCCAGGTCGACGACCGACCCGGGCGCCGCGGCCGCGATGCGGCCAGTCAAGTCGAAGAACGGCCGTGAGCGCTCACCGGCGAAGGTCAGGTACTGAGCGGGATCCCACATTGCGGTAGCTCTTTCTCTCGACATCAAGATATCTGCGTCCTGTGTATCGCGCAGGAAGTCTCGATGTCAAGAGATATGCTGCCGTCATGTCACCCGTGGCCCGGCCCGCCCGGGACGAGGTCGACGAGATCGTCTCCCGCTGGCGATCCGAGCGACCTGACCTGGATGTCGTTCCTTTGCAGGTGCTCAGCCGCGTGTCCAGGCTGGCCCGGCATCTGGATCGCGCGCGCCGAGCGGCGTTCGCAGCGCACGGCCTGGAGACCTGGGAGTTTGACGTGCTCTCGGCGCTGCGCAGGGAAGGCGCCCCCTACCGCCTCAGCCCGGGCGCACTGCTGCGAGCGACGCTAGTCACCTCGGGCACCATGACCAACCGGATAGACAGGCTAGCCGCGGCCGGCCTGGTCAGCCGCAGCCGTGATCCGCAGGACAAGCGGGGCGTCCTCGTGCAGCTGACCGACGAAGGCCGGCAGACTGTCGACGCCGCGATGTCCGACCTGCTGGCGCGCGAGCGTTTGATACTCACCGGACTCAGCGCGGGACAGCAGGCCGATCTGGCGAGCCTGCTGCGGATTCTGCTGGTGCCGTTCGATGCCGCTGAGCCGAGCGCTGACCACGAGCGCGGCGACGTAGCCGGCTGATGGCCGTCGGGATCCGATCACGGCGCGGCTCCTGACCCGGCCGCTGTCAGCGCACGTTTGTCTTCAGCGAGAAATCGGTCAGGCTGAAATCCATCGGGGCCCCGCCGGTGGAGGCGATCTCCCACCCGAAGTTCACCTGCGTCAGCAGGTCTGAGCCGGTCAGGTAGCGGTGCTTGATCAGCCACCGCAGCGCCGTCAGCAGGTTGACGTGACCGCTGGTTTCTGGCCTGCCTTTGATAACGAAGCTGAACATGTGTGAGCTGCCCTGGTAGACGTCGTACGTCCGCCCGGAGATGACAGCCTGGCTGATGACGCCGCCCAGCGGTGTCTGGCCATGGTTGTCCACCCAGACCATGACCTCACCGTGGTACCTGTTGAGGAACATGTCGTAGGCGGCCTCGGCGTCGTAGCTCGCGGCAGCGGGCGGCATTGCCTGCGTGAACGTGCTGAGCAGCGTGGTCACGGCGCTCAGCCTCGGGTTCTTGAAGTTCTGCTGGACGCACGGGTACGTTTTGACGCTCGTCGAGCTCGGCTGACTGGACTGCACGCCCCAGTGCCGGTACGAGTAAGCCCAGATGGTCTGCGGGCCGGCCTCCGACTTGTTCCATTCGTTGTTGAACACATCGAAGCCGGCGTCATTCCAGAGGCCGAGCTTGGCTGAGGACTGCCAGGTCGTCCCGGTCGGCAGGGGCAAGGGCTTGACTGTCACCCCCGGCGCCGCGCTGCAGCCTGCCGCAGCGGCCACGGCGATGACCGCCGCACTGCACATCATGAGCCGCCGACGGCCACCCGGCCAGACCGATAGATGCACCTAAATCACGCTAGCAGCCTCCGAGCGGCGAACCGACCGATCAGGCTAGGACCGGCGGCAGGCGTCTGCTAGCTGATCTCCTCGGCGACCTCGAGCCAGCGCTCTTCCAGGCTCGCCCGCTCGGTCTGGACCGCGCGGAGCTCCGCGCCCAGCTCCACCAGCTTGGTGTAGTCGCTGGCGTTCGCGGCCAGGTCCGCTGCCAGCCGCGCCTCGGCGTCGGTGAGCCTGGCGATCTGCCGCTCGAGCCGCGCGAGCTCCTTCTGCCCGGCGCGCTGCCGCGCGGGCTCCTGCTGCCGACCCCCGGGCCGGCCCGGAGCCGGACTCCGGCGCGAGCGCCGGCCCGGACGCGGGCACGAGCACCGATCCGGACGCCGAACCGCTCGTCTCCTTCTCCCGCAAGGCCAGGTACTCGTCCACTCCGCCCGGCAGGTAGGCCAGCTGCCCGCCGACCAGCGCGAGCACGTGATCGGTGACCCGCTCGAGGAAGTACCTGTCGTGGCTGACCACGACGACCGAGCCGGGCGAGCCGTCCATCAGGTCCTCAAGCTCGGTCAGCGTCTCGATATCCAGGTCGTTCGTCGGCTCGTCGAGCAGCAGCACGTTCGGCTCGGCCAGCAGCATCAGCAGCAGCTGAAGCCGCCTGCGCTCGCCGCCGGACAGCTCACCGACCCGCGTCCACTGCCGCTCGCCGCTCAGGCCAAGCCGCTCCAGCAGCTGGCTGATGGAAAGCTCCCGCTTGCCGACCACCGCCGAGCCTCGCACCTGCTCGGCGGCCTCGAGTACCCGCAGATCCGGGTCGACACGAACGGGCTCCTGCGTCAGGAAGCCGAGCTGAACGGTGCTGCCGGTCACCACCTGCCCTGCCGTGGTGATGGCGCCGGCAGCTGGCACCGGCTGCGCACCGGCCAGTATCCGCAGCAGCGTCGTCTTGCCGGTGCCGTTGACCCCGACGATGCCTACTCGCTCACCCGGGCCGAGCTGCCAGCTGACGTGATCGAGTAGCGTCCGGCTGCCAGCGGTGACCGAGACATCCTTGAGCTCGACGACCGTCTTGCCCAGCCTGGCAGCGGCGAGCCTGGCCAGCTCGACGCCATCCCTGGCGGGGGGCTCATCGGCGATCAGCGCGTTCGCGGCATCGATCCGGAACTTGGGCTTGCTCGTCCTGGCGGGCGGCCCGCGGCGCAGCCAGGCCAGTTCCTTGCGCAGGAGGTTGCGCCGCCGCTGGTCCATGGCGGCCGCGACGCGTGCGCGCTCGGCCTTCGCCAGGACGTAAGCGGAGTAGCCGCCCTCATAGGTGTGCACCTGACCGCCCGCGACCTCCCAGGTCTGCTCGGTCACGGCGTCCAGGAACCACCGGTCGTGGGTGACGATCACATAGCTGGCCGCGTGCTGCCGTAGGTAGCCGGCGAGCCAGGTGATCGCCTCGATGTCGAGGTGGTTGGTGGGCTCATCAAGAAGCAGCAGGTCGTAATCGTGCCGCAGCAGCGCCGCCAGAGCGGTGCGCCGGCGCTCGCCACCCGACAGCTTGCTGACGTCGGCGCTGATGTCGATGTCGCCGAGCAATGCCTCGACCACGGCGCGGCTACGCGGGTCGGCGGCCCACTCATGCTCAGCGATCCCGCTGAAGACGACGCGGCCGACGCTGCCAGCGAGCTGCTCCGCCTGTGGCAGGTAGCCAATGGTCACGTCACGAGACCGCGTCGTCCGGCCGGAATCGAGGTCGCCGGCACCGGCGAGCGCCGCCAGTAGCGTGGTCTTACCTGCGCCGTTGCGGCCGACGACGCCAATCCGCTGGCCGGCCGATATCCCGAGCGACACGCCGTCGAGTAGGACGCGCTCGTGATAGGCCTTGGCGGCCTGCTCCAGGTTGACCAGATTCACGACGGCTGGTGATCCCGCACGATGGCCGCGCCTGGCACCGGGCCGCTGGCCCGCACAACGGCACGGCAGATGCCCGATCCGGTGAGCGCGACGGCTAGCTCACGCGCCCGCGACGCGTCTTTGGCCAGGAACGCACACGTCGGACCGGAGCCGGACACGATCGCGCCGAGCGCGCCATGCTCTCGCCCGGCGGCAAGCGCGCGGCGCAGCTCCGGCTGGAGGGACAGCGCGGCCGGCTGAAGGTCATTGGTGAGCAGCGGCCCGACCTGGGCCGGATCGCCGGATCGCAGCGCGGTCATCAGCGGATTGCTCAGCTCAGGCTCGCCTGGCTGCGGCTGATCACCAGCTGCCGCCCGCGCCGCGCGCAGACGATCGCAAGTGGCATACACCTGCGCCGTTGACAGGCCTTCGTGGCCGAATGCCAGCGCCCAGTGATACGTCCCGGCGGCGAGCGCAGGCGTCAGGTGCTCGCCCCGGCCTCGGCCGACGGCGGTACCGCCCACGAGCGCGAACGGAACGTCGCTGCCAAGGGAGGCGGCGAGCCCGGCCAGCTCGCGCGCCGACAGGCCCGTCTGCCAGAGCTCGTTGCACGCCACGAGCGTGGCCGCGGCGTCGGCGCTGCCGCCGGCAAGGCCAGCTGCTACCGGGATCCGCTTCCGGATCTCGATCCGGACCGCGGCACCGCGCAGTCCCGCTGCCTTCGCCAGCGCGCTGGCGGCCTGCCAGGCCAGGTTGGACCGGTCGGCGGGCACCGCCACAGCGTCCTCGCCGGTCACGGCGATCGCGGTCTTGTCCGCGGTCCCCACGCTCACTTCGTCGAACAATGACACGGCGTGGAACACCGTGACCAGCGAGTGATAGCCGTCGGGACGAACTGGTCCCACGGCGAGCTGGAGGTTCACCTTCGCCGGCACTCGGACAGTGACGGCCGCAGGGGCCGGCCTGATTGCTGAGATCACGATCTGATGATCGTATCTGGATCGTGTCGCAGCATCAGCTGCGGCGCCTCGGTGGTGCCGGGCCACCGCGCAGTGGCCTGCCAGCGACCGCGATCCGGGCAAAGTCCGCTACTCCCAGCGCTTCTCCCCGCAGCGTCGGGTCGACGCCAGCCGCGCGCAGCGCTTCTTCGGCAGTTGCCGGCGATCCGGCCCAGGCGGCAAGGGCCGAGCGCAGCGTCTTGCGCCGCTGCGAGAAGGCTGCGTCGATGACCGCGAACGTCTCTTCCTGGCTGGCGGGCCCTCGCACGCGAGCCGCGTCGTCTCCTGTCAGCCTGACGATCTCTACCAGGCCCGAGTCCACCCGCGGTACCGGCCAGAACACGGCTCGCCCGACAGATCCGGCCCGGCGCGCCACAGCGAACCAGGCCAGCTTCGCCGACGGCACCCCATAGGTCCGGCTGCCAGGCGGCGCGCACATCCGGTCGGCGACTTCGGCCTGGACCATCACCACGCCGCCGCGCAGCGACGGGACAGTCGACAGCAGATGCAGCACGACCGGTACCGAGACGTTGTAGGGCAGGTTGGCCACGAGCACAGTGGGCGGGTCACCGGGCAGATCGGTCACGCGCGCGGCGTCGGCCGTCACCACCTCGAGTCGACTGGCCAGGAAGGGCGCCCTGGCGGCGACGGTCAGCGGCAGCTCCGCCGCGAGTACCTTGTCTACCTCGACCGCGATGACGCGGCGGGTTGCGGCGAGCAGCGGCAGGGTCAGCGAGCCGAAGCCCGGCCCCACCTCCAGGACCGTATCGTCCTCGCGCAGGCCAGCCATGGCTGCGATGCGCCGCACGGTCCCGGCGTCGATCACGAAGTTCTGGCCGAGGCGCTTGGACGGCTGGACCGAAAGACGCGCGGCTAGCGCCCTGATCTCCGTCGGGCCGAGCATCTGCGCCGCGCCGAGCGCTGGCGGCAAGCCGGGCGCTGGCGGCAAGCGGCGGTCAGGGGCAGGCCCGCCGGCGCCGGGCACACCCGGGCCGGGTGCTACGTCTGCCACGGCCCGAAGACGCGCTCCCCGGTCGCCTCGATGACCGCGCACAGCTTGGCGACGTCCATCTGCCTGGCGGCGGCGATAGCACGCACGGTATGCGCGACCTGCGCGGGGGCATTTGACCTGCCCCGGTTCGGCGACGGCGTCAGGAACGGCGCGTCGGTCTCGGCCAGGATCAGCTCGGCCGGCGCGACGGCGGCAGCCTCGCGGAGCCCGGTAGCGTTCGCGAACGTCACGGTCCCCGCGAAGCTCAGCACGTAGCCGGCCTGCGTGCATAGCTGCGCGAGCTCGGCGTCGCCGGAGTAGCAATGAAAGATCACCTGGTCCGGCGCGCCGTCCGCGGCCAGGATCGAGAGCACGTCGGCATGCGCGTCTCGGTCGTGAATCATGAGCGGCTTGCCCACTTGCTTGGCGATGTCAAGGTGCGCGCGGAACCAGTCGCGCTGTACATCCGGCGCGGCGCTGTCGCGGTAGTAGTCGAGCCCGGTCTCCCCGACGGCGCGGACCTGCGGCAGGGCGGCGAGCCTCGCGATCTCGGCCAGCACGGCATCTCGACCTGCCGCCGAGGCCGCTGCCGCTGCTGTCTCGTTGGGGTGGATGGCGACCGCTGCATACACCGATGGGAACGTGGCCGCACAATCCGCCGCCCACTGCGAGGACGCCACGTCGCACCCGACCGTAATGACCCTGGCTACCCCGGCCTCCGCTGCCTGCGCGAGCGTATCGGCGACCGGGATATCGATCATGTCCAGATGGCAGTGACTGTCGAAAGCGATGCCCGGCAGCGGATCGGGCGCTGGCGCCTGCGGCCGCCCGATGCCATGCCCTGGCCCGAATCCGTTGCCTGGGACCGGGCGGTCGGTCACTTGCTCTCCAGCCTGGCCAGTTCCTCGTCCACGACCGACGGGTCCAGCTTCGCAAACAGCGGCACTGGGGTGTCGAGCTGCGTACCGGGCCTGATCGGGGCCGAACTCCACCGCGCCGCCGTCGCGTAGTCCCCGGTGATCACCGGGTAGAGCGGGCCGCCTTCCTCACTGACCTGATCGATCCGCGGCATGCCCGACCACTGCCCGTCGCCGCCCAGCATCTCGAATACCTTCTGCGAGGACCGGGGCAGGAACGGCGTCATCAGGGTCTTGCCGTCGTCGACTAGCTGGAGGGCGACGTGGCAGATGGTACGCATCCGTTCCGGGTCGGACTCACGCAGCTTCCACGGCGCCTGATCGGACAGGTACTTGTTGGCTTCGGCCAGGGTCCGCATGGTCTCGGTGCTCGCCATCTTGAACCGGCAGCGGTTCAGGGAGTCGCCAATGACATCGAAGGCCGACCGCGACCGCTCGAGCACGGCGCGGTCGGCGTCGGTCAGCTCGCCGGCGGCCGGGATCTCGCCGATGTTGCGGGCCGCGAACGAGATGGAGCGATTCACCAGGTTGCCCCAGTTGGCGACCAGCTCGTCGTTGTTGCGGCGGACGAACTCGCTCCAGGTGAAGTCGGTGTCCTGGTTCTCGGGCCCGGCTACCGCCACGTAGTAGCGCAGCGCGTCGACGTCGTACCTGGCCAGGAAGTCACGGACGTAGATGACCACCGAGCGCGAGGAGGAGAACTTCTTGCCCTCCATCGTCAGGAACTCGCTGGACACGACGTCCGACGGCAGTTTGAGCTCCCCGAGCTCGCCGGGCTTACCGCCACCAGCGCCCTTGCCGTCGTAGCCCAAGAGCATGGCGGGCCAGATCTCGGCATGGAAGACGATGTTGTCCTTGCCCATGAAGTAGTAGGCCTCGGTGTCGGGCGCCTGCCACCAGGCACGCCAGGCATCGGGATCGCCGCTGCGCCGTGCCCATTCGATGGACGCCGACAGGTAGCCGACGACGGCGTCGAACCAGACGTAGATCCGCTTGTCCGCAAGGTCCCGCCAGCCGTCAAGCGGGATCGGCACGCCCCAGTCCAGGTCCCTGGTGATGGCGCGCGGCTGCAGGTCCGCGAGCAGGTTGAGCGAGAACTTCAGCACGTTCGGCCGCCACTGGCCGCTCTTGCTCTGCAGCCAGCTACCGAGCACGTCGGCGAACGCTGGCAGGTCGAGGAAGAACTGCTCTGTCTCGACGAAGACAGGCGTCTCGCCGTTGATCTTCGATCGCGGGTTGATCAGGTCGACTGGATCAAGCTGGTTGCCGCAGTTGTCACACTGGTCGCCGCGTGCGCCGTCATAGCCGCAGATCGGGCACGTGCCCTCGATGTAGCGGTCCGGCAGCGTGCGCCCGGTAGACGGCGAGACGGCCCCGAGTGACTTGCGGGGGAAGATATAGCCGTTGTTGTACAGGCCGAGGAACATTTCTTGGACCACGGAGTAGTGGTTACGGGTGGTCGTCCGGGTGAACAGGTCGTAGGACATGTCCAGGCCGGTCAGATCCTCGGCGATGACGCGGTTGTACCGGTCGGCCAGCTCGCGCGCGGTGACACCCTCGGCGTCGGCCTGGACCTGGATCGGCGTGCCGTGCTCGTCCGTGCCGCTCACCATGAGCACCGGGTTGCCCATCATCCGCTGATACCGGGCAAACATGTCGCAGGGGAGGCCGAAGCCGGACACGTGACCGATATGACGGGGACCATTGGCGTACGGCCACGCTGGCGCGGCGAGAATGTGACGGCTGGTCATGACCTCAGCCTAGGGGAGGGGGGCAGTGAAGGCCGGCCCGGACGCCGCGTCCTGCCCCGTCTCAAGGTCTCGTTCTATAGCGGCCGCTGGCCGGAGCCCGTCCGTCAATCCGGCTGACGCCGAGCCGGTCGTGCGCTGGCAACGACGGCGTCGTAGACCTCGCGCCTGGGCACGCCTAGCTCCCGCGCGACCCCCACGATTGCCTCCTTGCGCGACTGGCCGCGCTCCTCACGCTCGGCAACCGCCGCGGCCGCCAGGCCGGGGCTCATTGCCACGGCCACTGGCCGCGCGCCTTCAATGACGAGAGTCACCTCGCCGAGCACGCCATCGGCCAGGTCGGCCGCGAGGACCCCCAGCGCGCCGCGGACGACCTGCTCATGCGTCTTGGTGAGTTCACGGCAGACCGCCGCCCGGCGCTCGGCGCCGAACACCGCCGCGAGCTCCGCCAGCGTCGGGCCGAGCCGGCGCGGGGATTCGAAGAAGACCAGCGTCCGGCGCTCGGCGGCCAGCTCGGCGAATCGCCTGGCGCGCTCGCCTGCCCGCCGCGGCGGGAAGCCCTCGAACACGAACCTGTCGGACGGCAGTCCGGAGATCACGAGCGCCGTCGTCACCGCCGACGGTCCGGGCAGCACAGTCACCGGCACCCCGGCGTCTGCCGCTGCGGCGATGAGCCGGTAGCCGGGGTCGCTGACGCCTGGCATGCCAGCGTCGGTCACGAGCAGGACATCGTGTCCAGCGGCCAGCTCAGCGAGCAGGCCAGGCACGCGCCGGCTCTCGACGTCGTCGTAGTACGACAGCACCCGGCCTGTCAGCCGCACGCCGAGCGCGGCAGCGAGCCTGCGCACGCGCCGGGTGTCCTCGGCCGCGATCACTCCGGCAGTCTCAAGCGCGGCGACGAGCCGTGCCGATGCATCGCCCGGCTGGCCGATAGGCACGGCCGCGACCGTCAGCGTGCCGCTCGGCTCGGCAGGGTCCCGCCCTGCGGCGGACTTGATCTCCGACGTAGCGGGATATGCTGCTGGTTCGTTGCTAGCCCGGTCCATGTCCGGCCCAGGCTAGCCGGTCCGGGCCCTACCATGGCTTTCGATGAATGCCTACCAGACGATGCCGGAGGTCGGCACCGACGAAGGCTCGCGGCTGGCAAGGGTCAGCCGCCGCAGCAGCGCGCTCGTAACTGGCAGCCCATTCTGGGGCTGGGCCGGGCCTGTCCTGATCATGATCTTCGGCGGGTTCCTGCGCTTCTACCGGCTGAGCCAGCCCAAGGCCGTCATCTTCGACGAGACGTACTACGTGCCGGACGCCAACTCGATCCTGCGCCACGGTGTCGAGCTCCAGCACTTTAAGTACGTCAACAGCCAGCTCGTGTCCGGCAACCCCAACATCTTTCTGCGCATGCATGGCCAGTTCCAGCCTGAGCTCGTGGCCCATCCGCCCCTAGGCAAGATCATGATGGCGTTCGGCCAGTGGACGTTCGGCCTGACGCCGTTTGGCTGGCGATTCTCTACTGCGGTGATCGGGACTCTGTCCATCCTGCTGCTGGCAAGGATCACCCGGCGCATGACGCGGTCTACCATGCTCGGCTGCGTGGCAGGGCTGCTGCTCGCGCTTGACGGCCTCGAGCTGGTGCTGAGCCGTACCGCCATCCTTGACATCTTCCTGATGTTCTGGGTACTCGCGGCCTTCGGCCTGCTGGTCATCGACCGAGATCGCACGGCGGCCAGGCTCGCGGATGCCGCCGCCGAAGCGAGCCCGGAGAATGCGGCCGGGCCGAAGCTCGGGATCCGGCTGGATGCGAGTAGGCGCTGGCCTCTGCCTGGGCGCGGCCTGCGCCACCAAGTGGAGCGGGCTCTGGTTCCTGCTGGCGTTTGCCGTTCTGGCGATCGCCTGGGACTACGGCGCCCGGCGGGCTGCCGGCTTCAGCCACTGGCTTGAGGGCGGCCTTCGCAGCGAGGCTAAGTGGTTGCCAGTCTGGTTCGGCCTGGCGCCGCTCGTGGTCTACGTTGCCTCGTGGAGCGGCTGGTTTGCCACCAGCAACGGCTACGACCGGAACTGGGCCGCCGCCAACGGCAACCACACGCCAGTATGGTCGACGATCGACTCCTGGTATCAGTACAACCACTGGATGCTGCAGTTCGGCCTCGGCCTGTCCTCGTTCCAGTCTTATAAGTCCAACCCGCTGGGCTGGACGGTCCTGGCCAGGCCTATCTCGTTCTACTGGTGCTCGGGTACCACAACGGGGTGCTCTACCCCTAAGGGCAGCGCCGCTGAGGTGCTCGCCATCGGCACGCCGCTGATCTGGTGGGGCGGCACGCTCGCTCTGGTGTTCTGCCTGGCCTGGTGGCTGTCCGGTCTCATCGGCGACCTTGCCTTCAGCCGGGCGGTACGGCGGGACTGGCGGGCCGGGGCGATCGTGCTCGCTGTGCTGGCCGGCTGGCTGCCATGGATCTGGTACGCCTGGCATGACAACCGCACCGAGTTCTTCTACTACGCGGTCGCCTTCGAGCCGTTCATGATCATGGCCATCGTGCTCTGCCTGGGCCTGATCATCGGCCCCACGAAGGCGGCCCCCGGCAGACGCGCGCTGGGAGCTGTGGCGGCCGGCGGCTATCTCGTCGCCGTGCTGCTGAACCTGGCCTATCTCTACCCGGTCCTGACTGCAGAGGTCATCCCCTACAGCTCCTGGCTCTCCAGGATGTGGTTCCACCGCTGGATCTGACGATCTGGCGGCGTGTTTCAACCGGCAAAATGCCTTCTGAGCTGCGGTTATAGCCATCCGTAGTCGCTCTGTTACCCAGATCACGAATCCGGTTACTGGCCAGTTACGTCATAGCTGTGTCAGTTCACCGAGGGGAGCGGAGAAAACAGTGAGCCAGCTTGACGTTGACCTAAGCCAGGTTGATCTGAACCAGCCCGCGGAGATGCCAGACCGAGATGAGCGATTTGAGCAGGATGTGATCCCGTTCATCGGTCAGCTCTACCCGGCTGCCCTGCGGATGACGCGGAACCCGAGTGACGCCGAGGACCTCCTGCAGGAGACATTTGCGAAGGCCTACGCCGCTTTTCACCAGTTCAGGCAGGGCACGAACCTGCGCGCCTGGCTGCACCGGATTCTGTCCAACACCTTCATCAACAGCTACCGCAAGAAGCGGCGCGAGCCGGTCCAGGACTTCGGCTTTGATTTCTCCGAAGACTGGCAGACGGGCAGCGACCCGCTGATGCCGCCCGCGAGGTCGGCCGAGGTGGAGGCGCTTGAGCGGCTGGCTGACTCGGAGATCTTGCAGGCGCTGCGGGAGCTGCCAGAAGAGTTCCGGGTTGCCATCTACCTCGCGGACATCGAGGGCTACCCGTACCGCGAGATTGCCGAGATGATGGGCACCCCGATCGGCACCGTGATGTCACGGCTGCACCGCGGCCGGGCCAAGCTCAGGGTGCAGCTCGCCGGGCACGCGCCCAAGCGCGCTATGGCCACCGTCTAGAAAACCAGAAGCCCACCCCACCGCGCAGCCCCCCGCTGCGCACAACCCCCCCACGGCGCAGCCCCCCAGTTGCGCACCCCCCACTGCGCAGCCCCCAACTGCGCACAACCCCCACCGCGCAGCCCCCCAGCTGCGCACAACCCCCACCGCGCAGCCCCCCAGTTGCGCATAACCCCCACCGCGCAGACCCCCGCCGCGTATACCCCACGCGCAGCGTTCCCCTGCGCAAACCGACCGCGCAGACCCCCGCCGCGTACACCCCCCACCACGCGCAGGGTCCCCCCTGCGCGGTCCCCGAGGCGAAGCCCCGCGGCTGCCATCCCCCGGCAGCCGCGGGGCATCGCCATGTCGGGGCGGCTCGTTAGCTCGTAAGAAGCAGGTTCGCCGGCGACACTTTCCTTCGATTCAAATGGTGTAGCCGCTATTCGCCCCGCCATTGCGGCAGGCGCTTCTCGGCAAATGCCATCGCGCCCTCCCTGGCGTCCGCCGACGTGAACACCGGTGCGATGATCGCGCCCTGGCGCTCAAACGCCTCGCTGCTGTCCCAGTCCGCCGACTCGGCAACGATGCGCTTGGTCACGGCCAGCGCGAGCGGACCGCCGAGGGCGATCCGGCCGGCCAGGTCCCGCGCTGCAGTGAGTGCCTCGCCGGTGGCCACGATCTCGTTGACCAGGCCAGCCTGGTGCATCCGGGCGGCCGGGAAGTGCTCACCGGTCAGCGCGATCTCCATCGCCAGGTGGTAAGGAATTCGCTTCGGCAGCCGCAGCAGGCCGCCCGCGCCGGCAACCAGGCCGCGCCTGACCTCGGGCAGGCCGAACTTGGCGGTCTCGCTGGCGACGACGAGATCACAGGCCAGGACTAGCTCGAAGCCACCGGCCAGGGCGTAACCCTCGACCGCCGCGATGATGGGCTTGGCCGGCGGGCGCTGCACGATGCCGCCGAAGCCCCGGTCCTCGAAGTTTGGCGTGTCACCCGACAGGAACCCCTTGAGGTCCATGCCCGCGCTGAAGGTGCCGCCTGCGCCCGTCAGCACGAGCACCTGCACATCCTTGCTCGCGTCGAGCTCGTCGACGGCGGCCGCGATACCGCGGGCTACCGCACCGTTGACGGCGTTCCTGGCCTCGGGCCGGTTGATGGTAATGACGGCCACGCCGTCGCTGACCTCGGTCAGGACTACCTCGGGCATCGCTTCCCCTTTGATTGGCTCCGGCTTGCCTAGCTGCGCCGCAGCGCAGCTACGGGTTAATGCTGAACATTACCGGCCAGTACCGGACCGTAGCTGTGCCGGAATCGGGAGTCAGAGAAGCGCGGCTAGCGGGGCAGCATCGGGCCAGAGTTGTCTTCCTGCGGGCCGGACGTGACGCATAATCCCTTTGTGAGATGGATCACTAACCGTGCGCTCATCGTCCTCCTCGGCGTGATCGCGGTGGCGATTCTGATCACCGCTATCTACGCGATCTTGCCTCCGACCCCGTGCACGTTCGCGGCCGGGGCGACGGCTGGCTGCGCATTCGCGCCCGGAATATAGCGACCGGTGGTCCGCAGCCGCCGCCTGGTCGGCGCCTACTGGCGGTGTGCGGCTACTTCGGCTGGAACCTGATGCCTCCGTCGAAGCGGATGACCTCCGCGTTCATGTAGTCGTTCTCGATCAGAGCGCGGACCAGGTGCGCGAACTCGGCGGCGGTACCCATCCGCTTGGGGAACACGACAGGCGCCGCAAGCTTGGCCTTGAAATCCTCGCTAGCCGGGCCTGAGCCGTAGATCGGCGTGTCGATGATCCCCGGGCAGATCGTGTTGACCCGGACACCGATGGCTGACAGGTCCCGGGCGGCGGGCACCGTCATGCCGATGATGCCGCCCTTGGATGCCGAGTAGGCGAGCTGACCAGTCTGGCCTTCCAGGCCGGCGATCGACGCGGTGTTAATGACCACGCCGCGCGCGCCATCGGCGTCGGCGGGCTCGGTCCTGGCCACGGCAGCGGCGCCGATGCTCATCAGGTTGAAGGTGCCGATCAGGTTGACGTCGATCACCTTGCCGAAGGCGGCCCGGTCGTGCGGCTCACCATCCCTGCCGACGGTCCGCTGGGCCCAGCCGATGCCGGCGCAACTCACGACGAACCGCAGCGGCGCGCCAGCGCTGGCGGCAAGCTCTACGGCCGCCCGCACCGAGTCGGCATCGCTAACATCGGTCCGGGCAAACAGCCCGCCGACCTCGTCGGCCAGCGCCTTGCCGCGCTCCACGTTCAGGTCAGCGATCACGACCTTGCTGCCAGCCGCGGCGAGATCGCGGACGGCCGCCTCGCCAAGGCCGCTCGCCCCTCCGGACACGATTGCGGCGGTTCCGTTAATTTTCATGGCCGGAGCATACTTCGGCCGGCGCGGTCGCACCGAATGGGGTTCGGCAAACGACGTCGCGGTGCCTGCGCACGGCCCAGGCCAGTCAGAGGCAGCCCAGGATGCCGGCGAAATGACGCCAGCGAAATGACCCGAGCGCAATGTCGGAGCCTTGCCGTAGCGTGGTCAGCAGCTTGCAGGTTACGGAGGACAGCAGTGGCAGCAGTGGCACCGTCGGCGCGGACTCGCGGCAACCCGTGGGTCATCCTCGTCGTCGTCTCGCTGGGGTTCTTCATGACCCTGCTGGACCTGACGATCGTCAACATCGCGATCCCCAACATGATCTCGAAGCTGCACGCTTCGCTCGATGACATTCTGTGGGTGATCAACGCCTATGCGCTCGTGCTGGCGGTGCTCCTCATTACCGCGGGCCGCCTCGGTGACCTGATCGGACAGCGCACCGTGTTCTTTGCCGGCATCGCACTCTTCACCTTGGCGTCGGCCGCCTGCGGGGTAGCGCCGTCGCCAGGCTGGCTCATCGGATTCCGCGCGGTTCAGGGAGTCGGGGCGGCCTTGCTCATGCCGCAGACCCTCGCCATCCTGACAATGGTCTTCCCGCCCGACAGGCGCGGCGCCGCATTCGGGGTCTGGGGCGCGGTGGCCGGAGTCGCCACGATCGCCGGCCCGACACTCGGCGGACTGCTCGTCACGGCGTTCGACTGGCGCTACATCTTCTACATCAATGTGCCGATCGGCCTGGTCGTGCTCGTGCTCACCTTCATCATCATTCCTGACCTGCGGACTGATCGTAAGCACAGCTTCGACGTCAGCGGGGTGGTCCTGGCCAGCCTCGCGCTGCTGGCGATTTGCTACGCGCTCGTCGAGGGTCAGAAGTACAACTGGAGCACGATCACCTCGTTCATCTCGATCCCGCTGCTCTTCGGTGTCGGCGTGGTGTTGCTCGCCTTGTTCCTCTGGCTCCAGACGCGGCGTCAGGACGGCGAGCCGCTCGTTCCGTTCGTCTTGTTCAAGGACCGGAACTACGCGCTGATGAACATCGTGACCTGCTTTATTGCCATCGGCATGCTCGGCATCTTCCTGCCGTTCTCGATCTACTTGCAGTCCGTCCTTGGCTTCTCCGCGCTCAAGGCCGGCCTGACTATGGCGCCGGCGTCGCTGGTGGCGATGTTTGTCGCGCCCGTCGCCGGCCGGATGTCGGACCGGATCGGCGGCAAGTACATCCTGATGGTGGGGCTGGTCCTGTTCGCCGGGGGCATGGGCTCCATCGCGCTAATCGCGCAGCCCAACTCTGCCTGGTACGACTTCCTCACCCCGCAACTCGTGGCCGGCATCGGCATTGGCTGCACCTTCGCGCCGATGATCACCGTGGCCCTGCGCAACGTGAACCCGATGATGGCCGGAGCCGCCTCGGGCGTGTTCAACACCACTCGTCAGGTGGGCACGGTGATCGGCACCGCGGGCGTCGGTGCTCTGCTCCAAAACCGGCTCATCGCAGGATTCACCAGTCAGGTCGCGCAGCGCGGCGCCAGCCTTCCGCTGGCGGCCAGGGAGAAGCTCGTGTCCGGATTCCAGGCCGCGGCGAAGGGTGGCCTTGAGGTCGGATCCGGCGCGCGAACGACCGGGCTCGGCGGCGAGATCTTCACGCACGGATTTGTATCGGCCATGCGGCCGACGATCCTGGTGCCGATCCTCTTCCTCCTCGCGGGGGCCGGGGCCTGCGTGTTCATCAAGCGCCAGCCGGCCGAGGCGCATAGTTCCGCGCCCAGCGAGATAGGCGAGCCAACCGCGACGGCAGCCGGCTGATCAGCGGCGCGAGCCGACGCGGATCATCGGTGCGAGCCCACGCAGAACAGCCGGCCGAGCCCGCGCAGATCAGCCGGTCGAGGCCAGCAACTCGCCGCGCCAGTCCGGCTCCGAGTCGCTGTCTGTCTGAGAGTCGAACGGGAACCTGTCGGCAAAGGCCGGCTTCAGGTCCGACAGCCAGACAGCATCAGGGTCGTAGTGGGCAAAGAATGGCCTGCCCACTAGCGCCGGATCCCGAGCCTGAATCATGTGCAGCGCGAACACCCGCTGGCCGCCAATCTCGGCAATCCCGTCCACGCATACCTTGCCGGGCGTTGTCGACATCGACGGGCCGCGCACGGTCCGGCACAAGCCGGACACGCTGGCGTAGGCGTCCCTGAAGACCTCGGCGGCGCGGGCCAAAGGCACCGCGAAGTACCCCTGCGGCCCGGTGTCGCGCTCGACGAACATGTAGTACGGCACCAGCCCGAGCCGCTGCTGAGTCCGCCACATCTGGGACCAGCACGCCGGATCGTCGTTGATGCTCCTGATCAGCGGCGCCTGGGTGCGGATGACCGCACCGGCGGACCGGATCCGGGCGATCGCACGGGAGACCGGCCTGGGTTCGAGCTCGCGCGGGTGCGTGAAATGTGCCATGAAGGCCAGGGTCTTCCCGGCGGCACTCACCTCCTCGAAGAGCCGGAGCGTGTCGTCGGCGTCCGGGTCAGTCAGGAAGCGCTGCGGCCAGTAGGCCAGCGACTTAGTGCCGATCCGGATCGACTCAAGGTGCTCGAGGCCGGGCTGGAGCAGGGGCTCGACGTACCGGCGCAGGACAGCGGATCCCATGATCATCGGGTCGCCGCCCGTGATGAGGACGCTCGTGACCTCGGGATGAGCCTGCAGGTACGAACTCACACGCGTCATGTCGTCGGTCGCCATCTTGAGGTCCGGCTCGCCAACGAACTGGGCCCAGCGGAAGCAGTACGTGCAGTAGGCATGGCACGTCTGCCCCTGCTTGGGGAAGACCAGGACCGTCTCCGGGTACTTGTGCTGCACGCCAGGCAGGGGCTCGTCTGAGAATGCGGGCACGTTCAGGGCCAACTGCCCGGCCGGATGGGGATTGAGGCGCATCCGGACGCTATGCGCGGCCGCCTGGATCTCCCGCTCGGGTGCGCTTCGCGCCAGCATCGCCGCAATCGGAGCCACATCTTCTGGCGGCAGCATGTCCGCCTGCGGGAAGACAAGCCGGTAGATCGGATCATCGGGCGCGGCTGACCAGTCGATCAGCGACTCAATTACGTAATCGTTAGTGCGGAACGGGAGCACCGTGGCCACGGCTCGAACGGCAAGTCGTTCAGCGTCGTTGAGCCCTGCTCTAGCAACGAGCTGGTCGAGGTGCTTGGCGGAATATGCCCGGAATCCGCGGCCTTGCGCGGGTACTACCGGCGTGATCTCGTGAACGCTCATGCAACTCCCTTCGGACACCGCCACCGGCGGTGTCCTGGTTGTGCGCATGATCCCCGTCATGGCGCCAGCAAGGCGTGCTATTACCTCGTTCCCGCTCCCGCCACATCAGACGCACTTGCCCCATGCGGCGTTACAGTCGTGCCAGTTAAAAAAGTAACGATTAGGAAACGCCCAGAAGGCGCTCAGCGTTGGCTGTAGCTACTCCAGACTTCCCCTAGCCGTGGTTCAACTCCCGGCGGGTCCCACGCCGGGAGTCCCCGCTTACCCGCCCGCCGGGGACCCTAAACGTACTACAGCGGCGCGCGCCCAAGCCGGGGCAATGAGAAGCTAGGCGGCATGCGGGACATCAGGCGGGCGGCGCTCTGAACCGGCCAGCGGATGCAGTGTCCGCCGCGCCCGCCCAGCGAGCCGATGTCGAGCCCGGCGGAGAGCTGACGGTCGCGCACGGCCCCGTCACGCAAGCCGACCTTCACAAGATGATCGCGGTCGACGCGATGGGTGGCGACCACGCACCGGATGAGATCGTCGCCGGGGCCGTCGCCGCCGCCCGTGAGCTTGGCACCCGGATAGCTCTGACCGGGCGGCCGGGACAGCTACGACCGCTGCTCGCCAGGCTGGGTCCGGCAGCCAACGTCTACATCGAAGCCGCCGAGGAATCCATTGCCATGGACGAGGGTGCCCTCGCGAGCTGGCGGCGGCCCAGGTCCAGCATCGCCGTCGCGTGCCAACTCGTCAGGAGGGGCCTGGCCGGTGCCGTGATGTCAGCCGGCTCGACGGGCGCCATCGTGGCGACCGCGCAGATGCGCCTGCGACCACTGCCGGGCGTCACCAGACCAGCTCTTGCCGTCGCCCTCCCGACCCGGCCGAAGCCCACGGTGCTGATCGACGCGGGCGCGATCGCCGATCCCAAGCCGGAGATGCTTGTCCAGTTCGCCCAGCTTGGCGTGGCTTATGCGGAGATTGCCTTCGGCATAACCGAACCGAGAGTCGGGCTGCTGACGATCGGCGCAGAGCCGGGCAAAGGCAACAAACTAGCCAAGCGCGCCTACGAACTGCTGAATTCTGATCCGCCGCACGGCGGCATGCCAATCAGCTTCGCCGGCAACGTGGAGGGTGACGACCTGCTGGCCGGCCACGTCGATGTGGTCGTGACCGACGGCTTCACCGGGAACGTCGCGCTGAAGACTCTGGAGGGCACGGCCAGCTATGCGGGAGCCCAGCTGCGTGAGGTACTCGGCAGCTCACGCAGCGCCAGGCTAGGCACGATGTTCCAGCGCCGCGCCCTGCGGGAACTCGTCGAGCGGTTCGACTCAGAGACCTACGGCGGCGCCGCGCTGCTGGGCCTTGAGGCGACGGTTGTCATCGCGCATGGTGCCGTGCGAGCGCGCGGGGCCAGCGCGGCCTGCAGGCTGGCGGCGGCGCTGACAGACCGGCACATCACCGAGCGGATCAGGGAGCGCCTTGGACCCAGCCGGGCGCATTTCCTGCGCCGGCCCTGACCTGCCCGCCGCGACGTGCCCGCCGCGACCTGCCCTGCCGACGGACCGCGCCCCGGCGACGGACGGCGCCCCGGCGACGGACCGTGCCCGGCCGACGGGACGTGCCCGGCCGACGGGACGTGCCCGGCGGACGGACCGTGCCCGGATAAGAACTGGACAGGCCGGTAGGCTGGTGAAATGACAGATCCGGAGGCAGCACTCGGCGCGCTGGTGCAGCAGGCACTGGCAGACGAGCTCGGCACGGAGTACTCGGCTGCCGATCCGCTGATCCGGTCGTCTGGCTTCGCCGACTATCAGTCCAACGTCGCTATGTCGCTGTCCAGGCAGCTTGGCCGCTCGCCGCGTGACATCGCAGCGCTATTGGCGGCGCGGCTCGCTGCGGCCGGCGCGGTGGCCAGCGCCGAGGTGAGCGGGCCCGGCTTCATCAACATCACGCTCGCGGACGACTGGATCGCCGCAGCGGCCGGCGGTCAGCTCGCCGACGCGCGCCTGGGCGTGACGCAATCCGATCCGAGCCAGCTGATCGTCGTCGACTACTCGGGCCCGAACGTGGCCAAGGAGCTGCACGCCGGGCACCTGCGCGCGACGGTCGTGGGCGACGCCATCGCGCGCGTCATGACGCACCTCGGCTACCGGGTACTCCGGGCGGCACACCTGGGCGACTGGGGCACGCAGTTCGGAATGCTGATCGAGCACGCCCTGGACATCGGGGATCAGGCCACCGAGGAGGAGCTCGCGTCCGGCGAGTTCACCGCGTTCTACCAGGCCGCCCGGGTGAAGTTTGACGGCGACCCGGCCTTCGCGGACCGGGCGCGCAAGCGGGTAGTGCAGCTACAGGCGGGCGAGCCGGACACCATGCGCCTCTGGCAGTTGCTCATCGACGACTCGATGAAGTACCTGCACAAGATCTACGCCAGGCTCAACGTCACGCTCACCGACGCGGACATGGCTCCGGAGAGCTTCTACAACTCGATGCTCGGCGACGTCTGCGATGAGCTGGAAAGCAAGGGCATCGCCGTCATGAGCGACGGCGCCCTGTGTGCATTCCCGCCGGGGTTCACCGGCCGGGACGGCAATCCAGTGCCGCTCATGTTGCGCAAGAGCGACGGTGGCTACGGCTATGACAGCACCGACGCTGCTGCAATCCGGTACCGGCTCACCCAGCTCGGGGCCACCAGGATCATCTACGTCGTCGGATCCGAGCAAAATCAGCACCTCAAGATGATCTTCGAGCTCGCCCAGCAGGCAGGCTGGCTGGCTCCGCCGGCCACGGCCGAGCACGCGGTGATCGGGCTGATGACGGGTCCGGGCGGGCAGCGGCTGCGCACGCGGTCCGGCGAGCAGGTCAAGCTGGCCGACCTCATGGACGAGGCCGTGGACAGGGCGGCCACCGTGATCGCTGATCGGTACGACGATCCCGCTCAGCGGAGCCAGATCGCCGAGGCAGTCGGCATCGGCGCGCTGAAATACGGCGACCTGTCGGTGGCGAGGGACTCCAGTTATGTGCTGGACTTCGACCGGCTGCTCGCGCTCACCGGCAATACCGCCCCGTACCTGCAGTACGCGACCGCGCGGATCCGGTCCATCTTCGCGCGGGCCGGGCTCGACCCGGCCGATGCAGCCGGCGGAATCCAGCTGGGCACCGCCGCCGAGCGGGCGCTCGCACTGCAATTGCTCGGCTTCGGACGGGCGGTCGACGATGTGGCCGCGGCTGCCGAACCGCACAAGCTGGCCAGCTTCCTGTTCGATACGGCGAGCGCGTTCACGACGTTCTACGAGCAGTGCCCCGTGCTGACCGCCGAGGGAGAGACACGGCAGAGCCGGCTGGCCCTGTCTGCGCTCACGCTGCGGGTCCTTGTGACTGGCCTGGGACTACTGGGCATTCCTGTGCCGCAACGCATGTAGCGGGACAGTCGCCGATCCCTATGGTTCTTACTGGTATTTCTCAGTAAGCTCACAGACGCTAGCCCTTCATTACCCATAATCACCGGCCAGGATGGCTTCCGTGGAAAATCTGCATTCCGAGCCGGTTAACCCGGCCAGCGCTCCAGCCCGGTCGGGCCGCACGTCGGGGCGGGCCAAGCGCGTTGTTACCTCCGTCGCTGCCAGCGCCATCCTGATGGGCAGCGGAGCAGCCATCGGTATTGCCCTGACCGGCGGCGCGTCCGCGGCGACGAGCCCGAACTCGGCCAAGGTCCCCGCCGCCGCCCGGTGCGCCAAGCTGGTGCACAAGCTTCGCAGCGAGCCCAGCGTGGTCCGCAGCCACCCGGCTCTGGTCAGGCACCTGCGCGCTCTCTGCGGTAATCCGCTGCTGCGGATTGCGGCCCTTGGCGGGGAGCATGGCCAGGTGACGTTCCAGGGCAAGGCCGGCGCGAGGACCGTCGCGTTCGAGCGCGGCACGGTCGAATCAGTCAGCGGCTCGACGTTCGTTGTCCGGGCACCCGATGGCACGACCTGGACCTGGAAGCTGATCGCGAGCACTGCGATGCGCGATGCAGGCCACACGCTTGCGCAGCCGAAGGTCAGCAGTGGAGAGCTTGTGTTCGTCGAGGGACTGGTGGCGAACGGCGTCAACGAGGCCCGTTTCATCATGGCCCGCAAGGCGAGCTAGCCGCACCGCAGTACTGCCGTACCGCGCCAGCGCCACAGGACCGTCGCCGATCGCAGCTGAGTGTGGCGACCCGGCTCCATGCTGCATGAGGCGAGGGTCCGCGACCCGCCAGCCGAGCCGAGCATGAGCCCAGGACGTGATGACAGAGAACGACCGCATCCCCCAGGTGCTTGTCGTCGACGACGAGCCCAACATCCGCGAGCTCGTGCAGGTCGCGCTGAAGTTCCACGGCTGCTCGGTGACAACGGCCGCCTCCGGCAAAGAAGCCCTGCGCCAGGCTGAGGCCACCAGGCCCGACCTGATCGTGCTGGACGTCATGATGCCCGACATGGACGGCTTCGAGGTGTGCCGCCGGCTGCGGGCAGCCGGGAACGAGGTACCGGTCATCTTCCTGACCGCTCGCGATACCTCATCCGACACGGTCACTGGCCTCGCCATTGGCGGGGACGACTATGTGACCAAACCGTTTTCGGTCGAGGCTCTGGTGGCCAGGGTTCGGGCGGTGCTGCGGCGGGCGTCGCGGACAAGCGCGGACGAGCGGCCCGGCCGCGTCGCCGGCCCGCTCCGGGTTGCCGACCTCGAGCTGGACGAGGACCGCTGGACCGTGCACCGGGCGGGCGTGCCGGTCGAGCTGTCGCCCACCGAGTTCCGGCTGCTCGCCTACCTGATGCGGCACCAGGGCCGGGTGCTGACCAGGGCCCAGCTGCTGGAGAGCGTCTGGGGCTGGGATTACTCGGGCGAGTCCCAGATTGTCGAGACGTACGTTAGCTACCTGCGTCGCAAGCTGGATCCGCTCGGACCTCCGCTGATCCACACGCAGCGCGGCGTGGGCTATAGCCTGCGTCCCGAGCGGCAGGATCACCCGGGCGGGCCACCGTAAATGAGCCGTACCCGCAAGCTGTCCCTGCGGGCCCGCATGCTGGTCATGCTGGTCGGCGTGACCACGGTCCTGCTCCTGGTCATGGGCACGGTCAGCACCTACCTGCTGGCTCGCCGGGTCGACGGGCAGGCCGCGGCGGCCGCCCGGCACCTCAGCACCACGGCAACGGTACTGGCCGGGGAGCCGTCGCTGGCGGCTGAGGAGACCGGCTATGCGGCCGTCGAGATCCCGCTGCGGTCGTCCCCGCTTGCCGTCGTGCCGCTGACCAAGGGGGCGATCACGACAGAGCTGGCAAGCGTGGTCAGCCAGTGGCTGGGCAGTCCGGGCCTCGCGCAGGCCAAGTCGCTCGCCGAGCACGGGCACCTCGCGGCGGCCGACGCGCTGCTGTCCGCCGGCGGCTGCCAGCAGCTCCCGCGGGCCGGCTGCAAGCCACTCGAGATGGCCCCCAAGCTCGAGGTCGTCGCCAGGCGGACGCAAGCCGATGACTCGATCCTGTTCGTCGGGCAGTCGGTCAGCAGCAGCAGCTCCCAGGTTCGCGGCTTCATCATCGCCGAGCTCATCACGGGAACGGCACTCATCGCGCTGCTGGCGCTCGGCGGCGAGTGGCTCATCGGGCGCGGCCTGGAACCGCTCGACGACATGACCAGAACGGCCAACGAGATCACTTCCCGCGGCGACCTGACGGCCCGGATGCCCGACGCCGACGATCAGACGGAGGTCGGCAGGCTCGGCTCGTCCATCAACACCATGCTCGACCGCATCCAGCAAGCCTTCAGCTCGCGGCTGCGGTCAGAGCAGACTGTGCGCGAGTTCGCCGCCGATGCCTCGCACGAGCTCCGGACCCCACTCACGACGATTCGCGGCTACGCCGAGCTGTACCGGCAGGGCGCGCTCGGCCCCGAGCAGCTGCCCAACGCCATGCGCCGGATCGAGCAGGAAGCCGAGCGGATGAGCACCCTGGTCGCCGAGCTGCTCGAGCTGGCCAGGCTGGACCGGACTTCGTCGCTGGACCTGACCGAGACCGACCTCGCCGGGGTCGTCCGGGACGCCGTGGCCGACGCCATCGCGGTCGAGCCGCAGCGTCCAGTCCGGGCGGAGGCGCCACCACGCCTCGTCGCGGTCGTCGACGAGGCGCGCATCCGGCAGGTGCTGGCCAACCTGCTGGGCAACGTCCGCGCGCACACGCCGGTCACCACGCCCGTAGCCGTGCGGCTAGGCGAGGTCACCGGCGGCGTGCTCATCGAGGTAGTCGATGCCGGGCCCGGCATGTCCGCGCAGGACGCCATCCGGGCATTCGACAGGTTCCACCGGGCAACCGAACGGCCGGCTGAGGACGCCGCCACGGCCGACGATGCCGAGGACGACCTGGCTGCGGCCAAGACAAACCAATACCAGGACGGGAACGGGGCCGAACTCGCTCCGGTGCGCATCGCGAGCGCGGCCTGGCAGCCGGAATCGCTTGGCCGGGACGACGCGGGCCAGCACCGGGCAGCCGCACTCAACGGCCATCGCAAGGAACGGCACTCGGGCGGCCATGGGAGGGCCGACCGCACCAGCGGCAGCGGCCTCGGCCTGTCCATCGTGCAGGCCATCGCCAACGCGCACGGCGGCCGGGCGACCCTGGAGTCGTGGCCGGGCCAGGGCACCAAGGTGCGCGTCTGGCTGCGGGTCAGGATCGTCCCGTAGCGCGATCGGCCGCGGTCACACCGAGGCGGACTGGCGCGGGCGGCCCCGTTCCCGGTCTTATGGGGTTTACTCGCCGCCGGTCTCGGCCTCCACGCCAGCCGGATCGGGCAGGTGCTCGAACAGGTAGTAGACCGCCAGCAGGGCGAAGATGATGAGTGCCGCGACCGGTGCGACGAATGCGATCAGCGTGCCGACGATGTAACCCGCGTTCCCTACGACGAACCGAAACGTCGACAGGCGTGGCGTCCGGACCCGGCGCCTCGCGCCTAGCTCTTTCTGGTGCGCGGCGAGGTAGACCCACAGGGACCCGAATCCGATCGAGATCGCGATCATGACCAGGCCATACGTGACGGCCGCCACCGTGGCCTGCCCGTCGGTGCCGGTCAGGTGGTCGGCCACCAGCGCCGTCGGGAACGGGATCGCGACGATCCCCATCAGCAGGAACAGGTTCAGGACCAGCACGGTCCTGTTGACCTTGGTCACCTGCGCCATCATGGTGTGGTGGTTCAGCCACATGATGCCGATGGTCAGGAAGCTGACCACGTAGGCCAGGTAAGCAGGCCAGTAGTGCGCGAGGTGCCGCGCTGTGAGCGTGAGCGTTCCTTTGGTCCCCGCGGTCTTGTCGGCTATCGGCAGCAGGTTGAAGACCAGGACCGTGATCGCGACAGCGAAGACCCCGTCGCTGAAGGACTCAGCCCGCCGCGAGTCCACTCACGCCTGGTCTTCCGGTCCGCCGTCCGCCGTCGGTGCCGTTTCCGACTGACCCGGAGTGTCGGGCGCGGTCGCCGCGCCGACGCCGGCCGGCTGCTGAACCGAGCGGATGAGCAGCTGGGCCACGTCGACGACCTCCAGCGACTCCTTGGCCTCGCCTGAGCTCTTCTTCGCCGCCACCGCGTCGCCGAGCATGACCAGGCAATACGGGCAGCCCGTCGAGATGGTGTCCGGATTGGTGCCGAGCGCCTCGTCGATCCGCTCGATGTTGATCCGCTTGCCGATCCGCTCCTCCATCCACATCCGGGCGCCGCCGGCCCCGCAGCAGAAGCCGCGCTCCTTGCAGCGGTGCATCTCCTGCGCCTGGATGCCGGGGACCTGCTCCATGATCTCGCGCGGCGGCGTGAACACCCGGTTGTGCCGGCCGAGGAAGCACGGGTCGTGGTAGGTGACCTTCTCCTCAATCGGCGTGACCGGTGTCAGCTTCCCTTCGGCCACGAGCTGCGCGAGCAGCTGAGTGTGGTGAATCACCTCGTAGTTCCCGCCGAGCTGCGGGTACTCGCGGGCGATGGTGTTGAAGCAGTGCGGGCAGCTCGCGACGATCTTGCGGACGCCAGCCTCGTTGAGCGTCTCGATGTTCTGCTGGGCCAGCATGCTGAAAACGAACTCGTTGCCCATCCGCCGGGCCGGATCACCGGTGCACGACTCGGCCGGGCCGAGCACGGCGAAGCTGACACCCGCGGTGTGCAGCAGCTGAGCGACCGCCTTGGTCGTCTTCTTGGCCCGGTCCTCCAGCGCGCCGGCACAGCCAACCCAGAACAGGTATTCCACGTCGTCGCCGATCGGCCCGGTCACGACCGGCACCTCGAAGTCAAGCTCGGCGATCCACTCGGTCCGCTTGTTCTCGCCCATCCCCCACGGGTTGCCCTTGTTCTCGAGGTTCTTGAGCATCGTGGCGGCCTCGGTCGGGAACGCGGACTCGACCAGCACCTGGTGCCTGCGCATCCCGGTGATGTGATCGATGTGCTCGATGTCGACCGGGCACTCCTCAACGCACGCACCGCAGTTCGTGCACGACCACAGCTCGTCGGGGTGGATGACGCCGTGGGCGTCGGCGTCGCCGATGATGGGGCGCTCGGCCTCGGCCCTGACGGCCTCGGGCAGCGCTGCGCGCGCCTCATCCGAGTCCGCCAGCAGGTAGGGCGCCTTGGCGAAGGCGTGGTCACGCAGCTCGAGGATGATCATCTTGGGTGACAGGGGCTTGCCGGTGGCCCAGGCCGGGCACTGCGACTGGCACCGGCCGCACTCGGTGCAGGTAGCCAGGTCCAGCATGCCCTTCCAGCTCAGGTCCTCGATCTTGCCGATTCCGAAGACGTCTTCATCCGGGTCGGCCTCCTCGAAGTCCAGCACCTTGCCGTTCGAGCGCATCGGCTGCAGCGGGCCAAGGGCGTCGGGCCGCCGGGAGAACAGCACGTTGATCGGCGCGATCGCGATGTGCAGGTGCTTGGAGTACGTCACGAAGACGCCGAAGGCGAGGATGACCGCCAGCTGCAGCAGGATGAACGTGGTCTCGATGCCCTTGTTGGCAGCGCCAAGCGGGTGCAGCCAGTGACCCACGATCTGCGAGGCGAACGCGCCGTGCGGATACGGGAAGTCGCCGGTGTTGATCTGCGCGCCGCGGTAGATCAGCAAGGTCGCGACGACCAGGAAGATGCCGAGCAGCACGACCCAGGCGGCGCCGGTGTGCGAGCCGGAGAAGCGCGACTTGCGCCCTTCGCGCTTCGGATCGGACGTCAGCCTGATGATCGCGAACGTGATGATGCCCACGAGCACCCCGACCGCGAACAGGTCCTCGATGAAGCCGACCCAGGACCAGGTGCCGATCAGCACGATGGCGAAGTGCTTGCTGAATAGCGCGCCGTAGGCCTCGATGATGGTGAGGACCAAGACGATGAAGCCCCAGAAGGTGAGCGCATGGGCGATACCGGGCACCGACCACTTCAGCAGCTTGCGCTGCCCGATCACCTCGGTGACCTGGGTCTCCGCGCCCTCCACCGGGTGCTCGCGCAGCGTAGCGACCCGCTCGGGGGCCGGCTGCCCGGTCCGGCCGAGCCGGAATAGCCACCAGAGGCGGCGGGCCGCGATCGCGCCCGCAACGACCGTCAGGGCGAGTCCGATGATGATGCGCAGTGCCAAGGCAACCTCCAGGTATGGCAATGGGTGACAGCGTAACGCCGCATCCGCTCCGGGTTGCGATCACCGTGTTACCTCGGCCGATCGCGCGACCAGCAGCGGCTCCGGCGCAGGCCGGGCGCGGCAGCCGCTAGCCTGTGTCGAGCGCTCCCGTAGCAGGTCGCGGACCAGCGCCGACAGACCGGATTTCCGGGCACCGACGCAGACTCCGGCACCGACGCAGATTTCGGTGCCGATGGGACAGGCCAGCCACAATGAGCGCGGATCATGGGTGATCACGCCCGGCGCGGGCACGCAGCCGGGCCGGCACCTGAGCGCGCCTCGGGTGCGGGCCGCTGGGCCGCGCTCGGCGGGTCAGCCACGGTCCTGGTCCTGGCCAGCGTTGTCGCCGACGGGATCGCCTTCGGCGCCAAGGAGGCGTGCCGGGCCGGAGCCTGGAACGTCGGCGTCGGGCAGTACCAGGCGCACTGCTACACCGATATCTACCCGCTGTACTACGGCGAGGGGCTGGCGGCCGGCAAGATCCCGTACCTGGATCACCACGTCGAGTACCCGGTCATCATCGGGGCCGTCATGCAGGGCGCGGCCTGGGTAGTGCGATCCATCTCCAATCCGTACTCCAGGGGCCTGCAGTTTTTCGACGTCACGGTCGCTGTGCTGGCGCTGTTCCTGGTGGCCGGGGTGCTCGGGACTGCCTACTGCGCGGGCCCGAAGCGCCGGTGGACCGCCCTGCTCGTCGCGTTCGCCCCCGCGCTGATCCTGTCGGCGTTCATCAACTGGGATCTCATCGCGATGGGCCTGATGATGATGGCGCTCGCCGCATGGGCGGCACGGCGGCCGGTCCTGGCCGGGGTCCTCCTCGGCCTCGCGGTGGCGACCAAGTTCTATCCGGTCGTCGTGCTCTGGCCGTTGCTCCTGGTGTGCTTGCGGGCCGGCCGGCTGCGCGCATTCCTCGTGACGGCCGGGTCGGCGGCTGCGGCCTGGCTCGCAGTGAACCTGCCTGTCGCGATTGCGGCCCCGCAGGGCTGGGCCACCTTCTACACCTTCAGTGAGAGCCGCGGCGCCGACTGGGGCGGGATCTGGTACTTCTTCCAGTACATGCACTGGCCGGTCGTGGGCACCGCGTCAACGCCGGAACTTAATCTGCTGTCGGCGGCGGCGTTCGGCGTCGGCTGCCTGGCCATCGGGCTACTGGCGCTAGCGGCGCCGAGGCGGCCGCGGCTGGCTCAGCTGATCTTCCTTACGACCGCCGCGTTCCTGCTCAGCAGCAAGGTCTGGTCGCCCCAGTATGTGGTCTGGCTCGTCCCGCTCGTGGTCCTGGCCAGGCCGCGAGTGCTCGGTTACCTGATCTGGCAGGCAGCCGAGGTCGGCTACTTCTACGCGATCTGGGCCTACCTGATCACCGTCGTGGCCGGCCTGAGCACGCCGGGCGCGATCAGCACCGGGATGTACTTCGCCGCAGTGCTGGCCCGCTTCGGCACCGTGCTGCTGCTGTGCGTGCTGGTCGTCCGGGAGTGCCTGAACCCCGGACGGGACGTCGTCCGGGCCGACGGAACCGACGATCCGGCTGGCGGGGTGCTGTCCGGCGCCCCGGACAGGTTCGCCCTGCACCTCAGGCAGTGGCGGCTCACTGCCCGTGCTCAGCCTGGCTACGGCGGCTGACTGACGGATTCAGCCGGCCCACTGCCCGGATAGATACAGCATGGCCAGCACCACCGCCAGCGGCCCGCTGACGCCGAAGTACAGGTACCGGACCCAGTGCCGCCGGGCATCGACCGCCGCAAGCGCGATGAACACCGGGAAGAGGATCGCCAGCGTGCGCGGTCCGGTCTCGTACCAGGTCGACGTGCCGAGGGCGATCACCGCCAGCCCGCAGTAAACAGCCTCAGGCCAGTGCCGCCAGCAGGCGAACGCCAGCGTGGCCAGCACCATCGCGGCCATCGCGCCGAGTTCTAGCTGGAACTCGAACGCAGTGCTCGCGCCGAACGCGTGCTGGAAGGCAGCCCACCAGGTCGTCCGCGCTGCCTGGAACGGTGTGGACAGGCGCAGGCCCCAGCCCTTGCGCAGCGCGGTTGACCACGTCAGCGGGCTCCCCGTTTGCAGCCACAGGTACGCCGCGTAAGCCGCCGGACCAGCCAGGGCGCAGCAGACCGTGGCCGCGTTGGCGAGCCGTTTCCCGGCCGTGGCCGCTGGCGGTGGCCAGTTGCCGGGGCCGCGATAGCCCGTCAGGGCCATGACGGCCAGGGCGGGAATCAGGAAGAGCGCATCCGGCCGGACGAGTCCGGCCAGCCCGGCCAGAAGCGCAGCCAGCCACCAGCGGCCGCGCGCCGCGGCGTGCCAGGCGGGAATGGCGAACGCGAGGAACAGGCTCTCCGCGTACCCGATCGTGAGGAAGACCGCGGCCGGGGTAGCGATCAGGTACAAGACGGCGCGGCTGCCGCCTGCCAGCCGGGCCAGTGCGACGACAGCGAAGCAGCCGGCTACCCCGGAGACGACGATCTCCGACAGCACCCAGCTACGCAGGACGAGATGACCTGCCGCCAGCGCGGCCGGATAGCCAGGGAAGAACGCCGCGTTGTTCGCGATGGAGTCCGGCCCGAAATACCCGTGCTGCGCGATATTGCGCAGCAGCCCCGTGTCCCAGTGATCGAAAGCCGCCGTCAGCGGAGCGTGCTCGCGAGTCGCCCGGAAGGCCCAGGCAGCCGCCCAGGCCAGCGCGAGCAAGGCCAGGTGCGCGGCCGCCCAGATGCCGAGTGCCGTCCGGTCATCGGCGCTCAGTGCCCGCCAGCGTGCGCTGGCCTCGCCCGCTGGCCGGCCGGAGCTCGCCATGGCCGGCGCTTCGGGTATCTGCTGCAGGCCAGGCTCGCTGGCCGCACCGGAATTCGCCCCGGCAGCTGCTCCGGCGTCGTTCTGCAGCATGCGTTCCCCCCGGTTACTCCAGGAACCTAACAGTAAACGCCGGGTAACGGATCTAGGGCCTATCTGCACCATATGCCACGACGTCCTGCGCCGCCCCGGTGAGTTGCGGCGGCGCGGCAGCGGGCAGGAATACCTGGTGTTCCTAGCTAGTTCCTATGGACATAGGAGCAAAGTTGAGCCGAAGTGACTCAACTCATTTGCGAACCAGTAGTCAGCATGGCAGACTTGAGCGGTCAGGACTCAATCTTCCGGCACTAGAGCAAACCAAGGACAGAACACATGGCACGTGCGGTAGGCATCGACCTGGGGACGACCAACTCCGTCGTCGCCGTCCTCGAGGGCGGGGAGCCCTCGGTCATCGCCAACGCCGAGGGCTCGCGGACCACGCCGTCCGTGGTCGCCTTCGCGAAGAACGGCGAGGTACTCGTCGGAGAGGTCGCGAAGCGGCAGGCTGTGACCAACGTTGACCGGACGATCCGCTCGGTCAAGCGCCAGATGGGCACCGACTGGACAGTGTCGATCGACGGCAAGAAGTTTACGGCGCAGCAGATCAGCGCCTTCGTACTCCAGAAGCTGAAGCGAGACGCTGAGGCATACCTGGGCGAGACCATCACCGACGCGGTGATCACGGTGCCTGCGTACTTCAGCGACGCGCAGCGGCAGGCCACCAAGGAGGCCGGCCAGATCGCGGGCCTGAACGTCCTGCGCATCATCAACGAGCCCACGGCCGCTGCTCTCGCCTACCACCTAGACAAGGCGGGCGAGGCGACCATCCTGGTCTTCGACCTCGGCGGTGGCACGTTCGACGTCTCGCTGCTTGAGGTTGGCGAGGGCGTCGTTGAGGTCAAGGCCACCAGCGGCGACAACCACCTCGGCGGTGACGACTGGGATCAGCGGATCGTCGACTGGCTGGTCAAGGACTTCAAGAACAGTTACGGCACCGACCTGTCGAAGGACAAGATGGCGCTGCAGCGGCTGCGGGAGACCGCGGAGAGGGCCAAGATCGAGCTGTCAAGCTCGACCGAGTCGCAGATCAACCTGCCCTACATCACCCACTCCGAGCAGGGCCCGCTGCACCTGGACACCAAGCTGACCAGGGCCGAGTTCCAGAAGATGACCTCGGATCTCCTCGACCGCTGTAAGTCCCCGTTCCAGCAGGTGATCAAGGACGCCGGGGTCAAGCTCAGCGCGATCGACCACGTCGTGCTCGTCGGCGGCTCCACCCGGATGCCGGCCGTCGTCGACCTGGTCAAGGAGCTGACCGGTGGCAAGGAGCCCAATAAGGGCGTCAACCCGGACGAGGTCGTCGCCGTGGGTGCCTGCCTCCAGGCGGGCGTGCTCAAGGGCGAGGTCAAGGATGTGCTGCTGCTCGACGTGACGCCGTTGTCCCTGGGCATTGAGACCAAGGGCGGTATCTTCACCAAGCTGATCGAGCGCAACACCACCATCCCGACCAAGCGCTCGGAGATCTTCACCACCGCGGACGACAACCAGCCGTCGGTGCAGATCCAGGTCTTCCAGGGCGAGCGCGAGATCGCCGCGTACAACAAGAAGCTCGGCATGTTCGAGCTGGCTGGCCTGGCGCCATCGCCGCGCGGCATCCCGCAGATCGAGGTCACGTTCGACATCGACGCCAACGGCATCGTGAACGTCTCGGCTAAGGACCTTGGCACCGGCAAGCAGCAGTCCGTGACCATCTCGGGCGGCTCGGCGCTGGGCAAGGACGACATCGAGCGGATGATGGCTGACGCTGAGACGTATGCCGAGGAGGACCGGCTGCGGCGCGAGGAGGCAGAGGTCCGCAACCGCGCAGAGTCGCTTGCCTACACGACCGAGAAGTTCCTCTCCGAGAACGCCGACAAGGTCCCGGACGACATCAAGTCCGAGGTTGAGTCCGCGATCGCCGACCTCAAGAAGGCGCTCGAGGGCACCGACACGGAGGCGATCAAGACCGCCAGCGAGCACGCGGCGCAGGTGAGCCAGAAGATGGGCACAGCCATCTATGCGCAGTCGCAGGGCTCCAACGCGCAGGCCGGCGAGTCGGGCGAGGAGGCCGGCGGCCAGGACGACGATGTCGTCGAGGCCGAGATCGTCGATGACGAGAAGCCGGCCGACGAGGAGGGCGGCGCCGCCTAATGAGGCCCGACGAGGAGAGCCAGGGCCCGATCATCCGCGATCGCAGGCGGATTGACCCGGCTACTGGCCAGGTACGCGACACCGCCCAGGCCGGCCGCAGCGCGGGCCGGCCCCGGCAGGCGGACAGCCCAAGCCCGGTAAGCACTCCGTGTCCAGACCCGGCGCCACCGGAGCCAGCGCGGATCAGGGTCGGCCCTCGGCCGGTGCCACATCCGGGCCCGCGGACGGCGCGCCCGCTGCTAGCGGGGAACCGTCTGACGAGGCTGCCTCTAGCGGTGCGGCTGCTTCTGGCGGCACCGGGGACGGGGTCGGCGCGGCGACGGATGCTGCGACGGCCAAGGTTCTCGGCATGCTGTCCGAGCGGACCGCCGACCTCCAGCGGCTGCAGGCCGAGTACGCCAACTATCGCAAGCGGGTCGAGCGCGACCGGCTGGCTGTGCGCGAGCAGGCGCTAGCCAACGTGCTCCACGAGCTGCTGCCTGTCCTGGACGACATCGGCCGGGCCAGGGAGCATGGCGAGCTGACCGGCGGCTTCAAGTCGGTCGCCGAGTCGCTCGAGGGCATCGTGATCAAGCTCGGCCTGACGTCCTTCGGCGAGAGCGGCGATCCGTTCGACCCGACGCTGCACGAGGCGCTCATGCACTCGTATTCAGCTGACGTGGCCGAGCCAACCGCCGTTCAGATCCTTCAGCCCGGCTACAAGGTCGGCGAGCGGATCATCCGCCCGGCCAGAGTCGCCGTCGCTGAGCCCGAGGGCGGCACCCCGGACGCGGACGCCGACCCGGCCGATGTCCCCGGCCAGGCCGACGACTCCGGCGCGGCTCCCGATGACGGCGTGTCTGGCGAATAGCGACCAGGTGCCGGGCGGCCCGCTTCGGCGGGTCCCGGCGCCGGGTTCGAGATAGGTCACGAGAGAGGCACGTTGAGCACTAAGGACTACCTGGAGAAGGACTACTACAAGACCCTCGGGGTGACCAAGACCGCTCCCGCCGACGAGATCAAGAAGTCGTACCGGAAGCTGGCTCGTAAGTATCACCCAGATGCCAACGAGGGTGACCCGAAGGCCGAGGCGCGCTTCAAGGAGATCTCCGAGGCCTACACCGTGCTGTCAGACGAGGGCCGGCGCAAGGAGTACGACGAGGCTCGGTCCCTCTTCGGCGGCGGCGGCGTCCGGATGCCAGGATCCGGATCGGCGGGCAGCGGCTACGGGTTCGATCTCGGCGACCTGTTCGGCGGCACGGCCGGCAGCGCGGGCGGCCGTCTCGGCGACCTGCTCGGCGGCGTCTTCGGCAACCGGACCGGCGGCACCACCAGCACGCAGGCGCGGCCACGGCGCGGCGCCGACGTCGAGACCGAGACCACGCTGTCTTTCAGCGACGCCATCGACGGCTCCACGGTCTCGCTCCGCCTCACCGGCGAGGGCCCGTGCAAGGTGTGCAAGGGCACCGGCGCCAAGGCGGGCACCGTGCCCAGGGTCTGCCCGACCTGCGAAGGCACCGGCCAGGGCAGCCGCAACCTCGGCAGCTTCGCCTTCTCCGAGCCGTGCAAGACCTGCCGCGGCCGCGGTCTAGTCGTCGACGATCCGTGCGAGACGTGCATGGGCAGCGGCCGGGCCATGAGCACCCGGACGATCCAGGCCAGGATCCCAGCCGGTGTCGCGGACGGCCAGCGGATCAAGCTCGGCGGCAAGGGCGCGCCCGGTGAGCGCGGCGGTCCGCCCGGCGACCTCTATGTCCGGGTGCACGTCCAGGCGCATCCGCACGGAACGTTCGGCCGGTCGGGTACCAACCTGACCATCACCGTGCCGGTCACTTTCACCGAAGCGACCCTGGGCGCCGAGATCAAGGTCCCGTCGCACGGCGGTATGCCGGTGAGCCTGCGGATCCCGGCGGGCACGCCGAACGGCCGCACCTTCCGGGTCCGCGGCAAGGGAATCCGCCGCAAGGACGGGACGACTGGCGACCTGCTCGTCACGGTCAGCGTCCAGGTCCCGCAGGAACTGAACGACAAGGCGCGCGATGCGCTCGAGACCTTCAGGGACGCAACTGCCGGCCCCGACCCGCGGGCCGACGTACTAAAGAACGCGAACGGCTAACCCTCAGCCACCCGGAAGGAGATGACGATGACCAGCCAATTCGAGCTCTCGGATGACACGCCTGTCTACGTCATCTCGGTGGCCGCTCAGCTGTCCGGTATGCACCCGCAGACGCTGCGAGCCTACGACCGGCTCGGCCTGGTCTCGCCGGGGCGGGCAGCCGGGCGCGGTCGTCGGTACTCGCTGCGCGACATCCTGATCCTGCGCGAAGTGCAGCGCCTCTCCCAGGAGGAGGGCATCAACCTCAACGGGATCAAGCGCATCCTCGAGCTCGAGCTGGCCGAGCGACGCAGCCGGATGCTGGTCGCCGAGATGCATGCGGAGGTCAGCCAGCTGCGATCCGAGCTCGAGTCCACCAGGGCGGTTGCCGCCCGGCTGGCGAGCCTGGTACGCGGCCGGGCTGACGGGGCGGCCCTCGTCCCGGTCCGGCCTGCCAGCTCGGGCCCGCGCCCCGTACCAGGCACCGGCATCGGCGGGGACGCTGGCCCGGCGGTTGCCGCCGCGGGAGAGGTCAGACCGCAGTCAGCGGGGAACGGGGCGGGCTCAAGCTAGCCCGGATCCACCAGGCGGGTGCCGCGCCGCCGAGCACGAACGACGCGGCGACATTCAGAACTTGGGGAGAAGACCGTGGATGAGAAGCTGACCAGGAAGAGTCAGGAGGCGCTGCAGCAGGCCGTGCAGATGGCCGCTGCGGCAGGCAATCCGAACGTGGATGGCCTTCACCTGCTCGCCGCACTGGTACAGCAGGAGGGCGGGACCGCGACGCCGCTGCTGCGCGCCGTCGGTGCCGACCCGGCCGAGCTGCTCAGGACCGTTCGTGACCAGCTAGCCCGGATGCCGCAGGCGGCCGGCGCCACCGTGAGCGCGCCGGAAACCTCACGGCAGCTGCTGGCCGCGCTGGCCGCCGCGGGCAAGCTGGCCGGCGAGATGTCCGACGAGTACGTGTCGACCGAGCACTTGCTGGTCGGCCTCGCGACCAGCGGCGGCCAGGCCGCCACCATGCTGCGCGCGGCGGGCGCCGGGCCTAAGCAGCTCACCGATGCGTTCGAGCAGGTCCGCGGCCACGCCCGGGTCACCTCCCAGGACCCCGAGGGCACCTATCAGGCGCTGGAGAAGTACGGCATCGATCTCACCCAGAGCGCCCGCGACGGCAAGCTCGACCCGGTTATCGGCCGGGACGCGGAGATCCGCCGGGTGATCCAGGTGCTGTCCAGGCGGACCAAGAACAACCCGGTGCTGATCGGCGAGCCCGGCGTTGGCAAGACCGCGGTCGTGGAGGGACTGGCGCAGCGGGTGGTAGCTGGCGACGTGCCCGAGTCGCTGCGCGGCAAGCGCGTGGTCGCACTCGACCTCGGCGCGATGGTCGCCGGCGCAAAGTACCGCGGCGAGTTCGAGGAGCGGCTGAAGGCCGTGCTCAACGAGATCAAGCGGAGCGAAGGCCAGATCATCACCTTCATCGACGAGCTGCACACCGTTGTCGGCGCAGGCGCGGCCGAGGGCGCGATGGACGCGGGCAACATGCTGAAGCCCATGCTCGCGCGTGGTGAGCTCCGGATGGTCGGCGCGACCACGCTGGATGAGTTCCGCCAGCGGATCGAGAAGGACCCGGCGCTCGAACGGCGCTTCCAGCAGGTATTCGTCGGCGAACCTTCCGCCGAGGACACGATCGCCATCCTGCGCGGGCTCAAGGGCCGATATGAAGCGCACCACCAGGTGCAGATCTCCGATGCCGCCCTGGTAGCGGCGGCGACGCTGTCGGACCGGTACATCACCGCCCGGTTCCTGCCGGACAAGGCGATCGACCTCATCGACGAGGCAGCATCCCGGCTGCGGATGGAGATTGACTCCCGGCCTGTCGAGATCGACGAGCTGCAGCGCAGCGTCGACAGGATGAAAATGGAAGAGATGGCGCTGGCCAAGGAGAACGACCCGGCCAGTCGCGAGCGGCTCGAGCGGCTGCGGGCCGACCTGGCCGATAAGCAGGAGCAGCTGACCGTGCTCGTCGCCCGCTGGGATCGGGAGAAGGCCAGCCTGAACAAGGTCGGCGAGCTGAAGAAGCAGCTCGATGAGCTGAAGGGCCAGGCCGAGCGGGCCCAGCGCGATGCGGACTTCGAGGCTGCCTCCCGGCTGATGTACGGCCAGATCCCCGAGCTTGAGCGCCAGATCGCCGCGGCGGCCGCCACCGGCAGCGAAGACGAACGGGCTGGCACGTCGGGCCTGGGCGACGACGGGCCGCCCATGGTCAAGGAGGAGGTCGGACCTGACGACGTGGCCGACGTGGTGTCCGCCTGGACCGGCATCCCGGCGGGCCGACTCTTGGAAGGCGAGACCGGCAAGCTGCTGCGGATGGAGGACGAGCTCGGCCACCGCCTCATCGGCCAGCGGACTGCTGTCCAGGCTGTCTCCGATGCCGTCCGCAGGTCCAGAGCAGGCATATCGGACCCGGATCGCCCATCGGGCTCGTTCCTCTTCCTCGGACCGACGGGCGTCGGCAAGACCGAGCTCGCCAAGGCGCTGGCCGAGTTCCTGTTCGACGACGAGCGGGCGATCATCAGGATCGACATGAGCGAGTACTCCGAGCGGCACTCGGTGGCCCGGCTCGTCGGCGCCCCGCCCGGCTACGTCGGCTACGAGGAAGGCGGCCAGCTCACCGAGGCGGTCCGGCGCCGGCCCTACTCCGTCGTGCTGCTTGACGAGGTGGAGAAGGCGCATCCGGAGGTCTTCGACGTACTGCTCCAGGTACTCGACGATGGCCGCCTGACCGACGGGCAGGGCCGGACCGTCGACTTCCGCAACACGATCCTGATCCTGACCTCGAACCTGGGCTCGCAGTACATCGCCGATCCGAGCCTGGACGAGGCGGCCACTGGAGACAAGGTCATGGGGGTCGTGCGGGCCACGTTCAAGCCGGAGTTCCTGAACCGGCTCGACGACGTGATCATCTTCGACGCGCTCACCACAGAGGAGCTGACTGAGATCGTGGACCTCCAGGTACGCCGGCTCGGCGCCAGGCTGGCCGCTCGGCGGCTGACGCTGGAGATGACGCCGGGCGCCAAGGAGTGGCTGGCCCTCACGGGCTTCGACCCGGTCTACGGAGCGCGGCCGCTTCGGCGGCTCATCCAGTCCGCGATCGGCGACAAGCTGGCGCGCGGCCTGATCTCCGGCGAGATCGCCGATGGCGACAAGTTGCTGGTCGACTTGGACGAGGCCTCCGACACGCTGCGAGTCAGCCCGGAGCGGGCCGTCGCCCCGGCCAGTAGCCCAGCCTAAGAACCGTCAAGCATCGCGTCGTAGCTGTCCTCGGGCAGGCCGAGGTCATTGCGGATCCGGTACCGCAGCCGCAGCAGGAGTGTTAGCTCCCGCTCGTCATCCTCGGCCTGATCGCCCTGCCGCGTGGCAGCGAGGCACAGCTCGACCCCGGCGGTCGCCCACTCCAGGGCATCCGCCAGGTCGGAGCGCTCGACCAGCAGCTCGGCGACTAGGTCGCAGGTCCTGGCATCACGGGGGCCCTCGCCCTTGATCTCGCTGATCAGGCCCTGCGCCTCCGACTCGTTGCCGAGCTGGAATAGCGCGCGAGCCAGCGGGACGCGGGGATCTGCGAAAACCGGTCCGCCGTGGGTCATCGCGCGGCGGAAGCCGCGGACGGCCTCGGCGGGTTGATCAGCTAGGAGCCATTGCTCACCAGCGCGTATAAAAGCCTCAGCGCGCGGCATCGCCGGAGTCTCGGCGCCGGTCGTCGCGAGCTCGGTCATGGCCCGCGCCGCGGCGGCGTGATCGCCGCTGGCAGCTGCGTCAAACTCGATCGAGTCGAACTGCTCACGGCTCAGTGCTGCCACGTGACTAAGGTATCCGGGAAATAGCACTAATGTGCGCGCGAGGAGCGCGCAGTAATGGCTTCGTGACAAATACCCCGTAACTGCGTCTTGGCCCTGCCATGCCCACGATTCCCGGCAGGACCACCTCGCAGCTAGTGGCGCGAGCGCTCGAGCGCGTCCCAGAACCCACGCCGCAGCGCGTGCCTGACCTCGTCATGTAGCAGCGAGTCGATCGGCAGTGCCGAGCCTTGCAGCAGCCTGGCCTCCAGGTCCGATGGCATCCGTGGCTTGCGGGCGAGCACCGCCTCTAGCCACAGGGCCGGCGCGTCCCGCGCGACGGCTTCGCCGAAGCCGAATCCCTCGGCATGGGCCGACTGGACCGCGTCCCCGACGGACATGGCCACAGGTGGCGGCGCGGCTGGCGGCTGGCCGCCGTAGGGGCTCGGTGCGTACGGCGCCCCGCCGACAGGTCCGCTGAACTGGGGCGGCTGCATCGGGCCGCCGTAGGGCATGCTCCGGTCGTGCGCGTACGGCGCACTGCTGCCGCCCGGGAGCTGCCGCTGCGGTCGCTGCGCGTCCGACGGCATCATGCCGTTCGGGGCAATGCTCGCCGCGCCCGGCCGCTGCTGCATTCCCTGCTGGCCGGGTGCGGGCTGGCCCTGGATCGGCTGGCCCTGGATCGGCTGGCCCTGCATTGGCTGGCCCTGGATTGGCTGGCCCTGGATTGGCTGGCCCTGGATCGGCTGGCCCTGGATCGGCTGGCCCTGGATCGGCTGGCCCTGGATCGGCTGGCCCTGGATCGGCTGGCCCTGCATCGGCTGGCCCTGCATCGGCTGACCCTGCATCGGCTGACCCTGGCTGGGGAGCCCGGAGCCCTGCGCAGCCTGCGGCAGCCCTTGCTGCCCTGCCTGCATGGACATGCCCGGCTGCTGTCCGCCCGGCTGATGCTGTCCGCCCGGCTGATGGTGTCCGCCGGTCGGCTGCTGTCCGCCGGCCATCGGCATGCCGCCCTGGCCGCCGCCCGCAAGAACATTGGCCGCGCCGTTCGACGGCAGGGCGCCGCCGTGGCTACCGGGCGTGCCCCCTGGCGCTGTACCCGCCGGAGGTAGTCCGCCGGGCAGCATGCCGGGCTGGAGCCCATTGCCCGGCATGCCCGCGCCCTGAGCAGGCGGGCCGCCTCGCTGGCCAGCTGGCATCCCGTGAGCTGCCATTCCGTGAGATTGCGGCCCGGTCAGCGGCAGCCCGTTGCCGGGCACCGCGCCGCCATGCTGGCCGACGCCTTGAGGACCCGTGCCGCCTTGCTGGCTGACGCCGCCCTGCGGCACAAACCCGCCGAGCTGGCTGCCGTTGGGAAGCCCGCCACCGGGCTGCCCAGCCGTGGGGCTGGCCACCGTGGGGCTGGCCACCACCGGGCTGACCACCACCGGGCTGACCACCGCTCAGCGCGTTGCTCATCGGCCCAGGCGCACCGGCCTGACCGTTAGCCGCAGGCGAATTCTGGCCCGTGCCGTTCTGGCCCAAGGCATTCTGGCCGAAGGCATCCTGTGCCATCCCGTTCTGGCCCATGCCGTTCTGGCCCATGCCGTTCTGGCCGTGCATAACCGGCTGCCCGACGGCGCCGGCTCCCGGCAGCGAGCCGGGCTGCCCGCGACCGTCATCGCCAGCCCCGCGCTGGCCGTAGCCTGCCTCCTGCTGCTGGCTGAGCTGCCCGTTCTGGCCTCGCGACGGATCCTGGCCGGTGAACCCGCCATGGCTGAAGCCTGCGTCACCGCCAGCGGCTGCCTGGGCGCGGCCTATGTCCTGATGCTGATACTGCTGCGTCTGTCCCGGCTGCGGCGGCTGCGGCATCGACGGCTGGGCCATGGACGGCTGCGACATCGGAGGCTGGGCCATGGACGGCTGCGACATCGGAGGCTGGGCCATGGACGGCTGCGACATCGGAGGCGTCTGAAGCTGCTGGTCCAGCGCCGACGCTTGCTGGCCCGCCGAGCTCCGCTGAATCGGACCCGAGTTAAGTACCTCGCCCTGACCGTTGCCGGCAGCGGCCAGCTGCCCGGCATGCTGGTACTCGGCCACGACGGGCGAGCCGTAAAGTCTGACCGCTGGCGCCTCGATCGCGGGCTGCGGTGCGCTGGACTGGGCAGTGCTCGCCGCCAGCTCCCGGTAGCCGGTGCTGGCCAGCTGCGGCTCGGCACCGGAGATGAGGTCGACGTATGGCCGCAGATGGCCGGGGGCGATCTCGATGATGTCGTCGCACTCCTGGCGCAAGGAGCGCGACATCGCCCAGTTACCGTCGGTGGCGATGTGCAGAAGGACCGTGCGGACCCCGAGATCCTGAACCTCGGCGACGACCGGCCCCAGGTCTTCCTCCGCGCTGACGATGATCACATCGCTCACCGCATGATTCCTGGCCAGCGCGGTGAGATCCTTGCGGATCTCCGCCTCGACGCCCTCCTTGCGGCTAGGCCTGGCCTTGCTGAGGCGGAGCTTGACGCCGGGGATATCGGCCAGCGTGTCGTGCTCGGCAGCGCGATTGCCGTCAGCAACGGTGTCGTACCAGTAACACCGCAGCAGCGGCAGGCCAGTGCGGTCCCTGGACAAACTGCCGAGCAGCTTCAGGAGGCCCGCGTAGTCCCAGGAGACCGAGTCACGATTGCGAGTGCCATGGACGGCGAGCGCACCATCGGCCAGCGCATAACTCGCGTCCACGAACAGCGCGCAGCGATCCAACGCGACACCGTCCTTCCATTGCGCGTGACGTTACCAGCGCATGGCGGCGGTCGTGGCACATAGTTCGGATCGCGGACGTATCCGCCAGGCCGGGTTCCTGCCGCCAGTTCAGGTAATTTACCTATTAGCGCGCCGCGCGCGGAGGTCGCCCGCGCCGGACACGCCACCAGCCCGCAGAAGGTATCAGGCGCCGGCAAGTACTCCGCCCGGCCAGCCAGATAGGCTCGGCTGCCGTGGCTGATCGAGACGAACTGCTGCGCATGATCAGGGAGCTCGCCGTTGTCCACGGCGAGGTGATCTTGTCATCCGGGCAGCGCGCCGACTGGTACATCGACTTGCGCCGCGTGACGCTCGATGGCCGGGCGGCACCGGTCACGGGACGGGTCATGCTCGACATGACACAGAGCCTGGAATACGACGCCGTCGGCGGCCTGACGCTTGGCGCCGATCCAGTCGCCACCGCGATGCTGCACGCTGCGGCCGCCCGTGGTCGCAAGCTGGATGCCTTCGTCGTTCGCAAGGCCGAGAAGGCTCATGGCATGCAGCGGCGCATCGAAGGTCCGGATGTCGCCGGGCGACGAGTCCTGGCCGTCGAAGACACATCGACGACGGGCGGTTCTGTGCTCACGGCGGTAAACGCGCTCGAGGAGGCCGGCGCCGAGGTTGTCGGCGTCGCGGTGGTCGTCGAGCGCGGGGCCAGGCCAAAGATAGCCGAGCGCGGCCTGCCCTATCTGGCCGCGTTCGAGCTGTCCGACCTCGGTCTCGGCTGACAGCCGTCCTGGCTGCCAAGCCGACCCCCCTAAGCCGCCTGCTGCCGCGAGCTACGCGACGTCAGCCATGCGCCGTCAACTGTGCGAGAACGCAGTCAGCGCTAGCGCCGCAACGGTCAGCATCGCCAGAACCACAACGGACAGGAGCACGACGCCGGTATACCGGCGGTGTTCAGCGGGGTCCGCATCATGGTGTCCCATGCTCTGAGAGTAGACCCGTCGCGACCCCCGCCCTGGCAATGCAGGCAACTCGGCCTGCCGGAGTTGGGCGTCCAGGCAGCCTCGGCAATACTGGGCACTGACGCCATACCGAGAGGATTTCGCGCCATGCCGATCGCGACGCCAGAGGTCTACGCGCAGATGCTCGACCGGGCCAAGGAGCACGGCTTCGCGTATCCGGCCATCAATGTGACCTCGAGCCAGACCCTGAACGCTGCCCTTCGCGGCTTCGCCGATGCCGAGAGCGACGGCATCGTCCAGGTATCGACAGGCGGCGCCGACTATCTGTCCGGTGCATCCGTCAAGGACATGGTCACCGGGTCGGAGGCGCTGGCTCACTTCGCCCGGACGGTCGCGGCCAGGTATCCGGTCAACATCGCTCTGCACACCGACCACTGCCCGAAGGACAAGCTGGACGGGTTCATGCGCCCGCTGGTGCAGATCTCCGTCGAGCGCGTCGCGCGTGGCGAGGAGCCGCTCTTCCAGTCGCACATGTGGGACGGCTCGGCAGTGCCGCTGGCGGAGAATCTCCAGATCGCCTCGGAGCTCCTGGACCAGTGCGCTTCAGCGCACGTGATCATGGAGATGGAGATCGGAGTCGTCGGCGGCGAAGAGGACGGCGTTGTCGGCGAGATCAACGAAAAGCTCTACAGCACCCCGGCGGACGCCCTGGCCACCGCCGAGGCCCTCGGCCTCGGCGAGCGGGGCCGGTACATCCTGGCTGCCACCTTTGGCAACGTCCACGGCGTATACAAGCCGGGTCACGTGAAGCTCAGGCCAGCAGTCCTGAAGGAGATCCAGGACGCCGTCGGCGCTAAGTACGGCGAGGACAAGCCATTCGACCTGGTCTTCCACGGCGGATCCGGCTCCGACCTCGCAGACATCCGCGAGGCCATCGGCTACGGCGTGGTGAAGATGAATGTCGACACTGACACCCAGTACGCCTTCACCCGGCCAGTCGCAGGCCACATGTTCAGCAACTACGACGGCGTGCTGAAGGTGGACGGCGAGGTCGGCAGCAAGAAGGCGTACGACCCCCGCACGTGGGGCAAGGCCGGCGAGGAGGGCATGGCCGCTCGAGTCGTCCACGCCTGCGAGGACCTGATGTCGGCCGGCAAGCGCCTGACGTGACCTGACCTGACCGGCCGGCCAGGAGTGGCCGTTCCGGGACCCGGCATTCGCCGCTCAGCACGCTGCGGCAAGGATGATCACATGATGCGAGAGAACCTGCTTGGCGGCCCGCCGGAGACCTTCCTTCCTGCCAGCCCGGAGGCCAGGGCCGCGTTGTCTGCCGCCGCTGACCCAGCCGAGGTTGCCGCCCGGTTCCCGAGTTACTGCGCCGCGTGGGCTGCGCTGGCCGAGCGTGCCATGGCGGCAGGGGACCCAGTGAGCGCCTACGCGTTCGCCCGGACTGGCTACCACCGCGGTCTCGACCAGCTGCGTCGCGCCGGATGGCACGGCCACGGCCCGATCCCGTGGGAGCACGAACCGAACCAGGGCTTCCTGCGGGCGCTGCACATGCTCGGCGCGGCCGCCGCGGCCATCGGCGAGGACGACGAGGCGGCTCGGTGCGAGGAGTTCCTGGCCGACAGCAGCCCCGCGGCCGTGGCCGCGCTGGAGTCCTGAACACGCTGGTCGTCCGCTAGTCCAGCGTGACCGGGGCCCGCTTCCGGTAACATCTGAATGCAAGAGCCCCTGCCGCGCTTGCCTTCAGTACCGCAATGACGCTGGCCGGGGCTTTCGTTCTGTTACGGGAGGACCTGTGACATGCCCGCGATCGTGATCGTCGGCGCGCAGTGGGGCGATGAAGGCAAGGGCAAGGCCACCGACCTGCTTGGCGACCGGGTCGACTACGTCGTGCGTTACCAAGGCGGCAACAACGCCGGCCACACCGTAGTGATCGGCGAGGAGAGCTACGCCCTGCACCTGCTGCCGTCGGGGGCGCTGTCGGATCACGCGACGTCGGTCATCGGCAATGGCGTGGTGATCAACCCAGAGGTGCTGCTCGAGGAGATCGACGGGCTGATGCGGCGCGGCGTCTGGCAGGACCGCCTGCTGATCTCTGCCGACGCCCACCTGATCATGCCGCACCACATCGCCCTCGATAAGGTCACCGAGCGCTACCTCGGCGACGCGCGGATCGGCACCACCGGGCGCGGTATCGGCCCCGCCTACAGCGATAAGGCGTCGCGGGTCGGCATCCGGGTCCAGGACCTCTTTGACCCGGGCATCCTGCGTCAGAAGCTCGACCTGGCGCTGCGGGAAAAGAACCAGGTCCTGACCAAGCTCTACAACAGGCGCGGCATCGACGCGGAGATTGTCACCGAGCAATATCTCGGCTTTGCCGACCGGCTCGGCCAGTACGTCGCTGACACGGGCCTGGTGCTCAACAACGCACTGGACCAAGGCCAGGTCGTGTTGCTGGAGGGCGCCCAGGCCACGTTGCTCGACGTGGATCACGGCACTTACCCGTTCGTCACCTCGTCGTCTCCCACGGCGGGCGGAGCCTGCGCTGGCTCCGGCATAGGCCCGACCCGTATCACTCGGGTAATGGGCATTCTCAAGGCCTACACCACCAGGGTTGGGGCCGGGCCATTCCCGACTGAGCTGGCCGATGCGCAGGGCGAGTGGCTGCGCAAGACCGGCGGCGAGTACGGGACGACGACCGGCAGGCCGCGGCGGACAGGCTGGCTCGATACCGTCATCGCCAGGTATGCGACCAGGGTGAACGGTCTGACCGACTACTTCATCACCAAGCTCGACGTGCTCTCCGGCCTGGACAGGGTGCCTGTCTGCGTGGCCTACGACGTGCACGGCAAGCGGCACGACGAGATCCCGATGACGCAAACCGACTTTCACCACGCCACGCCGGTCTATGAGTACCTGGACGGCTGGTGGGAGGACATCTCAGGGGCTAAGGACTTCGCCGACCTGCCGAAGACCGCACAGGCATACGTCCGCGCCGTCGAAGACATGATCGGCGCTCCGGTGGCCGCGGTCGGGGTGGGTCCCCGGCGGGACCAGACGGTCCAGCTTCGCGAGGTCCTGTGACGTCAGTGCACCAGAGCCGGCGAGCGGCTGGCCGGTAGGGTCGGCAGCGTGCGAGTACTCGTCCTCGGCTCGGGTGGCCGCGAGCACGCGCTCGCCAGGGCGCTAGCGAGCGACGCCGACGTCACCGAGCTGCATGCCGCGCCCGGCAATCCTGGCATCGGCCAGCTCGCCGAGCTGCACGATGCCGAGCCGACTGACCCGGCGGCCGTGACCGCGCTCGCCGCCAGGCTCGCCGCTGACCTGGTCGTGATCGGCCCGGAGGCACCGCTGGTCGCGGGCGTAGCCGATGCCCTGCGGGCCGCTGGCGTCAGCTGCTTCGGACCCGATCAGCGCGCCGCGATGATCGAGGGCTCCAAGTCGTTCGCCAAGGAGGTCATGATCTCAGCTGGCGTGCCGACCGCCGCGGCAAGGACTTGCCGCAGCGAGCAGGAGGCCGAGGCCGCGCTCGCCGAGTTCGGGTCGCCGTACGTTGTGAAGGCCGACGGCCTGGCAGCCGGCAAGGGCGTCGTGGTCACCAGCGACAGAGCCGAGGCGCTCAGGCACGCGCGCGACTGCGGAACCGTCGTGATCGAGGAATACCTCGACGGGCCGGAAGTCTCCGTCTTCGCCCTGGCTGACGGGACGACTGCGATACCCCTGCTGCCCGCCCAGGACTACAAGAGAGCCGGCGACGGCGACGCCGGGCCCAACACCGGCGGCATGGGTGCCTACGCGCCGCTGCCATGGGCGCCCGCGACCCTGGCCGATGAGACGCTCACGACCGTCGTCCAGCCTGCCCTGGCTGAGCTGCGGCGGCGAGGGATGCCCTATAGCGGCCTGCTCTACGCCGGCTTGTGCCTGACCCGCCGCGGGCTGCGCGTGATCGAGTTCAACGCCCGGTTCGGCGACCCGGAGACCCAGGTAGTGCTGGACCGGCTGGCAACGCCGGTCGCCGGGCTGCTGGCTGCGTCCGCCCGCGGTGACCTGGCCTCAGCGCCGGCACTGACCTGGCGGCCCGGTGCCGCCGTCACTGTCGTCATTGCCGCCGAGGGATACCCGGCTCAGCCGGTGCGCGGCGACCGGATCGACGGCCTCGACGAAGCCGGCTTCGTTCCCGGCAGTTACCTGCTGCACGCGGGGACCTCGCTGGACGATGCTGGCCAGCTGGTCGCAAGCGGGGGCCGTGTCCTGAATGTGGTAGGCACCGGTGCGGACCTCGCCGAGGCCAGGGCGGTCGCTTACCAGGCAGCCGATCACATCCGGATGCGGGGCGGCTGGTACCGGTCCGACATCGCGGATCCCGCCTGCCTGGCCGCGATCCGGGCCTGACGTCGCGGCCAGCACGACGATGACCGAGGCAGGCGGTGACGGCGACGGGCTGCCGCTGCGGGTCAGCACGCTGGAGATCTTCTTCGACCTCGTCTTCGCGTTCACGCTGATCCAGCTCACGTCCGTGCTGGCGACCCAGCTGTCCTGGCTCGCCGTCGGCCAGGTCCTGCTGGTATTCGGGCTGCTGTGGTGGATGTACGGCGGCTACGCCTGGCTGACTAACGCCCGGCCGCCCGTGCATACTGCCGAGCGGCTGCTTCTGCTGGTCGGGATGGCCGGCTTCCTTGTGGTCGGGCTGGCCATCCCGCGCGGCTTCGCCAGCTACAGCCTCGTACTCGGCCTCGGCTACCTGCTCGTAGTGCTCGTCCACACGTGCTTGTTCTACCGCGTGAACGCCAACATCCTCCGCATCGCGCCGTTCAACATCTGTTCCGCGCTGCTGATCACGATCGCCGGGCTGCTACACAATCCGGCAGGCTCCACCAGCGCGGCCGGGTACGCCCTGTGGGTGGTGGCCCTGGCCGTGCAGCTCGGATCCCCGCTCATCGTCAGCCCGGCGAGCCGGTTTGAGCTGCGACCGTCGCATTACACGGAGCGGCACAGCGCGCTGCTGATCGTGGCCATCGGCGAGTCAGTCGCGGCGGTCGGCATCGGCGCGGCCGGGCCAGCCAGCCATGCCCGGTCGGTGAGCTGGCAGCTGCTGGCGGGGGCGGTGCTGGGCCTGGCGGTGGCCGCGGCGTTGTGGTGGATCGTGTTCGGCGCGGGCGACGAGCAGCGGGCCGAGCAGATGCTCACGACGGTCTCCAGCGAGCGGCGGACGAGCCTGATACTCGGCGCGCTGTTCTACGGAAACATCCCGCTGCTGCTGGGCCTCGTCGCGCTGGCCGCCGGAGTCCTTCGGGCGCTGATGCAGGCAGTCGGCACCAGCGGCCTCAGCCCCAGCCTGGCCACGAGGATCGGGCAGGCTGCCATCCTGGCCGTCGGCGGTGCGCTCTTTCTGAGCGGCGACGTCATCGTGCGCAAGCTGCTGCACCTCGGCCCGGTCCGGTGGCGGGTGACTGCGGCGGTGCTCGCCCTGGCAACCACCGTGCTCGGGGCCGCGGCCGGCCTGAACGCCCAGCTGGTCGCGGTAGCTGCCGTCCTGGTGCTGCCGCTGCTCGCCGAGCGCGGACCGGCCGCTGGTGAGTCCGCCGGGCCCGGCGCAGTCGTTGCCGCGCCGGCAGGCAGCGGGCCAGCCGGGGACGGGGCAGCCGGGCGCGGCGCAGCCGGGCGCGGGCCAGCTGGCGGCAGGCCGCCCGGCGGAGGGCCGCCGGGAGCAGGTGCGGCAGGATAGAGGCGTGATAGATCGCTACACGCTGCCCGAGATGGGCCACGTCTGGAGCGAGGCGCATAAGTTCGAGTTGTGGTGCCAGATCGAGACCCTCGTCCTGGCAGCCCATGCCAGAGCTGGGACCGTGCCAGCGGAGGTGGTCGGGCCGGTGGCCGCCGCCCCGCCGCCGACGCCCGAGGCCGTCGCGGCGCTGGAGGCCGTGACCGGCCACGACGTGATCGCGTTCCTGTCAGCGTGGGCCAACAACACCACCCCGCGCGAGGCCGCCGCCTACGTGCATTACGGCATGACGTCCTCCGACCTGCTGGATACAGCGCTGGCCCTCCAGCTCGCCGAGTCGACCGATCTGCTGACCGCCCGGTGCGAGAGGCTGCTGCACGTACTGCGTGAGCATGCGCTTGCGCACCGGACAACGCTGCGGCCAGGGCGGACGCACGGCATCCACGCCGAGCCCGACGTCTGGGGGCACCGGGTCGCCGACTTCGCCTTCGCCATTCACCGCTGTCGGGACCGGCTGCTGCGCGCCCGGCAGTCTGTGGCCGTCGGCAAGCTGTCCGGTCCGGTCGGCACGTATTCGAACATCGACCCGGCTATCGAGTCCGAGGTCATGACCGAGCTGGGCCTGCGGCCGGCTGACGTGGCCACGCAGGTCGTGCTCCGCGACGGAATCGCCGAGTGGGTCAGCGTCCTGGCTCTGATCGCCAGCGTCTGCGACGCGATCGCGATCGAGATACGGCACGGCCAGCGCACGGAGGTGTCTGAACTGGCCGAGCCGTTCGGTGCGGGCCAGAAGGGCTCGTCATCGATGCCGCACAAGAAGAACCCGGTCCGGGCCGAGCGCATCAGCGGACTGGCCCGGATCGTCCGGGCCCAGGTCGTCCCCGTCATGGAGGGCATCTCACTGTGGCACGAGCGGGATATCTCACACTCCTCCACCGAGCGGGTCGCGCTGCCGGACGCGGCGATCGCCACCGATTACCTGCTTGAGCAGACCACGGGCGTGATGGAGGGCCTGGTCGTCGACGCCGCCCGGATGCTGGCAAACCTGGAGTCAACTCACGGCCTTATCTATACCTCTGCCGTGCTGCTCGAGCTCGTGGCGGCGGGAATGTCCAGGGAGGATGCCTACACACTCGTCCAGGGTGCGGCGATGGAGACGTGGCAGTCTGGCGCCGACTTCCGGGAAACGCTGCTTAAGCACGCGGCAGTCCGGGGCCAGGAACTCGACGAGGCGCGACTGGATGAGGTGTCGAGCCCGGAGCGCTACGTGCGCCGGCTCGGCGCCGTGTTCGACCGGCTGGAGCGGCTGGCGTGACGGCGCCCGGTGCGGGCGGCGATCCGATGGCCGACAGCGAGGAGACACCGGGCCTGCGCCATCTCTACTCGGGCAAGATCCGGGAACTGTACGAGACGGCCGACGGCGTGCTGCTGCTCGTCGCGTCTGACCGGATCTCGGCGTTCGACTATGTCCTGGACACGCCCATCCCTGACAAAGGCAAAATTCTCACCCAGCTTTCATTGTGGTGGTTCGAGCGCCTCGCCGATCTCGTGCCGAATCATCTCGTCGACGAGCCGATCCCGGCGCAGTTCGCCGGGCGCGCCATGGCCTGCATGCCGCTGTCGATGGTGCCGGTCGAGTGCGTGGCACGCGGTTACCTCACCGGCACCGGCCTGGCCGACTACAAGCGCGACGGCATCGTGGCCGGCAAGGCCCTGCCAGCCGGGCTGACGGACGGATCGCGACTCGCCGAGCCGCTGTTCGATCCCGACAGCAAGGCCCCCCAGGGGCAGCACGACGAGAACATGACGATGGCCGAGCTGACGGCGCTGGTGGGCGAGGACACCGCCGCCGAGCTCGCGCGGATCACGCTTGCGGTCTACCAGCGAGGCGCCGGCCTGGCTGCCGAACGCGGAGTCATCGTGGCCGACACCAAGATCGAGCTGGGCTTCGATTCCTCCGGGACGCTGCGGCTGGCTGACGAGGTCCTGACGCCAGACTCATCCAGGTTCTGGCCGGCCGCGACCTGGCAGCCCGGCCGCAGCCAGGTGTCATTCGACAAGCAGTTCGTCCGGGACTGGCTCACGTCGCCGGCATCCGGCTGGGACCGGCACGGCCAGGACCCCCCGCCGCCACTTCCGGACGACATCATCGAGCAGACGCGAAAGACCTACGTGGCGGCGTTTGAGGGTATCACCGGCACCCGCTGGCATTAACTGCAGGAACCCCCCGCGATGACGTTATGAATGCACTCAGCTACGTTACGTAACACTGTCGTCATGGTCTGGGGGGCTCGATAGCGGTGGAATACTTGACGTCACGACAGGCGGGCATCATCGACGATGATTGCCTGCCGTCTGCATGGTCACAGGACCCGGTGGTGCACCGGGGTGGCGGCTTTATGCAGCTAACCGACGGGAGTTCCATCCAGATGACGAGCGGCCCCGAAACCCGCTATATCGTCCGCGGCGGTAACCCGCTTCAGGGCACCGTCTTCGTGCAGGGCGCCAAGAACGCCGCGCTGAAGATGATCGCCGCATCGCTGCTAGCGGAGAAGGGCCGTACGGTCCTGCGCAACGTCCCGGTGATCGAGGACGTCCGGCGGGCAGTGGAGCTAGCCCAGGCGGTCGGGGCCGTGGTCAAGTTCCACGAGGCCGAGCGGACCCTCGTCGTGGATGCCTCCGAGCTGACCAGCTCGGTGCTGCCTGAGGAGATCGCCCGCAGGTTCCGGGCGTCGGTCCTGTTCGTTCCCGCGCTCCTGCACCGGCTCGGCGAGGCCACCATCGAGGGCGTCGGCGGGTGCAACCTGGGCAGCCGGAGCCTGGACTTCCACTACCGCGGTTTCGCCAGGCTCGGCGCCATTGTGGAAGAGGGCGAGTCCGTCATCCACATCAAGGCCGACCGGCTGCGCGGTGCCCACCTGTACCTGGACACGCCCTCGCACACGGGCACCGAGAACCTGATCATGGCGGCCTCGATGGCGCCGGGCACGACGATCATCGACAACACCGCGCTCGAGCCCGAAGTACTCGACGTCATCGCGTTCCTCACCAAGATGGGCGCCCGCATCACCGGCGGCGGCACCGGCTTCGTCACCGTCGAGGGTGTCGACGAGCTGACTGCCGTAGAGCACACGGTCATGGCCGACCGGATCGACGCCGCCGTCTTTGCGATGGCGGCCGCGATCACTGGCGGCGAGCTCAGCCTTGTCGGCGCCTCGCTCGACCACTTCGGCGTGGCGCGCTGGAAGCTGGAGCAGATGGGCGTGGAGTTCGCCACGCACGGCGCGATCCTTCAGGTGCGCCGGGACCGCCAGCTGCGCCCCATCAACGTGATCACGGACACATATCCCGGTTTCGCCACCGACCTCCAGTCCCCGATCATGGCGCTGAGCTGCCTGGCCGACGGGACCAGTTACATCCGCGAGACCATCTTCGACGGCCGGTACATGCTGGCCGAGGAGCTCAACAAGATGGGCGCGAAGGTCGAGGTCGCGGGGAGCGCGGTGCTCGTGCACGGCCCGACGCCACTGCATGGCACCGAGGTCATCGCGCACGACCTGCGAACCGGGATCGCCCTCATCCTCGCCGGCCTTGCCGCCGACGCCGAGACCGTGGTGGCGCCCGGCTACCTGATCGACCGCGGGCACGCCTCCGTGGCCTCCCGGCTCGCCACGCTCGGCGCCGACATCACCTCCGAAGTCGTCGGCTAGCAGCGCCAGAACCGCCTTCCGCCCGCCCGCTAGTCGTCCGAACCGGCCAGCAAACCGCCGAGGCAGACGGCGTCTCGCATCACGACGTCTGTTATCAGAGGGTCAGCTTCATCCCCTCGTGCGAGGCGACGAACCCGAGCCGCGCGTAGAACCGGTGCGCATCTGTGCGTGACTTGTCGCTCGTCAGCTGCACGAGCGCGCAGCCGCGGCGCCTGGCCTCGTCGATGGCCCAGCCCATCATGGCCGCGCCCAGGCCCGAGCCGCGCTGGCTCTGTGCCACCCGGACAGCCTCGATCTGCGCCCGTAGCGCGCCGCGCCGGGCTAGACCAGGCAGGAATGACAGCTGCATGGTCCCGACGACCTGGCCGTCCTGCTCGGCCACGACGAGCAGGTGGGCCGGATCGGCGTCGATGCTGCGAAACGCCGCCGTGTAGGCAGCCAGGTCCTTCGCATCCCGGACGCCGTCTCTGGTAGCCCCCAGCTGGTCGGCGGCGATCAGGTCGACGAGCGCCGCCACATCGCTCTGCCGCGCCCTGCGCAGGACTACCGGGCCCTGACTCAGCTCGATCCGTGCCAGCGCATCCATGTCGCCATTTGGCCTTACCGGGCTCGGATGTACTAAGCCCGGCCCTGGTAGGACGCCGCCGCGGCCAGGAACGCGTCGTTGGCCTCGGGGTCGGCGATCGTGACCCGGACGCCGTCGGGTGAGTAGGGTCGGACGCTGACTCCCGCGTTGTCGCAGTGATCGGAGAAATCCGCCGACCGCTCGCCGAGCGGGAGCCAGACGAAGTTGGCCTCCGTCGGCGGCACGGTCCAGCCGTCGCCGAGCAGCTCGTGCCGGACCCGGTCGCGCTCTTTCACGACTAGCTCAACGCGCTCAAGCAGCTCGGACTCGGCGGCCAGCGAGGCGGCCGCGGCGGCCTGGGCGAGCGAATTCACCGTGAACGGCAGCATTGTCTTGCGGACCGCCTGTGCTACTGGCTCGTGCCCGATCAGGTACCCGACCCGGAGCCCGGCCAGGCCATAGGCCTTCGAGAACGTGCGGAGCACGGCGACGTTCGGCCGTCCGGCGTACAGGCTCAGGCCGTCGGCCACGTCGGGGTCGCGCACGTACTGCACGTAGGCCTCGTCGATGACGACCAGGCAATCGGGCGGGACCTGAGCCAGGAACTCGGTGAGCTCTCCCTGCCGTATCGCTGTCCCGGTCGGGTTGTTGGGCGTGCAGACGAAGATCAGCCTGGTCCGGTCGGTGATCGCGGCGGCCATCGCCGGCAAGTCGTGACCGTAGTTCGCCAGTGGCACCCGCACCGAGGTGGCGTTCGCCAGGTCGGTCAGGTACGGGTAGGCCTCGAATGACCGCCAGGCGTAGATGACCTCGGCGCCAGGCTCGCCTACCGCTTCGAGTAGCTGCTGGGCGATGCCGACGGAGCCGCATCCGACCGCGACGTGCTCAGCCGGGACGCCGAATCGGCTCGCTATCGCGTCAGTCAGCTCCGCTGCGCCGTTGTCGGGGTACCTGTTGATGTGAGCGGCGGCATCGGCGATGACGGCAGCGACGGACGGCAGCGGTCCGTACGGCGACTCGTTGGACGACAGCTTGAAGGCCCGCCCGGCGGAGGGCGAAGGCGCCTTCCCCGGCTTATAGCCGGCGAACTGGCCCAGTACCTGGCGGAACCGTGGGGACTGCTCGGACACCGGTGTCCTCCTGAGCTGCTCGCCGCTGCACAACTGATCCTCTCAGGGTAGTGCGCGTTCATCGCCGTGCCAGCGCGGCCGCAGCATCGGCGGATGCAGCAGCACCGCGCTGCCACGCCGGTAGAGCTGGGCCGGCCTGCCGCCGGACGTCGTGACCTCGCCGGTCTCGACCAGGAAATTCTGGGCCCCGGTCACCTTGCGGTGGAAGTTACGCGGGTCGAGCGACGTCCCCCAGACGATCTCGTATACGCGGCGCAGCTCGGCGACCGTGAATTCATCCCGGCAGAATGCCGCGGCGAGCGAGGTGTACTCGAGCTTGGAGCCCGCGCGCTCGACGCCGTCCTGCAGGATCCTGGCGTGGTCGAAAGCCATCGGGGTCAGGGCCGCGACCGGCTGCCAGCTCATCTGCGGCTGGTCGGGGGCCGGCAGGTCGGGGGCCAGGCCGAGGTAGGCGACCGAGACGGCCCGCCGTGTCGGGTCCCGGTCGGGGTAGCCGTAGGTCTGCAGCTGCTCTAGGTGCACGGGCGCGCCGGGCAGCCCCGCACGCTCGACCAGGACGCGGGCCGCGGCAGCCGGAAGGTCCTCGTCCAGCCGGATGAAGCCGCCGGGCAGGCCAGGCAGGCCCGCATAGGGCTCGGAATCGCGCCGCCAGGCCAGCGCGGTCAGCTGGCCGGCCCGGACCGTGAGGATGACTAGGTCGACGCTGACGCCGATGCGGGGGACCGTCACAGTCGCACGGTAGCGCTGGCGGTACCCTCCTGGCCCGGCAGAACGATTCGTCCAGGTTAGAATTGCGCTGTGAACCGACTTGGGGAGCTGGAGCGCGCCATAATGGATGTGCTCTGGGAGGCCGTAGACCCGCTAAGCGTGCGCGAGGTGAGCGGCCTGCTCACCGATCGGGACCTGGCTCACACGACCGTGATGACAGTTCTCGACCGGCTCGCCAAGAAGGGTTTTGCCCGGCGAGAGCGCAGTGGCCGTGCGTGGCACTACCGTGCCGCCGAAAGCCGGGAAGCATACGTGACCGAGCTCATGCTGAGTGCGCTGGACCAGACCGGCGACCGGCAGGCTGCGCTGGCGAGGTTCGCCCGCAGCGTGTCCGGCACCGAGGCCGAAGCGCTGCTGCGGGCCCTCGGAGCGCTCGGCGGGCCTGCCCGGGGTTAAGGCCGTGTCCGCCGCAGTCCTCATTCTCGCCACGGTCGCGATCGGCTGCGTCCCCGCCGCTAGCGCGCTCGCCGGTGCATCCTGGCCGCGCAGGTCCCCGGCAGCAGCGATCCTGCTCTGGCAGGCGCTTGGCCTCGGCTGGGGGCTCGCGACGGTCGGCGCCCTCATCGGGTTCGGCGTAACGGCGCCGCGCGTGGCCGTGGCGAGCGGCGCGCTCGACCGGCTAACGAGCATCGCGCGGGCCGGCGGCGTGCCCTCGATCGTCGACCTCATCGGCGGGATCCGGCTCGTGTGCCTGGCGGCCGGGGTTCTCCTGCTCGCAGTGCTGTGCTGGATCCTGCTCGCGGCCTCGGCCTCGGTGGTCCGCGCCCGGCAGCGCCAGCGCGAGCTGCTGAGCCTGCTCGCGCATGGCGATCCCAAGGTGCCGGGCGCACTCGTCGTCGACCACCCGGCGGCCGCCGCCTATTGCCTGCCAGGCCTGCGGTCGGCGATCGTGATCAGCGCTGGGACGCTCGACCTGCTGGACGCTGCCGAGCTTGCCGCCGTCCTCGCCCACGAGCGAGCCCACCTGCGCGAACGGCACGATCTGGTACTGCTGCCGTTCCTCGCGCTGCTGCGCGCCTTCCGCTGGGCCGGAATCGCCAGGCGGGCATACGGGACCGTCGGCCTGCTGGTAGAGATGCACGCCGACGACCGGGCGCTCCGGCAGCGGCCAGCCAGGGAGCTGGCGACCGCGCTCCTGCGGGTCGGGGCGGCCGGCGGCGGCCGCGTCCCGTCCGGTGCACTGGCCGTGGCCAGCCGCGCCGAGGAGTGCGAGGTCGCGGCCAGGGTCGTCAGGCTGCTCCGGCCAGCACCCGGCCTGAGCAACGCCGCGGTCGCGTTCGTGATCACTGTCTCCGCCGCCATAGTCACGATCCCCGCTGCCCTGCTGGTTCTCCCGCTGCGCTGAGGTACCGCGCGCATCGCGGCGGCGGAAGGAAAGTGCCGCCGACGTCCGGCGGCACCTTCCTTCCTGGTCAAGAGGAGCTGGTCGGCGCCGGAGAGGCTACCGGCGTGCCGGGTGCCGGCGCGCATGTCGGCACGGGCAGCGTCCTGGCCGCCCAGAGCAGGACCTGACCTGGAGCCCACGGCACCGCGTCGTACACCAGCCAGTTGGCCGGGACTGTCCGCCGCGTCTCGGTGTAGCAGTCCTTGGCCCGTTGCACTCGCCACGAAGACACTGTGGCGCCGCGCCTTGCGAGCATGGCTAGGACAGCTGCGACGGTCTTGCCCTCGTAAGGCAAGCCATGCATCACTTCGCCCGGCGAGTTTGCCTGGCCGGCGGACTCATACTGCTCACCAGGCCGCGCGGCGCGACCGAACACGATTTCCGCGGCGCCGCGGAAGTCTACGGGGACCTTCACGCCGACCGGGCAGACGTTGCCGCCGCCGCCGGTGAAGCATTTGCCAACCGCCGTGATCGGCACTATCCCGTCGCCACCCCCGTAGACCAGGCTTCCCACGATCGAGGGCGACGCCGGGACCAGGCGGAGCGTGATGTCGAGGTGATACTTCGCGAACTCGGCCCGGTACCTTTTCGGATCTGCCACCGGGTTTCGCACGATGACGTAGATGTAGCGGCCGTGCCTGGTGAAGGACAGCGCCTGCGCGCTCGGCGGGCCTACTGAGAGCGGCCCGATCCGCTGGCCCGGCGCACCGAGCGACGTCGCGATCAGGCCGGCCACGGCCAGGCCTGGCCGCAAGGGGCACGCCGATGAGCAGGCGCGTTCGCCAGGGGCCGCCAGCCCGCAAGGCGCTGCGTCCGCCGTGACGGCCCGTGGACTGGCCGGGCCGGACATCGGCAGCCGGCAGGCCCGCGCTGACAATCTCGTCGCCGAGCGCCGCGAAGCTGCCCGGCTGCACGAGCCTTGCCGCGGCGGCGTCTGTCACCGGAGCAATCTGGCTGATCGGGTTCATGCGAGGTCTCCGTTCGTGACATGGACACGGGCGGTCCCGGGATCGGCCGGGACGCGGTCAAGCTCGGCGGCCAGGCGCCGTCGCGCGCGGTGCAGCCGGATCCTGGCCGCGTTGCGTGAGCAGCCGATAACTGCCGCGATCTGGCCGGGATCGAGACCTTCCCAGCCCGCGAGCGCGAGGACTTCCTGGTCGGCCGGCGGGATACGGCGGAACGCCGTCGCGAGATCGGCCGCGCGCCCGTCGTGCTCTGGCGGCCGGTACGCCGACGCGAGGTCGGCCCGCAGTCGGTCAGCGAGTGCCAGCCTGCGCCGCTGGCCGCGCCGGTGATTCGCAAGGACCCGCCGGGCGGTTCCGTATAGCCAGAGCCTGGCCTGATCGCCCGCCGGGACCTCATCAAGCCGCCGCCAGGCGGCCAGGAACGTCTCGGCTAGGACATCGGACGCATCGTCGGTGTTGTCCGTGCGCCGCAAGGCGTACCCGAGCAACGGGACCCGGTGCGCCGCATACAGTTCTTCGAACCGGTGCCGTCGCTGTGTCTGGGCGGCGTCAGGCGGAGATAGCAAGGCAGCTCCCTTCGACACCGGTTACATGTCCGCGAGCCGCCATGCATTTCATGACCGCAGGGCATTTCCGAGAGCTGCCCAGCCTCGGCCCGGTTCAGCATCGGCCCGGTTCAGCGTCCGCGCGGTACCGAGGGGTGTGCGTCAGTCGGCGATCCTGATCCGCAGCCGGCGGAAGCCGCGGCCCTTATTCTCGATCTTGGCGACCTCGATCCGGCCGATGTGCTTGGTGCTCGCGACGTGCGTGCCCCCGTCGGCCTGCTGGTCGAGTCCGACGATGTCGATGATCCGGACCTCTTCGACCTCGGGCGGGACGAGGTTTGTCGCCGTCCTGATGATGTCCGGCAGATCGAAGGCCTCGGCACGTGGCAGTACCCTCGCCTCGATGCGCCGGTCCGCCTGCACCTCGGCATTGCAGGCGGCCTCGACTGCATCGCGGAAGCCGTCTGGCAGGTCGGGCAGGTCGAAATCCATTCGCGCGCTTAGCGGCTCCATGTTGCCGCCCGTCACGAGGGCGCCATAGTCGCGGAATACCACTCCGCAGAGCACGTGGAGGCCGGAGTGCGTCCGCATCAGCGCAGTCCGCCGCTCGTCAGCCAGCGCGCCCCGGACGGTGGTGCCGGGCGGCGGCAGCGGGTCGTCGTCGGCCGGGATCAGGTACAGGTCGTCGCCCTTGCGCGCTCCCACGATCTGAGTCTGCACGCCGCCCCACAGCAGCACGCCCTCGTCCGGCGGCTGGCCGCCGCCACCGGGATAGAAGGCCGAGCGATCCAGGACAATGCCGTCGGCCCCAGAGGCGAGGACGACGGCGTCCCATTCGCGCAGCGTCTGGTCGTCAAGCTCAAGCCGGTGCGTACGCCACTGCGATTCGGTCATGACTGGACTCCGCTCGTGCCGCGACTGTAGTCATTGCGGCACGAGCCTAACGCCACTGGCCTTGCGCAGGCCGGGCTACCAGGGGCCGTAGGGTCCCTGCCGCGTGCCTGCCTTGACCGACCTGACCTTGGGGCGGACGTCGACCAGGTAGATGGCCGCGGCGACGAAGGCCACGATCGGGAAGATGCTGAGCAGTTGGAGCTCGCCGATCGCACCGCCGATGCCGATGACGAAGGCCACGCCGAGGATAATCAGCCAGATCGGCTTGGTCTGCTTGCTGGCCGCCGGGAAGGCAGCCGACGGGCGGATGATTGCATCCACGAATGCCCAGCCCTCGACCACGAAGGCCGCCAGCAACAGCACCCAGAAAAAGAGGTTCACGACGCTTAGCGCCGTTGGGTTCACGAGGCTCACGGCGTCACGCTACCTGCTTCCGGCAGGCGGCGGGAACTGATGGATTGTCCCGCCCGGACCGCGGTCCTCCGTGCCGGGCGCGCGCCAGGGCCCGTCGCCCAGCTCGGGAGGCCCGGAATCGTCATCGTCGAGCCAGGCCTCATCGCCGAGCTCGGTGTCAGCAGCCTCGGCGTCGCCAGGGTCGGTGCCGGCAGGGTCGGTGCCGGCAGCCTCGGCGTCACCGGGCTCGGTGTAGGTGGCGATCGCGAGCCGCCGCGGCCGGCCAGCGAGCGCCGCGGGGCTCAGGTTCTCGGGCCAGGTCAGAGCTGCCTCGTCGGGTGATAGCCCCGTCTGGTCGTCGAAGAGCTCGCCGGCCTCGGCCCTGGCCATGGCCGTTTCCTTGCGGAACGACTCATAGATCTCGATCATCATCTGCTTCTGCCGCTCGGTGAGCTCGACATCGGTCAGGACTGCCTCCCGGACCACCGACCCCGGCGGCCTGTCTTCCAGGAAGCCCGCCTGCACGTACAACGCCTCGGCCGAGATGCGCAGGCCCTTGGCGATCTGCTGGAGAATGTCGGCGCTCGGCCGGCGCAGCCCCCGCTCGATCTGGCTGAGGTAGGGATTGGAGATGCCAGCCGACTGCGCGAGCTGGCGGAGCGAGATCTTGGCCTGCTCGCGCTGCTCCCTGATGTAGGCGCCGATGGCGCCCACGTTGACCGGGCTCATGGCGTCAGTCTGGCACCGTGGTGCTTGCAATTGCAAACAGGGCCGCGGCCCCGCCGAAGGCCGCCGCCTAACTCCGGCAAAAGGTACACAGCCAGAGTGAGGCGCATCACAGTCAGCGGTCAGGGACCAGCGTGGTCGCGGCCTGCTGACCAGCGGAATGTGCAGCTACCACCGGCCAATTCCAGGGTCACGAGCGACCGGGCTGAGCCGGTGTCCGGGGAATCGGCCCCGCCGCCTCTGGCGTTCTCGATGATGCGGGGGCACACGAGTACCCGACCTTTGCCGCCCGCGTGGCCCATATCTGGCCAAGTCCCGGGTAGCGCGTGAAGCGCACAGCCCTGAGCACTAAGACCCGCAGCCCTGAGCACTAGGAAGTGCGCAACCGCGTGCGCTATCGGCCCTCTTTAGCTGGCTTCTTAATGCTATGCAGCCGCCCTTCACGACATGGAACGGAGACTCGATGCGCTGGCGTTCTAGCCTCAGACCGGATCCTTCGAAGACTGCCGGGGAACCGCGCCGCGGACTTCGCGGGACGCAGCGGCTGGGCATCATCGGCGGGCTGGTAGCGGTGCTCCTGGTGTCGCTCGTCAGCGCCGCCTTCGCTGGCGTGTTCGCCGGGCGGAGCCCGGCTGCGGCTGGCCAGCCGGCCAGGGCACAACATCGCGCCACGCCCCCGACGTCGTCGCCGCGGGCGCCGGCGCATGCCCGGCCAGCTGCGGCTCGCCGCGGCGTGCGCACCTCGTGCACGTCGGTCGCGCATATTGGTGACTCGACGTCGGTCGGCATGGTCTCGGCGCAGTGGCTGCCCGACGCCGCGCAACGGCTGGCCGCTCAGTACCGCGACGTCGGTGCGCCGCATACCTGGATCGACGCGTCCGGCGGCCGCTCGATCGTCGAGCAGATGCCAGGGCAGATCAACGGCTACCGCGTCGCGACCGCCTGGCACAACGCAGGCTTCCGCGGCTGCTGGGTGATCGCGCTCGGCACCAACGACGCCGCGAACATCGCCGCCGGCTCCAACATCGGCGCAACGGCGCGGATCCAGGAGATAATGTCCGCCGCGCACGGTGAGCCGGTCATGTGGGTGAACACGCAGACAGACCTCAGCAGCGGCCCGTGGGCGGAGGCCAACATGCAGCTGTGGAACTCGGCGCTCGTCCAGGCGGCCAAGCACTACCCGAACCTGCGCATCTTCAACTGGGCGGCCATGGTGCGCCCCGAATGGCACCTTCCAGACGGGATCCACTACACCTCGGCTGGCTACGCCATTCGTGCGGCCGCGATCGCTCACGCACTGGCGCGTGCCTTCCCGGCTAGCGGTCACAGCACGGGCGTGCTCGTGAACTAGCGACACCACCTAGCGCCAATTCTGCAGATCGGCCTACGGCACAGCGACGTGCCGTAGGCCGGCCATTTTCATTACATATTTTGTCGAGCACAATACGTAATCGAGAGACTACTCTGGGTAGTTCCCCCGGCACTTGCGGTGTCATGCCAGGGGGGATCATGCCGAAGCCAGTTGGCTCGGGTCAGCGTTACATGCCGGGGCTCGACGGGCTCAGAGCCATAGCGGTGCTAGCGGTCATCGCCTTCCACGAGCAATTCAGCTGGGCGCCGGGCGGCATGCTTGGGGTCGGAGTTTTCTTCACCCTGAGCGGCTACCTCATTACAGACCTGCTGCTGAACCGGTGGCTGTCTACTGGCCGCATTCAGCTCGGGAAGTTCTGGCTGGCGCGCGCCCGCCGCCTGTTGCCGGCGCTTTTCGTCATGCTCGCCGTCGTCACCGCGTGGGTCACGCTGCTGGATCGCGCCCGGCTCGGCAGCCTGCGTGGTGCGGTCGCCGCCGCGGCGACCTACTCCAGCAACTGGTACCTCATCATCCAGGGCCAGTCGTACTTCTCCCGGTTCGCGCCCCCGCAGCCGCTTGACCACCTGTGGTCGCTCGCGGTGGAAGAGCAGTTCTACCTGATCTGGCCCTGGCTGCTGCTGGCCGGCCTGATCTGCCTCCGCAGCCGCAGCGTTGCCGCGGTGCGCTGGCTCGCGCTGCCGACGCTCGCGCTCGCCGCCGCGTCGGCGGTCGCCATGTACGTGCTCTACCATCCCGCGGTCGACCCGACCAGGGTCTACGAGGGCACCGACACCAGAGCCTGCGGGCTGCTGATCGGGGCGGCTCTGGCCATGCTCCTGCCCAGCACTGTGGCGTCGCGTGTGAGTCAGACCTGGACTCGCGTGCTTGACGCTTTGGCGCTCGTCGGGGTCATCGGGATCGCGCTCATGATCGGGCTAGTCGGCCAGTACTCGCCCTTCCTGTATCGCGGCGGCATCGTTTTGCTCAGCCTCGCGACGGCAGCGGTCGTAGCCGCCGCGGCCTGCCCGGCGAGCGTCGTCGGCGCCGAACTCGGCTGGCGGCCACTGCGCTGGCTCGGTGTCCGCTCCTATGGGATCTACCTGTGGCACTACCCGGTCATCGTGCTGACCTCGCCAGCCAACGCCACCGAGGACCTGCCCAGGGCGGCCGCCCAGATCGCGGCCAGCATCGTCATCGCGGCACTGTCGTGGAAGTTCATCGAAGAGCCGGTGCGGCACGGTGCGATCGCGCGGGCCTGGCGCCGGGTCAAGTCCGGGCGCCTGGCCGGCCTTGGCGCATCGCGACTGACGGCGGCGGCCGGCGCCGCTGGCGTCCTCGCGGTGGCCTGTGTCGGCCTCGCCGGCCTCGTTGCCATTCCGGCCGCCTCCGGTGCGGCGGCTCTCGGCGCATCAGCGAGCGGACTGGCCGGCTCCACGAGCTCCGTCAGCCACGCCAGCACGAAGAAGGCATCGGCCGGCAAGTCGACGACGGCACCGGAGTCGGCCGCCCTCAAGCAATCCGGACCGCTGCGCACGTCCTGCACGTCTGTCGTGCACATCGGCGACTCGACGTCAGACGGCCTGGTCTCGCCTGACTACCTGCCGAACAGGCGTCAGCGGATCCAGGCGCGCTATGAGGACGTCGGCGTGCAGACGGTCTACACCAACATCACCGGCGCGCGGTCGGTCGTCGAGGTACTGCCGGGCACGACGAACGGGTACCAGGCGGCCAAGCACCTCATCAGGCAAGGATTCCACGGCTGCTGGGTGCTCGCGCTCGGTACCAACGACACGGCCGACGTCGCGGTAGGGTCCAACGTCAGCCTGGCCGCCAGGATCACCGAGATGATGAAGGTCACCGACGGCGAGCCCGTCATGTGGGTCAACGTCATCTCGCTCCTGCACTCGGGTCCGTACTCCGAGATGGACATGCAGAAGTGGAACAACGCGCTCATGCAGGCGTGCGTGCGCTACCCGAACATGCGGGTCTTCAACTGGGCGGCACTGGCCAAGCCGCACTGGTTCATCAATGACGGCATCCACTACACGTCGGCCGGGTACGAGAAGAGGGCGCTGTACATCGCCGACGGGCTGGCCAGCTCGTTCCCGGCGAGCGGCCCGAGCCCCAGCTGCCTGGTCAGCCTGCCGAGCTCGGTGACCTCACCGTCGCCAAGCCCATCGCCCAGCAGCCCGTCGCCCGGCAGCACCGCGACTGGCAGCCCCTCATCCACCAGCACCGCGCCTGGCAGCCCGGCCCCGGGCAGCAGCAGCCCGGCGCCACGCACCTCGTCCCCGGCTACCCCAGCAGTTGACTCGACGCCCTGATCTCGCCGACAACCTGACCGCCGCCGTAGACCGGGCCGGTGGCAAGCTCCGCCAGCGCGGCCACATCGGCGCCAGGCACCGACTCTGCGCCCAGCCGGCGCAGCAGCGCCACGGTCACGGGGACCCGGCCGCGGGCCGCGCCGTCCTCAATCTTGAAGGCGCCTGCCCGGCCGTCAGCCAGCGCGAACCCTTCGACACCGTCGGCACCGGACTTCAGCAGAAGGCCGGGAATCGCCCGCATCAGCGCACGCTCGGGCCGGGTCGTGCCGGACGTCCACTCCGGATAGCTGCGCATGGCGTCCGCCACAGCGCGCTCGGCCGTACCGGGCTCGGCTATCACTACCGCACGGAACGCGCGGGCGAGACCGGCCACCGAGATCGCCATCAGCGGGGCACCGCAGCCGTCCACGCCGACCGCCGCCACGGGCTCGCCTGCCAGCCTGGCGATGGTTTCCCTGATGTACGTCTGCAGCGGATGGCCGGGATCCCGGTAGCTCTCCGTCGGCCAGCCGGCCGCTACGCAGGTCGCGAGCATCGCCGCATGCTTGCCGCTGCAATTCATGTGGATGCGGTCGCGATCCGCCCCGGCCGCGATCATGGCCCGCTGCGACTGCTCGTCAAGCGGATAGTCCGGCGGGCACTGCAGGTCGTCCTCGGTCAGCCCGGCCGAGGCCAGGATCTGCCGGACGCCCGCGACGTGAAAGTCCTCGCCCGAGTGGCTGGCTGCGGCGACCGCCAGCAATTCGCGATCGAGCTTGAGCCCGCACCGCAGCATCGCCGCGGCCTGGAACGGCTTGTTCGACGAACGCGGGAACATGGGCACGTCTGCCTGTCCGGCCGACACCAGCGGCGACCCGTCCGCCGCGAGCGCGGACACGGCGCCGCGATGTCGTGACTCGACGAAGCCCGAGCGGACTACCTCGGCCAGAACCGGATTGCCCGGCGAGACCTCAGCGGTGATCTTGCACCCCCAGCATCGTGCGCGCTGCCTCAGGCGCCATCGCCGGCCGCTGCGCGAGCTCAGCCGCCGCGGCCGCCCGCTCCACCAGCTCGGCGTTGCTCGCAACCGGCCGACCGCGCGAGAAGGTGACCGTGTCCTCCATGCCGACCCGCAGGTGACCGCCCGCCGCGAGAGCGGCGAACAGGACGGGAACGGAGGTACGGCCGATCCCCGTCGCTGACCAGGTCGCCGCCGCTGGCAGTGCCGAGACCGCCTGAACCAGCGTGGCGGCGTCTCCGGGCATGCCGCCAGGCACGCCCATCACCAGATCGCAGTGGACGTGGCCGCCCGCCGGCTCGCCCAGCTCACCAAGCAGCCTGTGCAGCGCGGCGATGTGGCCGAAGTCGAACAGCTCGAACTCCGGCACGACGCCAAGCGCCTGCGTCTTGGCGTACAGCTCCTTCATGAAGCCCCAGGGATTCATGAACACGTCATCGCCGAAGTTGACGGTGCCACAGGTCAGCGAGCAGGCGTCCGGGCCAGCGTCGAGCACGGCCAGCCGCCGCTCAAAGCTGTCGGTTACCGCGCCACCGGTCGACAGCTGGACGATCAGGTCGGTCGACTCGCGCAGCGCGTGCACGGTCTCGGTGAGCCGGCCGAGGTCAAGCGTCGGCTTCGCCGCGCCATCCCTGATGTGCACGTGGATGACCGCGGCGCCCGCCTCACGGCATTCCTTGGCCGTGGTGACCAGCTCCTCGAGGGTCACCGGCAGGGCGGGGAGCGCCGATTTTTCCGACTCAGCCCCAGTGGGAGCGACGGTTATCAGGGTGGCCTGACCGGGCTTGCCGGTCGTGCCGCTGTCAGCCTTCATGCCGATTCGAGCCTTCCTGCGCCGCTGCGTTGCGAGCTACCGCAGTCTACGCGGCCCCGTTCCCGCTCAAATGGCAGGTCATATCACTACCGCGCGGCGACGGCCGGCCGCTGCGGCATGCGAGAATGCGGACTCGTGCGAGCCGTGGTGCAGCGTGCAAGCAGGGCGAGTGTGACGGTCGCCGGCGCGGTGACCGGACAGCTCAGCGCCCCCGGCCTGGTCGTACTCGTCGGGGTCACCCATGCAGATACAGCGGCGACCGCGGCAGCGCTCGCCAGCAAGATCTATTACCTGCGGATACTGCCGGGCGAGAAGTCGTGTGCGGATCTCGGGGCGCCGCTACTGGTGATCAGCCAGTTCACGTTGTATGCCGACACGGCCAAAGGCAGGCGGCCGAGCTGGAGCGCGGCAGCGCCCGGACCAGTCGCCGAGCCGCTCGTGACAGCGTTCGCGGACGCGCTGACAGATCTCGGGGCCAGCGTGGCGACCGGCGTCTTCGGGGCAGACATGCAAGTCGAACTGGTCAACGACGGGCCTGTCACGCTGATTCTGGAGGCCTAGCGGTCAGGTCAGGCGGCCAGCGGAGGCCGGGTTGCCCTTCAGGTGCCGGCGGGTGAAGTCGAGCGACTCGGCCAGGTCAGCCTGCCGGTCGGCGAGCGTCGGCACCCGGTGCGTGCTGACCTCTAGCACGACGTGACCTTCGTAGCCAGCGTCGCTGAGCCAGCGCAGGAGTTCGCCGCAGGGCTGCGTGCCGCGGCCAGGCACGAGATGCTCGTCCGGCAGGCCCGGCTTGGTGCCGTCGCCGAGGTGCACGTGCGCGAGCCGGTCGCCGAGTGCGGCGGCCATGGCGAGCACGTCGGAACCGGACACGGCCGCGTGGGAGACATCCAGGGTGGCGGCGGCCGAGTCCATCTCCACCGGATTCCAGTGCGGCGCGTACGCGGCGATCTCGGTCTCGCCTCGCAGCAGCGGGTACAGGTTCTCGACGGCGAAGGCGACGTTGCCCTGCTCAGACATCTCCGCGATCCCGGTCTGGAAGTCCGTCGCGTACTGACGCTGCCACCGGAAGGGCGGATGCACGACCACGACACGGGCGCCAAGCGCCTCGGCCAGCTCGCGCGATTTGGCCAGCTTCGTCCAGGGATCCCGGCTCCAGACCCGCTGGGTGATCAGCAGGTTGGGCGCATGGATGGCGACGACGGGGATGTCGTAGTAGTCCGACAGCTTGCGGAGCACGGCCGCGTCCTGGCTGACCGGGTCTGCGGTCACCATGACCTCAAGCCCGTCGTAGCCGAGCCGCGCTGCGGTCTCGAACGCGTCCGGGGTTCGCTCCGGGAAGACGGAGGCGGTCGACAGCGCAATCTTGATAGCTGTCACGCGAGTGACCTGCGCAATCGCTTCTCCTTTGGCTGTGCCACTACGGCCAGCTTATGCGCACCGGCGCGCCGGCCTGCCGAGGGTCGGCCTACTGTCGGCAGAAGCCTGTACGTTCCGAGCATGCCGAGATCAGCGACTGCGACCGCCTTCGAGTGCTCGGCCTGCGGCTGGCGCACTACCAAGTGGGCGGGCCGCTGCGGCGACTGCGGTGCCTGGGGCACAGTGACCGAGGGACAGGGCGAGGATCTCGGCCGGGCTACCTCGCGGGCCCAGCTGCGGCCAGCCCAGCCTGTTACCGCCGCGGTCCCGATCGGCCAGGTCGACGCGGCCGCGGCCCGAGCCCGCCCGACGGGCATGTCCGAGCTCGACCGGGTGCTGGGCGGCGGGCTCGTCCCTGGCGCTGTCGTGCTATTGGCCGGCGAGCCAGGCGTCGGCAAGTCGACGCTACTGCTTGAGGCGGGCGCCCTCGCTGCAGCGTCCGGTCGCGTCCTGTATGTGACAGGCGAGGAGTCCGCCGCCCAGGTGCGACTGCGCGCCGACCGGATCGGCGCGATCAGCGACTCCCTGTACCTGGCTGCGGAGACGGACTTCGGCGCGCTGCTTGGTCACGTCCAGGACGTCAACCCGGCGTTGCTCATCGTCGACTCGGTGCAGACTATCAACGCATCAGGGGTGGACGGCGTGCCCGGCGGGGTCACCCAGATACGTGAGATCACCGCGGCTCTGACCGCGCTGGCGAAGCAGCGCACGCTGACCACTGTCCTCGTCGGGCACGTGACCAAGGACGGCTCCGTCGCGGGACCGCGCACGCTGGAGCACCTCGTCGACGTGGTGCTGCATTTCGACGGCGACTCGCGCGGCCAGCTGCGGATGGTGCGCGCGCTGAAAAACAGGTACGGCCCCACGGATGAGTTCGGCTGTTTCGAGCTCGGCGAGTTCGGCCTGGTAGGCCTCCCAGACCCCAGCGGCCTGTTCCTGTCCGAGCGGCACGACCCGGTACCCGGCACGTGCGTGACGGTCACGCTGGAGGGCCGGCGGCCGCTGCTCGCCGAGGTGCAGACGCTGGTCTGCGACACGGCGGGTGACCTGCCGCCGCGGCGAGTCGTCTCCGGGCTCGACTCCGCCCGCGTCGGCATGATGCTCGCCGTGCTACAGCGCCGGGCGCGGCTGGACATCGGCAAGCGCGACGTATTCGCCGCAACCGTCGGCGGGGTCCGGCTGACCGAGCCGTCGGTCGACCTGGCGGTTGGCCTCGCGGTCGCGAGCGCCATCTCCGACCTCAGCGTGCCGCCGGACCTGGTCGCGATCGGCGAGGTCGGCCTCGCAGGCGAGATCAGGCGGGTCACCGGCATTCAGCGGCGGATCATCGAGGCGGAGCGGATGGGGTTCCGGCGGGCGATCATCCCGGCAGGCTCCGGCCTGCCATCGAGTGGTGGCCAGTCGCGCGACTCCGGCCGCAGTCGCGCCGGCGGCCTTCAGCTGGCCGGCGCAGGACTGGAAGCTGGCACAGGACTGGCTGGCACAGGACTGGCTGGCACTGGGCTGGCGGTGACCGAGGTGACCGACATGAAGTCGGCGATCGCGGCGGCCCTCGGGCCACGCTAAGCCGGGGGCCGGACGGACGGCCGCGGTTAGCCTCGGCCGTGGCGGGCAGGGACGGCCTGCGTGCGAAGGACCGATGAGATCTTGTCCCGTGGCTAGACTGCCCGTGACAAGCGACGTCGTAAGGCAGGTGCTTGCCATGAGCATCGGGCGAGACGAGCGCCGCCGCGCCGCACTCGCGGTAGTGGCGCCCGGTACCGCGCTCCGCGATGGCCTGGAACGGATCGTGCGCGGCAATACCGGCGCGCTCATCGTGCTCGGCTTCGACAACGTCGTGGGCGAAATCTGCTCGGGCGGCTTCGAGCTGGACGCCGAGTTCTCGGCGACGCGGCTGCGTGAGCTGGCCAAGATGGACGGCGCCGTCGTTCTCGATCAGGCCGGCGGCCGCATCCTGCGAGCCGCGGTGCAGCTGGTGCCCGATCCGCGGCTGCCAACGCAGGAGTCAGGCACCCGGCACCGCACAGCCGAACGAGCCGCCAGGCAGACCGGATACCCGGTGATCACGGTCAGCAAGTCGATGCGGACGATCGCTGTCTTCGTCGGCGACGAGCGTTACGTTCTCGAGGACTCCGCAGCCCTGCTGGCGCGGGCCCATCAGGCGCTCGCGACTCTCGAGCGGTACAAGCGGCGGCTCGACGACGCCACCAGCGCGCTGTCTGCCCTGGAGATCGAGGACCGGGCAACCGTAGGAGACATCGGGGTCGTCGCCCAGCGGCTGGAGATGGTCAGCCGGGTCACCGATGAGATCGCGGGCTTCCTGGTCGAGCTCGGCACCGACGGCGGCCTGCTTGGCTTGCAGCTTGAGGAACTCACGGCGGGCACAGCACGCGAGCGCGACTTGCTGGTGCGTGACTACGCGGCGACCCCTGCGGCGTCCGGCCCGGCCTCTGGCCTGCACGAGCCCGCCGATCACGGCGCACCCCGTCGTGACCTGCTGGGAAACCTGAGCGCCGACGAGCTGCTTGACCTGCCAGCAGTCGCGGCCGCTATGGGCCTGGAGGTGGTGGATGGCCTAGGCCAGCACGTCAGTGCGCGGGGCTACCGGCTGCTTGGTCAGATCCCGCGATTGCCGCAGCGGATCGCCGACAGCCTGATCGAGCATTTCGGCGGACTCCAGAAGCTTCTGTCCGCCAGCGCCCAGGACCTGCGTCGCGTGGAGGGCCTGGACCCGGCCCTGGCCACGAGCGTGCGTGAAGGGCTCTCCCGGCTCGCCGAGTCGGCCCTGATGGAGCGTTACTCGTAGCAGAGCGCTCGGCATCCTCGCCCGGCTAGCCCAACTCGGGCGGCCGGTTCGCATCGGCCGGGCACGGCGTCGCGTCGTCGTGGCAGGATCGAAAGGCGATGACCACGCCCTACTCGTCCCCTGTGCTGTCCTGGTATGCCGCCAATGCGCGGGACCTGCCGTGGCGCCAGCCAGCCGCGACGCCGTGGTCCATCTTGGTCAGCGAGATCATGCTGCAGCAGACGCCGGTCAGCCGGGTGCTGCCCGCCCACGCGGCCTGGATCAGCCGGTGGCCGGATGCCGCCGCACTGGCGGCGGCCACGCCGGCCGACGCGGTCCGGCAATGGGACCGCCTCGGTTACCCTCGCCGCGCCGTCAGGCTGCACGCGACCGCGGACCTGATCACGCGCCGATACGGCGGCCAGGTGCCCGCCTCGGCCGATGACCTGCGCAGCCTGCCCGGAGTCGGCTCCTACACCGCCGCCGCGGTGGCGAGCTTCGCCTATGGCCAGCGGCACGCCGTTCTCGACACCAACGTGCGGCGCGTCCTTGCCCGGCTCGTGATCGGGGATCAGCTGCCACCGGCTGCCCAGACCGTAGCGGAAGTCCGCCTGGCTGAGTCGCTGCTCCCGGTCGATGGCAAGCTCTCGGCGCGATGGTCGGTCGCCGTGATGGAACTCGGCGCGCTCGTATGCACTGCGGCGCGCCCGCGTTGCGAGGACTGCCCGGTGAGCCGGCAGTGTGCATGGCTCGGGCGCGGCCGGCCCCCGGGTTCCCCTCGGCGTGCCACTGCGCGCTACGAAGGCAGCGACCGCCAGTGCCGCGGCGGTCTGATGGCGGTGCTCAGATCCGCTAGCGGGCCAGTGCAGCCGAGCGTGCTGGATGCGGCCTGGCACGACTCAGGGCAGCGAGCGCGTGCGCTCGCTGCCCTGATCGATGACGGCCTGGTCATCCGTTGTGCGGATGGCTCAGTGGCCCTGCCCGGCGACGGGTAGGCAGCTACCCGACGCCGTCCCCGCGTTAGTCCGAAGCCGTAGCGGTGGCGCCGCTGGCCCCGGCCTTGGTCTCCACCTCGACCGGCGGGGCGTCGGGGACATCGGCGGGCTTGTTGACCCCGTTGAAGACGAACTTCGCGTCCTCGCCGGTGCCCTCCGCGTCGACGATCACGATCTGGCCGGCCTTGAGCTCGCCGAACAGGATCTTCTCCGACAGGTGATCCTCGATCTCCCGCTGGATCGTCCGCCGCAGCGGACGGGCGCCCATCACTGGGTCGTAGCCCTTTTCCGACAGGAGCTTCTTGGCCGCCGGACGGAGCTCGATCCCCATGTCCCGGTCGCGCAGCCGCTCGTCGACCTTGGTGATCATCAGGTCGACGATCTCGAAGATCTCCTCCTGACTCAGCTGGTGGAACACGATGATGTCGTCCACGCGGTTGAGGAACTCAGGCCGGAAGTGCTGCTTGAGCTCTTCTCCGACCTTCGTCTTCATCCGGTCGTAGGATCCACGGGACTCACTTGCAGCCCCGAACCCGACGGACACGCCCTTGGAGATGTCCTTGGTACCGAGGTTGGTGGTCATGATGATGACTGTGTTCTTGAAGTCCACGACGCGGCCCTGGGCGTCGGTCAGGCGACCGTCCTCCAGGATCTGCAGCAGTGAGTTGAAGATGTCACCGTGGGCCTTCTCGATCTCATCGAACAGGACCACCGAGAACGGCTTGCGACGCACCTTCTCGGTGAGCTGCCCGCCTTCCTCGTAGCCGACGTAGCCGGGCGGCGAACCGAAGAGCCGCGAGACCGTGTGCTTCTCCATGTACTCGCTCATGTCCAGCTGGATGAGCGAGTCCTCGTCGCCGAACAGGAACTCGGCCAGCGTCCTGGAGAGCTCGGTCTTGCCGACGCCCGACGGTCCGGCGAAGATGAACGACCCGCCGGGACGCTTGGGGTCCTTCAGCCCGGCCCGCGTCCGCCTGATCGCCTGGGACAGCGCCTTGATGGCGTCGTTCTGGCCGATGACCCGGCGGTGCAGCTCGTCCTCCATCCGGAGCAGCCGCTGCGACTCCTCCTCGGTGAGCTTGAAGACCGGGATACCAGTGGCCGTGGCGAGAACCTCCGCGATGAGCTCCTCGTTGACCTCAGCCGGCGTGTCCATGTCGCCGGCCTTCCACTCCTTCTCCCGCAGGTCCTTCTTGTCGATGAGCTGCTTCTCGGTGTCCCGCAGCGAGGCAGCCTTCTCGAAGTCCTGGGAGTCGATGGCCGACTCCTTCTCGCGCCGCACGTCGGCGATCCGCTCGTCAAAGTCGCGCAGATCCGGCGGAGCGGTCATCCGGCGGATGCGCATCCGGGAGCCGGCTTCGTCGATAAGGTCGATCGCCTTGTCCGGGAGGAACCGGTCGCTGATGTACCGGTCAGCAAGCTGAGCCGCCGCCACCAGCGCATCGTCGGTGATCGTGACGCGGTGGTGCGCCTCGTACCGATCGCGCAGGCCCTTGAGGATCTCGATGGTGTGCGCGATGGTCGGCTCGGCCACCTGGATCGGCTGGAATCGGCGCTCGAGAGCGGCGTCCTTCTCGAGGTGCTTGCGGTACTCATCCAGCGTGCTCGCGCCGATGGTCTGCAGCTCGCCCCTGGCCAGCATTGGCTTGAGGATCGAGGCAGCGTCAATGGCACCCTCGGCTGCGCCGGCACCGACGAGGGTGTGGATCTCGTCGATGAACAAGATGATGTCGCCGCGTGTCCTGATCTCCTTCAGCACCTTCTTAAGGCGCTCCTCGAAATCACCGCGGTACCTGGACCCGGCGACCAGCGCGCCGAGGTCGAGGGTGTAGAGCTGCTTCTCCTTCAGCGTCTCCGGGACTTCGCCCTTGACGATCTTCTGGGCCAGGCCCTCGACGACGGCAGTCTTGCCGACGCCGGGCTCGCCGACCAGGACGGGGTTGTTCTTGGTCCGGCGCGAGAGGACCTGCATCACCCGCTCGATCTCCTTGTCCCGGCCGATGACCGGGTCAAGTTTGCCTTCGCGGGCAGCAGCAGTCAGATTCCGGCCAAACTGGTCAAGGACGAGCGACGTCGATGGCGCGCTCTCGGAAGGCGCGCCTGCTGCCGCTGGCTCCTTGCCCTGGTAGCCATGGAGCAGCTGGATGACCTGCTGGCGGACCCGGTTCAGGTCAGCGCCCAGCCGGACTAGCACCTGAGCAGCGACGCCCTCGCCTTCCCTGATCAGCCCGAGCAGGATGTGCTCGGTACCGATGTAGTTGTGGCCAAGCTGCAGCGCCTCACGCAGGGAGAGCTCAAGTACCTTCTTGGCCCGCGGCGTGAACGGGATATGCCCGGACGGCGCCTGCTGGCCCTGGCCAATGATCTCCTCAACCTGCTGCCGCACGGCCTCGAGGCTGATACCTAGTGATTCGAGTGCCTTGGCAGCAACGCCCTCGCCCTCATGGATGAGGCCAAGCAGGATGTGCTCAGTGCCGATGTAGTTGTGGTTGAGCATCCTGGCCTCTTCTTGAGCCAGGACAACAACCCGCCGCGCCCGGTCGGTAAACCTCTCGAACATATCGTCGCTCCTCACAGCGCGGTGGGTGAGGCACCCGAACTGCCCCGTCCCTTCCGCATGTTAGCCCGTGTGCCGGGCGACGCCATGGCGTGCGGCGTGCCGCACTACTCAAAACGTTCCCCGCCAGATGGCCGTTCATCCCATTCAACCTGGGCTGAAGGGGCAGTGTTCCCAGCTACGCCCGCAGCGAAAGCAAATCTTGGTGGCTACGCCAGCAGCGAACGCGCAGGTAGCGGCCCCGACGGCCGAGCCCGAGCGAGAAGTCATCATTAATCGGTTATACCCCGCCGCGGCCTCTTCCAGCAGGTGGCAAGGCCGCCAAACCGAGCGTAGCGACATGCTCGGGATTGGCCGACCTTGGGCGACCCCAGCCGATCCGGCGAGTCACGTGAACTCATACGCCGCGGCTAGCCCATGGCGCGCCGTGCACCTAGGCCGCCGAGTGAGCCCGACGCACCCAGGCCACCGCGGAGCAGACCCATCCGGCCTTCTCGAGGCCGGCACCAGCCACATTTACCGCGGTGGGCGCACTATGGAGCCCGGCTTGTGGCTTTTGCGCGCGCGTTAGAAGGTAAAAAGTCGATGGCCGTCAGCGCATACCGCCCAAACCGGCCCTCGCCACTGCCGACCTAGATCGTGAGAGCGGAGACCGGTCGGCCGACAGGCAAGTCCAGCAGCGTCCGGATCCAGCAGGGCCGCCGGACAGGCAGCCAGGCGGGGGCAGGCGGCCGAGGGGAAGGCGGCCAGACCGGGGGCACACGGCCAGAGGCCACGCGGCCAGACCCAAGGCCAGACGGCCAGACAGGGGCACACCCACAGGTCAGGCGGCCTGACCCTGCGCACCGCTCAGGGTCAGGGAGCCCATGTGAATCGACGATCCGGCTGCCGCCAAGCGGCGCTTCCAACCTCGACGGCGCTGGCATCCGAACCCCGACCCAGCACGGCTTCGGCGCTTGTCGCATTCCAGTGACCACGGTGACTAGATAGTTGATGCATTGTCATCAGCAAGAGTCAGAGCCAGGCACTTGCATACCCAGCCCGACCCATTCTTGCTGGCTAGGGCCTGTCCGTAACGCATCGCAGAGTGCATCATGCAGATCCGGTTACGACGGCCAGTCAAGCGCGTCAGTCATATCCGCTAAACCCACCGGAGAAAGGAGCTGCGCTCCTTAATGAGCGGCCTCGTATTCCTGAATGATCGACGCCGGAATACGGCCACGCTCGCTGACCTTCTCGCCCCGCTCGCGCGCCCACTGGCGAATTTCTGAGCTGCGCTCGCGGCCTGGGCCTGTGCGCGCCTTGCGCCGACGTGCGCCGCCGCTCACGCGCCTTGCGTGCTCGATGTAAGAGGCGAAGATGTCGTGCAGTTCCTTAGCGTGCGCTGAACAGACATCGATCTCGTATGCCGTGGTGTCAACGGAGAACGAAACCGTCTCGTTCCCTTCGATCTCGCCATCGTGAGGTAGATCACAAACTACCGTCACTACGGTCTTCTGTACCATCATGCTGCCTTTCACCGAAGTCTTTTAGGCAGCTAAAGATATACCATGCCTAGCAGGTTGACAATTCGAGATTGCCGTTTAGAGTATCGGCAGCTAGACGCTTACGGCGAACATTCCCACCGGCCACTGTAACGCAGAGTAATCGTCTCTGGCCCAGCCGGGCTAGCTGTCCGTACTAGCCTGGGCAGATGTCTCGGCGCCGCTACCTGCATTGCCATCGAATTCGCCGGCTTGCTCGTGCATGGCGGCCGAAGATTCATCGGTAGCCGCGCTGCGATCCGTGCGGCCGCGGCCCATCTCATGCCGAACGAAGGCGGCAATCGCGACGACCACGACCGCGCACATGAGGAACGGCGGGGCGAGTGCACTTAGGTCCTTCATCGGGCTGCTGTCCCTTCCGGCACGAATACCGCTGTGCCGGTCCCAGATCGCTGGCCTGCGCAGATTCGGTTCGTGACTCATGGCGGCCACTAGTGCCAAAGCGCGGGCCACGGTCGCGAAGTCCAGCTACGACCGCAGGTGCCACCACCAATTGTGCCCCAGCGCGCGAGCGACCAGAGCCGGCGGTGCGCCTGTAACCGCTCCCGAATGGGCCGGTGACCGGATCCGCAGGTGCAGCGCTATCCGCCCTCACATTCGCAGCAGCATGCGCGTGTTGCCCAGAGTGTTGGGTTTCACCCGGTCAAGATCGAGGAACTCGGCGACGCCCTCGTCATAGGAGCGCAGCAGCTCGGCATAGACCTCAGGAGTCGCCGCCTGTCCTGTGATCTCGGCAAAGCCATGCCTCCTGAAGAACTCCACCGCAAACGTCAGGACGAATACCCGGCTCACGCCTAGCTCCCTGGCCGTATCGAGCAATGCCAGGACTATCTGATTCCCGGCACCCCGGCCCTGATGCTTCTCGGCCACGGCTACCGTGCGTATCTCGGCCAGGTCCTCCCACATCACATGCAGTGCACCGCAACCCGCGATTTCGCCATCCGGGCCACTGGCCACCCAGAACTCCTGGACGTCCTCATACAGCGCCACGGTCGGCTTATCGAGCAGCCGGCCAGACCTGGCGTTGGCGTCGATCAGCGCCCGGATGACCCGGACATCGCTCGTCCTGGCACGTCTGATCGCATAGTCCATCCATTGTCCGCCTTCGTCATGGCACCGAGCAGCCGCTGGGTCTTTCGAGGGAATCAGGGAGGTCCGCCCGGATGTCAGCATCCCAAAAGAAGCTGGGCACCGCCAATAGGACCCGCAACTGAGAGTTACCGCGCCAGTACGTGTTGCTGCAGCCTACCGGTTCTTCCTTTAATCGAGCGCAGATCACGCGCAGATCACGCCCCGCATCTCGATCGAGACACGCCGTCTGACCTGCGATTACGTGAGCGGACGGCGATGAACGTGGACTATGTAAGCGAGAGAGTGCTAGTTGCGCAGGCAATACGCAGGGGCCTCCCGGGTACCAGCCCACACAAAATCTTCGGTGTTTTGGCCCGCGACAACGACGATCTCGATTAATCTCCATCGCTGATACCCGTTGCAGGCACCCGACAGCCGGTCCGCCTGTAGCACCGCCGAGTTCCTGATAGCTCGCAGGGGCGATCAGGGAGCCGGGGACCCATGTTCCCCGGGGTGAATCGGCGCGCTGTGGAAGCAGACGTAGCTCCCCAGCGCGCCGTAGGGCTCCTCCGGCCCGAACCCGTCAGCTAACCCGGTAGGCGGCCTAGGAGAGGAGACGGTACGTGATGCACATGCCGCATAGCAGGCATGCACCACGGCATTCAACGTCAGCATCCTTCACCGTCGGCGTTTCGGCGCAGAGCCCGCTCGTGGCGGGCGCAAGCACCGCACGCGCACGCAAAACCATCGCAGGCCGTACCGCGGTGCTCGTGGCAGCGGCCGCCGTGTGCGCGGCCGTCATCCCGGCTGGAGTAGCGGGCGCCACGCCCGCCGCCCGCCGCCCACGCGTCTGGGACCCCCAGCCTGAATGCGACCCTCGCCAAGGCCAACGCGCTCTCGCAGCAGATCGACAGCCTCAGCGAGCAATATGACGGGCTGAAGATCCAGCTCCAGCAGGCGGAGTCCGAAGCCAAGATCGCTAAGGAAGACGCGGCCAGGGACGAGCAGATCCTTGCTCAAGATCAGGCTTACATCGGCGCCATCGCCGTCGAGGGCTACATGACTGGCGGTATGAACCCGTCCATGCAGCTGCTCGAGACTTCCTCGCCGCAGAACCTGCTCAACCGGGCGTCGATCATGACCCAGCTCGAGCAGGAGAACGGCGCCAAGGTCAGCCTTGTCGCCGCTGCCGAGGCAGCGGCGAAGCGGGCCCTGGCGGCGGCCGCGCAGCAGCAGGCGCACGCGAAGACACTCACGGCGGCGATGGCGGGCAAGGTCAGCCAGATCCAGAAGAAGGAGAACTTCTTCAACAGCCAGGCTTTCCAGCAGGCTGCGGCGATCTTCGCCAAGACCGGCCAGTATCCCGACATCCACCCTCAGGGTCGCTCCATCGGGGTGCAGGCGCTCAAGTGGGCGCTGACCAAGCTGGGCGACCCGTATGTGTGGGGCGCTGCCGGACCCAGCGCGTTCGACTGCTCGGGCCTGGTCATGTGGGCCTACGCCCAGGTCGGCATCAGCCTGATGCACTTCACCGGCGACCAGTGGAACGAGGGCGAGCACATCTCGCGCAGCGAGCTTCAGCCCGGCGACCTCGTGTTTTTCTACCCGGACATCGGGCACGTGGGCCTGTACGTCGGCAACGGCCTGATGGTGGATGCGCCTACCTTCGGCCAGCCGGTCCAGGTCCAGCCCGTCTTCTGGTCCGCCTACGTCGGAGCCGTGCGCATCGTCGCCTAGCCAGCTAGCTGTCTCCCCCCCGAGGCTGCCCGGTCAGATCCCCCCTCTGGCCGGGCAGTCGCCTGTGCGAGGCGCGTCAGCTGGGTTTGACCAGCGGGAACAGCACGGTCTCGCGGATCGTGGCACCCGTCAGCATGATGAGCATCCGGTCGACACCCATGCCCATGCCGCCGCTCGGCGGCATTCCGTACTCCAGGGCGCGCAAGAAGTCCTCGTCCAGCTGCATGGCCTCCGGGTCACCGCCCGCAGCCAGCAGGGACTGCGCCGTGAGCCGGGCCCGTTCCTCGACAGGATCGACGAGCTCCGAGTACGCGGTTGCTATCTCGGTGCCGAACGCGACGAGATCCCACTTCTCCGCCAGGCGCGGGTCGTCGCGATGTTGCCGCGTTAGCGGCGCCACTTCGACCGGGAAGTCGCGGTAGAACGTCGGCTCGACCGTAGCCGCCTCGACCAGGTGCTCATACAGCTCCAGCAGCACCTGGGCCGGACCCCAGCCAGGCTGGAGCTCAATGTCACGCGCCGCCGCATGCCGGCGCAACTCCTGCTCGCTGGTGTCGGGGGTGACCTCGGCGTCCAGGGCCGCCGACAGCGACCCATGCACGGTCGCCTCGCGCCAGGTGCCGCTGATGTCGACCTCGGTCCCGTCTGGCCGGACCGCCACCTGCCGACCGTGTGCCGCCTCCGCCGCCGACTGCAGCAGCTCCCTGGTCAGGGTCGCCATCGTGTTGTAGTCGCCGTAGGCCTGGTATACCTCCAGCATCGTGAACTCGGGATTGTGCGTCGCGTCCACGCCCTCGTTGCGGAAGATCCGGCCGATCTCATACACCCGCTCGATCCCGCCGACCACCAGCCGCTTGAGGTAGAGCTCAAGCGCGATGCGCATGTACAAGTCGAGGTCGAACGCGTTGATATGGGTCGTGAACGGCCGGGCATTCGCGCCGCCGTGCAGTGTCTGGAGCACCGGAGTCTCGGCCTCCAGGTAGCCCTGCCCGTGCAGTTCCTCACGGACGGACCGGACGACCGCCGCACGAACCTCCGCCATCCTGCGGGCTTCTGGGTTCGTGATCAGGTCCACATACCGCTGCCGGACCCTGGACTCGGCGTCGGTCAGGCCCTTGTGCTTGTCGGGCAACGGCCGCAGCGCTTTGGCGGTAATCGCGAAAGAGTCCGCCAGGATCGACAGCTCGCCGCTCCTGGACGAGATCACCTCGCCCGTCACACCTACGTGGTCACCGAGGTCGATGTCCTGCTTCCAGGCCGCCAGCGCGTCAGGCCCGACCCGGTCCAGCGCGATCATCGCCTGAAGCTCGCCGGTCCCGTCGCGAAGGGTAGCGAAGCACAGCTTGCCGCCGTTCCGGCTCAGGACGACGCGCCCGGCGACACCGACGACCTTGCCGGTGGCCGCATCGGGCGGTAGCTCACCGAACTCGGCGCGCACCTCAGCGAGCGTGTGCGTGCGCGGGTAGCCCACCGGGTAGGGCTCGAGGCCAGCCGCCCGCATCCGCTCGACCTTGGCCAGCCGTACCTGCATCTGCTCGGGTACCTCCGAGCGGCCGGGCGCCCCGTTTCCCTGATCGTCCGTCATCTGCCTGAGGCTACCGGTGCCGCCCTCAGTCGGTCACCGCAGTATCACCCCGGACTAGACCGGCATCACTCCGGGCCGCGCCGACGCGATCCGCGGCAGCGGCGGCCCGGTCGGCGGTGTTGCGCTCGTAGGTCAGCCGCAGCCCGATGAGTGTCAGCCAGGGCTCGTAGGCGTCGATGACCGCGACCTCGTCGATGACGAGTGGCGCGAGCCCGCCGGTCGCGATGATGGTGACGGAGTCAGGATCCGACGGCGCCAGCTCCGCGGCCATCCGGGTCACGATGCCCTCGACCTGCCCGGCGAACCCGAAGATGATCCCGGACTGCAGCGCCTCGACCGTGCTCTTGCCGATGACGCGGCTCGGCCGGGCCAGCTCCACTTTCAGCAGCTGCGCGGCGCGGCGGGACAGCGCATCGACGGAGATCTCGATGCCGGGCGCCAGCGCGCCGCCGACGAACTCGCCGCGCTCGCTCACCGCGTCAAAGTTCGTCGAGGTACCGAAGTCGACCACGATCGCCGGGCCGCCATACAGATACACGGCGGCGACCGCGTTCATGATCCGGTCACTGCCGACTTCCTTGGGATTGTCGTACCGCAGCGGCACTCCGGTCTTCACGCCCGGCTCCACGATCACCGCGGGCACGTCACCGTAGTACCGCCTGCACATCTCCCGCAGCTCGTGCAGCACCGATGGCACGGTCGAGCAGAGCGCGATACCGCTGACGTCCGGCTCGGCAAATAGCGTGCTCTGCCGCAGTAGTCCCTGCAGCAGCACGGCCAGCTCATCGGCGGTGCGAACCGGATCGGTCGAGATGCGCCAGTGCTCCACGACTTCCGGGCCGTCGAACACGCCCAGCACGGTATTGGTGTTGCCGACGTCAATGGTCAGTAGCATCTCGTTCCCGGTGGCTAGCGGGCCTGGACGATGTCAAGGCCGATGTCGAGGGCGGGTGCGGAATGGGTGAGCGCCCCCACCGCAAGGTAGTCCACCCCGGTCTCAGCGACGGCGCGAGCACCCGCGAGCGTGAGGCCGCCGCTCGCCTCCAGCAGTGCCCGGCCGTCAGCCAGCGCGACCGCCTCCGCCAGCGCCGGCACGCCAAAGTTGTCCAGCAGGATGAGATCGGCGCCTGCCGTGAGGGCCTCCGCGACCTGGTCGAGGTTGTCACACTCGACCTCGAGCGGCAGCCCTGGCGCGGCCGCGCGCACTGCGGCGAACGCCGCGCCCACTGAGCCTGCCGCCGCCACGTGGTTGTCCTTGATTAGCGCTGCGTCGGACAGCGACATGCGGTGGTTGACGCCGCCCCCGCAGCGCACCGCGTACTTCTCCAGCGCCCGCAGGCCGGGCAGTGTCTTGCGGGTGTCACGAATCTGAGCGCGGGTGCCTGCGACGGCGTCGACCCACTGCCGGGTGAGCGTAGCGACCCCGGACAGGTGACACAGCAGGTTCAGCGCGGTGCGCTCGGCCGTCAGGATCGGGCCGATCGGACCCGACACGGACAGCACAGACTGTCCGGCCGCGACCCGATCGCCGTCGGCCGCCAGCGGCGTGCTCTGCACCTCGGTGCTGACCAGCCCGAACACAGCCGCAGCGACGGGCAGCCCAGCCACCACCCCCGGCGTGCGCGCGACCAGGTCCGCCCGACCGTGCTCGGCGGGCGGCACGGTCGAGGTCGTCGTGATGTCGAAGCCGCCAGCCAGGTCCTCGGCCAGCGCGACCTCGGCTACGGCGCGCACTACGTCCGGATCGAGTCCGGCCGCGCGCAGCCGTGCTGCTAGTGCCGGATTAATTCCGGGAACGGGCTCGTCATAGTCCGCCGCCCGCTCACCGGCCGCGGCACTATGTGCCGACCGGGTCTCATTCATTGCGCACCGCCGTCAAGCACCGGCTCGAACACCGAGCTAAGCCCGGATGAGCCCAGCGTGAAGATCAGGTGCCCCCGCCAGGCCTCGCGCGCATCAGCGAAGTCCTCGCGCCAGTGACTGCCGCGCGTCTCCTCGCGCACAAGCGCCGCGTCGACCAGGGCACTGGCCACCAGATGCAGGTTGGTGGCCTGCCAGGCATTGGCGTCCGGCTTGTCGCACTCATGCCGGCCGAGGTCGGCCAGGCCCGCCGCGGCCGCAGCCAGCCCCGTTCCTGACCGAAGCACGCCTGCGTTAGCCGACATCAGCTGCTGGAGCGGACGCACGATGGCGGGGTCAAGCAGTCCCGTCTGCCCGCCGTCGCTGGCGGACCCGGCCGTGACAGCAACTGCAGGCGGCGGCAGGCCGCGCGTAAGGGCCGCGGCGATCCGCTCGGCGAAGACCAGGCCTTCGAGCAGCGAGTTGGACGCCAGCCGGTTGGCGCCGTGCACGCCGGTGCAGGCCGCCTCACCGCACGCATACAAACCAGGCACGCTGGTGCGGCCATGCAAGTCGGTGCGTATGCCGCCGCTCACGTAGTGCGCAGCCGGCACGACGGGGATCAGGTCGGTGACCGGATCGATGCCGACGTCACGGCAGCTCGCGAGGATCGTCGGGAACCTGTGCGCCCACTCCGCCGCGCCCAGATGCCTGCCGTCCAGATACACGTGATCGGTGCCGGACGCGATCATCTCTCGCATGATCGCCTTTGCCACGACGTCGCGCGGGGCCAGGTCAGCGAGCGGATGCTGGCCGGCCATGAAGCGCCGACCCGCCGCGTCGACCAGCACCGCGCCTTCCCCGCGCACCGCCTCGGAGATGAGCGGCTGGCGGCCGCGGGAGTCCGGCCCGAGCCACAGCACGGTCGGATGGAACTGGACGAACTCCAGGTCGGCTGCCTCGGCGCCAGCCCGCAGAGCGAGCGCCAGGCCATCGCCGGTGGACACGGGCGGATTCGTTGTCGCCGAGTAGACCTGGCCAAAACCACCCGTCGCCAGCACCACAGCACTGGCGTGGACTGCGCCGACGCCATCAGTCTGGCCCTCGCCGAGCACGTGCAGGGTGAGGCCGGCCGCGTGACCGTCGGCGGTTCGCAGCAGATCGATGGCGAGCGCGTGCTCGATCACCTCAAGCTCGGCACTCTGGCCGGCCTCGGCGAGCGCTGCCAGGAGCGCGCGGGAGATCTCCGCGCCGGTGGCGTCGCCGCCCGCGTGCGCAATCCGGCGGCGCAGATGGCCGCCTTCCCTGGTCAGCGCTAGCGGGCCAGACGGCTCGTGGTCGAACTGCGCGCCCAGGGCGATGAGCCGACGAACGGCGCCCGGTCCATCGGTGACCAGCGCGCGGACGGCTCGGACGTCGCAGATGCCCGCGCCGGCCGTGAGCGTGTCCTTCATGTGGTCGGCTGGCGAGTCGCCGGGACCGAGCGCGGCGGCTACGCCGCCCTGCGCCCAGCGGGTCGACCCGTCGTCAAGCACGGACTTGGTCGCGAGCAGGATCCGGGCTGAGGGCAGGGCCCGGCGGATCGCCAGCACGGTCGTGACGCCCGCGACGCCGGAGCCGACCACCACGACGTCGGTGTCCTTGCGCCAGCCGGGGGGCGGCGCCAGCAGTGTCCTGGGGATCACGCGCGGCCGCCGATCTCCAGGCTGACATTGTCGATCAGCCTCGTCGTCCCGACCCGCGCGGCGAGCAGCAGCACGGCTGGCCCGCGGTGGCCAGGTCCGACCTCGGCGAAGGTCACCGGGTCGGCGAGGACCAGGTAGTCGAGCTCCACTGGCGGAGATGACGACGACGACGCGTTCAGGACCGCCATGGCGGCCGCGACCGTAGCGACCGCACCTTGCCCGGCAACTGCGCTGGCAGCGGCCAGGGCTCGCGACAGGGCAAGCGCCGAGGTTCGCTCGGCGGCCGACAGGTAGACGTTGCGGCTCGAGGTCGCGAGCCCGTCCGGATCGCGGTGCAGCGGCGCGGCAGCTATCTGCACGCCGAGGTCGAGATCGGCCACCATCTGCCTGATCAGCGCGAGTTGCTGGGCATCCTTAGCGCCGAAGACCGCCACGTCGGGCGAGGTCAGAAGCAGCAGCTTGAGCACCACGGTCAGCACGCCGTCGAAGAAACCAGGCCGCGATTTGCCTTCAAGCAGTTGCCCGACCGGGCCAGGATTGATCGTGACCTGCGGTTCGGTCGGGTATATCTGCTCCCTGCTCGGGGCGAAGACGGCGCTGACTCCTTCCTCCGCGCAAATGGCCAGGTCGCGCTCAAGCGGCCGCGGATAGCGGTCAAAGTCCTCCGCCGGCCCGAACTGGAGCGGGTTGACGAAGATCGATACCAGCACGCTGCCCTGCTGGCCCGCCCGTTCGCGCGCCAGCCGCAGCGGCGACCGGTGCCCATCGTGCAGCGCCCCCATGGTGGGCACGAGCACGACCGGGCCGGGCAGCGCTGCTCGGGCCGCAGCGAGGCCCTTCCTGGTGCGAACCAGCATCGGGATCGGCGACGCGGTCGTCTGCGGCGCCTCGGGCTGGCGGATCGCGGTCATAGCGGTACCTCAGCGAGCACGTCGAGCAAGCGCTGCGCGTCGGGCGCGGTCAGCATTCCGCTCGCCAGCGCCCTGGCAGCTGTCAGCCGGGCGAGGGCGAGATAGGCCGGCAGCGCCTCGGGCGCGTCGGTGCGGAGCACCGCCACGTGACCGGCAACGGTCTCCGCGTCCCCTCTCGCGACGGGACCGGTCAGGGCGGCGTCCCCGAGCCGAAGCGCGTTGTCGAGTGCGGCGGACAGCAGCGGGCCGAGCATCCTGGACGGCTGGCCGACGCCCGCCTTGGCGAGCAGGTCGGCCGCCTGGACCACCTGGGTCACCAGATGATTAGCGGCACCCGCCAGCGCCGCGTGGTAGAGGCCGCGGTCGGCCTCTGCTATGAACACCGGCTCGCCGCCCATCTCCATGACCAGGACCTCAGCCGCTGGCCGCAGTACGGCTGGTGCGGTGACGCCGAAAGAGACGCCCGCCAGCCGGTCGGCGTCGTCTGGGCGCCCGGTGAACGTCATGACGGGGTGCAGCGCGAGCGGCAGCGCCCCGAGCTCGACGGCAGGTCCGAGCACGGCCAGGCCGTGCATGCCGCTGGCATGAGCGAGCATCCGCCCCGCCAGCGGTGCGCCGGTAGTGGCGAGGCCGCGCACGAGACCGCCGAGGGCGTCATCGGGGACGGTGAGCAGGACCAGGTCAGCTACGGCGACGACGTCTTCGGGCTGCAGCACTGGCGTGCCGGGCAGGAAGCGTTCTACTCGCTGCCTGGATGCCTCCGAGATCGCCGACGCTCCGGCGATCCGGTGACCTGCGCGAGTCAGGGCTACCGCGAGCGCTGTCCCGACCCGGCCGGCTCCGATGACCCCGACATCCAGCCGCGCCGGATGCTCGCGCTCCGGCTGGCTGGCGCGGCCGCCTGGTGCGGGATCAGAGATCATAGGCCGTCTGGTGCCGCGGCTGGTAGAGGCCGATCTCGCCGCTACCCGGGATCTGGATCGAGGTCAGCAGCCCGAAGCCCGCCTGTCGTACCGGCGCGGTGAACACGACGCCCTTGGCGGTCAGCTCGGCCATCGTGGCCTCGATGTCGTCGCACATCAGGTACAGCTCGTGCCTGCCCGTGGGCTCGTCCTCCGGGTGCACGGCCAGCTCCGACGGAGGCTGCTTGAAGATGAGCCAGCCGTCGTGCGCATCGATGTAGGGCAGGCCGATCACGTCACGCAGGAACGCCCGCGCCGCGTCCGCGTCGCTGGCGTAGATGATCGAGTGCATGCCATTGATCATTTGCTGACCGCCCTCTTAAGCGATGCCTGCCCGAGAATCCTGCCGGATCCGATCGGCCCGGCCGCAGCCGGGGCCGCATGCGCCCACGCTAGGCGTGCCATTGCCACGTGTCGCGCTGGCGCTGCGCGTCATCGTCGGAATCCTTCGGTGGTTTCGGGGCGCGACAGCAGCGCTCGAGGTAGAGCGCGGCCGCGATCAGCGCGAGCGCCGCCGCCAGTGTGGCGCCGGCGACCTTCGCGTCCCTGGCCGGAATCGTCTTGTCCAGCTCGCGGAGCACGTAGATCAGGTATCCGCCCGCCAGGCCGCCGAGCGCCGCAGCCCCGGCAGAGCTCGCCTTCGCCAGGGCGACTAGCCGGGCGACGGCGATCGCCGCGAGGGGCTTGGCCGCCTTACGGCCGGTGAGGCGATTACGGACATTCCTGCCGATCAGCACCTCCGCGAGCGCCAGCGCGGCCAACGCCGGGACGGCTGTGATCGGGAGCAGCGGCAGGTCTGTGAAGGTAGCCCGCACGGACAGCCATGCGATGATCGCGCAGATCGCGAAGATTCCGGCCAGCGTCCCTGGTCGCGTCATGTGCACTGCAGGCCCGCCTCTCGGCCAGCGTCCGATGGCAGCGTGAGCGCGAGCTCCGGCCGCCGCCGTACCCCAGCGGCTCCGACGGCCGCCACGAGGTCGGCGACCTTGCCCCAGCCTGGCAGGACAGCACGCGGATCGACGTCAAGCCACGGCACCAGCACGAAGGCGCGCTCGTGCGCCCGCGGATGCGGGAGCGTCAGCTCAGCGTCAGTGCTGACCTCGTCACCACAGACGATGATGTCGGCATCCAGAGTCCGCGGCCCCCAGCGGAGCGTCCGCTCGCGGCCTGCGGCCACCTCGGCCGCCGCACACAGTCGCAGGATGTCCCGCGCTGACAGTGAGGTCGCGGCGAGCAGCACGACGTTCAGGTAGTCGCCCTGCTCGGGTCCGCCCACCGGGTCTGTCTCGAAGACGCCCGAGACCGCCAGGCAGGCCAGGTCGCCCGCCGCCAGGACGTCGATCCCGAGCTGCAGATTCGCCATCCGGTCGCCGAGGTTGCTGCCGAGTGACAGCACCACGCCCCGGCTGCCGTTGCTTCGCGACCGGCAAGCCCGGCTCCGGCGGATTGTCACGGCTATGTCGGCGAGCTCCTGGCTCACGGGGGCCTGCGGCTTGTGCACGGTCACCTCGGCCATCGCCTACGGCTTGGTCCTCGAGGCAGGCCGCCGCCAGCCGCGCCGCGAGCGTCTCGATCAGGGCTACCGGCTCACCGCCCACGATCTCAGCCAGGCGGCCGGCCAGGGCTCCGTAGTCCGCGGTCAGGCTGAGATCATCGGCCGCTGCGGCCGGTCCGGTATCAAGCCACAGCACCGCATCGATGACGAACTCCTGGCCCGACTCGCGCTCGTGAGCGAAGACCCCGTGATTGCCGCGGACCCGCAGGCCCGTGATGGAGATCCGGTCTAGCATCAGCCAGCGCCTGCCTTGCACTCCTGCCGCCATCGCATCGCTACCCGCACGGCGTCCAGGTTGCCGGGTACCGCGTGCACCCGGACGCACCAGGCGCCGGCCGCGACGGCCAGCGCCGTCAGGGCGATGGTCGCGTCGTCGCTGCGCGCGAACGACCTTGCCTGCCCGTCCGGGCCGGCTAGCAGCTTGCCGAGGAAGCCCTTCCTGGACGCCGCCACCAGCACCGGGAATGGCTGCTGATAGCCGCGCTGCCGGGCTATCTGGTCCAGGCTGGCGAGCAGCTTCCAGTTGTGCTCCGGCAGCTTGGCGAAGCCGAGACCAGGATCCAGAATGAGCTGCGCGGGGTCGACTCCGGCCGCGACGAGGGCCTGAACCCTGCTGCCCAGCTCGGCCCGCACCTCGGCGACGACGTCGTTGTAGACCGCCGGGCCGTACATGTCGGCGCTGTGCCCGCGCCAGTGCATGACCACGTAGGGCACGCCGGCGGCCGCGACGACCGCGGACATGTCCGGGTCGGCGAGGCCGCCGCTGACATCGTTGATCATCCGTGCGCCCGCCGCCAGGGCACTGGTCGCGACCTCGGCTCGCATGGTGTCGATGCTGACGTAGCTGCCTTCCCGCGCCAGCGCCTCGACCACCGGCAGCACTCGGCTGAGCTCCTCCGCCAGCGGCACGCGCTGCGCGCCGGGCCGGGTCGACTCGCCGCCAACGTCAATTATGTCGGCGCCCTGGCCGGTCAGCTCCAGGCCGTGCGCGATGGCCTTGTCCGGATCTAGCCAGTTCCCGCCGTCCGAGAAGGAATCCGGCGTGACGTTCACGACGCCCATCACCAGGCAGCGCCGCAGTTCTGGAGGACCGGCCTCTGTGGCACCGGCGCCGGGCAGGCCGACGCCGGGCGAGCCGACGTCGGGCGAGCCCACGCCATGCGGGCTGCCGGAGCCGGGCCCGCGTGCCCCAGGGTCAGCGGTCATAGCAGCCAATCTACGTATGTCAGCGGAGCCGGCCGACCGAACCCCGGTACGCCCGCGGTTCGCGCATCACAAATGCCGCAAACCAGCAGACCAACGCCGCCGGCGAACGCAGGCGTTCACGCCGGCGGCGACTCGGCCGGAGCCATTGGGCGTCATTGTGCGAGTGCCGCCCCTCTTAGGGCAGCACTTGCAATCTAGCGCCCAATCGCGAGCATCCACTCGTGGTGAATAAAGGTCATATGGGACTTTACGCTCCGGCGAGACGGGAGCCGAGCCGCTCCCAGCGGCTAGCGGTGCGCCGGAGCCTGGCCGGCCAGGCTCCGCAGCCCGCGCTGCAGCCGCCCGAGCCCGAGCTTGCGGGCGATGCGCCGGATCTCGATCGAGGGCCAGACCAGGAAGGCCTCGGCTTCCAGCGCCGCGAAGCCTATGCGCGGCGTGTCCTTAGTGCTCGGGAAGACGAGGAAGCGCGGAACCCACTCGGGGCTGAACTTGGCGTTGAACTTGTACAGCGACTCGATCTGGAACCACCGCGACAGGAAGATCAGGACGCCGCGCCAGGCGCGCAGGACGGGGCCTGCCCCGATCCGCTCGCCTCGCTCGAGCGCGGCCCGGAACACGGCGAAGTTCAGCGAGATCCGCTTCACCCCGAGATCCCCCGCGGCCTTGATCGCCTCGACGATCATGAAGTCGTTGAGCCCTGGCGCGGCCGCCCGGTCCCGGCGCATGAGGTCGAGCGAGAGCCCGTCGCTGCCCCACGGGACGAAATGGAGCATGGCGCGCAGGACGCCGTCCTCCGTCGCGGTAGCGATCACGCAGCAGCCGTCCTCGCGGCCGCCTACGCGCCCCAGGGCCATCGAGAAGCCGCGCTCGGTGGGGCTGCCTCGCCAGCTGTCGGCCTGGCGGACCATCCGGGTTATCTCGGCCTCGGGTATGTCCCGCACCCGGCGGATCTCGGCTACGTATCCCTGGCGGCAGACCCGGCTGACCATCTGCCGGACATTGCGCATCGACCGGCCCTGGAGCGTGAAGTCGGCGACGCTGACGATTGCCTCGTCGCCGAGCTCGAGCGCGTTCAGGTCGCCTTCCCGGCACCAGACCTCGGCACCGAGCTCACTACAGCCGATGACGGCAGGCACCCACGCGTGCCGGGCCGCCTCGTCCAGGAACGTGTGAATGGCGCCAGGCCAGGCCTCTGCGTCGCCGATCGGATCACCGCTCGCCAGCATCACCCCGGACAGGACGCGGTAGCCGATGCAGGCCTTGCCGGTCGGCGACCAGATGATGCTCTTGTCGTTACGCAGGGTGAAGTAGCCAAGTGAGTCCTTCTCACCCTGCCGCCCAAGCAGCTGCCTGATCCGTTCCGCATCCGCCGGCCGGAGCTTGCTGGCCGGCTCGGCAGGCCGCAGGAACAACAACAGCGCGAAGAGCAGGGTAAACAGGCCGATCCCGCCCATCACGAAGCCGAAATGGTCTGTCCGCTGCTCGGTGGTGAACCGCACCGGTCCGGAGAAGCCAGCCATGTTCGCCACGACCGAGTAGAGCCGTTGCGGCAGCGTGTAGTCGCCCGTGAGCCCGCGGATCACCGACAGCGCGATCAGGCCGATGACGAGATCGGCGACGAGCAGGCCGCACAGCACCCACAGCGCGCGCCACCGCGAGCGCCGGTCGCCGACCGCATAGAACTGGCGGCGGTAGCAGTACAGCGCGATCAGCAGCGCGGCCGAGATAGCGGCCTCGAGCGGGTGCAGCTGTAGCGTGACAACCGGCCGGAAGTCGTCAAGGACGATCCCGATCCCGGCGTGTATGACCAGGCCGACCGCGAGCAGCGCCATGACGGCGGCCCAGGCGCGGCGTTTGCGGCGCCGCAGTCCGTGCGAGAGCATCAGCAGCAGCAAGCCGATGATCACGTCGGTCGTGCGGGTCAGGTTCACCAGCGTGCCGGGGGCCAGGTCGGACAGGCCGCGCAGGCGCCGGTGGTACAGGCCGGGCAGCAGGCCCTCGACGATGTAGCCGAGTCCGATGATCAGCGCTGCGAGCCCGGCAGTCAGCGGCACCCAGCGCAGCTGCTGGCGAAGATCGGTGCCGCGAACGACGGACGGCTGTGATTGCCGTTCGTCTTCGCCGGTTGTGGGCTCTGCCGGCTTTGGCCCGCTGTGATCTGTCATCTCGGACAAGTAGGTCAGGCCCCGGCTCACGGGGCTTCAGCGTAGTCTTCGGTGACTATTGCCGCGGGCAAACGCGGCAATGATAGGTCAACTGGTCAGCGGCGTCCCGTCAGTAGGCTCATTGCCTCTGCCCTGGTGCTTTCCGAGTTCAGGAAGATACCCCGGACAGCGGATGTAACTGTCTTGGCGCCCGGTTTGCGCACACCACGCATGGACATGCACAAATGCTCGGCCTCAATAATGACGATAACTCCGCGCGGCTCCAGAGTATTCATCAAGGCGTCGGCAATCTGGCTGGTCATCCGCTCTTGGACCTGCGGTCGCCGGGCGTACACGTCGACGAGCCTGGCCAGCTTCGACAAGCCAGTGATCTGGCCCTTCTCGTTCGGGATGTAGCCAACGGCAGCTCGGCCGAAGAATGGCACCAGGTGATGCTCGCATGTCGAATACAGCTCGATGTCACGCACGAGGACCATCTCTTCGTGATCGGCATCGAAGACCGTCGTCAGCACATCCGCCGGCTCCAGCCGCAGGCCGCTGAACTGCTCACTAATGGCGCGCGCCACCCGGGCCGGGGTATCCATCAGGCCGTCGCGAGCAGGATCCTCACCGATTGCCAGAAGAATTTCCCTGACTGCGCGCTCGATCCTCTCCAGATCGAAGCCGCCGTCGTTCAATGACCCTCGCCGTCTGCGGGCCCGTTCTCGCCTGGCCGGTCGTGACCGTGCTGACTGTCGCCGAGCGGGTTGCCACCGCCCAGCGGGTTGCCGCCACCCAGCGGGTTGCCGCCGAGCGGATTAGCGCCACCAAGCGGGTTGCCGCCGCCGAGCGGGTTGCCGAAACCGGGCGCCGGGCCTGAGCCGGCCGGAAGGCCCGCTGCGCTCGACGCCTGCCCGTTGCCGAGCGACTGAGTCAGGTTGCCGTCCGTCGCCGCCGTGAGCGCGAGCTCCTTCGGCGTCAGGACCGGTGGCTTCTCCGACGGCAGCCGCTTGCCGTAGCCGGTGTAGGAACCGCGGGTGGGCCGCTTGTGCACGGCCGCGAAGATCTCCAGCACCTGGTCGCGCGACAGTGTCTCGTGCTCAAGGAGCTGCAGCACGAGGTTGTCGAGCACGTCCCGGTACTGAACGAGGATCTCCCACGCTTCGTCGTGCGACGACTCGATCAGCCTGCGCACCTCGTCGTCGATCGCCGAGGCGATCTCCTCCGAGTAGTCGCGTGCGTGGGACATGTCCCGGCCCAGGAACGGCTCGCCGTCGCCGGTGCCGAACTTGCGGGCGCCGAGACGCTCGCTCATGCCGTACTCGACGATCATGGCGCGCGCGATCGACGATGCCTTCTCGATGTCGTTGGCTGCACCGGTCGTCGGCTCGTGGAAGACGAGTTCCTCCGCAGTCCGGCCACCCAGGAGCATCGCCAGCTGGTCCATCATCTCCGCCCGGCTGACGAGGAATTTCTCCTCGGCCGGAAGAGCAGCGGTGTAACCGAGTGCGCGCCCGCGCGGGATGATCGTGATCTTGTGGACGGGGTCGGCGTTGGGCAGCGCGTGCCCCACCAGGGCGTGCCCGCCCTCGTGGTAGGCGATGACCTTGCGCTCGCGCTCCGAGAGCAGCACGCTCTTGCGCTTAGGCCCGGCCGTGACGCGGTCGATGGCCTCTTCGAGGAAGGCCATCTGGATCTGCGTCTGATTTGCCCGCGCAGTCAGCAGCGCGCCCTCGTTGATCACGTTAGCCAGGTCGGCTCCGGTGAACCCGGGAGTCCGGCGGGCGATGATGTCCAGGTCGACGTCCGGCCCGAGCGGCTTGCCGCGGGCGTGCACCCGCAGGATGCCCTTGCGCCCGGCCAGGTCGGGCTGAGCGACAACGATCTGCCGGTCGAACCGGCCGGGACGCAGCAGGGCCGGGTCCAGGATGTCGGGCCGGTTCGTCGCCGCGATCACGATGACGCCGCCCTTGGTGTCGAAGCCATCGAGCTCCACGAGGAGCTGGTTCAGCGTCTGCTCGCGCTCGTCATGGCCACCGCCGAAGCCGGCGCCGCGATGGCGGCCGACCGCGTCGATCTCGTCGACGAACACGATGGCTGGCGCGTTGGCCTTCGCCTGCTCGAACAGGTCGCGGACGCGGGACGCGCCGACGCCGACGAACATCTCGACGAAGTCCGAGCCAGAGATCGAGTAGAACGGCACGCCCGCCTCGCCCGCCACGGCCCTGGCGAGCAGGGTCTTGCCGGTGCCCGGCGGCCCGTAGAGCAGCACGCCCTTGGGAATCTTCGCGCCGATGGCCTGGAACTTACCGGGGCTCTGGAGGAACTCCTTGATCTCCTGGAGCTCCTCGATGGCCTCGTCGGCGCCGGCAATGTCGGCGAACGTCGTCTTCGGGGTGTCCTTGGTGATGAGCTTGGCCTTGGACTTGCCGAAGTTCATGACGCGCGAGCCGCCGCCCTGCATCTGGTTCAGGAACACCATGAACAGCAGGAAGATGATCAGGAACGGCAGGTAGCTGAAGATCAGGGTCCAGAACGAGCTGCTCTTGGGGACCTTCACTGTGTAGGAGGTGCCCTGCTGCTGCATCTTGTCGGCGAGCTGGACGCCCTGGGCGCCTACCCACGAGGCCTCGAGGTGCTGGCCGTTGGTCGTGGTGATCTGAATCGTCTGGTCGACGTCAGTCAGCGTGGCCGATTTGACCGTGCCGTTGTCGATCGCGGCGATGGCCTGAGACGTGTTGACCAGCCTGTATTGCGGCCCAGTGTTGACGAGCTTGTACAGGATCACAAGGATGATGGCGACAAAGAGGATGGCAAGCACCCAGCCGCGGAATATGCGCTTCAGATCCATCGATGAACGGCCCACAGGTCCGGCCGGTCCCTCCTGACGAGCCTCGTGCCCCGCCGACCCGCGGCGAGGCTACCTTGCGTTCCAGCGCGATTGCGCGGCTAAATCTTCCCGCCCGCTAGGCACGGAATACTCGACGGTACACCGCGGTAGCCGTGACCGGTACGCGGCGGGCCGCCGAGGGGCAATGGCGGCCGTCTTACGCCTCTTACCCGGGTTAACGAAATTCATCGCCGACTCAGTTCCCGCGCGGCGCCGCGGAGGGCTCAGCCGCTTGAAGGCCGGTAGACGTGCTCGGCCAGGGTACCGATGAAGGGCAGATTGCGATACCGCTCGGCATAGTCGAGCCCGTAGCCGACGACGAACGAGTCGTCGATCTCAAAGCCGGTGTACGCGACGTCGACGTTCATGCGTATCGCCATGGGCTTGCGCAGCAGTACGCATACCTGCACCGAGGCCGGACCGCGTGACCGCAAATTCCCGATTAGCCAGGACAAAGTAAGACCCGAGTCGACGATGTCCTCGACCACAAGGACGTGCCGGCCGCTGATGTCGGTGTCCAGGTCCTTGAGGATCCGCACGACGCCCGACGACTTGGTGCCGGAGCCGTAGGACGAGATCGCCATCCAGTCCATCTGCGCCGGCAAATGCATTGCCCGGGCCAGATCGGCCATTACCATGACCGCCCCTTTGAGCACGCCGACCAGCAAAAGTTCGCGATCAGCGTAATCCGAGTCGATTTGGGCAGCCAGTTCGCCGATGCGCTGATGCAGCTGCTCGGGCGTGATCAGGACCTCCTTGAGGTCCGCCCCCATGTCATTCGCGTCCACCTGGGTCCTCCGATCGCGCCGCTGCAAACAGGAGCAGCCTCCCATACCGTCGCTGACAGCGGATCCCGCCGGGCAGGTCAGCCCATCGCTGGCCGTGCCAGCCGGTCACGAGCTCGTCCATGCTCGCAACGTGGCGCTGAGCGAGAGCGCCCGGCGGGCAGCCGGCAGCCAGCGCGGCGCGGCGGAGTACTCGGTGCCTGATGGCCGCCGGCAGCGCGCCGAGAGCGTCAGCCGCCCAGCCGTCCGTCAGGGCAGCGCTGGTCCCGCCAAGCTTCTCCGTTTCGGCGGCCGCGATCGCGTCGAGGGCGTCCGCGTCCGCCCGGAGCAGGTCTGCGCTCCTGGCCAGCGCCTCGGCCACACCCGGACCCAGCGCGGTCGCCAGGGCTGGCATGAGGTCGCGCCTGACCCGCACCCTGGTGAAGGCCGGGTCGCAGTTCTGCGGATCGTCCCACGCCTGCAGGCCGAGCGCTGTGCAGGCAGCCGCGGTCTGCGCGCGCCGAATCCGTAGCAGCGGCCGCAGGTAGGGACCGGCCTGCGCCGACATCCCGGCCAGCGAGCGAGCGCCCGAACCGCGGGCGAGGCCCAGGAGTACTGTCTCGGCCTGATCGTCCAGGGTGTGCCCGAGCATGATCCAGACTCCGCCGGCCCCCTCGGCGGCTTGGGCGGCGGCGTCAAGCGCGGCGTACCTGGCCGACCGCGCAGCGGCTTCGGGGCCCTGGTAGCCGTCGGTCCCGCCGGGTCCGGCTACCGCCACCCGGACCGACAGCGCCGGGCTGAGCCCGAGGTCGGCCATGGCGCCCCTGACTCGGGCGGCCTGATCGGCCGAGCCCGGCTGGAGGCCGTGGTCCACGGTGATCCCGCCGGCTCCAAGGCCCGCCTTCGGCGCCTCGAAGGCGACAGCGGCCGCCAGGGCCAGCGAATCGGCGCCGCCCGAGCAGGCGACCAGGACCAGATCTCCCGGCATGAGCCCGGTCAGGCTGGCCCGGACGGCGTGCCGGACCGCCGCTACGGCCGGGTGCGGGCCCACCGTGCTCAGTCCACCGTCCTCAGTCCACCGTGCTCAGTCCACAGTGCTCGAGTCCAGCAGTGCTCGAGTCAGCCGGGCTCGAGTCAGCCGGGCTCGAGTCAGCCGGGCTCGAGTCAGCTGAACTCCCCGCCGGCGTGCCGCCGCCGACGCGCTCCAGCCAGGCGTGCGGGCTGGCCAGCTCATCCTTGGTCGGCAGCGTCTCCGGTGACGTCCAGACCTTGTTGAAGGCGGTCATTCCGGCCTCGTCGACGACGGCCTTCACGAACTGCGAGCCTTGCTCGTACTGCTTCATCTTCAGGTCGATGCCAAGGACGCGGCGGATCGCCTGCTCCATCCGGCCGGCCGAGCCGCGCCGGGCGCTGAACTTGGCCCTGATCTCCGCGACCGATGGGACGACAGCGGGGCCGACCGCGTCCATCACGTAGTCGCCGTGGCCCTCGACAAGCGTCATGACCGCCGTCATCCGGTCCAGGATCTCCCGCTGCCGCGGGCTCTGAATGGCCTCGATCAGGCTATCGCCGTCGTTGCCGCGCACAGCGCCGGCGACAGCATCAGCGGCCGCGCGGATCCGCTCCAGGATCGAGGCCGGGTCGAGGTCGGAGGCGAGCAGGAATTCCGACATCTGCTCCTGCACGTACGGCCGGAGCCACGGGACCGAGGTGAACTGGGTTCGGTGCGTCTCCTCATGCAGGCACACCCACCGCCGGAAGTCATGCGGGTTCACGTCGAGCTCGCGCTCGACCATGACGATGTTGGGCGCTACCAGGGTGAGTCGCCCGGCCGGCGCGTCCTTGCCCGGCGCGTCAGGATCTGGCGGCAGGAAGAGCTCGTACTGACCGAGCACGCGACCCGCCAGGTAAGCCAGGATGAGCCCGGCCTGCATGCCCGTGACGCGGGAGCCGACTGCAGTGATCATCGAAGCTGACTGGGGCACGCTGCCGTTCTCGGCCATCCGCTGTACGAGCGGGTCGAGTACGACGCGGAAACCGTCGACGTTGGCCCGGATCCAGCCCGCACGGTCGACGACCGCGACCTTGCCGTCATCTGCAGAGCCCGGCAGGCCGGTCAGCTCGCGCACCGGCTCGGCCACCGCGGCCGCAAGCTGTCGCAGCTCGGCCACGACCTTCCTTGCCTCGGCCATGGTCACCTGCGGTCCCGGCCTGACCCAGCGGACCCCGGTAGAAGTGGCGACCTGCCAGTCAATCATCTGAGTGCTGCTCACCCCCCCACCGTACGTGGACTCGCGGCGTTATGCCGCGCCGGGCCGTTAGCGACAGCGACCGCTAGCGACAGCCGCAGCCGGCCAGCACGGTCGCCACGTTCACCATCGCGGTAGCCGCGCGCTGGAGGGCGCCGGGCGCTTTGGAGATCTGGTCGGCCATCACCGCGAACGCGAGCAGCTGCCCGTTCCGTGCGTAAGCGGTCCCGGCCAGCGCCGCGACAGTGGTGAGGTTGCCGGTCTTGGCCCTGACGACGCCGAATCCGGGTTTCCCGCCGAGGCCGAAGACGCTGCCACCCTGCATCAGCGTGCCGGAGAAGCCCTCAACCGGCAGTCCGGTTAGCACCGGCCGCAAGTTCTGGTGACTGGCCGCCAGCCTGATCAGCTGGACCAGGGTGGCGGGCGCGATCCTGTCGTCGGGCGACAGCCCGCTGCCGTCGAGCAGGGTCAGCGTGCCGGTGACGCCGAGGCTGTGCAGCACAGAGGTCACCGCCGCAGCCCCGCCGCTGAACGACGGCTGCTGACGCATGGCGATCGCCACGTGCCGGGCCAGATTCTCCGCGATGACGTTGTTGCTCTCCTCAAGCATCCACTGCACGACCTGGGTCAGCGGCGGTGACTCGACGCTGGCCACAGTGCTCGCGTGTGCTGGGACCGCGGCTACCGGCGCGGTACCGCGGACGCTGATGCCGTCGGCCGCCAGGAAGCTGGCGAACGAGGCTGCCGCGACCGCCGGCGGGTCGGCGGCGCGCAGCCCGGAGGACGACTCGTCATCCGCGGGCGCCCCGCTCGCGGTGATCCGGCCCTGGTCGACCGAGAGGGCGGTGATCGCCGACACGTTGCCGGTCGTCACGTAGCTCCCTGGCCAGGCGGGCCCGAACAACGGGCCGGTGTAGAGCGAGCTGTTGTAGCCGAGCCGCACGGTATGCCAGCCGCGCGCGATCAGGGCCTGCGCCGTGCGCTTCGCCAGATCGCGAAGCGTGGCAGGCTGCGGATACTCGGATGCTGGCGGCGGACCAGCCGCCAGCGTGGGGTCGCCGCCGCCGACAAGCACGATCGACCGGCCACCGCCGCCGGTCACTACGGTGGTGGCGAACCGGGCCGATGGTCCGAGTACCTGCAGCGCCGCGATCGAGGTCGCCAGCTTGGTGGTCGAGGCAGGCGCGAAGCCGGAGGTCGCGTTGCTCGCGTACAGCACCTGACCGGAGCTGAGGTCGGTGACGACGACGCCGAGCTGCGGGCCGAATGCGGATGAGCTGATGACCGGGGTGATCGCCCGGGCGACGCCGGCCGCTGTGGCGCTAGTCGCCCTGCGGGCTGTGCCCGCGGCCGCGCCGAGCACCGGAGCCACCGCCACCACCGGGCTGGCCGCGATGGCGGGCCGCTGCCAGAGCGCTAGCCGGGCCGGCAGCAGCCTGCTCACCGTCACGCCGGCGACGACCGTGAAGACGCACAGCACGGCAACTGCGGCCGGTGCCAGGCGACTGCGGCGACGCACGGTAGGTTCCCTTCGCAAGATGCGGCGGCGCCGCGTTAGGTTCCCGCTCGCGCGAGGCGCCACCCCGAGATGGACCGGCCGAGGCCCACGGGGTAGACATCAGCCAGGCAACGCAACGGAGTCGGCCACTCGAGGCGCCAGGGGGTGCAACGTGGAGTTCGAGGTAGTAATCGAGATCCCCAAGGGGCAGCGTAACAAGTACGAGATGGATCACGAGACCGGTCGGATCAGGCTAGACCGGATGCTTTTTACCTCTACACGCTATCCGGCCGATTACGGATTTATCGAAGGCACCCTGGCCGATGACGGTGACCCGCTAGATGCGCTCGTCCTGCTCGAGGAGCCGACGTTCCCGGGCTGCCTGATCCGCTGCCGGGCCATCGGGATGTTCCGGATGCGGGATGAGAAGGGCTCCGACGACAAGGTGCTGTGCGTCGCGGCTACCGACCCGCGGATGGCCCACTTGCGTGACATCACCGATGTCCCGGCATTTGACCAGCTCGAGATCCAGCATTTCTTTGAGGTCTACAAGGCGCTCGAGCCAGGCAAGGAGGTCGAGGCGGCGACCTGGGTCGGCCTCGGCGCGGCCGAGGCGGAGATCGTGGCCTGCCGCCAGCGGCTGGCAAACGCCCCGGGTCACCACCCAGCGTGACGAGCCGCTAGAACGGGCACCACACTGTAATTGGTTCCGATTGAACTAGGTTCCGGCCAAGGAGGTGTCATGTCTCACGCCGACGACGTGCTCAGAGAGACGCCCCTGTTTGAGTCGCTCAGCGAGGAGGACGCCAGGGCGCTGCGATCCGGCATTATCGACGTGCAGCTGGACCGTGGCGAGCGGCTGTTCGCCGAGGGGGACGTCGGCGACAAGCTGTACATCATCCTGAACGGCAAGATCAAGCTGACCAAGGCAGCACCCGACGGCCGGGAGAACCTGCTGAGCGTGCACGGCCCTGGTGAGATGTTCGGTGAGCTATCGCTGTTTGACCCGATTCCCCGTACGTCGAGCGCGACCGCGGTGACCAATGCCCGGCTAGCCGGGCTTGCGCACGACGACATGCGGACCTGGCTTTGCGACCGGCCCGCGGTGGCGATGCACATGCTTCAGGCGCTCGCCCAGCGGCTGCGCCGGATCAATGAGGTCAAGGCCGACCTTGTCTTCACCGACGTGCCTGGCCGCGTCGCCAAGGCACTGCTCGACCTATCCGAGCGGTTCGGCGTGCCCACGCCTGACGGCGTCCAGGTCAACCACGACCTCACCCAGGAGGAGCTGGCCCAGCTCGTCGGGGCGTCGCGGGAGACAGTTAACAAGGCACTGGCCGACTTCGCCGCGCGCGGCTGGATCCAGCTCGCGGCCAAATCGGTTCTGGTGACCGACACCGACCGGCTTCGCAAGAGGGCCAGGTAACCCCCCGCCGCCTTACCAGGTGACGCCTGGCGGCACCTCACCGCTATCGTTCAGGTACCGCAGCTGTGCCCGGACCGAGGACTCGGCAAATAGCCACAGCGCCTTGTTGACGGCCGCGTAGACGCGCGCCACGATCTCGGCCGGGGTGCGATCGCCGGCCGCCAGAGCAGCGCGAACCTCGTCGAGCCGCTCGGCGCGGTGCGCGAGGTAGAAGTCGAGGACGCCGGCGGGGTCAGCCAGCAGCGGGCCGTGCCCTGGCAGCAACGACCGCAGGCTGGTCTCCTCGGCCAGGGCCCGCAGCCGCCGCAGTGAGTCGAGGTAATCACCCAGGCTGCCGTCATCGGAGATGACCGCAGTCCCCCGGCCGAGCACGGTGTCGCCGGTCAGCACGACGCCATCGGCCGGGATCGACAGGCTGACCGAGTCGGACGTGTGCCCGGGCGTGGTGATCACCCGCAGCTCGCAGCCTGCGCTGTCCAGGACATCACCCGCGACCAGGCCCTCGCTGCCGAGCCGGTGCGCCGGGTCGACTGCGCGCACCGGCGCGCCGGTCAGTTCGGCCAGCCGCGGGGCACCGGCCGAATGGTCCAGATGCCGGTGCGTGAGCACGATGCCGGCCACCTGCTGTCCGCGGTCGGCCGCGACCGCGCAGATGCGCTGCAGGTGTGCTTCTTCATCAGGGCCGGGGTCGATCACGATGGCGGCCGCCGACCCTGGCTCGGCGATCAGCCAGGTGTTCGTGCCATCCAGCGTCATCAGCGACGGGTTCGGGGCGAGCACGCACCGAGCCCGGTCGCTTCCCGACCCGTCGATCGGGCTCGACTCGGCCACGGTCCCTGCCGTCATGCCGCGCCGCCGGGGCTGATCGGGAGCTGCGTGAGGCCGGGCACCGTCAGCCACACCGCGCCCTCGCGCAGCTGGACCTCCGGGATGATGGGTACCACCTCGCGCGGTCCGGCCAGCACGGTCTCCAGGTCGCCGCAGGCAGCTAGCTCGGACAGCGTGACGGCTGTGGGCGGGAAGAGCCTGATCTCACCCCGTTCCCCGGCACTTAGGGCTTTTCCTGGCGCGACCCAGGCGACTTCGGACGCTTCGCCACCGACGTCCCTGGTGCGCTGGCCGGTCGGCAGCGCGGCCGCGAAGAACCTGGTGTCGTACCGGCGCGGTTCGATGACCGGCGTGATCCACCGCGACCAGGGTCGCAGGAGATCGGCCCGGAGGACCAGATTGCGGCGCGCGAGCAGCTCGGCTAGTGACACCGACCGGTCGAGCAGGGCCTGGCGGTCGGCCTCCCAGTCGTCGCTGGTGGTGTCCGCGACGACCGAGTCGGCGGACTCGCCGGCCAGCAGGACGCCGGATTCTTCGAACGTCTCGCGGACCGCGGCGCAGACCAGCGCCCTGGCAAGCGATGGCGGCGCGTCGAAGACGCGGCCCCACTCGGCCGCGTCGGGTCCGGTCCAGGCGACTTCCTCGTCGGAGTCCCTGGCATCAACCGAGCCGCCGGGGAAGACGTAGGCACCCGGTGCGAACGCCATCGACGCCTGGCGGCGCAGCATGTAGACCTCGAGCCCGTCGTCCGATGACCGCAGCAGCATGACTGTCGCCGCATCGCGCGGCTCGGCCGCGCTTCGCTCCCCGGACAATATCGCCCGGGCCGACTCCCCGAGCTTGCCCGAGATCCGGACGGAGGCAGCGTTCACTGCTTCCTCTGCCACATTGCCTCCTGCCCTGCGGGCTAGTCCCTGACCTCGACGATCAGCTCAATCTCGACCGGGGCGTTGAGCGGCAGGACGGCCATGCCGACGGCGCTGCGCGCGTGCCTTCCGGCGTCGCCGAACACCTCTAGCAGCAGCTCGCTTGCGCCGTTCACCACCTGCGGCTGCCCGGTGAAGTCGGGCGCGCTGGCCACGTAGCCAGTCAGCTTGACGATCCGCCTGATCGACGACAGGCCGCCGGCCGCCGATGCGGCTGCAGCCAGGGCGTTGAGCGCGCAGGTCCTGGCCAGGGCCGCGGCCTCGGCAGCGCCGACCTCAGCGCCGACCTTCCCGGCCGATACGAGCTGACCATCGACCATGGGGAGCTGGCCCGAGGTGTAGACCATGAGGCCCGAGCGGACCGCAGGCACGTACGCGGCCAGGGGCGCGACGACAGGCGGCAGGGTGAGGCCCAGTGCGGCAAGCCGCTCCTCGGGCGTCGCGGCGCCGACCGAGCCAGCGTCGGCGGAAGTGGGCTCGTCGCCGGCGTCCGGATCGCTCATTCCTTGACCCGCTTGAGGTAGGCAACAAGCTGCTCAGGATTGGGCCCCGGCACGACTGCGACGAGCTCCCACCCATCGTCGCCCCAGTTATCCAGGATCTGCTTGGTCGCGTGTACCAGCAGCGGCACGGTTGCGTACTCCCACTTGGACATAGCCGAACCCTACAGCCGTGCCGTCCGCCGGTCAGTGCCGTCCGTGCCGTCCGCCGGTCAGGGGCCAGCCGGCGGGGCGTCCCCGTCAGCAGGTGGGGACACGGCCTGGCCGTGGCCGGCCTCTGGCTCGCGGATATGGTGCGCGGTGCCGACCTCACCCTTCTCCTCCGGCGACAGCTCCGGGATCGCCGGGACGTCCGGGATGTCGAGCGGCACATCGGGCGGCGCGCCGATGGCGGCTGGCGCCTCCGGGTTCTCGATCACGGCGTCGCTGAAGTCGCCCAACGACCGCGAGTCGGCGTCGCTCTGCGATCCGCCGCCCTGCCCACCGCCGCCGCTGCTCGGTGTGAACTTGTCGAAGAACCTCAGCAGTTCCACCGGAATCGGCATGACGAGGGTGCTGTTACGCTCGCCCGCCACCTCGACCACGGTCTGCAGCAGCCGCAGCTGGAGCGCCGCTGGATCACGGGCCATGACGTTGGCGGCGGCAGCGAGCCGCTTGGACGCCTGGAACTCGCCATCTGCGGTAATGATCCTGGCCCGCCGTTCCCGCTCAGCCTCGGCCTGCCGTGACATAGACCGCTTCATGCCCTCGGGCAAGGACACGTCCTTGATCTCGACGCTCTCGACCTTGACGCCCCAGGGGATCTCGGTGCCCTCGTCAATGATCGTGGCGAGCCGCCGGTTCACCGTGTCGCGCTCGGCGAGCAGCTCGTCCATCTCGGACTGGCCGATGATCGAGCGCAGGGAGGTCTGGGCACGCTGGGAGATCGCGTTCTGGTAGTTGAAGACGTTGATCGATGCCTTGATGGGGTCAACCACCCGGAAATACACGACGGCGTCGACGCGGACGCTGACGTTGTCCCTGGTGATGCCCTCTTGCGCGGGCACGCCCATCGCGATGATCTGCTTGTTGACCTTGACCAGCTTGTCGCCGATCGGGCGGATGAAGGTCAGGCCCGGGCCGCGAACGCCGGGCAGCACCTTGCCGAACCTAAAGATGATCCCGTCCTCGTACTGCTGAACGGTCTTGATCGACTTGGTGGCCGAAATGAAACTGATCACGACGATGAGCGCGATGATGGCGTACAGCGCGTCCATGTGCCGAACACCTTCTTCCCTGTGCCTGCCGGCTTGCGGGCTTCACTATCCAGCCTAGTGACATTCCCCGCAAGACCAAGCGCAGGGAGATAGCGGACATGTCGCTTGAGCCGAGCTCGGGGCGCACCGGGCCGGGGGACGTGCGCGACCCGCTCCGCCGGCCCGGATAACCTCCAATCGTGGCAACGCGTGACACCGACTGGGACGGCGTGCGACTACACGTAGTCACCGGCAAGGGCGGCACGGGCAAAACCACCGTGGCCGGGGCGCTGGCGCTTGCCCTCGCCGCCGACGGCAGGAAGGTGCTGCTGATCGAGGTCGAGGGCCGTCAGGGCATTGCGCAGCTTTTCGATGTACCGCCGCTGCCGTACGCTGAGCGCCGGATCGCGGTCGGCCTGGGCACGCAGGCTCATCAGGGCGGCGACGTCTTCGCCCTGGTCGCCGACCCCGAATCGGCCCTGATCGAGTACCTCGAGATGTTCTACAGCCTCCGGCACGCGGGCACGGCGCTGGCCAAGCTCGGCGTGATGGACTTCGCCACCACTATCGCGCCAGGCCTGCGGGACGTGCTGCTCACCGGCAAGGCCGCTGAGGCGGTCCGGCGCAAGGATGACAAGCGCGGCCGCATGTATGACGCCGTGGTGATGGACGCTCCGCCGACCGGCCGGATCACCCGCTTCCTGAATGTCACCAGCGAGGTCTCCGACCTGGCCAGGGTCGGGCCTATCCGCGGGCACGCCGACACCGTGCAGAAGGTCATCCGTTCGCCCGACACAGTCGTGCACTTCGTCACCGTGCTGGAAGAAATGCCGGTGCAGGAGACCCTTGACGGCATCGCCGAGCTGCGCGAGCTGGGCGGGATCAGGCCGGGCGGGATCATCGTCAACATGACCCGGCCGCTGGCGCTGCCGCCGGGCCAGCTCCAGGCCGCGGCCCGCGGCGACCTCGACGAGGCGCAGCTGGCGCTTGGCCTGAAGGCAGCCGGGCTTGACGACAGCGCGGCCCTCGCCGCGAGCCTGGCCGCCGAGCTGTCGGAGCAGGCCAGGACGGCGCTCGGCCAGGAACTCCAGCAGCAGCGGCTCGACACGGCCGGCCAGCCGTGCTACCAGCTGCCCTGGCTCAGCGGCGACATCGGCCTGGCCGGCCTGTACCAGCTGGCGGCCGCGCTGCGCGATCAGAAGGCCGCGTGATGGCAGAGCGGCACCAACCCCCGGAGCTCGACGTCGACCGACTCATCGCCGATCGCCGCACCCGGATCATCGTCTGCTGTGGCTCTGGCGGGGTCGGCAAGACGACCACCGCGGCCGCGATCGGCTTGCGCGCCGCCGAGCGCGGCCGGCACGTGGTCGTGCTCACTGTCGACCCGGCCCGCAGGCTCGCGCAGTCGATGGGACTGAGCTCCCTGGACAACACCCCCCGTCTGGTGCCAGGCATCGGGGGAGATGCGGGTGCAGCTCAGGAAGGGAACGGGGCCGAGTCGGCTGGCAGCCTGCACGCAATGATGCTGGACATGAAGCGAACCTTCGACGAGATTGTCGAGGCGCACGCTGATCCGGATCGGGCTACCCAGATCCTGGCGAACCCGTTCTACCAGTCGCTGTCGTCTAGCTTCGCCGGGACGCAGGAGTACATGGCCATGGAGAAGCTCGGCCAGCTCCGGCGCGCCGACGAGTGGGACCTGATCGTGGTGGACACGCCTCCGAGCCGGTCGGCCCTGGACTTCCTCGACGCACCGCAGCGGCTGTCCCGGTTCCTGGACGGCAGGCTGCTGCGGTTGCTCACCGCGCCAGCCAAGGTCGGCGGCCGGGCTTACCTGCGGGTGCTCAATGCCGGGTTCGGCGTCGTGACGGGAGTGCTGACTAAGATCCTCGGCACGGCCGTGCTGAAGGACGTCCAGACTTTCGTCAGCGCCCTGGACACGATGTTCGGCGGCTTCCGTGAACGAGCGGACTACACCTATCAGCTACTGCGTGCGCCGGGCACCTCGTTCCTCGTCGTGGCGGCGCCCGAGGACGATGCGCTGCGTGAGGCGTCGTATTTCGTCGACAGGCTCGACCAGGAGCGGATGCCGCTCGCGGGACTAGTGCTGAACCGGGTCCAGCAGGTACCGGCCGCCCAGCTGTCGGCGGCACGGAGCCGGGCCGCCGCCGAGATGCTCCAGGCAGCGGCCCCGGAGGACGCACCGCGGTTGCTGGCGGCCGCGGCGCTGCGGCTGCACGCGGACCGGATGGAGGAGGCTGCGGCACAGCGCAGGACTGCCGAGCAGTTCACGGCGGCCCACCCGCTGATCCCGGTCGCCGAGATCCCGGCACAGGCCGAGGACGTGCACGATCTGGATGGGCTGCGCCAGATAGGCCTGGCCTTCGGCGCCGGTCGTAGCTAGCTCGCAGTCGTAGCTAGCTCGCAGTCGTAGCTAGCTCGCAGTCGTAGCTAGCTGGCGACGAGCTCGTCTTCGCCGGTGCGCTCGTAGTGGTTCCTGGCGGTCTCCAGCAGGTCACGCCAGGAGGTGACGTCCGGGCGGCGGCGCAGGAGCGCACGACGCTCACGCTCGGTCATCCCGCCCCAGACACCGAACTCGATCCTGTTGTCCAGCGCGTCCGCAAGGCACTCGGTCCGCACTGGGCAGCCACGGCAGATCAGCTTGGCCCGGTTCTGCGCCGCGCCCTGGACGAATAGCTCGTCTGGGTCAGTTCCCTTACACGCAGCACGCGCGGTCCAGTCCGTGATCCACATGTGGCCCTGCTCCTCTGATCGTCGCGCCCGCTGGGGGTGATCACACCCGGGTGGCGTTCAGTTGCGGTCCGGAGCCGACTCGGGGCGACCGGCTCCGGCGAGTGATGGTCGCGGAAGAGTAACTTACGGAAGTCCGGCGCGCAGCGCTAGACCCCAGCCGGCCCATTTCGTGAATAGCCCAGTTGAGCTATACAGACGGAAGCCAGGGGTAGCTACACTGTGTCGGCTCAATGACAGTGCGCCACTCAACGCGCCCCGGCCTGCATAACTTCGGTGCGCTGGCTTCGGTTCGGTGACTAGCAGTGACCTCATCGGAGCTAGCGCGGACTATCCGTGCGGGAGATCAGTTGTCATATGGCTGGTAGTTGACGATGCAGCGTAGCCTGTTCCCGTGCTAATCCCCTGGCGCCGCGCCGGCGCAATGTCCGGCACGGTGGGTCGTCTCGCCGTTCTGTCCTCTGTAGCCGCGTTGCTCATCGCCGCGGTAGCCGTCCCGGTCGTCGGGCTTGTCGGCATAGCCGCACGTGACGTGGCCGACACCTTCAATACGCTGCCCGTCGGCACGCTCGGACAGGCACCAGCCAGATCGGCCGTCTACGCCTCTAATGGCAAGGTCATCACATACCTGTATCCGAACCACATCTACCGGATACCCGTCGCCTACAACCAGATCGCGCCGGTCATGCGCGAGGCGATCGTCGCGATCGAGGACAGCAGCTTCTTCCAGCAGGGCGCTTTGGACCCGCGCGGCACGCTGCGAGCTTTGCTCCACAACACGGGCGGCTCCGGGCTGCAGGGCGCGTCCACCCTGGCGCAGCAGTACGTGAAAAACGTCCGCGTGCTGCAGGCGACTACCCCGGCACAGCTCACCGCAGCTAACTACCCGAACCTGCGGCGCAAGGTCCAGCAACTGCGAATCGCGGCGAACGTCGAGCGCGAGATGACTCCGGACGACTTGCTTGCCGCTTACCTGAACGTCGCCTTCTTCAACAACCACGCCTATGGCATCGAGGTAGCGGCGGAGACCTACTTCAGCGTGCCGGCGTCCAAGCTGACACTGCCCGAGGCGGCGCTACTGGCCGGCATCGTCCAGGCCCCGAGCACGTACGATCCGGTGAACAACCCGGCCAACGCGCTCGGTCGGCGGGCTCAGGTGCTGACGCGCATGTGGCAGCTGCACGACATCTCCAAAGCGACGATGCAGGCTGCCGAGAAATCTCCGCTGGGGCTGAAGTTGTCCCCGACACCGCTGAACACTGGCTGCGCTAGTCCGCAGGCGAGCCAGGAAGCGTTCTTCTGCGACTACGTGCAGCGCGTCCTTGAGCTCAACTACCCGGCGATCTGGAAAGAGATCAACACCACTGGCGGACTTGCCATCGACACGACGCTGAACATGACGGATCAGCTCGCTGCCGATCATGCCGTCAACTACGTTCAGCCACCGAACAACCCGGCATTGAATCCAGGGCACAACGCCGACACCGAGGTGCTGATTCAGCCCGGCACCGGCTACGTGCGCGCGATCGCGGTGAACCGGGTCTTTGGCCGGAACGGCAACGAGGACGATCTCGACTATGCCGTGAACACTCCGTACGGCGGGGGAGCCGGTGTGCAGACAGGCTCGTCTTCGAAGATTTTCACCTTGATCACCGCACTGAAGCAGGGCCTTCCGTTCGGCCACACCATCAAGGTCAAGGCCCCGGCCACGATCGGCCCGTTCCCCACCTGCTACGGCCAGTCCGCGGAAGCCGCCCTTTACAACAACGCGGAGGGTCCGAGCAAGGGCACCGAGATCTGGCAGATGAACCAGGCAACCGTCGACTCGATCAACCTCTACTTCGTTAACCTGGAGCAGGAGGTTGGCCTCTGCAATGTCGTCAAGACAGCGGTCGACATGGGCATGACCAGGGCCGACGGCACCTCCCTGATGAAGTACGACAAGGCGCTCGGCAAGAATGGCCTGCCGGCATACGACTACTCCAGCTTCACGCTCGGCTCGGTGTACGTGTCGCCCATGAGCATGGCGGCCGCCTACGCCTCGGTCGCGGCGCGCGGCTGGTACTGCAGCCCGCAGGCCATCTTGAAGATCACGGTCATGGCGTCCGGCCAGAAGCTGCCCGTGCAGCCAGCGAACTGCCACCGCGACATGTCACAAGGTGTCGCCGACGCCGCCAACTTCATCCTCAAGGGCGTGCTGACGATACCGGGTGCGACTGCGGCTGGCCGGGGTATCCCTGGTCACATTGCGGCGGCCAAGACCGGCACGGCCAACTCCGGGTACTACGCGGCCTTCGCTGGCTACACCCCCCGGCTTGCCGCCTACGTGTCCGTCTTCAATCCGCAGAACCCGACCGGTGCCGGCGCGATGCTGGGCTCCAACTCGTGTTACCGCGACCTGTATGGCGAGAACTGTCCAGGTCAGATGTTCGGCGACAACGCGCCGGGCGCGACGTGGGAGGAGACGTTCCTGCACGCGGCTCTGGGCCGGGACATCAACTTCGTCTACCCGCCAGTTAGCTTCTTCGCGCTGGGTGACGGGCTGGGCGCACCCAAGGTAATCGGCCCCAAGAAGCCGCCCAAGAAGGGCGGCCCCCCAGGTGGCGGCGGGCCAACGCCGACGCCGACGCCGGGTCACTAAATCTGGTCGGAGCAGCGATCGGCGGACTGTCCGCTAGCTGCCGAGCTGGCTGCGGACGACGGCAGCGACCCGGCTGCCGTCTGCCCGGCCCGCCACGCGCGGAGTGAGGACCTTCATGACCTGGCCGATCCCGGCCGGGCCAGCGGCGCCGGTCTCGGCGATGACGGCGGCCACCATGGTGCCGAGCTCGTCGTCGTCGAGCTGCGCTGGCAGGTAGCCGGCCAGTACCTGCTCCTCAGCCCGCTCGGCGGCGGCCTGCTCCTCGCGGCCCGCGTCGGCGAATGCGGCCGCGGCCTCGCGACGCCTCTTCGACTCTCTGGTCAGGATCTTGATGACCTCATCGTCGGTGAGCTCATGGGCCACCGAGCCTGATACTTCCTCGTTACTTATCGAGGTCAGGGTCATGCGAAGCGTCCGGGTTCGTGTCTCGTCCCGCGTTTTCATCGCGGTCGTGAGATCGGCCCTGAGCTGATCTTTGATTGTCGGCATGGGGACTATCCTGCCGCGCCGCCCCGGCCAGGCGAAGCTGCGGGCGCCGGAGCACGCGTCCAGTCCACTGCTGCGGACGTGGCACCATGTTTGCATGCGAGCGCGAACCCTCCTGACGGCCACCGTCCTCGCCGGCGCCGCCGGCTTCGGCTATGCCTCGGTTGTCGAGCGGAACTGGTTCGCGCTGCGCAGATGCGACGTTCCGGTGCTGCCAGCCGGGTCGGCACCGCTACGCATCCTGCATATCTCCGATGCACACCTGACTCCGGGCCGGCACCGGCTGATGTCGTGGCTTCGCACCCTAGACGCGCTGGAGCCGGATCTGGTCGTCAATACCGGCGACTCCATCGCGCACCCGCAGGCGGTCGAGCCGTTCCTGACCGCGCTCGGGCCGCTACTTGACCGGCCGGGCGTGTTCGTCTACGGGTCGAACGACCTGTACTCGCCAGTCCTGAAGAATCCCACCCGCTACTTGTGGCGCACCAGCGCCGACGAGCACTCCCGCGACGCCCCTGACCTGCCGTGGGCCGAGCTAGGCGAGGGCATGGAGACCGCCGGCTGGCTCAACGCCAACAACCGGCGCGGCCGGATCAAGGTGGGCGAGCACGACATCGAGGTCGCCGGCGTGCACGACTCGCACATCGCGCGTGATCGCTACGACGACGTCGCCGGGCCCGCGGACCCGGCCGCTGACCTGCGGCTCGCAGTCCTGCACTCGCCCGAGCCGGCCCTGCTCGACCTGTTCACCGACGACGGCTTCGACCTGCTCATGGCGGGCCATACGCATGGCGGGCAGCTCCGGCTGCCTGGCACCGGGGCGCTGGTCACTAACTGCGGCATCCCGCGATCCATGGCGAGCGGGCTGCACCGCTACCCGGCCGGCCTGGGCAACGCCGACCCATGGCTACATGTCTCGGCTGGCCTCGGTACCTCTCCTTATGCCCCGATGCGCTTCTGTTGCCGGCCTGAGGCTACGCTGCTCACGCTGGTACCCGGGATCAGCTAGACTTCTCGGGCGGTCAGCGGGGTGTGGCGCAGCTTGGCAGCGCGCTTCGTTCGGGACGAAGAGGCCGCCGGTTCAAATCCGGCCACCCCGACCAGCTCAGAGGCTGTTTCTCATCATGAGGGACGGGCCTCAGTACGACCCGCCAGGTCAGACCTGCGTGGCGACGAAGTGGTACAGCGTGTTGAGCTTGGTGCCTAGCAGCGTAAGACCCGCGATGATGACCACCGCGATGAAGACCAGGATCAGGCCGTACTCCACGGCGGTCGCGCCACGCTCGTCCCGGCACAGCGACCGAGCCACCAGGTTCTGGAAAACCACGAAAGTACGGCGCATGAGGTACTCCTCCAGTCACGTGGCCAGCACGGCCGGGCCGTAGCCGCCGCTGTGTCCTCGACCTGCGGCACCCAGTCAGATCTGGCCGGCGATGTTGTTGAACAAAGCCAGCAGATTCGTGCCAAGTAGGGTTAGCCCCGCGATGATGACTACCGCGATGAAGACCAGGATCAGGCCATACTCCACCGCGGTCGCACCACGGTCGTCCCGGCGCACAGGCTCGGCGAGGAAGTTCTGCAGGAATGCAAGGACTTTGAGCATCGAATGCTCCTGCGGGTTTCAGGATGCGGATAGCACGCTCGTCTCGGCCGGATGGCACCAGCCGTCCGGATAGAGCAACCATGGACGAAGTCGCCCCGGAGCGCCACCGGTCGCATGGTCAGATAATCCGGTCGAGCAGATGACACGTCGGGCGATCGGGTGAACGCGGGCACTGATCGGCCGACATAGAGGGAACGTCTAGCGCTGCCACTCCTGCCTGAGCAGGCCGTACAGCACGATGTCGGAGAAGCCGTCGCCGTCGTAAGCCTGCTCGCGCTGGATGCCTTCGAGCACGAAGCCGCAGCTTTCGGCTAGTTTCCGCATCGCGGCGTTGGTCGCGAGCGTCTCCAGCTCGATCCGGTGGAGATTGCGGAAGCGGAAGCCGTAGTGGCAGAGCAGCTCCATCATTTCCCGGCCGTACCCATGCGTGCGTGCGGCCGGGAGCACTGAGATGCCGATGTGGCCGAACTGGTTGAAGGCGTCGAGGCCCCACAGACTGCACGTCCCGATCACGGTGCCATCGGCGATCGTCTCGGCGGTGAACCTGGCGGTACCGACGTCCGGTTCGGCCAGTGACCTCTCCAGTCTGGCCCGGCGTGCCGCGAGCGATTCAATCAGCATCGGGCTGTCGTCGGTGATCATGTGGTGATCGGGGTCGGACCACATTTCGTACAGCACGCTGGCGTCGTCCGGGACCATGGGTCGCAGGCGCACGCGCTCGGAGGCAAACATCCCGCGAATCTAGCTCACCCGCCGCGCACGCGCCTTCCAATAAGACGCCGCGAACTTCATGCCAGGGTCTGTGGATTGATCGCATCGACTGAGGGGATGGATCGCGGCAGGCGACGCGACCGGACGGAGGCCACGATCAAGCCCGGAAGAATGGCGCGAAGCGGAGCCGATGGGAAGCAGCCTGATCAGGCGGCAACTGCAGCTGCCGCTGGACGGCGACGTGCCGCCGGAATCTACGGCGCGATAATCACTGCCTCGATCATGACGACGGCCGGGAACAGCCTCTCCACCCTTGCGCTGGCACTCGCTGTCCTGATTACTCTCGTGGTCTACTGGCTGGCCGAGCAGTACGCCGAGGTGCTGGGCGGCCAGGTTGCGGCCGGCCACCTGCCCACATGGGACCACATTCGAACGGCACTCACGGGCAGCTGGCCCATCGTGAGCGCATCATTCGTGCCGCTGGTTGCGCTGCTGCTGGCTCGGCTGGCCGGAGCGACCGCACCAACGGCAGCCACCGCCGGCATCATCACGGCAGTCGTACTCCTGACCTTCCACGGATGGACGGCGGGTCGCGCGGCTCACCTGCATGGCTGGCAACTGGCCGCCACCACATCAGTCGCAGCAGCACTCGGACTGGTCATGGTCGCTCTGAAGAACCTGGTCATCCTGCATCTGCACTGAATGCACTGAACCCGCGCGGACCACGCCGCGGCCGGGGCGGCTGACTAGTCAAATTTGAGCACTCGTGTTTTACTGGATAGGTGAATCCGACTCGCCTGTTCATCCTGGGCGCGCTGGCCAAGCACGGGCCTTGTACGGCCACCAGCTCCGCCGCGACGCGCGCATCGACCGGACGCAGATGTGGTCAGAGGTGCAGCCCGGTTCGCTGTACGGTGCGCTGCACCGGCTGGCGGCAGAAGGCCTGATAGAGCCGCTGCGCACGGAGCAGGACGGCCAGCTTCCTGCTCGGACGATCTACGGCATCACTGCGGAAGGCCGGCGTGAGCTCCGCGCCTTGCGCGCGGAGGCTCTCGGGGAGATCCGCCTGCAGCCGGATCCGGTCGATCTGGCGCTCGCCATGAGCGGCGATCTGGGCGAAGACATCCTGCGCGGCTACGTCGAGGACCGCATCCGGGCGCTGTCGGTCCGCGCGAGCCAGTTTGAGCACCAGCGCGAGCGTGCCTGGCCGGATCAGACTGTCGCCGACGATCTCGTCGTCGAGCACGCCCGGATGCGGGTCCAGGCCGAGCTCGACTGGCATCGGCTGGTCCTGGACCGCGTGAGCAAGCTGACCGCCGACAGCGAGCATCCGGTGTCGGGATGAGCGTCAGGCCGCTGCGTTATCTCGGGGATCCAGTGCTGCGGACTGCGAGCGATCCCGTGACCCGATTCGACGACGCGCTGGCAGGCCTGATCGAGGACCTGCTGGACACGGTGCAAGAGCCCGGCCGCGCGGGCCTTGCGGCCAACCAGATCGGCTCCAGCCTGGCCGCGTTCTCCTACCACGTCGACGGCCAGCTCGGCTACCTGATCAATCCGCGGATCGTGGAGCTGGCCGGCGACGCTGACGGCATCGAGGCGTGCCTGTCAATTCCGGGCGTCAGCGCCTTCCGGCACCGCGGGGCCGACGCTGTCCTTTCGGGCGTGAATCTTGACCAGGAGCAGGTCATCGTGTCAGGCACCGGCCAGCTCGCGCGGGTTCTTCAGCACGAATCGGACCACCTGCGCGGCGAGCTGTACATCGACAAGCTCGAGGGCGATGAGCGGCGACGGGTTATGCGCCGGATCTACGCGGAGCAGCTTGACGGCGAGCTCCCGCTCAGCCGCTAGCCCGCCGCCAGGGCGTGCTGGACTCGACCCAGGAGTCGGGACTTGGGTCAACAGTCCGGACTAGGGCAGCAACCGCCGGTAGCGCAGTTCGCGGAGCGGGAAGCCGCGTCCGTCGTCGACCTTGACCGCACCATCTGCGCGGAATCCGGCTGCCTCATAGAACCGCCGCGCCCGCGCATTGGTATCCAGGACCCAGAGCGTTACGAGTGCATAGCCCAGTTGCGCGAGGCAGCCGAGGGTGGCTGTCATCAGCTCCCGGCCGTAACCCTTCCCGTACGCGTCCGGTGCCAGGTAGATGGCCCAGACCTCCGCGACGCTGACGTCGGCGTCCTCGTCGCGAGAAGCCTGAGCGTTTGCGAATCCGAGCAGCACGCCGTCCTCATCCGCGACCACCAGAGTGCCGCCCTGCGACCAGTCGGCTTCCGCCACCGACTGTGCCCAGCGGCCTGTTCCGCGAGCCGGATCCAGTCCGTCGAGGTAGGCCTGCGGTATCAGGCCCCGGTAACCGCGCTGCCACGACCGCACGTGGATCTCCGATATCCGCGCAGCGTCATCGGCGCGAGCGCGACGGACTGCCACGGCATGATTCTCTTGGCTGCCGGCACGACCGGCAACCTCATCCGCCGCTAGCCGGCGGGCGTGCTCACCGCTAGGGCAGCCGTCCGGCACTGTCGAGCCGGGAGACGCCAGCCACGTATCCGGCTCGCCGCAGCGCCTTTATCGTGCCGCCATCGCCGGCCAGATAGTGATCGAGGAAATCGATAGTCACGCGCGCGACGATTGGCTCGGGGGCACCGTCGCCCTCGTAGGGCGTGAAATGGTCGGCGCCCGGTAGATCCAGGTAATAGCGTGGTCCGCTCGTATCGGCCTGGTACAGCTGCAGGCTGGCGGCCTGGGGATTCCAGGTGTCGGCCGTCCCCTGGACGAAAAGCATCGGCGCGGTCCGCGCCCTGAACCAGGTGCCAGCAAATGCCGGCCACTCCGCTCCGGCTAGCACGATCGCAGCCCGCAGGCGCGGAAGCCGGCAGCAGCTCATGCCCGCCATCGCCGCGACAGTGTCACCGCCGTCCGAGTGCCCGGCCACGGCGACCCGAGATACGTCGATCAGTCCGGCCAGCCGCCCGTGGCGCTGAGCGGACAGCCGATCGAGCCGCCGGATGACGAACGCCATGTCACCCGGCTGGTTGACCAGATCCGACTCGTCCGGGCTCGGGATGTGGCAATTCGTGCGCGGAAAATTTACCGCTGCGACGACGTATCCCGCGCTGGCCCATTGCCGCAGCAGAACGCTGTAGCTCGCGCCGCACTGCCGGTACCCAGGTGCAAAAACAATGAGCGGGAATTTGCTTGCATCCGCGACGTCGCCCGTACTGGCAGGCGATATCTCGGGGTAACGGATAGCGACATGAAGGACGCGATTGGCCGACGCCGCGGTGGAATTCTCGGTAAGGGTCAGCCAGGTTTCGCCGACGTGGTAATCGCCGAGGCGCCCCGAAGCATGCGGCGCCGGCGCGGCTGCGCTGGGCGTGACGCTCCCCGTCGTTTTCCGCCCCGGCGCTCGCCTCTGCCGGGCGCTGCACCCGGAGTATGCCCGGCTGACATCACCGTCGCGAGGTAGATGCCGCACCCGAGAGCAGCCGCCACGACCACGAGCAGCCCGACTAGGCCCGCCCGTACACGGGGCTGGCGCCGGGTCCGAGCGTGCGCGTGTCGCGAGTTGGCTCCCGAAGGCATTTCAGATCTCGTAATGCTAACGAATTCCTCTGTGACTCTGCTGATTTTAATGAATTCTTCATGACGATCAGAATCTTAACTAGTTCCAAACCAGAAACTAGCCCGATCTGAATTGCCTGAGCTTGGCCGAAGCCGTCCGGTGTGATTAGCCTGCCAGAATGGTAAATGAAAATGCGGCCGACGATCGACAGCAAGCCCGTTCCGCGCGGCCAGCCGACCGGCTTGCCTGGCTGGCGACTCAGCGTTCGACTAGCCGCCAGCGCCGCGTCTGGTCACGCCGGGTCGGGAGCTGGGACCAGCATGGCTCCGCAGCTCTCACCCGCGTGACCGCGGCTGTCGTCAGCGTAGCCACGGCTCAGCCCGGCGACGCCGTCCTTGACCTCGGCTGCGGCACTGGCCAGATCAGTATCCCGCTGGCCGTCCAGGGAGCCGACGTACTGGGCGTCGACGTCAGCCCGGCGATGGCAAACCGCTTGCGCGCCGAGGCGCGGCGCCGCGGCCTGGCGTCACTGACCGTGATCGCGCTGCCCGCGGAGGAGCTCGACCTGCCACCAGCCAGCATTGACCTCGTCGTGTCCAGCTATGCGCTGCATCACTTGCGCGACGCAGACAAGGCGAGGCTTGCGGAAGCGGCTTATCGCTGGCTCCGGCCGGGGGGGCGAATCGTGATCGCGGACATGATGTTCGGCCGCGGCGGCACGGCGAGGGACCGCGCGATCATCTGGACGAAGCTCGGTGCACTCGCGCGCAAGGGACCGGGCGGCTGGTGGCGCATCGCCAAGAACGCAGTGCGTTACCTGCTGCGGGTGCAGGAGCGGCCCATCTCAATGTCGGCATGGACGGACTTGCTGGCCGACGCCGGTTTCACCGGCATCACGGCGTCCGTGATCGTCGCCGAGGCCGGCCTTGTCACCGGGCACCGGCCCGGCCCAGACCCGCGGTGCCGTCCCGAGACGGCCACGGCGACTCGATCCGGACGCAGATGAAAACTCGCATCGGCGGAGTCGGGCAGCGAGGCATCGCCCTGCTCGCCTTGACCGGGGTCGTCGGCCTGCTGCTGGCGGCACACGGCTGGGCCGGCCACAACGCCAGCGCGGTCAGCGGGCTCGTCACTGGGGCGCCGGCGGCCCGGCAGTCCGCCCGGGCATCACTCTCGCCGACACCGGCACCGTCCAGTTCCGCGCCCACAGCGGGGCCGCCGGTGCACTCTGGCGTGCCGGCCAGCTCACCAGGTCCGCTACTGAAATCGCAGCCCTATGCCCAGTACGCGTTCGGCATCTGGCCAGGCACGCCGACCGGAGCCGCCAAGGCGGCGCTGACCGGCCTGTCCGTCAGCGTCCACCGTCAGGGCGCCGGGCTCTCTGTCTCGGCGGCAGTGAACGGCCAGCAGCCTGGCGCCGCGCATTTCTACCCTGGCGGCGCCCGTGTCTACGTGGTGGAGGCCACCATGGGCGATGATTCTGGCAGCAGCGACTACAACCTCGGCGACGACGGCATCGTCGTGACGGACTCGCAGGGCAGGATCGTTTCATGAGTGCCCGGAGCACTGTCGCCCGAGCCCGGCCGGGCACCACTAGCACCGGAGCCCGGGTGGCCGAGCTCGCGGCCGGCTGGGGACCGACTGCGGGCCGGATGCTTCTTGGCTTGGTCCTGGCCTGGTTCGGTTATCACGAGCTGGCCCAGCCGGCGCTGTGGACGGGATACATCCCCCTGGTCAACTCCGCGTCAGCCGCAGCGGTCATCCTCGTGCTCGCGCACGGCTGGCTCCTGCTGATGCTGTCGGTCGCGTTGTTCGCCGGCATTGCCCCTAGGGCGGCTGCCGGAGTCACCGCGCTGTTGTTGGCGCAGATAGTCGTCTGGCTGACAATCACGGCCGGGCTGTCGGACCTGACCTTGCGCGATGTCGGCGTCCTTGGCCTCGCTCTGTGCATTGCGGGCTCAGCAGAGCAGCGATTCACCCTCGCCAGCTAGGGTCGGCAGTCCAGGCGCACACCGGAGCCTGGACCGCCGGCAATGGCTGCGAGGTGCGAATGAGCGCGACCGCCCTGCTTGACTGGCGCCGCCGGGTTGCGGCCATGTATGCCGAGGTCCGGGCGCAGCCCGACCCTGCGGAGGCGCATGACGCCTGGCAGCGTACGCGCAACGAACTGCTGGCCACTCATTCGCAGTCGCCGGTCCCGCTGGCCGAGCGGCCTGCGTTCACCGGCGTGCCGGTAGCCCCGTACGACCCGCGGCTTCGATTCACCGCGCGGGTCGACACCGGGGTCGAGCGCGCCCGAATCGAGGTGAACACCGGGACCGACGGAATCGTCCCGTTCAAGCGGGTGGGCGTGGTCCGCTTGCCCGGCGTCGGGGACCTCGACGTGTGGTGGCTGGCCAGCTATGGCGGCGGGATCTTCGTGCCGATCCGGGATACCAGGACAGACGGCGCGACGTACCCGGGCGGTCGTTACGTCATCGACTCCGCCAAGGGCGCTGACCTGGGCGGCGACGACGGCTACCTCGTCGTCGACTTGAACTTCGCCTACAACCCGTCCTGCGCCTACGACCCGGCCTGGGCATGCCCGCTGGCTCCACCCGGCAACGTCGTGCCGGTCGCAGTCGACGCCGGCGAGCTCATGCCCACGCCAAAACCCCGCTCCACGCCGCGTCTTTGACCGGCATGTCCGGATCGAGGTCGGTCGGCCTTGCGGTCATTGGGCGTGATTGTGCAAGTGCCGCCCATAGAAGGGCGCTGTTGTGCCACCGACGCCCTATCCCGACGGACAGGGGTGAGGCGACAGGGACCAGGAGACAGCGGACAGCGGACAAGCGGCGAGGGAACGGGTCCGCGGCGCCTCAGCGCGTCAGCGCGTCAGCGCCTCAGCGCGTCAGCTCGGGCGCGAGCAGCTCGGCGATCTGAGCGGCGTTCAGCGCGGCGCCCTTGCGCAGGTTGTCGCCGACCACGAACAGGTCGATCGCGCACGGCTCGTCCATGCTCTGGCGGACCCGGCCGACCAGCGTCGGGTCGGTGCCAGCGACGTCCGCCGGCGTCGGGTACACGCCCGACTCCGGCTCGTCGACTAGCACGACCCCGGCGGAGTCCCGCAGCACCTGCTGGGCTTCCTCGCGCGTCACCGGACGCGAGAACACCGCGTGCAGCGCGAGCGAGTGGCCCGTGATGACCGGCACCCGAACGCAGGTGGCGTTGACCCGCAGATCCGGCATGCCGAGGATCTTGCGGGTCTCGTTACGGATCTTCAGCTCCTCCGAGGACCAGCCCGCGTCCCGCACAGATCCGGCCCAGGGCACCACGTTCATCGCCAGCGGCGCGCCGAAAGGGCCGCCATCGCCGAGCGCGGCGCGGATGTCGCCGGGCCGCTGGCCGAGGGTCCTGTTGCCGGCGACCTTCGTGAGCTGGTCATACAGCGCGTCCGAGCCAGCCTGGCCGGCACCAGACGCAGCCTGGTAGGACGCCGCCACCAACTCGCGCAGCGTGAACGCGCGGTGCAGGGCCGCGAGCGCGACGATCATCGACAGCGTCGTGCAGTTCGGCACCGAGATGATGCCCTTCGGCCGTGCCCGGGCGGCGTCCGGATTGACCTCAGGCACGACCAGCGGCACATCCGGGTCCATCCGGAATGCGCCCGACTTGTCAATCACGACCACACCGCGCGCAGCGGCGACCGGCGCCCACTCCGCAGACACCTCATCGGGCACGTCGAACATGGCCAGGTCGACGCCGTCGAATACCTCGGGCGTCAGCGCCCGCACCACGACGTCCTCACCGCGAACCTCAAGGCGGCGACCGGCGGACCTGGCTGAGGCCACGAGCCGCACCTCGCCCCAGATGTCGGCGCGCTCGGACACGATGCTCCGCATCACGGTCCCGACCGCGCCGGTAGCGCCGACGATCGCCAGTACCGGCCTGCTGCCTGGCGCCTCGCTGCCGCTCGTCGGCTGGCTACCGCTCACCGGCCGGTCCCGCCGTAGACGACGGCCTGCTCGGTGCCGTCGCCGAGGTCAAATGCCTCGTGGGCAGCGGTGACAGCGGTGTCGACGTCGTTCTGATCGACGACGACCGAGATCCGGATCTCTGAAGTTGAGATCATCTCGATGTTGACGCCGGCCTCGGCGAGCGCGCCGAAGAAGGTCGCGCTGACTCCAGGGTGCGAGCGCATCCCGGCACCTATCACCGAGACCTTGCCGATCCGGTCGTCGTACAGCAGGGAATCGAAGCCGACCTCGGCTTGCAGCTGTCCCAGGCGGGTCATGGCGGCGTGACCGTCCTCGCGCGGCAGCGTGAACGAGATGTCGGTCCGGCCCGTCGCTGCGGCGGAGATGTTCTGCACGATCATGTCGATGTTGATGCCGGTCTCGGCAATCGCGCGGAAGACCCTGGCAGCCACGCCGACCTTGTCCGGCACGCCGACGATCGTGATCTTCGCCTCGCCGCGATCTTGTGCCACGCCGGAGATGATCGCCTGCTCCATCGCCTCGCCTTCCGTTACCGGTCCTGCGTCGGCGACCCAGGTGCCGTCCTTGTTGCTGAATGAGGAACGAACGTGAATGGGCATCTGATACCGGCGGGCGTACTCCACGCAGCGCAGCATCAGGACCTTAGTGCCACAGGCGGCCATCTCCAGCATCTCCTCGTAGGAGATGCGCGGCAGTCGTCGCGCGCCCGGAACGATCCGCGGGTCGGCGGTGAAGATGCCATCCACATCGGTGAAAATCTCGCAGTAGTTCGCGCCGAGCGCCGCGGCCAGCGCGACAGCCGTCGTGTCCGAGGCGCCACGACCGAGCGTGGTGATGTCCTTGGTGGTCTGCGACACGCCCTGGAAGCCGGCCACGATGGGGATGGCGCCGTCACCGAGCGCCGCCTCGATGCGTCCTGGCGTGATGTCGATGATCCTGGCCTTGCCGTGGGTGGAGTCGGTGATCACGCCCGCCTGCGAGCCGGTGAACGACCGCGCTTCGAGGCCCAGGTTGGCGATGGCCATGGCAAGCAGCGCCATCGAGATCCGCTCGCCCGCGGTCAGCAGCATGTCCAGCTCGCGGCCGGGCGGTGCCGGGCTGACCTGATTCGCGAGGTCCCTGAGCTCATCGGTCGTGTCGCCCATCGCCGATACCACGACGACTACGCTGTTGCCGGCCTTGCGGGTCGCGACGATGCGCTGCGCTACCCGCTTGATGCCGTCCGCGTCGGCGACCGACGATCCGCCATACTTTTGCACGACCAGAGCCACGGGCCCGAGTCTACCGAGGCCTGGCCCGTCTATCGCGGCGCCGGCTCCTCCGCGACGTCCAGCCGGGCGTGCGCCACCACCGAATGCAGCGCCCGCAGGGCCGCCCCGCCATGGGTCCCCCAGTGGTTGACGAAGGAGTACTGCCACCACCAGATCGCTTCGGCTACTCGTCCCGCCTCGTGATGTTTCAGCCCGTGCACGAGGTCTGCGGCTACAGCTGCTAGATCATCAGAGAGCCGGAACGGGGTCGCTTGACTGTCCGCATATGGATCGAAGATCTCGGCATAGTCATCGAAACCCGATAGCCGCGCAGCCAGGCCCGTGCGCAGCGCGTCCAGGTCCATGTCAGGGTCCGCGCCGACGTCAGGCTCCCAGTTGCTCGGCAGGATCACGTCCTTGCTGGCGCCGAGCTGGGCTCCTGCCAGCATCATTTGCGCGGTCTCCAGCAGCAGCAGCGGCACTGTCTCGTCCGCGCCCTCACCCAGGGCCACGGCAGCAAGACCGTCGAGGAAATCCCGTGCGTTGGCGGCTATCCGGTTGGCGAGCGGACGCCACTCCTCGGCCGGCTGGCCTGGCGTCAGGTCGGCACCGATCCCGTTGCCCAGCGCGGTCGCCCCCGGTCCGGCCGGTGCCCCCGGTCTTCCAGGTGCGTCAGACATCTATCAGCCTCCGTCCCTCGAACGCCCTGCCGAGCGTGACCTCATCGGCATACTCGAGTTCGCCTCCGACCGGCAGGCCGCTAGCGGGCCTGGTGACTCGCAGTCCCAGTGGCTTGATCATCCGCGCAAGATAGGTAGCCGTTGCCTCGCCTTCCAGATTCGGGTCGGTAGCGAGGATGATCTCCGTCACGGCGCCGTCCGCGAGCCTGGCCATCAGCTCCCTGATGCGCAGGTTGTCCGGCCCGACGCCATCGATGGGGCTGATCGCGCCGCCGAGGACGTGATACCGGCCGCGGAACTCGCGGATCTTCTCGATCGCCGCGACATCCTTCGGCTCCTCGACGACGCAGATGATCGAGAGGTCCCTGCGTACGTCCTTGCAGATGCGGCAGTCATCGTCCTCGGCGACGTTGAAGCACACGCGGCAGAATTTCACGCGCTCGGTGACCTCGACCAGGACCGCGGCAAGCCGGCGGACGTCGGCCGGGTCCGCGGATAGCAGGAAGAATGCGATGCGCTGCGCGCCCTTCGGGCCGACGCCCGGCAGCAGGCCAAGCTCCTCGATCAGGTCCTGCACGACGCCCTCGTACACCGCGGGCTCGCCTACTGCTCGCTGGCCGGGTCGTCCTCGGCGGGCGGCTCCTCCGCAGAAGGCTGGCCAGGTTCACCAGCAGGCAGACCAGGGAAACCGGGGAAACCGCTGAGACCTGGCATGCCGGGCATGCCGCCGCCGCCGAGCCCGGCTGCCAGCGGCGCCATCGTCTCCTCCTGGAGATCGTCGACAGCGCGGCATGCATCCCGGTACGCGGCAAGCACGAGGTCTGCCAGCGTCTGCGCCGTCTCCTCCGGGTCCCCGGCGTCGATGGCACCGGCGGCGATCGACAGATCGACGAGCTCGCCCTGCCCGTTGACCGTCGCGATCACCAGGCCGCCACCGGCCGAGCCCTCGACCTCGGCCTCGGCGAGCTCCTGTTGCGCTGACATCAGCTGGCTCTGCATCGCCGCGGCCGCTTGGAGTAGCTGCTGCATATCAAGCTGGCCACCAGGCTCCACGCGACCCTCCAGTTCTGTGCTGCGCTCAACACCTCGAGCCTACGGCCTGCGCCCCGGCTGGGCACGTTGCGGTGGCGCGGCGGCGCCACGAAAGCTGCACAGGCGAGGTAGGACCTGGTATGCCGCGGCCGGTTACGGTCCGCCGAGCTCCTGGATGACGCGGCCGCCGAGTTCCCGCTCGATCAGGTCGGTCCCGGTGAGCACGTCGGGCGCTGGCCCGTCGCCGGGTGCCGGGTCGCCATCGGCCGTGTCCGCTTGATGCGAGGCGGCCGGAGTCGTGTCCGACCGAGGGGGGCGCGTCGGACGCCGCGTCGCGCTGGCGGCGCTCGCTTGCTGCGGCCTGGCGCTGCGGCCACCGTCGCTGCGGCCACTGTTGTTGCTGCCACTGTCGCTGCCGCCACTGTCGCTGCCGCCACTGTTGCCGCGGCGGCCATCGCTGCGTCCTGCGTCGGCTGGCCGCTCTGGCATGCCTATCTGGCCTGCGCTGTCGGTCCGCTCCTCGGCATCACCAGGTATCGGCGCGGCGGTGCGCTGAGCCGGGCCGGGCGGCGGCGGGTAGGACGAGCCCGTTCCGGTATGAGGATCTTGACCTGGGCCGCCAGGATTGCCGACCGAGGTCGTGATCGCCGGTGTCAGCCCGAACATGTCGGTCAGGACCTGGCCGAGGTCCTTGTCGTAGCCGCCCATCACGAAGCCCTTGGCGGTGCCCGCCTGGGCGAAGGCGAGGGTGAGCACGCCGTCGGTGAAGGACTCCACGCTGGCGTTGCTGAGCTGCATCCAGGCGACGCGCTTGCGGCCCTGAACCGTCGCCAGCACGTCGGGCCAGCGGGTCCGCATCGAAAGGGTGTCGCCGGGCACATCACCCGGCCGGACGTGCGGCTCGGGTGCCGCTGGCGCTGGCGCCTCCGCCGCTGGCGCCTCCGCGGCGGACGGCGCCGGGACCGGGGCCCGCGTCGCTGGCTGTCGCATCGCGGCCTCGCGTGCGGGTCGCGCCGCAGGCGCCGGCGCGGCCGGGCCGCCGGAAGGCCGCGCCTCGCTGGCGATCCTGCGCTCCAGCCGGTCCAGGCGCTCGGCCAGCCCGGCGCTGTCGGTGCCCGCGGTCGTCACCGCCACGGGCATCACCGCCACGGGCGGCAGCAGCACCTGGGCGCACATCAACTCCAGCAGCAGTCGCGGCGAAGTCGCGCCGCGCATCTCCACTAGGCCGGCGCTGATGATCTCGGCGGCCCTGGTCAGTGCCGCTCGGCCGAACGCGGCGGCCTGCTTGCTCATCTCCTCGAGCCGGTCAGTCGGGGCGTCGATGAGCCCGCTCGAGGCAGCGTCCGGCACGGCCGAGATCACAATCAGGTCGCGCAGCCGGTCGAGCAGGTCGACCGCGAACCGACGGGGATCGTGCCCGGCCTCCACCACGTGGTCGACAGCGTGGAACACCGCCGCGCCGTCGTCGGCGACGAACGCCTCGATTACCTCGTCGAGCAGCCGGTCGTCGGTGTAGCCGAGCAGGGCGACGGCCCGGTCGTAGCGCAGGCCGCCTTCATCGGAGCCGGCGATGAGCTGGTCGAGTACCGACAGGGCATCGCGCACCGACCCGGCGCCCGCACGGATGACGATCGGCAGGACCGATTGCTCGTACGGGACCCCTTCGCTGGCCAGAATCTGCTCTAGGTGCTCGCGCAGCACCGCGGGCGGGACCAGCCGGAACGGGTAATGGTGGGTCCGCGACCTGATCGTTGCGATGACCTTGTCCGGTTCGGTGGTGGCGAAGACGAACTTCAGGTGCGGCGGCGGCTCCTCGACGAGCTTGAGCAGCGCGTTGAAGCCCCCACCGGTGACCATGTGGGCCTCGTCGATGATGTAGATCTTGAAGCGGCCCGACACCGGCGAGTAAAAGGCCCGTTCCCGTAGGTCCCTGGCATCGTCGACGCCGCCGTGCGACGCCGCGTCGATCTCGATCACGTCGATGCTGCCGGGTCCGGCGGGCGCCAGGGCGACGCAGGAGGCGCAGACGCCGCACGGATCGGGAGTCGGCCCCTGCTCGCAGTTCAGCGAGCGAGCGAGGATCCTGGCGCTGGATGTCTTGCCGCAGCCGCGCGGGCCGCTGAAGAGGTAGGCGTGGTGCACCCGGCCGCTACGCAGCGCCTGGCGGAGTGGTTCGGTGACGTGATCCTGGCCCTTGACCTCGGCAAAGCTCGCCGGACGGTACCTGCGGTACAGAGCCAGCGGCGCGGCGGGAGAGCCTGACCGGGTGCTGTCAGCATGGTCAGGGCGTGGACCGGGCTTCCGGGCGTCGCCTGCCATGACCTCATCCTTGCCGGATTGCTCGCCGGACCGTATGCCGGATCTGTACTCGCCAGGGCGGTAAAGGACCCCCCGCACACCCGACAGAGCCCGCATACCCTTGCTGCCTTCCGGCCCTGGGGGGGTTGGCGGGATGAACGCCGTGCGGGGGGTCTGTCGGCCAGTCTAGCCATGACCACCGACTACGGCCGACCGAGACCGGATCTGCGCCGCCGTTCGCCGCGCCTAACTGCTAGCGGCCCGGCCGGCGATGCGATACCCGACGCCGGGCGTGGTCGCGATGACCGGCGGGTCGCCAAGTTTGCGGCGCAGCCGGCCGATCGTGACAGCGACCGTATTGGTGAACGGGTCGGCGAACTCGTCCCACACCTGCTCGAGCAGGTCCTCCGCTCGCAGAAAGGCCGGGCTCGCCCGCAGCAGGGCCTCTAGCACGCCGAATTCCTTGAGCGAGAGGTCGAGCTGGCGCCCGTCCCGGCTCGCGATGCGACGGACAGGGTCTAGCTCCACGCCCTCGGCTCTGAGGATCCTGCCTCGGGCCGATGGCTGGCGGCGGGCCAGGGCCTGGATCCGCAGGACCAGCTCGGGGAAATGGAACGGCTTGCTGAGGTAGTCGTCGGCGCCAAGGCCGAGCCCGCTGACCCGGTCGCCCGGCGTGCTGGCCGCGGTCAGCATCAAGACCATGACCCGGTCATCGCGATCGGTGATCATCTGGCAGAGCGCGTCGCCGTGAATCCCCGGCAGGTCGCGGTCGAGCACGACGACGTCGTAAGAGTTGACGCCGAGCTTGGCCGCCGCCTCCAGGCCGTCGTGCGCCGCATCGACCGCCATGCCCTGGTCGCGCAGACCCTCCACAACCACATCGGCCAGCGAGCGCGAGTCCTCGACCACCAGGATCCTCATCTGGCTGCGCCTACTCCGGCAGTGCCCGCGAGCTCGGCGCTAGCAGCGAGCGGCATCGTGATCTCGACCCGCAGGCCGCCTGCTGGCCTGGCGCGCAGGTCAAGCGTGCCGCCGTGAGCGGCAGCGATCGCCGCGACGATCGACAGCCCGAGACCGGATCCACCGCCGCCGGGCCCGCCGCTGCCCGCCCGGCCCTCGGGCCCGCCGCCCGCCACGCCGCCCGGCACGCTCCGGCCGGCGTCGAGACGGTCAGCCGGCAGTCGGTCGGCGCCCAGCCGCCGGAATGGCTGAGCCAGCTGGGCGACCTGCCGCTGGTCCAGGATCGCGCCGCCGTTCTCGATCACGACGGACGCATGGTGCTTGTCGGCGTCCGCCTCGACGCTGATCCAGCCGTCCTGCTCGTTGTGCGTGATGGCGTTGTCCACAACGTTGTCCACCATGCGGCTGACCAGCGCCAGGCTGCCGGTGATACAGGCCGCATCAGGCCTGGCATCCGACCGCACGTTCAGGCCCTTGGCCGTGATGGCGCTCGTCCGGACGGCGAGCGCCGCCGCCGCCAGGCCACCCAGGGAGATCGCCGCGCTGCCGGGCAGCGCGCCATGCTGTGCCCGCGCCAGAACGAGGAAGCCCTCAAGCAGGTCGTCGATCCGGTCGAGCTCGGCCCGCAGCCGGCCGGCCAGAGCAACCGTCTGAACCGGAACGGGCTCCGGCTTGGCTACCGCCACATCGAGCGACGCCCGCATCGTGGCGAGCGGCGTCCGCAGCTCGTGCGAGGCGTTCGCAACGAATCGGCGCTGCGCAGCGAACGCGCCCTCGAGCCGCTCCAGCAGCTCATCGATCGTGTCCGCCAGCTGCTTGAGCTCGTCATCGGGCCCGGTGAAGGCCAGCCGCTCGTGCAGGTTGTCCTCGGAGATCCGGCGCGCCGTCGCGGCGATCGTTCGCAGCGGCCGCAGAGCGTGACCTGCCACGATCCAGCCGAGGATCGCTGACGCCGCGCCCATGATGGCCAGGGCAATGAGCGATCCGACCAGTAGCTCATGCGGTATCGACGGCTGCTGCGAGCGCGCCGCCGCCAACTGGGACTCCAGCTGCTGGATATGGCTCTGCGCCTGCGCCAGCTCGGACGGCGAGCCAGGCGAAGCAACGCCGGGCCGGACCACAGCCCTGCTCGCCACCATTGACGAATGGCGTGCCACCACGCCGCTGGCGATCGCCAGCAAGATGGCCCCCGATAGCAGGAAGAGAGCGCCGTAGAGCGCCGTCATGCGCAGCCGCACGGTGCGGCGACGCCGGAACGGCCGGCTGAGCAGTCGCAAGGTCACGATGTTCTCCGCAGGGCCCACCGATGCCCTGGTTCATGCAGGCAAGCGCCAGGGCGGTGGTCCTGGCCCTTACAGGATGCCTGGCCAGACCTAACGACGGGATAACAGTCGCGGCTCTGCCCGCGTTGCCCGCCGCCGCTGTGCCGTCACTTGCCCCTCTTGGACTATCCGGCCGGCCCAGCGAGAGGCCGACGTTACGCGTAACATGCAGGTCATGGGAGAGGACCGGGCCTGCGAGCAGTGCGGCACCGTTTTTACGCCACGTCGAGAGCACGCCCGCTTCTGCTCGGCGCGGTGCCGGGTGGCCTGGAACCGCGCGGCACGGACCGACAAGCCGCCTGCGGAGGCGAGCGCCTTGCAGTGGGCCATCACGGCGATGTGCGACACCACTGACCGGCTGCCCCGCGTGACCGAGCCGGACCAGCCCAGGGCATTTGCCGTGATCAGCGAGGCGGTCTGGTGGGTCACGATCGTCGACGGGACTCTCGTGCGGTATCACCCGGAGTCCTACGACAACGAGTTGCGCAGCCGTCCCGTCACCGAGCGCGCGCTCATCGAGGAGACGCTGGCTGGCCTGCGCTTCGTCCGCAACCAGATGGGTCATGACGTCGATCACGTCGACTTCATCCGCCCGCGTGACGGGGCCGGCCGCGGCGCCACCGGGCGTATCCGGGACTGGACGTGGAATCAGGTGCCCGAGCCCGCATGCACGACGCTGTCCGCGCGGAGCCAGGACTGGGAGATGACCCGGTACCGGGCCTACGAGTCGCGGCTGGCCGGCCAGGCGGTGGGCCAGACCTTCCGGCGCGCGGCCGACTTCCTGAAGCTCGCGGCCGCCCGCGCAACGGGATACGGCGAGGAGAGCGCGCTCGACGAGCGGTCTTCCCAAGACAGCGCTGACCTGAGTCGACGGTAATGACCAGCGACTACTTCACCTCAGCGGGCGCGCCTTCCTGCAATCCCTTGGCCACCAGCGACGGACGATGCCGACGCTGCAGGCTAGGTGTTCCTCCGGTTGGTAGCTGGATCAGTAGCCGGTGGGCTGACGCGGGGTGTAGTGCTCTTCGAGGCCACGGACCTCGTCGTCCCCGAGCGTCAGGTCGAGGGCAGCCGCCGCGTCTGCGAGGTGCTGCTGCCTGGTAGCGCCGACGATGGGAGCGGACACGACCGGGTTGCGCAGTACCCAGGCAAGCGCGATCTGAGCCATCGGCACTCCGCGCTGTTCCGCAAGCTTCTGCACGGCGTCCGCGATGGCCTTGTCGTCGTTAGGCAGGACCCAGCGGGCGACGGCATCTGTGTCACTGCGGGCGGTCTTTTCGCCCCAGGGCCGGGCCAGACGGCCCTTGGCCAGCGGACTCCACGGAATCGATGCGACGCCCTGGTCGGCCAGCAGCCCGAACATCTCGCGCTCTTCCTCACGCTGCATGAGGCTGTACTGGTTCTGCATCGAGACGAACCGCGTCCAGCCGTGCAGATCAGCGACGTACTGCATCTTGGAGAACTGCCAGGCCCACATCGACGACGCACCGAGGTAGCGGACCTTGCCGGCCTTGACCATGTCGTGCAGGGCTTCCATGGTCTCCTCGACCGGCGTGGCGGAGTCGAAGCGGTGGATCTGGTACAGGTCGACGTAGTCGGTGCCGAGCCGCGCAGGGAGCGTCGAGCTGTTCGACAATCGCCCGCCGGGACAGGCCCGAACCGCCAGGACCGTCGTGCATCTTGAAGAACACCTTGGTCGCGAGGACGACGTCCTCGCGGCGCGTGTAGGTGCGGATCGCCCGGCCGGTGATCTCCTCGGACGTGCCGTAGCCGTAGGCGTTGGCGGTGTCCCAGAAGGTGATGCCGAGTTCAACAGCCTGGCGGAACAGCGGCTCGGCTGCGTTGTCGTCCAGCGCCCACTCGTTGAAGCCGCGGGAGGTGTCGCCGAAGCTCATGCAGCCGAGCGCGATGCGGCTGATCTTCAGTCCGGAGCTTCCTAGTGTCGTGTACTGCATTCACTCTTCCTTTCGCTTGGTCTCCAGTTAAGGCTCTGACCTGTCCGTATGGGAGTGCCTGGTCTTCCAGGTAATGCCAGTACCTCCCCCGCGCCAGGCGGCCCGCCTACCGTGGTGGCATGGACAACCGAGCCCGAGGTGCGCGAGTTCCTCATCTCGCGACGCGAGCGGATCTCGCCTGCGCAGGCGGGACTGCCGGCCTACGGCGGGCCAACCGCCGGGTCAAGGGCCTGCGGCGCGAAGAGGTCGCGCTGCTCGCAGGCGTCAGCATCGACTACTACGTCCGAATGGAGCGCGGGAACCTGGCCGGAGCATCCGAGGCCGTCCTCGACGGACTCGCGAGCGCACTCCAGCTAGACGAGGCCGAGCGCGCCCACCTGTTCGACCTGGCGCGAGCGGCTCAGCCCGCCTCCCCCCGACAACGGCGGAGCAAGACCTCCGGCGTCACTGACGGCATCCAGCAGATCCTCGACGCCATCACTGACGCGCCTGCCTGGGTGCGCAACGCCAGGCACGACATGCTCGCCGCCAACCGCCTCGCGCGCGCCCTCTATGCTCCGGTCCTCGCCTGTCCGCGTAGGCCCGCCAACAACGCGCGCTTCGTGTACCTCGACCCGGCAGCGCGCGAGTTCTTTGCCGACTGGGAGCGCGCCGCCGACGACATCGCCGCCATGCTGCGGTCCGAGGCGGGCAGTAATCCGCACGACAAGCAGCTCATCGAGCTGATCGGAGAACTATCGACCAGAGCGAGGAATTCCGGCGCCGGTGGGCCGCACACAACGTCCGCTTCCACCGAACCGGCCACAAGCGCATGCACCACCCCGTCGTCGGCACCCTCGACCTCGAATTCGAGGCGATGGAGTTTCCTGCGCACCCGGGTCTTACGCTCCTCGTCTACACCGCAGCCGCAGGCACCCCGACGGCTGACAGTCTCAGGATGCTAGCCAGCTGGGCAGTCACCGCCGAGCAAACCGGCGACCTGCCCGCCCACGCTTAAGCCCTCCTACCCGGACCAGAGGGCGAATTGGATGCCGATGTGGCCCTTACCGGCGCCTAGAGCGCGACGGAGCCGCGGCCGTCAGGATGGCGGAGGATAAGAGATTCGAACTCTTGAGGGGTTGCCCCCAACACGCTTTCCAAGCGTGCGCCCTAGGCCACTAGGCGAATCCTCCGCCGGCAAGCTTATCGACCCGTAGACCCTGATGACGCCAGGAGCCTGCGGAGAGCAGGGGTCCGGCGCAGGACCAGGCAGCGCGCGGCGTACTCAACTAAACTCATGCTGTGGTCTTCAAGCAGGTCGGGGACGGGCGGCCCTACCCCGACCATGCCCGGACCGGGCGCGAGTGGGCAGAGATACCGCCCAGGCCAGTACGGCTTGACCAGCTGATCACGACTAAGAACGTGCTCGACCTGCACACCGTGCTGGCGACGGATTCAACTTTCTACGGTGACCTGTTCCCGCACGTCATCAGCTGGCGGGGCGAGCTGTACCTGGAGGACGGCCTGCATCGGGCCCTCCGAGCGGCATTGCAGCAGCGATCGGTACTGCACGTCCGGGTGCTGGAGCTCGACTAGCGCGCCCTCGGTCACTGCCCCACCAGGCCCATGTGCAGGTCGTTGTAGCGGTCGCCGTGCACGCCTATTCGTGCCGCCATAGCGTCGAGGTCGGCTAGCTCGTCGGCCGAGAGTGCTACTCGGGTCGCTCCGGCGTTCTCCTCCAGCCTCTCGCGGCGCCTTGTACCGGGGATGGGCACGATCCACGGGTGCTGGGCCAGCAGCCAGGCCAACGCCACCTGCCCGGGGGTGTGGCCCTTCGCCTGGGCGAGCTGGGCGACGTGCTCGACCAGCGCCTGGTTCGCGGCTCGGTTCTGCGGGTTGAACCGAGGAATCGTCGCCCGGATGTCGCCCTGGGTGAACTCGGTGGCGAGATTGACGGTGCCGGTGAGAAATCCCTTGCCGAGCGGGCTGAAGGGAACGAAGCCGATGCCCAGCTCGCCGCAGGTCGGCAGGACCTCCGGCTCAGGGTCGCGGGTCCACAGGGAGTATTCGCTCTGCACCGCGGTTACCGGGTGGGTCGCGTGCGCTCTGCGGATGGTGCCGGCTGCCGCTTCGGACAGGCCGAAGTGGCGCACCTTGCCGGCCTGGACGAGCTCGCCGACCGCGCCGGCGACGTCCTCGATCGGAACGGCGGGGTCGACGCGGTGCTGGTAGAACAGGTCGATCACCTCGGCCCGCAGCCGGGTCAGGGAGGCGTCGGCTACCCGTTTGATCTGCTCGGGGCTGCTGTCGAGCCCGGCGGACCGGCCATCCTCGATCCGCCAGCCGAACTTGGTAGCGATCACTACCTGGTCCCGTACGGGAGCGAGCGCCTCGCCGACAAGTTCCTCGTTGACGTACGGCCCGTACGACCTCGGCCGTGTCGAAGAACGTAATGCCCTGGTCCACCGCGTGGCGCAGGACGCCGATCATGTCGTGCCGATTGCCGGGGTTGGGACCGTAACTCTGGGACATGCCCATGCAGCCCAAACCGACGGCAGACACCTGCAGCGCGTGAGCGCCCGAGCCCAGCGTTCGTGTGTGCATTCGGATCCCATCAAGAAGGGCGAAGAAGCGCGCAGCTTGGCGCGCGGACGGGCGAGCACCTCCATGACCACCGACCAGCTCATGGAGCTGTTGCGTGCCGACTGAGCCGCGAGCGCCCCTGGCTGCGGTAGCTAGGCGTCCCACAACGCTCGTGGACTCCAGCGTCATCCTGGATGTCGTGACCGACGATCCGGCCTGGAGCCAGTGGTCGGGTGATGCCCTCGCCCGCTCCCTGGACGACGGCGTGCTGGTGATCAACCTGATCGTGTATGCCGAGGTGTCGGTTGGCTTCGACCGGATCGAGGACCTCGACGACGTCGTTCCCGCCGATGACTTCCGGCGCGAGACGCTGCCGTACGAGGCGGGCTTCCTCGCCGGGAAGGCATTCCTGGCGTACCGCAAGCGGGGCGGGCAGCAACGCTCGCCACTCCCGGACTTCTATATAGGCGCGCACGCAGCCGTCCGCGGCTACCGGCTGCTCACCCGGGACCCGGCGCGATACCGCACCTACTTCCCGACGCTTTCGCTCATAACCCCCGAACGCAGCCGCTCACCTGGCGACGAGGACAGCGAGCCCTGAGATCGCTCCCACCAGACCAGCTGACGCCGGGCAGCGCGCCGGTAAGCAGATGACGGTGCGGTGTTAGCCAGACCGACCGGGCAGGGCCTTGGCGAAGCGGGCGGCCGATATCACGCGGCCCGCCCGCTCCGGGCCGCGCTGTTCAGACGGTGACTCCCTGGCCGTTCCCGCTCGGCGCGGGCAGCTTGCCGGCGGCCTGGGTCGCGTTGGCCGTGCGCAGCAGCTCGAGGATCGACAGGCCCTGGCCGACCAGGCCGGCGAGCACCTCGTTGACGCCCTGGGCGCCGTTCAGCACCGTCAGGTTCGAGCCGGCGATGCCGCTGGCCGCCGCCTGCACAAGCGCGGGCAGCTCGTCGATAATCCGGCTGGCCGCGATGAGTTCCTGGTTGCCCTCGCGCAGGGCCGCGCCGCGCGCTTCGATAGCGTCGGCGTCGCCTTGCGCCGTGGTCCGCTCGTGATAGGCGGCCGCGTCGGCCTGCAGCCGGACTGCCTCCGCATCCGCCTGCGCGAGCGTGGTGTTGCGGAATGCCTCGGCCTCGGCGGCCAGCTTGGCCTGGTCGCGGTCGGCCTCGGCGATCGCGCGCTTACGGAACGCGTCGGCCTCGGTGGCCGACTTGGCCTGATCGCGATCCGCCTCGGCGATCGCGCGCTTACGGTAGGCCTCGGCGTCAGCCGGACGGCGTACGTCGGCCTCCAGCCGCTGCGCCGCGAGCTCGGCGTTGCGCTTGGCCAGTGCGGTCTGCTGCTCGATAACCTCCTGCGACGCCTGAGCTTCGGCCAGCGGGCCGGCCTGAGCGGCGCGTGCCCTGGCCTGCTCGGTCTCGGCCAGGTAGCCGGCCTTGCGGATCTCCGTGTCGCGCTCGTACTGGGCCTTCATTGCGGCCACCTCGAGCTCGCGTTGCGCGGCTTCCTGGTCGGCGTGCGCTTTGGCGATCCTGGCCTGGCTGGCGACTACCGCCGCATGCGGTGCCGCGAGATTGTTGATGTAGCCGGAGGCATCCTCGATCTCCTGGATCTCTAGGGCATCGACGACGATGCCGAGCTTCTCCATCTCGGCGTGACTGCCGTCCTTCACTTCCTGCGCCACCCGGTCGCGTTCCCTGATGATCTGCTCGACTGTCAGGCCGCCGATGATGGACCGGAGGTGACCGGCGAAGACGCGACCTACCAGGACTTCCATCCGGTCCTGCTCGGACAGGAACCGGCGAGCCGCGTTCGCGATAGACGCAGGATCGTCACCAACCTTGAACGCAGCGACGGCCCTGACGTTGAGCCTGATGCCCTGCTGCGTGATGCAGTCTTCGACGATCTCCGCCTCGCGCAGCGCAAGCGACAGCAGCCTGGCCTTCTGCTTGACCGGCAGCACCAGCGCGCCGTGACCGGTGACGATCCGGAATTGCGCGTCGTCACGACGACGCTTGGAGCCCGAGATCAGCAGCGCCTCGTTCGGCGCCGGAACATGCCAGAACAGCATGACCCACTACTCCTCAGTAAGGTTCGCCCCTGGCTGCGTCATCCGGACGCGCCGGGAGGCAAGGGGGTGACGAAGACGGAACGCGCTGATATACGGTCGACGACGATGACCCTGGTGTGCCGGGACACAGGTTCGTCAGACCACGCTGCGAATGCCTCTGTGCCGCCGCGGACCGGGATCAGCACCTCGCCGGGCCCGGATGCTGGTATTGAGACCGTTACCCGGCCCACTGCCCCCAGCAGGCCATCCCGCTCATCCGCGGACATCGATCGCACAGCTTTCATGACATGTAGCCACGTTCCGGCTTTTGAGCCTACGCCTGCCGATCAGTCCGCGCGAGTTAGCCGGGACAGCGGCCGGGGCGAGCAGGTTGCCGTCGGATGGCTGAGCTGTAAGAGCACTCCTTCGGCCGATTTCCTGACTCGGGTAACCCTGTCAGAAGCACTTAATGGCCACGACGGAGCGGAAAGGGACCGTCAGCGTGTAGGTAAATCCGCCAGCGGTGTAGGTGATCTGCGGTACGGCCGATCTTGGGTGGTCGGAGGTCCGAGTCTGCGCGAAAACGAGATTCAGAGTCTTGTGCGGTGCGATAGTCGCGGGCACACGCTTGCGCAGCTTCCACATAGGCGAGGCCGGCGGCCAGGGCGATACCAGGCCGATGTCCAGCCAAGTGCCACGGGTGTGCTGGATCGGCACCAGGTAAGCAGGCGAGGTCATTTTCTGGCCGGCCCCTCCGACCAGCTGCACACCGGTCACCGTGACGGTCTCTTCGGAGTAGTTCTGCAGATCGTAAAAGCCGTTGGCAAGCCTCTCGCCCGGAGAGCACTGCAGGCCAGTCGACCAGTTAGCTGTGGTGCCGAGCGGTGGCGTCCCGAGCGGGATCTGGGTGATGACGAAGCCGAGGGCGATCCCGCCTACCACTAAGGTCGCTCCGATGATCACCAGGGTTCGCAGCTTCACGCCTCACAACTCCTCGCTCCGACCCCTCATTCTCCTGCGCCCGTAGCGGACCTGGGTCAGCGGCTGTCGGCCACACGGCTGAGGTAATCGAGATCCTGTCGGAGTTAGGCCGATGGCTCGGCGGACGGCCGAGATCCTTGATTATTTATGAGGATTTGCCCTAATGGGAATAGATGGAGTTCTGGTGGCAGGATGTCGGCATGCAGCTCGGTGAGCACGGCCGTAAACGTCCGGGTGCTGAGGGGCCAGCTTCGGATCTCAGCGGCTATGTGGCTCGGACGGCTAACCCATCAGGCAACGCGAGACTGACCGCCATCGCAGGCGCGGTTCTGCTGATTCTGTTCACCGCCGAGGTCATCACGACCTTGCTGCTGGGCAGCCTGTTCGGGTTGCATTTCTTCCTCGGCATGGTCATCATCGGCCCAGTCTGCCTGAAGATCGGCTCCACGATGTGGCGCTTCGCCCGGTACTACCTGGGCTCGCAGCCGTACGTCCAGCGCGGTCCCCCGCCGACGCTGCAGCGAGTCCTAGGGCCTGCCCTGATCCTCGCATCGGCGGGAGTTCTTGGCACCGGCGTGTTGCTGGCTCTTACCGGCCCCGACCTCCGCTTGCAGAAACTGCACCAGTATTTCTTTTTGCTGTGGCTGATCATCGTGATCATCCACGTGGTCCACTACCTGCCGAGGCTGCCGGAACTGCTCGCCAGCCACCCGGCCGAGCGGGCCCTGCAGGGGGCAACTAACAGCAGGGCGCGCTGGCTGCTGCTCGTCGCGTCCGTCGTCGTCGGCCTGGTCCTAGCGCTGCTCACCTATCACCTGCGGGCGAGGTGGGGTAGCTGGGGAGGCAACATTCTCTAACCGGGATCAGTGGCACTGCCACGCGACGACCACACGCGTCGGCCAAGGTCACAGTATTTCTCCGCAGGTCAGTGGCGGTGGAGGTGGGATTTGAACCCACGGATGAGTTGCCCCATCACACGCTTTCGAGGCGTGCGCCCTCGGCCACTAGGCGACTCCACCGGAGCCGAGCCTACCTGAGCTTTGACCTGTACGTGGGGCGGGTCGGCCGGGGCTAGCGGCGCTCGTCGAAGAACTCCCGCAGCAGGGCAGCGCACTCCTGGCCAAGGACGCCGCTCACAACCTCGACTGGCTGCCCGAGCCGCGGGTCATGAAGCAAGTCCCAGGCCGAGCCCGCGGCCCCGGCCCGTGGGTCACTGGCGCCGTAGACAAGCCGGGCAAGACGCCCGGCCAGCACGGCGCCAGCGCACATCGTGCAAGGCTCCAGGGTGACGACCAGCGTGCAGTCATCGAGCCGCCAGTCGCCCCGCGCCTGGCCGGGCGGCCCGCAGGGCAACGACCTCCGCGTGCGCAGTGGGATCGGCGCTGGCCTCACGCAGATTCCGGCCGCGCCCGATGACGGACCCAGACCCGTCGAGCACTACTGCCCCGACCGGGACCTCCGCGACGGCCGCGGCGCCGGTAGCGCGTGCCTCGGCGATCGCTTCCCGCATGGCCGGCTCGAAGCTGGCCAGGTAGCCGGTCATCGTTCTGGCAGCCCGGTCAGAGCGCGCCGATGGCCGAGTCCAGCGCTCGCTCGAGCGCCTGGCCGAAGCCGATGCGCCTGGCCAGGCTGGCCAGGACCTCGTCCGGGAACAGGTCCAGGTCACCGGAGAGCGCGCCTAGCTCCATCTCATCGATGCCGAGGTCGGCGAAGATCGACATGTCCCCAACTGGGAGCACCTGATCGAGGTCCTCATCCTCAGGAACGGGAATATCCAGGTAGTCCAGGACCTGCCTGGCCAGCGTCCAGTCAACCGAGGCCGTGACGTCGGACAAGAAGACGGAGACATGATTCCCAAGGACTCGCAATGCAACGAAAAAGTCATCGCCAACGGCGGCTAGGCCTATTGCTCCGCCAATGCCCGGCTGCTGGCGCAATGCGTGTATGAGGCCGTCCAGGTTCTCGGTCAGCGCCGTTGGCAGAACGTCGGCCTCCCAGACGTCGTCTTCCCGGTAGACGACGACTGCGAAGTCGCTCGCGCTCACATCGGCCATCGTCACCCCGTCAACTGGGACCCAGAAGGGAAATGGTGTCAGACTCTCCGCCTCCGCGCGCGCGTATCGAGTGGCTGCGTCCCCGACTGCCAGCCCTGTCTGGGTTCCGGACGCCACGCCCGCGCGCCGGCACGCTCGTACCCGGCCGATCCCGTATGGTTGCCTGGGTTACTGGTCATTGGTTGGCAAATTGCACTGAGCTATGCTGTTGGCACGAGCTTAGAAGAACGGATTGCTCACGCGCGGTAGCGACCTACTGCGGTAGTTCCAGGGAGGTGATCGCGTGTTGCGGAAGGTCATCACATGGGCAATCATCATCTTTATCATCTATTACCTCGCCACCGACCCGACTGGCGCGGCACATGCCCTCCATAGCGCCTTTAACGGACTGAAGCACGCGGGTAACTCGATGTCCCAGTTCGTCAACAAGCTCTAGCCATGCGGCAGCCGACGCCGGGTTCTCGGTCGCCCGTCGCGATCAACAAGTACCTCCTGCCGCGCGAAGTTCAGGTGGCGACGGTCAGGCAGCATCCTGCCGTGCTGCTCGCCCCGTCCGCGCAGGCACTGGGCGGACTGCTTCTGGCCGGCGTACTCAGCGCCACCGTCGTCCAGGGCATCCTCGGCGCCATCATGTGGCTAGCCTGGCTCGTCCTATTCTTCCGACTGATCTGGAAGGTCGTTAACTGGTCCGTCGACTACTTCGTCGTGACCAGCGAGCGACTTCTGCTCACCACGGGGTTCCTGACCCGCAGGGTCAACATGATGCCCCTGACCAAAGTGACCGACATGAGCTTCAACCGGTCATTCCCTGGCCGGCTGCTCGGATACGGCGAGTTCATCGTCGAGTCCGCCGGACAGGACCAGGCCCTGCGAAACGTCGAATTTATTCCCTACCCAGAGCAGCTTTACCTGCTCATTTGTGGGATGCTCTTTCCGTCGAGCGCACCCGATTCAGAGGACGACGAGAGTCGCCCCCCGGCCCTCGCGGACGAGCTCTGATCGGAGCGCTCTGCCCCTTCCCCGGGGTTCGTGCGGCCGGATGACATCCGATGACGTCCGGCCGCACGAGCTTGTCCGGACCGGCCCATCGCCCCGGCAGATACACGCGGCTCCCAGCTGCGAGCGGGACGCGCGCAGCAAATTGACTTACCCTGACCTGTATGGCCGCGGAATGGGAATACTTCTGTACCGCTAATGCCCACGATCCCGCCACGCTGACACGGCACATGAACGACATGGCGGGCGCCGGCTGGGAGCTGCTGACGGTCACCTTCGCGATCAAGGGCGAGGGCGGCACGCACACGCTGTTCTGGCGGCGGCCGCTGCGCGGGCGGACCGAATGAATATTGCCAGGTAGCAAGTCCGTCGGCGCTGGCTCCCATATCGTTGCCCCGTGGGGCCTCCCGCAGCTTACTTACCGCTCATGGAGCGACATTATGGAACCATCGAGCGCGGGCAGCGTCGGACGCCTCGGCAAGCGACTTGCGCCGCCCCTTGCTAGCCTGGCTAACCTTCGACCCGTCCGCAATAGCGTCCGGCTTACCACGATCTATCTGGAAATACTTCAGGGCAAAGGGTCGGGAACGGGCTGGGATATGGCCGGTGAAGTCTCCGCCGCTCTCCAATTCCTAGCAGGGGTCAAGCAACCTGTCATCTTTGACATCGGCGCTAATCACGGCGACTGGACAGCCGGGATGTGGCAAGCCCTCGGCCGTGGCCGTTTCTTTGCCTATGAGCCGCAGCAGGCCTGCCTGGCGAGCCTTCAGGCTCTTGGCGTTCCCGAGCTCACCATCATCGGCAGCGCCGTGGCCGATCAGCCGGGCCAGCTCGAGCTGCACTCCGACGCCCCGGGCAGCGGCCTGGCCTCGCTGTACGTGCGGGCCGAGAGCTACCTTGACGAGCAAACGCGGACCGAGCCGGTCCCGGTGACGACGGTCGACAAGGCGCTGGCTGAGCACGGCATTGACCACGTGGACTTCATGAAGATCGACGTCGAGGGTGCCGAGCTCGCGGTGCTGCGCGGCGCGGACCAGGCACTCCAGGCCCACGCGATCCGTGCTCTCGCGTTCGAGTTCGGCTCCGCCAATATCTACTCGCGGGTCTTCTTCAAGGAGTGCTGGGACTTCCTGACGGAGCGGGGCTACAGCCTCTGGCGCATCGTGCCCGGCGGCCGCGCCGTACCGGTCCCCGCCTACCGCGAGGACCTCGAGCACTTCCGCGGCGTCAGCAACTACATCGCTTCGGTCGCTTCGCATAACTGAGCTCACGGGCCGGGGTTGCTGGCGGCCTATCTGCACCGGTCAGCGCATACCGGCCACGCTCTTGCGCAGGCTGCTCAGATTGCGCAGACGAGCCTCGTAGGTCGCACCCGACCACAGCAGGATCGCGCCCGTGACGGCGATCGCGAGCCAACTCGGGAGCGCCTCCGCCAGCCGCGAAAACGCGGGAGCCAGCGCGTGACCCGCAGCCAGGACCGTTACGCCGGCTCCGATCAGTAGCGGCGCCTGGCGCCTGAGGCGGCCGCCGATCAGGGTGACACCGGCGGCCGCGATGCCCAGGAGTAGCGGGCGAACCCAGCCATGGCTCTGCCACATCTCGGCGAGGCTCGGCAGCAGCAACAGGGCCAGTCCGGGCCCGTCGGTCAGCCATGAGCTCGGCGGCGGGACCCGCCGCGCGTGGCACACCCCGTATGCGAGAAGGGCTGCCGCCGCGGGCACCGTGTAAGGCTCAGGTGCACTCACTCCGGCGGCAGCCAGCCAGACACACCACGCCGCCTCACACAGGGCCAGGCCGAACCACAGCGCCGGCCGACGATCGGCGCGGACGGCCACGCTGATAGAGAGCAGCCCGGAGATGGCCAGGGCGAGGCTCGCTGGTCCCGGGCGGCCCAGGCACTGGGAGGTCCCGGTCGCGACCACGAGCCAGCCGGCAGCCTCGATCGCCGCGCTGACAGGAACGGCCCGCGCCCGCCCAGCCGCAGTCAGCAGGGCTTCAGCCGGCGGCGGCAGGTCGGGCCGCGTCGAAGCCAGCCATGCGGCAGCGGCCTGTGCGCAGGCCCCGGCACCGAGCACCGCGAGCCCGGCCTGCCAGGCAGGCCTGCCCGCCGCAAGGGCGGCACACTCGGCGAACGCTGCTACTGACAGGACGCTCAGGCATGCCGACGCGACCCGCACACCCGCCAGGCGGGACCGCCAGGCGCACAGCGGATAAGCAAGGGAGAGGCAACCGAGCACGATCAGCGTCGGCGCGGGCGCGACGAGCGCCCAGGCGAGCGCCAGCGAGGCGGCGGCGAGGGCAGCTGCGGCCGGCACCAGGCTCCGGCTGACCGACGACCATGCCGTCAGCGCCAGAGCCAGGGCAAGCAGCAGGCCGGTAACGAGGCCGTAGCGCAGGCCGCCTGCTAGGCCGGCCGGGGCGACAACCAAGGGAAGCGCGGCAGCCGCGGCATCCAGGCTCCCGCGGCTGCCGCGCCACGCGCCCGCTGCGATCACCATGGCGGCCGCGCAGGCACCGAGCACGACGACAGCCAGTGCCAGGCCAGGCGAGGGCACGGCGCTCACGGCCGCCTGTTCGCGCCCATCCCACGACGTCGCGAGCTGACGGAAAGGCGAGAGCAAGGCCAGCGCTAGCGATGGTCCTTGAGCGGCAATCGCCGCGAGCGCGGCGCAGGTGGCGCCACACAGGGCGATGACGCGGCGGCGGCTGGCCCGCAAACAGGCGGTGGAGCTAGCGGCTATAGCGGCGATCGCGGCAAGCACAGCGAACGTATCGGCCTGCCGCACTGCCATCACCGCGGCGAGCAGCACCACCGGACCGGCGCCGAGGTCGAGCACCAGAGCCTGGGCTGGACGCACGCCGCGCAGGAGTGTCGCTACTCCGGCGGCTGCGACAGCAACGCCGAGGACCGCGAACGATGCGTACCTGAGCGGCCAGCCGTCCGCGAGCGGCAGCGCGCACGCCAGGCCCGTCACTGCTGCAAGAGCGCATCCGACACCGAGCTGAGCTGCTCGGGTTTCTCGCGCCCGGACCGCGACGAGGCAGAAGAGCAGTGTCAGCACGGCCAGCTCGGTGATCGTGGCGGGGGCCCACGTAAGCGACCACAGCACGGCGCTCGCCGCGAGTGCGACGCCGGTGAGCGTGGCGGCGGTGGCAAGCACTGCGACGTCAGGGTCCTGGCGATCAGAAGCCCGGCGACCAGGCGCCCAGCTGCCACCGGCGCCACCGGCGCCACCGGCGAGCATGATCGCCGCCGCAACCGTCAGCACGGCCAGCGGCGCCCAGCCAGTCAGGCCCGCGGCGGCGGGAACCGATCCTGCCGCCAGCCCGGCGACCGCGACTGCCGCGAGTCGCGTCCACAACTGGCGCGACAGCGGCGCCAGCCAGCACGCAAGGCTTACCAGCGCGAGCACAACCGGCGTGGCCAGCGCGGCTCCGGACTCCGTAGTGGCCTGGCCTGACCAGACGTCCACAAGCCGGCGCAGCGGGAACATCGCCCCGGATGCCGCGGGAACCTCTAGCAGCCCCGCGGCGCCGAGTATCAGGGCCGATCCCGCCGCCACCAGTCGCATCCGCGGCCGCGGCCCTCTGCTAGCGCGGATGAGAGCGGCGCCTGTCACCAGCGCTCCGGCCACCGCGAAGGCGGCGGCCTCCCAGCCCGACGGCAGGGCGCCAGCTGCGGGCAGGGCGATTCCGATCGCCAGCAGCGCACCCGATAGCGCCGCAACCGGTGCCGCCGGGATCCATGCCACTGCGGTCCTCGGCAGCAAGCCGATGCCGATCGCCCCAGCCGTTACCAGCGTGCCTGACATCCAGAGCCCACCTGGTCTCGAGGGACCGGCCCCGACTTCGTGCGCCGCAACCAGCACCGCGGCGACCCACATCGCTGTCGCGGCGATCGAGCTCGTCAGGGCCTCGGCACGGCGCGCAGCGCCGGCAGCCCAGCTGGCGAGCAGGAGGTCAGCACCTGAGGTGAGGACCAGCGCGACAGCAATCGGCCCGGCAAGGGCAGATGCCGTCCCGCCCAGCGCGCGCACCAGCCCGGCCGTTGCGATCAGGCCAGGAAGCTGGGCCGCCGCGATCGCCGCCACCCGCGGGATCTTGAGGTGCGTAGCCAAGCCATAGGCAGCCCACATGGCTGCCAGCGCGGCGCACATGGCCGCCAGCACGAACGGGTTGCCAGCTTGATCGCCGACCAGCCGCAGTACCAGATAGGCATCGGCGATCGTGAGGCCAAGCCCGATCGCCGCAACCGACTCCGCGGTGGCGTACAGGGCGCGCCGCCCGAGCCGCGCGGGCGCGGCCAGCACGAGCGCGGTCACGCCGAGCAAGATCGCGCAACGGCCGAGCGGACCGATGTCGCTCCAGTTGGCCACGGCGAACGCGATCGCCGCGATCACTACCAGCACAGCGCCCAGCGCGAGCAGCAGGCGAGCCGTCGTTCGGCCAGACAGCTCAGGCCGGGCGGGCGCCTGGTCCGGCTCGCTTTGCCGCGTCACGGGTTCGCATCCGGCCTGCGCCGGCGGGAAACCGGACGTCACTTCCTCGGATGGCACGGCATCGGATGGCACGGCATCTGACATCTGCCGCATCTGAGCCAGCTCGGTCAGCAGCGCGTTCCTGCGGTCTACCAGCCTGGTCCGTGCCTTATCGACGCGGCCAAGCTCGCCTTCGATCCACCACAGCTCGGCCGCCTGCGGCCCTGCAAGCCAGATCCCGCAACCGGCGCAGTTCTGCTCGTCGGCGTCTGCCGGGCGGGCGCAGCTGGGACAGTGCGTGCACGGTGCATCGGGCTGCGGCGGCTGAAACATGGCATCAAGGCGCATGTCCATCATGCTGCTGTGATCAGGCCGCAGCGGCATCCGCCGAGCTACTCAGATGACCTGTACTGCTACCTAGGCGGATCTGAGTATCTGATACTAGGAGCTGGTATCCGGACAGGTTCACCCATATCCGAGCGGAGGACGTTCTCCTGGTTAGCTGGCGGCCGTGAGCCTTCAGGCGCCGCTGTGGCGATCAATCGCGGCCTTCCGTTTCGCCTCCCTCGGCTACGCGGCGACATTGCTGCTGATACGGCGCGACAACTACGCGCACTGGGGATGGGCGTGGGTCGTTCTTGCCTGCATGATCGCGTGGACGGGCGCCAGCACGGTGGCCTATTCGGTGCCCGCACGACGAACCAGGGGGCTGCTAGCCGCCGACCTCCTCATCACGGCGGCCGCCGTGCTCTCCACCGCGTTCCTGCAGTATCCGCACAGCGCCCACAGCGGCGTCATGCCGGTCACCGCTACCTGGCTCGCCGGGCCAGCCCTGGCCTGGGCGGTCGTCGGCGGAGCAAGAGCCGGGGCAGTGGCCGCAATCCTGATCGGCGGCTGCGACGTGCTGCTCAGGCATCAGTCGCTGACCCGCACGTACCAGGGCACTGCACTAGATGGACCCGTCATCTTGCTCATGGCGGCCGCACTGGTGGGCTACATTGCCACGCTCACCACCCGGGCCGAGAACGCACTGCAGCGCGCAACCGAGATCGAGGCGGCCAGCAGAGAACGCGAGCGGCTAGCCCGGACCATCCACGACTCGGTGCTGCAGGTCCTCGCCATGGTGCAGCGGCGCGGGGCCGAGGCTGGCGGCCCGGCTGCAGAGATCGGACGACTGGCCGGCGAGCAGGAAGCGGCGCTGCGCGCGCTGATCACAGGCGCTGGCCAGGATTTGCCACCTGCCGGTGAGCTCGATCTGAACGTCCTCCTCACCCGGGAGGGATCCGCTGCCGTGTCGGTGGTCACGCCCGCTGATCCCGTTCTCCTCCCTGAGCTCGCGGCACAGGAGATCGCAGCAGCAGTTCGGGCGGCGATCGACAATGTGCGACGGCATTGCGGCGATGCGGCGAGGGCGTGGGTGCTTATCGATGACGAGGGCGCCGAGGTGAGTGTGACCATCAGGGATGACGGGCCGGGCATACAGCCGGGTCGGCTCGCCGAGGCGGCTGCTGAGGGCCGGCTGGGCGTCAGTCACTCCATCAGCGGGCGGATCCGCGATCTCGGTGGCTCCGCGGATATCGCCAGCACTCCAGGCGGCGGTACCGAGGTCAGGCTCCAGGTACCGCGCGCCGGCCAGCGGCTGAGGGTGCCGCTGTGACAGCGTCGCCGAGAGCGGGCCAGCCGTGCGGGTAATGGTCGTCGACGACCATCCGATGTGGCGGGACGCGGTCAGCCGCGATCTCGGCGAGGCCGGATTCGAGGTAGTCGCGGCCACTGGCGAGGGCAGGCAGGCCCTGCGGATTGCCAGCTCGGTGCTGCCAGACATCGTCGTGCTGGACCTTCAGCTACCTGACCTCTCGGGCGTCGAGGTCACTCGCGGCCTGATCGCCGCGCATCCCGCCGGGAGGGTACTCATCCTGTCGGCGAGCGGCGAGCATCGGGGAGTGCTCGATGCCGTCAAGGCAGGCGCCGCCGGATACATACTCAAGTCCGCGAGCCGCACCGAGTTCCTCGACGCTGTGCGCCGGACGGGAGCGGGTGATGCCGTGTTCTCCCCCGGGCTCGCCGGTCTTGTACTGGGCGAGTTCCGCCGGCTCGCGGCAAGCCCGGCGCCCGACGCGCCGCAGCTCACCGATCGCGAGGCCGAGATCTTGCGGATGGTCGGCACTGGCCTGTCCTACAAGCAGATCGCCGACCGCCTCGTCCTGTCGCATCGGACTGTGCAGAACCACGTACAGAACACCCTGAGCAAGCTGCACCTGCACAACAGGGTCGATCTGGTCAGGTATGCCATCGAGCACGGCCTGGACTCAGGACAGGCCTGAGCCGCGGACGCGCTCTGACCTCGCTATTGCTGCCATGTTGAAGCTGAGCGAAGCAAGCCCGCTAATCAAGACTGCTTGTTAGAGCCCCGGATGGGCGCGAACCCAAACCGCATTAGCAGTCCGTTCGCCCGGCCGAAAGCGACTGTAGGCCATCAGCTACAGAGGCAATCCGCGCAGGTCAGCAAGGTCGCGCCGTGGAAGGCGCCGGAACCCGTCGTTGCCCGACGCAGGACCTGTCGTGCCATCTCTGTGCCATCAGGCACGCTGGACGCACACAGGACGCGGCGCGTGAGGTCGGGGCGATAGGAACCTGCGGCCTCTCATCGCTTGTGGCGAGCCCGCGTGCTGCCCGAAACGCGCGGCACGAACCAGCACGAGAAATGGCGCCCATCACCCCGATACGCGCACCCGAGCGTAGTCGGGGTGATGGCTTACCGCGCGGAAACTAGACCCTGAGTGTTGTACAAGTTGTACGGCACTCGTATCCTGAGGCCGTGAGTGAACCGGCTGCGGAAATGCCCATCTCAGATGCACGCGAGCACCTATCGGAGGTAGTCGGCCGTGCACGCTACTCCGGTGAGGAGACAATCCTCACCCACTACGGCTCACCTGCAGCCGTTGTCATCTCCTTTGAGGACTATCAGCGCCTCAAAGGAACCGAGCCGCTCCAGCTGCCACCCGAGATCGAAGCCGTCGTCGAAGAAGCGCGGCGTCATCCCGAGCTTGACCAGCCACGACCGCGGCGAGCTAGCCGCCAGCGCTAATGGCTGATGTCAAGCTCAGTCCGCAGGCATCGCAGGCCTACGCCCAGCTTGAGAAGGCCGGCTCCACTGTGATGCTCGACGGAATCGACGACGCCCTGGACATGCTGGAAGCCGACCCAGGTGGTGCCCAGGCGCGGCGGCGATCGTTCACCGGTGGCAAATGGGGAATTCCCGTGCGTGACCGCACCGACGACTGGCTGATCGTCTGGGAACAAGACGATGAGGGCATCGTCCGCGTCCGTTACCTCGGCAAGGACCCGTTCGCCGGTTAGGGGTGGACCGGTGACGGATGAGCACTTCCGCAAGCGGGTCCGGTATCCGGCCTGTACGGTTTCGATGTGTGATCAGGGCGGTGCTCGGCGCTCCTGGCTCTGGTAAGAACGCGGTCGTCCAGCCTCTAGGAGCATGCCTTCGGGCGCATGTCACCTCGGACTGGGATGCCCTCATGGAGGGCGTAGCCCGACCTGGTCAGATCGCGCAGCCGTCGCTGACGGTCGGGAGTACCGTTCACTCGGCGTGCCAGTCATTGATACGACGGATCAAACGCCGTCACAAGTCGCTGGAGCTCTGGCCGAATTCGTGGAAGACCTGTTCGCGGAGTGCTAGCGCATTATCAGCTTGGGGAGTCTCGGTTCCTGCGTCGACCCCACCTGCGCAAGGCCCTGCCTGCGTCTCGTTGCACTGACTGGCTCTGAGTGACCGCCCCTCTCCGCCGCGCGGCGTCCTATCGGGTACGTAGCGTCCGATCGGGCACGTGGCGGGCACGGCCGGGCCCGTCGTTTGCTGCCTGCGTCCTCAGAGGCGTTGCCTCAGCCAACGGTGCACCTCGCTGACCCGGTGTTGCTGGAGTGTGAGGTGCCCGTCGTCATCGAGCAGCCTGGCTTCTACCCAGGGGATGTGGGTGGCGAGCCATTGGCCATGGGCGAAGGGAACGAACGTGTCCTGCCTGCCCCGCAGAAGCAATACCGAGACGGAGATGTCGGCACGTGGCGCTGAAAGACAAGATCATTCCCGGCCGTGCCAGCCGTTGTGCCAGACCTCGGCCGTAATGATCACTGACAGGCTGCCACCACCACGCCGGGTCCGGCGTAGTGGCTGGTCAGGGTGGCGGAGGCTCGGGGATTTGAACCCCGGATGGGCGCGAACCCAAACCGCATTAGCAGTGCGGCGCCATAGACCGGACTAGGCGAAGCCTCCTGGTAGCCCTACCGGGCCGGGCTTTAGGGTACCGGTACAGCCGGATGCTGAGCAAAGCACGGCCGGGCTAGGAGGGCCAGGACCGCCGTCAGCTCACCTCGATGACCTGATAGTCGCCGTTTGCGTAGGCGTCACGCATCCTGGTCTTGGCGAACTTGCCGACGCTGGTCTTGGGCACCTCGTCGATGAACGACCAGCGCTCCGGCAGCTGCCAGCGAGGAATCTGCCCGGCCAGGAAGGCCTTCAGCTCGGCGGCCGTCGCAGTCGAGTTCTCGGCCAGGACCACCGCAGCCAGCGGCCGCTCGCCCCACTTCTCGTCCGCGACGCCGATCACGGCGGCCTCCGACACGGCCGGGTGCGCCATGAGGATGTTCTCAAGCTCCATGGAGGAGATCCACTCGCCGCCGGACTTGATGACGTCCTTGGCCCGGTCGGTGAGCGTCACGTAGCCCAGCGGGTCGATGGTCCCCACGTCGCCGGTCCGCAGCCAGCCGTCGCGGAACTTGGCCGGGTCGTCATCCTTGTAGTAGGAGCCGGTGATCCACGGCCCGCGCACCTCGATCTCGCCGACCGCCTCGCCGTCGCAGGGCAGCTCGACCCCGCCCTCCCCGATGAGCCGGTACTCGACCTGGCACATCAGCCGGCCCTGGGTGTCGCGGTAGCGCCAGGCTTCCTCCTCGGTGACGTTGGCCGGCGGATGGGCCACGCTGCCTAGCGGCGAGGTCTCGGTCATCCCCCAGGCCTGCAGGATCCTGACGCCAAGCTCCTTGTCATACGCCTCCTGAAGCGCATGCGGGACCGCGGAGCCGCCGCACGGCACCAAGCGGAGCGAGGAAAGATCACCGCCCTTGGCCCGCACGTGCTGGAGCAGCCCGTTCCAGATCGTGGGCACGGCGCCGGCAACCGTCGGGCGCTCCGCCTCGATCAGCCGGACCAGCGGCTCGGGCTGGAGGAACCGGTCCGGCATGATCAGCGCCGACCCGGCGAGCACGGCCGCGTACGGCAGGCCCCAGGCGTTGGCGTGGAACATGGGCACGACCGGCAGCACCCGGTCAGCGTCCGACAGGCCGAACACGCCGTTCATGCACACGGCCATCGAATGCAGGTGCATCGAGCGGTGGCTGTACACGACGCCCTTGGGGTGGCCCGTGGTGCCGCTGGTGTAGCACATCGCCGCGGCAGACCGCTCGTCCACCTCAGGCCAGTCGAAGGTGTCCGGCTGTCCGGCCAGCAGCGCCTCATACGAATGCACCGGACGGCCGAGCGCGACTAGCTCGGCCGGCGGCACGAACTCGGAGTCGCGCTCGCTCTCCCCGGCGGTCACGATGATGTGCCGCACGCCGGGCGCGTGCGGCAGCACCTGGGCGAGCAGCGGCGCGAGCGTGGGGTCGACGATGACGATGTCGTCCCCGGCATGATCGGCGATATAGCCGATGACCTGCGGATCTAGCCGCAGGTTGAGCGTATGAAGGACCGCTCCCATCGACGGGATCGCCAGGTAGGCCTCGAGGTGCTCGGCGTTGTTCCACATCAGGGTGGCGACGCGCTGGTCGCCGTCGACACCGAGCGACCTGAGGGCATGGGCGAGCTTCGCGGCCCGTGCCCCGGTTGTCCCGAATGTCTGCCGCCGGGAGCCAGTGGTCGTGAGCGTCACGACCTCGGAGCTCGCATAGGCCGTGGCGCCGTGGCGCATGATCGCCGTCACCGTCAGCGGAACATCCATCATTGTGCTGCGCACGGCCGAACCCCCTGCGGGATATGGGTGCCGGCGTAGCCCAGGCCTGCCTGATGCCGCGCCGGTAACCGCCCTGACGTGTAGTTAAGGTCACGGTATCGGCAAATCGCCGGCCGTGTCAGCAGGGAGATTGCACCGCGGCAGGGCCGCTGAGGCTGGTTACCCGGGCCGGAGTTCGGCGTCGATGCGCAGTTTGGCCATGGCACGGGACACCGTGCTCTTGACCGTGCCGAGGCTGACGCCGAGGGCCTCGGCGACCTCAACCTCCGTCATGTCCTCGTAGTAGCGGAGCATCACTGCGGCCCGCATCCGCTCCGGCAGCCGGTCGATAGCGCGGCGCAGGGACTCCTGCATCTCGCTGCTCCCCGATTGATCGACTACCGCCCGGTCCGGGATCTCGTCGGTCGGGAACTCTTCCAGGCGGCGGCGGCGCCACCAGGAGATGTGGGTGTTCACCATCGCCCGCCGGACATAACCGTCCAGCGCACCCCGATCCTCGATGCGGTCCCAGGCGAGATAGGTCTTGGCGAGCGCCGACTGAACCAGGTCCTCGGCATCAGCCCGGTTGCCGGTGAGCAGGTAAGCGGTGCGCAACAGCGCCCGGCTCCGGGACCGCACGTAATCGCGGAACGTGGGGTCATCAATCCCGGCCGCCCTGTCCGCTAGGTCATCGGTGTCGACGGACCGGGCGGACGGTACAAGCGGGTGCTGCTTGACCTCTTCCTCTCCAGGCTGACGCTGCTCGGGCGCGCGCGGGAGGGCAACCGCGCGGCCGGCCTCCCCGTTCCCGGAATCGGTCACCGGCACGGCACGGACAGTGTGCTCGAAAACACTGTGCTCGACAACGCTGTGCTCGACAACGCTGTGCTCGACAACGCCGGCAGCCGCAACGCGCGGTGCCGCCCCGGCCGCGCTCGCGTATGTGCCATTAAGCCCGTGATCGCCCCCGACGTTCACACCCCAACCGTACCCAGCACAACGCCAACACAGTCAGTTACCCCGCGTAACGGCGAGTCTCGGGTGACGGATGTTGATAGATCGGACGTGTGGCCAATCCGGCTCAGTAGCGGCATATCTACACTCTGCGGCCACAAAGATCACCAAACCGCTTGACGGCAGCCCCGGTCGGTACGCATCGTCGTGAGGCTGGGATCGTACGAGCCTTCGGAACCGGGGTATTCGCGAGCCCAGGAGGGGGTGCGGATGCCGAGTGCGCAAGCCAGCTTCGCGTGCTGTGATCGCTGCGCGGATCTGGGCGCTGCGGCTAATGCGGCGGCAGTGGCACGGCGGCGTCTGCTCAAGTCGGCCGTCCGCAGAGTTCAGGCCGACCCGGCGGGCGGCGCTCAGGGACGCGCGAGCCGGTCGGCCGGCCTCGGCGCGGGTCCCGCGCCGGTGGACGCCTGGAGCCCAGGCGCTGGGTTCGCCGACACCTCTCAGCTACCACGAACGGTCTCCGGCACCGTGCTCGACGTCAGCCCGCACGTCCTTGTGCTCGGCGACGCTGGCAGCGAGCAGCGGTTCACCCTCACGCCCGGCGCGCTCGCCTGGCGTGGCGCCCAGTTAGAACCCGCTGCCCTGCACGAGGGCGACCATGCCGTTGTCCGGGTGCATCCCTCCAGCCGTCACATCGCCGACCGCATCTGGGCGAACATCGGCCGGGTGACCGGGGTCATCGTCGAGCGAACCGGCAGCACGATGATCGTCAACGAGGGTGCCACCAGGAAACACCGTGTGCTCAGCATCCTGCCGCGCGCGATCGGCCGGATCCAGGTCCGATTCCCTACCCTCGAGCCCGGCTATCTGGTGGACATCATCGGCGTGCGTCGCGGCGACGAGCTCATCGGGATGATCCCGGCCACGTCGCAGCCGGGATATCCCGTGGACCGGCTGCCCGAGCCCACGCTCGTCAGCGGGCACGCGCCCGACTCGATCAGCGGCTCGGCTACCTGGCACGAGCCGCGGGACGAGCCGCCCGGCGTTCTCGGCGTCGCGTATCCGGCGCTCGACCCCGAGGCCGGCTGCGCGGAGGAGGCCCGCAGCCATATTCATCATGGATTCGCCCGGCTGCCGTACCTGGCCATCGGTAGCGTGTTGCGGGTGCAGAACGACTGCACAGGCAAGGACTGCCTCGTGCCCGTGACGAGCTGCGCTTCGATCGCCCGGCTGTTCAACGACCGGTGCGTGACCTGCGGGACGTCGCCCCGCGGCCGGATCGCCGACCTTACCCTGGCAAGTTTCATCGCGCTGGGCGGCGAACTCGAACGTGGCTGCTTCAACGCCACCATCACGATTGGCGATTGAGCGTGACCGTCCTGGATGCCATCCGCGACGTGCAGATCCCGCTGCTTACGGCGATGCTGCTCGGCGGCTGCGTTACCAAGCTTGCGCGCACGCTGCGGACAGGTTCGCTCGACGCTGGCCTCGGCCCGACGGCCCTGTTCCCGCTGAACCTGCGCAGGCCCATGGCGCTGACCATGAGCGCTGTTGAATGCGGCCTTGGCCTCGGCCTGATCATCACGGCGCGCGGCTTCGGCGGGGACGCGTCAGCGGCGTGCATCCGGATCGGCACGTGCTTGCTGTTCCTGGTGGCGACCAGCGCGCTGATCGAGCTCCGGACGGTGCGCCCGGACGTCGGCTGCGGCTGTTTCGGCGATTTCAGCACGGCGCCGGTCGGCGGCCGGACCATCGCGAGGTCCGCACTGCTGGCGATCGCCGCACTGGTGACCGTCAACCTGGACGGCGTAACGGCGCCGAAGACTGCCGATGAAGGCTTCTTGCTGCTCGGGATCTTCTGCGCGGAGCTCGCTGCTGATCGCCGCGCTGTCGCCCGAGGTCGGCGAGGGGCTCATCCGCCTCGGGTACTCCGAGCCCTGCGAGCTGCGTGACGTCCCGTCCGCGCGGACGCTGATCGCGCTGCGGGCAAGCAAGCAGTGGCGCAAGTATTCGGGCTTCGCCACATCGGACGTCCCGACCGACATCTGGCGGGAGTTGTGCTGGCGCTACATCGTCTACCCGAGCAGTTACGAGGGCAGGGCGGCTGATCTCGTGTTCGCCGTCTTCCTCCAGCAGCGCCGGCCGGTCATCCACGCCGCGCTCGTCGCCGCCGACACCGGTCTGCCGCTGCCCTGGACCATGACGCCCACTGGCGAGAGCCGCCCCGCGCCGCCCACCCGGGGCCGCTTCGCGCCGCGGCTCCTGACGGCGCCCGCCCCGGCGACGTCTGGGCGGGCCGATATGCCGTTCTCTAGTGATCTCTAGGCTGCGGACTAGAAAGCTCAAGATTCGGTAATAATGCCCGCAAGCTCAGGCGGGCTATCGTGATCGCGTCGGGCCGCGGCTCAGGCTGGCTGGGCCCGGAGGAACCTGCCGAAGTGCGGGACCGTGAACGCGATCAGGCCGCGCTCCGAGCTGTAGATCAGGCCCTTCTTGATCAGGTTGTCCCTGGCCGGGGATACGCTCGACGGCTTGCGGCCGAGCTCCTCGGCGACGTGCGCGGTCGGCACTGGCTCGTCGCCGAGCATGGCCATCGCGCGCATGTACTCGCGCTCGGCCGGGGTCGCGCGCTCGTAGCGGCTGCCGAAGAAGCCGATCGCCAGCTCGCCAGCGGCGACAGGACCGGCCACGCTGACGTCATGAGCTGTGACCGGGCTGGCCGCGGCGACATCCCAGGTCACCTTGCCATACGCCTGGACGAAGTACGGATAGCCGTCGGCCGCGGCGTACAGGGCGTCGAGCGCCGCTGGCTCGAAGTCGGCGCCCTCCCGCCTGGCCGGCGCCAGCAGGGCGAAGTCGGCGGACTCCCGGTCCAGCCGGTCGATCGCCACGTACCGGAACAGCCGCTCCGAGTAGCTCTTGCTTGCCGACAGCACCGAGGGCAGGTGCGGCAGGCCGGCGCCGACCACGATCAGCGGCCCGTTGCTCTGGGAGAGCTCGTGGCACGCCGCGCACAGCGCCGAGATATCGGGCGCGGGGATGTCCTGCATCTCGTCCACGAACAGCGCGATGCCGACCCCCAGGTCGGCCGCCACGGAGGCGGCGTCGGCGAAGAGCTCGGTCAGGTCGACCTCGAGGTCACCGGAGTCAGCGCGGCCGCGGACCGCGGGTACATCGATGCCGAGCTGCGTCACGAACGCGCCCTTGGGCGCCCTGGTGTCCCTGGCCGCGAACGCCTTGAGCACGCCGAGGAAGTGGTCAATCCGCTCCGGGGCCCGGTGCCGTGGCGCCAGTTCGCGCACGGCCATGTGCAGGGCGCTGGCCACCGGCCGCCGGATCGACTGGTCCGGCCGCGCCTCGAGCTTGCCGGTGCCCCACAGCCGCTGCATGGCCATCGACCGGAACGAGTTGAGCAGCACCGTCTTGCCCACCCCGCGCAGCCCGGTGAGCACCATGCTGCGCTCGGGGCGGCCGCGGGCCACGCGCTCGAGCACGATCTCGAACTGGCCTATCTCCCGGTCTCGGCCCGCCAGCTCAGGGGGCCGCTGGCCAGCGCCAGGCGCGTAAGGGTTCCGCACTGGGTCCATGCACAGGAGAGTATGAGCGGATCTAGCGGATTCCTTAGATTGACGTAGAAACCGCTCGCCGGCGTGTCGCGATGGGCCCCTTACACAGAATTAGCCCGCCGGGCCAGGCGGCGGACGGGGCCATTAGTCCGCTGCCTTCACCCGGCGGGCGACGCCCCGCGCCTACGGGTGCGGCCACGGCACGGTGCTGTCCTCAACTACGAGCCGCGCCGGCTCTAGGTTCAACATCAGCAAGAGAATTCTTTCCGGGAACGGGGTCGTCCCCACCGGCAGCGCCCCGGACGTACGCGGACCGCATCGCCCGGCGCCGCGAACCGGCTTCCGGGGCGTGCGCGCCGAGACCCTGATGCTTTCGTGGGCAAAAGCCGCATAACTCGGGCGCTCACTCGCTGAAACCATCAGGGTCTCGCGAGCTCCTGCCTAGCCGGCGCCTGTCGGGGGCCGTTCATGGAGCCTGGCCAGATACGCGTTGTAGGCGGCCAGGTGCTCATCGTCGTCGATCCCGCCGCCACCCGCCGCGGCCGGCTGAGTCGAGGAGATGAGGGTAGCCAGGTTCTCCTGCCGCGCTCGCTCGAACCAGCTTCGGGCGTTGATCGCGGCCCGTTCGTCCCTGCTCCACATCAAGAACACGAGCATCATCAGCGCGAACATGATGCCGTCACCGCCGACCCACATCACCGCGCCGCCTAGATGCAGATCGGACACCGCGCTCGGCGCCCAGGCCGGCCGCGGGCCGACCGGGACGCCAGGCGAGGTCACGCCGCCGTACCCGAGCGAGATGCCGGTGAAGGTGTCTACCGGCATGAGCAGTACGAGGATCACGAACCGTATCGGGTAGGACAGCCGCCAGCGGATCGGCTCCCGGCCCAGGATCGGAAGGTAGAACACGTACCCGACGAGCACGAACAGCACGTGCTCGGCGTTGTGCGCGGTCTGGTTCCGCTCCACGTAGTTCGCGAAACTCGTCAGGTGCGCAGCGAGGACCGCGAGCGAGTAGGCGACAGCGCCGAATACCGGCCAGGTGAGGAAGCTCGCGACCCGCGACCTCAGGACCCGCTTGGTCCAGGTGTGCAGCGGGTTCCGGCTGGCATGCAGCAGCAGCGTGAGTGGCTGTCCCGCGATCAGCAAGGGCGGCGCCACCATGAGCAGCATCAGGTGCTGGACCATGTGGTCGTAGAAGAGAACGTCGTCGTATACCCCGATGCCGCTCTGCGTGGCGAGCACGAGGACAGCCACGCCCGCGACGAACATGCCGGACCGCCAGGCCGGCCAGGGCCGCGCCGGGTGCCGACGCGCGACCCTGACAACACCCCAGCCGTACAGGCCGACTGAAAGGACAGCGAACCCCGTCACGATCGGCGCGAACTGCCACTGTGTCAGCGCTGCCGACAAGCCGAACGGCGGGAGCATGCGGTCTCCTTTCACCGGCGAGCCTACTCATCAGCTGGCGTTGCGCTGCCCCAGGTCCTGCACCGCTATCGTTGTCCGCGGAGGGTTCGCCTAGTGGCCGAGGGCGACGGTCTTGAAAATCGTTGTGGCGCGCAAGCGTCACCGTGGGTTCGAATCCCACACCCTCCGCCAAGGCGCGGACGCAGATGGCCGCACGACCCAGAAACTGTCGCCGGAGGTCATGATGCGCGCGGTCGTCATCGCCGAGCCAGGCGGACCAGAGGTACTCGAGGTCCGCGAGGTACCCGACCCGGAGCCTGCCGAGGGCGAGGTCGTGATCACGACCGTCGCCGCTGGCGTCAACCGTGCCGACCTCGCCCAGCGGCAGGGCTTCTATCCGCCGCCGCCCGGTGCGTCGGCGTATCCAGGGCTTGAATGCTCGGGCCACGTGACCGCGATCGGCGCCGGGGTGACCGGCTGGCAGCTAGGCGACCCTGCGTGCGGCCTGCTTGCCGGTGGCGGCTACGCGGAGCAGGTCGCCGTTCCGGTCGGCCAGCTGCTGCCCATTCCGGCCGGGATCAGCCTGCGCGACGCTGCCGCCCTGCCCGAGGTCGCCTGCACTGTGTACTCGAACATCGTCCAGTACGGCCGCATCGCGGCCGGAGAGACGCTGCTCGTGCACGGCGGCGCGAGCGGCATCGGAACGATGGCAATCCAGGTAGGCAGGGCGCTTGGTGCCAGGGTCGCGTGCACCGCTGGCTCTGCCGACAAGCTCGCCAGGTGCCGCGAGCTCGGCGCCGAACTGACCATCAACTACCGCGAGCAGGATTTTGCCGCGGCCGTTCTCGACTTCACGGGTGGCCGGGGCGCCGACGTCATTCTCGACATCGTCGGGGGCGCTTACCTAGAGCCGAACATCACCGCGCTGAGCACCGGCGGTCGGCTGGTCGTCATCGGCATGCAGGGTGGGATGCGCGGCGAGCTCGATCTCGGCCAGCTCACTCGCAAAAGGGCGACCGTACACGGCTCGACGCTGCGGTCCAGGCCGCTGGCAGAGAAGGCAGCCATCGTCGCCGCGGTGCGCGACGGTTTGTGGCCGCTCATCGGATCCGGCCACGTCAGGCCGGTGATCGAGACCGTCCTGCCGCTTGAGCAGGCCGCCGATGCGCACCGCCTCATGGACGGCGACGCGCATGTCGGCAAGGTTCTCCTGGCGACGGCGGCCGCAGCATAGGCACAGTAAGCCGGCACAGCAGACAATGCGCCGGCCCCCGATTATGCGTGAGTGCCGTCACGCCGGCAGACTAGAGCGCATGACTGACCAGACGAACGGTGAAGTTCACGACAGTCCGAGGATCGTGGTCGTCGGCTCAGATGGCGTCGCGACCGAGACGGATATGCAGGAGTCCCGCGAGCGTCCGGTGACCGAGATGATCGAGCAGCCGGCCAAGGTCATGCGGGTCGGGAACATGATCCGCCAGCTGCTCGAAGAGGTCAGGGCCGCGCCGCTGGACGAGAAGAGCAGGGCCCGGCTCAAGGCGATCCACGCCAGCTCGATCAAGGAACTGGAAGACGGCCTGGCACCCGAGCTGGTGGACGAGCTCGAGCGGCTCTCCCTGCCGTTCGCCGAGGACGAGATACCGAGCGAATCCGAACTCCGCATTGCGCAGGCTCAGCTTGTTGGCTGGCTCGAGGGGCTGTTCCACGGCATCCAGACGACGCTGTTTGCTCAGCAGATGGCGGCCAGGGCGCAGCTTGAGCAGATGCGCCGGGCACTGCCGCCAGGAATGATGCCGCCGCAGGCAGGAGTCGAGGTCGACGATCCGCAGCACCTGCCCCGCTCCTCCGGGCCCTATCTGTAGCCGCAGCCGGGCGGCGCAGCTAGGACGGGGCGGCTCGGCGGCGCCGCTAGGCCAGGCCGGAGCGGATCCTGGCCAGCCATTCGGTCGCGTCGATGAAGTCTGCGTCCGACTTGTCCTCCTGAAGGGCCTGGACCTGACCTGCTGGGTCCGCCTGCGGGTAGCTGCCGAGGAACCGGACGGCGCTACACACCCGGCGCAGGCCCATCAGTGCTTCCCCGACCCTGGCCTGGGCGACGTGGCCCTCACAGTCGATGAAGAAGCAGTACCGGCCGATGCCGTCGCCAGTCGGCCGCGACTCGATCCTGGTCAGGTTCACCCCGCGAATCGCGAACTGGCCGAGGATATCCATGAGCGCGCCCGGATGATCGTCGGCCAGGAACGCCACGACCGAGGTCTTGTCCGCCCCCGAGCGCTCGGGCAGCTCGCCGGGCAGCCGGACAGCAACGAACCTGGTAACCGCGTCGTCGCGGTCGTGCACGCCCGTAGCCAGGGCCACCAGCCCGTACAGCTCAGCCGCGAACACGCCGGCCAGCGCCGCGTCCAGCTCGCCCTCGGACACCTGCACGGCCGCATCGGAGTTCGACGCGGCTGGCCGCCAGTCGGCGTGCGGCAGGTTCGCCGCCAGCCAGTTACGGCACTGGGGCTGGGCCACCGGGTGACCCCCCACGAGCCTGACGTCAGCCAGCCGCGTCCCCGGCCTGGCCAGCAGCGCAAACTCGACGGGTACCAGGACCTCCGCGCAGATCACCAGCTCCGTGCCGACGGCCAGCTCGTCGAGGGTCGCGGTGACAGCGCCTTCGACCGAGCTCTCTATCGGCACGATGCCCAGCTCGGCGTTGCCGGTTCGGACCGCGTCGAGCGTGGTCTGAATCGACGCGCACGGCAGGGCATCGGGGTCGGCGCGGCCGTCGAGCGCGCGGACCGCGGACTCGGTGAAGGTACCGCGAGGGCCGAGGTAGGAGTACCGGTAGCTCACCGCATCATGATCGCATCGCCGGGCCGTGTCGCGCTCGCCGTGTCTCCAGTCACACGTCAGTTTGCCGTGCCGCCAGTGCGGCCCGCTCCCGGCGCGCACGCCGGGTCGCGGGTTCACGAACCACCAAGGCCCTGACCACGTCCGCGAGCTGGTGCAGCCGGTGTGCCTGGGCCTGCCAGTCGTTCCCGGTCGCCCGGTGCGACAGCGGCACTTCCACCTCGGTGATGCGCATGCCCTTGCGCATCAGGTCGATTGTCATCCCGGTCTCGACGCCCCAGCCGCTCGCAAGCGGCAGCGCGGCGGTGAACGCCGCCCTGGTCAGGCATCGCTGCCCGTTCAGCGGCTGGGCCGGCCGCCATCCCGTCGCTCGCTCGATGCCGAATCCGGAGGTGCTCGTGACGATGCCGAATCCGCCCTTGCGGACCCGGGTTGTGAAGGCAGCGATCGTCATGTCCGCGATGCCCCCGCGTACCGGATCGGCTAGGGGGCCGGCGCTGGCCGCGCTGTCGGCGAGGTCGGCATCCAGGAACAGCAGGTGACGTGGGCCCGAACCAGTGACGACGGGTCCGGCTGCGCCGGTCTCGATGAGCCGGACAGCTTCCGCTCCAGTCTCCATGGCCGCTGCCTTGCCCCGATTGCGCGCGTGCCTGACGACGTGCGCCCCGGCCGCTGCCGCCTTCGCCGCTGTCTGGTCGGTTGACCCGTCGTCCACCACGACGACGATGTCAGCGCCGGTCAAGGTGCTCGCGCCAAGGACAGTGGCGGCGATGCGGTCGGCCTCGTTCCTGGCCGGAATAATGATCGCAAGGTCGCCTGGCGGCATGGCAGGAATCCTAGTGGAGCACGGACGCCAGCCCCGTTGAGCTCCCGGGTCCGGCGGACCTACTGGCCGGTGACCCGCACCGGATCGTCAAGAACGGTGAATACGGACTCCAGGCCGGTGACCTGGAGCACCTTCCGGGTCGCGGACCCCGGCCCGGCGAGCTGCAACTCGCCGCCGTGCTCCCTGGCCTGCCGATGCGCGGCCAGGAGCACGTTGATGCCGGTGGAGTCGCAGAAGTCCACCCCGGACATGTCGACGATCAGGCGGGCCGGGCTGCCGCTCAGGGCCGCCATCAGCTCAGACTGGAGTTTGGGCGCGGTGTACAAGTCGATCTCGCCCGTCACGGAGATGACGGTGTGATCGCCTTGCGACCTGGTCGTGACCTTTAGCTCCACGTGCCGCAGACTACCGGGTCCGCGCTGATGCCGGCTAGATGGGCGGGTGTGCTCGCCGGTTAAGAGCGGTTTAGCGTAGAAATATGGCCGGTAACGGCTGATATCTGCGCTGGTAGGCCCGGCCGTCGGCCGACTGGGCGCGTGTTGCACGGCGGACGTACCGTAGAAACATGCTTCGCACGCTGCTGGTAATCGTCGCCGCGATCGTGATCGTGCTCGTGGCCATGGCCGTCGTCAAGACATTTATCTGGCTGGCGATGATTGCGCTGATCTTCGGAGTCGCCTGCCTGGCGCTGGGCGTTTTCCGCCTGGGCCGCCGCTCCGGCCGCCGGTCTCACAGCCGTCCCTAAGCTCGTCGCTCCTGAGCTGGCCGGCGTGCCTGCCGCCGCCGCCGCCACGGGCGTGCGGGCTGGCGGCGTTTCGATGATTCCCGGCTGGCTGGCCTCGCGCGAGTCCGGCACCGGCAGCCGCGCCAGCACTGTGGGGCGGCGGTCGTGGCGGACCACGGCGGACGGTCCGGGCTCGGCTAGGAACTCGGCTGGCAGGGCCGCCGGCTCCCGGCTGACCGGACAGGTCATGCACCTCGGCCCCCCGCGGACGCTGCCCAGCTCGCTGCTTGGCACCCGGATGACGCGTATTCCGGCCGCCTCGAGCCTCGCATTGGTCTCGGAGTTCCGCTCGTGGCTGACCGCCAGCCGGGGCCCGATGGCGAGCACGTTGCCGCCGGCGTCGCGCTGCCCTGGCTGACCCCAGACGGGGTCCGCGCCCGAGTCGATCACGTGCAGCCTGTCGATGCGCATCGCCTGCGCGGCTGCCTCGAGGAAAGGCCGGGGCCTCGACATGCGCATGCCGTCGGCGCGCGGCGAGATCGTATGCGCCGTGAGCGTGTAGGCAACCGCCGGATGCATGACCACGGTGTCGGAGTCCAGGACAGCGCAGACGGTGTCCAGGTGCCCGGCGCCGCCCTGCTGGCTGATCGGCACCGCTAGGACCGCATGGACGAGGCCGGCCTCGAAGAGCCGCCTCGCCAGTCGCTCGGCGCCAGCCGGGGTCGTGCGCTGGCCGACGCCGATCGCCACCACGCCGGGTGCCAGCAGAATGACATCGCCGCCGTCGAGGTGCTCGAGGTCGGATTCGTAGAGCCACTTCGTGCCGGCGAACCTCGGGTGGTGCCGGTACACGATCGCTGCAAGATCGGTTTCCCGCCGCCGAGGGCCAGCTGCCAGGCTGGCTATCGCGACCTGATCGCCGATCCAGAAGCTCGAGTCCTTGGTGAATACGAGGTTCGGCACGGGATCGAGCACAAAGTCGTGCCGGTCAAGCAGCTCGAACACGACACCGTGGCCGATCTTCAGCTCGTCTGGGGTGAGCCCGGCGATCAGGACCTGCGCGAGCTGCTCAGGTCCGAGATCCTCCAGGTAGGCGCGCAGCTGGCCGCGCAGCTCATCGCCGAGCGACGGATCGGTGACTGCCACGTGCACCGCTTCGTCCCTGGCCGCCTGGTACTCCAGGCTGTCTTGCAGCAGTTGGGTGAAGTAGAGGACCTCGACGCCCTGATCGCGCAGCTCCTGGCAGAGCACGTCGTGCTCCTGCCTGGCCTTTGTGACCCACGGCAGCGAGCCAAACAGGAGCCGGCCGGCGTGGCGGGCAGTGATGCGCTGGAGCTCGAGGCCCGGTCGATGCATGAGCACGGTCCTGAGCTGGCCGATTTCGCTGTCCGCGCCCCGGAACTGACCCACGATTCCCCCCGCCGTCACCGCCATGCTGTGCGGGTGTTTGTGCCCCCCGGCGCCGGCCCCCAGCGGCTCGGGGACTGCACCCGCTCGGAGAGGTATTTCCACCGAGGACGGGGTTACGCCTGCAAGCTCGGTTGGCTCGCGACCTGATGGGCTTCGGCGAGCTGCCTGTGCGGCGGCGCGGCTAGCACAGCCCAGACTGTGAGGCCACCGTCGTCGGATCTGACCCCCCAGGTCCTGGCCAGGTACCCGACGATGTCGAGACCGCGGCCGCCGAGCGAGGAGATCGTCGGCTGGGCCGGCGTCGGCCGTGTGGGCGCGCCGCCATCGCTCACCGCCACCTCGACGGCGTCGTCATCCACGGCCCAGGCGACCTGGAGATTGGCCCCGGGCAGCGGCCTGGCGTGCCGGATTGCATTGCTGAGAAGCTCGCTGACGACGAGAACCGCATCGCCGACCGCTCCGTCGAATATTCCGGCTGCCGTCAGGTCGGCGGCTAGTCGCTGCCGGGCCACCGCTACGCTCGCCGGAGCGTAAGGCAGCAGTACTATGCCCACCGTCCCCACCTCCCTGCGTAACTCGCCGGATGAGCGACGCCACGTGGAAGAGCCGATGCGACCGGAATGCCCAGCCCCGCATTACCGGAAACGGACGAGCACCTTCCGGATCGCGGGACCGGCCGGCGGCTGCTTGAGGCGCCTCACCGACCGTGGCTGCCCGCCTGGCGGCATGGTTGCAGCTCAGGCATCGTTCCCCGCCGGCTCGCGACGCTGGCCCTCGGCGGCGAGACTGCGGACAAGTCCGCCCAGGCCGGCGGCTAGCCCAGCCCGTTCCTCAGCGGATAGCGCGGCAAGGATCCGGGCCTGGCGCGATTGCCAGGCCTGCCACACCCTCGACGCCACCTCCCCGCCTTGCGGCGTCAGGTAGAGCCTGACATAGCGCTGGTTGGCTTCGTCCCGCCCGCGCCTGACCCAGCCTTTGCGCTCCAGCCCGGCGGCGAGCCTGCTCACGGTGCTCTTGTCCAGGCCTAGCAGCGCGGCGAGCTCGCCCTGCGCGATGCCTCGGGCGGCGACGAGCTCGATCAGCGCACGCGCCTCCGAGGCGGACACCGCGGGCACTGGCGGATCTCCGGCTGACACCGGCGGTCCTGCTGACACCGGCCGCCCTCCTGGCACTGGCGGCCGGGGTGGCCCGACCGCTGGGGCGCCCGGAGCAGGCGCTACCTGGCCATTGACCGGACCGCCAGCAGCTGATGCCCTGACGCCCGCGTCGTCGGCACTGAATGCAGGCGATACCATCCGCAACAGCTGGGTAAGCAGATGCTCCAGCTCGGCATCATCCGGCGACGCGTTGACCATGACAACAGTTGTATCGCACAACTACGGTGGTGGTACAGTCGCCGCGTGATAGTTGCCCGGCACAACTACCCCGCCAGGAGCTCGGCGTGACCGACCAGAAGACGCGGCGGCGCGCGGCGCTAGCCGCCAGGGCCGCCACCAGCGACCCCGGCGCGGGTCGTCTGTCGGCTCCTGGTCAGCTCCAGGCGGGCGATGTCGCGGTCCTGTCCGGGGACACCGATGGCGAGCCGCTCGCAGAGATCGCCCGGCGATACGGCCTGCGCCCCAGCGCGCAGCGTCCATCGGTGCCTTCTTACCTGCGCCAGCTATGGCAGCGGCGCCACTTCATCGTGGCATTCGCGACTGCCCGCAACGTCGCGATGTACACCGAGGCCAAGCTGGGCCAGCTCTGGCAGATCCTCACCCCGCTGCTCAACGCGGGCGTCTACTTCCTCATTTTCGGCGTGCTGCTGCACATCAACCGCGGCGTGCCGAACTACCTCGCGTTCCTGGTGACCGGCGTCTTCGTCTTCAATTTCACCCAGCGAGCCTTCATCTCCACCTCTACTGTCGTTACAGACAGCCTGCAGCTGATCCGGGCGCTCCAGTTCCCGCGCGCATCGCTGCCGCTCGCCTACGTGATGATCGAGCTGCAGCAGATGATCCTGTCAGTCGTCGTGCTCGCGGGCATCGTGCTGGCGACCGGCGAGCCGATCACCTGGTACTGGCTGCTAGTGATTCCGGCGCTGCTGCTCCAGACGATCTTTAACGTGGGCATCGGGCTCCTCGTGGCACGGCTTGGCTCCCAGGTCAATGACTTCAGCCAGCTACTGCCGTTCTTGATGCGGACCTGGCTGTACTTGTCCGGCGTGCTCTTCAACATCGCCACGCTGGACCTGAGGACGCATCCCTGGGTGGTCAGGCTCCTGGAGATCAACCCTGCGGCCCTGTACATCACCCTCGTCCGCAACGCGCTGCTCCAGAGCCAGCGGCTGAGCGCGCCGGGCAGCAAGCCCTATAACAGGGCGCTCTGCACCGTGTGGAAGACGCTCGGGCACACCGTCGGTGCGCCGGCCAAATACCAGTACGACAGTGCTTACTGTCACTATTACGCGAACCCGGCGCACTTCTGGTACTACGCCATCGGCTGGGCAGTTGCCGCCGTTGTCATTGGTTTCTTCTTCTTCTGGCGCGCTGAGACGAGGTACGGCCGTGGCTGATCCCATGGTGGTCGTGGACGACCTGCACGTCGTCTACAGGGTCTTCGGCGCCGGCGGCGACCGCGGGACGGCGGCGACAGTGCTGCTGAGGCTGCTCGGCCGCAAGACCCGCGGCTCGATCCGTGAGGTGCATGCGATCCGCGGCATCTCGTTCATCGCCAACCGCGGTGATGCCGTCGGCGTCATCGGCCGCAACGGGTCGGGCAAGTCCACGCTACTACGCGCCATCGCCGGCCTGCTGCCGCCCGAGCAGGGCAACGTCTACACCACGGGCGAGGCCTCGCTGCTCGGAGTGAACGCCGCGCTGCTTGACGACCTGACCGGCGAGCGCAATGTCATCCTCGGCTGCCTGGCCATGGGCATGAGCAAGCAGGAAGCCAAGGACAAGTACCAGGGCATCGTGGACTTCTCCGGTGTCGGCGACTTCATCGACCTGCCGATGAAGACCTACTCCTCGGGCATGGGATCCCGGCTGCGGTTCGCCATCGCCGCTTCTAAGAGCCACGACGTGCTGCTGGTCGATGAGGCGCTCGCGACCGGCGACGCGGAGTTCCGGGTCAAGAGCCATGCGCGGATCGAGGAACTCCGGGCCGCGGCCGGCACAGTCTTCCTCGTCGCGCACAACCTGGAGGAGGTCGAGCTGACCTGCAACCGGGTGATCTGGATGGAGCGCGGCCAGATGGTGATGGAAGGCGAGGATGTCATCGGCATCATCGACCAGTACATCGAGGCCTCCGGCGGCGCGCCAGTGCTGCGGGACCCGCTCACCAAAGCGCGGATGAAGGGCCACGCAGCGACTGCGGTCAGGGCCTGATCGCAGTCGCGGCTGGCTACCCTGGCAGGAGCTAGCTGATCACCCAGATCTCGCCCGGCTCGCTGTAGCAGTCGTCCTGTATCAGCCCAGTCCCCGCGGCCGCGGAGTTGCCGGGGATCGCCAGGCACCGGCCCGAGTTTGCATTGATCAGCTGACCGTTCGGGCCGTGCACCCACCGCTGCGACGCGGAGTTCGAGCACCTCGCCAGCTCGATGGCCGCGCCGTCCAGCAGACTGCTGCCGCTAACCGCCAGGCACTTGCCCGCGATCACGATCGTGCCATTGCGCTCGGCTGCCCAGCGCTGCGATGTTCTGCCGTTGCATCCGGACGAGACGATCTGCGTGCCTGCGGCGCTGTTGCTGGCCGGGTCAGCAAGGCAGCGGTCGGGCAGCGCCGACAGCACGGGAGCCGCGGGGAGTGCCCAGGAGGTGGCGGCGCCGCGGCGGCACGACCAGCTCACCACCTGATGGCCGCTGATGGCCTTGCCGTGCACAGCCAGGCACCGGCCGGCCGCACGATTCCGCAGGTGTCCCCCGGCCAGGTAGGCCCAGACCTGACGAGCGTCACCTCGAACGCACCGCTGGATCGATGTCCTCCCGCCATCGCCGCCCATGCTGATCGTCAGGCACCGGCCAGCAACTTCGAGGTGGCCGGTGCCGGCGATGCCGCCGCCAGGCACGAACTTCCATTCCTGAGCCGAGCGCGCGGCGCACCGCTGAATCTGCACCGGCGTCCCGGCCGACGTGCTGAAGTGCGTGCCGGTCAGGCACTCTCCGCGGCCGTTCACCCGAATCTCACCCGTCGCCGGATGGCGAGCCCTGATCAGTGGCACGACGACGATGGTGAAGGTCGCCGATCCGGGTGCCAGCCCGGATGCGCTCGCGGTGACTGTCACCTTGTGCACCCCGGCGACAGGCGGCGCCGTGCCACGCAGGACGGCGTCGTTCCCGACCCTCAGACTGGACAGGCCCGTCGACGCGAGGGCCGGCGCGGTCGAGCCTGGCTGCACGTCGATATGCAGCCTGATGCTGGCTCTGGCCTGATAGACCTGGGTGCCGGGATCGATCACGGTCACCTCGCCTGCCGGGGGTCCGGTGAGGCCTGCGGTGCCGTCCGGCGTGCCGAGGCCAGTGGGCCCGTCAAAGCCCGTGAGCGCCTCGCACAGATACTGCCGCTCCGGCTCGCATTGCCCGTCAGAGCCGCTCGTGATGTCGGTGAACTGCGCGGAGTCCTGGTAGGGATAGGCGGCGGGGAAAGTACCGGCAATGAGCCCCTTGCCCGGGCCGCCAGCCGCGATGTCGGCGAGCGCGTAGGCCGCGGCGACGATCGGCGTGCCGACGCTCGTGCCGCCCACCGCCGACCACCCGGCCAAGCCCCGCGAGGAGTCGCTGGCCGTGTCATACACCCAGACGCCGGGGTTCGGGTCGGCCGCGGCGGCGACGTCGTTCCCGGTCCGGTTGAGGCACCCGCCTGGAGAGCTGGCGTCGGCGGTCTGCCAGGACGGCTTCGGCTCAAGCTCCGAGCAGCCTGATCCCGTGCCGTTCCATGCCGTCTGGGTCCAGTCACCCATGGTGCCGGTCAGGGTCGTCCCTCCCACCGCCGTCACGTACGGCGACACGGCCGGGTACTGGGTACCGTAGCCGTCATCTCCGCCAGCCGCCGTCACGGCAATTCCAGGCGCGTAGAAATCCGGATCATAGGCTCTTTCACCGGTGAATTCCGCACCGCTTCCCCAGCTATTCGAGACCGCATTGGCCCCGCTGTGCGCCGCGGTCCGCTCGGCTCTGGCGAGATCGGATATGGAGTCAGAATTGGCTTCGACGAGGATGATCCTGCATTTCGGGCATATTGCCGAGACCATATCCAGGTCGAGCGACTCTTCAAGCTCCCAGCCGCCGCTAGTGTCGGACCCAGGCAGGTCGGCAGTGCCACCGCGCTGGTTGACGATCCGCAGGCACCCGTCCGACTGATCGCAGGTACCAAGGCCGTAGGCGGACCGGTACGCAGCCAGATCGCTGCTCGCTCTCGGATCGTTGAAGGCATCGACAACCGCGACAGTCTCCGTGCCGCCCGCGATAGCGGCAGCGCCGGACAGTCCGTAGGCGTTTTGCAACTGGGCAGGGCCGAAGGCCAGCCCTGCTGGCGCACCGCCGGCAGTGTCAGCGGTCACCGCCCTGGCCTCGGCCGCACCGCGGGTGGAGATCAGCGCCATGCAGGCCATCTGGCCAGGCGAGGACGGGGTCGCGCACGCCCGCCTGACGCCTGGCTGGCCGGCCGCTATGCGCGGCGGACGGACAAAGCTTGCGCCCGCGGCCAGGACGGGCACGCTCGCCGGCCGTGCCGGACTCAGGCTGGCCGACCGGGCCGATGCCGCCGTCGCGGCCGGCGCGGTCACCGCCGACGCGACCAGGCCACATAACCCGACTCCGGCAAGCGCGCTGGCTAGCCGCGCGCGCCTCCCGGGCTGAGCTCGCCGCCTTGACCCCGTTGCCCCCATGTCCCCTCCCGTTGGCCCGCGCAGACAGCAGCCAGACCGGATCTCATCACCCCGAACCACGCTCTGGCGCCGAAAACAATGCACTCACCGCACGGATGCGCCATTGCCGCGGGACAATGACGTCGTGCTCTCAATGAAATTCTCAGGTTCTTTTGAGAAGTATTTTATTAAAACGATTTTACTGAAGCACAGCTGACTATACCGGCGCCCTTTGGCAGCCAGCAGTTAAATAGCGAAGCCTGATGAGCAAGCCGCTAGCCTGGCGGGATCTTCGCAGGCGCAACCCGGGTGAGGCCCGACGGCGCGGTGTCTGCGGGGTCCCAGTCTCCGGACGCACTGGCTCCAGGCTCGCGGCTGGCACAACGGAGTCGCAGGCGCATGATCGTGCCCGGGCCATCCCGGTCCTCGGCGGCAACCTGGCCATCCTGCGCGTGCGCGAGCTGCCTGACTATATAGAGGCCAAGGCCGATGCCGCCGAACCTGCGGCGGTCGCCCGCCTCACCCTGCACGAACCGCTCGAACACCCGCTCCCGGTCCTCGGGTCTGATGCCGATGCCCTCGTCCTGAATCGTCACCTCGATCGCGTCGCCGTCCGCGCGTGCCCGGACGGTGACAGCACCGCCCTCCGGTGAGTACTTGAACGCGTTCTCAAGCAGCTGGCCGATGATGATGTCGGTCGCCATCGGATCGCCGTGAGCCTGCGGCAGGCCGTCGGGCAGATCAAGCTCTAGGGTGTGCAGGTCCGACAGCTGCCGGAACGCCAGCACCGAGCCGCGCAGCAAGGTCGCCAGGTCGAACGGCCCGTTGCTGACCTGCAACTGCTCGGCCCCGGCGCGCGAGCCCAGCAGGAGCTGCTCGACGAGCCTGGCCAGCGAGGCGGCCCGCTCGGCAATGGTCTGCACAGCCGACCTGCGGTCGGCATCGGGCAGCTTGTCCCACCGGCTCGCCAGCGTGCTGGCGAAGCCCTGCACCACGGTGATCGGCGTTCGGAGCTCGTGACTGGTGGTCGCCAGGAACAAGTCCTTGGCCTCCTCCAGCTCCTTCTCCGCGGTGATGTCGCGGAAGTCAAGCACCTTCTCGCCGCGGCCGCTCAGTCCCGTGCAGAGCAGGTCGATCCAGCGGCCGCTGGCGAGCTTGTATGTCAGCTTCTCGCCGGGCTCCGGCAGCGGAAACGGCGGGCGCCGCCCGGTGGCCAGCTCCGGCGACAGTCCCGTCAGCCGGTGCGCGGCCGGGTTCCACTGCCGGACCAGCCCGTCGGAATCCAGCACGGCAATGCCATCCGCGCTCGCGTCGATCACGGCCCGCTCATGCGCGCGCTGGCGCACGACCTCCTCGAACGCGGTCACATTCGACAGTGCGACGCTCGCGTGCCCGGCCAGCAGCTCCAGCAGCTCGAGCTCGACGTGGCCAACCTTCCGCCCGCTGTACAGCGCGTACAGGGCGCCGTAGGGCCGTCCGGCCACGTGCGACAGGCTGAGGGTGATCGTGTGCAGGCCGGGCAGCGCGGCCCAGATCAGGTCGTCAAAGCCGCCGGAGTCGCTGGTGGCCATGAGCACGGTCTTGCCTGATCTCATGAGCTGACCGACCATGCTGCTCTGCAGGTCGGCCGTCCGGCCGCGCAGGTCGGCGGGCAGCCCGTCCAGGCTGACCAGCCGCAGCTTGTCCTTCTCGATCAGCACGAAGCCGCCTGCATCAGCCCTGGTCAGTTCACGGAGGCTTGCGGCGATCCGGTCAAGCACCGACTCAAGGTCCAGCTGCGCGTTCATGTCAGCGACGACATCTCCGAGCCGCCGTACGACGCGAGCTCGCTCGGCCATGTAATGCCGGACGGCTTCGTCCTCGCCGTTCTGGTGGCAGACGAAGACCCAGCCGCTCATCTCGCCGGTGCTGTCGAGCATGCGGCTCGTATCGATGCGCAGGTCCACCATCGAGCCGTCTTTGCGCGTCCGCCGCGTGGCAAACGAGACCTGGCCGCCGCTAGCCACGCGCTCGAGCACCGCGTTGTGCTCGGCTCTTAGCTCCTCTGGCACGAACGGCGGCTCTAGCCCGACAACCTCGGCGGCGCTCCAGCCCAGCAGGCGTTCGGCTGCCGGATTCCACACGGTGACCCGTCGATCCGCGCCGACAGCGATGATGGCGTCGGCAGCGCACTCGATCACTGCGCGCGCGGTCCGGTCGATGCGATCGCGATCGCTCTGCGGCACCGAACGCTTCCATCCCACTGCCTCATGGTGACACCTGAGCCGGGCTAAGGGCCGGTGAACTGCGCAAACCTTCACCTATCGTCGCGCGCTCGGGTGGCGTACTGTGCGAGCACTCCGCCAGGCGGGCGGCCGCTGGAACCAGCAAGGGAGAATGCGCGTCCAATGGCTATGACGCCAATACCTGACGAGGTACGGTCACACCCCCGGTACCGAGCAGTCCTGTCTCGATCGGCGGCTCTCGCCGCCTGCGCGCTCCTAGCCGTCGCCTGCGGCAGCACCGCGGCACCCGGCACGGCCTCCAACGGCACGGGCGGGTCCGCATCAAGCTCGGGCGCATCCGGCTCAAGCTCGGGCGGATCCGGCTCGGCTAGCACCGCAGGGTCCGCCAAGATCTCACTGGACGTCACGTTCCAGGCCTCGCTCAGCAGCCCGGCGAACCACTACACGCTGCGGTGCGAGCCGGCCGGCGGCACTACGCCGCACGCCGCCGCGGCATGCACGAAGCTGCTGTCGGGCGCCAGCCTGTTCGCCACGCGACCTGGACACGTGATGTGCCCGATGATCCTGGCGAGCGCCGGCCGCGCCATGGTGAAGGGCACCTACCTGGGCCGGAAGGTGCACGTGACCATCTTCGATGGCGGCTGCGATCTGGCACGCTGGGCCAAGGTGAAGGCAATATTCAGCTAGCGCTGGTCAGTTGGCGCCTGGTTCGGCGCTCCGGCGGCCGCGGTCTTACTTGAGCAGCCGCGACAGCCGGCGGTCGGCTAGCGGCTTGCCGCCGGTCTGACAGGTCGGACAGTACTGGAGCGCCGAATCGGCGAACGACACCTCGCGCACGGTGTCGCCGCAGACCGGACACAGCTCGCCGGCCTTGCCGTGGACGCGCAGGCCCGCCTTCTTTTCCTTCTTGAGGTCACTGGCGGCCAGGCCATCGGAGCGCCCGATCGCCTCGCGGAGGGTGCCGATGATCACCGCGTGCAGGTCAGCGACGTCCTGCGGCGTCAGGCTCGACGCGAGCCGGTACGGCGACATCCTGGCCGCATGCAGGACCTCGTCTGAGTACGCGTTGCCGATCCCCGCGATCAGCTTCTGGTCCCGCAGGACGCCCTTGATCTGGGTCCGCCGTCCGGCCAGGATCGCGGCCAGCACGTCGGCCGTGAAGCTGGGGTCCAGCGGCTCAGGTCCGAGTGATGCCACACCCGGAATCTGCTCGATATCGCTGACGAGGTAAACCGCCAGCCGCTTGCGGGTGCCTGCCTCGGTCAGGTCCAGTCCTGCTCCGTCGCAGAACCTGAGCCGGAACGCCAGCGGGCCCTTGCCCGGCTTCGGCGGCGTCTCCGGCAGCGCGTCGCGCCAGCGCAGCCAGCCCGCCCGGGCCAGGTGCGTGACCAGGTGCAGCGCCGGACCGCCGCCGGCAGGCTCGGCGATGAGGTCAAGGAACTTCCCGCGCCGTGCGGTGCCGGTGATCTGTGCCCCCCGCAACGCGGTCAGCGGCGGGTCATATGTCTTCAGCACGGAGAACTCGGTTACGTCGGCGCGGTCGATCTCGCGGCCGACGGCTCGCTCGCGCAGATCGGCGGCGAGCGCCTCTACTTCGGGCAGTTCAGGCACACATTGATTCTGCCTGATCTGGTCAATTGCGAAGGTCGCCCGCGGCCAGCTGCGCACTGAGGCGCGCCTTGATCGCTGGCCGGGAACCGAATACCAAAAGGAACAGCGCCTCCCTGGCCAGGCGCTGCGGATGCTCGCCGACCAGGACCGACTGGCTGCCGGCCGCCGCCACGAGCGCCCCGGCCGCTCGGAACGCCAGCGCGCTCGCCGCGGCGCGGGCGGCTGGAATCGAGCCGGAGTCGGCAGCGTCGAGATCCACCCGGCGGGCGGTCAGCGCGGCGCGAAGCTCGGCGGCCAGGCCAGCAGACCCGGGCAGCTGACCGATGAGCTGACAGCAGCGGCCCGCCACACCGAGAGACAGCGAGCCGTTGGCCCGCAGGCCCCCTGCATCCCTCGCCACCCATTCGCTGTGCGGCATGACGAGGCTCACCAGCTCGGCCGGGACGAAGTGACCGGCGAAGCGGAGCTCGACTGTGCGGCTGGCGCTGACCGCCACCAGGTCGAGCCGGTCGGCCGCGAGACTTGCGCTGGCCGTTGCCGGGAGCAGCGCCCCGACGACATTGCCCAGGTCGTCGCGAGCCAGCGTGTGCAGCACGTCGATCATGTCCCAGCCGGTGACCCATGGCGCAGAGCCGTCAAGGGTGTAACCGCCCGGCACCGCTCGTGCCCGCAGCAGGGGCGGCCCCGGCCGCGCGCCGCCGAGTGCGACTCCCGCGCGCTGCGCGCCCGCGCAGAGCGGCTCGAGCCAGCGATCGCGTAGGCCAGAGTTGTCCGATGCGGCAAGCGCCCGCACGGCGGAATGATGCTGCAGCCAGACGAAGGCGGTCGCCAGGCAGCCACCCGACATGATCTCGATCACAGCGCAGAACGTGGCCAGGTCGGCATCCCACCCGCCCGCAGACCGCGGGCCGGCCAGGCCGTATAGCCCGGCACTGGCAAGGGCATCGAGATGCCCAGCCGGGATCTGGTCCGCAGCATCCACATTCATGGCAGACGGGAACAAAACCTCATCGGCGATCTGCCGGGCCCGGCCGAGTGCCAGCGCTGCAGTCATGCCGCTCATCGTGTCAGGGGGGTGATCGCGTGCCGATCCCGGTGACAAGGACCGCTTCCTGCGCCTAAGCTGCGGCCAGAATAGCCACTAACGCCGCCAAGGTGGCTGGGCGAACTGGATGTGGGCGAGGAGGGATTTGAACCCTCACGTCCTTTCGGACACACGGACCTGAACCGTGCGCGTCTGCCGTTCCGCCACCCGCCCTGGGAGCAGCAGTCAGGTTAGCACGTCCGCAAGCTGTCCCACATCGCCGATACGATCGGATACGGCAGGGAGAGGAGGGCACCACGGTGGGAGTGCTGCAGCGCTTTGAGCACAGGCTCGAGGGGATGGTCGAAGGTGCCTTTGCGCGGGCGTTTAAATCGGAGCTTCAGCCGGTTGAGGTAGCCAGCGCGATTCAGCGTGAGATGGATGACCGGGCGGCCATCGTGGCCCAGGGCCGCACCCTGGTGCCTAACGACTTCGTCGTTGAGGTGGCCGAGGATGACTACGCTCGTCTCGATGTCTACGCCGACAGCCTCGGCATCGAGCTCGCCACGCTCGCCCGTGAGTACGCCAAGGAACAGGGCTACTCCTTTGTCGGCCCCGTCCGGATGCGGTTCGAGGGCGTCCGCGATCTGACGACCGGCACGTTCCGGATCCTGTCGGGCGTGATCAGGGGCACGACAGTCGAGGACGGCGAGATCAGGCGCCCCGCCAGCGACCTGCCGCAGCCAGCCGGCGGCTTCCATGGCAACCCGAGGCTGCTGGTCTCCGGGCCGGAGGCAGGCCCTGACGGCAGTACCCAGCGCACCTATGAGATCAGCACGCCGCTGATCATCCTCGGTCGCGGCACCGACTGCGACCTGCGGCTCGTCGATCCTGGCGTGTCCCGCCATCACGCCGAGATCAGGGTCGAGGACGGCGAGGTCGTGCTTGTCGACCTCGGCTCCACGAATGGAACGTTCGTCAACGGCCAGCCCGTCCGGCGGATCGCACTGACCGACGGCACCAGGGTGACCCTCGGCCGGACCACCCTGGTCTTCCGCCGGGACAGCATCTACTGACGCGCGCACACCACGACCGGCACGCCAAGGACTCATGACCCGATGAACGCGCTTGAGCTCACTCTCATCAGGATCGGGTTCCTTGCCGTCCTGTGGCTCTTCGTGATCGCGGCCGTGGGTGTCGTCCGGACCGATCTGTTCGGCCCGGCCTCCCAGCGCCGGCGACGGTCAGCCGCAGCCGCCCAGCCTCAGCGCCAGCCCAAACCCAGGGCCAAGCCCGGCCGGACACCGCGGTCCTCGCCGCAGCAGCTGCTGGTGACCGCGGGTGCCCTGGCCGGCACCACGCTGGGCCTGAACGATCAGCAGATCACGATCGGGCGCGCGGATGACGCTACGCTCGTCCTCAGCGACGACTACGCTTCCGACCCGACATGCCCGACTCTTCCCGCAAGACGGCCAGTGGCTGGTTGAAGACCTCGGCTCGACCAACGGCACGTACCTGGACCGGCAGAAGGTGACTCAGCCGACCCCCGTGCCCATTGGCGTCCCCATCCGCATTGGCAAGACCGTTCTGGAGCTGCGCAGATGACCCTGGCACTGCACTACGCGCTCCGCTCGGATGTGGGGCTGCTCCGTGAGGGCAACGAGGACTCCGCTTACGCCGGGCCGCGCCTGCTCGCCATCGCCGACGGCATGGGCGGGCACGCCGCGGGCGAGGTCGCGAGCGCCGTAGCGATCTCCGCGATCGCGCCGCTGGACCGGCAGAACCTCACCAGCAGCGAGGACATGCTCGACGCGCTGGCGGCGGCCGTGGCATCGGCCCGCAACACCCTGCACGACATGAGCATCTCTGACCCCGCGGTCGAGGGCATGGGCACGACGCTGACGGCGCTGCTGTGGGCCGGAGCCCAGGTGGCCGTCTGCCACATCGGTGACTCCCGCGCCTATCTGCTCCGGGACGGGGACCTCTATCAGATCACCCGCGACCACACCCTTATCCAGTCGCTAGTCGACGAGGGCCGGCTGAGCCCGGCGGCGGCAGCCAATCACCCGCAGCGGTCGCTGATCATGCGCGCGCTTCAGGGCAGCACCGATGCCGACCCTGACCTCGCCATGCACGAGGCGCTGCTCGGCGACCGCTACCTGCTCTGCTCCGACGGCCTGACTGACGTTGTCGAGGACGAGGCCGTCCACGAGGTCCTGTCCACGATCCCGGACCCCGACCAGGCGGTGAATCAGCTCATCGCGCTCGCCATCCGAAATGGCGGTCCCGACAACATCACCTGCATCATCGCCGACGTGGTCGACGGCGCGGCCGGATCCGTCGCCCCGAGCCAGGAGACGATCATGGCAGGCGCCGCCGCGAACGGTGACGTCGAGTCGCTCCTGCAGGCCGCGACCAGCGGGAGCTGGCCCCCCGACCGGTCCCGGCGCTGTACCCGGTGCACCCGGCGCCAGCCTGAACGGGCATGGCCGCCGGCCGCAAATTCCCGATCCGCCCGAGGACGACGAGGACTTCGAGGAGCCGCACCGGCGCTGGCCAGTGGTCACGACCGCCGTGGTTATCCTGGTGCTGCTCGTGCTGAGCGGGCTCTATGCCGGCTACCGGGCCACGCAGGGCAATTACTACCTGGCCTCGGATGGCGCCCAGCTGAGCATCTACCGCGGCATCAACCAGCAGATCGCGTGGATCAGCCTGTCGCACGTGTACCGCAAGACCGGCGTGCCGACCTCACACGTGCCCGGCGACCTGAGCATCCCGACGACGCCGACGACCTTGCCGAAGACCCTGGCGACCCTAACCTCGATCGAGCACTCCTACACCTGTAGCCAGGCCGACAAGGCCCTGCAGGCCTGGACGACGAAGTACGCCGCACGACAACCGCGCCCAAGCCGAGCCATACCAAGAAGACGACGAAGAAGGCGCCGGCCGTCAAGGTCCCCCCGAGGCCAGCCGTGCCGGCGTACTGCCCGGCACAGGGGGCAGGGTGACGGTCGCCGCCACCGCCGACCAGGCAGTCCCGATGCCACGTGGGCGTCGGCGGACTGAGCTGGTCATGCTGGTTTTCGCGCTGGCAGTGGTGCTCTTCGCCTACAGCGCGGTCGGCCTTGGCCTGCGCGGCAAGCTACCGCCGGGCTGCCGGCCTACGTCATCGTCTTCGCCGTGCTGATGCTAGCCGCCCACCTGGCCGTGCGCAGGTTCGCGCCCTTTGCCGATCCGCTGATCTTGCCACTCGTCGCCCTGCTCAATGGCCTGGGGATCGTGATGATCTACCGGCTTCAGGAGTCAGGCCGGAACGGCAACCCCGGCAACCAGGTGACGCTGATGAGCGCATCGGCGACCAAGACGCAGCTGCTGTACACCGGACTGGGCGTCATCGGGCTTGTCGTCGTCCTCGTGCTGATCCGCGAGACCCGGATCCTGCAGCGGTACACCTACACTCTTGGCGCCCTCGGCCTCGTGCTGCTCGCGATCCCCGCGGTGCTGCCCAACTCGCTGAGCTATGTCAACGGCGCGAAGGTGTGGATCATCATCGGCGGCTTCTCTATCCAGCCCGGCGAGTTCGCCCGGCTGGCGCTCGCCGTGTTCTTCGCGGGCTATCTGGTCGCTAAGCGCGATGTGCTGGCTCTTGCCGGGCGCCGGGTGCTCGGCATCGACCTGCCGCGAGCGCGCGATCTCGGACCGGTCCTCATCGCCTGGGTGGCCAGCCTGCTGATCCTGATCTTCGAGACCGACATCGGGACCTCGGCGTTGTTCTTCGGCCTGTTCATCGCGATGCTCTACATCGCCACGCAGCGTACGTCGTGGCTGCTGATCGGCCTTGGCCTCTTCCTGGCCGGCACCGCCTTCACGGCGTCGTTCATCCACCACGTGGCAGAGCGCTTTGACGTCTGGCTGCACCCGTTCGCCGGCAGCAACCCCACCAACCACGCCTTCCAGGTGGTCCAGGGCCTGGAGGGCATGGCCTACGGCGGCCTGTTCGGCACCGGCCTCGGCCATGGCCAGCCCTACTTCACGCCGCTCATACAAAGCGACTTCATCTTCACGGCGTTCGGCGAGGAGCTGGGCCTCGTCGGTGTCATGGCGCTGCTGCTGGTCTTCGGCCTGCTCGTACAGCGCGGGCTGCGGGCGGCCGTCGCGGTCAAGGACCCGTTCTCCAAGCTGCTGGCCGGCGGCCTGTCCTTCGTCCTGGCACTACAGGTCTTCGTGATCGTCGGTGGCGTCAGCGGCCTGATACCGCTGACCGGCGTGACGACCCCGTTCCTGTCCGAAGGAGGCTCGTCGCTTGTGGCGAGCTGGATCCTCGTCGCGTTGCTTATCCGGGTCAGTGACTCGGCCCGCAAGCCTGCCCCTCAGCCGATCCAGGACGAGGGCATGACCCAGGTCGTGCGTGCCGCATGAACCGCGCCTTGCTCCGGATCTCGCTCGCCTGCCTGGCCATGTTTGTCCTGCTGCTGCTGAACGTGAACTACGTGCAGGCCTTCGAGGCCAGCAGCCTGGCGGGCAAGCCGGGCAACATCCGGGTGTTCAGCCAGCAGTTCACCTACCAGCGTGGCGCGATCATTGCCAACGGGGACGGCACCGACGTCAGGATCGCCGAGTCGAGGCTGGTCAAGGGCACCAGCACGTACCAGCGCTACTACCCGTTCAGCAAGGTCTACGCGCCAGTCACCGGGTACGACACCATTTACAGCCAGTCCGGTATCGAGGAGGCCGAGAACAGCCTGCTCGCCGGCACCGACCCGCGGCTCGCCGTGCACAATTTCACCGCCCTGCTCACCGGCAAGCAGAAGCAGGGCGCGACCGTCGAGCTCACCATCAGCCCGGCGGCGCAGCAGGCGGCATACAACGCGCTGGCCAATGACGGCGGCCATGCGGCCGCGGTCGTGGCGATCCAGCCCAGCACCGGGGCGATCCTGGCTCTAGCTTCCTATCCGACGTTCAACCCGAACGCACTCACGACCTTCGACGGCACCCAGCTGAATAAGGTCGATGAGCAGCTCCTGAAGGAGCACTCGCAGCCGCTGCTCAACCGCGCGATCCAGGAGACCTATCCGCCCGGCTCCTCTTTCAAGATCGTCACGAGCTCGGCCTGGTTCTCCGCGCACCCGACCGCGAATCCGAACATGCTGGTGTCTGCCCCGACAGTGCTGACGCTGCCCAACGGCAATCACCTGATCAACGACGGCGGTGAGGTGTGCGGTGACGGGCACCCGCCGATGATCCAGGCGTTCTGGATGTCGTGCAACACCGCGTTCGGCGCGCTCGGCATCAAGCTCGGCGCCCCGGCCCTGCGCAATCAGTCCAGTCTGTTCGGGATGAACAGGCCGCTGTCCATCCCGCTGCCGGTCGTGCCGAGCGTGCTGCCGGAAGTCAAAGGCTGGACCGACCCGTCCCTGACCGCGTTCACGGCGATCGGCCAGTTCAACGACGCCGTTTCGCCGCTGCAGGAAGCGCTGTTCTCGGCGGCCGTCGCCAATGGCGGCACGCTCATGTACCCGTACATGGTCCAGCAGGTAGTCGGGCCAGGCCTGTCAGTGATCGACCGGGCCAAGACGTCGGTGCTGGACCAGGCGATTTCGCCAACCACCGCGGGCTATATGCAGTCCATGATGAGTGAGGTCACTCACAACCCAGGCGGGACAGCCTTCGCGACGGCAGGCCCGCAGGCGACGGGCGGGATCAACATCGACGGCAAGACCGGCACGGCGCAGAACGGTGTTGACAACGGAAACCTCAACGATGCCGTGTTCACGTGCTTCGTGCCCGGCAGCAACGGGCAGCCGTCGCCGATCGCAGTGGGCGTCATCGTGCAGGGTGGCGGGTTCGGCGCGGACGCTGCCGCTCCCATCGCGGTTCAGGTCATCAAGGCGTACTTGAATGCTCATTCATGATGTCCATCCCATCCGCTGGCCGGGGCAGGTCTGCCACCGCGTCGCGCGGACCAAGGCGACAAGCCGGGCGCATGGCTGCTGCCCTGGCCTGTCATGCTGGTCGCAGCCCTCGATAAGCAGGACGGTAACGTAAGTGCGAGACATGACTCAGCCACGGCTGCTCGGCGGCCGCTACGAACTCGACGGGATCGTCGGGCGTGGTGGTATGGCCGAGGTCTTCCGGGCCCGCGACATCCGTCTCGACCGAATTGTCGGGGTCAAGACGCTCCGTGACGATCTTGCCAGGGACCAGACGTTCCAGGCCAGGTTCCGGCGCGAAGCCCAGTCGGCGGCCTCGCTGAACCACCCGTCGATCGTCGCGGTCTACGACACCGGCGAGGACATGGTGGGCAGCCTCCCGGTGCCCTACATCGTGATGGAGTTCGTCGACGGCCGGACCTTGCGTGACCTGCTCAGGGACGACCGGAGGCTGCTGCCCGAGCGCGCCGCCGAGATCACCGACGGCGTGCTGCGCGCACTGGACTACAGCCACCGCAACGGGATCGTGCACCGCGACATCAAGCCCGGCAATGTGATGTTGACCAGGGCCGGCGACGTCAAGGTGATGGATTTCGGCATCGCCAGAGCCGTCTCGGACTCCCAGATGACGATGACCCAGACCGCGCAGGTCATCGGCACCGCTCAGTACCTGTCACCGGAGCAGGCCCGAGGCGAGCGAGTCGATGCTCGCAGTGACCTCTACTCGACCGGCTGCCTGCTGTACGAGCTCCTGACCGGCCGGCCGCCGTTCACCGGCGACTCGCCGGTCGCGATTGCCTACCAGCACGTCAAGGAGGATCCGGTGCCGCCGTCGCAGGTGGACCCGGAGGTGCCGCCCTGGGCGGACGCGATCGTGCTCAAGGCCATGCAGAAGGACCCCGGCGACCGGTATCAGTCGGCTGGCGAGATGCGCAACGACATCCAGCGGGCGCTGTCCGGCGCACCGGTGGCCGCGCCCATGCTGGGCGACGCCTACGGTGCGGGCACGCGGCGGATGGGCTCCTCGGCGACCCAGGTCGCTGGCCGCACGACCGGTATCCCGCCATACCGGTACGGCCCCACCGACGGCGGGCCCGATGGCCCGCCGCAGCGGCAGCGCCGGGCCTGGCCATGGGTGGCGCTCGCCACTGTCGTGATCGTGTTGATCGCGGCGATCGTGCTGCTCAAGGAGCTGACCGGCAATAGCGGTGGCATCGCCGTGCCGAACGTGCTCAACTTCACGGTCCCCGCGGCTGAGCAATCGATCACGAGCGCCGGCCTGAAGGTCGGCACTATCACGACGAAGCAGTCAACGGCCGTCGCCAAGGGCCTGGTGATCTCGACCAGCCCGGCCTTTGGCTCCTCCGAGCCCAGGGGCACTGCCGTCAACATCGTGTCCTCGCTCGGCCCGAAGCCGGCGGCAACGGCAACGGTGCCGGACGTGGTGGGGGACAGCAGAGGCAAGGCGGTCAACGCGCTGCGAGGGGCCGGCTTCAAGGTGCTGGTCACCGCCGCCCAGTCGCAGGGCGCGGCGGCGAATACCGTCGTGAACCAGTCTCCTGTCGGCAACAGCAAGGAGCCCGTCGGCAGCACGGTCACCATCGGGGTGACCGGCGCGACCGTCACCGTGCCCTCGGCTGTCATCGGCATGTCACCGGGGCAGGCCATGGCGCTGCTTCAGGGCGGACCGTACAACTACACGGTGACGGAGCAGATCGGCTCGGGTCCGGGCCAGATCGGTACCGTGTACGCGACTAGCCCGCCCGTCGGCAGCGCGCTGCCGCCTGGCTCGGCCATCATCATCTACGTTGTCGGGGCGCCTACCCCGACACCCACGCCGACTCCGACCCCGTCGTCATCCTCACCATCGCCGACGGCATCGCCGTAGCGGCTCGGTCGCCGGTCGAGCGGTCAACGCTGAGCGGATTAAATACAGGGGAACGGGCGGGCGCACGTGCTTCGCATGCTCCTGACCGCCAGGGGGCGCGTTATGTCCTCCGAGCAACTACGCTTACGCCCGTAGGGCGCGCTCGGGTCCGCGCGCCGGGCCTGCCGGGTACACCGCCGGCGGGTTGCGAGTAGTTACTCAGGAGACGACTGTGCCGAAGTCCCGCACCAGAACCAAGGCGGTCTACACCCCACCGCCCCGGTCGGCCAAGGCGGAGGTAAGCCCCCCATGGCTCGTGCCGACGATGCTCGGCACCTTCATTGTCGGCCTGGTCTGGATCGTGGTCTTCTACGTCAGCCAGGAGGCCTGGCCCATCGGCGCCATCCACTCGTGGAACCTCGTCGTCGGCTTCGCGCTGGTAGTGGGCGGCCTGGGCCTGGCGACAAAGTGGCACTGACGCCGTAGCCTCGCGGCGCCGTCATGGCCGTGGCGTCAGAGGCGCACGGCGCCGACGAGCTGGTAGTCCCTGATCACGACTCCGGCGAGGAGCAGCGCCACGATCGCGACGGTGGCAGCTACCTGGATGAGCGTTCGGTTCTGCCGTGGCGCATAGGCGTAAGCGGCCGTCAGGGCCGCGCCGGCGATCAGGCCGCCGACGTGCGCCTGCCAGCCGATGCCGTGAACGAAGAACCCGATCGCCAGGTTGAGCACGATCAGGCCGACGATCTGCCGTGAGTCCATGCGCAGCCGCCTGGCCATGACGAACCAGGCGCCGAAGAGCCCGAAGATGGCCCCGCTCGCGCCGAGGGCCGGGCTGCCCGCCGGCGCGATGAGGTAGTAGAGGACTGACCCGGCCAGCGCGCTGACGAGATAGACCGACAGGAACCGGGCCCGGCCCAGCACTCGCTCCAGGGCCGGCCCGACCACGATCAGCGCCCACATGTTGAACGCGATATGCAGGATCCCGAAGCCGCTGCCGGGCGGCTCGTGCAGGAACGCGTTGGTGATCAGCCGGTACCACTGCCCGTCCGCGACGCCGTACTGGGACCCGTATTTGCCCAGCAGGAAGCCGTCGTTGACGATGTTCGGGTAGACAAGCTCGGCGATGTAGCAGGCGACGTTGAGGGCGACGAGGGTCCAGGTGACCTTGGCGTCCGTCGTCACCTGGCCGCCGAATCGGCCGCTAGCCCGGCGGACGCCCTGGTTGCCTGACCTGATGCAGTCCAGGCACTGATGGCCGACCGAGGCCGGCCGCAGGCACTCCGGGCACGCCGGACGGCCGCAGCGCACGCATGATACATAGGTCTGGCGGCCCGGGTGCCGGTAGCAGACGGGCGGGGCCGACTGACTTTGGTCCTGGTCCTGGTCGGGGGGTATGGCCATCGGGGGGACCGCTCTACTCGCTGTCGTCGCTGCCGATCTCGACAGACTCCAGCACCACGTCGGTGACCGGACGGTCACCGCGGCTTGTCTGTACCCGGCTGATCTCCTCGACGATGTCGGCGCCGTCGACGACCTCACCAAAGATGGTGTGCTTGTTGTTCAGCCATGGCGTCGCCACCGTGGTGATGAAGAACTGCGAGCCGTTGGTGCCAGGACCGGCATTCGCCATGGCCAGCAGGTACGGCCGGTCGAATGCAAGGTCCGGGTGGAACTCGTCGGCAAACTTGTAGCCGGGTCCGCCAGTACCCGTGCCGAGCGGGTCTCCGCCCTGGATCATGAAATCCGGGATGACCCGGTGGAAGATCGTCCCGTCGTACAGTCTCGCCTGGTCCGTCTTGCGAGTCACCGGGTTGGTCCACTCCCGGTTGCCCTCGGCGAGCTCGACGAAGTTGCGCACCGTCTTGGGCGCGTGGTCGGGAAAGAGCCGGACGACTACAGGCCCCCGGCTTGTCCGCAGCGTCGCGGTCAGCGTGTTGGTCATAAGACGAATCTTCCCACGGACCGGCCGCGCTCTGGTCACTCCGCCTGCCGTGGTGCCGTCATCGTCGTGATTGGCACCCCGTTTGCAGGGAAGGTGTCCTGCCTGGGGAGAACACCAGGAGGTCGTTGTGTCTGTTTTGACCAAGAAGCAACCCACTAGCGACAGTGCCGCACTCCGTGCGCAGGCCGCTTACGCAGCGCTCGCGAGCAAGACCGTGCCGCTGGCCCAGCAGGCCGCCCTGCAGGCGCAGGCCGCCGCGCAGCAAGCCGGGCCGCTTGCCCGGACCGCCACCACCTCGATGCGACAGGGTGCCGATGGTGCCGTTGCGTGGGCGACGCCCAGGGTCGACGCCGCCAGGTCCTGGGCCGCGCCGCAACTGGAGCAGACCGCACGCGCCATCAGCGACAGCCTCGCACCGATGATCTCCGGCGCCCTCGTCAATGCCGCGCACAAGATCGACGCGCCAGACCGGCAGAAGCCACGCCGCCGCCGCGGAATGATCGCGGGTGCCCTGGTGCTACTCGCGGCCGCCGGTGCGGCCGCCGCGGTCGCGATGCGCCTCCGGCAGGAGCCAACGGAGTTCTCGTCTGTCCCGGTGACCGACGACTCCGTCCCGGTGACCGACGACAAGGCCCCGCCGGACCCCGACATGAACGGCCACTCCCAGATCGTCTGAGGAACCCTGGGTCTGCCCGTGACCGATGTCACGCCGTGACAGATGTCACGGGCAGACCAGGACCGGCACTACATGACGACGCGGGCCGCCGCTGCCTAGCCTAGGCAGATGGACCACGACCAGGCCGTCCTGGCCGCCGGCGATGCCGACGGGCGCTCGTGGACCGTCGTGCGCCGGGTCGTGGTGAGCGGGCTTATCGCTTTCGCGCTGCTGCAGCCCGCGATCAACCGGCTCGGCCGCCCGCTCGACGGCCGTGGCTGGTTCGAGGTAGCCGGGGCGGTCGCGCTGACGGGACTGGTCTGCTGGCGGGTTAGCTTCCGCGAGCTCGGCTCGCACCGGGCCAGGCCCCGCCTTCGCCGGCTCTGGCCTCGCCGGGCTGACCGAGCGCGTACGCAGCCTGGGTGGCGAGCTGGCAGCGGGCACGATCGAGCCGCAGGGATTCCTCCTGCGCGTGGTCCTGCCCCTGCGCCCGCAGGCGGGACAATAGGCGGGTGACCGTGCGGATCATGATTGCCGAGGATCAGACGATGGTCCGCCAGGCGCTCGTCGCGCTGCCGGAGCTTGAGCCTGACATCGAGGTAGTGGCGCAGGCTGCCGACGGCGACGAGGCGCTCGCCATGGCCGGCCAGCTGACCAAGACCGGGTTCAGCAGCAAGGTGGTCATCGTCACCACCTTTGACCGGCCCGGCTACCTGCGCGCGGCCATGGCCGCCGGGGCTAGCGCCTTCCTGCTCAAGTACGCCCCTGCCGCCGACATCGCGGCCCGCCTGCATCTGTCGCCCGGCACGGTACGCAATCACCTGTCCGCCGCGATCCAGAAGCTCGGTGCACGCAATCGCGCCGAAGCCGTCGACATGGCCTTGCAGAAAGGCTGGCTGTAGCCGCGATGCTGCTCGACAGCGTGGTCCGGACATCGGCCGCCGTCGCCGCGACGCCGGGGCGCCTCGCCAAGATCGACGAAATCGCGAGCCTGCTCAGGCAGGTCCAGCCGGCTGAGATCGCGGTAGCAGTGTCGTTCCTGTCTGGCGACCTCACCCAGCGCCAGATCGGCGTCGGCTACGCCGCCCTGACCGACCTGATGGGCGGCTACGGCGCTGCCCCGCCGCCCACGTCGGCCAGCCTCGGCGAGCCGGTCGCCGAGCCGCAGCTGACTCTTGCTGAGACCGACGCGGCGCTTGGCCAGATCGGCGAGCTGGCCGGCCAGGGCTCGCAAGCCGAGCGCCGCCGGCTGCTCGCCGTCCTGCTGGGCCGTGCGACCGCGGCCGAGCGCCAGTTCCTCGTCCGGCTGCTGGCTGGCGACCTGCGGCAGGGTGCGCTCGATGGCGTGATGATCGACGCGATCGCCAGGGCGGCGCAGGTGCCAGGCGCCGACGTGCGCCGCGCCCACCAGCTCAGCGGCTCGCTGCCGGCCGCGGCGGCCGCGGCTTTGTCCGCTCTCGGCGACGCCGATAAGGCGGTCGAGGCACTGCGGGCAGTCTCACTTCAGGTGGGACGCCCGATCCGGCCAATGCTCGCCGCGGCAGCGCCGACTGTGGCCGCGGCGCTGGACCGGATCTCGCCTGCTGCGGTGGAGTGGAAGGTAGACGGCATCAGGGTCCAGGTGCACCGGCAGGGCGCCGACGTGCGGGTCTTCTCCAGGACGCTGGATGACATCACGCACCGGATGCCTGAGATAGCACAGGCCGTCATGTCGATGGACGTGTCGCAGGCGGTCCTGGACGGCGAGGCTGTGGCGCTGCGCCCGGACGGGCGACCGCACCCATTCCAGGTCACGTCCGCGCGCGCCGCTAGTCAGGCCGGCCAGGCTGGTGAGCTGGCGTCGACACCGCTGTCGCTGTTCCTGTTCGATGTGCTGCACCTCGACGGGACCGACCTGATCACGGCGCCGGCAAGCGAGCGGTTCAGCCGGCTCGCGGCCGTCACGCCGACCGAGCTTGTCATTCCGCGGCTGGTCACAGCATGACGTAGCCGAGGCCGAGCTGTTCTTTGCCGGGGCCATCGAGCGCGGCCACGAGGGCGTGGTCATCAAGTCAGTCGACGCTCCCTACGGCGCCGGCCGCCGAGGCAGCGAGTGGATCAAGGTCAAGCCGCGGCACACTCTCGACCTGCTGGTACTGGCAGCAGAGTGGGGCCACGGCAGGCGGCAAGGGTGGCTATCCAATCTGCACCTCGGTGCCCGCGATCCGGCCACCGGCCGCGGGGTGATGCTGGGCAAGACCTTTAAGGGGCTAACCGACGCCGTCCTCTCGTGGCAGACAGAGCGCCTGCTCGAGCTGGCCGATCCGCCCTACACCGACGCCGGACAGCCCCGGCGCGGCGTCGTCCGGGTCCGGCCCGAGCTCGTGGTCGAGATTGCCTTCGACGGCGTCCAGGCCAGCACCAGGTACCCGGGCGGTGTCACGCTGAGGTTCGCCAGGGTCCTGCGGTACCGGCCGGACAAGGACCCGGCCGAGGCAGACACCATCGAGGCGGTCCGCGCCCTGTGGTCCGGTGCCGTCCTGGCTGCCGGCGAGGCCCGGCTGACAGGGGCTAGCTCGGCCCGGTAGGCCGCGCACTGGGACACTATGGCTTCGACGCGGATGCCTGTCCGATTATGGGAGGCAGGCACGGCCGAAGGGACCTCGCGGAGTGCGAACGCTCTGGCTGGATGACGAAGGCGCCTGGCGGACGACGATGCGCGGGCGCCAGGTGCTGGCTGATCCGAGGATCAACAAGGGCACCGCCTTCGGCAACGCCGAGCGCGCCGACCTTGGTCTGATCGGGCTGATCCCGGCCGGCCACCTGACACTCGACCAGCAGGCCGACCGGATCTACGCCCAGTTCCAGCGGCAGTCATCCAACCTGGCCCGCAACGTCCTGCTAAACGAGCTGCATGATCGCAACGAGGTGCTCTACTACCGGGTGCTGGCCGATCACCTCAGCGAGATGCTCCCCGTCATCTACACGCCCACGGTCGGGCAGGCGATCGAGAACTACAGCCACGAGTACCGGCGGCCGCGCGGCGTGTACCTGTCGGTGGACCAGCCGGAGCTGATCGAGCAGTCGCTTGAGGCCTACGGTCTCCGCGCCGACGACGTGGACCTGATCCTCGCCACCGACGCGGGCGCGATCCTGGGCATCGGCGACTGGGGCGTGGGCGGCATGAGCATCGCCGTCGGCAAGCTCGCCGTCTACACCGCGGCCGCCGGGATCGATCCCGGCCGGACCGTGCCAGTGATGCTGGACGTGGGCACCGACCGCCAGAGCCTGCTCGACGACCCGATGTATATCGGCAACCGGCACCCGCGGGTATCCGCCGCGGAGTACGACGCGTTCCTCGCCGCCTTTGTGGCGGCCGTCAGGAAGGTCTTCCCGCGAGCCCTGCTGCACTGGGAGGACATGGCCACGGCGAACGCGCGCCGGTTGCTCGATCAGTACCGGCATGTGCTGCCAAGCTTCAACGACGACATTCAGGGGACCGGCTCGGTCAACATGGCCGCCGTGCTCGCGGCGGTCAGGGCTACCGGGATCGAGTTGCCCGCTCATCGAATCGTGATCTTCGGTGCGGGCTCGGCCGGTATCGGGATCGCCGATCAGCTGACGGCGGCCATGGTGGCCGCTGGCCTATCGCCCGAGCAGGCACGGGCGAGGTTCTGGGCCGTCGACCGGCATGGCCTGATCCTGGCTGGTGCCGAGGGGATCTCCGCTGACCAGGACAAGTACGGCCGGGACAGCGCCGAGGTGGCGGACTGGCAGCGGGACGCGGCCCTCGGCGGCATCGGGCTGGCCGAGGTCGTGCGCCGCGTGCATCCGACCGTGCTGATCGGAACGTCGGCGCGCGGTGGCGCCTTCACCGAGGACGTAATCCACGAGATGGCGGCGCACACCGACCGGCCAGTCATCATGCCGATGTCCAATCCGACCGAGCTCGCCGAGGCCAGGCCGGCAGACCTGATCGAGTGGACCGGAGGCAGGGCGCTCGTGGCGGCCGGAAGCCCGTTCCCTCCGGTCGAGTACCGCGGCACCACGTTCGCGATCGGCCAGGCGAACAACGCGCTGGTGTTCCCGGGCCTGGGCCTTGGCGCGATCGCCGTCCGCGCTGCCGAGATCACCAACGGCATGCTGAGCGCCGCCGCGCATGCAGTGGCTCGCCTGGTCGAGACCGGCGCCGCCGGCGCTCCGCTGCTACCCGAGATGGCAGCCCTGCGGGACACCTCGCTCGAGGTGGCCATCGCCGTCGCGCAGGCTGCTATCGCGGACGGAGTGGCCGCGAGTAAGGTCCCGGAGGACCTGCCCGGCCATGTCCAGGCGCTGCGCTGGCAGCCCGTCTACCGGCCCGTCCGGCCGGCCTGAGACCTGGCTCGCCAGCTGCCCGCCAGCCCGCTGACGGAGCCCGGCCCGGCCGCCCGGCGGGCCGGGCGCCGCTTCCTGTCCGATCTTCGCGCCGGGCGCTCCTTCCTGGCCGCCGAGCTCACTCAGTCCGGGTGGCTCGACTTCGGCGCCTTCCGCTGGCGAGACCTCGCCGCTGGCCAGGCGGTGCGGGCATCGATCGGCGTGCTGGCCCCGCTGATCATCGGGGTGGCCACGGGCAAGATCGAGTACGGCAGCTATGCGGCGCTCGGCGCACTGCCGGCCGGATTCGTCTCCTTCCGGGGTGTGAGCCAGACCAGGGTCCTAGCCGTCCTGGTGGCTGCGGTCGGCATGGCTGTCTCCACATTCGTCGGCGCCGCGACCGCGGACGGACGGCCGTGGCTGCTTGTACCGATCGTGTTCGTCTGGGCCTACGTCACCGGGGTGCTGGCTTCGCTCGGCCCGACCGTGCTGGCGGTGACGCTACAGTGGCCGGTCGCGTTGCTGGTCGGCAGCGCCCTGCCGCTCGGACCAGGCCCGGCGGCTCTCCGAGCCGGCCTGGTGCTCGCCGGCGGTCTCTGGCAGTGCCTTCTCGTGGTCACCTCCTGGACGATCAGCCGGGGCGGCGCGGAGCGCACGGCGCTGGCCACCACGCTCAACGGCCTGTCCGGCTACGCGGCGGATGTGGCCGCCGGCCGGCAGGTCCCGCCCAGTCCCGGTCAGCTGACCGCCAGCTATGTGCTCGGCGATCCCAACCCGCTCATCCGCACCGCGGCGCGCCGGGACATGCTCGATCTGGTCGAGGAGGCCGAGCGGATCCGTGCCACCCTCACCGCGCTGTCCATCGGCCGCGGCGACGAAGGCCCGGGTCCCGGCGGACGCCGGGTGCTCGAGGGGACAGCACGTGTGCTGACCGACCTGGCGGGGGCCGTCAGCGGCCGGCCTGCCCAGCGTGCCGAGTACCTGGCAGCCGCCAGGCGTGAGCTCGACGGCATCTCCGCCGAGGCCGGCACCCGCTGGCAGTGGGCAGGCGAAGCACTGCTCGGCCAGCTGCGCAGCGCGGCCCGGATCGTCGAGCAGCTGAATGCCGCGGAGCCAGGAGCGGCTCGCCGGGGCAGCCCAAAGCCTGCTCGGCGGACATCCAGCCGGGACGCGCGCCTGACGGTGCGCGCCAGCCTCGGAACGTCATCAGAGGCCGGACGCCACGCCCTGCGGCTCGCGGTGCTGTCGGCCATCGCCGAGGTGATCGCACAGGGCTCGGGACTCAGTCACGGCTACTGGATAGTGCTGACCATCTTCATCGTGCTGCGACCCGACTACAGCTCCACGCTGTACCGGGGTCTGCAGCGCGCCGCTGGCACCGTGGTGGGCGCCGGCCTCGGCGTCGCCACTGTCCAGCTTGCGAAGGTCAGCCTGACGATGCTGCTGGTTGGCATCGGGCTCTCGCTGCTCGCTGCGTATGCCGTCTTCACGGTCAATTATCTGCTGTACGCGGTGTTCCTGACCGACTTTGTTGTCGTGCTCCTCGCCCTTCTTGGCCTGCCACCTGAGCCGACCGCGCTGGCCAGGCTGGTCGGGACCGGGATCGGCACGGGCCTCGCCATCCTCGCCTACCTGATATGGCCGACCTGGGAGGGCACGTCAGCGGCCGAGAAATTCGCCCGGCTAATGACCGCGCAGGGCAACTATGCCCGCGCGCTGCTCCGTGCCTACAGCCGGCCAGCAGGTGCCGAGACGGGCAGGCTCGGCTCGTTGCAACTGGCCGCCCGCCGTGCCCGTGCCGATGCTGAGGCATCAGCGGACCGGCTCGCCGGCGAGCCCGATCGTGCCCTCATGAGCGCTAGCCGGGCCCGAGCGCTGGCATCGGCTGGCCATCGGATCGCCCAGGCGTCCCTGACTCTCCGCGCCGCGGTCGCAGCTCACCACGCCGCCCGATCGGCTGGTACCGATGCAGAGCTCCAGCCGGGCCTTGATCAGCTGGCGGCCGGCGTGGCCGAAGCCACCGGCCAGATCGCGGCGGCGCTGCGGTCAGCCGGGGAAGATGGAGCGCTGGCGGCTGACGCGCCGCAGCTCGGCAGCCTCCCGCCGCTGCGAGTCCTCCAGCAGGCGCTCTGGCTGCGGCCGCCCGGCGAGCGCAGTGAGCCAGGCGAGACCGACGCAGCCAGCGGCACAGCTGACGCAGCAGGCGGCGTGGCTGACGACGCCGAGCCGATTGCCGCCTGCCGCCCAGCTCGGCTGAGCGGCGAGGCTGCGGGGTTGTTCGCGGCGACCGACGGACTAGTAGACGCCATCAACACCGCGGCGCACGTGCTGCGCGCCTGAGGCCATGTCGCAGGTCAGCAGCCACATCGCCGCGTCAGGTCCTCGCGCTCGTCACTACGTCTGCGGCGGCGGCGGCGGCCGCGGACGCTAGCGCGACGCCCCCGGCCTCGCTGGCGCCGCGGCTGGAGAGCACCGCGATCAGCAGGACCTGACCATCGTGCCTGACGACGCCGATGCTGTTGACGGCCCATAGCTGCGGATCGGGCAGCGAGCCGCCGTTGACCGCGTAGCTCGTGCGGCCACTGGCGGCTGCAGACGCGCCCCAGGACTGGTCGGCTGGAAGGACTGCCATCAGGCCAAGCTCGTAGGCGCGCGCCGGTGCTGCCAGCGGCGACCGCGACGAAGTCAGATCCGTCAGAAGCTGAAGCTGGTCGGCCACAGTCGTCCGGGTAAGCGTCCACCTGGCACCAGTCCCGGGGACGGTGTGCAGCAGCTTGAGCGCCCGGTTGGCCGACGCCAGGCCACCAGCGCCGCCGATCGCGCGCCACAGGCTCGCTGCGGCCTCGCTGCTGCCGCTCCCCATCATCGCTGCGGCCAGGTCGGCCTGCTGGCTGGTCATGGTCGTGCCGGCCTGCTGGTGCTGCCACAGCAGCGCGGCCAGGATGTCGGCCGTCACGATGCTCGCGGCGTGGAAGCGCCCGGTCGCGTGGTACATCACCGGCTGGCCGGTCGTCACGTCGACAACGCCAACGGCGACCCGCCCCGGGTGGGCCAGCAGTGCCGGGCGGAGCGCGGCAGCAAGGAGCGCGTCAAGCCGGGTGGAGTCCCGATGTGCACGGGTATGGGATCCGGCAGCCTTCTGCCCGCCCCCCGGCCGGCTTGCTGAACTCCCTGCGACCCGGTGGTCACCCGCCGCGAGCTAGCGGCGGCGGTGGACCCTGCCAGCAACGTGCTGCGCGGTGGCCTGGCTGCCGCCAGGGTGATCGCCGAAATGAACCCGGCCATCAAAGTGAAGACCAGGGCGAACACGAGGCGCTCCGACAGACGGAGCCTGCCTGCGTGGGCGGGCGCCCGCCTCACGTCATTCTCCGGAGCACAGCCTTATCCCCCGCTTGCCCGTATGACCCGCTCAGGGACGACTTGCGTTGTGCCGTTGGGTTTGCAGCTATTTACTGGCCTTAGCAATGAACCGTCTGAGCAAGGCTTAATTTCCCCGTTATTTCAAGCCTAATGACGCGCTGACAATATCAGAAGCCGGAAATCAATCCCTAGCGGATGACGCCAGCGCATAGCGAATCGTTATCGTCTCGGGTCGCACATAACTGCAGGTGAACAGGCCAGGCGCCGCTGACCGCAATGCGACCATAATTAGCCGGGAATTGCCAGTTTTCCGGGGCCGTCAGAAATGCACCAGCAGCCTCTCGTGACATCGCATGATTGATCGTGCGGATTAGCAGCAAGATGGGTAATACTTGCGGATAGATGCTTGCGCGCCAATCTCATGTCCGGTGACATAGCTACTTAGATGTGCACCACCGCGGCACCGGCCGGGAACACGGATCGCCGACGCGAACGCGTCACCTGACCATAGGATGGCCAGCACAGGCCCCCTCATCGGCTCGCCGGAGCTGCCTTCAGCCACCTTGTGGCGCGGCTGCGAGTGGTCGATGTGACATGGTATTTATCTATTGCGGCGAGTCGCTGCCTATGTGTGCTTGAAGAGGCGCTCCGGCAGCCGAACTCCCCGACGCCGACTGCAACAAATATCGCTATTGTCACAAATCGGAGAATCTGGCACATGGAGCAAGCGCCGCTAGCCGGTGCCGACGGGCCCGCGTCGGCACTGACGGCGGGCTTCTCGGGCGGGGTGGCCAGCGGGTCCCAGGCCGTGGCACCGTCCGATGCGGCGGCAGAGCTAGCCGCTGGCCTGCTGGAGCGACGGTCGCTCATCCGCCACGTGCCAGTGTGGGCGCTCATCGCGCTCATCTACCTGGCGCTGGCGGTTGTGACCTGGTGGCATGTCTGGACCGGCGGTCATCCGGCCTCGACCATGACCTGCGATTGCGGCGATCCCGCTTCGTTCGTCTGGTTCCTCGAGTGGCCCGCCTACGCGATAAGCCATGCCCACAGCCTGTTCCTGGAGACCTCGGATCAGGTGCCCGCCGGAATGAACATGCTCGACAACACCAGCGTGCTCGCGCTAGGAGTCGTGCTCGCGCCCATCACGTGGCTGTTCGGCCCGGTCGCCACGCTGAATGTGGCCTTGACCGCCGCCCCGGCGCTGTCGGCGATCTCCGCCTACGGCTGCCTGCGGCGAGGGCTCGGCCTGTGGCGACCTGCCGCGTTCCTGGCCGGACTGCTCTTCGGGTTCTCGCCGTTCGTGCAGCGCAACCAGACGTACGGGCATCTGCAGGTCACCTTCCTGGCGCTGGTCCCGCTGATGTTCTTGTGCGTCTACGAGCTGACGGTCACCCAGCGCGGGAAATGGTGGCGATGGGGCCTCCTGCTGGGACTGCTTGTCGCTGTCCAGTTCTTCATCGGCTCCGAGATCCTCACCATGGTCACGCTGACGGCGGCAGGATCTGTGCTTCTGGCGCTCATCTGCGTGGCCCTGACCAGCCGCGCAGCGCTAGGCTCCAGGCTGCCGTTCGCGCTGAGGGGGCTAGTCCTGGCGGCCGTCGTAGGCGGAGCGCTGCTCGCGTACCCGGTCTCGTTCGCGATAGCCGGCCCGGATCACATCTCCGGACCTGACTGGGCCACGGTCGGCACCAACAGCCTGAACCGGATAGTGCTCCCGATCGCTCAGCCGCATGCAGCGGTGATCCGGCTGCCCTTTGCCGGGTATCTCGGACCCGCCGGGCTGAGCGGCGGCTACCTGGGCATAGCCGCGATACTCGTGGTCATAGCTGCCGCTGTCTACGTCCGCCGTCCGCTGTCCAGGCTCTGCCTGGTGATCCTGGTGCTGGCGGCATGGGCGTCGCTCGGCGCTTACAGCCACCTGCAGGGCTTTAGCGGAGCGCTGTCATGGTTGCCGTCGCTATGGCGGCTGGCCAAGAACGTGCCTGTGGTCGACCAGGCAACGCCGCAGAACTTCTCCGCGATAGCTGTCTGGGCGGTGGCGGTATCGGCAGCCCTGCTCATCGACTTGATCTGGCGCAGCCGGTCTGGCGCACCCCTGCGGCTGCCCTCGGCCCGGATCTCCCGTGCCATGCTGGCTGGCGGCGGCGCAGCGCTGGTGAGCGTGGCGCTCGTGCTGCCATGGCTGCTCGACTGGCCGATGCCCTACACGACCGAGTCGGTCGCGACGCCGGCGCCTGTCGCCCGCCTGATCGCCGGCCTGCCCGCGCACGCGACGGTGCTGTTCTACCCGTTCCCATCCTCCGCGCTGGATAAGGCGCTGGTCTGGCAGGCCGAAGACGACATGCGGTTTGCCGTCGCAGGCGGTCGCGGCATTACCGCCGGGCCGGGCGGCGCCGCCGAGCACGGGCTGGAGCCTGGCACCCCGGCGGGCATGCTGAGCGCGCTGACCACCTCGTACACGCCGCGCAGCAGCCTGAGCCTCCCGGCGCTGCCCACGACCGCCGTGATCAGCAGCATGCGACTCGCGCTGCGACACTGGCACGTCACCGAGGTCGTCATGGCAGGCGGCGGCCGCGATCCGGCTTATGCCCGGCAGTGGCTGACGAAGGTCCTCGGCACACCGCCGCACCTGCAGGACGGCGTGTGGGTGTGGACGGGAGTGCAGCAGCTGATCTCCTGACCGCGGCGCCGCGCCGGGGCAGGCTCAGCATCAGACTGCCCGGTGCCGCGCCTTGGCTGGCCGCGCGTCGCGCGGCCGGTCGGCGCTCGCGACATCCACGTGCGTCACCGCCATGTAGCCGACGGCGATCAGGATCGGGACAGTCAGGATCATGGCGACGACGCCGCGACCCCAGTCCAGGCCGCCGACTCTGGCAGGCACTCCCAGCCAGTCGGCGATCGAGGCGCCGAGCGGCCTGGTCACCGTGTAGGCGAACCAGAAGGCGAGCACGGAGTTCATGCCGAGCCAGCGGTGCGCGACAGCCGGAATCGCGATCACGACGAGGAACAGTACGGCTGACGAGAAGAACCCGAGCTTGGCTGTGTAGGCGGTCAGGTCCCCGAGCGCAGTCCCGAGGGCAAAGGTGGCCATGACCGTCGCCCAGTAGAACAGCTCGCGCCGGACGGTGGTGATGCTGTGGATCGACAGCGTGCCCTCGGTCCGGTACCAGACAAGGAAGATCGCGGCAAGAATGACGGCGTACAACGTCGTAGTGACCGTGTAGGGGAGCCCGACCACGATATGCAGGCCGTCCGCGGCCATCGTCCCGGTCACGCTCACGGCCACCACAGCCAGCCAGTAGATCCAGGTGTTGTAGCGGCGGGAGCGGAACTGGAGCACCAGCGCGCCGATCAGCAGGATCGCGCCGACCGCACCCGTCGGGATCGTTCCGTACCTCGCGTACAGCCAGTCCGCGGTCGCCTCGCCCATGCCTGTCGAGGCCACCTTCGCGATCCAGAACCAGGCGGTGATCTCCGGCACCTTGGTTGCCGCCACCCGAGCCTGCGCGCCGAGTCGCCCTGCGACGTCACCTGTGGTCATGGCGGTCAGGATGCCATATGCCCGCGGCTGCTTCGGCCGCCCTTTACGAGAACTTTTCGGGCGCTATGGCGCGAGAGCCCCGGCGTGCTGCCGGCAGCTTCCACGCGGCCGTCGCTACGCTCTCGTTCGTGCACAAGATCCCGATGCTTATCCATCCGGACCCTGATGACCCGAACTGCGCCGACATCATGGTCGACGCCGTTATCGCAGGGCGGCCCTACAGCTTGCGCCTCGACACCGGCGCGGCGCGGACGCAGCTCCTGGCCGACAGCTACCTGGCGGAGCTGGCCACGCGAGGCCGGGATACCTCAGCAGGCGCGTTCGGCCAGCCGCAGGACCGGGACATCGTCACCATCCGCGACCTGACCATCGGCGACCTGGACGTCCCCCCGCTCGACGTCGTCCGCGTCGACGCGCCCGGCCAGCAGTGCCTGCTGGGCATGGACGTGCTGCGGCAGTACCGATGCCAGTTCCGCTTCGACGACGCGATGCTCATCCTGGACGGCGATCCCGCGCCGCGCACCGGCCTGGACCTCCAGCTCGACGACCGCGGTCATGTGTACATCGAGCTCGGCTGGGACGCCGCCATCGCCAGCGCGTGCTGGGATTCCGGCGCCGGCATCACGGTCGTGGACCGGGCCTTCCGGCTCCGGTACCCCGAGCTGTTCTCAGACGCCGGACGGGCGGCGGGCACCGACTCGACCGGCGCTCAGTTCGCCGCCGCGACCTTCACGATGGCCGGGCCGCACATCGCCGGGATCGGCTTCCCGCCGAGCAAGGTGGCCGTGATCGACCTGTCGCCGCTGAACCGGGAGCTCGAGTTCCCGATGGACCTGATCGCCGGCTATCCGCTGCTCCGCCAGGCCAGCTGGCTATTCGACTTCCCGGCCAGGCGCTGGGCCCCGCCTGAGCCAGTCGTTCCGTAAGCACCAGCTACCGGAGCCGGGTGGCGGCAACCAGGCGCTGCACCGTCTCCACCAGCCCGTCCCAGCCCACCTCGGTGTCCTTGTCCTGCTTATGTGCCGCCCTGAAGTCGGCCAGCAGGAGACCGATGTCATCCAGATCCCAGCGCAGCCGGTAGAGGGACAGCGCCTGCTGGCTGACCTCGCAGCCGGTGAGTTCGGTGTAGCGGGCTGCCTCGGCGCCCGAGCCCGACAGGATCCACCACAGGTCGCGCTCGGGCGGCGCGAGCCTGACGGTGTCCCAGTCGATGAGCAGGAGGGCCTCGCCGCACCGGATCACGTTGTTTGGCTTCGGCTCACCATGGGTCAGTACCGGCACCGCGGAGGCCGCGACCTGCCCTGCGAGATCGTCGAACACCGCGAGCGCATTCTCCAGGCCAGCTGCCTGCTCGGACACGAGTGCACGGGCGGGCTCGGCGTAGGGGCCACCGCGCCAGGGACGACCCCGTTCCCGTAGTGAAATCTCCAGGTGCGTGCGGCTGCGCGGGCTCAAATCCTGGACCGGCACGGGGCTGGCCGCCGTGCCGGCCCTATGCAGCTCAGCCAGGATGACCGTCATCGCGGTGCGGTCGGGCGCGCTGAAACTGTCGCCCCACTGCCCGGGGACGCCGGCGATGAAGGGGAACACGCTCATCGCATAGTCGGGCCAGGCGCGGATCACGACGTCACCACGGGCGGCCCGGGCCGGAGCGACTACGAAACTCAGCCCCGCGTCGGCCAGGTCCCTGGCCGTGCGCATCGCCGCGTCCAGGTCGGCCAGATCCGCCGGGCCGGTCAGGCGGCAGGCGGTGACGAACCACTGGGTCCCGGCGTCATCCACCGCCGTCCAGTGGTAGCCGCCGTAGCCAACCGGCGCGTAGCGGAGGTCGGCAACGTCGATCTGCCAGTGCAGGCGCAGGGCACCTGCCACGTCCGCGTCGGCGAGATCAGCAGGGCGCTCATGCACCGACCCGATGCTAGGAACGGGGCCGAGTTGGTGGCAACAGGGTTTTAGCGCACGCGGCCGCCTGAGAAGTGCAATCACGTGGCGGCCGACGCTGCAATGACCTCCGTCACGCGTCGCGGGAGCCGGACGGTGATGTCGAGGCCCCCGCCTGGCAAAGCGGTGGCGTGCACCGTTCCGTTGTGGACCGCGGCGATCGATGCGACGAGGGCGAGGCCGAGGCCGAAGCCATCGTGGCGGGTGCGGTCGTCGAGCCGGGTGAACGGCAGGAACAGTCGCTCGACCATCTCGGCCGGGACTAGCGCTCCGGTGTTCACCACGCGCAAGGCGGATATCCTGTCGTGGGCCGCCGTGGAGATCGCGACGGTGCCGTCCGCGACGTTGTAGCGCTCGGCATTGTCGAGCAGGTTGGCGACGAGCCGTTCGAGCAGCACACCGTCGCCGGTCACCGGGGCCTCATCGAGCGTGACAGTCGTCGTGATGCCGTCGGCGGTGCGTCCCTCGAGCGCGTCCTCGGTGACGGCGGCCAGATCCAGCGGGTCGGTGAGGGCCCGCGCCTGATCGTTGCGCGCGAGTACCAGGAGTACCTCGATGAGCCGCTCAGAGTGATCGACGGCCTGGCGGATGTCGGCGGCCATTGACACCAGCTCCTCGCGGGTCGGCTCCGGCTTCGCGAGCACGACGTCCATTGCGGTGCGCATGACGGTCAGCGGCGTGCGAAGCTCATGGCTTGCGTTGGCGATGAACTGCCGCTGGCTGGTGAACGCGCGGTCGAGCCGTTCGAGCATCGAGTCGAACGTGTCGGCGAGCTCGCGAAGCTCGTCGCGCGGGCCCTGCAAGGCGATGCGCTGGGACAGGTTCTGCTCACTTGCCGCGCGGGCAGCCGCGGTAAGCCGGTGCACCGGCCGCAGGATGCGCCCGGCGACGATCCAGGCTGCGACCGCGGCGAGCACGGTAGCGCCGGCGAGGCTGAGCAGCGAGTAGGTCAGCAGGTGCGCGAGCGTCGTGCTGCGCTGTGCGGACGCTCCGGCCTGGACCCCATTGGCATACACCTCGGCGCATTTCGGATTGGCGACGGCGTTGCCGAACCTCGCTGCCTTCAGGCATCGAGCGAGCGCGTGCTGGATCCCCGGCGGCATCGTAACCGTCGCCGCGCGGGTGCAAGGTATCCGCGACGAGCACATAGGTGATCAGCACCAGCGCCGCCCCGCCCAGCGTGAAGAGGGAGGCGTAGAGCAGCGTCAGCCGCGACCGCGCGCTGAGCACGCTTCTCACAGCCGGTAGCCGACCCCGACCAGGGTCTCAATCAGAGGCGGGTCGCCGAGCTTGCGCCGCAACCGCCCGACGGTCACCGCGACGATGTTGCTGAACGGGTCGGCTTGTGCATCCCATACGTGTTCGAGCAGCTCCTCGGCGCTGACTGCGGCGCCGTCCGCGCCGGCCAGGCGCTCCAGCACGCCGAACTCCTTGCGGGTCAGGGTCAGCGGGATGCCGGCCCGGCTGGCCCGGTGCCGGGCCCGGTCGACGACCAGATCGCCTCGCTGCACAACCGCGGGAGAGCCGGGTCCGCGCCGCCCGAGGGCGCGGATGCGCGCGATCAGTTCCTGGAACGCGAAGGGCTTGCCGAGGTAATCATCAGCGCCCAGCTCCAGCCCGTCGACCCGATCCTCGACGGCCGCGGCCGCGGTGAGCATCAGGATGCGGCTGGGCGAGCCACAGCGGACCAGCCGACGGCAGACCCCGTCGCCGTGCACGGCCGGCAGGTCGCGGTCGAGCACGACCACGTCGTAGTCGGTGCCGGTCGTGCTCTCCAGGGCCGCCGCGCCGTCGTAGACCACATCGACGGCGAAACCGGCGTCGCGCAGGCCCTCGCCGATCCGGTTGGCCAGCCCAATGTGATCCTCCACCACCAGCACCCGCACCTGCACATTGTGCGCCTGCACTGGTGACATCTGGCTAACAATCACTGTTCGGCTGATGTCATGGCCGGCCTGCTAGACCGGGGACCATGACGAACTCCAGCACCCGCGTCATGCGCAGACCGCGGGGGGCAAGCGCGACCCGAGCGCACGCCGCGGCTGCCATGCTCTCCACGGTCGGCTTGGCCCTGCTCGTGGCCGCCTGCGCAAGCGGCAGCCCGTCATCACCAGGTGCCGGCGGATCACCGGATGCGGCAGGCACAGCGAGCATCCCGTCCGCGGTCGCCTACTCCAGCTGTATGCGCTCCCATGGCGTGCCGAACTACCCCGACCCCACCAGCAGCGGGGGGATTCCCAAAGGCAGCGCACAGGAGTTCGGGGTCAGCAGTACCCAGTACCACGCTGCGCAGACAGCCTGCGCGCACCTGGTCCCGCCGGGCAACGCATCGATCCAAGAATGCGAGGCGACCGGCGACTGTCCCCAGGCTGTCGTGCAGCAGGCGCTAACCGTCATGCGGAGGTACGCCCGGTGCATTCGCGCCCACGGGGTGCCGAACTGGCCGGACCCGAGCATCGGTTCCGAGGGACGCCCGTTCTTTGATGTCAGTGCTGTCGGCATAACCCTCCAGTTCACCCATTCGTCCTACTTCGAGTCCAAGGACAACGAGTGTGAGCGCCAGGTCGGCGGCTCGGCAGGCGTACCCGTGCCCATGGGATGAGGCGCTACGACAGATGACATCCGATAGCACTCGCGTCATGCGCCAGACACGACCGGCATGGCTGCGATCTCCTCATGGAGCGGCTGGAGCCATCGCCGTTGCTGTCACCGCTGTGCTGGTGGCCGCGTGCGGCAGCGGCCCGTCATCGGTGGATCCTGGCGGGTCGCAGGGTGCAGCAGGGTCGCCAGGCTCCGTGTCAGCGATTGCCTACTCCGGCTGCATGCGCTCCCACGGCCTGCCGAGTTTCCCCGACCCGGGCGCCAACGGACAGGTCCCCAAGGCCGACCCGCTGGCACTCGGGGTCAGCAGCTCTCAGCTCCAGGCGGCCCAGACAGCCTGCCAGCGCCTGTATCCGACCAACGGCGGGTCACTTGGCGCCTCGCTCCGGCAATGCGAGGAGACCGGCAACTGCCCACAGGCCATGGTCCAGCAGGTGGTGATCGCTATGCGCAGATTCAGCCGGTGCATGCGCTCGCACGGGGTGCCGAACTGGCCCGACCCAGCGCTCGATTCCGAGGGGCGCCCTGGCTTCAACCTTGTCCCTATTCACGGCACCGACTGGAATGCGCCGTATATCCAAAACAAGATCTACCAGTGCGAGCCCGTGATGCCCGCAGGCGGAGGGGTCCCAGCGATCTACCCGGGAGGGCCCGGTTGAGCAGCGGCATGAGAGTCGGAGGTGGATCATGAGCGGTGCGGCTCCGCGCCGCCGGGCTGGCTGGCTGGCAGCGGTCGTGGTCGTGGTCGTGGCGGTCGGAGTTGTGGTCGCATGGCGGGCGGGGGTGCTGTCGTCACCTGCCGCCGCTTCCGAAGGCGGGCTCGGGACGGTGGCGCCCACGACGGCGACGGCGACGGTAGTGCGGGAGGATCTGTCGGCAACGACGCCGGTGGCCGCGACGCTAGGGTATGCGGGCGCATACACCGTGTCCGGGCAGGCCGGGGGGACGCTGACCTGGCTGCCGCAGCCTGGGCAGGTGATCCGGCAAGGGCGGGTGCTGTACCGGGTCGATGACGGCAGCCCGGTTGTACTGCTGTACGGCGCCGTGCCGGCCTGGCGGACCCTGGGCGTGGGCGTGTCGGGCTCGGATGTGGCGCAGCTCAACCGCGACCTGGTGCGATTGGGCTACGCAGATCGCGCCGGCGTTGCCGCGGCGGGCTGGGATTACTACTCGGCGGAGACGGCGCTGGGGGTGCAGCGGCTGGATGAGCATCTGGGGGTCTCCGTCCCGGCTGGCTCGCTGTCGCTGGGCCAGGTGGTGTTCGAGCCGGGAGCGATCCGGGTCGCCCGGCTGACCGGCAGGCTCGGCGGCGCGGCGGCCGGGCCGGTCCTTGAGGCGACCTCGGATGAGCACGTGGTGATGATCGACCTGGACACCTCGCAGGAGTCGCAGGTCACGATTGGCGACGCCGTGCGCATCACGCTTCCGGACGGGCTGGCCACGGCGGGCGTGGTTTCCTCGGTCGGCACGGTAGCGGCGACGTCCTCGTCGGGCGCTGGGGGCACGGTAACGACAATCCCGGTGCAGGTCACGCTCAGCCATCCGGCGGCGGCCGGGACCCTGGACCAGGCGCCGGTGACGGTGTACCTCACCACCGCCACCGCTCGCGGTGTGCTGGCGGTGCCGGTGACGGCGCTGCTGGCCCGGTCGCCGGGGGGGTATGTCGTGGAGCTCGCCGGCCCGGCAGCATCCGCCGGTACGTGCCGGTGACGGTCGGCCCGGTCTTCGACGACAACTCTGGCATGGTGCAGGTGACCGGGCCGCTGCAGCCCGGGCAGCGGGTCGTGGTGGCATCCTCATGACCGCCGCTGCCCGGCCAGGCCCCGCTGGCGCTCAGGCATCCCCCGCGGTTACAACGGCCGCGGCCGGTTCTGCGGCCGGCTTTGCGCCGCTGGTTCCGGTGCTGGAACTGGAGCAAGTGTCGAAGATCTACTCGGGCCAGCAGCCGGTGCGGGCGCTGTCAGGGGTGAGCCTGGCGGTGGCTGCCGGGGAACTGGCCGCGATCGTCGGCCCGTCCGGGTCCGGCAAGTCCACGCTGCTGCACCTGATGGGCACCCTGGACAAGCCCACGGCCGGGCGCGTGCGGGTCACCGGCCTGGATGTGGCCGGGATGACCGACCGGCAGCTGTCCGCGCTGCGCGCATCCCGGCTCGGATTCGTTTTCCAGCAGTTCTTCCTCGCCGAGCACCAGAGCGTGCTGGGCAACGTCGCTGACGGGCTGTTGTACGCCGGCGTCCGCCGCGACCAGCGGCGGCGGCTAGCCGCAGATGCGCTGGCTGCGGTGGGTCTGGGTCACAAGGCCGGCGTACGGCCGACCCAGCTGTCGGGCGGGGAACGGCAACGAGTGGCCATCGCCCGGGCGATCGTGGGCGCGCCGCCGGTAGTGCTGGCCGATGAGCCCACCGGCAACCTCGACTCCGCTACCGGCGCCGCCATCCTGACCCTGCTGGAGGACCTGAACCAGCAGGGCACGACGATCATCATCATTACTCACGACCACGCGGTCGCCGACCGCACCCGGCGGCGCATCGGCATGCTCGACGGGCGCATCATCACCGACACCGCCCCTGTCGCCCCCATCGGTCAGCCCGCCAGTGGCGGACTGTCATGACCGCCACGGCGCCGCCGGCGCCCCGGCCCCGGCAGCGCCACCCGGGGTGCGGCTGCGGCCCGGCGACCTGGTGCCCTGGCCGCGCCGGGCTGGCGGCCCGCAAGCTGCGCGCCGGGCTGTCAGCGCTGGGAATCGCGATCGGCGTGGCGGCGATTGTGGCGGTGCTGGGCCTCGCGGCCTCCTCCACCGCCACGCTGCTGGATGAGATCAGCAACCTGGGCACCAACCTGCTCACCGTCACCAGCGGCCAGACCCCGACCGGTCAGCCCGCCGAGCTGTCCGACACCGCGCAGGCCATGATCCGCCGCTTGCCGGGGGTTACCAATGTCCAGGCAACCGGCATCGTCAGCGGGGTCAGCGCGAACCGCAGCCCGCTGATCCCCCCGGTCGAAACCAACGCCCTGTCCGTGGCCGCCGCCACCCTGGGACTGCCCGCAGTAACCGGCACCTCCGTCGCCCAGGGCCGTTACCTCAACGCCGCCACCGCACGCGAACCGGTCGCCGTGCTCGGCGCCCAGGCCGCTCAGCTGCTGGGCATCGACCGGATCGGCCGGGAGAGCGGATCTGGCTGTGCGCAAGCCCGGCCTGCCCCGCCGGCGGGATGTGGTTCTACCTGACCCGCATTCTCAGCCCAGTCCCGGCCACCTACGCCCCCGAAATCAACTCCGCGGTCTTGGTCGGCTTCCCTGCCGCCGAGCACTACCTCGGCCTCGACGGCCACGCCTCCCAGATCTACGTGCGCACC
>CAVSRT010000006.1:0-555543 GCA_963730435.1 uncultured Actinomycetota bacterium | reverse complement strand
ACCACGCAGCCGCACACGCCCACACCAGCCGCCAGGAACTCTTCGCCCGGCTCATCAGCCAGATCGACGACACCCCGGCATCAACGTCAGCTTGATAACGATCACCCACATAATGCCGCGTGGCGGTCGTTGACGCGGATTGCATGGCCGAAGGGCGACTGGCGCCGCGAGCCGCCGAGCGCGGCCTTGGCACCAAGATCCACAAGCTCTGCGCGGCCGTTGACGGTGAACTACACATTCATGACCGCGGCAGCGAACTGCCGAGTGCGGCGGTGTTCGATCCGTGGTCGTAGTCGACACCAACGTCATCTTCGGGCAACGCTGGTACCGCGGCAGCATCCCTATCGCAGAGCGGCTTGACATCGGATACACGGACCGGGGCGAGGAGTAGCACCGGGCACTGCTGGTGGATCTCTCGACGGAACGCTACGTACATGACGTACACTAAGAAACATGAGCGAGAACGCCGTGCCGCTGCCCTACGAGGTCCAGGAGATGACCACGACCGAGGCGCGCAAGCACCTCCCCGAGCTTGTCAACATGGCTGCCTACGGTCATGTCACCACGGTGCTCGTCCGCGACGGCCGCCGGCTTGCCGGCATCGTCCCCGAGGAGGACGCCTGGGTCTACAGCCCCGCCTGGCAGGACGCGCTCCGGCAGGCGGAGGCTGATCTGGCTGCCGGGCGCACCCGGAGCTTCGCCGACGACCAGGAGTTCCTCCGGCACCTAAATGGCTTCGATGACCAGGCCGACGGGTGAGGTACCGGACCACCGCCGGGTTTGACGCGGCGCTGGCCAAACTGCCTCAAGAGCATTGGAAGCTGTTCACCGACGCCGTCCGCGGTCATCTGATTCCCGCGCTCGCGGCCGCGCACACCGCAGCACGGCTCCCTGGCCGACCCGGCTCCGCATCCACAAGATCGGCGAGGTCTACTCACTGACGTGGAGTTTCTCCGGCCCTGACGGGCGGGCACTGTTCACCATCAGCCCGGACAGCGACGGCGAGCCGCTGCTGACATGGCTTGCCGTCGGGTACCACGACATCTACCAATAGCTCAGGCCGCTCCAGCTCACCTCCCGCGCTGCAGTCTGGCGGCGCCTCCTGCGGACGCAGGTAGGACGTCAAGCGCGCAGTAGTGGCAGAAGACGCAAGCAGGGCCTTGCCATCGGCTGCCGCCCGATCACGAAGGCGCATCATGGCCATCGGCGGCCTGCCGCCGGATTGCTGTCTAGCGGATCGCCTAGCGGATCGCCTGTCGCGAACCTGGTTGTTCTTGCTCGCGGCCCGCGGCCGGTGCCGTGTGGCGGTCAGAGTCGCCGATTCCGCAACCTGCTGTACGTCGTGCTCGCTGGATCCACGCGGCCACACGAGCTGCAACACTCGAACTGCAGTTCAGGTGGCCCGGAAGGCATCCTTTAATAATCCGTTTAGCATAGAATGTTAAAGAGCCAAACCAAGAGCCAGCACGGTCAGGAACTGGGCAACGCTCAGCTACATCAGGCGACGAAGCCCCCAGCTAGAGACAGCGTCCAGCGCTCTCAGGCCTCGTACCACTACTCGTCGGCGTTCCCTGACTGTGAGGATCTGCCTCGCAGCTCCTCGAAAAGTGCTGGGCTGTGGGTCGGTGATCGCTGGCGTGACCCTTACTCCTGACTGGCTTCGTGCCCTGTGCCGTGACTTGTCCGCCCGTGATTGCCGGCCCCGGCCCGTCGGAGTGCCTGGCCTGATCAGGAGCTTGACCGCCCCCGGTGTGCGCCGGCGGCGTGTCCCGTCACAGTCCTGCCTGTCTCCGTCCGGACCGGAACCGTACGTCCCTCCGGGCAAAGGAGCAACGCATGGACAGTCTCTCGCAGATCGCCGACGTCGTCATCGGCGTCGACACTCACGTCGCGACCCACAGCGCCGCCGCGGTGGATACCAGGACCGGCGGCGTCCTGGCCGAGGTCACCGTCGAGGCGACTCCCGACGGCTATGAAGCGCTGGTTGAGTTCGCCGACCAGCATCCGGGCCTGCGGGCCTGGGCGATCGAGGGAACCGGCGGCCACGGCGCCGGCCTGGCCCGCCACCTCGCCCGCCGCGACGAGCTTGTCGTCGAGCTGGACCGGCCCGAACGAGCCCGGCGCCGGAACGGGGCGAAGTCCGACCCGCTGGATGCCATCCGCGCCGCCCGTGAAGCGCTCTCCCGGACCAGGCTCGGCACGCCCCGGACGACCGGCGAGCGGCAGGCACTGTCAGTGCTGCTGGCCGCCCGGCGCTCCGCAGTCGAGGCAGCGACCGATCGCTCAGCAGCAAGTCTTCTCCCTCGTCATCGCCGCCCCCGAGCAGCTGCGCGTCCAAGTTCCGGGGACAAGCGAATGCCCGCGATGACACGCACCGCGTCCCGGCTGCGCCTTCAATCCGGCTGGGATCTCGAAACCCGCACCACCGCGGCCGTGCTGCGCGACCTGGCCCGCCGCGCTCTGGAGCTATCAGCCGAGGCTGACCGCCACGAGAAGGAGATCCTGGCGATCGTCCGGGCCTGGCACCCCGAACTGCTCGAACGCCGAGGCGTCGGCCCGATCGTCGCCGCCACAGTGCTGTGCGCCTGGTCGCACCCGGGACGGGTCCGCTCCGAGGCCGCCTTCGCCATGCTCGGCGGCGCCGCCCCGATCCCTGCGAACTCCGGCCAGGTGACAACGCACTACCGGCTCAACCGCTACGGCGACCGCCAGCTCAACCGCGCCTTCCACACGGTCGTGCTCTCCCGGATCCGCTACGACGCCGGCACCCAGGCCTACGTCAGCGACGCACCGCCCAGGGCAAAACCCCGCGCGAGATCAAGCGCTGCCTCAAACGCTACGTCGCCCGCGAACTGTTCCGGCTCCTCGAACACGGGCCATCACCAGCTTGACAATCCATAGGAGTCATCGATGCCGTGGCGGACGGCGTCCTGAGAGATGAAAATCGGAGGTGGTTGCCCGCCGACGCCGCTGACGCTTGGTGCCGCTGAGCCCGCATAGGAGTCTGGCGCCGGGAGCCACGCCAAGGGCCCTGGATTGTTGCCGCGAGCACGCGATTCCGCCTCTGATCACCCTCTGGCTCCTGCGGGCAGCCGCCCTGCGAAACTGCCCGATGCCAGGAGGAAGGTCATGGACGAAGTCACTGATGAGCCAGCCGAGGTGGTGGCCAGGGTCGCTGCCTTTGATATCGGCAAGGCCAGCCTGGTGTGCTGCGTGCGGGTCCCGCACGAGACCAGGCCAGGAGCGCGCCGGCAGGAAGTCCGCACCTACGACACCGTCACGCCCGCGCTGCTGGAACTGCGGGACTGGCTGATCTGCCAGGGCGTGACCCGCGTGGTCATGGAAGCCACCAGCGCCTACTGGAAGCCGCCGTTCTACCTGCTCGAAGACGACATCGAATGCTGGGTCGTAAACGCCCGCGACGTCAAGAACGTCCCCGGCCGGCCCAAGACCGACAAACTCGACGCGGTCTGGCTCTGCAAGCTGGCCGAGCGCGGCATGCTGCGGGCCAGCTTCATCCCCGGCCGCCCGCAACGGCAGCTGCGGGACCTGACCCGCTACCGCCGCACCCTGGTCCACGAGCGCTCCCGCGTGAAGCAGCGCGCGGAGAAGCTGCTCGAAGATGCCCAGGTCAAGCTCTCCAGCGTGATCTCCGACATCTTCGGCGCCTCAGGACGAGCGATGCTCGCCGCGCTCATCGCCGGGCAACATGACCCGCACGCCCTCGCCGCGCTGGCCCGCGGCCGGATGCGCGCCAAGACCAGCATCCTGCGCCAGGCGCTGACCGGGCACTTCACCGAACACCACGCGTTCCTGCTCACCATGATGCTCACCCGTGTCGATGCCCTCACCGCCCAGATCGATCAGCTCACCACCCGGATCGAGGCCGCCATCGCCCCGCTCGCCGCGCAGCTGGCCCAGCTCGACGAGATCCCCGGCGTCGGCATCACCGGCGCCCAGGAGATCCTCGCCGAGATCGGCGCCGACATGACCAGGTTCCCCACTCCCGTGAATCGCACCGGGTTTAGTGGAGGGCGAGTTCTCCCGGCTGCGGCTGCTGCCGGGGGTTGATCTGACGGTAGTGGTTGTTCTCGAATTCGATGGGCGGGACGTATCCGATGCTGCTGTGCAGCCTGGTGGTGTTGAACCAGCTGACCCAGTCCAAGGTGGCGAGCTCGAGGTCGTCGACACCGCGCCAGGGTCCGTCAGGCTGGGTGCATTCGGTCTTGTACAGGCCGATGGCCGATTCCGCCATCGCGTTGTCATAGGAGTCGCCGACGGTCCCGATCGAGGCCAGCGCGCCGGCATCGGCCAGCCGGGCGGAGTAGCGAATCGACGTGTATTGCGATCCGGCATCGCTGTGATGCACGACCTGGCTGGTCGACTGCCCGGCGGTGGCCCTGGTCCACAGAGCCATCTCCAGCGCGTCCAGCGGCAGCCCGGTGGGCATGCTCGCCGCGGTGCGCCACCCGACGATCCGGCGGGAGAACACGTCGGTGACGAACGCGGTGAACGCCATCCCGGCCCAGGTCGGCACGTACGTAAAGTCCACGACCCACAGCAGGTTCGGCGCCGCGGCGGTGAAGTCCCGGCGCACCAGGTCCGGCGGCCGGGCCGCGGCCCGGTCCGGCCGGGTAGTGATGAACTGACGGCCCCGCCGGATCCCGCGCAGCCCGGCGGCCCGCATCAGCCGCTCGACCTGGCAGCGCGGCACCACGATGCCCTCGCGGGCCAGCTGCAGCCACACCTTCCCGGGCCCCGTACAGGCCCCGGCCGATGTCCCTGGCCGAGTGCACCCGGGTAACCTCGGCCAGCACCGTCACATCCCGCACCGCCCGCGCCGACGGAAGCCGGGACCGGTGCGCGTAATACGTGCTCGGGGCGATCTTGCAGCCGTGCTGGGACAGCACCCTGCAGATCGGCTCGACCCCGAACCGGACCTTGTGAGAGTCGATGAAGCTGACTACCACGGCAGTCGCGGGTCTAGCTCCCGCGCGAAGAAACTCGAGGCTGCCAGCAAGATCTGGTTAGCCCGCTTCAGCTCACGCACCTCCCGCTCCAGCTCCCTGACCCGCGCCGTCTCCGCCGTGCTCGTGCCCGGCCGCAGCCCCGAATCGATGCCGGCCTGCTTCACCCAGCCCCGCAACGTGTCCGGATTGACCCCCACCATCGGCCCGATCCGCAGCACCGCCTGGTTCATCGACAACGACGGCTCCTCGGCCATCGCCTCACTGACCAGCCGCTGCGAACGCTCACGCAAGCTCTGGCGGATACTTCCTCGGTGCTGGCATGACCCCACCCTTTCGTGGAATCAGACCCTCCACCAATCCCGGTGCGATTCACCTGGTCTCCTGGGCCAAGTTCGCGCCCACCGCACGCCAGTCCGCCGGGCGCAGCAAAGCCGCTGCCACTGGCAAGGGCAACCCCTGGCTCGGCGGCACCATCGGCGAAGCTGCCACCGCCACCATCCGGACCAGCACCTTCCTCGCCGCCCGCTACAAGCGCATCGTCCGGCGCCGCGGCAAGAAACGCGCCCTGGTCGCCGTCGGCAACTCCATCCTCGTCATCGCCTGGCACCTGCTATCCCAGCCCGGCACCCACTACACCGACCTCGGCCCCGACTGGCACGACCGCCTCGCACCCCAGCGCCGCAAGCGACAACTCATCGCCGATCTAGAACGACTCTCCGGCCAGAAAGTCACCCTCAGCCCCGCCGCCTGAACCTGCCTCACGTCAAAACCACATCCGGCTCCGCTAACGCTCCGCCGGATGCTGCCGCGCGCCCGCTAACGGACCGATTTTCGATTCAGCGTCACGGAAGAGGCCACTGGTTCAATCCCAGTACCGCCCACCAGTTCATCCCCAGGTTTCGGATTCCTGATCGATAGCTCAGATCGCGTCCCGGGGGACTATCGGTCACCTGAACCGCGATGCTTTGCTTGTGTTCGTTCCGTGGTCATCGTCTAGAGGCGGCGCTGCACCGCAGCAGCTGCGTGATAGGACCAATGCGAGCCAGTCCGTACACGGAAGAGGTCACTGGTTCAGTTCCGGTACCGTCCTCGGATCTATCAGGCACTATGTCGCATGACCACGGATCTCGGCCCGGCACCCAGCTGGGCTATCCGTTCATTCTGACGGGCACGACCCGCAGCGGCGATGCACGACATAGGTACGGCCAGTGGTCGTACCGCGGTGGTATAGTTTGCTGCATGCCACGCGGCAACCCGTCTCCGAAGCTCGCCATCACCGTCGACCCGGACGTCCACGCCGAGGTCGTCGAAGCAGCCGCCGCCGAGGGCGTCAGCGTCTCGGCCTGGATGACCGCAGCCGCCCGGCGGGCCCTGCGGGTCCGATCCGGTCTTGCCGCCGTCGCCGAGTGGGAAGCCGAGAACGGGCCCCTGACCGCCGAAGAGCTCGACGCCGCGCGGCGCCGCGCCGGCATCACCGCCGAGCGCCGGACCGCATGACGCCGGTCGTCTACGACGCAGGCGTCCTGGTGGCCGCCGACCGCAACAGCCGCGCCGTCTGGGCAGACCACCGAATCCGGCTCGAAGCCGGGATCATCCCCGTAGTTCCCGCGCCCGTCATCGCCCAGGTCAGCCGCTCCCCCGCCCAAGTCCAGCTCCGCCGGCTGCTGCGCGGATGCGAGATCATCCCCCTGACCGAACAGACAGCACACGCCGCCGGCGAACTCATGGGCCGCGCCGCAGCCCGCGACGTCGTCGACGCCGTCGTCGCCCAGACAGCCGCCGACATGCACGCCGACGTCGTCACCGGCGACCGCGCCGACATCCGCCGCCTCCTCCAGCCCGCAGGCGCCTCAGGCCAGATCATCGACGTCTAGCATCGATCGCTGACCGGCACTCTCCCCGGTCGTGCAGCTCCGAACCGATGCGGCTGCTGAAGCTGATCGGCGAGAAGGGCCGCGCGTTTCGCCACTCGCTGAAGAAGCTGCCATCGCGGAGAGGATGCGTTCAGCTCACGCCGTGATCCGGCAACTGCGAAGCGGGTCGGCTGCTCCACAAAGGGTGCCGGGACGGTCGCGCCGTCCCGGCGTCTCGGGTGCTGTCAGCGTGTATGCGCAGTGTGCGCCATGGCGGGGATCACGGCGGCTCCGACGGTCAGGTGCATGACGATAAGCCCGGCGGCGGCTGAGGTGGTCGTGGCGACGGCCAGCGGCAGCGCCAGCGACGCCGCTACCGCGGCCAGCGCGATGGCGGTCCACAGGAGCCGGGCATGGGAGGTGCGCCGCTCGAGCAGGGCGAGCAGCAGCCAGCCGAGTAGTGAGGCAGCCACGGTGACGCCGATGACCTGGCCGGCCGCGATGGTCTGGAGGTGGCCGGCGCCGAAGCGGAAGTTCAGGTGGATGCCCAGCACGGGGACTTCCACGATCCAGGCGAGGGCAGCGGCCAGTGCGCCTCCGGCAGCGCATAGCGCTCGGGCGCGGCCCCGCTTGACGTTCGGCACGGCGCGGGCGGCGGTCGTGGTGGTGGTAAGCATGTGGGTGCTCCTTTATGTGGTTCGCGGTGCCCGGTGGCGCCGCTGATCACGAGGCTGTCCCGGGCTGAGGTAGTCGGGCATCGTCCTGCTGGCGTCCGGTGAGCTGCTGCACCTGCAGCAGCGGCTACTCCCTGCGCAGTAGCTCGGCCGCCTGCGCAGCGACGATGGCGCTGGCCCGCTGCCGGTAATACGCTCCCGGTGATGGGCATCAGAAGCGTGGTCAGGCCCCCGGAGCGCTGGCTCGGCGCCGCGGGCGTCGCGCTGGTGACCGTGCTGGCCGTGGCCGGCGCCTACGTCGAGGCCAACCCGGCGCACCGCTACGGCGGCCTGCACCTGACCAGCCATCCGCCGCTGGCCGCTTACCTGCTGCTGGCGGTCCCGTGCTCGCCCTGATCTGGCGCAACAGCCGCCCGGTCGAGGTTCTCGGGCTCACCGTGGCCGGGGCGGTCGGATGGGCGGCGCTTGGCCAGATCGACGGGGCCGCGCTCGTTCCGGTCATCGTCGGCGTGTACTGGGTCGCGCTGACCCGCCCGCGAAGTATCGCAGTTGCCGCCGGCCTCGCCGCCGCGGCGGCCATCTTCGTGACCGAGGGGCTGCTTGGGCCATTCGGCTGGCTCGGAGGCCCGAACGCCACAATGTGGCCGGAGCTCCTCGCTGCCGCCGCGGTCGGCGCGTACGTGGCGGCGCGCCGCCAGTGGCTGGCCGCCGAGGGTGACCGGGCAGCGCGGTACGAGCAGGCCCGGGAGGAGGAAACCCGCAGGCGTGTGGACGCTGAGCGGATGCGGATCGCCCGCGACCTGCACGACGTGGTCGCGCACTCGATGGCGATGATCAACGTCCAGGCCACGGCGGCGAGCATGCAGCTGGCTGCCGATCCGGCGAGCGCGGCCGAGGCGATCCAGGCGATCCGCAGGGCCAGCAAGTCTGGGCTGCGTGAGCTGCGGGCCATCCTTGAGGTGATGCGGCCCGTCGACGGCGGGAGCCCTGGTGGGCCGGTGCCGGACCTGCGCGCCATCGCCGCTCTTGTCGAGGCGACCAGCGCCGCCGGCACGCCGACCATGCTGGAGCCGACCGAGCCGCCGGTGGCGCTGCCGCCGCCGGTTGCACTGGCCGTCTACCGCATCGTGCAGGAGTCGCTCACCAACGTGGTGCGTCACGCCGGCCGGGTCGCCGCGACTGTGAGCCTGCGGCAAGACGGCGGATACCTGCATGTGGACGTGGTCAACGACGGCGGGGCGCCCGCGGCCTTCAGTGACGGGACCGGGGCGGGACTGACCGGAATGCGAGAGCGGGCGGCCGCTCTGGGGGGCACCCTGGATGCCGGGCCGCGTCCCGGCGGCGGGTACGCCGTCCGCGCCCGGCTGCCGGTGTCAGCACGCGCCCCAGGACCAGAGGCGCCCGCTGTGGGCCCCGGAGCCACGGGAGGCAACGCCGCGGTCCCGGACGGCGGGGGCGCGGGCCGCGAGGCGGCCGCTGTCATCCAGAACGCCGGCACCACAGCACGAGCCCGCGGGCCGATCGCGACCCGACCGTGATCAGGGTCCTGCTGGCCGACGACCAGGCCCTGATCCGGGCCGGCTTCCGGGTCCTGGTCGGCTCGGCACCCGACATCGAGGTCGTCGGGGAGGCCGCGGACGGCGCGGCCGCAGTCGACCTGGCCCGCTCGCTGGGGGCCGAGGTAGTGCTCATGGACATCCGGATGCCCGTCACCGGCGGGCTGGAGGCAACCCGGCAGATCGCCGCCGATCCTGGGCTGAGCGGCGTGCGCGTCATCATCCTCACCACTTACGAGGCAGACGAGTATGTCTTTGAGGCGATCCGCGCCGGGGCGAGCGGCTTTCTGGTCAAGGACACCGAGCCCGAAGACCTCATCAACGCCATCCGGGTAGTCGCCCGCGGCGATGCCCTGCTGTCGCCAAGCGTCACCCGCACGCTGATCTCCAGCATCGCCGGGCGCGGACCGGCCCAGCCAGTCGACGCCTCCGCGCTGTCGGTCCTCACCGACCGGGAGCGGGAAGTGCTCGGCCGGGTCGCTGCGGGCATGAGCAACGACCAGATCTCCGCGGCCCTGTTCATGAGCCCGCTGACCGCCAAGACCCACATCAACCGGATGATGACCAAGCTCGGCGCCCGAGACCGGGCCCAGCTGGTGGTGATCGCCTACGAGACCGGCCTGGTCCGGCCCGGCCTGTCCTGAGGCCACCCGCGAGCCGCGAGCCCGGCGAGCCCGTACGGCTGCGCAGCAGCACGTCCAACCAGGTCCCCCGGCTCGGGCTGGCCGCGGCCGCACCGAGGCTTACGCCAGGGTGCGGCGGCCGCACCGAGGCTACGCCAGGGTGCCTAACTCGCTCATCATTGACGGTGCGGATGAAGCAGCGAGGGCCGTGGATTTGCTTTCTTGTTGCGTGACGCAGTTGCAGGAGTTAGTCGACCAGCGGACTCGGCATGCCGGGGCGCCGGGAACAGTGGCGGGAGATAGCACAGCATGAGGAACGACCATGTGAGGTGAGTGACCGCCGGAGCCAGAATGCCGCCGGAGGTGCGGCGCTGGAGGCCGAAGAGGACGCTCGTCGCGGTGCCGGCGAGCATGAGCGCGGGGTTGCGGGTCGCGGCAGTCGTGGCGGCGTAGGCAAGGGTGGTCTTGAGGACGGGGTGTGAGTCCTGCACGAGCGACCACAGCGCGCCGCGGAAGAACAGTTCCTCGGCTACGGCGGCGGCGCACGCGGTGACCAGCACGAGGGGCGCTGAGCCGTCGTCCACGTAGTGCAGGACCCCGCCGATTGCCCGGTTGAGCGGGGGGATGTGGCGGGCTAGCCGGGCGGCGCCGTAGAAGATCCCGAAGGCGCCGGCGCCGGTAAGGACGGACATGACCACGGCGCGGCACCGGGCGCCGTCCCAGCCCTGGGTCGTGTCCAGCGGGATGGGCCCAGAGCTCAGGGCACCGGCAGCCCAGGTGCCGGAGACGCCGATGGTCAGGAGGTAGAACTGCGGAGAGCCGGCTTTGGTGGAGAGCGAGGTCCCCAGCATGCCCGCGCCGCCGATTCCGGTGGCGGTGACGATCCGCCAGTGCCGGGCGCGGGCTGTCGCCGGGTGTGCGCGGGCCGGTGGGGCATGGCCGGGCAATGGCGGGGGGGCTCCCTGCCGCGCGGATGCGGTGCGTTCCCGCCGCGGGTTTCGACGTCTTGCAGTCATCGGCTATCACGCTGTGCCTGGACGCGTTCGCCGAGCGCCTTCCGCACGGCGTCGTCGTAGGTCATTAGGTCGAAAGGGATGAGTTCGCGGATCGACTGGTCCCGCACGATGACCTCGTTGGTCATCGAGTCGACGAGCGCCCGGCCGGTGGCCGTGTCTACGTCGGTGACCAGAGTCAGCCACAGCGAAGACAGCCGGGGGGTGAGCAGCGGCACGGGAATGATCGGGACGCGGCGGCCCTGGAGGGCGGCGGCGCGGCGCAGCATCGTGACGTACTGCATCACCTCGGGTCCGCCGGCCTCGAAGACCTGGCCCGCCGCCGCCGGCAGGGCCAGCACGCCGAGCAGGTAGCGCACGACGTCGTCGACGGCGATCGGCTGGGTCCGGGTCGCGACCCATCTCGGCGTGATCATGACAGGCAGGTGCTCGACGAGCTGGCGCGTCAGCTCCCAGGAAACGCCGCCGTGCCCGACGATGATCCCGGCCCGGATGACGGTCACCGGGACGCCCGCCGATCCGAGCAGCTTCTCGACCTCGCGGCGGCTGCGCAGGTGAGCCGACAGCGCATCCCGGTCGTCGCCGAGGCCTCCGAGGTAGACGATTCGCTGCAATCCGGCCCGCGCAGCTGCCTCTCCGAACATCGCGGCGGCCGACGCATCCTTACGCCCGAAGTCCGCGTCGCTGAGCGAGTGCACGAGGTAGTAGGCCGCCTGGCAGCCGGCCATCGCGGTGTCCAGGGTGTCGGGGTCGTGAACGTCTCCTTGGACGGGCACGCCGGGTCCGGCGTAGCCGGCCGGGTTGCGGGTCATGGCGATGACCTCGTGGCCAGTCTCAGTCAGGGCCGGGCACAGCCGTCGGCCGACGAAACCGGACGCGCCGGCGACGAGCAGCTTCACCGCGGCCATCCGATGTGCTCGGCTTCGGTCACTGGGTCGCCAGCCATCAGCCGGGCTCCGGCAGCGATGGCGGTCTCCGGCGTGGCGCCGGCGCTGGCGAGGGCGAGCGGGGCGCGACGTGCGAGAGAGGCGAGCTCCGGGCGGAGCGGCTCGAGGATTTCCGGGACGGTGGCGGCGACGACGACCAGGTCGGGTCGTGACGCGTCGACGGCCCGCTCCAGCTCCTCGAGCGGGGTGCTCGTGCCCAGGTACTCAATCCGCCACCCGTTGCGATTGAGCACGATGCCGAAGGCCATGAGCCCCATGTCGTGCAACTCGCCGGGCGGGCACGCGAGCAGGGCCCGCGGCCCGTGTCCGCTGCCCCAGCCACGCCCGAGTCCCGCGAGCCTGCCGCGGATGACATTGCTGGCGAAATGCTCCATGGCCACGCTGGCCGTCCCATGCTGCCAGCGCTCGCCCAGATCAGCGAGGTAGGGCAGCACGACGTCCCGCAGGACGGCTGGCAGGGACAGATCGGCCAGGAACTGGTCCAGCTCGGCCTGCGCGGCCGGCTCGTCAAAAGCGTCCAGAGCCTGCCGGAGCGCGGCGCGGTAAGCATGCCCGGCTGGCGTGGCACTCGGCGGCGCGGCTACCGGGGCCGGATCAGCACCTGCGCCGGCGAGCGCGGCCCGCGCGGCCTCGGCTGCGGACAGCCCGTCGGCGAGATAGGCCTGCATCCGGCGGACCCTTGACTCGTCCGCCTCGGTGTACAGGCGGAAGCCGCCTTGTGAGCGAACCGGCTGCAGCAGGCCGTAGCGGCTCTCCCAGGCCCGTAGCACGTGATCGCTGACTCCCAGGCGCCGGCTCAGCTCACCGATGCGGAGCAGCGGACCGTCCCCCTCAAGTTCCATAAGAACACTCTACAATCTCTGGACGGAAATTTGACAGTCTCTCCTCGGACGACCTAGCTTTGGGCCTAGACAAAACCTAGACGAGATATGGATTATGAACTCTTCTGCTACTGGCCCGACGACTGGATCCGGACGGCCGTCCGTGGCCGTGATCGGAGCGGGGGTCGCCGGGCTCACCGCCGCCTACCTGCTGTCCCGCACCCACGACGTGACCCTGTTCGAAGCCGAGGACCGGCTCGGCGGCCACGCGCACACCCACGACGTCACCGCCTCTGATGGCCGGAAGCACGCCGTCGATAGCGGGTTCATCGTCCACAACGACGTGACCTACCCGTTGCTGCGCAAGCTCTTCGGCGAGCTGAACGTCGAGGTGCGCCCGGCCGAGATGAGCATGAGCGTCCGCTGCGAGGGGTGCGGATTGGAATATGCGGGCGGCCGCGGGCTGCGCGGCGTGTTCGCCCAGCCGCGGCGTATTGCCGACCCCCGCTTCCTGCGGATGCTCTGGAACGTCGGGCGGTTCCACCGGCGCGCATCGGCGTTCCTGCGCACGACGGACGAGCAGAACCTCACGACCTATGGGGAGTTCCTGGAGCGCGAGCGGTTCGACGACTACTTCATCGCACACTACGGCGTTCCCCTCGTTTCGTGCGTGTGGTCTTCCGGGCGAGAAGCGACGGCGGTCTACCCTGCGCGGTACCTCTTCCGGTTCCTGGACCATCACGGCATGCTCCGCATCGGCGGGTCGCCCCGGTGGTACACCGTCGTCGGCGGGTCGCGAGCCTACGTCGAGCGGCTCGCCCGACAGCTGACGGACGTGCGCGCGGCTCATGCCGTCACCAGCGTCATCCGGTGCGACGACGGCGTGCAGGTCCGGGATGTCACAGGACGGGTCACTGTCGTGGACCGCGTGGTCATCGCGACTCACGCCGACCAGGCCCTCGGCCTGCTCGCCGATCCGAGTGATGCGGAGGTGACCACCCTCAAGCAGTTCGGCTACTCGGCCAACGTGACGGTTCTGCACACCGACAGCTCGGTCTTGCCGGAGGCGCGCAATGCCCGTGCGTCATGGAACTACCGGATGACGTCCTGCGACCGGCCCGGACAGGCCGCCGTGGTGAGCTACTGGATGAACCGGCTCCACGGGCACATAATCGCCCGAGGCCTTCATCGTCACGCTGAACGACCGCGAGCGTCTGGACCCGCGCTCGGTTGCCGCGGTCATGAATTACGAGCATCCGATCTACACGCCCGAGGCAGTCCGGGCCCAGCGCCAGCTCGGTGACCTCGCCACCGATCGCACCGTATACGCCGGGGCCTACCACGGCTGGGGCTTCCACGAGGACGGCTGCCGCTCCGGTGTCGAGGCCGCCCGGCACTTCGGGGTGACGTGGTGACCGCCGCCCCACGGGCGATCGCCGCGGAGACGACCGTCCCGGAGACGACCGGGCAGGCAGCCGAACTGACCCAGCTGCCGGCCCTGCCGGCGCTTGTCGCCGGCTGGGTCACCCACCGGCGCGCCGGGCCGGTCCGGCATGCCTTCCGGCACCGTGCCTACCTGTGGCTTATCGACCTCGACTCGGTCCCCATACAGCCCGCAGGCCTCCGCTGGGCCGCCGATTTCAGCAGCGAGGATCACCTCGGCGACCCCCGGCTGACGATCAAGGGCAACATCGAGAACTACCTGAGACGGAACGGGGTCGACCTTGGTGACCGCAGCCGGGTCCTGATGCTCGCCAGCGCCCGCGTCCTGGGACACGTTTTCGACCCGCTGTCTGTCTTCTGGTGCTTCGGCAGCACCGGGCGGCTGGCCTGCGTTGTCGCGGAGGTCCACAACACCTACGGGGAGCGGCACGCCTACCTCCTGCATCCCGACAAGGCAGGAGCCGCCACGACGGGCAAGGACTTCTATGTCTCCCCGTTCTTCGACGTCAGCGGCATATACGAGCTGCGGTTCACCCTCACGCCCGGCCGGGTGTCCACGGCGGTGACGCTGCGCCGCCAGGGCGCTATCGCGTTCTCGGCGACCTTCCGGGGCCGGCCTGAACCGGCCACCCGCCGGAACCTGGCCCGGCTGATCATCCGCCAGCCCCTGATGACCCAGCGGATCTCGGCCCTTATCCGCATCCACGGGATCTGGCTGTGGCTTCGCGGCCTGCCTGTCCGTCCTCACCCGCGCCACGTCCGCCAGGCAGGAGTCTGACCATGACCGTTTCCGCCTCCGTCGGCTGGCCCGCCCTGGCGACCAGGAAGCTGGCGCCGATACGCGCCACCGTTGCCCGCCTGATCTTCGAGCGGGCCGTCGCCCCCTTGCCCGTCCGCGTCACCTACCCCGACGGCCGGGTGCTCGGAAGCGGGCCCCCGGCATCGCCCGAACTGCAGGTCGTGCGCCCGGCCGCGTTCTTCGCCCGGCTGGGCCGCGACGCGAAGATCGGGTTCGGCGAGGCCTACATGGCCGGGGACTGGCGGGCCGGATCCGGAACCGACGTGGCTGACCTGCTGACGCCATTCGCGTCGCGGCTGGCCACGCTGATCCCGCCGGCCCTGCAGCGGCTGCGCGTCCTCGTCGACAGGCGCGTCCCGCCGGACCAGGAGAACACCCTCCACGGCTCGCGGGCCAACATCGCGGCTCATTACGACCTCAGCAACGACCTCTTCGCCGCCTTCCTCGACCCGACGATGAGCTACTCCTGCGCCTGGTTCGGCGACAGCAAGCCGATCGCGACGGCTAGCGGGCTGGAGGAGGCGCAGCTACGCAAGATCGACGGCATCCTCGACCTGGCGGCCGTCGGTACCGGTACCCGGCTGCTGGAGATCGGATCGGGGTGGGGATCGCTCGCCATCCGCGCCGCGCAGCGCGGTGCGCGCGTCACGACGATCACGCTATCCCTGGAGCAGGCGCGGCTGGCCCGCGACCGGGTCGAGGCAGCCGGCCTGTCCGGGCTCGTCGAGGTACGGGTCCAGGATTACCGCGAGACCGGCGGCCAGTACGACGCGATCGTCAGCGTCGAGATGATCGAAGCCGTCGGCGAGGCCTACTGGCCCGCTTACTTCGCGGCACTCGACCGGCTCCTCGCTCCCGGCGGCAGCGTCGCCATCCAGGCCATCACGATGGCCCACGAGCGATTCCTGGCCACCCGGCGCAGCTTCAGCTGGATCCAGAAATACATCTTCCCCGGCGGCATCATCCCGTCCCGGCAGGCGATCGACGACACGCTCGCGGCCCGCACCACGCTGTGCGTGACACGCCAGCGCGAGCTCGGACCGCACTACGCCCGGACCCTGCGCCTGTGGCGGGAACGCTTCGAAGACCAGTGGCCGCACATCCACGCCCGGGGCTTCGACGAGACCTTCCGCCGCATGTGGGAGTTCTACCTCGCCTACAGCGAGGCCGGCTTCCGCAGCGGCTACCTCGGCGTCAGCCAGCTCCAGATGACCAGGGGGGCGGCATGAAGCTGACCGGCAAGGTCTCCTGGGTCGTCGGCGGCTCCAGCGGAATCGGCGCCGCCGTGGCACGCGAACTCGTCAGCCGTGGCGCGACCGTCGCGGTCTCAGCCCGCCGCAAAGATTGGCTTGAGGCTGTAGCGGGCGGGAACATGCTCGTCCTCCCCGCTGACGTCACCGACGCCGCCTCCGTCGCGGCCGCCGCCGCACGAGTCCGGGAGGAGCTAGGCCCGATCGACCTCGCGGTCCTGTCCGCGGGCTACTGGGAGCAGATGGATACCAGCCACTGGGACACCGAACTCTTCGACCGGCACATGCAGGTCAACCTCACCGGCATGAGCAACGCCATCGCGGCAGTCCTGCCCGGGATGCTGCAACAGCGGAGCGGGACCATAGCCGGCATCGCCTCCGTAGCCGGCTACCGCGGGCTGCCCGGCGCCGAGGCCTACGGAGCGAGCAAGGCCGCCCAGATCAACCTCCTGGAGTCGCCTGCGCATTCACCTCGCCCGAGCCGGCGTGCAGGTCACGACTGTCTGCCCCGGCTTCGTGCGGACCGACCTCACGGCCCGCAACCACTTCCCCATGCCGTTTATCATCGACGCCGGCCAGGCAGCACGATCCATCTGCAACGGCCTCGAACGCGACCGCGCGGAGATCGTCTTCCCCGCCCCGATGGCCCTGCTCGCGAAGGCGGCGCGCTTCGTCCCCGTCCGCGCCTGGACGGCGCTGTGGCGGAGCGCCTCGCTGCGCTGACACCCATCCTCGCCGAACACCTCGACCGAGACCACCGGAAGCGAAGGACGCCATGAAACTGCTCAGGACAGTCGTCACCGACAAACCCCTGAAGACCGTGTTCGACTACCTCAGCGACTTCACCACCACCACCGACTGGGACCCCGGCACCGTGATCACTATGCGCGAACACGGCAACGGCGGAATCGGCACTACCTACCTCAACACCTCAAGATTTCTCGGCCGGACGACACAGCTGACCTACATCGTCGAGGAGCTAGCGGACCAGCAACTCATTCAGCTGCGCGGGGAGAACAAGACCGTCACCGCCGTTGACACCATGACCTTCCGGCCGGTGCCGTCCGGGCACCGAGGTGACCTACACCGCCGAGTTCACCTTCAGAGGCCTATCCCGACTCACCGCCCCCCTGCTCAAGCCCGCCTTCGAACGTCTCGGCGACCAGGCGGAAGCCGGCCTGCGCCAGGCGCTGAACCGCCTCTGACCGGCCACACCCGGCCATAAAGACGACGATCGACCAGCCTGACCGCGACAAGCCCGAGATCGTGCGCGGCGGCCGCGGCGCGGCCTAGAAACAAAAGCAGTCTGGCAGTGATCCGGCGCAGACGGGAACCAGTTGTGCTTCGCAAGGCTCGCAAGGTCGCCGCACCGGGCCTCATCGTCATGGTCGTCATGAGCAGCGGCCGGACATCAGCCGGACATCGTCCCGCACAGCTCGCTCTGCGAGCGCACCCTCGATCGAGGGTCAGTACGTCATAAGCGATCAGGGCCGTGCCGCCGGCATTAAGGTGCCAACCCCTCCACGTCGGCGGGTTTATCGACCGATGGCTGGGAATGTGGCTACTCATTCAGACACCTCCAGGTGAGCCGAGGCTGCCGGCCGCGGTCGCGGTCGTCGCCGCGATCGTGCTCTACGCGGCGCTGCCCAGTCAGCTCCTGACCGGCCCACGATTCATCGTTCCCGGGCTGGAGCTGATCCTGTTCATACCGCTTCATACCGCTGCTGCTGTCCAACCCGCGTCGGATGGGCAGGCAGAACCGGCTCCTGCGCAGGCTGTCGGTCGCCCTGCTGCTGTTGATCGCCGTATCGAATCTGGTCGCGCTCATCCTGCTGATCCGTTCGCTAGTCATCGGGCAGGCGACGGTCGGCGGGCAGCTCCTTGGGGCCGCCGGGCAGGTGTGGTTCACCAACGTTCTGGTCTTCGCGCTCGCATTCTGGGAGCTCGACCGCGGCGGCCCTGTGACCCGAGTTCGCGTGGAGCGCCCGCGCCTGCCGGCGGCTGACTTCCGGTTCCCGCAGGACGAGGACGACGGCGCGATCGCTGAAGTCGCGCGACGATCATCGGCGAAGTCGGATTGGGTGCCCGGGTTCCTCGACTACTTGTACGTCTCGGTCACCAACTCCTCGGCGTTCAGCCCGACCGACACCATGCCCTTGTCTGCACGCGCAAAGCTGCTCATGGCAGTGCAATCGGTCTCAGCGCTGACGCTGTCAGTGCTCGTGGTGTCCTTCGGCGTCGGCCTGCTCAAACACTGAGAACCCGGCACGATCTCGAGGGCATGGCCCCGGCGACCGCGCTGCCGGGTCCGCCATCCCGCCCGCAGGGCCAGGTGTCATGCGCCTGCTGCGGGCCGCGGCCGCAGTGGCACGCCGCCGGATCTGCGGCCGCGTACCGACTGCCGCCAAATGGGACAAATAGGGCTTGAAGCGCGAGGGGCTGCTAGGTCCTGACGTCGTCGATGGTGACGTTGACCCAGACGTCCCGCAGGCCGGCATCCTTGCGCAGGGCGGCGATGGCCCGTTCCTGGACTCCGCGGCCGACCGCGTCAAGCTGCTGGCCGTACTGGGCGGTTACAGCGAGATCGACCAGGGCCGTGCGGCCCATGACGCCGACTGCTTCGTGAGGGTGGCGGTGCCCGAGGGTTGCGGCCTCAGCCCGTCCGGCGATCCCGGCGCGGGTGCTGCGGCCGAAAGCGACACTGACACCGGGGACCTGACGTGCCGCATCGCGGGCGATCCTGGCCACGACCCTCGCGGCGATCCGGATTGCTCCGCCGTCGGCGAGGTCAAGGGTGTACCACGCGTCGGCAGTCAGCTCGCGGATCTGCCGGGATACCGCGGTGCGAACAGCGGCAGGCAGGGAAACCTGCTCCGCAGCGAGGCCTCGCACAGGTTCCCAGACGCGGCTGAATTCCCGCAGCGCAGCCTGGCAGTGCGGGCAGCCGCGCTGATGATCGGTCAGCCGCCCGGCCTGCCCGTCGGCAGCCTGCTCGATCAGCTCATCGACCTCGGCACCGCAGGCGAGGCGAGAGACTGTGCCGCCGGGCAGCACCTGGACATCGTCGGCTGGCTGGCCAGAATCGGTCATGGCCTGTTCGCTCACCTCCACTCCTGAAGCGTCCTAGTCAGTGTGCGCCTTCCCCGGAACAGGTTGCTACGAACTGCCGGGACGGTGCTGCCCGTTATGCGGGCAACCTCCAGGTTGGCCAGGCCCTCGAAGTGATGCAGCACTATAGCGACCCGCTGCGGCGGCGGCAGCGCCGCGACGGCAGCGGTGACCGCGTCGACCGTCAGGTCGCGCTCGACGTCCTGGGCCGGCTCCTCAGCCGCGGGGGCCACATCACCCAGCAGGTCGAGGGACTCGTCGGTACGGGTCCGGGTGATCCGGTTCAGCGCCCGGCGGGTGACAATCTGGTACAGCCACGTCGAGAAGCTGGATTTGGCCTTGAAGCCGGGCAGCTGCTGCCAGGCAGCGACAAGAGCTTCCTGCGCGACATCCTCGGCGTCATCATGGTTGCCGACGAGCCGCAGCGCCACCCGGTAGGCGAGCTGGCCGTGCCGGTCGACAAGCTCGGCGTAAGCGTCGAGATAGCCCTCCTGGGCCCGCCGGACGAGGTAGCCGTCGTCAGTGTCCGCTCCCACCACTCCCCCCGTGCCTGTTGACTCCCCCGGTACAGGCATGGCGCCAGCCGCGGGCTCGCCGCCGAGCCCGCCTAGCTCAGGCTGACCTTCCCCCGCCGGCAGAAATTAACGTGCGACGTTCGGCAGCCGCGCGTGTCTAACAGGACAGAGCCTGGTTGAGGTGACATCCGGGCCCTGCGCGGCCGCTGCCGGCCTCGTTCCGCCACCGATCAGGAGAAAGCGTGCTTCCCAGATGACCGAGTCACTACCAGCCGTTTCGGCCAAGCCGACACCGATGACCGCCGATTCCGGCGAGCCGTCCGCTGAGAAGCGGTCTGCCGATGGCGGCAAGGTCAGTGTCGACCAGAGCGTGGTCCAGAAAATCGCCGGAATCGCGTGCCGGGAGATCAGCGGCGTGCACGCCATGGGCGTCTCGACTAGCCGCGCGTTCGGCGCGGTCCGGGAGCGCATTCCGGGCAGCTCCGGCCCGAACGTCGCCCAGGGGGTCGGCGTGGAGGTGGGCGAGAGCGAGGCCGCGATCGACCTGGACATCGTTGTGGAATACGGCGTCAGCATCGCCGACCTCGGCAGGAGCATCCAGCGCAACGTCAAGCAGGCTGTCGAGCGCATGACGGGCCTGGACGTCGTCGAGGTGAACATCAACGTTGATGACCTCTACCTGCCCGGCGAAGACGATCAGCAGCAAGACTCGCCGCCGCGGGTGTCATGACCGGGACCGCCTCGACAGGGGCAGCCCCTGCGGCAGCAGTGGTAGAGGGCGTCGATCTGGACGCCGTGGCCGCTGCGGCCCGGAGCTGCCCAGCGGTCAACCGGCTGTGCTCGGGACCCTGGGGCGGAGTGGTCTCCTACCTGCCCGGCCGTGAGGTGCCCGGAGTACGGGTGACGCGCGACCATATCGTCGTCTCGGTCTGCAGCCGGTGGGGCGTCCAGGCCGCGGAACTAGCCCGGCAGGTCCGCGTCGTGCTCGCGCCGCTGGCAGGCGCGCGCCGGATCGATGTCGTTGTCGCTGATGTGGCCGACCCGCCAGCAACCGCCGCAGAACCTAGCGAGGCGGAACCGTGGATGACGAGCAGCACCGCCAGGCTTCCCGGGGCGCCTTCATCCGGGCTAGCCACCCCGACCGGGGCGGCGATCCCGCGGCCTTCGCTGCCGGGCTAGCGCGCGTTGACCAGCGCACTGTGCTGGCGGCGCCAGCCGCCGCGGCGGGTCAGTCAGGACCCGCGTGATGACCTGTGAATGTGAGATGACATGACACGTACCGCTCTCGGCATTATCGTCGGCCTCGCACTGGGCCTGACGGTGGCGTTCGGCAGCTTCGGGCAGATGCTCATCGTCGCCCTGTTTGCCGTCGCCGGCTTTGTCGTCGCCAAGGTGCTGGATGGCGAGATCGATCTCAGCCCGTACCTGTCGCGCTGGCGCAACAGCCGATGACCAGCGATACCGCCATTCCGCTGGGGCCACCCGACGTTCGCCCTGGACGCTGCGAGCTCGGCACGATCAGCATCAGCAGCCGGGTCGTGCAGAAACTCGCGGCGCGGGTCGCCGTCGAGGTTCCCGACGCGGGCGCGGCGGCGCCACGGGTCATGGGCCGCTCGGTCACCGCTGCCAGCGCGCTCGGGGGACGACAGACCAGCCTGACCGGCCTGCCCAGGGCCGAGGCCGAGATTGACGGCTCGACGGCGGCGCTTGCCCTATGGATCAGCATCCGCTGGCCAGCGTCCATTCCGGGCGTGAGTACGGCGGTCCGCGAGCACGTCCGCGACCGGGTAAGGACTCTAACCGGCCTGGAAGTCACGGAAGTTTCCATCTCCGTCACCGACCTGGCAACCCGGAACGATCCTCCTCGGGTGCGCCGACAGCAGGGATAGAAACATGAGACTTGCAAACCGTGTTATCGCGGCCCTCCTGACCCTGGCAGTGGCCTGCGCGGGAGTACTGCTGATCATCGAGGTCATCGCCGCGCGAACGGGCCAGCATGCCGTCATCGTCAGCTGGCACGCCGCCTACAACTGGGCCGCGCGGACCGCCTGGATCTCCGGCAGCATCCGCGTGACGGCAGGAATCCTGATCGCGGCTGGCCTGCTGCTCCTGATCGGCGAGCTCACGCCGGCGAGGGTATCGCGCCTCGCCGCGGATCCTTCGAAAGCTGGCGCAGCCGGCATTGACACGGCCTACACCCGCCGGGGCGTCGCCGCCGCGATCCGGTCGGCGGTTACCGACGTGGACGGCATCCGCACCGCCTCCGTCACGGTCACCCGGCGCAAGATCACGATCGAGGCGACCGCCGCAGCACAAGACAAAGCTGCCGCCCGGACACTGCGCGAACCCGTCACAACCGCAGCGCGGCAGCGCCTGGCAGCACTAAGCCTCCGTCACGCATCAGCGCTGGCGGTGCACGTCGACCCCTGGAGCCACTAATGCACGCCGACCGCACGAACCGCGTCATGCTCCTGCTGCTGGCACTGCTTCTCATTGCCGTCGGGTTGGGCGCAGGGGCGGCCTCGCTCGGCATATTCGGGACCCCCGCCCAGCACAGCTCGCTGATGGCCAACCCGGTGGGGCAATTCATCGGGTCCCGGGGTGCATGGCTATGGCCAGTCACCGCTGCGGCAGCAGCCATCCTCGTGGTGCTCGCGCTGCGCTGGCTGCTCGCGCTCCTGTTCTCCACCGATCGCTCCGGCGACTTGCCCGTCCGGTCACCCGGCCTGGCAGGCCGCACGACCCTCGCCGCCGGCGCGCTCACCGAGGCAGTTGCAGAAGAGATCGAAACCTATCTTGGCGTCGACTCGGCGAAAGCCCGGCTAATCGGCAACGGCCTGGAACCCGAGCTTGTCGTGACGGCGACCCTAGAGGAAACCGCGGACCTGATCGCCGTCCGGCAGCGCATCGAGGCAGGCGCGCTGGCCCACGCTCGCTCCGCTCTCGACAATCCGTCGCTGCCAATCCAGCTGCACCTGACCGTCACCGCACGATCCGGCGCCCGCGTCACCTGACCGGGACCTATTTCCAGGCCCGCAACAGAAAGGAAGCAAGATGAGCGCAAAGGACAAGGCCAAGAACACCGCGGAAAAGGCCGCCGGCAAGATCCAGGAAGAAAAGGGCAAGATCACTGGCGACGAGTCTGCCGAGGCAGAGGGAAAGGCCAACCAGGCCGCGGGCGATCTCAAGAACGCCGGCGAGAAAGTAAAGGACGCATTCAAGAACTAGACAAAAGCGAATCCGGCTTGCGACGTTATGGCCGGGCCCGACCCCAGGGCCACTCGCACGTTGCGTCCGGTATTCGCGGTCTGACTGCCTGGTTCGGCTGGCGCGTCACGGCCAAAGTGCGCGCGGGGCGTTTTCTGCCCTGTCCGTCCGGCCCTGCGGTGCGATCCGGCCGAGTTTCTTAGATCTGGCCAGCCGGGTAGGCAGCCTCATGCCGTACGTGACCTGCCGGGCCACGTGTCGTCTGTGAGGGGAGAAGCGAGTGACCGGACCGCAGATTGACTACGGGGCAGTGTTCCGGCAGCTACCAGTGCCGATCCTGCTGCTGACACCGGATTTCATCATTGCTGACATGAACCTGGCGTACCTGCGGGTGGCGGGCCGGACGCGGGAGGAGCTACTTGGCCGCCATGTCTTCGCTGCGTTCCCGGACAACCCCTCGGATCCTGGCGCGACGGGGGTGCGCAACCTGAATGCGTCGCTGTCCCGGGTCCTGGAGGCAGGCGAGCCTGACGGGCTGTCGCTGCTGAGGTATGACGTGGAGGTGCCGGGCAGCCCGGGCGTGTTCGCGCAGCGGTACTGGTGCCCGGTTAACGGGCCGGTGTTCGGCCCGGATGGCAGCGTGGTGCTGATCGCGGAGTGCGTGGAGGAAATCACGGAGCGCGTGAGCAGGTTCGTCGAGGGGCTGACAGGCAGCGACGTTCCGGCCGGGCGGCGTGGCCGCGTCGTTGAAGTCCGCGTCCTCGCCGGCGGAGCACTTCGTACAAATCGGGCACGTCCTCGCCCAGGAACACCTGCTGGAACCAGCCGCGCTCCACCTCGGCCATGTGCCGGACGAACCAGACCAGGGAGAGAGTGGACGGTGGGATGGCGCGCCGCCGGAGTTGCTCCGTAGCCAGGTCCGCGCACTTCCAAATCAGGATCGCCCGGTGATGCTCCAGCCGGACACCGCCTATATCGTGTCCGAGGTTGACGGAGCTTCAGCGGAGGTTGGCTGTCCTCTACCGGCGGCTCCTAATAGTCAGGATCGAGCCCAGTCGGCTTGCCGAGCGCACCTCCGTCTAAGGGCCTTGCGCTTCGTCATCAGCCCGGCGGGCCATGGCCGCCGCTCGCGAGGCAAACCAAACGGCCCGATGCAGACGCGGGCTCAATCGGGCCCGCACCGAGTTGCCGATGCCGGGAGGCCCAAGCAGCCGATGACGCCCATCGGCGGCTCTCAGCAGCGAGTCCATTTCTCGCGGCGCCGATCGTCATAACGGGCCGGATCTGGTGCCTGTAGACCGACTCGGTGACTTTGCTGCTGGCATGCCCGACGAGCCGAGCGGTCTCCTCCACCCGCTACCTCGGTGTCGGACATCCTTTGTGTGGTGCGGCAGTCCGTCAACTGATGCGTCATACGATTGTGTTATGACGCTGCTGGATGACGTTGAAGGGCTGCCGCCGCTATCGTCGGCGCTCCTGCAGCTAGCCCGGCTCAAGGCCGCCATGACCCAGAGGCAGCTAACCGAGCGCGCGGGAGTCCCGGTCACGATGATCTCTGCCTACGCGCGTGATCAGCGCCAGCCGACCCTGGCGACGCTGCTCAGGCTGCTGCGCGCCGCGGGATTCGACCTGCGCCTGCACCTGGCCGCCTTTGATCCGCATGACGAGATCCTGGCCGGGCTGGAAGCTGGCCGCTCTGAAGCCGAGCGGCAGGATCGCGACCGCCGGCTTCAGGCATGGCGCGAGGCGGTGCCCGTGGAGGGTGCGGCTTGAGCGGCCAGGAGACTTCCCCTGAGACTGCCGGTGTGGCTATCGGGTCTGTAGTCGCGGGAAACCCCAGCTCCTGGTCGGATGCCAAGTTGACTCGGGAGACGAACTCGATCAACAGCTAAGGACTCGATCCGCGTGTCTTGTCACCCCTTCGCGCGGTCGTCGCCGCCCGGCCAAGCCCACTTGATACGTATATTGGCCAAAGCAAGCGTGGCCGGCGTCCTCTTAGCGCTCCCCCATCCAAGAGCCAAAGTAGAAGGCCAATAAGGTCATGAAGTGAGCCACGCCCGGCGGCCTCCAGCAAACGAAGTCGCAGGTGAAGGCCACATTCGGCCATATCTGGCCGCGGGAGCGACCCGCTCTGCCTTCCCTATCGCGGAAGCGGTCATCAAGGATTCCCGGACCCGATTCAGCAGAAGGCGGAGCGTCCAAGCGCCGGCAGAGGGATCTCCGGACAACACCTCGCCCGATGGCCCGTCGCCTCGTCGGAACCGATGCGCTAGAGTTAAGCGTAGCCTTGAATCGGGAGGTTAGCTTGGCGTGGGTTATCAAGGTCACCGACGAGTACGCAGCCTGGTTCATCACGCTGATCAAGGAGGATCTCGCCTCGGCGACGCAGGTAGCGCAGGCGGTCGCCGCGCTGCGCGAGGAAGGCCCCGCGCTCGGCCGTCCCTTAGTCGACCGGCTCAAGGGCTCAACGATCCACCACCTCAAGGAACTGCGCCCCGGATCACGCGGCCGCTCCGAGATCAGGATCATCTTCGCGTTCGACCCCGCGCGGTCGGCGCTGCTGCTGCTCGGCGGCGACAAGGCCGGGAACTGGCAGCGCTGGTACCGCGACAACGTCCCGATCGCTGAACGGCTCTACCGCGACTACACCACAGAGAACCAGGAGTAACAGGCGATGGCCAAGCGCACCCCGCAGGACTGGGACACCCTGGAGCGGGAACTGCACGCGGCCGGAGTCTCCCCCGAGGAGATCGAGGCCGGAGCCCGGGCGCTGCTCGCCCAGGCCCGCGGGTACCAGCTCGCCCAGGCCCGCAAGCAACTCGGCCTCGCCCAGCGCGACATCGCCGCCACCATGGGCGTCAGCATCGCCCGCATCTCCCAGATCGAACACGGCGACGTCACCTCATTCGAGGTCATCGCCCGCTATGTCGAAGCACTCGGCGGCCGCCTCGACCTCGTCGCCGACTTCGGCGACCGGACAGTCCGCCTCCCCGTCAGCGACACCGCAGAAAGCCCAGCCGCCTGAAGATCGGCCCACCCACGCTCGCACATGCATGAGCGAGCGGACTGGCGATCCTTGGTCGCTAGGCTGAGGTGTGATCACTTGCGTCGTTGAGTACGTGATCGATCCTGCGAAGATCGACGCCTTCGAGCGCTTCGGCCGCCGGTGGATCCAGCTGGTCGATTCGCATGGCGGCACGCATCACGGCTACTTCCTTCCGGCCGAGGGTGCAAGCGACAAGGCGCTCGCCCTGTTCAGCTTCCCCAGCCTCGCTGCCTACGAGCAGTACCGTGCCCTGTTCGGCATCGATCCCGACTTCCTCGAAGCCGACCGCATCCGGGACGAGAGCAACTGCGTATTGCGCTACGAACGGACGTTCATGCGCCCGCTGCTACCCGGCCACTGACAAGGGCAAGCGGTCCTCGCGACGGTCCGGAGTGGCAGTTCAGGCCCCGGCTCGGGCCCTGTCCCGGCTCTGGCACGAGATCCCCTCATGCCGCGGATCTTGCGCTCGCCCGGAAGGCTTGGTCATTGCCGAAACGACTCGGCGGCAGCGCCGACTGTAGATCCAGATCGTCTCAGGACCGCGGCATCCTCAGCCGCCACCTCAACCACGCTGTCCTTGAGCGGCAGGATGAAATGAGTCAGCCGGGCGTACCGGGCCGAGTCATGAGGGTTGTGGCCGCGGTTCTGCCGCTCGAGATCGGCAATCCACTCGCTGTGCTCGACCTGGCCCGCCCACAACAGCTCGGCCAGCCCGCGCCGGTACAGACGATGCCCAGATCGCGCCTCATCGTTCGGTGGGCCCATCACGGCAGCCCTCGTCCCGGACCAGACGACGACAACGCAGTCCTGATCGGGGTCATCGAAATGCGGTCGGAGCGCCAGCACCGCCCGGCCGGAATCAGCGACTGCCAGCACCGCATCGGGAGCACTAGGCTCCCACCGGAACCCGATATCCCATGACAGCACACGTTCGGCCACGAGCAGCCACCATAACGCCTGGACCTGAGCGATGCGCGCTTCCGCTGGTCGAGCGGTTATCTGACGGCAGCCCGATTCGGCCGCGAACCTCAGATGCTTAACTGTCGAAAATCTCGGGAATGCGGCCGCCTTGCACATCCGCACGGCAAGTCTCCAAGAAATGGTCGCTGACCTAGGCAAGTCAGGCCGCCAACCAGGTTCGAGGCTGCCGTGCGAGCCCCGGTGAAGGTGAAGCTCGCGAAATCAGTCAGACACGCCATGTTCTTGATTGGCCGGACTTCCACACCGGGCTGATCCACGGGAACCAGCAGGAAAGAGAGGCCCTTTGCCTTCTCGGCGGCCGGGTTCGTACGAGCCAGCAGGAAGATCCAGTTGGCGTACATGCCTGCCGTCTGCCAGATCTTGGCGCCGTCGACGACCCATTCTCCTCCGTCGAGGACCGCTCGCGTGCGCAGGCTGAACAGATCCGAGCCCGCGTCAGCCTCGGAGTAGCCCTGCGCCCACCGGATTTCCCCGGACAGCGTGCGGTCGAGGAAGTATTCCTTCTGCTCGGGTGTTCCCCACGCGAGCAAGGTCGGCCCGAGCAGGCCAATACCAAGACCGTCGGTCGGCCGCGGGTTCCGGGGCAGTCCGGCCTTCGTCAGTTCCTCGCTCAGGATCGACTGCTCGCCGACGCTCAGACCACCGCCACCGTACGACTTCGGCCACGCCGGCGCGAGCCAGCCGATCTCCAGCAGCGCTTTGCGCCAGTCCTCGGCCCGGGCGTCATACGCTGAGCGATCGAGCGCAACCCCAGCCACGCCAGTCGCCCGGAGTGTGCCGGGCGATGAACTCCTTGACCCTCACCCGGAACGCCTCGTCAGCCGGCGTGTAGGTCAGATCCACGGGCGCCTCTTTTCTTCACGTCAGGCAGGCGCCGGAGTGTGCAGGCCGGGTATGCCGCCCTGCCACGGCGCGAATCGGGCTGGTGCGGGGACAAGTCCTGGATACGGCTCGCCGACCATCGGCGCGCCGAGCATCTCGCCCCAGCCGTGGTGTCCGGGCTGCACCTGGTAGTAGCCGTTGCCGGCGTTGGTGCCGCCGTCAACCAGGAGGTTGAGTCCGGTGACGTAGCTCGAGGCATCTGAGGCGAGGAACAGCAACGGACCGATGAGTTCCTCGGCCCGGCCGACGCGCCGCATCGGAGTCCGGCTCGCCACGTACTCGGCCACGCCTAGGCCCTCGAGGCCGGGCGCCGTCATGGGCGTCACGATGAAGCCGGGAGAGATGGCGTTGACCCGCACGCCCCGGTCGGCCCACTCACAGCCGAGCTGATAGGTCAGGTTGAGCAGAGCGCCCTTGGCCGCGGTGTAGCCGATCACGCTGAGCTCGTTGGCTCCGCTGGCGAGGATCGAGCAGACGTTGATGATGGAGCCTGAGCCCGCGGCAAGCATGTGCCGACCGGCGTCCCGGGCGAGCTGGTAAGCGCCGATCATGTCGACGTCGACAATGCGGCGGAACGTCTCCAGGTCGAAGTTCTCCGCGGGCAGGCCGCGCAGGTCGGAGATGCCGGCGTTGTTGACGAGGACGTCGATGCGCCCGTGGCTCTCGATTGCCGTCGACACGATCCGGGCTACGTCGTCTTCCCGTGACACATCGGCGGCCACGGCGGTGGCCTTCACGCCCTTCTGCGCACAGGTGTCGGCGACGGCCTGGAGCAGATCGGCGCTCCGAGCCGCGAGGATAAGATCGGCGCCGGCATCAGCGAGTGCCACGGCCATGACCTCCCCTAGGCCATAACTGGCCCCGGTCAGCACGACCACCTTGCCCCGGATGTCAAACGGGCTCGACATGACGTCACTTTCCTTTCTCGGTGCCTGACTCTTTGATGCCTGACTCGGCTCTAGCCGGCGAAACTGCGAGCAAGATCGCCGTCGGCCATTGCGGCGGCGCGATTGCGCGCGACGTCGATCCAGCCGGGATGAGTGATGATCCAGAACCGGTCGGCCCGGACCGCCTCGAGGACCATGGCGGCGACGGCTGCCGGGGCGAGCCCCTGCTGACCGAGAAGCCGGGCCGAGCTTGCCGCGAAGCGCTCGGCGACCGGGCCTGTCGACTCCGGGACCTGTGCGGGCCGGTTCCGCTCCGAGCGGACGAGGTTGGTGTTGACCGCGCCTGGGCAGAGCACGCTCGCACTCACGCCCGTTCCCTCACACTCCACGCGCAACGTCTCGGTGATCGCGACCACCCCGAACTTCGCGACGTTGTAGGGGCCGATACCTGGGCTGGCCTGGAGTCCGGCGCTCGAGGCGGTGTTGATCACGTAGCCCCGGCCGCGGCGCTTCATGAGGGGCACAAAGGCACGGATGCCGTAGACGACGCTCCACAGATCAACGTCGACCACCCAGCGCCACGTCTCGAGCGGGATCTCCTCTACCGGTCCGGCGGCGACGACGCCGGCGTTGTTGTGGAGGACATCCACGGGACCGAAGTGCTCGACCGCGCGGTCGCGGAGGCGCTCGACGGACTCGGCGGACGAGACGTCGGTGACGACGCCCAGTACGTCATGTCCGTCGTCGCGCAATTCGGTTACCGCGCAGTCGAGTGCCGCGGCTTCGATGTCTGCCAGCACGACGCGCATACCCTCGCGCGCGAACGCCTCGGCAACGGCTCGGCCAATGCCGCTGGCCGCGCCCGTTACGACGGCGACGCCGCCGCTGAGCTGATCCATTGGTGTTCCTCTCCTTGGCTACGCGGACGGGGCAAGGCGATCCCAGTCCAGGTACAAGCGAATGCTCTGCACTGCGTCCGCGACATCGAGGGTGGCGACGAGCGTTCCCCTGGTCTCCGAGCGGCCGTTGCCGAGTTTGAACAGCACCGCGACGACAGCGCCGTCGCCTATGACCTTGCTGACCTCGATGCTCCATGGGGCACCGGCGGTCAGGAAACGCTCGATGCCGTCAAGCACGGCGTCGAGCCCGCGAGTCTCGGCGTGCCCCACGTGAGTCGCGACGACATCAGCAGACAGGTAGCGGCTGGCAGCCGCAGCAGCGTCAGCGTCGAACGCCGCAGCAGCCTCGGTCACCATGCGCTCATACCAGTCCGCGGCACCCCGCCGACGGCCGTCGTCGGGCGGGACGGTCCCCCGGCTGGCCACCGAGTCGGCCTTGCGGTCCGCCCACTGGAACCATCCGACCTCGTCGACGACCTGGCCTGGTCTTCCAGCGCCAGCCGGGTCGCCGACCAGCCACCACAGGGCCGCCTGGGCGTATTCACCCGTTACCGGACCTGCGACGGTGGTCTCCAGGAACGCCGCGGGCGGGTCTACGAGGACGCGCACGAGCTCGTGGCGGTGCGCCGGGATCATCGCCGCGAGCCGGTCTTCCAGCTCGTGCAGCATGCCGATGCCATCGATCACCGTGAGTCCGGCCATGGACTCCATGTGGATCGACGGCGCGTAGGTCTCATCGGCCATCTGGTGCGGATCGACAGCCCACAGGTCGGCGAAGCGGATAGCGAGCCTCAGGATGTCGGCCCGCTGCCAGCCGGCGTCCGCCGGTCCGCCCGTCACTGCCCCAGCCCCCGGTTACCGAGCACCATCGCGCCGCCTCCTGACCCGGTGGCCAGCAGTGGCGCCCCGACCGGGGTGAAGAGATCAAGCGCCGCCTCCAGCTGCGCCCACTGATCCGCGTCGAGCGTCACCGCAGCCGCTGCCGCGTTCTCCGCGATATGGCGAGGAGATCGTGACCCTGGAATCGGCACGACCGATGCGTGCTGGCGCAACAGCCACGCCAGGGCCAGCTGAGCCGCTGGCACTCCCCAGTCGCCGTGCCAGCGCGCGGATACGTGCGTAGCGATCTGTGTTCACCGCCAGGTTCGGTCCCGACAGTCGCGGCACGTTGCGGCGATAGTCGCCAGGAGCGCGGCTCCCGGAGACCCCCGGCCAGGAATCCGCTCCCTAGCGGTCCCCAGGCAACGACGCCGATACCGTGCTGGTCGGCCACGGCCAGCAGATCGGGGTCCGGGCGATGCCACATCGACCACTCCACCTGCACCGCCGCGATCGTGCACGCTGCCGCTGCTTCCGCCAGCTGCGCCGCCGACACGTTGGCTACGCCAACGTTCGCCACCAGGCCCTCCTGTACCAGCTCGGCGATCGCGCCCACGGTCTCGCCGATCGGCACGACCGGGTCCGGGAAGTGCGGCGAGAGCAGGTCAAGGCGCTCAGCGCCGAGCCGCCGCAGGCTTCCGAGCGCGTAGCCACGCACGAGGTCGGGCGACCCGTTCACAGCCAGCTCCCCGAACGCGTATCCGACCTCGAAAGCATGACGGCGCGTCCCCGCAGGCGGCCGGAAGCCGAACTTCGTCGACACCACTACTTCGTCGCGATGCGAGGCGCTCCATCGCCCGACCAGCCGCTCCCCGTGATAGTCCGCCCCGTAGCTGTCCGAGGTATCCACGAGCAGCCGGCCGGCACCACCGCTCGCCGCGAGCGCCGCCTCCAGCGCCGCTTGAGCCTCTCGGTCGGTGACCGGGCCGTAATATCCCGGGCTCAGCACCAGCGAGCCGAACCCCACCGGCGCCACCGCAGCGGCCCAAGTCGCCGGACCGCCAACTCGGCCGGGCCACGGCCGGCGCGGCCGCCGTCCGCCGCCATCACTGATCCGGTCCCGTCAGCGAGCTGACCGCGGTAAAGGCACCGTCGGGAAGGCTGCCCCGGTACATGGTGGCGAAGCGGCGCTCGGCGAACAGCCAGCCACCACTCGCGCCGGACGTAGCGGTCGCGGTAACAGCCGAGCACGATGCCGTCCGCGCCAGCGCGGCGATTCACCTCGAACAGCGTCCACAAGCCCACCGCACCGCCACCCTCGTCGCGGGCGTGGCCGTGGCCCACGCACCTGCACCACCGACTCGAAGCTCGCCATGGCGGCCTGCCAGAACGCCACCACCTCATCGCGGCCGTGCAGTACGCGGTCAGGGCCGAGATCCCACGTGCACTGCTCCGCCCACGTGGCACCCCACGCGACGGCGTCCTTCGCGTTGACGGCGTCGGCGTAGCGGGCAACGATGTCGGCGATGGCGATGCGGTCCTCAGGCTTCACGCTGCTCATCTCCTCCCCCTGACCAGTCGGACACTGACCAGTCGGACGCTGACCGGTCGGACAATCACCGCTGATAGGCGCCGCCGGCGTAGGCGGCCAAGGCTGCCGCATCATCCATCACCCGCGCCAGAGGGAACGGGCTCGACATCCTTCGCCCGGCTCGGCCCGGCCGCGGCGGCCTCAGTCACTGGATCGTCGCCTCGCCTGACGGCACGACCTTCGGCCAGCCGCTGGCGCCAGAGGGCGAACGACACGGCACCCACGAGCGCCACCCCGTTGAACATCTCGGCAAGCCATTGCACGCCGGTGATGAGCTGCAGGCCCTTGACGCCGACAGCCAGCACGTAGATCGCCAGCATGGTGCCCCACAGGTTGAAGCGACCCGGCTTGATCTGCGTTGAGCCGAGGAAGACGGCGGCGAACGCGGGCAACAGGAGACCGGCGCCGAAGGTGAGCGACGGTCCGGTCTGCGACGCGTAGAACACGCCGGCGATGCCCGCCACCGTGGCCGAGGCGATCATGGCGCACCAGGTGTAGCGGCCTACGGCCACGCCCGCCAGGCGGGATGCCTCCGGGTTGCCGCCGATGGCGTACAGGTACCGGCCGGCCGGCGTGTGATCCAGCGCCCACCACACGATCAGGGCCATGACGAGCAGGTAGAGCACGATGATCTGGAACCCGGCCACGTTCAGCTGCGTCAGGTTCGTCCACGATGTCGTCGTCGGGGGGTTGGGCTGATTCTCGCCGGACACGATGTCCTGAACCGCTGTGATGATGCTCCCCAGCCCGAGCGTCGCGATGAAGGAGTTGACCCGGAGTCGCACGATGACGAAGCCGTTGACGATGCCCACCACGATGCAGGCACCGACGGCGACCGCGATCGCCGGCCACATGCTCCAACCGCGGACGGTCTGCAGCCAAACGCAGATGATCGTGGAGAGGTTGATCGTCGCGCCGACCGACAGGTCGTAGGCACCAGCGGCGATCGGGATGAGCACAGCGATAGCGAGCATTGCCGTCGTCGCCTGCTGCGAGGCGACGGACTGGACGGTAGCCAGCGTCAGGAACAGGTGTGGCGTCCAGACCCCGAACACGACGACGAACAAGGCGAGCAGATACAGCCCGCTGAAGCTGTTGAAGCCGAGGCTGATCCGCTGGGAGCCGAGGCGCGAGTTCATGCGGCGACGACCTCCTGTTCGCCGAGGGAAGCGCGGGAGATGTTGGCGCTCGTGACCGATGAGTTGTCGAACTCGGCGGTCAACCGGCCGGCCCGGAGCACTAGCACGCGGTGGCAGAGGGCGACCAGTTCCTCCAGATCGGAAGAGCTGACGACGACCGTGGACCCGGCTGCCGCGGCGGCGAGGAGCTGGCGGTGCAGCTCGCCCTTGGTTCCGACGTCGACGCCCTGGGTCGGCTCATCGAGCAGGAACACCTGCGGGCGGAGCCGGAGCCACTTGGCGAAGAGCACCTTCTGCTGGTTGCCTCCGCTGAAGGTGGCAAGCTGATTCTCGATGCCCCCAGCCGGGCGCACGCCCAGCCGCTCAAACCACTGAAGCGCCTCGGCCCGCTCGGCCCTCCCGCGAAGCAGCAGGCCGCTCCGGACCGACCGGAGCCTGCAGATGCTCAGGTTCTCGCGGGCCGATAGGTCCATCATCGCCCCGGTCGCCTTGCGGTCGGGCGGAAGGTAGGCCAGGCCTGCGGCGATGGCTGCGCGCGGGTCGTGCGGCGGCAGCGGCCGACCGCCTGCCTCGACGACACCGCCCAGGCGCGGGAGTGCGCCGAAGACCGTGCCCAGCAGGCTCTCGCGTCCGGACCCGGTGATCCCGGCGAAGCCGAGGATCTCGCCGGGCTCGGCCCGGAAGGTCACTCCGGCGACGCCGGGACCCCGCAGGCCCTGAACGCTGAGGGCGGGCGCGCCCCCAGCGCGGCCAGGCTCAGGACTGGGCAGTTCGCCTAGCTCGTCGCCGACCAGCAAGGCGATGAGCCGGCGCTTATCCAGCGACGGCACGGGCACAGTTGCCACCCGGTGACCATCACGCAGGACGGTGACGTTGTCGGCGACCTGGAAGATCTCGTCCAGCCGGTGGCTGACGTAGAGCACGGCCACGCCGTCGGCCGCGACCCGGCGGACCATGTCGAGCAGGTGGTGCACCTCGTTCTCCGGCAGCGTCGCTGTCGGCTCGTCAAGGACGAGCAGTCTGACCTGGCGGTGATCCTCACCCTCCAGCGCCCTGGCCACGGCTACGCCAGTGCGCTGGGCCAGCGTCAGGGAGCCCACGGGGGTGCGGGGATCGACCTCCAGGCCGACGCGACTCAGCAGCTGCGAGGCCTGCCGTCGCGTCTGCGCTTCCCTGATCGTCCCGAACTTCGAGGCGAACCCGCTGTTCAGGTACAAGTTGTCGACCACCGGCAGCTGGAGTACGAGCCCGAGGTCCTGGTGCACGAATCGAGAGCCCATCTCGTGTGCCGACGGGGCGGACCCGAAAGGCAGTGGCATCCCGTCGATTTCGACTGTGCCGCCGGGATCGGGACGGTGGTAGCCGGCGAGGATCTTGATGACAGTCGACTTGCCCGAGCCGTTCTCGCCGACGAGCGCGTGCACCTCGCCAGGCTCGATGTCCAGCTCGAAATCGGCGAGGGCTACCGTCCCCGCGAAAGACTTCGTCAGCCGGCGGATCCGGAGCGCGGGGCGCGGCGCCGCCGCCGCGCCCCCGTCCGGCAGCGAGGTCAGGACCCGACGTGCCAAAGCTTCTCCATTTGCGCCGCGAAGTCGCCGGGCTGGTTGTAGGACTCCGACACGGTGAAGCTCTCGCCATTGACGAGTAGCTGCACAGGCAGCAGGCCCTCGTTGGGCGAGTTGGGCATGCCCTCCAGGTGGCGGAGGGCGGCGTCCATCATGGCCCACATGCCGTAGTCGAGCGCGACCGCTGTGAAGGCGGTCATGGTGCCTTGCTTGATGTCGGTCTCGTCAGTGACATCGGCGCCCTCACCAATGATCTTGACGTGGAGGTGAGCTGCCGCGAGCGCCGACGGAAGGCCATCCACCCACGGCCCGTCGTCGGTAACCAGCCACGCGTCCTGAGGGTTGCGCTGCAGCGCCGACACGATGGCCGCCGTCGATCCGCCGCTCGTCACTTCGGCGATCGTCCCCGTGAGCTGCGTGACCGAGCAGCCGGGACAAGAAGCCTGAACGTCGGCGCGGAAGGCCTGGTCGAACGCGCCGAGGATCGGAAAATCTGGCACCTGAAACTGCAGGATCTTGCCTTTGCCACCGGACTTGGCGATGAAGTAGTCCGCGAGCACCTTGGCGGTGATCTGCACGTTCAGGTCATTGCCGATGCTGGCGATGACGGTCTTGCTGAGCACCTGCGGCCCGACCTGTCCGACGACGATAGGGACGCCAGCCTTCTCGTAAGCGGGAAGCACCGACTGCCATTCGAGCTGCGGGATCCCCGTCAGCCCGACGGCGGCCGGATGCAACTGCAGCGCCTGCTGCAGGCCGGAGATGAGCGTCGCCGGATTCTCCGACTGGTACGGGATCACTTTCAGGTTCCAGCCGACGGCGGCGACCACCGCCTTCATGGCCGTGGACTCCTCGGTGCACTGCGCGACATCGCATTGCAGGAACACGAAGGTCTTGCCCTTTGGCGGGGTTGCCTTGAGCGGTGTCGTGATCGGGATGGCGGTGGGCGCGTTCTCATAGCTGGCCAGGACGCCGGACGTGGAAGCCACGCCAGCCGCGTTACTCGACGCAGTACTCCCGGAGCCCGACGTGGCGCTGCCGCCCGTCGAGGCTGGCTGGGTGCTGCCGCAGGCGGCGAGTACCGCTGCGACGGCGATGAAGGCGGTGCCGGCCATCAACGGCCGTGCCCTTGGGGAAGTCTTCAGCATGACGGCGGGGGCTCCTTCTCACTCCCAGCGCGCCACCGCGGCGGCTGGCTTGGATTTAACTTATCGATCAGTTAGGGTGCGGGATCACGCCCAGTGTGACGCACGCCACTCAAATAATCAACCAGTCAATTTAAACTTCTGAAGCTGCCCGTCGTCATCGTCGCCGATCGGTGCCAATCGGTGCCGATCGGCCCCGGAGCCTTGACTCGCATCGGCTGCAGATTAAATACTGATCAGTTAGATTGTGGTCGACCGGAGCGGTGCCGAACGAGCCTGGCCGTGCGAGCGGCCTGAATCCCGGCCAGAGATCGTGTCCGCGCCCGGCCATAGTGATCGCCAAGGACTAGGCTCAACCGCCGTAGCGTCGCCCCGTAGCTGAGCGGCCGGCAGGAAGAAGGGCTCGAAGCGTGCCGAGGTCTAAGGCGCCCAGACTGGGACGTCCGCCGGCGTCGAACGCTGCGGAGACCCGCCAGCGGATCATCGCGACGGCGGCGGAACTGTTCGCGGTCAACGGCTACGGGGTGACGACCAACAAGGACGTGGCCGCGCAGGCAGGCATCACCACCGGCGCCCTGTACTACTACTTCGACTCCAAGCTGGACATGTACCTGGCCGTGTACGCCGAGCTGGCGGCGCGGGTCAATGAGCGACTCACCAGCGCGATGGAAGCCGAGAGCACGTTCGCCGCCAAGTTGCGGGCCGTCCTCGAGGCCGTCTATCAGATGAACCTCGAGGATCCCTCGATCGCCCGGTTCCTCGGCACGGCCCGTGTCGACCGGCTGCGGCACAAGGAACTGATGCTGGCCATTCCGAACAGCCCGGGCGAGGGTGCCCAGCTCGTGGGGCCCATGCTGGATGCTGGCGTCGATTCTGGCGAGGTCGACGCCGACCGCCGCGACGTCATCGCGGCGGTCATGCGCACGATCTTCGTGGGCTTGACCGACAACTCCGCGCTCTCCGCGGACCCGGCCTACCACCGGCGGGCCATCGACGGCATTGAGTCGCTGTTCGACGGCGACCTTGTGCGCCGGCCGCGGCGGGCGCCGCGCCGCCGGGCCAGCTAGCGATCGCCTCGCCGCCGGGCCAGCTAGCGATCGCCTCGCGGCCGGGCAGCCAGAGGCCGCCTCGCGGCCACTCCATGTAGAGAACGCTTCCCCGTCGGGCTAGCTAGACATCTAGCCGGCCTATCCGAGGACACGCGGAGACGCGCACTCAGGAGGCGGGTGGCGATCCGACCCGGTTGCTGCTGTACCGGGGTCCGCCGATCCAGACGCAGAGCTGAGGGTCGGCCTCGCGGAGTTCCCCGCCGACCCAGCGCCCATCGGCTCGGAAGCGCCCGACCCGCCCGTCCTTGGCCGTGACCAGCACCAGGTCGCCGTCGGGCTCATAGAGCGCGCCCGTGAAAGGGTGGTGCAAGCCTTCGCTCACCGGACTCCTCCTCCTCACTCGCCGGTCCACTCGGTCAGCTTGCGGTGCAGCCAGCGGACCTTGGACTCCTGGTATTCGCTCAGCAGGACGCCCGAGCGCCTCGTGGTCTCCAGCCCGAGCTGGACGTTGGCCATGTTGAACGTGTCCTGATCGAAGACCTTGCCGAGCGAGGAGAGGCGCGGCTCGGTGCTCCACGGCTCGTCTTCGGCCAGCCAGCGCACCGGAGAAGGCCTCGGGCGCTCCCCGCAGAACGGCGAGAGCAGGAGCACTTCCATGATGCTGCTGCGGTGGTCGTCGCCGTTCGGCCGGAACCGGTACACGATGCGGTTGAACGCGCCCCACGGATGGAAGTTGGGGAACACGGTGTAGTCGATGCTGTCCATCATCTCGGCGTCGGACATGCGGTCCACCCGGTCACCGGCGACCGGGCGCCACCGTTCTCTGGCCAGTCCGGCGGCCACTGCCCGCATGCGCTCACCCGGCTTGAGGGTGATGGGGCTGGGCTCGCCGTCACGGACGTCGAGCATCGAGCGCAGCATCTCCTCCTCGCTCGGCACCCAGGTCAGGTGCGGGCTGGTGACGCCGCCGGGCGTGATGGCTCTGGAGAAGTTGTCCCACACGTCCACCTGGGTCAGCAGGTCGCCGAGCCACGGCAGGATCTGCGGGTGAGTGCCGGCCACGTGATACGCCTCGCAGAAGGCCTCCTGGGCCACCTTCCAGTTCGCGTGGATGACCTTGGCGATGTGGGCCTCGACATACGCCGAGCCCAGGTCCCAGCCGGCGAAATGGTCGACGATCTCGCCCAGGAAGTCCTCCAGCGACCCGGCATCGGGGTCGGGATTGAGGAAGACGAACCCCGCCCAGCTGGCTACCCGCACCTGCGGGAGGCCGAGGTCGCGCTCAGGCAGCTGCGGGAAGTCCCAGCCAGCCGGGACGCCGGCCAGCCGCCCGTCGAGTCGCCAGGAAAAGCCGTGGAATGGGCACCGGATCTGGCTGTCGCAGTGACCGTCGTAATCCCGGAGGCGCCGGCCGCGGTGCAGGCACGCGTTGACGTAGCCGCGGATCGTGCCATCCGCCTGCCGCACCAGCATGTACGACCGCCCGGCGATGTCGTAGACGACGATGTCGCCCGGCTCGGGGAGGTGCTCCTCGCGGCAGGCGAACTGCCACACCCGCGGCCACAGCCGCTCCTTCTCGAGCTCGTGGTACGCACGGGAGGTGTAGCGCTCGACGGGAACGTCCTCGGTGCCAAGGCACGCGTTGTGCCGCAGGCGGAGGACGGCCGGCACCTCACGGGTGTCCTCGTCGAGGAGGCGCTGGTACGGGCCCGAGAGCGCCGCTACCCTGTCCGCCGCCTCGTCGGTGCTGGCGATCACGATCATCGCTCCCCTCCTGTCCATCGATACTAATTGATCGAGCGATTGTTTAATAGGGCTGGGGTGGCCGGACTGCCTGACCGGCCTGGCCCGGCAGTCCCCGCGCCTCCGTACTGTTCGCGCAAGTCCCGCTTGCTGAGCTTGCCCATCGCAGTCCGCGGCAGCTCCGGAACGAACCTGACGGCCCGCGGGCACTTGTAGTGCGTGCAGCCGGCTACGGCACCAGGCGACGAGGTCCTCGGCGGCGGGCTCGGGATCGTTCGGCACTACGAGCGCCAGCAGCGCCTCGCCCAGATCGGGCTCGGGCACGCCGATGACGGCGACGTCGGCCACGCCGGGGTGCGCCGCCAGCACCGCCTCGGCCTCGGCCGGGTAGATGTTGACGCCGCCGGAGACCACCAGGTCCGACGCGCGGTCGGTCAGGTACAGGTACCCGTCCGCGTCGAGCAGGCCGATCTCGCCCATGACGAAGTAGCCGTCGGCGACGAAACTAGCCGCGGTCTTCTCCGGGTCATGCACGTAACGCGGGCCGCCGTCGCGGGAGTTGCGCACGCACACCAGGCCCTCGGCACCAGCGGGCAGTTCCCGCCCGGTCTCGTCGCGGATGGTCACCTCGAACGGCGCGGCCGCCCGGCCGACCGAGGCCGGATGCGCCAGCCAGTCCGTTGAGTCGATCACGGTCACGGTACCGATCTCGGTCGCGCCGTACGCTTCGACGATCACCGGGCCGAACCACTCGATCATCGCGCGCTTGACGCTGACCGGGCACGGCGCGCCGGTATGCGCGACGCGGCGCAGGCTGCTGACGTCGTGACGCGACCTGACCTCCGCGGGCAGCGCCAGCAGCCGGGCAAAGTGCGTCGGCACCATGGTCGAGCTCGCGATCCGGTACTGCTGGATGGCGAGGAGCGCCGCCGCCGCGTCAAACCGCGGCAGCACAACTGTCGGCGTGCCGGCTGCCAGGCACCGCAGCCCGTTCAGCGGGCCGGTGTGATGCAGCGGCCCGGCGACCAGGTGCGGCCCGAGCTGGGCAACCGGGCTCGCGGCGATGTTCGCCACGTGCTCGCCGATGTCCGCGCCGCCAGCGAACATCGGCAGCGGCTGCTCGACCGCCTTCGGCACGCCCGACGTGCCGGAGGTGTACATCAGCGCCCGGCGGGGCGGCAGGCTGGCGTCCGGCTCGTCCGGCGGCGCCGTCGCGGCGAACTCGGCCAGCGAGTCGACGATCACCGTGCCGGGCGCGCAGGCCTGCCTGGCCACCGGCGCGGACTGCGGACTGGCGAGGACGAGCCGGGCCGCGCTGTCCCGCAGGATGTGGCTGGCCTCGGCCGGGCGGAGCTGCCAGTTCACTGGGACCGCCGACGCGCCGGCGTAGATGACGGCCAGGTGCGCGATCGCGGCCTGCACGCTGTTCTGCGCCATGATCGCGACCCGCCGGTCCGGGCCGAGATCGGCGCGCAGCAACGCGTTGACGGCACGGTTCAGCGCGCCATTGAGGTCCGCCCAGGTCAGGCTCTCGATGCCGTCCGTCAGTGCCCAGCCGGCCGGATCCGCGGCCGCGCGGCCCGCTATCCCTGCGACCATGGTGGCGGATCGATCCAGCCGAGCCGGGCGCCGACCGGATATGTCTCATCCTCGGCGGCGATGTGCCGGAGGACTCCGGCGGACGGCGAAGGGATCTCGCTGTCCACCTTGTCCGTGCCCACGACGTAGATGGCCTGGCCCTCGCTCACCTGTTCGCCGTCGTCAGCGAGCCACTGCACGAAGACGCCCTCGGTCATGGCCATGCCGAGCTTCGGCATACTGAGCTCGGTGCCGGCCGACCGTCCTTCGGCCAGATCGGTCACGTCGTCACCGGTCCAGCCGTAGTCGGAGCGTTCCCGCCGCGAAGACGTGCCGGCGTGCCGGGCGGCACCTTCATGCCGGGAACGGGGTCGAGTCCCGCCCCGCCCTCGCTCGTCCGCAGCCGCGGCGGCGGAAGCGCGCCGGGCCCGGTCAGCCGGAAGGTATCCGTCATCTCCCCTGCTCTGCTTTTGCGACTGGCCTGCTCGGCCGCTGCTGGCAGGCAGCACCGGCGTCAACCGACCACGTTCCCAATAATTAATTACTCGGTTATTTTATACTGCGGGGCGGCGGCGGTCAAGGAGCCACGGTGGTCATCGTTGTAGCCAGCGGCCGGGCCAGTTCCCGGCCGGATCGGTCAGCGCGATAGCACGGTGCACGCGCTTAGTCCTGGCGCACCGTAGACGTGGGTGAAGGCGACCCGCGGCTCCCCCGGCACCTGGCGGCTGCCGGCCTGGCCGCGTAGCTGCAGCACGCACTCGTAGACCTGGCGAAGGCCGCTGGCGCCGACGGGCTCGCCGTTGGCGAGGCACCCGCCGTCTGTGTTGACCGGGAGACGACCGCTGATCTCGGTCATCCCGCTGCGAATCAGGTGCTCCTGCTCGCCGTCCTTGCAGAACCCCGTCTCGGCCATGTGCATGATCTCGGCTCCCGACTCGGTGTCCTGGAGCTGAGCCAGGTCGACGTCTTCCGGCCCGATGCCCGCCTTCTCGAACGCCTCGGCCGCGGCCTCGGCCGTCGGGCCTGGCGCCCGCGCGGGCGACAGCCAGGGGCTGAACACCTCGAAGGATCCGAACCGGCGGGTACGAAACGACACCGCCCGCAGGTACACGGGCCGGGCCGTGTAACGCGAGGCCTGGTCGGCGCGACACAGCACCAGGGCTACACCGCCCTCGGCTGGATTACAGAACATGTACTGAGTCAGCGGATGGCTGAGCATCGGCGCGGCGGCGATCTCTTGCTCGGTGAGCGGCCGGCGTCGCCAGGCGTTGGGGTTGAGTGCGCCGTTGCGGAACGCCTTGGCGGCCACCTTCGCCAGGATGTCCGGCGACAGGCCGTGGTCGTGCAAGTAGCGCTGTACCTTCATGGCGAAGAATTGCGTGGTGAGCATAAGCCCGGTCTCGCCGTACCAGTCACCGAGCCCGCTCAGGGCGGAGCTGGCGTTGAACGCACCACGCGGGTGCTTGTCGAAGCCCACGGCCAGCACCAGGTCATGGTCGCCGGAGCGAACTGCACGCTCGGCCATGGTCAGCGCGCTGCCGCCGGTCGCGCAGCCGTTATAGACGTTGACGAAAGGCAGCCCGGTGAGACCAAGGTCGCCGACGAGCGTGTCCGGGTGCCCCGCGGCGGCGCTGCCGCCGAAGGCACACTGGATGTCCTGCCAGCCGATTCCGGTGTCGGCCAGGGCCTCCCGGATCGCGTGGGCGCCCTGGTCCCGGCCGGTCAGGCCGGGATGCCGCCCGAAGGGGTGGATTCCGATGCCGACGATCGCGACGCCGTTCACCGCGCCTCCGATCACGCGGGCCGCGAGGCTGGCCCGAAGGCGAACGTGACAAGCTCGCGGCCGTCGGCGTCGTGCCGGAACGGCACGATGACCAGCTCAACCTCGTCGCCGATGTGCAGCTCCTCGGGGTCGGCGACGGTGAGGCGAGACTCGACGAGTACCGCCGCGGCGTCGTCCGCCAAGGCGGCGAGCTCGACATAGCCGACGCCGTACGGCGCGAACGGCCCGTCCGCGGCGTACGGAGCCTTGGGCTCGAATCCCTGGATCGTCCAGGTCCACAGCGTGCCGCGCGTGGCCAGGGCGACCTCCCGCATGCCCGTCCGCGTGCAGCGCGGGCAGGCGGCCTGGCGGGGGAACGTGGTCGTCCCGCAGTCCAGGCACGAGCCGCCGATCAGGTGCGGACCGTCGGGCCAGGTAAACAGGCCCTCGGCAACTGGCGCAATCGTCACCGGAATCCCTTGCTCATCTGGTCATCAGGCCTTGGTGACCTCGCGGACGCCCGCCGCGACCTTGCGCACGCCCGCCGCGATCTTGGCCGCATCGACGAGGAACTCCCGCTCTAGCTCGGCGGCGTACGGGATCGGCGTGTTCGGCGCGGCGACCCGCAGGACCGGCGCGTCCAGCTGGCCGAAGAGGTGCTCGTTGATGAGTGAGGCGATCTCGGCGCCGAGACCGCCGCGCCGGACGGCCTCGTGCACGACGACCGCCCGGCGGGTCCGGCCGACCGATGCGAGGATGGCGCCGGTGTCCATCGGGACAAGCGAGCGCAAGTCGATGACCTCGGCGTCGATGCCCTCGGCCGCGAGTTCCCCGGCCGCCTGCAGGGCGAAGCCCGTCGTCCGCCCGTACGTCACGACGGTGACGTCCGAGCCTGGCCGTGCTATCGCCGCCTTGCCGATGGGCACGAAGTAGTCGCCGACGGGCACCTCCCCTGACACCCAGTAGTTCAGCGTGGGCTCGATGGTGATCACCGGGTCGTCATCGGCGATGGCCGACATGAGCAGGCCCTTGGCGTCGGCCGGGTTGGCGGCCACGACGACCTTGAGACCGGGGATATGGCACACCCACGACTCGAGCATCTCCGAATGCTGGGCGCCGAACTGCATGCCCGCCCCGGCCGCCGTGCGGATCGTCAGCGGTACCGCGGTCTGGCCGCCGGACATGTAGCGCAGCTTGGCGGCGTGGCCCGCGATCTGGTCGAGGGCGATGCCGAAGAAGTCCATGAACATGATCTCGGCTACCGGCCGGAACCCGCCGATCGCCGCGCCGATCGCCGCGCCGACGATCGCCTGCTCGGAGATCGGCGTGGCCCGGACCCGAGCCTCGCCGTACTTGCTCGACAGTCCGACGCTGGTGTGGAAGATGCCGCCCCCAGCGGGGTCGGACACGTCCTCGCCGAGGAGGAGGACGCTCGGGTCTCTCGCCATGGACAGGTCCAGGGCATCGAGGATGGCCTGCACGGTCGTCATCCGGCGCGTCTCAGTCATGCCGGAATCACCTCGCCTGCGTACACGTCGGTGAAGAGCTCAGCCGGGCCGGGTGGCGGACTGTCGAGCGCGAACCGCATGGCGTCTTCGATGGCGGCGTCAACGTCCGCCTCGATGACGGCGAGGTCAGCCTCTGCGAAGTGGCCGTGTTCGACCAGCCAGGTCCGGAAGCGCACGGCGGGATCGGCGGCCATGGCTGCCTGCCGCTCCTCGGCCGGCATGTACCGCATGTCGTCGCCGAAGATGTGGCCCCAGAACCGGTAGGTCATGGCCTCGATCAGCGTTGGCCCCGCACCGGCCCGGGCTCGGACGACGGCGGCCTTGGCCGCACCGTAGACGGCCACCGGATCGTTGCCGTCGACCGTGCAACCCGGCATCCCGTAGGCGGCCGCGCGGATCGCGACCTGCGGGACGCTGGTCGCCGCCTCGTAGCGGGTGTGCTCCCCATAGCGGTTGTTGTGGCACACGAAGACGACCGGGAGGCGCCAGACGGCGGCCATGTTGAGTGCCTCGTGGAACGCCCCGATGTTCGAGGCCCCGTCGCCGAAGTTGACGACCGTCACCTGGTCGGTGCCGCGCAGCTGGCTCGACCAGGCGAGGCCGTTGGCGATGGGCAGGCCCGAGCCGACGATGCCGGTCGTGACCATCAGGCCCGTGGCCGGGTGGGTCACGTGCATCGGGCCGCCTTTGCCCTTGCAGGTGCCGGTGGCCCGGCCGAGGAACTCGGCGAACAGCTCGCGCATGGGCACGCCTTTGCCCAGATGGTCGTGCAGTCCGCGGTACGTGGTGACGACGTAGTCGTCGCGGCGGAGCAGCGCGCCTATGCCGGCCGAGATGCACTCCTGGCCTTTCGGCGAGTAGTAGGTGGAGCGCGCCTGGCCGGCCAGCAGCAGCTTGCGGAACTCAGCGTCAGTCCGAGATATCGCCGTGACGATCTCGAACATCCGACGGAGGACGGCGGCGTCGGGTACGCCCGAATCGCAGGTGTCGGACACGGTCCTCCCTCAAGGTCGAAGCGGCCTCTGCCGCTGCCCCTGACGGGCAGCGTGCTTCGCATTCAAGCACGCCGGACACCCCGAAGTCCATAATCAATTAAGCGATTAATATGTATTGACTCTGGCTGCGGTCGCTGGTTAAGTTACGGCTGTCGCGGGTCTGTCGCCGAAGCGTCGGACCCGGAGCCAGGGTCCTGGGCCCGGCGCTCGGTATGCCCAGACGCTCCGGGCGGATACGCACACCGCCCGCTGGCCGGCGACCGCGGTCCGCCGCGGCCCCGTTCCCCTATCGCGCTAGCCACCATCGCAGAGGGAGACCATCCATGGCTCACCGCCGCTTCCGATTCGGGGCCAAGGCCACCAAGGCCGCGTCGGCAAAGGAGTGGTCGCAGATCGCGCGACGGGCCGAGCAGCTCGGCTACGCCTCGCTCCAGATCGACGACCACTTCGGCAGCCAGCTGGCCCCGATACCGGCGTGCATGGCGGCCGCGGATGCGACCGACACGCTGAAAATCGGGACGCTCGTGGCCGGCAACGACTTCCGCAATCCAGTCGTCCTGGCCAAGGAAGCGGCCACCATCGACCTGCTGTCGGACGGGCGATTCATGCTCGGCATCGGTGCTGGATGGCTGCGCAGCGACTATCGCGTCGCCGGCATCGAGCAGGACGATGCCCGGACCCGGATCGCACGGCTGGCCGAAGCCGTCCAGATTTGCCGCGGCGTCTGGACGGGCGAGCCGTTCTCCTTCGACGGAGAGCACTATCGGATCGCCGAGGTCACTGGGTACCCGAAGCCCGTTTCTTCCATCCCCGTCCTGATCGGCGGCGGCGGCAAGGAGATTCTCTCCCTGGCCGCTCGGACGGCGGACATCGTCGGCGTCAACCCGAAGATCGTGGCCAGGGACATCAATCCCCGGTCTATGGCGACGACCGCCGCAGATGCGGTCGACGAGCGGATCGGCTGGATCAAGGCGGCGGCCGGCGACCGGATGGAGGACATCGAGCTGCAGTTGCAGGTCTTCGTCACTGTGGTAACCGACGACCGCCAGGCCGTGGCAGACAAGCTGGCCCCGGCCCTGGGGCTGCCGCCCGAAGTGGTTCTCAGCGCCCCGTACTTTCAGATCGGTCCCCTCGGGCTCATCGCTGACAACCTCTGCGAGCTGCGTGACCGGTGGGGCATCAGCTACGTCGCCTTCCAGCAGGACGCCACCGAGGCGGTGGCTCCGGTGGTGGCGCAGCTGGCCGGCATCTAGCGCGAGCTGCGCCTGCCGGCGCGGCTGGCGCCGCCGTGACCCTCAGGTGCCGGCCAGGCGGGAGACGACCGGCGCGAAGTCCTGCAGTGCTCGCGCACCGACGGTGATGTAGCTGATCCCGAACCGTTCACGCCGGGCCTGGAGCCGGTCGCATATCTCGTCGACTGACCCGGCGAGCACGTGCGGGTGGTCGTCCAGCGTTTCCGGTGGCACACCGAGCGCGGCCGACAGCTGCGCATAGGCCGTCGGCGGGTCGACACCGACCATGGTGAAGTAGGCGGCGATCTCGAGTTCCAGCCGCTCGAACCGCGCGCCCGCACCCTCGCGGACCCAGCAGGTCTTCTGGTCGGTGGCGTCCGCGGTCGAGCTGCCGATGCCATCCGACCCGATGCGGCCAGAACGGTTGTCGAAGTTCAGGCTCACGATGTCCGCCCGCTTACCCGCGAGCCGCAATATGCGCTCGCTACCGCCGCCGATCATGAAAGGCGGGCGCGGCGTCTGTACCGGGGGCGGCACGCCCCGGTAGCCGCTTACCTGGACGTGCGTCCCGTCCACAGCGATCTGCTCGCCGCCGAAGTGAGCCTCGATCAGGTCGATGACCTCCTCGAGACGCTGCAGGCGGATGCCGGGCCGGTCCCAGCGGACACCCATGGCCCGGTATTCCGCCTCGATCCAGCCCGCACCGAGCCCGATCTCCAGGCGCCCATCGGACAGGAAGTCGAGCGTGGCCAGTTCCTTGGCTAGCACCGCTGGCAAGTGGTAGTCGATGCAGAGGACCCGGCAGCCGATCCGGATCGTGTCGGTCGCCGCTGCGGCGACGGCCATGGCCGGGATCGCAGCCAGATCCTGCACCGGGTGGCGCGTCTGCGCTTCGAGCGGTCCCGGCCCGAAGTAGTGATCGGCGAGGTGGAAGGCGGAGTAGCCAAGCTGCTCCGCCTCGCGGACCAGGCTGCGCCACTGCCGAGCCGACGTCGCCTGGTAGGCCTGCAGGCCGAACCTGAACGGGTGTGTTCGACTCACGCGACTCCCCTGCTCCCTGCTCGACTCACGCGACTCCCCCCGCTCGACTCACGCGACTCCACGGCTCGACTCACGCGACTCCACGGCTCGACTCACGCGGCAACCGGCCCCACGCGCGGCACGCGTCGATCCCTTGCTGTGGCGGCATCGTCGCACGGCACAAGGCTATGGTCAATTACTAATCGATTAGCTAATATGTTTTTCTACCAGCACGCCGCTGACGACGCACGAAGACAAACTGGCAGCTCATCGGGCCTGAGTGCAAGCACGACGGCCTGGCGTGCGTCGCAAGCGCATGGTCGCTGGGAACAGGCTGCCGCCGCAGATCAGCTGCGGCGGACGACCCGGAGGAAGGGCCGGACATGACCGAGCTAGCCATCCCGACGTGCATCGCCGACATCACTCCCGCGTGGCTCACGGCCGCGCTTGGCACTGCTCCCGCCCGCGTGGTCGACGTCTGCCCGGAGCGGATCGGTGTCGGCGTCGGGATCATGGCCGATGAGTGGCGGGTGACCCTCACCTATGACGAGCCTGCCCCCGACCAGCTCGCGTCGGTCGTGGTCAAGCTGGTTTCGTCGGCCGAGGAGAACAGAGCGCTCGCGGACGAACGAAACCTCTACGAGTCGGAGGTGCGCTTCTACCGCGAGCTGGCAGCCCAGACCAGGACGCGGGTGCCAGAGTGCTTCTACGCCCGCAAGGCAGCCGACGCCCCGGACTTCGTGGTCGTGATGGAAGACCTGAGCAAACTGGCGATGGCCGACCAGCTCGACGGCCTGACCCTGGCGCAGGCGAAGCTGGCAGTCGCCGCCCTGGCCGATCTGCACGCCTCGTGGTGGGGGAAGGTGTCGACGCCCGGACTCGACTGGATCCCGAGCATCGTGCACCCCCGCATGAAGATGATGGCGGACCTGTGGCCGCAGCTATGGCCGGTGTTCGCCCAGCGCTTCGGGGCAGATCTGCCCGAGGGTGGCGAGGCGCTCGGCGAGGAGGTCCGAGACCGCTACTGGCCGCTGCTACAGGAGCTGGCCGAGGAGCCCTGGACGCTCCTGCACATCGACTACCGCTGCGAGAACCTGATGTTCCACTCCGACGGGTCCGGCCTTGTGGTGCTCGACTGGCAGTCGATTGGCCGCGGGCCAGGAACCTACGACCTGGCCTATCTGCTCGGCGGCAGCCTCGCAGCCGATGTGCGTGCTGCCCACGAGGAGGACCTGGTCGAGCTCTACCACCGCGAGCTGGTCAAGGGCGGCGTGCTGGACTATCCGCTTGACCGGCTGTGGTCGGCCTACCGGCTGGCTCATCGGGTCGCCGGCACGGCGACCGTCGTGCTCATCGGCGTAGGAACCGACCTCGGCAACGAGCGCGGAGTCGAGCTCGTGCGAACGATGGCCCGCCGTCACTTCTCGGCAGCGGTAGACGCGGGGAGCGAGACTCCGAACCGCGCCGCACTCGCGCCCAGCTGAGCCCGAGCCGGCGATGATCCTCACTAAGTTTCCCGTGGAGCACGTGCTGACGATGATCGCGCGCACGGAGCAGGCAATCCCGGTGCCCGGAACACCGCAGGGCACGCGAGGCGTCGTCCGGGTGACGGGAGGCGAGTTCGATGGAGCCGGCCTGTCGGGCACGATCGTCGATGGCGGGGCGGACTGGTTCACGGCCAGGACCGATGGCAGTCTCCGGCTCGACGTGCGGTTGCTGCTCGCCTGCTCGGACGGGGCCAATGTTCTCCTCACCTACCAGGGCGTCGCCACGCCAACGGGCGACACGGACTACGACATCCGCATCGCTGGGCTGTTCGAGGCGCCGGAAGGGCCGCATGGGTGGCTCAACAACATTCAGGGCGTCGGCCGCGGCGGTCTCGTCGACGGCGGCGTGCGCTACGAGATCTACGCGCTGCAATGAGCACGGACGGCGGCGGTGCTCACGGCGCGGTGATTCCGGTGACGCCGCGCCCACCGGTGCTGGCGCACCTGGTCTGCGGCGGCAAGTACCACGACTTCGATTTCGCCCGGCTGCAACTGCTCACGCACCTCGGCATGCACGAGGAGGTGCGGGTCACTGTCAGCGGCGACTACCGGGACGCCGACATCGGCTTGCTCGATGGCGTCCAGTTCCTGATCACCTATACCTGTGACGTCCGGCCCAGCCTGGCGGAGCAGGAAGCTCTCCGGGACTGGGTCAAGGGCGGCGGGCGCTGGCTCGCCCTCCATGGCACCAATGCCGCGCTCGACCTGACCCCCGACGCAGTTGTCAGCCCGCGGGTCATCCCCGTCCTGGCGGAGACGCTCGGCAGCCAGTTCATCGCCCATCCGCCGATAGCTCCGTACCGGGTCGAGGTGACCGAGCCGGATCACCCCCTGGTTGCCGGCATCGCACCGTTTGACACCTCCGACGAGCTCTACCTGTCGGAGTACCACGGCAAGCTGGAAGTATTGCTGCATACGCGTTTCGCCGGCAACGCGCGTGGCTTCGCGGAGTCGTCTTGGCCGGAGGAACGCGAGCACCCGGTGCTGTACCTGCGCTATCTCGACTGCGGCACCGTCCTGTACCTGACGCTGGGGCACTGCCGGGGCCATCATGACATGCGGCCCGCGATGGACTGGTGGCCTGCGGTTGACCGTGGGTCGTGGGACCTGGACGTGTTCCGCCTGCTGCTTCAGCGGGGAGTCGCCTGGGGCCTGGGAAAGGAGTGGGCATGACGGAAGGTCTATGCCAACCCTCGCGACGGCACCGCGCCGCCGCGAACGGCCGCCTGCACGGGAAGGGGTAGGGGCGCATGGCAACACTGCTGGCTCACATCCGGGTGCGGCCCGGAGCCGAGAAGCGGTTCGAGCAGATCGCCCGGGAGCTGCACGATGCGACCCACGCCTGCGAGCGTGATGTCCGCAGGTATGAGTACTGGCGTGGCGCGGAACCAGGCACGTACTACGCGCTCGAGTCCTTCGACGGGTTCGCCGGATTCCTCGCGCACGAGGCCAGCCCGCACCACGTGGCGGCCTTGCCTGCGCTGCACGAGGTGCTGCAGGACGTTCGCCTCGAGTGGGTAGACCCCATCGTCGGCGCGTCGCCCCTGAAGCCAACCGACCTGACGCCCAGACCTGATGCCATCGACCTCGCCGAGGCAGACCGCGAGCGTTACGTCGCCAAGGTCCAGGAGTGGTGGCTCCCGCTGCGCGCCGCCTCCGACGATGCGCAGCCCGAAAGCGCGCGCAGCGAGCCAGAGCGAGGGTGAGACGATGACGGCATCGATCAAAGGGCGCAGGGCGATCGTGACCGGCGCCGCGCAGGGGCTGGGCTTGGCCTATGCGCACGCGCTGGCCAAGGCGGGCGCCGAGGTGGCGGTTTGCGACATCAACCGGGCAATCGAGGGTGTGGCAGCCGACCTGGCCACTTATGGCGGCACCTGCTGGGCAGCCGTCGCCGACGTGTCCAAGCCGGGCGACGTTCGCGACTTCGTCGATGGCGCCGCCCAGCGCCTCGGCGGCATCGACACGGTCGTGAACAACGCGGGCGTGTGCGTGCCGACCAGCCCGGTCAGCGACTCATGGGACAAGGCGGTATCCGACTACGACTGGACTCTTGGCGCCAACCTGCGCGGCGCCTACCTCGTCGGCCGGGCCACCATCCCGTACCTCATGCGTCAGGGCGGCGACATCGTCAACGTGACCACCGACCATGTCCATACCTGCGGCTGGCCGACGGCATTGGACCATACCGACGCGCCGACCTGTCCGTGGGCGGCTGCCCCACGGCCACCGGGCGGCGGCGCGGCCTTCGACGTCTACGACGCATCGAAGTGGGGGCTCAACGGCCTGACCCAGGCCTGGGCGAAGGCGCTGCGCCCGCACGGAATCCGGGTCAACTCATTCGGCATGGGGGCGACCGACACGCCGATGTACCGCGGGTTTCTTGGCGGCAGGCCGCCCGCGCCTAGCGTGATGGACCCGGCGGATGTCGCCGCGGTCCTGCTTGACCTGCTCGCCGAAGGCCCGGAGGGGCGCACCGGCGACAGCATCCAGCTCTGGGTTGGCCATCCTTGCGTGCTATCGCCGGTGACCGCTCATCCTGCGGTTGTCTGATGAGTTCGGGCTCGAATCGCCGCGGCAGCTCCGGGAAGGACAACCAGCACGGCAAATCGTCCCCGCGACAGTGTCGATTCACATAGCCGAGGCTCACATCGGCGAGCGTCGAAGTAAATGGCGTCAATGCTTTTGCTGCGCCGTTCTTGCATGTCCTGAGATGCCCCCTCTGGGGGACTATCCGGGGGACAACTGCCAGCGACCGCGAGCGACACGCGGCGACACGAAGCCTGCATACCCGCAGCTAGAGCCGCTAATGGAAGTGCATCGTGGCTGGTCTAAAGCTTTGTCGGCCCTGCCAAGGAACCGGCCAGCGCTCTGGCCGCGCTCGAGCGGTTCCGTCAGGACTGGGGCCTGTAGCCGCGACGGAGCGTGCTCACTCTGCGGGCGGCTGCGCGGCATCCGTCACGCAAAGTATTAATGACACCGCTGTCGCGTGATACGCCGGAAAAAGCCTGCTACTCCGGATTGGCGTAGGCCGACATTGGGAGGCATGAGTGTTCTTCCGCCAGCCTGCGGACCGCGACCCGTCCGGCCGACAGCCGTGGAACCGCCAGGCCCCCTGGAACCGGCCCCGGTATCCGTACGGCGGATACCGCGGCGACGGCAGCCAGACCGAGCCGCTGCCGCGACAGCCGACCCGGCCGCGCAGCTACTCCCGCTGGGACGAGGACCGGGAGACCACGCGCTACCTGTCAGCCCGGACGCAGTTGTTCATCTCGTACGCCGAGTATGTCGTGCGCGAGATCGTCAATGAGCAGTTCCGGGCGCTCGCTCCGGCCTACGGCGTCGACCTGGCTGCGGTCGCCAAGTGGGCCATCGGTTCGCTGCACCGCCGTCGGCGGCGCGACCTAGCGCTCAGCATGATCCTGGTCGCGGGCCTCGCGACGCTGATCCTCGTCGGTCTGTTCGCCCGCTACTGGCCCGGCGTGGTGGTGATGGCTGGTGTCACGCTGCTCCTGGGCTGGGCCGTCATGCTGACCGAGTACCTGGACCAGTACCGGTGCGTCCACAAGCACATGCTCCGCGGCCAGTTCAACCCGGACGACGCGCCCGAGCCGGCCGATCCGCAGCAACGCGACGGGCTCCGGGCCGTGAGCCGGCGCCGGTTGGGGAACCTGGTAGTTTTCCGCGGCCGGCGGGCCTTCGCCGGCAGTGGATACCGGGTGCCTAAGGTCGGCGGACCGCTCGTCATAGATGTCAGCAAGGGCAAGAGCGACGACGACGGCGTGGAGGACAGCGGCAAGGACCAGAAGAAGCAGCAGGATGTCACGCCCGACCCGTTCACCAACGAGGACGTGCACGCTGCCATCGTCGAGGCGATGGATGATCTCGGTCTGCGGGACGTCTGGGTCGAGGAGCGGCTGTTCGTCAACGGCCGACATATTCAGGGCGACCCCGACTACCTGCCGTCGCCGCACGAGCCGCCGACGACCTCGGTCAACCCGGTCTTGCTGCGTCAGGCGATCCGGCATCCGACGCCAGACGCGCGCGTGTACATCTGCGTTGAGATGCGCGGCTGGCAGGGCCAGCTCATCGTGACCCTGTTCGCCCGGGCCGTGCACCTGGGGGCTCTCTCTACATCGAGTGGTCGTTCTATGTGCTGCCGCCGGTCAGCCCGCGCTTCCAGTCGATCGACTACATGTATGACGCCATCGAGGTCCGGCGATTCTGGCGGGCGGCGCTGCGCTGGGCCTGCCGCGCGCCGAAGGCGCTGATGCTGGCGCCGTTCGCGGTCGGCCGTTCCTACTGGAAAGAACGGTCGGCTAAGCGGTACATCGCGCGGCAGCGGCGCGCCATCGAGCGGGGTCAGGTCTTCGACTACGGAGCCAGCCGCAGCGTCCGCGAGTACGCCTGCGGCTGGCAGCGACAGCACTATTTCCCGGAGCGCGACGAGGTCATGTTCATCCTGGTCGCGCAGGAGAAGCTGACCAGAGTGGTGCGGGAATTCCTGAAGAGCAAGAACGTCGACCTTGAGCAGCTTGAACCGCAGATAAAGGTGATCAACGACAACGCCAGCAACTTCTACAACGTCCGGATCGGGGAGGTCAGCAATTCAAGCTTCGCGATGGGCACGCTGACGAAGTCGAAGACCGACAACGCCAGCAACGACAAGGACAAGAAGGACGACGACTAACGACCTGGGGGGACGGCCCTGGTGCATCAGAACGGTTCCGGGGAGTACAACGCGAACTTCGAGAAGGCCGACCGGTCGGCTTTCGCCTTCGGCCCGAAGTCACGGGCCAAGGTGGTCAACCAGGGCGGCGACAGTCCGCCGGCACCTGACCCGACCGTGCAGATCCTTGGCAAGCTGGATGAGCTTATCCGCGGCGTCGAACAACACTGGGCTGAGCTGGCTGACCCTGGCGACATCCGCCATGATCTCAAGGCGGTCCGGACCGAGCTGAGGGACCAGGAGCCGGACACCACCACGATCGGCAGGAAACTGAGCCGCGCCATGACCAGGCTGGCTCCGGTGACCGCGCTGGCCGAGCTGGCCGCCAGCATCGCCGAGCTGGTCGGTCACCTGCACTGACCGGCTCGGTCACCGCACCCGGCCGGTGCAGGCCAGTGCCCGCGGCGATGCTGGCGTCGATGTCGTCTTCGGTCGTGCTCCAGCCGCTGAGGCTCACCTGCATGGCCCGGTGCCCCTGGCAGGTGGTCGGCCCGCCGACCGGGGAGTTGCCGCCCAGCCGTGCTACACGGCAGGCGAGGACCGATGAGTAATCGCTGGCCGGTCCTGCTTGTGCCGTCATTAGCAGCAATGCTAGCATTGCATGCACGCTAGAACTCGGAGGCACCAGGATGTCAACGCTCACGATCCGGGGCCTGGATCCCCAGACGCACGCACGGCTCCGTGTCGAGGCAGCGCGCCATGGACGTTCCATGGAAGCCGAAGTGCGGGCAATACTCCACGAACGGCTGGCTCCGCGCTCCGCCGAGCGCGGTCTTGGCACCAGGATCCACGGGCGCTTCAGGACACTCGACGCCGAACCGCAGATCCCTGACCGCAGCGGCGAAATGCCTCGCGCAGCGGAGTTCGATCTTTGATCGTCGTCGACACCAATGTCATCTCGGAGCTCACCCGGCAAGCCCCAGCGCCCGAGGTGGTCTCCTGGCTTGATTCACTGGCGGCAGATGAGGTCGCGACCACGGCGATCACCGCTGCCGAACTGCTCTACGGCGTCGAACGGCTTCCAGATGGACGCCGCAAGACTGAACTCACTGCGGCGGTTCACGGGCTGCTCGGCGACGACTTCCAGGGCCGGGTCCTAGCCTTTGACGAACAAGCTGCCAGCCGATACGCCGAGATCGTCGCCCGCAGAGAACGGCTCGGGCGGGCCATCGGCGTAGCCGATGCACAGATCGCGGCTATTTGCCGCGCGATGGGCGCGACATTGGCGACCCGCAACACTGACGACTTCCAGGAGACGGGAATCGCTCTGATCAACCCATGGAAGCTAGCGTGATCACATCTCAGCAGCGAGATGGCCAGCCGCTTCGATGACCAACGGCTGGCTTGCGGGCCTGGCGTAGCGCTCCGCTTTGGGATGGGCAGGCCGAGATCGTAGAAGAGCCAAACCAAGAGCCAACGGGATCCGATTTCAAGCCGCACTCAGCGACATCCAGCCAAGAATCCGCAGGTCAGAGCGAATCTGGCCACAGTCAGCCACACATCTGGCTTCGCTGACACGGAAGGGGCCACTTGTTCAATCCCAGTACCGCCCACCAAGTTTGACCAGGTCAGCGGCATGTTCCTGGCGGCGAGAGATCATCGGCCGCCAGGGTCCGTGGCCATCCTCCATACTCATTGTTCGGCGAGCCGGCGCACATCCGGCCTGGTCAGACACCCTAAGACGGCGCGCTCAGGCGTCCGAGCGACGTCCGCTGCTTCTCCACAACGGAAGAAGTCGCTGGGTCGATCCCAGAACCGCCCACAGCTCTACCAGGCAGAACGCCGAACTGCCGAAGCTGCCTTTGTAACGGTTGGGGGACTATCGGCCACGCACGGCGAGACGTGCTGGGCCGGAGCCTGAGGATCACTGCGGTATGGGGCGCTCGAGGAGTCGGCCGAACTGAGCTAGCGCGTAATCGACGACCACGTCGTCGTCCATTGCCGCGCCTCGCCGGAGCGCTGCGCTGTAGCCGGCCTCGCCGAGCGTTCGGCGGGCGAGCACTTGAGCCTCGTCGACCTCGAGCAAAGCGTTGGCGGTGAAACTGGCGGGCGTAATGGTGAAATGAGCGGAGAGGGCGCCGGCGAGGATCGCCGCTGGTTCGACCTCACCGAGCCGGGCAAGTGCCGTAGCGCCGCGCTGTAGCGTGACGCCAAGCCCCAACCTGTCGTCGCGGTGTTGCTGCACCGTCGCCTCACGCAGTACGGTCAGCGCTCCGCGCAGGTCGCCGCTGCGGATGCGGATGGCGGCAGCTAGCGAGAGGGCGTAGCCGAGGATACTGTCGAGGGCTCCTGCGCGGGTAAGTTCGAGGCTGTCCTCGATAAGCGTCAGCGCGGTCTGGGGCTCGTCGAGCCATACCGCTCCGGCGGCGGCATAAAAGGCCATCGCCGACAGAGCCGGGTTCCGGACCCTGCGGGCTATCCCGACCGCTTCCATAGCGGGTTGCCGCGCCGCAGCGTAGTCTCCGGCGGCGGTCCAGGCCATCGATTCCATGGCAAGCAGGTGTCCGTCAAGCACCTGGACACCTTGTTCGGCAGCTTCCCGGCGGCCCTCCCTGACGATGCTGGCCCCGCGTTCTGGCTGCCCGGTCAAAGCATAGGTTCGGGAGAGCAGGGTTCGTGGCATCCCGCTGCTCATCGGATCGCTGGATGCCGGTTCGCGCAGCGCGTCCTCGGCGCGGCGCTGCGCGAGGACGAGGTCGCCGGCCCAGAACGCGCTCCACGCCGCGGCGGCGATGATTGTGGCGCGAATCTCCGGTGGGCACGTGCCGACCTCGGCCAGCGCGCGTTCGGCCCAGGCGCCGACGGTGCCGCGCCCGTGCACGGCGGTGAATGCCAGTGCTGACACGATCCGGAAGGCGAGCTGGCGCGTCTGATCATTGCCGGCGAAGGCCCACGTGACGGCAGCCTGCAGATTGTCGAGCTCGGCCAGGATACGGTCCTGCCAGTCGAGTTGCAGGGGGCCGAGCAGTTCGGGCCGGGCCTGTTCGGCGAACGCCGAGTAGTGCTCCGCGTGCCAGGCGCAGCAGCAGGTCTAGACCGCCGGCGGCGGCAAGTTGCTGCCGCGCGTAGACACGCATCGTCTCAAGCAGACGGTAGCGGCTCGTCTGGTCCGGTCCCTCTTCCTCGGCGACCATGGACTTGGCGACGAGGGCCATGAGTCCGTGGAGGATATCCCACCGCTGCACACCGCCGGTGCCCACGACCTCGGCCGCCGCAGCGGCGTCGAAACTGGCCGGGAATACGCCCAGGCCGTTGAAGATGCGACGCTCAGATTCGCTGAGCAGCGCGTACGACCACTCGACCGTTGCCTCCAGCGTCTGATGCCGGCCAGCAGCACCGGCCCGCCCGTGAGTCAGCAACCGGAAGCGCTCATCAAGCAACTCAGCGATCTCGGCCGGGCGCATCACGGCCACCCTCGCGGCGGCCAGCTCGATCGCCAGCGGAATCCCATCCAGCCGCCTGCAGATTTCACCGACGACGGCGGCGTTGCCGGGGCTCAGGCAGAAGTCATTGCGTGCGGAACTGGCCCGATGGACGAACAGGGAGACGGCATCGCTGCCGCTGACGGCCTCAATGCTCGCGGCCGCAGGCGGTAGCGACAAGGGCTTCAGTCCGAAGACTTGCTCGCCGGCCACGCCGAGCGCCTGCCGACTGGTCGCCAGAATCCGGACCTCTGGGCAGCCGCGGAGAATGTCCGCCGCCAAGGCACTCGCCGCGCTCAGCAGGTGCTCGCAGTTGTCCATGAGCAGCAGTGCATTGCGGGCGCGCAGGACCTCGACGACGCTGCCAGCCAGCGAGACGCCCGGCCGCGCACGTACCCGCAGGGCGGCCAGGACTGCCTGCGCCATCGTGTCCTCGTCGTCTGCCAGGTGGAGCTCGCACAGCCAAGCTCCATCGCGGAAAGACGGCCGCTGCCCCGCCGCAGCGCACAGCGCGAGACGTGTCTTGCCGACGCCGCCCACGCCGACCACCGTCACCAGCGCGGACCCGTGCATCGCAGAGGCCAGCCCGGCAAGTTCGTCCACCCTGCCAATGAACGAGCTGAGCTGGATCGGCAGGTCCCCCGCGAGCGCGCCTCCTCGCGCTGCCGCCTCGAACAGCACTCGCTGCTGCCCGGCCAGCCTGAGGGCGTCTGCCAGCAGCCGGGCCGTTTCCTTGCGGGCGGTCAGGTTAATGCCACGCTCTAGATCGCTGATCGACCGCGGGCTCAAGGTCGCCGCGTCCGCCAGCTCCTCCTGCGTCAGCCCGGCATTAGCGCGAAGCTGCCGCAGCAACCCGGCGAATCCCGGCGCAGCCTGCTCCGCCACCGGCCATCGTCCCCCTTCACCGGCCCAGCCGGTGCAGCAGCTCACCGAAACACGGCCCGCAGGCTGGGAGCCAGCCCCGCTAGCAAGGGTACCGGCGCCTGGCCAGCACGCCCAGCAGCCACCACGACGCAAGTTCACGGCCGGGACCGCCGTCGCGAACGGGATCGCCAGGCACGAAGAACTCACGGCCGAAAAGCTGGCGGCGCGATCCTGTGGGCCTCCTGTGGGCCGTCATGTGTGGTGACCACCCGCGCCGCCGGCCACTGTGGCACCAAAGTCAACTCGCACCTGACCGAGCGGGAGCCCCACTTTCCCGGCCGCGGCACCGCCGCAGATCAGGGACAGCGCGGTCGCTGGACCCACTGCCGGTCTCAGTTACCGGGGAGGTTAACGATGAGCATTCTCGGTCACGGCCTCAATTTCAGGCCGCCTGCAGTCAAGTTGCGGCGCGCCGCGACCATGATCGGGTCGGGCCTGCTCGCAGGTTCCGCGAGCGTCGCGGCGGTGACGGCGTCAATGACGCCAGCCAGCGCCGATAGCGCTGGCTACACGGTTCTATGCCACGGCGACGACCTCGGGAATTTCACCTTTCCCGGCACCATCACGACGGGCAGCCTCTCAACCAATCCCGTTGCCCCAGGGGGCAGCGAGACGCTGAACGACTACGCGCTTGCCATCACTTTTCCAGCTGTCGAAGTCGACGAACTCATTGCCTATGGGTACACGTCGCTGTCGGGAACTATCGCCACGGCGATCGATGCCACGAACATCGCCCCATCCAGCACTCCCGAAACTCTCACTATGCCGACGGTCCCACTAGTCTCGGGCAGTCCCGCTGTGGTGACGACCATGCCTTTGGCCACGCCACCTTCATTCACTGACGCAGCCGCAGCGGGCGTCGTGCAAGTAACGCAGGATACCTACCTCACCATCAGCCTCGCTGGTGGTCCGTTCCCCGTCAACATGCCCTGCTTGACGGATACCGCTGCAAACATCGACACGGCTGACATCGTGAGCCCGGAGGAGCCGCAGATCACCAGCGGCGCCAGTGACACCGTTCCGGCGGGCTCGGCCTTCAGCTATACAGTCACCAGCACGGGGGCGCCCACCCCGGTTCTCAGCTTGTCTTCAGGATCGACTCTGCCGACCGGGGTCACCTTCACTGACAACGGCGACGGCACAGCCACGCTGGCCGGAACCTCATCGACCGCTCCCGGCGTCTACACGTTGACCGTCGAGGCTGAGAACGGCGTCACTCCGAACGCCACCCAGACCTTCACCCTGACGGTCGCCGCCGCCGGGTCGCCGCTCATCACCAGCCCGCCCGGCACTTCCACGACGGCGGGCACGGCCATGACGCCGTTCACCGCCACCACCACCGGGTTCCCGGTCCCGTCGCTCACCAAGAAGGGCGCGCTGCCGTCCGGGGTCACCTTCACCGACAACGGCAACGGCACGGCCACCATTTCCGGGAACCCCAAGGCCACGCTCGGCGGGACCTACGTCGTGACCATCACGGCCAAGAACGACCTGGGCACGGCCACGCAGACCTTCACCCTCGTGGTGAACCAGGCGCCCGCCGTGACCAGCCACGCATCCACCGCCTTCACGGCCGGAGACACGGGGACTTTCACCGTCACCACCGACGGATTCCCCGCCCCGGCGCTGACCGAAAGTGGCGCCTTGCCGTCCGGGGTCACCTTCACCGACAACGGGGACGGCACCGCGACCATCTCGGGCACCCCGGCTGCCGACGGCAGCTACCCGATCCTCGTCACGGCTACCAACATTGCTGGCAGCGTGAGCCAGTGGCTCACCGTGACGGTGGATCAGGCCGTCGTCATCACCAGCCCACCGGGGACCACCACGACGGCGGGCACAGCCATGACGCCGTTCACCGTCACCACCACCGGGTTCCCGGTTCCGTCGCTCACCAAGACGGGCGCGCTCCCGTCCGGGGTCGGCTTCACCGACAACGGCGACGGCACTGCCACCATCTCCGGAGTTCCGAAGGCCACGCTCGGCGGGAGCTACGTCATGACCATTACGGCGAAGAACAATCAGGGTGCGGTGACGCAGACCTTCACCTTCGTCCTGAACGACGCGCCCGCCATCAGCAGCCACGCATCGACGACCTTCACAGCAGGAGATTCAGGAATCTTCACCGTCATCACCGACGGATTCCCCGCCCCGGCGCTGACCGAAAGCGGCGCCTTGCCGTCCGGGGTCACCTTCACCGACAACGGCGACGGCACCGTCACCATCTCCGGCATCCCGGCTACCGAGGGCAGTTACCCGATCCTCATCACTGCCACCAACGCCTTCGGTAGTGCAAGTCAGTCGTTCACCTTGAAGGTCAACTAGGGAAGCCCACTTTTAATCAGTGCACCAACGGCATGCCGGGCACATGTTCCCAGCAACGACCCAGAGGAGGCAGAAGACCATGGCGCCAACGGAAAGCACGCCGCCGAATGTGCAGCCGGGCGATGCGGTGCAGCCGCACACGGAGCCTAGCCGGGTTTCCCGGCGTTCATTCCTGAAGACCTCGGCGCTCACCGGCGGCCTGGCCGCCTCTGGTCTGGTCGCCTTCCCGGCTCGGCGTGCTGCGGCTGCGCCGCTGGCCGATCCGTCGGGGACGACCCTCGAGCGGACACTTCTGCGTGGCCTGGCGGGGGTCGGCGGATACCAGCTGATCGTGCCCGGCCCAGGTGAGCCGTACCTGATCCGTCAGGACATTGGCGGCGTCGCGAGTCCTAGCCGTTTCTTCCGCCGACGCCAGTTCGTTGCATTCTCGCAGTTCTCCGACATCCACATGCTTGACGCGGAGTCACCGGCCCGGGTCGAATTCCTCGACCGCTACGCCGACCCCGGCCAGCCTGATGCCGCCGAGCTGGCGTTTATCGCGACTGCCTACCGTCCGCAGGAGATCCTCACGGTTCAGGTCGCGGACGCGATGGTCCGCGCCGTGAACAGGGTCGGCCGGGGTCCGGCCACCGGCGCGCCCCTGGCCTTCACCATCTGCACTGGTGACAACGTCGACAACACCCAGTACAACGAGGTGCGATGGGCGATTGACGTTCTCGACGGAGGGCAGACCGTGACGCCTGGCTCCGGAGATCCGGCGCTCTATCAGGGCGTCATGGACTGGGCGGACTATGACATTCACTATTGGCACCCGGACGGCACACCGTCCGGCGGCGTCGATGACCTGCCACGCTCAGTGCACGGCTTCCCGGTCGTGCCGGGCCTGCTCGCTGCCGCTAAGGTCCCCTTCGCGGCGAGGGGACTGGACATGCCGTGGCTCACCGCGTTCGGCAACCACGACGGGCTCGTCCAGGGCAGCCTGCCCGGCGACCCGGTCATCGGTGAGATCGCGACTGGCAGCGACAAGATCACCGGCCTTGCGCCGGGAACGAATGTCGGGTTGGTGTTCGAGGATCTGGCGGCTAATAGCGCTGCCGTGCTCGGCCTGCTAACCGCGGGCCCGTCGCGGCAGGTCACCGCGGACTCCAATCGCCGCGTGCTGTCGCGCCCGGAGATCGTTCAGGAGCATTTTGTCAGCACTGGACGTCCCATCGGGCACGGGTATACGCAGCAGAACGTCGCCGACGGAACGGCTTACTACGCCTTTGATCTTGGCGCTCTCAGCTTCATCGTGCTCGATACCGTCAACCAGGGCGGCGGCGCCGACGGCTCGCTGGACCAGGTGCAGTTCGCCTGGCTCGGGCAGCAGCTCGTCGCAGGGAGCAGCAGCTACCTCGACGCGTCGGGCCAGGTTGTACGGCAACGGGTGCGGGACCGGCTGTTCGTCTTGTTCAGTCACCACACGATCGCGACTATGGACAACCCGTCGCTGGCGCCCGGCGAGAGCGGCCCGCGGGTGCTCGGGCCGCAGGTACAGGCCCTGCTGCTGCAATTCCCCAACGTCATCGCCTGGATCAATGGGCACACGCACATCAATCAGGTGACCGGCTTCGCCAGACCTTCCAGCTCACCGTTTGACGGCGGGTTCTGGGAGGTTAACACGGCATCGCATATCGACTGGCCACAGCAGAGCCGCCTGGTGGAGATCGCCGACAACCGCGACGGAACCATGTCGGTCATATGCACGATCACCGACACGGCGGCCCCGCCGTCCTACGGCGGTAACCTGACCGGCCCGCTTCACCTGGCATCCCTGTCCCGGGAACTGAGCGTCAACGACTGGCAGGCGCCTGCGCCCTCGGGTGTCGTCGACGGACGGCGTGGCACCGTGCTGGACCGCAACGTGGAGTTGATCGTGCCCGCTCCGTCTTGGGTCGCCGCTCTCTAGCCCGCTGTGGCAGTGCTGCCCGGATCGTCGCGCGACGTTCAGGGCGTTTACCTCCGTGGCTAGGACGAACAGCCAGCCTGCTGCTGGGTCAGCGGCTGAAGAGGTCACTGGTTCAATCCCGGTACCGCCCACCAGATCTACCAGGCAGAACGTACCTAGACAACGAGTCCTCAGCACGGCCGGTGTGGACTATCAGCCACATGAGCGGCGGGGCCGGTCTGAATCCACACTGCCTCGGCAATGGCACGGACTGACAGCGCTGCCCATTCGCAGCCCGCGGACGCGGCACTATTGGTCCGCCTGCGACTAGCCTCTCTGGCTGTCAGGCCGTCGAAATGCTCCGCCGACCTGGAGTGACTCAGCGCAGAGTTGCAGTTCGGGATTCACGCCGCCCAGGGACTCGCCGAGCGGTTGTATCACGCGTAATACAGTGTTTTACGTGACTGAAATCACGATCCGCGAACTGCGGAATCACGGCGGCGAGGTCGTAGACCGTGCGGCCCAAGGCGAGCAGATAACGATCACGCGAGCCGGCCTGCCCGTGGCTGAGCTGCACCCTGTCCCCCGACGGCCGCTCACGGCTGAGACTCTGCTCGCCCGGTGGCGCCGGCTCCCGCCAGTGGACTATCAGGCCCTGCGCGCCGAACTCGACGAGGTACTGGACCCTGACCTGTGACGCGTTCCGGCGACCGCGCAGCCCGTGGGATCTTGGATACCTCCGCCGTCATCGCGATGGGCAGCATCAGTGACGCTTCGGCGTTGCCGGGCGAGCCGCTCATCACCACGGTGACGCTCGCCGAACTGTCCGCCGGGCCTCTGGTCGCGCGCGATGAACGGGAACGCGCCGCCAGGCAGGCGCACCTGCAAGAGGCCGAGGCCGACTTTGAACCGCTGCCATTCGACCGCGCATCAGCACGCGCTTTCGGTCAGGTAGCCGCCTCGCTGCGCAGATCCGGCGGGAAGCCTGCCGCACGCGCCCACGACGCGCTGATCGCGGCAACTGCCTTGGCTCACCGTCTTCCCGTCTACACCTGTAATCCCGCGGACTTCCAGAAGATCGATGGCCTGGAGGTCGTGCCAGTCAGGGTGCCCGAGGACCCATCGACCTGACGAGCGCGGGCCATATCCTCGTCGAGGGAGGCACCGAACTCGGAGAACTGCCTGAGTGGTTCGCCAGGAGCAACACGGCATCGCAGCGCGGCGACCCGGCACGCTCAACCTAGCGAGTGGCTGTGCGTGCACGGCGTCACCGGCGCCGCTGTGAACTGCGTCGGTGCCTATGGCCGCGGCCAGTGGTGCTTGCGGCGCTCCGTGCGGGTGCGATCTCGGCGCATTTGGACACACACGGGATCCCAACTACCGAGGAACTGGCCGAACTTGTGCGCATGCGGCGCCCCGAGAGTTTGTTTGTCGATGCGCGGGTTCGGGAACACGCGCGCCAGCCGGAGCAGGCGCAGGGCGACAACCTGCCACTAGAGCTGACGATCCGGCCGACCCGGCCGACCATGTTCCAACGGCTCGGCCTGGAGTGCGGCACGCCCGGCCGCCGCGCGTACGAGGCGCGTAGCCACGGCTCTCCGCCGTTGCCGGTGCTCCCAGCGAGTCGCCGACGGTGTCCATGTCTGCGCTGAACTCGGAGAAGTTGCCGTCCGCGCAAGTACCAGAAGGTCACAACTCGCTCACCCGCCGGTTCAGGGCGCGGATGGTCGCCGTCCCTGTACGCGGCGGCTTGTTCCGTGCCCGGCCGCCGCGTTGTGGCCACGGCCACAAGCAGACCCGCCAGTGCCGGTACAGCACCGCAGATGGCCATGCCGACCCGGGCGCCAAAGTGATTCGTGAGGACGCCGATGACCGGGGCGCCGATCGGCGTACCGCCGATGAAAGCCAGCATGTACAGGCCCATGACGCGGCCGCGCAGTTCGGGTTCGACGGCGAGCTGCACGGATGCGTTCGCCATGGACTGGAATGCGAGGTTCAGAAACCCCATGGCCACCAGCAACGCTAGGAACAAGGCCATGCCCGGCGCGATTGCCGCAGCAGCCTGGACGAGCCCGAACCCTGCCGCCGAGAGCACGAGCACCCGGCGTCTCGGGTGCGTGGCAGTCCCGGCCAGTAGCGCGCCGGACGCGGACCCGAATGCCAGAGCGACGTTGAACAAGCCGTAGGTGCCAGCTCTGCCGTCGAAAGTTGACTTCGCCATCGCGGTCAGCACGATCGGGAAGTTGAGGCCGAAGGTTCCGAGCATCCCCACCAGGAAGATCGTCCACAGGATGTCGGGGCGCCCGCGCAGGTACCGAACAGCCGGTCCAAGGGCTCCGAGCTCGCGCCGGGCGGCCGGAGCGGGCGTGAGATCGGACGGTCGCAGCCGCAGCAGGCCGATCGTTGGTCCGGCGTAGCAGGCGGCGCTGACTGCAAATACCCAGCCCGTGCCCACGGTCGCGATGAGCAGGCTCGCGATCGCTGGTCCGACCAGCCGGGTCGACTGGAACACTGCGGCGTTGAGCGCGATGGCTGAACGCAACCGTCCGCCCGGTGCCACTTCGGCCGCGAACGCCTGTCGGGCTGGCCCGTCGAACGCGAAGATCAGACCACTCACGAGCGCGAACGCGTAGACGGCGGCGGGGCGGACAGCGCCGGCGATGGTGATGACGGCGAGCGAGCCAATGGCGGCAGCGTTCAGCGTCTGCGTGGTCAGCAGTATGCGCCGCCTCGACAGCCGGTCGGCCACCACTCCGGTGTGCGCGCCGAATACCAGCATCGGCAGGAACTGGAGCGCCATCGTCACGCCGACGGCCGTCGCGCTGTGCGTCAGGTCGAGCACGAGCCAGTCCTGCGCGATGCTCTGCATCCAGGTGCCCATGTTGGCCAGGCTCTGGCCGGCCAGGTAGATCCGGTAGCCGCGGGACGTGAGGGCGGCGAAAGCGCCTCTCGGTGGCCGAATCGCCTCGGCGGTGGTCACTGAGCGGCCTTTCCGGTTGCCGGATGTCCCTCTCTACTCTCGGTCAGCCGCTGCTTATAATGAACTGCGATTGTGCATCTAACTGTTATTGAGAATCCCTATGACAACCTACGATCCGCAGCTGCTGGCTACGTTCCTCGCCGTCGAGCAGACCGGTAGCTTCACCCGCGCCGCGGCCCGCCTCGGCATCCAGCAGCCCACCGTTAGCCAGCACATCCGCCGCCTGGAACAGCAGACCGGCCGGATGCTAGTGCTCCGGGACACCCACTCCGTGTCGCTGACAGCCGACGGTGAAGCCATGATCGGGTTCGCGCGCAACATCATGACCGCGTGCGACCAGGCGGCCGCCTACTTCAGCGGACCGCGACCTCGCGGGCGCCTGCGCATCGGTATCTCCGATGACCTTGCTCTGACCCGGCTGCCCCAGATCCTGCGCGACTTCCGCCGTGACAATCCGCTCGTCGACTTCGACCTAACGGTCGACCAGAGCGGCCTGCTGCACGAGCGGCTCGAGGGCGACAAACTCGACGTGTTCATAGGAAAGCGCCCTAGCGGCGAGGAGCGGGGCCAGCTTGTCAAGCGAGACCGCCTGGTGTGGGTGGGCACTCCGTCGACAAAGCTCGACCTGACCAGTCCGCTGCCGCTAGCCATCTACCCCGCGCCGAGCATCTCCCGCACGGAGATGCGCCGGGCACTAAACCGGGCACACCTGCCGTACCGCAGCGCATGCGTCTGCCGAGGCGTAAACGGCCTCATCGCCGCCGTGGCAGCTGGCATCGGCGTCTCTGCGATGGCCGCTAGCCTCGTGCCGTCTCAGCTCACAACTCTCGGGCCCGGACACCATCTGCCGGAGCTCGGCACGATCGATCTGGTCCTGCGAACGAACCCCCGGACCGCCCAGCGTCCAGCAGTGCGAGCACTGACCTCCACCGTAATGTCGAGCGGCTCTGGGTCGCTGACCGCCTTCCGCAACGAGAGCCGCGGGAGCTAGACCGGCGTCCTGCGACTGCGCCGCGATTGCCGCAGAATTCCTGCTCGAGTCTTCAGCCGTCGTCGACGGCGACAGACTACGGCTAGCCAAGCAGTGTCATCTTCTGATTCGGATCAGACCGGAGCGCCAGTGACGTCGACCGGCGCGTATGGATAATTCCGCTGGATCAGGTCGTTCAAGCGGTCCCGGTCCGGGGCGAGCAGGGCCTTGACGCCCTCCGCGCTCACATCTGCGACGATGACGTCGCCAACCTCGTCATGGACGTCGCTGAAGAGACCGTGCGTCTTCATCTTCTGGGCCTGGTAACGATTGTCGTCGGTCGGGCTGACGTAGTGGACCGACCGGATCTTGTAGCGGTGAACAAGGAACAGGTGGTTCAGCGTCATCAGGCGCTTCTGGCGCAGGGCGGTGTCGAACGTGTTCTGGTTTCGGACCGAGAGGATGTTGCGCCCTCGGCGATCCACGATCACGTCGAAGATGACGTTGGCGACCTTTTCGCCGCCTGTCGTGGACAAGGTGAGCTCCAGCAACTCAGAGCCCGCCGTGTTCGGCCGCAGTCCGACACACAGCGAATACGGGATCTGGTAGTGCTTTGCCCATATCGCGAGCCATTCTTCGAGCAGCTTGGTCGGCACCTCGGTCTGCACCAGATGCTGGTGCTGCGTCGAGCCCACGCCCATCGCTTTCGTGGCCGCCGTGCCGCCGGAAGAGGCCATGAGCGCCGCATCCAGACGCGGTCCGCCCACGAGTGTCTGGGGCGTCCGGTAGGGCGACTCGACCAGGCGGAACCTTCGCTGCAGCCGGGCCAGGGAGAGCATGCCGTCCTGCTTGAGCGCGGCGGCGAACTCCTCCGCCGCCAGACCATCGATCTGATGTCCGCCGTACGTAATGAAGTTGAAGACGAAGCCGAGCTTGCCGAGCTCCTCGGGGAATCGCCTCATTTCGTCCTCGCTCATCCCGGTCGTGTCCCAGTTGAACGACGGCGACAGGTTGTACGCGAGCATCTTGGAGGGGAACTCGGCGTGGATGGCCTCGGCGAAGCGCCGGGCGTCCGCCAGGTCCGCGGTCTTAGTCTCCATCCACAGCAGGTCCGCGAACGGGCCGACAGCTAGCGACCTGGCGACCGCGTACTCGATTCCGCCCTGAATCTGGTAGTAGCCCTCCGCTGTCTTGGAGAGCTCGCAATCCCAGATGATGTCGATGCCCATCGACTTGGCCCTGGCCCGGGCGGCGTGGAACGACGTCCGGTTCGCGAAGTCCAGCCACTCCTCGGCGCTCAGGTCAAAGCGCTCCCCCTCGCTCGCGCGGAACTCGATCACGTCCGCGACTGCCTGGGGATAGCTCTTCAGATTTGCCTCGGACTGCCACGCCTCCAGGTACTGCGTCTCGACGCGATCCAGCAGTGCCTCGACCACCGACCCGTCAGCCTGCTGGAACGCCTTCGCGCTCTCTTCGAGCATGCCCATCACGCCCGTCCGCTCGAGCCAGGCGCTGGCCTCGTCGTATTCCGTAGCGGAGATCTTGTACAGCAGATGACCGCGCGCGTCGTCGACGCCCAGCTCGCGGAGCTTCCTCAGGATCGCGAGGTAGCCGACCTTGTACGTCGGCAAGTCAACGCTGGTGGCGCCCAGGATGAACGGATGATCGCGCTCGTCCCCGCGCCCCTCCAGGAACGTGGCCGATTCGGCGTCGGTTCGGGCCACGATAATGCCGGGCACCTTCATGACGTCCAGCTGGAAGCGCGCGGCGCTCAGCCGCTTGATCTGCTCGTCCACGCCGACGAGCACCTTTCCTCCCTGGTGCCCGCACTTCTTGGCACCGGGCTTCTGATCCTCGATGTGGTAGCCCGATACCCCGACCTCGACGAAACGACGGACCAGATTCCGGACGTGCGCGTCGCCGCCATGTCCAGTGTCGGCGTCGGCGATGATGAACGGCCGGTAGTCGACCTCCGGAGTGACAGCACGCTGCGCCTCGCTCAGGCGCGAGCGGGCGAAGCGCTGGTTCCGGTCTGCCATGAGCAGGGCGCGCACAATCGGCGCGGCCTCGTCGGGCACCTGGGAGAGCGGGTAACTGGCCAGGTCGGGTCCGGGGTCCTCCGTGACGGATCCCTTGGCCGACGTAGCCCAGCCGCCCAGATAGATGCCCTCGATTCCCATCCGCTTCATGGCCACGGCCTGACCCGGTGAGTAGGGGCCGAAGGTGGTGATCTGCTTGCCCTCGTCGAACAGCTGCCGGAGCCGGTCGTAGAACTGCCCGGCCGCCATCCTCGCCACTGTGTAGTCAGTGGGGATGGTGCCCTGTTGCTCCACCACCTGACGCGCAGAATACAAACGCGTGATGCCCGCGAATCGAGGGCTAGCAAGCCAGGTTGCGGTCTCGGCGATTTCCGAATCGAATGACTTCATCATTAGCTCCTGCCGCTCCCGCACTGCGACGCTTATCGTGACCCGACATCCAGCTTCTCAGTGATGCGATGCCGCCCCGGCTCGTTGGAGCCATGTACTGGCCGATCCGGCGCCTCGCCCGCACTATGCCTTCATCGCTGAGGCAGCCGTTGGCAGGTCCACGCACCTGCGCCCCGAAAGGGGCGACGACCCAGACTTTTTCTCATCAGATCATGCCGTGGGCACAAACAGGTAGAGGCAAAGGTCCCCCGCCCGCCACGCGGCGCGCACGCGGCTGCTCCTCAAGCTAGCCGACCTGCTGGACGGGAACGGGGCCGAGTTCGCTCGCCGGGGCACGCTGGACAACGGCACGCCCATCTCGGTCTTTCAGTGACCGGCCCTTGGCAGAGTTCGCATAGGTGGAACGACATCACCGACCTGGGCATGCGGCTGGCCGATCTGGCCCATGCAGGCCCGGACTTCATGGCGCCGGGCCGGGCCGAGCTGGTCAGAGCACGAGGCTAAGCCCGCCGTCGACCACTAGCGTGCTGCCGCTGACATAGCGGCTGGCGATGATCCCGAGGCACGCCTGCGCGATGTCGTCGGCCGTCGCGACCCGGTGCAAAGGCGCGACCAGTTCGACGCCCGCCTTGCGCTCGTCCCAGTCGGCTGTCCATGGCGTCGCGACCAGGCCGGGTGCGACGGCGTTCACCCGCACGTTGCCGCCGGCGTGCTTGGCCAGAATCGCGGTGAGGTGATTCAGCGCGGCCTTGGACACGGCATACGGAAGGGAGCTGCCTGTCTGCCGGACGCCCGCAAGCGAGGTGATGTTGATGATCCAGCCATCGCCGGCCTGCCGCAGCAGCGGGAGAGCAGCCTGGCTGACGGTGAACGTGCCGACGACGTTGGTGCTCAGAACCTTGTCCCAGTGCTCGGGCCGCACAGAGTCGATGTCGTCCAGCGGCACGTCCACGGTGACGCCGGCGTTGTTAACCAGGCCGTCCAGCCGGCCCCAGCGCTGCCTTGCCTCATCGACCAGGGCCGCTCCGGTCGCCGGGTCGCTGATGTCGCCCTGCACGTAGACGGCGTCCGGCAGGCTGTCCGCGACGCGCTGGCCCGCCGCCGCGGACCTGGCCGAGTTGACCACGATCCCGGCACCGAGGTCAGACAGCCGCCGCGCGAGCGCCTCGCCGATGCCGCTGGAGGAGCCGGTGATGATGACGGCCTGGCCGGTGAGGTCCATGCTGAATCCCTTCAAGCTGTCATGACGCTGCCCGTGTTGCTGGCACCGCAAATTACCAGCCCCGCGCCGGCGAGGATGGAATTGCTCAGGCTGCTCGCGTTGGTGGCCCAGGTCAGCATCGTCGCTGTGCTGATGTGGGCGGGCACGCGCCTAGTGATAAGTCGTCAGCGTGCCAGGACGGCGTGGCTGCGCGACGAGATAGCGGCGCAGGCGTCCTTCGCAACGATCCTCACCAGCGCCCACCTCAGGGGCACACTCGCTGATATGGCGGTCCGGGCAAGGCACTGCTGGCCCACTCGGCGGGCGTGAAAGAGCCACCCGCTCCGCGCTGAAGGCCACTGCCTGAACCCCGCCCGCCTGGCCCGACAGCGGGCTGCCGATCAGCTGATGGTTGGCGACGTCCCACAGGCGGACGGTGCCATCCTGCCCGCCCGTGGCCAGAATGGCTCCGTCCGGACTGAAGGCCACCGAGTTGACGAGCCCCACGTCACCGGCGAGGGCGCCGCCGGCCAGCCGCCGTGTTGCCACATCCCAGGGGCGACTGGTGCCATCAAAGCTTCCAGTCGCCAACGTCCTGCCGTCGGGGCTGAACGCGACCGCGAGGACCGCACGGATCGGTCGGCTATACGGAACGAGTGCCACGTTGTGGGCGCAGCCGTATCGGATGGTCGTCTCGCCACCTGGGCACGAGAAAGCAGATCCGGAAGGTTGGGCGCTCGCACTAGGCGCCGCGAGTCAGCCAGCCAGGGCATTGGCACGCAAATGCGGGCTGCGGTACTGCACCTGGCCTTCGCCGGGCTCGGTGCCGCGGACGTCTCCGGTGCGTTCAAGGACAACGCGCCGTCGCTGGGCATCTCGGTCCGGCTGCTACGAGCCGGAAGGCATCGCGACTCCTACCGCAGCTCCTTGAGGGCGTCCTGCACGGCGACCCTTTGCTGCGCCGTTCCTGCATGCCATTGTGATAACTCCGTTGCCGGACTATCTGGGGAGAACTGCCAGCGACTGCGAGCGACCAACGCCGACGGGAGCTTGCTTACGGCAGCTAGGGCGGCCGATAGAGGTGTTCCATAGCTGGTGCGCGGCTGAGTTGACTTCGCTGACGCGGAAGAGGTCACTGGTTCAATCCCAGTACCGCCCACCACCCGCCCAGCCCAGGTCAGGAGTTCCACTGCCGGTTGATCTGCAAGCGGGGATCAGCATTTCCGACAGAGCCTAATCGCCAAGCTCTGAGCGCAGCCGACGCTCCATCTTGTCGAACCAGGATCGATCTCCGTTTAGCCAATCTGAAGCCACGGCTTGGAGAACAGAGGCCCAGAAGCGGAGATAAGGGGCACGATCCGCTTCGCGCTTCAGCGGCGGCAAGCTGGCCTCGCCAACCAAAGATTCGGGTGCAACCAGCTCGGCGACCTCACGAAGTCTTAGCGCGACCCGCGGGATCTGACGGTCCCACCACTGTGGTGGCATTTGGTCGTTGTCGAGGAGCATCAACGTCACTTTGAGAGAACGAGTGTCGCCGTCGCAGTCGAGGTGGACACCGGCGCAGCCGTTACTAAAAAGGGTCCAATCCCCAAGCCTGTAGGTGCCACTGTCAACGACCCGGAAGCCTAGTTCGTCGAGGAAGCCGAAGGCTTCCGTTAGCTGCGCCGACCATTTGTCTGCCTCCGGGACCTGACCGGACACAGTGCCCTCATTCATAACAGCGATTGTGACAGCAACGTCACCCACCGAGCCTGTCTCAGCCCAGCGAGCCTCGCGTCACGCCCAGCGCCACCGCGCCACCGCGCCGACCGTCGCACACGCTGCCAGGGTCAGGGATGCGGTTATGACTATCGCCATTGCGTGTGAGTTCTCATGCCGACGATGTCGACGGCCGAAGCACCACCACTCCCGGCGCAACTACGGCGTTGTGCTGAATGGCGTCGAAGTCCCCGCGGTCTGGAAAGCGGGCTGCAATTGCTCTGCGACAACGCCGCGGATGCCTGTGTTTGGGGCCGACTGATATGACGATCGGCCGCAACCGCGTGCCCAGCCCTAGTTCGCACCGGTAAGGCTCCACAACGGCACACAGGGAACTGATTGCCCAGCTTCTGGCCGGGTAGTTTGCCCGATGGGTCCGACCGCGACACTTCGCGGCGACGGAGCCTGATCGGGAGGCGAGAGAAATGTTAGCGCGGATCATCGGCATAGCAGTGGCAGTTCTGGCCATTGTCTGGATCGTTTCCGACCCGGCGTCAGCCGGCAACACTGTCCACAGCTGGATCACCGGCGTAATCACATTCTTCCACCACCTGGCCTGATGACCCGTCGCGGCGACGTAATTGCGAGTGGCTTGCCAGGACCGCAGACTGACTTACCGTGCCGCTCGGTGCCTCCTCAGCGACCACACAGCGCGACAGAATGGTCCTTCGCCGCTCCGGGCGGCCTCGCTTGTCGACAGCTTCCAGATCACTAACACGGCCGGTGCGCCAGTCCAGCTGCCAGCAGCGGCGCAACCAGGCAAGTCCGCGCTCCGCCGTCAGCCGGTGCGCTGGCTCGCGGCGCACACTCCTCTTGTCGAGCCCGCTCTCATCAAGCAGCAAACCACCAGGTCGGCGGCAGCTGGGTCGGCGCCGACGACCTTCCCGGGCCTCAATTACGGCGGCCGGGAATTGAGGGGGCTGAACGTGAGTAACGGGCCGATCTTAGGAGACCTGTCGGTGCATGACGACTTCGAACGACTACGCGGGCCCATCGGCTCAGACTGCACCGAGCGACATGAGCTTGCAGACCGACGAGGCGAAAGCCACCGTCGAGGAAATCAAGGCCGACAACGCCGCCCTGAGGGACGCTGACCAAGCCGCCGAGGCCGAGGCTGAGCTCGTCGTTGAGCAGGCCCAGCTACTGGCCGAAGTGACGGGAGAAGTGCTAGAGGAGCTGAAGGAGATCAACCTCGGACCCGACCACGCTTGATCAAGAAAGGGCTGACGGCAGCAGCCGCGCCAGCAATCCAGCGTGGGCGAGCTAGCGCGCAATTGCAACCCCATTCGACACAGCGGCTGGATCCTGCAGGGTTCTTGGCCTGTGCCCTGGTCAGCGCCAGTCGCGCCGGCGCCACCGTCGAGCCGCTCGCGTCGCCGCGGCCGTTGCGAGCGGGTTGTCGACGTCGGTGAGGTTCCGGTGCCGCAGCCGGAGTTTCTGACGACCGTCAGCAGCGGCACCGATTAAGTTCACGGGAGCCGCGAACTTAATGCCGCCCTCAGTCTCCTTGCGCAGTCTCCTGCAGGGGCGTCCTGGACGGCTGCTTTTGTTCGCGCCGCGGCCCAGGATGCCCCACCTGCGTCCGGGGCAACTCCCCCCCTCGGCGCACCGGAGCCGGGCCTGGGCCGCGGCCACGCACGGTTACCCAGTCAGTAGGCCCGTAACCATCTTGCCTCGCGTACGTCCGTCCGGATCGAGCTGTCCGGACCAGGACCAGCCAGTCGCTCGCCTGGTCCATGTTAGGTCCGCCGGCGGCTGGGTAAGGCGGGCATTCATCCCGAACGAAGGGCGGCCCCATGGACGACACCGCCGACGACACGCAACTGTCCTCCGGCAGCGAGCGCTCGACTGGGGACCTGGTCAAGCTGCTGTCGGAGCAGGTCTCCGTGCTGGTACGTGACGAGCTGAAGCTCGCGCAGCTGGAGATGACCCGCAAGGGCAAGCAGGCCGGAGCGGGCCTCGGGATGCTGGGCGGCGGCGCGCTGGTCGCCTTGTACAGCGCCGGCTGCCTGATCGCGGCCGCGATCATCGCGCTCGCCGCGGCCGACGAGGACACGCCCGCAGCCACCTCCGGTTCTGTCACGGGGCCACCAGACGACATCCAGCAGCTGCGCCAGGAGATCGAGCACACGCGTGACCAACTGGGCGACACGGTGCAGCAGCTGGCTGCCAAGACGGACGTGGGGGCACGCGCGCGGGGCAAGGCAGTCGAGCTGACCCAGAAGGTCAAAGGTAAGGCTAGCCAGACGCAGGCGCAGGCTGCCGCCTCGGCCGGGAACGCACGTAACCAGGTTGCGGACAAGACCGCCGCGGCACTGCAGCAGGTCCTGCCTGTCGTCAATGCCAGCAAAGACCAGCTGCAGGCGCGGGCAGCCGCAGTAGCCAAGCCGGTGTTGGAGGCGACGCCAGAACCGGTCAGGCAGGCGGTCGTCAAGGGAGCCAGCACGGCCCGGCAGCGCCGCGCGCCGCTGGCGGCAGCTGCGACCGCGCTCGCGGCATGCTATCTGGCCATCCGCTGGTGGCGACGGCGATGATCAGGGTGCTGTACAAGCCGGCCGATGCACGGCGGAGCTGGCGCGAGGCGGTGGCCGGCTCACTGGGGGGAACGATCTTCGCTCTGGTCAAGTCGGCTGTCGACCGCGGCACTGCCGCATGCACCCGCAAGTCCACAGGCGCGTGGCCCGGCGATGAAGGCCAGCCTTCGGGACAGGAAGCATGACCATGGAAGAGCCAGACCGCAATCGCGCGGACGCTAGCCGCGGCACGGCACGTGGGGAGACGATCCCGCCGCAGAACGAGGTCGCTGGCGGCCCAGACACTCCGCTGGAACTGGGCGGTGCCGGCTGGCGCGACACTCTCAAGCGGACCGGCACCAAGTTCGTCCGCGACCGGTGCAGCATGACCGCCGGCAGCCTGGCCTACCACTGGTTCCTGGCCCTGTTCCCTGCCCTGATTGCCCTGCTCGGCCTGGCCAGCCTGATTCATATCGGGTCCGGTACCGTCACCCGGCTGGTGACCGGACTAACCAAAGTGCTGCCGCCCGGCGCTTCGAACGTCTTCACCCAGGCAGTCCAGTCCGCCACCCAACGGTCAGCGTCCGCCTCGCTGACCGCGCTGGTTATCGGCATCGTGGTCGCGCTGTGGAGCACCTCCGGCGGCATGGCCGCACTGCAGACGGGTCTGGACATTGCCTACGAGGTGCCCGTCGACCGCAAGTTCGCAGCCAAGCGAATGCGGTCCATCCCGCTCATGCTCGCATCGCTGATACTGGGCGGGATCGCCGCCGGGCTGATCGTCTTCGGGCAGTCGATCGGCTCGGGGATCGAAGGCCACGTCGGAGTAAGCGGAACCGCATTCGTGGTGGCCTGGACTCTCGTGCGCTGGGTCCTCACGATCATCGCCATCACACTGCTGTTCTCGTTCTACTACTTTTACGCGCCCAACCGGGAAACACCGCGCTGGCAATGGCTCAGTCCCGGCGGCCTCGTCGGCACTGCCATCTTCCTGCTGGCCTCACTCGGCTTCTCGTTCTACGTGGGCAAGTTCGGCTCCTACGGCAAAACTTACGGCGCATTCGCCGGCGTCGTCATCCTCATCTTCTGGCTCTACCTCACTGGCCTAGCCGTCCTGCTCGGCGCCGAGCTCAACGCCGCATCTGAGCGAGAAGGCGCCGCGCAGGCCGGTCGCTCCAGTCCGCGGGTCCGCGCCACAGAGCGTCAGGGCACCGTGGGTCAGGCTCGCGCAACGGCGCTGGGTAGAGGGAGGCCGTGGTGATACGCGAAGAATTGGCGAGGCTCTTCACGCGGAGCGAGCGGCACCGTCGGCTGTTCGCGCGCCTGCTGCTCGCGTTCGGGCTCTCCCTGGTGGTCTTCGTGGCCGGCACTCTGCTCATATGGGCCACGGAAAGCGGGCGACGGGGCGGCGACATCAATGGAATCGGCGATTCAGCGTTCTTCTGCGCCGTGCAATTGCTTACCATTTCCTCGAGCATCAAGAACCCGCTGACACCAGTGGGCAAGATTGTCGACGTTGCACTCGAGGCGTGGGGCATCTTCGTCGTCACCGCGGTCGCGGGTAGCTTCGCTACTTTCTTCAGTTCGGGCGACGCGAGCTAGCTCATTAATGCCGCAGCTGGACCATCCTGTCGGCGGGCGTCACCCTGCCGGACTGGCTGCGCCGGATTGCCCATCCAGGGCAGCCTCGCGGATCTCACGGTGCGAGTCTCCGGTAGCACGCAGTTCATCGTGGGAAGCGTGCTCCAACATCAGCAGCGAGTTATCGGCATCGGGCAGCGCCTGCAGGATCTCATCGAGCTTGCGCTGCGTGGCTGCCTGCTCGCGAGCCTGGGTGTGCTGGATGACAAAGACCATGGCCAGGGTGAGGGCCGCGACCAACGTCTGGAAAACCCGCTCCCCCAGCCCGGGAAAGCCCACGGCGACGCTGATCAGAACCCACGCCAGGTCCGCGGCGATCACGAGCAGAGCGGTCAGCGGCCGCGACGTCCACCGGTCCACCCACGACAGGACCCGCCTGAGCCGCGACCGCTCACGATCGGCCGTGCCGCGCATGTCTAGCCTGCCTTCCGATGCCTCGCTCCGTCCGCTGTCGCGGCGGGCGCACGCCGATCCAAGTCGCTGTGATCGACGACGCCGGCGCCCGGTCCCACGTCAGCCACCACGTTAGCCGCCGCTCTCCGGTGCCTGCGCCGTGCCCGAACGACGACGACGATCGCGACGGCCACGAGCACGACGGCCAGGCCGCCGACAACATATCCGGCCTTCTGCACCAGGCCTGTCACGTGATGCCAGTTCGCGCCGGCCGCCCAGCCTGCCCACGCCAGGCCCCCGATCCACAGGGAGCAGCCAGCCACCGTGTACAGACCAAAGCGCACCGGCGACATCCGGGCAAATCCGGCTGGCAGCGAGATGAACGTCCTGATCACCGGCAGCAGCCGGCCGATGAAGACGGAGCGCGCGCCGTTTCGGTCGAACCAGCGCTGTGCCCTCGCCGTGCCATCGTCGCTCCCGGCGACGAACCTGGTCAGGCGGCGCCACGCGGTCTGACCGCCGTACCGGCCGACAGCCCAGGCAGCGTAGCTGCCGACCATATTGCCGGCCACGCCAGCAGCAATGACCAGCGCAAGGGTCAGGTGGACGCCGGGCACCGCTCCTGCCGCCAGCGCGCCGCCCAGCGGCATCGTCAGTTCCGACGGAACGGGGATGCATGCGGACTCCGCCACCATCAGGATGAAGATGGCGAGGTAGCCGTAAGCGCCGATGAAATGCTGCAACTCAGCTCCTTCGATTGCCTCGCGACTTGCCCGCCAGCCGAAGTGGCCGAGCCGCTAACTGCCCGCAGGCCGAAGCTGCCAGGCGGCGGCTACCTGCTCCGGTAGCCGCCACTGGGCGGATTCACACCTTGCGCCACCGGGCCTCGCACAGGCCGTACACGCCGAAGATGAGCAGGCCGAGCGCCGCTACGATTAGCAGGAACTTGCCGAATGGCTGGTCGCGCAGCGTTAGCAGCGCCTTGTCGATGCCGCCGGCTTTGGCCGGCTTGAATGTGACTGCCGCGTCGACGACCAGGACTCCGGCAAGCGCGAACACCAAACCGCGAGCGACGGTCCCGATCACGCCGAGCAGCTCTACGACGCGGCGCGTCCGCGGCCTCGTCTGCGCCATCTGCAGGTGCTTCAGGAACTCGCGGCGCAAGCCCTGCATCACCAGCGCCCCGCCCACGATCACGATGATGAGCCCGACGATGCCGACGAGCCACCTCCCGCCGGCGCCATCGTGCATAACCCGCGCCGACAGATCCTGCTGCTGCCGAGTCTGGCTGCCCTGACTGCCGGAGATGACCTGGAACGTCAGGTAGGCAAAGCCAGCGTAGACCAAGGCCCTGGCCAGCGACTTCAGCCGCGGGCCAGCGCCGTTGCCTTCGCCAGTGACTCCGAAGGCTGCTTCGCTCAGTCGCCAGAGAGAGTATCCCGCGAACCCGATGCCGAGCAGCCAGAGCGAGACGGCGCCGTACGGCTTCCCGGCGAGCAACTGCAAGGCGCCTTGCTGGTCAGCCTGCTGCGAGCTCTGACCGAGTGCGACCAGGATCGCGACCCAGCCGATGAGCATGTAGATGACGCCCCGCGCTGCCAGGCCGGCTCTGGCCAGGACCTGCATGGCCCGGCTATCGGAGGCACGCCTGGCCCGAGCTGAAACCTGTCCTGCCGATGTCGAATGCATGCCCGCACTTGCCCGTCGGCTGCCCGTGCAAACATCACTACCGACACCGGTAGCTGGTCAGTCGTCGGGAGTGAGCCTCGACGATGTGCGTCAGACGGCCGGGAGCCCGGCGACGAAATCCGCTAGCTCGTCGAGGTTCGCACGCTCGTTGACTCGCCTGCCGTCTTCAATGTCGTGGATGATGCTGGCGACCTTGTCGAAGATAGGGCCGTTGATGTCGCGCAGCACTTCGTCGATCTCGGTCTTGCGCTTGCGCACGACGAGGTCGCGGTAGATGCCGCTGTACTTCTTGGCGCTGGTCCGGTTGAACTCGGCCAGCCGGTCGAGGGACCCCTCGAGGTCGTCCGGATCGAAGCCGTCGAAGCTCTCGACCCTAACCGGCGCCTGCGCCAGGACCTCCCGCGCGATGGCGATCATGACCGGCCGGTAGCGCAGGTCTTCAAGGTGCTCGACGATGGTCAAATCGGACACGGCGCCAGCCCACAGCATGGCACCGTAGGCCTCCTTACCCCAGAGGAAACCGAGCACGTTGTCAGTGGGCTCGGCGTACGGAAGCGCCTCGGCGAGTTCAAGCACGCGCGGAGTGATGAGGCCGCCGTCGAGCTCGCCGACGCGGAACGTCCCGACGTTGCCCTGCATGATGCGCCCAGGGGCCATGACGTCGGCGCCGAAGTTAACGAACGACGAGATGACTCGGTCGCGGCCGACCGCCTCGATGAGGGTGTGGGCGGTGAGACCGTTCTGCACGGTGAGCACACTGCCGTCGGGGGCGAGCCGGTTGCGGAGCAGATCAGCGGCAGCGCGCGTGTGCTGGCTCTTGACGGCCACGATGGCGTGCTCGACGCGCTCGGGGAGTTCGTCGGGCGTGATCGCGTGCGCAGCCACAGTGAACTCGTTGACCGGACCTTCGATGACAAGGCCGTGTGCGCGGATGGCGGCGACGTGGGCCTCGTCGGCGTCGCACAGCGTGATGTCGTGGCCGGCCCGGATCATGTGGGCGCCGAGAGTGCCGCCGATCGCACCGGATCCGATGATGGTGATTTCCATGGAGCTGTCCGCCCTCGCTATTCGCTCTCGCTATCGCTGCGCGGGACTGCGCTGTCGAGGAAGTCGCGCACGGTTGACAGGAACAGCTCGCGCTCCTCGATCTGCGGCGAGTGGCCGGACCTCTCGAATATCACCAGCTTCGCATTTGGTATCAGGGACGCGATCGTCTCCGCAGCACTGACCGGGGTGACCCAGTCACGCCGCCCGACGGTGACGAGCGTGGGCACCGTGATCGAGGGAAGCTGTGGCTTGAGGTCATAGCTCGGCATGTTGTGCTGGAAGCACCAGTTGTGGGCTTCGTGGCGGTAGATGCCGGACTCGACCCTCGCCGCCGAGCGGACGGGGTCGTATTCGTAGTCGTACAGCGGGATGATCTCCGCCCAGCGCGCCTTGAGGTCCTCGTCGTCGCGGATCTGCCCGGACCAGTAGCGGTTGAAATTGTCCCAGTTGATTTCGACCCGGTCCTGGTTCCGCGCGTTCTCAAATGCAACGTTCAGATTGCTCGCGTCGGCTGAGGTATCACGCAGCACGATCGCCTGGACATGGTCGGGATAGGCCACGGCATACTCCAGGGCGATGAATCCGCCGTAGGAGCCGCCTGCAATGACGATCTTGTCCGCGCCGATCCACTCGCGCAAAGCCGTCGACATCGGCGGCCCACTGCGCGTGAGAGTACGGCGGGATGCCCTCGCTGTGTCCGCAGCCGCGCGCGTCGAAGGTGACGACACGGAACCGGTCGGACAGCGGCCCGAAGGTCGACTGGGGTTCGGCCAGGGAACCGATCCCGCCGCCGCCGTGGTGGGCGATCAGCACCGGGCTGTCCTCGGTTCCCATCACCTCTACGTTCAGCTCGCAGCCGTTGATCGTCACTCTCATGCTCATGCCTCCCTGGTGGTCCAGCGCTCGATCTCGTCATCGAGCAGGGTGAGGGGGATGGCTCCGTTGCGCAGCACCGCGTCGTGGAACCGGCGCAGATCGAATTGCGGCCCGAGCGTGTGCTGCGCCCGCTCACGCAGGCGCACGATCTCGCGCCTGCCGATGACGTAGGCAAGCGCCTGGCCGGGCCACGCGATGTAGCGGTCGACTTCGTTGCGCACGTTGACGCGCGTCGTGGCGGTGTTGGTGTACATGAAGTCGATCGCCCGCTGGCGCGACCACCCCAGGTGGTGCATGCCGGTGTCCACGACGAGCCGGCAGGCGCGAAGTGCCGCGAAGGACAGCATCCCGAGCCGTGCGATTCCGCTTGTGTACAGGCCGATCTCGTCGGCGAGGCGCTCGGCGTACAGGCCCCAGCCCTCGTTGAAGGCGCACAGTTCGGCGTCGAGGTGACGCCGGTACCGCGGGATGTCGAGCGTCTGGGCGGTCGCGAGCTGCAGGTGATGCCCTGGCACCGATTCGTGGAACGCGAGCGCCTGGTATTCGTAGCGGTAACGCTCACCCGGATTGGTCGTCAGCAGGCAGTGCGCGCCGGGGCGGCTGCCATCGACGGCCGGGGGCCGGTAGTACGCCATCGCTGTGTTGTCCGCGTCGATCGGGTTGATCTCCTCGATGACGCAGGCGGGAATGTCATAGTGCTCGAAGTAGGTGTCACGGGCCGCCTCGGCGCGGTCGAGGGCGTCCTGGGCGACGGCGATGATGTCCTCGCGGGTGCGGAAGCGCAGCGCCGGGTCGTCGCGCATCCGCGCGGCGATCGTGGCGAAGTCGCTTTCACCGAGTGCTTCCTGCCCAATCTGCGACCACAGCCCGGCCAGCTCGTCGAGTTCCGCCAGCCCGATAGCGTGGATCTCTTCAGGCGAGAGCGTGGTGGTGGTGTGCCGCGCGACCGCAGCACGGTCAGCCGGCTTCACCGCCGGGGATCTCGCGGATGCCGACCCGGTCGTCCGGCCGGGCAAGCGGCGCCAGTTCGCGGCGTAGCAGCTCGGCGAGCCGCTGCATGGCCGGCCTGATGGTCTGGCTGACATGGGCGGTCGCCGCCTCGCGCGCGGCGGCCTCCGCGTCGGATACAGGCTTGAGCAGAGCATCTTCGGGCACCGGCAGGGCGAGGTAGCCCTCAAGCTGGCGGATGGCGTGATCGACGCCGACGGCGGTGGGGGTCCGCCCGTCAGCGGCCTCCACCAGATACCGCTGGCCGAGCGCGTCGAGGGTCGCGCCGATCTTCGACAGCCTGCTGAGGTAGCGTTCGGCGGCCCCCGGAGTGCCGACGGTCATGGCGGGCACAGCCTGGAAGATCAGGCCCTGGCGGCTGACGTAGCTCTTCGCCGACGCGTTGGCGGCCCAGAGCGAGTGCTCGGCGTCAGCCCTGGCGCCCTCGACAAGGGCGGTGAGTACCCCGTGGTCGACGCGCTCGGCGCTTGTGAGGCCGGCGGTGCCGATCTCGCTAACCTGGCGGCCGATGGCCGCGAGCTCTTGCGCGGTTCGCTCGCTCGCCTCCCGGCTCGGATCGAAGGACAGCCCGTCGAATTCATCTACGCCGAGCAGAGTCGCGTTGTACGGGTCGTAACTGTGCTGCGTCGCGAAGTACGCCTCGCCTAGCCGCGCAAGCTCGGCTGCGGCTACGGCTGCGGCCGCGGCTTCGGTGTCAGTCATGATCTCTCCTGGAACCGGCGGGCTCGCTGGAGCGGAAGGCCCGGTAGATGTGCACTGATCGCTCCCAGTCAGCCATCCGCTCGATCGCGGCCTCTCCGATGACATGGAACACGGCGTCCACAAGGCTTTCGGTGAGCACGAGCAGTGCGGCCAAAGAGTCGAATGGGCCACCGTCGACGGCGACTGGCAGCACGATGTCTGCCTCATCGGCCGCCGGGGAGAGCGACTCGTCGGTGATCAAGATGACGCTGGTGCCAGCAGTTCTTCGCCCTCGACACGACCTCTTTGGCGGCCAGTTCATGCCGACGAAGGTCAAAAACGATCGCGACCGAGTCCCGCCCGGCGCGCAGGTACTTCCCGACGTCTGCGCCGAGTGGCTCGTCGGCGTAGTCCACATGGGGAATCAGCTGATCCAGCTGCATCGCCAGCATCCGGGCGATCAGTCGCGAGAAGTAACCTCCGGAGACGACGACGTGCTTCGGGCGTCCCGCAAGCAGCGAGACGGCTCGTTCGATTTCTCCCGGTGGCACAGTGTCGTGCAGTCGTGTCACCACGTGAGCGCGCAACTCGACCGCGCGCAGGAAGACGCTGTCGTCGGACGGTGCCGCCCGGCGTTCCCGGGCACGGCTCAGCGGGCTGCCGCTCATGGAGCGGGTCACCTCGGCACGCAGGCGCTCCTGGAACTCGGGATAGCTACCGAACCCGAGCCTGCCCAGCAAGCGCAGCACGGTTGGCTTGCTCGTTCCTGCCGCGGCTGCCAGCGCGGCCGAGCTCTCGAGCCCTGCAGCCGGGTAGCGGGCGAGCAGGGCGCGCGCCACCTTCCTCTCGGCAGGCGTGAGCTTGTCCATCCGCTGAAAGATCTCGTCTCGCAGCGGCAGCTCTTCAGCAGAAAGGTCCGTCAAGTCGTCAGCACCGGCTCGGGACCCGTGCCGCGCGCGGAGAACATCGCCGCCGAATTGTGCGCCACGACGATGCGACCGTCGCCGCCCACGGCGACGAGCCCTCCAGTGGATCCGCGCTGGCCGAGTTCCTGCTCAAAGGTCTCCCGGACGGCCTCCGCGAGGACCGCCCCGGCGTAGCGGATCCGGGCGGCAACGTCATACGCTACGACGCCGCGGATGAACGCCTCGCCGTCCCCGGTACACGAGATCGCCACGACATTGTCACGGGCATATACGCCCGCACCGATGATGGGACTGTCTCCGACTCGCCCGTCGGCCTGGCCGGTCATCCCGCCCGTGGACGTGGCGGCGGCGACGCGGCCGTCGGCGTCGCGCGCCACCGCGCCGACCGTTCCGTGGCGGGCTGCGACCGCACGGCCCTCCATCACGCGGGCCAGCTGCTTCTGGCGCGGCTCGGTGATGAAGTAGTCGCGCTCGACCACCTCGAGTCCGTGGCGCTCAACGAACCCGACATCTGGGTCGACGATGAAGACGTGCTCGGTGTGCTCCATCACGGCGCGCGCGAGCCGGACCGGGTTCCTGGCGTACTTGGATGCGGCAACCGCACCTGCGAGTCCGGATCCCGTCATCACCGACGCGTCGAGCTCAGCGTGCCCAGTCGCGGTGAGCGCGGCGCCACGGCCGGCATTGAACAGCGGATCGTCCTCAAGCACCTCCACGCTCGCGCACACGGCGTCCAAGGCATCACCGCCTGCTGCGAGCACCTTCCATCCGGCGCGATAGGCAGCAAGCAGCCCCTGCTCGTACGACGTGCGGGCGGTGGCGGCCAGCTCCTCCACCCGTCCCCCGGCCCCGCCGTGCAGAGCCAGGCTCGGTCCCCCTCCGGGCGGCGCCGCTTCGAAGATCTTCATGGCGATCGGCTCTCTGGTCGTGGGGTCCGGATACACCCGGCTGTTACTGCCATTCGTAACAGCACTGAGCTGACCCGCGCAATATGTATCACGTGTTACAGATCTGTCGCGATCGAGATCTGCGGCCGGCCATCTTGGCTCAGCATCGGTCGACTCGTTCCACCAGGCACCGGCTGTCACTACGGAGAGTTGCCCTTAGTTACGCTAAGTCCATGCTCGCCATGACAGCCATACCTGGACAGCAAGGTTCTGCCGCGCTTACCGACATGCCGGAGCCACCGCCGGACAACGGACCCATCCTGGTCCAGACCCAGGCAATTGGTGTCTGCGGCACTGATGCGGAGATCATCAATGGCGACTACGGGTGGGCGCCGCCGGGTGAGGAGCGCCTGATCATCGGGCACGAGTCGCTGGGAAGGGTGATCGAAGCCGCCCCTGCGACCGGATTCAGCATCGGGGACCTGGTGGTCGGCATCGTGCGGCGGCCCGATCCCGTCCCCTGCCCGCCGTGCGCGGCCGGTGACTGGGACATGTGCGCTAACGGGCTCTATACCGAGCGGGGCATCAAGGCCAGGCACGGCTACGCCTCCGAGCGGTACCGCATTCACCCCGAGTATCTGGTTGCTGTTGATCCCGCCCTCGGGTCTCTCGGTGTGCTGCTTGAACCAGCGACCGTCGTGGCGAAGGCCTGGGACCACATCGAGAAGATCGGCCGCCGGTCGACATGGTCGCCCTCGAAGGTGCTTGTCACCGGCGCCGGGCCAATCGGGCTGCTTGCTGCGCTGCTGTCCACGCAGCGCGGCTACGACACCTGCGTGGTCGACCTGGTCACCGAGGGCCGCAAGCCCGACATGGCACGCCGGCTCGGGGCAACCTACGTGCACCTCGACGAGATCGCGAAGGCAGCCGCCGAGGCTGACGTCGTCATCGAGTGCACGGGCCACGTCGAGATGCTGCTCGAGGCGGCTCCGCAGCACGTGCGGCACCGGATCACGTGCCTCACCGGTGTCTCGGCTGCCGGAGGTGGCGTCACCGTCGACCCAGGCCTCCTCAACCTGAACATGGTGTTGCAGAACTCCGTCATATTCGGCTCTGTCAACGCCAACCGGCAGCACTATGAACTCGCGGCCAAATCGCTCGCCCAAGCCGATCCGGACTGGCTGGCCGGCCTTGTCACGCGCCAGGTCCCCATAGCCCACTGGGCCGATGCCTACACGCGGCAGCCCGATGACATCAAGACAGTCCTTAGCTTCCCTGGCGCATCATCCTGACCGCGCGCCTGCATGGGCGCGCTATCAGCGCCTCGCCGCGCAACTGGTGCGGCTCCGGACCGCTGTGTGACGAGGCCCCAAAGCTATTGCGGGATGCCTCTTTCGCTTTGACATGATGCTGGCGTGCCCACTCACGTTGCGTTGCTGCGCGGGATCAACAACCTCGGCAGCAAGAAGGTCGCGATGGCGGACCTGCGAGAGGTCGTGACCTCGCTCGGCCATGCCGATGTCATGACCTACATCCAGAGCGGGAACGTGCTGTTCTCTCCGCGGCTGGCACACAACAGCGCGGCGGGCCCTACGGACGCTACGGCGCTTGCCGCTGAGCTCGAGCGAGCCATCGCCGACCGGACGGGTGTGCAGGCCCGCGCCGTGGTGCTCGCCCGCGAGGAACTTGTCCGCTGCATGCGCGACAACCCGTATCCGGGCGAGATGGATCCCAAGCGGTTGCATGCCGTGTTCCTGCCCGACGTACCCGGACCTGGCCTGGCCGCCTGGGTGGCCGACGCAGAGCGGCAAGTGCGGGCGAAAGGCAGCCGTGATAGGGCGCAGGTCCTGGGCCGCACGGTCTACCTGCACACCCCGGACGGGTACCCGCGCAGCGAATTGCGCCGCGTGCTCGCCAGGACGGGCGGACCGACCTCGGCCCCACTTGCCGGAACCGCGCGCAACTGGGCCACTGTCAGCAGGCTGGTCGAGCTTTGCGGACCCTGACTTGCGCGCGCACCTTTCAGAAGATGACGGCGAGCCGCGGGCCCTATCGTGCCGACAGATGGGAGCAGTAGCACATGCGGTACATCAAGGCAGAACACCGCGGCCGCGCCCTCTGGATCACCTTCAACCGGCCGGAGAAGCTCAACATCTTGCATCCGGAGGACCTGAGCGAGCTGCGCGACGTCATCGCCGGCCTGGCTTCCGGCGTGCAGGCGATTGTCTTTACCGGCGCGGGCCAGGCGGCCTTCAGCGCCGGAATGAACATCGAGGCCTTCGTCGGCCTGACACCTGCCCGAGCGCACGCCCTGATCAGCGATCTCGCGCAGGTCATGCGCGCTATCCGGCATTCGCCAGTCGTCACTGTCGCCGCCGTCAACGGGTACTGCCTCGGGGCAGCGTTCGAACTGGCCCTGGCGTGCGACCTTCGTGTGGTAACCCCGACCGCATCATTCGGCCTGCCCGAGATCAAGGTCGGCGTGCCATCGGTCATCGACGCGGCTCTGCTGCCAGCCTTCGTCGGGCTCAGCAAGGCGCGTGAAATGGTCCTCACCGGCGACATCTACAGCCTTGATCAGCTGCCACCCGGCAGCATCGCCAACGTGATAGCCGAGGCCGGCGAGCTCGCCGCGGCCGCGGAGAGGTTGCTCGACCGCACCGCGACACACCCGCCGACAGTGACCGCTGCCCAGCGCCGGCTGTTCGACGTCTGGCTCAACAACCCGCTGGATGCCGCAGTCAACGCCAGCATCACCGAGTTCGCCCAGGCTTTCGAAAGCCAAGACACGCACGACCAGATCGCACGTCACCATAAGAGGATCACCGGATAGCCGCGGTCCGACCCTGCCGCCGCAATCGGCAACGGCCGAGGCTGCCCCCGCAGTACTAGCTGAATCCTGCTGGGCCAAGCTGTGCGAATGGCGGCTCAGCGGCCTCCTCGTCTGTCAGCTGCAGCGGGAGTTCTACCCGGCCATCACGGGCGGCCCGGTAGGCGGCGTAGATGATTTCGAGGACCGCGCGGCCGTCTTCGCCGGTCTCAAGGGGGACCGCGTCCTCAGCGACGCAGCGTGCGAAGTGGTCCATCTCCTGCGGGAAGCCGTAGTTCCACAGCTCGTCGAACATCGTGAAGGTCCATCCGCGGGTATCCGGGGCCTTCTCCACGGCGTATCCGTAGCCCACGTCACTGAAGGTGGTCAGTGACGTGCCGCGCAGCAGGTCGGCGTAGGTCACTCCCCTGGAACCGAGGATCTCGGCCCGATCGTCCATGCCGCCCGGCTTAGCCCAGCTCGCCTCGATAAGCGCGGCCCGGCGGTCGTCGAACCGGAGCGTGACGATGGCGTGGTCTTCGGCCCTCGTGCGCTGCCGATGGACGAAGGTGCCGACCTCGGCGGACACGGTCCGAACAGAGGGCTTGCCGTAGACCCAGCGGGCGAACTCAATGCCGTGACAGCCCATGTCCATGAGCACTCCGCCGCCGGCCAGGTCCGGATCCCAGAACCAATCCGAGTGCGGCCCGTAGTGCTGCTCCGACTGCCGGACCATGTAGACGTCGCCGAGCGCACCTTCGTCGGCGAGTTGCTTAGCCCGTACGTACTTCGGCGCGAAGCAAATCTCCTCGGCATACATGAGCTTGACACCAGCCCTGCGGCAGGCGGCGATCATCTCGTCGGCCTCCCGCAGCGTTCGTGCCAGCGGCTTCTCGCAGATGACATGCTTTCCTGCCTCCGCCGCTGCGACCACGATGTCGCGATGAAGCGAGTTCGGCGCTGCGACGCAGACCAGATCGACATCGGCGCGCTCGACAAGCTCCCGGTAGTCGGTATGCCACGCCGGAATCCCCCATCTGGCCGCGAACTCTGCCGCACGCTCTGGCGACCGGGACGCCACCGCGCGGACCGACGCGATCGTCGACTGTGAGAAGGCCTCCGCATGCGCCTGCCCGACGAACCCGCTGCCGACCAGCCCGACCCCGACCTCATGCGTCACCATGACATCCCTTTCTCCGGCGCTTTCTCGCCGGCCGCGTCAATGACATCGGCTGCCACCGACTCGGCCACGTTCCCGTCTTGCATGCGGTTCTTCTAGTCCGCGCTGGTTCAGCCAGCCTGACGAGTTCGGGTCGAGGCTCTTCCCGTGCTGCTGCGGGCAACGGCCGTACCCGGTGTCGGACAGATGCCAGTGCCGGTGGCAGTAGGCGGCGTCGCATTGCTCGCAGAATCCCGCGTCGTCGTACAGGCCAGCCGCGTGTACCTGCTCGAAGCGGTACGGCCGCCGGAACGCGTGGCTGATGACCTGCGCGCGGTCGGCGCTGATCGGATCGCCGAGCCATTCGTTGCCGCCGGTGACACCCGCGAACATCAGGTACCACAGCGCCGGATCGCGCTGCTGCTCGAAGGACTGGCGGTGCTTACGGCTCCAGCGCCGCCAGCGGGCCGGAAGCTGGCCGGGTGCCACGACCTCGACCCGTGCCGCGACGTCGCCGCAGACCGCGCACAGCGGTTCCGCCATGATCCCCACAGCCATGCAGCCGATTATCGCCGGCCGTGGAGTTCCGTTCGCCTTGACCCTTGTCAGGCTCTGCCTTACAGTGTCAGGCGTAGCCTGACAAGGAGGCGGAGATGTCTGCTGTGACAGATCAGCCGGTAGTCGCCGCGTGCTCGTTCTGTCTGAAGCCGAGTACCGAGGTAACGAGGCTCGTTGCGGGACCCGGGGTGTTCATCTGCGATGGCTGCGTGGCGTTGTGCGCCCAGCTGATTGACGGCCCGCCCGTCACGGCGTCGCAGCTTGCGGCCTGGGACCAAGCGGTCAGCGTCGATGACGCGCTGGCGAGCCTGCCCCGGATAGCGGCTGCAGGCGCGCAGGTGGAGCAGCATCTTGTGAACGGGGTACGAAAGGCCCGAGCGCTGGGGGCTACCTGGGCGCGGATCGGAGAGGCCCTCGAGATGACCCGCCAGTCGGCATGGGAGCGATTCTCGGGCGAGGAGTAGGGCCTCACGCTACAAGACCCGGTTGTTACCGCCGTCGATGACGAACTCGGACCCGGTGATGTAGGACGCGGCATCGGAGACCAGGAAGGCGACGAGCTGCGCCACTTCGGCCGGACTGCCGGGCCGGCCAAGCGGTACGCCGCCTATGGTGGCCAGCAGCTCAGCTTCCGCTTCGGCCCGGCCGATCCCGGCGTGCTCCATGATCTGGCCGATCCTGGCTTCCGCAAGCGGCGTCGCGATGTATCCGGGCGTAACCGTGTTGACACGGATGCCCAGCGGGCCGAACTCCGTCGCCAGGCCCTTGCTGTAACTCCGCAAGGCGGCCTTAGCCGGGCCGTAGGCAGGCGAGGATTCGTGCGGCCTCTTCCACTGCAGCGAGGCGATGTGCACGATGGCACCGGAGTGCTGCGCCACCATGCCGGGCAAGACGGCCCGGTCCAGCCGGACCGCGGATAGCAGGTTGACACTCAGGGCCTGCATCCAGTCGTCGTCGCTCAGCGCCAGCATGCCGCCCGGCTTGTTGAACGAAGCTCCAACGCAGTGCACGACGATGTCCAGGCCGCCCAGGAGCTCAACCGCCTGTCTGGCCGCCGATGCCGCGCCGTCGGCCGTGCCCAGGTCCGCCTGAATCAGCGGTGCTGTCCCGGCGCCGTCGTCGTGCCGAGCGGCCACGGCGACAGCCGCCCCTTCAGCGACTAGTGCCCGGGTGATGGCCGCTCCCATGCCCTTGGTACCACCGGTCACCAGCGCCCTCTTAGCGGTCAAAGCTCGTCCCAGCCTCTCCGTCCTCCGCGCCAGCAGCCATGAGTCGCCAGCACCGCTCCGTCGACAGCAGTCTTGCGTCTCCCCTCAGGGGAGAAGCAAGCTCACGTGACTAAAGCGATCGCGACTCGAGCCGTGCTAAACGAGATTCAGCGGGAGGCGGGCACCTCGTGCCAGAGTCCGCCGTTCAGGTTGAGGTTGTTGCCGTTGGCCTGGCCTGGAGCCGAGTCGCCGATGTAGGTGTAGAGCGGGTGCCCGTTGTAGGTGAGCTGCAGTGAGCCGTCGGTCCGCTTGATCGTGCCGGTCTTTCCCGGCAGGCCTGAGCCGGCTGCGGCGGTCCCGATTGCGGGCGGCCAGTAGGCGGCGCAGCTGCCATAGCACTTCGATGTGGTCGGCGTGTCCGGAGCGAAGGAGTAGAGCGTCAGGCCCTTGCTGTTCGTCAGCACCGTGGTCCCGCCGATCGTCGTGGTCTTGAGGACGGTGCCGGCGCTTGTGGTGGCTGGCGTCGGTGCGCTCGCGTTGGAAACCGCGACCCCGAGCAACACCAGGGCGACTACCGTCAGCGCCGCGGCGGTCATTCCGGCCGCACGCGCGATGGGCGCCGGGATCTGAGCGGGGAATCCGGCCTGTCGAGCCTTCGCCGTGCGGGCCTGAGAAGGAGCAAGGGCGAGCGCGGTCAATATCACGAAGGCGGCTACCTCCACCACGCCGGCGACGATGCCGGCGGTCGTGCGGACCTCCTTGAACCCGAAGAGACCGATCCAGACCGTCAGCAAGTAGCCGCCGAGGGTGGACAAGGCAAATAGCGCCCCAGAGGCGGCGGCGAGCCGGCTGGGGACGACGAGCCGGGCCGGGATAAGAAGCACCGCCAGCCCGAGTGCGAAGGCGACGATCACCTGCAGCAAGAACAGCCAGCCGATCGTCGGGATGGTCCGGTAACCGGTCAGGTACAGGTCTAGGTGGATTGCTCCGGCCGCGATCAGGAGACCGGCACCGGCCACGCGCAAGAGGATTGGCGCCAGCGTGGCCGCCGGGTCGGCTGCGTATTCGCTATCGCTCCGCGGATCTGTCGTCCCCGTTCCCTGTCTGGTCAGTCGTTTCCCGCCGTGTCATCGCCTCGCTCCGTTCCGTCGATGTGCAGTTGCAGGACGTCGCCGGCAGGCCGGAGCGGCAGACGGGCGCTTGCCGCCCTGGCGCTGCTGTTCGTCATGTGCGTAGGCGGTGTGCGGATCAGTACCCGTAGCCGCCGCTCGATGACGAGCTGCCGGATGGCGCGGTGCCGGACGCGGGTGCTTCGTGCCACAGTCCGCCGAACGCGTTGACGCCGTTGCCGTTCGCCTGGTGGGGCGCCCTGTCGCCGACGAAGGTGTACAGCGGGTGCCCGTGGAAGGTGAGCTGCGTCGAGCCGCCGGATCGGGTGATCGTGGCGAACGGGGCCTTGACTGCGGACGCATTTGAGGGCGCCTTCACCGGCGGCCAGCTCGTCGCGCACGCCCCGTTGCAGACCGATTTGGTCGACGTGTCCGGGGCGAACGAGTAAAGCGTGAAGCCCTTGGAGTTCGTCAGCACCGTCACGCCGCCGACCTTGGCGGTCTTCAGTCCGGACGCGGCCGCCGCGGCGGAGGTGGAGGCGGCGGGCGTACTGCCGCCCGAAACGCTGCCGGAGGTGCCGGAGGAGCCGACGCTGCATGCTGCCAGTGCCGCGAGGCCTGCCGCTGCGGCAGCCGGGAGCACCAGCAGCGCCCATCGGCGGCGGTTGGGAATCTTCTGCCGGTTATGTGACGTGGTCATAGCTTCTCCTTTGCTCGCTGGTCTTCCTGGCCCCACGTGCACTGCCCCAAGGTGCACTACCCCAGTGCACTGCCGGCGACGCTGACCGGTCGGGCATGTAACCGACGATGCCGCGGCTGTGGCTCGGCCGCATCGCGGCGACCCCCCAAGCCCTCACCTGGCCAGCAGGAACGCCGGAATGCCTGCTAGCAGCTGAGCACGGCCAGGGGATCGTCGCGACGGCGGACGGGCACCAGATCCTGGACAAAAGCAGGGCCACGACCGAGCCGCCTTTGGCGATTCGCTCGAGCGTGCTCAGGACCTCATCCACGTCCGTGATGCGGCTCTTGAGCAGGTAGCCGATCGGCCAGGACCACCCGCAGTCCGCTTATGAGGGGATGCGGCCAGAACATCGGAGCCGGACCGCCCAGGCTCAGAGCGGCTGGTCATGTTTCCACTTTCGCCGGCCTCGGACTCGCCCTTCTTGGCGGGGCACGGGTGAGGGACTATCGCAACGCTAGCCGCCGTTATACACGTATTTGCACGCGAAAGACCCGTTTGCCGACCAAGCGGCAGGGTCGCCGTTAGGGGCCGGAGCCGCGTCTCATGTGGCTGCGGTAACGTTCGGCCTGCTCCTGCTGCTGGCCGTGCTGGTGGTCGCCCGTTTCGTCGGGGTCTTGTTTGCGCTGCCAGACACGGAACATCCCTCCATGTCCAGCCTCCTGCCAGCAGGGCACCTGAGCCCTAACAGCGTTCCAGCGGATCCCTGCGCTGCGCATTGCTGCCAGCAGGAATCATGGGGCTAGTCCGTGATGACGTGCCGGATCGGCCAGGCCGGGCTCAGCTGCTTATATCGCTCAGGTGCTGAGCCACCTTGGCGCAGGCCGTCTTGGCGAGAACACTCCAGCCGATAACGGCTAGCAGCTGCTCGTCGGTGAGGCTGCTCGCGCCGATCCACGGCGAACCCTCGGTCTCGGCCAAGCTTTTGGAAGCGTGCTCCCTGATCGCCTTGACGATCGCCTCGTCGGAGGTCCCGTACTTGATCCGGTAGCCCGAGCAGCCCATCTTGGCTGGCGTCTCAGGCGGTGCAGGCGGCGGACTCACTATCCGAATTGCAGGCTTAGCCGCTGGCCGCCGATCGCCGATGGTACTGCGACCGCCACCGATCATCTCGATCACGTTGGACTCGCTCGCGGCGTCGCCGCGCGGTGTCGGCACCTGGTGCCTCCCTGGGTGGTGTGACCCGAGAAAGGGCCTCAACATCCAGTCTAGTTGATAGAAATTCCCGAAACCGCCTATACCGGACATACGCGCGCGCTATCTGAGATGCGTCAAGTCAGGCCTAGTCGCTACAGCAGCTTGCCGCGCCCTAACGGCCGTGGACGCTGGCTGCTGCGCAGAACTAGCGGGACAGCATCCTCGATCCAGGGCGTGCTCCCGAATCTCAGCTGGGCGTCATGAACTCGGCACAGCACGGTCCGGGAATCGCCCTGGCCCAGGTTGATCTGCCAGGCCACTTCGCCGAGTTCCGTGCAGGGGCTGTGCCAGGTCGTCCTGGTCATCATGTCGGGGCAGATGATCCTGCGGCCCGCGCCGCACATGCCCGTGAACTCGCGGCATCGGTCACAGAAGCCCAGGCGCGCGGCGGTCTTGTCCCTGATCGGTAAGCCGCAGATCGGGCAGGCGTCGATGCTGTGCACGCGGGCCGACACGTCGCGCCGGCGCCGGAGGATGCCTCGCCTGCCGCCCTCCGGCCGGGCCAGGCTGGCGTCATTAACGTTCTGGCCGACGGCGTCTAGGACTGGCTGAATGGTTGGTGCGCTGTCAGTCTTGCGGGACATTCACGGCCTGCCTCTCGGTCCATCTGACCCAGTGCCCCGCCAGACCGGCGGCTACTTTCAGTGACTCATTTGGCACAGCTTGTTACCGGAGTTCAGCGTCGCACACTCGCGGGGACCTGTACAACGCCGTTGGCAGGACGCACGCCACTGTCAGCTGCATTGATGCTTATGTCCGTGACCTGACGGAGCCCGGCCAGCCTTCGTCAGACCGGCTCGGGGTCGGGGTCGGGCCGTGGGGCACGACTGACGTGAGCCCCGGCGTGCGGGTGCAGGCGAGCGGCCGCGACGGCGGCCACGACCGCGACGGCGGACAGGACGGCAAAGGCAACAACATAAGGGCTTCTAGGACCAGGGAACGGGCCGCTAAGCGCCTGGCCGGCCCGCAGGAGAATAGCCGCGGTGGCGACGGCGAAACCCAGTGATAGCTGCTGCGCCGTGGCGGTCAGTGAATTGGCGTCAGGCAGCTGGACTTGCGTCACGTCGCTGAGGCCGACGCTGATGTTGGCGGTGAGCGTCACCGAACGGCCACGGCCGAAAGATGGGTCATTTGCCTTATGCGCTGAGCATTCGGCCCGCGTCATCCTCGGTAGTTGAGAACGGACGCACGAAAGGACACAGCATGAAGGCTGCCGCAGGTGAGCGTTTCGCCCGGGCCCTTGCCGCTAAGGACGAAGTAGCGCTCAGCGCATTGCTGGCTGACAGGATCGACTTCGAGGCTCTGACTCCCGGGCGTCACTGGCAGGCTGCCAGTCCGCAGGAGGTGGTCGACGAGATCATCCTCGGGCGCTGGTTCAGCGCCGGGGACCGCATCATGGAGCTCCGTTCTGTCGCCACCAGACGGGTTTCGGAGCGCGAGCATGTCGCATACCAGGTTCGCGTTCGCCGTTCTGACGCCGACTACCTGGTCGAGCAGCAGGCGTACTACGACACTGACGGCGAGCAGATCACCTGGATGCGGGTGCTCTGTTCCGGCTACCAGGTAATCCAGCCGGGCAGCTAACCGCCAGGTGGGCGGTGGCTATACCGGTTCTGATCCTGATGTTGTGCTCCCGTCTGGCTGGAGGGTCAGCTCCGGGCCCGCAGCGGCGAGCTCGTCCCATCCGTACCTCATCGGGATGAGCTCACATCTGGACCAGGCTTCGTGCTGATCGATGTAGTGCGGGCTGGCCGGATCTCCTGACGCGCCGCCAACGACGATCCACGAGCAGTTGTCCCAGTTGCCGACGTCGAATACATAGCGGGCCACGGCACCGTAGACGGCCGCAGTGCCGGACTCGGCCCGGCAGCCGGTTGCCCAGACGGTCTCGTTATCACCGCCGACTCCGGCGCCAGCCGGGCTCAGGGCCGCCGGCGCGTCCGGAAGCACTGGCGTCAGCGGATGCGTCAGCGCGGCGGTATGGAGCTGCTGCCACGGGACGTCGGGCGGCTCGCTCGCGACCGTCTCGAGTGCCTCGGTCAGCAGCACGTCCCAGGTACCGCCGCCGGTCAGCGACAGGTCATCCGACCGCAGCAGGGTCGGCAGCACCCACCACAGGTGACTGACTGCCGAGACGCCGCCCGGCAGTTGCATCAGCCCGCCGCGTCCGGTGGCGGCTGCAGCGAGACCCGACCGCCTGCCGACGATCCGGGCCAGCTCCCAGCGGAGCCGGGAGTACGACGCCGCGCCGACCGAGTCAGGCGACATGCGGCCATCCCAGCCGAGCACAACGTCCTGCACGATACGGGCAGCTGCGCTCCCCGGCGCGACATCGGCCAGAGCAGCCTGGAAGACCTCGGCGGACGCGCTGACGTCATCGCGATGGATGGCCGCCATGTCCTCGGGCGACGCGGGTCCGAGCTCGTCGATGAGCTGCTCGATCCTCCTGGCCCGGTAGGGCGGGAGGGCATCGGTGCAGAAGTAGTCGCCGGTACCGGGGATAGCGGCGACTACGCGGTTGTTAGCCGTCACCAGGTAGCCGCGGGCCGGGTCATCCACCCGCGGCATCTGCTCGGCGGGGATCACGCCGTCCCACTCGTATTCGCCTGTCCACCCCGGCACAGGCAGCCACCCGTTGACGGCAGGCCGGCGCGGGACGACCGCCCGCACCAGGTGGCCGATGTGGCCGCCGGTGTCCGCGGCGACCAGGTTGTGGTCGATGAGACCCCAGCCGCGCACCGCGTGGAAGAGAGAGTCCACCGAGTCAGCCCGCAGCATCGGCAGCAGGCAGTCAAACGACCGGTCGACGTCAAAGAACTGAACCGACTTGAGCGTCAGGGCAGCGCCACGCGCCGGATCTCCGGCGACGACCGGGCCGTGGATGGTCTCGACGATCTGCACCGGAACCGTGGCTCCGCCGCGGACCTTAATCTCCTCAGTTGTCGTCGCGGCCTGCAGCCAGGCGCCCTGGTGCAGGTACCGCGACGGATCGGCCTGGTCGAACTGCTCGACGTACAGGTCGTGAATGTCGGCGAACGCATGCGTGACGCACCAGGCCACTTCCGCGTTGTGCGCGAAATGCGGGAAGGCCGGCACGCCGGGAACTGTCAGGCCGATCACATCGAACTCATCGCAGCCAAGCTGCATCTGCGCGTACATGCCTGGCAGCTCAAAGGCGCGATGCGGGTCGCCGGCGAGCAGCGGCCTGCCAGTGGCGGTTCGGCTCGGCGCCAGCGCCCAGTTGTTGCTCCCGCCGCCGATGTCGGCGCGGGCGGCCAGCAGGCTCAGCGCACTAATCGGCTCGCGAAGGTCCGCCAGGCTCGCGATCCACCGGCTGGCGTCGGCGCCGGGCGGAATGCACAATCGATCGGCACCCCCGTCGTCGTAGCGCAGCTTGACGAGGTCGCCCGCGCTGACGACGCCGACGGCGCCAGCTCGCCACAGCTTGAACCACAGTGAGCCCATCAGGTAACCGCGCTGCCGCATCGCGGCAACGCAGTGCCAGCCCTCCCAGGGTTCCGGCGCGCTGGCCAGCAACCCGTACTCGGCTGGCGCCGGATGAGTCCGCAGGTAGGCGTTCACTCCGGCGGTGTAGGCATCGACCATGGCCCTGGCGTCGGCGCCCAGCGCCGCATAATCCCGGATCGATGCGTCCCCGGCGCGCAGGCGCCGGGCAAGCCGGTCTGCCTCGACGCCGCGTGCGCCGGCCCACTCGGCCCATCTGCCCTCCATCAGCTTCCGGCTCGCGTCCATCTGCCAGAAGCGATCCATGGCGTGCGCGTATCCCTGTCCGACGAACGCGTCATGCACGGAGTGCGCCCGGATATGCGGGATCCCCCACTGGTCGCGGTAGATCTGCACCGGGCGCTCAACCCATCCCTCGCGGTGCAGTACATCTCCGTCCGCCTGACTACCCGGGTGATCCATCAGCGACTCCTTAGCGGCTCTTGCCCAGCCTGCTCCGCCTTCGGCACACTAGTTCGGCCGCCCGGGTACGTCCAGGCAGGTCCAGGCAGCCGAGGCCCTGCGCGCTTAATCGCGTGCAGCCTCTCCGCCGGAATCTTCGTTCCGTTTTGCTAGACTCCGTTACCGGAAGCGGAATTCCGGTTCGAGGAGGGTTTGTGGTCGAGGGCAGTGGGCGCGCGCGTCCAGGGAACACGTTCGCGGTGCTGGCTCTGGGGGTCGCGGCGTTCGCGCTGCTCCAGTCGCTGGTGATTCCGGTACTGACGACGGTGCAGCACGACCTGCACACGACTCAGGCCACCGTGACGTGGGTGCTGACGGCCTACCTGCTGTCGGCATCGATCATGACCCCGATCCTCGGGCGGGTCGGCGACATGATCGGGAAGAAGCGGGTCTTTGTGGCCACGCTCGCGGCGCTCGCGGTCGGCTCGCTGCTGGCGGCGGTCGCCTCATCGATCGGCGTCTTGATTACCGCGCGCGTCATCCAGGGCATCGCCGGCGGAATGGTCCCGGTGGCGTTCGGGATCATTCGCGATGAGTTCCCGGCCGCGAAGGTAGCTGGGGCCGTGGGGGCCCTGGCGTCGCTGACAGCGGTGGGAGCCGGCCTCGGGATCGTCCTGGCGGGGCCGATCGTGAATGTGCTGGACTACCACTGGCTGTTCTGGCTGCCGCTGATTCTCACGGTGGCCGCTGCTATCTGCGCCGTGCTGTTCGTGCCCGAGTCTCCCGTCCGTACCCCCGGACGGATCAGCTGGCTTCCGGCTGTGCTGCTATCGGCGTGGCTGGTTGCCTTGCTCGTCGCGCTGAGCGAGGCGCCGCAATGGGGCTGGCGCTCGGGCCGGGTGATTGGACTGCTCGCCGGTGCCGTGGTGCTGGCAGCGATCTGGGTTGCGGCCGAGTTGCGTGCGGCCACGCCCCTGATCGACATGAAGATGATGCGGCAGCGGGCCGTCTGGACGAACAACCTCGTCGCGTTTCTCATCGGCCTCGGCATGTATGCGACCTTCGCCTTCCTGCCGGAGTTCGTGCAGACGCCGAGCATCGCCGGATATGGCTTCGGCGCGAGTATCACCCGTTCCGGGCTCATGCTGCTGCCATCCACGTTCACCATGTTCGGGGTCGGCATCCTCGCCGGCCGGCTCACTCGCCGGCTCGGCGGCAGGGTTCTCGTCATCGCCGGCTGCCTGATCGGGTGCGGCTCCATGTCGATCCTCGCCTTCGCCCACCAGCAGGAGTGGGAGATCTACCTGTCAAGCGCGATCATGGGCGTCGGCTTCGGGCTCGTGTTCTCAGCGATGTCGGCGCTGATCGTAGCCGCAGTTCCGCCCTCGCAGACCGGTGTCGCCAGCGGCATGAACGCCAATATCCGCACCATCGGCGGCAGCGTCGGCGCGGCGGTGATGGCCAGCATCGTGACCTCGCAGCTCGCCCCGTCGGGCCTGCCGAAGGAGGCCGGGTACACCATCGGGTTCGCGGCTATGGCCGGCGGCCTCGTCCTGGCCGCCCTCGCGGGCCTGCTCCTGCCAGCGGCGCGACGCCTGCGGCAGGCTGCCGCCGAGCCGGCCCACGCCGAGACGACTCTGATCGGCGGCGGCATAGTCGCGGCCGACCAGGCTCAGTAGCGACCGGAGCGCAGACATGAGCTCGAGCCGGACAGCAGCCAGGGCGGGCCGCCAGAAGCCGTCCCGGTCCGCGGCAGGCCGCCCGCTGCCCCGCGCCACGCGTAGTGACGCAGTGCGGAACTACCAGCGCATTCTCGACGCCGCGCGCGAGGTACTCGGCGAGTCCGGTGCCGACGCCAGCATGGAGGAGATCGCCGCCAGGGCCGGCGTGGGCGTTGGCACCGTCTACCGCCGGTTCGCCAGCAAGGACGCCATGATCGACGAGCTGATGCGGCTCGCGATGGAGCAGCTGCTGGCCGCCGCCGACCAGGCGCTCGCAATGACCGACGGTCACGGGCTCCAGGAGCTCATGACAGTTCTTCGGCCAGTCGTTCGCCGACCACGCGCGCTACGCCAGCTTGCTGCTCGATCGCCCGTCCGACCCGGCCGCCAGCCGCCGGATACGAGCGGCGATCGACGAGCTCACCGCCCGCGCCGCGGCTGCCGGCACGATCAGCGCGGGCATCACCTCCGACGACATCCTGGCGCTGATCTGGGCCATGCGCGGCCTCGTCCAGGCGGCCGGCAGCACGCCGCCGTCAGACTGGCAGCGCTTCCTGGCCATCCACCTGGCCGGCTTGCGGGCAGCGCGATAGTGATATGAGGTTCGGGTATGAGTGAGCACGACCTGATCATTCGCTCCGGCCTCGTCGTCGACGGTAACGGCGGCGAGCCGGTCGCGGGCGACGTCGCTGTCGACGGCGGCCTGATCGCCGCGGTCGGCAAGGTCAGCGGCCGGGGCAGGCAGGAGATCGATGCTGACGGGGCGGTGATCGCGCCCGGCTTCGTCGACGTCCATACCCACTACGACGGCCAGGCGACCTGGGACTCCCGGCTGCAGCCATCGTCGTGGCACGGCGTCACGACGGTGGTCATGGGCAACTGCGGCGTCGGCTTCGCACCGGTTCAGCCACGAAACCGGGACCGCCTGGTCGAGCTGATGGAGGGCGTGGAGGACATTCCCGGCACGGCCCTGCGCGAAGGCCTGACCTGGGACTGGGAGTCGTTCGGTGACTATCTTGGCGTGCTGGCCCAGCGGCGGTACGACGTCGACGTGGCCGCCCAGGTCCCGCATGCCGCGCTGCGGGTCGAGGTCATGGGCACCAGGGCCGCGGCCCAGGTGCAGGCGACGCCGGACGAGGCAGCCGAGATCGCGCGCCTCGCCGGGGAGGCGGTGACAGCGGGCGCGCTCGGGTTCACGACCTCCCGGACGCTGAACCACAGGAGCATCGACGGCGAGCTGACGCCGTCCTACGGCACCGGCGAGGATGAGCTGGTCGCGATAGCCCGCGCGGTCGGCGAGACCGGGCGCGGCGTCATGCAGGTGGTCTCCGACTTCACCGACGCCGACGCCGAGTTCGCGCTGCTGCGGCAGGCCATGCGGGCCGGCGGCATGCCGTTGTCGGTCTCGCTCGTGCAGTCCAACCTGGCACCCGACAGCCACCGTGATGTCCTTGACTTCATCACCGGCTGCCAGCAGGAAGGGCTCACCGTCCGGGCCCAGGTGGCGCCGCGGCCGGTGGGGCTGCTGCTGGGACTGCAAAACACCCTGCACCCGTTCATGGAGAATCCGGCGTGGCAGCGGATCGCCGAGCTCAAGGCCGCCGAGCAGGCCAGGCTGATGCGCTCACAGGGGCTGCGGGCCGAGATCCTCGCCGCGCAGAGCCGGACCAAGAACAGGCAGCGGCTAGGCGGCATCCTCATACACAGATACGAGCTCATGTATGAGGTAACCGACCCGCCGCGGTACGAGCCCGACCCGTCGGACACGATCGCCGCGCGTGCCGACCGGCTGGGCGTCACGCCGGAGGAACTGGCCTACGACATCATGGCGGCCGGCGACGGCGACGCGATGCTCTACCTCACCTTTGCCAACTATGCCCGCGGCAACCTCGACGCCGTCAAGGAGATGCTCGAGCATCCGTACACCATCCCCGGCCTGTCCGACGGCGGCGCTCATGTCGGCACCATCTGCGATGGCAGCTTCCCGACGACGCTGCTCGAGCACTGGGCGCGCGACCGCGGCGAGGCGGGACTGAGCCTTCAGTTCGTCATCCAGCGGCAGGCCCGCGACACCGCGCGAGCAGTCGGCCTGCGCGACCGGGGCGTGCTGGCGCCGGGTTATCGAGCCGACATCAACGTCATCGACATGACGGCACTGCGCCTGCACCGGCCGCAGATGCTGTTCGACCTGCCGGCCGGCGGCCGGCGGCTGGTGCAGCGTGCCGACGGCTACCGGCACACGATCGTCGCGGGCCAGGAAACATACGGGAACGGGGTAGCGACGGGCTCGCTGCCCGGACGGCTGATACGCGGCCCCCAGGCAGCACCCGCACGTGCCGAATCCGCGGTGCGGTCGGCGTGACGCCCGGTTACCCGGCGTTGATGTCAGCCAGGATCTCGCTGAGCATGCGCTGGCCGAGCGCGGTGTACGCCGGATTGGTGACGGCGTAGTACGGGATGAGCCCGACCGCCTGGCTCAGGGCGATACCGCGGGCCCGGCGCCAGGTGTCGTCGTCGGCTTCGAGCGCGGCACGGAAGACAGCGCGCCCGGCCGGACCAAAGACGCTCCACGCGGGATTGAGATCAGTGGCAGGATCTCCAAGTCCACAGCCCCCGAAGTCGATGACGGCGCGCAGGCGTCCATCGCTCACGATCAGATTCGGCGGCAGCAGATCGCTGTGAATCCAGACGTGGGTGCCGTCCCAGGCCGGCCCCTGCAGGGCGTCCTCCCACGCGGCCAGGACGGCCGCGCTGTCGATGAGATCCCCCGCCAGCGCTACCCAGTTCCGGGTTCCGGCATCAAGCTCGGCCAGGGGCCGACGCCCGCCGAGGGGCGTGTCGTCATTGATCGGGGGCAGATCCTGGCGCCGCAGCTCGGCCACGAACCGGGCTAGATCGGCGGCGGCGTGACGCTCGTCGTCGACGCGGTCCTCGGCATAGGTCTGCCCCTCGATCCAGCGGAAGATCGCCCAGGAGAAGGGGTACTCACCCGTCGGCTGGCCCTTCCAGACGGGTTCGGGCACCTGAAGCGTCAGGCCTGGCGCCAGGCGCGGCAGCCATGTGCATTCCCTCTCCAGCGCACGCGTCCAGCGCTCGACGCGAGGAAGCCGGGCACACAGGTCGTCGCCTATCCGGTAGATGGCGTTGACCGTGCCCGTCGAGGGCGCTTCGCAGACGGCTAGATCGCTCAGCTGCGGGAACTGGACCGCCACAAGGCGAGAGACGAGTCCTGCGTCGATGTCGACCTCGTCATCATGCAGCTTCATTCGCACATTATCCGGCACTGTCCCCGGTCGCCCCGTCGGGCATCTCCGCCATCGTGACGTCCACGTTAGAGAGACGCTCAGGTAACCGCTAGCGCTGCCACAGAAAGACCTTCAGCTGGTTCCGAGCGCCTCGATGACGAGCCCGGCAACGAGCGCGGGCTCCTCGTTGGGCGTCATGTAGCTCGCGCCGGGGATAGTGATCACCTTCATCCGGGGGCATGCCTCCAGCGTGCCGCGCTCATCGGCGGTGATCCCGCCGTCGCCGCGCTCGCCGTGGACGACCCAGGCCTGGCACGCCCGCCTCGCAGAGCCGTGCCGCTACCGAGCCGTGGCGGTCGAGGTACCGCAGGTAGTAGTGGATGCCCCGGCGGGCGACGCGCGGGTCGTTCTTGCGCAGCTCGGCGGCGAGCTCCTTGCGGCGCTCCGCGGGCAGCGGCAGGCCCTTCATCGCAGGACCCATCATCGCGAGCATCGCAGCGAACGGCAGCGGCCCGAGCACTCGGGCGAGCCGGTCGAGTGTGCGCAGGAAGATTGACTCGTCGCGACGCGAGAAGCTCGCCGCCAGCAGCACGAGCGGCCCGTGGAACGCACCCGACCCGGCCATCTCCAGCGCAACGTTGGCGCCCATGCTGTGCCCCACCACAACGTCGCAGCTCAGATCCGCTGCACATTGTGCGGTCAGGCGTGCAAGGTTCTCGATGCTGAGGTCCGCCGCGGCGGGGGTGCCGCCCATGCCCGGTAGTGTCACCGCGATCATGCGGACACCCGTCAGCGCGGGCTCGGCCATCAGCTCCTGATACTGGGCCGCGGTGCACAGACCGCCCGGCAGCAGCAGCGCCGTATGCCGCGCGTCGGGCGGGCCGCCTTCACGACGATCCCACCCCTCCCACTCCCTGCTCATGACCATCTCCGCATAGCCAGAACCTAGATCGGCAGTCAGGCCAAGTCATGAGGCATTCGCCTCATCATTGAGCTACAACGCGCCAGAGACTGACCGACCGGATCGACCCTGGCATTGGCACAGCAAGCTATGTGACACTTTCGGCAGATGTAGCACCACGCCCGCCGTCCTCCCGCTGGCTGGCCCACGCGTCCGTGAGGAGCACCAATGACGTCTCTCATCACGCCAGGAAGCACGACTGACGTAGACGACGGCCCGGCGATCGCCGAGCTGCACAGGCTGTTTGCCGTTCAGCGGGCGGCGTTCCAGGCCGACCCATATCCGGACGCGGCCACGCGCATTGGCCATCTCGGCGCCCTGGCCGGCATGGTGATGACTCACCGCGCTGAGATCCGTGCCGCGATGAGCGCAGACTTCGGCGTGCACCCGGAGCTGTTCACCGACCTCGTCGAAGTGCTGGGGGTGGCAGGGCGTGCCGCCTACGCCATCGAGCAGCTGGAGTCTTGGCTTGCCGAGGACGAGCGGTTCGCCGACCCGGCGTTCTACGGGACCGCCAGGGCCGCCATCCGCTATCAGCCCAAGGGCGTGGTGGGCAACATCGTTCCCTGGAACTTCCCGTTCGATCTGTCGGTAGGGCCGCTGGTCGAGATGCTCGCAGCGGGTAACCGCGTCATCATCAAGCCCTCCGATTACACGCCGGCCTGCGCGGACCTGCTGCGCCGCATGGTGTCGGAGACATTCCCCGACGACCTCGTCGCGGTGTCGGTCGGCGGCCTTACCCTCGCCAAGGAGTTCCCGACCCTGCGCTGGGATCACCTGCTGTACACGGGGAGTCCGGCGATCGGCCGCGAGGTGGCGCTTGCCGCCGCGGACAACCTCGTCCCCGTGACGCTAGAGCTCGGCGGCAAGTGCCCGGCCGTCCTGGCCGCCGACAGCGTCGATGCCGACAGCGTCCGCAGCATCATCGGCACCAAGCTGATCAAGAACGGCCAGATGTGCATCTCGGTCGACTACGCGCTCGTCCCGCGGGCACAGGTGGACGACTTCGTCGCGCACGCCCAGTCCTACGCCTCGAACGAGCTCGCCGACTACACGTCCTCGGGTGACTGCACCGGCATCATCACGCAACGCCACCTCCAGCGCATCGAGGCAATGGTGGACGAGGCGCGCGCGTCCGGGGCACGGATGGTCTCGCTCGGCGGCGAGGGTGACCCGGCGAGCCGGCGGCTGCCGCTGGTGCTGGTGATCGACCCGCCGAAGGACCTGCGCATCATGCAGGAGGAGGTCTTCGGACCCATCCTGCCGGTGATCCCCTACGACGACCTGGAGCAGGCTCTCGCGGACATCAACGCGGGTGAACGGCCGCTTGGACTCTACGTCTACAGCAAGGACAGCGAGGTCGCCGAGGGCGTGCTGCGTCAGACCACCTCCGGCGGCGCGTGCGTCAACATCTGCGCCCTGCAGGGTGCGCTGCCCTCGCTCGGCTTCGGCGGCATCGGCAATAGCGGCAGCGGCCGGCACCACGGGATCGAGGGCTTCCGCGAGTTCTCCAACCCGCGCGGCGTCGTCGTCCGTGGCACCGGCGACCTGGCTGACGCGTTCCTGCCCCCGTACGGCCCGCTCGCTGAAGCCATCGTGACCAGCGTGTTTGAAGCCGCCGGCCAGCCCGAGGCCGGCCACTGACTCAGGATGACTTACCCGGCAGGCTCGGCCGTCAGGGCGATGTCGGCCGTCAGGGCGATGTCGGCCATCAGCTCGACGGCGGCCGGCTGGCTGGTGCCGATGTGCAGCCCGGTGACGCCGCTGTCGGCCCAGGCACGGTACCGCTCGCGAATGCGGCTCGCTGTCCCCACCAGCGACTGCTCGTCGACGAACTCGTCGGGCACCGCGTCAGCCGCTTCCTGCTTGCGTCCGGCCCGGAACAGCTCCTCGATCCTCGCGGCAGCGTCGGCATAACCGAGCTGCTCCATCGCGCTCTTATGGAAGTTGAGGGTCGGGTGACCCATCCCGCCGACATAGAGGGCGATGCTTGGCTTCATGGCCTGCAGCGCTGCCTGCACATCCTCGGTGAGCATGACCGGGACCATGGCCTCGAACGAAAAGCCGTCCCACGACTTCGCGTTGCCGGCCCGAGCAAAGCCCTCCTCAATGCGCTGCCGGAACCTCGGCATCTGCCTGGGCACGAAGCGCAGCGGAAGCACGCCGTCGCAGATCTCCCCGCACAGCCGCAGCATGGAATCCCCGCCGCTCCCGAGCACGATCGGAATGTCGTGCGACGGGTGCAAGATGGAGCGCAGTGGCTTGCCGAAGCCGGTGGACCCCTCCCCCGTGTAGGGCAGGGAGATCTCCCTGCCCTGATGCGAGACCGGGCCTTCACGCCGGAAGATCTTCCGCATGATCTCGACGTAGTCGCGCACCCGCCAGTACGGCTTGCCCCACGGCTGGCCATACCAGCCCTCAACGATCTGCGGTCCCGACACTCCGAGGCCGACGATCATCCGGCCGCCGCCCGCGAGCGCGTCGATCGTCATCGCCTGCATCGCGCACATCGCCGGAGTCCGGCCAGCCAGCTGCGCGATCCCGGTGCCCAGCCGGATCCGGGAGGTCTGGGCGGCGATCCAGGCGAGCGGTGTCATGGCATCCGACCCGTAGGCCTCGGCTGTCCACACCGAGTCGTAGCCGAGCTTCTCGGCCAGCTTGACCAGGTCAATCGAGAAGTTCACCTGGGCGCCCGAGTAACCCAGCATGAGCCCGAGCTTCATTCCTGATCCTCCCTTTCACCATGGCAATCCGCCGCTAGTGATGTCTATCAGAACGCGGCGCCTCGGCTAGCTCAACACCCTGCTGACGCAGCGGTGCCAGGGCTGCCAAACTGGGACGCACTGACGGCAATGCAAGGGCGCCCATGAATCAGGAAGAGCGGCGGCAGTTCGTCCGCGACCACCGCACGTGCGTCTTCGGCTATGCCCGCAAGGCACACGGGCCGGCGATGACGGTTGTCTACTACGTCATGGACGGCGACGACGACCTGCTCGTCTCCACGATGGTCGAGCGCGGCAAGGCCAGGGCCGTCGACCGGGATGGCCGCGTCAGCCTGTGCGTACTCGATGAGTCGTGGCCGGTGACGTACCTGCAGGTCTACGGCACTGGCGTGGTCGACCGCGATCCCGTGCTGGCCGCGGACGTCCTGACGAGGGTCATCGGCTTGATGGCGGGCGAGGAGGTACCCGCGAGCCGCCGCCCGCAGATCGAGCAGATGGCCAAGGATGAGCAGCGTGTGGTGATCCGGGTCCGGCCGTACGCGACGTTCGAGACCCCGCCGCGGCATGTCTGGAAGATGCAGGACATCGACACGCTCACGCATTTCACCAGCACGTCCATGCCCTGGTAAGGCCGGCACGTCAGTGCCCTGGTAAGGCCGGCACGTCAGTGCCCTGATAACGGCCAGCACGTCGGTGCCCTGGTAAGCACAGTCCCCGCAGGCAACCGCGCTATTGCGCTCCTTTCTGCTCCGGACTAATGTCTGGACACATGTCCGACATTCTCGGGACTGAGCCGACGAGGCGGATGCTGACGGCGCGGCAGGCCGACATGGTGCAGCGGCTGACCGAGGCTGGCGTCGAGGAGATCGGCGCGTCGGGATACGAGAACCTCAGCATCCGCGATGTCGCACGCCGCGCCGGGGTGGCTGCTGCGACCGCGTACACCTATTTCTCCTCCAAGGATCACCTGCTCACCGAGATCTTCTGGCGGCGACTCAGCGCGCTGCCGCCGGTCGAGCCGGTCGAGCACGTCGTGCCGGCCGAGGGCGGCGGGCGGCCGCCGCACACCGACCGGATCGTCGCCGTCCTGCGTGAGCTCTCGCTGCTTGTCTCCGAGGAGCCCGAGCTCGCACACGGCTGCACGGCCGCCATGTTCGGCAGCGAGCCTGACGTCCGCCAGTTGCGCCTGTTTATCGGACGCCGGATTCACCAGCGGATCGAGGCGGCCGCGGGTCCGGGCAGCCCGCAGGCCAGGCTGCTGGAACTCGCCTACTTCGGCGCGATGGTGGAAGCCGGCCTCGGCTATACCACCTACAAGCACATGGCCGACCGGCTGGCCGAAGCCGCCCAGCTGATCATGGGCTGACCCATGACGACGGCTCCGGTCAGCTTCAGCCCGTACGACTACCGCATCCATGAGGATCCCTACCCGGTGTATGCCCGGCTCCGGGCGGAGGCCCCGCTCTACCGCAATGAGGAGCAGGACTTCTGGGCGCTGTCCCGGCACGCCGACGTCACCGCCGCGTTCCGCGAGCCAGCACGCTTCTCCAGCTCCAACGGCGTATCGCTCGACCCGGCGGCCTGGGGACCGTATGCGCACAAAACAATGTCGTTCCTCGCGCTGGACCCGCCGCGCCACACCCGGATGCGCGCGCTGGTGTCGAAGGGATTCACACCGCGCCGGGTAGGCGAACTTGAGCAGCGCATCCGCGAGCTCAGCCGTCAGTACCTGGAGACCGCCGTCCAGGCGGAGTCCTTCGACTTCGTCGCCGATTTCGCCGGGCTGCTGCCGATGGACGTGATCAGCGAGATGGTGGGCGTCCCGGTGGCTGACCGGGCCGAGGTCCGGCGGCTGGCCGACACCGTCGTCCACCGTGAGGACGGCCTGCTCGACGTCCCGGTCGCCGGGATGGAGGCGGCGCTGACGCTGGCCGGCTACTACGCCGACCTGATCGCGGACAGGCGCGCGCGGCCAGTGAGCTCGGCCGACCCCGCAGACCTCACTTCCGCACTGCTCGCAGCCGAGATCGACGGCGACCGGCTGACCGACGACGAGGTGATCGGCTTCCTGTTCCTCATGGTCGTCGCCGGGAACGAGACCACGACCAAGCTGCTGGCCAACGCCGCCTACTGGGGCTGGCGGAACCCCGCTGAGCTGGCCAAGCCGCTGAGCGACCCGGAGCGGATCGGCGACTGGGTTGCCGAGACGCTGCGCTACGACGGGTCCACTCAGTTCATCGCCCGCACGGTCGCGGAGGAGTACACCGCGTACGGGCAGACGGTCCCGGCCGGCCAGCGGCTGCTGCTGCTGATTGGGGCGGCTAACCGTGATCCGGCCCCGTTCCCTTGCCCTGATGCCTTTGACCTTGACCGCGATACCTCGGCGCTGATCAGCTTCGGGGCCGGGCGGCACTACTGTCTCGGCGCGAACCTGGCGCGACTCGAGGCCCTGATAGCACTGACGGAGTTCACCCGGCTGGTGTCCGGTTACGAGATCGACGAGGCGCGCGCGGTACGGGTGCACTCGGCGAACGTGCGCGGGTTCGCCGCGCTCCCGATGCGGGTGGAGGCGCGCTGAGCATGCCGAGATTCGAGCCACATCCGCAGCGCCGGCCGGCCGTCGTGACCGGCGCGTCCTCCGGCATCGGGGCTGCGACCGCCATCGCGCTCGCCACTGCCGGCCACCCGGTCGCGCTCGGCGCACGCCGCGAGGACCGATGCGAGGAGCTGGCGGCGACGATCCGGGCCGGCGGCGGGGAGGCTATCGCGCTCGCCCTGGACGTTGCGATGACGACTCGGTCAAGCGCTTCGCCGCGGCTGTGGCGGGCGAGCTCGGGGCCGTGGAGATCCTCATCAGCTGCGCTGGTGACGTGGACGCGCAGCTCCTGCACGAGCTCGACTCCGGCGAGTTCCTCCGCCAGGTCCAGGTCAACCTCGTCGGCGCCCACCGGCTGGTGGCCGCGATCGTTCCCGGCATGGTCGCCCGGCAGCGCGGGGACGTCGTCATCGTCACGTCGGACGTAGCGCGCACCCCGCGGCCGCGGATGGGCGCGTACGTCGCGGCCAAGGGTGGCCTTGATGCGATGGCACACGCGATGCAGATGGAGCTGGAGGGCAGCGGCGTCCGGGTATCGGTGGTGCGGCCAGGGCCGACCATGACCGAGATGGGGATGAGCTGGGACGCCGGCACGGTGCAGGCCGTCCTCGACGACTGGGTGCGGTGGGGCCTGGCCCGGCATCCGCACTTCCTGCGGCCCGCCGACGTGGCCGCGGCGGTCATGGCCATCATCTCCACGCCGCGGGGCTCGCACCTCACCCTGATCGAGATCCAGCCCGAGGCGCCTGTCAGCCGGGAGGCCACGACATGACCCTGCGAGAGCCAGTGCTGGTCTCCGGCGGCGTGATGGGCGATGGGCCGGCGGCGCGAGGCGACGGGAGGCGGGGCCGCGGCCGGCGGGCACCTGGAGGAACTGCGTCGCGACCCCATCGAGCTGATGCGCCGCGTCCGAGCGGAGTGCGGTGATGTCGGGAGATTCGACCTGGCCGGACGGCCGGTGATCCTGCTGTCGGGCGCCGAGGCGAACGAGTTCTTCTTCCGCGCCCCGGACGAGGACCTGGACCAGGCCGGGGCCTACCCCTTCATGACGCCGATCTTCGGCAAGGGCGTTGTCTTCGACGCGTCCCCCGAGCGCCGCCGCGACGCACTGCACAATCAGGCCCTGCGCGGCGACATGATGCGGGGGCACGCGCAGACCATTGGCGACGAGGTCGACCGGATGGTGGCCGGCTGGTCGGGCGAGGGCGCGATCGACCTGCTGGACTGGTTCGCCGAGCTGACCATCTACACCTCGTCGGCCTGCCTCATCGGCGCTAAATTCCGCGACCAGCTCGACCGGAGATTTGCTGAGCTGTATCACGACCTGGAACGGGGTACGGATGCGATCGCCTTCGTCGATCCGTACGCGCCGATCGAGAGCTTCCGCCGGCGGGACGCGGCGCGAGCGGGCCTGGTCGCGCTCGTCAGCGGGATCATGTCCGGGCGGGCGGCCGCGGCTGCCGCCTGACCGCGAGGACCGCGACCTGCTCGACGTACTCATGTCCATCCGCGACCCCGACGGCTCGAGCACCTTCGCCGCGGACGAGATCACCGGGATGTTCATCTCGATGATGTTCGCCGGGCATCACACCACCTCAGGAACGGCGGCCTGGACGCTCATCGAGCTGCTGCGGCATCCTGACGTGCTCGCAGGCGTGGTGGCTGAGCTCGACGAGCTGTACGGCGGCGGCGCCGAGATCAGCTTGCAGGCACTGCGGTCGATTCCGCGGCTGGAAGCGGCGATCAAGGAAGCGCTCCGGCTGCACCCGCCACTGATACTCCTGCTGCGCGCCGCGACCAGGGACATGGAGGTGCAGGGCTATCGCGTACCGGCCGGCGCGCTCGTCGGAGCTAGCCCGGCGATCTCCAACCGGATCGCCGCGGACTTCCCTGACCCGGACGCCTTCGCCCCCGGGAGGTACGACGAACCGCGACAGGAAGACCTAGTCAACCGGTGGACCTGGATCCCGTTCGGCGCGGGCCGGCACCGCTGCGTCGGCGCCAACTTCGCGATGATCCAGCTCAAGGCGATCTTCTCGGTATTGCTCCGGGACTGGACCTTCGAGCTTGCGCAGCCGCATGACACCTACCGCAACGATCACTCGAAGATGGTCGTGCAGCTGGCCCAGCCCTGCGTGGTCCGGTACCGGCGCCGAGCCAGGCCGCTGGCGGGTCAGTGATGCGGATCGAGGTCGACCTGGACCTGTGCCAGGGCCACGCGATGTGCGCCCTGGAGGCGCCCGACGTCTTCGCCGTGCCCCGCAAGGGCAAGGTCAGCGTCACGTCACCGGAGCCGCCCGCGACCTCGCGCGCAGCGGTGGAGGCCGCGGTCCGGTACTGCCCTACCCAGGCGCTGAAGCTAGTCGACGAGTGACCGCAAGCCTGGCAGCCGACCCTGGAGGTTCCCGATGCCCGCCTTCCCCCGCGCGGAGCTCGACGAGATGGTGCAGCGCTGGCTCGACGCCAACAGGAGCTGCGAGGAGAACGGCGACTGGCGCCCGCTCGCGTCCATGTACACCGAGGATGCGACGTACGGCTGGAACATGGGACCGGCCGAGGAGTTCATGGTCGCCGGGCGCGACCAGATCAGGGACATTGCGCTCGCGCTGGAGATGGGCGGGCTGGACGGCTGGTCGTATCCGTATCAGCGGGTGCTGGTCGACGATGTGCAGGGCGAGGTCGTCGGATTCTGGAAGCAAGTGGCCGGCGCGCGGCGGCCAGGCGGCGGTAACTACGTGGTGGCCGGGATCGGCGGCAGCTGGTTCCGCTATGGCGGCGACTGGCAGTGGAGCTGGCAGCGCGACTTCTTCGACCTCGGCAACGCCACCGCGCTGTTCCTGGAGATGATCAAAGCTGACGTCCTGTCCGAGGGAATGCAGCGGCGGATGGAGCGGTCAGTCTCGGGCGAGAAGCTGCCCGGCCACTACCCGCTCGGCGGCGGCCCTGCCGTGCTCTGGTGACGTGAGCCGCCCGCGGACGTAAAACGGGCGATGGCGCTACTCCCCTGCCGGGATGTGCGGAGTGCCGTCGCGCATCGGGGGGAACCGGAACGTCGCGGCAGTCGTCGTCCGGGTCAGCGCGGTGATGTCTGCCTCCGGCAGCACCTCGGTGTCATCGTCGATGATGACCTCCCAGCGGCAGACTGGCACCCGGCCGGCCGGCACTCGCGGCGGCCGGTGCACGGCGCGGATCCGAGCCCTGGGGTTGACTGACTGAGCCGTTACGTCGAACGTGCCGTCCTCGATCGCGTGGCACATGCTGACCACGGGCCGCTCCCCGTACGGCTCCACGTCGAGCAGCGCGCCGCACGAGCGGAGCTGGAAGAAGCCATGATGCTCATCGATGACCTCGTACTCGACATCCATGTAGTGCTGGGCGAAGCCGGGGTCGAGCTGTAGCTGCTTGAAGATTGCGGGCACGCCGTCGCCCTCGATGTTCATGATCTTCCTGATCCGCTCGGTGTAGATCGGGCTTGCACCGCGCCATTCCTCGATGGCCAGGTCCTCGACGGCCTGCTGACCGTAACGCAGGCCCACGGAGGCGAACACCGCCCTGTCGAGCAGCTGGGCGATGAGCGCATACTCCCTGACCAGCCGGACGAGCGCCTCCTTCGACAGGTCCTCGTAACGGAAGTCGGGATCGAATTCGCCTGAATAGTCCTTGCGCTCAGCCATAGACTGAACTGTAGTCTGGACACATGTCCGGGACAACGCCCGCGGCGGACGGGACGCAACCCGCCGCAGGCACACGGCACGACTTCCGCGGCAAGGTCGCGATCGTGACCGGCGCCGCCCAGGGCATCGGCGAGGCGTACGCCAGGGCGCTGGCTGCCAGCGGCGCCGCGGTTGTCATCGCGGACATCAGCGAGGCCGAGGGCGCGGCGGTAGCGAAGGATATCTGCGCTAGCGGCGGGCAGGCTGCCTTCGCCCGTACCGACGTCAGCGACCCCGAGTCGGCCCGCGACATGGCCGCGCTCGCTGCCGAGCAGTTCGGCGGCATTGACTACCTCGTCAACAACGCGGCGATCTATGGCGAGATGCAGTTCGACCTGCTGCTGTCGGTGAACTGGGATTACTACAAGAAGTTCATGGGCGTGAACCTCGACGGCGCACTCGCCTGCGCCCGCGCCTGCTATCGCCATATGGTCAAGCGCGGCGGCGGCGCCATCGTCAATCAGTCATCGACTGCAGCGTGGCTGTACTCCAGTTTCTACGGCCTGGCCAAGGTTGGCATCAACGGACTCACGCAACAGCTTGCGCACGAGCTTGGCGGTATGGGCATCCGGGTGAACGCGATCGCGCCCGGCCCTACCGACACGGCCGCGACCCGGGCAGTCGCCGGCGGGATGACCGACGACATCGTCAAGGCGATGGCGCTCAAGCGCATGGGGCAGCCGGCGGACCTGGTCGGCGCCTGCCTGTTCCTGCTGTCGGACGAGGCCGCCTGGGTCACCGGCCAGATCCTGAACGTCGACGGCGGTCAGGTCTTCCGCTCATGACCGATCCGGAGGCCGTCGGCTTCATCGGCCTAGGCCAGCTCGGCGGCCCGATGGCCGCCCGCCTCACCGGCTGGCCCGGTGGCGTGATCGTGCATGACGCCCGCGCGGCGGCGATGACGCCACTGGCCGAGGCAGGTGCGCTCACCGCGGCGAGTGTCGCCGACGTGGCCGCCAGCGCGAGCCTGATCTGCGTCATGGTTCGTGACGACGACCAGGTCCGTGACGTGGTCCGCGCCGTCGCGGCGGCACACGCCGGGGCGGAGCCACACGCCCGCGCGCCAGCCGGGTCCGGCGCGTCGAGCCCTCCCCCGCTGATCGCCATTCACTCCACGATCGGCCCCGACACTGCTCCGGCGCTTGCCGCCGAACTCGGCCCGGCTGGCATCGAGGTGATCGATGCCCCGGTCAGCGGCGGCGCCATGGGCGCACACGACGGGCGGCTCGCGGTCATGGTCGGCGGCACGCGGGACGCCTACGACAGGTGCAGGGAGCCGTTCGGCTGCTTCGCCGACCTCATCATGTACATGGGTCCGGTCGGCGCCGGGACCCGCGCCAAGCTTGCCCGCAACCTGCTGCACTTCGTCTCGTTCACCGCGGCGGCCGAGGCGGAGCGGCTGGCCGAGGCCGCGGGCCTTGACCTGCGCAAGCTGGCGAGGATCGTGCGGCATTCGGACGCGGTGACCGGCGGCGCCGGGTCGATCATGCTGCGGCCGACCACCGCGCCGCTCGAGACGACTGACCCACTGCGCGAGATTCTGGAGCATGTCCGGGCGCTGGGCGAGAAGGACCTGTCGATGGCGCTGGAGCTCGGCCGCAGCCTGGACGTCGAGCTGCCGTTGACCGAGTACGCGCTCGGCAACTTCGGTACGGGCCTCGGCCTGCCCCGCGAAGACGACGGCTCGGCTCGCCCGCAGGAAGGAGCACAGCATGACCGATGACCGCCGCGAGCGCGGACTCGCCAAGATGAGTGAGGTCTACGGCTGGGAGGTCCAGGACGGTCCCGGCGACTTCTTCGGCATCACGGTCGACCACCTCTTCGCCGAGATCTGGACCAGGCCGGGCCTGTCCATGCGTGACCGCCGGCTGCTGTTGATCGGCCTGCTGACCGGCCAGGGCCTCCACGACGTCGCGGAGATTCAGGTTGGCGCCGCGCTGCGCAACGACGAGCTGACACCGGACGAGCTGCGCGAGGTCGCAATCTTCCTGACGCACTACGCGGGCTGGCCGAGCGGCGCGAAGCTCAGCATGCTGATGGACAAGCTCATTGGCGCGGACGCGAAAGCCCGCGCCAGCGAATACGCGAAAGCCCGCGACGGCGAGCACTGACCCGAGAGATCCGAAGGCTGAGGAGTCCGCATGCGCTACGGCGTCGTCTTGTTCACCAGCGACCGTGGCATCACTCCGGCGGAGGCAGCCCGCGCCGCCGAGGCGGCCGGATTCGACTGCTTCTACGTGCCCGAGCACACCCACATCCCGGTCCGGCGCGACGCCGCTCACCCGCGTACCGGAACGGCGGAGCTGCCCGATGACCGGTACCTGCGCACGCTTGACCCGTGGGTGTCGCTGAGCATGGCGGCCGCGGTCACCACGCGCATCAGCCTCGGCACCGCCGTCGCACTCCCGGCCGAGCACGACCCGATCACGCTGGCCAAGGCGATCGCGACGCTCGACCACTTGTCGGGGGGCCGGGTGGTGCTCGGCGCCGGATTCGGCTGGAACACCGACGAGCTCGCCGACCACGGCGTCCCGGCCGCCCGGCGGCGCACGGTACTACGCGAGTATCTCGAGGCCATGCAGTCTCTGTGGTCGGACCATGAAGCCAGCTACGACGGCGAGTACATCAGCTTCGGCGCATCCTGGGCCTGGCCAAAGCCAGTGCAGCCGCGGATCCCGGTAATCGTCGGCGCTGGCGGCACTCCGAAGACGTTCGCCTGGATCGCCCGCTCGGCCGACGGCTGGCTGACGACGCCTGGCGAGGATGACCTCGACGGCAAGATAGCGCTGCTGCACAAGGCCTGGGACGAGGCGGGGCGCGCCGGGCTCCCGCAGGTGCGCGTGCTGTCCGGCAAGCCCGATCCAGCCACGCTGGCGCACTGGGCGGAGATCGGCGTGACCGACGTGGCGTTCGGCATGCCGGACCGCGATGCCGAGGAGGTCGTCGGCTACCTCGGCAGGCTGGCCGGCAAGCTTGGCCTCGGCGATGGCCCGGACGCCTGAGATGGCCGGCCAGTTCCCGGACCCGCTCATGCTCGTCGATGGTGCATTGCGGCCCGCATCTGATTCGGCCACGTTCCCGATCATTAATCCCTGTACCGAGGTCGTCATCGGCCACGCACCCGATGCCACCGTGGCCGACGCCGACGCCGCCATCGAGGCAGCCCGGCGGGCGTTCGACGGCACGAGCTGGGCGTCCGATCCGCTGTTCCGCGCGCACTGCCTGCGCCAGCTGAAGGCGGCGCTCGACGACGACTTTGAAACCCTTCGCGAGATCACCATCGCCGAGGCCGGCGCGCCGCGGATGTGGACCGACGGGCCGCAGCTGCGGATCCCGGTCGACGGACTCGGCTACCTGGCCGACCTGCTGGAAAAGTACGAGTGGACGCACGACCTCGGCGTCGCGACCCCGATGGGGATGCCCACCAGGCGGCGGGTGTACCGGGAGCCTGCCGGGGTGGTCGCCGCCATCACGCCGTGGAACTTCCCGAACCAGATCAACCTGGCCAAGCTCGGCCCGGCCCTCGCGGCCGGGTGCACCGTGGTACTCAAGCCCGCCCCGGACACGCCGTGGACCGCCGCCGAACTCGGCCGGGTCATCGCCACCCAGACCGACATCCCGGCCGGCGTGGTCAACGTGCTCACCGCGAGCGGTACCAGCCGTCGCCGGCGACCATGACGACCGATCCGCGGGTCGACATGATCTCGTTCACCGGATCGACGGCCACCGGCCGCGCCGTCATGGCAGCGGCCGCCCCGACGCTGAAGAAGGTCTTCCTCGAGCTTGGCGGCAAGTCGGCCGCTGTCGTGCTCGACGACTACGACGTGCGGACCGCCGCCACGCTCACGGCGTTCAGCGCGTGCATTCACGCAGGCCAGGGCTGCGCGCTCAGTACCCGGCTGATCGTGCCGCGGGCCCGGTACGACGAGGCGGTCGCGATCTGCGCGCAGACGATGGCGAGCGTCACGGTTGGTGACCCCGCTGACCCGGCAACCGTCTGCGGCCCGGTTATCTCCGCCGCCCAGCGCGACCGGATCGAGTACTACCTGCGTTCCGCCATCGCGGACGGCGGCCGGTTCGCCTGCGGCGGCGGGCGCGTCGAGGGCCGCGAGGCGGGTTACTGGATCGCGCCGACCGTCATCGCCGGGCTGGACAACAGCGCGCAGGCGGCTCGCGAGGAAATCTTCGGACCCGTCCTGGTGGTGCTGGCGCACGACGGCGACGACGACGCCGTGGCGATCGCCAACGACTCGCCGTACGGCTTGTCGGGCGCGGTCTTCGGCACCGACGTCGGCCGGGCCCGCGCCGCTGCGGCGCGGATCCGGACGGGCACGGTCAGCGTGAACGGCGGCGTGTGGTACTCCCCCGACGTGCCGTTCGGCGGCTACAAGCAGTCTGGCGTTGGCCGTGAGATGGGCGTGGCAGGATTCGAGGAGTACCTGGAGATCAAGGCGGTGGCCGAGCCGGCATGAAGATGGACGTCAATCTCGCCGACATCTGCGCCGCCATCGCCGAGGCGCTGCCCGAGCGCTGCGCGCTGGTCTGCGACGGTGACCGGCTGAGCTACCCGGAGCTCATGTCCCGCAGCAATCAGGTCGCTCAGCACCTGATCGGCGCTGGCCTCGCGCCCGACGAGACCGTCGGGCTGTACATGCTGAATTCGGTCGCCTACATCGAGTCCCTGCTTGGCTGCATGGTGGCACGCACAATCCCGGTCAACATCAACTACCGATACACCGGGAACGAGCTGTCTTTCCTGCTCCGCAGCGCCAGGCTCGCGGCGCTTGTTGTCGATGCGGAGCACGCCCCGCTGGCGGCCGCGGTCGCATCGTCGTGCCCGTCGCTTCGGCATGTCCTGATCGTCGGCGACGACGGCGGCGGCTCGGTGTCGTTCCCGGCGGGCGTCACGGTGCTCAGCTACGCCGAGGCGGTCGGCGCGGCGCCCGGCGCCCGGCCCGACAACGGGCGCAGCGGCGACGACAAGCTGATCATCTATACCGGCGGCACGACCGGCCTGCCCAAGGGCGTGCTGTGGCGGCACGAGGACTTCTTTTTCGCCGCGCTGGCGGGCGGTAATCACTACGGTGAACCGCGGCAAAGCATCGAGGACATCGTGACGGCCGCTGCGCAGGTGCCGTCGGCCGGGTACCTGATCACCGCGCCGATGATGCACGGCGCAGGCACCTACACGCTGTTCTCCGCCTTCATGCTCGGCTCGAAGGTCGTGATCAGCCGCCGGTTCGACGCAGCGGAGACGCTGCGGCTGGCCGGGTCGGAGCAGGCGATGGCGCTCGCCGTTGTCGGCGACGCGATGGCGAGGCCGCTGGCGGACGAGCTTGCCGCTCATCGCGATCAGTACGACCTGTCCGCCCTGTTCGTGCTCGGCTCTGGCGGCGCCTTGCTGTCGCCGGCCGTGCGCGCGCAGCTGCAGGGCCTGCTTCCGAGCCTCTACATCACCGACAGGTTCGGCGCCTCCGAAACCGGGACTGACGGCGAGCTCGCCCGGCGCGAAGACGGCCAGCCGCGGCTTGTCCACTCGGGCAACGTGCAGGTGCTGGACGAGCAGCTGCGCCCCGTGCCGCCGGGCGAGACCGGGCGGATCGCCAAGTCAGGACACGTCCCGCTCGGCTACTACGGAGACGAGCCTGCCACCCGCGCCACGTTCCCGGTCATCGACGGAGTCCGCTTCGCGCTGCTTGGCGACCTGGCGCGAGTCGAGGACGACGGCTCGATCGTGGTACTCGGCCGGGGTTCGACCTGCATCAATACCGGCGGGGAGAAGGTCTTCCCGGAAGAGGTCGAGCAGGTGCTCAAGGCACATCCCGCCGTCCTGGATGCGCTGGTGGCGGGCCTGGCCGACGAGCGGTTCGGCCAGCGGGTCGCGGCCGTGGTTGAGCTGCGTCCGCACGAGGACGCCGCGGCTGACGCGCTGCGGGATCACTGCCGGGAAGCGCTCGCCGGCTACAAGGTGCCAGCCCGGATCGTGTTCGTGCCGGCAATCGTGCGATCCCCCTCGGGCAAGGCCGACTACCGCTGGGCGGCCAGCGTCGTGGCTGGGTCCGCGGAGCGCGTGACGTAGCCCGGCGCGCCGGCGATACAGTCGGCCCCATGCCGGTCGCGATACCCGTTCACGTACCGTATTTCCAGTTCGATCAGCAGGGCGTCGCGTTCAACATGTGGTACTTCGGCTGGTTCGACGACGCCATGACTGACTTCCTCGGCGCGATCGGCTATCCGCCGAAGGTCATGGAGAGCGAGGGCCTGGACGTCCAGCTGGTGCACACCGAAGCGGACTGGCGCGCTGGCGTGCGCTACGGAGAGCAGGTCACGATCGACGTCGCGACGGAACGCATAGGCTCGACCAGCTTCACGCTGTCGTTCAGCGTCCGCGTCGAGTCGGAGGTCAGGTCGTCCGGCCAGACCGTGTACGTGCTGATCGGCAGTGACGGCTCCGGTAAGAAGCCGCTGCCGGCCGGGCTGCGCGCCGCGCTCGAGTCAGGCGCCGGCTGATCCGTGCCTGAGCTGCCTGAGGTCGAGTCGGCCCGCACGGTCATCGAGCGTGCGGCGCTGGCACGCGAGATCGTCGACGTCGACGACAGCGACACCTACGAATGCCGTCCCCACCGGCCCGGCGAGATCCGCGCGGCGCTGCTCGGGCGACGACTCACCGCGGTGCACCGGCGCGGCAAGAGCATGTGGCTCGATACCTCGGGCGCCGGCCGCTCCGCCGTGCCGGGCCCAGCGCTCGGCATCCATCTGGGCATGTCCGGCAAGATCGTTATTGCCGACGGAAGCGGCGAGGAGATCGAGGGCGGCGATTACTGGGAACGGGGCCGCCCCCGCGGTGACTACCGATATTCCCGCTTCTCGCTGACGTTCGCCGACGGCGGTTCCCTGCTGCTGATCGATCCGCGCCGGCTCGGCCGGGTTCGCCTCGATCCGCCTGTCGAGGCGCTCGGACCCGATGCGCGCGAGATCACCCAGGCGCAGTTCAGGGCCGCGTTCGCTCGCGGCACCGCGCCAGTCAAAGCGCGGCTGCTCAATCAGGACGCGATCGCCGGCATCGGGAACCTGCTGGCCGACCAGGTCCTCTGGCAAGCGAAGATCAACCCGGCCCGGCCCGTCGGCGAGCTCGGCCGCGCCGACGTCGACCGCCTCTACCGCGCGGTGCGACGCTCGGTCGAGGCATCGGTGGCTGACGGCGGAGTGCACACGCTGCCGATCCTCTCGTTCCGCCAGGAGGGCGCCCGCTGCCCGCGATGCGGTGCCCCGATGGTGCGCGGCAAGGTCGGCGGCCGGACGACCTGGTGGTGCTCACGAGAGCAAGCAGCCGGCGAGCAAGGCGGCACCCGGCGGCGGCGAGCCGAAGGACGTCCGCCGGCCTAGCTAGTCACGCTGCGCGCCGCCCTTCCACTGCGCCGAGCCTGCGTCCCACTGGGTGTAGGTATACGGGTTGTCCATGACCTTCGTCTGCGGGATCTCCGGATGCATCCCCTCGGTCCAGGCCTCGGGTCCGAGCTGGGCCATCAGGTACTCGACCGTCTGGTCGATGGCGTGCTGCGCCTGCCCCAGGTCGCTCGCGGTGAGCTTGTGGTCGTACTTGACGACACGACCGTTAACCACCACGGTGTGCACGTCACCGCGCTGGGCCTGGAACGCGACGTGCCCATAGGGGTTGAGCACCGGGAACATGACCGGCGACGCGTCGTTCTTGATCAGCACGACGTCGGCCTTCTTGCCCGGCTCCAGGCTGCCGACGGCCGAGTCCAGTCCCAGCGCCCTGGCGCCTCCCCTGGTGGCCCAGTCGACGACTTCCTCGGCGCGCAGGTGGCTGTTGGTGACGGTCTCTTCCCGGTTGTGCGCTTCCAGATGCTCGCGGGACCTGTCAGCACCCAGGGTCGTGCGCATGGCGGAGAACAGGTCACCGCTCCACCAGACGCTGGTATCCATCGACAGCGACACCGGGATGTCGTGCTCGCGCAGCTGCCAGGTTGGCGGGTAGCCCTGGCCGGCGCTCTGCTCGCTCTCGGTGGACACCGACACGGATCCGCCCGTGGCCGCGATCCGGTTGTAGGAGTCCCTGGTCAGCGTGGCCGCGTGTACGTAGATCGTGGCCGGGGTCATGAAGCCGTTCTCATGCATGAGCCGGATGCCGTCGTCGTTCGTCGCGCCCCAGACCCCGGCATGGGTCGTGACCGGGACGCCCAGGTCGCGCGCGACCTCGAACGCCGCCCGCTCCGGGAACGCCGGGTCGCCGGTGACGTCGAAGGCCATCTGGAAGCCGAGCATGTCATTCCCGGCACTGAACCGCCGGCTGCACGAAGTCACGGAATTCCGGTGCCGCCGACCACTCCCACGGGCCCTGCTGGATGTTGCCGTACGCGAGCACGAACCGCCCTGGCACCGCGGTCAGGGCGTCCACTGCCGCGTCGGCGTGCGCGGTCGTCTGCAGGCCGTGCGACCAGTCCACGGTGGTAGTCACGCCCGCGTCAATGGCCTCGATGGCGGCCAGCAGGTTGCCCGCGTAGACGTCCTCTGGCCGGAACACCTTGCCCCACTGGAGGTAGTACCAGACGAAGTACTGGGTGAGCGTCCAGTCGGCGCCGTAGCCCCGCATCGCGGTCTGCCACATATGCCGGTGAGTGTCGATCATGCCCGGCATGACGATGCCGCCGGCCGCGTCGATCTCGGCCGTGCCGTCGGGCACCGCCAGGCCCGGGCCGACCGCGCTGATCCGCTGCCCCTCGATCAGGACGTCGGCTCCCTCGTGCACGTGGTGCATGTCGTCCATCGTGAGGACGGTGGCGTTCCGGAACACAAGCGGACGCCCCGGCGCCAGCTCGGGACTGAAAGCGGCTGTCATGACGAGCCTCCACTTTGAGCTAGACGGTGCAGCGGAAGCGTCGCCGCTCTGGCGCGGCGCTGTCAAGGGCAACGGTGCATCGGTGGAGACCCGCACCGGCTACATTCCACCTGAGCCCAGTTGGGACCTGGACAAAGGAAGGCCATTGGCAACCGTCGCTGCGGTGATCGCATCCACCCATCACCCGTTCTACTTCCGCGCCAGCCACGCCACCGGCGCGGACCGGCCGCCGTTCGCCGATGAGTGGGTCGCGAAGATCGAGGCGTTCCGGGAGACGCTGACGCGAGCACGGCCCGACGTGCTGGTCATGGTCGGGTCGGACCATTTTCACCAGCTCTGGCTCGACAACATGCCGCAGTTCCTCGTCGGCAAGGCACCGTTCTACGACGCGAACTTCTACAACGAGGAACGCGAGTTCGGCTTGCCGCGGATGCTGCTGAAAGGCGACGAGGACCTGTCAGCCCACCTGCTCCGGCAGGGCATAGACGCCGGCTTCGACCTGGCGTTCAGCAACGAGCTGCGGATCGACCACAGCATCACCTGCCCGCTGATCACCCTGCGCCCGGGCGCCGACCTGCCCATCGTGCCCGTCTACACCAACATCTTCGCGCCGCCCATGCCGCAGCCCCGACGCTTCGCCGAGCTGGGCATGACCATCCGGAAGCTGGTCGAGTCGTGGCCGAGCGACCTGCGGGTCGCCATCATCGGCACCGGCCACCTGTCGCTCGAGCTCGGCGGTCCGCGCCAGTTCGGCCCGCACGGCCCCGACCCGGAGTTCGACCGCAAGGCTGTCGAGTGGATCGCCTCGGCGGACCTTGACTCGGCGCTCGCAGAGGTCAGCCTGGACAGCCTGTGGCAGCCCGGCAACGCCACGCACGGGTTCATGGACTTCCTGCTGATGATGGGCGTGGCCGGAGCCGGCGTGAAGGCCGACTACACCGACACCCTCGACCTGTTCCACACCATGGAGGCCTACTTCACCTGGTACCCGAAGGCGGCAGACGCAGAATGAGCAAGTACCTGGTCAACAAGTTCCTGTACACGATCGACCGCGACCCGGAGCTGGTCGAGCGGTACCGCGACGACCCGCGCGGCACGGTTGCGTGGTGGGAAGCCGAGCGCGCCGGCGTCATCCTGAACTGCCCCGCTGCCGAGCGCACCACCTGGCTGAGGTTCGCCGACGCTGAGCGCGAGGCGCTGGCCGCCCACGACTTCCCGGCGTTGTTCGAGCTAGGGGCGCACAACTTCCTGACGCTGACCCTGTTCATCGCGATGTTCGAGCGTGACTACGCCGAGCCGCTGGGATTCCAGCTCGAGTACGCGGCCCGGCTGGCGCACTGGAGCCTGCCCTACCCCGACATCTCCACCTGACCAGGACGCACCCGACGGCTCGCACTTCCTGCCGCCGAGTTTTCCTAACGGACTCCGTAGAGGTGCTCGAGGGCGAGCTGGTCGAGGTGCTCGTAGGCGAGGCCGCGTTCGCCCGAGGGTTGTGGTGTCGGGGGTGTAGCCCGCAATGTCGCGCCAGGTTTCGCCGGCGGCGAGGGTGGGGGTGGCGAGGTGGTCGACGCGGGCGGCGCGGAGGGCGGCCTGGACGTCGGGGTCGGCGCGGAACGCGCGGACCTTGGCGCGCAGGATGAGGTAGTTGCGCATGCAGGCGGCGGCTGAGGTCCAGACGCCGTCGTCGTCTTCGGTGCGGGGCGGCTTGTAGTCGAAGTGGACGGGGCCGTGGTAGCCGCCGGCCTCGAGGGCGTCGACGACCCAGAACGCGCCGCGGGCGTTGCCGGCCCCGAACCGCAGGTCCTGGTCGTAGCGGGGGCCGTGCTGGCCGTTGAGGTCGATGTGGAACAGCTTGCCGTGCCACAGTGCCTGGCTGATGCCGTGGGCGTAGTTCAGCCCGGCCATCTCCTCGTGGCCGACCTCGGGGTTGATGCCGACCATGGCCGGGTGCTCCAGCTCGGTGATGAACGCCAGCGCGTGCCCGGCGGTGGGCAGCAGGATGTCGCCGCGGGGCTCGTTCGGCTTCGGCTCGATCGCGAACCGCAGCCCGTAGCCCTGATCCATGCACATACCCGCAGAGCACGTCCAGGGCTTCCTTGTACCGGGCCAGCGCCGCCCGGACGTCCTTGCTCGCCCCCGACTCCGCGCCCTCCCGGCCGCCCCAGAACACGTACACCCCGGCGCCCAGCTCCGCGGCCAGGTCCAGGTTCCGCATCACCTTGGCCAGCGCGAACCGGCGCACGTCCCGGTCATTGGCGGTGAACGCGCCGTCCTTGAACACCGGATGGCCGAACAGGTTCGTCGTCGCCGTCGTCACCACCAGCCCGGTCTCGGCCAGCGCCTTCCGGAACCCGGCGATCCGCTTGCTCCCGCTCGGCCTCGGACGCGTCGAAATCAAACACGTCATTGTCATGGAAATTAACCCCGTACGCGCCCAGCTCCGCGAGCTTCCGCACCGCCCGGTCCGCCGCCATCGGCGGCCGCACCGCCGACCCGAACACATCCACCCCCTGCCAGCCCACCGTCCAGATCCCGAACGAGAAAAGATCCCCCGGCGTCGGCACATACGAATCGTCGGTCATGGAGCTCAGTCCTTCCTTCCGGCTTGTTTCCCTGCGTTCACCACGGTCACCGGGGTCGTGAGCACGCGACCGGGACCGGTACGGCGCTCGGGCCCGGATAGCTCGATCTCGGCATGAAGCCGCAGGTCGGCAGACGAGGCACCGATGTCCACTTCGATCAGCCCCGGCTCCACTATCCGTGTCCCCGAGATGCCATGGAACGAGGTGCGATCGGCGTGCAGCCTGAAGGTCACGCGGCACGCCTGGCCGGGCTCCAGCGTCACGCGGGCGAAGCCCGCCAGGTAGCGGACGGGCCGGGTCACCTGAGCCACCGGGTCGCGCACGTAGAGCTGGACTACCTCGGCGCCGCGCACATCGCCGCTGTTGCTGATCGTGCAGGTGACATCGGCCGCGCCGGCGGTGCTGATCGTCACCCGCTGCGGTGACTCTTGTGGAGGTTCACCGTCGTCGCCGGGCCCGATGCGCCCCGCGTGATCATCGGAGGCCGGCCGGACGGAGATGTCCGAGTACGCGAACGTTGTGTAGGAGAGGCCATGCCCGAACGGGTACAGCGCCGTCGGGTCGACCGAACTCACGCTGGTGCGGCCGGCGAGCGGGGCGGCCAAGTAGGCCGACTGCTGGGCGCCGCCAGCCAGCGGCACTTCCATGGGCAGCTTGCCACTCGGCACGACCCGGCCGGACAGCACGCCCGCGATGGCCCGGCCGCCCTCCTGACCGGGAAAGAACGCCTGCACAGCGGCGGCCAGGCGGCCAGCATGCTCGCCGAGCGCGTACGGCCGCCCGGTGACCAGCACGAGAACGACCGGCTTGCCGGTCTGCACCAGCTCGGTCAGCAGCTCGCCCTGAATGCCCGGCAGCTGCAGGTCGGTGGCATCGCAGCCTTCACCGGAGCTACCCCGGCCGAACAGCCCGGCCTCGTCGCCGAGCACCGCGATGACGGTGTCCGCGGCGCGAGCGCACTCGAGCGCGGCTGCGATGCCGGAGCGGTCGTCGCCGCGGACGTCACACCCTCGCGCATGGGCCACGTGGGCGCTCGGCAGCTCGTGCTCCAGCGCCGTGACAAGCGGAGTGAGCGGGACGCCCGCGCTGGTTCCCGGGTGCGCATGGCCGACATGCCGCGGGAACGTGTAGCACCCGAAGAATGCCAGCGGATCGGCCGCCAGCGGGCCGATCACCGCGAGGTTCGCCGCAGGATCAAGCGGCAGCGCGCCCGAGCCATTGGCGAGCAGCACGATCGAGTGTTCGGCGAGCTTCCGCGCGAGCTCACGATGGGCGGGCGGGTCGAGATCGATGGTCTCCGGCGGCGTGGACGTGCTGACGTCGCCCGCCGCGGCCAGGCTGTCTGGCCCCTGGCCGCCGCCCGCATCCAGCAGGCCAAGCTCGAACTTCTGGCGCAGCACCCGGCCCGCTGCGCGGTCGACCAGCTGCTCAGGCACCTCACCGGATGCGACGACCTCCGCCAGCGGAGCGCCGTAGCAGCGGACGTTCGGCAGCTCCACGTCGACGCCGGCTCGCAGCGCCAGCGCGGCGGCCTGCGCAGGAGACCCCGCGACGCCATGCAGCGTCTCCAGGAAGGAGACGCCGTAGTAGTCGGCGACCACGACGCCGTCAAAGCCGAGCTGGTCCCGGAGCAGGCCGGTCAGCAGCGAGTGATCGGCCGCGGGCGGCACCCCATCCACGTCGGCGTAGGAATGCATGACGGAACGGGCGCGCCCCTCCTGGATCGCCATCTCGAACGGCGGCAGGAACACGTCAGCGAACTCGCGCGGCCCGGCGCTGACCGGTGCCATGTTGCGACCCGCCCTGGACCCGGAGTATCCGGCGAAGTGCTTCAGGGTGGCGATCAGGCCTGCTGACTGCAGTCCCCGCACGTAGGCGGTCCCAAGGATGCCCACGAGGTACGGGTCTTCGCCCATCGTCTCCTCCACGCGCCCCCAGCGCGCGTCACGGGCCACGTCGAGCACCGGCGCGAGACCCTGATGCACGCCGACTGCACGCATGCTGTGCCCGATCGCTTCCGCCATCTGGTGCACCAAGTCCGCGTCGAACGATGCGCCCCACGCGAGCGGCGTCGGGAACGCCGTAGCCGTCCAGGCGGCAAAGCCGGTCAGGCATTCCTCGTGCGCAATAGCGGGGATGCCGAAGCGGCTGCTGCGGGTGATCTGCTCCTGCAGCCTGGCGAGCTCTTGCATGCCCTCGACAGGATGCAGGGGGCGGGTCCCGAAAACGCGGGTGAGCTGGCCGAGCCCGTTGCGGATCGCCTCGCTGACCGGCGGCGTATCGCCAGTGAACTCGCCGTGCAGCGGCGCGACGCCGTCGCCGTCGGCCGGACCGCTGAGCCACAGGCTGCCGAGCTGAGCCAGCTTCTCCGCGACGGTCATGCGGGCCAGCAGGTCGCTCAGGCGGTCCGTCACGGGCAGCGACGTGTCCCGCCAGCGCTCGGTCGCGGCGCCCGCCAGAGGATGCAGCCGGTCAGTGATCCCACCGACCGTGATCGCACCACCCGTGATCCCAACGGCCGTGATCGCATCATCGGTCAGTGACCGGGAGCCGGCGTCGATTTCCTCGCTCGCCGAACTCACAGCTGTACCGTGACGTCGGCCGTCGACTCGCGCTCGATCAGCTCGGTAGCGAGCTCGACCCGCTGGCTGCGCAGCGGAATGCCGTCGATAAGGTCGCCCAGCATCTCCGCCGCCACGCGCCCCATGTCCGCGAGCGGCTGACGTACCGTCGTCAGCGGCGGCGACACCCAGCGCGCGGCCGGCAGGTCATCGAACCCCACGACTGACAGATCCTGCGGGATGCGCAGCCCGCGCTGGCGAGCCGCCTCATACACGCCGAGTGCTTGCTGGTCGCTGCCGGCGAATATCGCAGTCGGCGGCTCGGCCAGGTCGAGCAGCTCGCCGCCGCGCAGGAATCCGCCTTCATGCTGGAAGTCCGCATGGCGCACGAGTGCCGGATCGAATCGCGCGCCGACCCGCTCGAGCGCTGACCGGTATCCGTCGATGCGGGCACGGCTGCACAGGTAGTCGGCCGGGCCGCCGATAGCGGCGATCCGGCGGTGGCCGCGGCCGAGGAGATGATCCGTGGCAGCCAGGCCGCCGGCCCAGTTCGTGGCGCCGACGCTGGGCAAGTCCGCCTCGGGCAGGTTGACCGGGTCCACAACCACAAGCGGGATCCCTTCCTCGCGCACCTGGCGCAGCTGCGGCATGGTCAGCTCCGAGGTCACCAGGATCACCCCGTCGGTGTCATGGCTTGCCAGCGCGCTCGTCCAGCTGGCCGGGCGGGCATTGCCGTGCCGTACCGAGGAGACGGTCGCCCCCATGGCGTGCGCGGAGCACCAGTCCTCGACGCCGCGGAGTATCTCGACCGCCCACGGGCTGTCCAGCCCGTTGAAGATCAGGTCGATCAAGCCAGCCCGCCTCTCGCGCCGCTGACCAGGGCGCTGGTAGCTGCGCTCCCCGAGCAGCCGCTCCACTAGCGCTCGCGTGTCGGGCGCGACGTCCGGGCGTCCGTTGACGACCTTGGACACCGTCGGCAGCGAGACACCCGCTTCGGCGGCTATCGCCGCCAGCGTCGGCCGACGTCGTCGGCCCGCGTCCTGCGAGCGCCCGCTCCCGGTCGGCTTAGTGCTCGGCACGTCCTACCACCCTCCTGATGCGCCCGGGCGCTTCGACCTCGCCCGGAGGCCGCCCAGTGCTCGCTGTGTACCGGGCTGGCTGTACCCGGCTCGCTGTACTCGGCTTGCTCTACCTGCCTCGCTATGCCTGACCGCGACTCCGCGACCAGCTTTTCGAAACTTATTCGACGAAACTATCGGAAGTCAATTCATCACCCTGCGGGCCGCTCCATCCTGCCTTGCCTGAGCCGCTACCTGCAATAGGACCAGGTCCAATGGTTCAGAGTCGTTGCCACAGGGCCGAGCGAGAGTCGCGCAAGGAGTCTGTAACGAATCCGAAACAGGGGGTTGACCCCGAACCCGGGGCTTTCTACGATGACGGCACGCCGAAACATTGCTGAATATTTCGAAACGTTGCGCGGGCTCCTCCTCAGATGCTAAATCCGACAGAACGTCCGCGTGCCTCACTCCACTCTTCGGCCAATTGTCAGGAGATGACAAACATGCGCAGCACCCGGAAGTACGCGGCCGTGGCCATGGCGGCAGCGGCGGCACTCGCCCTGGCTGCGTGCGGCAGCTCGGGCTCATCGAGCGGCGGCAACTCAGCGAGCGGCAAGGTCACCCTCACCTGGTGGAGTAACGCCAACGCCAACCCCCTGCTGGGCGTCTTCCAGCACCTCATGAAGAGCTATCACGCCGCCCACCCGAACGTTTCGTTCAACTACGTCCCCATCCAGAACGAGCAGTACGACACGAAGATTCAGGTAGCGCTGCAGGGCAACAACCCGCCGGACATCTTCTTCCAGCGGGGCGGCGGCTTCATGGCGACCCAGGTCAAATCGGGGAAGCTGAAGAACCTGACTCCGTACGTGTCGAGCTGGGTTGGTGAGCTTGGCGCGCAGGGGCCGGCCTGGCAGGTGCAGGGCGGCCAGTATGGCCTCCCCTATGACCTGCACGCCGTCGGGTTCTGGTACCGCAAGGACCTGTTTGCCAAGGCAGGCATCACCAGCCCGCCAGCCACGATTCCCGAGCTGGAGACCGACATCAGCAAGCTGAAGACCGCGGGCATCGCGCCGATCGCGGTCGGCAGCAAGGACCAGTGGCCGGACGCGTTCTACTGGGACTACTTCGCCGTCCGCGAGTGCTCCGTCAGCACCCTCACGACCGCGGTCAAGGCCGTGTCAGCGAACTACCCGTGCTTCCTCAAGGCTGGCGACGACCTCAAGTCGTTCATGGCCAGCAGCCCGTTCCAGCCGGCCTTCCTCAACACGCCGGCTCAGACCGGCGCTGGCAGCTCGGCTGGCATGGTGGCAGCCGGCAAGGCCGCGATGGAGCTGCAGGGTGACTGGGACCCGAGCGTGTTCCAGGCGCTGGTGTCGAAGGGCCAGTGGCAGTCCGACACCACCGACCTCGGCTGGTTCCCGTTCCCCGCGGTGCCGGGCGCACCCGGCAACGGCCAGGCTCTGCTCGGCGGCAGCGACGGCAACTCCTGCTCGACCAACGCACCCGAGCCGGCCTGCGCCGACTTCCTTCAGTACCTCGACAGCGCGACGGCACAGAAGCTCATCGTGGGAGCGAGCCTGCTGCCCGCCAACCCGGCGGCTGCCTCGGCGGTGACGCTGCCAGCCGACGAGCAGGTCCTGCAAGCCAGCAAGACCACTCCGTTCGTCCAGGAGTACCTCGACCTGGCTTACCCCACCAACGTCGGCACGGCGCTCGACGCCGCGGTGGCGAACTTCTTCGCGGACCCGAGCAAGAGCACGCCGCAGTCCATCGTGACGGCCATCGATCAGGCTGCGGCCCAGCAGTAATGACCGATCTCCAGGGAGCGACGGCCGCGGCAGCTACGCCTGCCGCGGCCGTCGCTCCGGCCATGCCGACGGCCAGGCGGCGCCGCCCGCAGACCCGCAAGGTCCTCGAGCTGGTCGTGCTGATCGGCCCGGCGCTGCTGCTGTTCGCTGGCTTCGTGCTGCTGCCGATTTGCATCGCCGCTTACTACGGCCTGTTCAACTGGACTGGCTACGGTCCGTTGTCCGACTTCACCGGCCTGCACAACTACAAGCTGGTGCTCGACGACCCGGTGTTCCGGTCGTCGCTGCTGCACAACCTGATCATCGGGGTGCTGTCGCTTGTCATCCAGCTCCCGATCAGCATCGCGATAGCGCTGCTGCTTAATCGCAAGATGCGGGGCGCCTCGTTCTTGCGGCTGGCGGTGTTCGCGCCCTATGTCGTCTCCCAGGCGACCACCGCGGTGCTGTGGCTGCTGCTCCTGGAGCCAGGCGGGTTCGTCGATGAGCTGATGAAGGCGGTCGGGCTCGGCGGCCTGGTGCAGGAGTGGCTGGCGGACCCGACCATCGTCCTGTACACGATGTTCGTGGTGCTTACCTGGCAGTTCATTGGCTTCGGGGTCATCCTGCTGCTGGCCGGCTTGCAGGGCATCCCGCCGGAGCTGCGCGAAGCGGCGGCGATTGACGGCGCCTCCCCTTGGCAGACGACACGGCGCATCACGCTGCCGCTGCTCGGACCGACGATGCGGATCTGGATCTTCCTGTCGATGATCGGCTCGCTGCAGGTATTCGACCTGGTATGGATCATGACCCTGGGCGGCCCGGCCAATGCGTCCAGCACGATGGTGACGTACCTGATCTTCTACGGATTCCACAGTCTTGAGTTCGGCTACGGCAGCGCCGTCGCTGTCATCTTGTTCATCATCAGTTTCGTCTTCGCGTACCTGTATCAGCGGTTCGCGCTGCGCCGTGACACCGAGGGCGCACTGACACGGGCAGTGGGGTGATCGGGAGTGTCAGCGGTAGTCGACGTTCGTCGAAGACCAGCCGGGCCGGCCCGGCCGGGGTCGCCCAGGATACGGCCCGCGATCCCGCTCAGCTACCTCGTCGCGCTGGTGATCATCGCGATCACGCTGGTGCCGATGCTGTACGTGATCATCGGCGGATTCCGGAGCACAGCTCAGCTCAATGCATCGCCGACCGGCCTGCCGCACCCGTGGGTCTGGCAGAACTACCAGGCGATCCTGACCTCGGGAACCTTCTGGCAGGCGCTCGGCAACAGCGCGCTTATCGGCATCGTGGTGACCGTGCTCGCGGTGGGACTGGGGTCGATGGCATCATTCGCGCTGTCCCGCTACCAGTTCCGCGGGCGGGACGGCTGGTACCTGCTGTTCGCCGTCGGACTGCTGTTCCCGCCCAACGTGGCGTCGCTGCCGGTGTACCTGCTCGATAAGCAGATCAACCTGCTCGACAACTGGCTCGGCGTAGCGCTGCCGGAGGCGGCGTTCTCGCTGCCGTTCGCGATCATCATTCTGCGGCCGTTCATGCGGGCGGTCCCTGGCGAGCTCGAGGACGCTGCCGTCGTCGACGGGGCTAGCCGGATGACGTTCTTCTTGCGGGTGCTAATCCCGCTGTCGCGACCGGCGCTTATCACGGTGTCGATCCTGGCCTTCGTCACAAGCTGGAATAGCTTCCTGCTGCCGCTCCTCGTGTTCACCACCCCCTCGCATTTCACGCTGCCGCTGGGGGTTGCTACTTTTCAGTCCACGTATTCGCAAGACACCGCTAGCGTTTTCGCATTCACTGCGCTGTCGATGCTGCCCGCGCTCGCTTTCTTCGTCCTTGCTCAGCGGCGGATCGTCAGCGGCCTGTCCGGGCTGTCCGGCTCGGTCAAGGGCTGAGCGCTCCGGGCTCAGCCCGGGGCGACGAGGCGCCAGCCGGTCCTGACGACACGAGGTGCCATGCTCGCCGATCTTCCGCTCTCCGCACTGCGCGATTACCGGCCGGAGGTGGCCGAGCCCGGGGATTTTGATGAGTTCTGGGCCGATCAGCTGGCCGCCGCCCGCGCTCACCCCGGCGAGTCGTCGTTCACCGCCGCTGACAGTCCCGTCCAGCACGCCTCGGTCTACGACGTCACGTTCCCTGGCTATGGCGGCGACCCGATCCGCGGCTGGCTGCTGGTTCCCCACCGTGGCTCCCCCGCTGCCGCCTTCATCGTCGAGTACGTCGGCTACGGCGGCGGTCGCGGCGACCCCTTCGACTGGCTGAAGTGGAGCTGCGCCGGCCACCCGCACCTGATCATGGACTGCCGCGGCCAGGGCGGCGGCTGGCGCCGGGCCGATACTCCTGACCTCGGCGATCGCGGCGCCCCGAGCACGCCGGGCTTCCTCACCCGCGGCATTGCCGACCCGCACGGTCACTACTACACGCGCCTGTTCATTGACGCGGCCCGTGCCGTCGATGCTGCTCGCAGCTGGCCAGCGGCCGAGGGCCGGCCGATCGTCACGGCTGGCGCAAGCCAGGGCGGCGGCCTCGCGATCGCCGCGGCGCACCTGGCAGGCAACATCGCGGCAGCAGCGCCCGACGTCCCGTTCCTGGCCGATCCGCGCCGTGCGCTCGATGTCACCGACGCCCAGCCGTACTACGAGCTGGCCCAGTACTGCAAGGTCAATCAGGACAAGGTGGATCAGGCCTTCGCCACCCTCGCCTATCTCGACGTCGTCAACCACGCCAAGCGCGCCAGCGTGCCAGCGCTGTTTTCTGTTGGCCTCACCGACAACGTCACGCCGCCGTCGACAGTCTTCGCAGCCTTCAACCACTACGCCGGGCCCAAGGACATCGCCGTCTACCCGTTCAGCGGTCACGAGGGCGGCGGTACTCAGCACTATCTGAGGCAGCTTGCCTTCCTCCGCGAAGCCGGCCTGACCTAGCGCGCGTCGTGCCTCGCGGCTTCTGGCGACTGCCCGGTCGCTACGGCGACGGCGGCGGCGCAGATCGCGGCGGCCGCGGTCACGGCCCGGCAGAGCCGGACCGCCCGGGCGATATCGGCAGGCTCTGGCGCGCGGCCGTCGCCTAGCTGCGGCCGCTCCTCGCTCAGCCCGCCATAGGCGTTGGTGCCGCCGAGCCTGATCCCGAGCGCCCCCGCATAGGCCGCCTCGCACCTGCCGGCGTTCGGGCTCGGATGGCGCGACCCGTACGTCTGCATGGTCCGCCACGACTCCGATGGCTGCCCGCCCGCCACCGCCGCCAGCCCGGCAGCCAGCAGGCCGGTCAGCCGGGCGGGCGCCCAGTTCACGACGTCGTCCAGCCGCGCTGCTGCCCAGCCAAACCGCGCATACTCCGGCGACCGGTAGCCCACCATCGAGTCGAGCGTGTTGATCGCGCGGTACGCCAGGAAGCCGGGCAGCCCCGCGAGCGCGCCCCACATCAGCGGCGCGACGATGGCGTCGCTGGTGTTCTCGGCGACCGACTCGACCACCGCCCGTGCAAGTTCTTCCGCGTCGAGGCCACGCGGGTCCCGGCCGCACAAGTTCGGCAGGGCCGCCCGTGACGTGTCGACGTCGCCGGCTTCCAGCGCTCGGCGGATCCGCTCAGCTTCCGACATCAGGGAAGCCGCGCCCGTCACGGCCCAGGCGGTGCCAGCGACCGCGATCAGCCGGACCAGCGGCCTGCGGCGAGTCAGGTGCGCGACGAGCACTCCCGGCATCGCGGCGCCGAGCACGCACGCCGCCGCGTACCCGGCCCCGCGCGGGACGCTGTCGCGATACACGCGATCCTGGACCAGCTGCGCCGCGCGGCCGAACGCGGCCACCGGATGCCCGCGGCGCGGATCGCCCAGCATCGCATCGGCCGCTGTGCCAGCGATGATGCCGCCCGCGAGCAACCACGCGTCCGAGTCCCGGACGGAGCACACCTTTTGTCGCAAATATGGCCTCAAGTAGAATCGACGAGTTGAACGTATGTGCGAATGTGGTAGCACCAGCAGCACTAACCGCACAGACGTTTCCGAATGAGGCGGTTCCGGCGCGGTGCGGTCACGTCAGCAACGTAGACCTTTTTGGTACCAGGAAGTATCCCCAGGTTGTACTGGTTCTGCGTACGATGCGGGACAAGCCAGGGCAACTGGCCACGCCGCACAGGTGGAGCGTTGATGCCAGAGCCAGCCGTCACTTTGAAGGACGTGGCGCGCGAGGCTGGCGTCCATCCGGCGACCGCGTCCAGGGCTCTCAACCCCGAGACGCGACTGCTGGTCAGCGAGCACACCGCGAGCCGGGTACTGGCCGCCGCGGCGGAGCTCGGCTACCGGCCGAACGCCGTGGCCCGCAGCCTGCGCACCCGGCGCTCGCACACCGTTGGCGTGCTGATCCCCGACCTGAATAACCCGCTCTTCCCGCCGATGATCCGCGGGCTCGAGGACCGCCTCGACAGCCACGGCTACGTCGCGCTGATCGGTAATACCGACGGCGACGACGCCCGCGAGCACCGGGTGTTCGAGCAGATGCGGGCCCGGCATGTCGATGGCTACGTGCTGGCCACCGCCCACCTGCGCAACCCGCTACTGGACGATGCCGTCCGGGCCGGCGTGCCGGTCGTGCTGATGAACCGGATTGCGGAGGACTACAGCCTCCCGTCCGTGACGGTCGACAATGAGCGCGGCGTCAAGATGGCGATCAGTCATCTGACGTCGCTCGGGCATCGCGCCATAGCGTGCATCGCCGGCCCACAGGATGTATCCACCGGGCTCGCGCGCTACCGCGGGTTCGAGGCGGCCATGGCGGGCGCCCGCCTTGAAGTGCCGCCAGGCCGGGTCGCTTTCGCGCGCGCGTTCACGATCGAGGAGGGCTACCGCTGCGCCACGGAGATCCTGACAGCCGGGGCCGGCTGCACTGCATTCGCGGCGGGCAACGACATGCTGGCGGTCGGCTGCTACATGGCGCTCGACGAGGCCGGGCTGAGCTGCCCTGGCGACATCTCAGTGGTCGGATTCAACGACATGCCGTTCATCAGCATGCTCCGGCCGCCGCTGACGACAGTCGCGTTCTCCCACTACCAGGTCGGCACCGAGGCCGCGCAGCTGCTGATCGAGCGGCTGTCCGGAACTGGCCCGGTCAAGGTGCTCTATCTGGCGCCTGAGCTGATCATCCGCGGCTCGACGGCACGCCCCCGCTGATGAGACGATTTTTTACCATTGACAACCTATTGCCACTACGCCAGTCTCTCTGTATTGCAAACGATTGTGGCAAACGATTGTGCCGATCGATGAGCCAGTCGATGTACCAGTCGATGAGCCAGCCGAAGTGACGGCAATCTCACCGAGCACCTGTGGGGCGCGCATGACCGATTACCCGCAGAGCCAGGTTGGCTGGCTGGGTACAGGGCGGATGGGCTCGATGCTGGTCCGCCGTCTGCTCGCGGCCGGCATGGACGTGTCGGTGTACAACCGGACCAGGGCCAAGGCGGAGCCGCTGGCCGCGGACGGGGCGAAGATCGTCGAGCAAGCGGCCGACCTCGCGCGCGCACGGGTTGTATTCGTCATGGTCGGCACGTCGCAGAATCTGATCGACGCGCTCCTGGGTCCGGCAGGCCTGCTGGCTGGCGAGCGCGCGCCTGCCATCGTGATCGACCTGTCGACTGTCTCGGTCGAGGCATCCGCGCAGGTACGTGCGGTGCTGGAGGCTCGCGGCACCCAGTTCCTGGCCGCGCCGGTCATGGGCAATCCGCGCGTTGCCGCAGCCGGTCGGCTGACCTTCGCCGTGTCCGGCTCGCCGGACGCGGCCGCCGAGGCGAGGCCCTATCTTGACGTCCTCGGGGCCGGCGCGAGCTATGTCGGCTCCGGCGAGATCGCCAGGACCGTCAAGCTCTGCCACAACCTGTTCCTCGGCTCGGTGATGCAGTCACTGGCCGAGGTGACGGTGCTGGCGCAGAAGGCCGGTGTCAGCAGGCAGGCGTTCCTCGCCTGCATCAACGACAGCGTGATGGGATCGACGTTCACCCGGTATAAGTCCCCTGCACTGGTGAATCTCGACTACCACGCGACCTTTACGTCCGAGCTCTTGCGCAAGGACTTCGACCTCGGGCTCGCCGCGGCGCGCGAGCACGAGGTGCCAATGCCTGTCGCGTCGCTCGTGCATCAGATCGTGCAGAGCCTGGTCGGCTATGGGTATGGCCAGCAGGATTTCGCCACGGTCATCGAGCTCCAGGCCCGGGCATCCGGCCTGGAGCTCGTCACCGAGAACGCCGAGGTCTCCGACGGGCTCGAGCCCGCCGGTGATCCCGCGAGCGGGCCGGGCGGCGATCCCGTCCGCGCACGCGAGAACGAGAACCCCAACTGAATCCGCACGGTGCGGCTCCGGCCCCACTACCAGGTCAGCCCGGCTCGTCCAGGCTGGCCATCCGCAACGACCGTGCCTTTCCCGACTGGAAGGAGCACCGGGAATGAGCTCGCTTAAGCATCGCGCCCGGTATCTGGCTGTAGGCACAACCGCACTACTGGCGACGGCGGCGCTCGCCGCCTGTGGCAACTCCGGACCAAGCTCGTCGACATCGTCCAAGCCCATCCTGATTGGCACCTCGCTCTCCCTGACCGGCGACTTCTCCACCGACGGGCAGGCATTCGAGCGCGGCTACAAGCTGTGGGCGAGCGACGTGAACAAGGCAGGCGGCATCGACGGGCGCAAGGTCCAGCTCGTCATTCTTAACGACAACAGCAGCCCGACCCAGGTGGACACCAACTACACCGACCTCATCACGGTCAAGCACGTGGACCTGACCTTCGGGCCGTTCTCCTCGCTGCTGACTGCGCCGGCCGCCGAGGTCGCGCACAGATACGGCTTCGCGTTCGTCGAGGGCGCTGGCGGCTCGCCGCTCGTGTTCAGCGAAAAGCTGCCGAACGTGTTCGACGTTGCCCTGCCAGTGGCCAACGCGCTCGACCCGCTCGTGAACTGGCTGAAGTCACAGCCCGCCGCGCAGCGTCCGGCTACCGCCGCCTACCCGATCGTGAACGACCCGTTCACGATGCTGCAGGTCCAGCGGGCGCAGGGGCTGCTGCAGCAAGCCGGCATCAGCACGTTGTACTCGAAGATCTTCCCTGCCGAGGTGCCCGACTACCTGCCCACCGCCAACCTGGTGGCCGGCAAGAAGCCGCAGATGGTGATACTCGGCTCGGTCGATGTGCCGACCGTGACCTCGTTTGTCCACGCTTTCGAGCAGCAGCACTACAGCCCGAAGCTGCTGATCGCGACCTCCGGACCTGACCAGGGGGCGGCGTTCCTGTCTGCCGTCGGCGGCGCGGCGGTCGCCAACGGGATCATGGTGCCCAACCTGTGGTACCCCGGCTACACCGATCCGACGAGCCAGGCCATGGTCAGCGAGTACGTGGCTAAGTACGGCGGCACCGCGTCCGGCGTCAATGCCGACGTAGCCGAGGCGTACTCAGTCGGCCAGATCACGGCGGATGCCGTGAAGGCGACTGGCGGCACGACCGGCTCGAAGATCATCGCCTACCTGCACAGCAGCCGTACCTTCGCCAGCGTCGAGGGCCCGGTCAAGTTCGACAGCATCGGCGAGAACGTGAAGGCGATCGCGTTCGTCTTCCAGTGGCAGAACGGAAAGTTCGTCCAGGTGCTGCCCACGACGGCACCCGGCTCTGTGCCGATCCTGTACCCGAAGCCGAACTGGTAAAGGGCGGACCGATAATGCAGACGGCACGGAGCTGAGATGGGAACCGAGATTGCTCGCGCCATCGCCGCCGGAATTCTCGGCGGCGGTGTGTACGCGCTGATGGCGGCCGGGCTCACGCTGATCTTCGGCGTGCTCGACATCATCAACGTCGCCCAGGGCATCCTGGTCGTACTCGGCGCCTATCTCAGCTACGTGCTGTCTGTCCACCTGCACCTCGACCTGCTCGTCGGCCTGCTCATCACCGTGCCGGCGATGTTCGTCATCGGGGTGGTCATCTACTGGCTGTTCATCAGGCCGCTACGCGGCGCGGAGCGCACCTCGATGACGCTCCTGGCCTGCTTCGCCGTCGCGCTGATCATCGAGGGCGTGCTGTACCGGGAGTTCGGCTCTAACTACGTCTCGCTCACTGCCTGGTACACCACCTCGAGCGTGCACCTGTTCGGCTTCTACCTGCCCGACATCTACCTCATCGGTTTCGGGCTAGCCGTGGTCGCGATCGCGGCGCTGTACCTGATCCTGTACCGGACCACCTTTGGCCGGGCGGTCCGCGCGACCATGCAGAACCAGGCGGCTGCCCGGCTTATCGGCATTGACGTGAATCGCGTCGCGGCCGTGACCTTCGGCATCGGCACTGCCGTGACCGCGATCGGCGGCATGGTCTTCGGCGCGATCAGCGGCGGCTTCACGCCCAACAGCGGCTACGACTTGATCTCGCGCCTGCTCGCGATCGTCATCCTCGCCGGGATGGGCAGCATCGGCGGCGCGCTGGTTGCGGCTGTCTTCATGACGACGGCCGAAGCCCTCGTGGACATCTGGCAGCCGTCCTGGTCGGTGGCCGTGTTCTACCTGGCGATGGTGATCATCCTGACCGTGCGGCCAGCCGGCCTGTTCGGGCGGCGGGCGGCGAGGGCCCAGTGACAGGAAGCACGGGGACGGGCAGCACCGGAGCCAAGGTGCCGGAGGCTGCACCGCCCGCTGCCAAGACAACCATCCAGACCGGAACGGGGAGGTTTCAGCAGCCCTCGCGCCAGTCGCTCGCGGTCGTCGGCGCGGCAGCGCTGGTCGTCGTCGTCGCGGTGTACCCGCTCGTCATCACGAACCCCACGGCGACGAACTTCGGCGTCGTCACGCTGATCTTCGTCGCGGTCACTTCCGCGTGGAATCTGTTCTCTGGCTACTCCGGCTACCTGTCGCTCGGGCACGCCATCTTCTACGGCACCGGCGCCTACTTCCTCGTGGTCGCCGCGAAGGACTGGAACCTGACCGGGGCGTCCGTCTTCTGGCTCGTGCCGCTGGGGGGCGTGGCTGCTGCGGTGATCGCGGTTCCGGTCGGCCTGGTCGCACTACGGGTGCGCCGGCACACGTTCGTCGTCATCACGATCGCGTTCTTCTTCATCGCCCAGCTGGCCGCCTCCAACCTCAGCGTCACCGGCGGCTCCAGCGGGCTGCTCGTGCCGGCGCCAGGCAACTGGGACCCTGCCACCTATAACAACCCGTTCTACTACCTGGCCATGATCCTCGCCGCGGCGACGGTGGCGCTGTCGTGGTGGGTGCGACGTTCGCGGTTCGGGCTGCAGCTCCGGGCGATCCGCGACGACGAGGACCGCGCGGCTGGCCTCGGGGTACGGGCCATGCCGGTCAAGCTTGCCGCGCTGGTGCTGTCGGCCCTCATCACCGGCATGGCAGGGGCGCTGTGGGTCTACTTCATCGGCGAGGCGTTCCCCCAGTTCGTCTTCGACCCGCTGTTCGACCTCGCGGTCGTGCTGATGGCATTCTTCGGTGGCCTCGGCACCGTGGCGGGCCCAGTGATCGGCGCGCTGATCCTGGAACCGGCGCAGCTGTACCTGAACCTGCAGCAGTCCAATGGTTATGAGTCGGAGATCTTGTTCGGCGCCCTGTTCCTGGCCGTGATCTTGTTCCTGCCCCGCGGCGTGGTGTCGACCGCGTCCGAGTACCTAACAAGAGGCCGCGCCTGGTGGCGCCGGAGCCGCGAGGACGCGGGATGACGGCGAACCTGCGGACCGAGGGCGTGACGAAGTCGTTCGGCGGCGTGCAGGCGCTGGCCGGCTGCACGCTCACGGCGCAAGCTGGCCAGATCACCGGCCTCATCGGGCCCAACGGCTCCGGTAAGACGACGCTGTTCAACGTGATGACCGGATACGAGCGCATTGACGCCGGGCAGGTGTTCCTCGGGGACCAGCCGATCACCGGCGCCCCCCCACATCGTGTTTTCGCGCTGGGCGTGGGCCGGACGTTCCAGCTGACGCGTGTCTTCCCCCGGCTAACGGTGCTGGAAAACATGCTGGTGCCAGCCCAGCGCGGCCGCCACGGACGAAAGCACCGCCAGCGCGCGCTCGAGCTGCTGGCCTTCACCGGGATCGCGGATCATGCTGACGCGCTCGCCGGCACCTTGTCTTACGGCCAGCGCAAGCTGCTGGAACTCGCCTACGTGCTCGTCGCCGATCCGGCGGTCGTCCTGCTCGATGAGCCGGCCGGGGGCGTCAACCCCTCGCTGATCATTCATATCGCGGACCGGATCCGCGAGCTCAACAAGGACGGCCGGACGTTCCTCATCGTCGAGCACAACATGGAGTTCGTGATGGGACTGTGCCACCAGGTGACCGTGCTGGACTCCGGCACGGTCGTGGCGTCTGGCCCGCCGGAGGAGATCCGGAGCAATCCGCGCGTGCTCGACGCCTACCTCGGCACTGACGCAGATGCCGATGACTGACAGCGCGCTGACCATCGAGGGCATCACCGCCGGTTACGGCGGCGGTGACGTGCTGCACGATGTCTCCTTCGAGGTGCCTGCTGGCGGCATCACGTGCATCGTCGGGCCGAATGGCGCCGGCAAGTCCACCCTGCTCGGCGTCATCAGCGGGGTGCTGCGGCCGCGGATGGGCCAGGTGCTGCACCGGGGCGAGCGGCTCACCGGCAAGAGCCCGCGCGACGTCCTGCGGGCCGGCGTCGTGCAGGTCCCGCAGAATCACAGCCTCTTCCCCGACATGACGGTCGAGGAGAACCTCGAGCTCGGCGGCTACATGCTCCGCAGCCGGGCGCTGGTGGCGAGCCGCCGCGCCAGCGTAGAGGCAGTGTTCCCCGACATCAGCGCCTGGGCCAAGAAGAAGGCCGGCAGCCTCTCAGGCGGCCAGCAGCGGCTGGTGGAGTTCGCCCGCTGTCTCATGCTCGACCCGGCCGTCATCATCCTCGACGAGCCGTCTATGGGCCTCGCGCCGAAGATCCTGCGTGTCGTCTTCGGCGCCGTGCAGGAGATGAACGCGCAGGGCAAGACGGTGCTGCTAGTGGAGCAGAACGCCAGAGCCGGGCTGCGCCTGGCTAGTCACGGCGTGGTAATGGAGAACGGCCGGGTGCGACTCACCGGTACCGGCACCGAGGTGCTCGAGCACCCCGAGATCGGGCAGCTCTACCTCGGCGGCCGCCCGGGCCCAACGTCAACCGGCCCAACGTCAACCGGCCCAATGTCAACTGGCACAGCACCAGCGGGGCCAGCGGCTCCAGGGCCGGCGGCGTGATACTCGACTGCCACTGTCACCTCATCCCGGCCGGGATGCTCACCGACGCCGTGCCGGACGACTGGCAACCTGTCGTCAGTCACGAGGCGGGGCAGCAGGTCGTGTCCTTCCAAGGGAGGCGGCTCACGTCGATGACCAGCGAGTTCAGCGACGTCGACACGATGCTCGCGCAGGCGGCTGCTACCGGGGTCACCCATCTGCTGCTCTCACCGTGGATCCTGCTCGTACCGGTCCTCGCCGAGCCCGCGCTGGCGGCCCGGATCTGCCGGGTGCAGAACGAGAGCCTGGCGCAGGCGGCGGACCGCCCCGACGGGCGCGTGCTCGGGCTCGGCGCCGTCCCGCTTCAGGATCCCAAGCTGGCAGTGACCGAGCTTGAGTACCTCATGACGCTGCCGGGCCTGCGGGGCGTCGAGGTACCGGCCAGCGTCGGAGGCTGTTATCTCGGCGACGTCAGATTCGCGCCGTTCTGGGCAGCCGCCGCCGATGCCGGCGCCGTGGTCTTCGTGCATCCGACGACCCGCGGGCTCGGGCTGCCGGCACTTGACGACCACTACCTGTGGAACTCCGTCGGGAATCCGGTCGAGACCACCATCGCCGCCGCCCAGCTCGTGACGAGTGGTGTCCTCGCGCGTCACCCCGGCCTGACCGTCGTGCTCGCCCACGGCGGCGGCGCGCTCCCGGCGCTGCGCGGCCGGCTCCAGCACGCCTACTCGGTCCGGCCGGAAGCTCGGGCCGACAGCGCCGCCACGCCCGACGAGCTGCTGCGCGGCCTGTACTACGACAGCCTGACGCACGACCAGGGCACGCTGGCCGGCCTGGTGGAGTTCGCGGGCCCCGACCACGTGCTCCTCGGCACGGACCGCCCGTTTGACATGGGCACCGACCGGCCTGTCGAGGAGATTGCCGCCCTGCACCTGAGCCGGGCGGATGAGCAGCTGGTGCTGTCCGGCAACGCCCGCAGGCTGCTGCGGATCGCAACCGACGAGTGAGGTGACAGGCGATGACGATTCACACCTACGGTGCCAACGCGGTGGACTGGGAGCAGCGAGTCGACCTGACGAGGCTGCGCACCGAGCGCCTCGCCAGGCTCAAGGCACAGCTCGAGGCGTCGTCGCTCGGCGCGCTGCTGAGCTTTGACTTCGGCAACATCCGCTACATGACGGCCACGCACATCGGTACCTGGGGCATGGACAAGCTGATCAGGTTCGCGCTGCTGCCACGCGGCGGCGAGCCCGTCGTGTGGGACTTCGGCTCGGCCGCGCGCCACCACCAGATCTACAACCCCTGGCTCGATCACACCGACGGACCGCCGACGCCAGAAGGCGCTCGGGCGACCGGCGCCCGGGCGGGCATCTCCACCCTGCGCGGCGCCTTCCATCCCGATGCCGGGATCGCCGCCGACGTGGCCGCCAAGGTGGCCGAGGTGCTCCACGAGCACGGCCTCGCCGGTGAGCCGGTCGGCATCGACGTCGTCGAGATGCCCGTACTCGCCGCGCTGCACTCCGCGGGGATCGAGACCGTCGACGGCCAGCAGGTGTTCCTGGAGGCCAGGCGCACCAAGACCAAGGACGAGATCTCGCTGCTCAGCCAGGCCTGCGGGATGGTCGACGCGGCGTATCAGCAGCTGTATGAGTTCCTGCGGCCAGGCGTCCGCGAGAACGAGTGCGTCGGCCTCGTCTCCAAGGTCCTCTATGACCTCGGCAGCGAGTTCGTCGAGGGCGTGAACGCCATCTCCGGCGAACGCTGCTCGCCGCATCCGCACGTGTACTCCGACCGGCTGATCCGGCCCGGCGACCCGGCCTTCTTCGACATCCTGCACAGCCACCTTGGCTATCGCACCTGCTACTACCGGACGTTCGCGGTGGGCAGCGCGTCCCGGGCGCAGCGCGACGCCTACGTGCGCTGCCGTGAGTACATGGACCAGGCCATCGCGATGGTCAGGCCAGGCGTGACGACGGGTGACATCGTCTCGCTCTGGCCGCGGGCGGAGGAGTTCGGCTTCCCCGACGAGACGGCCGCGTTCGCGTTGCAGTACGGGCACGGGGTCGGGCTCTCGATCTGGGAGAAGCCGATCTTCAGCCGCCTGGTGTCACTCGATCATCCAGAGCCGCTCGAGGAGGGGATGGTGTTCGCGCTGGAGACGTACTGGCCCGCTGCGGACGGCTGGTCGGCAGCCAGGATCGAGGAAGAGGTGGTCGTGACCGCCGACGGCTGCGAGGTGATCACCAAGTTCCCGGCCGAGGAGCTGCTGGTCGCTGGCCGGAAATACTGGACAGCGGGCGGCGCGCTCGACACGCTGCGAGAGAGCCAGTCCAATCTCAACACCGCGGCCGGGCGCGGCGAGGGAATCAGCACTGCGCCGGCGACCACTGCCTCGGCCACCACTGCGTCGGCGACCACCGGGCCAGCGGGCAGCGACACAGCCGGAGGCGAGGCATGACTGCGAGCATGGAGGCGGGCCAGCTGCTCAGGCTGTTTGAGCAGATGGCCGTCATCCGCGGCACTGAGAAAGCCGCGCACGACCTCTTCCTGGCCGGCCTGGTCAAGGGCACCACGCACCTCGCGGCCGGACACGAAGCCGTCGCGGTCGGCGCCAGCGCCGCGCTGCGGCCCGACGACTACGTCTTCGCTACCTACCGCGGTCACCACCACGCGATGGCGCGCGGGGCCACGCCCGAAGAATGCCTGGCCGAGCTGATGAGCAAGGCGACCGGGGTCTGCAAGGCCAAGGGCGGCTCGATGCACCTGACGAAGGCGTCGGCCGGGATGCTCGGGTCGTACGCGATCGTCGGAGCGCACCTGCCGATGGCGGCCGGCGCGGCGTGGTCGGCGCAACTGCGCGGCACCGGCCAGGTCGCGGTCGCCTTCTTCGGCGACGGCGCTACCAACATCGGGGCCTTCCACGAGGCGCTCAACCTGGCCTCGGTCTGGCGCCTGCCGGTGCTATTCATCTGCGAGAACAACCTCTACATGGAGTACACGCCGATCGGCTCGGTCACCGCCGTCGAGCATCCAGCGGCCGACCGCGCGGCGGCCTACCGGCTGCCGGCGGAGGTCATCGACGGCAACGACGTCGTCGTCGTGGCCGACGCAGTCGGCAGGGCCGCGGCCAGGGCGCGCGACGGCGACGGCCCGACCGTGCTGGAGGCGCTGACCTATCGGCACTTCGGCCACAGCCGGACCGACCCGGGCACCTACCGGCCTGCCGGCGAGGTCGAGGAGTGGCTGAGCCGCGATCCGCTAGATGTGGCTCGCGGCAGGCTCACCGACCTCGGCGTGGCTGCGGCCGACATCGACGCCGCGGCCGACCGGGCCGCCGCCGAAGTGGCCGCTGCCGTCGCGGCGGCCAGGGCAGCCGACGGGGCAGATCCCGCGGAGGCATTCACCGACGTATGGGCCGACGGAGGTTACCAATGGCGGACCTGATCACCTACCGTGACGCGGTGTCGGAGGGCCTCGCGCGCGAGATGCGGCGCGACCCGGCAGTCGTCTGCCTCGGCGAGGACATCGGCGCGGCCGGCGGCGTCTTCAAGACCACCGTGGGCCTGCTCGCCGAGTTCGGGCCAAAGCGCGTACGGGACACCCCGATCTCGGAGCAGGCCATCGTCGGCATGGCCATGGGCGCCGCCATGACCGGGATGCGCCCGATCGCGGAGATCATGTTCTCGGACTTCCTCGCCTGCTGCTGGGACTACCTGGCAAACGAGATCCCCAAGATGCGGTACATGACCGGTGGCCAGGTGACCATTCCGCTGGTGGTCAGGACGGCCAACGGGGGCGGGCTCGGGTTCGGCGCCCAGCACTCGCAAGCCGTGGAGAACTGGGCGCTCACCGTTCCCGGTCTGAAGGTTGTTGCCCCTGCCACCCCGGCAGACGTGATCGGCCTGCTGGCATCCGCCGTCCGGAGCGACGACCCGGTCGTGTTCTTCGAGCACAAGGGCCTCATGGCTGGCCGCGGCGAGGCGCCGCCGGCCGACCACGTGGTGCCGCTCGGCCAGGCTGCCATCGCGCGGGCCGGGACCGATGTCACCGTGGTCGGGCTCGCCGCGACTGTCCCGATCGCGCTGTCGGCCGCCGAGGAACTCGCCGCCTCCGGCGTGTCGGCGGAGGTCATCGACCTGCGCTGCCTCGTGCCGCTTGACATGGCGACCGTGCTGGCGTCGGTCGGGCGCACCTCGCGTCTGCTGATCGTCGAGGAGAATCCCTACCAGGGCGGCTGGGGCGGCACTGTCGCTTCCATCGTCGCCGACGAGGGCTTTGAGCTGCTGGACGCCCCGATCAGGCGAGTAGCCGCCGAGTGCGTGCCGCTGCCGTTCGCCGACGCGCTGGAAGACGAGGTGATCCCGACGACGCCGAAGGTCGTGGCCGCGCTTCGCACGCTGCTCGACTATTAACCCGGCTCGACTACAAGCCAGGTGACGACGGGATCGCGGCCTCAGGCGGGTGCGATGTTGGCGTTGACGTGGAACAGGTTGTCCGGATCGTACTTGGCCTTGATGCTGGCGAGTCGCTCGAACTTGCGCGCGCCGTAGCTGTTGCGGACCCGGTCGCTCTGGTAGTCGCTCGTGCCGTTGACGTAGCCATCGCCGCTGCCGATCGCATACGGGCGTAGCGCTTCCCACATGTCAGCCACCCAGCGTCGCTCGGCCGTCAGCCCGGCGGCGTCTGCCGCGACGCCCACGATGAAGGCGCCGAAGCGCGGTGATCGCCCGCCGCTGAACGCCGTCGCATCGTCGCTGACCATGCTGAACGCGCCGTCGAGGCGATACAGCAGCAGCATCGACATCGGGGAGCTCTTACGCGGGACGTACCCGGTAACGGCCTCGATCACGTCGTCGGACAGGGCCTCGATGTAGGTGCCCTTCTCGTAACAGTGCGAGCCCCAGGCGTTGGCCTCGTCGAGCATTTGCTGCAGCCCGACGTAGGGCATCGGCGTCACGAGGTCGAACAGCGGCGGCAGCCGACGCCGGATCTCCTCGACCATCCGGGCGTGCTCAGCGGAGTCGAAGCCGACTAGCAGAAGCGCGTAACCAGGCGCGAAATGATGCTGCGGGGGCACGAACGGCGCCGGCGGCGCGTTCATAGCGCCGACCACGGCGTTGACGCCGAGCGGCATGTCAGCGAGGAGCTCGCGGACCAGGCGCAGCGACTCCGGCCCGTCATCCAGGCCCCAGAAGAACATGCCAAGCTGCACTGTCGGATCGACCTCGTGCAGCCGGAACTCGAACCTCGTCACGACGCCAAAGTTGCCGCCCCCGCCGCGGATCGCCCAGAACAGGTCCGGATTCTCATCTTCTGCCGCCCGGAGCACCTGCCCCGCGGCCGTCACGACCTCGGCCGCGACGAGGTTGTCGATGCTCAGGCCGAACCGGCGCGTCAGCCAGCCCATCCCGCCGCCGAGCGTGAGCCCGCCGACGCCGGTATGGCTGATCAGGCCCGCCGGGACCGCCAGCCCGTAAGCCTGCGTCGCCGCGTCCAAATCTGCCAGCAGAGCGCCGCCGCCCACCGTCGCGCGCCTGCTGGCCGGATCGACCGTCACCGCGTTCAGGGCACTGAGGTCGATCATCAGGCCGTTATCGCTGACTGCAGTGCCGGCGGTGTTGTGCGCCCCGCCGCGGATGGATACCTCTAGGCCGTGCTCGCGGGCGAAGTTGACCGCCGCCACCACGTCGGCTGTCGACGCGCACCGCGCGATCGCGGCAGGGTAGCGGTCGATTCCCGCATTGAACACCTTGCGTGCTTCGTCGAAGCCCGCGTCGCCGGCGACGATGACCCGCCCGCTCATGTCGGTGCGGAGTTCTGCGATGTCGTCGATGACCGCGTGCGTCATATCTAGTCCCCTTATAGTCCCTCGTGCGTGCTCTCCGTGGCCGCGCTTATCCCCGACGTGGCCACCCCAGTCCAGACAGCAGACCACCTCGCCGTGCAGGGCTGCTGCGATGCCGGTGGAGATCAGGTGAAGGCCAAAACTGGGTTAGCGCAGAGGCACGGGGGCATCACCCAGCGTGATAGAGCGCCTGCGCCGGGATGGCCACTCTCCAGTAGCGCTCGCAGCCGCAGTCGTGTCTGATCGCACACGGTCTCGAACCCAACCGAGGAGGGGCAGTCAATGCCATCAATCACCGTCGGTACCGAGAACAGCGGTGCTATCGATCTTCACTACGAGGACCACGGGACCGGAGCACCGGTCGTACTCATCCACGGCTACCCGCTGAGCGGGCGAGCCTGGGACAAGCAGGTACCGATGCTGCTGGACGCCGGGCGGCGGGTCATCACCTACGACCGCCGGGGCTTCGGCCAGTCCAGCCAGCCGTCCTTCGGATACAACTACGACACGTTCGCCGCCGACCTCAACGCGCTGATGGAGAAGCTGGACCTGCGTGAGGTGGTCCTCGTCGGTCACTCGATGGGCACCGGCGAGGTGACCAGGTACCTCGGCGCTTACGGCTCCGCGCGCGTCAGCAAGGCGGTCCTGATCTCGCCGATCCCGCCGTTCCTGCTGCAGACCGGCGACAATCCCGAAGGACTCCCGGCCAGCCTGTTCGACGGGTTCGTGCACAGCCGCGGCCGCCGACCAGCCGGCCTGGATGAAGGGGTTCCTCGACAACTTCTACAACATCGACGTTTTCGGCGGCAACAAGGTCAGCGCCGAGGCGTATCGCGCCAGCTGGAACATCGCGGCATCGGCGTCCGCGATCGCCACCGTGGCGTGCATCCCCACCTGGGAGACAGACTTCCGCGGTGACCTGCCCAAGATCGACGTACCGGTGCTCGTGATCCAGGGCGAGGCCGACCGGGTCCTGCCCTTCCCCAAGACCGGCAAGCGCCTGCCCGGCATGATCAAGGACATGGAGCTCATGGCCATCCAGGACGGACCGCACGCGATCGCCTGGACGCACTCGGACCAGGTCAATCACGCCTTGCAGGACTTCCTCAAGTAGGTAGCGGCCCGACCTCCGTCCGGCCCCCGCGCAGGCGCGAATCTTGCGCTGCGCGGGGGCGCCGGCTCGATCCGAGCCACAAGGCGGTGACGCGTATGAACACACTGACGCGTTCGGACAGTCGCCGGCATCCGGTCCTTGCCTGGCGGGCACTCAACGCCCGGCATCCGGCGCTGCGGTTCGCCCAGATCCTCCCGGTCGCCCTGCTGCTCTGGGGCCTGGATGACGTAGCCAGGTTCCGCGCCGGGGCCGCGTCCGCCGGCCTGCGCCACGCAGTCGTCGTTAACGGCCTCAGCGGCCCCCTCGGCGGTGAGTACGGCCACCTGATGAGCGACTGGACTGTCGCGCACCATGCGGCCGCGCTCGCGGCGTCGTGGTACTACATCCTGTTCCAGGGTGCGATCACTGGTGTCGTCGGGATCGTGCTGCTCTGGCGGCAAGCGCCGACCTTCAGGCTGCACCGCAACGCCCTGATCGCCATGACCCTGACAGGCCTGATCGCATTCTGGATCTATCCGGTCGCGCCGCCGCGGATGCTACCGGGATATCACGACGTCATCGCGATCGCAGTCCCGACGTTCACCAGCCTGGTCGAGACCAACGGCGCAGCGCAGTTTGCGTCGCTGCCGTCATTGCACGTGGCCTGGGCGCTGTGGGTGGCTATTGCCGCCTGCGCGGTGGTGCGCCGCCCGCTGCTGCGTGCCGCGGTCTGGATCTACCCGGTCGCGACCACAGCCGACGTGCTCGCGACGGCGAACCACTATCTGCTCGACGTCATCACCGCGCCCGCCATCGTGCTGCTCGGCTACGGGATAGCGCTCACGCCGACGCTGATCAGGCGAGTTGCTCCCCGCCAGCCCGCGCCTGCGGCCGGCCAGGATCCGCCGCCCGAGCCCGCCAGCGCGGCCGACCAGGGCGCGCCGACGGCGCTCGCCCTCCCGGCGCAGCGATCAGCTGATCATGCCGACTGTCCAAGCCGCCGATTACCGGCCCGGTCGGCCTCCGGCCATCTCCGCCCACCGCGGTGGCGGCGAGTGCGAGCCGGCGGGCACGTATGCGGCGTACCAGAGCGCCCTGGCAGTCGGCGCCGAGTACCTGGAGTTCGACGTGCGCCGCACCGCCGACGGCGAGCTTGTCGCCTGTCACGACGCACGCCTTGGGCGTCGCCACGCAGTCGCTGCGATGAGCTACGCAGCGCTCTGCCGCCGCGCAGGCTACGAAGTCCCCACGACCGCCGGCCTCCTGCGTCTGCTCGCGGGCAAGGCGGGAGCGCACATCGACCTCAAGGAGCCCGACTGCATGACCGCTGTCCTGTCGCAGGCACTGAGCCTGCTCGGACCGGCCAGCATGATCGTCACCACGGGCGATGAGGCGGCGATTCGCGGGCTCCGGCAGCGTTACCCGGCCGTGCCCGCCGGGCTGACGATCAGCGGCGACCTGCCGGAGACGGCGGGCTATCTGGCGCGGCGGGCCCGCCGGCTGGTGCGAGGCAGGCTCGATGCGGTGCTCGCCTCGGGTGCAAGCTGGGCCGTCGTGCACCAGCGTCTCGCCCGTCCAGACCTCCTGGCCGACTGCCGCCGCCTCGGCCTGGCCACGATGGTGTGGACCGTCAACGACGACAAGGCCCTCACCCGTCTGCTGGCCAGTCCCGACGTCGACGTTGTCGTCACCGACAAGCCCGGCCGCGCGGCCGCGCTCCGCGGCCAGCCGACCTGACCCGTCAGCCGATCTAACGCGCCGGCCGATCCAGCGGCCAGCCTGCCCCAGCCGCCAGCCCTCAGCCGCCAGCCCGCCCCAGCCGCCACTCCCCGAGCCCCAGCACGTCTAGCCGCCAAATTGGTCGCAATAGATGACCGTCGCGTCGTCGCTAGCCTTGCTGCGCTGCCAGCGGCGGCCGCGCGGATCGGCGACCTCAGCCGCGCGCACCTGGCGGATCAGCTCGGCCGGGCCATCGCGCCGCACGATCTCCGCAAGGTCGTCGAATGACACCAGCCCGAACAGGTCAGCGAGCCGGCTCGCGCCGTCGCTGAGCAGCAGCGCCGACCGCAGGCCCGACAGCGGGCTAGAGCCCGTCAGCGCCTGCTCGGCGACCGCCGGGTCGGCCGCTGCGACCCAGAAGCCGCCTGGCGTATTCCGGAGGTCCTGCACGGCCAGAATGTGATCGCGGAACGCGGCGGCATACGCCGGCTCGCCCAGCGAGATCCGGTCCAGCGGAGCCCTGGTCCCGCGCAGCACCTCATCGATACGGCGGTCAGTGACGACTCGCGTCGTTCCGCTCATCTCGCTCAGGATTACGGACGAGTCGGTCAGCACAAGGTGCTCAAGGTGGTCGTCCCGCGCGCGGATCGCGGCGACGGTCGCCGTCGGAGTGCCGGGATGGCTTAGGTCGCAGGCGCCGTCGTGCAATGACCTGACCCGCTCGATGGCGTCGTGCAGGCAGTCGGCTAGCTGGCCGGAAGCCGGGTCGGCGATGTGGGCAAGGAGCACGGTGCCAAGCGTGCGCGCGAACCAGGCGACGCCGTGCACGCAGCCCGATTCGAGCCCCCGCGGGATTCCGGCGCCGTCTAGAAGCACGGCAGCAGCGGGCGTCGCGGCGGCGAAGTCCTCGTTCTGCGCACCGGACCCGGCTGCCACCGTCGCGAGCTGGACGCGCATAGCCAGAGCGTATCGAGGCATAGCCAGCAGATGCCGCGACGGCCGGGCTAGTCGGGCGGGCTAGTCGGGCGGGCTAGTCGGGCGGGCTAGTCGGCCGGGCTAGTCGGCCGGGCTAGTCGGGCGGGCTGGCTCCGATCGCCTGGAGACCCGTGTCGGGCGCCGGGTCGGCACCGGGCAGTGCGGCCCGGCGGAGCTGGTGCGCGATCAGCCCGGCGCTGAGCCAGCCGACGGCGATCGCGAGCCAGAAGTTGACGATGCGGAACGCCAGCGCGGCCGAGACCGCCGGGACCCGGCCGGCCCGTAGGCGACGAGCACCACAGCGAGGCTGCCTTCGACAATTCCGAGGCCACCCGGCACGATCGGGAGCGACCCGGCGACCTGCGCGACGCCGTACGCCAGCAGCACGCCGGCCCACGGGATCGGTGAGTGCACGGCGTGGAAGCTGCACACCAGGCACAGGAAGTCGCAGAACCAGACGGCCGCGCCGAGGGCCACGACGGTCGCAGTCGACGCCGGGGTCAGCCGGATCTCCCGCATCCGGGCGAGCGTGTCCTGGATCCGCGTCCCGATGTTGCCGCGCGGACGCCCGGTTAGCCGCTGGACGCCACGTACGACCGCGGACGCCAGCCGGAGTACCAGGTCGCGGCGGACCAGCACGGCACCGGATCCGACGACGATCAGCAGCCCGACAACCGTGATCCCGGCGCCCGTGGTGCTGGTACTGCCAGCCAGCGCCACGACGACGCCGAGCAGCAAGATCAGCGACATGCCGATCGCCTGCGCGATCAGGATCGTGAAGATCGTCCAGCCGGCGCTGGCGCCGCTGGCCCCGCGCCGCCGGTAGTACCGGTACCGGTAAGCGCTGGACACCGCCGGCTCGCCCGGCACCGAGTTCGCGATGGCGTCGTTGGCCAGGGTGAGCAGGAACAGGCCCGGCAGGCCGATGCGCGTCCCGCTCAGGCGCAGCACCCGGTGCTGTAGCCAGGCGAAGGTCAGCAGCGACAGCGACTCGGCTGCGATCGCGGCCGCCACCCAGCCGACGCTGGCGCCAGTGAGGTGCCGGCGGGCGGCGGCAAGCTCGCTGCGCTTGCCGACGAGCAGCAGCAGGACCAGCAGGCCAAGCGCTATGCCGACGGCGTAGCGGAGCACGGCCTTCAGGTCGCGGCTCGAACCGGGGTCAGCTGGCTCTTCTGGCACGCAACCACCGTACCGAGTTGCCCACCGCCCGCCGCTGTGCTGGCAGCATGGGCCAAAGATCACCGCGGCGACAGACCACCAGGACACCGACCACCGGGACACGGAGGCAGCAGGACGTGGCACAGAACTTCGGCGGGCGGATCGGCACTGACTGGCGAGACTCGCAGCCCTGGTGGCCGCCCGAGCCGACCGCACCGGACGGCGCGCCGAACGTGATCCTCGTGGTGCTCGACGATGTCGGCTACGCCCAGCTCGGCTGCTACGGCTCCGACATCGAGACGCCAGTGATCGACAGCCTGGCAGCGACGGGCGTCCGGCTCGCGAACTTCCACACCACCTCGCTGTGCTCGCCCACCAGGGCATGCCTGCTGACGGGGCGCAATCACCACCGCAGCGGCATGGGCCGGGTCGCCGACCTCGCCATCGGCTTCCCCGGCTACTGGGGCAAGCCGCCGCGCGAGAACGGCTACCTGTCGGAGACCCTCCGCGCCGCCGGCTACGCCACCTACGCGATCGGGAAGTGGCACCTGTCGCCCGAGGACGAGACGAACATGGCGGCCTCGCGGGCGACCTGGCCGCTCGCCCGGGGGTTCGACCGCTGGTATGGCTTCCATGGCGGGGAGACGCACCAGTTCGTGCCCGCGCTGTATCACGACAACCACAGCGTGCGGCCGCCGAAGTCGATCGAGGACGGCTATCACCTGACCGAGGACCTTGCCGACCGCGCCATCGAGTTCCTCGGCGACCTGCGCGCCGTCGACGCCGCCAGGCCTTTCTTTCTCTACTTCGCCACCGGCGCCTGCCACTCCCCCCACCAGCCGCCGCGCCGCTGGCTCGACCGTTACCGTGGCCGGTTCGACATCGGCTGGGACGCCTGGCGCGAGCAGATCTTCGCGCGCCAACTCGGCGCCGGCCTGCTGCCGGCCTCGACCGAACTGTCGCCGCGGCCAGCATGGGTGCCGGCCTGGGACTCGCTCGGCGACCAGGATCGGGCCGTTGCGGCCCGTTTCATGGAGTGCTTCGCGGGCTTCCTGTCACACGCCGACGAGCAGGTCGGCCGCGTGCTCGACTTCGTGCGGGAACGGGGTGAGCTGGACAACACCATCGTCTGCGTGGTCTCCGACAACGGGGCCAGTGCGGAGGGGGGCGCCGAGGGCTCTATCAACGATGTCCGGATGCTCAACATCGATCCCGCTCAGCCCGCGGAGATGTTCGCCAGGCTCGACGAGATCGGCGGTCCGCTGACCCACAACAACTACCCGTGGGGGTGGACGATGGCGGGCAATACGCCGTTCCGCCGCTGGAAGCGCGAGGTGCACGAGGGAGGCGTCGCCGATCCGTGCATCATCTCCTGGCCACTCGGCACGGTTGCAACAAGCACGGGCGAAGCAAGCACGGGCGAAGCAAGCACGGGCGAAGCAAGCACGGTCGAGGCGGGTGCGATCCGCCACCAGTTCGCGCACGCGATCGACGTGCTGCCCACGCTGGCCGAGCTGGCCGGGGTGTCACTTCCGGCCGAGATCGACGGCACCGCGCAGACGGAGCTGGACGGACAGAGCCTCGTCTACCTGTTGCCGGCCACGGGTGCTACGGCGCCCGAACGGCACGAGACGCAGTACTTCGAGATGTTCGGGTCCCGTGCCATCTATCACCGGGGCTGGAAGGCCGTGGCGTTCCACCCGATCGGACCGCTGTATGACGACCAGAATCCGAACGCGCCGTTCGACGCCGACGTCTGGGAGCTCTATCACGTGGCCGAGGACTTGTCCGAGTCGCGCGACGTAGCGCAGGAGCATCCAGAGCTGCTCGCTGAGCTCGTCGAGCTGTGGTGGGCGCAGGCGCGCGGCAACCAGGTGCTGCCGCTCGACAACCGCGTCCTGTGGGCTCTCGTGCACCCGAAGCCGGACCACCGGAAGCCACGCGATGAGTACGAGTACTTCCAGGGTGGCGCGCAGGTACCCGAGTCCGTCGCAGTCAACGTGCGCAACCGCTCGCACGAGCTAGTAGTCGACGTGACGATCCCCGGCCCGCCCAGCGCCGCCGACCCTGCCGACCCTGCCGACCGCGCCGACCCCGCCGCCATCCCGGCCGCGAGCGATGGCGTCCTGCTGGCCCTCGGCTCCGCCCTCGGCGGCTGGTCGCTGCACATCCTGGCTGGCCGCATCCGCTACGTGCACAACCTGTACGGCAAGGAACGGCATGTCATCGAGTCAGCTGAGCTGATCACGCCCGGCGACCATCGGATCGAGTACGCATTCGCTAAGGATGCCGGCCTGGGCGGAGCTGGCGTGCTGAGGTGCGACGGCCGCGAAGTGGGCCGCGGGGTGATCCCCCGGTTCACGCCGTCCGGCTTCAACGGCGTGGGCGCAGGCCTGACCTGCGGATATGAATGGGGGCCCGCCGTAGGCGGGGGGTATACGGCCCCGTTCCGTTTCGCTGGAATCATTCGCCATGCGGTGGTGCGAACCAATGGCCCCGTCGTTCGTGACCCGCTAGCCGAGCTGGAAGCGATCCTGGCCGAGCAGTGAGTTCTTACAGTGGTTTGCGCAGGAACAAGAACACGCTCGGGCCGAAATACACCGACGCGAGTCGTTCTTGCAGCGCGCGCTCGACCGCCAGCAACGCGGGTCGCGGCAGGACGCGCGTGATCGCGCGGTGGCGCAAGTTCGACACCGACAGCGTGCGCTCAAGCTGGAAGCCGGTCCCGAGCAGCAGGCCGACGACCGTCGCCGGATGGTGGTTGACGAACGGGATGCCATCCTCGCGGCGAAGGTGCGGAGGCAGGATGGCCACCGCCGTCAGCGGGATCGGCGTGCGCCTGACGAGGTACCTGACCCGGTTCACCGCGTGGGCGACGTTGGCTACCTCGACTATCGCGTAGCCGCCAGGCCGGAGAATCCGGTAGACCTCGTGCAGCTCGGCCGCCGGGTCCGGCAGGTGATGGAGCACGCGGACCATCATGACCAGGTCGGCGCTGGCGTCGTCGAGCTGCAGCTCGTCTGCATCCATCCGGCTGGCGGAGATCTGCGGATGCGCGGCCAGGAACGTCGTGGCCAGCTCGAGCTGCTGCTGGCTCGAATCCACCAGCGTCACCCGTCGCGCATAGGCATAGTCAGCCAGGATGATCGACAGCCGACCGTAACCGCCGCCGACGTCGACCGCGTGCTCGAAGGTATGCCCGGCGAGCAAGCGCCGGATGGCCATGAGCTCGGCTGCGTGCTCGTAGCCGCGTTCGGTCCAGTAGTCGGCGTAGTTCAGGTTCGCGTCGTCGTAAAACGCGTTCTTGCGCTGCGCTGCAGTGCCTGTCATGTATCCCCCGTGCCGAGTCTCCCCAGGTCGGCTGCCTGGCACATTACCTGCGTGCGCGCGGCCGCGCAGGCTAGGCGGCCGGATCGCGCGCTGCCCGATAGCGCGCCGCCTGATCTCGCGACGCCCTATCTCGCGCCGCCTGATCCCGCGCCGCCTGATCTCGTGCCGCCCTATCTCGTGCCGCCCTATCTCGCGCCGCCTGATCTCGCGCTGCCTGATCTCGCGCCGCCCTATCTCGCGCGGCCCGCCCGCCAAGCGCGAACGCGGCCCGGATCGACGCCACCACTTGCTCTGGATTCGTCGTGATCTCTTTCCAGTCAAAATGGACGACCTGGTAACCGGCCTCGCGGAGCTTCTTGTCCCGTCTGAGCTGGGCCTTGGCCCTGCTCGGGTCCTCGTACTTCATCGCGCCGTCCACCTCGGCGATCGTCTTGTACTTCTCCCAGTAGAAATCGACCCGGCCGATCACATCGCCCGTCGGTCCCGGAATCCAGACCTGTAGCGCGGGCGCAGGGAGCCGGCAACTGTGGAAGGCAACGCGCGCGATCGACTCCAGCGCCGACTCGGCGTTGCCATTGGCGAACCCCACGACGCGAGTCGCCTGAACTACGCCGCGTCGGCCGGGGCATGTCGCCAGGACGGCCTGCAGGTCGGGCTTGGATGTCAGACCCTGGCGGATCGCCGAGTCGGCTGCGATGACGCCTTCGGCGAATGTCAGCGTCCTGGCCAGATCGATCACCGTCCGCGCGGCGGTCGTGACCGGCACGCCGAGCTTGCGCGTGACATGGTTTGCTGGCAACGGCGTGGTGTAGAGGTGGACGTTCGCGGTGCCCTTGCGGCCGCCACTAGGCCGCGCGGTGATCGTGACGACATCGCCGGGTCGGCCGATCAGGTCGATGCCGTGAAACACCGCAGCCGATCTGTGGCTGACGACCGCTCCGTGGCCCGCCTGGATGACGGCGGCAGCCGCGCGCAGTACGTGTCTGCCCTCGGGCGTGGCCGATAACGCCCTGGCGGTCGCCGCGCGGACGTAAACGCCGCGGCCGATCCGGACAATTGCACCGCGCCGGATCAGGGTCCGGATGCGCTCGGGCGATCTGCCGGCAGCCTTGAGGCGAGCGGTGGTGAACAAAAGTAACTTTTCGGGCCATTCTTCGTCGCTCATGGCACCCAGGGTCCTGCGCGCCACCGACATTTCGGGCGCATTTTCGGCGCCGCGGCGTGATTGTAGGGACGCGGTGGGCTTCTGCGCCCTGAGTGCCCTAATTCGTCCCAACCGAGTCCCTACAATCCTCGGTTTTGGCCACCCAATGCCTACAATCTCGCGACAGCGATCGGGCGCGCGGCGAACACGTCCCGACGATCGCGCCACGGGGCGAACACCGTCCGGACGATCGCGCCGGGAGGAACACGGACGCGGCCGCCAGCCGAGACGGACAATGCCGGGCTAGTCGTCGACGAGGTGGAACTCGATCCGGTACACCAGCGTGCTGTCGTCGATCGGGCCCGCGTGCGCTGCTCGCGTCCGCAGCGACTCCAGGTCCTTCTCCCCGGCCCGGCGCACGTCCGCCGGCCCGACCGACGAGAATGGCACCAGCTCAATCGAGTCAACCTCGATGACCGCCGGGCCAACCGGGTACCGTCCGCCGGATTTGACCTTCGGCCGCTGCCACAGCCGGAACGACACCGACACATCCCCGGCGATCACCGCAGCACGCAAATCGCGACTGAACTCCACGCTTCACGCCCAAGGCCGCGTCGTGTTGCCGCCCGCTAACACCGCGCTGCACCTTCATAGACGCCCACGGTATGACCACCGGACCCGCTAATGCGTGCCGGGCCGGGGAGTTCGCCCCGGACCAAAACCGCGGGCGCGGGTCGGCTGCTCCCCGCCGCCAGCCGACCCGCCACCTCCAGCCGACCCGCCGCCTCCAGCCGACCCGCCGCCGTCAGCCGACCGGCGCCACACGACCCGTCGCCGTCAGGCGATGCTCGTCAGGTCGAGCCAGACGGCCGTTGGGTTGGACGGGTCGACGGCGCCCTGGAGGGTCATGCCCGGCCGCAGCTGACCGATCTGCATCTGGCTGATCGCCTGCTGGGTGGTCGCCGGGTATGGCGGCATGCCGTCGGCCATGACGGTGAGCTCGAACTCGACCAGCAGGTCGAAGTTGATCATCCCGACCTGGCGCATGCCCGAGATCATCACGGTCCGGCGCACGGCCGTGCCATTGGCAAGGCCTGCGACGGCTGCCGCCGCGGCGTTCGCCGCCTGGGTCTGCGCGGCCATCATCTGCGTAGCGTTAGCCATCCGCTCCTGCGCCATTGCCATCCGGTCGCCGACCGGCGGCATGGTCTTCTCGATCTGCTTGGCCTGCTTCTGGAGATCACGCATGCTCTTGAAGACGCCCACTGGTCAGCTCTCCCGGTACAGCTGGTTGAAGCGCTGCGCGACAGCCGGGTTGGCCTGGATCCGGCCATTCCAGCCTTTGGTCGCCTCGTCCCAGTTGAATGCGGGGATGCCACGGGCGGCGGCAATCTCCGGCAGTCTGGCCTGGTCATAGTTGTACGCAGCTACGCCCTTGGAAACGGCCGCGAACTCCTCCAGCGATACGCCGGCAATGGGGTCGAAATCCGGGCCCGCGGGGACGACGCCCGGCTGCGCGGCCGGCAGCCCGCCGAACTGCCCCATCTGGGCCTGCCCCATCTGGGCCTGCGCGATCTGCGCCTGAGCGGCGGCCTGCTGCGCCATGGCCATCTGCTGAGCCTGGGCACCGAGCTGCTGCGCCTGCTCGACCATGCCGGGCGCCGCATTGACCATGTCCTTCATGTCTTTCATTCGCTTGAGCATTCCCATGGGCTAACTCCCTCGTCATTTCCGCCCCGGTCGGTGATTCCTTCCAGGCACACCGCGGTCAACGTTCCGATAACCGTCGATCAGCCGCAATATCAGCCGGGTCTCTGTTTGGTACGCTGACCGTGTCGCAAGTCCGCGATGCCAGTCCCATGGCGCGGACGTGGCGGGGCCGTCGCGAGCAGGGATGGGATCGATGGTGGACGAGCCGCCGCGCCGGACGCTGGCCGCCCGGCTTGAGGACCGGGACAGGTCCCGATTCATCGGCCGCGCGAGCGAGATCGCGTTCCTCGACCAGTGCCTGGATGCCGACGATCCGCCCGCCAGCGTCGTTCACATCTGCGGCCCCGGCGGGGTGGGCAAGAGCACCCTGCTGCGGGAGGTCGCCCGGCACGCACGTGATCGCGGCATCAGCGTGGTCGCGATCGACGGGCGTGAGCTCGGTCCCGCACCCGGCGCGCTCGAGGCGGTCCTGCGCAAGGCCGGCCAGCACGACCGCCTGCTGGTCCTGCTGGACTCCTACGAGCGCATGACGGCGCTGGATTCGCTCCTTCGGCGCGAACTGCTGCCCGAGCTGCCCGACCGGGCCCTCGTCCTGATCGCCGGGCGCGGCGCGCCAGACCCGGGCTGGTTTGCCGGCGGCTGGGAGGCCGTGACCGCGCGGATCGACCTGACGAGCCTGAAGCCGCGCGACGCCAGGCACCTGCTCGCCGCGCGCGGGCTTACGGACGCCCGCGTCTCGGCAATCGTCGACTGGGCAGCCGGCTCGCCGCTCGCCCTGGCGCTGGCCGCCGACGCGGCGATCGCGGACTCCGGATGGAACGCGGCCAGCGCCCCAGACCGGCCCGAGATCCTCAGGTCACTGCTGCACCGACTGGTCGAGACCGAGCTGCACGACGTCCGGCCCTCGGCCCTCGGCATCGCCGTCGTGGCCAGGAGCACCACCCCTGACCTGCTGCGCGCGGTCCTGCCCGGCGAAGACGCCGAGGAGGCGTACCGCCAGCTGTCCGAGCTGACGATCACCGAGCGGCTGGGCAGCGGCCTGACCATGCACGAGCTCGCCCGCAAGGCGCTGATGGCCGACCTCCGCCAGCGCAATCCCGTACTCGAGCGCGACCTGCGCCGCCGTGTCGTTGATTACCTCTACTCGCGCGGCGTCGCCGGCGACCAGATGATGATGATCGACCTGGCTCACCTGGTCGAGAACCCGCTGCTGCGATGGGGCTTCGGCTGGGACGGCAACGTCAGCTTCCGCATCGACTCGGTCCGGCCTGGCGACGCCGACCACATCGAGACCCTGACGAGCGAGCACGACCGGCTGTGGTGGCAGCTGACCCGCAAGTACTTCGACGAGGCTGCGGACCGGGTCGCCGTCGCCCGTGACCTGTCCGATCAGATCTGCGGCTTCCTGGTGAGCATGAGCCTCGCGACGGCGCCGGGATTCGCCGATGACGACCCGCTCGCCGGTCCGTGGCTCGCGCACGCCCGCCGCAACGCCTCCCTCGGCGACTCGGTCATGTGGCACGCCGCCGTCGATTTCACGGGGCGCGGCCAGGTCCAGGCCATGCTCGGCATCGCCGGCGTCCTGCGGTGCGGGTCAGCGAGCCCGCGATTCGCCTACCTGCCCATCGACCCCCGGCTGCCCGGCGCCATCGACTTCGCCACCGCGCTCGGCGCGGCCCACCTGGCCGAGCTCGACGCCCGCATCGGCGACGACATAGTCCAGTGCTATCGGCTCGACTACGGGCCGGGCGGGCTGTTCAGCTTCCTGCGCGCCCAGATCTACAGCGAGCTCGGCCTGTCCGCGCCAGCCCCGCAGCAGCTACCGGTCGCGGACTTGGAGACGGTCCGCGACATACTCAAGAACTTCCGCGTGCCCCGTGAGCTGGCGCGCAGCCCGCTTGCCCGGGGCTCATCGGTCCAGGAACGGGCTGAGTCCGTCCAGCGGCTCGTCCGGCAGGCCGCGGCCGAGGCGTTCGGCGACAGCGAGACAGAGAAGCTACTCCGCAGCGTGCTGATCGCGGGCTACCTTGAGCCGCTGCGCAGCCACGAGGAGGCGGCCAACAAGCTCTTGCTGAGCCGGGCCGCCTACTTCCGCCGGCTCCGGACAGCCGTCGAGCGGCTCGCTGAGCACATGGCGGGCGCGGCTCCGCCAGTGGACGTCGCCTGACCAGCCCAGATAGTACCTCCAGGGCTATTGCCGACAATATCGACCTGTAGTAGCTTCCGGAGCGCAGGCCACTGCGGGAACGGCGATCCGGTGATCGGCGACCCACGACTGCGCGACTGGGTGCCGCCAGCACCCGCCGGAGTGCTGTCCGGTCGGCCGCGGAGTCCGACAACACGTGATCACCGGCGCCACTCGTGCGGTCGCCGCAGCAGCGGTCGCCGCGCACCGGTGGGCTGCGAGCGGCGGTGAGCTACGAGCAGCGGAGGCAGCGGATGGCGCTTGACGAGGCGACTGCGGGATTCCTGACCCAGCTGGCCGAGAGCGGGGCCAAGCCGCTTCATGAGCTGACCCCCGAGGAAGCGCGCGGCTTCACGGCCATGCTCAAAGAGCTGTACGGGCCGGGACCCGACGTCGAGCGGTCCTACGATGTCGAGCTCGCGGCGGCCGACGGCGCCAACAGCTTCACCGTCCGGGTGCTGATACCGGCCGGCGAGCTAACGGCAGTGATCGTCTATTACCACGGCGGCGGCTGGGTGATCGGCAACATAGACGAGTACGACAACCTCGCCCGCACCCTGGCGAACGCGTTGCACGCCGCGGTGATCAACGTCGATTACCGGCTGGCGCCCGAGCACCGCTACCCGGCCGCGGCGGACGACGCCTGGACTGCGCTCCAGTGGGCGCACACGCAGGTGGCGGAGATAGCGGGCGGCCCCGTTCCCTTGATTGTGATGGGTGACAGTGCCGGCGGGAACTTGTCGGCCGTCGTCGCGCAGAAGGCGCGGGACGCCGGGGGGCCCGAGCTCGCCGCCCAGGTGCTCATCTACCCGGTGACCGACGCCGACCTCGACAACGGCTCCTACAGCGACCCTGAGAACCAGCTGATGCTGACCAGGGACGCGATGATCTGGTTCTGGGACCATTACGCGCCCGACCAGGCCAGCCGCGCGAAGCCAGACGCCTCGCCGCTCCAGGCCGCGGACCTCGCGGGGCTGGCGCCGGCCATCGTGCTGACCGCCGAGCACGACGTGCTGCGCGAGGAGGGCGAGACCTACGCCGAGCGCCTGCGGGAGGCCGGCGTTCCGGTGGAGCACCGCCGGTTCCCTGGTCAGATGCACGGCTTCTTCACCATGGTCAACCTGCTGCCAGGCAGCGCGGACGGCATCGCCTACGTCACCGAGCAGCTCGGCCGGCAGATCGGAGCCTGAGGCAGATGCCCGAGCAGACCCTGGACGCGGTCATCGTCGGGGCGGGATTCTCCGGCCTCTACCAGCTTTACCGGCTGCAGGAGCTTGGCCTGCGGACCCGCGTCATCGAGGCCGCCGACGACCTCGGCGGCACCTGGTACTGGAACCGCTACCCCGGCGCCCGCTGTGACATCCAGAGCCTCGCCTACTCATACTCCTTCTCCCCTGAGCTGGAGCAGGAGTGGGAATGGACGGAGAAGTACCCGACCCAGCCGGAGATCCTGCGTTACCTCAACCACGTCGCCGACAGGTTCGACCTGCGCAAGAACATCACGTTCGGGACCAGGGTGACCGGCGCCCGCTACGACGAGGACGCCGACCGGTGGACGTGACGACAGATGGCGGCGAGCAGCTGGACACGCAGTTCGTGGTCATGGCCACGGGCTGCCTGTCGACCTCGAAGCTGCCCGAGGTGGCCGGGCTGGAAAACTACCGCGGCCGCACTCACCACACCGCCCGCTGGGGCAATGCGGAGGTCCGCTTCGACGGCCTGCGTGTCGGCGTGATCGGCACGGGCTCGTCCGGTATCCAGTCCATTCCGATCATCGCCGAGCAGGCAGCGGACCTGACGGTGTTCCAGCGCACGCCGAACTTCTCCATGCCCGCCGGGAACCGGCCACTTGCACCGGCCGAGGTCGCGGACATGAAGGCGAACTACCCGGCTTTCCGCCATGCGCAGCGGGCCTCACGGGCCGGGATCCCCGGACCGGAGACGATGGACCTGGCCACCGCGGCGCCGGAGGAGGAGCGCAACTCCAGATACCAGGCTGGCTGGGACAAGGGCGACCTGACCTCGCTTGGCGGGTCGTACATCGACATCCTGATCGACCCGGCGGCAAACGAGACCGCGGCCGAGTTCATTCGCGCCAAGATCCGCGCAGTAGTCGACGATCCTGAGGTGGCCGAGACGCTGTCGCCGCGATCGTTCCCGTTCGGGACCAAGCGGCCGTGCCTGGACAGCGGCTACTACCAGACGTTCAACAGGCCGAATGTGCACCTGGTCGACCTGCGCAAGACCCCGCTAGTCGAGTTCACGGCGAGCGGGCTCCGCACGTCCGCAGCCGAGTACGAGTTCGATGCCATCGTCTTTGCGACCGGTTTCGATGCGATGACGGGCGCGCTGAGAGCGATCGACATTGTGGGCAGGAACGGGGTTTCGCTCGCAACGCAGTGGTCTGCGGGGCCGCGCAACTACATCGGCGTTGCGATGGCCGGGTTCCCCAACCTGTTCACGATTACCGGGCCGCTCTCGCCGTCTGTGCTGAGCAACATGGTTGTGTCTATCGAGCAGCACGTCGACTGGGTCACCGACTGCATTACCTACCTGCGCGAGCAAGGCTTCGCGGCGATCGAGGCTACGGTCGCGGCGCAGGACGAGTGGGTCCAGCATGTGGCGGACGTCGGCGCGTTCACGTTGTTCCCGCAGGCAGACTCCTGGTACATGGGCGCTAACGTGCCGGGCAAGCCGCGCGTGTTCCTGCCCTACGTCGGTGGCGTCGGGGAGTTCCGGCAGAAGTGCGACGAGGTCGCGCGCAACGGCTACGAAGGCTTCACGCTGACCAAGGAGGGCGAGCCCGCGCGGGTCTGAGGGGGCAGCCTCTGGCCGCGTGGCCGCTGGCCGGTGGCCGCGTGGCCAGTGCCAAGCTGGTCACCGAGCCGCCGCCCGGTCTATGCCGCGACTGTCGACACCACGTGCTCGGCGATCGCGAGGCTCGCGGTCGCGGCTGGCGAGGGAGCGTGCCTGACAAGCAGGACGCGCCCGTCGGCCTGCAGCACGAAGTCGTCCTCAAGGCTGCCGTCGCGCCTGACCGCCTGCGCCCGGACGCCCGACTTTCCCCGCACCATGTCAGCAAGCTCGAGGTCGGGCAGGTAGGCGCGGACGCTCGTGAGGTACCGGCGCTTGGACAGCGACCGGCTGATCTCGCTGGCACCGCTGCGCCAGTGCCGGCGAGCGAGCTGCCAGGTGCCGGGCCAGCGCGCTACGGCCAGCAGGTCGCCGGCGCTGAAGTCGGCCCACCGGTAGCCCTCCAGTGCAAGCGCGAGTACCGCATTGGGGCCGACGTGCACGGTGTCGTCGAAGTGGCGGGTCAGGTGCACGCCCAGGAACGGGTATCGCGGGTCAGGCACCGGATAGACCATGCCCCGGACGCGATCTCGTGCGTCCGCAGCCAGCTCGTAATACTCGCCGCGGAACGGGATGATCCGCAGGCCGCCCGGCCGTCCCACGGTCGCGGCGAAGTGATCGCTCTGGAGCCCGGCGCAGACAATGAGGTAGTCGAAATCGGCTGCCGCCGCTCCGCACTGCAGGCGCACGCCGGATGCTGTCTCGTGTATCGCGGTCACCGTCCTGCCGAGCAGGACCCTGCCGCCGGCCTCGACAATGTCCGCGGCCAACGCCGCGCACATGCCGACGTAATCTGCCACCGCGGTGTGCGGCGAATGCAGCGCCGCCGCGCCCCGGATATATGGCTCGACGTCTGCGATCTCCTCGGCTTGCTCAGGCGCTTGATGCCTGGCACCTGATTGCGTTCGCCCGGCTCTCGATCTCGGCCAGGCCAGCGAGTTCCTCCTCTGTGGCCGCGACGATCAATTTGCCGAGCTCGCGGAACCGGACACCGTGCTGCTGGCAGAATTCTCGCGTCATGGCGGCGCCCCGTCGGCACAGGTTGGCCTTCAGGCTTCCCGGCGGGTAGTAGACGCCAGCGTGGACGACGCCACTGTTGTGGCCGCTCTGATGGGCGGCGACGTGGTCTTCCTTCTCAAAGACGGTGACGGCGACGCCGGGAAATCGGATCGTCAGCTCGCGCGCGACCGCCAGGCCGAGGATGCCGGCCCCGACGACGCCGACCGATTCATTGCTTTCACCTGGCCGAGCTTCCAGGATGAAGGCCCGCGGACGCAACTCAGGTAGCTCCGGCCGCCGCCGGTCCGCGCGAACTTGGCGCGCTCGAACGCCCGCTGGCGCGACGTTGGCACACCCGAGGCGCCCGCCGGTGTACGCGCCGTCAGCCACTCCGGGGTCGGCGATCCCGAAGACCCTGATGGTTTCGTGGACTAGGAAAGCCGCAAATCGGTGGCGTGATCTCACCGGAACCATCAGGGTGTGCGGCGCTTAGCGCATCCGGGTCCGTCCGCGGCCCGCCCGCCTGCCGCGCCGCTGCTGGCGCCCCGGCCGCTTGCGACCCAGGCCGAGGACACGGCGTCCGTCCGGGCCGACTTTGCCAGGCCGGACCCGAGGCATCTCCCGAGGCCTCGGCTGCGGATACCTGGTGCGTCTGACCAGGCTCGGGGCCTCGCCGGGTGCCGGTCGTGAGCCAGGACAGCCATCCCGGACGCGGCCGGGCTGGTGCGGCCGCCCCGGCCGACCCCGCCGGCCAGACGCCAGCCCGGCCAACGCGACTCATCACATACCAGCCCGGCCGACGCCAACCCAGTCGCCGGCCCAGTCGCCAGCCGCACCAGCGCGCTCGGCAACCGCCGGACTCGGCGCGCGGACGCGACGCCGCCGCTCGCTGCTCACGACCTGGAAGCTGCTCAGCCCGATGCCGGTCATGATGGCGGCACCGCCGGCGATCTGCACCGGCCCGGCCGGCTCGGCAAACAGCGCCATGCCCATGATGGCGCCGACCAGTGGCTCCAGATTCAGGAACGCGCCCGCGACGTCCGCGGTCACCCGGCTCTGGCCGAACGCGAACAGCGAGGTCGGCAGCACCGTGCCTGCCAGCACCAGCCCGATAGTGGCGAGCAAGGGCAGCACGCTCATTGGCCCGGCGGCATGGTGCTCGGTGGCCAGCGCGATCGGCAGCACTGCTACTGCGGCCGCCATGAGCTGCAATCCCGTGACGGCGATCGGGTCGCGGCCGCGCAGCAGCCTCGCCTGCGACACCGTGAACCCCGCCGACAGCATCTGCGCCGCCAGCACCAGCCCGTCGCCCGCCAGGCTCGAGCCCGATCCCCTGCCGCCGGCGATGAAGCCGACGCCGGCCAGTGACAGCGCAAATCCAGCCCAGGCCAGCGGGCGCGCCACGCTGTGTCGCAGCACTGCCGCGATGATGGCGACCACGACCGGCGTCGCGCCGATCAGCAGCGCCGCGTGCGTCACGCTGGTGCGCTGGATGCCGTAGTTCTGGAGCAGGACCGAGCCGCCGTAGCCGATCGCCCCCGTCGCCAGGATGGCCGGGCTGCACGCCGCCCGCAGCCGCGAGCGGCTCGCCACCATGAGCACCGCGGCGGCCAGGGCGAACCTGGCAAACGCCAGCCAGCCCGGCGGCAGCCAGCCGAGAGCGACCTTGGACAGGGGCACGGTCGTGCCCCACAGCACTCCCGCGGCCAGGAGCGCCGGGAAGACGAGGCGACGGTTGTTGGTCATGTCTTCAGGTCTACTCGGAACGGGGCCGAATTCGGTCAGTCACCGTTAGAACAAGATAATGTTTGGCTCTATGGCCGTTGAACTTGACGAAATTGACTTCCAGCTGCTGACCGAGCTGCAGGCAGACGCAGATCGCACGAACGTCGAGCTAGCGCGCCTGGTGGGCCTGTCCCCGGCCGCGACGCTGAACCGAGTTCGGCGGCTTAAGCAATCTGGCGTCATCAAGGTCATCAGCGCCCGGCTGGATCCGGCCGCCGTCGGATTCCCGCTCCAGATGTACGTCGGTGCCACGCTGGGGCGGCATGACCCGCGGTCGACCCGCATGTTCGAGGATCACGTCCGCGCGCTTCCGCAGATCATCGCCGCCGACAACGTGACCGGAGAGATGGACTACCTCCTCACGGTCGTCGCCAGGGACGTCGCGGAACTGCAGCAGGTGCTGGCCACGCTCGCCGCGAGAGGCGGCCAGCGGCTCGTGACCTACCTGCGGCTCGAGGAGATCAAGCCACCATCGCGGCTGCCGCTGCAGCCCGGCGTCAGTGGCCGCCCAGGTGCCACTACCTGACCGGCGTCACTCCGTCGCCGGGGTCACGCCGTAGCCCTCGGCATGTCCGCCGATGGCGAGCCCGGCAGTCCCAACGTCGCTTCCGCCGGGCTCGGTCGCCGCGAGAGCCGACCGCCGCCGGATCCGTCGCGTGCCAGTACGTCTTCACGATGACCTGGATGGCACCGGCCGTCGGGATAGCTAGCAAGGCAGCCACGAACCCGCCGAAGAAGCCGCCGATCCAGCTGCCAAGGGACGCGCCGACCAGAATCGATACCAGGACAAGCAGCGGATTGATCCGGACGGTCCGGCTCATGATGACCGGGTTGAGTACGTGATTCTCGACCTGGGTGTAGATCAGGAACACCGCCAGCGATCACGATGCTGCCGAGTACCGAGTGGGTCAGCGCGAAGAGCACGACGGGGATCCCGGCGAGGGCGCCGCCGATCATCGGCAGGAAGTCCACCAGGGCGACCCACAGCGCCCACAAGAACGGGAACGGCACCCCGAGCAACATCAGCGTGACGAGCACGACGACGCCCGCGATGATCGACGTCGCGAAGTTGCCGAGCATGTATCCAGTGACCGACCTGTTTACTTCCCTGGCGATCTGGCTCGACCTGTCGGCCCTGGCCGGCGTCATCAGGCCGAGCAGCCCCGTCCGCAGCTTTGGCCCTTCCAGCAGGAGCAAGACGACGAGCACGAAGATGGTGAGCAGGGAGAAGATCAGCGACGCAGCTCCCTTGCCCAGGCTCAGGGCCGGGTGCGCCAGGTCGCGCCCGTAGCTGGCGAGCTTGGGAGCGTTCTTCACCACCCAGGCCTGCAGGTGGTACTTGGTCACCAGGTGCCCGATCCAGCCCTTGCCATGCTGCGCCTGACTGACCTGGAAGGCAGGCTGTCGGCAAAGTTGCTGACGCCGTTGACCAGTGGGTAACCGAACGCCGCCGCAAGGCCGCCGAACGCGCACATGGCGAGCAGCGTGACCAGCGCGACGGCGACATCCACGGCGGCCGAGCCACTCGCTGCAGCGCGACGACTAGCGGATTCAGCAGTAGCGCGACGAAGCCGGCGACGACGAGCAGCAGGATCACGCCGCGCAGCCGGTCGATGAGCTTCCCGGCCAGGAACGCGAGCACGACCACGCCGACCGTGACCAGGATGGCGCGCAGCGGAACGTTCCTAGCCTCTGCCGCGCTCCACAGGCGGGCCCGGCGCGTCGTGGGCGGCGGCAGTTCGGAGCTCATCCGGCAAGCATGCCAGCCTTCAGCCCCGGCTGTTGCCAGCGAGCAGCAGGTGGCGCAAGCCGGACGGGCTGAAGCGGCGCCAGGTGAGGTTGTGCCCGGTGAGAGGGCGCCAAGTGAGAGGAAGCCAGTGCCGCTAGTGCACAGGCGGTGGTGCGCCGTGCGCGCTCGCGGCCAGCGCCGGGTCCCATCGGCACGTCACGCACGCATGCGTGAAGGCCGATCGGGCAAACTCCAACGCTGCCGCGTGCGGATCCGCGGCGGCGCGCACGTCATCCCAGTTGAGGATGTACTCGCCGAGCCCGGCGTCCCAGTGCGCAGCCGGGGGCTTGAGCGAACCGTCCCCATATCCGGCCGGGGCGGGATGAGCGTAGGCATAGAAGGCCGCCACCGGATGCCGCGGGTCACCTGGCCACCAGCCGATAGCTACCTCTTGCGCGTCCATGGCGTTGCGCATGATGAAGTCGTCGGACGGCGGCTCTGCCGGCTTACCCGAGAACAGGCTGACCGCCAGGTCGAAGGACCCCCACCAGGCGTTCACCTGGGTGGATCGGCCGCGGTAGGGCGCGCGAAACTCGGCCAGGACCATGGCGGCCCGGCCGGCGGCCTCGAAGTAATCGCTGACCTGTTCCCGGTCGTAGGTCGAATGCTCGTCGTCAGTGTCCAGCGGAGCGGTCCACGGGACCTCCTGCGGCGTCGGGTCGATTTCCACATCACCGGCCAGGCGGCGTACGGCGGCCATGACCTCTCGGGTCACTGCGCCGACCGGCCTGTCGGGGGCGAGCGGGACCCGCTCGGACTTCCCGTTGCTGTGCTCGGCCACGACCTCATGACTGCGCAGGTCGATCAGCACGACGAGGCGCCCGGAGCCGTCTGGCGCTGGGAGCGGCGCGGTCTCCCAGCCACGTGCGGTCAGCCGCAGTGCTGCGTGCTGGAGCTGCGGCTCTGGCGGCGCTAGCTCGACCGCCAGCTTGCCGAGTACCTGAGTGTGTGCGTGCAGGGTGTCGCAGGTGTCGCGCCAGTTCTCGTACGACACCGCCGGCCAGGCAGGAGACATGATGTGCACGCTAGACCGCCGCGGCCGAGGCCAGGCCATCTACCCCATCGGATGCCGCGTCTAGCCCAGATTGCGCGTACTTCCCGCGCGTTCCGGCAGCCCACACCTCTCCCCGCCGGCGCTCTTCCCCCGCCGCTCCAGGACTCCCCGCCGGCGCTCTCCCCGGCTCCCTCCCGCGCTCTCCCCCGGCGCCTCCGCTGGCTCTCCACGACTCTCCGCAGACCCGCGGAAGCCGTCACCGCCCGGCGAGCGGCCGACTTGACATGTGACCAATCGGTCACCTATTTTGATGACGTGGATGAGGTATTCAAGGCCCTGGCCGACCCGACGCGGCGGGAGCTGCTCGACGAGCTCTTCCGCGCCGACGGCCAGACCCTCAGCGCACTCGAGGAGCGCTTCCCGATGACGCGATTCGGCGTCATGAAGCACCTCAGGCAGCTTGAGGAGGCCGGCCTCGTCGTGACCAGGAAGCGCGGCCGGGAGAAGCTCCATTTCCTCAACCCGGTGCCGATCCGGCTCGTCCACGACCGTTGGGTCAGCAAGTACGCCGAGCCCTGGGTCGCCGCACTCAGCGAAATCAAGCAGCAGCTGGAGAGACCGATGGAGAAAATCTTCGAGATCTACATCCGCACGACGCCGGAGCGCCTCTGGGAAGCGATCACTGACCCGGAGATCAGGAGCAAGTACAACTTCGGCGCGGGCGTTCGATCGGACTGGACCCCAGGCGCACGGATCGAGATGGGCCACCCGGCCGCGCCCGCGCTCCTCGGCGACGGCGAAGTGCTGGAAGTCGATCCGCCCCGCAAGCTCGTACACACCATGACTGCGCTCTGGAGCGATGAAGTCAAGAGCGAGGGCGCCAGCCGGGTCACGTGGGAGATCGAGCAGGTGGCTGACTCGTGCCGTCTCGTCGTCACCCACGACCAGCTGCGCGAGGGCGCCAACGACCAGCTCTATGGCGGCTGGCCAATGATCCTGTCCGGCCTGAAGACCTGGCTGGAGTCGGGCGAACTGCTGACCACGCCCGGCTCGCTCATGTACAGCCAGGACTGGAACGCATCGGAGACCAGCAATGCCTGATAGCAGCACCACCACTCGCATCACCAGCATGCGCACGGTCGGCGTCCCGGTACGTGACCAGGAGCGCGCGCTGAACTTCTACACCGAGATCCTGGGGCTGGCCAAGTCCCTGGACGTTGACCTAGGCGGCGGCGCGCGCTGGATCGAGGTCGCGCCCGCAGCGGGCGGCACGACGATCGCCCTGGTATCCGCCAAGCCCGGTGCTCCGGCGCAGGTCGAGACTGGCATCAGGCTCTGCGCCCCGGATGCCGACGCCATGCACGCACACCTGCTCGGGCACGGGGTCAGCGCGGACGAGGTTCTGCGGTGGCCGGGGGTGCCGCCCATGTTCGCTTTCCGTGACCAGGATGGGAACGGGCTCGAGATCGTCCAGGACGCCTAGCCCTGCGCCACCGCCTCCCGGCGGCCAGAACCCGCCGTCGTTTTGTCGTCGGCTCGCAAGCGTTCCGAACAGGCCGGTCCCGATACGCCGTCGGGGCCGGCTTGCGCGCGTCGTGGCGTCCCGTACTCGGCCCCGCTTGACATATAGCGCACTGCGCTTGGTATAGTTTGCATCGTAGACGTTATGAGGAGGACCCAATGATCGACACCCGCGCCGTCGCGCAGGAGGTTCAGGAGCAGTTGCTTGCCGCCGTGCAGCGTGGTCAGGAGCAGCTCCGCAAGAGCCAGGACCAGATGCGCCAGGGCCGCGAGGCCGTGACCGGCGCCATCCGCACCGGCAACAAGCTGGTCAAGGCCGCGCGCCCGAACATTCCGGCACTGCCGGTACACGTCCCGTCGCTCAGCACGCTGCCGAGCCCGGCCAAGCTTCGGGCCAACGCCCAGGAGCTGGCGGACCACGTCACTGCCACCCGGCGGAGCCTGGCCAGCAAGGCCAGCCCGATCGCCGACCAGATGATCACCAGGCAGCGCGACCTGGCCGTGAAGGCCATTCACGCGGCCACTCCGCTCGCGGACCAGATCATCAGCAGGCAGCGCGACCTGGCCGGCAAGGCGTTCCACGCGGCCAGCCCGCTCGTCACCGATGGCATGGCGAAGCTGACCCACGTTGTCGGCACGCTTCAAGATGCTCGCAAGTCAGGCCGTGCAGGCACGGCAGCGCCTGAGGCGGTGACGGCCGACCAGGCCAGCGCTCCGGCCGAGGCTGCCCCGGCCCCGACCGCGGAGGTCCCGACCGCGGAGGTCCCGACCGCTAAGGCCGAGACCGCCACGGACAGCCCATCCGACAGCGCCCCGACCGAGGCCGCGCCAGCCGCCAAGCCGCGGGCTGCCAAGCCGAGCGCCGCGAAGGCGGCGGCTGCGGACGCGAAGTCAGATGAGGCTGCTAGCCCGGCCAAGTCGGCGCGTACCAGCAAGACTGACGCCGCCAGCAAGGGCCGCACGACCAAGAAGTAATCGGGCGACGTCAACTGAGTCGCCGCTGAGGCGGGCCGTCCCACGGGCGGCCCGTCTCAGCATCAGTTCCCGCGCAGAAGAGGTCCCCGATGGCAGACCGGCCCCGAATGACAGAGCCGTGGGACTCCCAGATGCAGGCGCTAGGAGCCTTCATCCGGAGTAAGCGACAGCTGGCCAACCTGTCCCTGCGACAGCTGGCGGAGCGGACCAAGCTATCCAATCCGTACCTCAGCCAGATCGAGCGTGGCCTGCACCAGCCATCAGTCCGGGTCATCCGACTGATCTCCGACGCGCTGAACGTCTCCACCGAGACGTTGCTAGCCCAGGCCGGCCTGCTGCACAGGGACACCGGGGCCAGCTCGCAGCCGGAGGCATCGACGCCGGACATCGAGGCGGCAATCCGGGCTGAGCAGCGGCTGTCCGAGGATCAGAAGGGCGCCCTCATCGCGGTGCTCCGCAGCATGCTGCCGGCCGAGTAGTACTAATCGGTGACACCAGCAGCTTTGGGGTGATCATCGCAGAACGCGCGCCAAGCAGTCGGCGAGCCGATTACGATACGACAGCGTGACGGACCTGAGCCAGCCAGAGGCGCCGCAGCCTGGGCGACCGCCGCACGACGACGGCGAATCTGTGCCGCAGCCTGGCGGCGAGCTACCCCGCCGGATGTCGCCCGGCGACCCGCTGCCGCAGCGTGATGGACTGCATTTTGAACCCCCGGAGCCTGCGAGCTCGCGCGGCGAGGGATTGTCGCCGAGGTCGCCATTCGAGCCGTTCAACCGGCGCGGCGAGTATTTCCCGGCACCGGGCGAGTCCCAGTCGCAGCACGGTCAGGCGTTTCCGCAGCGCGACGTGCCTCCGCATAACGGCGCCGAGGCGCTACCTCGCCGCGGCGATGCACTACCGCAGCGCGGGATGCCCGCCCCGACCGGCGACGGCGCACTACCGCAGCGCGGGATGCCCGCCCCGACCGGCGACGGCGCACTACCTCAACGCGGCCAGCCACTGCCCGAGCGCACGTCCGCGCCTGGTGCCGGCGAAGCCCTGCCCCAGCGCGGCCAGCCACTGCCCGCCAAAGCGCGCGCGGCAGCCACTGCCCGAGCGCACGTCCGCGCCGGGTGTCGGCGAAGCCCTGCCCCAGCGCGGCCAGCCACTACCGCAACGCGGCCAGCCACTACCGCAGCGCAGCCAGCCACTGCCCCAGCGCGGCGAGCAGCCTGGCGGGCCCGATGCGCTACCCAGGCGCACGACCCGGACGAGGCCGAGCGGGCGGCACCGCAGTCCGCACCGGCTCTCGGTTGCCTCCGATGCGCCGGCGCTCGTTCTCGCTGTGCCAGGGTCCGCCGAGGCTGACATGGCAGAGATCGGGCCGAGGGTCGCGTCGATCGCCGGGCTGTCTTGCCCTGGCGTCGAGATCCGCGTCGGTTACGTGGAGGGCGACGATCTGTCGCTCGCCGAGTGCCTCATGCCGTCGGACGCCTCAGCAGGAGAGCAGGACCAGTTCCCGAGCGTGATCGTCCCGCTGCTGCTCGGCCCGAGCCCGAGCATCGACGCGATCTTGCGCCGGCTCGCGACCCTGCCCGCGATCCCGGCGGTCGTGGCAGGCCACCTCGGACCGCATCCGCTGGTCGCGGAGGCGCTGCACGCGCGGCTGGCCGAGGCCGGCCTGGCCAGGCACGCTCGCTCGAGTGGGCTGAGCATCTCCGCCGACGGCCGCGGCATCATCGTCCTGGCGGACAAGGACGAGCAGGCGGCCAGCGCGGCTGCTATCGCCGCCGTCCTGCTCGCTTCGCGACTCTCGGTGCCCGTGGTGCCCGCGTCGCTGGGCGACCCGGCTAGCATCGCCGACGCCGTGACCAGGCTGAGTGAGTCGGGCGCGCCGCGGCCGGCTCTCGCGCCCTGCCTCATAGGCCCGGAGACGTCCCTGCCGGTGCTCGATGACCTGAGTGCGGCCCTGAGAGCGCCGGCCTCTGCAACCCTCGGCGCTCACCAGGCTGTCGGTCAGCTCGTGGCGATCCGCTACGGCGCGGCCCTGGCCAGTCTCAGCCTGGCGGGCTAGCACGTCAGGCCGGGACGGGCACAGGCAAGCTCGTTCCGCGCAAAGTGTCCGTTGACATCACCCTTGCCATGCGCTGGGCTTACGATCTGTGACCGCACAGCGGTTCACATACCGAACCTGGGGCCGAAAGAGGTGAGGGACATGGGCGAGTGGAACGCCATGACCTATGAGGGCAAGGACACGATCTTGCGCGTGGTCCGCCGCGAGGCGGACGAGATGTTTGCGCTGGCTGGCCAGCCTGGTGCGTGGGACGCACCCACAGCATGCGAGAGCTGGCAGGTCAAGGACATCATTGGTCACGTCGTGGACACCACCGAGGGATACTTCGCGGCCTTTGACACGGCGCGGAGCGGCGGCGAGGCAGCTGCCCCGCACGGCCTGGTGGTGATGCACGAGATGGCCGGCGCGTCGGCGCGAGCGTTTGGCGACGAGGGTCAGCAGGAGATGCTCGGCCGGGCGCGCGCCGACCTCGACAAGATGATGGGGATTCTTGAGCCCCTGACGGAGGAGGAGTGGGGCGGGCTCATCGTCACGCACGCCTTCATGGGCCCCGTGCCGGCGTTCATCTACGCGGCTGGCCAGCTGATGGACTACGGCGTGCATACCTGGGACATCCGCCAGGGCAGCGGCCGCGCGCACGCGCTGCCGGCTGACACGGCGGACCTGCTGGTCCCGTTCATGTTCATCATCTGGCAGTACACGATCCGGCCGGACGCCGATCTCAGTCCGTTCACTATCGGCATCCGGGTGAGCGGGCGCAACGCAGGCGACACCCGAGTCTCGATCGGCGACCAGGGCATGAGCTACGAGCCGGGCAGCATCGATGATCTGCCGGCCGTACTCGAGTTCGATCCCGGCAGCATGGTGCTGACCGCGTTCGGCCGGGTCAACGGCGGCACTGCCATCGGCGATGCGGCGCTCGCCGACCGGTTCCTGAACCTCTTCTACCGGATCTGACGCGGGGTCGGTGCGGGCGGCTGGCCCTGCTGGCAGCCGCGCGCGCTACGCCGCCCGCCCGACGCCGCCCGTCGCGCTGGTGCTATTCCAGCCCGAGGCCGCTGTCCGCCACCGTGGGACCATCACCCGCTGGCATCCGGAACGCGGGGAGTGGCGACGGCAGCAGTACCAGGAAGCCTAGGACGCCGCCGCCCGCGGCGATCCAGAGCGCGGGCCGCAGGCCGATCATGGTGCCGAGAGCGCCGCCGAGCAGCGCGCCGACCGGGCGGGTGCCGTAGTTCACCGCCTGAAAGGCGCCGGATACCCGCGACCGCACCTCGTCCGGGATCACCGCAGCGAATATCGAGCCCACGCTGATGTCCAGGACCATAACGCCGAATCCCGACACGAACTCGGCGGCGAACAGGGTCCCGAGAATCGCGAGCTTCGGACCGCCAGCGAGCGGGACGAGCAGCAGCGGCACCGCGAACAAGGCGCACCCGGCCACGTAGGCCCGGCCCACGCCGATCCCGTCAGCGATCCGCTTCGTTACGGCCGCGCCGAGCACACCGCCGATCGCGGCCGCTCCGAGCACTAGCCCGATCAGGCCTGCGCTGATATGCAGCTCGCGAACGGCGTAGAGCAGGTAGAGGGCGCTGAACATCATGTTGAAGAAGTTAATGATGGCGACGCCCGCAAGGGACGCCCGCACAATCGGCGAGCCTGCGATGAATCGCGCGCCGGCAGTCACCGAGCCCTTGCCGCTGTCGTCAGGCGGCGGCTCGGCCGGCCGGATCCGGTGCAGGAAGAACGCCGAGCCGAGGAACGACAGCGCGTCAGCGACGATGGCGAACGGTGCCGACAGCAGCTGCACGAGCAGGCCACCGAGGCTCGGGCCGCCGACGAACGACAATGCGCGACTGGCGTACAGGAGCGAATTGCCCTCGAGGAAGCGGTCGGTAGGTACGACGGCGACGAATAGCGCGGAGTCTGAGACGGTGAAGAGCACGCTGAGCACGCCCGTGCCGAACGCGACCCCGAAAAGCTGTCCGAGTGTCAGTACGTGCAGCGCGTAACTGACCGGCAGGCTGGCCAGCAGCGCGAACCGGCCGAGGTCGGCGGCCATCATGGTGACGCGGCGCTGGCCGCGGCGGTCGACCCAGGCGCCCGCGTGCAGGCCGAAGAGCAAGCTCGGCAGCCAGACGAGCGCAGTGAGGTAGCCCATGTCGGCTGCGCTGGCATGCAGCACGAGGACCGCGGCCAGCGGGATCGCGATGCTGGACACCTGATCGCCGAACATCGAGATCGTCTGCCCGCTCCAGTACCGCCGGAATTCCGTCTGGCGGAGCAGCGCCGGGATCCTCGCCGCTGCGCGTGCCCGGAATCGGGGCCCGCCCTGTCTGGTGGCGGCGACCATCGTCAGCTGTCCTGGCCTTCGCGCCGCTCCGGCCGCCTGTCCACCAGCGGATGGGCGATATGCAGGTAGCTGACGAGCCGCGCGCCGGACGGCCGAAGCGCAGGGTCCGCCTGCCGGTCCAGGTAGGCGTCGACGAGTTCGCGGGTGCGCTCGGCCAGCTCGGCGAGCTCGGCGGCGGTGACGTAGATCGGCGTGTCGCCGAACTGGGCGGCCTCCTGCCAGTCCTCTGGCTCGTCCGGCCTGGCCTCGAGCCAGCGCATCAGGTGGTCGAGGTACTGCTCGGCGATCACGCCGCGAAGCAGGTCAGCTGCCGCGTCTACCTTGGGATCCTCGGCGACCTCAGGCCAGCTGGTGAACATCGTCGTCGCGCGCCACGGCCGTTCCCGGCCGTGGCCGCCGCCTGCCTCCTCCACAAGCCCGTACTTGGCGAGCTGGCGCAGGTGGAACGAGCAACTGCCCGAGCTCTCGCCGAGCAGCTCGCCAGCCTGGGTTGCGGTGAGCTGGCCGTGGATGCGGAGCTGGCCCAGGAGCTGCAGCCTGACGGGGTGGGCCAGCGCCCGCAGCGCCTTGGGATCGGTGAGCTGCTTGACGGTCCGCCTCGGCTCAACGCTGACCATGAAGCCAAGATAGCTTTGCAAAGAACTCTTTGCAACGTGTCCTTGGGATGACACTGACTGGCGCCCGGCGCAATCGTGGATGTGACGTAGGTGGGCTACAGGCCCAGCCATCTCACATCCACGCGCGCCGCAAAGGGCCGAGAATGCCCGGCCGGCCGACCCTATTCGGCGGGCGGCACGTACCGGATCTGCTCGTCGACCTCCCGGTAAATGGACTGGCCGGCCGGGTTGCGCATCTCCTCGGCCAGGTGGCCAAGCAGGCCGGCAGTCCTCGCCAGCAGCGCGAAGCCGCGCAGCAGATCCACCGGGAAGCCGAGGTCGGCGAGGGCCGCGCCGCACACGCCCGCTCCGTTCAGCGGCAGGCTCCTGCCGATGATGGCGGGATGTACCCGGCCGACCGCAGCGAACAGCTTCAGATGCGGCCCCAGCACCCCTGACTCCGCGGCGATCTGGAAGATCACCGGAGTGCGCGGGTCGCCGTCCTTGTGCACCGGGTGCCCAAGTCCCGGCACCAGTCGTCCGGAAGCTCGCCGTGCAGTGACCGCCGCGACCGCCAGCTCGTCCCAGCCGGCCTCGGTATCCGGCAGGTCGCCGTCTCGCGCAGCGAGCGCCTCAGCCAGGAACCGGCCGCAGTCCTCGGTCACGCCCAGATAGCGCGAGCCGCCGCCCAGCAGTCCTGCCGCCATCGCGCCCTGAACCGATTCTGGCGCGCCGAGCAGCGTCAGCCGGGCCGCGATCGCCGACGGCGTGAAGCCATGATCGGCGAGCGCGACCAGGACCGATTCGAAAAGCCGCAGCTCTCCGGGGGTCGGCCGCCGCAGCGCGGCCAGCCAGAACGCCAGCTCTCCGAAGCTCACCTTGCCCATCAGGTCTTCGGCCAGGTTGTGACCGAGCAAGGTAATCGTGGTGGCGTCCGCTGTCCCGATCGAGGTTGGGTAGTCAGTCACTGCTCTCCCTGTGTGCGTCTAGATGCCGCCGGCTTACCGTCCCGCCGCGGTGCGGTGATCAAGCCTGCTCCGCGTCGTACTCCCCCGGCGGATGACCGCCGGGCAGCCGATGCTTGGCCACCCGGGCCGTGGGCGTCCGCGGCAGCTCGTCAATCTGCTGCCAGTACCGCGGCACCTTGAACGCCGCGAGCAGGCCAGCCGCGAACTTCCGAAGCACCGCGAAGTCCAGCTCCGCGCCGGCCACCGGCACGATGAACGCCTTGACCTCTTCCTCCGACAGCTCCGACGGAACGCCCACGACAGCCGACTCGAGCACCGCCGGGTGGCTGTTGAGGACGTCCTCCACCTCCAGCGGCGACAGGTTCTCGCCGCGGCGCCTGATGACCTCCTTGACCCTGGAGATGAAGGTGTACGTGCCGTCGTCGCCCGCGGTGACGAGGTCCCCGGTCCGCAGCCAGTCGCCGTCCATTACCGCCGCGGTCTGCTCGGGCATCCCCCAGTAGCCCGGCGTCACTGCCGGATTGCGCAGCTGGAGCTCCCCGGCCCCGCCAGCCCCGACGACAGCGCCAGCGTCGTCGACAACGCGCGCCTCGTTCACAACGCCGAGATCTGGGTGCTGCCGGACGGTCCCGAGCGTCCCGAACGGGCGGGAGCCGCGCGGCCAGATGAGCCCGTAGGGTGACTCCGACATCGCGTAGCCGACCACGATCCGCAGGCCGAATCGCCGCTCGATCTCCAGCTGCCGCCCGCGCTCGGGCGCAGGCCCCGTGTAGCAGAGTCGGAGCTGCGTGTCCGCGTCGTCCGGCCGCTCGGGCTGGCGCATCAGGATCTCCAGCATGGCGCCGATGGCGTTGAACTCGGTGGCTCCGTGCCGCCTTGCCGTGTCGAGGAACGTGCTCGCCGAGAACCGCTCCGCCAGCACCAGCCCGGCCCCGCACGCCAGTGAGCCCATGACCGAGTAGGCAGGCGCGTTCACGTGGAACAGCGGCAGCGTCGTCAGCATCCGGTCGGCCGCGGTGAGCTCCATCCAGAACGGGAAGCCCTCCCCCGCCATCGCATAGGCCCGGTGCGTCTGCATCACCAGCTTCGACCGGCCTGTGGTACCTGACGTCGGGATCAGGACCGCGACGTCGTCCGGCCCGACCTCTGCGGCTGGCAGCGTTGCCCCGCGCCGGACCGCGTCTTCCATCGCGGCCGCATCGTTCCAGGCGGGCGGCACCAGCGACAGCACATCAACTTCCGCTGGGAACGGGGCCGTCCTCGGCTCACCTGCGCTCGTCCGGCCGCGGTCCTCCCTGGCAGCAGCCACCACGTCAGCCAGCTCCGCATCGGTCACGAGCAGCTTTGGCTGGACCTGGCCGATGAGCCCGGCAAGCTCGGCCGCTGAGCTGCGCGGGTTCACCGCGACTGCGATGGCGCCGAGCGCCGTGGTCGCGAGCCAGCACAGCAGGTACGGCGGCGTCGTCCTCGCGGTCAGCATGACCAGATCGCCCTTGCGCACGCCCGCATCGCGCAGCATCCCGGCCGTCAGGCCGACCGCCGCGACGGTGCCGCCGAATGTAAGCGACCCGGCATCGCTGCGTATCCAGGTGCCGTCGCTGTCCCGGTCAGCCGCGGCGGTCAGAAGCCGCGGGATTGTGCCCGAATACGCCTCGCTGATCACTCCTGCCCGCCTGTCCCTGCGTAGGTGCCCGCCCTGGTGCCTGCCCTGGTGCCTGCCCTGGTGTAGGTCGTGACGAGCTCATAGTCCTTGTCCGGCCCCGCGACCCGCCAGGTCTCGGTGTAGCTGTCCTCGCTCAGTTGCGTCACTGTCACCAGGTACTGGTCAGCCCGGCACGGATGCGCGGCCTGGCACGTCCCTGACCGCAGGTCCAGCAGGTAGAACTCGCGGCCGTCGGCGAACCGGACGTCCGCGGTCCCGTCGCCCAGGTCCAGGATCAGCAGGCTGCGGCTCGCCGGCCCGCGATGGCTGCCGAGCCGAAGCTCGCCGCGTTCGCAGTACGCCAGCACCCGCCAGCTCAGGCCCGGTTCGCCGTCGGGGGTGATCTCGTGCGCCATCGCGGCTACGACGGGCGATCCCGCCGCGACTGGCCAGTTCGCCGCGACCGGCCATTCCGCCGCGACCGGCCGGACGCTGGCCTCGCCGCGGAACGAGCCGACCTGGCCGGTGCGGTGATCGGAGATTCGTCGCACCACGTTCCAGTCTCCGGACAGGAACTCCGCGGTGCCGCGCGCCAACGCCTGGCCTGCCGATCCAGACGCGGGTAGCGCAGATTGCGGCCCGGACTGATGCCGTTTCGACCCATCGGAGCTCACGGCCGCACGATACCTCGCGGCTGGGCGGGGACACGCAGCCGCCATGGTAGGGTCCCTGCTCGTCCGGCCGTACCCCCGCGGCCCGCCCGAGGAGACCCGCCTTCATGTCGTCAGTAGCGATCGCCCGCCCACGCCCGCTGGTACTCGGCGACCTGATCGCCGTGAACCGGGGCCAGGTCGCGCATGCCGTCCGTGACGTGCTGCTGGTGATCGGCGCGGCGGGGTTCGTCGGCGCGCTGGCGCAGATCTCCATCCACTTGTTGTTTACGCCAGTCCCGATCACCGGCCAGACACTCGGCGTGCTGCTCGCGGGCACCGCGCTCGGCTGGCGCCGCGCGGCCGCATCGATGGCGCTGTACGCGATCGCCGGGGTGGCCGGCGTGCCGTGGTTCGCGGGCGCGACCTCTGGTTACGTGAGCGCCTCGTTCGGCTACATCATCGGGTTCTTCTTCGCCGCGACCGCGTGCGGATACCTGGCGGGCCGCGGCGCTGACCGGTCGGTGCTGAAGTCGGTGCCCGCCATGATCGTCGGCGAGATCATCATCTACGCGTTCGGCCTGACGTGGCTGGCACTTGACCTGCACCTCGGCGCGGCCGCGACGCTGACGGACGGGTTCACGCCGTTCGTGGTCGGCGACGCGATCAAGGCCGCCATCGCCGCTGGCCTGCTGCCGTTCGCGTGGCAGCTCGCCGGCCGCCGCCAGCAGGACGACCCGCAGGCCTAAGGCGAGTCCGTCCGCCGCTCGCGCCCGCGGGCCAGATCAGGCATCGCCGCTTCCTGGCGCCTCATCGCCGCTCGGTGACCCCTCTTCGCCGCTCGGTGACCCTTCTTCGCCGCTCGGTGACCCCTCTTCGCCGCTCGGCGACGCCCCTTCGCCGCTTTCCTGGGCAGCTTCCGAGTGCCGCTGTGCGGTCTCGGCGCGGCGTGCTAGCACGGCGTGCTGTCGTACTAGGGCCGCGAGCAGGTCGAGCTCGGCCCCGAGTGCCGACCGGCCCTGCCGGGTGATCCGGACCCAGGTGCGCGGGCGTCGGCCTTCATAACCTTTCTCGACGTCGACGAGGCCGGCGTCTTCGAGCACGGTCAGGTGCCGCGACAAGTTGCCTGGCGTCAGGTCGAGGGCCTCACGGAGGTAGCCGAACTCGGCGCGTCTGGCCTCCGCCGCGATCGTGAGGATGCCGAGCCGGTGCCGCTGGTGCACCGTCTCGTCGAGGCCGTTGGTCGGATGGTCCGTCATGCGGCCTGCTGCTCGGCCGGCTCGGCGGGCTGGGATGTGGCCGGTAACGGCGCTGCACCACCCAGGCGCCCGCCCCCGAGAGCAGGAGCACCAGGGCAGGCAGCACCACGTTCGGCAGGCCGCTGTAGTCCGGGCTGATGTTCCAGCCCAGCCTGTAGAAGACGTTCTCGATGTCGTACAGGCTGGCTACCAGGGACAGCGCGAAGTAGCCGGCGGCGATCACCGCCAGAGCGATGCTCCGCTCGGCCCAGGCGAGGTAGCACAACCCGATGCCGATGATGACCAGCGGGAACGTTCCCCTGACCAGCAGGTCTCCCGGCATCAGGACCGTGAGCCTCGGAGCTGTGCTAGCTGCCAGCGCCGGGATGCCCAGGGCAAGCACAAGCAGCACGATGCCGGTGAGCAGATAACCGCGCGCTGGTGTTCGCAGACCGACCCTGTTGCCGCGCCAGCGGTACCACGCAGCAGTGGCTGCCAGCCCGATGAGGACCGCGGCTAGCCAGTAGTAGTCGGCGTAGCGACCAGAGAAGATCCCGAGACCGGCGAGGTAACTCCATCGCAGGAACGCCGGACCAGCCGGATTAGGATTCGCGTAAAACCCCGACCTCGGGATGTGCTGGATATAGAACGGAACCGAGGCCAACACCAGGAGGCCGAATAGGACTAGCGGGAACCAGTACGCGTGCCGGGCACTTCGAGTCCGCCGCCGGACCGTCCTAGCTACGCCGAGCAGCTGCTCCGGCGTCTCCAGCGCGTAAGCCCCGTGTGTGCTGTCCTGGCCGCCGGAGTCCGCCGCCAGCCTCTCGTCGCCCTCCGACCCGCCCAGGTCGCGGCCGTCCGAACGCTCGCCGCCCTTACCCGACCCGCCCAGGTCGCGGCCGTCCGAACGCTCGCCGCCCTTACCCGACCCGCCCAGGTCGCGGCCGTCTGAACCTTCGCCGCCCTCACCCGAGCCGCCCGCGCCCACACCTGTCCCCTGGTCCGCGTCCGACATCCGGTCCTCCTGCTTTGGATTCCCACTAGCTTTGCACAGCCAACTAGTTGGCCGCAACTGATCTGACCCGGCGCTCCGGTCGGTAAAGTCAGGACAGGTCGCACGAGCACATCGCCGAAGGAGATTTGGCCAGTTGACTGACGCGGAAGCATCGGACTGGGGGGATGAGGCTATAGGCATCGCCCGGTGGATTGACGGCGTCCGGAGCGTGGCCGTGCTCACCGGCGCCGGGATCTCGACCGATTCCGGCATCCCGGACTTCCGCGGCCCGGCGGGGCTGTGGACCAGGGACCCGGCCGCCGAGAAGATGTCGACCTACCAGGTCTACGTCGCCGACCCGGCCGTCAGGCAGCGCTCCTGGCAGGCTCGGCTTGCGCATCCCGCTTGGACGGCCAAGCCCAATCAGGCGCACATTGCGCTGGCCAGGCTGGCCGCCAGCGGCATCGACACGCGAGTGATCACCCAGAACATCGATGGCCTGCACCAGCGCGCCGGTCTAGCGGATGACCGGGTACTCGAACTGCACGGCACCATGTACTCGGTCGTCTGCACCGGCTGCGGAGCGCGGACCGCTATGTCGGATGCGCTGGTCCGGGTCCAGGCCGGCGAGGCCGATCCGCCCTGCGTCGATTGCGGCGGCATCCTCAAGTCCGCCACGGTGATGTTCGGCCAGTCGCTGGACGCCGATGTCCTGTCCCGCGCCGCCGGCGCCGCACAGGCCGCCGACCTGTTCCTGGCCGTCGGCAGCACCCTGACCGTCGAGCCGGCCGCGTCGCTCTGCGCCGTGGCGGTGCGAGCCGGGGCACCACTGGTGATCGTGAACCGCGACCCGACCCCCTACGACGACATCGCGACGGCCATCATCAGGGAACCGATTAGTGCGGCTGTACCGGCGATCGTCGACGCACTCGTAGCCAAGGCACGACAGGCGGGCTGATCACGGAACGACCGTGACCGGCCACTTCCCTGCCCGGACCAGTCGGACCGCGAGAGACCCGATGAACCGGTGGCCCGCATGCTTCGAGGCGCCGACCACGATCGCGTCGGCGCGCACCTCGTCGGCCACGCGGCAGATCTCGGTGAACGGGTCCCCCCTAGCCGCCCGGAACGTGATCGAGATGCCAAGTTCGGCCCCGATGGTCTGGGCCCGCTGCTCCATGTCCTTGGCGCTCACGCGAAACGCCTCGTCCTTAGCCACCGTCAGCGCGGCGCCACCCGGGCCGGCCGCGCCGAAACTAGCCAGCGGCGCGACGAACACCGCGACGATCCGCGCGCGCTGGCGACGGGCAAGGCCAGCGGCGTACCAGCCCGCCCGGATCGATGTCGTCGAGTCGTCAACGCCGACGAGGATGACAGACGGCCCGTCAGTGCCAAGTTCGAACGACGAGGAGGATTCCCTGTCCGCGGAGGTCACGCGACCTCACCGGTGCCCATGTCGGCACAGTGTAGAAGAACTAGGCCGAGCGCACTCTGGGATGATCCGTCTGTGACAGCGGACATGGCGGCCCTCGGGCGACTGCTCCGGCAGATCGACCCCGACCTCCGGCCGGTGCGCGCCTGGAACCTGGCCGGCGGTGTGTCGGCGCTGGTCACGGCCGTGACGGCGGCGAGGCCGGGCGGACCTGCCCAGACGCTGGTGGTGCGGGAGTACGGCGCGGCCAACCTGCGCAGTGACCCGCTCGTCGCGTCGCACGAGTTCGCGCTGCTCAGTCTGCTGCATGCCGCCGGGCTCCCGGTGCCGCGACCGCGGTACGCCGACGAGTCGCGCACCATCATGCCGGTGCCGTGCCTGGTCATCGACTTCATTGACGGCGCGGCCGTGACCGAGCCTAGCCAGGTAAGTCCGCCGCTGACGGACGTGACCGGCCAGCTCGCCGCAGCACTGGCACAGCTGCATGCTGCGGCCTTCACGCTTGCCGATGCGCCCTACCTAGCGGATATCGCCGGCATCGCCGCGCGCAAGATGGAAGCGCGGCCGACCGCGCTGGATGAGTCACTCAGCGAAGCGGCCGTACGGAAGGCGCTCGCGCGCATCTGGCCGCCCCCGGAGGCCAATCAGCCAGTGTTGCTCCACGGCGATTACTGGCCGGGTAACACGCTGTGGCGGGACGGCACGCTGGTCGGCATCGTCGACTGGGAGGACGCCGTGCTCGGCGACCCCCTGGCCGACGTCGGTAACGCGCGCATGGAGATCAGCATGCTCTTGGGCGCGGCCGCGGCGAGCGACTTCACTGACGCCTACCGTGCGCTGATGCCCGACCTGGACATGACAGGCCTGCCGCACTGGGATCTGTATGCCTCGCTCCGGCATGCAGGCCGAATGGGCGAATGGGGCCTGCGACCTGCAGACCTGGCGCGTCTGCAGGCCGGGCACCAGGAGTTCACCGGCGCCGCCCTCGTTCAGCTCGCTGATCCCGGTGCGACCAGGCCGCTCTCGTAGGCGTAGATCACTACCTGCACCCGATCGCGCAAGCCGAGCTTCTGGAGGATCCTGGCGACGTGGGTCTTGGCGGTCGCGTCACTGATGACGAGCTCAGCGCAGATCTCTGGGTTCGACAAGCCGCGCACGAGCAGGTCGAGCACCTCCCGCTCGCGCGCGGTTAGGTCGCCGACTACCGGGGGCACGACGGGTGGCCTGGGTACGGGCCTGCGGGCGAACTCGTCGATCACCGCGCGCGTGACGGCTGGCGCGAGCAGAGCGTCACCGCTGGCGACGATCCTGACGGCAGCGACGATCTCCTCAGGCGGAGCGTCCTTCAGCATGAAGCCGCTGGCGCCGGCCCGCAGCGCATCGTAGACGTAGGAGTCCAGCCCGAACGTCGTCAGTATCAGGATCCTCGTCCCAGGCTGCTCGCGGATGATCCGCCTGGTCGCCTCGATGCCATCTAGCACCGGCATCCGGATGTCCATCAGGATGACGTCCGGGCGCAGCGCCCGCGCGGCCGACACCGCCTCGTTCCCGTTGCTTGCCTCGCCCACCACCGTCGTCTCGGGCTCGGTCTCCATGATCTTGCGCAGGCCGACCCGGACGAGAGCCTGGTCGTCGGCTATCAGGAGCCTCGTCATGTCAGCGGCAGCAGCACGCGGACGGCGAATCCGCCGCCGGACCGGGAGCCGGCGTCGAACTGGCCGCCGTACAGGATGACCCGTTCGCGCATCCCGGCGAGGCCGTGACCGCCGCCGGGGACCTCCGCCGAGCTGCCGCCGCCGTCGTCGAGGATCTCCAGCTCGAGCGAGTCGATGCCGTAGCGCAGGTGCACGGCCGCGTGCGCCTGCCCTGCATGCTTCAGCGCGTTGGTCAGCGCCTCCTGCACGATCCGGTAGGCCGACAGTTCGATGCCCACAGGCAGATCGCGCCTGTCACCGTCGACGCTGAATTCAACGGGCAAGCCGGCCTCCGTCACCTGGGTGATCAGTGTCGTCAGATCGGCGAGCCGCGGCTGCGGGGCGAGCAGCTCAGGCGAGTCGGTGCGCAGCATTCCGACCAGCCGGCGCATCTCGGTGAGTGCACCGCGCCCGATGTTCTCGATGGTCAGCAGCACGTCCCGCGTCGATCCGCCGGCCGGGTCCAGCGACTTGCGCTCGGCGCCTGCCTGCACGACCATCATCGAAACGTTGTGCGCGATCGCGTCGTGCAGTTCGCGCGCGATTCTGGCTCGCTCCTCAACTACGGCTTCCCGGGCGGCGACATCGCGCTCACGCTCCGCCAGCCGGGCACGACGGTCGCGGTCGCCGACGATGCGGCGGATGATCAGCATCACGGCGACGCTTCCGACCGCGAAGCCGACGGCCGTGGCGTCCCAGTTGGCCGGGCCGGCATCCCGGCCTACCGGCAGCAGATCAGTGAGCCCGACAAACGCGGCGCCTGCCGCGAACCGGCGTGACGTTGACCAGACCGCCAGGCCGTACAGGGCGCAGAACCAGGCGATGGTCCAGCCGCCCGCGGCGAGGTTGTGCCAGGTGTAGAAGTCCAGTGCCGCCACGCTTTGCGCCGTGAGCCCGGCGCAGGTCGGATACCGCTGCCGGAAGGCAACGGTCGCGCAGATCATCGTCGCGAACAACGAGCCGAGCACCTTCTGATGCAGCGCGCCCGTCTCGAGCGACAGCTGCAGCAAGGAGGCGGCCGTCAGGACTCCGGCAAGCAGCCAGTCGCGCTGGCGCTTGTCGCTGAGCCGTAGGTGCAGGTGCACAACGTCAAGTTAGACCGCGACGGACGGCGTGTCATCGGCCAGTTGGATGACGGCGAGCGGCTAGGCATCGGCCAGCCTGCCGACGCCAAGATCGCCCGCCGTGGCGACGACCTAACTGCCGGTCGCTACCTAGCGTCAGTCCCACAGCAATAGCAGGAAAGGAAGTTCGTCATGTTCAGAACCCTCGTTGCAGCCACGGCCACAGTCGTCGGCATCATCGGCGCCGCTGGCGTCGCCGCCGCCAGCGCATCCGCGCAGCCGGCCGCGGTCAAGTCCGGGACGGAACATATCCAGGTGGTGTCCTCGGCGGCCGGCGCGCCCGCCAGCGCAATCGCCTACGGCGTGTTCACCGGCGGTGGCACATCCAGCCTCGGCAGCGCGCGCCTGGGCACACTGGCACTGAACGGCGGCACCGTCACGCTCAGCCACAAGGCGGGCAGGGGCGGCACTCAGCACTTCAATCCGCGCACTTGCCTGACCTCGGTCACGCAGCCGGGCACCTTCAAGATCGTTAGCGGCACCGGCAGGCTCAAGGGCGTCACCGGCCACGGCACCTACCGGCTGACCTTCCTGATGATCGGGGCCAAGGTCAAGGGGGCATGCTCGGACACCAAGCCGCCAGTCGCGCAGCAGGAAGTGCTGAGCCTGTCTGGCCACGCGCACCTGTAGCCGGGACCTCGCCGGTCGAGGCGGCCTGCGCGGTATTAACGCCGCGCGGGCCGCCTTGCGCCGTCCGCTGGTGGCACTCGGGCCACGCCGGGGGTCAGAATGACCTGGTTACCGCAGCGCCTACGGGCGGTCAGCCGCGACCGCCGGGAGGACGAGTCAGCCACGTGAGTCTCTCTTCGCCCAGCAGTCCGACGGCGAACGCCACTGCCCCGCTTCCCGCCTGGCGGGTGCTCGACATGTCGCAGGCGATCTCCGGGCCTTACGCGGGGCGGATCCTGAGCGACCTCGGCGCCGACGTCGTCCGGGTCGAAGGCCCGCGCACGGACATCACCGAGCTGTTTGGAGTCGTCACCGACGGTCGCTCCGGGATGTACGCCCAGATGAATGCTGGCAAGCGGAGCGTCGGCGTCGACCTGACTGCGGCCGGAGCGGCCGATCTCGTCCGCGATCTCGTGGCGGAGGCCGATGTGCTCATCGAGAATTTCCGGCCCGGCGTGATGGACCGGCTCGGGCTCGGATATGAACGGCTGGCTGCCGCGAACCCGCGGCTGATCATGCTGTCGGTCTCCGGTTTCGGCCCGACCAGCCCGGACGCGGGGCGGCGCGCGCTGGCACCGGTGATCCACGCCGAGTCCGGGCTGCTCGCCCGGCAGGCCGAGCTAGACGGCCGGGCCGCCTCGGATCTGCCGCTGGCGCTCGCCGACACGGTCACCGGCCTGCATGCAGCCATCGCCGTGCTCGCCGCGTTGCATCAGCGGACCGCCACGGGCCGTGGCCAGCACATCGGGCTGAGTATGCTCGGGGCGGTCGCGGCCAGTGACGATCACGCGCACGCGGCGATCGATGGCAGTGGCGAGGGTTACACCTCGCGGGGGACGATCTGGCGGGCGCCGGGCGGCCCGCTCCTGATCGCGGCGCCGCCCAAGCACGCCTGGGTCATGCTCTCCCGGCGGGGGCTGATCGCCGATCCCGCGCCGTCCGGTAGCGACCTGGAGACCAAGGCGCGTCTCCGCCAGCAAGCGATCCAGGATTGGATGCTGGGATTCGCCGACCGCAACGACCTGATCCGCGAGCTGGAAGGCGCCGGGATCGCCTGGGCCGAGCTGGCCGACAGCGCGGACGTCTTCGCCGCCGGCGCCCACTCGGCGAGCGTGCCCGGCAGCGACCGGCGGGTCGTCGCGATGCCGTACGACTTCTCCGGCGCGGTTGCCGCCGTTCAAGGCGGTGTGGCCAGGCGCGGCGAGCACAACGCCGAGGCGCTCGCCGACTGGCTCAGCCTCGACGACGCCACCGTGGCGAGACTGACCGCGGATGGCGTGCTCATAGGTTCGTGACCGGCCAGGTTGTCAGAAGTCAGCGTCGAAGGCGACGGTGCCGGTGACGCCGACCTGATACGCCGAGACCCGCCGCTCGAAGAAGTTGGACAGCTCCTGGACGTCCTGGAGCTCCATGAACGCCAGCGGATTGGCCGAGCCGTACAACGGCTCGATGCCAAGCCTGGCCAGCCGCCGGTCGGCGACGTGCTGAAGGTACTCCCGCATGTGCGCGAGCGGCAGGCCGGAGATGCCCTGCCCGAGCAGGTCCGCCGCGAACTGAACCTCGCACTCCACGGCCTCGGCGAGCATGTCCCGCACCTGTGCGGCCAGCGCGGCGTCGAACAGCTCCGGCTCCTCGGCCCGGACGGTATCCACGACGTCGAAGGCGAATGCCATGTGCATCGACTCGTCGCGGAAGACCCAGTTCGTGCCGGAGGCCAGCCCGTTGAGCAGGCCGCGCGAGCGCAGGAAGTACACGTATGCGAATGCACCGTAGAAGAAGAGCCCCTCGATGCACGCCGCGAAGCAGATCAGGTTGAGCAGGAATGATCGCCTGTCGGCGGCGGTGCGCAGCTCGCGCACGTCGTAGATGCTGTCGATCCAGCGGAAGCAGAACTCGGCCTTGCGGCGGATCGAGGGGATGTTCTCGACGGCCGCAAATGCCGTGGCTCTCTCCTCCTCAGCGGGGACATACGTGTCGAGCAACGTCAGGTAGAACTGCACGTGCACTGCTTCCTCAAATAGCTGCCGCGACAGGTACAGCCGTCCCTCGGGCGAGTTGACGTGCTGGTAGAGGTTGAGGACGAGATTGTTCGCGACGATGGTGTCCCCGGTGGCGAAGAAGGCGACCAGACGCGAGACGAGGTGGCGCTCGGCCGGTGACAGCTTGCCCAGATCGGCCAGGTCGGTGTGCAAATCTACTTCCTCGACGCTCCAGGTGTTGCGGATCGCGGCTCGGAAGCTGTCGTAGAACTGCGGGTAGTGCATGGGCCGCAGCGTCAGGTTCATGCCGGGGTCGAGGAGCATACGGCCGGTCACTGGCATGCCTCGCACGTCTCCGGGCTCTCCAGCGAGCACGTCACGGACGCCCGCTCTGCTTCGGCGGTTACCGTAGCCTGCTGGATCCGGGTCGCTGGCCGCGACCGCAGGTAATACGTCGTCTTCAGGCCTGACTTCCACGCGTGCAGGTACATCGAGGACAGCTTGCCGATGGACGGCGCGGCCATGAACAAGTTCAGCGACTGGCTCTGGTCGATGAATGGCGCCCTGGCGGCCGCCATGTCGATGAGCGCGCGCTGCGGCAGTTCCCAGGCGGTACGGAAGAGCTCGCGCGCTTCTGCCGGCAGGGCGTCCAGGCCCTGCACTGAGCCGTCAGCCAGCTTGATGACGTCGCGCACGTCCTGAGTCCAGAGCCCGTGTGCCTTAAGCTCGGCTACCAGCGCGCCATTGACCTGCATGAACTCGCCCGACAGCGTCTCCCGCTTGAACACGTTGGACACCTGCGGCTCGATGCACTCGTAGCACCCGGCGATCGAGGCGATCGTGGCGGTCGGCGCAATGGCGATGAGCAGCGAATTACGCAGCCCCGTTCCCGCTATCCGGTCTCGCAACGACGCCCAGCGGTCCGCCTGGGTGCCCGCCACGTGCCATAGGTCGTGCTGGAGGACCCCGGCTGCCGCGCGCGTCTGCGCGAACGCCGGATGCGGGCCGTGCCGCGCGGCAAGATCCGCGGACGTCTCCAGCGCGGTCAGGTAGATCTCCTCGGCGATCCGAGCGGACAGCTCGCTGGCCCGACCGGAGTCGAACGGCATCCGGAGCGCGAAGAAGACGTCCTGCAGGCCCATTACCCCGAGACCGACCGGGCGCCAGCGCGGGTTGCTGGCCGCGGCCTGCTCGCTCGGGTAGTAGCCGATGTCGATCACCCGGTCGAGGAACGGCACAGCGGTCCGCACGGTCTGCCTGAGCTTGTCCCAGTCCACGGCCGACGTGCCGTCTGACAGTGTGGTCAGGTGGCTGGCCAGGTTGATGGAGCCGAGGTTGCAGACGGCGGTCTCGGCGTCGCTGGTGACCTCGACAATCTCAGTGCACAGGTTGGACAGGTGCACGACCTGCCCGTTTTCGGCCGTCTGGTTGCAGGTTGCGTTCGAGCGGTCCTTGAATGTCAGCCAGCCGTTCCCGGTCTGGGCAAGCGTCCGCATCATCCTGGCGTACAGGTCGCGCGCCTTGACCTGGCGGACGTAGCAGCCGTCCCGCTCCGCCGCCCGGTATGCCTGGTCGAACGCCTCACCCCACAGGTCGGGTAGCTCGGGCACGCTGTCCGGGTCGATTAGCGACCACGTCTCGTCAGCCTCGACCCGGCGCATGAACTCGTCCGGGATCCAGTTGGCCAGATTCAGGTTGTGAGCGCGCCGCGCGTCCTCGCCGGTGTTGTCCCGCAGTTCGAGGAACTCCTCGATATCGGGGTGCCAGGGCTCCAGGTAGACGCAGGCTGCGCCCTTGCGGCGGCCGCCCTGGTTCACCGCGGCGACCGACGAGTCCAGCGTCCTAAGCCAGGGCACGATGCCGTTGGACTGGCCGTTCGTGCCGCGGATCAGCGCGCCTCTGCAACGGACCCGCGACCAGGCGATGCCGATCCCGCCGGAGAACTTGCTGAGGCTGGCGACCTGCGCGTACCTGGCGTAGATCGACTCCAGCTCGTCGCGCGGTGAATCGACAAGGAAGCACGACGACATCTGCGGATGCCTGGTGCCGGAGTTGAACAGGGTCGGTGAGCTCGGCAGGTACGCCAGCGACGACATCAGCTGGTAGAGGCCAATCGCCTCGGCAGGCGCGGCGGACAGGCCGCAGGCTACGCGCAGCAAGAAGTATTGCGGCGTCTCCAGGACGAGCCGGCTGGCCGGGTGGCGTAGCAGGTACCTGTCGTAGACAGTCTTAATGCCGAAGTACTCGAACCGGAGGTCTGCGCTCTCGTCGACGGCGAAGTCGAGCTTGCGAGCGTTGTCCTTGACCAGCTTCGCCGTCTCGTCGCCAATCACCCCTTCGGCATGACCCAGCGCGACGGACTGGCTGAACGAGGCGACGCCCTGCCCGCGGACCTCCTTAGCGATGTAACCGGACAGCAGCCGCGCGGCGAGACGGGAGTACTGCGGCTCGGTCGCGATCATCTCCGCGGCGGTCTGGATCGACAGCTTGTCGAGCTCGACCGTGGTCGCGCCGTCATACAGGCCGCTGATGGTCTTCGTCGCCACCTGCATGGGATCGACATCGTCCAGGTCCCCGGCCCAGCGCTGCACGGCGCGCACGATCTTGTTGACGTCTACGGGCTCGGTGTCGCCGTTCCGCTTGCGCACCTGCATGGTCGCTGGCATCTGCTCTCCTCCGCCTTGCTGTCCGGCCGCGTACTGCAGGGTCACCATATGTAGGACGACTGACATTTTCGGGTACCACATGTTGTGCCGGCGTGTCGCGCCTGATCGACGTGAACAAGCGCCCGGAATTCAATAACCTGCAACTGCGGGCGGACAGGCAGAGGTTGGTCGGCATTGTTCGCCGCACCCCGAGATGCCTGCAAGCGCAAGGACATTCCGTGCATTCAGAAGTGAACGGGACGACAACCGAGTTCGAGGTGTCCGGCGCGGGCAGGCCGGTGGTGCTGCTGCACGGCTTCCCGGACAGCGGCAACTTGTGGCGGCATCAGGTGCCTGCGCTTTCGGTCGCCGGTTACCAGCTCATCGTGCCGGACCTGCGCGGCTACGGGCACTCAGGAAAGCCGGCCGACGTCGAGTCGTACGGCCTGCTGCACCTTGTCGGCGATGTGATCGCGATACTCGACCAGCTGGGCATCGAGCAGGCCCACGTCGTGGGCCACGACTGGGGCGCCGCACTCGGCTGGGTGCTCGCGACGCTGAATCCTGACCGGGTTGATCACCTGGTGGCACTGTCCGTCGGGCATCCGGCGGCATTCGCGGCCGCCGGCCTGCCACAGCGGGAGAAGTCGTGGTACATGCTGCTGTTCCAGTTCCCGGACATCGCCGAGCGATGGCTCAGCGACGAGGACTGGGCCAACTTCCGCGCCTGGTCCGAGCATCCTGATGCTGACGCCGCTATCGCCGAGCTCGAGGCGAACGGCTCGCTGACGCCCGCGCTCAACTGGTACCGGGCGAACGTCCCGCCCGAGTCGCTCGTCGGCCCGCGGCTGGCCCTGCCGCCAGTGCAGGCGCCGACGATGGGTGTCTGGAGCGACGGCGACCGGTTCCTGACCGAGGCCCAGATGACGGCGTCGCAGGAGCACGTGCAGGGGCTTTGGCGTTATGAGCGACTCGACGGACCGGGGCACTGGATGCAGCTCGAAGCGCCCGAGGCCGTGTCGGGGCTGCTGACCGACTTCCTGCCCGCCTAAGACCGCGACCTTGGCGGCATTAGTGCTCGCCGGTTTCCCAGAGGGCACTGATCGGCATCGCGCGGAAGCGCGGGCCGAATGGAAGGGTCTGCTGACCGGTGTACAGCACGATGCCGACGACAAGATCATCACCAAGCCGGCCGGAGAGGTGACTGAGGCCGCGGAAGTCTTCGGCTCTGACAGTGGATGCGGCTTTCACATCGATCGCGACGACCTGTCCCTGGCGGTTCTCGAGGACAATATCCACTTCCATCTGGTCCTTGGTGCGGTAGTGAAACAGCTCGGCACGCTGTCGCGACCAGCTGAGCTGGCGAGCGAGCTCCATCGCGACGAACCCTTCGAGGAGCGGGCCAAGCGGACTCGTGGGCCGACGCAGGCTGGTGGCATCGAGGCCCAGCAGGTTGGCGGCAATGCCGGAGTCGACCATCGCCACTTTCGATGCACCGACCGACCTGGTGCTGAGGTTGCGCGACCATGCGGGGATCCGCTTGATCAAGAAGACTTCCTCCAGCAGGCCGAGATATCGCTTGACCGTGGGATGAAGTAGTCCAAGCTCACCGCCTAGCGAACCAGGAATCAGGAGCTGCCCGGACCTCGCCGCGACGAGTCGGGTGAGGGCTTCCATCTCCGGTCCGCGCTCGATCTCTGACAGCTGAATGACATCGCGGTTCACGATGTCTGCGACGTAGGAATCCAGGAAACGCTGACGCCGCGGAGCTTGGCGTGCGACTGCCTCCGGGAATCCGCCCCGCACCACCCGTTCGACGTAACCGGTACGGTCCTCCTTCGAGGTATGGCGCAGTTCAGGGCCGAAATCAAACGCAGCGTCGACGAACCTGTCTGCTGTCTCCTCGATCTCGCCTTGTGACAGCGGCCAGAGCTCGATGGTTTCCATCCGCCCGGGCAGTGCGTCCGGCAGCCCCCGCATGCCAAGGACACGAGCGGATCCAGTCAGCAGGAATCGGCCGGGGCGCGGATCGGCATCAACTGTTGCCTTGATAGCCAGGAACAGTTCGGGAACGCGCTGGACCTCATCGATCACCATGAGGTCCGCTCCTGCCACGAACTCGGTTGGATCGAATTCAGCGGCCTGGCGCATCGCCGCCTGGTCTAGATTCCGCCATTGTGTCTGTCGGGTCTTCGCTATCTCGGCGACGAGCGTGCTCTTGCCGCTTTGCCGAGCACCGTTGACCAGGACGACCCGAGTATCTGCGATCGCCGCCTCAACGACAGCGGCAGCGCGGCGCGGAAGAAGGCGGCCGATTGGCGATGGCGGGACTGGTGTCATGGCCTCATTCTCCCGCACGGTGTTAATCTGGCCATAGTCCTAGCAATGATCTGGCCGCCAGTCTCATGTTAATATAGCCGCTGACTATGTGTTAATCTAGCCGCTCTAAAGTCCGACAGCGGAGTCGACATCAGCAGCGGCAGCGCCGGGGTGCCAGCGGACGATCCGGAATCCGTAGCGGACGGCGTTCTCCAGCCCGGCGCGGTCGAATTGACCGTCGGAGTCGCGGGCGATGCCGATGAAAGCGGCCGCGCGCGGGTTGGCCGCTGTCATCGTCGTCAGCAGCTTGCCGATCTCATCGGGATCACTGATGACTTCCGGACTCGCCATGATGTCCTGGCCGCGTAGCCGGATACGCACCGGCACGTCGGGCATGAGGTTGAGCTTCCACCGGCCGCCGCCGGGCGTCAGCAGGGCGTCGTACTCGCGGACGTAGCTCAGCGGCTGGCGGTAAGTCTTGCCCGATCGCCGGCCGGTGATGAAGGCCAGCATGAGGCTGCGGCCGAGCGGCGTCGCGACAGGCAAGCCGAGCACCAGGCGCATCGGCACGTTGATGACGCGGAAGACGCGAGACTGAATCCGCCGGTTCAGCGGACGCCCGCCAGTGGCTGACACGAGACTGCCTCCTTGGGCGATGGCTGGGTCCGTCATGACGTGCCCTCGGCGAGCCCGGCCCACGGCGGGCTGCCGGTCTCGACGCCGGCGTTCGCCGCGAGCCGGCCGAGCAGTTCGCCGAGGCTCGCTGCGTCGGCGTCGGTGATGCCGCGCCGGAGCTGGCGATCGAACGCGATCGCGGCTCCGCGCAGGCGTACGAAGGCCTCCTCGCCCGCCGTTGTCAGCGCTACAACGTGAATGCGCCTGTTGGCCGGGTCGCGGCGTCGCGTCACCAGCCCGCTGGCTTCCATGGCATTCAGGTGGTGGGTCAAGGTGGCCTCTCTGATGCCCATCGCCTCAGCGAGCTCGCGCTGGTTGGCCAGGCTGCGCGTCTTCAGGTTCAGCACCACTAGCCATACCGGCAGCGAACCGCCCGCGGCGGCGAGCGCGTCGTCGAACGCCCTGCTGACGGCCCTGGATACCTGCGTCAGCCGCAAGCCGATCGGGGTCGCTGGTGGTTGCATCTGCCCAGATTAGCACAACCCATCGAGATCTAACGCTTTGACTTCGAATACTTAGCTATCTATCCTTCTGGCCATGGCCGCACAGACAGAGTCAGACGCGGCCTCGCGCAGGACAGCGGACAGGCGCGCAACGGCGGCACTGAACGCGTGCCCCGGCGGGGTCGCGTAGCCGACAATCAAGGCCGGGCCGAGTTCCTGCTCGCCTGCACGGCAGCTCGCCAGGCCCTGGAGCGCGAGCCCGCGGGCGGCGGCACGGGCCACGACATCGTCCTCGGCTTGGCCGGGCGGGAGGCGGACGAGCACGTGCAGGCCGGCGGCGATTCCGGTGACCTGCACACCAGGGACCTCGCGGGTCAGCGCGCTGACCAGGCGGTCGCGGCGCTGGCGGTAGGCGAGCCTGGCCCGCCGTACCTGCCGGTCGTAGCCGCCCGAGCTGATGAACTCGGCCAGCGCTAGCTGGTCAAGGCTGCTGCTGAGGCGGGCACTTGCCAGCTTGCGGCCGACGACCGTGTCGGTCAGGCCAGCGGGCAGGGCGAGCCAGCCAAGCCGCAGGCCCGGCACGAGACTCTTGCTCGCCGTGCCTGCGTAGACGACGTGGTCGGGAGCGAGGGACTGCAGCGCGCCGACGGCCTGCCGGTCATAGCGGAACTCGCCGTCGTAGTCGTCCTCGATCACGAGTCCCCCGGTCCGGGTGGCCCAGTCGGCGACCTGCCGGCGGCGCGCCGGGGCCAGTGCCACGCCGAGCGGGAACTGATGCGCCGGCGTTAGCAGGACGGCGCGAGGCTGCAGGCCGCGCCCGCCTACCCGTGAGGCGAGCGCTGCTACGTCGGCGCCATGATCATCGACCGGCAGCGTCGTCAGCCGCAGCCCCGCGCCGGCAGCGATGCGCCGGTGCCCGGAGTGACCGTAGGCCTCGACCGCGAGGGAGCGGGCCCCGCTGGCACGCAGGGTCTCGCAGAGCAGTTCCAGCCCCTGGGCGAATCCGGCGCACACCACGACGCGGTCCGGCGTCGTCACGACACCGCGAGCGCGCGCGACGTACTCGGCTATTGCCACGCGCAGTACCTCCAGCCCGCGTGGATCGCAGTAACCGAGATCGCGCGCCGGCGCCGCCGCCAGCGCCCGTCGCGCCGCGGCGAGCCAGGCCGGGCGCGGGAACGAGGTGAGATCGGGCAGCGCCGGGGCGCAGGTCGTAGCGGGCTCCACGGCCAGCCGGACCAGGCACCGGCCGCTGCTGCCTGGACCGCGAGCCCGCGCGCTCGGCGACCCATGTGCCCGAGCCGTGCCGCGCCGCCAGCCAGCCCTCGGCGACAAGCTGGCCGTAGGCCTCGGCGACGGTGTTGCGCGCGATCCCCAGATCCAGTGCGAGCGCCCGCGACGAGGGCAGCGTCGTTCCTGGTGCCAGCCGGCCGCTGCGCACTGCCTCGCGCAGCGCGGCCTCCAGCGCGGCCCGTCGCCGGGTGCCTGACAACTCGAGGTGAAGGTCGAGACCGGCAGAAGTGGCCCACGTTCCTTGCATGGAATTGGATCTTAGATCTGCGCCTCTCGGCCCGTAGCGTGAAATCACGACGAACCGACAAGGAGATGACCATGACCACGGCGGAAGCTACCGAGACCGTCCAGGCGAGGCTTGACTTCGATGCGCACGCGGCGGGCTTTTACCGCGCGATGTCACACCTCGACCAGGCCGCGACAAAGGAGCTCGACAAGGTCGACTTCGACGTGCGGCTGCGGGAGCTGGTGCGGATCCGCGCGTCGCAGCTCAACGGCTGCGCGTACTGCATCGACATGCACACCAAGGATGCAAGGGCAGCCGGCGAGACCGAGCAGCGGATCTACGCACTGTCCGCCTGGCGGGAGACCCCCTTCTTTACCAGCCAGGAACGGGCTGCGCTCGCGCTCGCCGAGTCCGTGACGCTGATGCCGCAAACGCACGTGCCGGACGCCGACTTCGCGCAGGCGGCCGCGCAGTTCACCGCGGACGAGCTCGCCGCGCTCATCAGCCTCATCGTGACGATCAATGCGTGGAACGCGATCGGCGTCAGCACCCACGCCTGGGTGCCGGGCTCCTACCAGCCGTGAGCGGCAACGCCGACCGGCTGCGGGCCATGCATGCGGGCCCGCAGCCGCTGATCCTGCCGAACGTCTGGGATCCGGTCAGCGCGCGGGCGTACGCCGACGCCGGGTTCGGGGCGCTGGCGACATCCAGCTCGGCGGTCGCGGCCACGCTCGGTTACCGGGATGGCGAGACTCCGAAGGACGAGATGTTCGCCGCCATAGCGCGCATCGCGCGCAGCGTCACCGTGCCCGTCACCGCCGACATTGAGAACGGCTACGGCCTCACGCCCGCCCTGCTTGTTCAGAGGCTGGCCGACTGCGGTGTCGTGGGCTGCAACCTGGAGGACTCAGATCCCGTCACGCGAACGCTGACCAAGCCGGAGCGGCAGGCCGAGTACATCGCCGCCGTGCGCGCACAGGCCGGTTCCGGCCTCGTGATCAACGCGCGGGTGGACGTGTACGTGCGGCCGCCGGCGGTGGGGTCCGGGCGGCCGGGTCGAGGCGGGCGCGCCTGGAGCGGCGAGGTCGGGCGACGAGGATGCGGTCACGGCCGACGCGGTCGCCCGGAGCCTTGCCTACCTGGCGGCGGGGGCGGACTGCGTGTACCCGATCCTGGCGCCGCCCGAGGCGCTGGCCGTGCTTGTGCAGCGGACCGGCGGGCCGGTCAATGCGATGTACCGGCCCGGCGGGCCTGCCATTGCCGATCTCGCCGCGCTCGGCGTCGCCCGGATCACGTTCGGCGGCGGGCTCCACTCCCAGCTCGGGCAGGCGCTGCGCGACATGGCCAGCACGCTGGCGGCCGAGGTTCGCCCGGCCTAGGAACTGCGGGCGATCTCTTCGCTGCCGGGCGGCTAGTCCCAGCGCAGCGGCAGCGACTCGACGCCGTAGATGCCCTCGACGCCGCCCAGTATGGCGGGCCCGTCGGCGGCCAGGCCCGGCATCCGCGGCGCCAGGAAGGCGAGCGCCTCCTCCAGCTCGGCCCTGGCCAGGTTGGCCCCGAGGCAGAAGTGCGGCCCGGCACCGAAAGTCAGCAATCGGCCGTCCCGCGGTGCTGTGATGTCGAAATCCTCGCCGCCTGGCTGCTCCCGGTTGCCGCGCTCAGCGCAGACGGCGACGATCGTGCCGGCCGGGAACAGCACGCCGCGATGCTCCACGGCCTCCAGGCAGATCCGCGCCGTGAACGGCGTGATCGGCTCGGCACGCAAGACCTCCTCGACCGCCCGGCTGGTCAGCGCGAGATCGGCCCGCAGCGCATCCCACTGATCCGGGTGCGCTCGCGAATAGCCGCAGCGCGTGCGACAGCTGCGCCTGCGTGGTGTCGATGCCGCCCGCGATCACGTTCAGGACGAGGTTGACGCATTCGGCGTGCGAGAGCCGGTCGCCGGCTTCCTCGGCGGTGAGCAGCGCCGTCAGCAGGTCATCGCCGGGCTGCTCGGCGCGGCGGGCCAGCAGCGCCTCGACGTAGTCGTAGACCTCAGCCGCCGCCTGCTCCAGCTGCGGCACCTGCGTCCCGAGCGCCTGGATGTCGAACTGGCGCTGAATCAGGCTGGACCAGTCCTGCAGCTGCGAAGCGTCGGCCTCCGGTGCGCCGAGCACGGCTGCGATGGTCAGCGCGGGGTACGGCTTGGCGATCGCGGCGACGAACTCGCAGCTGCGGCCGTCATCGAGCGCACCCCACAGGCGACCGAGGAACGCGCGCATCGCCGGACGCCAGCGATCGGCTGCCCGCGGCGTGAACGCGCCGCCGACCAGTGCGCGCAGCCGGCGGTGGTGCTCGCCCTGCTGGTTGAGGATGTTCGCGTCGATCTGCTCGCGCAGCCGCCCGCTCGTCACCCCGAACAGGTCGGCGATCTCACGGCCGGGAAACGCCGTTGCCCGCGATCGCAGGAAGAACTCGGCCGACTCGCGGTCGAGCACGATGTAGGCCAGCGGCGATGCGGCAAGCCAGCCGTACTGACCCGAGCTGGGCAGGCTCGCCAGCTGCTGGTGATGGGCGTCGCCCGTCAGATCGCCGCCAGTGAGGTCGATGCTCGGCAGGTCAAGCTCGGACACAACGGTCATGCAGATACGGTCTCGCGGGCCTGGCTTCGGGCGCAAGCCTGTCAGCTGGCTGCGGACGGGCGGCGGATCGCGTGCTGCGGAGGGCGGGTCTTGTCATACTCGGCGCGCGCGGCGAGCGTCGACGGCTCCGTCGCCACCTCCGCGACCGGCACGTCCCACCAGCCGGCGCCGTCTGGCGCGGCGACCGTCGGGTCGGTCTCGATGTGGATCACCGTGGTGACGTCGCCATCCCGGGCTGCGCGCAGGTGCTCCCGCAGCTCGGCGACCGTTCCGGCACGCAGGACGCGCGCGCCGAGGCTGGCCGCGTTAGCGGCCAGGTCGACTGGCAGGATGCCGCCATCGAGCTGGCCAGACTGCTCGCCGCGGTAGCGATACTTCGTGCCAAAGCGATCAGTGCCGACAGTCTCCGACAACGCGCCGATCGACTGGTAACCGTGGTTCTGCACGAGCACCACGATCAGCTTGATGCGCTCCTGGACCGCCGTCACCAGCTCAGAGCTGAGCATCAGGTAAGAGCCGTCGCCGATCATGACGAATACCTCGGCGTCCGGCTGCGCCAGCTTGACCCCGAGCCCACCCGGGATTTCATAACCCATGCAGGAAAAGCCGTACTCGACGTGGTAGCCATCGGGGCCGCTCGGGCGCCAGAGCTTGTGCAGGTCACCAGGCATGCTGCCGGCCGCGCAGACGACGACGTCGCCGCGCTGGCAAGCGTCGTTGACCGCGCCGATGACCTCGGACTGCGCGGGCAGCGGGCCGTGGTCGAGGTGGTAGGCCCGCTCGACGGCGGCATTCCACCCGGCCGTGAGGTTGCCGGCCCTGGCCTGGTAGGCGTCGTCGACGTGCCAGTCGCCGAGCGCGGCGGCCAGCGCCCGCAGGCCTGCGCGCACGTCGGCCACGAGCGGGATGGCCGACTGCTTGGCCGCGTCGAATGCGGCCACGTTCAGGTTGATGAAGCGCGCATCCGGTGCGGCGAACACGCTCGATGATGCCGTCGTGAAGTCGCTCCAGCGCGTGCCGGCGCCGATGACCAGGTCCGCGTCGGCCGCGAGGGCGTTGGACGCGGTTGTGCCGGTCGCGCCGATCGCGCCTGTCGCGCACGGGTGGCCGAAGTCGAGCGAACCTTTGCCAGCCTGCGTCTCGGCCACCGGGATGCCGGTGCGCTCGGCAAATCTCGCCAGCTCGGCGGTCGCCTCGCTGTAGCGCACGCCGCCGCCGGCGACCAGCAGCGGCCGCCTGCTGGCCCGGATGGCCGCCGCCGCCTCCTGCACGAGCTCCGGCTCGGGCGCGGGCCGCGGCACGCGCCAGACCCGCCGGGCGAACAGCTCGGCCGGCCAGTCGAACGCCTCGGTGGCGGTGTCTTGCGGCAGCGCCAGCGTGACCGCGCCGGTCGCGGCCGGATCGGTCAGCACGCGCATCGCGTGCAGCAAGGCCGTCGGCAGCTGCTCGGGCCGCCAGATCCGGTCGAAGTACGCCGAGACCGGCCGGAAGCAGTCGTTCACCGAGACGTCGGCCGACCGCGGATCCTCGAGTTCCTGCAGCACCGGGCTGGCTGGACGGGTAGCGAAGACGTCACCGGGCAGCAGCAGCACTGGCAGTCGGTTGACTGTGGCCAGAGCCGCGCCGGTCACCATGTTCGTCGCGCCGGGACCAATGGAGGAAGTGCAGGCGAACGCCTGCAGGCGATGCGAGGCGCGCGCGTACCCGGCGGCGGCGTGCACCATCGCCTGCTCGTTCCGGCCCTGGTAGTACCGCAGGTCATCGCCTGCCTCCAGCAGCGCCTGGCCCAGACCGGCGATGTTGCCATGACCGAAGATGCCAAAGCAGCCAGCGAAGAACCGCCGGGAGATGCCGTCGCGCTCGCTGTACTGGACGGTCAGGAATCTGACGAGCGCCTGCGCCACCGTCAGCCTCACAGGGCCTCCCCCGCCGAAGACCCTGGCGCCGAAGACCCTGCCGCCGAGGTAAGGGGCAGCCGGGGGTCGACCTGCTGGGACTCCCAGCTGCCGCGGATCCAGGCGTGCGCCGGGTCGTCGCAGAACGCCATCGACCGTTCAGCCGCGGGGCCGGCCAGCACATTCAGGTAGTACAGGTGATGACCGGGCGCCGCCATCGACGGGCCGTGATAGCCGTGCGGGACGAGTACCGTGTCGCCGCTGCGGACCTCGGCGAGCACATCGATCTGGCGGTCCGCCCCAGACGAATAGACCCGCTGGTAGGCGAGCCCGTTCCCGCGATCTGATTCGTCAATCTCGAAGTAGTAGATCTCCTCCAGGACCGCCTCGCCGGGCCCGGCCCGGTCGTGCTTGTGCGGCGGATAGGACGACCAGTTGCCGGCCGGGGTGAGCACCTCGACCGCGACAAGGCGGTCGCAGTCGAAGGTCTCGGGCGCGCAGAAGTTGTTGACCTGGCGGCTGGCCTGTCCCGCGCCGCGCAGCTCGACCGGGACGTCGGCGGCCGCGCCGTACCGGACCGGCAGCTGGCGATCTGCGAGGGCGCCGGGCAGCGCGAACCTGCCGCCGGACGCGCTGCGCACGGTCATCGTGGCAGCGCGCGGCACGTAGGCGAAGTCGGTCACCCGGCTGAAGACGCTGTGTCGCCCTTCCAGGACAAGGTCGGTGCCGCGGGCGCTGACCTCACAGGCGCCAGACAGCGGCACGACCAGCATCTCCTCGGCCCCGGTGTCGATGCTGACCTCGGCGCCCGCACTCGAGGCGGAGGACGCGCAGCGAGGCATAGGTCCAGCCGCTGCTGGCCGGGGTCACGGCCAGCTCGAAGTTGCCGGCCTGGCTGCTGCCGGAGGGCAGGTGATAGCGGCTCACAGGAGGCCCACGGCGGTGTCCACCGAGGACGCCACGTCGCCGGCGACCGGGTAGAGCAGGCTGCGGCCGACCACAAGACCGCGGACCGTCGGCAGGCTCAGGGCGCGCTTCCAGCTCGCGAACATGGCGTCCTGGTCGCCAGCAGGGTCCCCGCCGAGCAGCAAGATCGGCAGCGTCGAGGCCTCCGCGACCCGCTCCATCTCCGCGACTACCGGCAGTTTCAGCCAGCTGTAGGCCGAGGTGCTGCCGAGCCCGGACGCGATGCCGACCGACTGGATCACGGCGTCCGCCGTGAGGTCGTTGCGCGGACGGCCGCCCTCGCGGGTGACCATGAACGGCTCGATCATGGCCGGCATGCGCGCCTGTGCGAGCTCGCTCACCGCGGTGCTGCACGCCTCGATCGTGCGGACCGTCGCCGGATCGTCCCGGTCGATGCGCAGCAGCATCTTGCCCGCGTCGAGCTTGCTCGCGACGATGCCAGCGGCGGAGTACCCAGTGAACCTGTCGTCCATCTCAAACGCGGCACCGAGCAGGCCGCCGCGGTTCATCGATCCGATGGCCACCTTGCCGTCCAGCGCGCCAAGCAGCAGCAGGTCCTCGATGATGTCCGCGGTGCCGAGCACGCCGTCCACGCCGGGCCGGCTGAGGGCCACCATCAGCCGGTCGAGCAGGTCGAACCGGCTGGCCATCGCCATCGGGTTGCGGCCGACCCCGAGGATCCCGCGGGCGGTGTGGTCGGCAGCGATAATCATCAGCCGGCCGGTCTCGCCGATCAGCTGGCGGCGGCGCGTCCTGCTGGCCGCCGCGATCTCGATCTCCTCTGGCGCGTGCGCCCGCGCCTCGATGAGCCGGCGCCGCTGTTCCTCACGCATGAGCGTCCTCTCCCAGTAGCGCGGCCACCTCGGCCGCCGTCGGCATGGCGTCCGAGCAGGCGATCCGCGAGGCCACGATAGCCCCGGCAGCATTGGCGAACCTGATGACCCGTGCCAGATCCCAGCCGGCCAGCAGGCCGTGGCACAGCGCGCCGCCGAAGGCATCGCCAGCGCCCAGGCCGTTCACCACATCGACGCTGAGCGGTGCAACGCGAACCTGTCCATCGCGATCGGCGGCCAGCACCCCGTCCGGGCCGAGCTTCACGATCGCCAGCTCGGCGCCCAGGTCAAGCAGCGCTGGCGCGATGCGAGCCGGGTCCCTGGACCCGACGGCGACCTCGCACTCGTCGAGGTTGCCGACGATCACAGTCGACAGCGCGATCGCCTGTCGGCTCCACCGCCGGGCTTGGCGGGCCGACTTCCAGAACATGGGCCGGTAGTCCAGGTCGAGGATCGTCGGGTGCATCCGATCCCGGCTGGCCAGCGCGGCAAGCGTGGCGGCCCGGCTCGGCTCGGCCGACAGGCCGGTCACCGTCGCCCAGAACACGCCGCACGCCCGGATTGCCTCGTAGTCAAGCTCGTCGGCGTAGATCTCCAGATCGGGCGCCTTCGGGAACCGGTAGAAGTACAGCGGGAAGTTGTCGGGCGGGAAGATCTCGCAGAAGGTAACGGGCGTCGGCAGCGAGGGCACGGCGGTGACGTACCGGTCGTCCACGCCGTAACCGCGCAGAGCCTGGTGGATGAACTCGCCAAAAGGATCCGCGCCGGTCCTGGTGATCACGGCCGACCGCCGGCCGAAGCGGGCCGCCGCGACGGCCACGTTGGTCGGGCTGCCGCCGAGGTACTTCCCGAAGCTGCTCACCTCGGCCAGGCCCACGCCGATGTCCAGCGGGTAGATATCGACACCCGACCGGCCCATGGTGATGAGTTCGGCGCGCGGAGACGTCATAGTTACCAGAGTCTACGTGTGGTAACGTTTGCGCAACCGTTATTTCGGGAGAATTCATCAAGATGAAGCCACGCGCCTCTCGGGTCCGCCTGGCCGATGTCGCCGAACTGGCCGGCGTTTCGATCACGACTGCGTCGCGCGCGCTGAATGGCCGCGGCGAGCTTACCGACGGCACCAGGGCCGCAGTGCTCGAAGCCGCCGCGCAGCTTGGCTTCCGCCCCTCGCCCTTCGCGCAGTCGCTGCGCACGCAGCGGTCCCGCACGATCGGCCTGATAGTTCCGCATATCGCGCACCCGTTCTACGCCTCGGTCTTCCAGGGCGCCCAGTCCTATCTGCGTGATGTCGGCTACCGGCTCATCCTTGTGGACTCGGGCGAGGATCCCGAGCGCGTCGCCGAGGCCATCAGCACGTTGCTTGACCACTGGGTCGACGGCATCCTGATCTGCACGACTCCGTTCACCGCCGACCGGTTCCGCGAGCTGCTGCACGGCACGGCGTGCGTGTTCATCGACGAGACGGTCGAGGGCGTGGGCTCCGGCAGCGTGACGCTGGAAAACAGGGAGGGAGTCGGCGAGCTCGTCAGGCACCTAGCCGGGCACGGTCACCGGCGCATCGCCTTCCTCGGCGGCCCTGGCGACAACACCGATGGGCGGGAACGGCGCGAGGGCTTCGTCGCCGCAGTGGCGGCGCTCAGCCTGGACGCCGAGCCTGACCTCATCCGCGATTGTGAGTGGAGTCTGCGCAGCGGCATCGAGCAGACTCGCGACCTGCTGAACGCTGCGCCCCCGCCGACTGCCATCGTCGCGGCTAGCGCAGAGCTCGCGCTCGGCGCTCTCGCGGCTGCTCGCAGCCATCCCCTGCGGCTACCGGAGGACCTGGCGCTAGCCTCCTTCGATGACACCTACTTCGCCTCGTTGCTGGAGCCCGCGCTCACGGTCGTGAGCTATGACTCGCCGGCCATGGGCGCGCGCAGCGCGGCGCTCCTGATCGACGCGATCGAGAGCGATCAGGCCGCTAGCTACACCAGCGTGCGGGTTGGCGTCCGGCTGATACCACGGCGCTCGTGCGGCTGCGCGTTCGACGTGATGCGCTCGCTGGAGGCCGAGGAACGCACTCAAGCCTGACATTTGGGCCAGATTTTAGCTGAGAGGACTACACGTCAATGGCATCGCCGCTGAGAGTCGGAGTCGTGGGCTGTGGCCTGATCGCGCAGGTCATGCACCTGCCGCATCTGGCCGAGCTGAGCGACAGCTACGAGATCGCCGCCCTGTGCGACGTCAGCGAGCCAGTCGCGGTGGACTGCGCACGCCGGTACCACGTGAAGACCGTGCACACCTCGTGGCAGGACCTGGTGGCGGAGCGGCTGGACGTCGTGATGGTGCTGACATCAGGCAGTCACGCGCCGATAGCCGTAGCGGCCGCACAGGCCGGCTCGCATGTCTTCGTCGAGAAGCCGATGTGCCTGAGCCTGGCCGAGGGCCGCGAGATGTACTCCGCGGCCAGGGACGCCGACGTCCGCCTGATGGTCGGCAACATGAAGCGCTATGACCCTGCCTATCAGCGGCTCCAGCAGCTGATGCCGACGCCTGGCCTGCGCCTGGTCGCGGTGACGACGCTGGAATCACCGTTCGAGCCGTATATCGAGGCGTACCCGATGGCGGCCAAGGTGCCCCCGCCGGCAGATGTAATCGCCGCCTTGCGAGCAGAGGACGACAAGCGCCTCGCCTCGGCCTTGCCTGAGGGCGACGCCGAGGCGAGGTACTGCTACCGGTGGATGCTGCTGGACAATCTGGTGCACGAGCTCAACATGCTGCGCGGGGTGCTCGGCGAGCCCGACCGGGTTCATCAGGCCCGGCTCAGCCGCAAGGTCTGCGACATCAGCCTGGGGTTCGGCGAGACCGAGGTCCACCTGTCCTGGGTCGACCTGCCCGGCATGGCGCAGTACAAGCAGGAGCTCGCCTTTTACGGGACCGAGCGCCGTGTCACGCTCACGCTGCCGTCGCCGTACCTGCGCAACATGCCCAGCCAGCTGACGATCGAGACGGGCCGGGAAGGCACTCCGTTCGCCGACCGCACCGTGGAGGTCGTCTCGTTCGAAGAGGCTTTCAAGCGCGAGCTCGTCGAGCTGGCCGCCGCCATCGAGGCCGGCCGCGCACCTCGCACCGACGTGATCGGGGGCCTGCGCGACATCGCGCTATGCAAGGCCATCGCCATGTCCCACATCACCGGCAAGCCGGTGGACCTGCCGAGCGCCCTGCCCGAGTGGGCCGAGTCCGACTGAGGGGGATCTGATCGCGGCCGGCGGCTGATAGCTAGGGTCTGACATGTGACGCAGACCGAAGCGAGTCCGTCGGGAGCCATCGCGGCCGACACCGACGTGCTTGTCGTCGGTGCCGGCGTGATAGGCCTGAGCACGGCCGTGTGCCTCGCCGAGTCCGGCGTGAACGTCGCCATCGTCGCCGCCGAGCCTCCCCAGCAGACCACGTCGATCGCGGCAGGTGCGATCTGGGGACCGCATCTGGTCGGCATGGACGGCCGGGTGGCGCGCTGGGCGACCGTCACGCTGGACCGGTTCGCCGAGCTGAGCGCGCCTGATCTCGGCGCCAATGCGCTCGCGGGCATCGTGCGCAACGCAGCCGGGATCGCTGCCAGCCGCGAGGAAAGCGCCGATCCCCCTGAATTCGCGGCCGCTGGCGACCTCGCCGAGTGCATGCCAGCCGATGTCCCGCCCGGCTACCGCTCGGCCTGGCGGCTGCGCGCGCCGATCGTGGCGATGCCTGGCTACCTGGACTACCTCGCGGGGCGGTTCGGCCGGGCGGGAGGTGCGACCCCGTTCCCGGCAAAAATGGAGAAGCTGAGCGACGCGAGCGGACTGGCGCCGTCGGCGCGGGTGATCGTCAACTGCACCGGCTGCGGCGCGCGCGAGCTGGTGCCCGACCCGGATGTGACGCCGGTTCGCGGCCAGGTCGTTGTGGCCAGTAACCCCGGCCTCACCGAGTTTTTTGTCGGCACGGCCGCCGATCCCGGCGACCTCACGTACCTGATCCCGCACGGCGACGTCGTGGTGCTCGGCGGCACCGAGCAGCCAGGCAACTGGAGCCGCGAGCCGGACCCGGCGACTGCCGACCGGATCCTCGCGGCGTGCGCCGCGGTCCAGCCAGCGCTGCGCGGCGCGACCGTGCTAGCGCACCGGGTCGGGCTGCGGCCGGCCAGGCCGACGGTACGGCTGGCGACCGAGCCCGGCGACGGCGTCACGATCGTGCACAACTACGGCCACGGCGGCGCGGGCGTCACGCTGTCGTGGGGTTGCGCGGAGGACGCGGCCGCCCTCGCACTCGACGCGCTGGGCGCGCTGGCCTGAGTCGGCCGCTCAGCCGCGCTCCCGGCTAGAAGCCCGGGAAAATTGTCCTCAGCTTGTCCAGCACCTCCGGGTCAGCGGTCACCGACGACGGGGTGTGCTCGGGGTCGAGCCGCCCGTATGACAGCCGCAGCAGTGCCTCGGCCGGCATCGTCACGTGCGGCACGTCGCCCGCCGCGCCACCATCGCCTGGCCAGTCGGTCACCGTGATCGAATCGCCAGACGTCAGCAGGTAATCCCGCGCGGGATCGGTGGTCGTGATCCGCACGCTGAACGGCTCGGCTAGCGGCTTGCCCAGTCGCGGCGCGAGGAACTGCGGCACGTTGTCGATCAGCAGGTCGACCGCGTCGGCCTGCACGGTCGCGGCGGGGTCCGCCATCACCGCGACGTCCCAGGTGTGCAGCACGTGCTCACCGAGCCGCATCCTGACCAGGCCGGCCGCATCGAGCCGCATCATGCCGAAGAAGTCGAAGTCGACAGCAGCGAGCTGATCGTCGGTCAGCGCCTCGAGCTGCTCTACATGCTCCTCGTCCGTCGCCAGCCCATCGGCTGCCTGCTCGTCCGGGCTCTTGGCGTTCCACTTGTCCCACACCGGCGGGAACGAATCGCGCCCGGCCGGCTCGGCCTCGCCGAGCGCGCCCGGCAGCGACAGCATCGAGATCTCGGCGCCGCTGCCCAGGTGCGACAGCACTTGCGCGACGCTCCAGTCGGTGCAATAGGACTGGCCACGGACCTGTTCAGACGTCAGCGGCCGGACCAGGCCGTCGAGCTTGTCGTGCGATTCACGCAGGGTCGCGATGTAAGTGCGGGGGTCGGTCGCCACGAAGTACCTTCCTTACTTATGGAACGGGGCCGTTCACTATCTCCGCCGTACCCCGTACGCGGTTAGGCTCAGCAGAATGGACATCGGATTCGGCGCCCCCGTGTCGGGCGCGTGGGCCACACCGCAGAATCTAGCTGCCTTCGCTACCGCCGCTGAAACCGCGGGGTACAAGTCGCTGTGGAGCTTCCAGCGGCTGCTCATCCCGGTCGGCTCCAAGCATGGAGCCCGTCTATCAGAGCGTGCTCGATCCGATGGCCGCGCTGTCGTTCGCCGCGGCCGTGACCAGCCGGATCAGGCTGGGCGTGGCGATCATCAACCTGCCGTTCGTCTCGCCCGGTTACCTGGCCAAGCAGGCAGCCTCGGTCGACATCCTCTCCGGCGGACGACACGATCTTGGTCTTGGCATCGGCTGGATGCCCGAGGAGTTCGCGCTAACCGGCGCTGACATGGCACGACGCGGCGCGCGGGCCGCCGAATACGTGCAGGTCCTGCGCGCGCTATGGACCGGCAAGGTAGCGGCCTACGACGGGGACTTCTACAACGTTCCGGCCGGCACGCAGGCGCCCGCGCCGGTCCAGCCCGGTGGCCCGCCGATCCTGCTCGGCGGGATGGCGAAGCCAGCGCTCGAGCGGATCGGCCGGATCGCGGAGGGCTGGATCACCTCCAGCCGGACCGACCTGTCGCGCGTGGGCGACCTGATCTCGGTCGTGAAGGAATCGGCGGCCGCCGCGGGGCGCGACCCGGCGGCGATGCGGTTCATCTGCCGCGGCGTCGTGCGGGCGGGCGCGCCGGTCACCGGCGCGAACGGCGAGCGACTGCTGCTGTCAGGTGACTACGACCAGATCCGGGCCGACACCGAGTGGCTCGGCGGCAGGGGCGTCACGGAGGTGTTCTACGACGTGAACTGGGATCCCCAGATCGGGTCGCCTGACGTTCCGGCTGCGGCTGCCGCCGCGCGGGCCGAGGAGATCCTGCACGCGCTCGCCCCAGCCTGACCCACGGGCGCGATGCTGCGGTCAGCGCCTCCGGCGAAGGGCCGCGTCGGTGAGTGCTGGCGGCTCGTAGCCGCGGTCGCCCGGGTTCAGGTTCGTGCCCGGCGGCACGATCTCGTCGATGCGGTCGAGCAGGTCGGCGGGCAGGCCGTCGACCGGTGCCCCGATCTGGCTCTCCAGGTGCTCCATGGTCCGGGGTCCGATGATCGCGGACGTCACGGCCGGATGGCTCAGCACGAAGCCGAGGGCCAGGTGGATCAGCGACATGCCCGCCTCTGCAGCCAGCCCAGCGAGCCGATCGGCCGCCTCCAGCTTGAGCCTGTTACCAGGCAGGCTCATGTCGAAGCGGTGCGGCAGCCGCTCCGAGCGCCGGCTGAACGGGCAAGTCCGCGTCGAGCCGGTACCGGCCGGAGAGCCAGCCGCCGGCCAGCGGACCCCAGCTGATCACGCCCATCTGATACTGCTCGCAAGTCGGCAGCACGTCGGCCTCGATGCCGCGGACCAGCGCGGAATAGGGCGGCTGCTCGCACACGAACCGCTCCCGGCCGCGGCGCTGCGCCGTCCACTGCGCCTCCACGATCTGCGCAGCCGGGAACGTCGAGCTGCCGGCGTAGTTGATCTTGCCGGCGCTGATCAGGTCCGACAGGGCACCCAGCGTCTCGTCAATGTCGGTCGCCGGATCCGGCCGGTGGATCTGATAGAGGTCGATGTGGTCGGTGCCCAGCCTGCGCAGGCTGGCTTCGCACTCGCGGATCAGCCAGCGCCGCGAGTTGCCGCGCTGGTTGACGTCGCGGCCCATGGCACCGTGCGCCTTGGTGGCCAGCACCACGTTCTCGCGCCGCCCGCCGGTCAGCGCCTTGCCGACAATCAGCTCCGACTCCCCCGCCGAGTACACGTCTGCGGTGTCGATGAAGTTGATGCCCGAGTCGAGCGCCCGGTGGATGATCCGGACCGACTCGTCACTGTCGGGGTTGCCCCAGGCCCCGAACATCATCGCGCCCAGGCACAGCGGGCTGACCTGAACGCCGGTGGAGCCGAGTGTGTGCATGCCCATGCCGCATACCTTATGACCGCGCCCCGCTGCGGGCTCGCGGCGGTCAGGCAGCAGCCTGCAGCGTGACGATACCCGCGGCTGGCCGCCCATTACGCAGCGCATTGGCGATGTCATGAACGATGTGGTCCGGCTCGGTCCGGACCTGTCGCGGACTCACGTGGATCACAGCTATCCCTGCCCCGATCAGCCGCGCATGACGGCGCATCGTCTCCTCCCAGTGCGCCGGCAGCAAGTGCCACTCGCGCGAGTCGACCTCCACCGCGACGCTGGCTTCCGGCCACCAGGCATCCACGATGCCCAGCAGTACTCCGTCCTGGAGGAGGCGCGCGTTGAACAGCGGCCGCGGCAGGCTCGAGCGCCGGATCAGGGCACGGAAGTCTCCTTCGGCGGCGGAGTGCACGCCATCTGCCACCTCGGCGAGCACCGTGCTTAACAGGGCCGAACCCCTATGTGGCCCGTTCGCAAGTTCGTCGGCCAGTTGGCCGATCGAGCAGCGACGCTTCTGCACGGCACTGCCCACGACAGTGCGCGCATCCGACAGTTTCGTGAGACCGCGGACCGCGTCCGCGACGGCTCTGGCGGCCGGAGCGTACCTGATCGGGCCGTCGACGAAGCACTCTTGCGGTATCCGCCGCGTCCGATGAATCGCGACAAATCGCTGGCTGGCTCGCTGCCGTTCCGCCGGAATGAGGACATCGATCATCTCGGTCTCCGGACCGCCGATCCCACATGCGCGCAACGCCGCACGCCCGGTGATAACACTGGTCGGCCCGGCATACAGGATTGCGGCGATCTGCCGCTGCTCACGCGTGGACTGACCGGTCGCCGCGAGGTAGACGCCCGGCAGCAGCCGCTGCCACGGCCCGCCTGTCCGTATTCGATGCCGCAGGCCGTCCTCCGACACGCCGCTCTCTAACGCCTGCACGCGAGAGACGACGCCGCGCTGATGAGCAAGTAGCCATAAGAGCGCTCGATCGTCAGGCATGGCCCACAGGCTGCCACTCAATACCGACAAATTTCTGCGATGGCCGGCGCAAGCGGACTCCGCGCTCACCTGGGTGTGACTTGGCTGGGGTTATAGCCCCAGCCAAGTCACACCCACGGCGAGGTCGCGTCGCCAGCGCGGGCTCGGGATGGCCAGCCAGCAACTGGCCGTGGCAATACGCGCGTGCGGCGGCTGGGACCTGGCGCTATCCTTACCGCCATGAGCACCGATTCGCACCGCATCCCGGCCAAGCCGACGCTGGATGGCCTTGAGGACAAGTGGACGCAGCGGTGGGCCAAGGAGCGTGTAGTACAAGTTTGACCGCTCCAAGGGCCGCGATGACGTCTACGCCATCGACACTCCCCCGCTGACCGCCAGCGGGTCACTGCATCTCGGGCACGCCTTCTCCTACAGCCAGACCGACGTCATCGCGCGCTTCCAGCGCATGCGCGGCAAGGAAGTCTTCTACCCCGTCGGGTGGGACGACAACGGGCTGGCCACCGAGCGCCGGGTGCAGAACTACTACGGAGTGCGCTGTGACCCGTCGCTGCCCTATCAGCCTGGCCTGACGCCGCCCGCCCTCGGCAACACCCGCGCCCTGTCCCCCGCCGATCAGCTCCCGGTCTCCCGGCGCAACTTCGTGGAGCTGTGCCGTCAGCTCACCGGACTGGACGAGCAGTCCTACGCCGAAGCCTGGCGCCGCCTCGGGCTGTCCGTGGACTGGGACATCAGTTACCGGACGATTGACGAGCGGGTCCAGGCGATCTCCCAGCTGGCCTTCCTGCGCAACCTCGCCCGCGGCGAGGCCTACCAGGCCGAGGCGCCGGCGCTGTGGGACGTGACGTTCGGCACCGCTGTGGCGCAGGCCGAGATCGAGGACCGCGAGACCCCGGGCACGTTCATAAGGCTCGCGTTTGCGCTCAATGACCCGCACGGCACGGAACGGGGTACCCCTCCCGTCCCCGCCGCCCGACCGGCCGAGGTCATCATCGCAACGACCAGGCCCGAGTTGCTGCCTGCATGCGTGGCGCTGGTGGCGCACCCGGACGACGAGCGGTACAGCGGCCTGTTCGGCGCCACGGCGACCACGCCGCTCTTCGACGTGCCCGTGCCGATCCTGGCGCACCGCCTCGCCGACCCGGCCAAGGGCACGGGCCTGGTGATGGTGTGCACATTCGGCGACATGACCGACGTGACCTGGTGGCGTGATCTTCAGCTGGACACGCGGCCGGTGCTCGGCCCCGACGGGCGCCTGCTGCCCAGTCCGCCGCCGGGCATCACAAGCCCCGCCGGCACGGCTGCCTACGGGCGCATCGCGGGCCAGTACGCGAAGGCCGCCAGGCAGCTCGTGACCGACATGCTGCACGCAGGCGGCCAGCTGCGAGGCGAGCCTGAGCCCATCAGGCACGCCGTGAAGTTCTACGAGTACGGCCAGGCGCCGCTGGAGATCATCACCACCCGGCAGTGGTACGTCCGCAACGGCAGCCGGTCCAAGGAACTGGCCAGCACCCTGCTCGCCAGGGGCCGCGAGCTCCAGTGGCACCCGGCGTACATGCGGGCCAGGTACGAGCACTGGGTGGAGGGACTGACCGGCGACTGGCTTCTCAGCCGTCAGCGCTACAACGGCGTGCCGATCCCGCTCTGGTACCCCATCGACGCGAGCGGCCGGATCGAGGAAGGCAAGCCGATCACGCCGGCCGAGGCAGACCTCCCGGTGGACCCGGCTACCGACGCTCCGCCCGGTTACCAGGCCGGGCAGCGCGGCCAGCCCGGCGGCTTCGCGGCCGACCCGGACGTGATGGACACCTGGGCTACCTCGTCGCTGACGCCGCAGATCGCCGGCGGCTGGCCGGCCGACGAGGACCTGATGGGCCGGGTGTTCCCCATGGACCTGCGGCCGCAAGCGCACGAGATCATCAGGACCTGGCTGTTTTACACGGTGCTGCGCTCGCACGACGAGCTGGGCGCGCTGCCGTGGCGGCACGCGGCCATCTCCGGCTGGATCCTGGACCCGGACCGCAAGAAGATGTCCAAGTCCAAGGGCAACGCGGTGACCCCGATCGACCTGCTGCGCGAGCACGGCACGGACGCGGTCCGGTACTGGGCGACGAGCGCCAGGCTCGGGGTGGACACGGCATTCGACCTGGCCCAGATCAAGGTCGGCAGGCGGCTCGCCATCAAGATCCTCAACGCGGGCCGCTTCGTGCTCAGCTTCGATGCCGCCGGCCAGTCCGCCGCCGGCCAGTCCGCCGCGCGGCGCGACGATCACCGAGCCGCTCGACCAGGCGCTGCTGCGCCGGCTGGCGGAGGTGACCGAGCACTGCACCACCGCGCTCGAGGCCTACGACCATGCGGCGGCGCTGGAGCAGGCCGAGCGGTTCTTCTGGTTCTTCTGCGACGACTATCTGGAGCTCGTGAAGGCGCGTGCCTATGGCGAGCACGGCGCTCCGGCGGCGGCGTCCGCCGTGGCGGCGCTGCGGAGCGGGCTGTCGGCGGTGCTGCGGCTGCTCGCGCCGTTCCTGCCGTTCGTGACCGAGGAGGTCTGGTCGTGGTGGCAGGAGGGCTCCGTGCATCGCGCCGCCTGGCCGGACGCGGCGGCCCTGCGGGAAGCTGCGGGTCCTGGCGATGACGCTGTGCTCGCCGCAGCGGCGGCCGCCATCAGCGCGATCAGGAAGGCGAAGTCGCAGGCCCAGGTGCCGATGAAGAACCCCGTCCCGGTCCTGATCCTGACCGCACGTCAGGACGCGCTCGACGCGCTCGCCGCCGCCCGCGCTGACGTGCAGTCGGCCGGCAAGGTGGACGCGATCGAACTGCGGCACGCGGACGGCATGGACCCGGTCCACGACGTCGTGACTGACCTGACAGTGCACGCAAAATACATCTGGCGCGTGGCCGCCAGGCATGACGTAACTTGCGGGTTATGGCATCGGTGATCAAGTCAGTGAGCTTCGACTGCGGCGACGCGCTCGTGCTGGCCACTTTCTGGGCGGCGGCCCTCGGCACAGACGTCGACGAGGATGCGACCAGCGACCACGCCTATGTCGAGGCGGCGGGCTGGGGCGGCCCCAACATGTGGTTCAACCGGGTCCCCGAACCCCGGTCCGCCAAGAACCGGATGCACTTTGACCTGCGTTCTCCGGTCACCATGGCGGCCGAGGTGGAGCGCCTCGCCGGCCTGGGCGCCGCGGTCGCTGAGCGATTCGACAGTAAAACGATCATGACCGACCCGGAGGGCAACGTGTTTTGCGTCGAGCGTGGCCCTGCCGACTAGGACGGGTGCACCGGATAGCAACGGCACCCGGCCCGGCAGGTAGTCTCACGAATATGGAGAAGGAGAAGGTACAGCTGTCAGAGGAAGAATGGCGGTCCCGGCTATCGCCCGAGGAGTATCACGTTCTTCGCGAAGCGGGCACTGAGGCGCCGTTCGTTGGCGAGTACACCGACACCGAGACCAACGGCGTTTACAAGTGCCGGGCCTGCGGAGCCGAGCTTTTCCGGTCAAATGCGAAATTCCACTCCGGCTGCGGCTGGCCGAGCTTCTACCAGCCCAGCGAGGGTGACGCGGTGACCTTGATCGAGGATCGCTCCCTCGGCCGGGTCCGGACCGAGGTCAGGTGCGCGTCGTGTAACAGTCACCTCGGGCACGTGTTCGAGGGCGAGGGCTACAACGTGCCGACCGACCAGCGCTGGTGCATCAACTCGGTGTCGCTGACGCTCGACGAGGAATGACCGGGCAGGCGCCAGGATCTCCGCCAGCGCTCCAGCTGATCAGGGCCGGCGAGCTGTCCGGCGCGACAGCGCAAACCAGCGGCATGATCAGGTCGGCTGCGATCTCCGGGGACCTGACCGGCGCGAAGTCGCTGTGGATGGGCCGCACCGAACTGCCGCCCGGCGTGAACTCTGGCGATCACCATCACGGCGAGTCCGAGACGGGTATCTGCGTCGTGGCCGGCACTCCGGTTTTCGTCTTCCGGGATCCGGCCACGGGCGAGCTGACCCGGCTCGAGACTCAGCCGGGCGACTATGTGTGGGTGCCGCCGCATGTCCCGCACCGCGAGGAGAATCCGTCAGCTGAGCAGGCGGTCCTTGTCATCGCCAGATCCACGCAGGAAGCGATCGTCGTGAACGTGGAGAGCCTGTAGCTCACCAGCTGTTCTTGCGGGCCCGCGCCTCGTACAGCAGGACGGACGCCGATACCGAGACGTTCAGCGAGTCGGCCGAGCCCAGCATGGGGATGCCGATGCGCTGGAAGCCGTGCTCATACCAGGGCGACGAGATGCCGTACCGCTCGCTGCCCACGACCAGCGCGGTACGGCCGCGGTAATCGGCCTGCCGGTAACTGATGCTGTCGTCGGTGTCGGCGAGATAGACGGTGCACCGGTTGCGGGCCAGCCAGCCGACGGCGTCGCCGATGTCGGCGAACTCCAGCGATGGCACCTTCATGTTCATGCCCTGGCTGCTGCGCAGCACCTTGGGGTGGGTGAGCCTGGTCCGCTTGCTCGTCAGCACGAGGCAGTCAGCCGCGCAGGCATCCAGCGTCCTGATGAGCGTGCCGAGGTTGCCGGGAATCTCCATCGCGTCGGCGACGAGGATGAGCCCATCGTCGGCCAGCTCGATGCCGTCGGGCTGCCAGTCCGGCAGCTGGGCCACGCAGATCAGCCCGTCCGGGTTCGGCCGCTCCGCGAGCCGCTCCAGCGTCTTCGCCGAGATCTGGTACGACCGGCGAGCCCGGTCCGCAAGCTCAGCGGCACGCACGTGCGCCTCGTCGGAGTACGCCGCCTCCGGGCTCCACAAGAACGCGTCGACCTCGACGCCCGTCTGGAGCACCATGTTGATCTCGTACAGGCCCTCGGCGACAAACGTGCGCCGCGGTATCCCCGTCCGGTTGTTCTGGACATCCCTGATGAGGTCGGCCACCGGGTGCCGCAGCCCGATCTGCTGAAGGTCCATGGCGGTCGCCGCCGGCCCGGCCGCGATCGGCCGGCTACGGCTGCCGCTGGAGGCAGCCAGGCCCGAGCTCACTGAGCCGGGACAGGCCCGCCAGCCGCATGGTCAGCTCGAAGTCGGTCCGCAGCGCCCGGAGCACGTGCCGGACACCCGCTTCCCCGCCGAGCGCGAGCCCGTAGGCGTAAGTGCGGCCGATCAGGACAGCCTGCGCACCAAGCGCCAGGGCCTTCAGCATGTCGGCACCGCCGCGGATGCCGCTGTCGAACAGGACGGTCAGCCGGCCGCCGACGGCATCGGCCACGGCGGGCAGCGCATCCAGCGCGGCGATCGCGCCGTCGAGCTGGCGGCCGCCGTGATTGGACACGATGATCCCATCCACGCCGGCCTCGGCGGCGCGGTCGGCATCGGCGGCGGACAGGATGCCCTTCAAAACGATCGGCCCGTTCCAGTGCTGGCGCAGGAACGGGATGTCGTCCCAGGTCAGTGACAAGTCACCGAACATCTGGGTGTAACGCAGGACCGCCGAGTCGGGGTCGACGTCGACCGGGCTGGTCAGCCCGGCCTGGAAAGCCGGGTCGGACAGGTAGTTCTGAATGCCGACGCCCTGGAGGAAGGGCAGGTAGCCGTTGTCGAGGTCGCGCGGGCGCCAGGCCAGGATGCGCGTATCCAGTGTCACGACGAGCACGCTGAAGCCGGCCGCCTGGGCGCGGCCGAGGAAGCTCGCGGCGACGGCCCTGTCCTTCGGCCAGTACAGCTGGTACCAGCGCTGCCCGTTCCCGTTCGCGGCCGCGACGTCCTCCATCGCGGTTGTCGCCGCCGTGCTGAGCACCATCGGTACGCCCGCTGCGGCTGCCGCCCTCGCCACCGCCGACTCGGCATCCGGATGGGCGATCCCGAGGACGCCGACCGGCGCGAGCAGGACCGGCACTGGCAGGTCAGCACCGAGCACAGTCGTTGAGTAGGACGGCGTGCTGACGTCGGCCAGCATCCGCGGCACGATGCGCCAGCGGCGGAACGCCGCCAGGTTTTCCCGCGCTGTGTCACCAGAGCCGGCGGCGCCGGCCACGTAGTCGAACGCGCGCGGCGCCATGGCAGAGCGCGCTGCCTCCTCCAGCCGGCCGAGGTCGGTCGGCAGGTCGGGCACGGCGCCAGTCAGGCCGTTCAGGTAGATCTCGTCCTGATAGCTCTCCAGCGGGCGGGTCAAGGCTGGCTCCCAGATGGCTGGCTCACAAGCGGCAGGTAGGCACGAGGCTGGCTCACACCGGGAAACTTACACGGCCCCGAGTCGGGGACCCGCATGGACGGGCTGCCGCGAGATACTGGTGCATGGCCTCGTTCCGTGCTGAGCGCGCCCACGGCTGGCAGAACCTGGGCGAAGAGCCGATTATCGAGACTCTGCGGTTCCATCTGAAGCAGGCTCAGGTTGAGCTGCCAGGTGGCCGCCGTCTCGACCACTACCTTCTGCGCGTCCCGCCGCTGGTGAGCCTGGCCATGACGGGGCCCGCGCCCGGGCGGCGGCCAACGGGCACCGGCGAACCCGAGGTCCGTCTTGCCGAGCTTGTGGCGTCCCTGTCGCTCGGCATCGACCTCGGCTTCGGCCAGCCGATGGAGCACGTGCTGCGGCAGTGCCTCATCGCCTTGCGGCTCGCCGACCGGATGGGCCTGGATGATGACGAGCGAGCCGTCGTGTACTACACGTCCCTGCTGGTCAACGTCGGCTGCCACATCGACGCGCACGAGCAGGCCAAGTGGTTCGGCGACGACATCGAGCTCAAGGCCGGCAAGTACGACCACGAGCAGCGCAGCTTCGCCGCGATCGCGGCCTCCCTTCGGCGCATCGGCCACGGCCATGCCCCGCTGCACAGATTCCAGGTCGGCCTCGGATTCGCCCTGTCGGGCTTCCGCGAGATGGACGGCATGATCGCCCGGCACGCGGAGCTCGCCGGGTCGCTGGCGGCCGAGATCGGACTGCCCGCCGAGGTGCAGGCCGGGATCGGAGCTTCGTACGAGCGCTGGGACGGCCGAGGCTGGCCCGGCAAGCTGCGCGCTGCCGAGATTCCGCTCGCCGCGCGACTCGCCCAGATCGCCGAGTACGTCGAGGTGGCACACCGGATCGGCGGCGAGGACGCGGCGGTCGCACTGGCCCGCAAGCGCCACGGCGCCCAGTTCGACCCGGACATGGCCGACCTGCTAGCCGCCGACCCCGGCGGGATCCTCGGCAAGCTCAGCGGCTCCGATACGTGGGACGCCGTCATCGGTGCCGAGCCCGCGCTCAGCCGGACGCTGTCGGACGACCAGCTCGACGCCGCGCTCCTCGGGGTCGCCAACTTCGTCGACCTGAAGTCGCCGTACATGCTCGGTCACGCGAGCGGGGTAGCCGACCTGGCGGCCGCCGCGGGCCAGCATCTGGGCCTTGCCGCAGCCGACGTAAGGCAGCTGCGGCGGGCCGGCCTGGTGAGTGGCCTTGGCAGGCTCGGCATCTCTAACTCGATCTGGGACAAGCCTGGCCCCCTCGGCGCCGGCGAGCGAGAGCGAGTGCGGATGCACCCCTACCTGACCGAGCGGATGCTCCAGCAGTCCAGCTGGCTGGCGCCGCTCGGCGAGATTGCCGTCCAGCTACGCGAGCGGCTGGACGGGTCGGGCTATCCCAGGGGCCTGTCCGGGAACGCCATCTCGGTTGCCGGCCGAGTGATCGGCGCGGCCGACGCCTACCAGTCGATGCGCGAGCCACGGCCGTACCGGGACGCCCTGTCCGCCGAGCAGGCCGCCGCCGAGCTGCGGGCTGACGCAGCCGCGGGCAGGCTGGCGGCCGACGTGGTCGAGTCCGTGCTCTCGGCCGCTGGCCACCGGGCAACGCGCCGAGCTGGGTATCCGGCCGGCCTCACCGCGCGCGAGGTCGACGTGCTGCGCCTGGTAGCCAGGGGCCTGTCAAGCAGGCAGATCGCGGACAGGCTCGTCATCTCGCCGAAGACTGCGCGCAATCACATCGAGCACATCTACGTCAAGATCGGGGCCTCTAGCAGGGTTGCCGCCAGCCTGTTCGCGATGCGCCAGGGGCTGCTGCCTGCCTCGGACTAGCGCCGCCAATGATGGGGCAACTGCCTCATGTGATCGCCCCAGGCGCGTGGCTACTGTCGAGGAAAGGCTGGTCAGCGCTAAGGAGCACGCAATGCCTGCATTCTCGAAGGACACCGCACCCAAGGTCGAGGACTTCGGTCCTGGCGTCGATCACCAGGGCGAACTCGACGGCTACACGGCCGAATTCGTCACCATCCGCGAGGGGCACTCGCTCGCGCCCGTGCTCAAGGGCCTCCCCGGCGATAGCTGCCAGTGCCCGCACTGGGGCTACCTGTTCACCGGCAGCCTGACGGTCACCTATGCCGACCGCGAGGAGGTCTATCAGGCCGGGGATGCCTACTACATGTCGCCGGGCCATGTGCCAGCGGCCGCAACCGGCAGCGAGTTCCTCCAGTTCAGTCCGACCGACGAGCTCGCGGCGACAATGCAGGCCATCCAGGCCAACATGCAGGCGATGCAGCAAGCCCACTAAGCCGGCCCCTGGCGCGGGCCCGACGGGCGGGCAGAATGCTGTCATGCCCCAGGCGAACGACCAGGCAGCGGCGCTGCTCGACGAGTACGCCGACCTGATGGCGATGACGGGCGGCGATCCGTTCCGGGCGCGCGTGTACACCAAGGCGGCCCGGGCGATCGCCGCGCATCCGCACGACATCGCCGGCCAGGCGCCGGCCGCACTGCTGCGGATACCCGGCGTCGGGAAGTCGATCGCGGCCAAGGTCGCGGAGATCGCCGGCACTGGCACGTTCGCCGAGCTGGAAGACCTGCGAGCCGATATCCCCGACGGCGTCAGGCAGCTCACGCGGATCCCGGCGCTCGGACCGCGCCGGGCCCTTCAGCTATACCGCGAGCTTTCGATCAGCTCACCCGACGAACTTCGCGCCGCGATCGCGGCCGGGCGCCTGAACGACCTGCGGGGCTTCGGGCAGAAGAGCGCGGACAAGCTGCTGCGCGGTATCGAACTGCTGGCGAGCTCCGGCGGCAGGGTCTTGCTCAATGTTGCGGCCGAGACCGCGGCTGCGGTGATCGACGCGGTGGGCCCCGTTCCCGGTTGTGTGCGTATTGCCGCGGCAGGATCGCTGCGCCGCGCCGCCGAGTCGATCGGCGATGTGGACGTGCTGGCAGCCGCCGACGACTCCGCGCCGCTGATGGCGGCGCTGACGGGGATGCCGTTCGCGGCCGAGGTCATCGCATCCGGGCCCACGAAGACGTCCATCAGGACGAGCGCGGGCCTGCAGGTCGACCTGCGCGTCGTGCCGCCGGACTGCTGGGGTGCGGCGCTTCAGTACTTCACCGGCTCTCAGCAGCACAACGTCGCGATCCGCGAGCTCGCGGTCCGGCGGAAGCTGAAGCTGTCGGAGTACGGGCTGTTTGACGCCGAGACCGGCGAGCGCATCGTGTCCCGCACCGAGGAGGAGGTCTACGAGCGGCTCGGCCTCGCCTGGATCCCGCCAGTGCTGCGCGAGGACACCGGCGAGCTAGCGGCCGCCAGGCGTGGCGAGCTGCCGGTCCTGGTCGCGCAGACCGATGTCCGCGGTGACCTGCACACGCATACGAACCTGACCGATGGCGTGGCGTCTCTGGCCGACATGGTGTCGGCCGCCAGCGACCGCGGCTATGAGTACTACGCGATCACCGACCACGCACCCGACCTCGTCATGCAGCGGATGACCGACGAGAAGATGCTCGCCCAGCGTGAGCAGGTCCGCCGCCTGGGCGGCCAGCTAGCCGGCAACGCCATGACGCTGCTGCACGGCACCGAGCTGAACATCGCGCCCGACGGCAGCGTGGACTGGCCGGCCGATTTCCTGGCCGGTTTTGACCTCTGCGTGGCCTCGGTACATTCGCATTTCGACCTGCCGCGCCGGGAGATGACGAGGCGGTTCATCACCGCCTGCGAGAACCCGTATGTCAACGTCATCGGCCACCCGCTGACGCGTAAGATCGGGCGCCGCCCGCCAGTCGACGTCGACCTGCCCGAGTTGTTCCGGGCGTGCGCGCGGACCGGCACCGCGCTTGAGGTCAACTCCCACCCGGCGCGGCTCGACCTGCCATCGGCGCACATCAAGGCGGCCCGCGACGCCGGGGTGAAGTTCGCGATCGACAGCGACGCGCACTCGCTGCGCGACCTCGATTACCTGCAGTACGGGATCGCGACCGCGCAGCGTGGCTGGCTCACCGCCGATGACGTCATCACGACCTGGCCGCTCGACCGGCTCGCCGCGTTCCTGCGCAAGGGACGGTGACGGCGCTCAGTCGGCCGCACTCGCCGCCAGGCCGGCCCGCCCCTGCGCCAGGCCAGCCTGCGCGGTTGGCGTCCTGGTACCGGGATCGAGCGGGTTGGTTCCCATGGCGGCGAGCGACGCCGCATCGGCGACGACGACCGTGACCGCCGAGCCTGCCGCTCGCAGCCTGCCGACAGCATCGCGCAGCGGCAGCGGCGACGGGAGCGGCGAGTTGTAGCCGAGCGGGGAGATCACCGTGATGCGCCCGGCACCCGCGGCGAGGTCGGCGTTGTCGCTCGAGCGCACACCGCCGTCCATGTACCGCCGTCCGTCGATCGTGACCGGCGGCCAGATGCCGGGCACGGCGCAGCTCGCGGCCACGGCGTCCACTAGCGGCACGCCTGACCGCGCGTCGAAGATCCGCATCTCGCCGGTAGCGGCGTCGACGGCGACAAGCCGGATATCCCTGGCCGGCCATTCATGCAAGGGCAGCCGCGACTCCATCACCGCCCGCCGGGCCGCCTCGGGTACCGTCTGCGCGGCCAGCGCGTAGGCGCCGACCTGGCGGAGCGTCTCCTCGGGGGTCGTCGCTCCCGTCAGGTAGGCACCGATCTCAGCGCCGATCTTGGCCAGGTCGATCTCGGCGCCGATCTCCGCCGCCTGCCGATCCGGCTCGGCCTGCCGGGCGTACAGCTCGCCGAGCGCGAGCCCGCTGCCCACCTGCGCGGCGACCGCCGCTCCGGCGGACGTGCCGATGATGACGTCGGCTCCGGTGAGGTCGTCGCCCGCCTCGGCCAGGCCTGCCAGCAGGCCCGTCATCCACGCGATGCCGGCGACTCCGCCGCCACCCAGGACCAGCGCGTGGCGGTCGGTCATAGAGGCCTCCTTCGTAGCGTCAGCGACTGGAAGCGGTGCTCGCTGGCGGTCTGCACGCCGTGGAAGTCGACGATCTCGAAGCGCTGGCTAGCGAACTGCAGAAGCTGCTCGTCGCTGCGGAATGAGAAGAACCGAGCCGGAACGTGGTCGTCGGAAGCGGCGGCGCCTTCCCCTGCGCTGCCGCCATGAACTCCGACGAAAAACAGTCCGCCTGGGCGCAAAACACCCTCGATGTCGGCCAGTACCGCCGGAAGCTCGGTATTCGGCACGTGCAGCAGGCAGTTCATCGCGTGCACGGCGTCAAACGACCCCGGATCGAAGTCCAGCTGGGCGAAGTCCATCACCCTAGCGTCCAGGCCCTTAGCGCGACATCGGGCCACCATCTCCGCTGACATGTCCGTGACCACGACCTCCATGCCGTGGCTGGCGAAGAACACGCTGTCCTGACCTGTCCCCGCGCCGATCTCCAGCAGCCGGGTGCATCGCTCAGCACGCAGCCGGGCCAGGAACGCCTCCCGCTCGGCGAGTTTCCACGGCGGCTTCGCCTGCTGGTCGCGCCGGTCGGCGGCGCTGTCATAAGCGGCGAGCAGGCTGGCCCGGATGTCTAGATACTCGGTACCGGCCACGGAGCTAGTCTCTCAGGTCCCCGCGCAGCAGGGCGGCGCTGCGCAGCTAAGCCTGCGCACGGCGGAAGGCCGGCTCGTTGACGGTCCACCGTGGCTGCTCACCGCGGCCGTATCGCATCAGGTTCGCCGCGAAGACCTCACTGGTCTGCCGGAACATGAACCCAGTGTGCCAGCCGACATGCGGCGTTCCGATGACCTGCGGATGCTGCACCAGGCGCGACTGCGGATCAGCGGGCTCGCGAGCGAACACATCCAGCCCCGCGCCGCCGACCTGGCCAGACTCCAGCGCGGCAAGAAGCGCGGCCTCATCGACGAGCCCACCGCGGGCCACGTTCACGAAAAGCGCACCCGGCTTCATCGCTCTGAACTCGGCCGGGCCGAACATCTGCCCGTTCCCTTCATGCAGGAGAGCGCAGCACACCACGGCATCGGCCTGTCCGAGCATGTCCGGCAGCTGACCTGGCCCGCCGACCAGCTCGACTTCAGGCGGCCCGCCAAGTTCGGGCCGCGCCCGGACGGCCAGCAGGCGCGGCCCGAACGGCGCGAGCCGGCGGGCCAGGGCGACGCCGATGGCACCGAGTCCGACGATGAGCACCGTCGAGTCCATCAGCGACCGCCCGAGTGGCCGGTCCGGCCAGCGGCGCTCCGCGAGTACAGTCCGGGATTCATCGAGCCGCCTGGCCAGCGCCAGCAGATGCAGGACGGCGAGCTCGGCGCAGCTGTCCGCATTGCCGCCGACGTCGCCGGGCACCCTGGCGACCAGGACGCCCAGCTGGGTTGCCGCCGCCACGTCCACGCCGTCCAGGCCGACGCCGAACTGGTGCACCAGCCCGAACGACCCGGTCTCGATGAGCTGCGCGCCTATCCTGGCTCCGAAGGGGCAGATGACGTCGACGCCGTCGAGGTTGTCGGCGACTTTGTTCGGCGCGCACACGGCCAGCTCCCAGCCGGGCAGGTGCTGGGCGAGCTGATCCCAGTCCAGGTCGGCGCTGATCTGCTCCCGGCCGAACAGGACCTTCACGGCTGCGCCGTCAGGGGAGGGCCGCGATGAGCTCGTCGACCGGCTTGCGGCGGCCGGTGAAGAACGGGATCTCCACCCTGGTGTGCCGGCGCGCCCGCGCGCCGCGCAGGTGGCGCATCAGGTCGACGATCCGGTGCAGTTCATCGGCCTCGAACGCGAGCATCCACTCGTAGTCGTTGAGAGAGAAACAGGCCACGGTGTTGGCCCGGACGTCGGGGTACTCGCGCGCCATCAGGCCGTGCTCGGCCAGGAGCTCGCGCCGCTCGGCGTCGTCGAGCAGGTACCAGTCGTAGGAGCGGACGAAGGGGTAGACGCTCACGTAGTCCTTGGGATCCTCGCCGGCCAGGAACGCGGGGACATGGCTCTTGTTGAACTCAGCCGGCCGGTGCAGCGCCATGGCGGACCAGACCGGATCGCTCGCGCGGCCGAGCCCGGTCCGGCGGAACCGCGAGTACATCTCCTGGAGGTCGTCGGCCGTCGGCGCCACCCACCAGAACATGTAGTCGGCATCGGCGCGCATGCCCTGCAGGTCGTAGCAGCCGCGAGTGACGATGCCCTTGCCGGCGGCCTGCTGGCACAGCTCCGATACCTCGGCAGCCAGGCCTGGCCTGCCGCGCCCGGCGGCCGCCGCGTCGATCGCGTCCGGACCGTCGACGCGGAACACCGACCACATCACGTAGCGGATGAGCTCATTCAGGTCGCGCGCCTTCGGTCGGGCGGCCGCCTGCCCGGACTCCTCGTTCCCAGCCATACAGACATGTCTACCAGAGTGGCCCGGCTGCATCGCTGCCACGGGATTGGCTCGCTAGCTGGCCGACCTGAGCACCTGCCGGACCTTGAGCCCGGCCCCGGTTCGCGGGATGGCGCGCTCGTAGATCGTGGCGGCCAGCCTGGCCATCCAAACCGTCGCGGCCCGGGCCGTTCGGGCCGAGGAAACCAAGGACCTGACCGGGTGGCACCGTGAAGCTGAGCCCGTCCAGCGCTACTGTGCTGCGAAGCTGCGACGCAGGTCGATGAGTCCAGTACTCCGTCGTGACCGCTCACCGAGTCCCCTTGCAATTTAAATAGATATCACTATGATAGAAACGTGGTATCGACCACGTCAAGGTGGAGGTGGGTCAGATGGCGACACAGGCTCTCGTCGCAGAAGGTAACCAATCACACGCTCAGCCGGTAACTGAATATCCGGCCCGGTCCACATCCGGCCTCCGGATGCTGGTACTCGGCATTCTCATCCTCCTCGTCGGGGTGGCACTAGCCCTGCTCGCTAGCCATCTCAACCATCCGGCGGCCATCGCAGTGGCAATCGTCGACGTCTTGGTCTTCGTCGTGGCCGTGGGTATGCTCCGTGGCCTGACCGCCGTGGTACCTGGCCAGGCACGTGTCGTCCAGCTGTTCGGCCGGTATCGCGGCACCATCCGCGAGTCCGGCCTGCAGTGGGTCAACCCGTTCACCGATCGCATCAAGGTCTCGACCCGGATCCGGAATCAGGAGTCGGCACAGGCCAAGGTCAACGACGCGGACGGCAATCCGATCGAGATCGCCGCTGTCGTCGTCTGGCAGGTCCGTGACACCGCGCACGCCGTCTACTCCGTCGACGATTACGTGAAGTTCGTCGCCATCCAGACCGAGACAGCGGTGCGGCACATCGCCTCGAGCTATCCCTATGACAGCCGGGGGAGCGGCGCGCTGTCCCTGCGCGACAACGCTGACGAGATCACGCAGCGCCTCTCGGCGGAGCTTACGGATCGGGTCCTGTCGGCCGGCGTAGATATCATCGAGTCCCGCCTCACCCGGCTGTCGTACGCCGCGGAGATCGCTCAGGCCATGCTGCGCACTCAGCAGGCGAGTGCAGTGGTAGGAGCGCGGAAGGTCATCGTTGAGGGCGCCGTCGGCATGGTGCGCATGGCGCTGGAGCGGCTCGAGGAGGAGGGCGTGGTCGAGCTGGACGAGGAGCGGAAGGCCGCCATGGTGTCGAACTTGCTCGTGGTCTTGTGCAGCGAGCAAGCGACGCAGCAGGTCGTCAACACCGGATCCTTGTACCAGTGACGGACCACGCGGTATCGCCGTGACCGAACGCAAGGGCATCCTGCTGCGACTGGATCCCGCGGTCCACGACGCCTTGGCGAGGTGGGCCAGCGACGACCTGCGCAGCACCAACGCCCAGATCGAATTCCTGCTCCGCCGAGCGCTGGCCGAGGCTGGCCGGCTGCCTGGCAACGCCAGGCAGATGCGCAAGCCCGGCCGGCCGCCCGGCAGCAGGTCAGCGAGCTAGATCCGGCCGGCGCGACGGCTAGCTGGCCCGGGGATCAAACAGCAACGCAAAGCGGGCAGCCCAGCGCACTTCCACGTCCTCGTCTGCTTCTGCGGCCTCGGACAGCGCCATGCGTACCTCTGGATCCCTCGATACGGGCAGCAGGCAGACGCTGGCGATCAGACGCCGCGTCCTTTGACCGGGCTCGCGCTCGAGCCGGTCCAAGAGCGCGGCGATGGCTCGGCGGTCGCCGATTCCGTCCTCTCCGATTGCGATGACAGCGTTGAGCCGGTCTACCGGATCGTCGCTCGCGAGGCTTGCCAAGCGTGCGTCTAGGGCTGTCCCCTTGGGCCGCACGTACCATGCGCCCGGCTCGACGCCGAGCCCATCTGGTGCCCGATCATCGAGGCGGGGAAAGGTCCGGGTCCACCGAACAGAAGAACCGGCCGTACGGCCAGGATCGTCGAGCGCAGCACGGAGCGCTGGAATCGCGTAGCGGCGGATGGCCCGAAGCACAGCTTCGGCGACAGCTGCGGTGGGCCGACCGGCCTGGACCTGCCACCAAGCGGTGTCAGGACGATCTTGTTCAGGCATCAGGGCCCCCAACTGCATCTCGCTGATGCAGGGCCGCGCACCAATCATGATCCGGAAGTCCACGCTTGCCCTGGTACTGTGGCGCGACTTCTGTGCGTAGACATAGCCGCGATAATCGCCGCTAGCCATTTTGAAGTCCCGGAACGTCCCGGTGAACCCAACCTGGCGGAGGGCCGGAGCGATCTCCGTGCGCATCATCTTCTCGAAAGCGTCCTGCGCCGAGGGCGGTTCGCTCTCCGAAGGATCCGCAGTCAAGGCTTGCCTCGCGCCACTCTCTTACCCAGCCACATCCGTGAACGCCATTATGACCCCGTCTCGCTTCGACTCACGGGCTACTTCATGTCGATCCGCATCACGACGCGGCGCGTGGTCGGGCGGCTGACATCGCGGAGTCCGGCCGCCAGGAAGGTGCTGCGGGACCCGACGTTCATCTCGCCCCAGGACACGATCTGGCCTTGCTTGGGGATCATCGGGTAGGCCTCGACGGCGGCCGCTCCGCGAGCCCGCGCATGCTCGACGGCCGCCAGCGCAAGCGGCCGCGTCAGGCCCTGTCCCCGGTAGCCCGGCCGGATGGCGAAACAGGTGATCGCCCAGACGCCCGGATCCTCGGGGTCCTCGTTCCGGCCGGCCCACGGGACCGGTGACCCGCGCAGCCGGCGGTACCTGGCCCGCGGCTCGACCGCGACCCAGCCCACGGGCTCGCCGTCCAGGTAAGCCACCATGCCACTGGTCTCATCCGCCCCCGGGTTGCCGCAGTCGGTCTCTTGCCGCAGCCGGTGGGCACGCTCCTCGACCGGCGTGTCGAACCATGCCCCGTCGCCCAGCTTGATCCGCTGGCACTGGCACTTAGCCGCGGCGCCGCGGCCGAACACCCTCTGCAAGTCCTCCCAGCTTGCTTCGCAGGCAGGAACTACGCGCACATCGCGTTCTGGCATAGCTGGTGCATAGCACATGGCTCCGACGGCGCGGCTGAGCAACGCGGAGCGAGCCGAGGGAGCATCCCGCGGTCATCGAACGCTGTTTGCACCGGGCCGATCGTCAGCGGTCGCCGAATGCCGCCGTCCTGGTCGATAACCAGTGACACCGTGGCGATGTGTCACTGTGCAATCCTGAGCACATGAGCTCGATAGTGCGGCGGCGGGCCCGCGTCCGCGGCGACCGCCATCAGGTCACCCTGCCCGCGGATGTCCGCCACGCGCTACAGGTCCGCTCCGGCGATGAGATCGAGTTCGCCGTCGACGAGCGCGGCACGGTCACCGTCCGCGGCTATCCCTCTATCCCCACCGACCAGGCATGGTTCTTCACGCCGGACTGGCAGGCCGGCGAGCGCGAAGCAGACGAGCAGATCGCCGGCGGCGAAGGCGACCTGCACACGAGTGACGAGGACTTCCTCGAGTCCTTCAGCGCGAGTTGATGCCCACGTACCTTCGCTTGCAGCGGTTCAACCGCGACCGGGACGCCATGACCGCCGCCCAGCAGCAGGCTCGATTCCGCTCCGCCCTGGCGGAGTTCGTCGCCGACCTCGTCGCAGGCAACGGCAACACCTGGCTAGCTATCATGAGCGGCCGCCTCGCCAGCCGGACCCGCCAGCGCGACGGCCTCGATCTCGACGAGCTGATTCGTATAGCCGAGCACGCTGACGCCGAGCAGCGTGCTCGGCGCGTCGTGGTCAGCGAACGCCGCCGCCACCACCTGCCACACGTTGTACAGGTCCCCCTTGTCCGCCGACGCCACGTAGACGGTTGTCTTGAGCACATCGCCGAAGGCCAGCGCCGGCCGCCGCCAGGGCGGTGACCAGGTTCGCCATAGCGTGCTCGGCCTGCCGGACATAGTCGCCGGGCGCTGTGACGACGCCGTCGCCGTCGATGGGGCACGCACCGGCGGTGAAGATGAGGCTCCCCGGCGGCGCGACGGCCGCGTACGCATACGGAGCACCGGGGTAGAGGCTGTCGGCGCGGATCAGGTGAGCGGGCATGCCGCGGATACTTGCAGCTGGCAGGCGGGCTCGGCAACAGCGTTTTGGCTGGGCTCATCAAGGCGCTGGGCCGGGTCACGTCCAGATCGCGCAGGCGATGCCGTCACTGAATCGCTCGGGCGGGTCAGGCACGCACCGGGCCGCGCCCCTGGCGACCCGGCTGGCTGTCCACGCCACCGCGGCCGCATCCAGCACGTCGTCGACGCCGACCTTGCGGCCGGACAGGCCGAGATCGCCCGAGATCGTCGATGCCCGCGTCCGCCAGCAGGTGCCTGCGCCGGACTGCACCGGACCAGGTCGACTTGCTGTCGGTGAGCGGGAAGCCAGCCAGCTCGCCGAAGCTCAGCTCCGGATGCACCTCGACGACAGCGCAGGGCGCGTCCGCCAGCCACGCGTCGACCTGCAAGATCTTGTCTCGCAGGTTGAACGCCTGGCGCGAGATGCCGCTGCCCGTCAGCCGCCGGTTGAGCTCCGTGGCCTCGTGGTGGTCCTCGAGGGCGAGCGCGGAGCGGACCGGCGTGACGAACACGGACGCCCACCGCGCTCCGGCCGCCGCCCTGGCCAGCAGGTCGGCCTGCCGGGTCGCGCAATCGGCGAGCCCGATGGGGATGTCGATGCCGACGACGTCGATCGGCCCGTCCGCCAATGCCAGGGCGGCCAGACCGCCGATCTCCGCGTGCACGTAAGCCCGGACCTCGCGGCCGGACCACGCGATGCCTACCCAGCCTTCGCGGCACGCGTCCGCGCCGAGGACCCGCGTCGTCGTCACCTGGCCATGCTGCCAGCAAGGCGTGCGCTCAGCGAGCGTCAGCCGAGCAGCGCCTTGATCGCGTCGCCGTAGAGCAGCCGCTTGTGCTCCGCGAGCGTCCGGCCGGTCCTTCCCGGCCAGCTCAGCGGCGAGCTTGACGGCCTGCGCCACCACCTGATCCTCGCTGGCAACCTGGTGCACGATGCCGACCGCCAGCGCGTCCGGGCCCCCGTAGCGCCGGCCGACTCACGAGCGCCTCCTGAAGCGTCCGGCCGGGCAGCTTAGCGCGCAGCAGGCTGGTGTACTCGGGCGTCAGCGCGAGCCCGAGATCGGCTTCTGGCAGGCACCAGTACCCGCGGTCCGCGCGCATGACCACGAAGTCATGCGCTACGGCCAGCTGCGCGCCGCCGCCGAAGGCGTGACCGTTGACCGCCGCGACGGTAATCGCCGGGAAGCTCAGAACCCGGCCGAGGACGTGGTAGATCGCGATCAGGTACTCACCGGCCCGCTGTGGCGCCGTGGCCAGCCAGTCCAGATCCATCCCGTTGCTGTAGAACTTCCCGTCACCGGTGGTGACCAGCGCCGTCGGGCCATCAGCCGCCTGCACCTGGTCCAGCGCGGCGTTGACCTCGTCAAGCCACTCCAGGCTGAACCGGTTCTCGCCCCCTCGCATCCGCAGCACGAACACGCTGCCATCGCGGTCCAGCTCGATCAAGGCAATCTCCTGCCGATCAGGCCTGTCAGGCCGACATGTCCTGGCTGCCAAGGTAGGCCAGCACCTGATCGACCGCCAGCCTGGCCGTCGAGATGCAGGCCGGGATGCCGACCCCGTCATAGGCAGCGCCGCAGACGGCGAGCCCTGGCTGCGCGGCGATGCCTGCCCTGATCCTCGCGACCCGGCCCAGGTGGCCCACGCTGTACTGCGGCAGTCCGCCGCCCCACCGGCTGACCCGCACATCGGCCGGCTGACCGAGCACGCCGGTGGCATCGTGCAGGTCGGCGGCCGCAAGAGCCGCGAGCTCGGCGTCGTCGCGCTGGAGCACTGCGTCCTCCCCCAGGCGGCCGACGGAGCACCTGACGATGTGCAAGCCCGGCTGCTGCGATCGCAGGTGCGGCCACTTGACCGTGCTGAACGTCACCGCCTTGACCGCGCGCCCGTCAACCGCCGGGACCAGGAAGCCACTGCCCGTCACCGGCGTCGCGAACGCCGACACGGGATAGGCCAGGGTGACGATCGCCATGCTGGCGTACCGGATCTCCCCGAGCGCCGCCGCGGCGGTGCCCGCTACGCCGGCGAGCAGCCGGCTCGCGGGCCGGCCCGGCACCGCGATGATCACGGCGTCCGCGTCCAGAATCTCGGGCGCATGCGCCGAGCCGACGGTCAGCCGCCAGCCGGTCGGCGTCCTGGACAGCTCGCGCACCATCGCGCTGGTGCGGATGAGGGCGCCGGACGCCTCGGCCAGCGCGGCCGGCAGCAAGCCGAGGCCACCGGTCAGCGTGGTGAATACCGGCGGGGCCGGTTGCTCGGGCACCGGCGGGGCCGGCAGCTAGCGACGCAGCGGCCTGCGCGAGCGAGCTGCGGTCGTGCGCTGCCTGCGCCAGCGCGGGCAGCGTCGCCTCGAACGACAGGTCCTCGCAGCGCCCCGCGTAGACGCCGCCGAGCAGCGGATCGACGAGCCGGTCCACGAGCTCAGCGCCGAACCGCCCGCCAACCCGGCTGGTCACCGACTCATCGGTGTCGCTGCGAGAGTCCGGCAGGCTGAGGTCCTGCCGCGCCCGCGCCAGGCCGGCGTCGGACAGGATGCCAGTAGCGGCCAGCTCGCCGAAGTCCGCGGGCACGCCCATGAACTGCCGGCGCGGCAGCGACCTGATGCTGCCGCGGGTCCAGATTCCGGCCGCGGTCGTGCCTGGCGTCTCAAGTTCGCCGGACAAGCCCAGCTCGCCGATCAGGCCGACGCCTTCGGGACGGCGGGCGAGAAGCGACTCGGCGCCGGCGTCGACGGCTACGCCGCCGACCTCTGAAACCGAGAGCTTGCCGCCAAGCCGGGGTGATCCCTCCAGCACGGTCACCGCCACGCCGGCGTCTTTGAGCAGGAACGCGGCCGTCAGCCCTGCGACACCGCCGCCAATCACGGCCACCTTTCGCCGGTCAGCCCGGCCGTCTGATGTCACGGCCGGTCGGCCCGGCCGCCGGAGCCTGCGCCTGACCAGTCGAACTCGGCGCCGATCTGCGCGAGCCGTGCGCGGGTGCTGTCGTCGCACAACGCCCCGCGGACGCCGGCGGCGAAGCAGTCCGCGGGTGAGACGCCGAGGCTGATCGCCGCCGCGTAGTCGGCGCTCAGGTCCGTGCCGAACATCGCCGGGTCGTCGGTCGACACCGAGCAGGCCACCCCGGCCGCGACGAGGGCTGGCAGCGGGTGCTCGGCCAGCGAGGCGACTGCCCTGGTGCGCACGTTCGAGATCGGGCAGACGTCGAGAACGGTTCCCCGGTCGGCTAGCTCGCGGACCAGGCCGGGATCCTCGATCGCCCGGATCCCGTGTCGCAGCCGGTCCGCGTGCAGCACGTCGAGCGCGCCGCGGACCGACGCCGGCCCGGCCACCTCGCCGGCGTGCGGGACCGAGCCGAGGCCGCCTGACCTGGCAATGTCGAACGCGCTCGCATACGGCTCCGGGGCGTACTCGGCTTCGCTGCCGCCGAGCCCGAGCCCGGCTATCCCGCGGTCGGCGTACCTGACCGCATAGGTAGCCGTCAGCTCCGCCGGCTCGAGGCCCAATCCCCTGGTGACGTCTGGCGTCAGGCGCACGTGGACGCCGTGCAGCTCCCTGGCCTCCGCTGCACCGTCGCAGTAGCCGGCGAACACCTCGTCCCAGTCCGATCCCCTGGCCACCGGCTCGGACGGCGAGAAGATCCCCTCGATGTAGACGGCGCCGTGGCTGGCAGCCTCGGCCGCGTAGTCGACCACGACCTGACGGAAGTCGGCGGCGGTCCGCAGCGCGCTGGTGGTCAGCATCCAGACCTTGATGAAGTCGGCGAAGTCGGTGAACTCATAGAGCCCGGCCAGCCCTTCGACGGTGTTGGCGGGGAGCGCGATGTCGTTGCGGCTGGCAATCTCCAGCAGCGTCGCGGCCCGCACCGTCCCTTCCAGGTGCACGTGCAGCTCGATCTTCGGGAATGTCACGGGTCCGATTATCGCCATTGCCGGAACCGCAATGGCCACCGGCGCGTCGGAGGTGCATGACACACGCAGTCCTCGCCAGGCGAGGGGCGCTCAGCGGCGCCATCCTGATCGCAGGCTGCCTGCTGCTCGCAGCGTGCAGCGGTAGCAACTCCGGGTCCGCCGGGTCGACGGCATCCGAGCCCGGTGTGCGCGGGGTTCCGGCTTCGGCTCCGTACGCGCAGGCGGGCGCCGCCAGCGCCGCTGGGGGCCTGGCGAGCCAGCGTGGCTCGGTCTCGGGCGCGGCAGTAACCTCCGGCCTGACTCCGGTCGGACAGAGCATCATCTACACCGCGACCATGACCGTTCGCTCGGCCAATGTGGCAGCCGTGGCCAGAAAGATCACGGGCATCGTCGTGGCAGCGGGCGGCTACACCTCGGATGAGCACCTCGTGTCGGGGACACCAGGCAAGACCGGCGAGACGGTCAGCGTCACGCTGAAGATCCCCGTTCCCGCCTATCAGAGCGTCCTGGCGCAGCTTTCCTCGCCAGCCCTCGGCAAGCAGATCTCCATGCAGCAGCAGGCGACAGACGTGACGCAGCAGGTCGCCAACGTCAACAGCCTGGTCACCTCGCAGGAGGACGCGATCTCGGCGCTGCAGGGGCTGCTGAAGCGGGCCGCGTCGGTGCCTGGCCTGCTCCAGGTGCAGCAGCAGATCAGCGCGGATGAGTCGACGCTGAACTCCCTGCTGGCCCAGCAGCGGGCGCTGGACCACGAGACCAGCTACGCGACAGTGAGCATGACCCTGGTGAGCCCGGTACACAAGGCCGTGCATAAGAAGGCAGCCAAGCACGGGTTCCTGTCCGGCCTCGCGGCCGGCTGGCGAGCGCTGCGGCATGCGACCGCGTGGGTGCTGACGGCGCTCGGGGCGGCGCTGCCGTTCCTGATCGTGATCGCGGTGCTGGGCGGCATCGGATACGCGGGCTGGCGGCGGTTCGGCCGCCGCAAGGGCAGCCCGACCGCAGGACCGACACCTGCCGGGCCAACAGCCACTAGTTGACTGGGTCGGGGGTCAGGCTGGCTGGGCGGATGCCGTGTGCACGAGCTCGGTCAGCCTGGCCAGCACGTCGGGGTCGGTCTGCGGCAGTACGCCGTGACCGAGGTTGAAGATGTGGCCCTCGGCGGTCCGGCCACGCTCGAGTACCTGCCGGGCACGCTGCTCGATCACGGGCCAGGGTGCCATCAGGATCGCCGGGTCAAGGTTGCCCTGGAGTGCCTTGCCGGGCTCAACGCGGCTGACCGCCTCATCCAGCGGCACCCGCCAGTCGACGCCGACGACGTCAGCGCCTGCCTCGCCCATCACGCCAAGCAGCTCGCCGGTGTTCACGCCGAAATGGATGCGCGGTACCCCGCTGGCCTCCAGCGCGTCGAAGATCCGCTTGCTGTAGGGCAGCACGGTGCTGCGGTAGTCATCGAGGCTCAGCGAGCCTGCCCAGGAGTCGAACAGCTGGACCGCGGCTGCCCCGGCGGCGACCTGGACCTGCAGGAAGCCGATGGTGATCTCGGCCAGCCTGCCCATCAGATCGGCCCACAGCTCCGGCTGTCCGTACATGAGTGCCTTGGTGAGCTCGAAGTTCTTCGACGGGCCCCCGTCGACCAGGTAGCTGGCCAGCGTGAACGGGCCGCCTGCGAAGCCGATGAGCGGCTTGCTGCCGAGCTCGCTCACCAGGCCCGAGACGGCCTTGGTGATGTACGGGACGTCGTCTGGCGACAGCGGCCGCAGCTTTGCCACATCGGCCGCTGACCGGATCGGGTGGTCCATGACCGGACCCACGCCCGCCTTGATGTCGATGCCAATGCCGATCGCCCGCAGCGGGACCACGATGTCGCTGAAGAGGATCGCCGCGTCCACCTCGTAGCGGCGGACGGGCTGGAGCGTGATCTCGGCGATCAGGTCCGGGGTAGAACAGGCATCCAGGATCTTCTTCCCGGTCCGCAGCGCCCGGTACTCAGGGAGCGACCTGCCCGCCTGGCGCATGTACCAGACCGGGGTATAAGGGACTTTCTGCCGGCGGCATGCCAGCAGGAACGGGGATACTTCGGCTGTCGGCGTCACTCATGGATGATCCCACAACCGGTCGTCGGCCTCAGCCGAGCCGGGCCCCAACGTCCGCCCGCCCCTACACAAACGCCCTCCACTTGGTGCGGGAAGCTTGCAGCCAGCCCGTCGCCGGATTGCGCCAGTTACCAGCGCGACTTTGCCGTCAAGGCATCGCATGGCAATCAGGATGCCCCCGGCGAGAGGTCGTTCCGCGGCAAAAGCGCATGACACGCCGCCGCAGGTCCGGGGCTTGCGGCCGCCGCCGTGCCAGCATCAATGCTGGGCTGCACGGCAAGGAGATACCGATGAGCGAGATCATCCGGCGCTGTCCTGACTGCGGCCAGGACCGTGCGTTTGCGCAGCACCACGGCATCGGCGGCTGGTGCCCGGACACCGTCGGCGGTGATTGCCCGGAGTGGTACTGCCTCGTATGCGGAGCGACCGTGCTGACTGGGGAAATCTCGGCCCTGTTCCGGTCGGTGGGGTCCGGCGGCGTCCGCGAACGCGTGGCATGACGGTTCCTGGCCCGTGCCGCAAACTCTGAAGCCCGCGGGAAAGCCCGTGACCATTCAGCCAGGCGAGGAGGAGTTCCGGCGCGCGGTCACGGAGGTGGAGTCCGGCATGGCCGGGCAGCTCCAACTGCGGCGAGAGCTCAGCTTCGAGGAGGAGCCGTCGCCGCGGCGGCTGGCACCTCACGCGCACGCGATCGCCGCCACCGTCACGGTCGGTGACGAGGGCGACGCCGAGATCGGCTGGGGCAAGTTTGTGCTCCTATTTGACGGGGCAGGCCAACCTGGTTGGGATGGGAAGTATCGGATCATTGGCTACGTCCGGGCCGAGCTAGAGCCGGAGATGGCGGCCGACCCGCTAATCAACGAGGTCGGCTGGAGCTGGCTTACCGAGGCGCTGGACGCGCGAAGCACCGGATACAGGATGATCAGCGGCACCGTGACCACCGTGGTAACGCAGGGCTTCGGCAGCAAGCAGGATGAGCCGACATCGACGGAGTTCGAGCTGCGAGCTTCGTGGTCCCCGGTGATCTCCGACGACAGCTCGGCGGCGCTGGACGGTCACGTCGCGGCGTGGTGCGACGTGATGTGCGCGGCGGCCGGGCTTGCCGCCGCTGGCGCCAGGAGTTGCGGCGCTGCGGCCGCAGCGCCGCGGGCCACGGTTATGACCGCGCAGCCGACCGGCGACGACGTCACAGCCGAGGCAGCCGCCGCGCAGGACGAGGCGCAGGCTGACGCGCGTCTCGAAGCGCAGCCCGAGGTGCAGGCTGACACGCAGGTCGAACGGCAGGTGGAGCTTCTGCTCGAGCCGCGCGATGGCCTGCCGCCGCTGGTCGCAAGCGCGACGGCCCTGGCCGCCGCGACCGCTGCGCTCGCCAGCGGCACCGGGCCGGTTGCAGTCGACGCCGAGCGCGCCTCGGGCTTCCGGTACGGGCACCGCGCCTTCCTCATTCAACTGCGCCGCCAGGGCGCAGGGACCGTGCTGATCGACCCGGTCGCTTGCCCCGACCTATCGGGCCTGGACGCCGCGCTGGCCGACACCGAGGCGGTACTGCACGCGGCTTCCCAGGATCTGCCTTGCCTGGCGGAGCTTGGTTTCCGACCGCGCAACCTGTTCGATACCGAGGTCGCCGGCCGGCTCCTGGGTTGTCCGCGGGTCGGGCTGGCCACGATGGTCGAGTCGATGCTCGGCTTCGGCCTGGAGAAGACTCACTCCGCGGCGGACTGGTCGACCAGACCGTTGCCGGAGGAATGGCTCCGCTATGCGGCTCTCGACGTCGAGGTCCTGGTCGAGCTCCGCGACGTACTCGCCAGCCAGCTCACTGAGCAGGGCAAGATCGAATGGGCCCATCAGGAGTTCGCGGCAGTGCTGGCAGCCGCAGCCGCACCACCGCCACCCCGTGCTGACCCGTGGCGCCGGACGTCCGGGATTCACCGGGTCCGGACCCGGCGCGGGCTGGCGATCGTCCGCGAGCTATGGCAGGAGCGCGACAAGATCGCCAAGCGGCGAGACATCTCGCCGACCAAGGTGCTGTCTGACGCCGCTATCGTCGAAGCCGCCAGGAACATGCCCAGCGGACCGGACGAACTCGCCACGATTGCCGGCTTCACCGCTCGCGGAGCCCGCCGCCACCTGCCGGAGTGGCTGCGCGCCATCAGCCAGGCGAGAGCGCTACCTGACCGCATGCTCCCCCCAGCTTCTGCTCCCCCAGGCGACGGCCCGCCACCTGCGCACCGCTGGCAGGATCGCGATCCGGAAGCGGCGAAGCGACTGACCGCAGTCCGCGCCGTGGTGGCAGCCCTGGCAGACTCACACAACCTGCCCGCCGAGAACCTGCTGCCTCCCGACGCGGTGCGACGGCTCTCCTGGCAGCCCCCGGCTGACCTCAGCCCCTCGTCGGTTGCCGCCGACCTGGCCGGCTACGGGGCCCGGCCCTGGCAGGTCGAGGTGACGTCGGTCCCCATCGCCCGCGCACTCCTGCGGATCCTGGAAAAGGGCTCGGAGTAGGCCAGCTCACGCCGTCCGCCGCAAGACGCGCAGATCACATGGGACCGCCGAGCCAGCCTGGGGCTGGCCCGCACACGGGAGCAGCCTGCCCGCTTGCGGATACTGCGGGAAGACGTTCAGCAGCACCTCGCAGTCGCAGCAGCCGCCTAGCTCCTCAAGCTTCGTCAGCAGGCTGGTGGCCAGCGGTGCGCGCAGATCGCGCCACCTGATGGCCCACCGGTGCGTGCCGTCGCACCCGAACTCACTGATCATCCTGAGCAGGAAACAACGCAGGCACTCCCGGTCGGCAGGCTCCGTTAACACGCCTGACAACGCTACGAGCTCAGCCTCGACCGCCTCGGCAATGTCGTCGGTCATCGCCATCCCCTGCCTCTCTGTCCGCCTCCGTATCGGACCGCCTCGTCGCGGAGGCCCAAGACCGTTGTATCGCCGGCTACCGACACTCCCGTGATGCCGGCAGCACCGTCGCGCCTCGGTCAGTGGACCCTGCCGGAGCGCCCACTCAGCGGGCTTAGTCAGCGGCGCCATTTGTCAGTGGATACCGGCAGAATGCAGGGATGACCCAGTCACTGTCGGCGTCAGCGCTGTCGTGGGCGTCGCTCAGCACGCCGGTCGGGCCGGTGAGCGTCGGCGCCACCGGGGCTGGAATCGCCCAGGTACGCTACGGTGCCGCGCCTGCGGCCGAGTCCGGCGGCGATGAGGCGGCCCGCGAGCTCGCCGCCATCGCGCGCGAGCAGCTGACCGGCTACTTCACGGGTGAGCGCAAGCAGTTTGACCTGCCGCTTGACTGGTCGGCGACGGACGGCCCGCAGCGCGAGGTACTCAAGGTGCTCGCCGGTTCTGTCGGCTACGGCCAGACCATCCGGTACGGCCAGCTGGCCAGCCTCGCCGGGTTGGCTGCCGCTGACGACACCATCCCGGCTCGGGCCGTCGGCAAGATCATGGGGTCAAATCCGATCCCGGTCATCGTGCCGTGTCACCGGGTGCTGGCAAGCGACGGGCTCGGGGGCTATAGCGGCGGCGCTGGCGTCGAGGTGAAGCGCTGGCTGCTGATCCTGGAGGGGGCACTGCCGCCGACGCTGGACTGGCAGCCCATGGACCCGCACGAATGAGTGCCGGGAGCGACTCAGCGATCCGTCAAACCGACAGGTGCCTCAACTCGGCCGGTGCCTCAACTCGGCCGGTACTTTTCAACCACGAGGCCTGCCTCAGGAGCGAGCCAACGGACCCCAGGCCCGCGGATCGAGCGTGCCGGCGACCGCGGACTCGGCAACGTCGGTGAGCTTCAGATTGTGCTCGCGCGCATACGCGCGCATCCGCGAGAAGGCTTCCGACAGCTCGATGCCGGCCCGCTCCGAGAGCACTCCCTTGGCCTGCTCGATGATGACGCGGCTGGTCAGCGCGGCCGACAGCTGCTCGTTGAGCCGTCTGGCCTCGATGCTGGCACGATGATGCACGATGCTGACGGCGGCCAGGTCCGCAAAGGCACGCGCGACGATGCTGTCCGCCTCGGCCATAGGCTGGTCCGACGTGCTGAGCAGGTTCAGGGCACCGAGGGTCGTATCACGCCACCGAAGGGGGATCGCCGACGCCGAGCGGAAGCCGGCCTCGAGGGCTGCGGGCGTAAACGAGGGCCAGCGGCCCGACTCGGCATCCAGGATCTCGTGGCCCACGCGCTCGCCTGAGTGGTAGGCGTCCATGCATGGCCCTTCCTGGGCTTGCAGCTCGAACAGCTCCAGGAGGCGCATCGTCTCGCTGGATGACGCCACGAGTCCCAGCCTGCCGTAGGGGTGCGACAGCATCACCCCGGCGGCGGAGGCACCAAGCAGGTGGACGCAGCGGTCAGTGAGTCCGGTCAACAGGTCGACCACGTCGTAGTCATCGACAAGGGTGTCGGCCATCTCAACGAGTGACCTCACCAGGTCAGCTTCTCTGGTCATATCTGCTCATCCCCCAGCGACCCTGGCTGCGATAGCCACCCGGTCGCTCCTCCCATCACGAGTCTCGAGCGCGGACAGGTACCGAGCGTGAAGGCGGCGTTGACCGTCACAGCCGGAGCCTGCGCGCGATGACATCCTGGGCCACATCGGTAAGCCGACGGCTATGGCCGAACGCGTACGCGCGCAGCCGGACAAGCGCCTCGCTGATGCCAATGCCGAGCTGGACCGAGATCATGCCAGCCGCATTGTGTACGGCGAAATGAAAGTCAGCTCCGTCTTCAAGCTCCGCGGACACCGAGTCCGGGGACGCCGCGCCCTGGGCATCCAGTACCCAGCGCGCGACGACGTCGGCCATGACCAGCGCGTCGGCGTGCTGGTCGGGCGTCAGCGGGCTAGGCCGGTCGCGGTAGAGGTTGAGAGCCCCAAGGCGCACCTCGCCGACGCGTACGGGGAACCCGAATACTGCGCGCACGCCCGCCTCCAGGACCGGCGGCGTGAAGGCGAACCACCGGCGCGTCGCAGGCTGCGCCAGGTCGGGCTCGGCCACCACCTGATCCTGGTGGTAGGCGTCGACGCACGGACCCTCGCCGAGGGTGTACTGGAGTTCCTCAATCAGCTGGCTGACGGGGTCCGTCGCGCACAACGTGCCGCTCGGGACGCCACCCGACATGAGCATCACGCCGGCGCCGCTTACCCCCACGATATGCGGGCATACCGCGCAGAGGCGGGCGGAGGACCACGACGGCGCACCGTCGGCCGCGAGGACCGACATTATCCGCTGAAGCCTGTCCGGCGCCGCCATCTAGCGCCACGATCCGCGCCGGCACTGCGGCACGATCGACGGGCACGTCGGCCGAGCGCTCACCTGCGGCTCCCTTCACGCGGGCGCGCCAGCCAATCCCGGCACCACCAGGTCCGGCTGGAATGCGGCCGCTACGATCAACGCTACGTCAGCCGCGCAATCGGTGCCGAGCCGATCCGATCACTGACGGCGCCCGGCCCGACGGTCAGCCGCCGATCGCTCCTCGCTCGTGCTGCGCAGGCGCGACCTCAGCGCCCGCCACGGCGGCCGCGGGCCGCTGCCCGATGACTGGCCCGGGTGCGTACCGGGCGGCAGCGGGGCCAGTGTCTCAGGAGAACGTCGGAAGACGCCCGGGGGCGCAGCATGCCGTGGCTGATACGGCTCGGTGCCATACGTGATTCCCACTGCCCCATCCTTGTCGGCGCGCCGCGGCGACCGGGGCTCCCCTCCCGAAACCCCGGCCGACGCGGCGAGCCAGTGCAGGTGCGTGCGCTGACTCGCAAGTCCGCCAGGGTCCGGAGCGGAGGAAGGATCACGTACAGCCGCGAGTCCGACGCCAGCAAGGACCCACTGAGCTAGATGTGACCGGGAAAGGCTATCACTAGGTAGGAGCCTCATTTCAAGCGCTTCTCCGCCTGATCGGCCTGATCCGCCTGATTCCTTTTAGGACGTTGCAAACGCAATTGCACCTGCGTGTTACTGGCCAACCTGACCGGGCAGCGCCGCGGCTGCGCGCACGCCCACGTTGCTCGCCGGCGGGCCGGTAATCGTGCCGTCCTTCTGCCGTATGACGGCGCGCACCGCGCGGCAGCAACGCGGCGATGCCATTCGATACCAGGATCACGGCGCCAGCGCAGGCCAGCACGTCGTCCGGCCGGAACGCCGATGTGAGCGGCCCGGCAACGGCGTACCCCACCGGTATGGCGATGAATGCCAGCAGGTAGTCATAGCTGCGGAAGCGGGCGAGCACGTCGTTGGGAATGAGCTGCTGTATCGCCGTGTCCCAGTTCGTATTGAGGAGCATTGCGCCGGTCATGCCCGCGACACTTCCGGCGATGAGAACATACAGCGGCAGCCGGGCCGCTAGCGCGAGCACCGGCAGCGCCATCAGCATCGTGGCTGCCATCCCGGAGGCGATAGGCCGGCGGAATTTGACCCACATGGCGACCAGGCCGCCTGCCAGCGCTCCGGCAGTCATACCGCTGGAGACTAGCCCCCAGCCGGATGCGCCACCGAGACGCTGGAGGGCGAGCACCGGCCCGAGCACGATAAAGATGGCGAAGGCCATGTTCGATGCCGCGTTGCACATCAGCGTTGCCCAGGCCCAGGTTCGGCCGGCAACCTCACGCCAGCCCGCCGCGAGCTCGGCGAGGAACCGCTGCCGGGCCGGCGGGACCCGGCCGAGCGACGGCATGACAAGCAGGAACGCGGCGCTTCCGGCGAACGACGCGGAGTCGGCGACGAACGCCCAGCCAGCGCCGGCGGTCGCCACCAGGAGGCCGGACAGCGCCGGGCCAACGACGGACGAGGCGCTGGTGCTCACCGAGAGCAGCGAGTTGGCCTTTTGCAGCCGCGCTGGCGCGACGATCTCGGCCACCAGGCCCGTCGAGGCGGGGCCCTCGAATGCTGTCGCTATCGACACCAGGACGCTGGCCAGGGCGAGCTGCCAGATACGGGCGTAGCCGGTCAGCAGCAGCACGGCAACTGCCGCTTCGACGAGCAGCCGCATCGCGTCGGCAGCCAGCATCAGGGTGCGACGCGACAGCCGGTCCGCCCAGACGCCGGCCACTAGATAGGCGGCGAGCCCCGCTACGGTGCCCGCCAGGAGCACCAGGCCCAGCGAGGTCGCGGTGCCGCCGATGCCCAGGACCGCGAAGGCCAGCGCAACCGGAACGAACGCCGACCCGATGGCCGACGTGGTAGCGGCTAGCCAGAGTAGGCGGAACGGCCGCTCTGCGAGGGGTCCCAGAACATCTGCGCGCTGCACCTGCGGAGCTTAGCCTGCTGACCGCTGGTTGCCGCTAGCCGATTTTTTCGGCTCCGCCGCCCTGATTAACCATGTCCCGTCCGGTTGATGCCGCTCGGCCACGGCCAGCACGCCGTCAGCCCGATGCAGGATGAGGAACTCGCCCTTGCGCAGCGGCTTGCCGTCCGGCCTCTCGGCCCCGAGGGTGGCGCAGGCCGCATCCAGCAGCACCGGCAGGTTCTCCCGGTGCGCGCAGACGATAACCGGCCGGTTGTCGGCGGCCAGCCGCGCCATAGCGGTCACGGCGGCCTCGCCGGCTCCGCCCTCGGGTCCGGTGACGACGTCGAAGGCAGACTCGATCTCGATGACGCCGCCCGTGGCGGCTGCGTACGGCCGCACCGTGGCGACGCACCGCTCGGCCGGGGCGCTGATGACCCTGCACACGCCGAAGCACCGCAGCAAGCGCGCGAGCACGCTGGCATCCTTCTTGCCGCGGCTATCAAGCGGCCGCGACACGTCACTCCCGTTCCAGGCTGACTTGGTGCCAGCCGAGGCATGCCGTATAAGAATCAGCGGGGCCGTGCGCCTCGGCCCGGCCTGGAAGTCGGCGAGCGTCTCGACATCGCGGGAGTAGCTGAGCTGCGCGCTAGCACGGGAGGCGGCCAGCCAGGCGACCTCGTCGATCTCGCTGTTGGCCTCGAAACCGGCCAGCGCGCGCTCCACCATGGCGACCCAGTAGTCGACCCGCTTGGGCACCCCGTCGTTGACATAGCAGACCGACGGCAGCCTGCGGCCGAGCGTCACCTGGAGCGCGGTTTCCTCGGCCACCTCCCGGACCGCGGCCAGCAGGACGTGCTCGTCGGGGTCCAGCTTGCCCTTGGGGAAACTCCAGTCGTCGTACTTGGGCCGGTGGACGAGGGCAACCTGCGCTCCGCTCCCTGCTGGCCGCCAGACGACAGCCCCGGCGGCCCTTTGCTCGTCGGCCGCCCGGCGATCAGGCATCGGCACCCCGGCCACGCCGTGTCTTGATCAGGAGGTCCTGGACATCAGTGAGCGGCGCGCCGCTCGCGTCCAGATGGTGCCTGGTCCAGGTGCCATCCCGGCTGAGCCACCACGACGCGATCCGGGGATCCATCGCGGTGTCGATGAGCTGGCGCAGCTCTGCCTGCTGCGCCAGATCAGTGACGCGGATCAGCAGCTCGACCCTGCGGTCCAGGTTGCGGTGCATCATGTCCGCGCTGCCCATCCAGACCTCGCCAGGCGACTCTTCGGTGTCAGCGCCGAACGCGTAGATGCGCGAATGCTCGAGGAAACGGCCAACGATGCTGCGCACCCGGATCGTCTCCGAGAGTCCCGGCACGCCTGGCCGGACCGCGCAGATGCCGCGAATCCACAGGTCAATCGGCACGCCCGCCATCGACGCTCGGTACAGCGCGTCGATGATCGCCTCGTCGATGATCGCGTTGCCCTTCATCTGGATCCGGGCCGGCAGACCGGCCCTGGCCAGGTCCGCCTGGGCGTCGATCCGCTCGATCAGGCCAGTGCGTATGCCGGACGGCGCGACCAGCAGGCGGCGGTACTCCGTCCGGCGGCTCAGTCCGGTCAGATGATTGAACAGGTCGGTGATGTCCTCGCCGACCGTCCGGTCCGCGGTCATCAGGCCGAAGTCCTCGTACAGTCGCGCGGTCTTGGGATGGTAGTTGCCGGTGCCGATGTGGCAGAACCGGCGCAGCGACCCGTCTTGCTCCTCGCGCACGATCAGCGCCATCTTGCAGTGCGTCTTGAGGCCCCGGAACCCCCAGATCACGTGGCATCCCGCTTGCTCCAGCTTGTGAACCCACCCGATGTTGGCACTTTCGTCCCCACGGGCCTTGATCTCGACCACGACGACGACCTGCTTGCCAGCCTCGGCAGCATCGATCAGCGCGTCGACGATCTCGGAGTCGCCGCTGGTCCGGTACAGCGTCTGCTTGATCGCCAGCACACGCGGATCGGCCGCCGCCGACACCAGCAATCGCTGGACGCTCGCGCTGAAGGAATCGTAGGGATGGTGCACGAGCACGTCCCGTTCGGCCAGCACGTTGAACACGCTGACGTCGCCGACCGGCAGCGCGGCCTCCGACGGCACGAAGCGCGGGTACTTAAGGTGCCGGAAGTCCAGGTCGGCGATCGGGCTCATGCCGGCCAGGTCGAGCGGACCCGGCACCCGGTACACGGCACGCGTGTCGACGTCCAGCTCGGTGACCAGCTTGTCCAGCACGTCGTCGGAGATGGACTCCTCGACCTCCAGCCGCACCGCCGGCTCGAACCTGCGCCGGAGGAGCTCGCGCTCCAGCGACTTGAGCAGGTTCTCCGTCACGTCCTCGTCGATCTCCAGGTCAGTGATCCGGGTCACCCGGAAGACGTGATGCTCGACGATGTCCAGCCCGACAAACAGCTCGCCGAGGTGCGCGGCGATGACGTCCTCGACGGGGACGAACCTGTTCGGCGACACCGTCAGCAGCCGCGGCAGCAGCGGCGGCACCTTGACCCGGGCGAACGTGGTATCGCCGGTTACCGGGTCGGCGATGGTCACGGCCAGGCTCAGCGTCAGCCCCGAGATGAACGGGAACGGGTGCGTCGGATCGACGGCCAGTGGTGTCAGGACCGGGTAGATGCGCTCCTTGAACAGCCGCTCCAGCCGCGCCTGCTCATCGGGCACTAGCTCCTTCCACCGCAGGATTTCGATCCCCTCGGACGCCAGCGCGGGCACCAGCAAGTGGGAGAAGCAGCGGGCGTTGCGCGCCGAGAGCTCGCGCGCAAGCTCGAGCGCGTTCTCCAGGATCTGCTCGGTGGGCTGGCCGGAGGCGTTCTCGACAGGCAGGCCGGTGGCCATGCGCCGGATCCGGCCGGCGATCCGGACGCCGAAGAACTCGTCGAGTCCGCTGGCAAAGATTGACGTGAACCTGACCCGCTCCAGCAGCGGCACGTTCGGATCCTCGGCCAGCTCCAGGACTCGCTCGGCGAACCGCAGCCAGCTGTTTTCCCGGTCGAGGTAGCGGTCCGGCGGCAGCTCGCTGCCAAGACGCGCCAGCACCGCCTGCTCGGAGGTCTGGCGTTCCCGCGCGGCTGCCCTGGACCGAGCGCGCGCCGCGGCCTGCTGGTGGCGCCTGGCCCGATCCTCCGCCCCCTGCCGATCGCGCTCGGCGGCTGAGGCTCGGCTTGCTGAAGTGGCGCGGCGGGGGCGGGCGGGTTCCATGTCCCTATTGTCCCCGCCGGGACGGCCACCAAAAGAGCCGAAGCGCTGATTCCCAGCTTCGCGGCGTCAATTCACCCTCCGGTCGTCCAGCGCGCCGGAATTGACCGGTCTGGCCGGGCCAGGTATCCGACCTTCGCCCGATTGCGCGCTTGCGCGAGTCTCACGGCACCGCCAGGATCAGTTCTGGCCAGCAGAAAAATCATAGGACCTGCCGGGAACGGGGTCCTTAGCGCGGATGGAGCTCGGATGCGAATCGGCACCTCACTGGCGGAGCCAACGGGCCCGGATGCGCTCGGCGCCCTGGCCGACCAGATCCGCGCTGCGGCCGACGACGGGTTCGCCTCTGCCTGGATCTCCAACATCTTCGGCGTCGAGGCGCTGACCGCCCTCGCGGTGGCCGGCCGCCAGGTGCCGGGCATCGAGCTCGGCACCGCCGTCGTGCCGACCTACCCCCGGCACCCGGCCGTGCTGGCCCAGCAGGCATTGACGACCGACTTGGCCCTGGGCGGCCGGCTGACGCTCGGCATCGGGCTATCGCACCAGATCGTGATCCAGGACATGTACGGCTACAGCTTCGACAAGCCAGCCCGGCACATGCGCGAGTACCTGGCTGTGCTCGGGCCGTTGCTGGCCGGCGCGCCGGCTGATTTCGATGGCGAGACCGTGCATGCCCACATCGGCCTGTCGATACCCCGTTCCCGCCCGAATTTGCCCTTGCTCCTGGCCGCGCTCGCACCCCAGATGCTCCGGCTAGCCGGCACCAAGGCCGACGGCACCGTCCTGTGGATGACCGGGCCTGCGACGGTGCGCGACTACATCGTGCCGACGATCACGGCCGCGGCCAGTGAGGCCGGCCGGCCTAGTCCGCGCGTGGTCTGCATCCTGCCGGTGTGCGTGACCGACGATCCGGCGGAGGCGCGCGCGAACGCCGGCAAGGCGTTCTCGATCTACGGCCAGCTGCCGTCGTACCGGGCGATGCTGGACCGGGAGGGCGCGGCCGGGCCTGGCGACGTGGCCATCGTCGGCGACGAAGACGCAGTGGCAGCGCAGATCCGGGCGCTCGGCTACGCCGGCGTCACCGACTTCGTGGCCGGCGAGTACGCGCGCGGTGAGGACGGCCTCCGGACCAGGGCCTTCCTGCGCACGCTGATCGCCGTGGGTGGCTAGCGAGCTGGCCGGATAAAGGCCCGATAACGCCGCGTGATCTTGACTGGCCGCCGTACAGTCCTGTCCGTGGCTAGAGGCAATGACCTACGTACTTCCGCTTCCGCGCCCGCGCTCGGCGGCGAGACTGGCGACCTCGTTCTCAACGACACTCCACGGGCCTGGCTCCTGGCCGGCGTGGTCATGCTGAACTGCAGCCTGGTCTACCTCATCGTCCTCGGAGATCTTTCAGCCCGTGCCTTCCTGGACGGGTCGTTCGCGTCTAGACCGCTCGCCATCCATCTCGGCGCCGCCGGTGCCATCTTTGCGGCCGCGGCCGTGCTCGGCGGACTGATCGTCCGCCGGATGGCCGAATCGCCCTAGTAACGCGGCGGCTGTGCGCTGAAGAACGCGCGAGAGTCCCGGCGCCACAGCAGCACGATCGCGCAAAGGCCGACGATCCAGCTCAGCGCTTGCGCAACCTTGCCGAGCCCCGAGAGCGGCAGCGCCGCGACCCCAAGCAATCCGAGCGAGTCGACAGCGAAAAAGACGGTCGCCACGATCTGCGCCCATCTCCTGCCTGCGCGGTTCTTTCTGGCCATCCACAACCAGAGGCAGACATTGATGAGCCCCGAGATGACGAACGAGCCGATAGCGATCAGGTCGAATTCCTGCAACTCGTTCGCGACAGGCGCCGTTGGGAGTGCCTGGGTGAGAGCGCTATTGAAGCTGCCGATGGTCAGCACGTTCAAGACCGGCGTAATGGCCGCGATCGCGGCGCCGGCGTACATGAACCTGACCGCGTTCTGCACGCTGGGCGGCGTGTACCAGCTTGTCCATGATGCATTCCCGGCCAGCCAGTTGCCGTCGAACGGAGGCTGATACGACATCGTTCCCCCAGGCCGCTGTCGGCACAGATCCAACCTAACCATGCCGAAGGTGGTCCTACCGTACTCGGACCCGGCGGCGCGCGGAAGGATCCGACCGCACCCAGCCCGCTATCGCGCCCGAGGTTGTAGGAGTTCGGTGGGGCCAGCTTGATGATTGTAGGGATTCGGTGGGGACAGACCATTCTAAATCGCCCGCAAAGGGCCACCGCATCCCTACAATGCGCGATTCAGCCCACCGAACTCCTACAACCGTGCCGCCGCGCGTGGATGATCTCAGCGCGCCGAGTTAGCCGATGTCAGCGTGCCTGCCTGAGGTACAGATCGCGGAGCAATGAAATCTCGGCGCCGTGGTGGATCACCTCGCGGTGGATGTGCAGCACCAGGGCCGCCATCGAGTAGTCGGCGAATGGTCCCTCGGCAGGCCCGCAGCGCTCCGCCAGGCCGTCCTGGCCCAGTCCCCGCACGCCCTTCACCCACACGTCGTGCGCCTCGTCCAGCTGGCGCAGCGCCTCTGCGGCCGTTCCCGCGTACGTGAAGGTCTCGAAACTGACGGGCTGGCCACCGAAGTGGGAGGCGTTCCGGGAGCCGAACACGCCCACGATGATGTGCGCCAGCCGCCAGGCGATGGTCGTGACCGGCTCGGGCTGAGGCTGCGGCATGGCGTAGTCCATCGTGAAGTCGCCCGCACCGACCGAGATCGGCGCCGTGCTCGCGCCCCGGGTGCTGATGGTCCAGCTGCCGGGCGCCGGCTGCCACAAATATTCGTCGTCGGTCAGTCCGTCCAGGCGAGGACGGAGCTGATGCTCCCAGTGCCACTCGAGCTGGTCCAGCAGCTCTTCGTTCCAGTTGATGTCCATAGACGGAACGCTAGAATCAATTGCGGCCAGGAACGGTCCTCAATTGCTGGCAGACTGAGATTCATGGTGGAGACCTCGGCCCGGCTGCTGCGGCTGCTCTCCCTGCTCCAGGTCAAGCCCGACTGGCCGGGTGCCGAGCTCGCCGCCAGGCTCGACGTCACGCCGCGGACGCTACGGCGCGACATCGCCAAGCTGCGCAGCCTCGGCTATCCCGTCGACGCCGAGCCTGGCGTGGCCGGCGGCTACCGGCTTGGAGCCGGCGCCGCGCTGCCGCCGCTCCTGCTCGACGACGACGAGGCGGTCGCCGTCGCGCTGAGCCTGCGAACAGCTGCCACCCACTCGGTCACTGGCGTCGCGGAGGCATCGGTGCGCGCCCTGGCCAAGCTCGATCAGGTACTGCCGTCCCGCTTGCGCGAGCGGGCAGCCGCGATCAGCCATGCCACCGTGCCGCTGACCGGGCCGGGACCAGCGGTGTCGGCCGACGCGCTGACCACGATCGCGCGGGGTTGCCGAACTCCCGAACGACTGGAGTTCGGCTACCGGAGCCACGACGGCGTCGTCAGCGCGCGCAACGCTGAGCCGCACCGGCTGGTCCAGGCCGGCTATCGCTGGTACCTCGTCGCCCGCGACCTGGAGCGCGACGACTGGCGCACGTTCCGGGTCGACCGGATCGACGCGCCGAGACTGACCGGCGTCCGATTCGTGCCTCGCGATCCGCCGGATGCCGCCGCCTTCGTCGCGCGCGCCGTCACGACCGCGCCGTACCGCTACCAGGCCCGCATCCTCGTGCATGCGCCACCTGAAGTGGTCGCCGAGCACGTGCCGCCCAGCGTCGCAGTGCTCGAAGCGGGCCGCGACGGCGGCTGCGTGCTTAGCAGCGGTGCCGACTCGCTCGAGCAGATCGCTCTCCACGCCACGATGATGGGCCTGGACTTCACCGTGCTCGAGCCGCCAGAGCTCATCGGCACGCTCCGGGTGCTGGCTGCCCGGCTCAGTCAGGCGGCGGGCCAGGGGTAGGGCGGCCCGCCGGGCGTAGCGGCGGGCCAGGGGTAGGGCGGCCCGCCGGGCGTAGCGGCAGGCCGGGCCTAGCGGCGCGCTCAGACTCCTGTCGTGCAGCTCAGTCGTCCCGATCTGGCTGCTCCGACGAGACCCGCATGGTCACGCTCGTTCTGATCGGCGTAGCTGGCAGCGAAGTCAGCGATCGCCTGGTCGAAGACGTCAGACGAGCCCAGGTAGGCGGCGAGTGCGAACCTGTCCCCGGTGCGGGCGTGCGCCCGGGCCAGAGTCCAGCCGCAGAAGCTGACATACCGTCTCATCCAGTCTGCCGACATGGACGCGATGTCCATGGACAACTTCCAGTCACGCAGCTGGCGGACGTAGTAGTCATGCGATCTGCCGTCGACCCCGTGGGCGACGCGGACCCAGCCGAGGAAGATGTCGCTGGACGCCTGGGTGAACCGCTGGCCGACGACTACGCGCTCGCCGTGGTTGGCAAACCGGCTGCGCCCGGCGAACTCGGCGAGCACCGATCGCTCGGCCTCCTTGACCTGCAGGAACAGCGGATCGGCGTCGTGACTCCCCTGCATGAGCACGATCCAGCACCTGGTCCCAACGCTGCCGACGCCGACAACCTTGTGCGCGAGGTCGGCCAGCTCGTACCTCGCGAGCAGTTCGGCGCTGTCCTCGTGCAGCGTCCGCCGGTACGCGCCGAGCAGGTCACCGACCATGGCCTGCAGCCCAGGATCGTCCTCCCCCGCAACAAGATCGCCGACCGGAACGATCAGCGGCGGATCGGCGACGATCCGCCGCTTGCCGTCGACCATCCGAGTGAGCTTGCTCAGCGCCCGCATGCTGTCGTTACTGCGCGCCTTGGTCATGCCGCGATCTACTGCCTTGCGTAGCCGGCCGGTCAGCGCAGCGTTGAGCTCGGCCCTGAGGTCGTCCAGGTCCAGGTGGGCGTACCAGACGTCGAGGTTGGTCATCCCGGCGAAGGCCCGCATCGCCTGCCGGTACCGGGCGATGGCCGCGAGCACCACCTTCCGGCGCTGCTTGGCCGTGAACCCGTTCTCACGGCCAGCGATCTCGATACTGGCCGCTAGCCGCTTCACGTCCCACTCCCACGGCGCCGGCAGTGTCTCGTCGAAGTCGTTGATGTCGAACAGAAGGCGGCGCTCAGGAGAGCCGAACACGCCGAAGTTCGACAGGTGCGCGTCACCGCATGCCTGCACGATCAGCCCGGTGACGGGCGTCGCTGCCAGGTCGCTGGCCATCGGCAGGGCTGCCCCGCGGAAGTACGCGAACGGCGATGCCGCCATCCGGCCATGACGGACGGGGACCAGCTCCGGTACCCGGGTGCGAGCCTGCCGCTCCAGCAGCCCGATCGGATCCGGCCGGTTGGCGGGCACGTCAAAGGCAGCGTGCTCCTCGCGCGGCACCAGCACCCGCGCCGTCTTGCCGAAGCTCGCGCGTTCCGCTGACGACGCGAGGCTGCCGGCGGTGGGCCACCGTTGCTGCCTCGGCTGGCTCGGAGCCTGCGCTGGGACCGGACCAAGCGGAGTCGTCACGGTGGCCATGGGAGACCGTCCTTCCGTCCGTTGCCGATCGCGTACCCAGCGGGCACGGTCAGCTAACCACCCGAACCGGATGATCCGGGATCGTCGGCCAGGGCGCACAATTCTGGGAACGGGGCCGGAGTTCGGCTAAGGCGATCAGGGTGCGAGCAGGACGTAGTACGGCGTGCCGAGGTAGGTCAGCGCGATCTTCTGGGCGTGCGGATATCGCTGGAGGAAGGCCCTCACCTCGGCGGCACGAAGGTGCCGCGTAACGATTGCCTGAGTCTGCGGCAGGACGCTTGCGCGGAACGCCGACATATAGGCAAGCCGCTGCGTCGTCGTGAAGACCATCGTTCTCAGGTCGAGCGCGACCGGCGCCGGTTTCAGGTCAGCGGCGAAGTAGATGAGACCTGGATAGCCGCCGGGGAAGCCGACAACGTATGTGGTGCGCCCGCCGACGATCGCATGGATCTGGTTCATCAGCGTGATGAAGTGACCCATGGTCTCGTCGCCGCGCCGACAGCAGCGACTGATGTTCGCGAGCCCCGGGCCGATCCGCTGAGCTGCCACCGTGGTGGGCTCGGGCGGAGTAGGCCGCGCCGCCAGCCGCTGACGGTCGTGATAGGGCGCCACTGCCTGCGCGCGCACCATGGACGGCTTATAGGCGTGCGATGGCAGAAGAGCGAACGAGGCGACAACTATCGCGGCACCGGCGAGGACAAGCGTGACGCGCCGGTGCGCGCCAAGCAACCGGGGCAGCAAGGTCGCCAGCGTGACGACGAGCGCCGGGACCACGAGGAGCGTCCCGGTGAGATGGTCGGCGTCCGAGCGGAGCAGCGCGCCCTGGTACATCAGGATTGTGGTCACCATGATCGCAACCACCACGATCCGCTCGCGTGACCACTCCATCGCGATCCGGAACGGCCGGAACTGGACAACCGCAAGCAGCGCCAGCAGCGCCAGCACGAACGGCACGACGTAGAAGAATCTCTCCCACGGGGCGTTGTACGCGATCTGGCTCTTGGTGGGCTGAAGGCCGCCATAGGGACTGTTGCTATATCCCTCTGCGACAGCCCTGGTGATGAGGAAATACAGATAGAGGAACCGGGCCAGGAGCCCCTTCGCGGCGTAGTACACCAGCACCGGGAGCCAGCTCACGACGAATCCGCCAAGAACTGCCAGCAGTGAGGTCCACACCGAGCGCCACGGCGCCGTACCGCTCAGTAGCAGCAGTGCGCCGACCACAACCGCTCCCACAGCGCCCGCGACCAGGTTCTCCTGCGCGATATACGACAGGAAGCCCCACAGCAGGCCGAGGACCGCCGCACCGGTCAGCCCCGGCCACGACGGAGCGCGCCTGATCACCTTGGGCAGGAGCAGGATCAGCGCGATGGCCCCCACGTAACGCAGTGGATTGGCCCAGCCGAAGAAGCCGGAGTACGAGGCGCCAATCAGGAATCCGAACCCGACCAGGTGGAGCGCGGGATAGATCAGCGCGGTCATCAGCGTCGCGGCCAGCCCGCGGCCGTAGCCGAGCGCCAGGAAGAGCACGACGAAGAAGATCGACGCGCCAGCCCAGCCGAACAGCGCCCAGGACTCGCGGAAGCCCACGACCGAGAAGCTGCCGATGTGCCGCATGTAGAGGTACGACAGCAGCTGCGTACCGGGGCCGTACTGGACCGCGGCAGGCCCGATATAGGGAGTGGCGCCTTTGGATATGGCCTGCAGGCCGCTGAGGAAGACGTCCTCCTGCAGGCTGACCGGGCCAGCGCCAGAGGCCCGGTTCAGGAACCAGGGAGGTCCGTAGAAGTAGTAGGCAAGTCCGAGGGCAGTGAGAACGCCTACCGCGACGCTCACCCATCTGGCGCCCCACCAGCTCCTCGGCGCGGCGTCGTCCGAGTCGGCGGGGGCAATTGTGCCCTCGTCGTCGACCTTGACATCCGCCCGGCGAGCGGGTGCGAGTGCGGACAGCCATGCTCGCCAGGTCACCGGATGAGCGCGCCCAGCCGTCAGAACGCGCGCCGCCGCGATGATGAGCAGGATCGGTGCGAGCGCGCCGACCAGGTAGCAGGCAGTCACCCAGCGCTTGTCCAGGTAGCCAAAAGAGATCCAGACCACCGAGGACGGCAACGTCGACTTGGCCCGGTAGTAGGCGACGACCAGCAGCAGCGGGAACCAGACAGCCAGGGCCAGCCAGACCGCGGCCCGTTGCTCAGGGTCAACCAGGCGGTCCAGCACGGCGGTCCGCCGCTCGGCCGGCCAGGCGAGGGCGGCAAGCACCAGGACGGCAGTGCCGAGCAACCCGGCCAGGGCAACCAGGATCAGTTCTTGCTGGGGCCGAGGCAGCCGGCCGGCGGGACGGACGGCCAGCGACAGTGCGATCGTCAGCAGGCACGTGCCGGCCAGCGAGACCAGCGCAGCCCGGTACAGATAGCGCGGTCCGGCATCGATGACACGGAGCGCTCCGGCAAGTGAGGCGGACTTTCCTGCGCGCGGAGGCTGCGGGCCTTGGGCGATCACGGTTTGCTCGCCCGGATGGTTCATTGCTGGTGCCTACTCAGTTTCTTCCCTGACCTGCGCGACGGCGAGGACGGACTGCCCGAATGGCGGCAGGCCCACGAGGCGCTCGAGGAGCCGGACGACGGGAACAACAAGCCGATCATAGAAGCTGATGGTCCCGCCGATCTTCGGCTGGCGCTTCAGCACGCTGGTGAAAGCGTAGTAGCAGATCAGCCCGAGCGAGTTCGCATACCTGACCTGGACGACCTCCAGGCCGGCGTCGGTCAGCGCCTTGCGCATAGTGCGCTTGGTGTAGCGCCGCACGTGCCCGGTCGCGATGTCGACTGGGCTCATCGCGAACGGGAATGCCGGGCACACCAGGACGATGTAGCCGTCCGGCCGGACCAGCCTCGCCATGCTCTGCAGCGCGCCGACATGATCATCGATGTGCTCGAGGACGTTGTACGACACCAGGCACGAGTGGTCAGCGCGATCGTCGGTGGGCAGCAGCATCTGCTTCACGGTGACGTTGGGGTAGACCGCCATCTCCGCCGACAGGCCGGGAAGCAGCGCGGGGTCCGCCTCCGTCGCGGTGAACTTGTCGACGGCCGGGATCCATTCCTTGGCGTAGTCGCCGAAGCCGCTGCCGATCTCGATGGGGTGCTCGCCCAGGTACGGCCGTGCAAAGGCGGCGAACCAGCGACGGTGGTTAGCGCACTCAGCGAGCGCCTCGAGGACGTCGTGCTGTGTCTGCCGATCGCCCCGGAGCTGCTCTACGTCGACAGCCGGAGCGCCGTCGTCACGCACTGTTCCCACTCGGCTACCTCTCGATAAGTTCGGGAAGGCCGCGACAAGCCAGATCGAACCGACCTGGCTATTCCGGGCGTTTCGCTAATAATTACCCGCGGAATCATACATGCGCGTGGCCATCACCCATGGCATGCTGGCCAAGTCTTGACCACCGGGAATCGCCCCGACCGGGGCACTACAGCAGGCCGCAGGCCCTGTGGAGATCGTCCCGGCTGGCCAGCTTGACCCGGCCGCCACGGCCGAGCCTGGCCGCCAGTTCCTTCTCGGCCGTCTCGATCTTGAGCCAGTCCGCATAGCTGACGTAGCGCGAACCGCGCTCAGCCAGGACCCCCGCCAGCGGTGACCCGGCGCCGCCCGCCGGCGCGGCCGGCATGCGCAGCAGCCCGGCCCTGGGCAGCTGCACATCATCTGGCCCGGGACCACCAGCCAGGTCGGCGAGCAGCGACCGCACCGTCTCTGCCGCATCGGACTTGTTGGTGCCGATCACGCCGGTCGGCCCCCGCTTGAGCCAGCCGGCGACATACTCACCGGGCAGGGGCTGCCCGTCGGGACCCAGTACACGGCCGGCGACGTTCGGGACAACAGCGCTCCGCTCGTCGAACGGCACGCCCGCTAGCGGCACGCTCTGATACCCCACCGACCGGAGGACCATCTGCACGTCAAGCGTCTCCCGCTCGCCGGTCCCCACCAGGGTTTCGGCCGCATCCAGCCTGGTCCGTTCCAGAGTCAGTCCCTCGACACTTGTCGTGCCGAGGATCTCCACGGGCTTCAGCCAGAACCGGATGGTGAGCCGGCGCGCTCCCCCGGCCGGGGCTCGGTTCGCCCAGTCCCTGATCACCGCGTAGTTGCCACGCACGTGCCGGTCGTTCTCAGCCAGCCGCGCGCTCTCACCGGTGGCGTCGAAGGCGTCCAGGTCCGCCTCGCCATCCCCGACCACAATGTCGACGCCGGGCAGCTCGCCGAGTTCACGCAGCTCCTTGGTGGTGAACTTAGCCTGGGCCGGGCCGCGGCGACCGATCATGTGCACTTCACGCACCTTGCTGTCCATCAGGGCGTCGAGCACTGGCTGGGAGACGTCGGTCTCGCGCAGCTCCTCCGGGTTGCGCGCGAGGATCCGCGCGACGTCAACGGCCACGTTCCCGACACCTATAACCGCGACCGCCTCAGCGTCCAGCGTGAACGCGGACGGATCGACGTCTGGATGACCGCAGTACCAGTTGACGAAGTCGGTCGCCGCGATGCTGCCAGGCAGGTCCTCACCGGGAATTCCCAGGCGCCGGTCTCGCATCGCGCCCGTGGCATACACCACGCCGTCGTAAGCAGCGAGCAGGTCCTCGCGGGTGATGTCATCGCCCAGGTGCACGCCGCCCATGAAGTTGACGCCGTCGTGCTCCAGCACGTTGCGCAGATACTCGGCGATCGACTTGATCGACTTGTGGTCCGGCGCCACGCCGTAGCGGACCAGGCCGTACGGGGTCGGCAGCCGGTCGAGCACGTCCACCCGGATCGCACAGGGCGGGTCCAGCGCTGCCGCCTGCTTGATCAGGGCCTCGGCCGTGTACAGGCCCGCCGGACCAGAGCCGATCACTGCTACCTGGAGAGTTTGCATACCAATAGATTCTGCACCGTCCGTGCGTGCGCATGGCACGCCTGCTGGACCTGCGGGGCAATCAGCTAGCGTGAGCCGCATGCAGGATGACCAGCAGGTGCCCGAGATCGGCCTGGCCGGGCGGGTTGCCCTGATCACCGGCGGCAGCGGCGGCATCGGGCAGGCCATCGCGCTAGCCCTGTCAGCGGCAGGGGCAAGCGTCGCGATCGGCTACGGCACCAGCGACGCGGCAGCCCACCAGCTAGCCGGGCAGATCACCGCGGCAGGCGGGCGGGCGGCCGCGCTGAGCGCCGACCTGGCCTACGCGGCTGAGGTCATCCGGCTGGCCGAGGAGGCCGAGCACGCGTTCGGACCGGTGGACGTACTGGTGAACAACGCTGGCATCGGCAAGCGGCAGCCGCTGGAGAGCATCGCCATCGAGGACTTCGACGAGACCATCGCGGTCAATCTGCGCGCGCCCTTCCTGCTCACGCAGCGCCTCCTGCCAGCCATGGCGAAGCGCGGGTTCGGGAGAGTCCTGTTCATGTCGTCGGTCGCCGCGTTCACCGGCGGAATCGTCGGGCCGCACTACGCCGCAGCCAAGGCCGGCCTGCACGGACTCACGCACTCACTTGCCGCCAGGTACGCCCGCTCCGGAGTGACGGTGAACGCCATCGCCCCGGCGCTCATCGCCGACACCGGGATGCTGCCGGGCGAGGAGGCCGAGCTGCGCCAGCGCGTCCCTATCGGCCGGCTTGGACGACCTGCCGAAGTTGCGGACCTGGCGCTCGCCGTCCTGCGCAACCCGTATCTGAACAGTCAGGTCATCTCGCTCGACGGCGGCATATACCCGCATTAGCCCGGCGGAACGGGCGCCGCCTGCGGCCGAGCCGGCAGCGCGGCCGCGCGCTGAGGATCGAATGGTCACATCCCCTGGCTGCAATCTCGCGCCATTACGACACGGATTAGTCAGTCGAGAATCACTTGCAGTAGGCAAGCTTTCGTAAAGGATGCGCTGAGCCGCCATCGGCGCCGCCTGCATCGGGAAGGACCCCTACCAGCCCAGATGCACCCCGAGCCGTGGGGACGGGTCCCCGCGCCGGGATGGCTCCCCTCGTCGCTGCGCAAGCGCTGAAGCCACCATCGCGGCAGCCGGACAAGACGGCCGCAACCGGGCGCGGAACCGAAGGAGCAGCGCGGTGACCGACCTGAAGATCACGGTGGGCTCGTTGTACCCCGACATGATGTCGACCTATGGAGATCGCGGGAACGTGGCGGCGATCGTCCGCCGCTGCGGCTGGCGCAACATCGCGGTGCAGGTCATCAACCTGGATCTAGGCGACGACGCCGTGACGGATGACGTCGATCTCTTCATGATCGGCGGCGGCGGCGAGTCGCAGCAGCGGCTGGTCGCGGCGGACCTGTACAAGGTCAAGGGCCCGTGGATCCGCGATGCTGTCCAGGCGGGCGCCGCCGCGCTAGCGGTCGGCGGCGGCTACGAGCTCTGCGGGCGGTTTTGCCAGCCCGAGAAGGGCATCGAGTTCCGCGGGATCGAGCTCTTCGACTCCTGGACGATCCGGAATGCCAGCGTCCTCGGCGATCACTACGGGACGATCTCCGCGGCGCATGCGGACCGGTTCACCGGCGAGCTGGTGGTGCGCTGGGGCAGCACGCTGCTCGTAGGCTTCGAGAACCACAGCGGCGCTACCTACCTCGGCCCGGCAGCGCAGCCGCTCGGCCAGGTCGTCAGCGGCCACGGCAACAACGGTGACGGCACTGAGGGAGTCATCCTCGGCAGCGCAGTCGGGACGAACCTTCGCGGCCCGTGCCTGCCCAAGAACCCGGAACTAGCCGACTTCCTCATTAGCGCTGCCCTCGCGCACCGCTACGGCCTGCCGGACCTGACGCCGCTGGCCGATGAACTGGAGCGCATCGCTCGCGACGTCGCCGTCGAACGTGCACGCCGGGCCGATCGCGGCCACGGGTCGCTGCGCGCGCGCCTGCGAATCGGCTAACGACAGGGCCCTGGTAAATGCCCGCGCGGAATTGTGGCGCCCGGGCAATTGCCGTGACGAGCAGTATGTAAATTCGGCGTATTTACTTTACTTGCCCTTAGTGAGGCCGCCGCGTTGCCTTTAGTCGCCGCCGGGTATCACGTCGCCGGACGGGATCGAAGGCCATCCGGATAGGGAAACGCAGAGTGACATCTAAGGGCCGCGGGTCCGTGCTGAGCGTCATCGCGGCGCTGGCAGCCCTATCGGTGCTCGCCGGCCTGATTGCCGGCGCCGCCGTCTTGCCGGTAGCCGGAATGACGGGCATAGCGTCTCGCGATGCCGCGGAGACTTTCAATGATCTGCCGGTGCCGACGCTATCCAGGCTGCCGACCCGCTCGGAGATCCTCAGCGCCCAGGGCAGCCTGATCGCCTATTACTACCCGAACCATATCTACCGGGTGCCGGTGAGCTACAGCCAGATCGCGCCGGCGATGCGCGAGGCGATCGTGGCCATCGAGGACTCGCGGTTCTACCAGCACGGCGCACTCGACATCCGCGGCACGCTGCGCGCCATCACGACCGATCTGACAGGCGGCCAGGTCCAGGGCGGCTCTACGCTGGCCCAGCAGTACGTCAAGAACGCGCTCTTGCTCACAGCGGCTGACAGCGCGCAGCAGCGGGCGGCGGTGACCGACAGCGCTGCCCGCAAGATCCGCGAGTTGCGGATCGCCATTAACGTCGAGCGCCGGCTGACCCCGGATGAGCTGCTCGCCGCGTACCTGAACGTCGCGTACTTCGAGAACGAGGCCTACGGTGTCGAGGTGGCCGCCGGGCGCTATTTCCGCACGACGGCCGCGCGCCTCAGCCTTCCCCAGGCGGCCACCCTGGCCGGCCTTGTGCAGAACCCGTCGCTCTTCGATCCGCTGGTCCACCCGGGCGCGGCCAGAGCACGCCGGAACGTGGTGCTCACCCGCATGGCGCAGCTGCACTACATCAGCCACGCTGCGGCCGTCGCGGCGGCGAAGGCACCGCTCGGCGTTCACTTCGCTGCGGCATCGCTCAAGCAGGGCTGCTCTAGCGCCTCGGCCGTGAACGCCGCCTGGTTCTGCGACTACGTGCTGGCCGAGCTGCGGACCAACCCCGCCTACGGCTCGGCCTGGCAGGAGATGAACACCATCGGCGGCCTCAGGATCTACACGACGATGAACCCGCAGGACCAGCGAGCTGCGCAGGACGCTGTCAATTTCATGCTCCCGGCGCCACCGTCGGGCTTCAACCCAGGTGAAAATGCCGCCGCCGAGGTCCTGATCCAGCCAGGCACCGGCCACGTCCAGGCCATCGCCGTCGACCGGCCGTACGGCACGGGGCGCGGCCAGGACAGCATCGACTATGCCGTCGACACCGGAGAGAATGGCGGCTTCGGAGTGCAGACCGGATCATCGTCGAAGCTATTCACGTTGATAACCGCGCTCAAGCAAAACATCCCGTTCGGCTTCAAGATGTCGGTCTCCTCGCCGAACAATATTGGCCCGTACTATAACTGCAAGGGGCAGTACACGGGCTCGTTCCCGGTTTCTAACGCCGAAGGTGCCGGCAAGGGTACCTATTCGCTCTACACCGGCACCACGCAATCCATCAATGTGTTCTTTGCCGAACTCGAGCGGCACGTCGGCCTCTGCAGTGTCGTGAAAACAGCGGTCAGCATGGGAGTGCACCGCGCCGACGGCGGATCGCTGCTGAGAGCCGAGGGCCAGCCGGGGAAGTCCGGCTATCAGCTGCCGGCCGATGATCTGCCTTCGTTCACGCTCGGCTCGGTCAACGTCTCGCCGATGACGATGGCCGGTGCCTACGCGACCGTCGCCGCGGGCGGCGTCTATTGCCGGCCCATCGCGATCGAGCAGATCACCGCGGGCGGACGCCAGCTGCCGGTGGAGGCGGCCGGCTGTCACCGGGTGTTCGCGACAGCCGTGGCGGCCGCGGCCACGTACATCCTGCGCGGCGTGCTCACGACCGGCACCGCCAGCGGCGATGGCGTCACGCGCGACGGGATCTTCGTGCCGCAGGCAGGCAAGACCGGCACCGCGAACAGCTTCGACTTCGCGGCGTTCGGCGGCTACACGCCGAAGCTCGCCGCCTACGTATCGATGTTCAACCCGACCGGGCCGGTCGACCATCCGATGATCGGGTACGCGTCCTGCTACCGCTCGGCTGGCGGCGGGCAGGACTGCCCCGGCTCGGTATTCGGTGCCAACGCCGGCCAGATCTGGCAGCAGACCTTTGAGTCAGCTGACCTCGGCAGCTCGTTCGGCTCGTTCCCGACAGTGCCGGGTTACAGCGGCTACTTCAGGGAGGGAACGGGCCGGCATACGGCCCAGGGCGGCAAGCACCACTGACCGCCATGATGGCTGCGAGCAGCTCGCGGGTGTGGGGTTCCTCCAGAACCTCGCCGATCCACGCGGCGGAGTCGGCGCGGTCCGGCGAGCGGAGGTTGGGCTTCAGCCAGTCGGTGCCGGCGATCTCGGTGATGTGCCCGAGCTGCGCGATGAGCATCGAGAAGTGCCCACGGCGATACACGGTCCCCGGTCCGCCAGCGTCCCGGTAGGCAGCGGCCAGCGCGCGAGCGCGACCAGGGTCAGTCCGTGCGAACTCGAAGAGGACGCACCCGAGCTCCTGGCTCTGATCTGCGGGACCGCTGTTCTCCCAGTCGATGACGCACACGCCACCGTCCGCGGTCGGCAGAACGTTGTCCGCCCACAGGTCGCGGTGACAGGTCCGCGGCGTCTCCGGAGGCTCAATCCAGGCTTCCAGCGCCACCAGCTCATCGCGCAGTTCTGCCAGCTGGCGAGCGAACGGCGCACCCGCCAAGGCAAGCTGCTCGACAAGATGGTCCCAGCGATCGGCGCCGACCGGTTCGTGATACCACGGGTCCAGCGGGGTGAGGTCAGTGCCTGATACGCGGTGAATGGCGGCCACGACCGCACCCACCTGCGCCGGGTCGAGCATGGAGTCGGGGCCGCGAAGATCCACCCACCCGTAGACCCTGACCTGCTTGCCTTCAACGGTCGCGAACGCCGATCCCTCCGTGGTGCGCCGCACCTGCGGAGCCGGCACGCCCGCGGCGCAGGCCGCCTCCTGGAACGCGGCCGACGAGCGGACCTCGTCCTCATCGGACGGCCAGAACGGCACCTTCACCGCCCAGCTGCCGTCAGCGGTGTCCAGTCGCCACACCAGTCCCTGCTTGCCTCGCGCGACCGGCTCCTCCGAGAGCCTCGCGGCGCGGCCGAGGGCGAAGCGCCGGGCGAGGTCCACCGCATCCATCGGGCCACTCCAGCACACCGCAGGTCGCAACGCACGAAAAGTTGCGGTGACCGTGGAGGTGGGGCCCTGGGCGCTGGCCTTATCCGCCGCAGTCACTCCACGCACAAGCAGAACGGGTGGCCAGCCGGATCGAGGAACACCCGGAAGGTCGTACCGGGCTGATGCGTGTGCTTAGTCGCGCCGAGCTCGAGCACTGCGGCCTCGGCCGCGTCGAGGTCGTCGACGACGACGTCAAGGTGCATCTGCTGAGGCACCTCCTGCGCCGGCCATATGGGCGGCGAATAGGACTCCACCGGCTGGAAGCAGATGCACTGGCCGTAGTCCGCCCGGACCTCGGCCCAGTTGGAAGAGCTGATGACCTTCCAGTCCAGCATCGCGCCGTAGAACGTCGCGAGAGCGGCTGGATCGGGACAGTCGATGACGATGCTTGGGTAGCGTGCGATAGCCATGGCTGGCACGGTACGCGAAGTCCCGGACAATTCACGTCCGGATTGTGCCTGCTTTCCTTTCGAATCACTACGGTGGCAGCTATGACGAGATTCGGCGTGCAGCTGCCCAACTTCTCAGGATTCGATCCGGCTGACCTGTTCGAACACGTTGCGGGCCTGGCGACCGCAGTGGAAGAAGGCGGGTTCGACTCGCTCTGGGTAATGGACCACTTCTACCAGCTACCACCGCTGGGCGGCCCAGACCAGCCAATGCTGGAGGCCTACACCTTGCTCGGGGCGCTGGCCGCCGTAACCCGGCGCGTGCAGCTCGGCACCCTGGTCACGGGAGTGACTTACCGCAACCCGGCCATCCTGGCCAAGATGGTGACGACGCTGGACGTCATCTCGCGGGGCCGGGCCATCCTCGGCATCGGCGGCGCCTGGTACGACGTCGAGCACCGCGGCCTGGGCATCGACTATCCGGCCGACCGGGTCCGCCTGGACATGCTGGAGGAAGCGGTTCAGGTGTGCCGGGCGATGTTCACCAGCGATGACGTCAACTTTGCCGGCGCCCACTTCCGGCTCGATCACGCCCGTAACCAGCCCCGGCCGGTGCAGGCAGGCGGGCCGAAGATCATGATCGGCGGCGGCGGCGAGAAGCGCACGCTACGGCTGGTGGCCCGGTACGCCGACAAATGCAACGTCACCGGCGACGTCGCCACGCTGGCCCGCAAGATCGACGTGCTGCGCCGGCATTGCGCCGACGTCGGCCGCGACCCTGCCGAGGTCGGCGTGACCTGGATGACCCCGCTGATCCTGACTACGTCCGACCAGAACACCGCCGAGGTACGCCAGATGCTGGCAGCCGCCGCCTCTGCCGAGGAGATCGCCGGATTCACCGTCGGCCAGGCGCATGAGATTCCGGGCCTGGTCGCCGGCCACATCGACGCCGGCGCCGACGAAGTGATCTTCAGCTTCGCCTTCGCCGACGCTGCCGGCATAGCCGCCGTCAGTGAGGCGTTCGGCCTGCGCTGACAGTAACCTCGGCAGCTGCGCTCAGACTCGCCTTTGCGCCTAGACGGTCGCATCAGTTCCTACATGGGAGTTCGCGCGAGCTTCGGCGCAGCACACGCAGATCACTGGGATCGGAGTGACGGATGCTCTCTCCGTCGCGGGCTCAGGCAGACGACCGCGGCATCGATCGGCGTAGGACCCGGGCCTGCTTCGAGCTAGCAGCACGCCCGGCCCAGGCGTACCCCCGGTTAGCGCCGCGATCCAGGCACTGCGTCGGTACCGGCGATCGGCTGCTCACGACGAACACGGCTGGCCGGCCTGTCGTGACCAGCCGGCGCGCATATCGTGACGCCACGAACGACGCCCCGCAGGTCACCGCGCGTGCGGCCGTGTGGCAGGCGCTGCACGCTTAATCTGGGCCACGACGGATCCCGGTGCACCCCGCTCGACCGCGAGGACATTGGCTTCCCGTCGGCGTTCGAGCACGAGCATCCGGGCTGCTTCGCGGCCACGCGGCCATTCCTCTCGCTGACGACGAACGCCTGCTGGCAACCGTCGAGAGCCTCGCCGGCGGCGCAGTTGCCCGCCGACGCGCACGACACAGAGCTGATGACCGCGACGGATCTGGGCGCCGTTGGACCGGCCACTTGCCTCGCGCTGGTCCAAATGCCGCGCGTCTCGGTCACGACGAACGCCTGAGAGCCGTGAGATTCGTCGGTGTAGAACCCGCCGGCCGCGCAGTTGCCAGCCGACGCGCACGATACGGAGTTGATCTCGGCTCTCCCGCCGATGTTCAGAGCCGCGATGCGGGGAACTTCCTGCGCCCGCCCCCAGGCGCTGTCACTCTCGCTCACGACGAAGGCCTGAAGCTGGCGGGAAGCATCGGTGTAGTAGCCGCCAGCCGCGCAGTTGCCAGCCGACGCGCACGATACAGAGCTGATCTGGGCTCTCCCACCGATGTTCAGAGCCGCGAAGCCGGGAACTTCCTGCGCCCGCCCCCAGGCGCTGTCACTCTCGCTCACGACGAAGGCCTGAAGCTGGCGGGAAGCATCGGTGTAGTAGCCGCCAGCCGCGCAGTTGCCCGCCGACGCGCACGACAAAGACTCAACCTCCGCCGGACCCCTCGAGGCTAAGTGGCGCCGTCGGAAGAACCACCTCAGCAGTACCCCAGATGCCATTCCGCTGACCTATGACGAACGCCTGGTCATTGCCCGAACCGTTCTCGTAGTACCCGCCGCCCGCGCAACTGCCTACCGACGGGCACGACACCGAGAGAACATAGGCAAGTCCGATCGCGTTCAGGACCGCCAAGCCGGGTGGGCGGGCGTTAACCCCGGTACCGCTCGAGTTATCGTGCGTACCGCTGCCAGCCGACCCGCCGATCGGGATGATGATCGTGCAGCCCCCACAGGCCACGGCCGCAGCGACCAAAACAGCCCAGCGTCGCCACACAGGCAGCTCTCCGATCTTCGGCCCCGCGATGACAGAAGCCCGCATCCGGCTTACAGCACCAGCAGTGCTGCCCGGTGGGGAAACCGAACTACTCAGACCGCCCGAAATCAGGGGAACCTCGGGCAGCATGACTGTAGCTCACGTAGGTCATCAACTGCCGCCTGCGGGACGGACGCGCGATCACTCTGGCGATGGCGGGGGGCGGAGATCGCGCCTCAGCGGGTGGTCGGCGGGAATCTCCACCAGGACGATCCGGACGCCGTCGGGATCCTCGATCCACATCTCGATCAGTCCCCAGGGCTCGGTCGCGGGCGGGCGCAGCACACGAACGCCGGCTGCGGCCAGCCGCTCATGCTCAGCATGAACGTCTCGTACCTGAAGCCAGATCATCACCGAGCGGCCCGCAGGGCCGTCAGAGCGGCCAGAGACTTCCAGCAGCCCTTGGCCGAGGAAGAACACCACCCCAGGGTCGGCCGGTGGGCCGAACTCCCGGTAGGTCGCCAGACCGAGCACGTCGCGATAGAACTGCCGGCTCTGACTCAGGTCGGCGGGACGCAGCAGAATCCGGCTGCTCAGCACATCCACGTCCCCCATCCTGGCAGGCCGGCGTGCGTCTGGACGGGTGGGTACGGCCCGGCTGTCAGGACCCCACAGCAGACACGCTCTTGCGCGGCAGGTCGTCGTCTTCGCTGTGCATCGTGCGGCAACTGCGGAACGGCGTGTACCGAGCGCGATGCCGGCCTTTTAGGCTTGCGTCATGCTAGGAGAGCGGCAGAGCGCGGCGGCGGTAGAGCTAGCGCAGTGGTGGGACGGGATACGGCAGGGTGGCATCGGCTCGCATGCGGTCCTGCTAGCGGCCCCGTCCGGCTGGGGGCGGTCCACTGTCCTTGAGCAACTCCCCGAGATCATCAGCAGGCCGGATGCCCAGACCAGCCTGGTGGTGCGCATAAGCGCCAGATCGCTGCCGGACGGGCCTGGGCTGCAGGCTGCGGCCGTCCGGGACGGCCTGCTGGCAGCCGACGTCCGGCGGCAGGCAGCCGTACTGCTGTGCCTCAGCCGGCTGCGCGGCCGCGCGCGCCTAGGCTCGACCAGCCTGCTTAAGTCAGGCATCGCCGGGACGATCTTGCTGCTGGTGGCCGGAGTGGCAGCGGCCGCCGCCGGCGGGGAGGCGGACGACGGTCCGGCCGGCGAGAACGGCGCTGCCGCGCGCGCTGCACGAGTCGTGGCAGCGGTCTCGGCCTCGGCGCCGGCGCTTGTCATCATCGACGACGCTGATTACCTGGAGCCAGGCCTGGCCGTGACCGTGATCGAGAACCTGATCGACCACTACGACAGCCGGGTCCTGGTGGTCGCGGCGGTCGATGTGGGCAGCGACCTCGCGGCGGCCCTGACCTCCCGCGCCAAGCACGGACCGACCGCGGGGAGAGTGCACCGGGCAGCGGCCGACCCCCGGATGGGAAGCCAGTCCCGCGCCGAACTTGCCGGCGAGCTGAGCCCGCACATGACGGCAGCTGAGGTCGAGGAGCTCGCCGGGCAGACCCGGACGTTCGCGGAGATCTTCGCGGCCGCCAGACCAGAGCGACGCGCTTAGCACCGCCTCAGTCCAGCCGAATTTCCGGGCAGTGCCACAGCACGCTTGACGGCCCGTGTATTCCGGAGCGTGCGCTCAGGCGCGCTGGTCCTCATCGGCGAGCTGCGGCGCGCGCTTGGCGACGATCTCCGTCACCTGACGCGCCAGGTGCTGCGGCGTCAGGCACTGGGCTTCCAGTACCTGCGCGCGCTCGCCGTGGTCCAGGAACTGCTGCTGAAGCCCGAAAGTGCGGACCGGGGTCTCGATGTCGCTGTCCCGCAGCAGCCGGGCCACCGCGTCACCGAAGCCGCCAACCCTGCCGTTGTCCTCCACTGTGCACACGAGGCCGTGCTGCCGGGCCGCATCGAGCAGCGCGAGATCCAGCGGCTTGACCCAGCGGGGATCGACTACTGTCACGCCGATGCCGTGGTCAGCGAGGCGGTCAGCTGCCTCGACGCAGACGGTGGCCATCGGCCCGGCGCCAAGGAGCAGTACGTCGCGGCGCGCCGGATCGGCGGGCACCCTGAGCACGTCCATGCTGCCAAGCTTGCCGACCGCCGGGACATCGCCCGTGGCCAGGCGCCCGGGGAACCGCAGCGCCGTCGGGCCGTCGTCAATCGCCACCGCTTCGCGCAGCAGCTCAGCCACGCGGGCGCCGTCTCTCGGCACAGCGATCCGCAGGCCCGGCACGAGCTGCAGGATCGAGCCGTCCCACATGCCGTGATGACTCGCGCCGTCAGGTCCTGTCACACCAGCCCGGTCGAGAACGAAGGTGACGGGCAGCCTGTGCAGCGCGACGTCCATCAGGACCTGGTCGAAGGCGCGGTTCAGGAACGTGGCGTAGATCGCGGCGACTGGGTGCATGCCGCCGAGTGCAAGCCCGGCGGCGCTGGTGACCGCGTGCTGCTCGGCGATGCCCACGTCGAAGACCCGGTCGGGATAGGCGGCGGCGAACTTCGCCAGTCCGGTCGGGTGCAGCATCGCCGCCGTGATGGCGACGACATCCGGGCGCTCCGCGCCGATGGCGGCAAGCTCGTCACCGAAGACCTGGGTCCATGGCCGGCTGGCGGGGGCCGGGCTGGCCGGGGCGGCGGCCGTGACCGATGACAGCGCCGGCTGCGACTTCGCTGGCGAGACCTGATGCAGGCAGTCCTCGTCGTTCTGCTCGGCCAGCGGGTACCCGAACCCCTTGCGGGTGATCACGTGCACCAGGACCGGCCCGCCGAAGTCGCGTGCGCGCCGCAGGGCGTGCTCGACCGCGTGCTCGTCGTGCCCGTCTACAGGTCCGAGGTACTTCAGGCCGAGGTCCTCGAAGAGCACCTGCGGCTGAAGGACGTCCTTCAGGCCCTTCTTGATCCCGTGCAGCGTCTCGAACAGCGGCGCGCCGACGAGCGGCGTGTGCGACAGCGAGGTCTTGATGTAGTCGAGCACCTGCTCGTAGCGCTGCGACACGCGCACGGAAGCCAGGTGATCGGCCAGGCCGCCGATGGTCGGCTGGTAGGACCGGCCGTTGTCGTTCACCACGATGACGAGCCGCCGGTCCTTGGCCGCCGCGATGTTGTTCAGCGCCTCCCAGGCCATGCCACCGGTGAGGGCGCCGTCCCCGATGATCGCCACAACGCTGCGGTGGCCTTCGCCGCGCAGCTGGTAGGCCTTCGCCAGCCCGTCGGCGTAGGACAGGCTCGTGGAGGCGTGCGAGTTCTCGATCACGTCGTGCTCGGACTCGGACTGGTTCGGGTAGCCGGTCAGCCCGTCCCGCTGGCGCAGCGTGCCGAACTGCTGATAGCGGCCGGTGAGCAGCTTGTGTACGTAGGACTGGTGGCCGGTGTCGAACAGGATCCGGTCTACTGGGGAGTCGAACACCCGGTGCAAGGCGATTGTCAGCTCGACGACGCCCAGATTCGGCCCGAGGTGCCCGCCGTTCTTGGACACGATCTTGATTAGAGTGTCCCGGATCTCCACAGCTAGCTGGGGCAGCTCTTCAGCGCTGAGGTCCTTGAGATCGCGCGGATTGCGGATGTGCTCCAGCAAGCTCACTTGACCTGCTCCTCGTGTCATCGCCGCGGCCAGGCGTCGCCGCGCTGCTTGCGCTCTCGGCGCCCAGGCTCTGCGTCTGCCGGACGTACTGCGGGACGATACACCCCGAGTGTATTTCGCTGGATCCACCCGCCGTACGCGGGCCTCGCCTGCCGGGGCGTCGCACCCGGACCGGGCACAGGCGGCCGCGCAGGCCAGTAAGCCGTCCCGCGCGGCGGTCGCCGGCACCTACAGTATGTCCCATGACTGGTGAAGTATCCCCCGTCAGCCGTCCTTCCGAGCCAGGGCCTCAGGGCGAGCTCAGGGCGTCACATATGGACAGGGATAGGGTCGTCGAGCTGCTGCGGGTCGCAGCTGGTGATGGCCGCCTGACGCCAGATGAGCTTGACGAGCGCCTCGAGGCGGCACTGACGGCCAGGACTTACAGCGAGCTGGCCGTGCTGACCACCGACCTGCCAGCGATCACCGGTCACCAGGCCAGCGTGGCTGTGCCCGAGGTCAAGGAACTTGTCCGGATCGACTGCGGCGCTGGCACCGCCAACCGCGACGGCCAGTGGGTGGTACCGCAGCGGATGGAGGTCCGCGTCACGGCGGGCAGCGTCCGCCTCGACCTGACGAAGGCCATCATCACCGGCCCGATGCTCAGGCTGGACGCTGATGTCCGCAGCGGCAGCCTCACTGTCGTGACAAGGCCGGGCATCGAGGTCGACACCGATGACGTGGCGGTCCGCAGCGGCACCGTCCGCGTCCGGACACATCGCGGTCCCGATGTGCCAGCGATCCTGCGGGTCCAGGTGAGCGGCAAGGTCGCGAGCGGCAGCCTCGTGGCGCGGCCGCCCCGGCGGACCTTCCTGCAGTGGCTGTTGCGGCGCCAGGTCAGCTTCGACTAGGCCAGCCCGGTGACTAGGCGGTCGCAGGGACGGTCCGCGCCCGCCCGGCTAGCCAGCCGGTGATCAGCTGCAGCAGCGCAACGCCGAGCAGCACGATGCCGGGCACGATCCAGCCGCCCGTCGCGTCGTGCAGGAAGCCGATGGTCAGCGGTCCGGCGCTGGCGATCAGGTAGCCGACCCCCTGCGCGAAGGCCGATAGCGATGCCGCCGTGACCGGGTCGGGCGCGCGGGCCATGGTGTAGAAGATGCCGAGCCCGAGGGTGGCGCCCTGCCCGAGACCGAGCACGATCACGCAGCTGGGGGCAAGGCTGGCCGGCCCGAAGATGGCGCCGGCCAGGCCCGCCGCCGTCGCCAGCATGGACCACGCCACCAGCCGGCGCTGATCGGCGGCCCGCTGTGCGAGCATCGGGATCACCAGGGCCGTCACTGCATTTCCGAGGTTCATGAGCGCCAGCAGGTCGCCGGCGTGCGCCGCGCTGACCCCGCGATCCCTGAACATCGTCGGGAACCAGGACAGCGTCGCGTAGTAGGACAGGCTCTGCAGGCCCATGAACACGGTGACCTGCCAGGCCAGCGCGCTGCGGCCCATCGCCAGCGCGCCCCGGCGGCGTCCGGCGCCCGGAGCCGCGGCCGCCCTCCCCGCTCCCTCTGGCAGCGTCCGGTACCGCAGCTGCGGTACCCAGACCAGCGCCGCCACCAGGGCCGGCCCTGCCCACAGGGCCAGCGTGACCCGGACGGCGGCGCTGCCGCCGGTCACGGCTCCGCCGTGCGCGGACCCGCTGACCGCGTTGAAGACCGGGATCGCCAGGACCGAGGCCACGATCGCGCCGGAAGCCAGCATCAGCAGGTACAGCCCGATCATCAGCCCGGCCCGCTCCGGCATCCGGCGCTTGACCAGGCTGGGCAGCAGCACGTTCATCAGGGCGATGGCCGCGCCCGCCACGATCGTGCCGGGGAAGAGCAGCAGCGTCGGGCTGATCCCGCGCAGCAGCAGCCCGGCGGCCAGCAGCAGCAGGGCCGCCCCGAGCACTCGCTCCTCACCGAACCTGCGGCTCAGTGGCGCCGCCGTACCGGAGAAGACGCCGAAGCACAGGACCGGAACGGCCGCCAGCAGCGCCAGGCTCGAGGCCGAGATGTGCAGATCAGATTCAAGCTCGGGAAAGACAGGGGGCAGGCTGGTGATCGCCGCCCGGAGGTTCAGGGAAAGCACCAGGATCCCGGCGACCAGCAACGCCCCGCCGCGGGCGGGAGTCAGCAGCCTGTCCGGCGCTGCGACGTCCCTCATCTTCACTCGCAGCCCTCCTGATCGCCAGCACCCAGGCCTGTATAGCCGGCCGCTCGGCGATCACTCGGATCGCACGCCGCGGGTCCGGCTGTCGGCTGCGCCTGATACGAAGGACACATGACGGGCGAAGACATTCCGCCGGAGCCGCTCCGCGAGGAGGCCGAGCGATGGCTGCGCGCCCTCGCTGGCCCGTCGGCACGGCTGCGCGAGGACCAGTGGGCCGCCATCCGGGCGCTGGTAGCCGACCACGTGCGCGCGCTGGTCGTCCAGCGGACCGGCTGGGGCAAGTCCGCTGTCTACTTCACCGCGACCGCCCTGCTGCGGGCCCGGGGCTCGGGGCCGTCGGTGATCGTGTCACCGCTGCTTGCCCTCATGCGCAACCAGATCGACGCGGCCGCCCGTGCGGGCATCCGGGCCCGCACGGTCAACTCGGCCAACATCGACGACTGGGATGAGGTCTACGCCGAGATTGCGGCGGGCCACGTCGACGTGCTGCTCGTGAGCCCGGAGCGGCTCAACAACCCGGGATTCCGCGACCAGGTCCTGCCGAAGCTGATCACCTCGGCGGGGCTGCTTGTGGTGGACGAGGCGCACTGCATCTCCGACTGGGGCCACGACTTCCGGCCCGATTACCGCAGGCTGCGCACGCTGCTGACGGAGCTGCCGCCTGGCGTCCCGGTGCTCGCGACCACCGCGACGGCCAACGCTCGTGTCAGCCGTGACGTGGCCGAGCAGCTGGGCGCCGGCACCGACAGCGAGACCCTGGTCCTGCGCGGCAGCCTGGATCGGGACAGCCTTCACCTCGCGGTCGTCTCGCTGCCGGCCGCCGCGCAGCGCCTTGGCTGGCTGGCCCAGCATCTTAGCGAGCTGCCCGGCTCGGGGATCATCTACGCGCTGACTGTCGCGGCCGCGCACGAGACCGCGGCTTTCCTGCGCGAGCGCGGCCACCACGTGCTCCCCTACACCGGCAAGGACGATCCAGCCGACCGGCAAGGGGCCGAGGATGCCCTGCTGGCCAACGAGGTCAAGGCGCTGGTGGCGACGAGCGCGCTGGGCATGGGCTTTGACAAGCCGGACCTGGGCTTCGTCGTCCACCTCGGCGCACCGCAGTCGCCGATCGCCTATTACCAGCAGATCGGCCGGGCTGGGCGCGGTGTCGACCACGCCGATGTCATCCTGCTCCCCGGCCGCGAGGACGCCGACATCTGGGCGTACTTCGGGTCGCTTGCCTTCCCCGCCGAGGCGATCGTGCGGCGCACCCTCGCGGCACTGGCTGAGGCCGCCCGGCCGCTCTCGACTGCGGCACTGGAGACGAGAGTCGACCTGTCCCGCAGCAGGCTGGAGATGATGCTCAAGGTTCTGGACGTCGATGGCGCGGTCCAGCGAGTCACGGGCGGCTGGGCCGCGACAGGCCAGCACTGGATCTACGACGCTGATCGCTACGCGCGCGTCGCGGCGGAGCGCGGCCGCGAGCAGCAAGCGATGCTCGGGTACATCACCACCGCCGGGTGCCGGATGGACTACCTGCGCCGTGAGCTCGACGACCCGGCCGCTGCACCGTGCCTGCGATGTGACAACTGCACGGGCCGACCGTGGCCCGCCGACGTGCCAGTGGCCGCGGCCACTGCGGCGAGCGACCGGCTGCTGGCTCCCGGCACCGAGATCGAGCCACGCAAGATGTGGCCGACGGGCATGCGCGAGCTCGGGATCGAGGTATCGGGGAAGATCGGGCCGGATCTGGCGGCCGCGCCCGGCCGCGCCCTGGGCAGGCTGGCCGACCTTGGCTGGGGCCCTCGGCTGCGTGCAGTGCTCGGCGCGGACGCGCCCGATGGCCCGGCACCTGATGACCTGGTTGCGGCCATCGTGAAGGTCCTGGCCGCCTGGAAGTGGGATGAGCGGCCAGCAGGCGTCATCAGCATCCCGTCCCGCAGCCGGCCAGAGCTCATCAGCAGCCTCGCCGGCCGGATAGCCGAGATCGGCCGGATGCCCTTCCTCGGCTCGCTTGACTACGCCGACGCCGCCGGCGCGCCGACCGGAGGGCAGCACAACAGCGCCCAGCGGCTGCGCGGCGTGTGGGAAGCCTTCGTCGTGCCCGACTCCGTTGGTGCCGCGCTCGAGGGCCTCGGCGGGCCGGTACTGCTGGTAGATGATCAGATCGACAGCGGCTGGACCCTCACTGTCGCGGCGATGCGCGTGCGCGCGGCGGGCGCCGCGGCCGTCCTGCCGCTCGTCCTGGCCACGGCCGCGGGCTGAGGGGCGACACAGGGTCAGGGGTGAACCGCTAGGGCGCCCTTGGTGGGCTCTTAACCCGAGTCCTGCTGAAGTTAGCCGCATGAGACACCGCAACCTCAGCGCTGGACGAGACTCCGGCCTGCGGCGCCTGTCGCGGCTGACCTGGCGGGCCACGCTACTGAGCCTCATCTCGGCGTTCGGGATCGCGACGATGTTTGCCAAGACGGCCGCGCACGGCGTGACGAGCACGACAGCCGCCACCCAGCCATCGGCGGGCCAGAGCGCTAGCGGCGGGGGCAGCCTGACGCCGTCGGCCAGTGGGTCGGCCGCCAGCGCTTCGGCGTCCGCATCCGCCCGCAGCTCGGGCCACCCCGCGGCCGGACGATCCTCATCCACGGCGCCCGCGAGCGGCGGCGGATCGAAAAGCTCGCAGCCCGCTCCGGGACGTTCGTCCTCGGCGCCCAAGCCCTCGCCCACCATCGCCCCGCCCAGCAAGTCTCCGACGCCAGCGCCGAGCCCGACCCCCGCACCAACCGCCTCGAGTACCTCCACCCCCTCGGGCGGGTAGCTCGTGGCCGCAGTCGTCGAGAAAGGCCGGGCCACCTCCGCTATCACCTCTATCCGGCACTCGCCTGACCTCGTTCGCACCACCTTCAACGCGCTCGGCACCTTCGGCGCGCTCCTAGTGACCAAACCCACAGCGGTCAAGATGGCGCGCAGCATCCTCGCCGCCGAGCTGCGCGCCATCGACCTCGCGTGCTCGCGGTTCCGGCCCGACTCCGAGCTGACGCTCCTGAATCAGGCGAGCGGCCGCCGCCACGCCGTGAGCCCGCTGCTCGGCGAAGCGCTCGCCGTCGCACTGCGGGCAGCGGCCGCTACGGACGGAGACGTCGATCCGACCTGCGGCCAGTCGCTGGTCCGGCTCGGTTACGACCGCGACTTCGCCGAGGTGGCCAGCCATTGCTCTCCGCTCACGCTGCCACCCGTGCCCGCCGGCGGCTGGCAGTGCGTCGACCTCGACGAGGGAGCGCTGACCGTGCAGGTGCCGGCCGGGGTCTCTGCTTGATCTGGGTGCGACCGCCAAGGCGCTAGCCGCCGATCGGGCGGCCACCGCGATCGCGACCGCCACCGACACTGGCGTCCTCGTCAATCTCGGCGGTGACATAGCCGTGGCTGGCCGCCCGCCGGCGACCGGCTGGCGGATCCGAGATAGCTGCGGACGAGGGACCTGCGGCCAGCCCGGCCGGGGCAGAGGCCCCTGGTCCGCGGGGGCCCGTCGTCGCCGTCTGGGACGGCGGCCTGGCGACTTCCGGCGCCGGCTCGCGCAGCTGGCGCCGAGGCGGCGTGCAACTGCACCACATCATTCAGCCGCGCACTGGCTGGCCGGCCAGCAGCTGCTGGGCCGCAGTCAGCGTCGCGGCGGCGAACTGCGTGGCCGCCAACACCGCCAGCACGGCCGCGGTCATCAGGTCCGCCGACGCCCCTGGCTGGCTGGCCAGCCTCGGACTGCCGGCCCGGCTCGTCAGCATCGACGGCACCGTTGTCACCACCGGGGAGTGGCCGGATGAGCTTTAGCGGTCCGGGCTTGTGGTACGCGACCAGGGCAGCCGGCCTTGTCGCGCTTGTGCTCCTGACGATCACGACGGCACTCGGCCTGCTGACCGCCGGCCGGGTCTCGACCGATCGGTGGCCACGATTCGTGGTCATCGGCCTGCACCGGAACATTTCGCTGCTCGCGCTCGTCTTCCTCGGGCTGCACATCGGCACGACGGTCATGGATAGCTACACCTCGATCAGCCTGCAGGACGCAGTCATCCCGTTCCTGTCCGCCTACCACCGGCTCTGGCTCGGTCTCGGCGCGATCGCCTCAGACCTGCTCATCGCCCTGTCGGTGACCAGCGCGCTGCGGCAGCGTCTCGGCGTCCGGCTCTGGCGTGTCGTGCACTGGTGCGGCTACCTGTGCTGGCCGGTCGCGCTGGCGCACGGACTCGGGATCGGCACCGACAGGGCGCAGACCTGGGTCTTCTGCCTGGCCGTGGCGTGCGGTGCTGCCGTCCTGCTGGCCGCCATCGTCCGCGGCATCGACTTGCTCCCGTCTCGGCGGCTGGCGCCATGAAAGCACCGGCGCCATGACCGTAGCCGTGCTGACGCAGCCGATGGACCTGCGGGCCAGGCTGCCCCGGCTGCTGGCCGGGCCTGGCGGCCATCACGTCACCGGCCTGCTCGAGCATGAGCAGCTGCACGGCCCGCTCCCGCTGCCGGGCTCCCGCGGCCGAGCTCAGCGGGAGAGCGCACGCCGTCTCATCGACGTGATCGAGCGATCGGGACTGACCGGCCGCGGCGGCGCCGGTTTCCCCACCGGGCGCAAACTGCGATCCGTGGCGGACGGCCGGGGCCGCCCGGTCGTGATCGCCAACGGCGCCGAAGGCGAGCCGGCCAGCGCAAAAGACCGACTGCTCCTGAGCCGGTCACCGCACCTGGTACTCGACGGCATCAGCCTGGCGGCCTTCGCGGTCGGCGCCGATCGCGCCTTCCTCGCCCTGCACAGGCACGAGACTCGGCTGGCCGCCAGCCTGGAGGCCGCTGCCGCGGCCCGCGCCGCCGCCGGGATTGACACGGTGCCGGTCGAGCTCGTCGGGATACCCGGACGTTATGTGTCCAGCGAGCAGTCCGCCATTGTCCAGTACCTCAACGGCGGGCCCGCGCTGCCGACGTTCTCCCCGCCGCGCACGCACGAACGCGGCTTCGACGGCAGGCCGACGCTGGTGAACAACGTCGAGACGCTCGCGCACATCGCCCTCATCGCCCGGCATGGCGACGGCTGGTTCAGGTCCGCCGGCGTGCCAGGCGCACCCGGAACGATGCTCGTCACCATCGACGGAGCCGTCGCGAGGCCCGGCATCTACGAGGTCGAGCTCGGCACGCAGCTCGGCGCCGTGCTGATGACCGCTGGCGGCCTCACCGAGCGGCCGCAGGCCATTCTCACCGGCGGCTATTTCGGCACCTGGCTGCCGGTCGACGCCGCCTGGCAGCTCCCGCTCACGCACCGGGACGTCAAGGCCGCCGGTGGTGCGCTCGGCGCCGGCATCATCGTCGTGCTGCCCGACACCTCCTGCGGGCTCGCGGAGACGGCCAGGGTCGTGCGGTACCTGGCAGGCGAGACGGCCGGCCAGTGCGGCCCGTGTGTGTTCGGGCTGCCCGCACTTGCCGACGCGCTCGCCGACCTCGCTTATCAGGGGCAGAACAGCGGCGTCCGGCAGGTCGGCGCGCTCGTCGGGCTCGTGGAGGGCCGCGGCGCCTGCAAGCACCCCGACGGGGCAAGCCAGCTTGTCCGCAGTGCGCTCGCGACGTTCGGCTTCGACGCAGCCTGGCATGAGGAGCACGGACCGTGCTATGGCATCCGCCGTGGTCCCATCCTGCCGCTCCCCGGCGACATGGCGGACTGGTGAGCGAGATCCTGCGCGTCAACCCGATCGCGTGCACCGGCCACGGCATCTGCGCGGAACTGCTGCCCGAGCTCATCTCGCTTGACCCGTGGGGCTACCCGATCGTGCCAGCCGCCGAGCTCTCAGACGAACTGCTCGCGCATGCTCGCCGCGCCGTGGCCTCGTGTCCGGCGCTTGCGCTCGCGCTGCACAAGACCGGAGGGTGAGCTGCACAAGACCGGAGGCTGAGCGGCGGGCGCTCGGCTAGGAGTCGGCGAGTGCTGTCGTCGCTCCCGCTGCCGTCGTCGGACGACGCCCGGTACAGGTGGGCCACCGGGACGCCCGCCGCACAGGACACGCGCATGACGATGCTGGCGGCCGGCCCGCGGAACGTCACGCTGGTGACCGGGGCCGGGCCGCGGAACACATCGTCGGCCTGGAAGCCCTGGTCCGGGCTCCAGTAGAGCAGGTAGGCGCCGCCAGGCTGGCAGGCGGCCATGACGCTGCCGTCGCCGGACTCCAGGAGCGTTCCCGCCGGATTCTGGCCCGCCGTGCTGCTTGCCGCCGCGCTCGGGCGGCGAGCGTGCCTGACCTTCGCGGCCGGCTGGCTGGCCGCGGCGGAGCTGGCACTGCTCACGGCCGGCGAGGTGCTCGCAATGCCGCTGCCGCTATCCAGGTCGGCACTCACCGTGGCCCCGCCGAGCTGCTGAGTCTGCTGGCCAAGCAGGCCATGCGCCAGCTCGCTAGTGGCAATCATGCTGCCGGCTGTCGCGGTTACCGCGCCGACTAGCCAGGCGCTGACGCCGATCACGAATCTGGACCTCACCGGCTCATTGTCGGGGCGTCGAGCTTAAGCCCAGGTAAAGCAGGCAACAAGGCGACCCGTCAACGCCGCGAATCATCCCAAACCATCGAATTAATCCGGGCATTCGGCGCCGCCCGGTGACCTGGCCGACTACCGTCAGCGATGTGGCCCAGCTCCTGCTCGTGGAAGATGACGCCTCAATCCGGCATGCTCTCGTCCGCGCGCTGACCGAGCGCGGCCATGCCGTGTCCAGCACCAGCACCGCGATGGACGCGCTCCAGCAGGTCGTGGCTGCTCCCCCGGACCTGGTCATCCTCGACCTCGGGCTGCCCGGGCTCGACGGCTACGAGGCGCTCCGGATGCTGCGCGCCGTCAGCGCCGTGCCTGTCGTGGTCGCGACGGCGCGCGACGACGAGGCCGACATCGTGCGCGCCCTGAACGCGGGTGCCGACGACTACCTGATCAAGCCATTCGGGCCGGGCCAGATCGACGCGCGGGTCCGGGCCGTGCTGCGCCGGGCCGGGGATGCGGGCCGGTCACGTCCGGCGCCGATCCAGGTCGGCGGCCTGTGGCTGGACGGGGAGGCCTACGAGGCCGTCCTCGACGGCGTTCCGCTTGACCTCAGCCGACGCGAATTCGACCTCCTGCACTACCTGGCCAGGCACGCCGGGCAGGTGGTGCCCAAGCGCGACCTGCTGACCCACGTATGGCGGATGCCGTACGGCGGCGCCGATAAGACCATCGATGTGCACGTGTCCTGGCTGCGGCGCAAGCTGGGCGAGACCGCGCAGGAGCCCCGCTACCTCCACACAGTCCGCGGCGTCGGCATCAAGCTCGCCGCGCCAGCGTGAGGCATCCGGCATGAGACTTCGGCTGATCCTGCTGGTGCTGGCGATCAGCTCGCTGATCCTGGTGTCGTTCCTGCTCCCCCTCGCCCTTCTGCTGCGGACGTTTGCGGCGGACCGGGCGACGAGCTCCGCCACGGCGCAGGCGCAGTGGATGGCGCCCCTGGTGGCGACGCTCACCCCGGCCGATCTCCGGCTGACGATCGCCAGGGTCAACGCCCAGGATCCCCGCGAGCCGACGACGGTCTTCCTGCCGAGCGGCCAGGTCCTCGGCACCCCGGCCGCGCGCTCCCCGGCCGTGCGGCTCGCCCTGCGCGGCAGCAGCTTCACCAGCCGCGTGCCCGGCGGCGAGGAGATCCTGGTCGCCGTGCAGGGCCTGGCCCAGGGAACGGCGGTCATCGAGACCTTCGTGCCAGACTCACAGCTGACCCAGGGGGTGTCCGAGGCCTGGCTGCTGCTCGGCCTCATCGGCGTCGGCCTGCTCGGCCTGAGCGTCATCGTCTCCGCCCAGCTAGCCCGCTCCCTGCTCACGCCGCTGGCCGCTGTGGCCAGGGCGTCCGAGCTGCTCGCCGACGGTGACCTGTCCGCGCGCGCCCCGGTCGACGGGCCTCCGGAAGTTCGGCAGGTGAGCCGCGGGCTGAACCGGCTGGCCGCGAGGATCGGTGAGCTACTTGCGCACGAGCGGGAGACGCTCGCCGACCTCTCCCACCAGCTGCGCACCCCGCTGACGGCGCTCCGCATCGACGCCGAATCCCTGCGCGATCAGGCCGAGATGATCCAGCTAACGAGCGACGTCGACGCCCTGACGCGGACGGTGAACGAGATCATCCGGCAGGCGCGACGGCCATCAGCGTCCGGCGGCCGGGTCGCCTGCGACGCAGCCGAGATCGTGCGGGAGCGGACGGCCTTCTGGCAGGCGCTGGCCGAGGACCAGGATCGGTACATGGCAGTGGAAGTCGACGCGGACTGGCTACCGGTGCGCGTGCCCGCCCAGGACCTGGCCGCATGCATCGACATCCTGCTGGAGAACGTCTTCGCGCACACCCCGGAAGGCGCCGCGTTCGGCGTCCGGCTCACTCCCCGCGCCAGCGGCGGTGCCTGGCTCACCATCGCCGATGACGGGCCGGGCTTCGCCGGAAGCTCTCTCGCTGACCGCGGTGCCTCCGGCGGCGGATCCACCGGCCTCGGACTGGACATCGCCCGGCGCATTGCCGAGGCGTCGGGCGGATCACTCACCATCGGCCGGTCGCCGCGCGGCGGTGCCGCCATCACGCTGGCGCTCGGCCCGACCGCGTCCCCACGGCAGCCCGACCGCAGCCAGGTGCGCGGCAAGCTGCGGACCCGACGGTCGAGGCCGGTAGACCCCAAGCTCAGCGCCGAGCTCTCGGAGTGGTCAGCGATCGTCGGCCACGACGTCAACGCCGGCTAGCCCGGCCAGCAGACCCTGCCAGCCGGACCCAGCCAGTCCGACCCAGCCAGTCCGACCCTGCCAGTCCGGCCCTGCCAGCTGGACCCAGCCAGTCCGACCCTGCCAGCTGGACGACGACGCGAACGCCATCCCCGTCGCGTCCGGGCGCCCGTCGCGGTACCGTGATCTCGTGACCATGTCCCGCAGCCTCCTTCTTGCCAGGCCGCATTGACGCGCTAAGTCAATGCGGCCGCCCCTCATGCGCATGAGGGGCTTTTTGTTTTCTCCGGCAAGTTCTCGTCCAGCAAGCCGCGCCAGCGAAGGGCAACGACGCCATGAGCGAGCAGACGACCGATCAGCAGTCACCGCCAGAATCCCAGGCCGGGCCGCCGCCATTCCGGTACAACGCCCGGCTCGCCGAGCAGATCGAGCTGCGCTGGCAGGACTACTGGGCATCAGCCGGAACCTTTGACTCCCCCAACCCGGTGGGCCCCCTCTCCCGCACCTACCGGGCTGGCCGGCCGAAGTCGTATGTGCTCGACATGTTCCCGTACGCCAGCGGCACTGGTATCCACGTCGGTCACCCCGAGGGCTACATCGCCACCGACGTGTACGCGCGCTTCCTGCGGATGACCGGCCATCACGTGCTGCACGCGATGGGCTTCGACTCCTTCGGCCTGCCGGCCGAGCAGTTCGCGCTGGGCAGCGGCCAGCACCCGCGGGTCACGACCCGGCAGAACACCGACAACATGCGGCGTCAGCTGCGGCGGCTTGGCCTGGGGCACGACACGAGGCGAAGCGTCGACACCACCGATCCCGGCTTCTACCGCTGGACCCAGTGGATCTTCCTGCAGATCTTCAACAGCTGGGTCGACGAGCGCACCGGCCGTGCCCGCCCCGTCGCCGACCTGATCGCCGAGTTCGCGTCGGGCCTGCGGCCGGTGCCGGGCGGCCGCAGCTGGGCGGAGCTGACGCAAGCCGAGCGCGACGCTCTGATCGACGAGCGCCGGCTGGCCTACATAGCCGAAGAGCCGGTCAACTGGTGCCCGGGACTCGGCACCGTGCTGGCGAACGAGGAGGTCACCACCGACGGCCGCAGCGACATCGGCGACTTCCCCGTCTACCGGCGCCCGATGCGGCAGTGGATGCTGCGCATTACCGCGATGGCCCAGCGCCTGCTTGACGACCTGGACCAGCTGGCCTGGCCGGAGCATGTGAAGCAGCTCCAGCGCAACTGGATCGGTGCCAGCGACGGGGCCATCATCACGATGCGGTCACCTGACCGCGATATCAGCATCGACGTCTTCACGACCCGGCCGGACACGCTGCCGGGCGCTACCTACGTCGTGCTGGCGCCCGAGCATCCGCTGGCAGACAGCCTGGCGGCGGGCTCCTGGCCGCCCGGCACGCCGCCGCAGTGGCGGCAAGGCGAATCCGACCCGCGGGCCGCGCTCGCCGCGTACCGGGAGGCGACGTCGCGGCGAAGTGATCGGCAGCGTACGGCGGGCGGCGCCAAGACGGGCGTGTTCACCGGCGCCTATGTCATCAACCCGATGACATCCGGCCCCGTTCCCGTATTCGTGGCTGATTACGTCCTGATGGGTTACGGAACGGGCGCCATCATGGCCGTGCCCGCCCACGACGAGCGGGACCTCGATTTTGCCCGCACCTTTGACCTGCCGGTACGGCAGGTTAGCGACGCCGACGGCAGTCCGGCAGCTCTCGACATAGCGATTGATTGGCTGGAACGGGGTGGCCATGGGCAGGCCGTCCGTCGGTACCGGCTCCGTGACTGGCTTTTCTCGCGGCAGCGGTACTGGGGCGAGCCGTTCCCCATCGTCTACGGTCCCGACGGCCACGCCACCGCGCTGCCCGAGTCCGCGCTGCCGGTGCTGCTGCCGGAGCTGACCGACTTCCGGCCTGAGCCCGGCGCCGACGAGCCGGTGCCGCCGCTCGCCCGGGCGGCCGGCTGGGCCACGGTGGAACTGGACCTGGGCGACGGAGTCGCTACCTACACCCGCGAGCTGAACACCATGCCGCAGTGGGCCGGGTCCTGCTGGTACTACCTGCGCTACCTGGATCCCGACAACGACGCCGCCTTCGTCGACCCGGCCGTCGAGCGCTACTGGATGGAGCCAGGCGGCGTGGATCTGTACATCGGCGGCGTGGAGCACGCCGTGCTGCACCTGCTGTACGCACGGTTCTGGCACAAGGTTCTGTACGATCTCGGGCTGGTGTCGACGCCTGAGCCGTTCGCGCGGCTGGTGAATCAGGGCATGATCCAGGCCGACGCGTTCGTCGACGAGCGCGGCATCTACGTGCCGGCCGCGGATGTCGTCGTGGCGGCCGACGGCTCAGCCAGTCACCAGGGCCGGCCCGTCGCCCGGCGCACCGGCAAGATGGGCAAGAGCCTGAAGAACGGCGTCAGCCCGGAGGAGATGTACCGCCGCTACGGCGCCGACACCCTGCGGCTGTACGAGATGGCCATGGGCCCGCTCGAGGTCGATAAGCCCTGGCGGACCCATGACGTCGTCGGCGTGCACAGGTTCCTCCAGCGACTGTGGCGGTGCCTGGTCGATGAGCAGACAGGCGAGCTGACGGTGAGCGACGCCCTACTGGACGCCGGCACCGAGCAGGCACTGCACACGACCATCGCGAGCGTCCGGCATGACTTCGCGCTGCTGCGGTTCAACACAGCGATCGCGCGGCTGATGGAGCTGGTGACAGCGGCGACCAGGATCTCGGCCGCCGCCGGCGCGCTGCCGCGCGCGCTGGCCGAGCCGCTGGTACTGCTGATTGCGCCGCTGGCGCCGCATATCGGCGAGGAGCTCTGGGCCCGGCTCGGGCATCCGGAGTCGCTCGCCTATGCTGCCTTCCCGGCCGCCGACCCGGCACTGGCTGCGGCACGTGTCGTCACCATGCCAGTCCAGGTGAACGGGCGAACGCGGTTCAGGATCGAGGTGCCAGCGGGCTCCGCTGAGCTCATCATCGAGCAGCTCGTCAGGGCGCACCCGGATTACGGCCACTACGTCGCGGACGGCACGCTGGAGCGGATGGTGGTCGTCCCTGACCGGATCGTGAACATGATCGTCCGCTAGCCGCCCGGTTGCTCTCATCCCGGGCCGGGTAGACCGGCGGGATGCAGCGGGGGGAGGCGACGTCGGGTGAACCTGGATTTCCTGCGACCGCTTTACAGGGAGATCGGGAACTATGTCTCGGTCTACCTCGACACCGACCGGGTCCATGAGAATGCCAACGATTCCCTGAAGATCCGGTGGAAGAACGCCAGGGAGCAGCTGGCGGCGGCTGGGGCCAGTGCCGCCTCGCTGGACGCGGTCGCGGAGGTCATCGGCGACCCCGGCGAGGCCGCACCGGGCCGGGCCGTATTCGCGCGCGGCGGGGACCTGGCGTTCACCGGTGCGCTGGACGCGCCGCCGCGCCGGGAGATTGCGCGGCTGGCCGCTCTGCCGCACCTGATGCCGCTGATGGCGCAGCATCCGCCGCCGATCCCGCACGTTCGCGTGAGTGCCACCCGTGTCGGCGGGGAGATCGTCGCGATCGGCGGCAGCGGCGACGGCTGGCGGGACTGGGTCGCCGGGCGCCCGTGGCCAGTGCACAAGGCGCAGGTCGGCGGGTGGTCGCAGGATCGTTACGATCGCCACACCGAGGAGACCTGGAGCGAGAACGCCAAGGCGCTGGCAGCCGAGGTGATCGCCGCTGCGGCCCGTGTCAGTGCGCGGCATGTCATCGTCGGCGGCGACATCCGGGCCCGGTCGCTTCTCCTCGACCACCTGGCGACGCCGCTGCGGGAGTCCGCCGTCGTGGTCGACGAGGAAGTCACCGCTGACAGCCAGGTCATGGCCGACGCCGCGAACCGGGCGCTCGCGGACTGGGCCAGCCGTGACGTCAGGGAGCGCTTCGAGGACTGGGGCACCAAGCTTGCCCACGGCCGGGCCGTCGAGGGCCTCGCGCCTACCATGGCCGCGTTCCGGGACGGCCAGGTCGCCGACCTCTTCGTCGCTGACAATCCGTCCTCCACCGCGCCGGCCTGGATCGGCCCCATCGGGTCCGAGCTGGCCACCTCACGTGCGGAGCTGGTGGATTTTGGCGTGCCAGCGCCGGTCGCCGACCGCGCCGATGCGGCCATCGTGCGGGCCGTTGTCACCACCGACGCCGAGCTGCATTTCCTGCCCGAGGATCTGGTGGCAACGGGCGACGCCGCGGCCTGCGGCGGCATCGCCAGACCGCGCGACGGGGTGGGCGCTACGCTCCGCTTCTCGATGGCGAACGCCTGACATACCGAGCTACCGGACACACCGGGCTACGGGATATGATAGCGGTGAACAACTCGTAGGCGATGCCATCGGGATCGCGGACGTAGACGCCGCGCCCGCCGTTGGCACGGTTGATCTGACTGTCGGACAGCCGGGGTGCGGAGCCGTGTTCTAGGCCTGCTGTCCGTGCCAGGCTCAGCGCTCGGTCGAAGGTCGCGTCGTCGACAAGGAAGGCGTAGTGACCAGGGCGGGCGCCGAGTCGGTCATCGAAATCGAGCGTCAGGTCGTCGTTGACCCGGACCGGGGCGAACGGGCCGGCTAGCGGGCCGACGTCGACGCCAAGCAGGTCGGCGAGGAAGCGGGCGCCGCGCAGCTTGTCACCGACAGCGACGATGGTGTGGTTCAGGACGATGGTCATGCTCGCTCTCCTTCACTAGACGGGCTTGCGCGACTCCATAGCCAGTCGCTCCAGGTAGCCGGCAAATCGCCGGGCGTCGGCGGCCGGCCACCCCGCGACCAGCTGCACGAACGCTTCCTGCTGCCAGGCCCTGGCGGCGGTGAGCATCGACCGTCCGTCCGCCGTCATCCGCAACTCCGTGCGGCGGGCGTCTGCGGGTGAGGCGGCCTTGTCGACCAGGCCAGCGGCGACCGCGGCGGCGAGCATCCGGCTCGCGTTAGACCGGTCAAGGCCGAGCTCGGCAGCCACGTCGCCGATCGCCCCCGACCCGCGGTCAGACGCGGCGTCGATGGCTTCGAGTACGAGCACATGACCGACGTGCCCGATATCCCCGGTGCCAGCTCGCGCCGCGCCGGCGGCCCATCGCCGCGACCAGAACCGGACGAGACCAAACAACGCAGGACCACCGCGGCCGATATCCGCGCGACCCGTGTCCCGGGTGACTTCCGGGCTACCTGTGCTATCCGTGCGCATTGCACAGATAATACATGCGAATCGCACGCATCGCATTGTGCCCGGCCGCAGCCGGCCCCGTTGCGCGGGTATCCTGCGAAACGCGCCGATAGTGCCTGCCGGTATTCGAACGACAAAAGGCGGGAACGATGAGCGCAGGCCCGGCGATGACAGTGCGAGCCAGAAGGAGGGCCCACGATGCGGCGCAGGCACGGCGCGCAGGTCCGGCTGGCAGGGCGGGCCGCGGGCATCGCCGGGATGGCGGCCGTGGCGCTTCTGGCGGTGGGATGCTCGGGCGGCGGCGGAGCGCGGCGGCGGCTCGGCCGGGCCCTCTGACAGCGCGGCAGCCAAGGCCAGCGCCGCAGCGGCCGCGGTGACGATCACGCCCGCGAACGGCGCCAGGAGAGCTGACCCGTCCGCAGGCATCACTGTCACGGCGGCCAGCGGCACCCTGAAGAACGTCACCGTGCGCACCTCGGGCGACGCCGTGTCCGGCAGCATCAGCGGGAACGGCAAGGTCTGGCACAGCCAGTGGGCCCTGGACGTCTCGGAGACTTACACGGTGACGGCCACGGTGTCCGGGACTGGCAGCGGCACCGTCACCAAGACGAGCACATTCCGCACGCTGACACCGCGCAGCACGTTCCGCACCGAGATCTTCGAGGGCAACCACCAGGCCTATGGCGTGGGCATGCCGATCATCTTGACATTCAGTCAGCCGATCACCGACAAGGCCGCCGTCGAACGCTCACTGCAGCTCAAGACGTCGAATCCGGTGACTGGCGCCTGGTACTGGGACGGCAGCCAGAAGCTGGACTTCCGGCCCAGGGACTACTGGCCGACCGGCACCACGGTGAGTTTCACCGGGCACCTGAACGGAGTGCAGGGAGCACCCGGCATGTACGACGACCACACCCTGACCCAGACGTTCGTCATCGGCCCGTCGGTGGTCGCGATCGCGAACACCAGAACCCACCGCACCCAGATCTACTACAACGGCAAGCTCCGCTATAACTGGCCGATCAGCTCCGGCAGGCCGGGTGACGCCACTCCGGACGGCAGCTACCTGACGATCGAGAAGGGTAACCCGGTGCAGATGACCGGCCCCGGGTACAGCCTGTCGGTGCCCTGGTCGGTGCGCTTCACGTTCAGTGGCGACTACTACCACGACGCCTACTGGTCCGTCGGCGAGCAGGGGTTCGAGAACGTCAGCCACGGCTGCGTCAACCTGTCGCCCACCGACGCGGAGATCTACTACAAGCTCGCCGTGCCCGGCGACCCCATCACGGTCGTCGGCAGTCCGAAGGGCGGCATCTGGGACAACGGCTGGACCGACTGGTTCCTGAGCTGGCCGCGTTACCTGCAGGGCAGCGCGCTGCACGAGGCCGTCCAGGCGGGGCCGGACGGCAGCACGTTCGTCGACCCGTCGGCCCTGCCTGCCTCGACCTCGACCGCTCCGCTGCAGACCGCGCCGACCGGGAACTCAGCCGCTCAGTGACCTGAGCGACCGGCAGTCACCGGATACGAAGCGGTAGCGTCCGCGGACCGCGAATCTGACCCGCGGACCACTTCACCGCCGACGGGTCAGCGAGGCTGAACTCCGGGATCCGCTCGAGCCAGACTTCCAGGGCGACCCTGAGCTCCATGCGCGCCAGATGCGAACCCAGGCAGCGGTGGATGCCGAGACCGAACGCAGCATGCCGGTTGACCTCACGGTCGATGACGACTTCATCAGCCCGGTCGAACTGGGCCGAGTCGCGGTTAGCCGCCGGGAAGGACAGCAGGATCCAGTCCTCGGCTTTCATATCGACGCCGCGCCAGTTCATGTCCTCCTTCACCAGCCGCGCCATGGTGACGGGCGCATACGCGCGGAGGAACTCCTCCATCGCCGTCGGCAGCAGCCGTGGATCGGCGACGAGCCGCTCGCGGTCCGCCGGCGTCCGCGCCAGGTGCCACAACGACGCGCCGATGGCGCTCCAGCTCGTGTCAATGCCAGCGATGAGCAGCAGCGTCATCGCGCCCACGACGTGCGACGGGTCAAGCTTGCTGCCATAGAGCTCGGCGTTCAGCAAGTACGTCGTGAGGTCCTCGCGCGGGTTGTCGAGATGATCGTGGACCTGCGCGAGCAGGTAGTCGAACAGCTTGGTCATCCGCGCGATGCGCTCTTCGGGTGGCAGGTTGATGCCCTCGAGCGTGTTCTCGACGAACTCACGGAACTGCGGTCCGTCCTCCTGGGGGAAGCCGAGCATGTCGGCGATGACGCGCATCGGGATGTGCTGCGCGTAGTCGTAGGCTGCGTCAACGACGTCCTGTCCCTCGAATGCGTCGATGAGGGAGTGGCAGAACGCCTTCGTTGCCGCCTCCTGCTTGGCCACGGCGGTCTTGGTGAAGGCAGGAAGCAGCAGCTTGCGTGCGTCGTGGTGGAACGGCGGGTCAGAGGAGATCGGCGGTGCGCCGCCGATCGGCGCTATCGACAGGGGCGGCCGGAAGTTGCTCATGATGATCGCCCTGGACGAGAAGTGCTCGGTGTCGTAGGCGATCCCGGCGACATCCTCGTAGCGTGTCGGCAGCCACCCGCCGCCGAACCGCTCGGTATGCGCGACCGGGCAGCGCTCCCGCAGCTCGTCCTGGATCGGGTAGGGATCAGCGGCCCACTCAGGCTCGAGGTGGGAGAAGTCCGTCGCCCAGTCGGACACCGGGCCGGTGACGATCTCGCTGCGCGTGCCGAAGGACTCGTCGTCGCTCGTCTCGCGGTCGCGGAAGTCCTTGGTGAAGCGGTCGTCAACGGACATGTCAGGACTCCTCAAGCAGATCGATCGCACGTTCTGGGCAGTTGGCGGCGGCGAGGCGCGCCTCGCGGTCCTTGTCTGGCGGCACGACGCCGTCCCCGAGTACCTGTCCGAAGCCCTCGTCGTCGTCGCCGAACAGGTCGGGCGCCAGGTCGTAGCAGCGGCCATGCCCCTGGCAGCGATCGGAACTGATCTGCACTTTCACTGCGGTGATCCTGTCTGTGCTGTGGTGCTGGCCTGGGCGAGGCCAGCGACTACGCGCGCCAGCAAGGTGGCCCACTCCTCGTCGTCGACCGCGTGCAGGTCTGGGGTGATGAGTGCGCTGCCCATCGCGAGCAGCAGGCAGAAGTGAGCGAGCGCGTCTGGTGACAGGCCCGCATCGATCTCGTCGCCGGCCTGGGCGACCCGCATCAGGTCCGCCAGCCAGTCGGCCCGCTCGCCGATGTAGGCACGCATCGGCCCGGCGACATCGTCGTCACGACGAGCCGCGGCCAGCGCCTCGACGAGGAGATAGCCCTCGGCGTCGGGGCGTCTGGGGAGCCGCCGGCCGATGACGAGGAGCAGCTCGGTGATGGACCGGCTGGGGTCGGCGGCGAACATGTCGGCGAGCACCCTACGGCCGTGTGTCCGGAGCGCAGCGACGAGCAGGTCGGCCTTGGAGGCAAAGTGCGCGTACAGCGCGCCGTTGCTGACGCCCGCAGCCGCTGCGATGTCGGCCACCCGGGTGCCGTCATAGCCGCGCTCGGCGAAGACGTCGGCGGCTGCTCGCAGCAGCCGGCCACGAGTCTCGGCAGCGGTCACGCCCGCGATGCGGCCCATAGGAGAATTAAACGAACGTTCATCTGATTCGTCAAGGGCCTGGGAGCCAGGCCTGCGACATGATTTCACGATCAGCCAGGTCGCCGAATTCCTCGGCAAACCGGGCGAGGTCCTCGGTGCTGACCGGAGCACCAGCGCTGCCAGCATCCTGGGCCAGCCGACGGCGGACATATTCGCTGCGCGACAGGCCGAGGCGGCCAGCGCGGGCATCTACCGCAGCGATGACCTCGTCTGGCACATCGCGGATCAGCATGTCGGTCACACGCGCCTCCTGTGATATCCCCTGATAGCGCGGTCCGGAGGGCCATTCGCTCGGGACGAATGGCTCTGCCGACGCCGGTGGAGTACTGCCATTCTGAGGTGAGTCGTGAGCCTGGCCCTCCGATCACCGGACCCAATGTTATGGAATGAAAGGTCGCTATCCTCATGGAGCCTCTGCAGGCTGGACAAGGGCCCTATCCGGTCCAGTTCTCGATCGATTACCCCGACCGCCCGCTCAACCGGCTGACCACAGCCTTCAGGATCATCACCATCATCCCGATCGCGTTCGTCCTGGACACCGTGTCGGGCGGCACGTGGCAGGCGTCGTCCGCGCACAGCAGCGCCACATTCGCCGCCGGCGGCGGGCTGCTGTTCCTGGGCCCACTCCTGATGATTCTCTTCCGCCAGAAGTACCCCAGGTGGTGGTTCGACTGGAACCTCGAACTTCAGCGGTTCGCCAGCCGGGTTGGGGCCTACCTCCTGCTGATGGACGACCATTATCCGTCGACCGACGAGCACCAGTCGGTGCACCTCGACTATCCCTATCCGGATGCGGCGCGCGACCTGAACCGGTGGCTTCCGCTGGTGAAATGGCTGCTGGCGATCCCGCACTACATCGTGCTGTTCTTCCTGGAGATCGCGGCCCTCGTGGTCGTGATCGTGGCCTGGTTCGCGATCTTGTTCACCGGCCGGTATCCGCGCGGGCTGTTCGACTTCGTGCTGGGCGTCATCCGCTGGCACAACCGCGTCATCGCCTACGCGGTCATCTTGGTCACCGATCAGTACCCGCCATTCCGGCTGGCGCCATGAGCAGGCTGCGGTGCGGCTGCCTGGCCGACCGGACCTGACGGCGCGGAGCCTGCCTAGGTGGGCGGTGTCAGCACGGTCAGGATGCCGGTGATCGCGAGCACCAGGGCGAGCGCGGCGACCTCCAGCTTCGTCGCCAGCGCCGGATCGACCGCGTCCGCCGGCTGGCGGCGCAGCCACTGCCGCCCGGCCAGGGCGAGGCCGGCGGCGGCGCACACGACGACGGCCTTCGCCACGAGGAACAGCCCGTATGTCGTCGTCAGCAGCGAACCGAGCGGCACCAGGACTAGCGCCGAGATCAGCCCCGTGATGATGACCAGCACGAACAGCCAGGCCGCCGCGGTCGCGTACAGCTTCACGATGCCGTGGGCGGCGACCGGATGATCACGCCATGCGATCGCCGCTCGCAGTGCGTAACAGAGCATGCCCGCCCACAGGACCGCCGGGAACAGGTGGCAGTAGGTGACGAACGCCCCGGCGACGGGAGGACGCCCTGGGGGTGTGACCGGACTGCCTCGGCGAGAACGACGGCCGACAGCAGCACAGCACCCCAGCCGGGCCAGGCGCAGCCGCACGAGGATCGCGGCCAGGGCAAAGAGCACCAGCTCCAGCGCCGCGATCTTGGCGGTGCCGCCCGACGGCAGGCCAGGCGGGTACGGCCGGGCGAGCCGCGCCGCCAGGCCCGGCCCGGCCAGCGCCGTGATCAGCAGGGCTGCGCTCGCAGCCGCGCCGAGGAGAGCGCCGCGCAGCGCCCACGGGGCAGGCAATGGTCCGGGCCGCTGACCCTTGTACTGCCGTGAGAGCCCGCGTCCAGCAAGTCCGCCGAGTGCGAGCGCAAGGCCACCCAGCATCAGCCCGCGCTCGATGCCAGTAAGCCAGAGATCAGGCGTAGTGAGCGGGACCGCCGCGGCGGCCTTACCGAGCATGTGCGCTCGAGCCCGGGTACTTGCTACTGGGCAATAGAGCTCTCACCGGCACGAGAGTAGCCCGGCGACGCCCCCAGCTGTCGGTTTTGTGACCGATATGCCGCTGTCTTTGCCCTGGGCTAGACCTTCAGCGTCTCGGTAGCCGGTCCCTTCGGGTGCGCCTTGCCGTCGAAGATCACGGTCAGCCGGGTGAAGTGCTGCCGACCTGGGTGACCTGCCCACGGCTCGGACCGCCAGAGCACCGTCAGGATCGGGTACTTCGTACGAACTGGCCCGGCCCGCAGCTCGAACTCGGCACGCAGTTGTTGACCTTGAAGGTCGCGGTGCCAAAAGCCACCGATCGCCAGCTCGTCCATTTCATGCCGTCGATGAAGGAGTTGGACGGCATGCAGCCAGGCTCGTAGCCCTTCGGCTTGACCTGGCCGTGTCCGGTGCAGGCGTTCACCAGGACCACCTGGCTGGCCGCCGCGCTCGCGGCGCCCGCAGATGCGGGCGCAACCGCGACGATCACGCCGGCAACTGTTCCGGCCGCGGCCAGCGTGCCGGCCGTCAGGAAAATACGCGCTCGGGTAAGCCTCATCGCAATCAATCCTCTCTAGTGCCGAGTTCGTCACTAGAGAAGACGCCGTTACCGCGGCAACGGTTCGCCGCCGGGGTAACGGAATCGCAACAGCTACCCGGCTACGCCTTGCCGAGCAGCGACCGCAGGACGTATTGCATGATGCCGCCGTGCCGGTAATACTCGGCCTCGCCTGGCGTATCGATCCGGACGATCGCCGTGAACTCCTTGCCGTCGGCGCGCACGGTCACCTCGCGCGGAGTGCTGCCAGAGTTCATTGCCTCGACACCGGTGATGTCGAAGACCTCATGCCCGGTCAGTTCGAGCGTCGCGGCGCTCTCCCCCGGCTTGAACTGAAGCGGCAGGACGCCCATGCCGATCAGGTTGGACCGGTGGATGCGCTCAAAGGACTCGACCAGGACCGCCCGCACGCCAAGCAGCGCGGTGCCCTTCGCCGCCCAGTCGCGCGACGAGCCTGAGCCGTACTCCTTGCCGCCGAGCACGACCAGCGGCGTGCCCTCGGCGGCGTACTGCCGGGACGCGTCGTAGATCGACATCTCCTCTTGCTCGGGCAGCTTGCGGGTGACCCCGCCCTCAGTTCCCGGCGCTAGCTGGTTACGAAGCCGGATGTTGGCGAACGTGCCGCGAATCATCACCTCGTGGTTCCCGCGCCGGGAGCCGTAGCTGTTGAAATCGGCCCGCTGGACGCCGTGCTCGGTGAGGTACTTCCCGGCCGGGCTGTCGGTCTTGATCGCGCCGGCCGGTGAGATGTGATCGGTCGTGACCGAGTCTCCGAGCACGGCGAGTACGCGGGCGCCGTGAATGTCGGTCACGGGGCTGGGCGTTTCCTCCAGCCCGGAGAAATATGGCGGGTGCCGCACGTACGTCGAGTCGGGATCCCAGGCGAACGTGTCGCCTGGCGGTACGTCCAGGTCCTGCCAGCGCTCATCGCCGCTGAAGACGTCGGCGTAGTCGCGCGTGAACATCTCCGCGGCGACGGCGGACTCGACTATCGACTCGATCTCGGCTGGCGTGGGCCACAGGTCGCTCAGGTAGACCGCCTGGCCAGACGACCCCGTTCCGATCGGTTCGGTCGTCAGGTCGATATCCATGGTGCCCGCGAGCGCGTAGGCGACCACCAGGGGCGGCGAGGCCAGATAGTTCATCTTGACGTCCGGGTTGATCCGGCCCTCGAAGTTCCGGTTGCCGGACAGCACCGAGACGACGGCGAGGTCGTTCTCGGCCACCGCCGCGCTGATGGCCTCCGGGAGCGGGCCGGAGTTGCCGATGCAGGTCGTGCAGCCGTAGCCGACAAGGCTGAAGCCAAGCTTCTCCAGGTACGGCGTCAGGCCGGCCCGCTCGTAGTAGTCCATGACGACCTTGGAACCGGGCGCCAGCGTGGTCTTGACCCAGGGCTTGCGCTCCAGGCCTGCCTCAACGGCCTTCTTGGCTAGCAGCGCGGCGGCGATCATCACCGACGGGTTGGAGGTGTTGGTGCACGAGGTGATCGCGGCGATCACGACCGAGCCATGGTCGACCGACGTCCGCGTGCCGTCGTCCAGCGTCACGTCGGCAGCCGCCGTCGGGCGGCCGCCGTTCCTGCCCACTGCCGGGTCCGCGGTCCGGTAGGTACCGCCGCCGTTCTCGCTCTCGGCGACGAACGGGTCGGAGGCCGGGAAGGTCCCGGCGATCTCGTCGTCTAGCTTGTCCAGCTGCACGTACGTGCCGAGTGCCGCGCGGAACGCGCGCTTCGAGTCGGTCAGCGCCACACGGTCCTGCGGCCGCTTCGGACCGGCCAGCGACGGCACCACCGTGGACAGGTCAAGCTCGACGTTCTCGGAGTAACGGGCGTGCGCGCCCGGGTCGTGCCACAGCCCCTGCTCCTTGGCATACGTCTCCACGAGCGCGACCTGCTCCGCGGGCCGCCCGGTGAGCCGGAGGTAGGTCAGGGTCTCGGCGTCGATCGGGAAGATCGCGCACGTGGAGCCGAACTCGGGGCTCATGTTGCCGATCGTTGCGCGGTTGGCTACGGGCACCGCGGCGACGCCCTCGCCGTGGAACTCGACGAACTTCCCGACCACGCCGTGCTTGCGCAGCAGCTCGGTAATGGTCAGCACGAGGTCCGTCGCGGTCGTGCCGGCTGGCAGCTCGCCGGTGAGCCGGAAGCCCACGACCCGCGGGATCAGCATCGACACCGGCTGGCCGAGCATGGCGGCCTCGGCCTCGATGCCGCCGACGCCCCAGCCGAGGATGCCGAGGCCGTTCTGCATCGTGGTGTGGGAGTCGGTCCCGACGCACGTGTCGGGATAGGCGGCAAGACCTCCGCCATCGCCGGCACCGCTCATCACGACCCTGGCCAGGTACTCGATGTTGACCTGGTGCACGATTCCGGTGCCAGGCGGCACGACCTTGAACTGTCGCAGCGCATCCTGGCCCCAGCGCAGGAACGCAAACCGCTCGTGATTGCGCTGGAACTCGAACTCCACGTTGCGGTCGAAGGCGTCGGGCCGGCCGAAGATGTCGGCGACGACTGAGTGGTCGATGACCAGCTCCGCGGGCACCAGCGGATTGATCTTGCCAGCGTCGCCGCCGAGCGCCCGCATCGCCTCGCGCATCGCAGCCAGGTCGACGACCGCGGGTACGCCGGTCAGGTCCTGCATCAGCACCCGGGCCGGGCTGAACTGGATCTCGGTGTCGGGCTCGGCCGTCCGGGTCCCAGCGCGCGAGGGCGCCGATGTGATCGCCGGTGACGTTCAGCCCGTCCTCGGTGCGCAGCAGGTTCTCCAGCAGGATCTTGAGGCTGTAGGGCAGGTCACCCGCGCCGTCTAACGGCGTCCAGCCGGTGTATCTGGTAGCTCGTCCCGCTGACGGCGAGATCGGCGCGGCTGCCGAAGCTATTCCCGGTCATGGTGTCGTGCCTCCTGGGTTCCGCAGATCCCGCGGACCTGCCCTGCGTTATGCCCTGCATGCATCTTGCCGCCTAGCGCGCCCGCCGCGCCCTCCGACCCCGCCGCGCCCGGCCCGTCGACGCCAGCGGGCGGGCGTCCGCCGGCGCGCGCGGTCAAGTATCTCGATGTCAAGCTATCTACATCCAGGCTAGTGACCACCTATCTCGACGTCAAGCTACTTTCTGCGCTGCCCGCCGCCGACAGGCCCGGTGCCAGCCAGCACGTTTCATGGTCTCCCGGCATCGCGGGCCCGGTTTGTTAGGGTTCGCGGCCGCGAAAACCATGAAACGTGGGCCATGGTCGGCCGGACCGGGACCTGTCCGGCTAGCGGTCCAGGATGCGCAGCCGCTGCGGATCGTAGAACGGCCCGATCTGGAGCCGGGCCGGCACATCGAGCCGCCGGCGCCGGTCCGCACGGTGAAACCGCCCTCGCGCGAGCCACTCCGCCGTGACGCCGTCCGGGCAGCTCACCTGCGCCAGGCCGACCGCGGCCCCGACGGTATGGCCGTAGGCAGCAGCACGGACGTAGCCGGCCCAGCTGCCGTCGCGAAGCACGGGCTCGTTCCCGAATAGGTCGATGGCCGGATCCTCCGCCACCAGCCCGACAACGCGGATGCGCGGTGTCCCCTCGGCCCGGATCTTGACCAGCGCGTCCCGCCCGACGAAGCCGCCCGGCTTGTCCCAGGCGACAGCGAAGCCGAGGCCAGCAGCGAGCGGGGTGTCGGTGTTGTCGATGTCGACACCGAAGTCGCGGTAGCCCTTCTCGAGCCGCAGGCTGGTCATCGCGGCCAGGCCTATGGGCCGGATTCCCAGGTCGGCGCCCGCGGCCATCAGGTCGTCGTACACGCCGGCGCCGTATTCCGACGGCACGTGCAGCTCGAACCCGAGCTCACCCACGTAGGTGACGCGAACCACCAGCGCGGGGGCGTAACCGATGTGTACCTGCCGGGCTGACAGATAAGGGAACGGGGTATTCGACAGGTCGCTGTCCGTCAGCCTGCTCAGCAGCTCGCGCGAGGCAGGGCCCTGCACGGACAGCAGGGTCGTGCCCGACGTGACGTCGGTAACCGCGACGAACTCTCCTGGCCTGGTCTCCCGGCGGATCATCGGCTCGATCCGGCGGTGGATCACGTCGCTGGCAATCGACCAGGAACTTCTCTTCGTCGAGCCAGGTCACCGTCACGTCCGCGACGATCCCGCCTGCCTCGTTGAGCCACTGGGTGTAGACGATGCGGCCGATCCCGGCTGTCACGTCGTTAGCCGACAGCCGGCTCAGCACGGCTCCGGCGTCCGGGCCCTGCACGATCAGCTTGGCCATCAGCGTCATGTCCAGCACGCCGACGGCCTCGCGGACCGCGGCGTGCTCGCGGGCCACGATGTCGTGCGAGGCCTGCCGGCCGAAGTCCAGCGTGGACGCCGGGTCCTCGCCCGGCTCGGCAAACCACTCGGGGAACTCCCAGCCCGCCGACTGGCCGAAGTGGGCGCCCTGCGCGGCGAGCCGGTCGTGCAGGACTGACCGCCGGATGTTCCGCGCGGTGGAAGGCTTCCACGTCGGCCACACGGCGTCGCCGAACAGGACGCCGAGCTGCTCCACGGTCCGTTCCCGGCGGAACCGCCGGGACGTCTCGTAGCTGGCCGTGCGGTCGATGGCGATATGTGCCGTGTCGACCGGCGGGACGCCGTCGGCGATCCACTGCGCCACGACGCTGCCAACGCCGCCGCCGGACAGGATGCCCAGGGAGTTCAGCCCGGCCGCCACGAAGTAGCCATCCAGCTCGGGCGCCGGCCCGATCAGCGGCTTGACGTCAGCGGTGAAGGACTCGGGTCCGCAAAAGAACGTGCGCACGCCGGTGTCGGTGAGGCAGGGAATCCGGGCGAGGGCCGGGCCGAGGAACGGCTCGAGCCGCTCCCAGTCGGGCGGCAGCTTGCCGAAGGAGAAGTCCCGCGGGACCCCGTCCAGCGACCACGGCGCGCCAACCGGCTCGAAGAGGCCGACGAGCATGCCGTCGCCCTCCGGCCGGTAGTACCCGTAGTTGTCCGGGTCCTCGATCACCGGCAGGTCCGGGTCCATTCCCGGCACCGTGTCGGTCAGCAAGTAATAGTGCTCGGCGGACTGGAGCGGCACAGATACGCCGGCCAGCGCGCCGAACTGCCGCGCCCACATGCCGGCCGCGTTGACCACGGTCTCGGTCTCGATCCGGCCGGCCTCGGTCAGCACGCCGGTGACCCTCCGGCCGCGGGTCTCCACGCCGGTCGCGGCGACGCCCTCGACAATGCGCACGCCCAGCTGCCGTGCGCCCTTGGCCAGCGACGTCGCCACGCCGACCGGGTCGGCCCGCCCTTCATCGGCTACGTAGAAGCCGGACAGCACGTCGTCGGTGCGAGCCAGTGGCCACATGGCCGCGATCTCAGCGGCTGAGATCTCGGTGTCGTCCACGCCGAAGCCGTGCATCCAGGCCGCTTCCCGGCGCAGGGCCTCCAACCGCTGCGGGCTGGTCGCCAGCGAGATATGGCCGACCGGGCGGAATCCGGTGGAGTGGCCGGTCTCGGCCTCCAGCCGGGAGTACAGATCGCGCGAGTACCGGCTGAAAAACAGTGAGGTCTCGTCCGTCATCCCGGCCGAGGTGATCAGGCCCGCGGCGTGCCAGGTCGTGCCCGCTGTCAGGGCGTGCTGCTCAAGCAGGACCACGTCGGTCCAGCCCAGGTGCGCCAGGTGGTAGGCGATGCTGCAGCCGATCACCCCGCCGCCGACGATCACTACCTGGGCACGGTCGGGCACCCGGCTGGGTATCTGACTGGGCACAACTTGGCTGTCTGATCGTTCAGTCATGAGCCGATAGTAGGCACTCGGGGCCGCCAGGCATAGGCGATCCCGTAGGCCCAGGCGATCCTGTAGGCCCAGGCGATCCCGTAGGCCTAGGCGTGCCGGTCACAGGTGCGGGCGGCGGCTGGGCTCGTCGAGCCAGGGGAATCGCTCCTCGTGCGCGGCCGCTACCCGGAAGGCCGCGATGTCGTCGTAAGTCTTGCCGACGACGGACAGGCCCGTGGGCACGCCGTCGCGCGAGAGTCCAGACGGCACACTGAGCACCGGACACCGGCTCGCGATGTTGAACGGCAACGTCATCATGACGTCCATCCAGTTCGCGCACGGCTGGCCGTTCACGGCGATCTCGTCGCTGACGTCGTACTCGGCGGACAGCGCCGGGATCGCGAACGTCGGGCAGATCAGGGCGTCGAAGCCTTCCAGCAGCGCGCCGAGCGGAGCGTAGATCCGCGATTCGAGCTCGAGACCGGTCAGGAAGTCGTCCTTGGCGACGCCGGCCGCCTCGGCCGCGAAATGCCTGGCGTAGGACGTGAGCTCGGTCCCGTGTTGCTCATAAAGCTCGCGGATCGACGGTCCGAAGATCATGCCGAAATGAATGCGGGCGGCCTGCTCGATCATGTCCAGCTGCCAGGGCAGGCTCACTTCCGTGACGACCGCGCCGGCGTCACGCAGCCGGTCCGCGGCAGCCAGGGTGTTGGCCGCCACGTCGGCGTCGACCTGATAACAGCCGAGGTCGGGGCACAGCGCGACTCGCATCCCGGTGACCGGCTCCAGCCTGCCGGGAATCTCCAGCTTCGGCCTCAGCGACGCGACGTCGCTCGGATGCGGGCCGGCGATGACGTTCTCAAGCAGGGCGCAATCGGCGACCGTGCGGGCCATCGGTCCCTCGTGGCAGTAGTGGTCGAGGTTGAAGACCTCGACCTCGGGCACCCGGCCGTATGGCGGCTTGAAGCCGACCACGCCGCAAAAGGAGGCGGGGATGCGGATGGAGCCGCCGATGTCCGAGCCGGTCGCCAGCGTCGCGCTGCCTGCCGCGAGGGCGGCCCCCGACCCCCCGCTTGACCCGCCGGGCGAGTACGCGGTGTGCCACGGATTGCGGGTGACGCCCCACAGCTTTGTCCACGTGACCGGGGCGCAGCTGAACTCCGGCGTCGTGGTCCGGGCGTGCACGATGCCGCCCGCGTCGATGATGCGCTGCACGAACACGGCGGTCTCATCGGCGACGACATCACGCAGCGGCAGCGAGCCCAGCGTGTTGCGTTGCCCGGCGATCGGCGCCTCCTCCTTGACGGCGACGAGCAGCCCGTCTAGGGGGCGGGCTGTCTCGCCCGTACCCGCGTACCTCGCCGCCGCTGCCCGCGCCTGTGTCAGGGCTTCGTCGTAGAAGGTCTCGGCGAAGGCGTTGATGGTCGGCTCGACGGCCTCCGCCCTCGCGATCACTGCCTCGGCCAGCTCGACCGGCGATAGCTCACGGGACCGGAACAGCCGTAGCGCATCGGCGGCGGACAGGTAACACAGGTCAGTCACGAAAGCTCGCTTCCTGCTCGCGTAGGTTTCCAGCCCGGCCGCGGCACGCTCGCGCGCAGCCGCCTGGTGTAAGGGTCCTGCGGGTCATCGAGGACCCTGGCCGTCGGTCCCTGCTCGACGAGCCGTCCTCGGTACATGACGATCGCGTGGTCGGTGAGCTGGCGAACGACCGCGAGGTCATGGCTGATCAGGATGTAGGAGACGGACGTCGCATCCCGGATGTCTGCGAGCAGGTTGAGTACCTGCGCCTGGATCGACACGTCGAGCGCGGCAACCGATTCGTCCAGGATCAGGACGCGGGGCTCGGCCGCCAGTGCGCGGGCGATGGCGACGCGCTGCCGCTGGCCGCCGGACAGCGCCCTTGGCAGTGTGCGCGACTGCCGGCTGTCCAGGCCGACCAGGTCGGTCAGCTCGGCGACCCGGTCACGGCGCCGGTCAGCCGGCCAGTCGTGATGCAGCCTCAGCACTTCTTCGATGGCATCTTGCGCGGTCTGCCGCGGGTCCAGGCTCGTGTACGGATCCTGGAACACGATCTGCACCTCGCTGCCGCGGCGGCGCCGGTCGCGCGCCGACCGAGCCGGGCGGGACCGGTCCACGCCGCACGCGGTGACCGTTCCGCTGGTGGGCCGCTCGAGGCCCACGATCATCCGGGCGATGGTGGTCTTGCCTGAGCCAGACTCACCGACGATCGCAATCGACCGGCCCGCCGGTACCGCGAAGCTGACGTCGTCCACAGCGACGAGACTGCCGAACTCCTTGCGCAGGCGTTCGACAGCGAGGACGGGCACTGGCGAGTCAGGCACTGGCGAGTCAGGCACTGGCGAGTCAGGCATGCGTCACTGCCAGCTGCCCGCGCAGCTCGGTGGCCCGGATACACCGCGAGAGACCGCCGTCGAGCGCGATCAGCTCCGGCACGCCGGTCCGGCAGGCGTCGCCCGCGTGGGGGCAGCGCGGCGCGAAGGCGCACTCGCCGCTGGGCGCCTCGAAGGCTGACAACGGCCGACCGGGTATGGCTCGCAGCCGGGTGGTGGTCCGCTCGATGTCAGGCCGCGCCGCCGCGAGAGCCGCGGTATAGGGGTGCAGCGGGTCATCGTGCAGGAGCGCTGAGCTGCGAACCTCGACGATCTGGCCGGCGTACATCACCACGGTCCTGTCACAGATGGCCGCGGCCAGCTCCAGGTCGTGTGTGATGAACAGCATGGCCAGTCCGTACCCGCGACGCAGGTCGTCCAGGATCGCCATGACCTCGGCCTGCGTCGTCACGTCAAGCGCGGTCGTGGGCTCATCCGCCAGCAGCAGGTGCGGGTCGGTGAGCAGGGCCGCGGCAATCATGACTCGCTGGAGCATGCCGCCCGAGAGCTCGTGCGGGTACTGCCGGAGCCGCCGCTCACCGTCCTCGATGCCCACGCGGGCGAGCATGTCAACGGCGCGAACGTGGGCATAGGTCGCCGGGACGCGCTGGTGGGCGAGCATCGCCTCGGTCATGAAGTCCCCGATGCGGCGGACCGGATTCACGTGGGCCCGCGGATCCTGGAAGATCATCGCCACCCTGGTGCGGAACGCTCGGAGGTCTGCGCCCGCCAGGTCGCTGACGTCCTGGCCGCGATACCGGATCTGGCCCTCGACCTGCGCGCCCCCGGGGAGTAGCCGGTCGATGGCGCGCGCCGTCATCGACTTGCCCGAGCCGGACTCACCGACCAGGCCAACCGCTTCGCCAGCGCGCACGGTGAGCGAGACATCGCGCAGCACGGCGCGCTGCGCGCCGTCGACCGGCAGCCGTACCGTCAGGCCGTCGACGTCCAGCAGGGGCACCTCGGCCAGCTCGGCCCCGGTCTGCGCGCTGTCTGTCATCTCCGCACCGCCTGTGCCTGCTGGAAGAGCCGCTCGCCGAGGACGTTGAAAGCGATGACCACGCCGACGATGCACAGGCCAGCGGCGAGCGCTGGCATCGGGTAGCCCTGGAGGATCCCTGGCTGGTTCTCCGAGATCATCACACCCCAGTTAGGCGCGGGCGGCTGCACACCGAGGCCGAGGAAGGAGATCGCAGCGAGGTCGACCATCGCCCAGCCGAACATGATGGTGGCCTGCGCCACGATCAGCGGCAGCATGTTCGGCACGATGTGCCGCATGCAGATGGCTGTCGCCGAGGAACCTTGCACCTCCAGCGCCGCGACATAGGGCTGGCCGCGCTCCTTCAGCGCGGCGCCGCGCAGCACCCGGGCGACATAGGGCATGTAGGCGATTGACAGCGCGACCGAGGCCGCAGTCAGCCCGGCCCCGAAGATGGCGGCGGCAAGCACCGCCAGCAAGATGCCGGGGAACGCGAACAGGATGTCCAGGCCCGATGAGATCACCGTGTCGGCGATTCCCTGCCGCCAGGCCGCGACGACCGCGATGACGGTCCCGAGCACCATCGCGCCGGCGACCACAGCGAGCGGCCCCAGCATTGAGGACTGGGCGCCCGCGATCAGCCGTGACAGCACGTCACGGCCCTCGAAGTCGAAGCCGAGCAGGTGCCCGCCCGCCGGCCCGACCCAGGACAAGCTGAGGTCCGGCAGCACCGGGTTGTACGGAGTGATGAAGGAACCGACGACAGCGACCACCGTGGCGATGGCGATGACGGCGGCCGAGATGATCCCGGCGGTCCCGGTCGAGCGCAGCAGGCCGAGCGTGCCAGCGACGGCGACGCGGTTGCGGCGGCGGCCTGCGGCGACGCCGATGGCGGCGCTCACTGGGCCCGGCTCCCGAGCGAGACACGCGGGTCGAGGACCGCGTAGAGCACGTCGACCACTGCGTTGATCAGAACGAACGCAGCGACGAGCACCAGCGAGATGCCCTGCACCACGGCTAGGTCCTTCGACTCGGCAGCCTGTACCAGGTACGCCCCGAGGCCGTTGAGGCTGAACGCGGTCTCGACCACCGCCGCGACCGCGATGAGCGAGGCGATGGTGATGCCGGAGACGGTCGTGATCGGGATCGCCGCGTTGCGCAGGATGTGCCGGCGGATGAGCTGGCGCGGCGGGATACCGCGGCTGATCGCCGTCTGCACGTGCTCCCGATTGGCCTCCTCACGCACCGCCGCGCGTGTCACGCGCGAGACGATCGCCAGCGACGACACCGCCAGTGCGATAGCTGGCAGCGTGAAGTGCTGCACGCTCGACCACAAGCCCGCGCCATTGCCGAGTGCCGGGAACCAGCCGAGCTTGACCGAGAACACCAGCACGAGCACGATCGCGGCCACGAAGGACGGGACAGCGGCCGACACTGATGTCGACACCAGCACGCTGGTGTCGGCCAGGCCCGGCCGGAGCGCGGCGAAGATCCCGCTGCCGATGCCGACGACCAGGATGATCAGCGCCGCATACAGGACGAGCCCGCCAGTCGTCCAGATGCGCGCCCCGATGACCGACGACACGTTCTCCTGCAGCGTGATCGACAGGCCCAGGTTGCCGTGCAGAGCGTTGTCGAGCCAGTACCAGTACTGCACCAGGAACGGCTGGTTGAGGTGATAGCGCAACTCCAGCACGTGCAGGCTGCTGGCAGGCAGCGCGCGACCGCCCGAGAGCGCCGAGATCGGATTGCCCGGCGCCAGGTAAAGCGCGCCGAATATGACGAAGCTCGCGATCAGCAGGCTGGCCAGGAGCATGGCCAGCCTGCGGGCGAGGAACCGCCATCGCATCTAGCCCTTCCCGCCAAGGCTGTCGGCCCACGGCGCGAACATGTACGAGAACGAGGCCACGGCCCCGGTCAGGTTCTTGCTCAGCATCAGGATGTTGGTCGGCTGGACGTCCGGGATCCACGGCAGCAGCGTGGCGGCCATCTCCTCTGCCTTCGCCACCAGCGCAGCCCGCTTGTCCGGGTCCGCCGTGCTACGTGCCTGCTCCAGCAGCGACGTGAGCTGCGTGTTATTGAACTTGTCGTAGTTCTGCGAGCCGGTCGGAAGCACGATCGTGGCCAGCAGAGCGGCTGGATCGGCGTAATCGCCATAGTTAACGGTGATGAAGCCGTCGACGCCCTGGCGGGCCTGCGCGCTGGTGAAGAAGTTGATGTAATCCTGGGCCGACACCGACTTGAGCACGACCTTGAGACCGATGGCCTCGGCGGCCTGCTGATAGGCGGCAGTCACCGTTGCGATGCTCGTGAGCTGGCTTGAGGTGCCGATCGTGATCGTCTGACCCGTCACGCCGGCGGCCTTGGCGAGCTGCCGGGCCTTCGTCAGGTCCTGCGCCAGCACCGGCGACTTGCTGTAGGCCGCGTCGAAGACGGCGGAGCCGTAGCCGAAGGTACCGGGGTTGGCCAGCCAGCGCGGCATCAGCGCCGCGCCCTGGTAGACGTTGCTGATGATCGCCTGCCGATCGAGTGCGAGGGATAGAGCCTGCCGCACCTTGCTACTTGCCAGCGGCCCGCTGGTCGCGGACACGATGAACGCATCGGTCGACTGACCAGGTCCCTGGTAGACCTTGACGGCGCTGCTGTGCTCCAGCTGGCTCAGGGCTGGGTCACCGAAGTAGTACGACCCCTGGATAGCGCCCGTGAGCATGCCGGAGTTGAACGAGGCGGCATCCGGCACGCCCTTGATCACGATCTGCTGGACGAGCGGCTTGACTGCCGGATTCCAGTAGTGCGGGTTGACGACGGCGGTCACGCCCGCGCCGGCCGTCCACGACTTGAACTCGTAGTCGCCGGTGCACATGATGCCGCCGGACGGCGTCCCGTAGTTCTTGCCTTCCTTCACCGCATAGCTCTTCTGGATGACGATCCCGGCCATCGAGGCGAGCTCGCCCTCGAGCCAGTAGTCGGGCTGCTTCAGCGTTATCGTCACCTGGCCTGGCCCCGTCGCCTGGATCGACCGGACCCGGTTGAAGACACCGCCATAGAAGCCGCCGTAGGCCGGGTTCATCTGCCTGTCGAGGCTGTACACCACGTCGGCAGCGGTGACAGGGCTGCCGTCCCAGAACGTCGCGCCGGGCCGCAGCGTGAACACTGTCTCGGTCGGCGAAGGATTGGCGACGGTCGCGAGGCCGGGCCCGATCGAGCCATCGGGCGCCTGACGCAGCAGGGACTCGCACATCAGCGAGATGGCGGTGTTCTCTGGGTAGTCGAAGGCGAAGATCGGGTCGAGCGAGTTCACATTACGGTAGACCGCCCACGTCACCGAGGGCACCGACTGCGTCCCGGCCGCCGTGGTTGCGACCAGGCCCTTCGTCGGCGAGACGCTGCCCGGTGCGGTGCTCCCGCTGATCGAGCGCCCGCAGGCCGAGGTCAGCAGCGCGCTTGCTGCAAGGACGGCCGCTGCCGCCGATATCCGCCGTCTCCGGCTCATCTGTCCTCCTGTGAAGCGTGCAGTTGTCCGGGTCCCGATCAAGGGCGATTGCTAAGCGGCGTGTCCGCTGTCGTGCACCAGCTGGCCGCGTATCCACGTCTGCCTGACCGCCGAGCTGCCGATCTCGTGCGCGGCGATCACGCTGAGGTCGGCATCGACGATGGCGAAATCAGCGTCCAGGCCCGCGCGCACCGCGCCGGTCAGCGACTCCAGCCCGTTCACCCGGGCGCTGCCTGAGGTGTAGGCGGCGAGAATCGTGGCCAGGTCGAGGCGCTGCTCAGGCAGGAACGGGCCAGGCCCGTCGCTGTCGCGGCTGCCCGGGGCCGTCCTGGTCACCGCGACGTGCGCGCCGAGCAGCGGGTCGGGACTGCTCACTGGCCAGTCGCTGCCGGCGCATAGCTGGGCGCCCGCGTCTCGCAGCGACCGGAAGGGGTACTGCCAGCCCGCGCGCCGCGCGCCGAGGAAGGGGATCGTGAGCTCGTCCATCTGCGGCTCGTGCGCGGCCCAGAGCGGCTGGATGTTGGCCGTCGCCGACACCTCGGCAAAGCGCGCGACGTCATCGGGGTGCACGACCTGCAAATGCGCGAGGTGGTGGCGATTGCCCGTATCGCCGTTCGCCCGGCGCGCTGCGGCCACCGCATCCAGGGCCAGCCGGACCGCCCGGTCGCCCAGGGCGTGGAAGTGCACCTGGAAGCCCTCGCCGTCCAGCACGGTCACGTACTGCGCCAGGCGGTCTGGGTCGATGAAGTCCAGACCATCGATGTCGGTCTGGCAGCCGGCGGAGTCGAGGTAAGGCTCCAGCATCGCCGCGGTGTGATTCTCCGCCACCCCGTCGAGCATCATCTTCACGCTGGCGGGCCGGAACCGTCCCTCTCGGGCGGCACTGCGACGGTCCAGCAGCTCGGGGAGCTGCTCCAGGCCACGGTCCCGGTCCCACCAGAGTGCGCCAACCACGTTGGCCAGGAGCGAGCCATCTTGCGCTGCGCGCAGGTAGGCACGCAGGGGATCTCCCGACCCGTGGGCGTGGCCGACGATTGCGTCCTGCCATCCAGTGATACCGAAGGACAGCAGGCGGGTCTGCCCGGCGAGCAGCGCGGCATACCAGTCCGCATCGCTCGTGGCCGGGATGAGGCGCGACACGAGGCCGGTGGCGCCTTCCTGAAGCATGCCGATCGGCTGGCCCGCAGCGTCGCGCTCAATACGGCCGTCAGCGGGGTCGAGCGTTGCGGCGTCGATGCCGGCCAGCCTCAGCGCGACGCTGTTGACCCAGGCACCGTGACCATCCCGGTTGGGCAGGTATACCGGGCGGCCGGGAACGACCACGTCGAGGTCCGCCGCGGACGGCACGCCGCCGGGGAACGCCTCCATGGACCAGCCGCCGCCGGTGAGCCAGCCGTCGCCGGGATTGGCGCGATCGTAGGCCGAGATCACGTCGAGGTAGCCGGACAGTGTCGTCGCGCCGGTGAGGTCGCACCTGCGTAGCTGATCTCCGGCGAACACAGGATGCACATGCGCGTCGATGAAGCCCGGCAGCAGGGTGCCGCCGGACAGGTCCACAACGGCAGCGCGTCCGGCCGGCAGGCCCGGGCCTACGTCCGCGATCTTGCCGCCCTCGACTCGCACGCTGGTGCCCGCCGGCAGGAAGCGGTGACCGTCGAAGACAGCTCCGTTGCAGAACAGCAACTGAGTTGCACTGCTTGGCACCAATGTCTCCCTTTGTCGGCAACTTGCCGGTACTCAAGCAGTTGACAAAGCTCATGTCAATGCCTTGGACTAAATGAGCGAACGCGGCCTGATACGGTCCCGACTGGGAAATATCGGGGGCCAGGTCAGAGCTGCAGGTACAGCGAGCAGGTCACGGACGCCCGGAGCAGGGAAGGATGCGCATGGCGGCAGAGGCGACGACGGACCCTACGACGGGTCCGTCCCGGCGCGGTCTCCGGCGCGGAACGCTGACGAGCCAGATGATCCTGGCCGAGACCCTGCGACTGCTCGACGAGGACGGCATCGAGGGTTTCAGCCTGCCAAAGCTAGGCCGCGCGCTCGGCGCGGATCAGACGGCCGTCTATCGTCACTTCGCCAGCAAGGACGACATCGTCCTGGCGCTCGCCGACCGGCTCATCGAGGAAGCCCTGGAAGGACTAGCGCCGCAAGACTGCTGGATCGACACCCTGACCGAGGTGGCCACGTGCCTGCGCCGCACTTACCTCGCCCATCCGGCCGCGGCGTCCATCTCCTCCTACCGGACGACCCAGGGCCCGGCAGAGATCCGAGCTGTCGACATCGTCATCGGCGCCATGCTCAGCGCCGGGTTCGAGGGCGCCGAGGCGGCTCTGATGTACCGCGCCGTCGGGGACTTCGCGTTGTCCTGGGCCGGCTTCGAGGCATCGTTCCTGGCCCTGGACGAGCGGCTCCAGCAAAATGACCGCACCGCGTGGACGCGGGCATACCTCGGGGTAAGCCGAGCTGAGCACCCGAACGTCTGGCAGATCAGGACGGAGCTGCCCGAGGTCGACGACGATGACATCTCCGCGATGATCTTGTCCCTTTTCATGGACGGCCTTGTCCAGCGGGCGCCGCGCCCCTGCGGGTGCGCCAGGCACCAGCTCGGCTGACGTCGCCGGATCGGTCCCGCCAGGCGGAGCCAGGAGCTCAACGGCGACCTGGTTACGCTTGTTCCATGGCCCAGGCGGCGGCATGGCTGGAGATCGCACCGGATCACCTGCTCGGGCTGGCGGCGCTCCCCTATGGCTCTTACACCGCGCAGCGCCACGCCGATGAGTACCGGGTCGGGGTCGCCATCGGCGACCAGGTGCTCGACCTCACGGCGGCGGCCGACCGGCTGCTGCCGGGCCGCGCGCACCTGTTCGGCTCGGGCAGCCTGGATCAGTTCCTTGATGCCGGCTACGGCGCCTGGGCTCAGGTCCGGACCGAGCTCACCCGGTGGCTGTCCGAGGATGCCTTCCGGCCGGCCATCGAGGACCTGCTAGTGCCGGCCGGCGCGGTGGAGCTGCGGCTGCCGTTCGCAGTCGCGGACTACGTCGACTTCTACGCTTCCGAGCACCATGCCACTAACGTCGGCCGCATGTTCCGGCCCGGCGCCGAGCCGCTCACGCCGAACTGGAAGCACCTGCCGATTGGCTATCACGGCCGGGCCGGCACCGTGATGGTCTCGGGTACCGCGATCCGTCGCCCCTGCGGCCAGTCCCGGCCGCCTGGCGTGCAGCTGCCGGTCTTCGGCGCCAGTGAGCAGCTGGACTTCGAGGCCGAACTCGGCTTCGTGGTGGGTACACACAGCCACATGGGCGACCCCGTTCCGGTCGAGCGGTTCGCCGAGCACGTCTTCGGCGTCTGCCTGGTCAACGACTGGTCGGCCCGCGACATCCAGCGCTGGGAGTCGGTGCCGCTCGGGCCGTTCCTCGGCAAGTCCTTCGCCACCACGATCTCGCCGTGGATCCTGCCGCTGGCCGCGCTCGAGAATGCGCGCGTCCGGACCCCGTCTCGCGACGCCAGGCAGGCCTGCTACCTGGCCGAGACTACTGACTGGGGCCTCGACATCGACTTCGAGGTCCGGCTGAACGGGCACCTCATCGCCCAGCCCCCGTACGCCACCATGTACTGGAGCCCGGCCCAGATGCTCGCGCATATGACGGCTAACGGGGCGCGCTTGCGGAGCGGCGATCTCTACGCGTCGGGCACAGTCAGCGGCCCTGATCCAGGTCAGCGTGGCTCGCTGATTGAGCTTGCCTGGAATGGGAGCAACCCCGTTCCCATTCCTGATGGCTCTTCGCGATCGTGGCTGCACGACGGGGACGAGGTCATCATCTCGGCCACGGCCCCCGGCCCGGACGGCACCCGGATCGGGCTTGGCTCAGCCGCCGGCTGCATCCTGCCAGCGGTGCCCGAGCCGCCGGAAGCGCGCTACTGACCGACGAAGTGGCAGCGCGTGACCGACCCGCTGCCGACGATCGCCGTCGCGCAGTCGGACGCGACATCGGGCAGCGACAGTGTCCAGCCTTCGGCCGGCCTGCCGCCGACGCGGATTGCATCCGGCCCGTCGCAGGCGAGCTCGGTGCGGCGCAGGCCCGCCAGGCCACAGCCGGTCGCCTTGAGGTAGGCCTCTTTAGCGGTCCAGTGCCGGTAAAAACCGCGCGTCGGCGATCCGCCGCAGCCGCCCCGGATGCACTCAGCCTCAGCCACGCTGAACCTGCTCGCGATGATGTCCGCCAGCCCGGGTCGGGATCGGACGATCTCGATGTCGGCCCCGACCGGTGTGAGCGACACCGCTATCAGGACCCGTTCGCCGCTCCGGCTGAGACTGAACTGAAGCCGGTCTGCGTGCTCGCCGGCCAGGGCAGGCCGACCTGCCGAGTCGACGGTGAAGCGAAGGCCAGCCGGGTCTGCGTCGAGATAACGTCCGAGGACCTGCCGCAGCCAGCCCCGGCTCGCAGCGAACCTCGCCCCGTCGCGCGGCCGTGCTGTATCGCGCGGCGCGGTCGAGCTCGGCAGCGTCGAGCTCGGCACGGTCGAGCTCGGCACGGTCGAGTAGGCGGCCAGGTGCGGCGCCGGCGCCGCCCGGGCCCGCTACCCAGGCGTGGACCTCACCCGGGCCGATCGGCTCCGGGCGCCGTTCCCGAGGGCCGCCGGTAGCTCGAGCAGGTGATCTCATCGCACTCAGTGTGCCCCCCGGCCGACCGCATAGGGCGTGAGTGTGCAACCGGCAACCATAGAGGGGCTGCACTTGCAACCCGGCGCCCTATACCGGTTCGGGATTGGCAGGCAGCAACGTTCTTAACTGACACTACGATGTGCGGATCGGCAGAAGGCGGGAGAATGTAGCCATGTCGGGGCCGACCCAGCCGTGGGACCAGTCAGGGGACCCGCGGGAGAGCACAGTCGACCTGCCGCGCCTCGACCTCTCGGGGCTTGCTGACTATTTCCGCGGTGCTGGCCCCGGCGCGTCCGCCCAGCCCGTCGAGCCCGGTCTTGGTGGCGGACCTAGCCGGGGTCGCGGGTCCCGCGAGCCTGCCGTGCCCGAGCGGGCGGGCATGCTTGAGCCACTCCCCGAGCCCGACCCCGGCAGTTTCTCGCCTCCTGGCCGGCGGCCTGCGCCGCCAGGGTTCATGGACCCGTACGCGCGAGCCGCGTCCGCGCGGCGACTTCGCGCCGCCGCGCACCGTGAAGCCAGCTGAGCCAACTCCCCCGTCGAGCCTGGCGCCCGGTGCCACTGCGGCCCCGCCCAGCCAGGCCCCGCCCAGCCAGCCCCGCCCAGCCCGGCCCAGCCCAGCCAGGCCCCGCCCAGCCCGGCCCCGCCCAGCCCGGCCAGGACTGCGGACGCGGCGGCCACGTTCGGCCGGGTCAGGCCTGCGGACCCCAGCTCGCGAGGCCAGGCCTCGGTGGCTGATTTCGCCGTGGGCGCGGCCGACGCGAGCCTCGCGCTCAGCCTGGCCCCGGTCAACGACTCGGCCAGGGCCGCTGCCGCCAGTCCAGTCGTGATCCCGGCCCCGATAGCCGACGCGGCTCCCGCCGTCATCCCGGCCCCGGTGGCCGAGGTGCCGACAACTATCAGCCACGAGGCGATCTCCGAGGCCGACCCGAGCCGCGCTCCGACGGGCGCGTCGCGGCGGGCAGGTCCTGTCCCGACTTCGGTCGCCGCGACGCCGTCGGAGGAGACGCCGGGGTTCGCAGCGGCGGACGCCGGTGCGGTTGGCTTGGTCGCAGAGGGCCGGCTCGGGCCGCACAGGCGGGGCGGCCGCCGGCCGGGTCGATAGCCGATCTGCGTTCCAGGCTCGCCCGGCTGCCCGACGGCCACCCATCCTCGCCCTATGACGACGGCGGTCAGGCCCGGCCGCTGCCGACCCGGCTCAAGCAGCTCGAGCTAGGCCTGCCGGCTCCTGGCCGCGACCACAGCGGCAGCTCCTGGCCGGACATCGACATCGATCACACCGAGCCTGCGCCGCACCAGCGCTGGGTGATGCGAGTCTCGAGACTTCGCCACCTCGGAAGCCCGTTCCCGACATCCCGCGCCGCCCGACGGCGCTCGGCCGCTGATCTCCCTGCGGTCGAGCCGCCGCACCAACGACTCGGCCGAGGGGCCAGCAGCCCCTGCCCCGCACGAGCCGACCAGCAGCGCCTCCGCGCCGAGGAGCTGCCCCTGGCCCCGATGCGTGGCGACGCCGCGCGCCCGCCCGCAGCCCGGGCAGCCGGGGAAGACCCCTACGCCGGCGGCAGCGGACAGGCCGCGTCAAGCAGGCCCGGCGACCTGGCACTCGGCCCATGGCAGGCCGAGAACGCGCCTGCGCCAAGCGCTCTCGACGGACGCGGCGCAGGCCGCCGCAACGGCCATGGCAATGGCGCCAACGGGAACGCGAACGGCCACGACCTGCGCACCCCCGCCGAGCAGCGCCAGCCAGACCACGCCAGCCCGATCTGGCCAGGCGGGACACCGTCCAGCAGCCGCCGATGCCGCCCGGCGCGGAGCAGCCAGACAGCAGACCGCTCCCATCATGCCGCCCGGCGCGCAGTCGGCCGCGGGCCCGCCACCGGACCGGGGGCGCAGATGATCTCCGCGCGCTCGTCGAGCGCACCCTCGCCACCTGCCGGGCCGCCGAAGGACGCAATGTTTTCGGCGGCTATGGCAGCAGCGGCCTGACCCCGCTCATCCATCGGATAGCAGCACAGCTCCCCTGCGGCGGCCTTGCCCCAGGCAGCGAAGCCGACAGCCTGAAGCCACCCGACCGTTTCGCGGCCAAGCTAGCGCGGCTGATGACCCGCAACCCTGGTCGTCCACCCGAGGAACTCGCCCGAGCATCGGCGACGCGGTGCGCTACGCGTTTGCCTTCGAGCCCGCCGACTACATCGAGGCCACGTGGCTGGTCCACCGCAAGCTCAAGTCGCACGGCTTCGAGCTCGAAGTCAGGCGTAACCGCTGGGAGAGCCCCGAGTACAAGGGCATCTTCACCATGTGGCGCGACCCGGCTCATGGCCTGGCGTTCGAGGTGCAGTTCCACACGACGGCGAGCTGGGCCGTCCTTCGCAAGACCTACGACATCTACGTTCAGATCACCGATCCCGCCACGCGACCGGCCGAGCGGGCGCAGTTGCGGGCCCGCCAGGCGGCCGCAGCGGCCACGGCCAAGGCGCCACCGAACTGGGCGGAGATCTCCGACTTCCGGCTGGAGCCAGTGGGGGCAAACGGCGGCAGCGCAGCACGCGCTGTCGCACCACGCCCAGCACAACACGGCCCAGCGCAACACGGTCAGTGCACCGCTCCGTGCAGTACTACGTCATCGTGGCCGGCCGCAGCCGGACTGCTTCTGGCCTGGCTCGCCGCACCTACGCCGAGACCGGGCCGATCGACGAGACGCTGCGGAAGGACCTGACGTGGCGACCGGATTCGGCGATCGTCGAATGGGAGTACGGCGACCTCAGCGCTGAGCTGGTCAAGATCAGCGAGCAAGAAGCCGACAACCTGACGCAGGCGTTCCGATCCAGATGGACCAGGGCAAGCTGAACGCGATCGTGCGGGCCGCCTCGCCGGCCGATCTGGACCGAGTCGGCGACATCTTCGCCTGGTACACGCTGAACTCGGTCGCCACCTTCGAAGAGGCCCCAAGAACCGGGGCGGACTGGTCCTGCTCGCCGCAGAGCTAGCTGATCTCGGCTTGCCGTTCCTCGTGGCGGAGGCCGATGGCGCCATCGCCGGATACGCCTACGCCGGGCCGTGGCGCCGCAAACCCGCCTACCGCGCCACCTGTCGAAGACTCGATCTTCATCGACCGGGCCACACCGGCCGCGGTTTCGGCCGTCTGCTGCTGACGGAGCTGCTGACCGCCTGCGGCGCCGCGGGCGCGCGTCAGGTAATCGCGGTCATCGCAGACTCCAGCGCCGAAGTCCTCGGTCGCCCTGCATGAGTCCTGCGGCTTCACCCACGCAGGACGGCTCGCCAACGTCGGATACAAGCATGGCCAGTGGATCGACACGCTGCTCATGCAGTGCGCGATCAGCTGAGCCGACGCGCTCGGTAGCCCGCAGGCCGATCAGGCTCGCGGCCGACCTTCGGCGCCGGGTCCTGACCGATCGAAGAACTCGCGGATCAGCTCCCGCTGTCGCTGGCTCACCTGGTCGAAGTGCTTGTCGAGTGCGTCCTCGCCGATAGCCTCGGCGGTCAGGTAGAGATCCTTGATCTGATCGAGCTTCGCAGCTGCGGCGTCCGGTATCGGCCGCAGCGGCGGCGCCGCGTTCGGCGGCGCGGACGCCGCGAAGGTCTCGGCGGGGGGCTCGACCGAGCCGGTGATGCTGGCGGGCCGCCCGTGCGGCTGCGGCAGGCTGGGCACGGCGCCGGCTCGAACGGGCCGCGCGGCGCCTCGACAGGCCCAGGCCGAGGCAACGCTGTCGCGCCCGGCAGAATGACCGGCAGCGGCCGGGTCAGCGTGTCGTCGTCGAGGCTGCCCGTCGTGCTCGGCGCGTAGCTCGCCTGGGGAACGGGCACGCTCGCCGCCCCGGCGCCCTCCCCGCGACCGCGGCCCGGCACCCAGGAACCTGATAGGTCGTCCGCGCGCTCAAGCGGGAGCTCCCGAACGCCGTAGCCAGCTGTCTCGCTCGGGCCCTGGCGCTCCGCTGAGCGGGTCCTGCTGGCCGGAGCCGACATCCTGGCGTGCCACGTCAGGACGGATCCCGTCGCGCCCGAGCCTGTCTGCACCCTCGGATCGCGATGCATCCCCGTTGGCTCGCAGTCCGTCTCGCACGGCTCGCAGCACTTCCCAGTCGGTCCGGAAGCCAGCTCGCTCGGCCGGGAGTCCATCAACCTCGGGTCGCTGCCTATCGCGTTCAGGTGCCTGGCCCCGGCCCTCCCCGCGATACTCGCCCGTGGCGGCCTGGCCACGCACATCCCGCGCGAATTCGCCAGCGCTGGCCGGCGTGCTCGGACGGCCCGGCCGGTAACCGTCCCGCTCCCCGGCGCCCTCGTAGGCAGGCCGCCACGGATCCTGACCGGCCGCGGAGCCATCACCGTTGCCGTAGGCCGGCCCGCGCACGTCGCGAGCCGGCTGCGGGCCAGCTGGCCGGCCGTCGCGAGCCGTTCGCCGCGGATCGACATCTGGCCTGAACCCGTTGCCGTCACCGCGGCCATCTCGTGCCTGGTATCGCGCGTCGGGACCGGCCGGGTAGCTGTTGCTGACTCGCCGGTCATCGTAGGCAGGGCGCCGCGGGTCGGGTCCAGGCACCCCGCGGTTCCGCTCGCCGGACGCGTCGTAGCCCTTGCGGTCTGCGCTGCCCGGGCGCTGGCCGCCGGGCGCCGGGCGATAACCGTCGTTGCCCTTACGGTCCGCGCTGCCCGGGCGCTGGCCGCCGGCCGACGGGCGATGACCGTCGAACGCAGGGCGCTGGCTGGCCGTGTCGTCCAGTGGCCCGGCCCGGTGCAACTCGTCCCGGCGGTAGGAGTCTTGCCGCCGCTCCCGGTCGGGTGCGGCCTGGCTCGGGCCGGTGCCCCAGCTGGGCGCGACCTGACCCGAGCCGGTCTCCCAGCTAGGCGCGACCTGACCCGAGCCGGTCTCCCAGCCGGCCGCGGCCCGGCGGTCGTCGGTCCCGCCGCGCCGCCCATCATCGCCATGTCGCCCGTCATCGCCATACCGGGCGTCATCGCCATGTCGCCCGTCATCGCCATACCGGGCGTCATCGCCGTACCGGCCGTCATTGGGCCGACCGCGTCGCGGATCGCGGCCCGCGTCGACGGGTTGCGCTGGCGAGGCGGGCCGGTCCCGTCTGCCCTGAGCGGGTCCAGGCTGCGCGGCGGGCTGCCTGGCAGGCTGCCCGGCTGCGTCACGATCGGCGGACGTCAGCGCGTCAGGCCGGACCGGCCGGAACTGGCTCAGCCACTCTTCGGCGGGGAGATCAGGGCTATCGTCAGGCTGCTGGCGGTCGTCCTTCCTCCAGCGCACCGCTACCTCCACACTGATACCGCGACGATCGCTCGCGCTGCGAACTCTCATTCGGCGCGCACTCAAGCTCCGGCCTACCTGCCAACAATCGCATGCAGGCGAAAGTGCCGCAACCCGTCAGCGAGTCTACGCCAGCCCAGTGAACAGCCCCCTGGCCTGCGATTTCATGGCGGAGCTATGGCGTCCCCGAGACGACCCACCCGGCCAGGAATCTCGCCGTACTTCCTGACCAGCACGGTTGTCGACTAGCGTTGCGCGTGCCGCACAATTCCCAATTACCAGTTCCGTTGCAAGCGGAGGCATTCATGGATCGACAGGTTAAGTACCTCTTGCCCGAGTCTGAGATGCCGCAGCACTGGTACAACGTGGTGGCTGACCTGCCATCACCGCCGCCGCCGCCATTGCACCCTGGCACCGGCCAGCCAGTGGGCCCTGAGGATCTGGCCCCGTTGTTCCCCGGTGCCCTGATCGCGCAGGAGGTCTCGGCTGAACGGCACATCGCCATTCCCGAAGAAGTACTCGACGTTTACCGGCTCTGGCGGCCGACGCCGCTTTTCCGCGCTCGCAGGCTGGAGCGGGACCTAGGCACGCCAGCGAGGATCTACTACAAGTACGAAGGCGGCAGCCCCGCGGGGTCCCACAAGCCGAACACGGCGGTCCCGCAGGCGTACTACAACGCGGCGGAAGGTGTCAGGAAGCTGACTACGGAGACAGGCGCCGGCCAGTGGGGCAGCGCGCTTGCATTCGCGTCCGCACTCTTCGGTCTCCAGCTCGAGGTGTGGATGGTGCGGGCGTCTTACGACCAGAAGCCCTACCGAAAGATGCTCATGGAGACGTACGGGGCAACTGTCTACCCGAGTCCGTCCGACCGGACCAACGCAGGCCGCGCCGTGCTTGCCGGGCACCCCGACTCCACTGGCAGCCTCGGCATCGCCATCAGCGAGGCGGTCGAGGTCGCCGCGAGCGACCCAGACACCCGGTACGCCCTCGGGAGCGTGCTCAACCACGTGCTGATGCACCAGACGATCATCGGCGAGGAAGCGATCAAGCAGCTCGCCGACGCCGGTGACACACCGGACGTGATCGTGGGCTGCACCGGAGGCGGATCGAACTTCGGCGGCCTCACCTTCCCGTTCCTCCGCGAGAAGCTGGCTGGCCGGATCAATCCGGTGATCCGCGCGGTGGAGCCTGCCGCCTGCCCGTCGTTCACGCGCGGCATCTACGCGTACGATTTCGGCGACACGGCAGGGTTCACGCCGCTGCTCAAGATGCACACCCTCGGGCACGAGTTCATCCCGGACCCGATCCACGCTGGCGGGCTCCGCTATCACGGGATGTCGCCCCTGCTCTCGCATATTTACGAGCTCGGCCTGATCGAGGCCGTGGCCAAGCCGCAGTCGGAGTGCTTCGCGGCGGGCCTGCGGTTCGCCAGGACCGAGGGGATCGTGCCGGCACCGGAGCCAAGCCATGCCGTCGCGGCCTGCATCGAGGAGGCGCTGCGCTGCAAGGAGACCGGCGAGGAGAAGGTCATCCTGACGGCACTGTGCGGCCACGGCCTGCTGGACCTGCCCGCCTACGGCGCTTACCTGTCCGGCGAGATGCGGGATCTTGAGCTCAGCGACAAGACCATCGAGGAAGCGCTGGCAGGCCTGCCGACACCAGTCTGAGCCTCGCCGCAGTCGCGGCCCGCGCCAGTGCGTCGCGAACGGTCAGGGTCAGGCGCCAGCGATGGTGCCTGACCCGGGCCGGGAGGAGGGGAGTCGGCCCGGGCCTTCTGGCACGCATCCGCGGCCGTCACAGCGGACGCGCCTAGGTGCTGTCATGACATAAACGTGCGTTCACACAGCGATACAGTCGTACGCTGGCTGGCCATCATTTGTCAAGGGTCAGATGACAACCATCCGCCCGGAACAGGCGTCCAAGACAGACATACCTGACTCGGACCTGTGACTCGGATGGCCCTGATGACCGCTGACAACGAGCTGCCGACGGACGGCCGGCTGCCCATCGGCGGCTCGCCCCTGCAGTCGCAAGCTCGCCGACGCGGCGATCGAGCTGTTCTACGCACAGGGCGCTCTCGCCACGACGGTCCGCGAGATCACCGGTGCGTGCGGCCTGACGCCCGGTGCGCTCTACAACCACTTCTCCTCCAAGGAGCATCTGCTGTACGTGCTGGTGAGGGACATCCACCTCCAGGTCGACGAGCAGATGGCCGCGGTGCTCGCGAGCGCCGGTCCCGAGCCCGCCATTCAGCTCGCATCGACCGTCCAGTTCCTGGTCGCGCACACGGCCGGATTCAAGAAGCAGTCCCGCGTCGCGAACCGGGAATTCACGATCCTGACCGGGACCCGGCGGGCCGAGATCCGCGCCATTCGCCGCCGGATGCGCGACCGGCTCACCGGGATCCTGGTCGACGGTAGTCAGCGCAGCGCCTTCAGCCTCGTCGGCGGCAACGACCTGGCGGCCGCGACGCTCTGCTCGGGCACCATCATCAACATGTGCGTCCACATCAGCGAGTGGACACTAGAGCACTACCCGCTCGGCATCGCCGATCTCCAGGACCGCTACGCCCAGATGGCCCTGCGGCTTGCCGGACTCACCGACTGACCGCGGTCGGCCGGCGCCCGGTCACTCTCAGCCTGCCCGAGTCGCACCCGTCAGCGCGCTGAAGTCCGCCGGATCGATGTTGCCGCCGGACAGCACGACGACTGTCCGCCCTGGCGGGCTGACAGCGCCCGACAGCAGCGCCGCTAGCGGTACGGCCCCGCTGGGCTCGACCACGATCTTGAGCCTGGTGAAGCAGAACCGCATCGCCTCGACGATGTCGTCCTCAGAGACCGTGACGACGTCATCGAGCAGCCGCGAGTTCACCGCGAACGTCAGCTCGCCCGGCTCCCGCGCCCGCAACCCGTCTGCGATCGTCTCGGGCTCCGGAATACTCACTCGCCGCCCGGCTCGCAGCGACTGGCTGGTGTCGCTGGCGATCACGGGCTCCACTCCGATCACGGCCGCGCGTGGCAGCAAGCCCTTGACGGCGGTGGAGACTCCGGCCGCGAGTCCGCCGCCGCCCACCGGCAGCAGCACGAGGGCGAGGTCGGGCGCTTGCTCCGCCAGTTCCAGCCCGGCTGTGCCCTGGCCGGCCATGACGTCATAGTCGTCGAAGGGCCGCACCAGCGTCATCGACCGCTCGGCAGCGATCTCCGCGGCTACCTCCTCGCGGCTCTCGGTCTCCGGGTCATATCGGCGCAGTTGCGCGCCGTAACCCTCGATGGCGGCGAGCTTGGCCGCGGATCCGTTCGCAGGCACCACGACGATGGCCTTGATACCGAGCAGCCGGGCAGCCAGAGCCACCGCCGCGCCGTGGTTCCCCGAGGAGAAGGCCACTACTCCGCTCGCCTTGCCAGCCGGCTCCAGCAGGCTCAGCCGGTTGTACGCGCCGCGGAACTTGAACGAGCCACTGCGCTGGAACGGCTCCGCTTTCAGCAGCACCTCGGCGCCGCAGCGCTGATCGAGCATGGTCGAGCTGAGCAGCGGAGTCCGGTGCGCGACTCCGCCCAGCCGCGCAGCCGCGGCCCGGACACGATCCAGGTTCAGTCCGTCATCCGACATGAATGCCTCTTCGCTTGACCCAGGGGGGTGGCCAGGGGACGGCAGCGTGCCCGCGCTGGCCCGGTCTGCATGTCTAGCATGCCGAGGCAACCTGGCGGTGACAGGCTGGAAGCCAGCGAGCCAGCATCAGAGGAGGCGACCGCAGGTGGAGATCCCGAAACCGACCGAAGCCGACAAGGGGTACTTCAGGTCGCTGCTGCCCGAAGGCCCGGACGTCGAGGTGAAGCCGATGTTCGGCAACCTCGGCGCCTTCGTACACGGGAACATGTTCGCTGGCCTGTTTGGTCCGTCCGTGGGCGTCCGCCTGGCCGATGCCGACCGCGACGAGCTAGCGGCGGTGCCAGGATCCGGACCGTTCGGGCCTGCGGAGCGGCCGATGGGTGGCTACCTGAGCCTGCCCGCAGCCTGGCGTGACAGCGAAGAACTGGCCGCCGACTGGGTCGCGCGGGCGCTCACGCACGTCGGCGCGATGCCACCGAAGAAGGCCAAGCCCCCGAAGAAGAACGGACCTCCTAAGCCATCGGCGGCGCGCGGCCGTTAGCCGGCGCCGAGCCCGGCGCCGAGTCCGCGCCCGGCTAAGCTGTCCGGTCGGTCAACGTGAGAGGGGCACGCCATGTCCGATCGCACCTCCGCCCAGCCAGCGACCGCCGAACCCGAAGCTGCGCTGTCAAACGCGGCACCGTTCAGCCGCCAGCGCCTGGCCGAGCTCATCGGCCGCGAACGCGCTACCTACCGCGCCCGGCATCCGCGCTCGGCGCGGGCGTTCGCCGACGCCGGCAGCCACCTGCTCGGCGGCGTGCCGATGACCTGGATGCGCATGTGGCCGGGCGGATTCCCGCTCTACCTCGCGGCCGCGAGTGGCGCCCGGCTTACCGACATCGACGGCAATGAATTCATCGACTTCTGCCTCGGTGACACCGGGGCGATGGCCGGCCACTCCCCTGCGGCCGTCCGGGCCGCGGTGGATCGCCGGTACGCGGCGGAAGGCGGCGCTACCACGATGCTGCCCACGCAGGACGCCGCGTGGGTCGCCGCGGAGCTCACCCGCAGGTTTGGTCCCGCCTACTGGAGCTTCACCCTGACGGCCACCGACGCCAACCGCTGGGCGATCAGGCTTGCCCGCCAGCTCACCGGCCGCCCCAAGATCCTCGTCTACAGCTACTGCTACCACGGCAGCGTCGACGAGGCATTCATCGTCGCGACACCTGATGGACCTGCCTCCAGGGAAGGGAACGTGGGGGCTCCTGTCGATCCGCGTCTCACGACCCGGGTCGTCGAGTTCAACGACACCGACGCTCTCGACCGCGAGCTGGCACACGGCGATGTAGCGGCCGTGCTCATGGAGCCGGCGCTGACCAATATCGGCATCGTCTTGCCCGAGCCGGGTTACCTGGACGCAGTCAGGTCGCTGACGCGTAAGCACGGCAACCTGCTCATCAACGACGAGACCCATACCTTCAGCGCCGGGCCTGGCGGCTGCACGCAGGCCTGGCACCTGGAGCCAGATATTGTCACCATCGGCAAGGCGATTGCGGGCGGGATCCCGGCCGGGGCGTACGGCCTGTCAGCCGAGCTCGCCGACCGGATACTCGGCGACAAGTCGGCAGACATCGTCGACACCGGCGGCGTCGGCGGGACACTCGCCGGGAACGCGCTCTCGGTGTCCGCGATGCGGGCCACGCTGGAGCAGGTGCTGACCGACGCCGCGTTCGAGGGCATGATCGCTGTCGCCGACAGGTACACGGCCGGCGTGCGCGAGGCCTTGGCCAGCCGGAGCCTGCCGTGGACGATCACGCAGCTCGGCGCGCGGGCGGAGTACCGCTTCTGCCCGCAGCCGCCGCGCAACGGCGGCGAGTCGGAGGCGGCGGCCGACACCGATCTCGACGAGTACCTCCACCTGTACCTGGTCAACCGCGGCATTCTGCTCACCCCGTTCCACAACATGGCGCTCATGAGCCCGCAGACGACCGTCGCCGACGCGGACGCGCATACACAGGTGTTCACGGCGGCCGCGGACGAACTGCTGGGCTAGGACCTTCTGATCACGTTTCATGCCGGCGGTGAGGACAAACCGGCTAACTCATGACACGGATTCGCTCTACGGCATGAAACGTCGGCCGAATGGCACCTGGCGGCCGGTCACGCCTCGACGATCCCGGCGAGGATCTGCACGGCGCGCCGGAGGGCCGGCGCCTCCTCGCCGGCGTAACTCAGCCGCAGATACGACCCGGGCGGCTCGCCGGGGAAGCTCGCCCGGCCCGGCGTGACCGCAAGCCCGCGCGCCGCGGCGGCGTCGGCCACGTCCGCATCAGAGACATGGTCGGGCAGGCGCAGCCACAGATGCATGCCGCCGGACGGGATCACGTCCAGTGCGCAGGTTGGCAGCAGTTGCTGGACGGCAGCGACCAGGGAGTCGCGCCGGTCACGCAGAAGCCGCCGGACCGTGCCGAGATGACGCGGCCAGCCGGGCGCCGTCAGCACGTCGAGCGCGATGTGCTGGAGGATCGGCGCGACGAACAGATCGTCGCTGATCCGGCCGCGGCGCAGCCGCGCGAGCACCGGCCCGCGGGCGGCGAGCCCGGAGACCCGCAGGCCAGCCGCGATCGGCTTGGAGACCGAGCGCAGGTAGATGACGTGACCGTCGTCGTCCTGGCTGACCAGTGGCGGCGGGGACGGCGCACCCAGGTCGAAGTCCCGCATCCAGTCGTCCTCGAGCAGGAACGCGCCCGCTCTCGCCGCGGCGAGCAAGGACCGGCTCGCGGCGGTCCGCGGCCAGGACAGAGCCGGCCGGGTTGGCGTACCGGGTCTGGATGTACGCGAGCCGTGCTCCCGTCCGCGTGAACGCGTCTGCGAGCGCATCCGGCAGCACCCCGCCCACATCGCCCGGCACCGGGACCAGTACCAGCCCGGCCGCCCGTGCCGCAGCCAGCGCGCCGACATAGGTTGGCGACTCGACGATCAGCGGATCGCCGGGCGCGCACAGATGGCGGAACACCGCCGACAGCGACGACTGGCCGCCCGACGCGATGAGCACGTTGGCCGCCGTCAGCCCTTCGCCGGCCTCCGCGGCCAGATAGCTGCGCAGCTCCGGCAGCCCCTGCGGCGGCAGCCTGCTCCACGCCTGCGGTCGCCGTACTGCCCGTGACGCCGCGGCCGCAAGCAAGCCGAGCGGCTGAAGGCGCTCATCGGGGAAGCCGCTCGCCAGCCCGATGGCGTCCGGCGGCAGCGGATCGACCAGGCGCTCGAGGTCCGGCCCGAGCCCGGCCCGGCTGCCCAGCGCGAGCGTCTGCCAGGAGAGGTCGGCGGGCCGCCTGGCGGCGCGGCGCGGCGCGGTGAAGGTACCGCTGCCCGGCCTCGTGACGAGGAGCCCCCGACGGGCGAGATCGGCGAGCATGCGCTGCACCGTAGCCGGGCTGAGCCGGTAGCGCTGCTGCAGTTGCCGGTAAGACGGCAGCTTGCTGTCAGGCGGTAGGGAGCCGATCAGCGCCTCTATGCTGGCCAGCGCCGAACCGTCACTGCTATCGTTGTTCATGACAGACAATAGAAGCACTTCCCGCTTCTCCAGGGAAGCGTCACCGGTGCTACTCGGTGTGCTTGGCGTCCTGTCCTTCAGCCTCACTTTCCCCGCGACGACCGCCGCCGAGGCATCCTTCAGCCCCGTCGTGGTCGGCGTCGGGCGCGCCGTGCCAGCCGCCGCGCTTGGTGCGGCTGTGCTCCTCAGCCGACGCCAGCCGTTGCTGCCGCCGAGGACCGCGCTGCGCAGCCTGCTCATCGTCGCGCTCACCGTCGGCGTTGGCTTCGGCCTGCTCTCGGCGCTGGCGCTGCGTCACGTCAGCAGCGTGCACGGCGCGGTGCTGACCGGCCTCATCCCGGCCGCTACCGCTGGCATGGCAGTCTGGCGAGCTCGGGAGCGACCGCGGCTGTCCTACTGGCTTGCGCTCGGCGCTGGCCTGGCGGTCGTGGTCGGCTTCGCCGTGATCCAGGGCGGTGGCCGCTTGCGCCCAGCCGACCTGCTGCTGCTGGGCGGCATTGCGGTGGCCGGCGTCGGCTATACGGAAGGCGGCATCCTGGCTCGCGAGTACGGCGGCTGGCGAGTCATCTCCTGGGCGCTGATCCTCGCGCTGCCGGTGAGCGTGCCGGTGACCATCGCGGGCGCGATCACGAGCCCGCCGCGGCACGTGACGGCGGCGGCAGTGACGGGCTTGGTCTACGTCAGCCTCGTCTCGATGTGCCTGGGCTTCTTCGCCTGGTACCAGGGCCTGGCGCACGGCGGAGTCGCCAGGATCGGGCGGCTGCAGCTGGCTCAGCCTGCGCTCACGCTTGTCTGGTCGGCGCTGCTGCTCGGAGAGAGCGTCAGCTTCCTGACCGGTGCGGCAGCCGCTGCCGTGATCGCGGCGACGGCCGTCGGCCGCAATGCGCGCATCGACGTGCCCCGGCTGCCTGACGACGCGCCCGAGGTTATGGTGACAACATGCCCGACCGCAGGGAGATCATCGAGGTCGCTGGCCGCACGGTAACGATCTCCAACCCGGACAAGGTCTACTTCCCGCGCACCGGGCACACCAAGCTGGACCTGGTCCGCTACTACCTCAGCGTCGCCGATGGTGCCCTGCTCGGCGCCGCAGGCCGGCCGATGGTACTCAAGCGGTTCGTCCACGGCGCTGAGGGCGAGGCGTTCTTCCAGAAGCGCGCCCCCGCCAACAGGCCGGACTGGCTCGAGAGCGTCGTGCTGAGCTTCCCGTCCGGGCGGACCGCGGAGGAGATCGTCATTTCCGACGCCGCCGGGCTGGCCTGGGTCGCCAACCTTGGCTGCATCGACCTGAACCCGCACCCGATCCGCGCCGGTGACCTCGATCATCCGGACGAACTGCGGGTGGACCTCGACCCCGTTCCCGGCGTTGGCTGGTCGCAAATCGTCGACGTCGCGCTCGTGGCGCGGGAGGTGCTCGCCGATGTCGGGCTGACCGGCTGGCCCAAGACCTCAGGGTCTCGCGGCATGCATGTCTACGCCAGGATCGAGCCGCGCTGGACGTTCACGCAGGTGCGGGCGGCAGCGGTCGCGCTGGCCAGGGAGATCGAGCGGCGCGCGCCGATGGAGGCGACCTCGCGCTGGTGGAAGGAAGAGCGCCACGGCGTCTTCGTCGACTACAACCAGAACGCCAAGGACCGGACCGTCGCCTCCGCCTACTCCGTCCGGCCGACCCCGGATGCACGCGTGTCGACACCGCTGCGCTGGGATGAGGTACCGGGCTGCGATCCGGCGGCCTTCACGATCGACACGGTTCCGGGCCGTTACGCCGAGATCGGCGATCCTGGCGCTGGCATCGACGACGCGGTGGGATCGCTCGATCGCCTTCTCGAGCTGGCCGAAGCCGACGAGGCGGCGGGCCTGCCGGATGCGCCCTGGCCGCCGCACTTCGAGAAGCAGGGCGGTGAGGCGCCGCGGGTGCAGCCGTCCAAGCGCAGGGCGGCGGACGCGACGGCCAGCGCGGCCGATGTGCCGCCGCCTGCGCCCGGCATTGCCAGCAGCCCGACCGGCCGGCGGCGCTCGTCGATGCCGCTCATCGAGATCGCGCGCGCAGCCAGCAAGGCGGAAGCGATGGAAGGCCTGGAGCGATGGAAGGAGCGGCATCCGGCTGCGGCCGCGCTCCTGGAGCCGGCCGACATCCTGGTCGACTCGATGCGTGGCCGGTCATCGACGTGGACCAGGATCCGGCTGAACCTCAGGCACATCCCGCCGGCGGACCGGCCCGCGCAGGAGCCGCTGGAAGTTGACTACGACCCGTGGCAGGGCTTCACCGGGAGAAATTGACCAGGAATTCGAGCTCACCGTGATTCTGGGTCGTCACGAAGCCGGCGAAGCTCGGGTTGCCGATGCCCCAGTTGGCGAACAGGATCGGGATCGACCCCGACACCTCGACGCCATTGCTCGTCAGCTCGGCCTGGAGCGTGAAGGTGACCGGCCTGGTCTTGCCGTGCAGCGTCAGATTGCCGGTTGCGTGATAGGTCCGGACGACGCCGTGTGCCGGCAGGGTGCCGAGTGCTATCGGCGAGGTCAGCGTCAGTGTCCCGGTCGGGTAGGTGGCCGTGTCCATGATCCGGCCGTTGAACTGCTCGTCGCGCTGACTCTCGTCGCTCTTGATCGTGTCCATCTGGACCGTGAACGAGGCAGCCCTGACTGTCCTGCCGCGGATGGTCATGCTGCCGCTGATGGCACTGGTCCGCCCGACGGCGACGTTGTTCTGTCCGGCCAGAACCTCGTTGACCCGGTAGCCGACGATCGAGCCGGCCGCGACGCGCCAGGTCCCGGCCACGCCCGTGCGGGTAGCAGCCGTGCCGGCGGAAGCGGAACTTGACGCGCTCGTAGCCGGGGTGCTCGCGGCGGGGCTAGAGGTGGCTGACTTGAGGCTCAGCGGCGCGGGGGCAGGGCCCTCGATCACGTGAATGTAGAGCCAGGTACCGCCGACGACCAGGATCGCCAGCGCGACAAGGCCGCCGAGCAGCCACACGCCGATGCGGCGCGGACGGGATCGGGCCACAGCAGGTCCCCTTAACCAGGCTGGGCCGGTGATCCGGCCCAGCATCGGGCTAACTCTCCCAGGACCGCCTCAGCAACTGCTCGGGCTTTGCGCTGAGAACTTTCTGAGGATGCGCGGACCGCGGCGTTAAGCACGCGGTCCGCGCTTGCTCAGGCAACCGCGGGGATCAGCTCGGCCAGCAGGTCCAGATGGTCCAGGTCGCTCAGGTCGAGCACCTGGAGGTACATCCTGGTCGCGCCGACGCCGGCGAACTCGGCGATCTTGCCGGCGATCTCCTCAGGCGTGCCGGCCAGCCCGTGCTTGCGAAGCTCGTCAGGGTCACGCCCGATCGCTGCTGCGCGCCTGGCTAGCTCGCCGGGCGTTCGGCCGCAGCACACGACCTGGGCCGCGGAGAAGGTCATCGAGGCCACGTCCCGGCCGGCGACCGCGCACGCGTCCTGGACGCGGCCGAACGCGGCGTCGGTGTCGTCGAGACTGCGGAACGCCAGGTTGAACTCGTCGGCGTAGCGCGCAGCGAGCATCGGCGTCCGCTTCGGGCCGCCGCCGCCGATGATCACGGGCAGCCGAGGCTGCTGCGCCGGCTTCGGCAGCGCCGGCGAGTCAGAGACGGAGTAGTAGGTGCCGGCGTAGTTGAACAGCTCACCGACGGGCGTCTCCCACATACCGGTGATGATGGCGAGCTGCTCGGCGAAGCGGTCGAAGCGCTCCCCCGTGTCCGGGAACGGGATCGCGTAGGCGGCATGCTCGGCGTCGTACCAGCCGGCCCCGAAGCCCAGCTCGACCCGGCCGCCGCTCATGTCATCGACCTGGGCGACAGAGACCGCGAGCGGCCCCGGGTACCGGAAGGTAGCCGGGCTCACGAGCGTGCCGAGCCGGATCCGCGAGGTGTCGCGTGCCAGCCCGGCGAGCGTGATCCAGGCATCGGTAGGGCCAGGCAGGCCGCTCACGTCGCCCATCTTGAGATAGTGATCGGACCGGAAGAACGCATCGAAGCCGAGGTCCTCGGCCGCGGTCGCCACCCTCAGCAGCGTCTCGTAGCTCGCGCCCTGCTGCGGCTCGGTGAAAATTCGCAGTTGCATGGGTCCATCTTGGCCGGGGCCGGGCCGCTTGGCGACCCGGCCCCGCGCTATGACGGCCCGAGGCTAACCGGCCCAGGCAGCATCGGATGCGATACCGGGCACCGCGCTGATGTGACCGCCGGTGTCCAGGCTGACGCCGCAGAAAGAGATGAGCACGTCGGTCCCGCCCGGCTCCGGAGCTAGCGGCTGGCCGGCCGGGCAGCCGAATCCAGGCACCGAGACCGTCGGGCCGGCCGCAGCGCCATCCGTGACGCTGACTAGCCCGAGCCGCGCACTGGTGATGCCGCCGCAGGCCTGCAGCGCCAGATAGCCGCGCCCCTTCGCCAGCCAGGTGCCGGAGAGAAGGTCGCACTGACCGGCGATCTTCGTCATGGGCGGCCACAACGATGTGGCTGGCGCGATGCTGCCAGGTCGCGCGATGTCGAGAGTGACAGCACCGGACGGGGCGAAGCCGCCGCCGGTCGCGTCACTGCCGGGAATGTAGGTCAGGTGGGTGGCATTGCGCCATGACAAGCCCTTGGCTTGCGTCGTGAGAGCGGAGCCGAGGGTCCAGATCCGGGTGCCGCCAGGATGGCCAGGCAGTGGCACGAGCCTGATCTGCCCCGGCAGCCGGTTGTCCGTGTAGCGCCAGAGAGCCACCGCGATGCCCGAGCCGTCCGGGCGCGCCGCCAGCCCGGTCACCGTCCAGCCGTGGCTAAGTTCGGCACCGAATGGCTGGACCAGGCCACGGACCGTGACCCTCGCCAGTCGCTCCGGCGCGCCGTACTGTGAGCCGGTGGCGTAGGCGATCACCCAGCCACCGTCCGGGTCAGTGGCGACTGCCGTCACGTTGTGCACACCCGGAATCGTGACCGGGGTGCCTGTGCTGGGGGCCACAGTGCCGTGAATCCTGGTCATTACCAACTGGCTGGACTCGGTCAGGCCAAGTACCAGCTGTCCCTGACCGGCCGGCGGCAGTGTCGCCCGCCGCACGGGCCCCGGCTTGCTGGTCCGATGGCCGGCGGCCGGGGCCGGCCGAGCGCGGCTTGCCGCTCCGCCGGCGTAAGAAACGGCCGATGCACCGGCTGCGATGAAGGCCAGCACGGATAGCGCTGCCACGATCCGCACCCGGCGGCGGCGCTGCCGCCCGCGCGCTACGACCCGGCCAGCGGCGGGCACCGGGACCTCCTCGGCGGCCAGGGCGCGGAAGAGCTCGCGCGCTCGGTCCGGCGCGGACTCAGATCTAGACATCTCCGACCTCCGCGCCACGCCGCGGTGGTTCAGACTGCTCAGCCACCGCGGCCGCCAGCGCGACCCGGCCGCGGGACAACCAGGCCTTGACGCTGCCGGCCGGGACGCGGAGCTCGACCGCTATCTGATCGATCGGCAGATCGGCGAGATAGTGCAGCACGAGCACGACGCGCTGGCGTTCGGGCAGTCTCCGCAATCCGGCCACCAGCGCCACCGTGTCGGGGCTGATCTCCGGGACATCCCGCGGGATCAGCTGGTGAGCGGCGGCCCGCGCGGTGCGATCTCGACGAAACCGGCTGGTCGCCAGGTTGGTCGCGACGCGCCGCACCCAGGCCTCGGGCGAGTCACAGGCACGGACCGAGTCCCAGCGCTGCCACGCCCTGGCGAACGCCTCCTGGGCGATGTCCTGTGCGTCGGCAAGATTCCCCGTCAGCGCATAGGCATGTCGCACCACACGCCTGGCCGTGGCGCCGTAGAACTGGTCGAAGTCGGCGACCCTGGTCTCGAGGGTCATCGGCCGCTCCCCGGTTCCTGGCCAGCGGCGCATCTGGCGGGATTCGAACGCCCGGCTGACTCCGTGTGGATGGCCGCCGGTCATCGCGACTGCTGTCACATCTGGATGACGCGCTGGCGGGCGGCCAGGTTACGGCCGGGATCGGCAGTTCATTTCAGGACTTAGCAGCGTATAGCTGGGCTGCTCGCCGTGCTAGTCCCTCGTCAGCGTGGCCAGGCATTCCACGTGATGCGTCATCGGGAACGCGTCGTACCCGCGCAGCTCCGCGAGCTGCCAGCCGCCATCGATCAGCAGCCGCAGATCCCTGGCCAGGGTCGCCGGGTCGCAGGAGACGTAGGCCAGCCTGCGGAGGCTGGGCTGGCTGGACTGCGGTGGCCCTTCGGCCGCGGGCTCGCCGCGACCGCAGAGCGCATCGATGACCGGCCTGGCCGCGCCGGTCCGCGGCGGGTCGAGCACCCCGATCGTGGCGCCCCGGAGGCCCGTTCGGCGCAGCACCTCGGCCACGTCGCCGCGGTGCGCGCGAGCCCACGGCCAGGCGCGGAGGTTATGCCGCGCGTCCCGGACGGCCGCCGGATCCTGCTCGATGCCGATCACGGTGCCGTCCGGTCCGACGGCCTCGGCGAGCACGCCAGCGAACAGGCCAGCGCCGCAGTACAAGTCAAGCGCAGTCTCGCCAGGCTGCGGCGCCAGCGCCAGAAGGACGGCACGAGCGAGCAGGTCCGCGGCGCCCGGATGTACCTGCCAGAATCCGCCGAGGCTGACACGCCAGTCCCGCCCGGCAGCGCGGTGCGTCAGGTGACCGCGGCCTCGCACGCGGTATCCGGGCTCCGGACGGCGCGGCCAGCTGGATCGAGTCGACCGCCACGGCCGGCAGGCCAGCCGCTGCACCACCGGGAGCGGCGACCAGCACGCCGAGTTCCCCGGTGTCCGGGACGGCAGCCACTTCCACCGACTTTGCGCGCGGCCACCGGCTGCCCGTGACATCGGCCGCCGTGACGATCGGGTGCGCGATCAGGCACCGGTCAATGTCGACGACCTCGTGCGATCGATGGCGATGCAGGCCAGCGTGCCCGTTCCCGTCCACGGCAAAGGACACGACGGTACGCCAGCCAAGCCCGCCGGCGTCGCCGTCGATCGCCTGGACCTCGACCTCGCGGTCGAGGCCGCCGATCCGGCTCAGCTGCTGGCGTATCACGGCGGCCTTGAACTCGCGCTGAGCCGGCAGGCTGGCGTGCTGCCAGTCACAGCCGCCGCAGCCGCCGGGCCTGGCATACCGGCACGGGGCAGGCACCCGGTCTGGCGACGGCTGGAGGATCTCGATCGCGTCGGCCCTGGCAAATCGGGCCGTCGCCTGGGTGACTGCGGCCCGGACGCGCTCGCCGGGCAGGGCGTGCCGCAGGAATACCACCCAGGCCGTATCATCCTGCCTGGAAACGCACCAGCCGCCATGCACGACCTCGCCGGCGGTTAGTTCCAGTACGTCCCCGGCCCTCGGAGCGGAGGCAGCCTCGGTGGTCACGGGCTACATCGTGCCCTGGCAGTGCACCCGCGCTCCGGGCTGGGTACCAGTCTGGCTAGCTGCACCTGGTGGGCTGGCTAGCAGCACCTGCGCCGGAGGGCATAGCGTGACTGCACCGCTCTGGGAAGGACGCACGTGCATATCGTGATCATGGGTTGCGGGCGGGTCGGCTCGAGCGTCGCCCATACCCTCGAGGACCGGGGCCATTCCGTCGCCATCATTGACCAGGACCCCGAGGCCTTCCGCAAGCTGCGGTCTGGCTTCAAGGGCATCAAGGTGACCGGCGTCGGATTCGATCGTGACGTGCTGATCGAGGCCGGGATCGAGCGCGCGGGCGCGTTCGCCGCCGTCAGCAGCGGCGACAACTCCAATGTGATCGCAGCCAGGGTGGCCAGGGAGTCGTTTGGGGTCCAGCGGGTCGTCGCGCGTATTTACGATCCCCGGCGGGCCTCTGTTTACCAGCGGCTGGGCATCCCGACCGTCGCGACGGTGGCCTGGACTGCCGATCAGATGCTGCGCAGGCTCATACCCGAGGGTGCCGCGTCGCTCTGGCGCGACCCGACCGGCGCGGTCGTGCTCGCCGAGGTGGCCTACTCAGACGCCTGGCTGGGCCAGAAGGTCTGTGATCTGGAACTGGCCGCGCGCGCTCGCATCGCGTTCATCTCCCGGCTCGGCGAGGCCGTGGTGCCGGGTCCGACACTGGTACTCCAGGAAGGCGACGTCGTCCATGTGATCGCCGAGGAGAAGGACATCGCGCAGATCGCCGAGGTCTTCAGCAGCCAAGAGCCAGGGAAGGCGGGCCACTGATGCGTGTCGCCATCGCGGGCGCCGGAGCGGTCGGCCGATCGATCGCCAAGGAACTGCTCGAGAACGGGCACGAGATCCTGCTGATCGACAAGGACCCGAGTTCGATCAAGGTGCACAGTGTCCCCCGCGCCGAGTGGCTGCTCGCCGACGCGTGCGAGATCAGCGCACTGGACGACGCCGCGCTCGAGCGCTGCAACGTCGTGATCGCGGCGACCGGCGACGACAAGGCCAACCTCGTCGTGTCGCTGCTCGCCAAGACCGAGTACGGCGTGCCGCGCGTGGTCGCCAGGATCAATCACCCGAACAACGAGTGGCTGTTCAACGAGTCGTGGGGCATCGATGTCGCGGTATCCACGCCCCGGCTGCTATCGGCGCTGGTCGAGGAAGCCGTCAGCGTCGGCGACCTGGTCCGGCTGATGACGTTCCGGCAAAGTGAGGCGAGTCTCGTCGAGATGACCATGCCGGCTGACGCACCGCTGGCGGGCCAGCGCGTCGGTAGCATCGAGTGGCCGGTCGACACGGCGCTGGTCGCCATCCTCAGGGACGGGCGCGTCATCGTGCCGAGTCCCGACGATCCGCTCGAGGCCGGCGACGAGCTGCTATTCGTCACCAGCCAGAACGTCGAGCGCGAGCTAGCCACGCTGCTCGGCTGCGGCAGCTGAGCCTGCCGGCGGACCCTGCCGGCCCGGCGATCAGGCCTGGCGGCTTCGCTAGCGAGTCTCGGTGATCTCCGGCCCGCGCTCGAACGGGCCGAACTGATGCGCATCCTGCTCGCCTAGCTGGCTCTCCAGCACCTCGCGGGCCTCCTCGGGGAGCCGTATGTCCAGCGGCTTGCGCTGCGGCTCGGCGTGCTCACCGCGCACGACCACGACGTCGGCGAAGATGTCCTCGAAGGGCCGCGCCAGCTCGGCGTCGATGGCTGCGGGACCGCTGATCAGACCGCGCAAGAACCAGCGCGGGCCGTCCGCGCCCAGGAACCGCAGCGGCTGCGGCGGCACCTCGTGCTCACCGGCACCCTGGGGGACGACAGTCGCAAACAGCTCCGCGCCAAACGGGCCGGCTTGCTCCCGGCTCTGCCCGCCCGCCTTGGCGACTTCCTCGGCGATCTCCGGCAGGACCTCGTGCCACAGGCCCGAGCTGCGCGGCGCGGCAAAAGGCTGGAGCTGGAGCCCGCTGTCCCCGTTCACGACAGCGATCGAGATGCCCTCCTCCTCGGACACGAACACCTGCACGTCATAGCCATCGCGGACAGGAATCAGCAGGCTGCCGAAGTCGATGCGCTCCCCGGCGGGATACTCGCTCGCGCCATCCCATGGGCCGTCCGAGCGCAGCATGGCCGGGGTCAGCACCTGGGAGTCCCGCAGCCGGGTCCAGGTGGCCGGGTCGCCGAGGTCCTCCCGTCTCCCCGGGCGCGGCGCGTCATCCCCGCTGGACTCCACCCCGGCTACCGCGGTTCCGGCCTCCGCCTCCTCCTCCTCGTCGGCATAGGCATAGCCGTCATCGCCGGCTTCGTCGAAGGCCTCGTCGAAGCCTGCGTCGTCGTCGTCCTCCTCGGCCAGCTCATCATCGGCTGCCGGGTAGTCCTGATCGTCGGGCGCTAGCCCGGTCTCGTCCTCGCCATCGCGGCGGCGCCGTCGGAACACCCCGCACGCTCCTTACCTCCCGGCCGGGCTAGCGCCCGGCAGGGATCTCATTGTCGCCAGCCGGATCGCCGGTCATCGCGTGGCCCCCGGTCGAGCCGTGCCCGCCCTCGCCACGCTGGGAACCCGGCAGAGTCATCACCGCCCGGAATACCGGGCGTTCTACCTTCTGAATCACAAGCTGGGCAATCCGGTCACCCCGTCGAAAGCGGATCGGGTGCTCGGCGTCGGTGTTCAGCAGAATCACCTTGATCTCGCCACGGTACCCCGCGTCGACTGTGCCCGGCGCATTGACGATCGTCACGCCGTGCCGAGCGGCCAGACCAGACCTAGGGTGCACGAACGCGGCGTACCCATCCGGGAGCGCGATGCACACGCCAGTGCCGACGATTGCCCGCTGTCCTGGTTCCAGGTGAACGTCGGCGGCGGCGAACAGGTCACTGCCAGCGTCGCCGGGATGAGCCCGCTGCGGCAGGGGCAGGTCCGGATCGAGCTGCCTGATCAGGACCTCCACGGTTCCCGGCTCGGTGCAGGCGCAGGTCATATGGCCATCCTTTGCGCAGTCAGGCCCGGCCGGACCGGTGCCGCCTAGGCGTCCGGCGGACGACCCCGCAATTCCGGCCAGGCGTAAGTAATCACAGCGGCGGTCGGCACCGCGATGATAGCGCCGGGAATCCCGGCGATGATGCCCCCTACGGCCAGGACCAGGATGATCGCCAGCGGATGCAGCCTGATGATGCGACCGACCACCAGGGGCTGGAGCAGGTGCCCTTCAATCTGATTCTCGACGATGAGGACCGCGAGAAGGATCACGGCGGCGACCCAGCCTTTGGTTCCCAGCGCTACCAGGATGGCGAGGCCGCCCACCACCAGGATGCCGATGATGGGAACGAAGGCCGCCAGGAAGACCAGCACGATGAACGGCACCAGCAGCGGCACGCCGAGCAGCCACAACGCCAGGCCGAGCAGCAGCGCATGAATGGCCGCAACGACCGTGGTGCCGCGCATGTAATTGACTAGCGCCCGCCAGGACGAGTTGCCCGCGTTAGACATCCGGCGCTTGGCCTCCGGACTGAGGCCCTTGATCAGCCACTTCCAGATCTGGGCGCCGTCCTTGAGCAAGAAGAAGGAGATGAACAGCGTCAGGATCACGCCCGCGAGGAACTCGGCCGCGTACTTGCCACCGGTCAGCACAGTGCCGGCGACCACCGACTTGTGCTGAGAGATGTAGTTCAGCAGGTTCGAGCTGAGCACGGAGAGCCGGGTGACGCTGAGGTGGAACGGCGGGCCAGCGAGCGAATGCTGCACCTGATTCGCTGTCCGCCGCAACTCGGAGAACAGCACCGGGTAGTCGGCGCTGATCCGATTCGCGAGCAGCGTGATGGCACCGGCGATCACCACGATGGCGACGAGGAACGTGCACCAGGCCGACAGCAGCTGAGAAAACCCGTGGCGGCGCAGCATGGCGGTGAACGGCTGGAGCAAGGCCGTCAGCAGCATCGCCGCAATGAACGGCAGTATCACGAGCCGGAGGTCAACGGCCAGCCGGAAGGCCAGGTAGATGACGAGCCCGGTCAGCAGCAGGCGCCAGGCCCACGCGGCCAGTTGCTGGAGCAGCCGGGGCACCTGCGCGTCCGGCGACTTGGGTTGCGAGATGTCGTGCTCGGCACCGATCGCCTCGGCGGCGGCAGCCGCGCTGGCGGCGGAATCGGCGGCGGCAGCCGCGCTGGCGGCGGAATCGGCGGCGGCAATCTCGGCCGAACCGGCGCGCCAGAGCCGGCGAAGGCCGGCACGGAGGCCGGACGACCGCTCACTTGCGGTCGCATCCTGCTCGGGGCCGGTGCCTTCCGGCGGTCGCGCCGTCATGCAGTACATGTAACCAACTACCGTGGTGCCATGCACTTCTACCGCGAGCGCCTGTTCGCGCCGCCCTTGTGGTGGGTGGTCGGGATCGCCAGCATGTTGACGTTCGGCGCGATTGTCTGGACCGGATTTGACCTCTGGGTCACCCTGGCGGTCTTCGCAGCGCTGATTGGCATCACGGCCGCGTTCCTGCTGAATTGGGGCCGGGCCATCATCGAGGTGACCGGTGGTGAGCTACGCGTCGGGCATGACGTGCTGCCCCTCACGCAAGCGGGCGAGGTCCGGCCGCTGGATGAAGCGCAGGCACGCGCCCTGCGCGGGCCGCGCGCCGATCCGCGAGCTTATCTGCTGATCAGGCCGTACCTGCGCTACGCGGTCTACATCCAGGTCACGAATGAGGACGCGGCTCATCCGTACTGGCTGCTGGCTACCCGCAGCCGGCCAAGCTCGCGGCTGCAATCGAGAGTTCACGCCCCGTGGTCAGCCCCGGCGGCGTGGCCATGACATGATCCCTTCAGCAGCCCGAGAGCGAGGAGGACAGGCTGATGTCGGAGCAGAAGGCTAGTGCGGGCAGCCGCATAATGGGCGCACTGGTCGGCGCAGGCGCCGCCTTCGCCGCACGCAAGCTGCTGTCCTTCGGCTGGACCAAGATCGTGGGCAAGGAACCGCCAGAGCATCCCGAAGACCCGCAGGTCGCACTCAGCGAGGCGCTCATCTGGGGCATCGTCCTCGGGGCCGGCGTGCACACTGCCCGGATGCTGGCGACGAGGGCCACGGCGCGCAAGCCGGCGGACGGCAGCGGACCGCCCGTCTAGGGCCGCGCCACACGCCACCCGCCCCCAAACAGTCAGGGATACTTTTCTCCGCGTTCACGGACCACACTGATAGCAGCGAGGCTGCCGGGAACACTGGTCCTGGAGGTGGGAGATGGCTGCGGAATCCAGGGTTCTCGGCATGGTCCTGGCCGGCGGGGCGGGTAAGCGCCTGGCTCCGCTCACGGCCGACCGGGCGAAACCTGCTGTGCCGTTCGGCGGGCTGTACCGGCTGGTCGACTTTGCCCTGTCGAATCTGGTCAACGCCGGCATGCGGCGGATCTGCGTGCTGACCCAGTACAAGAGTCACAGCCTAGACCGGCATATCACCACGACCTGGCGGCTGAGCAGCCTGCTCGGCAACTACGTGACGCCGGTCCCGGCCCAGCAGCGGCTTGGTCCGCACTGGTACACCGGCTCGGCTGATGCGATCTACCAGTCGCTCAACCTGATCTTCGATGACCAGCCGGATATCGTCGCCGTCTTCGGCGCCGACCACGTGTTCCGGATGGACCCGCAGCAGATGATCGACCAGCACATCGCCAACGGCGCCGGGGTCACGGTGGCGGCCATTCCGGTGCCGCGGGACGAGGCGACGGCCTTCGGCGTGATCAGAGCGGCTGAGGACGGCCACACGATCGACGCCTTCCTCGAGAAGCCGGCCGATCCCCCGGCCATGCCAGGCCGCCCGGATATGGCGTTCGCCTCGATGGGCATCTACGTGTTCAGCACCGACGTGCTGGTGGAAGCGCTGCGTGAGGACGCCGCCGACGACGGCAGCCGGCACGACATGGGCGGCGACATCGTGCCGATGCTGGTCCGGCAGAAGGCGGCACAGGTATACGACTTCCTCGACAACAGCGTCCCCGGCTCTGACCCGCGCGACGCCGGCTACTGGCGCGACGTAGGGACGCTCGACTCCTATTTCGACGCGCAGATGGACCTGTGCGCAGTGCACCCGGTCTTCAACCTGTACAACGACAAGTGGCCGATCCTGACGCAGGTGCCGTCGCAGCCGCCGGCCAAGTTCGTGCATGACAGCGGCGACCGGGTAGGTCGCGCCATCAACAGCGTGGTCAGCAACGGCGTGATCGTCTCTGGCGGCCTTGTCCGCGACGCTGTGCTGTCGCCGGGCGTACGGGTCAATAGCTGGGCTCGGGTCGAGCGTGCGGTCGTGCTGCACAACTCGAGGATCGGCCGGCACGCCGTCGTCGAGAACGCCATCATCGACAAGAACGTGGACGTACCCGAGGGAGCAGTCGTCGGCGTCGACAAGGAGCACGACCGGGCCAGGGGGTTCGTCGTTTCCGACGACGGCATCACGGTGGTCGGCAAGGGCCAGGTCGTGCCCCTATGAGGCCAATGCGCGTCGCGTTGCTGACCAGGGAGTACCCGCCCGAGGTCTACGGCGGCGCCGGCGTGCACGTGGAGTACCTGGCCAGGTCCCTGGCGGGCCTGGTCGACCTGACGGTCCACTGCCAGGGCGCGGACCGAGCGGACGCGGTCGCGCACCGGCCATGGGATCGCCTCGACGGCGCGAGCTCCGCGCTCCAGGTGATCTCGACGGACCTGTCGATGACGGAGGCTGCTGGCGGCGCCGACCTGGTCCACTCGCATACGTGGTATGCGAACCTGGCCGGCCACCTGAGCTCGCTGCTGTACGGCATCCCGCACGTGCTGACCGCGCATTCGCTTGAGCCGCTGCGACCGTGGAAGGCCGAGCAGCTCGGCGGCGGCTATGAGCTGTCGAGCTGGTGCGAGCGAACGGCGATGCAGTCAGCGTCAGCCGTCATCGCCGTCTCCAACGGGATGGCCGCAGACATCCGCGCTTCCTACCCGCAGGTGCCTGCCGATCGCGTGCACGTCATCCACAACGGAATCGACGCGGACCAGTACAGCCCCGATCTTGGCCTGGATGTCCTGGAGCGGTATGGCATTAATCCCCGGCAGCCGTCCGTCGTCTTCATCGGCCGCGTGACGCGGCAGAAGGGCCTGCCGGTACTCCTGCGGGCGGCCGAGTGGATCGATCCGGATGCGCAGCTGGTGCTGTGCGCGGGCCAGGCCGACACCGCCGAGCTGCAGGCCGAGGTCACCGGCCTGGTCGACCACCTGCGAGCGAGCAGGTCCGGGGTGATCTGGCTGCCGGGGATGCTGGCCAAGCCCGAGGTGATCCAGATCCTGAGCCACGCCACCGTGTTCGTGTGCCCGTCCGAGTACGAGCCGCTCGGGATCGTCAACCTCGAGGCAATGGCCTGCGGCAGCGCGGTCGTGGCGTCGGCAGTAGGCGGGATTCCGGAGGTAGTGGCGGATGGCGATACCGGCCTCCTCGTTCCGGTCGGCGATGAGGCCGCGCTGGCGAGCGCGATCAACGCGCTGATCCGTGACCCGTCGCGGGCAGCCAAGTTCGGCGCCCGCGGCCGCCAGCGGGCGGTAGCGGAGTTTGGCTGGGACCGCATCGCGGCCCAGACGGCCGAGCTGTACGCGGAGCTGGCCCGGCGCTAGCTGATCGCGCTCGCCTCCCCGGCCGGTGATCGCTATGCTGTCTTGCGATACATCTTGACTTAGGAGGAAGCGACCATGCAGCCAGTCGGACAGCCGGACCCTGCGCCTGGCCAGCTGGCGCCCCAGTCCCTCTCGCCGGGGATGCGTGCCGGCGACAGGGAACGGGACGCGGTCGTGCAGCGACTGCAAGAGGCTTTCGCCGAGGGCCGGCTCGACGATGAGGAGTTCGACCAGCGGACCCGGGCGGCCCTGACCGCGCGGCTCGACAGCGACCTGGCCGGGCTGACGGCGGACCTTCCGGCGAGCGCCGGTGCGCCACGGCCGGTGGCGCCGCTCGCCGCTGGCCGGAGGCCAGGCAGGTTCGCGGTCGCGTACAAGAGCTCGATCCGCCGGGGCGGCCGCTGGCGGGTGCCCGAGCAGTTCCGCGCGGTGGTCTACAAGGGCAGCGGCCACATCGACCTGCGAGCCGCCGAGCTGACCTCGCCTGTGACGAGCCTGTACGCGATCGCCTATAAGTCGCGCATCGACGTGCTCGTACCGCTTGGCGTGCGGGTCGAGCTTGAGGGGTTCGGCGTCAGCAAGGGCTGGTCGGCCGAGGAGGACCTGGAGAGCCGGCTCCCCGCCGACGCGCCGGTCATCCATGTCCGCGGTATCGGCTACAAGGGCACGATCGAGGTCAGCACCAAGCCGCGCGACCTCGGCCAGTCCGGCCAGTCCAGCCAGCGCGCACTGCCCGCATAATCGCGCTCGCTGACGCTCGCCAGCGGGAAATATGCGCTAATAGCCCGGATTGCTCGCCGCCGCTACTGCGAGCGTTTGTTGTCAGATTGCAAGTGCCTACGTTCTTATGTTGGCATCTGCACACCGACAACAAACAGCCGGTCAGGTGACCGGGCCGATCGGTGACCGAGCCGGCAGCCGCGCCGGTGACCCGGTCTCCCCAGCGGGCGATCTCGCCTTCGAGGTCGAGCGGCCTGATCATCCCGCCGCTAGCCGTCTCGGCGGCCCAGTCCTCGGCAGGCACCCGCCACATAACCTCGAACTCGATGCCGCTCGGGTCCTTCGCGTACAGCGACTTCGACACCCGATGGTCGCTCGCTCCGACAAGCGCGCCGCGAGCGACGAGCCGCTCCCGCACGGCGGCGAGCTCGGCAAGCGTGCCGACCTCCCAGGCCAGGTGATACAGCCCAAGGTAGGCGCCTTGCGGCAGCTGTCCCTCGGGGACCGCAAACACGCCGAGGTCGTGATCATTGGCAGTGCCCTGGGCGCGGAGGAACGCGGCCCGGCCCGGTATCTCCATGGCGATCTCGAACCCGAGCGTGTCGGTGTAGAAGTCAACGGTCGCGGCAAGGTCCCCGACGTACAGGACGGCGTGATTCAGTCGGCGCACAGCCATAAAAGTTCTCCCCTTCAGGTCTGCCTGCCATAAGGCACCGTCAGGCCGCCGCATTCCCGCAGCGCGCCAGGGCACCGCGCGGTCAGCCGCGACTCATGGTGAGGCCAGCTAGCCCGGCAGAGCTGAAGTCGTCGTTGATCGCGACTACCTTCCGGCCGCGCGCCGCGAGCAGCGACGCGGCCACGGCCGCCCGGTAACCGGCCGCGCAGTGCACCCAGACCTCGCCCGCCGGGACCTCGTCGGCCCTGGCCATCAGCTCGTGCAGCGGGACGTGCACGGCTCCCTCGAGATGCGACACCTGCCACTCCCCCAGGCGCCGGACATCAAGCAGCACAAGCGCGCCGCGGTCGGCTCGCTCGGCCAGCGTCGCGAAGTCCGCCGTCGGGAACTGCTCGAGCCGCTGACCGGCCGACCACTGCGCGACCGGGCCCGACGCCGCCGCGTCGATCTTGTCGATGCCGATGCGGCACAGGTCACGCTGCGCCGCCGCGACCGCATCCGGCGTGTCGCCGATCAGCGTGAGCGGCGTGGCCCACGGCATCAGCCAGCCTAGGTACGTCGCCAGGCTAGTGCCGAGCTCGAAGTTGAGCGTCCCGCGCAGGTGCCCCGCCGCGAAGGCGGTACGCGAGCGCAGATCGACCACCCACTCGCCCCCATCGATCCGCCTGACCAGCTCAGCCGCATCGACGCGTCGCGGCGGCGTGAGGTCCGGAGCAATTGGCCCGGCCATGTTGGCCGGACCCATGTGCGCGTAGTACGCCGGATAGGCGTCCAGGCCTGCCAGCAGCTGCTCGACATAGTCACCTTCGCTGCTCAGCAGCGCCGGGTTGACCCGCTTCTCGTCGGCGATGGTCGATGAGGTGCCGCTGGTTGGGGTCGCCGAGCAGAAGCTGCCGAACCCGTGCGTCGGACAGATCGAGGCTGCGTCGGGTAGTTCGCTGGCCAGGCGGTGGGCAGAGCGAAACTGTGCCCTGGTCAGCGCTAGCTTGTGCTGGGCGCCGAGCAGGTCGGTCCGGCCCGTCGACCCGTTGAGCAAGCTGCCGCCGGTAAATGCCGCCAGTACCTGGCCGCCATCGCTGAGTGCGTAAGACAGGTGCGTAAACGTGTGGCCGGGCGTGCCGATTACCTGAACCCGCATGTCGCCGACCTTGACCATGTCGCCGTCGGCGAGTGAGGTCCGCTCGAAGGCCACCGGGTCGGCGGCGTTCACGTGATACTCCGCGCCGGCCGCTCTGGCGAGGGCGAGCCCGCCAGTGACGTAGTCATTGTGGATGTGCGTCTCAAAGACGTGCGTGATAGGGACACCGCGCTCGGCCGCCACGCGCTCGACCCGGTCGAAGTCACGCTGGGCGTCTACGACGAGGGCCACAGCACCATCCGTTGCCAGGTAGCCGCGGTCGCCGAGCTCCGGCGTGTCGATGGGGACTATCTCAATCGTCATCTTGCCTGACCTCTGCCCGCCTGCACCTGCGCACACACTGGGCACACACTGGGCGCCATCAGCCGACAGCCGTCGGACCTATGTAGATCCCTCGCGGGCGGATCGGGACGTTGCGCTCATATTCCTCTAGCGCGTGGGCTAGCCAGCCTGCGGCGCGCCCGCTAGCAAAGATAGCCTCGCCCGCGCCGCGGATCATGCCAGCGACGCCGGCCAGTACGGCCAGGGCGAACTCGATGTTGGGCTCGGGCAGCGCCCGCCTGCGCGCCTCGTCCGTCACGGCCGAGGCGACAGCGAGCTGGGGCGAGGCGGGCGCGTATTCCGCGATGAGCTCGAGCAGGAGGTTCGCCCTCGGGTCGCCGTCCTTATAGACGAAGTGACCGAACCCTGGCAGCTTCTCGCCACGGCGGAGCACGTCGCCCACGACCCTCGGCGCATCTGCCGGCGAACTGGCCGAGCTGAGCATGAGCTCGGCGCCGAGCGCAGCGCCGCCGTGCAGGGCGCCTCCCATCGCGCCGAGACCCGTGGCGACGACCGCGTAGGGATCAGCTCGCATGGACGCGGCAACCCTGGCGGCGAGCGTGGACGCGGCCATCTCGTGATCAGCCAGCAGGACCAGGGCCGCGTTGAGGACTCGCACCAGACCGGGACGCACCGGCCCGGTGCAGAGCCTGCTGGCCAGCCTGGCCGCGATGGCACCCGACAGTCCCGCGTCAGCTGCGGGACCCGCCGCGCTCACCGCAGCCAGCGCCCACCGCACCCGCGCCCACCGCAGCCGCGCCCACCGCACCCGCCGGGCCGGCAGCCGCGGTGCGCGGCAGCGCGCCGGCCATGCCGGCGATCAGGGACTTACCCGCAGCCACGACGGCGGGCCGGTCCAGGTGCAGCCGGAACTGGTCCGTGGCCGCAAGCGCCGGCACGATGACCTGGAGCCGCTCGAGCGGCAGCGTGCCGGGGGGCAGGCCCGCCTGAGCGGCGCGCCCGGCCGCCAGCGCCTCGGCGGTCGCCTGCCACCCGGCCGGATCGGACCCCGGCGGCTCCGGCAGCGAACCGGTCCACAGCAGCATCGCCACGTCCTCGAAGCTGTACCGCAGCGCCAGGTCGGTAGCACCGTAGCCGCGATAACGCTGCGTGCTGGCGGTCAGCTCGGTCAGCTCGGACTCGATCACGAGCTCGGCCGACCCGGCCGGCCGCGAGGCTCGCCGCGGACGGCCTTTGCGGGCGAGTTCCTCGACCTCGTCGGCGGCGAACATGCTCGCTCTGCCGTCCGCCTCCCGGCGCCGGCTGAGCACACCCCGGCTGACGTAGGCATAGAGGCTCGCCTGCTTGATGCCCAGCCGCTCCGCGGCCTCAGCCGCGCCGATCCAGTCGGTCATCTGCAGTCCTCCTGCCATCACACGGACAAGATTCGGGTACTCATCAACCGAGGCCCACAACTCAACAGAGGCCCACATCGACCCCGTTCCCGGTTCCTCCCGGTCGGAAATTCGCCTGGAGCCACGCGTAGCAATATTGATTATAATCAATATTGACACGCCAGTGCAGTAGCGGCCAATAATAGAGCGAAATCCCCCCGTGCTGGCTAAGGAGAATCATGAGCGCCTCAGCAGACGTCGCGACCACGCCGTACGAGGCGCCCGCAGGGCTGGCCGGGGTGTCGGTCGCCCGCACGCGGGTATCCGACGTGCTCGGGCGCCAGGGCTTCTACCACTACCGCGGCTACAACGCCGTCGACATCGCCAGGCGCGGCCGGGTCGAGGATGCGTGGTACCTGCTGCTGCGCGGCGAGCTGCCGACGCCGCAGCAGCGGGCCGAGTTCGGGCGCCAGGCTGCTTCCTGGCGCGAGCTGCCCGACGAGGTGACCCGACTGCTTCCGGCGATCGCCCGGCTCAGCCCGCCCGGCTCGCTGGCGTCGTTGCGGACGGCGATCTCGCTAGCCGCGCAGGCGATGGGCTGCAGGCCGTGGACCGACCAGACCGATGAGGAGACGGCCGAGCAGGCCGCCCGCCTGTCCGCGCTGATGCCGGTGCTGGCGGCGGCGCTGTTCCGGCTTGCGAGCGGCCAGGAGACCGTCGAGCCGCGCGCCGACCTCGGTTACAGCGACAACTACCTGTACATGATCACGGGCGCGGAGCCGGACGGCCGGAGCCGCTACGCGGTCGAGCGCTACCTGATGCTCACCATCGACCACGGCTTCAACAACTCCACGTTCACCTCGCGGGTCATCGCATCCTCGGGCGCTGACCTCGGACGCCGTCGTATCCGGGGCGCTCGGGGCGCTCTCCGGCCCGTTCCACGGCGGGGCGCCGGCCAGGGTGTTCGACATGCTCGACGCGATTGGCTCCCCCGACAACGCCGAGCCGTGGCTGCGCCGCGCGATCGAGCAAGGCGACAAGCTGATGGGGTTCGGGCACCGCATCTACAAGACCATCGACCCCCGCTCGCAGCTCCTGCACGAGGTGGCCAAGGAACTGCACAGCGACCGCGTCGAGTTCTCCGAGATCGTCGAGAGGACCGCGGTCGACCTGCTTGCCGAGCTCAAGCCGGGCCGCGAGTTGTATGCGAACGTCGAGTTCTACGCCGGCGTCGTGCTCGAAGCGGCCGGCCTGCCGCGGGAGATGTTCAGCGCCACCTTCGCCTGCAGCCGCATCATCGGCTGGATGGCCAACGTGCTCGAGCAGATACAGGACAACCGGATCTTCCGGCCGCTTGCGCACTATGAAGGGCCAGCGGCGCCGCGGGAGTTTCCCGCCTCCTGGCAGCCCGGCCAGCCCTGACCTCAGCGCCTCGGCCGCGCCGACGTGCCTACAGCCTGCGACCTGCTTTACGGGCGTATGGGTGATACGATATGGTAACCCATATGAAGACTACCGTCGAGCTGCCCGACGACCTGCTCCGCGAGGCGCAGCACATCGCCAGGGCGGAAGGCACCACCCTCCGATCGGTGCTCGAAGAAGGCTTGCGAGCGGTCATCGCCCGGTACCGCAGCTCGCAGCAGTTCACGCTCCGTGATGCGAGCTTCGACGGCCGCGGCCTTAATCCGGAGCTCGCCGAAGCCGGCTGGACCAGGATCAGGGAGATCAGTTACGGAGATCGCTCGTGATCGCCGTTGATACCAACGTGCTGGTCTACGCGCACCGGCGTGACTCGGAGTTCCATGAGCCGGCGGCCGAAGCTGTGCGGCAGCTCGCGGAGAGTCCTGCCCAGTGGGCGGTGCCGTGGCCCTGCCTGCACGAGTTCTACTCGATCGTGACGCACCCCCGGATCTATGATCCGCCGACCAGCTCGGCGGCGGCGGCTGACCAGATCGCCGCCTGGCTCGAGTCACCGTCCGTCGTCCCGCTCAGCGAAGGCGAGACCTACTGGGCGACTTTGAGCTCGCTGCTCAGCAGCGCGAAGGTCAGTGGCCCGCTTGTCCACGACGCCAGGATCGCGGCACTGTGCCTCAGCCAGGGGATACGGGAGATGTGGAGCGCCGACCGGGATTTCAGCCGCTTCCCGCGCCTGAAGGTAACGAATCCGCTGGTCGCGCCCCGTTAGCGGTTAGCCGCCTAGCTGCTTGCGGTCGCGGGCCCGGCGGATGCGGCGGCGCTGCTCCGGGGACAGCATCCGGTAGGCGATGAGCGGGACGCCGATCGCGACGGCAATGACCGCGATGGCCAGCCACGGGTTGATGATAAACAGGATCAGCCCGATCGCGACCCCGATGAGGCCGTACCTGAGGTGAGGTGTCATGCCGGGCTCCCTTCGGGGAACGTCGTTCCCCTTATATGTCAACTATCCCGATCGAGCGCTAGTTCCCGGCTGGCCGTCGCAGGCCACGCGAAGGAGCTTCTCGGTCTCGGCCCGATGGTAGATGATGACACCCATGACTCTCTCCCTGCCGGTCGATGCCGATGCGAACGAGCTGCTCTCCCGCAATCCCCTGGCCCTGCTGATCGGCATGCTGCTGGACCAGCAGGTGCCCCTGGAAAAGGCCTTCAGTTCTCCCTATGAGCTGGTCAAGCGGCTCGGCCACGAGCCAACGGCCGCCGAGCTCGCGGAGTACGACCCGGAAGCGCTGGCCGCGGTCTTCTCCGAGCGGCCGGCCTTGCACAGGTTCCCGAAGGCCATGGCGGCCAGGACCCAGGACCTGGCCCGGCTGATCATGGACCGGTACGACGGCGACCCGGCGGCCGTCTGGACCGGCGCGACCACCGGCAAGGACCTCGTCGCCAGGCTGGCCGAGCTGCCTGGCTTCGGCGGCTACAAGGCGCAGATCTTCGCCGCCATGCTCGGCAAGCAGCTGGGCGTGCAGCCCGACGGCTGGCGGGAGGCGGCCGGCCACTTCGGCGAGCACGGCTCGCACTACTCGGTGGCCGACATCGTCGACGACAGCTCGCTGGCCGCGGTCCGGGCCTACAAGAAGGATCTCAAGGCCGCCGCCAAGGCCAAGAGCGCGGGCTAGGCGTTCATGTCAGACGCTGAGATGCCCCTGACCGGGTCCGCGACAGTGCACGTGCTTCAGGCGGGCTACGCCCGCGAGGAGGCAGACGGCGAGCACGTCGGCAGCACCGTGACCCTGATTCAAGAAGGGAACGGGGTGATCATCGTCGATCCCGGCATGGTCTCCTCGCGGCAGGGACTCCTCACCGAGCTCGCCGCGCACGGGGTAGCGCCAGAGGCCGTGACCGACGTGGTGTTCAGTCACCACCATCCCGATCACACCGTCAACGCGGCGCTCTTCCCCGCGGCCAGGATCCACGATCACTGGGCCATCTACGACGGTGACCTCTGGATCAGCAGGGAAGCCGACGGGTACGAGCTGAGCCCTTCGGTCCGGCTCATGGCCACGCCGGGCCACAGCGCGGAAGACATCACCACGCTGGCGGCGACGCCCGACGGCGTGCATGCCTGCACGCACGCCTGGTGGGCGTCCGACGGCCCAGCGGACGACCCGTTCGCTCCCGACGCCGCCGTGCTTGCCGCGAGCCGGGCCCGGATACTGGCCGTCGCCGCGGTGATCATCCCGGGCCACGGGCCAGCCTTCAGGCCAGACGACAGCACGCCGCGCTAGCCCGGCGCCGCGGCGTCGCTCAGGCGACGTCGCCCTTGATCGAGAACGCCGACATCCGGCTGACCGCGAACGCGAGCGCGAGGATGCTCACGACGACGCCCATGCCTATTCCGGTGCCGAGCGTCAGGCGCGCGTCCAGCGCCCCGTTGTGCGCGATCGAGTTGGCGATCGCGAGCGAGTAGTGCTCGATGGACAGCAGGCCCACGCCGGGAACCAGGCTGGCGAGCAGGCCCTCCCAGGCCAGGATGTACAGCAGCCCGATCGCGAGCGCGCGACCCGGGCTGAGGGCCGCCGTCAGCATGACGAACAGCGCGTTGTAAATGACCGCGCCCGCGAGCGCGCCCACCAGCAGGCCCACGGTCAGGCTGTTGGTCGGCCCCTTGGCCACGGCGCCTGCCAGGTACTCAGGAACCGCGGCGAAGATCACCGTGAGGCCGACGGCGACCACGTACTTGCTGAGCACGACCGAGCGCCGGCTCACCGGCGTCGCCAGCAGGTGGACAATGCTGCCGTCCTCGATCTCCGCGCCGATGACGCTGCCGCCGACGATCAGCGAGGTCAGCGCCAGTACAAGGTAGCCGACGACGCCGAGGACCTCAGGTGGCCAGACGTTGCTCTGCGCGGACGCCTTCAGCAACGCCGAGATGCCGATGAGGATGATGGCAGGCAGCGCGAACAGCAGCGCGCGCTTGCGGCTCATGGTGGCACGCAGCGTGAGCCGCATGATGACGGGATTCAACACACCGGACATCGGGTGCACCGCTCTCTGGTTCGGCATGGTCATCAGGACGCCAGCAGGTAGGTGAAAACGCTTTCCAGCGACTCGTCGGCAGGCCGGACCTGAGTCAGCCGGATGCCTTGGTCGCGGCTGACGCCCGCGATCTCCCTGGTGAAGGTTCCGTAGTCGGAGGTGCGGACTTGCAGGCCATGCTGAGTCAGCTCGACCGCACTGACCGCCTGCCGGCCGATCAGAGCCGAGCCGAGCGCTCGATCGTCAGACGAGGTGACCATGAACACGTGCGGGCGATTCGTCATCAGCCGCCGGATAGCCCGGAAGTCGCCCGATGCGGCGAGCCTGCCGCCCACGATCACCTGAATGATGCCGGACAGCCGCTCGACCTCCTCCAGGATGTGCGAGCTGAAGACGATGATCCGGCCCTGCTCGCCCTCCGCGTGCAGCAGGTCCATCATGTGCAGTCGCTGCCGCGGGTCCATGCCGTTGAACGGCTCGTCCAGCAGCACGACCTCCGGGTCGTGCACGAGCGCCGCTGCCACTTTGATCCGCTGCCGCATGCCCTTGGAATAGGTCGAGATCTTCCGGTCCTGCGCGTCTGTCATCTCCAGCAGCTCGATAGCACGACGGGCGGCCGCGTCAGGATTGGCGAGGCCGTGCAGGCGCGCAGTGGCGACGACGAACTCAGCGCCAGTCAGGAACTGGTACACCGAGTCGCGCTCGGGCACCAGGGCTACCTGACGGAACATCTCCGGGTTGCGCCAGCTGCTGTGGCCAGCCACCGTGACCTCGCCGCGCGACGGCGCCAGGAAGCCGGCGATCATGTGCATGATCGTCGTCTTGCCCGCGCCGTTCGGCCCGAGCAAGCCAGTGACGCCAGGCCCGATCGTCATGGTGATGTCGTTGACGGCCACCACGTTGCCGTACCAGCGCGAGACGCCGCGCAGTTCGATGCCCTTCATGTCAACGCCATTCATGTCAACGCCGGTCACGCCACACCGACTTTCCGGTAGCGCACGATCAGGCCGCCGATCGCCGCGATGGTCACGATCACGAACACCAGCCCATACACGGCGCCGTATTGCCCGATGATCGTCTGCTGCAGAATTCGCACCGGCGCCCCTGTGGCCGGTGTCCCCTTGAACCAATGCAGCACGCCTCCGAGCAGCGTGAACGGGCTGATGAGCCCGGCCAGGCTGGAGAGTGCCGACGGATGGGCGAAGGAAGTCGGGCCGAAGGCCTGCGTCCCGATGTGCGCGAGCACGTTCGCCAGGATGTAGGTGAAGAACAGCGGGATGCCGATGGCGCAGATGGCGAAGACGCGCTTGCCGGTCGTGGATGCCAGCAGCAGTCCGATGCTGGCCAGCAGCACTGCCCAGGCCGCCCCGTAGAGCAAGCCAGGGCCAAGCCGCAAGGTCTCCTCCCAGATCTGGCTTGCGCCGTGCTGCTGCGAGACGATGCCGAGGTACAGCACCAGCAGCGGGATCTCGATCATCGCCAGGCAGGCGAGCACGAAGGCGGCGAGCTTGGCCACCGGATAGTCACTCCGGGCGATCGGGCGGGAGAAATACAGCGGCAGCGTGTGGCTGCGCAGATCGCTCGAGACCAGGACCGGCGCCTCCAGGGCCACGAAGATCAGCATCGCCACCGTCCGCAGCTGCGGCACGTAGCCGTCGTAGCTGACGATGCGGCGGGCTGCCCGGGTTGAGCGCGAGCGCGACGGCATTGATGACGGCGGGCAGGCACATCAGCGTGAACAGCAGAACCGGGAAGATCTTTGCCTTGGCGCCCCGCCCGATGCCGAACGCGGCCCGGAAGCTGTGCCAGATCAGCGCCCGGACAATCTGGACCCGTCCGAGCCGCGTCGCGTCATACCGGCGATAGCCGATGTTGTGAATCACGCCGCTGTCGGGGGCTGGTGGGGCGAACTGCCCTGAGGCAGCGGTTGCGTCAGCTGACACTGGCAGCTCCCGTCGTCTGGCCAACCTGCTCCGCAGGGTCGGCGCGGAATAGCTCCTCGATCCGGTGCCTGCGCTGCTCCATCCGGCTCAGTGGCAGGCCAAGGTCGGCGACGCTGTCGCGTACGGTGTCGTACGTCTGGTCGCCGACCAGCTGGACGGCGAGCCCGCGCTGGTACGGCAGCGGGTTCAGGCCCCGCTTGACCAGGACGGCCTGGAGCAGCTCAAGCCCCTCATCGACCTCGATCACGAGAACCGCGCTCACCTGGGTCATAGACCTGACGGAGTCGGCCCGCAGGAGGCGGCCACCCTCCACCGCCACCAGCTGGTCGCAGATCTGCTCGATCTCGCCCAGGAGGTGCGAGGCGACGAGGATGGAGATGCCAAACTCGGCGCCGATGCGGGCGATGAGCTCCAGCATCGCGGTCCGGCCCGCCGGGTCCAGGCCGTTGGTCGGCTCGTCGAGCAGCAGCAGCCGCGGATCGCCCACGAGCGCCTGGGCCAGCTTGACGCGCTGCTTCATGCCCGTGGAGTAGGTGCCTATCTGCCGGTAGCGCTCCTCGTACAGGCCGACGTGCCGCAGCGAGTCGGCGGCACGCTCCCTGGCCGCGGTGGCAGGCAGGCCCGACATCCGGCCCAGATGCGTGACGAGCTCGGTCGCCGTCACGTCCGACGGCAGGCAGTCGTGCTCGGGCATGTACCCGGTCAGGGTCCGGATCGCGAACCCGCCGGAGACGCAGTCGTGGCCGAGGACCGCGGCCTCGCCGCTGGTCGGCTCGAGCAGGCCCAGAAGGATCTTGATGAGTGTCGACTTACCCGCGCCGTTGGCCCCGATCAGGCCTGTGATGCCGGGCTCAACGGTCACGGTGAGCTGATCAAGCGCGGTGACGGTCGTGCCGTACCGCTTGGTCAGGCCGCGGGCTTCGATCACGGCGCCGGGCGCAGGCTGCCATGCCTGTCCGCCGGCATGCCGGATGGGTTGTGCGATCACAGTCACTCCGCAAATTGCGTAGGCAAGCGCCAGGCAGCGCCCGGGTGTGCGAGCAACACCATCCCAGCTTCGGTGCGGTGACGTCATCAGCCGCGAGGCTGATTTGGGGTGCACTTTACGGTGACGCCCGCCGTTCGGCGACAGGTCCCGCGGCGCGGCCCCTACGGTATGGTTTGCGAAGTTGCCGGGCCTGGGGCGAGCCCGGCCTGCATGAGGAAACGACTGCGGTGGCCAACGGGGAAGCGGACGCGAGGCGCTCGGCCGACGTCGCTGCGTCGTTCGCGGCACGGTCCGCCCGCCCCATCATTGCCGGGCTCCTGCTCCTGATCGTCATTGCCGGGATCGGCGCGGCCAGCCCGGCCGTCTCCGGCCTCGGCCCCTGGCGTCACCATGCGCTGGCCCTCGGGCTCGGCCTGGAGCTTGTGCTGGCCGGCCTCCTGGTCGCGCTCGCCGTCGCGGCCAGACGCGCTCCGACGGCCGGAGATCCAGCGCCGGCCCTGCGGCATGCGCTGCAGCGGGTCATCGCCATTGTCATGCTGCTGATCGTCGTCATCGTGGTCGCCGACTGGGAGGGCAACAGGCACGGCAGCCTGATCCAGCGTGCCATCTTCAACATCCACAGGCCGACCAGCCGCAAGGCGCCCAAGTTGCCGCAAGGTCTGCATGCCGGCGGCGCTATTAATCACGGGAGCTACGTCTTGTACGGGCTCCTCGGCGTGATCGTGCTTGCTGCGATAGTCGCCTGCGTGATCCTCGTCCGGCGCGCGCGGGCCGACGTGCGCCGGCCGGGCGGGTACGTCGAAGAAGCGGCGGAGCCGCAGGGCGAGGACCTGCGGCAGGCCGTCGATTCGGGCCGCGCGGCGCTGGGCGCCGCTGGACGACGCCCGCGCCGCGATTATCGCCTGCTACGTGGCGATGGAGGACAGCCTCGCGTCGGCGGGCACGGCCAGGGCGGCGGCGGAGACACCGGACGAGCTACTGACCAGGGCGGCGGCTTCCGGCGTGATCCACGGCGAGGCGGCCGCCAGCCTGACCGGGCTGTTCTACGAGGCCAGGTTTTCCACGCACCCGCATGGCGCCGGGCGCCAGGGACGCGGCCAGGCAGTCGCTGGATGCCATCTCGGCCGAGCTCGCGGACCGGCCCGTCGGCGGCCACCGAGCCAGCGGGCAAGCCGGGGAGCACGGCCCGTGACCGGGCCCGGGACACCAGCGGCGCGAGAACGTCGCCGCGCCGCGGACGGCGGCTGGCAAGGCTGCCGGCCGGAGCTGGCCGTCGGCGCGACTCTGGTGCTTGCGACCAGCCTCTTCGTGTACGCCTACGCGGGCGTTGGCCTGGCGATCTTCACGGTGGCGGGCTGGGCGGTGGCGTCCATCGCATTTCTGCGCGCGCTCGTGCCCACGGCACCCGAGGCCCTGACAGAGCAGCACTCCTCGCAGGGCCAGGCCCGCAGCAGCTTCCTCGGATTCTGGCGCAAGCGCGCGATCATGCGCGACGCGACCGCCTCGATGATCAGCTATGACATCGAACTGCGGCCGACCCTTCAGCACCTGCTCGCCGCGCGGCTGGCCGAGCGGCATGGCGTCAGCCTGTACGCCGATCCCGAAGCCGCCCGGCGGATCGTCCTGCCAGCGCCGCGTGAGGACGTGCTGTGGTTCTGGCTCGACCCGCGGCGGCCAGCGCAGACCGATCAAGGGCGGTCCGGGATACCGCCCCGAACCCTGGCCGCCATCCTCAACCGACTGGAGCGACTGTGACCGAACCGACGTGGACCGCCAGCCAGACGGCGCAGCGCAGCACCGCAGTGCTCGACGAGATCGAGCGAGCCGTCACGGGCCGCCGCCGTACCCTGGAGCTGGTGCTGATCGGCATCCTTGCTGGCGGTCACGTGCTGCTGGAGGATCTGCCTGGCCTGGGGAAGACCCTCATTGCACGGTCTTTCGCGACCGCACTCGGCCTGGACTTCGCCCGGATCCAGTTCACTCCTGACCTGCTGCCATCGGACGTCGTGGGCGCACCGCTTTATGACCAGCGGACCAGAGAAATGATCTTCCGGCCCGGTCCGGTCTTCACTCAGCTCCTGCTAGCCGACGAGATCAACCGGACCCCGCCGAAGACGCAGGCGGCGCTGCTTGAGGCGATGGGCGAGGGCCAGGTCAGCATGGACGGTGTCACCCGCCCGCTTCCGCAGCCCTTCGTCGTTCTGGCGACTGACAACCCGATCGAGTATGAGGGCACCTACGAGCTGCCTGAGGCACAGCTCGACCGGTTCCTGATGCGCCTGCGCCTCGGCTATCTGGCCACCGGTGACGAGGTCGCGATGCTGCAGCGCAGGCTCGATCGCCGTCAGGAGGCAGCCGCGCTCCAGCCGGTGACCTCCGCCGCTGAGCTGCTGGTGATGTGCAAGTCGCTGGAGCAGGTCGAGGTGTCTCCGGACCTCCTCGAGTACGTGGTGGCGATCATTCAGGCCACCCGCAGCCACGCGCAGATCCAGGTGGGCGCCAGTCCTCGCGGCGGCCTTGCGCTCGTGCAGCTAGCGCGGGCGCAGGCGGTACTCGAGAGCCGCGATTACGTAATCCCTGACGACATCAAGCGCATCGCCGTCCCGGCACTGGCCCACCGGATCACCCTGCGGCCCGAGCTGTGGGTGCGCCAGGTCAGCTCCGACGACGTGGTGGCGGCCGTGCTCGACACGGTGCCGGTGCCGCGGACAGATCCGGCTGCGGTCGTTGGCTGATCCGGCGGCCCGCGCGGGCCTCCGGCAGCTTCAAGTGCGCTGGGGGCTGTCGGTGCACGCCCGCAGGCTTGTTACCGTCGCCCTGGCCGGCCTGATCATCGCCGTGGTGACCCGGCGCGCCGAGTTCGCCGGGCTGAGCGCCCCGGCGCTGCTGATGCTGGCGACGTGGCGAGCCGAGCGGCCCGCTGAAGTCACGCTGCGGTTGACCCTGGATGATCCCGGCGTCGTAGAGGGCGCGCAGGCAACGGTCACGGTCGAGATGTACGGCCTCGACGGGTTTGACGCGCGCCTGGCTGTGGAGCCCGCCGACCACGTGACTGCGGGGGCTGCGGTTGTCGTGCCGGCCGGCCAGCCGCGCCGGGTCGCGCGCCTGCAAGCTCGAGCCGACCCGGTGGGGGACGCGGCCGCTCGGCATGCTGGCGATCACCTTCACCGATCGTTACCGGCTGACCGAGGGCAAGGCTCTAGTCCAGCTTCCGCTGATCACATGCCGGCCGCTGCCAGCCCGGCTCGGCAGCAGCGTGGTGCTGAGCCGGCTGCCCAGCCGGCTCGGCGAGCACCCGGCCAGGACGACCGGGGAGGGCAGCGAGTTCGCCGGCGTCCGCGCGTTCGTGCCGGGCGACCGGCAGCGCCGCATCAACTGGCCGGCCACGACGAGGCACGGCACCCTCCACCTCACCACGTTCGCTGCCGAGCGCACGCAGAACCTCGTAGTGATCGCAGACGAGACGACCGACGTCGGCGAGCCTGGCGCTACCTCGCTCGACCTGGTCTTGCGCGGGGCGGCCGGCACCATCACTCGCTACCTGGCCGCGCGCGACCGGGTCGGCCTCATCATCTTCGCCGGCCGCCTGAGCTGGATCGCCCCCGGTCAAGGGCAGCGGCACTTTCAGCGGCTGCTGGATCTCATGATGGCCACGCCCGGCGGGTGGGAGCGAGCGAGCGGGCTCACACGCCTCCCGCGAGCTGCCCTGCCGCCAGGCGCGCTGATCATCGTGTTCAGCCCGCTGCTGGACCCGCGTCTCATCGAGGCCCTGCGCGATCTGCGAGAGCGTGGCTTCAGCGTGCTCGTCGTCGACGTACTCAACGCCGAGCCCGGGCATGACGGCAGGAGGATCTCGACCCTGGCCAGCCGCGTATGGAGGCTCGAGCAGCAGGCGGTCCGGTACTCGCTGACCCAGATCGGCGTGCCGGTGGTGCACTGGGACGGCGTCAGCAGCCTGGACGAGCCCCTCGCTCCGTACACCAGGCGCGTCATGGTGGCGCACCGATGAGCCGGGCACGAGCGAGCCTGCTTGCAACTACCCTGCTGGCTGCCGCCGTCGTCTGGTGGGCGGCCTGGCCGCTGTCCGGCGGCAGCGCCGGGACGCAGGTCATCCTGGTGATCGCGATCGCGGCCGGCGCCATGAGCATCGCCCAGCTTGCGCTCAGCGCCACCGTCGTAGGCCGCGGAACGTCTTCTCCGCGTGCCGACTGGCTAGCGGAGCACCTCGCGAGCCTGATCAAGGTCCTGCCGTGGGCGGAGATCGTATCCGTCGCGGTGCTGGTCCTGGAGACGCTGCACAAGTCCCGGCCCTGGCACACCGCCGTCCTGGCCGTCGCGCTGACCGGCTATCTCCTCGCTGTCCACCTGGCGGAGACGGAGGCCAATGTCAGCATCCTGCGAGCCCAGCTGCCCCTCCTCGGGGCCGGCGTCGGGCTGACGGCGCTCGCGGTCGGCGCGGCAGCGCTGCCGGGCCTCGCGCCGGGGCCAGGGACGGCGCTCATCAGGATCGGCCGCGGTCGTGCTCGCCGCCGTCGTTGCGGCGCTGGCCGTCCCGGTCTGGCTCGGCCGCCGTCGCTAGCTGACTACCGGCCGGCTGGCGACTAGCCGCTACCTGCCTGCCGCATATCCCTGCATGCCGCGCGGGTTCGCCGCGGCGTACAAGAAGCCGTCCGACCTGGCGACCGCGCTCAGCCGCCCCAGCGACCAGGGCGGCCGCACGCTGACATCGTGCCCGCGTCCCCGCAGCGCGGCGATCACGTCATCCCCTGCCCGCGACTCGATGGCCAGCGACCTCGGCATGGACGCGCGCGGGTAGAAGGACGACGGGAAGTGGTCGGTGTGGAACGCAGGCGCGTCGATGGCCTCCTGGAGGTTCAGCCCATACACGACGTGGTTCAGGAAGAACGCGAGCGACCACTGGTCCTGCTGGTCGCCGCCCGGCGTGCCGAACGCGAGGTAGGGCTCGCCGTCGCGCAGCGCGAGTCCCGGCGACAGCGTCGTACGCGGCCGCCTGCCAGCTGCCAGGGAGCTCGCCAGGCCGGGGGTGAGCGTGAACATCTGCGCCCTGGTACCCAGGCAGAAGCCAAGGCCAGGGATGACCGGCGAGCTCTGCAGCCAGCCCCCGCTCGGCGTGGCCGCCACGAGATTCCCGAACCGGTCGGCGACATCAAGATGACAGGTGTCGCCGGGGCCCAGCTCGGGTGCCGACACCGCGCTGGCCGAAGGCTCGCCGATGCCGCCAGCGGCGGCCGCCCTGCCGGGCGCGAACGCAGCCAGCGCGAACTCCGGCAGCCGCGGCGCGACACCGCACGGGGCACCCGGACGCAGCTCCGCCGATGCCGTCGCACCGATCATGCGGCGGCGCTCAGCTGCGTACTCCGCCGACAACAGCGCGGCGATCGGCACCTCAGACTGCCTCGGATCCCCGTACCAGGCCTCCCGGTCTGCGAAGGCAAGCTTGGAGGCTTCGGTCACGGTGTGGATGAGCTCTGCGCTGCCGGGCTCGGCGTCCTCGATTCCGAGCCCGTCCAGCAGGCCGAGCTGCTGGAGGAACACAGGGCCCTGGCCCCACGGTCCGGTCTTGCAGACGGTCAGGCCCCGGAACTCGGCCGTGACGGGCGCCTCGGCGCTGGCCCGCCAGGCGGCCAGGTCATCGGCCGCCAGCAGGCCGCGGTTGCGGCGGCCGGTCACGTCCATGATCTCGGCGCTCTCCAGGTACGCCGCAATCGCCTCGGCGACGAACCCCGCGTAGAAGGCGTGCCTCGCCGCCTCGATCTGGCGCTCACGGTCGGCGCCGGCTCGCTCGGCGTCACGCAGGATGCGTTCGTAGACCGCGGCCAGCGGGCGGTTGGTGAACCTGCTGCCAGGAGCGGGGACCCCTGCGGCCAGGTAGATCTCGGCCGAGCCTGGCCAGTGGTCCCGGAATGTGCCCGCGACCGCTGCGATCGCGTCGCTCGCGGTCGGCAGCATCGGGTAACCGTGCTCGGCGTAGCCGATCGCATACTCCATGACCGCGCGCAGCGGGAGCGTGCCGTACCGCTCGAGCAGCAGCATCCAGGTACCAAAGGCCGCCGGCACGCACGCAGCGAGCAAGCCGGTGCCGGGCACGAGGTCGAGGCCGAGGCGGGCGAAGGCCTCGGGCGTCGCTGCTGCCGGCGCCGTGCCCTGTCCGTCCAGCACGAACGGCTGCCCAGCCGCCGCGTCGAAGCCTATGACGGGAACCTCGCCGGCCGGGCCGTTGAGGTGCGGCTCGACGACCTGGAGCACGAGCCCGGCGGCGACGGCCGCGTCAAAGGCGTTGCCGCCGCGCTCCAGCACGGCCATCCCGGCGGCCGAGGCGAGCCAGTGGGTCGAGGCCACCATGCCGAACGTCCCGGCCAGCTGCGGCCTAGTCGTGAACTGCGGGCTCGCGGTCACCAGCGCCTCCCTCGGGTTATCGGCTGCCAGAAGTTACTGCGGCACCTGGACGGTACTGCACCCAGAAAGCAGACAGCCGCGCGGGCGAAGGCCCGCGCGGCTGTCCTGAGCTCGGCAGTGCCGAAGCCCTGCTAATTCGGCGTGGACTGCGTCGCCGCCTCGATCGGCGCGCCCACGGGGATCTCCAGCGGGAAGTGGCACGCCGCGAGGTGTCCCTCGCCGGCGTAAGGCTGCATCGGCGGCTCGACGTCGGCGCAGAGGGCCTGCGCACGCGGGCAGCGAGTGCGGAATCGGCATCCAGACGGCGGGTGAATGGCGCTGGGCAGCTCGCCGGTGACACCCTCGCTGACCTTGGCCTTCTCGGCAGCCGGGTCGGCCACCGGCGCGGAGTCCAGCAGGCCCCGGGTGTACGGGTGCGCGGGGCGCTGGTACACCTCCTCGGCCGGGCCGACCTCCACGAGCTTGCCCAGGTACATGACGCCGATTTTCTCGGACAGGTACCGCACCACGCCCAGGTCGTGCGAGATGAACAGGTAGGTCAGCCCGAGGTCATGCTGCAGTTCCTTCATCATGTTGAGCACCTGCGCCTGGATGGAGACATCCAGGGCCGAGACAGGCTCGTCCGCGACGATGAGCTGCGGGTTCAGCATGAGCGCACGGGCGAAGCCGAGGCGCTGGCGCTGACCACCGGAGAACTCGTGCGGGTACCGGTCGGCCGCCGACCGCGGCAGGCCCACCTTGTCGAGCATGTCGTCGACCCGCGCGAGCTGCTCCTGCTTGGTGCCGATGCCCTGGATGACGAGGGGCTCGCGCAGCAGCGTCCCGGCGCGCATTCTCGGGTCGAGGGAGGCGTAGGAGTCCTGGAACATGAGCTGGATGTTCCTGCGCTCCCTTCGGTACTCCCGGCCGCTGCTCTTCGCCAGGTCCCTGCCCTCGAAGTTGATCTGGCCAGCGGTCGGCGTCTCAAGGCCGACGACCAGCTTGCCGATGGTGCTCTTGCCGCAGCCGGACTCCCCGACCAGGCCAAACGTCTCGCCACTGCGGATCGCGAAGTTCACGTCCGCGACGGCGCTGAGCCAGCCGACTCGGCGCTGGAGCACAGCGCCCTTGGTGACCGGGTAGTCCTTGACCAGGTGCTCGACGTTGAGCAGCACATCGCCGATGCCGGGACCCTCGACCGCCGCTTCCAGGGCCGACTGGTTGTAGTCGACCACCTCGCCGGCCTGGCGTCGCTCGGACGGCCCGACGGGATAGAAGCAGCGGAACTGATGCCCCACGACCTCCGCGGTCAGGCTCGGCTCCTCAGCCCGGCACCGGTCGGTGACGTAGCGGCAGCGCGCCGCGAACCGGCAGCCGGCCGGGGGGTTGACCAGGTCCGGCGGCAGGCCGGGAATCGAGTACAGCCGCTCGCCTGCCTCGGCCGCCTTGTCGGGCAGCGACTGGAACAGCGCCTCGGTGTAGGGGTGGCGCGGCCGGGCGAAGAGCGTGTCGGTATCCGTGAGCTCCGCGATCCGCCCGGCGTACATCACGGCCACCCGGTCGGCCCGGCCCGCGATGACGCCGAGGTCGTGCGTGACGAGGATGACCGACATGCCAAGGCGCAGCCGCAGGTCGTCGATGAGCTCGAGGATCTGCTTCTGGATCGTCACGTCGAGCGCCGTTGTCGGCTCGTCCGCGATCAGCAGCTTCGGCTCACAGGCCAGCGCCATCGCGATCATCACGCGCTGTCGCATGCCGCCGGAGAACTGGTGCGGGTACTCCTTGATCCGCTCCCGGACGCGCGGGATGCCGACCAGGTCGAGGACCTCGGCCGCGCGGTCCATCGCCTGCTCCCTGGACACGTCCCGGTGCAGGCTGACGACCTCGGAGATCTGCTTGCCGATCGTCATCGTGGGGTTCAGCGAGGTCAGCGGGTCCTGGAAGATCATGCCGATCTCGTTGCCGCGGATGCTGCGCATGCTCTCGTCCGAGAGCGTGCTCAGCTCCTGGCCGTTGAGCTTGATGCTGCCGCCGGCGATGTGGCCGCCGGTCGGCAGCAGGTTCATGATCGACAAGGCGGTCATGGTCTTGCCACAGCCGGACTCGCCGACGATGCCGACTGTCTCGCCAGGCTCTACCTGGAAAGTCACTCCGTCGACGGCGTGCACGACGCCCTGGCGCAACCGGATCTCGGTCCGCAGGTCACTGATGTCAAGTAGCGGCGCCACTAGGTCACCTTTCTCCTACCGGCGCTGCAGCCGGGTCTCGAAGGCGTCGCGCAGCGCGTCGCCAATGAAGTTGAATGCCACTACCGTCAGGATGATCACGATTCCGGCTGGGTAGATGAGCCACCAGTACCCGAGAGTCAGGTACTGGAGCCCGTTGGAGAGCATCGAGCCCCAGTCAGTCTGCGGGAGCTGGATGCCGAATCCGAGGAAGCCGAGCCCGGACAGGATGATGATCGAGTCCGCGACCGCGAACGTCGCCTGCACGATGATCGTGCCGATGGCGTTGGGCATGATGTGCCGCAGCACCGCGCGGGAACTGCGGCCGCCCGCCACCTTGACCGCGGCGACGTACTCCCGGGTCCGCAGCGTCAGCGTCTCGCCGCGGACAAGACGGGCCGGTCCTGGCCAGTAGGTAGCCGCGATGAACGCGATCATGGTCAGGGGGCTCGGGTGGATGAGCACGACGAGGATGATCAGGACGAAGATGAACGGGATCGAGAGCATCGCATCGACGAACCGCATCATAAGCGAGTCGACGATGCCGCCCGCGAACCCTGACACGGCCCCGTAGATCGAGCCGAAGAGGCACGACACGAACGCGGCGGCGAGGCCCACCTCCAGCGAGCTCTGCCCGCCCTCCATGAGCCTGCCGACGACGTCGTAGCCCAGGTTGTCGCAGCCCAGCAGGTGCGCCCCGCTCGGGGTGCAGTACGCGTTCGTCAGCGTCACGCTGACCTGCTGGGTCTTGTAGATCAGCGGACCGACGAAGCAGAACAGAATGATGAAGATCACGAAGCCCAGGCCGACGAGCGCCAGCCTGTTTTCGGCGAAGACCTCCCAGCCGCGCTGGAACATGCTCCGGGGCTTGACCGAGGCCTGCTGGCCCGGCGCCGGCTCAGCGACCAGCGTGCCCGTCGAGCCGAGCGAGTCGACGGCCATCTCGGGATGCGGAATCATGGCCATCAGCTGTACCTCACCCTCGGGTCGAGCATGGCATATCCAATGTCAGCGAGCAGGTTGCCGAGAATCGTCAGCACGGTCCCGATGACGGTGATCGCGAGCATCAGCTGGATGTCGGTCTGCAGCGCCGCGTTGTAGAAGAGCAGGCCCATGCCCGGGTAGTTGAACACGTATTCGATGAAGATGGCGCCGCCGATGATGACCGGGAGCTGCAGGCCAAGCAGCGTCACGATCGTGATCAGGGAGTTGCGGAAGATGTGACTCCAGAGCACTCGCTTCTCGCTGGCGCCCTTGGCGCGCGCGGTCCGCACGTAGTCCTGGACGATGTTGTCCAGCACCGAGGACCGCATGAACCGGCTCCACAGGGCGAACGCGATGAACGCGTAGGTCGCGACCGGCAGGACCAGGGCGATCGGGTCGGCGAGGATGCCGCCGATGGAGGTCGCCTGCGGCGCGAAGGCCGGGAAGATGTGCAGGTCGATGGCGAACCACTGGACGAGCATGAGGCCGACGAAGAACGTGGGCGAACCGTAGCCGACGAAGCCGATGCCGGTCACGATGTGGTCGATGGCCGTGTACCGGCGCACGGCCTGGAAGATGCCGAGCGGCACGCCGATCAGCAGTCCAGCGCCGGTGCCGATGACGGCGAGAACGGCTGTCCGCGGCAGGTAGGTCCAGATCAGCGTCGATACGGGCGCGCTCAGCTTGAGGTCAAAACCGAAGTTGCCATGCAAGAGCTGCCACAGCCACTTGCCGTACTGCACGTACAGCGGCTGGTCGAAGCCCCAGGCCTTCGAGTCCGCGGCGACCTCGGCCGGCGAAGCCCGGATGCCGAGTACCGCGCGCACCTCGCCACCGGGCACCAGGTGCAGAAGAACGAAGGTGATGATCGTCACGATGAGAGTGACGATGAGCGTCTGGATCACGCGCCGGATCAGGAAGCCGGTCACTGCATGCCCCTCCGTTCGTCCGGCTCGGCGGCCAGCCGGGCCCGGATTGCGGCCATCCTCAACAGCGACGGCATGCGGCCGCCCGCCCGCGCGCGACCATTGCCGGCGGCTCTGGCGACAGATTGCATCGGGCTCCCTCCATAGTGCGCCGACCAGCTATTACTAACAACACCCTGCGCTCCGGACCGGCCGCCGCCGCTGGCTAGCGTGCCAGCGGCGACGGCCGGTGCCGGACTTAGAGATTTACCTCAGGACTGCGCGTCAGCAGGTCTTGTCGCTGCACGTCCAGTACTCGGGGAAGAACATCAGCAGCGGGTTCTGCGTGACGTTGTGCAGGCTGTTCTTCACCGCCACCGTTGCCGTCTGCCAGGGCAGCCACAGCGACGGAACCTGCGTCGCGGTGTAGTCGGCGTACGTGTCGAACGCACTCAGGTTGTTGCTGGTGTGCGTCGCGTTGATGTACTGGTCCATCGTCGGGTCGCTGTAGCTACCCGAGTTGCTGGGCACACCGGTCTGCCACAGCGGCTCACCGGTCGGCTCGAAGCCGGGGCCGTTGAACAGCCAGCCGCCGAGGTACAGGAGGGTCCACTTGCAGGCATGCCTGTGTCGGCTTGCAGGGCACGGTGTCGCCAAGCAGGGTGTTGAAGGTCTCGCCGTTGGCGGCAAGCTGGATGCCTGCCTGGGCGAGGCCCGACTTGAGGATGTCGACCTGGTCGGCCTGCGTGGAGATGCCGGAGGTGTAGGCCATCGAGAACTTGGCCTGCGTGCCCTTGGCGATGCCAGCACCACAGTCGCTGGCAGCGGAGCCCGCAGACTCACAGGTCAGCACGCCGCCGACAACCTTCCAGCCGTGCGACGCAAGCAGCGCCTTGGCCTTCGCGGGGTCGAACGGGTACGGGCCCTGGCCTGCGTTCTCCTTCATGGCCGGGGAGACCCACTGGCTGTTGGGCTCCTGCGGCACGCCGGCGGTGGTCGGGTAGGCGTAGCCGCGGCCGACTGCCTTGGCCATGCCAGCCTGGTTGTTCAGCTCCATCATCGCCTGCCGGAAGTACAGCTGCTTGAACACAGGGCCGTACTGCGGGTTGTTGAAGTTGATGTAGGCGTAGCCGATGCCGAACTCATAGGCGGGCTGCAGCGAGTATCCGTTGGCCTGAACCGGGTTGGTCGCCGGCAGGAACGTGCTGCCCACGGCCGGGCCGAGGTCCGTCGACGGGATGCTGCCCAGGCTCAGCGCGCCGGTCTTGAGCGCGGTGTAGATCGCGGTGTCGCTGGTGTAGGTCTGGAACTTCAGCTCCGAGATCGACGCCTTCGGGGAACCCGAGTACTTCGTGTTCGGCACGAACGTGTAGTTGCCGTCCACGTTGTACGCGGTCAGCTTGAACGGACCGTCGACGACCTGCCACAGCGGGCTGGTCGCGTAGGTCGCGGTGTCCTTGTTCGCGGCGGTCATGAAGGTGTAGACCGCCTTGCACTTGGCCCAGCCGTCAGCCGCGCTGTCGGTGAGACAGCCGCCGCTACCGGCCTTGGCGCCAGCCGCGGAGACGTCCCACGCCGAGGGCATCGGGGTCAGGATCGCCAGCTGGTTGTAGGTGAACCAGATGCTGGAGTAGGCCTGCTTGAGCTGGATGGTCACCTGCTCCGGGCCGGTCGCCTTGTAGGACACGATGTTGTCCGGCATGAGGCCAGGGGTGTAGCCAGCGTAGTTGGCCTTCTCCGCCTCGAGCAGGTTCAGGTTCAGCATGAGGGAGTTGGCGTCAACGGTCGTGCCGTCGGACCACTTCCAGCCCTTCATGTTGATCACCACGGTCTTGCCACCGTTGCTGTAAACCGGCGCGGCGGCCGGCGACAGCGGGTAGTTCACCGAGATGGAGGTGTTGCTGTTGCCGCCGAACATGTAAAGCGGCCGGACCATGAGGTACTGGAAGTCCTCGTAGTTGGTCACGCTGTAGCACTGGGTCCCCTGGAAGGGGTAGATGCAGTTGGCACCGGCGCCGTTGATGTTGGCCAGCGTTGCCACCGCGCCCTTGACGGACGTGCCTGTCGAAGGCGTGGTGTTGTTACTTCCGCTGGACCCGCAACCTGCGGCCAGCAATGCGGTCGCGACCACGGCCGCGGCCCCCGCGACGCCCATTTTGCGTCTGCGTTCAAACATGTGAACTCCTTCGTTGCGGCGCGAATAGCACGCCCGAGCCGGTTCGTTTTTCAGGCGCCGTGACTCTCCGTGCGCACGTGGTACCCACCTGCACTCAGCCAAGATACCTAAAGACCGGAGTAATCGGTCTTTATCTCTACTCAGCGTAGTTCGGGCCGGTTCTACGCCCGCCGATTCGTCGCGCGGCGTCCGAAACCGGTCCAGGTCTGGGCTCACTGGTTAGGTCACCCCATGCCAGCAAAACCCGTTGCCTTTCCGGCTACGGTTCGAAGCAGCGTATGTCCAGCCCGGTGTCGATGCGATGCACGATATGTCACAAGTTCCTATCGATGTCGAGGCCGGTTCAGGCGATCAAGGTCCGGGCCATCGCTGACGGCCGCCGCCAAAGCGTGATGGAGCTGTGACAGAACGGGCCAACCGACACCGGCGGGCTGGCGTCTTATGTGCACAATCGGACTTCTACCTGGGCCTTGTCCGGCCCTGTACTAAGGAACTAGGCGCCATGACTCCCTCGTTGACCCTGGCCGCACGGCTGTCCGCAGCCGCGGCAATTGCCGGTGCTTGCGGATTGCTCACTGCGTGCGGTAGCACGCCCGCGCCCGGTGCGGCGCCGACCCAAACTGTGACAATCCAGGCAAGCCCGAGCGCTGCCGGGAGTACCTCTGCGGCCGCCGCGTCGGCCAGCTCATCAGCTCCGGCCGGGCCGCCCGGCTGCCTGGCCTCCGGCCTCCAGGCGCAGCTTGGCGTGTCGCAGGGCACTGCCGGAACGATCTACCAGGTCGTCGTGCTGACCAACACCTCGGCTGCCGCCTGTACCTTGTACGGGTATCCCGGTGTGTCATTTGTCACAGGCGTTGGCGGCAGCCAGGTGGGCAAGCCGGCCACCAAGAACCCGGTGGTCGCCAAGGCGCTCGTCACCCTGGCGCCCGGCGCTAAGGCCGACATGCTGCTGGCGATCCACGACGCTGGTGCCATCCCGCACTGCCAGATCACCACCGTGGACTGGCTGCGGATCTACCCGCCGGGCGACTACGGCAGCCTCTACGTGCAGTACAACACCCAGGCATGCGCCAACACATCGAAGTCGATCATGAGCGTTAGCCCGGTCCGGGCCGGCGCCGGCAGCGCCTCTTACTGACAGCAGCGGCGGACACACCAAGCCGGGGCACCGCACCCGGCCTGGGTGGCCCGCGTGAGAACATGGTCGGGCCCCACCACAAGTAAGGTCAGCCACCATGTTCAGCACGCGCACCTCCGCCCGGACGCTGCGCGCACGGACCAGCCGCCGGACGCGCCAGCGGGCGGCATGCGCGCTCGCCGTGCTCGGCACCGGTCTCGCCGCAGGCTGCGCGGCACCTGCGCAGCAAGGGCCCGCCATCAAGCTCAGCTCTGCGCAGGTCACCTTCCCGAGCGCGAGCGGCACGACCGACATCTACGTCGACGTCCAGAACAACGGCGGCGCCGATCAGATCATCGGTGCCCGGATCAGCGTCGGCGGCACGGTGACGCTGCGGTCCCCGGTCCGGCCGGGAGTCGTGGAGATGCGCAGCGTCCGCGCCATCGCTGATCCCGGCCAAGAGCCTCGTCGGGCTTGACCCGAACGGCTCGCACCTCCTCGTGACCGACTCGGGCCAGATGAAGGCAGGGACCGAGATCACCCTGACGCTCATGTTCGCGCACGCCGGTCCGGTCTCGGTGCCCGCGCTCGTGACGAACCCGGAGACCGGCGGCGGCAGTTACTTCCTTAACTGACCCACCGGTACTTCCTGAACTCCTCATCCACCAGTTGCGGGCCGCCGAGTCGCGATATATCGTTTCGCTATTAGCCGGCGCACGGCACGGAGGGGCAGATGGCAACGCAACCCAGCTTGCGCATCGGGGACGCTGAGCGCGACGCCGTCGCCGCTGAGCTGCGCGAGCACTACGCACACGGCCGCCTCACGCTCGAGGAATTCAACCAGCGGCTCGACGCAGTCTTCGCGGCCAAGACGCAGCGCGACCTCAGCCGCCTGACCAGCGACTTGCCGCACGTGCGGTCGGGCGGCGCCCCACTGCCGAGCCAGCGCACCAGGCCAGGACCGCTGCTGACCAGCCGATCGCCAGCGAGCGGCGCTCTGGCGGCTAACTGGCCGGGCGGCCACTGGCCGACACAGAACTGGGCGGCCCAGAACTGGAGCGGGCAGGACTGGACCGGCGGCAACCGGTCGGGCCGCCGCCCGCGGCACGGCATCGGCGCGTTCACGACCCTGGTGGCCGCGATCGCTACCTGGCTCCTGGTCTACGACGTCATCCTGGTCGGCGTGCGCTTCCCGCTGCCCGGCCGCCTCGGTCTGCTCGTCGCCATCTTCACGGTGCTCCGCGGCCTGCTCCGGCGCATGCTCCGCGGCACGCGCGGCCGCCGCTTATAGCGCGCCGGCGCAATCAGCCGGCGGCCGGCACTCGCAGCGGAACGACCAGGTAACGGAACGCCGCCGCGTCCGCCAGCGCGGCATCCGCGCGGCCAGGTGCAGCGCGGCCAGGTGCAGCGCGACCAGGTGCAGCGCGACCAGGTGCAGGTGCGCGAGAGCCGACACTGGGGTGCGCGGCCCCGTTCCCTTCCGGTTGCACGGAATCTGGCTCGGCCGGATCGTCTTCTCCTGCGGCCACCGTCGGATCGCCCTCAATCCAGCTGATCAGCGCGGGCTTAGCCGGGCTTGTGAACTGGAGCCTGATCCGGCCGGCGCCGGACGCAGCGGCGCCGTCAGCGTCCGCCGCCGGCGCCCTGCCCTGACCGCTCAGCGCGGCGGCCGTGATGCCGTCGAGCAGGTAATGCGGGTTGAAGGAGATCATCTGACCGGATCCGGCGAACACGACGGGCACGGACTCGACCGCGCGCGCCCGGCCGTCGGACTGCGCCTCGATCACCAGGACATCGCGCCGGAAGGCGAGCTGGACCGGCGTAGTGCGGTCGGCCACGAGCGAGACCCGTCGCACGGCCTCGATGAACGGGCCGGCGGCTAGCTCGGCAGTTGCCTCGAAGCTCGCCGGGAAGCGCGACTGGTACCGGATGAACTCGCCGCCGATGAGCCTTGCCGTCAGCCGGCGCCCGCCGCCCTCGAAGCTGATCATCCCGTCGGCCGGCCGGTGCCCTCCTGGTCAGGCCGGTCAGGCTGGCCGAAGGCGATCGTCACCGGCCTGCCTGGTGCCATCGTCCTCGCGACGTCGGCCAGCGTCCTGGCCGGCACGAGCGCCGAGGCTCGCACGGCCGGATCGGCCGGCTCCCACGCGACCGTGCGGACGGCCAGCCGGTACCTGTCGGTGGCGGCGAGCGTCAGCGCCTGGCCGTCGAAGTCGAGGCAGACGCCGGTCAGCATGGGCAGCGTGTCGTCGCGGCTCGCCGACGGCACCACCTGCGCTGCGGCCGTCGCCAGCGCGCCGCCATCGACAGTGCCGACTACCGCTGGCAGCTCTGGCAGCGCCGGATACTCGTCCAAGGGCAGCGCCACGAGCGCGAACTCGGCGCTGCCACACGTCAGCATCACCATCCCCGCAGCCGTCGTGACCTCAATGCCGGCGGGCGGCAGGCTACGCGTGATCTCGGCTAGCAGCCGGCCCGGCACGAGCGCGGTCCCGGGCTCGCCGACCTCGGCCGCTATCACAACCCTTGCAGACACCTCGTAGTCGAAACACGAGAGCGTCAGATGCTCGCCCTCGGCCTCCACGAGCAAGCCCGACAGCACGGGCACGACCGGCCTTGCCGGCAGCGCACGCGCCACGAACGATACGGCCTCACCTAGCGCGTCACGCTCGACACTGAACTTCACTTCGCTCCTCCCGCCGACCCGCGGTACGCACCGATACTGGCACGCCATGCCGACATTGGCGCCGGCGTTCGCTGCCAATACCGCGGGCCGTCACATGCGGGCGGTCACGACACGAGCGCGGCAGGCACCGCCGCCAGTGCTGCCTCGATGGCAGCGGCGAGCGCGCGAGCGGACTCGGCGGTCAATTCGACCGCGACCCGAGCCGACGGGCCGGCAGCCGGGTTGCGGAAGTCGATGTTCAGCGTGTGCTCTGCCATCGCGTGCACCGGGTGGTCAAAGTAGACGGTCGCGTCGGTCAGCGAGAACCAGCCGTGCGCGCCCTTGCCGCTGCCGCTGATCTCGATCTGCTCGGTGTTGTACGTGCACATGCGAAGCTCCTCAGCTTGCCAGGTACTGGCCGTAGAAGTCCCAGATCTTGCGCCAGCCGTCGGTCGCGGCTTCCGGCCGGTACGCGGTCCGGTCGACCGAGAAGAATGCGTGCCCGGCGCCGTCGTAGGTGTGGAACTCGTGCGGCTTGCCGAACTCGTCCAGCACCTTCGACAGCTCGGCGGTCTCGTCCGGCGTCGGGTACTTGTCGTCTGCGCCGAAGAGCCCGAGCAGCGGGCAGGACAGGTCGCCTGGCCAGCCCGACGATGGGGCTCACCTTGAGCGGCATGCCGTCGGGCGGCGGGTTCACGATGCAGGCGCCGTAGCAGTCCACGGCCGCGTCGAGCTGCATGCTGCACGCCGCCAGGAACGACTGACGGCCCCCGGAGCAGTATCCGATGACGCCAACCTTGCCGTTCGAGCCGGCGAGCCCGCGCAGGTAGTCGGCGGCTCCCCCGACGTCGCCGACCAGGCGCGCGTCTGGCACGCCGCCGTTCGCGCGTGCGACGGCGGCCGCGTCGTCCGGGCTCGCGCCCGGCGCCTCGCGGTAGTAGAGATTCGGCATCAGCGCGGCGTAGCCGTGCGCCGCGAACTTCCTGACGATCTCCTTGGTCGAGGAGTCATAACCCGGCATGTGGTGGATCACGACCACGCTGCCCCGTGACGACGCGCCGTCATCGGGTATAGCGAGATAGGCCTCGATTTCGTCGCCGCCAGATCCGGTGATGCTGATGGTCTTGGCTGTCAGTGCCTCGCTCATCGCGGTGCTTACTCCTTCGACGTGGTGCGTGCATGGTGCGTGCGTGGTGCGTGTGTCCAGGCCACGTACATCCTGCCAGCGCTCCCTGCGGCGTTTCCCCTTGGAGTCTGCATCGGCGATGAGGGATTATCGATGCAGGCAGGAGCCGCACGCGGGGAATGACTACGGCAGCTATCGGCGTGGTCGTTATCTTCCTCGTCGTGGGGACTGTGGTGGGCTGGCATAGCCAGAAGTCGTACGCGGCGAACACCGACGTGAAGGTAGCGAAAAACAGGCTGCGCGGGGGCCGGAAGACCAGGTGGCGTAGTGGCCTGGCCGTGCTGGTCATCGCGATCGTTGTGCTGCTCGCATTCAAGGACCTCATGCATGTGCGCTACTAGCGCTACTAGGGAGACGATCAGTTGTCCGGAGCCGACCTGCTGATAGACGGCTTCGGCCGCATCCGCGAGATCGTCCATGACGTACTCGACGGTCTCGGCGACACGGAGCTGCAGTACCGGGCCGATCCAGCAGCCAACTCGATCTGCTGGCAGGTCTGGCACCTGACCAGGGTCCAGGATGATCATGTAGCCGGCGCGGGCGGCCTGGACCAGGTGTGGCTCACCGCGGGCTGGAGGGAGCGCTTCGGCCTGCCGCTGGACGCCGGGGACATTGGCTACGGCCATTCCGCAGACGAGGTCGCCGTCGTCAGGGCGCCCGCCGATCTGCTGGCCGGCTACCACGACGCGACGTACGAGCAGACGATCGAGTACGTGCGCGGCCTCACCGATGCAGACATGGACGAAGATCGTGGACCGGCGCTGGCATCCGCCCGTGACCATGGGCGTACGCCTGATCAGCGTGCTGACCGATGATCTGGAGCACGCCGGGCAGGCCGCCTTCATCCGCGGCCTCATCGACCGCGGCGCCTGACTCGGAATCATGCCCCGGCATACCGCCCGACCCCGGCCGCAGCTGATCCCCCTGCGCCTGTCCCACCAGAGCGCCGCCGCGAGACGCATCCTTCCGGCAAATAGCGCAATCGCTCCGCCGCCGCGAGACGCATCCTTCCGGCAAATAGCGCAATCGGCTCCGCCGCCGCGCGCGCCGCGCCGCCTCCGCCCGTCGGGCCGCCCCGGCGCGTGGGCCGCCACCGGCCGCAGCTGCCCCGCCCGCGACGCACCTTTCGCAGCAAATGCGAAGCTGGACGTGAGCGCTTCATCGAACGTATGTGCAGTTGTGGTAGTTCCAGCTGCCACAACTGCACAAGCGTTTCTCGTGATGATCTTGGTGCCGCTCGTATTTCCGGCAAAAGGTACTTACGGCTCGGCCAGGCCGAGGTGATTGGCATGCGCGGACCGGCGAGGCGCGCGGGCGCCGCCACCAGTGCGGGCAATCCAGCGGCGGCGCCGGCAACACTCGCGCAGGTCGGCCGGCCGACGGCCCCGGTCCGCACTAAGCCGACGGCCCCGGTCCGCACTAAAGCGTGCCGGGCCCGCACTCGGGTGTGCGAGCGGCGCGCTCGCCGCTATGACCTACATCTCAGCCGCACAGAGGTTTTCGCGCGCGTGCGCCAGGGCATTGAAAAGCTTGAGTACCACAAAGATTGACAGGCTCAACTGAGCGCAGTAACGTTTGACTTGCTCAACTATTTAGTCGCTCAATCAGAGACCTGCGCACCAAGCGCCACCCGCTAAACCAGGGAGTACTCGCAGTGCCCGATCAGACCGTACCGAGCAGCAGCAGACCTGGGAGGTCGCGAACTGCTTCTTCGAGCTGATCGGCAACATCGTCGGCCAGGCCGAGCAGCTGGCCCAGCGGTTCGCGATCCCGGCTCCGTTCATCAAGGCGCTGCACACCCTCGAGTGCCCGATGGCCATGAAGGAACTGGGCAAGCGGATGCACTGCGACCCGTCCTTCGTCACCCTCGTCGCCGACATGCTGGAGAAGCGCGGCCTCGCCTTCGTGAGCCGCACCCAGGCGACCGCCGGGTCAAGAACATCGTCCTGACCGAGGAAGGCATCGCGCTCAAGCATGCGGTCGAGACTGAGATCGCGGCCCAGATGCCGTGGAACCAGGCTCTGTCAGCCGATGAGCGCACTCAGCTCCTTGCCCTGATCCGCAAGATGCTCAGCAACGACACAAGCGGCGCGACCGCAGCGGGGGCCGCCGCGAAGGACGCCATGCACGGCCACCTGGCCAGCCTGTTTGCCAGTGCCTCTTGACGGAGGGCGCGGCAGCTGACGGCTCAACCAGCCCCCCGGCATCGACGGGGGAGGTGAATGCGTCGTGAGCGGCACGCCCGCGGCCAGCTAGCTCCGGCCAAGGCGGCCAGCAGGTCCGCCGGGCACCAGCTCACTTCACCATCCGCTTGGCCACGGACCCTGGGTCTGGTACGCCGCAGCCTGTCCATCTGAGGCGGCACCCGCTCGTCGTGACCATGCGAGAGAAAACTGCGGCCGCACACAGGACCGCAGGCGTTACGTAATCCGCTGTACCAAGCCGTAGGAAAGACTGCGCCCAAAGCGGGCACGGACTGTAACTAAGGAGTCACTCTCACAATGTCTGCCAAGTCATCGGGCCTGGCGCAACCGGGCAGCGCGGCCGTCATAGACGGCGCCCCCGGCGGTCACGCCACTACGGCCCAACGCCACCTCGGCCTGGCCCTTGTGGTCATCGCCGCAGCTCAGCTGATGGTGGTACTCGATGCCACGATCGTGAATGTCGCACTCCCGCACATCCAGGCCGCCCTAGGCTTCTCCGGCTCCGGGCTGGAGTGGGTGGTCAACGCCTACGCCCTGACCTTCGGCGGCTTGCTGCTCCTGGGTGGCCGGGCCGGCGACATTCTTGGCCGCCGCCGGGTATTCATCGCCGGCATCGCCCTGTTCGCGGCCGCATCGCTGCTCGGCGGATTCGCCACTAGCCAGGTGTGGCTGCTGGGCGCGCGCGCTATCCAGGGGGTTGGTGCCGCGATCGTCGCGCCCACCGCGCTCTCCCTGATCACCACGACGTTCCCGGAGGGCCCGCGACGCAACCGGGCGATGGGCGTTTACGCCGCCATGAGCATCGGCGGCGCCGCGATTGGCCTGCTGCTCGGCGGCGTGCTCACCTCCTACGTCTCCTGGCGCTGGGTCTTCTTCGTGAACGTGCCGATCGCCATCGTCGTCCTCCTCATGGCACCTCGCGTCCTTGGCGAGTCTGAGCGGCACACCGGCCGGTTCGACCTGCCCGGCGCGATCACCGGCACCCTCGGCCTCGCCGTCGCTCGTCTACGGCTTGTCGAGCGCGGCCACCACGGCGAACGGCGTCTCGCACTGGGGCGACACCAAGGTCCTCGTCTCGCTCGCGGCTGCGGTGGTCCTGCTGCTCTCGTTCGTCTTCATCGAGTCGCGCAGCAAGCACGCGCTGCTGCCGTTGCGGATCTTCCGCGACCGCGATCGATCTGGAGCGAACCTGATCCTGCTCTGCGTCGGGACGGCGTTGTTCGGGATGTTCTTCTTCCTGACGATCTTCGTGCAGACCGTGTGGGGTTACAGCCCGGTCAAGACCGGAGTGGCCTACCTGCCGATGGTCGGGACGATCATGCTCATGGCAGGCGTCAGCTCCCAGCTGGTTGGCCGGATCGGTGCCAGGCCGCTGCTCATCGCCGGCTCGAGTTTCGCGGCGGGCGGCATGTTCTGGCTGTCGCGGATCACCGAGCACAGCACCTATACGGGCGGCCTGCTCGGCCCCATGATCGTGACCGCGGCGGGCCTCGGCATGCTGTTCATGCCGCTCACGCTGGTCGCCCTGAACAAGGTCGAGGAGCGCGACGCTGGCGTGGCCTCCAGCCTGGTCAACACCGGCCAGCAGGTGGGCGGCTCGATCGGCCTGGCCATCCTCGGCACCGTGGCCTGGACCGTGGTCTCTAACACCGCGCGGAGCTCGGCGGCCGCCGCGCACGCAGCCGCCGCGAAGGCAGCAGCGGCCGGCCATGCCGTCACGCCGTCCGCGACCCAGCTCGCAGTCGCCAAGAAGGCCATTTTGGATCACTCGCTGGCCATCGGCTTCTCGCGCGGTTTCGAGGTGTCGGCCGGCGTTGCCCTGCTAGCCCTCATCATCACCCTGGCCATGATCCGGGTGACGAAGGAAGATCTCGCTGGCGTGACGCCTCCGATGATGGGCTAACCCCATACGGGAACGGGCTCGGCCCCAGCGGGCCAGGCTTGGCAGGCACGCAGTGGCCTGGCCGGGATGCAGACTCCTGGCCAGGCCACTGGCATGTACGCGGTGGCTTACGCTCGGGCCGAACCGCGATCGAGGTCTAAGCCGGGCTGTAGATCTCGACCATGACGCCGTGCGGGCCGGCCACGTAGGCAGACCGTCCCCACGGCATGTCGTCCGGCTCGGCCGCGATCTCGCCGCCATGCGACCGGACGGCCGCGATCTCGGCATCGACGTCCGCGGTCGCGAGCTGCAGGAGAGTCCCGCCGTGCCCGCCGACATCGGCGCGCGCGCCAGCGTGCAGCGCGACTGTTCCAGCACCGATCTTCACCTCGGCGTAGCCCTCGAGCGGGTCGCCGTCGACCTGGCAGCCGAGTACGTCGCGAAAGAAGTCGGCGATCTCCCGGCTCTCCGCCGGGTCGGCGCTGACGATGCCGACGTGATCGAGGTAGACGGCCACGTTCCCTCCAGAATTTAGGTTGTCTGGTTTTCGATTCCTAACAAGCTACTATGCTAGCATTCTAGCCATGCCGGAACGAGACAGCAAGGCTGGCAAGGCACAGTTCAACGTGTACTTGCCGCCCGAGCTGGTGCGACGCGTGAAGCACAAGGCCATCGACGAGCAGACGAGCCTGTCCGTCCTCGTTGAGCACGCCCTGACCGAATACCTGACGCGACACGGAGAGGCCGAGGCATGACCGGAATCGTGGTGCGGCCCGTGCGGTTCACCGACAACATCGATCCGATGCGAGCGTTCCTCGAGCTGATCGGGCTGCAGCCCCGGCTCGAGTCGGTCCGCGGCGGCTGGGTCGAGCTGGTCGCCGGCGGCGGCACCGTCGCCCTGCATTCGGCCGCCACCTCCGACAGCGGCATGGTGCAGGGCCAGACCACGCTGGCCTTCGAGGCCGACGACCTGGATGCTCTTGCGCAGGCCCTCATCGATGCCGCCGTCCCCGACGTCACCGTCTATGACGAAGCCTACGGACGGGTGCTGACATTCACTGACCCGCTCGGCGACCGGCTCGCGGTCGACGAACGGATGACCGACCCGTACGGCTACCGGGTGCTGCCCGGCGGCAAGCCAGTCGGGCCGAAGGTGATGCCGGTGCGGTTCTGCGATCCGGCAGGCCCGTACGGCAGCCTCCTCGGCGTGCTCGGGCTGCAGCCGCTCGGTGAAATCAACGAGTACTACGTGAACTTTGCCGCGGCCGGCGGCAAGCACGGCCTTGTCGGGCTGCATCATGTCTTCGCCGCGGACCTGCCGATCGTGCCAGGCCCAGGCTCGGTCCAGCTCACATTCGAGTCTGCGGAGCCGCTCGGTGAGATCGCCGACCGGCTGACGGGTAGCGGGTTCACGCCGGAGCTGCACAGGGAAGACTTCGGCTCGCTGCTGTCGGTCACCGACCCCGACGGTCAGCCGGTCCAGGTCCACGAGCCGAGCATCTGGCCGAGATGAAGGCCACCGGGCGCAAAAGGTACTATCCGCCCAGAGGGCGATGAGCTCCCGCGATAGGACTCGAACCTATAACCTGCCGGTTAACAGCCGGACGCTCTGCCGATTGAGCTACGCGGGACCGCCTGGCGCCGAGGTCCCGCCCGTCCCGGCTCGGGTGATCAGCGCCGCGCGCATAAGGGTAGCGCACCGCCACCGTAGCCGGTGCAGCGCCGACCAAGCCAGCGCATAAGCGACCAGCGGGCCGGGCATATCCGGCCCCGGCCTGGGCATGACCGGGACATCAGCGTTGCATGCATGACGGGGCAGGCACGGGGAAGTTAGCGCAGCAACGCCGCCATTGCTGCACGGGAGAGGTCCAGATGGGTCTAAATCGAATTGTGTTTGCCGCCGGATTCGCGACTGGCTATGTATTCGGCACGCGAGCAGGCCGGGAGAAGTACGACCAGCTGGTAAAGATGGCCCGCGCGACCGCCGAGCACCCGGCAGTCCAGCAGGCCGCCGGTGTTGTCCAGGCGCAGGCCACCGGGCTGGCACAGAAGGTAGGCGGCCAGCTTCAGGAGAAGGTGCCGCAGATGGCGCACAGCGCGGCCCACACGGTCAGCGACCGGATCCCGGGTATGAAGCACAAGAACGGGCAGGGCGATGCCGGCGCGAACGGCGGTAAGGGGGCCGGCAACGGCAGCCCTTTCGCCGCAACGAGTAACAGCCGCCCTGGGCCGAAGAGCAGCGGCTAACCGCCTGTTCGAGCGGCCGCAGGTCAGGCGAGATACTCGCGGAGCATCTGCGCGCGGCTCGGATGGCGGAGCTTCGCCAGGGTCTTGGACTCGATCTGGCGGATGCGCTCCCTCGTGACACCGAACTCCCGGCCGACCTCCTCCAGTGTCCGCGGGTGGCCGTCGGTCAGGCCGAAGCGCAGCTGGATGATGCGCTGCTCGCGGATGCTCAGGTTGTCCAGTACCCGGTCGAGCTGCTCCTGGAGCATGATGAACGCGGCCGCCTCCATGGGCACCACCGCGTCGGCGTCCTCGATGAAGTCGCCGAGATCAGAGTCCTCCTCGCCGATTGGCGACTGGAGGGACACAGGCTCCTGGGCGATCCGCTGGATCTCCGCGACGCGGTCCGGGTGCATGCCCATCTCGGCGGCGATCTCAGCGGGCGTGGCCTCACGGCCGAGGTCCTGATGGAGCTGGCGCTGGATCCGCGCCATCTTGTTGATCGTCTCGACCATGTGCACCGGGATCCTGATGGTCCTCGCCTGGTCGGCGATCGCGCGCGTGATGGCCTGCCGTATCCACCAGGTCGCATACGTCGAGAACTTGTAGCCCTTGGTGTAGTCGAACTTCTCCACCGCGCGGATCAGCCCGAGATTGCCTTCCTGGATCAGGTCGAGGAAGACCAGGCCGCGCCCGATGTAGCGCTTGGCGATGGACACCACGAGTCGCAGGTTGGCCTCGATCAGCCGCTGCTTGGCCGCGATCCCGTCCGCGGCTATCAGCATCAGCTCAGCCAACTCAGCGCCAGCGCAGCCGGCCTGCACACCGGTCTGAAGCCTCTCCTCTGCGAACAGCCCCGCCTCGATCGCCTTAGCCAGCTCGACCTCGTCGTGCGCCGTCAGCAGCGGCACCCGGCCGATCTCGCGCAAGTAGATCCGGACTAGGTCGCCGGTGACGGCTCGCCGCGCCTCGTTCTGAATCTGCCGCGGCGCCAGTTCCTCGCTCTCATGCGGCGCCTCGATGACGTCAACGCCTTCGTCTGCGAGCATCTTCAGCACGCTGTCGACGGCATCGGCCGACAAGTCGAAGCGCTCAAAGGCGACGGTGAGGTCGGTCATCGACACTGACCCGCGCTCCCTCGCCTGAGCGATGAGATCGGCTACCTGATCAATGGGGGGTGCAGCCGTAGGACTCATGCAGACCAGTCTGCGTCACGATTCAGCCATGGCGCGGACTCAATATTGTCACCAGCGGGTAAGTAGCGCGCGCACGCGATCTTGTGCTTACAGCGAGCCGGCGGCTCGCTCCGACAGCACCTTCCTGCGCTGCTCGAACGCCACAAGGTCGCCGAACATGCGGTTGTAATCGGCCTGCTCGGTGACCGGGCTCAAGCGCTGGAGGCGCGATTTGATCGTCGCGATGTCGCGGCTTACCGCGAGCTCCTCGACCCTTGCGAGCACGGCCTCGGCGAACTTGGCGTCGGGTTCGCCGCTGGCGCCCGGCACCTCGATCGACTCTACCGCCAGCCGCGTGACGAACCCGCGGGCGTTGTCGTTCGGTGCCGCCCCGCGCAGTCGCTCCGACCACTCGCGCGCAGACCGCGCGCTGGCGACGCCACCGCAGGAGGCAATCAGCTCACACACCGCGGCGTGCGCCGACACGGTAAAGATGGCCGACGGAAGCTCGTCGAAGGCCGGACCACACAGCGCGGGCCGCTGGATGGCGAGCTTGAGAGCCTGCCGCTCCACGTTCACGATCGGGTCGTGCTGGTCATAGGCACTGCGTTGCTGCTGCGACTGGCCGGGCCGCGACTGGCCGGGCCGGGACTGACCGAGCGCGGCCCCGTTCCCAGCTGCGGTGCCTCCCCCGGCTCCCCCGGCTTGCCCGCCGCCCGCCGGCTGCCTGGCACCGGCCCGGCCGTCGCCAGCGCCCGCACGCCCTGCCTGTCCGTTACGCCCGGTCGGCCGCTGCGGCTGCCCGCTGTGTGCCAGCACGCGGTCCACCACGAAAGATTCGTCCATCATGCCGAGCCAGCGATCAAGGTTGACGGCGTACAGGTGCCGCAGCCCGGTGTCCTTGATCCGCCCGACGATCGGCGCAGCGGCGTCGAGCGCCGCGAGCTTGCCCTCGGCGGTGTCCAGGTTGTGGTCGTGCAGGGCGCTTCGAATCGCGAACTCGAACAGCGGCACGCGCTGCGCGATCAGGTCCCGGACGGCCGCGTCCCCGCGCGCGAGCCGCAAATCGCACGGGTCGAGGCCATCGGCCTGGACCGCGACGAACGTCTGGGTGACGAACCGCTCCTCCATGCTGAACGCGCGTAGCGCGGCACGCTGTCCGGCTGCATCGCCGTCGAAGGTGAAGATGACCTCGCCACGGAACTGGCTCTCGTCCATCAGCAGCCGGCGCAGGATCGTGATGTGCCCTTCGCCGAACGAGGTGCCGCTCGTCGCGACCGCCGTCGTGATGCCGGCCAGATGGCACGCCATCACGTCGGTGTAGCCCTCAACAAGAACGGCCTGCCGCCGCTGGGCGATGTCGCGCTTGGCCATGTCGGCCCCGTACAGCACCGCGCTCTTCTTGAATAGCGGCGTCTCCGGGGTGTTCAGGTACTTCGGACCGTCGTCATCAGCCGCTAGCTTGCGCGCGCCGAACGCGATGACGTCACCGGTCAGGTCGGCGATCGGCCAGATCAGGCGACCGCGGAACTTGTCGATCAGCCCGCGCTTACCCTGGCTTGCCAGGCCTCCGGTCAGCAGCTCTGTCTCGGTGAACCCGCGCCCGCGAAGATGCCTGGTCAGCGTCTCCCACTCGGCAGGCGCATAGCCAACTCCGAACCGCCGCGCGTCGGCCAGCTCGAATCCGCGCGACGACAGGAAGTCACGCCCGGTCAGCGCAGCGGAACCGCCGAGCTGCTCGGCGTAGAACTGAGCCGCTGCCTTGTGCGCCTCGATCAGCCGGCGGCGCTGGGACTGTTCCTGACCGGGGATGTGGCCGCCCTGCTCATACCGCAGTTCGATGCCGGCCCTGTTCGCCAGGCGCTCGACGGCCTCGGTGAAGCCGAGGTTGTCGATCCGCTCCACGAACTTGATGACGTCGCCGCCCTCAGTGCAGGAGAAGCAGTACCACAAGCCACGAGCCGGGGTGACGTTGAACGAGGGCGTCTTCTCATCGTGGAACGGGCACAAGCCTTTCAGCGACCCGCCGCCCGCGCTCCGAAGCTGGAGGTACTCCCCCACGACCTCGTCGATCGCCGACCGCTCGCGCACGAGCGCGACGTCCTCATCGCGGATCCGGCCTGCCATATGCCCTCCGCCCCATCCCGCCCGCCGTGCTGCTCGCCGAGTCTAGTCGCGGCTCGCCGTGCGCACCGGCCACAAGAGCGCCGACGCCCAGATCGGGCCGGATAAATCACCAAAGGCACCTCCTGGTAGCGTCGCGGCGTGCAGCCGCTACTCGTCCTCTGGGATGTCGACTACACGCTGGCCGACACCGACGGGGTCGGCAGGCACTTGTATCAGGTCGCGCTGCACGAGCTGTTCGGGCTGGAGATGCCACGGCTCGTACGGTCGATGGCCGGGCGCACCGACAGCTCGATCGCCCTCGAGGTGCTGACGGCCGCGGGCGTCCCGGACCCGGCGCGGGAGATCACGCGGCTCCAGGAAGTCCTCGCCGCTCGTGCTCCGGAGCTGGACAGTCTGGTTCGCGAGCGGGGCAAGGCACTGCCAGGCGTGCCCGAGGTGCTCGCCGCTCTCGCCGGGCCAGCTTACGCAGGGCGCGTGGTCCAGTCGCTGCTCACGGGCAACATACCGGCGCTAGCCAGGGTCAAGCTCGGTGCCCTCGGGCTCATCGAGCACCTGGACCTGAGCATCGGCGCCTACGGCGACGTGAGCGAGGTACGCGGCGACCTGGTCCCGGTTGCGCGGCAGAACGCGGCCGCCCGCTACGGCGCCGACTTCGCCGGGCGCGCAACGGTGCTTGTCGGTGACACGCCGATGGACGTCCAGGCCGCCGTAGTCAACGGGGCCCGGTGCGTCGCGGTCGCGACCGGGAGCTTCACCGCCGACCAGCTTGGCGCGGCCGGTGCGGACGTCGTGCTGGCCGATCTGTCGGACACCGCGCGGGCGATCAGCGCGATCCTCGACGGCGCAGTCTGACAGGACTGGCTTAGAGCGCTACGAGGGTCCTGGTCAGATCGTCGTAGCCGAGCTCCGGCCGGCTCGGCCACAGCTCCCAGTGCATCGCGCCGACGGCCAGCGGATCCTCGCCGACGTCGTATCCGGGCATGTCATTGCCGACGGACACCAGCGCAAGCTCGTCGATGCTGATCCCGCATGCGTGCACGATCACGTAGACCTCGGGGTAGGCCAGGCTGAAGCCGGACTGCCAGCTCGCCAGCATCGTCGTTTGCGCCGCCTCGGCGCCCCAGTGGGTGGTCGGCCAGTCGCGGTACCTGTCCGCCTGCTGGCTGGCGTACCGGACGAGTGAGCCGATGAGGCCGTCCGGCCGCGCACCCGGCGTCCTGATCTGATGCAAAGCCAGGTTGATCTGCGTGTATGTCGTCTCGAATGCCAGCTCGCGAATGGGGTCCGCGCCTCCGGCACCGACCTCGTCGTCGAAGCGAGTTCGAGGGAATGTGCAGGTCAGGACCATGGCCGAGTCGCTGGCGTGTCCGAGCCGAACACCCTTGGCTAGCTCGTCGCGGCGGCCGTAGATGGGCTCAAGCCAGCGCCGGGTCGGCCAGTCAGCGTTCAGAGCCCAGGCGGCGAAGTCGATGGCGCTCATTTCCATGCGTGACACCTTCTCACGCTCGGTAGCGACCGCACCCGACTTGCGCGCAGGTTCTGGCGGCGAGTCGCCACCCGGAAGTGGCACATACCGCCGAATCCCGGCCAGAACCTCTGCTCGCGCGGGCGCCGGAACACGACTAGCGCCGGCCTTCGCTTCGCTGGGTCAGCGGCGCGCGGTCACCAGCAGTGACCGCCTGCCAAAGCTCACGTCGGCCGCAGCGACGGGCGACCAGTGCGTCCCGGTCACCTGCCAGCCCGCGTCCGTCAGCAAAGCCAGGTGCTCACCGGCTGGCAAGATGGTCTGCCACGGCTCGGCGGCGGCCGTTCGCCGCCGGTCGTTGGCCGCTCGCACGACCTCGGCTGAGTCGTGTCCGTCAGCATGCGTGGCGAGGCTGACCGCCAGGATGCTGCCGGGCGCCGCCCGCTCTGCTAGGGCCGTCAGCAGCCGGGCGCACGTTTGCCGGTCGAGGTAGACAAGCAGGCCCTCGCAGACAAACAGGCTCGGCTCACCCGCATCGTGGCCTGCCAGGCCAAGCACGCTGCTGACATCGCCGCCGCGGAAGTCGATCGGCGCCAGCGTCACGCCCTGCTCTCCGCCTCCGGCTAGGCCCGCGAGCAGCCGCGCCTTGTCGTGCTGGGTCGCTGGGTGATCGAGCTCGAAGAACCGCACGCCGGTCGTGCGGAACCTCAGCGCCCGGTCGTCGTAGCCGGCCCCGCAGATGACGACTTGCCGCAGCCCGGCCGCGATCGCGTGCGCCACCTGCTCGTCGACGAAGCTCGTGCGCGCGGCGATGCTCGCTCGCAGCCATTCGGGCGGGCTGAACTGCATTCCCGCGCAGAGCGCGTCTTGCGCCGCCGGGTCGCCCTCGGGACTGTGAGGCCGGTCAAGCCGAGCCCTCGTGAACGCGACGGCCTGACTCGTGACCGAGGGAGTGTTCATACGCGACTTCACCATGATCTCGAAGACTTTGACATCGCCGGCAGTGCGGAATTTACCTCTTAACGAATTGTCGGTCCCAACCGGCACGCTCGCCTATGTGGCTACCGACTTACCGCCGCAGCTTCACGAGATCGTTTCGCGTCAGTGCGGCGTCGTTTCTCGTCGCCAGGTTCTGAGCACGGGCCTAGGCAGAGGCATCATTGCCTCGCGGGTCACGCGAGGTAGCTGGCGCCAGATTCATCAGGGTGTCTACGCCGCCTTCTCCGGTGAGCCCAGCCGCGAGGCGACGCTCTGGGCCGCAGTCCTATACGCCGGTCCCGGCGCCGTCCTGAGCCACCAGACCGCCGCCGAGCTTGTCGGACTAGCGGACGCGCCCAGCTCCCTCATTCATGTAACAATTCCGGCCGATCGGCGGGTCTGCCAGCGAGCCGGACTCGTTATCCATGTCTCGACCCGAGCCGCAACCGCGATCCACCCAGCGCGCACTCCGCCCCAGACTCGGGTGGAGGAGACCATTCTGGACTTGTGGCAGGCCGCGCCGAATCTCGATGACGCGGTCGGCTGGGTCACCCGCGGCCTGGGCCGTCGCCTCACCGCACAAGGGAAGCTGCGTGCGGCCGCAGCGGCGCGCAGCCGAGTGCGCTGGCGAGCTCGGCTCACCGAGCTGCTCAGCCCGGAGGCGGCCGGCATCCACTCGGTGCTGGAATACCGATATTTGCGCTGCGTCGAGCGGCCGCACCGCCTGCCGGTAGGCCGGCGGCAAGCACACGCACGGCGAGAGGGCAGGAGCGAGTACCGCGATACGTTGTACGAGGCCTACTCGACAGCGGTCGAGCTCGACGGCAGGGTCGCGCATCCGGGCGACACTCGCTGGCGCGACATCCATCGTGACAACGCGGCATCGGTGGCGGGCATCACGACACTGCGCTACGGCTGGCGGGATGTCACAGCGACGCCGTGCAAAGTCGCGGCCGACATCGCAGCCGTGCTCGCCGCGCGAGGCTATGAAGGTGCACGTCCGTGCTCGGCCGACTGCCCGGTCGGCCGGCCAAGACTAGCCGAGCAGCGCATCGGATCGCCGGCCCCGGCCGAGAGACCAGCAGCCAGCGCCCAGGCCAGACCGACGAGGTCGAGGCCGCCGGGCGGGAGCGACGGCCGGGTCAGCAGTCGGCCAGCGACCCGCCGGCTCTAAGCCGCCCGCGCATCAGGTGCCGGCTGCGCGCAGCCGCTGATGCCAGGCGATGGCCGACGTGTCGGTCAGCGAGGCAATCTGGTCGATGACAACGCGCAGCCGTGCTGCATCATCAGAGGCCGACTCGAAGTCCGAGCGGAAGACCCGGTCGAGCGTGACGGGCGCGCTCGCCAGGACGGCCTCTGCGAGTTCGACGATCAACTCGCGCTCGCGGGCCTGCGCGGCCGCTGCTCCGGACCGGCTCATGACGTAGTGGGCAGTGACGCCCTTCAGCAGTGCGCACTCCAGCCGCTGCCGATGCGGCACAGTCAGGTCGGCCTCGTACCTAGTGAGCGGCGGATGGCCCGTCGGCCGGGTCGCCTGTTCGGCGGCCCCGCAGAGCCGGCCGATCAGCTCGCTGGTGAGGTGCTTGACCGCCGCCGACGATGCCAGGCTGCCGTCGAAGTCGGGCGGCCAGCAGTCGAGCTCGAGCAGCCCGGCGAAGGCCTCGGTTAGCTCGGCCAGGCTAGCCGAGCCCGGCTTGCAGTAGGCCGACAGGGTCAGGCTGGCAACAGCCTGCTGCTCCGCCGGGTCGCGCAGCTTGTCCAGGGTTATCAGCCCGGCGTGCAGGCCGTCTTCCAGGTCGTGTACCGAGTAGGCGACATCGTCCGCCCAGTCCATGACCTGGGCCTCCAGGCATGGCCGCTCGTGCGGAGCGCCAGCGCGGACCCAGTCGAAGATCGCAGCGTCGTCGGCGTAGCAGCCGTACTTGCCCGGCGCCCGAGCTCTCGGCTCGCCCAGCTCTCCCGGCTCTCCCGGCTCGGGACCCACCCACGGGTATTTCAGCGTCGCGTCCAGAGTCGCCCGCGTCAGGTTCAGGCCGGCGCCCGGCACCTTGGCCTCAAGACGGGTGACAAGCCGAAGGCTCTGCGCGTTCCCTTCGAAACCGCCGCAGCCTTCCGCGAGCTGCGCGAGCGCCGATTCGCCGTTGTGCCCGAATGGCGGATGGCCGATGTCGTGCGCGAGGCACGCCGCGTCGACCAGGTCAGGCTCGCAGCCGAGCGCCGCACCGAGCTCGCGGCCGATCTGCGCGCACTCCAGCGAGTGGGTCAGCCGGGTCCGCGGGAAGTCCCCCGAGCCGACGGCGACGACCTGCGTCTTGGCTGCCAGCCTGCGCAGCGCCGAGCTGTGCAGCACCCGGGCGCGGTCCCGTACGAAGGGGCCGCGCCCGGATCCGCCAGCACCATAAGCGCGCTTGGGCGGCTCGTCCGCCCACCGGGCTGTGGCGTGGCGGTCGTAACCTCCGGTCACCTGCTGTCGCTGCCCCCTGCGGTCTCCATCACGGCGGCACGGCCGGCCTCCAGGCGCGCCACCGGCACGCGGAACGGCGAGCACGACACGTAGTCGAGCCCAGCCGCGTGGAAGAAATGCACCGAGTCCGGGTCGCCGCCGTGCTCGCCGCAGACGCCGATCTTGAGGTCGGGCCTGGTCGCCCGGCCTTCCTCGACGGCGATCCGCACCAGGCGCCCGACGCCGTCGACGTCGATCGTCTCGAACGGGGAGACTCCGAACACGCCGAGATCGATGTACCGGCCGAAGAACGAGCCCTCCACGTCGTCGCGGGAGAAGCCCCAGCCCATCTGGGTCAGGTCGTTGGTCCCGAACGAGAAGAACTCGGCCGCCTGAGCGATCTGCCCGGCCGTCAGTGCGGCCCGCGGCACCTCGATCATCGTGCCGATCAGCGTGTGCACGGAGGTCCCGGTCTCGGCGGCGACCTCGGCGAGCACCTCCTCGGTCTCCTCACGGGCCGCCTCGAGCTCCTGGATCGCCCCGACGAGCGGAATCATGATTTCCGGCCGCGGGTTGCCGCCGGCCCGCACGCGGTCGACGGCCGCGTGCGCGATCGCCCGCACCTGCATCTGGTACAGGCCGGGGATGACCAGGCCGAGCCGGACGCCACGCAGGCCCAGCATCGGGTTCTGCTCGTGCAGTCGGCGCACCGCCTCCAGCAGCTTGTGGTCCTGCGCGGTGGCATTGTCACCGGCCAGCGCGATCTTGACCGAGAGCTCGGTCAGGTCGGGCAGGAACTCGTGCAGCGGCGGGTCGAGCAGCCGGATCGTGGTCGGCAGCCCGTCCATGGCCTCGAAGATCTCCACGAAGTCGCCACGCTGGAGCGGCTCCAGCGCATCCAGTGCCGACTGCCGCGTCGCGTCGTCGTCGGCCAGGATGAGGCGCTCGACGAGCTGCCGCCGCTCCCCCAGGAACATGTGCTCGGTGCGGCACAGGCCGATGCCCTGCGCGCCGAAACGGACAGCGCGGGCAGAGTCCTCGCCATTGTCGGCGTTGGCCCGCACGCCCAGGCGGCGCTTGGCGTCCGCGTGGGTCATCAGGCGGTGCACGGCGGCGACCAGCTCGTCGGAGTTCGGGTCCAGCGAACCCTCGAAGTACTCCACCACCGGCGACGGAACGACCGCCACCTCGCCCAGGTAGACGATCCCGGAGGTGCCGTCGATCGAGACGACGTCGCCCTCGCGCACGGTCACGCCGCCTGGCGCGGTGAACTGCCTGCCCTTGACGTCCACTTCCAGCTCGTCGGCGCCGCAGACGCAGGTCTTGCCCATGCCCCGGGCGACGACCGCCGCGTGGCTGGTCTTGCCGCCACGGCTGGTCAGGATGCCCTGCGCGGCGATCATGCCGTGCAGGTCGTCGGGGTTGGTCTCCCGTCGGACCAGGATGACGTGCTCGCCGCGCTCCGCCCACTCGACGGCCGTGGCCGAGTCGAAGACGGCCTTGCCGACCGCCGCGCCCGGCGACGCGCTGACAGCCTTGGTGATCTGCCTGACGTCCGAGCCCGCGTCGAACCTGGGGAACATCAGCTGGGCGAGCTGGCTGCCGCTCACGCGGGTCAGCGCCTCGTCCATGTCGATCAGGCCCTGGTCGACGAGCTGCGTCGCGATCCGGAATGCCGCCGCGGCGGTGCGCTTGCCGACCCGGGTCTGCAGCATCCACAGCTTGCCGCGCTCGATCGTGAACTCGATGTCGCACAGGTCCTTGTAGTGATTCTCGAGCGTCGACATGATGCCCATGAGCTGGGCGTAAGACTTGGAATCGATGCGCTCGAGGTCCTGGAGCGGCACCGTGTTGCGGATGCCAGCCACGACGTCCTCGCCCTGGGCGTTCTGGAGGTAGTCGCCGTACACGCCCTGCTGGCCACTGCCGGGGTCGCGGGTGAAGGCGACGCCGGTGCCCGAGTCCATGCCGAGGTTGCCGAACACCATCGCCACGATGTTGACCGCCGTGCCCAGATCGGCCGGGATGCGCTCCTGGCGCCTGTACAGGATGGCCCGGTCGGCGTTCCAGGAGTTAAAGACGGCCTGGACGGCGAGGTCCATCTGCTCGCGCGGGTCCTGCGGGAAGTCGCGGCCTGTCTTGTCCTTGACGATCGCCTTGAAGCTGTCCACCAGGCCCTGCAGGTCCTGCGCGTCCAGGTCCAGGTCATTCTTAGTGCCCTTGGCCTGCTTGGCGGAGTCGATTGCCTGCTCGAACTCGTGGCCCTCGATGTCCAGCACAGTCTTGCCGAACATCTGGATCAGCCGCCGGTAGGAGTCCCACGCGAACCGCTCGCTGCCCGCCTGCTTGGCAAGTCCGTGCACGGACTCATCGGACAGTCCGATGTTCAGGACCGTCTCCATCATGCCCGGCATGGAGAACTTGGCCCCGGACCTGACGCTCACCAGCAGCGGGTCGGCGTGATCGCCGAGCTTGCGGCCCATATTGTCCTCGAGCTGGGTCAGGTGCTCGGTGACCTCGCCAGCGAGGCTGTCCGGCACCGCGCCCTGCTCCAGGTAGAAGCGGCAGGCATCGGTGGTGATGATGAAACCAGGGGGAACGGGGAGGCCCAGGTTGGTCATCTCCGCCAGGTTGGCGCCCTTGCCGCCCAGCAGGTCCTTCAGGTCCTTGTTGCCCTCGGTGAAGTCGTAGACGAGCTTCGGCACTGCGATGCACTCCTCGAGACTGCCGCTCTCCCGGCGCAGTGGCCTGGGCGTCATGCGGCTAGATGTTCCTGTGGCCTCGCGGCCCTCGATTCCGAGCCTATCGAGCCGCGCCTAATGCTGGTGCGGTGGTCGCCCGACGCGAGATGAACATCTTCGCCCCCGGCAGGCGACAATGGCAGCTATGGCGGAGCACGAGATCATTGGCTTGCTGAATCCCGGCGATATGGGCGCGGCCGTCGGCCAATGCCTCACCAGGCGCGGACATACCGTGCTGTGGGCCTCCGACGGCAGGAGCGAGGAGACCGCGGCTCGGGCCAAGGCCGCCGGGCTGACCGACGCCGGGTCCGTCCGGCAGGTGGCGGCCGACGCCGCCGTCATCGTGTCGGTGTGCCCGCCACACGCGGCGCTCGACGTGGCCTGGGCCGTGCACGGCTTTACCGGCCTGTACCTGGATTCCAACGCCATCTCGCCCGGGACCGCCCGCGAGATCGCCCAGCTGATCAACAGCAACGGCGGTCGGTACGTCGACGGCGCCCTCATCGGACCGCCACCAGTCACGCCAGGCACCACCCGGCTGTACCTGTCCGGCGACCAGGCGGGCGAGATCCGCGACCTTTTTGAGGGAACGGGGCTCGATCCGCTGATCGCCATCGGACCGGCCACGGCCGCTTCAGCGGTCAAGATGGCCTATGCCGCCTACACCAAGGGCATCGCGGCGCTCCTGCTCGCTTCCAGGGCCCTCGCTAAGGCCGAGGGCGTCGAGGACGCGCTCCTAGCCGAATGGGCTCTATCGCAACCGCAGCTAGCTGACCAGTCCAGCAGGGCAGCGCGGTCGAGTGTCAGCAAGGGCTGGCGCTGGGTCGGCGAGATGGAGGAGATCGCCCAGTCCATGGCCGCGGCCAGCCTGCCGGACGGCTTCCACCAGGCCGCCGCGGAGATCTTCCGCCGCTGCCCGCGCGAGCCGGGCACGGCCGCCCACGACGACATCGTGCGCGACGTCCTCGCCGCCATCACTGGATAGCTTTCCGAGCGGGGCGGCACTACGCTCCCGATCAAGCCGGCGCTCGATCGGGGGACGCACGCCATGACTGTGGCGCCGACACCAGGCACGCCCGACACTTCTCTGCGCGCCCGATGGATGCGCCGGCGGCGGATCATCATCCCGCTGAGCGCGGCGCTCGTCGCTATCGGTGCTCTCCTCATGTTTGGCCCAATCGGCATCGGCAGCGGTCCCCTTGCGCTGGAGGAGAACGACACGACAGGCGGCTACGCGCAGACTCCGGGTCCGTTGGGACTCAGCCTCGCGCTGTACAACTCCGGTCACGGCCTGGCTGTCATCGACGACATCAAGCTCGTTGGCGGGACGAGGTACCCGGCGCCACGCGCGCTCCGCTTCGCCGTGCTGACCACGGCATTGTGCGGAGGCACCTGGCCAGCTCGCGTCGACGGAGACGGCTTTGGCATGGGCTGCGGCGGCCGATACCACGGCGCGCTCATCGGCCGCGGCATCGGATTCACCTTCACTCAGCGAGTCCCGCCGCCGTTCCCGGCCGCGGCCGAGGTGACAGGGCCGCCACCGGGAGGCTGCTGGGTCATGACCGAGGTCATCATTCACTACCACGTCGGCATCCGTCATTACACCGCCACCGATCCGTATGAGCTGGCAATCTGCGCCAAGGATGCGCCGGCGCAGATCACCGCCGCCATGAACGCCGCTGAGGCTGTCGAACTGACCCGATCGCCTGCCGAAAGAAGACCTGATCTCATGAGCAACGACCTTGCTAAGGCACCACGGAGCAGCGGGCTGCGCGCCCGGCAGCAGCATCCGCGCCGGCGCATCCTGTCCGCTGCCGCGGCACTCCTCGCGGTCGGCGCGTTCCTGCTGTTGGGACCGATCGGCCTGGGCAATGGCCCGCTGGGCGTCCCGGCAGTTTCTGGCGATTTCGGCGCAGGTCCAGGCCACTGACGCAGCCGACGGCCTACGTTGCCACGCTCGTGAACTCCGGCGGATCTACCGCAGTGATTGACAGCGTCACGGTCACCTCAGCGCAGGGATACTCGCCCGTGCGCGTCCTGAGCGTGCGCGTCGCCCGCTACAGCATGTACGGCTGCGTCGACGACGGCCCGGCGAACAATCTCGCCGCGTGTGCCCGGCCACCCTTTGTGGCGGCCGCGGGCTTCGCTGTCGGGCCGCACGCGAACACCGTGATCGGAAACCGCAACGGCCCGGCGCTGGTCATCGAGATGGCCCGGCCGTCGGCCACCCAGTGCGTGGTCGTCACTGCGATCGTGGTGCGCTATCACGTCGGCATCCGGCACTACACGGCTACCGTGCCGCAGGGCGACGTGTGGGCGTGCGGCAAGCAGGCTCGCCAGCCCCAGGGCCTCTGACGGCGGCGCGATCTGCGCTGCAGTGGCCCCTGCTGGGGCTGCCAGCGCGCCCGACTGGCTCGGCAGTTGGGCTCACGGCGTCCAGAATTTCTACAACTCATGCGACGTAGGCGGACGCGTCCCGCTGATCGGCCTCGAGCTCGGCACAACTCCAGGCCGTGCAAGCCCAGCACTAACCGCTGACCGTGGATCGCGGAGTCTCGACCGCGGATCGGTGATCAGCAGCCGGCCAGGCGGTCCGACAGATAAGGCACCAGCGCGTCGATGCCGATGCGCTCCTGCTTCATCGAGTCCCGCTCGCGAACGGTCACGGCCTGGTCGTCCAGGGACTCGAAGTCGACTGTGACGCAGAACGGGGTGCCGACCTCGTCTTGCCGGCGGTAGCGGCGGCCGATAGCGCTGGCGTCATCGAAGTCGCAGTTCCAGTGCTGCCGCAGGGCCGCGGCGATGTCCCTGGCCTTCGGTGACAGGTCGGCGTGCCGTGAGAGCGGCAAGACCGCCACCTTGACGGGCGCGAGCCGGTAGTCCAGGCGCAGCACGGTCCGCTTCTCCATGTTGCCCTTGGCGTCCGGCGCCTCGTCCTCGGTGTAGGCCTCCAGCAGGAAGGCGAGCATCGACCTGTCCACGCCGACAGCGGGCTCGATCACGTACGGGATGTAGCGCTCATTCGTCTCCGGATCCAGGTACGACATGTCCTGTCCGGATGCCTTGCCGTGCACGCCGAGGTCGTAGTCGGTGCGATTGGCCAGGCCCTCAAGCTCGCCCCACTCGCTGCCGGGGAAGTCGAAGCGGTACTCGAGGTCCACGGTGCGCTTGGAGTAGAAGGAGCGCTTCTCCGCCGGATGCTCGTAGCGGCGCAGGTTGTCACTGCTCACCCCGAGGTCCCGGAACCAGGCTTCCCTGGTGTCGATCCAGAACTCGTGCCATTCCTCGTCGGTGCCGGGCTTGACGAAGAACTCCATCTCCATCTGCTCGAACTCGCGGGTCCGGAAGATGAAGTTGCCGGGCGTGATCTCGTTGCGGAACGACTTGCCGATCTGGGCGATCCCGAAGGGCAGCTTCTTGCGCGCGGTCTGGAGCACGTTCTTGTAGTTGATGAAGATGCCCTGGGCCGTCTCGGGCCGCAGGTAGGCCAGGCCGGACTCGTCCTCGGTGGCGCCCAGGTAGGTGCGCAGCATCCCGTTGAAGTTGCGCGGCTCGGTGAAGGCGCCCTTCGTGCCGCAGTGCGGGCAGGCCAGGTCGGCGAGGCCGTTCTCCGGCGGATGGCCGTGCTTGTCCTCGTAGGCCTCGATGAGGTGGTCGGCGCGGAACCGGTGGTGGCACGACTGGCACTCGGTCAGCGGGTCGGTGAACTGGGTCACATGGCCGCTCGCCTGCCAGACCTCGGTCGCCAGGATGACGCTCGAGTCCAGGCCCACGACGTCGTCGCGCACCTGCACCATCGAGCGCCACCACTGCCGCTTGATGTTGTTCTTGATCTCGACGCCCAGCGGACCGTAGTCCCAGGCGGCACGGAGGCCGCCGTAGATCTCGCTGGACGGGAACACGATGCCCCGCCGCTTGGACAAGCTCACGATGGTTTCCATGCGATCGCTGCGTCGTGCCATCTTGATCTCCATCCGGCTGGCGGTCGGCGGCCTGCTGTGACATGCGCGAAGCCCGGTTGAAGGGGCGGCGGTGATGTCAGCTTAGCCGTAGCGCCTGCCACTCGTCGCATGACTTTCGGTGACCGCCGCCGGGACAACCCCGTGATAACCAGCGGTAACCTGGGCGTGACAGCGATCATCACGGAGCGACAGACCAGCCGAGCTGGCTGAAGGGAAGCGCGGGCGTGACCAGCAACCGGCCATCCAGGCAGCGAGTCAGGCCGCTGCCCAGGGGCAACAGCCTCTATACGCCGGATGCCTCGGCGGCGCGGCAGGCGACCGAGCGCCGCAGTGCCAGGCCCCTGATCTTCCTGCACCAGCTCCCGACCTGGGTGGCTCCCCTGGTCATGGTCGCCCTGCTGATCGCGGGGCTGGCGGCTAAGGGCCCGGCTGGCGGGGCCGCGCTTTGCGGGGTCGCCGTAGTCCTCGGCTGGCTGGCCTCACTGTCATGGCCGCAGCTGTCGCCCGTGGGGCGGCTAGGCCGGGTCCTCGCGGTCGCGATGGTGCTCGCGCTGGCGGGCCTCCAGGCGATCCGCTAGCCCTCGGCCCCCGCGTCCGGACCCTTTTTCTCAAAGATGTTGACCGCGATGAGTGCTGCCACAAACACGGCCACCATCCCGATCAGCAGCGCCAGCTCCGAGGTGCTGGCCGTGATGTGACTGCCCGGCGTGAGCACGAAGAGGATCCGCCGGATGACGGCGATCAGGCCTACCACGATGAAGGGCTGAGCTACCAGGCGATGGGCGCGCAGCGACAGCACCACCGTGTGGACGATCTCGACCAGGATGAGCACAAGTAGCACGCGATCTAGCAGGAACGGCCCGGCCGAGGAGACTGGACCATAGTTCCCGTCGACGGCGTCCACGATGCCAGCTACGAGCAACACGACGGCCAGCCCGATCAGGATGATCCCGACCGCTACGGTGACCGCGTCCTGGGTGTGCTCCAGGCCCCAGATCCACCGGCTAACGCCGGGGCTGTCGGGCGTGCCCCGAAACGATGCGCGCCAGCCGTCCTGCCTGTGAGCAGGCGGCGGATCGGCCGCGCCGTCGGGCGGCCCTGCGTCGCTAGGTTCTTGTCTGCCGGTCATGTCGACATTGTGGCCGTAATCGCGTTGGCCTGCCGTGCGTCAACTAAAGTTGCCGCACGCTTCGTGTCAACGTATATTGACGCCTGTGGACGAGCGAGCAGACGTCGTCATCGTCGGCGGCGGCCCGACTGGGCTGATGCTCGCGATCGAGCTGTGCCTGGCCGGAGTCCAGCCAGTCGTGCTGGAACGACTCAGCGAGATCAGCGAGATCCCGAAGGGCAACGGCATCGTCGGACAGAGTGTCCAGGTGCTCGATTACCGCGGGCTCCTGGACCTGCTCCGCGACGGCGCCACCTATGCGGGCCCGGTGCCCGCGTTCTCGTTCGGGCCGGTGCAGCTGGAGCTTGGACGGCTGGGCGACAGCCCGCTGCAGGTGCTGGCAATCCCGCAGCGGCGACTTGAGCAGCGCTTGGGTGAGCGGCTCGGCGAGCTGGGCGGCGTCGTCCGGCGCGGGCACGAGCTCACGGGCTTTACGCAGGACGAGCACACGGTCACGCTTGATGTCAGCGGCCCTGGCGGCGGCTATCAGCTCCGGACCCGGTACCTGGCAGGCTGCGACGGCGCGCACAGCCTGGTGCGCAAGGGTGCAGGCATCGGCTTCCCCGGCGTTACCTCGGCAGAGATCTTCAGGATCGGCCGGGTCCTGGTGCCCGAGACGATGATCGTGCCGGGCAGCCACGAGATTCGGGTGCCGGGCGCCGGGGTGCTCCGGCCGGCCCAGCTGGTGCCGACTGCTCACGGCAGCTACTCGCTGGCGCGGCTGGCGGCCCTCGACGCGCAGGCGTCCCCGCGCGCCTACATCATCGCCACCAGGGAAGAGGCCGGTGACACCGACCTGACCGCGACCGATCACGCTCGGCGAGCTCCGGGCGAGCGTCAGCAGGGTCACCGGCATCGATCTCCCCATGAGCGACCCGCAGTGGCTCAGCCGGAACGTGGCCAACAGCAGGCAGGCCGACCGCTACCAGGCGGGCAGGATCGTGGTGGCCGGAGACGCCGCGCACATCTTCGGCATCGGCGGGTCGATCAACGTCGGGCTCCTCGACGCGGTGAACCTCGGCTGGAAGCTCGGCCACGACCGTGCGCGGCGACGCCTCAGACGGCTTGCTCGCCAGCTATCACGCCGAACGGCACGCTGCCGGCCACCGGATGCTCATGCAGACCCGAGCCCAGAACGCGCTGTCGGCCCGCGGGGAGTACGCGGACGCTCTGCGCGAGCTCTTCGCCGAGCTGGTGCGGTACCCAGAGCCGCTGCGGCACGTGGGCGCGATGATCGCGGGATCCGATGTGCGTTATGACATGCCCGCCGCCGGCGGCCCGCCGCATCCCCTGACCGGCTTGCTTGCTCCCGACCTGCGGCCGACCACGGCCGCGGGCGACCGGACCAGGGTGGCGGAGCTGCTGCGGGCGGCGAGGCCGGTGCTGCTGGACTTCAGCGAGGACGGCCTCGTGGCCAAAGCGGCGGCGGAGTGGGGCGAGCCCGTTCCCTTTCTGGTGGTTGAGCCCTTGGCCGGGCTGCCTCCGGCGCGCGCACTGCTGATACGCCCGGACGGAATCGTGGCCTGGGCCGACGGGGAGCAGGCGGGTCCGCCCGCGGCGGGACTTCGCGAGGCCGTGGCGACCTGGTGCGGGCTCGCGGCCTAGCTGGGAGGGGAGTCGGCAGGCGGTGGCGGGTTGGGCACGGCGCCGCCATACCGCCGGTCCCGGCTGGCGTAGATCTCGCAGGCGTGCCACAGGTGCCGGCGGTCGAAGTCGGGGAACAGAGTGTCCAGGAACACCATCTCCGCGTACGCGGACTGCCACAGCAGGAAGTTCGACGTCCGCTGCTCCCCCGATGACCGCACGAACAGGTCCACGTCCGGGATCTCGGGCTCGTCCAGGTACCGGGCGATGGTCCGCTCGTCGACCTTTTCTGGCTTGAGCCGGCCGGCCGCAACTTCGAGCGCGATGGCCTTGGCGGCATCGGCGATCTCCGCCCGGCCCCCGTAGTTCACGCAGAACTGCAGCGTCAGCACGTCGTTCCCGACCGTCATCCGCTCAGCGTCCTCGAGCTCGGAGATGACGCTGCGCCACAGGCGCTGGCGCCGCCCAGCCCACCGGATGCGCACGCCCATCTCGTTCAGCTGGTCGCGGCGGCGGCGGATGACGTCCCGGTTGAAGCCCATCAGGAAGCGGACCTCGTCAGGGGACCGGCGCCAGTTCTCCGTCGAGAAGGCGTACGCCGACAGATACGGGATCCCGAGCTCGATCGCGCCCATGATCACGTCGAAGAGCGCGTACTCGCCAGCCTTGTGGCCCTCAGTCCGCGGCAGCCCTCGCTGCTTAGCCCACCTGCCGTTGCCGTCCATCACCAGAGCCACGTGCCGCGGCACCAGCTCGCCCGGGATCTTGGGCGGCTGCACCCCGTCTGGGTGCGGGTACGGCGGGGTGACCTGGCGATTCATCGGCTAGGCGTCCTCTTGGGTTGGCTGGGAGCTCATGCGTGCTCGACATGCTTCAGCGACCGGATCGAGTGCTCGAGATGCCACTGCAGGTAGGCGGCGGTCAGGCCGCTGCACTCTACCTGGTGACGCCGCTCGCTGGCGTCGGCCACTGCCCAGTCTCCGCGCAGCAGCGCGCTCATCAGCGCTACGGTCGCCGCCGATGGCGTTGCCGAGCCAGGAGCGCGGCAGTCCTGGCAGGTCAGGCCCCCGGACGCCAGTCCGAAGGCGCGCAGGCCACCGGACGGTTGCGCCGCATGAGCCGTGGTACCGCAGACCGCGCACTCCTCCAGCGCCGGCGCATAGCCAGCTACCGCCAGCGATCTGAGCAGGAACGCGTCCAGCACCAGGCGCGGGTCATGCTCAGTCTCGCCGAGCGCCCGCAGCCCGCCGACGAGCAGCAGGAACTGCCGCATCGACGGTTCCTTCTCCACGGGCGTGAGTTTCTCCGCGGTCTCCAGCATTGCCGTGCCCGTGGTGTACCTGGGGTAGTCGCCGACGAGCAGCTCCCCGTACGGGCGCAGCGTCTCGGCTTGCGTAATGACGTCCAGCGACCGGCCCGTGTACAACAGCAGGTCGACGTGGGTGAACGGCTCCAGCCTGGCGCCGAATCGCGACTTAGTCCGGCGCACGCCCTTGGCGACAGCGCGGATCCGGCCCGACTTGCGCGCGAGCACCGTGACGATTCGGTCCGCCTCGCCCAGCTTGTGGGTGCGCAGCACGATGCCGTCATCACGGTAGATGGCCACGGGCCCATTCTCGCCTACTCTGCGCAGTCAGGCGGCCGGCGCGACGAGCGGACCAGGCCTGGTAGGCCGCCGGGCGCGGCGCTTAGCCGGCCGCGGCGCTGAGCCGGGCGCAGCGGCGCTTAGCCGGCGCGGCGGGGCTTCGCCGGCCGCGGCGGGGCTTAGCCGGCCGCGGCGCTCTCCTCGGTCATCACGATCACCCCATGGGCCTGCGCCGCCGTCATGCCCAGGTGACCGGCGATTTGCCGGGCGGCACCGCGTTCCTCGTCGGACAGCGGCCCGTCGGCGAGCCCGACCCGGACGGCGTCGGCCAGAAACCACTCCGGGGCTGGCATCGTGAGCTGGTGGGCCAGCACGCGCAGGGGTGCCGAAATGTTCAGGTCAGGATCCTCGGCCGCCGCGAGGTCGGCGGTCAGAGCGGCGTCATCGTAGCTGGCCAGGCCGGCGCGGCGAACGATCTCGATCGCGCGGGAGCGCGCTGGGGCGCTCGCCTCATCGCCCGCCCGCAGCATGGTGGTGACGGCCGCCAGCGTCCCGGCGGGCAAGGCCGCCTGCATAGCCGCCATCGTCGGCATGGACAGCACTTCAAGCCGGTACCGCGTGCGGCAGCTACGGCACTGCACGTGCTCGCCGATGCGATCCAGCGGGATCAGCGGGATCTGCAGCAGGTGAATCCATCGCCGGCCGACGCACTGCTGGTACAGCCGGTCTCCGCCGCAGCGCTGGCAGTGCAGGGTGCCGCGCCCGGTCGTCCGGAAATAGAAACGAACTCCGATAACGCTCAACAACAACTCCCCCCGGCACCCAGGCCACCTGCCTGCTGCTCGGACATCGTCCCAGGTGAGCAGATCATCACACGTCCCGGCCACGCAGGCACCTCAATCCGGTAAAAGCCGGGCGCTCCGAGCTGGCGAGCCGGGCGGCGATATCTGCTGGTCAGCGAAGAAATTCCGGCGCGGCGGAGGTTGTCCGAATGAATCTGTTCCAGCACCCTGAGCTTTCGAGAGGAACGGGGGTTTTGCACGCCAGCCTGGGCTTAATCCTGTTGCGGCTCTAGCGAGGGCAGGTATTAGCTGGCAGCCGTGCACATTGAGCGGTTCGATGCGAGGGCGGCGACCGAGGCCCAGCTCCGGGCCTGCCACGAGATGTCCGTATCTGGTCACGCCGAGGACGACCCGAATGGCCCGCCGTTTTCGTTCGGCGCCTTCAGCGGCTGGTGGACCCATGGGTTCGCCGGCGAGCCGCAGCAGATTTGGCTGGCGGCGACGGATGCTGGAGCGCCGCTCGGCGCTTACGTCCTGGAGCTGCCCGAGCGTGACAACCGCGGCACCGGTTTCCTGGAGCTGATGGTCGCACTGTCGGCTCGCAGGCGCGGCATCGGAACGGCGCTGCTCGTCCACGCGGCCGAGCAAGCCGATACCCACGGGCGAACGCTGCTGTCATCCCACGCACGCGTGGGCTCGCCTGGGTATTCCTTCGCGGCCGCTGCTGGCGCGAGGGACGGCCTCCAGGACGCCCGCCGTGTGCTCGACGTCGGACCAGGCTTGCATGCACGACTGCCCGGGCTTCGCGCCGAGGCGGAGCCACGCGCTGCCGGCTACACGCTGCGCCGGTGGACCGGCCCGACGCCCGACGACCTCGTCGACCCGACATGCACCCTCTACACGACGATGGAGGACGCACCGCACGACGAAGCCATCGAGCCTATGCGCTGGGACCCAGCCAGGGTGCGAGCTGTCGAGGAGCGCGAGAGCGCCCAGGGCCTGCGCAAGTACTCGGTCGCGGCCATGCACGGCACGTCAGGCGAGATGGCCGCGCTCACGCAGATCGGCGTCGATCCGGCCATCGACGGCTGGGCGTTCCAGGAGATTACCGCGGTCACGCGGCCGCACCGCGGGCACCGGCTCGGGCTGCTGGTCAAGGTGGCCATGCTGGAGTGGCTTGCGGAGCGCGAGCCGCAGGTGCGCCAGATCATGACGTTCAACGCGATGCAGAACGAGCACATGGTCGCCGTCAATGCCGAGCTCGGTCACCGGATCAGCGACTATTTCCACATGCTCGAACTGGACGTCGCGGCCGCCCGCAAGCTAGCCGGGTCCCGATAACGATGCGGATCGAACGGTTCGACGCCGCGACGGACACCGAGCACGTGCGCAGCTGCTTCGACATCGTCGCAGCGGCTCAGCGCCTCGACGATCCGGATACTCCGGTCCGGTCGCTGACGTCGTTCGGCAACCGGTGGACCTCTGGTTTCGGCGGGAACCCGCGGCAGAGTTGGCTCGGCGTCGACGACGCGGGACAGCCGGTCGGCTGTTACCTGCTGACCTTGCCTGACCGAGAGAACCCCACCATCGGCTGGTGCACCCTGGCCGTCTCGATCGCCAGGCGACGGTCGGGGGCGGGCCGCGCGCTGCTCGGGCACTGCATCGGCCAAGCCCGGCTGGCAGGGCGGGTGCGGCTGGCCAGCGAGGCTCCCGATGGCTCCCCCGGCGCTGCCTTCGCGGCAGCGCTAGGCGCGACATCTGGGATCGCGGAAGTGAACCGGCGGCTCGACCTCGATCCTGGCCAGCCCGGCAGGCTGGCCAGGATCCGCGCGGCGGCCAGTCAGCATGCGATCGGCTATTCGCTGGTGTCCTGGATCGGCGCTAGCTCGGCGGACACCCTCGCCGACCAGGCCAGTCTCAGTGCTGCCATGGCCGACGCGCCCAGGGACGCGGGCGTCGAGCCGGAGCCCTGGGATGCCGAGCGGATCACGAGCCTGGAGGAGGTCTGCCTCGGCAGCGGCCAGCAGTTTTACTCCGTCGCGGCGCGGCACGACAAAACGGGCAGGCTGGTAGCCATCACGCAGGTCTTCACCGACCCCGGCACGCCAGACTGGGGCTTCCAGATGATCACCGCGGTGCTGCCCGAGCATCGCGGCCATCGGCTCGGCCTGCTGGTGAAGGCCGAGATGCTGGCGCTGCTGACGGCGCACGAACCCGCACTGCGCCACATCATCACCGGGAACGCTGAATCCAATCGGCACATGATCGCCATCAACGAGCAGCTCGGATTCACCCCCGGCGTCGCCTACCGGAGCTGGGATCTCGACCTGACCGTCAGCTAAAAACCAATTGCTGCCACCCCCAGGCCGCGGGTTGGATGCCCGAGTGCTCATCGAAAGATTTGACCCCCAGCGCGACCTCAGCAAGCTGGCCGCTTGTTACGACATCTCCCAGGCTGGCTGGCCCATCGATCATCCCGACGAGCCGAGCTGGGCGTTTGACTCGTTCGTCGGCAAATGGGCGCGTGGCTTCGACACGGCCCCGCGGCAGACCTGGCTCGCCACCGACGACGCCGGTGACCCGCTGGGCTGTTATCTGCTTCGGCTGCCAGACCGCGAGAACCCGACGATGGCCTACTGCACCCTGACCGTTCATCCCGCCGCCCGGCGGGCTGGCGTCGGCACGACGCTGCTCGCTCATTGCGCCGGGCAGGCGCGTGAAGCGGGCCGGTCACGGCTGGTTGGCCAGGCCAGGGACGACGCGCCCGGCGCTGCGTTCGCCGGTGCCCTCGGAGCCCGTGCTGGCATCCCCGAGGTGGGCCGAGTGCTGGACGTAGACGGGAGGCTGCCTGCGCGGCTAGCCGACCTGCGGGCGAGTGCGGAGCCGTATGCGGACGGATACTCCCTGGTGTCCTGGGTCGGGCGGACGCCGGACGCCTACATTGATCAGGTCGTCCTGGTGCACGGCGCCATGGCCGATGCGCCGCGCGACGATGGCGTCGAGCCCAGCGCGTGGGACGCCGACCGGCTGCGGCAGGCAGAGCAGACCGTGGCCGAGCATGGGCTGACGAACTATGCCGTGGCCGCCTGGCATGACGCCACCGACTCGATTGCGGCACTGACCGAGGTCTGCACCGAGGCCGGTACGCCCGACTGGGCCTTCCAGCAGATCACCGCCGTCTTGCCACAGCACCGCGGGCATCGGCTTGGCCTGCTCGTCAAGATCGCGATGATGGAGTTCGTGACCGAGCGCGAACCCGATGTCCGCCATATCGAGACCAGCAACGCGAGGGCGAACGACCACATGATCGCCATCAACGAGCAGCTTGGCTACCGGGTCGTCCACGTGTACCGGGACTGGGAGATCGACGCGCAGGCGAGCCCGCCGACTCAGTCGTAGAAGCCGAGGCGGCGCAGCTGCCGCGGGTCGCGCTGCCAGTCCTTGGCAATCTTGATCCGCAGGTCCAGGTAGACGCGGCTGCCCAGCAAGGCCTCGATCTGATGACGCGCCGTCGTGCCAACTTCCTTCAGCCTGGCGCCCTTGGCGCCAAGCACGATGGCCTTCTGGCTCGGCCGCTCGACATACATCACTGCGTGTACGTCGATGAGGTCGTCGCGACCCTCGCGCGGCGCCATCTCCTCGACGACGACGGCGATCGAGTGCGGCAGCTCGTCGCGCACGCCTTCCAGGATCGCCTCCCTGATCAGCTCGGCGACGAGCTGCTGCTCGGGCTCGTCGGTCAGTTCGCCGTCCGGATACAGCGGGCGGCCTGGCGGCAGGTACGACACGAGAACGTCGGACAGCACGTCCAGCTGGAACCCGGCGACCGCGGAGACCGGCACGATGTCGGCCCAGTCACCGAGCTCGCTGACGGCGGCGAGCTGCGCGGCCACCTGCTCACGGGTCGCCTCGTCGGTCTTGGTGACGATCGCCACGACCGGGGTCTTCCCCAGGCCGCCCAGCTCGCTGGCCAGGTACTTGTCCCCCGGCCCGATGCGCTCCGTGGCCGGAATGCAGAAGCCGATGACGTCGACCTCCGTCAGCGTCGAGCGGGCCAGGCTATCCAGGCGCTCGCCGAGCAGAGTACGCGGCCGGTGCAGGCCCGGCGTGTCGATGATGATCAGCTGGGCGTCCGGCCGGTGCACGATGCCCCTGATGGCGCGCCTGGTGGTCTGCGGCCGGCTGCTGGTGATGGCCACCTTGGACCCGACGAGTGCGTTCATGAGGGTGGACTTGCCGACGTTGGGCCGCCCGGCAAAACAGGCGAAACCCGACTTGAAATCGGTAAAGCCGCCCGCGACCGCGCCGGACTCGATGTCGCCCTGAGCACGCGGGCGTCCGGCCTGCGCTGCAGGCTTCGGCGGTCGGCGTGACGGGGTTCCCACGTGGCGATTCTGCCCTACCTGGGCGCTCCGGCCCTAACCAGCGACGCTTCCCCGGCCGCGACCTCTGTGGGTGTGACTTGGCTGGGGTCCTGGGCCCAGCGAAGTCACACCCACGTTTGCCTGACCGAGCGATCTAGCCGGGCGCACCCTCCGGCGGCGCAATCGGTGCCCGGCCGCCCACCAATGTCGCCAGCGCAAGGCCGACGAGCAGGAGGCCGACGACGTCCGGCGCCGTCAGTCGCTCCCTGAGCACGACCAGGCCCAGGATGGCCGCCACGACTGGCTCGGCCAGCCCGAGCGTGACGGCCACCGGAGCCAATACCGTCCGCAGACCGCGACCGTAGAGCAGGTACGCCAGCACCGTTGTGACCACGCCCAAGTAAGCCGTGACGGCCAGCCCTCGACCGGTCAGCAGCCAGCCAGGCGAGCTCGTCGCCAGTACCGGCGACAGCAGCACGGCGGCGGCGCCGAAGAGCAGGCCCATCACAGCGGCTTCCGGATTGCCCGCCGTGATCAGCCGGGAGGCCGTGACCGCGTAGATCGCATAACAGAGCCCGGCGGCGAGGGCCAGGCCTACTCCGACGGCGCTGGCTACGCCCGTGGTGGCTACGCCCGTGGTGGCTACGCCCGTGGTGGCTACGCCCGCATGGCCGCCGGTCACGAGCACGGCGCAGCCTGCGACCGCTGCGGCCGTGGCTAGCATCCACCGCAGGTCAAGCCTTGGCCCGCCGGTCAGCCGGCTGAGCGCGCCAGTGAAGACGGGCGCGCTGCCGATCGCCACGACGGTGCCGATCGCCACGCCGGCCATCCGCACGGCGGTGAAGAAGCACACCTGATAACCGCCGACGGCGGCCGCCGCCAGGATAAGGACCGCACGAATCCTGGTGCCGCCGGCCAGCAAGCTTGCGACCGCGAGCCGGCGCGAGGCTGTGCTCAGGGCGATGCCGAGCAGCAGCACACCGCCGAGCGCGATCCTGGCCGCGCCGATCGATGCCGGGCTTGCTCCTGCCGGGGCGAAGTGCGCGGCCGTGCCGGTGCTGCCCCAGGCCGCCGCGCCGAGCAGCACCGCGACGGTCCCGCCAGCCGAGCCGGTCGGCTGACGCGCCCGCGCCATCCGCGGGCGGTTCAGGCCCTAGCTCCGGTCATCGCGGCCTTCCGTCACTGCGGCCTCCGATCATCGCGGCTCGCGCAACCGCCAGCATGGCATTTTCAGCGTTATTCGCGAAAATGCCAGACCCTGGCGCGCAACGCTGAAAATGCCAGACGCCAAGTCGGCTCGCCTCGACGGATCAGCCTGCGTGCGGACACAACGCCGCAGCTACGGCCGCAACGTAGCCAGGACCGTGCCGTCCGGGGCCGCATGGAACACGATCGCATCTGGACCCAGTTCGCGCACCGCGGCGATGTCGCCGGGATCTGGCTGTCCCCCGTCGCTGACGAGGGCGGCTGCTTCCAGGCTGGTCGCGCCGCTTGAGACGGCCATCGCCACAGCCAGGTGCAGAGCCGACAGCTGCAGCGAGGGCAAAGCGATCGCGGCGGCGGCGTAGGTGCGCCCGGTCTCGTCACGAACGGCGGCGCCCTCGGCGGCGGCGACCCTTGCCCGAGCCGACCGCGCTAGCGTGATGATCTTGATATCCTCCGGGCCGGGATCGTCCGGCCCCAGCTCGCTCACACGGCTGATACTAAACCGGCGGCTGCCGGCTGGGGGCGACCCCGTTCCCTTCGGCAGTCGCGCCGTTGACTCGCGGCACCGTCTCGCCCACCCGGACCGGCGGGCCCGCTTCCCCGTCCGCCGTGATCCGGCGCACCGTCACGGTGCCGATCCGGTTGCGCCGGCCGGCCAGGCTCTCGGCGGTCAGCTGGAGGCCGGACACGGTCGCGACCGAGCCGGCGATCGGGACCTTGCCCAGCCGGTGCGCGAGCAGCCCGCCGACCGTCTCCACGTCCTCGGCGTCGATGCTGACGTCGAAGAGCTCCTCGAGTTCCTCGACCGACAGCCGGGCGCTGACCCGCGCTACGCCCTCCTCGAGCCACTCGACCGGTGGCCGTTCCCGGTCGTACTCATCGGCGATCTCGCCGACGATCTCCTCCAGGATGTCTTCGATGGTGACCAGGCCCGCCGTGCCGCCATACTCATCGATCACGATCGCCATGTGCACGTGCCTGGCCTGCATCTCCCGCAGGAGGTCATCGACGGGCTTGCTCTCGGGCGCGAACGTGGCCGGCCTCATGATCGACTCGACCGACTCGACCGACTCGCCCTCCGGGTGCTCGTGGATGCGGGTCATGATGTCCTTGAGGTAGGCGATGCCCACGACATCGTCGAGGTTCTCACCGATCACCGGGATCCGGGAGAACCCGCTGCGCAGCGCGAGCGACAACCCCTGCCGGAGGGTCTTGCGCCGCTCCACGAACACCATGTCCGTGCGAGGCACCATGACCTCGCGGACGATGGTGTCGCCCAGCTCGAAGACCGAATGGATCATGGCCCGCTCGCCGGGCTCGATGATCTGGCGCTGCTCTAGCAGATCGACAAGCCCACGCAGGTCCTCTTCCGAGCCAGAGTGGCCATCGCGGTCGCGGCGGTCCTGGCCGGGGCTCAGCGCCGCGCCCGCCGCAGCCAGGAGCCTCGGCAGCGGACCGAGCACCCGGATCACCGGCGTCAGCACCGTCGCCGCCGCGCTCGCTACCTTGACGGGGTAATGCCGCCCGATGCTGCGCGGGATCAGCCCCGCGAGCACGTAGCTGGCCACGGTCATCACAACGGCCGTGATGACGAACGCCTTCCAGGTCACGCCCAGCCAGGTGACCAGGACGGCAGTGACCAGGACGGCCGCGCAGATCTCGGCTGCGGTCCTGATGAGAAGAACCACCGAGAGGTAACGGGGTGCATCAGCCAGCACAGCCTGTAGCGGCTCGGCAGCCTCACCGGCAGAGCGGCCAAGCTCCTTTGCGCCGGCCCTGGAGACTCGCAGCAGCGCGGTCTCGGCGCTAGTGCACCATCCCGCGACCAGCATCAGGACCACCGCAGCGACGAGAAGCCACCCCACGGGCCGTCACCCCGACCCTTCTGGGGTGCCAGCCCGCCACGACGCGAGCAGGCGGTCCTGCAGCCCGAACATTGTCGCGTGCTCCTCCGGCTCGCCGTGGTCGTAGCCAAGCAGGTGCAAGATCCCGTGCGTGCAGAGCAGGTCGATCTCGTCCTGGACGTCGTGGTCAGCCTCGGCTGCCTGAGCCGCAGCCACCTGCGGGCAGATGACGACGTCACCGAGCAGGACCTCGGCCGCATCCGGGTCGGGCGAGGCATGGTCGGCGTGCGTGCCGCCAGGCTGGGGCAGCCTGAGCTCATCCATCGGGAAGGCCAGCACGTCGGTCGGCCCTTCCTCCCCCATCCAGTGCACGTGCAGCTCGGTCATCGCTGGCTCGTCGACGAGCAGCACGGAGAGCTCGGCCAGCGGATGCACTCGCATGTCATCCAGGACGTGCCTGGCCAGGCCAGCCAGGTGCGACTCGTCGACGTCGACGCCTGACTCGTTGGCGATCTCGATGCTCATCGTGCCCCTGTCAGTGGACTATCACCGGCCGCGGGTTCCATCCCGCCGCTGCCGGCCTGCAGGCAGACGGCCGGGATCCGCCGTGGCCTGCCTGGCGTCATATCTCTCATAGGCATCAACGATGTCGGCTACTAGCTTGTGCCGCACCACATCGTGGCTGGTCAGCCGCGAGAAGTACACGTCGGGCACGCCGTCGAGGATGTCCTGGACCAGCCGGAGGCCACTGGTCTGGCCGGCTGGCAGGTCCACCTGGGTGACATCGCCGGTGACCACGATCCTGGAGCCGAAGCCGAGCCTGGTCAGGAACATCTTCATCTGCTCGGCCGTGGTGTTCTGGGCCTCGTCCAAGATGATGAAGGAGTCATTCAGGGTCCGTCCCCGCATGTATGCCAGCGGGGCGATCTCGATCGTGCCAGCCGCGGTCAGCCGGGGGATCGAATCCGGATCGACCATGTCGTGCAGCGCATCGTAGAGCGGCCGCAGGTACGGGTCGATCTTCTCGTACAGGGTGCCGGGCAGGAAGCCGAGCCGCTCGCCGGCCTCGACGGCGGGCCGGGTGAGGATGATGCGGTTGACTTCCTTGGCCTGGAGCGCCTTGACGGCCTTGGCCATGGCGAGGTAGGTCTTGCCGGTTCCCGCCGGGCCGATCGAAAACACGATCGTGTGGGTGTCGATCGCGTCTACGTACCGCTTCTGGTTCAGCGTCTTGGGCCGGATGGTGCGGCCGCGGCTGGACAGGATGTCGAGATTCAGCACCTCGGCCGGGCGGGCGCCGGTCTTGCGGCGCAGCATGGAGATACTGTGCTCAACCGCGTCGGCGGTGAGCTCCGCGCCGCTGCTGGCCAGCTGCATGAGCTCGTCGAACAGCCGGGATGCGACTGCCGTCTCGGCGGCGGGTCCAGTGATGGTGATCTCGTTGCCGCGGACATGAAAGTCCGCGTTGATGGCATTTTCGATAGCCCGCAGGAGTTCATCGCCGGAGCCGAGCAGGCTGACCATCGGCTGCTCGTCGGGGATTACGATCCGGACCTGGCCCCCGTTGTCGCGAGAACCGTTATCTCGGGCGCCATTGCCTCGAGTACTGGTGTCGCCGGCTACCTCGCCGCCGGACTGCCCGCCCCTGCGTCCATCAGTCGGATTGTCAGTCAATGGCCCTTCCCTGCCGCGGCGCTCGCCTCTGGCTGGCCTGTTCGCCATGATATCTGGCTGCTCTGCCTGCTCGGCCTGGCCCTGCTCAGCCTGGCCCTGCTCAGCCTGGCCCTGCTCAGCCTGGTGGCCAGGTCATCGGGCGGCCGCCCATCACGTGAGCGTGCACGTGATTCACTGTCTGACCGGCCTCCGCGCCCGTATTGAACACCACGCGATACCCCGTGTCCGCGATACCCTCGGCGACCGCGACCTCGTGAGCGTGGGCGACAAGGTCGGTCAGCAGCCCATCCCCGGCGGCCGCCAGTTCGGCGAGGTTCGCGTGGTGATCCCGAGTTATCACAAGTACGTGTACGGGAGCATGCGGATTAATGTCGCGGAAGGCGACTGTCCGCGGGTTAGCGGACACTATGGTCGCCGGTATGTCGGCGGCGGCAATGCCGCAGAACAGGCAGTCAGGCACGCCGAAGATCTTAACGTGTGGCGGGTCCGGCGACGCCGCTGACATATATGGTTGCTCTACTGCGAACCCACGGTGCACCACCCCTCTGGTGCAACGGCCTCGCCAGCTTCTGGCTTCCGTCGCTCAGGGATCAGTCATGCGCGGGCGCTGTAGCGAAGGCGAAGATGGGCGTGGGGGGACGTGCAAGTAGCTAGGCGAGCGAGTCCGGTGACCGGACGTCGCAAAGACCCGTGATGACGGCGAGTGAACCTTCGGACGTGGCTGCGCGTCCAACTCACGTGACCGAAACCCTGGTGGCAGATGTCGGCCTGGGTTCAGTTCCGGTCGACTTGGCTGCCGACCGGGCAGTGACAGAGCTGTACAGCACTCATTACCGCTCGCTGGTGCGGCTCGCGGCGCTGCTGGTACGCGATATCGGAACCGCGGAGGAAGTAGTGCAGGACTCATTTGTCGCGATGCATGGCGGGTGGCGCCGCCTGCGGGATAGCGACAAGGCCCTGTCCTACTTGCGGCAGTCGGTAGTTAACCGATCACGTTCGGTGCTCCGGCATCGGGTTGTGGTCGACCGGAATGCGCCCAAGCCCCCGCCCGACATGCCCAGCGCTGAGCACGGCGCGATCGCACTCTTCGAAAGGTCAGCCGTCATCTCCGCCCTCCGGACGCTCCCGGCCAGGCAGCGCGAAGCGCTGGTGCTACGGTTCTACGCTGATATGTCCGAAGCGCAGATCGCCGACGCCATGCAGATCAGCCGAGGCGCGGTCAAGAGTCACACGGCCAGGGCGATGCAGGCGCTCCGCACGGTCCTGGAGCGTGACGTATGAGCACGCTCAGCGAGCGCGAGGCGATGCTGCGCAGGGCGCTCCATGCGGCTGCCGATGGCATCGAGCCCGCGGGCGATGGACTGCAGCGCATTCAGGGTCGGCTACGGCAGCCCCGCCCGTTGGCACTGGCCTGGGCTGAGGCGGTCTGGACGGACATTTTCCTGCGCGTGCCTGCGGCGCCTGCGGGGTTCCGGTCGGCGTTCGAGCAGGTAGTCAGCGTTATGCGGCTCGCCTGGGGGCGCTTCGGACCCACCTCAAGGACCGGCACCGGACGCGCGGCTCGGACCCTCAGCTGGCTTAGGCCACTGGCAGCGCTCGGCGTGACAGTCTCGATCGTCGCGGCCGGTGCGTACGTCGCCCTCGATGCTCAGCAGGCGATCTTCCCGAGCAGCGCGAATTCGCAGCGTTCACAGGGCGGCAACACAGGGCCCGGCGGCGGTGCCGCCGGCGGATCGGGCAACGTGAACGCCCAGAGCCAGTCTCCGGTCAGCGGCCAGCTCTTCCCGTCGGGCGGGTCGTCTACCTCCCGCAACTGCGCGAGCGTCGCGCCCGCGGTGTCTCCATCGCCCGGGATCGGGACGATTGACCCCACGTCCCCGGCGCCGAGCACGTCATCAAGCGATTCGACGTCACCTTCGACGTCGACGAGCAACGGCTCAACGCCGAACCCGACCGCGACGGGGACGAACGCGCCTGTCGGCGGCCCCACGACGGGAGCCAGCACGCCAGCTGCTGGGTCCAACTCGGTGGCCGTCACGCAGTCGCCGAAGCCGAAGAAGAGTTTGCCGCCGTGCGCCGGGAAGACCACGACCCGCAACCCGGTGGTGAAGGCGTATCCGGACACGCAAGTGAGTACGGCGCCGCCGCAGGCGAGCCCATCGACCGGGATTGTGAGCCCGCCGGGCGGCCAAGACAGCCCGGCGGCGCTCGGCTTCGTGCGGCTCGAGGAGACTGGCTGAGCCTCGCTGGCTGAGCCTCGCGGGCGCGGACCGCGATCGGGCGCGGGTCGCGATCAGGCCCAGCGGCGCGTGCGGCTGAGCAGGATGCCGGCGGCAACGACACCTGCCGTCGAGGCTCGCAGCACCGTCGGCCCGAGCCTGGCCGCGATAGCCCCGGCTTCGAGCAAGGCTTTGGTTTCGGCGGGCGCGATGCCGCCTTCCGGACCGACAGCAACAACGATCTCGCCGTCGGCCGGCAGCTCGATAGTGGTCACCGACTCACGGGCGTCCGGGTCCAACACGATCGCGAGGGCCGCGGCCTCAGCCCGCCGCGTGATGCCGGCAAGATCCTCCTGCGCCGTCACCTCGGGGAACCAGGCCCGCCTCGACTGCTTGGCAGCCTGCTCGGCCGCGGAGCTCCAGCGGGCTTGTGATTTTGCCGCCCGGTCGCCCCGCCACACGGCTACGCACCTCTCGGCTGCCCACGGAACGATGACGTCCACTCCCACTTCGGTGAGCAATTCCACCGCGAGCTCTCCGCGCTCGCCCTTGGGGATGGCCTGGAACACCGCGAGCCGCGGCTGGGGCCGCGGCACGATGCGGCGCGCGAGCACTGTCAGCTCCAGCTCGCCAGGACGGGCCGCGGTCACCATGCACTCCGCCACGGTGCCCATGCCGTCGGTGAGGTCGGCTCGCTCGCCAGGCTGCAGGCGCCGCACCGTGCTCGCGTGCCGTCCTTCCTGCCCGGTCAGCACGACATGTCCGGCGGCCAGGTCAGCCGCAGGCGCGAGGAAGACTGGCGGTCTCAGGACCGGCCGACCGAGAACTCAGCGCCCGTTGAAGGCATCACGGAGCCGAGAGAAGAAGCCATGCTGGCCCGGCGCGAACTTGCCGGGAGGAGCCTCCTCGCCCCGGAGCTTCGCGAGCTGGCGCATCAGCTCCTCCTGCTCGGGCTCGAGCTTGCTCGGGGTCTCCACGGTGACGTGAATGATCAGATCGCCGCGACCGGAGGCGTTGAGCCGCTCGGTGCCCTGCCCGTACATCGGTATGGCCTGGCCAGACTGCGTGCCCGGCCGGATGTCGAGCTCCGCTGGCCCGTCGAGCGTATCGACGGAGAGGGACGCGCCGAGCGCGGCAGCCACCATCGGGATTGTGACTGTGCAGTGCAGATCGTCGCCCTGACGCTCAAAGATCGGATGTGGCCGCTGCACGATCTCCAGGAACAGGTCCCCCGGCGGGCCGCCGCCCGGTCCGGTCTCGCCCTCACCGGCCAGCTGGATGTGCGTGCCATCCTCCACCCCGGCTGGGATGCGCACCTTGATAGTCCGCCGCGTCCTGACCCGGCCGTCGGCATCGCACTCGGGGCAGGGCTTGCGGATGACGGTGCCGAAGCCCCCGCAGCCAGGGCACGGCCTGGATGTCATCATCTGGCCTATGAACGACCTGGTGACCTGGCTGACCTCACCGCGCCCGTTACAGACGTCGCAGGTGACAGGGTGGGTGCCTGGTGCCGAGCCCTCGCCTGAGCAGGTTGGGCAGACGACCGCCGTGTCCACCACCAGCTCCCTGGTCGTGCCGAAGGCGCACTCGGCGAGGTCCAGGTCGACCCGGATGGTGGCGTTGCGGCCGCGCCGGGCCCGGCTGCGCGGACCGCGCTGGGCAGCGCCGCCGCCGCCGCCGAAGAAGGCGTCCATCAGGTCGCTGAAGGGGAAGCCGGCCGCGCCGAACCCGCCAGCACCCGCCGCACCCCGCGCGTAAGGGTCAGCGCCTAGGTCGTACATCTGGCGCTTCTCGGGGTCAGAGAGCACCTCGTATGCCTGCGTGACTTCCTTGAAGCGCTCCTGCAGCTGCGGATCCGGGTTCACGTCGGGGTGCAGCTCGCGGGCCAGGCGGCGATAAGCCTTCTTTATTTCCTCGGCGCCCGCATCCCGGCGGACACCGAGGATCCCGTAATAGTCGTTAGCCACCGGCATCCCTAGGACTCCGCCAGGATCTGGCCCACATAACGTGCCACCGCGCGTACCGCTCCCATCGCCGTCGGGTAATCCATCCTGGTCGGACCGAGTACTCCGAGCCGGGCCAGTGCCTGCTCACCAGTCCCGTATCCCGTGGTCACCAGCGATGTGCTCCGGAGGCCCTTCACTTCATTCTCGGACCCGATGCGCACCGTGACGGCCGCCTGGTCGCCCGTCTCGCCGAGTAGGCGCATGAGGACCACCTGTTCCTCCAACGCCTCGAGGACCTCATGCAATCCCCGGGAGAAGTCCCCCTGCGTGAGATTCGCCGCACCCCCGACGACCACCCGCTCCTCATGCCTGTCCACAAGAGTCTCCACGATGACGGAGAACACCGCAGCGGCATTGGGTCGCTCCACTGTGCTTACCCGGTCTGGCAGCTCGGCCACGACCGACGCAACGTCGGCGAGCTTGCGGCCGTCAAGGCAGGAGTTGAGCACGGCCCGCAGTTGCGTGATCTCGTCGTCGCCAATCTGGAGCGGCAGCTCGACGGTGCGCTGCTCGACGCGGCCCGTGTCGGTGATCAGCACCAGCAGCAGCCTCCGCTCGGTCAGCGGCACCAGCTCGATGTGTCGCACCGCCGACCTGGTCAGCGACGGATACTGCACTACGGCGACCTGCCTGGTCAGCTGCGCAAGCAGGCGTACGGTGCGCATGACCACGTCGTCGAGATCGTAGGCGCCGGCCAGGAACGTCTCGATGGCGCGCCGCTCCGCTGACGACAGCGGCTTGACGCCCGACAGTCGGTCGACAAAGAGCCGGTAGCCCTTCTCGGTCGGAATGCGCCCGGCGCTAGTGTGCGGCTGGACGATGAAGCCCTGCTCCTCGAGCACGGCCATGTCGTTGCGGATTGTCGCCGGCGAGACGTCCAGGTTGTGCCTGTCTACCAGGGACTTGGAGCCCACCGGCTCATTCGTGGAGACGAAATCCTCCACGATGGCGCGCAAGACTGCCAGTTTCCTGTCGTCGAGCACGCGCTCACCTCCTTGGCACTCCTGGGTCCTGAGTGCCAAGTCTATTGCCGAAATTGCGTCGGGGCACAGACCGGCTGATCAGCCGGTCAGCCAGAGAATGAGACTAATCGGGCGGAGAATCATGCATGCCGGGTAAATCCGACTTCAGGGAAGTCAGGCGATGAGGTCCCGGATGACCGCGTCCGCCAGTAGCCGGCCTTGCCGGGTGAGCCGCAGCACGCCGGCGTTGAGTGCGTCGGGCCTGGCCAGGCCATCAGACACGGCCCTGGCGGCAGCGGCCCGCCCGGATGGGCCGAGCTCTGTCAGCGGGCACCCGGAGGCCAGCCTCGTGAGCAGCATGATCCGCTCGGTGGCCTGCTCGGCATCGGTCAGGATCTCCCTGGCCTGGCCCGGACTCGTGCCTTCGGCCAGCCGCTGCGCGTACGCGGCCGGATGACGGACGTTCCACCAGCGCACGCCCGCGACGTGGCTGTGCGCGCCCGGTCCTACGCCCCACCAGTCGCCGCCAGTCCAGTACAACTGGTTGTGCCGGCACACCGATTGCGGGCCAGCCGCCCAGTTGGAGACCTCGTACCAGGTCAGGCCCGCGGCAGCGAGCCGCTCGTCGGCGATCAGGTAGCGGTCGGCCAGCACGTCATCGTCAGGCTGGGGCAGCTCGCCGCGCCGGATCCTGGCGGCGAGCCGGGTGCCGTCCTCGACGATCAGCGAATAGGCCGAGATGTGGTCGGGACCGGCTTCGACGGCCCGGTCCAGCGACGTCTCCCAGTCGGCGTCGCTCTCGCCTGGCGTCCCGTAGATCAGGTCCAGGCTGATCTGGTCGAAGCCGGCCGTCCGCGCCCAGGCCACGCACCGCTCTGGCCGGCCCGGACTGTGTACCCGGTCGAGCACGGCCAGGACGTGCGGCACCGCGCTCTGCATGCCGAGCGATAGGCGGGTGAATCCGCCGGCGCGCAGCTCGGCAAGCTTCGGCTCGTCGACAGTCTCCGGGTTCGCCTCGGTGGTCACCTCGGCATGCGGAGCGAGCCCGAACTCGTCGTCGATGGCCCGCAGGATCGTGATCAGGTCCGCCGGCGGCAGCAGTGTCGGCGTCCCGCCGCCGAAGAACACCGTTTGCACCGGGCCGGACCGGCCTGCCAGCGCCTTGCCGGCCAGCCTGACTTCCTCGATGGCGAGGGCCGCGTAGGACTCTCGCGACGCACCGGCGCCGAGTTCGGTGGCGGTATAAGTGTTGAAGTCGCAGTAGCCGCACCTGGTCACGCAGAACGGCACGTGGACGTAGATCCCGAACGGCGCATCGCCGACCCGGTCGGCGGCGGTCGGCGGCAGGCTGCCGTCAGCGGGCATTGGCGCACCGTCAGGAGGCTTGCTTGGCATGGTGAGGGAGGTCCCGCGCTCACACGCCGCTGAGCATGTCCGCGGCGATCTCATCCCACTTCGAGCCGCGACCTTCGACCGTAAGCAGCCTGCGCATGATGTCGCGGTCGCCGTAGAAGCCGCGCATCGACTCAGCGACCGTCACGACCTCGCTGGGCGTATCTATGACAGTCAGGTCGTCCCCGGCCTGGACAATGCCTGGTGTTAGCACCCGGAGATAGGCGCCAGGCCGCCCGGCAGCCGCGAATCGTTTCACCCAGTGCGGCTCATCCAGCCAGGACTTGAAGGTCACGCACGGGATACGAGGCGCCGTGACCTGTACGACCACGGTGCCCATGCGCCAGGCCTGGCCGATCGGTGCGGCGCTGATGTCGATGCCCGCGGTCGTCACGTTCTCGCCGAAGATCCCGTCCTGGAGCTCACGGCCGAGCTGCTCGGTCCACCAGTCCAGGTCCTCCCTGGCATACGCGTACACGGCCTGATCGACCCCGCCGTGGTTGGCCTTGTCGGCGTACTCGTCGCCTGCGAGTCCAAGTGCGCCGACGGCGACCTGGCCGTCGACTGGACGCTTGTCGATGGCGGTCCGGCCCGGCCTCCCGCCGATCAGTAGGTCGGCCTCGGGGCCGCGGTTCAGCGAGATCACTCGAGCACCTGACATGCCAATGACGCTAGCCGACGGTTTGGCGGCCGTCGAACCCATATCCGCTGGCAGGCGCGACCCGGAGGTGCGGACGCTAGCATCGACAAATCAGGGCAAGTACTCGCTGTGTTGCGCGCCTGGGGTCGATACTTGGCCCAGCGAGAAGTCGCGTCATCTGGGGGAGCAATGAGCACAGACGGATTCGGAGATCAGTCCGGCGAGGCCGGAGATCAGCCGACTCAGGGCTGGAGTCAGCCCGGCCAGTCCGGCCAGCAGCCGGGCGCGCCCGACCAGCCGGGCTCCGTTCGGTCAACCGGGGTCATCTGACCAGCCGGGCTCCTTCGGTCAGCAGGGCCAGTACGGCCAGCCGGGCTCGTACGGCCAGCCTGGCCAGTTCGGTCAGCAGGGCCAGTACGGCCAGCCGGGCCAGCAGGCCCAGCCAGGCCCCGGCCAGTTTGGCCAGCAGCCGGGCTGGCAGCCGCCCTACGGCCAGCCAGGACCGTACGTCCAGGGCAGCGCCGGATGGCCGCAGATGGCTGGCCGGCGGACTAACTCGCTCGCCATCGCCGCACTGTGCTGCGCGGTCGGGCAGCTCATAGCCGGGCCGTTCGCTGGCATCGCTGCCATTGTCCTCGGCGCCATGTCACTCAATCAGATCCGGCAGTCGGGTGAGGAAGGCCGCGGCATGGCCATCACGGGCCTAGTCCTCGGCATCGTCGGAACGGTCCTGGCCGTGTTCCTGCTCATTTTCGTGCTGGCGATCTTCCATGGCGTCTCCGCGAATCTGAACAACGGCAACTACTAGAACTTCGGCCAAGCCGGCTGGCGTGCTGGCAGCCGCCGGCGCTCGGAGATACTGGGCACACGCCGCGAGACGGTGCAATTCCAGGCAAGGGACATGTGCAGATGAGTTCAGAACCCACTGGCAGCGAGAGTTCGGACGAGCCCGGCAGCTTCAGTTCGCCTGCACCCGACGCGTGGGCACAGCCGGCTCCCGACTCGTGGGGGCGCGAGCCTGACTCGCCGCAGCCAGGCGGACTCGCCGCCGATTCGTCTCCCTCGCCGACCCAGCCAGCCGGGTCCGCGCCTGCACCCGGTACCTGGCCAGGCGAGCAGGCTCAGCCGGCTCCGCCGGCCGACAGCTTCGGGCCGACCTCCGCCGACCCTTGGCCCCAGGCTCAGCCGACGGCCCAGTTCCCGCAGGCTGCCGCGGGGCAGTTCACCCAGGCCCCCACGGGGCAGGCGCCCACTGGGCAGTTCACCGGCCCCGCTGGGCAGTCGCCAACTGGGATGTTCGCCCAGACCCCGGCAGCGCCGTCGCCCACTGGGACGTTCGCCCAGACCCCCGCAGCGCCGTCGCCGACCGGCCAGTTCCCGCCCGGCCAGTACGCCCCTGGGCAGTACCCAGCGGCCGGGCAGTACCCACCCGGCGGCCAGTACCCACCCGGCGGCCAGTACCCGGTGGGCCAGTACCCGCCCGGCCAGTACGGATATCAGCCCCAGTACTTCAACCCGGTCGTCGCGCGCAACAACCCGGCCGCCATCTGGGCCCTGGTCTGCGGCATCGGCCAGTTCGTCCTCGGCCTGACGCTGGTCGGCAACATTCTGGCTGCCATCCCCGCGATCATCCTCGGCGCGATCGCCCTCAAGCAGATCCGGCTGCGCGGCGAGCGCGGCCGCGGCATGGCCATTGCCGGTCTGGTGCTCGGCATCCTCGGCATCGTGTACTTCCTCCTGATCCTGGTCGTGATCGCCGTCGGCATTAAGACCGGCTCGGGGAGCGGCTCAGGCGGCTTCGGCAATTAGCGGCTCGGCGGCGAACTGGTCGTCGGCGGACACATTTCATGTTTCCGGCACTGAGCGTCCGATTTACCCGGTTTGCGGCCGCGAAAACCAAGAAAGGTCGCCCTGCGCCACGCCGGTGTCAGGCCAACCGGTGGATCTTGCGCCGCAGGCGGCGAACGGGCGAGCAACGGAGGGCTGAGCGGACCCCGTTCCCGGTCTGATGGGGGTTTTGCTTTTTGCTAGGAGCGCTTCTTGTCCGGCGCCTGCTCGGTCGACAGCGCGGCGACGAAGGCCTCCTGGGGCACCTCGACGCGGCCGATGACCTTCATCCGGCGCTTGCCTTCCTTCTGCTTCTCCAGCAGCTTGCGCTTGCGAGTGATGTCACCGCCGTAGCACTTGGCGAGGACGTCCTTGCGGATGGCGCGGATGTTCTCGCGCGCGATGATCCGGGCCCCGATGGCAGCCTGGATCGGCACCTCGAACTGCTGGCGCGGGATCAGCTCCTTGAGCTTTGCCGTCATCGACAGGCCGTAGTCCCGGGCCTTGTCGGTGTGCACGATCTGGCTGAATGCGTCGACCGGGACGCCCTGGAGCAGGATGTCCACCTTGACCAGGTCAGCTTCCTGCTCGCCCGCGGGCTCGTAGTCGAGCGAGGCGTAGCCGCGGGTCCGCGACTTGAGCTGGTCGAAGAAGTCGAAGATGATCTCGCCGAGCGGCATCGTGTACCGGATCTCCACCCGGTCGGCCGACAGGTACTCCATGCCGAGCAGGATCCCGCGGCGGCCCTGGCACAGTTCCATGATCGCGCCGACGTAGTCCGTGGGCGCCAGGACGGTAGCCCGGACCACTGGCTCGAAGATCTGGCCCACCTTGCCCTCGGGGAACTCGCTGGGGTTGGTGACGATCAGCTCCTTGCCTGACTCCAGCGCCACCCGGTAGACCACGTTCGGGGCGGTGGAGATGAGCACGAGGTCGAACTCGCGCTCCAGGCGCTCTCTGATGATCTCCATGTGCAGCAGGCCGAGGAAGCCGCAGCGGAAGCCGAAGCCAAGTGCCGTCGAGGTCTCGGGCTCGTAGACCAGCGAGGCGTCGTTCAGCCGGAGCTTGTCTAGCGCGTCCCGCAGCTCGGGATACTCGTCGCCGTCCACCGGATACAGCCCGGAGTACACCATCGGCTTGGGGTCGGCGTAGCCAGGCAGCGCCTCAGTCGCCGGGCTGGCGAGCGTGGTCAGCGTGTCGCCTACCCTGGCCTGCCGGACGTCCTTGACGCCGGTGATCAGGTAGCCAACCTCACCGGCGGCCAGGCCGTCAGACGGGACCGGCTCGGGCGAGATCACCCCGATCTCGAGCGTCTCGTGCACCGACTTGGTCACCAGCATGAGCGTGCGCTCGCGGCGCGACAGCCGGCCGTCGACGACCCGGACGTAGGTGATCACGCCGCGGTAGGTGTCATAGACCGAGTCGAAGATCAGCGCCCTCGCCGGAGCGTCGAGGTCGCCGGCCGGGGGCGGCACCTGGTCGACGACGGCGTTCAGCAGCTCGGCGACGCCCTCACCGGTCTTGGCGGAGACGCGCAGGACCTCGGAGGGGTCGCAGCCGATGATGTTCGCCAGCTCGGCCGCGTACTTCTCCGGCTGTGCGGCGGGCAGGTCGATCTTGTTGAGGACGGGGATCAGGTGCAGGTCGGCGCCTAGCGCGAGGTACAGGTTCGCCAGCGTCTGCGCCTCGATGCCCTGAGCCGCGTCGACGAGGAGGATCGCGCCCTCACAGGCCGCCAGCGACCTGGAGACCTCGTAGGTGAAGTCGACGTGACCGGGGGTGTCGATGAGATTGAGGACGTACTGGACGCCGTCTTCGCCGCGCCACGGCAGCCGGACCGCCTGGCTCTTGATCGTGATGCCGCGCTCGCGCTCGATGTCCATCCGGTCCAGGTACTGCGCCCGCATCGAGCGGTCGTCGACCACCCCGGTGAGCTGGAGCATCCGGTCCGCCAGCGTCGACTTGCCATGATCGATGTGGGCGATGATGCAGAAGTTGCGGATGATCTGCTGCGGAGTCCGGCCAGGCTCGGGCGCGGACAGCTGCTTCATCTGCTGTTCGGGCGTTGCTGGCACAGGGCATCCAGTCGGGGTAGTCGGCTGGGCCGGTGGTCGGCTCAGCCTGCAATTGGCTGAGCGGAGGTCGGCTCGGCGGTGGTTAGCTGACGCTGTGGTGGATTTACACAGGCGCGTCTATCGTTGCACGCCTGGCCTCGTGCCCTTGCCATCAGCCACCCTGGTGCCTTGCCATCAGCCACCCTGATGCCCTTGCCATCAGCCACCCTGGTGCCGCTGACTTCGGCTGCCCTGCGTGCCCGAGTTTGAGCGGCCGGGCTGATCTCGGCTATCCTTACCTACTGGCTGCCTGCATGCCCGCGTTTGGCTGGGCACGAAGCCGCGTGCCGCGTTGCCTGCGGCTCGTGCCGGCACCACCAAAGACCCAGTCCAAGACTCTAGCGAGGCATTTCGCGTGGCAAACATCAAGTCCCAGATCAAGCGCAACAAGCAGAACGAGAAGGCCCGGCTCCGCAACAAGGCGGTCAAGTCCGAGCTGAAGACGTCCGTGCGCAAGTTCCGCGAGGCTGCCGACGCTGGCAACGTCGAGGCCGCGGAAGCCGCGATGCGGGCCGCGTCCGTCAAGCTGGACAAGGCCGCGAGCAAGGGCGTCATCCACAAGAACCAGGCTGCTAACCGCAAGTCGGCTATCGCCAAGCGGGCTGAGCAGCTTACGAGCGCCTAGGAACTTCGCAAGACCTGGAGCCCTTCGGGGCTCCGGGCGGTCGGCTCGCCACCAGGCTTGAGCCGCCGCCCCCTGCGTCACCTGGGCATAGTGCACGACCCCTGGCAAGCAGCCGGGTCGTGATCTGGGAGCACGAGATGTCCAGGCTGATCGCTACCAATGTCAGCGTGTCCTTCGGCAGTCTTGTCGTGCTGGACGGCGTGAGCCTCAGCATCGGCGCCGGGGACCGCACCGGAATCATCGCCCCGAACGGGGTCGGCAAGTCCACCCTGCTCAAGGTGCTATCTGGCGACCTCGAGCCGGACAGCGGCGCCGTGATCCGAGTCGCCGGCGACGGCGACAGTCCTGCGGCTCGCTCAAGAGCCGGACATCGTCGCAGGCGAGTCCCTGGCCGAGCACCTGGCCAGGCGAACGCACGTGGCTGCGGCGCAAGCCGACCTCGACGCGTCGCTGTCCGCCCTGACGTGCGGCGCGGCCGGGGCCGACGACGCCTACGACCTGGCGCTCCAGCGCTGGCTCGCACTTGGCGGCGCCGACCTGCCGGAGCGGATGGCTCAGGTCACCGCGGAGCTGGGGCTTGGTGACAACCTTCTAGACCGGAACGTGGCCGAACTCTCTGGCGGTCAGAAGGCACGGCTCGGCCTTGCCGCGGTGCTCCTGGCCCAGCCCGAGATCCTGCTGCTCGACGAGCCGACCAACGACCTCGATGACGCTGGTCTTGCCCTGCTCGAGGGGCACCTGAGACGCAGCAGGGCCGGACTGGCCCTGGTGAGCCACGACCGGGCGCTGCTCGCCGCGCTCGCGAGCGAGATCTGTGAGCTGGACGAGTTCACCCGGCACGCTTCGATGTTCTCCGGCGGCTGGGACGCCTACGTAGCCGAGCGTGAGCTGGCCAGGCGGCGCGAGGTCGACGCCTACGCCGCCTACGAGACCGAGCGTGACAAGCTCAGCGAGTCGGCCCGGCAGCAGCGACAGTGGGCCAGGTCCGGAGCGCAGCGGGCGGCGAGCGCGCGCGCTGTACTCGCGGAGCCAGACAAGAACATCCGGGCCGCCCGCATTGCTGGCGCCCAGAGCACCGGCGCCAACGCCGCCAAGATCGACAAGGCGATCTCCCGGCTGGACAAGGACGCGCCCGACGAGGTTCGCGAGCCGTGGCAACTGCGGCTGTCGATCAGCGAGGCGCGCCGGGCCGGCGACGTCGCGGTGTCGCTGACCGGTGCCGTGATCAGCCGGGGTGCTGTGACGCTTGGGCCAGTGAGCCTGACGATCGGGCCCACCGACCGGATCCGGATCACCGGCCCGAACGGCTCCGGCAAGACGACCCTGGTCGACGCCCTGCTGGGCCGGGCACCGCTGACTGCTGGCTCGCGGTATGCCGGGCCCAGCGTCGTCGTCGGGGAGCTCGACCAGACCCGGCGTGAGTTCGCCACGGACGAGCCGGTGGTCGAAGTAGTCAGGTCCTCCGCCGGACTGTCGCACGAAGATGCGCGGACGCTGCTGGCCAAGTTCCGGCTGCGCGGCGACGCGGCGCTGCGCCCGGCCAGCGCCCTGTCGCCGGGCGAGCGGACCAGGGCCGGGCTGGCGCTGCTGCAGGCGCGCGGAGTCAACTTCCTGGTCCTGGACGAGCCGACCAACCACCTGGACATCGAGGCCATCGAGCAGCTCGAGCAGGCGCTGTCGGCGTACTCGTGCACGCTGGTGCTGGTGACGCACGACCGGCGGCTGGCTCGCGCCGTTCCGATTGCACAGACGATCGACGTGACGACGCTGCACGCGCGCAGTTGAGGTGAGGCTCCCGGCCATCGACCCGGCACTCGGTCCACACGAAACGGACCGACTACCGGGTCGACATCCGTGAGCTCGCAGTCACGAAGGCGCTGGCAACTGAACGCCACGGACTATTTGCGGTGATAATCCGGATTGTGCGCCGAGACCGACGCGGACGTTTGTTGTGAAAGTGCAAGTGGCGACGCTCTTATGTAGCCAGTCGCACGCTGACGACAAACGACCGCGCCCAGCAAGATCATCTGATGCTCCGGCCGGGACGGCGGCGAGCGCGGGACTGGCGGCTTGGCCGTCGGACCGTTTCGTGTGGTCAGACGGCCATGCCGCTGGGCCCGTGCGGTGACTTGGCCGCGCCGCAGGGCCCGTGCGGAGGTTGCGGCGCAGCCCGGCCCGGGCGGGTTACTTGACCGTGCCGTCAGGCCCGTGCGGTTACGTAAGTCGCGTTGCCGGGCCTGGGCGGCGGTTACTTGACCGCGCGGCAGGACACGATCGTGGTGATGGCGCGCTCGAGGGCGTAGCCGGCGCTCGCTCCCTCGCCCTTCACCTGCACGTCCGCCTCGGCCACTGCAGCATGCGCCTTTGCCAGACCCGCGGAGGTCCAGCCGCGCAGCTGCTGGCGAGCCTTGTCGATCTTCCAGGGTGGCATGCCGAGATCGGCGGCCAGCGCGTTCGGGCTCAGACCGCGGCCGACGGAGCCAACCAGGCCGAGCGTGCGCAGCCCCGTCGCGAGCGCACTCGTGATCAGGACCGGTGAGGTCCCGGTCGCCAGAGCCCACCGAAGCTGCTCGAGCGCATCGGCGAGATTCCCCTCGCAGGCTTTGTCAGCGACGGAGAATCCCGTCGCCTCGGCCCGCCCGTGGTAGTAGCGCGACACGGCAGCCTGATTGATCACCCCGGTGGTGTCGGCCGACAGCTGACTGCAGGCTGCCGCCAGGTCTCGCAGGTCGTTGCCGACTGCGTCGAGCAGTGCCCGCAGCCCGGCGTCGTCGGCCTTACGGCCGGCCTGGCGGATCTCTGCGCGCAAAAAGTCCATCCGGTCGCCGAACCGCTTAACGCTCGGGCAGTCCACGCGCCGCGCCCCGGCGCTCACCAGGTCGGCGAGCAGAGCCTTGTTTCTGGCGCCGCCAGCGTGCGTGACGATCAGGAAGACATCGGGCGCTGGCGACTTCGCAAGCCTGACCAGCTCGGCGCAGAGTTCCTTGCCGGCATCCTGCACCGACCCGATCACGACGACGCAGCCGCCGCCGAAGAGCGACGGCGCGGTCAGATTCGACAGCTCGCCGGCAGCCAGGCCGGCCGCGGCGACGTGGTGTACGTCGGCGCCGGCAGTGTCGTGCGCGTCGGCGGGGACCTCATCCGCGCCGTCCGCGCCGGATCGCGCCGTCCGCGCCGTTCGCGCCGGATGCGAGCGCCACGGCGGCGCTCACAGCTCGCTCGACGAGCAGCTCTTCGTCGCCCACGATGACAGTCACAGGAGCCGGCGCAGCGGCTGCCGAATCTGCTCGTCCCGGACCAGAGGCCATGCAGGCAGCATGCCATGAACCAGAGAGCGGCTGAACCGCCAGCGCCGTCAATCCCCATGCCACGGCGGCTACCCGAGCACGGACTCCCCGCCGCGCCAGACGCGGATTGGCTTCATGCCGTACGACCAGGCAAACGCGCCCTCGTGGTCGGCGTCCCACGCGACAAGGTCGACGAACCTGCCGCGTGCCATCGAGCCACGGTCGGAGGCACGCAGCGCCTGGGCGCCGCCAAGAGTCGCAGCGCGCAGAGCCTCCGTCACGCTCATCCCGAACATCGAGATCGCCATGCTGATCACCAGCGGCATCGAGGTGATGCCGGTACCGCCCGGCGAGTGACCTGATCCGAGCGCGACCCTGACGCCCTTGTCGAGCAGCGCCCGGACCGGCGGCTGACCGCGGGAGTCGGAGGACGTCGCGGGGCACAGCACCGCCACCACGCCGGCCCTCGCCAGCGCGGCCACGTCATCGTCGCCGGCGCCGTGCAGCAGATCGGCAGACGAGCAGCCGAGCTCGGCCGCCAGCTGAGCTGCGCCAGTCCGCGAGTCACCGCAGGCGTGCAACCGCGGCTGTAGCCCGGCAGCGCGGCCCGCGTTCAGGATCCACTTGGCTTCGCGAGTAGTGAACCGGCCCTCGTCGCAGTAGGCGTCGATGCTCTGGGCGCCTGCAGTGGCGGCGTCGGCGCACCAGCTGCCGACCGCGTCGATGTAGTCGTTGCGCCGCCCGAAGAACTCCGGCGGCACGGTGTTGGCTGCCATGAACGTCACATGGACGCGCGGCATTCCAGGCTCATTCTCCAGCGACCTCAGCAGCCGGACATCGGCCAGCTCGCCATCCCTGGTCAGGTGATAGCCCGTCTTGGCCTCGACGGTGGTTGTGCCGCTGAGCAGCCAGCAGCGCAGCCGCTCGCGTACGCCACTGCACAGCGTCCAGGGGTCCGTGCCACGGGTAATGGTGACAGTGGACGCGATGCCGCCGCCCGCCGCGACGATCTCGGTCGCCGAGGAACCGCCCGACCGCATGGCTAGCTCGGCCCACCTGTTGCCGGCGTAGACGGGGTGCGTATGCGCGTCGATGAGGCCGGGCGTCACCAGCGCGCCGCCCAGGTTTTCGACGTGATCAACGTCGACGATGTTGTGGATGACACCGGGGATGCTCGTCGGCAGCTCCGAGGCCGGTCCCACCCAGGCGATCCGGTCGTCCTGGGACAAGATCGCGGCATTGCTCCAGGCCTCGGATCCGGTCCAGAGGCGACCGATATTGGTCAGGAGCCGCACCGTCACGAGATACCGCCCAGCCGAGGACAGCGGGGATGCGCGGAAATCCGGGCAACCATGCGGCCTCTCCTACCGAGCGTCGGAATCAGTGTGAACTCTGGCCAAGCCAGGCGAGCCAGATCGCGCCCGGCACCAACCGCAAGGCTGGCGTAGTCGCGACACACCAACATATCGGTTGAGTCACGGTATTGCACATCTGTAAGGCTGTAAAGGGGCATTGAAGATTGGCGACAGACAGACTCGCATTGTCGCGGGGAGCCGCCATCCTAATGGCTGGCGGCCGCCAGACATTGCTGCGACGCGCCGCAGCAAACAGGCTAACTGGTCGGTCAGCGCGTCGCCGCTGGCGGCCAGGCTCGGCCCGCATGATCGGCGTTGTCCCAGCTAGCAACCCCTGTCCACCACCGGGCCGCGAGCTTCAGAGCCTACCCCGAGCCACACGGCAACTTTTGCTCAGGGCCCGGCAATTAAGCACGCGCGAGTGCCGGCTAAACGGGAAGCAAAGCAGATCGGACCAGCTTACGAGTTGTGCGAACGCAATTGCAGACGGAATTGCGCGCGATACTTAGCAGTGTCCGACTGCGACCTAATGCGCCATATTCGTGTGCACGAACCTGTCGAGCTCAGCGGCCAGCCCGAGCGGCACCTTGGCGGTCAGCTCGGTGCCCGCGCCGCCGTGCGCGACGGTGAGGACCTCGCCCTCGTCGTGCGCGCGTGACAGCAGGTCGCCGCGGTCATAAGGGATCACGACGTTGACCTCGCGGAACTGCCGCGGCAGCAACCGCTCTATCTCGGCCTCGAGCTTGTCGATGCCGGCGCCGGTCAACGCGGAGACAACCACCGACTGCCGCTCGGCCAGCTGCAGCCCCTCCAGCTCGATCGGATCGGCGTTGTCGGCCTTGTTGATCACGACGAGCTCGGGAACGTTGCCGGCCCCGACCTCGGCGAGGACCTCCCGGACGGCCGCGAGCTGCAGCCGCGGGTCGGCGTCAGATCCGTCGACCACGTGCAGGATGAGGTCCGCGTCAGCGACCTCCTCGAGCGTGGAGCGGAACGCGTCGACCAGCTGGTGCGGAAGGTGCCGCACGAACCCGACCGTGTCAGTCAGCGTGTACGGCCACCCAGAGGGCGCCTTCGCCTTCCGAACCGCGGGGTCCAGCGTCGCGAACAGTGAGTCGTCCACCAGCACCTGAGCTCCGGTGAGACGGTTCAGCAGGCTGGACTTGCCGGCGTTGGTGTCAGCCGGCGATCGCCACCGACGGCACCGAGTGACGACGCCGTTGCCCGCGCTGCACCTCGCGACCGACCGACATCTCGGCGATCTCGCGGCGGAGCTTGGAGATCCGCGACCGGATCCGGCGCCGGTCCGTCTCGATCTTGGTCTCGCCAGGGCCGCGCGTCCCGATGCCGCCGCCGCCACCTGCCCGGCCGCCAGTCTGCCTGGACAGCGACTCGCCCCAGCCTCGCAGGCGCGGCAGCAGGTACTGGAGCTGGGCGAGCTCCACCTGCGCCTTGCCTTCCTTGCTGCGTGCGTGCTGGGCGAAGATATCCAGGATCAGAGCGGTCCGGTCGACTACCTTGACCTTGACCGTGCCCTCCAGGCTGCGCAACTGGCCGGGCGCGAGCTCGCCATCGCAGATGACGGTGTCAGCGCCAAGAGCTGCGACTATGTCAGCCAGCTCCCGCGCCTTGCCAGCACCCACGTAAGTGGACGCGTCCGGACGGCCGCGGCGCTGGACCAGTGCATCGAGTACCTCGGACCCGGCGGTCTCGGCAAGCCGGGACAGCTCGCGCAGCGAGTTCTCGGCCTCAGCCAGCGTGCCGTCGGTCCAGACGCCCATGAGCACGACTCGCTCGAGCCGTAGGGCGCGGTACTCGACCTCGCTGACGTCTTCGAGCTCGGTGGACAGACCCGCCACGCGCCGCAGTGCATGCCGTTCGGCGAGGTCGAGCTGGCCGTCGTCAAGTTCGGGCTTGTCGTCCCAGGCCTGGTCGTCGCCTTGATTGTCATGCGATAGCGCGGTCATTCCACCTCTATGGGGCAATGGCTAGCCCGTAATATCTCGAATTGCTGATAAATGCGCCAGATGCGGCGTGCCCTCGCTGGCAGCGAGCGCTGATGCTGATAGTGCCACGGCGCGAATTCATCCTCACCTCATTAACACCTGGCGCCTGTGAGATGTGCCCGGCGGCGCCGCCTTTCTGGCACGGCCAGCTTCAGGCATGCCCGTTCCCGGCCGGAAATCCTTCGGCGGTCGACTCCGTACCCGCGACGTAGTGCCGCCCGATCGCATGGGTTACCTTCTGGTAATCAGCCAGCGGCCGGGACGGACCCAGGGCGACTAGGAGCGTGCGATGTCGAGTGGCGTGGAGATTGCCGGCCCGTCGGGCAGCCGGTACGACGAGATCCTCACTCCCGAAGCGCTCGACCTGGTAGGCGTGCTGCACCGGGAACTCGGCCAGCGCCGCCGTGACCTGCTCCAGGCACGCGCAGAGCGCCAGCATGAGCTGTCTGCGGGTGGCACGCTCGGCTTCCTGACCAGCACCGAGGCCATCCGCGGCGATACCTCGTGGCGGGTCGCGCCGCCGGCGCCCGGACTGATTGACCGGCGGGTTGAGATCACCGGACCGACCGAGAAGAAGATGACGATCAACGCGCTGAACTCGGGCGCCAAGGTGTGGCTGGCGGATTTCGAGGACGCCAACACCCCGCTCTGGGACAACATGATTACCGGCCAGCTGAACCTTAAGGACGCGCTGGACCGCAAGATCGACTTCACTAGCGACGAAGGCAAGTCCTATCAGCTCCGACCGGATGACGAGCTGGCCACGATCGTGGTGCGACCACGCGGCTGGCACTTGCCGGAGAAGCACCTGCTCATCGACGGCGAGCGCGCGTCCGGCAGCCTCGTCGACTTCGCGCTCTATTTCACTCATTGCGCGCGGCGGCAACTGGAGAAGGGCAAGGGCCCGTACTTCTACCTGGCCAAGATGGAGAGCCATCTGGAGGCCAGGCTGTGGAACGACACCTTCGTACTTGCTCAGGACGCACTCGGAATCCCCCAGGGCACCATCCGCGCGACCGTGCTCATCGAGACGATCCCGGCGGCGTTCGAGATGGACGAGATCCTCTACGAGCTACGCGATCACAGCGCGGGGCTGAACGCGGGGCGGTGGGATTACCAGTTCAGCATCATCAAGAAGTTCCGGACGAGGGGCCGAGACTTCGTCCTGCCCGATCGGAACGCCGTGACCATGACGGCGCCATTCATGCGCGCCTACACCGAGCTGCTCGTGAAGACCTGCCACGCCAGGGGCGCCCATGCCATGGGCGGCATGGCCGCGTTCATACCGAACCGCCGCGATCCAGAGGTGACGGCCACAGCGCTCTCCAAGGTCCGAGACGACAAGACACGTGAATCGCAGGACGGCTTCGACGGTTCCTGGGTAGCCCACCCCGATCTCGTCCCGCTGTGCCGCGAGGTCTTCGACGGCGTACTCGGCGACAAGCCCAACCAGCTCGCCAAGCAGCGCCCCGAGGTGCACGTGACCGCGGCGGAGTTGCTGGCCATCGACAAGACGCCGGGCGCCATCACCGAGGCTGGCTTGCGCAACGACGTCAGCGTCGGACTGCAGTATCTGGCCAATTGGCTGGCCGGCAATGGCGCGGTCGCCATCTTCAACCTGATGGAAGACGCAGCAACCGCCGAGATCTCCAGGTCGCAGATCTGGCAGTGGCTGCACAACGACATCGCGCTGGCCGACGGCCCGACTGTGACCAGGGAGCTGGTGGAGCAGATCATCGCGGAGGAACTGGAGAAGATCAGGACGCAGCTCGGCGCCGCCTACGACGAGGGCCAGTACGAGCAGGCCAGGTCGCTGTTCACCGATGTCGCACTGGCGGACCAGTACGTGGACTTCCTGACGCTGCCGGCTTACGAGCGGATGCCGTAGGGCCAGCGCCGGCTCCGGGCGAACCGGTCAGACGGTGACCTGGAGCGGCGCGTCCGCGGCCGGGCTGTAGCTGGTGACTGTCGCAGGCACCGCGAGGCCGTCACGCTCGTAGAACGACGTGATCGTCGCCAGCGGCACATCGCTGGAGTCAGTGGCAGCAGCCAGGTCATCCAGCACCGCGAGCTGCGCTGGCGACGGATCGGCGTCCATCTCGATCCAGCCCCAGCCGTCCCACAGCAGCATCTCGTGCTTGGTCAGGGCGGCCAGATCGTGAATGAGGTTGTGCCGGACGTACGGCCAGCCCCGCGTCGCCGGGATGTCCAGCTCCGGGTCGACCAGGAACCGTTCGGCGTCGGCGGTCCCCGAGCGGCACGCCCGCCACGCTGCCGGTCCGGTCAGGAACTGGGTGGACGTCAGATCTTCTGGGTCCACGCGAGTGCCGTCGACCCAACTGACGTGGTCGTCCCCGAGCTCGGGGTCAATCAGGCGCCACCTGCTGCCAGTAGCGTCCCAGACCTCCGCGACCACGTGGTCGATGTACCAGCCGGGGTGAAAGTAGGTGGCGAATCCGACGCGGGCGCGCGCCGGGATGCCATGCTCGCGGACCAGCGACAGGAACAGCACGGTGAAGTCGCGGCAGCAGCCAACCAGACGCTGGCTCGGCGTGCGCGGCTCGGCCAGCGGCTGGTCCGCCAGGCTGACCAGCCGCCGAAGCATGTCGCTTGCGTAGCGGGTGTCAATCTCGGCGATCCGGTCGGCACCGATGCCGTTCGCCGCGAAATCCCCGTCGGCGCGGTAGTGGAAGACGAGCCTGCGCGCCGCGGCCCGCATGGCCGCCAGAGAACCCGGCACCTCGCGGTTCAGGCCCGCGTACTTGCCGGGGTCGGTGACAGCGCCATGCTCAGCCCAGAACGCGTGATCGGCCATGGCGCGATGTTAGTCGGCCCCGCTGACAAGACGGGCGGCGCTGACGCGGCCGCGTGCCGCCTGGCGCCTGCCGCCGCCGCGCGCGCCGGTACCCTCGGCAGCGACGGGAACGAAGGCCGCGGCGACGAGCGGGAACGCAGCCACGATCGCGAACGACCCGCCGAACCCGATCGAGCCGATGGCCAGCGCGAGGACCGGAGGTGTAGCCGCGGCCAGCGCGTTCTGGCCGGTGTTCTGGACGCCGAGTGCGCGTCCGGCCCAGGCAGAGCCCGCGAACTCGGCCACGGCGGTGAATGCCAGCCCGTTGGTGCTGACGGCCACCACGCCGCAGGCCAGCAGGATCGGAACGGCGGCCGATGAGCCAGCTGCCGTGGCGACAGCCAGTGCGAGCATTCCGGCACCGGTGGTGATCGCGAGGATTCGCATCGGCCGCATGCGGCTGCCAGCCCGGTCTGACCAGTAGCCGGCCCCGAGCCGGGACGCCGCGCCGCACAGCTGCGCCGCGGCCAGCAGACGGCCCGCTGCTAGCGCGGTCCAGCCGCGCGCGTCGACGAGGAACACCAGCGCGAACGTCGCGACGGTGAACTGGGGCACGACCAGCAGAGCGCTCGCGGCGTGGATGCGCCACAGCACTGGCTGGCGGTACGGGGACGCAGGGCTGGCATCATCCGCCCGGTCGGCCTGCGTCGGCCCGGGCCGCCTGAGGCGGCTCGGCTCGGGTTCGGTCAGGATCGCGTACGAGCGCCACGACCAGAATTGCCGCGATCACGCAGAAGCCGCCAAGGAACAGCAACGGCCGCGCGGTGCCGCCAGCCCCGAGAGCTGGAAGCGTGGCGGCCGCCAGCGCCACCCCGAGCGGCTGCGAGCTCTGCCGAATGCCCATGGCGAGTCCGCGCTCGCTCCGGGCGAACCAGCCGAGTATTCAGCCGGCCGCTCGCAGCGAAGACCGAGCCGCCGGCCGCGCCGGCCAGCGCCAGGCAGAGCCCGAGTCCGGCCGGTCCATGCACGAGCGAGGCCGCCAGGAGCACTATCCCGGCCAGCACGAGTCCGGTCGCCAGCACGATGCGCTCGCCCCAGCGGTCGGCCGCTGCGCCCCAGGCGATCAGGGACAGCAGCAACCCAGCGGTCGGGCACGCCACCAGGATGCTGGCAAGCTCCAGCGAGTATCCGGCATGCCGGAGCGCCGGGATCAGGTAAGCGAGTCCGTACTGGAACGTGCAGCCCGCGGTCATCGCGATCAGCCCGATTAGCAAGATGAGCCACCGCCGGCCCGATTCGCGGCCCTGCAGCTCCGTTGTGCCGTTGGCGCCTGAGCTTGCAGAGTCGGGGCTCACCGGGTCGGGGCTCACGGAGTCGGGGCTCACGGAGTCGGGGCTCACGGAGTCGGGGCTCACGGAGTCGGGGCTGACCATATATTGATACTACGGGTCCATATAATGAGACGCCCGCTAGTCGGCGGAACCGGGCCAGCCTTGGCCGCGCCGCAGGGCGGCGAGGCCGCGGTGCGAGCCGGCGGTCGATCCCCGCGGTGGCGTCCACCCGAGCGGCGAGGGATGCTGGAGGTATGGACAGCGCGTTTGCGGCCAGCCTGGCCCAGATCTGCGGCGCTGACAGCGTCATCACCGACCCGCAGCAGCTTCGGACATACGAATGCGACGGGCTGACCGCGCATCGGTGCAGCCCCGGCCTGGTCGTGCTGCCGCGCACAGCCGAGCACGTGGCGGCGATTGTCCGCGAATGCGCGGCGCGACGCATCCCGTTCGTGGCCCGCGGCAGCGGCACCGGCCTGTCCGGTGGCGCGCTCCCCCGCACCGACGGCGTCCTGATCGTGACCACCAAGATGCGCAGCATCCTCGCGATCGATCCCGCCAGCCGCCGCGCGATTGTCGAGCCCGGCGTGACGAACCTGGCTGTCAGCAAGGCCGCCGAACCCTACGGACTGTTCTACGCGCCGGACCCGTCCAGCCAGGTCGTCTGCTCTGTCGGCGGGAACGTGGCCGAGAACTCCGGCGGTGCGCACTGCCTGAAGCACGGTTTCACTGTCCATCACGTCACCGGCCTGGAGATCGTAACTCCGGACGGCGAGCTGACCTGGCTCGGCGACGGAACCGGAACGGCGCCGGGCTACGACCTCGTCGGCGCGTTCACCGGCTCGGAAGGCACGCTCGGCATCGTCACCAAGATCGTCGTGAGGCTGACCCCGATCCCCGAGGCCGTCACGACCTTGCTCGCCGCGTTCACCACGATGGGAGCCGGCGGTGCCGCGGTGTCGGCCATCATCGGCTCGGGCATCCTCCCGGCGGCGATCGAGATGATGGACGCGCTGGCGATCGAGGCCGCCGAGGCCGCGGTGAACTGCCGCTACCCAGCGGGCGCAGGCGCCGTGCTGATCGTCGAGCTCGACGGCCCGGTAGCAGACGTCGAGGCGCAGACCGAGGCTGTCCGGCGGATCTGCACGGCCGAGGGCGCCTACGAGATCCGGGCGGCCCAGAACGCGGCCGAGCGGGCGGCGATCTGGAGAGGCCGCAAGTCTGCCTTCGCCGCTGTCGGCCGGATCAGTCCCGCCTATATCGTGCAGGACGGGGTGGTGCCGCGCACTGCGCTGCCGGCCGTGCTCGACCGGATCAGTCAGCTGTCCGCCGAGACCGGCATCCGCGTGGCGAACGTCTTCCACGCCGGCGACGGCAACCTGCATCCGCTCGTGCTCTTCGACGACACCGTTCCCGGCGAGCAGGAGGCCGCCGAGAAGCTATCCGGGATGATCCTCGACCTGTGCATCGAACACGGCGGCTCGATCACCGGCGAGCACGGCGTCGGCGTCGACAAGTCCCGCTACATGCCGAGGATGTTCGGGCCCGACGATCTCGACACCATGCAGCTGCTGAGATGCGCCTTCGATCCGGCCGGCCTCTGCAATCCCGGCAAGGTGTTCCCCACGCCCCGGCTATGCGGAGAGGTACCCGGGGTGCGTCACGCCCCGCATCCTCTCGTCGCATCCGGCCTGATCGATCAATTCTGATGGGAACGGGGCCGTCAGCGACCTCCGCCGCTGGAACCATCGCGGCCCGGCTCGCTGAAGCCTGCGCTCACGTGACCCTGGCCGGCGAGCTCGATGCCGTCGGCGGCCGCCAGGCTCGCTACGTCGCCGCGCCCGGCTCAGCCGCCGAAGCCGCGGCCCTCCTGACGGTCGCCGCCGAACTCGGACTGACCATCGTCCCGCGGGGCTCTGGCAGCAGGCTGGACTGGGGCGCGGCGCCACGTTCCTGCGACCTGATCGTAGATACGCACCGCCTTGACCAGGTGGTCGAGCATGCGGCCGGCGACCTGGTCGTCACAGTCCAGGCGGGTGTGCACCTCGACGACCTCGCCGACGTCCTCGCGACCGCCGGCCAGCGACTCGCCCTCGATCCGCCGCCAGCCGGCGATCCCGGCAGCAGTGACGCGCGCGGCGGCACCGTCGGCGGCCTCATCGCGACCGGCGTGGCCGGGCCGCTTCGGTTCCGTTACGGAAGCCCGCGCGACCTTCTCATCGGGATCACCGTCATCCGGCCAGACGGCAAGATCACCAAGTCCGGCGGCAAGGTCGTGAAGAACGTCGCAGGCTACGACCTCGGCAAGCTCTTCGCCGGCTCGTACGGCACGCTCGGCCTGATCGCAGAGGCGACCTTCCGACTCCACCCGAAGCCCGAGACGTCGACTTGGATCTCGATCGAGTGCACCAACCCAGAATCAGCCGCTGAGACTGCCGCACTGATGGCGGACTCGCCGCTAGTGCCCGCTGCCATCGAGCTCGACTGGCCGTCCGCAGCAGCGCCGATCTCGGTCTCGGTCCTGCTTGAGGGTGACGCCTCGAGTGTCGAGGTTCGCGCTGATCGGATGATCGACCTTTTGTCGCGCAGGACGCGCGGATTGCCGTCGGACCACAGGAAACGGTCCGACGGCAGCTTCGCCCATCCCCAGCTCGGGGCGAGTACCGGGACGAAGATCAAGGTGAGCTTCTGGACCGCCCATCTTGTCGAGGTGCTCCGAGTCATGCGCGAGTCGGCAGCTGCTGCGGGGGTTGATCCCGTCATTGGGGGGTCGGCGGGGGCGGGCGTGCTAGAGGTCGATGTTGCTGCCTCGGCTTCTCCGGCCGCGGTCGCGCAGTTTGTTGCCGGGCTCCGCGCTGGTCTCGGTGGTATGGCCGCGGTTGACGGCGGGCCGCCCAGTGTCGCGAGCGCGGTCGTCCTGAGTGCGCCGATGGAGGTGCGTGACGCGGTTGATCTATGGGGGGCGGTGCCTTCGCTGGGGCTTATGCGGGCGGTGAAGGACCGGTTCGATCCCGAGCACCGGATGGCGCCCGGCCGGTTCGCGGGAGGAATCTGATCATGGTGGAGGAGACAGGCGGCGGCGAGCCGATCGCGCACAGTGCTCCCGGCAGTAGCGCGCTGGATCCGGATGGCTCGCTGCGCGAGCTAGCCAGCGACTGCGTGCACTGCGGCTTCTGCCTTCCCGCGTGCCCGACGTACCAGCTGTGGGGCGAGGAAATGGACTCGCCGCGCGGCCGGATCCACCTGATCACGCAGATCCTGGAGACCGGGCACGGCTCGCAGGCCGCGGCCGAGCACTTCGACCGGTGCCTGGGGTGCATGGCGTGCGTCACCGCCTGCCCGTCGGGCGTGCAGTACGACCAGCTCATCGAGGCCGCCAGAGCCTGGGCTGATGATGGCGAGTCCCCGCGCAGCGACAGCGGCGGCGGACCGGCGACGGCCCCGTTCCCTCCACGATCGTGGCGGGAAAGGGCGGTGCGGACAGCAATCTTCGCCACGTTCCCGTATCCGGCGCGGCTGCGAGCCGCGCTTGGCCCGCTGCGCGCAGCTCAGCGCACCGGCCTTGACCGCCTTGCCGGGCGCAGCCGGTTGCTCGCCCGGCTGGCGCCCGAGGCCGTGGCCGCCCTTGCGGTCGCGCCCCGCCCGTCGACCCGGCGGCTGGGCCGCCAGCCCCGGCTACCGACCCGGATCCCGGCCCGCGGTGAGCGGAGAGCCGTCGTCGGCATGCTGACCGGCTGCGTACAGCAGGTGCTCTTCCCGCAGGTCAACGCCGCGACTGCGCGGGTACTGGCGGCCGAGGGCTGCGACGTCATCGTGCCTGCCGCGCAGGGCTGCTGCGGTGCGCTATCACTGCACGGCGGGCGGCGCGCCGAGGCCGTCGCGTTCGCGAAGCGGACGATCGCCGCCTTCGAGCAGGCTGGCGTCGACGCAGTGATCGTCAACGCAGCCGGCTGCGGCTCGGCGATGAAGGAGTACGGGCACCTGCTCGCCGGGGATCACGCCTGGGCCGGCCGGGCGGCCGCGTTCAGCACGCGGGTTCGCGACTTCAGCGAGTTCCTGGCCGAGGTCGGACCTGTCGCGCCACGCTCAGAGCTCCGCGTTGTCGTCGCCTACCACGATGCCTGTCACCTCGGCCACGCCCAGCGGATCACCGCGGCGCCACGCAGCCTGCTGACCGCCGTTCCCGGGCTCGTGCTGACTGAGATCGCGGATGGCGGCACCTGCTGCGGCTCGGCAGGCATCTACAACCTGGTCCAGCCGGCTGCGGCGGCGGAGCTTGGCGAGCGCAAGGCCAGCAACGTCCGGGCCACGGGCGCTGAACTGCTGGTCTCCGCCAACCCCGGCTGCTCGCTTCAGATTTCCCAGGCACTAGCCGCGGCCGGCCAGCCCATGCCCGTCGCGCACATAGCCGAGGTCCTCGACGCCGCGATCGCCGGAAGTTCGGCTCAAGGCCTGCTGGCTCGCGGATCTGGCGCCCAGCCCTAGGCTCCAGCACCCAGCCATAGGGCGTCGTTGGTGCAAGTGCTGCCCATAGTGGGGCGGCAGTGTGCAACTGACGCCCAATGGACGCCAGGCAGGGTCGCTCAGATGCCGGGGATCTGGGGGGTATTGCGCCGTTCGCGCAGATAATCGGCTATCCACCGGTGGCTCGACCAGTAGAGCCCGAGGAGCGACACCAGCAGGGCGACCACGAGCTCGATCCACAGATCCGAGCCGGTGACCGGGAACACGAGCCCAGACCCGCCGGTGTACAAGGCCGGCACCGCCGTACCCGCGTGGATGCCTGCCGGTATGTGGCCGGCGAAGTGCGCGCTCGTGACCAGCACCTGGCCACCATGGTCTACGAACTTGCCGTTCCAGACGCAGGCGGACCGACGGCAGCTCTTGGTCGTCGCGACCCAGGAGCCGCGGGTGCCGTCGTGCAGGCCAGCGCGCACCGCTGGGCCTATGTTGATGGCGGACGAGACGAGCAGGATGGCCGACAAGACGCCGATTATTAGCTTCAGCGGCAGCCGACTGCGCTGGCGCGGGCGTTGGTCCTGATCCTGGCGGGTCGCGGGACCTTTCATCCAGCTGCCACCGAGGGACTGCCCGAACGCTTCGCGAGCCGACCTCGGTGCAGAAGGCGGCTGGCTCATCGGGGGAACTCCAGGGGCCTCGGACTCGGATAGATCGAACCGTCTCACTCTAAGTGACAAACTGGCACCCGTCGTCCGCTGCGGCACGCGCGACGTCACCGCGACGTCAAGGTGACGAGCTAACGACGTCACCATCTGCCTCATGCGACGTCACATTGCTGCTTGACAGACGTCACAGATGACGTCATGATGACGTCATGGACCTTAGCCAGTACGCCGAGTCGCTCCGCCGGGAGCTCACCTCGATCACCAGGTTCGCGGGTGAAGACATCACCAGGGCCGCCGAGATGCTCTCGGAGACACTGGACTCGTCGGTCAGGCTGGCACTGCTGGACGTCCTGTCGGCCGCGGCCGACGAGATCACCGCCAGCCTGGACGGCGCAACGATCGATGTTCGGCTCAGCGGCACCGAGCCGGAGTTCGTCGTAAACCTGGCCCACGGCGCCGGGGACTCTTATCAGGACACCGCGGAAGCCACCGATGAGGCCGGCAGCACCAGGATCACGCTGCGGCTATCGGAAGGACTCAAGACCAAGGTTGAGGCGGCCGCGGTCAGCGGTGGCGTGTCCGTGAACGCCTGGCTGGTGCGGGCGATCAGCCGCGCACTCGAAGGCTCGCCGGGCGGGGCCAAGCCCCGGCCGCCGTTCCCGCCGCCGCCGTCTGGCCGACCCGGCAAGCGCTTCACCGGGTTCGCCCGCAGCTAGTTCACTCCTACTCCTCTCCGCCACTCGTTCTGCTCCATAGAAGGGCACTGCCATGACCAGCTGGGATTTCGCGTCCGCAGACCCCGTCGACATCAGCATCGACAACTGGGGGTCCGGGAGCATCGTCGTCGCCGGCGAGCCGACAAGCACGGTCACCGTCGAGGTCGTCCCGAGCCATCGGGGCGCGGACATCGACGAGCTCCTCGACCAGGTCCGGGTCTCCTTCGAAGACGGTCAGCTTTACATCCACGGCCCGAGGGGCACCACATTCCGCCGCAAGAGGGGGCTCGATCTCACCATCAGGGCGCCGGAGGGGTCAAGCTGCGCGGCCAAGACCGTCTCGGCCGACCTGTCCTGCGTCGGCGAACTGAGCGCCGTGTCCCTCCAGACCGCCAGCGGCGACCTCACCGCAGCCTCGGTCGGCGATGAGCTGACGGTGCGCTCAGCCAGCGGCGATGTGCTGCTGGACAAAGTGGGCGGGACCATCTCGATCCACACCGCCTCCGGGGACGTCCAGGCCACCAGCGTGGACGGCGACGTCCGGATCAACACCGCGAGCGGCGACATCAAGATCGGCTCGTGCGGCGGTCCGGTAGCCATCCACACCGCCAGTGGCGATGTCGAGCTAAGCGCTGTCGGCGCTGGCCGCGTAGAGCTGGTCAGCGTCTCGGGCGACCTTGAGATCGGCGTGGCGCCAGGGTTCGGCGTCTACATGGACCTCGCGAGCAACTCCGGCGATATCCGCAGCGAGCTCGACGCCAGCGACGGGAGCGAGCCCGACGACGAGTCCGCTGCAGCACTGGAGATCAGCTGTCGCACCCTGAGCGGCGACATCCGGATAACCAAGGCGCGGGGGATGGCAGCCAGGCCAGCCAGCTGAACGACGTTACATGTCGAGAACTCGCCGACAGATTCGTCATCAGGACAGAGCATCAGCGATCAAGAAGGGCCAGTCAGATGAATCCACGACAGCTCGAAGCACTAGCAGCGCAGCACAAAGCGGATATCCAGGCGTCGGTCGCCGACATCCGACCGCATGTCGGCCGGGGCCGCGACCGCCAGCACGCACTGCGAGTGCGGACCGGGTGGACGCTGGTCGACCTTGGGCTCAAGCTTGTTGCCCAGCCACACCGGCCTGTGCCAGCGCCCAGGCCGCGGCCAGCAGGCTCCTGAGCCACGTCAGCCGATGCTCAGCCCAACCGGCGACAGCTCAGCAAGCCAGCGAGCCGACAGCTCGCCAGCAGCGACGATATCCGCAGGACCGGTGAGGAGACTGGCCGTGACGCTCGGCGTCACGGCCAGTTTGCCGCCCGGCACCTGCACTACCCAGGGCAGGCCGGGGTCCGCGGGCCACTCGCCCGCCGCCGCCGCCGCGGCCACGGCGGCAGCGACCGCACCGGTGCCACATGACAACGTCAGCCCCGACCCGCGCTCGTGCACGCGCATCTCGATCCTGTGCTCGCCGACGACCTCGACTACTTCGACATTGGCCCCGCTCGCCAGCTCAGACGGCTCCAGCACGACTGGGTCGCTCAGGTCGATCGCCGCCACCGGCTGCTCGATCACGCAGGCGAGGTGGGGATTGCCCACCGAGATCGCCAGCCCGGCCAGCCGCTGATCTCCGGCGTGCACCGCGCCGTCGCCGAGCACCTCGGCAGGACCCATATCGACGGTGTACTGCCCATCGGGCTCCGCCCAGACAGTCCGAGTCCCGGCCCTCGTCGCGATCGCGATCTCCCGTCCTGCGGCCAGGCCCTCGTCGAGCAGGTACTTCGCGAAGACGCGGACGCCGTTCCCGCACATCTCGGCGATGCTGCCATCGGCGTTCCGGTAATCCATGAACCAGTCGGCCCGCTGCCCCGCCGCATCCGCGCCCGCGACAGCTGACCGGACAACGCGGAGCACACCGTCGGCCCCGAGCCGAAATGCCGATCGCACAACGCGACGACGAGGTCGGGCGTGAGATCCAGGTGACCGTCAGGATCAGGCAAGATCACAAAGTCATTGCCCGTCCCATGCCCCTTGGCAAACCGCATGGATTGATGCTAGCCGCCGGGCCTAGTTCGCCCCGCCGAGCGGCCGGTGGCGGAGTCGGACCTCGTGCCGTTTCGTGTGGCACGGGTCCGACTCTGCCGTCGACCGCTATCCAGCGATAGCGACTAGCGCGCGCTCAGCGAGATCCGCGACCAGCCGAGAGCCAGGTGACGCGAGGATCGCGGCGGAACCAGCTTTCCTGGCGGCGTACGAACCGGCGGGTAGCAAGAATCGTCTGCTCGGCTGCCTCTTCCTCAGACCAGTCGCCAGCAAGGAACTTCAGCACCTGGGCATACCCGAGTGCGCGGCTTGCGGTCCGGCCGTCGCGCAGGCCCGCGCGCTCCAGCTTGCGCACCTCCTCCACGAGGCCGAGCTGCCACATCCGGCGGACGCGGTCGGCTATCCGCTCGTCGAGTTCGGCCCTCGGCATCTGGACGCCGATCTGAACGACTGGGTAGACGGACTCGTACTCGGGCAGCGTCGCGCTGAACGGCCGGCCGGAAAGCTCGATGACCTCGAGCGCCCGGATGATGCGACGGCCGTTGCTGGGCAAGATGGCGGCCGCGGCGACGGGGTCGACGGTCGCCAGCCTGGCGTGTAGCGGCGCGGACCCGACCTGGCTCAGCTCACCTTCCAGTCGTGACCGGACGGCCGGGTCAGTGCCGGGAAACTCGAGATTGTCGATGGCTGCCCTGACATAGAGACCGGAGCCGCCGACAAGGATGGGCGTCTTGCCGCGACCGCGTATGTCGTCGATCGTCAGCCGCGCGAGCTGCTGGTATTCCGAGACGCTAGCTGCCTGCGTGACCGGCCAGATATCGAGCAAATGGTGGACGATGCCTGCACGCTCGGCCATCGTCAGCTTCGCCGTGCCGATGTCCATGCCCTGGTACAGCTGCATGGAATCGGCGTTAACTACTTCGCCGCTGAGCGTGTGCGCGAGGGCCAGGGAGAGTTCAGACTTACCTGCCGCCGTAGGCCCCACGACCGCGATCACTGGCCGTAGCATTGCATCAGTCTGGCAGCGCGGGGTATGGCCCCGCACACGTGACGTGGCTGAAGGCCACCCGGTCTTTGGGAGCACCATGACATACGCCGATGACCTCGACACGCCAAGCGAGGAAGACGAATTCGAGATCGAGGACGAGTTCGACGAAGAGGACGAGGAAGACGAGCTCGACCTCGACCTCGACGACGAATACGAAGACGAGGATGACGAATACGACTTCGATGAAGACGAAGATAGACGAAGATGACGCAGACGACGAGTACGAAGACGACCGGCACGTTGGCTAGATACCTGCCGCGGCCGACGTAGCCTCGGCGCTCTCAGGCGCCTGACGGCCGAAGGCTCAACCGGCTCTCGTCAGCCCTGCCGGGCCGATCAGCCAGCCGGGCGCCGGGACGGCATACCAAGCTGGACTCTGCTCTCGGGTTGCATCCTGCTCTCGGGTTGCATCCTGCTCTCAGGTTGCCCCTGACGCAGTTCACTGCTGCCCGGAGCTGCCTGTCCGGCCTGGCGCGCCTCGTGGGCGTCGCCACCTCGTGTGCGCCGAACGCGGGGCGGCGCGCCATCGCCCAGCAGGTAATGCGGCGCTGCGCCCGTCACAACTGTGGTGATCACGTCGCCGGGTCTGGGCGCGGGCTCACCGGGCGTGAAATGCACCAGCCTGTTGTCACGCGCCCGGCCCGACATCCGGTGCGTCGCGCTGTCCTTGCGGCCCTCGCCATCCGCCACCAGGACCTCGACCTCGCGGCCGACGAGCTTCAGGTTCTCCTGCCAGGACACCTCGGCCACGAGAGCGGCCAGGCGCTCGTAGCGATCGGCGACGACCTCGGGTGGCACCTGGCCTGCCATCTCCGCCGCGGGTGTACCCGGCCGGATGGAGTACTGGAACGTGAACGCGCCGGCAAACCGCGCCTGGCGGACGAGGTCCAGCGTGTCAGCGAAGTCCTTTTCCGTCTCGCCAGGGAAGCCGACGATGATGTCGGTGGTGATGGCGGCCTCCGGCATGACGGACCGGACCCGGTTGAGTATGGCCAGGTACTTGTCACGACGGTAGGCGCGTCGCATCGCACGCAGCACCGCGTCCGACCCGGACTGAAGCGGCATGTGCAGCTGCGGCATCACGTTAGGCGTCTGCGCCATTGCATCAATGACGTCATCGGTGAAGTCACGCGGGTGCGGCGAGGTAAACCTGACCCGCTCCAGGCCGACCACGTTCCCGCATGAACGAAGTAGCTTCCCGAACGCGAGCCGGTCGCCGAACCCCACGCCATAGGAATTTACGTTCTGCCCCAGCAGCGTGACTTCCACCACGCCATCAGCGGCCAGGGCCTCGATCTCGGCCAGCACGTCCCCCGGCCGGCGGTCTTCCTCGCGGCCCCGCAGGCTCGGCACGATGCAGAAGGTGCAGGAGTTGTTGCAGCCGACGGAGATCGCAACCCAGGCCGAGTAAGCCGACTCGCGGCTGGCTGGCAGGACCGACGGGAAGCGCTCCAGTGACTCCAGGATCTCCACCTGGGCCTGCTCCTGGACCCTGGCCCGTTCGAGCAGGGCCGGCAGCGAGCCGATGTTGTGGGTGCCGAACACGACATCCACCCACGGCGCCCGCTGCGTGATCGTGGCCCTGTCCTTCTGCGCCAGGCAGCCGCCGACGGCGATCTGCATGCCGGGCCTGGAGTTCTTGACCGGGAGCAAATGGCCCAGGTTGCCGTACAGGCGATTGTCGGCGTTCTCGCGCACGGCGCAGGTGTTAAAGACAACCACGTCAGGGTCGGCTCCGGCGCTGGCTCGCCGGTAGCCTGCCGCCTCGAGGAGGCCGGCCAGCCGCTCGGAGTCGTGCATATTCATCTGGCATCCGTAGGTACGGATCTCGAAGCTTCGCTGAGTAGTGGCGCCGGCCATGTCGTCAAGGTTAGACGGCCGGCAGCGCCGCGGTGGCCAGCAGCGGCCCGGTAGCGAGCAGGAGGCAAACGACTACGTAGCGGATGCAGACGTGTACCAGCCACTCCGGGTTTACCAGCTAGGGGTGCGGATTGAGAGATAGTCCGGATTCGCCGCTTCTCCAGGTCGCCCGGTAGGGCACGATATGCCTATGACAGACAGCGGGAGCCAAGTCGCAGCCGACGCGGCGGGACAGGCAGGCACGGCATCCGAGCAGGTCAGCGTAGATGAGACGATTCCAGCGATCCCGTTCGGCGAGTGGCCGTCGCCCATTACGGCCGCTGCCGTTGCCGCCGGGCAGACAACGGGGAGCTTCCCGACGGTTCTGGGCAGCGACACGTGGTGGCAGATCGGGCTTCCAGACGAGGGCGGCCGCACTACGGTCATGCACGGGTCAGGCGGCAAGCAGGCGATGCTCCTGCCCGCACCGTGGAACGCCAGGACCAGGGTGCACGAGTACGGCGGGCTGTCCTATCTGCCGATTCCGCGGTCGGGCCTGGGCGGCCAGCATCCCGGTAAGGCCAGTCGCGGTTACCTGCTGCTCTTCGCTAACTTCGCCGACCAGCGGCTGTACCTGGCCGCGCCCGGTGTCGCCGACGGCAAGGAAGCGCCGACGCCGCTGACACCAGATCCGCTCGCCACAGTGGCTGCGGACGGCCCTGGCACGCTGGCCGCGTGTGGTCTCCGCTATGCGGACTTTGTGCTGTCACCTAACCGCCGGGAAGTCTGGTGCGTGCAGGAACGCCACGAGAACGGCAAGGTCAGCCGGGCGATTGTGGCCGTGCCGCTGGATGGCTCCGCCGCCGATAGCTCAGAGGCGATCCGCGTCCTCGTGGACGGCTCGGACTTCTTCGCATTCCCGACGCCGTCCCCGGACGGGAACTGGCTGGCCTGGATCTGCTGGAATCACCCGCACATGCCCTGGGACGGCACTGAGCTGCGCGTCGCCCCGGTCGAGAAAGGGGTCCCGGGCAAGGGCAGGCTGCTGATGGGCAGCCAGCGTGAGTCGGTGCTCGCCCCGCTGTGGCGTGACAACACCAGCCTGTACGTGGCCACGGACTGGCCCGGCTGGTGGAACATCTACCAGCTCGGGCTCACCGGCGAACCGCCGCGAGCTCTGTTCCCAGCCGACGAGGAATTCGCCGCGCCACTCTGGCAGCTTGGCGCCAGGCCGTTCGTCCTGCTGGGCGATGGCAGGCTGGCCGTCACGCACGGCGCGGGCTCCTCCCGGCTGGCGATCCTGGATCCCGAGTCGTTCGAGCTGAAGGACGTGGACACCCCGTTCGCCGAGTTCGGCCCGGCATTGTCGGCCGACGGGGACTCGATCGCGGCCGTCGGCGGCGGCCCGATGACGCGCTCGGCCGTCATCCGGGTGGAGGCGACCACGGGCAAGACAACAGTGCTCCAGCGTGATCGCGGTGACCTGCCCGACGAGGCCTACCTCCCCGTCCCGCAGCACGTCGACTTCGAGGGCCCCTACGGCCAGGTCGTGCATGCCCTGCTGTACCCGCCCACCAACCCGGACGCCAGGGGCCCGGAAGGCGAGCGGTCCCCGTACGTGGTCTGGGTGCATGGCGGCCCGACTGGCCGCGTCGCGCCGCTGCTCGACCTTGCCAAGGCCTACTTCACCAGCCGCGGCATCGGGATCATCGACGTCAACTACGGCGGCTCCAGCGGGTACGGCCGCCAGTACCGGGAGCGGCTGCGCCGCGAGTGGGGTGTCGTCGACGTCCAGGACGCCATCGCGGCCGCGCAGTGGACCGCAGAGTCGGCCGGCGCCGACCCCGAACGGCTGGCCATCCGCGGCGGGTCTGCCGGCGGCTGGACGGCGCTTGCCGCCGTGACCACCGGCACTCGGCGTGGCCGGGTGTTCAGCGCGGCTGCGTCGTTCTTCGGCGTTTCGGACCTGCGTGGCTTCGCCGCGATGACGCATGACTTTGAGTCCCGCTATCTCGACGGGCTGATCGGGCCGCTGCCGGGCTTCGAGACCCTGTACGAGGAGCGGGCGCCGGTCGGCCACGTCAACGCGGCGACCTGCCCGATCCTGCTGCTCCAGGGACTGGACGACCCGATCGTGCCACCAGCTCAGTCCGAGAGCATCGCGGCCGACCTGGCTGCGCAGGGGACTCGCTATGCCTACATCGCCTTCGAGGGCGAGTCGCATGGCTTCCGGAAGGCCGAGTCGGTGACGGCGGCGCTTGAGGCGGAGCTCTCCTTCTACGGTGAGATCCTCGGCTTCGACCCGCCGGGCGTGCCGAAGATCACGGTGACGACGCCCTAGCCTTCGCACGCGCCCCAGCTGGCGGCCGGAGCTAACCAGCAGGTGCAGCCACTTCGCTCATGTCTGTCCGGCCGCGGCCGCGGCTGCGGCCTCGGCTTCTGGCCGACGGCTAGCGGGCGAACTCGATGGCGCGGGATTCGCGGATCACGGTCACCCGGATCTGGCCGGGATAGGTCAGCTCGTCTTCGACGCGCTTGGCCACGTCACGAGCGATGACCTGAGCCTGGATGTCGTCGACGTCGCCGGGCTTCACCATCACCCGGATCTCCCGGCCCGCCTGCATGGCGAAGACCTTCTCGACGCCTTCCTGGGCCATCGCGATGTCCTCGAGCCGCTCCAGCCGCTTGACGTAGGCCTCCAGCGACTCGCGCCGAGCACCCGGCCGGCCGCCGCTGATGGCGTCCGCCGCCTGGGTGAGAACGGCCTCCACCGTACGGACCTCAACCTCGTTGTGGTGTGCCTCGATGGCGTGGACCACGTCCTCGGGCTCGCCGTACTTGCGGGCGATCTCCGCGCCGATGAGCGCGTGGCTGCCCTGCACTTCGTGCGTGAGGGCCTTGCCGATGTCATGCAGCAGCGTGCAGCGCTTCATCAGCACCGGATCCATGCCAAGTTCGCTGCCCATGATGCCGGCGATGTGCGCCGACTCGATGAGGTGCTTGAGCACGTTCTGGCCATAGGAGGTGCGGTACTTCAGCCGGCCGAGCAGGTTCGTCAGCTCCGGGTGCATGTCAGTAATCCCGACGTCGACGAGCGCGTCCTCACCCGCCCGCACGCAGAGCGCCTCGATCTCGGCCTTGCTGCGATCGTAGGCCTCCTCGATCCGCTGCGGGTGGATGCGGCCATCCAGGACCAGGCGCTCGAGCGTGAGCCTTCCGACCTCGCGGCGGACGGGATCGAAGCAGGACAGCAGCACGGCCTCGGGGGTGTCGTCGATGATCAGGTTGACGCCGGTCACGGACTCGAAGGCGCGGATGTTGCGGCCTTCCCGGCCGATGATCCGGCCCTTCATCTCGTCGCCAGGCAAGTGCAGTACCGACACCACGGATTCGCTCGTCTGCTCGCTCGCGATGCGCTGGATCGCCAGGGTGACGATCTTGCGGGCGCGCTTGTTTCCTTCTTTCTGCGCCTCGCCTTCGATGTCCCGGACGATGCGCACCGCGTCGCGCTTAGCCTGGCTCTCGATGGTGGCGACAAGCTCGGCCTTTGCCTGATCCGCCGTCAGTCCGGCTACCCGCTCGAGCTCGGCCTCCCGGGCGGCGCTGAGCTGGTCGAGCTCGGCCCGGCGGGCCTCAAGCTCGGCGGTCCTGTCGTCGGCCTTGCGGGTGAGCTCGTCGAGACGCTGCTCCCGCTCGCCGAGCCGGTCTTCGCGCCGCTCGATATCGGCACGCAGGCGTCGCGCCTCTTCCTTGGCGGCTGTGGCCTCCGCTTCGGCGTCGCGACGGGTCGCGGCCGCGAGCGCCGCAGCGGACTCGGCCCGGCTGACTATCTCGGCGGCCTCGCGCTCCGCGGTGACCTTCAGGTCTGCGGCTAGCTTGTCGGCCTCGACCTGAAGGCGGGCGGCGGCAGCCTCCGACAACTGAGCGGCGTCGACGCTTGGCGCGGCCTCGGGGCGCTGTGCAGCCTCGGGGCGTGGTGCAGCCTCCGGGCGTGGCGTGACGCTGCTCATGCGGCGAAGCAGAACGACCAAGACGACAAGGGCGCCTACCGCGGCCAGGCAGCCGACGATGACTACCGCAAGCTCAAGCCCGCTGATGTTCAAGACCACCCCTCTCCGACCCTGGCCCGCGTACATCGCTAGCCGTGAGCAGGCACGAATGCCCGCGGCGAGGGGTACTGCCCGAGCAGCGGAAGCCGACGCGGCGCAGCGCCAACTGCTGTACAGCAGCGCGCCGCCGACATCGCCTCTGCGCACTCTCGGTGCGCGCAGCCGCGACGTCGCGAGCTAGAGATGCATAGCCCGAGGTTGCGGGAGTGAATGCGAGCCTCCGCACTGGCCTCGCTTCCCGCTGTCCCCCAGCCACACCGACGCCGCCCGCTGACTGCGCGCGGCGAGTGCTAGCTCAGTGCCGCACTCTCCTTCCACCGGGCTTGCCGGTCCGGCCATGCCGCGCCTGCCGCCGCATCGCCGGGCCTGCGCCCGTGCACTCGTCCGCTACTGTCAAAGGCCCGCTAGCGGCTGACCGATGGTTGCCGCCGACGTGCCGTCTGTATTTTGAACGCCTTCACACGCCGAACTTCGTTGCACAGAACAGAAAACCTCGCTGCCGTGAGGCTAAGCGCTTATAACGATTTGAGCAAGCACGTGCAGATGATCTTCGTTGGAGCTTAGCTGCGTCGCTACACCTCGGCCGCCTCGTCCTCGTCCACAGGCTCTGGCAGATCGGCAAGATCATAGAGAGGAACGTGGCCGTCGGCGGCCTCCTCCTCCAGCGCCTCGCGGACTACCCGGTACGCCAGACCAGGGTTGTAGCCTTTCCGGGCTAGCACGCCGGCCAGTCTCCGCAGCCGCGCCGGAGGTGGCATCCCGGCTGTCGCGGGAAGTCGCCGCGCGACCAGTTCACGGGCGGTCGCCAGCTCGGTGTCCGGACTCAACTCGCTGAGGGCCGCCTTGATGTCGTCTTGCGCGACGCCGCGCTGCCGGAGTTCGGCCCCGAGCGCCCGGCTAGCGAGGCCGCGGCCGTAATGGCGCGAGTCCACCCAGGCTCTGGCGAACATGGCATCGTCGATCAGCTTCACCTCGGCGAACCGGGCCAGCACCGCCTCGGCCGCCTCCTCTGGCACGCCGCGACGCCGCAGCGCGGCGGCCAGCTGCGCGTGCGTCCGCGGCGCCGTCGTCAGCATCCGCAGGCAGATCTGCCGAGCGAGCGCCTCGGGATCGGCATCAGGCTCCGAGCGCTCACGCCGGGAACCTAGGTCCTCACGCCCGGAGTCCGCGTCCTCGCGCCAGGACGCGGATCCTGCGCGTGCCGACGCAGAATCCCCGCTTGCGGCGTTAGAGCTCCCGCGCCCGGATCCCCGAGCCCCGTGCGTGCGGCGTCGTCCCGCCATCGAGCGGCCTACTCAGCACGCAAGCTGGTCACCGACGCCAGCCCCGGAGACCCGGCCGGGCCCGCGCCCAGGCCGCCCGCCGGACCAGCTTCGGCATCGACCTTGGCGCCGACACCGAGCTTCTCCTTGATCTTTTTCTCGATCCCCTCGGCGAGGTCGGGGTTGTCGCGCAGGAAGTTCCTGGCGTTTTCCTTACCCTGGCCGAGCTGGTCGCCGTCGTAGGTGTACCAGGCACCGGCCTTGCGCACGATGCCCTGCTCCACGCCGAGGTCGATCAGGCTGCCCTCGCGGCTAATGCCATGGCCGTACAGGATGTCGAACTCGGCGACCTTGAACGGCGGGCTGACCTTGTTCTTGACCACCTTCACGCGAGTCCTGTTACCGACCGCGTCCGTTCCGTCCTTCAGCGTCTCAATCCGGCGAATATCCAGCCGAATCGACGCGTAGAACTTGAGCGCCTTGCCGCCCGACGTCGTTTCGGGACTTCCGAACATCACCCCGATTTTTTCCCTCAGCTGGTTAATGAAAATCGCCGTGGTCTTTGTTTGGTTGAGCGCGCCGGCAATCTTGCGGAGCGCCTGGGACATCAGCCTGGCCTGGAGGCCGACATGGCTGTCCCCCATCTCGCCCTCGATCTCGGCGCGCGGTACCAGCGCGGCGACCGAGTCGATGACGATGACATCGATGGCGCCAGAGCGGATCAGCATGTCCGCGATCTCGAGCGCCTGCTCGCCGGTGTCCGGCTGCGACACCAGCAGGGCGTCGGTGTCGACGCCGAGCTTCTTGGCGTAGTCCGGATCGAGGGCGTGCTCGGCGTCGATAAACGCCGCGATGCCGCCGGCCTTCTGCGCATTAGCAATGGCGTGCAGCGCCAGGCTCGTCTTGCCGCTGCTCTCAGGTCCGTAGATCTCAATGATCCGGCCCCTGGGGAAGCCGCCGATGCCGAGCGCCACATCAAGGGCGATTGAGCCAGTCGGGATGACCTCGATCGGCGTGCGGGTTTCATCGCCGAGCCGCATAATGGCGCCCCGGCCGAACTGCCGCTCGATCTGCGCAAGCGCGGTCTCCAGAGACTTGTCCCGGTCGCCACCCTTGCCGATACTCGCCTTGTCGTTCGGTGCCATCTGAAGCTCCTGTTGGGGAAGGACGAGGGCTACGCCGAGCCGCTCGCGTGCGCGTGGCCTAACCTGCCTGCCGGCTCTAGCGAACGGGCCGAGCAACTGTTCATTCATCTGCTGGCGGAGACGCTACGCGTACCCACCGACAGTCACTGCCTGCCAGGGATTCGCGTCCCGCCTCCCAGCCGCCGCCAGGCGCAGACGACCACCAGCCCGCTCACTCTAACGAACAATTGTTCGATCATGAAGGAGACACGCCGACGCGGTCGAAATCGCCTCGCGACCTCGCGAAACAGATAGCTCGCAGTAGTCGCGCACACACGCCAGAACCACGTTAACCGTGGTCAGTGCCGTGAGCCGCACGCATCCGGCTGTGTGCAAAGCCGGCGTTGCCGAGACCGACTATGCCGGGTATTATGCTCGACATGATGTCAGGCAAGGTGAAGTCATGAGTGTTCCGCACGCACTGCTGGCGCTGCTGTCCGAGGGGCCGAAATACGGGCTGCAGTTGCGCGAGGAGTTCGAGTCCGGAACCGGTGAGGTGTGGCCGCTGAACGTGGGTCAGGTGTACAAGACCCTGGGTCGGCTGGAACGTGACGGGCTGGCCGAATCCGACGGTACCGGACAAGAAGGACCGCAGAAGCGATTCCGGATCACTCCCCGTGGCGAGGAAGCGCTGGCCGCCTGGCTGCGCACACCGCCGGACCTGACCTCCCCGCCCCGCGACGAGCTGGTGATGAAGGTGCTGGTGGCCGCGCGGCTGCCCGGTACCGACGCGCATGAGGTGATCCAGGCGCACCGCCTGTACCTGTTGGAGCTGATGCAGCAGTGGACGCGGCTGAAAGAGGGCGAGGCCAGGGATGATCTAGGCCTGGCGCTGGTGGTCGACGCCGAGTTGTTCCGGCTGGACGCGGTGATCCGGTGGCTCGACGTCGCCGATGCGCGGCTGAGGCGGGCCGCGGCCGAGCCTTCCCGGCCCGCCGCCGCCCCCGCTCCGGTTCCGCAGCTTCGCCGCTTGGGAGTACGGCGGTGAGCCGGCCGGGACTGAGCCAGGAAGGTGGGAGCGCGGCGACGAGCGTGCTGCAGCTGCGGGGCGTGTCCAAGACCTACGGTCAGAAGCCGGCCACGGTGCACGCGCTTGCCGGGGTCGACCTGTCGGTGCAGCCCGGGGAGATGGTGGCGGTGATGGGGCCAAGCGGGTCGGGCAAGTCCACGCTGCTGACCATCGCCGGGAGCCTGGAGGAACCCACCAGCGGGGACGTGCTGGTCTGCGGCATGGCGCTGGCGGGCATGCCGCAGAGCCGCAAGGCCCGGCTGCGGCGCCGGGTGATCGGGTACGTGTTCCAGGATTACAATCTGCTGCCCGGGCTGACCGCCGCCGAGAACGCCGCGTTGCCGCTAGAACTGGACGGCGTCGCGGTGCCGAAGGCGCGCGCGGCCGGGATGGCCGCGCTGGAAGCGCTGGGCGTGGCTGACGGGCCGGCCGGTTCCCCGATCAGCTGTCTGGCGGCGAGAGGCAGCGGGTGGCCATCGCCCGCGCGATCGTCGGGGACCGCCGCCTGCTGCTGGCCGACGAGCCGTCGGGCGCGCTGGACTCGGTGAACGCGGACGAGGTGATGCGGCTGCTGCACGAGGCATGCCAGCGCGGCGTGGCCGCGGTGGTGGTGACCCACGACGCGCAGCTGGCCGCCTGGGCCGACCGCGTTGTAGTCCTGCGCGACGGGCGGGTGGCCGGCCAGACCACCCGGCCGCCCGGCCCTGAATCCCTCCTCACGTCCGGGGAGATCCGGTGACCATCGCCCTGCGCGAACCCCCCGATCTGACCACAGACACGGGATCCGGCATCGTCGCCCGCCGGGCGCTGGCCCGCTGGGCCTGGCGGCTGTTCCGCCGCGAGTGGCGCCAGCAGCTGCTCGTGCTCGGACTGCTCACCGTGGCGGTCGCCGCGACGATCTGGGGCACCAGCGTCATCACGAACGTGCAGCTCAGCGACCCCAACTGGCCCATCTTCGGCAGTGCTGCCGCGACGGCTACGCTGCCCGGCAGCGACCCGCACCTGGCCGCCGACATCGCCGCCATTCAGCGCCGCTGGGGCCCGGCAGATGTCGTCGAGAATCAGCACGTCGCTACTGGCACCACGCAGTCTGTGCAGCTCCGCGCCGAGAAGCCGCACGGTCACTTTAACGCTCCGCTGCTCAGCCTCGTCAGCGGCAAATACCCGGCCCGGCCCGGCCAGGTCGCCCTGACCAGCCAGGTCGCCAGCCTGTACGGCACGCGCGTGGGCGGCACCTGGCGGGCCGCCGGCACGACCTGGCGGGTGACCGGCATCGTGCAGGACCCGAGCAACCTGGCTGACGAGTTCGCGCTGGTCGCACCGGGCCAGGTCAGGCGCCCCAGCCAGGTGGTCATGCTGCTCGGCCCGGCGGCGGCGCGGCTTGCGACGCAGCAACGTCACGCTCCCCGGTATGCCGGCGGCGACGCTGGCGGTTCCCAATATCAACGGGGGCGGACTCTCGCAGGCCACGCTCGTCCTGGTGGCGGAGATACTCGGCCTGGCGTTCATCGGCCTGGTGTCGGTAGCCAGCTTCTCCGTGATGGCCCAGCGCAGGCTCCGCGCCCTCGGCATGCTCAGCGCGATCGGCGCGACCGAACGCAACCTGCGCCTGGTCATGATCGCCAACGGCCTGGTGGTCGGCCTGGTCGCCGCACTGGCCGGGGCGGCGGCGGGCCTCGCCGCCTGGTTCGCTTACGCGCCGACACTTCAGCAGGCGGCCGGCCACGTAGTCGACGCGGCGAGCCTGCCGTGGTGGGCCTTCGCCATCGGGGTCGTATTCGCGATCGCGACGTCGGTGCTGGCCTCCCGCCGTCCGGCGAAGACGATGGCCGAGATGCCGGTGGTCGCCGCGCTGTCCGGCCGCCCCGTGCCGCCGAGGGCGGTGCACCGCTCCGCCCTGCCGGGCGTCATCGTGTTCGCATTCGGCCTCGCTTGCCTGGCCTCCGCCGGCGGCCTAGCCGGGCCGCCTGGCGGAGGCCGGGGCAGGCCTCCGCTGCTCCTGCTGGGCGGCCTGGTCGGCGTCATCACGGGCATCATCCTGCTCGCCCCGCTGGCCATCAGCGTGCTGGCCGCCGGGGCTGGCCCGCGGCTGCCGGTCGCGATCCGGATCGCGCTACGTGACCTGGTCCGCTACCAGGCCCGGTCCGGTGCCGCACTGGCGGCGACTACATTCGCGGTGTTCCTGGCCACGGTGATCTGCCTCGTCGGCAGCGAGCGGTCCGCCAACCCGCTCAGCTCGTCCGGCCCCAACCTGTCCAGCAGCCAGCTCGTCGTCACCGCGGGGCAGAGCCCGGCCCCCGGCATGATGTTGCCGCTCAGCAACGCCCAGATCGTCAGCCTGAGCAGGCGGCTGAACAGCTTCGCCGCCAGCCTGCACGGGCGGTCCGCGGTGGCACTTGAATCCGCAGCCTTGCTGTCCCCGGCGGGTGCCCAGGCGAGTGTGCAGGCCCACAGCAATCCGGGCGTCGGCTTGTACGTGGCCACCCCGCAGCTGCTCGCCACGTACGGGATCAAGGCCAGCCGGATCGCTCGGGGCACTGACATCCTCACCATGCGGCCAGGGCTGGCGGGCCTGGCGCACCTGCAGATGACCTGGCAGGGCTCCACCAACGGGAGCGAGCCCGACGGAAGCGGGCCCGGTGGTAACGGCGGTTCCTCCTGCACGCTGAGCAACGGCTGCCTGGCCAGTCCCGCGATCCAGACGGTCAGCAACCTGCCCGGTGGCACCTCCGCGCCGAACACCGTGATCACCGAGTACGCCGTGCGCAAGTACCACCTGCAGACTCACCTGTCCGGGTGGCTAATTCAGGCACCCGCCCCGCTCACCGACGCGCAGATCCGCGCCGCGCGACAGATTGCTCTCGCCTACGAGGCGCCGCTCGAGATCATGTCCGGCGGTGCGGATTTCGGCGAGATCGCCAGCGTCGGCACGGCGCTCGGCATCGTGATCGCACTCGGCGTGCTGGCCGCGTCGGTCGGCCTGATCCGCAGCGAGACCGCGCAGGACCTGCGCACGCTGACCGCGACCGGGGCCAGTGGCGCGACCCGGCGGATGATCACCGCGGCGACGGCGGCCGCGCTGGGCCTGCTCGGCGCGGTCCTCGGCATGGCTTTCGCCCTGGTCGCCGGGCTGGCCTGGGCGCACGCCAGCCTGTCCGCCATGTTCGGCGACCTGCCACTGACTGACGTGCTGATCCTGCTGCTCGGGCTGCCACTGATCGCCGCCGCCGGCGGCTGGCTATTCGCCGGGCGGAAGCCGCTAGCGGTCGCCAGGCAGCCTATTGAGTAAGGCCTGCCGCGAGCCGTTTGTTGTGACATTGCAAGTGGCGACGCTCTTATGCAGGCAGATGCACCATCACAACAAACGCGGTGGGCTTTCAGCGGCCGCCGGACCCTGCGAGTCCCGCTGCGTCTCCGGCAGCTCAGGCAAAGTCCCCCGCGGCTCAGTCGACGTCGCCCGCAGCAGTTCCTCGGCCTCGCGCACTCGGGCGGCGAGCGCGGGGATGTCGACCGGCCCGGTCGTGTCCACCAGTACCACGGGACCCAGCCCGAGCGGCCGCGCCGACCGCTCGAACCCCGACGCCAACGTGCGCGCACCGTCCCGGTCTACGTGCACGGCGTGCCGCCACGGCGCGCGTTCGGCGTATCGGCGCATGCACTCCTCGACCGGACAGACGCAGTGCACCTCAACCGGCACCGCGCCAAGCGCCTCGGCATGAGCTCGATGGCGAGGGTCATCCGGCCAGAAGTTGGCCTCCAGCACCGCCGCAGGCGAATAGGCCGCCAGCGCCCACAGCATCTCCATCGCCGCCGCTCCGAGCTGCCGCGACCAGGCCAGATCGGCCTCGGCGCCCAGCGCGTCGTGCAGGATCTCCTTGATCGCGTCCTTGGCGAACAACGTGAATCCGAGCTCATTGGCCAGTGCCTCGGCGACAGTGGTCTTGCCAGCGCCTGGTGGCCCCGTTACCAGCACGAGACGGCGCTCCGCGGGCAGGATCAGCACCGGGAGGCGGCGCAGCTCACCGCAGGCGCTCAGGCACGCGGAACGTCTCACACACGGCCCGCCAGACAGTCTTAACGTCCTCGCCGTCAGCCAGCGCCTGATTCACCGTCCGGCTGCCGAGCGTCGAGAACACATGGTCCTTAGCGACGCTCTCGGCATAAGCCGCGCCGAACTGCGCCCGCATCCGCTCCCAGAACTCCGTCTGCCGCACCCGCGCCAGGCTACCCGAAGCTCCGCCTCATCTTCTGACGCCCGTCGCCAGCAGATGTGAGCCCAGCCCCATGAGCTCGGCCACCCGTTCATGAGCGCGCGCGGTGTCCAGGATGACCTGCCAGGCGCGCTCGTCACCGGCTCTTTGATCAAGATCATCAAGCAGGTAGGCAGCACCTTCGACGCACACCAGATCCGCGACACTGAGCCCGGCCGACGAGAACTCGGCCCGAAGCTGCCCTGGCCGGTGCGCGAAGCCGTTGAATCCGCCCGGAACCAGCGGCGGCATCACGCCCGTCCGCTCGAGCGGCGCGATGAGGTCAACGGCCGCCGGGACTTGCTCGTAGACCCGCAGCCGCAGCATGGCGTCCAGCCGGGTGGCCCAGCGCGAGATTGCGGCGCCGAATACAGGGCCGCCTGGCCTGACGATCCGGGCCGCCTCGCGGAGCGCCTGCACGCGGTCGGTCCTACGCGCGAGGTGGTACAGCGGGCCGAGCAGCAGCACCGCGTCCACGCTGGCGTCGGTCAGGTCCAGGCTGCGGGCATCGCCGACGGCCGACTCGACGGCACCGGCCGAGCTGACCGCACCGGCCGAGCTGACCGCACCGGCCGCGTCCACGCCGCCGGCCGCGGCGACCGCACGCAGCTGATCCACATGCAGCGGGAATAGATCGCGATGCACGACGCGGTATCCAAGGTCAGCCAGCCATAGCGAATACCGGCCCGGCCCCCCGCCGATGTCGGCGATCGTCGCGGGCGCAGGCGGGAGATGCCGCAGCACGATCTCCTGAGTCCGCTCGAACTCGAGCCGCCCGGCGCCCGAGCGCGCCAGCCGATCTGCCTCCTTGCCGAGCGAGTAGTACTCGTGCATGGCGCCGTGCTGCGGGTCGTTGGCCATACCGCATCATGACCGCCGGATTCGCCTGGACGCAGCGCATTTTCTGCCGCCGGCCTGACGTTCGAGACCGGCCCGGCTGGGTAGCTGGACGGCGAGTAAGTAGCCGTGAGGCACTAGGGTCGCACCGCTCAGCAGAAGTGCTCACGACGGAGGATCCCCATGCCGCCAGCACCAGGTCCGGCGAAGCCTGCCAATGAAGCCGCCGAGATCTCGGCCGATGCCCGCGACGTAGTGGACAAGATCGACGCTCTCGTCCAGCCCGCCGACGAGCCGGAGAACGCTGTACTCATCGACGAGGCCCGCGCGGTTCGGTGGACAGGCCCGCTCTTCGCGGTGTTCTCTCTCATTCTGCTGCCCTGGACGGTCTACCTCGCCGAGACGCTGCCGTCCCGCCAGCTGTCGTCAAACTACGACGCAGCCTGGGCCGGGTTCGACGTCATCCTGATGATCGGACTCGCCGGCACGGCTTACTTCGCCCTCCGGCGTTCTCGGTACCTCGCGATCGCGGCGGCGGCAACGGCGACGCTGCTGGTCGTCGACGCCTGGTTTGACGTGCTGACGACGCCGGCCAATCAGCGGGCTGAGTCCATCCTGCTCGCCGCCATCGTCGAACTGCCTCTCGCCGCGGTCTGCCTGTGGCTCAGCCTCCACACTGAGCAACTGCAGGAGAGGCGGATCACCTTGCTGCTGCGCCGCCGCCACCGCGGCCACCGCCACACTCCGGGCGCGCCGACGGCCAGCACCCCAGCGGGTAACCCAGCAGGTAGCCCAGCGACTAGCCCAGCGGATCAGTCCGGCGAGTCAGTCCAGCGGGCCCGGCGGAGTCCGCAGCACTAGCCGGCCAGGCTGGGCCACGATGACAAGCTCGGCTGTCTCCCCCATGACCTCGCCGTCAAGCTCCCAGGGCTGCGGGCGGCCGGTCACGACGCGAAGCTCGCAGAACCGGATCCGTGTGAGCCGGTCACTGCCGCTGCGCCGCAGCACAACCTGAACGACAAGCGCCAGCCAGCCCGCCAGGCCCCGGGCGCTGAGCACCACTGCGTCAAGCAACCCATCGTCAGGCCGGGCGTCGGGCATCAGCGGCAGTCCGCCGCGCAGCCAGCCGACATTGCCCACGATGACCGCGGTGGCACGCAGCCGCAGCGGAGACTGGTCGTCAGCCGTCACAATCACTCGTATCGGCCGGTCGCCCAGGTGCCGGATAACCGACAGGGCGTAGGCCGCCCAGCCGAGCCGCCGCTTCAGCGGTTCACTGGTATCGCTCAGCATCCGGGCATCGAGCCCAAGACCCGCCATCACCACGAACGGCTTGCCATTCGCCTTCCCGGCATCGATCCGCAGATCCTCGCCGGTCAGCGCGACCGAGATGGCAGCCTCCACGTCGAGGGGCAGCCCGAGGTTCCGGGCCAGCAGGTTCCCGGTCCCGAGCGGCAAGATCGCCAGCGGGATGCCGGTGCCGCCGACCTCCTCGGCACACGCCGTGACTGTCCCGTCACCGCCGCAGGCTATGACCAGGTCGACGCCGGCCTCGACGGCCTGCCGCGCCTGGCCGCCACCAGGGTCATCGGCCGTGGTCTCCAGCCACATCGGCTCATCCCAGCCGTGCTTACGCATCGCCTCGAAAACCGCCGCCCGCAGCCGCTCCTGGTGGCCGACCTTGGTCGGGTTCACCACGAGGGCCGCGCGGCCTACCTCGGCAACTGCCCGACTGCTCGTCTCTCGGAGATCACGCCGGGCGCGCTGGCTAGTGGACACACGCTCCATCATGAACGTTCCCGCCCTGACCGGCACCGTTGTTGACTGGAACGCCATAAACGCCAGAACGCCGGAAACGCTGGAACGCGAGCACCCGGCAGCCTCAGCAGAGTTTGGGTAACAGAAATAATTCCTCTTGCGCGATTGCTGATGCGAGATGTTACGGTCAAAGCAGCGTTATGTCCCCCGCACCCGTGCGGTCCGCATAGCGCGTACTGCGCAGAGTGGCGCGGTCCGAGCACGTGACCATGCACGTCAGCGCAGCACCGAGCATCCGGAGGCAGTAGTGGCCCGCCCGACCGTCAGCCGCGGCCCGTGGCTTGTCTGCCGGCGTCACATTGATCTGCTGCGCGTATCAAGCGCCATCTGTCGTACCTCCTGCTGATCAGGTTCCCCCGCACCGCACAGCTCACCCGGCCAGCCGGGTGGCCGACGTCAGTGCCCGTACCACGCCAGCAGAAGGACCCAGTACATGCCATCCCAGCCGCAGCGCGGCCAGGGCCAGTGGGCCCTCGGCTTCCACGAGCCGCTTAATCCCGCCGAGAGGTTCAAGAAGGACGACGACGGGCTGCATGTCCGCGATCGCATCGTGAACCGGTACGCCCACCTGGGCTTCGACTCGATCGACCCGTCCGACCTGCGCGGCCGGTTCCGCTGGTGGGGTCTGTACACCCAGCGCAAGCCCGGCATCGGCGGCGGCAAGACCGGCGCTCTCGAGGACGCCGAGATCGAGGACCCGTACTTCATGATGCGGGTTCGCATCCCCGGCGGGCAGTTGTCCGCCGACCAGACGCGCGCGATCGCCGGGATCGCCAAGGAGTACGGCCGCGATCTGGCCGACGTCACCGACCGGCAGAACGTCCAGTTCCACTGGATCAGCATCGAAGACATCCCGGCCATCTGGGAGCGGCTCGAAGAGGTCGGCCTGTCCAGCCAGCAGGCGTGCGGCGACGTGCCGCGCAACATACTCGGCTGCCCGGTCGCCGGCATCGACGCGGCCGAGATCATCGACGCCAGCGCCGTGCTGCGGGCAACCGAGGAGGTCGCCACCAGCAGCCCGGACCTCACCAACCTGCCGCGCAAGTTCAAGACGGCTATCTCCGGCTGCGCCAACTTGTGCACGGCGCACGAGGTGCAAGACGTCTCCTTCGTCGGCGTCATCGGGCCGGACGGCCGGCCCGGCTATGACCTGTGGGTGGGCGGCGGCCTGTCGACCAACCCGATGCTGGCCCAGCGTCTCGGCGCATTCGTCCCAGCCGAGCGGGTGCCGGAGGTCTGGACGGGTGTCGCCCGGCTCTTCCGTGACTACGGATACCGGCGGCTGCGCAGCCGGGCCAGGCTCAAGTTCCTGGTCGCTGACTGGGGCGCTGAGCGCTTCCGCGAGGTCCTGGAAAGCGAATACCTAGACGGGAACGGGCTCGCAGACGGTCCACCGCCGCCCGCACCTGCGCCTGGCTCGCGCGACCACATCGGCGTGCACCGACAGCGCGACGGGCTCTACTACGTGGGCGTCGCACCGCACACGGGCCGTACGTCGGGTACGCAGCTGTGGCAGGTCGCCGACCTGGCCGAGGCGTACGGGTCGGGCCGGATCCGGACCACCATCGAGCAGAAGCTGCTGATTCTCGACGTGCCGGAGCGTGCTGTGCCCGAGCTGGTGGCCGAGCTTGAGGCCACCGACCTGACGGCGAGACCGAACGTGTTCCGGCGCGGGACGATGGCCTGCACCGGCATCGAGTTCTGCAAGCTGGCCATCGTGGAGACCAAGGGCCGCGCCCGCGACCTCTACACCGAGCTCGGGCAGCGGCTGCCCGACTTCGACAGCCCGATCACGATCAACGTCAACGGCTGCCCCAACTCGTGCGCTCGCTTCCAGCTCGCCGACATCGGGCTCAAGGGCTCGATTGTCGACGGCGAGGAAGGCTTCCAGGTGCACCTGGGCGGGTCCCTTGGCACCGACCCGGGCTTCGGCCGGAAGCTGCGCGGCCTCAAGGTCACGGCGGCTGGGCTCACCGACTACGTCGAGCGGCTGCTGCGTAACTACGAGTCGGACCGCGCCGAGGGCGAGGAGTTCGCGGCCTGGGTCCGCCGCGCCGATCCCGAGCTACTGACCCAGACCGATCAGCTCTCCGCAGCTGGCCAGCTCTCCGCAGCCGGCCAGCTCTCCGCAGTCGGCCAGCTCTCCAGGACGGGGACGCCCGCATGACCGGCGAACGGCAGGTGCCGTTCTTCTGCCCCTATTGCGGTGAGGAAAATCTGCGGCCTTCTGGCGCCGAGGCCGGCGGCTGGGAGTGCCGTGCCTGTGCCCGCGGGTTCAGCCTGAAGTTTGTCGGGGTCATTCGGCCACGGCCGCATGACCCCGCGGTCAGGACCGCACTGTGACGACCGCCGGCACTTCTGCCGGCGGTATTGGGCGCGGCGCGCACCCGGCTGGCGGCGGCGCCCAGCCGGGCCGCGCCGCCTCCCCGGTATATCCACTGATGCTGTCGATGGCCGGCCGCCGCGCAGTGGTCGTCGGCGGCGGTCAGGTCGCGCTGCGGCGGACCCGAAGCCTGCTTGAGTCCGGGGCGCACGTCGTAGTCATCGCGCCGTCCGTCGGCGCTGAGCTAGCTGACCTGCCGGTCACGATCCTGCGGCGCTCGTACCGCGACGGAGACCTGTCGGCTGCGTGGCTCGCACACGCCGCAACCGACGACGCGGCGGTCAACGCGCTCGTGGCGGCCGAGGCTGAACGGTGCCGCATCTGGTGCGTCAGGGCCGACGACGGCGCCGCCTCGGCGGCGTGGACCCCCGCAGTGACCAGGCATGGCGAGGTCACCGTCGCGGTAACGGCCGGCGGCGATCCTGGCCGCTCACAACGGCTGCGCGCCGCCATTGCGCTGGCCCTGTCGGAGGGCTCGCTGCCCGTCAGGCCCCCGCGTACCAGGCTCGGCCGCGGCGGGCTCGGCAGCGGCGGCCGCGACGATAGCCCGGCGGCTGTCGGGAGCGTCGCGCTCATCGGCGGCGGCCCCGGAGATCCAGGCCTCATCACCGTCCTCGGCCGGCGCATGCTCGCCGAGGCCGACGTGGTCGTCACGGACAAGCTGGCCCCTCGTGCGCTGCTGGCTGAGCTGGACCCGGATGTCGAAGTTATCGACGCAGGCAAGCAGCCCCACGCCCACAACCTCACGCAGTCGCAGATCAACGAGCTCATCGTGGCGCGCGCGCTGGCGGGCAAGCGGGTGGTGCGGCTGAAGGGCGGCGACCCGTTCGTGTTCGGTCGCGGCGGCGAGGAGGCGCTGGCCTGCGTGCGGGCAGGCGTCCCGTTCCAGGTCGTGCCCGGGGTCACCAGCGCCATCGCGGTGCCTGCCTGCGCCGGCATCCCGGTGACGCACCGGGGCATCACGCAGGACTTCTCCGTGGTGTCAGCGCACCTGGATCCGTCGCACCCAGGCGCGACGGTGGATTGGGAAGCGCTGGCGCAGACCAAGGGCACGCTCGTGCTCATGATGGCGGTCGCGCACCTGGACGCCGTCGCGGCCGAGCTGATCAAGCGCGGCCGGGACGCGGCCACGCCGGTCGCCGTCATCAGTGACGGCACGACGCCGGACCAGCAGGTGCTGACATCGACCCTCGGCGATGTCGCCGCTGAGGCTGCGGCGGCCGGAGTGCGGCCGCCCGCCGTCGTCGTTGTCGGCGACGTCGTGAAGCTGCGGGAGCTGCTGGCTTCCGGCGCAGCCAAGGCTGGCCCAGTCAAGGCTGGCCCAGTCAAGGCTGGCCCAGTCAAGGCTGGCACAGGCAACACCGCAGCACCTGAGTTGGAGGCCACAGCATGACCCAGCCTGCGTTGCTTGCGGTCGCCCACGGCAGCCGGAATCCGGCCGCCGCCGACGTGATCAAGACCATTGCTCGCCAGATCCGCCGGATGGCGCCGGTGCTGGACGTGCACGTCGCGTTCATCGGCCACGCCGAGCCTTCGCTGCCAGCCGAGCTCGGCGCCGCCGGGTCGAATTCCGTCATCGTGCCGCTCTTGCTGTCGACCGGCTATCACCTCACGGCCGACATCACCGGGGCTGCCAGCTCGGCCGGGGCGCAGGTCGCCAGCCCGCTCGGTCCGGACGAGCTACTGCTGACCGCGCTGACGGCCCGCCTGTCCGAGGCCGGCGTGCCCGACGGGACGCCGATCGTCCTCGCCGCGGCCGGATCGTCTGACCCAGCCGGCGCGGCCGACGTGCAGCAGCAGGCCGATCTCCTGGCCGAGCGGCTCGGGGTCCCCGTCGTCGGCGCGTTCGCGACTGCCGCCCAGCCGACAGTGCCAGCGGCGGTTGCCGAGCTGCGCGAGCGCACGGGACAGCCGGTCGCCGTGGCGAGCTACCTGCTGGCGCCTGGCCATTTCCAGGATCAGCTGCACCTCAGCGGTGCCGACTGGGTCACCGAGCCGCTCGGCGGGCACCCGGCGCTGGCCGGCCTCGTCATCGACCGGTACCGGACAGCGGTGATCGCCAGGAGAGCGGAGACCGCCAGCGAGGCCGGCACCGAAAGGAAGGCAGGCGTGGCCGGGAAGCTAGCCACGGCGAAGAAGACAACCGCCGCGCAGAAGGCAGCCGCCGCGAACAAGGCAGGCGCCGCGACGAGGCCAGGCACCGCAAGGAACGCGGTGACGGCCAGGAAATAGCTCGGCCAGGACCAGCTGTCCGGTCAGGAACCAGCCGTCCGGTCAGGAATCAGCCGCGCCGGCAGGAACGCAGCCGCGCGGCGGGGAAGCAGCCATCCGATCAGGCCACGGTCACCGGCAACGACTCATAGCCGCGCAGGACCAGGCCGTCTTTGCGGACCGGCTCTCCAGCGGCGGCGAGCCGCGGGAACCGAGCCAGGATCTGCGGGAAGGCGACGGCCGCCTCGAGACGAGCCAGCGCCGAGCCGATGCAGAAGTGGACGCCGCCGCCGAAGCTGAGCGGGCCGCCGTCGGGCCGGGCCGGGTTGAACCGGTTGGGCTCGGCGAACCGGCGCGGGTCCCGGTTGCCGGCGCCGAGCAGGAGGATGATCTCCTCAGCCGGCGACACGGGGCGGCCGCCGACGCTCGCTGGCTCTGCGGCCCGGCGGCTGGTCAGCTGCACCGGCGAGTCATAGCGCAAGACTTCCTCGACGAAGGCGGGTACGGCGATCTGGCCGTCCCGGATGTCGTCGGCGAACGGCCGGTCGGCCAGGAGGATGCGGAGCCCGTTCCCCAAAAGGTTTGCGGTGGTTTCGAAGCCGGCGACCAGCAGCAGTACCAGGTTGTCGAGCAGCTCGCTGTTGCTGAGCCGCCCGTCGCGGGCGTCGTTGATCCCGACCAGGGCGCTGATCAGGTCGCCACGAGGGTCACCGCGGCGCACGGCTGCCAGCGCGGTGAAGTAGTCGTTTAGCTGCACGGCGGCGACGTCCGCGGCCTTCCACTGATCCGGCGAGCTCAGTGGCTCCAGCGTCGCCACGAGCGCGCGGGCGAGCGGCCGGAAGCCTTCGCGATCGGCCTCGGGTATGCCCATCAGCTCGCAGATCACCGTGACCGGCAGGAGGAACGCGAAGTCGTGCATGAACTCGACGACGCGGCCGCCCTCACCGCGCCCGGCGATGTCATCGAGCAGCCGGCTCGTCATCTCGGTGATGGCGGGCTCGAGCTCGGCGACCCGGCGCTGGGTGAAGGCGCGGGAGATCAGGCTCCTGATCCGGCCGTGCTCCGGCGGGTTAAGGGTGAGGATGGACTCCGCGCTCATCGACGGGTGATCGCGCCAGCCCGGCATAATCTCGTCATACCGCGCCGCATCGGCCACCCGGAACGCCGGGTCACGCAGCACCGCGTTCGCGGCGTCATAGCCAGGCACCAGGACAAGCCCGTCCTGCGGGATCACCTCACCAATCTCGTGCAAGGCTGCGTAGAAGGGATACGGGTCGGCCTTGCCCTCGGGCGTCAGCAGGGCCGGGAAGATCTCCGCCGCGTTCATGTGTCCCCCACTAGAGGCTGAGTACCAATGGGCTGTCTGGCAGGCCGTCGGCGAGCAGCCCAGCCAGCAGCACGCCCAGCGCGCGCGGGCCAAACAGGTCGCTTCCTTGATAGCCGCTGATCTCTGCCAGCGTCCACCACCGCAGGCCAGTCACGTTCTCCGCGGCTAGCTCCTCATCGCTGAGGGAGCCGCGCGGCGTAAACGCTGTGGTCCGGACCAGGAAGTAGTCGTTGATCAAGCCGTCGTAGCCGTCAACGTGCCCCGGCCGCACCACCTCCTGATGCCAGACGTGCGGCGGATCGACGTCGAGCTCAAGCCCGACCTCTTCGATGAGCTCTCTGCGCAGTGCCGCCAGCAGCGTCTCGCCAGATTCGACGCCGCCGCCGGGGGTCGACCAGACAACGACCCGGCGGCCGTCACGGGGGAACTCGAACCGGCACAGCAGGATCCGGTCATCCTCGTCGAGGATGATGGCGCGGGCAGCTGGCCGCAATCGCACCGACGACACCTGGACAACTTAGCCGAAATTGCGGTCTGGCGAGCGCAGCAGCGGGCCGCCTCCCAGCATCGTGCCGAGATGTCGGCAGCACCAGGCAGTATGGAGTCATGGCTCCTCTCCAGGCCGCTCGGCTCGCTAACTTCAGCGAGCCGACGAGGGCATGGTTCACCTCGGCGTTCGCCGAGCCAACACCGGCCCAGGCGCAGGCGTGGGAAGCCATCGGCAAGGGCGACAACACGCTAGTCATCGCCCCGACAGGCTCGGGCAAGACGCTCGCCGCCTTCCTCTGGGCCATCGACAAGCTGGCCAGCGAGCCGCCGCCGGCCGATCCGAAGCGCCGCTGCCGGGTCCTCTACATCTCGCCACTGAAAGCCCTGGCGGTGGACGTCGAGCGCAACCTGCGCTCTCCCCTGACTGGCGTTACTCATGCCGCCCGGCGACTTGGCCTGCCCGAACCCGACCTCAGGGTCGCCGTCAGGACCGGTGACACCGCCGCTGACGAGCGCCGCAAGCTGGCCACGAAGCCGCCGGACATCCTCATCACCACGCCGGAGTCGCTGTTCCTGATGCTGACGTCGCAGGCCAGAGACACCCTGCGCGGCGTGCAGACGGTCATCGTGGACGAAGTGCACGCTCTGGCGGGCGGCAAGCGCGGCGCGCACCTCGCGCTGTCGCTGGAGCGGCTGGACGCGTTGCGCACAAGCACGGTCGTCGGCGCACCCGCCGGGCCTGCGCAGCGGATCGGCCTGTCGGCGACGGTGCGCCCGCCGCAGGAGGTCGCGGCGTTCCTCGGCGGCGCGCTGCCAGTCACGATCGTGGCGCCGCCCAGCGAGAAGCGGCTTGACCTCAAGATCGTCGTCCCGGTCGAGGACATGTCGGACCTCCAGGGCGAGGAGCTGCACCAGCCTCCGTCACAGCGCAGGCCCGGCGGACCCGATGAGCAGAGCGATCCCGCCCGGCAGCATTCGATCTGGCCGCACGTCGAGGAGCGCGTCCTCGACCTGATCCAGAGCCACCGGTCGACGATCGTGTTCGCCAACTCGCGTCGGCTGGCCGAGCGGCTCTGTGCCCGGCTGAACGACCTGGCCGCCGAGCGCGCGGAGGCGAAGCAGGACGCCGCAGACCACGACGAGCCTGTCCTTGCCTTCGCCGGTGCCGGTGCCGGTGCTGGGCTGATGCCGCCGGCCCCGCCCGGCCAGGCTCGCCCGCGCAGCTGATGGGTCAGGCCGGAGCCAGCGCTGGCGCCGCCGGAGTCGTGGCCCGCGCCCATCACGGCTCGGTGTCCCGGCAGGAGCGCAGTCAGATCGAGGAGGCGCTGAAGGCGGGCACGCTGCCCGCCGTGGTCGCTACCTCGAGCCTGGAGCTCGGCATCGACATGGGGGCCGTCGACCTGGTCATTCAGGTCGAGTCCCCGCCGTCGGTCGCGAGCGGCCTGCAGCGGACCGGGCGCGCCGGTCACAACGTGGGCGACGAGTCGCGCGGCATCTTTTTCCCGAAGTACCAGGGCGACCTGGTCCAGTCCACGGTCGTCACCCAGCGCATGCGTGCCGGACAGATCGAGGAACTGCGCATGCCACGCAATCCCCTCGACGTCCTAGCGCAGCAGATCGTCGCCATGGCGGCCATGGATGACTGGGACGTCGGCGAGCTCGAGCAGACCGTCCGCCGGGCGGCCCCGTTCAGTGGGCTGACTCGGCCCGTCCTGCATGCCGTGCTCGACATGCTGTCGGGCCGTTACCCGAGCGAGGATTTCGCCGGGCTGCGGCCGCGCCTCGTCTGGGATCGGACCACCGGACGCCTGACTGGCCGGCCTGGCAGCCAGCGGCTCGCCGTGAGCAACGCCGGCACCATCCCGGACCGCGGCCTGTTCGGCGTGTTCCTGGCCGGGGGCCAGACGGACCGCTCGGGCCGGCACTCGCGCCGGGTCGGCGAGCTGGACGAGGAGATGGTGTACGAGTCGCGGGTCGGCGACGTCTTCGTACTCGGCGCGACGTCCTGGCGGATCGAGGACATCACCGCGGACCAGGTGCTGGTGTCACCCGCGGCCGGGCAGCCGGGCAGGCTGCCGTTCTGGAAGGGCGACGCGCCAGGCCGGCCGGCCGAGCTGGGCGCGGCCATCGGCGCCTTCTGCCGCGAGCTCGGCGCTGCTACCCTGCCCGAGGCCACGGCCCGCCTGCGCGCCGAAGGACTGGACGAGCTGGCGGCCGCCAACCTGCTCCGGTACCTGACCGAGCAGCGGGAGGCGACAGGCTACCTGCCCGACGATCGCACGCTGGTCCTCGAGCGGTTCCGCGACGAGCTTGGCGACTGGCGCCTGGTGCTGCACAGCCCCTACGGCTCGCAGCTGCACGCGCCCTGGGCACTGGCGATCGCGGCCAGGCTGCGCGAGCGCTACGGCGGCATGGACGTGCAGGCGCAGCATACCGACGACGGCATCGTGATCAGGGTTCCGGACGCCGACGACCCGCCGCCGGCGGGCATCGCCATGCTCGATCCCGACGAGGTCGAGCAGCTGGTGACCGCGGAGCTCGGCGGGTCAGCGCTGTTCGCCTCCAGGTTCCGCGAGTGCGCGGCCAGGGCGCTTCTGCTGCCGCGCAGACAGCCAGGCCGGCGCACGCCGCTCTGGCAGCAGCGACAGCGCTCGGCGCAGCTGCTGGCGGTGGCGAGCCAGTACGGCACGTTCCCGATCGTCCTAGAGACGGTCCGGGAGTGCCTCCAGGACGTCTTCGACGTGCCCGGCCTGACGGCACTGATGCGCGACCTCGCTGCCCGGCGTATCCGGCTGGTCGAGGTCGAGACGCCAGCGGCGTCGCCGTTCAGCCGGTCGCTGCTGTTCCGCTATATCGGCGCGTTCATGTACGAGGGCGACGCGCCGCTCGCGGAACGGCGCGCACAGGCCCTCGCACTCGACTCGGCCTTGCTAGCCGAGCTCCTCGGCCAGACCGAGCTGCGCGAGCTACTCGACCCGCTCGTTGTCGAGGAGGTCGAGCGCGAGCTGCAGCGGCTGGCGCCCGGCCGGGTTTGCCGGGACGCCGAAGCCGTCGCGGACATGCTGCGCGCCCTCGGCCCGCTGACCACAGCCGAAGTGGCTGAGCGGTCGACCGATGCGGCGCAGGCTCCAGCCTGGCTCGCCGAACTCGCGGCGCAGCGGCGCGTGCTTGCGCTGCGCGTCGCCGCCACCGAGCGGTGGAGCGCGATCGAGGACGCGGGACGGCTGCGAGATGCACTCGGCGTGGCACTGCCGCCCGGCGTGCCCGAGGCCTTCACCGAGCCGGTGCCCGATCCGCTGCGAGACCTGGTGCTCAGGTACGCCCGGACGCACGGGCCGTTCGGCGCACGGATCCTGGCGGAGCGCTACGGCCTCGGCATCGCGGTCGTCACCGGGGTACTGCACCGGCTGGCGGCCGAGGGTGTGCTCGCCGAGGGTGACTTCCAGCCGACGGTCGGCACCCAGTGGTGCGAGACCGGAGTACTCCGCATGCTGCGCCGCCGCTGCCTGGCCAAGCTGCGCAAGGAAGTCGAGCCGGCGCCGCCGGGGGCGTACGCGGCGTTCCTGCCCGCGTGGCAGCACGTGGACACGGCCGCAGCTCAGCCGGGCACTCGGGCAAGGGCCGCCAGAGCCGGGGCGGTCTACGACGTGATCGACCAGCTCGCAGGCGCGGCCATTCCCGCCTCCGCGCTCGAGAGCCTGGTCCTGCCCGGCCGGGTGCCCGGCTACTCCCCCGCGCTGCTCGACGAGCTGACGGCGGCCGGTGAGGTCGTCTGGGCCGGAGCGGGCGCCCTGCCGGGAAGCGACGGCTGGATCATGCTGGTCCCGGCCGCGACCGCGCCGCTGCTCTTGCCCGAGCCAGCCGACATCACGATGACTCCCGTGCACGAAGCCGTCCTGCGAGTGCTGGACGGCGGCGGCGCGCTGTTCTTCCGCGGCATCGCCGACCGGGTCGCCGCGACCCTCGCCGACCAGACCGCGAGGGCGCTGGCGGCGAACGACCGCGACGTCGCCAGTGCCATCTGGGACCTCGTGTGGGCAGGCCGGCTCACCAACGACACGCTGGCGCCGCTGCGCACGGTGCTGGGCACTGGCCGGCCGGTGGCGCTGACCGAGGAGGCTGTCCAGCGCCGCCCGGCGGGGCGGACCAGCGGAGCGATCTCCCGCCGGCCGGGATTCGGCCGCGGCGCGATGCCCTCGCGTGCCGGGCCGCCCACCGTCAGCGGCCGCTGGTCGGCGCTGACGCAGCCGGTCCAGGATCCGACCAGGCGCCTGCACGTGCAGGCGCTCACGCTGCTCGAGCGGCACGGCATCCTCATCCGCGGGGCCGCGGCCGCCGAGCGGGTGAGCGGCGGATTCGGTGCGCTCTACCCAGTGCTCAGAGCTCTTGAAGACGCCGGCCAGTGTCGGCGCGGCTACTTCGTCGAAGGACTCGGGGCGGCGCAGTTCGCCCTGCCTGGCGCGGTGGACCGGATGCGCGCGATGGCGGAGTCCGCACGGACCGCCGTGGGCACGGCCGACCCGTGGGCCACCGCCGACCCGTGGGCCACCCCCGGCCCGCCCGGCACGATCCGTGGGACGTCCGTGCGCGCGGGAGCAGCCAGCAGACTGCGCGGGTCGTGGTGCTCTCGGCCGCCGATCCCGCCAACGCTTACGGGGCCGCGCTGCCGTGGCCCGAGCGACCCGGCGAGACCGCTGGCGGGCACCGGCCAGGCCGCAAGGCCGGCGCGCTCGTCGTGCTCGCCGGCGGTGAACTCGTGCTCTACGTCGAGCGCGGCGGCAAGACGCTGCTCTCGTGGACCAGCGAGCCTGAGGTGCTGGAGCCGGCCGCGGCGGCCCTGGCGGCCGCGGTCCGGGCTGGGGCGCTTGGGCGCCTCACCGTGGAGCGCGCGGACGGCGGGGGCGTCTACGACTCGCCGCTAGCCAGGGCGCTGGAGACGGCCGGCTTCCGGCCGACGCCGCGCGGGCTCCGACTGCGCGGCTGAGACTGCGCGCCTGAGACTGCGCGCCTGAAACTGCACTGCTGAGACTGCGCGGCTGGCCGACGACGCGCGCGACCGCCGCGCTCCCGCACACGTACGCGGCCTCACGGGGCCGGTCAGATCACTTGATCGCCATGGCGTTGGCAGGCGAGCCGATGCCGCCGGGCGCGTTCATCGGCACGCTCACCAGGAAGCTTTCGTGCACGCCGTCGGCGGCGCAGGAGTCTGCGAGGTCCTTGAGCCACCACAGCTCGCCGAGGGCCATCCCGAACTGGCCGATGAGCATGTGGTGCAGGAAGCCGAACGGGTGCGCGGCCGGGCTGGGATCGATCGGCCAGACCTCGACGGCGAACGTATCCGCCGCGATAGCGGCGGCGTGCGTGTCCCAGAGGTACTCGGCCATCGCCTCGGTGTGCGCGAGCCCCGGCGCGATGATCCGTCCGTGCATGCGCTCTCTGACGGCGTAGGACTGCTCGGTGTACCAGGCCGCGAATCCGGTATGCAGAAGGACGACGTCGCCGGCTGCGTAATCCACGCCCGCCCGGCGCCGCGCGAGCTCAAGCTCCTCGATGCCAATGACCGTCGCTTCGCCCGGCTGATACTCGCGTCCGGCCTCGGCCATCGCCCGCGGGACGTCAAGCAGGATCGCCCGGCCCGCGATGCCGTGCCTGGCCCAGTGCTCGACGGTGTTCCTGGCGCCGGACTGCACGTCGGCCTCGGTGGCGCCGTTATAGAACGCATCCGGCGCGTACCCCACGTGGCCGAGTGAATCCCACTGGCTCGAGGCCTGCGGATAGAAGTTGTCGTACAGGTCGTCGAACCCGACGCTGCCCGGCTGGTGCAGGACCGTGTGGCGCGGCGTGCCGCGGTACTTCGCCAGCGCGGGATCGATGCTGCCGAGTGGCATATCCAGGGGGAACATGCGCCCGGTCCGGACCAGACCGGCCGCTGCCGCCACCCGCTCGGGCGTCATGAGGTTCACGAGGCCGAGGTTGTCCTCAGGTCCGAACAAGCCCCAGGCGCTCCGCCCGCCGCGCGGCGCCGGCGGCAGGTCCTGGTATCGCGGCAGCTCGCTCACGCCCGCCTCACCACCCGCGCAAGTCGATCGACCAGACGTCAACAACGTCATCACCCTCGAAAAGGTACAGCCGCTCATGCAAGGCCATCGTCGGATCGATATGGGCCGGGACGAGCCAGGCCTTGTCGCCGACTGGCCGGGGCGGCACGAACGTCACGTGCTCGTCGGAGCAGAACTGCACCGTTCCCTCCATGAGCGCCGGATTGCCGTGGTCCATGCCGAACGCCTTCAGTCCGGCGTCGCCGACCGCCCAGCCGGGCGAACTCGAGATCACCGACGCGAGCACGAACGCGGCCTGCTCGAACGGCAGGCCCAGCCGTCCGTACGCGGTGTCCATCAGCGCGTAGGAGCCGGCCTGAATCTCGTTCGCCCAGGTGTTGATCTCATACGTGCCCGTGCCGCCGGCCGAGACGACGTCGCCGCCCACGTCCGAGTGCGCGCGGATCAGCAGCTCCATCGACGCCCGGCAGCGCTCGGCACGCTCGGCCGCGTCCACGAGGCCGACGACGTGCCCTTCGTAGCCCATGACGCCGCGAACCTCGAGCCCGCGCTGACGGGCCAGATCGGCGAGCCTGCCCGCGTCCTGCGGGTCGCAGCCACAGCGCGGCAGGCCGACGTTGACGTCGATGAGGACCTCGCGGACACCGCCCGCCGTCGCTGCCTCGATGGTCTGCTCCGAGTCCACCGCCAGCGTGATCCTGGCGCCGGCTGCGACCAGGGCGCCGAGGCGCGCGGCGTCCAGCACCTCGTTCCCGAGCAGCAGGTCGTCGCCGAGGCCCGCCGCGACCATGCCCTCGCACTCGCGGATGGTCGCGCACGTGAAGTTCTGGTGACCGGCCGCAGCCTGGCGGCGCGCGAGGCCAGTGCACTTGTGGGCCTTGACGTGCGGCCGCAGCCGCGGTCCTGGCAGCGTCGCCGCCATGGTCGCGACGTTGCGTTCGAGGGCGGCGGCGTCGACCAGCAGGGCCGGCGTGGGGACATCGGTGACTCGCAACGGCAGCAGCTCCTCGCGGACCCAGCCCAGGGTGGTTACTTACCGGGCGGAGCCTACCGGATTCGCCTGCGGGCCAGCCGAGCCCGCGAGCACATCACCGAGCGTGTCCAGCAGCTCGCCGGCGGCCGTCAGGTCCTCGTCCAGCGGCCGGTCTGTCAGCGCGCCGGGCAGCACCGCGTCCGCCCGGTCGAACGCCTGCCGGAGCTGGCTCGTCGGTGGCCGCAGCTGGCGCAGCCGCAATGCCCGGACAGCGCTGACAAGCTCGCACGCCAGGACGACCCGGTACGCCTGCACCACGCCGGTCGCCGACCACGCCGCCTGCGTCCCGAAGCCCGCATGCTCCTCCGCGCCGATGGACAGCACCACGCCGCCGGGCACCACCGGCGTGGCCAGCCTGCGGATATCGGCCAGCGCCGAGTGCGCGGTGTACTCGACGATCATCAGTCCCGAGCTTGGCTGCGTGCCATGGGCCAGGAACGGGGTGAGTCCTGTCGTGCGGTCGTCCAGCAGTGCGGCTAGCCGCGCCGTCGACAGTGAGGCAGCCTGGAAGACCGCCGCCCGCACCGAGTCCAGGGCGAGAGCGACGTACGCGGTGTGGAAGTTGCCGTTATGGCAGACCCGCTGCCGCGCCACATCGATGAGCGGATTCTCCGCGGCCGCGTTCATGTCGATCGACACCGTCTGCCCGGCCTGCTCGACAGCGTCGACGGCCGCGCCGTGCACCTGGGGAAGCGCGCGGTACCCGTAAGAGTCCTGGATCCGCGCCGCCATGGTCACGTCCCCGAGCAGGACGCGAAGATCGGCTGCCACCCGGACCTGACCGGGATGCGGGCGCGCCAGCTGCACGGCCTCGGCATACGGCTCGGCCGACGCGCCCGCTGCCAGATGCGCCAGTGCCGCGACGACCGTCCCAGCGGCGAGCAGGACCGACAGATCGTGACAGGCGATGGCCGCCTCGGCGAGCGTCACCGCGTTGCTGGACATGAACGCGAGCATGTCCGCCGGGTCCAGGCCAAATCGCGGCTGCGGTGCGCCCATGTCTTCGGCTGGCGCGTCTTCGGCTGGCGCGTCTTCGGCTGGCGCGTCTTCGGCCGCCAGCCAGTCTCGCTCCCCCAGCAGGCACAGCGCGGTCACGGCCAGCGCGGCCAGGTCGCCCGTGCCGATCGCGTCATAACGGCGCGCTGGCGGGCGCAGGCCGCGGTTCACGCAATCGGCGAGCACGTCGAGCACACCGGGGTCGACGCCGGAGCCGCCCGCGCCGATCTGGTTGGCCCGCACCGCCAGTGCGGCAAGGCTCACCTCGGGCGCGATCAGCGGTCCGGCGCCGCTGGCGTGGCTGCGGACGAGCCGGAGCCCTGTCCCCTCCGCGTCGCCTAGGCCGATCTGGACGACCTTGTTGGCGCCGACGCCCGTCGTCCGGCCGTAGACGGCACCTTGCGCCGTCAGGGCTCGGGCGGTCGTCGCGGCGGCACTGGCACGGGCCCGCCCGGCGGCGCCGATCTCGACCTCAGCCTGCCGCCTGCCGACCGCCGTCACGTCGGCGCAGGTCAGCGACGTGCCATCCAGGACGATCATCGAGTGCGCTCCCTCCACCTGGTGAACACTCTCATGATCATGAAGACTTTGCGTGCGTGGCGGACGCAAAGTCTCCATCCTGAGGGGAACCGCCGGTCAGGCGGGGTCGGCGACCGAAGCGAGCAACTCCCCGCGGGCCTGCTCGACCGCCGCCAGGATCGCGCCGCGCAGCACTGGCCCGCCGGTCACCGCCGTCGGGACAACAATCGGCCGGGCCGGGCAGATCCGGCCCACCTCGGCGGCGACCAGGTCCGCCAGCTCGGCACCGCCCGCCAGCCCGACGTCGCCGCCGAGGACGACAAGCCCTGGATCTAGGACGACCGACACCGCGGCGACGCCGGTGGCAACCCTGCCCGCGAGCTCGCGCAGGAACGCGACGGCCTCAGGCTCCCCCGCCGCCGAGGCCGCGACTGCAGCACTCACGCAGGCTGCAGCCGTCGCCTCGGTAAACCCGTACTGCGCCGCGAGCGGCACCAGCGCCTGCGCGCCGACGAGCCGCTGAAAAGCGCCGGTCGCCGGGTGCGTGACGTCCTCGGGCAACGGCACTCCTGGCACTGGCAGATAGCCGATCTCGCCTGCCGCGCCGCCGACGCCCCGGTGGAGCCGTCCGTCCAGCACCGTCGCGAGGCCGAGGCCGACGCCGATCCACACCAGGACGAAATCCGCCACTCCGACAGCGGCTCCGACAGCCCGCTCGGCCATGGCAGCTAGGTTGACGTCATTCTCGAGGGTTACCGGCCTGCCCAGGTCGGTGCGCAGCGCAGCGAGCACGCCCTCGTGCCAGGCGGGCAGGTTCACCGCGAGCCGCGGATCGCCGGTCCGCGGATCCAGCACGCCGGGCGTGCCGATGACGAACGCGCGTAGCGACTCGGTCGGTACGCCAGCCGAGGTACAGGCGGCCAGTACGGCGCTCCTCACCAGGGCAACCGGGTCTTCGGAGTCACTCGGATTGACCGAGATGCGAGCCACCACGTTCCCGGTTATATCCGCGACTCCGGCGCTGACCTCGTCCTGCTCGACATGCAGGCCAGCGACGTACGCGGTCGACGGTACGACCGCGTACAGGGCAGCGTTCGGGCCGCGGCCACCAGCCAGTTCCCCTGCGACCGCCACGATCCCGCGCTCCTCGAGCCGGGATAGCAGCTGCGACGCGGTGACCTTGGACAGGCCTGTGTGCTCGCCGAGCTGTGCCCTGGTCATCGGGCCGCCGGCCAGGAGCAGTTCAAGAGCAGACCGGTCGTTCAGCTCTCGCAACAGGCTCGGCGTCCCCGGCCGTCGCTGCATGCCCCACCCCTTAATCTGGCGCGCCGACAGACCGACTGTACGGCCAGGCGCTCTGGTCTCGCGGTTATGACCTGCATAGATGCAGGCTGTGTCTCAATCTGGCAACGGAGCCTATCTTATAGGAAAGTTTCCTGTTAGTTTCTGCGCAAGCAATAAACGGGGCTCGGGCCCTGGCAGGCACTTATCAGCTCGGAACGGGTCGAACTACTTAAGCCCGCCACCTAGCGTAGGTGCCGGCCGTCAGGCCACAGCCCGGCCGGAGACGTCCGCCCGGAGGACGTCACTTCCGCTGACACAGCCGGGAAGGGAGATCGGTCAGTGACTTTCACCAGATCGGCGGCCGCGTTGGGCGCGGCCGTCGCGCTCGCGGGAGCAGCCGCGGGCATCGCGGGCTGCGGCTCGAGCGGCAACCCATCAACGGCCTCATCGGCCCCCGCCAAGCTCGTCGTGTGGCGCATGGGCGGGTCCGTCCCGTCCCAGGTCGCCTGGATGAACGGCGTCACGGCTCAGTTCCACAAGCAGTTCCCGCAGTACAAGAGCACCAAGGTCGCCGTGGACTGGATCCCGTGGGGTAACCGGACCACCGACTGGACGAACGCTCTGACCAGCGGCAAGGGCGGCCCCGACATCACCGAGCTTGGCAACACCGACACGCCAGGCGTCGCGACGCAGGGCGCGCTTGCCAACATCACCAGCGACGTCAAGTCCTGGTCGAGCGGCTCCGACATCATCGCGGGCAACCTCGCCAACGACACGGTCAGCGGGCAGAACTACGCGGTGCCGTGGTTCGGCGGCGTGCGCGGCATCTGGTACAACAAGGACCAGTTCGCCAAGGCCGGCATCTCGGCACCCCCCACCACCTGGGCGCAGCTGGTCAGCGACGCCAAGGCACTGATGCATGCCTACCCGGGTACCTTCGGGCTGGGCGCACCGAGCAACTTCACCAACGGGATCGTCAGCTTCATCTGGGGCGCCGGCGGCCAGGTAGCCGTGCAGTCAGGCGGCCAGTGGAAGGCCGAGCTGAACTCCCCGCAGTCCGAGGCCGGCATCAAGTTCTACGCCGACCTGCTGCTGACGCAGAAGGTCTCCCCGCCCAAGTACATCGGCCAGACCGAGCTTGGCGCGCCGGGTGCGACCTCCGGCGGCAGCGACGAGGACTTCGCCAAGGGCACGCTCGACATGTACATCGACGGGCCGTGGGCCGAGTCCTCGCTGGCAGCGGTCAGCACGGCGAACAAGGCGCAGTGGGCGTCGTTCCCGATCCCGAGTGAGAACGGGCCGAACCCGGCCCCGGCCTTCGCCGGTGGCTCGGACCTCGGCGTCTGGGCCAAGAGCCCGAACAAGACCGCGGCCTGGGACCTGCTCTCTGTGATGGACAGCCCCGCCAACGCCACCACGTTCGCCAACTCGCAGGGCTTCTTCCCTGACTTCACCTCGCAGCTGTCGAGCCCGACCTACTCAAGCAGCCCGCTCCTGTCGGGCTTCGCCAAGGCAGCCGGCTACACCCAGATCTCTCCGCTCAACAGCAAGAACTGGGGAACCGCCGACGCCACCGACCAGATCATCCCCGACATGATGAAGGCACTCATGCAGGGCGCCAACTTCACGGCCACCGTGAACAAGGCGAACACCGAACTGCAGAACGTGCTCAACACCGGTAACGAGTCCTGACGCACCGCTGAACATCCCGGCCGGCCCGCCGTGGCGGGCCGGCCGGGACGCCAGCAGGCCGCGGTGACACCAGCCGCACGCGGCTGAGGGCATGCCCGTCCGAGGGCCACCGAAGGGAGAGTGACCAGCCAGATGGCCGAGACGATCGAGCAGCCAGCGACCGCGTTGCCGGCACAGCATCCAGGTCCGCAGGCCGGAGACTTGGCCCTCTCCGCGCCTGGCTCGGCTCCTTCGTCCGCCGTCACAAGCTCGCCCCTTATCTCCTGCTTGCACCGGCGCTGGTGGGCATCGCGCTGGTCCTGCTCTGGCCGCTCGTCCAGGTCGGCATCTTCTCGTTCCAGAACTACAGCCTGATGCAGATCACCGGCGCCGCACCCACTCAGTGGGTCGGGCTGGCGAACTTCACCTCCACCTTCGCCGACCCAGAGTTCTGGCTGTCGCTGCGCAACACGCTGATGCTGGCGCTCGTCGTCGTGCCAGCGACGCTGATCGTCGGCACCATCGTCGGCCTGCTGCTCAACCGCCTCGGCAAGCGGATGGCAGCATTCGTCAGCACCGCGGCCCTCATGGCCTGGGCGACACCACCGATCTCCGCCGCTGTCCTGTTCTACTGGCTGGTCAGCCCCGATGGGGGCGTCGTCGACTGGCTGCTGGCCAAGATGCCGCACTGGCTGGTCGGCAGCACGGACTGGGCCCAGTACAACTGGACCACCAACGGCGCGTTCCAGGCCTACGTCGTGATCGCCGTCCTGGTGGTGTGGCAGTCCTTCCCGTTCATCGCCGTCTCGGTGCTCGCCGGCCTGAAGACGGTCCCGGTCGAACTGCTGGAAGCCGCACGGGTCGACGGCGCCAGCCCGTGGCGCGTGTTCTGGAAGATCACCTATCCGCTGCTGAAGCCGATCTTCCTGGTACTGCTCTTGCTGTCGGTGATCTGGGACTTCAACGTCTTCGCGCAGACCTATATCCTCACCGCCTTCCCGGGTAACCAGAACGAGTACAACCTCTCGACGTACCTGTACGACAAGGCGTTCGCCAGCCTGCCGCCAAGCTATGGCCTAGGCGGCGCGATCGCGCTGATCTTCGCGCTGATCCTGCTGGTCGTCACCATCGGCTACGTCCGCACCTCGGTCCGGCAGGGGGCACTGACATGAGCACTGGCGGCCGCATGGCCGCGCTGCCAGCCATGACGCCGCGCGCCGAGGCCGCCCAGGCCGGCTCGCTGGGGGCAGGCCGCAGCCGGAACCGACGTCGCGCCCGGCAGGCCAGCCTCAATGGATTCGGCGTGATCATCGCCCTGGTGACGCTGTTCCCGCTGTTCTGGATGCTCTCGACCGCGTTCAAGCCGTCGCACGAGATCTACTCGCTCACTCCCAGCCTGGTCCCGTCGCATCCGACGCTCGGCAACTTCCGCGAAGTGATCAGCGGCCAGGTGTCGGGCATCGGCTCGGTCTGGCTGTTCTTCCGCAACAGCCTCACCGTGACACTGGCCACGGTCCTGATTGCCTCACTGGTGTCGCTGCTGGCCTCGGTGGCGGTCGCGAGGTTCCGGTTCCGGTTGCGGGCGTCGTTCCTGGTCATGCTGCTCATCGTGCAGATGATCCCGGCACAGGCGCTGATCATCGCGCTATTCCTGGACTTCGAGCGGCTGAACCTGCTCCAGAACCTGCTCGGCCTCGTCATCGTCTACGCCGCGCAGGCGCTGCCGGTGTCGATCTGGATGCTGCGCAACTTCGTCGCGACCATCCCGCGCGAGCTGGAAGAGGCGGCCGCCATCGATGGCGCGACGAGCTTCCGGATCTTCTGGCGGATCCTCTTCCCGCTGGTCGCGCCGGGTCTTGTCGCCACGAGCATCTTCGCCTTCATCACCGCGTACAACGAGTTCATCGTGGCGCTGACGTTCCTCGGCCAGGCGCACAGCGACTACACGCTGCCGATCTACGTGACCTACTTCTTCGGCCGCGGCGGCGCGCAGTGGGGCCCGATCATGGCGGCCTCCACGATGTACACGATCCCGGTGATCATCTTCTTCCTGATCGTCAGGCGAAAGCTCGTCGGCGGCCTGACCGCTGGAGCGGTGAAGGGATGACCCAGGAGATCACGGCCGACCCAGCTCTGGGCCGGCTAGCTGAGGCCATCCTGATTCCGCCCTTCCCCGGCGGCCAGGAGCCCGACTGGATCCGTGCCGCCCTCGGCGACGGGCTCGGTGGCGTCACGCTTTTCGGCCCGAATGTGCAGGACCGCCAGCAACTGGCCAGGCTCACGGCCAGCCTGCGGCGCGCCGCGCCGGAGCCGGTCATTGCCATCGATGAGGAGGGCGGTGACGTCACCCGCATCTCCCATCAGACGGGCAGTGACTATCCGGGGAACGCGGCCCTCGGCGCTGTCGACGACGTCGACCTCACCCGGTCCGTGTACGCGGCGCTCGGCGCCGATCTGGCGGCACTCGGCATCAACCTGGATCTGGCGCCTGCCGTCGACGTGAACACCGCGGCCGACAACCCAGTTATCGGCACCAGGGCCTTTGGGTCCGATCCCGCGCTCGTGGCCCGGCACGCGGCCGCCGCCGTGACCGGCCTCCAGTCGGCCGGCGTCGCCGCCTGCGCGAAGCACTTCCCGGGCCATGGCAGCACGACGCTGGACTCTCACCTGGTACTCGCGACCGTCGACGCGTCGCTCAGCGTGCTCCAGGCCAGGGATCTGCCGCCCTTCGAGGCCGCGATCGCGGCCGGCGTCCGCGCCATCATGCCCAGCCATCTGCGCGTCCCGGACCTGACCGGGGATCTGCCGGCGTCGCTGTCCCGGCGCGCCCAGACCGACCTGCTACGCGGCGACCTGGGATTCACCGGCGTCATCGTTTCGGACGGCCTGGAGATGCGCGCGGTAAGCGAGCCCTACGGAATCCCGGAGGCCGCGGTCCTCGCCGTGATCGCCGGCACCGACCTGCTCTGCCTGGGCCGTGACCAGGACCAGCTGAGTTACCTGGCGGTCAGGGCAGCACTCATCGGCGCGGTACAGTCAGGCCGGCTTCCCGGCGACCGGCTGGAAGAGGCGGCCGCCCGGGTAGCGGAGCTGCGCGCCTGGATGGCTGGTGCGACCGCGGCGCTCGGGGTCACCGAGCTCGAGGCCGCCGGGCTCAGTGCGACCGCCGGGCACCGAGCCACCGGGGATGGAGCCACCGAATTCGGCGCCGCCGCGGTCGGCCTGGCCGCATCTGATGCCGCAGCGCTCGGCCTGGCCGCCGCCCGGCGGGCTATCACTGTTCACCGAACTCCGCCGCCCCTGCGCGCACCGCTCGTCGTCCAGCTAGTGCCGCCTTCTAACCTCGCTGTCGGGTCCGTACCCTGGGGGCTGGGCTCGTTCGTGCCTGCCGAGAGCTATCGACAGCTGAGCACCGCGACGGCAGCGGCAGACCTCCCTGCCCAGGTATCAGCTGTACTTGGCGAGGCAGGCGGCCGGTCGCTCATCATCGTCGTCCGGGACGCGCATCGGCACCCGGTGGCCAAGCAGGCGGTCGAGCTCATGCTGGCCGCACGGCCGGACGCGATAGTGGTCGAGATGGGCCTGCCCGTGTGGCAGCCCGCCGGAGGCAGCTACCTGACCAGCTACGGCGCGGGCCGCAGCAACGCCCTCGCAATAGCCGACGTCCTCGGCCTGACAGGCAGCTAACGCGGTCCTGACTCTCCCGCCCGAGGTAGGAGCCCGTTCGGCGCCATATTCAGCGGAGCGCCATCCACAGGCCGACTCCCGTTACCTGCATAATGATCCATATGCGTTTGTCCGCACGCTCCGACTATGCGCTGCGTGCCGTCATCGAGCTAGCTGCCTCTAGTGGTGGTCACGTGACGGCAGATCAGCTTGCCCGGACGCAGGCAATCCCGGGGAAGTTCCTCGAGGCGATCCTGACTCAGCTGCGGCGGGCCGGGCTTGTCCGGAGTCAGCGCGGCCCGGATGGCGGATTCTGGCTGGCGCGGCCGGCCAGCCAGATCTCGCTGGCCGACATCATCAGGGCCATTGACGGTCCGCTGGTCGGGGTGCGTGGCGAGCGGCCCGAGAATCTTGGCTACACCGGCGCGGCCGAGCCGCTCCAGGCAGTGTGGATCGCGCTGCGGGCCAACGAGCGGGCGATACTCGAGGAAGTCACGCTGGAGCACGTCGTGTCCGGGAATCTCCCGCCGAGCGTGCGCAAGCTGGCGGACAACCCGGAAGCCTGGACGTCACACCCAGCCTGATCGACCAAGCCTGACAAACCCAGCCTGATCGACCAAGCCTGACCGACCGACCCAGCCCGACCGACCGACCCAGCCCGACCGACCCGGCCTGGAGTCGCGCGTCGCCACATTTACCGCCGGACGTGCACCGGCAGAGCCTATTTCTACCTATTTGCGCGCACGTTACGCGGTAAATATGGACCGCAGGGCCCTCGCAATGCGCGGGCCGGATGCACGAGCCAGCGCTCGAACGGCCCAGCGCCCGTTGGGCGAACGCCAGCGGCCCGCGCCGTAGGGCGCGGGCCGCTGGGACGAGGCGGGCGTCCGGCCTAGACCGGCACCATGTCGGTGATGTCACGGGCGAGCTTGTCGAACTTGGGCTCGGTGCCCGGCAGCGTGACCTGCTCGATGAGCGGTTCGGCCGGCGACAGGTGCTGGCCGGTCCGTACCGTGAGCTTGCGCTGGGGCATGACAAGACGCTGCGGAGCGGGCGGCTGGGCCTTGGCCGACTGTGGCAGCCGTACCGCGCCGCGAAGCGGGGACGAGCCTGCCGACACCGAGTCCCCGGCCCCGGACTTCTCGGACTGGCCGGTGCCAGCAAGTGCAGGCTCCAGCGGGACCCCGAAGGCCGGCTCGTTTTGAAGCTCTGCGAGTGCGAACCCATCGGACACTTCGCGCAGGACTTGCGAAAGCGGGGCGCCTAGCGCGTCACAAATAGAAGCAAGCAGCTCAGAGGACGCTTCCTTCCGCCCGCGCTCCACTTCGGACAGGTACCCCAGGGAGACCCTGGCCGTGGCCGAGACCTCACGTAGGGTGCGACCCTGGCGAAGACGCAGTCGCCGAAGCGCGTCACCGAGCAACTGACGAAGCAGGACCATCGTCGCGCTCCCTCCCTGAGGTCGATCTGCTATCCCCTCTACCGTACCTGTCCTTACTGACCGTGCGGGAGAGGGCATAGCTGCGTGTTCACACGGACGTAACACTGTAATCAATTTATATCTTCCTGCAACGCGCTGACCAGCAGCGACAACGCAGCGCGAACTGTGGCTTCGCGGACCGCCTGGCGGTCTCCTTCGAGCCGCAAGCCCGATCCGGCCGATCCTGACGGGCCGTCGACACCAATAAAGACGGTGCCCTGCGACTTTCCGTCGGCTGGCCCCGGACCGGCGACACCCGTCGTCGACACTCCGTAGGAGGCGCCGAGCCGCTCCCGAACGCCCGTCGCCATGGCCGCGGCGACGCCCGGATCGACCGGGCCGTGCCGGGCGAGCAGGTCGGCCGGAACTCCCAGCAGCGCCGCCTTCAGATCAGTGGCATAGGCGACCACTGCGCCCCGGACCACTACCGAGGCACCGGGGACGCTCGTCAGCGCGGCCGCGACCAGGCCGCCGGTGAGCGACTCTGCCACCGCCACCGTCTGGCCACGGGCCGTCAGCAGCTCGACGATCTGGCGGGCGAGCAGCCCGGATTCCGCCGCGGACTCGGGATCAGCCGCTGGCCCGGGGCCTGCCATGGTCACTGAACCGCCCGGCGCAGCCGGATGGCCCTTGCCGTGTAGTCGATGCCGGTCACGATGGTCACGACCACGGCCGCCCCCATCACGATCTCCCGCAGGATGTCGACGTGCAGCGGCAGGACATACAGGCTGATAGCGATGATCTGGAGCATCGTCTTGGCCTTGCCGCCCCGGCTGGCCGCGATGACGCCGTGCCTGATGACCCAGAACCGCAGCGCGGTCACGGCCAGCTCCCGGACGACGATGACGCAGGTCACCCACCATGGCAGCTCACCCAGATACGACAGCGTGATCAGGGCGGAGCCGGTCAGCGCCTTGTCGGCGATCGGATCAGCGATCTTGCCGAAGTCGGTGATGAGGCCGCGCCTCCTGGCGACCTCGCCGTCGAGCAGGTCGGTCACCGAGGCCAGTGCGAAGGCGACGAACGCGATCGACCGATCGCCGGTGCCGCCCGCCAGCAGAAACCACACGAACACGGGCACGAGGGCCAGGCGCAGCACCGTGAGCTCGTTGGCCACGTTGACCACGCTGGGCGCGGGCGGCACGTCGGGCAGGCCGTGCTGGTCATCCGGCCCCGGCGCCGCCTGCTCATGCGGCCTGCGGTCCCCGTCCTCGCTGGTCCCCGGAGCTGCCGAGCTCAACGTGCGACCGGGGCCTTGTCTCCCGCCGCTACTCTGGCGAGCGCGTCGGCCAGCAGGTCCACTCCATCGCTGCCCGTGACGAGCGCAGCCACCAGATCGCCTGGCGCGAGCTCCTGCTCGCTGCGTATCTCGGTGGCACCGTCGACCTCGGGCGCCTGGTGCTCGGCCCGGCCAAGATAGCGGCCATCAGGCAGGACCTCGTCGATGAGAACTTCGACAGTCGAGCCAATCCGCTCGGCGGCGCGCTCGCTCATCAGCTCATCGGCCAGGCTCGCGAGCTCTTCGACCCGGTCGGCGATCTCCTGCGCCGGCAGCTGGCCGGGCAGGCCGGCGGCCTCTGTGCCGTCCTCGTCGGAGTAACCGAAGACACCGATGGCGTCCAGCCGCGCGTCGGTGAGGAAGGTCTGAAGCTCGGCCACGTCTGCCTCGGTCTCGCCAGGGAAGCCGACGATGAAGTTGGACCGGATGCCGGCTTCCGGCGCCAGCGCCCTGATCTGCTCGATCAGCTGGCCGAACCGGTCCCGATCGCCGAACCTGCGCATCGACCGCAGCACGCTTCCGCTGGCGTGCTGGAACGACAGGTCGAAGTACCGTGCCACGCCCGGGGTGCCTGCCAGCACCTCGATGAGACCCGGCCGGACCTCGGCGGGCTGAAGATAGCTGACCCGGACGCGGCGGATGCCAGGAACCTCGGCGAGCTGCGGCAGCAGCGACTCCAGCAGCCGCAGGTCGCCCAGATCCTTGCCGTAGGACGTCGAGTTTTCGCTCACGAGGAGCAGCTCACGGGCACCGTGATCGGCAAGCCAGGCGGCCTCCGCCAGCAGATCGTGCGGACGCCGGGACACGAACGCCCCGCGGAACGCCGGAATCGCACAGAACGTGCAGCGTCGGTCGCAGCCCGAGGCGATCTTCAACGGGGCCACGACGCCGCCGCCCAGCCTGCGCCGGAGTACCCGCGGCCCGGATGGCGGTGCCACACCCTGCGGCAAGTCGGCTATCTGGCCATGTCCAGGCTGGTGGGTTGTGCCGCTCGGCCGGTCGGCCGGGGACAGCGGCAGCAGCCTGCGCCGGTCCCGCGGCTCGTGTGCATCCCAGCGGTTCCCGGCCGCCACTGAGTCAAGCCTGGCCGCAATGTCCTCATAGTCATCAAAACTCAGGATCTGGGCCTCGGGCAGAGCCTCAGCCAGGCCCGAGCCGTATCGCTCCGCCAGGCAGCCCGCCGCTACGACCTGGGCTCCGCCGCCCGCCGCCGCCAGCAGCTCGTCGATGGATTCCTGCTTCGCCGCCTGGATGAAGCCGCAGGTGTTGACCAGGATGACCGCGGCGTCCTCGGTATCGTCGGCGACCTGCCAGCCGCCGTCCTCGAGCCGGGCCGCGAGTTCCTCGGAGTCCACCTCGTTGCGTGCGCAGCCGAGGGTCACCATCCTGACTACTCGCCTGGTGGCACCTGGATTTTGCTGACTAGACGACACACCGGCAGACTACGGTAACCGCGCGCGTGCGAGCGCACCAGTAACGCCCGCGTGGCGGGCCTGGCCCTCGGCCAGGGCGGCTGACGCAGGCAGGTGGAGGGTGCCCGGCCAGCCGGACTCTCCGGTGGCCGGCCGCCGCCCGCAGCCCTGCAGCCCGCCCGGCCTGCTACTTACAGATCAGACGCGTGCAGGTCAGCGTGATCGACGTCGTCGTCACGTAGGTCTGCCGCTTGCCGTTGAGATACAGGTGCACTGCGGCCGGATTCCCGAGCTGAAGCCTGATGGTGTGCGGTTGCGTCCACGACTTCTTCAGGATTCCCGCGACTGCTCCGATGTCGCCCTGGAAGATCACGCGGCCCGATTTCGACGTCAGCTGGGCCCACGACACACTGCCCGGCAGGGCGATCAGCGTGAGGTGCACGTGCCTGGGCGCCGTGTGCGTCACTGGCTTGGTCGTCACAGGCGTGGAACTGTGGCTCGCCCCTGCCGATGGGGTCCCCGGGTGGTGCGGGTTGTTGTGCGATCCGAAATACCGGAACCCGACGATGCCGAGGACCGCCACTAGGCCGGCGATAAGCACGATGCTCCAGTTCGGCCGCCGTCGTTCCTTCAGCTTCACCGGCGTGAATGGCTGGAACACGTCCGCCGCCGTGATGGGTTGCGGCGGCGCCTGCGTGGCGTCGTACTCCCTGATCAGCTCTTCTGGATCGAGCCCGACAGTCCGGGCGATGCTGCGGATGTGACCGCGCGCGTAGAAGTCTCCACCGCACGCCGAGTAGTCCCCCCGCTCGATGCCACGGACGATCGTCTCCCTGATGCACGTCCGCTGGCTCACCTGCGTAATGGTGAGACCCTCCTGGCGGCGCGCCGCCGCCAGGGCGTCACCGATGCTCACGCGGCGCCTCCATTAGTCATGCTGCGTCCCGCCCCGGGCCAGGGCCGTAAGGCCCACGAGCCCGTTGTTGGCTTCCCCCGAGTCCCATAGCTGGGACCGGTCACCAAGTGTAGACATCCGGTTACCGTCCGGTGAGGACCAGTCCAGAATCGGAGTGGCTCGGCGCGTGACTCGCTCTGCCGTTTGCACCGGCAGGTGACGGCGGCTGGCCTAGTCCTCGCCGCGCAGTGAGGCCAGGAGCACTGGGAGATCGTCTGGCCTTATCAGCACATCACGGGCCTTAGAGCCCTCGCTCGGGCCGACAACACCGCGGCTTTCGAGCAGATCCATGAGCCGACCGGCCTTGGCGAAGCCCACCCGAAGCTTGCGCTGAAGCATCGACGTCGAGCCGAACTGCGTGCTGACGATCAACTCGGCAGCGTGGAGCAGATCTTCCAGATCGTCGCCGATGTCGGCATCGATCTCTCGCTGCCTGCCCTCCGGCATGACCACGTCCTCGCGATAGGCCGGCTCCGCCTGCTTCTTGCAGTGGGCTACGACCTCGCGGATCTCCTTCTCGGTCACGAACGCGTTCTGGAGGCGGATCGGCTTGCTCGTGCCCATCGGCAGGAACAGCGCGTCGCCCTGGCCGACCAGCTTCTCCGCCCCCGGCTGATCCAGGATGACCCGGCTGTCGGTGAGGCTTGAGGTAGCGAACGCCAGCCGGGACGGGACGTTGGCCTTGATCAGGCCCGTCACGACGTCCACGCTCGGCCGCTGGGTCGCGAGCACGAGGTGGATGCCGGCCGCCCTCGCGAGCTGAGTGATCCGGACGACCGCGTCCTCCACATCGCGCGGCGCGACCATCATCAGGTCAGCTAGCTCGTCGACGATGACCAGCAGGTACGGGTACGGCACATAGACGCGCTCCGAGCCGGCCGGCGCGACCACCCGGCCCGCCCGGACCGCCTTGTTGAAGTCGTCCATGTGCCGGAAGCCCGACGCGGCCAGGTCGTCGTACCGCCGGTCCATCTCCCCCACCACCCACTGGAGAGCGTCCGACGCCTTCTTGGGGTTGGTGATGATCTGCGTGATCAGGTGCGGGATCCCGCCGTAGGCGGCCAGCTCGACCCGCTTGGGATCGATCAGCACCATGCGCACCTCGTCCGGCGTCGAGCGCAGCAGGATCGAGGTAATCAGCCCGTTGATGCAGGTCGAGTTATGGGTCGGAATACAAGAACGGCTAGCCAGGTACAGGCGGCTTGGACTGTCGACCTGTATACAGCGAACGGGTACCGACTCGATGGCTCGCACGTCGACGATGTAGCGCCGACGAGCGGGACTCGCTGATTCAATGCCCGTCTGTCGGGCAAGCTTGCGCCCGAGCCTGAAAACAGACTGGTGTGGCCGGAAGCTGATTGTGAATGCGGTTGATGTGCTCACAGACCGGCCTTTACACGGCTTGGCCCGCAAAGTCGCCTTGAAGCCAAGCCCGAGCACCAGGTCAAGCACGTCCCGAGCGAGTCGCTCGTTCGTAGCCGTGAAGTCGACCTGCCCGGCCGTGCTGCAGTAGCCGTCGGTGTCCAGAAGCCCAGCTAGCAGGGCCTTCCGCTGCGTGATGGATGCTCGCAGGTACTGCTCAGGGATGTGCTTGTTGCCAAGGACGTCCGCGGCGCGCAGATGCGAGATGATGCCGTTCCTCGCCGAGTGCCAGGCCGATCCTTCGCCGCGCTCACTTATCCCGTAGCTCAGGTAAGCGCCGTGCTTGGTGACTATGTACCCATCGTCGCGGATCGCGTCGAGGATCTCCTGGTCAGCACTGGTGATGCGAGCGCCAGCGGAGTGCCCGTCACCTAGCCATGCGCCGAGCGTGTACGGAGCGACGGGCAGGTCGCGCTCAGGGTAATCGAGCGCCCCGCACAGGGCGATCGAATGGTTAACCCGCCCAAGCGCACGCAACGACTGAGCGATCTGGCTCGTAGTAACCGGCTCAGCGCCGAACTCAACGCGCCGGCCAGCGCCGGCTGGCTGCGCGATGCGCTCCGCTAGCGACTTATAGACCAAGTGCCGTGAATATGTCTGCGCCCAGAAACTGACCGTACGGCCACCGCGGCGATAAGTGGGCCGCGCGTTCCTGCCCTCCTTTGGAAGGTGGCCGGCGAGCACGTGCAGGACGTTCCGGAACTGATGTCCGACGTCGGCGATGACCGCCGCCGTGGTTACCAGCTCGTCGGGCTCGCTGAGCACCTCTGCCGCCCGACTGGTCACGCGGGCCACTTCTGCAGCCGGCCAGTAGGGCGCGCCGCGCGCGGGCTCTGTGCGCTGGGCACGCCGCGCTACCGTCTCGGTCTGCCACAGATGCTCGGCGTCAGCCACGATGACAGTGCCGTCAGAGAACTCGACCTCATAGCATGGCCGGTCATACATCACCGGAGTCGCCGCGACCACTGTGCACCGTTGGCCGCGCTCATCGAATACTTCCCCGCCGGGCTGGACATCGCCCATTGTCGTCCAGCCGGCAGGCGTCGGGATCGGCGTATCAAGAGCAAGTGCCTTGCCCGCCCCAGTGGCTCCGGCGATCAACATGTGAGGCATCTTCGCGAGGTTGGCCACCACGGTCCGGCCCTCGACGTCCTTGCCAAGCCCTACCACCATGGGGTGCTGGTCGCTGGTCGCGACCGGTGACCGGAGCACGTCGCCGAGGCTGACGATGTCCCTGTCGGTATTGGGGATCTCAATGCCGATGGCGGACTTGCCCGGGATCGGGGAGAGGATCCTGACGTCTGCGCTCTTAACCGCGTACGCGATGTTCTTGGACAGCGCGGTGACCCGCTCCACCTTCACCGCGGGCGCCAGCTCGATCTCATACCTGGTCACCGTCGGCCCGCGGGTGAAGCCCGTCACCTGAGCATCCACCTCGAACTGCTCCAGTACCGCGGACAGCGCCTCGACCATTGCATCGTTGGCCTTCGTCCGCGCCCGGTGCACGGTGCCGGGCTTCAGCAGCGCGACTGGCGGCAGCGTGTAGCTGCCGTCGGTGATGGCGGCCAGCGTCAGCTGCTCGGCCTTCTTCGGGTGCGCGGCCGCCGCAGCGGCACTCACGTCCGCCCCGTCGGGCGGCGCGGACCAGTCATGCCAGCCGCCGGCCGTCGCAGCGCCCTGGGCCACGCCGACGCCGACGCCGTCGACGCTGAGCGCGTCGGCCGCAGCCTCGGCGGCGCTGATCCCGGCCTCGGCCGCTGGTTCCAGATCCTTATGCGGGTCACGCCGGCTGAGCAGGCCGCCGAGCAGCGGCGTGTCGTAGGCGCGGTCGCGGGCACCGACCTCGAGCGCCTCGGCGCGGCGCCGGCTGAGCCGGGTCAGGGGGCGGCCAGCTGCGTCCTGGCCCGGCTCCGCATCCGTGTCGCCGTCGGCAGGCGCGTGCCTGCGCAGGATGAATCCGTGCAGCTCCGCGATTCGGTCGGGAACGCGGTGCAATGGCGTCCCGGTCACGACCAGCAGGCCGAAGCCTGAGATGAGGGCGAGCACGGGAATCGCAGCCCACTTCGTGATCAGCGCGACTAGCGGAGCCGAAGCCGCGAACCCGAGTACGCCGCCAGCCGACCGGATAGCTGGCAGCCCGGCCGACAGCTCCGGCGTGCCCGACGCCACGTGCACGAGGCCGAGCGCGCCAACGAGCAGCGCCGTCCAGCCGATGACCATCCGCGCGGTGTCGGCGTTGCTGTCTGGATGGCGAAGGAAGCGCCAGGCCAGCAGTCCGAGCAAGATCGGGATCGTCCACGACCCGGAACCAAAGAGGGTCACCACGGCCGTGGCCACCGGCCTGAGCGGTCCGGTTGGGTGCCACCAGGTCGCGACCGCCGCGACGATCGCGACGCACAGCGAGGTCAGGCCAAGGCCATCCCGCTGGTGCAGCAGGTCCAGATCGCGGGCGCTGCGTCCGAATGCGCGGCAGAGTGCGCCGACGGTATGCGCCAGGGCCATCCAGACGGCGGCGATCGCGCTGAGGATCCAGCCAGCCAATATCACGAACGGATTGGTTGGCGGCGCTGGCCGCGTGTTGCGCCTGCCAGTCGACTTGCCCCGGCTGGATTTGCGCGACCGGCTGGCCGCATAGGTACCGCCGCGCCCGTTGCGGGCCGACGAGCCATACCCACGACGAGCCGAACTGGCCGTCTGCCGCGTCCTGCTGGTCGTGCCGCCACGAGGGCGCGCTGCGCCTTTGGGCGCACGAGTCGCCATGTTCCCCACCGTAACGAGCACTGAGGTCGACAGCAGCGTAACGGTCGCGGCGTGTCGGGAAGTTCCGCCGCGCGGTTCCGGTCACTCGACCGGGTCGCGGCCAGTCGACGGGGTTGCGGCACCCGACGGGCCGCGCGCACTCGACTGGGTTGCGGCCAATCAACGGTTGCGGCGAGCCCTTGAGGAAGCTATTGTGCTAGTTACCTAGATAACTGGGAGGCTCGGTGATCGAGTTTCACCTGGACACCCGCTCCGGGGTGGCGCCGTACCTGCAGCTAATCCAGCAGGTACGGCAGGCTCTCCGGCTCGGCCTGCTCCGGGAAGGCGATCAGCTCCCTACGGTGAAGGACGTCTCGGGGTCGCTGGCGATCAACCCGAACACGGTGCTCAAGGCCTACCGCGAGCTTGAGTACGAAGGCCTGGCGGCTGCCAGGCCAGGCGTCGGCACATTCGTGACCAAGACGCTGAGCGACGGGTCCATCGCGGCTCATCAGCAGCTGAGCCAGGACCTATTGCGCTGGTACCGGAAGGCGCGCGGAGCGGGCCTTGACCTCGAGAGCATCGAGGGGATTTTCCAGCGGACCGTGAGGTCCGCCGTGCAGGAGGAAGCAATATGACCGCAGCCATCGAAGCCTTCGGGCTCGGCAAGAAGTACGGGCGGCGCTGGGCCTTGTCGGACTGCACCCTCGACATCCCGGTCGGACGTGTCGTCGGCCTGGTCGGCCCCAACGGCGCCGGCAAGACGACGCTGCTAAACCTCGCCACCGGGATGCTCGCCCCGACAACGGGCAGCATCAAGGTGCTCGGTGGCGCGCCTGCGAGCGGACCCGACCAGCTTGCCCGCGTCGGTTACGTCGCTCAGGACGCTCCCATCTATGCCGGGCTCAGCGTCGCCGATCACCTCAGGATGGGAGCGCACCTGAATCCCGGCTGGGATGCCGACCTTGCGGCAAGCCGGGTCAAGCAGCTCGGTCTCGTCCTGTCGCAGCGGGCCGGCACGCTGTCGGGCGGTCAGCGGGCTCAGCTTGCCCTGACGCTGGCCATCGCCAAGCGGCCCGAGCTGCTAATCCTGGACGAGCCAATCGCCAGCCTTGACCCGCTGGCCCGGCGCGAGTTCCTCCAGGTCCTCATGCAGACCACCGCCGAGAACGACATCAGCGTGATCATGTCCTCGCACCTGGTCGCTGATCTGGAGCGAGTCAGTGACTACCTCGTCGTGCTGGTGAACTCGCGCGTTCACGCGGCCGGCGACGTCGACAAGATGCTTGCTGACCACTACCTGCTGACCGGAGCCCGGCGCGATCCGGCCACGCTGCCCGCCAGCCAGCACGTCATCAGGGTCAGCCAGACCGACCGGCAGAGCACGATCCTGGTCCGCAGCAGCGAGCCGATCATCGACCCGACCTGGTCGGTCTCCCGGCTCGATCTCGAGGATCTCGTCCTCGCTTACATGGGCAACACCGCGGTCGGCGTCGAATCTGATCACAAGATCATGGAGGAGCAGCGATGATCTGGCTCACCTGGCGACAGTTCCGCTGGCAGGCCATCGCGGCCGCCGCTGCCCTCGGCGCAATCGCGATCCTGCTGGCCGCGACCGGTCCGCACCTAGTCCACCTGTATGACTCGGCCGGGCTGAATTCCTGCCACGCGGGCTGCGGCTCCATAGCGACCAACTTCTTCGACAACATCCACGGCCTGTACATAGCCCTGTTCGAAGCGGGCATCGCGGTGATGTACCTGGCGCCGGCCCTGATGGGCATCTTCTGGGGCGCACCGCTGATCGCCCGCGAACTCGAGACTGGCACGCACCGGCTGGCCTGGAACCAGAGCGTCAGCCGTACGCAGTGGACAGCGGTGAAGCTCGGGCTGATTGGCCTCGCCGCGGTCGGCACGGCTGGCCTGCTCAGCCTCATGATCGGCTGGTGGGCGAGCCCGATCGACCACGCGATGAACTTCGGTCAGACCAACTCGGGGTCGGGATTCCCGCGAATGAACCCGCTGGTATTCGCCGCCCGCGGCGTGGCGCCGCTCGGCTACGCCGCGTTCGCCTTCGCGCTCGGGGTGACGGTCGGCGTCCTCATCCGCAGGACGCTGCCCGCGATGGCCATCACGCTCGCCATCTTTGCTGCCGTGCAGTTCCTGGTGCCCACACTCGTCAGGCCGCACCTGATAGCTCCCGTGCGTGTGGCTGTGCCGTTCAACGCCAACAACGCCGACGAGATCCTGGTTACCTCGACCGGGCGATCAGGCAGCGGCAACACCATGACCGTCATGGGGAACTTCACGTCGGCCGGGTCCTGGATCCTGTCGAACAAGACCATAACCCCGAGCGGAAAGGTGTTCACCGGCCCCGCGACCACGGCATGCACGGGCAATTCAACGGAGCAGAACTGTCAAAACTGGCTGAACAGCCTGCACCTCCGCCAGTTGATCACCTACCAGCCCGCAAACCGGTTCTGGCCGCTCCAGGGGCTTGAGACAGGGATTTACCTGGTCCTCGCCGCCGGGCTCGGCTGGCTCTGCACGTCGCAGGTACGCCGCCGCCGTGCATGACCTCGCCTGCCACATGACTTCGGCCGCGATCTGGAGGAGGACGTCAGCATGATCTGGCTCACCTGGCGTCAGTTCCGCACGCAAGGGATCGCCGCTGCCGCCGCGCTGGCCGCCGTCGCGATCGCCCTTGCCGTGACCGGACCGCACCTGGCCGCGCTCTACAACGGCAGCGGGCTCAACGCGTGCAGCACCCAGTGCAGTGCGCAGGCAGCCAGCTTCATCAGTGCGGTGAAGGGAAGCGCGACCGAGATCATCTTCTACGGCAGCGTGTTGCTGCTCTATGCCGTGCCAGCGCTGACAGGCATCTTCTGGGGCGCACCGCTCGTCACGCGCGAGGTCGAGGCCGACACTTACCGGCTCGCCTGGAATCAGAGCGTCACACGCGGCCGCTGGGTCGCCGCCAAGCTCGGGCTCATCGGGCTGGCCGCCGTGGCCACCGCAGGCCTGCTGAGCCTCATGATCGGCTGGTGGGCCGACCCGCTCTACCGCGCGGGTCAGCAAGCCGCTGACAACGGACTCAGCATTAACAGGCTCGCGCCTCCGCTCTTCGGCGCGACCGGCATCGTGCCGATCGGCTACGCCGCGTTCGCGTTCGCTCTCGGAGTTTTGATCGGCGTACTGGTCCGCAGGACGCTGCCCGCCATGGCCATCACGCTCGCCGTCTTCGCCGTGATCCTGATCCTCTGGCCCGGCTTGGTCCGGCCGCACCTGATCAGCCCGGTGCGTGCCACCCAAGCTCTGTCCACAATCAGCTTCGACGGCATCGGCGACTACGACAATGGCAGATTGCTGCTGCAGGTCGGCAGCGTCAACGGCAGGGCCGGCGACTGGATCACGAGCAGCATGCCTGTCAATGCGGCAGGCCAGGCGATCAGCAGGGCGCCGCAGGCATGCATGTCCAGGTCTATCGGCGACAACTTCCAGCAGTGCCTTGCCAGCCACGGTGTCAGGATGGGTATCACCTATCAGCCAGCCAGCAGGTACTGGACGCTCCAGTGGCTGGAGACTGGGATCTTCCTAGTCCTCGCGCTCGGCCTGGGCTGGATCTGCCTGTGGCGGATCCGCCGGCTTGCCTGAGCCAGCACAGGCCACGCGCAAGGCATCCTGTCGCGTTCTGTTGACGACCGTCGCACATCCGGCATAGCCTCGCCTGTGTCAGATACGGGCCTGTGTCGGACACGGGCGAGGGGGCACGGTGCGCATCGCAGTCGCTGGCGGCGGGCCAGGCGGTCTCTACTTCGCCGCCCTAGCCCGCCAGCTGCTGCCCGATGCCGAGATCACGGTCTGGGAGCGCAACGCGCCCGATGACACCTTCGGCTTCGGCGTGGTGTTCTCCGACGAGACCCTCGGCGGGATCGAGAACGCCGACCCTGGCATCTACCGCCTGATGGAGCGCGAGTTCGCTCGCTGGGACGACATCGACGTGCACTACCGCGGCCAGGTCATCACCAGCGGCGGGCACGGTTTCGCGGCCATGGGCCGACGCCGGCTCCTGGAGATCCTGCAGCAGCGCTGCGCCGAACTCGGCGTCACAGTTCACTTCCGCACGTCCGCGCCAGATCCAGACGAGCTCGCTGCGAGCTACGATCTGGTGGTCGCCGCCGACGGCGTCAATTCGGGCATCAGGAGCATTCGGACGACCACGTTCCGGCCAGAATTTGATTTTCGCAACTGCAAGTACATGTGGCTGGGCACCGACCTGGTCTTCGACGCATTCAAGTTCTATGTCGAGCAGACGCCGCACGGCGTGATGCAGGTGCACGGCTACCCCTACGACGCCACGGGCAGCACGTTCATCGTCGAGATGAACGAGGCTGTCTGGCGGGCGGCCGGCTTCGCCGAGCTGGCCGAGGCCGCAGCTGAGCTCCCGCCAGGCGAGTCGGACGCGGCGTCGATCGCGCGGGTCGGCGAGCTGCTGGGCGGCGTGCTCGGCGGGCACGCGCTGCTCGCCAACAACTCGCGCTGGCTGGGCTTCGCGACGCTGAGCTGCGGAAGCTGGCACGACGACAACGTGGTCCTGCTCGGCGACGCCGCCCACACGGCGCACTTCTCCATCGGCTCTGGCACCAAGCTGGCCATGGAGGACGCCCTCGCCCTGGCGGCCTGCCTGCATGAGAACGCGGGCGGCCCCGTCGATGCCGCGCTCGCGGCCTACGAAGCCGAGCGGCGCCCCGTCGTCGCCTCGACGCAGCGGGCCGCGCAGGCCAGCCTGGAGTGGTTCGAGAACCTCGGCCAGTACACCGGGCAGGAGCCCGAGCAGTTCGCGTTCAACATCATGACCCGGAGCCGCCGGGTGACACACGGCAATCTGCGGCTGCGCGACCCCGAGTTCACCGACCGGATGGACACGTGGTTCGCCGGCGACTGCAAGCGGCGCGGCCTCGGGACGGGCGAGGTGGTACCGCCGATGTTCCAGCCGTTCCGGCTGGGCTCACTCGAGCTGCCGAACCGCGTCGTCGTGTCGGCCATGGACATGTACTCGGCGGCAGACGGCACGCCGTCCGATTTCCACCTCGTGCATCTCGGTGGCAAGGCGCTCGGCGGTGCCGGCCTCGTCATGACGGAGATGGTGTGCGTCAGCGCCGACGGCCGGATCACGCCGGGCTGCGCCGGCCTGTACACAGCCGAGCACGAGGCGGCCTGGCAGCGGATCACGTCCTTCGTGCACTCCGCATCCGGCGCGCATATCGGGCTTCAGCTCGGGCACTCTGGCCGCAAGGGCGCCACGAAGCTGATGTGGGAAGGCATAGACGAACCCCTTACTACCGGAACGTGGTCGGTCTGCGGTCCGTCTCCGCTTCCGTATGCGCCTGGCCTGAGCCAGACACCGCGTGAGCTGACGGTCGCGGAGATGACGCAGATCCTCGGGCAATTCGTGGCTTCCGCTGAGGCCGCCGATCGGGCCGGGTTTGACCTGCTTGAGCTGCACTGCGCGCACGGTTACCTGCTGTCGTCGTTCATTTCGCCGGTGTCGAACCAGCGGACGGACTCGTTCGGCGGCTCGCTTGGCGGGCGGCTGCGGTACCCGCTGGAGGTGTTCGCCGCGGTCCGCTCGGCGTGGCCGTCGCACAAGCCGATGACGGTGCGGATCTCGGCTTCCGACTGGGTGCCTGGCGGCATCACCGGCGGCGACGCCGTCGAGATCGCCGCCGCCTTCGCGGCCGCGGGCGCCGACGCGATCGACGTCTCGACCGGTCAGGTGACGCCGGACGAGCAGCCAGCGTTCGGGCGGTCGTACCAGACCCCGTTCGCGGACGCGATCAGGAACCAGGTGGACATCGCGACGATCGCCGTCGGCGTGATCTCGTCCTACGACGACGTGAACTCGCTCATCCTGGCCGGGCGCGCCGACCTCTGCGCGCTTGGCCGCGCCCACCTGTACGACCCGAACTGGACCCTGCACGCTGCGGCCGACCAGGGCTACGCCGGGCCAGGCGCTCGCTGGCCGGTGCAATGGCAGGCCGGCAGCCGGCCGCCCGCGACCGGACGCGCCGACGGCCCCCGGCCACGGCTCGAGCTGATCCGGTCCGGCGTGACGGCCACCCGGCACGAGCGCTGGCGCCCGTGACCGGGTTCGCTCCGCCGAAGGCGGGCGCCGGCGTGGCAGTTCGCAACGGAAGCGCCCCGGCGCCGACGTCGGCCCGTCGGGCCGCAGGACCGGTGGGTGCGCGGCGATTTGTGCTGCGGCGGGGTGTTTATGACGGCTGAGCTGGAAGGCTGTGCGTGTTTAGTCCGGCTATAGCCGGTGTAGACGCGCACGGATGCTCCCGGGACCGTGGCGACCATGACAGAGAGTGATGGCAGATGAGCATAGAGCGAGTGAATCCAGCGGAACTGGCGCCGCCCTCGGGTTTCGCGCATGCGGTGATCGCGACCGGCGGCCGGCTCGTCTTCCTGGCAGGGCAGACGGCGCTCGATGCGTCCGGCGTGATCGTCGGGCAGACGGTCGTCGAGCAGTTCGAGTTGGCGCTGGCGAATCTGCTGATAGCGCTGGAAGCCGCCGGCGGCCAGCCGACAGATCTCGCCAGCCTCACGGTCTACGCCGTCGACCTGGCTGACTACCGGGCGCGCGGGCCCGAGATCGGCGCCGTCTGGCGACGGCTAGCCGGGCGCAACTACCCGGCCATGGCCGCGATCGGCGTGTCCAGGCTCTGGGACGAAGCGGCGCTTGTTGAGGTCCAGGGATTCGCTGTCATCGGTGCGTCCAGCTGACCATCAGGTGATACGGCCCGATGAGGCGGCCGGCGCGGCTGGCCGCCGAGGGCAGGCGGCGACTGGCACTTACTCCTGCTCAGGCCGCCCCGATATACGCCGTCGTCTCCCGGCGCCAGAGCAGCAGAACGGCGCCCAGTCCGATCAGCCACTCCACCAATATGACGAAGATCGAGACGCTTGCCCGGCTATGCGACAAGACGGCTTCGAGGCTGATGAGGGCGAAGAGCACTGACCCGGTGATTCGTGCCCAGCCGCTGCCGCGGTTGTTTGCCCACGCCATCCACAACCACAGCAGGATGCTGACAGCGCCGGCAACGACCAAGACCACGAAGGTGACGTTAGCCACCGTGTGCAGCTGCGGGATCGTGTAGCCACCAGACCTGCCGCGGCCGTTCTTGCGCACCGCGTTGAAGACATCAGTCTTGATCTTGCTACTGATCGCGACCGTGAAGACCGTGCCCATCAGGGCAACAGCAGCGCCGAAGTACATCAGGCGCACGGCGTTGCGAAGTGATGGTGGCTGCGGCGGATTCTGAACCGTCGGCATCTGGCTGCCGACGCCGCCCCTAGCTGGATGAGGCTGATACGTCATTCATGGCCCCCGGAGACCGCGTCGCGCCCATGCTCAGCGTAAACCCGCTTGTGCGCGACGGCGCTCCCCTACCGCATCCGGGACTGGGTGAAGTAGTCCGAGGCGTCCCGGCGCCATAGGAAGATCGTCGCGCCGAGGCCGACGAGCCAGCCGAGGATGTCGAAGATCTTGGTGCCGAACGCGTTGGGCCTGGCGACTGCCGACAGCAAACCCAGGGTGTTGAGGCCGAAGAGCACCGCAGCCACGACTCTGGCCCAGCTCTTGCCGGCGCCGTTCGCGCGGGCCATCCAGAGCCAGAGGCCAATGCCGATCAGGCCGAGTACCACGATCGTGGCGACGCCGAATGCCTCCGCTGCGTGCAGCTGGGAGGCCGTCAGCGGCTTGGTCGAGGCGTTGATGATGTCCTGTTTGAGGCTGCCGATGGTGGCAAGCCCCACGATGAACCCGACCGCGCTCAAGGCGGCCCCGGCGTACATGAGCTTGACCGCGGTCTGGATGGACGGCGGCGCAGGCGGACGCTGCTGCGGCAGCTGATCGCCTCCGGTCGTCGGATACGGCTGGTAGCTCATCGTGATTCCTCTCCTTGATGCCGTAGCGGCACCGCACAGCCTAGTCACGCATATCGCTTACCTACCACTCCCGCCGATCAGATCCTGCCCGGCGCCGCTGAGCGCGAGTACGTGGTCCCTGGCGAGGTCGCCGAGCCGGTCCTGAAGCTGCCCGAAGAGGGCGGCAGCCCGGGCGCCGTCCCAGTCGGCTGGCAGCAGCTCCTGCGGGAGGCCGGGATCCAGGAACGGCAGCCGCCGCCAGGCGGTCAGCACCCGGACGTAGTCGGCAAACGCCTGGCCCTGGTCATGCCCGCCGCCCTTCCACCGGGCCAGAATCGGCGCGGCCGAGTCGATAAACGCCTGGTAGAGCTGCTCGAGCCGGGCCAGGTCCCACCACTGACCGATCTTGTCCCGGACGTCGCCGAAGGCAAGGTAGCCGGCCGTGAACAGGCTGACGTACGCCGCCAGATCGTCGGCAGCGAGCACGTCCTGCGTCTCGCCGGCCAGCTGGCCTGGTGCGATCCAGACGCCGGCGGCGACCGTGCCGAAGCCAAGCCAGGCCAGCCGGGATCGCAGCGCGTGCCGGCGAGCGCGTTCGTGCTCTGGCACGCTGAAGACCGCGAGCAGCCATCCGTCGTCGGCGGTGGCTCGCGGCTGCCGGAAGATCCGCCGGTCTCCGGCGCTCAGGATCTCGCTGCCGCGAGCGGACAGCCCGTAGCCCGCCGCCCCGCCCACGCGCCGGGACTCCAGCAGCCCGCGCAGCTTGAGCCGGGAGATCGCCGATCGCACCGCAGACTCCTCCACGCCGAGCTCGGCCATCAGCTTGATCAGGGCCGCGATGCTGAACCAGCCGCCGGTGTCGCGCGCGTACAGGCCGTAGATGGTCACGATCAGCGCCCGCGGCTGGGCCGCGAGCTCCTCGCTGCCGGGCGCACCGGAGGTTGCCATCGTCAGAACGTAGCGCCGCCGTCCCGGCCGCGCACGCGTTGCGGCGGATCCGTCCGCTGCTTCATTGACTATCGTCACAGAGACGGAATACTGAGACCGTCCTGGTGGCATCCGAGGAGGTCCGGACATGCAGCTCTCGCCGTCCGCGCACACCGACACGTTCTGCCGGGACAACCTGCCAGCGCCAGGCCAGTGGCCCGACCTGGAGTTCACGCTGCCCGAGCTGACGTACCCGGACCGCCTGAATGCCGCCGACGCCCTGCTAGACCCGACGATCGAGGCGGGCGGCGCCGGGCGGCGCTGCTTGCTGACTCCCGCGGAGGCCTGGAGCTACGGCGACCTCTCCCGGCACGCGGCGCAGGTTGCCAGGGTGCTCACCGAGGACCTCGGGCTTGTCCCCGGCGGCCGGGTGCTGCTGCGCGGGCCGAACAACCCGTGGCTCGCCGCGTGCTGGCTCGGCGTGCTCAAGGCCGGCGGCGTCGCCGTCGCGACTATGCCCATGCTGCGCGCCGCCGAGCTCACCAGCATCTGCGACATCGCACAGATCAGGCTGGCCCTCTGCGATCAGCGGATCACCGCTGACCTCCGCGACGCTGACGTCCCTGAGCTGCGGGTTGTCGAGTTCGGTGGCGCTGAGCCCGGCGACCTGACGCAGCTTGCCGCGGCCAAGCCCGCCGAGTTCGCCTCCGTCCAGACCGCCGCCGACGACGTGGCCATGATCGCGTTCACATCAGGCACGACCGGCAAGCCGAAGGCCGCCATGCACTTCCACCGCGACCTGCTCGCGGCGGCGGACACGTTCTCCGCGCACGTGCTCAAGCCCGTGCCCGACGATCTATTCGCGGGGACGCCGCCGCTCGCGTTCACGTTCGGGCTCGGCGCCCTGCTGCTCTTCCCGCTCCGGGTCGGCGCGGCCACCCTGCTGCTGGAGAAGGCGACGCCTGCCGAGCTAGCCGACGCCATCGCCGAGCACGGCGTGACCGTGCTGTCCACGGCGCCGACGGCGTACCGCGCGATGCTCGCCGCCGGCAAGGCTGACAAGCTGCGCGGCCTGCGCAGGCCCGTGTCGGCCGGCGAAAACCTCCCCAAGTCGACCTGGCAGGCGTTCTATGACGCCACCGGCGTGAAGATCATCGACGGTATCGGCAGCACGGAGATGCTGCACATCTTCATCGCCGCGGCCGATGACGACATCCGGCCGGGCTCGACCGGGAAGGCGGTACCCGGCTACACCGCAGCGGTCCTCGATCGGGACGGTAAGGCGGTGCCTGACGGCGAGCCCGGCCGGCTGGCTGTCAAGGGCCCGACGGGCTGCCGGTACCTGAACGACGAGCGCCAGCGCACCTATGTGCAGGACGGCTGGAACCTGACGGGCGATACGTACGTGCGCGACGAGGACGGGTACTTCTGGTACCAGGCGCGCTCCGACGACATGATCATCTCGGGCGGCTACAACATCGCCGGTCCGGAGATCGAAGAAGTGCTGCTGAGTCATCCGGACGTGGCCGAGTGCGGCGTCGTCGGCGTACCCGATCAGGCGCGCGGCCAGCTCGTCAAGGCGTTCGTGGTACTCGTGGACGGCGCGACCGGCGACGATGCGAAGGCGCGCGAGCTCCAGGACCTGGTAAAGCAGCGAATTGCCCCGTACAAATACCCGCGGGCCGTGGAGTTCGTAGCGGCTCTCCCCCGCACGAACACGGGTAAGCTCCAGCGCTTCCGGCTACGCCAGCAGGCTGGCGGTCATTAGTGGGGCTCTCAAGACAGCTAGCGGGCGTAAGCGCGGTCGGCAGGGCAACCGAGCCGACCGCCAGCACCGTCTAGCCAGTATGACCGCACCAGCCAGAGAGCACACTCGATGACGTCACCGCGTGATGCGGAGTTCGCCGACTACGTCTCGGCCCGGCTGCCGTCGTTCCGGCGGCTGGCCGTACTGCTGTGCCAGGACTGGCACCGCGCCGATGACCTTGTCCAGGCCGCCATCACCAAGCTGTATGTGCACTGGCCCAAGGCCAAGGCTGCGGACAACATCGACGGTTATGTGCGCGCCATCGTTGTGCGCGAGTTCGTCGACGAGCGTCGCTCCAGCTGGGCGCGGCGGGTAACGCTGAGTGGCCAGCTACCCGACAGCCAGGCGCTCAGCCCGGACTCCGAGACATCGATGGACTTGCAGATCGCGGTGGCAGCCCTGCCGCCACGACAGCGCGCGACGCTGGTCCTGCGCTTCTACTGCGACCTGAACGTCGAGCAGTCGGCTCAGGTCCTCGGCTGCTCGGCGGGCACCGTCAAGAGCCAGACGGCCAAGGCCCTGGACAGCCTGCGCCGCTCGCTCGGCCCGTCGTTCGCGCCCGGCGCCAACGGCGAGCCCTTGGCAATCCACCGGGACGGCTCTTACGGAGAGGCGCCATGAGCACCCTCGAAGCACGTGTCCGCGAGATGTTTGAGCAGGTTGCCGACACCCACCAGCCGCCGGCCAACGTCAGCATCGGCGCCGCCGCTAGCCAGGGCCGCTCGCGGCTGCGCTGGCGGCGGGCGCGACTCGCCGGGCCGCCCGTGCTGGCCGCCTCGGCGGTGATCGCCGTCGCTCTGGCCGGAGTGCTGCCCGGTGGAAAGGCCGGAGCCCCCGCGCTCCGACACCCTGCTGCCACCAAAGGAACGCCCGAGGCGGCAGCGCCACGGCGATTCAATCCCCTGGTCCCGTACGCATCGCTGGGCTGGCTGCCGGCGGGCGAGTCCGTCTCGTCGGGCGCGACAGGGCGGGTCGGCATGTTCCTGACTGCGGGCTCGGGCAGCCACGTCCGGTGGCAGCTCTGGGTCTACGCTCGCGGCAAGTGCAGGCTGACGACCCAGCGGGTGCCCGCAGGCTCGAGCACAAGGCCGTCCCGCCGTGAGCCGTTCCTGATTTGCTACAACGGCGCCCGGGCTTCGACCGACGTCCCGCTGACTGGGTCCGCCCCCGCGGTCAACGGCCGCCGGGCCTTCTGGGCTAGCGGATCGATGATCTGGGAGTACGCGCGCGGCGGCTGGGCTGAGCTGATGAGCAGGACGACCACCGGCAATCCAGGGCAGGAGGCGCTCCAGATAGCGCGCGGCGCAGAGTTCGGCACGTCCACCCAGCCGATCGTGTTCGCGCTGCAGCTGACCAGGGCGCCCGCCAGCTGGCAGGTCAGCGAGACAACTTTTGTCCGCCGGGGCGGCGCGCTGTTTGCCGCAATGTTCGCTGTGACTAAGGGCGACGCCGTCCTCCCGGCAAACGAGGGGGCCGCTGCCGCTAACCTCCCATCCGTCTACGTCGGGACACCCAGCGCCGACGACTGCTATGTCTATCCGGGTGGCCAGTCGGTGCCTCGCGTCATTAACGGCTACCACGTGCTCGTGAACGACATTGCGGCCCCGACAGGGGCGCCGTCGGTGCCGCCGTCGCATCAGGTCTGTGCGAAGAACGCGGACGGGTTCTGGGTACTCGTCGGCGCGGACGGGTGGCACCCGGCGGTCGCTCCGGTCACGTTGTTCGAGCACATGAGGCTGCTGGGCACGAACCCGGCGAACTGGACCACACGGCCCCTCACCTGACGTGCGATCCACCTGATGTACTGCTGGGCAGGGCGCACGGGGGTCGCCCTGCCCGGGAGCGTGCGGACTGGCCTACGGTCGCGCGATCGTGCCAGCGGCGCGCGGCCAGCTCCAGCGCCTCCGGCTACACGGGCAATCGGCTGGCGCCTAGCCGCGCGGGCAGGCAACCGAACGACCCGGTACGGGCTTCTACGCAGTGTGGGACCACACCTGGAGAGCGGTCGCGGCAGATGACAGCTGAGCGTGACACGGAGTTCGCCGAGTACGTCGGCGCTCGCCTGCCGTCACTCCGGCGGCTGGCGATGCTGCTCTGCCAGGACTGGCATGGCGCCGACGACCTGATCCAGGCTGCCATCACCAAGCTCTACCTGCACTGGCCGCGAGCTAAGGCCGCCGACAACATCGACGCCGTACGTGCGCGCCATCGTGGTCAGGGAGTTCCTGCGCGAGCGGCGATCCGGCTGGGCCAGGCGCGTCACCCTGAGCGATCAAGTGCCCGACGGGCCGTCGGCTAGCCATGACACGGACGCCGCCCTGGACCTGCAGGCGGCGATAGCAGTCCTGCCAGCGAGGCAGCGCGCGACGCTCGTACTGCGGTTTTACTGCGATCTGAACGTCGACCAGTCCGCTCAGGTGCTCGGCTGCACGCCCGGAACCGTCAAGAGCCAGACCGCCAAGGCTATCGCCACTTTGCGCCGCACGCTCGGCTCGGACGTCAGCCCGGACGGCGGCCCGGACACAGCGACCCCGCCGTTCGCCATTCATGGCGAGAGCCCGCTCGGGGAGGCCCTGTGACCGTGTTTGAGTCGAAGATCCGCGACGTCTTCGAAGCGATCGCCGACGGCGAGCAGCCGCCGGCCAACGTCAGCATCGCCGCGGCCAGTCAGCGCGGCCGCTCGCTGCTGCGTCGGCGGCGGGCCTGGCTGGCCGGGGCGCCGGTGCTAGCCGCCTCGGTAGTCATGGCCGTCGCGCTCGCAAGCACTGTCCCTATCGGGCGACCTGACTCGAGCGGGGACAAGCGCGCCTCACGCCCGGCTGCGCCGACGGTGGCGGCGCCCGCGCCAGACCGCCTGAACCCGCTGGTGCCTTACGCGTCCTTCGGCTGGCTCCCGGCCGGCGAGGCGCTGGTGTCCGGTGGCGGCGATCACGCCTCGGAATTCCTGAACATCTATGCGGGGCGGCACTTCAAGTGGCAGCTGACGGTCGATGCCGCGCGGGCCTGCAGGCTCATCGACACGGCCAGCGAGTTCGAGTGCACCCAGTCGGACGGAGATACCCAGAACTACCTCGCCGGGCGGGCACCCGCGGTCAACGGCCACCGGGCGTTCTGGCTGAGCCCGCCACCCCAGGCGAATGCCGGACAGCAGGACCAGGCGCTCGTGTGGCAGTACGCCTCCAACGGCTGGGCGGAGCTCGGCAACGCGACCGGTGCGCACCAGTCGAGCGCGATTCTGCTGCGGATCGCGCGTGGCGTCGTATTCGGCGGAGGCAGTCAGCAGCGCGTCGACGTTCGCGGCGCAGCTGACTAAGGTCCCGGGTACCTGGCGAGTCACATCCGACGGCTTCCGCGTCATCGGCGGCGCGCTGCTCTCCGAGCAGTACAGCTTCACGGCCCCCGGCAGGCACCCGGCTGACCTGCCCGGCGTCACGGTGTCGCCCGGCCGCGGCAGCTGTTACTTCTACCCGGGCGGCCAGTCGCAGCACCAGGTCATAGATGGCCACCAGGTCGTGGTCAATACGATCCCCGCGGCGGACGGCAGGCCCACCACGCACCAGGTCTGCGTGCCCGACGCGAACGGCCTGTTTATCTTCATCAGCGTGGACAGCAATAAGCCGGCGATCTCGCCGGTCATATTGTTCGGGCACATGAAGCTGCTGGGCACGAATCCAGCCGGCTGGTCGGCACGGCCACTCGGCGGCTAGCCGACGGTTCGCCGGTGCCGGCCGGTCAACCGAGCACCCTAGCTGGTCCTTCGCTAGGCGGCGGGCCGCCCGATGGTGCCGGCGGCGGAGATGTGGGCGGCCCCGTTCCCGGCAAAATCATCCTGCGAAAGCGTGTTGATCAGGCCAATCGCGGCGCGGCCGGGATCTGGTCCGGGGATCCCGGGCGACGTCAGCCGCAGGGGCGTGATGCTGCCGCGGACGAACTGGCCTTGAGCGTTGAGCGTGACGTGCAGGATCGCGCTGACTGATGTGACGCCGTCGAGTCCGAGGGTGTTATAGCCGCAGAAGTTGCCGAGGCTGTAGGCGATCAGGTGACCGTGGTACCACTGGAAGCCGCGCAGAACGTGCGGTCCGGAGCCCATCACCAGGTCCGCGCCGGCGTCGATGACCCCGTGGGTGAACGCGATCGAGTTGCCGCGGTCCTGGCCGAGGAAGTACTCCTCGCCTGGCCGGACGTGCTGAGCGGTGTCGCCCTCGCCGCCGGCGTGCTCGATCACGACGACGAGCTGGGCATGCTTCTTGGCCTGGCGGACCAGAGCCTCGGCAGCGGGGATGTTGAGCATGTCCGCGTCATAGGACCACGGCGCGAAACCAAGCAGCGCGATCTTGATGCCGTTCCTGGTGATGTACGTGATCTGGCCAGGCCGCCCGGTCCACTTCAGGCGCGCCGCGCGCAGGGCCGCGTCGGTGCTCGCCTCGCCGGCCGCGCCCGCGTCGAGCGTGTGGTTGTTGGCCACGTTCACGGCGGCGAATCCGTCGCGCTTGAGATCCCTGGCGGTGTAGGCGGGCGCCTCGAACTGGTAGCAGTCCTTCTCGCCGGGTGAGCACTTGGACATCGGCAGCGTCCCGAGAGCGGTCTCCAGATTGCCCATCGTGACGTCGCTGTGCAGATCGGACTTGACCCCGTCCAGCAGGGACCCGGTGCCCGCGGAGGGCCAGGCGTTCAGCGTCCCGAACGTCATGTCGCCCACCCAGGTGATGCTGACCGTCGCGCTGGCGGCCGGTCCCTGCTGCACGGCCGGCACTTGCTTGCCGACGGCCGACGTGCGAGCTGGCGGCGGCTTGGCCTTGGTCGCCACGAGCGCCCACCCGCCAAGCGCCGCCATGGCGACCACGATGCCGACGGACAGCAGCGCCTGGCCTCGCGGCGTCAAGCCGCCGACGCCGCGCCTGCGCGCGCGCACGGCCGGCCTGCCGGCAGACGGCCGGGCACGAGGCGACGGCCGGCCCGCGGACTGGCCGGACTGGCCGGCGGGACTGGCCGGCCCGGCCGGACCGGTCGGGCCGCTCGGACCGCTCCGACCGGTCGGGCCGCTCGGCGCGAGGGGAGGCAGCACGCGGGGATGCTTCGCGCGGGGATGCTTCGCGCGGGCCGCCACCGTGGCGACCCGGCCCGCGCGGACCGGGGTTGCGCGGACCGGGGTTGCGCGGACCGGGGTTGCGCGGACCGGGGTCGCGCGGAACGGGGTCGCGCGGGTACCGGTTGCTCCCTGGCACGGCTACACCCGCTCTCCTGACGCCCGATCACTGCTCGCGCCCAGGATAGGCGGCTGACCAGCGCAAAGACGCCAGGATGCCGATTTCAGCCGGGCTCAGGTCTCGACGACCACCGGGATGATCATCGGCCTGCGGCGGTAGTTGTCGCTCACCCAGCGGCCTGTCGTCCTGCGCAGGAGCTGGCGCAGCTGGTGCACCTCGGTGATGCCCTCCTTGGCCGCGCTGGCCAGCGCTTCCTCGATCAGCGGCCGGACCTCCGCGAGGCCAGCGTCGTCGATGCCCGCGCCGCGCGCGTGGATCTCCGGGCCCGCGACCAGCTTGCCGCTGGTCGAGTCCACGACAACGACGACCGAGATGAACCCCTCATCGCCGAGGATCAGCCGGTCCTTGAGCGAAGCCTCCGTGATCTCTCCGACCGACAGCCCGTCGACATAGACGTAGCCGCACGAGACCTTGCCGGCCACCGAGATCTGGCCGCCGACCAGGTCCACCACGACGCCGTCCTCGGCGATCACGATGTTCTGCGCCGGCACGCCGGTCAGCGCCGCCAGCTCGGCGTGTGCCTTCAGGTGCCGCCACTCGCCGTGGACCGGGATGAAGTTACTCGGCCGCACCAGGTTCAGCACGTAGAGCAGCTCGCCGGCGGGAGCGTGGCCGGAGACGTGAACCAGCGCGTTTCCCTTGTGGACGACGCGGGCGCCGAGCCGGGTCAGGTCGTTGATGATCCGGGACACAGCTGACTCGTTGCCGGGCACGAGCGAGGAGGCCAGGATGACCGTGTCGCCCTCGGCGATCCGGATCGGGTGATCACGGCCCGCCATCCGCGACAGTGCCGACATCGGCTCGCCCTGGGATCCGGTCGAGATCAGCACGATCTGGTCCGGCGGCATCTCCTCGGCCTCCTTGAGGTCGACGAGCAGCCCGCCGTGGCACGGACGGAACCTTGAGGTAGCCGAGGTCGCGCGCCACGCCCATGTTGCGGACCATCGACCGCCCAACGAGCGCGACCTTCCGGCCGTGCTCAGCCGCGGCGTCCATGACCTGCTGGACCCGGTGCACGTGGCTGGCGAAGCAGGACACGATGATCCGCTGCTCGGCGCCGTCGAAGACCTCGGACAGGACCGGTCCGATCACCCGCTCGGAGGTGACGATGCCCGGCACCTCGGCATTAGTCGAGTCGGCCAGCAGCAGGTCGACACCATCGGCGCCGAGCCGGGCAAAGCCGCCGAGATCGGTGAGCCGTCCGTCGAGCGGCAGCTGATCCATCTTGAAGTCGCCCGTGTGCAAGATCACCCCGGCCGGTGTCTTGATCGCCACCGCCAGCGCGTCGGGAATGGAGTGGTTAACCGACAGGAACTCCAGATCCCACGGGCCGAACCGCTGCTTCCCACCCGCCTCCACCTCGACGTCCACCGGGACGATGCGGTGCTCAGTGAGCTTGCTGCGCACGAGCGCCAGCGTCAGCCGCGACCCGACCAGCGGAATGTCGGGCCGCTGGCGCAAGAGGTAAGGCACGCCGCCGATGTGATCCTCGTGCGCGTGGGTCAGCACGAGCGCTTCGATCTGGTCCAGCCTGCCTTCGAGCGCCGAGAAGTCCGGCAGGATCAGGTCGACGCCCGGCTGGTCGGTATCGGGGAACAGGACCCCGCAGTCGACGATTAGCAGCCGTCCCGCGTACTCGAAGACCGTCATGTTGCGGCCGATCTCGCCGAGCCCGCCGAGGGCGACCAGGCGCAAGCCTCCTGGGGCCAGGGGCGGCGGTGTCCCTAGCTCGGGGTGCGGGTGGCTCACTTGAGCTTCACACCGCCCGCCAGCAGGTCCGTCCGCAGCCGGTCGACCTCGGCGTCTGTTGCATCTGCCAGCGGCAACCGGACAGGTCCGCCAGGCAGGCCGAGCAGGCCGAGGGCGGCCTTCGTCATAATGACTCCTTGTGTCCTGAACATGCCGGTGTAGACCGGCAGCAGCTCGCGGTGAATGCGCAGGGCCTCGGCCACGTGCCCGGCCATGTACGCGTCGATCATCTCGTGCAGGCGGTCGCCGACGACGTGCCCCACCACACTGACAAACCCGGCCGCGCCGAGTGACAGCCAGGGCAGGTTAACCATGTCGTCGCCGCTGTAGAAAGCCAGCGGCGTGGACGCCATGACCCGCGACGCGGCGCCGAAATCGGCCTTAGCGTCCTTGACCGCGACAATCCGCGGATGGTCGGCGAGCTCGAGCAACGTCTCGACGGCGATCGGCGTCCCGGTGCGGCCGGGAATGTCATAGAGCAAGTTCGGCAGGCCGGTAGCGTCGGCGACCTGCTTGAAATGCGCTACCAAGCCGTTTTGCGGAGGCTTGTTGTAATACGGCGTGACGACAAGGAGCCCATGTGCGCCCGCCGCTTCGGCCGCACGGGCAAGCTCGCAGGTGTGCGCGGTGTCGTTGGTGCCGACGCCGGCGACGACGGTAGCCCGGTCGCCTACCGCCTCGAGTACGGCGGCCAGCAGCCTGGACTTCTCCTCGTCGGAGGTCGTGGGCGACTCCCCGGTGGTGCCGCTGATCACGAGGCCGTCGTTACGCATGTCGGTGACCAGGTACTCGGCGAGCCGTGCAGCGCCGTCGTAGTCAACGGCCCCGTTCCCATCCATGGGCGTGACCATCGCCGTAAGCATGCGCCCGAACGGCGCCGAAGCCGGTTGTCCGGCCGGATTTGCTGTGTCGGTCATAGGCCAAACGCTACCGGGCCTGGGCATGACGTTGCACTGCCGGCGCGGCGGACCGGAAGTAAACGGCCGGGCCTGCTCTCGCGGAGGGATCAGCAGACCGGGCGCCAGGTGGAGACGCGGCGGCGTGAGCTCGGGGGTACCCACGCCGCCTGCGTCGGTCTGATTGTCGCATCGCACTGCACTGCGCGTCACAAGTTGATTGCAATTCGTGAAGGGAACGGGGTCGTCCCGTCCGCCGCCATTCAAAGCGGCCGCCGGACCTTTCGGGGATGAAGAAGCGGCCTTATCCGAATCGCCGGTCGATCACGACCCAGCAGATTCGGCCGGCGTGTCGCTGCCGGGGTGACGGCATGCGCGGCTGGACAATGGTGCCCAGGCCCCTCCAGGTATGAGATGGAGGGGCCATATTTCGTCGTCGCGCAATCCGCGCCACCGCAGCCGTCGCCAAGGTCGCCTGTGCGCACCTCGGCAGTCACGCACCCGTCACCGGCTGGCTGCGATAAGCTACGCCCGTCCCGGGGCTGAATATCCCTGGGCGGGTGCTGTGCACAGCGAAGCCGGTGAGATCCCGGCGCTGTCCCGCAACGGTGATGCCCCGGTCGAGACGACTCGGCCGAGGACGAGCCCGGACGCCTGGCCTGCGCCAACGACCTGTCCTCGGAGGAAGGGCGGCTCGTTCCGATGCCCGGTCGGCGTCGCAGCGAACGCACTTCGTCCTCCAGTGCCAACGGAGGATGATCATGCGGGCTTTCACCCGTGCGCGGCCGGCCGTCATGGTGGTCGCAACACTCGCAGCCGCCTGCGCGGCATGCAGCAATTCTTCTGCCAGCTCAACCCCGGGCGCAGGGTCGGCGGGCGCAGGTTCAGCCGGCGCAGTCCGGCCGGCGCAGGCGGCTCAAGCGCAGCCGCGGCCGGCTTCCCGGTCACCGTCACTACGGCCGGCGGGAAGGTCCACCTGGCTTCGCGGCCGGATGCCATCGTGTCGCTGTCCCCAACGGCGACCGAGATGCTCTACGCGATCGGGGCCGGGGGCCAGGTGAAGGCCGTCGACAGCTACTCCGACTACCCGGCGACCGCGCCGATCACCAAGCTGTCCGCCTACCAGCCGAACGCCGAAGCGATCGCCGCGTACAAGCCCGACCTGGTGATCATCTCCGACGACATCAATGGCATCGCCGCCAAGCTAACCGCCTTGTCGGTTCCTGTGCTGGAACTGCCCGCGGCGGCGAACGTGTCGGGCGTGTACGGCGAGCTCACCCAGCTGGGCGCCGCGACCGGGCATGCCGCCCAGGCGAAGGCCGAGGACCAGAAGCTGAAGGCCGAGATCGGCCAGATAGTGGCGTCCGAGCCAAAGCATTCGGCGCCGCTGACTTACTACTACGAACTGGGGACCGACCCCTATTACTCGGTGACCGACTCGACCTTCATCGGCAGCCTGCTCTCCCTGCTGGGCATGAAGAGCATCGCCGATACCGCCAAGGGCGCCGCGGCCGCTGATGGCTACCCCAGCCTGTCGGCCGAGTTCATCCTGAAGGCCAACCCGGAGTACATCATCTTGTCCGACTCGGGCAGCACCGGAGGCGGCCAGGATGCTGCCACGGTCAGCAGCAGGCCGGGGTGGTCCGTGCTCGCGGCGGTGAAGGACAAGCACATCATCGTCCTGAATGCCGACATCGCGTCCCGCTGGGGACCGCGGATTGTCCAGCTGCTCGAGACGGTTGCCACGGGAACCAAGTCCGGCGCCTGATGACAGCAATCAGGCCTACGACCAGGTCCGCGGCGGCAGCGCCAACCGCCGCCGCGGCTGGTCCCGCCGTGTCTGGCCTGGTCACAGGCGCCCGTCACGCTAGCCCCGGCCGGGCGGCCCCGTCACGGCTAGCCAGGCTCGGGCGGCCCCGTCACGGCTGGCGCCGCCGCGGGCGACCCCGTCACGGCTGGTCGTCCCGCCGCGGGCGAGCCCGTCACGGCAGGCGCCGCCGCGGGCGACCCGGTTGCCGGCAGCGTCGCGCTCCGTCGGATAAGGCCAGGCCGCGCGATCACGCTCGCCAGCCTCGTCCTGCTCGCCGCCGTGATCATCGGCGTCGCGGTCGGTCCGGCCGGATTGTCGCCGCATCAGATCATCGACGCCCTCGTTGCCCGGCTGCCGTGGCATCCGCATGTCACGGTTCCGGCGCTCGACTCTGCCATCGTCTGGCAGATCAGGCTGCCCAGGGTGCTCCTTGGCGTCCTGGTCGGCTCGATGCTGGCCGGCGGCGGCGCTGCGTACCAGGGCATATTCAGGAATCCGCTGGCCGATCCCTATCTGCTCGGCGTTGCCGCCGGGGCCGGACTCGGCGCCACGATCGTCGTCGTCTCAGGCGGCAGCCTGGCCCTCACCCCGCCTGCCGCCTTCGCCGGGGCCGTCGGCGCGGTTGCGCTGACATACCTGCTCGGCGCCGGCGCGGGGCGCGGCGGCGAGTCCCCGGCGGCCCGCGGCACGGGCTCGATCCTGCTGGCCGGGATCGCCGTCGCGGCGATGCTGACCGCGTTCCAGACCTATCTCCAGCAGCAGCACACGCAGACGCTGGCAACGGTGTACTCGTGGATCCTCGGTGGCCTGTCAGCTGCCAGCTGGTCGGACGTCTGGATGATCCTGCCGTACGTAACCGTGTCCGCGATCGCACTGCTCGTGCACCGCAGGCTCCTGGACGTCCTGCGCGTGGGCGAGACCGAGGCGGCGAGCCTCGGCGTGAACGTAGCCCGGCTGCGGCTGATCGTCGTCATGGCGGCGACACTCGGCGTGGCGGCTGCGGTAGCCGTCAGCGGGCTAATCGGCTTCGTCGGCATTATCGTGCCGCATGCCGTCCGCCTGACCGCGGGGCCGAGCTATCGCGTGCTGCTGCCGGTCTCGATGATTGGCGGCGCGGCCTTTCTGGTCCTCGCCGACGTCGTGGCGCGGACCGCGCAGGCGCCGTCCGAAGTGCCGATCGGCGTGATCACGGCGCTGACAGGGGCGCCGTTCTTCCTGTTCGTGCTGAGGTCGCGGCGAGCCAGGCAGGACCTCTCATGATCAGCTTCGCCGGCCTGCACAGTCCGCTATGGCGGTGCCACCGCGCTGCGAGGCGTTGCCGGGCATGTATCGGACGGCGAATGGCTCGGAGTCATCGGCCCCAACGGCGCAGGTAAGACGACGCTGCTCAACGCCCTCGCGCGCCTGGTGCCCTACGCAGGCTCAATCACCGTCTGCGGCCGGCCAGCCAACAGGCTCAGCAGGCGCGAGCTGGCCAGGCTCGTCGCTTACGTACCGCAGCGGCCGCTGCTGCCCCCGGACATGACCGTTGGCGACTACGTCCTGCTGGGCCGGACGGCACACATCGGCTATCTCCGCACGGAGACGGCGGCCGACCGGCGCATTTGTGCCGCCGCGATCGATCGCCTGGATCTCGCTGCGATGGCCGGCCGGATGCTGCGCACCATGTCCGGCGGCGAGCTGCAGCGTGTGGTGCTCGCGCGCGCGCTCGCTCAGGAGGCCCCCGTGCTGCTGCTCGATGAGCCCACCAGCGCGCTGGATCTCGGCCGCCGGATGGACGCGCTGGAATTGATCGACGAGGTGCGGCACGAGCGTTCGCTCACGGTGCTGTCAGCGATCCATGACCTGACGCTGGCGGGCCAGTTCGCCGATAGGTTGCTGCTGCTCGCCGACGGCGAGATAGCGGCATCTGGCCAAGCCGGTGAGGTGCTATGCGATGCGGTCCTCGCCCGGCATTTCGGCGCGGGAGTGCAGGTCATGATGACCGATGGCGGCGACATCGCGGTCATCTCACGCAGAGCGTCGCGCGCCCCGGCGACTCGTGCTGCAGCCAGATAGCCGACCGATAGCCGACCGCAACCCGATAGCCGACCGCTACCCGATAGCCGACAGCAGCCCGACAGCCGACAGCAGCCGGCTCGCCATGGCGGCTGACATCCTGTCGGTTTCAGCGCCGCCAAGGGTGATTGGCGGCTTTCGTTCCCACGAAACCATCAGGGTCTCGGACCTGACACCGACGAGCCGCCGGTTAACGTCGGTGGCGTTCGCCGAACGAGATGGCGCGGCACCAGATCCGCTCGGTCGTGACCGCCGGAATTGGGCTCACCAGGCCGGCGGGCGGCAGCCAGAGCCGGGCTTCACCTACGGATCCGGGCTTCACCTACGGATCCGGGCTTCACCTACGGATCCGGGCTGCGCAGCCGCCGCGACCCGCTGCGCACTCGGCCTGCCATGCCGATCTCGGCCGCGCCGAGACCAGCGCCGGTGAGGATCGCAAGCAGCTGCGCGGCCCGCCAGATCACTTCGGTGCCAGTGGTGGTGGGAGTGAGTATGGCTGGGAGCGTTGCAATCCAGAGGCCAAGCCCGACGCCAGCCAGTGCGAGCCAGCACAGTCCCTGCCAGAGCAGCAGCCCGCCCACGTACCGGGCTGGATCCACGCGACGGACGTGCGGGACGACGGGCTGCTGCGCCGGGCCAGCCTTCCCCGACCGACGAAGGGCCCGCGGCCGCCCAGTCTGGCGCGCGGAGCCGGAGTGGCGCGGGAAGCCGGAGTGGCGCGGAGCCGGAGTAGCGCGCGGAGCCGGAGTAGCGCGGCGGCCATGGCTCGCGCGGCGGAAGACGCCAGTCGCCGGGCCGGCGCGGCGGAAGATCAGAGTCGCCGATCATTGGGCGAAGCTAACATCTGCGCCCAGCCGGTCCGATAGCGGCCCGCAGTTAGCCGATCACTCAGGGTGGTCGCCGGCCGCGAGGGCACCGGCGTTGCCGATCACACTGGGTGGTCGCCACCACTCTGGGGCACCGGATGCTAGGCGGCACTCGGCTCAGTAAGGTAAGCGACCCACTGGGGGTCGCCGTCGTTGATGGCACCAATGAGCCGCCAGTGCGGACCTCGGGGCGCCGCCGGGTCTCGCGGCAGGGTCCAGCCGAGTTCCTCGATGAGCCGGTCAGCCTTGCGGTGGTTGCAGCGGGTGCAGGAGGCTACGCAGTTTTCCCAGGCGTGCGGGCCGCCTCTGCTGCGGGGCACGACGTGGTCGATGGTGTCCGCCTTGGTGCCGCAGTAGGCGCACAGGTAGTTGTCGCGGCGCATGAGCGCGGCCCTCGTGAGCGGAACGCGGCTGCGATGCGGCACACGCACATAACGACGCAGCCGGATCACGGAAGGCGCGTCCAGCCAAGAGGACGCCGAATGCAGTTGGACCCCGTCAGAGTCGGAGTGGAGAACGTCCGCCTTCTCGCCGAGTACCAGGCAGACGGCGCGATGCAAGCCGACCGTCGTCAGCGGCTCATAGGTGATGTTGAGCAGCAGCACCCGGCGCACTCGTACCTCCCGTCTGGACGGGGTCTGGCCTTCATTCCTGGTACGCGCCGGCATCGTGCCGCCGGGGCACCCGTGACCAGTGTGACCGCCGGGCGCCCAGATCGCCAACACCAAATGCCGGTGGACCTCAGGACATCCTTCCCCTGCACCCTAACCGCAGTCTGCCGCAGCTCGGCACGAGCGCGGCCGTGGTGAAAGCGAACCGCAGGGGAACATTAAAGTGCCAGGTATGACGCTGCCCCCGTATCCCGATGCCGCCCGCCAGGATCTCACCGAGACGATCCACGGCCACGAGGTCGCCGATCCTTATCGCTGGCTCGAGGATGCCGGCAGTGAGCAGACCAAATCCTGGCTAGCGGGCCAGGAGGAGCTGTACGCGAACTATCTGGCCACCGTGCCGGGCCGGGACAAGCTGGCGGAACGGCTCGGCCAGCTGCTCGCAGGCGGCGAGGTCGGTGCTCCGATCTGGCGCGGTGACCGGCAGTTCTTCACCCGGCGCGAGCCCGGCCAGGAGCATGCCGTGCTCTATACGGTGTCGGCCGCCGGGGCCGAACGCCCGCTCATCGACCCGATTTTGATCGACCCGGCGGGCGTCACGACACTGGACCGGTGGCGTCCTGACCGGGAGGGCAGGCTGCTGGCCTACCAGATCTCGGTGGGCGGGCGAGAGGAATCCGAGCTTCGCGTCATGGACGTCGCCACGGGCGAGGACGTGGACGGCCCGATCGACAGGTGCCGCTACTCCGACGTCGCGTGGCTGCCCGGCGGCGGGGCGTTCTATTACACCCGCAGGCTCGCGCCGGAGGCCGTGCCCGACGGCGAGGACCAGTTCCACCGCCGCGTCTACCTGCATCAGGTCGGCAGCCCGGCAGAAGACGACGTGCTCATCTTCGGCGAAGGGCTGGAGAAGACCAACTACTACGGCGTGGCGGTCAGCCAGGATGGCCGCTGGCTCACCATTACGGCCTCGGCGGGCACCGCGCCGCGCAATGACGTGTGGATAGCCGACCTGCTGGCGAGCGAGGTGCGGGCACCCAACCTCCAGGTGATGCAGGAAGGGGTCGACGCCACGGCCTGGCCTCGCGCCGGGCGAGACGGAAGGTTCTACATCCTGACGGACCGGGATGCGCCGCGCGGGCGGATCGCGGTCGCGGACCCGGCTGACCCCGCGTTCCCGGAATACGCGAGCTGGCAGGAGCTCATCCCTGAGGACCCGGCCGCTGTGCTGAACGACATCACGATCCTCGACGGCGCCGCGCTCGAGCAGCCTGTGCTCCTGCTCGCCAAGTCGAGGCACGCCATCAGCGAGATCACGGTCCACGACCTGGCCTTCGGCGACCCGATCGGCCCGCTCGACCTGCCCGGCCTCGGCACCGTCGGCGGCCTGGTCGAACGGCCCGAGGGCGGCCACGAGGCCTGGTTTGTTTACACCGACTACACGACGCCCGGCGTAGTCCTCCGCTATGACGCGACCAACGGCACAACCACGGAGTGGCAGCGCGCGCCCGGCACGGTCGACATCCCCGCTGTCCGGGCCGAGCAGGTCGCCTACACCTCCGCTGATGGCACAACGATCCGGATGGTCGTGGTTTCGGCGACAAAAGACAACCCCGAAGGGCCGGGAACGGGGCCGACTAGCCACCTCGTTCCCGGCAGTACGCGGCCCGCGATCCTCTACGGATACGGCGGCTTCAACATCAGCCTGACGCCTGCGTTCTCCGCCGGGATCCTGGCCTGGGTCGAGGCGGGCGGCGTGTACGCCGTCGCCGGCCTGCGCGGCGGCAGCGAGGAAGGCGAGCAGTGGCACCGGGCTGGCATGCGCGAGCGCAAGCAGAACGTGTTTGACGACTTCCACGCCGCGGCGGAGAAGCTGATCGCCGACGGCTGGACCACGAGTAGCCAGCTGACCGTCTGGGGCGGCTCCAATGGCGGCCTGCTCGTGGGCGCCTCGATCACGCAGCGGCCCGACCTCAGCGCTGCCGCCGTCTGCTCGGCGGCGCTGCTCGACATGGTCAGGTACGAGCGATTCGGCCTCGGCGAGAGCTGGAACGACGAGTTCGGCACGGCCGCCGACCCCGAGGAGTTCGGCTGGCTGCTCTCCTATTCGCCCTATCACCACGTCCGGCCGGGGGTGGAGTACCCGGCGGTGCTGTTCACGATCTCAGACGGCGACACCCGGGTCGACACGCTGCACGCTCGCAAGATGTGCGCCGCCGTCCAGTTCGCCACCAGCGCACCCGAAGCCGACCGGCCGGTCCTGCTCCGGAACGAGGCCCAGGTCGGCCACGGGGCGCGCGCCCTCAGCCGGTCCATCGCGCTGTCGGCCGAAACGCTGGCGTTCGCCGCGGCGCAGACCGGCTTGCCCCTGGCCTGAGCGGCGGACGGATGGAAATTCGGCGGTCGCGCGCTGCTGGCTCATTTCGGCCGCTCTGATAGTGAACGCGGGAATCGTTAGGGATTCGCGCTGGCGCGCTCCATAGAATCGGGCTGTGGCATTAGCAGCTGCCTTCCCGGCCGGGACCGCCGCATCCGGCGCGCTCGAGCGGGCCTGCGGCAACAGCGCCCCGGGGATCGCCTGCCGCCTCGTCTGGGATCTCTCGCACAGCGTTCACGCCGCCGACTTCACGACCGTGTACCTGGCCGGCCCGATCCGGCTCATCCTGCGGATCGCCTTGGTGCTACTGGTGGCCGTGGTGCTGCGCATCGCCGCGGCGCGGCTCATCCGGCGACTGGCCGCACGCGTGGCGGCCGGGCAGCTGCGTCGCGGCATCGCCGCTCCTGGCGACGATGGACCCGGCGAGGCGGCCAGCGATCCGGCCACCGATCCGGCCCGCCGCGGCGTGTTCGGCGAGCGACGCCGCCAGCGCGCCACGGCGCTGGCCTCGGTGCTGGGCAATGCCGCATCGGTGACCATTTTCACCGTCGCCGGCGTGATAATACTCGGCGACCTCGGCCTCAACCTGGCCCCGGTGCTGGCCAGCGCGGGCGTACTCGGCATTGCGATCGGCTTTGGCGCGCAGAACCTCGTCCAGGACTTCCTGGCGGGCATTTTCATGCTGCTCGAGGATCAGTACGGCGTCGGCGACGTCGTCGACATTGGCAGCGTGGCCGGCACCGTCGAGGCAGTCAGCCTGCGGATTACGCGGCTCCGCGACATCAATGGCACCGCCTGGCATATCCGCAATGGCACGATCAAGCGAGCCGGCAATGAAACGCACGGCTGGGCGCGGGCCGTGGTCGACTTTCCCGTCCCCTACGACATCCGGGTCGCCGTCGCCCGCGCGGCGCTGGAACGCGCGGCCGTGGCCATGTGGGAGGAGCCGGCCTGGCGCGCTGTGATGCTGGACCGGCCGCAGGTCTGGGGCGTCGAGGACGTCACGGCCGACACGATCCTCATCCGGGTGACCGCGAGGACAGCGCCGGCGGGCAAGCGCGACGTCGCCAGGGCCCTGCGGGAGCGGCTGAAAGACGCCCTGGACGCCGAGGCCAGCGCTCCGGTGCCCGTCCTCGCCGAGACCGTCATGCTGCCGCCGGAGCAGCAAGAGCCGTGATCATTGCGGGTGCCCCGAGCGGCTACCCTGGAGCCGATGAGCGAGACCGAGACCACGAGCTTGTACGAGGCCATCGGCGGCGAGCCGACCTTCCGCCGCCTCGTGCACAGGTTCTACCAGGAGGTCGCGGCCGACCCGGAGCTGCGGCCGGTCTACCCCAGCCGCGATCTTGGACCCGCCGAGGAGCACTTGCGGCTGTTCCTCATCCAGTACTGGGGCGGTCCAGCCACCTACAACGAGCAGCGCGGCCATCCGCGGCTGCGGATGCGGCACGCGCACTTCGCCATCGGCCCGGCCGAGCGCGACGCCTGGCTCCGGCACATGCGCACGGCACTGGACGAGCTCGGGCTCGATGAAGCTCATGACGCGCAGCTGTGGGAGTACCTGGTCATGGCCGCGCACAGCCTGGTGAATCAGGAAGACGGACGGGGCCGCGGCCCAGACCTTGGCCTCACCCCTGCCTGAATCGCACGCTGAGCCTGATAATGGGCACTAGGTTCAGGCCTAGTCATTTGCCGCAGCGGCCGCGTCCCAAGATACTGGGACCAGCCAGGTCGTCGCCTGGCGCGACCGTGGCACTGCCGACGCTTGGTCCTGGGTGCCGAGCAAGTCCCGCCGCTGGAGGCCAGCAGTGACGCAGGACAACCGTTCCGGGCCCGGTGACCTCGCTCCGGGCGACCAGCTCGCGGGTTACGAGATCCAGCAGCAGATCGGCCGAGGCGGCATGGCCGTCGTCTACCGGGCGCTCGACCTGCGCCTGGGCCGCCTGGTCGCGCTCAAGGTCCTGGCTCCGCACCTCGGCGAGGACGAGGCGTTCCGGCAGCGGTTCATGCGCGAGTCACGGGCAGCGGCGGGCGTTGATCACCCGCACATCATCCCGGTGTTCGAGGCTGGCGAGGCGGCGGGCGTCCTGTTCATCGCGATGCGCTACGTCGGTCAGGGTGACGTCCGGTCCCTCATCGAGGCCCAGGGCGCGCTGAGCCCGGCACGGACGGCCGCGATCGCCAGCCAGGTCGCTTCGGCCCTGGACGCCGCGCACGCGCACGGCCTGGTGCACCGCGACGTCAAGCCGGCCAACATGCTGCTCGGGCAGGCCAGCGGCAGCGACACCGATCACGTCTACCTGTCGGACTTCGGGCTCAGCAAGCACTCGCTCACGCCTTCGACGCTCACGTCAACCGGCCAGTTCCTCGGCACACTCGACTATGTCTCGCCGGAGCAGATCCAGGGACAGCCGGTCGACGGCCGAGCGGACCAGTACGCGCTGGCCTGCACCGTGGTGGAGATCCTGACCGGGGTGCCGCCGTTCCGGCGCGACGACAGCATGGCGCTCATGTGGGCGCAGCTCGAGGCGGCACCACCACGGCTGACCGAGCGGCGGCCCGAGCTGCCGGCAGCGGTCGACGAGGTCATCGCGACTGGCATGTCCAAGCGGCCCAGCGGAAGGTACGCGACTTGCCGCGATTTCGCCGCGGCGCTCGCCGCTGCGTTCGCGCAGGAGGCATCGCCCGGCCGGGCCCGCGGACGGCGCTCGCCGCGCAAGTTCCCGCCGACCCGGTCCATGCCGACCCGGTCCTGCGACCGGTCCTTGCCGACCCGGTCCGCGCCGACCGGTCCTTGCCGACCCGGTCCTTGCCGATCCTGGCCCGGCCAACCCGAGCTCCGTCGCTCCGACCTCGGCCGATCTAGTCTCGGCCGATCTGCTCTCGGGAGATCTGGTCTCGGGAGATCTGGTCTCGGGCAGCCCAGTTGCAGGTAGCCCAGTTGCAGGTAGCCCAGTTGCAGGTAGCCCAGTTGCAGATAGCCCAATCCCGGCGGGTCCGATTCCAGCCGACTCGGTGCCCGCGGACGTGACGTCGGCTGATCGCTCGCAGCCGGACCCGTTCCAGGCAGATCCGTTCCGGGCAGATCCGTTCCAGGCAGATCCGTTCCAGGCAGAGCGTTCCGGGCCGAGGCGTTCCGGGAGAGCTTCCCGCCCGAGCGCATCAAGGCTGATCCAGGCGCTGCCGCACGGGACTCATGGGTCGCGCCCAGCGACTGGTTCCGCGGCGGGGCCCCGGCCGGTGGCGCGCCGGTCCCTGAGGCCGAGCAGACCATCGGACCAGGCTGGCGCGCGAGTGCGGGTGCCAGCCCAGACGGCCCCGTTCCCGCCGGAATTTCGCCCTTCCGGTCTACCGGGCGCGACGGCCCGCCGCGGGTAGCTGACCCGCGACCGCCGACCAGGCGCGACGACGTCATGCCGGGCGCGGGGTCGACCAGGCCCGGTCAGGCCCCGGCCGTTCGCGGCCAGCGGGGCAGCCACCGGGCTCGCAACGTGACGCTCGGTCTCCTGATCGGGGTGGTCGGCCTATGCGGCGCCGCCGGGATCGTCTACAAGCTGTCCCATCGCCAGGACGCCACGCTCCCCCCGGTGACGGTCACCAAGACCGTGCCGCCCGCGGCGAGCCCGAGCCCGGCGCTGACGGTGCAGGAGTACTTCGCGGCGATCAACCACCACAGGTACCTCCTCGCGTGGCGGCTGACCAGCGAGAAGGAGACGTTCGCCTCGTTCAAGGCGGGGTACGCCGGGACGCTGCACGACACGCTGACGATCCTGTCGATCAGCGGCAACGTCGTCACGGCCAAGCTCGCCGCGGCCCAGACCGACGGCACGGTCAAGAACTTCCAGGGCACGTACACAGTTACTAACGGCGTGATCAGCGACACACACGTGCTGCCTGTGGGCTGACCGTCAGCAGCGTCTGATGCCAGCTACATCCTGATGCGCTTATTGGCCGGGTCATAGAACGGTCGCAGAGAGAGCCGGGCGGGCACAATCCGGTCGCCGATCTGCACGGTCCACTGACCTGAGTCCAGCCAGGCCTGGTCGATCGGCTCGCCGCCGGATTCGATCATGGCGAGCCCGACCGCGCCGCCCAGAGTCCACCCGTACGAGGCCGCCCTGATGTAACCGACCTCGACGCCGTCACGGCGGACGAGCTCGGCGTGGAACATCAGCGGCTCGGGATCGCTCAGCAGCACCTGGACCAGGCGCTTAGTGAGCGGCCCGGCCTGCTTCTGCCTGAGCACAGCGTCGCGGCCGACGAACCCGCCGGGCTTGTCAAGCGCGACCGCGAAGCCGAGGCCGGCCTCCAGCACGGTGTCGGTGTTGTCAATGTCGTGACCGTAGTCGCGGTAGCCCTTCTCCATGCGCAGGCTCGACAGCGCCTTCAGGCCCGCATGCCGAAGCCCGAATTCGCGGCCCGCCTCGACTAGCCGGTCGTAGACGCCAACGGCCTGCTCGGCCGGGATGTGCAGCTCGTAGCCGAGCTCACCGAGGTAGGTGATGCGGATGCAGAGCACTCGGGCGAAGCCGATGTCGATGTGGCGTGCCGTCCGGAACGCGAACGCCTCGTCACTGACGTCCGCGCTGGTGACGGCCGCTAGCAGCGCACGCGACAGCGGGCCCTGCACGTTGAGCTGCGCGTAGGCAGACGTGACGTCGGTGGCGAACGCGTGCGCGCCGCTCGCGCCGAACTGCCTGCGCAGCCACGTCAGCGCGTGCCGGTGCGCGGTGTCGGACGCGACCACGTAGAAGTCGTCGTCGGCCAGCTTGGTCACCGTCAGGTCGGCCTCGAGCTTGCCGTCGTCATTGAGCCACTGCGTGTACGTGATCATGCCCGGCTCGCCAGCGACCTGGTTGGCGGACAGCCGCTCGAGCTGCTGGCCGGCGTCGCGGCCCTGCACAGCGAACTTGGCCATGAAAGACATGTCCATCAGGATCACGCCGTCACGACAGGCGCGATGCTCGGCCTCCCAGTTTACGTGCCAGTCCTGGCGGCCCCAGGAGAGCTCGCCTGCCGTTGGTGCCTCGCCCGGTAGCAGGGAACCCTCTGGCGCATACCAGTCGGCGCCTTCCCAGCCGCTGACGTCGCGGAAGAACGCGTGCTTCGCAACCAGCCTGTGGTGGATGGGCGACAGCTTCGCGTCGCGCGCCGTCCGCATCGAGCGGCCCGGGTAGTGCGTGGCGTAGACCATGCCGAGCGACTCGACCGTGCGCGTGGCCCGGTACTCGGGATTCGCCTGATAGGCGTGCAGCCGGTCGATGTTCATGCCGGTGATGTCGACGTCGGGGCGGCCATTGACGATCCAGTGCGCGATGACGCGGCCGATGCCGCCGCCGGTCAGGATGCCAATGGAGTTCAGGCCGGCCGCGACGAAGTAGTTGCGGAGTTCCGGCGCCTCGCCGAGCACGGGCGCCAGGTCAGGCGTGAAGCTCTCCGGGCCGCAGAAGAACTTGCGGATACCGACCTCGGCCGAGATCGGGATCCTGGACATGGTCTTTTCCAGGAACGGGCCCATCCGCTCCCAGTCCGGCGGCAGCTCGCCGAAGGAGAAGTCGGCGGGGATCCCATCGACCTGCCATGGTGCGCAGACCGGCTCGAACATGCCGAGCATCAGGCCGCCGCCCTCTTCGCGGAAGTAGCCGTAGTTGGCCGGGTCTTCCAGCACGGGCCAGTCGCGGCTCACCTCGGCGATCGGCTCGGTCAGCAGGTAGTAGTGCTCGGCGGCCTGGAGCGGGATGCTGACGCCTGCGATCTCGCCGAGCTGACGGGCCCACATCCCGGCGCAGTTGACGACGTATTCGGCTTCGATGTTCCCTTGCGCGGTCGTTACGCCGGTCACCGCGCCGCCGCTTGTCAGGAACCCGGTGACGGCTACGCCCTCGATGATCCGGACGCCCTGCTGGCGGGCGCCCTTGGCCAGCGACATCGTGACGTCGACCGGATTAACCCGGCCATCGGCCGGAATGTAGAACCCGGCCAGCACGTCGTCGGTCCTGGCGAGCGGCCAGAGGTCCGCGACCTCCTTGGCGGAGATCTCGTGCACGTCTACGCCGCAGTGGCGGTTGAACGCGGACACCCGCCGGTACTCCTCGAGACGGCCCGGCTCGATGGCCAGCTCGATGAGGCCGACCTGCCGCATCCCGGTCGCCAGGCCCGTCTCGGCTTCCAGCCGCAGGTACAGGTCGCTGGTGTACTTGCGAAGTTCGGTGGACGTCTCGGAGGTCGAGCCAAAGGTGGCCATCAGGCCCGCCGCGTGCCAGGTCGTTCCCGAGGTCAGCCGGTCGCGTTCGAGCAGGATGACATCCCGGACGCCCATGTGCGCCAGGTGGTAAGCGACCGAGGTCCCGATGACCCCTCCGCCGACGACCACGACCCTTGCCCGGTCCGGCAGGCCCGTGCTAGCGGTGCCGGTGCTAGCGGTCCCCGCGCTAGTGGCGCTGGCGCCAGCGGTGCCGGCGCTAGCGGTGCTGGCGCTAGCGGTGCTGGCGCTAGCAAGGCCCGTGCCCGCGGGGCCGCTGCCGTCGGGAGAGCCCGGGCCGGGCGCAGTCGGCTCGCCGATGGTCATGCATGCTCCGATCCGGGCTCAGATTCTGGACTGGCCCGGCCGGCTGTAGGCGGGCTGCTGGCGAGCATACGCGGCGAAATGCGGCGAGCCGTAGCGATAAGCCAGCTCGCACACGCGCGGCCCGTCAGCCCCTGGTCAGCTTCCGGTAGGTGACCCGGTGTGGCCTTGCCGCGTCGGCACCTAGGCGCTCGATCTTGTTCTTTTCATACGACTCGAAGTTGCCCTCGAACCAGAACCAGTTCGCTCCGCCTTCCCACGCGAGGATGTGGGTCGCGATGCGGTCGAGGAACCACCGGTCGTGGCTCGTGATCACGGCGCAGCCGGGGAACTCCAGCAGCGCATTCTCCAGCGAGGACAGCGTCTCGACGTCCAGGTCGTTGGTGGGCTCGTCCAGGAGCAGCAGGTTGCCGCCCTGCTTCAGCGTGAGCGCGAGGTTGACTCGGTTGCGCTCGCCTCCGGACAGGACGCCGGCCGGCTTTTGCTGGTCGCCGCCCTTGAAGCCGAAGGCCGCGACGTACGCCCGGCTGGGGATCTCAGACTTGCCGGCGGTGATGTAGCTCTCACCGTCGGAGATTGCCTCCCAGACGTTCTTGTCGGGGTCGATCCTGCCGCGTGACTGGTCGACGTAGGCGATATCCACCGTCTCGCCGATCTTGATCGCGCCCGAGTCGGGCTGTTCCTCGCCGACGATCATCTTGAACAGCGTGGTCTTGCCGACGCCGTTCGGCCCGATGACGCCGACGATGCCGCCCTGCGGAAGGCTGAAGCTCATGTCCTCGATGAGCGTCCGGTCGTCGAATCCCTTGGTGAGGTTGCTCACCTCGACGACCTGGTTGCCTAGCCGCGGGCCCGGCGGGATCTGGATCTCCTCGAAGTCGAGCTTCCTGTCCCGATCGGCCTCGGCGGCCATCTCCTCGTAACGCTGCAGGCGGGCGCGGCTCTTGGCCTGTCGCGCCCGCGGGCTCGACCTGACCCAGTCCAGCTCGTCCTCCAGGCGCTTGCGCTTCTTGGCGTCCTTGGCACCCTCGACCTTGAGCCGCGCGGCCTTGGTCTCCAGATACGTGGAGTAGTTGCCCTCGTATGGGTAGGCGCGCCCGCGGTCCAGCTCCAGGATCCAGCCGGCCACGTTTTCCATGAAGTACCGATCGTGGGTGACCGCCACAACCGTGCCTGGATACTTCTCCAGATGCTGCTCGAGCCACTGGACGCTCTCGGCGTCCAGGTGGTTGGTCGGCTCATCCAGCAGCAACAGGTCCGGCTGGGACAGGAGCAGCTTGCACAGCGCGACCCGGCGGCGCTCGCCACCCGAAAGGACGGTCACCTCAGAGTCGGGCGGCGGGCAGCGCAGCGCGTCCATCGCCTGGTCGAGCTGGCTCTCCAGGTCCCAGGCGTTCTTGTGGTCAAGCTGCTCCTGGAGCTTGCCCATCTCCTCGAGCAGTTCGTCGGAGTAGTCGGTCGCCATCTGCTCGGCGATCTGGTTGTAGCGGTCGAGCAGGGCCTTGGTCTCCGCGACGCCTTCCTCGACGTTGCCAAGGACTGTCTTGGACTCATCCAGCTGGGGCTCCTGGTCGAGGATCCCGACGGTGAAGCCAGGCATGAGCCGGGCGTCGCCGTTGGACGGATGCTCGACCCCGGCCATCATCCGCAGCAGCGTCGACTTGCCCGTGCCGTTAGGGCCCACGACGCCGATCTTGGCGCCAGGCAGGAAAGCGAGCGTGACCTCGTCGAGAATGACCTTGTCGCCGTGCGCCTTGCGGACACGGCTCATCTGATAGATGAACTCCGGCATGCCACCAAGGGTAGGGGCTACCAGCTAGGGCTACGAATCGGCAGGCTCCCAACCCGGTCGGGCCGGTCCCCTACGACCCGCTATCCACCGCCAGGCAGCCGTCGGCCGGTGGCCGCCCTGATCGCGGCGAGGCCAGGGCGGGCGGCCGGGCCGCGGCCAGGGCTGAAGGCGTGCCGCCGGGCCGCGCCCAAAGCTAAAGGCGGGCCGCAGCCGGCCGTCCCTAGGGCCCCGGGCCGACAGCCAATACCGGCCCGGGTTCGTCCCGCCACCGGACCCCTACCGTCGGGAAGTCCGCTAGGCCAGCGCGCCGACGGGCTCCGGGACTTCGTCCAGGCTGGCCGCCATCTCGCTGGCAATCTCCTCATCGAACGACCCGCTGCCGCCAAACTCCCGGTCGGGACTGTCGTCGGCGTCCGTGCCGCGCTCCTCGCCGAGCTCCTCCTCCCTCCTGCGCGTCGCTGGCCTCGGCGGCCCGGTCTGGGTCCTGCTCGTCATCTGGTTCCGCGGCCTCGCGGTCACCTGGCAGCGGATTGCGGCCCTCGGCCGTTGCCATTGCCTTCTCGTGCTCATAGGCCGTCTGCTCGACCTGCGCTTGGGTCTTGTTGAACATCGCGATCCCGCGCGACAGGTCGTGCCCGATGGAGTCAGCCTGTACCTCGACCGAGCTGCGCCGGACGCCGCTCTGATCGACGAACTCGCGGACTCGCAGCGACCCCTTGACGATGACTGGATCGCCTCGGCGCAGGCACACGTAACCGTGCTCAGCGACCTTCTTGTAGCACTGCACCGTGATGAAAGAGGTCGGCTGATCGGTCCACGTGCTTGTGGTCCGGTCGAAGTTGCGCGGTGTCCAGCCGACCCGCATCGACAAGGTCCGAGTGCCGGTCCTTGTGGTCCCGCCCTTCGGCTGCGTGGCGACGAACCCGACTACGCTGAAGTGTGCTTCATTGACCATCTCCGGCCTCCTCAACGTCCGCGGCGAACGACTGAGTCAACGATCGCCGCTTAGCGCTGACGGCCCGGTGCCGTCGGCTGCGCCTCAAGAATGCGCTGCGTCGTGCCACCCGCGAGGCGGCCGACCATGGTCTGTGCACAACGACGGAGCGCTCGAGCTCGCTTGTGGACGGCTGCCGTCACGCAGGGCTCGGTGCTGGGACGATTCGCCCGGTAATTCAGCACTGGACCTGGCAGAGCGGCCCACGGCGGCGTGCTACTACCCCGTACGGGACTCGCCCGCGGCGGTCCGCAGCTCAGCCCGGTACCGCCCAAGCTCGGCCAGTTCGAAGTCGGCAGGCTCGATGACAAGGTCATGCGCGACCTGTGCCATGCGCCTGTCGATGTCTTCCCGCAGCGATTCAGTCTCCCGAGCGGCGGCTTTGCTCACGGCCCTGGTACAGGTCCTGGCCGTCAGCCAGCCCCCCAGGAGGCCGACCACGATCATCCCGCCGGCCCAGAGGAAGTACCACCTGCTAGTGAAGAGGCTCGGCATGCCGGAGCCAACTCCCGCCACGCCGATGACGAGCAGCGCGACGAACCAGGCAGCCCCGACGAGGACGCAGCCAAGCAGCAGGCCCTGCACGACACCGATCAGGCGCCACCAGCGGTCGATGACAGCCTCGGCTGGCAGTGCCTCGCCGATCTCAGCCCCCAGTGCGGCCGGAATGTCGTCCGCGCTCGACCTGATCGCGGCCCGGACTGTACGCGACCACGGCCTAGGCAACGGCGGGACCCGTTCGTCGGCCACACCGGTCAGGGCGTTGTCGATCTCAGCCTGCTGCGCACCGGTCGGGCCGGCAGTGATGCCGCGTAGCTCGTCCCAGATCTTGCCGAGCCTGACCTTGCGGATCGGGTCGGGGCTTGTCAGCCGCTCGATCAGCCAGCTGACGGGCCAGCCGACGTAGTCCATGGCGCGCAGCTCGCGCGCGCTGCGCAGCGCGTCGCCGATGGCCGCGACGCCCGCGGCCCCGGCGAAGCAAGTCGCGAGCTCATGCTCGGTGCCATCCGGCAGCGTCAGCACATCGGCATCGCCGGGACCGCCGCCTTCCACGACGCCGTATGGCTCGAACCGGGCCACCACCTTGTCAACGTCCGCTGAGATGCGGGCGGCAGCGGCCTTCCGCGCCGATACCGCCTCGGCCACGAGCTTGCGCAGTTCCTCGATGCCAGCCCCGGTCTTGGCGGACGTGACGAATATCTGCACGTCCGGCAGGTCCTCGGAATCCAGCAGGCGGCGGAGGTCTTGGACACAGTCCTCGATCTGGGCAGCAGTGAGGAGGTCGGCCTGGTTCAGGACCACGGCGACGACTTCGGAGTGCCCGGCGAGCGGCACCAGGAACCGGCGGTGCACCGCGGCGTCGGCGTACTTCTGCGGATCGAGCACCCAGATCAAGAGGTCCGACAGCCCGACTAGCTTGTCGACCAGGTCGGTGGCGTGACCCATCACCGAGTCGTGGTCGGGCAGGTCGAGCAGCACCAGGCCGGCCATGGATTGCTCGCCGGTGCCGAGCGCGCTCGCCCTGGCATACCGGTACCGGCGCGGCACACCGAGCCACTCCAGTAGCGGACCGGAGCCCGCCACACCCCAGACGCACGCATGGGCGTCCCTGGTCACGGGCCTGGTCACGCCGACGGTTGAGAAGTCGGCTCCGGCAAGCTGGTTGAACAGCGAGGACTTGCCGCTGCCGGTCCCGCCTGCGAGCGAGATCACGGTGTGATTCGACGACAGCATCAGCCGCTGGCCGGCCCGGGCGAGCAGCTCGCTCGCCTCAGTAAGCAGGTCTTCGCTGAAGCCGTCAGGCCCTGTCCGCGCGCGTCCGAGCTGAACAAGCCGGGCCAGCGCGCTCAGACGGGCCGACAACCCGGCACGGTCGGCCGCGTCGTAGACCTGCGCCGTGAGGGTGGCCGTCATCGGGCCGCCTCAAGAGCGTCACCGGCCTGGAGCAATTCGGCCGCGGCGGTCTCGGATGGTATCCCGGCTGAGTCGATGATTGCCAGATATCGGCGTGCCTCAGCCTCGAATAGCTCACTGACGCGGTCGCGCAGGTCCTGCCGTACCCGCGCGCCGATGTCGCGGAGCAGCCCCGCGCCGAACAGCGACGTCAGGAGCTCTTGCGAGACGGCGCTTGCCCCGCGGACGCCATCCGTGTCGGACGCCGTGTAGCCGAAGACGCCGATGCTGAGGACCAGGGCGAGCGACTCATCGTCGAAGGCAACGACGCGTGCGATCGAGCGCTTCGTGACCTTCTCTTCCTTGACCAGGTGCAGGACGTGCTCCTGCCAGCTGGCAACGGCGCGCTCTGCCAGCGGGGCCAGGCCGGCCGTTGCCCTCGCCAGCGCGGCCGAATCCTGTGTGCTCCCACCGTGGCCTGCACCGCTAGCAATGCCGAGATCCGCCATGGCAGTGGTCACGAAGTCGTGCTCGTTCACGCCGCCGCCGCGGCTGCTGGCGTCGATGTCAGCAAGGAGGCAAGCCCCAGCGGGCTGGCCTCGCCAGTCGGTCACCACGAGCTCGGCGGCCCGGTCGGCGGTGGCCGTGACCAGCGACTCCAGGCTCACCTGGAGCGCTTCTTTCAGCGCGCCTGCCCTGGCCGGCAGCCGCTGCTTCTTTTGCTTGCCGCTGCCGCGGCCACGCCGCACCTGAAGAGTCCGGAGCAGGTCCCCGGTGCCGGCAAAGTCCTGCCACCGGGCCAAGACCTCGCCACGCAGCAGCGACCCATCTTTCGTCGCGTCGTCGAACTCGGCGAGACCTGACGTATACGCGGCGTCGACTGACTCGCGCAGCCCGCGCCTGAGCGCAAGCTGGTCGTCCACCTGACCAGCCAGCGCAGGCACGCGGCTGCGGAACGTGTCGAGCACTCCGGACATCGTCTGAGTCAGCACTGCGACCCGACGGTCCTCCCGCCGCGCGGTGTCGGCGAGCCAGTCCCGGATCGGTGCAGCAATCGCGCCAGGCAACTGCGCCTCGGTGACGATGGTCTCCGGGATGATGAACCGGCGGACCTCGCGCAGGCCGTTGGCCTCCAGCATGGCGTCAAAGTGGGCTGCGAGCTCGGCCGAGGCCGACGGCGGGACGCGGGAGAGCGCAAGGGCCAAGGCAGCGCCGCGGTCGCGCGCGTCCTTGAGCATCTCCCAGACAGCGGCGTCCGCGTACCGGCGGGCGGTCGTGACGAACAGCCAAAGATCGGACGCATCGAGGAACTGATGCGCAAAGTCACGGTGCGCCTGCACGACGGAGTCGATGTCAGGGGTATCCAGGAGGGCGACGCCCTTCGGCATGCCCTCGCTTGCCGCCAGGACGAGCAGTCCGTCCCGGCCGGGCATAGCCAGGCCCTGCTGTCGTACGCGCGGCAAGGTCGGCAGGAAGACGTTCTCAGCGAACCAGCGCACGTCGTCTGGGTGGCAGGCCAGGACCGGGCTGTTGGTCGTCGGCCGGCGAATGCCCGTAGCACTGACCTGCTTGCCGACCAGGCTGTTCATCAGCGTCGACTTGCCCGCGCCGGTCGACCCGACGAGCGCTACCAGGATCGGCGCACCGGATTGCCGCAGCCTGGGCAGCAGGTAGTCATCGATCTGGCTCAGCAGCTTGACCCGTTCGGCCCTGGCCTCGGCAACCCCAGGCGCCTCAAGCAGGAGCGGCACCGTCACGATGGGGTGCCGCAGCCCGAGCAATGCAGCCTCGAGCTTCCGGGCGTCCACCCGGGCGAACGGCGCGTCTGCGTCGTCCTGCTCGCTAGCGCGGGCTCCACGGGACGGCGCGCTCGCGGACTTCGATCGCGCGGCTCGGGCGCCGCCCGCCGGCTCCTCCCGCGCCGACCAGATGCCACCAGGCTCGGCCCGCTGGGGTTCGGCCCGCTGAGGTTGGGCCCGAGGCGGTTCTGCCCGCTGGGGTTCGGCCCGCGGCGGCTCAGCACCGGACAGCTCGGCCCGCGGCGGCTCGGCACTGGGCGGTCGTTCATTCTTGGACGGCGCCTGATCCTGACCGGTGTCGGCAGGTCGTCCGCCGGCGTGCCTGGGCCGCCGCCGTTCCGGCGCGGTGAGAGGCTCGGCGGCCGGCTGGACCTCGGGCCAGCCGGGCGCTCCGGCCGTGCGCTGACCAGTCTGGCTCTTGCTATCCCCTGCAGGCTGCGCCCCTGCTGGCTGCGCGCCGCCCGGCTGAGCCTGGCTGTGCCGGCCGCGACCTGTCCTGGCCCGCCCAGGCTGCGCGACGGCGGACCCGGCCGATTCGTCCGCCGGCGGGTTGGCAACCGGCTCTGCGGACTCAGGCAACTCAGGCCCAGGCCATCCAGTCCCGCCCTGCTGGAGTGACGTTGCTGGTCGTCCGGGCGCGCTGGTCCCGGTGGCGGGGACCGGCACCGGCGCGGCCGCGTACTCGGCTGCCGCCTGTGGCGGGTCCGCCGCAGCGAGCCCAGACGGCGCGACGCCAGCCATGGGCTGACCGTGCTCAGGCGCAGCCAGCGCAGGCGGAACTGCCCGGCCGGCACCGCTCCACGGCGTCGGCGCCGCAGTCGCGTCCTGTCCCTCGGTCATACTCGCGGGTCTCCAACCCCAGCCGAATTGGTCATCCTCAGTCTGTCCTGCTGCTCGTTCCCCTGAGCCGTGGCATCGCCGCACCGCATTTCTGCTCGTCCGCCTGTGAGTCGGCTGGGAAAAGGCCGCAAAGCGTGCCTTCCGTCCCCCCGGCGGCCTAAGCTGCGCAGGTCACGCTTCATCACCACGACTTTCAAACTCGAGGCCCGCGATTGTCCGGGCCCTCGGCGACAGTAACCGGCCTTGAGGTAATTGTGCGCTGCTAGGGCAGATTACCGGCAGCATTGCTGCAACATGTACTCGCGTGACCACCAAACGGGGTCAACTCGCCCAGCCTAGCGCCTCAATTGCGACGTATCTGGCCCGCACTCATTTCATCAGCATCCTGGTATTGCCAGTTTTTCGATCACGAGTTCCAACCAGCTACAGTCAGCTACTTCTCGGTGACACCAGCCGAGTCAAAGGTTGCAACTTCGCGCAGCGCGCGGACCGCGCTCTGCACGATCGGCAGGGCCAGCAACGCCCCCGTTCCCTCGCCGAGCCGCAAGTCCAGATCGACCAGGGGTCGCAGCCCCAGATGTTCCATGCTGACCGTGTGTCCTGGCTCAACTGACCGGTGCCCCGCGATCAGGCAGCACGCCGCACCCGGAGCAAGCGCGCAGGCGGCAAGTGCGGCGCTGCCCGCGATCACGCCGTCCAGGATGACCGGGACCCGAAGGGCGGCGGCGCCGATGATGTAGCCGGCGAGCGCCGCGTGCTCGAATCCGCCGAACGCCGCCAGGATCCCAAGCGGGTCGGCGGGATCAGGCCGATGCAGCGCGAGGCCGCGCTCTACGACCGCTACCTTGCGCGCCATGGTCTCGTCGTCCACGCCGGTGCCGCGGCCCGTCACCTCGGAAGCTGGTCGGCCGGTCAGCGCGCAGATCAGCGCGGCCGACGCCGTCGTATTGGCAATGCCCATGTCGCCTGTCAGCAGGCATCTGTTGCCGGCGGCCACCAGGTCGCGCGCAACTTCAATGCCCACGCCGATCGCGGTTGCGGCCTGGTCGCGGCTCATGGCCGGACCGGCGGTAAAGTCCCCCGTTCCCCTTCCGATCTTGCGCGGGAGTAGCCCTGGCATCTGGTCGAGATCTGAGCTGACGCCGACATCCACCACGACGACCTCGGCGCCTGCTTGCGCGGCGAAGGCGTTCACGACCGCGCCGCCCGCCAGGAAGTTCGCGACCATCTGGCCGGTGACCTCCTGCGGCCAGGGGGTCACGCCCTGAGCGTGCACGCCGTGGTCGGCGGCGAAGACGGCGACGGCCGCCGGCTCAGGCATCGGCGGCGGGCAGCTTCCCGCCAGCCCGGACAGCTGAACCGACACATCCTCGAGTACCCCGAGCGAGCCGGCGGGCTTGGTCATCTGCGCCTGGCGCTGCCGCGCCGCGGCTACGGCGGCCGCGTCGAGCGGCCGGATCGCCGCCATGACCTCATCGAGCAGGCTGACGGCCTCGCGGCCTGGCAGCTTGCGCTGGCCGTACTCCTCAGCATGTACGGCCCAGCCAAGCGGGCGCCTGCGAGCCCAGCCAGCCAGCGCCAGCTCAGGCTCGCGCGCAAAGCTCGTGACGTATCCAACGCAGAGGTAGGCGATGACCTCAAGATGAGGCGGAAGGCCAAGCTCGGCAGCCAGCTCGCGCTCGCTGAAGAAGCTCACCCAGCCGACGCCCAGGCCTTCGGCTCGGGCCGCGAGCCACAAGTTGGCGACAGCCAGCACGCTGGAGTAGGCAGCCGTCTGCGGTTGCGCGTGCCTGCCGAGGGTGTGCCGCCCGCCGCGGGTGGGATCGCAGGTGACGACGATATTCACGGGGGTCTGGAGAATCGCCTCGGTCTTCAGCCGGTCGAATGAGCGGGCCCTGGCGGCAGGCAGCGAGCCGGCGAAGTCGTCGCGGGACCGCTCGGCGAGGGCCTTGATCCTGGCCCTGCGGTCTGGATCGGCGATGACGATGAAATCCCACGGCTGCGAGAACCCGACCGACGGCGCCTGGTGGGCCGCCGCGAGCACTCGCTCCAGCACATCGGCCGGGATCGGGTCCGAGACGAAGTCGCGACGGACATCACGTCGCTCGTCGATCACCCGGTAGACGGCAGCGCGCTCATCATCGGGAAATGAATTCTGGCCGGGCGACCAGGTACCCGCCGATTCCGCTCGGTCGTTGGGCAGCAAGGCCGCGGTCTCCGTTCTGGCGCTACCAGCCTGCGCCTTCGTCGTCTGCTATCGCGGCTGGCTGCCCCTCAGGGCCCCAGCCCGCCCGTGACCCGTTCACCGTGAGGGCATGCTGGAGCAGGGCATTCAGGGCGGCGACGGCTACCGCCGGCCCGCCCTTCTCAGACACGTTACTCACCGCGGGCAACCCGCTGGCTCGCAGCGCGTCCTTGGCCTCGGCTGCGCCGACGAAACCGGCCGGCAGACCGATCACGAATGCGGGCTCGACCCGGCGGCTCAGTATCTCGGCCAGCGCCGCCGGACCGCCTCCCACCACCCAGACAGCCCCGGGCCCGGCCTCGCCGAACGCGAGCCGCACAGCCGCCGCCGCTCTCGTGATCGCCGCGGTCCTGGCGAGGCGGTGCGTGAGCGGCTCGCCGATCTTGCAGAGGACCGGGCTCGCCGTGATGCCGGCCGCCACCATGGGCGTGTCGGCGATGACCGGTGCGCCAGCCGCCAGTGCCGCCACCGCCTCGATCAGTCCGTCCTCGTTGCAGACGAGGTCGGTGAAGTAGTCGAAGTCGGCACTGGCAAGTATGACTCGCTCGGTCACATCTCGGCTGAACTTAGGCAGGCGGGAGAAATCGATCCTGGACCGCAGGATCCGGTACGACTCCTCGGCATCCGGACCCAGAATGACTGGCGCCGCGTTCGGCCACGTCACGCCGCCCCAACCTCCTACAAGACGCAGGCAGAAGTCACGCTCGCAGGCGCCGCTGGCAGTCCCCCGGCTTGACGCCATTGGCTTCTCAGCATCGCATACCGGGCCCCGGCTGGGCTGGCCATCGCGAGGGCTTGAAAGGGCGCGCAGAGTATGGCTTTTGCGGCGGGGCAGCCGGAACCGGCGCCTCGCATCAGAACTCAGGTGGACAGACGGCTAACGGCGCGGCGGCGAGTCGCCAGACACCAGGGCCATCGGGCCGGTGTCGCTGCCGTTGGAACTCGAGCTACCGGCCTCGGCCGATGCCATCGGTGCCTCGGCGGGCGCCAGCGGCGGCTCAAGCGGAGGCGCCGAGGGCTCTGCCGCCTCGACGGTGTCCCTATTCGCGAACAGGATGTAGTGGAAAATCAGGAACCTGGCGACGAATGTCACGCAGTTCATCAGGAAATACGCGCCCTGGACGACGAGGTGCTTCTTCAGGTGGGTGTAGCCCATGTCGTGCGCCCAGACGCTGGCGAAGTGCGACGTCAGGCCCAGGATGCCCCACACGGCGATCGAGACCGCCCAGAACGGCAGCGTCTCCCGAAGCAGGTCCGGCTTGCCCTTGCGCTCCCAGGCCCAGCGGCTGAGTATGTAGCTGACCAGCGCGGCGGTCATCGAGGCGATGACGCCCGAGGCCCCGGCGCTCAGGTTGACCGGGCCCGTCAGCAGGCCGAGCATGACCTGGCTGGTGATCACCGCAACGATAGCGACCGGCACGAACCGGGTGAATCGAACACCTGCCTCGGTGCGGATCTTGCGCTCTAGCGGCGCCGGTACCAGGCGCCAGGCAGCATCAAGGATCTTGTCCGGTAGGGAGGTCATCGAAGTCCTAGCTCGACAGGGCGGCGGTCGCTGGGTCAGACAGATATGTGGGTCAGACATACACAGTACGGGAATGCCTGGAGGGCTTAGCCTCAAACCCTCCGACCTCGCGAATCCTGCGCTAAGCCGCGGCAGCGGCATCGCGGAGACCTCGAGCGTTGCCAGCAACTAGGTGCGCGACAGCAACCAGCGGTCGGCGGCCATGTCGTGGCACAGCTCGTACCTCGTCGGCGGTACTGCCCGCTCTGGCGTCGCCTCAACCTGCCAGCACTCGCGGTCGCCTGGCGGCGGGTCCTCTAGCTCGCGCGGCGCCGGGCCGGGCGTCACTCGCCGGTCGAGCACGAACATGACCGTGTACATCCGCCCGCGCCACACGAACCTCGCCGGCCTGTCATGCCGCAGCCAGACCTCCACTGGCTCGCCGCGGATGCCGCGCATTCTGCCGCTCCCTGGCAGGGCGCCGTGCCGGCGCCAGCTGACCGCCCAGGGGAAGACAGGCAGACTTACTTCTTTCGAACATACATTCGTTCCAGGACACGAGCAAGTGCCAGATGGGAACGGGGCCGTTCAGTTCGCCGCCGTCTACACGGCCGCCGCCCGGCCGTCAGTGCGAGGCGGCCCAGCCCGGCATCGGGAAGCCCTCCAGCAGCTCCCGGATCTCGCCCGCGACGCGCTCGATGACCTCTTCGTCATCCTTGGCCGCGGCGATGATCGCGGCGTCCATCCAGGTCGCGATCTGGGCCATGTGCGGCTCGGCTAGTCCCCGCGTGGTGATCGCCGGGGTACCGATGCGGATGCCGGAGGGGTCGAAGGGCTTGCGGGTGTCGAACGGCACCGTGTTGTAGTTCACCTCGATGCCCGCGCGGTCCAGCGCCCTGGCGGCAGGCTTGCCGCCGATGCCTTGCGGTGTCAGGTCCATGAGGATCAGGTGATTGTCCGTGCCGCCCGAGACGAGGGTGTACCCGCGGGCTTGCAGCGCATCGGCCAGGGCGCGGGCATTCGCCACGACCCGCTGCGCGTACACGCGGAACGACGGCTGCGCGGCCTCGCGGAGCGCGACCGCGATCCCGGCCGTGGTGTGGTTGTGCGGTCCGCCCTGGAGACCTGGGAACACTGCCTTGTCCAGTGCCGAGGCATGCTCAGCTGTCGACATGATCATCGCGCCGCGAGGGCCACGCAGGGTCTTGTGCGTCGTGGTCGTGATCACGTCGGCGTAGCCGACGGGCGAGGGATGCGCGCCGCCCGCGATGAGGCCGGCGATATGGGCAATGTCGGCGACGAGCACGGCGCCGACCTCCCGTGCGATCTCGGCGAACGCGGGGAAGTCGATCGTCCGCGGGATCGCAGTGCCGCCGCAGAAGATCACCTTGGGCCGCTCGTCCCGCGCGAGCTGCCGCACCTGATCCAGGTCGAGGCGGCCGTTGTCGGCGCGCACGCCGTACTGCACCGAGCGGAACCACTTACCCGTGACCGAGACCGGCCAGCCATGCGTCAGGTGGCCGCCCATCGGCAGGGACATCCCCATAACGGTCTCGCCGGGTGAGAGGAAGGCGAGGTACACGGCCAGGTTTGCAGGTGAGCCAGAGTACGGCTGCACGTTGGCGTGGTCGACGCCGAACAGCTGCTTGGCCCGCCCTGAAGCGATCAGCTCGATCTGGTCGATGAACTGCTGACCTTCGTAGTACCGCCGCCCCGGGTAGCCCTCGGAGTACTTGTTCGTCAGCACGCTCCCGGTTGCCTCAAGCACCGCGACCGACACGTAGTTCTCTGACGGGATCAGCCTGACCTTGTCGCGCTGCCGCCTTGCCTCAGCCTGAATGAGCTCAGCGATGTCCGGGTCCGTGCCAGCCAGGTGCGGGATGGGCGGCTGATGCATCGAGTGCTCCTTCCCTGCCTACCGCTTCTGCCGGAACTGCCGCGCTGCTCGAAGTGCTGCGCTGCTCGAACTGCTGCGCTGCTCGAACTGCCGCGCCGCCGGAACGTCAGTCATCATGCCCACCACGTGAGGGCGGGTACACCTGAGCCAGGAACGGCTCGGGCAAGCCCGCTCGTTGGTCCGGACGACCGCGGACATGGAACGACCCCGTTCCCGGAAAAAAGGCGTAGAGGCAATGACTGCGAGCTCCGCCCGGCGTGCGGCTTACGACGAGGTCGCGGCCGCTTATCACGACTGGGTCGGTCCGAGCCTGGCCGATCCGTCGTTGTCAGCGTTGCTCGGCGACGTGCGCGGTCAGCGGGTGTGCGCCGTGGCCTGCGGGCAGGGCCGGGACGCCAGGTACCTCGCCAGTCAGGGAGCCAGCGTCGTGGCGCTAGACATTTCGGCACGGCTGCTCAGCGCGGCGCGGCAGCTTGAGCCGGGCCAGCCACGCATCACCTACCTCCGCGCGAGCGCCATGGCGATCCCGCTGGCGACCGCGGCATTCGACGGCGTCCTATGCCACCTGGCGTTGATGGACATCGCCGATCTGACCTCGACCGTCAGCGGCATCGCACGGATATTGCGGCCGGGGGGATGGTTCGCGTTCGCCATCACGCACCCGTGCTTCAAGGCCCCGGCGACCGGCGAGATCACCGACCACGTCGACGGATCGGTCCGCCGAACCGTCGGCCGATACTTCGACGAGGGCTACTGGGACGGCCCGGGCGCGCACACCGTGACGCTTCCGGTCGGCGCCTACCACCGGACTCTCAGCAGCTACGTGAACTGCCTGGCCGGGGCCGGGCTGCTGATCGAGCGGATGATCGAGCCGTCCGGTGTACCTGACGCGCCGGTATGGCACCAGGTGCCCTGCCTGCTCTATGCCCGGTGCCGACGGAGCAGTGCCGGATGAGTAGGGCCGCGTAAGAAGGGCCGCCTCACCAGCGGCCCCTGACCAGCGCCGATTGGGCAGCGCAGCTTGCGCGGTGCGCCGGAGCGGTGCCGAGCCGGGCAGCGCCTTAACGGCAGCCGCCCGGTCTCAGCTCACCCTGATACGGCCTCCAGCAGCTTCCTGCGCTGCTGGTCACCCAGTCCGCCGACCCGGCGGTTGTCGTCGATCCCGGCCTCTTCCATCACCGCGGCGGCCTTCGCCGGGCCGAAGCCTGGCATGGCCTTGATGACCTGGGCAACCTTGGTCTTCTTGGTGACGTCGTCGGTCTTGGCAAGCACCTGAGCGATGCTCGTCTTCCCGGCCTTCACTGAGGCCAGCAGCTCGCTGCGCTTCTTGCGGGCAGCCTGCGCCTTAGCCAGCGCGTCCGCGCGCTGCTCCGGGGTAAGTGTTGGCAGAGCCATGTCACTCCTTCGATTGAGTCGATCAACTGTCCCACATACCCGCTCCTAGCTGCGGTAGCCGCGGTCGTGTCGGATTACGACGTGGGTTTACGGCGTCTTGCCTGGTCAGACGGCTGTAGCGAACGGGGTGGACTTGGGCGGATTTGCCGAGATGATGCAGTCGGCAGCGGCCGCCATCGACCTTTCATGGTCTCCCGGCATCTGGCGACCGGTTTGTGAGGGTTTGCGGCCGCGGAAACCATGAAACGTGACGGTTGCAGTCATTGTTAGAACCTGTTCTACTTTCCGGCGACGGGTCTTGCGAGTCGGAAGGATGTGGCGATGCCGGACGATCACTGCACTGCTCGTGACCTAGCGCGGCGGTCTCAGGCGGCCGTCAAGGCGAAGGATCGCGAGGCATGGCTCGGTTTGTTCGCGCCGGACGCCGTCGTCCAGGATCCGATCGGGCCCTCGCCCTTCGACCCGACCGGCGCCGGCCACCACGGCCTCGCGGCGATCGCGGCGTTCTACGACACCGTCATCGCCCCGAACGATCTGATCACATTCGAGATCGAGAACTCCTACCTGTGCGGCGACGAGGTGGCCGACGTGGGGGTGATCCGCACCGTGCTGCCGGGCGGCAAGCACGTCGCGGTGGTCCGCGGCGTCTACACCTACCGCAGCAACGGGGCCGGCCAGCTTGCAGCGCTCCGGGCCTTCTGGGAGTTCGACAAGGCTGAGCTGACCGAGGCCTAGCGGCCGGCGGCGAGGAGCCGATCGGGATGGCAGCCACGAGCCCCTCGGGACGACTGTTGCCGATCAGCAAGTAATCTTCCTACGCGGCCGTTCATGGAGCGGGCGCGCGGTCGGCGTAGTCAGCCGGACCGCTCACCCCCACTTCGGAGCTGGCATGCGCATCGGGCAGATCGCGATCGATGTCGCGCCGCTGCGCGAGAGCAGGGACTTCCGCCGGCTGTTCACTGGCCGGTTCGTCTCCATGGCCGGGAACGCAGTCGCCACCACCGCGGCCGACTGGCAGGTATACAGCCTCACCCACAACTCCCTGGCTGTGGGACTGCTCACGCTCGCATCCAGCGCCGGGATGCTTATCGGACTGCTGACCGGCGGGATGCTGGCCGACCGGCACGATCGCCGCACCCTGCTGATGGCCGTCCGGCTGCCGCAAGCCGTGCTGGCCGGGCTGCTGATGGTCAACAGCCTGCTCAGTCACCCGGCGCTGTGGCCGCTGTACGTCATTACGTTCGGCATCGGGCTCCTCGCCGGCCTGAGTGCCCCGGCCTCGACGGCGGCAACCCCGGCTCTGGTCGGCGAGGACAAGATGTCGGCCGCCGCCGCGCTCAACGCGACCGCCAGCCAGCTCGGCAGCCTCGGCGGGCCGGCCATTGCCGGCCTGCTCATCGCCGGACCGGGCCTGGCTAGCTGCTACGCCATCGACGCCGTCTGCTTTGCAGTGTTCGGGCTGGCCATGATCGGCCTGCGCCCGATGCCGCCCACAGTCAAGGCACAGCGGCCGGGCTTCAAGTCGCTCAGCGAAGGTTTCCGCTACGTTCGGCACAACCGCGTGCTCGGCAGCATGCTGCTCATCGACACCAACGCGATGCTCTTCGGGATGCCGTCGGCCCTGTTCCCGGCGCTGGCCAGTACGCACTTCCATGGCGGCTCGACGACGTTCGGACTGCTCGTCGCCGCGCCCGGCCTGGGCGCGCTGATCGGCGCGGCGACGAGTGGCTGGACCGGTCACCTCCGGCGGCCAGGCCTGGTCGTGATCTTCGCCGGGATCATCTGGGGCGGGTCGATCGCGGCGTTCGGGCTCGTCCGCAGCCTGCCGCTGGCACTGTTCTTCCTGGCGGTGGCCGGGATGGGTGACCTGATCTCCGAGGTCCTGCGCAACGCGCTGCTCCAGATTTACACGCCAGATCAGCTGCGTGGCCGCGTGTCGAGCCTGTACCTGGCGCAGGTCACCACCGCTCCGGCGCTCGGCAACGTGGAAGCCGGCGGGGTAGCGCGGCTGATATCGCCGGGGTTCTCCGTGGTCAGCGGCGGTCTGGCGTGCGTAGCCGGGGCGCTCGTGCTCGGGACGCTCATCCCGGCGCTCCGGAACGCGACGCTGGCGGGACCGGCCAGCGAGGCGTCGGCCGTGAGGCCGCAGGAGACCGCCGCCTGAGCTCGGCCTGCGTCACGGCTGCGGCTAGTTCGCTGCGGAGCACTTCATGATCCTGAAGAGTTTGCGTGCAGATAGGACGCAACGTCTACATCCTGGCGTACAAAAGCAGCTACCGAGGACGCTAGGCGTGCCTGCTAGGTAATCTGCATCGGGCACAATGTCCGCGTAGGCGCCTGTAGCTCAGCCGGATAGAGCAGCTGCCTTCTAAGCAGCCGGTCGCAGGTTCGAGTCCTGCCAGGCGCGCCACCTGCGGAAACGTGGTTTCACCGCGCAGCACACCGCAGTTAGAACGACTGGCGCTCGCCGCCGGGCCGATCGCCCGGTCGAAGACCGGCGGGCACGACCCCGCTATTCCGCGGTCAATGTCCTTCTGTGACACGTGCGTTGCCCCACGCTACAGCAAGGGCCCAGCCTTCGGACGGCGAAATACCGGAGCTGAAGCATTCGAGTCGGAGGGTATGGACCCCTGCCAAATTGACATTGACGGTTTTTGGCTTAAGGACGCTGACATTAAAAGTCCGGAGAGTGCGCCCATCGCCAACTAGTATTACGTCCGCTTCGAAATGGGGAGGCCACTTGGCCTCAACCCCAACAGTAGCTCGAACCGGCGAGCGTTCTGCCTCAGCTTATATGCAGGAGTAGCAGCTGGGTCACCATTGTTACAGTAGAACGAGATGCTCTTGGGGTAAATTGATCCGTCTATCTTGACGGGACCCGGGACTACCATCTCGCTGAGATTCCCGGAAGGGGTCAGATCTGCAAGATATGAGAACGAGGACGTGCTGGAAGTCTCCGGAATTACCACTGGGGCAGACCCGCCAGCTGGAGAGCTTGCAACTGCCGAGATGGGAGGCACGGGCGGAGAGGCTGCTTTTGGCGGCGTGCCAGAGTTGACAAGGATCAATGCTATTGCCACCGCCACTGCAGCTACGACGCTTCCGATAATCGTCCAGAAGAGTGTCCGCCCTCGCTGCATAGGTCCTCCGAGATAGGTCCTCCGAGGCAATCGTGCCTAAGTCTAGGCAACTTAGCAACCTCTCCATCTGGTAGCACTGGCCGAGTCCTGCCAGGCGCGCCAAATGTGATGTCGCAAGTCATCGAGGACACTTGTGGCTCTTCCATCAGTGTTGCTTGGTCTGAACCCGCCGGTCTCGAGTAGCGATCTGGCGAGGTACTTCGCGAGATTGCGTAAGCCAAGGGCAGAGGCGTGGAAGTGTTCGAGGCGACCGTTGATCGCCTCGGTCCCGACGAACTCCACATCCCGCCGGACGTGTTCATCCTCGCGCTGGACGACGTCGACTTTGGCGGCGAACAGCCCGCGGCCGCGTAGCAGGGCACGGTGACGCAGCAGAGGGTGGTTTAGCGCCTCCCCCATGCAGGGCGACACGGGAGGGCCGAGAATCCTCCATCTCTCACGCAGCACGCGTATCCCACGACAAATGTCCGCGGCCGGCGCTCGTCCGGGATCAGCGCCGGCGCGATGCTGGCGGCAGCCCGGCTGGACCATCCCGGCGCGCGATGCCGGCGGGGCGTCGGCGATGCTGTGGGCATGGAGTACGTGTGGGCACCTCGCTGGTGGCGCAGGCTACTCCGACCAGGTCCACTTCGGCCACGAGTTCCGGGCGTTCACCGAGCTCACGCCGACCCGGTACGTCGAAGTCCGGCGGCGGTTCCTGCGCGAACATCCCGGCCACGCGCTGGACGGCTGGCCGCTGCCGGCCGATTGATTTCTTACAAGAGCGACAGCTCACGACACGCTAATTTGGGGCACCCCAAAGCAGAGGAGAGCCCCGTGGGCAAGGTGGTCATGTACAGCCTCGGTGTCGGTGGACGGCTTCGTCGCGGACGAGAATGACCAGCCCGGACCGCTGTTCGACTGGTTGTCCAGCGGTGACGTCCCGTTGGACGAGAGCGGCGAGGTGAAGGTGTCGCAGACGTCCTACGACTACACCCGGCCGTACTGGGACCAGATCGGGGCGACACTCGTCGGCCGCCACGTCTTCGACATGACGGACGGCTGGGACGGGAAGCCTCCGAGCGGGATCGACCACGTGGTCGTCGTGACGCACCGGCCGGAGCCCGAGGGCTGGGACCCCGAGGCGCCGTTTCACTTCGTCGACGGCGTCGAGGCAGCCGTGGCCAAGGCGCAGGAGCTTGCGGGTGACCGCATCGTCGAGGTCGCCGCTGGCGACGTCGGTGGCCAGGTGCTTGCCGCGGGCCTGATCGACGAGGTGCGCATGGACGTCGTACCCGTCGTGTTCGGGTCCGGCAAGCGCTACTTCGGGTCGGTCCACGCGCAGCACCTGTTGGAGGATCCTGACGTGGTGATTCAGGGCAACCGGGTGCTTCACCTGCGCTATCGGGTGCGCCGTTGACCGATCTGAGCGGGTACGCGAAGAAGCCCTCAGGAAGAGCCTTGTGCGATCGGGTCAGGTCAGGCTCTGGCCAGATCTGCCTGCATCAGTCCTAGATCGGCGCCATGTCCGGTAGATGACTGCCGCCAGCACCAAGATGACCAGCACCTGGCCCACCGAGCCATTGATCGTGTCTGCGTTCCAGGGCCCGCTCTCGTCAATCAATCCGTCCGCCAGCAGCAACCCGTAGGCCAGCACGCCGAACAACAGCGCCAGGCGCTTGCCGTGTGCCGAGCTCAGCCAGAGAGCCAGCAGCAGGAAGACGACCACGATCAAGGTCAGCAGCATCGCGTTCCGATGCAGGAACTCGCCGCCAAGTCTGTACCAGACGCCGCCGAAATCGCTCGTCAGCGCGGCGGCCACCGCCGACCCGGCTGCCAGCAGCGCCCACTCCCGGCGCCGCATGAGCTGCCTGCCTGGGCGCGAGCCTGACGATGCCAGCAGCGCGACTGTCTCGCTGACCGGCGCGATCAGGGCGAACGGGATATACAGCAGGCTGATCGGAATGCCGACCGACAGCGGGGTGTAGAGCTGGAGGACGGCTGTGATGCCGAGATACAGCGCGGAGATCCCCGCGGCCGCTGCCGCCCAGCGGCGAAGGCCGAGTAGGGCCAGCACCGCGACCAGGGCTTGGCCGCCGATCGCCACCCAGGCCGCAGTGAGCAGCAGGCGGGCGGAGTCGAAGCCCATGGGGGTCATGGTCAATCCGCCAAGGCCTGTATACGTGTACGCGAACTGGGCGACCAGCCAGCCGGTGAGCGTGGAGGTCAGCACTAGCAGCGGCGCGGCGATGCTGTACACGGCCAGCGCCTCGCGCCAGCCCGACCCGTCGGACAGCGCCCCGCGCGGCCGCAGCCGGATGAGCACTGCGCCGCGCAGCAGGTCGGCGGACTCCGCCAGCCTTGGCCGGCTCCGGCCTGGTTCGGCGCCCGCCATCAGCACGCCGAGCATCTCCTCTTGGTGCAACGCCCGGTGCTCGGCCGGATACCAGCGCAGCAGACGCAGGAAGCGGATCTCCAGCTCTGCGGGTGCCATCAGCTACCCGCCAGGCGCAGCCGCTTGGCTGCTGCTGCCACGTTAGCCCGCAGCCGCGCGGTCTCGGCCGCGAGCCTGGAGCGACCGGCGGGGGTCAGCCGGTAGTAGCGCCGCAGCCGGGTGTCCACGATCTCCTCGCGGTCGACCTCCACCAGCCGTTCCGCGCTGAGCCGGTCCAGCGCCGCGTACAGGGTGCCGGCCCGCAGCCTTACCCTGCCATCGGAGATCTGCCTGACGTCGGTCATGATGCCGTAGCCATGCTGCGGCCCGGCGGCCAGTGCGGTCAGAATGAGAAAAGAAGGCTCCTGCATCTGCCTGCTACTCATGTCAAGGTTATATACCGATGATTGATACATGTAAAGCGGGTGCAAGGAGTTCACTGGACTCGCACGCTGGTGCTACGCGTTGGCTCGGCGGAGGCGTTCGGCCGCCTGCGCCCGGAGCGCATCGCCGTCCACCGGGGTGTTGCCGCGCAGTGCCAGCTCTCGGGCGTTGTACGCAGCCATCCACACGCTGGCCGCCCACGCGATCTCCTGCTCCACGGCCGTGAACGGGCGCCCGCGAATGTCCTGGTAAGCCATCAGGAACGCCTCGGAGCTTTCGATCGGCGCTAGCGTTGGCGGCCCGGCACTGGCAAAAGACCCACTCGCCGCTCCCGCTAGCGCCGCCTCCGGTTGCCACGCCAGGCTGTCCCAGTCGTGCACCGCCCACACCTCCCGGCCGTCCCATCGGATGTTCTGCGCCTCAAAGTCGGCGTGGCCCAGCACGCACGGCAGGGCGGCGGCCAGTATCCGCCGTTGGGCCCGCTCGGCCGCGTCAACGACGTAAGCGGGCACGACGCTCTGGTCCCGGCTATCAAGGAAGTCGATCGCCGGCCACAACCCGGAATCGGTGTGGTCCCAGCGCACCCAAGGCGGATTCGGCAGCGGCGGCGCGACGGTCAGGTCGGCAAGTTCGGCCATCAGCCGGGCGAACACCCCCGCGTAGGTCGCGGCTACGTCCGGTGAGTCCCCGTGCAACACCTCGCCGCCGGGCCGGAACTCTTCCGCGTGCACTGCAAGCGAGCCGACACGGGTCACCGGCGTGAGTGGTCGGGCGCAGGGAAACCCGCGCTCGGCCAACCGGGCCTGGGCAGCGACACAGGACACGGCCCGGCCGTCATCGGCACGCGCCTTGACCACAACGTCCGTACCGCCGGCCAACCGCAGACCGAACACCATCGAGACCTGGTGCACTTGGAGCAGCACGTGGCAGGGTTCGCCACCCAGATGGTCCAGGCACCAAGCCGGCAACCAGTCCGGCAGATCGTCCAACGGCACAATCAGGACTGTGCCATGGTCACCGAACGCACCGGAAGTCTCAAGCCGAACGCCTCGTCGTGCGACATACTTGCCGCCAGGTCACCTCCTCGCGACGGGCCTGACTCGCCGCCACCTGACGAAGGACGCTGCGATAGGCCTGGACGCCTCCGGATTGCTCGGCTCGCCTCAACTCGCGGGCACGAAAGTCAACCCTGCCGGGCTGTGGAAGAACGTCACGGCCCAGCAGGTCACCGGGCTCATTACAGCTCTCCCGCAACCGCGGGACCAGACCCCAGATATAGGTCGCCTCGCCTATCTGGCGGTGACGACGGACGAGGTCGCGCTGATTAAGATCACCGGTGCCCTCACGGCCAAGCTCGGCGCGCTGATCTCCCGTGTCCCCCGCAACAGCATGACCTCGGCGACGCTCGGCCACGGCTATGTCGGGTCGCTGGTGATCACCCTTGCTGACGGCGGCCTCTGGCAGCTAGAAGTTCCGACGGTTAGCAGGAAAGCCGCGCAGGAGGTTGTCGCCGTTCTCGCCGCCAGCGGATAAGGCATCCGCACAGGTAAGACGCAGGCGCTGAGTCAGCCTTCCCACCAGTCCAGCACCCGGAGCGCGCGGAGGGTGTTCCAGCGGCTCGGCTCCCCCACGCCACCCTCCAGGGCGAAGTGAACGCGGCCGGGATGAACGCGGTCAAGCAGCCAGCGACCGTCGGCCAGCCGCTTCGAGCGCACGACGTCCACGGCTGCGGCCATCCGAGAATCCCGCTCGGCGCCCGAATGCCGGAAATAGTCGAGCGCGCGCAGCACGTCGTAGTGCCAGTAGTAGGGGAAGGCGAAGTCGAGATACTCAGGATTGACGACCTCGCCGGTGCTCTTGCGGCGGAACAGGCTTCGCTCGAGCAGGTACTCCTCCCCGCTGCGCCGCGCCTCACGCACTGCCGCGGACCCGCCGGTTGCACGCTCGAACTCGAGAAGTCCGTCGAGCACGGCGAGCGTCGTGTCGAACGAGGAGCGCACCGATCCGTTCTCGGCCTCGCAGTTCCATCCGCCGTCGGCGAGCCGCTCGCCGAGGATCCGCTCTACCAGCGGCGAGACGTCAACCGTGTAATAGGCGCCCGCCTCGATCGTCCGGCCGTTGATACACGGCTCGACCTCACCGTCGAAGTACCGCTGCCCGTCGTGCTCCCAGCGCCCGTTCTCGGCGACGAGAGCGACCGCGCGGCGTGCCGCCTGCGACGCCGGATCGAGCCCGAAGATCTGCAACGTCTGCAGGGTGTGCATCGTCGCTGTCCAGGGCTGCCCCGATTCGCCACCAGCGTAGGACGCCGGGAAACAGGCCCCGCCTTCCCACAGCCCGTCGGTACCTTCGAGCGCCAGAAGGCGGGCCCCCCAGCCTTCGCGCTCCACACGCGCTCGTTCTGCCGCGATCTCGTCCGGCGAGGCGTGGGCGAGATCGCGCAGCACCTGCCAGCGGATGGCCGGGTCGGAGTCGAGCAGCCAGTCGATCACCGTCATCGGGGCAGTCATCGAAGGCTCCTGGACGGTCGAGTTCAGGTTGATGTTGGTCGTCATGACGCTCACGCTAAATCCGGTTCCGGACGATCAGCGTCCGGTAAGGCTGCGGGCGTTGCTGAAGATGTGAAAACTTCCGAAACCACATCAGGGTGTGCCGCGGGCAGCAGCGCGGCTCCGCGTGGCAGGCAGTACGTTCACAGCAAACGATCATGAAAAAGGAGGGCACGCACTCCCCTCCACTTCAAATCTATAGCGCACCAGGGGGCTTGCGGCAAGACCCGGGTCATGCCGCATAATCGCTGGCCGGGCCCGGAACCTCGAAGGTCATCAGTAGGTGGCGATCGGGGCGATCCGCGCAGGGGCGCCGCGCACTCAGATGGGAGCTGTTGCCGTGACCCGCTCGACTACCAGCGCGTTTGACCTTCCCGACCACCTCAACGCCAAGGCCGATCCGGGGCTGATCGCCGACGACGAGCAGCAGTTCGTGGCCATCGCGAAGGGCCTCGAAGAGTCGATTGCGGACTTGTCCGCCCGCCTCGACGATGAGCGACAGGCGCCCGGCGGCATAGGCCAGAAGGCGCTGGAGCGCGATCTGGAGATTCACCGGCTGACTGCGCGCCTGCGGGCCCTGCGCCGCTTCGGCCTCGACCTGTGTCTTGGACGGATGGTCAGCGTCGACAAACCCGAGCCTGTCTACGTCGGACGACTTGGCCTCACCAACAGTGAAGGTCGCCGACTCATGGTGGACTGGCGCTCCCCCGCGGCTGAGCCGTTTTTCGGAGCGACCCACGCCAACCCGATGGGCCTGGCCAGCCGCCGCAGGTATCGGTGGACGCGCGGCCGGATCAGCGACTACTGGGACGAGGTCTTCACCCCGGACGGGTTTGTCGGACACGCCGCGCTCGACGACCAGTCGGCCTTCATCGCCAGCCTGGGCAGCAATCGGTCGGCCAGGATGCGGGACGTGCTCGGCACCATCCAGGCCGACCAGGACGCCATCATCCGCGCGGGATCCCGCGGCGCTCTCGTCGTCGATGGCGGTCCGGGTACAGGAAAGACCGTCGTCGCCTTGCACCGGTCGGCCTACCTTGTCTATTCCGACCCTCGCCTCGGTCATCGGCGAGGCAGCGTGCTGTTCGTCGGACCGCACCAGCCCTACCTGGCCTACGTCTCCGACGTGCTCCCCAGCCTCGGCGAGGAGGGCGTGCAGACGTGCACCCTGCGGGACCTCGTCGCCGAGGGAGCCACGGCACCGGCCGAAGCCGACCCCGACGTGGCCCGCCTGAAGTCGTCCGCGGATCTCGTGAAGGCGATCGAGCCGGCCGTCAAGTTCTATGAGAATCCGCCCACCAAGGGGATGACGGTCGAAACCCACTGGTCCGACGTGCAGCTCACCGCCGAAGACTGGGCCGAGGCGTTCGAAGCACCAGATCCCGGTATTCCGCACAACGAGGCACGCGACCAGATCTGGGCGGAGCTGCTCGCGATCCTGACGGACAGGCAAGACAATGACGTCCCGGCTGACCTGTTCCGCAAGTCGCTGCTGCAGCACAGGGAGCTACGCACGGCCCTCAACCGCGCGTGGCCGCTGATCGAGGCGGACGATCTCGTCGGCGACCTGTGGTCGGTACCTGCCTACCTGGGGCTGTGCGCTCCCTGGCTCAGCCCCGATGACATTCAGAAGCTGCAGCGAGGAGATCCCCAGGCCTGGACCGTGTCTGACCTTCCGCTCCTGGACGCTGCGCGGCAGCGACTCGGCGACCCGCAGGCATCACGACGCAGGCGCAGGCGTGACGCCGTGATCGCCGCTGAACGCGAGCAGATGGCCAGGGTCGTCGACAACCTGATCGAGGCCGCGGACGACGAATACGGCATGGGTCTAGTGACGATGCTGCGCGGCGAGGACTTCTATGACGCCCTGGTCAACGAGGCCGCGCTGCCCGGCACCGATCCGGACCTGCTTGCCGGCCCGTTCGCGCACATCGTCGTGGACGAGGCTCAGGAACTGACCGACGCAGAGTGGCAGATGCTGCTGCTCCGGTGCCCGTCCCGGAGCTTCACCATCGTCGGGGATCGCGCCCAGGCCAGACACGGGTTCACCGAGTCGTGGCAGGAACGGCTCGAGCGGATCGGTCTCGACCAGGTCAGGCTGGCCTCCCTGACCATTAACTACCGGACACCGGAAGAGATCATGGCGGAAGCCGAGCCGGTCATCCGGTCCGTGCTCCCGGACGCCAACGTGCCGACCTCCATCCGCAGCAACGGCATCCCCGTCATGCACGGATCCGCTTCGGATCTGAGCTCGATCCTCGACAGCTGGCTTACCGCGCATGCTGAAGGGATCGCCTGTGTCATCGGCGATCCCGCGTTCACGGCAACATCCCGCGTCCAGTCCCTAACCCCGGAGCTGTCGAAAGGGCTTGAGTTCGACCTGGTCGTCCTGGTTGACCCAGAGACATTCGGCACGGGAATCGAAGGAGCGGTCGACCGCTACGTCGCGATGACACGAGCCACCCAGCAACTCGTCATCCTCACGAGCTCCTGATCATTAACAGGCTGGCGGCCTGGACCCAGGCCGATGTTTTGACCTGCTGCCAAGTTTTGGTCATACTTTTGACCATGACCACGTTGCCTCTGGGAGAAGTCAAGTCCCATCTGTCGGAGATCGTCGGCCGCGTGCACGACCACCACGAGCGGGTGACCGTCACAGTCCACGGACGGCCATCCGCGGTACTCCTCGCCATCGAGGATCTGGAACGCCTCGAGGAGACTCTGGCCATCATGCGCGACCCCGAGACGATGCGCCGACTGGCTGAGTCGGACGCGGAGCTCGCTCGCGGTGAAACGGTCTCGGAAGCTGAGCTTGCCGAGTTGATCCGTCGCCGCTCGTCTACGGGATGAGCGACGATCCGCATGAGCCGTACGCGCTCAGGACCACACCGACAGTTCGTCGGGCACTTGCCGAGACATTGCCGGAGGCGGTGGCTACGGCAGCCTTTCAGTTCATAACCGGCCCGCTTCTGGAGGAACCGTATAGCGTCGGAAAGCGCCTTCTAGCTCCGCTCGACGACCGCCACAGCGCGCGACGCGGAACCTACCGAGTGATCTACAGGATCGACGATAAGGCACACATAGTCACCGTCGTCGACATCGGACACCGGCACGATATCTACCGCACCTAACGTCAACCCGCTACGGTGCAGGCGTACTTGATGAGATCGGGGCGGTGCTCAGTGTTCTGCTATGTCTGCGGTCTGAGCTATGCCGCTGACATCAGGAGCTGCCCGCAATGCCGGACTAGGACCAGCAAGCCGCTTGGCTTCCGGCCCCTGCAGGGCCTGGCCAGCGTTGTCATGGTCTTGCTGGCCTTCGTGATCGGCGCCATCGTGGTTCGGCTCGGCGTTCAGCTGCTGGGCGGAGATCTGTCCCGATGGCGATACGACGAGACCATCGGAGTGCTCGACAACGTTGCAAACTGCACGATCTTCGTGCTGAGCATCTTGTTCGTAGTGTGGTTCCACCGCGCCAGGATCAACGCCGAGCGCCTTGGCTACCGCCAGCGTCACTCGCCTGGCTGGACTTTCTGGGGCTGGATCGTCTCCATCATCAACCTGTGGTTCCCGTTCCAGATCCTGGGCGACATCTGGCGCGCCGGGCAGCCAGAAAGGCAGCAACGGCAGCACCTGCCCGCGCTGTGGTGGACGTGCTGGCTGGCTAGCGGCCCCACCGTCGCCATGTCAGGACGGCCGGCGACCTCAGGTCCTAGCCCCCGCCTCGGTGCTAACACGTGGCCGTGGAGCCTGTGCCTCCTGGCGCTCGCCGGCGTCTTTCTCATCGCGATTGTCCGCGCGGTGAGCAACGGCCCGGTCGGCTCGCCCGATCCCGCCTACCCCACCGAGTGGCTGCAGGCCTAGGCAAGGCCGGGCATCAAGGCCGAAATGGGATCAGAACCCAGGCGGTTCCCAGATGGTGATATGACAAAAAAGGAATCCGGTCATCTCTTTTGCCCCGCGCACTTGCGCTCTGCAACATGCTCCTGAACAATGTGTAGTCGCGTAGGTACGTGGCGTATGCCCCGGAAGCGTGCGGAAGACAACTAGGCCAGTAGTCGGCTCGCAGCTACCGGGCAAAGGCAGAGTTCCTGCGTGCTTAAGCAACCAGGTGCGGGCAGCACATGCCAGCAAGGACACGAATGGCCTTCTCCCTGGGGGAACTGTGGCGAGGCGAAGACGATTGCCGAACTTGTACGGAGAGACGAGCGAATGCCCGCCGTGGCGTTACCGGCCGCGACACGCTGCGCCGCCCATGATGATGCGGCTGATACGCAGGGCCAGCTGGGCGTTAGGCAGAGCGGAGCGCCGCTACGCGGACGCGCCGGGCGGCAACACGCCGGCACGCGACGTCATACTCGGCATGCAGGTGCGCTGGCTTGAAGTTGTGGGCCGCGAGACCACGGACGCCCCCGGGCGGAGGCCGAAAATGCGGCAGATCTCGGCGATACCAGCCCCGGCCGCCAGCCACCGCGCCTGGTAGGCAGTCAGGGCACCGTCGGCGCCCGGCTGAGAACCACGCCGAAGTGCTCCTGGTAGGCGGCCAGCAGCGCCTCGTCGTCGGCTAGCTCCTGCTCACTGCGGACGCCATCCCGGGTCAGGATGAGCATCCGGCCACCCACGGAGACTCGGCCGTCTTCGGTCAGCCGCGAGCAGATCGTGCCCTGCGTGAAGTGCGATGCGGGCGATGTCTGCTGCCACCAGCACGTGGGCGCGAAGTCCGCGAGCGACCGGGCGCGCATCTCGATCCGGTACTGGGGCGCGCCGTCCCTCAGCACGTCGACATCTCCGTCGGCCGTATCGGCGAGCCGGAAGCTGCCTGCCGGGTCGTCCTGCTCGCCGCGCTCGTCGAACCGCAGCGGGTACACGGCGTGACTGCCGAATCCGACGTCGGCGAGCCACGGGCCGCTGCCATCGGCCGCCCGCACTACCAGCGCCAGGTGATCAAACGGCGGCCCCAGCACCCCATCGCCGTACACCCGGGCGGCCACGCGCGTGACCTCAGCACCGAGCGCCTCGAGCAGCAGCGCGAACAGCCCGTTGAGTTCATAACAGAAGCCGCCGCGCCGTGCGGTCACGATCTTGGCCACGAGGTCGTCTTGCGCAAGCGAGATCTGCTCAGACAAGTGGATGCTCAGGTTCTCGAACGGCACCGTCATCTGATGTGCGCGGTGAAGCACGCGAAGTCCGTCAACATCGGAGGGAACGGGGTCCGTCACACCTATCCGCCGCAGATAGGCCGCGGCAGTCTGCGCGTCCACAAGAACCCTCCTTTGCACGGCGACTGTATCGTTTCCGATCGTGACAATTGTGCCCGACACGAAGGACTGGACCTGGGTTCTGCGCCGGCCGTGCCCAGAGTGCGGCCTCGACACGCAGCGTCTCGTGCTGGCCGCCATCCCGGACCTGATCCGCGCCAGCGCCACGCGGTGGCACGCCATCCTGACGGGGCCTGGCGATCACCGGCAGCGTCCCGCACCCGCAACGTGGTCGGCCCTCGAGTACGGCTGCCACGTGCGCGACGTGCTCCGGCTGTATGACACCAGGCTCGCGCTGATGCTGACGGTCGACGGCCCGCACTATCCGAACTGGGATCAGGACGCCACGGCAGTCGAGGACAGGTACGCCGATCAGGATCCGGCTTACGTCGCGGCCGAGCTCCTGTCCGCCGCCGACTTCGTCGCGGCCCGGTTCGCCCACGTCTCCGGCGACCAGTGGCAGCGCACCGGCTTCCGCAGCGACGGCGCGCAGTTCACGGTCGAGACGTTCGCGAGGTACTTCGTGCACGACCCGGTCCATCACCTCTACGACGTGACCGGCGCCAGAGCATGACGATCGCGGCCCGCCGGCACCTCACTTTCGAGCGGCTGCACAACTTCCGCGACCTTGGCGGCTATCCGACGGCCGACGGCCGGCAGGTCCGCTGGGGGCGGCTATACCGGTCCGATTCGCTAGGCAAGCTGTCCGGCAACGATCTCGAACAGTTCGCCGCCATCGGCGTTCGCACCGTCATCGACCTGCGACATTCGTGGGAGGTCGACAAGTGGGGCCGACTGCCCGACGCTGGCGGGATCGAGTATCACAACTACAGCATCGAGCACCGGCCATACGACCAGTCGAAGCTGAGCAGCGTCATCGATCCCGTGCGCTTCCTTGCCGACCGCTATGCCGAGGTCGCCAGCGACGGCAGCGCAGAGATCGGCCAGACACTGCGAGTGATCGCCGCCGCCGGCAGCGCACCCTTGGTGTTCCACTGTGCGTCCGGCAAGGACCGGACGGGGATCATCGCTGCGCTCGTGCTGTCGATGCTCGGTGTCAGCGAAGGCGACATCGTCGCCGACTATGCACTCACCGGGCTTGCGACGCAGCGCCTGGTTGCCGACTGGCATGCGGCCTATCCGGGGCGACCGCTGCTGTGGCCGCACTTCGGCACCGCGCCTGCCGACCTGATGCGGGTGTTCCTGACCGAGCTCGCCGCGACGTTCGGCTCGGTACACGAGTACGTCACTGATTACCTCGGCGTGCCGAATGCGGTCATCACTGACCTCGCTTCGCTGTACCTCAGTGAATAGCTACCCGAGTTAGAACAAGCCCGTTCCCCGCCGTCCGACCTGACCATGACAGACGTCACCCATGGACATCAACCCGGTCACAAGATGGTTACAACCGGCCTGTTAGGTTGTGCCAGGGGGAAATCCGAGGGCCAGTTCGGAGGTGTTCTATGGGCCTGCCTGTACGGCAACGCAGGGTGCTTGAGCGCATCGAAAACGCGCTGCGGGGGTCAGACCCAAAGCTTGCTGCTCTATATGCCATCTTCGCCCGACTCACTCGGGACGAGGAGATGCCCAGGATGGAGCAAATGCGGCATAGGGCCCTGCTGACGCTGGCACGGATGCGCCTGAGGCTTGCCAACTTCCGGTCCAGGCTGCACTTCCGGCTACTGCCACGGCAGCGCGCGGTGCTCTTCTTCCCGCTGGCGATCGCCCTGACGGTGACGTCGATCGTCTTCGCCGCCCGGTCAAGCAGCAACACGTGCACGCCTGTCAGGTCCGTGGCCGCCGCGAAGACCCTGCCTAACAAGACCGCGCCCAACCAGAAGCTCTGCAGACCGCCCATGATCAGCCCGCTCAACGTCGGCCGCTGACCCACGTCAGCGGACGGCTCGAGCCGCTACCTGGATCTGATCAGGACAGCCGCCAGCTCCGGTCGTGCGCAAGCTGGCGCGCCTCCCCCATTCGCGGCCGCCCCGACCAGCGCGCACGTCGCCAGCACGATTACGTCGCTCGCCTGGCTGGCACTCCCGCCGAGGCTCGACAGGTCCACGAAGAAGTGCGGCCAGGGCAGCGCGGGACTGGTCCAGAGCACCCGCCCGGCGGTCAGGCTGTAGCCCCAGGCCTCGCCGAGCGCGTTCTGATCGAGCCCGAGCGCGACGCCATTGCTGACCCAGTAGAGGCTGGAAGCGACAGAGAGCGGTGCGTGGCTGATGACGGCCCCGGATAGCGCGTCAATACCGGTCAGCCAGGAGCCAGTGCCGAGGTAGACGGCGTCCTGCGCGGAGTCGGCGAGCTCCAGGACGGCCGAGTCCTTATGCCAGAGCGGCACGCCGCTCTGGCCGTCGTAGGCGACAACCCGATCAGCCCCGGAGAACAGCAGGACCTCCCTCGGCTGGCCTCCGTTCGGCAGCGCAACATCGACTGCGCCGCTGAGCGTGCCGGCGAAGGCCCCGGAAGCCGGCCGCACGGTCCTCTCAGCGCCCGTCACGAGGCTGATCCTGCGCAGAGCCGACACATCCGGCGACGTCGCTGCCGCCCGGCCGCGCGGGTCGGTGAGGTAGAGGTACTGGCCGGAGACACGCCAGGCCGGCGATCCGGGCCCGATGGGCCGCCGCCAGATCACGCCGCCGGTGGCGTTGGCGTAGGCGATGACGGCCGTGCTGCCGACGATGACAGTCCTCGCACGGTCGGCCTGGACAGCTCCGCCATATGCCGCGGACGGGTAGACCCGGATCTGGTTACCGGTGGCCCCCGACAAGATCACCTCATCGCGCGCGGGGCCGCTCTGCCCGGCTGGTGGCTCCACGCCGACGGCCACTACGCCGGTAAGCGCGCGCAAGCTCACGATGGCCGAGCCGGGCGGCAGGTCGGCGAGGACGCGATGCCACAGCCGCTTCCCGGTCGCCGTCTGATATGCGGACACCTCGGCGCCGGAGCCGACGACGGCCACGCCATCGGCGACGGCGGCATAGGCCGCATCCTGATCGGTGACTGTGCCCGAGACGCCTGACTGGGCGATCCATGAGCCCGGCAGCGGGCGAGTCCACAGGATCGAGCCCGCCGAGGTGCAGTGCAGGCCTGTGCAATGCGGCGCTTGCTGGCTACTGGCACGGCCAGGGATGACGGCGGCACCCACCAGGACGAGGGCGAGCAGAGCCCGCCTCGCCCATGCGCTCGGCCCGCGCGCGACCTTCACGACCTTGCCCTTCCTTGCCTCGGGCGCCGCCAGCGCACTGCGCCAGCCGCCAGGCCCAGGTCAGCGAGACCTGCCCGGCCCGGCCGACCCGGCCCGGCCGACCGTGTCCGGTCCGGTCCGGTCCGGTCCGGCGGAGCCTAGTCCCGGTTCCCCCGTCTTAGCTGAAGACAGCCTCGGACTCGCCTTGGGGCGATGCCCCGCGGAGCGCATAGCTACTCATCCGTCACACCACCGTAGTGGCTCGTCGCGGCCGATGTGACCCGACTTTGCCGGGTTCGGGCGGGCGGCGATGAGCCGGCGAGGTTACGGGCACCGATTCGGGCGGATGCCGGCGCCGTGCTGGCAGTCGTTTCAGTAGCGTGGTTCCGGCCATGGTGGGCCGCCGTAGCTGGCCCCGCCCCGACTAGAGGAGACACATGACTGGTCGACCCCCGCTTCCCCACGACTTCCTGCCGCAGGTGCCGACGTTCTCAGTGGAGAGCGACGATGTCACCGATGGTGAGCAGATGTCGCAGGACCACGTCTATAACAGCTTCGGCATGAGCGGCGCGAACATCTCGCCCTCGCTGCGGTGGCACGGCTTCCCGCCGGAAACGCAGGGGTTCGCGGTCACGTGCTACGACCCGGATGCCCCGACCGGATCGGGCTTCTGGCATTGGCTTGTGCTCGACATCCCCGCGTCGGTGACTGAGCTTCCCGCAGGCGCAGGCAGCGCAGACGGGTCCGGGCTTCCCGCCGGGGCGTTCATGGTGCGCAACGACTACGGCTCCAAGGACTTTGGCGGCGCGGCCCCGCCGCCCGGGGAGCCGCACCGGTATGTGTTTACGGTCCACGCGCTAAGCACCGACCACCTCGGCGTCGACTCCGACGTCTCACCAGCGGTGGCCGGCTTCAACCTGACGTTCGCCACGATCGCCAGGGCCACGATCGTGCCGGTCTTCGGACACTCAGGCTGAGCCATCCCGGCGGCGCGGCCTCATGCGCAGGCCGCGCCGTAGCCGGCCAGGATGGTCGTCATGTCCCCCGCTGATCCCGCCATGCGTTCGGTGTTCGACGTGGCGGCCGCTGAGTACGACGCGGCGCGGCCGTCCTACCCGCCCGCACTGTTCCACGAGATTGAGCAGCGATGCGGACCGCTACCTGGCCAGCTCGTGCTCGACTGGGGCGCCGGTACCGGGATCTCGAGCCGCCAGCTTGCCGAGCGCGGCGCGGCCGTCGTCTCCCTCGACATCGGCGAGCAGATGCTGCGCAGGGCACAGGCTCGCAGTCCGGAGTCAGCCTGCGTGCTGGCCGATGGCAACCGGATGCCCATCCGATCGAGTTCGGTCGATCTTGTGACGTTCGCGCAGTCCTGGCACTGGTTCGACCACCGCCTCGCGGCGGCCGAGATCGCCAGGGTGCTGAAACCCGGCGGGTACTGGGCCGCCTGGTGGAACCGCGCAAGGGGCGATGGCGAGCCCTGGTTCGAGGAGTACCAGAAGCTCGTGGCGTCCTCATGCCCCGGCTACGTGTGGCAGCGCCTTCGTGACGAGCACATGGCACCCGACTGGACCGACGAGCTCGTTGCCGCCGAGGCCGTTGTCACGCCCGTCGCCACCGCCACAGTGCCCTGGACCAGGCACGTCTCGGCAGCCAACTGGATCACTGATGACCGGAGCAAGTCCTACTTCATCGAGCTGGAGCCGCGGATAAGGGAGTCCGTACTTGATCAAGAGGCGGCCATCATCGCGCGCCGGTTCCCTGATGGGCAGATGACCGTCGCGTACAGCACCACGCTCCTCCTGGCGCGGAAGGCCGGCTAGCCGCCAGCGCTGTCCGGACCCAGAATGTCGTCAGGCCCGAGGAAGTTGTCGCGCAGGAAGCTGCGCAGCTTGCGGTACGCAGCCACCAGGCCGGCGCGCTCGGCTGGCCTGACCTCGTCGAGGTCGGCCAGGTCGGCCCCGATGTCGGCCAGCACCTCGTCCATCGCGGCCAGCAGGCTTTCCGGATCGCGGATGGCCATCAGGTCCCGGTCCTGCCGCATCATCACCTGGGTGCGGACGAGCTCGTCCGCCACTTCCTGTGAGCAACCGAGGCCCGCCTGCAGCAAGTCGCTCCAGCGTCGGCAGATCGACCTGATGCCAGCCGTCGACCGGTAGTCGACGAAGATCGTCTCCCAGGCACCGGAGATGAACCGGTCCCATCCGAGCTCCTCGATGTCCGAAGCGTCGCCGTAATACATAGGCGGCAGCCTACGTCGGCGACGACAGCCGAGGTACTGGCGAGCCGCGAACCAGCTCGCCGCAGGTCAGGCCGGTGCCAGTGTCGCCAGCCTCTCGCCGCACTGGGTCACGGTATAACCAGGAAGGCTGGCGAGCTGATCAAGCAGCCAGGGAGACGTCAGCGCCCGCAGCAGGCCCTGGACCTCGCGGGAGCCCGCGTGCGCGGTAGGCACCACCAGATCGAAGCGCTCGGCGGTGAGGGGCACGAACGCCAGGTCGTAGGCGAGGGCGGCCGGCTCGCTGGCGACTCCGGCATCAGCGAGGCCGCCGGCTACGGCGGCGGCGACCTCCAGGTGGCCGGTCGCGCGGCTCTCGTACCCAGGCAGCTCGCCGGCGGCGATGCCCTGGCGGGCCAGCTCGCGGTCGAGCACCCGGCGGGCTTCGGCGCCCGGCTCCCTGTTGACAAGGCGCAAGCCCGCCGCAGCGACATCCGCGACGCTGGTGATCTTCGAAGCCAGCTCAGGCCGCAGCACCAGGCCCTCACGCCACGAGCAGAAGCCGATCACTTCGCCGCCACCTCGGAGCAGCTCACGGGCGGGGCCAGTGTTGTAGTCCCCTGACCGGCCGCGCAGGTGCGCGCCCGCGACATGGACCAGTCCCTCGCTGGCCAGGCCTAGCGCCTCCTGACTAGGGCATGGCCACCAGGCGAAGGCAACCGGCGGATCGAGCAGGCTCAGCGGCAGCTCGAGGAGCGGCAGCGCGGGATCACAGCCGGCCACCACAAGCGTCGGCCGCGGCGGTCCGAGCGGGACGACTTCGCCGCTGCCGGTGACCCGCCCGCCGGCCGGGGCGAAGCCAGCCCTGGCGACAGTGGCGCCGACCAGCGGAAGCGCAACTAGCGACTCGCCGACCGGCGCCAGCGAGACCCGGGCTCCGGTTCGGCCAAGCGGCGCCACCGACCGCACCGGGACGACTGGCTCGGGCATCGACGGCCCGAACAGCTCCTCGACGCTGAGCCCGAGCGCCCGGCTCAGGGCCAGGGCAACGCGGAGTGACGGATCGGACAGCCCCGACTCGACGGCCGAAACTGCCTGCCGTGACACTGCGGCCATCCTGGCAAGCTGCTGCTGGGAGAAGCCCCTGGCCTGGCGGGCAAGGCGCAACCGCGCGCCGGCGCGCGCTCCGCCCTGGTGCGGCTGAGGTTCGGTCGTCACGGCCCCGCCTCCAGTCGCACGCCCGCCGCGAGCTGATCGACCGCGGCGCCGCCGGGGTAAAAGAGCGGCGGATCCACCGCCGTCACCGCGAGCTCGCTGCCGACCGGGCCCGGCCGCTCCGGCAGCCGGCAGGTCACGACGGAGGAAGGCAGCTGAAGGTCGGCTTCCCAGCCGGCCCCGGCGGGGCGGGACGCTGCGACGCTTCCTGTCAGCACGAGGCCGCGCTCCGGGGCCACGGCAGCGATGACGCGGTCAGGATGAATCCCGGCCACGACGCCTGGCCGGCCGGGAACCTCGGCGAATCCCAGGTAGCCCACGAGCTCAGCGACCCTCGCCGAGGCCGGCCGCAGCACGATCTCGTCCGGGTCACCGATCTGGAGCACCGCGCCCTGGTCAATGACGGCCATCCGGCTCGCGAACGCCTGGGCGTCGGAAAGTTCGTGGGCGACGAGAACAGCAGGCACGCCGCGGTCGGTCACCAGCCCGACGACCAGCGCGGTGAGGGTCCGGCGCAGGACGGCGTCGAGCCCGGAGTATGGCTCATCGAGCAGCAGCGCGTCGCAGCGGGCGAGCAGCAGCCGGGCAAGGGCGGCGCGATGCTGCTGACCGCCGGACAGCCGAGCCGGCATCGCCGCCAGCAGGTCACCAATGCCGAGGGCAAGCGCGAGCGAGGTTAGCTCGCCGCCGCCGCCGGCGATTCCGGCGTAGCCGAGATTGTCGCGGACCGACAGATGCGGGAAAAGCCCCGGATCCTGGCGCAGCAGTCCGACACCACGCTGCCACGGCGGCACGGCCACCCGAGGCGCGGTCGTCCGGGTCAGCGTCCGCCCGGCCAGCTCGATCGTGCCCGTCCTCGGGTAGACCAGGCCGGCGATGGTCTCCAGCAGCGTCGTCTTGCCTGCTCCCGACGGCCCGAACAGGGCCAGCCGCTCCCCCGGCGCCACCTCGATCGCGGCGCGCACGGTGAAGTCCCGGCGGTCAACCTCGACGTCGGCCTTGAGCACGCGCGCTCCAGACGTAGGCAGCCAGCGGCAACGGCAGGGCGACCACCAGCAGGACCAGCGCGTAAGGAAGAGCGGAGGCTAGCCCTGTCTCCTGGAGCGTGGTGTAGATCTGCAGCGGCAGCCCGTAAGGGTGGTAAGCAATGATAATGACAGCGCCGAAGGCACCCATCGCCCTCGCCCAGGCTACCGAAAGCGCCATGGCCAGGCCCGGCGCGGCCAGCGGGAGCGTCACCCGGCGGAAGACCCGCCTCGGCCTGTCGCCGAGCAGCGCCGCCTGCTGCTCCAGGCGCGGGTTCACCGCGCCGAAGGCCGCCTGCGCCCCGACGACGTAGTACGGCGCTGACTCGTAGACCTCGGCAATGACCAGCGCCAGGAAGGTGTTGGTCGCGGACAGGTTGAAGTGCCCGATCAGGTGGCCGACGGGGGTGTACGGCCCCACCATGAAGACCAGCAGCAGCCCGATGACCAGGGGCGGCAGTAGCAGGCCGCAGAGCACGCCCGCCTCCCAGATCCGGGGGAACGGCAGCGTGCCGCGAGCCAGCTTGTACGCCAGTGGCGTGCACAGCAGGAACAGGACCGCCAGGGTGATGCCGCCGGCTTCGAGCGAGACGACCAGCGGGTCCAGCGCGCCCGGATAGCTGAGCGAGTGCACGACTGCGCTGGCGGACAGGTGCGTGAGCAGCGTGATCACCGGTCCGAGCAAGGCGATCCAGATGACGCCGGCCCCGACGACCGATGCCACTCCGGAGGCAGTGCGAACCCGCGGGATGGCTCGCGCCCGGCCAGGCCGACGAGGCTGCCCGGGGGACTCCTCCGTCCCCCGGGCAGCGCCGACCGCCGGGCTAGCCGCCCAGCTCACTACTTATGGCGGCAGGAATCGCGCTCTTCGAGCCGGTCACCGTCAGCGGCAGCAGCGTGAACCCTCCTGCCTTGTACTGCGCTAGGCCCGTCTTTGAGAGCGTGTACTTGACGAAGGCGATTGCGGCCGCTGTCGGCTTGCCGATGATGGTGATGTCGATCACCTGCGGCGAGCCGTGCTTAACCGTCGCGGTACCGCCTGGCGGCGTCACCGTGATCGATGCGTTGTGGTACTCGTTCGCCAGCGCGAAGCTGCCAAGATTAATGGCAGGCGGCAGCGGAATGTAGTCCAGGTGCAGCTCGATGGCCTGGGTGACGAATGCGCTTGCCGCGTCGAGCTGACCGGATTGCAGCGTCGAGTCGAGCGACGACTCAGCGTAGATCTCTGGTGAGGTGGGCGATCCCTCCGGTCCGCCAAGGATCTTCGCTACCGTGTCCGCGGGCAGGTGGTAGTACGACTGGGCCAGCTCGAGCATGTAGACGAAGTCGCGACCTTGCGGGTCGATGTTGGGATCGGTGCGGCCGAGCTTGAGGCCTGGCGTCTGCAGCAGGGTAAACAGGTCCTTCAGCGGCTTGCTCCCATCGGCTATCGCCTTGAACTGCGCAGCGTACTTGCCGTTGGGGTTGTAGGCGACCACCATCGAGGTGCCCGCGTACTGGACGTACCACTTCGTGAATTTGGGGAACAGCGGGGTGACGTTGTCGCCACCGACGCTCTCGAAAACATTGGGATGGATCTCCCCGCTGGCGATGTTGGTCTCCAGCTCGCCGGAGGAAGCGCCCTGCCCGGAGTACTTGTAGCCCTCGGCCATGGCGAACGCCGGCCCTGTCACCTTCTCGTTGAGGAACTGGAGTGACGAGGCGTACGCCACGCTGGCGGTGCCCGACACCTTGGTGCCCGAGCTGCCGCTGGGGGAGGAGCTGCCGCAGCCAGCCGCGGCGAGCCCGATGCAGGTGAGTGCGAAGAATGCGGCTATCTGAGTGCCGCGACGATTTCTGATGGCGACCATTCCAGAGACGATAGCTACCATAGGTTGCGCATCGCAAGAATGATGGACACGGGTTGGCAAAGTCCGACGAGAACGGCATCCATCGCGGCCGCATCCAGCACGGGCAGAGCTAACCTTCAGTCAATCCTCAGCAGCTTCCGCTTGCATAACAGAGGCGGCTGCACCGGCTGGCGCGCCATAGCATTGTCTGCGGCACATCAATCGCGGACGGGCGGCGCGCCACCAGGGCGGCAGCTCCTGGCCGGACGGGGCCCCGGCAAGCGATGTACCAGGCGAGACAACCCCCCACAAAGCAAGCGAGGCAGGCATGGGCAAGGCTGAGCGGATCCGGCGGATGAACGCCAGGGAAAGGATCGCGGCGCAGCAGGCTGCTGCACGACGAGCCGAGAGCCGCAAGCGCATGTACCTGGCCAGCGGCAGCGTCCTCGGCGTTATCGCCATCGTGCTGGGCCTCATCATCTGGAAGAGCGCGAGCTCCAACAGTGCTGCGGCGGCGGGCACGGCCACCGAGGCCAGCCTGGTCACCAAGCAGATCACCACGGTGCCGGCATCCACGCTGAACGCGGTCGGCAAGGGTAGCGGCGTCGCGGCCCTGACCTCGACCAAGGGACAGCCCGCGCTGACCTCTGGCGGCAAGCCCGAGATCCTCTACATGGGCGCGGAATACTGCCCCTACTGCGCCGCCGAGCGGTGGGCCATGGCCGTGGCGCTCAGCCGGTTCGGCACGTTCTCCAATCTCCGCCTGATCCACTCCTCAAGCGCCGACATCTACCCGAACACGCCGACGCTGTCCTTCTACAAGTCCAGCTACACCAGCAAATACGTCACGTTCACTCCGGTGGAGATGTACGGCCTCAAGGACAACGGCGTCACGTTGCAGAAGCCGACGGGCGCCGAAATCGCGCTGATGACCAAGTACGACCCGCCCACCTCGGGACAGGGCAGCCCGTTCCCCTTCGTGGACATCGGGAACCAGTACACCGCGATCGGGGCCCAGTACCTGCCGAGCAACCTGGCCAAGCTGACGTGGGCGCAGGTCGCGGCTGGCATCCGCGACCCCAATAGCGCAGTAGCCAAGGGCGTCGACGGCGCGGCGAACTCCATCACTGCGGCGATCTGCAAGATCGCCAAGGACGCGCCGGCCGCGGTCTGCAACTCGGCGGCCGCCAAGGCCGGGGCAGGCTCGCTCTGATGGCCGGGCAGAAGCCGGCCGCCCGGCAGGGGCAAGCCCGTTCCCGGCAGAATCAAGGCCGTAACCGGCAGGGCGCTCCCACCGCAACAACGAAACCGAACGGCAATAGGAACGGGCCCGCCGCAGGCAAGTCTCGTCCCGCAAGCAACGCCCCGGCTAACGCGAGATCGGCCAGTGCCGCGCGTGCGGCCCGCCCGGACTCGGCAGCCCGGGCCGCCGGCTCAGCGCCCTCCGGCCCCGTCGGCAGGCTCCTCGCGCCGTTCCGCACGGTAGGCGCCGTGCCTCTGGCCACCTTCGTGCTCTCGCTGTACGCGCTCGCCGCGTCGGTGTACCTGACGATCGCCCACTACGACGCGAGCGTGACGCTGGTCTGCTCGGACAAGGGCGTCGTGAACTGCGCCGAGGTCACCACCAGCCCGCAGTCGATGGTGTTCGGCATTTTCCCGGTTGCGGTACTCGGCCTGGCGTTTTACGTCTATATGACCGCGCTGAACTCGCCCTGGGTCTGGCGGCTTCAGCAGCAGGGTTCCGAGCAGCTCAGGTCGATGCTCCGCTACACCCGGATCGGCTCCATCGTCGTCGGCATGGGCTTCGTGCTGTACCTCGTCTACGCCGAGCTCATCCAGATCGGCGCCATCTGCCTCTGGTGCACAAGCGTGCACGTCGCCACATTCCTCATCTTTGCCCTGATCGTCTTCTATACGTCCTTCTCCTCGCCCAGTCCGGCGCAGACGGCCCGGGGCTAGGAATCGGGCATGGCGACGGGCATGGCATCATTGGCTGGCACACGAAGCTCGCCTCGACTGTCAAGGGGTCGTACCTAAGCATGGGCAAGGGTGACCGGCGCAGGGAACAGTCCGCACGGGCGCGGATTGCGGCGCAGCAAGCGGCGCAGCGGCAGGCCGAACGGCGCCGCCGGATGATCGCCATTGGCGGCATCGGCGTGGCGCTGGTGATCGTGCTGGTCATCATCATCGTGGCCGTCGTCAATAAGGGCAGCAAATCCCCGCAGGCTGGCGGCACCAAGGGCAATCTGCCGGCCAGCGTGCAGACCAACCTGGCCGTCCCTGCCAGCGTGCTCGCCCAGGTCGGCATCGGCGTCTCAAGCACGCAGGCGCTGAAGCCGGTGACCGGTCCCGCGCTGACATCAGGCGGCAAGCCGGAGATGCTGTACATCGGCGCCGAGTGGTGCCCGTATTGCGCCGCCGAGCGCTGGGCGATGGCAGTAGCACTGGGTAGGTTCGGTACCTTCAGCCCGCTGAGCGGTATCCACTCCTCGTCGACGGACACGTTCCCCAACACCGCGACGCTGACGTTCTACCGCTCCACCTACACCAGCAAGTATCTGGTCTTCGCTCCAGTGGAAAACCAGGACGTCAATCACAACACGCTCCAGATTCCGACTGCCGCGCAGCAGGCGCTGTGGACGAAGTACCAGCCGCCCGGCAACGGCTACCCCTTCATCGACATCGGCAACAGGTTCATAGCCTCCACGACCTACAACCCGCAGGTGCTCCAGGGACTGACCTGGTCTCAGATCTCAGCAGATCTCCACAACCCGTCCTCCCAGGTCGCTCAGGGCGCGGACGGCTCGGCCAACTTGTTCACGGCGGCGATCTGCAAGATCACCAACAACCAGCCGGGCAGCGTCTGCAACGCCGCGCCGATCGCCGCGCTGAAGGGGCAGATCTAGCTGGCAGATCTGGCAGCCGGAGCTTTGCGGTCCCCGCGCAGCGGGTAGCCCCTTGATATCGGATCGGGGCAAAGGAGGCTACCGTGACCACGCCAGCCAGGATCCGGGGAGTCTCCGCATTAAGGGAGTACTTCCGTACCAACCAGCGGCCGATCTACTTCGTCTCACCGACTGCCTTCAACCTGCTCGGCATCAATCGCTGGGTCCGCAACTTCCGGTACATATGTCACTACGACTCCTTTGACGGCGGCCACCCGAACGTCTTCGTCCCGGCCGACAGGCGCGCGCCGGAGTTTGAGTCAATCGAAGACATCTGCAACTACCTGCTCCGTCATCCGGAAGTCCGCAGCCTGGTGCGCTCGGGCGGGCCGGACGGCCTCGTCACCTTCGTCATGTTCGACGAGGAGACCGAGGCGCTTGCCGCCGAGATAGGGCTGCGGGTGGCGCATCCGCCGGCCGCGCTCCGGTACCGCCTGGATTCCAAGATCGTGACGACGAAACTCGGCAACGCCGCGGGCGTGCCGAGCGTGCCCAACGTGCTGGGCCGGGCCAGCAGCTACCCGGACCTGATCAGGCTGGCCGCGACGGCCGGGCTTGGCACGGACCTGGTTGTGCAGATGCCGTACGGCGATTCGGGCAAGACAACCTTCTTCATCGCTAACGCTGACGGATGGTCAGCGGCCGCGGCCAAGGAGCCGCTGGCGACCGAGGAACTCAAGGTCATGCGCCGGATCGAGCACCGAGCCATCGCCGTGGAGGCAGTGCTCACCCGGCACGGCACGCTCGTCGGGCCCTTGATGAACGACATCACCGGTCATCCGGAGCTGACCCCCTACCGTGGCGGCTGGGCCGGCAACGACTACCCGGCGACCCTGTCGGCCGACCAGAAGCAGCGGGCCAGGCAACTGACGCGCAAGCTCGGCGATCAGCTAGCCGGCCAGGGCTACGTCGGTTTCTTCGAGGTCGACTACCTCGTCGACACGCAGTCCGGCGAGCTGTACCTAGGCGAGCTCAACCCGAGGATCAGCGGGATCAGCCCGATGACCAATGTCACCGCTGGCGCCTACGCCGATATGCCGCTGTTCCTCTTCCATCTGCTCGAGTACCTGGACCTTGACTACGAGGTCGACATCGACGAGATCAACGAGCGGTGGTCCCACGAGGCCGCCGTCGACGTGTGGAGCCAGCTCATCCTGAAGGAGACGGCCGACGCCGTCGACTTGCTCACGGCCGCCCCGCGGACGGGCGTCTACACGATCGCTCCAGACGGCAGCGCCGACTTCCGCCGCCATGCCTACGACTGGCACGGCATCATCGACGAGTCCGAGGCCTTCTACCTGCGGATCCTTGCCCCAGGCGACTTCCGCTATAAGGGTGCCGATCTGGGCGCGATCGTCACGCGCGGACGGCTGCAGGCCGACGACAATACCCTCGAGCGGCGCTGTACTCAGTGGATCAGCGGCATCCGCGACCACTTTGCCGGCTCTCCGGTGGTCCCGTTGCAGCCTAAGCCGCCAGTCCGCGAGTCCTTCAAGATGGCCTGACCGCCGGCCAGCCCGGCGTGGGTGTGACTTAGCTGGGGTCAGGGGCCCGGCTAAGTCACACCCACGGGCCGCTGCGCGTCAGGCGTGCGGCGTGAACGAGGTCGAGCAGCTGTTATGGCGGCCGCCCTTGGACACGTAGACATCGACCACGACCTGGTATCCAGGCGTCGCGCCGCTGATGTAGTACCAGACGGTCCGCCTGCCGTGCCCGTTCGCCTTGGCGTACTTGGCGTGATTGACGGTTTTGTAGTGCGCCACCGTCTTGATGTGCGCGTACGCGGCCGTGTGCACCTTGACGCCGGTGTCGGTGTAGTCAGCCGGATGCCGGTTGGTCATCGAAGCGCCGCATCTGAGCGTCGCGACTGCGGATGCCGTTCCGGCCGAGGCAGGCGGTGCTGACGCCGCCACAGTGAGTAGCAGCGCCAGCGCGGGCGCGGCAGCCACGGCAGCAGCGCGAGTCAAGTGCGGTCCCATGAGGCCCCCGAAACTCAGACGTACTCTCTGCGCACAGCTTCTCCCCGAATCTGACGCAGGTCGAGGGGCGCAGTCGCGCTCATAGGGCGTCGTTGTGCAAGTGCCGACCTTAGAAGGGCGCCACTCGCAACCTCACGCCCTATGGCCGGCGGGCGCAAGCATGCCAGGGGTGCGCCTCAACGAGTGCGCCTCAACGAGTGCGCCTCAACACAGTCTCCGCTGCTAACGGACCCAGAGCTGGTCTATCAGCAAGTCAAAGTACGGGTGGAACTCGTAGTTGCCCGTGCGCGCGGAGAGCAGGGTCAGGGCGCGTGGGTTATACAGCGGAACCCACGGCGCCATATTGACGAGATCGCGGTCAACGGCGGCCCAGCGATCTGCGGCCATGGCTGGATCGCGTTGCTCGAGCGCCAGCGCTTGCTGAGCCTGTGCGTCGATCTGCGGGTCGCAGAACTCCGCGGCGTTGATGTTGTTCGGATTGTGCGGAATGAAGGAACCGCAGGTGAACAGTGGATCGATGAAGTCCGACGGCGCAGGGTAGTCCTGATACCAGCTGAAGAATCCAGCCTGCACACTGTCGCGGGAATCGCCCAGTACGCCGAAGTACGTTCTCGAGCCCACCGTCCGAACCGAAGCCCGATACCCGATCCGATCTAGAACTGACACAACGTAGCGCCCGGTCGCAGCGGACGGGAAAGATGTGCCTTCGCTGCCGTACAGCACCGTCACTTTCTCGCCGCGGGTCCCGGAAAGCCGGACGAGCCGCTCCGCCAGAGCGAGATTAGGCGCCGTCCAGGCGCCGCTTTGGTCCGGCAGGATCGTGTAAGGGCAGTACGGGCGGTAGCCAGGCATTGCCGGTGGAAGGACCTGGCAGGTGGCCTGCACAGCGAGAGGCCCGCCGTTGAGTGCGATCACCGTGTCCCTGTCGATCGCGTAGTTCAGGGCCATCCTGGCGGTCACCTTGTCAAAGGGCGCGATACGAGTATTCAGCGCTAGCGCGATAGTCGCCCCGAGCGGGCCGCTGTGCAGCTGGCTAGTGAAATGCGTCGCCAACTGGCTGATGCTGTCGGGCGGTGGGGACAACAGCACATCGGCGAGACCGCGCTCCACGTCAGCGACTGCCTGGCCGGGCCCCACGTCGAGCCTGAGAACGATCCGGTCAGGGTAGCCGCCTGGCTGCGCCTGCTGCGACCACTGCCGGAACCGCGGGTTCCGTACTAGCACCCAGGTGTGCCCGGGCATCAGGGACTTCGTCAGGTAGGGACCGGTAGCAGGCAGCTGTGCGGCGCTGATCTGGTGATCTGGCGTGCCGGCAGGGACTGCGTAAGCCCACGGGAACGCCAGCTTGTAGAGGAACTCGGGATCGGCCGCCGTGAGGTGGAAGGTGACTGTGTCGGTTGTGTCGTCGGCGACGATCCCCCTGGCGAGGTTGCAGCGACCGCCGTATCGTTCGCACCGGGCGGCGCCGACGATACCGGCGTAGACGGGCGGAACGGCCGAGTCCGCATCCTTGTCGATCATGAAATCACGCTCGATGGCCCGGCGGAAATCCTCCGGCCTGACGAGCGCGCCGGTTGAGTACCTGATGCCGGCACGGAGCCGGAACGTGTAGGTCATGCCACCGTCGGCTGGCACGGGCAGAGTGGTGGCGAGGTCAGGTACGAGCTCGTCACCCGCCAGTCCGGCGACCCGCCGGTAGCCGACCAGCCCGTCGTTGGTCATGCTCAGCATCTGCCATGCCCACGCGTAGTAAGCAACTGCGGGGTCGGTCGCCGGCTCGGCCCCCTCGTCCGGTGGCAGCTGAGCGATGACAGTGACCGTGCCGCCACGGTGGCTTGCAAGCGACGGGAGCACCGTCACCCAGACGTGGTTGCCAGCGGCGGCGAGATCCGTCGGTTCGTTACCGAGATGGACGAGTTGTGTCACTCCCGTTTGGGGAGCGATCCTGGAGACAACGCCGGTCATGGTGTTCGTGACCCAAACGGCGCCGCCGGAGTACACAACGTCCGAGAGCGCGCCGCCGACCTTCGTCGTTCGCACGCGCCCGGTCTGCGGATCGAAGCGCGTAAGTGCTCCGCCGGTGTCGGCGACCCAGACGCTACCAGCGCCTACGGCCACCCCGTCCGGGCTCTGGCCGACCGCGACCGCCAGGGAGGGCCGGTCGTCACCTGGGTGGACGCGCAGCAGCTCGCCAGTCTCCTGGCTGGTCACCCAGATAGCGCCGAAGCCGGCCGCGATGGCGGTAGGGGAACTGCCGAGACGAATTGTCGCGGTTACGTCGCCTGTGGTCGCGTTGATCCTTGACAGGAAGTCACCGGTCTCGCTGGCTACCCAGACTGACCCGTAGCCGAAAGCGATCATGCTCGGGCCGATCCCTACTGGGATCGTCGCGACTGGCGTGCCGGCGTCCGCATTGACCTCAGAAACGGTCCCGTCGAGCTCGTTTGCGATCCAGACCTCGCCGTCGCCGACCGTGACCCCAGCCGGCCCGCGGCCGACCGGTATGCGGTCAATGACCTGCGCGGCAGAGTTGACCCGGAGCAAAAGGTCATCGGCGCTGTCGGTGACCCAGACCGCCCCCGCTCCGTAAGCGACCCCGTTCGGCCGCCCGACTCCGGTGACGACAGAGCTGAGGTCAGTGTGACCGGTGTCGATCACCCCGACGGTATTGGGTGCCGCGGCGAGGTGGGCGGACACGCGCGTCGCCGCGGCCACGAGCAATGCGGTCGTCATAGCCAAGGCCGCGGCCACCGCCAGCAGTGTCTTCGTGCGCCGCGTGCCGCTGCCCGGCGGCTGCCCTGGTCCTTGTCCGGAGGCAGGCGCCCGAACTGTTGTGGCCTCACTGGGCAGATCGAGCGACGCGTCTTGCTGCAATATCGCGCGCTCAAGTCTCTGTGACGCCGGGCTCGGCTCCAGGCCGAGCTCCTCGACCAGGGTCCGGCGGGCCGCCTGGTAGGCCCCTAACGCCTCCGCCTGCCGCCCGCAGCGGTAGAGCGCGATCATCAGCTGTCCGTGCAGGCGCTCACGCAGCGGGTGGACGGCAACCAGCGCTTCAAGGTCGCTGACGACATCGGCGTGACGGCCCAGCGCCAGGTCTGACTCGATTCGGTCCTCGGCTGCGCCGAGCCGGAGTTCCTCGAGCCGCGTGATCTCCGCCTGCGCGAACGGCTCGTCGCTGAGGTCGCCTAGGGCATTCCCGCGCCACAGTTGCAGCGCCGCGCGAAGGCTCGCAGCCGCCGGCCCGGGCGTGTTGGCCGCGAGCGCGCTCCTGCCCTCAGCGACGAGCCGCTCGAACCGGCGTGCGTCGAGCTGCCCCTCCTCGACCTGCAGGCAGTACCCGCCCGGCCGGGTCACCACGACAGGCCCGTCGGCTGCCTGGTCGAGGGCCTTCCGCAGCCGCGAGACATATACATCAAGGCTGCCCTGCGCGCCGGCTGGAAGCTGCTCGCCCCACAGGTCATGGACGAGAACATCACGTGGGACGGACTCGTTCGCCCGCAAGAGCAAGATGGCCAGCAGAGCCCGCTGCTTCGGGCCGCCAATCTCGATCACTCGCCCGTCTGCGCTGACCTCGAGCGGGCCGAGAATCCGGTAGTCGATCATCCCAGCAACCTTGCTCCCGTCCACATCAAAGCACGGCCGCGGAGCATCCGCATCAAGCCGCTCCAACTCGTGAGCTGCCGAGATGTCAGCTGGCGGATCGGAATGTCAGCTTCTTGTAAGGCCGTCGCGCGACGATTCGGGCGGCGGAGTAGGAGGCAGGCATGACAACTGTGGGGGCTCGCCACGCCGCATCTGCACGCGGCACGGGACGCGACACCGGGTGGCGCCGCAGCCAGGCAGCGATCCTGCGACTAAGGTGGCCGTCGGCGGCACGCGCAGGATCCGTGGTGGTGCTAGCGATCCTCGCCGCGGCATGCTCGCCGAGCGCAGGGTCGCCGGCCCCGACGTCACAGAGTTCCTCGCATTCTTCTGCTCCGCTGACCGTCGCATCCACGCTCGATGGCCATTCCGCCCTGCCGCACCGGATCCGCTGGCAGGCGTTTCCCAGCGTGCCTGCGGCGGACGTCTCCCAGGTGGACTTCCTGATCGACGGCCGGTTGCGGTGGGTGGAGAACAACGCGCCCTACTTCTACGGCAGCAACTATGGAAGCAACCTCAACTACCAGGGCAACTACCTGGTGACGTCGTTCCTGAAGCCGGGGGTTCATCAGTTCACAGTGACGATAGTCGCGGTGGATGGAAAGACAGCCAGCGACATGATCAAGGCCACGGTCCCGGTGGCCCCCGCGCCGCCAGCCGCCCTGGCCGGGACATGGAGGTCATTCCAGAAGCAGGACACCGCGCCGGGGTCACCGCCGACCGGCTACTGGCGGCTGGTCATCAGCAAGGTCGGCTGGCAGATCTACGACACCGCCGGGACGGGAAACCTGTTGGATGTGGCCTACCTCCAACCCGGTCTGCTGGAGGTCCGGACCGGGATGTTCACGGAGCCGGTTACGCAAAATCCGGAATTGGATGGCAACGGGTGGTGCAGCGATGACCCAGGGCAGCCGGTTCGCTACCGCTGGTCCGTTACAGCCACAGGCCTGTCGATGCGGCTAACCGGCGGCCTGGCATGTCCCGGCTTCACCGCCTTCATGACTTCTGCCTGGACGCGAGCCCGAGCATGAACCTGTCCCTCAGGACCGGCCGGCGGACTCTGTGCGGTGCTCTCCTCGGTTCTGTCCTAGTGCTGCTGAGCGCGTGCAGCAATAACGGCGGCAGCCTCTCTGGTGGTAGCGCCGCAAGTCCGGGCTCGTCGCTCCGACGCGGATCTGGGCCCGGTGAACTGGCAACTGCCGGCAGGACGGTGACGGTAGGTGTCAACCCTCAGAACTCGGTGCTGGACGCGGCAACCCAGACGCTGTACGTGGAAAGCGATCCCGAGAACAATACTGACGGCATGGTGACGGTGCTCAACGCATCGACATGCAGCAGGCTCCGGGCCTCCGGGTGTGTCAGCAGCACGCCATCGGTGCCGGTCGGCAACGGTCCGGTCTCCATCGCCGTTAACCAGCTCACCGACACGGTCTACGTCGTCAACTCGAACAGCAACACCGTGTCGGTCATTAATGGCGCGGCCTGCAACGCCCGCAACATCTCGGGCTGCAGTCACCGGCCGCCGGCCGTGGCAGTCGGGAACAACCCCGTTGACGTCGCGGTGAACCAGGCAACCGACACTGTCTACGTAGCGAACTGGGGCAACGGAACCGGAACCACGGTGTCCGTCATCGACGGACGGACTTGTAACGGGCAGGTCACCTCGGGCTGCGGGCAGCGGCACGCGACCGTGACGATCGGTACCGGTCCGGCCGGCGTAATCGTGGACCAGTCCACCGACACCGTCTACGCGGGCACGATCGCCCCGGATGGGGCCGAGGCGGTCTCGGTAATCGACGGAGCTGCCTGCAACGGAGCCAGGACGTCAGGCTGCCGCCACAAGCCGACATCTGTGCCCGTCGGCACCGGATCGGCCAGCTACAACGTCGCCTTCGCCGTAGACCAGACCACCAAGACCCTCTACGTCGCGAACTGGGCCAGCAACACCCTGTCGATGATCGACACCGCCACCTGCAACGGGACAACCACCTCGAGTTGCCAGCAGGCCCCGCCCATCGCCAGGGTCGGCCGCGGCCCGGACGGAATCGCGCTCGACTTCGCCACTCACACCGTCTATGTCGCCAACGTGACCGACGACACCATCTCCGTGCTTGACGCTGCCACCTGCAATGCGACCGCCAGCGCAGGATGCGGCGCCCGTCCCTCGAAGTCACTGCGCACCGGGCACTCACCCCGATGGGTCACCGTGGACCAAGACACCGACACCGTCTACGTAACGAACGGTGACGACTACACCGCATCAATACTCAACGGAGCTACGTGCAACGCCACATCCGCCTCAGGCTGCAACTAGGCGCGGGCTACTCGGGAGC
>CAVSRT010000005.1:0-413761 GCA_963730435.1 uncultured Actinomycetota bacterium | reverse complement strand
GCCGCCAGAGGCGGCCACCGCGGCGAGTGCTGACGCCCGCGATCCGTCGTGGATGACAGGACCCACCAGCGTCTTCTCGTTGGCCGGATCGAGTACCTGAAGCGCTTCGATCGCTGCGGCCAGCCGCCTCGCGGAACTGCGGATAGACCGCGTCCTCGACGATCACCCGGCTGGTTGGCGGTGCACTTCTGGCCTGCGTAGCCCATGGCCGCGTACGCGATGTGTTCGCGGCGCGGTCGAGGTCGGCGTCGGCCAGCACGATCGACGGGTTCTGGCCGCCCATCTCGGCCTGGACCCGGCCCCCCGGGCGGACACCCGGCGGGCGATGTCCCGGCCGACGGCACGAGCGGTGAACGACACCGCGGCCACGGCCGGGGTCTCGATCAGCGGGCGTGCGGTCTCGGCCCCGCCGAGCACCACCTGGAACACGTCCCGGGGCAGGATCGGCGAGGATCTCGTGCAGCAGCAGCGCGGTGGCCGCCGCGGCGCTGGACGGCTTCAGGATCGTGGCGTTGCCGTAGGCCAGGCTGGGTGCGGCCTTCCACAGCGGGATCGCGACCGGGAAGTTCCACGGCGCGAGCAGCGCGACGACGCCGACCGGGCGTACCGCGCCATCAGCAGCGCGTCGTGGGTGGCGCCGGGAGGGTCTCGCCGTCGGGCAGCAGCGCGAGCTGGGCGTAGTACGCAGGATCGACACGCCCCTGGCCACCTCGCCGCGGGCCTCGGTGACCGGCTTGCCCACCTCGCGGACGGCGAGGCCGATCACCTCGTCCGCGCGGCGTTCCAGCGCGGTGGCCGCGTCCGCCAGCGCCTGCGACCTGGCCGCGGCCGGGGTCCGGCGCCAGTCGCTGGGCGGCGCCGGCGGCGCGCCCGACCGCGGCCACCGCGCTCCGCTCCGGCTGGCTCCCACTTGCCGATCTCGTCGGACGGGTCGTGCGGGTTCACGCTGATGAACGTCATGGGTCCTTTGCCTTCGCTACGGGAGTGGGCCCGTGCTGTCTTCGTGGGGTGGAGGCGTGCTCCTGTAATCTTCCTTGATCCGCAGCAGCACCTTGCCGCGGGGGCGCCCGCGCCGCGCAGCGTGGCCAAGCCCGTTCCCATTCCGCCAGGCCGAACCTGTGCGTGATCAGGAACCCCGGCCGGAGCCTGCCCGTGTTCAGCAGCGTGACGACATCACTCCAGGTGCGCGACGTGTAGCTGAAACTGGCCTTGATGGTCAGGTCGTTGTTGACCAGGTCATCCACGGACCGGGGCCAGCTCACCGCGCGGCGGCAGCCCGATCAGCACCACCGTGCCGCCCCGGCGCGCCGCGGCGAACGCGGCAGGACCGCGTCGATGCGCGGCGGCCTCCACGACCAGGTCGAACCCGCCCCGCGGCGCGGTCCAGGTCTCGAACGCGGCCGCCCCGGCCGCGGCGGCCAGCTCGGCCTGTCCCTCCCTGCGGCCGAGCAGGACGATCTGCGCCGGGGACCACAGCCCCAGCAGGTACACCGCGAGCAGGGCGATGGTCCCGTCGCCGATTACCAGCACCCGGCTGCCGTGCCCGATGCCTGCCCTGGTCAGCCCGGGTAGACCACCGACATTGGCTCAGTGAGCACCGCATCCTCGGCGGCGACGCCGGCCGCGATCGGATGCACGAGCGCGGACCGGGACGGCGATCAGCCCGGCCGCGGCCCCGTCGCGGGTGAAGCCGAACTCGTCGTAGGTCTCGCACAGATTGGTCTCGCCGCGGACACATCGCGCGCAGTGACCGCACGCGATGACGCCCTCGACCACGACGCGAGAGCCGGCGAGCGGCGAGTCGCCGGTCACTATGCCCGTCCACTCGTGGCCGAGGGCGAGCGGGTAGCGGACGTACGCGGGATCGACCTGACCGCCGATGATCTCCAGATCAGTGCCGCACAGCCCGACGAGGTCGGGCCGGATCAGTATCTCGCCAGGACCTGCGACCGGCGCCGGCGGCTCGCAGGGCCACCTGACCGGGCGCGGTCACCACGAGCGCCGGGCCGACGTCACTCATTCTCTCTCTCCGATCCGGCCCGGTCCCGGTCCGCATATCGCGGGCCGCCCAGCATCTCGCTGACCCGGTCCGCGGCCCGCCGCACTGCCTGGCCGAGCTCGTTGACGCGCCAGGCAGGCAGGTCGCCCTTGATTCCGGTGACGCTGACCGCGCCGCGCGATAGCTCCGTCGTGGCCGAAGAAGGACGCGCCCAGGCAGAAGATGCCCTCGGCATCTTCCTCGTCGTCGATGGCGAAGCCGTTGCCGCGCACCTGGGCCAGATTCTCCAGCAGGGTCGCCACATCGGTGATCGTATGACCCGTCCGCCGCCGCAGGCCGGTCTGGCGCACAGGTCGCGGACCTGCTGCTCTGTCATCGTCGCGAGGATCGCCTTGCCGGCCGCCGAGGCGTGCGGCATCTCCCGCTGGCCGAGCGGCGTATGGAATCGGACGCTGCCGGGCCCGTCGACGCGCTCGATGAAGACCGGGAAGCCGTCGTCGCAGATCGCGAGCCGCGACGTCATCTTCGTCAGGTCGGCAAGCTCGGTGAGAAGCGGACGGCTGAGGTCGCCGAGCGGCAGCTGCCCGCGGGCGATGTCGCCAAGCCGGATCGCGGCTGTGCCCAGCGTGTACCGGGGACCGGGCCTGCCGTCACGGAGCATCCCGAAGCTGGTCAGCGTCCGGGCTAGCGCCAGGGTCGTGCTCTTCGATACGCCGAGCGCCCTGGCCAGGTCGCTGAGCGTGAGGCCCTCCGGAGGACCGTCGGCGACGATCTGGACCAGCCGCATCGCGCGGGCGACGCTGCGCACGGTGTAACGGCCCGCCTCGTCCTGTCCAGCCGGGCCCTCCTGGCCACCGGGCCCGTCCTGACTATCCGACGCCTCGTCATCGCCTGCCTGCTCCGCCGTCTCACTTATCCGTGCCGACGTCACCCGCTCGACCCTCCGCATCTGGCGTTCGGTCACCCGAACGCTATGTAAGAAACTCGTAACGAGCCTTGACAGGACCCACGATGCCAGCTTTTGTTGCCTAGATGATTCTATATCACGCAACAGCGTTCGGTAGGGCCGAACACTCGCAAAATGCGTAGCGTGACTCGTGCAGACGAGGCCGCGCGGCGCATCCGCGCGTGGCTAGCCCGCGCCGACATGGCCCGCAGCGAACTGGCGGCAGCGCAGGGGATCGCCGGCCCGGACTGGTGCTGACCGGGCCCGCAGCCGTCGCCTGGGCCTGCGGTGGCGTGGCACCGCCAGTGGACAGCAGCGCTGCCGTGGACCTCGTCTGGGCGGTCTTCACACCAGACGGCGCGGCGCTGATCACTACCTGCGTTGAGGCGGACCGGATCGGCGACGAGTATGGCCCGGGCGCGCACGGCTTTGCCGAGCTCGTGGCCGTGCCCTGGCAGGACCCGGCTGCCTTCGTGACCGCGGCCGAGCGCCTGGCGGACGCTCCGGCCGCCCGTCTTGCCTCTGACGGCCACCCCGCGTTCGGGCTGGACGCCAGCGATGACCTGATCGCGCTCCGGCTCGCGCTATCCGGCCCGGAGCAGGCGGAGCTCGCCGACCTCGGGGTGGCCGCAGCCAACGCGCTCCAGTCCGCCCTCACCGAGTGGCTGCCCGGTGAACGGGACCTGGACATTCAGGCGCGCTGCGCCGCTCAGCTGGAGGCCGCCGGGGCAGATGCCCCCGTGCTGATCGTCGGCGGCGACGAGAGGGTGAAGCGGTACCGCCACCCGATGGCCGTAGGCGCTCCCGTCAGCGACCTGGTGATGGCGGTAGTCGTGGCCAGGCGGGCCGGCCTGCACGTGGCGGCCACCCGGTTCGCCACTGCCGGCCCGCTCGACCCCGAGTACGCGGCCCTGCGCAACCGGGTGCTGGCCATCGACGACGCCATCCTGTCGGCCTGCCGTCCGGGCGCGACCTACGGCTCGGCACTGGCCGCGCTCGACGCCGGATATGCTCGCGCCGGCGCGCCGGGCGAGTGGGCGCATCACTACCAGGGCGGGCCGATCGGCTTCGCGCAGCGCGAGTTTGAGCTCGCTCCGGACCAGGTCAGCTCTCGCTGGTACCGCGAGCCGATAGCCGCCGGTCACGCGATCGCCTGGAATCCGAGCCTGCCTGGCGGCGGCAAGACCGAGGACACCTACCTCGTGACCGATGACGGTCAGCTGGAGCTCGTGACAAGCGCACCGGGCTGGCCGGTGGAACCCGACGATGGCCGGCAGCCGCCGCGCCCCGCTGTACTGGAGGTTGGCACGTGACGGATGAACCGCAGGCCCGGCGTCTCACGGGTGCCGGCGTTCTGGGCGGACGCGGGCTGACCGCCGAGCCCGTAGCGCCCGCGAGCCAGGCGCGGTTCCCCGACGAAGCGCACTTCCGGATCGAGATCCCGAGCTGCGAGGGGCCGGACGTGCTGCGCGCCATCCTGGCCGAGGCGGCGGCGCGGGGTGTCACCGTCAACCGCGTCTCGCAGGGCAGCGGCGCGATGCTGCACTCAGAGGCCGAGCTGGCGGAGATGGCCCGGATAGCGGCCGACAACGGCATCGAGGTGTCGCTTTTCGTGGGCCCGCGGGAGGAATGGGACATCGGCCGGGCGGCCGCCTCCGCCGACGGCGCGGTGTTCTCCGGCCGCCTTCGCGGCACCCGGCAGCTCCGGTACGCGGTCGAGGACATCCTGCGTGCCGTCGAGCAGGGGATCCGCGGCTTCCTCATCGCTGACCCCGGATTGCTCCAGCTCGTGTCGGAGATGCAGGCCGCCGGCCAGCTGCCTGCCTCGATCGTCTGGAAGGTCTCGGCCGTCCTCGCGCCGTCGAATCCGCTGGCCTTCCGGGTGCTGGAGCGCCTCGGAGCCTCGACGGTCAACCTGCCGTCGGACCTGACGCTAGGCCAGGTCGCGGAGATGCGGGCGGTCAGTTCGGTGCCGATTGACCTGTACGTTGAGACGCCGGACGCGATGGGCGGGGTGGTCCGCGGCCACGAGACGGCAGACCTGATCACGGTGGCGGCCCCCATGTACGTCAAGTTCGGCCTGCGCAACTCGCGTCTGCTCTACCCGAGCGGCCTGCACCTGACCGCTGACGCTGCCGCCATCGGCAGGGAGAAGGTCCGCCGCGCCCAGGTGGCGATGGAGTGGGTGGCCCGCTCCGGGCTCGACCTGTCACAGTCCAAGCCCGGCGCGCAGGGGCTCGGCATCCCGGAGCCTGCCCGGTGACGGGCGGCCGCCTGCGCAGCCAGACCTGGCTCGCCGGTGACGACGAGGTCGCGCTCGAGCACCGGGTGGCGATGGCGAGCGCGGGCCTGACCGTCAGCCGCGCCGCGGACCGGCCCGTGATCGGCATCGCGAACTCCGCCAGCGACCTGAACCCCTGCAACCTCCCGCTGCGCGACCTGGCCGTCGAGGTGAAGGCCGGGATCGAGCAGGCCGGCGGCGTCGGCGCAGAGTTCGGCACCATCTCGCTCGGCGAGGACCTGATGAAGCCGAGCGCGATGCTGTACCGCAACCTGCTCGCCATCGAGATCGAGGAAATGGTGCGCGCCAACCCGCTGGACGGGCTGGTCGTGCTGGCCAACTGCGACAAGAGCGTCCCCGGCGCGCTGATGGGCGCGATCAGCGCCAATATCCCCACGGTCCTGGTCACCGGCGGCTCGAGGCCGGTGGCGCAGTTCCGCGGGCGGCCGGTCGGCACCGGCACGGCCCTGTGGCGGATGTGGGACGAGCGCCGGGCCGGGCGGCTCGACGATGCAGGCTGGGAAGAGTTCGAGCGCTGCCTGAGCTGCGGCCGCGGTGCCTGCAACACCATGGGCACCGCCTCCACCATGGCGGTGCTGTCCGAGGTGCTCGGCCTGATGGTGCCCGGCTCAGCGTCAATACCAGCAGGAACGGAACGGGGCCGGGTGGCTGCCCGGACGGCCGGCCAGCTCGCGGTCAGCGCGGTGCTCGCCGGCCTGCGGCCGCAGTCGATCCTCTCCCCGGATTCTTTCGCCAACGCCATCGTCGCGCTGCACGCGATCGGCGGGTCTACTAACGCCGTGATCCACCTCGCGGCGATGGCAGGCCGCGCCGGGGTGCCATTCGCGCTGGAGGACATCGCCCGGCGCGGCGCGGCTGTCCCGGTCCTGGCCGACGTCGAACCGTCCGGATCCGGACTGATGGCCGACTTCGACGAAGCGGGCGGCGTGCCGACGCTGCTGCGCGAGCTCGCCGGCCTGCTGAGAACTGACGCGCTCACTGTCACCGGGCGAAGCATTGGCGACTTCATCGACGACGCTGCCCCGGCCTCCGGCGCGATCCGCCCGTCGACCCGTCCGCTGCGGACGGGCGGCGCATTCGGCGTCGTGCGGGGATCCCTGGCCCCGGACGGCGCGGTCATCAAGACCTCGGCGGCAACGGGCGAGCTGCTGCGTCACCGCGGGCCGGCGGTCGTTTTCCGCGGCTACGAGGACATGCTCGCCCGGATCGACGATCCTGCGCTCCCGATCACGCCGCAAACGGTCCTGGTGCTGACGGGCTGCGGCCCCGTCGGCGTCCCCGGCATGCCGGAGTGGGGCATGATCCCGATCCCGGCGCGGCTGATCAAGGCCGGGGTGACCGACATGGTCCGGATCACCGACTCGCGGATGAGCGGCACAAGCTTCGGGACTGTCGTCCTGCACGCTGCCCCGGAAGGAGCCATCGGCGGGCCGGTCGGCCTCGTGCACGATGGCGACATCATCAGCCTCGACGTGCCGGCCGGGACGGTCGACCTGGAGGTCAGTGCGGACGAGCTCGAGCGCCGCCGGGCCGCCTGGACTCCGCCGCCGAGCAAGCACCTGCGCGGCTGGCCGGCGTTGTACGCCCGGCACGTGCTGCAGGCCCCTGAGGGCTGCGACCTGGATTTCCTCCAGGCGCCGACCCCCGCCCACCGGACGTTTGTCGAACCAGTCGTGGGCCGTTCATGAGAGCGGTCCGCATAAGAAGGGAGAGAGCCGTGAGGCGATGGAAGATTGCAGCAGTGGCAGCGACAGCTGCCGCCGCGCTGCTCGCCGCAGGGTGCAGCAGCTCCGGTAATGGCGGCACTGGCGGTAGCAGCAATGCGCCGGTGACGCTGACTATCTGGCACAACTACGGCACCGAGCAGAACGCCACCGCCCTGGTCAACCTGGCCAAGGCATTTCACCACCTGCACCCGAACATCACGGTGAACGTCGTGAGCCAGCCGGCCAGCAACTACTTTGCGCTGCTTCAGGCCAAGGCCATCTCGCACAACGGCCCGGACCTCGCCGTGATGTGGACCGGGCTGTTTACCTTGCAGTACAAGGGTTTTCTGCAGAACCTCAAGGGCCTGGTCCCGGCGTCTGCACTCGCCCGGGTCGACCCGGACGCGCTGAAGTGGACCTCGGACAGTTTCAACGCTGCTAACGGCCCGTATGTGATCCCGCTGGAGAACCAGTTCTACATCGGCTTCTACAACAAGGCTGACTTCGCCAAGGCCGGCGTCACCTCGGTGCCGACGGACTGGTCGCAGCTCTACGCCGCGTGCACGAAGCTGAAGAAGGCCGGCTACACCCCGCTGGTCTACGGCAACGGCGGACAGCCGCTCGGTGCCACCTTCTATCCCTGGTACGACATGAGCTACATGATGATCGGCGCATACTCGGTGTCGCAGTGGCTAGGCCTGTACAGCGGCTCAACACCGTGGACCTCGCCCGCCATCACCGCTCAGCTGACCAAGTGGAACCAGCTGCACAGCATGGGCTGCACCAACCCCGACGTCGTCACCAATACGAACAACCTCGGCCAGTTCGAGTCCGGCAAGGCTGCCATGATGGTCGACGGCACCTGGGACACCCAGAAGTTCACCAGCGCGCTCGGCACCAAGGTCGCCGCGTTCGCCCCGCCGTTCTCGAACACCCCGATCAAGGGCGTCGTCGACTTCGCCGGTGACGGCCTGTCGATGACGAGCTACTCACCGCACAAGGCGCAGGCGGCCGAGTTCCTCACCTTCATGACCACTACCCAGGCCGCCACGATCATCAACGCGGCCGGCCTCATCCCCGCGATCGAAGGCACCTCGACCAGCAACCCGGTGAACCAGCAGATGCTGGACTTCGTCAGCCAGGACGGCATGACGGCGTATCCGATGCTGGACAACGTCGTGCAGGGCAACGTCGTCAACATCGGCTCGAAGTTCCTGCCGGCCGTCCTCGGCGGCAGCGAGTCGATCGCCAAGGCGCTGCAGGCCATGCAGACCACACTCCAGCAGTTGCCGGCAAACCAGCGCGGCAATACCTTCCCGTAATCCTGACGATCTGGTCATCCAGGAGCGGGACGCGCCAGCACCTCGCTGGCGCGTCCCGCTCGGTCACCCTCCAGGAGTCCGCTCGTGAGTGTCACCGCCGCTCCGCCGGCCAGGCGCGCCGGCCAGAGCCGACTAGCCCGCCGGCGCCGCCGGGCGGGCATGCTGCTGTCGGTCCCGGCGATCCTGCTGGTCGGGGCCCTGCTGTGGGCGCCGATCGTGCAGGCGATCCGCTATTCGATGACCACCTGGGACGGCTACTCGGCACCGGTCTGGATCGGGCCGGGCGCCTACGCCACCGCACTCAGCGACCCGATCGTCCACCGGGTGCTGGAAAACAACGCCCTGCTTCTGCTCGCGGTGCCCTTCGCCATCGGTATCCCGCTGGTTATCGCGGCGCTCCTGCATGAGCATGTCCGGGGCTGGCGGTTCTTCCGTTCCATCTACTTCCTGCCGACGGCCATCTCCTGGGTCGTCATCGGCATGGTGGCCCTTCAGTTCTTCGCCGAGAAGGGCATGCTGAACCAGTTCCTGGCCGACATCGGCCTCGGCTCGATTCACACCGACATGCTGGCCTCTGAGTACAGCGCGCTGGCGGCGCTCGGCATCACGTTCATCTGGTCGATGATCGGGACGAACACCATCATCTTCCTGACCGGCATGGCGACACTCGATCCGACGCTGATCGAGGCGGCCCGAGTTGACGGCCTCAACCGCTGGCAGATCTTCTACCGCGTGACGCTCCCACTGCTGACCCGGTTCATCCAGTTCTCGTTCGTCATCACCGTCATCAGCGCGTTCTCCGCGCTGTTCAGCCTCATCTTCGTGATGACGGGCGGCGGACCCGGCCTCGGCACTACCACGCTGGAGTTCTTCGTGTACCAGGCCGGCTTCGCCCAGGGCCAGTTCGGGACGGGCGCCCTGTACGGCATCATCCTGTTCGTCATCATGATCATCGTCGGGATCGGCCAGCTCCGGCTGATCAGGCCCGAGGACGGAGAGGGCTGGTAGCCATGGCTGCAGCATCCGCGCCCGCCGCCGCCGAGCCGGGCGCGCCTGGCGCCCCTGCCGTACCGGGGGCTCCATTCGCCCGGGTCAGCCGCTGGCAGTCGGCCCGCTTCCGCCGCCGGGTGACCGCCAGCGTCATCTTTGCGGCCATGATCGTGATCGCGATCGTGATGTTCTATCCGTTCTGGTACATGGGCGACAACTCGCTGCGGAGCCAGGCGCAGTTCGACCGGCAGAGCGGCCACTCGCTCACGGGCTGGACGCAGCTCTTCCGGACACTGCCGGTGGTCCACGAGCTGGTCAGCTCCACGATCGTGTGCGCCGCCTCGATCGTGATCATCCTGCTCGTCGCGACGACCGCTGGCTTCGCTTTCGCCAAGCTGCGCTACCGGGGCAGCGGGCTGATGTTCCTGCTGATCGTCGCCGCGATGATGGTGCCGCTTCAGTCGATCATCATCCCCGAGTACGTGAACCTGGCGAAGTTCAACCTGATGAGCAGCTACACGGGCGCGATCCTGGTCTATGCCGCGCTGGGAGCGCCGTTCGCCACCTTCCTGATGGCGACGTACTACCGGGGCATCTCCGACGAGCTGATCGAAGCTGCCGTGATGGACGGCCTCAGCTATGAGCGCACGTTCCTGCAGCTAGCGCTGCCGCTCTCGCTGCCGGCGATCGCAACAGTGACGGTGCTGCAGTTCATCCAGATCTGGGACGATCTGCTCGTCGGCTACCTCTTCTTGCCGACGGGCGACCGGACGATCACCGTCGGCCTGGCCGTGCTGTCATCAGGCCGCACCACGGGTATCCCGCCGCTGATGGCCGGCTCGCTCCTGAGCGCGATCCCGGCGATCATCGTCTACCTCATCTTCCAGCGGTACCTGATCAGGGGCCTGACACTGGGCATGGGCAAGTGAGCGGAACGGATCTGACCTGGGAAGTCGCGGCCGCGGTAGGCGCCGAGCTGGGCGAGCGGCCGGTGTGGGACGCGAGCCGTAACTCCGTCATCTGGGTGGACATCAACCTCGGCGCACTGCACCAGTTCACTGCCGAAGCCGGCGACAGTGTCATCGCCTCGGCCGGGGTGCCGGTCGGGGCCGCGGCGCCTCGCGCGGCCGGCGGCTACGTCCTGGCTGCCGCTGACGGATTCCGGCTGCTCGGCGCGGACGGTGCGGCGGACGGCCCGACGGTGCGCCCGCCGGGTATGCCCGCGGACGTTCGGTTCAACGACGGCGCATGCGATCCGGCCGGCCGGTTCTGGGCCGGCACCGCGGCCACCGACGGCCGGGCCGGGACCGGATCGCTCTACCGGCTCGATCCTGATGGCTCGGTGACCGAGGTCCTCGGCGGCGTCACGGAATCCAACGGCCTGGGCTGGAGCCCGGACGCGACCATCTTCTATTACACCGACTCAGGCGAGGAGCGGTCCCGGGTTCGGGCGTTCAGCTTCGACGTGCAGGCCGGTGCGGTGGCCGACGAGCGCGAGCTGATCCGGTTCGGGCCGGCCGACGGGATCGCGGACGGCCTCGTGGTCGACTCCGAAGGATGCATCTGGATCGCCATGTGGGACGGCGGCTGCGTGCGGCAGTACTCCGCCGACGGCCAGCTGCTCGGGCTGTATCCGGTCCCGGCCAGCCGGCCCACCTGCCCCGGCTTCGGCGGACCTGGCCTGGACGAGCTGTACCTCACGACGGCGTGGGATGGGCTGGCTGGCGAAGCGCGCGACGCCGAGCCGCTGGCCGGTCATCTGCTGCGGGCCCGTCCGGGCGTCCGCGGGCTAGCAGTAGCGTGTTACGGCGGATAGGAGCAAGGACATGTCCCGGATCGTGCTCGACGCGGTCTCCAAGCAGTTCCCTGGCGGGACGACCGCGGTCAGGTCGCTCGACCTGGAGGTCTCCGACGGCGAGCTCCTGGTGCTCGTTGGCCCGTCGGGCTGCGGCAAGACGACAGCCCTGCGGATGGTCGCCGGCCTCGAGGAGGTGAGCTCCGGCACCATCTACATCGACGGCCGTCCGGTCAACGACCTGGAGCCGCGCCACCGTGACATCGCGATGGTCTTCCAGAGCTACGCCCTGTACCCGCACCTGTCTGTCTACGACAACATGGCGTTCAGCCTCAAGTACGGCAAGGCGTCGAAGGCGGAGGTGAAGCAGCGCGTGACCGAGGCCGCGCGGATCCTCGAGCTTGAGCCCTACCTGGACCGCAAGCCCCGCCAGCTGTCGGGCGGTCAGCGGCAGCGGGTGGCGATGGGCCGCGCGATCGTCCGCCAGCCCCGCGCCTTCCTCATGGATGAGCCGCTGTCCAACCTCGATGCCAAGCTCCGGGTGCAGATGCGGGCCGAGATCGCGCAGCTTCAGCGCTCGCTCGCGACCACCACCATCTACGTCACCCACGATCAGACCGAGGCCATGACGCTCGGCAGCCGCGTGGCGGTGCTCCACCAGGGCGTCCTCCAGCAGATAGCGCCGCCGCAGGAGCTGTACCGGCGCCCGGCCAATCTCTTCGTGGCCGGCTTCATCGGGTCGCCGCCCATGAACCTGATCGATGCAGCGCTGCAGCGCGGCGAGGACGGGTCAGGTGGCCCGCAGGTGGTCTTCGGCGGCCACCGGCTCGGGATCCCGGCGAAGGTCACGGCGGAGCGTCCCGGACTTGAGCGGTACCTCGGCCGGGACGTCGTGCTCGGTGTCCGGCCGGAGCATCTCTCGGATGCGGCGCTGCTGCCCGACGTCGATCCGGCCGCGGTCATCCAGCTGCCCGTGCGGCTCCGCGAGGAGCTTGGCTCTGAGGTGCATATCCACTGCGGGATCGGCGCGGCCGCCCACCACGCGGACGGCGCTCAGGACGTCACCTCGCTGGCCACGCTGGTAGCGCGGATGGATCCGCAGACGACGCTGGCCGAGGGCCAGGATGCCCGCGTCCACGTCGAGGCCAGCGAGCTGCACTTCTTCGACCCGGACACTGGCCTGGTGATCCGGGACTAGGGCGGCGCCTTCGATCGGGCGTTCATTCGGGCTAAGCCGGGGGCATGACGCCAGGATGCCGTGGTTTCCGGACTTCGCCAGTGCCGTGGAGCTCGCCCGCCGCCAGACCCAGGAGTCAGGTCAGGCTGACCCGGTCGCGCAGTACCTGACCGCGCTGAACGATGGCGATGCGCGCGCCCTCGAGACCGCCTGGCCGGGCGAGGTCGTGATCCATGATCCGCGCGCTGGCGAGATCCGCGGCCACAGGCAGTTGCGGCAGTTCATCGGCAAGAACCAGGCTATGTGGGCCGACCGGCACGCCCGGACCGAGACGATCGCCTCCACCTACGCCGACGGCCGGGCCGTAGTAGAACTCCTGGTGCACCTGGCTGCTGACGGACCTGACCTCGCCTGGCCAGTCGCGGTGGTCGCCGAGTCCACGGACCGGTTGTCGGTGGTATTCCGCACCTACTGCAGCCAGTGGCCAGTCGACGGACGACGACATCTGAGGCCGCCGATATTGACGGCGGGGCCCGACCACCCCGGTGACGTCGTCGGCCGCTACCAGGCCGCGCTGGACGCCGGTGAATCGGAGGCGATCGTCAGCACCTTCGCGCCGGACGGTTACTTCCGCGAGCCCATCGGCCATGACTACTGCCATCGTGGCGCGAGCGAACTCCAGTCGTACTTCACCGGGTGCTTCAGCGCAGGCGGCGGCATCCGCCTCGAGCACTGCATGGTGACCGACGACGGTACCCGGTGTGCCCTGGAGTACAACTGCCTGCGCTGGGGCAGCCACGATCTGCCGCCGCAGGCAGGGCTCGGCGTTTACGAGCGCAGCCAGGACGGGCTGCTGGCGGCGGTGCGGGTGTATGACGACATCGAGGCGCCGTCCGGCCAGCCGTGACCGGCGGCGAGGTCGCGCACCGAGGAGCTGCCGCTCAGTGGCCGGCGATCACCCCGCCGTCGACGTGCACGATCTCGCCGGTGATGAACGGCGACGACTCCAGGAACAGGATGGCGTCGACCACGTCGCTGACCTTGCCCACATGCCCGAGCGGCGGCAGGCGGCCGGCGAGCGCCTCGGCTGAGTAGCTTTCTGGCGGATGCATGGGCGTCTGGATGGTGCCCGGCGACACGGCGTTCACCCGGATACCGCGCGCAGCGTACTCGATGGCCAGTGATCTGGTGGCCGCGGCCAGGCCGCCCTTGGTCAGCGCGGCCAGGACGGCAGGCTCACGCGAGTTGGCGTAGTCGGCGAGGGTCGCGGAGATGTTGACCACGTGACCGCTGCCGCGCCCGACCATCTCCGTGATGACCCGCTGGGTCAGCCAGAAGAAGCCGGCGAGGTTCACACCGGTAACCAGGGCGTAGTCCGCCGCGGTGTAGTCCGTGAACGGCTTGCCGACGTAAACGCCGGCGTTGTTGACCAGCGTGTCGATGCGCCCGAAGCGCCCGAGTGCCGCGCTGACGATGCGATCGGCGGCCGCGGGCTCGGCGAGGTCGGCACTGACCGCGAGGATGTCCGAGTCTGCATCGGGCTTGATCGTCCGGGCAGTAGCCACGACCGCCCAGCCCCGCTGCCGGTACGCAGCGACGAGCCCGGCGCCGATGCCCTGCGAGCCCCCGGTGATGATGGCGACCCTGCGGTCCTGCTCACTCATCGTCGCTAGCCTAGCCGGGGCCCTTCTTCAGCCCCTGACCAGGACCACGCGCGGTGCGGTTACCAACTGCCCCACGGCAGGCTCGGTGCTGGCAGGTGCGGCGGGCTGAGGAAGGCCGGCGGCGCGGACAGGTCGAGCGCGGCGATCGGCGACGTCGCCGCCGCGTCCCGTCGTGTCAGCGCGGGAAGGTTCCACTTCTCCTCCACCAGCTTCAGCACAGAGGTGTGGTCATACACCTCGGAGAGCACGCAGTCCGGCCGCGCGTAGGGAGAGACGATCACAGCGGGTACCCGGAACCCGTAGGTGTCATACGTCAGCGGGTTCGAGACAAGCGACTCACAGTGACGAACGTAGCCGGGGAATAGTGGCTTCAGTATGCTGCGCAGCCACGAGTCGTGCGCGACGAGGCTGCGCCCGGGCACGTCATCGGGCGGCACGGCCGCGGGCGGCGCGACGTGGTCGTAATAGCCGCCGTGCTCGTCATACGTCCAGATCAGCACCGTGTCAGGCCAGCCGGCGCCGTGCATCACCCGGTTGATGACCTCGGCAGCGAAGCTCTCGCCCTTCCTGACGTCCTGAGGGTTTTCCTCCGAGTAATCATCAAAGCTCGGGTCGACAATGCAGAAGCCCGGCAGCGTGCCGGCGTCAGCATCAGTGAAGAAGTCGTCGATCCCGCGGACGTGCAGCATGTAGCGGGCCATGCCGAGAGGGTAGATGCCGGCCGTGAACTGGAGATCTCGTTTGACCCCGGCCCTGGCGCGCCGGAGCGGGCGGCCAAGCGAGCTCAGGTGATGATTAGTCCGCCGGTGCCGGTAGCGGAGGTAGCGACGGAAGTGGGACTGGTCCTCAGCCGAGGGACGGTAGTTCGCCCAGGAGATACCGTGCTTGGTCAGCATGTCCATGATGGTGCCGGCCGGGGGGCGGTCAAGGATGTTCACCGGCAGGTCATCAACCAGCCCGTGCGCGGTACCCGCCAGCAGGAACCGCCGGTTGGGAAAGGTCGGCCCCAGGCACGAGCTGAACCAGCGGTCGGCTAGCGGAAAGGTCCGCGCCAGGCCGTGGTAGAACGGCAGGTCCTGCTCGGTCCAGTAGCCCATCGCGGCCGCCGCGTCGCCGTCTGGCGACACCGTCTGGGTCGCCGTGACGAAACCGTCCATCTTGCCGCCGGCCCACTGCTCGTGGACGGCGCTCCAGCTCTGGCACGGGACGCCTGGCTGCTGCACCGTCGAGCTGAGGTGGAAAGCGCGGACCGGCTCCCCGGATCGATCCGGGTTCTCGGCATCGGGCCTCCCGTCGTCTCCCAACGGGAATCCGTCGCCGCGCCCGGCAAGCGTGCCCAGGTAGTTGTCGTAGGAGTGGTTCTCCATCATGAGCACGACGATGTGCTTGACCTGCGGCAGCAAGTCGGTGCCGGCGGGCCGGGAGGGATCCGGCCGTTGCCCAGGCTGACGGCGCGCCATTTTCTGACTGCGCACGTTCACCGTCTGCCGCTCAATGCTTTCCCATACCGGCGTGGTGCGCATGACTGACCCTGTTACCCCGCGCCGCAGGCCCTAAACTGCGCACGTCGCGTACGGTGGCTCCGACGCTATGCTGCGAAAGTGAGCGCGGGCAGACAACGAATCGTTCGATCACCCACGATGTTCAGCGGCGGCACGGTGCGACGGGGGAGCGCCACCTACGGTGCGCCCGGTGCCGATGAAGTCCGGCCCGAGCTTGCCGACGTCGGGCGGCTGGCCAAGCGCCTGATGCAGCGGACCGTGGCTGCGGCCAGGGCCGAAGAGGGGTCGGTTGGCCGGATCCTGGCGGATCACCTGGGTGGCCAGGCCGCCGAACTGCCGGTCGCGAGGGGCACGTGGGCGGCCTATGACCGAGTGAATGTGCAAACTGGGCTGGACGCGTGGCTCGCCGAGCCTGGCCGCACACATCAGCTAGTGGGGCTCACTCAATATCGGCACCGTGATTTCGGGCTGGCCGACCTGCTGCAGGGCGGCGAGAGGTTCGGCCCTGGAATCGGCAGCGTCGCGACTGAGGCGGTGCCCGCGGGGCCGGGCGGCCTGACGAGACCGTGCGTGCAGTGCGGCATCTACCTCACGGTGGACGCCGACGGCCCCGCTGCGCTGCTGCTGCGCGGGCCCGAGCAGCACGGCATGAGTGAAGACGTGACCATCGAGGTTGTCTGCGCTAGCAGTGACCGGGCTCCTCTGATCGTCGGGAGCATCCGGCAGCTGAGCCTGGAGCACAACGTCTTCCGTGGACATGTCATCTCGTTCGGGGGCGAGGTGTTCGGCCACGGTGGAGGCGGGCTGCTCAACTTCCTCGACCGGCCCGACGTCGGGCGTGACCAGGTAATCCTGCCTGCGGAGGTGCTGGACGGCATCGAGCGGCAGGTACTCGGTGTCGCGCGGCACGCGACCCGGCTGCAGGCCAGCGGCCAGCATCTGCGCCGCGGCGTGCTGCTCTACGGGGTTCCCGGCACCGGTAAGACACACACAATCCGCTACCTCCTTAGCCGACTGCCAGGAGTCACTGCCGTCGTGCTCTCGGGCGGCGCGCTGGGCATGATCGCCGCCGCCTGCTCGGTAGCGCGGGCCTTGCAGCCGACCGTCGTAGTCGTCGAGGACGTCGATCTGATAGCAGAGGAGCGCGACCACTATGCGGGTGAGAGCTCCATGCTGTTCGAGTTGCTCAACGAGATGGACGGCCTCGGTAGCGACAGCGACGTGACCTTCCTGCTGACTACCAACCGCGCTGATCTGCTTGAGGCGGCGTTGGCGGCGCGACCGGGCCGTGTCGATCACGCTGCCGAGCTGCCCGTGCCCGATCCGATTGCGCGCGGCCGGCTGCTGAGGCTGTACCAGGGCCGACTGGATCTTGCGCTCTCCGACCCCAGCGCCGTCATCGCACGGACCGAAGGCGTAACGGCATCCTTCATCAAGGAACTGCTGCGACGTGCGGCGCTCATCGCCGCCGATGCGGATGACTCAGCCGGCGCTGACAGCCAGGCACCGATCCGGGTCATGGACACGCACCTTAATGCGGCCCTGGACCAGCTGCTCGATACCAGGAACGCAATGACCCAGAGCCTGCTCGGCGGCGGGCCAAGGCGCGTGCCTGGCTCGGGCGCAAGCGCCTGAGCCAGGCACGCGAGCCAGATGCCATCCGCGCCCCCGCGGTGGACACCATCGGCGTGTCCCGAGCCTGATGCACGCCGTCCGGACAGGCCAGGAATTATGCCCGGCAGTATGACCGGCAGTTCTGAGGCCTTTTTGTGCCAAGATTGACCAGCTGGTAGCTAGTTGCGTCGTCGAGGCTGGGAGCCGGCGTGAGCGTAGGTCAGGCCAAGGCGTGCGCTGGCTTCGGCCAGCTGCTGCGGCACTACCGGCTAGCGTCCGGCCTAAGTCAGGAAGAGCTCGCCGAGCGTTCCGGGCTAGCAGTGCGGACGATCGCGAACATGGAACGCGGACGGACCTGCCGGCCGCACCGGCGGTCCGTGCGATCGCTGGCCGACGCGCTCGCGCTGCCTGATCCGCAGCGGGCGCAGCTCGACCGGGCGGCCCGCCTGCTGGCTGAGCTCGACTTCGTGCCCACGCCCGAGCTGCCAGAGATGCTGGTCTCCGGTCCACAGCCGCAGCTAGTCGTGCCGCGGCAGCTGCCCGCCGTCGTACCGCACTTCGCCGGCCGGGCAGGCGAGCTCCGGCTGCTAGCCAGCGCGCTGGGCGAGACCGCAAGAGCCAGCGGGACCCTGGTGATCTCGGCGATCGGCGGCACCGCGGGCGTCGGCAAGACAGCGCTCGCGGTGCACTGGGCGCATGCCGCCGCCGACCGGTTCCCCGACGGGCAGCTCTACGTGAACCTGCGGGGCTACGATCCCGGTCAGCCGATGCCGGCCGCCGACGCTCTGGCCGGGTTTCTGCGCGCCCTGGGCGTGGTCGGCCAGGACATCCCGTCGGAGCAAGATGAGCGGGCCGCGCGGTTCCGGACCCTGGTCGCCGGGCGGCGAATGCTGATCGTCCTGGACAACGCCTGCAACGTTGATCAGGTCCGGCCGCTGTTGCCCGGCACGCCGGGCTGCGTGACGGTGGTCACCAGCCGCGACGCGCTGGCGGGCCTCGTCGCCCGCGACGGCGCGCGGCGGCTGGACCTCGACCTGCTGCCACTGCAGGACGCCGTGAGCCTGCTGCGAGCGCTGATCGGCGATCGCGTGGACGCCGATCCCGCCGCGGCCGCCGCGCTGGCTGAGCAGTGCTGCCGCCTGCCGCTCGCGCTACGGGTGGCCGCCGAGATGGCAGCCGCCCGGCCGGCCGTCCCGCTCGCCGAGCTGGCCCGCGAGCTGACCGACCAGGAGCGGCGGCTGGACCTGCTCGACGCGGGCGGGGACGCGCACACCGCGGTGCGGGCTGTTTTTTCCTGGTCATGCCGGCAGCTGCACGAGGACGCTGCGCGCGCGTTCCGGCTGGCTGGCATGCAGCCCGTTCATGGCCTTGATGCTTATGCGGCCGCCGCCCTGACCGGCAGCAGCCTGCAGCTGGCCACCCAGCTGCTGGACCAGCTTGCCCGCGCCTGCCTGATCCAGCAGACCGGGCCGGGCCGGTATGACATGCATGACCTGCTGCGCGGCTACGCCTGCGAGCTCGCCGCCGCGCGGGACAGCGAGGCAGAGCGGCGAGCGGCGCTGACCCGCCTGTTCGATTACTACCTGCACACCGCTGCTGCTGCCATGGACACGCTCGCACCCGCCGAGCGGCACTGGCGGCCGCGGACCACGCCGCCGCGAACTCCCAGCCCGCTCGTCATGGATGACGGCGCGGCACGGGCCTGGCTCGATGCAGAGCGGGCGAGCCTGGTCGCTGCCACCTCCCACGCCGCCGCCAACGGCTGGCCCGATCATGCCAAGCGGCTTGCTTCCACCCTGTTTCGCTACCTCGACTCGGGCGGCTACTTCCCCGAGGCCGGCGTAGTCCATGACCAGGCACGTCGCGCTGCCCGCCAGGCCGGTGACCGCAGTGCGGAGGCGAGCGCGCTGAGCAACCTCGGAGTGGTTGATCTTCAGCAGGGCCGCCACCGCCGGGCCGCCAGCCACTTGCAACGTGCCCTGTCCCTGAGCCGCGAGGCCGGTGACCGGATCGGTGAAGCGGGCGCGCTGATGAATCTCGGCGTAGCCGACTTGCGACAGGGCCGCTACCAGCAGGCCGTCAGCCAGCTCGAGCGGGCACTGGCCCTGAGTCGCGAGACCGGCGACCGGACCGGCGAGGCGCACGCACTGATCAACCTGGGCGTCGTCCGCGGACGGCAGGGCCTCGACCAGCAGGCCGCCGACGACCTCCAGCAGGGCACTGGCCCTGAGTCGCGAGATCGGCGACCGGGCGGGGGAGGCGCGCGTCCTGGCCAACCTCGGGGCCGCCGAGCTGCGCCAGGGCCGCCACCGGCAGGCAGCCGATCACGCCAGGCGGTCCCTGGCGAAGTTCCGCGAGACCGGCAACCGGCACAGCGAGGCCTATGTCCTGGATACCCTCGGCGCCGCTGAACTGCAGCTAGGCCGCTACCAGCAGGCCGCCGGGCACCATCAGCAGGCACTCGAACTGCATCGGGAGATCGGCGACCGGGCCGGCGAGGCACAAGCTCGCAACGGCCTGGGTAACTTGCTCCTGGCCATCGGGCTGCCAGGCAACGCCCGCGCCGAGTACACGGCGGCTCTCGGCCTGGCGAGGCAAGTCGGCGACCGGTACGAGCAGGCTCGCGCCCACCATGGCCTTGCCCGCGCCTGCGACCCAGCTTGCGATCCCGGCGAGGCCAGCCACCAGTGGCAGCAGGCGCTTGCCATCTACTCCAGACTCGGCGTCCCCGAGGCCGATCAGGTCCGCGCTCGGCTGACCGGAGCCGACAGCCACGTCCATCGCGTCTCGTAGCACGCGAGGCCGTCAGGACGTACGGGACTTGAGCACGTCCAGGTCCCGCTCGGCGTACAGGCGGTGCTCCCACTCCTCGTTGAGTACGGCCCGCAGGCAGCGGCGCACTGCGAAGCTATCCGGCTCGGGGTAGCCAGGCGCCGCTACCGGCTCGGTCATTCCGTCCAGCTTCTCGTCCGTGAGATCAGCAAGGACCTGGCGCACAGTCGACATGCGGTCCGCGCGCAGCGCGAGCACCTCGTCTAGGGATGGCCGCGCCGTGCGATCGCGCGGGACGCTGGGCTCGTCGGGCATCTCGTCGTGCGGCAGATCCAGCGGGTCCCAGGGCGATGGCTCCAGCAGGATCGCGCGCTTAACCCAGGCGTCAGTGGCGAAGACGAGATGACGCAGCGTCTCGATGAACGACCACTCGCCGTCGACCTGCTCGTGCAGCAGCTCCGGGTCTATGGTCCGAGCGCGGTCGACGGTCTGCCGCCATAGCGGCTCGAGGATGTCCCAGGCTTCGCGGAACCCGTCGGCACCCTGCGGCCGCATCTTGACGCGGTCGGGGTACCGGCGGTTGAGCTCCGCTTCCACGAGGGGCACGACGTCGACGCCGTTGACCCGCACGTTCTCGATCTCGCCGCTGATCTCCACGTCAACCACGGCCGCACCGCGGATCACCACGCCGGTCAAGTCGACCAGATCGAACCGCGCATTGGTGAGGTCGACATCGTGGAACCTGGAGCCGGTCAGGTAGACGTCCTCGAACCGGGAGCCGGTCAGGTCCGCGCTTCTAAAGTCAGTCACTGGACCATCCCTTCCAGGAAGTTGGCCTTGGCCGGAGCGTACCGACTGCAGCGATCCGATCAGGACTTGACGGCGCTCCAGGTCCCGTTGGCCGAGCCGCTGGCGCCCTGCACCTGGTAGTTACCGGACATGGAATTGCCGGAAACGGTGCCCGAATAGGTGATTGCTGTCGAGCCGACTGTGCCGAAGGTGATGCTGGAGCCGTTGACCTTGCCATGGAGGCTGGTCCTGCCACCCGTACTGGACAGCTTGATAGTGCCGGTCAGGTCCGAGCCAGCCTGCGTCCAGTTGAGGGTGAAGGTGCCCGAGTAGGCGCCGCTGTACTGGCCCGACCACTTGCCCGACAGCCCGGTGGCCGCCGACGTAGTCGATGCCGCGGCTGCGGCCGGTGAGCTACTAGTAGCCAGTGCCGGAGCCGTCACGGCAGGCCGCGCCTTCGGCGGCGTCGTGGTCTTGGGGGATGTTGAACAGGCGGTAGCCAGCAGGGCGGCGCCCGCGGCGACAAGCACAAGCGTGATCCGCGACATCTTGGTCACTCCTCAGTTGTTCGGGTCTGTCGTCTCAGACGCTAGGAGTGACCAAGAGTCGGTTGCGTCGGGGAAAACCCTATGAAAAACGAGGGCCACCCTCGGGCGGGAGCGAATGAGCCAGGGCGGACGCGAGTTCGGTGCGGGACCGAATGCCGAGCTTCCGGTAGGCGCGGGACAGGTTGGCTTCGACGGTCTTGCCAGAGAGGAACAGCTGGGCGGCGATCTCGGTGTTGCGCAGACCGGACATGGCGAGCTGGCAGATCTTCTCCTCGGTCGGCGTCAGCCGCTGCGAGCCGCCGCGTCGGCCGAGCGCACGGCTCAGCTCCTGCTGTCCGACGGCCGACCAGCCGAGCGCCCCGGCGGACTCGAGCGTGGTGACTGCATGAAGCAGGTAATCCTGAGCCCGCTGCCGCTCGTTGCGGCGTCTGTGCAGTCGACCCAGGTGGAGCAGCGTCCGCCCGTACTCGGCGGGCATGTCCAGGTCCTCATGTGCAGCCAGGGCTCGTTTGTAGTCGGCTAGAGCGCCGTCCAGGTCGCCTCGGGCGGCATTCAGCAGCCCCCGACTGCGAGCGGACACGGCCAGGATCCACGGCCGGGGCACGGCGTCGGCGCGGGCCTCCATGCGCTCCACCAGCCGTTCGGCCCGGGCGAGGTCGCCCAGCCCGGTGACTGCCTCTGCGTGATCGGCGTGGAACCTGGCGGTCGCGGGCTCCCGGTGGTGGAGGGTCTGTTCGATCTGGTCGGACCTGGAGAACTGCTGATCCGCTTCGGCTAGGTCTCCCGAGGTCAAGGCGACCAGACCGAGGACAATTCTGGCCATGCCCTCGAGTACGAGGTCTGGGAATGCTTCGAGACGGCGGAGCAGCTCACCGATCGTGGTCCTGGCGCCCGTCAGCTCTCCGCCGTAGGCGCGCACGTGCCCTTGAGCGCACAGCGCCATGTGGATGAAGATCTCCTGCTCGGTCTGCGCGGCCATGTCGAGTGCCTCGTCGGCGAGCGCACGCGCCCGCTCCATGTGCCCGGTCATGGCCTCGAGCCTGGCCAGGTGCGTGAGCACGCCGGAGATGGTGGCCTCGTCGCCCTGCTCGCGCATGACCCGCAGGATCTCCTCGAACCGCCGCGTGGCGGTGTCGAAGTCGTCGAAATTGCGGGCCCAGAACGCGGGGACCGTGCTCATCTCCCACGCGGCCACTTCACGCTGGAGTTGCATGCCTCGCTCGATAGCTTCGTGATCGGCACCCTTCCCGGCATAGAGCCGGAAAAGCGCCAGGTTGTGGAGCGCGAACGAGTACAGCTGCGGGTCCTGCGTCTCGTCCATAAGCGCAAGTGCCGCCTCGCCGTGCTCCACCGCCACGTCGGCATCGTCGGACTCGGCCGAGATCCGCGAGTGAATTCGCGCAAGCAGCTCCGGGGTTTGCGCTTCCGCTAGCGCCTGTGTCATGTGCGCTATGCCCGCTTCGCCCTCGCCTTGGACCCACAGCACGCTGCCTAGCTCGAGCAGCACCCGCGCCCGATCCTCGCCTGCGGGCAGCGTGCGGAGCGACTGTTCAAGCTCCTGTCGCGCGCCGGTCGGATCGCCAGCGAAGTATCGTCGCTCGGCCAGCTCGATGCTCCGGCGGACGCGGCTCGCCCGATCCGCCACCGGGGTCAGCCGGTAGGCGAGTTCCTTGAGCTCGACCGCCACGTCCGCCGCGCCCCTGGCGCTCGCAACCGCGGCGGCGCGATCGAGCTCCGCTGCTGCCGCGTCATCCGGGCCGACCACTGCCAGGGCGAGATGCCAGGCCCGCTCCTCCGGACTCGCCGTCCGCTCGGCCAGCTGGCGGTGCACGCCGCGACGGACACCCTCGGGCAGCGACGAGTAGAGCGCGGACCCGAACAGCGGATGGGTGAACTCGACGCGCCCGCCGGAACGGACTACCACGATCCCAGCCGTCTCAGCCGGTGCGAGGGCCGTCAGGTCAACGTCACTGGCGGAGGCGCTCGGCATCGCGGCCACGGCGGCGAGCACGTCACGCGTCTCCTGCGGCAGTCGCCGCAGCCGCAGCAGCGTCAGATCGCGATGATCGTCAGGGACAGGCAGGGGCTGCCCTGCCCGTGGGACGCCACGGCGGAGCACCTCACGAGCGATCTCGAGCGCGTAGAACGGATTCCCGCCCGCTGCCCGGTGGATCTTCACCAAGACGGGGCGCGGGAACGAGGTGCCGAGGTTCTGCTGGAACACCTGGTGCACCGCGGCCACGGTGAGCGGGCCGACTGCCAGGCGCTGTGGCGTACCCGGACTCAGCGCGGCCTCGATCGCAGCGAATGCGCGAGTCCGCCCCGTTCCTGGTCCCTCAGTGCGGATTGCCGCCAGCACCGCCACCTGCCGGTCTGCGAGTCGCCGCAGGGCAAAGGCCAGGGCACGTGCTGATGCCGGGTCAAGCCACTGGGCGTCGTCGGCGGCCAGCATCAGCGGTCCGTCCTCGGCGACCGCCTCGAGCAAGGTGGTCAGCGCCGTTCCGATCGCGCGCGGCTCGAGGTCGCCGTCGCCTGCCTCCTCCTGGAGCAGGGCGACCCGGAGGGCCCGCAGCTGCGGCGCAGGGAGGCTGGCGAACGCCTCATCGGGTACGGGCCGCAGAAGGTCGGCCAGCGCGACATGTGGCATTGCTGCGTCGGATCTGACCGGCCGGCACGAGAAGACCTGCCAGCCCAGTCTGCGGGCCTGGTAAGTCCCTTCGGTCCACAGGGTCGTCTTGCCGATACCCGGCTCGCCCTCGATAACGAGGACGCTGCTGGCGTCGCTATGTCCGGCCTCGCCCGCGACGGCAGCGCGCAGCCACGCCTCGATAGCGCTGACCTCGACATCACGGCCGAGCACGCTGGCACGAGCAGATAAGGGATAGGTCACGGACCGACACCAATCGCCACGGCGTTCCTCCGGGAAGCGTGGCGTGCGGCTCAAGGAGCTGTCAACTCAGCGCGAACATCGCCAGGCCTTGCCGAGCACACTCGCCGCCAGCTGGGCGCCGCCGAGCCGGTCCTTACGGGAGTCGCTCGAACACGGCGACCTGGCGCGGGCTGTCGGAGTCGAACGGCGCCCTGTCCCATCCCGCCCAGCGGTCCTGGAGCCGGAAGCCAGTGATCCTGGCCATGAGGTCGAGCTCAGATGGCCACACGTAGCGGTAGGGCGCGGAGTGGCGTACCAGGCGCCCATCGGATTCGATCCAGTGATGCGACCAGGCGATCTGTCCCACGAGGTCGTCAAAGGTCTCGATGCCGACGTGGTCCTGATCGAGGGTGAAGACGCGCGCGACCTCGCCGGGCGGTACCCGGCGAAGCTGGGGGACGATCACCTCTACCGCAAAGGACCCGCCGGGCTCCAGGTGGGCGGCGGCGTTGGCGAAGACCGCTAGCTGATCGTCCTGAGTGGTGACGTTCATGATCGTGTTAGCCACCAGGTAGACGAGCTTGAATGGCTTGCCTGGTACGCGGCCGGTTGTCATGTCGCCGATAGTGACCGGGATCTGGTCGGCGCCAGGTTTCGCGGACAGCCGCGCAGTCATGTGCGGCGACAACTCCAGGCCGTGCACGGGAACGCCTTGAGCGCTCAGCGCGAGCGCCACCCGGCCGGTCCCGACCGCGAACTCCAGTGCAGGGCCGCCGCGGGCCAGGTCAGCGAGGACGGCCACCATCGGGTCAAGAACGGACGGCTCAAACAAGGCCGAGTACGTCCTGTCGAATACCTCGGCGATCTCCGCGCCCCAGGTGATCGAACCCATAAGCGTCAGCCTCTCGCCAGCCCTGCTTGCAGGCCACTGGTTTATTTCAGGGCCGGGCCCGCAGCGCCTCCGTTCGATGGCTAACCCTCAGTGAAGACCGCGCGAATAGTGATGGTGTTTTCGTCGAGACGGTGGAAGAGCCCGAGAGCACGATTGCGGGGCCGTATGGCTTACTTGCCCGGAATTCGCCCGGTGCCGACGCGCGAAACCAGCGGACCTGGACTTCGTAGTGGCCGGGCCGACTCGTGAGTTAGGCGCCGGCCGCCGCGTTGAACTTCGCAATGACTTCGGTCGGAATCCGGCCGCGGTCACTGACCTTTATGCCGTGGCTCTTGGCCCACGCGCGAACTGCCGCTGAATCCGGGCCGCTAGCGGGAGCTCTGCGGCTCCGGCCCGGGCGCCTCGCCGGGCTGCTGCTGACCTTTCGGCCTGCAGCGATGTACTTCTCCAGCGCCTCGCCCAGCGCCTTTGCGTGAGCGGCGCTCAGGTCGATTTCGTAGTCGGCGCCATCCACGCCGAAGCGGACTGTTCCTGCTGCCTCACTGCCATCAAGGTCGTCAACGAAGATGGTCTGTATGCGCTGTGCCATGAAAGCTCCGTCTCTGTGAAGATAACCAACAGTAGCCGATCTCGGCCCAGCGATAGCGAGTGTCCGCAGCAAAGCTCGGTTATCTCTCATGATTTCCAGTGGTATCCGCGATATGGCCGCTATTCATTTCATTATGCGGCGGCCACGCCACTGCTTATGCCAGCACACGACACGCATCGCGATTCTCGCTACCGGTGAGACAGGAGCTCCGCGTGATGGTCGACGTCGTCACCGGCTTGCGGGTCTGCGTGCACAATCGCGGCGGTGAGTCGCGGCAGGGCGTGCAAGAGGGCATGCTCAGCGCTGACCGCGACCTGGTGCGCCTGGACTGCCGAGGCGGCGGCGTCGACGATGACCTCGCACTCCGCGCGGAGCTGGTGGCCGATCCAGCGCAGCCGGACCTGGCCAATGTCGAGCACGCCCGGTGTCATGCGCAACGTGTGCTCGGCCTGGTCGACAAGCGCCGGGTCCACGGCGTCCATGAGCCGCCGGTAGATCTCCACAGCCGCCTGCCGCAGCACAGCGAGGATTGCCACGGTGATGAGGAGGCCCACGACCGGGTCGGCCCAGTTCCAGCCGAGCGCGACCCCGCCCGCGCCGAGCAGCACCGCCAGGGACGTGAACCCGTCGGTCCGGGCGTGCAGCCCGTCGGCGACCAGTGCCGCCGAGCCGATCTTGCGGCCGACGCGGATGCGGTACTGGGCGACAATCTCGTTGCCGGCGAAGCCGATCAGCGCGGCGATGGCGACCGCGATCAGGTTCGAGACCGTGCGGGGGTGAGCCAGCCGGCTCACCGCCTCGTACGCCGCGAGGGCCGAGGACGCGGCGATGATCAGCACGATCACCACGCCCGCCAGATCCTCGGCGCGACCGTAGCCGTAGGTGTAGCGGCGTGTCGGCGGGCGCCTCCCCGCGATGAACGCGATCGCGAGCGGCACCGCCGTGAGGGCATCGGCAGCGTTGTGCAGCGCGTCGCCTAGCAGGGCGACCGAGCCGGATACAGTCACGACGACGGCCTCGAGCGCCGCCGTCACGCCGAGGACAGCCAGCGAGATCCACAGGACCCGCATGCCCTCGGCGCTGGCTTCCATCGCGGCGTCTACCTTGTCGGCGGGCTCATGCGAGTGCGGGCGCAGCAGATGCCTGAGCCGGGCGAGCGCATTCGGGCCGTGATCGTGCGCGTGACCGTGATCGTCCGCGTGACCGTGATCGTCCGCGTGACCGTGATCGTCCGCGTGGCCGTGATCGTGCTGATGGCTCATGACACCCAGGCTGACCGAAGAGCCGGATCGCCGCACCTCGACATTCCCTGATTAGATCGCAGGAGGCCCCCGGCCAGAAGGCCCGGGGCATCGCCAGTTCCCAGCCGGCGAGACTCTGGGTATCGTGCGGCAGCATGGCGGCCGAGGATCCCAAGGACGTCGTGCGGCGCGGCTATGACGCGGTCTCCGTCCGCTACGACGAGGAGTACGGCGGCGAGGCAAAGTATCAGCCGTGGCTCAGCGAGCTGCGCGAGCGCATCCGGGCTGGTGGCGCCGTCCTGGATCTGGGATGTGGCAGCGGGCTGCCCGTTGCCCGCGACCTGACGGCGGCGGGGTACCGCGTGACCGGCGTGGACATCAGTCCTGTGCAGATCCGCCGCGCTCGAGAGCTCGTGCCGGAGGCCCGGTTTATCCGCGGCGACGTGGCCGCTGTCGGCTTCAGTCCGGCGTCGTTCGACGCCGTCGTGTCCTTCTTCGCGCTGATCCACCTGCCGCTGGTCGATCAGCCACGCTGTGCTGGGCAAGGTCGCGACCTGGCTGCGGCCCGGCGGATTGTTCGTGGCCACGACTGGCTACTGGGCATGGACGGGCACCGAGGAGGACTGGCTGGGCGGCGGCGCTCCGATGTGGTGGAGCCACGCCGACGTGGCCACGTACCGGTCCTGGATCAGGGCGGCCGGCCTCCGGATCGACCGCGAGGAGTTCGTGCCCGAAGGTGACGGCGGCCATGCGCTCTTCTGGGCCCGGCGGCCAGATCTGCCAGATCAGCCAGGAGTGTGACGCAGGTCATAGTGGTTTTTTGGGCGATTACGCCATCCGTGGGAGGTTTTAGGCGTCCACTAGGAGTGACCATTAGACCCAGGCGTGTGATGGTTGCTCCTGAGTAACACGTCGCCCTGACCCGCGGCACATCCGCGAGCCTGCCGCTGTCGCGTGGCTGGCCACTGGCCGGCGACGTTCCTGGGTCACCACCGAGCGCACCCGCACCCGCGCCCGACCCTGGCTCTGGCTCTTGCCTTCTCGTCATCGTCCTGCACACGCCCAAGGTCGTCACGTCAGCAGTCGTCGCGCTGGCAAGCGGCACGGCGGCGGTCGGCACGGCAGCCGGCACGGCCGCCGCGCAGGACCCTCCCGGCTGACTCTCGGAGTAGCCGGCGCGACCTTCGCCGCCATGGCCGGCGTATCTGTCGGCGTGGCGGTCGCGGCGCCGGCGCCCGCCGTCATGGCGAGCCCGCCAGCGCCCGGCCAGTCGCAGGGCCAGGCATCGGCCGCGACGTCGATGCGCCCCCACTCGCAGCCGAGCACAGGACCTGCGCCTGCCGCGCATGCCCAGCCGAAGGGCGGCACCCCGGCCTCGGCGAAGTCGGCGTCGGCATCACCAGCGGCCCCGGGTAGTCAGCAGCGAGCGGCGCAGCAGGCCGCGCACGCCAAGCCGTACATCTTTTATGACTCGCTCATCCCGGCCGCCGTACCCGCGGGCAGCGAGATCGCGACCTATGCCGACGGAGCGCATCCGGTGTCCCCGGCCGCCGTGGCCGGCCGCAGCGGGCCGGTCTTGTGGATCGACGTCACCGGCGGCGACCCGCAGGCCCCGATCCTCGACGTCGAGCCCGGCAACGCCTCGCCGGCGATCGTCGCGAGCTGGGTGACGCGCCGGCTGACCGGCGTGCCCGGCAGCCTCGCCATCATCTACACCATGCGCGCGGAGTGGCCGGCGGCACAGGCCGCCGTCGCCACGCTTCCGGCGGCGCTGCGAGCGCGCGTCCGATGGTGGATCGCCGACCCGACCGGCTACGCGCACATCGTTCCTGGCTCCGATGCCACTCAGTGGTACTGGGGCCCGAGCTACGACATCTCGACCGCGAATCCCGACTTCTAACGGCCGCATCGGGCAGCTTGACTCAGGCGGGCGGTTCGCCTCACAGTGACCGGAGCACCCCATCCGCCGAGGAGGCAGCCGTGGCCCCGTACCAGGAGACGCTGTACGAGGAGATCCTGTACGAAGTCGACGACCCGGTCGCCACCATCACGCTGAACCGGCCGTCGGCACTGAACGCCTGGACCGACCGGATGGGCGCCGAGGTCCGGCATGCGGTCGCCGCGGCCGAGGGCGATCCTCGCGTTGTCGGCATCGTGATCACCGGAGCCGGGCGCGGGTTCTGCGCCGGCGCCGACATGAACCGGCTCGCCGCCCTGAGCTCGGGCGAACGCAGCTTCGAAGCTCCCGGCGACGAGCTGGTATCTGAACCCGGCGATCCGTCGTCCGGCGACGACCTCCACCTCGGCACCTATACCTACCTGATGTCCGTGCCGAAGCCCGTCATCGCGGCCATCAACGGGCCTGTCGCGGGGATGGGCGTGCCCATCGTGCTCGCATGCGACCTGCGCTTCATGGCAGCGGACGCGGTCCTGATGACGGCGTTCGCGCAGCGCGGCCTGGTCGCCGAGTGGGGCACGAGCTGGCTGCTGCCCCGGCTGGCCGGCACAGCGGTGGCGCTCGACCTGCTCTTCTCCTCGCGCAAGATCACTGGTGCCGAGGCCGCCGAGCTCCGGGTCGTCAACGCCGCACTGCCGCGGGCCGATGTCCTCCCGCACGCCCAGCAGTACGTGCGGGACCTGGCGGCCAGCTCTTCGCCGGTCTCGATGGCGATCATGAAACGCCAGGTCTACCAGCAGATGCACGCCGGCTTGCTGGCAGCCGAGACCGAGGCTCGCGCTCTGATGCTGGAGAGCTTCAGCCGTCCGGACTTCCGTGAGGGCGTCGCCTCGTTCGTGGAGCGGCGGCCGCCCGCCTTCGGACGGCTGTCAGCTGCACCGGCGAACGCGGACTAGCCCGAGACATCCGGTTTGTCCCGCCATGGCGCGGAGCCTGGATCGGAGGACCCGGTGCCCTAGCCACTGCCTGCTGGATGCGCGACACTGAAACGATGGATATTCCGCAGCAAATATCCCCTTTTGTGGATGGCTGGGATCGCGAGCTCGCCTGGCAGTCAGCGCCAGACGCGTTAACGTGGCGCATGACCAGCCCGTCGTCGGGACAACGCCGGTACCTGAAGTGCCGCCCGGCCGACGCCGCGATCCCGCTGCGCGGGGAGGCTGCGCGACTGCGGTGGGCACGCACGGCGGGCCTGCCCGTACCTCAGGTGCTGGCGGCTTGCAGCTCGGGTCGATCCGAGTGGCTGCTGACCGAGGAGCTGCCAGGTCGTGACGCCACGAGCGATGAGCTGCGCGCCGACCCGGCAACGCTGGTGCCGCTCCTCGCCGGCGGACTCCGGCGGATACACGCGACACCGGCAGCGGACTGCCCGTTCCGCAACGGAATTGACCGGGCGCTGACGGCGGCCGGGAACCGGGTCACCAGCGGTCTCGTCGGGCCAGACGACCTGCACGAGGAGTTCGGGCACCTGAGCCACGAGAACGCTCTCGCCGAGCTCGCGAGGCTCCGGCCGGACGCCGAGGACGCGGTCGTCTGCCACGGCGACTACTGCCTGCCCAACGTGGTGATCGCCGAGGGCGAGATCACCGGCTTCCTCGACCTGGGCGAGCTGTGCGTCGCCGATCGGTGGCGTGACCTGGCAGTCGCCACCTGGAGCGTGACCTGGAACCTCGGGCCAGGCTTCGAGGACCTGTTCCTCGCCAGCTACGGCGTCGAGCGGGACGAGCGAGCGCAGACCTTCTACCGGCTGCTCTACGACCTGGAGCCCTGACCTAGCCGGGCCAGATCTGCTGGAGCGCCCGGTAGATGTTGCCGCCGAGGACGGCCCGGATCTCCTCGTCGGAGTAGCCGTGCTGCACGAGCCAGTCGCAGATGTTGGCGAAGTTCTCCGTGGGGTTCTCGAGGCCGTCGACGTACTCGACCGGGTCGAAGCTCGGCCCGCGCAGAGCCGCCAGGCTCAGCAGGTGGGCGAAGATCCGGTGCAGCGCGACATGGTCCCCGTACAGCGTGTCCGGGCCGAACGCGACGTGCTCGATGCCGACCAGGTCGGCGCAGTAGCGGAAATGGTCCATCACCGACTCGATGCTGTGCCGCGGATGCGACTCGGACAGCGTCGTGTGCGGCGCCGCCGACATGCCGATCACACCGCCCGTCTCCGCAACGGCACGGAGCACCGCATCGGGTTTCATCCGCGCGGTGTTCCACACGGCCCGGGCACCCGCGTGCGTGATGAACACCGGCGCCGAGCTCTCCTCGCACGTGTCCAGAGCGGTCCGGTCGGAGGAGTGGGACAGGTCGATGGCCAGGCCGAGCTGGCACATCCGCGCCACCGCCCGGCGCCCGAACGAGGTCAGCCCCCCGTCGCTTGGCTCGCTCAGGCCGCTGCCGAGCGTGTTCGCATCGGAATAGGCGATCCCGATCTGCCGGATCCCGAGCCCGTAGAGCACGTCGAGCCGGTCAATCTCGTTCTCGATCGGCGTCGCCGCCTCCAGGCCGAAAACCAGCCCGATGCGCCCGGTCCGGTATGCCTCGTCGATGTCGGCTACCGTGCGCACGACCATGAAGCCTGGCGCGTGGGCGAGGTCGGCCTGCCGCATGCCGAGGTCGGTGATGATGTCGTCCCACCGCCAGGGCGCGTTGCCGGTCACGCACGCCGTGCCGTCCATCATGTTGTCGAAGACGATGTTCATGCCCGACGCCAGCATCCCCGCGTAGGCAGCGTGCTGGCGCCCGGTCCGGTTGTAGCCAGGCGTCTCCGCCATATCAAGCGGGAACCGGACGGGATGGTCGTGCAGGCTGATCACCAGGCTGTCGCGTAGCAGCGCCCGCGAGCGCTCCGCCTGCGCGGGCGTCGGGGCAGCGTCCGAATACGGCGGCACGCGGCCGAACTCCGGCGTCAGCTCGAAGGCCGGGAACGAACCGGCCGGGAGATAGGAGTAGGCGGTGTAAGCAGCCGCCGAGCCGGGCGTCTCAGTCATCGTTAACTCCTGGGGTCGCGAGCCGGTGCTGCTGGAAGCTGGTGCGGTACCAGCCGGTGGGGGCCGTCGGCGAGCAGGCGCCACAGCAGCTCCCAGGCCCGCATGCCTTCGCGCAGCCGGGAGATGCGCAGGAACTCGTTGGGCGCGTGCAGCTTCTCGTCGGCGGTCGAGAACGAAAAAAACAGGGTCTTGGCGCCGAGCACCTGCTCGAACAGGTGCGTGGCAGGCAGCGTGCCGCCGATGCACGCCAGCAGCACGTGCTGGCCCGGATACACGCCGGCGAGCGCGGCCGCAGCCGCGCGGATCGCCGGATGATCGGCGGGGATGGTGTAGGCCGGGACGCGGGCGTCGTCGGCGCGCACGTTCACCCGAACCCCTGGCGTGTCCTGCCGGCGGACGTGGGCGGTAATCGCACCGATGATCGCATCCGGGCTCTGGCCGGGAACGAGGCGGCATGACACGTGGCCGACTGCCCGGCGCGGTATGACCGTGTACTTGCCGCCGCCCGCGACGCCGTTGATCTCCAGGGTCGGGCGCTCCCAGAGGCGCTCGAGCGTCGTATAGCCCGGCTCGCCGTGGCCAGCGGTGAGGCCCAGGTCAGCGAGGAATTCCACGTCGTCGAAGGGGACACCTCCGATTTCGGCGCGCCGGTCCTGCGTCAGGACTGCGATGCCGTCGTAGAAGCCCTCGACCGCGACCCGCCCGTCCCGGTCATGCAGGCTGGCCAGGACCTCCGTCAGCGCGTGCAGCGGGTTGGCGACCGTGCCGCCGTACCGGCCAGAATGCAGGTCGGTGCTCGCCCCTTCGGCAACGATGTCCATCGAGACCAGGCCCTTGGAAGCCAGCGACAGCGAGGGCTCGCCGGGCCGCCACATCGCGCCGTCGGCGGACACTACGAGATCGGATGCGAGATCGGCGGCGTGGCTGGCGACGTAGTCCGCCAGGTGCGGGCTGCCGATCTCCTCCTCGCCCTCGAAGAGGAACTTCACGTTGAGAGGCAGGCCGCCCTCCTGCGCGATGAACGCCTGAGCGGTCTTGAGCACGATATACACGGGGCCCTTGTCATCGGTGGCACCACGGCCCCGCACGACGTCGCCGTCGACGGCCAGCTCGAACGGGGGAGTGAGCCACTCGGCGAGGTCGCCCGTCGGCTGCACGTCGTAGTGCCCGTAGACCAGGATGGTGGGCGCTCCCGCTGCGCCGAGCCACTCGCCGCGTACTACCGGATGGCCCGCCGTCTGCTCGACCCGGCCGTCGGCGAAGGACAGCTGCGCGGCCAGCCATTGCGCGGCGGCCGCCATCGTCGCGGCATCGGCGTCACGGCTGACGCTCGGCACCGCGACGAACTCTCCGAGCTCACGCAGGTAGTCGCCATCGCTGGCCGCGAAGCTAAGCCCCGTCACAGGAAGGCCCCGTCACAGGAAGGCCCCGTCACAGGAAAGCACTGCCGCCGTCGATGGCGATGACCTGGCCGGTGATCCAGCCGGATCGCGGCGAGGCGAAGAACTGCACGCCGTTGGCGATGTCGGCGGGCGCCCCGAGCCGCTTCGTGGCGATGCCGCTGATGAGGTTGCGCTGACCGTCGGGACCATAGTTACGCCACTGCTGCTCGGTCGTGGGGTTGGAGAGGATGAATCCGGGCGCGATGCAGTTCACCGTGATGCCGTGCGGGCCTAGCTCGTGCGCCATCTGCCGGGTGAAGCCGATGAGCCCAGCCTTGGCGCTGGCGTAGGCCTGGATCCCGGTCTTGCTGACGGTGAGGCCCGCGGCCGAGGAGATGTTGATGATGCGCCCCCAGCCGCGCGACTTCATGCCGGGGACCACGGCGCGCGTGCAGTGGAACGCCGTCGTCAGGTTCGCGTCGACCACTGTGCGCCAGTCATCGTCGGGTACGTCCTCGAGCGGATGGCCGACCTGCCCGCAGACCCCGCCTGCGTTGTTGACCAGGATGTCGACGGCGCCGATGGCCGCAAAGAACGCCCGCACGGCCGCCGAGTCGGTCAGGTCTGCCGTGTCCTTGTCGACTTCGTGCACGTCCGCGCCGTCATCGCGGAGTGCCGCGGCTATCGCCGCGCCGATGCCGTGCGCGGTACCGGTGACCACCGCGGTCTTGGCGGCAAGTCCTGTCGTCATGGGGCTCACTTTCCGGCGAGATCGGGAGGAGGTGCCACGGATGCACGCGGCACGAGGAACATGGGCTCGCGGACAAGCACATCTGCCGTCGGCCCGCCATCGATCGCACTGCCGTCGATCGCACTGCCATCGATCGCACTGCCCCCGACCGCACTGCGCTCGCCTGCACTGCGCTCGCCTGCACTGGCCTCGATCCTGGCGATGAGGGCGTCGACCGCCGCGGCGCCGAGCTCGGCCAGGGGCATGCAGACGCTGGTGACCGGGACCTCGAGGAAGGCCAGGCACTCGTCCTCGTCGAAGCTAACCACCGAGACCTGCGCCGGGACCGCGACCCCGGCGGCACGGAGCGCCGCCAGCACCCCGAAGAGCTGGTTGATGCTGCCGACGCCGCACGCGGTCGGCAGCGGGCCAGCTCGCAGCATGTCCCTGGTGGTATCCCAGCCGCCTTCCTCCGTCGCCGGCGCGTGCCGGATCGTGACCTCCAGGCCGAGGGCGGCGCCGTGGCGACGGGCCGCGCTGACGCGGCGATGGACGGTGTCGACGTCGCGCGGGCCGTCGATGAGCACGACGCTGCGGTGCCCGAGGCTGGCCACGTGATCAATGAACAGCCGTACGGCACCCGCCTCGTCCATGACGACGTCGTTGCCGCGGTCGGGACCGCGCCTGTTGACGTAGACGTGCGGAACCTCGTGCACGCCCGTGTCCGGCCCGGTCTGCCGTAGCGCGGTGGCCAGCAGGAGGCCGTCGGCGCGGCTCTCCTCGACGAGGTAGCGATAGGTGCCAGGCGGCTTCGGCGCGTCGGTTGGCTCTTCCATCATCATGACGACGTAGCCGCGCTCGCCCGCGCGCTGGAGCGCACCGCGCTGGAGGCGGACCCAGATCGGGTTGCGCAGCAATGGCACCACGAAGGCGAACGCGCCAGTGCGATCGCGCCTGAGCGCGCGAGCCAGGGCGTTGGGCCGGTAGCCCTGCGTGCGGGCCGTGGTCAGGATGCGCTCGATCGTCTCGGGCCGGATGGACAGCCCGGGATCACCGTTCAGGACGCGCGAGACCGTCGAGACGTGCACGCCAGCGGCACTGGCGATGTCGACAAGCCGGGCAGCCCGGCGTGATCCGGCGGCAGTGGCGCGCCGCGGGCTCGGCACCCGCTCGGCTGCGCGATCCCCGGTCTGCTCGGCCTGCTCGCCAGCGCTCTCGTCGGCGCTGCTCATCGGCCCGGTATCCGACGCATGCTCAGGCCGTCACCCCGCCGTCGACCATCAGCACAGCGCCGAGGACGTAGCTGCCGCCCGGCGAGGCAAGGAACGAGACCGCATCGGCTATCTCGGCGGCGGTGCCGATGCGCCGGGCCGGGATCGTGCCTGCCCACTGTGTAAGAGCCTCCTCGTCCTGGCGGATCCAGTCGGCCATGGAGGTGTCGATCAGCCCGGGGCAGACGCAGTTAATCCGCACGCCGTCCGGTCCATGATCGATGGCCAGGCTGCGGGTGAGCTGTACCAGTCCGCCTTTCGACGCGCAGTAGGCTGCGCGCCGGCGACCGCCGCGCACGCCGGCAGTCGACGCGACGTTCACGATGCAGCCGTCGCGCGCGGCGATCATGTCCGGCAGGAACTCCCGGCAGGTCAGGAACGGGCCCTTGAGGTTCGTGTCGACAATCCGGTCCCATTCCGCCTCGGCCAGCTCGGTGATCCGCTGGATGCTGAACACGCCGGCGACGTTGACCAGCAGCCACGGCGGCCCGATTTCAGCCCTGATCCGAGCGCCGGCCGTGCGTACCGAGGCCGCGTCCCGCACGTCAACGGCGAGCCCGATGGAGCCACGCCCAGGGCCAGCGGCGGGCAGCCCGGCGGCGAGCTGGCTGACGTCTTGCTCGCGCACGTCGAGGCATGCGACGGCGAAGCCGTCGGCGGCGAGTCGCTGGCAGACTGCAGCTCCGATGCCGCCGGCCGCGCCGGTGACCACCGCCACCCTCGGCCCAGGCGGCCATTCGGGTGTGGTCACACCGCCTCCGCGATCGAGCGCGTCAGCAAGATGGCGGCGCAGAAGGAGCGGTAAGTGGCGAGCCGGTCGGCGCCGTGGATCCGGAGCTCACGCGGTCCGGTCTGGTCCACGCCGCGGACCCAGCTCGCCGCCTCGGCGATGTCGGTGGTGCGGACCGACACGGTCAGGACGCCGGGATCCAGCGGTGGCGCGGTGGCTCTGGCGGCTCCCTCGATCGCGGCCTGCGCGCGCTCGCGAATGAGCGCGCAGGCAAGCTCCGGGTGCAGGCTGCGGGCGGCGAGCCTGCTGACGTGTTCTTTCACCACAGCCTGCTGCACGTCAGGGATCAGGGCCGCGGTCTCCTCGCAGGCGCACCGGTCGCCGGTCACCAGCACGACGGGGACGCCGTAGTGCGCGGCGACGAGCGCGTTGATGCCAGCCTCGCCGGTGACCGCGTCATCGATGCGCGCCTCGACAACCGCCCGCGGGTTGTAGGTATGAGAGAGGCCGGCGGGCGCGCCGACGGAGCCGTGGTAGGAGATGAACATCGCGGCGTCGAAGCTGTCGTCCAGCCCTTGCATCATGTACAGCGGCTTGTGGCTGCCGGAGATATAAGCGGCCTGGCCGGCCAGTTCGGCCGGCGGCAGATTGCGCATGGTCGCGTGCGAGTCGTTCACCACGATCTCGGTCGCGCCGCCAGCGATGGCCCCTTCGATGGCCGCGTTGACCTCGGCCAGCAGCAGCTTGCGGCCGGCGGCGGCCTGCGGGCCGTCCCCGACGCACTGCTCCCAGTCCACGACGCCAGCAGTTCCCTCCATGTCGGTCGACAGGAAGACCTTCATGACGCCGTCCTTGTGTCGTTAGCGGTCTCGGCGGAGGTTCGGGGTGGCGGGATGGTAGCGAAGGCGAAATGACAGGCCGCGCTGTGCGCGGGATCGCTCGCCGAAGCCGTGAGCGCCGGGTCCTCCTGCTCGCAGATCACCTGGGCCATCGGGCAGCGGGTGCGGAACCGGCAGCCGGTCGGAATGCGCAGCGGGCTCGGCGGGTCGCCCTGCACCGCCGGGGCGTCTCCCTCGGCGGCGAACGTCATCCGCGGGATAGCAGCGAGCAGTCCGGCCGTGTAGGGATGCCTCGGGCTGGCGAAGAGCGTCTCGGTCGGCGCGACCTCGATGATCCGGCCGAGGTACATGACGGCGATCTGGTCGCACAGATGCCGCACGACGGCCAGGTTGTGGGAGATCAGCAGCAGCGTGAGCCCGAGCTCGGAGCGAAGGTCCTGGAGCAGATTCAAGATGGTGGCCTGAACGCTGACGTCCAGTGCCGAGACCGGTTCATCAGCGACCAACAGCTCCGGCCGCAGCGCGAGCGCCCTGGCGATGGCGACGCGCTGGCGCTGCCCGCCGGAGAACTGCCTCGGGTAGGCGTGGACCGCCTCCTCGGACAGGCCTACGAGGCCGAGCAGCTCCCTGGTGTAAGCCTCGACCTCGTTCCTCGGCACGATGTGGTGCACGCGCAGCAGCTCGTGCAGCATGCCGCCGACCGTCATTCGGGGGTTCAGCGACGAGTACGGATCCTGGAAGACCATCTGGATCTTCCGCTGGTCGGCGCTCGACCTGCGAGTCGGCAGCAGCCGGCCGTCCATCCGGATCTCGCCGTGGTCGGGCTTCTGCAGGCCGGCGAGCGCACGCGCCAGCGTGGACTTACCCGAGCCCGACTCGCCGACCAGGGCGAGCGCCTGGCCGCGCTCGATCCGCAGGTCGACCCCGTCGACTGCATGCAAAACGTGACTCTCGTTCCGCAGCCGGGCCATCATCGCCGAGCCGACCTGGAAGCTCACCGACAGGCCAGTCGCCGTTAGCAGGGGACCGGCCTCGCCCGGCGGCTGGAGCTCAGCGGTGACGGCAGACTGGGTGCTCATAGGTCAGCTCCCTCGGTACGCAGCTCGTCCAGGCACCGCTCGTAATGCAGGCACGCGGTGGCCCGGCCGCCATCGATGAGGCGCAGCGGCGGGTCGGTCACCTTGCAGTCCTCTTCGGCGAACTTGCACCGCGGGTGGAACCGGCAGCCTGACGGCGGGCTGATGAGGCTGGGCGGGGAGCCCGGAATCGCTACCAGGGCCGAGCGCGGGTTATCGATGTCGGGCGCGGAGCGCACCAGGCCAAGCGTGTAGGGATGACACGGCTCGGTCAGGACCTCCTCCACGGTGCCGCGCTCCACGATCTGGCCCGCGTACATGACGGCGAGCTGATGGCAGACCTGCGCGACGACGGGCAGGTCGTGGGTGACGAATACCAGGCTCGTGCCGGACTCTCGGCACAGCCTGGCCAGCAGCCGCAGGATCTGGTCCTGGATGGTGACGTCGAGCGCAGTGGTCGGCTCGTCGCAGAGGATCAGCGCCGGCTCGCACGACAGGGCTATGGCGATCATGACCCGCTGGCGCATGCCGCCGGAGAATTCATGCGGGAACGAGCGGAACCGGCGCTCGGGATCGGGGATGCCGACCCGCCGCATGAGCTCCATGGCCCGCTCGGCGGACTGCGATCGGTTCATGCCGAGGTGCACCTGCGGGCCCTCGGCGATCTGCTGCCCGACGCGCATGACCGGGTTGAGCGCGCTCATCGGCTCCTGGAAGATCATCGCGATCTTCGTGCCGCGGATCTTGTTGAGCTGCGCATTGCTCAGCTGGGTCAGGTCGACGCCGTCGAGGATGATCTGGCCGGCCGTGACTCGCGCCTCGGGCGGCAGCACGCCGAGGATGGCGCGCAGCGTCATGCTCTTGCCCGACCCGGACTCGCCGACGAGGCCAACGGCCTCGCCTGCCGGCACCTCGAGGGAGACGCCGTCCACCGCGCGGACGATGCCACGCCGGGTGGCGATCTGTACGCGCAGGTCACTGACCTGGAGCAGGGGCTGCCCCGCAGCGGGCCGGCTGACGCCGGGCTGGCTCACGTCGTGCTCGCCCATCACTGCCCTGGCCGCATCAGGTCGGCGAGCCCGTCACCGATCAGTGACAGCCCGAGGCCGGTGATCACGACGGCCACGCCGGGAATGGTGGTGAGCTGCCAGTGCGTGGTGAGGAAGTTCTGCCCGTCGGAGATCATGGTCCCCCAGTCTGCTGTCGGCGGCTGTATCCCAAGGCCCAGGTAGCTCAGCGTGACGATGGCGAGGATGTCCTGCACGATGTCGGACATCGCGTAGATGATCGCCTGGGTGATGACGTTCGGCAGCAGGTGCCTGCCCATGATCCGCAGGTTGGACAGGCCGCCCGACTGCGCCGCGAGCACGTACTCCTGGCGCTTGGCGACCAGGATCTCGCCGCGGATGATGCGCGCGTAGGACACCCAGCCGACCAGCGTGATCGCTATGTAGATGCTGCGCTCGCCAGGGCCGAGCACGAAGACCAGCGCGATGATCAGCACGAAGAACGGGAAGGCGACGACGATGTCGACCAGCCGCATGATGGCGATGTCGACCCAGCCGCCGAAGTAACCGGCCACGCTGCCGAGGATCGTGCCGAGCACGAACGGGAAGAGCACCGCGAGGAAGGCGACCTGGAGGTCGACGCGGCCGCCGTAGAGCAGCCTGGTCCAGGTGTCGCGCCCCTCCTGGTCGGTGCCAAGCCAGTGATGCGCGCTGAAGCCCGCGAGCGTCGCGTTCAGGTTCTGGGTGTCGGGGTTGTAGGACGTCAGCAGCGGCGCCGCGATGACCATGAACAGGATCACGCCGACGATCGAGAGGCCTGCGACCAGGGACGGCTGGCGGTACCAGCGCGCCCGCCGCGGCTGCGCTCGCTCGGCGGCACCCGTCCGGGGCGCGGACTCGGGCGAGCCCGCGCCGGTGATCGAGATGGCGCTCACCTGTCGAACCTCACTCTCGGGTCGAGGGACGCGTACGCCACGTCGGTGAGCAGGTTGACCAGCACGACCATGATCCCGAAGACGAGCGCCACGGCCTGCACGACGTCGAAGTCGCGCTGGAAGATGGAGTTGATCATCAGCTGGCCAATGCCCGGTATCTGGAAGACCTGCTCAACGATGACGGTGCCGCCGATCAGGAAGCCGATGTTGATGCCGAGCACCGTGACGGCGGGGATGACGGCGTTGCGCAGGACGTGCCGGACGAAAAGCCGGCGGCCGGGCACGCCCTTGGCGCGCGCGGTCGTGACGAAGTCGGCGCCGAGCACATTGAGCATGCTGGCCCGCAGGCTGCGGATGACGACCGGGCAGAGCGCGATGGCCACGGTGAGGCTCGGCAGGAACATCGAGTGCAGGTGCCCGACGATGCCAGAGCCGTAGCCGCTCACGGGGAACAGCCGGAACTTCAGTGCCAGCGTCGTCTGCAGGATGAGCGCCAGCCAGAACGCCGGCATGCCGAGCCCGAGCAGCGGGACCACGCGGACGATGTGGTCGCGTACCGCATCCTTGCGGCTGGCCGCGATCATCGCCAGGGGCACGCTGATCGCCACGGCCAGCACCGCCGCGTAGCAGATCAGCCACAGCGTGGCCGGGATCCGGCTGGTGATCAGGCCGGTCACTGGCACGCCGTAGACAAGGCTAGTGCCGAGGTTGCCGTGCACGAGCCGGTCCATGAAGAGCCAGTACTGGCTGGCCAGCGGCCGGTTCAGGCCCCATTCGCGGTGCAGGATCGCGATGGCGCGGGGCGTGGCGTGGATGCCGAGGATGGTCCTCGCCGGATCGCCGGGGATCAGGTGGATCATGAAGAAGGCGATGATCGTCACGCCCACGGCTGTCGGGATAAGCAGGAGCAGCCGCCGGAACACGAAGGTCATCCGGCCCATGAGTACCTCGCTTCAGCTCGGGGTGCCCACTTGTTCGATCGCGCAGCCACAGCCGCCGGGCGACCGTGCCGGGCGCCTGTGCGGGCGCCCGGCACGTCGAGTTGCGCAGTCACGTCAGTGAGTCAGTAGCAGGACTACTTGCTCAGCCAGACGTCTTGCATGTGGTAGTTGCCGAGCGGCGTGACGAAGAAGCCGTGCACGTTCGACGTGGTGACGTAGGGATACGGCGAGTAGTACAGGAAGGCCATGAAGGCGTCCTGCGCCGCATCGGTCTGGACGATGTTGTAGAGAGACTGCCGCGTCGCCGGGGTACTGACCTGTTCGGCCGCGTGGGTGTCCTTCACCACCGTGGGGTTGTTGTAGCTGGTGAAGAAGGACTTCGCGCCCGAGGTGGGGTCGACGGCGAACGTAGCCAGCTCGTCCGGGTCAGGGATGTCCATCGTCCAGAGCGTGAGGCTCATGTCGTACTTCTCGGTCTGGAAGTTGGCGTTCGCCGTGTTCGGGTCGAGCGTCTGCACCTTGACCGTGATGCCGAGCGGCTTGAGCTCCGCCTGGATGATGGTGGTGATGGTGGCGTAGTCGGAGTTGCCTTGCCCGATCAGCATCGTCGTGGTGAAGCCGTGCGGCACGCTGGACTTGGCCATCTCCTGCTTGGCCTGCGCCAGGTTGTACTGGTATCCCGGCGTCGTCGGGTCGTAGTACGGCACCTGCGGCGGGAACAGCGAGTTGGCCGGCTTGCCGTTGCCGAACAGCACCGCCTTGATGATGGCCTGGCGGTCGATGGCGAGCGAGATAGCCCGGCGCACGTGCACGTCCTGGAACGGCTTCACGGTCTCGTTGAAGGCCAGGTAGTTGGTCTCCGTCGAGTTGAACAGGTCCATGTGCACGCCCGGGGTGCTCTTCAGCACGCCGACCGTCGACCACGACGGGAACTGGTCGATCTGCGCCTGGCCGCCCTTGATCTGGAGTTCCCTGGTGTTGTCGCTCGGGACGTCGGTCCAGGTCACGCTGTTGAGGTAGGGCAGGCCCTTCTGCCAGTAGTGGGTGTTCTTTACCAGCTTGACGGCCTGGCCCTTGTGCCAGTAGTCCCACTTGAACGGACCGGTGCCGATCGGTGCCTGGTAGAACTGCGCTGCCGTCTTGCCGCCGTAGTTGTTGGGGACGATGCCGTTGGCGAATAGCGAGAGGTCCGCTATGAGCGGTGCCCAGGGGAACTTCAGGTTGATGACGACGGTCGACGGGCTCGGGGCGTCAACCGAGGAGATCGCCGTGTCGATGTAGCCCCAGCCGGAGGCGGCCGCCCTCGTCTCATCCAGCGAGAACTTCACGTCGGCGGACGTCATCGGCTGGCCGTTGGAGAACTCCACGCCCTTGCGCAGCGTGAACGTGTAAGTCTTCTTGTCCGACGAGACCGTGTAGCCAGTCGCGAGCCACGGCATGGTGCCCTTGCCGTTGCTGGTGACGGTGAAGAGCGGCTGGGTAATCTGCTCGAGGATCCAGATCGAGTTGTTGTCGAAGACCGTGGACTCGTCGAAGGACTGGGCGTCCTGCGGATTGTTGAAGACGAGGTTGCCGCCATGTACCGGGCCGCCGGAGCTTCCCGAGTTGCCGGACGGTGAGTTGCCTGATCCGCAGCCTGCGAGCACCACCAGGGTGCTGCCGACGATCAGGGCGTTCGTGAGGAAGGTTCTGTGTCTCACAAGCAGCTCCCGGGGTTATGCCGGACGACGGCGCAGCCGCCGCATCTGGTGCTGGTCCTAGATTGACCGGTTTAGGGGGGATCCGGCCGGATTCGACACGTCGCTGTGCCGGTACGCAAACCTTTGCCTAACCAAATGTGGGGTAAGTGGTAGCCGGTTGTAAATAGTGGTCTGCCGCTGTTTACACAGCTTTACTGTGTTGTAACGTTCACGCCGTGCGATATGTCGTTCTCGGCTGCGGTGCGATCGGCGGCACGGTCGCGGCCGGCCTGGTCCGCGACGGCCACGAGGTACTCGTGAGTGACGCTGACCCGGCTGTCGTCAACGCGGTCAACTCGGCCGGGCTGCGGATCGAGGGGCCGGTCGAGCAGTTCACTGCCCGGCCGCGCGCGGTCGAGCCCGCGGATCTGCCGGACGAAATTGACGGACCCGTGCTGCTGGCCGTCAAGGCCCACCACACCGCTGCGGCTGTCGCGCCGCTGGCCGGCCTGCTGGGCCGCGACGGATTCGTCGTCTCTCTCCAGAATGGCCTCATGTCCGGGGTGCTCGCGGATGCTGTCGGCGCGGACCGCGTCGTCGAGGCGGTCGTCAACTTCGGGGCGGACGTGCTGGAGCCCGGTGTCGTGCTGCGGGGCAACCGGGCCACCTTCATGATCGGCGAGCTGGACGGCCGGCCGAGTGACCGCGTAGCCGCGCTCGTGGCCGACATCGCCGATGCCCAAGCGACCGACCAGATCCTCGGCTTTGCGTGGGGCAAGGAAGCCTACGGGGCGACGCTCTTCGCCACGGCCGTCAGCGACCTCCCGATCCACGCTGTGTTCGCCGATCCCGCTTACCGGAGCCTGCTCACGGCGGTCGCGACCGAAGTCCTGGCCCAGGCGCCGGTCGCGGCGCTGCCGCTGGACGGGTTCGACCCGGCCGACCTTGACGGTTCGCTGGACCGGCTGGCCGAGTTCAACCGCCGGTCGGCGAAGACGCACTCGGGTATCTACCGCGACCTGGCCATCCGGCACCGGCCAACCGAGGTCCGGGTGATCCTCGGCCCGCTTCAGGGTTTCCTGTTGCGCCGGATCGAAGAGCTAATCGTCGCCATCGAGGCGGGAGAGCGCACGTGTACGCGCGCGAACCTGGACCTGCTGGTGGCCTACGAGCGACTCGACCGCCTCGGCCGGCCGCTCAACGCAGTCGTGTCCGTGGCGGGGGCGCCCAGGCGCGCGGCGGCCTGCCCGCTCGCCGGCCAGCCGGTCGCGATCAAGGACATCATCACCGTGGCCGGGCTGCCGACGCTGTGCGGGAGCCCCGCCACGGAGCGCTCGCCGGCCAGCACGGACGCGATGCTGGTCGCACGACTGCGCGACGCAGGCGCCGAGGTGTTCGCGACGTCGCAGTGCCTGGAGTTCGCGGCCGGCTTCGCCCATCCGGAGATCGGCGACACCCGCAATCCGCGCGATCGATCGTGGACCTCTGGCGGGTCTTCCGGCGGCTCCGCGGCGCTCGTCGCGGCTGGCGTCTGCGACCTCGCCATCGGCACCGATACGGGCGGCTCCATCAGGATCCCGGCCGCCTACTGCGGGATCGTGGGACTGAAGCCGACCTACGGCCTGGTTCCCCTCGAGGGCGTGTTCCCCCTGTCGCCGAGCTGTGATCATGCCGGCACGCTGACCGCCACGGCCGCCGGCAGCGCCGCGCTGCTGGCGGTGATCGGGGCTCTTGCGGGGGGAGCCTGGCTGCCGGACGATGCCCGCACTGTCGGCGTGCTCACCACGCAGCTCGCCGATCCGTCCGTGACATCCGAGGTGCGCGCGGCGCTCGAGGCTGGCCTCGATGCGCTCGCCGCCGCCGGCTGGCAGCTGCGCGAGATTCGTGCGCCATGGCTCGACGAGCTGCCGCGGTGGGAGCATGCGCTGGGCGTGATCGTCGCTAGCGAGGCGTACCAGGTGCACAAGGCCAGGGACACCAGCAGGTACGCCGAGGGGACCAGGGCCGTCCTGGACTTCGGCCGGTCGGTCAGTCCGGAGCAGTATGCGCACGCGCAGGCGGATCGTTCTGAGCTGACCGCGGCGATCGAGGCGAGCCTCGACGGCGCTGACGTGCTGGCGGGACCGACGGTCGGCTACTGCGCGCCGGAGCAGGATCCGCCCTTCGGCGTCGGTGACGACAACGCCGAGGGACGCTTCACCGGACCGTACAACCTGACCGGGCATCCCGCGGTGTCGCTGCCCGTGCCGGCCGCAGGCATGCCGGTCGGGCTTCAGCTGGCCGGCCGCCGCGGCCATGACCTGGCGTTGCTGCAGGTAGCAGCTGCCATGGAGCACGTGCTGGCCGCGACGAACGCGACCGGTAGCTGAACAACCGCGAGGAAGGGATTAGCCATGCCGTCGACGGTAGTGCGCCGCACCATCGAGCTTGCCGGGCTCCCAGTGCCGCTCATCGAGGTCACTGGATCAGCCGACGGCCCGCTCCTGACCGTGGTGTCCGGCGTGCATGGCTGCGAGTACGCGTCCATGGACGGCGTCCGCCGCTGGACGCGCAGCCTCGGCGCACGTGAGCTGCGCGGCCGCGTCCGCGCCGTGCCGGTGCTGAACGTGACGGCGTTCGCCGCCCGGACCCCGTTCGTGGTGCCAGAGGACGGCAAGAATCTCAATCGGTGCTTCCCGGGTGATCCGGCCGGCACGCTGGCAGACCGGCTCGCGTACGACACGTTCACCCAGCTCATCGCCGGCTCAGACGCGCTGATCGACGCGCACTGCGGCGACATGGTGGAGGCGCTGCAGCCGTTCGCCCTCTACGAGGGCGGGCCCGCTGAGGACAGGGCGCGCGAGCTGGCCACGGCCTACGGGCTGCCTTATGTCATCAGGCAGGTCGCCGGGCCGGGCCGGGCGGTATCCGGTACCACAAGCGCCGCGGCGGCCGAAGCGGGCATACCGGCCATCACGGCCGAGGCTGGCGGCTGCGGGCTCGTCGAGGAACACGCAGTGCAGATGCATGTAGCCGGGCTGGACGGCGTGCTCGAGGTGCTCGGCATGGCGGAGCGCCAGCCGACTCAGCACTAGCCGCGCCCTCACCTGCGCCGAGTCACCTGGAGCAGTTCCTCTGGCTGCGCTGCCGGGACGCCGGCTGGTGGCAGCCGTCTGTCCGGGCCGGCGACGCGGTGGCAGAAGGCCAGGTCATCGGCACCGTGAGCACCCTGGATGGCGCCCAGGTGCTCGAGTCCATCACCGCGCCCGCCGATGGCGTCGTGATCTTCCTGACCAGCTCACCGGCCGTCGGCGCTGACGGGCTCCTTCTCGGCCTCGGCGCGAGCTGAGCCGGACTACACCTGGTGTCCAGATCGATACGGAGAGTGACATAGATCACGCAACGTGACAGCCGGTCCGGGGCGTCGTACTCGGAAGTAACGTCGACCCCCCTATGACGCTGCACGGAGGCTTTCTATGGTCCGGCTCAACGTGACCGACTCTCGCTGCGAGGCGCTGTTCGCCTCCGCCCTGCAGCGATCCGATGCCCCGAGTGCCGAGGCAGTAACCAACGCCATATCCGCCGCCGTCACCGCGCTTGGCCCCGGTGGCTGCGCGAGCCGGCTGGCGCAGGAGTACGGCGACCACCCGGAGTCAGCGCGCGAGCGGATGCAGTGGGCCCGGCAGGTCGTCGGCGAGCTGCCCGCGTGCTAGGCCGCATGAGTACATTCGCTTAAATGGACTTTGCTGTCAGCGCGGACGCCTACATGCGCTTCATGGGCAGGTACTCCGAACCACTCGCGGTGTTGTTCGCAGACCTGGCCGGCCTCTCCCGAGGCCAGTCTGCGCTCGACGTCGGCTCCGGTCCGGGTGTGCTGACAGCCGAGCTTGTACGCCGGCAGGACAGCGCCCTGGTCAGCGCCATCGATCCGGCGGAGTCGTTTGTCGCGGCAGCGCGCGAGCGCCTGCCCGGTGTCGACATCCGGCGGGCCGCCGCCGAGCGGCTGCCGTTCCCCGACGGCGCCTTCGATGCCGCTTTCGCGCAGCTCGTCGTGCACTTCATGACCGATCCGGTCGCGGGCCTGAAGGAGATGAGCCGCGTGTGCCGCCCCGGCGGGATCGTCGCGGCGTGCGTGTGGGACTACGCGGGCGGACGCGCACCGCTCTCGCTGTTCTGGCAGGCCGCGCAGGAGCTGGATCCCTCGGCAGCGGGTGAGTCCGACCTCGCCGGAGCGAGGCGGGGACACCTCGCCGAGCTGTGCGCGCTGGCGGGCCTCGGCCAGGTGCAGGAGACGGAGTTGACAGTCCGCGTCGGGTTCGCCTCTTTCGAGGACTGGTGGGAGCCGTTCACGCTCGGCGTCGGCCCGGCCGGCGCTTACGTGGCCGCCCTGACCGCAGCGCGCCGAGATGCGCTGCACGACCGCTGCCAGCAGCACTGGCGGGGAGGTCCGAGCACCATCGTGGCTTCTGCCTGGGCGATCACCGCCCGGACCTGAGACGGCGTGGCGCGTGGGCCGCCTGCCGGTTCAGCGGGACCGGTGTGCGTGGTGACAGACTGTGACCATGGAGCTGTGGCGGGTGCGCGACTTCCATGACGACGACCTCGACGACGCGATCCGGCTGTGGGGTGATCCCACAGCGGGCGGTGAGGCGCCGGTCTTCGGCCTGTCTGAGCTGGTGTCAGCAGTCCGAGCCGCCGAGCCTGCCGTTGTGGCGGTCGTCGGCGACGAGCTGGTCGGCACGGCCGTCGCCACGGTGAGCGGCGACCGCGCCTGGATTGTGCGGATCAACCTGGCCGCGACGTGGCGCAAGCGAGGCATCGGCAGCGCGATGCTGACCGAACTCGAGCGGCGCCTGGTGGACCTCGGCGTCCACCGCATCGACTGCCTGCTCGCTACTACCGACGAGGTGGGAGCGCTGGCCCTGGAGCACTGCGGCTACCAGGCCCGGCAGGGCATGATCTTTTACGAGAAGCTCGAGCCCGTGGGACCTGAGGATGTCGGGATCCTCGGCAGGCTGGGCGGCCGCATGCTGAAGGCCGACACCTGGGATGAGCTCGAGGGCATGGTCAAGGAGAAGGAGCTGATCGACCGGCGGGTGATCCTCCCGCTGGCGCGCGCTCAGCTCGCCGAGCGGCTCGGCGTGGTGGCACCGCGAGCCGTCGTGCTGTTCGGCCCGCCCGGAACGGGCAAGACCACCTTTGCCAAGGGCGTCGCCGCCCGGCTTGGCTGGCCGTTCGTGGAGCTGTTCCCCTCCCGGCTGGCTGGCGAATCGCCGGCCTTGCTGCGGCTCTGCGCGAGGCGTTCGCCCTCGTGGCTGAGCTCGACAGGGTGGTCTTGTTCATCGACGAGGTCGAGGAGATCGGCGGGCCGCGGCAGCTCAAGACAGACCCGACGGCGCTGGGAGTCACCAACGAGATACTGAAGCTCATCCCGCCCTTCCGGGAGAAGGACGGGCGGCTGCTGGTCTGCGCGACGAACTCGATCCGCGCGCTCGATGTAGCGTTCCTGCGGCATGGCCGGTTCGACTACGTCCTGCCAGTTGGCCCGCCCGACGAGGAGGCACGCCGCGCAATCTGGGACCGCTACCTGCGCGCTATCCCGCATTGCGAAGTGGACATGGCGGCGGTGGTCGCGCAGTCAGCGCTGTTCACCCCGGCGGACATCGAGTTCGCGGCGCGCCGCACCGCCCAGCTGGTGTTCGAGGGAGTCCTGTTCGAGCATCAGCATGAGCAGGCAGGCACCGCCGACGTGCTCCGGGGCATCGCCGAGACGCGCCGCACTCTGACGCAGCAGATGGTCCTGGACTTCGAGCAGGACATCGTCGACTTCGCCAGGGCCTGACGCTGTAGCGACCTCAGCCCTCGAGGGCGCCGGGGTTCGCCGGGACGTCCACGGCATGTTCCCGGAGTGCCTCGAGCGGCACGACGTCCAGCGCCCGCTCGTGCGTAGAAGCCAGCACGACGTGCGCGGCTGCGCCATCGTGATGCGCCCGAAGCCAGTTCGCGGCAGTCACGCACCAGCGGTCGCCCGGAACGAGACCAGGGAACTGGTACTGGGGCACCGGAGTGCTCAGGTCGTTGCCGATCCGCTGCTGGTGAGCGAGGAACTCGGTGGTGACCACGGCGCAGATCGTGTGGCTGCCGAGATCCTGCGGTCCGGTGCTGCAGCAGCCGTCGCGGTAGAAACCGGTGACCGGGTCGGTACCGCACGGCTCCAGCTCACCGCCGAGCACATTGCGATCGCCCATCCCAGCAGTATCGGCGCCGGCGGCCGCTGCCCACAAGGCAGGGTGGGGTTGCCGCAAGGAGCACCCCTACAGGGAACCGCCTACGCCGGACCCGGTGGCGCACTCAGCGCGTCATTCACCCAGGCTCGCAGCCTCGGCGCCGGCGGGGCTCCGACCTGACGCGCGATTTCCGTCCCGTCGCGCAGGATCAGGAGCGTAGGAATCGACTGAACGCCGAAGCGCTGCTGGAGCTGAGGCGACTGGTCCACGTTGACCTTAACGAGCTTCATCCGGCCAGCCAGGTCGGCGGCGAGATCCCCGAGCACGGGACTCACCATCCGGCACGGCCCGCACCATGGTGCCCACAGATCGACGACGACGGGGATCGTGGCGCGCTCCGCGATCTCGGCGAAGTTATCGTCAGCCGCGTCGACGATCCACGGCAGCGGCCGATGGCAGTTACCGCAGCGCGGCGTGCCGGAGGCGACGGCCGCCGGTACGCGGTTCCGGCGTCCGCAGTGCGGGCACCGGATCAGGTCATCTGACATCGCCTAGCCTGCCTCACATCAGCCGGGACTCGGGTAGCTGAGCGTCAGCTCAGGTGCAACATAGTCGACGCGGATCACGACGTCGTCGCGGACGTGGCCTCCGAGCCGCCGTGCACCTGCCGGTCGGACCTCGGGAGGCGGGACGGTGGCGGACGGGCTCGCGACGTAGCGTGGGTTAGGTCCGCAATCCGGACAGCCGCGCGTGGCTCAGTTCGCTCGGCGGCCAAATGGGGAGGATCAGCTGCAAATGTCTGACGAGAACCACCACGAGTCCGCCGATCTCGAGGACTTCGAGACGCTGGACGCATCCGACACCCTCGACGGGACGCCGGGCGATGACCCGCTGGACACCGGCGTGATCCCGCCGGAGCGGTGGTCGGCCGGGATGAGGTTCGGCACCACGGGCGAGGAGGAGGCTGACGGCGAGTCTCTCGACCAGCTGCTGTCCGAGGAGGAGCCGGACGTCGTCCCGGAAGTAGACGACGAGCCGCTTGCCGCGATCGCCGGGGACAGCGACGCAGGCGACGAAGACGTGGACGGGCTGCTGCTCGACGACGGCCCCGATCCTCGGGCCGGCCGTCTCGTGGCTGACGATGAGGGGGCCCACCCCGACGCCGAGGCCGACCTGGTCGCCCGGGACGTCGGCGTCGACAGCGGTGCGGCGACCGCCGAGGAATCCGCCGTCCACGTGGTCGACGAGGACGACTACGACATCCGGTCAGAGTGACGCCACGGTAGCGGCGTGGCAGGAGCCCGCACCGGACGAACCCTGAAGTGCGAGACATCGGCTGACATCGCTCCGGCACGCCTGGGTATAGGGATAGCGGGCTCGCATGAGGCGCGGGGGTAAACAGCCTCGCCGGGGAACATCGGATGGCCGCGCGGACGATGACGGCTGGCCAAGGTGAACGGCGCGCCAGTCGGCGTCGCGATGGTTACCACGGCGGGTAGAGCCATACGCCGGGCATGCGGGCCAGCAACCGGCGCTGAGCCAGGAAGCGAGTGAGGGATGGCCGCGAAGAAGGACACTTACCGCAGCGTCGAGGAGCGGCGGGACCTCGGCCTCGATGCGCGGAGTCGGGTGCCGCTTGCCAGCCACGAGGGGTGGACGCCCGCGCCGCACCGGTGGGATCCGGTCGCGCTGCTCGAGGATCAGGACAAGACCAGGGAGGCCGACCTGGTGCCGGTCAGGCACGGCCGGATGAGCGTCTCGCCGTTCACCTTCTACCGGGGCACCGCGAAGATCATGGCCGCCGACCTGGCGGCTACGCCCCGCGCCGGACTGGACGTGCAGCTATGCGGCGACGCGCATCTGTCGAACTTCGGCCTGTACGCCTCGCCTGAGCGGGCGCTGGTCTTCGACCTCAACGACTTCGACGAGACCTTGCCGGGGCCGTTCGAATACGACGTGAAGCGGATGGCAGCGAGCTTCACGATCGCCGCGCGCAACAACGGCTTCAGCCCGGATGAGATCCGGTCGCTGACCCGGACCTCGGTCGCTTCCTACCGCAAGGCGATGGCCGGTTTCGCGGGCCGCGACAACCTGGATATCTGGTACGCGCGCCTGGACGAGAAGGAACTCATGAAAGGCGTCCGTCAGGCAGCGGCGGCCAGCGCGACATCGAAGGGCCAGGGCAAGGTCGCCAGGGAAGCGGTCAAGAGGGCCGCCAGCATCGGGAGCAAGGCCCACACCAGGGATAGCCTGCAGGCCCTGTCGAAGCTCGGCGAGCTCGTGGACGGGGGCTACCGCATCGTGAGCCAGCCGCCGATCGTCGTACCCGCGCGTGACCTGGCGTCGATGTACGGAATCTCCGCCGAGCAGCTGACGCAGGTCATCGATCTCCAGTTCCGGTCCTACCGTGCGACGCTGCCGGAGGACCGTCGCAGCCTGCTCGAGCGATTCAAGATCATCGACGCGGCCCGCAAGGTAGTCGGGGTCGGCAGTGTCGGCACGCGCGCCTTCATCGTCTTGCTCCAGGGCCGTGACGAGTCTGACCCGCTCTTCCTGCAGATCAAGGAGGCTACGGCCTCCGTGCTCGAAGATCACCTGCCGGAGAGCCGATTCCGGAACCCGGGCGAGCGCGTGGTGCAGGGACAACGCCGGATGCAGGCGACCAGCGATATCTTCCTCGGCTGGAGCAAGGGCGTCCAGGCCGGCTATTTCTACTACTGGCGTCAGCTGCGCGACATGAAGGGCTCGATCGACGTCGAGTCGATGGTGCCGCTCGGCCTCGAGTACTACGCCCGCGTCTGCGGCTGGACGCTCGCGCGCGCCCACGCACGATCGGGAGACCCGGTCGCCATCGCCGCGTACCTCGGCGACGGGAAGGGCTTTGACCGGGCCATCACCGACTTCTCAGCCCGCTACGCCGATCAGAACGAGCTTGACTACCAGGCGTTCATGGCGGCGATCCAATCGGGTCGCCTTGAAGCCGTGGCGGAGTCTCCGGCAGTGACCACTTCTGCCGGATGAGCGGCCCGACTCTCATCGGTGCCAGCCCCTGGGCGGCCTTGCGCGAGCTCGGCTCGACCGCCGAGAGCCAGCTCGTCGGCTTCACCGCATTCGTCATGGGCATGGCGCTGGTGACATTTCCGGCAGCCGCCGGCGTCATCATGGGCACGCGCGACTACTCACTGTCGGGCGTCCAGTACGGCGAACTAGTCCTGCCCGAGGTGGCGGCCGCCATCGTGGCTGCGCTGACCGGATTCGGGCTCGCCCGACGCCGTCCAACACGGCTCGCCTACCGCATCGGTGTCACGTTCAGCCTGCTGTCCATGGTCCTCCTGCTCGCCACCGCTCCTGTCGAGAGCACGCATTCGCTCACCTTCCCGATCCTGCTGGCTGCGGGTGCGTGCCTCGGGGCCGGGTTTGGCCTTGTCGTTCCCGTTCTCATGGCGTACGCACGCTTCCTGCATGCCACGAACGAGGATCCGTCCGTGCTGGCACTCAACGCCCTGCTCGCCCTCGGTGCGATCATCGCTCCGGCAATCGCCGTTGGCTTCGCCCGCCTCGACTGGTGGTGGGGCCTGCCGTTGCTAGTGGGGGTGCTGCACGTCATCCAGCTGCTGCTGAGCGGCCACCTGCCGACGTACGCCGGAGCCGCCCCGGGCTGGGCAGGACAATCACGTAAGCGCACTCTGCGGTTCTTTCTTTACGCCGTGTTCGCCATGCTGTACGCGATCACCGCCGCGATCATCGTGGTCTGGTGCCAGCTCAAAATAGCCAGCCCGCCGACAACCGCGATCCCCGCGCAGCTCACCGCGGCCTTTCGCCCGGCCGGCGACCCGCATGCACTCCGCACCTCCCTCGCCCTGGCAGCGCTCTGGGGTGGGCTCCTCGTTGCGGGGCGTGTCATCTTTGCGGCGGCAGACCGCTGGCTCGCCGGGCCGTGGCGGGTCGCATGCTACTTCGTGCCGATAGTCATCTTCGGCGCACTCATCGCAGCCGGCGTGCTCTCAGGCGTCCGCGAGCTGGCAGTAATCGCTGTCTTCGGCCTGGCCATCGTAGGGTGCTCGGCGCTGCTGCCCCTACGGATGAGCTTCAACCACTGGGATGTCGTCGCCATCACGGCGGCGCTAGCCGGCGGCATCGCTGCCTATCAGCTGGCCTACGGCTTCATGTCCGACGGACTCCGGCCGCGCCCGGGCGCCGGACCTGGCGTTGCCGCGACCTTCGCCATCGCCGGCGCGGTGGGCATCCTGATGGCGATCATCTCGATAGCCGCGATCCGTCACCAGCCGGCCCGCCCGGCGGAGGCAACTGCGCCGGGCCTCCGACCTCGCTAAGCCTGGAGGCTAGCGCCGGGCGGCTGGCAGCGGGTCGGCCAGCGATGTCAGGCCGATGTCAGGCCGACTCCGCGCCGGTCAGCCCACTGCCGCCGATGACGGGCCCGTTCCCTACATGTTTCTCATGGTTTGCTGGAGCGTCTTGTCGATATCTTTCGGGTCGACATCCAGCGACTCGGACGTCTCCTTCTCGGCGCCGGTGACAGCGTCGTGGATGGCACGCTCGATCGTCGTCTCGCCGACCACGATCAGCCCGGCCTGGCCGGGGTCGATGAACTCGCCGAGTTCCTTGGCGCGCGACCGGGACATGCCCTTGGCGAGGTGACCGCTGACGCCGCCGATGGCCGCGCCGGCCACCGCCGTACCGAGCACGGCCGGGGGGAAGATAATGCCGACCGCTGCGCCCGCGGCGGCCCCCCACCAGGCGCCGTGGCGGGTAGCGGTCTCGTCCTTGTTCTCGTGCACCTTGCCCGCGGGGTCTTTCGTGACGACGGCCGCGTCGTAGGAGCCGACCAGGCCCTCAGAATGCAGTCCCTTGACGATCTGGTAGTCCTGTCGTGCCGAGGCCTCATTCGGATATGTGGCGATGTACAGGAATGTGCCATCTGTCTTGGCCACCGGATCCTCCTTCGCTGTGGTGTGGGTCAGCGTGCTGACAACTCACAGACTGCTGAACTGCGGCAGCCCCGTCGTCACCCGGCCCGAGTGATTCGCCTGCCTCCCGTGCGCGCATGTCGCATAACGGGCGCGTATTAGCCTTGCCTGGTGGCTGCGGGCGAGGACGACATCATCATCGATACTGACGCCGTTGACATCGCCGTCCATGACGCCGTCGATGTCCTCGTCGTCGGCTTCGGCATAGCGGGCGGCTGCGCCGCAGTCGAGGCCGCCGCGGCCGGCGCGCGGGTGCTGGTACTGGAGCGAGCGGCGGTGGCCGGCGGTACCAGCGCGCTCGCGGGCGGCCATTTCTACCTGGGTGGTGGCACGGTGGTCCAGCGTGCCACCGGCCACCAGGACAGCGCGGACGAGATGTATGCGTACCTGATGGCGGTGACGCCGGAGCCGGAGCCGGAAAAGATCCGCGCCTACGCCGATGGCAGCGTCGGGCACTGTGACTGGCTGGAGAGCCTCGGCTTCATGTTCGAGCGCAGCTACTACCCGGAGAAGGCGGTCATCCAGCCGCAGACACAGGGTCTGATGTACACCGGCAACGAGAAGGTCTGGCCGTTCCGTGACCTCGCGGTGCCGGCTCCGCGCGGCCATAAAGTGCCCGTTCCCGGCGATACACAAGGCGCGAAACTCGTCGTCGACCTCCTGGTCCGTCGTGCTGCCGAACTAGGCGTCGCGGTCCGCTATGAGACCGCGGCCACTGAGCTGATCACCGACGGCGGCCAGGTCACCGGCGTGCGCTGGCGGTCCTTCCGGCAGACAGGTACCGTCCTGGCCGGCAGCGTCATTCTGGCTGCGGGCGGCTTCGTGATGAACTCGGCGATGGTCGCCGAGCACGTGCCGCAGCTGGCGCAGAAGCCCTTCGTCCTCGGCACCAGCTACGACGACGGCCTTGGCATCCAGCTAGGCGTGTCAGCCGGGGGGCAGGCGCTGCACATGGACCAGGCCTTCATCACGGCTCCGTGCTACCCGCCAGGGAAGCTGCTGACCGGGATCATCGTCAACAGCGCGGGCCGGCGCTTCGTCGCCGAGGACAGCTATCACTCCCGGACTTCGGGGTTCGTGCTCGAACAGCCTGGCAGCGTGGCATACCTCATCGTCGATAGCGCGCACCTGGAGTACCCGGAGCTGCCCCTGGTCCCGTTCATCGACGGCTGGGAGACCATCGCCGAGATGGAGGCGGCCCTCGGCATCCCGGCGGGCAACCTGGCCGCGACCATGAGTGCTTACAACGCGGACGCTGCGGCGGGGGAGGACCGCGCGTTCCGCAAGCACCCGGACTGGCTGGCGCCGCAGGATCAAGGCCCGTGGGGCGCCTTCGACCTGAGCCTCGGCAAGGCGATCTATGCAGGTTTCACGCTAGGCGGCCTTCGGTGCACCGTCGACGGCCAGGTGCAGCGCGCCGATGGCCCGGTCGTGCCTGGGCTGTACGCCGCGGGCGCCTGCGCCTCGAACATCGCCCAGGACGGGAAGGGCTACAGCAGCGGGACCCAGCTCGGCGAGGGTTCGTTCTTTGGCCGCCGGGCGGGGCGGCATGCGGCGGCTAGAGCGCGTCCAGGGAGTCCAGGTCGACAGCATGGGTCGCGTGCCGGTTCGCCATCGCCGTGAACATCTCGTCACCGCGGTCGGTCCGCTGGACCACCATCGCCGCGATGACATCCATGACGATGCCGCCGAAAGCGTGCCTGCGGTAGCCGTCCCAGCAGTCAGGCCAGGTCAGGTCCACGCCGCGGCCGTTGAGGGCAGCGTGATACCACCTGACCAGTTCCTCCTCGTGGCGCTGCCGGATCGGAACGGGCAGGCTTGAGCCGAGGAAGTACGACAGGTCGCCGATGCCGGCGCCGTAGCCGGCGGTCTGCCAGTCGAGTACGACGGGGCGCACCGGGCCGAACAGCAGATTGTCCGCGCGGAAGTCGCCGTGGACGATCGTGCGCGGCTCGTCCCTGGCGCCCAGATAGCTGTCGACACGAGGCACGAAGTCCTCGATCAGCTGCACCGTCCCGGCTTCGAGCCGGCCGGCGTAGCGCTCTAGGAAGCCCTGGTACAGGTCTGTGACCACGGCGGCTAGCAGCGCTGACGCTTCCGGGCCTGACCTGTTGAGCCATGGCAGCGCCGCGAGCTCCGGCCGGCACCACCCGGCGGCGTGCAACGCTGCGAGCTCGCTCACGGCGGCAGCAGCGTCAGCGGCGTCAATGCCCGTGAGCTGGTCACCGGGCCGGGCCGGCGCGAGATCCGCCAGCAGGACGAGGTACTCATCGGGTCCGGCGTCGTAGGCCGCGTAGTAGCAGGTCGCCAGCGAGACCGGGAGACCCGCAGCGAGCTGGTCGTAGAAGCTCGACTCGATCTCGTAGGTGCGGAAAGCTCGCGCCGCGTTCCGGCTCGCAGGATCGGCCGACGGTACCTTGGCGATCAGCGTTGCCGGCAGGCTGGCCTCGCCGTCGTAGGTCAGGCACAGGCGGTAGGTGTCGGACACCTGCCCGGTCCCGACCGGCAGCGCCTCGACGGCGACGACGCTCGTCCCGGCGAGATGTCCAGCCAGCGCGCGGGTCAGGAACTCGGGGGTCAGGTCTGCGCGGCCGGAAACCGCGCCGCCCGGCACAGCGCCGCCCGGCATCGGGGCGCTCATCCGGCCTCCGGATCGGCAAGGTACGACCAGCCGTGGTCGCGCCAGCCAGGCGGCTGATTCCACTCTGTCCAGCCGAAGCCGATCCGGCCGTCGTCGGCGGTGAACCGGCACAGCGCGCGCGGGAAGTGCGAGATGCGGCCATCTGGCGAGGTCATGGCGACGGGCGCGAACGCGATGGGAACTGCCGTCATCGGCGCCCCCGCGAGCCGCAGCCGGGACTCCGCCGGGTAGCCGTCGGCGCCGAAGACCGTCTCTGCGGCGAACCCGTTGAGATGGCTGAGCGTGCCTGCCGGCGTCACGGCAAACGACGGCCAGGGGATCGGGAAGCCGATATTGGCCTGCATGCCGTGGAACGCCGTCCCGTCGGAGAGCCTCCCGGAGGACCAGAGCCAGGAGATCTGCCACCAGTCACGCTCGCCCCAGCTGTGGTCGCGCTCGCCCCACCCGCTGATGACTAGTTCCTCGGCGCCGAGCCGGATGAGGCCGCTGACCTGGCAGGGAATCTCGTATCTCGGCAAGTCCTTGTAGGGGTAGACACCGCCGACAGTGATCCAGGCCAGATCCATCGCGAGCTGGATTAACTCAGCCGAGCCGTGCTCCTCATACGCTGCGCCTGGTTCAGGTAGGAGGGCAGCCTCGGCCTCGAGCCGAATGCGGGCCGAGCGGAGTGGCTCCGTGATGAGCTGCGTGGCGTGCAGGCGCGCGGTCGACAGGTCGGTACCGTCGGCTGGCAGCGGGACATCGTTGTCAGCGAGCAGCACCGTCGGCTCGCCAGGGCGCACGACGCAGGCCCAGTACCAGGCCCGGTCCCAGTTGGGGTACAGGCCGAGCCGCACGTAACCGCCGACGGATCCGTCGGGCGCGGCGAAGTCGAAGTAATACGACTCGTTCCACAGGGCCTCCGGTCCTGGCGGATGCAGTCGCTCGTCAGCGCCCGAGAGGCGCCAGGTCCCGTGATCGACTATCTCGATCGGGCTGGCCTCGTGCAACGGATCTGTACCCATTAAGGGGAGAATGGCACAGGGCCAGCCGCCCGTCTAGGGACGCCCTGACAGCAGCTGACCGCCGACCGCGAGCGCGGGCCGGCGGTCAGCTGCCTTGCTGCTCAGGCGTACTCGCGGCGTCCGCCCTTCACCAGGGCCCAGATGATGTACACGTCGATGGCGATCAAGATGATCGACCAGACCGGGTAGTACGGGATGAAAAGGAAGTTGGCCACCGCACTCAGCGTTGCCAGGATGACGCCGACGGCACGCGCCCAGACCATCCCGAGCATCACGCAGATCCCGGCGAGGAAGACGACCGCACCCAGAGACAGGTGCAGCCAGCCCCACGAAGTGATGTTCCAGTGATACGGATATGAGCTGTTAACGGTCGTGAAGAAGGCCTTGTGGATGATGACGGCCAGCCCGTTCAGGAAGCCGAGCGCACCCCCGACGATCATCAGGATGCCGGCGAGAACCATGCCTCCGGTCGCAGCGGCGCCACCGGTCGTCTCAGGCTGGTAACCGTATTGCTGGCCAGCCGGGTAACCCGCCTGCCGGTAACCCGGCTGCTCGTAGGCGGCCGAACGGGCGGCGTAGTCCTGGTCGCTCCCGGCGGCCTGGCCGACGCTTGGCTGCCCGCTTGTGTTGCTCACTGTTGGTGCCCCTCTCGTCGCGCGTCGCCTAACTCATCACTGCAAACGCTAGGGAAGGGCACCCTGCCGGACATCATCCGGCGCGGGTGAACAAGCCCGGGCTCGCGCAGTAATCCGGAGCCCGGCTAGGTGCGATTCATCATGCTTTGCGGGCCTACGACAGCGCGGCTGCGACAGCGCTACTACGACAGCGACAGTGCGCCTACGACAGTGCGCCTACGACAGGCGGACCGAGGAGCTGATGGTCAGGTAAGCGCCGAGGAGGATGCAGATCCAGGCCAGAAGCTGGGCCACGTGGCCGGCGAGCCAGTCCTGCGCGCGCTTCAGCTTGACCGCGGTGCCGACCGGCCAGAGCTCCAGGCACAACCAGGGGATGATGATCAGCAGGAACTCGATGACGACAAACACGAACACCGCGACGATCTGAAGCCCAGTCGAGTACTTCCCGGCCACCAGATTATGCAGCGCGCTGATGTAAGCGGCTCCCGGCAGGCCGACCAGCACGCCGATCACGAATGCCAGCCCGAGCCTGGGCTCGCGCAGGGCGCGGGTAGCCCAGGCATCGCCCTTGTCCTTCTTGGCCTTCTCCTGCGGCCCGCGCCGGGCTCGCCTGGCGGCCCGGAGCCTGGTGACGACACCGGCCAGGATCAGGACACCGACGACGAGCAGGACCAGGCCGAGGGCAAGGTCCACGGCCGCGCTTGGCTTTGCCTGGCTCCTGATGTGGTCCGCGCGAATGACCAGGACGTCGATGAGCCCGATGGTCACGCCGGTGGCGACCCCGCCCGCCAGGATGGACAGGAACATCGCTCGCGGCCTGCGATTCTCGACCAGCAGCAGGTCTATCGCCAGGAGCTTGGGGTTGAGTGCCGCAGTGAACGCCAGGGCGAAGAACTCGGCGGTCACGTCTTTTCTGCGCGCATGCGTGCCCCTCCGCCGGCAGCCCATCCCCCTGACCTGGGATCATTCCCGCGCCGCCGAGCGCGAACCGGCGACAAGCACGGCCCGCGTCTGTCAGGTCGGCTACCAGGCGTAGATCCGCGCCGGCAACTCGCGCAGCGGCTGGCCGTCAGCGCTGTAGGCGAGCATGATGGGCAGGTCATCGGGGTCCTGTCCCTCGACGACCGTGACCTCCGGGCTGGTACGCGTCTCCCGGTACGCCGACAGCCGCTTCAGCACCGCCTCGCACTTGTCGAGATCCGCCTTGCTCGCGGCCGTCCAGACCAGGTACTGCACCCCGATCGCGCCGAGCGAGTGCGGCGCGTTCTCTCCGAATGCGCGCAGGATCAGCTGCCAGCCGTCGGCGCTCTGCAGCAGTACCGCCGTTGAGCTCCGGTCCGTGACCTCCAGCCCCAGCAGCTCACGGTAGAAGCTCGCTGATTTATCCAGATTCCGCACGAACATGACGGCGGCATTGAGCCGCATTCCCTCCGCCACCCCGCACACCTCCATCCCGCCGACATCATTGTGGCTCAACGGCCCGCTCGGAGCAGGACGGCCCGCCGTAGGCTGAGGGAATGCTCGGACTCCCGGATGGCATCAGCGGCTGCCTGTTCGACCTCGATGGTGTCCTAACCCAGACCGCGAAGATCCACGCGGCCGCGTGGAAGGAAATGTTCGACAGCTTCCTTCGCGACTACTCAGCCAAGACCGGTGCACCGCTGGACCCGTTTGATGCGGTCAAGGACTACGACGAGTACGTCGACGGCAAGCCACGAGAGGAGGGGACGCGGTCCTTCCTTGCCTCACGCGGCATCAGCCTGCCAACGGGATCGCCCGACGATCCGGCCGGCGCGCACACGATCCACGGCCTGAGCAACCAGAAGAACCAGATCGTGCTCCGGCGGATCCGCACCGACGGGGTCGAGCCCTATCCGGGCTCGGTTCGCTACGTCACTGCGGCCAGGTCAGCTGGCCTGCGTCGGGCGGTCGTCTCGTCCAGCGCCAACTGCCGCGATGTACTGGCCGCCGCCCACATTGAGGACCTGTTCGAGGCGCGCATCGATGGGGTCATCGCCGAGCGGGAGCACCTGCACGGCAAGCCGGCTCCGGACACCTTCCTGGCTGGTGCGCGCGCGCTCGGGCTCAGGCCGGCACAGTGTGCAGTCTTCGAAGACTCACTCGCTGGCGTCGAGGCAGGCCGCGCCGGAAGGTTCGGCTACGTGGTCGGCGTCGATCGCGTTGGCCAGGCCGAGGCCCTCCTGGCGCATGGCGCCAGCGTGACAGTGACCGACCTCGCCGAACTGCTGCCAGGATCATGATCAAGCAGCCGGAGTTCAGCCTCGACCCGTGGTCGCTCCGGGAGACCGGACTGGACCTGGACCGCCTCGCCCAGACCGAGTCGGTGTTTGCGCTCTCTAACGGTCATGTGGGCTGGCGAGGCAACCTGGACGAGGGCGAGCCGCATGGCATGCCGGGCAGCTACCTGAACGGCGTCTACGAGATCCGCCCGCTGCCAACTTCCGAGGCCGCCTACGGCCGCCCGGAGTCCAGCGAGACAGTCATCAACGTCACAAACGGCAAGCTCATTCGCCTTTTCGTCGACGACGAGCCGTTCGACGTGCGCTACGGCGATCTACTGTCGCACCAGCGGGTGCTCGACTTTAGATCCGGCCAGCTCACCCGTACTGCCGAGTGGGTGTCCCCGGCCGGCGGGTCGGTGCGCGTCACATCGAGTCGGCTGGTGTCGTTCACCCATCGCGCCATCGCCGCCGTCAGCTATTGCGTCGAGCCGCTCGAGCAGAGCCTGCGCGTCACCGTCCAGTCCGAGCTGGTCACCAACGAGCAACTGCCGTCGCCCGACGGCGACCCGCGCGAGGCGGCCGCGCTCGACCAGCCGCTGCTGGCGGAGTTCGACGCCGCCAGTGATAAGGCGGTGCTTCTGGTGCATCGGACGGCCAGGAGCGGGCTGCGGGTCGGCGCCGGGATGGATCACGTGATCGAGGCCCCCGGCACCGTGCAGACGGAGTCACGCTCCTTTGCCGACGGCGGCCTGGTCACGGCGTCCGCGGTCCTGCAGCCCGGCCAGCGATTGCAGCTGATCAAGTTCGTGGCCTACGGCTGGTCGGGCGCGCGGTCGCTGCCTGCCATCCGTGACCAGGTCTGGGCGGCGCTGAGCGGTGCGCGGCTGGCCGGATGGGACGGCTTGATCGCCGATCAGCGCGCTTACCTTGACGACTTCTGGGACCGGGCCGACGTCGAAGTGGTCGGGGACATGGAGATCCAGCAGGCCGTTCGGTTCGGCCTCTTTCACGTCCTGCAAGCTGGCGCTCGCGGCGAGGACCGGCCCATCCCGGCTAAGGGCCTCACCGGCCCCGGCTACGACGGCCACACGTTCTGGGATACCGAGACCTTCGTACTGCCCGTGCTGACGCTGAACGCTCCGGACGCGGTCGCAAGCGCACTGCGCTGGCGGCACAGCACTCTGCCAGCCGCCCGGCAGCGAGCTAGCCAGCTCGGGCTGGCGGGCGCGGCCTTCCCCTGGCGCACGATCGCGGGACAAGAATGCTCGGGTTACTGGCCGGCCGGCACGGCCGCCTTCCACATCAATGCCGACATCGCCGACGCGGCCATCCGCTACCTGGACGTCACTGAAGACGAGACGTTCGGCCGCACGGCAGGGCTGGAGTTGCTCGTCGAGACGGCCCGGCTCTGGCGCTCGCTCGGTCACCACGACGACCAGGGCAGGTTCCACATCGACGGCGTGACGGGGCCGGACGAGTACAGCGCGATCGCCGACGACAACGTCTACACCAACCTGATGGCGCGCCGGAATCTCGCCGCGGCGGCGAGCGCCGTCGAGCGGTATCCCGACCTGGCCCGGGAGCTCGGTGCCGACGCCGAGGAATCCGCGGCGTGGCGCGACGCCGCCGAGGCCATGTTCATTCCCTACGACGACGCGCTCGGGGTGCACCCGCAGGCTCAGGGCTTCACGGCGCATCAGGTATGGGATTTCGCCGGGACACCTCTTGACCACTACCCGCTGCTGCTGCACTACCCGTACTTCGACCTGTACCGCAAGCAGGTCGTGAAGCAGGCTGACCTAGTGCTGGCGATGCACCTGTGCGGCGAGGCCTTCACAGCCGAGCAGAAGGAGCGGAACTTCGCCTACTACGAGGCGCTGACGGTCCGGGATTCGTCGCTCTCCGCGTGCTCGCAGGCTGTCATGGCGGCCGAGGTTGGACAGCTGGAGCTAGCGTTCGATTACCTGGGCGAGGCCGCGCTGATCGACCTCGACGACCTGGAGCACAACACTCGCGACGGGGTCCACATTGCGGCGCTAGCTGGCACCTGGCTCGCGCTGATCGGCGGCTTCGCAGGCCTGCGGTACCACGACGGCAACATCGCCTTCACGCCCCGTCTGCCCGCCGGGTTGCGGAGCCTGGCGTTCGGCGTGACCGTGCGGTCGCGCCGCCTGAGCGTCGAGATCACGCACCAGTCCGCCCGCTACCTCCTGGTGGCTGGCGAATCGCTGGAGATGGTCCATCACGGCATCCGGCAGACTCTCGCCACTGGCGAGGCGCAGCAGCTTGCCATCCCGGACCTGGTCCCGGGCCCGCGCCCGAGTCAGCCGGTTGGCCGCAGTCCCGCGCCGCGCCTGATCACGGAGAAAACCACCTGAGCAGGTGGCCAGGCCGCGCGAGGATCATCGGATGATCGATCGGCGAGCGACGCCTTCGGGGCTGCGCTGCCTCACCGCCTCGAGGGCAGGTCGGTTCCTCCGCTCACTCTCGACGTCCAGGGCGACCTGGTCACTCCGCGGCGTGCTAAGACGCCGGCATGATCAGGTACTTCTGGCCGGTGGCCTCTCGCGAGTAGGCAGTGATGGCCTCGAGCTGGAGCGCGCCGGCCAGCGAGACCTGCGCGGTGTACGCACTCGCGAATGTCGTCGTCAGCTCGGCCGCGACGCGACTGCGCAGTCGCCCCATGCCCTCCAGCCCGATTCGCTGGAGGAACGGCGTCAGCAGCCAGCCGCCGACGCCCCACGCCATGCCGAAATTGCGAGTGAGCTCGGTGGGCGCACGATCCAGCCCTCCGTAGATGTAGACCTGCTTGTGGACGGCCGATCCGTACCGGCTGTAGCTGCCGGCCGCGGCGCTGGCCGCCGCCTCCATGCAGGTAAGGATCTGGCTCGCGAGCCGACCGCCGCCTGTCGCGTCGAACGCGAGCGTGGCGGCCGTGTCCTTGAGCGCCGCCGTCAGGTCGGCCATGAAGTCCGGCGCCGTGGAGTTGCAGACAAAGGTCGCGCCGGCCGCCGTGAGCAGGTCCACCTGCTCTGGGCGGCGCACGATGTTGACAAGGGGGACGTTGTCCTCGATGCAGAGCCGGTTCAGCATCTGGCCCAGGTTGGATGCTGCAGCGGTGTGCACAAGGGCGGCGTGATTCTCCATCCGCATGGTCTCGACCATCCCGAGCGCCGTCATGGGATTGACGAAGGACGAAGCCCCGTCAGCGGCGGCAGTGCCGTCAGGCAACTCCAGGCAGAAGCCCACGTCAACGCACCGGTACTGCGCGTACATCGCGCCACCCACCGCGGCCACCGTCTTGCCCAGCAGGGCCTGGGCGCCAGCCGAGCTGCCGGCCGCGACGACGGTACCGGCGCCCTCGTTGCCGACCGCCATCGGTATCCCCACGCGCGCGGCCATAGCTCGCATTGCCGCGTCAGGCAGCGGCGCCTTGACCACTGGCCGGTCGGCCGGACCGCTGACCGTCGCCGCCGACACGTCGGCACCTGCGAGGAGCAGGCCCAGGTCGGACGGGTTGATGGGCGCCGCCTCGACCCGGAGGAGTACTTGCGTCGGGCCAGGCTCTGGCACCTCGACCGAGTCCAGGAAGAGCTCGACGATCTGGTCGGCCGTTACCAGCGACTGCAGTTGCATGGATGTGGCCGGAATGTCTGTCAGCATGCGGGGGGCCCTTCTTGTCCGATGTCGCCGTGCCCTGGGGTGATGCTAACGGAGCCGGATGCGAGAATTCCAAGGTCGCGGTCATGCCAGGGGGAGGCAATAGGTGACGACGATGATGGCGCTGCGGGCGCACGCCCGCGGCGGGCCAGAGCAGCTCGCCTATGAGCAGTGCCCGGTACCCGTTCTCGCGCCGGGGGAAGCGCTGGTTGCCGTACACGCGGCGGGCATCACCTTCGCCGAGCTGACGTGGGAGCTGTCCTGGACAACGCGCGACGGACAGGACCGCACTCCGATCATCCCCTCTCACGAGGTCTCCGGCGCCATCGCGGCCGTCGGCGACGGCGTTACTGACGTCCAGGCAGGCGATGAGGTCTTCGGCCTCATCGACTTCGACCGCGACGGGGCGGCGGCGGACTTTGTCGCCATGCCAGCGTCGGCCCTGGCCGCCAAGCCGCGGACGACCTCCCACACCGAGGCCGCGGCGCTGCCGCTCGCGGCCCTGACGGCCTGGCAGGCACTCGTCGACCACGCCCGGCTGCGCTCCGGATCGGAGGTCGTCGTCCAGGGCGGGGCGGGCGGGGTCGGCGTCTACGCGGTCCAGCTGGCGGCCGCGCTCGGCGCGCACGTCACGGCGACCGGGGCGAGCGCAGACGCCGAATTCGTGCGGCAGCTGGGCGCCCGCGACTTCGTCAGCGCGGATTCGGCGATGTCTGCGCTGCCTGACGCGGCGTTCGATGTGGTCATCGACACGGTGGGCGGCGCAGTCCTCGCCGACTCCTACCGGCTTGCACGTCCCGGCGGGCGGCTCGTGACACTTGGCGCGCCACCCGATCAGGATCTGGCCGATCGTCACCATGTCCACGCGATCTTCTTCGTGGTCACGCCCGACCGCGCCGAGCTGGCCAGGATCGCTCAGCTCGCGGACGACGGATTCCTGCGCGCGGTCGTCGCGCAGACATTCCCGCTGAGCGAGGGCGCGCGCGCCTATGCCAGCGGCGCGGAACGGCGGCCACCAGGTAAGACGGTGCTGGTCGTGCGGTTAGGCGTGGTCCCGCAATTCGCCGGGGCGGCGTGCGCGCATGCGCCCGGCTGGCTGGCTAGCCCGGCAGCAACGGACCGCTGCTGTAGGCGAGCTGTATCAGGTCCAGCACGAACGCGACTCTGCTGCCGGCGACGGCCATGAGCGTCATGTCCTGGCGGTGCGCGGCCAGCTGGGACCGCACCTCGAACAGCGCGCGCACGCCGGCGCTGGCCAGCTCGCTCGCGGCGGCGAGGTCGACTATCAGTGGCAGCGTGCCGCCAGCGCTCACCGCGAGCAGCTCGCGCGTGAACTCCTCAGCGCTGAAAACGTCGAGCGCGCCACGCACGACTGCGCGGGCAGTCCCGCCCTCGGTCGTGGCGTCGATCTGCATCGGCTGGCCATCAACTCCTTCTGCCCGGGCTGCGCGGCCGGCTCCGAGCACGACCGGCAGGCGGATCCGGTGCCGCAAGGTCACCATGGTGCCTCTCGCCCCGCGAGGGCTGCCAGCCACCTGGAGCGGATGCCCGATCACGACGTCGTCGATCAGGTGCTCGACGAGCATCAGGCCCCGGCCGCGGTCACCGTCGCTGCCCGGCGCCCGCCAGGTGCCGTGGTCGGTCAGGCGACATTCCACGTGGCCGCCTTCAAGCAGTACGGCGTCAAGGTCGACGGTCCCGAGGCCGTCGGCCGGGTAGGCGTGCTCGACAGCGTTGAGTATGAGCTCGGCGATGGCCAGCTGAATGGCCGCCCGGTCGTCGGCCACAACTCCGATCTCCTGTGTCCACCGGGTCAGCGCGCGCCGGGCCGTTGTCAGCGCCGCCAGTGTCGCCGGCAGCTCCAGGTGCAACGCCGGCGTCGGCTCAGCCAGCCATTGCGCGGCCAGTACCGAGATGTCATCGTGGTGGCCGGCCTCGGTCAGCCGCTCGACCGTCAGCCGGCAGACACGATAGGGAGCGGTTGCCGTGGTGCCGCTGGCCCGCCCGCGGCTGGTCGCAGCGTCGGCGGCGGCCGCCGCGAGCTCGGCCATCGCCTCGGCCGCCGTGCGGTGCGGGCGGGTCATCAGCCCATCGCTGTACAGCAGCACAAGCTCGCCGGGCCGCAGGATGCCCGGGACCAGCATGGGCGGGGATCCCGTGCCAAGCGGGCCGCCTCTGGTCGTCGGCAGGAAGCGTGTGCCGCCATCGGCCGCGATCACTAGCGGCGGCGGATGCCCGCAGGTGGCGTACCGGAACGTCCCGGTCGCCGCGTTCAGTGCCAGTACGGCCAGGGTCGCGGAGCGCAGGCCCGGTGTCCTGGCCGCGAATGCATCGGCGTCAGCGAGCGCGCCGGCGAGGTCGGGATTCGCTACCAGCCGGTCGCTGAGCACGGCGCGCAGCTGACCCATCGCGACTGACGCAGCCACCCCATGTCCGACGACATCACCGACAACGAGTGCCACGACGCCGTCGGGCAGCATGATCGCGTCTAAGAAGTCCCCGCCCGCAGCCCGGTCATGACCGGCTGCAACGTAGCGTGCCGCCAGCCGCACCTGTGGCAGGACCGGAAGGGTCGCGGGAAGCAGCGCGCGCTGAAGCTCGACGGCCACGTACTCGGTGCTCTGGCGCGCAGGGCTGGCATACCTATCGCGGGGTGCGAGCGCAGTCGCGGTCGCTGCCGAGGCCGTCTCTTCGCCCAACGCTTCCCTCCAGGCGGCGCGCCGATGAGCACAAGCGCTAGCCACCTGATGGCCAGCGTGCCACCAGCCCGCGGCGCGGGCGTCCAGTTCCGGATCTTAGATGCGAACGATTGCAGCCCGTAGTCGCCTCAGGCCGCGACGAGCTCTGACGGCTCTGCGATCACGTCGACGAGGGCGCCGTTCCGCAACACGGTGATCGGCAGCGGCTGCCCGATCGCCTCGCTGAACATCAGCTTCTGCAGGTCCTGAGCCCTGGTGACGGGAGTGCCGCCCGCCGTGATCAGCAGGTCTCCTGACCGCAGCCCGGCCCTTGCCGCAGGCCCGTTCGGCACCACCTCAGCGACCCGCAGGCCGCTGGTGCGGCCGAACCGAGCGCGCAGGTCCCCGGGCAGGGGAGCGGGCACGCTGACGATGCCGAGGTAGGCGCGGCGGACCTGGCCGTCACGCATGAGTGCCGCGATGATCTTGCGCGTGGTCGCGTTGATGGGGACCGCCAGGCCGAGCCCGACACCGGCCACTGCGGTGTTGATTCCGACGATCCGCGCCCTGGCGTCCGCGAGCGCGCCACCGGAGTTACCGGGATTGAGCGCCGCATCGGTCTGGATCACGTCTTCCACCAGGCTGGCCCTGGCACCTGCGCTCGTCGGCAGCGACCGGCCGAGCGCGCTGACGACACCCGCGGTGACCGACCCGGTCAGCCCGAGCGGGCTGCCAACGGCCACCACGAGCTGACCCACGACCAGGTCGTCAGCCTCGCCCAGCACGGCCGGATGCAGCGTCGGCCCGTCGGCGCGGACGACCGCCAGGTCGGAGAGGGGATCGGCGCCGACGACCCGGAAAGGCGCGCTCGTGCCGTCGGAGAACAGCGCCGTCCCGCGTTGCGCGCGCCCGACGACGTGCGCGTTGGTGAGGAGGAATCCGTCCGGGGTATAGATAACCGCCGATCCGAGCCCCTCGCCCCGGTACCGGCCGCCGCCGGGCGCCGGCACCCGCAGGCTCGCCACCCGCGGCGTCAGCTCAGCCGCGACCCCGGCCACGATCTGCGAATACGCGTCGAGCGGTGCATCAGAATTCATGTAGTCGTTCACAGTGATTACAAGATTACAACGCCAGGAACCGGTCGCCAAGTCTGGCAATCGCGACCCCCGGACGGCGGCCAGATGCGGCCGCGAGGCCGCTCACCTGCCGCCGCGCTCGTAGGGGAGCTTCTCGCCTGCCTCGACGGCAATCGGGAGCCTGTTCTCGGCGGGAGGGAGCGGGCACGTCGCGAAGTCGGTGTAGGCGCACGGCAGGTTCACGGCCCGGTTGAAGTCGAGCGTGACCGCGCCCTGGCCGCCAGGCCTGGCGGCCTGGAGCGAGCGACTGGCAGGGTATGTCGTCACGCCAGACGTTTCATCGGTGAACAGGAAGCTCAGGCCTCCCGGCGACCGGCCGTCGAATGCGGTCAGCCGCAGCACCTGGCCATCGATTTCGAACTCCACGTAACCCGGGGCCGCATAGACGTGGCGGAGCTCATCCACCACGGAGCCGACGGCCGTCGGGAGCGGTTCGGCGAACGCGGTGTAAGTGGCCGGGATGATCCAGGCCGGGCTCGGTGCGTAAACGGGCACGCCAGCGAAGCTGGTGCGCAGCGGGTGCTCGGGGTGGCGGGGACGCACGATGTCGTGGCCGCCCCGCCGCGCCACCTCGATGACGGCATTGCCCGAGGCGGCATAGACCTGGCCGCGCTCCGGCATGGCGCCGAAGGCATGGCGTCCGCTGACCCGCGCGTCATCGACGCTGAGCTCGTCTGTTTCGCTCAGTTCGACGACGACACCGTCGGATCCCGTCTGCCAGCTACCCGGAGCGTCCGCAAAGCGCTGCGGCTCCGGCGACAGCCAGTTCAGGCTGGTGATCGCCAGGAAGCCGTGCTCGTCGGCCAGCGCAGCCTCATGCCGGCGCCGGAAGCCGGACCAGTCGCGCTCGAATATCGTCCGGTCGATGTCCTGGACGGTCATGGCGGCCTGCCCTCCGATGCCTCGCGCAGCGCTGCCTCAGTCACCGGGATAAGCACCGGCCCGCGCACCTTATTCCGGCCCGCTCGAAGGAGCGGTCCGGCCGGTAACTGCCGGTCGGCTAGCCTGAATCGGCCCGAGACGCACAACGAAGGGGAACGTCGTGGCGATCGTCGTCCTGATCCTGTGGCTCGCCGCAGCCGTGGCCGGGGTGACGCTGCTGCGAGCGGGCGGAGCGGCACGGCGACTGGCGGCGCACCAGCACGCGCACGCCGGGGCGAGGCTCCCGGCTCCCGTCCGGATTGGCGCCGTCCCCCTGACCGCCGACGGCCGACCGCCGCCTGGCCCGCACGTCAGGGTCGCGCGCCCCGAGGGAGAGCACCCGCTGCTTGAGTTCTGCCACCCAGCGCTCGCCATCACGGGCATCGCCTGCTGGTTCATGTTCGTCCTGGTCCATTACCAGCCCTTCGCCTGGATCGCGTTCGGAATTCTCGTGGTCACGATGGTCGTCGGGCTCAGCTGGCTTATTGCCAGCCGCCGGGCTGCCGGTCGCCCGGCCGGCGCATCCTCAACGTTCCCGCCGCGGCTTGTGGCGCTGCACGGACTGGTGGTCACGCTCGCGATCGCGCTCACCGTGCTCGCCGCCATCTCGGCCAGCCACGGATAACCATGAATGCGTCAGGGAACGGGGTCGTGCAGGTCGCCGTGCCCGGTGGCGCGCTGGCCGTCGAGCTGATCACATCGGCCACCGAGCCAGTGCTCGCCATCCACGGCATCAGCAGCCAGCGCAGGCTCTGGAACTGGCTAGCAGTCGCCGACCCTCGCATCAGCCTCATCGCGCCGGACCTGCGGGGCGGCTTCGTGGCGGCCGAGCTGATAGCGGCGGCCCTCCGATGATGCCCGACGCCGCCGCCCTCATCACAGCCCTGGGTCGCGGGCTGCATAGCGATCGCGTCATCGTCGACGCTGACGTTCTCGCGACCCTGTCCCACGACGACGCCGAATGGGCGCCGGCCGGGACAGCCTCGGCTGGCGTCCGCGCCCGGACCGAGGCCGACGTCCGGCATGTCGTCCGCACCTGCGCCGAGCTCGGCGTGCCCATCGTGCCCCGAGGAGCCGGCACCGGACTGTCCGGCGGAGCCAACGCGGTCACCGGCTGCGTGATACTCGACCTGTCGCAAATGGACAAGGTGCTCGAGATTGATCCGGACAATCTGCTGTGCGTCGTCCAGCCAGGTGCGATCAACAACGACGTGAAGGCCGCCGTCGCCGAGCACGGTCTGTGGTATCCGCCGGACCCGGCCAGTGCGCCCTGGTCCACGATTGGCGGCAACGTCGCCACCAATGCCGGCGGCCTGTGCTGCCTGAAGTACGGCGTGACCCGCGACTACGTCCTCGGCCTGCGGGCTGTCGTCGGGGGCCCTGTCAGCTACGGCGACGCAGTCCGGCTCGGGCGGCGGACCACCAAGGGTGTGGCCGGGCTCGACCTGGTCGGGCTGTTCGTCGGCTCCGAGGGCACCCTTGGCGTGGTCACCGAGGTGACGCTGCGCTTGCGGCCCGCGCCGACCGGTACACCGCGGACCGTCGTCGCGTCGTTCGCCGACCTGGTCTCATCAGGCCGGGCCGTCGCGCAGATCACGCGCCGCGGACTGACGCCCGCGGTCCTGGAGCTGCTCGACCGGCCTTGCCTGGAAGCCGTAGAGAACTGGAAGCATCTGGGCATCGACGCCGACGCCGCCGCGCTGCTGCTGGCCCGTGTCGATTCTCCCGGCGAGTCCGGAGTGACCGAGGCAGCCGCCATCGCCGCAACCATGACCGACGCTGGCGCGCTGTGGGTCGAGCAGTCCACCGACGACGCCGAGGCCGAGGCTCTCTTCGACGCCCGGCGGCTGGCTTACCCGGCGCTCGAGCGACTCGGCCCAGTGCTCACCGAGGACATCTGCGTCCCCCGCTCCGCGGTCCCGGCGATGCTGGCGCAGGTCAGCGCTATCGCTGCGCGGCACGGCGTGCAGATCGCGACGATCGCCCACGCGGGCGACGGCAACCTGCATCCGCTGCTGATCACGCCACCCGGCGACGTGACCGCCCGGCTGGCCGCGCAGGCCGCATTCGAGGAATTCCTCGACGCCGCGATCGCGCTTGGCGGCACGGTCACCGGCGAGCACGGCGTCGGCATCCTCAAGCGCGACGGCATGCGCCGCGAGCTCGATCCAGGCTCGCTGGCGATGCAGTCCGCGGTTCGCGGCGTGCTCGACCCGCGCGCGATCTTCAATCCCGGCAAGGGATGACCGACCGCGCCTCGAGCGCGCTCCCGCGCGGCGTACCGTGTCGTGTGCAAACAGAGCGCGGGCAGTCAGCGCACGGGCGGGCAGCGCACCGGCCGGCAGGAGGAGACGGACAGGGTGGAAGACTTCACCGCACCGCAGGTGACACCGGACGACCACATTCGCGGTCCGGCGGACGCACCGGTGACGATCCTGGAGTACGGCGACTACGAGTGCCCGTACTGCCGTGGCGCGTTCCGCGATGTGCACCGGCTTATCGACCAGCACCCCACGCTGATCCGGTTCGTGTTTCGGAACTTCCCGATAGCACAGCTGCACCCGCACGCCGAGGAGGCGGCCGAAGCGGCCGAGGCCGCAGCCGCGCAGGGCAAGTTCTGGGAGATGTATGAGCTCCTGCTCCAGCCGTACTCGCATCTGGACATCGACTCGCTGGTCACCTACGCCGAGGTCCTGGGCCTGAACATCCCCAGGTTCCGCCGCGAGCTGACCGACCGCGCTTACGCGGCGCGGATCAACCAGGACGTGCAGGAAGGCATCAGGAACGGCGTCAACCAGACGCCCAAGTTCTATGTCGACGGCGAGCGGGTCGACGGTAAGGTGCCGCTGGAAAACCTGGCGGAGCTAGTACAGCGCGCGGTCGCCAAGGCCCAGGTCTAACCCCGGCCCCCGGCGCGCTGCCCGGCGCCGGGGGCTGCGCAGCGGCAGCGGCCGCCGGGCCATTGCCCGGCTTGCAGGGATGCGCGTGGCATCTTGGACTGCCAAGATCACCCAGCGCACCCCAAGCCCCTGTCTGTCGTGCTGGTGCCGGCGGTGCCCGCCGGCCGCCTCCGCGGCCGACAGGGCCCCCTCGATCCCCCCAACCACTGCCTGCGCCTTGTTCCCCCCGCGCGCGAGCAGCGGTCTCGCCTGTCGAGGCGGGCACCGCCCGGTACCTTCCCCCCGTCCGGCGCGCAGTTCCTTCGCTGTCTGCCGCCGTGTCATCTAGATAACGGCACCGGCATGCAGACCCGCTGTCGGCGGTGTGAAAGGGATATGGAGGGCGACGTTGGCTCTCAGCCTGGCCTATCCAGGTGGGCGGCAACGCCGCGACCTGCGGGATTGCCTGGCTGCGGCGGGGGGTACTGACCCGTTGCCGGCGACACGACCGGATTCGCGGCGGCCAGCCGGGGAGAGCCGCCGGTTGCGCACGAGCCATGGGGGTGGCTGGCCGTGCAGAGGGGGGCGCGGGGCTATGGCGAGACGGCCGGCGCAGGAATCCCATCCGAGACGTCGCCTGGGCAACTTCCCGCAGGCGTTCTCGGACCTGGCGCTGATGAACCCTGTGATGCACCTGATCCGCGTAGACGAGCGGACCGGCGCGGACGCCGTCGCCATTTCGGCCCTTGATCCCACCATGGCCGGCGAACGGTGAGCCAGGGCACCCAGGTGCTGGTCGTGGGCGGCGGCCCGGCCGGGATTACCGCCGCCTTGCAAGCGCGCGAGCTTGGCGCGCAGGTCACGCTCGTCGAAGCGGATCGCGTCGGCGGCACCTCGCTCAACCGCGGTCCCGCTCCGGTGCGCACGCTAGCGCGCGCGGCGCGGCTAGCGCGGGACTGGTCGTCCTGGGCGGAGTTCGGGCTCACAGGGCCGGCGCCCGTGCCCGACCTGGCGGCGGTGGTGGCCAACAGCGCGCGAGTTGCACGCTATGCCCATGAAAAACGGGATATTGCTGGCCTGCTGCGACGATCCGGCGTCGACCTTGTCGAGGGCATCGGCCCAGTCAGCTTCACAAGCCCGCACACTGTCGCGGCCGGCGACGGCGCAGTTGCCGCCACGACGCGCGCCGCCACCACGCGCGCGGCCACCACGGGCGCCGCCACCACGGGGGCGGGCACCTGGACCGCGGACCGCATCATTCTCGCCGTTGGCGGTCATGCCGGCACGCTTCCGATACCCGGCGCCGAACTCGCCCTGACCTACGCTGACATCCCGTCGCTCACGAGCTTCCCCCGGCGCGTCGCAGTGATCGGAGGCGCCGACACGGGCTGCCAGATTGCGTCGATCTTCGCGGACCTGGGCTCGGACGTCACTTTGATAGAGGGCGGTCCTGTGCTGCTCCCCTCGGCCGACGCGAGTGTCTCGGCCGAGTTGTGCGACGCGTTCCGCGGCCGGGGCATGACGGTCGCAACCAGCACCCTGGCACGCGCCCTGAGCCGGGAGTCCGACGGCATCCGCATCGACGTGACGAGCGGCCCTGTCGAGGCAAGCACAGGCGAGGCAAGCACAGGCGATACAAGCACGGGCGAGGCAAGCACGACCACCGACATCGTGTTCATGGCGGTCGGCTGGCCAGCCAACACCGGCACGCTCAACCTGGCGGCCGCCGGCATCCAGGCCGAGCGCGGCGCGATCATCGTGGATGAGTATCTGCGGACCAGCGCGTCGCACATCTACGCCGCGGGTGACGTCAACGGGCACTACATGCTGGTCCAGACCGCACGGATGGAAGGCCGCATCGCCGCTAAGAACGCGGTACTCGGCCCCGCCAGGCAGGCGATCTACGACGTGGTACCGAGCGGCAGCTTCACCGATCCCGAGTACGGCCGCGTCGGCCTGACCGAGGCAGAAGCGGCGAAACAGCACGACATCGTCGTCGGCATCGCCCGCTACAGCGACATGCTGCGACCGGTCGCGGACGGCCGGCCAGACGGATTCTGCAAGCTCATCGCCGACCGAGACAGTCATCGCTTGCTCGGCGGCCACGTTGTGGGCGAGTACTCAGCCGAGACCGTCCAGACCGTCGCCGCGTGCATGGCCGCCGGCCTGACCACCGAGCAGGTCGCCGAACTACAGCTCGCATTTCCGACATTTACCGAAGGCGTCAGCATGGCCGCGCAGATCATCTGTCATAACCTCGGGATCGGGCGCTTCCCGCGGGTGTGGAGCTACCTAGGCGCCGACGAAGGAGGCGACTAACCCGGATGGCGGCGACAATCCTGCTCGTCGAGGACGAGCGCAAGCTGCGCGATCTTGTCCGGTCCTACCTGGAGCGGGCCGGCTTCACCGTGCTGACCACAGGGTCTGGCGCCGAGGCGCTCAGCCTGGCCGCGTCGGCCTCGCCGGACTTGCTGGTCCTCGATCTCGGGCTGCCTGACGTATCCGGTGAGACAGTCGCTCGCGAGCTGCGCACGGCGGGCTCGACCCCGATCCTCATGCTGACAGCCAAGAGTTCAGAGGAAGACAGGGTCCGTGGCCTGGAGCTGGGCGCTGACGACTACGTGACCAAGCCGTTCAGCCCGCGCGAGCTCGTCCTGCGCGTGCAGGCCATCCTTCGACGGGGCGGCCAGGCCGGCGCCGAGCAGGACACGACGAGCTACGGGGATGGCACGCTCGTGATCGACGAGTCCCGCCGCGTGGCCACCATACGCGGCGCCGCGGTCGAGCTCACGCCGACCGAATGGGGCATCTTGCTGGCACTGGCGAGTGTGCCCGGCCGGGTGTACTCGCGATTCGAGCTCATCAACCGGGTGCGCGGGTACGAGTTCGAGGGCTACGAGCGCATCATCGACTCGCACGTGAAGAACCTGCGCCGGAAGATCGAGCAGGATCAGAGCAACCCGGAAATCGTGAAGACCGTCCTCGGCGGGGGGTACCGGCTGGGCCTGGCCCGCGATGACTGACGAGTCCGGCCAGCGGGGATATCGGGCCCGTGGCTACACCGCGACCGGCCACGGCGTGCCTGGCGCCTACAGTCCGCCGCCTCCGTCGCCGCCGCCGCGAGGCGATTCCCTGAGCGTCCACCTCGCCCTCGGCTTCCTCGGCGTCGCGCTGGCCGTGATCGCGCTACTCACCGGCCTGACCGTAGCTTTCACCTCGGCGGACGTCGGACATCTCGTCACGCAGCAGCGGAACGACCTGACGGTCGCGATCGCGGCGGCGGCGGGCGCCAGCTGGGCGCAAGACAATAGCTGGCGTGGCGCGAACCTGTCGCAGACCCTGGAGCTCGCGTCGAGCGCTGGCGCTGAAGCCGAGATACTCGACGATGCCGGCTCCCCGGTGACCTCGTCGGCCAAGTTCGCGGCTCAGGTCGGCATGCCGCAGTTCAGTGCCCCCGTGGTCGTCGCTGGCAGGCGGGTGGGCGGAGTGGTCGCCAGGTTCAGCGGCTCGGGCCTCGGCACCGCCGACCACGCGCTGCGCAGCGCGCTTCTGCGAGCCGTCGCGTCCGCCGCAGGCGTGGCCGCGCTCCTAGCGCTGCTATCGGGGGTTGCACTGGCCCGCCGCCTGACCCGGCCGGTCGGCCAGATCATCTCGGTCACCCGGGCGATGGGCGCCGGCGAGCGGTCTGCCCGTGTCGGCGCCGTCCGGGCGCCTAGCGAGCTGCGGGAGATGGCCACTGCCCTGGATCAGATGGCCGATAAGCTCGACCGGAACGAGCAGGTACGGCGCGACCTAGTCGCTGACGTCGCGCATGAGCTGCGAACCCCGGTCGCGGTGCTCCAGGCCGGCCACGAGGCGCTGGTAGACGGGTTCGCCGAGCCGACCCCCGATCAGCTCGCCTCGCTGCGCGACGAAGTGCTGAGGCTCGCCCGGATGGTGGACGACCTCCAGACCCTGGCCGCCGCCGACGCTGCGGTGCTGCAGCTCGCCCGGAAGCCGAGCGACCTGGCCGACATCGCCGCAACGGCCGCCGACAGCCTGACCGGGCGTTTCAGCGCTGCGGGCATCGCGCTGGAGCGGCATCTGGAGCCCGCCGAGGTCCTTGCCGATCCCCGGTGGATGCATCATGCCATCACGAACCTGCTCACTAACGCGCTGAAGTTCTCGCGGCCCGACGGCTCGGTAACCATTGAGACCGGTGTTGCCGGCGCGGATTCGATCCTGCACGTCACCGACTCCGGCATCGGCATCCCGGCCGCTGAGCTCCCGCGCATCTTCGACAGGTTCTGGCGCGGACAGCAGGCGTCGCAGACCTCAGGGAGCGGCATAGGTCTCGCTATCGCAGCCGAGCTGGCCCGCGCACACGGTGGCAGTTTGACCGCCGAAAGCGAGCTCGGCGTCGGCACGCGCATGACGCTGCGCCTGCCGCGAGCGCGATGAGCCGCACAGCCCGGGTCCAGCTGCCAGTGCTCGTTACCTACTGCTCGTTACAAACTGCTCGTTACCTACTGCAGCGCGGGCAGAACCGCACCTCCGGCAGGCCGTGCAGGCTGATCGCCGGTATCTCGGCCGCGCAGTCCTCGCAGCGGCCGAAGCTGCCGCCAGCCAGGCGCTTCAGCGCAGCGTCGGTCTCGGCGAGCGACTGCCGCGCGTGCACAGCCCGGCGCGTCAAGTGCCGCAGTGACGGGTGCGGCTGGTCAGCAACCGCCTCGGCACCGGCTTCGTGGAAGGCGACGCACACCTCGGTGAGCTCGTGCAGCCGCTCACGCCAGCGTGCTTCCAGGACGCAGCGCCAGCGCTCGACGTCGAGCTCGCTCCTGCGTGGCGCGGGCACAACTGCCGTCCGCGCACCCTGGGCAGTACGTTCCTGCATCATGGTCATGCCTAGTGCTCCTAGCTAGCTCACGGTCACCGGCTGGCGTTCAGGCGGCGCTGCGAGCTCCGCGCGGGCGGGGAACGAGCACGTCGAAACGCTGCAGGGGCATACCCGAGCGTGGCCGGGGCAGCCTTCGGATGGACGCGCTAGCGGGCAGCTGACTGCCAGCTGCCGCGGCGGCGGGCCCGAGCCGGCTGTCGCCAGGGCGCCGGGCCGACTCGGCGGCGATCGCGTCGGAGACCTTGCCCATCAAGTGCTCGGGCATGGCCGGTGCCGGCTGGCTGGCCAGCAGGTTCGTCACGTCCGCGTGAGACACGCTGGCTGGCGGCGCGGGCAGCGCGCCTCGCGATGCGTCCTGCTGAGTATGTCCACCGTGCACGGTCTACGTCCTTTCGGGATACATCCGCCGGTGCCGCCACTTACTGTGCGGTCAGTCTCCGATCACCAAGCTGGACTTTCCCTAGATAACAAGCCCGAAGTGAAGGCACGGCCCAATCGGTGTGGAGATGACATGGAGCAATCCGCGCCTGGACTGAACGAGGAGAGGCAGTGCCCGCCGAGGCCCGATGGCGGCCCGCGACCGCAGGTGCCATCGCGTCCCGGGGTAGGCCGCTACCTGGCGTCAGCGCGACGGCAGGCGGAGACGACCGTCAGTCCCGTACGAAAACACGGTCGAGGTTGTCCGTCGTCAGCGTCAGGAAGATCGCGTCCGCTTCGACCGTCACCTCGCCGGCGGCGCTGACCGAGGCCGACAGGTGCAGCTTGCGGCCCTCGACGCGATCCAGCCGGACCGCGACGGTCAGGGGCACGGCGATCGGTGTCGGCCGCCGATACCGCAGTCCGAGCCGAACCGTCATGGCGGGCTGGTACGCCTGGTTCGCTACGCACCCCATGGCGTGGTCGATGAGCAGCGCAAGGACTCCGCCGTGGACAAGGCCGGGACCGCCCTGGAACGCGGGTCCGACGATGACGTCACCGGTGCCCCCGTCCTCGGTCAGCTCGATGACGAGCTGCGGCGCGGCCGGATGCGAGAGGCCGCCGACCAGGCTCATGTGGGAGCGGTAGGAATCAGGCTCGACGGCTAGCTCCTGGCGCACCACGGAGCCGGACAGGCTGGCAGTGACCTGGTCGATCGCGGCTGCCGCGGCGCCGAGTGCGGCCGGGCTGGCACCGGTCTGGACCACGACGTCGAGCAGCCGGCGCACGGAAGCGCCGAGCGCACGGCGCTCATCACTCGGGGCCCACTCGTCGCGCCCACTCGGTCGGCGCCCATTCGGTCGTCACATGCTCAGACGGCACATTTCCGGACATGCGTCCAGACCCTAGTTCGGCGCTGCCGAGCAGTGCAAGACTCGGCGGATGCCCCGATATCTTGCGCTGCTGCGCGGCATCAACGTCGGCGGGCACAACAAGATAGCCATGGCCGACCTCAGGGAGGTCGCGACCACTCTCGGGCACGCTGATGTCGCAACCTACATCCAGAGCGGCAACCTGCTCTTTACAAGTTCGGCCGCGGACGCGAACGGCCTGGCCGACGCGCTGCAAACCGAGATCGCCGGTCGGCTCGGCGTCCGTCCCGCGGTCGTGGTGATCTCCGGACCCGATCTCGGCCGCGTCATAGCGGACAATCCGTACCCGGCCGACGTCAACCCGAAGTGCCTGCATGCAGTATTCCGCCGCGATCTGGTTGACGAGGACGGCATCGCCGCCGTGGCCGCCGCGGTTCACAAGTCCAGGCTGTCCGGCAGCAATGACGACGCTGCCGTCGTCGGCCGGACGATGTACCTGTACACCCCTGACGGGCTCGGCCGCAGCGAGCTCGCCGCTCAGCTCACCCGCTCCAGCGTCCAGCCGGCCGGTACGGCCCGCAACTGGGCCACCGTCACCAAGCTGATGGAGATGCTGGGCGGATAGGTTGGCGGGGTGCTCATCGCCAGCTACAGCGTCCTGTTCACCGCGATCGCAGCCGCCTCAGGGGCACTGACCGGCCTGCTCTTCGTCGCGCTCTCCGTCGCGCCGCGCCGCGGCCCGGCCGCCGGACCGCCCGTCATCCACCAGATCCGGGCCGCGGCGGCGCTGCTCGCCTTCACCAACGCGCTGGCGGTCTCGCTCTTCAGCCTCGTACCCGGCACCAGCGTCGGCGACCCGGCACTCGTGCTGGGCGTCATCGGGCTCCTCTTCACGGCCGCAGCCGCCCGGTCGATCCGGACTAGCGGCGCGCCGCGAAGCCACCAGCTTGGCCAGCTCGGGCTGCTATTCCTGCTGGTGCTCATCTTCGGCGCCGAGTTCATCAGCGGCGTCGTGATCGCGGCCGGCGCTGACGGGAGCACGCCGGTGCAGGTCATCGGCTATGCCCTGGTCACATCGCTGATCGTCGGGGTGGCGCGCGCCTGGGAGCTGGTCGGGGACAGGGACACGGGCGTCATGCACTCCCTCGCCGTACTGACCGGGCACGAGCCCGGCAAGGATCGGGCTGATGGTGATGAAAGCGGCCGAAAGGCCGATTGACGGCATCAGCGGGGGAGTCCGATCACCGGCGACACTCCAGGGAGATGATGGTCACCATGAGTCCTATATCGCGTGGCTTCCACGGCCGTCGGCACGAGACCGTGGCCGAAACGGGGCGGGTCCCGCCCGGCCAGTACGTCACGACCGACTTCCCGGTGCTCTCGGCCGGACCGACGCCGCATACGGCCCTGGATAGCTGGACGTTCTCGATTAAGCAGGCCGGGGATACCGCGAAATCGTGGACCTGGCCGGAGATCCGCTCGCTGCCAGCAGAGGACGTCACCGTCGACATCCACTGCGTGACCAAGTGGTCGAAGCTCGACACCAGGTGGCAGGCGGTCTCGATCGACACCCTGCTGGCGCAGGTCGAGCACAATGCCCGGTATGTTCTCGCCTTCAGCGACGGCGGGTATACGACTAACCTGCCGCTGGCAGACGTGACCGGTGGCCAGGCCTGGCTTGCGTTCGGCTATGACGGCGGGCCGCTGCAGGCGGAGCACGGTGGCCCGGCGCGCCTGCTGGTGCCGCACTTGTACTTCTGGAAGAGCGCGAAGTGGGTGCGCGGCCTTGAGCTGCTGGAAGACGATGCGCCCGGCTTCTGGGAACGCTACGGCTACAACAACTACGGAGACCCATGGCGGGAACAGCGGTACGCGGGCGACTGACCTGGCAGGTCGCGACTGTCGGTTCAGCGACTGAAGAAACCTCTTCGGTGCGCACCCTCGAGCTTGACCTGCCGGACTGGGCCGGACACGAGGCCGGACAGCACCTGGATATCCGCCTCACCGCGGACGACGGCTATGTCGCCGAGCGCTCGTACTCAATCGCATCGGCGCCAGGTGAGCCGGTCGCCATAACCGTCGAGCGCCTAGACGACGGCGAGGTCTCGCCGTACCTGACCGAAGAAGTCCGGCCCGGCGATACCTTCGAGATCCGCGGCCCGATCGGCGGCTACTTCATCTGGCCCGGCGCCGAGGAGCCGAGCCCGGTGCTGCTGCTGGCCGGTGGCTCGGGTGTCGTCCCGTTCCGGTCGATCCTGCGCCACCGGCAGCGCATCGGCGCATCCGTACCAGTCAGGCTGCTCTACTCGGCCAGGTCGCAGCCCGACGTGATCTACCGCGCGGAGCTTGACATGCCGCGCGAGGGCGTGGAGGTGATCTACACCCTCACCCGGCAGCAGCCGCCCGGATGGACGGGACACACCGGCCGCGTCACCAATGCGCTGCTCCAGGAGGTCGCCTGGCCGGCCAGCGAGCGGCCGGTCGCGTACGTGTGCGGGCCGACGGCGTTCGTCGAGATCGTCGCGGAGGGTCTGGTTGGTCTCGGTTACCCGCCGGACCGGGTCAAGACCGAGCGTTACGGCGGAACGGGAGGAAGCTGATGGACGCCCTCGACGGTAATGCGATCGGTGGTCTGCTGCACGAGATCTTCGGCACGGAAATGACGGCCGCGCTCGGGACGTGCCTGGCCTGCGGCGCGATCCGGCCGGTAGCCGAGGGGGTCGTCTATCTCCGCGCGCCGGGGACCATCATGCGCTGCCGGACCTGCTCCGCGGTGCTCCTCGCCGTGGTCCGCCGCGACGAGATGAACTGCGTGGACATGTCAGGCCTCGCCGCGATCGAGCTCGCCCTGGCCTGAGTCCGGCCGAGGGTACTGCGGCCCCGTTCCCGGTCCGATGGCCTTGCTACTGGCCGGCCAGGTCGCGCCACGCGAGCGTGGCCGCAGCGGCCCACTGCGCGTGCCGGCGATGAAAGAGCGCGGCCGCCTGCGGACGGCGCCATTGCGCCGGGAGCAGCGGCCCGGGCAGGTCGGGGTCGGTCCACGGGAACCGCCGCCAGGCATGCACCAGGCTGATCACGCTCGCCAGCGGGTCAAGCGGGCTGGCCGCCCTGAACGTCGCGATGAAGTCGTCGTACAGCCGCCCGACCGACTCAAGGTCCCAGGCCTGCCCGACCAGCACCGGCAGCTGCCCAGCAGCATGAGTGCCGCGGAAGATCTGCGCCTCCCCGGTGAGCCCGGCCTCAGCCAGTACCCGCTCGACGTCGCCCAGTCGCTCGGCGTGGGTGCTGATCCACACGCCGGGCGCAGGGCTGCCAAAGCCCGCCGTGGCCAGCCGGGTGCGCAGCACGTGCCGGGATGACCGGTCCGTCTCCGGCGTCCGGGCCAGCACGAGCAGCCAGGAGCCATCCCAGAGGTCGCGGTGCGCGCCAAAGCTATAGATGCGCCCGGCGCCCTCTGTCAGCAGGCGCTCCGCGCTCGGCGTGAGCCGCCACCGGGACCTGCGCCCGACCCGCTCGGCGGTCAGCCAGCCGTCGGCGGCTGTGCGCATGAGCGCCTGCCTCGTGGCCTTCTCCTCCACGCCCAGGCGGCCCATCGTCCCGATCATCGCCGAGGTCCACGCCATGCCGCCGTCGGGCAGCACGAACTCACCGAGGATCGTGAGGAGCAGGCCACGGGCGCTGGAAGCGCCGGCCGCGTGGCGCCGAGACATGGCCGCTGGCTCGTCTGCGACGATCATCGCGCTCCGGTCGTCCACGTGAATATGCTACGTCCTCGTGACGTAGACGAAATCTATTGTAGAGCATAGACTTGGAGTCGTGAGCGTGATGAGCGGTCCGGCGCGCGTCGAATTCCAGGTAGATCCCGCGCGGTACCGGCATTGGCGGCTGCGAGTCGACGGCCAGATCGCGACGCTGACGATGGCCGTGGCCGAGGATGGCGGTCTCGCCCCCGGATACGAGCTGAAGCTCAACTCCTATGACCTCGGCGTCGACATCGAGCTCTATGACGCGATACAGCGGCTGCGATTCGAGCACCCCGAGGTCCGCGCGGTCGTACTCACGAGCGGACAGGACAAGGTCTTCTGCGCGGGCGCGAACATCAAGATGCTGGCCGGCTCCTCGCACTCGGCGAAGGTTAACTTCTGCAAGTTCACCAACGAGACGCGCAACGGCATCGAAGACGCGACAGCGAGCTCCGGCCAGGTCTGGCTTGCCGCACTCAATGGCACGGCATCCGGGGGCGGCTACGAACTCGCCCTGGCGTGCGAGCACATCATGCTGGTCGACGACCGCTCGTCGGTCGTGTCGCTGCCCGAGCTGCCGCTACTCGGCGTGCTCCCCGGCACCGGCGGCCTGACGAGGGTGACTGACAAGCGGCACGTCCGCCGGGACATCGCCGACTACTTCGCCACCAGGGCCGAGGGCGTCGGCGGCCGCCGCGCCGTGCAATGGGGCCTGGTCGACGAGGTCGTCCCGCGCTCGGGGTGGGCCGGTGCCGTGGCCGCGCGCGCCGCCGAGCTCGCCGGGCGCTCGGGCCATGCGGCCGATGGCGCACTGGTGCGCGGGATCGAGCTGACGCCGCTGGCTAAGGTGCGCGACGCCGACATGATCGGGTACACGTTTGTGACGGCGCGGCTCGACCGGGCCGGCGGCGCGGTCGAGATCACCGTGGCGGGCCCCGGTGCGCCCGCGCCGCGCGACGTGGCCGGCCTGCGCGAGTTGGGCGCCGCCGGCTGGCCACTGGCCATGATCCGCGAGCTCGACGACCTGATCCTGGACCTTCGTACGAACGAGCCCGAGCTTGGCACCTGGGTGCTGCGCACCACCGGCGATCAGGAGCTAGTGCTCGGGTACGACGAGCTTCTGCTGAGCAACTCGCACGACTGGCTCGCGAACGAGATCGTGCAGTACTACAAGCGAACGCTCAAGCGGATCGACGTGACCAGCCGAAGCCTGATCGCACTCATCGAGCCAGGCAGCTGCTTCGCGGGCTCGCTGCTGGAGCTGGCACTGGCCGCCGATCGGTCGTTCATGCTTGCCGGGCTGTTTGAGGACGCCGAAGAGAACGCGGCCGACAACGCGGCCGGTCACGCCGCACCTGCCGAGATCGTCGTCGGACCAGCCAACTTCGGGGCACTGCCCATGGGCAACGGGCTGAGCCGACTGGCGTCCCGGTTCTACGGCGACGACGCCGGCCTCGCCGGGGTGACCGCCGAGGCGGGGCACGCGCTGGACGCCGAGTCGGCCGCGGATCTGGGTCTGGTGACGTTCGCGCCGGACGACATCGACTGGGCGGATGAGATCCGGCTAGCGACCGAGGAGCGGGCGAGCTTCAGCCCGGACGCACTGACAGGGCTGGAGGCGAACTACCGCTTCGCCGGCCCGGAGACCATGGAGACGAAGATCTTCGGCCGGCTGACGGCCTGGCAGAACTGGATCTTCAACCGCCCGAACGCTGCAGGCCCGGACGGGGCGCTCCGTCGCTACGGGACGGGCCAGCGGGCGGACTTTGACAGGAAGCGAGTCTGAGCCATGACGACTGCGACTGGCGGCAGCGGTGCCGACTACACCGAGAAGATCCCGAACAACGTCGACCTGCACGAGGACCGGCGCCTGCAGCGGGCGCTGGAGTCGTGGCAGCCGAACTTCCTGAACTGGTGGGAGTCGATGGGGCCGACGCTGCCGACGCACGACGTGTACTTGCGCACGGCGGTCAACGTCGGCCGGGAAGGCTGGGCGCATTTCGGGCACGTCGCGATGCGCGACTACCGGTGGGGCATCTTCCTGGCCGAGCGCGACGCCGGCCGCACGATCGGGTTCGGCGAGCACATGGGCGAGCCCGCATGGCAGCAGGTGCCGGGGGAGTACCGGTCGGAGCTGCGGCGGCTGATCGTGATCCAGGGCGACACCGAGCCCGCGTCGGTCGAGCAGCAGCGCAACCTCGGCGCCACGGCGCCAAGCCTGTACGACCTGCGGAACTTGTTCCAGGTCAACGTGGAGGAAGGCCGGCACCTGTGGGCGATGGTGTACCTGCTGCACGCGTACTTCGGCCGGGACGGCCGTGAGGAAGCCGAGGATCTGCTGCGCCGTAACTCGGGCAGCGCCGAGTCGCCCCGCATCCTGGGCGCCTTCAACGAGGAGACGCCCGACTGGCTGTCGTTCTTCATGTTCACGTACTTCACCGACCGGGACGGCAAGTACCAGCTCGGCACCCTGAAGGAGTCGGCGTTCGACCCGCTCTCGCGGACGTGCGAGTTCATGCTCAAGGAAGAGGCGCATCACATGATGGTCGGCACCACCGGCGTGGACCGAGTGGTGGAGCGGACCGCGCAGCTCATGGTGGAGCACGATGCCGACGAGGTCGCGGCGCGCGGTGCCATCCCGCTGAACGTGATCCAGAAGTACCTGAACTTCCACTACTCGGTGTCGCTGGACCTGTTCGGCGGGGAGACCTCAACAAACGTCGCCAACTACTACACCGCCGGGCTCAAGGGTCGCTGGCTGGAAGACCGGCGCAAAGACGATCACAAGCTCACCGACGACGCTTACCAGGTCGACGCGCTGGTCGACGGGCAGATCGCGCAGGCCGAGGTGGCCGCGCTGACCGGCCTCAACACCGACTTGCGCCGCGAGTACATTGCCGACTGCCAGACGGGCGTCAACCGATGGAACAAGATCCTCACCGAGGCTGGCCTGCCGCAGCGACTGAAGCTCCCGCACATCGCGTTCAACCGCAAGGTCGGCGCCTTCGCCGCCATCGAGGCGTCGCCCGACGGCGAGCTATTGCCGGCCGATGAGTGGGCTGCACGCCAGGGGCAGTGGCTGCCGACCGATGTCGACAAGACCCACGTCCGCTCGCTCATGCAGCCCGTGCATGAGCGCGGCAAGATCGCCGCGTGGATAGCGCCGCCCCGCAACGGGATCAACGGCAAGCCGTTCGACTACGAGTACGTCCACCTCGCCTGACCTGGCTGCGGATGCACCCCGCCATGTCCCTGACATCCAGGTTTCTAGCGAGTCGGCTTTACGGCGTCGCCCCGTATACAGCGATGCCGCCAGGGGTCGCACCGTTCTGGCCGTTGATGAGGATCGCGGCCCAGACGCTTGACGTGCCAGGAACCGGTGCCTGGTTCTCGTACCAGAACGTGTTGAGCCAGCGCGGTCGGCTGGGCGTGCCCGGGGTGGTGTTCACCCACTGCGTGCCGGTCCAGTGGTACTGCCCGTCCCAGAAGCCGTCATGGCGGTCGTAGACAGGCCAGCCCGCGATATGGGGCGCGAAGCTGCGAGGCGTGCGCAACTTCGACCAGCTCCCGCCGGTCAGCTCGTACAGGCGCCACCGGCCGCGGTTCCTCGCCTCGGTAGCCACCCAGAGCCGGCTGCCGGGCGAGGCAACCGCGACAACCTGAACGGCCGCATGACCCGGTGCCGACTGGGGTTGCCAGCTAGTGCCGTTCCAGCGATAGACAACTTGCAGTCGCGCGTTGCCGGAGGCGGTCCCGACGAGCCACGGACGCGCTGCGGCGGCGACCAGCCCGAGATCATCGGGGAATGAGTAGGCTTGCCAGCTGGCTCCGTTCCAGTGGTCGAAGGTGCTTGCGCAGCTATGGCCGGGGCCAGGGCCGCAGCCGCTGTCGTCTCCCTCGAGCATCCAGACGTCGGTACTGCTGACGACGTCTAGCTGATCGCCTGGCCACGGTGCTGAGATGATCTTCCAGCCAGACCCGTTGTAGACAAGGGCCGCGCCGGCAGCTTGCGGACCCCGTCCGCGATAGCCGGTCAGCCAGACATTGCTGGGTGACGACGCCTGGAGTTCCGCTGGATTGAAACCCCTGGCCGCCGGAATCCTGACCTGGCGCCACGAGTAGCCGTCCCAGTGCAGGTAGAAGTCTCGGAGAAGCTTGTCGTCCTTGGCATACACGTATCCGTATGCCCAGGCGTCGTCTCGGCTTGGCGCCGTGATGCCGTCGATCTCGTTCCCGCCGGCCCGCGATAAGAGAGATGCCACGTGGGCGCTCCGGTCCGTGCGGTCGTAGCCAGGGCCGCCGGCACAGCGGCGGCGGCAGTGGCTAGTACCGATGCCGCGACTGTCACGAAGCGCAACTGGCGCACGAGACCCCCGTCGTGAAGCCGGATGCTCGAACGATACATCGGTCCCTAGCAGATTCAATACTGTTCAGTCCGCGCTGAACCTCACCACGGAGCAGCCAGGTGCAGCGGCGCCGCTGCCAGCCAGGCGCTCAGCTGGTCCGTGCGGCCTGGGCCAGCGCGGACCATAGCGGCGGCGTGCCGCCGGGCACCTGAATCCAGCCGGCCGCTGCCAGCTGCCAGCCGCGTGCAGCATAAAATGGCAGCAGCTCATTCTCGCAGAACAGTATCGCCAGCTCGGCATTACCGTCGCTGATGATATCGCCGACCGCGGCCAGGATCGCCGACGCGTGTCCTTCGCGCCGATAAGGCGGAAACGTAAAGACGTTACTCAGCCCGAGTACGGGCACCGGCTCACGTGCCCGCATGGCCGTGGCGGACAGCACTTCGGCGTAGCTGAGCAGGACGTTTCCTTCTACCCGCACCACGTGCGTCGTGGGCACGTCGTCAAAAGGGCGATCCCGCAGCCGGTTCGACCCGCGAAACAAAAAAGGCCACTCGCAGCGCAGGAATGATAGTGCCTGCCACGTCAGGCCTTGCGGAAGCATGTTATTGGAATAACGCAGCGTCGAAACTGTCACCCGCGCATCCTCGCATTTTGCGTGCGGTCATTTCAACCGGCCCGATTGTGCGGCCGCGTGCCTGGTAGCAGTAAATGAGCTGGGATTATTCGGCCCGCCTGCGGCATGCTGACGTCGTGGACGAGGCAATCACCTACGCGGCGCGACTTGCCGCAGACGTCGCCGTCGCCGCTGACCGGGCCGGAGAACGGCTGCTCGCCGCGTACGTGCACGGCTCGGCCGCCCTCGGCGGCTGGATGCCGGGCCGCAGCGACGTCGACATCCTCTTCGTGGCCGCGGACGAGGTCGACCCAGCGAGCGCGGGCGAGATGGAGCAGGCCATCCGGGCCGCGGGCACGCACTGCCCGGGCCGGGACCTGGAGACCAGCGTCGTGGCGGCTTCGGCGGCGCGTCAGCCAGGACCGCCATGGCCCTACCTGGTACACATCGTCGCCGTCCCTGGGGGCACCATCCGGGTCGCACGGCCCGATGCCGCTTCTCCAGGCGACCGGGACCTGCTCATGCACTACGCGGTCTGCCGCGCTGCCGGTGTCGCGGTGTTCGGGCCGCCCGCCCACGAGGTCATCGGCCCGATCGCGCGCGCGGCCATCCTGGAGTACCTAGCGGACGAACTTGACTGGGGCCTGGCCAACGCCAGCGAGTCCTACGCCGTGCTGAACGCCTGCCGGGCGCAGGTCTATCTCACCGACGGTGTCATCGTGTCCAAGCTGGCCGGCGGGCGGACGGCACTGGACCGCGCCAGCGGTCCGGCCCGCGTGATTACGCGCGCGATCGCCCAGCAGCGCGGCGAGCAGCCGGATCGGCCGCCGGCAGCCGATGCGACCGAGTTCGTCAGTCACGCAGCGGCGCTGCTGCGGTCCCGCTCATGACTGGCGACTTCACCCGGCCGTGGTAGAACCGGCCTATGACGACAACGGACATCCCGGACCTTGCCGACGTCCTGGCGGCACGTGCGCGCATCGCTCCGTATCTGCGTCCGACGCCGTTGTACCGCTATCCAGCACTGGACGCGCTCACCGGCGCGCAGCTGCGGATTAAGCACGAGAACCACCTCCCGGTCGGGGCGTTCAAGGTGCGCGGCGGCGTGAACCTGATTAGCCAGCTCAGCGTGACTGAGCGCGAGCGCGGGGTCGCCTCGGCGTCGACCGGGAACCACGGCCAGTCGGTCGCCTACGCGGCGGACCTGTTCAGCGTGCGCGCAACGATCTTCGTGCCTGAAGGGGCCAACCCGGTCAAGGTCGAGTCGATGCGCGCGCTCGGCGCGGAGATCGTCTTCCACGGCCGCGACTTCGACGAGGCACGCGAGCAATGCGAGAAGCAGGCCGCCAAGCACGGTTACCGCTACATCCATTCCGGGAACGAGCCTGCTCTCATCGCGGGCGTCGCCACCTACGCGCTGGAGATCCTGGCCGACCGGCCCGACACCGACGTCATCGTCGTGCCCATCGGCGGCGGCAGCGGGGCGGCCGGCGTTTGCATCGTGGCGAAGACCGTCCGGCCGTCGATCGAGGTCATCGGGGTGCAGTCCGCGGCGGCGCCGGCCGCGTACAAGTCGTGGCGGGCCGGGTCGCTCGTCGAGGACACCACGAGTACCTTCGCGGAGGGCCTCGCTACGCGGACCGCCTTCGAGCTACCGCAGCAGATTCTGCGTGACCTGCTCGATGACTTCGTCCTCGTATCGGACGCAGAGCTGGCGCACGCGACCCGGGTGCTGATCGAGAAGACCCGCAACCTGGTCGAGCCTGCAGGCGCGGCCGCGCTCGCCGCGGTGCTGGCCGACCGGGCGAGATTCGCGGGCCGCAAGGTGACCGTCGTCTGCAGCGGCGGCAACATTAGCCCGGCGCAGCTCGCCGCCTTGTTGCAGGAAGACCGCGGGTAGCAATCCGCCGCCCGCTGCCGCTAGCGGTCACCAGGACGCCAGTAGACCGACTTGACCCAGATCGTGGCCAGCGCGTCCAGCGCCCGCTCGTCGTCGAACGGGACGTCCTTCTCGCCGCCCTGACCCAGCCAGATGTAGCAGAAGTGCTCCAGCATCGCCGACAATGCGGACGCAGTGAGCACCGGATCGACGCCCGGGCAGTATCCCTCCGCCTGGGCCGCGCGGACCTGCGCGGCGATGCGGCTGACCGCTTCGCCGCGGATCTCCAGCCACCGGCGACGGAACCGTCCTTCGACCATCGCCGCCTGGAAGATCCCGATCAGCTCACCACGCCGCGCGGAGTAAGTGCGCCAGAAGCCCGCCACCGACTCCCGGAGCGCCTCCTCGTGCGACAAGCCGGTGCGGTAGGGGAGCACCGCCATCGCGGTGGCCTCCGCGTGGAACTCCTCGGCCAGGGCGATCAGCAGGTCGGCCTTGGTGTCGTAGTAGTTGTAGAACGACGCGACTGACCGGCCTGCGGCCGCGGCGATGTCGCTGATCTTGGCGTTGAGATAGCCGTCCCTTGCGAACACGGCTCGTGCTGCGTCCCGGAACGCCTCGTCGGTCTCGCGGCCCTTCCGCGTTGCCTTCTCGATCCGGGCCGGCCGGAGCTCGGTCGTCACGAGACTCGCCGGTCCCACCCCGCCCAGAACGGCTCGCGCAGCGCGGCGCGCAGCACCTTGCCGGTCGCGTTCCGTGGCAGTGCCGGGGCGACAGTCACGCCGGTCGGGCACTTGAACCCGGCGAGCTGCTCGCGGGCGAACCCGATTAGCGCCGCCGCGTCCAGGTCCGCCGAGCGGGCGACAACGACCGCGTGCACGGTCTCGCCCCAGCGCTCGTCGGGAACTCCGATCACCGCGACGTCCACGATGTCCGGATGCCGCGCCAGCACGGCCTCCACCTCGGCGGGGAACACGTTCTCGCCGCCCGAGATGATCACATCGCGGAGCCGGTCGACGATCGTCAGGTAACCGGCCGCGTCGATGGTGCCGACGTCGCCAGTGCGGTAGAAGCCATCGTCGGTCAGCGCTGCACTGGTGGCCTCCGGGTTGTCCCAGTAGCCAGGCAGCGGCACGGCCCCCCGGACCTGGATCTCGCCCCGGTCGCCGAGCCGGACCTCCCAGCCCAGGGAAGGGCGTCCCGCGGTGCCGAGCAGCCCGCGCGCCGGATCGTGGTCGGCCGGCGACAGCGAGCTGATCGGCAGCGGCCCGGTCTCGCTGCTCGCATAGTTCTGCCGGAACCGGCAGCCGAGCACCCGCACGGCCCGCGCCAGCAGGTCGGGCCTGATCGGCGACGCCCCGTACACGATCTCTACCAGGCTCCCGAGGTCCGGCGCCTGCACCCGCGAGCTGACCTCGTCCGTCACGGCGTTGATCAGCGTCGGCACGAGCTGAGTCAGCTGGATCCTTCGCGACGCGAGCTCGTCGACGAAGCCAGCAGGCTCGAACGCGCCGAGCACGTGCAGGTGGCCGCCGGTAAACAGGACGTACCCGAGGTTCGCCAGGCCGGCGACGTGGAACAGCGGCAGCGCGCTCAGGTGCCGCGCGCCGGGGACCGCCTCGGGCACCTCCAGCTTCATGAACATCGCCGCGATGATCAGCTGCTGATGCGTCAGCGGTACCAGCTTCGGCTGTCCGGTCGTGCCGCTGGTGTGCAGCAGGATGGCGGGCTCGGGTCCGCGGAGCCGGTCGGCTGGCCGCGGCGGAGCAGCGCCGAGGCTATTCGGCGCAGCCATCTCATCGGCCATCATCAGGACCGGAACGTGGCCGGGTGCGGCCGCGGCCGCCGGCGTGGCCGCAGCAGCACAGTCTGCGTCGGTGACGACTGCGGCCGGCCGCAGCAGCGCGAGGAGCGCCGAGATCTCGGCCGGGGCGAGGCGCCAGTTGACCGCCGCCGGGAGCGCGCCGGCCCGGATCAGGCCGGTCATCGCGGTCACCCAGCCGACCTGATTGCGAGCGATGATCGGCACGACGTCGCCGGAGCGAATGCCAGCCGCGGCGTAGTGCGCCGCCTGGCGCTGCGTCGCCGCGGCCAGCCCCGCGTAGGTCAGCTCGCTGCCCAGGTGGTCAGTGAGCGCAACCGCGTCTGGCGTGACGACGGCACGCCAGTCCAGGACGTGGATCAGGGACAGCAACGGGTCAGACCCGGGCGCCGGTTCGGTCCGCCGCCGTCTTGGGCTCGTGCCGGACGTCGCCCGGCTGTCCCATGACGCGCCGCCAGCAGGCGAACTCCAGCAGGATCCCGTCGGGGTCCTGGAAGTAGAACGAGCGGACGAAGACGCCCGGATGGAGCTCGCGCGCCACGCCGAACTCGCTGTCGTCGTGGTCGAGGATCGGGCTGACCCGCACGCCCTTGGCCTTGAGCTTGGTGCGGTACTCCAGGAACCGCTCCTCTGGCACGTTGAAGGCGATGTGGTTCATCGAGCCGACCGCGCTCGTCCATTCGCCGAGTCCTGGCACGGTGACCGGCGCGGATACTCCCGGCACGGGGTCGGGCGCGTCCGGGAACCAGAAGAAGGCCAGTGCGTTGCCGCCGCCCATGTCGAAGAAGAAATGCTGACCCGAGCCCGCAGGCAGATTCGAGCGTTTTGATCAGCCGCATGCCCAGGACCTGCGTATAAAACTCGACCGTCCGCTTCATGTCCGAGCAGACCAGGGCGAGGTGGTTGACACCGCCAAGGGCGAATTCCTCGTTCTGCCACTCCATCGAGACCTCCTTAGGGCTGGCGTATTGCCCAGAACTAAACCTAAGCTCAGTTTCAGTTCTGCGCTAGAGCACGCCGCCCGGGAGATGCCAATGACCGAGATCGTCAGGGAGTTCGTCGCGCTGCCGTCCCCGGTCGTCGGCCGGGCCGGCGCCGGCGGCCACCCGTGCCAGGGCATCTACCATCGCCCGGCCGGGCAGCGGCCGACGACCGCCTTCATCGCCACGCACTACAACGTGGACTTTTCCGAGCACTACCTGGCGAGCTACCTGGCCGAGCGAGGCTACGGCTTCCTCGGCTGGAACACCCGCTTCCGCGGCAACGAGGCGCACTTCCTGCTCGATCATGCGCTAGCCGAGATCGGCGTGGGCGTCCGCTGGCTACGGGAGCAGGCCGGCGTGGACCGGATCGTGCTGCTCGGGAATTCCGGCGGCGGCTCGCTGATGTCGGCCTACCAGTCGCAGGCCGTGGAGCCGAACGTGCTGCCGGTCGACCGGCATGCGGCCCGTGCCGGCTATCGAGGACCTGCCGCCGTGCGACCTGTTCATCGCGGTCGCCGCGCACTCTGGACGGCCGGAGGTGCTCACCGCCTGGCTGGATCCGTCGGTCACCGACGAGGCCGACCCGCTGTCGGCCGACTCGTCCCTGGACCCGTTCAACGCCGAGAACGGCCCGCCCTACAGCGCGGAGTTCCAGGCCCGGTATCGCGCCGCCCAGCGGGCCCGTAACGAGCGCATCACCGACTGGGCACTGGCCCAGCTCGACGCGCTCGCGGCCACGCGGGCGCGGGACCGGCTCTTCCTCGTCTCGCGCAGCTGGGCGGACCTGCGGATGATCGACCCGGCCATCGAGCCGTCCGACCGGCGCCCGAACTGGTGCTATCTCGGCGATCCGCAGAAGGCCAATTACGGCGTCTTCGGCGTCGGCACCGTTAGCACGCTGCGCAGCTGGCTGTCGATGTGGAGCCTGCGCACGTCCCAGTGCATCGCGGCACCGCACCTGGCACGGATCACGCTGCCGTCGCTCGTCATCCACGCCACGGCCGACGCCTGCGTCTACGACAGCGACGCCCGCGCCCTGCATGGCGCGCTCGCCGGCGAGGACAAGCGGCTGGAGTTCATCAAGGCCGACCACTACCTGCAAGAGCCTGGCGGCGCCCGGACAAAGGCCGCCGATCTGATCGCGGACTGGGTCGCGAGCCACTAGCGGCCTGTCGGATAGGCCCTGCTATCTGCGACTATTGCCACCTGCGGCGGAGGAAGGACGCGGCGATGCAGAGCTGGATCCACGTGCTCGAATGGCGTGCCACAGTGCACCCGGACGTGACGGCCTTCGCCGACGACCGCGGCGAGACGTATACGTATGCCGCCCTGCGAACCGAGTTCGAGCGGCGGGCCGGCGGCTGGGCTTCCCTCGGCGTCAGTCCGGGCGATGTCGTAGCGGTCGTAGCCAAGAACAGCGCGGACTTCCTCGTCCAGGCGTTCGCGCTGCTGCGCGCTGGCGCCACCCCGGCGCTGATCAACTGGCGGCTCTCGCCCCGCGAGCTTGCGGACGTGCTCGCCCTGGTCGAGCCGGCCGCGGTCGCCGCCGACGCCGAGTTCACCGGCCTGGTCGATACCGTGCTGGCTGATATTGGCCTCGCGGCCACGGTCGCGCGGGTAGCGATCGGCGGCGGGGGACCGGTGCCTGCCGGGTGGGTCGACGGCGGCGCGCTGACAGGCCCCCTGCCACCGCGGCCGCGCCTGTCCGGCGACGACATCCTGGCCCTCGTGCATACGAGCGGGACGACCGGCCGGGCCAAGGCCATCCCGCTACGGCACGGCGCGCTGATGATGAGCGTCGCCGACTTCGCGATCGAGATCGGCGACCAGGTGGCCGGATCGCACCACCTGCAGATCCTGCCGCTTTTCCACCTGGGCGGCCTTGGCCAGTGCCTGCAGGCTCTGCTTACTGCGGGGACCGTGCACATTCACACGACGTTCGGTCCGGCCGCGGTCATCGACGCCATCGAGCGGGACCGCATCGAGTTCTTCACCGCCGGTCCCTCCCTGATCGACATGCTGGTCGCCGAGATCCGCGACCGCGAGCAGCCGGACCTCTCCAGCCTGCGCGAGATCGCCTACGGCACCGCGCCGATCACGCCCACCTCGCTCACCGCCGCACTCGATGCGTTCGGCTGCCGCTTCCGGCAGATCTACGGCAACACTGAGAGCCAGAGCATGATCAGCCTGCTGGCGCCCGAGGACCATCAGCCTGGCCACCCGCGGCTGGCCAGCGCGGGACGGGTGTCGTTCGGCTGGGAGGTGCGCATCGTCGGCCCTGATGGCCTCGACCTGCCCGCCGAGACCGCGGGCGAGCTGCTGATCCGCGGCGAGTGCCTGTTCGCCGGGTACTGGCGAGATCCCGAGGCCACAGCCGCCGCGTTCGCCGACGGCGGCTGGTACCGGACCGGCGACATCGCCAGCCTGACAGCCGACGGCTACCTGTACATCCTGGACCGGGCCAAGGACATGATCATCAGCGGCGGGGAGAACATCTACCCGGCCGAGGTCGAGGCGGTGCTCGCGCGCCATCCCGCGGTGGCCGACGTCGCGGTCGTCGGCAGGCCCGATCTGACCTGGGGCGAGGCCGTGCACGCGGTCATCATCCCGGCGCCGGACGCGGCCGCCTCGGCGGCGGAGATCTCCGCCTGGTGCCGCGACCATCTGGCTCACTTCAAGTGCCCGAAGTCGATCGAGTTCACCGATGTCCTGCCGCGCACGACGACGGGCAAGGTACTGAAGCGCGAGCTGCGCTCGCAGATCGCCGCACAGCAGCTTGCGGCACAGGAGGAGGTGCTGTCATGACGGAGCCGGTCACATCTCAGCCGCTCGGTCTGTCGATCGCGTCGCACAGCGGCTTGCCGGCCGCGGTAATCGGCGAGATCGCGCGAGCCGCCGAGGCGGCCGGGTTCGGCGCTGTGTTCGTTGCCGAAGGGCACGGCGACGCGCTCGCGCTCTGTCATCCGGTCATCGCGGCGACCAGGAAGGTGCGGGTGGGCACCGCGATCGCCAACGCGGCGCTGCGGCCGCCGGTGCTGGCCGCCAAGACCGCCGCGCAGCTCGATCAGGCCTCCGAAGGCCGGTTCCTGCTCGGCCTGGGTGTGGCGAACGATGTGATGAACGGCCGGTTCGGGCTGACCCCGTTCCCTCCATTGCGGATGGTGGCGGAATACGTCGCAGTTGTGCGCGCCGTGCTCGCCGGCGACCAGGCCGGTTTTGCCGGCGAGCTGTTCCGCACCGGGATGGTGCCGCTTGATAGCCTGCCGGTCCGCCCTGGCCTGCCGATCTACCTGGCCGCGCTCGGGCCGCGCATGCTGGAGCTAGCCGGGCGGATCGCCGACGGAGTCATCCTGAACCTGATGTCACCGGCGCAGGCCGGGCAGGCGGCCGGCATCGTGCGTGCTGCCGCGGTAGCGGCCGGGCGGGACGCGAGCGCCGTCGAGATCGCCTGCGTGGTGCACACGTGCGTGTCGGGCGACACGACCGCGGCTGCCCTGGCCGCGCGCGAGGTCGTGCCGCGCTACATCTTGCATCCCGCCGTGGGCAGGCTTTTTGCCGACCATGGCGCCGCGGCCGAGCTGGCCGCAGCCCGTGAGCGGGCGCTGGCGGGCGACCGGGCCGGGGCCGCACTGCACGTTCCGCAGCACGTGGCTGACGCATTCATCGCCAGCGGCACCGCCAGCACCTGCATGAGCATGCTGGCGGAGTACCGGGCCGCGGGCATCGACCTGCCGGTCGTTTTCCCGATGCCGGTGGCGGGCGACTGGGGCTACGAGCGAGCGATCGCCGCGCTGAGCGCGCAGGCAGTGCCCTCGCTAAAGGTGCGCTGAGTAAAGGAGTTGCAGGTATGAGCGAGGAACTCGTCGTCCGCTTTTTCGCCGCGCTGGAGGCGGGCGATATCGAGACCCTGCGCGCGATCTACGCGCCCGACGCGCTGATCTGGCATAACGATGACCTGATCGAGCAGACGGTCGAGGACAACCTGAAGGTGCTCCAGGGCCTGCATCGCGCGGTGTCCGGGCTGCGGTACGACGTCATCAGGCGGGCTCCGGTCGCCGATGGCGTGCTCCAGCAGCACGTACTGCGCGGCAGTCTGCAAAACGGCGCCGAGGTTGAGCTGCATGCTGCGATGTACCTCCAGGTCCAGGACGGGCACATCACGCGGATCGAGGAGTACCTGGACTCGGGCAAGCGCGCCTCGATCCGCGCGGCCCGTGAGGCCCTGGCCGCCGCCGACTAGCCGGGCAGCCGGGGCCGCGGGAGGCCCGGCACGGTAGCCGGGCCCGCCACAGCTACCAGTAATGGCGCCGTCCGCCGACTGCACGGCCGGTCGAGCCGAGCAGCAAAAGGATCAGGCCGACCACGAGCGCGATGATGCCGAGTGTCCAGACGATCGCGATCTTGGCAAGAAAGCCGATCAGCAACAACAGGATGCCTAGAACGATCATGGAAGTCCTCTCGAGGTAATGTCCGCCGGCCTTCGCCGACGCCGCGAAGCTGCCCAGGGAACGGCGTTTAATGCACGTGCCTCAACTGCGGGCCGACATCCGCCCCAACCCCGGCCGACACCCGCCCCAACCGCGGGCCGACCCCGGCTGTCTTAGGCAGTGGGCGGCCAGCGATATACGGGAAGAACGTCATGAAGCGGAATTCAGCGCGCGCCTGGTGGGCGTTCGTGCTCGTGCTCCTGCTCGGCGGATGCACTGGCACCGCGGTCGGCACCGCAGGTCAGGCACGGTCGCCGGCACCAGCCACGCCGCTGGCGGCCGCGTTCGCGACGAGCAATGCCGCGCCGCCATGCCGGGCCTCAGCCCTGGCGCTCCGGTTCGGGCCCGAGCTAGTCCCGATGACCGGAGAGCATGGCGGCTACTTCGCTCTGGTCAACCACGGCCGGACGGCCTGCACCCTGGACGGCTACCCGGCCGTCGCGCTGTACGACGCAGCGGGCGCGATCCTGCCGTTCCGTTACGCACACCAGGCCGGCGGCTACCTGACCAAGGCGCCGCCACGGGCGGTGCTCCTGGCACCGGGGGCGTCGGCCTATGTCCTGGTGGCGAAGTACCGATGCGACCTCGGCGTCAGGCGCGACGCGGCCACAATGCGGCTCACCCTGCCCGGCGCGGCGGCCGCGGCGCGCGCGGCGGGAGTGATGGCGATCCGATTCGCCTCCCGGCTGCCAGGCGAACTTGACATGTCCTACTGCAAGGGCGGCCCAGGCGACCCTGGACAGGTAGTCGGCGTATCACCGGTAGAGCCTGCGCCAGCGGATGCCGGCCCGTTCGCAGGCCAGTAGACCTCGGGCCGCACCCGGCGGCCAATCTTCCGCAGCGCGATCAGCTGCCCGGTGGTGCGACGACGGCGGGCCCGGCTGCGGCCGTGGCTGCTGATCTGGTGGTCGCGGGGTCGTCTGGGATCAGCGCTGTGGCCATGACGCCTAGGCCAAGTCCGAACATCGGCCCGGCGATGACGGCCACCAGGAAAATCGTCCCGCCCATCCCGTTGTACTGCTGCTGGATCGCCTCGATGACGATATGAGCGACGCCCAGGAGGGCGATGGCTGAGGGCCAGTCCGGCCAGCAGGCCGCCACATATGGCGTTCTGAACCTTGGCGCCACGCCGACTGGCGGGACGTCCGGTCGGCAGCGGGACGGCTCCTGGCCGGTCGGCCCCGGGCTCCCAGGCTCCGGTGTTGTTCTCGCTCATACCGGGATCATGGCATAGAAATGCCGACTCATTGCCTGTTGCCGCAACGCGGGACCGACCTGTCTCGGGCCATGTCGCCGGCCGGACATGGCCCTCAGCGTTGCGCGTGCGTACCGGTCATCATCGCGGCAAGGTCATCGGGATGCAGGAACGAAGGCGGCGGGGGCGGTCCCCAGGCGAACAGGCCGCGGGCGCCCTCCAGATCCTCCGGCATCCAGAGCTGGTCGTCGACGATGCAGTCCATGTCGGAGTAGTACTCGGAGAAGTTGCCGGCCGGGTCCTTGAGGTACCAGAAGAAGTTCGATCCGGCATAGTGCCGCCCGAGACCCCAGACATGCCGCTCGGGATTGCCGTCGAGCATCGCGAACGCGCCGCGGCCCACCTCGTCAATGTCGTCCACCTGCCAGGACGTGTGGTGCAGGAAGTTCACGGGCGCCCCGAGCACCAGCACGTTGTGGTGATCGGTCGAGCAGCGCATGAACGCGCCCGCCCCCTTGATCCGGTCGCTCACCTTGAACCCCAGGCCGTCGACAAAGAACGCCGCGCTGGCCTCGTGGTCGGTGCTGCCCACCACGGCATGTCCGAGCTTGCGCGGGCGCACCGGATCCTGGCGCGCGAAGCCCGGCGCGCGCACCGCCGGCCGGTCGACGCGCCCGGGTCCGTTGTAAGGGGTAGGGGACACGGTGTCTTGTACCAGGCGCGGCGCGATCTCGACCCGCACTCGCATGCCGGTCACCGGCTCGCTCGTTTCGAGCACCGCCTCGCCCGGCTCTGCCGGGAAGCCAAGCCGCGCCAGGCTGGCGGCGGTGCGCGCGAGATCGTCCGCGTCATCGGCGGCCACGCGCAGCTCGACAAGCCGGCGGGTCGCGGCGGCCACTATGTGCAGCTGACGGCCGCCGTCTGCGGTGGCGAACCAGTTGTCGTCCTCGGGCGTGAGCCCGAAGTCGGCGTAGTACGCGGCGGTCTGTTCGACGTTCGGCACCCCGATCGTGACCGACAGCAGTCCGTGCAGGCTCATCGATTCCTCCTTACCCGGCCACGAAGGTATGCCGCATCTCGCCGATTCCCTCGATGTAACTGACCAGTACGTCGCCGGCCGCGAGCCAGCGCTGCGGAGTCCGGCCGAGTCCGACGCCGCTGGGCGTACCGGTGAAGATCACGTCACCGGGCAGCAGCGGCGTCACCGCCGACAGCTGCTCGATGAGCTCGGACACGCTGAAGATCATGTCCCCGGTCCGGCCCTTCTGCATTTCGACGCCGTTGATCGAGCAGCCCAGCGCCAGGTCATCGGGGTCGCTGAACTCATCCGGCGTGACGAGCCAAGGCCCGATGGGACCGAAGCCCGGATACGACTTGCCGAGGCTGAACTGCGGGGGAGTCGTCGCCATCTGGAGTATCCGCTCGGATACGTCCTGCCCGACACACAGGCCTGCGACGTAGCTCCAGGCGGCGCTCGCGGGCACGCGCGCGGCGGCACGCCCGATGATCACGACGAGCTCCACCTCCCAGTCCGTGTGCCCGCCCGGCGGCAGGGTGATCTGGCCATGCGGGCCAGAGATGCAGGAGGCAAACTTCGTGAACACCGGCGGAGACGTAACGGGCTTGGCGAGGCCAGACTCGGCGACGTGCTCGCTGTAGTTCAGGCCGATGCCAAACACCTGACGCGGAGCTGGCGACGGCGAGCCCAGCATGGCCAAGTCGAACGGGGCGGGATCCGGCAGCGCGGCGTCGGCGGCGAGAGCCTCTCCGGCCCAATCGGTGAATTCCTGCCAGTACGGGTAAATCGCTGCCGGATCAGCGGCGAACTCGCCGCCGCTGGCGGTATGGACGTCTATCGCCCCGGTGCCGGTGATCAGGCACAGGCGCTGGCTGATGGTGGCGATGCGCATGAACTGCCTACCTCCTCGTCTCGTCCGCGACCGCGACCGCTTCGGAGGCGACTTCGACCTCGACGCCGCCGCACCAGATGCGGCTGATGGCGCGAGTGGCCCGGATGTCGGCCAGCGGATCGCCGTCGATCAGCACGAGATCCGCCCGCTTCCCTGGCTCAATCGTGCCCCTATCGTGCAAGCCGAAGTACCTGGCCGGCCGGGCGGTCGCGGCCAGCAGCGCCTCCAGGGTGGTCAGGCCGGCGTCGACCAGCAACTCGAGCTCACGGTGGAGGCTCTCGCCATGCGGCACGCGCGACGGCGTGCCAGGAGCGTCATTGGCATCGGTGCCCGCGAGCACCGGCACGCCCGCGCGGTGTAGCACTGTCACGCTCGCCCGCGCATTCGCGTAATCAGCACCGGGTGGCGCCAGGTTGGCGACGATCGCCGCCATCATGGTCAGTGTCGGCACCACGACGCGGCTCGCCGCCGCCACTTCAGCGGCGGCGGCCGGATCCAGCACCTGATCGAGTGGCGCATGGGTAAGGATGTCCGCGCCGGCGAGCTGCGCCTTGCGGACGGCCTCGACCGAGGACGCATGCGCCACCACCAGCTTGCCCTGCTCGTGTGCAGCCGCGACCAGCGCGTCGATGGTCGCCTGATCGTGATCGGCAAACGGGCTGCCGATGACGATCTTGATGTAGTCCGATCCCTCGGCGATCCGATCGGCTACGAAGCGCTCTGCCTCGCTCGGTCCTGCGATCAGCCCGCGCTGACCGATGCCGGGGAAGTGCGAGTGCAGGCTGCCCGGCGCGATCGCCGGCAGGCCCGCGCTGCGGAAGTCGGTGTTACCGATGCCAGGGCTGCCAGCGCCGGTGCGCCGCAGGGCAGTGGTTTCCTCGGGCACTGACGCCATATCGAGCGCCGTTGTCACGCCGTAGCTCGCCAGGGTTTCGAGCCGGCCAGGGCCATCGAGGTGGACGTGCGCGTCGATGAGCCCAGGCAGCAGTACGCCGCCCGCCCCGTCGATCACCTGCGCACCGGACGGGTCGGTCCCGATCCGGCCGCTCTCGATGACAACCGTGCTGCCGGGAACGAGCTGCTGGCCGTCGAACAGGCGCACGTTGCGCACCGCGATAGAGCCGGAGTTGCTAGCCATGAAGCTGCACCGTTCCCTTCCTGCCCGTCACGATGTCCAGGTCGATGTCGCTGGGGTCACTGGTCCGCCAGGCGATGTGCTGATCCGGCCGCACCAGCAGGTATTCGTCACGCCAGGGGTAGGCCGGCGGCGCCTGCACCAGCGTCAGCGGTATTCGCCGCTGGCGGGCTTCGGCGGCCAGCCCGGCGACCGCGGCGTGCCCGGCCTGCACCGGGCCGACCACGGCGAACCCGGTGCCCAGGTGGTCATACAGGGACGTGCCGTCGGCGAGCCAGGCGTGCGGCAGCCGCGCGCCAGGGGCGGCCGCGGGGTCGTAGACGGTCGTGTCCGCGAGCGGCGCCGGGCAAGAGGGCTGGACGACAGGCGAGCCCCCGTAGCTATAACCGAGGACCAGGCCAAGGCTGTAGAACTCGGGCCGTTTGGCTTTCTGGATTGCTGTCGCGTCGGCTGGCAGGTCGCCTGCCAGCGCGCGCATGTTGGCCTCGGCGCTGGCCACCGTCTGCTCGACGACGCCGCGGCGTTCGTGCTCGTAGCTGGCCAGTAGCCCGGGCGCTGCCCAGCCGTGCTCGACCGCGGCGATCTTCCAGGCAATGTTGACGGCGTCGCCGACGCTGGTGTTAAAGCCGTGGCCACCCCACGGCGGATTGACGTGTGCGCTCTCGCCAACGAGGAAGACGCGGCCGGCCGCGAAGGTGTCCGCCACCAGCATCCTTGCGATCCATGGATCGGTGGCCAGTACCTCATGCTCGGCCGGCGCGCCGATCAGGCCGGTGATCAGCTCGGTGGCGTGCGCTGCGCCGTAGGCAAGCTCGACGCCGGGGAAGCCAGCCCACCAGATGCCGGCCAGGTCCAGGCGACCCAGCAGCCCGGTCGTTGCCCCACCGACCACCCAGTACTGCACGGCCGGCCCGAGTTCGGTGCTCAGCCCCGGCGCGCGGAACACGACGTTGAAGTTGGGCCGGGGGTCGAGGCGCCCGGAGTATCGCGCACCGATCTGATCCCGGACGATGCCGCTAGCCCCGTCGCAGCCGAGCAGGTATCGCGCCCGCAGTTGGTACTCGGCGCCCGCGTCGTCGCGTGCCGTCACCGTGACCCCGTCGGCGTCCTGGCTGAGGCTGGTCGCCGTATGGCCGAGCCGGACGTCAACGCCGGCCGCGCGCAGGTGGCCGCGGAGCACCTCCTCGACCACAGGCTGCGGTACCTGCTGGCCAGCCTCAGCGAACCGCCCGTCGCGCTCGGTCGTGAGGCCGAACGCGTTGTCGAAGTCGGTGATCCGGCGGCCGGCGAGCGACTCGCAGAATGTGACGCGCTGAGACCAGGAGACCGGGAGCGGCGCGGCCGCCCGCAGCGCATCGGCGATGCCCCACCGGCGCAGGTGCTCCATCGTGCGCACGCTGGTCGTCTTCGCTCGCGGCCGCCGGTGAGAGACCTCTGCGCGTGGCTCGATCACGACGCACTCGATCCCGTGCAGATGCAGCTCGGCCGCCGCGGCCAGCCCGGCCGGGCCGCCGCCGACGATTACCGCGGGGCTGACGCTCACGTCTGCATCCTGGGTGCTTTGGGACACCGCGGCCAGGGGTAGTTTCATTGACTGAAACCAAAGGGAGGCTGGCAGATGTCCGATCCGGCGCTCGTACCGCTCGCCGCCAGGGGCGGCCGCCCAGCTCAGGGCGAGCCGCTGCTGGACAGGGCGTTCCGGATCCTGACCGCCTTCGGCCCCGAGCACCGGTCACTGTCGCTGACTGCCCTGAGCATCCGGGCCGGCCTGCCGAAGGCCAGCGCGCTGCGCATCACCAGGAAGCTGGTCGAATGGGGCGCCTTGGAGCGGGCCGACAACGGCGAGTACATGATCGGCGTGCGGCTGCTCGAGGTCGCGTCCCTGGCGCCGCGCGGGCACGGCCTGCGGGCGACGGCGCTGCCCTACCTGGAGGACCTGCACCACTCGACCGGCCAGCACGTGCTGCTGGCGGTGCGTGACGGGCCCGAGGCTATCCTGGTGGAGCGGCTGTCGGCCCGCCGCGCCGCGCGGGTGCTGTACCGCGTGGGCGGCCGGATGCCCCTGCACTCCACGGGCGTCGGCCTTGTCCTGCTCGCCCACGCCCCGCTCGCTGTCCAGGACCAGGTCCTGGCCGGTGACCTGACCATGCAGCCGGAGGGCGTCCGGATGATGGAGCACGAGCTGCGCGCCCGGCTAGCCGCGATCCGGCGCGAGGGAGTGGCGATCGCCTCTCGGCGGCACCCGGAGTCGATGACGTCGGTGGCCGCCCCCGTCACCGATCACCGCGGCGTCGCGGTCGCGGCGATCTCGGTGGTCACCAGGTCCGAGGAGATCGAGCCGGCCGTCGTGCGGCCCGCGGTCGTCGCGATCGCCCGTGCTGTCTCCCGGGCGGTGTCAGCCACCACCATGCCGGCAACCAGCGTGCCGGCAACCACCCTGCCGGCTGTCACCGTCTCGGCTATCAGCGGGACGTAGCGGATGCCGACCGGCCATGGCCTCGAGATCGCCGCTCTGGTGAGCTGGCTGCTGACCGAGGCACTTGGGGCCTTCATGCTCCGCAGCTGGGTCGCGAGCGGAAGCGCCGGGCGCGCGCAGCGCCGCCCCTCCCAGCCCGACGGCATGTCACTCCCTATGCTGGCCGGGCATGCCGGGCTGAACCTGGCCGGGCTGTTGTGCTGGATCATCTTCCTGCTGTCCGGCGCAAAGGCTGTCGCCTTCGTGGCCCTCGGCTTCATGGCGCCGGCGATTGGGCTGGGCATCTCGACCGTGACGATCTGGACCCCGTATCCGACCAGGCGCGCGAGGGCGGAAGATCAGGCAGGCGTGCTGCCGGACGAGGTGGTGAAGCGAGCACTCGATGACGATGCGCTCAGCCAGCGGCTTATCGACGAGTTGCTCGACCACAACGTCAGCCAGCCCGCGCCCAGGATGAGCGGATGGAGCTTGCGTCCGCTGATCCCGATCGCTCATGGCGCGCTGGCCATCGTCACGTTCATGCTCGCTACGCTGGCGGCCATCGCCGCCTTGTGAGTCAGCCCAGGCGGGGGATGACCTCGGCCGCGAGCCGGGCGGCCTGCTCGCCCGGATCGAACATCGTCGTGAAGAGGATGAGCTCGGCGCCTGCGGAGGCCGTCTTGGCCACCTCCGCTGCGCAGTCGGCGGGGGAGCCGGCGACGGCAGCGGCCTCTATATCGGGCACACGGCGGCCGTAGATCTGCTCCATGGCGGCGTTGATACGCTCACGGGCCCGCGCGGTGTTGTCATCGACCGCGATGTACAGGCGCTTGGCGATGGGGAAGCTAGCCGGGTCCCGGCCTGACTCCGCTACCGCGGCACGCACGATCGCCACCTGCTCGGCGAACCGGGCCGTGGGCGAGGAGCCAGCGCCGAAGAAGCCGTCCCCCAGCCGGACGGCACGCCGCAGAGCTGTCTCGGCGTTGGCACCGATCCAGATCGGAGGATGCGGATCCTGAACTGGCTTGGGCTCCATCGCAGCGTCGGTGAGCTGGTAGAACTCCCCTTGAAAGGTGACCCTGGGCTGCGTCCAGAGCGCCTTCATCAGCTCCACGCCCTCGATGAACCGGGCGACATAGCGGTCCGCGGACATGCCGAATGCGGCGAACGGCCGGTGTTTGCCGCCCGTGCCGACGCCCACATCGATACGGCCGCCGCTGAGCTGGTCGAGAGTCGCCAGGCTCTTGGCAAGATGTACGGGACTATGCAGCGTCGAGACGAACACGACGCAGCCCAGCCGCATGCGCTCGGTGCACGCGGCCGCGTACGTCATCGCTTCGAGCGGGCTGAGCTGCGGCGAGGCGCTCAGGACATTTTCCTGCGCCCAGGCGCTGTCGTACCCTAGCTGCTCAACGCCGGTGAAGTAATTACGAAACTCGACCGGATCGAATTCACCATCGGCGTAGAACTGCGGGATCGAGATCGCGAAGCGCATACGCGGAATGGTAGCCCTGCCCTTGACAGGTGCCGCGAGCCCGGCACGGCGAGTACCTGAACGTCAGGCGTGACACGACAGCGGCCGCCCGCCGTTGTAGGCGACCATGTCGGTGAGCGCCGTATAGAGGTCCACATCTGGACGTTGCGGCTCCAGGTCGCGATAGGCACGGTGCAGGTTGCCGACAATGCGCTCGCTATCCAGCCACTCCGCATAGGCGTCGAGGTCGGCCTCGCGAGCGGCCTCCAGCGGCGACAGGCCGGCGCTGATGCCCTGCCGCGCCAGCTCGAGCACGAACCGCAGGTAGCCGACCGTCGTGTCGATCAGGTCGCCGCCGCACGGCTCGCCGTGCCCTGGCACGATCGTGCGCGCCGGGATCGGCGCGAGCACGGAGGTGAGCACCTCAATGGCGCCCGTGACCGAGCCCATGAGGAGGAACGGCGTGCCGCCGTTGAACAGCAGGTCGCCGCAGAACAGGACCTGCTGATCCGGCAGCCAGATGAGGCTGTCGTTTGTCGTATGCGCCGGCTGGCCCGCGTAGCTTACGTCGATGAGCATGTCGTCGGACCAGACCCGGAGCCGGTCGGTAAAGGTCACCGTCGGCGGCGCGATCCTGAGCTCTCCCCAGTCGACGGGCTCCCAGATCCCGACGTTGCCGAGGATCCCGGAACTGATCACCTCGGCGCGGCAGCGCTCCTGGCCGATGATCGTCACGTCGCCGAACTCTGAGTTCCCGTAAGTGTGATCCCCATGGTGATGGGTGTTGATCAGGGTCGTCACGGGCGCGGCGGTGATCGAGGCGATGCGGTCGAGGTACGCGCGGGTCCGGCGCTGCGTGGAGCACGCGTCGATGCTGACGACCGACCGCTGGCCGGCGATGAAGCCGGTGTTGTTGATCCACCACGAGCCGTCCGGCTGGATGTAGGCAAAAACTCGGTCAGCCACTTCGATCACCTGCGGCGGGCCGAGCTCCGGGTGATCATGCGCGCTCGAGCTCATTGCTGAACTGTCTCAGAGTCGGCTGCCGTGGCAACAGGCCTGGCCGCCGGACCATCCTCAGCACCCGGCCCGTGCTCGCCATTTATGGTGGTAGCCATGAGCACGCCACGCAACAACGCCATCCCTGGCCTTCTGCCTCCGCGCTCCGGCCTGCGGCGCCTGATTACCCCCATGGTTTACCGCCACCTCCGCGCATTCGGCGTCGGGCATATTGCCGGCGGCAGTCTCCAGGCCGCCGCAGGCCTGGTGTGCCTCGCGTACGACGCGGACGGCTGGGCGGCGTTCTTCCTGACGATCTCAGCGCTCAATCTCGCCGGTGGTTACTGGTACCTGACCATCGACGCCACCACGGCCGCCGTCGCCTGAGCGGCCGGAGCCGGCTCTCTGACGTCACCAAGCAGGCTGCTCATTGCGGTTCCCCCAGCTCTATGGGCTCGCATTCGAGGACTGGTGCGTGGGCCGAGCCGTACCACATGTGCACTCGCGATTCGCGTACCTCGACATGCGCCGGAGGAACACGGCCGTCAGTCCCAGGCCACGGTTCGGTCGTGGTCATATCGACGACGTCCTGGAACTCATCCAAGGCCCTGCGACACACCGAGCGAACTCGCGGCGCCATCGGCTCGTGGTCGAGAGCGGCCAAGTATGCGGTCCGGGCCGTGGAGTTTCCGGATGAGCTCATCGGATCCTCCTAGTTGGCGCCAGATGCGTGTGGTGTGCTCCATCTATGTGTAACGATTCGGCTTATGCGCTGGATTGACGGGCTGAACAAGTCTCAGCGGATCGTGGCAGTAATCGCCTTCGGGCTTGCGATCGGGACGCTGGGCAGCTATGTCGTTAACCTCGGAAGCGGCCTCGCGTCCGGCTGGTACGCGTACGCGCCACTTAGCAATGCGCTCTTCGCGCCACGAGGGCTTCACGCGTGGCTGCGTGTGATCATCTGGCTAGTGCTGATCGGCGTATGGGCGCTTGGCTCCATCTGGATGCTGCGGCCACCGGCGGGTGATGAACGCTCGCCTGGGCCAGCGAGCCGCTCCGGAGACTAGAAACTCTGCCACGTCGGCAAGCCTGAGGGCGAGCAACATGACAGCCTGGAGTGGTGCAGCCGAAGATCAGGTACTGCCACACAACGGCCGGCCGGGTTGCCTACTCGACCACTGGCGACGGTCCGCCGCTGCTGTTTGAGTCCGGCTGGGTCACACATCTGGCCGGACAGCCAGAGCTGTTCGCATTCGGGGCCTTCATCGCGCGCCTCGCCGAGCAGTTCACCGTCATCAGATTCGACAAGGCTGGGTGCGGGCTGTCCGACCGGGACATCACGGATCTGTCGTTCGACGGCCAGGTAGCGGCCGCCATGGCGGTGGCCGACGCTGCCGGAGCCGGGGAGCTCAGCCTGTTCGGCGCCTCGCAGGGCGGCCAGCTCGTGGCCACCATCGCGGCCCGCCATCCCGAACGCGTGCGCCAGCTCGTCGTGTACGGCATGTGCGCGAGCGGCGCCGACCTGGCCCCCGCCGAGCTGAGAGCGCCGATAGTGGCGCTGGTCAGGGCCAACTGGGGGATCGGCTCGAAGTTGATGACGGACATCTTCATGGAGGATCCCAGCCCCGAGGACGTTGCTGCCCTGACGAAGTTCCAGCGGATCAGCGCATCCGCCGCGGCTGCCAGCGGGCTGCTCGACGTCTACTACCGCACCGACATCCGGTCCCTGCTGCCGAAAGTGCGCGCCCGGACGACCGTCTTGCATCGCGAGGGGGACACCGCCACCAAGTTCAAGCTCGGCCGCGAGGTCGCGGCCCTGATCCCCGGCGCCGAGCTGATCCAGTTGCCCGGCGCGGGCCATCTCTTCTATCACGGTGAGTGGAGACCGGTGCTGGAAGCGCTGCTCGGTGGGCTTGCTGAGGCGGCCACGGCGCAAAACGTGCTGACCAGCCGCGAGCTCGAGGTCGCGGCGCTCGTCGCCAACGGCCTCACGAATCACGCCATCGCGTCCAGGCTGTCGGTGGCGCCGCGCACTGCCGAGTCGCATGTGGAGAACATCCGGCGCAAGCTCGGCGTGCGCTCTCGCGCCCAGATAGCAGCCTGGGTGGCCGGGAACGACCGGCATTGAGCATGCCACCTGCCTGGGTCGTGGCCGGGCGCCGCCAGCAGGGTTAGGCCCCAGGCAATGAATCCGGGTCCGAGTGATGGGCCCGAGCTAGCGGCGGCGGGGCGGTGCTGGTGCGCCGTGCGGTCAAGGATCCCCTTCTGCCTCATCGGCTGCGCCTTCCCGCGAGGACGGTCGCCGGAACTTCCGGGAATGTGCCAGGCCGGCAAGACCTCGCCATAGCAGACGCTGTGGAAACTCGGGCAGACCGGCCAGGAAGAACGAGAAGCCGTGGCCGGCGTTGACGTCGGCCAGCCGCATCAGCGGCGGCAGCCGACCGGCCGACGCCATGACGCGCAGCTGTGCTTCGAGCTGTCCGGCCGGTGTTTCGTGAGTGATGACACGTACAGGCCGGTCGGTCGGATTGGAGAAAGCGTGCACGGTGCCGGGCGGCACGACTATCGATTCTCCTGGTCCGAGGTGGTGTACGACGTGTCCAACCCGGACGCGTAGCCTGCCCTCGATAACTTCGAATGTCTCCTGCTCGACCCGGTGCCAGTGGGCGGGCGGTCCGGATAACCCCGCAGGCAGGATAGCTTCGAACTCAAACACCTCACCCTTGGTCTCAAGTCCGGTACGGATCATGGAAATGAGCTCACCGGTCGGCAAGCGCAGTTCTCGGTTCTCGCTCATCTCCACACCACCCTTGCCGATCCGACGTGGAACGGCAGCCTACTTGACCATCACAGTTGTTGGGCAGGCGCGCAACCGTCAGGCTGGCTTCCGCTACCGCGCTCCGGCTCAAGCCCGTTAGGCATCTGCCGCCGCCGAGGCGGCGTTCTACGCTGTGCCTGTGGAGACTCTCACGCTCCCGTTCACCGACATTGAGGGCTCGACGGCCCTGCTGCCCCGGTTGGCGGAGGACTTTTACGCGCAGGCATTGGCCGGGCTTCACGCGCTGATCCGGTCGGCTCTCTCGCTCACCAGGCAATGTCTTTCGTACACTCCTTCAAGCACATGAGTGACTTCGGCGAGCGGTACATGTCCGTCGGTCCGGCCGAAGCGCCGGACGGCGAACTGATCGACGCAGTCGATACCTATCACGCCCGACCAGTTGCCCTGCGGGTGCGGCACACGGCGCCCGGCGGCGACCGAGACGAGCTATCGGCCGAAGCGCGCGCGTTCATGTCCCTGCCTCCGCATCCGAACATCTCAACCGTCCGGGACGCATTTCTTGCGGGCGACAGTTACGTGATCGTCATGGACCGGACCGACGGACCCACGCTGGCTGCCTTGCTGGGCGCCCAGGGGGACCCTGGCCTTCCGGTCTCTGCCGCGTTCGACTACCTGGAGCAGCTAGCAGCGGCGCTGGACCACCTCCACAGCCAGCAGCCACCGGTCGCCCACGGTGACGTACGGCCCGAGAACGTCCTGGTCACCGCCAGAAACGCAGTGCTGCTGACGCCCGCCGGAATGGGTTACCGCTCCTCAGCGGCTAGCGACATCGCCGGATTCGGCGCGACCGCAGTGCAGTTGCTAACCGGATCCAGGCCTGCGTCCGCGGTTGCCGCAGCCGCAGACGACCCCAGATGGGAGTGCGTCGATCCCGGCGCCGCCAAGCATCTGAGCCGCATTCTCTGCCGGGCACTGGACCAGGATCCGGCGCGTCGTCCCACCTCGGCAGGCGTCGTTATTGAGCGGTTGCTCGCCTGGCGCGCTGCCGATCTGCCGACGGGCGCAGTGACATTTCTGCTCACTGATATCGAAGGCTCTACCAACCTCTGGGAGGCGCATCCGCGAGCGATGGCCTCGGTGATAGCCCGGCATCACGAGATTGTGGCGGACTGCATTGAGGGCTGCAATGGTCGCCAGCCCAGGTCGCAGGGTGAGGGGGACAGCACGCTCTCGGTGTTTGCTCGGGCCACCGATGCCATCAACGCAGTGCTTGCGGTGCAGAGCGCGCTGTCAGCAGAGCCTTGGCCTGAGAGCATCGAGCTCAAGGTCCGGGCTGGCCTGCACACTGGCGAGGCAGAAGTACGAGCGGGAGACTACTTTGGCGCCGCCGTGAGCCGGACCGCAAGAGTCCGTGCTCTTGCTCGCGGGGGCGAGGTCCTGCTCACGCAGACCACCGCTCAGCTTGCCGTCGATCAGGTGCCTGCTGGCGTGAAACTTCGTCACGTGGGCCGGCGCGCCCTGAGAGGCCTGTCGCGCGAGGAGGAGATATTCCAGCTCCAGGCGGACGGTCTTCTTGTCGGGCCGCTGCGGGATCCCCAGGTTGAGGCGACTGGCCAGCTTCCGCTGCCCGTCGCTCTGGCAAGCCGCTCGCCGATGATCGGCCGCGCGGATGAGCTAGGGCAGCTCCAATCGTCATGGGCCGCCGCCCAGCAGAGCGACGGATCCGTGGTGCTGGTCGCAGGAGAGCCTGGCATCGGGAAGACGCGCCTTGCCGCAGCGCTGGCCGAGCATGCCCACGCGACGGGCGGAAGTGTCCTGTACGGACGCTGCTATGACGAGAACCTGATCTCGTACCAGCCGTTCCGGGAAGCGATCAGGCAGTACGCAGACGCCACGCCGACCGGCCAGCTCTGTGACGATCTTGCACACGACGGCCCGATGCTGACCCGACTGGTGCCCGAGCTCCTTATTCGGGTACCGGATCTTCCGCCGCCGGTGAAGGCTGAGCCGGACACAGAGCGGTATCTCCTGTTCGAGGCTGTCGTGAGCACCTTCATTGCACTGTCAGCGCGTGCCCCGATGCTGCTGGTCCTCGATGACCTGCACTGGGCGGATCATTCGACGGCTCTGCTGATGGCGCGGGTCGCGCGGGCATGTCCAGGGTCGCGGGTGATGATGCTGGCGACCTACCGCTCGGAAGAAGTGGATAACGACCATCCGCTCGCGGCCATGGTTGCCTCCCTCCGGCGGGAGCGCGACTTCCGCCTCCTGCCGCTCCAGGGCCTGTCGCACAGTGACGTCAGCGCACTTGTCCAGGCTCGCACAGCCGGGAGCGCATCCGATGATCTTGTTGACACCATTGCCGCCGACACAAACGGGAACCCGTACTTCATCAGCGAGCTGGTTCGGCATCTCGCCGAGACAGGTGCCCTGACCGACATCCGCGGCGAGCACGCGGCTGAGCGCATCGGCCGAACCGGGCTTCCCGACAGCGTGCGCGAGCTGATCGAGCGTCGTCTCCGGCGGCTCTCTGCGGAAACCCTTCGCCTGATGACGCTCGCGGCTGTGGTCGGCAGGGACTTCGGCCTCGACGTCCTCCAGGCGGTGAGCGGTTCGGAAGACGATGTGCTCGACCACGTCGAGGAGGCCATGCGTGCGGGCGCCGTAATCGAGGCTGCCGCCACGGGCCGGTACGTCTTTGCTCATGCCCTGGTGCACAGCGTGCTCTACGGATCGCTCAATCGGGCCCGCCGGGCGCGGCTTCACCTTCGGATCGCGGAGGCGCTGGAAAGCCAGTACGGGCCCGATCCCGAGGTCGTCGCAGAGGTTGCCTACCACTTTCTCGAAGCTGGGGCGCTGGACACTAAGAGCCGCGCCGTCGACTGGTGCCTCCGCGCAGCGAGCTCGCACTTGAGCAACTCGCACACGAGGACGCGGCGCGCTGGTTTGACCGCGCGATCGGCGCGCTCCGACCTGGGCACGACCGCGTCCTACGATGCGATCTGCTCCTGGATCTCGCGGAGGCACATCGGCGGGAGGGGAACGGGCCAGCGCTGCTCGCTGCGCTCCACGCGGCCGCGGCCGAAGCCAGGTCGTTGCACGATCCCGAGAGGCTAGCCCGTGCCGCGATCGGGAGCTTCAGCCAGGGACCAACCGTCGAACCAAATGCCGCGGCAGTCGGCCTGCTGAACGAGGCCCTTGAGGCACTGCCCCGCCATGACACCCTGCTTCGAGCCCGCGTCCTCGCCGCGCTCGCTGTGGAGCTGTACTTTCAGGCGGATCGCCAGCTGGTTATCGGACTGAGCGATGAAGCCGTCGCCATCGCTCGCCGTCTCGGCGATGCGGCAATGCTGGCAAGGATCCTTTTCGAGCGCCAGATCGCCATCCACGATCCGGGCCACGTCGAAGAGCGGCTTGCCGTCGGTTCCGAAATCCTGCAGCTCGCCGATGCGGTCGGCGACGCTGAGCTAAGGGCGATGGCTCATAATGTCAGGTTCCAGTGTCTGCTCGAGCTGGGGGAGATCGTTCAGGCTGATCGGGAACTAGCCGCTCCTGATATCCTCACGGCGCAGCTGCGGCGGCCCTACTTCCGTTATGTCGCGCTGCTGCGGGCGTTCGCGCGGTCCCAGCTGGCGGGTGATCTGGATCAGGCAGAACAGCTGGCAGCCGACGCGTTCGAGCTCGGAAGCACCGGAGTGGAGTCGGATGCTCTCACCAACTTCGGGATACAGCTCTTTGCCGTGCGCTACTACCAGGGTCGGCTGGGTGAGCTCGTGGAGGCCTGCGCCGACTACGCAGCACGGTACCCGGACGTCGTGAGCTGGCGCCTCGCGCTGGCGCTTGCCCACGTGCACAACGGCGAACTCGCTAATGCCCGATCCGAGTTTGAGGTCGCGGCCGAGGCGGGTTTTGACCAGATTCCCATCGACAACGTGTGGGGAACCACGATCCCGCTAGCCGCTGAAGTCTGCGCGGCAATCGGAGACGGGGAGCGGGCGGCGCAAATTTACGACCTGCTGAGCCGGTATCAGGGCTGTTTCCTGGTGGTCACAACAAGCATCGCCTGCCACGGTGCCGTTGACCGTTTTCTCGGGCTGTCCGCAAGAGCCATGGGCGAACTCGACATCGCCGCCCAGCATTTCCAGGCCGCGCTCGCAGCCAACCGGCGGATCGGCGCCGCAGTCATTGCCGCGCGCACCGCGACTGACTATGCCGCGACCCTGTTGCTCCGAGATCGCGGGGACGACCGGAGCCTAGCGCGATCACTGATCTCTGATGCGAGGGCCACGACCAGCCGCCTGCCGCTAGCGAGCCTGTCGCGGGAGCTCGACGAGCTAGAGCAAGCCGTCGGTCTTTAAGCCCACATCGGTGCGTGCTGAGCACTCACCGTCGGGCGACAGCCTGCCCCTGGCCGGGCTGCAGACACGCGGCTCGGTATTGTCGACGAGGTGATCGATCCGATAGCAGCCGCTGCCGGCGAGCCAGCGATGCCCATGGCTGCGGCGCCAGCTACCGGCCCGATACTCACGCTGGGCGGGACCCTGCTGCCGCTGCCTGGCCGGGCGCGGATCTATGCCTGCGGCATCACCCCGTACGACGTGACGCATCTTGGCCACGCCGCAACTTTCGTCTGGGTCGACACGCTGGGCCGAGTCCTGCGCTCCGCCGCGACCGAGGTGATCACCTGCCGCAACGTGACCGACGTCGATGACGTGCTGCTCGCTGCTGCGAGCCGGGCCGGCTCGCCCTATGACCGCTATGCCGCCATCCAGCAGTTCTACTTCGACCGCGACATGGCCGCACTCGGCGTCGCCGAGCCGACGCTCCAGCCGCGCGCGCACGCTTTCATCGGGCAGGTCATCGCCCTGGCCACCGGACTGCTGGCGCGCGGCGCCGCTTACGAGCGCGACGGCAGCGTCTATTTCTCCGGCGCAGCGACGGCCAGCGCGTCCGGCCTCGATCGCGAGACAGCGCTCCGGCTCGCGGCCGAGTACGGCGACCGCCCGGACGACCCGGCCAAGGACGACCCCTTCGACGTAGTGATCTGGCAATCGGCCGGCGATGGAGAATCGCCGGCGGAAGTGGTGGCCTGGCCGAGCCCGTGGGGACCGGGGCGGCCCGGCTGGCACGCCGAGTGCGCGGCGATGGCGCTGCACGCCTTCGGCCCGGCCATCGATGTCCACGCCGGTGGCGCCGACCTGCGCTTCCCTCACCACGCCTACCAGGCTGCCCTCGCCGAGAGCCTCACCGCAGTGACGCCCTTCGCGCGAGCCAGGCTCAACGCCGGCGTCGTCACCGTGCACGGCGCCAAGATGGCCAAGTCCACCGGCAATCTCGTGCTGATCAGCGACCTGCTAGAGCACTACTCCGCGGCCGCGGTTCGCCTGCTGATACTCAATCGCTCCTGGGCCGAGCCGTGGGACTACGTCCCGACCAGCCTGGACGTAGCCGCGCACCGCCTCGAGGTGCTTCAGATCGCGGCCGGCCGGCCCGACAGCAGCTCCGCCGCGCTCGCAGCGGTTCGCACCGCTCTCGCCGACGATCTCGACGTGCCTTCCGCGATCGCCATTGCCGAGGAGGCCGGCGGCCAGGCCGCCCGCGTGCTCGGATCGCTGCTCGGCCTCTGGTAGCCCGTACACGCTGGCCCGGCGCACGCAGCGCGCGCTCCCGCTCACCCCGGTCGAGGTGAGACTCGGCTGCGACTAGGACGAGAGTCCGCGTGCGGTCAGATCTAGCCGAATTAGGCACTCGCAGAAGTATGATCCCGTTAGGCGCGACCGACGGCAGCGAGCGTCACATTTCAGGCATAGGGGAGAGCTTTCCAATGGGACTTCTGAACGAGGCTCGCCGCGAGTTCATCGCAGCGCCCGACACTGCCAAGGGCCAGATCGTCTATAAGTGGCCCGACCAGAACATCAGGAAATTCACCCGGGCCATTGTTGAGCCCGATGCGGTAGCCGTCTTCATGAGCCAGGGCCAGGTCATGGGCGTGCTCGTGCCCGGCCAGCACACGCTGGACGCCAAGGAGCTGCCATTCCTCGGCATGTTCGTTGACTGGGCGTCCGGGGGTAACGCATTCAAGGCCGAGATCTACTTCGTCGGCACCCGCGAGTTCCCGAACAACCGGTTCGGCGGGCGGCTGGACGAGGTGCAGGACCCGCAGAGCGGCCTCATCGTCACCCTGCGTACCTTCGGCGAGTACGCGCTGCGCGTGAATGACCCGACCAAGCTGATACTCAACCTCGTCGGCACCGTCGACGTCACCAACAACCAGGCCATCACTGGCTGGGTCACCCAGCAGCTGCTCAAGGTCACCCGTACCACGGTGACGACGCAGCTCATGTCCGGCGCGTGGCCGATCCTCGGCCTGTCGATGCACAGCCCCGAGATCGAGTCGCAGGCGCTTGAGGCTTCCAACCGCGAGCTGAGCGACTACGGCATTACCCTGACCCGCCTCGGCAACGTCGATGTCAACCTCGACGATGACGACAACGCCCGGCTGAAGAAGCTCGCCGGCGACACCGCCTACAGCCGCCTCGCCGGCGGCTTCCTCCAGGCCGCCCAGGCCGAGGCGCTCCAGGGCGCCGGCCAGGGCATGGCGCAGGGCGGCGGCGCGGTGACGCCGATGTTCATGGGCATGGGCATGGGCATGGCCGGCCAGGCGATGCAGGCACCGGCGCAGGCGCCGTACAACCCGCCGCCGCCAGGGCCCGGCTTCGCCGGCGGTGGGCAGGGCTACGCACAGCAGGCCGCCGCCGGTCAGCAGGCGCCGCCGCCAGCCGCCCAGGCACCTGCACCCGCCGAGGCGCCGGCCGCCGCTCCGACCATGGCGTGTAGCAACTGCCAGAGCCCGGTCCTGGTGGGCGCGAAGTTCTGCCCCGAGTGCGGTACCGCCACGTCTAAGCACTGCACGAACTGCAACGCGAGCCTGAGCCCGACCGCGAAGTTCTGTGCCGAGTGCGGCACCGCGTCCAGCCCGCCCTCGGCATAACCAGGAGCGGCGCACCGACACTCCGCTACGATCACAGCCATTATCAGCCGCTGTGTCCGCACGTCAGTGGGACGTCCGCCCGGATGTCTCGTCACCCTGGCCGGGTAGCCCCTGCCCGCGCTTCGACCTCCCGCGCACTTCCCCCGCTGTATCGATTGTTAGGCCCTCGAGCAGAAAGGCCTGCCCGGATGGACAGGATCGAATGTCAGTGGTGCAAGGCTCAGAACGAGCCGGAGCGGACGAGCTGCACGACCTGCGGCGCCCCGCTTGATAAGAAAAACCTCGTCTCTGACTCGGGCTGGACCGAGGCGCCGCGGCTGCGGGATATGACGGAGTTCCGCTTCTCCAACTCCACATGCCAGATCGAAGGCGAGATCGTGCCGGTAGCCGAGCTCGCGCTGGCGCAGGGTGACTCAGTCTTCTTCGAGCATCACGTGATGCTCTGGAAGGAGCCCGGCGTGCCGCTGTCGGCGCTCAACACCCCCGGCGGCACCCGCCGCATGATGGGTGGCATGCCGCACATCCTCAGCGTCGCCCATGGCCCCGGCCGGATCGCGTTGTCGAAGGACGCGACCGGCGAGGTCGTCGTGCTCCCGATCCACCCGTCGCATGAGATCGACGTGCGCGAGCACGCCTTCCTGGCCGGGACGCACTCGCTGAACTACTCTTTCGTGCGGATCAAGGGCCTGGCCAATGTCTTGCACGGTGGCAGCGGGATGTACATGGACAGGTTCGTTACGGCCAACGAGCCAGGCCTGCTCCTCCTGCACGGCTACGGCAACGTCTTCCAGAAGACGCTCCAGCCCGGCGAGAAGATCCTGGTCGAGCCCGGCGGCTTACCTGTACAAGGACTCGTCGGTCACGATGAACACGGTCCAGCAGAAGTTCAAGACCGGCATGATGGGCAGCCACACCATGTACCTGGCGGAGATGACCGGCCCTGGCCGGGTTGGCGTCCAGTCCATGTACGTTCACCACGGCAGCGAGTAGGCGTCCGATGTCGACGCCTACTGCGACCTATACCTGCCCGTACTGCCGCATCCCGAGCGACGGATCCGGGACGACCTGCCCGCACTGCGGCGCCGCGACCGATATCCGGGCACGCGTCACCAAGTCCGGCTGGGCCGAGCAGCCGCCGATCCGGGACATGGCCAAGATCCGCTTCAACCGCTCTAGCTGCCAGATCAGCGGCAAGTACGTGCCGGTAGCGGAGATGAACCTGGACCCGTCGGACTCGGTCTACTTCTCTCACCACGTCCTGCTGCACTCCGAGCCGAGCGTGCAGCTGGACATGATGAAGATGGCCGGCGGCTGGAACCGCAGGCTGGCCGGAATGCCGCTGATCATGATGACCGCGCGTGGCCCCGGCCACATCGCCATCAGCGCTGACCACCCCGGCGAGACCCTCGCGGTGCCGCTGCCGGCGAACCACGCTGTCGACGTCGTCGAGCACCGCTTCCTGGTCGCGACTTCCAACGTCGGATACCAATGGGAACGGGCTGGCGTCTGGTTCGCCACCCAGAGTGGCGACGAGCAGGAATACCACTATCCGCTCGGCGCCACGATGGACAGGTTCACCGCTCAGGGCGGACACGGCCTGCTGCTCCTGCACGCGCCGGGCAACACCTTCATCCGCGACCTGCGCCAGGGCGAGCGGATCCTCATCCAGCCGGGCGGGCTTATCTGGAAGGATCGCTCGGTGCGGATGTACCTGCACTTCGAGTACCCGCGCGGCAACTACTGGTTCAGCTCGGCGCGGTGGCAGGCCAAGTCGGTCTGGCTGGTGCTCCAAGGTCCCGGCCGGGTCGCGATCCAGTCGGTGTTCGAAAGGCCGGAGACGGTCGGCGGAGTCGTCAACAGCTCCGGCGCGACGACGCAGTACTGGTAGGCCGCAGAGAGGCGGGTAGGCCTGACGGCGACGACGACGACGCCGTCAGCTGCCCGCGCTGCCGCGCGTCGACAGAAACCTGGGAGTCGTGGTACCAGACAGGATTGAGATCGCGCGCGACTCGCGGTATCTCGACCTAGCCACGAGGCTGCTCCAGCGGATGCGCCTGACCTCGGCGGCAGGCGGGGTCTGGGAGGCGGCCGACGCGCAATGGTGGTCGCGCGAGGAACGAGCCACCGACCGCGACGGCCAGCTCTTCTGGCTGGACGAGGCGGGCGAGCCGGCCGCAGCTCTCATCGCGACGGACTTCGGTGCCTCCACCCAGTGCGACGTGCTCGTAGCGGGTGCCAGCGACGCGGAAACGGACAGCCCCTGGGCCTGCGCGCTCGACCGGGCCGAAGCGCTCCGGCAGCGCGACGTAGTCGTCGAGCTGCTGCTCGCGGCCGATAGCTCGGCCGGCGCCCGCATCCTGGCCCGGGCGGGATACCAGCCGACCGGCGAGGAAATCATCGCGAGCTGGCTCGAGGCGGCGCGGACGCCGCCGGTGTCGCCGCTGGCGGCGGAGTACCGGCTCCACAGCTGGGCCGATAATCCCGCCCGTTCCCATCCGCTTGTCCCGCGCAACGGCGCCGACATGGCAGCGCGGCTGGCTCGTTGCTCGTTGTACCGGCCGGATCTCGATCTCAGAGTCGAGGCGCCAGACGGCGAAGTCGCTGGATACGGCCTCTTCTGGGCCGATCCTGTCACGGGCGTCGGGCTCGTCGAGCCCATGCGCACCGAAGAGCACCACCAGCGGCGCGGCATCGCCCGGCACATCCTGACCTCTGGCCTCGGCCGCCTGGCCGCGGCGGGCTGCACTCGGCTCAAGGTGAGCAGCGACATCGACCTGTACCTTGGCGCGGGCTTCAAGCCCGCGACCGTGGCGACGATCTACGCGCCGCCCGCCTGATCGACAGGTACGGACGCACACCAGCTGGCGCACACGGGGCGCGCGCGTGGTACGAACTGTCTGTGGAATTCAGCGAGGACACAGAGCACGGTCCAATCCGCCGGGCCATCAGGGAGATATGCGCGCAGTTCCCCGATGAGTACTGGGCTCAGGCTGACGCGACGCACACGTTCCCGTGGGCGTTCTACGAGGCCATGGCGAAAGGCGGCTGGATCGGCATCGCCATCCCGGCGGAGTACGGGGGCGGCGGCGCCGGGATTACCGAGGCATCGATCATCCTGGAGGAAGTCGCCGCGTCCGGCGCCTGCATGAACGGCGCTAGCGCTGTCCACTTGTCGATATTTGGCATGCACCCGGTCGTCCGACACGGCAGCGAGGAACTCAAGCGGCGGTACCTGCCGCGAGTAGCGAGCGGCGACCTGCACGTGGCGTTTGGCGTGACCGAGCCTGACGCCGGATTGGATACCACCGCGATCCGTACTCGCGCAGTCCCCGACGGCGACGGCTACCGGGTCACCGGCCGCAAGGTCTGGACATCGAAGGCCCTGGAGTCCGACAAGGTGCTGCTGCTGACGCGCACCACGCCGGCCGAGGATTGTGTGCGGCGGACCGATGGCCTCACGCTGTTCATCGCCGATCTCAAGGACCCGGCCGTCGGCATCCGGGCGATCCCCAAGGTCGGCCGGAACGCGGTAGCGTCCTGCGAGGTTACTTACGACGGCCTGTACGTGGAGGCGGCGGACCGAGTCGGCGACGAGGGCAAGGGCTTCGGCTACCTGCTGGACGGACTCAATGCCGAGCGGGTCCTCGTCGCGGCTGAGGCGCTCGGCATCGGCAGGGTCGCACTGCGGCGGGCCGTCGGATACGCCAAGGACCGGGTGGTGTTCGGCCGCCCCATCGGTGCCAACCAGGGCATCTCATTCCCGCTCGCGGAGGCTCACGCCAGGCTGAGCGCTGCGGAGCTTGCCGTTCGCCAGGCCGCCTGGCGGATCGATCAGGACCTGCCAAGCGGCGAGCATGCGAACATAGCCAAGTTCCTGGCTGCCGACGCCGCCTTCGCAGCCGCCGACGCGGCCGTGCAGACGCACGGCGGCTTCGGATACGCCAGCGAGTACCACGTGGAGCGGTACTGGCGCGAGGCGCGTCTCATGCGCATCGCGCCGATCCCGCAGGAGATGGTGCTCAACTACCTGGCCGAGCACGTGCTCGGCCTGCCGCGGTCGTACTAAGTGGCGCAGGCCTCGTGGGTGCGACGCAGCTGGGGTTATTGCACCAGTCAGGTCACACCCACGCGCGATGTGGGTATGAGCACCACTGTCGGCAACTCCCGCTCATGGAAGTAGGACAGACGTGTCAGTCGTCTCAAGATCGACTATAAGGACGGCAAAGAACAGCGAGTCGCTGCTGACGGATACAAGATCGAGAACGGCTTCGTCACCTTCGACCTTGCGGACAAGCCAGTCCTCTCCGTTGCCACCGATGCTGTAGAGAGCGTTCGCGATGATGGTCGTGTCGATGGTCCTGAGCAGGGGTGGTAAACCCGCCTTACGCTACGTGCTGGTAACCCAGCAGTCACTAAGTTAGGGGCGGGACTGCCGTCGTGCCGAGGCAGCCGTGAGCCATGATCTCCAGCAGTCCGGCCAGCCTGTCCTTGGCGAGGCCACTGCGGAAGAACGACGTCGACTGAATCGCGCCGATGGCCGCGTGTACCGCAAGCCGCAGCTCGCCGTCGGCGAGGTCCGGGCGCAGCGGAGCCAGCAGGCGCACCCAGTCCTATGTAGTGCCGCTGGCTGCGCCGCAGCCGCCGCCTGTCGTCCGCCGGCAGCGTGTGCGACTCCATGTGGTAGATCGCGAGCACATCGCGGTCCTCGATCGCCACCGTGATGTGGTCGCGCACCAGGTCAGACAGTGTCACGGCTGGGCCGCCCCCGGCGCAATGATCTGTGCCGCGCGGTCGGCCAGCCGGTCCATGACCCGGTCAAGCATGGACACCAGGATCGAGGTCTTGCTGTCGAAATGCCGGTAGATACCCGATCCGACGATGCCAGCCTCGGAGCCGATGTCGGCCATCGAGATGACGTGGAAGCCGCGGCGGGCGCCGAGGGACGCGGCCGACGCCAGGATCCGCTGCTTGCGCTCGGGATCGCGGGTGCGCGGCGCCGTTCTCGTGGTGGCCATCTAGTCATCTTGACACCCGGCCGCTAAGGTAGCTAGTGGGTGTTTCTTGACTAATGGGGCACCCGGGGGGGAGCGCGCCGATGCCAGTTGATCTTGCTGCCCTGATTGAGGACGTCACCGCGGAGACTGCGGCGTTGCGCGAGATCCTGGACCCGCTCGCCGACGCCGACTGGCAGCTGCCGACACCTGCACCCGGCTGGACGATCGCGGACCAGGTGAGCCATCTCGCCTACTTTGACGAGGTCGCGGTCACCGCGGCAACCGATCCGGACGCTTTCGCCGCCGAGCTCGCCGGGTTCAATGCCGACGGCGTCGAGGCTGACTCCATCGCAGCGGAGCACCGGCGGCTGACGGTCGCGCAGCTGCGCGACTGGTTTGGGCAGGCCAGAGGCCAGCTGCTCAGCGCTTTGCCGGACTGGATCCCGCGACGCGCGTGCCGTGGTTCGGCCCGCCTATGAGCGTCGCGTCGTCGCTCACCGCGCGGCTGATCGAGACGTGGGCACACGGCCAGGACATCGCCGATGCCGCTGGCGCCCGGCGCGAGCCAACGCATCGGCTCCGGCACGTCGCGCACATCGGCGTAGGCGCGCGGGCGTTCAGCTATGTGGCGCACCGGCTGCCCGTGCCTGCGGAGCCGGTCCGGGTCGAGCTGACGGCCCCGTCCGGCGACCAGTGGACCTGGGGACCGGCCGACGCCGCCGACCGGGTCATCGGCCCGGCGCTGGACTTTTGCCTGCTGGTGACCCATCGGCGGCACCGGGCGGACACCTCGGTGTGGGCCGAAGGCGCGGTCGCCGAGCAGTGGCTGTCCATTGCACAGGCGTTCGCCGGACCGCCGGGAGCTGGCCGTCAGCCAGGGCAGTTCGCGTCGCAATGAAGAGCACGGAGGAGAGCATGTGACCACCATCCCGGCCGCCTATGCCGCTACGACTGATCCGGAGCAGCCGCTCAATGCGCTCGCGGTCGGCACCGTCGACGAGCCCGGCCAGCCTGCCGATGATTGGGTGCGGGTCGAGGTGCGCGCAAGCGCGCTCAACCACCACGACCTGTGGTCGCTGCGCGGCATCGGCCTGGCCCCGGACCAGCTGCCCATGGTGCTCGGCTGCGACGCGGCCGGCGTCGGACCGGACGGCGCCGAGGTCATCGTTCACGCCGTCGTAGGCGATCCGTCCGGAGGTGACGAGACGCTGGACCCCAAGCGGACCCTGCTGTCCGAGCTGCACCCTGGCACGCTCGCCGATGTGGTCGGGCGCCCGGCCCGCAACCTCGTGCCGAAGCCCGAGGCTCTGACCTTCACCGAGGCGGCCTGCCTGCCGACCGCGTGGCTGACCGCGTACAAGATGCGGTACGCAAGGGCCGCGTCACGGACTCGTCGGCGGTGCTCGTCCAGGGCGCCGGCGGCGGCGTCGCGACGGCCGCGGTTGTGCTCGCCCAGGCACTTGGCGCCCGGGTCTACGCCACCAGCCGGAGCGCAGCCAAGCGCGAGCAGGTCGCCGCGCTCGGCGCTACGGCGGTCGAACCGGGCGCCCGGCTGCCCGAGCGCGTCGACATCGTGATCGAGACGGTCGGCGCGCCGACCATCGAGCACTCGCTCAAGAGCACTGCGCCCGGCGGCCGGGTTGTCATCTGCGGCAGCACCGGCGGCCATCTGGCCGAGATCGACTTGCGCCGGGTCTTCTTCCTTCAGCTCGAGCTGCTGGGCGCCACGATGGGCAGCCGCGACGAGCTCGCCGCGCTCGCCGCCCTGATGGCCGACCGCGGCATCAAGCCTGTGATCGACTCGGTCTACCCGTTCGAGCAGGCCGCAGCTGCGTTCGCCCGGCTGGAGTCCGGCGATGCGTTCGGCAAGGTTGTCCTCGATCATGCAGGCTGAGCGACGAACTAAGGGCTCGCGGACGGTGGCACCGTCAGACCCATGGTCTAGTGTCGCGAAGCGACAAGCTCCGCTCCGGACGCGAGGAGGATCGTTGACCGACGTCGTCTTGTTCCATCATGCGCAGGGTCTCACCGACGGGGTCGCCAGTTCGCCGATCAGCTCCGGGACGCCGGCCACACGGTGGTGGTGCCCGACCTTTTCGAAGGGCGAAGGTTCGGCACGATCGCCGACGGCGTCGGCTATGCCCAGGAGGTTGGCTTCGACACGATCATGGACCGCGGCACCCTCGCCGCCGAGGCCCTGCCCGAGGACATTGTCTACGCCGGATTCTCCCTGGGGGTGCTGCCGGCGCAGATGCTCGCCCAGACCCGACCGGGTGCGAAGGGAGCGCTGCTGTTCGAGTCCTGCGTTCCCGTTTCCGAGTTCGGGGATGCGTGGCCTCAGGGCGTCCCGGTGCAGATCCACGGGATGGACGCCGACCCGTACTTCGCAGGGGAAGGCGATATCGACGCCGCCCGTGAACTCGTCGCAGCGGCCGACGACGCCGAGTTGTTTGTTTATCCGGCGATCAGCACCTGTTCGCCGATGCCAGCCTGCCGTCCTACGACGAGGGCGCCGCGACCGTGCTCAGGGAGCGTGTGCTCGGGTTTCTCGCCCGCTTGGCCTGAGCGCCCTCGCGCGGACATTACGCCTGGAGGGTGATGACGACCTTCCCTCGAGCCATTCCCTCCTGTACGTACCGCACGGCCGCAGCGGTCTGGCTGAGCGGGTAAGTCCGGTCGATGACGGGCCGCACCTTGCCGGATTCGATGAGCGCGGCGAGCACGAGCAGGTCAGCTGCATTCTCCGAGCACATGACCCCGCCCAGCTTCTGCCGCACGAGCAGGGACAGTACTGGCGCGCGGAGGCTGCGATCAAAGCCACCGAGCCATCGCCCGTCTGTCTCGCCGCCGACAATGACGAGAGTCCCGCGGGGCGCAAGGGCGCTGCGGAGCTGCCGGAGGGGACGGCTGCCGCCGATGTCGATGATCACGTCGTAGCGGCGCCCGCCAGCTCCGATCTCGTCGCGCGTGTAGTCGATCACGTGGCAGCGCCGAGGATCGGAGCAGGTCCACCTTGGCCGTCGTGGATACACCAGTGACCTGCGCCGAACCTTTCGATCTGCACGGGAACGTCCGGACGCCACCAGCGGCGCCGATACAAGAGAAGCTGGCCGCTTGGACGTCGCCCAGTCGCGGATGCCCTGCAGGGCGGTGAGAGCTGAAACGGCGACGGCAGCGGCCTGCTCGGCCGGCAAGTTCGCTGGCCGGAGCGCAAGTTTGCCCGGCTGGGCGCACGCGTAGTCGGCAAATGCGCCCTCGGCGATGCCGAACACCTCGTCACCTATCGCGAGCGTCGTTACGGCACTGCCGACTGCCTCGACGCGCCCCGCTACCTCTCGGCCTCGCACGCGGGTCTTCGGCGCGCGGATGCCGTAACCGGCAAGGCGCACTGGGAAGGGCAGGCCCGTCATGAGATGCCATACTCCGCGGTCAACGCCGGCCGCGTGCACGCGCAGCAGTACCTCCGTGTCGGCGATCGCGGGCCTGTCGATCTCCTCCAGGCGAAGCACGTCCTCAGCCGCGCCGTAGTCGTCCTGGACGATCGCCTGCATCGTCGCCTGCTGCTGATCGGCCTGGGTCGCGGTCCTCATCGTGACTCCGATGCTCGTTGGGACTTACACTGTAAGTAGATTACACTTACGGTGTAAGTAAAGTCAACGCCGCAGACACGAGCCGCAGACACGAGGAGCGCAGATGGCGTCGCCGGGGAAAGCCACGACGACCGAGGCACGGACCCCGCTGACGCGCGAGCGGATCCTCCAGGCCGCGCTCGACTTCGCCGACGTGAACGGCATCGAGTCACTGAGCATGCGCAAGCTCGGCGAGGCCGTCGGTGTCGAGGCTATGTCGCTGTACAACCACGTCCCCAGCAAGGCAGACCTCCTCGACGGCCTGATCGACCTGGTCTTCAGCGAAATCGAGCTGCCGGGGAGCGCCGACGGGTGGCAGACCGCGATGCGTCAGCGCGCGATCGCGGTCCGCGCGGCGCTGAAGCGGCACCGCTGGGCCATCGGTCTGATGGAGTCGCGTAGCTCACCGGGGCCCGCAACGCTCCGGCACCACGATGCCGTTCTCGGGTCCCTGCGACAGGCCGGCTTCCCGATCGCGCTGGCTGCGCACGCCTACTCGGTACTCGACGGCTACATCTACGGGTTCGCACTGCAGGAGGCGAGCCTGCCATTCGACACTGGCGAGGAAAGCTCAGAGCTCGCGCAAGCCATGGTCGCCCAGTTCCCGGCCGATGAGTATCCCCACCTCGCCGAGTTCACCTTCCAGCATGTCCTCCAGCCCGGCTACGACTACGGCAGCGAGTACGAGTTCGGGCTCGACCTCATCCTCGACGGCCTCAACCGGGCCCTTGAGTCGAGCTGATAGGGCCCGCACTACGTGGCCGAGTTCGCGCGCTACGCTGCGAGCGTGTCGATCACCGGTGGCGAGGCGATGGGCTGGCTGCGGGCAGCAGTCGGAGTTGCGCTGATCGCTGCGCCCGCTGCGCCGATGCGGTTGTCTGGCCGGGAGGAGCCGACGAGCGCTGGCCTGCTGCTAATGCGCACGATCGGGATCAGGGATCTTGTCCTCGGGCTAGGCACAGTCGCGGCGGCGAGATCACCCGGCGAGCAGGACTTCCGGCGCTGGAACACGGCGGTGCTCGCCAGTGATTCGCTCGACGCGGTCGTCAGCGTTGCGAGCTTTCGCTCGATCGGCAAGCGGGACGCGTGCAGTGCGGCCGCGCTTGCACTGGCATTCGTCTGTGGCGACCTTCGGGCGGCACGGCGTGCTCCGGTTATACCCGCGTAGGCGCTTCTAGTTATTTTTTTTTAAAAAAAAAAAAAAAAAAAAAAAAAAAAAAAAAAAAAAAAAAAAAAAAAAAAAAAAAAAAAAAAAAAAAAAAAAAAAAAAAAAAAAAAAAAAAAAAAAAAAAAAAAAAAAAAAAAAAAAAAAAAAAAAAAGATCAGATCAGCGTGACCATTGTGCCGCGCGTACTCCTCGATCATGTGCTGATAGATCCAGCGCATCAACGTGGAGCGGATCTCGCGCGGCAGACCGTCCGCCACCCAGTGTGGTATGTCCACCACGTCGTCCAGTTCGCGTGCCGCGGCGACCGCCCTGGCCCGGTCCACGCTGCGCCGGTAGTTGGCGAAGTCCCGCTCGATGTGGTCGATGCTGGGCTCGAAAAAAAAAAAAAAAAAAAAAAAAAAAAAAAAAAAAAAAAAAAAAAAAAAAAAAAAAAAAAAAAAAAAAAAAAAAAAAAAAAAAAAAAAAAAAAAAAAAAAAAAAAAAAAAAAAAAAAAAAAAAAAAAAAAAAAAAAAAAAAAAAAAAAAAAAAAAAAAAAAAAAAAAAAAAAAAAAAAAAAAAAAAAAAAAAAAAAAAAAAAAAAAAAAAAAAAAAAAAAAAAAAAAAAAAAAAAAAAAAAAAAAAAAAAAAAAAAAAAAAAAAAAAAAAAAAAAAAAAAAAAAAAAAAAAAAAAAAAAAAAAAAAAAAAAAAAAAAAAAAAAAAAAAAAAAAAAAAAAAAAAAAAAAAAAAAAAAAAAAAAAAAAAAAAAAAAAAAAAAAAAAAAAAAAAAAAAAAAAAAAAAAAAAAAAAAAAAAAAAAAAAAAAAAAAAAAAAAAATCCAACACCCACCCCCTCCTACCACCGCGGCACGGCCTGCTCCGGTTATACCCGCGTAGCGCTTCTAGTCGGTTGCGGCTTCGGACCCTTCGCCCGCGGAGAAGAGCCCGCCTGCGGCGCTACCTAGGTCCCGTTCGCCGGTAACCGGTCCTGCTGGCGTCGCGGCGCTGGCGCGCTGGCGGATGGCGTCGAGGGCATCGCGAATGGCCAGCCAGACGTGGCTGAAGCTGGCTGCCGCAGCCACGTCGCCGCGGATCGTATCCGGCTCGCTCGCCTTGTCACCGAGCGCCGTCACAGCCGCGCGGCCGAGGTTGAGTAGCACCTCGTCGGTTGCCTCGATGGTGAGCCGGTCCTCGGTAAGCCGGATGAGCATCTGTCGCCGGCCTGCCTCTTCCTCCGGCTCGTCGCTGGTCCCGGTGATGTCGGCATTCCGCAGCGCTTCCCTGACGTCGACCAGGTCCACGCCGAGGGTGGTGAGCGCGCGGGCTGCGGCCGTGTTGAGATCTGCGAGCGCGGCGAGCAACAGGTGGTGCGACCCGACCGGCGCTGATCCAGCCAGCCTGGCTGCTTCGTTCAGGGTGATGTCAGCGGCCGGGGTGGTGTGCAACTCGGTCTGTTCGTCAGGCTCCCTCGACTCGCCGGCTACGCCCGCCGAGGCGGGATGGGGGCCCCGAGCACGCCGCCAGCGCCGGCCTGGAGCCTGCTGGCCGGCGGGCAGCAGATCGAGCACCGTCATGCGGATCGCCAGGAGGTCGCCGTGGTCGCGCATGATCTGCGCGGCGACGCCGCCGCCCTCCCGGATGATGCCGAGCAGGATGTGCTCGGTACCGATGTGTCCGTGGCGCAGTTGCAGGGCCTCGCGCAGCGCAAGCTCGAGAGTCTTCTTGGCCCGCGGCGTGAACGGAATGTGCCCGCTCATCGGGTCTTTCCCGAGGCCGATGCTGGCCTTGACCTCATCCCTCGTGCCGGCGAGTGACATGTCGAAGCGCCCCAGTGCGCGGGCTGCAACTCCGTCGGGCTCGCCAAGCAGACCGAGCAGCAGGTGCTCAGTGCCGATGTAGTTGTGCCGGAGGCCGCGGGCCTCTTCCTGGGCTTGCACGACGACGTGCCGCGCCGGATTAGTGAATCGCTCGAACATAGCAATCACGGTCTCGCCGCGTGCCAACCATGTCAATACCATGCTATTAATAGGGCAACAGAGCTGCTCCGCGCTGCTGGGAGGTGCCCTGATGGAGTGGGACGACAGGCTCGACGCCTGGGAGATCGAGCTTGAGCTGACCGCGCAGCTCGAGGGTTCGGACTGGGTGACACTCGAGCGGGCCGCCGCCGAGACCGGCGCCTCCCGCGCCGCCTTGCGCAACTGGTACAGGACGGGGCAGATTCCGTCGCGGCTAGTCGACGGGCCGCACGGTCCGCAGCGACTCGTACCGCTCGGGCTCGTCGCGACCCGCGCGCAGGCCTCGCCGCGGGTCCGTCGCGGCACCGAGCGGCGGCTCGCCGACGAGGCACAGCTGGAGATCTTGCGGCACCGGGTCGACCAGCTAGAGCTGCGGCTCGCCGCCCTGGAGTCCCGCCGGGCTACGGACTAGAGGCGCCGCGGACCATATTCGATTGCCGTCAGGATACCCGGCCATCGAGAATGGCCGCCATGTCGCTCGTAGCGGACGCCGTGTTCCCCGTCCTGTGGGTATGTGGCCCGGCGGGCGTCGGGAAGTCCACGGTCTCATGGCAGCTATTCACCGAGCTGGCTGACTCCGGGGCTCGCGTCGCGTTCGCCGACTCCGACCAGTTGTGCATGTGTTATCCCGCGCCCACGGGAGATCCGGGCCGTCAGCGGATCAAGGCGCAGAACGTCGGCGCACTTACTGCTCACTACCGGGCGGCGGGTGCGCAGTGCCTCATCGTCAATGGAGTCATTGATCCGGTCCATGGCGTGCCGCGCGAGTTGCTACCGCACTCCGAGCTGATGCTGTGCCGGCTGCGGGCTGACCGGGACGAACTCGTGCGGCGGTTCACCAGCCGGCACGGGGGAAGCGACGACCTGGGGGAGCTGCTCCGGGAAGTGCTTGACGAGGCCGATGGCATGGATGCCAGCACCGTCGTCGACGTGTGCGTGGACACCACAGGCATCGCCGCTGGTGAGGTTGCCAGCCTTGTCCGGGACAGCTGTCGCACATGGCCGGGATTCACCCGAGACAGGCGCGAGCCAGTCGGCGCGCCAGCACGCTTGCACGGCACAGCCGGCGTGGGCGCTGCCGGGCAGATCGTGCTGATCTGCGGACCGACAGGCGTCGGCAAGTCGACGATCGGATTCGAGCTGTACATGAGATTGCTGCACGACGGCCGCACCGCCGGCTACGTCGACCTCGATCAGATCGGCTTCCTCAGGCCCGCTCCCGACGACGATCCAGGCGGCCACCGCCTCCGGGCCGGCAACCTCGCGGCGATGTGGCAGACCTATCACGCCGCCGGGGCGAGGCACCTCGTGGTGACCGGTCCGATCGAGAACGAAGCGGCAGCTCAGGCTTACATGGAGGCGCTGCCCGCCGCGACCGTGACAATTTGCCGGCTCCGCGCCGGGCGCTCGGAGCTGAGTCGCCGGATCATGTCCCGCGGCGACGGCGGCAGCTGGCCGCAGCCAGGAGATCCGCTCCGCGGGCAGCCGGCCGGATACCTGCGTCACGTGACCGAGCGGGCACTGGCAGACGCCGAGTCCGCCGAGTATGAAGCTCTCGGCACGCCGATCGACACCGACGGCCGGTCTGTGGCCGAGGCCGCGGGCCTGATCGCGGCCGCAATTGGATGGGACCAGGTCGCTACGTGCCAAGGCCGGCTGTGACCTGAATGAAGTCGACGGCCTGCTGGACGGTCCACGTCTCCGGAATGATCTTCTCACCGCGGTGATGCAGCGGGGCCGCGGCACCGTACCACTCGCGAAGTGACGACTCGTGTACGACGTCGGCGATGGGCTTGGCCCGGTGCCGGTTGAGCGACTCCGCCAGGCTGACCTCGAAGTAGAAAAGGAACCTCGTTCCCGGATTGTGCGCCAGCAGGTCGGTGACGACCTGTTCGTAGTGCCGCGCGACCAGGATGCCTTCCAGGACAACATGGAATCCGGCGTCCAGGGCGACCAGTGCGCACTCGCGCAGCTTCGCTTGCAGGCGGTCCGGTCGTCATCCCGGCGCTGCAGGATGACGCGCCGGAAGTAGTCTTCTTCCAGCACCGCTATCTTGTCCGGGCACTGCCGTACCAGTTCAGCGGCCACAGTGGACTTGCCAGCGGCCGACGGGCCGCGCAGCACAATCAGGCGGGCTGGCGTCGCTCATGACGCACAGCGTGGCATGACCAACTGGCTTGGCGGGCAACCTTGTCCAGCAGAGTGGTGTACCGACCCGCTCGTTGATGGGCGTGGCGCAGACGTGTAGGGCGGCCACCGCGTGATCCTTCGAGAGACCTGCCAAGTCGACTCGATGGAGAACCTACGCGATGGCCGCTAAGCCCAGTATCGATCCTGCCCGCTTTCTGCACGACCAGCTGGAGTCCGCGTCGCCGGATCTGCTGCGGTCGCTGCTGACCACGTTCCTTGACGCGCTGATGTCGGCCGAGGCCGACGCGGTCTGCGGTGCCCCGTACGGGATGCCGTCACCGGAGCGGGTGAATGTCCGCAACGGCTACCGGCACCGGGACTTCGACACCCGGGCCGGGACGCTGGACGCTGTCGATCCCCCGGCTCCGGCCGGGCAGCTATTTCCCGGACTGGCTGCTGGAACGCCGCCGCCGCGCCGAGGCGGCGCTGACGTCGGTGGTGGCGACCTGCTACCTGCTCGGCGTGTCGACCCGGCGGATGGAGAAGCTGGTCGCGTCGCTCGGGCATCACCTCGCTGTCCAAGTCGCAGGTCGTCGGTGATGGCCGCCGAGCTGGACGCGGTCGTGGAGGACTTCCGGACCCGGCCGCTGGACGCCGGGCCGTACACGTTCGTCGCCGCGGACGCGCTGGTGCTGAAGGTCCGCGAGGGCGGCCGGGTGGTGAACGTGCATGCCCTGCTCGCGACCGGCGTCAACGCCGACGGGCACCGGGAGATCCTGGGCCTGCAGGTCACCTCCGCCGAGGACGGCGCCGGCTGGCTGGGGTTCTTCCGGGACCTGACCGCCCGCGGCCTGTCCGGCGTCGCGCTGGTCACCTCCGACGCCCACCGCGGGCTGGCCGAGGCGATCGGCGCGACCCTGCCGGGCGCGTCCTGGCAGCGGTGCCGCACCCACTACGCCGCCAACCTGATGTCGGTCACGCCGAAGGCGTCCTGGCCGTGGGTGCAGACCCTGCTGCACTCGGTCTACGACCAGCCCGACGCCGCCTCGGTGCACGCCCAGTACGACCGCCTGGTCGACGCCGTCGCCGGCAAGCTCCCCGCCGTCGCCGCGCACCTGGACGCCGCCCGCGCCGACGTGCTCGCCTTCACCAGCGTTCCCGAAAGAGCTGTGGCGGCAGATCTGGTCCGAACAACCCGCAGGAACGGCTCAACCGGGAGATCCGCCGCCGCACCGACGTCGTCGGCATCTTCCCCGACCGCAACTCCCTCATCCGGCTCGTCGGCGCCGTCCTGGCCGAGCAGCACGACGAATGGACCGAAGGCCGCCGCTACCTCGGCGTCGACGTCCTGGCCCGATCCCGCCTCACCCTCTGCGACACCGCCCCGGAGGTGCACCACACCAGCGACCTCAGGCGCTCAGCGCCTAACCGACAACGAAGGATCACGCGTCAGCTGCCGATACACCACGCCACGGGACTTGTCAGATCGCCAGCAGTGGTGGGAGGAGGGCGGCATGACTGGTGAGCATCCGAGCGTGCCGCTCAGGCGGCCCAAGGACGGTGTCACGTGGCGCATCGGGACTGACGCAGATGTCGAATGGATCGGCAGCGGGACGTCCGTGGGCGTGTCCATCACCGCGGCCATCCCGCCGGTTTTCGATGCGTATGCGACGGTCCTGCTGCCGGACAGCGGCGATGAGCGGGACCAACGCGACCGGGCGATATCGGCGCTACTGAGCGAAGAATCGACGGTCCAGCCGTGGTGGCTTGGGTATCTGGACACCGGCTCCGACGACGTCATATTCCCCGGCGCGCCGATGGTGACGCTGTACCCGGGCTGGCGTTATGTGCTGGTCGAGGCCGGACCGACGCAGGCCGCCACCTGGCGCTGGCACGACCGAGGGACGTATGGCGGCCTGCCCAATCTGATATTCCCCGCCGATCATGCGTGGCTGGTTTCGACGCTCTGGGACGACGACTGGAGTTGCATCGGGGGATCCACACGGCTCGTGGACCGGTTCGTCACCCACCCTGACCTCCAGGCCAGGCGCGTTGCGCTCGGGGAAGACGCCACACCAGCCGGTCATACGTCGTGGTAGGGCGCGATGCGCGACCTCGAATGCGCATCACCGTCTGGGTCAAGCCCGGTTCCTCCAGTCCCGACGTGGGCGGCGAGCACGAGGGGGCTCTGGTTGTCCGGGTCAGTAAGCGTGCCGTTGACGGCGCGGCCACATCCGCGGCACTCGCTGCGGTCGCTGCAGCCTTCGGCGTCGGTCGTCATGAGGTCACGCTGGTCGCCGGAGCGCGAAGCCGCTCGAAAATTGTTGACGTGGCCGGAGCAGATCCTGCGGTTCTCCAGCGGCTGCTGACACGGCAGGATCCTCAGCAGGACGGCTCGGGCGCCTGATCGTAGCGACGAACGTTTGCCTGCCGCGCAGCTCGGCCGTCGTGTCGGCCGACGCTACGTAGCGCGCGCCGCGGTGATCGCCTGCCTGAGGTAGCTGACGATGTCGTCAGCGCCGCGGCGGTCCGGGTCCAGGTCAGGGTTGTAGATGCAGACTGACCATCCCGCGCAGCCGTCTGCGGCCAGCGCAGCGGACGTGATCTGGATTAGCTGGTCCCAGGTCAGGCCGCCGGGCTGCGGGTAGTCCACCGCGGCCAAGCTGGCGGTCGCGAGGACGTCGAGGTCGACGTGCAGCCACCATGGCGCGGGCAGCAGCGCCGCAGCCGCCGTAGCCGCGGCGGCCGCCGTCGTAGCGGCGGCGAGCTCAGCCGGGCGGATCAGTGCCCGCAGCCGACCGGCCAACGTTGCGATGCCTGCGGCGGCAAGTTCGTCCTCATCACGCGGCCCTATCGCGACGACATGCTCGGGCCGGATCCGGGGGATTGCGGCGCGCAGCCGTGCGTCCAGGTCGCCATCGAAGAGCCCTAGCGCCAGCCCGAGCTCGCAGTCGGCAGCCTCGCCCGTTGGTGAGGCCAGCGGCGGCCAGGCATCCTCGTGCCCGTCAACGAAGAGCAAGCCCGGCTGACCGGCTTCGTCCTGCAACGCTGCTAGCGCGCCAAGGATCACCGGGCAATCGCCGCCGATTAGCAGCGGGAGTCGCCCGGCCGAGCGTGCGGCCCGCACGGCCGCGCCGACCCGCGCGATCATCGTGACCAGCGCGTCCTCGGCCAGCAGGCCAGAAGGGCCGCGCCGTCGAGGCGGGGACTCCAGCGGCAGGTCCCCTGCGTCAGCGAATCCCGGATCGCCCGCCAGCGCCGACTCGCTTGTCAGCGCCAGCTCGCTCGCGAGCGCCGCAGCGAGGCCACGTGCCCGCAGTACCGCCGGTGCGCGGGCGACCCCGTCCATGGTGCCGCTGGAATTCGTTGGCACGCCGATCAGCTCCACACCCCGCCGCATCATGCGATCAAGGATGACAGTCCGCATTTCCCCGTCGTCGCCGCCTATTCCTCCGACTTCGCGTCCGGGGCGTCCGACAGGAGGCCGGCTAGGTCGGCGGCGTTACGGACGCCGTTGTCGCGATAGCAGTTGTTCATGAGGGCGTGCACAGTGTCAGCTTTGCCAGCGAGGGTTTCGATCTTGGGCACCCAGGCCCGCAACTGCGGCCTGGAATAGAGGTAATCGAAGCGCTCGGCAGCGGTAGTGCCGGGCTTCTTCCAGGTCTCGTCGTTGCGGCCGTGGAATCGGATCACCGCCAGCTCGGGCGTGGTCGCCTCGAGGACCGTCGGGAGCTTGGCGACCCGCGGCGCATCCACGACTACGAGAGCCAGGCTGAGGTCAGCCAGCGCACGGAGAGTGCGCTCTCGATCCTGACCGGCGGCCAGCCAGGTGGGAGAGCGGAATTCGACGCAGACCGGAAGATCGGGCCAGCGCCGGCGGATGGCGGTCAGCTCGTCCCGGTTGGCTTTCCTGGCGGTGAACCACTCGGGGTACTGGACGAGAACGGCGCCCAGCTTGCCGGCGGTCCGCAGTGGCCGCAACGCCAGTTCAAAGCGCCGCCAGGCCTCCTCGATGGCTTCAGGTTCGAGGTGGGAGGCGTAGACGTTGCGCTTGCCTGCGAACTCGGACTTGATGGCGTCGCGCAAGTCGGGCCACAGCGAGTCCGGCCGCGAGGGATGGCCGGTCAGCAGCGAGTACGCCTTGACGTTCATGGTGAATCCGTCCGGCGTCCGCTCGGCCCAGCCCCTGGTCAGCTCCGGTGATGGCGGGAAGTAGTAGGTGCTGTCGGCCTCAGCGATCGGGAACCGGGAGGCGTAGAACTTCAAGCGCTCGGCCGCGGACATCGATCGTTTCGGATACCAGTCGGTGTCCTGCGTGAGAGTCCGGTCCGTCCACGAGCAGGTGCCCACCAGGATGCTCGGATGCGTCACCCTGCTATCGGTACCCGGCAGCCCGCAGGTTGCACGCTCAAGGCATACGTGGGTTAACATCCCGATTGGCATGACTGCGACAACTGGGCTTCCTGACGCGTCGGCGTGGACGCTGGATCCTGGCCTTGCCTACCTCAATCACGGCGGGTTCGGCGCTACGCCGGTCTCCGTGCTGGCGGAGCAGCAGGTGTGGCGCGATGCCCTGGAGCGCAACCCGGTCGGCTTCCTTGTGCACCAGCTCCCGGCACTCCTCGATGCGGTGCGTACTGAGGTGGCCGCGTTCCTCGGTGCCGACGACGAGGGCCTGGTCTTCGTCGACAACGCGACCACCGGCACGCAGACCGTGATCGCGCAGGCCAGGCTCGGGCCAGGCGACGAGATCGTGGCAACCGATCATTGCTACCCGGCGGTGCTAGCGCAGCTTCGCCAGGCTGTCGACGCCGCGGGGGCGGTGCTGCGAATCGCTGCGGTCCCGTTGCCGGCTGGCAGCCGCGCGGCCGTGGCCGATGCTGTGCTGTCGCGGCTGAGCGTGCGGACCCGCCTGCTGGTCGTCGATCACGTGGCCTCGTGCAGCGGGCTGGTATTCCCGGTCGAGGAGATCGCGGCCGAATGCCGCCGGCAGGGTGTCGCGGTCCTCGTAGACGGCGCGCACGCCGCGGGGATGCTTCCGGTCGACCTCGGCAAGCTCGGCGCCGACTTCTGGGTGGGCAACATGCACAAATGGGTGTGTGCTCCCAAAGCGTCCGCGGTCCTGCATGTGGCGCCGCGATGGCGGGATACGCTGCGCCCGCTTGTGACCTCGCACGGGATAGCCGACGGGTACCTCTCGTCGTTCAGCTGGACCGGTACCCACGATCCGACGGCCATGCTCGCCGTCCCGGCGGCACTCGCATTCTTCCGCCGGCCCGGCTGGGAGGCGGTCCGCCAGCACAACAACGAGCTGGCCATGCAGGGCGCTGAACTCATCGCGGCAAAGATCGGCACTAGCCCTCCGGACGTCAGCGGGCTGGCCGCCTCGATGCGACTGGTACCGCTGCCTGCACCGCTGACCGAAGCTGACGCGAGGGCGCTGGAACACAGGCTTTTGGAGGAACGTGGTGTCGTTGTGCCGGTCACCTGCCATGGCGGCTGGCGGTGGCTGCGCGTCTCAGCCCAGCTCTACAACACGGCGTCCGATTACGAACGGCTCGCCGCTGCCCTTTGACGGCCAGGGGCGGTGGCCGGGGCTTCGGCCGCCTTCCTGAGCTCGGCCAGCCGGTGCTTGGATGGCAGCAGGACGATCGCGAGGATGAAGCCCACGCCCAGCAGCCCTGCTGACACGCCAAAGGCCGTGGTGTAGCCGTGAGTGGCCGCTATCGCCGGGGCGAGCGGGCTGGCATGGTGGGCGATCAGGTAGCTGGCCGTCGCGGTCAGCGCGATCGTGCTGAGGGCGGACGTCCCGATCGAGCCGCCGACTTGCTGCATTGTATTGACCAGCGCGGAGGCCACCCCGGAGTCCTGCCGGGCAACGCCGAACGTAGCGGTATTAATGGCCGGGGCGAAGATCATGCCGAAGCCAAGGCCCATGACGAGCAGGGCAGGCAGCACGGCGCTGGCATAGTCGGAGGTCACGGTGACCTGAGTGAGGTAGGCCAGCCCGCCGGTACCCAGCAGCATGCCGGCCGCGATCAGGACCCGCGGACCGAGCCGGGGCAGGAGAACGATGCTGGACAGGTTGGAGCTGAGCAGGATGCAGCCGATCAAAGGCAGGAACAGCAGCCCCGTGGTCAGCGGGCTTTCGCCCTTGACCACCTGCAGGTAGAAGGTGAGGAACAGGAACGTGCCGAATATCGCGATTCCCGTTATGAACACGGCGACGTAGGAGCCGCCCCGGGTGCGGTCCAGAATTATCCGTAGCGGCAGCAGCGGATGCGCCACATGCTGCTCGGCGATGACGAACCCAGTAAGCAGTACCGCGCCCGCGGCCAGGGAACCGACGGTCAGCGCGGCCGTCCAGCCAGCGGACTCGGCGTGGGAAAAGCCGAACACGATCAGGAACAGGCCGGCGCAAGCTAGCACGGCACCAGGCCAGTCCATCCGCGGCCTGACAGCCGGACGGCTACTGCGGATCCAGGCCAGCGCGCCCGCCACGGCGATCGCCGCGAAAATCAGGTTGACGTACAGGCACCACCGCCACGATAGGTACTGGGTCAGCGCCCCGCCGAGGATCAGTCCGATCCCGCCGCCACCCGCAGCGACCGAGCCGAACACCCCGAACGCCCGACCCCGCTCGCGTGGATCCTGAAACGTGCTGACGAGGGTGCCCAGGGCCGACGGCGCGAGGAGGGCGCCGAACACGCCCTGCAGCGCCCTGGCCGATACAAGCACGGCGAACGAGCCGGCCGCACCGCCGATGGCTGAGGCTATGGCGAATCCGATCAAGCCGGATATGAATACCCACTTGCGACTGAACATGTCGCCGAGGCGGCCGCCCACCAGCAGCAGGCTGCCGAAGGCCAGCGCATAGGCAGTTACCACCCACTGCCGATCGCTGTTCGGGAACCCCAGCGCACGCTGAGCGGACGGTAGCGCGATATTCACGACCGTGGCGTCGAGTACCACCATAAGCTGGGCAATTGCCACCACGACGAGGATCAGCCAGCGCCTGTCGACGGGCGCCGCAGCGCGCTCTCCCACGGCCGATGGCATGCGCCCCCCGTAAATCGGTCCCCCCGCGCGACTGGCAAAGCGCCGCGACGGGCAAAGCGTGCTGTCCGCCCGTATTTCGAAGCTAACATCACCCGTCGGCCGGGCTCGTGGCTGACCCCTGAGCGCCGGCCCCTCAGCGCCGGCCCCTAGCGCCGGCCCCTCAGCGCCGGCCCCTCAGCGCGGGCCCCTGAGCGCTGGCCCTCAGCCTGCGGGCGCGACGATCGCGCCCTCGATGCGGTGGCGGGTCAGTGCCTCGGCGACGAAGCTGGTGGCCTTCATCTCCTCGACGAACGCGGCCAGCTGTGCCTGCGCCTCAGCGCCCCGGCTGGCGGGCAGGCCCATGGCCTGCTGGATCAGCATGAAACGGCCGGGCAGCACGCGCACGCCCAGGTCACGTTTCGCCTCGCCCTCCAGCACTTGACGAATGCCAGCCGCAACGTCCACATCGCCCGAGCGCAGCGCGGCCAGCGCGGGTGCCGCGCCGGGGAACCGGACGATCTCGGCTTCGCTGAGCTCGCGCGTCAGGAACAGGTCGTAGGCACTGCCCCAGCCGACCGAGACGCGATGGTTCTTGCTGTCGACTTGCTCGTTGTCAGTGAGCGGCGACGACTCGCCCACGAGATAGCTGCCCTCGATCAGGACATAGGGCGCCGTGAACAGGAGCCCATCGCCGCGCGCCGGGTCGATCGCGAAGAAGCCGACGTCAGCCTCCTCCTTCCTGACCGCCTCGACTGAGGCTGCGGCCTTGTCAAAGACCGCGAACTCGATAGCCACACCAAGCCGTCGCGCGAACTCGCGTGCCAGGTCCACCGACACGCCGCCTGGATCGCCGCTCACCCCGTCCCGGCTGGCGAGTATCGGGTTGCCGAGATTGATCGACGCGCGCAAGACGCCGGCGGGCGCGAACGCGGAGACGGTCATGCGCGCGAGTCTACGCACGCCCTCACTGGTCGGGCCGCCCAGCCAGCAGGTCCTGCACCCACGACTTCGCCTGGATCACCGGCTGGCGCAGGTGCTGCTCGCGGCGCCTGGCCCTGGCCAGCTTGGCGGGCCGGTCCCGGTAGCGCCAGCGAGCCCACGGCGAATCGGGCCTGCCGAGCCGGATCGCGCCGATGATGAAGACCGGCGGCACGAACAGCCCGAGCAGGCCGGTCCAGATCTTGCCCTTGAGCAGCGTGATCCCGGCCAGCACGAACAGCACGACCACAGCCGCGATGATGGTCATGACCGCGCCGCGGCCGACCGGGAGGTAGTGGTATTCATCCACGCCAGACACCCCGCCCGGACTAGCCCCGATCAGCAGGAGCGCGGTCACTCCCGCTGCCACGAAGACCGCGTCGATGGACAGCCGTCCCTCGTTGCTCCAGTACACGTCGCGCAGGTGCAGGATCAGCGCGAACTCGTCGAGGACGAGAGCCATTCCGACCCCGAACACGGCGGCAGGCGCCGATCGCCACGCGAGGGAGTTCAGCGGGGCGGCCAGCTCGGCGATGCCGCCGACTCCCATGAGCACCACGCCGAAGACCATGTGGTGTACATGGACAGAGCCGGCGCGGAAGTTGCCTGGCCACCACCGCACCTGCGCCCGGATGAGCCGCACGGACAGGCGTATGCAGATGAAGCTCGCCACGAACGCCACGAAGAAGCAGAACAGCGGCAGCCGCCCGGTATGGACGACCTGCCCTGTGAACCACCCCGACATGACAACCCCCGCCTGGCACGCCCGCCGCTAGCCCTCTTGTCAGCAGGCAAGGCGCACTACCACCAAGTCTGTCTGTCTCAGCCCGAGGTCACGCCTTGCCCCGGTTCTTGGCGGCAAGGATGATCTGGGTAACGAGCCTCGGGCTGACGCCCAGCTTGCCCGCGATCTCAGCAGGCCGAAGTCCCTGCTCGTTATACAGGAGCGCGAGCCGTTCCTGCGACCGGGTCCATGGCGGCGCGGCGGGCGGTGGCGATGGCCGCCGCGGCCGCGGCGGTACGCGGTGGCCAGCTCGACCGGCGGAGCCGGAAGTGTCGGACATGCTGGCCGCATCGGGCCGGGGTGCGGCCGGGCCGAAGGAGCCGCGACGCTGATCACGGTACTTGCCGCTGGCTAGGTCCTCGCGGGTGCGGTCATCCAGAATGAGGAACTCCTCAGCCGCCTTGTTCATGCCTATAGCCACCATCGTGAGGCCTTGAGCATTTGCCTTCTGGCACTCCGGCGCCATGCAATAGTGATATTTCTGTGCACGCTCAGGATGTAGTTCGGTCCCGCAGGTAATGCAGTGAGCCACTGGTCTTCTCTCGCCGATCGTCGTACTCCACCAGTGAAAACGCCCAGCAGGGGGCGAACTGTTCCGCGCGCATTTCGGCCGGCAGGCTGGCGTGCGAGCCAGCATCCAGGGCAGACTCAGCCGGCCACCCTGGCGAGCAGGCCGAGGGCGTTGCCGCCGAAGATCTTGGCTGTCTCCGCGCCGCTGAGGCCGCGGCGGGCAAGCAGCTCCGCTAGGGTCGCGAAGTCCGCGTAGCTGGTCAGCACGGGCCGGTAGTTGGCGTCCATATCGGTCCCGATGGCGACACTGTCGACGCCGACGAGGTCAGCCAGCCGGATGATCTCGCCGGCAAAGTCATCGAGGGTTCCGCTCGTGACCCCGGCCGGCCACGCCCCGATCAGCCCGCCGGCCGAGGCGACCGCCCGTGCGTGGTCGGGGCTGAGCAGTCGCGGATGGGGCCGGTCGGCATGGTCGAGATGACTGTGCGAAACCATGATCGGATCGCTCGACGTCTCCAGGACACCGACGGTCGTCTCGAAGCTTGCATGCGCGCAGTCGATGATCATGCCCAGGCGGTTGCACTCGCCGACGACCTCGCGGCCGAAGCGGGTCAGCCCGCCGTGGACGGGTGCCTCGGTCTGCACGTCGCCGATCTCGTTGACGCGGTAGTGGACCAGGGTCAGCGATGAAGCGCCGGCGTCCCGCGCTGCGATTAGGGGCTCCAGCATGCCGTCGAGGAAGTCGCCGCCTTCGCAGCTGACCAGGACGGTTAGCCGCCCCTCAGTGTGAGCCCGCTCGATGTCGGCCGCGGTGCGCGCAACCTGGGTGCCGGCCGTTCGGACGACCTCAGCGAGGCCGGCAAGCTGGCGCGCGTGGTCCGCGCGTGCCTCGCCAGGCCGGAACTGCCGGCTTGCCCGCAACCCCCGCTCCGGGTCGGGTGTCAGTACCTGGAGATCAGCCACGGTCGACAGGGTGACCGCGGTCAGGCCGGCCGCTTGAGCTGCCGCCAGCGCGGTCACGACGTCCGCGCCGCCGAGGACACGCGCCAGCGGGTCAGCGTCATCGAGGCCCGCGAGGAAACAGCGACCCGGATGGGCGTGCACGTCAATGATCAAGGGAACGGGGTTCGGCACCATCGCAGTCGACTATAGGAGCGCGGACTTGCTGACGCGCTAGTGTCCTGCCGTGACCCGTCTTTCAAATCTGCGCCGCGATGAGCTTGACCCTGCGGGCCAGGACGTCTGGGACAAGGTAGTCGGCACCAGGGGCGAGCAGCTCGTCAGCGCGGACGGCGCCCTGGTCGGGCCGTTCAACGCCTTCGTACACGCACCCGATGTCGGGCGCCGCCTTGCCTCGCTCGGCGCGGTCGTGCGCTTCGGCACGTCCATCGATCGACGACTCAGCGAGGTCGCGATCATCACGGTGGGCGCCCGCTGGAAGGCGGAGTTCGAGTGGTGGGCGCACGCTCGGATGGCGCGCGAACACGGCGTGCCAGACGAGGTTGTTGACGCCATCGGGCGAGGCGATGTGCCGCAGTTCACCGCTGACGACGAGCGCATCGTGTACGCCGTCGCGCATGAACTCGCCGACGCGGGCCAGGTCAGCCAGGCCAGTTACGATGCCGCCCGTGGCCTGCTCGGCGAGGCCGGCCTGGTCGAGCTCGTGACGCTGTGCGGGTACTACACCCTGATCTCGTACCTGCTCAACGCCTTCGCTGTGCCGCTCCCGCCCGGCGCCCAGCCGATGTGGGCCGCCGACGAAGCCGGGACCGGCGAGTGACAGAACACGACGACGCCTACCTGCCGCCCGAGTCGGCGGGCTCGGCGCCCGGCCGTGGCAGGCTGACCGGGCGGCGTGTTCTTGTTGTCGGAGCCGGTACCCGGCCGTCGCCCGATCCCGACGCTCCCATCGGCAACGGCCGGGCGATCTCGGTTCTGGCCGCGCGGGAAGGCGCGTCCGTGGTGTGCGCCGACCGCGACGGCGACGCCGCCGAGGTGACGGCTCGCCTTGTGCGCGCTGAGGGTGCCAGGGCAGAGGTAATCGTCGCCGACGTCGCCGATCCGCTCGCCTGCGCGCGGCTGGTCACAGACTCAGTCGCCGCCCTCGGCGGACTGGACGGCCTGGTTCTCAATGTCGGCTTCGGACTGGGCCGTGGACTGACCGGCACGACGGCGCGAGCAGTGGGACGAGACCTTCGCCGTCAACACCAGGGCGCACTTCCTGATCTCGGCCGCCGCGCTGCCAGTTCTAGACCCGCGCTCGGCGATCGTGTTCATCAGCTCAGCGGCGAGCCTGCGGGCCGCGACGGGCATCCCCGCCTACGACGCATCCAAGGCCGCGCTGCTTGGCATCTGCCGTCAGGCGGCGCGGGAGGGAATGGCCAGCTTCGTCAGAGCCAACCTCGTCGTGCCGAGCCTGGTCGACACTCCGCTCGGCCGCGAGGCTTCCAGCCGCAACCCCGCGCGGACAGCGCGGCGGCTGCCCTTCGGCCGCCAGGCGACAGCCTGGGAGGTGGCGTACGCCACCATCTGGCTGCTGTCCCACGAGTCCAGCTACGTCAACGCACATCCGCTGCTGCTGGACGGCGGCGCGCTCAGTCTCGGATAGCACTGAGCCACGGCTAGCACCGAGCCTCGGCTAGCCGGCCCCACCACCACCTGGTTTCGGCCAGCACTGGCCCCCACCACCGCGCTGGCCAGTTGACGATCATTTACATAAGCAAGTAATATAACTGTGTTATGGATACCGCGACGACCCAGGAGGCTGCAGAGGTAGCAGCCGGGCTCGAGCGCCTGCTGGCCCTCATCCGCTGGCTGAGCCCGCCGGGCATGTCCCTGACGACCGCTGCCACGCTGTCGACCCTGGCACGCTCGGGCCCGACCCGGCTTACCGCGCTCGCCGCCACCGAGGGAGTGACGCAGCCGGCCATGACCCAGCTCGTCGGGCGTCTTGAGGAGCAAGGCCTGGCGATCCGGTGCGCCGATCCCGCAGACGGCCGGGTCGTGCACGTGCAGATCACCGACGCGGGCCGCGAGGTGATCGCCCGCCGCCGCGCCATCAGGGCCGAGCGGCTATCGAGCTTGCTGGCCAGGCTTAGTCAGGCCGACCAGGATGCGCTGGCCGCCGCGCTGCCAGCCATGGATGCACTCGCGAGCGCCCAGCGCGAGGGCCTGCTGGCCAGCGCCGCACAGGAATAACGAGACGCCGGGCGAGTCCGGCAGGCAGGGGAGTACATGAGCGGGACTGCTGTCAGCCCCTTCCGGCAGCCAAAGGCTGTCTTCGCAGTGGCGTTCGCGTGCGTGGTGTCTTTCATGGGGATCGGGCTGGTCGATCCGATCCTGCCTTCCATCTCCCGCCAACTGCACGCCTCGCCTAGCGAGGTCACGCTGCTGTTCACCAGCTACCTGGTCGTGACGGCCGTCGCCATGCTCATCACCAACTGGGTGTCCAGCCGGATCGGCGCCAAGCGCACGCTCATCACGGGCCTTGTCATCATCGTCATCTTCAGCGCGCTCGCCGGGGCGTCGCCCTCGATCAGCGGCATCATCGGCTTCCGGGCCGGCTGGGGCATCGGAAACGCGCTGTTCATCGCGACATCGCTGGCCGTGATCGTGGCATCGGCCAGCGGCGGGTTCACCGGCGCCATCGTGCTGTACGAGACCGCGCTTGGACTCGGCATCGCCGTTGGCCCGCTGCTTGGCGGCGTGCTGGGCGAGATCAGCTGGCGCGGCCCGTTCTTCGGCGTCTCGGCGCTGATGGCTATCGCCCTGATCGCGACCATCGTCCTCGTCCAGCCGATGCCGCTGCCAGCGAAAAAGACGTCCTTGTCCGCCCCGTTGCGGGCGCTGCGCCATCGCGGACTGCTGATGATGTCGCTGACCGCGCTGTGCTACAACTGGGGCTTCTTCACCGTGCTCGGCTATGCGCCGTTCCCGATGAACCTCAGCCCGATCAGGCTCGGCCTGGTCTTCACCGGCTGGGGCGTGCTCGTCGCTGTCTTCGCGATCTTCGGCGCCCCGCGGCTCCAGTCGAGGTTCGGCATCGCCAGGACGATGTACGCCAACCTCGCCGCGTTTGCGGTCCTCATCCTGGTCATCGCGATCTGGACGACCGACCGCGCCGTGCTGATCCCGGCCGTGATCGCCTCAGGAATCTTCATCGGCGTCAACAACACCATCACCACGCAGGCAGTCATGACGATCGCGCCGGTCGAGCGCCCTGTCGCCTCCGCGGCCTACAGCTTCGTTCGCTTCATCGGCGGCGGCCTCGCGCCGTATGCCGCGGGCCGTCTGGTGATCGCCCTGAATATCCACGTGCCGTTCTACATCGCCGCAGGCGCCGTCGTCGCCGGCATCGTGATCCTGACGACCGTGCACCACATGCTGGCCGACGCCGAGCGCGTGCAGGCCGAGCCGGTCGATGTGCAGACGGAGCGCATCGTCCCGGTGCCCAGCGTCCCCTATAGCGAGGGCGAGACCACCGGGATCGTCGTGGCCGCGGTAGACGACTCACCAATCGCGGGAATGGTGAGCGAGGCAGCCGCCCGGATGGCGGCCGAGGGCGGCCGGGCCGTCCACGTCGTGCACGCCAGGGAAGCGGCCGTGGGCGGGGACGTGGCTGTAGACGGCGAAGACCTGGACGAGGCCAGGGCACTGGTCTCGCGGCACCTCGAGCAGCTCGCCATGCATCGCGTGCCGGCCGAGGGCCAGATCCTGTTGCACGCGACCGATCACGGCGCGGCCGGCCGGATGGTGGCCGAATACGCCAACGCAGTCGGCGCCGCCGCTATCGTCATCGGCGCGCCGACCCACGGCGGGCTGCCGGCGCTCATCGACGGCAGTTCGAGCCGCGAGCTCCTGCGACTCGCGCAGAGCAACGTCCTGATCATCAATCCAGCCGCGCCGGTGCACTCGGCCTTGCCTGTCGGTGCCGAGACGGCAGCAGCTCGCTAGCGCGCACCTACCATGGCATCGCGCCCGCTTTGAGTGCGATCTTTGCTGCTGAGGAGAAGGAGAGCTCATGTCCGTCGTCGTTGTCGCCACGATCGTGCCCCTGGCCGAGCATCGGGACGAGGTCATCACCGCATTCAAAGAGACGATCGCGCAGGTGCACGGCGAGGACGGATGCGAGCTGTACGCGCTGAACGAAGCGCCCGACCGGCTCATCATGATCGAGAAGTGGGCGAGCCCTGAGGCGCTGCATGTTCACAGCAAAGGCGCGGCGCTGGCGGCGTTGAACCCAAAGCTGGCGGGTAAGGTCGCAGGGCGGCCCGAGGTCATCGTGCTCCAGCACGTACCGGCGGGCGACCCGGCCAAGGGCACGGTCTGACCAGGGCGGACCTGGCCTAAAACCCTTTGCGGCCCGGCTGCGGCGCTGCTGAAGTGGGCAGTATGCAGGGGATCACCAGCCCAATTGACAGCGCTGCGCTCGCCGCCTTCCGGGAGCAAGGTTTCGTGGTGATTCCCGGCGTGCTCGACGAGCGCCAGCTCGCCTGTGGGCGCAGGACTGTCGCGGCCATGCTGACAGCGGAGCCGCCGCCCGCCGGGCATCGGGGCCCGTACTTCCTGTGGCCGCGGTTCACCGCGCCTCGGTTCGACGTGCCGGGGGAGGGCGGCCACGATCACGGCCTGCTGCGGTTCTACCGCGCGGCGGGCATCGGCGACCTAGCGGCTCGCCTCATCCGGCCCGATAGGCCGCCGCAGGAGCCGGACTTTGCGCAGCTAGCTACCACCATCCCAAGCTGGCCGCACCGGCCGGGCGGGCCCCACGTGGACGGCATTAGCCCGCCATTGCCAGATGGCACACCGGGGACGTTCTCGCTGCTAGCCGGCGCCTGGCTGACCGACCACAGCGAGCCCGACCAGGGCAACCTCTGGGTGTGGCCGGGCACGCATCTGCGGTTCGGCGCGTACCTGGCCGAGCACGGAGCCGACGCGCTGAGCCGGATCCATCCGGAGCCGTATCCGCCGATCGAGCTGGGCAAGCCGCAGCAGGTGACCGGGCCCGCGGGCAGCGTGCTGTTCGCGCACTACCTGCTCGCTCACAACATCGGCGGGCATGACGGCCAGGCGAGCGCGCCCGCGCGCCAGGTCGTGTACTACCGGCTGCAGGCAGCGGGCCATCGCGACCGGTGGCGTGAGGCTGTGACCGACCCGCTGAGTGAGTTCCGCACGGCGTAACCCAGCACAGCGTAGGTCAGAGGTACAGGCTGGTACCGACTGCGTTCGGGACGTAAGCATCCCCAAACCGCGCCGACATCGCGAACTGGGCCCGCCAGCCAGTGCAGTGCGCGGGGACGAGCCAGTTCGGGCTGAGCGCGGCCAGGTCATCAAGCACTCGCGGGATCAACGGCTCGAAGAGCGGGCCATTAAGGTGGAAGCCGCCGACGATCGCGTGCAGTGCCTCGCCACCGGTAAGCCGCTGTGCGTACCGGGCGATATTCACCACTCCGGCGTGACCGCAGCCGGTGAGCACGACCAGGCCCTTGCCGGCGACGTTCACAATGAGCGCCTGATCGTCGAGCACCAGCGGGTCGGGCTCCCAAGCGCCGCCCAGCCAGGCCTGCTGCGGTGGGAAGCCAGGCTCGTACCCAGTCACGCGCGGCACCTCCCCGGTGATTAGCACCGAGTCACCGAACAGGAAGCTTGGCTGCCTCTCCTCGATTATGTCGAAGCCCACCTCGGTGAGCGCGCGCTTGCTCGTCGTGGGGATCTCGACCGGGTCGCGGCCAGGCAATACGAGCCGCCGCCGCCGCCAGAAATGCGGATGGATCAGCACCGGCATATTCGCCCGGCCGACGGCGCGTATCAGACCGTCGATCCCGGTGGTGTGATCGAAATGGCCGTGGCTGCAGACGATGGCCTCGATAGATGCCGGATCGATCTCAAGCCGGCGCATGTTGTCCACCGCGCCGTCCGGGCTGGTGCCCGCGTCGAACAAGAACCGGTGTTCGCTGCCGCCCTTGCTGATCGTCACGAGGGCCGAGAACCCGTGCTCGGCGACGAGCGCGTCGGGGGCCTTGCCGCCCTCCATGACCGCCGCCGACCGGGCCGGGCGGCTAGCGCTCGTAGTGGCGCGGCGCGCCGGGCCATGGTCCGGCATGACGACATCGGTAACGTTGTCAATCAGTGTCGTCACAACGACGGAGTCCACCGGCTCGAGGCGGACCGTGATCTGCGGCTCAGCATCGAGCAGCATAGTGCTCGCCGGGCTGGCGACAAGCGGGCTGAGACTGTCATCGGTGCACACTCGCCCATCGTAGGACCGCGGCCCTGGCCGCGCCGTCTCGCTAAGATGCTTCGATCGTGACGGCAATGGCCTGACAAGGAGGGCACCATGCGGGTGGCGGGGCCGGGCGGCTACTGGATCAGCGATGATCCGGCTCTGCTCGACATCGGCCGGGTGCATGAGTGGATGAGCCAGGAGGCGTACTGGGCGGAGGGCCGCGCTCGTGCTGTGATGGTGCGGGCAATCGAGCACTCGCTCTCCGTGGGCCTGTACACGCCCGATGGCATGCAGGTCGGCTATGCGCGGCTCGTCACCGACCGGGCAACGTTCGCTTGGCTGTGCGACGTGTTCGTCGACCAAGCGCACCGCGGGCGGGGCCTCGGCAGCTTCCTGATCGCTCAGACGGTCGGTCATCCCGACGTCGCCGACATCCGCCAGGTCCTGATGGCAGAGCCGGGGCGGACCATCTATCGCCGGCTCGGCTACGTCGACCTTCCGCGTACGGAACGGTGGATGGAACGTCCGGGGAGCTAGCGTCGCGGAGTACTACCGGCCATGGAAGCGCGGATCGCGCTTGTCGACGAAAGCCCTGGCGGCCTCCCGGTGGTCCGCTGTGAGTGCGCTGTGGACATGGTGGGTTACCTCGAGGTCCATGCAGTCGCCCAGATCGCCGGTCACGGCCCGGTTGAGGTTCTCTTTCATGTAGCGGTAGGCGATCGACGGCCCTGCGGCCAGCCGGCGAGCCCGCGCCATGACCTCCAGCTCGAAGCTGGCCGCCGGGAAGATGGCGTTGACGATGCCGAGCCGTTCGGCGTCCTCCGCGCTGAGACGGTCCGAGAAGTAGTACAGCTCCTTGGCCTTGCTGCTGCCCACCAGCTGGGAGAGGAACCAGGTCCCGCCGTAGTCTCCGGCGAGCGCCACCCGCGCGAAGGCTGTGGTCAGCACCGCGCCCGGGACTGCGTAACGCAGGTCGCAGGCAAGCGCGAGCGACAAACCGGCCCCGGCCGCCGGGCCCGCGATGGCCGCGATCGTCGGCTTGGGCATAGCCCACAGCCGCCCGCTCGTGGCGCGCTGGCTGAGTCGCTGGCGGTGGATGCGCGCGTCGAGCGACCGGCCCGCCTCGGCGTCCCCGCGGTCCGCCGGGACGGCGGCCATGTTCTTGACGTCGCCGCCGGCGCAGAACGCCCCGCCAGCTCCGGTGAGGACGACGCAGCCAACGGCCTCGTCTGTTTCGAGCTGGGCGAGGACCGCACCGAGGGCCGACAGCATGGCTTCGGACAGGGCGTTGCGCCGCTCGGGGCGATTCATAGTGATGACCGCCACGCCATCGTCGATCTCGGCACGCAGATCTTCGGTTCCGGTCTCGAGCGCGGTCATGTCATCCTTCCTCGCGGGCGAAGCTGACCCCGCCGATCTGCACAGGCGCATCGCAGGGCAGACCCGCGATGGTCACCTCGGTGATTCCCTCGGCGAGATCAGCCGGGGCCGGCCTGAATCGCAGTAGCTGGCCCGATTCCGCTAGCTCGACCACTGCGTTCCCGTCCTCGCGGCTGGCGGGAACGCCGAGCACCGCCGCCCAGCGTTCGGCCGCGGCGAACGGGTCGCGGACCTCTATCGTCAATCCGGTCACACCGCCGGGAGCATGCTCGGGCGCGTGCCCTGTCCATGACGGCCCGGCCCATCGCCACGAGTCCGCCGGGTCTGCCCAGTCCAGCGAGACGATGGCGCCGGGAACGTCCTTGGGATGCAGATGGGTGCCGGCAATGTCGGGCAGGTCAGCCGTCCAGATCACTCGCACGCCGAGCTCGGCCACCCGACGGCGGGCCAGTGTCAGATCGGCAAGCTGGAATATGGCCATGTAACCGCCATCACCACCGCGCCGCTCCAGGTACCGGCCGGCGGTCGTACCCGGCTCGAACGGCGCCACAACCTCGACGAAGGTATCGCCGACCGCCAGCACCGCATTGCGCAGGCCGAAGCGTGCCACACCTGGATCGGCGAATGGTTCCGGCCAGCCGAAGGCCCGGCGCAGGTCGGCGGCCACCTGGTCGCAGTCCCGCGCCACGAGGGCCACCTGGCGCAAGCGAGGACCGGCGAACACACCTTTACAGTAGATGATCTGCTCGGGCTGGAGACAGGCATAGGCGCCCGCGGACTCACCCTAGGTCGGCTTGGCTACCCGTAGGTGGGATGCTGCGGCCAGCCCGACGGGGAATCCTCCCAGTCCTCCTGGCGTCCGTAGGGGGTGAGGTCGAGGATGTTGTTGACGAACAGGAGCCGGTCCACGCCGCGAGCAGTAGTGCGGTAGGTCAGATAGACGTCTTGGCCATCACGCAGAAACACACTGAGCATGAAGCCGCCGCCTGCGCCGCAGTCGTCGGCGAACGTCGTGCCGTGCGACGACACGAACGGCATCGTCCAGCCCTTCCGCGCCTTGTACGCCTCGATCTGGGCGAGCGGCATGTTGGACACTGTCGCCCAGCTGACTCCGCCATCGGCGAGCGCGGCTAGGCCGACGACATTGCTGGTGAAGTGGGTGCAGCCCGGGCAGTAGTCGTCAGGCCCGTTATCCATGAACTGGTAGACGATGAGCTGTTGCTGTCCGGCGAACAAGTCGAGCAGTGTCTTGGGGCCGGCTGAAGTGTCGAAGGTGTACTTGGCGTTGTCGAACTTGACCATCGGCAGCCGTCGCCGCCGTGCGGCGAGTGCATCAAGCGTGCGAGTAGCCTCCTTCTCGGCCTTCAGCAGCTCGTCGCGATCCTGCTGCCACTTCTCGGCCGAAACGATCTCCGGCATATTGGTCATCTTTTCCACTCCTTACGCCTACGCGTGACGGCATTTGCCGCCCGTCGTACGCCACGATGCAGACACCAGCGACCAGTGCGCGTCGCAGACAGCCTATTTGTTCGGGCAGCCAGCCAGAGGTCGAAGCTGCCGTGAAACTTCCCCAGTCGGCCACCACTAGACATCGGCAAAATGTCAGTGAGGCCAGCTATTATCGAATATGTGAGCTAACCGGGAGCACCGTTTATCGGGAGCACCGTCAACTCGGCGTTGGGAGGCGAGCCATGACCGATCCGGGCTGGGACGTCCCCGGTGTTCCGCGCGGCGTTCCGTCTTCTGCCGACGACGCGCATCCTGGTTTAGCTGGCTCATCTGTGGGCGCCGACATTTCCGCGAGCACCGGCCCCTCTGATCACGCATCAAAGCCCGCGCGCAAGCCTCGCCCGGCGGCCAGCGTCTCAGCGTCGACTGGCTCCTCTGCCGGCGCGTTCGCGAGGTCTGCAGCGAGCGCCCCGCCATCGGCAAGTTCATCAGCCAGCCCACCTGAGTCTGCTGCCACATCTCAAGGTGCTGCGGCGTCTCAGGGTTCTTCCTCTTCAGCTTCTTCTTCTCCTTCTTCTTCCTCCTCCTCCTCCGCCGCCGCCGACACCACCACCACCACCACCGGCGAGTCCTCGTCTCGCGGTTACCCATCTGCTGCCGCTGACGGTGCGGCGTCCGGCGAGTCGGTGCGGCCGGCTAGTCCGGCGCAGGCGCTGGCGCTGCTGGGTGCGGCGCTGGATTACCTGGCGCACGCCGACGCGGCGTCCTGGCCGGACGGCCTGCAGGCCGACTGCCTGCGGGCGCTGGCGGTGGCCGAGTCACGTCAGGCGGCCGCGCACGCGCGGGTGCTGGCCGCGTTCAGCGTGGCCGGCGGCGGGTTAGCTGGCGACGGGCACCGATCGCCGCGGGTCTGGCTGACCTGGCAGACCCAGGCCACCCGCCGCGCCGCCGCTGCCCAAGTCGCCCGGATGCATCGCCTCGAGGCACACCCGCTGATCGCCATCGCACTTGCTGACGGACGGGTGTCGCTGTCGTGGGCCCGGCAGATCATCGACTGGTCCGACCGGCTGCCCGGCGACTACCACGAGGACGCCGATGAACGACTGCTGTCTGCGGCTGATCGGGGCGCCGACCTGTCCGACCTCGCCGGGATGGCTGAGGACTTGTACCGCCAGCACGCCACAGCTGATGCAGGAGACAATGACGGGTTCGAGGATCGCGCCCTGCGCATCGCGACGACCTTCGATGGCGCAGGCAGGATCGAGGGAGACTTGACCGCCCGCTGCGCCGCCGCGGTCGAGGCGGTGCTGGACTCGCTGTCGGCAGTCCGCGGGCCAGAAGACACCAGGACGCTGGCCCAGCGGCGGCACGACGCCATCGAAGAGGCGTGCACCCGGCTGATCGCCGCCGACTGCCTGCCGGAGCGGGCTGGCCAGCCGGTCCGCCTGGAGCTCAGCATCACCCTGGACGAGCTGAGCCGCAATGGCGACGGCAGCGCGGCAGGTCCCGGTGTTGCCTGCGACGCGGTGATCCAGCCGGTCGTGACCGGGCATGTCGACTACGACCTTCTGGAACGCCTCGCTGACACTGACCACCTGCGTGAGCTGGAGGCTGCGGCGGCCGCGCGCCCTGCCCGCGACCGATTCGGCATCACCCTCGAGCAGGCCGTCGCGCTCCTGTCCGGGCCTTCCGGACACGCCGCGCTGCTGCGCCGCAAGCTCGGCGGTCCGGTGGCGAACATTAGCCTTCCGCTCGACATCGCCGGGACGCTGGACACCATCCCGGTCCACCTGCGCCGCGCGGTCCGCAAGCGAGACAGGCATTGCCGGTTCCCCGGCTGCGACATGCCGGCCGTCGGCTGCGACGTGCACCACATCATCCACCGCAAAGACGGCGGCCGGCACGCCCTCGGCAATATGGCGCTGCTCTGCAGGTTCCATCACCTGGTCGCGATTCACCGCTGGGGCTGGCGGATCACGCTGCATCCGGATGGGACCACAACAGCCGTCAGCCCCGACGGCACCAAAACACTCCACAGCCACCCGCCGCCCGTCAGAGCCGCATGAAGCGCGTGGCATGGGAACGCCGCGAGCTGTAGTGGCTCGGAAAAGTGCTTGCGTTAGCAGAGTCCGCGGGCCCACGATCGGCGGGTGCCAATACCAATCCGTAACTATGAGCCAGCGGATGAACAGGCTTGGCTCCGTTGCCGGGTGCTGTCCTTCCTAGGCACCGCCTACTTCGATGACGTCATGCCCGCGAAGAAATCGCCGGTCCTAGGTGCCGAGCTCGTCGCCGAGGACTCCAGAGCCATTGTCGGCGTCTTGGATCTATCCGCTGAGGGACAGATTGCCACCATCGACACGATCGCCGTGCACCCTGACCATCAGGGGCGGGGCATCGGCACCAGGCTGCTCTCGCAGGCATGTGCGCGTGCACAAGACCTGGGCGCGACCACGATCGAAGCCTGGACCCGCGACGACGAGCCAACCTTGCGGTGGTATCGCTCACATTTCCCTTCTGAGAGCGATCACTACCTGCACGTCTACGCTGACTGCTACGCCCAGCCAGGTGAGCCCGCCGATGCAGCTCAATGCAGTACTGACTTCGATCTGATCAAGGTGTTCCTGCACGCCGATCTAGACCGTGAAGCGGAAATGCGGGCACGTTTCACGCGCGTTCACGTGTGCCGCCGATTCTCGCGCCCCATCAGCGCATAGCCCTGGCCCTCGGTGACGATCTTGGCACCACCGCCGTCAGCCTAGAACGGACTGCGTCCCGGCACTTACCTGTACGGTCGAGGTGAACCGGCTGTGGATGCGGTTAAGGCAACGACAGGGAGCTAGCAGTGGGCACACTGTCGCTCGACGGCCTTGCCGACGTGTCGCTGCGCGCCCGCTGGATGCGCCACCGCCGGGTGCTGATCGCGACCGTGACCGTTGTGGTTGCCGTGGGCGCTTTCCTGGAATGGGGCCCGATCGGCCTGGGCAATGGTCCGCTCCAGATGGGCATGACCGGCGCCGGATTCGGCGGCATCTCTAGTCGGCTACCGGTCGCCATCGCGACCCCGATCCGCAACTCGGGCGGCACTTCACTCGTCATCGACGGCGTTCAACTCGTTGGCAATAGCAGCTACCCGGCGCCTCACGTGCTCGCGATGGAAGCCATGAGCAACACCCTCTGCGGCGACCTATCTCCGGTCCGCACAACAGCCGCGGGATTCGTCCTTACCGAGGGCTGTGGCGGACGGCCGCTCGGCCCGCTCTACGGCCGCGTCATCGGCAGCCAGGACTCAACCAACGTCTTTGCGGCGTTCGAGCTCAGACCGCCACGGCCAGGCGGGTGCTGGCTGATGACTCGTATCGTGACCCATTACCACGTCGGCCTCAGGCACTACGTAGCCAGCGCCCCGTTCGTCGTTGCTGCTTGCGCCGGATCGAGCGCACGAGCCGAGACAATCGCGTCCGCCGCAGCGGGATAGTGAGTCCCTAGCCACCGGTGCAACCCGCAGCACTTCAACCCGGTTAGCTAGCGGCTACAACTCGGTCCGCCCAGTCGATCAGGGCGGCGATGACGTCGGCTGAGTTGGTCTCGTTGAGGATCTCATGCCGGCCTTCGGGATAGGTGATGACCGTGACGTCGGTCAGGCCCGCATCCTTGAGCCGGTCGGCCAGCGGGTGCAGGAGCGTCAAGCCGCCATTGACCGGATCGCTCTCGCCCACCGCGATGTAGACGGGCAGGCCGTCCCGCAGCTCCGCGACCTGCGCCGGATCAGCCAGCCGCCGCGCGCCGACGAACATCGCCTTCGCTGACGCCGGATCGATCCCGAAGCCGCACAGGGGGTCGGCTAGGTAGGCGTCGACCACCGCCTCGTCGCGGGACAGCCAGTCGAAGTCGGTCCTGGCCGGCTGGAACGGAGCGTTGAACATCGCCAGGTCGAGTGGCTGATCCAGATCCAGCGCCGGCTCCAGCAGGTCGATCACCGCCGTGCCGGTGAGCACTACGCCGTCCACGTCAGCGCTGTGATCGAGCAGGTACTGCTGGACCGCGAACGAGCCCATGCTGTGCCCGAGCAGGATCAGGGGCACGTCCGGGTGCTCGGCCCTGATGGTCGCGCTCAGCAGGCCGATGTCGTCCACCAGCCCAGTCCAGCCACCCTCGCCGAGATCGCCGAGATCGCCGAGGTCAGCTGCGCTGGCACTGGCACCGTGACCGCGATGGTCCTGGGCGTAGACGACGTAGCCTGCGTCGGTCAGTGCCTGGGCGACGTGCTCGTAGCGGCGCGCGTGCTCACCCATGCCGTGTGTGATCTGGACCGCGCCCTTCGGTGCTACGGACGGGTCCCACCGGTAGGCCGCGATCGGCGTGCCGTCGGCCGACTGGAACGTGAAGCTGGTGGTGGGCACTGGCGGTTCCTTTCGTGCGCTTCGCACGTCAGAACCTAGGTGAAGAACTGGCGCCCTACAAGACCGGCAGCACGACCCGCCCCTGATGCTGGGCATCGGCGAAGATCTCGAACCGGCACCGGTGCGTGGCGACGGCGGCGCCGAAGGGCTCCCCGCTGCCGTGGTTGCGGGCAAATCGAGGGAACGCGCCACCACTCACCTGAAGGCGTATCCGGTGCCCGGCCGCAAGCCGATAGGCCGTCGGGAACAGCTCCACATCGACCGCCAGGATGCCATCCGCGCACACCTCCACGTCGGCTGCGGGCACCGTGGCCGGGCTCAGCCGCCGGATGCCATCTACGACGTTGCGCGACACGCCCTTGTCATCGACGTCGCAGAGCCGCACGAATACGTCGGCGTACTGGAGAGAGGTACGGACGTAGATGCGGGCGCTGACCGGGCCGACGATGTCCTGATCAGCCTCCAGGGGCGGGCTGGTGTAGGTGAGCACGTCGGGCCGGGCTTCGATGTCGGCGTTGTCAGCCTGCTTGCCCGGCGGCTGGAGTACCGGGCCACCGGCCGTCGGCGTCGGATCGGCCGGGTCGTAAACGAACGCGGCAGGCGGAGCGTCACCCGGCTCGGCGTTCGTCACCAGCGCTCCGTGCTGCCGCAGATAGTAAGCCGACGCCGTGGCAGCGGGAGGCCACTGATCGAAGTCAAGCCAGGTGCCGGCCTGCTGCAGGTACAACCGCACCGGCGGTCCGGACGGCGCCGGCCCGCCTGACAGGTGATGCTCGAGCCAGGCAACGTCCTGCTGGGTCGTGGCCTTGATCTCGGCGGGCTCGCCGTGCAGCCACGGGCCGACCACGATCCTGGCGTCGACCCCGGCTGCGCGGATTGCGGCATAGTCGCGCAGCTGCTCGGCGGCGAACAAGTCCCACCAGCCCGTCACCATACTGACCGGCGGCAGCCTGGTCAGGTCGGCGCGCTCATGATCGGCGCCGGCCCAGAAGTCATCGCCGGGGCCCGCGTGATCCACGAAATCACGCCAGAACGGCACCGGCGCGCCGGCGACGGCGACGTCTGCGGCCTGGAGCGGTGTCTTCCGCAGCGCTCGCCTCATCACCGCCATGTGCACGGGATTCGGCAGCACGGGCGGCAGCACGCCGCGCTCCTGCCTGCCGATCTGTCCGCTCCAGTTGAGCGCGTTCCTGAGGCCGGGAGCGCCGTGCTGGTAGAACGCGGACGTTATCCGGGCGGCCGTAATGTTGAGAGACACAGACGACAGCGGCGGGTCCACGTAAGGCGCGATCGCCCACTGGGTATGCCCGAGGTAGCTGCTGCCGATCATGGCGACGCGACCGTCGCACCACGGCTGCTCCCGCAGCCACGCCACGGTGGCCAGGCCGTCGGAGCGCTCATGCAGGAACGGGCGGAACTGACCGCCGGACCCGAACGTGCCGCGCGCGCTCTGGATGAACACCTGGAACCCCCGCCGCGCGATCGGCGCCGCGAATACCGATCCGGCCAGGCCCGCGCGGCCGTAGGGCGAGCGGATCAGCACCACAGGCAGCGGCCCGAGCTCGCGAGGCCGGTAGTGGTCACCGAGCAGCACGACTCCGTCCGGCATCGGCACCGCGACATCTCGCCGCAGCACGAACGGCGCGCCAATCCCCGGCAGGCCCATGGCCCGGTCCACGGCCATGCCAGCAATTCGAGCCAGCGGATTCATTCGGCAACCTCCAGTCACGAACCGGGCGAACTCGCCGCGATAGGCAACGTTAGCCGCGCGATGGCGCCGAACCGGCCCCGTTGCCGCTTCTCCATGTCGCTGGCCCTAGACTCGCTCGTCGGTCGCGGGATCAGCAGCACCGCCGAAGTACTGCTCCAGAACCTGCCGGAAGACCTGCTCACCCGGATCGGCGCGCAGGAAGAGCGTCATGGACGACCGCAGCTTCATCGCGTCGACGCCGCCGAAGATCTGCTCGGCTGTCAGGTCCGGCAGACTCGTCAGGATCGCGGCGCACTCTCGCAGTCTGAGACCGAGAACCGGATGGGCCAGGTACGCCCTGGCCTCCGTGATCGAGGTGATCGCGTACGTCCGCGCTGTCGGGCTATGCCCGAGGCCAGCGATCTGCGGGAACACGAACCACATCCAGTGGCTCGTTTTGCGTCCGCGTAGCAGTTCGGCAACAGCCTCGTCGTAGCTGCCGCGCTGCGCCGCTACGAACCGCTGGAGATCGTGGGGATCAGTCATTTCATGGGAGTCAGGCACCGTCGAGCGGCACCGCTCGGTTGATCCACGGCGCTAGTCCCGTCCGGAGCTGAGTGTCGTGCGTCTCGCACAAGCGTGCGACGCGCTCGATCGTCCCTTGCGTGATCTGCCAGGTCGCCGTGCCAAGACTCGTGCACGGCGCATGCCAGGCAGTCACGGTCATCATGTCGGGGCAGATTATCTTTCGGCCAGCAGCGCACATGCCAGTGAACTCGTTGCACTGGCTGCAGAACCCGAGGCGGATAGCCACGCCGTCCTGGGTCGCTAAGCCGCACTCCGGGCAGGTCCAGCCGGTCGCGCGAGGTGCTGTCCGCCGACGGCGCAGCCCCCGCCTGGAGCCGCGCGGCACGGTCCTGGATGCGCGAGAAGTGTTACGAGTCATCGATCGCCGACCCTTCGCGACACCTGGCTCGTCCCCCCACAGGTCAAGCTCCGGTGATAACAGCACGTTACGGCTCCGGCACGCTCGCGCACGTCGTCTGAATGATGTAGGCGGATATGTAAATGACTCTGCCAGTGCGTCTGCCCAGTGTGTCTACACTGCGTTTCATGGGCAGCGCACCGATGACCAGGGTTGTGACGGGATACGACGCAAGTGGCGCCCCGGCGATCTTGTGGCAGGGCGAGCCGCCCACTGTCATACACGCCGGCCGTTACACCACGACGGAGCTGTGGGTCTCCGATCCCGCTCCGCTGCCGCGCCAGGACGATGCCTCGACGCGCGAGTGGACGCTCGAGCCTCCGCCCGGTGGTGCGTGTTTCCGGATAGTCGAGATAGCGCCCGATCTCTCGTCCCACAACGACGTTGCTGACCCAGGACACTCGGAGTTCCAGGGAGCGCACGCAACTGACACGCTCGACTACGTGACGATCCTGCGCGGGGAGGTCACGCTCGTCGTCGGCGGCACGGAGGTACTGCTGAGGCCGGGCGACTCGGTCGTGCAGCAACCCGGCGTCCCGCATGACTGGCAGAATCGCTCCGGCGAGACCGCAGTCATGGTCGGTGTGCTGCTCAGCGCTCGGTAACTGCAATCTGGTCACGCAGCCACGCCAGCGCCGCCGGCGCGTGGTCGAGGACCGTGATGTGACCGTCGTCAGGCGACACGCGCAGCTCGGCGCCGGGGCAGTGTGCCGCAAGCCATTCGCCGTGTGCACTCGGCACCATCCGGTCGCTGCCACCATGCAAGATCAGCACCGGCACGCTGATGCCGGACACCGCGAAGCCCCACGGACGCGCGCCCGCCAGGAGGTCATCGATCATTCCGACGTCCCCGGCCGCCATGGCCTTGTTGACGACGTCTATCAGCCAGGACCACGAACCCTGCAGGGCTGCATTGTCGCCCGGGGTGAAGGTTTCCGGGTCAAACTCGGCGGTTGCGAGGTACTGCTCAAGGGCAGTTCGCCCTGCCAGGGCAGCGCGCCGCAGGCCAGGGCGTGCGGCCCGCCACCGGAATGACCCACCACCGCGAATCGTCCAATGTCCAGCGCATCGGCGATCGCCGCCACATCCCCAGCCGCCGACGCAATGTCGCGGCCCGGATTTTGGGCCGAGCCGCAGTAGCCCGGCCGGTCGTAAGAAACCCAGCGCAGCGAGTTCTCAGCCGCAGCCTGGAAGAGCGGCTCGGGCGGGTCGGCGGCGTTCGGGCTGCCGTGGTGCCAGAAGACCGCGGTACGTGCGGGCGAGCCGCCGTCGGCCGCATCGCCCGCGTCGTAATAGTGGAGCGTCCTCCCGCTGGCTAGCTCAAGATCACCCTCGATCACCATGCAGCGAGCGTAGCGACATCGGGCCTATCGTTGCTGATATGACGGCGGCGCCGGAGATCAACCTCATCGACCCGGACATCTACCGGCGCGGCGGACCTCCGCACGACCAGTTCTCCTGGCTGCGCGAGCACGACCCGGTCTTCTGGCACGCCAACGGCGGTGAGCCAGGGTGGCCCGGATTCTGGGCTGTCACGGGACATCGCGACATCGGCCACATCTCCCGGCACCCGGAGATCTTCTCGTCGGCCAGGCGGCTGTCGCTCTTCGGCGAGATGCCCGAGGAGCACATCCAGCTCCAGCGGCTGATGATGCTGAACATGGATCCGCCCCAGCACACGCGGCAGCGCGCCTTCGTGAACCGGGGATTCACGCCGCGCATGATCGGCCAGCTGGAGAAGCACATCGCGGAGATCTGCCGCGTCCTGCTCGATGACGTCCAGTCGGCGGGCACCGCCGACTTCGTCACCGAGATCGCCGCCCCGCTGCCGCTGTGGGTCATCTGCGAGCTCATCGGCGCCCCGGTCGAGGACCGGGACCGCATCTTCGAGCTGTCGAACCTCCTGATCGGATCCGCGGATCCGGAGTTCCAGATCGAGGCGGGAGCACAGCAGAACGCGGCGGCGGAGGTCTACGCCTACGGCGCGGCGCTTGCCGAGCGCCGCCGGAATCAGCCTGCCGACGACATCATCACCCGGCTGCTCGAGCCCGACGAGCGCGGCGAGGCCCTGACGAGCGACGAGTTTGACCTGTTCTTCCTGCTGCTCACGGTGGCGGGGAACGAGACCACCAGGAATGCCGCCGCAGGCGGCATGCTCGCGCTGTTCGAGCATCCGGACCAGTGGCGGCGGCTGCTCGATGATCCGTCACTGATCCCGGCGGCGGCTGAGGAAATTGTGCGGTGGGTCAGCCCGGTCAACCTGTTCCGCCGGACGGCCGTGCGTGACACCGAGCTCAGCGGCCGGCCGATCGCGGCGGGGGACAAGGTCGTTGTGTTCTACGCCGCCGGCAATCGCGACGAGGCGGCGTTCAGCGAACCAGGGCAGTTCGACGTCGGGCGCGACCCGAACCCGCATCTCGGCTTCGGCGGCGGAGGCCCCCACTTCTGCCTGGGCCGCCACCTGGCAGCGCTCGAGCTGCGGGTGCTGCTGCAAGCCCTGACCGAGCGGATGCCGGGGATCAGCCTCGCCGGTGAGCCGAGCCGGCTGCGCTCAAACTTCATCAACGGCATCAAGCACATGCCGGTCCGGTTCTAGTGCCCATTGCGGACCGCGTTAGGCGACTCCCATGAACACAACACCCCAGCCGCAGGTCGACGGCGAGCGAGCGTTGGTCCTCGGTGGTGGTGGATCGGCAGGCAATGCGTGGTTGATCGGCGTCATCGCCGGCCTGTTTGATGCCGGCTTGGATGTGACCGAGGCTGATCTGATCATCGGGACATCGGCCGGATCCACGGCCGCGGCCCAGATAACTAGCGCGACCCCGACCCAACTGCTTGCCGACCTCCTTTCCGCAGCGCCCCAGCAACGGACTGGCCCGGTCCGATCCGACGGTGGACGCGCTCCGAATAGGCCAGCGGCCGACCATATGGAGAGAACGAGCGGAATCATCGGCGCCGCTGAGGATGCGGCCGACATGCGCCGCAGAATGGGTGCGGCGGCGCTCGACTTCGATGCGGCGTCGGACGGCTCCGGGCAAGCGCAGTGGCGCGCTACCGTCGCCGCTCGGCTGCCCAGTCAGCGCTGGCCGGAACGAACGGTGCTGGTCACGGCTGTTAATGCCCATACCGGAGAACCGGTCGTATTCGACCGCCACAGCGGAGTCGACCTGGCGGACGCCGTCGCCGCCAGCTGTGCCAATGGCTTCGGTGTCGCTCCCCACGGCATCGGCGGCAACCGATACATAGACGGCGGCTACCGGCGCAACGAGAATGCCGATCTGGCGGCTGGATACCGGCGGGTGCTAGTGCTGTCACCGCTTGGCGGCAGGACACGGACACCGCTGGAGTGGGGCATGCATCTTGCAGCCCAGGCCGACGAGCTACGCGCACGCGGCAGCAGAGTCGAAACCATCTTGCCGGATAGCAACTCCCGCAACGCATTCGGCAGCAATCTGATGGATCCGTCGACGCGTCCGCCCGCAGCTCGAGCTGGTTACAACCAAGGCGGAGCCCTTGCCGAGCAGCTCACCGAGTTCTGGACGGCTGCGCCGTAGTCTCCCAGCCGAGGAACCCCAGAATCTCCTGCGCGACATGACCGACCGGGCGGTCGTTGTCGATCGCAAGGTCCTCACAGCCGACGCCGTGGCCAGCCGCGATTGCGGCCAGCGCGCCAGCCAGGTCATCCTGGCGACCGCTGGTCACGTCCGTCGCGAGCCGGCGCGTGAGCTCCGTGGCCGCCAGCTCGAGCCGCACGACGCGCAGTGGCACTCCGCTGGCGGCCCGCAGTCGCCGGACTTCATCGTTGTCGCGGATGAAGTACGCCAGCACCAGACGCGTGACCCCGGCGGCCGCGTAGTTGGCGGCGACCGCGGCGAGGTTGCGCTCCAGCATGGCGAATTCGCTCGCCCTGGTACCGTCACCGCAGCTAGCCCAGCTCAGGTAGTCGAGGTCGAGCAGCGCGAAGCGATCGTCCCGCTGCTCCAGCAGGTAGGCGATCTCGGCGGCCACCGAGCTCTTGCCGGCTCCGTACACGCCCGTGATCAGGACGCCCTCGCGGCCGGGCACGCTACTCTGCCGCGGGGTATTCGACGAGCGAGACGATCCGGCTCGCCATGAAGCGGGCGGTCCGGACCGGTGTGCCAGTGCGGGTGACCTCGCTGACCTCGACCAGCCCGCGCCGCGTCGCGACCTCGACTCGGCGTCCAGCCCGTGTCGCGGTCACCTCGTAGCTCCGGGTTCCGTCGCCGATGTCGACGACGATCTCGATGCGATCACCCTTCAAGCAGCTCACCCCAGCAGTCGAACATCCATTCGATACCCACGGCGGAGCCGTGCGAAACGGCATTTGCTAGACACGCCCCGGATGAGGGGTGGACAGTGGTCTCTGGAACGTCTCTAGTTAGGGAGGGCACCATCATGCCGCGGTTCATGGACTATCACGAGGACCTGAAGCTTCCGGCCGAGGCCATCGAGCAGATAGCGCAGGGGACCCGCGAGGGTGCCACGGACGAGTTCGGCGTGCGGCAGGTCGAGCTCTATCACAACCCCGACGGCAAGGTGTACTGCCTGCTGGAGGGGCCGGACGAAGAGGCTATCCGTAATCACCACGCGGCGCTCAACGTGCCGTGCGGGGACGTCCACGAGGTGGACAGTCTGCTCTGAGCAACCCTCCCGGAAGCAGCGGCCTCCCCGGCAGCAATGCGCTGAGACCGGCAGCTAGCCTTGTAACCAGCAGAGATGTGGCAGACGGTAGGGGAGGCCCTGATGCCACGCAAAGTCGGGTACTGGCTGGCGCTTGGCGTCGTGGCAGCCTGCGTTGTCGGCGTATCGTGGCCCGGCGCCGGGGCCAATCCAGCCACGCTGATCACCCGTGTCGGCGCCCTCGTCATCGTCGGCATGGCAATTGCCTTGCACTGGCCCGTGCGGCGCAGGTTCGGGCCGGTAGGCAGCTCCGTGACCGCGCGGATTGTGCGTATCGCCGGATTTGCCCTGGTGTCCGCGCTCATCCTGGTCAAGGCGGCGGTCGAGCGACATGAATTCGCTCGGCTCGCGGGCCGGCCAGCACTCCCGGGCGTGTGGGCTGGCGAGATCGCGTTCCTGATCGTGATCGGCGCGTACCTGACCGGGCTGCTGGTCATCACTGCGCGCCGCCCGCCCGCGAGCCGCGCCGTCGTTGTGATCGGCATCGGCGCTGGCGTCCTGCTGGGCCTGGCCGTGTACGTGCTGCGCCCGCTGGACAACCCCGCCCATTTCGCTAGCGCCCGGCTCGGCGCGCTATTCGAGATCGCCAGGGTACTGGCGATCCCCGCGGTGCTCGGCACCGCTATCGCCGCGGTGATCATGGCGGCGCGCCTCACCTCGCGCCGTGACAGCGCTACGCCGCCGCCGACGAGGTCGCGGGCCCGGCAGGGCGTCGCAGCCGGGCTGTGCGTAGGCGTTACGTGCGCCTTGCTCGTGTCGGTGCTGGGAATCGCTACCATCGCCCTCGCACCGCACGCCGCGAGCAGCATCCAGTGGACGATTCCTGGTGGCAACCTGCCGCCGACCTCGCTCTACCGATTCGAGGTTAACGCGAGCCACGCAGTCGCCGGCTACCTGCTCATCCTGATCATCTTCCCGTTCCTCGGAGCCGGCATCGGCGCTTGGGGCGGGCTCATCGCCGCGGGCAACAAGGGCCTGCGGCCTGGTGGCGGAGGCGGCGGTGGTACGAAGCCGCCGCGGCCGCGTACTCCGCCGTCTGGCGGCGGCCGGCAGCTCGACGGCGCTCCGGCCTTCACCGCCGCTAGCTTGCTGAGCCTTCCCGAGTGGGATCCCGTGACCGGCGGTGCGCGTACCGCGGCCCCTGAGCGGGCCCCGGATCCGGCCACGCGTTAAGGCGCGAACGCGTAGACCTTGCCAATGTCGGATGCGGCATACAGGACTCCGTCGGACACGGCCGGCGATGCGTACACGCCGAGCCCGGTCCTATACGACCACAGCTGCTTGCCAGTCTTGGTGCTGAGCGCGTACACGTAACCGTCGATGGAGCCGACGTACACCACGCCGCCCGCTACGGCAGGCGAGGACTGGACGGCGCCGTGGGTGGTGTGGCTCCACAGCTTCTTGCCTGTCTTGGCGTTTAGCGCGTAAACGCGGTAGTCATCCGAGCCCACGTACACCACGCCGCCGGACACGGCGGGAGACGACGCCACGACGCCGCCAGTGGCGTAGTTCCAGATTTGCTTGCCGGTCTTGGCGTTGATCGCGTAGACCCAGTAGCTGGCGCCCTCGTACACGACACCGCCCACGACGGCCGGCGAGGAGAATGTGCCTGCCTTCGTGCGGAAGCTCCACACCTGCTTGCCGGTGGCCGCGTTCACGGCGTAGATCCGGTCCTTCGCGCCGCCCAGGTAGACCAGGCCGCCGGCGACAGCCGGTGAGGCATCTAGCGAACCGCCAGGGTTGAACGTCCACTTCGGCTTGCCGGTCTTGGCGTTGAGCGCGTACAGACTGCCGCCCTGGCCGTCGATGTAGACAACGCCCCGGAAATAGGCGGGAGACGCCGCCACGCCGGCACCGGTGTTGAATCCCCAGATCTTCTTCCCCGTGCTGGCCCGGAGGGCCAGTACGCCGGGCTTATTGCCCTCCGACCCGACGTATACGACGCCGTTCGCGACTGCCGGGGAGGAGTCGACCCCCTTGGTCGAGATGAAGTGGCGCCAGATCCGCTTGCCCGTGTGCGCGTTGATCGCGAACAGATAGCCCTGGCTGTTCGGCGAGCCGATGTAGACGACGCCGCCCTGCACCGCGGGTGAGGAGGTCTCGAAGCTGAGCGTGGAGAAGGTCCACTTCACCTTCAGCTTGTGCACGGTGCTCGCGGTGAGACCGTTAGCCGCCGGGTTGGCACCGACGTGATCGGAGGAGTACCGGAACTGAGCCCAGTTGTAGTAGACGGCGGCCGGCGTGGCGACCGCCGCCGGAGCCGCACCGAAGGCTAACGCCAGAGCCGAGGCGATCGCCAGAGCGACGGGCGTCTGAGGCCTGCGCGACATGGGCATGGCACGCTCCGAGGTGGTCATATGGCGGACTAGTGACCAACTAAAGCAGCCGTCGAGTCAAATGTCACCACGCCGGCAAACGACATCGCGTCAAGTCGCCACGTCTCACAGGCCGCCTCGGGAGACCAGCTGCTGCGCGATGACGTTGCGCTGGATCTCGTTGGTACCCTCGCCCACGATCATCAGCGGCGCGTCGCGGAAGTAGCGCTCGACGTCGAACTCGGTCGAGTAGCCGTAGCCGCCGTGGATCCGCACGGCGTTCAGCGCGATCTCCATCGCCGCCTCGGACGCGAACAACTTGGCCATGCCCGCCTCCATGTCGCACCGCTCGCCCGCGTCGTATCGCTCGGCCGCGAACCGGACGAGCTGGCGGGAGGCCGTGAGCTTGGTCGCCATGTCGGCCAGGTAAGCGCCGATCTGCTGGTGCTTCCAGATCGGCTGCCCGAAGGCCTCGCGGTCGCGTGCATACCTGAGCGCGTCATCGAAGGCCGCCTGCGCCACTCCCACCGCCCGTGACGCCACCTGGATGCGGCCTATCTCCAGGCCCTTCATCATCTGGGCGAAGCCATGGCCTGGCTCGCCGCCGAGCACAGCATCGGCCGGCGCGAGGTAGTCAGCGAACGACAGCTCGCAGCTCTCAACTCCCTTATAGCCAAGCTTCGGCAGATCGCGGGACACCACGAGACCAGGCCCGTGCTCGACTAGCAGGATGCTGATGCCCTTGTGCCGCGGCTTGGCTTCGGGATCGGTCTTGCACAGCAGGGCGATCAGCTGCGATCGGCGGGCGTTGGTGATCCAGGTCTTGGCCCCGTTGATCCGGTAGCCGTCCGCGTCACGCCGGGCCACGGTCGTCATCGCCTGAAGATCCGAGCCGCCGCCCGGCTCGGTCAGCGCCATCGTCGCGCGCACCTCCCCGGTAGCCATCCGCGGCAGGTACCTCTCCTTCTGCGCATCCGTGCCGAACGTGAGCAGCAGCTTGGCGACCACCGTGTGGCCGCCCATGGCGCCGGCCAGGCTCATCCAGCCCCTGGCCAGCTCGGCGGTCACCTCCGCGTAGCACGGGGTCGAGACAGGCGCGTCGCCATACGGCTCGGGGATCGCCAGCCCGTAAATCCCGAGGGCCTTCATCTGCCCGATCAGCTTCTCGGGATACTCGTTAGCGTGCTCAAGCTCGCGCGCCGCCGGCCTGACCTCGCGGTCGACGAACTCCGCGACCGTGCCGACGACTGCCCGCTCTTCTGCCGAAAGTCCGCTCACGCCGCGCTCCCATGGGCCTGATCATCACGTTTGCGCTAATCCTAGAGAGGCTGACCGATGCCAGCACTGGCCGGACAGGGGCCGTTCTTCGATGAACTGACGGTCGGGCAGGAGTTCTGCGCGCCCGCCGTTACGCTGACGTCGGGCTTGGCTGCCGCGCATCAGGCCATCACCGGTGACCGGCTGGCGCTGACCCTCGACCACGAGCTGTGCCACGAGGTCACCGGCGGCGGCCCGATCGCGGCGCCCGGCCTGGTCTGGGACGTGGCCATCGGCCAGTCGACCGTCGTCACCCAGCACGTCAAGGCCAATCTGTTCTATCGCGGGCTGGCGTTCCGGCATGCGCCCCTGATCGGCGACACCCTGCGGACCGTCACCCAGGTCGTCGCCCTCCGGCAGAACAGGCCGCGTGACGGCCGGCCGGCGACCGGGCTGGCGGCGCTCCGGATCACGACGATCGACCAGGAGAGCCGGCCCGTCCTGGATTTCTGGCGCTGCGCCATGCTGCCACTCAGCGACCAGGCCACGCGGACAGGGCACGACGACGACCTCGACCAAGTCGGGAAAGACGGCCCGCCGCCGAACTTCGAGGCGCTGGTCAGCGGCTGGCGCCTGGACCGGTTCGCCAGGCAGGCAGCCGGCCCGCGGCCAGCCGATCTGCGCGCCGGGCAGACGTTCGAGGTGGCCGGCGGCGACGTCGTCTCCAGTGCGCCCGAGCTGGCCAGGCTCACCATCAACATCGCCGCCGTGCACCACGACAACACGGCGGCAGGCGGAGAGCGCCTCGTCTTCGGCGGCCACGCCATCGGGCTAGCACTGACGCAAGCTGCCCGCGCGCTGCCGTCGCTGGTCACGGTGGCGGGCTGGCACGGCTGCGAGCACCTGGCACCGGTGCGCGAGGGTGACACCCTGCGCAGCGAGGTCACGGTCGAGCAGGTCGATTACCTGCCGGGCGGCGGCGGCCTGGTGCACCTGCGCTCGCTGGTCCGGGCCGATGGGCCGGACGCTCGTGACGTACTCGACTGGCGGTACGTCGCGGTGCTCGCCTGAGGTCCAAATGGCATATCTCCTGACTACGCGGATGTTCCCCGGCGATTAGGCTGCCCTCTGTGACTCAGCACGTCGGTGACGTCGCCGGACTCGATCTCGCCCGATACATCCGGCCCGGCGACACCGTGGCCTGGGGGCAGGCATGCGCCGAGCCGCTCACCCTCACCGAAGCGCTGGCCGGGCAGCGCAAGCAGCTTGGCGGGGTTCGCTGCTTCACGGGCATCTCCAGCTCGTCGGCATTGCGTCCGGAGCACTGCGACTACCTGTCCTTCGTCTCTTACACCGGGGCCGGGGCCAACAGGGCCCTGGTCCAGGCCGGCGCGCTCGACATCCTCGCCGCTCACTACTCAGACCTGCCCGGCATCCTGCGGCCCGACGTGGTGTTCTTGTCGCTGCCGCCGGCCGGCCCGACGGCAGATTCGGGTTCGGGCTTGGGGCTGACTACCTGGCCACCCTCCTCGGCTCGGCCAGGGTCGTCATCGCCGAGGTCAATGACCAGGTACCCGACCTGCGCTGCGATCGTCGCCTCGGCCCGGACGAGATAGACGTCCTGGTCCGGGTGTCACGGCCCCCGGCCCAGTATCCGGCCGCGGCGGCGCGCGACATCGAGGATGCGATCGCTGGCCACATCGCCGGGCTGATCGAGGACGGCGCGACGATCCAGCTGGGCATCGGCAGCATGCCATCGGCCGTGGCGCGGCGGCTGCGCGGCCACCGCGACCTCGGCGTGCATTCCGGCGTGATCACCGATGCCATCGCCGAGCTGATCGAGGCCGGGGTCGTGACGGGCGCTCGCAAGAGCGTCGACCGGGGACTGGTGGTCACCGGCTTCCTGATGGGTACTCAGCCCCTGCTCGCCCTCGCCGCGGCCGATCCTGCCATCACCCTGCGCGACACCCGGTACACCCACGACCCGGCAATCCTGGCCGCGCAGCATCGGCTCGTCGCCATCAACTCGGCGACCGAGGTGGACCTGACCGGGCAGGCCAATACCGAGACGGCCGCCGGGCGGTACATCGGCGCGGTCGGCGGCGCGGTCGATTTCGCCCGCGGCGCGGCCCGCTCCGGTGGCATCCCGATCATCGCCCTTCCGGCGACAGCGCACACCTCGACGGGCGGCACGGCGAGCCGGATAGTGGCGGAGCTCAGCGGGCCCGCGACGGTATCCCGTGCTGACGCCGGGGTCATCGTGACGGAGTATGGAGTAGCCGACCTGCGCGGGCAGACGCTGGCGCAGCGGCGTGAACGGATGATCGCGATCGCCCACCCGGATCACCGGCAGGCGCTCGCCGAGGCGGCCGGATCCACCAGGAAAGGCAGGGCCAACCTATGACCACACGCCGGGCAGCCATCGTCGCTCCGCTGCGGACACCCGTGGGAACGTTCGGCGGGAGCCTCCGCACCGTACCCGTCGAGGAACTCGCCGCGACTGTCATCAAGGCGGTACTGGCCCGGACCTCTATCGATCCGGAGCTGATCGACGACGTGTCGTTCGCTCAGTCGTACGCGAGTGGCGAGACTCCCTGCATCGGGCGATGGGCCGCCTTGCAGGCCGGCCTGCCGGTGAGCGTGCCGGGCTTCCAGATTGACAGGAGATGCGGCGGCGGCCTGCAGGCCATCATCACCGCGGCCATGATGGTGCAGACCGGCGCAGCCGATGTGGTGCTGGCCGGCGGCGTCGAGAGCATGAGCAACGTCGAGCACTACACGACGTCGATGCGCTGGGGGGCCAGGTCAGGCAGTCAGTTCCTCTATGACCGGCTCGACCGCGGCCGGGAGCGCTCACAGCCGGAATGGCGATTCGGCAAGATCTCCGGGATGATCGAGACCGCGGAGAACCTGGCCGAGCAGTTCGGCATCACCAGGGACGAGGCGGACTCCTACGCGGCGCGCAGCCACCAGCGGGCGGCAGCAGCCCAGGCCGCCGGGCTATTCGACGCCGAGATCGTCCCGGTCGAGGTGCCGCAGCGCCGGGGCGAGCCAGTCACGGTAGGCGTCGACGAGGGCGTCAGGTCAGATTCCACGGCGGAGTCGCTCAGCAAGCTCCGCGCCATCACGCCTGGCGGCACGGTAACGGCCGGCAACGCCAGCCAGCAGAACGACGCGGCCGCAGCCTGCCTCGTCGTCGCCGAGGACAAGCTCGCATCGCTCGGCCTGGAGCCGCTCGGCTATCTCGTCGGCTGGGCGGCAGCCGGCTGCGAGCCGGCCACGATGGGCATCGGGCCCGTCCCGGCGGTCGCCAAGCTGTTCGCCCGCACGGGGCTGGAGTTCGGCGCGATGGACCTCGTCGAGCTGAACGAGGCCTTCGCCGTCCAGGTCCTCGCCGTGCTGGCGGGCTGGGGCTGGAACGACCCGGACAAGCTCAACGTGAACGGCTCGGGCATCTCTCTTGGCCACCCGATCGGCGCCACCGGCGCGCGGATGCTCGCCACCGGGCTGCGCGAGCTGCGCCGTCGCGACGGCCGGTACCTGCTGGAGACCATGTGCGTGGGCGGCGGGCAGGGCGTGGCCGCCGTGTTTGAGGCCGCCTAGCCTCCTGCGAGGACGGTCAGGACGAGCCGGTGCCTGACGGCGTGGGCGTCGGAGTCGGAGTAGGCGACGGCGCGGACGAGCTCGGCGACGGGAACGGCGACGCCGAGGGCGAGATCCGGTGCGTCGGGGACGGCGCCGGATGATGCGTCTTTGACGTCGTCGGATGCGGGGTCGGCCGGGTGGGAACCTTCAGGACCGGCGGCACATTAGGCAGTACGCCCTTTGCCTTCTTCTTCGGGAACAGCACCCCACTCGGCAGGTGCGGCGTCGGGCCGGTGCTCGGCACGACGGCGGGCGAGCTGGGCGGGGCCGACCCGAGCACCTCGCTGATCGCGTGGGTGATAGCGCGCGGACCGCCACCGAAATAGCTGAAGAGGACCGCACCGGCCACCGCCGGTGCGAGCAGCAGCGCGGCCAGCAAGGCCGAGGCGAGCACCAGCTTCTTACGTGGCGGCGTCTGCGCCAGCGCTTCCTGCGGCGGGAAGCCGTCCGGTCCAAGCGCGCCGGCGCTGCCAGCCAGCGACTCACGGTAGATGGCGAGCTCCGGATCGAGCACCACGCTAGCTGTCCGGCGCCGAACTGAGGGTGGCAGGCTGGCGAGCGGAACCGCGGATATCTGCGTGACCTTGAGCCCGGCGCCATGCTCTGATCCTTCGAAGGCCTTCACGGCCGCCGCCAGTAGCGCCTGCGCACGATGGGCAGGAAGCCCGAGAATGGCCGGGAGCTCCGCGGGGCTGACGTAGTGCCGGTACACCAGGTCGAGCACTTCTCGCTCTGACTCTGGCAGCGCGGCCAGCGCGGCGGCTGCCGCGCGCTGCGCGGCATACTCCTCGCTCTCGCTGCGGCGTATCTCCTCGCTGTCGGGTTCCCGAACCGGGTCCGCCACGTCCCAGGGCAGACTTGGCAGCGCGGCCCGGACAGGTTGCTCGCATGTGCACTCGCGCCGGGCAAGCGCGAAGAGCCAGGCCCGCAGCCGGTCCGCGTCCTTCAGCCGGCCGATCTGCGAATAGGCGGTGATGAGCGTCGCCTGAGTGGCGTCGGCGGCTTCCTGCTGATCCGCGAGCTGCGACGTGCAGTAGTCGTAAAGATGCGCAGCGTGCGCCTCGAACATGGCGGCGAAGCGACCGCCATCCCCCGGAGCCGCGGGGTGCGGATCCGGGTCCAGCGCAGGAGGGCGCTCGACCTCCGCTGACACTGCCCCTCCCTGGCTCACCCGGCCGCAGGAACTGGCGTGCGGTCTTCTGGTAGTACACGACGGTAGCCGAAGAAAGGCCCCGATCCCAGCTAATGACCTAGATATCTGGCGTGTCCCGTAACCGAGATACGGAACGGCCGCGTCCCGTAACAGGATGGCGATACGGAACGGGCTCGTTCCCTAAATCCGGCATGGTCGGGTCGCCGTCGACGTCGGATGAGCCTCGCTCACAACCCGGGCGTAACCTGCGCTCTATGACCGGGCCTTCCATGACCGGGCTTTCCATGACGGGACCCGCTGCGGTGCCCGGGCTGACGCGCAGCGATCCCCGCGGGCCCGGGATCAGCCGGGTCCGGCAAGGCGACGCCTTCCGGTACTACACCCCGGCGGCGGCGGAGATCACCGATGCGCAGACGATCGCGCGCATCCGCGCGCTCGTGATTCCGCCCGCGTGGACCCATGTCTGGATCGCCCCGGACCCGCAAGGTCACATCCAGGCGACGGGCGTCGACAGCCGCGGCCGGACCCAGTACCGCTACCACCAGCTCTGGCGTGAGCAGCGCGATGCCCAGAAGTTCGAGCACATGCTCCGGTTCGCCGGCGCGCTGCCGACGTTGCGGACAGCCACGCTGCATGATCTCGGCCACCAACGCCTGGACCGGGGCCGAGTCGCCGCGAGCGCAGTCCGGCTGATCGACCTCGGCCTGTTCCGGCTGGGCAGCGAGCGCTACGCCGAGCTCGATCACCACTACGGTGCCGCGACGCTGGAGAAACGGCATGTCAGCATCCGTCGCGACGGCGTCGTGTTCGACTACGTCGGCAAGGAGGGCAAGCGCCGCGCCATCACGGTCACTGACCCGGCTGTCCTGTCGACGGTGCGCACGCTCGCCCGCAGCGAGAACGGCCTGGACTCACTGTTTTGCTGGCAGGACGGCACTGCGTGGCACCCGCTGCACTCCCACGACGTGAGCGCCTATATCGCCGAGAACGCCGGCGGCCACTTCACGGCGAAGGAGTTCCGCACCTGGAACGCCACTGTCCTGATGGCACTGCTGCTGGCGAACGCGGGACCGCCGGCCACGGTCCGCAGCTCCCGCAGCGCGATCAACGCGAGCGTCCGCGCAGTGGCGGACTGGCTGGGCGACACCCCGACAGTCGCGCGCTCCTCCTACATCGATCCCCGGCTGATCAGCCAGTACGAGTCGGACGGGGGCCTCGCGATGATCCCGGTGGTGCCGCCCGAGCTGCCCGCCAGCGCGGCCGCCGAGATCGCGGTCGCCGCGCTGCTCGCTAGTGACCACCCGGCACCACCAGGCCCGACTCGTACGCGGCGATGACCGCCTGCGTCCTGTCGCGCAGGCCGAGTTTGCGCAGCACGCGGCTGACGTGCGTCTTGACGGTCTCCTCAGTGACGACGAGCCTGGCGGCAAGCTGCTGGTTCGACAACCCCTCGGCGACCAGAATCAGCACCTCGGTCTCCCGGGGCGTGAGGCTGGCGAGCGCCGGCCGCGCAGCCGCGGACGTCGCCGGCCGAAGGCGCGCGAACTCGCTGATCAGGCGGCGGGTGACTCCGGGCGCGAGAAGCGCCTCGCCGGCCGCCACCACCCGGACGGCGTCAAACAGGTGCTCGGCTGTCACGTCCTTGAGCAGGAACCCGCTCGCCCCGGCGCGCAGCGCCTCGAATACGTAGTCGTCCAGGTCGAAGGTCGTCAGGATCAGCACCCGCGGCCCCTCAGGCAGTCCGGCACCGAACTGGCCGGCACCGAACTGGCCGGACAGAGCTGCCTGGTCGCCTCGATGCCGTCGGTGCCCGGCATCCGGACATCCATCAGCATGACATCGGGCTGCAGCTCGCGGCCGAGCACGACTGCCTCCGCGCCATCGGACGCCGTGCCCACCACGGTGAAGTCCGGCTGCGTATCGAGCAGGGCAGCGAATCCGCCGCGCACGACCTGATGATCGTCGGCCACCACGATCCGGATCTGCGCGGTCATCAGGCTGCGTCCTGCTCGGCCTTCGCCGGGAGTGTGGCCTCGACCAGGAAGCCGCCGCCGGGGGCCAGGCCGGTCCGCAGCGTGCCGCCCACAGCGGTGGCGCGCTCGCGCATCCCGAGCAGCCCGTGGCTGCCATGGACGGCACTAGCAGCTGCAGCACCGTCTCGCAGGCTGGCTGGCGCAGGACCAGGCCCGTTGTCGCGTATCCGCAGGCGCAGCCCGTCGTCGGCGTACCGGACCTCGACGTCGATCGCGGCGCCCGGCGCGTGCCGCCGTGCGTTGGTCAGTGCCTCCTGCACGATGCGGTACGCGGCGAGCTCGACACCGGGGTCGAGCGGCGCGAGCCAGCCGCTGACAATCAGCCGGACGGCGGTGCCCGAGGCATCCCTGGCCTCATCCAGCAGGTCGTTGAGCTGGTCCAGGCCCGGCTGCGGGCGGCGCTTCGGCAGCTCGGCGGCATCCTCGCGGAGCACGCCGAGCAGACGGCGCATCTCGGTCAGTGCCAGGCGGGCTGTGTCGCCGATGGCCAGCAGGCGCTGCGCGCCGGCGGGCGGCATTCCCTGGGTGGTCAGCCTGGCGGTCTCGGACTGCACCGCGATCATCGAGATGTGGTGCGCCACGACGTCGTGCAGTTCGCGGGAGATGCGGGCCCGCTCGCCGCGAGCGGTGTGCTCAAGCAGCGATCCGGCGAGGAGCTCATGCTGCGCGGTCCGGGCCGCCGACTCGTGCCTGACCCGCGTCGAGTAGCCGGCCCAGGCGGCGAGCGGCAGCGCCACGGCCAGCAGCATCAGCTGCGTCCGTGGCGAGCTGGGGGGCCTTTGCATCAGGGCCAGTGCCACGAACGCCACCGCGGCGCATGCGGCCAGCGCCTGCGCGCCCAGGTAGCCGAGCCGGAACACGGCGACAGCGAGCGCGATGAAACCCGCGACCGTCGACACGTGCACTAGCCCGAGCGAGAGCAGTTCGGCTGCCGCCATGATGACCGCCGCGGTCCGGGGCTGCGCCCACAGCAGGCCCAGGGGCAGCGTTGCCGCCAGGGCGATGAGGACGAGGAAGATCTGCGGGGGCGCGGCGGGCGTACCGAGGACGGGGTGATCCGGCGGTGGCTGCACGGCTACCTGGACCACGGCGAGGAACGCCAGCACCAGGCCGCCCACCATCGGTGCACGCCGATCGCGGACGGCCTGCAGGCCCGCACTGGCCACGCCCAGCGCTCGCCCCCGTGCGCTGCGGGCATCACCACCGTTCATAGCGCCCATTGTCGCCGCTGCGAGCGGATGCGGCGTCCCTTCGGATGGGAGTCCGGTGTCCCCCGCACGGGGGACACCAGAGCCCGCGGTCCCTCATGCCGGTAGCCAAAAGAGGGTCCTGTTGCGTGACGACCGCGGCCCGCTGAGCTTCATAGCCTGTCCAGCATGGACGCGACTATCGAAGTGACGGGCCTGCGCAAGCACTTTGGCCCGACCGTGGCCGTTGACGGCCTTACGTTCCGGGTGCAGCCCGGCCAGATCACCGGCTTCGTCGGGCCGAACGGGGCCGGCAAGTCCACCACCATGCGGGTTGTGCTCGGCCTCGACAGCGCCGACGAGGGCAGCGCGCTGATCGGAGGTCAGCCCTACGCGGCCCTCCGGCACCCGCTCAGCCACGTCGGCGCCCTGCTGGACGCGGGCGCGCTCCAGCCGAGCCGCACGGCCCGCAACCACCTGCTCTGGCTGGCACACTCCCAGGGCCTGAGCGCGCGGCGCGTCACCGAGGTGATCGATCTGACGGGCATGGGCTCGGCGTCCCGCCGCAAGGCGGGCGGTTACTCACTCGGCATGCGGCAGCGGCTCGGGATCGCGGCCGCGATGCTCGGCGATCCGCCGGTGCTGATGTTCGACGAGCCGTTCAACGGCCTGGACCCGGAGGGGATGGCGTGGATGCGCGGCTTCCTGCGGTCCATGGCCGCCGAAGGCCGGGCCGTGCTGGTCTCGAGTCACCTGATGAGCGAATTGCAGGACAACGCCGATCACCTGCTGGTCATCGGCCGCGGCCGGATGATCGCGGACACCAGCGTCGCGGACCTGCTGGCGGCCGCATCCAGGGACCGGGTGATGGTCCGCACGACGGCCCGCAGTGATGCGACGACCGTACTCGTGCACGCTGGCGGCACCGTGGCGGTCTCCGATCATGACCTGCTGGCCGTGTCCGGGCTGACACCTGGCCGGATCGCCGAGCTGCTCGGCGACGGTGGGGTGCCGTTCTCCGGGCTGGCGCCGCACCAGGCCACGCTCGAGGAGGCCTACATGGAGCTGACCAGGGACTCCGTCGAGTTCCGCGGCCAGCCAGCTGTCGGTACTCCAGGAGAGGAGCTAGCGCGATGACCACCACACAGACGACGACGTCGTACCGGTCCGCCCAGCCTGCCGGGCGAGACGGATTCGGCCAGTTGCTGCGGGCTGAGTGGACCAAGCTGCGGACAGTCCGCGGCTGGGTGATCGCGCTGATGCTGGCCGCGGCCCTGACGGCCGTGATCCCGATCGCACTAGCCGGGACGGCGACCTCGAATGACCCTGTCACGTGCGCGCACGGGATCTGTCAGGCCGAAGGTCAGGTCGTCGCGACCGGCCCGGCAGGCGAGGCAGTGACCGACAACTTCTACTTCGTGCACCAGGCTCTAGCCGGGGACGGCAGCATCACCGCGCGGGTTAGCGCGCTGCACGGTTCCGCCCCGCGGCAGAACTTCCCGCCGGGCTTGGCCCCGCCGCCATCGACCGTGCCGTGGGCCAAGGCCGGCCTCATGATCAAGGCCAGTACGAAACCGGGAGCTGCCTACGCGGCCGTCATGCTGACCGGGGACCACGGCGTCCGGATGCAGTACGACTTCACCCACGACATCGCGGGCACGGCTGTATCCGCGTCCTGGCTGCGGCTTACCAGGTCGGGTGACTCCGTCACCGGCTATGAGTCGGCCGATGGCCGGCACTGGACCGCGATCGGCACGGCCGTGCTCACGGGCCTGCCAGCCACCGCGCAGGCCGGGCCTGTTTGCGACCTCGCCGCCGTTCCAGGAGACCGTCGGCAACGGGGACAGCAGCTATGCGGTCGGTACCCAGGCGACCGCGACATTTGACCACGTCGGGTTCACGGAAGCGGGCAGCAACTGGGTGGCCTCGACCGTAGGCGCGCAGCCGCAGGGTTCTGGTCGTCGCAAGGTCACGGCGACCTGCAACGGCGTCAGCTGCGGGCCGCCAGGGCCGCCGGCCGGGTCGGTGCATGCAGCCGCCGGAACCTTTACGGTGGCTGGCTCGGGCGACATCGCGCCGTTTGAACCCATCGTGGACCCGCTGCACGTCACGTTCTTCGGCACTCTCTTTGGCCTGATTGCCCTCATCACGCTCGGCGCCCTGTTCGTCACCGCCGAGTACCGGCGCGGCATGATCCGCACGACCGTCACCGCCAGCCCGCGGCGCGGCCGGATCCTGGTAGCCAAGGCCATCGTGATCGGCGCGGTCGCCTTCGCGGCCGGCCTCATCGGCGGCGCCATCGCGCTGCCGATCGTCGCCCACAAGCTCTATGCCAATGACTGGCGGCCGCCGGTCTGGCCGGAGCTGTCGCTGACCAGCGGCATTGGCCTTCGGGTGGTGCTCGGCACGGCGGCGATCGCCGCCGTAGCGGCCGTCCTCGGCCTCGCGGCCGGCGCGATATTCCGGCGCAGCACCGGGGCCATCATGGCGACCACGGCCGTCGTGGTCGTCCCGGTGATCCTCGGGATTGTCCTGCCGCTGACGCCGGGCACCTGGCTGCTGCGGATCACCCCGGCCGCCGCGTTCAGCCTGCAGGCAGGGACGCCGCGCTACGCCCAGGTCAGCACCACCTGCGCGCCCTACCACTCGTGCTTCCCGCTCTCGCCCTGGCACGGCTTCGCCGTGCTGTGCATCTGGGCCGCGGCCGCCCTGGCGGGCGCGATCTACCTGCTGCGCAGGAGGGACGTATGAGAGACGCAGTCCGCGCCGAGTGGACGAAGCTGCGCACGGTACCGAGCACGGGCTGGCTGCTGATCGCCATCATCGCGCTGACTGTGGGGGCCAGCGCGATGGCGACCGCGATCGTGAAGTGCCCGGCCACCTGCGACGCCGACACCACCAAGCTGAGCCTGACCGGGATCATGCTCGGCCAGGCGGCGGTTGCGGCCATCGCTGTAGTCGTCGTCACGGCCGAGTACGGCACCGGCATGATCCGGGTGAGCCTCGCCGCTGTGCCGCGCCGGTCGGTGCTGCTTGCGGCCAAGGCAGTCGTGGTCACCGCGGTGGTGCTGGTGGCAGGCAGCATCTCCGTGCTCGGCTCCGTGCTGGCCGGGCGGATCCAGCTGCCCGGCAACGGCTTCACCGCTCACCATGGCTTCCAGGCGCTATCGATCCTGCACGGCCCGACCCTGCGGGCCGCTGCGGGCTCGGTGCTCTACCTGGTGCTGATCGGCCTGCTCGCGCTCGGGATCTCCACAGCACTGCGCGACGCTGGCCTCACCACGGCCGTTGTGCTCGGCGTGCTGTACGTGGTCCCGCTCATCAGCCTCGTCGTCATCAGCCCGGTCTGGCAGCATCGCCTCGACCGCTGGGCGCCGACGAACGCGGGCATGGCAATCCAGGCGACGAGGGGCATCGCCAAGCTGCCCATCGGGCCCTGGCCAGGCCTCGGGGTGCTCGCGCTGTGGACCGCGGCGGCGCTCGCAGGGGGCTGGCTTGTGCTCAGGCTGCGAGATGCCTGAACCACGGTTACGCCCGATGCGAAATCGCTTCCACGACCGCAACCGGCGTCGTTAGCCTGCGACTATGCCTGACCAGCGAAGCCGGCCGCTGCTGCGGACCACCCTCGGCGATGTCCTGCGTCGGACCAGGCTCGGGCAGGGCCGGACCCTGGCTGAGGTCGCCCGCGCCGCCCGGATCTCGATGCAGTACCTGTCGGAGCTCGAGCGCGGGCGCAAGGAGGCGTCGTCAGAGATCCTGGCCGCGATCTGCGACGCCCTGTCGGTCGACCTTCCCGATGTGCTGACCGAAGTAGGCCGCGACCTGGCCGGCGCCGGCGCTCAGCAGCAGGCCATCGTGCTGCGGCTGGGCACCGGTCCAGGACGGCTCGCTCAGTCGGCCCCGTTCCGGTCTGATGATGTCGTGAGCCTGCTGGCCGCGTGACCAGCGCTCGCCGGCCAGTCTGGTCGGGGCCCGCTTGCGGCTGACGATGACCTCGTCGGCGAGGCCGTAGCTCACGGCCTCGTCGGCACCGAAGGTCTTGTTCCTGTCGGTGTCCGCCCTGATCTTCGCGACCGGATGGCCGGTGTGCTGGCTGAGGATGGCATCGACCTCGGCCCGGACCTTGACCAGCTCCTTGGCCTGGATAGCCAGGTCGGGCAGCGTGCCCTGGGACTGGCTCGACGGCTGATGCAGCAGCACCTTGGCGTGCCGGAGCACGCGCCGCTTGCCCGGCGCGCCGGCGGCGAGCAGGACGGCGGCCGCCGACGCGGCCTGGCCCATGCAGATCGTGGCGACGTCCGGCCGGATGTACTGCATCGTGTCGTAGATCGCGGTCAGGGCGCTGAAGGCGCCGCCGGGGGAGTTGATGTAGAGGCTGATCTCCAGGTCCGGACTCGCCGCCTCCAGATGCAGCAGCTGTGCCATGACGACGTTGGCCACGCCGTCGTCGATCTCGGTGCCGAGGAAGATGATCCGCTCCGAGAGCAACCGCGAATAGATGTCAAAGGCGCGCTCGCCCAGGGCCGTGCGCTCGACCACCGTGGGAATCGTGTACTGGCTCATCGTCAGAGCCTCGCCATCCGGCCGACGACCGAGGGGCGGATATCCTCGACCCGCTCCAGGATGTGATCGATCATCCCGTAATCCAGCGCCTCCGCCGCGCTGAACCAGCGGTCCCGCCTGCTGTCCTGCTCCACCCGCTCCTGCGGCTGGCCAGTGTGCGCGGCGATGAGCTCGATCATCAGCGCTCCGGTGCGCTCGAGTTGCGCAGCGTAGATCTCTACATCCGCCGCCGTGCCTCCGAATCCGGCTGAGCCCTGATGCATCAGCACCTGGGCGTGCGGGAGGCTGAACCGCTTGCCGGCCGTCCCGGCGCAGAGCAGGAACTGCGCCATGCTGCCGGCCAGGCCCATCGCCAGGGTGCTGATGTCGTTCGGGATGAGGCGCATCGTGTCGTAGATCGCGAGCCCGGCGCTCACCGAGCCGCCAGGGGAGTTGATGTAGAGGCTGATGTCGCTGCGCGGGTCCTCGGCCGATAGCAGCAGCAACTGGGCGCACAGCCGGTTGGCCACGCGATCGTCGACCTCGGTCCCGAGCACGATGATGCGCTGGTAGAGCAGCCGCGCGATCAGCTGATCATCGAGCGGGCCCGCCAGCGCGGCCTGTTCTGCGACTGCCGTGTACATGATTGTCCCCTCTGTCGGATCGTCTCTGTCGGATCGTCCGGGGCTCCCGGCCGCACCTCCCACGATCGCTGGTCGCCCGGCGGCCAGCCAAGGCAATCTGCGCACAGCAGAGAAGATCACCGCGCGCGGCCACGCGGCGTCGGCCGGTAGCCTCGAGGTCAGCCAGCCCGGCAGTCGCCGCAAGAAGGGTGTGACGATGAGCGATGCCTCAGCCAGCTCCCGGCGCGAGGACATCGCAGCCAACCTGGCGGCGTTCGAGCGCCTCGCGCTGGAGCGGCCGGACCTCAAGCCCGCGTCGGTGGCTGTCTGCATCATGTCCCCGCCCGGCGGCGAGACGCTGCTGATCACCCGGCGGGCCAGGGGACTGCGCAATCACGCCGGGCAGTGGGCGCTACCAGGCGGCAGACGGGATCCCGGCGAGTCCGTCGTGGCCGCCGCGCTACGCGAACTGCACGAGGAAACGGGCCTGCAGGCGGACGACACCGCAGTGCTCGGCATCCTGGACGACTACGTAGACGCGCTCTGGCTACGTGATGACGCCTGTGGTCGTGTGGGGCGGTGCGCCGCCCGGCGATCTGGCCGGAGCCGCCAGCGAGGTCACCCGTGTCTACGAGATTCCCCTCGCGGACCTGGACGTGGAGCCCGAGCTGATCAGCATCCCGGAGTCAGACGCGCCGGTCATCCGGCTCCCGCTGTTCGACCGGTTCGTGCACGCGCCGACTGCTGCGATCATCTACCAGTTCTGCCAGGTTGCGCTGCACGGCAAGCACCAGCGGGTGGCGCACTTCGAGGCGCCGCTCTTCCTCTGGAAGTAACGCAGCTCGTCGTTTCAGGGCTTCTTCCTGGTCACGCGCGCGATCGCGCCTGCTGCTGGCGCTACGGTCAGCCACAAGCCGATCGTTACCACCATCGAGGTGAGGTAGCCGAACGGGCGGATGCCGACGTCAGGCCCGGTGATGCCCGCGAAGAGCATCAGGATCCACGAGCTGACGAAGAACGCCGGGCCCGCGGCGATGATCCCGAAGAAGTCACCCATCACAGCTCCTTGACGTCGATATAGATCCGGCCCGCGAGCTCGCCCGTCCGGATGCTGACCTTGCCCGGCAGGCCAATTGCGATCTTGACGACGCCCTCGACGTCGCCAGCCAGCACCCAGCTCTGGAGCGCCGGATAGCCAGGCAGCTGGACCTGCCGGGCCAGCGTGGACACGCCGGCGGCGGTGTGACCCTGGGCTGGCTTCAGCGTGATGAGCAGGTACCGCTGTCCCGGCATCGTGATCGTCTTGCCTGATGCATCAGCGACAACCCGGCTTACATACCGGACGTCGTAGCTCGGCACCGGGCCGCTGAGGTCGACGACGAGGCGGTCGTAGCCGCACTCGCGGTGCTGCGCCACCCGCACGGCTGCCACCACCGGCACCGGCGGCACCTGCACCGCGTGGTGCACGGAGACCGGAGCGGTCTGCCATGCGCCGGTGTCGCACCCGGTCGCCGACCCGCTGGTCGCGGCCGATACGGGCGGGGCCGCCGATGTACCGCTGACCACGGGGGAAGGGCCCGCGGCCGGACCGCTCGCGCTGCATCCCGCGGCGCCCGCCAGTGCCAGTGCCACGATCACGGCACTCGCCGGAAGAAAACTGTGAACGCGGGTCATCGTCTCGCCTCCCGTTGGGGATACTCACCCTCCCGCTATGACCAGCACTCAGGCAAGAGCCGATAGCCCCTAACGGCCGGGCCAACCGGCCTTCGTCTAGGCGCAGCGCGAGAAGCGGGCAGATCCGGACAGCGACTAGAGCGTCTGCCATCAGGCCAGGCGGGATCGGACCCGGCTCGATGATCGGGAATCCCCAGTCATCCAGCACGATGAGCTCCGGCACGACCTCCGCGCACAGGCCCCGGCCGCCGCAGGCGATCGGATTGACCCGCAGGACATGCTCGCTGGTCATGGTCCGCTCCACCGGGGGACCGGCAGCACCGGATTCTGCTCCGTGCCGCTGCACCAGCCGCGGCCATGCAGGTCAAGCTCGGCACCGAAGACCTCGAGGCCGCTGCGGATGAACCGCACGGCGCCGTCAGGATGGCGGCAGGCGCCCCGCCCATCGACCTGACTCAGCCAGCGCCGAAGCAACGTGATGCTGGCGCTTCGGCCTGCGGCAAGGCGGCCCAGCTCACGGGCGATCGCGTCCAGGCCGAAGACGCACGGGCCGCACTGGCCCGCAGACTCGGCAGCCAGGTACCGAGCGACGCGCGCCGTCTCGGCCAGCCCGCACGCATCGGCGGGCAGCGCCGCTACCAGGCCAGCGGCGGGTCCCGCGCGGACGACCGACAGCCCGGCTGCGGAGAAGGGCAGCTGCGCCGCCTCCGGCCACGGCACCCAGCTGCCGAAGTATCCGCCGATCAGCAGCGCGCGCAGCGGCCGGTCGGGCCCGCCGGCCCGCGCGAGCACGTCCGTCACCGGTGTGCCGATCTCGATCTCGCGCACGCCCGGCTCCCGGACTGCGCCGATGACCGTGACCAGCATCGAGCCTGGCTCGGCGGCGGTGCCAAGCTCGCGGAACCAGCGGGCGCCGTAGCGTGCGATCAGTGCGACGTGTGCCAGCGTCTCGGCGTTCTGCACCAGCGTGGGCCGACCGTCCATCCCGCGTTGCGCGAGCCGCGGCGGCGTCACGGTCGGTATCGGCGGCCCGCCGGCTAGCCAGTTCACGACGGCGCTGGCCTCACCGGCAACGAAGCCGCGAGCAGCTGGCACCACGCGGACCAGCACGTCGTCCAGCCGGAGCGCACGCCGCGCGGCAATGGCCTCCTCCATCGTGCCGGCGACCGCTGAGTTGGCCGCGACGATCACCTCACGGGCGCCCGCAGCCCGCGCCGCTACCAGCGCGCCGTCGAGGACAAGGTGCGGCTCCGTCGCCATCAGGACCTTGTCCTTCGCGCTGGCCGGCTCACCCTCGGTGCCGTTGACGACGACGACCGCGCTGCCCTTCGCGGTCGCGACGGCAGCCAGCTTGCGGGCGGTCGGGAACGCCGCGCCGCCACGGCCGGTAAGCCCGGATTGCTCGATCTCGGCAACAAGCTCGGCGCCGGACCGGCTGCTGGCCGGCGGTAGCCGACCATGGCAAGCCACGTGGCGCGCCAGGCTGGGCGGCTGCCCGTCGAAGGTGGCCGGCAGCAGGCGCGGCAGCCCGCTCGGGCAGGGCTCCGGGCCGCGCATAGCATCGGCCAGGTCATAGCGAGCATCGCTCATCGGTACGGCACCGCCCTCCGGCCTGCCTCCTGGCGCGACGCGGGTGGCACGCTTGGGTCGCGGCGGGTCAGCAGCCGCACGATGATGGCGGTAGCGACCATCGCCGCGCACGCGCACTCGGCGAGCGCGACCCACCAGATGGACAGGTCACCGCCGGCCGTCAGCGAATGGGCGAACGCCGCGGGCCAAGCGACGTAAGCCAGCCAGTGCACGGCCCGCCATGCACGGAAGCTCAGGCGAGAGCGGATCAGGCTGGTCAGGAGCACAGCCCCGCCGAGGTCGAGGGCCAGGGTCCCGAGGCCGACCGCCAGCGTCCGGTAGGGCGACGCGAACGGCAGTACGGTCGCCGCCCAGCCGATTGTGACGTAGGGGTCCAGGATCGCGGTGACGACGTGCAGGGCCAGCAGCGCAACCGCGAACAGTGACAGAGTGCGATGCAACTCGGCGACCGCAAACCTGGCCAGCCAGCGCGGTGACGAGCCCAGTCGGGTCGCCACGCCGAGCACGACGACGATGCTGAACAGCACCAGGAGTGCGATACCGCTGCCGCGCGACAGGAACCACAGGTACTGGCCGCCTGCGGCACCCGCGGCGACGGCACTCATTGCCGCGTCCCCGATGCAGTCACCAGCTGACCGCCGTCGCTGGCAGGCCAGCCGCCCACTCGCTGGACGCTGCCGTCGCGGCCGACCAGGCGAGCCGGAATGCAGCGAGAGGCCAGCCAGCACGGTGCATCCGCGCCCAGGATGATCGCGGCCGTGGACGCGGCGTTGGCCTCGGCGCAGGTTTTCCCGGCAGCGCTGACGGTGCGCCACGGACCAGCGGCGGGCAGCCCGGTGCGCGGATCCACGATGTGATGGAGTGTGCGTCCGGATCGTTGCCACTGCCGGCAGGCGATCGATGACGTGGCCAGCCCGCCGCCAGCCAGCCGTACGAGCTGGGTTGGCGACCAGGGCGCCTGCGATCCCGGCGACTGCCGGTGATCGTCGGCCACCAGGATCGGCCAGCCTCCGTGCGGGCTGTCCCCAGCCGCCGCGACGTCGCCGCCGAGGCTGACCAGGACACCGCCGGACCCGCTGGCCGCGAATGCCGACCTGGCTGACCAGTCAGCGCCGAGGCCCTTCGCTGTCGCGCCGAGATCAAGCACTACGCCCGGTGGCACCTGCACACGCAGGCCATCCAGCCGGACGGCCGCCCAGCCGGGCACGGCCTGGGCTGATACGGGCTGATGATCCCACTGCCGCTCGCGTACCTCGACGAAGTCGCGGTCGTAGCCGAGCGCGATCATCGCCCCCCCGACTGTCGGGTCGACGAGGCCGCCGGACCACTCGGCAGCCGCCAGCGCGATGCTGATCGCCTCGGCGAGCCCGGCGCTGACCTCGACCGGGCGGCCGTGCTGCGCGTGCACACCGGAGATCTCCGAATCGGCCCGGAATCTGCTTGCCGCCAGGTCGAGCCGGCGCAGCTCGCGGTCGATCGCGCCAACGGCGGCGCGCAGCGAGGTGGCTGGCCAGATCGCCAGCCGCGCCGTGGTGCCGAGGGCGTCACGCTCAGCCACCGCCGCGGCACCAGACTCCACGATCCGCCACCGGTCGGGGCCGAGGCCCAGCCGGACATCAGCTATCCCGCCAGGTCACGGTGCCGCCGCCGGATCCAGGCGCGCCGCCGGCGGTGCCAGCTGTCACGCCGGAGCCGCCGGAGGTCACAACGGAGTGCGTCAGGCTTGGCTTGTGCCCGGTGGTGCCGACGGTACCGGTCGTGCTGCTGACGGAGGTGCCGCTCGTGCTCACGCCAGGCGTCGCCACCGCGTGCGCGAAATAGCCGGCGCCGGCCGCCACGCCCGCGACGAGCGCGGCGGCCGTCCACGTCGAGATCCGCCTGGTCTGCCGAACGCCAGCGTCGCGCCGCTCGACTGAGCGCCGGCGAGCGTCGCCTCCCTGAGCCCAGTCGTCTTCGTCGGCCTGCGCGCCGAGCCGGCGGCGGCCGGTGTCGTCGTAGTCCTGCATCGCCTTGTCCTTTCGTGGACGCCTTCCTTGCAGTCACGATGCGGCACGCGTCATGAGAGGACCGTGTGCGCGGGATGTCAGCCGCTCACATGGTCCTTACACGGCTCTCACATCTGACGCTGCGTAATCTCGTGGTATGCGCGTGCTCGTGGTCGAGGACGAGGCCAGGATGGCCCGCCTGCTCAAGCGCGGCCTTGAGGAGGAGGGGCACGCCGTCGACGTCGCAGGTGACGGACCGGACGGGCTGTGGATGGCGACCGAGAACGGCTACGCGGCGATCGTCCTGGACCTCATGCTGCCCGGCTTTGACGGCGTTGAGCTATGCCGCAGGCTCCGGGCCCAGGGGATCTGGGTGCCGGTGCTCATGCTGACGGCCAGGGACGCCGTCGGCGACCGGGTCCGCGGACTGGACGCCGGCGCCGACGATTACCTGGTGAAACCGTTCAGCCTGCTTGAGCTCGCTGCCCGGCTGCGCGCGCTCGCGCGGCGGGATGACCGGGCCAGGCCGGCGGTGCTCGCGGTCGGCGATCTGAGCCTGGACCCGGCGACAAAGCAGGCCTGGCGCGGGAAGGCCGAGCTGCAGCTATCGCCGAAGGAGTTCTCGCTGCTTGAGCTCTTCCTGCGGCATCCGGGCACCGTGCTGACCCGATCGCAGATCATCGAGGCGGTCTGGGACTTCGCCTACGACGCCGGCTCCAATGTGGTCGACCAGTACGTCGCCTACCTGCGGCGCAAGGTCGACCTCCCGTTCGGCCGGCGCGACATCGAGACGGTCCGCGGCATGGGCTACCGGCTGCGGCAGGCCGCGCGGGCCTGAACCATGTCGATCCGCCTGCGCGTCGCGGCCGTGTTTACCCTCGCACTCGCCGTCGCCTTCGCCCTCGGCAGCTGGCTACTCGTCAGCCAGCTCAGGGGCATCGTGCTCCGATCTGTCGATGCCGGCCTAGCGCTCCAGCTCGATCGGGCCAGCCGGCTGCTCGGTCCGCCAGGTGCTTCGGCAGGCTCGCTGGCGACCCTGCCGCCCGGCGACTACGTCCTCCAGCTCATCGACCCCGCGGGCCGGGTCCGGGCTGCGGGGCCAGAGGCGGGCCGTGCCCCGCTGCTGACGCCGAGCCAGCAGCGTGCCGCCCGGCATGGCCGAATCGCCGTCACGACGACCATCGACGGCGACCCCGAGCGCCTGATGGCTGCCCCCGCCCGGGCCAGGCCAGGCTGGATTGCCGTCGCCGGCGCGTCGCTGGAGGCTGCTGACGGCACCGTCTCGGCACTCGTGACCCGGCTCGCGGTAGGCGGATCCATCTTCGTCATCGTCGGCGGGATAGGCGCTTACCTGCTGGCGCGCGCGGCACTCGCGCCGGCCGAGCGGCTGCGGCGCGAGGCGGCCGCCCTGTCTGAGCAGGACCCGGCCGGCCGACTGGCTGTCCCCGCGACCAGAGATGAGATCGCGGCGCTGGCGGGCACCATGAACGAGCTACTCGGGCGCCTGCACGGTGCACTAGCCAGGCAGCGATCGTTTGTCGCGGATGCTAGCCACGAGCTGCGGACGCCGTTCGCCGTCCTGACCGGAGAGCTGGAACTCGCCGCCAGGCCCGGCCGCAGCAATGCCGAGCTGGCCGAAGCCGTAGCCAACGCCGCCGACGAGGCCGCCCGGCTGTCCCGCATCACCGACGACCTGCTGACGCTGGCTAGCAGCGACGAGCGTCAGCTCACCATCAGGGCCGAGCCGACCGATGTGGCCGGGCTGCTCGCCCGCAGCACCGAGCAGGCCGCGCGCCGGGCGGCAGACAGGGAAGTGACCGTCCGCCCCACTGCGCCGCCAGGCCTGCGCGCGCTGGTCGACGCGGACCGGATCCGGCAGGCCGTCGACAACCTCATCGACAACGCGCTGCGGTTCGCGCCGGCCGGCAGTCAGATCGACGTCGCCGCCGCAGCACTCGGGCAGGACGTCACGATCACGGTCACCGATGCGGGCCCCGGCTTCCCGGCCGACTTCGCGCCGCATGCCTTCGAGCGGTTCCGCCGCCCAGATGATGGCCGGGCCCGCTCCGATGGCGGAGCCGGGCTTGGCCTCGCGATCGTCGAGGCGATCGCCACGGCGCACGGCGGCACGGCGACCGCCAGCAACCGGCCGGCCGGCGGCGCCGTCGTGCGGCTGCTGCTGCCCGGCGCCCGGCTGCCCTAGCGACGGCGTGCACCGCTGGACAAGGGCCCCCGTACTGGGACAATGACGCAGTACGCGGCGACCCGGCAGCCCAGAGGAGATGGTCCATGTCCGACGTCAGCAGTGCGCAGGATGCAGCGGTCGAGGCCGCGCTCGGCAGCCTGAGCCTGGAGGCTAAGGTGCGCCTGCTATCCGGACAGGACGTCTGGACGCTGCCCGCGATGCCCGAGATCGGCCTGGCGTCGATCGTCATGTCGGACGGCCCGGTCGGGGTCCGCGGCACGACGTGGGGTGCGGAGGATCCGTCGATCGCGCTGCCGAGCCCGACCGCGCTCGCAGCGACCTGGGATCCGGCGCTCGCCCGCCAGGCCGGGCAGCTGCTGGGCCAGGAAGCCAGGCGCAAGGGCGTGCACGTGCTGCTCGCGCCGACCGTCAACCTGCACCGCAGCCCGCTTGGCGGCCGCCACTTCGAGTGCTATTCCGAGGACCCGCTGCTCACCGGCGAGATAGGCGCCGGCTACGTGGCGGGCGTGCAGGACCAGGGCGTCGCCACGACAGTCAAGCACTTCGTGGCCAATGACTTCGAGACCGAGCGCTTCACCGTGAGCGTCGAGGTGAGCGAGCGCGTGCTGCGCGAGCTGTACCTGGCGCCGTTCGAGGCCATCATCGCCAGGGCTGGGGCCTGGGGCGTCATGTCCGCATACAACAGCGTCAATGGCGTCTCGATGACGGACAACGCGGAGCTCCAGCGCGGCGTGCTGAAGGACGAGTGGGGCTTCGACGGCGCGATCGTGTCGGACTGGCTGGCCGCGCGTGACACCGCCGGCGCCGCGAATGGCGGTCTCGACATCGCCATGCCGGCGATGGGCAACCCGTGGGGTGACCGACTGGTCGCCGCCGTCCGGGACGGCCAGGTCCCGGTCGAGGTCATCGACGAGCAGGTGCGCCGGGTGCTGCGGCTCGCGGCGCGCGTCGGGGCGCTGGCCGGCGCGCCGGAATCGGTGCCGCCAGCGAGCCGCCCGGCCGTTATCGACGGCGCGGCGCTGGCCCGGCAGGTCGCGGCGCGCTCCTTCGTGCTGGCCGCGAACTCCGTGCTGCCGCTCAACCTGGCGGAGCTGTCGAGCGTCGCGCTGATCGGCGCGCTGGCCAGAGACGCCCGAGTGCTCGGCGGCGGCAGCGCGACGGTCTTCCCCGCGCACATCGTCTCGCCGCTCGAAGGCCTGTCCGCGGCGTTGCCCGACTCGGTCAGGCTGTCGTTCGCGCTCGGTGCTGACCCGCGCACCGGCAAGCTCGCCCCGGCCGCCGCGCCGCAGTGGCACAGGCATGCGGGCGACCTTCCGCGACGCCGCGGGCGCGACCCTTCACGAGACGGCCCTGGCGACCGGTGCTGGCCGCTGGATGGAGATGCCTGCCGGTGTCGATCTCGCGGCCCTCGCCTCCGTCGAGATCTCCGGCACGCTCACCGCCGAGGTCAGTGGCACCCACCAGCTCGGGATCCGCGGGATCGGAGCGTTCGTCCTGCAAGCATCGGGCCAGGTGCTCTTCGACGGCAACATCGAGGCAGATTCCGACGACTTCGCGACCACCTTCCTGGCGCCGCCGGAGCACCGGATCCCGGTGGAGCTTGCCGCCGGAGCGCGAGTTGAGGTGTCGCTCACCAAGCAGGTCAGCCTGGATCCCGCGTTTGCTGTGGTGTTCCTGTCGCTCGGCTACGGCGCCCCGGTGGGCACGGCCGCGGAGCTCCTCGCCGAGGCCGAGGCCACGGCTCGCGCCAGCGATGTCGCCATCGTCGTGGTGGGCACCACTGAGGAAGTGGAGTCGGAGGGATTCGACCGCACGACGCTGGCGCTGCCCGGCCAGCAGGACGAACTGGTCCGGCGCGTCGCCGCCGCGAACCCGCGCACCATCGTGATCGTCAACGCGGGCTCGCCGGTCGAGATGCCGTGGGCCGCCGACGTCGCCGCCGTGCTGCTGGCCTGGTTTCCCGGCCAGGAGGCCGGCCACGCGCTCGCCGACGTACTGCTCGGCACGACCGAGCCAGGCGGCCGGCTCCCGACGACCTGGCCGGTCGTCGCGGCCGACTGCCCGGTCCTGGACACGACGCCGGCCGGCGGCGTGCTCGCCTACGACGAGGGCCTGTTCATCGGCTACCGGGCCTGGGACCGGACCGGCGTGGCACCGCGGTACGCGTTCGGGCACGGGCTCGGCTACACGACCTGGCGCTACGAGGAGATCAGGGCCGACGCTGAGCAGGTGACCGTCACAGTGCGCAACACCGGCACGCGAGCCGGGCGCGAGGTGATCCAGGTCTACGTCGGACCCGTGGTGGCCAACAGCTCTCGGCCGCGGCGGTGGCTCGCCGGGTTCGCGAGCGTGACGGCCGACCCAGGTACCAGCCAGACCGTCCGCATCGACCTGCCAGCACGGACCTGGCAGGTCTGGGATGGCGGCTGGTCCGCCGTGGCCGGGGAGTACACAGATCGAGGCGGCGCACAGCCTCGACGACGTCCGCCTGACCACCACCGTCGCCGTCGGCTGACCGGCACCAGTGACCGAAATGGAGGTGGCGCAGCCCGGCGCCGCGGTGACGAGGCGGGCCGGGTTCCGGCGCCTGCTGGTCAGCCTGGGCATCGCCAGCGGTGCGCTGTCGGCGATGTACGCCGGCGTCGGAACCATCCTCCTGCCCCTCGAGATCGAGCGGATCGACCGGGCGCACAAGGTGGCGGTGCTGGGCGTCGTGGCCGGGGTGAGCGCCGTGTTCGCGCTGGTCTTCAACCCGATCGGCGGCGCGCTCTCAGACCGCACCCGGTCCAGGTTCGGGCGTCGCGCACCATGGCTCGTTGCCGCATCCGCCGTCCTGCTAGTCATGCTGGTCCTGCTCGGCCAGGCCAGCACCGTGCTGTTCGTCCTGATCGCCTGGTGCCTGGCGCAGGCCGTGGCGAACCTCTATCAGGCGCCGCTGACGGCCGTCGTCCCCGACCGGGTCGCGCCCGCTCGCCGCGGCGCCGCGTCCTCGGTCGCTGGCGTTGCCTCCGTCCTCGGCGGCGTGGCGGGCGTCGGAATAGCCAGCCTGTTCTCCCGCCACCTGTCCCTCGGGTACCCGGCGCTCGGCGTCGTGCTGGTCCTGTCGGCGTGGTACTTCGTACTCACGACGACCGACCGGGCCACGAGCGACCTGCCCCGGCCCGCCCGCGACACCCGCCGCTGGCGGGACCGGCTCGGCGACTTCCTGTCCGCGCTGAAGCACCGCGACTTCGCGCTGGTCTTCGCCAGCCGCGCCGCGGCGATACTTGGCTACTTCCTCGTCGTCAGCTATGAGCTATACATCCTGACCGACTACATCAAGTTGCCCGGCGGGCTGAAGCCCGCGCAGGGCGTGACCGTCCTGGCGGCGATCAGCGCTGTCGGCGCCATCCTCGCGGCGGCGATCGCCGGGCCAGTCTCGGACCGCCTCAACCGCCGCAAGCCGTTCGTCTTCCTGTCCTCGGCCATCGCCGGCGCCGCCTGCCTGCTGCCCGTGCTGTCGCCGACGTTCACCACCATCGAGATCTTCGCCGCGTTTGCCGGGCTGGCCTTCGGCTGCTACCTCTCGGTGGACGCCGCCCTGGTGACCCTCGTGCTGCCGCGCAGCGAGGATGCCGCCAGGGACCTCGGCGTGCTCAACATCGCCAACGCGGGCCCGCAGGTGATCGCGCCGCTCTTCGCCGCGCTCATCATCGGTCACCTGGGCGGCTACCGGACGCTGTTCATCATCGGCGGCTGCTGCGGCATCGCCGGGGCGTTCGCCGTCATGCCAGTCCGCTCGGTCCGCTAGGAGGCCGCCATCAAGCTCGAACTTCACCAGACCGGGAACGGGGCCCGTACAGCGATCCTCGTCCACGGCCTCATCGCCGACCACGGCACCTGGCACGCCGTCGAAGCCGAGCTGGTCTCTCGCGGCTACCGAGTGCTGGCTCCTGACCTGCGGGGTCACGGCCGCAGCTTGCCGGCGCTGCCCGGCGGGGACGACGCCCGAGATGCTCGCGAACGCGCTGACCAGCCAGACGACGGAGAGCATCCGGGCGCAGAACCCGCGCTGGTCGGATGCCGATATCGCCGCCGAGCTCGCCTCGATCTCCCGGTTCGACCGGGCCGTGGCCGGGTCGCTGAGCGACCTGGCTGGCCGGTCGTTCCTGCCGGAATCACCGGTCGTGCCGTCGCTGGTGCAGCTGGCCGATCCGAGCTTCGTGGTGCCACCAGATGCGGCCGCCGAGCTCCGCCGACGCGGCTTCGAGGTGGTCACGGTCGCAGGCACCGGACACTGCATCCACCGAGACGATCCAGGCGCTTTCCTTTCCTCGCTGGACGGCTGGATCTAGCCGCTGCACGGCCTCGATTAGGCTGGCCAGGCAATGGACGACCGCACTGAGGCCTGGTTCGGCCGCCGCACCTCGCGCTGGCAGGACTGGCCGCTCGACGGGCTGCTCGCGGCCAAGCGGCGGCAGGGCGCGACGATCAGCGTCGTGATCCCGGCCAGGAACGAGGAGCGGACCGTCGCGGCCGTCGTCGGCGCGATCTCCCGCTCGCTGGTCGATGAGGTACCGCTGGTCGACGAGCTGGTCGTGATGGACTCCGACTCGACCGACGCGACCGCGCAGGTCGCGGCCAGGGCGGGAGCTGTCGTGCACCGGACAGCCGAGGTCAGGCCGGCCGCCGGGAGCTTCCGCGGGAAGGGCGAGGCGCTCTGGAAGTCGCTGCTCGTGACGACCGGCGATCTGCTGGTCTTCGTCGACGCGGACCTGACCAGCTGGGGCCCGCACTTCGTGTCGGGCCTGCTCGGGCCGCTGCTGGCGGCGCCGGATGTACAGCTGGTGAAGGGCTTCTATACCCGGGTGCTGACCGGGACCGACGGCTCTACCTCGACCGAGGGCGGCCGCGTCACCGAGCTGGTCGCCCGGCCGCTGATCAGCCTCTGGTGGCCTGAGCTGGCGGGTGTCGTGCAGCCGCTGGCCGGTGAGTGGGCGGCCAGGCGCAGCCTGATGGAGTCGCTGCCCATCCCGGTCGGCTACGGCGTCGAGCTCGCGACGCTCATGGATACCGCGGCGCGGTACGGACTCGACGCGGTCGCGCAAGTAGACCTGGGCTCGCGGGCGCACCGGCATCAGGCCAATCACGACCTGGCGCTGATGGCAGCTGAGCTCATGATCGTCGCCGAGCGACGGCGCCCGCATCAGCCCGGCGTCCAGCCGGCCGCAGCCGAGCTTCGGCAGTTTGCGCGTGACGAGAGCGGTCAGGCCCGGCTGGTGACCCGGCCGATCCCGGTCACCGAGCGACCGCCAGCCGCATCGGCGCGTGCTCAGTGTCATTCCGATGAGGGGCACCCCGATGAGTGACGCTCCCATCACCGACAACGTGCCGCGCGCCCAGGGGGTGCTGCGACTTGGGCGCAGCTCGTTCCCTCCCTCGCAGCCCCTGGTCATGGGCATCGTCAACAGGACGCCCGACTCATTTTTCCGGCCGGGCCTGACGTGGGACGAGCCGACGGCGATGGCGCGGGTCCACGAGGTGATCGCCGAGGGCGCCGACATCGTGGATGTCGGCGGGATACCTGCCGCACCCGGTGCTCAGGTGGACGTCGCGGAAGAGATCCGGCGGACCGCCCGGTTCATCGCCGCGATCCGGTCGCACTACCCCGACGTCGTGATCAGCGTGGACACGTGGCGGCACGAGACGGGGCGAGCCGCCTGCGAGGCCGGCGCGGACCTGCTCAACGACAGCTGGGGCGGCTACGACGAGCGGCTGGCAGATGTCGCGGCCGAATTCGACGCCGGGCTTGTCTGCGCGCACGTAGGCCCTCAGCAGCCGCGCACCAGGCCGTTCCGGGTCGCCTATGCCGATGTGATGGCGGACGTGCTCGACCAGACACTGCGACTTGCCCGCCGTGCGGTCGCGGCCGGCGTGCACCCGGACCGGATCGTCATCGACGCCGCGCATGACTTCGGCAAAAACACCTGGCATTCGCTGGAGGTCACCAGGCGCCTGGCGGAGATGACCGATACCGGGTGGCCCGTGCTCGTGTCGCTGTCGAACAAGGACTTCGTCGGCGAGACGCTGAACCTGCCCCCTGAGCAGCGCCTGCCGGGCACGCTGGCCGCGACGTCGGTGTGCGCGTGGCTTGGCGCCCGGATCTTCCGCGTGCACCAGGTCACCGAGTCCCGCCAGGTTGTGGACATGGTCTCGGCTATTCGCGGCGACCGGCCGCCGGCCAGGGCGGTCAGGGGACTGGCGTAGCCAGTGATCACGTCCGCCGCCTTGTGCCCAGCACCGCCGCTGCTGGCCCGCGAGCTCACGGGCGCCGATCCGGTCCTGCCCGAGCTGCGCGCAGCCTGCCTGGACGCAACAGTGGCGCTCCTTTCCGGCGAGCCTGATCTCGTTGTCGTCGTCGGAGTGGCGGGGGAGACCCGCGTGTTTGCTCCGGACGCCCGGCTCGACCTGTCGGCGTACGCGCCCCGGCGCGGGCGCTGATGCGTACCAGGCGGCTGGCGATGTAACGCTGCCGCCGCCACTGCCACTGTCGCTCGGTCTCGGTGCCAGGCTGCTGGACCAGGCCGGCTACGCCGGACGCCGGGAGCTGCAGTCGGTGAGCGAGCTCGAGCCGGCGGCGGAGTGCGCGGCGATTGGCGCCCGGCTCGCGGGTTCGAGTCCGCGGGTAGCACTGCTCGTGATGGCTGACGGCAGCGCCCGGCGCGGGCTCAAGGCGCCCGGCTACCTGGACGAGCGGAGCGTGCCATTCGACGCCGAGATAGAGCGGGCGATCCGCGACGGCGACACCAGCGCGCTGCTGGCAGTGGATGACGTGCTGGCGCGCGACCTGATGGCTACCGGCCGGGCCGCCTGGCAGGTGCTGGCGGGCGCCATCACCGGCGGCTGGTCTGGCAGCCGGATCCGGTACTGCGACGATCCGTTCGGGGTGGCGTACCTGGTGGCATCGCTGACGGTGATTAGCTGACGGTGGTTAGCTGCCAGGGCCGTCTTGCCGCAACAGGGAGGGACCCGTGTCCGACGAAGGTTACAAGGGCCGCGACGTACTGGTATTCGGAGCGTCCGGCGCGCTGGGCGGCGGCATCGCGATGGCGTTCGCGAACACGGGGGCCAACGTGACCGGAGCGGACCGGGCGAGTCCGAGCGCCGAGCATCAGCAGGCTGGAGTCACGTACGCGAGCGTCGACGTGCTAGACGATGGCGCGCTCGGCGAACTTTTCGACGCCCGGCCCGCGCCGTGGGCGATCATCAACACCGTCGGCGGTTACGCGCCGAAGCGGCTGCTGCGCGAGCTCGATCCGGACGAGCTGCGCCGCCAGCTCGAGCTCAATCTGGTGTCCGCGGCACTCATTACTAAGCACGGGCTGCGAGTCATGCAGCCGGCAGGCCGGGGCCGGATCGTGCACACCGCTAGCCGCGCGGGCGTGGTCAGCGCCGGATCCGGATTCGCTTACTCGGTCAGCAAGCTCGGCGTGCTGCACCTGGTCACGATGGCCGCCGCTGAGGTGCGCGGCACCGGCGTGACGGTGAACTGCGTGGTGCCCAGCATCATCGACACGCCAGCCAACCGCGCAGCTGATCCCTCGGCAGACTTCGATGCCTGGCCGAAGGTGCCCGATATCGCCAAGAGCTACGTCTACCTGGCCAGCCCCGACTCCGGCCTGGTCAACGGCGCTGCGATCCCGGTCTGAGTAAGCGCGGCGATGGTGCGCGGCAGCTCGGCGCTTGACGCGGCTGATACCAGTGATCTAGCATAGTGATATCAGTTTTCCGTGCTAGGCAGGCTCGGCCAGTGATGGACGAGCCATGAGGGCGGGCGGCGGGACGGCCCCGCACTATCGGTGCGCGAGCTCGGCAAGCACTTCGGCGAGCGGGTCGCGTTTGAGGGCGTCACCTTTGATGTCGGGTACGGCGAGATCTTCGGCTTCCTCGGGCCGAACGGAGCGGGCAAGACCACGACCGTCCGGACGCTCGGAACGCTAGTCGCGCCCACGTCGGGCACAGCGGCGGTCGCAGGGCTCCCGCTCACGCCGGACAACGCAGTGCGGATCCGCCAGCGCATCTCGATCATGCCCGAGTCGCCGGGCCTGTACCTGCGGCTGAGCGTGGCCGAGAACCTCGAGTGCTTTGCTGGCCTCTACGAGGCGCCAGATCCGGCTGAGCGCATCAGCAGCGCGCTGCGGGCAGTCCACCTGGCCGACCGGGCGCGCGACGCCTGCGGCACGCTGTCCAAGGGACTGCGCCAGCGGGTGGCTCTGGCCAGGGCCCTGCTGAGCGACCCGGAGGTGCTCTTCCTCGACGAGCCGACGTCCGGCCTGGACCCCGCCGCCGCCCGTGACGTCCACGAGCTGATCGACGGACTCCGGCGCCGCGGTGTGACGATCTTCCTGACCACGCACCGCCTCGAGGAAGCCGAGCGCCTGTGCGATCGCGTGGCGATCCTGAACACGACGCTGCGGGCCATCGGCCGGCCAGATGAACTTCGAGAGCGGCTCTTTGCCAGGACGCTCACGGCCAGGACCCTCGCCCCGCTTGCTGACCCCGGTCGCGTCTTCGCCGGCCTGCCCGCCGTCGAGCGCTGGCATCAGGACGGCCCGGGCCAGTACGTCCTCGCGGTCTCCGATACGGCTACCGCCGCGCCAGCCGTCACCCGGGCTCTTGTCGCGGCGGGCGCCGACGTGCTGTCGATCACCGAATCGCGCCACTCACTTGAGGACGTCTACCTCGAGCTTGTTAACGAAGACAGTGCCGAGAGTCCGGGGCCGCCATCCATGCGCCAAAATCCAGTGCCGAAGAATCCAGGAAGGAGGTGAGCCGGACGTGAGCATAAGTACCCTCCGCGTCCGCGCCATCGTTCGCAAGGAACTCCGCGAGTACCGGCGCAACAGCTCCCTCGTCGTCGGTATGGCGATTGTCCCCGTGCTGTTCTGTGTCCAGCCGTTGATCAACGTGTTCGCCCTCCGCTCGTCGGCGTCTGCCGCGCTCAGTCACGAGCACGTGCTGCTATACCTGCTGGGCATCCCCGCCATCGTGCCGGCCTTCGTCGCCGCCTATTCGATCGTCGGCGAGCGGCAGCAGGGCACGCTCGAGCCCGTGCTCACTACCCCGATCCGCCGCGAGGAGCTGCTGCTGGGAAAGGCCGTGGCCGCGCTCCTGCCATCGATGGCCGTCGCCTATGCCGTGTACGCCCTCTTCCTCGCGAGCGTCGAGCTCTTTGCTGCGCCGGCCGTTGCCGCCGCGCTCATCCGCGGTCCCGATCTGGTGGCGCAGATCCTCCTCACGCCGCTCCTCGCCGGCTGGTCGATCTGGATTGCCATCGCGATTTCCACCCGGTCCAGCGACGCTCGCACAGCTCAGCAGCTCGGCGCCCTGGCCGGCATCCCGACGGTCGTGGTGACGACGCTCATCGCGCTCAACGTCATCCGCCCGACGCTGGCGCTCGCCATTGCCGCAACGGCCGCGCTGTTGCTGCTCAACAGGCTCGGCTGGCGCATGACGTCGGCGATGTTCGACCGGGAGCGGCTCATCGCCGGTACCCGGTAGCCAGCATTGCTCAGCTCATCATCTGGGGCGCGGCGTGCAGCCCGGGTGCAAGCCAGGGGAGCCAGATCGTGGCGACGGCAAGGCCCAGCGCCGCGATTCCAGCGACTCGACCAGCGGCCCTGCCCCATCTCCAGACCTTCTCGACAAGCACAAGAGCAGCCAAGCCGACCATTGCCCCGATGTTCATGACACCCACCGCGATGAGGATCACCATCAGGCCCCAGCAGCAGCCGAGGCAGTAGCCGCCGTGATGGACACCGACGCGCAGGTCACGGAGCCTGCCGCGGTAGGAGCCGTAATGGAGCAGCAGCGCGAGCGGGGAGCGGCAGTGCGCCAGGCAGCGGTCCTTCAGGCTGGTGAGCTGGTACAGCCCGCAGGCAGCGAACACCGCCACCGCGAGCACGTGAGCCGCGCCCGGGTGCTGCCCGGTGAGCGAGCCAGCGAGCCACGCCAGGCCGTAGGCCGGCAAGCCGACGGCGGCCCAGACCGCGAGATAGCCCAGGACAAGCCCGGCGACTCTGGCCATCCGGTTGCTCTGCAAGGTCTTGGCGTATAGCGAGGCAGTAGGCGCCACTGACGGCAGCATCATGGCGGCCATCATCAGCGTCCACACAGGCACGAATCGGCCAGGCCAAGCCCCATCGTGCCGGTCATGCCAACCATTCGGCGGGCCAGCACAACAGTCGCCGCCCAGGCGCCGGCAGCCAAGATCAGCAGCCACGCCACCTCGCGCGTTCGCAGGCCAGGCCGCGGGCTAGCCAGACCTGCGGAACTGGTCACCCGGCCCAGGAGAACGGCGCCGAAAAGCCGCTCTGCCCCTCACGGCCCCAGTCGACGCCGAACGTGGACAGGTGCGCGGCGTTCGCCGGCGCGACAGTCAGGGTTGTGTTCGAGGGGTGGAACACGTTCGTCAGCTGCACCGGATCATGGCCCTCGATCGCGACGAAGTCCTCGACGCCAACGTCGACGGCATCGCCGATCCGGACGTGGTGACCCCGGCCATCCTCGCTGTAAGTGATGTGCGCCTTTTCCACGCCGAGCATCTCGCCGATGAGCGGCCCGAGCATCGCGGGCGGCCCGCCGAGCTGCCCGGACAGGACCGCTCCGAGCTGTCCAGCCTGAGCATCGGATGCTGCGTCATCCAGGTAGACACCGACGCGCCAGTTGCCATCGCTCATGACCGGCGGCGTGTCCAGGAACAGGGCAAAGCTGAGGCCGCTGACGTCGACGCCATCAACCTCGCCCGACTGGACGTGATAGGCAAGTAGCGCCCGGCACCGGTCCAGTGTTGCCTTCGCCGTCAGTGCCGACCACGTACACGGGCACACCGCGTCGCAGGAGCACGATTCGAAGTAACTGCCGTCAAGTCTCCACGCCATTGTCGCTCCCTAAAACGCCAATGATCTGCGATAAGGCTGGCGGAGCATGACCCGGCCGTCAAGACCTAACTCGCGGTGGCACCGGATCGCTGGCCAGGCGTCCGTGCACGTGATCGTCGTGACGCCCGCCCTGGCTGTCCTTCGACGCCGAGCGCAAGATGCCCTCGAGTACGAAGCCGTTCCTGGCGGCGATCCGGCAGGAGCCGACGTTGGCCACGGCATGCTCGAGCTGCAGCCGCGCGAGTCCGAGCTCGGCGAAGGCCCACCCGGTGACCATGCCAACTACCGCGCTGCCGACCCCGCGGCGCCGCCGCCAGGGCGCTACCCGGTAACCGATCTTGGCGGTCGCGTGGTCGCGGTCGAGATGCCAAGTGCCCGACATCCAGCTGGACAAGATCCACAACCCGGTCAGGCGCTCGGTGAAGGTGGTTGCCTTGTTCGCGTAATATATAGCAATTTGGTACTTACCCGTAGTGAATGTCCGGGTGGTTGAGGCATGGAGGACGGATGTCGGTCGGCGGAGACAGCGGTCGGTACCGCAGTGCGAGCCAGAGAGTCCTTCTCGCGCTCGGCGTCATGACAGCAAGCGCCGTGGCGGCGATCGCATGCTCATCGGCCGGACTCGGGAGCGCCGTCACCTCGGCCGCCCCGGCGGCCGGGGCACCTGCAAGCGTGCAGCCTGGCCCGGCAATCACGGCGACCACCGTCGCGCTGGTCGTGCCGGCCAGCGCGCTGCCCGCCGCAAGCCCTTCGCCGTCGGCCCCGCCGGCAGATCCCACGCCGTCGGCTGCCCCTACTGCGACGCCCACCACACCGCCACCGACTCCTTCGCCCACGCCGACCACGCCCGCACCGACTCCTTCGGCGACGCCGTCGCCCACCCCAAAGCCGACCCCGAAGCCCACGCCCACCCGAAGCCCAGCCCGAAGCCGACCAAGCACGCCGGGCCGCCGGGAAGCACCTCCGGCGGGACAACCCCGGTCGCCGCCCCGACGCCGGGAGTCCAGGCTCAGGTACCCCTGCCGGCACCGGCAGCCCACGCGCACGCGCACGCCAGCGCGAGCCGCACTCCGGCTGCTGCCCGGGCGGCGACAGTGCCTGCCGCGGCGGCGTCTGAGGTGGCCGATCCGCCCTCGCGTGACGTCGCCAGCACACTGCCCGCGACGGCGGATGCGGGTCCCTCGCCTGCCGTCTTCGCCCTCGCTCTTGCCGCACTCGGGACGCTCGCTGGCGGCTCGTTTGCGCGAGTCCGGTACCAGCGCGCTCATCCGCGGCGGGTGCCGAAGCATTCGCGCCGCGCCGTGAGGACGCGCACGTAAACCGGCGCCACCATCCCCGCGTCAATGCCAGTAGCCCGCCCGATTTTCATGAGCCGGCAGGCCCCAAGGGGATTTCATGACCGATTCACTGACCTTCGTGCCTGCCGCAGCCAGCCGAGCACAGTTAACGACTCCGCTCACCCGCCTGAGCAGCACGGCGAGGATGCTCGGCATCACCGTCCTCGATGCCGTCGACGCCGACGGCCCCTGGCTGGATGACGACACTGCCGCGATCGTCGCCTGCGGCGTTTGCATCGCCATCAGCCCCGCACTCGACGACGACCTGCGCGCCGACGTCCTCGCGATGGCCCTGGCGGCCAGCTATCTCATGAGCGTTGGCGAGAGCGGCCAGGCGGGAGACATCACGGCGGCCAATATCGTCCTGATCAGCCGCACCCGCGTCGCCGAGCCTCCGGCAGGCCCTGGCAAGCTCGCGACCGTGATCGCCCGCGAACATGGTCGCGACACCGCATCCGCGGCATTCGAGTACACAGTGCCGGCGCTCGGCTGACCCCAGGCGGTCGGCTGCCCACTATTGGCTGACCACGGCGCTGGCTGGCGGCGCGCGAGACCGGTTCCAAAGGTAGGGTACTTAGTGCTCTATGAGGACTATGTTGAGCGCCACCGCCATCCACCGGGGGGAGGCAATTCCGTTGGTCAGCGACGCCAGGCCCGTCGGCCATAACATGCGGCCCGCCAAGACCGGCGAGATGATCGCGGCTTACCTGCGCGGCAAGATCGTCCGCGGCGAGCTGGCGCAGGGCGACTGCCTGCCGGCTGAGGTCGAGCTGATGCATCAGTTCGACGTTTCGCGGCCGACGCTGCGCGAGGCCTTCCGGATCCTGGAGACCGAGTCACTCATCGAGATCAGGCGCGGGGCGCGGGGCGCGCGGATCATCGCGCCGAGCGTCGAGGTGGCGGCGCGCTACGTTGGCTTGCTGATGCAGACGTCCGGTACCACTGTCAGCGACGTCTACGAAGCCAGGTCGCTGCTCGAGCCGGTCGCCGCCGGCCTGCTGGCGCAGCGCCGGACCAGCGAGGATCTTGCTGACCTGACGGCCTGCGTCGACGAGCTCGAGGCGCTCGTCACGGCCGGGCAGGTGCCCGCGGGCGTCGGGACCTGGGCCCGCTGCTCGCAACGGTTCCATGACCTGCTGATGCAGCGCGCGGGCAACAAGACGCTGGCCATCCAGTCCCTGGTACTGCGCGAGGTAGTGGACGCGCATCTGCTCCTGGCTACCCGCCAGCCAGGTACCGCCGCCTTCACCGTCGGCAACTTCCTGAAGGTCGCCCGGTCCTACCGGAAGCTGATCACCCTGGTCGAGGCGGGGGACGCAGCCGGAGCGGAGCAGCACTGGCGGACGCACATGGACGTCGCGGCCCGGTCGCTGCTGCCCGAGCAGCTCAAATCCGCGACGGTGCTCGACATGTTCAGCTAGGACTGTCAACTAGCACCGTTACAGCGCGGACCCTCGCCTAGCATTATCGAGTTAGGTATCGTAGTTAACTACCTCGACGTCAGAATCTAGGCCCGTCTGGACGGGAAGCCGACGGCCACCCAGGAGGATCCCATGCGTGACGCAGTCATTGTCCAGGCGGTCCGGACCCCGGTCGGCAAGCGGAACGGCGGCCTGTCCGAGGTCCAGCCCGTCGACTTGTCCGCGCACGTGCTGAGGGCAGTAGCGGAGCGGTCCGGGATTGATCCGGCGATCGTCGAGGACGTGATCTGGGGCTGTGTCGGCCAGGTGGGGGAGCAGGCCATCGACATCGCCAGGAACGCGGTGCTCGGCGCGGGCTGGCCCGAGTCGGTGCCCGGCGTGACGGTGGACCGGCAGTGCGGCTCGTCGCAGCAGGCGGTCAGCTTCGCCGCGGCGAGCGTGATCGCCGGTCACTATGACGTGGTGGTCGCCGGCGGGGTGGAGTCGATGAGCCGGGTCCCGATGGGCATGTCGGTGGCCGGGAAGTGGCCGTTCGGCGAGGGGTTCCGGGCAAGGTACAACGGCATCGCCCCGAACCAGGGCCTGGGCGCGGAGATGATCGTGGACCGGTGGGGCCTGTCGCGGACGCAGCTCGATGAGTTCAGCCTCGGCTCGCACGCCAAGGCCGCCGCCGCGCAGGACGAGGGCCGGTTCGCCGCCGAGATCGCGCCGGTCACCAGCCCGGACGGCACCAAGGTCGAGGCCGACGAGGGCATCCGCCGCGGCGGCACGGTGGAGGGCCTGGCGGCGCTCAAGCCCGCGTTCCGGCCCGACGGCACGATCACCGCCGCCAACAGCTCGCAGATCTCCGACGGCGCCGCCGCGCTGCTGATCACCACGAGCGAGAAGGCCGCCGAGCTGGGCCTGACCCCGATCGTCCGGATCCACACCGCCGTCGTCACCGGCGACGACCCGGTCATCATGCTGACCGGCCCGATCCCGGCCACGGCGCTCGCCCTGAAGCGCTCCGGCCTGTCCATCGGCGACATCGGCGCGTTCGAGGTCAACGAGGCCTTCGCCCCGGTCCCGCTGGCGTGGCTGCACGAGACCGGCGCCGACCCCGCGCGGCTCAACCCCAACGGCGGCGCCATCGCCCTCGGTCACCCGCTCGGCGGCAGCGGCGCCCGCATCATGACCACCCTGGTCCACCACATGCGCGCCACCGGCACCCGCTACGGCCTGCAGACCATGTGCGAGGGCGGCGGCCAGGCCAACGCCACCATCCTCGAGCTCCTCTGACCGACGGACGCCTGGATCCAGGAGGACAGGTGGCACCTGTCGCAGCTCGCGTCACCGGATCCTGGCAAGCCAGCCGTCATCATGGCGGACGGCAGCCGGACCGTGACGTATGGCGAGATGGAGCACCGCAGCATCCAGGTGTCCCGGCTGCTCGCCGGGCTCGGCGTGCAGGCCGGAGATCATGTGGCCGTCATGCTCGCCAACCGGCCGGAGTACTTCGAGATCGGCTGGGGCGCGCAGCGGCGCGGGACCTACTGGACGCCGGTCAACTGGCACCTGACCGCGGACGAGGCCGGGTACATCGTCGAGGACTGCGGCGCGACGGTGCTGTTCGCCTCGCCCGAGACCGCCGAGGTGGCCGCGCAGATCACCGCGCGGCTGCCCGGCGTGACGGCCTTCGTCACCGGCGGCGTTCAGCACGGAGCACTGCACAGCTATGAAGCGGCCATCGCCGGCCTGTCCGGCGAACCGCTGCCGGATGAAGTCGAGGGGATCTACTTCTTCTACTCGTCCGGCACGACCGGCCGGCCGAAGGGCATCAAGCGCGAGAACGCGTTCCCGCCATTCGGCACGGGCATCGGGCTGGAACTGCTGCTGAAAGCCGCGTTCGGCTTCGGTCCCGACTCGGTGTACCTGTGCCCGGCGCCGCTCTACCACGCAGCTCCCATCGGGTGGTCTTTCGGCGCGCACCGCAATGGCAGCACTGTCGTGCTGATGGAGCGGTTCGACCCGGTGGAGTGCCTGCGCGCCATCGAGAGATACGGCGTCACCCACGCCCAGTTCGTTCCCACGCATTTCGTCCGGATGCTCAAGCTGCCCGTCACCGAGCGCCGTGCCTTCGACATCTCCACCCTGCAGACAGTCATCCATGCCGCGGCGCCGTGCCCGGTCGACGTCAAGCAGCAGATGATCGAGTGGTTCGGCCCGAAGCTCTCCGAGTACTACGCGGGCAGCGAGGGCAACGGGATGACGATGATCGGCTCGGCGGACTGGCTGGCCCATCCCGGCTCGGTCGGGCAGGCCGTCGTCGGCACCGTGCACATCGTCGGAGCGGACGGCGGCGAGCTGCCGACCGGGGAGGACGGGCTCGTCTACTTCGAGGGCCCGTCCTTCGAGTACCACAACGACCCCGCCAAGACCGCCAGCGCGCGCCACGAGAAGGGCTGGTCCACTCTCGGCGACCTCGGGCACCTCGACGCCGACGGCTTCCTGTACCTGTCCGACCGGCGCACCGACCTCATCATCTCGGGCGGCGTCAACATCTATCCCGCCGAGATCGAGGAAGCACTGATCATGCACCCCGCGGTCGCAGACGTCGCGGTCATCGGCGTGCCGGATGCTGAGATGGGGCAGTCGGTGCTGGCGATCGTCCAGCTATCCGGGCAGGGAACGGGGTCGCCCGAACTGGCCGCCGATCTCATGGCGCACTGCCGGTCCAAGCTGGCCGCCTACAAGTGCCCGCGATCGGTCGAGTTCGCAGCCGAACTGCCGCGCCTGCCGACCGGCAAGCTGCTGCGGCGCAAGCTGCGGGAGCAGTTCCGCCTGGCTCATGAATCCTGCCTGAATTTCGAGACGGTCGTCGTAACTCGCGGCCCGCTATCGTGACTGCCCATGAAGCAAATACTCGCCGGGACAGTGGCGCTCGTCACCGGAGCCTCAAGCGGAATCGGAGCGGCCACAGCCAGGGCGCTCGCCGAGAACGGGGCCGCGGTCGCGCTCGCAGCAAGGCGAGCCGATCGGCTGGAATCGCTGGCCGCAGACATTCGCGAGGCCGGCGGGACAGCGCTGGTGATCGAGTCCGATGTCACCGACGAGCAGCAGGCGACAGGCGCGGTAGAGCGCAGCGTGGCTGAGCTTGGCCGCCTGGACACGCTGATCAACAATGCCGGCGTCATGCTGCTCGGCCCCGTTGTCGACGCGCCGCTGTCGGAATGGCAGCGGATGGTCGAGCTCAACGTTCTCGGCTTGCTCTACTGCGCACACGCTGCGCTGCCGCATCTGCTTCGTGCCGCGCAGGACGGTCCGCGCCAGGTCGCCGACATTGTCAACATCAGCTCAGTCGCCGGCCGGGCACGCCCGCAATGGCAATGGCGTCTACAGCCTGACGAAGTTCGGCGTCGGCGCATTCAGCGAGTCCCTGCGCCAGGAGGTAGCGAAGCGCTACGTGCGCGTGTCCCTGGTCGAGCCCGGCGCCACGGCCACCGAACTGGCGACGCACAACCGGCCCGAAGTGCTGGACAGCATCAGGAACCAGTTTGGGCAGCGGATGGAGGCAGCGGATATCGCCGATGCGATCACCTATATCGTCTCCAGGCCACGGCATGTCGCGGTAAACGAGATGCTGATCCGCCCCACCGAGCAAGAACGCTAGTCGCGGCGGCAGCGACGTGGATCTCGGGCTCTCAGGCAAAGTCGCAGTCGTCGGCGCGTCGAGCAAGGGACTCGGCAAGGCATCCGCCCTGGCCCTGGCACGCGAGGGCGCGCGGGTCACGATCTGCGCGCGCACGAAGCAGATCTGCTCGCGACCGCCGAGGAGATCAAGCGCGAAACCGGAGCCGAGGTACTGGCGGTGCAAGCCGACCTCACGACCCTGGCGGGCGTTCACGGCGTGGTGGCGCAGACAGCCGCGCGCTTTGGCAGCGTCGACGTGCTCGTGCACAATTCCGGCGGTCCCGGCGCTGGGCAAGTTCGCGGACCTCACCGACGACGACTGGCGGCGCGCATTCGAGGCCGTCACCCTCAACTTCGTCCGGTTCATCCGCGAGGTCCGCCCTACATGCGCCAGAAGCGGTGGGGACGCATCGTCAGCATCCAGTCCAGCTCGGTGAAGCAGCCGGTCGAAGGCATCGACCTGTCGAACGGCCTGCGCCCTGGCATCGCCGGGCTGATGAAGGCCATCATGCCCGGCCTGGCCAGCGACGGGATCACTATCAACGTGGTCTTGCCCGGCTCGTTCCTTACCGCGCGCATCAACCCGGCAGCCGGACGCAGCGCTGAAACAGACCAGCGCGCTGCAGGAGCAGATGGCACCGTTCGCCGCAGCGATTCCGGTGGGCCGCTTCGGCGACCCGATGGAACTCGGCAGCCTGGTCGCGTTCCTAGCCTCGGAGCAGGCGTCCTACATCACTGGCTCGGTCTACCAGATCGACGGCGGCTCCATCAGATCCAACGTGTAACCCGAGTTGGACCAACAAAGTGTGACGGCTGGTTCCGGTAGATGAACTGTTCCTAGAAGTGCTGGAGGAGCCAGTCGTGGATCTCGCCGATTCGGCCGATCATGGTGAGGTGGCCGTCGCGGTCGCTGATATCAGACTCCGCGCCAGGGATGCTGGCGGCCAGCCACTGGCCGTGCTGCACGGGAACAAACCGGTCCTCACGGCCGTGCCAGATCTTGGCAGGCACTCGGATGTCGCGGAGATCGAACCCCCAGCTAGTCAGTTTCGCCGCTCCGTCATCCCACCAGCCCTGGTCGCCAGCGGACAGGGCAACCTTGTGGGTCTCGGTGAGCCATCGGGCCAGGTCCCCGGTCAGGACCCCGGCGTCGACGGGCGAGAGGAGGCTGTCGAGGTCTTCAGCGAACTGCTCGGGCGTGGCCGCGAGAATCTCCTCCCTGCCCTCGCGCAGATCGCGGCGAGATGCTTCCGGATCGGAGAAGAACAACTTAAAGGCCTCAACGTTGGACTCGCCCATGCCGGCGTAGTAGTCGAAGCCATCGATGCCGTAGGGCGCAATGGATGCCACCGCCGCGACAGCGACCGCCACGTCGGGCAGCAAGGCCGCGCACCCCAAAGCGTACGGGCCACCCCCGGATATGCCCCAGATGCCAAGCCGGTCGTGTCCGAGCGCCTCGGCGATGGCCCGGACATCCTGTGCTCCCGACGCCACGGTATAGCCGGGATGCTCGGTCGAGCCGCCGTAGCCGGGGCGGTCATAGCCGATCAGCCGGATGCCCTTCTGCTCGGCATCGGCGATCCACCCGCCGTACAGGCGCCGTGACATCGGCTCGCCAGCGTGGACCAGGATCGGCTTTCCGTCAGGTTCACCGGCCGTCTCCACGCAAAGTTCGCGCCCGCCGCCGACCGCTATGGTCCTGGTCTCGACCCCGTTGGACACCGATGGTCCTCCCTCTCACCGAATCGGGCTAGGAGCCAGGCGTAGCCGACGCCGAGGATGCCGCTCATCATGACAGGCGATTGTCGGGTGTCGGCGCCCGATAGCGCCAGTGGTTTTCCGCGCCTTCGCGCGGACGGACCACCGGCTGTCAGCCGTGAGACCAGTGGCTGCCTGATCGCTGTACTTATGCAATCGCAGCACTGTCCCCATGATGTCGAGGCGGAGAGCGTTCGCCGGCGGCGGGTCTTGGCCCACGCAGGCAGGCAAGTGCCCCGCCCAGGGGGGTTTGGGCGGGGCACTTGCGCTTGGGAGGCTTCTGAGGTCGGGGGAACCTGGGTCAGAAGCCGGGCTTGGCGGTGGTGATGTCGTAGTTGTGGCCCCAGTACCACTGGGTGGCGCTGGCGCCGGGGACGATGTGGGGGACGCCGGTGGGGTCGGCGATCCACCAGCGGACCTGGTGCTGCATGTGGGCGGGCAGGGTGGCGACGGCGGCCTGGGCGGCGGCCCATTCCGAGCGCATGGTGTAGATGATGGCGACGGAGCTGGCGGCGGCGTGGAGCTTGTGCCAGGCCCAGGTGGCGGCCATGCCGGGGGTGGCGTCGCCGGGCTCGACGTCCAGGGCGCTGGCGCGGGGGTCGGCGCCGTTGGTGTCGATCCACAGGACGTGGCCGCGGCCGGCGACCTGGGACGGGGCGACGGCGTAGCCGCCGTCGGCGTAGGTGGCGATGCGGGCGTGGGCGGGGATCTGGGACGGGGTGACCGAGTCGTAGATCCGGTACGGCCGGGCCGGGGCAGCGGCCTTGCCCGCGGACTTGCCCGCGGCCGGCTTGGTCGCCGTCGTCGCGGCCTTCGCGGCCGGCTTACCCGCCTTCGCGGCAGCCTTCACCGTGTGCGCGACTGGCTTGGGGGCGGCAGTCGCGGCCGTATGCGCGGCGGTCGTCGCGGCGCTCGCAGCGCCGCTGCCGGTCAGGGTGGCAGCGCTCGCAGCGCCGGCACCGGCGAGCACCGCAGCCGCGGCGCTCACGGCCGCAACCGCCTTCCCGCGGCCGGCCAGAGCACTGGTCAGACGGTTCGTGCGGAGCATGGGGGACGTCCTTCCATTGGGGGCCAGCCGGGGGGGACCCGGCCGTGGGGGCCAGCCGGGGGGACCCGGCCGTGGGGGCAGCCGGGGGGACCCGGCCGCAGTCACAATCGGTAACGGGAACTTCGACGGCCGGTCACACCGAGTTGGTTCCGTGATGAGACGCACGTCACTACCAGTGAGTAACTGCCGCACCACCTTGTTGTGACATACATCGTTTTGCCAGCCTGATAGCAACGATGTGGTGTGATGACGGCATGTCAGATGACATCGAGCAGCGGCTGATGCAGGCCGCGCAGGACGTACGCGAGTCCGAGGTCTGCGGCCAGCGATGCGCTGACCTGCAGGGCCGTGTGCAATCGGCACAGGCCGAGGTCACCACCGCCAGGGCGCAGTACGCAGGTGAGGAGCACGAGGTCGATCGGCTTGAGCACCTGTCGCTGACCCGCGTGCTCGCCTCCCTGCATGGATCTCGGGATGACGAGCTGGCGCGGGAGCGGGCAGAAGCCGCCGCGGCGCACTTCCGGGTTGCGCAGGCCGAGTCCCGGCTGACCGCCGTCCAGGGCGAGCTCGCGGCGGCGGACGACCGCCGCCGGCAGCTGGCCGGAGCGCCGGAGGCCTACGCCGACGCGCTGACCGCAAAGGAGCAGTACCTCACGGCAGCGCACGACCCGCGCAGCGCGGCGCTGCTCCAGATCGCCGACGAACGGGGCCGGCTGACAGCCGAGATCAGAGCGATGCAGGACGCGCAGCAGCTGGCCGCCGGTGCCGATCAGGCACTCGCGCAGGTGCAGGACCGCCTCGGCAGCGCCTCAAGCTGGTCGACCTACGACACTTACTTCGGCGGCGGGATGATCGGCAACGCTGTGAAGCACCAGCGGATGGACGAGGCAGCGCAAGCAGCTGCCGAAGCGGACCGCCGTCTGGCCGCCCTGCGGACGGAGCTCGTCGACGTCGGCAGGACAGAACCGACGGCGCCCCAGCTCGTCGTCAGCGCAGGGCTGAGATTCACCGACATCTTCTTTAATAACATCTTCACCGACCTTGCCGTCGGTCATCAGATCCGGCAGGCCCAGGGCAACGTGGACAGGTCGATCCAGCTCGTCGGTGACGTCCGGGCCCAGCTGACCGATCGCGTCACCCAGGCGCAGGACCGGCTGGCCGCCATCGAGGCAGACCGCCAGGAACTCCTGACCCGCTAGACGTGTAAAGAGCCCTTGATCGCCGCGTCCCAGAACTCCTGGACCGGCGGGTAGATCAGCTCGTGATCGTGCGGCAGCGACGCCTTGACGAAGCGGGAGCGCTCGTCGGCAAGTACCTCGATCTGGATCGGCGCGCCGATGAACGTGCTGCTTAGGCGAGCGCCGGCTCCACGTCCTCCATACTCGACGTGATCATCTGGCGCAGCTCCGCTGTGTCGTCGTGACCGTGCTTGGATACGGCGTGCGCGACGGCCGCGTCGAGCACCTCGTCCTGCGTGCCGGCGATCGTGAGCGTGCAGTCAATATCGCTGGGTACCTTGCGGCAGTCGACCATCTTCCTGGCCATGGCGGTGTCCCCCCGGTTGAAGCCACTCCCAGCAGGAGAGGGCCCGGCCATGAAGCAGGCGTGTTGGCCCTGTGGAGGCGAGGTGGAGATGGCTGCCCTGCCTAATTCCCCGCCGGGATGGCAGCGTCGACGAGCGCGGCAGCGACCGACCGCGCGGCCGCCTCGGCGCTCGGGTCGCGGTCCATCCAGGCGCTGATGCCGGCACCGTCGTAGATCAGCACGAGCTGCTGCGCGAGTCCCTTAGGATCAGCCGCCCCGGCCTCGTGCGCCAGATCGACGAACAGCTCGTGCAACCAGGCGCGGTACTCGTCGGCGACCTCGTCGACGGCGCCGCCCGGCCGGGCCTCGGCCTTAGCGCCGACGAACGCGCACCCGCGGAACCCGGGATCTGTGAACGACAGGCCCTGCACCTCGAAGACCCCGACGAGCCTCTGCCCTGGCCGACGGGAAGCGCGCCGCCAGCTCCCGGCTCATCCGCTCGCGTGTCGCATCGTGACGCGCCCGAAGGTAGGCCCGGACCAGCGCTTCCTTGCTGCCAAATGCGCTGTACAGCGTCGCCTTCGCCACGCCAGCGTGCTCGATGACCCGGTCGATGCCGACCGTCTGCACGCCCTCGGCGTAAAACAGCTCGCTCGCGGCCGCCAGCAGCCTGGCGCGCGCGGCAGCGCTACGCTCCTGCGGTGTCGCGCCCCTGGCCGGCCGGTCGGACATGCTTAACCCTAGCTCCGGTCGTCAGACGCTGACGAGGTCGAACTCGTTGCCCTCGGGGTCGGCGAACGTGGTCCACCGGTGCTTGCCGTCCTTCTCGAACACGTGCAGCACCGTCGCGCCGAGGCTCACCAGCCGGTCGCTCTCGGCCGCGGCATCGCTCGTGCCCAGGTCCACGTGCACCCGGTTCTTGACGGTCTTGGGCTCGGGGACCTGGTGGAACAGCAGCAGCGTGCCGGCCCGGGCGGCGTCCTCGACAGCGACGCGCGCGGACTCAGGGCTGGCTCCCGTGCCGACGGTCGTGCCGAACGCAGCCGCCCAGAAGTCCGCGAGCTTCGCGGCGTCCGCACAGTCAAAGCTGATGGCAAGCAGGCTGTTGGTCATCGTGAATCTCTCCATTCAGATGGGAACGGGGTCGATCAGATCGCGGTGCGGCCGCCATCCGCGGCCAGCACAGCGCCGGTGATGTAGCTGGCCTGCGGCGAGGCCAGGAAGCTCACCAGGCCGGTGATCTCGTCGGCGCTGGCCGCGCGGCCCATCGGGGTCGTCTTGCCGAGCGCGGTCGTGCGCTCGGGGGCGGCGCCGCCGGTGTAAACGGGGCCTGGCCGCTACCGAATTGACCCGGACTCCCTGCGGGCTGAACTCGGCCGCCCACGCCCTGGTCAGCGCGTCCAGCGCGCCCTTCGTCGCGCCATAGGCCGCCGCGGGAGCGAGCCCGATGCGGCCCGCCATGCTGCTGATGTTGATGATGCTCCCGCTGCCGCGCGCGGCCATGCCCGGCGCCAGCGCGGCCACCAGGAAGTACGGCGCGCGGACATTGCTTGCGAACAGCGCATCGAAGGTGTCCGCCGTCAGGCTCGGTGCTCGGCCCGAACCACGACATGCCGGCATTGTTCACGAGGACGTCGATCTCGCCGACCGCGGCCGCGAACGGCTCGATGGCCGCGGGCTCGCTGAGGTCGGCCGCCACGAACCTCGCCGAGCCGCCGGCCTGCTCGACGCCGACATGTGAGCCTCCGCATCTCATCCAGACCGGTCTGTCTAGGAACCACCACTGTAGATAACGGCAGCACGTGTCCATCACGGGGGGCGGGCTTCGTCGTAATGATGCCTGGCCAGCCGGCCAGGACGCGAGTCAGCGGATGGCTCACAGCGAGGAGGTACCGATGTTCCCGACGATCGCTGAGCAGCTTGCCGCCATGCGTCGCGCAGAGCTGCAGGAGGCGGCCATGATGCCTTATGAGAATTACACGCTCTACCAGATCGAGCGCCCGAAGACTGCCGCCGAAATCCGGCTCGCCGACGAGCGCGCCGGGCGCCTGGCCGCTGCTGTGACCGGGATGCTCAGGAACCTGACCCAGAGACGTCGGCTCCGGCGCCCGGCACCGAGCCCGCGGGTCGCTCAGCTGGCCACGCCGGCGTGCGAAAACGACAGCCACAACAAGACGGTGGGGGTCCGATGAAGTTCCTGCTGATTCACTATTTCGACGAAAGCGAACTCGACTTCGACGACGACACCGTGCCGGACGCAGACCCGGCAGGGCATGAGCTCAAGGCGTGGATCGACGAGATGGAGGCAAGTGGCGTCAAGCTCCACGGCGGCCGGCTGCGGCCAGCCTCGGAGGCCATGACGCTGCGGATCCGGGGCGGCGAGAGGCTGCTCACCGACGGCCCGTTCGCCGAGACAAAGGAGCAGATCGCGGGCTTCGACGTGCTGGAGTGCGACAGCCTTGAGCAGGCGCTCGAGGTGGCATGGCGGCACCCGACAGCCAGGTCAGGCACGTTCGAGCTGCGCCAGTTCTGGGAGTAACGAGCGGCTGCGCCTACTACAGGTCGCGCGGCCCGGCGAGGTCGCGCACGCCGACCTCGTCGGCACGCGCGAGCAGCTCGCCCGGATCGGCGTACACCCGATACGCGCCCGCCCGCTCGAGTTCTTCCCGGCCGTAGCCGCCCGACTGCAGGCCGATGCCGAGCGCGCCGGCGCGGCGCGCAGCAAGCAGGTCCCACACGCTGTCACCGACGACCCAGGCGTGGGCCGGGTCGACGCCGATCAGCGCCGCCGCCGCCAGGAACAGGTCAGGGTCAGGCTTGGCGTGCCGGACCATGTCACGGGTCACCATCGGCGCATCATCGGGCAGCCCGAGCATCGCCAGCGCACGCTGCGCCGTCGCGCGGCGGCCGCTCGTCGCGATCGCCCACGGAATCTCCTGCGCGGTGAGCGCGGCCAGCAGCTCGGCCGCGCCGGGAAGCGCACGCACGGTGTCGACCTGCGCGAGGTACTGCGCGGCGTGATCTTGCTGGAGCAACTCGATGTCGTGATCGGACAGCGTGCGCCCCGTCTCGCGCAGCAGCGCCGACACGAACAGCCCGCCGCTCATCCCGATGCGACGGTGAATGCGCCAGACCGACAAGTCGATGTCGAGCCTGGCCAGCGCGTGACGCCAGGCGATCACGTGCTGGTAGACGCTGTCGATCAGAGTCCCGTCGAGGTCGAACAAGAAGGCGGGAACGGGCGGCTCCGCGTAGTCGGCCCGGCTCGTCATAGACGACACGCTAGACCGAGCGCAGACCTGCTGCGCGGGCAGGAGTTCATCTGGCCCGCCGCGGGGCAGGCTGTGCAAGGAGGCCGACCGCCGGCCTACCGGCCCGTCGGCGACGCAGTCAGGCAGGAGCGACGATGAAGGCGATCATGGTCAGCGAGCCCGGCGGACCTGAGGTGCTGCGGATGGGTGAAATGCCAATCCCGGAGCCAGGTCCGGGCGAGGTCCTGGTCCGGGTGCTCTCAGCGGGCGTCGGGCCCTGGGATGCCCACCTGCGCAGCGGTCAGCTGCCCGCCGCGCAGCTGCCGTTCATCCCCGGCGCCGAGTTTGCCGGGATCGTAGTGGGCGATACCGGGGCAGAAGCCGCCTTTGAGGACGGCGAGCCTGTCTACGGCTATCCGGCCCTGGTGGGGTGCTACGCCGAGTACGTGACCTGCCCGTCTGAGCAGCTCGCGCCGATCCCGGCCGGGCTCACGGCCGCCGACGCAGGCGCCGTGCCGGTCGACGCGCTCACCGCGTTCCAGGGCCTGACCGACATCCTGGGCGTCGGCGCCGGGGACCAGGTGCTGATCACCGCTGCAGCGGGCGGCCTCGGGCACTTCGCGGTCCAGATAGCTCGGTCGCTGGGCGCGAACGTGATCGCGACCGCCAGCCCGCAGCATCACGATTTCGTGCACAAGCTCGGCGCGGAGATCGTCGTGGACCACACCCGGCCCGACTGGGCCGACCAGGTCCGCCAGGAGAGCGGCGGCGGCTCCCGACCCGAGTGCTCGCTTGTGCGGCGCCGACCCTGGCCGGGGCTGCCAGCGCAGCCCGCGATGGCGCGCTGCTCGCCACGCCTGTGTACGCCGACGAGTATCCCGACAGCGACCGGGTGCAGTGGCAGCACTACAACGGCGCGCCCAGCGGCAGCAACCTGATCCGGATGGGACCGTGGTTCGACGACGGGTCCCTCGAGGTCCACATCTCGCGCCGGTTCTTCCTGGCCGACGCGCCCGAGGCGCACCGCGAGATCGAGAAAGGTCACACGCGCGGCAAGCTCGCGCTGATCGTCGACGAGGATCTCGCCGCGCAACTGGAAGTGTGACGTCGTGCGCTGATCGCACCTCAGGTGCCGGCCACGCGCCCGTACAGCTCGGGTCGCCGATCGCGCAGCACGTCGTTGGCCGGGCTCACTGCCTTGTCCAGCGCCGCGTCCAGATCACACTCCGCCAGCAGCATTGCTGGCTGCGACCGATGCCGCCCCGCCCGCCAGCGGCCAGCCGTCGGCGTCGACGATGACGGAGCCGCCGACCCACTCGACGCCGCGCTCCGGACCGATGCGATCGCACACCGCGATGAACATCCGGTTGACCGCGGCGTCGGCCTGGACCCTGACGACCTCGGACGGCCGCTCGCCCTCCGGCCGGGGGTAGGCCGGCCAGTTGACCGGCGCGCAGAGCAGCTGCGCGCCGTCCAGTGCTGGCAGCCGCACCCACTCGGGGAACTCCAGGTCATAGCAGATCATCACGGCGATGCGACCGTGACGAGTCGCCACGACCGGCGGCGGCGCGCTGCCCGCAGCGAACCACCGCGGCTCGGCGTCCCACAAGTGGACCTTCCGGTAGACGCAGCGCAGCCCGCCAGAGTCGACGAGCACAGCGCTGTTCAGCACCTCGTCCCCGGCCGCCTCGCAGAAGCCGCCGACGACCACGACATCGTGGGCGGCCGCCAGCTGCGCCCAGGTCGTGACGGTCGGGCCGTCCGCCGGTTCCGCGCACGCTCGCGCCTCGTCCTGGCTCTCGAATACGTAGCCGCTCGACATCAGCTCGGGCAGCACGATGACCGAGGCGCCCTGCGGCGACCGCGCTTTCGATCGCGGCGGCAGCCAGCTCCCGGTTCGCCGCGGGGTCGCCGAGCTGCGGAGCGAGCTGGCAGCACGCGACGACCGTACTCACGACGCGGCCTTGTCAGGCTGCGGCGACAGATGCTCGTGCACCGCGGCCCAGCTGCCGTCGCGGCGCCGTCGGAAGACGATGGTCTCCCGCTCGCGGACCGTGTCGTCACCTGCCTTGGTGCGCACCACGGTGGTCACCTCGTGGCTGAAGATAGCCGCGTCTCCCAGTAGCTGGACCGCCTGCCCGGCGGACTCGCAGGACAGCACACGGAACTCATCCTCGCGCTCCCACTGCGCCCAAAGCTTCTCGTACTCGGCCCTGGACGCTAGCGGTGCCTTGTTGGTGTAGAAGATGAAGGTCGCCTCGGGCGCGAAGCAGTCGAAGTAGGCAGCGGTGTCGTGCCGCCCGAAGGCACCCACTAGCTGGGCGGCAGCGGCGCGGACCTCTTCGGTGCTGCTCATGCGACAGCCTTTCCGTGCGCTGAGAGTGCCGATATCAGCTCGTAGCCGACGTGCGCGGCTGCGATCCCGGTGATCTGAGCGTGATCGTAGGCGGGCGCGACCTCGACGATGTCCGCGCCGACGAGGTTCAGGGCAGCAGAAGGAGCGCAGCACGCCGAGCAGTTCCCGGCTCGTCAGCCCGCCGGCCTCTGGCGTACCCGTGCCGGGGGCGTGCGCCGGATCCAGGACGTCGATGTCCACCGACACATACACCGGGCGATCCTCGACCCGCTCGGCGATGCGCTCGACCATGCCGCGGACCCCCAGGTACTCGACATCGGGTGCGGCGATCACCTGGAAGCCGAGCCCCGCGTCCGCGCTGAGGTCGTCGGTCGAGTACAGCGAGCCGCGAATGCCCACATGCAGGCACCCGGACCGGTCGAGCAGGCCCTCCTCAGCCGCGCGCCGAAATGGCGTGCCGTGGGTGTACGCAGCGCCGAAGTAGGTGTCCCAGGTGTCGAGGTGGGCGTCGAAGTGCACGACGGCCACGGGTCCGTGCCGGCCCGCCACGGCCCGCAGCAACGGCAGTGCGACGGTGTGATCGCCGCCTAGGGCGAGCACGCGGTCCGTCCGCTCGAGCAGGTCGCGCGCCGCCGTCTCGATCGTGGTGATCGCCTCGTCGATGTTGAACGGGTTGACCGCGAGGTCGCCCGCGTCGGCGACCTGCTGCGTCGCGAACGGCGAGGTATCGAGCGCCGGGTTGTACGGCCGCAGCAGGCGGGACGACTCGCGGATGTGGCTCGGCCCGAACCTGGCGCCCGGCCGGTAACTGACGCCGGTGTCAAAAGGCACGCCCAGCACGGCCACGTCGGCCTGGCTAACCTCGTCTAGGCGAGGGAGCCGGGCGAAAGTGGCCGGGCCCGCATACCGCGGTACCACGGTGGCATCCACCGGCCCGACTGCGCCGTCCGATGTCACACGGGGGTACGGTTCGGTCATCTCAGCCGCTCGCCTCCGCCGCTGCGTCGATCGCCTTCAGCTGCGCCTCGCTCGCCTCGATCGCCACCCGCTCGGCCGACAGGTCGAGTGACCTGGCGCACAGCAAGTACACCAGGCCGGACACCAACGAGGCCCACCAGCCAGGAGTAATCCACGCCGCCGGTCAGGTATTTGGGGAAGTACCCGGTGTACGAGAAACCGGCGATCGGCGGAAGCACCATGAACGGGATCTCGGCGGCGAAGCCGACCGCGTACGCAGTCAGCCCGCGCCAGCCCCACAGGCCGTAGACGCCGTCGGGCCGGAAGATGTCGGTGATGGCGTAGTGGCCCCGGCGGACGAAGAAGAAGTCCACCAGGTTGAGCGCCGTCCACGGCACCAGCAGGTAGAGCATCAGCGTCAGCGAGTCCAGCACGGTGGTGACGGCACTGCTCGAGATGCCGGCACCGATCGCGTACCAGATGGCGGCGAGCACCACCACCGTCACGGCACGCCAGACCCTGCTGGTCTTGATCTTCTTGAAGGCGTCGATGCCGGTCAGCACCGTGAGCATGCCGCCGTATGCGTTCATGCCCATCGTCGCCAGCAGCGCCGTAGCGGACAGGAACGCGGTGATGGACCCGAGCGGCGCGGCCACCTTGTCGCCGACGACTTGCAGGCCGACCAGGCCGTCAGAGACGCCGAGGCGAGTGGCCAGCCACGCACCGAGGGCAATCAGCCACACCGCTGAGCCCGACGCACCGAAGAACACCGCGCCGATGATGCCGCGCGCCGAGGTGTTACGCGGCATGTAGCGCGAGTAGTCCGACACGTAGGGGGCGTACGTGATGTTGTAGGCCGCGGCGACGGAGAACTGCGCCATGAAGGCGGCGAACAGGAAGCTGCCGGGATGGTGCGGAGTGGTGCCGCCGGCGTGCCCGATCAGGATGGCGACCGAGATAATCGCATAGCACGGGAGCGAGATCACCAGCAGGAAGCGGAAGACGCGGTGCACCCAGTCGTAGCCGAAAATCGCCAGGGCAGCCGCCAGCACCGCGGTAGCCACCGCGACGCCGCCCGCGCTCCAGCCGAATGCGCCGTGCAGCCCGCTGGCCATCAGCACCTGATCGGCCACGTTGAAGGCCATGTAGGTGAACAACACTGCGAACAGCGCCACGATCACGCCGCGGTAGCCGAGCTGGGCTCGGGTCTGGATCATCTGCGGCAGGCCGAAGATCGGGCCCTGGGTGGCATGGAAGGCCATGAACAGCGTGCCGAAGCAGATCCCGAGCGTCCCCGCGAGTATCGACCAGCCGAGCGACAGCCCGAGCGACGGCCCGACGAAGCCAATCGGGATCGTGAAGTACTGGAAGTTTCCGAGGAACCACAGCATGGTCTGCTGCCACGTCTTGCCGTGCCGCTCCGTGTCCGGGATCCAGTCGATGGAGTGAACCTCGATCTGGCCGAGCAGGCCGCGCTCAAGCTCCTCGACCGGGCTCTGTGTCGGGGACTCAGCAGCCATGCCGTCCTCCTCGGTAGCTGTGACGAGTGTCACCAGTTAGGATCACCATGAGTTTCCTTCTAGTCAACCCTTGTTTCATAGAATCTCGCGGGTGAAGGGGGCCAGGTGCCAGCTGCGGGCGACGGCCACGATGACGGGGACCGGACGGTCGGGCCGACGGCGTCCGCATCGGGGCCCAGCTGCGGGCCGCGCGGCTCGCCGCACGCAAGAGCATGGCGGAGGTTGCCGACGAGGCCGGACTGACCAAAGGCTTCGTCTCCAAGCTCGAGCGGGATCTCGCGAACGTGTCCGTCGCCTCGCTGATCAGGCTCTGCGACGCCCTCGGCGTACCGGTCGGCTCGATGTTCCAGGCGTCCAAGGGCGAGATCATCCGCCGGGGAGATTACCCGCCCATCGACTTCGGCGGCGCGGGCATGCGCGAATACCTCCTCACGCCGTCAGGCGAGAAGCGCGTGCAGGTGATCCTGAGCGACATCCGGCCAGGCGGCGGCAGCGGCGACGAAGCGTACGCGCTGCCCGCTGACGTAGAGTTCGCGTTCATCCTGGCCGGACGACTGCACATCACCGTCGACGGCGAGGAGGTGACGCTCGAGCAGGGTGACGCCTACACGTTCCGGGCCGATGCGCCGCACACGTTCCGGTCGGCCGCGGACTCGGGCCGGACTCAGGTGCTCTGGCTCGTCTCGCCGGCGCTGCCGGATACTGGCTGGCAACGCCCGGCCGGCGCTGGCGAACTGCGCGAATCCGAATGACCGGCAACGGAAGGAGCGACGGTGGCAGAGGTTGTTGAGTACTCAGTTGACGACGGGGTGGCGACGATCACGCTGAACCGGCCGGACAAGCTCAACGCCCTGAACGGCGAGATGTATGCGGGGATCCTGGCGGCGCTGGATCAGACCGACGCCGACGACAACGTCCGGGCCGTGATCGTCACCGGGGCGGGCCGCGCGTTCTGCGCCGGCGCCGACCTGTCACGCGGCGCCGGAACCTTCGACTACGGGGATGGCGGCGACCCGCAGGAGCATCGTGACCGCGGCGGCATGCTGGTGCTGCGCATCTACCGGTCGCTCAAGCCGATCATCGCGGCGATCAACGGCCCCGCCGTCGGCGTGGGCATCTCCATGACGCTGCCGATGGATATCCGCATCATGGCTGACAGCGCACGGGCCGGGTTCGTCTTCGCCGCCCGCGGCATCGTCCCCGACGGTGCCGCATCCTGGTTCCTGCCCAGGGTCGTCGGGATCAGCCAGGCGCTGGAGTGGTGCCTCACGGGCCGGGTATTCGGAGCCGACGAGGCGCTGGCCGGCGGCCTGGTCCGGACCGTCTGCCCGGCCGGCGAGGTGCTGCCGCTGGCCACGAAGCTGGCCCGGGAGATCGCCGCGAACGCCGCGCCGGTATCCGCAGTGATCACCCGTCACTTGCTGTGGCAGATGCTCGGCGCCGACCATCCGATGGTGACCCACCGGATCGACTCGCGAGCCATCTACGACACCGGCCGGATGGCCGACTCAGCCGAGGGAGTCGCCGCGTTCCTGGAAAAGCGCCCGGCCAGGTGGACCCTCGCCCCCAGCACCGACCTGCCGGACTGGTTCCCCTGGCGGCCCGAGCCACCGTTCGAGTCGCCAGCGGAGCACTAGCAACGACGCCTCACCCCGCAGGCGGGCGCGTGGTGATCCCGGCAGCTGGCCGTCCGCGCTCGAGCGCGGAGGTGATGTCCTGGATTACCTGCTGCGGTTCATCCCGGAGTTGTCCGGGCGTGACGTGCACGACGAAGATCCCTGCGGCGGTCATCCGCCGGCCGCGCCGCATCGTCTGCTGCCAGTCGCCCGGCAGCAGGTGCCACTCCATCGAGTCGACCTCGACAGCTACCCCGGCGTGCGGCCACCAGACATCCGGGCGCGCCAGGAACTTCCCGTCCAGGTACAGATCCGCGTTGTACAACGGCTCCGGCAGACCCGAGTTCATGATCAGCTCGCGCAGCTCACCCTCCGGGGCGGACCTGATCCCGGCCGCAACCTCCGCCAGCACCTGGCGCAAGAGCACGTCGCCAGGGTCATGCCGCTCGGCAAGCTCGGTGGCCAGGTCGCGGACCGTGCAGAGCCGCTGCTGCACCGCGCTGGCGACGACTGTGCGCGCGTCTCCCAGCTGGCAGAGCGTACGGAGGCTGTCGCCGATAGCGCGCGCAGGCAATACGTAGCGCAGTGCCAGGTCGTGGGCCCAGAGCTCGGGTAACCGCCTAGTCCGGTGGACTACCACGAAGCTGCGGCTTGTCACCGAACTGCTCGCGGGCACGAGCACATCCACGGCCCCCGCCTTCGGGCCGCGGATGCCATGAAACGCTAGCGCCGCCCGTCCTGTGATCAGGCTCCTCGGCCCCGCGTAGAGCACGGCCGCCACCCGGAGTTGCTCGCGCGTCGGCTGACCAGTCGTGGTGAGGTACACGCCCGGCAGGAGCCGCTGCCACGCGCCGCCAGGACGCAAGCGATGCTGGAGTCCGTGAGCGCTCGTCACGTTAGCGAGCGCCTGCGACCTAGAGAGCACGCCGCGCTGGCTAGCCAAGAGCCATTGCACGTACCTGTCATCGGGCATGCGGCAAAGGGTGCCACTCAATACCGACAAAACGTCGCCGTTGTGGAGAGCCGTGCGCGTCTAGTACGGCAATAGGCGTACCGGCCACGCACGGCCTTCCACAGCCACCAGCGCAAACCCCCGCAAACGGATTGTTTCGTGTCTGCGCGCGAAGGCGCGCGGCTGACCACTCGAGCCACTCGATCCACTGGCCGGACGGGTGAGACCGGCCGAGCAGGCGCCCGCCCTCGGCCCCACGATCGAAGGTGCGCGCGCCGAGCACGGCGAAGACGCCATGGTGCTGGTAGTCGTCGATCAGCGAGCCCGGCAGCGCCAGGCCCTGCACGCTGTCGCGGCCGGAAGGTCCGAGCGGGACGAGCGGATCCAGGGACAGCCACGTCACAGTCCTGGCGCGGCTGGCGCCGGACAGGACCGCGATCAGCTTCGCACGCTGCGCGGGCTGCAGGAACACGGCCAGGTACGCGTCCGTCACGATGACGGGCAGGTCCGGCGGCAGGGCGTCCAGCACGTCAGGCAGCGCCTCGACGACGTCGCCGGCGATGATCTCAGCGGGCGACTGCCGCGTCACCTGGATGGCTGCGGCCAGCCTGGTGAGCGCCGACGACTCCGGGGGAGCGCACGCCAGCAGCCACGCGCGCGCGGCCGGATCGTCGAGGTCGATCGGGCTGACCTCGATGCCGGCGCGCGAGCTGATCGGCGGCAGCTCGGGCGGCGGCGGCCGGCGATCCCCGCGCAGCTCGCAGGTCAGGGTGAGGCGGGCGGCTGACGGCCCCGTTGCCGTCCCGCCGACCTCATACCGGTACCGATCGAGCTGCAGCCCGAGCCCGGCGCCGGTGCCGAGATCGACGTGCGCGACCGGGCCGCGCACCCGGACGGCGGCGATGCCGAGGGCGATCTGGGTGCAGCGCGCTACCTCGTTCATCTGATACCGGTGACTGGCGCAGACGGCCATGATGTCGGGCAGCCGGGCCGAGATGAACGCGGCCGCGGCCGTGCCGAAGCCCGCGTCGAAGGGCGGCTGCGCTTGGCCGGCTTCGGGGAGGTAGCCGGCCAGCGGTTCCGGCTGGTCGCGCCGGGCCAGGAAGGCGATCGCGGCGCTCGCGAGCAGGGCCGGGAGCCGGTCCGGTGGCAGCGCCGACAGCGCCGCAAGCAGCTCCTCGTGCGAGGCGATCGCCGTGAACAGCGCGGCGGTCAGCCGCCAGGACTCAGGCTGGTCGACCGGAGCCCAGCCAGCGGCCACCTCCAGCGCCTGAGCCCGGATGTCGTCCACATCGGTCACGTCGCCAGCCCCCGTCTGCGGCGCCCTGCCATTGAGGCCGACACTACTGCCGCAGGCTGATGGCAGATCATCCTGGCGGCCGATGCATCGTGCTGGCCGCCCGCACAGACTGCGGATGTGATCGCTCACGGTGCGCTCCATCCGGTCGGCCACCCTGATAACGCGCCGCAGCAGCGCGTCCGCACGTGGCCGGCGGCGCTGGCTCTGTTCTTCGGCGCTGCCCTCATCCCGGAGACGGTCGCGACCTTCAACTCGCCGCCGCTGCTGCTCCTGACGCGCCCCGCGACGTACCTGTTCATCAGCGCGTTCTACGGCTCGGTGGCGCTCCTGGTCCGGGAGTACCTGCGCAGCCGCGCGGCGCGGTGGGCAGGCGTCCTGTTACTGGGCATGGCGGCGGGAGCGGTGAACGAGGGCATCATCGCCGGCACGTGGTACAAGGTTCAGTACCCGGGCTACGCGCTGATCGGCGGGGTCGATCCGGCGGTCGCGACCGGGCTCACCGTCTTCCATGCGCTGATGAGCACGGTGCTGCCGATCTTCCTGGCCGAGCTCATCTTCCCCGACGTCGCCGGCCGTCACTGGCTGCGGCCACGGGGACTCATAACCTGCGTCGTGCTCCTCGCCGCCACGGCGGCCCTCGGGTTCGCGCCGGCCGCTCACCGGGCCGACAAGCTGGTAGTTCTCGCCGGCGTCGCGGCGGCGGTCGGCATAGCCCTAGCGCTGCCAGCCGGGCACGTCCGGGCCGCGGTGCCGCGGCCAGTCCCGGCGGCCGGCCGGCTGCGGCTGGCGGGCGCGGCGGCCACCGTGGTGTTCTATGGCCTGTTCGCCGTGGTCCCCGGCGTCGTCGCGGCTGCCGTACCGGCAGCCGGGCGCCGACCCTGGCAAGTGCTGCTCGTGGTGTCGATGGCGGTCTTCTGCTGGGAGATCGTGTCTGTCGGCCGCGACTGGACGAGCCGGCCAGGCTGGGGTCAGCCACAGACGCTGGCGGTCATCACTGGCGTGCTTCTCCCGACGATCATCGCATCGGTGGTGCTGCCGGTGGCGCTGCGTTCGCTGGAGCCGGTCGTCACGCTGCCCGTGCTCGCCCTGCTCATCTGGCTCGGGCGACGGCAGCGACGGACCGGAACCCTAGCTGCCAGCGGCGGTTAGCGCAGTCTTGTAAAGCGCGGCCATCCGGGTGCTGAACCTGGCCGCGTAGGACACCGCAGCGCTGCTGCCGCCCTGCTCGTAGCCGCCGATGACGCCGATCACCGTGTCGACGCCGTGAGACGGGCCGACGTCTTCGAGCAGCGGGCTGCCGCTGGTGCCATCGGTGAATCCGTGGCAGTCGAACTCGAACTGGGTCGGGCTGAACTGCAGTGCGGTGTTCTGGCAGCTGATGGGGCCGTCCTGGCGATCGGGGTAGCCGACGACCTTGACGGTGCGGCCGGCGCTCTCATCGATGCCGACGGTCTCGCCCCCGATGAGCTCCTGCAGGGCGGTCTTGGTGCCGGGCTGATGCACGACCAGGAACGCGAAGTCGTCGTCGGGACTGCTGGCGGTGCGCCACTGCTGATCCTCGATGATCTGGCTGACCATCCAGGTCCCGTACGGCCGCTGACCGCGAGAGTAGTCCGGGACGAAGGCCAGCTGGCCAGCCGTCCGCCCGGCCATGCAGTGGGCGGCGGTGACCACCAGGTCACCGCCTGGACTGTCGACGACGCTCGCCGTGCAGAAATGGTCGGACAGCTTGCCCGAGGCCGCGCGGGTGAACAGCGCGCCGACCGTCGAAGTCTGGCCGTTGCCGGCGCTGCGGATATGCAGGCTGGTGGCCTTCCCGGCCGACGGGCCGAGGGCGACGCCCAGGCCGATCGCGGCGATCCCGGCCAAGGCAATGGCGGCCGGCCTGAACGTGTCCAGGCCCATACGCCACCCCTTCACCGCCTGGTCCTGACCAGTCCGGACGTCGCTGCTTTGCCGTCTTTAGACCAGAGTACGGCCTAAAGCGTAAATGTCAGCAGGGATGCGGGCGGTGGCACCCAGCTAGCCTGACGGCTCGGATTCCAGGAGGATGTGGTCATGAAACTCGGCGCAGCGGCGGCAATGCGGGACGATCCGGAGTCCTTCGCCCGGCACCTGAGGCGACTGGAGGACGCGGGCGTCGAGTATCTGTGGGCGGGGGAGGCCTACACGGCCGACGCCGTCTCGACGCTGGGTTTCATGGCCGCGGTGACCAGCCGGGCACAGATCGGCTCGTCCATCCTGCCGCTCTACACCAGGACGCCGTCGCTGCTGGCCATGACCGCGGTCGGCGTCGACCAGCTGTCCGGCGGCCGGTTCATACTCGGCCTCGGCGCATCCGGACCGCAGGTCATCGAGGGATTCCACGGCTTGCCGTATGACGCGCCGCTCGGCCGCACGAAGGAGATCATCGAGATCTGCCGGTCGGTCTGGCGGCGGGACCGGCTCGAGCACACCGGTCCGAGCTATCAGATCCCGCTGGCCGAGGGCGAGGGCACCGGCCTTGGCAAGCCGCTGAAGCTCATCACGCATCCGCTGCGCGAGCGGATCCCGGTGTACATCGCCTCGCTCGGCCCGAAGAACGTCGAGCTGACCGCGGCGGTAGCCGAGGGCTGGCTGCCCCTCCACTACTGGCCGGACCGGGCCGAGCGGGTGTGGGGCGCGGCGCTCGCCGCCGGACAGCGCTCGGCGCGAGGACGGGCTCCCGCCGCTGGAGATCGTGGCCGGCGGCCCGCTGGCGATCGGCAGCGACGTCGAGCACCTGCGCGAGCAGGCCCGGCCGATGCTGGCGCTGTACTTCGGCGGGATGGGCGCGCGCGGCCGGAACTTCTACAACGACGTCCTGAAGCGGTACGGCTTCGAGAAGGAGGCCGTGCAGATCCAGGACGCCTACCTGGCCGGCGACAAGCAGGCAGCGGCGGCGATGGTGCCGGACGAGCTCGTCGCCGGGATATCCCTCATCGGCGACGAGGGCTTCGTGCGGGACAGGATCGCCGCCTACCGGGATTCAGGCGTCACTATCCTCAACGTCCAGCCGGTGGGCCCGAATGGCACCGCTGACATCGAGACCGTCGCCGACTGGCTGAGCTAGCGGCGGAGGTGGGCTGGACGTGACCGGATCAGCGGAATACGAGGAGTTCGGGCTGCTCGGCGACAACGCGGCCGAGGCCGGCCTGTCGTTCGCCGGACCGCCGCCGGTTACCCGCCGGGAGTTCAACGTCGGCCAGGCGCAGGCCGTCAGCGCCATCGTGTGGGGCGACGCCGCGCCGCAGCTGGTCCTGCTCCATGGCGGCGGCCAGAACGCGCACACCTGGGACACGGTCGCGCTCGCGCTCGGACGGCCGCTGCTCGCCATCGACCTGCCCGGCCACGGTCACTCGGGCCGGCGCCCGGATCGCGACTACGGTCCGTGGCGGAACGCCGAGGCCGTCGCCGCGGTCATCGAGCTGGCGGCCCCGAGCGCGGCTGCCGTCATCGGCATGTCGCTCGGCGGCCTCACCGCAATCCGCCTCGCGGCCACCAGGCCGGACCTGGTACGCAAGCTCGTGACCGTCGACGCGACTCCGCAGGTGGGCGACGCGACCCGCACAATGAGCCAGGCAGATCGCGGCGCCGTGGCACTGGTCGCCGGTCCGCCGGTCTTCGAGTCCTTCGAGGCAATCGCCGCGGCCGCCATCGCCGCGAGTCCGCACCGGCCGCGCACCGCCGTCGAGCGCGGCGTGCGGCACAACGCCGTCGAGCTGCCCGACGGCACGTGGACCTGGCGCTACGACCTCTTCGAGCTGCCGTCCAGGCAGTTCGACTTCGCGCCGCTCTGGGATGATGTCTCGGCGATCAGCGCACCGGTCATGCTGGTGCGCGGCGGCGACTCCAAGTTCGTCACCGACGACGCAGCGGCCGAGTTCCGCCGGCGCCAGCCGGGGCTGCGGGTAGAGATCGTGGCGGGCTCGGGCCATAGCGTCCAGAGCGACCAGCCCCTGAAACTCGCCCGGCTGATTCAGGAGTTCGTCTTCAGCTGACGTGTGGCAGGGGTGAGCGTGTCTCGCCGCTGGGGACTCTCCGTAAGCTGCGTGGATGCGGATCGTAATCCTCGGGGCCGGCTTCGGTGGCCTGGAACTGGCCAGCTTGCTGTCGGAAGAGTTCGGCGATGACGCCGGCGTCGTGCTGATCGACAAGTCGGAAGGATTCATCTTCGGCTTCTCGAAGCTGGATGTGATGTTTGGCCGGGCGACGACGGATCACGTGCTCCACCGGTACGCCGACGTGGTCAAGCCCGGTGTCCGCTTCGTGCAGTCGGCGATCCGCTCGCTGGACCCGGTCGCCAGGCGGGTGATCACCGACGCTGAGACCTTCGAGGCCGACATCCTGGTGGTTGCCCTCGGAGCGGATCTTGATCCTGCCGCCACGCCGGGGCTGGCCGAGGGCGGTCATGAGTTCTACACGGTCGCCGGGGCGTTCGCGCTGCGCGACGTGCTGGAGCGGTTCGCGGGCGGCCGGGTAGTGGTCGGCGTGACGTCGACGCCTTTCAAGTGCCCGCCCGCGCCGAGCGAGACGGCGCTTCTGGTACACGATTTCCTGCACGCACGGGGCCTGGCGGGTACTTCGCAGGTGTCTTTGGTGATGCCCCTGGGCGTGCCGATCCCGCCATCACCGCAGGCATCGCAGGTCATTCTCGCCGCATTCGCTGACCGCGGTATCAGCTGGCATCCCGGGCGGCTGGTCCGCGCGCTGGATCCTGACCGCAAGGCCGTCCTGCTCAGTGAGGGCGAGGAGATGCCCTACGACCTGTTCCTTGGCGTGCCGGTGCACCGGGCGCCCGACGTCGTGGTCGAGTCCGGAATGACCGTCGAGGGCTGGATCCCGGTGGATCCGAAGACCCTCGAGACGCGGTACCCGGGGGTGTACGCCGTCGGGGACGTCACCAGCGTCGGAACGCCCAAGGCCGGGGTGTTCGCCGAGGGCCAGGCCGCCGTCGTCGCCGCGCAGATCAGCGCTCAGCTGCGAGGCACCGCCACACCCACTACCTATGACGGCCGCGGGATCTGTTACCTGGAGGTCGGGCACGGCATGATCGCCAAGGTCGATGTCACCTTCGTCAGCGGCCAGAGCCCCGTCGGGGGTCTTGACGGGCCGTCGGCTGACCTGGTCGCCGACAAGACAGCGTTCGGGTCTGAGCGCAGCCGCCGCTGGTTCGGCAGCACCTGGAACGCTACGGATCTAGACCCGCCACCAGCTGCCGCTACCTCAGCCGGCGTCAGGAGGGCCAGGATGCGCCAGCGACCGCCAGGATCTCGGCCCGGTCCTGCGCCAGCAGGAAGCCCGCCGCGATCGCCCCGTCGAGCGACGCAGCGAACTTGCTCAGGTAATCGGCCCTGCCACCCGGATACAGGCGAGCCAGGTCGGCGGAGCTGAGCGGCGACGTCGTGCCGAACAGGAAAGCGAACAGCTCGCCGCGCTGCCCCGTTCCCGACAGGACCGCCGCCGGCACGTCCGTCCACGGCGTGCGGATACCCCCGGTCGCGATCCCCAGCTCGTCGCGGCGCAGGTCGCGGCCGTCCGCAGTGACGTCCAGGCGAGCGGCCGACGGCGGCTTGGCCCGGCCAGCGACCCAGGCGTCGAGGTGCTCGAAGGCAGCGCACTCGACGTAGTGATGCTGCGGGCCGCTGTTGACAGGGAACTCCGTGTGGCCCATCAGGACGTCGGTCGTGGGCCGCAGCAGCTCGGCAAGCCGCTCGGGCGGCAGGCTGCCGTCGTCCAGGCCACTGGCGAACAGCAGGTAGGTGTCGGCGTGCGCCGCGCCGGCGATCTCCCAGTTCCGCAGCAGGTCGCTATCTGGCTGCTCGGCGAGTCCGCTGCCGAGCAGCGTCACATCGGTCTCGGTCTGGAGCACGATCACCGGGACACGCAGGTCGTCACGGATCCGCTCGCCGCCGGCCCGGGAACTGCCGGGCGAGAAGCCGGTGTCCAGCGCGGCGCCGACGCCGGTGCGGCCGTGCACGAGGAAGCCGTCGAAGACAGCCGCGAGCGGATCGACCGCGTTGACGTACGTCACCAGGAACGCGCCCGACTGGGAGTGACCGCTCGCCAGTGCGCGCGGCGGCTGCCCGCCCGGTCCGGCCGGCAGCAGCCCGGCGGCCAGCAGCGCGCGTCCGGCCTGGCTGAAGATGTCGAACGACCATGCGTCGCCCGGATGCGACAGCGCGGCGTATCGCTCCGGATGCGCCACCTTGAGGTGGAAGCTCTCGACCATGCCGCCGCCCTCGATGCCGGCCCGCTGGGCCGAGACGCCGGCCCAGGCGTGGCCGCGGCGCAGCAGGTGGGTGTGCGCCAGCATCCAGTCGGGCGCCGCGTCGAGCCCGCCCGAGACGTTCAGCCACTCGACGACCAGGGTGCCGCTGAAGTCCGCGTCGTCGCGCGGGCGGCGCAGCAGGACGCGCGTGGTGAACGGCGCCTCATCGGCCGCCTCGACGGCCCACCGGCCATCGGGCCCGCGCTCGCCGGCGAGCCGGTAGCTGTGCGCGGTGCCCGTGAGCGCGAACTCCTCCTCGACGTAGCCGAGCGCGGCGAGGTCGTAGGCGCCAGCCGTCACGGGAACGGCGCCGGGCAGCGGGCTGAGGGAGGCGGTCATCGCACGGTCCTTCTTCCGGGGCTTAAGGCAGGGAACGGGGCCGCGTATCCGAGCCCGGCTCAGGCAGCTGACTTCTCCAGGATGTGGATGGCGCACGCGCTGCCGAGGCCGATGACGTGGGTGAGGCCGACCTTGGCGCCGTCGATCTGCCGGTCGCCCGCCTCGCCGCGCAGGTGCGTCGACACCTCGTAGATGTTGGCGATGCCGGTCGCGCCCAGCGGGTGACCCTTGGACAGCAGCCCGCCGGACACGTTCACCGGGGTCTGCCCGTCGCGCCACGGGCCGCGCCTGTCGATCCACTCGCCCGCCCCGCCCTCCGGGCACAGCCGCAGGTTGTCGTAGTGCCGCAGCTCGGCGGTGGCGAAGCAGTCATGCAGCTCGACCAGGTCCAGGTCCTCCGGACCAACGCCAGCGAGCTCGTAGGCCTTGTCGGCGGCCTGGCGGGTCAGCGTGTTCACGTCGAACTGGACCGAGCCGCCGTCCACGTAGGGGTCGCTGGTCATGACCGACGCCGACACCTTGATCGCACGGCGTTGGACAGCGGCCGGCATCGACGCCAGGCGCTCGCCGCTGCACAGCACGGCCGCGGCGGCGCCGTCACCGGTTGGGCAGCACATCAGCAGCGTGTTGGGGTAGGCGATCATCTCGGCGTGCATGACCTCCTCCAGCGAGTACGCCTTCTGGTACTGCGCGAGCGGGTTGAGCGTCGAGTGCGCGTGGTTTTTCTCCGCGACCTTGGCGAACTGCTCGAAGCCGACCCCGTCGTGCTCGTAGGCATACTCCATGCCGGACTGGGCGAACGTGCCCGGCATCAGGCTCGTGCCGAGTATCCCCTCGACCGGGCCGACGGCGCCATAACGGCCGGCCGGCTCGTACGGCTTGTCCTTCCTGGCGCCGCCAGCGCCGAGCAGGCCGAGCTTGCCCATCTGCTCCAGCCCCACGGCCAGCCCGATGCTCGCCTCGCCGGCCTTGATCGCCATCGCCGCGACGCGGAACGCCGTCGCGCCCGTGGCGCACGCATTCGTGACGTTATAGACCGGGATGCCAGTCTGGCCGATCTGCTTCTGGATGCGCTGCCCGATGCCGTTGGTGTCATACAGGCAGCCGGCCGCCAGGATGTCGCAATCGAAGATCGTCAGGCCGGCATCGGCCAGCGCAGCCGTCGCAGCCTCACTGCCCAGGTCGATGAGGTCCTTGTCCTTGTAGCGCATGAACTTGGTCATCGCCACGCCGATGATCCACAGTGAGTCGGACATGCCAGCGGCCTCCTGCTTGAGCACGCAAATCAGGCCACCAATCTAACTTTGGCGCGGTCGGCCGCGCCAGTGCAGAGCGAGCCCAGTGCAGAGCCAGCCGGGCCTGGCGGCAGTCGTACTCAGCGATTGCGATAGGTGGGCGGGCGGCGGCCGGTGTAGGACGCCATCGCCTCGGCGGCGTCCTCGGTGGCCGAGGTCAGCACCTGCTGCCGGTTCTCCACCTCGACCATCGCGTCGAAGGACGGGATCTCCAGCGCCAGCCACATGCCCTGCTTGGTCAGCGAGAGCGACAGCGGCGGGGCCTGGAGCAGCGCGTCGACCGTGTCGCTGACCCGGCCAGTCAGGTCCTCGGGCGGGACGACGTCCGTGACCAGGCCGATGCGCAGTGCCTCAGCGGCGTCGAAGCGTCGGCTGGTGAGCATCAGCTCGTGCGCGCGGGCCGCGCCGACGAGCCGCGGCAGCAGCCACGACGTGCCGATGTCGCAGCCGGTGACGCCGATCCTGATGAACGAGGTTGAGAACACCGCGGCCGAGGACGCGATCCGGATGTCGCTGGCACAGACCAGCGCCAGCCCGCCGCCGGCAGCAGGACCGTTGACCGCGGCAATCACTGGCTGGGGGAGACGCCGGATCTCCTGCACGAGCGCGGCGATGGCGCGCTGCGTTGCCCACGTCTGCTGGCGGCGGCCGAACTCCTCGGTGCCGGGCATAGTGCCGAACCCGCCGAGGTCGAGCCCCGCGCAGAAGCCGCGGCCCGCCCCGGTCAGGACCACTACCCGGCACGTCAGATCGGCGGCCAGGTCGCGCAGATGTCCGTGGAACTCGGCGACGAGCGGCTGCGTCAGCGCGTTGAGCTTGTCCGGCCGCGATAGCGTCAGCTGGACGACGCCCGGACGCAGCTCGGACCGGTGGACAAGATCATCGTCGCGCGCTGCCATCCTGCCTGCTCCTTTCGTTCCGGCTTACAGGTCGGCGAACTGCCACCAGGTATCTGACTGCCAGGTGCGGCCCGCCCAGATCTCGAGCTCCGCCCGGCGCGGATGTGCCTCGACGCCCGGCTGCACATCGATGATCATCGTCTCGGCGTCCGCCGCGGCGAACTGGGGCCAGGCGGGCAGCGCCTCAGCCCCGTCGGCCCGTCCTCCGTCCGCCCGCCCTGGCGAGTGCCCGCGAGCGAACCTGGCCAGCGATCCGGCCATCGCGACGCAGGCGCCGGCGGCCGCGTCGCCGCGAGCATCTCGGTAGCTGTCGGCCGCCCAGACCGCCAGCATGTCGAGGCCGTGACCGCCGGCTAGCTCCGCGGGGACGCCCGGCGGGCAGAGGTCGAACCGGTACCGCCAGACCGGCGCGTGCCGCGCGTGCGCCAGCGCCAGCCGCTCCGTCGGGACGCTATACCGCTCGTCGCCGAGGACGGCCAGCCCGATCCCGGTGTCGTCGAGCTCGGGCCGGGCCGCTGCATACGCCGCCAGCATCGCGTCAGCGGCCGCCGCCCCGAACAGCTGAGCGAGCACCCGCGGCGCCTGCCCGGCCGCGCTGGCGTCCATCTGCTGGTAGGTGGCGCCCTCGTTCCCGTTGTTCCCGACCAAGAGCGGTATCCCTGCGCCGGCACCGGACGCGATGGCGTCGATCGGCAGCACCGGGATCCCGGCCCCGCCGAGGGCAGGCCGCCACACCCACGTGCCCGCCGCACCCCTGGCGATCGCCTCCTGCGCCGCGACCAGCTCGGCAGGCGGCACGGAGAGCAGCCGGTGCACGCCGGGCTCGTCGTCGGTCAGCCCGAGCGCCCGCAGGAACCGGCGGCGCAGCTGGACGGCCTGACCGGGACTAGCGACGTGCTCGGCACCGCCGCTCCCGGAGATGGCGCGAGCGATCAGGCCGGTCGTCAGCGGCGAGGCGAGCAGGTTCGCAACGCTCTTGCCCCCGGCCGATATGCCGTACAGCGTGACCCGGTCCGGGTCACCGCCGAAGGCAGCGATGTTGGCGTGCACCCAGCGCAGCGCCGCGACCTGATCGAGGAAGCCAGCCGCGCCCGAGTCGGCGAAGCCATCGCCGGCCACGCCGGCCAGGTGCAGGAACCCGAGCGCGCCGAGCCGGTAGTTGAAGGTGACGACCACGAGTCCGAGCAGCGCCAGCGCCGCGCCGTCGCCGACCGGCTCACCCGGCCCCGTTCCCTGGACGTAGCCGCCGCCGTGCACCCACACCAGCACCGGGTAGCCGGCCGGAGCCGGCGGTGGGTCCGCTGGCGCCGTCACGTTGAGGTACAGGCAGTCCTCGCTGCGATCTTGCAGCACCGGCTTGCCGGTGAACGGGCTGACGGCCTCGCTCTGCCAGGCCACCGGGCCGCGCTCGGACGCGACGCGGACTCCGTCCCACGAGCTCGGCGGCTGCGGCGGGCGGAACCGCAGCGGGCCGGCCGGCGGCTCCGCGAACGGGATGCCACGCCAGGCGCGCAGCCCGCCTTGCGCCACGCCGCGCAGCTTGCCCTGCGCGGTTGCCACCTCGGTGGCGGTCACGGTGCTGGTATCACGGGGCTGGCATCATGGGGCGGTGGGCTCGATGCGCGCGCTCGCGGGGCGAAACAGGGTCTCCTGCGCGATCCCGGCGCACAGGGTCCCGTCCCGGCTGAAGATACGCCCGGAGTAGGTCGCCCGGCCGCCGTGGCTGGCCTCGGGCTGGAGGTCCATCAGCACCCAGTCGTCAAGCGCGATCTTGCGGTAGAACCACAGCGAGTGGTCGAGGCTGGTCAGCGGGCCGGTGATCACCATTCCCGGTACCGCCGCGTGCCCGGTGAACATGTCGGAGACGTAGGCCAGCGCGCACGCGTGGACGATGTCTGTCTCGAGCCGGAACCGCGACCTGATCCACATCCGCGACGGCCACTGCTGATCCGGTCGCGGCTGGGTCGGGATCCGGATCTCCACCCCGTGCATGCGGTGCCACCGCTGGTTGTCCGGCAGCTCCTCGGGCGGCTCGACGTCGGGCGCGGCATGAGCCTGATAGGTGGCACCGTCCTCGGTCCCGTGGAAGGAGGCGGCCATGTTGAAGATGACCTTGCCGTTCTGGACCGCGATGACCCGGCGATTGGAGAACGAGCCACCATCCCGGTCCCTGTGCACGGTCAGCAGCACGCGCTGCGACGCGTCGCCGCGGCTGAGGAAGTAGCCGTGCAGCGAATGCGGTTGCCGACCAGCCGGCACCGTCTCGGCCGCGGCCCGCAGTGCCTGCGCCGCCACCTGGCCGCCGAAGAGCCCGGCCGGATCCGCACTCACCACGACGCTGCGGAATAGGTCGTCCTCGATCCGCTCGAGCGACAGCAACTCCGGCAGCCCGGTGTCGACAGAACCGACGACGGGGTCAGCCACACTCGTCATGCGCCATTGATATCACACGCCCGCGTGCCCAATGAGTAGCCCGATTTGTCGGTAAGCTGCGCACATCGCGACGACGAAGGGATCCCGTAATGGGCGCGCTTGACGACCGGGTTGCCGTCATCACCGGCGCTGGCCGCGGCCTTGGCCGCGAGCACGCGCTGCTCTTCGCCGCGGAGGGCGCCAAGGTCGTGGTGAACGACCTCGGCGGCGGGCCCGACGGCTCCGGCAGCGACGAGACCCCGGCTGAGCAGGTCGCGGCGGAGATCAGGGCCGGCGGCGGCCAGGCCGTTGCCAACGGTGACGACATCACCTCCGCCGCGGGCGCCGACCGGCTGGTCCAGCAGGCAATCGCGGAGTTTGGCGCGCTGCACGTGCTGGTCAACAACGCCGGCATCCTGCGGGATCGCATGATCGTCAACATGACCGACGCTGAGTGGGATGACGTCAACCGGGTACACCTGCGCGGCCATTTCATGCCGCTGCGGGCCGCGGCCAGGTACTGGCGCGAGCAGTCCAAGGCAGGCGGCCAGCTCCGGCCGTCCGTGATCAACACGACGTCGACCTCTGGCCTGTACAACAATCCTGGCCAGGCGAACTACGGCGCCGCCAAGACCGGGATCGCGACGCTGACCATCATCGCCCAGCGCGAGCTCCAGCGGTATGGCGTCAAGGTCAACGCCATCGCCCCGGCCGCCAGGACCAGGCTGACCCTGGCCACGCCTGGCATCTCCGACTCGATCCTGACCACGCCCGACGAGGGCTTCGACCCGATGGATCCGGCCAACGTGTCGCCCTTCGTCGCCTACCTCGCCACCGCAGACTGCCCGATCCAGGGCCGGATCTTCTTCGTGGCGGGTGGCGGCATCCACCTGTTCCAGCCGTTCGCGATCATCGACAGCGTGACCAAGGACGGCAAGTGGACCGTCGAGGAGCTCGCGACTCAGGCCGCGCGCCTGGCCGATGTGCCCTTCGACCTCGGCCAGCCCCGCCTCTGATTCAGGCGGGCTGGTAGCCGAAGCTGACGGCCTCGGTCCCCTCGGAGTCAGTTCCGATGCCGAACGTGGTGAGGGTGACCTTCATGCCGAGCGTCAGGTTGGCCGGGTCCGGGTCGATGCCCACGATGTTGGCCTTCACGACGCCGCCGCCATCCAGGTCGACGATGCCCGACACGTACGGCACCGAGACGTCGGGCGTGGCCCGGTGCACGATGGTGAAGGCCCGCAGGACGCCGTCGTTGGCTAGCCGCCGGGTGCCGAAGTCGCGCGCACCGCAGTTCGCGCAGGCATTGCGCCGGTCGAAGAACAGCGCCCCGCACGAGGTGCACTCGTTCGCGACCAGGTGCGGGTCGCCGCCCAGGCTGAGGTAGCCGACGTAGGGCACCTGTCGAGCCATCCGGATCCTCCTGCGTCTGTCGCGTCCAGCGGGGCGGATACGCACAAGGCTAGCTGCTTCGCGCAGATCGTCTACTCCTGCGCTGGCGCTACCGCGGTGGCGTAGGTGGTGGCCGGCTCGGTCGCGTAGCCCGCCATGACCGCCTCGATGGCGGCACCGGTCAGGGGCTGGCCTGCGGCGATCATGTCGTGCAGGTCGCGGAAGTACTGCACGTACAGATCGGGCGTGAACGTGTTCAGCAGCACCACCGGCTCGTCGCTGGCGTTCGCGAACGTGTGCGGCGCACCCGGCGGGATCATGACCAGCGTCTGCGGGGCGGCCTCGTAGGTGCGCTCGCCGACGGTGAACTGCGCGGTGCCCGAGACTACGTAGAAGCCCTCATCGTGACGGCCGTGGCGGTGCTGCGGCGGGCCGGCTGTGTGCGGGGCGATCGTAATCTCCGCGATGCCGAGGCGGTGCGATGTCGTCGTGCCGTCCTCGAGTATCCGGAGCTGCGTGGCGCCGGTGAGGGCTAGCTCGCCCTCGCCGGGGCGCACGATCGAGATGTCAGTCATGTGGTCGCGGTCCTTGACTCGGCGTGGCTGCCGGCGAACTCGGAGAGTGCCGTCATCAGCTCCGCGGGCGTCTCTAGCTGGGGCAGATGGCCGGCCTCGCTGATGAGGCGGAACTGCGCGCCGGGAATGGCGGCGGCGTAGGCCTGGCCGTGCTCGGCAGGCACGATCCGGTCAGCGGCACCCCAGACGACGAGAGTCGGGATGCTGATGCCGGGCAGCCGGCCGAGCAGGCTGGGGTCGGCCATCGTGGTGCCACCGTAACCGAGCAGCGTTGTGTTGTTCGCCGCCATCGCCGCGATGCGCTCCGGCGGCAGGGCCGCCGGGTCGATCCGGAAGGCGTCTGGGTTGAAATAGGCGAGGTCGAAGACCTGGTCCATGGTGAGCGAGAAGTAGTCAGCCATGGGGGCGGCATCGATCTGCAGTCCGGCGGCGTCCACGAGCACGACCGAGCTCACCCTCGGGTCGGGCGCGCTGCTCTCGGCGAGCGCGAGCTCCGCCGCGATCCAGCCGCCAATGGAGTTGCCGATCACGCACACGTCGGTCAGCTCACGATCACGGAGCAGCTGGGAGTAGACCGCGGCCAGCGATCTGATAGTCGTCAGCTCGGCTGGCCGCTCAGTGCCGTCGAAGCCGGGGTGGACTGGCGTGAGCACCAGGGCGTCTTCGGACGCGGCCAGCATCTCGGCGAATCCGGACACCGAGAACGGTCCGGCGCCGCCGTGCAGGAGCAGGATGGGCCGGCCGCTGCCGCGCTCGGTCACGGTGACCGGCACGGCAACCGGCGCGGGGCCGAGGCCGGTCACGGTCACGGTCGTTGTAGTAGCGGTAGTCATGGGCTCTCCTCGGGTCGCTAGTTCGTAAGAGTTAACTCTCACGAACCTGAACCCTAGTCCTCAGGGAGGCCTCATGCAAGTTGACTCTTATAATGGGAGTCGACTTGATTTATGCGAGGCTCGCACCGAGAATGGGAGGATGACCATGCAGGCCCAGGCTGGGCGGGCGAACCAGAAGCAGCGCACCCGGACGGCCATCGTCGGCGCGGCGCGCGAGCTCACCAAGGACGGCGCGGCCGTGACCATGCCAGCGATCGCCAAGGCGGCGCTGGTCTCAGAGGCCACCGCGTACCGCTATTTCCCCGACCTGGCCACCTTGCTGCGCGAGGCCGAGGCCGGCGCGTGGCCGCCGCCGGCCGAGGCGCTCGCCCCGGTAGATCACAGCGACGATCCGGTCGAGCGCATCGCGTACGCCACCCAGTATCTGCTCCGCGGCGTGCTGGCCCATCAGGGCGCCGTCCGGGCGATGATCTCCGCGGCGATCGTCAGGCCGGAGTCGGCCGACATGCGGCCGGGGCACCGGTTCGGCCTGATCGACCACGCGCTGGCGCCCCTCGCAGCCACGCTCGGACAGCGCGACCCGGACGCGTTCGAGCTGCTCAAGCGCGAGCTGGCGATCATCGTGAGCGCGGAGGCACTGTTCGTCCTCACCGATCTGCGCGGGCTCTCGCCCGAGGACGCCATCGCCAGCGCCGTGCACGCCGCGGAGACCATCACGGCCGCCGCGCTGGCGGCTGGCTGATCGTCAGCCCGTGTTCTGCAGGCCGGCCGCGACCCCGTTGACAGTGAGCAGGAGGAAACGCTCGAGCGCCGCTCGCTCGTCGGAATCCGCGGCAGCCCGCACCTCGGCGAGCGCTCGCAGCTGCAGATGCGAGAGCGCGTCGACGTACGGGTCGCGCAGTGACACCGCGCGGGACAGCACGACCCGCCCCGCCAGCAGCCGCTCGTGGCCTGTGACCTCCAGCACCAGCCGCCTGGTCAGGTCGAACTCCGCCAGCACCTGCGCTGCCAGCTCGCCGCTGCGCCCGAGCGCCAGGTACCGGGCGGCGATCCGGCGGTTGGTCTTGGCCAGGCTCATCTCGGCGTTGTCGAGCATGACCGCGAGCAACGGCCAGTCGCGATAGGCAGACCTGACGGCATCCAGGCCGCCCGCGCTGTCGATCGCGGCCGCGAGCCCGCTGCCGAGGCCGTACCAGCCCGGCAGGTTGACCCTGGTCTGCGCCCAGGCAAAGACCCAGGGGATGGCCCGCAGGTCGGCGAGGCCAACGGGAGCGGCGAGGCCACGGCGCGCCGGCCGCGAGCCAAGCCGCATGCCGCCGATCTCGGCGAGCGGGCTCAGCCTGGCGAACCACTCGGCGAAGCCCTCGGCATCAACCAGCGAGCGGTAGCTGGCCAGCGCTCCAGCCTCCAGCGCTCGTGCCACTGGCGCGAACGCGGCCGCGGGGTCAGCGGCCGGCGCCGGGCCGGCCGCGGTCGCGAGCAGCACCGACGACGTCACCTGCTCCAGGTGGCGCTGGCCGATCACCGGGTGACCGTAGCGCGCGAAGATCACCTCGCCCTGCTCGGTGACCTTGAACCTGCCATCCACCGAGCCTGGCGCCTGGGCGAGCACGGCGCGGCCGGCCGGGCCGCCGCCACGGCCGAGCGCGCCGCCGCGACCATGGAACAGCACGAGCCTGATGTCGCGGGCGGCCGCCCAGCGCGCCAGCTGCAACTGCACGTCGAAGAGCCGCAGCGTGGCGCTGACCATGCCGAGCTCCTTGGCGGAGTCGGAGTAGCCGAGCATGACCTCCAGCCGCCGCCCGGTCTCGGCCAGGCGCGCGGCGACCGGCTCCAGCACGATCATGGCGTCGAGGATCGCGACAGCGTTGGCCAGGTCCTCGCCGCTCTCGAACAGCGGCACGACATCAAGCACCGGCGGCCGGGCAGGGCACGCGAACCGGGCGAGCTCGTGCACGGCGGCGACATCCGCCGCCGAGGTGGTGAAGCTGACCACGTACCGGCGGCAGGCGTCGACACCGTGCCGCTGCTGGATCGCGGCGATCGCCGCCAGCGTGTCGAGCACCTCGCGGGTCTGCGCCGACAGCTCCGTGGTCGGCCCCCGGCGAGGCAGGCGCAGCTCCTGCAGCGCCGCGGCATGCACGGCGCTGTGCTGGCGGACCTCAAGCTCGGCCAGGTGGAAGCCGAAGGTCTCGGCCTGCCAGATCAGGTGCTGAAGCTCGCCGTAGGCCTGCCGGGAGGCACCCGCGGCGGCCAGCGCGCGCTGGACGAGCCGCAGGTCGGCGATGAATTCGGCCGCGCAGGCATAACCAAGACCCGGATCGCCGGCCCCGTTCCCTGCCTGGGCGTCGTCCAGCGCCAGCCGCGTCGCCTGCAGCCGCCGGGCGGTGAGCAGCATATAGGCGCGGAAGGGCTCACCTGGCGAGCGCGAGCTGATCTCGCCGACGATCGCGGGATGGGCGCTCGCCGCCGCGGCGAGCGCCGCACCCAGCTCGGCAACCGCCGGCCCCGCGCCGGCGAGCAGGCCCGCGTCGATGGTCAGCGACCTGCCGATCCGGCTGGCCGCGTTCTCCAGGGCGCGCAGCGCGTGCTCGCTCTGGATCTGCGCGGTCTGCTCGGTAACGGCGGCCGTCACGAACGGGTTGCCATCCCGGTCGGCCCCGATCCAGCTGCCGAACCGCAGGAACGCCGGTGCCTGCGGCTCGACCGACCCGGATGCCTCACCCTGCAGGGCCCGGTCCAGCGCGCGGTACACGCTCGGCGCCAGCCGGAAGAGCGTCTCGTCGAACACCGCGGCGCCGGATCGCACCTCGTCCAGCGGCTGCATCGCCTGGCTGCGCAGCGCGGAGGTACGCCACAGCAGGTCGATCTCCTCCCGCAGCCGCCGCAGGGCCTCGGCGTGCGCCGCTGCCCCGAGATGGGCGCTATCGAAGACGTCAAGCTGCGCGCCGATGCGGCGCAGTGCCTCGGTCACCGCGCGGCGCCTGGCCTCGGTCGGATGCGCGGTCAGGACCGGGTGCACCTCGAGTCGGCCGAGCAGCTCGCCGCGGCGGTCGCGGCCCGATGGTGTGGCCGAGGTCGCCATGGCGGCCGCGAGCGACTCGCGCACCGGCTCAGCACCGGTATCGCGCTCGCGCAGGGTGCGGATCCGCTGGTGCTCCTCGGCCAGGTTGGCCAGGTGGAAGTAGACAGTGAAGGCCCGCGCGACCGCTTCGGCGCGCGGCAGCGGCCAGCTCGCCACCAGTGCCGCGATGCCGTCATCGGCAGCGTCCGCGTCGACGTCGCCAGGCATCCGCGTGCCCGTCCGCCGCATCGAGCCGGCGTGCGGCGATGACGCGATGACGCAGATCCTCCACGTCGTCGAGGAGGTCCTGGCCGCCGGACTCGCTGATGACCTGGCCCAGTATCTTGCCCAGCAGCCGGACGTCGCGCCGCATCGCGGCCGGCACGCTGCGGGAGTCGGCGTCTCTGCTCGGGGTGCTCGTGGCCACTGCGCCAGCGTAAGGGACCCGGCGCTGGAGATCGCTGGCCAGGCACCGGTAGGGGAGCGCTGGCTAGGCACCGGCGCCGAGTTCCTTCTCGAACCAGTGGTGCGCGTACGGCTCGGCGTTGAAGGCCGCGACCTCACGGTAACCGGCACTTCTGTACAGGGCGACCGCCTCGGTCAGCGTGCGGTTGGTTTCCAGGCGCACGGCGCGGGCGCCGTGTCCGCGCGCATAGTCCTCCAGTTCGGCAAGGATGCGCCGCCCGAGCCCAAGGCCGCGGACGGCCTCGCTCACCCACATGCGCTTGATGTCAGCGGGCTCGCCCGGCTGGAATCTCAGCGCGCCGCACCCGACCGGCTCTCCGCGCAGGGACGCCACGAGGAACAGCCCGGATGGCGGACTCAGCTCGGTGTCGGCGGCGGGAGTGCTGCGGTCAGGGTCGAAGCCGTGCTCGAAGCGGCGGGCCAGCTCGCCGAAGTAGGCACGCAGGCAGGACCGGGCATCGGGATGCCTCGGGTCGACCTGGCCGACGGTTACCGTCGATGCGACCAGCAGGCGCTCGACGTCCGCCATCGCCGCGACCAGGCGCCCGCGCTGCTGCGCGGTCAGCGGCTGGAGGATGGCCTGCGCCGCGTCGTCGGAGCGTGCGTCGAGCTCGGCGCGTTCGGCCAGGCCTCGCGCCGTCAGGCGAACTGTGCGGATCCTGGCGTCAGACTCGCTCGGCTCGACGCTCACGAGCTGCCTGCTGTTCCAGCGACCGCAGCAGGCGGCTGAGGTACCCGGAGTCCAGGTCCAGCCGCCATCGCAGCACGCGGACGTCACAGCCCGCGGCCCCGATCTCCCACAGCAGCCGAGCCTGCGCGAGCGGGCGGTCACGCGCCAGGAAGTCCTCGTGGAGCGCCCCGATCCGCTGGGTGACAGTGCGGTTGAAGCTGCGGACCTGGCTGATCATCTCGGCACTCAGTCCGCCCGCGTCCGGCATCGATGCTCATCCTCTGACTTTAGTCAGAGAATGCACGCGCCGTCACGTTAACCCCGCGTTGCGGCTCCGTGCCCGCCATGTCAGCCCGGCCGCGCCGCGGTGACAGAGTAGGACGCCATGACTCACAGCGCGGTAGCCCCGTCGGCCAGCGTCCAGAGCGTCGGCACGCCCGGCCGTGCGCCTGGCCCGCAGGGCAGCCCATGGTGGCGAGTGTCGTGGTCGGTGCCCGCGGCGATGCGCGCCGTACGCGCGACGATCGTCATACCTCTGCTCTTCGCGCTGACGTTCAAGGTCATCGGCGATGCGCAGATGACCCTGTTCGCCGTGTTCGGCGAGCTTTGCCCAGCTTGTGACCGTCACATTCGGAGGCAGCCGGCGCGACAAGGCCGTCGCACATCTCGGTCTCGCTGCCGCGAGCACCCTCGCGGTGATCATCGGCACGCTGGCCAGCGGTTCGGCCTGGCTCGCGGCGCTGGTGACGCTACCCGTCGCGTTCGCGATCTACTTCGCGGGCTCGGCCGGACCCAGCGCCGCGGCTGCGGTGACGCCGTGCCTCTTTGGGTTCGTGCTGCCGATCGCGTCCATCGGCGGTGTCAGCGTGCTTCCGTCGCGCGTCGAGGGCTGGCTGCTCGCGTCCGCGGCAAGCACGATCGCCGTGCTGCTGCTGTCGCCGCGCTCGCCGGGCGACCGGCTGCGCGCGCAAGCGGCGAAGCTGGCGGACGCGCTCGCTGATCAGCTGGGCGCCGCCATCCGCGGTACCCAGTCACCGGCAGCAGCGGGATGCGGCGGTAGCCGCCAAGCTCGACCTGATGGATTCCTTCGACGCCACGCCCTACCGCCCGATTGGGCTGGCCGCTGCCGACCAGGGCCTGGCGAATCTCATTCACCTGCTGGAGTGGTGCACGTCGCTGATCGGCGACGCAACCGACGGCCACCTCGAGCTGCCGGCCGCCGGAGCGGCCGACCGCGAGCTGCTGGCAGAGTCAGCGGCGGCGCTGCGCTATGTCGCGGCGGCTCATGTCGGGCGAGCACGTCCACCTAGAGCTAGAAGCACTCTGGCGAGCGCGGCTGGCGAGCGCCGAGCATCTGCAGATGGTGACCGAGGATCCCTCGATCGCGGTCCGGCGGGCCGATTATGCCTTCCACGCCCAGGTCATCGGCATCGCGACCGCGGCCGCCATGAGCGAGGCGATGGTCGCGGCGCGGCGCGCGTCCCCGGCCGAGGTAGCGAGCGAGCGGCGCGCCTGGATAGCCGGGCTGGCTGACGGCCCGGAGGCGCCCCGGCTGGCCAATGCCGAGACCCAGTACAGCCCCGAGAGCCAGTACAGCTCCGAGACACGCGCGGCCGTCGCCTGCCCATCCGGGCGGCAGGCATCATTGCCGCCGACGCGAGCCTGCGGTCGGTCTGGTTCCGCAACAGCGCCCGCGGCGCTATCGCCCTCGCCGCCGCCGTTGCGGTTGCCAAGGTCAGCGACGTCCAGCACGCGTTCTGGATCGTCCTCGGGACGCTGTCGGTACTGCGCACCAGTGCCACCGCGACCGGCTCCACGGCGCTACGCGGCCTGGCCGGCACTATCGTGGGCTTCGCCGTCGGCGCAGCTCTGCTGGTCGGCATCGGCACCAGCCCGGCCGTGCTGTGGGTTGCTTTCCCGCTCGCCGTACTAATCGCGGCGTATACGCCGGGGACGGCGCCGTTCGTGGTCGGTCAGGCGGCGTTCACGGTCACCGTCGTCGTCCTGTTCAACCTTCTGGTGCAGGCCGGCTGGATAGTCGGGTTGCTGCGCGTCGAGGACGTGGCGATCGGCTGTGCGGTGAGCCTCGTCGTGGGCTTCCTGTTCTGGCCGCGTGGAGTCTCCTCGGTGGTCGGCGACAACCTCTCCGACGCCTTCCGTAGCGGGGCCAGCTACCTTGGTGACGCCACACGCTGGGCGCTCGGTGAGGGCGAGCACCGGCCTGAGCGCACCGCGGCCGCCGCCATTGCGGCCGGCAGCAGGCTGGACGATGCGATCCGCGGTTACCTGACCGAGCAGGGTGCCAAGCGGCTGAGCAAGGCCGACCTCTGGGCGCTGGTCATGGCCGCGATGCGGCTGCGGCTGACGGCAAGTTCGATGACAAGCCTGCCGACCCGGATCGAGCCGCACGCCGACGACAGCGGGCTCCATGCCGCGCTCGGCCGTCAGGTAGCCGACCTGACCACCTTCTACGACGGCCTGGCCGCGGAGGTCGCCCGGCCCGGCCGCGCCGGGTCCGGCCCGGTCGTGGCGCCGCTGCCTGCCAGCCGGATCAGCGTCGCCGCGCTGGCGCCCTGCGGGCATGCGGCCGCATACCGGTCAGACGCGCTGTGGGTCGGGCACCACCTCGATCACCTGGAGGCGCACGCGGCCAATCTCAGCGAGCCGGCGGAGCGGCTGGCCAGCATGCGCCGCCGGCCCTGGTGGCGCTAGCCCTGGTAGCGCTAGCCCTCGGGGCGCGCGTCCGTCTCCACCGCCGCATGCTGTGGCGTGACGACACCCGGCGCGGCCGTGGTCGCCGTAGCGCCGTGCGGCACGATGGTGAGCTCATCCGGGCGCCGCTGCGGCACTGGCCTGCCGACGATCCGGTAGACCTCGGCACCGTCGACGGTCTCCGTCTCCAGCAGCAGCGCCACGAGCTGACCTAGCTCGTAGTGATGCGCGCGGATGGTATTGACGGCCGACAGCTCGGCCTCGCGCAGCAGCCGCGATACCTCCGCGTCGATGGTCGCCTGGGTGGCCTCGGCGAATGGCCGGCTGGATAGCCCGGATCCGCCGCCGCCAAGGAAGACCGAGCCGCCCTCGGGATAGCCAACCGGCCCGAGCGCGGCTGACAGGCCGAATTCGCGCACCATCTTGGTCGCCAGGTCGGTGGCGGACGCCAGGTCGTTGGCAGCGCCGGTGGAGCCCTGGCCCAGCTCGACGAGCTCCGCGGCACGGCCGCCGAGCCGCACGGCAAGCGATTCGGTGAGATAGTCCTCGCCGTACAGGTGCCGCTCGTAGAGCGGCAGCTGCTGCGTCACGCCGAGGGCCTGCCCGGCAGGCAGGATGGTGATCTTCGCAACCGGATCGGCGTGATCGGACAGGGCGGCGACGATCGCATGCCCGGCCTCGTGGATCGCGACCGCGTGCTTCTCCTCCGGCAGCAGGACGTTCGACCCCTCCCGGCGGCCGAGCAGGATCCGGTCCCTGGCATTCTCGAAGTCGGCGGCTGTCAGTACATTGCGCCCGTCGCGCACCGCGAAGATGGCTGCCTCGTTCGCCAGGTTGGCCAGGTCAGCACCGGAGAAGCCGGGCGTGCCGCGGGCCACGGTGGTGAGGTCGACATCGGGATCGAGCTTCTTGTCGCGACAGTGCACGGCCAGGATCGCCGCGCGCTCGGCCAGCGTCGGCAGCGGGATGACGACCTGCCGGTCGAACCGGCCGGGACGCAGCAGCGCCGGGTCGAGCACCTCTGGCCGGTTGGTGGCACCGAGCACCACGATCCCGGATGACACGTCGAAGCCGTCCATCTCCGACAGCAGCTGGTTGAGCGTCTGCTCACGCTCGTCGTTGGCGACAACAGCGCCCGAGCCGGCCCGGCGCTGTCCGATGGCGTCGATCTCATCAATGAAGATGATGGCCGGGGCCTGCTTGCGCGCCTCGCTGAACAGATCGCGCACCCGCGCGGCACCGACGCCGACGAACATCTCCACGAAGCTGGAACCGGTGACCGAGAAGAACGGCACTGAGGCCTCACCCGCAACCGCCCGCGCTATCAGCGTCTTGCCCGTGCCCGGCGGGCCGACCATGAGCACGCCGCGCGGCGCCATGGCGCCGGCCCGCTGGTACCTGTCCGGGCTGCGCAGGAAATCGACGACCTCGCTGATCTCCGCCTTCACGCCGTCGTACCCGGCCACGTCGGTGAACCGCGTCTGCGGCCGCTCGGCGTCGAAGACCTTGGCCCTTGACCGGCCGATCCCCATGACGCCCTGCAGCGAGCTGCCCGTCGACCGCGCCATCCGCCGGAAGATGTAGAAGATGAACGCGAACGGAAGCACGATGAACAGGATGTTGAGCAGCACCCCGCCGATCGAGCTGCCGCCCGACTCGTAGGTCACGTTGACGTTGGCTGCCTTCAGGCTGTCAGCCAGCGCAGTCCCCGGCGGGATCGGCGGTGTCACGGCGGTGAAGGACTTGCCGTTCGTCAGTGTCCCGGTCACCGTCACGTTGGCGTCGGCTGACGCCGGGCTCGGGATATCGACGGTCTTGACCTTGTGCGCTGCGACATCGTTCTGGAACTGGGTAAAGGTGAGCGGGACCGGAGAGCTGGTGTGCACGAAGCTCGGCAGGATGTAAAGCAGCGCAACGACGAGGGCGAGCAGCCAGAGCCAGTGCCGCCAGGCGGGCGGCGGTGGCGGAGCGGTACGAACGGGCTTGTCGCCTGGCGGTGGCGCAAGCGGAGTTTTACTCATGCACCATTCTTACCGGACTGCGTAACCATAGCTGACCAGTCCTCGCAAGCGGCGCGCCCGCGCGGGTACGGCCGGGGGAGTCCGTACCCGCGCGGGCGCCAGGAGGCACGGCGCCGGGGGCTGCGCCGTGCGCATGCGGAATGCGCCCGACCGCAGGTCAGGCCGCGATCGGCAGACCGTCGCCGGGCAGCGGAGCAGGCATCTCAGGCGCGGAAGCTGGCACGGGCGCAGCCTGGTCTGGCCGGGCCTGCGGCGCCGGCTGGCAGCGGCGTGACCGCGGGCCCATCCGGTGCCTCCGGCTGGCGCGGCTTGACCAGGCCGTCTGCCACTGCCGCGCTGGCCGGCCGCAGCTGGGCCCGCAGCATCGCGCGTCCGCGATGAACGCGGGACATGACCGTGCCAACCGGCGTGCCCATGATATCCGCTATGTCGCTTTGCTGATAGCCATGGATATCGTGCAGGTAGAGCGCGGCCTTGAACTGCGGCGGCAGTCCGGCTAGGGCGCGCATGACGGGGGAGTCGCCGAGGCTCTCGAGCGCCTCGGCCTCGGCCGAGCGGGACGGGGGGACGAGCGCACCGTGGCCGTCGACACCCGAGGCACCGGCCAGGTACAGGTCGGCCGCGAGCACCTCGGCGGGCTTAGTGCCGCGCTTGCGGCACGTGGTGTAGAAGGTCCGGAACATGATGCAGTACAACCAGGCCCGAAGGTTGGTGCCGGGCGTGAACTGGTGGAACTTGACGAACGCCCGCGCGAAGGTCTCCTGCAGTAGATCCTCGGCGTCGCACCGGTCATTCGTGAGCCGGTACGCGGCCTGGAACATCTGCCGCATATAGGGGATTGCGTCCGTTTCGAACCTGGCTCGGTGGTCGCTAGCGGGGGTGCCATCGCGCACGGCGGCGTTGGCAGTCACGAGTCCTCCTTGCCTGGCTCCGCAGGGCGCCAGCCCGCAGCCAGGCAGGGGACAAGGCTCGGGGGGCGGCAGGACTGGCGGGGGGAGCCAATACTGATTGCCGGGTTAGTCGAACTACTCGCAAGCAAGGCTCGCGCATGCGGGCGATCAGCACATCGGGCGCAACCTGAGCTAACGCGAGTCTTGCGCCTGAGTTAAGGGATCTCGGGTCCCATCCGGCACCCGGGCCGCCTGCGGCCGTCCGCGAAACGGACTAAGGCCGGGCGAACCGGGCTGCGTGGGCGACAAGCTCGCGCCGGCCGGCCTGACCGGTCTTGGCAACGAGATTGGCGATGTGCGTCTCCACCGTTTTCGGCGAGATGAAGAGCCGGGCCGCGATCTCGGCATTGGAGCAGCCCTGCGCGACCAGCAGGAATACGTCCATCTCCCTGCTGGTGACGCCCAGCCTGCGCATCTGCGACTGGCACCTGGGCCTGGCCGCGGCCCGAGCGCGGCACTCGCTCGCCCGCCTTGCGCAGGATGCCGCGGCACGCCGAGGCGAGCCGGTCGTGGCCGGTCGACTCAAAGCTCGCGGCAGCCTCGCGCATCCACGAGACTGGCTCGCCCCAGCCGTCCTGGAGCGCCGCCGGCGCGACCAGCCGGCGCGCCAGATGATTCCACCACGGCGCGAACGGCGCGAACCACGCGCTGCCCTCGTCGGCGAGCCCGGTGGCACGCGTGCGCCGGCCAGCCCGGCCTTCGACGACGGCCTCGGCGTAGGCCAGGCAGCCCCGGTTCCAGCTCACGGCGGCGCCGGCCGTCTGAGCCAGCCGGATCGCAGCGCGCACGTCGCCACCTCCGACGGCCTGCAGGAGCGCGTACAGGCCGAGCGACCTGCCCCGCGCGATCAGCGGAGCCTGGGCAGGCGAGTAAAAGCCACGGAAACGGCGCGGCGTGCTCAGGGCCCGCTCCACCTGCGAGCGCGCGGCTGCGCTATCCCGGACGGCGCGCTCGACGTCGTCGCGGAACAGCGCCGCAACGACCCGGATCTGCCCGACGCTCGTGGCCAGCACTTCCGGATCTCCGGGCATGATCGCCTCGGCTCGCTCCGCTTCCCGCTCGGCCGCCGCGCCGTCCGACCGGATCGCTGCAACGAGAGCCTGCAGGCAGATCGCCATTGCCTCGATCCGGTGCGCGCTGATCTGCGTCGCGCCGCGCTCGCACTGCCGGGCGGCTGCGAGTGCGCGATCGAGATCTGTCCCAAGACTCCACAGATTGGCCAGCTGCAAGTCGATCGTGGTGGCCACGGACAGGACGCCGGCCTCGTGTGCGAGCTCGCGCACCTCCGTCAGGGCACTCGTAGCGCCGTCGGCCAGCATGTCGATCGTCGCCAGCTCGTGCAGAGTGCGGATCCGCCACACGCCGAGCGCCCGCTTGTCGGCGATCTTATGGGCACGCTCGAAGGCCGCCCGCGCCGCACCGAGGTCGCGCACGCGCTCGCGCCGTCCGATGACGTCTAGTGATTCGACCGCGACCTCGGCGGCCCAGCCAGTGAGGCCTGCCGTCTCGGCCGATGCGAGCGACCGGTGCGCCAGTACATCAGCCTCCTCCAGCTCGCCGGCCACCAGCGCGTAGCGGGCGGCCACGGCGTCGGTGCGGCTGGCTAGCTCGAGGTCATCGAGCCGTCTTGCGGTGGCCCTGGCCGCCGATAGGTGCGCTGCGGCTCCGTCAGGGTTGTCTTCTGGCCTCGTACTGGCCGCCCTGAGGCGGATCAGCGCCTGCCGGCGCGGGTCGGAGCCCATGGCATCGAGCCGCGCGATGAGGTCCTCGGCCAGCAAGCCGAGCTGCTGGTAATCGCCCGACAGCGCCAGTGCCTCGGCGAGCGCCTCGTCGACGTCGATGTCCAGCACCCAGTCAGCATCGCCCGACTCGGCCAGCAGCTTCCGCGCATCGCGCAGCACCGTGATCGCACTGGTCATGGCGCCTTGCAGCAGCGCGCGACGGCCAGCCGTGAGCAATAGCCTGGCGGCGCCGACCGGCTGCCCCGCTGCTGCCCGGAGCTCGGCGACGAGCTCGCACCACACTCCGGGAAGGCCCGGATGCGCTTCCTCGATTGCTGCTGCGGCGCGCGCCGACCTGCTGGCCAGCTCCGGTGGCAGCAAATCGGAGACGATCGCGTCGCGAGTGAGGCTGTGCCGGAACCGGAACGTGCTGCCATCTGCGCTCACCGGCTCTATCAGCTGCACGTCGTGTGCCTCGTGCAGAGCGTCCAGTGCCTCGGACTCGCCGACATCGGCCACGCTCGGCAGCAGCGCCCAGTCAAACTGCCTGCCGAGGACCGCGGCCGAGACGATGACGTTGCGTGCCTGGCGGCCGAGAGCCGCGATGCGGTTGCGTACCGAGCCGACGATCGACGACGGGACTCCGGTCACGACGTCATCGTTGACCTGCCAGCCGCCCGTCCCGTGGACAAGCTCGCCCGACGACACCGCCGCGGCAAGGATCTCCTCGACGGCGAACGGCAGGCCATCGCAGTCCGCGAGCAGCCTGGTGACCGAACGGGGAACGTCGGCGACATCCAGGCAGGCCGCCGCCATCTGCGTAACAGCGCGCGAGGTCAATCGCGGCACCTGAACCCTCGTTGCTGCCCGGCGCGCGCTCACCGTATGAAGCAGGTCAAGGCCTGCCGACGGCTCGGTGTCCCGCAGCGTAGCTAGGCAGAGCAAGCTTGCGTTGGCCACATTGTCGGCGAGGTACTCGATGATGGCGAGCGTCTCGGGATCAGCCCAGTGCAGGTCCTCGATGACCAGCAGCCCGGCAGGCGAGCCGGGCATCGACAGCATGCGCAGCAATGCCTCGCCGAAGATGACCGGGGAGACCTCGGCGTCGGCGTCGCCGGGCCGGCTCCACTCCGGGACCAGGGTGCCGAGCGCCGCCCGGTAGTCGGAGATCCCCGGCGCGTCCGGGACGACACCTGCACGCGCTGCTCCCATGAGCGCCTCGGTGATGGGCCGGAATGGGACGGGTACCGCCGACTCGGTTGCCCGCCCCGTGAGAACGAAGTGGTCGCGCGAGGCTGCGAGCGAGGCTGCCTCCCGCGCAAGCCGGGACTTCCCGACACCGGCGTCGCCCGTGACAAGCACCGCGCAGCCATGGCCCTGGCCCGCCGCGTCCAGTGCTCCGGTCAGAGCCCGCATTTCAGCGCTCCGGCCGATGAGTACCGGGCACAGCATCGACTCCATCGGCCAGATACTACAAGAGCGTTTAGATCATTACTATCTGTCATTCGCGCAGGTCCGCACCACCGCGAGACGCTTGCCGCGGCCAGTTTCAGCCCTGGCGACCATAAGCCGCTCGCTATATCGAGCTTTGTCTGCAAACAGTGAGGCACCGCAGCAAACCCAAGAGACGCTCAAAGTTCTGGAACGTTCGGCCGTGTCCCGAGGGCACATAGTGCGCTATTGCCGACAACGACGCGGCCGCCGATCTCGCGGCCGCAGCGACGGATGCAGTGGCGGTGCGGCAGAATCACGACCGAACTCACACCCTGGAGGCACGACATGGCCGCAGATGCAACGAGGCGCTGGGCCGACCTCAGCAAGAGCCAGCGCAATCTGCTGATCGCCGCCGCGGGCGCCGAGCTGGCGCTGAAGATCACCGCGCTTGTGGACATCAGTCGCCGGCCGCGGCGCGGATCCGCGGTCCCAAGGCGATGTGGCGCGCCGCTATGGCGGTCAACCTGATCGGCCCGGTGTCCTACTTCGTCATCGGTCGCAAGCGCCCGCGCTGACCGGCACCGGCTGATTCAGGCGCGGTGGAACACCCAGATCGTCTGTCTCATCCCGTGCAGGCGGATAGGCAATTGCCTTCGCAAGCGAAGCGCCGTGGGAATCACGGAGTGCGGCAGCTCAGGCGCCAGCAGTACGACCGCGCCACCGCTGCGCGTGACCCTGCTCATCTCGGTCAGGACGGTCGCGGCGAAGTCCTCCCACTCGCCGGGCGGCCCGGCTCGAGGCCCGGCCGGCAGCCTCGATACGCAAGCGCCTATGCACTCATCGGGCAACAGCAGCTCGCGGGCGTCGCCAAGCTCGACGCGGGCGGCGGGCGCTTGCCGGGTGGCGGCCTCGACGGCTGACTCGGCTATATCGGTGCCCTCGGCCGCCCACCCAGCGGTCAGCGCCTCGGCCAGGATCGTGCCGGAATCGCAGCAGGGGTCAAGCAGCTTGCCGGCGGTTCCGCCGCACCGGGCCGGCCCGCGAGGTCCACCATGGCTGCGGCAACGGTCGGCGGCAGCGCACCGGGCGGCGCGTGCGGCTGGTCGGCACCGTTGTGGTCCCGGTTCGCGCCGCGCAGGCGAAGCCCAGCCGCGTACTGCCCGTCGTGAAACTCGCTGATCCAGATCTCGATCTGGGCTGGATCGGCAATCCGCCAGCGCGGCTTATCCCGGCTGATGACGGCCGTCATCGCCTGCCGCAGGTCGGTGCGCCGGAATCTGGCCTCGCCGCGGACGCGCGCGACCACCCGGAAGGTCATCGACCCGGCGAGCGGCCGCACCTCCTCGGCCCAGACCGACAGGGCACGCTGCACGGCTTCCGCCTGCCAGGCCAGGGCGGCGACGGCCATCGCGCCGACGGCGTGGGCCCGGCTTGCCCGGCCCGTCTCGGCAAATACGGTCTCGGTGAGCCGGGATTCCAGCGCCTCCGCGCGGCCAGCCCGGTCGGCCTCGAAAAACACGATGTCCGCGCGCCCGTCGGAGCCCGTTCCTGTCGAGACGACGCCGTCGATCGCGTCGAGCTGCCGGCGCAGCATCCGGCCGAGTCCGGGGACGCACGTGGCGTAGAGGCGGGTCTGCCGGGCGCGAGCGCGCGCCTGCTCGCCTCGTCCCGTCATCGACCTGCCTCCCGGCGTGAATCTCCAGCGCCTGACGATACCGCCGTGCCATCGCCCAGTTGTCGGACCACCGGGCTAGCGTCGAAGTCGCTAAGCCGGATCCGCGCGGAAGGCCTTTGATGAATCGCCCGTCCATGACACGCCCGTCGATGACATTGACCGCCGTTGTACTCGGCGCGACCAACGCGGGCAGGCTCGCCGGCTTCTACGGCGACCTGCTCGGCTGGGAAGCGAGGGCGGAGGAGGCCGACTGGGTCGCCCTGGCCGACCCGGCCGGCGGCGCGGGTCTGTCCTTCCAGGAGGAGAGCGGGCATGTCCCGCCCGTCTGGCCCGCCGGGCCCGATGACCAGCAGATGATGATGCACCTGGACATCGAGGTCGAAGACCTGGCCGCGGCGGGAGCGCACGCGATCGCGTGCGGCGCGACGCTGGCCGAGTTTCAGCCGCAGGCGGACGTGCGGGTCTACCTCGATCCGGAGGGTCACCCGTTCTGCCTCTGGGTCGCGACCTAGGACACCCCTGTCACCGACCTGGGACCAGGCAGAACGGATGGCCGGCCGGATCAGCGAAGACCCGCCAGCCGCGCGGGTCACTTCGCAAGAGCGCGGCGCCAAGGCCCGTGACCCGCTCATGCGCATCATCAATGTCCCGCACGTCGATGTCGAGGTGCAGTTGCTGCGCGTAGCCAGCATCCGGCCACCGCGGTGGACGAAAGTCAGCGGCACGCTGGAACGCCAGGACAGTGCCGCCACCGGGGGTATGCAACGTTGCGAAGTCCGCGCCTACTGACCAGCGCGGGTCAGGCTGGTTAACGACACCACCGACCAGCGCCTGGTAGAAACTCGCGAGCTGCAGGACATCCGGGCAGTCCAGGACGACGCACTGCAGGGAGCCGATCATTGCTGAAGAAACGCGGCCGCGAGCTTCTTCGGCGCGCGCGCCAGCCAGGCCTCGGTGATCAGCTCGGTGAGATCGGTGACGCTGATCCGATCCAGTTCGAACAAGATCGCGGCGTAACCGTTGAAGTGCGGCGTCGTGAAGTAGACCGCAGGGTCTTCCGCGATGAGCGCGTGCTTAACGCCCTCGTCGGCGGTCCGCGCCGCGTAGACCGGCCCGTCCGGTACCCGGTCGCCGAGCGCCTCGATGTCACCCTTGCGCAGCGGCCGTTCCCAGACAAAGCCCTTGTCGGTCACCCGCCACTCCAGGGACCCGCGCGACTCTCGCTCGGCCGTGTCCGGCAGGCACAGCGCGATCCGGCGGACATCGTCGACGGTAGCCATGTGCGTCAGCCTCCCGCCGATTCGCTCTCTCAGCGGGAGCATATCGCCGCGCGTCAGGCGATCGCTGCCGCGGCCCTGCGGCCTGCCGTCCGGCCAGAGAACAGGCATCCGCCGAGGAACGTGCCTTCCAGAGCACGGTAGCCGTGCATGCCGCCGCCGCCGAAGCCCGCGACCTCTCCGGCCGCGTAGAGGCCAGGAATCGGCTGGCCGTCGGCGCCGAGCACCTGAGCATCGAGGTTGGTGTGCAGGCCACCGAGGCTCTTGCGGGTCAGGATGTGCAGCTTCACGGCGATGAGCGGGCCTGCGGCCGAGTCGAGGAACCGGTGCGGCCTGGCTACCCGGATCAGCCTGTCCCCCCGGTAGCGGCGCGCGCCATGGATGGCGGTGAGCTGCATGTCCTTGGTGTACGGGTTGGCGACCTCCCGGTCGCGGGCCTCGATCAGGCTGGTCAGGTCGGCGAGGTCAATCATGTCCGATCCCGTCAGCTTGTTCATGCCGCCCACCAGCGCGGGCAGGCTGTCCTCGACGATGAAGTCAGCGCCGTGCTGCATGAAGGCGGCGACGGGAGCGGGCGGGCCGGGCTTCACGCGGTCGAGCAGCTTCGCGATGCTCTTGCCGGTCAGGTCCGGGTTCTGCTCGGACCCGGACAGCGCGAACTCGCGCTCGATAATCTTCTGCGTCAGCACGAACCAGGTGTAGTCATGGCCGGTCGTCATGATGTGCTCGAGCGTCCCTAGCGTGTCGAACCCCGGATACAGCGGTCCAGGCAGCGGGCGGCCGAGGGCGTCGAGCCACAAGGACGACGGCCCGGGCAGGATCCGGATCCCGTGCATCGGCCAGATCGGGCTCCAGTTGTTGATGCCCTCGGTGTAGTGCCACATCCGGTCCGGGTTGATCACGGCTGCGCCTGCGGCCTTGCTGATCTCCAGCATCCGGCCGTCGACGTGCGCGGGAACTCCGGACAGCATGTGCGCGGGCGGCTTGCCCATCCGGGCCGGCCAGTGCTTGCGGACCAGCTCATGGTTGCCGCCGATCCCGCCGGACGTGACGATGACCGCCTGCGACCGCAGCTCGAAGTCGCCGGCTACCTCGCGCGAGCTCGGCTGGCCGCGCTCGATGCCGGACGGCGCCAGGATGCTGCCGCGCACGCCGTCGATCGCCCCGCCGGTGACCATCAGCTCGTCGACGCGATGCCGGAACAGCAGCCGCACCTGGCCGGACTCGACCGCCGCGCATACCTCGCGCTCAAACGGCGCAACTACGCCGGGCCCAGTTCCCCAGGTGATGTGGAACCGGGGGACTGAGTTGCCATGCCCGGTCGGCCCGTAGCCGCCGCGCTCCGCCCAGCCGACAACGGGGAAGAAGCGGACGCCCTTGGCATGCAGCCAGGCGCGCTTCTCGCCCGCCGCAAACCCGACGTAGGCTTCGGCCCACTTGCGCGGCCACTCGTCCTCGGTCCGGTCGAATCCGGCACTGCCGCGCCAGTCCTGGAGCGCGAGCTCATGACTGTCGCGGATGCCCATCCGCCGCTGCTCGGGGGAGTTCACGAGGAACAGCCCGCCGAACGACCAGAACGCCTGTCCGCCGAGCGATACCTCCGGCTCCTGCTCGACCACGATGACACGACGCCCGGCGGCGGCCAGCTCGGCGGTCGCGACCAGCCCGGCCAGGCCTGCGCCCACCACGATCACATCCGCATCCTGCGACATGCCTGCTCAACCTCCGGATCGGCCAGCTGAAGGTGTCTAGCCTGCCACCACTGGCCCGCCAGTAGCGCAATAGCACCCTGCAACTCTGAGTGACGGCGTCGTCACCGTAGGGTGACGAGATGACCAGGATGTCCCCGGGCGTGCTAGCGCCGCCGCACGAGTTGCTCACGCCGGATGAGTGGCGGAGCCGCGGACGCGAGCAACGCCGGCGCACGCCACGCTCGAGCCATGCGCAGTGGGAGCCGCCGCGCGATCGGCCGGACCCGGTTACGATTCTCCAGGAGCAGGCCACGACGAGGGTGCCGGACCTGGTGCCGATCCGGTACGGGCGGATGATCGCCTCGCCATTCGCCTATTTCCGCGGCGCGGCCGCGCCGATGGCCTGGGATCTCGCGCATACGCCCACGACCGAGATCCGGGTACAGGCCTGTGGTGACGCGCACTTGCTGAACTTCGGAATGTTCGCGGCGCCAGACCGGCGGCTGGTCTTTGACGTCAACGACTTCGATGAGACCTTGCCCGCGCCGTTCGACTGGGACGTCAAGCGGCTGGCGGCCAGCTTCGCCGTTGCCGCCCGCGACAAGGAGTTCCCCGACCGCGACGCGCGCACCGCGGTGCGCGCGGTCGTCCGCAGCTACCGGACGGAGATGGCGAACTATGCGGCGATGCGCTTCCTCGAGGTCTGGTACTCCAGAGTCGATGTCGCTGAGGTCACGAGCCTGTTTGACGCGGTCCAGCCCAAGGCGGCCGTCCGTCGGCGCCACCGGGACATCAGGAAGGCGCACCGCCGGACGAGCCTGCGAGCGTTCCTGAAGATGTGCGACCAGGTCGACGGCGAGTACCGGATCCGCCCGGCCCATCCGGTGATCGTGCGCTTCCCCATTGAGCGCCATCCTGGCGTCCTCGACGAACTGCGCCACGCCATCGCGTTCTACCAGGAGACGGTCGCAGAGGACCGGCGGGAAGTGCTGCGCCGCTATTACTTCGGCGATTTCGCGCGCAAGGTCGTCGGCGTGGGATCGGTCGGCACCGAGGCATTCGTCTTGCTGCTCCTCGGTGACCGATCGGATGAGCCGCTGTTCCTTCAGCTCAAGGAGGCCCAGGAGTCGGTGCTGGCGCCATTCGCCGGGCCTAGCGACTACGGGCACCAGGGCGAGCGGGTGGTCAAGGGCCAGCGGCTGATGCAGGCGGCTACCGACCCGTTCCTCGGCTGGACGACGGGACGCGTCCCTACCACTACGGCCAGAGGACGACCGCAAGCGGCCGCCAAGGACTACTACGTCCGGCAGTTGCGCGACATGAAGGGCAGCATGAGTGTCCCGCTGATGGACGCGCCTCAGCTGAACTACTACGGCAGGCTATGTGGCTGGGCGCTCGCGCGCGCCCACGCCCGCACCGGCCGAGCAGCGATGATCTCGGGCTACCTTGGCACCAGCGAGCACTTCGATCACGCCGTCGCGGACTTCGCGATCGCCTACGCCGACCAGAACGAGCACGACTACCGCCGCCTCCTTGATGCCGTCTCCGCGGCGCGAGTCCTCGCGACGGTCGATCGCTAAGATCGCCGGCATGCGACAGGATGAGATCTGGGACGTGGACGCCGCGCGGGACTACGACACCCCCGGCACTGGGATGTTCGCTCCCGAGGTTCTCGAGCCGGCGGTTGACTGCCTCGCCAGGCTTGCTGGCGGCGGGCCGGCCCTCGAGTTCGCGATCGGCACCGGGCGGGTTGCCGTGCCCCTGGCGGATCGCGGCGTGCCGGTGACCGGCATCGAGTTGTCCGGTCCGATGATCGAGCGGTTGCGCGCCAAGGCGGGCCAAGACACGATCCCGGTCGTTGCCGGGGACATGACTTCCGCCGTGGCACCGGGCGCCTTCACGCTGGTCTACGTCGTCTACAACACGATCTCCAATCTGCTGACCCAGAGCGAGCAGGTGGCATGCTTCCGCAACGCAGCCCGTCACCTCCAGCCCCACGGCCGGTTCGTCATCGAGCTATGGGTGCCGGAGCTGCGTAAGCTTCCGCCGGGGCAGCAGGCTACGGTGTGGCATTCCGAGCCCGGCTACATCGGCCTGGACACCTATGACGTCCTGAACCAGCGAGTCGTATCGCATCACTTCCGGTTCGACGACAGCAAGAAGGCCGAGCTGTCCCGGAGCCCGCACCGCTACATCTGGCCGGCCGAGCTCGACCTGATGGCCCAGCTCGCCGGGTTCGAGCTGGAGAGCAGGCACGCGGACTGGTCCGGTTCGGAGTTCACCGCTGACTCCAGATCACACGTGTCGGTGTACCGCCTTCCAGACATGGCACGGCCAGCATGAGCCAGCTGCGGACTCATCCGGATTGGAGCGCTCGGGACGCATGACGGAGTGGATATTCCAGGGCAACCACAAGAGGTATCACCTGGCCGCCTCGATAGCAGCATCGCAGCGGCACGCATGGAGTACTCCGCGATACCGCGATCGGACAGCAGCCGGTGACCGGGTCTGGCTTCAGGTCGTCGGACGGGACGACCCCGGCATCTACTACGTCGCGATGATCACGGCCCCCACATACGAGGATCCTGAATGGCACGATGGCGGGTCGGAGTACGGGCGGTGGCGCACCGACGTCCGGTTTGACTACCGCATCGACCCGCCGCTGCTGAGGACCGAGTTGCTCGCCGACGCGGAGCTCGGCTCGTTCCGGCCGTTCCGCGGCTTCCAGGGATCGACCGTGCCGGTGCCCCCAGACGTCGCGCTGGCGTTGTCGAGACGTGCGGCGCCACGCCTAGAGGCGCTCCACTAGGCAATCAATGCCCGCGGAGGTTATGAAAGCCCAGGTGGCGGATCGGGCATCGGCCGTGCGCCTCGGTCTCAGACATCCGTGACGAGCTTAACGGGCTGACCGGTAACCCTGGCGACGGTGAGATAGTCATGGTCGTCGCACAGGACGATCAGGTGGTTCCGCTCGGCGGTGGCGGCAACCAGTAGATCGATGGCGCCCGCTGAGCGGTGCGCTCCGGTTTCGGTCAACGTCTGCTGGACGTCGCGGGCGCGATCGTAAGCTCCCTCGTACATCGGCACCCAGCCGAAAAGGTCACTCATCAGACGCCGCTTCTCCAGCCGGTCCGCGAGCGAGCGCGCTGAGTAGAGGAATTCCAGCTCGACAATCGGACACACAGCGATGACTCCGGCCGCGAGTTGCTCCGACCAGCCTTCACGAAGCTCAGCTTGCAAGATCCTGAACAGGCCGGATGTATCGATGAGATAGAGAGCCGGGGTCACCTGCGGTATGTGGTCTTGTCGCCCAGGAACTCCTCGAAGTCGCCGCGGTCGGCCATCTCCCCGAGCCTGGCGAGCGCGCGCAGCCGTACATGGCGCCGACCTACCTCGCGGAGCGCCGCGTTGACGGTGTCCTTCTTTGTCTTGGTCCCGAGCACCTCAGCGGCCACGGCCAGGGCCTCTTGGTCGATCTCTATAGGCGTCTTCATCATGGCCATCTCACCGATCTCCTCTCGACGGCAAGGATAGCATGGATATCCAGCCCAGATATCCAGGGTGTCCATTCGTCATCGGAAGATTTGAGAAGGCGGCGGACGCTCACACCGGATCGACGACCCTGATCGCGATCTAGGCGTGCGGCGACGTTATATCCGCCGGTGAGCGCTTAGCGTGGTGCTGCCTGATTGCGCAGGTGGCGCGCTACGCTGCGGGCGTGGCATTTCAGCGCAAGTCGCTGGCAAGCCGGGAAGCGCACCAGCACGAGTGGGAGCTTGCGGCGTGAAATGGGCACTCGTGCCGGCTGTCTGCCTGGCGCTAGTCTGCGTCGTCAGACCTGCCGCGGCCGCTGGCGACAGCGGCCAAAAGTGGCATACATGCACGGCGGGCAGCATGCATCTGAGAGGCCCGTACCGGATTTACGACAACGCGTGGCTAGGCCATTCCAGCAAAAGGTTCTGTGTCGAGTCGACGGGCCTGAACATCTCCATTGAAAGTAGCGCCAGGCCGGTCGGGTCCATGGTTGTGGCCTATCCGTCGATCCGTTACGGGCGTTTCTTCGGCGACCTGGATCCGAAATCCGGGCTTCCGCTGCCGATCCCTGGCCTCGGCCGGCGGCCCGTCATCCTCCACGTCTCCAGCACCGGCCACGCCACCGGGGTCTGGCAGTCCAGCCTTGACGCATGGTTCATCCCCAGCGCCAGCTGGACCGGGCATGGCATCACCGAGCTCGTCATCGTCAACCGCACCTCCAGCGGCACATCCCGCAGCCGCGCATCCCGCAGCGGCACGAGGATCCGAATCAGCGGCGTCCGCTACCGGCTGGTGTCGTGGATGACATGCCAGCGCCTCCCCGGCGGCAGATGCGACTCGGCGATTCCGCAGTGGCGCCTCATCTACCTATCCAGGGTTCGGCAGACCGCCCATTCGGTCATCAACCTCGGCCGGATCATCCGCAAGCTCATCGCCCGGCATCTCCTGTCCCGCCGTGAATGGCTGGGTGATGTCGCCTACGGCACCGAGCTATGGTCCGGCGGCCGGGGACTCACCGACACCATGACAGTGGGGTCAGCTACTTAGGACCGACGCCGGGGGCCGTGCCCGCCCCGCTCTTGGCCAGCCTTGTAGGCTTGTCTGGTAGACCGCATAAGCAGGCGCCGGGGGCCAACCCCCTAACCCCTGGCGCCCCCCCGGTCACCTTGCAGGCCAGACAGTGGGCAAAGGCGTAGCGGAGGGGTGAAATGTTCCAGCGGGACGAACATTACCTCGATCGAAGGCCAGCGACGAGACGTGCTCGACTTGGCTGCCTGCCGACTGGCAGACATATCCGCACAACCGGGCAGGTGGAGAGTACTCGCGACCCGGCGCGGGTAGTCACCACGAGTGAGCGATGGTGACGTGACTCACAGCGTGTGGGGCGAGAGCGGCGTCGTCATCGACGGCGAGAGCTTGATCCCGGCCTACGTGCAAGCGGCCTACCTGATGCGCGGTGCCATCATCGCGCGGCAGCTTCCGGTCGGCTCGCTCCTGCCATCCGAGGCTTCGCTACAGGCCCGCTGGGGCATCAGCCGGGACACGGCGCGGAAGGCGTATGCGGTGCTTGAGGAGAGCGGCCTGACAGAGACGCGGCGCGGTATCGGGCACCTGGTCAAGCGCCTGCCGAGAACCGAATACGTTCAGGCGCCGCCTGGCAGCCGGATAACCGCGCGCCCGCCAACCGCGCAGGAGCGCAGGGAGGTCCAGGGCGGCGTGGCCTCCGGCGTTCCCGTCATCATCGTCGAGGAACCGGGCAAGGCACCGGCCGTCTACGAGGCGGCCTCCACGGTGATCTATGTGTAAGGACATCACCAGATCCGGGGTTGGCGGCGGCTAGCGGTCCGCAGTCAACCTGCCTGGGCGCGTCAGTCCCACCGCTGGGCGTTGTCATCGTCGAGGATGCCCACGGGTTCCGGGATGACGCAGAACAGCAACCCGGCCGGGTCGCGCATCACCCACCATGAATGCACAGCCTGCACGCGCTCAGCTCCGAGTCGCTCCAGGCGCGCAACCTCGGCGCTCAGGTCATCAGTATGGATATCTAGATGCACGCGAGCGCTCCCGTCGCCGAGGCCCTGCACGAGCAACCAGAAGTCCTCGCCGGGTAGGGCAGCGCCGTGATACTCGGGGAAGCCGAACTGGGCCAGCGGGCGACCGATCGCCGCCTGCCAGAAAGACAGTTCGCGGTCGTGGCCACTAGCGGGCACATCAATGACAACCTTGAACACCCGACTGAAGTGCACCACGGCGTCAACCTACTCTGGCGCCACCGGCTCGGGGGTCTGCACCACCGGTACGCGAATCTCTAATGGCGCTGAATGCTCACTGGCGCAGGTGCCCGCTACGGGACTCGAACCCGTACTTGGCGGTGTTTAAAGCCGCGGTCTCTGCCGTTGGACTACGCGGGCGTCAGGATGTTGCGCTTATCCGCGTGGGTAACCCCGGCGCCGCCGGATCAGGTCTAGGACAGGGCGTCATCACCTGACGCCGATTGCCCTTGACCAATCCCATGAATGGAAGCTACATCGCGGCAGGCCATTCCGCGCGCTGATCGCGGGAATGTCCTGCGCCGTCAGTTGGTGCGCACCCAAACGGGACGTTGAGGGTTATTCACCGCAATCCGCGAACTCCGCCCGACAGGCCGACCCGAAGGCACGGCCGAGCCCGCGGCCGGCAAGCATGCTCGGATGGCGCGCGCACAGACTCTGCCTGGTCCTCTGCCTGCCAGCCCAAGCCACGAGCCGCTGCCGGAAGGACCGCTGGCCGGGCGGTACCCGGCCGCCGCGGCGATGGTCGTCCTGTTCCTGGTGCCCTACCTCGGCCTGTCTGCCGCTCTCCAGCCGCTCGCGCCAAGCATCACTACTCAGCTGCACATGAGCCCGCAGACGTTCGGACTGGCCACGGGCCTGGCCAATGCTGGATACGCGGTCGGCACCGTGCTGGCGGTGCAGCTGGCGCAGCTCCTGCCGCAGCGGCGGCTGCTCGTCGTCTATGCCAGTGTGCTCGTCATCGGCTCGGTGCTTGCGGCGGCGGCGACAGGGCCCGGGATGTTCATCACCGGCCACATCCTGCAGGGCCTGTGCACCAGCATGCTGCTCATCGCCGCAGCACCGCCGCTGTTCCTCGGCTATCCGGCAGCCAAGCTGCGCTGGACGGCAGTGATCTTCAACATCTGCATCTTCGGGGCGGTCGCGGCGGGCCCCCTGGTCGGCGGCGCCCAGGCGTCGTTCCATTCCTGGCGCCCCCTGTTCTGGATCGTGGCCGGCATCGCCGCGCTCGGCCTGCTGATGTCATTGCTGACGTTCCAGGACGCCCCACCCGCTGACCGCACCGCGCCGCGGGACGGGCTGGCCATCGGCCTGGCCGCCAGCGGCTCAGTAGCGGCGTTCTGGGGCACCTCTGAGCTGCTCACCCATCGGTTCCTCGACCCTCTTGCCATCATTCCGCTGCTGGTCGGGCTGACGCTGATCATCATCTTGTGGGTCTACCAGTACCGGGCCAAGCGGCCCTTGCTCACCGTGCGTGCCTTGGCCAGCACCATCCCGGTGACCGGGATCGTCGTGGCGGTCTGCGCGGCCGCCGCAGCGACGTCGGCCATCGGGCTGACCGCCACGATCCTCGCCCCTGGTCACACGCCGCTGCACGTGGGAGTGCTCTTCATCCCCGAGCTGATCGCCGCGGTTATCGCGGCGGCCGTGTTCGGGGTGGTATTCCGGACGCGGCTGATCCATTACTTCGCGCTCACTGGCCTGGCGTTCCTCGCCGCCGGGATCGCGGTGCTCCGGATCACGATTCCGCCCACCTCCACGCTCACGCTGGTCGGAACTGGGCTCATCGGCATCGGCATCGGCGCTTCGGTCACGCCTGCGCTGTTCCTGGCAGGCTTCTCGCTGCGCTCGGCCTCGATTCAGCGCGTCTTCGCGATCCTCGAACTGCTGCGGGCGGTAGCCGCCTTCATGATCGTGCCGATCTTGCTGCACTTCGCGACCACGCTGACAGGCCTGGCGACTCCGGCGATGAACACGGCACTGTGGATCTGCTTCGGATTGGCGGTCGGCGCAGCACTAGTCGGTATCGCCCTGTATCTGCTCGGAGGGGTCCGGCCGCTGCCGCCGGCTCCGGCGCTGGACCGCTGGATGGGCGGCCAGGAGCCGGCCTGGGACTCCCCGCCGCTACTGGCCGTCCTCCGCCACCGCGCGGCGCCAGCCGAGGCTGTTACCCTCACTCCGGCCGTGGCAGGCGGTGACGGGAGCAGACCCCTCGAGGCGGAACCTGCCGGCCCTTCCCCGGCGCGGCCGGTCCACCACCGCGCGGGCGAGATTGGACCTGTGCTGTTTGCCTACGATGGCTCTGACCTGGCCAAAGCCGCGATCACCGAGGCTGGCCACCAGCTGCCTCGGAGACGTGAAGCCCTTGTCCTGACCGTCTGGCGAACGTTTAACGTCGGGTTCATTCCGGAGCCGGACGCGCAGTTCGACGCCGCGTGCGGAGACGACGTCCGGCAAGCCGCTGAGCAGACCGCCGCCCACGGAGCCGCCCTGGCCGACGCGGCCGGCTTCCGGGCGCACGCCGTGGCGGTCGAGGGAACACCGGAATGGAAGGCCGTCATCGACACCGCCAAGGAGCACGACGCGAGCCTCATCGTGCTCGGTTCCCATCGCCGCGCCGGGCTGGGCGGCCTGGTCGCCGGCAGCGTCTCCGGTGACGTCACCGCCCACTCACCGCGGCCCGTCCTGATCATCCGCGATCCTGGTGCCGCCGACGGCCAGGCAGCGTCCCAGACGGCGCCACTCACGGGCGTGACGAGCGGCAGCAGCACTGGCGGCGAGAGCTAGGCCGGCGGCCGCTTGTTCCAAGCGGCACTGGCGGCGACGACCCCGTTCCCTCCGTTGTAGCGTTCCGGACGCAGAACGTCCGCAACCAGGCTTACGGTGGCGCCATGATCGAAGTCAAACCTCTTGGTCCTGACACCTGGGACGCATTCGCAGGGCTCGCCGAGCGGCACAACGGTGTCTGGAATGGCTGCTGGTGCACCTGGTTCCACACGTTCCATGCCGAGAAGGAGCACACTGCCGACGGCAACCGCGCCCTCAAGGAGCGGCTGGTCAGCGAGGGGCGCGCGCACGCTGCGCTGGTGTTTGACGGTGATATGGCGGTCGCCTGGTGCCAGTACGGAAGCCCTGGTGAGCTGCCGAACATTAACCACCGAAAGGAATACGAGGCCGGTCTCGACAAGCTGCCTGAGTACCGGATCACCTGCTTCTTCGTGGACAAGAAGTCCCGGCGCCAGGGGCTGGCGGACGTCGCCCTTCGCGGTGCGCTCGACTTGATCGCACACGCTGGCGGCGGAGTCGTGGAAGCCTACCCGCAGGACACCGACGGCCAGAAGATAACCGCATCCTTTCTCTACAGCGCTACGCGGAGCCTCTTCGAGCAGGCCGGCTTCAGCTACCTCCGGAGCAAGGGCAAGAACCACTGCGTAATGCGCAAAGTGATCCAGTCACGCAAGCCAGGAACGGGCACGCTCGAATGACTCCGCCCGCCTTCTCGGCGCCAGAGCAATCACCCAGCTGAGGTGATGCATGCTCGCCGCCTCTGCCCGACGATGACAGAGGGCGGCGCGGCCGAGGCGCGGGCCGCCGTCTGGCACTCAGATCAGGGAGGCGGTCATCATGTCCGACGTAAAGGTCGAACGCAAGGAGTCGCTCAGCCGGGACGAGGCAGCGATGTGGCTGTCGCTGCTCTCCAAGGCGTTCACAGCCGGCGATCACGCCGAACTGCCGTTCGGGCCCGGCTCTGTGAGCGTACATATCCCCGATCGAGTGCGCGCAGAGCTCGAGGTCGAGGTTGAGGGCGACGAGGTCGAGATCGAGATCGAGTTCAAGTGGTCGATGGTTGAGCATGAGGCGGCTCAGGCCATGGCGGACGTTGCGCTTCCGGCGGTCAAGGCCCGGCAGGGTAACGGGGCACGGAAGTCGCCCCGGACATCGAAGACCAGCAAGCGGTAGGCCCGTCTCAGCTGTTGGGTAGAGCCGCCTCAGCAGGCAATTCCGGGGGCGGCCGCCCAATCAGTTCGATGAGGCCGAGCGCGACCAGCAGCAGCACGGCGATCACGATTACCACCGCTGCGGTCGGCTTGTCCCAGAAAACGAACACCAGCACAGCAATCGAGGTAGCACCGATCCGCAGCGCCCGACGGTGCGCGTATGTCCACTGACCAACTGGACCGGTACCAAGGCCGACCCGCTCGGCCCGTTCGCGGAGCCAGCGAAAACCGCTCGAGAACGCCGCGCGTGTGCGCACCGCGCTTACGGACGACCCCGTGAGGAACCCCGCCGCAGCCACGACGAGCCCGACTACGAGCAGGGTCCGCAGGCCGGCCCGGATAAAGCGCACGAGCGTGTCGAAGAGAGCGGCGGCAGCATCGGCCGGCAGCTTGGAGTTCGGCACGCTGTTGAGATAGACGCCGCGGAAGATCAGCAACAGTACAGCCAGCAGGAACATGGAGGCGGCCAGGCCGAGGCCGGCACCGACCAGGGCACGTCGGTGGTTTCTTGCGACATAGATGCCCGCGGCGAACAGCAGCAGGGCTGCAATGGGCAGCACGATCTTGAGATCGTTTAGGACGCGGTATGCGGTCTGCGCCTTGACCAGGTACTTCGCCGAGAAGAGCGGGTACGTGGGATTGATCGGCGGCAGCTTGTTCACAATTGTCAGGCCACGGGCGGCCAGCCGCTGCTTGGCGGCGTCGATGACAGGGCCGAGGTTCAGCGTGACGTAACCGTTCTGAATCGAGATCGCTTTGCTTCCCTGGCCGGACAAGGCCTTGACCAGTTGGGTGTGGATAGCTGTATTCAGCCGCACCCACAGCCGGGCGAACGCTGCGCTTGTGACGACCTTGTGCACCTGGGAGTGAACGAAGCTCGACACCGCGCCTGCTATCTGCGGCGCGAAGCTCTTCAGTGCCGCGCTGGCCCTGGGAAGGCCCTTGCTGGCAAGCTGAGCGGCCGCCAGGTCGGTGAAGCCGACCACATTGAGATGCGCAGTGATCTGATTCGTGACCTTGTCGGCAAGCGCATTCTGGATGGCTGGGTTGCTTGCCAGCGGCGCCACGTTCTCGACGTACCGGCTCGTGTCTGAGACCTGGTTGGCGGTCCAGACACCCAGCACCGACAGCGGCGCCAGCAGGCATCCAAACACTATGAGCAAGGTCGCGACCGGTGCGCGCCATCCGATCCGACGGCGCCGTTCGGTTCGCCGCGCGCGGAGCTCACCGACTTCGGCACGCAACATCTCGAGCTCTGCCCGCTCGCCTTGCGCAAGATCGCCGCCGCCACTGGCGGGGGACGTTTCATACGATCTCAGACACGACCTCCTGTGGTCGTGTTCAGTGTCGGCCGGCCGAACGTTTTGACGCATCACCCCAAGAGGGTGACCACTGCGCTCGTCAGCTAGCGGAGGCCAACGGCGACGTCCAGGCCGCGGGTCGGCTCCTGGCCGGGCCCGGCTTGAGCGCGACTGCGGCGCAGAATCACAGCCGTCGTCACCACGGCCAGCACGGTGACGCCGAGCATGATCGTGGCGAGGGCATTGACTGAGGGCGTCAACCCGAAGCGCACCGCCGAATACAGCACAATCGGCCAGGTATTGGTGGTTCCGTTGGTGAACGCGGGCAGGACATAGTCGTCGAAGGAGAAGGTAAACGAGAGCAGTGCCGCGGCCACGATGCCGGGCAGGAGCCTGCGGCAGAGTTATCTGCCGGAAGGTGGCGAGGGGCCCCGAGCCGAGGTCGTAGGCGGCCTCCTCCAGTACATCTCCCATTCCTACGAACCTGGCCCGGATGATGAGCATGGCTACCGAGGCGTTGAACACAACCTGGCCGAGCAGGATGGTGGCTTTCCCCAGATCGGGGAACGCGGAGAAGTGGTTGCGCAGCTGCACGAAGAAGATCAGCGAAGCTACCGCGATGACGATCTCGGGCACGACGAGGGTCAGGTACACCAGTGCATCGAACGGCGCCCGCAGGCGCTGCTTCATCCTAGCCAGAGCCAGGGCTGCGCCGAGTCCCAGAACGGTGGAGATGACTGCGGCTTCGGCGGCGATCTGGAGGCTCGTGATGATCGCCGGGATGTAGGTCGGGTCATGCAGACCGGCGCTGAACCAGCAGGTGGTAAAGCCGTTCCAGACCGTGATGTTGCCGACCTGAGCAGGCGGGATGCTGCAGATGTTGGAACCGTGGAAGGCGGCGACAGAGGTGGCGGCGGGCTTGTTAAAGGCGAAGAGAACCATCACCAGGATGGGCAGGTACAAGAACGCGTAAACCAGCAACGCCCAGACGGTGAATCCCTGCTTGGCCTTGGGGCGCTTACGCACCGAACTGCTCCTCTTTCGTGGCAAAAAAGATGTACACGGCGACGAACACCGACAGCACGACCATCAGCCCGATCGAAAGAGCCGAGCCGAATGGCTGGTTCTGAGCCTGGTTGAACTGATCACCGATGACGTTCCCCACGAACTCGTAGTTCCCGCCGCTCAGGATGTTGGGGATGATGTACTCGCCGGTCATGGGAATGAACACCAGAAGTGCCCCGGTGACCACCCCGGGCAGGGTGAGCCGCAGCGTGATCTCGCGGAACGCCGCGAAGGGGCGCGCCCCAAGATCGGTAGCCGCCTCGATCAACGTCCAGTCCATTCGCTCCAGTGACGCGAACACTGGCAGGATGAACAACGGCAGGTAGTTATAGACCAATCCGACGACTACCGCGTATTTGGTGTAGAGGATGTTGATGCCCAGGTCCCGGGCGAGGTAGCCGTTCGGATCGAGGATGATCTTCAGCGCGTACGTGCGGATCAGGAATGACGTCCAGAACGGCACGACGATGATGAGGAGCGCCAGCATCTTGTAGGTCGTCAGGTAGCGGGCCATCCAGTAGGCGATGGGGTAACCCACCGCGATCGTTAGCAAGGATCCGACCGAGGCCATCACCAGCGTGCGCTCGAAGATGGTGACGTAGAGCGAGTTACCGATCAAGCGGTACTGAGATGTGTTGAACCCGTAGGACAGGCTGCCGAAGCCTTGCTGCGTCGCCAGCGAGAACGCCACCAGGATCGCCATCGGCCCCAGAAAAAAGATGGCGTAGTACAGCAGCGAGGGCGACGTCAGCCAAGCGGGATAGCGGGGCCGGAACGACCGCCTCCGGCTTGAGACGGCGGTGGCCGTGGCCACCGCCGTCTTCGGTTCAACGACCGTCATCAGGCTGCCTTGAACTCCGAGTAGATCTGGGTGCGTGCCTCCACGACGGCCGGGCTCACGTTGAGGATGTAGTGGTAGTTGTCCGTGTACGACCTTGGGGACGTTGAACAGCGGGTCGTCCTTCAGGGCCGAAGGCAGCTGGGCCAGCGCACTCGCCATCGGGATCTTGTAGTTGTGGTAGTTCATCTCGGTCACGGCCGTGCTCGGGGTGAGCAGCCAGTTAATCCATGCGTGCGCTGCCACCGGATGCGGCGCGTTCGCGGGAATGCACCAGTTATCTGCCCAGATCTCGGATGCCTGCGTGCGGGATGACAGCCGTGATGTCACCTTGCTTCGCGCGCCCCTGGACGATCCGGCGCACGTCGCCATTCCATCCCTGGCTGAGGATGATCTTGCCGGCGATAGCGTCGTTGATGTAGCCGGAGGAGTCGATGGTGGTGACGCCCTTACGGACGGTGAGCAGGAAATTCTTCACCGTGCTGAAGTCGGCCTGGCTGTCGGTGTTGGGATCGAGGCCCAATGCCATCAGCGCAAGGGGCACGACCTCTTCGGCCCCGTCCAGCAGGTTGGTCCGTCCCTTGCTCGCGTACTTGGGCAGGGCCTCATAGAAGTCGTGCATCGTGCTGAGCGGCTCTTTGACGATCTTGTTGTTGTAGAAGAACATCGTGATGCCGAAGTCCTTGATGACGTGGTAGTCGCCCGTCGGGTCGTATGAGGGCTTCAGGAACGACGGATCCAGGTACTTCAGGTTGGGCAGCAGCGCCTTATCCAGGGCCATCAGGCTGTGCTCAGTGATCAGTTCGGCGACAGCGTTCTGGCTGGGCACGATGATGTCGTAGCTGCGTGCCGCCCGCATGCAGCTTGGCCAGCAGCTCGTCGTTGCTGGAGTAGAAGGTCTCGTGAACGGTCATCCCGACCTTCGCCTCGGCAGGCAGCTTGGCGAACTTCGTGAAGGTCGAGGGGTCGTCGTATTCCGACCAGTTGTAGATCTCGACGTGGTTCTCCAAGGGCTTGCCCGTCAGAGAATTCCCGGCCGCGCTCGCCGAGGACGCACCGGTCGTGGTCGTCGCCTTGCCGCACGCAGCAACCGCTGCGGCGAGGATCGCCATCCCGCCGAGGCCCAGTGCCTGGCGCCTGCCGATCTGCCGCCCGGCAGCGTACTGAACCTCCCGATGCAAGTAGTCGAACTTGGGCTTCATCTCGCGCGGGGCGAGAATGTTGAGGTCTTGATCTTCGTTCATGATTCCTCCTGGCCGTCCAGCGGGAGTCGGCACTGCTTCACCCAAGACAAGCGCGGCCGCCTCGTCCCAGCCGAGCACGACTGAGTCTCCGGCGTTGATGGTGTCGAGCGTCGGTTCGGCCCGAGAGCGCTGCTCGCGCACGACGATGCTGGCACCGGTAGCGAGCCTGGCCATGAGCTGGACCTGGTCGCCGAGATATACCTTGGCGATGACCTCGTGCGGCGGCCGAGTTGGCGGTTCCGGCTGACGGCCCCGCGCGAGGCAATTATGCGTTCGGGTCGGATCCCGACGCGGATGCGCGCTGCCCTTGGTGGCCAGACCACGCCCGCGCACGACGATGCCCGAGCCGACGTCAATGGCGAAACCGCCGTCGGCTGCCTCGACGACCTCGCCTACCAGGAAGTTCATGTCCCCGATGAAGTCCGCCACGAACGGTGTCAACGGCCGGTCGTAGATCGCGCGCGGCTCGTCGATCTGCTCGATTACGCCGTTCGACATGACGGCCACCCGATCCGACATGGACAGCGCCTCGCCCTGGTCGTGGGTGACGTAGATGAACGTGATGCCGACCTCGCCCTGAATCCTCTTCAGCTCGATCTGCATCTCTTTGCGCAGCTTCAGATCGAGCGCGCCCAGGGGCTCGTCCAGCAGCAGCACCCGCGGGTTCATCACCAGCGCCCGGGCGAGTGCGACGCGTTGCTGCTGGCCGCCGGACAGCATGGTGGGCCGGTGCTTCTCGCGGCCGGTCATCCGCACCAGTTCGAGAGCCTCGTATGCCTTGGCGTGCCGATCTATCCTTGCCGATACCAGCCTGCTTGAGCCCGTAGGCGACGTTGTCCAGGACGGACATGTGCGGGAAAAGGGCGTACTGCTGGAAGACGGTGTTGACATCACGCTTATACGGGGGCAAGCCAACCGCGTCCCGGCCACCGATCAGGATCTCGCCCTCGTCGGGCTGGTCGAAGCCGGCGATCATCCGCAGTGATGTTGTCTTGCCGCATCCCGACGGCCCTAGCAGCGAGAGGAACTCGCCCTTGTGCACCCTCAGATTGACGGCATTGACAGCGGTCAGCGAGCCAAACCGCTTGGTCACGGCACGGAACTCTACGTCGTAAGCGCTGTCGCCATTCCCTGAAGACTCGGTCACCTTCACCCCTTCTTGGCGGGTGTTACCGCGGCGCTATAGGGCAACTGTGACATCTGGATCCATCGCAGATGAGCGCTTGAAGCACTTCATGGCTGTACTTTGATTTGGACCAAGCTACACTTCGATTGAAGTAAGGTCAATGTCCAACTGAAATAGGACTTAAGCGTGACTGATGCGATGGACACCGATGTCAGCGTCGGGAGTCTCGGCCCGCGGATTCGCGCCTATCGCCAGATGCGCAAGATCACGCTGCGCCAGGTAGCTGAGCAGGCAGAGGTGAGCGTGAGCTTCCTGAGCCAGCTTGAGCGCGGCGCCTCCGGCGCCAGCATCCCTACGCTGCACTTGATCGCCGGAGCGATGGGGCTGACGCTTGCGGACCTGTTCTCCGTCGATCCGGCGCCAGCCCATCGAGTGCTGCGGGCAGCCGAACGTCCAGCTATCCAGGCGGCGGGGGTGGACAAGTTCATGCTGACCCGTCGGCCGCTGCAGCACCTGGAGGTCCTCGAGGGCGTCCTGCGTGATGGCGCGACGGTTGGCAGCCGCACTCACAGCCATGGCGACTCGCAGGAGCTCCTGCTGGTGCTGGAGGGCTCGGTCCGCCTCCTTCTGGACGATGACGAGCACGCGCTGGACTGTGGTGACAGCATCGAGTACCGCAGTTCTTCCAGCCACTGCGTCGTCAATGACAGCGGGGCGATAGCCCGGGTGCTGTGGATCATCAGCCCGCCGAGCCTGTGACCGCGCCCGCGCCCGCGCCTGCGCCGACTGGCCCGTCCCCGGTGTCATTCTGGTGGGAGTCGCTGGACGAGACCCCGGCGCCCCGCCCGCCGCTGCCCGGGGATCTGGCATGCGATGTCGCCATTGTCGGCGGCGGATACACCGGGTTGTGGACGGCCTACTATCTAGCCCGCCAGGACCCGTCCCTGCGGATCGCCGTGCTGGAGGCACGGCATGTCGGCTATGGCGCGTCCGGGCGTAACGGCGGCTGGCTGATCGGGGCAAAGCGCGGCTCCACCTGCGCGGCTCTCCCGGCCCGGCGATCGCGGCGGCATCGCTTCGGCTGCGGCAGGCGATGATCGACAGCGTTGACGAGGTGCTGGCAGTTCTGGCTGCGGAAGGCATCGACGCGCACGCGGTCAAGTCCGGCTGCCTGCGGGTGGCCGTGACCGAGGCGCAGGCGGCGCGGCTGCGGTCCTTCGTCGCGGCCGAGCAGGCCCTCGGCGGCAATGAGCCGCGCCTGGCAGGTCGTGGATGCGGCGGCGCTCAGCACCCGGGTCAAATTGCCGGAGCACTTGCCGGCGCCTACACACCTCACTGCGCGAGGGTGCACCCTGCCCGGCTTGTCGCCGGCTTGGCGGCCGCGTGCGAACGGCGCGGCGTAACGATCTACGAGGATACGGCTGTCACCGCCATCTGAACCTAAGGCCCAGGCGTCTCCCATTTGCCTCAGGCACGGCTACGCCCGACCGACCGGAGCGGTCGTAGACGAAGACCGTCGAGGCACTGACGGACATACTCTGCCCGCTGTTCCCTGCTTTGGCGGGCGTCCGTATCGAGCGGTCCTGGTCCGGCGTTCTGGCGGTGCCGCGTGACTGGTGCGCCGGCGTCGGTTACGACCCGGCGACCGGGCTGGGGTGGGCCGGCGGCTATGTGGGCCAGGGTGTCACCACCGCCAACTTGGCCGGACGGACGCTCGCGGACCTGATCACCGGGACTGATTCGCCGCTCACAAGCCTGCCGTGGGTGGGCCATGTCAGCCGCCGCTGGGAACCCGAGCCGCTGCGCTGGCTGGGTGTGCAGGCTATGTATGGCGCTTACCGGCTGGCCGACCGCAGGGAGACGGAACATGGGCTGGGACGCTCTGCGCTGGCGGGCAGGATCGCCGACCGTCTCTCCGGCCGCTAGAGGACGTGAACAGATGAAGCTGATACCCCAGAGGCGCGCCCGAATGCCGCTGTGTCCGGCTTCATCACCGGTTCCCGATTCGCACGAATCCCTTTACGATCGACGGGTTCCTGCGCACGCTATTTCCCGATGCACGGAGGTGCCGCATGTCTGAGGCCGTCGGCGACGCACAGCTCTACATCAACGGTGAATACCGCGTCGGAACCGCCGGACGCCGGGACGTGGTATCTCCGGTGACCGGCGAGGTGATCGGCTCGGTGCCTGTCCCCGGGCCCGAGGACGTTGATGCTGCGGTCGATGCGGCCAGAGCCGCAGGCCGAGACTGGGCGCGGGTAAACGTCTGGGAACGCGCGGCGATCTGCCACTCGATCGGCGACGGGCTGGCCGCGCATCGCGAGGAGCTTGCCCGGCTGCAGACCCTCGAGCAGGGTAAGCCGCTCCAGGAGTCATTCGACGATGTCGACGAGGCGGCGACGCTGTTTCACTTGCACGCCGAGGACGCGGTGCGGCTGACCGGCGAGACTATCTCGTCGACCAACTCGAACAAGCGGATGTGGACGTTTTACCGCCCCGTCGGCACCTGGGCGATCATCACGCCGTGGAACTTCCCGCTGCTGATGTTCGCCGAGTTCGTGGCTCCCGGCCTTGCCACCGGGAACTCGCATGTAGTCAAGCCGCCGGCGCATACCGCGTTCACCGTGCTCCGAGCGATGGAAATTCTGCGCGCGGCAGGAGTTCCTGACGGCCTGGTCAACGTGCTGCCCGGCGAGGGACCGACGGGTCAGGCCCTGGTGGAGCACCCCGGCGTCGACGCCATCGGCTTCATCGGCTCGTCCGCCACCGGCGCGAAGATCCAGTCTGCTGCGGGGCTGAAGCGCTCCATCATGGAATGCTCCGGCAACGGCCCGCTGATCGTCCTCAGCGACGCCGACGTCGAGGCGGCGGCTAAAGCCGCGGTCTACGGTGCATATCTCTGCTCGGGTCAGGTGTGCTGCGCGACGGAGCGAGTGCTGGTGGATCGCACAGTGCATGACGCGTTCCTCGAAGCCGTCATCAGCGAGGCCGACGCGGTCCGCCTGGGCGACCCCTTCGACGAGCAGACCACCCTCGGCCCACTCAACAACGAGGCGGTGGCCGCCAAGATGGACCGGCATGTCGCCGATGGCGAGGCCCGCGGCGCGAAGGTCCTGCGTGGCGGGCGCCGTCAGCCCGGCCATCCGACCGATCTCTACTACGAGTTCACCGTCGCCGACCAGGTCCCTGTCGACAGCCTGCTTGCCACTGAGGAGTCGTTCGGTCCGGTGGTGCCTGTCATCACCGCCGACGGTGACGACGACCTGCTGCGCATCGCCAACCTGTGACCGACTCGGCCTGCAAGCTGCCGTGTTCACCAGGGACATCGGCAGGGCCTACCGGTTTATCGAGGAACTCGCCGTCGGCCAGGTGGTCGTCAATGACAGCACGTGCTGGTGGGATGTGAACATGCCGTTCGGCGGTGCCGGCGGGCGCGGCACTGGCTGGGGGCGGATCGGAGGCAAGCACACTCTGCTCGGCATGACCGACCTGCGTACCGCCGCGATCAGCCTGTAATGACTCGACGGAGTCCCGCGCAGGACGCGGCTCGGGGCGCGAGCGATCGCCTCGGATCGAGCCGGGCAAAGTTGCCTAACCGCGTGCTCGCCGAGCGGCCCGGTTCGCTGGCCAGTTCCTTGGCGAACGCGCTGTGTGCGGGAGCGGGGCCGCCGAGCGCGTTAAGCCGGGCAGGCGTGTGCAGCGACACCATCCGTCGCCAGCCGCCGAGCCGTTCGTAGGCGTAGACGGCCTGGATGCCGACGGTTAGCACGGCTGACTTTGCCCTGGACCAGCCCAGGATGCGGCCCAGGTGACACATGACTGCTGCGCTGACGTCGCGATAGATGGCGATCTCGGCCAGCGCGGTCGTGTGGAGGGTGTGCTCGATGAACTCTGCATGCCCGGCTCTGGCAAGGCGCAGTAGTTCCTCGTGGCAGTAGGCCAGATGGTTGTCCTCGTCGTTTGAGATCAGCCGGACAGCGCGACCGATGTCCTGCCGGTCGCCGGCGTACTTGCACAGAGCCTGCATCTGCTCCGAGGCGCGTTGTTCGGTCACCCGGCTATGAGCCAGGTAGGCGACGATGTCCTGCTCTGTCAGCTCCTGATCGGCACGTAGCCGGCTGTGGGCCAGTCCGATGCCGGCCGACTCCAGCCGCATGGTGTAGTCCGTCTCCAGGGGTACGGCGACCGCATCCAGGCCACGCTTGCGCAGCAAAGCATTGAAGATGCGTCCGTGTTTGTCCTCGTCGGCGCCATGTCGGGCGATCTTCGGCGCCAGGTCCTGCTGCGGTCTGGGTACAAGCGCCGCGATCCGGCCGTTCTCCCAGCCGCCCTGAGCTTCGCCGCTGGCTGCGATCGAGCAAAACAGCTGAAAAGCCTCGTCATTGTCGAAGATATCAGTGAAGATCGTTCTGGCAGTTGGCATTCCCATATCACCTCAAGGCAGGCGGAAATCGCCGCGTCGCATCTCCTCGCGCCGTGACCCTTCCCTTCAACGCTGGCGCCTAAGCAGGCGAGTTGTCGTCATCCATCTCGAGTTCCCATCCCCGCTATCCCCGTACGGTAGGACGTATCCATCGAGTCCTCTATCTCTCCCCCCAGCCAGCTCCACTCCGCCTCCTCCCGGTCGAGGATCTCGCGGAAGCCACCCCAGAGCCTAAAGGCCCGGCCGGGCAGGACCTCGGGCCGCAGCGCCAGCCGACGCCGCAAGAGGAGGCTGAAGAATCGAAGCAGACAGCGAACGGCGGGGTGAGTGTATGACAATCGGCAGGGGACCTGCGAGCAATCGGGACGCGCTAAGGGCCGCGCCCAACCAGGATTTCCCCGCCGCCAGGCTAGGTGTCCACGAGCGCGCCTTCCGGATGCTCAGCCCAGCCGAGTGCATCGACCTGCTGGAACCCGGCGGCATCGGCCGCGTCGGGTTCGCATCCGCCGAGGGGATCATGATGCTGCCGGTCAACTTCGCCATGACAGGCAAGACCATTGTCTTCCGCACCGCACCGGACACGCTGCTCGCGCTGTACGCCAATGCCCAGGTCAGCTTTGAAGTCGACCACCTCGACGAGGCGCTCCGTGAAGGCTGGAGCGTCCTGGTCCATGGTCACGCTCAGCAGGTCACTGATGAGCGTGAAGTAAAGAACCTGGAGGACAGGACCAACCTCGAGCCGTGGGCGGGCGGCGCTCGCGACGTATACGTGCGCATCGCACCGATCCGGATCAGCGGGCGACGCATTCAGCGAAGTCGCCCCCTCAGTTCGGCCGGTCATATCTGATCACCAGGCGTCCATGGGTGCAGCCGCGGAAGCCACGCACGTACGGCGCGACGGTAATCGCGGTACTCAGGTCCGAATTTGCGAGCCAGCGTGGGCTCCTCGTAGAAGCGGACGGCGGCTGCGCCGACGCACCAGGCCACCACGGTGTACTCCAGGAGTCCTGCCGAGCCGAGCAGCAGCATCTGGCCTGTCAGGATGGCCACGAAGCCGACGTATATGGGGTTGCGGACGTAGCGGTAGGACCCGCTCACGACCAGGTGCGGCGGTGACGCCACGGGCACTGGCGTCCCGTCAGCCCTGGTGAACTCGGTAAAGGACTGAACGATGGGGACGAGGCCTGCGCAGATAAGAATTCCCCCCGCAGCCTGGCGACGGCCCAGTACGGCAGGGGATGGTGAAAGTGCCATTCGCCGAGCAGGTACGGAAGCAGGCAGCCGAAGGTTCCCCCGATGGTCACGCCCCACGCAACGCTGATGACCGCTGCCGCTGACTTGCGCATCATCGCCTCCGGAGAGGACATTGCTCGCGCGTGCCCGCTTGCTCGCGCCGCAGTCGTCGAGGCCGCGCAGGCCCTTTTCCTCGAGCGCGGCTACGCGGAACGACGATCGGCACCATCAGCGAGGTGTCGGATGTCCCGCCAGCGACGGTGTACCGCCTGTTCTCGACGAAGCTCGGGATCCTCAAGGCACTGCTCGACGTCTCAATAGCCGGCGACGACCAGGCCGTCGCACTGGCGGACCGGCCACACATCCGTGCGCTTGTTGCGGCTAGATCTCGGTTTACCAGCTATCGGGCCTGGCGGGCATCGTCTGCGGCATCATGTCGAGGGCAGAGCCGCTGCACCGGATCCTCGTAAGCGCGGCGGCCTCCGATCCTGATGCCGCCGCACTGCTCGCCGAGCTACGCAACAGAGGCAACACGGCCACGCGCAGATCGCAAGGTCCGTCGCGCGCGCCCGCGTCCTACGGCCGAGGCTGCGCGAGCGCGACGCTGACGACATCGTTCCCGCACTCACGTCGCCCGAGGTGTTCCGGCTGCTCGTCGTGGACCGAGGCTGGCCCCCAGCGCGATACGAGCAATGGTTGAAGGACATCCTGATCGAGCAGTTGCTCGCTCGGACGCGGCCGGAGACCTGACCTTAAGCCGGGGGTTGCAGCCGACCGTGCCTAGTTAGCCGCCTCCTCCGGCCGGCCCGGCCGACGCTGGTCGGTCAGCCGCCATTCATTCGGCAGCTCCGGTGGCTACTGCCGTCTGAGGGAGACGTGCAGGTCATGGAGAGCGCGCGCGATCGGTAGCGCCGTGTCGATAGCGAGCAGCCTGGGCTCCTCGTCGCCACGCAGGACGGCGTGAATGTGCCGAATTTGCGGGCCGAAGGACGGTTCGTCAGGGGCCTGCTCTGTCGATGGGGCGCGGCCGGGTGCAATTATCTGAAGTTGATCGCCAGCCGAGGGATGGAACGGATTGCTGATCCGAATCTCACCAGCGGTGCCCAGCAGCCGCGTGAACGTGTCGTAGCTTCGGCGAAGCCCGCACGACAGCATCAACCGACGGCCGCTTGAATATCCCAGCGATCCCCAGCTGTCGACGTCCACGCCTCGCCCCCCAAAAACTGCGTCGGCCCAGGCAGCCCAGTGCTCTTCGCCGAACAGATCAAACGCCAGCCGGATTGGGTAACAGCCGACGTCATTCAGCGCACCGCCCTCGAGATCGGCGGAGAACCTGATGTTCTCCGGGCGGCTAACCATGAAGTGAAAGCTGGACTGGATCTCGCGCAATTCGCCGATCGCGCCGCTGCCCACTGCCTCCCGGACGTGTGTCATCTGCGCTTGGAAAGGAAAGGCAAAGGCCTCCCAAAGCGGGGTGCCGGTTTCACGCGCCACGGTCAGGACCCGCTCGGTGTCGGCGAGGTTGCCGCAGAGCGGCTTCTCGGACAAGACCGGCTTGCCCGCGCGAAGTGCCGCGATCACCCAGTCCGCGTGCAGCGAGTTAGGCAGCGGCACGTAGAGCGCATCAATACCCGGATCATCGACCAGTTCCTGATAACCCGCGACAGCCCTGGCGATGCCGTGCTCGGCAGCGTACTGCTCTGCCCTGGCAAGATCGCGGCTCGCTACTGCCTCGGCGGTGCCGCCGGCGTAGCGCATTCCCGGCAGGAAGACCGCACGGGCGATGTTGGCCGTCCCGACGATGCCCCACCGCACCGGGGATGCCCCGGCGGGGATCATCGGCCCGCCTGGCCGACGTGATCCGGCTCGAGCGGCAGGCTGACCCACCGCCGTTCGCGATGCGAGATCTCCACCGCGTTCACTACCTCCTGCACCCACAGGCCGTCATCGAAGTTACCCTCGTTGCCGTCTGCCTCCCCGAGTACCTCACTGACGAAGCTAGCGGTGAGATTGGCGTAGTACAGGGTCCGCCACGACTCCCGCGGGCTGCCGCCGGGCGGGTAGTAGCTCGCCGGCACGTCGACGTCGCGGAATTCCACGTCATCAGGTCGCGCGACTTTGAGCGTCTCGCATATCCCGAACTCCTCGATGAGCCGTGCGATTGCAGCCCCCTCGCTTCCGTAGACGCGGACCTCGATACCGGGGTAGTTGCCAACCGTGACGAAGCTGGTCTGCACCGAGCAGATGGCGCCGCTGGAGAACTCGCCGATGAAAATATCGCCGTCGTCGATGTTGACCCGGGCCATCTTCCCGGTGGCGGCGAGGAGGCGCTCCGGAACGAAGTTCCTGAGCACGCCGACGACAGCTGTCAAGTCTGACTCCATCAGCCAGTGGCCGATGTCGATCACCGGCGCGCCGTATCCCTCCAGCGAGGCGACCTGGATGGGGCCGTCGACGGCACCATCCCGGCTGCGCAGCGGAGTCTGCGGGTCGAGCCACTGCGAGTTCTGCTCATAGGCGTTGTAGATGTAGGGCGTACCGAGGCTGCCGCTGCGGATGAGGTCCTTCATGTACCGGACAGCCGGGCTGTACCGGAACGTGAGGCCGACTTTGGTCTTGAGCCCCGAGGAGCGGGCGAGCGCGGCCAGGCGGGCCACTTCGAGGTGATCGTGCGCCACCGGCTTCTCGCTCAGCACGTGCTTGCCTGCCTCCAGGGCAGCTGAGTTAAGCGGGAGATGCTCGCTGTCTCTTGTGACCACGTCGATGATGTCGATGTCGTCGCGTTTCAGCAGCTCGCGGTAGTCGGTCGTGGCCAGCTGGGCATCGAAGGTGGCGGCTGCGGCTGCCGCCCGCGCCTCGTCGATGTCGCAGATGCCGACGATCTGGCACCTGTCGTCCCTGGCCCAGCCCGGTAGGTGCGCTAGGTTCGCCCACCGGCCTGCGCCGATTACGCCGACGCCGAGTCGCTTGCTTCCCATGTGTCCCGCCCTTCAGCGATGTCCTCGTGCCGCCAGCACCGCGCCGCGTGGTCGTGCTCGCCGGCCGCCACGAGCTCGGTCTGCCAGCTCAGGCACTCGTCGGTGACGAACCGGCAGCGCGGCGCGAACCGGCAGCCCGCCGGGACGTCGATGAGGCTCGGCGGCGAGCCGGAGATGCTGCGCAGCTGGCCGCGGGACCCGGCCTGAGGGAGGGCTTCCAGCAGGGCGTGCGTGTAAGGGTGCTTCGGTGCCGTGATGACGTCGGCGGCCGCGCCCTCCTCCACGATCTGTCCCGCGTACATGACGATGATCCGGTCGCACATCTCGCTGATGACCGCCAGGTCGTGGCTGACCAGGATCATGCTCATGCCGGTGTCTTCCTGCAGCTCGAGCAGCAGGCTGAGGATCTGGTCCTGAATGATGACATCTAGCGACGTCGTCGGTTCGTCGGCCAGCAGCAGCCGCGGCGAGGAGGCCAGCGCGATCGCGATCAGCGCCCGCTGCAGCATGCCGCCGCTGAACTGGAACGGGTAGTCGCCCATTCGTCGGCTCGCGGCTGGGATGCCAACCCGGTCCAGCAGGCTGATGGCACGCGTTCTCGCCTCAGCGGCAGTGCAGTCGGCGTGCGCCCGGACGGCTTCGATGATCTGGTCGCCGATGTTGAGCACGGGGTTCAGCGCGGTCATCGGGTCCTGGAAGATCATCGCGAGATGGCTGCCGCGGATGGACCGCAGCTCGCTCTCCGGCGCCCCCAGCAGGTTCTTGTCGCCAAGCGGATGGTAGATGACGGCCCCGTCGCTGTGCACAGACCGGGCCGGCATCAGGCCCATGATCGTGCGGCAGGTCACGGTCTTGCCGCAGCCACTCTCCCCGACGATCCCGAGGACCTCGGCTTCATGAACCGTGAACGACACGCCGTCGACCGCGCGCACGACACCCTGCCGCGTCGCCAGGTAGCTGCGCAGCTCACGGACGGTCAGCAGCGGCACGCCGGTCGCGGTCACCGGTCACCTGCCCGCAGCACGTCCGCAAGACCGTCACCGATGAGGCTGAACGCGACACCGACGAAGACTACGGCGAGGCCGGGGAAGGCGGCCAGCCACCATGAGGACAAGATGTAGCTCTGGCCGTCCGAGATCATGGCGCCCCATTCCGGGGTTGGCGGCTGGGCTCCTAGCCCGAGGAATCCGAGTGATGCCGCCAGGATGATGTTCCCGACCGCGTCCACCATCGAAAAGATGATCACCGGGGACGCGCTGTTGGGCAGAATGTGCCGGAACATCACGCGGACCGGGCTGTACCCGAGCGCCCTGGCCGCGAGCACGTACTGCTGTTTCTTGGCCACGACTGTCTGCGCCCGCATGATCCGCGCGTAGCTCACCCAGCTCGTGATCCAGATCGCAATGAACATGTTGAACGTGCTGGGACCGAGCATGGCGATGATCGCGATGATGAGCACCAGGAACGGGAAGGCGAAGAACAAGTCGACCAGGCGCATGAGGAAACTGTCGACCTTGCCGCCCAGGTAACCGGCCACCAGACCAATCATGGTGCCGCCGACCAAGGTGACGCTGGTCGCGCCGAAGGCAATCGCCAGGTCGATCCGCCCCGCGTACAGGATGCGGGACAGCAAGTCTCGGCCGTACTGGTCGGTGCCGAGCCAGTGCCCGGCGGTGAACGGTGGCGACAGCGGATGCAGCACGTCGATCGCGGTGGGCGAATACGACGTCAGCAACGGGGCAAAGACCGCGGCCACGATGGCGACCACCAGCATGACGATCCCGATGATCAGCACGAGCCGCCGCCTGACTAGGCTGCGCTTCCTGCCCGCCGCCTTGGTCGCGACCTGCATCAGCATCTCGGACGGGCTGGCCGCCCACATGGCGCTCATGTGCCGATCTCCTGGCCGACCCGTGGATCCAAGGCAGCCTGGGTTATATCGGTGACCAGGTTGATGAGGACGATGAGCACGGCGAACAGCAGAGTCACGCCCTGGACCACCGGGTAGTCGCGGTCGGACACCGAGCTGACCAGCAAAGTGCCAAGCCCTGGCAGCGAGAACACGTTCTCCACGAGGACGGTCCCGCCGATCAGGTACGCGAGGTTCACGCCGTAGACGGCCACCACTGAGAGCACCGAATTCCTGAAGACATGCCGCCACAGGACCCGCGACCACCGGATTCCTTTCATCCGGGCGGTATCGATGAACTCCGCTTGCAACGTCGCGATCGTCGCCGCCCGCAGGCTGCGGACCAGCACGGTGGAGAAGCCGAGCGCGATGGTCAGCGCCGGCAGGAACAGGTAGTAGATGTGGCCACCGAATCCGCTGCCGAATCCGTTGATGGGGAAGACGTGCAGCCGGACGCTGAAGATGATGATGAGGATGATGCCGAGCCAGAAGGCCGGCATCGCGAAGCTCAGCGTGAAGAAGACGCGCCCTGCCTGATCGAGCACGCCACCACGGCGGACTCCCGAGATGAAGCCGATTGGCAGCGAGATGAGCGCGGCCAGCACGGCGCTGTAGATCACCAGGAAGACCGTCGGGGCTATGTGCTGCCGGATCACGATGGTCGCTGACTCGTTGTAGAAGAACGAGAAACCCAGGTTCCCGTGGAACAGGCGATCCATGTACTGGCCGTACTGCGTCCAGATGGGCTTGTTGAGGCCGAGGAAGTTGTCGATCGCGACGGCCCTGGTGTGGGTGTAACTGCTGCCGAGGATAGCGAGCGCTGGGTCGCCGGGGATGAGCCGTAGTAGGAAGAACGTCACCAGCGTGATTCCGAACAACACGATGACCACGTGCACGAGACGTCGCGGCAGTGTTCCGAACCGGCTCACAGCGTCTCCTCACCACCCTCGATTCTGGCCGGGCGGGCCTGTCTTCCATGGCCCGCCCGGCTACAGCGGTTGCCCTGGCCCGCTAGTGGGCGGACACCGTCAGCGTCTCCAGGGACAGGTCGTAGTTGCCGAGTGGCGTGACGTGGAACCCGTGCACCCAGCTGCCGACGCCGTACCGATAGGGGCTGTAGTCGATGACCACGAACGGCGACTGCTGATAGATGATCTGCTGGATCTGGTTGTACAGCTGCTGGCGGATGGCCGGATTCAGCTCGGCGCGGGCCTGTGCGACCAGGGCAGTGGCCTGCTTGCTGCACCAGTAGCTGTTGAAGGCATTCGCCCCGCCCGTGCAGTCGGCACCAAACGTGGCGACCTCGTCTGGGTCGATGATGTCGTTTGTCCAGTACCGCTCGCCGAACTCTGAGTGGCCGCCGTCCTCCTTGTTGTAGGCGGTCAGCAGCTCGTACGACTGGATGCTGAGGTTGATGCCGACAGCCGCGAGCTCGGACTTCACGACGATGGCCTCGGCCTGGCCAGCGACATCACCGCTGACGGTGATCAGGAAGGCGTTGAAGCCGTGCGGATAGCCCGCCTGGGCGAGCAGCTGCTTGGCCTTCTGGGGGTCGTAGGGATACGGCGTGATCGAGCTGTCGTAGTACTGCATCTTGTACGGCATGAACGAGGCGCCCGCCACGGCGTGTCCCTGGTAAGCGAGCTTGACGATCGCGTTCCTGTCGATCGCGTAGTTGATCGCCTGCCGCACCAGCTCGCTTTTGAACGGCTTGAAGTGCTCATCGAGCTGGATGAAGTCCACCCTCGTCGACGGGAACAGCTGCACGCTGAGTCCGGGGGTCTTGTCGATCTGGCTGACGAGGTTTCCTGGCGGATTCTCGATGACGTCGGCCTTCTTGCTCTCCAGCATCAGGACCCTGGCGTTGTCATCCGGCACGATCAGGATCCTGACCTTCTTGATCTGCGGCTTAGTCCCGTAGAAGTACGGGTTCACCGACAGGTCGACCTCGCTGTCTGGGCTGTAGGAGGTGACCATGAAGGGCCCGCTGCCGACCGGGTGCTGGAAGAAGGCCGAGCCCTGGGCCTTCACCAGGCTCTCGGGCACTACCGAGTAGGCGTACATGGCGAGATCGGCCAGCAGCGGGGCATGCGGCTGGGACAGCGTGATCACGACCGTGTGCGCGTCGGGCGCGCTGATGGACTTCACCGCCGTCAGCAGGAAGCCCCAGCCGCCGGCGAACGCGCGCGCTCGCTCGATGGAGTAGACGACGTCGCTGGCAGTGACCGGGCTGCCGTTGGAGAACTTGGCATCCGTCCGCAAGTGGAAGGTGTAGGTCAGGCCGCCCGGCGCGATGGTCCATGACTGCGCCAGGTCGGGGAGCAGGGCCGTGCCAGTGGCGTTGGGCTGCAGCAGGCGGCTGTAGAGATTCTGGTCGAGCCAGATCGACTCGTTGACTGAGTTGGCCTCGGGATCGAGGGTGTCGACCTTGACCGCATTCGCGATGACCAGCGTGGTTACCTTCGCCGAGGTCCCAGGGCTGCTGCTGCCGCCGCTGCCGCTGCTGCCGCAGGCGGCAGCCATGGCGGTGAGCGACATCAAGCCCACGATGCTCAGGAACCGGGACGGAGTGGCTCTGACCATGTCACACTCCATTTCGTCGATTGTCGACAGGCGTCCTAACTGTAGGATCGGCGTTTTCAGGCAGTCAATACCTGTTGGACACCTGTGGCCCTTTCGTCATTTAGCTTGAGGTCGCAGAAACTCGTAACGCCGGGAACGGCTGGCGACGCAATCGGGCTTAACCGGGAGCCTTGACGCGATGGGGTGGCACGGGATAGTCGTTGACTGTCGACAATCATCCGCCGAGTGAGGATGCATGCCTCTTCGTGGCCCGGTCAGTGTCCTGGTTGCATCGCCGCTGGAAGCGGAGCACGTGGCCAGGATCGAGGCGGCCGACAGTCGGCTCCGGCTGCTGTACGAGCCGCACTTGCTGCCGGTGCCGCGGTATGCGTGTGACCATACCGGCGTACCGCCAGAGCTGACAGCGGCCGAGCTGGAACGCTGGGCTCAGCTACGCGAGCAGGCTGACATTAGCTTCGACTTCGACTGGCAGTCCCCGGCCGAGATGCCGAAGCTCTGCCCGAGTCTGCGCTGGGTGCAGGGGACGAGCGCCGGCATTGGCGGCTTCCTCCAGCGCACCGGGCTGGTGCACTCAGATCTGGTCTTCACCACGGCTGCCGGTGTGCACGGCACGCCGCTGGCCGAGTTCGCGCTGCTCGGGCTGCTGCACTTCGCGAAAGAAATGCCGATGCTAGCCCGGCGGCAGCGCCAGCAGCACTGGCAGCGCCACACCTCGGGCGTGCTGGCCGGCACCACGGCGGTGGTTGTCGGCCTGGGTGGTATCGGGCGCGAAGTGTGCCGGCTCCTGGCAGCCGCGGGCCTGACCGTGTATGGCTGCGGGCGGCCAGCCCACAACTACCACGTTCCCGGCGTGTCGGTATATACGGACACCACCCGCCTGCGCGAGGTACTTCCCGCCGCCGGCGCCCTCATCCTGGCCTGCCCGCTGACCGATCAGACCGAAGGCCTGATCGGGCCGGCTGAGCTCGCCGCGCTGCCGCCAGGAGCGGTCGTGGTCAACGTCTGCCGCGGCGCGGTGATGGATGAGCCCGCGCTGGTCAGCGCGCTGAGCTCGGGCCATCTGGCGGGTGCGTGCCTCGACGTGTTCGCGGTCGAGCCGCTGCCATCGTCGTCGCCCCTGTGGGCGATGGACAACGTGATCGTCTCGCCCCACTCGGCCGCGACGGCCGCCGCCGAGAACCGGCTGCTGACCGACCTGTTCATCGACAACCTGCGGCGCTGGCTTGCCGATGAGCCGCTGCGCAACGTCTACGACCGGTTGGCTGGCTACTAGGGAAGCAGGGAAAGTCATGGCAGCAGATCGGATCAGGGTCGCGGTCGTGGGCGCGGGTCGCTGGGCGCAGATGGCCCACATCCCCGGCTGGCAGCGCGACCCTCGAGGAGAGGTCGTGGCGCTCGCCGATACCGACGCGACGGCACTGGCCGCGGCGGCGAGCCAGTTCGGGGTGACCCGGACGGTCTCGGATTACCGCGAACTGCTCGACGACCCGGGCATCGACGTCATCGACGTGGTGACCGGCAACCAGCCGCACTTCCAGATCTCCTGGGACGCTCTGTCGGCGGGCAAGCACGTCCTGTGCGAGAAGCCCGTCCACACCGATTACCGCAAGACCAGGCAGGCCGCCGAACTAGCTGCGGCGGCCGGGTTGCGGACCAAGCTGGGCTTCACCTTCCGGTACGCGCCGGCCATCCAGTACGCCAAGGAGCTGATCGACGCCGGCTTTGTCGGCGAGCCCTACATCTTCAACGGCTTCGAGCAGAACAGCCAGTGGATCGACCCGGCCACGCCGCTGCGCCAGTTCGACCCGGATGCCGATCCGGGCGAGATCGCAGTGTCCTCCATCGAGGGCTACGGCGCACCGGTCATCGACATCATGCACTGGTGGATGGCCTCAGATCTGTCCTCGGTAGTCGGAGCCATGCGGAACTTCGTTCCCAGCCGGATCATCCGCGACACCGGACTGATGACACGGGCCAACATCGACGACGGGGATATGTGGATCGCGGAGTTCGGCTCCGGGGCGCTCGCCTCGATCCAGTCCTCGTACGTCACGGTCGGCAACTACCCGGGCATCGAGGCTCGCCTGTACGGCTCGGAGGGCGCAGTCATCGTCCGGCTAGTCGACGAGTTCGGGTGCTGCCAGACGATCAAGACCGCGCGCAAGGATGCGGTGGAGTTCACCGAGGCGGACATCCCGGCCAGACTCTTCCCGCCGGGCGGGAACTCGGGGGAGGACTGGGAGTTCCTGTTCTACTCCAACCTGGTGACCAATTTCATCGACGAGATCACTGACCCTGGCCTGACAAGTCAGGGTGACTTTGCCCAGGGTGCGCTCGTGCAGGAGACGATCAACGCGTTCGAGGAGTCCTTCCGGCGCCGCGCCTGGGTCGATTTCCCGCTAGCGGCGCCGGCGATCGCGGCAGCGTCGTGAACCTGACGGCTAACCAGCAGGAGCTTCCCCGCCAGGTGCTGGCGGGGGAGATCTGGCCGGCGCTAGCCGACCGGCACGTCTACCGCGTCGACCCCGATGGCAGGCCCTTTGTCCTGCCTGGCATGGGCGCGGTCACGCTGGGAGTGCACTGCGGCGATCCGGCAACCGGGTACGCCTCCGATCATCTGGAGCCCGGCGCGTCGGTTCGGCACCGTGATGCGGCGGCTAACCACGCTCTGCAATTCCTCACATGCGTTGGGAACGAGGTGCGGGTCGCCAGCGGTCCGGCTGCGGGCGCGGTCGGTCACGTGATTGGTCAGCACGCCTACGTCCTCGTGGATTTTCCCGAGGCAGCGCTACAAGTCATGGGACCGGGCGACGGCATGACCGTGGTGGCCGTCGGGCAGGGGCTGGCGCTCGCCGACCACCCGGCCGTCGTGGTCAAGAACTGCGATCCTGGCCTGCTGGCGAGCATGCCCGGCGGAACGGATGCCGATGGTCGGCTGGAGGTGCACGTAGCGGCTCGGGTGCCGGCCGAGGCGATCGGCGCCGGAGCCGGGATGATCTCCGAGTATGCCAACACCGACCTCATGGGCGCCTACCAGGGACTGGGCGACGATCTTTCGCTCGGGCTGGAGTCACTGCGCATCGGGGACGTCGTGTGCCTTGAGGACACAGACCATCGATTCGGCCGGGGCTACCGCCCTGGTTACGTGACGATCGGCGTCATCTCCACCGGCCAGTGCATGCTGTTCGGGCACGGGCCCGGTCCCAGCACGCTGATGTCCGGTCCCGCCGACGCGTTCAGCATCGTGGTCGACGCCAGCGCCAACCTGGCCAGCTGGCTGCACCCCTGGCTGCCGGAGGCCGCAGATGACCCGCGTTAACCTGATCGGCTACGTCGAGCATCCGGTGCTCGGCGAATCACCGTATCGCGTGAGCCGGGACGGGGTCAGTTACGTCCCGGTGGGGGATGGCGGCATCGTGCTCGGGCTTGAGCTAGGTGACTCGGTGTTCAGGCTGGCGGCAGATCACGCCGCCCCCGGTGCATGCCTGCTGCATCCCGACGCGGCGGCGCGGCACGCGCTGGCCGCCTTCGCGTGCATAGGCAACCGCGCAGTGGTGAGGACCGGCGCCGCCGCGGGCGCCTCCGGGAGCGTGATCGGGAAGCGCGGCGAGGAAGGGCGCGTCATTGTCGGGTTCCGGCCCGGCGATCTGGCTCTCATGCGACCGTCCGACGAAGTGCTCGTGCAGTCATCAGGGCAGGGTTGGCGGCCGGCCGGCATCCCGCCCGGTGTCGCGGTAATGAACCTGGATCCCGCCGTTTTCGCGGCGCTGCCAATCGAGGTTTCGGCGGACGGCAGCACGGTGACCGCGGCAGTCCGCTGCGTGCTCCCGAGCAAGCTGGCCGGCAACGGGATTGGCCGCCCCGCGGCGAGCTGGGATCTCGATCTGCAGCTGACGTCTGCTGCCGTGGCGGCGTGGGGTGATGCGGCGGGCGGTGCGGCTTCGGGCGGTGCGGCCGCCCTGCCGGACGTGCTGCTCGGCGACCTGGTTGCAGTGACCGATATCGACGCTCGGTACAACATGGGATACCGCCGCGGCTGGCTGACGGTCGGCGTCGTGGTCCACGGCGCGAGCCCGCTAGCCGGTCACGGGCCAGGCATCACGCCGATCCTGACCGGGCCGGCCGTCGCGCTGCTGGCGATGCCGGACGCTGCTGGCCACGCCGGTTTGACTGCGGCGTTGTTGCAACTACAGTGACCGACGACAGCCGATCTCAGGCGCAAAGGGGGGCGGGAACACATGCTTGAGCATGTCTCCCTTCCGGAGGCCGTCAGCCGGGCGCTGCGGCATCGGATCCTGAACAACGAGCTGCCAGCCGATACCCGCCTCGTCGAGGCAAACCTGGCGGCCGAGTTCGGTGTGAGCCGTGGCACGATCCGCGACGCCATGCGCAGCCTGCACGCAGAGGGCCTCATCGCCATCGTCCCGCGCCGCTACAGCGTCGTGACCCGCATGTCTCAGGAGGATGCCGAGGACGTGTGCTTCGCGCGGTACGTTCTCGAGGACGCCAGCGTCGAAGGCGGAGTCGGCCGCAACCGCAAGGAGCTGGTGAAGTCCCTTCGGGTAGCCATGGAGCACATGTCGATCGCGGCCCGAACCGACGATATGGACGCGCTCGTTGAGAGCGACACCCGGTTCCACGAGTTGCTGATGGATGTGTCGGGCAGGCGCAGGCTCAAGGACCTGTGGAGCATACTCAACAGCCAGATGGGCGCCCTGATGCGGTCGGAGATCGAGCGGCAAGACATCGGCCTGGCCGACGCCGTGGAGCGCCACCGGGGTATTCTCGATGCCGTCAGCGAAGGCGATCTCGGCAGGCTGCGCAAGGAACTGCGCGGCCATTACCTGGCTGGTTTCCCCGACCAGGAGGAGCCGTAACAAACGGCTCGATCCTCACGAGACCGCGCCGGCCACATCCGGGTCGTGTAGGTGGCACGCCACGGAGCGGCCACTGCCCAGGTGCAGCATAATGGGCTCGCGCTCCCGGCACACGGGCATCGCCAGCGGGCAGCGCGGATGGAAGTGACAGCCCGATGGTCGCTCGAACGCGTTGGGCAGGTCGCCAGTCAGCGCCGGCTTGATGGCCTTGCGCCTGGTGGTGAGCCGCGGCGCCGCCCGCACCAGGGCTTGGGTATACGGGTGCAGGGGGTCGGCGAAGATATCGGCGGTCGGCGCGACCTCGACCACGCGGCCCAGGTACAGGACGGCGGTGCGCTGGCTGATGTGCCGGGCTACATCCAGGTCGTGAGTGACGAACAGGTACGTGAGCCCGCGCTCGTCCTGCAGCCGGATCATCAGGTTCAGGACCTGCGCCTGGATCGAGACATCGAGCGCCGACAGCGGCTCGTCGGCGATCACCACTTCGGGCTCGACGGCCAGCGCACGGGCGATTCCCACTCGCTGGCGTTCGCCGCCGCTAAACGCGTGCGGCCGACGGTCAGCCTGTGACGGCGACAGGCCAACGGTGGTGAGCAGGTCGGCAACCCGCTGTGCCCGCTCCGCTCGGTCCACGACGTGGTGGACCGTGAGCACCTCGGTCAGCGACTGGCCGACGGTCATGGTGGGATTGAGCGAGGAGTAAGGGTCCTGGAAGACGCCCTGTATCTGCCGCCGGACGGACTTGGCGGCCTCGCTCTTGCGGTCCAGGATGCTCGCGCCCCGGTAGAAGATGTCGCCGCTCGTCGGCTTGTACAGGCCGAGAAGCAGCCTGCCGTATGTCGTCTTGCCGGAGCCAGTCTCGCCGACAAGCGCCAGCGTCTCACCGCGCTGGATCGCCAGCGAGACGCCGTCGACCGCCTTGAGCACGGGCCTGGCCCGGCCGAGCGAGTCTCGGCCGGCGCTGAAGTACCGGGCGACCTCACGAGTCTCGAGCACTGGCGGGGAGACTGCCTCTCCGGCAGGCACTCGCGGCTCACTCGCCGTCACGGATTCATCCGCGGACACTAGCGACTCCGTCGCTGACATGCGCCCGCAGCGCGTAGCGGCCCGCGTTGCTGCCGCCGTCTACCTCCAGCACCGTCCCGGTGATGTGGCTGGCGTCAGCCGAGGCCAGGAACAGGACGGCGCTCGCGATGTCGCGAGGATCGCCTGCCCGGCCGAGCGGAATCGATCGCACCAGGTCAGCGCGCAGATGGTCCGGCGCGCGATCGGGGAACGCAGAGCTCCACTGCCGGACGTCGATGTAGCCGGGTGAGACGATGTTCACGCGGACCCCGTGCTCGCCGAGCTCCATCGCGAATACCTTGCTCATGGTCTCGACCGCTGCCTTGGACGCGCTGTAGGCGGCACCGCCAGGCCGGGGATTGCGCGCCGACCCGGTGGTGATGCAGATGATCGAGGCGTTCTCTGCGTGGCGCGCGACGCAGTGGCGCGCGAACGCCTGCGTCATCATGAACGTGCCCGTGACATTGACCGCGAAGACCCGGCTCCAGTCTTCTGCTGGCATGTCAAGCAGGGTGCCGTCTGGGTAGGCTGCCGCGTCGTTGACGAGAATGTCTGCCTTCCCGAACCGGCTGACAGCCTCCGCCATGACGGCATCGGCGGTGGCCGGGTCGCTGATGTCGGCGACCACCGTGGCGACGCTCGGGTGGCCGGCGAAGTGCTCGGTGTCCACGAGATCGCAGATCACGACCGAGGCGCCCTCCGCGGCCAGGCCTGTCACAATGGCGCGGCCGATACCGTTGGAGCCCCCGGTGACAACAGCCACCTTGCCTTCGAAGCGGACCTGCGGCATCCGACCTCCGGTCAACCAGTGGCGGCTATTGTCGATTGTCGACTACGTTGACTATAAGGGACGTCCGGGCAGTCCGACTAGGTCGATAAGGGACGGATAAGCATGACGATCTTTACCGGTGTCGGCGTCGCACTCGTGACGGTGCGAGATGCGCGGGACAAGCCCGACGCGGGGGCAACGGGCGATCTCGCGGCACGGCTGGTCGGTCGGGGAATGCGAGCCGTTCTCGCCTGTGGCACGACCGGCGAGGCAGGACGGCTGACCGACCAGCAGCGCTGTGAGATCGTCGCCGCGGTCAGGGAAGGGGTGCCGCGCGACGTGCCGGTCATCGCTGGTACCGGCGCCACGAGCACCGCTCGCGCCGCTGAGCTCACGAGTGCCGCCGCCCAAGCGGGCGCCGATGCAGTGCTCGCCTGGCCGCCGCCGGACTGCGCGGACCTGGTCGGCTACTACGCCGCCGTCGGCGACGCCGCACCTAGCCTGCCGGTCTTGGCCTACCACGTGCCGTGGGTGTCGGCACCGGGCGTTCCGGTCGAGTCCTTGGCAGACTTGCCGGTGGCTGGCATCAAAGACTCTTCCGGTGATCCCGACCGGCTGCTGTTTGAGGTTGCTCGTTACTCCGAGGCCACTTATGTCGGCTCGTCCGCGCTGCTGGCGTTCGCCGGTCCGCTTGGTTGCACCGGAGCGATACTGGCGGTCGCGAACGTAGTTCCAGAGCTCTGTACGGCGGCCTTCGCCGGCTCGGTTCGGGCCCAGCTCGAGCTCACAGACGTGCATCTCGCCGTTCGAGCGGGCGGGCCGCCTGTGCTGAGGCAGCTGCTCGCGGCCGAATATGTCAGCGGCGCTCGCGGCGCTCGGTAGGGCGGCCCAGCTGGCATCAGGTGCGCACGGACAGGACCTGGCCGGTCCTCGTCGTGCGATGGGAGTAGCCGTGTGCCATGACCTCCGGCCCGACTTCGGGGTCAGTACTCTGCGGGTTCTGAGCGCCCGGCATTGTCAGGCCTGGCCGGGCGACGGCACGGCGCGTCGCGGGTCAAGCAGGTCCGGAGCGGTCGCCATGAAAAGGTCGAACTCGTCGTACTGCCAGCCAGCAGCGAGCAGCACGCCGGACCGCAGGGTGCGGCGCCGGAAGGCACACGTGCGCGGCCTGCGCGGCCGGTCCCGATAGCCGGGCAAGCGTCAGGAGCACGGCGCCAGCCGCTTCGCTGTCCACGCTGACGGGCGACAGGGCGAGATGGACAATGCCGCGGTCCGGACCGCTGGTGATGACCGACCCGGCGGCGATGACCTCATCGGCGCGGCTGACCACGATGGACTCGCCACCAGGCCTGGCCGCCCAGGCCTGGTGCTCGGCGGCCCGTGCCACGCCCGTCCAGTCCCGCTCATACTTCGCCACCAGCACGGCGCTGACCGACTCGACAGTCCACTCGTTGATGACCGGCAGCCGGCCCGGGTCGCCGCGCAGGTACAGCAGTGGCCACCAGGCGTCGAGACCGAAGCTCGTGTAGAGCGGGGCGGCATGGGAGTGCAGGCTGCTAAATGTCATTTTTCTCGTGGCGTCTGACCACAGATCGGCCAGCATCGCCCGCCCGCAGCCGCGGCCATGCGCGGCCGGCTCGACGAACAAATCGCACAGCATGCTCACCGCGTCTGGTCCGGAACCTATCTGCTGAACCGCTCCGAACCCGACCACCTCGCCGCCTAGCTCGGTGACCACCACCCGGCCGTGCCCCAGCAGGTGCCGGACGTACGCCGGATTGGCTCCGCCCCAGTCATCGTGCTGCCCGGTAGCTATGCTCACCGCGGCGATTGCCGCCAGGTCGGCCTCGCCAGCAGCCCTGACGTTGACATCGCGCACAGATCCTTCCTTCCGGGTGAGAGATTCTGGCGGATCAGGTCGGCTGCTACCCTGACGCGCGGGCCCGCGCGGCGGGCTGTGCGGCGGAATTGTTCAGTTCGGGAGGCGTGCGTCGCGGTGCTGGCAGTTCGGACCTTTGTCGCGCTGGGGGATAGCTTCACCGAGGGAGTCGGGGACCCGTATCCGAGCGGCTCCTGGCGCGGCTGGGCCGACAGGTTCGCCGGTCACCTGGACGCCTCGTCGCCCGGCCTAAGGTATGCGAACCTCGCGATCCGCGGCAAGGTCCTCAGCCAGGTGCGGACGAGCAGGTGCCGACCGCGATCGCGCTCGCGCCGGACCTGGTGAGCATCGCCGCCGGCGGCAACGACCTGCTCCGGCCCAAGGCCGACCCGGATGCGCTCGCCGCTGCCTTTGAGCAGGCCGTCGCGCGCTGCGCGCGCCGCAGCCAGGTCATGCTCTTCACCGGATTCGATCCGGGCGGCTTCCCGCTGATCCGGCTGATTCGCGGCAAGGCCGCCGCTTCAACGCTCAGTTGCGTCAGGTCGCCATCAAGCACCACTGCCTGCATGTGGATTTGTGGTCGATGCGCGTGCTCGCCGATCCACGCGACTGGTGTGAGGACAGGCTGCACCTGGCACCCGACGGGCACCGCCGCGTCGCACTCCGCGCGTGCGAGGTGGCCGGGGTCGACGTCGCCGAAGACTGGCGTGAGCCGCTGCCGCCCTGACCCGGCAGGAGCGCCGCGCTGGATCAGCGCGCGGCGGCAGGACATCCAGTGGGCAAGGACGTACGCCGCGCCCTGGCTGAGCCGACGCCTGCGCGGCGTCTCCAGCGGCGATGCAGTGGAGGCCAAGCGCCCCGGCTTGCTCCCGCTGTAAATCTCCGCGCTAGCCGAGCACAAAGTCCGCAGCGTTGAACTCGCGGGTCCGGCGGCGGAAGTCGAAGGTGAAGCCCGGCCACAGCGTCAGGTTGCGGCCCTCGCTGTCCAGATACCAGCTAGAGCAGCCCGAGCCCCAGACCGTCTTCGGCAGCTTGCGCTGAAGTTCGGCGTTGTAGGCGGCGGCCACTTCGGGCCGGACCACGAACTGGCCGCCGCTAGCTTCGGCCTTGGCGATGCCGTCGGCGATGTAGTTGAGCTGGCTCTCGATCATGAAGAGCATCGAGGAGTGGCCGAGGCCGGTGTTCGCCCCGGTGAGCTGGAAGTAGTTCGGGAAGCCCGGCACGACCGTCCCGAGATAGGTCGTTCCGAAGGCGTCCGCGAGACTCCGGCCGTCGGTCCCGGTGATCTTGCCGAATGTGGGGTTGTCGGTGACGTGGAATCCGGTCGCCAGGATCACCGTGTCGACAGGGTGCTCGGCGCCATCGGCAGTGACGACTGACTCCGGCCGGAACTCGATGATCTTCTCGGTGACGAGACTGACATTCGGCTTGGCGATCGCAGGGTAGTAGTCGTTCGACGGCACCACGCGCTTGCAGCCGAGGTCATAGGTCGGGGTCAGCTGGGCGCGCAACTGCGGGTCGGTGACAGCGCTCTGCATGTGCTTGCGCCAGGCGACCTCGGCCTTCTTGAGGATCTTCGGGTTCTTCGTGAAGCCGATCGCCAGGATCTCCCGCATCCAGTAGATGAGCACCCGCGAGGCACGCTGCGTCGACGGCAGCACCCGGTACAGCGTCTTGATGGCCGGCTTCACCGGGTGGTTGGTGTGCGGGACCACGAACGGGGCGGTGCGCTGGAACACGGTGAGGTGCTCGACCTCTGGCTGGATCGACGGCACGATCTGGATCGCCGACGCGCCGGTGCCGACGACGGCCGACCCGGCGGCCGGCGGCCTGCCAGCTATGGTCCCAGCGGGCCGAGTGCATGATCGTCCCGGCGAACGCGTCGATGCCAGGGATATCCGGCAGCGACGGCTCGACCAGGGAGCCGACGCCGGCGATGACGTACCGCGCCGCGAAGCCGCCCTTGGTCGTGCTGACGAGCCAGCGCTTAGCAGCGGCGTCCCATCGGGCGCCGGTGACCTCGTGGCCGAATCGAAGGTACTGGCGCAGCCCGTTCTTGCTCGTGACCTTGTGCAGGTAGGACCAGAGCTCCGGCTGGGACGGGAACGTCTCACTCCAGTCCGGCTTCGGGTCGAAGGAGTAGGAGTACAGGTTCGACTGCACATCGCAGCGGCAGCCGGGGTAGGTGTTGTCGCGCCACGTCCCGCCGACGGCCTCGGCGCGCTCCAGGATGATCATGTCGGTGTGCCCGGCCTGCTGGAGCTTGATGGCAGCGCCCAGGCCCGAGAAGCCCGCGCCGATGATCAGGAAACTGACCTGCTGCATCTCGGACGGCGATTCGGACGTGCTGGCGACTGTCATCAGTTCTCCTGGGCGCAGGTTCGGAACTAACAGTGTTTACGAACCCCAGGGTAGGTCGTGACGGATTCATGCCGCCACCACGCCATTGGGACGATGCGCTATTCCGCTTGCCCGGCCCCAGGCCGGCCGTGGTGGGGTGCAGCCTGTGGATATTCAAGCGGTCCGGGCGGCGTTCGACGCGCAGATCCGGCAGAAGGCCGAGGCGGACGAGCCCGGCGCGGTGGTCGAGGCCGAGCCCGGCCTGCTGCGCTGGGTCGCGCCGGGCACTCAGACGTCCTGCATCATCTGGTCGCAGCTGACGGCGGATTCGGCCGACGCCGCGATCGCCGCGCAGATCCGCTACTTCACTGCTCGCGGCACGCCGGTCGAGTGGAAGTACTACGACTACGACCAGCCCGGCGACCTGCCGCAGCGGCTGCGTGCGGCCGGTTTCGAGCCGGAGGACGAGGAGCTGATGCTGGTCGCCGAGACCGCTGCGATCAGCCATGACGTCGTGCTGCCTGACGGCGTCCGGCTGGAGCCCGTCACCGGCGAGGCGGGTATCGAAGCAATGGAGACCGTGCACGACCTGGCATTCGACGAGGAGTCTCCTGAGCTTTTCGAGCGGCTGCGCGACCAGCTGCGCGAGGCGCCGGACCTGCTCCAGATGGTGGTGGCCATGGCCGGCGACGAGCCGGTCAGCGCGGCCAGGGTCGAGTTCATCCCCGGCACCGACTTCGCCGGCCTGTGGGGCGGCGGGACCGTGCCTGCCTGGCGCGGCCGCGGCATCTTCCGCGCTCTGGTCGCCTACCGGGCCGGCCTGGCGGCAGAGCGCGGCTACCGCTATCTCCAGGTCGACGCGCTCCCGACCAGCCGGCCGATCCTCCAGCGGCTGGGCTTCGAGCCCGTGGCGAGCACGACGCCGTATGTCTTTACCCCCGCCGGGGGCGGACCTGACGACTAGCCGGCCGGCCTGCGCGGCGCACGTGCGGGCTGAGACCATGGAGCACGTGGTAGCGAAGGACGTGGCAGTGGATCGGCGTGGCAGAGCAGAGTTTCCCGTGGTAGAGCTGAAGTCGCCGGCCGAGATCGAGGCGATGCGCGCCGCTGGCCGCGTGGTCGCGACAGCACTGGCCGAAGTGCGCAAGCAGGCAGCGGTCGGGGTCAGCCTGATCGAGCTCGACGAGGTCGCCAGGTCCGTGCTGGCCGAGCACGGCGCGACGTCGCCGTTCCTCAACTACCAGCCGAGCTTCGCGCACACCCCGTTCCCGGCCGTGATCTGCTCGTCGGTCAACGACGCCGCTCTGCACGGGATCCCCGGCCCGTACAAGCTGGCTCGATGGAGACCTGGTCAGCATCGACTTCGGCGCAACGCTCCGCGGCTGGACAGGCGACTCGGCCATCTCCTTCACGGTCGGCACTCCGCGGGCGGCGGACCTGCGGCTGATCGACGCCGCCGAGCGGGCACTCGCCGCCGGGATCGCGGCCGCGGTGCCAGGCGGCCGGCTCGGCGACATCTCCGCTGCCATCGGAGCGATCGCCAGGGCGGCCCGCTACGGCCTGCATACCGACTTTGGCGGCCACGGCGTCGGCCGGACCATGCACGAGTCGCCCGTCGGTGCCCAACGACGGCAAGGCCGGGCGCGGCCTGAAGCTCGAGGCGGGCCTGGTCATTGCGATCGAGCCCTGGTTCATGGCAGGCGGGCGGGATTCCTACCGGGTCGACCAGGACGGCTGGACGTTGCGCAGCGGCGACGGCAGCAGGGCCGCCCACGTCGAGCACACCGTCGCGATCACGCCCGACGGGCCCCGTGATCCTGACGGCACTGTGATCCTGACGGCACTGTGATCCTGACGGCCATGTGATCCCCGCAGCGGCAGCGCGCTAGCCGAACCAGCCGGCCGCGTCGAGGCGGAAGCCATCAGCCGGGCTCCAGGGCGCGCAGGTCTGACTCGAGCTCGCGCAGCCGGTCAGGTCCGAGGCTGGCTGCCCAGCCAGCCCGGAGGCTGTCGAAGATAGTGGCCGACCTCGCGAGCGAGTCGATGCCGCGCGGCGTGAGGCGGACGAGCTTGCGCCGGCCGTCGGCCGGATCGTCGGACCGCTCGGCATACCCGAGGTCGACCAGCCGGTCGACGGTCTTCCCGGCCGCCTGCTTGCTGATGCCGAGCCAGCGGCCGAGGTCGCTCGCCGTCGCCCCGTCCAGGCCGATTGCCTGCATCGCGAAACCGTAGGCCGGCCGGACATCCGGATGGCCCACTCGGGCCAGCTCCGCGTGCAACTGGTCGATGATCCCGCGGAATGCGCCGAACAGCAGCAGCGGCAGCTCGTACCCCGGCGGATCCGGCGCACCCGGCACACCCGGAGCCCCACCGACCGGCACGTCAGGCATTGCGGAATTCGACAACTCGGTTTACCATTAAGACATCCCGGTTGTCTATCTGGCTCATGGACGGAGCCTAGCAACCTTCCGCCGACTGAGAGAAAGGCGCATGCCATGACCACAACGGCTGGCGTCGGCCAGTTTGCTGACCACACGTTTGCTGACCACACGTTCGCTGACCACACGGAGGCCTCGGCGCCAGCGGGGTCGCGTCAGCCTGATGGCACAGACGGCGGCCCGGATGGGCTACCTGCCAGCCGCCGTCGCCCGGATGGCGGAGTCGCCGGAGCTGCTCAATGGCTTCCTCACCGCGAGCGGGCTCTTCGAGCGGACCAGCCTGGATCCGGTCGCGCGCGAGGTCCTGATCATGACCATCGCGAACCGGAACGAGTGCCATCTCTGCATCGCGATGCACACGGCCAAGCTCGCTGCGCTCGGAGCCGACGCGAATCTGGTGGCGGCGCTGCGCGCGAGCCAGCCCCTCGCCAGCACGCGGCTTGAGGCACTGCGCACCTTCACCCTCGCGGTGCACGAGGCCCGCGGCGCGGTCAGCGACCAGGATCTCGCTCTTTTCCTGGCTGCCGGCTACACGAGGCAGAACGCGCTCGAGGTCGTGCTCGGCATCGGCACCTACACGATCTCGACGTTCGCGAACCGCTTGACCGGTGCACCAGTTGACGAGCCGCTGCGGCAGTTCCTGGTTGACCAGATCACTACTTAAGTGACAGTTTGCTGTGCTGAGGGCTAAGGCGAGGGGCCAGGCCGAGGGCTAGGCGACGGGCGGCGGCACATGGGCAGGCTAGCGGGCAAGCGCGCGGTCATCACCGGAGCGGCGAGCGGCATCGGCGAGGGGACAGCCCGCCTGTTCGCCGCCGAGGGCGCGATGGTGATCCTGGCCGACGTGGACGAGCAGCGCGGCAAGCAGCTCGCCGATGAGCTTGGCGCGTGCGCCCGCTTCGTGGCCACGGACGTCTCCGTCGAGGCCGACGTGGACCGGGCGGTCGCGACCTCGGTCGACGTCTTCGGCGGCCTCGATGTCATGTTCAACAACGCGGGGGTGCCGGGGTCGACCTGCGGGATCGAGGACATCGACGTCGCGGTCTGGGACCAGACGGTCGGCATCCACCTGCGCGGCGTGTTCCTCGGCATTCGCGCCGCGGCCAGGGTCATGCGGCCGCAGGGCCACGGCAGCATCATCAACACCTCCAGCGTCGCCGCCTTCCGGGCGAACCTCGGCGGCCACGACTACAGCGCCGCCAAGGCAGCGATCAAGCACCTCACGCTGACCACGGCTAACGAGCTGGGCGAGCACGGCGTGCGTGTCAACGCGGTCTGCCCGGGCGCCACAGCGACGGCCATCTTCGGCCGCGCGGCCGGGCTCGACAGCGAGCAGGCACAGCGGACCATCGAGTTCATGACCGCGGCGCTGAGCGATTCCGCGCCGATCCCGCGGACGGGCCAGCCTGCCGACATCGCCGAGACAGTTCTGTGGCTCGCCAGCGACGCGGCCAGCTACGTCACCGGGCAGGCCATCGCCGTCGACGGCGGGCTGCTGACCGGGTCGCTGCGCCGCAATGCGCCGGTGTCGCGCGCCGACATGCTTGCCATGATCAGGCAGTCGGCGCAGGACACCTCGTCCTAGCCCCATGGCCGGCCGAGTGCGAGCGGTCAGTGCCAGCCGCGCTCGATGAGCAGCTCCTGGTAGCGGTCGAGCGCCTGGTCGACCTGGCGCGGGTCATAGCCGCGCCGGAGCCAGACCAGCCGGAACTGCACCCTGTGCACCTCCGTCGCGGTCACCGGCGGCCCGTACCGCTGCCGCAGACCGAGGGTCGCCTCGATCCGGTCGATGAACGCGTCCACGTCCCCGATCCGGTAACCAGGCGCGAGCCGGGTTCGGATGAACTGAGGCCGCTGTCCGGCATCCATATCGCATTCCCTCCCTATGCACTTATCGCGCAGGGAGGATGCCGTTACGACTTGCCCGTCATTCTCGCTCGCCACCGCAGGCCTACAGCGCCCGCTCGAAGACCAGCATGTCGTGGCCAGGACCGTTATAGCCAGGAACGGGGCCGGTGACACCGAAGCCGAGTGCACGGTGGAAGTCGGCTGACCGAACGTTGACCGGGGCAGTAATGGCGGACACGTGCTTCCGGCCGTCGGCGCGGGCGAGCCGGAAGAACTCCTCGTACAGCCGCCGTGCGTAGCCGAGCCGCCGCTGGTGCGGCGCGACGCCCACGAAGTGGATATAGGCGCGCTCGGTATCTGCAGGCGACAAGATCCCCACCAGGAACGCGTCGGGCTCGCCGGCACCGTCGATGACCAGGCTGGTCTGGTGGAACAAGTCGAGGAATAGCCGGGGGAGAGTGCCGAGTATCGGCCTGCCCCACCAGCCGTCGATGACCGACGCGACCGCGTCGTAATCGGCCGCCGTCGCGGTCCGGATCAATGGCTTCACGGGCCAACATCATGCACGGGTTTCGCGCTGTGTGCGCGGTTAGTGCAGTAAGTGCTACCGCAACGAAATGTGCCAAAAAAGCAGCGAGACCAGGCCCAGCGGGGGGTTGGGCCCGGCCTCGCTGGCCGGAGAGCTAACGGGCCCTTGTCAGGCCCGTTAGCAGGCATCGCCGTCTAGCTGGCGTAGTCCAGCAGCGGCTGGGCGCGACTCGGGTGCCGCAGCTTCGAGAGCGACTGCTTCTCCAGCTGACGGATCCGCTCCCTGGTCAGGCCGAGCGCCTTGCCGATCTCGTCCAGCGTGTGCGGGTTGCCGTCATACAGGCCGAAGCGCATCGACATGATCGTCGCTTCCCGCGGCGTCAGCGCGCTGAGCGCATTGCGCAGCTGGTCGGCCATCAGCTGACGGTCGACAAGCTCGCCAGCCTCGGGCGCGTCCACGTCCTCGATCAGGTCACCGATGCTGGTCTCGCCGTCCTCGCCGATGGTCGAGTCCAGGCTGATCGGCTGCCGGCTGGTGCGCAGCAGCTCCTCGATCTGGTCCGGCGTCCGGTCCAGCTCGACGGCCAGCTCCTCCGGAGTTGGCTCCCGGCCGAGCCGCTGGTGCATGTCGCGCTCGACCCGGCTCAGCTTGCTCAGCATCTCCAGCACGTGGACAGGCAGCCGGATCGTGCGGGCAGAGTCGGCGAAGCCGCGCTGGATCGCCTGCCGGATCCACCACATTGCGTAGGTCGAGAACTTGTAGCCCTTGGTGTAGTCGAACTTCTCTACCGCGCGGATGAGGCCAAGGTTGCCCTCCTGGACCACGTCGAGCAGGGAGAGCCCGCGGTCGGAGTACTTCTTGGCCACCGACACGACCAGCCGCAGGTTGGCCTCGAGCATGTGTGCCTTGGCCCGCCTGCCGTCCTCGGCAACGGCCTCCAGGTCGGCGCGGTGCTGCTTGGACAGCCGCCTTCTCGGTGTCCAGCTTGTACTCGGCGAACAGGCCGGCCTCGATGCGCTTGGCGAGGTCAACCTCCTCCTCGGCAGTCAGCAGCTGACGCCGGCCGATCGACTTCAGGTACGTGTGGACAGAGTCGCCCATGACGGAGGTCTGGTCGTCCAGGTCCGTCTCCGGAACGCTGGACGTGGTCTCCCTGATCGGGCGATCAGCCAATTCGGCCAGCTCGGCGTCAACATCTGCGAGCTCAGCGTCGGCGGCACCAGCGGCCGGAGCGGCCAGGCTGGCCGCTGCGGGCGCCGAGGCGTCGGCTGGCTCGTTGCCCAGCTGGACGCCAGCCTCGGTGAGCTCGCGGATGATGGAACGGGCTTCAGACGGGGAAACTCGCGCCTGGTCAAAGGCATCGCGAAGTTCGGGCAGGGACAGAAAGCCCTGGCCACGGCCGCGCTGGATCAGCTCGTCCACGTGGGTCGTGGTCTCCTCATCCTCGCGGGCAGCAAGTACGGTCGCTGTCCTCGGCATGAGTCACCTCCCTTCGTGGGCGCATAACGGGCATGCGCTGGACACCGCGCCCTCGGCAGGCGCGCTCAATTTTCGGGCGGAGACCCTCGGCGGACTTGGCAGTGCGCACCGGGGGCACTATCTTGTAACGCACGGGGCGGCTAAATGTTCCCGCCTGGTTCGACCGCGCCCGTTCAAAGGCGCGAATCTGCGCGGGCTTGAGCGCGCACCGTCGGTGTGCACCGTCAGGCTTCCTGGGTTCCGATCTGGCGCAAGGCCATGCGATCTGGCTTGCCGGACGGCAATAGCGGAAATTCTGGCACAACCACTACTCTCTTGGGCGCTGCATAGACGGAAACCACCTGCCGGACATGTGATCTTAGGTCCTCCAGGTTCGGCGGGTCCGCCGGGTCCGTGGCCACGACGAAAGCGGTCACTGCCTCGCCCCAGTCCGGGTCGGGCAACCCGATAACGACAACGTCGAAGACGCCTTCGCACGTTCCAAGCGCGGCCTCGACCTGGCCGGGCACGACCTTCTCGCCGCCGGTGTTGATCACGTCGTCGGCACGGCCGCGAACGCCGAGGCTCCCGTCAGGCCGCCACCAGCCAAGATCTGCTGTCCGGAACCAGCCATCCGCAGTGCCGCCGAGGTCAGGTCCGGGCGGCCCAGGTAGCCCGAGAAGAGCACTGGACCAGCGATCTCGATCTGCCCAGTGCCGAGCCGTACCGACACCTCGTCCAGCGGGACGCCGTCGTACACGCAGCCACCACACGTCTCGCTCATGCCGTAGGTCGTCACGACCCGCCAGCCGGCATTGCGCGCCTCGGCAAGCAGGCTGCCGCTAGGTGCGGCGCCACCGAGCAGGACCGTCTTGATCGTTCCAGGGCTGGCACCGGAGTCGAGCAGGCGCCGCAGCTGCGTGGGCACCAGGGAGACGTGCGTGCACCCGCTCGCGGCGAGCACCTCCGGGCTGACCGCGGGCACGATGACGGGCTCAAGGCCGGCGAGCAGCGATCGGACCAGTACGCCGATGCCCGCGATGTGGAAGGTCGGCAGGCAGCACAGCCAGCGTTCGCCGGGTCCGGCCCCGATGCGCCGCAACGACGCTGCAGCCGAGGCCGTCAGGGCGGCGGCGGTGAGCTCGACGGCCTTGGGCTCGCCGGTCGAGCCCGAGGTCGTGATGACGACCGCGGTGTCGTCGCGCACTGCAGCGCCGGCGAACGACTCGAGCGTGCGGGCCAGCGCCGGCTCGGGGAGCGCCGGATCCAGCGGCATGATGGCCGGGCCCGAGCCATCGAGCGCGGCCGCGAGCGCCGCGAGCATCGGCTCGCCAGCCTCGGGCGTGAACTGGACCGCGTGCAATGGCCGGGATGTCACGGTCGTAAGGTTAATCGGGCACATCAGGGCAACAGCAGGAGGGCGACGCGTGGTCGACTGGAAGGCATCGGGACCGGCGGACGGGCAGGATTACACCGACATCCGGTACGAGACGGCCGAGGGCATCGCCAAGATCACGATCAACCGGCCCGAGGTGCGCAACGCGTTCCGGCCGACGACACTGTTCGAGTTGTCGCACGCGTTCAACGTCGCCAGGGACGACGCCGAGATCGGCGTCATCATCTTGACCGGCGCAGGCGATAAGGCGTTCTGCTCCGGCGGTGACCAGCGGGTCCGGGGCGACGACGGCTACAAGGACCTGAAGGGCGTCGGCCGGCTGAATGTGCTCGACCTGCAGGTTCAGATCCGGCGCACGCCAAAGCCGGTGATCGCGATGGTCGCGGGCTACGCCATCGGCGGCGGTCACGTGCTGCATGTCTGCTGCGACCTGACGATCGCGGCCGACAACGCGATCTTCGGCCAGACCGGACCCAAGGTCGGCTCGTTCGATGCGGGCTATGGCTCGTCGCTGCTCGCCGCGACCGTCGGCCTGAAGAAAGCGCGCGAGATCTGGTACCTGTGCCGCCAGTACAACGCGGCCGAGGCGCTGCAGATGGGCCTCGTCAACACCGTGGTTCCGCTGGACCAGCTCGAGGACGAGACCGTCAGCTGGGCGCGCGAGATGCTCGCGAAGTCCCCGCTCGCGCTGCGCATGCTCAAGGGCGCGCTGAACGCCGTGACGGACGGCGCTGCCGGGATGCAGCAGTTCGCGGGCGACGCGACGATGCTCTATTACATGAGCGAGGAAGCGCAGGAGGGCCGGGACGCGTACGTGGGCAAGCGCCCTCCCGACTTCGGCAAGTTCCCGCATCGCCCGTGACCGCTGACCGCGTGACGGGCCGGAGGGCCGCCGGAACCGCGGGCGGGCTCGCGACATCCGAGCTGGTCGCCGAGGTACTGCCGACGCTGCGGGCCTTCGCGATACCGATGCCAGTGAAGTTCCGCGGGACGACGCTGCGCCAGGGCGCGTTGCTGCACGGCCCGGCGGGCTGGGGCGAGTTCTCGCCGTTCCCCGAGTACGGCCCGCGCGAGTGCGCCCGCTGGCTTGCCTGCGCGCTGGAGTCGGCGGCCGCTGGCTGGCCGGCGCCAGTGCGCCAGCGGATCCCGGTGAACGTGACGGTGCCCGCCGTCGGCGCCGAGCAGGCACACGAGATTGTCGCCGGGTCAGGCTGCCGGACGGCGAAGGTGAAGGTCGCCGAGCCCGGCCAGCCGGAGTCCGACGACATCGCCAGGGTCGAGGCCGTGCGGGACGCGATCGGCCGGGACGGCAAGGTACGCGTCGACGCCAACGGCGGCTGGGACGTCGGCCAGGCGGAGCGAATGCTCACCGCGCTCGCAGCGTTCGACCTGGAGTACGCCGAGCAGCCGTGCGCCAGCCTCGACGAGATGGCCGACCTGCGGCGCCGTGTCGACGTGCCGCTGGCGGCCGATGAGTCGATCCGGCGGGCCGACGACCCGGCGAAGGTACGCGCAGCAGGCGCGGCCGACATCGTCGTGCTCAAGGCGCAGCCGCTCGGTGGCGTCCGCTCCGCGCTGGCGATCGCCGAGGAGTGCGGGCTGCCCGTGGTGGTGTCGAGCGCGGTGGATACCTCGGTCGGCCTGGCGGCCGGGGTCGCGCTAGCGGCGGCGCTGCCCGATCTGCCGCACGCGTGCGGGCTGGCGACGATGAGCCTGCTCGCCGGTGACGTGACCGCCGATCCGCTAGCCGAGACCGGGGGAGAGCTGCCGGTCCGCGCGGCCGTCGTTGACCCCGGCGAACTTGCCCGGTGGGAGGTAGATCCGGCGGAATGGCGCGCCCGGCTGCTGGCAGCGGCCGAGTTCCTGCCCGAGTACCTGTGGTCAGGGCACCCGTGGTCAGGGCACCCGTGGTCAGGACAACCGTGAACCCCTCGACCGCGTTCGCCACGGTGCTCGTCGACGAGCTCGTCCGGTGCGGGCTGGCCGAAGCGGTCATCGCGCCGGGGTCGCGCAGCGCGCCGCTCGCGATGGCCCTGCACGCCGCCTCGTCCGCGCCCGAGACCGGGCTCAGGCTGCACGTGCGGATCGACGAGAGATCGGCGTCGTTCCTCGCGCTCGGCCTGGCTAAGGCCAGCGGGCGCCCGGTTGCAGTCGTGTGCACGTCGGGTACGGCGGCCGCGCACTTCCACGCCGCTGTGATCGAGGCCGACGAGGCTGGCGTGCCGCTGATCGTGCTGACGGCGGACCGCCCGCCTGAGCTGCGCGGCACGGGCGCCAACCAGACCATCGACCAGATCAAGCTCTATGGCGACGCCGTCCGCTGGTTCTGCGAGGCCGGCGTGCCGGAGGACCAGCCTGGGCAGGTCGCGTACTGGCGTTCGCTGGCGTGCCGTGCCTGGTCTCTTTCGGCCGGGAACGGGGCCGTCTATCCCGGTCCCGTCCATCTCAACCTGCCGTTCCGCGACCCACTGGTGCCTGATCTGGCTGGCCCGCCCGGCGGGACGGGCGCCGTTGCTCGCGCCGGTGCGGGCGACTGGCACGAGCCTCTCGACGGCCGGGCGGGCGGCCAGCCCTGGACCAGGGTGGTGGCGTCCGGCGCCGTCGATGACAGCCAGCCGGCGCTCGACCTGGACTGGACCGAGCGCGGACTCGTGGTCGCGGGCGATGGTGCGGCCGATCCGGCCGGTGTCGTGGGCCTGGCCGAGGCGGCGGGCTGGCCGCTGCTGGCGGAGCCGTCATCGGGCGCGCGACGCGGGCCCGGCGGCGCTGAGCTCCTACCAGTTCCTGCTGGACAGCGCCGAGTTTGCCGCCGCGTACCAGCCGGACGTCATCGTCTCGGCCGGTCGGCCTGGCCTGACCCGCGGTCAGCTCGCGCTGCTGCACCGCGGCGCCGCCCGCCACGTCGTGCTCACCCAGGGACCGGGCCGGTGGTCCGACCCGGCCCGAACGGCGACCGACGTGGCAGCCCGCGTCCGGCTGCGCGGCCGGCCAGCGGTACCAGCCGGCTACACCCTGGCTCCGCTCCTGGCTCGCGGCGGACGTAGCCGCCCGCGAGGCGGCCGACGCCGTCCTCGCCGCCGACGGGACGCTCAGCGAGGCGCTGCTAGCGCGCGACCTCGCCGCGGCGGTGCCGCCCCGTGCGCTGCTGTGGGTCGCGTCCAGCATGCCGGCCAGGGACCTGGACCGGCACATGCTGCCGCGTGCCGACGTACGGGTGCTGGCCAGCCGGGGAGCTAGCGGCATCGACGGACTCGTGTCCTCAGCCATCGGCGCCGCGCTGGCGCACCAGGCCGCCGGCGGTGGCCCGGCCGTGGCGCTGCTCGGCGACCTCGCGCTCCTGCATGACGCGCCCGGCCTGCTGCTCGGGCCGGCAGAGCCGCGCCCCGACCTGTCCGTCGTCGTGGTCAACAACGACGGCGGCGGCATCTTCTCGACGCTCGAGCAGGCCGCGTTCCCTGACTCCTTCGAGCGCGTCTTCGGTACCCCGCACGGCGCGGACATCGGTGCGCTAGCCGACGCTGCCGGACTGCCGTATGTGCGGCTCTCAGATGCGGCTCGCCTACCGGACATTCTGGCCGGATCCGGACTTCGGGTAGTCGAGGTCCGCACTGACCGTGCCGACAGCGCCAAGCTCCGCGCCGCCCTGGGGCAAGCCTGCATGGCCGCCATCTCCGCAGCAGTGCTGCGGCCGTAGGTTTCTGCGGGCCCGCCAGCGGGCAGGGCAGAGGGCTAGCCGCCAGCCGGTCTGGGAGCAATGCCCCGGCCCTTCGCCTAAGCGAGGTATGCCAGTGAGCGAACAGGTCAGCGGAACCCACGGGCCCGCGGAAGACGACGCGATCAAGCGCCAGGACCGCTCCGACCTAGAGGCCCACGGCGAGGAATGGCCAGATCGCGACTCAGACGACCAAGAGCCGGCGGCGACCTGGGCCGCGGAAGGAAGGTTCGCCGGGACGCCGCCGGGGGAGGACTGGCCGACCATTGAGCTTCGCAGCGATCTCGCCCGCCACCTGGACCGCGCGGCCTTCCCGGCGACCCAGGCGAAGCTGGTCAAGACCCTGGCGACCCACCAGGCGGACCAGCGGCTGATTGACCTGGTGCGGTCGCTGCCCCGCGACGGGAAGTTCTCAAACCTGGCCGAACTGGTCACGGCGCTTGGCCTGCCCATCGAGGAACGAGCGGGCTGAGCCGGGCCACTTCGGGCTCAGACACGTTCCGCTGGAAACGTTTGTGCATCTATGGCAGTTGTGGCTACCACACATGCACGAACGTTTAGCGCATAGATCTCGAGCTGACTCGCATTAAACGCAAAAGGCACAATGAGGGCGGTCCGGCGATCCTCGGCCGCGTCGTCGTGGAGTTAGGCGGACACGGCGATGCCGAGGGAGTCAGCGCCCCCGAACTTCGGAGCGCCCTTCTCGTAGAAGACGTCGAGCGCCTGGATCGTGAAGCCCGCATTCGTCAGCAGCTCGACGATCGGCCGGGTGAAGTGGCATCCGCCGGCAATCCGCTGCTGCAGTGGGTCGAGGCGCCGTTGCCAGCGCTGCACTGCCTCATCGGGGGCGAGCCCGTGCTCGAGGAAATGCAGTGTCCCGCCTGGCTTGAGGACCCGGCGCACCTCGCGCAGCGCGGCGGCGACATCGGGGATCGTGCACAGCGTCCACGTGGACAGCGCGGCGTCATAGGTGCCGTCAGCGAAGGGCAGCAGCTGGCCATCAAGCCCGGACCGCTGCACCGGGACCGTCGCCGCGGCAAGGCGCCTGGCGGCCAGCTTCCAGCCGACGTCGGAAGGCTCGATCGCGGCAACCCGGCTCACGCCCGCCGGATAGAAGGGAACGTTGAGTCCTGACCCGAAGCCGATCTCGACGACCTCACCGGCAAGACCCGCGCAGACCCGGCGTCGCAGCGGCTCGATCGTCTTGATGCCGCACACGGCGTTGAGGATCCGCGGCAGGACCCGCTCGCCGTAGAGTCCCATCGTCCCTCCCCGGGGAAGTAACTCGCTGGAGCGCTCTGGCCTACGGTGTGGTCATATCCGGGTTCAGCCGCACTAGTCGCACGGGATCTGATTCGTCGAGCTCGGCGACGGCTTCTCGTGACTTCACGAAGTCTGAGAACGAACGGTAGCCAAGCGCCCGCTCGCTGAATGACGGGTCCATCCGTCTCATCTGGCTCTTCACCGCCGAGCTATGCAGCCAGTCCGCATCATCCTTCTCCTGGCCGAGTCGCAGCGCCCGCTCAAGCAGCCGGGTCGCCACCTCCTGCGGGTCTTCGGAATCGACGACGTCCGCGTCGTCGGCGTCATCGGTCACCGGTGCCGCGGGCCGCTTCGCACGCCGCGAGCCCCGTCCGGTCGACGCGCTGCCTGACTCCTCTTGTGTCGCCTGTCCCGCGCTGCTTCGCCCGCCGGGCGGCCGCGCGGCTTCGGCCGGCGTGACACCGGGCAGCGCGTCGTAGATGACGAGCTCGTCGCATGCCGCCGCGAGCGCTCTGCTGGTCGATCCGGCGACCCCGACGCCCACGACGTAGCGACCTAGGCGCCGGCATCGCTGCGCCAGGGCGATGTAGTCGGAGTCCCCGGCCACGATCACGATGTGTGTCAGGTCAGGAAGGCGGAACATGTCTTCGACCGCGTCAACGGCCAGCCTGATGTCGGCGCCGTTCTTGGCGTAAGCCGCCGTGGGGAAGAGCTGCACCAGATCGACCGCGCGACTGACAAGCTGCCCGCGGTAGTCGGCGTTCATCGGGGCTGACCAGTCCGCGTAGGCGCGGGTGAGTACGAGGGTGCCGAACGACGATGCGAAGTCGATCACGGCACCGACGTCGACGGTTGCGCGCCCGATCCGCTCTGCGACGTCGGGATCGGCCGACTTGTCGGTCCGGCTAAACCCGCGCACTTTGTCACGCTGGAACTGACCACGGCCATGCACCTGGTCGTAACGCGAGATCACGATGTTGTCGAAGTCGATGTAGACGGCTACACGTGCGCCGCCGGGGTCGTTCATGGTTTCTCTTTTCGTCGGCGCACCCTGCCCCGGCTGCCAGAGCAGGCTAGCAGGCCAGCGCCTGGGCCGCCGGTGCGCTCGGCGCGCGAAAAATGCGTGGCCGCCGCGCTGTCGACCGGGAGAGGATGCGCCTCGTGGACAGGGCAGCGATCACCGCGGCGCTCGCGGCCCGGCTGGTCGCTGAGCAGTTCCCGCTCTGGGCCGATCTGCCGGTCCGCCCGGTTGAGCTCGGCGGGTGGGACAACATCACCTTCCGCCTTGGCGAGGACATGTCGGTCCGGCTGCCGAGCGGCGGGGTCTACGCACCGCAGGTGGACAAGGAGCACCGGTGGCTGCCCGAGCTTGCCCGCCAGCTGCCCTTGCCCATTCCCGAGCCAGTGGCGAGGGGAGCCCCGCGCTGCGGGTATCCATGGCCGTGGTCGGTTTACCGGTGGCTGCCGGGCGATCCCGCCGAGACCAGCCCGATCGCCGATCTCAGCCAGTTCGCCGGCGATCTGGCTGACTTCCTGGCAGCCCTGTACCGGATCGACCCGGCAGGCGGACCGGCAGGCGGGGAGCACTCCTGTTTCCGCGGTGGGCCGGTGGCCGTCTGGAACGACGAGACCCGGGCAGCGATCTGCGCTCTTGACGGCCGGATTGACGCCGACCGCGCGACGCAAGTCTGGGAGACGGCCCTCGCCGCACCCTGGCATGGCTCTCCAGTCTGGGTCCATGGCGATGTCAGCACCGCCAACCTGCTCACTGAGCGCGGCCGCCTGAGCGCCGTGATCGACTTCGGCTGCGCGGCTGTTGGAGATCCCGCCTGCGACACCGTGATCGCCTGGACGCTGCTGACTGGCGATAGCCGCCGGATCTTCCGGCAGCGACTCGGCGTCGATGCCGACACGTGGGCACGCGGCCGTGGCTGGGCACTGTGGAAGGCGCTGATCATGCTCGCATGGGAGGACGATGCCGAGACTAGGCGCATCCTCACAGAGATACTCACGGACAACACCGGCGCTGCCTAGGCCACTCCGTCGACGCAGGAGCTTGCTCGTCGCCTGTGGCAGGGTACCGTCGAGGTAGGCCGCAGGGAGAGAAGGTGCGACCATGACCGATGACAAGGACACCGAGCTGGCCGACAGGCTGGCGGAGGCGGGCCGAAGGCTCGGGCAGGCCATGACGGACGCGCTTGAGCGCCTGCGCCCGGCTTACGATGCGCTCGCAGATGTCGCCAGCCGTCCCGAGGTCCGGGCGTTCACCGATGGCGCGGCGAAAGCGCTTCGGCGCAGGCCGTGTCTTTGCCTGTGTCTGCGGGCTCATCCCGATGACCGCAGCATCTGCGAGGTGCTTGACGCAGTGATAAGCGGCCCATCCCGCTCCGATCTGCTGGGCGAGGTCGGCATTCCGTTGTGCGCTCCGTGCGCGGCCGCGCGAGCAGTGCACCACTTCAGTTAGCGACCGCCATCGACAGGCTGCTGCGTGCCGTCGCCGCCAGGCCGGCGCTAGTCCTGGCCGTCGTAACTCCCGCTGTGGCCGGCGTGATGCTCGTGCTGGCGGCGCTGCCTGCGCACGCCGCTGCCGTACAGCGAACGCTACCAACGCGGCACGCGCAGGTGCGTCAGCTCATCATCGTGACGGCGCCCTCCCACTCGTCGACATACGCGACCTTGCGGGCCTACCGCGTCAGAGGCGGCCACCGGGTCCTCGTCTTCGGACCGTGGACTGCTCGGGTCGGCTACAACGGCATCGCCGAGCCGGGCAAGAAGCGCGAAGGGGATGGCCGGACGCCGTCCGGCACCTACGGCTTCAGCTTCTTCTTCGGCGTCCGGCCGGATGAGGACTTCGCCTATCGCTTCCGGCACGCTTACAGCTACGACTTCTGGGACGACGACCCGTCCAGCCCGCGCTATAACGAGTGGGTCGACGCGCGCAAGCACGACCCGGGTGCCAGGCCGGAGCCCATGCACCAGGTGCCTGCCTACGATTACTCGGCGGTGATCACGTACAACGCGGCCAGGACGCCCGGTCTGGGCAGCGCCATCTTCCTGCACGCCGGCACGGGCTCGGCCACCGCCGGCTGCGTTTCCCTGCCGCTCGCCAGGCTGATCAAGATCATGCGATGGCTCCGGCCCGGCGGCCATCCGCGGATCACCATCAGCGCGCGGTAGCCCGGACAAGCAAAGGCCCGGCGGGGCAGCTCGTTGATAGCCAACGAGCTGCCCCGCCGGGCCTAGTGCGGACATCGTCACGCCGAGATCAGGTCATCCGGATCTACCGGAAGCCCGGGTTCGCCGTCGAGATGTCGTAGTTCTTGCCCCAGTACCACTGCGTGGCGCTGGCGCCCGGAACGATGTGCGGCACGCCGGTCGGATCGGCGATCCAGTACCGGACATGCGACTGCATCCTGTGCGGGAGCCCGGCGATAGCCGCCTTCACGGCCGACCACTCCGAGATCATCGTGTAGATCCGGGCGACGGTGCCGGGCGTGGCGCTGAGCTTGTGCCAGGCCCACTGCGCCGCAACCGACGGCGTCGCGTCGCCGGGCTCGACGTCGAGCGCCGCTGCCGCTGGGTCCGTGCCGCGGGTGTCGATCCAGAGCACCTGGCGGCCGGCCACTTGCGATGCGGGCACGGCGTAGCCGCCCGTCGCGTACGTGGCGATCATGTGGTGCGCGGGGATCGCCGACGGCGTGACCGAGTCGAAGATCAGGAACGGCCGGGCCGGCTTGGCAGCGTGCCGCGCTGGCAGCCGGCGGTGCGCTGGCGCGCCTGGCGCGGCCGCATGGCCAGCCAGGGTGACCGGGTGCGCCGTAGCGGAGGCAGCGGCTGGCCCGAGGCTCACTGCCGCACGCGAGGGCGCCGCAACGGGCGTCTGTGCGGTCGCCGGCTTCGTTGCCTTCACCGCAGCCGCGGCCGGCGCAGCCAACTGCCCGAACGGCGCTGCCATCGAGGCGGCATCGAGGCTCAGTGCACCGGTATGGCCGGCGGCCAGGACAGTCCCGGACGAGGCACTCGCCGCGAGGCTGCCGCCGGTCGAGGCTGCTGCCGGGCTCGCTGACAAGCCAGCGGCCACGGCGGCCAGGGTCGCGGCTGCCGTCAAAGTGGTCAGGCGGGTAGTCCTGCTGGCGGAATGATAGGTGTCCTGAATGACGGACTTAAGCGAATTGAGCTGGGGGAATTTTGCATGCTGGGAGGCCAAAACGTGCCTTTCGGCGGGCGCGGGGGGCGCGCTCGGCGGACACCCAGGTCTAAGCCTGCCGATGGCGATACACCGGGCTGCGGCGGGGGGTACGCGGACGTGACGCGGGTCAAGGCGACATGTTGCCGGGGGGCAACCATCACGCGCCTGGGTGCTATCGGTTACTGAGTGTTAACGCCGCTTAGCGGTCCGTGCATCCCCGTGGCCAGATATGACCTATGTCACATCCTCACTTCTCGGCCGGGGACGCCGCGTCTGCCGCCTGCTGGGCCTGCGCGAGTGCCAGTGCCAGGCTGCCCGCACTGAAATGAGCAGTTGCTCGAGCCAGGTGAAGTGCCTGCTCCTCCATGAGCACAGCGACGGGGTAGTTCAGGCAGTCGTTGCCTTTGCGATAGTGGTCAAGCGCGACCTCGAATGCCCTCGCAGCTTCCATAACCAGCTCCAGCCTTCCACTCAATAGCCCGGCTAACCGCGCGTCGCGCCTGCCGGCTCCCGCCTTTTAGCCCTGATCCGGAACCGGCGTCCAGGTAACTGTCATGGTCCACTGCGTGGACTCGTCGCTGCTGAACAATGGCCCGGTCAGCTGCAGGCCTTCGGTCTGCGAGGCGCCCTCGACTGCCCAGCAGCCGTTCGACGGACCGAACTCCTGGTCGCACGCTGGCGTCGCGGTGATGCCGGTTGGCGACTCCCCGAAGGGACTGAAGTTCTGCACCAGGTACTGGTCAGCTCCCGGCAGCTGCTTGTCGTGGTGCGTGCAGGCGACGGCAGGGTCGTCCCCGATGTTGCACAAGGCCCACTGGTTGCCGTCGTTGGACGGGCTGGCGCTGGTCCCGTTCACGTATACGTCGGAGGCGATACCCGTGTTGGTGATCGTGATCGGGTAGATGCCCGGGTTCATCAGGCCGACCGAGCACTCCCCGTCCGGGAATCCGAGCTTGCCGAGCGTCGACTTTGTGTTCTGCCTCGCCTGCCCGCCGCCGCACTCGCCAAAGACCGCCGTGGCCGGTGGACGGTCACTGAGCGAACCATCGGCACCGTCGTCAGCGACAGGCTGATGCTGGCCGACGTCCCGGCCCCCTGCGGCGCGGCGGTGATCCCGCACGCCGTCATGCCGATCGCGACGATCGCCAGCAGGACCAACGTGGCGCTACGCCTCACTGCCGCCCCCTCTTGAGCCGCCAGCGGTGGCAGGCTCCCGCTCTATCCGGATCCGGATGCCTGACCGGCCAGCCAGCACGACGGCGGCCGCGAGCACGACGAGCCCTGCCATCGCCGCGAGCACCCAGCCGGGCACCCTGAACCACGGCTGCGCCACCGCGCCCGCCGCCACACGGAATTCCAGGTCAGTCGCGGCCGCTACGCCGAGGTTGGCGCCGCCCGCGGAGAGCGCGGCCGAGCCCCTGACGACCACGTCGCTGAAGTACTGCCCGGTCTTCGCGTGCGCCGGGATAGCCAGCTCCAGCGGAATGCGCGCGGACTGGCCGTGCGCTAGCTGCCCCGGCATTGCCGACACGTGAATCCAGGACGGCGGAATGGTGTAGCCGGTGCCATGGGAGATGCGCTCAATCCCGATCGTGACCGACTCAGGCTGCGTGCCGGTGTTGACCACGTACACCGGCGGCAGCGCGTAGGTGCCGCCCGGATGCGCGGCGCCAGCCAGCTGGACCGGGCCCGCCTGCACGCCGACGCCCACGCTCGCGCTGGCCGCGACCGGGGCGGCCATCGCCGCCAGCAGGCCGATGGCTCCCGCCAGCCATAACCGCAGATGCATGACCAGGTCCTGGGCTCTCCAACGAGCGTTGTCGTGCTACAGGTACGTGTACGGACATCTCACCATGCGCTGCAATCGACTGTAACTGATCATCACCCGGCGTCAAGGACAGTCAGTGCCGCGCCCGTGACCGCAGCGCAGTCCTGGCGTTCCAGCGCAGCGCACCGGCCAGATCCCGCGCGTGCTCGACCGCTGAGTAGTCGAGCCTGGCCCTGGCCTGCGCGAGCGCCCTGTCTAGGTCGTGACCGGACTGGCTGAGGACGACCGAGAAGTCCCGGCGCACCGGAGCGAGAAGGTCGTAGCCGAACGAGCGCTGCATGCCCGCGAACAGCGGCCGGTACATGCGTGCTCGTTCGTGCAGGCCGGAAGAGTGCGACATCGGATTCTTAGGCCGCTGCGTGATGTAGCTCGGGAGCATGTCAGCGAACGCCTGCCGCATGATCCACTTCTCCTGGCCGTCGCGGATCTTGAGCTCGACGGGCAGGCGCATCGCGAGGTCTACGAGCGCTGGATCGAGGTAAGGCACGCGCGCCTCCACGCGCTGCCCCATGCTCACCCGGTCCACCCGCTGGAGCTCGGTGCGATACAGGTTGCCGATCATGTGCTGGAAGAGGCGACGCGACGCCGCGGCGCCGATGCGGTCATACATCGAGTACCCGCCGAAGAGCTCGTCTGAGCCGTCGCCGGTGAGCACCACCTTGATGCCCAGGGCCCGGGCACGCGCGAACAGGGGCACGGAGACGACAGCGTTGATGATGTCGCCATACTCGGTAAGCTCCGACATCCGGATCGCTTCCCGGATATCGCCGGTCCGGACATCGCCAGGGCTGACACTGATGACCTCGTGCGGGACGCCAAGGTCAGCGCACAGCCGGCGGGCGAAGACGAGGTCGTCGCTGCCCGGCGCGCCGATTGTCAGCGCGACGCAGTCGGGATGCATCTCGCGGACATGCGTGAGGACGATCGAGCTGTCCAGGCCACCGGACAGGATCACGCCGACGGTCAGGTCGGTATCGACCCGGACCCGGATGCTGTCTTCGACCGCGAGGCGCAGGGCCTTGGCCGCCTCCGCCGGGTCGTGGATCTGCGGGCGCTCGTCAGCTGCGGCTGTCAGGTCAACGTACGGCGCCAGGACCGGAGCGTCCGCGGGCACGGCCCAGCCATGGTGGCCCGGCGGAACCTCCGACACCGGAGCTCCAACCGGCACGAGCGCCTTGACCTCGGACGCCACATGCAGGCGGCCGTCCCGGCTTGACCAGTACAGCGGCTTGACGCCTACCGGATCGCGGGCCAGGTACGTCCGCCCGGTGGCACGGTCGGCGATCGCGAAGGCGAACTCGCCCCGGAAGCGCGGAACCGCGGCCTCGCCCCACTGAAGGAAGGCCTCCAGCGCCAGCTCGGTGTCGCTCTCGCTGCGGAACTCGCGGCCGAGCCCGATGAGCTCGGCGCGCAGATGGCGGTAGTTGAAAATCTCGCCGTTGTAGCAGAGCAGCCAGCGGCCATCACGCGACAGCCAGGGCTGGACAGCCCGTTCCCTGTCAACGATGCGAAGCCGTTGCGTGCCCGCGAGCAGCGCGCTCTCCAGGTGTGTCTCCTCGACCTCGCCGCGAGCTGCCAGCGAGTCCAGCATCCGATGGAACAGCGCGCCGTCGCCGCCAGGGCCAACGATCAGGGCGATGCCGCACACCGCGGTCAGCCCGCCATCGGCTGATCAGGGACCAGGCGCAGCGCCCGGCCTGCGCCAGGGCACACGCATACGTGCCAGGCCTGGCCCTCATCGATTACGTTGATCTCGCCAGCACGCTGCCGGTCGAGCAGCAGGCCCTGCAGCACGCTGTCAGCCTGGAACTGCCGGAACCAGGCCATCTCGATGTCCGCCGCGTAACCGATGCAGTGCGAGCTTGGCAGCAGGGCCGCATAACCGAGCGCGCGCAGATGCCGCTGGTGCGCCACGCTGCGGGCAAGGCTGGTGACCCACAGGCGCGGCGTGCCGCCGGGAGCGAGCCGCACGAAGTCCGAAGCTACCTGGTTGAGCAGCACGATGAGCTCGGCGCGTGCACACGCGAACCGCAGCCCGGCCGTGTGCGGGACGCGGTCGGGAATGGCGAGACGCTCCGCCGATCTGGCGGCGCGGGCGACCAGCGACGACGCCTGCCGGCGGTAGCGGAAAAGCAGCATGCGGTCGCGACGGAGCACGTCGAGGTCGAGGAGGTCGCCCGCGGCAAGGACGTCGGAGTCGGTCTGGAACGCGGGCAGATGACCCCACCACAGCACGTCGATCTGGGCTAGCAGCGCGATCCGGACCATCGCGCCGAGGTTCCCCGCCGAGCTGCGCGTGCTCTGCCGGTAAGTCCTGACCTCGCGCAGGACGCGCTGGATGGCAGCGTCCGGTCCCGAGGGCATGGCCGACAGTACGATCGCGAATTCAGGCTCGGGCAGCCGGCGCGCGAGGATCCGCTCGGCCATGGCGACACCCGGCGACTCGCCGAGGCTGGCGAGCTCGGTCAGCACGTCGTTCACGGCGTCGCGGTAGGCGGCCACGTCAGACTGGCGCCGTGCGGCACCAGGCGACAGATCATCGACTACCGACTCCCGGCTTACTACCCAGTTCGTCACGAATACGCTCCCCCACCCGTGCGAGCGCATTCCGCTCGCAAGCGATGAGCACCGAGGGTAACAGTCAAGCGACGCAACGTAACGTAAGTTGAGCAGCCTGCGCTGTAGGCGCCATAGACCCCGGCCTGTCGGACATATTGCAGGTCGTGCGCCATTCACCCACTCGCGTCGTCATGCGGCTGGGGCGTTCGTAGCAGCCCGTTCCCGTCAGGCCCGGCTGGCGTGCACACTGAGGCTGTGACAGAAGAGGCCGCCCGGCGAACCGGGACCTGGCGCCGGTGGACCATCGGCGTGGCCGGAGTGGTGGCGCTCCTCTCCTCGCTACTTCTACTCGTGGCGGACGGCTTCGCCGGGGTCATGGCCAGCTGGGACAGCCCGCAGCCCGGCCGCGGCTGGATCACGGTCGCCGCCATCGGGCACGGCGTGCTCGCTGCGGCCAGCGTGGTCCTACTGGGCGCTGGCCTGGCCCGCGCGTCCCTCCGGCGGCCAGCTGCTATCGCGGCCTGGGCGATCATTCCGGTCGGGGTCGGCTGGCTGGTGTTGTGCGGGAGGCTGGCGGCGGGCGGGTAGCCGGCCACGGGAGTTTCGCCGCAATCGCGGCATGCGGTCATTAAGGTGAAGCACGTGCCGAGACATCGGGCGCAGGGACGACGCCAGCCGCGGCGCCGCTACTACCTGGCGCTGACCGCGAGCCTGGCCATCGTGGCGGCCGTCCTGGGCGGCAGATACCTGGTCGGGCCGGGCTCCGGCCGGTCGGCCGCTGGAGTGGCGGCACACCTGTCCGGGACTGGCGCGTCATGCTCGGTCGCGTCCGGCGCCGACTGCGCAAGCGGGCCGTCCCCGACGCGCAGTCCGTCCAGCACGCCGTCGCGGCACTCCGTGACGCCAACTCAGGCCGCAAGCAGGCAGCCGTCGCCGCGGCCAGCGCGGTCGTCGCCCCCTGGCAGGGCGCCGTCAGCCGCACCGTCCACTTCCGGGTCGCCAGCTGGCGGCAGCGCGACGGCCAGCGTGCTCGCGCAGATCAACCAGGCGAGGGCGCAGGCGGGCCTGCCCGGCCTACACCATCTCATCCGGCTTGGACGTAAGCTCCGCCAGGCACAATCAGCTGATGGCCGGAGGCTGCGGCCTGTCACATCAGTGCCCGGGCGAGCCATCCCTCGGCGACCGGGAGACCGCGGCCGGCGTGCACTGGACGGCGGCGGGGGAGAACATCGGCGAAGGTGGGCCGGTCGCGGACACCACCGCTGAGATCACCCACATGGCGGTCACGCTGACGCAGGACATGCTGAACGAGAAGCCGCCTGACGACGGTCACCGGCTGAATCTGCTCAGCTCGACGTTCACGCACATCGGGATCGCGATCTACCGGGGGAGTGACGGGACGGTCTGGATGACGCAGGACTTCTCGAACTAGCCCCGCCCGACACGGCCGCCTGCGTCAGGCGACCGGGGAGATGACGAGGTCATGGAACGTGGCCTCGAATCCGCCGCCGTCGGGCGCCGCGCACATGGCGCCGGCGAAGGCGGCCTTCCCCGGCGGCAGGTAGACCACCCCGGCCAGCTGCTTCTTACCCTCATCGACGCCGTAGCTGATCTCGACGGAGTCGCCGCGCCGGACGAGAAGCAGGCTCACCTCCTTGGCGTCGGCCGGCAAGTCGGCCACGGCCCAGCTTGAGTACTCCAGGGTCGCGACAATGCTGAACCGCTTCCTGCCCTCGACGTACTCGATGCCAGTCTTCAGCCAGTGCTTCTCGTCAACCCTGACCATCGCGCCGGCCTGGTCGTACTGCTCGGCGTAGTCGCCGCGGACACGCAGCGACATGTCGAAGTCGCTGTTGACGTCGGCGCCGTACACGTGGCCGCTATCTCGGACGAACCCGTAGTGGGTCGTGCGCCAGAAGTCGGTCCCGGCCTCCGCGAAAACCGTCAGCACGCCGTCAGCCTCCGACCACAGGGCCGGCTCGTTGATCCACTCCACGGCAAACCTCCACGTCTAGCGCCGACGCCCCGCACTGCGTACCTGGTAACCGACAATTATTGACCCGCCTGAAGCCTTGACCTGCGCATTCCTTACTTACCCGTTACTTCTAGGATGTATCGGCGTTGCGAGACAGCGGGAGGATCTGCCTTGCTGGGCGGCGCTCGGGCAGACTGAGCCGATGGACGCGGATCTGGTGGTTATCGGGGCTGGCGCCCTCGGCCTGAGCACAGCGCTGCACGCCGCCCTGCTTGGCCGCTCCGTGGTCGTCGTGGAGCGGGCGAGCGCTGGCTCGCAGGCCTCCGGCCGGGCCGCCGGACTGTTCAAGTCCGTGCAGGCCGACGAACTGCGCACCAAGCTCGCCCGGCGGAGCATCGAGCTTGCCCTCAGCTTCCCCGACTGGGCCGGGACCGAGCTGCCAGTCACTCCGTCGGGCAGCTACCTGATCGCCCGGAACGATGCGCACAAGGCATACCTTGACACCGAAGCGCGTCAGTCTGCCGGCTGGGGCGTCGATGTGCAGAAGGCGGACCCGGCCGACCTGGCTGGCAGGCTGTCGTACTACGGCGGTGCCGGCGACGAGCTGGCACTGTGGTGTCCCGAGGACGTCTACATCGACGAGCCGCTCAGCCTGGTCGGTGCGTACGCGGAGGCCAGCCGACTGCACGGGGTTGAGCTGCTGGAGTATGAGGCGGTGACCGGGATCATCTCCGCCCGTGGCGAGGTCGCCGGCGTCGAGACCACCCGGCGGTCAGTGACCGCGACGGCGGTCGTCGACGCGGCCGGGGCATGGACACGCCAGGTGGCCGAGCTCGCCGGCGGACAGGTCGCGATCGCCCCGGTGCGTCACCAGCTCCTTATCACCAAGCCGTCGGCCGGCATTGACCCCGCGGCGCCCATCGCCCGGATCGTGGACGCCGCTGTGTACCTGCGGCCGGCCCGCGGCGGCCTCATGGTCGGCGGGTTCGAGGCGGCACCGCTGCAGCTTGACCCGCGGAATCAGGCCCCGTCCTTCTCGACCGACGACGTGCCACTCGACCTGGCGGTGCTGCGGCAGCTCGCCGGGCAGATCGAGGCCGAGGTGCCGCTCGCGGGCGGCACGGTGGCCGTGCATCGCGGCGGGCTGTTCACCATGACACCTGACGGCAGGTTCATGACCGGGCCAGTAGCAGAGGTACCCGGCCTCTGGGTCGCGAGCGGCTGTAATGGGTCGGGATTCTCGTCTTCGCTCGCCATCGGCGAGGCGCTCGCCGCGTTGATCTGCGGTCAGCCGGCGCGAATCGACCTGAGCCCGCTGGCACCGTCCAGGTTCGGACCCATGCCAGACGAGGTGCTGATTGAGGCCGGCCGCTGGCAGTACGCCCACTATTACGACCCGGCTGGGAGAGGCGACGCGTGGACCTTGAGCTGAACGGAAAGCGTGCTGTCGTGACCGGCGCGAGCCGGGGGATCGGCTATGCGATCGCTGACACCCTCGCCGCCGAGGGCGCCGACGTCGTGCTCGTGGCCCGCGATCAGGCGGCCCTGGATGCTGCGTCGCAGCGGATAGGCCGCCACGGTCACCGGGTCCTCGCGGTGGCCGCGGACACGACCGACGACGTAGCGGTACGCGCCATGACCGCGGCCGCCGTCGCGGGCCTGGGCGGCCTCGACATCCTGGTGAACGCGGCGGCGCAGCCGGCCAGGCCAGACGCGGCACGGCACCTGGCGGACCTAGCTGACGACGACCTGCGCACCGAGATAGAGACCAAGGTGCTGGGATACCTGCGCACCGCGCGCGCCGCCGCGCCCTACATGATCGAGCAGGGCTGGGGGCGGATCATCAACGTCAGCGGGCTGGCGGCCCGCCAGGCCAGCAGCGTCTTCGGATCCGTCCGCAACGTAGCCGTCGCAGCGATGACCAAGAACCTCGCGGACGAGCTCGGGCCTGCGGGCATCAACGTGACCGTCGTCCACCCGGGACTGACCGTGACCGAGCGGATGCCGGCGCTGATCGCCGGTTACGCCGAGGCCCGGGGCGTCACCGAAGCCGAAGCGCGGCACGCCATGGCCTCCGGCATCAGCATCGGGCGCATGGTGACCGCGGCCGAGATCGGCGATGTCGTGGCGTTCCTCGCGTCGCCGCGCAGTGTCGCGATCAACGGTGATGCGATCGCCGCTGGCGGCGGCACCCGTGGGGCCATCCACTACTGAGCGGCGGGGCCCGGGCCTGAAAGCCCGGGCCCCGGTGTACTAATGCCGGCCGTGCCCCGCATGCGGCGGCCAGGGCAGCTGGTAAGCCCGGTAGGTGTTGACACCCACCGGGAAGTCCGCGTTGAACAGCAGCGTGCCGGCCGGACTGAACTCAGAGAAGTACGGCAGCGCGCCCCAGCCGACAAACAGGTCGCCATCGCGGGTGGTCTGCGCGTTGCCCTGGGACGCCGCTGACAGACCTCCCGGCTGGTTGTCGGCCGCTACGAGGGTGGCGACCTTCGTGTGGAAGTTCAGCCGCACGGTGACGGCACGGCTGTAGGACAACAGCGGCGCGCCGGCGCTGTCGTTGTCGAAGAAGGTGAACGTGCCGCGCCCCACCTGCTCCGGGTCGTGCTGCCACGCGAAGATCTCGTTCGCGCTATCCAGCGTCTGACCTGGCGCGGCCCTCACAGCGAAGGTGCTGTCCTTGCCGCCGAGCTGCCACCTGATGTGCCCGGTGCGGAGACTCACGTCGTACGTGGTCCACGTGTCACGAGCGTCGATCAGGAGGCTGCCATCCCTTGCTACGTGCACGGCATTGACGTGGAACCAGTCCCACGGCGTGCTCGCAGTCACTGGCAGCGGCTGCTCGCTCTGGCTGTAGGGCACGTGATCGGCGCTGTTCCACTGGAACAAGACCTTGCCGGTCTTGATGTCGATCTCCTGGACGACGCCGTCTATCACCGTCTGGTTCGCCGGGCCGCCGATCGAGGTCAGGTCAGCGGTCGCGGTGGTGTAGATGAGGATGAGCGCGGTGCCCCACGGCGTGATCAGGAACTCGTGTCCGTCGGCGCTGTAGCCGTTCCCTGCCTGGACCGTCGCGATCTGCTGGTAGTGGTCGTTGTAGATATAGTCCGTGCCGGTCGACAGCCCGCCGAGCCCAGTGCCCTGCCACCAGGTGAGCACTGGCTTGCCGTCGTAGGTCTGCGTCCGGAAGTCGGCCGCTTCTTCGCCTGCCGGGACCGCCTTGAACCAGACCACCTGGCCCTTGCTGTTGAGAATCTCCGGCCCGTTCGCGTACGTGGTCTGGTCGCCAAACGGCGAGATGAAGATGTCCCCGTCGTGCTGGCTGGCGCTGCCGGTGAGGACTGTTACCGGAGGCGGCGACGTGGGCGCGGCCGCGAGTGCGACCGGTGCCGCGCTGGCGGGACTGACCGCGAAGAGGGCGGGGCCGGCTGCCAGCGCCACCGCCACGACCGCGCAGCGGCGGAGCACTCGACTGGGCAAACGAGACGATCGAGGCATACGAAGTGACCTTCCGTCATTCGGATGTGAGAGCGGGCGGAGGGTGCCCGTGATCCCGAGTCTAGATAAGTTCCTAGTAAGACGACCAGTTAACTATGAAATTGGCCTAGCTGTTCCCGCTCGCAATGGAGACGTAGTGGCCCGCACAGCAGGCAAGCTCTGCGTCGAAAGCACTAGTGACCGGAGACGGCGCGGGTGTTAGCCCTCGAGCGCCCGGCGCATGGGCCGGAACTTGGTCTCCGTCTCGGCGAGCTCGGATTCGGGCTGCGATCCGGCCACGATGCCGCATCCCGCGAACAGACGCGCCCGCCTGCCATCGATCTCGCCGCAGCGGAGCGCGATGCCCCACTCGCCGTTGCCGCGGGCGTCGACCCAGCCGACCGGACCCGAGTAGCGGCCGCGGTCCATCCGCTCGAGCTCCCTGATCAGCTCGAGGGCCGCTTCGGTCGGCGTCCCGCAGATGGCCGCGGTGGGATGCAGCGACGCCGCCAGCGCGAGGGCTGATCTGTCACTGGCCAGCACACCCGACACCGAAGTGGCCAGGTGCTGGTAGTCGGCCGTCTGAAGCAGGTAGGGCTCGCGGTCGACATCGAGCTCCGCACACAGCGGAAGGAGCAGGTCCCGCACCGACTCCACGGAGTAACGGTGTTCCTCGGCGTTCTTGGCCGACCCGAGCAATGCCGCGCTGAGCGCCTCGTCGTCGGCCTGGCTGCCGCCGCGCGCCATGGTCCCGGCCAGTACCAGCGACCGGACGTCGCGGCCCTTCCGCTGGATCAGCAGTTCCGGGGTGGCGCCGACCAGCCCGGCGCAGGCGAACGTGTAGCAGCCGGGGGACCGGGCCGCGAGACGGGCAAGCAGGACGCGGACGTCGATGTCCGCGGATGCGTAGGCCTGGAGGTCGCGCGCGAGGACGACCTTGCGCAGTTCGCCGGCCTTGATCCGCTCGACCGCAGCCGCCACGACCTGCTCCCACTGCGGCGCGGTCAGGCTGCCGTCGCTCCAGCGCATCTCCGAGGTGCTGGCCAGCGCGGTTGGCGGCGGCTCGGACTCTGGGCCGTCCGCCGTGATCGTGGTCCGCCACGCGACGCCGGACCTGCGGCCCGTGATCACCGCCGGCACGATCAGCACGGAGCCGTCGGAAGCGGGGTCGAAAGTGAAGCTGCCGAACGCGACCGGGCCGCTGCCTGGCACCTGGACGTCGTCCTCGACGCGGGCCGCATCGAAGAGCTCGGCCAGCCACTTCTCGCCAGCGGCGAAGCGATCCTCGCCAGCCGGGATGGTCAGCCTGGCCGCCTCGCCCCAGCCCACGAGCCCGTCGCCCCGATGGATCCAGGCCGACACAACCGGGCTGGGCAGCCGGGACAGCAGGTCGCCGGGATCGGCCACGTTGACTGTGCTGACAGTCAGGCCGTCGGGCAGGCGCCGCTCCTGGCTGGTGTGCTGAGCTCCCACGGCAATCAACTCTACGTGCGAGGCCGGCCGGGTCAGCCCAGGGGACCAGCGCAGACAGCCGGCGCGGGACGGCAGAGACGGCTGTGTTGACAGGGAAAACCGCGAGGACGGGGAAGGCGGCACCGACGCGATAACGGTGCTGCTGCGAATAACAGGGCGATCGCGAGCCGGAAGCCGAGCCAGGCGAGCAGGACGGCCACGGCCAGGCTGCCCAGCACGTTGACGCCGGCCTCGCCGAGCGCGCCGTCCTCTAGCAGCCGGAGGGTCTCGTAGCCGAAGGTCGAGAATGTCGTCAGCCCGCCGCAGAACCCGGTGGCGAGCAAGGCGAACGCGGCCGGGGGCAGGCCCAGATGCGACTGGGCGCCAAGCAGGAAGCCAACCACGGCCGAGCCGGTCATGTTGACGGCGAAGGTGCCCCACGGAAACACGCTGTCGTGCCGCGCCTGGATCATCCTGTCGGCGAGATACCGGGCGGGCGCGCCCAGCATGCCGCCGGCCAGCACGGCGAGGATGATCACGACTGGCTGCCGCCGGCGTAGGTATGCACGTGCACGTCGTCGACGATGATCAGGCCTCCGCTGACGAGGTCGGCCACCTCGTCCAGGAACGCGTCGGTCCGCTCGGCCGTGTCGACGATGATGATCGCGATCGGCAGGTCCTCGCTCAGCGACAGCAGCCTGCTGGTGTGGATCCGCGACGCGGCGCCGAAGCCCTCGATGCCGCGGAACACGCTCGCTCCGGCCAGGCCACGCTGGTGCGCCCGGTGCACGATCTCGGTATACAGCGGCTTGTGGTGGTACCGATCCGACTCGCCGATGAAGATGGTGATCCGCCTGGCGGGCCCTTCAAGCCTCACTGGCCACCTCCGGTGTGCCGGGTCCCGGCCCGCGCGGGCAGGCTGGCCGCGAACCTGGCTGCCTTCATGCCACACCATACGGCGACCAGCGCGGCCACGATGCTGCTCAGCGCGTAGGCATCCGCGAGGGCTGGGGCGTGCGCAGTCAGCAGCGTCAGCACGCCGCCTGCATAGGTAGAGAACGTCGTGTACCCGCCGAGCAGGCCGATCGCGAGGAACGGGCGCAAGAACCTGCGCGGCGGCCAGACCTCCAGCAGGTAGACGAGGAGCAGACCGAGCAGGAAGCAGCCGGACACGTTGACGGCGAATATCGCCCAGGGGAACCCGTGTCCGGCGGGAAACGCGGCCGAAAGCAGGTACCTGGCGACGCTGCCGATGCCGCCGCCCACGGCGACCGCCGCCACGTCGGCCGCGCCAGGCCCCGAGTGCTGATGCTGGCGGGCAGCCAGTCTGCCGGCAAGTCGCGCATCACCGCCAGGCACCCTGGCCTCCTGTCCGTTCTGCCGCCGCCGGCCCGGCTCCAGCGTAGATGCCTGTACCAGCGCAGCGGCGCCGGGCGTGCTACCGTACTCGAAATTCGATTAAACCGATGGGATTGATAGGATGCACTCAGCGCCAGGGCTCGAGCTGACCGCGTCGATGACGACCCCGTTCCCAGATAGTGAGCGTGCCCTCCGGCCTGGCCGCGGACGGACCGCCGGCCGCGTCGTAAGCCCGGCTGAGCTCGGCCAGCTGGTGGGCACGATCGCCGGGGCTCGCGAGTCCTGGCAGCCGATCGTCAGGTTCACCCGCGAGAGCCGCTGGTTTCGCCGGCTGGCACTGGCCGACGACTACGAGATCTGGCTGCTGACCTGGCTGCCCGGCCAGCACACCGGATTTCATGATCATGGTGATGCCTGCGGCGCCTTCGCCGTCGCCAGCGGCGAGCTGCGCGAGTCGCTGGCCTCGGCCGGCCGCAGGCGGGTGCGCCATCGAACGGCGAGCGAGGGCTCGGTGACCAGGTTCGGCGGCCAGCACCTGCACGATGTCAGCAACGTGTCGACCGCTCCGGCCGTGAGCGTGCACGCCTACTCGCCGCCGCTGTCGGCGATGCGCCGGTATGAGATGACGAGCTCGGGCCTGGCGCTGCTACGCACCGAGCGGGCAGAGCTCGACTGGTGAGCCGGCTGACCATCGACGAGGTGCTTGCCGGTGCGCGGGCGCGGCTGGTCCGGCTCGGGCCGGTCGAGGCGAAGCGAGCGGTCGCGAACGGCGGGCTGCTGGTCGACATCAGGCCGCAGGCGCAGCGCCGGGCCGAGGGCGAGATTCCCGGAGCGGCGATGATCGAGCGCAATGTGCTGGAGTGGCGTTTCGACCCGGCGTCCGCGGCCCGGCTCGAGGAGGCGAGCTACGACCTGCACGTCATCGTGTTCTGCTCGGAGGGCTACACCTCCAGCCTCGCCGCCGCGTCACTGCAAGACCTGGGCGTGTGGCGGGCCACTGACCTGGACGGCGGATTCCGCGCCTGGCATGCGGCGGGCATGCCGGTGAGGAGCGCGAGCGGTCAGATCAGCGCCAGCTGAGTCCCGCCTGACTCGGCCGCCGCAGCCCCGCCGGCCGCCCCGACGGCCGCCCCGCGGGCTGCCTCGCCGGCCCGCACGCGGCGCGCATCAGCGGGTGTCGCCCGGCCGACACCGTACTTGCGGGCGAGGGCGGCGACCTGCTCAGAGATCTGCCGCTGGTAGCCAGCGGGCGCGTAGGCGCGACCGCCGTACATACCGCGGTAGGCATCGGCCAGCTCGGGGTGCTCGCGGTGCAGCCAGCGCATGAACCACTCCCTGGCACCAGGCCGCAGATGCAGGACGATCGGGCTCACGTGGACGGCGCCGACGGCTGCGATCTTGCGGACGGCCTCCTCGAGCTGCTCGGGGGAGTCGGACAGGAACGGGATCACCGGGCCCATCAGCACCCCGCAGCGCAGGCCGCGCTCGGCGAGCGCCGCGCAGATGGCCAGCCGGCGCTCGGGGCTCGGCGTGCCCGGCTCGATAGATCGAGAAAGAGCTTTATCGACAATTCCGACCGAGACATTCATGCCGACCTCGGTCACCTCGGCGGCCCTGGCGAGCAGGTCAAGATCCCGCAGCACCAGCGTGCCCTTCGTGAGGATGGAGAACGGGTTCGCCGCCTCTGTCAGCGCCGTAATGATGCCCGGCATCAGCCGGTACTTGCCCTCGGCGCGCTGATAGCAGTCGACGTTGGTGCCCATGGCGATGTGCTCGCCAGCCCACCGGGCCGACCGCAGCTCGCGGCGCAGCACCTCGGGCGCGTTGACCTTGACCACGATCTGCGAGTCGAAGTCGTGTCCGGAGTCCAGGTCGAGGTAGGTGTGAGTATTGCGGGCGAAGCAGTAGACGCACGCGTGGCTGCATCCGCGGTACGGATTGATCGTCCAGCGGAACGGAACTCGCGACGCCTCTGGCACCTTGCTGATCAGGCTGCGCGCGTGGACCTCATGGAACGTGATACCGCGGAAGCCCGGTGTATCGAAGGTGCGAGTGACGACCGCGGCGCGGCTGAACAGCACCTCCTGGCCAGCCCCGCCCCCCTCGGCCGGACCTCCGGGCATGCCAGGCTGATCCGGACTGTCTGCAAGTCGCAATGAATCCCAGCGCATGATGAGCGATACTAGAATAGATATTCGAATCATTCAAATATAAATTCGACGGCCCGCCACTGCCTGGCACATGGCGACCGCGACAGCGGCAGTTCGTGTCGCTTCTGGCCGGTTTGCTCCCACTCGCGGCGCGGTCCGTTCACTTCTTCCTCTTGCCGGCCGCAAAGGCCTGGTAAAGAATCGTGGGAAGGGCCGGCTAGCAGTAGCCGCCCGGGCAGCACTCGTATCCGGCCGGAGGTGGCGCTGTGGCCTTGTCGATGGAAGAGCAGCGCATGCTTGACGAGATGGAGCGCGCGCTCGCAACGGATGACCCGCGGCTTGCCTCGCGCCTCAACGCGTTCGGCCAGCAACGCTTGCCGGGCGCCTTCACGTCACAGCGTGCTAAGACCATCAGCGGCCTGCTAGCGCTCGCGCTCATCGCGGCGGTCACCATCATGATGTTCGTGCTGAGTCCCTATGGACGCCACCAGGGGACCCCGCCGCCGCGGGCGCATTCCACTGCCCCCAAGACGCCAACTCACCAGACCGCGATAACGGGCTAGCGAGCCGCGCTGCGTCAGGATTCCCGCCAGAGCTGGAGGAGGTACTGCTCCATGCCCTCGAGTTGCTTGCGCGCCTGCTGGAACTCGTCGCTGAGCGGATCGGCGAACTGCTGGTAGAGCTCCCCGTAGCTGCGCACCGCCGCGGCCCTGTTCCTGGTGTAGATGCGCACGCCGTAGTCGCCGACGCCGCCTGACAGTCGCAGTGCCTCGACGGCCCGGCCAGCCGGGCCCATGTCCACGCTGAGCTGGCCCCGCAGGTACAGGACGCACTTGGCCTCGTCCTCGTAGCCGTCGCTGAACGGGGGCGGAGCGTCGTCCCACTCCTCGATGGTCAGCTGCACGCCGAGGTGCTCCTGCGCGCAGGCGACGATCAGCTGGTCGCGGCTGGTGCTGATGAGCGAGTCGGCCGGCGTCACCGGGCCGCCCGGCGCGTCGAGGTCCGCCACCGCGTCGTGCACCCGGAACATCAGCCGCTCCGGGAAGACCGGAATCTCCAGCCGAAGCAGCCTGCGGCTCACTGGCCCCCCTCTGGGCAAACGTACGCTGAACGGCAGATCTCCTCCGACAGCCTTCCTCTCCTACAGGATGCTCCGAACTCGCGCCACTTGCGTACCCAATCGGCCAGAAAGACTGCTATGGCGGGCGATACATCGCACCGCGGCCACCTGGCCAGTTATCCTCCCCGCATGACGATGCCGGCTGCCCGTGGTCCCCAAATTACGCACCGCCAGGTTCTGGCCGGCGGCTTGCGCATGCACATCGCGGAGGCGGGCGAGGGGCCGCTGGTGCTCCTGCTGCACGGATTCCCGGAGAGCTGGTACTCCTGGCGCCATCAGCTGACCGCGCTCGCGGCGGCTGGCTACCATGCCGTCGCGCCCGACCAGCGCGGGTACTGCGAGACCGGCCCGCCGGGTGGCGAGACCGCTGACATCGCCGAGTACACGATCCTGCACCTGACCGGCGACGTGATCGGCCTGATGGACGCGCTCGGCGCAGAGCAGGCAGTCGTTGCGGGGCACGACTGGGGCGCCCCCGTTGCCTGGCACACTGCGCTGTTCCGCCCGGACCGTATCCGGGGCGTGATCGGCCTGAGCGTGCCGTACCGGCCGCGGGGGAGCGCACCGCCGATCGCTACCCTGCGCGCGTCGATTGGCGAGAGCTTCTACATGGTCTACTTCCAGCAGCCGGGCGTCGCCGACGCGGAGCTGAGCCGCGATCCCGCGACGACGTTCCGGAAGGTCCTGACGAGCCTTGCGGGCGAAGGCCCGGCCATGAAACTCATCCCGGCAGGCGGCGGCTTCCTGGACGCGGCGCAGGAGCCGGCCGAGCTGCCGTCCTGGCTCACCCAGCGCGACATCGACGCGTACGTCACTCAGTACGCGGAATCCGGCTTCACCGGACCACTCAACTGGTACCGCAACATGGACCGTAACTGGGAGCTGACCGGCGCATGGCAGCACGCGCCCATCGATGTCCCGGCACTGTTCCTGGCCGGAGACCGCGACCCGGTGCTCGGCTTCATCTCCGCGGCCGGACTCGCCGACATCCTGCCGAAGCTGACCAGGTCGGTGATCCTGCCGGGCTGCGGGCACTGGACGCAGCAGGAGCGGCCGGCCGAGGTCAGCGACGCCATGCTCGCCTTCCTGCGCGAGCTTGACTAGCTCACCCGGCTAGCTGACGGCCGCTAGAGCTGGCCGGCGCTAGAGCTGGCGGCGCTAGGAAGGCGCGAACGCCTCCGGCGGCGGCGCGGGCGAACCTTCCGCCGTGGCATCGGTGATCGGCCTGGTGCCAGCGACGAACCTGTCGAGGTCGCTGCCATCCAGCAGGCGCGCCGGAAACGGGTCGGCAGCTACCCGCCTGATCAGGTCCGCGACCGGCAAGCTGCCGTCGGACGCGGCCAGGACCAGGTTGCCGAAGCGGCGGCCGCGCAGCACCGGCGCGTCTGCCATCAGGCAGGCGCGGCTGAAGACTGCGAGCGCCGTTGCGGTCCTGGCCCGCGTGTGGGTGAGCGGCGGGCCGTCGCCGATGTTGACCGCGAAGATCCCGGCCTCGCTGAGGACAGCCTTGGCCGCCGCCGCGAACTCTACGGAGGTCAGATGCGCCGGCGTACGCGCCCCGGCGAACAGGTCGGCGATCACGACATCAAAGGATCCCGCCGGGAGTTCCTCGAGCACGGCACGCGCGTCGCCGACGCGAACAGTCACCCGGCCTGCTCGCCCAGCCGGCCCGGCGCTAGTCCGGCCGGCCGTTCGCCGCGAGGGCTGACGCAGCGGCAGTCGCTCGCGCACGAGGTCGACCACGGCGGCATCGGAGTCCACCGCGAGCTGGCGAGAGCCCGGCCGGGTGGCCGCCACGTACCGCGCCAGGCTCAGCGCTCCGCCGCCCAGGTGCAGTACCCGCAGCGGCTCGCCTTCAGGCGCCGCGAGGTCGAGCACGTGCCCGAGCCGCTGCATGTACTCAAAGTCGAGATAGCGAGGGTCGTCGAGGTCGACGTAGGACTGCGGCGTGCTGCCAACCAGCAGGGTCCAGGCGCGCGGCCGGTCAGGATCGGCGAGCAGTTCGACGGCATCCGGATCACCCAGCCGGCGCACGGCGGGCTCGCCCCGACCTCCCCGCCGGTCTGCCATGACGATCATTGTGCGGGGTTGTCCGGCCGGCTGTCACATTCAGGTCGCCCCGGGGCGGCGCAGCCAGCCGGCCGGTCTCAGTCGACGGTGATCTCCGCCGAGTCTGCCAGCCGGAGCTTGCGCCGGGCACGCTCGTAGAAGGTCGTGCGGCCGAAGCGAACGACGTGCGCGGCACCGGGACGCGGCCGCACCTCGATCCGGTCGCCGGGGCCTACCGGGGTGGCCAGCTGCCCGTCAACCTCGACCGCGAGCGAGCCGCTATCCGGCAGGACTTCCAGGGCCAGGCTGTCGCGGAGCGAGAGCACCAGCCCGCGGTTGTAGGCCGAGTGCGGCGCGGCCGGCGTGACGAGCAGGGCATCGACAGCCGGGCTCACGATCGGGCCGCCGGCCGAGAAGCTGTAGGCAGTCGAGCCTGCCGGGGTCGCGACCACGATCGCATCGGCGGCATAGCTGACGAATGGGTGACCGCCGGCCAGCACCGCCACGCGCGCTGTCGGCTGGCCGGGGAAGCGGACCAGGGCCACGTCGTTGAAGGCAGTAACGATCTGATCGCCGATGACCGCGTCAATGGCCAGCCGCGGCTCCACCGTGAAGTCATGCGCGTCCACGGCCGTCAGCGCCTCGCTCAGGTCCGGGACGTCGACCTCGGCCAGGAAGCCGAGCTTGCCGAGGTTCACTCCGAGCACGGGCGCCCGCTGCCGGTCGGCCAGCCGCATGGCCCGCAGCATCGTGCCGTCGCCGCCGAGGCTGACGACCAGATCCGCCCGGCTGCCGAGCTCGGTGTCGGACACCGCGACGGCCGCGCAGTTCAGCCGCTGGATCTCGGTGTCAATGCCGATCACCTGGATGCCCCGGCGCGTGGCCCAGTCCAGCACGGCGGCAACAGCCTCGGCCGAGTCGCGCCGCGGATGCAGCACCATCCCGACGACGTGCATGTCGCCTCCCTTCCCAGGCCTAGTCTGCGGCATAACCTGCCTCGCCCGGCGGTTGAGGCGTGCTGGAAGTTCGCTAGAGAGGGACGTGGCGATGAAGGCGGTTCGGTTCGAGGAGTACGGCGGGGTCGACGTCCTGAACGTCGAGGAGGTGCCGACCCCCGTGCCGGGGCCAGGGCAGGTGCTGGTGCAGGTGAAGGCTGCTGGCATCAATCCGGGCGAGGCCAAGATTCGCGACGGCCTGCTGCATGCGCGCTGGCCGTCGACCTTCCCGTCCGGCCAGGGCAGCGACCTGGCCGGGGTTGTGGTGGCCGTCGGGCCCGGCTCGGTCGGCCTGGCCCTGGGCGAGAACGTCATCGGCTACACCGACGACCGGGCCAGCCAGGCCGAGTACGTGCTGGTCGAGGCTGGGCACCTGACGCCGAAGCCGGATGCCGTGCCCTGGGAGGTCGCCGGCGCGCTGTTCGTGGCCGGCGCCACCGCGTATGCCACGGTGCGGGCGGTCGCGGCCGGTCCCGGCGACACGGTCGTCGTGGCGGGCGCCGCAGGCGGCGTGGGGTCGATCGCCGTCCAGCTGGCCAGGCTGACCGGCGCTCAGGTCATCGGGCTGGCCGGCCAGCCCAACCACGACTGGCTCGCGGCGCACGGCGTCATCCCGGTGGCCTACGGCGACGGGGTAGCGGACCGGATCCAGGACGCGGCCGGCCAGGTGGACGCGTTCATCGACACCCATGGCGACAACTATGTGCAGCTCGCGCTCGACCTGGGCGTCAGCCCGGAGCGGATCGACACCATCGTGAACTTTGGCGCGGTCGCGGAGCACGGGGTGAAGGCCGAGGGCAATGCCGCCGGCGCCAGCGCCGCTGTCCTGGCCCAGCTAGCGGGCCTTATCGCGATGGGCCAGCTGGAGGTGCCGATCGCGGCGACCTTCCCGCTAGCCGACGTCCGGGAGGCCTACCGGCTGCTCGCGCCCGGCCACATCCGCGGCAAGGTCGTCCTCATGCCGTAGGCAGGCCAGCCCGGAGGCGCGCCTCCTGCCAGAGCTCGCGGTACTGGCGCGCGGCGTGCGTGCGAGGAGCGAACGCGGTCACCGGCGCCCGGTGCACAGACATCTGCTCGATCACCGATACGGCCGGGATGACGGTCGCGGCAAAATCGGCGCGCTCGGCGGGCAGCTCCGTGGCGATCTGGGTGTGCAGCCGCTTGCGCCGGTCGATCATCGAGAAGAAGGCAAGGATGTCCGGCTTGTGACCGTTGAATCCGCCGACGAACTCGGTGAGCTGGTCAAGCGTGCGGACCGACAGCGTCGTCGGGATCAGCGGCACGAGCAGCAGGTCGGCGGCGTGCAGCACGCTCTCCGACAGCAGCGAGATGCTGGGCGGGCAGTCGAGGAAGACGGCGTCGTACTCCTTCTTCAGCGGCGCCAGCAGGCTTGCCAGCCGCCGGGCCGGCTGCTTGGCCGAGTCCAGCATGAGGTCCAGGTTGCGGTAGGTGAAGTCGGCCGGCAGCAGGTCCAGGCCCTCGAAGTCCGTCCCCTTGATTGCGGCGTCCATCGTGCGGCGGCCCTGGATCAGCGCCTTGCCGCCGCCCTTGACCCGCGGCTTGATCCGGAACAGGTAACTGGCCGCGCCCTGCGGGTCGAGGTCCCACAGCAGCACCCGGTACCCGTCCATGGCCGCGAGGTAGCTGAGGTTCACCGCGGTCGCGGTCTTGCCCACGCCACCCTTGATGTTGTACGTCGCGAAGGTCTTCATGCGGCCGACGTCCGCGCTAGGTCCGACAGCCTGGCCTGGCTCGCCGGGCTGGCAAAGTCGGCGAACCTGGCGTCGAACATGCTGCGCGCCTGCCGCTGCCGCATGGCCAGCCCGGCGGCGATCTCGCCCATGCCCAGCAGCGTCTCAGCCGGGGCGCTGCGATCGGCCAGCATCTGAGCCGCGAAGGCGCGGATCTCGGCCCACTGCACCTCCGCGTCCTGGAACTCGCCCAGGCAGTCCTGGAGCGCTTTCAGTTCCCTGACCGCCTGCCAGCGCTGCGCCGGATCATGCAGGGACCCGAACATCTCCACCACGTAGCGAAGCTCCTTGCACCGCTTGCGCAGGTCGTGCAGGCTCTGCGCGGGCGACGACGCGGTGATCAGCTGCCCCGAGTGCAGGGCGGCGCGCTGCGCCGCGGCGATCCTGGCATCCGCGAGCTGCCGCGACCGTCAGGCGCTTGCGGGCCGGCCGCACGCCCGCCAGCGCGGCCCGCCAGTCGGCGGTCAGGCCGGCGAACCTCGCCGACCGCAGGCCCCTGACCAGCTGGCGATAGGCGGCGGCGCGCGACTTCAGCAGATGGTCACGGAACGGGGCCAGCTCGATCTCGGTCGCACTGACCAGCCCGGCGGCCATGCCGGAGAAACCCAGCAGGTAGACATCAAGATCCCGAGTCGGCGTCGACAAGTCACCTAGCCAGCGGAACTCCGGGCGGAAGCCGCGGGCCAGCCCGTCCGGCAGGGCGCTGCCGCAGAGCTTCAGCGCCGATCTGGTCCAGCGGACGGCGATGCGCAGGTCATGCAGGAACTCGGTATCGACATCGCGCACGGTGCCGGGCACGTTGGCCTCCAGCGAGTCCAGCAGCCCGGTGAGGATGGCGGCCAGTGCCGGCGCCGCCGGCATGTCGGGGCTGAGCGGCACCGAAGCCGCCTTGCCAGCGCGCTCGCCCGCCCGGCAGCCGGCCGCCGCCAGTGCGGTATCCAGCGCCGAGGCGCGCCCGGCGGTGACGCCCGGCACGCCCGGCGAGCAGGCGGGCGACCTTGTCCGCCTGTCCCTGGTACCCGCGCACTGGCGTCAGGCTCAGCCGGGCCGGGGCGCTCGCGCGCGACGGAAAGGTCACCGACATCCGGTCGATGGCGATCCTGGCGATCGTCTTGGCGTCGCCGTTCAGCGCTCGCAGCTCGCGCACCTGACTGCCCGCCCGGGCAACGGGCAGGAAGGCACGGACCCCGACGACCGGCTCCAGCAACTCGCGGAGCGGGCCAGGCGGCAGCGCCGTCAGCAGGCTCGGCCAGCTGAGCTTGGAGTCCGCGGCCAGCCGCTCGGACGCCAGCACCTCGCCATCACGCCCGGTGAGCGTGAGCTGCACGCGGCCCTGAGCGGAGACCTGCTCGAGGGCGAGCCCGGCCCGGTAGAGCCGCCAGTCGAAGGTATCGAGCCACGTGCGCCGGCAGGTGCTGACCGGACCGCCGTTCACCAAGGCCATGTCGTCGCTGGCGGCTCCGGCCAGCGCGGCCAGGACGTCCGGTCTGGCTCCCGCGCCGCCTTGGAGCACGAACTCGCGCGAGCCAATTGGCACTACATAACCTCGTTTAAATAGTGAAGAAGAAATTTAAGCTGATTAACGATAAACAGACATTCAGCGTTAATCCAGTGTTTACCCAGATTAGCAGCGTTACCGCACCACGGCGGCCACCTCGCCGTGCGCAGCTGCGCCGTGGCGGCCTCCGGTAGCGTTGGCCGGGTCTTACGCGTTCCGGGCGCCGGCCTCGCCGGACCCGGGGAAGGAGCAGGCGCTGGCGACCGACTGGGCCACTGTCTCCTCGCTGGCGACAGCCGGCGGCACGCTGGTGCTGGCGGTCGCCACCTTCGCCTCGGTCCGGTCCGCCAACCGGGCAGCGCGCGTGGCCGAGCAGTCACTGCTGGTCGGGCTGCAGCCGGTGCTGGTCAACTCCCGGCTGAACGACCCGCCGCAGAAGATCTTCTTCCAGGAAGGCGCGGCCGTCATGCTGGAGGGCGGCCGCGGCGCAGCCAAGTTCGAGAATGACGTTGTCTATCTCGCGATCTCGGTCCGCAACGCTGGCCGGGGCATCGGGGTGCTGCATGGCTGGCGGTTCCAGCAAGGGCAGGATCTGCAGCCGGTCAAGCCGAGCTGGACGGCTTCCGGCATCAGGCCCGCGACATCCTGATCGCGCCGGACGACATCGGCTTCTGGCAGGGCGCCTTCCGCGACAAGACTGACCCGCAGTACGACGAGGCCGTGGCCGCCGTCACCGACGGCGAAGTGCTGACCGTCGACCTGCTGTACGGGGACAACGAGGGCGGCCAGCGCGTGATCAGCCGGATGACGCTACGGCGCAGCACTACGGACAAGAGAGACGCTGGATTTCCTCCGTCGTCCGGCACTGGAACGTCGACCGGCCGGATCCGCGCTAGCGAGGTCCGCTAGGCACCGCTAGCCTGCGGCCGCCAGTGCACGTCGATGAGGCGCGACCTGGTGGCCTGCAGCCGGTGCGCGAGGATGGCCAGGAAGCGCTCGAACAGCGCGTACCCGAAGGCGGGGTCCTCGTCGCATGCCGCGCGGACCGCGGCCGCGTCGAACTCGAATGCCTGCATGGGCTGGGTCGCGACGGCACCGTAGTCGTACTGGTGCGGCTGGTGCAGCCAGCCCAGGCCGAGGACGTCGCCACGGCCGAGCTGCTCGATGGTCACCCTGCCGACGCCGGGCACCAGCGTGTCGATTGCCACCTGCCCGGCGTCGATCAGCCAGAAGGCACGCGCCGGGCTGCCCTCCTCGAACAGCCTGGTGTGAGCGGGAATGCAGACATGGCGCGCCATGGCCGACAGCCGCTCTACATAGCTCGCAGGCAGGTGCCGGAGGAACGCCTGCGCCCCGATGATGGACGCTTGCCCAGTCGTGGTCATGGCGGACTCCTCTCTCAGGACTTCATTCCAGGCCGGCAATCGGCGGCGCGGCAGGGCCAAAGGGCCGCCAGCACGGGGACCACCGTCACCCGTATCTGGCGGCCGCGCTGGTCCCGGGTGATGATGGGGACATGCTGCAGGTGTTCGGCTTCGAGCGAATCGGCGTGGTCCTGGCGGACATCTACACGATCAACCCGGTGCCGAGGAAGGGCCAGGAAGGCCCCGAACGCGGCGTCAGGCTCGAGGTCAGGATGCTCGAGCCTGGCGAGCTAGCCGGCTCGATCTACTCGGCCCGGCCGATCACCATCGCCGAGCCGGTCTGGCGCGCGGACCTGCTGGAGAGCACCGACAGCACGCCGGGCAGCCTGAACCGTGCTCACCATCACCCGAACATGCACGACTGGGAGCCTGGCACGCGCGTCTTTGACCGCGACCTGTCCAGTGACGCGATCGGCTTCGTCGGCACCATGCTGTCGGACCTGGAGGGCCTGCTGAGCGGGGCGGGCATCGAGGTGGACGCCGCGCTCGCGGCAGACGCCGTCAGCCTGCGCGGTGCCGTCCCGGATGTACAGCGCGCGGTACGGACCATGCTCGACCAGGTCAAGGCCGGCCTGCTGGGCACCGCGCCGGATGACGCCGATCTCACCAGCGCCAGGGTTAGCTGGCTCTAGGGCCTTCGCTGGCGCAGCCTGCTGGTCAACCGCGGTCCGGGTTAGCCTCGCCGGGGTCCAGGCCGTGCTCCCGCAGCACCGCGCGCATCCGCTCGACCTCCGCGCGCAGCTGCGCCACCTCCGCTGCCAGCGACGGACGCTGCGTCCACTCCCGGCCCTGCCGGTCGCGCTCGACGAGCAGGGCCGTCTCGCTGTCGCTGAGCGCCTCAGCGTGCCGGAAGTCCTGCGCATCAATCGCGGCTTCCTTCTGCCGTCGCAGCCGGGCGATCTGCCCGTCGAGACTGGCCAGGTCGGGGGCCGTCCCGATCCGCCGCTCGACGGCCGCGAGCCGGGCCGTCAGGTCCGCGATCCTGCTCGCGCTCTCGACACCAGCCGCCGGGCGCGTCCGCCTGGCGGCGCGCGGCTGGTCGGCGGGCCGCAGCTCGATCACCCGCTCGCGGACGGCGTCGAGCCCGGCGCCAAGATCCACCAGGACCTGCGCGCCCTTGCAGCCGGGGTCGGTGGTGAGCCCCAGCAGGATGTGCCCCGTGCCGATGTAGTCGTGGCCAAGCTGCAGCGCCTCGCGCAGCGCCAGCTCGAGCGTCCGCTTGGCCTCCGGCGTGAACGGGATGTGCCCGGCTGCGCCCGGCCCGCGCCCGTCAGCACTCTCGACGCTCGCGCGCGCGCCGTCGAGGCTGACGCCGAGCGACGTCAGCGCGCTCGCGGCGGCGCCGTCGGTCTCGCGGAGCAGCCCGAGCAGGATGTGCTCGGTGCCAATGTGGTCGTGCTCGAGCAGCGTGGCTTCTTCCTGGGCCAGCACGACCGTCCGCCGTGCCTTATCGGTGAACCGCTCGAACATGGCTGATCCCCGCCTTCATCGCACTCCAGCATCGGTGCCGTCAGGCGGGCCGGTCAAGGTGACTGGCCAGCTGCCGCCTCCAGTCCAGCCGCCCAGCGCAGGAGCGCCTCGTCCGTGCCGGTCGCGGCCACGACCTGGACGCCGACCGGCAGCCCGCCGACGAGCCCGGCCGGGAGCGTCAGCGCAGCCAGGCCGGCCAGGCTCCACGGGATGGACATCACCGGGTCACCCGTGCTGGCCAGGCCACGCGGGGCAGGACCAGTGGCGGCGGGCGTGATCCACGCGTCGATGCCGGCACCCTCGGCGTCGCCGGCCAGCCGCCGCGCTAGCCCGGCGGCGACCGCGAGCGCCTCCGAGTACTGGCTAGCGGCGATGGTCAGGCCGTGCTGGATCACCGCTGCCGTGCCCGGCTGGTACAGCTCGCCGTAGCGCTCGAACCACCGGGCGTGGACTTGCGCCGCCTCGTACCGGGTGATGACGACGAGCGCCTGCTCGGCCTGGTCCATGTCGGGCAGCACCGTGACCTCGCGCACTCGGTACCCGGCCGCTGCGAGCGACTCGGCGTGCCCGGCGAACGCCGCCAGCGCGGCCGGGCTGGCCCGCTCGAGATAGGCGCCGGCAGGGATGCCGAGCACTGGCTGCGCATCCGGTCCGGCCGGCGGCTGCCAGTCATCGCAGAGCACGGCGGCCGCCACCGCGAGCCCCGCCGAGTCAGCGGCGAAGCAGCCGACGACATCGAGGCTAGGCGCGAACGGGATCACGCCGTCGGCCGGGATCCGACCGCGAGCTGGCCGGTACCCGGCGACGCCGCAGTAGGCGGCCGGCCTGATCACCGACGCGATGGTCTGCGTGCCGAGTGCGAGCGGCACGAGCCCAGCGGCCACCGCGGCCGCCGAGCCACTGCTTGACCCGCCGGGCGTGTGCTCGCGGTTCCTCGGATTTCGGGTCGGGCCCGGCGCGACCATGGCGAACTCGGCCGTAGCTGTCTTGCCGGCAATCAGCGCCCCGGCCGCGCGCAGCCTCCGCACCGCGACGGCCTCGGGGCCCGCCAGCAGGTCCGGGGGCAGCGCCGATCCGGCGGTGGTCGGCAGGCCGTCGACGCGGAAGACATCCTTGATGCCGACCGGAAGGCCAAACAGCGGGGGGCGGTTGGCTGCCGCCGGCCATAGCTGAGCGAGCTGGCGCGCCTCGGCGGCAAGCCGGGCCGACCGCTCCTGCTCAGGCATGAACGCCCGGATGTCCTCGTCGGCGGCCGCGATCCGCGCGCACGTCGCATCGGCCGCTGCCACCGCGCCGCCGTCCCGATCTGGCGGCCAGGTCAGATGATGGGGCATGGTCAGAACGGCGTGCCGGCGAGCCAGCCAGTCAGCAGCGCGGCGTCGCCGCGTACCGCGATGGCCGGGTCGTCGGCGGGAAGCCTGCGCACGAGCGTGCGCAGCAGCCGGTCGGCAGGACCGGAGACGCTGACGTCAGCCTCGCCGGTCTCAGCGTCATCTGGCCCGCGGTGCAGGACGAGGCCGCCGTCAGTGCTGCGGATCAGCCACTCGGCCGCCGCCTCGGCACCGGGGGCAGCGGTTGCCTGCAGGTGCAGCACCGCGCCAGCGGGCAGGGCCTGCGTCCCGTCGCCGCGCCTGCCAGTCGCCATCGTGAGCCACTCGTCGATGCCGTCGGCCGCGAGCCCGGGGTCGAGTACCACGTCCCGGCCGACCGCGAGCTCGGCGTCGACGCGGTGCATCATCGTCTCCTGCGCCTGGCGGCGTGCCCAGAAGTTAGCGGGCGCCAGGCGGCCGAACGCCCACACCGGCTCGGACCCCGCCGCCTCGACCGCAGCGATCACGCGGTCGGCCCCGGCGTCGAGCCAGGCCGCCCGGTCGGCGGGCTCCGGCCGGATACTTGCCGTCCGGCACGGAATCAGAAGGGATGCGCTCGGCGGCCCTGGTGCTGACGATCTCGGCAGCCCACCGGTGCACTCGTCCGAGTGAGTGGCGAGCTGCCGGAGCGTCCAGTCGGGGCACGTCGGCACCGGCAGGTCCGGATCATGCGTGCTGACGATGTCGGCAAACTTCGCCGCGCTGGCCAGAATCTCAGCGAAGTACCTGTCCGTGCTGGGCTGATGCATTGCGAGTCCTCCGGCTGTCCGGTCAGCGTGCACAGCATAGGCCTTGGGAATCGGTGCGGTGTTGGCCTAGCGCCGCGACGATAGACCGGCCACGCTCGGCCCGTTTCGTGGGGGGCAGAGCGGGGTTGGTCTGTCTGGCGGCGTCGCGAAAGACTTCCGTACCGCCTCGAGCGTCGTCAGACTGGACGTTGTGCATGACTTTGACGTTCTGGTGATTGGCTCGGGCCCAGGCGGCCAGAAGGCTGCGATCGCGGCAGCCAAGCTGGAGAAGCGAGTCGCGATCGTCGAGCGGCCGGACATGCTCGGCGGCGTGTGCCTGAACACCGGCACCATTCCGTCCAAGACGCTGCGCGAGGCCGTGCTCTACCTCACCGGCCTCGACCAGCGCGAGATGTACGGGCAGAGCTACCGCGTCAAGGAAGACATCACGATCGGCGATCTGACCGCGCGCACCCACCACGTCGTCAGCCGAGAGAACGATGTCGTCCGCAACCAGCTCAGCCGCAACAGGGTGACCGTCCTGACCGGCACGGCGCGATTCACCGGGCCGACGATGGTTGAAGTCGGCGGCGGCACCGGCCGCAGCCGCGAGGTCAGCGCCGAGAAGATCATCATTGCTACCGGCACCAAGCCAGCCAGGCCTGACACGGTCGAGTTCGACGACCGGACGATCATCGACTCCGACGGGATTCTCCACCTGGACCGGGTGCCGAGGTCGATGATCGTGGCCGGGGCGGGCGTCATCGGGATCGAGTACGCGTCGATGTTCGCGGCGCTCGGGACCAAGGTGACGGTCGTGGAGCAGCGCGACCGGATGCTGGAGTTCTGTGATCTCGAGGTCGTCGAGGCGCTCAAGTACCACCTGCGCGACCTGGCGGTCACCTTCCGGTTCGGCGAGACGGTGGCCGCCGTCGAGCGACGCCCGGAGGGTGCCATCGCGGCGCTGGCGAGCGGGAAGCGTATCCCCGCGGACACGGTCATGTACTCGGCCGGGCGGCAAGGCCAGACGACTGACCTCGACCTGGAGGCCGCGGGGCTGTCGGCCGACGAGCGCGGCCGGATCAAGGTGGATGAGTTCTTCCAGACGACCGTTCCGTCGATCTACGCAGTTGGCGATGTCATCGGCTTCCCGGCCCTGGCGGCTACCTCGATGGAGCAGGGTCGGCTGGCCGCGCACCACGCCTGCGGGGAGCCGCTCCACGAGGTCAGCCCGCTCCAGCCGATCGGCATCTACAGCCTGCCGGAGATCAGCTTCATCGGGCAGACCGAGGATCAGCTGACCCGCGAGTGCGTGCCCTTCGAGGTCGGCGTCTCCCGGTACCGCGAGCTGGCCCGTGGCCAGATCATCGGGGACTCCTACGGAGTGCTCAAGCTGCTGGTGTCGCCGCTCGATCGCACCCTGCTCGGCGTGCACGTCTTCGGCACCGGCGCCACCGAGCTCGTGCACATCGGGCAGGCAGTGATGGGCTGCGGCGGCACGGTCGACTACCTGGTCGACGCCGTATTCAACTACCCGACGCTAGCCGAGTCCTACAAGGTCGCGGCCCTCGACGCGACCAACAAGATGCGCCAGGTCGAGCGCTTCTCGGCCTGATGGGGCCGTTAGCTCCACGCGTGCTAGCCGCAACCGCGGTGCTAGCCGCAACCGCGGTGCTAGCCGCAACCACAGGCGCCGCCGCAGCAGCCGCCGCCACCACCACCGCCGCCGGATCTTGGCGCGGGCGAGCCTCCCGCCAGCCCGCCCACCGCGACGGTAGACAGCAGCTTGACGGTGTCCTCGTGGCCCTGCGGGCATGCCGCTGGCGCGGAAGACTCGCTCATCGGGCGGGTCTGCTCAAAGGTGTCGCCGCAAGCGCGGCAGCGGTACTCATATCGCGGCACGGCATGAGTCTACCGGGCACCAGGCCATGCCGTTAATCCGCGAACGACTCGCGCTGGTCAGGGAGTGGCGCGGCCGCATCTGCGTAATAGAACTGACGGCCCCGCAGCAGCGACACCAGGGCGCCGATGAGCGACATGGCTATGGCGGCGCTGAAGACGATGACCAGGCCATGGTGGAACGGCCCGGAGATGAGGTGCGGGAAGAACTGCTTGCCGGTCAGCACTGCGGCGTTGTGGGCAGGGAGCCTGGCCAGGACTCCCGATGGCGCCAGCAGGCTCTTGACCGGGTTGAAGCCAAGCAGCGCGGAGAACAGCGTGCTGACCGGCGGCAGGCTGGCGATGTGCATCGCGACACCAGCGGGCACGCCCTGGGCCCGCAGGCCGCCGCTGAGGGTGCGGGGGAGCGTGGCGGCGAGACCGGCGATCATCAGCGAGAAGAAGAACCCGATCGACAGTGACATGCCCGAGTTCATGAAGACCGACCGCATGCCGGACGCCGCGCCGCGGTGCTCGGCCGGGACGCTGCTCATGATCGAGGATGTGTTCGGCGACGCGAACAGGCCGGAGCCAAGCCCGTTACAGAAGATGATGGCGGCGAAGACCGGGTACGGGAAGTCGATGGGCAGCAGCATCAGGCCGGTGAACCCGCACGCGGCCACCAGCAGGCCGGCCGTCGCGAACAGGCGGGAGCCGTACCGATCCGACAGGTAGCCCGAGATCGGCCCCGCGATCAGGAAGCCGGCAGTCAGCGGCAGCATGTAGATGCCGGCCCAGAGCGGGGTCACGGTGTAGTCGTAACCGTGCAACGGCAGCCAGATGCCAGCGAGCCAGATGACCAGCATGAACTGCAGCCCGCCGCGGGCCATGGAACTCATGAGGCTGGCCGCGTTCCCGGCTGCAAAGGCCCTTATCTTGAACAGTCCCATCCGGAACATCGGCTCTGCGATCTTGGTCTCCACGATGCAGAACACGACCAGGATGGCAGCGCCGCCAACAAGCCCGGTGATGACCTCGGGGTTCGTCCAGCCGGTGGCGTGCCCGCCGTAGGGCTGGATGCCGAACGTGATCGCCGCCAGCAGGCTGGTCGCGCCGACCGCGAACAGGACGTTGCCGACCCAGTCGATCTTCGCGCGCTTCGTGGCGGCGATCTCCCGCAGGCTGCGATAGGCCCAGATGGTGCCCCAGACGCCGATCGGGACGTTGACCCAGAAGACCGCGCGCCAGTCCCAGGCGGCCAGCAGGCCACCCAGCAGCAGTCCGACGAACTGACCGGAGATCCCGGCGATCTGATTGATGCCCAGCGCCATGCCGCGCTGGTTCGCCGGGAACGCGTCGGTCAGGATGGCCGCCGAGTTGGCCATGAGCATCGCGCCGCCGAAGGCCTGCACGACCCGCCAGCCGATCAGCCACAGGGCGCCGTGACCACCGGTGAGCGGGTCGAGCGACAGCGCGATCGAGGCCAGCGTGAACACGACGAAGCCAAGGTTGTAGATCTTGACCCGACCGAACATGTCGCCGAGCCTGCCTAGCGTGACCACGAGCACCGCCTGCACCAGCAGGTAGCCCATGATCATCCAGAGCACGTAGGTGATGTTGCCGGGCGCGAGCGGGCTCAGGTGAATGCCGCGGAAGATCGCCGGCATCGCGATGATGACGATAGACCCGTCGATGGTCGCCATCGTCATGCTCAGCGTGGTGTTGGACAGGGCAATCCACTTGTACTTCTCGGCTTGCCGGTCCGCTGCCTGTAGCTGCGGCTCCCGCCGCGATATCACGCCCACGTTGGATCAGCTTACCGCCAAAAGGTTGCTTGCTGGCAACTACCTAACTGGCCGTGCCTTCAGCCGACCCGGCGGCTGCCCCGGCGGCGCCCGCGTCGCGGCCGGGATCGCTGCGGGAAATAACGGGATGAGACGCGCGACATTTCGCTCGCTAAAACCGCATCGAGAAAATGCCGCGGATAGGTTCCCCAACTGGCTGATAGTGGCTCTGACCTGCCGGTACGTAGGAGATAAATGCGGTGACACGCGCGATGGTTATTAGTGCGCCGATACCGTCAGCCGAGCCGCGCGGCCTTTGCCGGTCTGCCATTATCGCGATGCGCCGCCACGCGGCGCGCCCTCTGCCGGGTTGCTGGCGCAGGGCGTCTTCGCGCCGAAGGACCGCGATGGTGCAGCAGCAGGGCAGCCAGGCACTGGACACGCAGGCATTGGAGCCGCAGGCTCTTGACATGCACGCGCTGGAGAGGCGGCATCGCCGCGTCCGGCTGCCGCCCGTCACGCGCTTGATCGTGATCGCGCTTGTCGTCCTGGCGGTCGTGGTCGCCACCGCTGGCCTGGTCGCGGTGACCAGGCCAGGCCAGGCGGCCAGTGCTGCGGCCCGGACCCGCGTGCCGCGAGCGGCGGCCACGATCGTGACCGGGTCGCCCGCGATCGCCAGCGCGGACCTTGCGCATGCACTGCTTGCCTCGGCGCCAGCCGCCGTCGTGGCCAGCACGGGCAGCCACGCCGATATCGCGGCCGGTGCCGCCATGGCCCGCCGGGCGCACGCGCCGCTGCTGCTGCTTCCTGTACGCGACACGGCCACGCAGCTTGCCGTACTCCGGGCCACGATCAAGGCGCTGAATCCGGGCGCTGTGCTTGCCGTCGGCCTGGCGAGCCACGCCCTGGCCGCGGACCTGCCGGGCATCAAGGTGGTCGGCCAGGCGAGCTCCCTGCCGGTCACGACGGCCGCGGCGCCAATGCGCGGCGTCGCCGTGCTCGTCCGCACCGGCCGGTCGGCCGCGAGCTCAGCCCTGGCCACCGCCGCTGCCGCGACAGCGGAGTCCGCGGGTGCGCGCGTGATCGACATGCCTGGCTACGATCCCCGCCTGTATCCGGCCGTCATCAGGGCCTTCCATGCGGCCAGGCCGCTGCGCGTGCTGGCCGTTGGCGCTCGGTTCGGGCCGGCCGGCCTGCTGGCGGCCAGGGTCGCCGTCGCGGAGACCGGCACGCAGCTGCCGGGCGGGGGGCAGGTGCTCTTCCCCATGCGCCGTATCGTCGCGCTCTACGGGAGCCCGGCGACACCTGCCCTAGGCGTGCTCGGCCATCAGGACCTGGCCGCGAGCATCGCGCGGGCGAAGGCAGCCGCCACGCAGTACAGGAACCTGAGCAAGGTGCCCGTCATCCCGGCCTTCGAGATCATCGCGACTGTCGCGCTGGGGTCGCCCGGCCGGTCGGGCACGTTCTCCGCTGAGTCGAGCGTCGCCGCGCTGCGTCCCTGGGTGCGCGCGGCGACCAGGGCTGGCCTGTACGTGACCCTGGATCTTCAGCCCGGCCGAGCCAGCCTGCTGGCCCAGGCCAAGAAGTACCGGTCGCTGCTCAAGCTGCCCGATGTCGGGCTCGCCCTGGATCCGGAGTGGAAGCTCCAGCCGGGCGAGCGGCCGCTCCAGCAGATCGGCAGCGTCAGCATCGCCGAGGTCAACAGCGTCGCCGCCTGGCTGGCGCGGCTGACGGCCGAGTACCGCCTGCCGCAGAAGCTCCTGGAGCTGCACGAATTCCGGCTCAGCATGATCCAGAACATCGGGCAGCTCGACGTCCGTCACGACAACCTGGCGATCGTCATCAACATGGACGGCCAGGGCGCCCCCAGCACCAAGCAGCAGACCTGGCTGGCCGTCATCGCGAACGCGCCCAGGGGCGTGTTCTTCGGCTGGAAGGACTTCTTCACCAAGGACACGCCGATGCTCGGCCCGAAGCGGACCATCGACCGCACCCCGCGGCCCGTGCTCATCTCCTATCAGTAAGACCGCATGCGGGTCAGGGCGGAGTCCGACGGCGACGCCGTCCTCTTCCGGCGGCCGGGCGCTCGGGAGCTGGGTGTCCTCGCGGACGCGCTGCGAGCCGAGACAGTGGGCGGCGCCCTGCTGCTGGCCGCGACCGTCGTCGCGCTCGTCCTGGCCAACACCGGTGCGCGGGCATGGTACGAGCATCTCCAGCACTTTGCGTTCGGCCCGTCTGTCCTCCTGCTGCACCTGAGCCTGGAGGAGTGGGCCGCCGACGGACTGCTGGCCATCTTCTTCTTCATTGCCGGACTCGAGCTGAAGCGCGAGCTGGTCGCTGGCGAGATGCGCCGCCCGTCAGCCGCTCTCGTACCGGTCGCGGCCGCGCTCGGCGGCATGATCCTGCCCGCACTGATCTACCTGGCGGTCAACCTCGGGCACCCGACCGCGGCGGGCTGGGCCATCCCCGCCGCTACCGACCTGGCCTTCGCGCTGGCGGTGCTGGCAGTGACCGGGCGGTTCCTGCCCGCCGCGCTACGGGCCTTCCTGCTGACGCTCGCGGTGGTCGACGACATCGGCGCGATCATCGTGATCGCCGTGGCCTACACCAGCAGCATCAGCTTTCCGCCGCTGCTGGCCGCGGCCGCGTTGCTGGTCGTCTTCTGGCTTCTCCAGCGCACCCGGCTGACCGCCTGGTGGCTGACCGTGCCGCTAGCCGTGGTGATCTGGGCGCTCGTGCACGCCTCCGGGGTCCACGCGACCGTGGCGGGGGTTGCGCTGGGCCTGCTGGTGCCCGTGACTGTCACCGGGCGGGATTCGCCTGCCGAGCGGCTCGAGCACCAGATCCGCCCGCTCTCGGCCGGCCTGGCCGTCCCGGCGTTCGCGCTGCTGTCGGCCGGCCTGACGCTATCGGCGAGCTCCCTGACGGAGGTCGTGACCGGGCGGATTGGCATCGGCGTGCTGGCCGGCCTCATCGCCGGCAAGTCGATCGGCGTCTTCGGCGGCGCCTACCTGACGGCCCGGTTTACCCGTGCCAGGCTGAGCCCGGAGCTGGCCTGGGCGGATATCTTCGCCGTCAGCGTCCTGTCCGGAGTTGGCTTCACGGTCTCGCTGCTCATCAGCGACCTGGCGTTCGGCGCCGACTCCGGGCGGGCAGACATCGCCAAGACCGCGGTCGTGATGGCCTCACTGGTGGCAAGCCTGATCGCCTGCGCCCTGCTGACGGCCCGCAACGCGCACTACCGGGCGCTCGCCGCGCAGGAGGACCCAGGGTTGAAAAGTTGAAAAGTCCGGCAAAATACTGTTAAGTTGCGAGTAAGCAAGTAAATCGCGGACGCCGCCCAGCGGCGCCGTCTACGCAGATCAGGCCTAGCGGCGGAGAGCTCCACGGGCGCGAGCTCTCCGCCCGCGATGGCGAAGAGACGCCGGCCTGGCTCAATTCCGGAGCGTCCCGGTCCGGGGCGTCCCGGAGCCTGGCTGGCCCGGCCCCGAAAGGTCCGGGTCCATGGTGGCCACGGTGGCGCAGTCGGCCGCGAAGGTGATCACAACGTCGACGTGCTCGCCGGCCAGCACTCGCGGCAGCCAGTACTGCGCGTCATCCCACATCAGCCCGAGCGGCAGCGCGCTCTCGGCGAACCACCGCGGCGCTACCTCATCGGACTCGGACGGCTCGCCCTGGTAGACCGAGGTGACGAAGACCTCGGCGGTCTGGTCCCACGACGGCCGCACCGGGAACCTGAACTCGATGCTGGCCATGTGCGCGAGGGAGTCAGCGGACACGATGAGACCCGACTCCTCGAATACCTCACGTACGGCCGCAGCCGGCGGCTTCTCGCCTTCTTCGATGTGACCGCCCAGCCCGACCCACTTGCCAGCGCCGAAGCCGGACTTCTTCAGGCCAAGCAGCACCTCGGGGCCGGCTGGCGACTGGCGCCTGATCAGGCACAGGCAGGTCTCCGTCATCATCGCCCCAGCCTAACGGCAGCGCCGTACCTGACCTGGCATTCGTCAGGCCGTGTCCCTGGCAAGCCCGATCAGCCGGTCGAGGACGCGTCCCTCGCTGACCCGCAGGCCATCGTGCTCGAACTCGTTGGTGACCCAGGGCCGCAGACCGCGGATGGCGGCAGCGGTCTGGAGCGACAGCTCCCGCGGCACGTACATGTCGTCGAAGTAGACCGCCGCGGCGACCGGGACCTGGGTCCGGGCGAGCTGCTCCGCATCGTAGAGCTGCGGCCAGTCCTCGCGCTGCGCCAGGAGCTCCGCGGCCTCGGCCAGCGGCCGCAGCGCCGGGTCGTGCTCGAACGCCCACGGATACACCATCTCGCCGGTGAACAGCAGCGGCGCATCACCCTCGATGCTCGGCTCCGGCGCGAACTCCGCGAACTCAGCCCTTATCCGCTGCGCCGACCACCTGGTCGCCGCGCCCTGGGCATAGCAGGCCTCGTGGACGAGGGCGTACAGCGGCGCCGAGGCGTATGACAGCTGCACCTCGGCCTCGGCCAGGAAGGCGTCGCTGAGCTCCGTGCCAGCGAACGGGTCTTCGAGCAGGTAGTGCAGCGTGTGGGAGCCGGAGCTAGATCCGAGCACGTGGCCGAGCGCCTGAAACCGCTCCACGGTGAGGGTCCCGCCACCCGGCATGGTCGCCGGCCGCGCGGCCAGCTCCCTGGCAACGCGGCGCGCGGCGTCGACATCCTGCGGATACCGCTCGTAGTGCGCGCGGTTCTTCGCGGCAACCACCTGGTAGGTGAGCCGGTAGACGTCGTCGGCGGTGGCCGTCAGGCCCGGCAGCCCACCGGTAATGAACGCCTCGCGCACGCCGTCCGGCGCCTTGGACAGGTAACAGACGGTGCAGAAGCCGCCGAAGCTCTGGCCGAGCACGCTCCACGGCGCACCGCCGGTGACCTGCGGCCTGACCAGCTCGGCATCGGCGACGATCGAGTCAGCCCGGAAGTGCGCCAGGTAACTGGCCTGTGCCGCGGGGCCAGTGAAGCGCGCCAGCGTCTGGCGGGTGGCTGGCGTGGACCGGCCCGTTCCCCGCTGGTCGAGCAGCAGCACCCGGAAGTCCCGCAGTGCCCGGTCCAGCCAGCCTTCGCGGCCAACGGGCCGCGGTGCCCCGAAGCCCGGACCGCCCTGGAGGAATACCAGCCAGGGCAGGTCGGCGCCCTCCCTGCGGGCCGCGACGACCTCCCGGCCAAACACGGTGATCTGGTCGCCGCCCGGCTGTCCGTGATCGAGCGGGACGGTGAAGGTGCGGTCGGTGAGCACGGTGCCGGGCTGGCGGTAACGGACCATGATCAGCACAGTAATGCCCGCAGCCGCTGCCCGGGTCATACCATGACTCGCAGGAAAGACATCGAATCCCGACCCGTGGAGCGCCGCATGCTGGGACTGCCGTCCGCGGACGAGCAGGGCCGCGAGATCCCGCGCGGCCCAGCCGCCGCGATGTTCGCAGCCGACCAGGCGTCGCGCGGCCTCGGCATGGAGCTCCTGCACGTGGGCCGCGGCACTGCGGTCGTCCGGATGCGAGTCGCGCTCCAGATGCTGAACGGCCACTCCATCGGCCATGGCGGCTACGTCTTCATGCTGGCGGACACCGCCTTTGCCTGCGCCTGCAACAGCGAGGGCTCGGTCACGGTCGCCGCCGGTGCCGACATCAACTTCATCGCCCCGGTACGCGAGGGCGACATCCTGCTCGCGACGGCCATCGAGCGGACCCGGTTCGGTCACAGCGGCATCTATGACGTCACGGTCCGCCGTGGCGACGACATCGTCGCGGAGTTCCGGGGCCGCAGCCGCACGATCGGCTAGCCATGACCAGCTCGGGCGCTGCCGAGGCCGCGCTGCGGCCGCTCCGGCCCGGCTACCACCAGCTCTATCGGCAGGTGCTCGCGGCCGCCGAGCATGATGATCGCGTGCGGGCGATGTGGCTTGGGGGCTCGCTTGGCCGCGGTGTGGCCGACGCGGGATCGGACCTGGATGTCATCCTGGCGGTGGCGCCGGCCTCGTTCGACGAGTTCGCCGCGGCGTGGCGCGACTGGCTGGCCGAGGTCACGCCTTCGGTGCTGGCCAGGCCGCTGCCCGGAATGCCCGGCAGCTTCTTCAGCGTGACGACCTCCTGCCTGCGGCTGGACGTCGTCGCCGAGCGAGCCGACACCGCTGACGCGGGTGCGCTCGCGCTGCGGCTGCTGGTCATCGACAAGGACGGCACCGTCGGCCGGGCTGCCGCCGTACCGCCGGGACCCGCCGTGCCGCCAGTCGGCCCGGACCCGGTGCGGCTGGCGGAGATGGCGTCCGAGTTCTTCCGGCAAATGACTATTTTCCCTGCCGCCGTCGTGGCGCGGGCGGACTGGCTGCTCGGGGTCGTCGGCGTGCAGGGCGCCCAGCTGATGCTGTATGAGCTGTTCGTGGAGGCCAACCAGCCTCTGCCGCCGATGGGCGTGAAGCAGTGGTCGGCCAAGCTGACGCCCGAGCAGCGCGACATCTGCGCCGGGCTGCCTGCGCCCTCGGCGACCAGGCAGAGCGTCCTGGCCGCCATGCGAGTGACCGCGTCCGCCTACCGGCGGGCGGCCAGCACGATTCTGGCGGCCCATGAGGTCCCGTGGCCCATGGAGTTCGAGCAGGCAGTACGGCGGTTCTGGCAGGACGAGCTCGGCTGGGCCTTCTGAGCGCCACCCAGCCGTCCCGAACTGGACCGTGCTCGCGGCCACCAGCTAGATTCGGCGGCGTGCCGCTCCGCAAACTCGCCGTCCGCCTCTACCGGTGGCGGCTGCGCCGGCAGCTGGCTGGCGGCCCGCTGCCCCGGCATATCGGGCTGATCATCGACGGCAACCGGCGCTGGGCCAAGCAGGCCGGGCTGGCAAGCCCCAGCGACGGTCACCGGCACGGGGCCGAGCACATCTGGGATGCGCTGTCGTGGTGCCAGGCGGCCGGCATCCGGCACGTCACCGTCTTCATCTGCTCCGCTGAGAACCTGGCCCGGCGCGATGACGCCGAGGTCGCGGCGCTGATGGACATCATCGAGCAGATCGTCGTGACCAGGATCGCCACTGCCGAGCCGGCCTGGCAGGTGCACATCGCCGGGCTGGTCGACATGCTCCCGGCCAGCACGGCGCGCTCGCTGAAGGACGCTGCCGAACTAAGCCGAACCTGTGCCACGGGGTCGCACGTCACGCTGTGCGTGGGCTACGGCGGCCGGCAGGAGATCGCCGAGGCCGTCCGCTCGCTGCTCCTCGAGCAGGTGGCCAGGGGCGCCAGCCTGGCCGAACTGGCAGGCACGGTGTCCGAGGACGACATCGCCCGCCACCTGGCCGGAGATGGGCCAGAGCCGGATCTGATCATCAGGACCAGCGGCGAGCAGCGGATGTCCAACTTCCTGCTCTGGCAGAGCACGGGGGCCTACCTGCATTTCTGTGACGCTTACTGGCCCGCGTTCGGCGAGATTGACTTCCTCCGGGCGTTGCGCGATTTTGCCGCCAGGGCATCGGCCCCGGATCTCTGGTAATGCGCGTCGCGGTCTTTCTCGGCAGCTCGATCGGCTGCCGTCCGGAGTACGCGGCGGCCGCGGCCGACTTCGGCCGGCGGCTGGCCGAGGCTGGCGTCGGCATCGTCTACGGCGGCGCGAGCGTCGGCATGATGGGCGTGCTCGCCGACGCCGCGCTCGCCGCCGGCGGCGAGGTGATCGGCGTCATCCCGGGCGGCTTGTTCGCCGCCGAGATCCCGCACCGCGGCCTGACGAGGATGGAGATCGTCGGCACGATGCATGAGCGCAAGGCGCTCATGGCCGAGCTCGCCGACGGGTTCGCGGCGCTCCCTGGCGGCCTCGGCACCCTGGACGAGCTCTTCGAGATCCTGACCTGGCAGCAGATCGGCCTGCACGCCAAGCCGGTCGCGCTCGTCGATGTCGACGGATTCTGGGACCCTCTCGCCGGGATGCTTGACGACCTGACCGCGGCCGGGTACGTGCCGCCGGCAACACGGGCCGCCCTGGTCCGGGTGCGAGATGCCGGGGAGTTCCTCGGCCTGCTGGCCTGACGGGATAACCTGCCAACCCAAGCTAATCCGGGAGCAGTGCCGCGACATGACTGACCAGACCGAGGACGGGCTTCTGGCCGCGGGCGGCGCGACCGCCGAGGCGGAGTTCATCTCCGCCGAGCGCCTGGTCTTCTTCTCGGATGCTGTCGTGGCGATCGCCATCACGCTGCTGGCGCTCGGGCTGCCACTGCCCGCGGGCCTCAACCCGACGTCCACGAACGCCCAGGTCTTCGCTGGCATGCGGGCTGACCACTCCTACTATCTGGCCTTCCTCATCAGCTTCGTGGTCATCGCCAACCACTGGCGATCGCATCACCGGCTGTACCGGAACGTCAGCAAGCTGGATGCCCGCATCCTCACGCTGAACTTCGTGTGGCTGCTGATGATCGTCATCACCCCGTTCGCCACCAGGCTGATCTCGGCCGAGGGCGGCTTCGGTACCAGGTTCACTGTCTACGCCGTCATCCAGGTACTCACCGTGCTGACGTTCCTGCTGATGAGCCGTCACATCAGGACCGGCAAGCTGCTCCGGCCAGGGGCACCTGCGCCAGCGACCGGGGCCGACGACGTGGCTCTGCTCGCCGTGGCGGCCATGTTCGCCATCTCGATCCCGGTCGCGTTCGTCACGCAGTGGGCATTCCTCTTCTGGGTCTTCTCATCGTTCGCCGCGAAGGCAGCGCGGCGGCGTTTCACGCGAGCCGTGCGCTAGCCAGCCTGGCCTGGACGTGCCAGCCGGCACGCGGCACGATGTCGGGGAAGCAGCAGCCCGGCGAAGGAGCACACGGTGCCATCAGCGAGCGACTATCTCGACAACTCAGGCCGCGCGGACGAGCTGAGCGGGGGATCGCGGCTGATCCCCATCGATACTCCGGCCGGACCGTACCGGGTATGGGTCAAGCGCACCGGCAACAACCCGCGGCTGAAGGTGCTGCTGCTGCATGGCGGGCCTGGCGCCACCCATGAGTACCTGGAGGCATGCGACAGCTACCTGCCGGCCGCGGGCATTGAGTACTACTACTACGACCAGCTCGGGTCCGGGTTCAGCGACAAGCCGGACGATCCGTCGCTGTGGGACGTCGGCCGGTTCGTCGAGGAAGTCGAGCAGGTCCGGCAGGCTCTCGGCCTTGGCCCGGACAACTTCGTGCTCTACGGCCAGTCCTGGGGCGGCATCCTCGCCACCGAGTACGCGCTGAAGTACCAGCAGCACCTGCGGGGCCTGGTGATCTCCAACATGATGTCCAGCGTGCCCGCCTACAACGCCTACGCCGAGCAGGTGCTGATGCCGGCAATGGACCAGGAGGCGCTCGCGGAGATCAAGGCGCTGGAGGCCGCCGGGCAGACCGAGGATCCCCGCTACATGGAGCTGCTGGTGCCGCTGCACTACGTGCATCACGTGCTGCGCATGCCGCCCGAGGACTGGCCGGACCCGGTCAGCCGCGGCTTCGCCCACATCAATCCCGCCATCTACGTGTCGATGCAGGGGCCGAGTGAGCTCGGCATCAGCAGCGACGCGAGCCTGTACCGGTGGGAGCGGACGGAAGAATTGAGCACCCTCACCGTGCCGACGCTGGTCATCGGCGCCCAGCACGACACCATGGACCCGGCGCACATGGAGATGATGGCGAAGCGCCTGCCGGACGGCCGGTACCTGCACTGCCCGGATGGCAGTCACCTGGCCATGTATGACGACCAGCGCACTTACTTCAGCGGCCTGATCGCGTTCCTGACCGAGCTCAGCTCAGATTAGGAACGAGCCGCGGCGGCAGCCCCGACGGTGTTGAGCAGCAGCTGAGCCGTCGTCACCGGGCCGACGCCGCCGGGCACCGGCGACAGCGCGCCGGCGATGGCGGCCACGCCGGCAGCATCGACGTCGCCGGTGAGGCTGCCGTCAGCCGCCGTGTTCGTGCCCACGTCGACCACGACGGCACCGGGCCGGACGTGCTCGGCCGTGATCAGCCCCGGACGTCCGGCGGCCACGACGAGCACATCGGCCTCGCGGGTGACGCTGGCCAGGTCCGGCGTTCGCGAATGGCACACGGTCACGGTGGCATCTCGGGCGAGCAGCAGCTGCGCCAGGGGCTTGCCCACCACCAGGGACCGGCCGACGATGACCGCGCGGCGGCCCGCCAGGCCGATGGCATGGAAGTCCAGGAGCTCGACGACCGCCCGGGCCGTGGCTGGCGCGAACGACGGCAGGCCCGCCGTCAGCCGGCCAAGCGAGAGCGGACTGGCGCCATCGACGTCCTTGGCCCGCTCGATGGCCGAGGCGATCTCGGCCAGGCGGAGGCCCGCTGGCAGCGGCGCCTGAAGCAGGATTCCGTGCACCGAGGAGTCGGCGGACAACGTGCTGAGTGCCGACGTGATCTCCGCCCCGGCTGAATCAGCCGGGAGCTGCGTGACGTCACACCCGACGCCGAGTTTGGCCGCGGCAGCCGACAGCGAGCGCACGTACCACGCCGCCGACTCGTCGTGCGTGGCCACGACGATCGCGAGCCGAGCGATGACGCCCGCCTCGGCAAGGGCGGCGACAGCCTCGGCGGCGCTCGCGCGCAGCGTCGCTGCGACTTCCTTGCCGCGCAGGGAACGTGCCGTCACCGGGCCAGCCCCGCCCGCACCGCGGCGCTGACCTCGGCTGCCCGCGCCTCGAGCTCGTCGGCTGCGGCGATCACCTGGGTAAAGCGATTCCTGGCGGCGGCGTCGGTGATCCCGGCGACGTTGACCGCCACGTTGATCCGCGCCGTAGCGACCGCGGCCCGGATCGCCTCGGCGGCAGCGGCCACGTCGGTCAGCACCGACGGGTTCCCGATCGGGCGGAGGATCTCGGCGAGCTCGACCAGTCGCGCGCCGGCCGCGATCACCGCGGCGGGCGGCTCGGCCGCCCCGATCAGCGCCTCGGCGATCGCCGACGACCGCTCGCCTGCTAGCTCGACCGTGTCCTTCGGCAGCTTGTAGGCGTCGGCGACCGCCCCGAAAGCCTCAGCATCGGCGGCGATGAGCTCCGTGCAGGCCACGCGCAGCTGGTCTGCCTCGGCCAGTACCGACTCGATCGCACCGCTGTCGGCGGCGTATCTCGGCCCGTCGGAGTACCGCGCCACCATCGCCAGCAGCGCCGCTGCCTGCGCCGCGTGCAGCGCGGCCGTAGCCCCGCCGCCGGGAGCCGGAATCCGGGCCGCCAGGTCCGTCAGGAACGCCTCGATCGTCTGCTCGCCCACGCGTGGCAGACTACTTCCGTGACCGGGCCCGATCCGAAGGCGGATCTGCATCGCTATCTCCAGACGATCCGCGACGCGGTGCTGTGGAAGCTCGACGGCCTGCCGGAGTACGACATCCGGCGGCCGCTGACCCCCACTGGCACGAACCTGCTCGGTCTGATCAAGCACCTCACCGGCGTCGAGATCGGGTACTTCGGCGACACATTCGGGCGGCCGTTCGGAGAGCCACTCCCATGGGAAGGGAACGGGGCCGAAGCGAACGCCGACATGTGGGCGACCGCCGACGAATCACGGGATCAGATCGTCGGCCTGTACCGCCGGGCCGCCGCCCACTCAGACCAGACGATCACGGAGCTGGCGCTAGACGCGCCGGGCCAGGTGCCGTGGTGGGGCGAACGCGGCGAGGTCACCCTGCACCTGATCCTCGTGCACGTCATCGCGGAGACGAACCGGCACGCCGGGCACGCCGACATCGTCCGGGAGCTGATCGACGGCAGCGTGGGGCTGCGGCAGGGCAACGCCAACATGGCCCCCGGTGACGGCGCGACGTGGCAGGCGTACCGGGACAAGCTCGAGCACGTCGCGCGCGAGGCGAGCCGCAGCTGACCAGCAGGCGCCTGCCAATCTGCCGGAGCCAGCGCCGGCCACGGCGACCGACCCGCTATCATGGTCGCGAAGGGGAGTAGTCCCTCGCTGGCTGGCCGACATACCGGCGCGTAAGCGCCCGGCCACTGGGCCACTGGGTAGTGGTGGACGAGACCTTCGGCTGTTGAGTCGTTCCGGCCGAAGATGCTCCCCGTATCTGGAGCCGGGCCCCACTGAATTCCCAGGAGGCCCCCGGGTGCCCGAACTCGCCGTCATCGGCATCGCGTTCGCGGTGACGTTCCTCGCTGAGCTGCCGGACAAGTCGATGTTCGCCTCGCTCGTGCTCGGCACCCGGCACCGCGCTTTGTGGGTCTGGGCCGGGGCCGCAGCCGCGTTCACCGTGCACATGGCGATCGCCGTGACGGCCGGCCAGCTGCTGGCACTGCTGCCACACCGGCTCGTCGATGCCATCGTCGCGGCGCTGTTCGTCGCCGGGGCCGTCTACCTCTGGGTGACCAGCACCCGTCCCCGCCACCAGGACGACCTGGACGCGGCCCGCCAGGGCGGCAGGCCAGCTTCCTTCTGGCGCGTTGCCGGGACGAGCTTCGCCGTGGTGTTCCTCGCCGAGTGGGGTGACATCACCCAGATCACCGCGGCCAACCTTGCGGCGCGCTACAACCCGGTGCTGGTGTTCGTCGGCGCGACTCTCGGCCTGTGGGCCGTCGCGGCTACCGCAGTCACCGTCGGCGCTAAGAGCCTCAGCCTGATCCCGATGGCCTGGGTGAGCCGGATCACCGGCACCATCCTGCTGGCTCTCGGCATCTACTCGGCGATAGCGGCGATCCGGGCCTAGCGGGCGGCGGAGCGGGACCTTGACGAGCCGCTCAGAGCTGTGACTCACTTGTCACGACGCCAGGTACAAGTGCTGCAACTGGGGGTAATTCGGTGACAGAAGTCGGCACCGAGGCGCTGCGCCGACGGTATGCGCAGGAGCGAGCCAAGCGGCTGCGGTCGGACGGTAACGATCAGTACTTGCAGGTGACGGGGCAGTTCGGGCATTACCTCGAAGACCCGTACACCGAGCGGGTCGAGCGGGACGCCAAGCGTGATCACGTGACGGTGGCGTTTGTCGGCGGCGGTTTCGCCGGGCTGGTGACCGCTGCCCGGCTGAAGGAGGCCGGGATCGACGACGTCCGTATCGTCGAGAAGGGCGGCGGCTTCGGCGGTACCTGGTACTGGAACCGCTATCCGGGCGCGCAGTGCGACACGGCCGCGATGATCTACATGCCGCTGCTGGAGGAGACCGGGCACATGCCGTCGGAGCTCTACGCCCACGCGCCCGAGATCCTCGAGCACTGCGACCGGATCGGCAAGCAGTACGGTCTCCACGACAACGCCCTGTTTCACACCGAGGTAACCGACCTGGAGTGGGACGCCGCTCGGAGCCGGTGGATCGTGCGGACCAACCGTGGCGATGAGTTCACGGCACAGTTCATCGCGATGGGAACGGGGCCGCTCCACGTACCCAAGCTCCCCGGCATCCCCGGTATCGACTCGTTCGGTGGCCATTCCTTCCATACGAGCCGCTGGGACTACGCCTACACCGGCGGCGACCCGTCCGGCGCGCCGATGGATCAGCTCGCCGGCAAGCGCGTCGCCATCATCGGTACCGGCGCCACCGCGGTGCAGTGCGTCCCGCACCTGGCCCAGGCGTGCCAGGAGCTCTACGTCTTCCAGCGCACGCCGTCCTCGGTGGACGAGCGCGGCAACCGGCCGATGGATTCACGCTGGTTCGCGGGCGTAGCCGCACCCGGCTGGCAGGATCGCTGGCAGGACAACTTCGTGGCCAACATGTCCGCCGCTGAGCTGCCGGACGAGGATCTCGTGAACGACGGCTGGACCGACCTGGCCAAGCGGATCCGCGGCCGGCTGTCGGCAGCCCGCCCCGAGCCGGCCAGCTTCGAGGATCTGCTGGCCGATTTCGAGAACGCTGACCACGAAAAGATGACCGAGATCAGGGCCAGGGTCGACGGCATCGTCGCCGATCCCGCGACCGCGCAAGCGCTGAAGGCCTGGTACCGCCAGCTATGCAAGCGGCCCTGCTTCCACGACGAGTACCTCAGCGCCTTCAACCTGCCATCGGTCCACCTCGTGGACACCGACGGCAGGGGAGTGGAGCGGATCACGCCCGCCGGAGTGGTCGTGGCCGGCGTCGAGTACCCAGTCGACTGCATCATTTACGCGTCGGGCTTCGAGGTCGGCACGGAGCCGATCAGGCGCTACGGGTTCGACGTGACCGGCAGCGACGGCGTCAGGCTGTCGGACTACTGGTCCGCCGGGATGCGCAGCGTGCACGGCGTCCACGTCCACGGCTTCCCGAACGCCTTCCTGGTGCAGCTCGGTCAGGGCGGCAACTTCGTCGCGAACGTACCGCACAACCTGAACGACACCGCCAAGACGGTCGCCGCGATCGTCAGCCACATGGCCGAGAAGGGCTTCAGCCGCGTTGAGGTGAGCCGGGACACCGAGGACGCCTGGATGCAGCAACTGGCTCCGAACCCGGTTATGACCTCGTTCCTGGCCAACTGCACGCCCGGCTACTACAACAACGAGGGCCAGGGTCCGAGCCCGCACTCGCTGCTCGTCGGGTACTCGGCGGGGGCGCCAGCCTTCTTCCGCTATATCGAGGAGTGGCGTCAGTCCGGAGAGTTCGCGGGCCTGGAGTTCAGCCGCAGCGCGGGGGAGTAGCGGGCACCGCATCGCTCGGCGAGCGCGGGGTGCGTATCTTCGGGCCGCTCCGGTGCGCTCATCCTGGCTTTGACTCCGGCGGCCACGTCCGCCGCCAGCTGTGTCCAGACCTTCTGATAGAGCTCGAATAGACTGGCTGGTGCTATCCGCGCCCGCCACAGCGGCTCGACGAAGCCCTGCATGGCGATGGCGTGGACGACGCTCGCCTCCTCTTCCCTGTGCTGCGCGCGCTCAGCGATATCCGCGCCGCACATCTGCACGGAGACCGCGTCGGCGTGGCGCTCAATCGACAGGCCCAACTCGCGGGTCGCTGTGAGGAACCACTTCCAGAACCACCACAGCGGTCGCGCCGTGCGCCGCTCGAGCTTGGTGATGGCGTAACGGCGCCGATTACCCAGGGAATATCGCAGCCTGTTGCTGTCGCTGAGGTGCCCGGCTTCGTGCGCGAGGATTGCCGTCAGTTCCTCGGTGCTGAGGTGAGCCGCCGTCAGCAGCCCGATGACAATGCCGACGTGCTGGCGCCCCAGCCAGTCCCGCCGCCCGATGAGTGCAGCGGCGTTGGCCCCGGCCTCCAGCCATACCCCATCCAGGTGGCGGATGCCCGTCCGGCTGACAACACTGTCGACGACGGCTATCAAGGCCGGCTGGCTCTGCGAGGTCACCTGCACGCCGGTGTATGTGATCCGGCTGCGGCTCATCGTCAGGTACATGAAGCCATAGCCGATCACGGCGGCCGCCAGCAGCCAGATCGCGGTCCGCAGGTCGCCTGCCCAGGCGCAGATCGCACAAATGACCGCAACGCACACAAGAGCCGGGAGGTACGACACGGCGATGCCAGTCAGGCAGGGGAGACGGTTCATGAGAGAAAAGTAGCCTGGAAATAACCTCTTAAGTACCCCTAATAAGCCAGGAAAGGTGCCGCACGAGCGGACTGGCTTCGCCTGCTGCCGACCTTTACTGCGGGCATGAAGATGGGGCGTTCGCCTCATGCGCCTGCGGCTGGCGCCTCGTTACGTTCACTGCACTAGGGATTTCCCCCGCATCGCGAATCGAGGCAGCTGTGGCTCTCCGTGAGAAGTTCTTCGCCATGACCTACGACCGGCAGATCGCCGCGACCGAGAAGGCGGGCCTGCGCGCGTACCGCGAGGGCCTGCTCGCCGGGGTCAGCGGCGACGTCCTCGAGATCGGCAGCGGCACGGGCGCAAACCTGTCCCTTTACCGGCCCGATCTCGTTTCGCTGACGGTGACAGAGCCATATCCGCCCATGCTGCGCCGGCTGGAGCGCAAGGTCGCCGAGTATGCCCCGACCGCCAGGGTGCTCCGAGCGCCCGCCGAGGACCTTCCCTTCGAGGACAGCACCTTCGACGTGGCGGTCTCAACGCTCGTCCTGTGCGGCGTCGACGATCAGCCGCGAGCGGTGCGGGAGCTGCGCCGTGTGCTTCGACCGGGCGGCCAGCTGCTCTTCATCGAGCACCTGCGCTCCGATGATCCGGCCACAGCACGCCTGCAGGACAGGCTGAACTGGCTGAACCGCCTCGTCGTCTGCTGCAACTGCAACCGCCCGACCCTCACCACCATCAGGGAGGCCGGATTCGCCATCACGCAAGTGGAGCACACCGTCCTGCCGAAGGCCCCGAAGTTTGCCCGTCCGTGCGTCGTCGGAAGCGCCACCGCGCCAGCGCGGGCCGAGCAGATCTCCGTCCAGTCGGAGCGCGCCGCGCACTAACTTGCCTGGCCAGGTGTTTGGAGCATGATGAGCCGACATCGGGCACTTGCGCCCCAGCATGCCCGCGGAGCACACTTCGGCCCATGGAAGCACTGGGCTATGACGTCATCGTGGGTCAGCAGGTCGGGGCGGCGCGCAACAGCACCGGCATGAGCGAGGCAGATCTAGCCGAGCGGATGAGCAATCTGGGCTTCGCGAGCTGGAGCTCTCAGACTGTCCAGGACGCGGAGCTGGGCGTCTACCCCCTCGCCGCCGTGGAGGTGCTCGGGATCTCCCTCGCGCTGGAGGTTGCGTTCGCCGACCTGCTCCAGCCGACTCTGGGTGAGCAATGGGTCGTTCAGTTGCAGGGCGGCCCGGTTGTCGCGCTGCGGGGGTTCGTGCCGATCATGTGGGACGGCAACGCGCCGATGAGCATCCCGCCGCCGGTTGAGAAGACCAGGCACGAGTAAGCCGGACGTCGCCGGGCCCTGCCGCCGGTCATGTGTGGCTGTGATAATCGGATGATGCAGGGCCTGCCGGTCGGCACCGTGACGATGCTGTTCTGCGACATCGAGGGTTCGACGGCTCTGCTGGGCCGGCTCGGTGATCGCTACGCCGAGGCCCTGTCGGCACAGCGCCGACTGCTCCGCGCTGCGTTCGGCGCGTGCCGAGGGCATGAGATGGGCACCGAAGGCGACAGCTTCTACGTCGTTTTCGAGTCGGCGGGCGATGCCGTCCGGTGCTGTGTGGCAGGACAGCAGGCTCTGGCCGCGTACGAATGGCCCGACGGGGCCGCGGTGCGGGTGCGGATGGGACTGCACTCAGGTGAGCCAGCCCGGCACGAGGACGGCTACGTCGGGATGGACGTGCACCGGGCGGCCAGGATCGCTGGCTCCGCGCATGGTGGCCAGGTAGTGATGTCCGATGTCACCCGGCTGCTAGTGACGTCCCAGTTGCCAGCCGGAGTGTCGTTGCTCGACCTCGGCTGGCATCGGCTGAAAGACATCGAGGCACCCGAGCACCTGTACCAGGTCGTCGCCGTCGGCCTGCAGGAACGGTTCCCGCCGTTGAAGAGCCTGGGTGCGCACACCAGCCTGCCGACGCCGTGGGCGCCGCTCATAGGCCGCTCGGAAGAGCTCAGCCAGCTTCGTGAGCTGCTGTCGCGAGCCGATGTCCGCCTGGTAACGCTGACCGGCGCGGGCGGCGTCGGCAAGACCCGGATGGCACTTGCCGCTGCGTCGACACTGGATGCCGAGTTCGCCGATGGCGTCTTCTTTGTCGAGCTGGCTGAGGTTCGTGACGCCGAGGTTATGTGGAAGACCATCGCGGCGCGCCTGAACATTAGCGGCGAGCGAGGACCGGCTGCGTCCGTGGCTGAGTACCTCGGCGAGCGCCAGACGCTGCTCGTCCTGGACAACCTTGAGCAGTTGCCGGAAGCGCCGGCCGTGGTAGCCACGCTGCTCACCACGTCGCGGAGAATGAAGGTGCTGGCGACGTCCCGCCGGCCGCTGCACGTCCAGGGCGAACATGAGCAGGCGGTGCCGCCATTGCCGGTGCCGCAAGATGCAAGCGTGGCGGAGGTCGCGGCGAGCGGCGCAGTGCTGCTGTTTATCCAGCACGCCGACATGGTCCGGCCAGGCTTCGCCGTCACTGCCGGCAACGCAGCTGACCTGGCCGCCATCTGCACGCGCCTCGACGGTCTTCCGCTGGCCATCGAGCTGGCCGCGGCGCGGGTCAAGCTGCTGACGCCCAGGGCTATCGCCGGCCGTCTCGATCAGAGCCTCGGCCTGGCGGCTGGCGACATCGGGCGCCCCTCCCGGCAGCAGACGCTGAGGAAGACCATCGCGTGGAGCTACGACCTGCTGACACCTGAGCTCGCGTATGCCTTCCGGCAGCTGGGCGTGTTCGCCGGCGGCTGTGATCTCGATGCGCTGGGTGCGCTGGTGCTGACGAATCCCTCGCACGAGCCGGGGGAGGATCCGCTGCAGCAACTCGGCAGGCTGGCGGACATCAGCCTCATCACGGTGACCGAGGGGATCGACGGGGAACCACGGGTGGGCATGCTCAGCACGATCCAGCAGTACGCGCTCGAGCAGCTCGAGATCAGCGGCGACCTGGAGAGCGCCAGCCGACGTCACGCCGAGTATTACGCGGCATTCTCCGAGCGAACATGCGCCGGGCTGCGTGGCCCAGCGCACCTGGTGTCCCTGGACCGCCTCGGCGCCGAGCGTGACAACCTGCGGGCAGCGCTCAGCTGGTCGCTCGTGGTACCGACCGGACAATCGGATCTCGACCTGGAGCGAGTCGCCACCGGCCTGCGGCTAGCTCAGGCACTGGCGCCCTTCTGGTATCAGCACGGTGACGCCACCGAAGGACGGCACTGGCTTGAGCAGGCGATCGAGCTTGCCTCTGGTCACGCAGGCGCGCCCATGGCGCGCCTGCTGCACTGGTCTGGGGTGCTCCTGCAGCAGCAGGCCGAGAACGACGCGGCATTGCCGCGATTCGAGAGCAGCCTGGCTATCTGGCGTGACCTGGGTGATCTGGATCAGGTCGCACGGGAACTCAACAGCATCGGCATCACGCACCGCCACCTTGGTCACCTGGACAGCGCCAGATCCCTGCTGGAGGAAAGCGTTGCCGTCGCGCGCCAGATCGGCGGCGACGTGAGGCTCGCCGCGGCCCTGACAAATCTGGCCCAGGTAGAGAGCGCGGCCGGCAACCTGGATCGGGCGACGGAACTACTGCAGGAGGCCCTGGAGATCGACGAGGCGCGCGGTGACACGCTCGGCGCAGCCATGGATCGGCAGTCCCTGGCGCTGACGAGCCTCCGCGCGGGGCGGGCCGAGGACGCGCGCCGCATGCTTGCGTCGATCCTGCCTGATGTGGTGGCCTCCGGCGACATCGAACTGCTCGCCACGACGCTGGAGATGTTCGCAGCCGTCACCGCAAGCCTCGGCGATGGACCGCGCGCTGCCCGGCTGGCCGGCGCGGCCGAGGGAATCAGGGCAGCCGCCGCCATGCCGATACCAGAACCCGACGCAGCGCTTCTGGAGACATTCCTGGCGGCGGCGCGCGGTGCGATCCCGCCCGAGCAGTGGGAATCTGAGCTCACCACGGGTCGGGCACTGACCCAGGGACAGGCAGTAGCTCTCGTGTCCAGTGAACCCAGCCGCCGTGGCCCTCGGTGATCGCGAGCGCCGTGCGGCCATCCCGGCCAAGCACGAACGGCCCGGGACCGGGGTAACCGTCGGGCACCGGCACCCCGGCCACCACGCCGGGTGCCTCGTTGGACAGCCAGACGCCGGGCAAGGCACGGACCGTGCGGGCGAATCGCTCCCGGTCACCCGGCTCGACGTAGGCCAGGACGGCCGAGTGATAGATGACGAGGGTCGCGTCCGCCGGGGCACGAGCCGCCAGGGCGGCCAGGTCGGTCCGGAGATCTCCCCGGTAAACCGGCGGGGGATCGCGGCGCGCTGACGCGATCGCTGCCGCCAGCCGCGCTGCCCGGTCGCCCTCGTCCGGCCACACGAGGCACGACAGCCAGCGCATATCGTCGTCGCTGGTCACGTCCAGCGGGTTCAGATCGAGTCCGGCCCGCCAGGTAATCGCCGGGATCCGGGTGGGAACGGGCACCGGGCCCCGCACGCCGCAGTGCAGCACCGGCGCCGCCGGATCGGAGCCGGCGATCACCTGCCCGTCGTAGTCGTAGGAGTATCGGTCGAACAGCAGCGTCAGGCCGCGCTGGCTCCCACCTCGATGAGCGCCAGCGGCTCGGCCAGCTGCGCGAGGGCCGGCAGGATGGTCGCGCAGCGCGCGGGCTCGTTCGTCTGCGTGCGCCGCGCCATCATCACTTGCGCCATCGCCTCCGGCCGATCGCGCACCAGCTGCCGCAGCTCGCCGATCGCCGCCGGGGAACCCAGGAGGTACCGGGCCGCCGCGAACAGCAGATTCGGCTGCCGCTTGGGCGGCGGCAGGGTCCCGAGGAACTCCAGCAGCGCCGGATCGCCGGCGACAGCCTCGGCCAGGGACTCGTAGGCCGGGCTGAGACCGTGCGCCTCCCGTGCCCACAGCCGGTAGTTAGCCGCCGTGCTGGCAGCCGGATCAAGCCCGCCCATCGTCACGAGTGCGTTAGCCGGCTTCCAGGACGAAGAACAGGAAGCAGAGGAAGCGCGGCTTGGCCGCGATGTCGTCGGGGAACCGCTCGCGGGCGGCCGGCGCGGACGCTGGCTCGCTGATGGCCGCTATCCGGAAGCCGGCCGCGGTGAAGGCGTCGGTCATCGCGTGCAGCGGCCGGTGCCAGATACTCATCGGGACAGTATGGCCGCCCAGGGTCCACTCGAAGGTGTAACTGCAGGTCGCGAAGTAGTCGGCCGTGCGGCCGGCCTCGCGGTGCATGAGGGTGATGGCAAACGGATGGTCGACGGAGACGATCAGCCGGCCGCCGGGCTTGAGCACGCGCCGCAGCTCAGCGAGCGGCGGCCCCCAGTCCTGCAGGTAGTGCAGGACTAGTGACGCGGTGGCGTCGTCGAACGTGTCGTCGGGAAAGGGGAGCGGGCTGCCCAGGTCGGCGACCTGCAGGTCCGCGTCGTCACCGAGCCGCCGCCGGGCCAGTTCCAGCATCCCGGCGCTCTTGTCGAAGCCGGTCACGATGGCGCCCCGGTCGCGCAGCGCCGCGAACAGCGGGCCGGAGCCGCATCCGACGTCAAGCATCCGCCGGCCAGCTACGTCCCCCGCCAGGGCCAGCATCGCGGGCCGCTCGTAATAGGCATTGATGAGGCTGGTCTCGTTTTCGGCGGAGTACGCCTCGGCGAAGCTGTCATAGTCGTTGACCCTCGGCGGATCTGCCGACACAGCCGACGGCGAGGTGAGCCTGGTGGAGATCCCCGCGAGGGGATCTCCGTGGTCGGTAGGCATGCGGTCCATGCTGGCATGCACAGAGTCGCTTGACGACAAGGTGAATGTGGCCTTAGGTAGCTCGGAGCAGGCGTCGTACTACCCATCGGAGCATTCTTGTGTCCAAATCCATCGCCGTGTTCGGAACCGGTCCTGGCCTCGGGCAGGCTGTCGCCCGTCGCTACGCGCGAGAGGGCTACGCCGTCACGTTGGTGGCTCGCCGCCCGGAGCAGCTTGACCGGCTGGCGAAGGATCTGACCAGTGCCGGGGCAACCGCGCACGTCATCACGGCCGACCTATCCGACACCGGTGCCACGCCCCGACTGGCCGAGCAGATTCGCGCTAAGGCCGGCAACCTCGACGCTCTTTACTATGCACCCACCCCGAACACCGGGTTCGTTTCCGCAACCGGCCTCACCCCGCAGCGCGCCCGGGACTTCATGCCGCTGATCTTCTACACGATGCTCGCACTCGTGCAGGAGTTCCTGCCGCACATGCTCGCGCAGGGGGACGGCGCCATCCTGACCGCGCAAGGCGGCAGCACCGTGCAAGGCCTCCCGAACATGAGCGGCCCCAGTCCTGCACAAGCCGCCCAGCGCAACTACCTCCAAGCCCTGCACGCCGAGGTAGCGGAGAAAGGCGTCTACGTCGGCATGCTCTACATCGGTGCAGCCATCAAGAACAGTGCCTTCCACGACGAGATGGAGACGGCCAAAGCTGCGGGCGACCCGGTCTGGGAGATGCCTGTAGTCGACCCCGAACATCTCGCCGAACTGCTCTGGACGATGCACGGCACGAAGGGACCGCGGGAACTCATCTATCCGTAGCATCGCGTGCCGTGGATCCTTTCCATGATCGGCTGGTCGCCGAATACGTGTTACACTTATTCCGTGTAGCACGTAAGGGGTTCGCTATGACTAACCTGACCTTGGCGATCGACGAGCAGATTCTCCGGCGAGCACGAATCCGGGCCATGCAGCATGGGACCTCGGTCAACGCACTGGTCCGCGACTACATCATCCGCCTCGCCGGGGAGTCTGAGGCTGCAGACGGCGTGGCGGAATTCCTCCGGATCGTAGGCGGATCGGGCGCGAGCAGCGGGCAGGGCGGCCGCACGTGGACTCGTGAGGAACTCCATGACCGGTAGGGCATTCCTCGACACGAACGTAGTCGTGTACGCGGCCGACGAGAATCCTGCCGACCGGGCTAAGCACGACGCTGCTATAGCACTGCTGGCTGGTGACCCAGAGAGTCTCGTCCTGAGCACGCAGGTCCTGCAGGAGTTCTATCACGCAGTTACGCGCAAACTCGCCAAGCCGCTCGATGCTCGGCGCGCAGCTGCCGCGGTGCGGGCGCTTACCAAAATCGATGTGGTCGGCTCGGACGCTGACCTTATGCTCGCCGCCATCGATACGAGCCAGTCGGTACAGATCTCCGTCTGGGACGCACTGATCATCGAAGCCGCACGTCGGGCCAACTGCGAGCGCGTGCTGACGGAGGACCTGTCAGACGGCCAGGTCATCAGTGGGGTCCGGGTCGAGAACCCGTTCCGCGATCTCAGCGAGTAGCGCGACTCGAGTTACGGCGCCCATCGGCTGCCCGGGCAGGTATGCGTGAACGTCAATTCCCCGTTCAGCTTTACATAATGTGCATTATCGGCGCAGCATAACTGCCTTGTCCGGTACCCGGCGAGCCGGGACCACCGCATACCTGGCCGGCCTGCGGATCGCTGTCGCATAACCCGCGGACCTCACGAGCTCTAGCAAGCTTGCTTCGACCTCATCCACCGACACGAGCTGCGCCAGGACCTGAGGCGGAACGGCGTTAGGGTCACGCGCCGTGCAGGGAACGGTCGACTCACAACGCCAACTCCCCTGTCCCCTCTCCCCTGCAATGTTGATCTTGGAGGAGGAGATGCCCGGTCTCGGCTGAGTCCCGCTCGCATGACCTCCTCGAAAGCCGAGTTTGCCCGCTGCTGCGAGTCGGCCTGGTCGTAGTGGGATTTGTGCTGATATTCAGTTTAATCCGTTTCACCCTATATAGCCTGTACGTCGTCCCGTGGCGTGTAGGGCGCTTTGAGGCTCGCCGCCTCGTCCTCGGTGAGCTCCATCTTCGGCTAGCCGGCGTCTTCGGACGTCTCATCCGAATCCACTGCTGACATGAACCTGGCGAGGCGGTCGGTGACATCCTCCGCCATGATCGCGATCAGCGCCACGCGGCCGTCCGGGCCGAGGACCGGCGCGTTCACCCCGCTCCAGTAGTACCGGGCGAACCGGCCCGGGCTGCCAGGCACCTCGATGTCACTCTTCTGGAACTCCATGGCGTAGGGCTCGCCCGTGGCCAGGACCCGACGCAGCGACGCGATCGTGTTGCGCACCGTCGTGGCGGCGGGATCTGATGGATTACTCGGAAAGGCGTCGAAGACGTTACGACCCAGCAATTCGTCGCGCGGGCGGCCCGTCGCCCGCACGGAGGCCAGGTTCACATCGGCTATGGCGAACTCCGGCGTCAGCAGCAGCACCGGGATCGGGAGCTGTTGGTATACCGCCGCGTAGTCGACCTGCGATCCGGTCATGACTTCTCCCTCCGGTTGTCAAAGCGGTAACCCTCCCCGCCTTGCCGCGCCCGAATCGCCCCGTGCTCGATGCAACTCCCGCTAACGGCGAGACCTCCAGGCCAGTGCTGCCGAGCTTGATTTAGTACCAGCTATCCGGAGATGTCTCCGGCCTAATTGGAGACTTCTCCGGTTGAGAGAAGGCACGGGCGGAGACCTCTCCGGTCATCTTCTGCGCACCAGCTCGGCCGCATCTCCCCCGGCCGAAGCTAGTCCGGCCGTCGTGACTGGATCGGCGTCCAGAGATATCGGGTCGCGGTGGGCGGCGATTCCGGGGCGGGTACCGAGTCTGTATATATAGGGCCAGCGCGTCGCTGGCGTCCGCGCGGGAGGTAGTCAATGACGGTCAGCGAGGATTTCACCAGTCGGACCGACCAGTTCCGCGGTGAGTTGCTGGCTCACTGCTACCGGATGCTGGGTTCGGCTGAGGAGGCCGAGGACCTGGTCCAGGAGACGTACCTGCGGGCCTGGCGGTCGTTTGACGGGTTTGAGGGCCGTTCGTCGGTGCGTACCTGGCTGTATCGGATTGCGACCAACGTGTGCCTGACCGCGATGGACCGCCGCAGTCGGCGGCCGCTGCCGTCTGGCCTCGGCGCGCCAGCGGACGACCCTGAGGCGCCGCTGCTCACGGGACTGGAGGTGCCGTGGCTGCAGCCGTTTCCCGGCGCGTCGCTGGCTGCGGAGCGCCAGAATCCGGCTTCGGTGGCGGTGTCGCGGGCCGGTATCCGGCTGGCCTTTGTCGCGGCGCTCCAGTACCTGTCCGCGCGGCAGCGCGCAGTGCTGATCTTGCGGGACGTCCTGGAGTGGCCCGCCGCTGAGGTGGCAGATCTGCTAGGCACGACGACCACCGCGGTTAACAGCGGCCTGCGGCGGGCCCGCGCCCAGCTCGCTCACGCGCTTCCTGCCGAGGACGAGGTTGCCGAGCCCGCCGAACCCGACCTGCGGGCGTTGCTGGACCGGTTTGCTGCGGCCATCGAGAACGCCGATGCGAGCGCGCTAGCCGACCTGCTACGGGAAGATGTCGCGCTCGAGATGCCTCCGGTTCTGACTTGGTTCAGCGGCCGCCAGGCCGTGGCACGTTTCGTCGCGTCGCACCTGTTCACCGAGCCCGGCGCGCTCCAGGCGGTTGCTGTCATCGCGAACGGGCAGCCGGCATTCGCGGTTTACCAGCGCGCTCCGGGCGGGACCTATCACGCGCACGCAGTGCTGGTGCTCACGGTCAGCACGGCGGGCGTCGCGCGGATCGTCAGCTTCCAGGACGAGAGCCTGTTCGGGTCGTTCGGCCTGCCACACGAGTGCGGTGCGGCCGGGCCCCCGCCAGCACAGAATCAGGCAGCCACGGCGTGGCCGCGCTGAACAGAGGACTAGAGCTCCTCGAATCAGCTGTCAGTTACGCGCTCGCCGCTGCGGCACTGGGCACTCCGCAGCTCCGGCATGCTCCCACCCCGTGCCCAGGCTGGGACCTGGCAATGCTGCTCGACCATGTCAGCGACTCGATCGGCGTGGTGCACGCGGCGATAGCCGGCGACGACTCGGGCGTTGTGCCTTACTTCCAACCCGAGCATGGATCGGTCGCCCGGCTGCGCCACCAGGCAGCAATGATGCTTCGCGCTTGCGCCCTCGCCGGGCCCGCGGAGCGGCGAGTCGGCATCTGGGACCGCGAGCTGACCGCAGGCATGGTCGCGGTGACCGGAGCTATCGAGGTCACTGTTCACGGCTGGGACATCTCGGTCGCGTGCGGCGCGCGCCGACCGGTCCCGCGGTGCCTTGCCGCCGTTCTGCTGCCGATCGCGCCGCTGCTCATCACGCCTGGCACCCGGCCAGGGCTGTTCGCCGACCCAGTCCAGCTGCCCGGCCCAGCCTCCCCCGGCGACCAGCTCGTCGCCTTCCTCGGCCGCGAACCGCGCCGCCTGGGGGCGCCCGAGCCCGGCAGAGCCTAATCCGGGTACGGCTCCGCGGCGATTCACGGCGATCCCGCTGGTCTATATCAGTAGGCCGCCAGACAGGCGGCACGGAACCAGCGAGAACGCTGGAGACCTGGAGCAAAAGACATGACAATCGCCGACAAGACAGTGCTGGTCACCGGGGCCAATCGCGGCATAGGCGCGGCGCTCGTCGCCGAAGCCCTCGCCAGAGGCGCGAAGCGGGTGTACGCCGGCACGCGCGAGCCCGTGGCCCACCACGACGGGCGCGTGATCCCGCTGATTCTGGACGTGACCGACGCCGCGCAGATTCGGGCTGCTGCCGATCGGGTCGAAGACCTCGACGTTCTCATCAACAATGCCGGAATCGCGCTGTTCGATGACCTGAGCGATCGTGCCGTGCTCGATCAGCACCTGGCCGTGAACCTCTTCGGCCCCTACGCGGTCATTCAGGCCTTCCTGCCGTTGCTGACGCATTCCCGGGGAGCGATCGTCAACAACGTCTCGACGATGGCAGTTGCCCCGTTGCCGCTTACTCCGGCTTACGCGATCTCGAAGGCGGCAGCGTTCAACATGACGCAGTCGCTGCGGGCTCTCCTGGCCGGACAGGGCGTGCGAGTTCACGCAGTCCTGACCGGACCCACAGACACCGATATGACCCGTGGCTTCGACATACCGAAGGCCTCTCCCGAGTCTGTCGCACGGGCCATCTTCGACGGAGTGGACAACGGGGAAGAGGACATCTTCCCCGACTCCGCGTCTCAGTCCCTGGCCGTCAGCTGGCGAAACGGCGCGGTCAAGGCGCTCGAGCGCGAGAACGCAGCGTTCGTCGCAGCAAGCGCCGCTGCGGCATAGCAACCGGACGGACGCCGGTTCCCGCGCGCGAGCGAGACGGTGGAGGAATGCAACACGAAAAGGAGACCGACGCCATGACTGATCACAAGGTTGTCAACCGTGAGGAGTGGCAGGGCGCTCGTGACGAGCTGCTTCAGCGAGAGAAGGAGCACACCAGGATGGCGGACGAGCTGGCGCGCCAGCGCCGCGAGCTGCCCTGGGTCGCGATTGAGAAGCAGTACCGGCTCGACGCCGACGACGGGACGCGCACCCTGGCCGAGCTTTTCGACGGCCGCTCGCAGCTCCTGATCTACCACTTCATGTTCGGGCCGAGCTACCAGTCTGGGTGCCCTGTCAACTCGTCGATGGCCGATGGCCTTGACGGCCTCCTACCGCACCTGCATGCCCGCGACGTGACCCTGCTGCTGGTATCGCGGGCTCCGCTGGCGAAACTGCAGGCGTACAAGCACAGGATGGGCTGGCGCCTTCCGTGGGTGTCGTCGGCGAACACCGACTTCAACTTCGACTTCGGCGCCTCCTACACCCACGAGCAGATGCGTTCATGGGACCTCGACGAGGCCAGCCTGCCGCCGATCGTGCGTCACAACGCGACGGCGACCGGCACCGACATCCGCGGATACCTGTCGGAATCACCGGCGATGAGCGCCTTCACACTCCAGGACGGCGCCGTCTACCAGACCTATGCGACCGCGGGCCGCGGGGTCGAGTTCCTGATGGGCTACTACCCGATCCTCGACCGGGCGCCGAGAGGGCGCGACGAAGGAGACGAGTGGCAGACCTGGATTCGCCGCCATGACGAGTACGTCTGATGCGAGGAGCAGCGGCGAGCTCGCTGGCTGCCATGCTGTGAGGATGCGTCGTCAGAAGAGCCTGGATCGGCAGACCCGGCTGCGCGAGTTCCATGAGACGCTGCCGCCGATGCAGCGAGGCGTGGTCATCACTGTCCTGCTGGGCAATGCGCTCCTGGTCGTCACTGTGGACGGCCTTCTTGCCGTCGCCGTCATCCGCGGGGCTGTCCGTAGCTGGGGGCACCGCGGCTTTGGTCCGGCAGCGGCTGTGCGGATTGGTATCGGCCCTGCACTGGGCGCAACCCTGGTCGGCGCGGCGATGCAGTGGGTTGTTGCGGAGGGGCTGATCCGAGCTGTGGAGACCGGTCGTGCTGGTGCCTGGCTCGAGCGAAGCGAGCGGTGGCTGACTGCCAGCGCAGGCGACCAGGATCGGCGACAGTAGCCGGATGAGGCGAAGCGGCACCGCGACGGGAGACGGCGGCATGGCAGGAAGCGGAACGTTGGCGGGGCTGGACCCACTGGACCCAGCAGACCGCCAGGGTGAATCCCTGCGCGCCGACGCACAGCAGAACCGCGATCGCATCCTCGAGGCTGCTCGCGAGGCATTCGCTGCCTCCGGTGATGCGTCCCTGAACTCCATCGCGAAGAAGGCTGGTGTCGGCCCGGGCACGCTGTACCGGCACTTCCCCAACCGGGAAGCGCTCGTGCTCGCCGTCTACCGGCATGACGTCCAGAGGCTGGCGGACTCCGCTGCCGAGCTGCTGACCGAGAACGAGCCGCTGCGGGCGCTCCGGCTCTGGTTCGACCGCCTCGCCTACTACGGGATGATCAGGCAAGGCCTGGCCGATGCCCTGCACGCCGCCACGAGCGATGGCCTCGCTGGCGAGACATACGGGCCGGTGATCGGGGCCATCGCCTTGCTGCTGGCTGCGTGCGCCGACGACGGCAGCATCCGCGGCGGCATCGATCCCGATGATGTCCTGCTGCTGCTCGGCTTCCTGTGGCGGATCGATCCCGGATCCGATGCTGACGCGCGGGCCGCGCGGCTGCTCGACCTGATCGTCGACGGGCTCAAGGCTGGCGCGCCGCGATCTGGCCGCCCCGAGACCAGACCCCGGCGCCGTCCGTCGCGTTCGCGAGATGTGCGCAGGCTCTCGCTGCTGTCGCTGATCCGGCCGGGCACCCGCTGACCGCGTTCGGGCGGCTGGCCGTCAGTACGGCGAGGGCTGGTTGAAGATCACGGTCAGACTGACGATCTTCCCTTCGCGGACACCGAAATAGCTGGACATGACGAACTCGGCCGGCAGGTTGGTCTTGTCGTAGTCGCCGTCATACTTCGCCCGCACGATGAAGTCGCCGTAGTGGTCGACGACCTCCCGCACCTCCATGGTGACCCGGTCCCCGACGAACTCCTTGTCGATGAACTTGCGGATCGCGTCAATGCCCGCGATCTCGCGGCGGTTGTCGTTCACGTACGCGTCGGTGGCGAACGTCGCAACAACGCGGTCGGTGTCGAACGCGTTCACCGCGGCGATGTGCTCGGCGATGACTAGGGGAAGCTCAGCTGGCATGGCCCCGTTCCTCTTCTGTACCGCAGGCCCTCGTTGGCCCGCTCACTCCAGCGTCGGTGCTGCGGCAGGGGGAGGTGCAAGGCCCTCGCCTCCGCTTGAACCTCCCCTGCGGGGAGGTTTCATACTGGGCAGATGCGATCAACGCTGGCGATCGGGGACTTTTCCCAGGCCACGCACCTGAGCATCAAGACCTTGCGCCATTACCACCGGGTCGGCCTGCTGGCGCCGGCCGACGTCGATCCCGATACCGGGCACCGTCGCTACACCACCGAGCAGATACCGACGGCGCAGGTAATCCGGCGCTTCCGGTCGCTCGACATGCCACTCGGCGACATCCGGGCCGTGCTCACCGCCCCGGACATCAGGACTCGCAACGAGCTGATCGCCGCGCACCTAAGCAGGCTTGAGGACAGTCTCGCCCGCACCCAGCAGGCCACCGCGTCCCTGCGTGACCTCCTCCAGCCGCATCGCCAGGCCGAGGCGGCGGTCGAGCATCGCAGCGTCGGCGCGGCGCCAGGCGCGGCCGTGCGCGAGGTCATCGACATCAAGGACGCGTCGGCGTGGTACCAGGGCGCCATGGGCGAGCTCTTCGCCACGCTCGCCGCCCAGAAGATCGCGCCAGCGGGCCCCGCGGGCGGCATCTACGCGAGCGAGCTCTTCACGCATGATCGCGGCGAGGCAACTGTCTTCGTGCCCTGCGCTACCCCTCCGCGCCCGACCGGCCGGGTCGAGCCGGTAGTCGTGCCCGGCGCTGAGCTCGCGCTCACCCTGCACCCGGGCAGCCTTGCTGAGATCGACCGGGCGTACGGCGCGCTGGCGACCTACGTGGCCGACCATGCCCTCGCGGTCGACGGCCCGATCCGCGAGTACTACCTCGTGGGCAGTCACGATACGGCCGACGAGACCAGGTGGCGGACCGAGATCGGCTGGCCGATATTCCGCACCGGCATGACGCGCGGCGAGGATCACCACTGAGGCAGCGCTCAGAGCCGCGCCGCCGAGGTGCGCCCGGCGCGAGTCTAGCCAGCCACGCCAAGACCGCCGACGACGGAGAGTTCCTGCCCGGTGAACTCGCCGGTGAGCATTGGCATTGCGCGGCCGATCGCCGCCTTCGTTTCTGGCAGCTGGAGGGAAGCGTCGTGCTGCCCGGCCGTGTCCCAGATCTCGCTGACCCAGATCACATCGCTGTCGGCCGGATCGGTGCACACCGCGTACAGCTGGCAGCCCGCCGCGCGCAGCCCGTCGGCCCCGGCCAGCAGTATCTCGATGACCTCATCTCGCAGACCCGCTCTGGTGCGCATGGACCCGATGTAGCCGTACGCCACTGCCCCTCCTCCGCCGGCGCTCAGCCGGATCGTCGCGTCGATCGACCAGTATGCGCCCGAGTCTCGTGCATGGTGGCGTCCAGAGCGGTGTCATCGGTCATGGCCGCATGCTACGGTCGATTCCGGACGTTCTGGTTCCGGATATCGGGGAGATTGCCATCGAGTCCGAAGCGAGCCCGACAGCGCGGGCGCTACTGGCCCTCGAGCTGATCCAGGGCAGCCCGGGCATCACCGCGGACCGCCTGGCCGACAAGCTCGGCGTCTCGGAGCGTGCCGCCCGCCGGTATGTGGGCATCCTGCGCGAGGCCGGCATCCCGCTCGAGTCCATACGCGGACCGTATGGCGGCTACCGCCTCGGCCGCGGCCTGCGGCTCCCGCCGTTGATGTTCAGCGCCGCCGAGGCCCTGGGCCTGGTCATGGCCGTCCTCGACGGCCATCACGACGCGAGCGACCCTACCGACCCGGTCGGCAGCGCTCTCGGCAAGATCATGCGGGCGCTGCCCGAGCCGGTGGCCGCCCAGGCCGAGGCCGTGCGGCGTACGACAGCACCGGCCCCCGACCGCGCCGCAGCCCGGCCTGACCCCGGCACCACGACCGCCCTTGTCCAGGCCTGCTCGAGCAGGCGGCGGGTCCGGCTGGGCTATCGTTCCGAAGCGGGATCGGAGTGGATCACCGAGGTGGACCCGTGGGCAGTAGTGGTCCGCCACGGCCGGTGGTACCTGCTCTGCCAGTCCCACCCCGCGGGCGCCCGGCGGGCCTACCGGATCGACCGGGTCCGTTCCGTGGAATTGCTCGACGACACCTTCGTCCCGCCCGCCGACCTCGACGCCATCGCCACGCTCGAGGAGCATCTCGCCGTCGGCTGGGAGTACGAGGTCGAGGTCATCATCGACGCGCCCGCCGACACAGTCGCCCGCTGCCTCCCCCGCGCCCTCGGACGCCTCTCGCCGGTCGACGAAGGCAGCTGTCGCCTGGTCGGCAGCACCGGCAACCCGGTCTGGTACGCCGAGCGGCTCGCCGCGATCCCGGCGCCCTGCCGGATCCTCAAGTGCCCCGAGCTCCAGAAGGCCGCGCGCATCATCGGCGAGCGGCTGGTGGCAGCCGCCGAGAGCCCGTGACCCGGCCTGTCCGGGACTTAGGCCACCTCCACCATCGACTGCGCGAACTGGGCCTGGTAGAGCCGGGCGTATGCGCCGTCGGCCGCCAGCTAGCTCGGCGTGCGTTCCCTGCTCCACGATGTGCCCGTCCTCCATCACCAGGATGAGGTCGGCGTCGCGGATCGTGGACAGCCGGTGCGCGATGACGAAGCTCGTCCGGCCTTCGCGCAGCGATGCCATCGCGTGCTGGATCAGCACCTCGGTCCTGGTGTCGACCGAGCTGGTCGCCTCATCCAGGATCAGCACCGCCGGCTGCGCCAGGAACGCGCGCGCGATGGTGAGGAGCTGCCGCTCCCCCATGCTGACGTTCGTGCCGTCGTCGTCGAGCACGGTGTCATAGCCATCAGGCAGCGTCCGCACGAACCGGTCCACGTAGGTGGCCCTGGCCGCCTCGATGATCTGCTCATGCGTTGCGCCAACCGCGCCGTAGGCGATGTTGTCCGCGATGGTCCCGCCGAACAGCCACGCGTCCTGCAGCACCATGCCGGTCAGGCCGCGCAGTTCCGCGCGGCTCATGGCCCGAGTATCCACGCCGTCGAGCAGGATGCGCCCGGAGTCGATCTCGTAGAACCGCATGAGCAGGTTCACCAGCGTGGTCTTGCCGGCGCCGGTCGGGCCGACGATGGCGACGGTCTGCCCCGGCTCCACCGTGAGCGACACGTGCTCGATCAGCGGGCGGTCCGGCAGGTACCTGAACGACACGTCGTCGAACTCCACCCGGCCCCGTACCTCGCCGGGCCGCACCGGCTCGGCCGAGTCAGGCGCCTGCTCGGCGGCGTCCAGCAGCGCGAACACCCGCTCAGCCGACGCCACGCTGGACTGGAGCAGGTTGGCCATGCTGGCGACCTGGGTGAGCGGCTGACTGAACTGCCTCGAGTACTGGATGAACGCCGTCACCGCGCCGATCGTCAGCGAGCTGGCGGCTATCAGCAGCCCGCCGACGACAGCCACGAGGACGTAGTTCAGGTTCGACATGAACATCATGACCGGCTGGATGGTGCCCGAGATGAACTGCGCCCGGTAGCTTGCGTGGAATAGAGCCTCGTTCTGCTCGGTGAAGGTCTCCATGGCCTTCTCCCGCTGGCCGAACGCGGTGACGAGGGCGTGTCCTGAGTACATCTCCTCGATGTGCCCGTTCAGCTTGCCAGTGACCGACCACTGCTTGATGAATTGCGGCTGAGCCCGCTTGGCGATCTTGCGCATGGCAATCGCCGACGCCGGCACGGTCACCAGCGCGATCAGGGCAAGCTTCCAGGAGATCACGAACATCAGCGTCAGCACGCCGACGATCGTCAGCAGCGACGTCACAAGCTGGCTCAGCGTCTGCTGCATCGACTGCTGGAGGTTGTCGATGTCGTTGGTGACGCGGCTAAGGATCTCGCCGCGCGGCTGGCGGTCGAAGTAGGCCAGGGGCAGCCTGGACAGCTTGGCCTGCACCTGCTCTCGCAGCCGGAACACCGCCCGCTGCACCAGCGTCGCGGTCAGCCTGCCCTGGAACAGCGCGCAGATAGCACTTCCCACGTTCAGCGCGACCACGACGGCAAGGATCTGCGCGACATGATGGAAGTCGGTGCCGTGCTGCGAGCGGAAGCCGGCGAACACGACGTTGATCGCCTCGCCGAGCAGGCGCGGCCCGAGAACCGACAGCGTGACGCTGCCGACGGCGAGCGCGAGCGCGAGCGCCACGAGCAGCCGGTACGGCCGCAGCATGGCCAGCAGGCGGCGGCCCGAGCCCTTAAAGTCCAGTGCCTTCTCGGTGGACATGCCGCCCATGAAGCGCGCCGGACCGCCCATCGCCGGGCCAGGACCGGGCGCGCGCTTGGGCGTGGCCCGCTCCCCCGTGCCTGGCGAGCCCGTGCCCGGCGCACCCGTCTCTGGCGCAGGGCTGAAGCTGGCGCCCGGCGCCTGCTCGGCGTTCGATTCCGCGCTCATGCCGCGGCCTCCTGCTCGGTCAGCTGGGACAGGACGATCTCCCTGTAGGTCTGCGATTCCTGCATCAGCTCGGCGTGCGTGCCGGACGCGACCAGCCGCCCGCCGTCGAGCACCAGGATCTGGTCAGCGTGCCGGATGGTGCTGACGCGCTGCGCGACGATGATCATCGTCGCCCCTGTCACCTCGGTGGCGAGCGCCGAGCGCAGCCGCGCGTCGGTGGCGTAGTCAAGCGCGGAGAACGAGTCGTCGAAGACGTAGATCTGCGGCTTGTGCACCAGCGCCCGCGCGATCGCCAGGCGCTGCCGCTGGCCGCCGGACACATTGGTGCCGCCCTGGGCGATCCGCGAGGCCAGTCCGTCTGGCATCCGCTCGACGAAGTCGCGGGCCTGGGCGATCTCCAGCGCCGTCCACAGGTCCTCGTCGGTGGCGGCCTGGTTGCCGTAGCGCAGGTTGCTGGCCACCGTGCCGGAGAACAGGTACGGCTTCTGCGGCACGAGCCCGATCGCTGCCGACAACGCCGATCGGCTCAAGCTCCCGCACGTCGACACCGCCGATCTCCAGCGATCCTCCCGTCACGTCGATGAGCCGCGGAATGAGGCTAACCAGCGTGGACTTGCCGCTGCCGGTGCCGCCGATGATCGCCGTGGTCCGGCCGGGCAGCGCCGTGAGGCTGACGTCGTGCAGCACCGGCTCCTCGGCGCCCGGATACCGGAACTCCACGTTCCGCAGCTCCAGCCGGCCCGGCGCGGGGCCCGCGGGCCGCGGCCGGAGCGGCACGGCGAGCGCCGGCTCGGTGTCGATCACTTCCATGATCCGCTCGGCGCTCACCTCGGCGCGCGGCACCAGCATGAACATGAACGTGGCCATCATCACCGACATCAGGATTTGCGCCAGGTAGGTGATGAAAGCGGTCAGCGAGCCGATCTGCATGCTGCCGTCGGCGATCAGGTGACCGCCGAACCACACGACGGCGGTGGTGGACAGGTTCAGCACCAGCATCACCGACGGGAACATGAGCGCCATCAGTTTGCCGGCGCCGAGCTGGACGTCGAAGAGGTGCGTGCTGGCTCCGGCGAACCTGTCCCGCTCCTGCGGGTCGCGGACGAAGGCCCTGATCACCCGCACGCCAGCGATCTGCTCGCGCAGCACCTGGTTGATCCCGTCGAGCCGCTCCTGCATCTGCCGGAACAGCGGCCGCATCCGGGAGATGATCAGCATCACGATCACGCCGAGCAGCGGCACGGCCACCAGCAGGAGTGTGGACAGCCGGACGTCCTGGTTGAGCGCCAGAATGATGCCGCCGACGCACATGATGGGCGCGGACAGCAGCAGCGTGAACGTCATGATCGCCAGCATCTGGACCTGCTGGACGTCGTTCGTGGTGCGCGTGATCAGCGTCGGCGTCCCGAAGTGGTTGACCTCGCGGTCGGAGAACCGCTGCACCTGGCTGAAGATCCCGTGCCGCACGTCACGGCCCAGCGCCATCGCGACCTGCGCGCCGAAGTACACCGCGCACACCGCGCACAGGATCTGCGCGAGCGTGATGGCGAGCATGATGCCGCCGGTCCGCAGGATGTAGTGCGTGTCGTGGAGGATCACGCCCTTGTCGATGATGTCGGCGTTGAGCGTCGGCAGGAACAGCGTGGCGAGCGTCTGTGCCAGCTGCAGGAGCAGCACGAGCGCGAGCTGCCTGCGGTACGGACGCAAGTAGGTGCGCATCAGTCGGATCAGCACGGGGGTTGTCTCCGGAAGGTTTTTGAGGGAACGGGGTTGCACGGCGGTCGCGGCAGCTCAAGCGTCCGCGGCGGCTTACCCGGAATCGGCCGCGCTGCGGCAGCACCTGGCACATGCCCTCGGCGAGCTGGCGCAGCGCCTTCCTGACCAGCGGAGCAAGCGGCACGGGCGGATCGGAGTGAAGCCAGCGGTCCCTCGCGGCCTGCAGAGCAGCCATCACCGCGGCGGCGAGGATCGGGGGGAACATGCTCGTCGCGGGGGTGGCGTCAAGCCGGGCGGCGATCGCATCAGCAAGCGAGTACTGCATCACCGCCTGGACCTTGAGGTACTCCCCGCGCAATGCCGGCGCGCTCGTCACAAGGCGCACGCCGGCCATCCACTCATCGTCTAGCACGCGCTCGGCGCTGCCGTACTCCGACATCACGGCGCTGGTGATGGCCGTCCAGATGGGCTCCGCGGCCGGCTGTTCGCGCAGCGCGGCGCCAATTCGCATGGCACGGTCGAAGTCCAGGGCACAGATGGCCTCGTACTTGCTGGCGAAGTAGTTGTTGAAGGTGCGGGCCGAAACTCCGGCCGCCTCGGCGATGTCCTCGACCAGGACGTTGTCCAGCCCGTGCTTGATCGCCAGGCGCATGGCGGCGATGCCAAGCGCATGGCGGGTCGCGACCTTCTTGCGCTCACGCAGGCCCGACGGCTCGGTGTCGGGGTCGGGGTCGGCGGCTCGGACGGGGATCACGGGGCCAGCTTAGCCGAACTTTCGTATCACGCAAATTTTCTTAACGCGAAATTAGGTAGACACCGTCGCCAATCCGTGCCTGCGTCCGGACCGCCGCCGCTGGCAGGATGGACGGCATGCGCGGACGAACAAAGACCGACTGGTGGGGCGTGGTACTCGAAGCGCCCGACGGGCCAGCGCTAGCGGGCTTTTACTCTCAGTTGCTCGGCTGGCCGATCGCCAAGATCGACGACCCTAACGGCTCGGCGATCCAGGTGCCGGGCACCTCGTCGTATCTGGCTTTCAACACTTCCGAGGGCTACGTCGCGCCGCAGTGGCCAGCCGCGGACGGGCAGCAGCAGATGATGCTGCACATCGACATAGCCGTTGACGACCTGGCCGCGGCCGTCGCCGACGCGGTCGAGCTCGGCGCGAGGGTGGCCGACTTCCAGCCGCAGGACGACGTGCGCGTCCTGCTCGACCCGGCCGGCCACCCGTTCTGCCTGTATCTGGACAGCGAGTAAGCGGCAGGCAGCGGCTAGCCCGCCGGGTCGGCGACCACCAGCGGATCGGTGGCCAGGCTCTCGTCACCCTCGAGCAAGGCCGGCGCGCGCTCCAGCGCTCCTGGCCGCGCGACGCCGAGCACGAGGGCGTAGATGACGCCGAGCGCGATCAGCCCGAGCGTCAGCCAGGGCAGGATGTTGTACGGGCTCGGCTGACCCGGCCGCAGGTCACCCCACACCGGGACGGCTAGCACCGCGACCCCGATGACCGGCACCACGACCCATAGCCACGGGTTCTTGCGGATGCCGCGGGCGCGGAACTTCGCCCACTCCACGACCAGCGCGACGTTGGCCATCAGGTACATGATGATCAGCCCGAGGATGCCGTAGGTGCCGAGGAAGCCAGACGCCGAGCCAGGGCTGGTGAACGCGGTCGCCACCACGCCGATCAGGATGCTCGGCGCGACGAACGCCACGGCCGCGGCGGCCGGCGTGCGGAAGCGCGGGTTGATGGCGGCGAGCGCGCCGCTCCAGAGGCCGCCGCGTGCCCCGGCGAAGATCACCCGCGACGTCTGAGTGTTCGCCGCCACGTAGGAACTGGTGACGCTGGACAGGAAGATCCAGGTGATCAGCGGGGCCACGAACGGGATGAAGGCCTTGGCGGCCGTGTGGAACGGGTTCGGGTCCGCGGCCAGCGTGCCGGCGTGGCCGACTCCGAACGCGGTCACGAGCGCGTACGAGCCGAGCACGTAGATGACACCGCTGATGACGACGGCGCCGATGACCGCGATCGGCACCGCCCGGCGCGGATTGCGGGTCTCCTCCGCCAGCGGCGCCGCGGCCTCGAATCCGCCGAACGCCAGCACCGCCAGGCTGAACGCCAGCAGGACGTCGCTTGAGTGCCCGCTTGGCCAGATGAATGGCGTGCCGGACAGCCCGCTGGCCCCGCCGCGCACCAGGATGGTCACGCTCATGGCCAGCAGGAGCAGCACCTCGAACACGTAGAGCACCACGGTGATGCGCACGCCGAACTTGAGCCCGACAACGACCGGCGCGACGACCAGTACGCCGTACACGATGGTGGTGAGCTGCGTGATCCCCCAGATGTGCGGGTCACCGAACACGTTCTGCACGATGTAGCTGCCGACGAAGATGTAGATGCCGCCGAAGGCGATGATGTAGCCGAGGATGGTGATGACTCCGATGGCGACGGCGACCCTGGTGCCGATCGACCTGGTGATGTAGGTGATGAACGACCCGGCGCTCGGGTACACGCCGGCGAACTGCGCCAGGCTGCTCGCGGTCGCCACCATCCCGACCATGCTGATCAGGAAGATCAGCGGAGCCGACGCCCCGGCGAGCGCCACCATGACGCCGGTGGTGAAGAACAGGTTGAAGGCAGGCGCCACCTGCGCGACGCCCGGCATGATGACGCCGAACAGGCCAAGCTGGCCCCGCTTCAGTGTCTGGCTGGTTGCAGCTGTCGTGGCCATCGCTAGCCCTTTCCGTGCCGTCGCACAAAGTCGAGGAAGGTCTGGTTGAACTCGGCGGGGTGCTCCCAGCAGCAGGCGTGTCCGCCCTTGGTCGTGGCCCACTGGGAGCCCGTGATCGCGTCGTGGAGGCGGCGGGATAGCGATACCGGGATGAGGATGTCCTCTTCTCCGGCTAGGACCAGCGTGGGCACGGCGATCTGGCCAAGCCTGCTGGTTGTGTCGTGATCGATGATCACCGCGAGCTGCGCCAGGTAGGCGTGCACCGGCTGATCCATGTAGCGCATGGCGGTCTCGAACTCGGCCAGGTCCTCTCCCCTGCCGGTGAAGAACGGCACCGTGAATGCCCACAGCGTGACGTCGCGCATCACGAACGGGACGCCGAGTACTGGCGCCATGTCGGCCCACATGGCGAACATCCGGGAGCAGAACGGTCCGGGAGCCGCGTAGGTGCATCCGAACGTCACCGAGCGCAGGTCGGCCGGGTAGCGCAGCGCGTACTCCTGGGCGATCATGCCGCCCATCGAGACGCCCATCAGGTGAAAGTCGGTCACCCCAAGTGCATCGACCAGCGCCTTGGCATCTGCCGCCAGCATCGCGCTTGAATACGGGCCGGCCTGCTTCGAGCTCGCCCCGATGCCCCGGTTGTCGAACCGCAGTACCCGGTAGCCGGCCGCCAGGAAGTCGTCCATCTGAAGGACCCAGCTCTCCAGATCGTCAGCCAGGCCGTTGATCAGGACGATGGTCTCCTCCCCATCGCCTTCCAGCCGGTAGTTCAGCTCAATCCCGTTAACGCTCGCTACGGTCATTGCTGTCTCCCTCGGATCGCAGCTTGATGCGGGCGTGCAGTTCGCGCAGCATCTCCTCGGTCAGCGAGAAGTGCTCGGCCGCGAGGTGCGCGGCGAGATCGGCGTCGCCCGCGATAACCGCCTCGGCGAGCGACGGGTGCTGGTCCAGCGCACGATGCCGGACCTGCGGGGTGTACGGCTCGGCGTCGAAGCCGAGACTGATCTCGCGCCGGGCCCGGGCGCTGAGCTCGACGAGCCGCGCGTTGTGCGTGGCACGCGCGATCGCCTGGTGCACCGCGTGGTCGGCCAGGCTCGACGCGTCCCGGTTAGCGGCCCTGGCGTAGTCACCGACCGCCGCGCGGATGATAGCGATGTCCCGGTCGTCGCGGCGCTGCGCCGCGGTGCGCGCGATGAGTTGCTCCACGAGACGCCGGAAGTCGAGCAGGTCGGTGAGGTCAGCCCAGGCAGGCCCGAGGGTGCGGGCGATCATCTCGTCCGAGTCTGGTCCGCGGTCAGTCCGGACGAAGGTGCCGCCGCCACGCCCGCGCCGTGTCGTCACGTACCCGGATGCCTGCAGACGTTGCAGGGCCTCGCGGACTGTGGTCCGGCTGACCTCGAGCATCGTGGCGAGTTCTCTCTCGGTGGGCAGCCGCTGCTCGGGCACGAACTCGCCTAGCGCTATGGCCGTCACGATCCGCTCGGCGATGCGCTCGCCTGCAGTTCGCAGCGTTATCGGGGTGAGCAGGGACCCGGCCGTCATCGCTCCTCAGGAGGACTAAAGGACTGATCTATAGACCAATTATCGGAGCGAACGCCTCGCATCGTCAATGGTCATCCTTGATCGAGTAGCGATTTTCCGACATGATGCTTGCCAACTGGCCACTTACAAGGCCGGTGTCGCATTTTCGCTAGACCCGCGCCGCTGCGCTCGCCGAGACTGAGGGCATGCACGAAGACCGAATCCACACCGACAGGGAGCGCTGCGTCCGCGCCGTCCAGTCTAAGGACGCCCGATTCGACGGGTGGTTCTTCACCGCGGTGCTCACAACCGGCATCTACTGCCGGCCGAGCTGCCCCGTGGTGCCGCCCAAGCCGGAAAACATGCGCTTCTTCCCCAGCGCCGCCGCCGCCCAGCAGGCCGGCTTCCGGGCCTGCAAGCGCTGCCGGCCCGATGCGAGCCCGGGCTCGCCCGAGTGGGACATCCGCGCCGACGTCGTCGCGAGGGCGATGCGCCTCATCGCCGACGGCGTCATGGACGACGGCGGCGTGCCGGCGCTCGCCAGCCGCCTGGGCTACAGCGTCCGGCAGGTCGAGCGCCAGCTGGTCGCCGAGCTCGGCGCCGGTCCGCTCGCGCTGGCCAGGGCGCAGCGCGCGCAGACAGCCCGACTGCTGATCGAGACGACCGCGCTGCCGATGGGCGACGTCGCGTTCGCGGCCGGATTCGCCAGCATCAGAACCTTCAACGACACGGTGCGCGAGGTGTTCGCCCTCTCCCCTAGCCAGCTGCGCGACCGGGCCAGCCGCGGGCAGGCCCAGGCTGCCGCCGGCGCGCTGTCATTGCGGCTTCCGTTCCGGGCCCCGCTGCAGCCGGACAACCTTTTCGGGCACCTGGCCGCGACTGCCGTGCCCGGTGTAGAGGAGTGGCGCCACGGCGCCTACCGCCGGACACTGCGGCTGCCGCACGGTCACGGCATCGTGGCACTGCGCCCCGAGCCCGACCACGTGAGCTGCCAGCTGCGCCTGACCGACATGCGCGACCTGGCGAGCGCGATCAGCAGGTGCCGCCGGCTGCTCGACCTCGACGCCGACCCGGTCGCTGTAGCTGACCTGCTGTCGGCCGACGACGCGCTGGCACCGCTGATCCGCAAGGCACCGGGCCGCCGCGTGCCGCGGACCGTGGACGCCGACGAGTTCGCGCTGCGCGCGGTGCTCGGACAGCAGGTGTCGACCGCGGCCGCGCGTACGCACGCGGGCCGCCTGGCGGCAGCACACGGCGAGCCGATCGACGATCCTGATGGCGGCCTGAGCAGGCTGTTCCCGAACCCCGCGACGCTGACCTCGACCGCTGAGCTCGCGCTTCCGCGGTCCCGGCGCGAGTCGTTCGCCGCGCTGGCCGCGGCGCTGGCCAGCGGTCAGATCGATCTCAGCGTCGGCAGTGACTGGCACGAGGCGCGCGTACAGCTTGCCGCCGTACCCGGCGTCGGTCCCTGGACGATCGAAACGATCGCGATGCGGGCCCTCGGCGACCCGGACGCCTTCCCGGCCACCGACCTCGGGGTGCGAGCCGCGGCTCACCAGGCCGGCCTGCCCGATACCCCGGCGGCACTGACCGGCCGCGCGACGGCCTGGCGGCCGTGGCGTTCCTACGCGGTCCAGTACCTGTGGGCGACCAGCGACCACGACATCAACCGGCTTCCCGAGTAGACCGGCTTCCCGAGTAAGGAGTACGACGATGAAGACCTCACCGCGAACCGACCCTGTGCATGTCACGCTGCCGAGCCCGATCGGGCCGCTGACCCTGGTGGCTGACGCCGGGCTGCTGACCGGCGCTGTACATGGACGCGCAGCGGCACCGTCCCGCGCAGCAGAACTTCGGCCGGCCCGGCGACCCGGCGCAGGAGCCTTTCGCATCGGCGGCGGCGCAGCTCACCGCATACTTCGCCGGAGAGCTGACAGAGTTTGACCTCCCGCTCGCGCCGGCAGGCACGGACTTCCAGCGCCGCGTGTGGTCTGCCCTCCAGACGATCCCCTACGGGCAGACCTGGTCCTACGGTGAGCTGGCCCGTCAGGTACGCAGCGTGACGGCGAGCCGGGCGGTTGGCCTCGCCAACGGCAAGAACCCGATCGCGCTCATCATCCCGTGCCATCGGGTGATCGGGTCGGACGGAAGCCTGACCGGCTACGGCGGCGGGCTTGACCGCAAGCGCTTCCTGCTCGACCTGGAGACCAGCACTCGGTAATCCGCGCGGGGGGCGGCCGCGGCCGCCCCCGTAGCGATCTCGCGGTCCGCTGTGCCATCGAAGCGCGATATCGCGCGTATTCGGCCCATTAGATTGCGCTTTCGGTCGACTTGCGATGATTCACTGGCGCCAGCAGTGCCTGCTTCGATGCCGGGGATACCGTAGTAACGGCGCTTGCGTGCGACCAACGCGCCTGACGCGGTACCCGGACTGAAGATGACCCATGGAGACGCCGCTAGTCGGCCGGAAGAGTTCAGCAGTTTTGTTGGCCGCGCGCTGGAGGTCGGCGAACTGCGTGAGCTGTTGCGCGTGATGCGCGCGGTGACCCTGTGCGGAGTCGGCGGTATCGGCAAGTCTCGGCTGGCGCTCCGGCTGCTCGACGCCGTGGCCGGCGACTTCCCGGACGGCGCCTGGTTCGTCGAGCTCGGTGACCTGCATCAGCCCGAGTACGTCGTCCCCGCCGTGGCCGCAGCGATCGGCGTCGGCGAGGAACCTGGTCGGCCGCTGCTCGACACGCTGGCAGACTCCCTGCGCCATCGTCGCGTGCTGCTGGTGCTGGACAACTGCGAGCATCTCATCGACGAGTGCGCCAGCCTCTGCCAGCGCGCTGCTGGCGAGCGCACCAGGACTTCAGGTCGTCGCGACGAGCCGTGAGCCGCTGCGCGTTGCCGCCGAGACAGTCTGGCAGGTACCGCCGCTCGGGCTGCCGCCGGATAGTCCCGAGGGCCTCGAGCTGCTGCGCCGCTACGACGCGGTCAGGCTGTTCAGCGAGCGAGCCGCCGCGGCGTGGCCCAGCTTCGCGCTCGGGCCGGAGAACATCGCGAGCGTCGCGGCCATCTGCCGCGCGCTCGACGGCCTGCCACTCGCCATCGAGCTCGCCGCCGCGTGGGTGCGGGTGCTGTCGGTCGAGCAGATCGCGGCGCGGCTCGACCACCGCCTCGCGCTGCTCACCAGTACCGACCGGAGTGTCCCAGCCCGCCAGCAGACGCTGCGCGCCACCTTTGACTGGAGCTACGACCTGCTGTCCAAGCCGGAGCAGATCCTGCTCCGCCGGCTCTCCGCGCTCGCCGGCTGGTCCCTTGAGATGGCCGAGCAAGTCTGCGCCGATGACGGTATCGCTCAGGACGGTGTCGCTCAGGACGGTGTCGCTAAGGACGGTGTCGCTCAGGATGGGCTCGCCGCTGCCGACGTTATGGACCTGCTGACTGCCCTGGCGGACAAGTCACTGGTCGAGGTCGAGCCCGAAGTCCTCGGGCAGGCCAGGTACCGAATGCTCGAGACCGTCCGGGAGTACGCAAGCGGCTGGCTTGAGCTGGCCGGCGAGACAGCCATGATGCGGCGCCGGACGCGGGCCTACACCGAGCGCGAGTGCGAGCGGCTCGCCGCCATCGGGATGGCCCGCGTACCCGCGCCCTGGTCGGCTCGGGTCGACGTGTTCCGCCGGGTCGACTTGGAGGCGGCTAACCTGCGCGAGGTGCTCAGCGCCTGCCTCGCCGACGGCGACGCCGAGACCGGCTTGCGCATCTGCACGGCCATCCGGCCGGTGTGGATCGTGCGCGGAGCCTTCGCCGCCGGGGCAACGTGGCTGGACGCATTCCTCGAGCTGCCAGGCGCGGCCGCGGCGCCCGCGTCGGTCCGCGGGCCAGCGCTGGCCGGCCGCGCGCAGCTGGCCATGGCCATCGGATCAGAGCGGGCCGAGGAACTCGCCACGGCCGGCCTCGAACTGTGCTGGGCGGCCGGCGAGCCGTTCTGGGTCGCGGCAGCGCTCAACCTGCTGACCGAGATCGCCGTGCACGCCGGCCGGCCTGACGAGGCCGCCGCCAGGGCCGCGGAAGCGCTGCAGGTGGCCAGGTCCGCAGGTGACCGGTGGAACGAGGGCTACGCACTCGGCACCATGGCATCAGCTGCGGCCATGCGCGGCAATCTGCGCGAAGCCCAGCGGCTGGGCGAGGAAGCGCTGGCCATCATGCGCTCCATCGAGCAGCTCTGGGGCTCCGCCAGGGCGCTGCTCGGGCTCGGTGACCTGGCCAGGCTGCGCGCGGAGGACGACATCGCGCGTGACTACTACCTCGAGGCGCTGGCCATCCTGCGCCAGGTCAACGCCAGGCCGGAGATCGCGCGCTGCCTGGCGGGCCTCGGGCGGATCGCGATCAGCCAGTCCGATCTGCCCGCGGCCAGGCAGCATCTCGCCGAGAGCCTGCAGCTGAGCTTCGCCGCCGGCAGCCGGATCGGGATCGCGCGTGGTCTGGAGGCCATCGCGCGGCTCGCGGTACTGGAGCATGACCCGGCGCTGGCCGTTCAGCTGGCGGGCGCGGTATCGGCGCTGCGCGAAGACGCGCACCTGCCGCCCATGCCGGGGGCCAGGACGCAGCGATTCCTGGACGCCGCCGCCGCTCTAGGCGAGCACGCCGTGACGCGACTCTGGCAGGACGGCACGGCCATGACACCCGCGGCCGCCGTTCGCCTGGCGCTCGGGTCTGGCGCCGTTACCGACCGCGTCACCGACCGGCGCCGCACGCCCCGAGGTGTCAGCGGGCGGGCCAACCGCGGGCGCACTGACGCCGCGCGAGCATGAGGTCGTCGCGCTGCTGGGCGCCGGCCTGAGCAACCGCGACATCGCCAAGAAGCTATTCATCAGCCCGGCGACCGCGGCCAGGCACGTCGCCAACATCCTGGCCAAGCTGGGCTTCAGCTCGCGCAGCCAGGTCGCCGCCTGGGCGAACGGCGGGTACGGCGATTCCAGGTCAGCTCGCACCGACTGGCCGGGCACCGACTGGCCGCGGCACCGATTAGCCCGGCACCACTCAACTAGCGCCGAACAAGGCGCTGACTGACTCGCCCTCGTGGATGCGGCTGATGGCCTCGGCCAGCGCCGAAGCGATCGAGATGACATGCAAGTCGGGTCCGGCTTCGGCGGCTGGCAGGGTATTGGTCGACACGATCTCGCGGACCAGCGGCTGCGCCGCGATGCGCTTCAGCGCGCCGTCGCTGAAGAGCCCGTGCGTACACGCAATCCGCACCGATCGCGCATCGCGCTCGCGCAGCCGCTCCAGCAGCTCGAGGATCGTCGTGCCGCGCGCAATCTCATCGTCCAGCACGATCACGTCCCTGCCTTCGACGTCCCCGATGATCGAGCTGATCGTCACCTTCTCGTCGCTGAGCCGCTCCTTGGCGCCCGCGGCCACCGGTAGCTGGAGTAGCCGCGCTAGCGCTGCGGCGTTCTTGGCGTTGCCGAGGTCGGGCGAGACGACGACCGAGTTCGACAGGTCCAGCCTGCTGAAGTGATCGGCGAATTCGCGCAGCGCGTGCAGGTGATCAACCGGGATGGAGAAGAACCCATGTACCTGCGGCGAGTGCAACGTCATCGCCAGGACCCGGCTGGCGCCCGCGGTCACGAGCAGGTCGGCGACCATCCGGCCGCCGATCGACACCCGCGGTATCGACTTCTTGTCGGACCGGGCGTAGGCGTAGTACGGGATCACCGCCGTGACGCGCGCGGCCGACGCACCGCGCGCAGCATCCAGCATCAGCAGGAGCTCCACCAGGTTCTCCTGCACCGGCGGCCCGAGCGGCTGGATCACGAAGACGTCGCGTTCACGGCAATTCGCCTGAAGCTGCACTTCCAGGCAGTCGTTGGCGAATCTGGTCAGCCGGACCGGGCGCAACGGCACGCCGAGGTCGGCGCAGATCTCTGCCGATAGGGCCGGATGGGCGCTGCCACCGAAGACGACAATCTCCCGCACAACCTCAGGCTATGAGGTCAGCCACCATCGCGCGACGATGTTGCCCTAGCCAGGAGCTGGCCAGCGGCCATCAGCCAGCGGGCCGGCTCGGCGATTGCCGCCTGCGGGCTGCCCGCCAGTGCGGCAAGCTCGACGGCATTCACACCATCAGGCGGGGGCGCCGCGAGCTGCCCGGCCACGATGGCCACCGGTATTCGGGTGCTGGCAGCCGCCGCGCACACGGCCCCGACGACCTTCCCGCCGAGTGAGGTCGCGTCGTACCGGCCCTCGCCCGTGATGACGAGGTCGGCGGTGGCCAGGGCCTGCGGGAGGCCGGCGATCGCGGCGATCTCCGCCGCGCCCGGCAGCAGCCTGGCGCCCCACGCGGCGGCGAGCCCGTACCCGCAGCCGCCCGCTGCCCCGGCGCCGGGGGCGTCCGGATCTCCTCCGAGCAGCCCGGCCAGGCGGGCAAGCCCGGCGTCGAGGGCGACGATCTCGGCCGGACCAGCGCCCTTCTGCGGCCCGAAAACGGCAGCGGCGCCGCCCGCGCCGAGCAGCGGAGCCCGGACATCGGTCAGGCAGCTGACTCCGCCGGGCGGTGGCGGCTCCAGCCCGCTCAGGTCGATCGCCGCGAGCCGGCGAAGCGCCCCGCCACCGAGGGGCAGCTCCTGGCCGGTGGCGTCGAGGAACCGCGCTCCGAGCGCGGCCAGCGCCCCGGTCCCGCCGTCGGTGCAGGCCGAGCCGCCGAGCGCGACCACAATCTCGCGCGCGCCCGCCGCCAGGGCGCGCGCGATGAGCTCGCCGACCCCGTAGCTGTGGGCATCGAGCGGGATGAGCTCGGTGAGCTGTGGCAGTCCGGCGGCGGCTGCGAGCTCGATGACGGCCCCGTTCCCTGGAATTTCCAGCCACGCGGCAGACACGCGCGCCGTGCCGGGACCGCAGACGTCGGCGCCATGCAGCCGGCTGGCCGGGACGGCCGCGGCCAGCACGGCGAGTGTCCCCTCGCCGCCATCAGCCAGGGGAAGCTCGATGACCTCGTCGCCGGGCCGCACCCGGCGCCAGCCCGCGGCGATAGCGGCCGCCGCGTCGGCCGCGCCGATGCTGCCCTTAAAGGAGTCAGGCGCTGCGACGACGCGCACGAGGCCTAGCCCTTGTAGGGCGGCAGGTTGAGCGCTGCCCGGATGGCCTGCTGTACCTCTTCCTTGTCTGCCCGGGCGTCGATCGTGACGACGTACTCCTTGCGGCGGAAGATGTCGAGCACGGGGTTGGTCTTGGTGTGGTACTCGTGCAGCCGAACGGCGAGCGCTTCCTCGGTGTCATCCTCGCGCTGGACGAGCTTGCCACCGCAGACGTCGCACTTGCCTTCCTCGCGCGGGCTCGAGTCGATGAGGTTGTAGTCCATCCCGCAGCCATCGCAGTGCCGCCGCGCCATCACCCGGCGGCGCACCTCGGAATCCGGCAACTCGAGGTAGATAACCCCGTCGATGTCATAGCTCTCCAGGAAGAACTCCGCCTGCCGCTCGCTGCGGGGGAAGCCGTCGATGATGAAGCCGTAATTCCAGTCGTGCTGCGCGAGCCGGTCCTTCACCACACCCTCGACAAGATCGTCGCTGACGAGCTCGCCCGCCGCCATCGTGCGTCGCACCTGGGCGCCGAGCTTGGTGTGGTTCTGCACGTTCCACCGGAAGATGTCACCTACGGCGATGTGCACAAGATCCAGGTCGCTGGCGAGCATGGCGCTCTGGGTGCCCTTGCCGCTGCCCTGGACGCCCATGATGACGTATTTGCGCATGTCGTAACTGTAAGGCTAGCCCGGCGGCGCGACCGCGCCCTGCTGCTGTTGCGCGAAGTCCCGCTGGCGAATGGCCACCAGGCATACCACACCGGACGCCAGCGCGATGATGGCCGCCACCAGCAGGATGTGGTTCAGGCCGGAAGTGAAGGCGGCCCTGGTGATCGCGCCGACCTGCCCGCGGAGTGGCCCGGGCAGCCGGCTGAGCACGCGGCCGATCTGCCCCGACTGCACGGCCGTTGCGATCTGCGACCCGTGCCCCGACAGGCCAGGCAGAGCGCCCACCATGGAGATCACCTCGTCGCGCACCTTGTTCGAGAAGAGGCTGCCCAGCAGAGCGATGCCGGTAGCGATGCCGACCTGGCGGAAGGTGGAGTTGATGCCGGAGGCCATGCCGGCCCGCTGCGGCGCCACCACGCCGACCGCGGTGGAGGCCAGCGGCGGGTTGACCAGCCCCACGGCGAGACCGCTCACGATCATGCCGGGGATCAGATGGGTCCACGAGGACGTCGCGTTCGAGCCCGCGCATGAGCAACAGCCCGACGCCGACGAGGAGCAGGCCCGGGCCGATCAGCCACCGGACAGGCACGCGTGAGCTCAGCCGGCCGGAGAGTGTCGCCGTCACCAGGATGCCGCCAGAGATGACCATGAGCCTGACCCCGGTGGCGAGCGCGGAGTAGCCCAGGATGTCCTGGAGGTACAGCACCAGGTACAGGAGCATCGAGAAGATCGATGCGCTCAGCCCGAACGCCGCTACCAGGCCGCCGCTGAAGGTCGGCAGCCGGAACAGGTTCAGGTCGAACATCGGGTGCTTCATCCGCAGCTCGACCAGGACGAAAGCGAGCAGCAACACGGCGGCCACCGCGAAGCAGCTCAGCACCAGGCTGTTGGTAAACGATTTCGAGTTGGACTCGATCAGGCCATAGACCAGGCTGGCCAGCGCGACTGTGAACAGGCCGAAGCCCGCCCAGTCCGGCCGGCTGGCCTCGTGAGCACGAGACTCGGCCACGCGCATCACCGTGACGACGACGGCGAAGACGCCGATCGGCGCGTTCACGAAGAAAATCCAGCGCCAGGACAGGCCCGACGTCAGGATGCCGCCGAGCAGCGGTCCGATGGCCACGGCCAGGCCCGTCACCGTACCCCAGACCCCGAAGGCGACGCCGCGGTCCTTGCCGCGGAAGGCGTCGGCAAGCAGCGCCAGCGATACCGCGAACATGATGGCGCCGCCGACGCCCTGCAATCCGCGCGAAAGCTGGAGCATCAGCGTGTTGACCGCGAAGCCGCAGAGCACGGACGCGGTAGAGAAAACGGCGAGCCCGATCAGGTACAGCAGCCGCCGCCCGTACATGTCGGCCAGGCTGCCTGCGGTGAGCAAGAACGCGGCCAGCGTCAGCGCATAAGCGTCGACGATCCACTGGAGGTCCGAGAAGCTCGAGTGCAGCGCGCGCTGGATGTCGGGGAGGGCGACATTCACGATCGTGATGTCCAGCAGCAGCATGAACGTGCCGAGGCACACCGCGACCAGCGTCCACCACTTGTTGCCGCGCTGCGCCGGGGCTGCGCCTGCCGGCTGCCTGGACGCGGTGGCCGCGTTGACGTCAGCCGCGGCGTTGGCGTCGGACACTGAATCCTCCAGATGCGGTATTGGTGGCCCGAGATCAGTGCGAGCTCAGCACTATGGTGCCGGGTCGGCGGTCTTGCGCGCACACCAGGGGACCCAGACGGGCGCCGGCGCCAATTTTTGTCGGTGCTTCCCGATAGGATCGCTCTTAGATTCGAACTCTTGAAACGAACTGTATTTTATTCGTTCAGGTATTCGATCATCGGATCGTGGAGACTGCCGGTAGGGAGGGCTCATGTTGCAGGCCAAGCGGCCGACCAGCGCTCATGACGCCCTCGCGTTCGCGTCGGACGCGCTGTCGGGACTGGCAGCGTCGGATGCCACCGAGCTGACGACGGCCGAGCAGGCCGATTGCCTGCGGGCGCTTGAGCGCGCCCAGGCCCAGCTCATCGCCGCTCGGTCGGCGGTCCTGGCCGCGTTCACGTCAGCGCGCGGCTTCGAAGATGACGCTGCCGGTGGCCCGCGATCCTGGTTGCGGTGGCAGACGCGAGTCACGACGGCGACCGCCGCCGACGCGGTGGGCTGGATGGAGCGACTTGCCGTTCATCCGGCGGTGGCATCGGCCATGGCGGCGGGTGACGTATCAGCCTCGTGGGCTCGCAAGATCTGCTGGTGGAGCGACCGGCTGCCCGAGGACAGCCGCGCGAATGCCGATGCGATCCTGCTTGCGGCCGCCGCCGGCGGCGCGGACCTCCGCGACCTGGGCGGCCTGGCCGAGCAGATGTACCGCATGACCGCGAAGGCCGACACCGATGACGGCCGCCACGGCTTCGACAGCAGGAACGTCCGCCTGCTGACGCACTTCCGCGGCGCCGGCAAGCTCGACGGCGATCTCACGCCTGAGTGCGCCGCCGCGCTGCGCGCAGTTCTGGACTCCCTGAGCGCGAAGGCTGGGCCGGAGGACATCCGCACCGCCGCGCAGCGCGAGCACGACGCCCTAGCCGAGGTCTGCCGCCGCTTCATCGCCGGCGGCCTTCCCGACCGGGCCGGACAGCCGACGCAGATTCAGCTGCACATGACGCTGGAGCAACTGCTCGGCCTCGACGGCGCGGGCAACGCGACGGCCGACTGGGCCGGCGATGGTGCCACGGCTGGCCCAGGTTCTGACTGCGACGCATCGATCTCGCCGATCGTCACCGCGCACGTCGACCCGGCAGAGCTCGCCGAGCAGGCGAGCGCGCTGCTTCGTGCTGCCGGTTCAGACAGCGCAGCACCAGAACAGCGCAGCACCAGACACTGCAGCACCAGATCCAGCCGGCGCCTGACATCGACGCCACGGGACGCGGCGCCTGCCGGATCTGCAACTGCGCCGCGGACACTAGCGCGGCCGGCGGGTGCGACCTGCACGGGCGCACCGCTGCCATGGCCCACACTGCGGCGCGAGACCTGATCCTCAGCCGAGCGATCCGCCTGCTCTCGGGACCGGCCGGCCTGGCGGCGCACCTGCGCGCGGGCCTAGTCCCCCAGCCGGCCGCGAGCATCAGCCTGCCGCTGGACGTCGGCAAGTCGACCGAGGTCGTCCCTGCCTACCTGCGCCGCGCCATCATCGCCCGCGACAAGCACTGCGCCTTCCCTGGCTGCGATCAGCGCCCGGCCGCCTGTCAGGTGCACCATCTCACGCCCCGATCAGAGGGCGGATTGACCAGCCTGGACGGGTGCTGCCTGCTCTGCTCGTTCCATCATCTGATTGCCGTACACAGATGGGGCTGGCAACTGCACCTGCATTGCGACGGCACGACGACGGCGACACTCGGTGACCGGATGCTGCGAAGCCACGCTGCCGCAGCCGCCTGAGTCACGCCTGACCTCAGAACACGCGGCTCCGACGCCCTCGGCTGCCTGCGGTTGCCCACCTAGAGCCTGTCCGGTCGATCGTGTGACTTTGGGCAGTCCTGCTCGTTGTCCTGGCATGGGGCGGGGTGATCTGACAGACGCTGAGTGGGAGCAGTTGCGGCCGTTTCTGCCGGTCAGCAATAGGCGGTGCGGACGGTGGCGTGATCACCGACAGGTGATCGACGGGATTCTCCACCGGATCCGGACCGGGGCGCACTGGCGCGACATTCCAGAGCGGTTCGGCCCGTGGAAGACCGTGTACGAGCGCCATCGGCTATGGTCGGCGGACGGCACCTGGGAATATCTGCTCCAGCAGATCCAGGCCGCCGCCGACGCGGACGGTGAGGTCGACTGGGACATCTCGGTGGACTCCACTACCGTGCGCGCCCATCAGCACGCCGCCGGCGCCCGTATCGCGCCGCCCGCACCGGTTCCAAAAGGGGACGCAGGCAGCGAACTGACGGGCGAAGCAGCCCGGCTGAGCTTGTGCGGCCGCCTGGCGAAGGTGGTGCAGGCGCCGAAGGGCTCGGCCGCTCACGCGGCGGGTTCACCGCCAAGATCCACCTGAGCGCGGACGGACGCTGCCGACCGCTGTCGCTGCTCATCACTGAAGGCCAACGAGCGGGCTGCACGCAGTTCGAGGCGGTGTTGGACAAGATCCGGGTTCCCCGGCCCGTCGGCCGGCCCCGCCGCAAGCCCGGCAGCGTGGCTGCGGACAAGGCGCGCAGCAACAGCCTCATTCGCCGGTACCTGAGGCGACGAGGTATCTCGCACACCATCCCGGAGAAGTAAACATTCAGCCCATTCACGTGCAGTGATAGGCAGCGCGGGTTCTGCTCCGTGGTTACGGGGAGAATGCCTGTGCTGGCGGCCGCCAGGGCCTGCCGAGCATGAGGCCGTGAAGGACGTCCATGGCGTTCTTGCCGTGCTTGCGGGCGGTGTCGATGTAGCTTCTGATGTCGAGGCGGTCCTGGGTGACGTCGTCGCTTGCCAGGCGGCCGGAGATTTTCTGCTGTGTTTTCAGGGGGCGGACGCCGCGCTCGCTGATGTTGTTCGTGGGCCAGACGCTGGTGTCCTCGGCGAACAGGAGCACGTCGCTGCGGCGGTCGCGGCAGAATTCGAGCAGCTCGCGGCCGGGCCACTGTTTCGTGCTGTTCTTCGGGCCAGGGACGCGGGGCACGCTCGCGAGGCCGGCCAGGACCGCGTGCCGGAACTCGTGCTCTAGCGGTTTCCGCATGTCGGCGGGGATGGCCTCCAGGCCCTGCTCGGGTGCGGCGTGCCAGGCACGGATGAGGCCGCGCAGCGCCCGCTGCGCCTGCACGGGCCAGACCGCCTCCGGGTATGCCTCGGCGCAGTCCTGGTAGTCGCGCAGGATGTGAGCCGCGCATGCCTGGTTCCCGGCGATGTGCTCCCACCTGGGGTGGAAATAATTCTGGTAGCGGTCAGAGACCACGATCCCGGCGAAGCCCGGCAGGATCCCGGCGTCGTGCATGGAGTCCAGGCTGCGGGTGCCCAGCCAGAAGGCGGAGTACTGCTCGGTGAACGCGCCGTGGACGTACTTCTTCTCCCCGGCCGGCCCAGACCGCAGCGTCGTCTCATCGAACCCCGCGACCGCCGCGGCGGTGATCAGGGTGCGGATCAGCCGCACCACCCCTGCGGCCAGCCTCGCGGCCTGCCGCAGGCACGAGTGGATGAACCCGGCCGAGACGGCAGCGCCGGACACGTCGGCGATTAGCTGCCGGCACCGCTCCACCGGGACGTGCTGGAAGACGACCAGGTAAACCGCCAGGGCGCGCAGCCGCGGGCCGATGGACAGGGCGGAATCCGGCACGCCCGCCGGGCGGACCGCCACATGGGCCCGGCCGCAGGCGCATCTCGCCTCGTGCAGGTCGTGCTGCACTCGCTCCGCCGGCGCGGCCGGGATCTCCTCCTGCTGAAACGACCGCGTGACGCCCAGGTCCTCCGCGTCCGCCAGGTCACGGCCGCAGGAGCAGCTTCCCTCCGGGTAGTGATCCTCGGTCCGGTCCGGGACCTTCCACGTCATCGACGTGCCCGGGCTGCCCGGCTGCTTCCCCCGCTTCTTCTCCGCGCGCTCCGCCGCCCGCCGCTGCTTCCTGGGCGGTTTCCGCCCCGGCAGGTCATCCGACGACGGCGGCATTGAGGAGTTCCCGCTGTTGCGCGATCCTGCCCGCTCGGTCGCGTCCAGCCGCTTCCGCAAGTCAGCGACCAGCGCCTCCAGCACGGCGATCTGCTCCGCCTGCGCCGCGATCAGCGCATCCCGCGGATCCGCGACCAGGTCCAGCCTGGGTGTGTCGATGTAGCGGCGGATGCCGACGGCGAACCGCTCGGTCATCGGCATCATCAGCGCCGAGGCGAACTGGTTGCCGCGGTGGTGGCAGAAGAATCCGTAGATGCCCTGCCCGTACTGCAGCCGCGGCTGCCGGGTACGTGCGCGAACCGCACGGTGATGGACAGGCCGCCTTCGGGGCGTGCGCTGGTGGTGAGGGTGGCGTGGTGAGCTTGGGTGACGGCGTTGACGATGGCGAGGCCGAGACCGTAGCCGTCACGGCGGCCATTACGATCGGGCGCCAGCTTCTGGAAGGGCTGGAAGAGCCGCTGGATCTGGTCGCCGGGGACGACTGGCCCGCTGTTGGTGACCGTAAGGGTCACCTGCGTGCCGGAGGTCTGGGTGGTGATCTGGACGTGCCCGTCGGGGTGGTTGTGGCGGATGGCGTTGTCGATGAGGTTGGCGATGAGGCTTTCGATCAGTCCCGGGTCCCCGGCCGTCACTGCAGGCATCAGGTGTTCGGCGAGGTCGATGTCTTTCTCTGCTGCCTGGTCGCGGCGGGAGGCGAGCACTCCTGTGACGGCTTGGGCGAGGTCGAGGGTGTCGCAGCGGGTGACGCCGCGCTCGCTGGTGGCCAGGGCGAGCAGTGCCTGGACGAGCCGCTCCTGATGTCCGCCGAGAACGAGGGCCTCCTGGCAGGCCGAGCGCAGGGTGCCGGTGTCGGCGTCGGGGTCGGCGAGGGTGACTTCGAGGAGGGTCCGCAGCCCGGCGAGGGGGGTGCGTAGCTCGTGGGAGGCGTTGGCGACGAAGTGCCGCTGGGCGTCGAAGGAGGCCTCAAGGCGGGCGAAGAGGTCGTCGAGGATGGAGCCCAGCTCGGTCAGCTCGTCGGCGGGCTCGCCGAGGTCGAGGCGCTGGTGGAGGTTTCCGGCGGAGATGGCCCTGGCGGTGGCGGTGATGGCCCGCAGGGGCGCCAGGAAGCGGCCGGCCACGAACCAGCCAGCCGCGAGCGCGATGGGGATAAGGAGGGCGAGCGCGACGGCGGAGCCTACCAGGAGCTGGTGCGGGCCGATCCCGTTCCCGGTGCCGGTGATCGCGGCTGAGGCCCGGCTGCCCTTGGGAGTGGCCGACTGGATGCCGGCGAGGGGGACGGCGACGACTGCGAGGACTACGGTCCCGGCGGCGAAGATGCCCGTGGCGTAGAAGAGCGTAAGCCGGGCCTGCAAGGACCGTCTGGGGAGCGGCTGGGGGCCGGTCATGGCGGCCCGATCCGGTAGCCGCCTTCGCGGATGGTCTCGATCACCGGCGGGTCGCCGAGTTTGGCGCGCAGCCGGTGGATGGTGTGCTTGACCGCGGAAGTGAACGGGTCGGCCGCTTCGTCCCAGACTCGTTCGAGTAGTTCCTCGGCGGGCAGGACCAGGCCGGGTGCGGCGAGCAGGCATTCCAGGAGCGCGAACTCCTTCGGGCTGAGCTCAAGGCGCCGGCCGGCGCGCAGTGCCGCCCGGCGGGCCGGGTCGAGGGTGATGTCCCCGCAGGACAGGACGGGCGGTAGCGGCGGTGCGGCCCGGCGGGCCAGGGCCCGCACCCGGGCGACCAGTTCGGCGAAGGCGAACGGCTTGGGCAGGTAGTCGTCCGCGCCGAGGCTGAGCCCGTCGACGCGGTCTTCGATGGTGCCGGCCGCAGTCAGCATCAGCACACGGGTGCCGGAGCGGTCGCGGGCGAGTCGCCGGCAGATGTCGTCGCCACCGACACCGGGCAGGTCCCGGTCGAGGATGACCACGTCGTAGCGGGTGGCGGCCAGGCGGCCAAGGGCGTCGGTCCCGTCCAGCACGACATCGACGGCCATGCCCTCGCGGCGCAGCCCGGTGCCGATGGAGCGGGCCAGTACCTCGAAGTCCTCGACCACCAGGACCTTCACCGCGGGTCACCGCCGGCCGTGCGGGGAGGGCGGCGGGGCGGGCCGCCGGTTCGGCGTGTCATGCGCACAACAATGCCAGCCCGCAGGTTCCAGCCAGGTCGCAGCGGCTGAGACCGGGCTGGAACCAGCCGCTCGGTACAACTACCCGCATGAGACCACACCGAGCCGGGTGCTCACCCCTATGAGCGCCCCAGGCATTGCCGTCGCCGGGCTGCGCAAGCGGTACGGGACGACCCGTGCCCTTGACGGCATGTCCTTTACCGTCCATCCGGGGCTGGTGACCGGCTTCGTGGGGCCGAACGGGGCCGGAAAGTCGACCACGATGCGGGTGATCCTCGGCCTGGACGCGGCCGACGCGGGCACCGCGCTTATCGAGGGGAAGCCGTACCACAGCCTCCGGCACCCGCTCAGCCACGTCGGCTCGCTGCTGAACGCCTCCGCGCTGCACCCCAGCCGCAGCGGCCGTAATCACCTGCTGTGGCTGGCGCATTCGCAGGGCCTGGCCGCGCGGCGGGTGGATGAGGTGATCGAGCAGGCCGGCCTGACCCAGGCGGCCCGGCGCGCGGCAGGCGGCTACTCGCTGGGTATGCGGCAGCGGCTCGGGATCGCCGGGGCACTGCTGGGTGACCCGCCGGTCGTCATGCTCGATGAGCCGTTCAACGGCATGGACCCGGAAGGCATCGTCTGGATGCGTGGGTTCCTGCGGTCGCTGGCCGTTCAGGGCCGCGCCGTCCTGGTGTCCAGCCACCTGATGAGCGAGCTGCAGGACACGGCCGATCATCTCGTCGTGGCCGGTCGCGGCAAAGCCATCGCCGACACCAGCGTGGCCGGCCTGATCGCGGCCGCGTCCGGGAACCGGGTCACGCTACGGACCAGCGCTGTCCGGGAAGCGGCGAGCGTACTGGCAGACGCCGGGGCTAGGGTCGCAGCCACCGCTCCTGGTGTGCTCACCGTCTCCTGCCTTTCTTCAGAACGAGCCGTGGTTCTCCTTACCGAAAACGCGGTCCCGTTCTCCGAGGTATCGGCGCACCGCGCCACACTGGAGGAGGCTTACATGGAGCTCACCCGCGACGCGGCCGAGTTCCGCGCCGCGCCGCACGCGGAGGTGCCGCGGTGACCCCCGTCGTTGCGCCGTACCGATCAGGCCAGCGGACCGGGCGGGACGGCTTTCCGCAGGTGCTGCACGCGGAGTGGACCAAATTCCGGACCATCCGAGGCTGGGTGGCCGGCATGGTGGCCGCGGCGCTGATGGTGGTGCTGGTCGCGGTGCTCGCCGGGATCAGCAGCGATCACCATGGCACGCCGACCGTCCCGATCGGGCCGGGCGGTGAGCCGGTTACCGACAGCTTCTACTTCGTGCACCGGCCGCTGGCCGGAAACGGCAGCGTCACTGTCTCGGTTTCCGCGCTTACGGACAACAGCATCGTGCCGTGGGCGAAGGCCGGGCTCATCATCAAGCAGAGCACCCGCCAGGGATCGCCGTATGCAGCGATCATGGTTACCGGCAGCCACGGCGTGCGGATGCAGTACGACTACACAGGCGACACGGCCGGGCTACCCGGCTCTGTTTCCGCCGCGTCTGTTCGCTGGCTGCGGCTGGACCGCTCCGGCGACGTGGTCACCGGCTATGACTCCGCCGACGGCTCGCACTGGATCAAGGTGGGTACCGTTCACGTGGCCGGGCTCGGACCGACCGTGCAAGGCGGGCTATTTGTCGCATCTCCGGATTCGGTGCAGGGTTTTGGCACGGACACCAGCGTGTCCACGGCCGCCTTCGGGAACCTCGCTATCCAGGGAAGCTGGCTCGGTGGTAACTGGGCCGGTGACTCGGTGGGAGCCGAACCAGACGCCAACGGTCACCCGGCGTTCGCGCCGGGCACGTTCACGCAGGCGGGCGGCACGTTCACGGTGACCGGCACCGGCGACATCGCGCCCGCCGTCCGCCTAACCCTGTCAGGTAGCGGCACCATCGATGTCATCCTCACCGGCACGTTCGCCGCGCTGATCGCGGTGATCGTGGTGGGGACGCGGTTCATCACCGCCGAATACTCCGGCGACCTGATCCGCGTTACCCTGGCCGCCAGCCCGCGGCGGGGCTGGGTGCTGGCGGCCAAGGCGATCGTCCTGGGCGCCGTCACGTTCGCTACCGGGCTGGCGGGATCGGTCGTCGCGGTCCCGCTCGGCGAGCGGCTCGCGCGGGCCCACGGCGTGTACCTGTTCCCGGTGACATCATCGGGCCTGCTCCGGGTGGAAGCCGGGACCGCGGCCCTGCTCGCGGCCGCCTCGATCCTGGCGCTTGCCGTCGGCGTCGTGTTCCGGCGCAGTGCCGGGGCGGTCGCCACCGTCATCGCGGCCATCGTGCTGCCCTACCTCCTGGTCGCCCAAATCCCGTTCATACCCGCCAACGTGGCAAACTGGCTGGCCCGGGTGACGCCGGCCGCTGCCTTCGCCGTCCAGGGGACGCTTGTGCCGTATCACCAGGTCACCAGCATCTACACGCCCTACAACGGCTATTACCCGCTAGCGCCGTGGGCCGGGTTCGCCGTCCTGGCCGGCTACGCGGTGCTGGCCCTGGCCGTGGCGGCCGTCCTTCTCCGCCGGAGGGACGCATGAGGCCGGCCCTGCACGCGGAGTGGACGAAGATACGGACCGTCGTCAGCCCCCTGTGGCTGCTGTTCGGCACCATCGCAGCGACCGTGGCCCTAGGCGGCGCGGTGACCTCGGTGATGACATGCGGCACCGCCGGCTGCGGCGGCGACGACACGGCCAGGCTCAGCCTCACCGGTGTTGAACTTGGCCAGGCACTGGTCGCCGTCCTAGCCGCGGGAGTCATCAGCGGCGAGTACAGCTCCGGCATGATCTGCACCACCCTGGCGGCGATGCCGCACCGGGCCACCGTCCTCGCGGCCAAAGCCATCACCCTCACCGGCATCGTGGCCGCGGCCGGGACCATCGCGGTACTCGGGTCGCTGCTCGCCGGGCGGCTCATCCTGCCCGGCCATGGCTTCACGGCCGCCCGCGGCTACCCGGCCCTGTCCCTGGCCGACGGGCCGATACTGCGCGCGGCCATCGGGTCGGTCCTCTACCTGGTCCTGATCGCCCTGCTCAGCCTCGGCATCGCCACCGCCATACGGGACTCCGCGACCAGCATCGGGATGGTCCTCGGCCTGCTCTACCTTTTCCCCATCATCTCCCAGGCGATCGGCAACCCGCACTGGCAGCGCCTGCTCCGGCAGGTCGGGCCGATGAGCGCCGGCCTGGCCATCCAGGCCACCACCGGCCTCCGCAGCCTGCCCATCAGCCCATGGGCAGGCCTCGGCGTCCTCGCCGCCTGGGCTACCGCAGCGCTATTGGCCGGCGGGCTCCTGCTGCGCATGCGCGACGCGTAGAGCACGTATGCCGCAGGCTCTTGAAGGGGGTATTCCCTCCGCAGGATGCACTGATCACCGCACAGACCGAGCAGATCGCCATGCCGGAGGTGCTGGTATGACACTCGGGCACGTTTCCTCCTGCCAACAAGAGCACTCTCCCCGTAACGGCGATCACCCCCCTGCCACCCATCACCGTACGTGAACGGGCTGAATGCTTACCCGGAGAAGTCCGACTCCCAGGCCGCCCGCCGGCGCAAAGGATCGCGCGGAGGGCGGCCACCGGGCTTCGACGCCGAGCGCTACAAGAAGCGCAACACCGTCGAACGAGCGATCAACAAGCTTAAGCAGTTTCGCGCGGTCGCCACCCGCTACGACAAGCGCTGCTACATCTACCTCGGCACGACGACGGTTGCCGCGCTGGTCATCTGGCTGCGCTCTTGAACACGTCGTCCGGCCGCTGATGCGCGCAAGGCACCAGCCCGCTCTGCGCATCGAAGACCTCGGCGTCGAGGCCGGCGTTCACCCAGACGGAGATGCCCTGCCCGTGCACCACCACGTTGAACGGCGCATTCTCCGGATCCGCCCGCGTCGCGACTGTGAACACCTCGCCCGGACGCATCCAGTGATCCGGCGCCCAAGGCTCGACCCGCAAGCACAACAGGGAATCCGTCTTGTTGCTCACATCGGCCCAGGGCCCCGGAGTGTTCCCTGGATGTCTGATTGATCATGGGATGCCGGGAGCGCGAGGACGCTGATCGGGTCGAGGTGGGCTCGGCGACCGGCTTCGTTACTCCAGGCCCGCCCGCCAGTCACAACAGCCTCAAACCCGGTCAAGCACGGAACACTCCGGGGCCCTGCCGCGCCATGGGCTGCGAGCCGCCATTCTTTTTCATCCGAGGAACGCTTGCCTTTATAGGCGGGCTACGATCTCTTCGTCTATTAGGGCTGTTATAGAGGTTCGCTGGGAGCCGCCCCCTTCCACGTGGGCGGTTACGGTTACCACCGCTTCCTTATCCGGGGAGATTATGCAGAGCTGGCCGTAGAGGCCTGCCATTTTGTACGTTTTTTCCCCGGGGGTGCACCAGACGCCGAGGCCGTAACTGTCCGAGAGGCGGAAGCCTTCGTCTGTTGGGTTCTTCACGGTCGGGACGGTTTCAGTCGCGATTCGTGCGCAGTATTCGGCGGGGACCAGCTGGCGGCCTTCGTGGCGGCCCTCGTCTAGCAGGAGGCGGCCGAAGCGGGCCAGTTCGGACGTCCTCAGGTAGAGGGCGCTCTCCGCTACCGGATGGCCGAGGGGGCAGGTGTGCCACTGGGGGTTGTGGATGGCCAGCGGGGTGAAGAGGCGGGGCAGCAGGTAGTCGCGGACGTTGGCGCCGGTCGCGGCGCGCAGGGCGCGGGCCGCTACGTACGGGCCGATGCCGGTGTACCTGAAATACGTGCCGGGCTCGTGCGCCAGCGGGGTCGCGAAGAAGTCAGCGGCTAGGTCCGGGACTACGACGGGGTCGTAGGCGGACCAGGAGTACGGGCTGCCGGACGTCATCATGAGCAAGTGCCGGAGCGTGACCTGGTCCAGGCGGGGCGCGGCAGAGCCGGCTAGCTCGGGGTAGTACTTGAGGGCGGGGTCGTCCAGGGCGAGGCGGCCTTCGGCTTCGGCGATGCCAAGCGCTACGGACGTAAAGGTCTTCGAGACCGACCGCACGTCGACTCGGTCGTCCGAGCGGAGCCTGCGTTCGACCGGCTCGGCACCGCGGCGGTAGATGTGCGCTCCGTAAAGTTCCATGCCCTCTCGTTCGGCGGACCGGACCAGGGCGTCAATGAGTTCTCGCATGGCGGGGAACCTAATAGCGGGGTCTGACATTCGCGGCTGTCTGCGCCGCATCACTATGGCCCCAGGGCCCCGGAGTGTTCCGTGCTTGACCGGGTTTGAGGCTGTTGTGACTGGCGGGCGGGCCTGGAGTAACGAAGTCGGTCGCCGAGCCCACCTCGACCCGATCAGCGTCCTCGCGCTCCCGGCATCCCATGATCAATCAGACATCCAGGGAACACTCCGGGGCCCTGCACATCGGTCCTGGCCACGCCGGAACGCTACCGACACATGATCGACCGGACAGGCCTAGGCTTCGGCCGCTTCCTGCGTGCTGGCAAGGCCCCCGAGGTCGAACCGGCGCTCGCAGGTCCCGCGCAGCTTCGGGTCGAGCGCCTCCCTGATCAGCGGCCAGTCTGCCCGCAGCAGCTCGGGGTTGAGGAACCTGGCGACGTCGTTGCGCTGGCCCTGAGTCAGCACGATGCCGTACATGCTGCGCCGCGTGGGGTCGTCGGTGACGTCGCACTCACGCATGCCGGGCAGGGCCAGGTGCCGCGGCAGCACGATGGTGCCCCTAGCGGGTCCGCGCAGCTCCTCGATCCCTTGCGGGAGACGGACCGCATGCGATTTCCGGCCCGAGAGCCAGTCAGCGAAAGACATGCGTCCGATTATTGCGGCCGCCGCCGGAGCGCGTCCGGTGACTCGCTGGAATCCGGTGGCGACAGTGTGTGACACCCCCGATGAAACTCGTTTGCGCCGGACGGCCGGCCTCGCCCATGATCGGCCGATGGACTCCCCGCCCGAGCTCCTGACCAGCCTCGCGCCGAAGTGCCAGGTCGAGCTGCGTCGGTGGCGCGCCGCCGACGCCGACCTGTGCTTCCGGATGATCCGCGAGTCGCTCGAGCACCTGCGGCCGTGGATGCCCTGGGCTAGCGAGTTACGGGCGTGACGACGCCGCGGACTACCTCCAGCGGTGCGAGGCCGGGTGGTCCGATGGCAGCGCGTTCCAGTACCTGATCCTCGCCGATGGAACGCCGGCGGGCAGCGCCGGCCTGATGGCCAGGATCGAGCCCGGCGGCCTGGAGATCGGCTACTGGGTGCATCCGGCCAGTACCGGGCGCGGGGTGGCCACCGCAGCGTCGGCCGCGCTGACAGACGCGGCGCTCGCCCTGCCGGGCGTCGACCACGTGGAGATCCACCACGATGCGCTCAACCTGGCCAGCGGGCGCGTGCCCGCCAAGCTCGGCTACGCCCACGTCGATACGCGGGAGTCAAGGTTCAACCTGGCGCCTGGCGACTCGGGCACGACCGAAGTGTGGCGGATCACCCCGCTGGACCGCTACAGGCTGTAGTAGGGCTACCCTCTTTAGCATGTCCGGATCGCGTCCGCGCTGGCTATTCCTGGTGAGCCCGAGGTGGCTGGCCTGGCATGCCTTCGCCGTGGTCGCCGCGTGGGGCATGCTATGGCTCGGCGACTGGCAGTTCCATCGCGCCGAGAGCGGGAACGCCCTGAGCTGGGCGTACACCTTCGAATGGCCGATCTTCGTGATCTTCGGCGTCGTCTTCTGGGCCAAGACGATCGCCGATGAGTGGCGTCAGCCTGGCGGCGCCGCCAAGCAGGCGCAGGCCCTGCGCGCGGCTGGCCTCGCCCCCGATGACGATCTTGCACTGCCCAGTACGGCGCATACCGCCGTGGCGATCGACGACGAGGCCGACGATGATCCCGAGCTCGCCGCCTACAATGCCTACCTGGCGAAGCTCAACCGGCAGACCACTCGTGAGGAGGCAGGCAGTGCGCCCTGACGTGCTCCGGCTCGGAGTGCGCGCGTACCGGACGATGGCCTACGTCACCGGCGTGATGCTGGTAGTCCTGTGCTTCGTCTGCATGCCGCTGCGGTACTTCGGCCACGACCCGAAGCCCGCTGAGATCGTCGGCGCCCTGCACGGCGTGCTGTACATGATCTACATCGTGGTCGCGTTCGCGATGACCCGGCTGGTCCGGATGAAGGTCGCAAGCCCCGGCACGATCATTGTGCTGCTGGCAGGCACGATCCCGGTGCTGACCTTCGTGGTCGAGCGCTGGGTGAGCCGGACCTACATAGCTCCCGCCCTGGCTGCCGACGGCGTCAGTCCCAGTGAGCAGCCAGTACTTCGCTGAGCAGCCGGCGGCAGCGCACCGGCCAGGAACGGTGCACGTCGTGCTGCCCGATGTCCACCTGACGCTCGCGACCGACTCCGGCGTCTTCTCCCCCACCAGGCTCGATCCCGGCACCCGGCTCCTGCTCGAAACGGCACCGCCACCCCCGGTGCATGGCGACCTGCTCGATCTCGGCTGTGGCTACGGGCCGCTGGCGCTCGTGCTGGCGAGCCGGGCTCCAGCGGCGCGAGTGTGGGCGGTCGACGTCAACCAACGTGCCCTGGATTTGTGCACACGGAACGTGGCCGATGCCGGGCTCGCCAATGTTCGCTGCCTCGCGGCCGATGACCCGAGCCTGCCAGCCAGCTATCAGCTGATCTGGTCCAACCCGCCGGTCCGGATCGGCAAGGACGCCCTGCATCACATGCTCGCGCGCAACCTCGAGCGCCTCGCCCCTGGCGCCGCCGCCTACCTCGTCGTGCAGCGCAACCTGGGCTCGGACTCGCTCCAGCGCTGGCTCGCCGAGGCCGGCTGGGACGCGGCGCGGATCGCCGCGCGGGCCGGCTACCGGGTGCTCGAGGTACGCACGGGCAGAACACCATGACAGCGCGGCAGCTCGGCGCGACCGAGGTGAAGCGCCTCAACCGCGACTGGCGGCGGCGCACCCATGCGCGGCTCGGGCTGCTGCTCGACAGCGTGGGCCAGCCGTTCAACGTGGGCTCGATCATCCGCACCGCCGCGGCGTTCGGCGCCGACCAGGTCTGGCTGTGCGGGGACACCGCGCAGCCTGGCCACCCCTCGGCGCGCAAGACCGCGCTCGGCACCGACCGGCTGCTGGCGTTCGAGCAGGTGCCGTCGGTGGCCACCGCGGTGGCGGCGGCTCGCGGCGATGGCTACCGGCTGATCGCGATCGAGCTCGCGGGCGAGGCGGTGCCGCTGCATGCGGCGCCGCTCGACGGTGACATCTGCCTCGCGCTCGGCAACGAGGATCACGGCTGCTCGGCCGCTCTCCTGGCCGCCGCCGACCTGGTCGCCTACATTCCGCAGCCGGGCAAGGTCGGCTCCCTGAACGTGGCGGCCGCCGCGGCGATCGCCATGGCCGAGGTGCGCCGCCGCGAATGGGCGGGCGAGCCTGAGTAGGCCGACCCCGTTCCCGTTCCGATCGTGGATTTTGATTTTGATTTACTGAGGGCCGTGCCGTCCGGTTACCTTGATCATCCGCGCCCGCTCGCCTTTGCCCATCGCGGCGGCGCCGGTCACTTCCCGGAGAATTCCTGGAAGGCCTTCGAGCACGCGGTCGGCCTCGGCTACGCCTACCTGGAGACCGACGCCCACGCCACGGCCGACGGCACCGTTGTGGCGTTCCACGACCGGGCCCTTGACCGGGTCACCGATGCGACCGGGCGGATCGCCGAGCTGACCACGACGCAGGTCGCCAAGGCCATGATCGGGGGGACCGAGCCCATCCCGCTGCTCGCGGAGCTGATCATGGCCTGGCCCGATGTCAGGTTCAATATCGACGTCAAGGACGAACCGGTGATCGGCCCGCTAATCGACGTGCTGCGGTCTACGAACAGCTGGGACCGCGTGTGCCTGACCTCGTTCTCCGGCAGCCGGCTCGACGCGACCCGGCGGCTGCTGCCGCGGCCGGTGTGCACGGCCACGACGCCGGCGGGCATCGGCGCCATCCGGGCCGGACTCCCGGTCAAGACGCTCGCGGCCCGATTCGCTGCCCGATCCGTGCAATGCGCGCAGATCCCGTTCACGATGGCGACCAGGCGGTTCATCGCCCACGCCCATGCGGCCGGCCTTCAGGTGCACGCCTGGACGGTCAATGATCCGGTCATCATGACCAGGCTGCTCGATCTTGGCGTCGACGGGATCATGACCGATGAGACGGAGGCTCTGCGTGACGTGCTGATCGCACGCGGTCAGTGGCGGCCCAGAATCGCCGGCTAGGCCAGGGTTTCGTCAGATCAGGTCCCATGCTCACGGTTGGAACAGGCGCGGGCCGGGAATCTTGAACGCGACCTCACCGTTGGTGAAGTAGTACGGCGAGCGCCTGGGGAGGCAGTAACACATGGCCGAGCGAGCACTCCGCGGCACGCGACTCGGAGCTACAAGCTACGAGAACGACCGTAACACCGACTTGGCGCCTCGCCAGGACGTCGCTTTCGACTGCCCGAAGGGGCATCGGTTCACGGTGCCGTTCTCGGCCGAGGCTGAACTGCCGATTAACTGGGAATGTCGGATATGCGGCGCACTCGCCGTGACCGCCACTGGCGACATGCCTGCGCCGAAGAAGATCAAGCCGCCGCGCAGCCACTGGGACATGCTGATGGAGCGGCGTTCCATGGCCGATCTCGAGGAAGTCCTCGCCGAGCGCCTGGCTGTCATCCGCGGACAGCGCGCCCCTGAGGCGGCACCTGAGCCGCGTAGCCGGCGCAAGAGCGCCTGACACGTACCCTCTCGTGCGCGACCTTCTCGGTCGCGCGGGGAAGAGGGCCTGGGAATCCCTTCGGACCGGAACGTGTCCCGCCGGAAGCGGGCTCACCTTCCGTTGTCTACTGGGCGCCCAGGCCCCTCCCGGATCCAACCCCCCGCCCAGCCAGGGCTCGGGCTTGTCACTCGGCTACACGGAGCCGACGTTGGTGGCCGCGTCACGGTGCGGCCAACTGCCCGGCTGACCTCCCTGACCTGCTGGCCCGGTGCTGGACTGCGCAGCAACTTACCGTTGATCGCGACGATGTCAACCTGTCCTGCCAGGACTGATACCCGTTAGCGATCTACGGGGGTCGCAGGTGTGACAGGCCTGTTCCCTCTTGTCCCGCGGCGTTACGATTGTGTTTCCCGTAACGTGTGAGGGCGCCCATGACTAGGTGGTCAACGACTGGCTGCCGGTTTGCGGGCTTAACCTTCTTGCGCCGCGCCGAGCACACCCCACCAAATGTCGGACCGCCCGCGCATCGCCGCGCTCGGATTCGCCTTCGGCCTGGAGGACAGGAATGACAGAAAACCCGGAGACGCAGGTCTCTGAGTCCCAGATCGCCGTGCACTGGCGGGAGGAGGAGTACTACCCGCCGCCAGAGAAGTTCGTAGCACAGGCCAACGCCAACGATCCGGCGATCTTCGAGCGGTTCACCGAGGACAAGTTCCCCGACTGCTTCACCGAGTATGCCGACCTGCTGACGTGGGACAAGCCGTGGGACACCGTGCTCGACACGAGCAACGCTCCGTTCTGGAAGTGGTTCGGTGGCGGCAAGCTGAACGCTTCCTACAACTGCGTCGACCGGCACGCCGCGACTAACCCTGACAAGACCGCTGTCATCTGGGTGCCCGAGCTCGAGGACGACGCGACGGTCTACATCAGCTACGCCGAGTTGCTGCGGCGCGTCAACGAATTCGCGGCGCTGCTCAGCGACCACGCCGGGCTGAAGACCGGTGACCGGGTCACGCTGCACATGCCGATGGTGCCGGAAGCCGTCGTCACGATGCTGGCTTGCGCCCGGATCGGCGTCGTGCACTCACAGGTCTTCGGCGGATTCTCCGGGAACGCCTGCGGCACGCGCATCGCCGACTCCGGTAGCCGGGTGCTCATCACCATGGACGGCTATTACCGGGCCGGCGGTATGCAGGACCACAAGGTGAAGGCCGACGAGGCGATCGCCGAGGCGGCGCGCCAGGGCCAGGAGGTCGACAAGGTCCTGGTCTGGCGGCGCAAGGACGGTGAGTACCAGTCGAAGACGCCCATGGTGGACGGCCGCGACTTCTTCGTGGATGACGTCATCGGCAAGTACGCCGGGCAGGAAGTCGCACCGGTATCGCAGCCTGCCGAGGCGCCGCTGTTCCTGATGTACACCAGCGGCACCACCGGCCGTCCCAAGGGCGCGCAGCACAGCACCGGCGGTTACATGGCGTACGTGACCGGGACGTCGAAGTACTACCAGGACATCCACACTGACGACGTGTACTGGTGCCTGGCCGACATCGGCTGGATCACCGGCCACTCCTACATCGTGTACGGACCGCTGGCGCTCGGCACGACGACTGTGATCTACGAGGGCGTGCCGAACTACCCCGATGGCGGCCGCCCGTGGCGGATCGCCGAGCGGCTCGGCGTCAACATCTTCCACACCTCGCCCACGTCCATCCGGATGCTGCGCAAGGTCGGCGCGGACGAGCCTGCCAAGTACGACTATCACTTCAAGCACATGACGACCGTGGGCGAGCCCATCGAGCCCGAGGTCTGGCGCTGGTACTACAACGCGGTCGGCAAGGGCGAGGCGGCTATCGTCGACACCTGGTGGCAGACCGAGACCGGCGGTTTCCTCGGCAGCACGCTGCCAGGCCTGCAGCCGATGAAGCCCGGCAGCTGCGGCCCGGGCGCGCTGGGCATCTTCCCCGTCATCTATGACGAGGACCGCAACGAGATCCCCAAGGGCAGCGGCAAGGCCGGGAACATCTGCATCCGCAACCCCTGGCCCGGCATCATGCAGACGGTGTGGGGGCAGCCCGAGCGGTTCCTGGACGTCTACTACCGCAAGTACAACACCGACCCTGACAGCAAGGACTGGCACGACTGGCCGTACTTCGCTGGTGACGGGGCACTCCAGGCCGAGGATGGCTACTTCCGCATCCTGGGCCGCATCGACGACGTCATCAACGTCGCCGGTCACCGCCTCGGCACCAAGGAACTGGAGTCGGCGGCGCTGACGGTTCCCGAGGTGGCCGAGGCCGCCGCGGTACCGGTCATCGACGACATCCGCGGCCGGATGGTGGAGATGTACATCTCGCTCAAGCCTGGCGTCGATCCGGTCGGGATGGAGGCCAAGGTCGTCACGGCGATCGAGACGGAGATCGGCAAGATCGCCCGGCCCAAGAACGTCTGGATCGTGCCCGACATGCCCAAGACGAGGTCCGGCAAGATCATGCGCCGGGTCATCGCCTCGGTGTCCAACTTCGCTGACGTCGGCGACGTCACGACGCTGGCTAACCCCGAGGTCGTCGACGGCATCCGGCACCAGGTTCAGCGCGCGAAGGTCGACAAGGGCGAGATGCCGCGCGAGCTGACCGACGTCGAGCTGGCGGAGATCCAGGCATTCGGGAACGAGTAAGGGATTCGCTAGGGACTCGCTCGCGACAGCGGCCGCCAGCCTTAACGGGCTGGCGGCCGTTGCCCTGCTCGGCGGCCATGGCGGGTCAGGCGAGGCCTGAGGACCGCCGGGGTGCCGGCAGCACTGGCGGCACGAGGAACGCAGGTGGTCCATCGAGGTCCACCGCATCCAGCAAGTCGGCGGCGGCCGCGTCCCGCGCCGTCAGCGGCGGCAGGTTCCACTTGCGCTGGATCAGCCGCAGGATCGCCGTGTGATCGTAATCAAGCTCGGTCAGGTAGTCGGGCTTAGCAAAAGGCGACACGATGACGGCGGGCACCCGGAAGCCCAGCTGCGTATAGGTCGACGGACCGGAGTCGGCGGCGGTCATCTGCTTCCCCAGGGCCGTATGCCGCAGCAGCCCGAGGAGCGGGAATCGCTTGTACGGACTCAGGCCGGGAACGTCATCGGGGGCTGGCGCGGCGGGCGGCGGCACGTGGTCGTAGTAGCCGCCGTGCTCGTCATACAGCCAGATCAGCAGCGTGCGAGGCCAGCCACGGCCCGCCATCACGGCATTGATGACGCGGGCCGCGAGCTCCTCCCCCACGCTGATGTCCTGCGGATTCTCCTCCGAGCTCACTTCGAAGTCGGGATCAACGATGCTCACCGACGGCAGCGTGCCGTCCCTGGCCGCGGTCCAGAAGTCCGTCATCGGCCGGAGATGGTTGAGCGATCTCAGGATTCCCAGCGGGTACAAGTCCGCCGTCACGTGCAGCTTGCTCGTCACCGTGTCGATGAGCTGCGGGACGGCCGCGGCGAGCGCCCCAGCCAGCAGCCGCAGGTAGCGCAGTCCGGTCGCGTGCGCGAAGCGCCGGAATGAGAGGGTGCGCGGCGGCAGGTGGTGATAGTTGACCCAGCTGATGTCATGCGCGCTCAGGTGATCGAAGATCGTGCCGTTCGCGGGATAGTCGATCATGCCGAACGGCAGGTCATCGATCAGCCCGTTCGCGGTGCCTGCGATCAGGAACCGCCGGTTCGGGAACGTCGGGCCAAGGCAGGACGAGAACCACCGGGTCGCCAGCGGGAACGTCCTGGCCAGCCCGTGGTAGAACGGCAGCTCGGCCTCGGTCCAGTACCGCATCGCGGTACTGGCATCGGCGCCAGGCAGCGTCTGCTCGATGCTGCGCACGAACCCGTCACACCGGCCTTCGTCCCACTGGATGTGGCTGGCCTGCCAGGACTGCGTCGGCACGCCCTTGTGTTGCGTGGTCTGCGCGGACGTCCACATCGGCACCGCCGTGCCGGCAGTCGCTGCGCACGTCTGCGTTGGCTTGCCGTCGGGCCCGAGGGTTAAGCCGTCGCCGCGGCCGGCCAGCGTGCCCAGGTAGTTGTCATAGGAGTGGTTCTCCATCATGAGGATCACGATGTGCTGGATCTGGGGCAGGCCATCGGTCCCAGGCTGGCTGGGAGACCGCTCCGCCCAGGATCGGGAAGCGGCGCCGATCCGCCGCCGGGCGGCCGCTATCTCTACTCGTCTCAGCACGTCGTCAGCCTAGGTCCGGTCAGCTTGGTCGTCACGCACCCGCTGGCCAGGTGTGCACGGGCTCGTTGGTGTGCATGTGCTCGATGTAGCGCTGGGTCATCTGCCGGAGTGCTTCCTTCCGATCGGCGCCGTGCCGTTCACTGAGCGCGGCGACAGTGCCGATCTGCCAGGCCGCGCCGGTCTGGCCGGTCAGGCAGCGCTGCTCGATGATGCCGAGCAGCCGGTCGGCGTGCACTGAGCTGACGCCCCAGTCGCTGAGTCCGTCGCGCGCCATCGGCAGCAGCCGGCGCAGTACGAGCTCGGCCACCGTGGCGTCGCCGAGGCCCGGCCAGTACAGCTGCGCGCTCATGCCATTCTTGGCCGCCTCATGCAGGTTCTCCGCCGCGGTCGTGTACGACATCTGCGTCCAGACCGGGCGCTCGGACTCGGCCAGCACGCGCACCAGCCCGTAGTAAAACGCGGCGTTGGCGATCACGTCGACAACCGACGGTCCGGCCGGGAGCACCCTGTTTTCGACGCGCAGGTGCGGCTTGCCATCGACCACTCCGTAGACGGGCCGGTTCCAGCGGTAGATCGTCCCGTTATGCAGGCTCATCTCGGCCAGCTGCGGGCACTCGCCCTGGTCGAGCGCCGCGAGCGGATCCTCGTCATCGCAGATCGGCAGCAGCGCAGGGAAGTACTGAATGTTCTCCTCGAACAGGTCGAAGACCGAGGTGATCCACCGCTCCCCGAACCAGACCCTGGGCCGCACGCCCTGCCGCTTCAGCTCGTCCGGCCGGGTGTCGGTGGCCTGCTCGAAGAGCGTGATACGGGTCTCGTGCCACAACTGCCTGCCGAACAGGAACGGCGAGTTGGCGGCCAGCGCGACCTGGACGCCGGCGATGGCCTGGGCGGCGTTCCAGTAGCTGGCGAACGCGTCCGGGCTCACCTGGACGTGCAGCTGGACACTCGTGCAGGCGGCCTCCGGCGTGATGCTGTCCGCGTGGGTCAGGATCTGCTCGGCGCCATCGATCTCGATCCGCATGTCCTCGCCGCGCGCAGCGAAGATCTGCTCGTTGAGCACCTTGTAGCGCTCGTTCGCCGACATGGTGCTCTCGCTGACGTCCGCCTTGTCGAGCGTCGGAAGGATGCCGATCATCACCAGGCGACTGCCAACGCTGCGGGCCTTGGCGTCGCCGGCGTTAAGGCTCCCGCGGATCTCGTCCTCCAGTCCCGCGAGCGCATCGCCGCTGAGCTCGCGCGGCGGGACGTTGATCTCGAGGTTGAACTGGCCCACCTCGGTCGCCCAGGCCGGATCGGCGATCGCGGCCAGCACGTCCGCGTTGTGCATCGATGGCGCGCCCTGGTCGTCGACGAGATTCAGCTCGATCTCCTGGCCGACCAGGGCCACGTCGGTCTCGAACAGCCGCTCCTGCAGCATCCGCGCGAAGGTGTCGAGCGAGCGCGCCAGCTTGGCCCGGTAGGTGCGCCGGTCCTCCCCGGTGATCTTGATGGCCTCGATGTCTCGACCCATGTCCCCTCCTCAGGCTGCCGCGCGACTCACGCCGTCGCGACTCATGCTGCCGCGACCCGACTGCTCTCATCCCGGACCCAGAGGTCCAGCAGGCCGCGGAGATGCGCGATGAACTGGTCGTGCTCGTGCGCCGGGTACACCGACCTGACGGTCTCGATCAGTAGCTGATCGAAGTCCGGGCCCGCAACCCAGTCCAGGACGATCGCGTCGAGCTGGCCGAGGCTGCTGGCGCAGAAGTCGTGATAGCGCTCGGTGTCGAAGTAGCCGTCGGCGAGCGCGCGGTAGGCCGCCAGCTTGTCGGCGTACGTCATCCCGGCGTCGTCGGCGATCTCGAAATAGGAGTCCGTCGTCAGGTCGAGCCGCGGCCGCCTGCCGGTGACCAGCGCGAAGGCACACCACTTGACCAGCGCCTTGATGGCCCACGGGAAGTAGTAGTGCAGGCTTGTGAGCGAGATATCCGGGCACGCGTTCGCGTAGTCGATCGGGTAGACCTCGCCGTCCTTGACCAGCGTCTCGCACGAGTTGAGCTCCCACCGGAAGAACGCATTCACCAGCCTGCCGATGGTGACGACCTCTGCCCCTTGCTGCGGCGGCAGGAACGAGTGATCAACCGCGTACCGGAGGTGCATGGGCTGATCTGGCTGGAACTTCATCACCATGGTCTCCGCGCCGATCGACAGCGACCGGGCGAACACGTCGTAGTCGATGGCCTTCTGCAGGTGCATGAGCATCTCGCCGCTGGCGTCATAGGCGGCCCGCAGCTCGGCCCGGTTGCTGATCCGGGACACCCCGCGCCAGGCGCCACCGTCGAAGGGCTTCATAAACAGTGGATAGCCGATCTGCTCGGCGATCGCGTCGAGGTCGAATGGCTGGTTGTATTTGGCCGCGGTGTAGGCATACCGGGCGTTGTCCACCGGGTTCTTGTACGGGACGAGGACGGTCTCTGGCACCTTGAGCCCGAGGCGAAGCATCGCGCAGTACGCGGCGTGCTTCTCCATCGACTGGAAGGTGAACGGGCTGTTGAGCAGGTACACGCTGTCCATCAGCGCGACCTTCTTGAGCCACTCGCGCGGAACGTAGTACCAGTAAGCCAGGCGGTCGATGACCAGGTTGTACCGCGGCCGATCACGCAGCGCGAAGGGCTCGATGGTGATCCGCTCGGTGTCGAAGGCGTGCCGGGTGCCGTCGGGACCGGTCACGGCGCCGAGACGGCGCGCGATCTCTTCGAAGGCCCGCGGCCAGTCCTCCTCCGTTCCGAGCAGAAGCCCGATCAGATGCCGTTCCATTCGGCGCTCCCTTCGCAACACGACCAGCGGATTGTTGTCACCAGCGCCGGCGTCAGCAGCCCCGGCATCAGCAAAACCTGGGCAGGTGGTGGGCGAGCTGGGCTCGCCAGGCCGGCCAGTCGTGCGGTGTCCCCCACAGGTCCAGCTCGTGCCTGATGCCCTTGCCTGCCAGCACCGCGGCGAACTGGGTGGTGCTCTGCAGCGACCCGGTGGTGTCCTCCCACTGGCCCTGGCCGCAGACCAGCAGCAGGCTGACCTGGCCGCGCAGCCAGTCGAGATGGTCGCCATGCAGGTGCCCGACGTAGTCCATCGGGTTATTGAAGTACGTGTCGCTGCCCCGCTCGCCCCAGGCGTGCCAGGAGCCCGGATCGTAGTTGCCGGAGAAGCACAGTGCCAGCGGGAACTTCTCTGCTCGCCGCAGCGCGAAGTTGGCCGCGTGGAAGCCGCCGAGACTGCAGCCGAGCGTAGCCACGTCCAGCGGGCCGCCGCAGTCGGCATAGATCCAGGGCAGCACCTGATCGAGGATCCACGACTCGTAGCGGGCGTGGCGCCGGGCCCGTTCCTCCAGCTCGATCGTCTGGTCCGACCAGGAAGCGGCGTCATAGCTATCGACGCAGTACAGCTTCACCCGGCCGGCATCGATGAGGCCGGCCACGGCGGCCACCATGCCGTTGTTCTCGAAGTCCCATGCCTTGCCCTGCTCGGTCGGGAACACCAGTACGGCACGCCCCCAGTGCCCGTAACGGATGACGGTGCCATCCGCGCCGATGGCGTCCGACCAGAGCTGGGTTACCTCCCTGTTCATCCGGCGACCTGCCTCAGCAGCTCGGTCAGGTGCGGATCGAAGGCGTCCCGCCAGGCCGTGTAGTTGTGCATGTCGGCCACCTCGTGCAGGTTCGCCGGGTATCCGCGCGACTGGAGCGTGGCCAGCATGAGGCGGTTGTTCTCGATGTTCTCCTCGATGGCACCGCACGTCAGGACGACGGGAACGGGCCGATCCGGCAGCCCCCCGGCATGCACGGCCGCGGTAAATTGCGTGACGCGCCGGAAGTACGGGAACCGCCGCTCCTGGCTATCCAGCCGCGGCACGAAGAAGCTGCCCGACTGCAGGAACAGCGCGTCGACGGCGCCTGAGTACTGGCAGAAGGCGTGCAGCATCGCCAGGCCGCCAAGGCTGGTGCCCATGCCGATGACCGCGGTGGACGCGACGCTCGCCCTGAGCGCGGGCAGTACCCGCTCCGCCAGCGACCTGGCGTACCGGGGATTGGCGGAGTACCAGTTGTTCCGGGGCCCCGGGCTCAGCAGCGCCGCCCGCAGCGGCGGCAGCCAGCCGCCGGCGATACCGGCGCCGAGATATCTGGTCAGGCTCGCCAGCGCGTCATACTCTGGCCCGTCGTGCACGACGAGCAGCGGCAGCGGCTCCGACGGCACGGCGCCGGCCGGGGCCCAGACCCGCGCGCCGGCCGGAAGATCGACATCGAGCGTGGCGCCCGGATCAGCGGGCCCGGTCAGCCAGGCCGGCTGCACGTAGCCAGGGAGCTCCAGCACGCTCTTCGGCCCGAAGGCGCCGGGAGCCTCCCGCGGGTTCGCGGGGTCGGTGACCACCTTCGAGCCGCCGTCCGGATAGCGGAGCTCCAGCAGGTACTCCAGCCGTGACAGCGGCGGCTGGGCGAGCGCTAGCTCCCAGCTGTCCCCGGCGCGCCGGAACTCCAGCAACTCCGCCGCCATGCGCAGGTCGAGCTGAAGCCGGACGCCGGCGAGTGAACGCTCGGGATCTGCGAACCGGAACGTCAGCACGCACCCCTCCGCCTGGTACCGGACAGCCTGCAACTCGCCCATTACTCGCACATCGTGCCCGCTCCGGGCGGCCGTGACAATGGCGGAGGGGCGCGCCAGGGTTAGCTGGCGCGCCCGCGTCAGCTGGGCTGCAGGACCAGCGCGCTGCCAGTCAGGGCCTGGTAGTCGGCCGCCAGCTGCGCCTGGTTCACGCCCTCCTCGAAGGTCTTGGTGCCGAGGTGCTCGGGCCAGATGACGACCCACACCTCTTCCACCAGCGGGTTGCCCTGGACGATGCCCTTCCAGAACGACTGGGCGAACCGCGTCTCCGTGGCCCAGGTGATGAATTTGATATCGGTCGCGTACCCGCCGCCGAGAATCGCGTGCCCGCCGTCGATCTTTGAGCCCGGCACGTCGGTCCAGGCTTTGCCTTCCTTGAACTCCTCCTGATTAGCGTCGAGTACCTGGATGCCGAGCCACAGCCCGCCAAAGATTGCCAGTGCGGCCTTCACTTCAGCCATGTTGGTGTGATCCACCTTGGCAAAGGCGACTGCCTTGACTCCGTCTGGTCCGCCCGTCGTGTGCAGGTACTCAAGGCCGGTCTGGACGTCCATGCCCTGGTCATCCTTGCTGCCGGGCCCGTTGGTGTCCTTGGTGCCTGCTGGGTCGAAGTCAGGATTCTGCGTCTGGTAGAACTGCCAGACCTCCGCCTGCGTCGGGTAGTACTCGGTGGCCAGCGATGCGGTCACCAGCCGGCGCAGGTTGGCCCAGGTGACCGCGTTGCAGTCACCGACGGCGTCATTGCCGAGCATCTGCCAGCCAGGCAGCTTGGCGAGGTAATCCTCGTGCGACGGGTGCTCGGGTACCTGGCCCGACAAGAAGCTGGCAAATCGCAGCGCGGGCGCGTTTTTCGGCGGTCGCCGACCGTACATCAAAGCCATTTCCCCTCCTGGACTTCAAACTGCGGCTCGAACCGAACCTGCAAGAATTGAAGCATTCAGATGGCGGGGTTAATACGGCTCCGCGCACATTGAAGGTCCGCGCATATGAAAATGCCCCGCCCGGTCTGGGCGGGGCATTTCCGGTTCCTGGGTCAGAAGCCGGGCTTGGCGGTGGTGATGTCGTAGTTGTGGCCCCAGTACCACTGGGTGGCGCTGGCGCCGGGGACGATGTGGGGGACGCCGGTGGGGTCGGCGATCCACCAGCGGACCTGGTGCTGCATGTGGGCGGGCAGGGTGGCGACGGCGGCCTGGGCGGCGGCCCACTCCGAGCGCATGGTGTAGATGATGGCGACGGAGCTGGCGGCGGCGTGGAGCTTGTGCCAGGCCCAGGTGGCGGCCATGCCGGGGGTGGCGTCGCCGGGCTCGACGTCCAGGGCGCTGGCGCGGGGGTCGGCGCCGTTGGTGTCGATCCACAGGACGTGGCCGCGGCCGGCGACCTGGGACGGGGCGACGGCGTAGCCGCCGTCGGCGTAGGTGGCGATGCGGGCGTGGGCGGGGATCTGGGACGGGGTGACCGAGTCGTAGATCCGGTACGGCCGGGCCGGGGCCGCGGCCTTGCGCACGGCGCGGCTTACCCGTCTGGTGAGCAACCAGGGTGTGCGCGACTGGCTTGGGGGCGGCAGTCGCGGCGGGTGCGAGGGTGGCCGCGCTCGCGGCGCCGGCCAGCGTGGCAGCGCTCGATGCGCCGGTCAGCACCGCAGCCGCGGCACCGGTTGCGGGCGCGTCCAGCTGTGCGGAGGTCACAGTGGCGGCGCTCGCAGCGCCGCTGCCGGTCAGGGTGGCAGCGCTCGCAGCGCCGGCACCGGCGAGCACCGCAGCCGCGGCGCTCACGGCCGCAACCGCCTTCCCGCGGCCGGCCAGAACACTGGTCAGACGGTTCGTGCGGAGCATGGGGGACGTCCTTCCATTGGGGGCCAGCCAGGGGGGACCCGGCCGTGGGGGGCCGGCCAGGGGGGACCCGGCCGTAGTCACAATCGGTAACGGGGACTTCGACGGGCGGTCACGCGCCGCGGTTCCGCAATGAGACGCAGCTCACTACTGGCCAGTAACCAGCGCGGCACCTTCTCCGATATATCAGTACGTACGCGGCACCTGGCCGGGTCCGTGGCGCCGACCAGGCAGGTAACACCCAGGTAAGGCCCGGTAACGGGCCTCCCGCTACCGTCGCCATAGACAGGGCGGCCGACTCCAAATGACCTAATGAGGCTCTCGTGACAAGGAGCATGACAAGTGGTGACTGAGGTCTTGACATCGGAGTAGCGCGGCAGCAGGCTTGCGCTCAGCGGCCAAAATGGCGCTAATCCGACAAGGCCGCGAAGATCGGGGGTGGTGGCTACTTCATTGAAGTGGTGAGGATCGCTGGGGGTCGCTAGAGCGGTCACACGGGTACCACTGACTGTTGAGGGGCGCACGTTTACTTCCAGGTCAGGCACGGTCACGGAGCGACGTTCTACTTCCCGCGCAAGCTCGTGTCCACAGTCGCGGGCATCCGGCTTGCAGTGCAGAACGACGCCAGAACGCCGCAGTTCTCACCGCAGCGCGCCAACCTCAGGCTCCGCAGCATCGGCCGCATACCCGGTGCCTCGATCGTGCCGAAGGACAGCTGCACGACCAGCACGGTCGCCACCTGGACCAAGGAGGTGGGAGTCGTCGGGGGGAATACTCCCACCTCGACAGCGTGAAAATGGAGTTTACCTACTTGAGCGGCTCATCCAGCACGCTCGGCGCCGCTGCGGACACTGGCGGCTGGACCGCGAGCGGCACCTACACAGTTTCCGGGGGCGCGACCCAGAACTGGCCATACGTGAACGTGACGAACGGCTACAACCGCAAGACAGACTTCACCTATAAGGAGTACCTCAACACCTGCAACGGCTACTCCACTCACGCCACTGACTGGGAGGGCGGCAACACGACGAGCACGGTCAGCATCCAGCCTGCCGGTGACTGCGTACCAGAGAACGCGACGCAGCAAAACCCGACGTTTGACCTCAACTACTCGCAGGCGTGGACCTACAGCACGGGAGTTACCGTCCCGCAGATCGGCATCAACCTGTCCGCCCGGAGCGGCTACTCCAACGCTACGTCGACGGCCTTCTGGTTCACCGACTTCGCACACCAGAGGTACCTGTGCGGGCGTACCGGCTTCCCCGGTTACACAGCGCAGTCTCCGGGCTACCTGGTCGCAGGAGCGTCTTCAAGTGGCGGCAGCTAGCCGCCGCGGGCTGAGGGCCGTGGGCGGGGCATTCGCCCTGGCCACGGCCCTGGGTGGCTGCGGATCATCCGGTCTAGCAAACGGCCCGCTCGGCCCGGCCGCGCTGGGAGGGCATGAGTGCGTGACTCAGCTGGACAACGGAGTCGTGACAGACGGGTGGCCGATCGTCCGCAACACGACGCACACCGCCGCGGTCATCGACAAGGTGGCCCTGGTCAACCCGCACCACCTGAAGGTCATCACCACGTGGGCTATCCCGATCACCGGCACGACTCTGTACGGCGCGGAGCCGGGATACCCGCCCGGCACACTGAACCTGCCAGGCTTCCAGTGGGGCAAGCGCCACACTGCCGTAGGCGCTACGGTCCGTTATACGAGCCAGGTAACCCAGGTCACTAACCTGCTATTCGTGATCCGGCTGCTGGGCGAGCGCGGCTACGCGACTGGCTGGCGAGTCTGGTACCACATCGGGAACCAGCACTACCTCCACAGCAGTCCGTTCGGCCTGATAGTGATGAACGGCGCCCAGGGAAGCTGCGCAAAGTACTAGCCAGCGATTAGATCGCGGCTTCCGCGAACTGAGTCCAAGCGCCTCAGCCGGTGTGAAACTCCACGCCGCGCCAGCTGCGCGTTTGTCGTCAGGGTGCAACCGACAACATAAGAACGTAGGCACTTGCAACATCACGACAAACGAAGGCCCGCAGGAGGCGCGGTCCAGCGGGCCCGCGCACTTTGTCGCGGGACATCTTCCCCGCGAGCCGTGCGGGCGCGCACAATGGACCCGTGACAGATGGGCAGTTCACGGGCGGGCAGTTCGCCGGCGGGCAGGCGACGGATCCGTGCCCGCAGTGCGGCAGTACCGCCGCCGTGCACTCGATCAGCGAGCTGGCTGCGCTAGCGCAGATGCAGCTTAACCGCGCTCAGCAGGGATTAACGCCGCAGCAGGGAGCGCCGCAGCAAGGCTGGGACGCCGAGCCGCGCTCCGGGCCACTGCCCGGCGGGCCCGGGCCGGGATGGGCCGGGCAGCCACAGGCGGGGTCGCCGCCTGGCAGCTGGCCGCGCCGGATCGGCGACTTCGACAGGGGCTCGGTCGGCGACTCCATCGACCAGGCGATCGCGGACGTCGCGCTGGGTGCGGCCGCGCGGTTCATCGGGCGGGCCGTCAGCCGCAGGGTGCAGCGCACAGTCAGCGACCGGATCATGCCAGCCATGGCGAATCAGCAGGCAATGCTGCGCACGCAGATCGAGATCGCCGAGCAGCATCCCGACATTCGTGCCTGCCTCAATGACCACGTGATCTTCCTGGCCGGCGGCAGCAGCGTACTGCCGATGCCCAACATCGCCGCGCTCACGACCGAGCAGGCAGACGGCCTCGTCGCTCAGCTCAGGCAGGGCTGACCTGCCCCAGTCCGGCGCGCCCGAGTCCGGCGAGCCCAGGTCTTGCCAGCACCGTCAGGCGAGGTCGGCCAGGGCATCCGCGAGCGGCTCCAGCATCGCCGCCGAGTGCGGCGGCCGCATAGTCACGATGGCTAGCTGGACGCCCGCCGCGCCGAGTGCAGCCGCGCTGGCTGCCGTCTCGGCCGGGTCCCCGT
>CAVSRT010000004.1:0-848629 GCA_963730435.1 uncultured Actinomycetota bacterium | reverse complement strand
CCTGGTCGGTCCGACCAGCCTTGTTACGTTTGGGTTCTTCCACCGCTGACCGGGCACAACAGGCAAGACCCGGCTATAAGACACGAGGCATTGGTGATCCAGGTCACGCAAGCTCTTGCCGCCGGATGTCGTATTGTTGCGGCATGACGCGAACTCCTGCCCGGCGACTGGCCGAGGTCGCCCAGAAGGTCGGGGTCAGTGAGGCCACGGTCAGCCGGGTGCTGAACGGCAAGGCCGGCGTATCCGACGGCACCAGAGAAGCCGTGCTCACGGCCCTGGACGTGCTCGGTTACGAGCGGCCGACCCAGCTGCGTGGCGACCGTGCCCGGCTTATCGGCCTCGTCCTGCCCGAGCTGCAAAACCCGATCTTCCCCGCACTCGCGGAGGTGATCGGCGGGGCGCTGGCGCAGCGGGGCTTCACCCCGGTGCTCTGCACGCGGACCGCCGGCGGCCTGTCTGAGGCCGACTACGTCGACATGCTCCTCGACCAGCACGCTTCTGGTGTCGTGTTCGCCGGAGGCCACTACGCGGAGCTCGCCGCGCCACATGATCATTACCGGTTGCTGCGCAGCCGCGGCATCCCGGTCGTGCTGGTCAACGCCGCCATCGACAACCTGGATTTCCCCTGCGTCTCCACCGACGACGTGACCGCAGCCGGGCAGTCCTTCCGCCACCTGGCATCGCTCGGGCACGAGCGCATCGGCCTGGTCCTCGGGCCTGAGGACCATATGCCGTCGCGCCGGAAGCTGGCCGCGTTCACCGAGCACGTCCAGCGCGCCGGGCTCAGCGTGGCGCCGGTTGAGCACGCGCTGTTCTCGCTCGAAGGCGGCCAGGCCGCGACTACCCGGATGCTCCGGCAGGGCGTGACCGGCATCATCTGCGCCAGCGACGTGCTCGCCCTCGGCGCGATCCGCGCGGTCCGCCGGGCCGGCCTCTCGGTGCCCGGCGACGTCTCGGTGGTCGGCTTCGATGACTCCGGGTGGCTGAACTGCACTGACCCACCGCTCACGACCGTCAGGCAGCCCATCGAGTCCATGGGCAAGGCGGCCGTCGCGTTGCTGGTCAACCAGATGGAAAGCGTGTCGGTGTACCCGGAGGAGTTGCTGTTCGAGCCCGAGCTTGTCGTCCGCGGCTCGACCGGCCCGGCACCCGTCCAGTTGGTCACCGGCCCTTCCCCCCCTACCCACCTCTCCGCTCACCTACTCGCACCTCCCCCCGTACCCTATCGCCAGGTGAGTCCGCGGCCGGGTCGGTGACGTTCAGGTGCTCCTGCACCCGGCCCAGGTGCGCCTCATGGCCTCCACAGCGCCGCCGGAATCGCGGGACCGCAGCGCTCGCACGATCGCCCGGTGGTCAGCCTGATACTGAGCCCGCCGCTCGCGCGAGGCACTGCGCCGCTTCAGGTCTCCCCAGACCTGGCCGTGGCGTGCCTCCTCGATCTCGCCGTACAGCGCGGCAAGCAGCGGGCTGTGGCTCGCCGCCATGATGCAGCTGTGCAGGGAGAGATCGCAGGCCTCGAACTCCTCGAACGTTGCCCGCCCGATCACCGAGTGCGAGGCAGCGGTCCATCTCCTCCAGGTCTGCAGCGTCGCCCACGCCACCACCAGCACCATCGCAGGAGGCTCCAGCAACCGCCTGACCGTCATCACATCGGCAGGCGCGAAATCGCGTGCGGACCGGCGCCGCGCAGCGAGCCCGGATGCCGCGACCCGAACCGCCGACCGCGCCGCCGACCCGCCGCCCCAGCCGCCGATCGGCTGCGGCAGCGTCACGCAGGAATGTTCCCCGACCAACTTCTCGCGAGATGCGGCCCTGCGCCTCCAGCAGCGCAAGCGCGCTGCGGACCGAGGAGCGGGTCACGCCCAGGTCGATACTGAGCTGCCGCTCGGTCGGCAGCCGGGCGCCGGCCGCCGACCTGCGTCCCTGCGACCTCGCCAGGATCAGCTCGGCTAGCCGCAGCCCGCGCTCGGCGTGCGCTGCTGGCCCGCCTGCTCGCCCGCGAGCGTCCACGCTGCCATCTTCCCGCCAGCTCCGTCTCCCGTCGGCTGGTCCGCTGAGTCCGCCGCAGTACCGCCCGCATGCGCGCTCCGCTCCCGCGCTCTGCTCGGCTCGGTCTGCTACCAGGCGACTTCGCTGCCGCCAGGCTAGCTGTGCTGCCATCGCCACGGTCCAATCTCGAGCCTTGTGCAACCAATCCTACCAATTGTCAAGCCTGAATGTCATACTGCCAGCTGAATTAAATGGCGTTGACACCTCTTGACCCGATTAATCTGCCGACCATATGCTCAACCAATCGAGTAGGTACAACCAATATGGCCGATATGGTCACCTCGGAGGTGCGCCGATGAGGCTCGCGACGATTACCACCCCCCGAGGCCTGCGCCTGCACGTCAAGGCGCGCACGGGCTACGTCGACGTGGCCGATGCCACCGGCGAGTCCGCGTTCGCCGTCTCTGCGCGGCCTGCTGGAGGCCGGCCGCGCGATGGAAGCAGTCCGAGGCGCTGCTCGACCGCGATGGCGAGGAGTTCGCGGCAGCTGACTTCGCCTGCGGTCCCGAGCCGCGGCGGATCCTCTGCCTGGGCGTGAACTATCGCGAGCACGCCATCGAAGGCGGCCGCGAGGTGCCCACCTGGCCGGAGGCCTTCGTACGCGGCGAAGGCAGCGCGCTCGGGCCGTACGCCGACCTCGTCAAGCCAGCCCTGACCAGCCGGTTCGACTACGAGGGCGAGCTCGGCCTGGTGATCGGGGCCGGCGGCCGCTACATCCCGGCGCACAAAGCGCTCGACGCCATCGCCGGCTACGTCGTTCTCAACGATGCCTCGCCCGTGACTGGCAGCGGGCCGCCACGCAGTGGACCGGCGGCAAGAACTTCGAGGGCACGATGCCGATCGGGCCCGAGGTGGTGACCACCGACGAGGCTGACATCGTCCGACGTAGCCCTCACCACCACGCTGAACGGCCACGTCATGCAGTCGGCGCGCACCTCCCAGATGATCGTCGACATCCCGAGCGCGATCGAGTTCTTCTCGTCCTTCACGCGGCTGCGGCCAGGCGATGTCATCGCCACCGGCACCCCCGGCGGCGTCGGCTTCGCCCGGCAGCCACCGGTCTGGCTGGAGCCCGGCGACATCATCGAGGTCGCCGTCGAGGGCCTCGGCGCGATCCGCAACCGCGTAGTCGCCGAGGAGGCCGACCTCAGCGACTGGCAGTGGCGGCCGCCAGGCTCGACCGCAGTCGGCTTCTGAACAGCGCAGCCCGCCGGCACGGCAGCCGGATCAGCGCACCCGACCACGCACACCAGCTCACGGATCAGCTACGCGAAACAGCAGACATCCGATTGCAGAAGAGATTCACCGCTTAGGACTCATCCACCGAAGACTGCATGGAGGCGACCAAGATGTTGAGGTCCACCGAGCCTGCGGCGCGAGCCGCGGCGACAACTGCGACGTGCCGGAGAGCATGCGGTCCAGTCGAGGCCGCCCGGTCCGCGTGCTGGCCGGCGGTCGCGGCAGTCGCCCTCGCGGCCGGCCTGGCCGCGTGCGGCAGCAGTCCCCGAGCAGCAACTGCGCAGCTAAGGGATCGATCGTGTTCGCCGACGTGGCCCCGTTCAGCGGTCCCGACGCCGCGCTCGGCCCGATCTACCTGGTGTCCTGCGAGGGCGCAGTGACCGCCATCAACAAGGCCGGCGGCGTGCTCGGTCACAAGGTCAGCTGCACCTCAGCCGACACCAAGGGCGACCCGGCGACGCCGTTCCGGCCGTCGGCAGCCTGCTCAGCCGCACGCACAACCTGGAGCTCGTCATCGGCTGCACCTCCGATGAAGCGGCCGCCGTCGTGCCGCTCATCAACAAGACACAAGACCGTCATGTTCTGCATGACCGGCCAGTCGGAGTTCGACCACGTCCACTACCCCTACTTCTACCGGCTAGTGCCGCCCGACCTGGCCGAGTCGTACGCGATGACCGTGATCGCCCAGAACCTCCGCTACAAGCAGATCGCGCTTGCCTTCGGCAACGACATCGGATCGCAGACCTTCGTGCAGCCCGCGCATCGCGGCAATCGCTAAGGCCGGGATGACCCTGGTCGCCAACGAGACCCTCGATCTCAACGCCACCACGTTCCGTACCGAGGCAGAGAAGATCATCCAGGCTCATCCTGACGCGATCATGACCGAGGCGCTCGGCTCCGCCGACCCGACTCTGTTTGCCGAGATCAAGCAGCTCAACGGCGGCAAGATGATCCCCATCATCGGCACGTCCGCTGCGATCTCCCCGGCCTTCTTCGAGGCCGCGGCAAAGCCGTCGGTGCATCCGACTTCGCCTCTAACTTCCACGCCGACAACCTGGTCACCGCTACCAGCGGGCCCGCCTACCAGGCGTTCACTCAGGCGCTGCTCGCGGTCAAGGGCAAGGTCGCCGGAGCGCAAACCGGCGACTTCACCACCTACTTCACCGCACCAGGCGCCGTGCACCTGTACGACGGAATGAACCTGGCTGCGCTCGCGATGGTCGCCGCTGGCAGCACCGACACCGCGAAGTGGCAGCCTTACATCATCATCGATCGGCGACGGGTGCCCGGCGCTGTTGTCGTCAACTCCTTCGCTCAGGGCGTCGCGGAGCTCAAGGCAGGCAAGAAGATCCACTACATCGGGCCTGGCGGACCGACGAGCTTCGACTCCTTCCACGACTCTCCCGGCATCTTCCAGATCGATACCTATACCGCCGACCGGCGCCGTCCAGGTGTCGGGCAACATCACCGCCGCACAGCTCCGCGCGGTCTCCCGATGATCCGATGCGTGCCATCCTGTCCGGCCGCTGCTGAGCACAGTGTCAGGATCTCGCAGCGGCCGGGAGGGGTGATCGGACTGTGAGCATCTTCGTTGCCTCCGTCGGCTTCGGGCTGATCACGGCGGCGGTGCTGGCGGTCGCCTCGGTTGGCTTCACCCTGCAGTTCGCCGTGACCGACGTGCTCAACCTCGCGTTCGCGGCGATCATGACCGCTGGCGCCTTCGTCGCCTACTGGGTCAACCAGCCCGGCGTGTCGGTCTGGCTCGCCCTCGTCGTGGCCATGGTCGCGTGCTCGGCCCTGTCGGTGCTGCTCAACCTCGTCGTCTATGCGCCGTTCCAGCGACGCGGGTCATCCCCCATCACGATCGTCATCGTCTCGCTTGGCATGGCGCTGATCATCGAGTTCGGCGTCCAGGCCGTCGTCGGCGGCGTCGACGTGTCGTACACGATGGGTCAGGGCACGACCTTCAAGGCTGGCGGCCTGATCCTGACCACGGTCCAGCTAGTGATCATCGCCATCAGTCTGGTCGTGATGCTCGCCGTCCACGTACTGCTCCGCTACACCAAGCTCGGCAAGGCGATGCGGGCGACGGCGGCCAACCGGTCCCTCGCCCGCAACTGCGGCATCAGGACCAGCCAGGTGATCACGATCACCTGGGCGCTGACCGGCGCCCTCTGCGGCCTGGCCGGGACCGTTTCGCGATCGACATCGGCAGCTTCGGCCCGACCAGCACCGACCTGTTCGTCGTCCTCATCCTGGCGGCGGTGTTCCTCGGCGGCCCTGGGCACGCCTACGGCGCCATGCTCGGCGCGCTGCTGATCGGGCTTTCCACCGAGGTCAGCGCCGCCTACATCCAGCCCGACTACAAGTACGTGATCGCCTTCGTAGCGCTGCTCGCCATGCTTGCCGTACGGCCATCTGGCCTGTTCGGCGCGCGGGCCTGAGCACTGGCAGCAGGGGAGCCAGATGTATTACCTCATCATTCTGCTGGTCTACGGAGCCGTCGATGTCATCGCCTGCCTCGGCCTCAGCCTTCAGTTCGGCATCGGCGGGCGTCACGAACTTCGGCTTCATCATCTTCCAGGCGGCCGGTGCTTACATCGCCGCCGTACTTGCGCTGCCGTCAGACTCGGCCAACGGCGGCTTCCAGCTCTATATCGGCGGCCTGCACCTGCCGTTCCCGTTCCCGTGGATCGGCGCGGCCGTGGCCGGTGCCGCCCTCGCGCTGCCGTTCACGTTCCTGGTCGGCCGGCGGCTGCGCGGCGACTTCGCCGCGGTCGGCCTGCTGGTGACCGCCGTCCTGCTGAATCTGCTCGTGATGAACTACCGGCCGCTGTTCAACGGCGACGCCGGGCTCGCGCTCGTGCCCGCCCCGCTCCAGTCCCAGGTCATGACCACGACCAGCGACGGCCTACCAGTGGGTGTTCGCGGCCGGGATCGTCGTCCTCGCCGCCTGCGCGTCTACTGGTTCGTGCGGCACATCACCGAGTCGCCGTACGGGCGCACCCTGCGAGCCATGCGCGACAACGACAAGGTCGCCGACTCTCTCGGCAAGAACCTTCTGTCGCTGCGGACCGGCGATGCTCCTGCTGGGCGGAGCGATTGCCGGCCTGTCCGGCGGCGTACTTGTCAGCTTCATCAGCGTCTGGTCGCCCGCCGCCTGGACCTACGCCGAGACCATCGTCCTGTTCGCCGCGGTGATCATCGGCGGGCGCGGCAACCACCTCGGCGCCGTGCTCGGCGCGCGTTCTCGTCCCGGTCGGCTTCGAGGAGTCGACCCGGCTGATCACCAACTCCAACCCGAGCCTGCCGCCCAACCTGCTGCCGTCCCTGCAATGGGTCGCGATCGGGCTGCTGATCGCGCTCTTCCTGTGGTTCCGGCCGCAAGGCGTCCTGCCCGAGCGGCGGCGGTTGATCGCGCTGCCGGCGCGTCCAGCGCCAGCTGACGGCGGATGCGGCCGGGCGGCGCAGTCCGACTGGCGCAGCCGGCGGACGAGCCAGCGGACGCAGGCGCAGACGCGGCACCGGCGCAGACGGCGCCGTCCGAGGCGCCGACCGGCAGCCAGCACTGACGTCCTGCTGCAGGCGATAGACGTCGAGCAGGGACTTCGGCGGAGTGCGGGCCGTGTCGGGTGTCTCCCTCTCCGTCCGCCGCGGCACGCCTCACCGGGCCTCATCGGACCCAACGGCGCCGGGAAGTCGACGCTGCTGGCGCTGCTCGCCGGCACCGAGCAGGCCGTCGGCCGGGCAGATCTTCTATCAGGGCCAGCGACATCACCGGCGCTGCCGGCCTTCCGGCGAGCACGGCTGGGTCTGGTCCGGACGTTCCAGCTAGCCAGCGAGTTCAAGCGGCTGACCGTGCTGGAGAATCTGCTGTCCGCGGCCCACGGGAACCGCGGCGACTCGTTCCTCGGCGCGCTATCGCGGCCGGCGGTACTGGCGCCAGGACGAGGAGCGCGGCGATCGCCAAGGCGGCCGGGATACTCGAGCAGGTTCGGCCTGGAGCCGCTCGCGAACGAGTACGCCGGCGACCTGTCAGCGGCGGCCAGCGGCGGCTGGTCGAGATCATGCGAGCGCTCATGACCGATCCGCGAGATGCTGCTGCTGGACGAGCCGATGGCCGGAGTGCACCCCGAGCTCGCCCGGCGGATCGGCAACGCTGCTTGTCGCGTTGTGCCGGGAGGGCATGACCATCCTGATGGTCGAGCACGAGCTCGCGATCATGGACGAGTTCTGCGATCCGGTCATCGTCATGGCCGACGGCGCTGTGCTGGCGGAGGGCACGATGGCGGAGCTGCGGGCCCGCAGCGAGGTCGTGGAGGCCTACCTTGTCGGCTGACCAGGCTGTGCCGGCCGAGCGAGCTGCGTCGGCCGCAGCAGACTGTCCCGGCCGAGCGAGCTGTCCCGGCCGGGCGAGCCGTGCGCGGCGAGCGGATCCGCGCCGAGAACGTGACCGCCGGCTACGGCGGCGACCCGGTCATCCGGGGAATGTCGCGTGCAGGCAGAGCCGGGCCAGGTCGTCTCGATCGTCGGGCCGAACGGCTCGGGCAAGAGCACGCTGCTCAAGAGCATGGTCGGGCATAGTCCGCGTCTCGGCCGGGCGGGTGCTCGTCGGCGACCGGGTCGTCACCAACCTGGCGCCGGAGGAGATCGCGCGGGCCGGCGTGGGCTACGTGCCGCAGGTCGATGACGTCTTCGCGCCGCTCAGCGTCCGGGAGAACCTGGAGATGGGCGGCTACCTGCTGGCCAAGAAGCAGACGTAGCGCCCTCGCATGGAGCACGTGCTGACCGTGTTTCCGCGGCTCGGCACGATGGTGCAGCGCGCTGCCGGGAAGCTCAGCGGCGGCGAGCGCAAGATGCTCGCAATGGGCCGCGTGCTGATGCTCGAGCCGGCAGTCTTCCTGCTGGACGAGCCGACGGCCAACCTCGCGCCGGCGATTGCTCAGTCGCTGCTGGCCGAGCACGTCCGCCAGCTAGCGGAGCGGGGCGCCACGGTCCTCATCGTCGAGCAGCGGGCCAGAGGCAGTGCTCGCCATCTCCGACCGCACGTATGTACTTGGCGGCGGCGAGCTGCGGATGGAGGGCACGCCCGCGGAGCTCGCCGGCAGCCCGGCCTTCGTCGAGTCGTTCCTCGGCGGCGGCCGCGGCCGAGGACCCTGTCCGGCGAGCCTGGCGGCACCTAGCGCGGGATCACCGGCAGCAGCAAGTAGGACGGACTCGGACCGCCTGAGATCAGCGTGGTTGCGCCGCCGAAGATGTCGGCCGGGCGGTCGGCCGGTTCGTCGTGGACGAAGATGCCATGGCCGCGCATGGTGACGCCGAACGCACTCGGCCAAGGCCCGTCCCCTGGCAGTTCGAAGTCGCGTCCTTGCACGCTGACACCGAGCCGGTAGCCAGCCGGGATGACTACCGACGTAGGCCAGATCTCAACGTCGACCGCCACCGGCTCGCCGGGCGTCAGGGACTGCCGCATGTCATGGCTATGCCAGGGCCGGTACGGCTTGCTGCGCTTCGGGTCGGTCTTGCGGTGCGAGACTCGCAGCCAGCCGTATCCGACGCAGCCGTGCGGGTCCTGGCCGCTAGCGAAGGTGACATCGCGGCCCGCCGGATCGAGGACTCGCAAGGTGAGGAACAGGTCAGCGTCGGCGGTGGAGGACGCCACTGTGAGCCGCGCGGCCGACGGGCCGGTGATCTCCAGGTCCTCCTTAAGCGGCGGTGTCCAGAACTCCAGGCCATCGCCCAGCGCATCGAAGGTCGCGCTCCGCGCGACGGTGTCCGGTTCCGTGGCCAGCTGGCCGGAAGCCACATCGAGGTGGAACCTGGTCCACCGTGTCCGTGGCAGCGGCCAGGCGACTTCGGCGCGCTCTTCGAAGCTGCCGTCGACCCGGCGGACCTGCAGGACCACCGGCGGCTGCGTGGTCCATCCGGTGTCTTCACCCTTGAGGAAGTGCCCGAAGAATCGCTTCTGGAGGCCGACTCCGTAGTCGGTGTAGAACTCGACCCAGTGCTGGAGCCCGTGCACCTCCAGCCATTTCTGGGTGCTGGAGGTGCGGGCGTAGCCCTCGAAGTTTCCCCTCGTGTGCAGGTGATGCGCCCAGTTAGCCGCCGACAGCACGGGAACGGTGATCTTCGCCAGGTCGGGGCTGCGCTCGCGGTAGTAACTGTCATCCAGCGCGTGCGCGAGAACTGCAGCCGGGGTGTCGGCCCCGTTCCCGGTCAGTTGACTGTCAGTCAGAGTCTCCGGCCCGGCGACCGTTCCGCCGGTCGCCCGGTGCCGCCGCCCGCGGTCGCCCACGCCGTGCTGCACGCCCGCGACCTGCGGCGGGTACCACTGCCGCACGAACACGTTGAGGATGCCGCCGTGCCGGGTGAAGTCGCGGTAAAAGTCGCTGCCACCCTCCCACGGGCAGATCGCAGCCAGGTGAGGCGGCTGGAGCGCAGCGACCTGCCACTGGTTGATCGCGTAGTAGGAGACGCCCAGCAGCCCGACCTTGCCGGTACACCACGGCTGACCGGCGGCCCACTCGATGCACTGGTAGTAATCACGCGTCTCGCGCGCCGAGAAGATGTCCAGGTAGCCGGGGGACCTCCCGGCACCGCGCGAGTCGACCCGGATGACGACGTATCCGTCGGGTACCCACTTCTCGGGGTCGACCGTTTCCCAGTTCTGGTACTCATTCGACGAGCCAGCGAGCGCATCCGGGTGCTCGGCCGCCAGCTGCGCCCACTGTCGCGCAAACCCGTCCTGGAATGCGAGCCACTTCGCATACGGCCCGTGCGTCATGATCACCGGGTACCGGCCGTCGGCCTCGGGACGGAAGACGTCGGCGCGCAGCACGACACCATCGTCCATCTCGATCGGCACGTCCCAGTCGATGCGCACGCCAGGTCTCCGCCCGAACCAGGATGCTCAGCTTGCAGGCGTGATCACGACGACGGGGATCTCCCGGCTGGTCTTGGCCTGGTACCGGTGGTAGCGGCCGTGGTTGTTCTTATTGACGGCATCCCACAACCGCGGGTAATCCGGGTCGCCTGGCCTGACGATGCGGGCCATGGCGCGGAAGTGCTGACGCCCAACCTGCAACTCGACGTCTGGCTTTGCCTCGATGTTGAACAGCCAGCCCGGCGCCTGGTCTGAGCCGCCGTTAGAGGCAACCACGAGATAGCTTCCACCGTCGCGCGCATAGACCAGTGCCGACGTACGGGTCTGGCCGCTGCGCCGGCCGGTGGTGCGCAGCAACGCGGACGGCACGCCGATGAGCCGGTGGCCGACCCTGCCGCCGGTTCGCTCGTAGAGCCGCTGGTGCACCGTTAGCAAGTCCATGGCGACATCATCCTCCTGGTGCCGCCGCCGGGATTGGCGGCGGCACCAGGAAGCTGGCGAAGCGCTCTTGTCAGCCCGGCGTCACCCGCCAGTGACGCCCGACAAAGATCAGGCCCTTCGGCTCGAAGCCGGGGCCAGTGAGCGGCACGCTGGTGATGACGCCAGTCCACGGGTCCAGCGAGCCCAGGTAGTTCGCCGGGAAGCCGGGTCCCGGACAGGTCGCGGGGGCGTCAGCCGCATCGCACGGTGTGACCGCCACGAATATGGACCCTGGCCAGAAGTGGCCGGTGACCACATCGATGGTGTCGGCGCTGCCATCTGCACCGAATAGCCGGCCGGACCAGCCACGGGCCCAGGCGGTGTCGTCGACCGCCTGCGACAGCCGGAGCACCGACAGCCGGATGCCGCTGGCGGCCGCAGCCCAATGGCGGAAGTGGGCGAAGATCTGCTCCTGGTCGCCCTGACTGGTGAGCATGAAGTCGCCGGCAAAGCGGGGGGCCGAGCCCGGCACGACCTCGTTGGAGTCGGGGTCAGTGAGCGCGAGCTGGACAGTCTTGCCCTGATCAGCACCGATGTTCGCGACGGTGGCGTCTGCCTCGTCGGAGTACAGCGGCGTGATCGCTGCGACGTGGGTGTGGCGGTGGAAGACCACGGAGTAGACGGCCGGGTAGGTGGGCTGCGGGGCAGCCACGCCGGTCGTGCCAGGAGCCGAGGCGCTGATGAGCACGTGGCCGCGGTAGATAGAGATCGCGTCGGTCCCGCCGAAGTGCGGCAGCGCCTCGCTGTAGTGGTAGTGCCGCACCCGGCTGCCCGCGGGCGCGCCCGGCTTGATCGTGTAGATGCTGGAGTTAGCGTCCTCGTTCACCGTGGCGATCACGAAATTGCGGCCGGCGTCGGCCGTGAGGCCGTCGCACTTGCCCTTGATGTTCCACTTCCGGATGACCTTGCCGGACGCGGTGAACTCCACCACCGTGCTGTCCGTGTTGCCGTCCGAGCTGGCCTCGCCCTGCGGGCCGACGCCGTTCTGGAACGCGGTGAAGAGGTGATGGCCGAGAACCGTAATGTCGTCGGGGTCGGTGAGCGGTTCCGTTGTCGGCGTCGACGAGCCAGCCGGCACGAAGGTGTGGTGCAGCGTCATGCCGTTCAGGATCTGGCGCACGTGGTACGACGGCTTCGCCGCTGCGCGGGCGGTGGCGTGGTGGGTGGCATCGGCGCGGGCAGCGGCGGGTGCGGCGATGGCTGGCCCGGCAAGAGCCAGGCTAGCGAGGCCTGCCGACGCTGCAGCGACGATCTTCATCGTGCGCAGGGCTGTAGGGAGCAACTGGCCTTCTTTCCTCGATGCGGCGCAAAGTGGACCCGACCTGTTTACGCCGCCGGGATGGCCCGGCGGCGAATCAGGTGCGGCGGCCCGGTGAACGAGGCGTCATGAACAGTTCAAGCCCACGCGGTTAGCTGCCGGCCAGCTTCTCCGCCGCGGCCTGACCGGCTTCCGCGGTACGGCGCAGGAAGCTGGCGAGCAACTCAAGCTCCCCGTCCGAGTACCCGGCGCAGATGTCATCAAGGGCCGAGTTCATCCCCGACTCGATGAGATACAGACGAAGCACCTCAGCGCCCCGGCCCCGCTCGGCCCGCACGACGACGGCCCGGCGGTCGGCGGCGTCGCGGTCACGCGCGATCCAGCCGTCGCGCTCGAGTCTGTCGAGGATTCCAGTCACAGTCGCCGGATGCAGACCTGCGCGCCTCGCCAGTGCGCTCGGGCTCAGCGGGCCTTCGCGCCCGATGAGATCGAGGCACTCCAGGTCGGTGCCCTTGAGATCGAGGCGCCCGCCGACACTGTGGTTGAGGCGGGAGAGCTGAGCGCCGAGATCACGCAGTGATTCCTTCACGGCCCGGTTCAGCTGGCTGCGGCTAGGGCCAGGACCGGACCGGCCCGAATCTACTATGGAACTCATATGTTATGCTCTCCGTATCATATGAACTACGGATCCAATCTACAGGCCGAGTCAGGCCCGGCAGGAAGGCATGACCGTGAAGCTCACAATCTTCGGCGCTACCGGCGGCACCGGGCGTTACCTCACCGAGCAGGCCCTGTCCGCTGGCCACGAGGTCACAGCTGTCGTGCGCGATCCCGCTCGGCTGAGCATCTCCCCGCACCCGGGGCTGCACGTCGTCACGGCCGACGTCATGGATCCGGCCGCGATCACGCCCGCGGTGGCCGGGGCGGACGCCGTGCTGACCGCGGTAGGCCCGCGCGGTGCCGGCCCTACGACGGTCATCCAGGACAGCGCCGGCAGCATCATCGCCGCCATGGAGAAGTCCGGAGCGCGACGGCTTCTGGCGCTCAGCGGGTCGATCGTCACGGACGAGGGCGAGAGTGCCTACCTGCGCTACCTGATCAAGCCGCTGGCCCGGCGCACGTTTCTCCGGCACGTCTGCGCTGACATGAGGGCCGCCGAGGCTGAGGTAGAGGCCAGCGAGCTGGACTGGACGATCGTGCGGCCACCACGGCTGACCGGAAAGACCGCCACCGGCGCTTACCGGATCGCGGTCGATCGCAACCTGCCGCGCGGAGTCACCGTGCCCCGTGGCGATCTGGCCGCCTGCATGCTGACGCTCATCGAGGATCCGGCAGCAGTACGCACGCACGTAGGCGTCGCGACCTAGCAGGGGGCCTCGCCTGTCGTCAGGAGAGCACCCGACGGCGGAAATTGCGCAGGCCGATAGCCAGGAACACCGCGCCGAACCCGGCGACCACGGGATAGATGACGTACAAGTGCATATGCGGCGCGGACGTGAACGCCGCTCGCATGCCCTCGTTGACGTAGATCAGCGGATTGATCAGCACGATCGTTTGCAGCCAGTGCCAGCCGCCGACCGTGACCGGCGCGAGCCTGGTCCACGAGTAGTACGTGCCGCCGAGGAAGGTGATCGGCAAGATGATGAAGCCGAACATCAGGCCGATGTTCCGCGGCTCGAAGCTGGTGCCGAGTACGAGCCCGAGCCCGGCCATCGCGATACTGGCGAGCGGCACGAAGGTGAGGATCAGCAGCCAGTGCAGCGTCAGATGCGCATGCACTCCTGGCGCGTGCACGACTGAGGCGATCGGGAGCACGATGATCGCCGACAGCACGCCCTGCGCAGCGCCCGACAGCACCTTGGCGATGGCGACCAGCCAGATCGGACAGGGTGCCTGGACCCGGTCCTCGATCTCCCGGGTGAAGCCGAACTCCTGCGCCATCGCCAGCGCAATGGACTGTACGCCCTGGAACATCACCGAAATGCCGACCACGCCGGGCACCAGGATGGTGGCAAAGTCAGACTGGGCCGTGGTGCCGTGCCCGCCGATGCCCTGCCCGATCTTGGGGAAGACGTACAGGAAGACGAAGCACAGCAGGAACGGCTGGATGAGCGTGCGCAGCACAAATTCCCAGACGTGCTTGCGCAGCACTACGACGTCGCGCAGTAGCAGCGCGCCAAGTGCCGTCCAGCTGGCGGCGGCCACCGAGCGTGTCGGCCCGCCACCGATCGGCGCAACGGAAGCTTGTGGTGCCTGCCGGGTTGCGGACGTGGCCACTAGTCCCTCAATTCCTTGCCCGTAAGGTTGATGAAGACGGTCTCCAGGCTCGGCTCAGCGACAGACAGGTCAGCTAGCTCAAGGCCTGCGCCTTCGGCCGCCAGGACGATGCGCGGGATGAGCCGGTCCTTCCCCTGTACGTGCAGCTCGAGCCCGCCGTCCACCAGCCGGGTGCGTGTCACGCCTGCAACCTCGGCGGCCAGCAGGTCGGCAGCCTTGCTCGCATCCCCGGCGGTGCGCAACGTGACGACCGTGTCGGCCCCGACGCTCTGCTTGAGTGCGGCCGGGGTGTCGAGTGCGAGTATCCGGCCGTGATCCATGATCGCGACCCGGTCGCACAGCTGGTCGGCCTCTTCCATGTAATGCGTCGTCAGCAGGATCGTCTGACCGGCGCGGTGCAGCTCGCCGAGGAGATCCCACAGCGCCAGCCTGCTCTGCGGGTCAAGCCCCGCGGTCGGCTCGTCGAGGAAGAGCACCGACGGGCGATGGAAGATCGCCCTGGCGACCATCAGCCGCTGGGCCATCCCGCCGGACAGCGCGTAGACCGACGCCTTCGCCCACCGTGACAGCTGGAACTGCTCGAGTAGCTGATCCGAGATCTGCCGTGATTCGCGCGCGCCGATGCCGAAGAGCCGGCCGTGGAAGTAGAGGTTCTCCCAGACCGTCAGCTGACGGTCCAGCGTGTTCTGCTGCGACACGGTCCCGCTTAGCTGCTTGGCCAGCGCCGGATGCGCGGCCACGTCGATCCCCCCTAGCAGCGCCCGGCCGGCGGTTGGCACCACTCGTGTGGTCAGCATCCCTGCCGTCGTTGTCTTGCCCGCACCGTTGGGCCCAAGCAGGCCGAAGATCTCGCCGGCCTGGACGTCGAGGTTGAGCTTGTCCACCGCGGCGAAGTCGGCGCCCGGATAGATCTTCGTCAGGTCCTCGGTGTGAATGACCGCAGCCTGCTCGGAACTGGCGAGCGTCCTCGCGCCCGCAGGCGCCGGTGCAGCGCTGATGGCACTACCTCTCTTCGACATCAGGCCTGTCCAGCCACGGTGACGACCGACGGGCTCCCCCCGGCCGCCCGGACATGGTAACCCCGATCGGGCAGGCCGGCGCCTCCCGCGGTCCTCTCCGAGGGCGGCTCAAGTCGTCTTCCGGCTGATCCCTCGTCCTCCGGCGTGATGACGCAGCACGACCGACTCGTGCCTACGCTGTGCAGCATGAAGACGCAGCGGCGCGCGCTCGTCGGCGGCTGACGGCACGCCGGCAGTGGAGCGCGCGAAGATTACCGACCGGCTCATCGTGGCCGGCCTGCTCGGATGGGCCGCCACGGATGTGCCGTGGTGGTGGCGGCCCCCCGGGCACAGCGCTTCGACGCCAGCCATTCTCGGCTTCGTGCTGCTGATGCTCGCGCAGTCGGTGCCCTTCCTGTGGTGGCGCCGCTGGCCCGCGCTGGCCGCCGCGCTTGCCGCGAGCGTGCTGGCCGTCAGGTCCGGCCTCGGCCTGAACCTGTACTCCGCCGCGGCGGCCACCTTGGTAGGCGCGTTTGGCCTGGGGGCGTGGGGCGGGCCCTGGCTGCGCCGGGCCGCGCGGGCCCTGATCGTGATCTCCGTTGCCGGGGCCGGGGCCGTGCTCGTCACCTCGAACGGCTTCCGCGAGCAGGCGCTGCCACTGGCGCTCCTGGCGATCGCGCCCGGGCTCGGCGAGGTGACGGCCGCCAACCGGGATGCAGCCACGGCATCGGCGAGGCTCGTGCACGACCAGGAACGGGCTCGCATCGCCCGCGAGCTGCATGATGTGCTGTCGCACCAGCTCAGCGCCATCGCGATCCAGGCAGGCGCGGCCCGTATCGCCAGCCGCGACGACGCGACCGTGGCTGCTCAGGTCGTCGGCAGCATCGAGAACATCGCGCGCGAGGGGCTGATTGATCTCAACCGGATCGTGGGCGCGCTCCGGCGCGACCCGGCCGAGCATCTCGACCGCCGGCCGCAGCCGCGGCTCGATGACCTGCCTGACCTCATCGCCGGAGCGCAGGCGGCAGGGCTGCCGGTGGATTTCGACATCTGCGGCCTGCCGCAGTCGCTGCCCGCGTCGGTGGAGCTGGCCGCCTATCGCGTTGTTCAGGAGTCCCTGACCAATGCGCTGCGCTACGCCCGGGCACCCACGAGGGTGCGGCTCTCCTACACCGGCGGGGGTCTTGACCTGCTGGTCGAAGACGACGGTCCGGACGCGACGAGCACTAGCCTGTCGTTCGCAGGATGCGCCGGCGGGCGGGGCCTGGCCGGCCTGGCCGAGCGGGCCCAGATCCTGGGCGGCAGCCTGGCTGCCGGCCCGCGACCTGGCGGCGGCTTCAGCGTGCACGCCTGGCTGCCGGCGGGACTGTGATCCGCGTCCTGGTCGCCGACGATCAGGCCCTCGTGCGGGCCGGCATCCGTATGCTCATCGAGACCCAGCCCGACCTCCGGGTAGTTGCCGAGGCGGCAGACGGCCTGGCGGCAGTGAGCGAGGCGACGCGGTCGGGACCTGATGTGGTCCTCATGGACATTCGCATGCCACGGCTCGACGGTATCGAGGCGGCGCGCCGGATACTCGCGCTCGGACCACGATCGGCCAGGGTGGTGATGCTCACCACCTTCGACCTGGACGAGTACGTCTTCGATGCCATGAGCGCAGGCGCGAGCGGATTCCTGCTGAAGCACGCCCCACCGGAGGAGCTCCTCTACGGCATCAGGGCCGCGGCCGACGGGCATGCGCTGGTCGCGCCCGCCCTCACCCGTCGGCTGATCGAGCAGTTCGCCAGTGCCCGTCCGCGAGCCGCGCCCGAACTTGACCGGCTGACTGAGCGCGAGCGCGAGGTTCTGGTCCTCCTGGTCCGCGGCCGATCCAATGCGGAGATCGCCCGCGAGCTTGTGGTCGGCGACAGCACGGTCAAGACACACGTCACCCGGGTCCTGACCAAGCTCGGCCTGCGAGACCGCGCGCAGGCGGTGATCTACGGCTACGAGACCGGGATCGTCACACCCGGCAGTAGTCACGAGTAGTGACGACCGCGCGGGACGCCGCCCGCGCTGCCGTCGCCCGCTCGGCGAGCTGGGTGATCACCATCACCGTGAAACCGGTGAAGAAGACGGCCTCCATGATCCCGCCGAGCCTGTCGGACAGGTAAGCGGCACCGAGCAGCGGGTAGGCGACGAGCGCGGCCGCGGCCAGCCCTCGGTACACGAGCGCCGGACGGGTCCGCTGCTGACGAGTCCTCCGGACGGCGTAGAGCAATGCCACCGTGATCGCGGCGAACTCGGCAATGCCGGCGGCCATGTGGATGTACTGGCTGGCCGGCAGCTCGAACCGGTACTCCAGCCGGCGGCACACCGCGTTGATGCCATCGGCGCACACTTCGGGGAAGGCTCCGCCGAGCGCTCCCGCGGCCGCGAAGCCCAGCATCGACAGCCACTCGCGCCGGCCACGCGGGCTCCGGTGGTGCCCGGCGGCCCAGAACGCCCCTAGGAGCAGGAGCCCCGCGGCCAGGTCGGCGTGCTGCATGGCGGCCGCGTACGGCTGCCCGGTCACCTCGAGGTTGCTGAACAGCTCATCGGGCGAGGTCATCAGGCCTGGCCTGAAGGGCACCAGCACCCACCAGTTGTACGCGATGAGCCCGGCGATGCCGAGGATCCAGGCCAGGGTCGGGCGCGCTCGCGAGTACGCCCCGGCGCTCCGGCCGACTGCACCATCAGCCGACGCATCCCCGCGGAGCGCCGCATCCGCTCTCAGCCCGGCCGATCTCGTCATGCCGTCGTCCCTCCCGGCTCTCCTGACTACCGGCCCGCCCCGCACCGCTACCCACCTACCGGCCGGCCGGTAATCAATCTATTTGCTGAGGCTAAGCAAATAGGTCACCGGCAGTCAACTGGATATCTGTGCAGTGCACGCCTGGCGATAGCTACAAGCCGCGCGCCCGAGCAGTTATTTCGCCGCCCGTGGCTGCTCAGCGCAGGCCGGCGACGTCCTCGCGCGACAGCTCGAAAAGTTCAAGCGCGAGCCCGTAGTAGCGATCTGTCTGCCCGACGTGGGTCATCCCAAGGCGCCGGCAGACTGCCTGTGACCTGTAGTTGTCCGGATCGACCAGGGCGATGACCCGATCCAGCAGCGGCCGGCCGCCGGGTATACCTCCGCCGCCATCGGTCGCGCCTGTGCCGCCGCCGCCCACCACGACGTCTTCAGCTCCGACCCGCTCCAGCCCGAATGCCAGGCCGACCACACCGCGGCCGGCCTCGGTCGCGTAACCGTGGCCCCAGTGATCCGGGTTGAGGTGCCAGCCGATCTCGACCTCGCCGTCGTCCCCGGAGAGCCTGGACAGCAGCACGGCGCCGACCAGGACGCCGCCGTGCGGCCCGGCTCGCAGCTCGACAGCCCACAGACCGTAATCCGGCTCGTCTCGCCCACGCTGGATCATCATGTCCAGCCGCTCTTTCATCTGTGCTAGGGAGGGAACCGCACGGCGCGGCTGCGCCCCGAGCCATCGCATCACCTCATGGCGCCCGTAGATGCCGAAGGCCGCCTGCGCGTCGCCCGCCGCCCAGTCGCGCGCGATCAGCCGGGTGGTGCGGAAGTGCTCCATGACGCGCCATCCTGTCCGGTCGCGAGGGCTCACGGCCAGCATCCCGCCAACCAGTCGCCGCCGATAACGTAGTCACCATGGCCCTGGCAGCCCCCGACGCTAGCGCGTCACGGCTGCCGCTGTCGGCGCTGCTATCGCAAGCGCTGGTCGCGTTCACCATCGAGTTCGACAACGAGGCCGAGCACCAGCTCCCGCACCGGACCACGCGCCACGGGTCGCGGCCTGGCGGAGTCTGGCTGGTCTCGATGGCCATGTGGCTGAACTGCATGCGCTATGTCAGCGCAGACCCGATCACCGTCGGCGAGCTGGTGAGCCTGGCGCGGGTGCTCGCTTCGGCCGCGACGCCATCATCGGTCTCCGCACCTCGCTAGAGCGGCTGATCGGACCCGGCGGCAGGCAGTCGCCGCTCGTCACCGGACTGCAGCCGTATCCAGACGGGTGGCGGGCCGCGATCCGGTCTCCGGCCACCCTGCCGCACTACCCGATGGTGCTCCATCGGGGCGGCTACCCGGACGGGAGCTAGTATCGGGTCGTGCGATCTTCCTACTACGCTGCGTCGTCGACGCGGTCTGGCCGCCGCCGGCCTGGCCCGGTGCTCGCGGCGGCCGCGCTCGCGGCGGCCGCGATCGCAGCGGCCGGCTGCGCATCGGCAGCCGGCAGCAGCGGCGGATCGCGGCCTGATGGCTCGATGTCCGTTCAGCAAGCAGCAGCTAACCCGAACCTCGATCCCGGCACGTCACTCGGCGGAATCGCCGCGCCCGACTTCTCGCTGACCAATCAGTTCGGGCAGCGCATCTCGCTGAGCGCGTTCCGCGGCAAGGTCGTGATCCTGGCCTTCACCGATTCCGAGTGCACGACGGTCTGCCCGCTGACGACGCAGAGCATGCTTGCCGCCAAGGAACTACTCGGCAAGGCCGGAGACAAGGTCCAGCTGCTCGGTATCGACGCCAACCCGGCGGCGACCAGCACCTCCGACGTCCTGGCCTACTCGCGATCGCACGGCCTGGTCAATCAGTGGGACTTCCTCACCGGCACGCTGCCGGAGCTCAAGGCCGTCTGGAAGCACTACGACATCTACGTGCAGGTCGTCAAGGACCAGGTCGACCACACGCCGGCGCTATTCATCATCGATACCCGCGGTCGGGAGCAGAAGGTCTACCTGACCACCATGGCCTACGCCAGCATCACGCAGGCCGCGCAGTTGATGGCGGCCGAAGCCGCCAGCCTGCTGCCCGGCCACCCGCCACTGGCCAGCATGCAGTCACTGGCCTACATCCGCGGCCAGTCCCCCGCGGCGCCGGCCACGCTGCCAGCCGTGCCATCCGGATCGGTAACGCTCGGCCCTGGCAAGCCGCACCTTGTCGTGTTCTTCGCTACCTGGCTCGCCGAGACGTCGGACCTGCGGGCACAGCTGCTCGACCTCGGGCAGTACGCGCGGACCGCGCGCGCCGACGGCCTGCCCGGGCTCGTGGCGGTGGATGAAGAGGCAGCCGAGCCGTCGCTGGCGGCGGTCCGGGCTTACCTCGGCAGCATCGGGCGGCAGCTCGGCTATCCGGTCGCGCTCGACGAGACCGGCAGGCTCGCAGATGGCTACGGAGTGCAGGACCAACCCTGGTACGCGCTCACCTCGGCCACGGGGAAGATCATCTGGAAGCATGACGGCTGGCTGCCGGTCAGCAAGCTCACCTCCGCAGTCCGGGCTGCGTCGCACTAGCGCATCGCGCTTCTGGGCCTTCCGCGTGGCCGGACCACAGACGTACTATCGCAAGCAATGGCTGAGTGGTGGTCCATTGAGGTACTGCACGGGGAGTCCTCGGCTTTCCAGTGGCAGGACGCGCACGACTCCGAGTTGATCGAGGCGGCGCTGACGAACGGCGCGCTCGACGGCTCCTGGCACGCTGATCGCTGGGGAGTCGCATTCGAGGTCTGCTTCGAGACCGCCGAGGAGTGGGAGGCCTTCCGCCTCCTCCCGATCGTGCGCGCGGCGCTGGACGCGGTGCCCGATCCCCTCAACGGGCTGCTGATCTACCGGGGCCGCGGCGGCACGTCGGCGGCAGGCAAACCGCGCCGGCCGCGGCCCGCTCCGAGCGCCAGCGCGATGGCGCTGCCGGAGCCACAAGCCGAGCCGCTCGTCGACGTGACGCAGATATCGCCGCCCGACCTGACCGAGGTTCGCACCGACAGCGGTTCGTCCCCGGTCTACGTTTCGACGGCACGGGCCGGGGTTGACGACTAAGCGGACACGACTGCGACGTCGTAGTCGCGGAACCGCCTGTCACGCGTCACGATCGTCAACTGCTCGATCTGTGCCTGCGCGATCAGCATCCGGTCGACGGGATCGTCATGATGCTGAGGCAGCTGACCAGCGGCCAGTGCATGATTCAGGTCGATCGGAAGCGGAGCGAAGTCGCTGGCCCGGATCTGCTCTGGCAGATCGTCCGGCGCGGCCAGCTTGCCTAGTGCGCGCTTGATCGAGATCTCCCACACGCTTGCGGCAGACACGGCGACCGAGTTGGCGGGATCGGCGATCTGGTCCCGAGTCTCAAGTGCAAGTTCCTCATCTGCCAGCCACCACAGGAGCGCGTGAGTGTCAAGCAGCATCCTCACGGGGCGTCCCCGCGGAATGCTGCCTCGATCTCGGCCGGCAACTGATCGAAGTCCGCCGAGATCCTGACCTGTCCCCGCCAAGCTCCCGGCGACCTTCGCTGCTGAGCAACTCCGGCAAGAGCAATCAGCCGGGCCACCGGCCGACCAGCTCGAGCAATCACAATCTCCTCGCCAGCCGCAGCTCGGTCGATCAACTGCGACAAGTGGGTCTTGGCCTCGTACACGTTGTAGCTGACTGCCATGACCATCAGTCTAACAGAGCACTAGGTCTGGTCTAGTCAAGGGAGCCGAAAGTTCTGCGACGGCGACTCTGGCTATGTAGCCGCGTACCGCCGATGGTGCTGACGGGACACGGATGGCGGCTGAACCTGATAGGACATCCCAGTGGAGCAGAACGCACAGATCATCAAGTCAATGGCGGTCATCAAACGGCCGCGAGACGGCGCGCTGCTGGTGTCAGAGGATGCCGATCCGGCAGGGGCGCTGTTTCACCGGCCGCTCGGCGGCCACGTCGAATACGGCGAGTACGCGCTCGAGACCATCCACCGCGAGTTTCTCGAAGAGATCGGCCAGCGGCTGACGGACGTGCGGCTGCTGGGCGTGCTGGAGAACATTTTCCAGTGGAACGGGGCCGTTGCACACGAGGTCGTCTTCATGTTCGCCGCTGACCTCGCCGACCCGGCTGCCTACGAGATCGCGGAGCAAGGCATCCGCGATGATGCCGACGGCCGGACTCGCGTCATCTGGCGGGCGCCCGACGCGACCAGCCCGCCGCTGTATCCGGAAGGCACGACCGGCCTGCTAGGACGGCCAAGCTGACATGACGCCCGCGCTAGCGATCGGTCCGGTCCGGCGTAATCTGCCGTGACTTTGTGATTTGTCCGATTCATGGCGCGGCCGGTACCAGATCGACGGGCAGCCTGCCGCACGGCAGCGGACCCACAGATGGCCGAGGAGGCCGTTAGCCAGTGCGCTCTGACAGTCGCAGGGCATCCAGCCGACCGTCACGCGCCCTGGCGCCCATGGATGCCCCGCAGGGCAGTAAAGCGGATAGCACCACCAGTCCGGACGGACGACTGCACTCATCCCCTCAGTAGAACATACTTTCGATGACCGCTTGGAGACCCCTGCAAAAGCGCAGGCTCTAAGCTGCCGCCTATGACCCAGCCGCCTATGACCGAGCCGCCGATGACCGAGCCGCCTCGAGATGAGCGGTACTACGCGCTCGGCCGGCTCGTCGAGACGGCGGCGGTCATGGAGATCGCGCTCCGGCTGGCCTTCTGCGTCCTGGTCGGCGGCAAGTACGCCGCCGTCGTCGCGGCCGAGCAGGAAACGCACTGGCTGATCGAGACCTGCGACGACGTCACGCGCCACCACGATGACCTGCCCGCACCGCAGCGAGAGGCGATCCGTGCCGCCCTGCGCGCCTGCCGGGAAGCCAACCGGGATCGCAACCGGCTCGTGCACGATGCGTGGGGCACCGGGCCCGACGGTGCACCCGCCACCTTCAGCGGCGGCCAGCAGAGTTATCAGATCTCCGGGCGGGTCTGGAACATTGCGCAGATCCAGACCGCGGCGGACGCCATCGCCAGCGCCCAGCACGAGCTGCTCGCCGCGATCGAAGACTCGCTAGGCCCGGGCACCGTGCGCGCCGCCGAGCAACTGCTCGCTGCCTACGCATTCGAGCGCGGCCGCTGACGGACTGGCAAACTACCGAGAATGCAGACGACCGTCGTAGATCACCCACTCGTGACCCACAAGCTCACCATGCTGCGCGACGTCCATACGGACACACCGGCGTTCCGCCAGCTCTGCGATGAGCTCGTCACGCTGCTCGGTTACGAGGCGACCCGGGCCATCAACGTCGAGCCGGTCCAGGTGCAGACGCCGGTCGGCATGGCCGATGGTGTGAAGCTCGCCCGCCCTGTGCCGCTGCTCGTGCCGATCCTGCGCGCCGGCATCGGCATGCTCGACGGCATGGCCCGGCTGCTACCGAAGGCCGACATCGGATTCGTCGGCCTGGTCAGGGACGAGGAGACGCTCGTCGCCTCGACGTACGCGACTCGGCTGCCCGCCGACCTGACCGGGCGGCAGACATTCATCCTGGACCCGATGCTCGCCACCGGCGGCTCGATGGAGACCGTCATCCGGATGCTGCTCAATCGCGGCGCGGCCGCCGTCACCGGCGTCAGCCTGCTCGCGGCGCCCGAAGGCCTGGCGAGGATCGCCCAGGCGTTCGACGCGGACGTGCCAGTGCGCATCGTCACCGGCGCACTGGACAAGATGCTGAACGAGAAGGGCTACATCGTTCCCGGTCTTGGCGACGCCGGCGACAGGCTGTTTGGCACCATCTAGGCCTCCGCGGGCGGTGTATGCCCTCGCGCGCACAAGCGTAGGCTGCTTTGCGTGAGCGAGCCGCACGGCGCGGATTCGGTTGCGGCGCGGCTTCGTTCAGTGCGCGGCAGCCTCGGGCTCAGCCAAGAGCAGCTGGCCCGCCGCATTGGTGTGTCCTTCGCTACCGTGAACCGCTGGGAGTCAGGCCGGACGCCGGTCTCGGCGCGGGCAGCTGACGCGGTCGCAACGCTGGAGGCCGAGCTCGCGATCGGCGGGGACGAGCCAGCGAGCGGTCGAGCCGACGCCCTGCCGGTCGCGCAGTCCAGCTTCGTTGGCCGCGAGCGGGAGCTCGCCGAGCTAGCGCGGCTGATCGGGCGCTCGCGCCTGGTCACCCTCATCGGGCCAGGTGGCGCGGGCAAGACGCGACTGGCCGCCGAGGTTCTCAGCCGCAGCTTCGCCAGCGCGGACGTGGTCTTCGTGCCGCTGGAGCAGGTCCGCTACCCCCGCTCGCTGGCGTCGGCGTTAGCCTCCCGGCTTCAGGTCGCCGATCAGCAGGGCACGCCCTTGACCGAGTCGCTGCGGGCCGCGCTCGCAGCAGCACCCAGGCTGCTGCTGCTCGACGGCGCCGAGCGCCTAGCCGACCAGGTGAGCGAGCTGGCTAGCGACCTGCTCGCGACGGTCCCGGCGATCCGGCTGGTCGTGACGAGCCGGGTCGTGCTCGGCATCCCCGGCGAGGTCTGCTGGACGGTGCCGCCGCTCGACTGCCCGTCCGTGGCCGCCGGCGCTGCGGACATCGCGGCATCCGATGCCGTGCAGCTCTTCATGGCCCGAGCGAGTGAGCGGCTCCCCGACTTCCGCGCGAGCGACGTCGCGCCCCATGCGGTCGCCGAGCTGTGCCGCCGGCTCGACGGGCTGCCGCTCGCCATCGAGCTGATCGCGGGCTGGGTCGGCACGCTGTCGATACGGGAGATCCTCCAGCAGCGCGCAGTCTTGCTCGACTCCGATCCGGCGCAGGTCGGGCAGCACAGCGGCCGGCGCCTGGCCGACGTGCTCCAGGTGAGCCATGACCTGCTGAGCCCGCAGCAGCAACGCCGCCTGGCGATGCTGAGCGTCTTCGGAGGGTCGTTCCGGATCGGCGACGTACAGGCCGTGCTGGCCGTCGACGCGCAGACTGCCGCCGCGACCACGCGCTTGCTCGTCGACTCGTCCTGGCTGGTAGTGACACGCGGCAGCGAGCAGAACCTGTTCAGCATGCTGGAGACGATCAGGACCTTCGGCGCGCTCCAGCTGGAGAAGACCGGCGATGGCGAAGCGGCGCGGCGACGGCACGCACTGCATTTCGCCGCCATCGCGGCAGGCAGCGAGCTCGGCCTCGGCGGCGCGGACGCGGCTGACTGGGCCAGCCGGCTCGAGGCCGCCGTCGCCGACCTGCACCTCGCGCTGTACTGGGCCGATGAACACGCCGATGTCGACCTCGGCTTGGACATTAGCGCGGCGCTGTGGCGCTGGTGGCTGGTCAGCGGCCGTCTCGCAGTCGGCCGCAACTGGCTGGCCCGGTTCCTCGCGCTGGCCGGCGAGCGCAAGGACGAGCGGGCCGGCCGCGCCCTGTGCTCGTCGGCGGTGCTGGCTGCCGAGAACGGCGACTACCCGGCGGCGGTCCGGCATGCCGAGGCGGCCATGGCCATCTTCGCGCCGCTCGGCCTGACCGAGCGCATGGCGCTGACCGCCACGGTGCTCGGCTCGGCGCACCGCTACCTCGGCAACCACGAGGCCGCCCGGCAGGGCTTCCAGGCGGCCATGGATCTGCGCGCCCGGCTCGGCGATCGCCGCGGCGTCTCAGTCGCGATCAACAACATGGCACTGCTCGAGCTTGACGACGGCGACCTGCGCCGCGCCCAGGAGCTGTTCGAGGAGGCGCTTGTTATCAAGCGCGAGCTCGGCGAGCGGCGGTCGATCGCCATCGGCCTCGCGAACCTGGCCGACGTGCTGATCAGGACCAGCCAGTGGGATGCCGCGGACCAGGTGCTGCGCGAGTGCGCCGGGATGGCGGCCGGCAACCCGCAGCTCATCGGCACGATCCGCTGCAACCAGGGCGCGCTGGCCGCGCACCGGCGGGACTGGGCGCAGGCAGCTGAGCACTTCCGGGCCGCCATCGCCGCGTCGCAGGCAGGCGGCCACCCGCACGATGTGATCGAGGCGATGATCGGTCTCGGCCGCGTCTGCGAGCAGACCGGCGACCACGACGAGGCGGTTCGGCAGCTTCGGGCCGCGCATTCGCTGGCGACCGAGATAGGGAACGCGCAGCGACTCGCCGAGGCCGATGCGGCGCTCGCGGAGGTCATCGGCGCGACCGCATCGAGCTCGCGCACCACGCACGCGGTGCCGAGCACCATCACGAGCCGCCAGGCCGACGTACTGCGATTGCTCGCCGCCGGGCGCAGCAACAGGCAGATCGCGGCCGAGCTGGTCCTCAGCACCGCGACAGTGGAACGGCATCTGGCGACCATCTACCGCAATCTCGGGCTGAGCGGGCGCGTGGAGGCGGCGAGGTTCGCGATGGACAACGGCCTCGCCGAGCCGGCACCGCAGCCAAGCGGCCGCCCCCTGCTCCTAGCGCGCTGTTGTAGCTCGCGCTGTTGTAGCTCGCGCCGTCGTAGCTCGCGCTGTTGTAGCTCGCGCCGTCATAGCTAGCACTGTTATAACGAGCTCGGATTTCGAGGCAGTGTTATAGCGCCACGTTGACCGGCTGGGCGGGTGACGGCGTACTGGGCGACCCCGTTCCGTTAATGGGTTGTTTGTTCTTTTTGCCCTTCCGAGAAATTACATGGTTGCCATGATTCGGCGGCCGCGTTTGCGCCGGTAGAAAAGGTGCCGGGGCTCGTCATCATCGGACAGGGGCAGGGAGATGCCAGTGCACGACCAGCTGCTCGGCTCGACGCAGCCGGTGCTGTCCATCTCTCTTGAGCCAGGCGAGAGCATCGTCGCGGAGACTGCCGAGTTCGCCTGGATGACCGACTCCATTCAGATGGCGGCCGGCCCGGCTGGCCTGAGCGCTTACACCGCACAAGGCTCGGCCGGGACCATCGCCTTTGCCTCCCGGCTACCTGGCAGCATCTTGTGCCTGGAGCTGACGCCGGACCGGGAGTTCCTGGTGCACCGGCGGGCGTTCCTGGCCGGCACGCCGGGGATCGAGGTCACCACCGGCTTCCAGCAGCCGCTGGGCGCCACCACCGTAACCGCTGAGGAATTCATCTTGCGGCGCCTCCGCGGCAGCGGCCGTGCCTGGGTCGAGCTGTCGGGCGACGTTGTCCGGCGCGACCTGGCCGCTGGCACCTCGCTGCGCACGCATCCATGGCACATCGGGATTGCTGAGGCATCGGTGACCGTCCAGGTGGCCGAGCTGCCAGAACCTGCCGCGAGCCATTGTGGGAACGACGCCCACCATTTCGCCGTCCTGTCCGGCCCGGGGTCGGTGTGGCTGCAATCCATGCCGCTGCTGGCCGCCCCGTTCCGGTCGTTAGCTGCCGAACCTGAATGCGACATCCCGGCTGTCGAGGGGGCAGTCGGGCCAGCGCCGCCCGGTTAGCGCAAGCGGCTCATCGCCATCACATCAATCGAGGTATGAAACCCATGAACACTTACGCACTGGCTTTCCGCCGCCCGGCAACCGCGGTTGCCGCCCTCGCCGCGGCGGCAGGCCTGGTCCTGGCCGGCTGCAGCTCGGGCGGCTCTGGCCCGTCAGGATCGTCGGGTGGGGCGGGCAGCTCCGCCGGCAGCTCGACGTCCGGCGGCACCAGCTCGGGCAACTCCGGTGGCTCGACGTCCGTCGTCTCGTCGGCCTCGGTGCCGTTCCCGATCGCGGTCGGCAACACCTGGAAGTACACCGACACCACCAGCGCGGTGCTGGGCGCGAAGTCCGTCGACACGATCGCCGCCGTCAAGCCCGTCTCGGGCGGCCAGCAGGTGACGATGGACTCTACGATCACAACGCTCGGCACGAAGTCGCACAGCACTGGGTACTTCATCTTCCACTCGGACGGGTCGATCTCCTACCCGTTCAGCCAGTTCAACACCGGCAGCTCGCATACAACGGTCCGGCTCCTGTCGGGCACCATCCTCTGGCCGCCGGCATCGCAGATCGACTCCGGGCAGGTGTCGCACGACACGCTCAAGATCGAGTTCGCTACCAGCGGCGTAAAACACGACGTGACCGCGCACATCACGGTCAAGGGCGGCGGCACGCAAACCGTCACCGTTCCAGCAGGCACCTACACCGCCACCGTCGTCGAGATGACCGAGTCCGAGACCATCGAGGGCATCTCGGTCAGCAGCGAGGTCAAGACCTGGCTCGCCAACGGAGTCGGACCGGTGAAGTCAGAAGTCATCCTGCACGAAGATGGCCACAACTCGGTCGCGGCCCAGAACGTGCTGACCTCGTTCACCAAGGGCTAGCCCGCCGGCAGCCCGGCCCGCAAGTCCGAGGCTCGCACATCGAAGGCACGCAGCAAGTCCGAGGCCCGCAGCGCAACGCCGCGCTGCGGGCCTTGGCGTCCAAGATCATCACGGCACATTTACCGCGCAACGTGCATTCCGGCGCCCGAGTTGCCGCATTTGCGCGCGCGTTAGAAGGTAAATGTCGCGGAGGGCGTGCCGGATCAGCTATCCGGAGTCGGTGTCGCGCCGGTTGATGAGCTTGAGCCGGAGGCGAACGGCAGTGCGAGGTTCGTCGAGCGCGATCGCGGCCGCAGGAAGAGTTGGTCTCGGCCGCCGCGGCTCGCGGACGCCCGCTTCGGGCGGTAGCTGCCGCCTCCAGCGGCTGCGGTCCCGAGCCCAGCGAACCGGAGCACTGAGCGCGATCCACAACGGACTGTGACGCCCTTGGTCCATGACTGTCATTGTCCATCCGGATCATGGCGGCAGCACACGGCGGGCGGACCGTTTACTCGATCTTTGGCAACGCTGGGCGGCACGGCCGCACACCTAGTCGCTCAATATCAACGTATGAGACAGTTGCCGCAATAACCCTGGGATGCACGGAGGTAGGACGGCATGCGCACCTTTGCCAGCCTGGAGGAGTTCGTCGCGGCCAAGGGCGAGAGCCTCGGCTTCAGCGACTGGCACAAGATCACCCAGGAGCAGGTGAACGCCTTCGCCGACGCGACCGGCGACCACCAGTGGATCCACATCGACACCGAGCGCGCTGCCAGCGGGCCGTTCGGCGGGACGATCGCGCACGGCTACCTCACCGTGTCCCTGCTGCCGATCCTGTCCATGGAGATCTTCCGCGTCGAGAACCTGACCATGGGCATCAACTACGGACTGGACCGGGTCCGGTTCCCGTCGCCGGTGCTCACCGGCTCGTCGATCCGAGCCGAGGCGACACTGACCGATGTCAAGCAGACCCACCTCGGGTCGCTCGCGTCGATCCGGATGCGGATCGAGATCGAAGGACAGGAGAAGGCGGCCTGCGTGGCGGACACGCTGTCGCTGTTCGTCGGCTGACTCCGGGCCGATCGAACTAGTCCGCGCCAGGTAGTAGCTTCGCTGCCGCGGCCTCCAGCACTGACTGCCGCCCGGAGTACGGTCCATCCGGCCGCGGCCAGTGCGTGATGACATCGGTGAATCCGAGGTCGCCGGCCCGGCCGGCCGCGTCCGCGAGGTAGGCCACGCTGGAGAGTGCGTAGACGCCGGCCGCGTCGAGCGACAGGTACTTCGGCACCGCCTCGGTGGCACGACCGGCCTGCGCCAGTGCGTCGTTGAACCGCCGCAGCGCTTCGCCGACCCCGCGCCACCACGTCTCGAGGTCTTCGCTGGGTGATGACGGCTGACTGCCCGTCGTCACCCAGCCGTCGCCGAAGCGAGCCGCGAGCGCGATCGAGCGCGGCCCGTTCGCCGCCATGACGAACGGGATGCGCGGCTGCTGCACGCAGCCGGGCAGATTCCGCGCATCGACCGCGCGGTAGTACTCACCCGACCAGGTCACGTGGTCGGTCCGCAGCAGCAGGTCGAGCAGCTCGGCGAACTCGGCGAATCGATCCAGCCGCTGCCGCGGCGTCAGCTCCGGCTCACCGAGGACCACGTTGTCGAAGCTGGCGCCGACCGCCCCGGCGCCGAGACCGAGTGTGAACCGGCCGTCGCTAATGTCATCGAGCGCGGTCAGCTGCCGGGCGAAGCTCACCGGGTGCCGGAAGTTGGGCGACGCGACCATGGTGCCGAGCCTGATCCGGGATGTGACGAGTGCCGCCGCCGTCAGCGTCGGCACCGCGTCAAACCACGGCCCGTCGACGAGCGAGCGCCAGCCGAGGTGGTCGTAGGTCCAGGCGTGATCGAACCCGTAGTCCTCGGCGAGCCGCCACCGCCGGGCTGACTGCTGCCAGCGCTGATCGGCCAGGATGATGATGCCGAAACGCACGCCTGGCATGGTTTAGCCGGGCCCGGATGCTTGTTTCAGGGCTTCCAGGAACGACGCCGCCCAGCGATTGACGTCGAACTCGCGGACGCGGCGCCGCATGGCCCGCATCCGGCGCCTGGCCTCGGCAGGCGGGACGGTCGCCGCGCTGATGATGGCGTCCTTCATGCCCTCGATGTCGTGCGGGTTGACGAGGAAGGCGCCGGTGAGCTCGTCGGCGGCGCCAGTGAACTCACTGAGCACGAGCGCGCCGCTCTCATCATCGCGGCAGGCGACGTACTCCTTGGCTACCAGGTTCATGCCGTCGCGCAACGAGGTCACCAGCATCACATCGGCTGCCAGGTACAGGGCGGCCATCTCCTCCGCCGGGTAGGTCTGGTGCAGGTAGTTGATCGGCGGGTTCCCGAGCTCGCCTTGATCACCATTGATCCGGCCGACGGCGATCTCGACCTCGTCACGCAGCAGCCGATAGTGCTCGACCCGCTCCCGGCTCGGGCTGGCCACGAGCACGAGCACTGTCTGCAGCGTGCCGAAGCGTCCTTCGCTGAGCAGCTCGCCGTAGGCGGTGAGGCGATGCAGTATGCCCTTGGTGTAGTCGAGGCGGTCGATGCCGAGCAGCACGACATCCGGCTCGCCAAGCGCCTGCCGGATCTCGCGCGCCCGCGCCCGCACGTCTTCCTGCTGGACGAGCCTGGCGAAGCCGGCCGAGTCGATGGAGATCGGCAGCGTGGCGGTCTGCACGTGCCGGCTGGCCTTTCGTGCGTGGCGGTCGTCGTGCGGGCCGTCGGTGTTCACGACCGCGGTCTCGTCGGCCGGGCGCTGCGTCCTGGCGGGGACCCGCACGATCGAGCCGTTGGTCAGCATGTCGGCCGCCTGCCGGCACGCGCGGCGGAAGTTGGCCGCGTCGCCGTGCCGCTGGAATCCGATCAGGTTCGCGCCAAGCAGGCCCATGACGACCTGCCGCCGCCACGGCAGCTGAGCGAAGATCTCGTAGCCGGGGAACGGAATGTGGTTAAAGAACCCGATGCTCAGGTCGCTGCGGTGCTCCCGGAGCATCTGCGGTACTAGCTGAAGCTGGTAGTCGTTGACCCACACCGTGGCGCCGATCGCGGCCTGCTCGGCGACAGCCCTGGCAAAGCGCTGATTAACCTGCACGTAGGCGTCCCACCACGGCCGGCGGAACTCCGGCGGGGCGATCACGTCGTGGTACAGCGGCCAGAGCGTGGCATTGCTGAAGCCCTCGTAGAAGTCGCGGACCTCGTCCGCTGACAGGCCGACGGCGACCAGGTGCATCCCCGCGACATCGAACGGATCGGGAGCGTCGCCAGCCGCGCCAGACCAGCCGATCCAGGCACCGCTGGTCTCGCGCATGACCGGCTCCAGCGCACTGACCAGCCCGCCCGGGCTCGGCCGCCACTCGGCCGCGCCGTCCGGACCCTCGACCAGGTCGACTGGCAGCCGGCAGGCCGCCACGACGAAGTCGTAGTGACCGGCCGACCAGGGCGGCTCGTGCGCGGGCGCCCGACCCTCGCCGGTCTCGTGGTCGGCCGGCGCCGGGCGCTCAAGCCAGACGGCCTCGTTCTGACCAGACCTCAGTGTCAGCAACCCCTCTCCGGGACGGCAGCCGAGGATCACTGTAGCCCGGCAGCCAGCCAGGTCCATTCACCGCCGTCGCGCCGCACGGCGGCCGGGCTATCGGCTAGCAGCGAGATCTCGCAGGTCGCTACGATCATGAAGGTCACCGGCCAGTTAGACCGGGTAGCTACCGCATCGTCAACAGAGAGCCGGATACGGCGGACATGACAGATTCCTATGCAGCCGCCGCGGCCAGCGCAGCACGACTGGCGCAGGCGACCGGCAAGCCACGCCATGACATCGCCGTGGTACTTGGCTCCGGCTGGGCGGCCGCCGCCGCCGCGATCGGAACAGCCGACGCCGAGCTCGCGTTCGCCGATCTGGGCGAGCTCGCCGCACCGACGGTGCCGGGCCACCTCGCGGTCGTCCGCTCGGTCCGCCTGGGCGGCCGGGACGCGCTTGTCTTCCTCGGCCGCACTCACCTGTATGAGGGGCACTCCCCCGCGACCGTCGTACACGGCGTGCGGACCGCGATCGCGGCTGGCTGCCAGACCATCGTGCTCACCAACGCCGCCGGCGGCATCGCTGCCGGGCTCCAGCCTGGTCAGCCGGTCCTGATCAGCGACCACCTCAACCTGACCGGCCAGTCGCCGCTCAGCGGGCCGCCACCGCCCGACGGATACCCGCCCAGGTTCACCGACCTGACCGATCTGTACTCAGCGGACCTGCGCGCGATCGCCCGCGACGTGGCGCCGGAGCTCAGCGAGGCCGTCTACGCCGGCCTGCCCGGACCGCACTACGAGACTCCGGCCGAGATCCGCATGCTGCGCGATGCCGGTGCCGGGCTGGTGGGCATGTCCACCGTCCTGGAGGCCATAGCGGCTCGGCACCTCGGCGCCCGCGTGCTCGGCATCTCGCTGGTCACCAACGTCGCGGCTGGCCTGTCGCCGCAGTCACTCGACCACGGCGAGGTCGTCGCCACCGGCCAGCAGTCCGCGCCCCAGCTCGGCGCGCTGCTGGCATCGATGCTGCCGAGGGTGGGCTGAGGCGTGCCGGAGCCGGACGTGCGCGAGCAGGCATCGGCCTGGATCGCGGGCGACCTGGACGAGCAGGACAAAGCAGAGCTGACTTCGCTGCTGGCCGATGAATCGTCCGAGGCGGCGGCCGAACTGGCCGACAGGTTCGCCAGGCGGCTCAGCTTCGGCACGGCCGGGCTACGTGGCGTCGTCGCCGCCGGGCCGAACCGGATGAACAAGGCGACCGTCACCGCCACCACCGCCGCCCTGGCCAGCTGGCTGCTGGACCGCGACCCTACCGCCGCCGAGGCCGGGGTCGTGGTCGGCTGCGACGCCCGGCACCGCAGTGACGAGTTCGCTACGCAGACGGCCAGGGTGCTCGCCGGAGCCGGCATCCGCGTGCACATGCTGCCGGGCCGGGAGCCGACCCCGTTCCTGGCTTACTCGATCCGGCATTTCCGGGCCGCGGCCGGAGTGATGATCACGGCCAGCCACAACCCGGCCGCTGACAACGGCTACAAGCTCTACCTGAGCGACGGCGCGCAGATCGTGCCGCCCGCGGACACCGACATCGAGGCCGCGATCGCCGCGATCGGCCCGCTCGCCGATATCGCGGTGGCGCCGCTGGAGAGCCCGCTGATCACCCGGCACAGCCAGGAGCTGACGCAGGCTTACCTGGACGCCATCATCGCTCAGCTCGGGCACGCACCGTCGAGCGCGGCCTGGCTCCGGTTTGTCTACACGCCGCTGCACGGCGTGGCCGGGCGGCTGGCGCTGCGCGCGTTCGGGCAGGCCGGGTTCGCGGCGCCGGACGTCGTCGAGGCTCAGCTCGAGCCGGATCCAGACTTCCCGACGGTGCGATTCCCGAACCCGGAGGAGCCGGGTGCGCTCGACCTCGCGATCGCGCTGGCCCGGCGCTCCGGCGCCGAGCTCGTCATCGCCAACGATCCCGACGGCGACCGGCTCGCCGTCGCGATCCCGGACGCGAGCGCGCCAGGCGGCTACCGGCAGCTGACCGGCGATCAGGTCGGCGCGCTGCTAGGCGCCTTCCTGCTCGGCAGGCTGGCGGCCGACCCCGGCACCGAGATGGCGCGACAGCTCGTGGTCAGCACGGTGGTGTCGGGATCGCTGCTGGCCAAGATCGCGGCGGCGGCAGGCGCCCAGTACGCGCGCACGCTGACCGGCTTCAAGTGGATCGTCCGCGCGGCTGACCTGCGGGAGGGCGTGCGGTTCGCGTTCGGATACGAGGAGGCGCTCGGGTACGCCGTCACCAGCGCGGTGCGCGACAAGGACGGCATCAGCGCGGCGCTCGCGGTGCTCAGCCTCGCTGCCGGCGGATGGTCGGAAGGCCGGTCGCTCCAGGACACCTACGACGCGCTCGAGGTCGAGCACGGCGTGCATCTGACTGCCCAGGTGACGCTGCCGACCGAGGCGACCGTGGACGTCATGTCGCGGCTGCGCGCCACTGCGCCGCCCGAGGTGGCCGGGCTTCCCGTCACCTCGCTGACCGACTACAGCGGCGGCAGCTGGGAGCTTCCGTCCGCCGACATGCTCAGCTTCGAGCTCCCGGGCGCGCGGGTAGTGATCAGGCCGAGCGGTACGGAGCCGAAAATCAAGGCGTACCTGGAGGTCGTCGAGCTCGTCGCCGGCCGCACACTCGACAGTGCGCGACAGTCCGCGGGCGAGAAGATGGACCGGCTGCGCGCGGCCGCCGGCGAGCTGCTCGGCTAGTCGGCCACGCCCAGGATCACATCCGACGCCTTGACGAAGGCGGTGACCTGGCTGCCCTCGGTCAGGCCGAGCTCCTCGGCTGCCTCCACGGTGATCGACGCGACCAGCCGGGTCCCGGCCGCGTCCAGCGTCACGTTCGCCGTCGCCTCGCCCTTGGTAATGCCGGTCACGGTTGCACTGATCTTGTTGCGTGCGCTCAGCCGCATGGCTGCTCCGATCCTGGTTCTCGTCGTACTGCGGAATGGTGCCCGTCGCCAATCCTGCCCGGATTCTGTCGGTCCACAGACAGCGGCCGGCCATTTGCCCGGTCGCCTGGCGGGTGGCAAGCTCGTACGCATGGCGACTTCGGAGCACGAGCATCACGGTCACGGGGAGGACGGGCACGTCCACGACGCCAGCTGCGCGGTCGCCCACGGCACCGCGCCTGCCCCGACGCAGGACAAGGTCCTGGTGGCGGTGTTCGCCACGCCGGTGGCGAGCTATCTGCTGCGCTACGGCGCCGACGCAGGTTACCGGCCCGTGCTGATCGAGCCGGATCCCGAGCGCGCGAAGGAGGCCGCGGCCGACGGCGCCGAGCTCGCCGACGGGCTGGCCGGCTTGCCGGCCGATCAGATTGACCTGGTCGTGACCGACCACCACCGGCCCGAGCTTGGCGCTCAGCTTCGCGACGCGCTGGCCGCGGGTGCTCGCTGGGTCGGGATCATGGGCAACCCGCACCATGAGGGACCGCACGTCGCGGCGCTGACTGAGCTCGGCGTGCCGCCTGGCGAGATCAGCAAGGTGCACCGGCCGATCGGCGTCAACATCGGCTCGCGGACTCCGCCCGAGATCGCCATCTCAACTCTCGCCGGCCTCATCGCGGACCGGAACGGCAAGCCGGGCGGCTTCACCTTCTGACGTCGCACCTCTGCCCTGGGTTCAGCCATTCTGCCTGGTCAGGACCGTATACAGGCGGCTGAAGTACCCGGCAACACCTCGCCAGCAGCCCTCCGAGGTGTCAAGCTGGGAGCAGGAGGTCGGGGGTTGACCCGGCCGCATGGGGGGAGGAGGCGCGGTGCCTGAGCAGGCTCTATATACCGGGACGCCACTGCCGGCCAAGCTAGGCATCGGCGAGGGTGACGAGGTAGCGCTCATCGGCGCGCCCGAGCGATTCGAGGACACGCTCGGTGAGCTGCCGGATGTCGCGAGTCTGCATACCGACCTAGCCGACGACGCCCGCTACGACGTGATCATCGCGTTCATGACCGAGCGTGCAGAGCTGGAGTCCGACCTGCCCCGGCTGCGGGCCCGGATGGCACCTGCATGCGGGCTGTGGATCGCCTGGCCCAAGCGTGCCTCGAGGGTACCGACCGACATGAGCGACCAGGTGATACGCGAGGTCGCCCTGCCGACCGGGCTGGTGGACAACAAGGTCTGCGCCATCGACGACACCTGGTCGGGCCTGCGGCTGGTCATCCGCCGCGAGAACCGGTAGTGGGCGGACTGGACTACTCGAGCGCCGCGCCTGGCGCGCCGGTATCAGGGTTGAATCGGGGTCTTTCCCGATACTGATGCCGCGGCCGATCGGGCACAGTGGATGCCATGAGCAGCTTCAGTGATGATCCTCAGTACGGCGCCGAACCTGGCGATCACGGGTCCGCGTCCGATCCCGGCCAGGCCGGCCCGCGCTCGGCGGCGGCGAGGCCGCCATTGCGCCGCCCGGCCAAGGGCCGGATGGTGGCTGGCGTCGCCGCCGCGATCGGCCGCTACTTCAACGTCGACGTCACGATCGTCCGCGTCGTCTTCGCCGTCCTGACGATCGCCGGCTTCACCGGCCTGCCCTTCCTCGGCGGCATCCCGCTCTATCTGGGCGGCGTTCCGCTCTACCTGGCCTGCTGGCTGCTGATCCCCGAGCAGGGCAGCGATCACTCGATCGCGGCCAGCTTCCTCAGGGACAGGCAGCGCAAGTCCGGCTGACCGCTGGGCCCAGTCGACAGCAGCCCTAGTCGACCAGCAGCTCGCCCTCGAACTTGCCGAGATCCTCCCGGTACAGTTCGAGGCCGACGCCGTTCGGATCGCGGAAGTACATGCTGTCGTCGGCGCCGCGATCAGGGCCCAGGTAGTCCACGCCCGCCTCGTCGAGCTTCTTCTTGGCCGCGTCGAACTGGTCGGCGGTCACCGAGATCGCCAGGTGCTGGACGCCCCCGATCGTCTCCTGCCAGGCCGGGTGGTCGTAACCGGGGAAGTCAAAGAACCCGAGCAGGTTGTGATTGCCGATGTCGAAGAAGAAGTGGTTCGAGCCCGCGTAGTCGCGGTTCTCGACAAGCTCGACGAGCGGGAAACCGAGGAACTCCTGGTAGAACCTGATGGTTTCCTCGCTGTCCTTGGCAATCAGCGCCAGGTGGTGGACCCCGCTGACCGTGCTAGCTGGCCTGTCGGCCAGCGGGCGGAGGTACCGCTTCCGCAGCTCTTCCCGGCGCGCTCGGACCCGCTCGAGCTCCTCGCCTTGTGGCTCTGGCATTGCTGACTCCTTAGCTCACCGGCCTGCCGACTGAGGCGGCCACGTGCCGGGCCGCCAGAACTCCAGTGTCCCGCAGCCTGTCAACGAGCCGCGGCCACCCCGCGGCCCCGTTCCCGCTCTAGGCGTCGGCAGCGTGCAGGTCCGCATCCCCCGGCTGCACGCGATGCCGGAGACGCCAGCCGTGCAGTCCGGCTGCCTCCGCAGCTAGCCGGGCGGGCGGAACGGCGATGACGGGGCAGAGCGCGTGGCCGAGGCAGTACCGGCTCACCGCGCAGGCGGTCAGCCGTCGGGCCGCGCCGCGCCGGCCTGCGCCGATCACGAGGATGTCGCCGGGCTCGGCCGCGAGCCGCCTGAGAACCTCACCGGCTGTGCCCCTGGCGATCTGCGGGCTGAACTCGATGTCGCCCGGCGGACCGCCGATCCCTAGCTCGATCGCCTGCCAGAGGCGATCCCACGCCGCCTGCGTCCACGCCTGCCGTAGCTGCGGGCACGGCGCCCGGCGATCGGCGAGCTCACCGCCTGGCGGCGTCCAGGCGAGGACAGGCGCGAGCACCGCGCCGTCTGATCTGGCCAGCTCGGTCGCGTACCGCAGGGCCTGAAGGCTGCCTGCCGATCCGCTCACACCGGCGATGACCCTTCGCACGTACACCTCACGGCTCCTTTCCCGCAGCAGTGCTGCCAGTTAATCGCGGGAATCGAATGTTGGGCCGGCAACTAACAGCCTCCATGCGCGTGAGGTCCCCGCGCAAGCGGCTTGCATGCACGAATACGACTTTTGCTGCGAACGGCTGCGGCAGGCGAAGGGCTGGGTCACGAACGGCTGCGGCGTCGGGCGTTCGGGCATCGGGCGTGCGGGCCTCGGGCCTCGGGCCTCGGGCCTCGGGCCTCTGGAGGCCAGATTGTGATGGCGCACATCTTTTGCTAGTCTCTCTCGTATTCGAGTAACACTCAAAAATGGCCGGGCGGGATCTCGCCCGCAAGCGATGCTGAGGAGCTGGTTTCCATGCACGACCTGCCGCTGCCGAACGCGCAGGGTCGCAGCCGCTGGTGGGCGCTCGGCGCACTGGCGATCAGCGTTCTCGTGGTCGGTCTCGACCTCTTCGTGCTGTCTCTTGCGCTGCCGACGCTGTCCGTCGATCTGCACGCCTCCACCGGAGACCTCCAGTGGTTCGTCGACTCCTACAGCCTGGTCCTGGCCGCGGCGCTGCTCCCGGCCGGGCTGCTCGGCGACCGCATTGGCCGCAAGAAGTTGCTCATCGGCGCGCTGGCGGTCTTCGGCATCGCGTCGGTCGCCTGCGCTTACTCGTCCTCGACAGGCGAGCTGATCGCCGCTCGCGCGGTGCTGGGCCTGGCGGCCGCCGTCATCCTGCCGCTCGCGCTCGCCGTGCTGCCGGTCATGTTCACGCCGGCCGAGCGGCCGCGGGCCATCGCCATCGTCGGCGGCGCCACGTTCCTCGGCTATCCGCTCGGGCCGATCCTTGGCGGCTGGCTGCTCGACCACTACTGGTGGGGCTCGGTCTTCCTGATCAACGTGCCGATCGTGGTCATTGCGCTCGCGGCGGTTGTCTTCCTGATGCCGGAGTCACTCGGCTCCGGCAGATCCCGGATCGACGGGACTGGCGTGCTGATCTCGAGCGTGGGCCTGGTAGCCCTGACCTACGGCGTCATCAGGGCCGGTCAGGACGGCTGGTCGGACTCGCTCGCGATCGGCGCGATGGCGGCGGGCGTGATCGCGGTCGGCGTGTTCGTGGCGTACGAGCGAGTAGTCGTGCGGCGCGGCAGGCAGCCGCTGGTGGATCTCAGCCTGTTCCGCTCGGCCGGCTTCACCTGGGGGACGACGCTCGCCACGATGATCTCGTTCGCGCTCTTCGGCCTCACGTTCGCGATGCCGCAGTTCTTCCTGGACGTCAAGGGTCTCGATTCGCTCGCCAGCGGCGTCCGGATGCTTCCGCTGATCGGAGGGCTGGCGTTCGGGCTCGGCATCGGGCAGCGCCTGCAGAGCCCGCGCAAGTCCAGGGACGGCGGGCCGGCGAGGAAACCGCTGCTCGGCGTCCGGCCCGTCGGCGCGGGCGGCTTCGCGATCATGGCCGCGGCGCTGGTCCTTGGCACGGCCACGTCGGCTGCCAGCAGCGGGGGATTCACCTCCGCCTGGTTCGCGGTCACCGGCCTCGGGCTGGGCCTCGCCATGCCGACGATGCTCAACGCCGCGCTGAGCGCGCTGACACCAGAGCGGAGCGGATCGGGCTCGGCGCTAATGACAGCGATGCGGCAGGTGGGGGCGACGATCGGCGTTGCGGTGCTCGGCACCGTGCTGAACTCGGTCTACCGCAGCAAGCTGAACGTCGCCGGACTGCCCGCCGACGTCGCGGCGACGGCCAGGAGCAGCGTCGGCACTGGCGTCGAGGTCGCGGCGAAACTGCGCTCGCCCCAGTTGCTGGCCGGTGTGCACGTCGCCTACGCAAGCGGGGTCGACACAATGCTCGGCGTGTGTGCGGCGATCGCCATCGCGGCTGCACTCCTTGCAGCGCTGTTCCTGCCTCGGCAGCCCGACAGCGCCGGTGCCGAGGTGACCGGTGTGGCCGACGTGGAACTGGATGAAGCCAGGGCAGAATGACTGGCATGACCGAGGTGCCCGCCAGACCGGACGGCCTCCGCGAGCGTAAGAAGGCCAGGACGCGTGCCGCCATCAGGCTGCACGCTCTCCGGCTGTTCCGGGAGCAGGGCTACGCCGCGACGACGATCGAGCAGATCGCGGCGGCTGCCGAAGTGTCGCCGGCGACGTTCTTCCGCTACTTCCCGACCAAGGAGGATGTCGTACTCCAGGACGACTTCGACATCATCACCCTGGAGGCGCTGGAGGCGCAGCCGCTGCACCTCAGCCCGATCGCTGCCTTCCGCGGCGCGGCGGCCGCGGCGCGGGCGCAGCTGAGCGACGAGGACCTGGAACGTTTCAGCGAGACGACCCAGCTGACGCTCAGCGTGCCGGAGATCCGGGCGCGAGCCCTCGATGAGCTGATCAGGACGACGGATGTGATCACGGCGGCGATCGCCGCCAGGATTGGCCGGGGTGCGGATGACTTCGCCACCAGGAACATGGCGGGCGCCATCATCGGCGTCATCATGGCGGCGTCGATGCCATGGCAGGCCGTGGGGAACGGCGCCAACGTTGATGAGCTATTCGACCGGATCGACGCGGGCCTGGCTCACCTCGAGGCGGGCCTGCCGCTGTAGCCGCGTGCACCGTGCCCGGGTGTCTAGTGGCCCGTGCGGGCGCAAGACGAGACGCGGCGTGCCCCGTCCTTCGGTGAGGACGGGGCACGCCGTGGCCTTCAATTCGTGACCGGCTGGCCAGGGCGACAAGCGCGGCCTGGCCAGCCGGGGTCTGTCGGGCTTACTTCACCTGGGTCACGATGCCCTTGACCAGGTGAGCAGCCTGGGTCTCCCACTTGGCGTAGGCGAAGGGGAAGCCCGAGTTCTGCACCGACTGCGCGTTGGCCCACAGCGGCTGGTGCACCCAGGTCGGGTCGCTGGCCTGGTGCTCGGCCAGCGCCTTCAGGAACGCGTCGGCTGCGTATTTCGGGGTCGTGATCTGCGCGGCGGTGCCCCAGCCACACGACGGCCGCTGCTGGAACAGGCCCAGCGAGTCCCGGTCACCGTAGTTGATGTTCTGGAGCTGCGACTCCTGCATCGCAGTCGCGACCGCGATCACCGCGGACCGGACGCCCATTCCCTTGTCCAGCGCCTGGCGAACGATGGTCGTCGCATTGGCCAGCTGGGCACCTGAGAGCGGCATCCAGGCCTGCGGGCCGGCAGTGCCGACCGGCTGAAGCTGGTCAGCAGCCTTCGGCTCGACCGAGGCAGTCTGCTTGGCAACGGTCTGCTCGATCTGCGACCACGTTTCGGTCTTCGGCGCGGCCGGCTTGGCCGTGCCGCGAACTGCAGCGGTCGTCGCCGACGCGGTCTTCTTCGCCGACGCGGTGGTGTTAACCGCGCCAGTCTTCTTGGCTGGCGCAGCCTTCTTGACCGGCGCAGCCTTCTTGGCCGGCGCAGCCTTCTTGACCGGCGCGGAAGCCGCGTTGCCGGCAGCGTGCTTGACCGCGTCCTGCGCGGCGGCAACGGCGTCGGCCACAGCCTTCTGCGAAACCGGGCTGAGCTTGCCCGACGCAGACCGGTGAGCGGTCGCGGTCCGGGTCACTGCGGTAGAGGCGGCCGCAGGCGAGTGCGCGGCCGAGGAGATCGTGGCGGCACCAGCCGTGCCGACGCCCAGGAGCGCGGCAGCGGCGCCGGCGTAGGTCACGGCCCTCTTGTGGCCGCGGAGAGCGTTGGTCAGTCGTGCGGTGCTTCGCATGGGGGAGTCCTTCCTGTCTGTCCTCGCCGCGCCGCCGGGCAGTTGCCGACCGCTGGAGAAGTCATAAGCAGGGACTCATGCCGACCTGGGGGGTCTAGAGCGCGCTGTCGGAGGGTCCGGTGCGCGCTCTCCGGGGGAGGTTCCGGAGGGCACCGCCCGGAGGGGTTCCGAGCGTGCTCTCCGGGGGGGTTCCGGAGCGTGCTCCCCGGGGGTCCGGAGCGCGCTCTCCGGGGGGATTCCGGAGCATGATCCCGGCGAGGATCACGATGCGTTACGGAACTGAGACGCAGCGCGATCGAGGTCGGTTTCGCAATGAGACGCACGTCACTACTCGCGAGTAACCCGCACCGCTTCCGAACCTCGCAGTAGTGGTGATAGGGCACTAACTGGCAGCTCGCTGACCAGCAGCAATGTCCGCGGCCAGGGCTCCGCCGCAGCTTGAGAGGTTGCTGCAGCATGATCCTGAAGACCCGAGCGTGCGCGGCGGACGGAAACTCTACATTTCGGGTGAGCTTGGGCCGGCGCAAGGCCGGCGGGATGCCGGTTCCACCGAACGCCGGCTCGAGCCCATCGAACGCCTGAGCGGCCGCCGCCAGCACCGTACTGATCCCAGGCCGCGACTCCACTGATCCCAGGCCGCGACTCCCCGGTTCTCCCGCCGCAACTCCGGCTCTCCCGCCCCGGACTCCCCGGCTGTCCCGCCCGGACTCCCCGGCTCCCGCCACGGCTCCCCGGCTCTCCCACCGCGACTCCCCGGCCGGGACCGAGGTAGCCGCCGCGCGCCTCAGCGGGAATGTTGCGCGTTCAATTACTGTTGGCTCGGGCATGCTAGACAAGGGCCTAAGGAGGACACCATGCCAGCCGTGACAGTTGAGGACATCTTGCTCCTGCCTCGGATCAGCGAGCCTGACCAGGCAGTGAGCCGCGACCGTCAGGTGCTGGCGGTCACGACCGCACCGTCCGCGTTCGAGGGCGAGGGCTTCCCGGTCCGCCGCGCATTCGCCGGCGTCGACCTGAAGGCGCTCGACCCCTTCATTCACATGGACCAGATGGGTGAGGTCGACTATGCGCCAGGAGAGCCTAAGGGCACGTCCTGGCACCCGCACCGCGGTTTCGAGACCGTGACCTACATCATCGATGGCGTGTTCCGGCACCAGGACTCCAACGGTGGCGGCGGCCTGATCACCAACGGCGACACCCAGTGGATGACCGCCGGCGGTGGCATTCTGCACATCGAGGAGCCGCCCGAAGAGCTCGTGATGAGCGGCGGCCTGTTCCACGGATTCCAGCTCTGGGTCAACCTGCCGGCCCGCCTCAAGATGGCACCTCCGCGCTACCAGGACATCCGCGCCGGCCAGGTGGCGCTGCTCAGCTCTGCTGACGGCGGCGCACTGGTGCGGGTCATCGCCGGCGAGCTGGACGGTCACGCGGGTCCGGGCGTCACCCATACGCCGATCACGCTCGCGCACGCAACGGTCGAGCCGGGCGCCGAGCTTCGGCTGCCATGGCGTGCCGACTTCAACGCGCTGGCCTACGTGCTGGCTGGCTCTGGCACCGTCGGACCGGACCGGCGTCCGGTGCGCACCGGCCAGCTGGCCGTCTTCGGTCCCGGTGACGTGCTGACGTTCGGCGCGCAGCGGAACATGAACGGCCCCAGCGACAAGCTGGACGTCCTCGTACTCGGCGGCCAGCCGATCCGCGAGCCGGTCGCCGCCTACGGACCGTTCGTGATGAACACCAGGGCCGAGCTCGTCCAGGCATTCGAGGACTACCAGGCAGGCAGGCTCGGATCGATCCCGGCAGTGCGCAAGCCGCTGCCTGAGGAGCCGCACCCCGGCCACGACGTCCTGTAAGAAGCCAGCGGGCCGTTCCGCGCTCCCTTCGCGGTAGCGCAGGACGGCCCGCATTGTCATCTCCAGGTGCCGGCCGCGGCCTAGCTCCGCGGCCCGCCGCACCTCGAACGTGAAGCAGCCGAACTCCACCGCCCGGCCGTGCACCACCGCCACGCTCGGGTCAGCCAGCATCTCCCCCAGCGCCGACTCGACCGCTACCGGGCTGCAGTCCGGGTCCGCCTCGATGAGGCGGCCGCCCAGGATGCGCCCGTCGGCGCTGTAGGCACGCAGCACCCGGCGGCCGCCGGCCAGCCAGCCCGGGTAGCCGGTGCCGTCCGGCCCCGCGCAGGGCTCGGCGTGGATGAACACGGGCCCGGCCTCGTCGTAGGGGCCCGGCCTGGCCCCGGTCTCCCGTGCCCACCTGCGCAGCGGCGCGTACGACACCAGCGCGATGCGCTCGCCGGCCTGGACCGGCCGAAGGCAGCAGCGCAGCGGCGCGCCGCCCTCATCGTCGGTCATCACTACCGGCGCCTGGCCCGCGTCGTCGGTTACCAGCAGCTCACGCACCACGTCGGCCGGGATCGCCCGCACCTCAAAGCCAGTCCGGCTTTCTGTCATCGTCGTCATGACAACCATCCTCGGGATCAGGAACGGGGTTGTCTGGCGAGATCACGACCCCAGCCTCGCGGCCGCCCAGGTCAGGACGCGGTCCGCGTGCCCGCCGACCCGCAGACCCGATCATCCACGCACCTACGCCTCACGCCCCGCGCACCCGTGCGCCCGTGCACCCGTGCACCCGTGCACCCGCGCACCCGTGCACCCGCGCACCCGCGCACCCGTGCACCCGTGCACCCGTGAGGCGACGTTGTAGGCATTCGGTGGGCTGACTTCGAGGTTGTAGACATTCGGTAGGCACAGATCGGTCTAAATCGCTCTTGATTGCCCACCCAATCCCTACGACCTCGTAATTCATGATCATCCCGCCCAGCCGGAATGCCCGATTAGTTCCTTTTGACGCAACCACGCCGAGCCGGAGACGCAACCTCGCAGGCGCCACAGCACTCAAAGTGCGCCAGGAGCAGCAGCTACGACAGTGGAGGCGGCGCAGCAGTCGCTCCGCGGTCGGATATGCGGCATTTGGACGATCTCGAAAGCCGCCGCCAGCCGGCGTTCCGCCAAGTGATCACAGGGACGGCCGCATTCTCGTCGATCGCCCTCCTGCACCCGGCCGACACCGCAACACCCGCATACGGCCCCCGCGCCGGGCCGACCGGGCGACCGGGCGGCCGCACGAGAGCGGTCTCGAGAGAGCGGCCGCGAGGGCACGCGCGAAGGCACGCACCCTGGACGGAACCGAGCACCCCGAGATGCACGGCCTGGGGTGCCCGAGCTCGTGTCGCGCGGGCGGCGCCCCTGGGCTCCGACTTGACATCCTTAACTGCACCATTAACTATTGTCTACATGAGCAATGAACGACCGATCGGCGAGCCGGACGTCGCCGTGCTCTTCGGCGCGCTGGCAGACCCGGCGAGGCGCCAGGTCGTGCAACTGCTCGGTCAGGCGCCCCGCCGGGCCGGCGAGCTTGCCGCCGCCGTGGGTATGTCCGCCCCGGCGATGAGCCGACATCTGAGGGTGCTGCTCCAGGCCGGTATCGTCGCCGACGAGCGAACTGCCCGGGATGCCCGGCTGCGTTACTTCCGGCTGCGACCGCAGTCGATGGTCGCCGTCCAAGCCTGGCTTGATCAGCTTCAGGCGCACTGGGATGAGCAACTGGCATCGTTCAGGCATCACGTGGAGGCGAGAGAGCAGTGACCACACCAGGAGCTCAGCAAGCGCGGACCGTATCCTCCACGGTGACCGTCAGCATCGATCCGCAGACAGCTTTCACAGTCTTCACCGACGAGATCGATCTGTGGTGGGTGCGAGGCCCGATCAACTTCTACGACGCGGCGAGGGCCGTCGGCATGCGCTGTGAGCCTGGCGTCGGCGGCAGGCTGCTCGAGCTCTACAGCCAGGACGCCAGCGACGCACTCGAGCTTGGCCGGATCACCACGTGGCAGCCCGGTGAGCTTCTGGCCTGGGACAGCGCGGTCGACGACGTCTCGGTCGAGGTCCGGTTCACGCCGACTGCCGACGGCACGACGGTCACAGTAGCCGCCACTATTCCAGCCGGCGGCACGGACCGCGGCGGCACCTCCTGGGTCCGCGTCGTGCCCGGCTGGCTCGGCGACTGGTGTCAACGCCGCGCTACCTCGGCGCACGCGCCCGCCGAGACCAGCAGGCTTGGCCTGGCCATCTACTACGCGAAGCCGGCGACCGCCGCGCGGTGGCTTGCGGACGTGTTCGGTCTCGGCGCGCCCGACGAGTTCGGCGACGACGACGACGGGCACGGCTGGATCGAGTTCCGCATCGGGAACTGCTCGGTCATGCTGTTTCCCCTCGCCAGCGGGCGCGGCGAAGGCGATGCCGTCACCCACGTGCCGTGGGTGTTCGTCGACGACCTCGATGCGCATCTGGAGCACGCACGCAGCCGTGGAGCGACCATCGTCACCGACATCTACCAGCACGGCTACCGCGCCTACGAAGCCGCCGACCTCGAAGGTCATCACTGGACCTTCGCTCAGGCCCGGCCGACTATGTAACCTTCTCGGCAGCCAGACGCCGCAGCGCGCTGCGCACGAGCTGCGGATCGTAGGTGCTCCAGTACGGCGGCAGCGACGCGCGCAGGAAGCTGCCGTACCTGGCGGTCGCCAGGCGCGGATCCAGGATCGCGATCACGCCGCGGTCGTCGATGGTCCGCAGCAGCCGGCCGGTGCCCTGCGCCAGCAGGAGTGCCGCCTGCGACGCAGCTACCGCCATGAACCCGTTGCCGCCCCTGGCTGCTACTGCCCGCTGGCGCGCCGATGCCAGCGGGTCATCGGGCCGCGGGAACGGGATGCGGTCGATGACGACGAGCTGGAGCGACCGGCCCGGAACGTCCACGCCCTGCCACAGCGACAAGGTGCCGAACAGGCAGCTCGTCTCGTCCTCGGCGAACTTGCTGACCAGCAGCCCGGTCGAGTCCTCGCCCTGGCAGAGCAGCGGGACGCCGATCTGCTCACGCAGCGCGTCCGCCGCCTGCCGGGCCGCCCGCATCGAGGAAAACAGCCCGAGTGTCCGCCCACCCGAAGCCACGATGAGCTCCCGCAGCTCGGTCAGGTAAGCGTCAGACAGCCCGTCGCGACCAGGCGGCGGCAGGTGCCGTGCGACGTACAGGATGCCGCTACGGCGATGATCGAACGGCGACCCGACGTCGAGCCCGGTCCAGTCCAGCTCGGCGGCAACAGCGTCGGCGGCGGCAACAGCGTCGGCGGCAGCAGCGTCGGCGGTCTCGCCCTGCGGCAGGCCCCACTGCCGCGCCAGCGGCTCGAACGAGCCGCCGAGAGTCAGCGTCGCCGAGGTCAGCACGACGGTGCGCGGCTTGAACAGCCGCTCCGCGAGCAGCCCGCCGACCTGAAGGGGCGCGACCCGCAGCGTGTCCGGCCGGGACGACTCATCGGTCACCGGGCGATCAAGCCAGACCACCTCTGGCCGTGCCGCGATCTCCGCCGCGTAGGCCGAGATCATCCGGCCAGCGTTCTCGGCCGTCTCATCCAGCGCCACCGTCGCGATCCTGGTCGCCGTCAGCTGTCCCGGGTCGTCCTCAGCTCCGGAGTGAGTGCGCAGATCGGCAGCGCACGCCGCGGCCGCGTCTCGCACGGTCGCGAGCGCCATCTCAAGCTGCTCGGTCAGCACGTCGAGGCGTCCGGTCTGCGTGTCGGCGAGTGCCAGCGCCAGGCCCTCGGCGGCATCGCGTAGCCGCCCGGTCAGGTCCTCGCCGGCCAGCCGGCCGCATCGCCGGACCGCTGCCTCCACGCCAGACGCGGACAGCTCCCCCGCCGCGACGCTGGTCACGCGGTCGACGAGGTCATGCGCCTCGTCGATCACGACGACGTCGTGCTCGGGCAGCACGATGTAGTTTTCCATCGCGTCGATCGCGAGCAGGGCGTGATTGGTCACGACGACATCGGCCTCGCCGGCCGCCTCCCGCGCCTGCTCGGCGAAGCACTGCGTCCCGAACGGGCACTTCTGCGCGCCGATGCACTCCCTGGCGTTGACCGAGACCTGCCGCCAGGCGCGGTCATCGACGCCGGGGATGAGCTCGTCCCGGTCGCCGATGTCGGTCGTTGCCGCCCACTCGTGCAGGCGCGTCACCTGCCGGCCGATCGCCGAGACCGAGCGCGGGTCAAACAACGCGTCCTCGGGCTCGTCGGGTCCAGTGCCGTGGACCTTGTTCAGGCACAGGTAGTTGCGGCGACCCTTGAGAATCGCGTAGACGGGCTCCCGGCCAAGGAGCTCGCGCAGCGCCGCGGACAGCCGGGGCAGGTCGCGCTCGATGAGCTGGCGCTGCAAGGCGATCGTGGCGGTCGAGATGACAACCGTCCCGCCCTTGCCCGGGCCCGGGCCCGAGCCGCTCAGGGCATGCCGCACCGCCGGCACCAGGTAAGCCAGGGACTTCCCCGTCCCGGTCCCCGCCTGCACGGCCAGATGCTGGCCCGACTGCATGGCATGCTGGACCGCCTCGGCCATCGCCACCTGCCCTGGCCGCTGCGCGCCGCCGATGCCGGCCACCGCTGCCTTGAGCAGGACGTCAATCTCGGGCAGTTCGGAAGGCACCCTTGCACGTTATCGCCTGCAACGAGCATCCGGTGGCAGCGCCGAACCGCCCTGTGGATGATCGCCGGTCTGGCCGGCGCCGGCGACGCGGCCAGTGACCGGCTCGCTTCAGCTGGTGACGTCGTCGGACGTGAACTTCGCCCAGGCGACTGAGCAGAAGATCGCCGCGTAAACAGCGAACGACACCAGTCCGCGGGTCACGCCCGACCAGTCGACCGGCGACCGGAAGAGGCCGTCCCACGACAGCCAGAAGTGCGTCGGCAGGTAGGCGTGAATCGCCGACAGCTGCTGCACCTGATCGCAGATCTCGCTAGCAACGACGAGCACCAGCACGGCAGCGATGGCCCCGACCGGGTGCTGCGTCATTGTGGAGGCGGCCAGGCCGATGGCGCCGAGCGACATCAGTGCGACGGCGACGTACGCCGTCACCAGCAGGACACGGAGTACGCCAGCGCCGAGCGACACGGTCGTGCCCGACAGCAGCGTGACCGGTCCGGTATGGAACAAGATCAGTCCCATGATCAGCGAGATCACCGTCACGAGCAGGCAGGCGGCCAGGCTGAAGACGCAGATCACCGCGTACTTCACGCTGAGCAGGCGGGTCCGGCCGGCGGGCACGGTCAGCAGGCCGCGCAGCGTGCCATGGCCCGCCTCCCCCGCGATCGCGTCGCCGGAGATGACCGCCATGCTGAGCGGCAGCAGGAGGAGCAGGAGCAGCGTGAGCACTACCAGCGTCAGGAATACGCCGTTGCCGGCAAGCTGATTCAGGAACGCCGGCCCGCCCCCCGGACCGGTGGGCGCCGAGAGCGTCAGCCGGAACACGATGCCGAAGAACACCGGCACGACCGCCAGCACGCCGAGTAGCGCGAGGTTGCGCGGTCGGCCGAATACCAGTCGGACCTCAGAGCCGAAAAACCTCAACCATCCGGGAACGGGGCCGTGCCGAGCTGGCGGTCCCTCGTCCGGTCGATGCGGCCTGGGCTGGTCCGAAGGCGAGCCGGGCACGTCTGGCTTGCCGGGCACGTCTGGCTCGGCACGCGGCTCGGCGCGCGGCTCAGCCTCGCCGGACGCGCCAGCCTCGCCGGACGCGCCAGCCTCAGCGGGTGACCGGCCGGTGTCGGCGACGGCCTGGCCTGAGAGCCTGTCTGATTCAGTCGACATCGAAGCCCTCGCCGGTGAGCTCGACGAACTCGTCCTCTAGGCTCCGCCGCGGCGTCTCCAGGCCGGCCACGGGGACGCCCGCGTGCACGAGCCGCTCGCAGATCACTTCCGGGAGCATCGCGCCGAGCTCAGCGCTGACGTCCTGACCTGTCACGGTCACGCCCGTCAGCCCGATGTCGCGCAGCACGCTCGCGGCCAGGTCAGGCTTGGGCGTCCGGACGAGCAGCCTGGCCGGCCCGCGAAGCTGCGCCAGCGGGCCCTGGAACACGAGCTTGCCGGTCCGCATCACGCCGACGTGCGTGCAGACCTGCTCGACCTCGGCCAGCAGGTGCGACGACACGAACACGGTGGTGCCGTCCGCGGCGATCTCGCGGATCAGCGACCGCACTTCGCGGGTGCCCTGCGGATCGAGGCCGTTCGTAGGCTCGTCGAGGATCACCAGCTCACGCTGCCGCAGCAGACTGGTGGCGATGCCGAGCCGCTGCTTCATGCCGAGTGAGTACGCGCGGTAGCGCTTGTCCGCCGCCGCCAGCAAGCCGACCCGGTCCAGCGCTCGCTCGATCCGCTCGTGCGCGGTAGCTCTATTCGCGGTCCGGTCCGCCGCATCCAGCCGGCCGAGGTTGGCCCGGCCAGACAGATGCGGGTAGAACGCCGGCCCCTCCACGAGCGACCCCACCAGCGGCAGCGCGTCTGTTTGCCCCCGCGGCATTCGCAGGCCGAGCACATCATGGCTGCCCGACGTCGGCTGGATCAGGCCAAGCAGCATGCGGATCGTCGTCGTCTTGCCGGAGCCATTCGGGCCGAGGAAGCCGTAGACCGATCCAGTCGGGACCGCGAGATCGATCTCGTCCACGGCCAGCTGGCCGCCGCGGAACTGCTTCGTCAGTCCGCTGCTGGATAGCGCTAGCTCAGCCACGGAGCTCATGCCGGATAGGCCCTGTCAGTCACGGTCCGGCAGTCTACTTAGTGTCGGCCGCGACATCGGCGTAGAGCACGGACGGCGTAACCGCCCCTGCCAGGATCTGCCCCTTGCTGGTGATCAGTACCGAGAGCAGCTTGGTCTGGAGCAGCCGTCCGCTGCCCCAGCTCCCGTGCACCGGGGTGGTCGCGAGCAGCAGCGTCCTGAGCACGGCCAGGTTGGGGCCGAACGGGACTCCCGCGGTCACCGTCGACGCCCCGTAGACCGAGGTGGACGAGGCCGACTGGGACGAGGCCGACTGCGACGAGGCCGACTGCGATGACGAGCTCCCGAACGGAGACTGCCGCGCTGGCCCCGGCCCGTGCGCACTGAGCAGCGCATGCACTGCCGCGGCGACCTGCGGACTGGCCGGGGTCGCAACGACCGAGAGCCAGTCCTTGCCGATGACGCGCGGCGCGCCGGCCTGCGGCCCCAGCACCCCATGGGCGTGCAAGCCCGCGCTGAGCTTCGCGCGCTCCAGCAACTTACGGCTGAGCGGCCGCCCAATGGCCTTGACGCTGTAGCCGCCGTAGCCCGACTTCCCCGCCTTGACCGCCGCGATGCGGGAGTCAAAGAGCTTGATGGCCTTGGCTCGCTGCGCCTTGGTCATGCTGGCCGGCAGGGTCTGTGCGTATCTGGCAGTGATCGCAGCGAGCGCCTGCTTCGGGATCGCGTGGCCAGGCATGACCACGCGAACTCCCACATGGACGCTAGGTCCGATATTTCCGAGGCCGAGTTTCCCGAGGCCGAGGCTCGCCGAGGCCAATCCCGGCCGGGCCGAGGCCAGCCGGCCCGAGCAGCGACTTCACGTTGCTCGGCACTGTCTGCGTCTTGACTGTCGCGCCCGGCGGCGGGGTGAAGCGGAAGTTCGACGCCGCTGGCGGGCCGAACGTGAGCGACGTGAAGCCGATGCTGTAAGCCAGGCCCGCTGACCCGCGGCCGAATACCTGGACGCGCAGCGGGATCTGGCGGCTGGCGTCTATCGCGATCAAGACCCTGCCGACGAGGGAGTGGGCGCTGCGCGGCGCGAGCGCCAGCTGGTACGCGGGTCGGCCGGCGACGTAGACGTTGGACTGGACGCTGACGACCGTGGACGGGCCGATCGCCTTGAGCACCTGGTTGGCCGCGGCCATCGGCGTGTCCGGGAGCGAGCTGGGGCCGGCGCTGGAGCTGGCACTCGAACTGCCGCGCGGTGCCACTCCCAACCCGGCCGGACCCGGCAGGCCGGTGACGTGAGCAGGCAACGCGAGCCTGGTCGCCGTCTGGGACTTGCTGCTCCACAGCCAGAGCGTCCTGCCGTTGAGGCGCAGGTCGGATTCGCCATCCTGGACGGGCTCGGCGATCCGGATGTGCCGCGAGTCGCGGTACCAGATGGTGATCGACTGCGTGCCCGCGGTCAGGCTTGAAGTACCGCCCGACTGGCCGACCTGCGGCAGCTGCGGAAGCCCAAGATCAACGGTCTGCTGCACGGTCGCGGTCAGCGGCCCGAGCGACGTCACCTTTGCCTGGCCGGCTCCGGCCAGCAGCTGCGCGGCGGTCCGATGTGGCAGCGACGGCACCGACGCACTCGCCACCGCGGACGCCGCGATCACGATCCCAGCTGTCGCCACCGCTCCAGCCGGAACCGCCCAACGCGCCTGAACACCTAGCCTGCGCACCATTCACCCGCCGTTAGTCTCTCCAAGCACCCCGTTAGCCTCACAATAGCGACCGGCCTGGCAAAGCACGTCATCCTGAAGTAGGAGGCCGGGGTTACCCGGTGCTCCTGTACCGGTCCGGGCCCTTTCGCCGGGAAGTCTTTTCCGATGCTTTACCGCCCGTTGCCGCGCCTACCACCGATGCCAGGGCAAAAGCGCGGTGACCGCGACGGCGGCGAACAGCAGCGTGAGATAGACGATCGACAAGTGGAAAAGCCGCATCGGCGCTGGCGCGCTCCCGGCAGCTATCCGTCCCCGCAATCGGTGTGCCTCGACCAGGAACCAGCCGCCGAGTCCGAGGGCGCAGCTGCCGTAGATCCAGCCTGCGTACGGGGTCAGCAGCAACGTCACCGCGACCATGACGTACGAGTACAGGAGGATCTTCCTCGCCACGGTGGCCGGGGAAGCGACGACGGGCAGCATCGGCACGTTCGCGGCGGCGTAGTCGTCACGGAACTTCATCGCCAGTGCCCAGAAATGTGGCGGCGTCCAGAAGAAGATCACGGCGAATAGCACGCCTGCCCACCAGCTGACCTTGCCGGTCGCCGCCGCCCAGCCGACCAGAACGGGGAAGCAGCCGGCGGCGCCGCCGATCACGATGTTGGACGCGGTCCGCCGCTTCAGGCCGAGCGTGTAAACGAACACATAGAACAAGATCGCCGCGTCGGCCAGGGCCGCGGCCAGCCAGTTCGCCGCCAGTCCCAGCAGCAGTGTCGCGGCCGCCCCCAGCACGATGCCGGATGCCAGCGCCTCGCCCGGCTTGATCGCGGTAGCGCCCCCACTGCCAGCGGCTCCGTGCGCGGTCGCTCGCGCCACGAGCGGGCGAGCCTTGGTGCGCCGCATTACCGCGTCGATATCCCGGTCGATGTAGCAGTTCAGCGTGTTCGCGCTGGCGGCCGCCAGCGCCCCGCCGAGCAGGGTGATCAGGATCAGCCGCACGGGCGGCAGGCCGCGGTCGGCCAGCATCATCGTCGGCAGCGTAGTGACGAGCAGCAACTCGATGATGCGCGGCTTGGTAAGCAGGAACAGGCTCTTGGCGATGAGCCCGGCCGGCCGACGGCTGGATGGGCTTGTCTGCGCTGCGCCGGCTACGCCAGGCTCCAGCGCGCCCGTCACCCCTGTCACTCGCTTGCCTCCGCGACTGTCGAACCCGAGTCCGCGGACGGGCCAGATCCAGGCAGCCCTGCTCAAGAGGGCTGGTCAATTAGCATGACGGCCACCGCGTCAGCAGACACGTTACCGGGTACGCGGACCTAGCCGGCGTCGGGTCACGATCACCGACGCGGGCCCTCGTCGGGGTGGGTGGCCTCGGCGCGATCAGTAACCAGCCGGGCCGGCTTGCTCGCGCTACGGGACGCAGCTGCTGACGGCCGCGCTGAAAGCTGCTTCCCAGTCAGTCCGTGACCGCGCCGGCCCGGCCGGGGCAGGCTTGGCCCGGTCGAGCGCGGCGAGCGCGCTGCGGGTCACGTCGGCGGCCCCGGCCGAGGTGACCATCGCGTCGCCAAGCTCCAGCTCGTGCTGGAGGTTGTCCCGGCCGTGACCCTGCACGACGTCGAGCAGGAGCAGGGGCCGGCCGACGGTCCGCGCCTCGGAGCAGGTATCGCCGGAGCTGGTGATCACCAGGTCGGCGGCTGACATCAGATCCGGGATCCGGTCAGTGAAGCCGAATGCGTGCACGCGCGGCTGGCGGCTGCTGGCCGCGGCGAGCTTCCTGGCGAGCCGCTCGTTGCGGCCGGCCACCGCGAGCACGTGCACGCCGGCATCGCCTAGCGCCTCGGCCGCGGCGGCGACCGGCCCGAGTCCCCAGGCGCCCGACATCAGCAGGACGCAGCGCTCCCCCGTCGGTACGCCAAGCGACGCCCGAGCGCGTGCCTGGCTCAGCGGCCCGTAGAAGGCGGGCCGGACCGGCGGGGGCACGACCTGCACCCTGGCGTCCGGCTGGAACCGCAGCACCGCAAGCTCGGCGATCTCCGCGGTCACGAGGTACATGTCGACGTTGGGGTGGACCCAGAGGCGATGCGGAGTTACGTCGGTGCAAAAGACGATGTGGCGCATACCGGGGTACCGGTCGGCGAGCGCGCTGGCGGCCGCCGCTCCGGTCGCGAATACCGAGATCAGCAGATCGGCCGGGTGCTCGTCGAGGTAGCCGCCGAGCCGGGGCACCAGCTGTCGCCTGGCCCCGGCATCGGCGAGCCGCGCGAGCCGGCCACCGGTGCGCAGCGCCGAGTAATGGAAGGCGTCGTAGAGGCCCGGCATCCCGAGCATCGCCCGGAACACCGCCTCGCCGGCCGGGCCGCTCCGCCGGCCCAGCATCTTCATGGCATCCAGCGTCGAGGTCGTCCACCCTTGCGGCTCAAGCGACGCAGCGCACGCGGCCGCGAGTGCGTCATGGCCCATGCCGATCGAGCCCGATAGCAGGAGCGCGGTTCGCCTGACGGTCATGCGGCGGTCCCATCCGGTGGATTCTCGGTTAGCCAGTCCAGGTAGAGCCGGACGCCGGCGGCGAAAGATGTCACCGGTGCCCAGTCCAGCAGTTCTTTCGCCAGGCTGGCCGAGATGCTCACGCCCTCGAAGTCAGCAGCGCGTGCCGGCTCGTGCCGGACTGGCACCGGGCGCACCAGGCTGCACACCGTGTCGGCGATCTCCCGGACCGAGACGGACGTGCCGCCCTCGAGCGCCAGCGTCTGGTCTTCGGCGGCCGGAGCTAGCGCCCGTACGTGTGCGTCGGCCAGATCCTCGACGTAGACGTAGTTGCGGTGCTGCTCGCCGGTGCCCGCGATGGTGATGGGCTGCCCCGCCAGTGCCGCCCGGACAAACCTTGCGACCACGAGTGCCTCGCGCATCCGCGGGCCGTACGGGATCCCGTACCGCAAGATGGTGAAGCGCTGCCCGTACATCTCCCGGTAGCTGTGCACGAGGAGCTCTGCTGCCAGTTTCGTGGCCACGTAAACATGACCGGGGCTGCGCAAGTCCACCGGGGCGTCCTCGGTCAGCTCGCCGTGACCCACGGCCGCCCCGTACACCCATACGGTGCTGGCCAGCACGAACCGGCGGACGTCCGCCTGCCGGGCGGCCTCCAGCACCCGGGTGGTGCCCTCGACGTTAAGGCGGACCGCGCCCACCGGGTCAGCCGCGACATCGTTCACGTTTGCGGCCCCGGCAAGGTGGAACACGGCGTCCGCGCCCGCCACCGTGGCCGCCAGGGCTGGCTCGTCGAAGAGGTCCGCGTGACGGTACTCGGCGTCGGGGCTCCGCCAGCGCCGCCCGATGTCCAGGACGGCGACCTCATGCCCGGCCCGGAGCAGATGATCGACGACGTGCGAGCCGATGAAGCCGCAGCCCCCGGTCACCGCTATGCGCATGCGTGCTCACCTACCCATACGGCCTGGCCAGACACCAGGGACATCGGTCACACCCTGGCCAGCGCGCCGTAAACGGCCGACACCGCACCGATCACCTGATCGACCTCGTCGGCAGTCATATCGGAGTGGACAGGCAGGCATACATGGCGCGCACACATCTCCTCAGCGACCGGCAACGGCGGGCCGGCGAATTCTTCGAAGACCGGCTGCCGGTGCAGCGGCAAGTCATAGACCTCGCCGGCGAGCCGTACCGCGTGATCCTCGGCGAGCTCCCGCCTGAATCGGGCCCGGTCCGCGCCGGCCGGCAGGAGGGCGATGTACTTGTAGTAGTTGGTCCGGCAGCCGGGCGGCTCGCCGAGGGGCTGGAAGCCGTCGAGCGCCAGGAGCGCCGAATCGTAGCGGGCGGCGACGCTCCGGCGGTGCTCGATGAACCCGGCCATCCTGCGCAGGTGGACCAGCCCTGTCACCGCCGCCTGCTCGGACATCCGCCAGGCGTATCCGTGCAGCACGTGATGGTTAGCGCTCACGCTGCCCTTGCCCTGATCGCGATAGATCCTGGCCCGCTGCTCTATGTCGTCGGAGACGGTCAGGACCATCCCGCCCTCGCCGCAGGTGACCACTTTCGTCGGAAAGAAGGAAAAGCCGGCCGCCACCCCGAACGAGCCTGCGAGCTGCCCGTCGTAACTGGCGCCATGCGCGTGCGCCGCGTCCTCGATCAGCGCGATGCCGCGCTCGGCGCAGATCCGCCGCAGCTCGGCGGCCGCCGGCGTGATGAGGCCGCCGACATGCACGAGCATGACCGCGGCGGTCTGCGGCGTGAGCGCGGCCGTCACCGTCTGCGGACTGAGCGCAAACGTCTGGGCGTCGATATCGGCGAACACGGGGCGGCCGCCAGCGCGCAGCGCGGCCTCGGCCGTGGCAAAGAAGGTGTTGGCGGGAACGATCACATCTTTGCCGGTCACGCCAATGCTGCGCAGGATGATTTCCAGCGCCGCGGTCCCGCTGGACACAGCTATCGCGCGTAACGGACTGGCAGCACCGCCCGAGTGCGCGCCGGCGTAGGCCGCCTCGAACTCACGCGTGTAGGGACCAAGAGTCAGGCTGCCGCTAGCGAGGATCTCGGCGGTCGCCGCCGCGATCTCGTCTCGGTCTGCAGCGGGGAAAACGACGCGAGCCGCATTCACTGCCAACCGGGTCCCCCTAGGCTCCGGGCAATAAGCAACGTTGACATGATCCCGGGTAATGGCCGCCGACGCCGGATATTTACGCCGCGTGTCGGATTTGAGTGCACCGGGCAGGATAGCCCGAACACGGGCTGGCCCAGGACCAGTGAGTAAGGACTTGGCGTGAACTTTCCACCGCCATCAGCTGTTCGTGGGTCGCGCACGCGGGCGCGGCGCTCCGCTGCGTGGCTAGGGGCCGTCGCAGCGGCCGGGCTGGCCGTCGCATACGCCGGTCCTGGCGTCACCGGCATCGGCCCGCTGCGCATGCTGGCTTTCCGGCGGCTGGCCGGCCAGGGCGACCCCAGCCACGTGGCGCTGACATTCGACGATGGCCCCGACCCCGAGTCGACCCCGGAGTTCGCGCGAGCACTAGCCGAGCGCGGCATCCGGGCCACGTTCTTCATGCTCGGCAGCATGGTCGCCAAGGCGCCTGGCCTGGCAGCTGACATCGCGGCCGCGGGCCACGAGGTGGGCGTGCACGGGTACGACCATCGCTACCTCACCACGCGCGGACCGCGCGCTACCCGATCGGATCTGACCAGGGCAACCGAACTGATCGCCAGCGTGACCGGCACGCGGCCGAGTTTGTTCCGGCCGCCGTACGGAGTACTGAGCGGCCCGGCCCTGCTGACCGCTCGTGAGCTCGGGCTGAGCCCCGTGCTGTGGGGCACCTGGGGCCGCGAATGGGCGCCGGGCGCCACGCCCGCGTCGGTGCTCCAGACGCTGATCCGGGGCCTCGACGGCGGCGTGACCGTGCTGCTGCACGATTCCGGCTGCACCTCACCACCGGGCGCCTGGCAGGCCGGCCTCGGCGCGCTCTCGCCGCTGCTCGACGAGTGCGAGCGCCGCGGGCTGCGCATCGGCCCGCTAGGCGAGCACGACGTGCCTGGCCTGAGCGCCGCCGGCCGCGGCGGCCGGGACTGAGACCGTCAGCCCTGCGCCCGGCGACGCGGCCGGACCACCGACCCGACCATTCCGGTCAGGCCGAAAGCGATAGCTCCGTGCCACAGCGCGGTGAAGGCGCCGCCGATGATGCCGCTGCCATGCAGAACCGTCAGCACGAACACGATGATCGCTGCTGCCGCGCCCGGCGCTGCGGCGAACCTCCACGGCCTGCTCCGGGCCCAGCGAAGCGCCCGGCTATGCCGACTCCGGACCAGGGCCCCGGCGCCAGCCACCGCAAAGAACGCCACGACGCCCATGGACAGCGCGGTCGCCCACTCGAGCCGGAAGCTCAGCAGGTGGAGCGCGAGATGCGCGACAAGATCGGCGCCGGCTACTGCGACACCGGTGGCCCCGGCCAGCTTCCAGGGCGCCTCGGCTAGGGCCGCGCCTGAGACCGCCATCTCCTCGCGGCGACTCAGGCTGGCTTGGTATGTGCTCGGCGGTGCAGACATTGGTTGACTCCTGCGTGCGGTGTGCCTGTGGGTCTCAAGATATATCTCGCGCCCTCTGCTGACAAGATATATCGCCTTGGCGGGTCGTTTCAGCGAGTCGCGATAGGGGATCCTCAGTGCTCGTTCAGCTAACGTCCAGGTCGGTCGTGCTTACTAGATGTACCGACGTTCGAGTGACCGCGACTGCCGACGGAGACGGGCGCGAGCAGCCGGACATAGGCTGGCACTGCACTGGGCAGAGGATGATGGAGATGGACGAGCAGAACAGCGACGGCCAGGAGCCTGGCCTGTGGGAATCCTGGACCGCGCCCGCTGGCCAGTCCAGTCAGCCCGGCGAGTCCGGCCCCAGTCAAGTCGAGCCCGGCCAGGGCCAGCCCGAGTCCGGCCAGGGCCAGCCCGAGTCCGGCCAGGGCCAGCCCGAGTCTGGCCAGGACGAGCCAGAGCAGCGCCAGCCCGCAGCATTTACGCAGCCCATTGGCTATCCGCCGCCCGGATTCACGCACCCGGCACCCGGATATGACCAGGCCGGCTACGGCCAGCAGCTCGGCTACGGCCAGCAGCCCGGCTACGGCTACCAGCCGGGCGGCGGGTTCGGCCAGCCGCCAGGCAGCTACGGCATGCCACCCGGCTACGGCCAGCAGCCTCGCCCGCGGCGACGCGGCCTCACCACGGCGGTCACCTACATCGCGGTCGCGGCGATGGCAGCGGCAGCAGGCGGCCTCGTCGTCGCCTTTGCCGACAGCGGCAGCCAGCAGCCCTCGGCCAGCTCGGGTACCGGCAACTTCCCGAACAACGGCCTCGGCAACCCATTCGGCGGGCTTGGCAATGGCAGCAGCCCGGGCGCAGGGGCCAACATCAGCCAGGGCACATTGCGCCACGTCGAGAGCGCCGTCAAGCCGGGCCTGGTCGTCATCACCAGCAACCTGAAGTACGACGGCAACGGCGCCGCCGCGGCAGCCACCGGGATGGTCATCAGCAAGTCCGGTCTGGTGCTCACTAACAACCACGTGATCAACGGCACCACTGGCCTCAGGGCGACAGTCGTTTCAACGGGCGTTCAGTACCGCGCGCAGTGGCTCGGGTACGACAAGGGCTCAGACATCGCCGTGATTCAGCTCGTGGGCGCCAGCGGGCTGACGACGGTGCCGCTTGGCGACTCCCGGACGGTCAAGGTCGGCAGCGACGTGATCGGCATGGGCAACGCCGGCGGAACGGGCAGCATCACCTCGGTCCCAGGCAGCGTGACCGCGCTCAACCAGACAATCACCGCGAGCGATGACGGCAGCGGCGTCGCGCCCGAACGGCTCACCGGCATGATCCAGACCAATGCCAACATCATTCCGGGTGACTCCGGCGGGCCGCTGGCCAGCACCGACGGCAAGGTGATCGGCATGGACACCGCGGCCAGCACCAGCGGCATCTCAAGCAACCAGCAGAATGTCGGCTTTGCCATCCCGATCAACAAGGCGCTGACCATCGCCAGGCAGATCATCGCCGGGCAGGGGGGCTCGGGCGTCCAGATTGGCACCTCCGGCTTCGTCGGGGTCCTGGTCCCGAGCGGGCCGAACGGAGCGCAGAGCACTCAGTCAAGCCCGAGCGCCCAGCTCCGGCAGCAGGAGGCCAACATGCAGAGCTTCGGGCAAGCCAGTCCGGCGCCTAGCACCTGTCTGCAGAGCAACGGCGCCGCCGGAATTCCGACCAAGATCGCGCCGGTGACCTCGGGGACCCTGGTGCTCGGCTCGCTGTGCGGGACTCCCGCCGCCGGGGCCGACCTGATCGCTGGCGACGTCATCACCAGAGTGAACGGCCAGCCCGTCTCGTCGCCAGCTTCACTGATGCACCTTCTCCAGGCGGTCCGGGGCGGCTCGACTGTCTCGCTCACCTGGGTGACGCCATCCGACCGGACCATCATGCGGACGATCACGCTCGAGTCGGCGCCGCCGCAGTAAAGTGACGGCAGCAGCCAGTAGGCCCGCGCTAGCTCGCCGCGAGCCAGGCCATCAGCGCTGCTCGCACTGCTCGATCTGCGCGACCGGCACGTGCTCGCTCCTGGTGTGCGCGAGCTGCGGATCGCCGGGCCCGTAGTTCACTGCCGGCATCCCGAGGGCGTCGAATCTGGCCACATCGGTCCAGCCGAGCTTTGCCCGCGGCTGCCCGCCGACCGCCGCGACGAACGAGGCCGCAGCAGGCTGGCCGAGGCCCGGCCGTGCGCCGCCTGCGACGTCCGTCACGCGGACCTCGAAGCCATCAAACAGCCCCCGGACGTAGTCGGCCGCCTGGTCAACCGAACGGTCAGGGGCGAATCGGAAATTGACGCTGACGACGCACTCGTCCGGGATCACGTTGCCTGCGACGCCGCCGGCGATGCCGACCGCGTTGAGCCCCTCGTGATAGCTCAGCCCGTCCACGACGGGCTGTCGAGCCTGGTAGCCGCGCAGGACATCCAGGATCCCCGCGGCTGAGTGAATCGCATTGCTGCCGAGCCAGGACCTGGCGCTATGTGCCCGCTCGCCCGAAGCGATGATGTCGGCGCGCAGGGTTCCCTGACAGCCGCCCTCGACCACGGCACCAGACGGCTCGAGAAGCACGGCAAAGTCGGCTGCCAGCAGGGCTGGGCTGTTGCGGGTCAGCCGCAGGAGCCCGTTCCGCGCCGCCTCCACCTCCTCGCAGTCATAGAAGACATACGTGATGTCTTTGGCCGCGGCGGCCAGCTGCGCCGCCAGCCGCAGCTGGACGGCCACACCAGACTTCATGTCGCAGCTGCCGCAGCCATAGAGCAGGCCGCCGTCCAGACGCGAGGGCAAGTTCTCGTGCACGGGGACCGTGTCGATGTGGCCAGCCAGCACCACCCGTTCCGCCTGGCCGAAGTCGGTCCTCGCCACGATGGCATTGCCGTCGCGGTGCAGGTTCAGGTGCGGCAGATCAGCCAGCGCGGCCGCGATAGCGTCAGCTAGCGACTGCTCGTTGCCGCTGACCGACTCGATGTCGACAAGCTGGGCAGTGAGCTCGGCGGCAGGCCGGGACAGATCAAGTTTCACGGCGGCAGCTTAGCTAGCCAGCGGATCAGCTAGGCCACGGACGCCCTCGGGCGCCGATACCGCCGCCGCTGGGGCCGGCCAGTGCTGCGGAAGGCCTGAATATCAGCCAGATAACTTGATGGTTTCGCTGCTGGGGCTTGAAATCAGGGATTCCAGAATGTCGCGAGACCGTCAGAAGGAGCGTCGATCGCGATTTTGCGGCTTCGATTCCCGGTTTAATGCCGGATTACCGTTCAGGCCAACGCTGTGGCTTTTGCGGGAGGTGACGTCTGGCCGTCGCACTTCCCGATCTTGGTCTCCGCGCAGGGCGTGATCTTTTCCGCGATGTATTTTGTAGCTGCTGCTGCGAGGGCACCGGTCCACCTCCCAGTTTCGCACAGCGAGCAGCTCATCTCGCAGCATTCTTTCCTGAACAGGCTCTCGCAGGCCACGGGCTAGATCAATTCGCGGCTCGAATGCGTCCGTGATAGGCCTGGAATAAATCCATCCTTCGAATAGCTCCTCCAGGGGACCACTGAAGGAGATAAGCCTGACTGAATGCACATTCAAGATCCCGGCGGATATAGCAAGGGGGGCCGCCGAATGATTATCCAGTGGGAAAAGATCCGCTGGGAAGCGGATGAGTCAGGGACGCCCTCGGCAACTCTCGCAGACGAGGATCACAACAGCCTCACGCTAGAGAACCGCGATGGAAAAATTACTTTCCATACCGACGGCCGTCCGAGTTTCGACGTCAGCACGGTCCTGGACATCACGACCCTATGCATGATCTTGTCCAGTAATGCCCTAGCCGAGGCAGGCCGGACACGTCAAGGTCGCGGCACCGCCCGCAGTGGACGCACGCGTGAGGCCAGAGGACTGGTTCCCGAGCCGCGTCGCGCACCGGCTGCTCAGCCGCACGACGTCAAGCCGAAGGCCAAGCGGGTCGGCTCCAGCTCGACACCTGACCGCTAGCCGGGCACGCCGCCGGGAAGGCCACGCGCCGCAGTGGTCAGCGCCCTGATGATGACGGCGATCGCGGGCCTGCGTACCGAGGACGCCCTGGCCACGGCGTAAAGGTCCCGTGCCCGGCTGGGCTCGGGCAGGTCACGGACTGCCACCCGGGCGTCGCCACCCGCCAGCGTGAGGCGAGGCAGGATGGCGATGCCGATCCCCCGCGCGACCAGGCTCAGGATCGTGGCCAGGCCCTCGAACTCCGACGGCGCCTCGGCCACTCCCCCGGCAAGGGCCAGCACCTGGTCGACCGCGAGGCGGGATGCCTCGCCGGCGGGCGGGGCGAGCCACGGCTCGTCGCGCAGCCTGAGCATCGAGACGGGGACGCGCGTGTCGCTCGCCCAGTGACCGCGCGGCACCACGAGCACGAGCGGATCGGTGACGAGCGGGAAGAACCGCAGGGCCGACTGCCGGTCGGCCAGCCTGCCGGTCCAGTCGTCCACGATCGCGACATCGACCTGTCCGGCCTTCACCAGCCGCAGCACCTCGCCGCCGGCGGTCTGCCGTAGTAGCAGGCTGAGTCCTGGATGCGCGCGAACCGTCCGGGTGAGCGCGGGCGCGAACGCCACCGCCGCGGTCGGGAACGCCGAGATGGCCACCCGGCCGGCCGGCTCGGGCGACGCCAGATCGGCTTCGGCAGCTTCCATCATCGCCAGGATCTCGGCCGCGTGAGCTGCCAGCCGCTTGCCTGCCGCAGTCAGCTCGGCGGTCCTGGCCGTCCGGTCCAGCAGCGTCACGCCGGCCTTCCCGCTCCAGCGCGGAAAGCTGCTGAGAGACTGCCGATGCCGTGTAGCCGAGAGCAGCTGCCGTCGCGGCGATCGTGCCGCGCTCGGCGAACTCAAGAAGCAGCCGAAGCCGGTGAGTATCGAGCACCGCTCCAGCATAAGTCCGGCTTATGCTCAGCGTCAGACCTGCTCCCCTATACTAATGCTTTACCCAGGAATGGCTGGTCAAGGCCTTGTTGCCGGGTAATCTCGCGGCTTGAGACCCACCGACCGCTTGCCCCCGCAGCGAGGAGCTTCGCCATGCCCTGGGCTGGCCCAGCAACCCTGACCGAACCCACCACCCTTTGCCCGACTACGACGCCGCTATCCGCGGAGCCCTCGACCGTGGCGGACACCGCGCTCACGCGCAGGCCGCTGCCGATCGCCCTGGCGAATCCGAGCAGTAGCGTGCCCGTGTCGGCCACGCTCGCCGCAAACGAGGCGCTCGAATCCCGGCGCCGGCGTGGGGAACCCGTGCTCCCGCTGGCCTTCGGGGAGGCTGGCTTGCCGGTGCACCCGCGGCTCACCGCCGAGCTGGCTGAGACGGCCAGCCTCGGCGCTTACGGACCCGTCGCCGGTACCGAGCGGCTGCGCGAGGCAGCGGCTGGGTACTGGTCCAGGCGGTCACTGCCGACCGACCCCGGCTCGATCGTGGCCGGTCCTGGGAGCAAGGCTCTGCTGTTCGGCACGCTGCTCGCCCTGGGTGCCGACGTCGCCGTACCGCGGCCCAGCTGGGTGAGCTACGCGGCCCAGGCCACGCTGATCGGTGCCACGCCACACTTCGTGCCCGCCGTAGCAGGCGAGGGCGGTGTCTGCGACGCCGCAGCACTGGAGGCGGCCATCCGTGCCAGCCGGGCGGCGGGCCGGCCCATCGGCGCCGTGCTGGTCACGATGCCGGACAACCCGACCGGGCGGCTGGCCAGCCCGGCCGCGATCCGCGAGCTCTGCGCCGTCGCCGAGCGCAACGACCTCGTCATTGTCAGTGACGAGATCTACCGCGACCTGGTGCACGACCCCGGCACGCCATTCCTCAGCCCGGCGGTCGTGGCGCCGGAGCGCACCGTCGTGACCACCGCACTCAGCAAGAATCTCGCCGTGGGTGGCTGGCGCATTGGCGTCGCCAGGATGCCGGACGGCAAGGCTGGCACCGTCTTGCGGGCGCGCCTGCTCGGAGTCGCCAGCGAGATATGGTCGGCCGCGGCCGGCCCGGTGCAGCACGCCGCCGCGGTCGCGCTCGAGGAGCCGGCTGACCTGACGGAGCGCGTCGCCCGCAGCCGGTCCCTGCACGCGGCGGTGTGCCAGGCGGCGACCCGCGCGTGCATCGCGGCCGGGCTCGAAGTCGCCATGCCCCAGGCCGCCTTCTACCTGTATCCGGACTTCGCCCCGTGGCGCGACCACCTGCACGGCAAGTTCGGTGTCAGCACCGGCGCCGACCTGGCCGCGCTACTGCTGAACCGGTATGGAGCCGGCTCGCTGCCCGGCAGCGCATTCGGTGAGGGCGCGTCGTCGCTGCGGCTGCGGCTCGCGACCGGCTTGCTCTACGGAGACACCGACGAGCAGCGCGAGGAGGCGCTGGCCGCGCCCGACCCGCTGATGCTGCCGTGGATCAGCGCGGCGATGACAAGGTTCGGCCACATCCTGGCCGACATCGCCGCCTGACCAGAACGCGCCCCGCCAACGCGCGTCCCACGGTAAGCACGCGCCCGCCGGGCCGCGGCCGGACCACACGAAACGGTCCGCCCGCGCCTCGGCAGTCCCGCGCTCGCGGCCGATGATCCGGGCCAGCGATTAACTAGCCCGTTCCCTGCCTTAACGGGTTTCCGCCTTGCATGGGTTTTGTTAGGAATGCGCGCGCACCTGCATGGGTCCCGTTTGGACCGGCCGTTTGGCCAGTTCAGCGCGGTTGCATAAGACGTCTACCGATGCACAAGGCGTCCGTTGGAGGGCTCCATGCAAGACCTCGCTTATATCGGCCTAACCATCCTGGTCTTCGGCGTGCTCTGGCTCATCGTCAAGGGAGTTGAGCACTTTGAGCGCTGAGAACTGGATTGGCCTGATCGTCGGCATCTTGCTGACCGTGTATCTGTTCGCAGCACTCGTGCTTCCTGAGAGGTTCTGATGAGTAGCGCAACCGCAGGCTGGCTTCAGCTCGGCCTGCTCCTCGCGGCACTCGCCGCGTGCTACGTGCCCCTCGGGAACTACATGGCGCACGTCTTCACCACCGACCGGCACTGGCGGATCGAACGCTGGATCTACCGCCTCATTGGTGTGAACCCGACCAGCGACCAGAAGTGGAGCTCTTACGCGCGGAGTGTGCTGGCGTTCTCCGCGATCAGCGTGCTCTTCCTATATGGCCTCGAGCGGCTGCAGAGCTACCTGCTCCTGGCGGAGGGCATGAAGAACGTGCCGCCCGCGCTCGCCTGGAACACCGCTGCGTCGTTCGTGACCAACACCAACTGGCAGAACTACTCAGGCGAGTCCACCATGGGCTACCTGACTCAGATGTCCGGCCTGGCTGTGCAGAACTTCATGTCGGCTGCGGTCGGCATCGTCGTGGCAATCGCCCTGATTCGCGGCTTCACGCGGTCCAAGACCGACCGTCTCGGCAACTTCTGGGTCGATACCACCAGGATCACGGTCCGGTACCTGATCCCGCTCGCCATCGCGGGCGGCATCATCCTGATGGCCTGCGGCGTCATCGACAACCTCAACGGCTTTCACACAGTGACGACCCTGTCCGGCGCGCACCAGACCATCCCCGGCGGTCCGGTCGCCTCCCAGGAAGCCATCAAGGAAGCTGGTAATAACGGCGGCGGCTTCTTCAACGCCAACTCAGCGCACCCCTTCGAGAACCCGAACCCGTTCACGAACTGGTTCGAGATCTTCCTGCTGCTCGTGACCGCGTTCAGCTTGCCCCGGACTTTCGGCAAGATGGTCAAGGACAACCGCCAGGGTTATGCCCTGCTCATCGCCATGGTGGTCATCTGGCTGGCCGCCGTCGGCGGCATAAGCTTCTTCGAGGCGCACTACAACCTGGGCGGCGCCACCGCCGCGCACCTCGCTCATGGCGCCACCGAGGGCGTGGAAACGAGGTTCGGCACCTCCGGCTGCTCGTTGTTCGCCGCATCCACCACGGTGACGTCGACCGGAGCCGTGAACTGCTTCCACGACTCGCTGACGCCGTTCGGCGGCGGGATCGCCCTGGCCGACATGGCGCTCGGCGAGGTCGCGCCCGGCGGTGTGGGCGCCGGAATGTATGGCATCCTCGTGCTCGCCATCGTGACGGTGTTCGTCGGCGGCCTGATGGTCGGCCGGACACCGGAATACATCGGAAAGAAGATCCGGCCGGCCGAGATGAAGTACGCGGCACTGTACTTCCTCACGACGCCGGCGACTGTGCTCGCGGCGGCGGGACTCTCGATCGCGCTGAAGACCCCTCGGGCTTCGATCCTGAACCCGGGCCCGCACGGCCTGACCGAAATCCTCTACGCCTTTACGTCGATGGCCAATAACAACGGCTCGGCCTTCGCGGGCCTGACGACCAATACCGACTGGTACAACACGGTCGGCGGGATCGTCATGCTGATGGCCAGATTCGCCCCGATGGTCTTCGCCATCGGCCTTGGCGGGTCGCTGGCCAGGCAGCAACCGGTGCCGGCCAGCGCCGGCACGATGGAGACCCACAAGCCGTTGTTCGTCGGCATGCTCGTCGGCGTCATCCTCGTGCTCATCGGCCTTACCTACTTCCCCGCACTCGCCCTCGGGCCGTTCGCAGAAGGACTGCACTGATATGTCCGTGACAACGATGGATGCGGGCGACAGGCCCGTGGTCGGCAGGACCAAGGGCGGACAGCCGCGCCGGCTGGGCGGCGGGCTCCTCGACCCGAAGATGCTGTGGAGCTCGACACCTGACGCTTTCCGCAAGCTAGATCCGCGGGTCCAGCTCAAGAACCCGGTCATGTTCGTGGTCGAAGTCGGCGCCGTGCTGACCACGGGCACCGCCATCGCCCGGCCGTCCATCTTCAACTGGACGATCGTCGTCTGGCTGTGGCTGACCGTCCTGTTCGCCAACTTGGCCGAGGCCGTGGCCGAAGGCCGCGGCAAGGCCCAGGCCGAGACGCTCCGCAAGACCAAGCGGGAGACCGTTGCCAGGCGGCTGAGCAACTGGCAGCCTGGGCAGACCAGCGTCACCCAAGAGCAGGTACCCGGCACCCAGCTCACGCTCGGCGACTACGTCGTGGTCGAGGCAGGCGAGATCATCCCCGGCGACGGCGACGTCGTCGAGGGTGTCGCCTCCGTCGACGAGTCGGCGATCACCGGCGAGTCGGCCCCGGTCATCCGCGAGTCTGGCGGTGACCGATCCGCGGTCACCGGGGGTACGAAGGTCCTGTCCGACCGGATCGTCGTCAAGATCACGTCCAAGCCGGGCGAGACGTTCATCGACCGGATGATCGCGCTGGTCGAGGGCGCCAAGCGGCAAAAGACGCCGAACGAGATCGCGCTGAACATCCTGCTGGCGTCGCTGACCATCATCTTCATGCTGGCGGTCATCACGCTGCAGCCGATGGCGTTCTACTCCGGCGCGCCGCAGACTCTCGTCGTCCTGGTCGCGCTGCTGGTCGCGCTCATCCCGACGACGATCGGCGCGCTGCTGTCGGCGATCGGGATCGCCGGAATGGACCGGCTGGTCCAGCGCAACGTGCTGGCGATGTCCGGCCGCGCTGTCGAGGCGGCTGGCGACGTCAACACGTTGCTGCTGGACAAGACCGGCACGATCACCATCGGCAACCGGCAAGCGACAGAGTTCCTGCCGGTGACAGAAGTGACCGCGGACGAACTGGCGAACGCGGCGCAGCTGTCCAGCATGGCTGACTACACGCCGGAAGGCCGCTCCATCGCCGTGCTGGCCAAGGAAAAGTACGGCCTGCGCGAGCGGGCCGAAGGCGAGTTGCAGCACGCGGAGTTCGTCGAGTTCACCGCGCAGACACGGATGAGCGGCATCGACCTGCCCGCCCGGGACGGCAGGGCCGGGAGGCAGGTCCGCAAGGGCGCGGCCGCCTCGGTGGCCCAGTGGGTGCGCGACAACGGCGGCACACCGCCCGAGGAACTCGGTGCCATTGTCGATGGCATCTCCGCGGTCGGCGGCACGCCGCTAGTGGTGGCTGAGAAGGCCGACGGCACTGCGCGCGCGCTCGGGGTGATCTACCTCAAGGACATCGTCAAAGAGGGCATCGCGGAGCGGTTCGCTGAGATGCGCAGGATGGGCATCCGCACCGTCATGATCACCGGTGACAACCCGCTGACGGCCAAGGCCATCGCGGACGAGTCCGGTGTGGATGACTTCCTCGCAGAGGCGACCCCGGAAGACAAGATGGCGCTGATCAAGAAGGAGCAGGAGGGTGGCCGACTGGTCGCGATGACCGGGGACGGCACCAACGACGCTCCCGCGCTCGCCCAGGCTGACGTCGGGGTGGCCATGAACACCGGGACCTCGGCCGCCAAGGAGGCCGGCAACATGGTGGACCTGGACTCCAACCCGACGAAGCTCATCGAGATCGTCGAGATCGGCAAGCAGCTGCTCATCACCCGGGGTGCACTGACCACGTTCTCGATCACCAATGACGTGGCGAAGTACTTCGCGATCATCCCGGCCATGTTCTCCGCCGTCATCCCGGCCCTGAACAAGCTGAATATCTTGCACTTGCACAGCCCGCAGTCAGCGATCGCCTCGGCGATCATCTTCAACGCGCTGATCATCGTCGCGCTGATCCCACTGGCGCTGCGCGGCGTCAAGTACCGGCCCTCGTCGGCGTCAGCGATGCTCCGCAGAAACCTGTGGATCTACGGCGTCGGCGGGCTGATCATCCCGTTCATCGGGATCAAGGCCATCGACCTCATCCTTCAGTTCATACCGGGCTTCAGGTGATGCGATCAATGAACCGTCTACCGTCCTTCGTCCAGCAGCACATTGCCGCTCTGCGCTGCCTGCTGGTCTTCACCGTGATCACCGGCATCGCCTACCCGCTGGCCATGCTCGGCGTGGCGCAAGGCGCGTTCCACCACCGGGCCAACGGGTCGCTGATCAGCCTCCCCCACGGTCGGGTCATCGGCTCCAGCCTGTTGTGCCAGGAGTTCACCGACGCCAAGGGCAACCCGCTGGCCCAGTATTTCCAGCCGCGGCCGTCGGCAGCGACCAGCGGCGCCAGCAACGACTACGGCTGCGACCCGCTCTATTCGGCTGCGTCCAACCTCGGACCGACCAACCCCAAGCTCATAGCCCTGATCAAGCAGCGGCAGCAGCAGATCTCCACGTTCGACCACGTGCCGATCTCGAAGATCCCGTCCGACGCTGTGACGGCGTCCGGCTCCGGCCTGGATCCCGACATCTCCCAGGCCAACGCCGCGATCCAGGTCGACCGCGTCGCGGCTGCCCGGCACATTAGCCCGGCGCGGGTGGAGGCACTGGTCAGGCAGTACACCCAGGGGCGCACGATCGGGTTCCTCGGCCAGCCGGTCGTCAACGTGCTGCTGCTGAACCGCGCGCTCGATGAAAAGTACCCGGCCTGACACGGGCCGCGTCCTCATCGTCGAGGATGAGCCGGCCCTGCTGCGCGCGCTGCAGATCAACCTGCGCGCTCGCGGTCACGAGGTGACAACCTCGGCAACCGGCCAAGACGCCCTGGTCGAGGCAGCACGGAACCCCCCCCAAGCCGTGCTCCTCGACCTGGGTCTGCCGGACATGGACGGCACCGAGGTGATCCGCCAGCTGCGCAGCTGGACGACCGTCCCGGTGATCGTCCTGTCCGGCCGGGCCGGCTCGGGCGACAAGATCGGCGCACTCGACGCGGGCGCGGACGACTACGTCACCAAGCCGTTCTCGATGGAGGAGCTGATGGCCCGACTCCGCGCCGCGCTGCGGCGCGATTTCCACCGGCCGGCCGAGACGGTCTTCAGTATCGGCAGCTGCGAGGTCGACCTGGCGGCTCACAGCATCGTCCGGGCGGCCGCGGACAGCGGCGAGCCGGAGCCCGTGCACCTGACCAGGACCGAGTGGCGAATGCTCGATGTCCTCCTGCGCTCGGCCGGCCAGCTCGTGCCCGCCAGCCGGCTGCTGGCGGAGCTGTGGGGGCCGGGCGCCGAGGACAGCACGCACTACCTGAGGTTCCATATGGCCAGGCTGCGCCGCAAGCTAGAGGACGACCCGCCGCGACCGCGCCACCTTTTGACCGAGCCCGGTATGGGCTACCGCTACCAGCCGTGAGAGCCTCGAATGCAGGGGTAGGTAGGTAAATGGGTGCCGAGGGACTAGCGGACGTCCGGGCCGCCGTGAAGCCGGGCAGCCGCGGCCAGCTCAGGATCTACCTGGGCTCCGCGGCCGGAGTCGGCAAGACGTTCGCGTTGCTTAACGAGGGTCACCGCCGCCGCGAACGCGGCACCGACGTCGTCGTCGCCTACGTCGAGGCGCACGGCCGCCCGCACACCATCGAGCAGATCGGGGACCTGGAGGTCGTCCCGCGGGCGTCGCTGCCCTACCGCGGTACCACCTTCGAGGAGATGGACCTGGACGCGGTCCTGGCGCGCCACCCCGAGGTCGCCCTCGTCGACGAGTTTGCGCACACCAACGTGCCAGGCTCGCGCAACGAGAAGCGCTGGCAGGACGTCAACGAGCTGCTCGACGCCGGCATCGACGTCATCTCCGCGATGAACATCCAGCACCTGGAGTCGCTGAACGACGTCGTCGAGAAGATCACCGGCGTGCCGCAGCGGGAGACAGTTCCCGACGCGGTGGTCAGGGCCGCGGACCAGGTCGAGCTCGTCGACATGACGCCCGAGGCGCTGCGTCGCCGGATGGCGCACGGCAACATCTACAAGGCCGAGAAGATCGATGCGGCGCTCACTAACTACTTCCGCATCGGCAACCTGTCGGCGCTCCGGGAGCTGGCGCTGCTGTGGCTGGCCGACAAGGTCGACGAGGGCCTGCAGCGCTACCGCGAGGCGCACGACATCCACGTCACCTGGGAGGCCAGGGAGCGGGTCGTCGTCGCGCTGACCGGCGGCCCGGAAGGAGAGACCCTGATCCGGCGTGCCGCGCGGATCGCGGCGCGGTCATCGGGTGGCGACCTGCTAGCCGTGCACGTGACCAGCTCCGACGGCCTGGCCGGCGCTGATCCCGCAGCACTGGCCAATCAGCGCCGGCTAGTCGAGTCCCTCGGCGGTTCCTATCACCAGGTCGTCGGAGACAACGTGCCCGACGCGCTCCTGACGTTCGCGCGGGCGGAGAACGCCACCCAGCTGGTGCTTGGCGTCAGCCGCCGAGGCTGGCTCGCCTCGCTGCTGACCGGCCCGGGCGTCAGCATGCGCACGATGCGCGAGTCTGGCGACATCGATGTGCACATGGTGACGCACTCCTACGTCGGCCGCGGCCGTGTCCTGCCCCGGGCACGCGGTGGCTTGAATCGCCAACGGCAGCTGGCGGGCTATGCCCTCGCGATAGTCCTGCCGCCGCTCCTGACGCTCGCTCTGGCCAGCATGCGGAGCAATCTCAACCTCACCAGCGACGTCCTGATCTTCCTGGGCGGCGTCATCGCCGTGGCGCTCGTCGGGGGCTTCATCCCCGCGGTGATCGCCGCGGTCGTCGGCTCGCTCCTGCTCAACTACTACTTCACGCCGCCGCTCTACAAATTCACCATCGCGCAGGCCAACAATGCCCTCGCGCTGCTCATCTTCGTGGCCGTCGGCCTGGTGGTGAGCTCGGTCGTGGACGCGGCCGCCCGCCGGACCAAGCAGGCCTCGAGATCCGGCGCCGAGTCTGAGCTGCTCGCGACGACGGCGGGCAGCGTGCTGCGCGGCCAGGGGGCACTCGCCGCCGTCCTGGACCGGGTTCGCGAGGCGTTCGGCATGGACTCGGTGACGCTCCTAGAGCGCGAGTCCGGAAAATGGGCGCCGGCCTGCGTCTCCGGCGAGCGGCCGGTCGCCCGGCCAGAAGATGCCGATGTGGAGATCCCGGTCGGGGACAACCTCGTCCTTGCCCTGCGAGGCCGGCCGCTTCCTGCCACTGACCGCCGGGTGCTCGGTGCCTTCGCGGCCTATGCCGCGGCCGCTCTCGAGCAGGGACGGCTCGCCGCCGCCGCCGAGGCGGCCAGGCCGATCGCCGAGGCGGACCGGGTGCGTACGGCCCTGCTGGCCGCCGTCAGTCACGATCTGCGGACACCGCTGGCCTCGGCGAAGGCCGCGGTGACCAGCCTGCGATCGAGCGACATCGAGTGGGACGCCGAGGATTACGACGAGCTGCTGGCCACTGCCGACGAATCCCTCGACCGGCTGGCCCACCTGGTGGACAACCTGCTCGACATGAGCAGGCTCCAGGCCGGGGCGCTCGCGGTGTTCCCGCGGCCCGCCGACCTGTCGGAGATCGTGGCCAGGTCGCTGGATGACCTCGGCCCCGCCGCCCGCATCGTGACCGTCGACATCCCGGAAGGCCTGCCCGAGGTCGCGGTCGACCCCGGCATCCTGGAGCGCGTCATCGCCAATCTGACCGCCAATGCGCTGCGGTACTCGCCGGCCGGCGAGCCGCCCGCGCTGACCGGCAGCGCCCTGCATGACCGGGTCGAGCTGCGGATCATCGATCGCGGTCCCGGCATACCGGAAGACCATCGGGAGCAGATGTTCGTGCCGTTCCAGCGGCTCGGCGACACCGACAACACGACCGGCGTCGGCCTCGGCCTCGCGCTGTCGCGCGGGCTGACCGAGGCGATGGGCGGCACGCTCGAGCCGGACGAGACGCCCGGTGGCGGCCTGACGATGACCTTGTCACTGCCAGCGGTGCCCGGCCCGGGCGACCCCGTTCCCGGCTCTGTCGAGCGCGACGCCGCCGACGCTGCCGCCGATTCTGCGGCATGAGCGTGCCGCATGGCACGCTGGTCCGGTGACAACGGTCCTGGTCGTCGACGACGAGCCGCAGATACTGCGGGCGCTCCGCATCAACCTGCGGGTGCGCGAGTACGACGTGCACACCGCCGGCAGCGGCAGCGAGGCGCTGGAGATCGCTGCCCGCCATCCGCCCGACCTGGTGATCCTGGACCTGGGCCTGCCGGACCTGGACGGCGTTGAGGTGATTCACGGCCTGCGGGGCTGGACCGAAGCGCCGATCATCGTCCTGTCCGGCCGCGCCGATAGCACCGACAAGGTCGAGGCGCTGGACGCGGGCGCGGACGACTACGTGACCAAGCCGTTCGGGATGGACGAACTGCTCGCCCGGATGCGGGCGGTCAGCAGGCGCGCAGGCACCGACGGCGATGCGCCCCAGGTCCGGCTTGGCGATCTCGTCGTCGACCTGGCCGCCAAGCGCGTCGTGCGGAGTCCGCAAAGTCAAGACCAGCAAGACAAGGGGAACGGGGACATCCGCCTCACCCCCACCGAATGGCATCTGCTCGAAGTCCTGCTCCGGAACCCCGGCAAGCTACTCAGCCAGCAACACCTGCTCGCCGAGGTGTGGGGACCTGGCTACGCCGACGCCGCCGGGAACCTCCGCCTGTACATGGCGCAGCTCCGGCGCAAGCTCGAGCCCGACCCGGCACGGCCCCGCTGGCTGCTCACCGAGCCGGGCATGGGCTACCGGTACCAGCCCGATTCAGACGGCGGCTAATCCGGCCGCTGGTCGGGCAGGCGCGGCACGGGCGGCAGCTCCGGCCCGGACGGAGCCGCGCCACCAGTCCCTTCGCTGCCTCCGCCATCATCGACGGCCATCGAGGACAGCCGGTACCGCAGGCGGCAGATCACCACGTTGTTGGTACCGCGCTGGATCGCCTGCTCGAGCACGAAGCCGCGCTGGTTGTGCAGGATCCGGTGCCAGGGCTTGGCTTCCTCTACCTCGGGGATCAGCACGACCAGCTCGTCGTGCTCGGCGGCCTGCTCCTGCTTCTGCAGGTACTCGACGAGCGGGGCGCCGAGCGATCGCTGCGCGGTATGCAACGTCACCAGTGGCACGTTCGGGTGCCACTCTTCCCACTGCCGGCGCAGCCGCGCGTCAGCCTCATGATCTTCGACGTCGTCGTAACAGACGGTCACCGCGACCACCTCGTCACCGAGCGAGAGCGCCGCCGATATTCCCTCCCGGACCAGCCTCGACATGCCGGCCACAGGGACGACTACCAGCGAGTTGCGCCGCTGTGGTGGCGGCGGCGTCACGCCGATCTGGAGTGCGCTCCCGATCCGGGCGTAGATCGTATGGATCCGGGAGAACATCAGCACCAGCAACGGCACCACGATGACGACCACCCAGGCGCCCTCGGTGAACTTGCTGAATAGCTCGACAGCAAGCGCGGCCAGCGTGAACACGGCGCCAACGCCGTTGATGACTGCCCGGCCTCGCCAGCCCGATCCCTTCCGCTCCCGCCAGTGCCGCACCATCCCGGCCTGCGACAAGGTGAAGCCGACGAACACCCCGATGGCGAACAGCGGCGTCAGTCGCTGGGTGTCACCTCGGGTGACGACCAGGAGGATGGCCGCGAAAACGGCCAGCACGACGACGCCGTACCTGTGCACCTGGCGCTGCGCCCGCAGGAAAAACAGGTGCGGCAGGTAGTTGTCGGTCGCCAGCAGCGACGCCAGCACCGGCAGTCCGCCGAACGAGGTGTTGGCGGCCAGCGCCAGCAGGACTGTGGTAATCAGCTGGACCACGTAGAAGGCGAAGTTATGCCCCAGCGCGCCCTGGGTGAGCTGGGCAAGCGTGGTCACGGTCCTGGACGGCTCGGCCTTGAACTTGTCCGCCACCACGGCGATGCCGATCAGCATCAGGCCCAGGATGACGCCAAGCCCGACCTCGGTGTGCTGGGCGCGCCGGACGCGCGGTTCGCGGAACTCGGGTACCGCGTTCGCGATCGCCTCCACTCCGGTCAGCGCAACGCTGCCGGACGCGAAAGCCTTCAGCAGGAGCAGGATGCCCACCGTCATCGTTGTCGACGACACCGACCCCTGGGGGAACGGCAGCGGATGCGTGCGCACCAGGCCGCCGATGATGACAGCGAAGATCGAAGCGATGAAGATGATCGTCGGGGCGATGAACAGCCGGGCCGACTCGGCCACGCCCCAGAGGTTGGCCCCGGTAATCGCGGCCAGGACGACTAGGCACAGCAACACCCGGTCCGGGTACAGCTGCGGGAAGGCCGAGGTCAGCGCTTCGACGCCAGCCGAGACGCCGACGGCCGCGTTGAGGATGTAGTCCACGACTAGCGAGGCCGCCGCGACCAGGCTCGGCTTGACGCCGAGATGAGCCTTGGCCACCGCGTAGGCGCCGCCACCATTCGGGAAGGCCTCGATCACCTGGCGGTAGGAGATCACCAGGACCGCCAGCAGCAGCACGATGGCGAGCGTGACCGGGAGCGTGTAGTGCAGAGCCGCGACGCCGGCCGTGGCCAGCACGATGAGAATCGCCTGCGGTCCGTAGGCCACCGAGGACAGCGCGTCCAGCGAGAGGGCGGCCAGGCCCTCGAGGGCCGTCAGCTTGTGGCTTTCCTCATCCGGTGGCGGCCCACCGCCGGGTGGCTGCGCTGCCACCGCTGTGTCTGGCGGAGAGGTCATGACTGCCAATACAAACATGCCGCCGCGCCGGGAGGCGCGACGGCCAGGCAGGTAGTCTTGCTAGCCCAGCGTTGCGCCGAGTATCGCGATGATCGCGAGCACCACGATCACGGCGCCGACGAGGATGGCGATCCGGGCCGGGCTGCGGTCGGGCGCCGCTACGTCCCAGGCCTTGGCCGACTCGGTGCCGTCCTCGGCGAAGGCGCGGAACTGGGCCGTGCTGGCCGAGAGATCTGGCGCAGCGCGGAACTCGCCGGTGCTCATACGCCGGCTGCTGGCCGCTGAATCATCATGACGCTCGGTCATGGCCATGACTGTAGCCGATGGGATCGACTGGAACGGCCGTTCAGCAGATATCCAGGCCAAGCCATACGGAAGTGCCTTTGTTAGCCCTCCGGCCGGGGTGGTAGCTGGTCCGGACGGTGCACCAGCCTGGACAAGACGATCACGCTGCGTGTCCGGACGACGAAGGGCTCCGCCCCGATCCGCTCGACGACCTGCTCGAAGTGGCGGACATCGGCGGCCCTGATGTGGACCAGCGCATCGGCCTCCCCGGTGACGGTGCAGGCATCGATCACCTCCGGGTGCTTGGCGACCGCCGTGGCGATGTCGGCCGGTGAGGTCCGTCCCCGGCAGAACAACTCGACGTAGGCCTCGGTGGTCCAGCCCAGCGCGCTCGGGTCGACCTGCGCCGCGAACCCCGTGATCGCGCCCGAGGCACGCAGCCGGTCGACCCGGCGCTTGACGGCGGGTGCCGACAGGCCCACGAGGGAGCCGACCTCGGCGTAGGTGGCCCGCGCGTCATCGACTAGGGCCGCCACGATGCGGCGGTCGAGATCGTCGAAGGCCATGACCAGACGTTAGTGCCTTAGCGCAGCGGCAGTGCCTTTAGCGCAAGAGCAGCGCCTTTAGCGCAAGAGCGCCGCGCGCAGTTGCGCAAGTTCGGCCGGGCGGACGCCGTGATCGAGCAGATACCCGTCGACGGTGCCGCTCGTTGCCCTGACCCTGGCCAGGACCTGGAGTATCAGCTCGGGCGGGCTGCTGAGCAGCGGCTTGGTGAGCTGCTCGCCCAGGCCGGTGCTGGCCTGAAGCTGCCCGATCGCCGGAGTGCGCTCGCTGTCGAGGTAACTCGCGCTGAGCCCGTAGTCGGCCGCGATGACCTCGTCCGGCACTCCGAGCACGGCCAGGATCAGCGCGACCACGATGCCGGTCCGGTCTTTCCCGGCGCTGCAGTGCACGAGCGCGGGGAAGGCTCCGGGTACGGCGAGGACCTTGATCGCCTCGGCGATCGCGCCGCCGCACTCGTCGATCATGAACCGGTAGATCGCGTCGAGTTCCAGCGGCAGCGCCTGCAGGTCGCCGGTGAGAATCGAGATGTGCGTCAGCTGCGCAGGCACCTCGTCGAGGGCGCTCGGCGCGGTCTCGACCTCGACCTGAGTCCGGAGGTCCAGGACGGTTCGCAGACCAAGCCCGGCGAGGACCGCACCGCCGGCGCCGTCCAGTTGGTGCAGCGCGTCCGACCGCAAGAGTGTCCGCCAGGGCACGGCGTGTCCGTCTGCGGCCGGGTACCCGCCCAGATCCCGCAGATTAAAGAGCCCCGCCAGCTCTAGCCGCCGCCCATCAGCAAAGATCAGATCCTGAATCTCAGCCGCGTCCCAGTCGCGCTGCAGCTCGATGGATGACCGGCCAGCAGCATCAGTGCTCTGCGACAACCTGGGCTCCGTTCAGACGCGACTATCGGCACAGGCAGGGTCCCATACCCACGTTTCCTGCTCACTTCATAATCGCAGCCGTCAGGTGAACGCCGCCCGGCCGAGTTGGCCGGGCTATGTTGGCCACATGACCCGACTTGGCGGCATGTACGGCCCCGACGCGACATTCCTCGGCGTGGAGCGCGCCGACCTGGCAGATCCGGCGTCCTGGGCTGGCACCGACATCATGATCATCGGGGCGCCTTTCGACGGCGGGACATCGCACCGACCGGGCGCGCGCTTTGGCCCGCAGGCCATTCGGTTCACCGACTACCTGCCCCACGACGGGTCCAGGCCGCACCTGGCTCTTGGCGTGGATCCGCTCGTCGAGCTGAAGGTGGCCGACGCGGGCGACGTCGAGATGCTCTCGGGCGATACCGAGCAGTCGCTGCGTCGCCTTGAGGAAGCCGTCCACCGCGCCTGCCACGGCGGAGCGATCCCGGTCATACTCGGCGGCGATCACACAATCGCATTGCCGGACGCTACCGGCGTAGCCCGTCATGTCGGCTGGGGTCGGGTCTCCATGATCCACTTCGACGCGCATGCCGACACTGGCGACACCCAGTTCGGCGCCCTGCACGGCCACGGCACGCCGATGCGCCGCCTGATCGAGTCGGGTGCTGTCCGCGGTGACAGATTCCTCCAGATAGGCCTGCGGGGTTACTGGCCGGAGCCTGAGACGCTGGACTGGATGGCCGGCCAGCGCATGCGCAGCTTCGAGATGACCGAGGTTGTCAGCAGGGGCCTGGACGAGTGCCTGAGCGAGGCGTTCGCGATCGCGACCGATGAGTGCGATGGGGTGTTCCTGTCCGTCGACGTGGACGTCGTGGACCCCGGCATGGCACCAGGAACGGGCACGCCTGAGCCAGGCGGGCTCACCGGCCGTGCAGCTGCTCGACTCGGTCCGCCGCATCGCGATGGAACTCCCCCTGGCGGGCATCGACGTGGTCGAAGTCGCTCCGCCATACGACCACGCCGAGGTCACCGCGTTCCTGGCCAACCGGGTCGTGCTCGAGGCGCTGTCCGGCATTGCCTGGCGTCGCCGCCAGCTAGCTGCCGATCCCGCCCGCCCGGCCCGAGATCCCGCCTCGCCGCTGCTGGAAGGCCGCGGCCCAGCCAGCTAGGACCTGTACTGAGGCGCGTGGGTCGCCTGACCGGCGCTACGGCGTTCTCAGGGTTCGGAGAAGGTCCCGAAGCGTCACCAGCGGCTCTGCCGTGAGTCCCCTTCTCAACGCGAATCGCTCCGCCTCCTCAACCGCAGTCTGAAGCATGTCCAGAGGAAGACGTCCATGTTCGCAGGCGGCTCTGTCGGGACGCCACTTGCACGAGCAGCAGCCCCGCCGATGACCTTTACCGTTTCCGTCGAAGCTCGGTGTCCTTCTTGACCATCACCGCTGTCACGGGTTCAGCTAACAATTAGTCTCCAATGAACATTAGGTAGCCGCGCGCACCTATCGCCTCCTGGGCAGCCGCAGCTATGACGTGCAACATTGCTGCTTGGTCTCGATAGCGCGCAGCAAGCCGATCGATCTCATCGATAAGGAACTTGAGCTGGATCATATTGAAGTACGTATCCCCATAGGGGTGAATGCCCCGCATCAGGAGCCCTTCATCACTGGGCAGTTTCATTGCGAAACTACCCAGATCCTTGATCTCTGCGGTAACCCTGCGCAGAACGACATGGTTCTGGTTCTGCACAACGAGGCTGACAGCCATTTTGCACTCCCGCGAGCTCATTCGGGATACATAGTGATAACCGATCCCCAGCGATCCTGAATTATTCGATAAATGGTAGACGGCAAGCCACCCGAGTCTTGGGAGGCGTTACCGATGATACGGCCAGCGTTTACGACTCTCTCGTAGAATCCGTTTTCGTTCGGCCCCTCCATATCTGAGCCGGCGCTGTTCTCCGCTAGCGAGTACGGGTCCTCGTCAGCATTGAAGATGCCCTTGCTGCTATCAACCCCGCTGCCGCCTGGGAAGTGATTGGCCCGCACATGGGCCTCGCCCTGCTCGTCCAGTGACGGGTCGTCGCAGTTGTGGACGAGGACGGTGCCGACGATGGTGTCGATGTAGAAGTCGTGGTCGTTGCCGCCGGGGATGGTGAGGTCCCACATCCAGCCGGTGGTGTCTGCTGGGGTGTGCCCGCCGACGACGGTCGCCGTGACTCCGTTCGAGGTGCGCAGGTGATCGCCGTGTTTGAGTGCCCCGGCCTTGGTCCACTTGCCAGGGGTCACGCCCCAGAACCGGTGATTGCGGGTCGTGTCGATCACCGCGGTACGGTGTCCGGCCCTTGATCTTCAGGTCGAAGCGGTCGGTGTCCTTCTCGACCATGACCGCTGTCACGGGTTCAGCCGACGTCTTGCCGGTCTTCACGTTCGTGGCAAGAACCTTCTCCCCGCGCTTGAGCTCGGCAGCGGGCTGTGGGGCCCGCCCGACTCGGCCGGGAGCAGTCCGAGCCGCGCTTCCACAACCAGCATGGCAGTCAGGCAAGCGGCTCGATGAACGTCGCCTGTGTCGGCTCGAACGGCGAGTCCATCGACACCATCCCGGCCGCGACCTCCGCATCATTGCCGGCGAAGTCCGGCGGCGTGTCCGGCAAGCCTGGCACGTCGCCCGCGAAGAACGCGGCGCTCCGGGCCACCACCGTCAGTTCGGCGGAGGGAAAGAAGATCAGCCTCAGATTGACGACCCCGTCGGTATTGGACGGCACTGAAGCGTCAACATTCCACGACGTGCGAACGGCAGAGCGTCGCTTCGCGCGCCATTCGAAAGTCTCAACGCTGCCAAGAATGATCAGCCCGGTGTTAGCCATCCGCAACTGCTCCGCGACACGAAGATCGAACAGCAGGCCGACGCGCATATTCACCGCGTCGAAGACCGCTTCAACCAGCGGCGCGGACACGAGAGCGTCCTTCTCGGTAAGCGGGTCCATCTCCGGGCTGCCCACCAGGGCAGTCACCCGAGCGCCTGTCAGCAGTTCCCGTGGCGTCATCACGACCCCCATGCCCAGTGCCAGAACGGATCCGACCGGGCGATCGTCTGGCCGGTGAACGGTTTTACCGTCTGGCCAGCCTCGTTGAAGTACGACACATAACCATTCGGGTAGGGGTACTTCCCGGACGTCCCCCGGGTCCATGATCCGGACACCCGCCACCCGGGAATCGAGCGGATCTCCGCTACTTCCGCCAGTGACCTGGAAGCCTTTACCGCTCTCCGCCGGTACAGGGCCATCAGCGCCCTCCGGCACCTGGATCACTTTCTCATTCGAGTTGGCTACAAAACTCGGCCAGCGTAAGGCACTGGCATCTGCCGCGTCGGCTCCCGCGTCTTCTGCGGCGTCAGTTCAATGCTTGGCATGTAAGCGTCACGCAGTTGTCAGTCCGTTGACTGCGTCCTATTTCTTGCCTCGCGCGCTCGACAGAGCGCTCCGCAAACTGTTCACGCGACTCATCAGCGGTACGCTCACTATACCAATTCTCGTATGTAGGACGAAGATCTCCAATCTCTGTTCTCCGCCAGAAGTCCCCGCCCAGCACTGCCACGCCCACCCTCGCCAAGGCATCAAGAACCAGGAGCGCGGCTGGAAGCGGGAACGCTACCTCGTTGACGTGCTGACTTCTAAGAAATATTCCCCTGTTGCGCAAGTCAGTCGGCAGGAGCGCGAGCCAAAGCTCCTGGTCAGTACGGTTCGAAGAGCCGATGGTTAATCACTTTCTCGTCGTCAATGATCCAATGGAACACGCCTTCGCGGACCCACAACCGTGTCGATGTAGAAGTCATGATCGTTGCCGCCGGGAACCGACAGGTCCGACATCCATCCGGCCGCGTCGGCGGGGACGGAGCCGCTGAGCACGGTCACGCTGGCCGCGGCCGGGGCGCGCAGGTAGCTCCCGGAGGGCGCGGCGGCTTGATCCACCTGTGGCTGCTCGGATCCCAGAACAGATGGCTGCTGGTAGTCAGTACTACCGCACTGCGCTGCGCGGTTTGACGGATAGGTCGTAGCGGTCGGTGTCGTGGTGGACCTCGACAGGGCGACTGCCTTTCGTTAAGTAATCTAGCGCGCCAGTCTTCACGAATGTTGGCCCAAATGTCGGTGGTTCAGTCCGGGACGTGGCGCCGATACTTGATGCGTGGATCGAGTTGTTGACCTTGACGCGGTCCTCGTCGAGTTCACCCGGCGAAGACCGGAGTGGACACGTCGGGGTCTTGTCGTCGGTGAGTTCACCTGGCGCGATGCCGCTGCGGCGTGGCCTCAGCCGATCGTCACTGATCGCGAATCGGTAGTCGATCCAGAGTCGCTCGGCATGACTCTCGATGCAGGTGGGGGCGCGGAGGCTCTGCTGGTGCTGTGGGCCGGCGGTTGGGCCGACCTCGAGGCATTGATCGACGGCCAGGTTGTTCTTGAGACGCCCGAGTTTGTCGACCTGGAGGCGTGCGTGGCCATCGCCGATTCGCTTGTCGCGCGCCTACTCGATCGGGCAAATTCAGGCTGAGCGCTTGCGCCTGCCGGCCAGCCGAGCTAGGAGACCACGCAAACGTAGCCTCGAACTCCAGGCAAGGACGCATGCCAATGAGCAGGGCTACCAGTCTCCGCTGAGCAGTCTTGACCGCTCGACTAGTTGCGAATCGACCGGTTGCATACCGGCGAGTTCTGACGAGACCTTCTCTATCACGTCCTTGACAGCCGTAAGCGCTATGCCTGGACCTACCAGCTCCGCTCGCAGACGCGTAAACGCGATTCCTCCTGCAACAAGTACCTCCGCAAGAAACGCTTGCTCCAGGGCGCTAAGAAGATATCGATGACTTGCCCCTGGCCTCGCCTGACGTGCCGCTGCCGTCAGAACTAGCTGGAGTCCGGCATGTGTCCACCCTGCAAGCACCGGAGCGCCAAAAGGAACAAATGCCGCGCATATCTGATGTGGGCTTATTTTTGCGCCAAACTGCGTCCAGAACCAGTCTCCTTCTACGGGCAGCATTGCAAGAATGTCGCCTTTCATTCGCGTATCGCCGACGCTGTACTGCCCGGTCAGCCGCGAGGACCGAGCGATATCGGCTGCCCTGGACTCCAGCAGTCTTGACCCCTCCCACATTCCAACGAATCCCCAGGCTGGCATCTCTGCGAGTCCAGCTACGGCATTCATTGCGCTTGTCAATTCCTGGGCATCGGCCTCTGGCACATGCCAGAGCACTGAGCACGAATTGTCAGGCGATAGAGGTACGTCAAGCTGCGTTTCGATACGTGCAGTTCTCATCACTACTCACCCCCAGAAGTAGTGGGATCCGGTCATTGGATTTATGTAGTGCCGGCCAAAGCCGCCACCGCCCGGAAAGAATGTATTACTCCTCGCCCGGATCTATCCCGTGTGATCGCAACTCGGGCACGAAGTGCATCCAGCGAAAAAGAACCGACGCCGCTATGGATCTTGTCAATCGCACTTGTACCTCGCGGTCGGCGGCATCAGGCTCGGGCACGACGATCCTCCCAAGCTCCCCCCCTGAGTTCGCCGTAAGGTCCCAGCACTCATAGTGATAGCCATCCTCGTCGACTGGGCTACTTTCAGTGATCTCGTAGAGTCGGCCGTCGTATGTGAACACACTCATGGCGATAGGAACCCGCTGAAGATTCCATTCACGAACCTTGCGCCTCCCCAAGGCAATTTCATATCCATGACGTCACCATACTCCTGCGTCGCGGTCTGCGGATTCGTGAGTATGTCATCGAGGGTGTCCTGACCGAGCGGGTTCATGACAGCGGCGGCTTGTGTCTCACCAGAGAAACCCGCAGCCGTTGGCGGCGTGAAGCCGCCCCTAAAATAGTGTTTCTGGAATGCTCGCCCGGCTCGCGTCATGCCATTTCGATCCTGATCGCCACCAGACTCTGACATCGAATCAGGGCAGTTGTGGACGAGGACGGCCGTCGTAGCCACGTCGATGTAGAAGTCATGATCGTTGCCGCCGGGAACCGACAGGTCCCACATCCATCCGGTCGCGTCGGCGGGGACGGAGCCGCCGAGCACTGTGGCGTTAGCGCCTCTCGGGCTGCGCAGGTAGGTGCCGTGGCGGAGTGCCCCCGCTTTCGTCCACTTCCGCGACGCCGGATTCCAGAACAGGTGGCTGCTGGTGGTGTCGATGACCGCGGTGCCGTGCGCGGTTTTCACGGTCAGGTCGTACCGGTCGGTGTCATGGTGGACCAGGACCGCACCGACAGGCTCGGCCGAAGTTTTCCCCGTTCTGACGTTGGTGGCCAGGACCTTGTCGCCAACTTTCAGCTGGCTGATCGGGACGACGGCTCCGGAGGCGAGCAGAACTTTCGTGTTAGCGGCGAAGCTCATCCCGCCGCAGGAGGCTCCAGCATTACTGGTGTCGGCCGTAGCATCAGCTCCGGCCTCTTCCGTGACCGTACTCTCCACGGTGTCTGCGGAAGCCGCGGTGATGTCCAGGACCTCGAGACCGTCGGTTGCCGGATCCGCGCCCAGCTGGACCGCGTTGACGACCGTCAGCAGCCCAACGCCGGCCCACATGAGCCAGCTTGGGACGTGGCCACCACCACCCGAGGTCTGGCTCCGAATCGCGGCCGCGTTGAGTCCCGAGCAGCCCATGCCAAACCTGCCGCAGGTGTATGCGTCGAATGTGCCGGTGCTTTGAACCTTCGTGGTGTGCGTCCGGATTGGGGCCGCGGCCGGCGTGTACATCTCCAGTTCGGGCACGAGGTGGCCGCATATCTGTGGCGGGCAGGTGTAGGGGACGGCAGTCGAGGCCGGCGTGGGCGTCGATTGCTGGGAGTGGGCTTCGAGATACTGCAGCGACCCGCAGGGCCCACCAGCTTCACAGATCATGGCGCCGCTCGGATCCGAATTGGTAGCCGGATCGTCCTGCGCGTAGGCGTAGGGGTTGAGGTCGGTCGGCTGATACGGGTTCAGGACTGAGTCCGTGCTGATGAAAGAACCTGCGCTGGGTTTGTACTCCCGGAGACCGAGGTTAGTAAGTCCTGTCGACGGGCCAGCAGTACCGCCGACAAAGCCCTGCGTGCCCGGCCACGAACTAGGTGCTGTACCGATGGGGTTGCCGTACGGGTCGTAGTACCGGCGAGTCACGGCCAGTGAGGAGGAGTTGATGGCCAGCGAGGCCGTTCCCTGCTGGTCGCCAGCAAGGTAGCTGACGGTCCCGCTGCTCGTACGGGCCGCGATTGTTTCGTCGTTGATGGAGTAATACCTGACGGCTGACAACGTGGTGTTGCTACCGACTGTCGTGGCCGTGATCTGCTCGTTGCTCAGGTACAGCGTCGCAGTGCCGGCCCCAGGGTCGGTCTGTACGAGCAGCTTGTTGCTGGCGTCATAGGTATACGTCGCGGTAGGAGTCTGACTCCCGGCTGGCGTGATGGCGGTTAGCTGCCCCGCGTCGTTCCACGTGAGGCTGTTGGCGCTCCCGACGGGCGGCGTGATGGTGGAGGTCTGGCCGCTGGGGGTGTAGGCGTAGCTCGTTACCACCGGCGAGCCAGTGCCGGTGACCGCGGACTGAGTGGTCACCGCGTGCGGCTGGGGCGACCCAGGGCTGGGGTAGGTATTAGTTGACGTGGTGGCGGCCCCGCTGGCAGGCGTGCTGGTCTGCGAGGTCAGGTCGCCCTCGGCGTTGTAGCTGTAGGTGTCGAAGTAAGGTGCCGCGGCCCCAGCCTCGGCGGACTGGGAGCCTGCCGACGGACAGCCGGCGGTCGCCTGCGACCAGGCGCTGGTGAGCTGCCCGAGGTAGTTGTAGGTGAAGCACTGGACCTGGTCCGGGCCGCCCGACGGGGTGTCGGTCTCGGATGTGATCAGGTCGTCGGGGTTGTATCCGTAGACCATGTCATCGACCGTGACCGGCGTGGTTCCCGTCTGGACCTGGCTCGACGTCAGCAGCCCTGAGTTCTGGTCGTAGGCGTCAGTGATCCATGCAGGCTCGCTCGTCGTACCGAGAGCGAACTCCTGCGGCTGCCCGAGCTCGGTGTAGGACAGCGACGACACGTAGTCCCAGAGCGAGGACGTCAGGCTGACTGGCTCGTTGGCGTTGTTGTAGCCGGCGTTGACGGTCTCCGCGGGCAGCCCGCCCGCAGCGTAGTTGTAGTTCGAGGTCAGGACATCGCCATAGGCGCTGTAGGTGTCGCCTTGCTTGTAAGTGCCAGCCAGGGCCCCAGCTGCCGCCGGGATTATGGTCTCGGTCCCGGTAGCCAGGCCATAGGTGTTGTAGCCGAGCACCTGCTGGGTGTACGCCGAGCCTGAGGTGCCGCCCACGTAAGCTGTCGATGCTGTGAGCAGGCCTTTAGCGAGAGTGTCGTATGTCCATGAGGCCAGCTCGCCCGAACTGGTCTCCTGCGCCCCGCCAGTGGTGTCGTACTCGCCGATCTTCCGGCCGTCAGCGTCATAGCTGTAGGAGATCGTCTTGTTGCGGGCGTCAGTGACAGACAGCAGGTTGCCGTTGGCGTCATAGGTCATTGACGTAGCGCCGGAGTCGGGCGTCGTTGCCGACATCTGCGTCACCGGGCAGGTTGTAGCTGTAGCTCCAGGCGTTGCCCGCCGTGTCAGTGACGCCCGTCAGGTACTGGGCGCCAGCGCTGTATGAGTAGGCCCGTCTGGTCCCAGCCGGAACTCCCTGACTGCGACCCGGAGCCTGGGGCCGGCGGGCTGCTCGGCGGGGTAGCCGAATGGTAGGCGTAAATATAGCTGTCCTTGCCAGAGCCATTGGTGTAGGTCGTCTCCGCAGTACCGCCCGCTGGCGGCGTCACAGTCGTGTAGTTACCGCCGTAGCTGGTGTCGGTCTCCTTGACTTCGGTGGCATCGTCGTAATCCACCTGGCGAGTGACGCGACCGACACCGTCGTAGAAGTAACCGACCTGGTTGGGGACCTGATCGTCGGGAGCGTCGACCAACGTTCCCGACGGCGCACCCGTCGCGTAGTAGGCGCCAGAGTCTACGAGCCGCCAGCCGTCGGAGTTGAAGGTCATATCCGTGACGTCCCGGCCGCCGTCCGGGGTCTCTGACTGAGTCTCCACCGCCCGGCCCAGAGAGTCGTAGAGGGTCTCGGACGGCAGGTAGCTGCCGCTTGTCGTGATCGTGTTGGTCGTGATCACCGATGGCCCGGTGTTCGAGACGGCATAGCTGAACTTCTTATCGGCTGGGGCGCTCGCTGCCGGATGGCCAGGGGTCCAGACTGCGGTCAGGCGACCGAGAGCATCATAGGTCTCCGTCGTCACTCCGCCTGCTGGATTGGTCACGGTCAGCGGCAGGTCTCGCAGCGAGTCGTACGTCGTGGTTGTCACCAGGCCGTTCGGCGCGTTCGCGGTCGCCGGCGTGGTCGCCGTCTCCGACGTTGGCTCTGCGCCGGTGGCGGGCGTGTAGGACGTCGTTGTCGTGTTGCCGTCAGCGTCGGTGGATGACGTCAGCCGTCCGTACTCATCGAACGCACTGGCGTTCTTGGTCGTGAAGACCTCCGACGAACCGCTGTAGGACGTCGCGTAGGTGGTCTTGGTGACGTTTCCCTGCGTCGGCGCGGCGCCAAGTGTCGAGGATCCGTCGTAGTAGTACCGGGTGTCCGAGATCAGCGCCGACTGAGCCGGAGTCCCGCTCACCGGGCAGCTGGCCGGAGGCTCCGAGGTCACGATGACCTCGGACGTCAGGTCCCAGGTACCGCTCGACGGATAGGTCGACTGGGTGCACGTGTCTTCGGACGCGTCGCCAGCGGCGCCGTTGTCGTAGGCAACCGGCACGTCCTCATCGACCGTGACCCGTCCAGCTGAGTCATGCGTGTAGTCCTCGTCAGCCTCGCGATAGCCGCCTGAGGCCAGCGCCGTGAATGTCTGACTCTCGGCGGTCCCCACCATGTACGAGCTCAGGTTGGGCAGCGGGGATGGCATGCCGGTCTGCGTGGCCGTCGCCGCCGATGAATAAGGCGTCGAGACTGTCGCAGCCACCAGAGAGCCACCTGCACCGTTGTAGACGGCATGCTCGAAGTCCATCCCGGCCCACTGGTTGCTGTCCGTAGCGGAGATCTTTGCCCCGCCGATCGTGGTGCTCAGAGAAGCTGACGTGCTACCCCCGCCAGACTGGTAGTCGCCATTCATCCCCTGGAAGTAAGTGTCGACAGTCTCCGATTGCGGATCGGGCGCCTGACCCGTCTCGGTGGTGACCGTGCCGAACCCGCGCCACTGATCCCAGGTGCGCTGTGACGTCTTGCCCAGTGGATCATCGTTGTAATGCCAGGCGGCCCCGTTCATGCAGCCTGGTGAGGTGCCGTAGCAGTACGTCGTGTACTCAGGCGAGCTGCCGACCTGCGTTGACACGGACGTCACAGCCATCACGACGTACTTGTTGAACCAGTCCTCGACCGGGCTGCTCGCACCCGGCGGCGTCCAGTAGTCGGGGTAGCACAGCGTGGAGTTGTCGTCCTCGGCCGGGAAGTTGCCTGACGTACATGAGGTGGGCACGGTGTCATATGTGACCTCGATGGTCCCGCCGGTCTCGTTGGTGACGTCGACGATCCGGAACCTGGTGATCAGCGAGTACCCGTCGTTCAGGTCCTGCGGCGTCTCGGCGCGGTTCGCGAGCGGCGTCCCGGCGAAGCTCACTGGCGGCAGCGACGCACTCGTCCCGTCCTCGCCGGTCCGCTGGATCGAGGCCAGCCACAGCGACGGCGGAGTGCTCGAGTCCTTCGTCGCGGGGTAGGTCTGAGTCAGCGCCCAGGAATCCGCGGCCTTCAGCGTGCTGCCGACCAGGCCTTCCGTCGCGATCGTGGTCAGGCGGTACTTGCCCCAGAACGTCGGTGAGATGACGTCGCACGTCGCGCCGGACGCGCACGCCAGGTCACCCGAGCTGCCCGTCGGCACGTCGGTCCGGTCGGTCGCGGTGGTGAAGTTCACCTCGCCGGCCGGGGTGACGCCGTAGATGCTGCCCGCACGTAGCCCGTACTCGATCTTGGAGAGGGCGCCTGCCTGCGTGTAGCTTGCGGTGGCCTTAGTGCCGTTGTCGGCTGCGTAGTAGTTGGTCTCAGTGTTGTAGAAGTAGGCCATCGCATTGCTGTGCGAGTCAGTCACGTAGTCGAGGTTCCAGCGCCAGGCCTGCATGCAGTGCGAGCTCGAGAACGTCGAGTTAGTAGCAAGGCTGGCCAGAGGACGGCGCGTACACCGGTACCGTCCACGCGCTGTTGGTCTGCGCGTCGCCCGACGCATAGCCGGGTAGCTCGTTCTCGCCGAAGTAGTAGCTCGTCCCATCCGGGTCGGTGATCACCCAGTAGTCGTCGTCATGGGTGCCGTTGCTCCCCGACCCCGTCTCGTAGGTGACGACATCGCCCTGGTCGTTCTCTGCATGCCACTTCCCCGTCGAGGAATCCTGGACGAGGGTCGTGGTCATGCCGCCCAGGGACAGCGTCGTGACATCGTTACTGCTCCAGCACAGGTCGCCGGTCTTGGCCGATGTCTGCTGGCACGACTGGTAGTCACGCTCGATGTAGCCGGACTGATAGTCCCAGCCGTCGCCGATCCAGGACGCCTGGTCGTTGGTCGAGGAGGTCAGCCCGTCGACCGCCTGCGAATCGTAATTCAGGCTGACTGAGGGCACCAGGCCCCCAGGCACGGGCGGCACCGCGATCGGATAGGAGTACGTGAACGCGCCAGCGGAACCGCCAGCCGACCAGCTGCCGTCATCGGACAGCGGAGTCGCCGAGTAGCTGCCGCCTGATCCCGTCGGCGACGTCACCGCCCCGAGCACAATGCTGCTCCCGGCCGCGGGCAGCGTCACGTTGGCGCCCAGCCTGTCAGTAGCCACGTCGTTACTGCTGGCCACGGGCGTCTGCTTCCGGCACGTCGCCACCTGTGGCGTCGTGAGCACACACGCAGGCATCTCGACCAGGTGCAGGCGCGCGGCGAAGTCGCCTCCGTCGGCGTACGCGAAGGAGGTGTAGTCGAGGCTCACGTGGGCGCTGGTCGCGCCGCTACCCCTGACTTGCGCGACTCCGAAGATGACGCCGCTGACCCCGGCCGTGACGGCCACCTTCCGGGCGGCAATCGCTACCCGGACCTGTCCCGGCATCGCCACTGACCGCGCCGCGGTCACGGCCGGGCCGACCCACACTGGCGTCGCGCCAGCGCGGACCGAGCCAGGCGTGATGCCAGCGAGTTCGGCATTTGCCTTGCTGCCCTTGACCCGGGCCGCCGCCACCAGGCGGGCTCGGAGGGCAGCTCGGGCGGAAGTAGTACCGCTGGCGGAGCGAGCACCGCTCGCGGACACGGTCCCGGTAGCCGACGGAGCAACGCCAGCTGCCGACGTGGGGCCAGCCGACGGGGCGCCGCTACCCGACGGACTGCCGCTAGGCGACGGACTGGCGCTAGCTGACGGAGTAGCGCCTGCCGATACCGCTGCGCCGGCCGACACCGTCGCAATACCGGTACGCGCTGACGGCCACGATACCGCCGGGCGGTGCCACGGCGGATTGGCCGGCACCCTGACGCGATGCGAGCCGACCACACGGACCCGGACCGCGCGCTGGGCGGGAACGGGCCGCAACCTGGCTCGCGCCAGCACGTCGTCATGGCCGCCAGGTGCTGCCATTCCCATCAGCATCGGCCCGGCCAGCATCGCTGCCGCACCAGCCGCCACAACCCTGCCCAGCCTGCCATGGAACCCTCGCCACACCATCACATGTCCTCTCGCCCGCCGCTTCGCAGCGCCATGGATTCCCACTGGTCAGAAGCCGCCGGGCGTGTTGGGCATGAACCCACAGCTGTTCACTGGCGGCGCCAGCGCGGCGTACCCGGCAACGCTCAAGTTCGCGTGATCGCCTGAGTCGTAGTTGGTTGGGCTGGTTGACAAGGCCTCTGTCGACCCGCCGTTGGTGACGGCGCCGTCGAAGTCAGCGATGCAGTTCGGCAGGCCGATGCCAGTGCCTGAGGTCAGCTGCCCGTTCAGGCCGGTCCGCACGGTGTCGACGGCGCTGCTGCAGGTATCGCCGCCAGGCCCGGTGAAGCCCGAGCAAGGCGTCGCGGTGCCCACGATGACGGTGATGCCGAAGGCGTTGAGCTGGTTCGTCAGTGCCTCGATCGCCGAGTTCAGCTCCGACGCCGTGACGCCCGAGTTGCGCAGTATGTCCTCCAGGCCCTGGTCGATCACCGCCGTGCCCACACTGGGCTCCGTGAGGACGTCACGGTCGAGCCGCGCGAACAGGTTGACGCCGCCGAACGTCGTGCTGTCGGTCAGCACTTGATTCGAGTCAACGCCGGCGTCGACCACGCCATAGCCAGTGGTGAAGCCCTGCCTGTACAACTGGCCGGCGAGCCTGTCGCTCGGCAGATTCGTCGAGTCCCCGAGCGCGTCCGTGCCGAGGCCGTCGATCACGTTGTCGCCGACGACGACCACGCTCGGATCGGCGGGGCTGGTGGTGACATCGAGCCCGGTCAAGACGATCGTCGAGCCACTCCAGGCTCCGGTGCTGCCGGTGAAGGGCGTGCCGGTAGTGTCCTCGGTCTCATTCGGGGTCGTCGACGAGGCCCAGTACGACAGGTCGCCGCTCGCCCACGGGTTCTGCGGCAGCTCCGGCAGGTTTGAGTTCTTGATCCAGATGCTGACCAGCAGCTGCTTGCCCGCTGTCACTGCGAACGGCAACTGCAGCGGATCGCTGTAGATGACCCCGCCCTCGGGAATCGTGACGGACGCGCTGCCGCCGAAGGTCAGCGCGCTGGGTGTCTGGCCGGGTATGGCGCCGTAATAGCCGGTGGCGATCGACGCCGCCCCGATCTGAATTGGCCCCGTTCCGTCACCAGACAGGAATCCCGGATCGGACAGCTGGATCCGCACGTAGCTGCCTGCCGCGCGCTGACGTTCGGCGCTACCACCTCGCGGAAGGTCTGGTTTCCCCAGGTGACGCCCGTCGGGGGGCCGAAGGCGTTCTCCACCGGCGACTCCACGCCGGCGGTCCACGCCGACGACGCGGGAGCCGCGACCGATGAACCCTGCACCTCCGGAGTTGCCGTGCTGGTGTTGCGCACGGCGATGCCGAAGATGTGCAAGCCAGGCAGTGCAGTCGTCGCGCCGGACGGAACCAGCACCGAGTTGCCGACATCGGGCAGCGTCACCGACGTGATGGTGCACGCGGAGTCCACGGGCACGGCGAACTCGTAGATCTTCGCGCCCGTCACGGACTGCTCGCCACTGCCGTTGTCTCGGTCTGGCATCGACACAGCGGCCAGGTCAGCGGGACCCAGTATCCAGTCAGGAGCCGTCAGGCTGTAGCTCGTCTGCGTGCCGACCGCGCAACCTGATGCGTAGTTCACCTCGCCGGACGCAGGCAGGCAGTTGCCGGCGAGCGTCTGGTCCCCGGGCACGACCGTGCTGCATCCGGCTCCGGTCACCTCCGTACCCCCGAGGACGGCGGGCGCTGATTCGTCTCCGGCTACCACGCCGTCTGCCGGATCACCGGTGACAATGCCTGGCACTAGGGCGTTTGCGTCGGTCGAGGTCGCCAGGAACACGACGGCATTGCCCTGTGCCCCGGCTGAGCCTGCCCCGATCGTCTGGTTGGCCGCGAGGAGGTTGTCGGGGCCACTGGTGGACGAGCCGAAGGCCGGCAGGGCAAAGCTCGCTCCGTTGACAGTCACCTCGCTGCTGGGATTCCACCCGGCCGACTTCAGCAGCCCTTCGTCGAACGAATAGCCACCGCCGCCGTTGGCAGTACCGGACGAGCCCGACGTGGTCGAGATCATCGTGTTGTCGAACGACTGCTTCGCGCCAAGGGCCGCGGCAAAGTTCGCTGCCAGGCTGCCGCCGGAGGTGTAGGAGACTGCGGGGTCACTGGACCCGTCGAACGTGGTGCTCTGGCCGGCCGGGGCGCTGTTGGTCATGCCCGACTCGTTGCTGGCCGTGTCCAGCTCGTACACCCAGAAGTCATGCGGGCCCGGAGAGGGAACGGGCAGCGTGACCGAGGCCGTGCCGCCGGACAGCTTGCAGGTCGATGAGGTTGAGCTGCACTCCTGGGCCGCCGGGATCGTCCCTGAGGTGGGCGGTTCCTGGTCCAGGCCCCAGACGAAGTCGCTGGCGGTGTCGCCGCTTGACTGAGTGATGGTGAAAGTCAGCTCGGTGCCCACGGCCTGCGGCGTCGTCTGCGTGAAGTTCGTAGTCACCGTCGGCGCACCAGGGTCAGTGGGGAAGGCCCCGAAGTAGCAGGTGGACGACCAAGCCGACTTGTACGTCGTGCCGCTGTAGGTGATCGATGCCTGGGCCTGGTAGGCAACGACCGTCGCGTCGGTCATGTCACCGGCAAATGCCGACGTCACTGACTGGCTCTGCTGGCCGGTGCCCGAGAACGTGGCGCCCGTAACGCTGTCCTTGGTCCCCGACGTTGTCTCGATCCAGTACTTGAACTGGTCGGTGGTCGTGTTGGTGTCGCCGGTGGTGAACTTGCCCCATAGGTACGGACCGCCGTTGGAGTCGAACTTCCCCATGCGCGGCAGGCCGGACGCGCTGGCGTTGCCCTTCGGGTCGGTTGTGTCGCAGTCCAGGCCGCCCGAGCCGCTGCTGCCCGTCGATGCCGAGAGGCTCGACGGTGCGTTCGGCGTGTCGATGTAGGTGATCTGCAGGTCCGGGTTGTCGGAGAACTGCTTGTGGTCGTCCTCGTTGGTGTTGCCGTTCTCCCAGAGCCGGAACGTCATGTTCGTGGCGGAACTGCTCGCGGCGGTGATGTCACCAAGGACATTGAAGGACGCGGCGACGGTATTGCCGTAGTCCACGGTGTTGTCGCAGCTACCGGAGTCGTACTTGACCGTCGAGGTGGCGTCCTTCTCCCCGGTCACGGGGTTTGGGCCTGGCCATCCGGTACTGGAGCTGATGGCGCCGATCCAGCTGACGCTGACCGTCGGCGACGACGAGCAGTCGGATGAGTACACCTCGTTGACCTGGAAATTCGCGGACAGCAGATCGGCCGTCGTGGTCGAGCTGATCAGGCTGTCGCCCTTGTCCGATCCGGCCGTCTGAGTGGGCATGGCGACGCGATACAGCGCGCGGTCCGTGTCGTCGTTGGCGCAACTGCCGCCCCAGTTGTCGTAGCCGACGGGCGAGTATGTGTAACTGCTGGAGTTCCAGTGCGAAGACGTGCACTCCGACTGGACCGGGTCGTAGTCCTGCTTGCTGCCTGTCGTGGTGAAGTCCGGATCGTAGAAGATCGGGAAGCGGCTCGTCTGCGATGCCAGCATCCGGCCATCGGGTACCAGGGCCAGCAACCGGCCCTGACCGGACACCGTCGCTCCCAGCGGGGCAATGCGAGCGCCGCTTGCCGGTGCCGCCGCCGAGGACACGCTGGGGCCGCCCGGCGGTACCAGCTCAGCCCCTACCTGGAGCGCGGCGGCGCGCGCGGTCCGAACCGCAGCGCGGCCGCCCGTCATGGAAGAGGAGTCCCACATCCGGGCCGGGGATGAGACGAACGCACCGCCAGGGAACGGGGCCGACAACCCGCCGCCCTTGACAGAGCTCAGCCGCACACCGGTCACCCGCATCTTCAGCCTGGCCACGCGGTGGGCCGCTGCCGCTGAGCTGACCACGAGGACCTCATTGAACCCGCCGGCTGCCTGGCTTGTGGCGGTCAGTACGAGGGTGACCCCCGGCAGCACATTGCGGTAGGTCGCCGTCGCTCCGGCCACTCGCGGCGCGGGAAGAGTCGTCGGCCACCACAAATCCAGGTGCGACCGGCCGGACGAGATCTCGGCCATCGCGCCCGATCCACCCGCCGAGAACGACACGCCATCCCCTGGCAGCGCCGTCGGTTCAAGCCGGCCGCCCGTGCTGCGCAGCGTGGTGTTGACAGGCACCCACTTGTGGCTCTGGTGCACTCGTACCGGCAGCACATTTGTCGTCGCCGTGATGACCCCGTCAGGCTGCGCCGTGACAAGCTGCGTCGGCGTGGTCAGCGCCGACGCAATTGCCCGGCGACCGGACGCCTTAGCTTCGGCCACGGCTGCGCTCATGCCGAGCTGAGCCTGGCTGGCCCCGCCGCCTAGCTCCGGCAGATGCGGGCTGGGGGACGCGGCGGACGCGGCGGACGGCATTTTCCACGCGTGGCCGATGCCAACGTGCCTGCCATGACTGACGGTCTTGACAGCAGAACTGCCGCTGCTGGCGTAGGCCAGGCCTGGTGTTGCTAGTGCCAGACCGACTCCCACGATGAGCCCTGCCGCACGCCGCAGACCGCGATTCATGTGCCACTCCCGAGCAAAAGTCACACAGCGCGCCCTGGCGGCGCGCCTGTATGCCAATCACGATCCCGCGCGCTGCTCAAGCATGGCTAATGCGTCACTAATCCGGGTTTTCGAGCGAAACCGCAGGTCAGCTCGTTGTCGCACGACTCAGTACAGGAGCGGCGCCGGTACTGCCTCGGCGCTGCCAAGTGGCGGGGGCTCGAACGGCCCGCAGACGGCTTCTATGCAGATTTATTACTACATCCTGACCGTTCTTTTACAAACGCGGCGACCGCATCCTTTATGTTTTTACCTGCTTAGGGCCAAGAAGAGACGAGACGCGTGTTTTGTTATTACCGCCGGGGGATCATTTGGACGCACCGAGCACCGCTCGACTGAGCATTACGATCCGGCAGCGCAGGCAGGCGGCGGGGCTAACTCAGCGGCAGCTGGCCGCGGCAGCCCAGGTGAGCATCGGCGTCATCCGCGATCTGGAGCAGGGTGTCACCGCGCGACCTCGTGATGACTCAATCGCGCGACTCATCAGCGCACTCGGCTCGGACGTCAAGGCGCCCGCACCGCCGCGCCGAGCGCGGGCAGGCAAGCGATTGCAAATCAGGATCCTCGGGCCGCTGGCGGTCACCCAGGCTGGCGTGTCGGTCGCCCTCGGGCCGGTGCGGCAGCAGGTTGTCCTCGGCATGCTGGCTACCAGCCCGAACGAGGTGATCGGACGTAGCCAGCTCAGCGACGCGCTCTGGGGCGCAGCGCCGCCGCGCAACTCGGCAACGATGATCCAGTCCTACGTCGGAGCCCTGCGGCGGATCCTCGATCCAGGCCATCGAGCGCGTGCGCAAGATGGCGTAATCGCTGCCGTCGGCTCTGGTTATCGGCTAGCCGCCAGCGCTGACGAGCTTGACCTGCTGCTCTTTCGGGAGCTGGCCAGCCGGGCCAGGATCGCCAGGCAAGCCGGTGATGTGGCGGGCTGCTGCCGGCTGCTGGGCAGCGCGCTCGACCTGTGGCAGGGCGAGCCGCTTGGCCACCTCGACGCCCTCGCCGGGCATCCTGCCGCCAGCTCACTGGCCCGGCTCCGGGATCGCACGATCATCGACTATGCCGAGGTAGCCGCGCAGATTGGCTGGCATGACGGGCCGCTCAGGCTCCTTGAGCAGCTGACCGAGCGAGAGCCGTTCAACGAGCGCGCGGTCGCGTGCTACATGGTCGCGCTCGCGGGGACGGGCCAGCAAACCGCTGCCCTGGCTGTGTTCGACAAGGTGCGTCGCCGGCTGAGCGATGAGCTCGGCCTCATGCCCGGACCTGAGATCCGGACTGCGCACGCACAAGTGCTCCAGCAGCGGATCTCGGCTGCGGCAGTGCTCGGCGTCAGCGGTCATGCACGGGTTCCAGCTCCCGGCGGCCGTGCCGGGCTTCGTGGGGCGCAGCGCCGATACGGCCAAGGTCCACCGGCTACTCAGCGGACGGTTTGACAGCGGCTCCTGTCCCGTCGTGGTCCTCACCCGGATGCCAGCCGGGCATCGGCAACGCGAGATACGTGATCCATGAGCTGCCGCATGACTTCGCCACCGACTAGCTCAGCCGCTCGGCCTGACCGATCGCCGCTCTACCCCCCGGCGACATTGATGGGATGCGGCGGTCACAGCAAGTCGATCTATAGTTGAGCGATGCTGGATGTGACCAGGCTCAAAGTTCTGGTCGCGGTCGCCACCCATGGCTCGGTCACCGCCGCGGCCCGCGCCCTGAACTACGCCCAGCCGTCAGTGAGCCACCACATCGCCCGGCTTGAGGCCGAGACCGGCACCCAGCTACTGGAGCGAGTCGGCCGCGGCATCCGGCTGACCGAGGCCGGCCGCCTGCTGGCCGAGCGGGCCGAGGAGATCATCGGCAGGCTGGAGTCGGCCGAGGCCGAACTGGCCGCGCACGTCGGCTTGCGCGAGGGCCGGGTCCGGCTGGCCGCGTTCCCGTCCGCCCTCGGCACCCTGGTCCCGGCGGCGGCGGCACGGCTGGCGGCGGAGACGCCCGGCATGGAGTTCATGCTGACCGAGGCGGAACCGCCGGAGGCGCTGCGGATGCTGCGGGCCGGCTATGTCGACGTGGCCGTGGTCTTCCAGCACTATCAGCAAGACGTGGATCCCGCGCCGCCAGTGCCCGCGGACGAGGGCACCAGGGGCGTACTGCTGCTAGACGAGTCTGTCCATCTCGTGACCCCAGCCCGAGCCGGCGAAGCCGCCGCGAGCGCCGAGCCGACTGCCGATGGCGCCGAGCCGACCGCCGCCGCCGCCTTGTCGGCCTACGCGGCGAGCCGCTGGATCGCCGGCTGCGAGCGCTGCCGCAGCTACCTGGTCCGTCAGTGCGAGGCGGCCGGCTTCACGCCGCGGATCTCGTTCACCACCGACGACTACCTCGCCGTCCAGGCGCTAGTCGCTGCCGGGCTCGGCGTCACGACCCTGCCGGAGCTGTGCCTGCGGGCCGCCCGGCATCCGGGCATAGCCACAGCGCCGCTGCCCGGCGCCCGGCGCCACGTCTTCGCCATGACGTACGGCGAGCCGCCGGACTCCAGGTCCACCGTGCGCCTCATCGACATGCTGTCGCGCGTCGCGGCCCAACCTGAGACGGGCTAGATCTTGGTGGCCTGGTCCGCCCAGTAGGGATCGCGCAACTTGCGCTTCAGGAGCTTGCCGCTAGGGTCGCGCGGCAGCTGGTCGCTGAAGTCGATCGACTTCGGCCACTTCATCTTCGCCAGCCTGCCCTCGAGTCCCGCCAGGATCTCAGCGGCCAGATCATCGCCAGGCGACACGCCCTCAGCCGGCTGCACTATCGCCTTGATCTGCTCGCCCCACTCCTCGTCCGGGATGCCGAACACGGCTACGTCGGCGACCTTCGGATTCATGATGATCTCGGACTCGATCTCGGCCGGATAGATGTTCGTGCCACCGGAGATGATCATGTCCGACTTCCGGTCGCAGAGGAACAGGAAGCCGTCCTCGGTCAGATAGCCGATGTCGCCGACGGTGAAGTAGCCATGCAACCGGTTCGCCTCGGTCTTTGCCTTGTCGCCGTAGTACTCGAACTCCGAGATGCCCATCTTCATGTAGACGGTGCCGGGCGTGCCGGTCGGCTGTGAGTTGCCATCCTCGTCCGCGATCAGTAGCTCGCTAATCGGCCAGGCGTTCCCGACGGTGCCAGGGTGCGCTAGCCAGTCCTGCGGCGAGGCGATGGTCCCGCCACCCTCGGTCGCGGCGTAGTACTCCCACACGCACGGGCCCCACCAGTCGAGCATTTCCTGCTTGATGCCGACAGGGCACGGCGCCGCGGCGTGAATCAGCCAGCGCATCGAGGACAGGTCGTACTTGGCCTTGACCTCGTCCGGCAGTGACAGCATTCGCTTGAACTGGGTCGGCACCATGTGGGAATTGGTGCACTTGTACCGCTCCGTCAGCGCCAGCGCTGTCTCGGCGTCGAAGCCGTCCATGCAGACGAGCGTGTGGCCCATGTGCAGGGCGCCGCCGCCGAAGACGGTTACTGCTGTGTGGTAATTCGGCGAGGTCAGCAGGTGCGCGTTGGGCTGGCCATCCGTGACGCCGAAGAAGGTCAGCAGCCCCGAGCCAAGCACTACCGCGTCGTCGGGGTCCAGGGGGATCAGGCCGCGGCGTACGCCCTTGGGACGGCCGGTAGTCCCGGAGGTGTAGTGCATGGTCGTGCCTGCGGTCCGCTCCGCCGGCAGGGTGTCCGGCTGCCCGGCCCGCAGGTCAGCAATGTCGGTGAAGCCAGGCACCTCGCCAAAGCTGAACCTGGCGTCCGCCGGTATGCCGGCCTGATCGGCGGTCTCGACGCCAAGCTTGGCGAACCGCTCGTGAACGAAGAAGGCCTTGGCTCCGCAGTCGGCAGCGATGTAGGCGGCCTCGGGCGCGGTGAAGTGCCAGTTGATCGGCGTCAGATACCAGCCAGCCTGGAGCGCGGCCAGGTATACCTCGACGGGCGCGCTGCCGTTGGGGAGCAGCGAGGCAAGGCCGTCTCCTGGCTTCAGGCCACGAGCCTGGAGCGCGTGGGTGAGCTGGTTGGCGCGGCTGAGCAGGTCGCCTGCGGTGTGCTCGGTGCCATCGGGATCAACCACCGCGATCCAGCCCGGATCATCCTCCGCCCGGCGCCAGAACCCCTTCGATCCCACTGCCACCTCCACAGTTGTCACGCTCACAGTGTCGTCAGGCTTAGCAAGTGCGCTCAGCACGCACGAGCTGCCGCTAGAACAGGTTCTAATCTAGCGGTCCCGTACCGATAGAACACCACATCACGGGCCCAGCAGGCTAGACCCACGAAGGAGCTACAAGTAGTCAAAAAACGTGACAGAACAGGTACTCTGTGCGAGTGCTGACCAGGCTGATGCGCATGGCGGGCAACCCGTTGCTGCGGATCGGGCTGCTGGTCGTAGTCCTGGCGTTCTGCGGATACGGCCTGTACCTGGAGTGGCCGCAGGTGACAGCCGGCCTGGCCGGCTGCACGTGTACTCGGTGATCTTTTCGCTGGCAGCGGCCATGGCGGGCGGCACCTGCATGATGCTGGCCTGGCGTGCGGTCCTGGCCGATCTCGGCTCGCCGCTGCCGGTCAGGGCGGCCGCGAAAATCAGCTTCCTGTCCCAGCTGGGCAAGTACGTGCCCGGCCTCGTCTGGGCATTTGCCGCCCAGGTCGAACTCGGCCACGACTACCAGGTGCCACGCCGCCGGACCTTTGCTTCGGCCGTCACCTCGCTAGCGCTCCTCGCCGCTGCTGGGCTCGCCGTGGCAGCGGCGACGCTGCCACTGACGTCCCCGGGCATGATCAGGCACTACTGGTGGGTCATAGCAGCGGTGCCGCTGATCGTCGTATGCCTGTGTCCGCCGGTGCTGGGGCCGGTTATCGACCGCGTACTCATCCTGGCCAGACGGTCGCCGCTTGAGCAGCGCCTGACCTGGCGCGGCTTGTCGCGAGCGCTGGCTTGGACTGTGCTCGGCTGGATCCTGCTCGGCATCCAGGTGTGGTTTCTGATCTCCGGTATGACCGGCAGCGGCGGATACCTTCTGCTGGCGATCGGCGCGTATGCGCTCGCTTTTTCCTGCGGACTGCTCCTGGTCGTCTTTCCCGGAGGCGTCGGTCCACGTGAGTTTTTCCTGATCGCGGCCCTCACGCCGGTGATGCCACATGGCACGGTCGTGGCCGTCGCGTTGATGACCCGAGTCGTCACCACAGCCTCAGATCTCGCCTGCGCCGGTTTGGGCCTCGCGGTGAGCCGTCACCGCAAGCCGGGCGCGCACCGGCGCCGGAATGAGCTTCCGCCCATACTTCCGATATCGCAGGCGGAACACTCCCGGGCGGGCCGCCGGACCCCAACTAGGTCCCGCGCCTCCTAGCGGCCGACCGGATCCACCGCCGTCTGAGCGTGCCCCGCGGGCGCGGACTAGGCAGTGACCTGCCCGGCCGGATACTCCTCGTACTCGTAGTACTCCTCGCGGCTGGTCAGCACCAGGATCGTGCCGAGCACGAGCAGGATGAGGCCCGCTAGACCGAGCACCACCGGCAGGATGACCGAGATCAGCGATATCTCGCCGTCGTAGTGCTTCGCGGTCTTCACCGCCGCCGCGATGCTCGCCGGGGTCGAGGTGAAGGTGGCGTTCGTCAGCGTCAGGACAGGCTGACCCGCCGAGTTCTGCAGGTAGAGATCCTGGTGAGAGACTCCCTCGACTGGAGCGCCAGTGATCGGGTCCACGTACTCCGTGGTGGTAGCCGAGTAGTACTCGGGCAGTGTCACTGACTGCTGGTCCTTGATGCCGACCAGCGAGCCCGGAAGGGTCTGCGTGCCGGACTTCGTGGGCGCGACGGTCTCGACGAACTTATAGGTCGACTCGCCATCCACGACTGCCGTGCCCTCGTATGTCGTCGGGACGGGCTTCAGCAAGGTGGTGTCATAAACCTGATATGTCTTCTTCTGGGTGCCCAGGGGCCATACTGAGCCCAGTCCTGACATGTTCAGGGTCGTGTTGATGCCAATCGCCGAGCCGCAGCAGTTGATTAGCTCGCCGGTGCGACGGTCAAATGCCAGGCGATTCGTCGAATACTGCACCGCGCTGTGGTTGGTCAGGTCATAGATGTAGCTGAACTCGTTCCAGACCGCGCGGGTTTCCGTACCCGCTGCGTTGTCTCCCTGGACGGTGGTGGTGTCCTCCAGCGTCACGCCGGTCTGCTCAGCGAGCTTTGCCGCGCTGAAATAGCTGGCGTTAGGGGCCTCCAGGGTAGAGATGGTGTTCTCGTTCAGCGGGAACTTCACCGCCTCGCCCACCACCACGAACCGGGTGAGTACCGCCAGCACGATCAGGAACGCACCGAGGGCACTCGCGACAAGCCCGGTAACCCTGCGCATCGATCCTCCAGGTGTACAGACTTTGCAAGCATATGTCCGTTAATACTGACAAGTATTTGGTGGAGCATAGCCTGATCTCAGCGCATGTTAGCGGCAATTAGGACACATGGCTATAACGGGATCCCGTGCGCCCAACAGGCCACTCCCGAGCTCTCGTTATGGTTCGCGCTCGGGTTCCGCCGCGACGAGCGCCGCGATCAGTCTGGCAACGACGATCAGGCACAGGACCTGCGGGCAGCTGTCCCACAGCGCTCTTACAACGGCACCGGCGTGCCCGGCGTTTCGAAGCTGAACGCCAAAGGCGCCGATCGCAGCCGCCACCGCCAGCAGACCGGTAACCAGCCAGGGACTGCCGACCTGCCGCCAGAGCGCGCTCCTTGTGCTAAAAGCGAGAGCGGCGACGAACGCGGCCGTGGCTAGGGGCAGGAGGAGGGCGCCTGGATACCCGCCGAGCCACAACCCGGCCGCTGAGACCGCACCCGCCCCGACGAGCAGGACACTCGCCGATCCGATGACGGCCCGCCGCGGCCGTGGTGCGCCTGCCGACCTTTCCGGGGCGCGCGGCTCAGTCGGCGCACCCGGCGCTGCTGCATCCGCCTGGTGCCGGCCGTGCCGCCGTCTTCGGCGACGAGCCGGCACCAGCGCAACGGCGAATACCACCACAATGGCGCCAAAGGCCGCCAGCAGGTTCGCTTGGTACGTCGCATCTGGCGAAAACGTCAGCGTGACGATTCCGGCCGTTCCAGCCGGCAGCGCCCATGCTTGCTTCCAGCCATCAAGGCGAAGCGGCTTAAGCGCGCGGTGATCGATGCTGGCCGTCCAGCCGCGATTGAAGTTCTCGTTGACGACTAGATACGACGGCTGGCTGGCGGCCACGCGCAGGACCCTCGACGAGGACGTCCAGGAAATGACCCTGGCGGTGGAGAACTTGACCGCAGAACCCTGGGTGAACGCCTGATCGCCTGGAGTGTCAAGCACGACCGACTGGACGTCGAAGGCGTCCCAGCTTGGCTCGACGACCCGGTTAACACCTGCCGAGACGGGCACCGCATCGCATGCGGCGAAGTGCAGCGGCTGACCCGTCAGCACATCCGCATAGGTTCCGGTGGCTCGGGTCGGGATGGACTGGCCATTGATCTGAATCCGCGGTCCGAATCCGCACGGCAGCGTGAATGGTGCAAGGCCACCCGATATCAGGGACCTGACTCCCGGTATCTGGATATCGGTGATCTGCAGCGGCAGCGTTGGCGGGGTGAACCAAAAGCGCAGGCTCCTAGTGCGCATGGGAGCAAACTTCAGTGTCGCCTTCGGCCCTGTAGCGATTCCGCCGCGTACCTGGCCCCTCGAGCCGGTCAGGATGACGGGCATGGGGCCAGCGGCCCCCGATGGGCGGGTGATAGTGACCCTGGAAACAGTCCTGGCCCGCGCCCAGCGGACTGTCAACTTCGGCGTCTTGTTGTTTATGCCTGCTACCCAGGTCGTGAGCGGATTGCCATCGAACGCCGACTGCGGCTGATCCTGCGGCTCCGCGATGTAGGCCGGAGATCCGGTTACCTGAGGCTGGCCGCTGCTGCTCCATGCGTAGCGCGCTACCAGGCCCACTTGCGTCAGCACGGCGCTCCCGGACATGCTCTCGCCCCCGGATCGTGACGCTGGGAAGGACTCGTCGAACCCGTACTGCTCCTCTGTCGGCTTCACTAGCTGGGGGCTGCAGACCCAGCGCATTGACGTCAGCATGCAATCGGTAGGTTGTGGTTCGGCCTTCGCCAGCACGACCGCACTGGAGTCCGCACCGTGAGCGATCGCGACGGTCGGGGCCACGATGGTCCGAGATGCCGACACGCCGGGAACGGCAATCTCGGCGATGCCTACCTGCCGGCCAATGGTTGGGCTAGCCATGCGCCGGGTCTTGGTGACCGTCACGCGCAGCCAGGTGGAGGGTCCGGGAGCTACCGCGAGGCTCTGCAGCTGCCCTGTCACCCGAACCTGGTCGGCGACCGTTCCGCCCGCCGTGGCGATGGATACGGCAGTGACGTCGGGCCCCATCGCATTGTTGTCGACGAACGCGATCCGGACGGTGCGCGTGCTCACGGGCTGCGCAAAATCGACCTTGATCCACTGGCCCACCGGGCCGGTCAGCGCGCCCGACTCCCACATCGTCCGCAAATCGCCATCGACAGCGGAATACGGGAACAGCCCGGTCGCGCTCTGCGTGGGTATAGCGGTGATGCTGGCGTCAGATGACGACGCGGTGACGTTGGTGATCCCGAAATACTGGGACACGCTCTCATATCGTTGCCACCCAGGCTCCAGGTAGTCGGGCGTGGCCTCGAAAGTGCTCGCCTGGCCGACTGCCGTCAGCGTCGGGGAATAGTCATTCCTGAGCTGACCGAAGTTCCTGACCCTGCGCCGCAGTGAGTCGGTCACCACATTCCACGTCGCGGCGACTGAGGGTGAATCGGAGTTCAGCAGGACCGGCCGTCCACGGAGCAGTCCCTGGTCGGCAAGGCTCAGGAGCGCCTCGGGGCCGCCGTAGACCCTCATTATGGATCCTGCTGGCACTACGACGGCAGGCGGCTCCGCCCCGAGCACCTGGTAGATCTCCACCGGCAGATACGGGCTGTCGAAGTTGCTGATCGCGGTGTCGGGGTAGAAGCTCCCGACCGGGAAAGACCCGAAGGTCGCGACCTTGACAATGCCCGGCGATTCGCTGATCGCCTGATGGATCCTGGCGGGCCATGCGCCGTCTATGCCATTCCGGTCGAGGTCGTTGCGAACCACGAGGTATCTGACACCCATCCGCGCGAGTACCTGGCTAAGCCCAGCAGATCCGTCCCCGGCCGCCAGTTGCTGGTCGATAGCGTCGAGCAGCCTGTCGTTGCCGACCGAGCCGATGCTGGACAACTGCCTGGTCGCCCAGTCGCCACTGAACAATGGCTCGAGCACGTCATCCATCGGGCTGCCCCAGGTGTACTCGCCGAACTGCGCACCGGGTACCTCCAGGACGGCCTGGTTGCCCGCATGCCGATTCAGCCAGCTAGCGGCAGCGTCCCAGTACTGCGGGATGCTCTGGAAGTCGCCGGCCGGCGACAGTCCGCCTACGTAGGCCGGAACCGTCGTGATCACCATCGCGAGTACCGCCGCTAGCCTGACCGCCCTCAGGGCACTGCCGCGCCGCACGCTCGCCAGAAGGTGCGCAACACCTACGGCTACGGGCAGCCGGATGAGCGGATCGAACTTCCGCACGTTGCGGAACGGAGCGAGCGGTCCGTTGACGAGGTGATCCAGCGCTGGTGACAGCGGATTACCGAGCCCACTGTGGTATCCGATGAGGATGATCACGACGCCGGTGAGCAGGATGCACAGTAGTGCCCGACGGATGGGCCTGCGCGTGCGAAGGAGGCCCGCCAGCCCGAGCCCGGCGATCAGGCCAGTCGCTACCGTGGGCAGCGCTGCGTTGGAGGTCCAGAATGCCAGCGGCCACCAGGTGTGGCCGTTCGCAAAAAGATAGCTGACCCAGTCCTCGGTGCCGCGGAAGGTATTGGACAGGCTGGTAGCCGAGGTCGTGACGGCGGCGCTCTCGGTGTAGGGCAGCAGCGAGACACCGTAGGCCTGGAGCAAGAAGAGCGGAACGAGCCAGATCCAGCTAACCAAGACGACCATCGGCGCCCACCACGCCAGGAAGCGCCATCGCGGTACTGGCCGTGGCACCGTGCACAGGTAGATGACTGCAGGCAGCACTGCAGCTAGCACCGCGGCGGCGTTCACCCCGCTGCAGAGCGCGACAGCAGCAGCCGACCGGGCCGCCGCCCGGACCAGCCGGGGGCGCCGGGAACCGCTGCGGCTCTCCTGGACTACGCGGACGAGCGGGAGCATGATCCACGGGACCATGGCAGCCGGGAGCAGCTCGATGGAGATTGCGCCGAGCTCACCAAGCTCCCTGGGCGCGAGGGCGTAAACCAGTCCGCCAACGATCTGGGTCATCGGGGTGCCGATGCCAAACCTGGCGATGAGCTTGGTGACGCCGATGAACGCAGCCAGCAGGACAGCCGTCAGCCAGAGGCGCTGGACTACCCACGGTGGCAGCGCCGCGAGCTTCCCGAGCACGAAGAAGGGACCCATCGGGAAGAAGTAGCCGGTGGCCTGATTCTGAAGCTGGCCGAACTGGGCCGGGTCCCACAGATGCGTGGCCCGCTCCAGGAACCCGATCGGGTTGATGGCCATGTCCAGCTTGGTATCGGCAATGATCTTGCCGGGCCGGTCGACAAATGTGAGCGCCGTGATCGCAAGACAGCAGACGAGCATCCACAGGTGCCGCCTGACCCGCTCGTCGATCGCGCCAGCAGGCTCCGGACGGTGAGTTTCGCCGACCGCCTCCGACGACTCATCCTGATCCGCAGGACGAGCAGCGCCCCGCCCGGGTATGTCGATCATGACAAGCTAACAAGGCTGGCGGCCCGGGAGCGGCGTGCGGCCGCCGCGTCGAAGTGACGGGGATCGGCGAGTTCCGGGAGCGCGCGCTCGGTCACGTCCTCATCCCCTCCCATCCCTGACGAGCTGCCGAGTCTGGACGTCGCGCACGGCGTCGCGCAGGCAAAACACATCGTAAGCGACTATCCAGACGTCGAGGGCGGCTCGGGAGCGAGCGATGCCTAGGTATGCTGCACCGCTCGTCGCCATGGTCGGCCAACCACCACAAGCGCGGCCAGCATTGGACCGAAGTCAGCCAGTGACAGGCTGGGCAGGTACCGGGCTACCGTCCGGCGAGGGCTGAAGGGTACCTACAGTCAGATAGGTCAGGCAGCCGGGCTGTGCAACCCCGAGATTACGGACGGTGACAGAGCTGCCCCCGCCGAGGAGCGGGGCGAGTGCATCATCATGGCCCGCGGCAAGCTCGACGGAGTGCCAGCCTCCGGAGAAGCTCAGGGCCAGGGTTGTAGCAGGTCCGGTGTACCCGAACGCAGCGAACCACGGCCACTTATAGAGCTCGTGCTGCAGCGGAATTCGAAGCTCGCGCGCGCCCAGTCCCCAGCACGTTCCAGCGACGGCAGGAGCGGCGGCCGAGACACCGGTAACCACGGCCGGCCAGAGGCGGCCCTCGCCGTCGAAGATCATCAGGCGCTGCGGTGCGCCCTCCGGCGAAGTCGTCCACCGAACTGAGGCTGCCCTTGGGGCCAGCGGACCCAACACGGCCGCGGTATCGCTGGCGTCGCCGAAGAATGCCCGGCTCATGACAGCCGTTGGCACCGGGGCGGAGACGATGTCCGCACCGGCCGGGGCGTTACGGAGCGCCAGCCTGGCTGTCGCGATGTAGGACCGCGCGGCCTGGCCGGTGGTCACCGTTTCATAAGCATGCGCCGACCACAGGGAGCTGACGACGATCACGCCTGCCGCATTGAAGGTGATCACGGACCGGGTGGAGGCCGAAGGTAGCCGGTTGCGGTAGGGGCTTTCCTCGCCGAGAACCGGCCAGAATGCCAGTGCAGCACAGATGACGATGACGGGAACCGCATCCGCCAGGTAGTTCAGGTCGGCGGTAAATGACGGCGTGCCCACGGTACCTATCCAGCCGACCAGGACCGGGACAAGATCTGCGATGGCCACCCAGGCGACCAGGATCAGCCAGGCCCGCCATGCTCGCTTGCGGAACCAGATGCTAGCCACGACGGCGGCGGCCATCGCCACCCAGCTCAGTATCGTGAGCACAGGCATCTGGGCGGCCGCAGCGTAGCTGCCGGTCGACCACCACTTCCACGGACCCCCGAGCATTCCCGGCACCAGGCCAACGCGGACCAGCGAGGATGCGAACGATAGGGCAGGTGCAGCGGCCATCGGCCGGGGCGTGAAGCCCGATCCGTTGATCTGAAGCACGGCGACCACAAGGTATGCCGAGATGACAGCGACATAAATGAGCCAGCCGCGCCAGTATCCGCGCAGCGCACCGACAAGGCCGGCCGTCCAGCTGCCGGGCAGGAGGAACGCGGACGTCAGCGCGAGAAGAAGCAGCGGGGTCAGCGCACCCTTGTCCAGAAACAAGACCCCTGCGGCCAGCCAGCACGCGGCAGCAGCGGCGTGTCGCAACCGCCCCGTCCGGATGTAGTGCACGTGAGCGTTAATGGCCATGAAGGTGGCAATGTGCAGCGGCAGCCAGGCCAGGGTCGCTGACCACCAGGTCAGCACCGGCACGACCAGCGGCGTCGTCAGGTACACCCCGAAGGGAACCAGGATCGCCGGCCGGTTGCCGAATAGTGTGCGGAGCAAGCGCAACAGCGCGAGTCCGGCGAGAGCCAGCATGAGCAGAGTCACGGCCGAGGCGACATCCCAGTTGTAAATGCCGACTCTGGCCTCCAGCCAGATGACCGTCCGGCCCCCAGGAGCTAGCTGGCCGTTGGCGGGGACCAGCAGGTAGGACGGGCCGAGCTTGCTTGCTGCAGCACGATAGAGAAGCGGGAAATCGCCCTGCTGGAAATAGGAGCGAGCGATCATCCCGGCTCGCCACCACAGCTGCAGCACTAGGCCCAGAACGGCTGCCGCCGTGATCCAGTTGGCGCGGAGCCATTCCGCGCTATCAAGCGCGTCAGCGGGGACTGTTGCCGGATCCACCACTGGCTCGGTCGAAGACACGCCAGCATCTCCTGTCGGTCCGCATCCTTAGGTCGTGGCTGCTCAGACTAGGGCATGCCGGTCGCAACCGGGGCTATCGCCTCCCAGGCCATCCGTCCCCCCGGATCGACACATAACACGTAAACTCCCGCCATGACTCCGAGCTGGGATCCCGCATGCCCTGGCTGGCGAGAACACGGCTTCGGTAGCGAAGCTCAGCAGCCGCTGAGGCTCGTGTGACGACCGGCGCGCCGGCCGCTACCGGTGTACCCGGCGCAGCGTTGCCTCTCGTCGCCGGCCGCCAGCCCGCTCTGGACGGCCTCCGAGTCATCGCCGCCTTCGCCGTCCTGGTGGTCCATGTGGGCGGAGCCACAGGGTTCTCCTTCACCGGCAGTCCAGAGTCATGGCTCCTGAGCCGCTGCGACGTTGGCGTGCCAATCTTCTTCACGCTTTCAGGACTGCTGCTCTACCTGCCCTGGGCCACAGCCGCGCTAGGCGGGAGAGACAGCCCGGCGACCGTCGCTTACCTCTGGCGGCGCGCGGTAAGGATCCTGCCCGCGTACTGGGCGGTGGTCATCGTCGCCTTCGTGACGCTCAACCAGGTCCGCATCCCCTCCGTGCTGAGCTGGGCCCAGTACCTGACGCTCGTACAGGTCTACGACACACACCCCTGGTGGCCGGGCACTGGTGCTCCCGGCCTGGCTCAGATGTGGAGCCTGGCGGTAGAGGTGTCGTTCTATGCCGTCCTGCCCTTGCTGGCCGGCCTGCTGACCTGGTATGCGAGCCGGACTGGCCGAGACGTCGGGCGGCGCGCTCGCCGCCTGCTGGCCGGGATCGCGGTTCTGACCCTTGTGCCGTACGGCGTGGCCGTAGCGGAGTTCTATCCGACCTTTCAGCCCTGGATCGGCGAGTCGCTGCTGCGGCTGATGACCTGGTTCACCCCCGGCATGGCCGTGGCGGTCTTCGCCGCTTGGGCCCGGGCCGAACCTGCGGACGACGGCCCGGTGCGTAGATTCGTCAGGACTATCGCGCATTCCGGAGGCGCCTGCTGGCTAATCGCCGCCATGGTCTTTGTCGTCGCCTGCACCCCGATCGCGGGTCCGGAGATCCTATCTGTCAACACCTTGTGGCAGACCGAGATCAAGACGGCCCTGTACACGATCATTGCTGCCGCGGTCGTCGCTCCGGCGGCGTTCCAGGGAGCGAGCCCGACCCGGTTGTCCATGATCTTGGGCAATCGGGTCATGAGATTCCTCGGAAGGATCTCCTACGGCATCTTCCTGTGGCAGTTCGTCGTCCTGTATGGCGTGTTCGCCGTGTGGCACGTTCACGATGTCTTCAATGGCGGCTCCTTCACCGAATTCGGCGCAGCACTAGCCATGATCGCGATCACCCTGGGCACTGTCGTCGCGGCCACGACGAGCTACTACCTCATCGAGAAGCCGGCCCAGGACCTCAGTCGGGTCATACGGGCACGACGCGCACGCAGGCACCTCGTGCTGGAAGCCGAAGCCGCCGAGCGCCGGCCCGCCGTCGCGGACCACTGAGGTAAATCAGGAGCCCGCCGCTCGTCAGGAATAGACGGGTCGCGATGCCGGGTCGGGAACGAAAAGTACCGAGTTTATGTACCGGGGATAAGGCCAAAGCAACCTGAGCATCCCTCGATTCGCCACTCTTACCGTCTCGGCCTGTCGCCTAGCTAGGTCGAAGCCCGCCAGCGGATGCCACGACCTCCGATGCAGAACCCAGCCCTCATAGCCCCAGTCAGCCAGGAGATCAAGCAGTACGTCGATCGGCTGCATGCGGGCCTCGACCTCGAGCAGCAGCCTGGGCCGGTCCCGGAGAATAGTCTGCGCGGCCCCGCGCAGCACCGCGAGCTCATGCCCTTCGACGTCGATCTTCATGAATGTCAGACCGGTAATTTCAAGATCATCGATCATGATCAGCGGCACGGTTACCGAGTTTTCATGCACGCCGCGCTTCTGCAAGGAAGAGAGGCCCTCGGCGCCGTCTCCGAGGCCCACCGACCACAACTCCCCCTCGCCAGCGTGATCGGATGCGGCGGCCTGAATCACTTCCGTATTGGCGGGTAGCGTCTGGCGCAAGGTGACGTGTCGCGATGTCGGCTCGAGAGCCACTAGCCGATCAGCTCGGCGCGCGAGGCGTCGAGACCACGGCCCGTACCACGCGCCCACATCAACCATCACGCCGCCGCGGCCGCAGATGTCATCGAGGCGGCCTAGTTCGGGCTCCGCACGGCCATAGATCGCGTTGACAGCGCTAGCGACGACCCGGTCAGGTACGTGGCTGGCCAGCCGTGCCATCCAAGTCACGGGATATACCTTTCTGGGCAACTTGCTAGTGATGACACATTAGTCGGATAACGGGTCTGCAGTGGGCGCAGCCGTCGCGTGCAAGGTTCCGCTCGGAGATGCGCCGGGCTTCGGGAGATCGCCAGCCCGCATAGAGTACATTCACCGGGAACCGGTCTCTGTCTGGCAAAAGGGGCGTTACTGTGGATCGGGCCAGCGCGTTCGGGCTGCCGGGCCGGGCAGCCGCGCGGGCTCTCTGGCAGCCTGACATGTGGGACCGTCTGGTACTCGCGGCCAAATGCGTCGGCACGGCGTCGACGGTGGTCGACGTAGGCGGCCGCGGCCATCAGCTGGCCCGGTTCCTGCCGTCAGCCAAGGTGTCGACCGCGAACATCGAGCCGCCTGCCGACTACATCGTTGACGCGCACGTCCTGCCATTCGACGACGGTCAGTTCGATGTCGTTACGAGCTGCGACACCCTCGAGCACATGCCGGCCGAGCAGCGGCCGCAACACATCGCTCAGCTCGTCCGTGTTGCCCGCCGACGGCTAGTCCTTTGCTGTCCCTACGGGTCACCGCAGAAGCAGAAGGCCGAGTGGGAGGTCGCCGAGGTGGTCCGGCACGTGGTGGGCGGCACCCTGCCCTACCTGCAGGAACATCTCGAGTTCGGGTTTCCTCGGGAAGAGGACGTCATTGCTATGGTGCGCGCCGCCGCACCAGCGGCGCAGGTCAGGTGCCTGTATTACGGGGACTATCCGAGCGGTAACGCGCTGTTGCTCGACGGCGTGCGCGCTCGGTGGGGACATGAACCGAAGGCGCTGCTTCGCTTCGTATGGAAGGCCTACCTTCGACCACGTCGCCCTCGGCTTGAGCACACCCCGACGATGACGACGTCTCGGCTCTATCTCGTCGCCGACCTGGCATCGTCACCGGCCGGCGCCACCTCCTGAGCGATTAAGGGGCGTGTAGCTTTGCTGGCAGATCTGAATCCGTCCAGCACTGCCGAGTAGCCGAACAAATAGGTCCCACATGCCCGTTCGCGCACGGCCAGACCGTACCCCGGCTGGGATGTCGGTGCTCACCGGCTGGGGCCGGATCGACCCGACAGCCGCCGAGGTAGCCGAGCCCGAAGACCGGAACGAAGTCGCCGGACTGCTGCAGGCTCCGCCCGCGCGCGGCGTCATCGCCCGTGGCCTTGGCCGCAGCTACAACAACGCCGCTCAGAATGACGGCGGCATGGTCATCCGCATGACCAGGCTGAACCGCATCATCAGCCTGAATCGCGAGACCGGCGTCGTTACTTCCGAGGCCGGCGTGAGCCTCGAGCGGCTCATACGGCTCGCGCTGCCCGCTGGCTGGTTCGTCCCGGTGTCGCCAGGGACCCGGCAGGTGACGATCGGCGGCGCGATCGCAGCCGACGTCCACGGCAAGAACCACCATCGGGCCGGCAGCTTCGCCCCGCACGTCCTGTGGTTTGACCTGCTCCTGCCTGGTGGCGAGGAACGCCACGTGACACCCGGCTCCGATCCGGAACTGTTCTGGGCCACCGCTGGCGGCATGGGCCTGACCGGCGTCATCACCCAGGCCGCGGTCCAGCTCAAGAAGGTCGAGACCTCGAAGGTAGCCGTCGACACCATCCGGACGGCTGACCTCGATGAGACGATGGCGTGCCTCGCCGATGCCGACAATAGATACGGCTACACGGTCGCGTGGCTCGACTGCCTCGCCAGCGGCGCGCACCTAGGCCGGTCGGTCGTCACGAACGGCGACTTCGCCTGCGTCAGCGACCTGCCAGCCAAAGACCGGCACGATCCGCTCGCCTTCAGCCCAGTAGCCCGCCTCCGAGCGCCAGCTGCCTGCCCGCCGGGCCTGATAAACCGGCACACGGTCGCCCTCGCAAACGAGGCCTGGTACCGCAAGACACCGAGGAGGCGAGAAGGCGAGCTCCAGTCGATCGGCGCGTTCTTCCACCCGCTGGATGGCATCAGGAACTGGAACACCGTATATGGGCCCGGCGGATTCCGGCAGTACCAGTTCGTCGTCCCATCCGGGGCGGAGGCGACCCTGCGGCAGATCTTGGAACGGATCAGCGCAGCCCGCGCCCCTTCTTTCGTCACGGTGCTGAAGCGCTTCGGCCCTGGCGACGATGGCTACCTGTCGTTCCCGATTCCAGGTTGGACCCTGGCCCTCGACTTCCCGGCACGCACGCCGGGCCTCGAAGGCCTCCTGCGCCGACTTGACGACCAAGTGGTGACCGCGGGCGGCCGGGTCTACCTGGCGAAGGACTCCAGGGTCAGCCCCGCCGTGCTGGCCGAAATGTATCCGCGGCTGCCCGACTTCAGGAAGCTGCGTGGCGCGCTGGACCCGGCCGGCCACCTGGTCTCTGACCTGTCCCGCCGACTCGGGCTCTGAGGCCCGGCGACGGCTACAGCGGCGCCGGCGCCGGGCGGCCGTGCACGCTCTCGCGCCTGCCGGCGGACGCCGCGATGATCTCGGCGAGCTGGCCGGAGCAGTTGTCCCAGTCGAACTGAGCTGCCCATGCCCGGCACGCCGCCCCAATCTCGGCCCGGCGGCGCGGATCGGCGAGCTCGGCGAGCGCGCGCTCGACCACGTCCTCGATCCGCTCGCCCGACCGGACCAGCCATCCGGTCTCGCCATCACGCACCGAGTCCCGCAGGCCGTCCACGTCATAGGCGACAGTGGGCACGCCTAGCTGTGCAGCCTCCAGGACACACAGGCCCCAGCCCTCGCCGAGTGATGTGTTGAGGTGCAGGACAGACCTGGCCACCGCCGCCTGCTTCTCTGCCTCCGGCAGATAGTCGCGCAGCCGGACCACGTCGGCGAGCCCGCGCTCGGCCACTGCGGCGGCCAGCGGCGCGCTACACGGACCGCGCCCGATCACGTCGATCCGCGCGCCCGCCGGCCCGATCCGTTCCGCCACGTCGAGTACCTGCTCCACCCGTTTGTGGGCGACCATCCGGCCAACCCACGTCAGAACAGGAACGGGGCCGTGGTCACCTGAGGCGGGCTCGTCCGTCGATTCGGGTACCGCGGCCGGACGGAGGCCTAGTCGAATGATGCGCACCGGACCTCGCCAGTGCAGGCGCGCCGACATCGCGTCCGCGGTCGACTGGGACCCCGTGATGGACAGGTGCCGCCGGTAGACCCGCGGGGCGAACTTGCCCTCCAGCAGACGACCCACAGCCGCCATCGCGGGCGAGAAGTGCACGCCGAACTGGGCGTCATGGACATGATGCATGACGCAGAAGATGGGGACCCGGCGCGGCATCACCAGCGGCGTGAAGAAGGGGATGCCGTTCTCGCAATCCAGTACGGCGTCGAATCTGTGCCGCCGCGGCAGCAGCCAGCCCAGCGCCCGCGGATAGACCGTGAAACGGGACCCGACGCGAATGACCTCGATGCCCTCGCGAGTCTCAGCCGCCGACTGGCCGTCCGCGCGTGCGGTCAGGTACGTCACCGCAGCGCCGCGCCGGTGCAGGCCCAGCGCCATTTCCCAGGCGTACTCCTCGGCACCGCCCGCCTCGGGATGCCACGGGTCGCGCCAGTTCACGACCGCTATGCGGAGCCCGGCTACCGCGCCCTGGCCGACCGCCTCCTGGGTATCCGTCATGGCTGGCCCACGGTCCCGAGGCTGGCCGACACGACAGTGGCCGCCTGCAGCGACGAACCATGCGCAGGCCCAGGGAGCGCGGCCTCGGCGTCGGAGTCGGCCCAGTCCGACCGGGCTCGCAGTGCAAGCCAGATCGCCGCCATCTCGGCAAACGCGCTCAGTGAGTGCCGCCAGATCGAGAAAGTGGAGCCGGGCACGTCATGCCAGCTCACCGGGATTTCGATCATGGTGGCTCCGAGCTGCCGGCAGCGCGCAATCAGCTCGACGTCAAAAGCAAACCCGGTCGCGGTCATGTCGGCGGCCGCTCGCCTGGCGACGGGCCCGGTGAAGAACTTGAAACCGCACTGCGTATCCATCGGACCGGCCGATACCAGCTGCGCGGCGCCGCGGAATATCGCGGCACCGGCCTTTCTGATGGCGCTATGCCGCACCTCGACAACCGAGGCCGGATGCGCCCGCGATCCGATCACGACCTGCCGGCCGGCCTGCAGGCAGCTAAGCGCGACGTCCAGCGCTGCGAGGTCAGCAGCCATGTCTGCGTCGCAGAAACCGACGTACGGGGCGTTGGTGGCGAGCAGGCCGAGCCGAACTGCTGCGCCCTTGCCCGGCCGGTCGCAATTAATCAGCCGGACCGGCACCGGGCCTGCCGGCCAGTCGCGGACGATCTGAGCGGTCTGATCTGTGCTGGCGCTGTCGACGACGATGATCTCGACGCCGGGCGGCAGCGTCGCCGCTTTGGCGCAGAGCCGGTCAAGCCCGGCAGGCAGCCGGGCCTGCTCGTTACGCGCTGGGACGATGATCTCGAGCCAGGCAGAACCGGGAGTGCTGATGGGCGGTGTCACGGCATAAGGTCGCGCGGGGCCGATCTAGCGCTGACCGTAGTTGTACAGCTGGGTGTTCGCCGGCTTGCCGTTCGCCACTCCAGACAGCAATGCGCCCGTGCCCAAGCCGACACCGGCTGCAAGGACAGCACCAACAGCCACTGCGACGAGCAACGCTCTCATTTGCCTCTCCTTCGGACGTTCGGGCCTAGCGTAACGGCAGTCACAGCAGGAGTACTTTAGTCGCCGAAACTATCATCAAAAAGTAATAACGCACTCTCATGCCGGGCCAGATCGTGTCGAGGCCGCTGGCCTTCGATGGCGGCTTAGCCGGGGACCTGATAGACGACCACGTCGGGCCCGGCCAGCACGACCCGGCACCCGGGCAGCCGGGCGCTGAATGGATAGACGTGGCCGATTGGTTTCGGACCGCCAGCGGCCCGACCGGCACCGGCGGAGCTGGGCGCGAGGCCCGGCGTCGACGATCACGTAGCGGTAGCCGCGGGCCTGAAGTTCGCGGGTCAGCGGTCCGCTGCCGAGGACGAGGCCGTCGATCGCGGTGGCACTCGGATCCTCGGGCGGGATCTGCAGCGACCCGACCTGGACCCCGTCGTTCCACACGACTTGCCGGGCCAGCAGCCGCGGCCAGGGGTCGAGCAGCGCTTCACCGTGATTCCAGGTGAACCGCCGGTAAGCACCCCACGGCAGCAGCAGCGCGCGGCCCGGGCGCGGGTCGGCGTTGATAAGCCGCCGGGCGGCCAGCCAGTCAGCCGGATACTCCACCGGGCGCAGGCGGCCGGCCGCGCCCCACGCGAGGCCGGGCAGCATGACCACCGGCAGCACGATGACGGCCGCGGCCAGGATCGCCCTGCCCTCGCGGGCTGCCCGCGGCCGGTCCAGCCGCAGCAGCCGTCCGACGACCAGGCCAATGCCGGTCGCCTCGACCAGCGCCAGCGGCGCAACGAACTGCTGCCCGTCCCTGAGCACGGCAAAGCCCGGCCAGCCAGTGATCATCGTGCGCAGCAACTCCTGGCCCGGCGCGAACGCGCCGAGCAGCGCGATCAGCAGGCCCGCCGCCGCGCCGACGCCGAGGCCGGGCCAGCGACGCCGGCCATACAGCAGGAACCCGGAGAGGCCGGCGAAGGCCAGGCACAGCGTCAGCACCGAGAACGGTCCGCCGTAGCCTGCCGGTACCGCCTGCGCGTTCCAGCTACCGCCGAGCATGACCAGACTGCCAGCCGTCCCGAAGGGCGTGTCGGCTCTGGCCGCGAATGCCGCCACGCCAGCCGTGCTGGTATCCACCTGCCGGGAGAGCGAGGGTATGAGCCACGGCAGGCTGAGAACCGCGAGCACGGCCAGCACCGTGAGGACTCGCGCTGGTAGCGGCGGCGAGGGCGGGCGCGGTCAGCCGGGACCCGCCAGATTCGCCTCCGGAACCGGAGCCGGAGCCGGAGTGGACGGCGCCGGAGTCGGAGTCGGAGTCGGAGTCGGCAGACCCCGAAGCGACCGCGCGGCGTGCGAGCGCCGCAGCCGGGAGCGCGACCAGGGCGGAGATCGACATGGCCGCGAACCCGCCGACTGCAGCGGGCAGCAGCGCGATCGCGAGCCGCGGCACTCGCCTGAGCACTCGGACGCCCGGCCTGGCCGCCGCTGCTAGTACCCACGGCAGTCCGGCGTACCCGAGCAGGAGCGCCCACTGGCCGAGTATCAGTCGCTCGGCGACGAACGGGTTCCACGCATAGAGAACTCCAGCTGCGAGCTGGGCAGGCATGCGCTCCTTTGAAAGGAGCCGCGCCGCGCCGGCGCAGGCCAGCACGAAGATCGCAAGCAGGACCAGCTTCTGCACGACGTCGGCCGGAAGCGCCCTGGCTATCGCGGCGACGACCGCGTCGCTGGGCACGGCGCGCGGCAGCGTGCCTGCGGTGCCGAGCATGGCCGCGTTGAACTGCGGTGCCGGCACGAACACCATGTCGTAGCTGAGCAGGTAGCCGGGCAGTAGGCCCGGCCCGAGCGCGAGCATGCCCAGCACGAGGCCGACACAGGCGGCAATCGGCGTGGCGCCTAAGACCCCGTCGCCCAGGACGGGATCGCCACCGCCCCGGGCTCGGCCCGGCTCGGCGGACATTAGTCCTGGTTTGCTCGGTCATCGCGGCCCGAGTGTAGTTCGGCCTACCGGAGCAGAAGGCTTATCTCCGCGGTCCCGCGACTGTTACGTCGGGCAGCAGCTTCTCGTAGGCGGCCAGGTCGGCCTCGCCGTCGGGTGACACTGACGCGGCGAGGGCCACGGCGTGCCTGAGCATGTCCGGCCACGACCAGCCGAGCGCGATGCCCGGCACGAACCCGGCGACCAGTGCGTCCCGGCGCCCCGCAGCCGCCAGTTCCGCAGGCTCCAGTTCGTCGGCGTCGCGCAGGCCTGGCGGTCCGGCGGTGGCCTCCCACTCCCCCGCGCCGGTGACCGCCCGCACGCCGCCCTCGGTCGGCAGCACCACTGCGCCGGCACCGGCCGCCATGAGCTCGGCGACCATGGTGTCCGCCCCTGGGGCCTGATCGGAACCGTCCGGAATCACGAGCGCCGGTCCGCGCGCCGCGCCGTACCGCAGCGCGCTGCCGTCTGCATCGAGGATCACTGGCACGCCCGCGCTGGTCGCGTAGCTGGTCAGCGAGCCGTAGGTCTCCGCAGGCAGCCCGCTCGGCAGGCTGCCGCACAGCACGACAGCCGTCGCGCCTTCGAGCAGGGCGCGGTAGTCAGTGGCGAGGCGGCCGAGCTCCTCGGTCGTGATGTACGGCGGCGGCTCCTGAAGGCTAGTGACCTGGCCAGCTGAGGCGTCGGTGATCCGGACGACGCGGCGCGACTCCGCGCTGATCCGCGTGAACTGCGTCGCCACTCCCGCTTTGGCCAGCTCCATCCTGATCAGCTCGCCCGACGATCCGCCCGCCAGGCCAGCGGCCACGACCTCGTGCCCGAAGGTCTGCAGGAGGCGCGCGACGGCAGGTCCGCGTCCCCCGGCCTGATGCTGCACCCGGCTCACCCTGTTCGCCGTGCCCAGCTCGAACCGGTCGGCGTCGTATCGCACGAGCAAGGCCGGATTCAGGGTGACCGTGACGATCACCCGGCCACGTCCCCGGCCACCTCGGCAGCAAGCAGCGCGCCAAGCTCCCAGCACGCCTCTAGGTCGGCCTTGCCCGGCGTCCCGGTGACGGTGACCGCGGGCCGGACCTGGCGCCAGGCCAGCCCGGCGGTGATCGACTCGACCGCCCGCACAGCGCCGCCGGTGTCGCTGGCACCGTGCACGTACAGCCCGTACGGGCGCCGCCTGGTCGCCTCCAGGCACGGATAGTAGATGCCATCAAAAAAGTGCTTGAGGGCACCAGACATGTAGCCGATGTTGGCCGGCGTGCCGAGCAGGTAGCCGTCGGCTGCCAGCACATCCACTGCGGTTGCCGTCAGCGCCGGCCGGACCAGCACGTCTACGCCCTCGATCTCATCGGTCCGCGCACCGTCAGAGACGGCCTCGAACATCGCCTGGAGCCCGGGCGACGGCGTGTGATGAACAATCAGCAGCGTCGGCATTACCGCCGAGCTTAGACGTCCGCCATCAGTCGATCAGATTCGCTTCGACGCGCGCCCTACCAGGCGACGGCGATCGTGTCAGCCGGCATCTGGATCTGGGCGGTTCCATGCGCCGTCCAGACGAGGAACCTCTTGGTATAGGGAGGCAGATTTGCTATGGCCACGATGACCGCGCTGCCGGAGGGATCTGACGCCAGGACGAAAAACAGCTGGCTGTGCTGCCGCAACCTGGTGACCGCGCCAGTGCGAAGGTTCACGATGTCCAGCGCGAAGGCAGCCAGGGGCTCTCCGGGCTGACTCGCCTGTCGTGGGTTGATCACGCTTTCGACGACGTGCTGGCCATCCGGCGTGAGCAGTGGAGCATCCGGGCCGAACGTGACCTCGTCCGTGCCTGACGGCCTGGGCAGTGGCACGGACCTGGTGTCGGCGCCGAAGCTCGCCGCCGGAGCGCTCGTATCAAGCAGCACGAGCTCGGCAGAGCCTGCCGTCGTGCGCTGGAAGAAGGCCAGCGTCCGGCTGTCGGTGCCCCACGATGGCGGACCGGTGACATCCTGATAGGTGTCCAGGCGCCCGGCCCAGGCTGGCAGCACCCAGGTCCGGCTTCCGCCCGTGACCAGGTCAAACACCTGTAGCTTCGTTGGAATGTTGTTGGCGGTCGTTGTGCTGATCGTGGCCAGCAGGTGACCGTTGGGCGACAGCGCGAACCAGCAGAGCTCGTAGCCACTCGCAGTCGGCAGGAGCGGAACGGGCAGGGCGCTGAGCTGCGCCCGTTTGCCTGCCGGAGCCGACGGGTTGAGCCGCAACAGGTAGAGCCTCGTCGGCGGGGCGTTGAAGGTGGACAGGCGCTGCGCCCCGAGTATGAAGGCGCGGTCGTCCGCGGTGCCCTGTACGAAGCCAAACGTGGCGTAAGGCTTGGGCACGGCGATCGTTGCCAGCGTGGCCCCGGTCAGGGTCGACCGCACGACGGCGCGATCCGGGTTCGTGTTGTCCCCGCCACCGCCGGAAGCGCAGGTAGTACAGCCGGGCCACTGCTGCAGCGCCACGTAATAGGGCGGGAACTGGGCGGCAAAGGAGGGGGCGAGCTGGCCGCTCGGAGCCCTCAGGCGCGGACCGCCGGCCAGCGCGACCGAGAGGCCGATGATCAGGCAGACGGCTGCGGCGGCGGCCAGTGCAGACAGCCACCTGCGCGGCTGGCCGGCCGACAGCGTGCCGCCAGCGCGAACCCGACGCAGGTCCTCGAGGGGCAAGTCAAGCGGCGGGACAGCGCCTGAAGGGATTTGCTCGGCAGTCTCCAGCAGCGCGGCGCGCAACCGACCTTCGGTCGGGTTCATGACGTCTCCCTAAGCGCGCGGCTCAGGGCGGCCAGCCCGCGGTGCGCCGCGGACCGGACCGTGCTCCGGCCGATGCTCATGGCCGCGGCGATCTGATCGTCGGGCAGATCGAGGTAGAACCGAAGCGCCAGCACCTCGCGCTGCCGGGCCGGCAGGCACCGGAGCGCGCGGACGACCTCGCGGCGTTCCTCGGCCGTCAGGACCGCCGACTCCGCCGAGGTGACCGCCGGCCCGTCCCAGCCGTCGAGATCCGCTGTTGGCCTGCGGCGAAGCTGCGACCGACAGCCGTTGAGCACCGACGACCTGACGTACCCGAGCGCCTTTGCCTGCTCATCAAGGTGTGACCAGCGGCGGTACAGCCCGATGAATGCCTCCTGCACGACATCCTCGGCGGCCTGCCGGTTGCCCAGCATGATGTAGGCCAGCCTGATGAGGCCGAGAGCATGACGCGCGTACAGCGCGCTGACTGCCGCGGCGCGGTCCGTCGTGCCCGCGCTTATGTCCGCCGAGCCGACTCGATCTCGTCCCGTGCGGCCTTGCTGTTGCGGGAGCGCGCCTGGCGCTCCCGCGTCGAATTCCATGTATCAGTGACGCATGTAAGCCCGTGCTGTTGCTTCCCCAGCCGAAATTCCTGCCGGGATCGTTATCGACATCGACTAATCCCACCAGAAGTTCCAGACAGGCGATCTCAGCAGCTGCTCGGTGATCGCCGGGATATCTGTCAGGCCGACACCGCACTCGTCGCAGAAGGCCCAGTGCTCCGCCGCGATCCGCTGAGCCTGTTGCGCCGTGCGCGGCGGCCGGTACGCCAGCAGGCTGAGGTCGGCGAACCCGATTTCCAGCACCCTGGCGCCAAACCGGTCCTCCCACGAGCGTGCGACCGCGGCGATCGGCACGGCATTGGCAAAGTGGTTCGTCCCGCCAGGCCAGCCGATGAGCGGCAGCACATCCGCCGGCCGCGCGGCAGGTACGAGGCCTATCCTCCGGGCCGGGAATGAGCCGAGGACCCGATCGATCTCACCAGGATCGAGCGGGGCGTCGATCGGTGGCGCCAGGCCGGGGAACCCGCGCCCGAACGGCGCGATCGTGGCCTCAATCTGCATCACGAACTCGGGATCCTCTTCACCTTCTTCGCCGACCCGACTCAGGCGCCGCGCAGTTTCAGCAGCCACGGGGAAGAAGTAGCCGCCGTCCACATCAGGGGTGACTTCATGGGTCTCGCCGTCCCATAGCCGCTCAAGGAACGCCGCTACATCGAACCCGTCGATGCCCGCCGGGTCGGCCACATCCCAGAACTCTCCGGAGTCCCACGGCCTGGACGGCTCGCCGCGGAGGTGGCCGAGCATGAACGGGACAAGCCCCGACGTCGGCGACTCGCCGGACAGGGCAGCCCAGACCCGGCCAGGCTCCGGGACCTCGTCCTCCGTGACCCATGCCACCGGGGTGTCCTCATCTTCCTCGTACACCCATGTCCCGGCGGGCAAGCTCACGGCGCCGACCCGCAGTTCGCCCTCGTCAGGCAGGCCAGTCATCATCACTCTCCCTTGTGCCGAGCCGGCCACCTCGCGACATGCAGCATGCCCGAGCTTGCGCCACGTCGGCTACCGTAACCGGATGCGCCGGACGGTCAACAGCTCACTCGTCATAGCGATGACGGCGGCGCTCGACGTGTGCTGCGTGCTGGTCTTCGTGGTGATCGGCAGGCACGCCCATCACGACGGGGACAGCGTGGCCGGGATCTGGCACACGGCGTGGCCGTTCCTGGCTGGCCTTGCCGCCGGGCTAGCGGCGGTCAGGTTCTGGCGCGGCCCGCTGTCGATTGTGCCGGCCGGTCTCGGCGCCTGGGTGGGCGCGGCCGGTGCCGGCATGGCGATCCGGGTGCTGGCCGGCCAGGGAACAGCAACCGCGTTCATCGTGGTGGCGTGCTCGTTCCTGGCGCTGTTCCTGCTCGGCTGGCGCGCGGTTACGCGGGTTAGCAGTCACTTCCGTCGCGCGAGTCCCACGAGTTAACAGCGGGGTTGACTCCCCTGCCGGGCATCAACGCATACTCCTTGAGAAGGCCTGCGGCCGGCCGGGGGCTGGTGGCTTGCTCGGACAGAAGGGGCCAGGTTGATGCGGCAGCTCCGCCGGACCGCAGCCGGGCTCATAGCGGCGGGCACCTTGCTGGCCGCGCTCGCCGCTTGCGGCGCGCCTAGCTATACGTACGCGTCCGATACGACGGATCACGCCTACTTCAAGGTTCCCGCCGGCTGGCAGCAAGTGAAAAACACGTCGGTCACGACCGTCCAGGCGGCGCTGCTGAGCAAGTCGGCGGCCGGAGCCGCCGGGGGCACCTTCGCCTGGTCCCGCGCCTATGCAGCGACGGCAAACCCGCCGGTGAACGACCTGCTGACCGGGTCCCTGACGCCGGTTGTCTACGCGAGTGTGCAGGACCTGAGCCCGTCGCTACGCGCCGCGCTCTCGTTTGACTACATGCGCGACCTGCTCTTCCCGGTCACAGGCCCGGCGCGTCAGGCGGCCACCGCCAATGGCTCCACGCTCAGCGGATTCAACCTCGTGTCCAGCACCACCATCACCACCAAGGACGGCGTGCGCGGCATCAACGAGCTGTACGAGTACACCATCGGCGGTCTGCCCGACGCCTTCGACCAGACGGTGCTGACCAACAGCTCGACGACCAAGCTGTACCTCCTGCTGGTGCAGTGCTATCAGGACTGCTTCGCCTCGCACGCGGCGCAGATCAAGGCAGTCGTGGACTCGTTCACCGTGCGAGGTTCCTGATGCGCAGGTCAGCTAGCAAGACCGACCGGCCGTCGCGCCGCGAGTGGCGGCAGCAGTACGGGCTGCTCGCCATAGGCCGGCAGACGCGCAAGCCGCAGGCCCTCTGGGACCGGCTCAAGTTCAGCGTTCTGTTCACCGGGCTCTGGTTCATCATTGTCTGGTACCAGATGTCAGCGGACCCGCAGCTAGGTTTCATGGACGCGGCCCGCCAGCAGCTGCAGGTGAACTCGGGCGCTGGCCGCTGGCTGGCGCTGCTGTTCGGGCTGGAGGTGCTGCGCCAGCTGAGCTACCTGCTCGCCGAGCGGTCGCACCGGTATTACCGGCTGTCGAGCGGAGTATTCGGCCGCGGCGATCAGATCACGCACCAGCTGACCGACTACACCCGGTTCCGGCTAGCGCGCGCCATCAAATGGCTGATCTTCATCGCCATCGTGGCGATGCTCCTCGGGCTCATTTATCACACCTCGCCGGTACAGGGCGTCTTCCAGGCGCCGGCCTCCATCTTCCACGCGCTGCCGACGATCTTGTACTTCATGTTCATCCTTCTCCTCGGCATCGGCCAGTTCGTCGCGATCTTCTGGTTCATGTCGCGCGGCGGCGTCGATATCTACTACCCGGGAGACGTGACCACGAGGTTCTCCGATGTGTGGGGCCAGGATCATGTGCTCGCCCGGGTGCAGGAGAACATCCTGTACCTGGAGGACCCGGAGTCGATCGAAAACCACGGCGGCTACGTGCCTGGTGGCATCCTGCTCTGGGGTCCGCCGGGCACCGGCAAGACGCTCATGGCTGAGGCGATGGCCGGCGAGACCGGCAGGCCCTATGTGTTCGTGGATCCGGGCGCGTTCATCAACATGTTCTTCGGCGTGGGCATTCTGAAGGTGAAGGGCCTCTTCCGCCGGCTGCGCAAGCTCGCTGTCCGGTACGGCGGCGTGATCGTCTTCTTCGACGAGGCAGACTCGCTCGGCAGCCGCGGCGGCAGCGTCGGCGGCCAGGGCGGCGGTCCGCGCGGCGCGATGCCGGCGCCCGGGCCCGCGCATGCGCCGGGAAGCCCCTTCGCGTCGTGCCACGGTTTCAGCTACCTGACTCGCGACAGCCAGGCCGTGCTCGTAAGCCGGGCAGACGGCGGGCTCCCCGGTGACTACTCGCAGGCGGACCCGGCGCCGCGGCGCGCTGGCATCTTCCGCCAGATGATCCCGGCCGGTATGGGCATGGGCGGCGGCGGCATGGGCACGCTGCAGGCGTTGCTCACCGAGATGTCGGGACTGAAGAAGCCGCGCGGGTTCTTCAACCGGGTGGTGCGGCGCACGCTCGGCATGCGGCCGAAGCCGCCGCCCAAGTACCGCATCCTCATCGTGATGGCGACGAACCTGCCGAGCGCGCTGGACGAGGCGCTGCTACGGCCCGGCCGGATCGACCGGATGTACCGCGTCGGCTACCCCTCCAAGGAGGGCAGGAAGCGCACGTACGAGGGCTACTTCGCCAAGGTCAGCCATCAGGTCACCGCCGATCAGCTGGACCATCTGGCCACCATCACGCCCTACGCCACCGGGGCCACCATCAAGGATCTGGTGAACGAGTCGCTGATCGTCGCGCTGCGGGACGGCCGGACGACCATCACCTGGCCCGACGTGCTCAAGGCCAAGCTGTCCAAGAGCGTCGGGCCGTCCGAGGGCGTGGAGTACATCGAGCGCGAGCGGCACGCGGTCGCTCTGCATGAGGCCTGCCACGCGGTGATCAGCCACCTGGTCCAGACCCGGAACGTCATCGACACCGCCACCATCCAGAAGGGCGCCGATTACCTCGGCTTCGTCAAGCCGATCCCGATCGAGGAGCAGTTCACCTCGTGGCGCAGCGAGTACGAGGCCGACATCATGGTCAGCCTCGCGTCCCTGGTTGGCGAGCGGATGTTCTTCGACGGCGACTCGAGCTCAGGTGTCTCGGGCGACCTGCAGAACGCGACCATGATCTCGCTGGCCATGGAGGGCCTGTGGGGCATGGGCGGGCAGTATGGCTCCTACGCCGCAACCAGGGCACCGCACGACGCCCACCCGGTGGCGGACGGCAACGACCGCAACGTGCTCGAGACGGCGCTCGGCCGGCGGGCCGAGGAGCACCTCTCCGTGCTGGCCGACCGCACCGGAGCACTGCTGACCGAGCACCGGGCCAGCGTCCTGGCGGTCGGGCACGCGCTCGAGATGTACCGGACGATCAGCGGCCAGGACGTCACCGCGATAATCAACGGCGTTGAGGGACCCGTCGTCGACGGCCGACCGTACCGGGAGCAGGACTTCCTGGCCGAGCTCGAGGCCTATCACCTGCGCGCGGTGTCGGCGCACGGCGGCGACCGCGGCCTGCCAGTGCCCGTTCCGGTGGTGCATGCCGAGCCGGAGCTGTCCACCCTGCCCGCCGTGACCGAGCACCGCGCCGAGCCGGCCGAGTAACCCCACCCTCCGACTATTTGTCCTGCATAGGCGTTTTGCTCGCCCATCGGCGGGACCAGCGGCTACGCGGTTCAAGTTGCCGGCGGCAGCGCCGGGGAACTCCGTTAACTGAACGATCACACAGGTTCGGCCTTGTCACGCCAGCCGCCCCAGGCTTAGACTGAACATTCAGTCAACCGCGTTGGGAGCGCGATAGCCATGGCCACGACACAGGCCAGCTCGACCGATCCGAAGTCCGCAACGACGACTGCGACAAGCGCCGCCAGGTGGCATCAGGCCTCTGACCGGCAGGCCGGTCCCAAGACGGTGGGCCAGTCCCAGCTGCCCGGCCAGTTCCGGGCAAGCTCCGAGATCACCGGCGGTCCGGAGGCCGAGGCCACAGGCAGGCCCTCGCTGGCCGCGGTCATCGAGGCACAGGAAGAGATCTTCATTCGCCGCCAGCCGGAGTCCGCGCGGCTCGCCGGAATCGCGGGTAGCTCACTGGCTGGCGGTGTCGTCTCCAGCTGGCAGATCTCCCGCCCGCAGCCCGTCTGGCTCAGCCACGGCAAGGGCTCCAAGCTTTACGACGTCGACGGCAACGAGTACGTCGACCTGCACGGCGGCTATGGCGTCTCGCTTGCCGGACATGGCCACCCGGCCATAGTCGAGGCGGTTCGTGCCCAGGTCGAGCGCGGTACGCACTTCGCGCAGCCGACCGAGACCGCCCTGGCGGCCGCGGCCGAGCTGTCACGCCGGTTTGGCCTGCCCCAATGGCGGTTCGCCAACTCCGGCACCGAGGCCACGATGGACGCGGTACACCTGATGCGCGCCATCACCGGCCGCGACCTCATCATCAAGGTCGAAGGTGGCTACCACGGTCACCATGACTCCGTGCAGGTATCGGTCTGCCCGGACGACAGCGAGGACGACCTCGGCCCGGCCGGACTGCCGAACGGCGTGCCGTCAAGCAGCGGCATACCGCAGGCGATCACGGACCTGACCTTGATCGTCGGCTTCAACGACCTCGACGCGGTGCGCCGCAGGCTGGCGGAGAATCCGGGCCAGATAGCCGGAATGATCCTCGAGCCGATCATGATGAACGCCGGCATCATCAGGCCCGAGCCCGGCTACCTGGCCGGCCTGAAGGAGCTGCTCCACGCTCACGGCGCCCTGCTGACCTTCGATGAGGTGAAGACCGGGCTGACCGTCGGACCTGGCGGTGCTACCCGCGCCACGGGCGTGACGCCGGACATCGTCTGCCTGGCCAAGGCGATCGGCGGGGGCATCGCCGTCGCCGCCGTCGGCGGCACGGCCGAGGTCATGAGCCACGTGGCCAACGGCGAATACGAGATGGTCGGCACCTTCAACGGCAACCCGCTGGCCATGGCCGCCTGCAAGGCCATGCTGACCGAGGTCGCCACGCCTGACGCTTACGAGCGCCTGGAGAAGCTTCGGCTGCGGGCAGTCGAGGGCCTCGAGCGGGAGATCGCGCGCAACGGGCTCAACGCGCAGGTAGTCTCGGTGGGCGCCAAGGGCTGCGTGGTCTTCTCGTCGGAGCCGGTGCGCAACTTCCGCGACTTCCTCAGCGTGCGGGACTCCTTCAGCCACGCGCACTGGCTCTTCCAGCACAACGGTGGGGTCTTCCTGCCGCCGTGGGGCAAGATCGAGCAGTGGCTGATGTCAGTGCAGCATGACGAGGCTGATATCGATAGGTTCGTAGACAACTTCGCGAGGTTTGCTGCTGCGGTCCGGCCGTAACCCAACTGAATCCGCGAAAAGACTGTTCCGTTGCAAGGAAGTCCTTGCGGCGGGACACACATCAGGACATTCTGGGCAGATAAATAGACAGGAACACGAGTCTGGCACAACGTTCGGCGAACGTAGTGCCAAGGACCCGGGCGGCGGAAGGCGGCGGTAGATGCACCCAAGAGAGGGCTGGCAGCCCGACGGCACCCGTCGGCGGCCTGAACTCTCCCGGCGCCAGGCACTGCAGCGCGGCGTGGCCGCGGCGCTGCTCGCCGGGGGCGGCGCGTCGTTCCTCGACGCCTGCTCGTCCTACCTGGTCGGGCCGAACAACATCCCGCTGCCGCGGCCGAACAACCCGGTGACCTGGCCGGTCACGGACAACGCGGCCATCGCAAGCAACATGCAGCCCGAGACCGGCGCGACGCTGCAGGTCTACAACTGGGTTGCGTACATCAACCAGGCCTGCGTCAACAGCTTCGCGAAGAAATACAACTGCAAGGTCGAGGTGACCACGTTCAACACCATGAACGAGGCGCTCTCGAAGCTCCGCAGCGGGCTGAAGTTCGACGTGCTCATGGGTGCGACTGTCGACGTGCTGGGCGACCTGATCGAGTCCAAGCTCATCCAGCCCCTGAACCACAGCTACATCCCGAACATCAGTCAGGCGTGGCCGGACTTCACCAATCCTTACTACGACCGCGGCTGGCAGTACACCGTGCCGTACACCATCTACACGACGGGCATTGCCTGGCGTAAGGACAAGGTGCACGAGAATCCGGCCGCGATGCGCAACCCGTGGTACGAGATGTTCTTCCAGCCGAAGTACCGCGGCAAGGTCGCCATCCTGGACGACTACCGGGAAGCCATCAGCCTAGGGCTGATGATGAACGGGATCTACGACCTCAACACGACCAGCAAGAAGCAGATCGACTTGTCCCGCCAGACGCTGCAGAAGCTGGCCGCCACCGTCGACATGCAGATCGACAACAACGACTACAGCGAGATCCCCGACGGGCAGACCTGGATCCACCATGCGTGGTCGGGCGACATGGCCGCAGCGCCGAGCTACATGCCGAAGGGCGTGCCGGTGGAGGTAGTCGGCTACTGGTTCCCCAAGAACGGCAAAGGCCCGGTCGCCAACGACACGAATACGGTGCTGCGTTCGTCGTCGAATCCCGTGCTCGCGCACACGTTCCTCAACTACCTGCTGGACGAGCAGGTCGTCCTCGAGAACATCAGCTGGAACGGCTACATGCAGCCGCTGACCACGATCACACCGGAGTTGCTCGTGAAGGAGCAGATCCTGCCGCCAAGCCTCATGTCCACCGCGGTGCTGCCGTCGGACTTCCGCCGCGGTGTTGAGGAACTGCAGCTGCCGGTCGATGCTGACGCCCTCTGGCAGCAGGCCTGGCTCGTCGCGAGCAACGGGATCTAGCATGGCGCACCTACCGCCGGAATCCCTCGAAAAGGCGCCAGGCGCCGCGTACACCCGGCCATCTCGCCGCGCGCCGAAGCCGTTCCAGCCGAACAAGTGGTTCTGGTTCCTGCTCGCCGCGCCCGGAATGATCTGGCTGGTCGTGCTCTTCGTCGTCCCGTTCTACGCGATGCTGGCCATCGGCGAGGGCAAGCTCGACCGCCAGACTGAGTCGCCGGTCGCCGTCTACCTGCCCTGGCATTGGAGCTCGGCCAATCTCTCGAACGTATGGCATGACCTGTTTGGCTCGGGGGCCTTCGTCGGCGATATCGCCTGGCGGACGATCTGGTACGTGGCCGTGGCCTCACTGCTCAGCCTGGTCATCGCCTACCCGGCCGCGTACTTCGTGGCTAAGTTCGCCGGCCGGCGCAAAGGCATCTTCCTGATCCTGCTGATCGCCCCGTTCTGGATCAGCTACATGATGCGGATGCTCGCGTGGATCGACCTGCTGCAGACCAACGGTTACATCAACAAGGTGCTGTCGTTCATCGGGCTCGGATCGCCCGACTGGCTCGGCGGGCACTGGTACACGGTGATACTCGGCCTGGTGTACGGCTACATCCCGTACCTGATCCTGGTGCTCTACGCAGGCCTGGACCGGATTGATGCGTCCTTGATCGAGGCGGGCCGCGATCTCGGCCTGGGCCGGGCGCGCACCTTCTGGCGCGTGACGCTGCCACTGTCACGGCAGCCCATCCTGACCGGCATGCTGATCACCGTGCTGCCCATGCTCGGCGACTACTACACCAACCAGCTGCTGTCCGGGGCACCGACCACCTCCATGATCGGCAACCTGATCCAGGGCCAGCTCGCAACGCCGTCGGCAGGCCAGGGCGCGATCTTGTCCCTGATCGTGCTGCTGGTGCTCCTCGTGCCGATGATCTACTACGTGGTGCAAACCAACCGGGCCTCGCAGGCGGCGTCATGAGCAGCACGGCAATCTCAGAGCCGGTTCGTTCCGAAGCGGCGGAGACGCAGGCACGCAAGCCACGTTTCTTCCGCAACCCCTGGCGCCACCCGTGGTTCCTGGAGGGCTTCACCTGGCTCTACCTGCTCTGGTCGCTCGCCCCGATCGCCATCGCGGTCCTGTTCTCCTTCAACAAGGGCAAGTCGCAGGCCACCTACCAGGGCCTGACCTGGCGCTGGTACTGGGGCGACAAGGTCAACTCGATCTGGCACAACCCGCAGCTGCACAGCGCCATCATCGAGACCCTGAAGCTGTCCGCGTTCACTACGCTGATCGCGGTGCCGCTCGGCGTTGCCTTCGCGCTTGGCATTCACCGGTGGCGCGGGTACCTGCCGTCCAGTTTCAACTTCATCATGATCTTGTCATTCGTCGTGCCCGAGCTGATCTTCGGCGTCGCGCTGTTCTTCGTCTTCACCAAGATGCCCGGCCTGGATACGGTCGGCCTCGGCAACTGGGCCGAGGTGCTCGGCCTGGTGACGTGGAACGTCAGCTGGCCAGCGATCATCGTCCAGGCCAGGCTGGTCACGATCGGCAAGCAGTACGAGGAGGCGTCGGCCGACCTCGGCTGCACGCAGCTCCAGACCATGCGCCGGGTCATGCTGCCGCTGCTGACCCCGGCCATCTTCGCCAGCGCGATCCTGGTCTTCTCCGGCGTCATCGACGACTTCGTCATCGTCGACTTGCTCTCGTCCAACGCGAGCAACACGCCAATGTCGGTGATCATTTACTCGCAACAGCACGGCGGGAACGGCGGACCGGCGCTCAACGCCCTCGCCACGGTCATGCTGCTGCTGTCATTCGTGGTAGCCGGGCTCGGCTACGTCGGCTACCGGATCATGACCAGGGGCCAGCGGATCGACGGCCAGCAGGCGCTGACCGCGATTACCGGAGCCGAGAGCTAACGCGCGATAGCGAGCGCGTCTACGGCGATGGCGCCGTGCGATCCGCAGATCAGCGGGTTAATGTCGAGGGCCTCGAGCTGATCGCCGAGCTCGACGGCCAGCTGGGACAGGCCGCTTATAGCCGCTATCACGGCGCCCAGGTCAGCAGCGGGCGCGCCCCGGACCCCGTCAAGCAAGGTGCGGACGCGCAGGCCATCCAGCAGCTGCTCGGCTACGGCACCAGACACGGGCGGCAGCGCAACCGCCCGATCGGCGAGCAGCTCCACCAGCACTCCGCCGGCTCCGACCACGATCAGCGGGCCAAGCTCGGGATCCGTCACGACGCCGAGTGCCAGCTCCACGCCAGCCGGGACGGTCTGGCACACCAGGACGCGCGGGCCCAGCCGGTCACTCAGATCGGCGTAGGCGGCCGCGAGCCGACCTGGATCGCCGACGCCCAGCACCACGCCCCCCACATCGGACTTGTGCTGGATGCGGGGCTCGTCGGTCTTGAGCACGACCGGATAGCCGATGTCCGCGGCAGCCGCGAGCGCGCCGTCGGCATCCGCGGCCGCCCGCGCCCGCGCGACGACGATGCCGTACTCGGCCAGCAGCTCGAGAAGCTGAGCGCCGCTGGCGTCTCCGCTGGCCAGCAGGGCCGCACCGCGGGTCTGCCGGGCCCTGTCGATGGGCTTTCCGCCAGCCGGGGAAGCTCCGTGTGCATCCGGTGTCGCTGGGACAGCACGATTTGCACACGGACGAGCCGCAGGGGCACGCCGGGCGTGATCCATTAGCTTGCCCAGGGCCACCAAGCCGGATCGCGTGCCCTCGAGCACCGGGACGCCCCGGTCGCGCAGCTGGCTGGCCAGCTCCGGGTCGATCCCGCTGCCGAGGTTGCTGAGCACGGCTATCGGCTTGTCCGTCTGCTCGGCCACGTCCAGCATCGCGAGCGGATAAGACTGGTCGCCGTCCAGCTCGTGCACGAGGTCAACGGCCAGCGCGACGGCCGCGACCGCCGGGTCGGCGGCCAGGGCCTGGAGCGACCCGCCGAACAAGTCCCTGGTGTCGGCACCAGTGCCCCAGACATCGAGCGGATTAGCCGGAACGAGGCCTGGATCGAGCAGGTCAGCCAGCCGTGCGACCGTGGCGGCGCTGATCTCCGCGAACGGAACGCCGACCGCCTCGGCCACGTCAACGACGTGCGCGCGCTCCAGGCCCGAGTCGTGCACCGTCGCGATGCCGACGTGGCCGTCTCCCGGAGCGCTGTGAGCCGTCCTGACCCGGCGCCCGGCCGCGAATAGCTCGATGGTGTCGGTGAACTCGCTCAGATCGCTGACCCGGTGCACGCCGTACGCGCGCGCCAGGGCCTCCCAGCCGCCGTCGGAGCCCGCCAGGGCCCCGGAGTGAGCCGCGACCATCTGGCGGCCGCCAGCCGAGCTACCGGCGGTCAGGAGCACTACGGGGATGTCTCGGTCCGCGGCGCTCGCCAGCACCCGCCGCAGGCCGGCGCCGTCGCGGATGGCCTCCAGCACCAGTGCCAGCACCGCGGTCTCCGGCTGACTCAGCGCGTACTCCAGGTACGCGGGCGCCGCCGTCACCAGCTCTTGACCGGACGAGACAGCCAGCGTGAAGCCGAAGCCGCGCCTGGCCCGCAGCATCGCCGAGAACACCGAGCCCGAGTGGGTGACGAGCGCGACCGGCCCGGCGGGCAGCGGGTCGGGCTCGGTATAGCCGATTGCGCGCAGGCCGTGGGTGACGTTGACGAAGCCCATGCATCCGGCGCCGCACAGCGCCATGCCCGCCGAGCGTGCGATCGCCTCCAGCCGCTCGCGCAGCCCGGTCGCGGGGGTCTCGCCGCCGGGCGCGATACCTGCCCCGTGGGGTACTAGCGCGGCACCCGGCGCACGACCGGCATCGGGCGCCAGGCCCGGCGGCTCGTCCTCGTGTGCGTTGCCGAAGATGACCGCGCCGGCGCAGCCGATCTCGGCGGCCAGCGAGAGCTGCTGCTCGAGCGCGGCGTCAGGAACCGCGAGCAGCGCCAGCTCGGGCGCCTCGGGCAGGTCGGCCAGCGACGAGTAGCACCGCCGGCCGTCGAGCTCGGCGTACCGAGGATTGACCGGGTAGATGCGCGGCCGCGCGCCGCTCTTGCCGACTTCCTCGAGCATCCGGAGACCGAAGCTGGCTGGCCGCGGCGATGCCCCGACCAGGGCTACGCTGCGCGCTTCCAGCATGGCCCGGACCGCATCACCGGCGGCCCGGACCGCACCACCGGCCGCCACCTGAGCGACGTCCGGCGGCCGGGTAAGCCCAGGCGGCCGTGGGTCCACCCCGTTCCCGTCCTGATGGGTTGCGGGCGATAGCGCCGTCATGACCGCCCGAACGCCTTGCGGGCGCTCGCGGCGCGGATGGCGGATTTGCGGTCAGCGATCGCGGCCCTGGCCGCCTGCCAGCCGGGGATGCCACATACGCCACCGCCGGCGTGGGTCGCCGAGCTGCCGTAGTAGAGGCCATCGACGGGTGAGCGGTAGTCGGCGAAGCCGGGCGCGGGCCGCATGTGGAACAGCTGCTCAAGCGACAGCTCGCCGTGGAAGATATTGCCGCCGATCAGGCCGTACTCATGCTCCATTTCATACGGGCCGACGACGTCCCGGTGCAGGATCGAGCCCTTGAAGTTGGGCGCCAGCTCGTTGTAGCAGTCGATCATGCGGTCGGCGTAGGCCTCGAGCTCCGCGGTGTGGGGCTCCTCATTCCAGTCCGACGGCACCCACTGCGTGAACAGCGACATGATGTGCGTGCCCTCGGGGCTCAGCGTCTTGTCGAACGCCGTCGGGATCACGCCGTCGCTGAACGGCCGCACCGCGGGCTTGCCGTCGCGTGCGTCCTGGAATGCGCGCTCGATGTACTCCATGGTCGGCGCCATCTCGACCGAGCCGGTGTGGTGCTCCTGCAGCTGGCTGCCGGGGTCGGCGATGAAGTCAGGCAGCTCGGCGAGCGCGAGATTGATCTTCACGACGCCGCTGCGGCTCTTCCAGCGCTCGATGTCGGTGGTGAAATCGGCCGGCAGGTGCTCGCGGCCGACCTGGTCGAGGAACGCGGTCTTCGGGTGGAGTGTCGAGACGACGACCTTGGCCCGGATCTCGTCGCCGTTCTCCAGCACGACGCCGACGGCCTTACCGCCCTCGATGAGCACGCGCGCTACCGGGGCGTTGATCCGGATCTCGGCGCCGTTCTCGCGGGCGGCCCGCTCGATGGCGCTGGACACCCCGCCCATGCCGCCTTCCTGGAAGCCCCAGTTGCCGAGGTGGCCGTCACCGACGTCGCCGATGGAGTGGTGCGCCATGACGTACGCGGTGCCCGGCTCGTACGGGCCGGCCCAGGTGCCGATGACACCGTTCACGGCGAGCGCGCCCTTCACCTGCGGCGACTCGAACCAGTCGTCAAGCAGGTCGGCGATGCTCATGGTCATCAGGCGGGTGACGTCGGCGATCGTCCGGACGTCGAGGCCGCGGTGCCGCCACGCCAGCTTGAGCATGCCGGCCAGGTCACGCGGCTTGCGGGAGCCGATCGCGGGCGGCACGGTGAGCAGGAGCGGGCCGAGCACCTCGGCGAGACCGGCTATCCAGGCGTCCCACTTCGGCATGGCGTCCGCGTCTTTCTTGGACCACTTGGACACCGACTCGTGGTTGCGCTTTGCGTCGTCGGCGTACAGCTTGATCGAGCCGCCCTCGGGGAACGCCTGGTAATAAGGGCCCATCGGGTAGATCTTGTAACCGTGCCGGTCCAGCTCAAGTTCTTTGATGATCGTCGGCGGGAGCAGGCTCATGACGTACGACAGCCTGGTCACCTTGAATTCGGGCGCGTCCTCCCAGACGGCCTCGGTCGTGGCCGCGCCGCCCGTCTTGTGCCTGCCTTCGAGCACGACAGTCTTGGCACCGGAGCGGGCCAGGTACGCGCCTGCTACCAGCCCGTTGTGCCCTCCGCCTACCACGATGGCGTCGTATGTTGCGGCCATGAGCCAGCCTTCCGTAAGGTTGCGGCCACGTGTCCGCACGAGGACGGGACGCGCGATCTCCGCAATGTTTGACTGAATGTTCAGTTTAAGAAATCTGGTAGCCTGTAGGCAAGTGGCGGACGGCATTTCGCGATGCCGACCCTGTGGGCCTACCCAGGTTGCAGCGGACGTGACGGCGCAAGCCGGGCAATAACTGCGATCTGGCAAGGACGGCAACACGCAGACAGACGGCACGAGAGCAGGAATTATTGCCGTCATGAGAGGAACTGCCGCGATGACAGTGCGCGCAGCCGACGGCACCGAGGTGCCGGGGACCGCAGATCAGCGGCGTGAGCAGATGCTGCACGCCGCGCTCGAGGTCATTTCGGCGCGCGGCTACGCCGATACCCGGATCGCCGACGTCGCCGAGCGTGCCGGGGTCAGCCCCGCACTGGTCATCTATTACTTCAAGACCAAGGATCAGCTGCTCACCGAGGCGATCCGGTACTACGAGGACAACTGGTACGCGGTTGGCCAGAGCCGGATGGCAGGCCTTGCCAGCGCAGCCCAGCGGCTCGAGGAGTTCGTCGCGATGAGCACGCTGCCCGACTCCGACCCCGAGCCGGACAGCTCGTGGCAGCTGTGGCTGGACTTCTGGGCACAGGCAGCCAGGAACGTCGAAGTAGCGGGGGTCCGCCAGAAGTCCGACGAGCGCTGGCGTGACATCATCGCGTCTCTCGTGCAGGCGGGCCAGGAGGCGGGCGAATTCCGCGAGATCGACGTCGCGAGCTTTGCCGTCTACCTGTCAACGCTGCTTGACGGGCTTACTATCCAGATTGCACTGAACGACCCGGTAGTTGACTCAGTGCGTGCTTTTGAGCTAAGCATGCGTTTTGTTGCGGATCAGCTCGGCTTTAACTGGACGCCCGGCCGTGGCCGGGAGGCAGTGAGCCGGGAGGGCACCCAAGAAGGGTAGGTAGCCGAAGTGGCAGGTGGTCGCATCGAGCTTGTCTCGCTCACCAAGCGCTTCGCCGAGGTCGCCGTGGACAACATCGACCTCCAGATCGCCAGCGGTGAGTTCTTCTCGCTGCTTGGCCCTTCTGGCTGCGGCAAGACAACTACCCTCCGGCTGATCGCCGGGTTCGAGGAACCCACCGCAGGCAAGATCCTGCTCGACGGTCAGGATGTGTCGGCGGTACCGCCGCACCGGCGCAACGTCAACACGGTGTTCCAGAGCTACGCCCTCTTCCCCTTCCTCACCGTGTACGACAACGTGGCGTTCGGACTCCGCAACAAGCACCTGTCCAAGACCGAGATCGACGAGCGTGTCTACTCAGCGCTAGATCTGGTGAAGCTCCGCTCCTTCGAAAAGCGCAGGCCTGGGCAGCTCTCCGGCGGCCAGCAGCAGCGAGTCGCGCTGGCCAGGGCGCTGGTACTCCAGCCGTCCGTCCTGCTACTCGATGAGCCGCTCGGCGCGCTGGACGCCAAGCTCCGCCGCTCGCTCAAGGTGGAGCTGAAGTCACTTCAGGAGCAGGTCGGCATTACGTTCCTGTACGTGACGCACGACCAGGAGGAAGCGCTCACCATGTCCGACCGGCTCGCCGTGATGCGGGACGGCAAGATCGTCCAGATCGGCGTGCCGACCGAGGTCTACGAGCAGCCGGCCGATACCTACGTCGCTGACTTCCTCGGCGTGTCCAACCTGATGCCTGTCGACATCGTGTCCCGCGGACCTGGCGCACAGTGCGAGGTCCGGCTCGGCGAGGCGGTCCTGGCCGTCGATCACGGCGGGCTGGACACCCCGGACCACTCGCATGCGGTGATCCGGCCCGAGCGCGTCCGCATCGAGGAGTTCGGCTCGGCCGGACCGAACCGGGTCCCGGCCATGGTCGAGCGCCTGGTGTACCTCGGCTCATCCACCCAGGTGTTCCTCCGGCTCGCAGCTGGCGTCGACATCCAGGCGCTCATACAGAACGACGGCGCCCAGGGCCAGCTCGCCCAGGGCACGCCGGTGCACGCGTACCTGGCTCCTGATGCCCTGCGCGTGCTGAGCGGCGGTGCGCCCGCGGCGGACCTGAACGCCGCCGCAGCGCCCGAGGCGGACGTGGTCCGGCAGGCCAGCTGAGGCCCCGCCGCCTGCGGTCCCTGTGGGCGCCGAAATGCCGCCGACCAGGCTGCGTCATGATCCTGAAGAGTTTGCGTCCGCAGCGGACGCAAACGCTACATCCTGAGCTGCAGAGCTCGATTTGTCAGACCTCATCTGCGCTACGTGCACCGGGCTTGCGCAGGCCCAGTGCCACCATAGGACCATGACGATCGCTGCGACCTACGCTGAGTTCGCCGCGCGCGAGCTGCACGGCGTGTCGCCGATATACGAGCGGCTGTCGGTCGCTGTCTCCGGCAGTCCCGATCTGCTCGCGCTGCTCGACGGCCTTCCGAAAGCCAAGCAGCAGCCGAATTTGCTGTTCGGCGCCGTGCGGTTCCTCGGCGGACCAGTCGAGGACCCGGTCGCCTTCCACGATTACGCGCTGACAAACTGGCCGGCCATTGAGGCGGAGATCCGCAGCCGGGGCACGCAGACGAACGAGGTCGGGCGGTGTGCCATTCTCCTGCCGGTCCTCGCCGCCCTGCCGCAGCCTCTCGCATTGCTGGACGTCGGCGCATCCGCCGGGCTGTGCCTCTATCCCGACCGGTATTCCTATCGTTACGGCTCCCACCAGATCGGCACCGGCGACCCGGTCCTTGACTGCCAGGCCACCGGAGTAACGCTGCCCGCCGGCCTCCCCGAGGTCGCCTGGCGCGCGGGCCTGGACCTTAACCCGCTCGACGTCACTAACCCCGCGGACTTCGCGTGGCTCGACGCCCTCATCTGGCCTGAGCACACCCACCGCCGCGCCCGGCTCCGGGCCGCGGCCGCCATCGCCGCCGCCGACCCGCCCCTGCTCGTGCGCGGCGACGTGGTGGACGACCTGCCGGCACTGGCCGCGCAGGCACCAGCCAACGCAACCCTGGTGGTCTTCCACACATCGGTGATGTACCAGGTGCCGACGCCGCGGCGGGAAGCGTTCGTCAGGATGGTCCGCGCTCTGCCTGGGCACTGGATCTCGAACGAGGCCCCTGACGTCCTGACCTATGACACGCTCCCGGCACCGCCTGACGGTGCGCTGAACAACGTGCTCGCACTGGACGGGACGCCGCTCGCCTGGACACGGTCGCATGGGCAAGCGATCGCCTGGTTCGGATGATTCTGAGCCCGCTTCTAACTCACAGCGCGGCCGACTCGGGCTCAAAGAAAGCACGCGCCCGGCCACCTGCCACTTCGGGAGGCGGCCGGGCGCGCCAAGGCGCCACGCTGACTGACTAGAAGATCACGTAGACCTTGCGAATCGTCTCGTGGATCTGCCAGGTACCCGCCCAGCCGAGCGGGAAGACGGCAGTACCGCCGGTAGCGATCTCGACGGGGTCTCCGCCGTCGGGGATCACGGTCATCCGGCCAGCGACGATGTGCACGAACTCGTGCGTCTCCAGCTTCCAGTAGGACGGGCCGGGAGTGCACTCCCAGACGCCGACCTCCTGGTCGCCGTCCTTCCACAAGGTGAGACCGGAGGTCTGCATGGGCTCGCCGGTTGCTTCTTCCAGCAGGCCCCAGTCCTCCAGGTCCGCGGTGACGGCTGAGGCGAGGTAGGGAGTTACGTCGGTCATGGTGACGGGTCTTTCCTTTCGATGGTGAGCGGGAGGTGGTGAGCGGGAGGTGGCGAGTCTGAGCCCGGCGTGCCGGGTCAGGCTCAGGAGAGCGTGAGCTTGCCGGGCGCCTGCGGCGCGTGCTCCGGGAATGGCAGCGCGATCGGATCGGTGCCGAGCCGGCTGTTCCCGGCAGCGTCGAACCGGTCGAGGCCCAGGTCGGATACGTCGACGACATCGGAGGTCCCGGTGAGCGCGACGTCCGCGGCCGCCTGCGCGACCGCCGGCCCCCACATCATCCCGGCGCCGCCCGCGCAGGCAACGGTGGCGCCGCTGATCAGGCGCGTCCCCGTGATCGCCGGCCCGATGATCGGCAAGTGGTCTGGCGTGTAGTCGATGGTCGCTGCCCAACTGCGCCGGAGGCCGAGCCCCGCGGTGACCGGGACCAGGTCCGCCAGCCGCTGCCGCATCACCGCCAGGTACGGCTCATCGATGCTGACGGTGCGGCTGGGCGGCTCGTCCGGGTTGCTCATGCCGAAGAGCAGGCCGCCTTCCTCGGGCCGCCAGTACAGCCCGGCCGACAGGTCGAAGACCATCGGCACGCGCTCGGGCGCAAGGTCAGGATGCGGCTCGGTGACGGCGACCTGGTGCCGGACGCCGCCCGCGGGCACGCGCACGCCGGCCATGCCAGCGACTTCGGCAAGTTCAGGTCCGCCGGTCAGGACGACCAGCGGTGCGCTGATCGGCCCGGCAGAAGTCTGGACGCCGGTCACGACGTCACCGCTGGTCTCCAGGCCGAGGAACGCGACGCGCTCGTTCACCTCGACGCCGGAGATGGCGAGCGCGACCGTATACGCGGTGACGTTGCGCGGCGGGGTCAGGTAGCCGTCCTCGGCGCAGTAGGTGCCGCCCAGCGTCCGGCCCGGAGTCAGCGTCGGATTCAGCGCATCAAGCTGGCCCGGCTCGAGCCAGCGTATGGACAGGCCGAGAGCGTTCTGCATCTCCATTCGTGTGCGGGCCGCCGTCACATCGGACTCGGTGAAGCAAGGCAGTAGATAGCCCTGGGGCGTGAACCCGGAATCGATGCCGAGCTCCTCCCTCTGGCTGAGGTAGAAGTTGCGGGACCACTCGCCGAGCTGGACGGCCCACCGTGTCCCGCCCTGCGTGCGGACCACGCCGGCAGCGCGGCTGCTCGCGCCCTGGCCGAGAGTGCGCTTCTCCAGCAGGACGACCCGGTCGAGCCCGCTGCGGCGCAGGAAGTACGCGCACCACGCGCCGATTGTCCCGCCGCCGACGACTACAGCATCGGCAGTATTACTCACCTGCATATGCACCGGCCCATCCGCGCTGGTCTTTCGTTAGCCTCGCCGTCTATCCTGCCCAAGCCGCGGCCCGTCAGACTCGCGTTAAGCCCCCTGATCATGGCATGGACTGAACGTTCAGTCAAGCCTGCGACGAAGGCTGATGTGTGGCCGCGGACAGCGTGAGGCGACGGCCGCTTTTAGGCGACCGCCGCCCCGTTTTCGCGCTACGTACGAGTCTGCTAGCGGCTAGCTAGCGAGCCCGTCGCAGTCCGCGGCGCTTGCGCATGCCTGCGTTCTTCCTTGAACGCATGGCCATGGCCCTCATCGTGAGCATGGTCGCGCAGATAGCCGCGATCGCCATGACGGACTTCATGAAGCGCATGAGCGATTTCCCTCCCCCGATGTCCTACAGGCGCCGATCGCGCAATACGGACTAGCCAGGGTGACCCCGGCCGGCGCGACGGTGCTGTAGATCAATCTGCAGGTACCCGGCAGTGTCAGGCAACAAACTGAGACACGCTGGGTGCCAGGCAACTCCCGCTCAAGGCGAAGCATCGCGGGCCGCAGCCCACCATTGGCAAGGGCCAGCCCGCCGTCTAGACTGAACATTCAGTCAAACGAGCTGGCAGGCGTGGCGGCAGGCGCACAGAGAGGCAGGTACCGGGCGAGATGTACGGATTGTCAGACGAGGACCTCCGGATCCAGACTCGGGCCCGCACGTTCGCCGACGAGCTCATCCCGCTCGAGGTCGAAGCCGAGATGAACAACGGCGACCTGCCCAAGGACGTCGTCGCCGGGCACAAGGCCAGAGCGATGGAGCTGGGCCTGTACGCCACGAACATGTCGAGAGAGCTCGGCGGCGGAGGCTGCACATCGCTCCAGCAGGTGCTCGTCCAGGAGCAGGTCGGCCGTGTCACCAACGCGCTCGCCTGGGTTTGCGCCACGCCCCCGTCCTGGCTTCCGGGCGTCGCGACCCCCTATCAGCTCGAGAAGTTCGTGCTGCCGACGGTGCGCGGCGAACGCGAGGAGTGCTACGCCATCACCGAAGAGGGCGCGGGGTCCGACGTCGACGGGATCGTCGCGACCGCGCGACGCGACGGGGACGACTATGTGCTCGACGGCGAGAAGTGGCACGTCACGTCCTACAACTCGGCCGACTACGCGTTCTTTCAGGGCAAGCTGGTCGGCGGCGAGCACGCCGGCGAGCACGCCATGTTCATGGTCGACCTGCCGAGTCCCGGCGTGACCGTGGTCCGCACCCCCGCCTACACCCACACGATCAGTCATCACCACCCGATCGTCCGGTTCACCGACGTGCGCGTCCCGGCGACGCATCTGGTCGGCGCCGAGGGCGACGGCATGAGCTTCGCCTATGAGTGGTTCAGGTTCGAGCGGATGATGGTGGCGGCTCGCTGCCTCGGCGGCGCACAGCGCCTGGTCGAGGAGATGACCGCGTTTGCCGAGGAACGCGAGGTGCAGGGCAAGCCCATCGCAAGGCTCGGCGCCATCCAGGCAATGCTGGCCGACAGCCTGACCGAGCTCTTTGCCGCCCGGGCACTCGTCTACGAGACGGCGCGCGGGATCGACGCTGGTGCCGACGTCAAGGTGCAGCATGCGCAGTGCTCGATGGCGAAGCTATATGCGTCCGAGATGGCGGGCCGGGTGGCTGACCGGGCGGTCCAGGTCTTCGGCGGCCGCGGCTACATGCGCGAGAACGTGGCCGAGCGGTTCTTCCGTGAGCTGCGCGTCGAGCGCATCTGGGAGGGCACCAGCGAGGTGCAGCGAGCAATCATCTCCGACCAGATGATCAAGCGCGGGCCTCTCACCCTGGCCTGACCTCGCGTCACGCGCACTGTCGGAGCCACTGCCTAGACTGCCGGCATGAGCAGGATGCCTGGTGGCGCCGGCACCGCCGTCGCCAGCACCGCCGTCGCGAGCACCGCCGTCGCGAGCACCGCCGTCGCGAGCACCGCCGTCGCGAGCACCGCCGTCGCGAGCACCGCCGTCGCGAGCACCGACCACGCCTGGCTGGCTGGCTACCGGGAATGGCTGCCGCCCGCTCAGCTGTGCGACGCCATCGCGTGCCTGTGGGTCAGCGTGAGCGCCCCCGATGCTCCGGCGTCGGTGACCGCGGTTCTGCCAGACGGGTGCACCGATCTCATCTGGCAGCGGGGCCGGGGTGCCTTCGTCGCCGGTCCTGACACCGGACCTGCCCCGGCCGACATGCCGCCCGGAACGGTCTTCGTGGGCGCCAGGTTCTGGCCTGGTGCTGGCGGGCCTGCACTCGGCCTCCCGCTGGTGGACCTGCGCGACCAGCGCATCGACGTCGCCGACGCGGCGCCCGGCCTGGCGCGCCGACTGCCTGCGGACCTGACGCCCGCCGAGGCCCTGAAAGCCTTGACGGAACTGTCCGCGCAACTCGTCACGGCCGCGCCGCCGGACCATTTGGTGGTGGCGGGCACCCGGCTCCTGGCATCCGGCGCATCCACCGTGACGGACCTCAGCCACGCGCTCGCCGTCAGCGAGCGGCAGCTCAGGCGGCGCTTCGACGACGCCGTCGGCTACGGCCCGAAGACCATGCAGCGCGTGCTGCGGTTCCGGCGGGTCATCAGCGAGCTGACCGCTGCGCCGCTCTCCGTCGACCTCGCAGCTCTCGCCGTACGGGCCGGCTATGCCGATCAGGCGCACCTGACGCGTGAGACGACCAGGCTGGCCGGCCTTCCGCCGGCCGCGCTGGCGAGATCCTTCGCCGCCACGTCACCCGCTGGCGCACAGTGACGCCTACGACAGTGACGCCTACGACAGCGACGCTCTAGCTGTGCGCTACGGCATGGTCGCTCTACGATCAGCCCACACTTCGACGCAGTCCAGAGCAAGGTGCACGCCAAGTACGGCTTCATGACGTCGGTGTCGCGGTTCTTTAACATCGTTGGCCATCTGGGCAAGAAAGTTCCCGTCACGGCGACGTCGCCGTCGTCGTGACGGTCAATCAGGGCTAAGCCGCACTCCAGCGGCGTGGAGCGGGCTGCATCGGCCGGCCCGCGCTTAAGCCACGCCGGCGAGTGCGGCCGGCGTGACTCAGGCCCCCAGGCTGGCTTCGATAGCCTCGACCAGCTCGGGCGCGTCCGGCGCTGTCATCGGACGGAACCGTGCAATGACCGCTCCGTCAGACCCGACCAGGAACTTCTCGAAGTTCCACTGGATGTCGCCCGCCTGGCCATCGGCGTCTGCGGTCGCGGTCAGCTCCGTGTAGATCGGGTGCCGGCCCGGCCCGTTGACCTCGATCTTCTCGAACATCGGGAAGCTGACGCCGTACGTTGTCGAGCAGAACTCGGCGATCTCCTCGGCGCTGCCAGGCTCCTGGCCGCCGAACTGATTACACGGGAAGCCGACCACCGAGAAGCCGCGGTCGGCGTACTGCTCTTGCAGAGCCTCGAGACCGGTGTATTGCGGTGTGAGGCCGCACTTAGAGGCAACGTTGACGACGAGCAGTGTCTTGCCGTCGAGCTCACCTAGGGACGACGGCTGGCCGGCGAGTGTGTTTACGGGGATGTCGCGCACGGTCACTGGAGGAATCCTCACGCTCGGAGCTGACTGCAAACCGGGACTCGGTAGCACTCGCAGTCAACACCCTTGCCCGGCCGGATATGCCAGATCAAGGCTCCCCGGCACCTGGCAGCTCGACCACACGGCCGGGCTCGGTGCAAGATGAGCCGCATGGACCAGCGGACCGAGGCTGCCGCGCACTGGCTGCTCCAGTCAGACGAGCCTGCCGTCCGACTGATGTGCCGTAGGGACGTGCTTGGTGAAGAGCCGGATGCGGGCGACGCCGACCAGATCCTGACAGGCCCGAAAGTGTCCGCACTCCTGTCCGGCCAGCGGGCCGACGGCGGCTTCGGCGTTCACTTCTACCGGAAGTGGACCGGTGCACACTGGCGTTTGATCTCGCTGGTGGAGCTGAACATTCCGGCGCTGGAGCCGCGCGCGGTCGCGGCTGCCGAGTCGGTGCTGGTGCATTTCGGGCCGGGGCGCCGACGCGTCACCGTGATCGACGGGCTACCCCGTCGCTGCGCCTCGGTGGACGGCAACGTGCTGGCCGTCTGCAGCCGGCTTGGCCTGGCCAGCGACCCGCGCGTGCAGGACCTGGCTAACGCCATCGTCAGCTGGCAATGGCCCGACGGCGGCTGGAACTGCGACCTCTCGGCGACCGGCTACCGCTCCTCCTTCCACGAGACGCTGGCCACGACCTGGGGCCTGCACGAGTACGGGCAGGCGACCGGTGACGCGGCCGCAATTCAGGCCGCCGACCGTGCCGCCGAGCTGTTCCTGCAGCACCGGCTCTTCCGGAGCGTGCGAACCGGCGAGGTCATCAACCGCCAGTGGCTAGCGCCGCGCTACCCGTCCTACTGGCATTTCGAGGTGCTCCAGGCACTCGTCGTCCTGTCCAGGATGGGCAAGGTGTGCGATGCGCGTGCCAGTGAAGCCCTTGACGAGACGGAACGGGGTCGCCTTCCCGACGGCCGATGGCAAGCTGGCGGATCGTGGTGGAAGCCCGGGGGCGGCTCGATTACGCCCGAGGTCGTCGACTGGGGCCGCGACGGCCCGAACGAGATGATCACCCTCAACGCACTGCGTGTCCTGCGCGCCGCCGGCCGCCTCTGACGACCGGCGCGAGGTGACGAATAGCGCTGACGTTTACCGCCGGACGTGCATCTTTGTGCCCGGTTTACGCCTTTTGGGCGTACCTTAGAAGGTAAATGTGCGGGGAACCGCGGTCGCGGGCAACCGCGGTCGCGGCGGACGTTGGCCCCGCAATCCAACTTGCTCCTTGCTGACCTGCGGCGGCATCCAGCCCGTCGGAGGAGGTGGCCAGCCGGGCGGCACGTTGAACTGCCATTGCGCAAGGACCGGCCTGACAGCTTGGTTCCTCTGCTAGGCCCGCTGGCTCGCACGCACCTGCTGCAAGAAACGCGCGAGATCCCAGACTCCGCCTGACGTGCTGCGGCGTTTCTTGGCGTAGCGACTCACACGGCGCGCAACCCATCCGCCGGCATTGTCCGCCTTGGGGCTACAGCTTGATAGGCACATTGCGTCGACATGGCAATCTGCCGTCAGGCCTCCGGGTATGCCATGCGGACTCCTAGCGCGTGAGAGCACGGGGGAACTATGCCGAAATTCGTGAGCTTCGTGACCTGGTCCAGCGCCAGCTGGGCCCGGATGATCGAGAATGCCGATGACCGGATCGCCGAGGTACGGCGAGTGCTGAAAGCCTTCGGGGGCACCGTCGAGTCCGTCTACTGGATGCCGCTGGCGACCCACGACGCGCTCCTCATCGCGGATGTCCCTGACACGATCACCGCTGCGGCAGTGACCTTCGCGGTCACGAGCGCGGGCGCGGAACACAGCATTCAGACGTTTGAACTGTTCACCGAAGCCCAGCTCAGGGACGCGCTGACGCTCGCGGCGGAAGCGAAGCGAATCTACCGGCCACCCGGCTACCACGAACAAGGCCAGTTACTCGGCCGCGGAGACGTGCCGAGGCTTGTACAAGATCGACCCGCAGCCGGGCACAGCGTGGCAGCGTACCCAAAGGTGGCCCAGGTTGGCCGCTTGCGCTTCTGGGCACTCGCAAGGAATCCAGCCGACAGTGACGAGGCCCGGCCCCATGCGTGGCCGTAGCTTCATTGGGTCGGGTACTGCCACCAGGACGGGCGGTGAGTCCTCTCGCCAGCATCGGACGTGCGTTCGATACGTGCGAAGCGCAAGCGACCGCGCACGCTGGGGCTGGGAGTGGGCTTTGGCGGGAGGGCCGGGTACGCGCTAGGCGCTGGCTAGCTTGCCGCGACCTTCTGGACCGCCGAACTCCACACCGGCTGGCCCGCGTAGCCGCGGGCAACCTGGGTCACGAACTGGTAGACCGCGTCCTCATCCGGGGAGAGCGGGCCGGGTACGGAGTGCTCTGAGCTCAGGCCGCGATGAACGGACTCGCACGCGCCCCAGTCCTGCTGGTTAGTGATGTCCCAGAACTCGACCGCGTAGCCGGGGTCAAAGCCCGGCTTGTCCAGTGCCTCTGGCGCGAACGCCCAGGTGCACTCGATCAGCGTCCGATCCGCGGCGAGCGGGGTCAGCCGGTGCGTCATCACGTAGTCGGGGTGCAGGCTCAGCAGCACGTTGGGGAAGATGTTGACGTAGATGACGGTGCGAAGGCCCGTCGCGTCGAGGCCCCGCAGCGGCACGCCGAGGCTTGTCCCATCCAGCGACATGGTGTCCATGCCGTCGCGCAGATCCATCCAGCCGCCGACCCACGGCCCGCTCGGCCGGTAGTTCTCGCCGCTCTTTGGCGGGCTGACCTTACACAGCTCCGGGTGGATCATCGGGCAGTGGTAGCACTCGTGGTAGTTCTCGGTGAGGATCTTCCAGTTGGACGCCGCGTCGTAGGAGTGGCGGCCGGCGATGACGAGCCGTTCTGGCTCATAGGGCGCGACGAGCTCATCGAGTTCGGCGAGCGCCGGCTCTATCGGGCCTGCGGTCCCCGAGCCGTCGACGAAAATCAGGCCATGCCACTCGGTGACCGGGAGCTCGATGAGGCCCCACCTGGTGTCGTCGAAGCCCGGCGTGCCCTTGAAGCCCTTGGCGGTCTTGAGGTCGCCGTCCAGCTCGTAAGTCCAGGAGTGGTAGGGACAGACGATCGACTTGCCCTGCGCCGACCCGCCACACGGTAGCAACTCGTGGCCGCGGTGCCGGCAGGTGTTGGCGAACGCGTGCGCCACCCCGTCCTCGTCACGGCTCAGCAGGACGCTGCCCGCGCCGACGGGGACTGCGCGCTGGTCACCGGCGGTCGCGAGCTCGGCCGCGAACCCGACACAGCTCCAGCCGCCGTCGAAAAAATGCTTCTGTTCCCAGGCAAAGACCTTCGGATCGACGTAAGCGGCCCTCGGCAGCATTCGGCTCTCACCAAACGGGCGGAGAGAGTCGGCGACGCCGGCCTGGTCGAGCGGAGCAAGCGGAAACCGGGACTGACTGACCATACAGTCAATCTTAGGTGGTGGCTACATACCTGTCCAGCGCGGGATTGCGTGACCTTAGCCCGGACGGCCTCCCGGATGGCGGCGTAAGTCCGGTCTGCTGCCCGGATGCCGGCAAAAGCCTGGCCCGCAGCTAGCCCGCACCCAACCGCCCCACGTTTCATGCCGTCAGTGCGGACGAACCGGGCAAATCATGACTCACATTGACTCTACGGCATGAAACGTCGAGCGCCATAGCCCGAACCGCCGAACGTAAGTGCGGTTGTGGTACCTGGAGAGCTGCCACAACTGCGCATACGTTCAACCCGTTGATCTTGACCGAGACCGTATTAGGTACAAAGGGGGCGGATGTCCCGGCTGGCTACCGTCGCCGCGTCGAGCGCGGTGTCGGCTCGGCGCAGTATCCGGCTCGGCGCAGTATCCGACTCAGCGCAGTGTCTGAGCTCGGCGCGGTGTCAGCTCGGCGCGGTGTCAGCTCGGCACAGCGTCCGGCTCGGCATAGCGTTCGGCTCGGCGCGGTGCCGACTCGGCGCGGCGGCGACAACGGTCGCGCAATATCAAACCCTGGCCAGTCCGGGCGCCTTCCAGCTGATCTCGCCAAAGTCAGCACCGACTACCTGAAGCTGGCACAGGACCTAGGCGCCAGCAAATCCGCAGCGTCACTGGCAAGAAGCGGTCACTGGCAAGAGGACACAACAGCGATTGGGACGCCCGGCACAATACCGGGCGAGACGCGTTTGCGGCTGCGTCAAGGACCGCTCGCTTCGCCAATGGTGAGTATTTTGGCTATTCATTGCCGGTGATTTACCAATTGAACTCGCTTATGCGCCCGCGACCCCGCGGTCAATCCGCGCGAGCACCCAGGTCTACCCGCTCGGCGACGGTCAGCGGATCATCGCCAGGTCCGCTGCGCAGCACGAGCCGCCGAAGCACCCCGGTAAATGGGAACGGCGGCTCGTAGTCCTCGTTGAACGGCAGTCCGCCGTCGCGCCCGACGAGCATCCGCGCCCCGGCCGTGGCCAGCGCGGGGAACATCGCGGGTGCAGCATGATGGGCCGAGGCGACCACAGACCCGTCGACTAGCACCTGAAACAACGCGGGCCCGCTGAAGGAAGGCGAGTACCGGACGCTCACGGTGTGCGCGCCAGGCGGCACCCGCGCGGCTCCGGCGACCCGCGTCGACTCGCCGAACGAGATCAGGCAGCTCACGGGCCGCCCGTCCAGCAGATAGAACGCCCATCCGCCGTTCAGGTCACCCAGCGCGCAGAGCACCCCAGCGGCGACACCGGCCCCGAGACCGGCCCCGAGACCGGCCGCGACACCGGCCCCGAGACCGGCCTCGTCCGCAGGCACCTCGATCTCGGCGGTCGCCGTGAACCCGCCGACCATCGGCGGCAGCTGCGCCTCGCAGATGCCGCCGCCGCCGGGCACATACGTCGCCACCACAGGCGCCGGATACTCGGCGGGATGCAGTCTGGCCTGCGACTTCGGGCCTTCCCAGAGCGGGAGCACCTGGTTGCGCCGGGCCTCCGCCCACCACAGCTCGCGCAGTGCGGCCAGCCTGCCCGGCTCGGCGTCGGCGAGGTCACGGGCTTCGGCGAAGTCGTCGGCCAGGTTGAACAAAGCCCACTGGTCGTCGTCGAAATCCTGGCTTCCAGTCAGGTACTGGCGCTCGCCAAACAGCGGCGAGACGTAATTGGTCGTGGCCTTCCAGCCGTCGTGGTAAATGCCGCGCGAGCCGTGCATCTCGAAGTACTGGGTACGTCGCGGGCTCGCCGCAGCCGCGTCGCCAAACGTAGCCGCGATGCTCGCCCCGTCCACCGCCTGCTGCTGCACTCCGTCGATGACCTCGGGCGCCGGCACGCCCGCGGCGTCCAGCACGGTCGAGAAGAGGTCGACCGCGTGGCAGAACTGCGGCCGCACATCCCCCGGCCCGGCGAGGTGGCCCGGCCAGGCCACGATCAGTGGCGTCCGCACGCCGCCGAGCCACGCGTAGCGCTTCCACAGCTGGAGCGGCGCGTTGCCCGCCCACGCCCAGCCCCACGGATAGTGGTTGAAGGCCCGGTGCCCGCCAAGCTCGTCGATGTGCCGCAGCGACTCGGCCACGTCCTCGGGCCGGCCAAGCCACGCGTGCGGCTCGTTGATAGTGCCCGTCTGGCTGCCCTCGGCACTCGCCCCGTTGTCGGACAGCACGAGCACGAGGGTGTTGTCCAGGTCGCCGCGCTCGGCGAGGAAGTCCAGGAGCCTCCCGATCTGGGCGTCGGCGTGCGTCACGAACCCGGCGAAGACCTCCATGTACCGGGCAAACAGCCGCCGCTCGTCCGCTGTCAGCGCCGCCCAGTCGGGCACCCAGTCCGGCCTGCCGGTCAGCGTGGTGCCCGCGGGCACCACGCCCGCGGCGACCTGCCGCGCGAACGTGGCGGCGCGCTCGGCCTCCCAGCCGTGATCAAAGGCCCCGGCGTACGGCTCGATCCACGGCCGCGGCACCTGATGCGGGGCATGGGCCGCGCCCAGCGCCAGGTAGCAGAAGAACGGCTTGGCCGGAGCGGCCTGGCGCTGGTCCAGGATCATCCTGATGGCCTGATCGGCCAGATCCGCGCTCAGGTGATACCCATCAGACGGGGAACGGGGTGGTTCGATGTGCGTGTTGTCCTCCACCAGGGGCGGGTCCCACTGACTCGTCTCGGCGCCCAGAAAGCCGTAATAGCGCTCGAACCCCTGGCCGAGCGGCCAGCGATCCATGGGACCGGCCGCGGAGTACTCGCCGCGCGGGCACAGGTGCCATTTGCCGATGGCCATAGTGCTGTAGCCGGCGTCGCGCAGGATTCGCGGCAGCAGCGCCGCGGACTTCGGGATCCGGCCGGTGTAACCGGGGAAGCCAAGTGGCGTTTCCATCGTCATGCCCATGCCGACCGCGTGGTGGTTACGGCCGCTCAGCAAGGCGGCTCGCGTCGAGGAGCAGATCGACGTGACATGGAAGCGGTTGTAACGGAGTCCGCCCGCCGCCAGCCGGTCAATGTTGGGGGTGGCAATGGCGGAGCCGAAACAGCCCAGCTGGGCAAAGCCGATGTCGTCCAGGACGATCACGACCACATTAGGCGCGTCTGCTGGCGGTTTCGGATACGGAATGTAACTGGCTGCCGACTCACTCATCCGGCGGACGGTTCCGTGCGGCTGTGCTGCCACCAACGCCTCCCGCGTCACGACCCCGCTCGATAACTATCTGCGGACTAATTGGCGTCAAGATCACTAAATGACCCCGCGTGAGGTCTATGCTCTCAGCGCGAGTGCGGATTCGCGTTTTTAATGACTTATCACGGGGAGCATTGCGTGGGTATTAGCGTCCCGATACGGGCTGCTTTGACTGCCAGCCTGACGGTAGCCGTAACGGCCGGTCTCCTGGCCGCGCCAGCCCTGGCAGCGACGGCCAGCACGACCAGCCGGACCGCGGCGGAGGCCGCGGGCCAGCGCACAGCTAAGGCGACGAAGCTGCCGTTGTCCGCCGCCCAGATGCAGGCCGATGAGCGGCTGCATGACGGCCGCGGCACGGGGTCCGTGACCGGCATTGCCAGGAGCGCCACGGGGCGGCCGCTGGCAGGCGTGTGCGTGACGGCCTACGGCTCGTCGGCCGCCAAGTCGGCGGTGACCGACAGCAGTGGCCGGTTCGTGCTCACGGCGCTCAAGGCGGGCCGCTACCAGCTTCAGTACCGCGGCTGCGGCGGGTCGTCCGCCCGGTTCGTGCCTGAGTGGTACGGCGGCAGCCTGCACCGCGGCCTGTCGCGCTCGGTGGTCGTGACCGGCTCGCGGCTGACCCCGCTCGAAGCACTGGCGCCGGTGACGCTCTTCCCGGCCAACAGCGACCTCGGCGACCTGCCCGGCGCGGTGATCCCGCAGCGTGGCTCTAACGAGACCGCCAGCGACCCGTTCGGCCGGTACGCCACGGGCCCGGCCAGTCCGGCCGACCTGATCAAGCGGCTCACCGCCAGAGTTGGCGCCCACGCGAGCCAGGCCGTGACCACGACCAAGCGCGGCAAGATATCGGGCGTCGTCACGAGCCCGTCCGGGCAGGGCCTGAAGGGCATCTGCGTGCTGGCGTTCCCCGAGAACGGCGGGCAGGGCGCCTACGTGACGACCGGCAAGACCGGCTCATACTCCACCGGCAAACTGCCCGCGGCAAAGTACGTGATGTACTTCTTCGCCGAGTGCGGCAACACGGGCAACTGGCTGACGCAGATCTACAAGAACATCTACAACCCCGTTAAGAACGCAACGCCAGTCCCGGTCAAAGCAGGCCAGACGACGAAGATCGACGTGGTGATGAAGGAAGGCGGCGAGATCTCCGGCACGGTAACCGGGCCACGAGGCAGGAAGCTGTACGGCGTCTGCGTGTCGCCACTGACCAACTCCTATGCAGGATTCCTGGTCTTCCAGGGCGTCTCCGCAGACGGCGTTTATCACATTCGAGGCGTCCCGGCCGGCTCCTACCAGCTTGGGTTCGCGCCCTGCGGGAGCGCGAACTATGCGCCGACGCTATGGCCCGGCACCCAGAACTACGACGTTGCTCCCATGATCAAGGTCCATCCCCGTCAGATCATCGGCAACATCGACCAGATCATGCAGAAGGGCGGCATCATCAGCGGCACCGTGACGGCGGACACCACCGCCGCTACGCCGCTGCCCGGCATGTGCGTCTTCGTCGAGGAAAACAATGGCCTGTACGACGGCGGCAGCGCCGACACCGACAACAACGGCCACTACTCGGTCAAGGGCCTGGCATCCGGTCAGTACTCGGTGTACTTCCAGCCCGGCTGCGACAACAACGCTAACTACGTCTCCGAGAGCTACCCCAGCAACGTCAGGGTCACCCAGGGCGTGCGGACTCCCGGCATCAACGGGTCGCTGCCGCCTGGCGCTACCCTCTCCGGGACCGTGACGAGCGCCTCCACCGGCAAGCCGCTGCGCGGCATCTGCGTGCAGATCGACAGCCTCGAGTACGGGCCAACTGGCTTTGCCGTCAGCGCCAAGGACGGGACCTACTCGGTCAACCAGCTCCCGGTCGACACCTACGAGGTCCAGTTCAGCGGCGGCTGCGGTAATGCAGGCAGCTACGCTCCGCAGGGGTACAAGAACACCAACGTGCTCGAGCCGCAGAACATCGACGTCACGACTGCCGGCCAGACCGTCACCGGCCTCGACGCGGCGATGCAGCCGGGGCCGATCATCTCCGGCACGGTGACCGACACCTCGGGGCACAAGCTGACCGGGATCTGCGTCTTCGCGGTCACGCCCAACGGCGTCGAGTACGGCATCGCGGCAAGCGCACACGGCAAGTACCGGATAACGGACCTGGCTCCGGCTCAGTATGAGGTCATCTTCACGCCCGGCTGCGGCAGCAACGCCAACCTGATCGAGGATGTCTACAAGACCCCGCTGTCGGCGTCGACAGCAGCGACAGTGTCCGCGGCCAGCGGCACAGTCGGCGGCATCAACGGGGTCCTGGCACCGGCTGGAGGTATCTCTGGCACGGTCCGCGGCCGTGGCGGCCGTCCGGTGGAGTTCTACTGCATGATCCTGACCGGCGTGAGCGGCAGCGCTCGATCGCTCGTCGGCGAGATCTTCGTCTTCGGCAGCAAGTACGAGATCACCGGAGTGCCGCTCGGCGGTTACCAGGTGGCGTTCGCGCCGTCGTGCGCGGACAGCGCCCTGGAGACGCAGTGGTACAAGGACAGGCCGACCCCGGCGCATGCCGCCACCGTCGAGGTGCGCGCAGACCACGTCACGCGGCACATCGACGCGGCGCTGATCCCCGGCGGCTCGATCAGCGGACGAGTTACGAGCGGCGGCAAGCCGGTTGTCAACATGTGCGTCTTCGCCCAGAGCGTGACCCAGTTCGCGGACTCCGGCGCCGGCATCACCAGCCTCAAGGGCTACTACCACATCCCCGGGCTGAACTCCGGCGACTACGAGCTGTACTTCGAGCCGTGCGGCAGGGGCGCGGACGCCCTAGCCGCCGAGCTCGGTCCGCAGCTGATCCACGTCACGGCGCCGAAAAAGACCGGCGCCGTGGTAACCGACGTCCCGAAGGGCGCCACCATTAGCGGCAGCGTGCTGGCAGGCTCGCCCGCTACCCCGGCGGCTGGCGCGTGCGTCGAGGCGATCCAGGCCAACGGCGCGGGCTTCGGAGAATCGAACGCCGCCCTGGATGGCACGTACAGCATCACGAACCTGCCGCCCGGTGACTACCAGGTCTTCTTCGGCGATCCCACCTGCAGCTACAGCGATCCCAACCTGGCGTCGCAGTGGTATCAGGACAAGACAACCGAGCCGACGGCGACGCTCGTCCCGATAGCGGCGGGGTCGAAGACGACGATTGCAACGGCCACTCTCGTGACCGACGGCTCCATCACCGGCACCGTCACGGCCTCGGGCGGCGGCGCGCTAGGCGGAGTCTGCGTGGCAGCGACCGCGACCGGATTCGGCACCGTTCCGGTGTATACCAGCACGGCGGCTAGCGGCACGTACTCGGTCGTCGACCTCCAGCCTGGCAACTACAAGGTGCAGTTCAGTTCAGGCTGCGGTGCGGCCGGTTACAAGGTGCAATGGTGGAACGACAAGCCGACGAGATCCGCTGCGGACGTCATCACGGTGACGACCGCCACGACCACGACCGGCATCGGCGCCGCCCTACACAAGTAAGGCAGCACAGCACGACTAAGGCAGCACAAGGCAAGTAACACAGCACAGTAGATGCGGCGCTGCCGGCGAGGTCGCCGGCGGCGCCGCATCTTTTTACAGCCTCGGGTCGACCGGCTCGGACTCGAGCGCGAGCACAGCGAACACGCACTGGTGCACCCGCCACAGCGGCTCGCCGCGCGCGAGCCGGTCTAGCGCCTCGAGCCCGAGTGCGTACTCACGCAGCGCCAGCGAGCGCTTGTGGCCGAGCCCGCGTGAGCGCAGACGCTCGAGGTTGGCGGGCTCGGTGTAGTCAGGCCCGTAGATGATCCGCAGGTACTCCCGGCCGCGAACCTTCAGACCCGGCTGGATGAGGCCTTTGCGCCCGCGAGCCAGGTTGGCGGCCGGCTTGACCACCATTCCCTCCCCGCCGCCCGCCGTTAGCTCGGACCACCAGTCAGTCGCCAGCTTGACCGAGTCCGGATCCGTTGTCTCCGCGAAGACCCGGCGAGTAGGCGCCACGAGGTCGCCATCGGCCGCGGCCAGCCGGTCGGCCACCTCGAGATGCCAGGCGTGCGGCCGCTCGTGGTAGACGGCCCCGTCCGTGGCGAGCACCTGGAACGGCGCGATCCGGACGCCGGCCAGTCCGTCAGTCGGCCAGCAGTAACGCCGGTACGCATCGGTGAACGCCGCTGCGTTGGCGCGCCGCGACTGCGTGCGCGCCAGCAGGTCACTCACGTCGAGGCCGGCTCCTGAGGCCTGCTCAAGGACGCCGACGGCGGCCGGCAGGGACGCGCGCGCCGCCGCCCCGACGGCAGCGTACTGATCCCGCAGAAGCTGCCCAGCCTTGGCACTCCACGGCAGCAACTCGGCGTCGAGCAGCAGCCACGCGGTATCCAGCTCGTCGAACAGCCCGGCCGCGTCAGCGGCGATCCGCAGCCGGTCGACAAGCTCAGTCGCGATGCCGTCGGGAAAGAAGGGCCGCCCTGTGCGCGTCCACGCAGTGCCGACCTGGTCTCCCGACGCACCGAATCGCTCTCGGGCTGCGTCGGGAGTCCGGCACACTAGCACCACCGCGCGCGAGCCCATGTGCTTCTCTTCACAGACGACCTGACCGATACCGTCGGCGCGGAACGCCTCGAACGCCTGCGCCGGGTGCTCGAGCAGATCGGGTAGCGGGGAAGTGGCCACGGGACTCATCGTCGGCGGCAGGTAAAGCAGCCAGCGCGGATCGATGGCGAAGCGGCTCATCACCTCCAGCGCGGCGGCCGCGTTTTCCTCCCGGACCCCGATGCGGTGCTGGTAGGCCGTGTCGATGACCCGGCGCCCGGTGACGTCGCTGATATCGAGGAGATCCGGATCGCGACGGTCAGCGGCGCCGCTGGCAGCCGTGGTCAGAGCGTCCGCGGCCAGCACGTCCGTGTTGGCCGGGAACGGCCGGGCCGGCTCGTAGTACACCTCGGCCGCCGGCACGGAGACCAGCTCACGCTCGGGATACCGAAGCGCCGTCAGGCGACCGCCGAACACGCAGCCGGTGTCGAGGCAGAGCGTGTTGTTGATCCACTCGGGAGCCGGGACCGGTGTGTGGCCGTATAGCACCATGGCCATGCCGCGGTATTCCTGCGCCCACGGATAGCGCACCGGCAGGCCGTACTCGTCGGTCTCGCCCGTCGTCTGCCCGTAGAGGCAGAACTCCCTGACACGGCCGGATGCACGGCCCTGGTAGCGCTCGATCAGCCCGGCATGCGACACCACCAGGCGCCCGCCGTCCAGCACGTAGTGCGAGATCAGGCCGTCGATGAACCGCTGAGCGTCAGCTTGGAACTCCGCTGGCTCGGCGGCCAGCTGGGCTAGTGACTCGGCAAGACCGTGCGTGACCTGGACGTCCCGGCCGCGCAGGGCGCGCAGCAGCCTGTGCTCGTGGTTGCCGGGCACGCAGAACGCATCGCCCGCCGCCACCATGCCCATGACCAGCCGCAGCACACCCGCCGTGTCAGGGCCCCGATCTACGAGGTCCCCGACGAAGATGGCACGCCGGCCGTCGCGGTGGGCGCCGACGGCACGCCCCAGGTCGTCTCGGCCGATCGCGTATCCGAGCTCGCCGAGCAGCGACTCCAGCTCGGCTCGGCACCCGTGGACATCCCCGATGACATCGAACGGGCCGGTCTCGTGCCGCAGGTCGTTGTAGAGCTTCGTCCGGGTGATCTCCGCAGCGGCGATCTCGTCGACACCGTGCAGCGTGTGCACGGCACGAAAACCCTCGCGCTGCAGCCCCTTCAGGCCGCGGCGGAGCTGATCGTGCTGCCGGCGGATGACGTCCCGGCCGAAGTCACGATCCGCGCGCTGCGCGTTGCGGGCCGCGCACACGCCTTCCGGCACGTCGAGCACGATCGCCACCGGCAGGACGTCGTGCTCGCGCGCGACGGCCACGAGCTGCTTGCGCGCCTCGGCCTGCACGTTGGTCGCGTCCACGACGGTCATCCGGCCAGCCTTGAGCCGCTTGCCAACGATGTAATGCAGCAGCTCGAATGCCTCGGGCGTTGCAGACTGGTCGTTTTCGTCATCGGCTACGAGTCCACGGCAGAAGTCTGAAGAGATGACCTCCGTCGGGCGGAAGTGGGCGCGCCCGAATGTCGACTTGCCCGAGCCCGTGACCCCGATCAGCACCACGAGGCTCAGCTCGGGGATCGTTAGTTCGCGCCTCATGTCGCCGCGGCCTTGGTGAAGATCGCCATCTGAGTTGGCGGCCCGACCTCCGGGTCATCAGGTCCGACCGGCAGGTGCCCGACACCGTAGCCGTACCTGGCCGCGACCGCGTCGGTCCAGACCCGGAACTGCGAGCGGGTCCACTCGAACCGATGGTCGCGGTGGCGCATCGCTCCCGGTGGCAGCGTCTCGAAGCGCACGTTGTGCTCGGCGTTGGGTGTGGTCACGATCACCGTCCCCGGCGCGGCGTAGCCGAAGACAGCCCGCTCAAGCGCGGCCAGCCGCGGCTGGTCGACGTGCTCGATGACCTCCATCAAGACGGCGGCATCCAGGCCAGCCAGCCTGTCATCGCGATAGGTCAGGGCCGACTGGAAGATCGTCAGCCGGTCCCGCTGCCGCTCGGGCATTGTCTCCAGGTGGAGGTTGCGCGCCGCGATCTGCAGCGCACGCGCCGAGACGTCGGTGGCGACGACGTGCTCGAGGCCGCGGTCGGCGAGCAGGTCCCGGACCAGCGCGCCCTCGCCGCAGCCAAGATCACCTACCGTCCGCGCACCGCAGGCGCGCACGGCGGCCAGTACCGCTCCGCGCCGCTGCTCGGCCAGCGGGACGGGCCGATCTGGCTCGAAGTCCTGGGCACCCTCGACGGCGTTGTCGAGCTCCTCGGGGTCGGTGTCGTCGACCTCGGCGAGCCTGGCCATCGCCGACCGCGTCAGCGTGCGCCGGTGGGACAGGTAGCGGTCGGTGATGAGCGCCTTCTCCGGATGGCCGGCCAGCCAGCCGGTGCCGGCCCGGATGAGCTTGTCGACCTCATCGCTGCTGACCCAGTAATGCTTGGCGTCGTCCAGGACCGGCAGCAGTACGTACAGGTGGTTGAGGGCATCGGCGAGTACGACTTCGCCGGTCAGCTGCACGCCGAAGTACCGCGAATCGCCCCAGTCCGGGATCTGCGGGTCCAGCTCGGTGCCGACCGCCGCGACCTGCCACCCGAGCGGCTCGAACAGGCGACGCAGCAGGTCGGCGCCGCCGCGGCACGGGACCGCCGGGATGGAGATGTCAAGCGGGATCGGCGCCGCCGCCAGCTCCGGCCGGGCATTACAACGGCCGGTGAGCGCGGTACGGAAGACATCTTTCAGCGCCATCGCCAGCATGCTGGACGCGGCGTAAGGGCGGTCGTTGACGTACTGTCCCAGCGCGAACCCGTCGCCAGCCGGGCCGCCGCGACCGCGGACCAGGGCGATCGGATCGACCTCGAGCAGCAGCGCGGCGGTGCACCGGCTGTCCGTGGTCTCGGGATAGAAGACATGTGCCATGCCCACGGACTGCTCGAACGACTGAACCCGGGCAGGGTGCTTGTGCAGCAGATAACCCAGATCGGAGGCCGGGACATGGGTGGTGGAGATCGTGAGCAGCACGATCACACATCCTTCATGAACTGATCGCCCACGTCGCGCCCATTTCGCGGCGGGCCGCTAGCCCGCCGCGAAAGAGGCTTCGGTGGAGGTGGCGGGAATCGAACCCGCGTCCTTCAGTACATCACCAGGGCTTCTCCGAGTGCAGCCTGCTGTGCTTTTCTCAGCCCCGGCAGTCACGCAGGCAAGCTGCCGGCGGGCTCAGTCGCTGTTTGATGTCCCGTCTAGTCCCGCGACCGGGCTAAGCGGTGGATCCTCCTTGCTGATGCCAGGTCCTAGGTCGGAGGCGCTCCTAGGCTGACAGCGTCATTTGCTCTGCTGGTTATTAAGCAGCGAGAGCGACGCGAGTGCGCGATGTGTTGGCACTTATTCGTTTGCGGACACAGTGTTAACGAGGTTATGTCCGCCGTCCTCGACTCGCTTCCCCTGGATCAACTACCGAAGTCGAAGCCAGTCACCCCCTCTTGAGTTGTACCTGCCAACGCTACCCGATCAGCACGAGTGGGTCCAATGAGAAAGCATTAGGGGTAAAAGACCAGAATGCCCGATGGGCTATCCGCAGAACGCGGACCCCACCGGGCATCCACCGGAAGGTGATGAGAAGCCCCCGTGGATGCTGGCGGTGGCCGAGATACATCCACGGGGGCATGACCGGCAGGGTCGGGGCCGGTCCAAATGGCCGGGCCTCCCCCGAGATGAGGCCCGGTTCTCATCACGACGACTGGGCCGCAACCCCCCAAGCGGCAGCGCAGTCACTAGGAAAGACGCCAATGCGCCACGGCATGGTTGCTCGCAGTTATCAAAAGAGTATTAATGAAACGGTCAGGATCCAGCCGGGATGTTACGAAGGAAGCTGCCTGCCAGCGGCGCTGCCGATACAGATGACGACTTGCCCAGCTCGACTACCGCGAAAGCGATGTTGCCCTGATACCCGACGAACCAGCTGATGCGGAGCTGCCGGCCCGAACCGAATGGCGCGTTCCCTGCCTGACCATAAACGCTGCCACCGACATTCGCTATCTTGTTCGACGACGTCTTCATCGCTTCCCGCATGAGCAGGCGCAAGGCGCCCAGGACCTGCGGGCTCTCCACGGCGCGTGCGGTCGAGCTCGGGTCGGCCAGGCCCGCGACCAGCGACGGCGCGTGCCAGCGGCCGGAGTCGACGACAGAGGCCGCTAGGGCCATGTCCAGCGGGCTGACCTGAACGCCGCCGTTGCCGATGGTGACCGCCGCCAGGCTGCCCTCGCCTACAGGCTGCCCGATCTGCCCGGCAAAGTAGCTGCTCACCGGCAGCTGCCAGCCGCCGATCCCGAACTCGTCGGCCGCCTTCGCCAGGTCGCTCACGTTGAGCGACAGCGACAAGCCGCCCGCGAATGCCGTGGCGCACGCGTGCGCAAAGTCTGTCCGGAACGACGGCGCGCTGCCCAGGTAGGGCACCGGCGGGTCGTTGGTGAAGACCCTCCCATCGACCCTGTTGGTGCTCGGGCACGGAACGGGGTCGCTCAGCGACAACCGTCCCCCGCTCAGGATCGCCGCCGAGGACACGATCGTGAAGGCCTGGCCCGGCGCGTACCTGCCCGCCAGCGGGCTCAGGGCCGGCATGGCGCCCGCGGTGTGACTAGCGACGGCGAGGATCTTGCCGCTGCTGGCCTGGACCGCGACGATGGCCGCCGATGCGGGCAGGCCGGCCAGGGCGTTGTCGGCGGCGATCTGGACCGGCGCGCTCAGCGTCGTCTCGACCGGCGTTCCAGGGGTGCCTTTCCAGGTGTGCAGGCCAACGGCTGCCTGGCCGGACTGCTGGAGCACGACCTCGGTTCTCGGCGTCCCGGTCAGCTGCCGCTGGAATGTTTGCTGAAGCCCGGACAAGCCGATGGTGGTCCCCGGCCGGTACTCGACCCCGTTCGTGCGCAGCACTCCGGCCGCCTCGGTGCCGACGGTGCCAACGACGTCCGGGGCGATGCTGTTGAACAGGGGCTCGATCGGCTCCCGGACCTGCAGGCCCGGCACGCTCGCCAGTCTCGAGCGCAGCTTGGCGTACTCCTGCGGCGTGTAGGTGATCAGCTCGAGGAAGTCGCCCTGAAGCGTCTGCTCGATCTGACCCTGGATCTGGTCTTCGGGGATCCTCGTGACGTCGCTGAGGGCCGTAGCCGTCCGGACCGGGTTGGTGAGCATGTCGGGGATGACGCCGACCTCGTACACCTTGGATGGCACGGTCAGTGGCTGGCCAGCGGAGTCCTCAAGCTGCGAGCGCGGGTAGAACTCGCTGAAGACGGCCAGCTGCTCCTTGTCCGTCATACCCTGCACGATGACCGACGGGCTCCAGGCGATCTGCCAGCCAGAACCACCATCGCGGAGCCCGAAAGCGCCGGCGTACTTCCAGACCAGGCCGGTGCCGCCCAGGGCGATCGAGGCGTTGAACGCTGCACTGGCCGTCTTGCCATGCTGGCTGATGCTCTGGATCGAGAGATTCAGGTTGCTGGCGTCTAGGCGCTCGTAGGCGCGGGCTAGTGCCGCCGCTACCTCCTTCGGCGGTCCGGTGGTCAGCTGTGCTGCCTGGAGGTAGCGCTGGGACTCCCAGGCCAGCAGGAACTGGGAGACGGTGGGCTCGGGCGAGGGCACGCCAGGCTTGGCCAGGCCCACCCCTACCAGGCCAGCCAGCACGACCACTGCGGACGTGCGCACGAGCATCGCTCGCGAGCGAAGTGCCACCCCGAAGGCTCCGGCTCTGCCGCGGTCCCCATCCCGAGGCTTGGCGGCCTGGGATCCACGCACCGGCGACGCAGTCCGGGGAGCACGATGCGCCCCAGCGCGCGAGCCGCGGCTGCCGGAGCGAGTGTCGTTACTCACTCCGCTATCTCCGCCGCCGAAGCTCGCGCTCGACTTCCCGGGCAGCGTCCCGTTTGGCGAGGTCGTGCCGCTTATCGTAGGTTCGCTTACCGCGTGCCAGTCCTAGCTCGATTTTGACCTTCCCGTCCTTGAAGTACAAGGACAGCGGCACGAGTGTCAGCCCCCGCTCTCTGATCGAGCTGGCCAGCCTGTCGATCTCCTTGCGGTGCAGCAGCAGCTTACGAGTCCGCCTCGGCTCGTGGTTCGTCCAGGTGCCCTCCGTGTACTGAGGAATGTGGACGCCGTGCAGCCAGGCCTCACTGTCGTTGATCTGCCCGAACCCGTCGGTGATCGTCGCCCGGCCGGCCCGCAGCGACTTCACCTCGGTACCGGTGAGAACCAGCCCGGCTTCCACCGTGTCTTCGATGGTGAACTCGTGCCTGGCCCGCCGATTACTGGCGATGATCTTTTTGCCTTGCTCTGCAGCCACTGGAAGCTTATTCCAGCGTCACACGCGCAGGTAACGCCTGAGCGTCAGGAACGAGGTCGCGCCGCAGATGAGCAGGCCCGTGATCATCGCGACGATGATCACCTCCACGAGGTCGGCCGTGCGCAGCGACACGCCATAGGGGAAAATGTGCTGCAGGCTGGCCAGCAGGACAGACTTCACCAGGATGAGCAGGCCAGTGGCGACCAGCCAGCCGAAGAGCCCGGCGATCATGCCCTCAACCAGGAATGGCAACTGGACATAGAAGTTCGACGCGCCGACGAGGCGCATGATCGAGGTTTCCCGGCGGCGGTTGAAGGCGGAGAGCCGGATCGTGTTGGCGACCAGCAGGATGGCCGCGACGAGCAGGAAGATTGCGATGATCACCACCGCGTTCCTGGCCCCGTCCAGCAGCTTGTAGAACCCGCTCAAGATCGTGGAGTCGTCCACGACCTCCGCCACTCCTGGATAGCCATCGACGACCTGGCTCACCGGCAGGGCGTCCGCCTCGGTGTTCTTCAGCCGCACCTCGAATGAGGCCGGGATCTGGTTGGAGGCGGTGTACTTGACGATCGGCTCGTTGGACGAGAACTCCTGCAGGAACTGCTTGTAGGCCGCCGCCTGGGAGACGAAGGTGGCGGACACGATGTCCTTGTTACTGTTCAGCTCCTGCTGGATGGTCGCGATCTCCGCCGCCGTGACCGAACCGTTCTTGCATGTCCCGCCCTGCGTGCCGGGGGAGCACAGATAGACGGACAGCTGGACCCTGCTCTGCCAGTAGGCCCTGGTGTTGTCGACCTGCTTGACGAACATGAGCCCGGTACCGAGCAGCGACAGGCTGATGGCGACCACCACGACCAGGGCAACCGTCATCGTCAGGTTCCGGCGCAGGCCGATCCATACCTCGGACAAGACAAACTGGGCACGCATGTCGCTGAATCCTCTTGGTTTTGTGCGGTCGGCCGGTCAGTAGGCCTGGCCGTAGACCCCACGCGACTGGTCGCGAACGACCTTGCCGTACTCCAGCTCGATCACCCGCTTACGCATGGAGTCGACGATCGCCGCATCGTGGGTGGCCATCACGACCGTGGTACCGGTCCTGTTGATCCGGTCCAGGACCTTCATGATCCCGATGGAGGTAGCCGGGTCGATGTTTCCCGTGGGCTCGTCGGCCAGCAGAATCATCGGGCGGTTGACGAAGGCCCTGGCCATCGCCACTCGCTGCTGCTCGCCGCCGGACAGCTCGTCGGGCATCCGGTCCCGCTTGCCCTCCAGGCCGACCAGGTCGATGACCTCGGGCACGACCTTCCTGATGAACCGGCGCGGCTTGCCGATGACCTCAAGGGCGAAAGCTATGTTCTGGTACACGTTCTTGTTGGGCAGCAGCCGGAAGTCCTGGAAGACGCAGCCGATGCGGCGGCGCAGGTGGGGGACCTTCCAGTTCGTGAGCCGGGCAAGATCCTTGCCCGCCACGTGGATGCGGCCGGACGAGGGCCGCTCCTCCTTCAGGACCAGCCGCAGGAAAGTCGACTTGCCCGAGCCGGACGGCCCGACCAGGAAGACAAACTCGCCCTTCTCGACATCCAGGTTCACGTTTTCCAGAGCCGGACGGCCCTGGTTCGCGTACGTCTTGGTGACGTTATCGAAGTGGATCACTGGCCCATCACACGTGGTAGACGAGATACTGACGGAGGTTTCCCGGGTAATGAATTAGTGCCCCGGTTTGGCCTCGGGCCAGTCTAGGGGGGAAACTGGCCAGGTACGTCCAACATCGTCGAACTGGCCCGGTGGTCGGTTTGCCGGGTAGGAGTCGGATGAGCTGCGAGCACCTGATCTGCGCCCAGTGTGCTGGGCCGGTAGCGGAGGGTCGTTGCGCGACCTGCCGTGAGGCCCGCGCGCACGTCCACCATCACAGCCACGGGATGAGCATTCAGCTAATTGCTGCTGTTTTGCTCGTACTAGCGCTGCTGACGGTGGCTGCCATGCACCTGGGCAGCCATTAAGCCGAGGCTCGGCATGCCCGAGTAATCAGCGGGCGGTGGGCCAGATAAGCGCGCTCCGGGCAGCTGCCGGCGGCTGGCGTTTCCTGCGTACCGTTACAGGCCCTGGGTACGGAGCCAGCGGATCTCGGCCTCGATGAAGTCGTCGATCTCGCCGTCCATAACGGCAGATGTATTGCCGGTCTCGTAGCCGGTCCGGACGTCCTTGATGTTCTGGTAGGGGTGCAGGACGTAGTTGCGGATCTGAGTACCCCAGCTCCGGCCGCCATCGCCGCGAAGTTCGTTCATCCTGGCGGCCTGCTCCTCTCGCTTGCGTTCCAAGAGCTTGGACTGCAGGACAGCCATGGCGGTGGCCTTGTTCTGGATCTGGCTTCGCTCGTTCTGGCAGGACACGACGATGCCCGTCGGCAGGTGCGTGATCCGGACGGCCGAGTCGGTCGTATTCACGCCCTGGCCGCCGGGGCCGCTCGACCGGAAGACGTCGATCCGCATCTCGTCTTCCGGGATGTCGATGTGGTCCACCTGCTTGACGACCGGCAGCACGTCGACCATGGCAAACGAGGTCTGACGGCGGCCCTGGTTGTCGTACTTGGAGATGCGCACCATCCGGTGGGTGCCGTGCTCGCCGCGCAGGGTCCCGTAGGCGTAGGGCGCCTTGATCGCAAACGTCGTGGACTTGATCCCGGCCTCTTCGGCGTAGGAGGTGTCGTAGACCTCGGTCGAGTAGCCGTGCCGCTCAGCCCAGCGCAGGTAGATCCGCTGCAAGCCCTCGGTCCAGTCGGCCGCGTCAGCCCCGCCGGCACCGGCGTTGATGCTGATCAGCGCCTCGCGCGCGTCGTACTCGCCGCTCAGCAGGGTCCTGATCTCGAGCTGGTCGATCTCCTTGTGCAACGCCGCGAGCTCCCGCTCGCCCTCTGCCCGCATCGGCTCGTCGTGCTCGCTGTCGGCCAGCTCGAACATCACCTTGGCGTCGTCAAGCCGGCCATGCAGCGCCTCAAGCCTGGCGAGCTCGGCGTCCAGGTAAGAGAGCCGCCGAGTGATCTCCTGCGCCTGCTCCGTGTCCTCCCATAGGGCCGGGTCAAGCGAGCGCTCGCGCAGACTTTCGGCCTCCTTGCGCATGGCACCGAGGTCGAGGACAGCCTCCACGCTGGCGAGCGTCGACATCAGCTCTGATATCTCGCTCGTGGGGTCGGTTGCCATGACTGCAGCCTACGCGAGCCGGCGGAAGGGCCGGTTCTGCCCACTGACTGACGCGCCAGGCAAATCTCAGGCTGCGCCGCTCTTGACCGGAGTGATCGTGGCGCCAGCCGGCAACCGGAACAGGGCCGCGTCTGGCGCGGCCGAGTACGAGGTGATCGCGAAGCTGGTCGACTCGCTGGCGACCTGTACGTACCCGAGCAGGTGCTGGGCGGTGGTGCAGATCTTGCTCGTTCCCGGCACGCCGGAGGCGACGAAGTCCACGCACTGCATCGCGAACCCGTGGACCGTGGTGCTGGACGAGGAGATCTTGTCACCGGCGAAGCCGGCCGCCAGCGAGAAATCCCGGAGGAACGTGACCCAGTGCGCCGGGGTATAGATCCCGATCAGCTTGCGCTGCGCGGCAGCCGCGGCCTTAGGCAGCTTGTCGCAGGTCCAGCGAGCTTCGCTGCCGGCCTTCGTGCAGCCGTACTCGCCGGTGGCGTTCACGATGAAGCTGGCCTTGCTCCTGCTGGTCCCCGATCCGATCCCGGAATCGATGAAGGCCAGCTGATCCGGCGGCCGGACCGCATAGATGATCTTGGACGGAGCGTTGCCCGTTGTCACGTAGGTCACCTCGAACCGGCCCGGCTGGCCCGACTTCAGCTTGCCAGTGAAGACATCAATCGTCGCCTTGTTGGCGCGGACGGTGTCTGCCACCTTGGTGATCGTCCGGGTAATGGTGCAGCTTGTTAACGCCGCGGCGGTGACCACCGTGACGGCGACAACGCCTGCGTGCCGACGCCAGCCGGTCAGCGTCGCCGAGTTAATTGCCAAGATGGACCACCGTCGACCCGCCGTCGACGCAGTTGAATCGGTAGTTACCGTTCCCGATCGACTGCCCGCTCTGCCCCATCGCTGGCCCGCCCTGGCAGGGCCCCGATGGGCTGTGGGACATGGAGTGCGCGATGGAGACGAAGATCGCGAAGCCGATCGCGAGCAGAATCGCCATCAGCAGGAGCCCGATCCCGCCGATAGCGCCGAGTCCAATAGGGCGACCGCCCATATACCCCGGTCGCAGTGCCCGCCGGGGAAAGCCCGGCTGGCCAGGAAACCCAGACTGGCCAGGAAACCCAGACTGGCCAGGAAACATCTGGCCAGGAAACCCCGGCTGGCCCGAGGGATCGGGCTGGCCGGGAAAGAATGGCTGGCCGGGAAAGCCCGGATCTGTACTCATATCTGGACCTTAGCGGTCAGGTCGGCAGGGTGCTAGCAGTCACCAGCGTGCGAACCGCGCGGACCGCCACCGACAAGGTGGCGACGGTGAAGGCGTTGCTCTCCCAGATCTCGGTCAGCGTCTGCGTGGCCCGGCGTACGGCCGAGTCATTGCGCTGGACCCAGGCCGCGAGCCGCTGCTCGGGGCTGCCTGGACCGGTCACCGTGAGCACATCCCTCGCCAGGGCGGCGTGGGCGGTGTACAGGTCATCGCGGATAGCCCCGCGGGCCATCGTGTTCCACCTGTCGTCTCGCGGCAGCGCCGTGATCATGTCGCGCAGCCTGGCTATCTGGAGCCGGTCGGCCAGGTCGAAGTAGACCTCAGTCGCCTCCTCGACCGACCGCCCGGTGCCGCGGGAGATGTCAACGATGTCGAAGGCCGAGTAGGCGGGCACCATCGCCGCGATCCGGTCGGCAAGATCACCGGGCACTCCCCGGCCCGCGTAGACCTCGCGGCGCTCCCCGAAGCCGGTCAGGTCCCGGCCGGTCAGCATCTTGGGCAGGCTGCCCGCGACGGTCAGCACCCCAGCGGCGAAGAAGTCGATCGTGGCCTGGACGTCGAACGGCGGGCGGCGGAAGGCCAGCAGCCAGCGCGCAGCCCGCTCGGTCAGCTTCCGGCCTTCCAGCAGGGCCAGGATCTGGACGCCGGTGTCGACCTTGCCGTCCAGGGCCTCGAGCTGGCCCCAGAAGCCCGGCATGTCGAAGACGGCGCGCGCCACCAGCCAGGCCGCGGTTATCTCCGGGATCGACGCGCCGGTCTCCTCGTTCAGCCGGAACGCGAACGTTATCCCGGACCTGTCCACCATGTCGTTGACGACCGAGGTCGTGATGATCTCGCGATGCAGCCGGTGCTCGCCCATCCGGTCGGCATACTTCTGCCGGAGCGGCGTGGGGAAGTAGTCGACGAGGACGTGCCGCAGGTACCGGTCGTCGGGCAGCGACGACGCCAGCACGTCCTGGGCAGCGGCGATCTTTGTGTGCGCAAGCAGCACCGAGAACTCCGGGATGACCAGCCCGGTGCCGGCCGACCGGCGCTCGGCGATCTCGCGGTCGCCAGGCAGCACGTCGAGCCGCCGCCGGATCCGGCCGTCACGCTCGAGCTTGCGGATGTACCTGGTGTGCACGTGCAGCATCTGCGCGGACTGCGCCCAGGCGGCGGCGAGCGCGCGATTCTGCTGGTAGTTGTGCTCGAGGACCTGGCTCGCGACCTCGTCGGTCATCTGCTGGAGCAGGGCGTTGCGCCCGTCTGCTGACAGCGTGCCGGACCTGACCTCGCGGTCCAGCAGGATCTTGATGTTGACCTCGTGGTCGGAGGTGTCGACGCCTGCGGAATTGTCGATGAAGTCCGTACACACCAGGCCGCCGGCGAGCGCGTACTCGATCCTGGCCTCCTGGGTCAGGCCCAGGTTGCCGCCCTCACCGACGACCCTGGCCCGAAGCTGCGCCGCGTCGACGCGCACCGCATCGTTGGACCTGTCGCCGACGTCGGCGTTGGACTGGTTGGACGCCTTGACGTAGGTGCCGATGCCGCCGTTCCACAGCAGGTCGACCGGCGCGGTCAGGATGGCCGAGATCAGCGCGTCCGGCGATAGCGCGGTGTCGGCGTCGCTCAGCCCGAGGACCATCCGCACCTCGGGCGACAGGTGGATCGACTTCGCCGTCCTGGCCCACACGCCGCCCCCCGGCGAGATCAGCGCCGTGTCGTAGTCCGCCCACGACGACCTGGGCAGCTGGAACATCCGCTTCCGCTCGCCGAAGCTGGCCTCCGGGTCGGGGGCCGGGTCCAGGAAGATGTGCCGGTGATCGAAGGCGGCGACGAGCTTGATGTGCCGGGACAGCAGCATCCCGTTGCCGAAGACGTCACCGGACATGTCGCCGATGCCGATAACCGTGAAGTCGTCGGTGTCCACGTCTACCCCGCGGCTACGGAAGTGGAATCGGACTGACTCCCAGGCGCCGCGGGCCGTGATGCCCATCTTCTTGTGGTCGTAGCCTTCCGACCCGCCCGACGCGAAGGCGTCGCCCAGCCAGAACCCGCGGCTAGTCGCGATCTCGTTCGCGGTGTCCGAGAACGTAGCGGTGCCCTTGTCGGCGGCGACAACCAGATAGGGGTCATCGCCGTCGTGGCGCACAACGTTCGCGGGCGGGACGACCTGGCCGGCCTCGAGGTTGTCGGTCACATCCAGCATGGCCGAGATGAACATGCGGTAGCAGGTGAGCACCTCGCCCTGATAGGCCTCGCGACCGGCCGGATCGGGCAGCTGCTTGCACACGAAGCCGCCCTTGGCGCCGGACGGCACGATGACCGAGTTCTTGACCTCCTGCGCCTTGGCCAGGCCGAGGATCTCGGTGCGGAAGTCCTCACGCCGGTCGGACCAGCGCAGCCCGCCGCGGGCGACGCTGGCGAACCGCAGATGCACGCCCTCGAACCGGGGCGAGTAGACGAACATCTCGAACTCCGGACGAGGGGCCGGAAGGTCAGGAACCTCGCGGGCGTCAAGCTTGAAAACCAGGTAGGGGAGAGCGCCGCTCGCCGTGCTGAAGTAGTTGGTCCGGAGCGTCGCGGTAATCAGGCCGAGGTAGGACCGCAGGATGCGGTCCTCGTCCAGGCTGGCCACGTTGTCCAGCGCGCCGGTGATCTCTTCGGTGATCGCCTCGGTGCGCTCGGCCCCGCCTGCTTCCTTGGCCGGGTCGAAGCGCGACTCGAAGAGTGTGACCAGGAGCCGCGCGATGGGGGCGTTCGAGCGGAGCACGCCCTCGATGTAGTCCTGGCTGAAGGTGATGTTGGCCTGGCGCAGGTACTTGGCGTAGGCGCGGAGCACGGCGACCTGGCGCCAGGTCAGCTGCGCGTCCAGTACCAGCGCGTTGAAGCCGTCGTCCTCGATCCGGCCATCCCAGAGGGCCAGCAGAGCGCCCTCGACCTGCTCTCGGACGCGCTGGTTCGACATCAGGTCGACCTGCTTCGGGGACTCGCGCGCCTCGACCGCGGGCTTGCGGCGCAGGCCGAAGTCGTAGATCCAGAACGGCTCGCCCGCTGCGAACTCGTACGGGTGCTCGTCGACCACGTCCACGCCCATGTGCTGCAGCCGCGGCAGCACGTCGGTCAGCGTGATCGGGCCGGCGGTCCGGTAAATCGTCAGCCGCCACACCCGCTTGACGGTGTCCGGCACGTCATCCTCGGGTTCGATCGGCACGCCGCCGACGTAGGTCTCCGACTCCCACAGCTCAAAGTCGATGGTCCGGTCCGACTCCCGCAACTCGAGTATGCGGGCGAAGTCGGTGATAGCAGCCGACGGGGGCACGTCGGTCTTATAGGTCTCCGGGATCGCGCCGCCGATCTGGGTGAGCAGCTCCCTGGCCCGCTGCGGCCCGAAGCTCGCGATGGCCTCGTCGGCTACGTCGTCGTCCCAGGAACGGACGGCCGAGGCGACCGCGCGCTCAAGCGCGGCCGGGTCGGCATCGGGCAGCTGGCGGCCGCGATCCGCGCGAACTACCAGGTGCAGCCTCGCGACCGGCGACTCCCCTACCTGGACGCTGTAGTCGACCTGCGAGGCTCCGCCGAACGCCCGCTGCAGTATCTCCTGCGCCCGCAGCCTGACCTGGGTCGTGTACCGGTCCCTGGGCAGGTAGACCAGGCAGGACACGTACCGGCCGTACACGTCCTTGCGCAGGAAAAGACGAGTCTGGCGGCGCTCGCGCAGCACGTGCACGCCGGCAGTAATCGCGGCCAGGTCGCTCACCGACGTCATGAAGAGCTCTTCGCGCGGATAGAAGTCGAGCACCTCGGCGACTTCCTTGCCGTCGTGGCTGTCGGCAGCCATGCCGGACAGCTCGAGCACCTCGGCCAGCTTGCGCCGCAGCACCGGGATGCTCTTGATGCTCTCGGAGAAGGCGGCGTGCGTGTACAAGCCGAGGAACCTGTACTCACCGACGATCTCGCCGTCCGCCGACAGCCGCTTCACTGCCACGTAGTCCAGGTAGCTCGGCCGGTGCACGGTCGAGCGGGAGTTGGCCTTGGTGACGATCAGCCGCTGCGGCTCCAGCGCCCGCGCCTTGACCTCCTCCGGCAGCAGGGCGAACGAGCCGGGCCCGACGCGGTCGTGCCGCAGGATGCCAAGCCCGGTACCGGGCACGGCGGTAAGCGACATCCCCTCCGGCCCGACTTCCAGGTCGTACTCGCGGTAGCCGAGGAAGGTGAAGTGCCCGTCGGCCAGCCAGCGCAGCAGCTCGGCGATCTCGGCCGGGGCGTCGGCCCCGCCGGAGCCCTCGCCCTCTGGCGCCAGCACGTCGTCGGCGAGCGAGATAGCCCGCGCGCGCATCCGGGGGTAGTCCTCGACGGCGACTCGGACATCACCGAGCACCCGGAGCAGGTCGGCCTCGAGTGGCTCGGCTTCGCCCGCGCCGAGCGGCGGGATCTCGATATGCGTCCAGGATTCTGCGAGCTCGTCGTGGCTGGGCTGGCCGCCCGTTGTTATCTGAGCCGTGGTGGTATCAGCAGTGGTTCTCGTTGGCCGCCAGCTGGCCGGCGCTCGCCTGGCCAACGATCTCGCGCAGCGCCCCGGTCACATCGCGGCGGACTCGCAACTGCGGGTGTATGACGAGCCGGGCCGACAGCCCGTGCTTCGCCAGCTCCATGGTGATCGAATCGACCAGGAAGGGCATGTCATCGGTCACGATGTCGATCACGTCGGCGGGCGGGTCAAGCACGGCCTCGGCGCCACGCCGGACCTCGACGAGGGCACGGCCCTGCGGGCGGTGCGCTGCCATCTGCGCATGCCTGGCCGCCACAGCCGCCAGCCGATCGGGCCCCGCCGCGGACAGGTCGTCGACCGCGACGTGCCGGTAGTACGCGCGCAGGCATGTCGCCACGTCGCCGACGCCCGGCAGCTGGCCGGCGCACAGGGCCGCCTTGGACAACAGGGTCTGCTTACTGTCGGCGGTCGCAACGCTGGAACTGTCCGACATCTCTCTTCCACTCCCTTAACGCGGCGGCCCTAACCCGGCGGTGCTGCCGCTTACAGCATGGCTAGTGCTGCGCGGTCATTACAACGAGTCCCGCAGTTCCCACAGCAGCGGGTAATAACGCAACGGCACTCGCCGGTGCAGGTACGGCGCACCGGTAGAGCCGCCTGTCCCTGACTTGGTGCCAATCTGCCGCTCCACCATCTGGACGTGCCGGGCTCGCCAGAGTCCGGCGAGCTCGTCGTGGGTTAGCAGGTCCTCAGCGAGCTGCCAGAGGTCGTCGTGGTGCGGCCGGTCGCGCGCCACGCTGACAAGCGAGGCGAGGATCTCCTTGTCGTCGCCCACCGCCAGCCCGCTCGCGGCGAGCAGGTCGACGAAGGCGTCCCAGAGCGACGGCTCGGCGAGCCGGGCGGCCAGCCGGTCGTGCTCGTCCTGCGTCAGCGCGCGGAACCGGCGGACGAAGCCGGGATCCTTGGCGCCGGACAGGAACTCAAGCTCCCTGAATTGCACGGACTGAAACCCGCTCGCCGGCGCCAGCGCCGCCCGGAACTCCAGGAAGTCCTGGGGTGTCATCGTCTCCAGCACGTCGATCTGGCTGACGAGGAGGCGCTCGATGACGTGTACGCGATGCAGCAGATGCCGGGCGAGCCAGGTCTGCCGCCCATGCTCGGGCAGCATCGCGTCCCTGACCGCGGTCAGCTCGTGCAGCAGCTGCTTGAACCACAGCTCATAGGTCTGATGCACGATGATGAACAGCAGCTCGTCGTGCGCGGGCGGACTGACCTCGGGTACCTGCTGAGCCAGCAGCTGCGGCACGCGGAGGTAGCTGCCGTAGGTCAGCAGGCCGCCTTCCTCGCCGAAGCTCCGCCCGGTGGTCTCGGTCACGCCGCCCCCTCAGGGACGAAGTACTTCAGCACGTCTGGGTTAGCGAGCGCATCCGGGTCGGCCGCATCGCTGACCGGCGTGCCAAGCAGGATTCTCCGGACCGGGACCTCGAGCTTCTTGCCGGACAGGGTGCGCGGGATCCCGGGGACCTGGCTGATCTCGTCGGGCACGTGGCGCGGGGACAGCTCGGTGCGCAGCAACGACCTGATCTTGGCGGTCAGCGCGTCATCGAGGGCCTGGCCGTCGGCCGGCACGACGTAGAGGATCAGCCGCCCGTCCTGGCCGAGCTGGCCGGTGTCGACGACGAGGCTGTCGGCGATCTCCGGCAGCCGCTCGACCACCCGGTAGAACTCGCTGGTGCCCATCCTGACGCCACCGCGGTTCAGGGTCGCGTCTGACCGGCCGTAGATGACGCAACCGCCATCGGGCATGATCATGATCCAGTCGCCGTGCCGCCAGACGCCCGGATAGTCGGCGAAATAGCTGGCCCGGTACCGCTCGCCAGCAGGGTCGTTCCAGAAGCCCACCGGCATCGACGGCATCGGCTGCGTCAGTACCAGCTCGCCCACCTCGCCGATGACGGGCCGGCCTGCCGGATCGAAGGCCTCGACCCTGGCACCCAGGCACGGCCCGGAGATCACGCCCGCGCGCACAGGCAGCAGCGGCGATGGCCCGACGAATCCGGTGCACAGATCGGTACCGCCAGAGAAGGAGCCGAGGATGAGGCCGGGCGACCCCGTTCCCAGTTCTTGGTACACCCATCGGAAACCTTCAGGCGGGAGCGGCGAGCCGGTAGAGCCAATCCCGCGGAGCGCGGAAAGGTCATGCAGCGCAGCCGGCCGGACGCCTTCCTTCATGCAGGTCAGCAGGTACGGCGCGCCGGTGCCCGCGTAGGTCACGCGCGCGCGGGCGGCGAGCCGCCAGAGCGCGCCGGTGTCCGGGTACACGGCGCTGCCGTCGTAAAGGACCACGGTCGCGCCCACGAGCAACCCGCCGACAAGGTAGTTCCACATCATCCAGCCGGTCGTGGTGTACCAGAAGAACGTGTCGGCGCTGGTCAGATCCTGATGCAGGGCGAGGGCCTTGAGGTGCTCCAGGACGATGCCGCCGTGGCTGTGCACGATCGGCTTCGGCAGGCCGGTGGTGCCGGAGGAGTACAGGACCCAGAGCGGGTGCGAGAACGGAACGTCGGTGAACTCGAGCTCAGGATGCTCCGTGGCAGCGCCGAGGTCTTCCCAGGTCAGTAGCGGGACAGCGGCGGGGAGACTGAGGTCGCCGGGCCCGGTACCGAGGTAGTCCACGAGGACCACCGACTGAAGGCCGGGCAGTTCGGCGGCGATGGCAGCCAGCTCGGGGCGCCGGTCGAACCGCTTGCCGCCATAGGCGTAGCCGTCGACGCCGAGCAGGACCTTCGGCGAGATCTGCGCGAACCTGTCGATCACGCTGTGCGGTCCGAAGTCAGGCGAGCACGACGTCCAGATCGCGCCCAGGCTGGCGGTCGCGAGCATCGCGATGAGGGCCTCGGGCGAGTTCGGCAGGTAGGCGGCGACCCGGTCACCGAGGCCGACGCCAAGGAGTTTCAGGCCCGCCCGGACTCGGGCCACCTCCGCGCGCAGCTCACCGTAGCTGAGCTGACCTTCGCGCCCAGCCTCGGAGCTGTAGCTCACCGCGATGCGGCCGGGATCAACGGTTGCACGCTGGAGCGCGTTGCGTGCGTAGTTCAAGGTGCTGCCGGCGAACCAGCTGACCGCCGGCATCTGGCCGCTGAGTACCGGCCCGGAACCGCGCGTGCCGAGCACGCCGAAGAAATCCCAGAGCGACGACCAGAATCCGGCGGGCTCGTCGACCGACCACTGCCACAGGTCGTGATAGGACGGCACGCCGTCTGGTGCGGGAATCGCAGGACCGCCATGGTGCGGGAGCCAGCGGGCGTATTCGGCGACGACGGTCCGCGCTGCCGACCCGGGCGACGGCTGCCAGAGCGTGTCACCGTAGTCGCGCCCGGCTGTCGGCGTCAGGTCGTCGCCCACGCCTACGCCCCCCAACCAGTTGGCAAGTCCGTCCTCATTGACTGGACTGTTATATACCAGTATGCGGTGCCTGCGAGTCCGGACCGGTTCGGTACCAGGCTAGCCAAGAACTCGCGTGATCCGAAGTCCCGGCGCGCTTGGTCGCCCGTAACGCGGGCGGGCGCCTCGGCTGCACAGTGCGCGGAGCCGTCATGGCGCGCTATCGGCCCGCCGGCACCCTGGTCAGCCGGTCGATGGCGGCGATGACCTGGTCGGTGTCGGACAGGTCCGGTAGCACCAGATCGGCACCGGCGTCGCGCAGCTCGGCCGCGGTTGCCCGGCCGGTAGCGACCCCGATGCACCGGGCGCCGCCGACGCTCGCGGCCTCGACGTCCCGAACGGTGTCAGCGATATAGACCGTCGGCGTCCTCGCTGAACGACCTGCCGTACTTCTGGCCGGCCTGGCCGCGGACCAGGAGCAGCAGTGAACCCCTGGGGTAGGCATCCGAGCCGTAGCCGCCGATCTCGAGGTCAAAGAGCTGGTCCAGGCCGAAGGCGCGCAGCTTGCAGATCGCGTTGGGCTTGATGCTGCCGGTCAGGACGGTCTGGACCAGGCCGGGCAGGCTGGCGGCGGCGGTGACCGCGGCGGCGGCGCCGGTGAGCAGCCGCCCCTGCTGGAGCAGTTCGTCCTGCCGGAGCGCGAACGTGGCCTCGAGCTCCCAGCAGTACCTGGCGAGCAGCTCGGCGTCGGCGACCTCGTCGGCGCCGGTGGGGACGTCATTGAGATAGAGGGACTCGAAGAAGATCTCGGTGTCGCTGCGGCCGGCAAGCTGCGGCAGCGCGGCGAGCGGGCGGCCGGTGACGCGACGGAACGCGTCGGCATAGGCGTCCCGGGAGACCCTGCCGACATCGAGCAGGGTCAGATCGATGTTCCACAGGACCAGGCGGTCGATGGCGCACCTCCGGGGTGAGCTATCCGTTGGCAGTGAGCGTACCTGCCGGATCGGACAACTGGCGCAATTAACTCAGGATTCGCCTGAATCCGCCCAGTGAGGCACGTGAGTCTGGTGAGGCGTCGATATTTGTCCCGATCCGCCGGGAAGAGTCAGGTGGCTCTGCTGGCCAGAAGGCAGCTCCCTGCGATCGGATTGACCGCCGGGCGGACGGCGTCAGCCGGCGCGTCAGGCCCGGCGTCAGGCCGGGAACGGGGCGGCTCTTCCGGGTCTGGCTTGATCGTCGATATGGCCCGCAAGTACGCCTCGCGTATCTTGGCCACCTCGGCGTCCGGGTTGCGGAACCAGTTGGTGGACCAGAGGCGGTGGTAGTGCCAGCCGAGCCGCTGCAGGTGCTCGCCACGTAGCCGGTCACGGTCGCGGACACTGCCCGATTGCCGGTAGGACGCGCCGTCGGCCTCGATAGCGAGGACCATCCGGCCCGGATCGCGAGGGTGCGTCGCGGCGAAGTCGACGCGATAACCACCGACCCCGTACTGCGCCACCACCCTGATGCCGGCCTCGGCCAGCCGGTCCCGCACGTCTGCCTCGAACGAATCAAGCTGCATCGCGCCGGAGGCTTCCGGCGCCGAGCCGCCAGAGCTCGCGTACTCCAGGTACTCGGCCAGCATCCTGGCGCCTGCCTTGGTGACCCGGTCAGGATCGACGTCGTGCCCGGAGAACGAGCTGACCACCGTCAGCCGGTGCTTGGCTCGCGTCGCCGCGACGTTGAGCCTGCGCTCGCCGCCATCGCGCAGCAGCGGCCCCCACTGGTACCGCATCCGCCCATCGCGGATGCTTCCCGTATCCGATCGACAAGATGATCGCGTCGCGCTCGTCACCCTGCACTCGCTCCAGGTTCTTGACGAAGAAGGGCTCAGCCGCATCCTCGGCGAAAAACGCCTCGAGCCCGGATTGCTGGGCGTCTGGCAGCTCACCGAGCCTAGCCAGCGCGGTCCGCAGCGCGGCGTCGATGCGCTCGGCGTGCTTGATGCCGAGCGCGATCACGCCGAGCGACTCGCGCGGATGCTCGCGCGCGTGCTCGAGTATCAGCTCGACGACCTTGCTCACCTCGGCATCGACCGAGGTCTCCTGCCCTCGGCCAGGGCCCTGCGCGACCACGACGTGCCGCAGGCAGTCGCCCGTGAACACGCCAGGAAAAGTCGTCAGCGCGCCCCCGTAGACCCTCGAATTCGAGAACGCCACGAGCCGCTCGTCGCGGCTGCGGTAATGCCAGGCCAGAGCGGCCGTCGGCAGCAACGGGCGAAGCGCGTCCAGCACGGACTCGAACCCCGCGCCGAACGACACCAGGTCCTCGTCGTCGGCTGATTCCTCATCGGGATCACCGACCTGATGGAAGAAGTTGGTCGGCGGCAGCTGCCGGTCGTCGCCGGCAACCACGATCTGATGGCCGCGCATGATCGCCGGGATCGCGTCAGCGGGGACGATCTGACTTGCCTCGTCGAAGATCACGACGTCGAACAGCCTCGCAACAGGCAGCACCTGGCTGACCATGAGAGGCGACATGGCCCAGCATGGCTTGATCGCGAAGAGCACGTCACTGGCCTGATCGAGCAGTCGCCGCAGCGGCACATGCCCACGGCGCAGTGCCGCCTGCTTGCGTATGACCCTGGCCTGCAGCGGATGCCGGTCGCTGGCGTCCAGCAGCGCTTGCGCCCACGCCCGGCGGACGCGGGCGCGGTTGGCGGTCAGGTGGTGGACATCATGCGCGCGGAAGTCACCGGCGATCTCGTCGAGCGCTCCGCCCTGGTCGGCTGCGTAGCGCGGATCCAGCACCCGCATCTGATCGAGCATGGCGCTGTACCAGGCGTAGTCGAATGCGTCGGCCGCGAGGTCGGGGCCAGCCCCGCGACGAGCAAGCTCGTCCAGTAGCGGACCCAGGCACAGCTCGCCGAATCGCGCCGCCAGCTCATACAGCCGCGGCAGTTTCCACGCGGTGTCCTGATCAGCCGCCAGCGCCGTGAGCAGCGGCTGCGGATCCGCGGGCACGCTGAGGATGGCCCGCAACACGTCAAGCTGCGCTTCGCAGTCGGCCCAGAGCGCCATGACCTCGTCCAGGCGAGCCGGGAGGCGCGGCATGCCCTCGTCGGTGCGCAGCTGCTGCCATCTCGCGAGCTCATCTGCCGCATGAGAAAACGCGGCCGAAAGATCCTCGTCGGTGAGCGCGCCGACCGAGCCAGCCTGGCCAACGGTGCCACCAGGGCCTGCATTGACCGCCAGCGAGCGCGCTTGCTTGCGCAGGGCCCTGCGGTCGCGGAAGCTCAGCCCGGTGCCGGCCCCGGTCGCGACGGCCAGGCGGCCGGGATCGGCCGCGAACGCACCAGCGCTGAGCATCCGCAGGCTCGCCTGGATGCTCGTCAGCAACTGCATCATGGCGACCACGTCCGGATAGGTCGCCGGCGGCTGCAGGCCCACCTCGTTCGCTGCTTGCGCGGCGCGGTCCACGAGCATCGGCAGCCCGCGGCTGCTCAGCCGGTCGGCCAGCTCGCAGGCCTGCCTTGCTTCCTCGGGGCCGCGCAGCGCCGCGCCGAACCATGGCGTGGTCTCTGGCCGCAGCGTGAAGCCGCCGAGATGCGCGAATTCGCGTAGCTCATCACGGATCTGGTCGGCGCGTTCCTTGCCGATCTGCTCGGGGTAGTCGAGGCGGACGCCGAGGCGGGCGCCTTCCGGCACGCCGAGCAACGCGGACTGGACCTGGAAGGGGGTCAGTCCCCACGGCTGGTGCTGCTGATGCAGCGCGGACACATGGCGTGTCAGCCGCCGGTGCCGGTCTGTCAGCCGCCGGTGCAAGTCACCAACGTCCGGCTCTGGCGTTCGCTGCGCCTCGTCCATCGCGGTGCCCAGGTCGGCGGCGATGCGCAGGCGATCCCTGGTGCCCTCGTGGATGTCGAGTACGACCTCGCCGAGGTCCGCGCCCTTAAGTCGGGACAGTACCGCGTCGATGGCGGCCCGCTTCTCGGCGACGAACAGAACCTTCCGTCCCCTGGCGACCAGGGCGGCGATGAGGTTGGCGATGGTCTGGCTCTTGCCGGTACCTGGCGGCCCGTGAATCACCAGGCTGCGCCCGGCCAGCACGGCATCGATCGCCTTGCGCTGGGATGAGTCGGCATCGAGCACGGAGTAGTCGTGCTCAGGCGACTCCACGCTAGGTTCGTCACTGTCCTCTTCGGCGAGCAACTCCTGCGCTTGCGGATCGCCTGCGATCGCTGCGACCACGTCGCTGTCGGCGAGCAATTGGCCTGCCGCCTGCAGATCCTGGACCATGGGCAGCTTGGCGTACGTGAACGTGCCGATGACGAGCCGGTCGACGATCTCGAACCCCGGCACCTCGACATCGAGCGCCGCGGTGGTCAGCATCTGGCTGATCTTGTCCTGCTGAATGCCCGCGAGGTCCTCGGTCGCGGCACCGAAGGCGCTTGCCAGCTTGTGCAGCAGGACCGGGTTGACCTCGTAGTCCTCGTCGAGGGTCAGGTCAAAGTCATCGTGCCGTGCCCTGGTGGGATTGATCGTCAGTCTGCGCAGCAGGACCGGGGCGCACGGCTCGAGGAACAGCTCGTCCCACCGGGCCATCCCCACGGCCAGGAAGCCCACCCGGATCCCGCGCTCCTCGAGCAGCTCGCGTGCCTTCCGGTAGATGACCTGGATGCGCCGGATCGCGTCAGCGCGGACATCGACGTCCTGGAATAGCCTCGTGAGCCGGATTGACCCCGTGCGCAAGAACCGGTCGAGCGCAGCCGGATCCGCTCCAGCCAGGTCAAGCGTCCCAGCCCTGCGGTCCTTGTAGTACAGCAGCGTGTTCCGGCCGCCAAGATCGGTGAGAGCGTCTATCCAGCCTGCCTGGGCTGCCGCTACGAGGCTTACCCGGCGATCAGAGTGCTCGCTGCCGCCATCTGCCTCATCGACATCGCCGCTGTCCGCAACTGCCGGGCAGTAGTCGCTCTCATCCGGATCTGAGCCGAGCACGTAGTCGGTCATGCGGTCCTCCGCGCGCACGCGAGCCCTTGGTTGGACTCGAACAGGCCGCTACAGTGCCCACAGCTAGCCCGACCATGCACCCGCGCGCTAGCTCGCAGCGAACTACCACGTCACGGCTTCGCTCCGTGTCAGCCGATATGCGGGAGCGTCAGCCCATGTGCGGGTAGCGATAGTCGGTCGGCGGGACCAGGGTCTCCTTGATTGTCCGCGCGTTCACCCAGCGAATCAGGTTGAAGATCGACCCGGCCTTGTCGTTCGTGCCACTGGCCCGCGCTCCGCCGAACGGCTGCTGCCCGACGACGGCCCCGGTCGGCTTGTCGTTGATGTAGAAGTTGCCGGCCGAGAACCGCAGCTTGTCCGTCGCGTGCGCGATCGCGGCGCGGTCCTGAGCGATGATCGACCCCGTCAGCGCGTATGGCGCGATGTCGGCGGCCTGAGTGACGACCGCTTCGTAGTCGCCGTCGTCGAAGACGTGCACACCGAGGATCGGGCCGAAGTACTCCCTGGTGAAGATCTCGTCGGTCGGATCTGTCGACGCCAGCACGGTGGGCTGCACGAAGTACCCGTCGGTGTCGTCGGTGCCGCCGCCGGTGAGCACCGAGACGGCCGGCCTTGTCGCCGCCCTCGCCAGCGCGTCCCGGTGCCGGCCGAAGGCCCGTTCGTCGATCACCGCGCCCATGAAGAGCGACAGGTCGCCCGAGACGTCGCCCATGGTCAGACCCTCGGTCGTGGCGATGAGCTGGTCCTTCATCCGGTCCCAGACGCTCCGGGCGACATAGGCACGGGAGGCCGCCGAGCACTTCTGGCCCTGGTACTCAAAGGCGCCCCGGACCAGCGCGGTGACGAGGACATCCGGGTCGGCCGACGGGTGGGCGACGACGAAGTCCTTGCCGCCGGTCTCGCCGACGAGGCGCGGATACGCGCGGTAGGAGGCGATGTTGTCCCCCACGGTCCGCCACAGGTGCTGGAACGTACCGGTCGACCCGGTGAAGTGCACCCCAGCGAGGTCCGGATGGCGAAGCGCGACGTTCGACACCGCGGTGCCGTCGCCAGTCACCATGTTGATCACACCGGGCGGCAAGCCGGCAGCCTCGAGCAGCCGCATCAGGTAGTGCGCCGACAACTGCTGAGTCGGGGATGGCTTCCAGATCACCACGTTGCCCATCAGGGCCGGGGCGGACGGCAGGTTCGCCGCGATCGAGGTGAAATTGAACGGCGAGATCGCCAGCACGAATCCCTCAAGCGGCCGGTACTCAAGCCGGTTCCAGACGCCTGGCGCGTTGGCTGGCTGCTCGGCCAGCAGCCGGCGGCCGAAGTACGCGTTGTACTTCCAGAAATCGATCAGCTCGCAGGCGGCGTCGATCTCCGCCTGGAACACCGACTTGGACTGGCCGAGGATGGTCGAGGCGTTGATCACCGTGCGCCACGGGCCGGCGAGCAGGTCAGCAGCCTTGAGGAAGATCGCCGCCCGGTCGTCGAACGACAGTGCCTGCCACCCCGGCGCCGCCGCCCTCGCCGCCTCGATCGCGGCCGCGACGTCGGCGTCGGTCGAGTTCCGCAGCTCGCCAAGCACATGGCGGTGATTGTGCGGCTGGACGACCTCGATGCTCTCACCGCCGCCGGGCACCTGCCGGCCGCCAATGGTCATGGTCAGCTCGGCGCGCTCGCCTGCCAGGTCCTTGATCTTCTGCTCAAGCGTCGCGCGCTCCGGGCTGCCGGGGGCGTACCCCTTGATGGGCTCGTTCCCCGGAAAGGGGACATTAGTGACGGCATCCATGCGATCGCTCCTTGCTTTCCCGACGTCAGTGGCGGCATCCCCATGGTGCCATGACGACCCAAACTCCCAGCTAGCCGACTTCGGGCCGAAGGCCGTCCCCGGCGCTCGGTTATCCTGGTATCGGGCATAGCAGCGCGCCCGGCAGCTCGATTCAAACCGGCTGATGGAGGCGCTATGACTGAGCTCGCGCGTCTGGACCTCGCGCGTAGACGATCCGCACCAGACCACGTAGGCGCTGGCGCAGCATCGCTGGTAGCCGAGTTGCCACGGGCCGCCCAGGTCGGCTTCCGCACCTTTTCGGCGATATTGCCGGTAAGCGTCAGCCGGCCCGTGCCCCGCTGGGCTGTTGTCACAGCTCTCCTGACGCCTGTCCTGCTGGTAACGGGCTGGCTCGTCGGCGGCGCCCTTCAGCCCGCCTCGTACAGCCCGATGCGCGAGACCGTGAGCGCTCTGGCTGGTCAGACGGGGACCGATCCGTGGATTATGACCGGAGCCTTGTTCCTGGTCGGTACCACGCAGATTGCGACGGGTGCAGGCCTCGGCGGCGTTCGGCTGCCAGCGCGAATCCTGCTGATCGTGACCGGCCTGTCGACCATCGGGGTTGCCGCATCTCCGGAGCCGGCCCCGGCCCGACGCTCCTGCACCTCGCCTTCGCGGTGAGCTGCGTCCTCACCACGGCGATCTGGCCAGTCTTCGTTGCCCGCCGTGTGGCCCCGGCCTGGATAGTGAGCCGTCAGGGCTGCGCGGCAGTGACGTTGATCTACGCCGTATTGTCCGGCTGGCTGCTCTTTGCCACCTTTGGCGGCGGCAACCTCGGCCTCGCCGAGCGGCTGACGTCGGCGGCTCTCGGGGTCTTCCCGCTGATCGTCGCTCTCACATTGCGGCAAGCCGCGCGGAACCAGTGGTGATGCAGGCATCCGGTCAGGGTCTGCCCTGATGCCAGCAGCGGAGCGCGATGCCAGACTGAGTTGGTGGAGCCATCCGCATCGATCCTGATTGTCGATGACCACGCCGGCTTCCGGGCGTTCGCCAAGGCGATGCTCGAGGCAGCGGGCTTCGAGGTCGCCGAGGCTGCCACCGGAGCACAGGCGACGGAGGCGGCCAGGACGGTGCGCCCGAGCCTGGTCCTCCTCGATGTTCAGCTGCCGGACATCGACGGCTTCGAGGTGGCCAGACGGCTGGCCGCCGACGATGACGGCCCGATCGTGGTGCTGACGTCCACCCGCGAGGCAAGCGACTACGGCGGGAGAATTACTGCGAGTTCCGCGGCGGCGTTCCTGCCCAAAGACCAGCTGTCTGGTGCGGCGCTTCGCCGGTTCCTTCCGGGAGATAGCCAGTGAACCGGCGGATGGGGACCGCCTTAGCCGCCGGCGCCGCCGCTTCGGTTGCCGTCAAGGTCCTGGCCACGGTGGTGCCCAGACCGGCACCGCCGGTGGTCTGGATCATTACCTCGTCGGCAGTGGGACTGTCGTTCCTGGCTGCGGGCCTCGCCGCCTGGCACAGGTGGCCCACAAGCAGGCTCGGACTGCTCTTCTCGATCGTCGGGTATGCGTGGCTGCTGCCCAATGTCGGGTATCTGCCGTACGCCCTGACGTTCACTTTCGCCAACGTGATCTCGAATGTCTACGCAGCGTCCTTGGCGCACCTGGCGCTGGCCTGGCCAACCGGCAGGCTGCGCTCGCGGTTCGAGTGCGGCATGGTGGTTACCGTTTATGCCTGGAATGTCGGTCAGAGCTTCGTCTCGATGCTGTTCTGGAATCCCCGCACCAATGGCTGCGGCCCGAGCTGTCCGGCCAACCTGCTGATGGCCGACGGCTCAAGATCGATAGAGAACGCCTTTGATGCGTGGTCCTTGGTCCCGTCGATCGCGATCACCGCGACGATACTGACCTTGATCTTCCGGCACTGGCAAACTGCCCGCGGCTGGTCGAGGCGAGCGATGACGCCCCTACTGTGGATCAGTTTCGCGGTCATCGCGCTGTCCGTCGTTCAGACCCTCGACAACAACCTCAGCTTGCCGATTTCCAGTTTCGCGCTGAACGAGGTGGCGCCCCTGGTCCTCCTCACCGGTCCGGCGGTATTCGTCGTGAGCACGCTGCTAGTGCGGACGGCGCGCGGCGCGATCGGCACCGCGATCGTAGATCTTGAGCCAGGATCCTCGCCCGCCCGACTTCGGGACGCGCTCGCTATCGCCATGGGCGACTCCACGCTGCAGCTGGCGTTCCGGCTCCTCGACGGATCCGGATACGCCGACACCGAGGGGCGCCAACTCGACCCGGCCCGTCTTGGTCCCGGCCGCGCGGTCACGCCGCTGGCAGAGTCGGGCGAGTCGATACTGGTCCACGACAAGGCACTAGAGCATGAGCCGCAGCTAGTGCGCCTGACAGCCTCGGCAGCCAGCCTGGCGCTTGAGCATTCCAGGCTCCAAGCTGAGGTGGAGGCTCAGCTCGAGCAGGTCCGGGCATCACGGGCGCGGATCGTCGAGGCGGGCGATTCCGAGCGACGCCGTCTGGAGCGTGATCTGCACGACGGCGCTCAGCAGCGGCTGGTGACGCTGACCCTTGCCCTAGGGATGGCCCGCGATCGAGCGGCCGAGGCGGATCCTGTTCTTCGGGTGCTGATCGAGTCCGCCAGCAAGGAGGCCCGCGAAGCGCTGGTCGAGTTGAGAGAACTCGCTCGCGGCATACACCCAGCGGTCCTCACCCAGGCGGGGCTGGCCGGGGCAGTCGAGGCGCTCGCCGAACGTTCGCCCGTGCCCACCACCATCGTCGACGTGCCGCAACAGCGCTTCCCAGCGGCCATCGAGGCCACGGTGTATTTTGTGGTGTCCGAAGCGCTGGCGAACGTGGCGAAGCACTCGATGGCGGGTGGCGCGCAGGTGACGATCCGCCAGCTGCCGGGGCGGCTCGTGGTCAGCGTGAGCGACGACGGGCCGGCGGGGCGAGACCCGGTCAAGGATCCGGGTTGCGTGGCCTGGCGGACCGCGTCGCCGCCGCCGGGGGCGAACTTCACATCGACAGCCAGCCGGGCTCGGGCACGCACCTCGAAGCAAGCATCCCATGTCCGTAACCAAGCCGCCCGCGCCGACTACGCCCGCTGCGGCGCTACGCGTCGTTATCGCCGAAGACGCCGTGCTGCTGCGCGAGGGCCTCGGCCGACTGCTCACCGAGGCGGGGCTAGAGGTAGCGGGCGCAGCGGGCGACGCTACCGAACTGCTGCGGCTCGTTGAGTCCCTGCGACCGGACGTCGTACTTGCCGACATCCGAATGCCGCCGACGCAGACAACCGAAGGCCTCGAGGCAGCGCTTGAGATCCGCCAGCAATGGCCCGGCACGGCCGTAGTGGTGGTTTCACAGCACGTCGAGACTGAGCATCTGTTCGAACTGCTTGCCGATGACCCACGCGGCGTCGGCTACGTGCTAAAGGACCGCGTCGCCGACGTCGCTCAGTTCACCAGCGCGATCCGCCGGGTGGCCCACGGTGAGGCTGTGATCGACCCCGAGGTCGTTGCCCGTCTTGTTTCCAGGCAGCGGCGGCACAGTCCACTGGAGAACCTCACCCAGCGTGAACTGGCGGTGCTCGCATTGATGGCCGAGGGTCAGTCCAACCAGGCGATTGCCGGTCGGCTCTTTATGTCGCCCAAGACGATGGAGACCCACGTCGGCAACATCTTCGCGAAGCTCGGCCTGTCACAAGCGGGCGACGGCCACCGCAGAGTGCTCGCCGTTCTCACCTATTTGCGTCAGTAGCCGCGAACCTGCGGTCGGAGGCTGCAGGCCTCCGGCCGCAGATCTCGGGGTCTTCGGAACCCCGGCGCATTCGCGTCACTTCAGCTTGATGGTCAGCACCTTGTGGCTCGCGGTGAACCCGACGTCGAGTACTCCCCGTGCTCCGTCGTAGCGGCCCGTCCCGCCTGTGACGGCGAGCACGGCCGATTCGGGCTGCTGCTTCTTGAAGCGGACCACCCCCTGGAAGGTCATGCTGCCACCCTTGTTCCACACAGCCGTCACGACACAGTTGCCGAGGGTCTGCTCGGCGAACTTCTCCGGCACCCTGGTAAGCGTGCACACGCCCGAGTCGAAGCCGACGATCGGGTAACCAGTACCGGACTTGTGCGTCACGGTGATCTGATCGTTGATGATCAGCTCGTCACCCTGTCCGAACACGCTGGGACTCGTCCCGGCGACCGGTACGAAGCCCGGGTCGTTCGTGGAATTGTTGATGTCGAAGGCGAAATACCGCAGCGTCGTGGCCGCGGCGCCCGCGTGGGAGCTCGGCGCAGCGGCGGCCACCCCAATCGCGCCACTCGCTGCTAGCGCCGCGCCCGCGGCGATGATCGATACCCGTCGTGCTCGCCTCTGCATGCTGACCTCCTGCTTGCTCGATCCGTCTGATTGCCACGAGACCATGACGGACGGCTAGCGCGGATCGGGGCCAGCCCTGAAATGTCCTCAGGGCGCGCCACCGATTCAGGAGGCCAGGTCGGCAAGCTCCTGGGTTGCGTACCACTGGAGCTCATGACCGTCGGCGCCATCGACGACAAAGCGGGCATCATCGTCTCCCGCGTCGGCGCTTGGCAGTGCCGCGATCGCCTCCGCTATCTCGGCCGCGGCGTCGGCGTCGTCGACCAGCCCGGAGGCGACGTCGCGGATCAGCAACGGGCCGGTCAGGTGCACGAGCCCCGGCTCGTCGAACCCGGCATCGGCCGCGACCTGCTGATCGGGCACTTCCACCGCGAGCACTACCCGGCGCCGCGGCGCCCGCGGATCGGCGGCGAGCATGCGCAGCGACTCCCTGGCCGCGTGCATCATCGCCACGTATTCGAGTTCCTCGATGTCACCGCTGGAGTACCACTCCCGTAGCGCGGGCGTGACCGTATAGCCGCGGACCGGCGATGAATGAATCTCGCCCGCCTGCAGTAGCCCGGCGACGGCCGGCAAGGTAGAAGGCACATATACGCGCACAACAAGCCCCGAAGCGCTACTGAATAGACCTAAGAGTGTGCCAGGCCGGCCACTGCCGGGTCAGCCGATCGCGCGCCTAGGTCCGCGCTCGCCCGGCCGCCTTGGCCAGCATCGTATCGGCAAGAGCGGCAATAACCACCGCGACAGCGCCCTCCAGCGACTCGTGCTCCCAGATTCGCACGACGCTCCACCCGGCCGCGGCCAGCGCGGCGTCGGCGGCACGGTCGCGCTCGACGTTGCGGGCGAGCTTCGGCTCCCAGTACCAGGTATTCGCGGCCGGGTTGGTGCCGTGCTCCGGACAGCAGTGCCAGAAGCAGCCGTCGACGAACACCGCGACCCGGCGAGCCGTGAACGCGATGTCGGGCCGGACCCGTGCACCGGTCAGATCGATACGGAAGTCCTTGCGATACCGGTACCCCTGCTTGTGCAAGGCGCGCCGCAGCGCGAGCTCCGGCTTGGTGTCGCTGCGCCGGTTAGCCCGCATATTCGCCGAACGGCCCGGACTAGCCGGATGCGGGTAGTCAGCCACAACCGGAAAGCCGGGAACCAAGCAGCTCCGCCACCCGCTCGGCCGTGTGGCCCGCGGCACTATGCAGCACGCCGGTGAAGCCGACCTGCTCGGCCGCAGTGATGTTGGCCTCGATGTCGTCGATGAACACGCACTCCTGCGGCGCCAGGCCAAGCAGCTCCGCCGCGTGGCGGAAGATCCGCGGCTCGGGCTTGCGCATGCCAACCTCAGAAGAGATCACCACCGCATCGAACATGTCAGGGAAGAGCTCATGCGGGTAGCTCCCGCCCCAGGAATTCGACAGCAGCCCGGTCGGCACACCGCCGGCGTGCAGCTTGCGAAACAGCTCCAGCATTGGCTCATCCAGCCTCGACCCCGCGAACATGCGGGCCAGCAGCCCGGGCCCGGCCACCGGGCCGCCGCTCTCGAGCACAAGCTCCCTGGCCAGCGCGAGCTCGAACTCGTCGTTCGTGCACTCGCCGCGCTCCAGCGCATGGATCGGGTTCTGGTCCCCGCCATCGGCGTAGGCATGCTTGACCCATCGCCGCATGACTGTGACGTAGCTGGCCCGGTCGATGCCATCGGCCGCGAGCCAGGCGTTGACGCTCTCGGCGATGGGGTTGGTCATGACCCCACCCCAGTCGGTGATCACTCCGCGCAGTTCTGGCACAGATTGATCGTAAACGAGTCCGCGGCTTGTCAGGCCGGGCCTGTCTGCGGGCGGAGCCGCCTGCTGACAGAATCACGCCATGGACGGTGGATCAGACGACAGCGCAACCGTGGGCCGAGTGGCAGTGGTCACCGGGGCCAGCAGCGGAATCGGGGCGGCCTCGGCCATCGGGCTCGCGGTCAGCCGGCTATCACGTGGTGCTCACCGCTCGCCGCCTCGACCGGCTTGCCGAGGTGGCGGAGCAGATCGGCGCGGCGGGCGGCAGCGCGACCGTGCACGAGCTGGACGTGACCGACCGGCCGGCAGTCGATGCGCTCGCCCACTCGCTGGACCGGTGCGATGTATTGCTCGCGAACGCCGGCGGCGCGGTGGGCGCCGAGTCCATCGCGGACAGCTCGGCCGACGACTGGCAGGCGATGTACAGCGTGAACGTGCTCGGCACGCTGCACGTGACCCAGGCGCTGTTGCCCAAGCTGATCGCCAGCGGCGCCGGCACGATCGTCCTGATGGGCTCGACCGCCGGGATCATTAGCTACGAAGGCGGCGGCGGATACGTCGTCGCGAAGCACGGCACGCACGCGTTCGCGGAAACGCTGCGCCTTGAGCTGTTTGACCAGCCGGTCCGGATCATCGAGATCGCGCCCGGCATGGTCAAGACCGCCGAGTTCGCCGTAAACAGGTACCGGGGCGACGCCGACAAGGCCGCCAAGGTCTACGCCGGTGTCGCCGAGCCCCTCACTGACACCGATGTGGCCGACGCGGTGGTCTGGTCAGTGACCCGTCCCCCGCACTTCAACGTGGACCTGATGGTGATCAGGCCACGAGCCCAGGCGGCCCAGCACAAGGTACACAGGGTGCTGTAGCCGCCCAGGTGCGCGCAGGGTGCTGTAGCCGCCTGGGCGCTGCGCGGTCCCGAACCTAGCTCAGGACCGCCGAAGCCGCAGCGCATAGGGCCTGGTCATCATTAGACTGCGGCGGTGGCTACTGGGATAACCGAGGCAGAAGCCGCAGCCCGTTCCCGGTTGCTGACGGTTGAGTCCTACTCGGTCTTCCTGGACCTGACCGATAGCGGCGACACCGCCCGGTCCCGCACCGAGGTCCAGGTTTCGGAGCCGCGAGGCGGGCGCCGCGACCTTCGCCGAGCTGGACGCCATCGCTGTGCACGAGGTCGTCCTGAACGGCGAGCCGGTCGATCCCGCGTCGATAACGGCCGGGCGCCTCCCGCTAGAAGGCCTGGCGGAGGAGAACTCGCTGGCGGTTGTCGCTACGGTCCCGCTCTCGCGGAGCGGCAGCGGCCTGACCCAGTACACCGATCCGGCCGATGGCCAGCGCTACGTCCTGGCGAACTGCTTCCCCACATCGGCGCCGAGTGTCTTCTGCTGCTTTGACCAGCCGGACCTGCGCGCAAGCGTCACTTTGATCGTGACGCTGCCGGCTGGCTGGACCTGCATCGCCAACGGCGAGGCGCTGCACAGCCCGGCCGACGGCGCGGCCGGAGTGTGGCGCTTCTCGACCGTGGTCGGGATGAGGCCATACGAGTTCACCCTGTGCGCCGGGCCTTACGTGGCTGCCGCCGCAGGGCAACGACCTCGGCGGCGGCGCTACCCAGTCACCGTCCACTGCCGCCCGACCCTGGCGAGCTCACCGGGACTGGCCAGGATCGCCGGCCTGGTGGAGGCGGCGCTGCGACACTACGAGCAGCTGCTCGTCGTGCCCTGCCCGTACGAAAAGCTGGACATCGTCTTCGCGCCCGAACTCGGCCCGCTGGCGATGCAGCTGCCCGCCGTCATGTACGTCAGCGAGACGCTGCTCCAGCGCGCGGCGGACCGCAGGACGATCACGTCCCGGTCGTGCTGGCGCACGAGGCCGCGCACCTGTGGTTCGGCTGCCTGGTCGAGGGCCGCTGGTGGGACGATCTGTGGCTGGCCGAAGCCATGGCCACGTACTTGAGCGTCGGCGCGGTCCGGGAGGCGCTCGGCGTCGCCAATGCGTGGGCCGAGTTCGGCATGAGCGGCAAGGCGTCCGCGTACCAGGCCGACAGCCTGCCAAGCACGCAGCCGGTCTCCTCGCCCGTCGATTCTGCTGCCGACGCGCTGACCAGGCCAGCACCCATCACTACTCCAAGGGCGCCAGCGTCGTCCGTCAGCTGGCCGCGCTGATAGGCCAGGACGCGATGGCCACCGGGCTGCGCGACTACCTCACTACGTTCGCGTGGCAGGCGACGTCGCTGACCGACCTGATGGACTGCTGGTCGCGCGCCCGTGACCATGATCTGACGCTATGGGCCGCCGAGTGGCTCCAGCAGCCTGGCGTCAACACCCTTCGGCCCGAGGTCACGGTGGGCCCGGACGGCGTCATCACGTCGTTCGCCATCGTCCAGGAACCGCCGGCCGTCGTCGTGCCAGGGCAGCTCCGGACGCATCAGCTGACGATCGGGACCTACGAGCTGGACGGAACGAAGCTCGCACGGGATCGCCGGATCGTCCTCACACTCAGCGAGGAGTGGACGCACGTACCCGAGCTGACCGGCAGCCCGATGCCGGCGGCGATCATACTCAACGACAGCGACCTGACCTTCGCCACGATCAAGCTCGATCCCGAGTCCTGGCGGTCGCTGGTTGCGTGCGCGATGGACGTCTCCGACCCGCTGGCCGAGTCAGTCTGCTGGAACGCGGCCTGGCAGATGGTGCAGGACGCCGAGCTGGAAGCGGCTGAGTTCGCCGCAATCGTCGCTCGCCGGATGACAGCTCGCACGCTCGTCATCGGTCTCGACCAGCTATTGGACCGCGCGGTCCAGGCGGTGGACTTCTACGCCGCCCCCGACGCCCGCGTGGCTGGCCGCCGTCAGCTCGCGGCCGCCGCACTGACCGCCGCCGAGCTAGGCCGGCCGGGCAGCCGCGAGCAGCGCATCCTGGCCAAGGCGTTCGCGACCTGCGCGGACAGCTCGGCACAGTGCGACCTGCTCCGCTTCTGGCGTGACGGCCGCACGCTGCCGACCGGGCTCGTGGTCGATCTAGAGCTGCGGGCCAAGATCCTGGCCACGCTAGCCGCGCACGACCAGGTCAGCGACGACGACCTGACGGCGTACGCCGCTGACGACCCGGTCGGCGGCGACACCGTAGGCGCGATCTGTCACGCACGCCGCCCGACCGCAGCAGCGAAAGAGGCCGCCTGGGCGGCGGTCCTGGCGCCCGACCAGTCGCCGCGACTGGCGCTGGCGTTTGCCCAGGGCTTCTGGGTACCGGGCCAGGAGGAATTGGTCGAGGCCTACCGGGACCGTTATTTCGCCGAGGCACTGCCGGCCCTGCGCCGGCACGACTCGCGCAGCATCCAGCGGATCGCCAGGGCACTCTACCCAGCCACGCTGGCCGACAACGCGACACTCTCCGCAACCGACGCGGCGCTGGAAACGACGGACCGGGCCGACGTGATCGCGGGTGTCCTGCTCGAGCAGCGCACGCTGCTCAGCCGGATGATCACCGCCCGCAGCGGTGCCGCAGCCGGCCGATAGGGCGGTGGATTAGCGGTCGATGCGCAGATGCCACACTTGCTCGCGAATCAGGGCCAGCCGTTCCGCTGGAGGTACCTCCGGATGCCTGGCAAGCCTCGACGAGGTCAGCTACGTCAGCTTGATAGTAGGCGCGGAGCAGGCCGCTGCCAGACAACGTGCCCCCTGCGATCTTGAACCACGCGATCGCCGTTGCGAGGCCGACCGACACCGAGCTATCCATGCGGTTCGATTCGACGTAGCCGGAGGCAACGTCCTCAGTCCTGATCCATCGCTGCCTGGCGTCCATATCGGGAAACATGCTCAGCGTGAGCTGGAACGGCTCGCCGGCGATGGTGCCGGTGAGGTTCGCTCGGAATGCCCGCGCGTCGGCAGCCCGTTCCTCGGCCATCCTGTCATCCGTGCGCTCTACCGTCACTTCACCAGGGCGTAGCTCGACGATCGCCTCCACCATGTCCCAAGCCGCAGCAAGCACGTCATCAAGGTCAACGGGCAGGCAGTCCTCGAGACTCCACCCGATGGCCATGTCATGCCTCCCGCCTCACTATCAGAACGGCTTGGCGCGTCACCTAAGCCACTTGAACGACCGCAGCGCATCCCGGAACCGCGGACCGGCGTATGGGAGGACGCGCTGCGTGTGCTCGACACCGAAGTTTTCCGCAACCATCATCACGACGCCACTCGAAACCGCCTCCTCGCCAGCCAGCGCCGCCTCCAGAAACGCGCAGCAGCGCCGTACCAAATCTTCGTTCAAGGATTCATGGTCGAGCGCTGCTTCGAATATCGGCAAGAAAAGCCACGCGGCAACCGCGTAGGTTCCAAACTCGCTTTGAAGGTTCCGCCCAACGAGGATGTCAAAGTCCCGGAAGTAGGGCAGGGCCATCCGCTCATCAGGAGTCAGCTGGAGCAACTGCTCGGGCTCCGGCGGAGCAGGCATCCGGCTCAGCTGCCGGCCGACGTCGTACGCCTGAACCGCTGCTCGTGCCATCAGCGGGGCGGTCTCCGGAACCATCTCGAGCAGAACACGCGGCAGGTCCCACACGGTTACCCTCGTCTGCACCAGGCCCGCCTCCCTTGCTTCCAGAGCATGCGCTGGGGTGCACGCCGCTGGGTTGCCGAGCGCTCAGGCTTCCTTCAGGACGTTCAGCGCTTCTTCAGGAGCGGACACTACCTTCCTGGCATGGACGAATTCAGGGCGCGCCGGGTGGTCGATGCCCTTCGCGACAGTGGCGTCAACGCTCACCTGCTCCGCGCGGGCATCGGCCAATTCGGCGTCCGCGTGTCGCTGCCCGGCCGCCGCGAAGCCGAATGGAACACCGACGGCACGGCCGGCCTTGAAGCCCAGGTCATGCGAGACGGCATGCTTGTCGGCTATGTGCCCCGGATCGAAGGCTCTGAGGATTTTGATGAGTCCCGCATCGTTGACGCCATCATCCGCACCGATTACGACCAGCCAGTCGCCCGCCAGCTCACCCATGCGCCGCCGCCTGCCCCGGCCCTTGCCCGCGAAGGTGGCGTCTTCCGCCGTTTCCTCGACGGCTTCCGCTACGAGTAACCGGGGCTGGCAGTTTCCCGGAAAATTTGGTGAGCAAACGGGGCAGTAGGTACGGTCACTGAGGTGAGCGGTACTTCGGAGGACGACGCCTGGTGGGATTCGTTGTACCGCCCGGAGCCCTCGGCCGCCCAGTTCCCGCCGGACGTGGAGCAGCGGCCGCCGCCTGGCCGGCACGGCAGGCGGGGCCGGAAGCGGCGCAAGCTCCCGTACGTGCTGACCGCTGCAGGGGCGGCAGTGGCGGCAGGTATAGGTGCGGTGCTGGTGCTGTCCGGAGGCGGGCACACGCAGACCACCGGTTACCTGCCGACGGGCTCATCTGCTGGCCAGGACGCGCAGCAGACAGTCCGCGCCTTCCTGCGCGCCTGGGACACGGGTCACCTTCAGCAGGCCGCGAATTACACCGATCATCCAGCTGGCGCCAAGGCCGCCCTTACGGCCTTCGGGACGTACCTTCACCTCAGGAAGCTCACCAGTGTTGCCGGGTCGGCAGCACCGATCTCCTCAAGCTCGGCGACTCCCCGGGAGCAGGTCAGCTACGCGGCCAGCGCCACGGTGGCCGCATCGAACGGCGCTGCGGCGGTCAGCGGAACCTGGCGCTACCATGCATCGCTGGTCGCCTATCAGGCGAAGCAATCCCAGTACTGGTACGTCGCCTGGGCACCCGCCGACCTAGCTCCTAACCTCACGACGTCCACGCACCTTGCTGCCGTCTCGGTCGCCCCGCTCGTTACCTCGGTCAACGACGCCAGCGGCGGCGATCTCACCAGTTACGGTGACGCGGGGCTGAATAACATCACCACGCGCCTGAAGGCAGGCGCTCCCCCGGGATACGGATCCCCGGGCCTGAACGTCGAGATCCAGAGCGCGACGGGTAAGCCCCTCGTCAACACCCAGGCGGTCGTGGTCGCGCCCAGGAACGTCGCTGGACTCCCCACAACGATCGACGCAGCAGCCGAGCGGGCTGCCCAGTCCGCCGTCGGCCAGCATAACGACAGCGCGATGGTCGTCATCCAGCCATCGACCGGCAAGATCCTGGCCATCGCGAATAACGCCGGCTTCAACGATTTCGCACTCACTGCAAGAGTCGCACCAGGCTCGACGATGAAGACCATCACCTCGACCGCCCTGTTTACCGAGGGCGTGCTCAATCCGGACAGCCACGTTCCATGCCCGAAGAGATTCACGATTCAGGGGATCACCTACCACAACGACAAGGGCGAATCCGAGTCGGCGACGACGCCGTTCATCACTGACTTCGCCCAGTCCTGCAACAACGCTTTTAGTACGCAATGGGAGCATCTGACCAACGGCCGCCTAGCTAGGACAGCCAGGGAGTATTACGGCCTGGACCAGAAATGGGACATCGGCATCGGCAGGCTGTCCGCGAGCTACTTCCACGCCCCGGCGTCAGCATCTGGCTCCGAACTGGCCCAGGAAGCCTTCGGCGAAGGTTCGCTGACCGCTTCACCTCTGGCTATGGCGTCGATTGCTGCCACCATCGACAGCGGGACGTTCCGGCAGCCTTACCTGGCAGTGGGTGGCCCGCTGGTCACTGCGAAGCCGCTTCCAGTCACGACCGACGCCTGGCTGAAGGAGATGATGCGGGCCGTGGTCACCAGCGGCACCGCCGCGCCGATCGGCTTCGGCCCGGATGTCTACGCCAAGACTGGTACCGCGGACGTCAACGGCCAAGGGCGGCCCAACAGCTGGCTCATTGCTTTCGTACCGTCGAGGGACCTCGCAGTCGCCTGCCTGGTAGTCAAGGCTGGCTATGGCGCTCAAGTCGCTGGCCCCGAGGTCAAGGCCTTTCTCGACAGCTACTGATCCCGCCTGCCGCCATGGTCAGCGTTAGCCGTCCTGGCCGTCCGGGCCGTAGCCGGCGGCGCCGAGCATCCGGCGCAGGTCGACGACCGTCTGCGTGCTGATGTCCTTGTGCAGTGGCCGGTCGAGGAACTCGGTCTCCGACCCGACGGTGACCGCGACCTTGCCGCCGTGCTCCTGCACGGTCGAGCCGACCGCCTCCAGCAGCGACACCACATCTTTCCATTCGATGTTGTGGCTGACCGGATGCTGGAAGATCAGGCGCAGCGTGGTCCGGTGGTGGTTGTTGAGGTGTGGCTCTGGCGCCGATGACATTGGATGCTCCTGACTGTCCCGGCCACATTAGCCGGGTCGTCAGCCGACCTGGAGTGTGACCTCGATGTTGCCGCGGGTGGCGTTGGAGTACGGGCATACCTGGTGCGCAGCCTCCGTCAGGGACTGGACCGTAGCCGCGTCGACGCCGGGGATGGACACCCGCAGCGTGACCGCCAGTCCGTAGGCACCGCCGCCTATCGTTCCGATCGTGACGTCAGCCTCGACGGTCGAGGCGGCCGTGTCGACGCCCTGGCGCCGGCCGACGGCGCCGAGCGCGCTCTGGAAGCACGCCGCGTAGCCGGCCGCGAACAGCTCCTCGGGATTCGTCGCGCCGCCCGGTCCGCCCATCTCCGCTGGCGGCCGCAGGTCAAGGTCGAGGATGCCGTCCGCGGATACGACGTGGCCGCCGCGGCCGCCCGTGGCGGTTGCGCTCGCGGTGTAGAGCGGCTTGACGAGTTGAGTGGTCACGGTGGCTCCTCAGGATGAGACTTAGTCGGTCTGCGTCACTTTGCTGAGTCCGCGCGGCTGGTCCGGGTTAATGCCCAGCCGACGGGCCAGCGCCTCGGTCACGAGCTGGCCCGGCACGATGAGGCCGATCGGCGCGAGCCACTCCGGCAGTCGTGGTCCGGGCAGCGCCGACGTGCACGCCGAAGCAAGACCGGACCCGCCCCCGATCCCGAACGCGCTCGCCCCCGCCCCGGTCACGCGCCGGGCGAGGTCGATGGTGCCGGCCAGCGTCGGGCCTGAGTCGGCCGCGACCACGATGGCCGGCGTCTGCGCGTCGACGACCGCGATCGGCCCGTGCAGCAGGTCGGCATACGACAGCCCCATGGCGTGCAGGTAGCACGCTTCCTTCAGCTTGATCGCCAGCTCCAGCGCGGCCGCGTAGGCCATACCGCGGCCGGACACCACCACGCCGGGCACCTTCGCCAGCCCGGCGACGATCGGTTCGAGGTCGAGCGGCGTTGCCAGCAGCGCGGAGATCGCGTCCGGCACCGCCACCAGCTCGGCAGGATCCAGCGGCGCGCCGAGGCCGAGCCCGAGTACCGCGAGGGCGGCCAGCTGGGTCGTGAACGACTTGGTGGCGGGCACGGCCTGCTCCACGCCGGCCTCGGTCACGAACGCCACTTCGGCCACCTCGGCGAGCGGCGACGACGCACCCCCGTTGGTGATCGCAAGCGTCCGGGCGCCGCAGTCCTTCGCCCACTCCAGCGTCTCGACGATCTCCTCGGTCCGGCCGGACTGCGACAAGGCGACCGCGAGCACGCCGTCGAGGTCGATCCGAGCCTTATACGTGGTCGCGATCGACGGGGCAGCCAGCGAAACCAGCCGACCCGCGTGCGCCTGGATCAGGTAGCTGCCGTAGACCGCCGCATTATCCGAGGTCCCCCTCGCAATGAAAAGCACGGCCTTGGTGTCGGCAGCCAGCCGGCTCACCTCGTCACGCCTTGGAAGAAGCGCGTCAATGGTGGCCCTGAGCGCCTCGGGCTGCTGCCCGATCTCCTGGAACATCAGCGAGGGACCGGGCCCGTTCCGTGCCTGCATGTCTTTTTCCTGATCCCTTCGCTCACACGCGCAACGACGCCAGCGTGGCGGCGGCGCCATCTGTATACACGAGCCGCCCGGCTATCCAGGCAGCGCGGGTCCGCAGATCGGGGCTGAGCCAGACGAGGTCCGCGGCCGCGCCCTCGGCGATCCGGCCGAGCTCTGGGCGCCCGATCAGGTCGGCCGGGATCCGCGTCGCGGCGGCGACCGCATCGGGTATGCAGACACCGACGCGGACGGCGTTCGCGATGGCGACGTCCATGCGCAGGGCCGAGCCGGCCAGCGTGCCGTCGCTGCGGACCGGAGGAGCGCCGTCGGCGGGCGGCAGGGTGATCGGCTCGCCGCCGAGCAGGTACTCTCCCGGCGGCATGCCAGCGGGGGCCGCAGCGTCGGTGACCAGCGCTATCCGGCCGGGCGCCGCGCGGAATGCCAGGCCGCAGACCGTACCGGCCACGTGATAGAGGTCCGCGATGAGGCCGCTGGTCAGCCGCTCGTCGGTAAGTGCCTGGCCGACCACGCCTGGCTCCCGGTGCGCGAGCGGGCGCTGCGCGTTGAACAGGTGCGTCACCATCCGCGCGCCGTGATCCGCCGCCGCGGCGACCTGCTCGGCCGTCGCGTCGCTGTGCCCGACGCTGACGAGGACGCCGGCCGCGATGAGCTGGTCGATGGCGGCGAGCGCGCCCGGTCGCTCGGGTGCCAGGGTCAGCAGCCGGAGCAGCCCCTGGCCGGCTTCGATGAGTTCGGCGACCGCCACCGGGGTCGGATCGGTGATCCACGCCGGATTGTGGGCGCCACGGCGGGTCGGCGAGATGAACGGGCCCTCCAGGTGCACCCCGAGCATCCGTGCGCCGTCGGCCGGCAAGCCGCCGGCGAACCCAGCGGCGGTCCGCAGCGCAGCGGCGAGGCTCTCGACAGGCGCTGTGATGAGCGTCGGGAGGAACGAGGTCGTGCCGGTAGAGGGCAGCTGACGTGCCGCGCTGGCCCAGCTGGCGGCGTCGGCAGTCTGGAACTCCGCGCCGAAATAGCCGTTGACCTGAAGGTCGACGAACCCCGGCACGAGGTACCCGTCCGGCAGCATGACGTCAGCTTCGGCAGGCGGCGGGGCGGAGCGCACGCCGGAGATGACACTGTCGGTTATTTCGACGAACCCGGGGCCGGGAACGGGCTCGATCCCCGCCTCAGCCGTCAGCAGCTGCGCGGCCGCAATGAGCACTCCGGGACCCTCAGCTTGCGACGCGGTTGAGCGGGCTGCGGCCCGCCTCGGCCCTGGCGGCCGCCGCGATGAACTCCTGCATCTCCGCCGCGACCAGGTCCGGGCGCTCCATCATGGCCACGTGCCCGATCCTGGGCAGCACCACGACGCGGCCGTTCCGGAACGAGCGCGCTGCCCGGCCCGCCGTCGACGGGTTCACCAGGCGGTCGTGGCTGCCGTGGATGACTAGCGTCGGCGCGCTCACCCGGGCGGCGTCGCGCCACAGGGAGCCCGGCCCGGACCGGGTGTACTCGGTCACCAGCGCGCGGCCGGACCTCAGCAGGACGTCGCCGGCGTAGGCAAGGCCGTCCCGGCGGATCACCTCGGCGATGGCCTCCGCGCGTCGCTCGCTGGGCAGCAGGCTCGGGTCGGCGTACAGGTCGTTGACCGTCATCTCGGTCCGCCGTTCCGGCGGGATCTGCTGCAGGCGTCGCAGCAGCCTGACCCCAAGGCCGGGCGTGCTGACCAGGGCGAGCCGCATCGGCAGCAGACGCGGCCGCAGGTCCGGCAGGGCGGGCGAGATCAGCGTCAGCGTACGAACCAGGTCTGGCCGCCGGGCCGCGATCCGTGTGCTGATGGCGCCGCCGAGGGAGTTGCCGGCGAGATGGACGGGCCAGTTCCCGCGCTTCTCGATCAGCTGGATTACGGCCGCGGCGCGGGCATCCAGCGAGTAGTCGTCGGCGGCGGGTGGCGGCGAGAACCCGAATCCCGGCAGGTCCACGGCCGCGCTGACCAGCGCCGGGGCGTCCCGGTACTCCTCCGTGAGCAGGCCCATCAGGTCGGTCCAGTTGGTCGCTGACCCACCTAGCCCGTGTACGAAGACGGCAGGCTCGGCGCCCGGATTTGCGGGGGTTGTCCGGACAAATACCTCGTCGGTGTCCAGCTGTACCAGCTCGCCAGGCCACCGCGGGATCGGGCCGCTGGTGCCTGGTGCCGTCGCGGCGATCTTGCCCTGCACGGGCCCCGTGTCGTTGCCTATCGCCAGCGGAGTGCCGTTGACATGCGTGAACGGAGTGCCATCAGCGTGCTCGTGGGGCGCGTCAGGCCGCGACTGGTGAGTCATGCTGTCCAAGCCTACTCGCCGGTACCAGCACAGATCAGACCAACGGTCACGGACGTGCGCTAGATCGCAGCCGCAGGTGTTTCGTCGGAGTTCACTTCATCGGCCTTGACTGCCTGGAGCAGGCCGTGGACGAACACCAGACGCTGGCCGCCCACGATGACGAACCAGCGTGACGCGACGTCTGGATCAGCTTGCCGGGCCGTCGGGAGACGGGCGAGCACATCGCCGACGACGCAGGACCACGGAGCGATCTGGTCGAGCAGGCCGACCGCCGGGAGCGACGGCACGGGGGTACCGGTGGCCCGGACGAGCCAGCCGTTCAGGACGGCGCCGCCGAAGCCCACCATCAGCTCCCAGCGCAGGTCAGGCCAGAGGCCCGCAGTCAGGGGCCACGACAGCGCGGTGAGCGTGACATCGCCTACGGCCTCCTCGCGCTCAGAGTCGGGCGGCCCAAGGACGGCCTCGTACAACGCGAGGCCCTCCGGCGCGTTGCCCGACCGCAGCAGCGACTGCCACCGGTGGTGCGCAGCTAGGTAGTCGGCACGGGTTGCGTGCAGCGACGCGTAGGCGCGAGCAACCAACTCGGGCTGGAAATCCGCCATCCGGCGGAGCAGCATCAGCTGGAACTCGCGCCTCGCGAAGCCTCTCATCCGGAATTCGGGGCTACATGCCCTTCATCAGGCCGACGGTGTTGCCCGCGGGGTCGACGAAGAACGCGATGGTCGGGCCGTCGGGTACGTCCATCGGCGGCATCGCCGTCTTGCCGCCGAGCTCGCCGATCTTGTCCAGCGCAGCCTGGACGTCGTCGACCGAGACGTAGAACGTGGCGTGCGCCGAGCCGTCCGGACTCGCGCTGACGCCGCCGGGGATGCCGCCTTCGCCTGCGGTCACCATCCCGTAGTTCATGGCGTTGTTGGCATCGATCGCCCAGTCGAAAGCCTGGGCGTAGAAAGTCTGAAGTGCTGCTCCATCAGGTCCGTTGATCTCGAACCATGCGACCGGGTTGGCCATGACTCCTCCTCGAGTTGTGGGTGCCCTCAGCCCGCGCGCTTCCTGGGCCGTGCCGTCGTCTCATCGTCCTTCGCTGCCGGTTTGCCTCTGGCGGCCGCCGTCTTGCTCCCGGCCGTCTTGCTCGCCGCCGTCTTGGCCGCGGCTGTCCGGCCGCCGGCGGCGGGCTTGGCCGCGGCACCGCCCCCGTCCGACCGAGCGGCCGATCTCGACGTACCAGTCTTGGCTGTGCTTGTTTTGGCCGTGGTCGCTTTAGCGGCGCTAGTCCTCGCTTTGCTCGGCTTCGCGGGCGCCGACTTCAGCGGCGTCGTCTGCCGCTTTGCCGCCGCAGCCCGGCGCCGCGCTGGAGTCACTTCCTCTTCCTCGCGTTCGTCCTCGTCGTCGTCCTGGCTGGCCGCGGCCACGCTGAGCTTGCCGCCGGCCTTCGTTGCAGCGAGGCTGGCCCGGAGGGCATCTGCCAGGCTCGAGCCGCCGCCGCTGTCAGCGACTGCGACCTCCGGCTGGAAGACTTCCCGGCCCTCGGTCTTAGCGGCGACGAGCTCCTGCACCGCCTCGCGATAGCTGTCGTGGTATTCGTCGGGGTCGAAGTCCACGGTCATCGACTCGATGAGGGATTCGGCCATCCGCAGCTCCTGCGGCCGGACCTCGACGTTGTCGTCAAGGAAGCCGAAGTCCGGCGTGCGGATCTCATCGGGCCACAGCAGCGTCTCCAGTACCAGCACGCCTTCTCGGACCCGCAGGATCGCCAGCGACTCGCGCTGGCGCAGCGCGACTTGCGCGATCGCGATCTTGCCTGACTCCTCCAGCGCGTCGCGGAGCAGGCTGTACGCCCGTGTGCCGGCCGCCTCGGGCTCGACGTAGTAGCTCTTGTTAAACAGGATGGGGTCGAGCTGGTCAGCCGGGCAGAACTGCACGACTTCGATGTTCTTGGTGGTCGGCAGCGGCAGCTCGGCCATGTCGTCCTCGGTCAGCACGACCATCTCGCCGTCCGGCAGCTCGTAGCCCTTGGCGATGTCCTCGTAGGGCACTTCGGTGTCGTCGAGCGAGCAGAAGCGGCGGAATCTGATCCGGCCGCCGTCCTCGCGGTGTACCTGCCGGAAGGCAATGTCCTTCTGCTCCGTCGCCGTGTACAGCTTCACGGGGATCATGACCAGGCCGAAGGAGACAGCCCCCTTCCACATGCTGCGCATGGCATCTCCTTACCCCGCGGCGGTCCAGGTACTAATTCTGACGTTGATCAAGCGCGAATGTCAGTCTCCTATCGGGTACTGCTACAAGCAGTGTTGTCCGCATTCTGTTATTCGGCAATGTGTTCGAGTGCCGATTTCTGCTAGGAGGCACCGTAATGAGCGACATGGGCCTTGGAGTACCCGACCCTGAAGCGCCGGAAGCAGACGCGGCGGAGCAGCACCAGGACGTGTTCCCCGACGACGACACCGACAATGATCTTCCTGAGCAGACTGAGCCGCCGCTCGAGGCCAACGAGGCCGACGCTGTCGAGCAGGCCGAAGTGGTGAACGTAGACGAGGACGAATACCGCTAACCAGGCTCCAGCCGATGGCTGGTCGTAGGATTGCCTCTTATAACAATCCGCGGCCATATCCGCCAATCATTTTCCCGGAGCGTTCGTTGACCGTATCGCCGCAGGCCAAGTCCGGCAGCACGCGCCTGCCGCGCCCAGCGCGCAGGCTGCAGCTGCTGGGGGCTGCCCGTGACGTCTTCGTGGCCCAGGGCTACCACGCGGCCGCGATGGACGAGATCGCGGAACGAGCGGGCGTCAGCAAGCCCGTGCTCTACCAGCACTTTCCCGGCAAGCTCGAGCTGTACCTGGCGCTCCTGGACGAGAGCGCGGAAGAGCTCGTCCGGACCATGAGCGAGGCGATGTCGTCAACGACCGACAACCGGCAGCGCGTCCCGGCCACGTTCAAGGCATTCTATGACTTCGTCGCGGGCACGGGCGAGGCATTCCGGCTGGTCTTCGAGTCCGACCTCAGCAACGAGCCAGCCGTACGCGACCGCCTGGAGAAGGCGATCTACGACTGCGCCGACATGGTCAGCCAGTTCATCCGCGAGGACGCGGGCGTCAGCGACGCCGAAGCGCACCTGCTGGGCATCGCGCTGGTGGGGATGGCCCAGGTCAGCGCCCGGTACTGGCTCAGCACCGACCAGGAGATCCCGAAGGACGCCGCCGAGCAGCTGATCGCCAAGCTGGCCTGGCGCGGCATCAGCGGCTGGCCACTGGCGGGCGACCAGCCGACCAGCTGACGGCGCGGGCCGCGAGGGCCGCGAAGGCCGAACCTCTCACCTCGGTAGCCAAGATGATCTTGTAAGAGCCACGTTTCATGGTCGATGTACTGAGCGCCCGATTTACCCGGTTTGCGGCCGCGGAAACCATGAAACGTGGCGTCCGCCACCGGCCCGACCGGGAAATGCAGGCCTCCAACCACGAGGCGTGATCACCGAGGGCTAGCCTCGGACTGCGGAGAGGAGATATGTGGAAGTCAAGATCGGTATTCAGTCGGTGCCCCGCGAGCTGGTGGTCGAGACCGAGGCGTCGGCGGATGATGTCGAGGCTGCGCTGAAGGCTGCGGTGGAAGCCGAGGCTGGCGTCCTGGTGATCGCAGACACTAAGGGCGGCCGGGTCCTCGTGCCCGCGGAAAAGATCGCGTACCTCGAATTCGGCGGCAATGAGCCGCGCCGGGTTGGCTTCAGCAACCTCTGACGGCTTCGGCGGTTTAGTCGGCGAGGCCGAGAGCTGCCATCCGGGCAGCGTGCGCGTCAGTCAGCTGGGCGAACATCCGGCCGATGTCACCGAGCTGGCTTGCCGCGTCGCCCGCGAGCATCCTGGCCAGCGGTTCCCGCTCGGCGGCGACGCGCTGGGCCTGGCCCAGGGCCTCGCCCACGAGTCGCCGCGCCCACAATGCGAGCCGGCCGGCCACGCGGGGGTCGAGTTTGATGGCCTCACGCACCCTGGCGATCACGAAATCCGAGTGACCCGTGTCAGCCATCACGGCCTCCACGAGGTCCCGGCTGGCTGGGTCGAGCACCCTGGCGACCTCACGGTAGAAGTCCGCTGCGATCCCGTCGCCGACGTAGGCCTTGACCAGGCCTTCCAGCCAGTCCGCCGGGGCGGTCCTGGCGTGGAATGCATCGACGGCCGTCACGAAGGGCTGCATGACGACCTGCGGATCGGCCGACATCTCCTCGATCCGGCCGCGCAGCAGCTGGAAGTGGCTGAACTCGGCGACGGCCATCTCGGCCAGCGCGGTCTTGTCGGACAACGAGATCGCCAGCGCCGCGTCGTCGGAGAGCCGGAAGAACGCGGTCAGCGACGCGTAGGCCAGCAGGCCCAGCAGGTCGAGCTCGCCGTCCGCCGCAGGACCGGCGGAGGCTGGCGTGGTGGCGTCGGCTCCCTCGTGGGTCACGACGGCAGCGTAACAAGACGGCGCGGCAACAAGAAGGCGTCCCCAAACGCCACGAGATGCAGCCTCACCGGCTCATCGGGCTGGGCTTGATACACTGTGTACTGATCCACATGAGGAATGTGGTCGCCCCCGACCGCGTTACACAAGAACGTAGGCGTGACGATCTTCCAGCAGCTTGATGCCCGGACGATGGCGCGCTGCCCCTTCTCCGCGAGTGTGCGGCCCATGCCGCTCAACGGCAGAGCTTGCCCCGCCGGAGGAGTCACACGCCAGCCCCTGGCGATCGCTACCGAGGCGCACTCAGCGCCAGGCTGCCACGGGCCCTGATAGAGGCGGAAGCCCTGACTACTTTGACCACGACCATGGACGACAGCTCAGAGATCGGACCCGGAGGTTGCCGGGGTGCCAGCGAGCGCCAAGACTTTCCGCGACTTCGGCATCGCCGAGCCGATCTGCGCAGCCCTCGAGGCCGAGGGCATCACCTCCGCGTTCCCCATTCAGGCGCTGACCTTGCCGGTCGCGCTGGATGGCCACGACCTGATCGGGCAGGCTCGTACCGGGACCGGCAAGACGCTGGCCTTCGGGATCCCGATTCTTGAGCGCCTGGACCGGACGACACGGGAGAAGGCCTCACCCCGTTCCCTCATTGTTGTGCCGACCCGCGAGCTCGCTATCCAGGTTGCCGATGACCTCAGGCTCGCCGGTTCCCGGATGAACGCCAACGTAGTGACGCTCTACGGCGGCCGCGCGTATGAGCCGCAGATCGATGCGCTGGCTACTGTCGACATCGTGGTCGGGACGCCGGGCCGGCTGCTTGACCTCGCCCGCCAGGGCCACCTGAAGCTGGGCAAGGTCAACACTCTCGTCCTCGATGAGGCCGACAAGATGCTCGACCTCGGCTTCCTGCCGGACGTCGAGCGCATACTCCAGCTGACTCCGGCGAGCCGGCAGACGATGCTCTTCTCCGCCACGATGCCGGGCGAGATCGTGACGCTAGCGAGGCGCCACCTCAGCCGCCCGATGCACATCCGGGCCGAGCAGCACGACGAGCCGCAGCACGTGCCGAGCACGGAGCAGCATGTCTTCCGCGCGCACCAGATGGACAAGGTCGAGGTGCTGGCCCGGATTCTGCAGGCCGAGGGGCGCGGGCTGACCATCGTGTTCTGCCGGACCAAGCGCTCCTGTGACCAGGTCTCGACGACGCTGACCACCAAGGGCTTCGCGGCCGCGGCCGTGCACGGTGACCTCGGCCAGAGCCAGCGCGAGCGGGCCATGCGGGCGTTCCGCTCGGGCAAGGTCGACGTGCTCGTCGCCACCGACGTCGCGGCGCGCGGCCTCGACGTCGACGACGTGACGCACGTGATCAACTACGAGTGCCCCGAGGATGAGAAGGCCTACCTGCACCGCATCGGCCGCACCGGCCGGGCCGGGCGCGAAGGCGTGGCCGTCACCTTCGTGGACTGGGCCGACCTGGCCCGCTGGAAGATGATCAACGAGACCCTGCACCTGGACTTCCCCGAGCCGCTGGAGACGTACTCGACCTCGGAGCACCTGTACACGGCGCTCAACATTCCGGCTGGCGCGAAGGGCGTTCTGCCCAGGGCACAGCGGGGACGGGCTGGGCTTGAGGCCGAGACGCTGGAAGACATCGGCGAGACGGGCAAGACGCGCTCTCGTAGCGGCGGCGCCGGTGCGCACGACCGCCGGCCGGACTCAAGCGGTCCCGCACGGCGCGACCGCAGCCAGGCGACCGATGGTGGTGCTCGGGAGGCTGGGCCGAGGACGCCGCGTCCGCGCCGTCGTACCCGCGGCGGTCAGGCTGCCGCCGATGGTGGCGTGGCTGCCGACACCGGCGCGCCGGCCGCGGGCGCTGACCGCGGCCAGGCGCTGGCTCGTGGCAGTGGCGACGCTGCCGCTGAAGGCGCCGCTGGCCAGCCCGCCGCGAGGCGGCGCGTCCGGCGCTCGTCACGTGGTCACGGTGGCGGCCAGCCGGCCGCTGGCGAGTAAGTCTGGCCCGGCCGACCTGGCCGGATGGAAGGACAGCCACCGGGCTGACGGTGCCCGGTCGCTGTCCTTTGGCTTGTTAAGAGCTTGTGACCAGCAGGTTGCGCTGGTTTTGGGCAGGTAATGACCGGGCATCATCCGGTTTGGCGCCGGAACTCTCCCAGCAGATCCTGCGTTATTTGACTGTTACATTTCAGCAATCTCTCGATAGGCTCCCTCCTCGTGAGTACTCCCCGGTCTCTGGAGATGCCAGACCACGTCCGGTCAGCGACAGTGCAGACGGCTCGCGGATCCTTCGCAGTTTTGGAGGCCAAGCCGTGCCGGGGGGTGAGCGACCGCAGGCCTGCCCTGCTGGTGCCCGGCTTCACCGGGAGCAAGGAAGACTTCCTCTCGATCCTGGAGCCGCTCGCCTCGGCCGGCCGCCACGTGTACGCCATCGACCAGCGCGGCCAGTACCAGACTCCGCACGCGGCCGACCGGTCTGGCTACTCGCCCGCGGAGCTGGCGGCTGACCTGCTGGCGATCGCCGATGCTGTGTCGCCGGACGCTGACGGGGTGCACCTGGTCGGGCATTCGATGGGCGGGCTCGTCGCGCGCGAAGCGGTGCTGATGCGGGCCGCGTCGTTCTTGTCGCTGACCCTGCTCGGGTCCGGGCCCAGCGCGATCGGCGGCCAGCGGGCCGCGACGCTGACCGAGCTGCTGTCGGTGCTCGACCCGAGCGACGGCGCCCTACCGGATGACCGGGCTCAGCTCACCGAGATGGTCCGCTATATCTGGCACGACCAGCTCGAGCCGCAGGCGCGCGCCGACGGCACCGACGAGCACATCATCGCGTTCCTGCGGGAGCGGACCCTTCGGACCTGCCCCATCCACTACATCGTGATCGCCAGGTACCTGCTCGAATGTGCTGACCTGACCGACGACCTGGCGAAGGCCGCGGCCACCGCGAGACTGCCGACCATGGTCGTCTACGGCGAGAACGACGACGCTTGGCCAACGACGGAACAAGATCAGATGGCTAGGCGGCTCGGTGCCGAGCGCGCCTGCATCCCCGGCGCGGCTCACTCCCCTGCCGTCGAAGCGCCCGTGACGACAGCGACCATCCTCACGCAGTTCTGGAACGCCGCCGAGCGCCGTCAGCCGACTGTTCACTCCTGTGGCCGCGCCAAGCACGCAACGACTGCAAGCACTGTCGCCGATCAAGTCAGCTGACCGTTCAGGGTGTCAACACCGCTACCATCCGCCGGATTATGCGCAAGGACCTGCGGGAGTCGCCTGAGTACGCCGCGGTCGCCGAGTATGTCCGGCGGCTGCACGAGCCAGGTTTCGGGAAGCCCCACCACGTCACCGACCTTGTCACGGCGACCGACGCCACCCGCATCGTTGTGACCGGGTCGGTCTATGACGAGCTCGACGGGTTGCCACGTACGGCGCTGTACGAAGTGCGGGACGGCGCGCTGCGCGCGCTGACCTCCGGTGGCGGGTCGGCCAAGGCTGGCCGCCTTTCGCCGGACGGGTCGGCCCTGGCCTTCCTATCCGACCGGGCCAAGGCTGACGTGTTCCAGCTCTATCTGCTGACCGACGGGCAGCTCGGCGAGGCAAGACCAGCGCCGACAGTCCCTGGCACGGTCGAGTTTCTCGCGTGGTCACCGGACGGCACCCGGATCCTGCTGGGCGTCGCTGGGCTCGGAGCCGAGATGGCTGACGCGCAGGGGTCGGGAACGGCCGGCTCTGGAGAGTCCGGGCTGCCGTCCTGGTACCCGGAGGTCGAAGCCGGGGCGCCGGCAGATGCCTGGCGCAGCCTGTGGCTCCATACTCCGGCCTCTGGCGAGCTCGCCAGGGTCTCGCCCGACGGGCTGAACGTCTGGGAGGCGTCCTGGTCAGGTCCCGGACATGTGCTGGCCATCACAAGCAAGCAGCCAAGCGAGGATGACTGGTACTCCGCGGTGCTCAGCCGGGCTCGACATCTCGACGGGTGAGGTGGTCGAACTGCTCCGCAGTGACGTCCAGCTCGGGCTGCCTGCCGGCACGTCCGATGGTAGAAGGGCCGCCGTTGTACAGGCCGTATGCAGCGATCGGTGGATCGTCGCGGGCGACCTGATCGTGCTGGACCTGGTAGCCGGCACCAGGTGCGCAGTAGACGCCGCCGGGACAGATGTCACCGCGGTCCAGTGGATCGACCAAACACGGCTCGGCTACATAGGCCAGCGCCATCTGGACAGCGTGGCCGGGATCGCCGACGCCGGCGACGGACCCCTACCGGAGTCGATGACTGGCAAGGAACTTGTCGCCTCCGCGCACTCCTGGGCTAGCTGGTTCTATCCGGCGGGCGCCTTCACGTCGGAGGGCCAGCTCGTCGTGATCCGCGACGATTACGACCTGCCGCAGGAGATCGCGATCGTTGGCACGGGCGCCGACCAGGTGCTGGCCTCCCTGGCCCATGCCGGCACCGACTACATCCGATCGGTCGCCGGCTCTGCGACGAATGTCAGCTGGAGCGCACCCGACGGCACAACGATCGAAGGAATCCTGTGCACTCCTGCCGGAGCCGGGCCGTTCCCGCTGGTCTTGCACGTCCACGGCGGCCCGATCGGGGCCTACCAGCGACACTGGAGGATGCATGACTACGCGGTGCCGCTGCTGGTCTCGCGCGGATATGCCGTCCTGCTCCCGAACCCGCGTGGCAGCTCCGGGCGAGGTCAGGAGTTCGCCGCAGCGGTCGTCGGTGATATGGGTGGCGCGGACACCTACGACTACCTGTCCGGAATTGACGCAATGATCGAACGCGGGATCGCCGACCCGGCGCGTATCGGCACGATGGGCGTCAGCTACGGCGGGTTCATGTCGGCCTGGCTAGTGACCCAGGACCAGAGATTCAAGGCCGCCGTGGCGGGCTCGCCGGTGACCGAGTGGTACGGCTTCACGTTCACTACCAACATCCCCCGCTGGGGACTGTGGTTCCTGGACAACGCCGACCCCGAGGAGATCGGCAACCAGGTGCACACCCGCAGCCCGGTCATGCACGCGAGCAAGGCCAGGACGCCGACCCTGCTCACGGCGGGCGCAAAGGACCGGTGCACGCCAGCCGGCCAGGCCAGAGAGTTCTACCAGGCGCTGATGGGTCATGGCGTCGACTCGGAGCTCGTGATCTACCCCGAGGAGGGACACGGCGTCAGCCGGTTCCCGGCCGTCACTGACTACCTGACCAGGATCGTGACCTGGTTCGAGAAGTACATGCCGGCCTGATCTCAAGCGGCGGTGCAGGGCGCTCGAAGCGGCGTGCCTGCGTCACCAAGAAGCGAGACAGCGTGACCGCTGCGGCGGCGAGCCGGCCGAACTGCTCGTTGGCGTGCTGTACCTCGGCCCAGCTCCGCACGCGCTCGGCTTGGTATAGCCGGTGTGTGTCAAACGGCATCATGTTCTTGCCTCCAACCATCACGGCGCTGCAGCAGCGGTGCACCCATGAGCGAACGTACGGCTAAGGCGCACGCTCCGGCATAGGGCGATCGGGGTATCTGCCGCCGGATTCGGCGGCCATGGCAACGGCCGCGAAACTTAGGGGCGACCGACTACGACAGCGACCTGATTGTCATGAGCAACTTCGGCGCTGAGGCCGTCCCAGGGCCGGCGTGGCTCGGCGGCCGACCTGCCCTCGGGGCACTGGGCCCGGAAGTCGCACCAGCCGCAGCCAAAGCTGGGTCTCGGCTTGAAGGCCGCCTCGCGCAGAGGGACACCTCCCGCAGCCGCGGCCTTGTACTGTTCGTCGGCCTGCGCACACTCCTCCGCGAGCGCCTCGGCTCTACCCATGTGCCTGGCAAGCGACTCTGGCGTGTGCTCCCACGCCAGTACCCTGCCGGTCGGCAGGTGGTGCAGCTCGACTTGGCGGCACGGCCGACGCATCACTCGCTCGGCGGCGAGTGCGTACAGTGCCAGCGCCATCGAGGTTCGCGCGTCGTCGACGGTGAGCAGGTGCCTGCCGGTCTTGTAGTCGACCACGACCAGCTCGCCCGGCGATCCGTCGGAAGGTCGGCGGTCATCGAGTCTGTCGATCCGGCCGGAGACCGCTATGACCTCAGTGCGCGTGGCCACGGTGCGCTCCACGCCGACCGGCTCGCGATCGGGATCAAGGCCCGCGACGTAGCCCTCGACCATCTGCCGGCACCGTTGCCGGTGCTCCAGCGCCTGTGCATCATCGGCGAACCCATCTGTGAGCCAGCCGTCCTCCAGCAGGTCCCCGGCCGCAGCAACAGTCCGCTCTCTGCGAGGCAGCCGCCACCAGCCGGCCAGCGCGTTGTGCACGCTGGCGCCGAGGCTGTTGTGCGCCCACGGCGGGCCCTTTGGCGGCGGCGGCCGGTCCAGGTAGGTGAACCGGTACTTGCGCGGGCAGTCCAGCCACGTATTCAGCCGCGTCGGCGTGCAGGCATAGAGCCGCCGTGGCATGCCGTCGAAGCCGAGCTGCTCCATACGTCCATCTTGGCCTAGGCCACCGACAACGACGGGCCGCCACCCGGACGCCGTGGCAGAAAGCTATCCGGCGCCGTCCAGATCGGCCGATCCAAAGCCGCCGGGCACGTTCGCCGCATCCTGACCGGCAGCTACCCAGGAGTTGAAGCGCTTCTCGGCCGTGGCCACGGTGAGCTCGTCGCCATGGCCCGGGAGGATCCGCGTGTCCGCCGGCAGCGTCAGCACCTGGGCGCCGATGGCGTCGAGCTGCTTGGACCAAGCCGGGAATCCGTCCTCGCGCGGGACAGGACCGCGCTCGGTCACCACGTCGCCGGTGAACACGACGTCTAGTTCCTCGCAGTACAGGCAGCACGATCCGCGGCTGTGCCCGGGTGAATGCAGCACCTCCAGCGTCACGTCAGCGACCCCGAACTTGCCGCCGTCCTCCATGTCGATCTCTGGATCGCCACCCGAATGCACCTCGCGCCAGGCTTGCCTGTCGCCGGGGTGCAGCGCCACCGGCGCCTCGTCCCGCCCGGCCACCGCCACTGCGGCGCCCGTATGGCCCTCGTGACCGTGCGTGCAGATCACCGCGAGGATCTCTCGCTCGCCTACGGCCCCAAGTACGGCGGTCGCGTCCTCGCCAGGATCGATCACGATGACCTCGTCGTCGTCGCCCACGATCCACGTGTTGGCCCTGCCGGTGACGCGTTCGATCCGCGCTCCCTGTGCTGCCATCGAGGGAACTACCTTCCGTCCTGGGATGAAGCGGCCTTAGCTCTGCAGAACGATAGCCGGATCTGCGCCGGTGATCACCCCGGCAGTTCAACGTCACAATTCGTAATTAGACTGTCACCATGCGTACTGACACGGCAGGCGAACACCAGTTCGAGCATCAGCCATGACCGGCCAGATCGGCAAGATCCGCAATATATGGCTTGTCTGGCTCGTCTGGCCGATCCTGACTCTCGGCATCTACCACTTCGTCTGGTGGTACAAGATCAACCGCGAGGCCCGCGACTTCGCCAGGATCGAGGTCAGCCCAGCCGTCTCGGTCGTCGCGATAACGCTGGGCGCCCTCATCATCGTGCCGCCCTGGGTGTCGATCTACCGGACCGGCGAGCGGATCGGCCAGATGCAGGCAGCGGCCGGCCGCGAGGTCACCTGTAACGGCGTCATCGGCCTGATCGCCAGCTTCTTCCTCGGACTCCACACGCTCTACTACCAGTACGAGCTGAACAGGACGTGGGAAGCCATCGGCGCTCCCGAGGGAACCGTCGTGACACTGGCCGGCACGCCGTACTCCGCTGCTCCGCCCATGCCCGGCGAGGACCAGGCCGCCTGACCCTTCGCTTAGCGAACGGCGCGGTGTCTCCACCCGTCCATTCGGCCAAATGCGCAATCTCGTTGGCCGAAGACTGTAACGCGCGTCCTCCTCCAGGGACTCAAGGGTGCACGACCCATTCCCAGGTAAGGAGAGACATGAGAAACCCGCATCGCCGCGGTGCAGTTAGGGATGAGCTGACCGCGGTGAACGGCACCGCCGCCGGCGCCATGCGCTTCCCGGCGCGCAAGAGGGCCGGAACGCTGCTCCTCAGCCTCGCGGCCGCAAGCGCGCTCGCGGCAGTTCCGCTGGCCGCCTCGGCCTCCGCTACTCACTGGTCCCCCGTCGTCGGCCACGTCTACCTCAACGACAACACCGCGGGCGCGAACACGATCGGCGCCTTTGACCGGCACGCCGACGGGACGCTCACGCCGGAAGCCGGATCGCCGTTCAACGCTGGCGGCGCGGGAACCGGAGCCGGGCTCGCCTCGCAGGGTGCACTCCAGATGACGTCAGACGGTCGCTACCTGCTCGCGGTCGACGCCGGCAGCAGCCAGATCTCGGTGCTGCGGATCAGGCACGACGGCTCGCTCAAGCTCGAGAGTGTCACCTCCTCGGGCGGCACCCTGCCGGTGAGCATCGCGGTCCACTGGGGCCTCGTCTACGTCGCCAACGCCGGACCCACCAACAGCAACTTCACCGGCTTCTGGCTCGGCAACGGCGGCCAGCTGAGCCCAGTCGCGGGCTCGACCGTCTCCCTGCCGAACGGCTCGCAGCCAGGCGACGTGCTCTTCAACGGGACGGGCCGCAAGCTGGTCGGCACACTGGTCGGGCCGTCGCAGATCGCAAGCTACACAGTGGGATGGAACGGGCTGCTGACCGCTGCTCCCGGCTCACCGTTCACGGCCCAGGGCCTCGGTCCGTTCGGCAGCGAGTTCCGGCCAACCGCGCCTGATCAGCTGTTCGTGTCCAATGCTCACAATGGCGGCACGACCGGCACCGGAACGGTCTCGGCGTTCAGGGACTCCCACGACGGGACGCTGTCCTCGATCGGGGCCTCGCCGTTCGCGGACCACCAGACAGCGCCGTGCTGGGTCGAGATCACCCAGAACGGCGAGTTCCTGTTCGCCGTCAACACCGCATCAGGTTCCATCTCCAGGTACTCGATCGGCTGGGATGGCACCCTGACGCTCCTCGGCAGCACCCCGGTCGGTTCGACCGGCGGAGTCGGCGCGGTCGACGCCAGGCTGAGCCCCGGTGGCGGTTACCTGTACCTGAACGAGAGCAAGATCGCCTCGGTCGGCATCTTCGCCGTCAGCGGCGGCTCTCTGACGGAGCTGCCCAGCTCACCGGTCGCGCTGCCGAGTGGCGCCACCCCCGCGGGCATCGTCGTCAGCTAGCCCATCACCAATGCGCTGCCGGGCCGGGATCATCCCCGGCCCGGCAGCGCACTGAGATCGATATAAGTGATGGCACATTTAGGCGCCATCGCTTATATTGGTTAAGTGACCACGTGGACGGACACGCTATCCGCTGCCGGTGTCGAGATTGCCTCTGCGGACGCACGGCGGATCGCGCTACGCCATGCCGGCCGTATTCGCTCGTTCCTCTTGCATCGCAGGTCACGATCACCACGCCCAAGCGAGGTGCTGCCGGCGCCGTCCGTCGACGCCCTGATGATTGCGCCCAAGCTCTCGGCGTCGTCGCAGGAAAAGTTGCGCGGCCTCGGCTGGTCCTGGGTAACGGACGCTGGCCAAATGTATCTACAGTTCGCGGACCAGATAGTGACCTATCCACCGCCAGGAACCGGATCTGTGCGCAGCGCGGGCGCCGCCAAGCCAGCCTCTGTACGTGGCATCGGCGTATTCGCCGTGACGCGGCGCCTGCTCGTCTCAGCGCCTGCCAGCCAAGTGGAGCTCGCCTCCACGACCGGTCTGAGCCAGCCTCGCGTGTCGCAGATACTGAATGCGCTCGTTAAGGATGGCCTGGTAGAGCGCGAGGATCGGCGATGGCGAACCGTCGACTGGGACGCTGGCCTGCACCTATGGCTGCAGAACTATCCGGGGCCGGGCGGAGTGACAACTTATTGGACTGGGCTTGATGACGCATGGCCCCAAATGCTGACCGCACTCCGCGCTCTGCCAGACGACACAGTGGCTTCAGGTGACCAGGGAGCTGATCTTCTAGCATCTTGGCGACAACCCCGGCGTGCAGTCGTCTACGTACGGACATTGCGTGACCTCGGACCGACTGGATTGGTGCAGGTTGGGGGAACCTCGGCGGCAACGCTCTCGGTGTGCGCTCCCGCCGATCAGAGTGTCTGGCCAACCGAACCCATCAGGCGCACTTTCGGTAATCACGAGATCCTCGTTGCCGATCCACTGCAGGTCTTGTGGGACATCCAGGCTGACGCCAGCGAGGACAGCTCGCAAGCGGCCGAAAGACTGACTCAGTGGCTCAAGCAGCGTGTGCAAGCGATGTCATATTGAGCACTGAGCCTCTCGTCATCGCTTCAACTGCTCTGGCTGAGGATGCCGCCTATCTAGCGATGGCCGACATCGCCGAACTCGCAGCAGCTGCGGCCGCCGATTACCGCATCATCGGCGGTCACATGGTTACCGCTCACACCTCGAGATACGACCGCGACCTGCCGCTGCGGCAGACGCAGGACGCCGATCTGGGGATGCACGCAAGCGTGCTTGCCAGTTCGGGAATCGTCGACGCAATACTCGGCCGCGGCTATCGGCAGCACGGTGGTAACCGCTTCGTTCGAGAACTCAACGACCGGGCTTTGACCATCGACGTGCTCGTGCCAGCTGAGACATCGCGAGTAAGGCACAACCGCCCAGTCGGGCAACTCTTTGTCGATGAAGCTCCCGGCTTGCATTACGCGGTTGCCCGTGCGCCGTTCGTCGGGCATCTGGAGATCGTGCTGACCACCGGAGGCTCCCGCATCATTACAGCCTGGTTTCCGGATGCGGAATCGGCCCTGTGCCTCAAGGTAGCTGCATTCAGCTCACGCCGCGCGGCACGCGACGCCGTAGACGTATGGCGGCTCCTCGAGACCCTCAACGCGGATGGCATGACCAGCGAAGCGTGGCCCGACACGCCGACGCCACGCGAAGCCGCGGAAGCACTGCGTCGCGACTTCCTTCCGCGCAACGGCGCCGGAGTCCAGTCCGCAACGGCCCAACCCGCACAGCAGGCAAGAATTCGTGCACTGGTGGCGCGGGTCGTTGGGGTCGGTGTCTAGCGGGCCGACTCCTCGCCAATCCATGCGCCCTCGACCCGGTCGCTCCAGGCCGAGGGGGTCACGCTCTCGGGCGGTCATCTCGAAGACTGCTGGCGCTGCTGGGTCCTTCAGTGCGCAGTCACTGGTGACCCGCCCGTGGCGTGGCGAACCAGCTGCTCGTAGCCGCCCTCTGGAGCGACTTCGGATCCGATCCGATGACCAGTCAGCGAGCCGTGATCGTCGCTCCCGCCGGAGGCAACCAGTCCCAGCTTGGAAGCTAGCTCGGTGAGACGGGCCCGTTCCGTCTCATCTTGCTGGGGATGGTTGATCTCGATGCCGGTCAGGCCGGACGCGGCGAGGTCGGCGATCACCTCGTCGGGTATCTGCCAGCCGCGCGTCTGGCCGCGGGGGTGGGCGAGGACCGTGACTCCCCCAGCGGCCCGGACCAGGCGGATCGCCTTGGCCGGGTCGAGGGCGTACCGGGAGACGTGCGCCCGGCCGCCGGGCCCGATCCATTCGGGCGTGAACGCCTCGTCGAACTGCGAGATGACGCCGGCCTCGACCATCGCCCTGGCGATGTGCGGCCGGCCGACGACTCCGCCGCCTGCGATCTCGCTCACCTGCTCCCAGGTCACCGGGGCGCCGAGATCGTTGAGCTTGCGGACCATCGCCCGCGCGCGGTGCAGTCGGCTCTCCCGGATCTCGGCCATCTCGCCGGCCAGCTGATCGTTCTCCGGATCGAAGAGGTAGGCCAGCAGGTGCACGCTGTGCCCCTCCAGGCGGCACGACAGTTCCGCGCCCGGTATCAGGGTGAGGCCCTCCGGCAGGGCACTCGCGGCCTCCCGCTGGCCGGCCACCGTGTCGTGATCGGTCAGCGCGATGACGTCGAGTTCAGCTTCCGCGGCGCGACGGATGACCACGGCTGGCGGCTCGGTGCCGTCAGAGACACTGCTATGGCTGTGCAGGTCTGCGCGCACTCTGCGACATTAGCCCGGAAGCAGGGGCGAGGGCGCGCCGAACGGCAGGTCGATCTCCTGGCCGGGGTCGCGCAGGTCCCGCAGCTCCAGTGGCTCGGCCATCATCATGCCAGCGGTGTCCGGCCACATCACCAGCCACAGCCAGCTGCCTGATACCTCACCGGCGAAGGCCGCGCAGCCTTTCGCATCGACGTGCCAGAGCGGGAACTCGTGATGGGCCACCTCGACCGCGCCGGCCGGCTGGCCATCGGTGAACTTGGTACCCGGATCAGGGCCATCGAGGCCGGCGAACCTCGCTCCCAGTCCGACTCCTGGTTCCTCCGAGATCAGCATCATCTCTGCGGGCCCGCCCATGGGGTTAGGGCCTGAGAGGGCCACGGAGCAGCCGCGCGTACCCGTTCGCTCATCTCCGGCGGCCGCGAATCCGGTCACCAGCCAGCCCTGGGGCAACGGCCAGGGCACCCAGACCGGGACCTCGGCCCCCCGCAGCACGCCCTCGAGACCCTCGGTCGAGGGGCGGAAGCCGGACCGGAGCGGGTGGACGTCGCCGTGCTGTTCGCAGTGGTACGAGCTCGACCAGATACTGGGCGAGCGCAGGGCTGACTCACAGCGCGGACACATGAGTTCCTGGCTCATCTCACTTAGCGTTATTCCCCAGATCGTCTGCGTCAACTACCTACCGGCGAGTATCTAGCCAGCCCAGGACATAATGGCTCCGTGCCAGGCCACACCAGCGCTCGCCGGATCCCGTGCGTCGGGGCCGTGATCAAGGACGAAGCCGGGCGTATGCTCCTCATCTTGCGGGGCCACGAGCCAGGCCAAGGGGCTCTGGTCTGTGCCTGGCGGCAGGATCGAGCCGGGCGAGACCAACGCGGAAGCGGTCGTCAGGGAAGTCCTTGAGGAGACCGGCCTGGCGGTGACCTGCGGCCCGTTGCTTGGGGCGGTCGAGCGCCCGGGCCTGGGCGGATCCGTCATCGAGATCCGGGACTACTACGCCTTCGTAACCGGCGGAGAGCTAGCTGCCGGCGACGACGCCGACGACGCGCGCTGGGTAACCGCGGCCGAAGCCACCCTGCTGGACGCGCAGGGCCAGCTAACTCCGGGGCTCCTGAGCGCGCTCCAGTCCTGGGGTGCCTTCAGCTGAGCGCGCGCTGTCCGCGGCACGCCAGCTGACACGCCAGCTGTCACGCCAGCGCCGCCGCCTTGCGCAGCAGTACTGAGCGCTCGCGCACGTTGCCGCACAGCCGGGCGGCGAGCTCCAGCTCGGCCCGTGCCTCGACGGTTCGGCCGAGCCGGCTGAGAAGCTCGCCGCGCACGCTCGGGAGCAGATACGACCCCGACAAGCGGTCGGACGCAACGAGCTCGTCCACAATGGACAGCGCCTGCTGTGGTCCATCCGCCATCGCGACGGCGACGGCCCTGTTGAGATCGACGACGGATGACGGGGCCACCCGGCTGAGCGCTTCATAGAGGAGCACGACACGCTCCCAGTCGGTCTCCTGCGCCGACGCGGCCGACGCGTGGCAGGCTGCGATTGCCGCCTGCAGTCCGTACGGTCCGAGGCCACGGCGGGCAGCCGAGACACGCCCGAGCGCGGCCAGTCCGCGGCGGATCGCCGACCGGTCCCACAGGCGCCGGTCCTGATCTTCTAGGAGCACCGCCTCGCCAGCGGGTCCGGTGCGCGCGGGAAAGCGCGCGGCCGTTAGCTCACAAAGGGCGAGCAGCCCGTGCACCTCCGGCTCATCGGGCAGCAAGGCGGCGAGCATCCGCGCGAGCCGGATCGCCTCGTACGCGAGATCGGGGCGCAGCAGCCGGTCACCGGCCGTCGCCGTCGAGCCCTCCGTGAAGATCACGTAGAGCACACTCAGGACACCGCCGAGCCGCTCTCGGCGTTGCTCAGACGGTGGCAGCTCGAACGGCACTCGCGCGGCCGCGATTGTCTTCTTCGCCCGCGTGATGCGCGCCTGGACCGTCGGCACGGGCACGAGGAACGCCCTGGCGATCTCCTCGCTCGCCAGGCCGCCGACCGCGCGCAGCGTCAGGGCCACGCGCGCCTCCGGCGAGAGCACCGGATGGCATGCCACGAACATCAGCGCGAGGACGTCGTCATCGACCCGGTCGGGATCCCACGGCAGGTCGCCCGGCCGGTCCCGCGGGGCCACCAGGCCGAGCTGACCTCACCCTCGGCGAGCTGGCCGGCGAGCATGGCGTGCCGATCGTCGAGTGCCGACCGACGGCGGAAGTTGTCGATGGCGCGCCGCCGCGCCGTCGCCAGCAGCCAGCCCACCGGGTTCGCGGGCGCCCCATCACGCGACCAGGTGACCAGCGCCTCCGCCAGCGCCTCCTGCGCGACGTCCTCGGCGAGCTCGAAGTCCCTGGTGAAGCGGGCCAGCGCGGCGACGATCCGCGCGGACTCGATGCGCCAGACGGCCTCGACGGCCCGCCGCCCACTCGGTGACCGGCGGGCCGCCCTCGGCCGTGGGCATCAGAGCTGACCGATCCGCTCGCGCCACGCGCGCATCCTTATGATCCACTCGTTGTCCTGCGGGAACTCGTCGATACTCGGCACCCGGCGGATCTCGCACTTCCCGCCGCCAACCGCTGGGACTCGCCTTGCCCACTCGACCGCCTCCTCCTTCGAGGCCACGTCGATTATGTAGAAGCCGCCGAACAGCTCCTTGGTCTCGCCGTACGGACCATCGGTGACTACCGGCGTCTCGCCGCTGAAGTCGACCACCACGCCCTCCGACGGGTCGTCCAGGCCCTCGCCGGCGACTAGCACGCCAGCCCGGATCATCTCCTCGTTAAAACGACCCATAATCTCCATCATCTGCTCGAAGGGCGTCTCCATCATCTTCGCGACGGATTCGTCCGTGCCCCGCAGGATCAGCATGTACTTCGTCATCGTCGATCTCCCTGCTATCAGGCCGCTTCTCGAGCCTCTCACTCACAGGTCGAACAGCGCAGCCGCGGATCGACACCGTTCGAGAGATGGGACCGTTCGAGAGATGGGACCGTGCGAGGATGACGAGGTGACGTGGCCGTCGTGACTGACAGCTTGCCGGCGTCAGGAGCTGTACCCGAGATCATCCGGGCGGGCACGCAGCTCGGGCCTGTGCCGCTGGTCCCTGAGCTCCAGCTGCGCCAGGCCGGCGAGCCGATCAGCTTGTGGCAGCGCACCGAGCAGCTGGCCGGACGCGAAGACCTTGATCCGCCATTCTGGGCGTTCGCCTGGGCTGGCGGGCAGGCGCTGGCCCGCTACCTTCTGGACCATCCGCAGCTGGCCAGCGGGCGGCATGTGATCGACATCGCCTCCGGCTCCGGGCTTGTGGCCATCGCGGCGGCCAAGGCCGGAGCCGCGACGGTCACCGCCTACGACATCGACCCGCTCGCCGCCGCCGCGATCGGGCTCAACGCCGCCGCCAACGGGGTGACGGTGCAGGCCGTCTGCGCTGACATCCTGGACGAGGACGCCATGCCTGCCCCTGGCACCGATCTGGTGCTGGTCGCCGACGCCTTCTACACGCGCGACCTGGCGGCCAAGACGATGCGGTTCCTGGACCGGGCCACCGCCCGCGGAGCCGCCGTCCTCGTCGGGGACTTCGGCCGCGCCTACCTGCCCAGCCCCCGGCTGACGCCACTGGCCAGCTACGACGTCGCGGGCCTGCAGGCACTCGAAGACCAGGACACCAAGCGCACGACCGTCTGGGCACTCGCCGCGCGACCAGCCTAGAAACCCAGGAGCCTAGAAACCCAGCAGCCTGGGAACCCAGTGGCGCGTTACGGCTTGGCCCAGTACTCCTGCGACGACTTCGACGCGGCGAGCATCTCCGGTGTCTCAAAGCCCGGCGCCAAGGACGCGGCGGTGCCGGCCATCACCTCGTGGTGCTCGATGTCGAGCAGCCGCAGCCAGCTCTGCTGACCCATCGTCAGGGCGATGAAGCAGCCAAGCTCCACGAGCTCCGCCTCGGAGAAATGCTCGTATAGCCGTTCCCAGAGCGCGTCGCTCGAGTCCAGCCGCCAGGTGATCGCCTCTGCGTAAGCCAGCGCAGCCTTCTCCCGCTCGCCAAGATCCGGTGACTTCTCGAAGTTGAGCAGGTCGTCGTACTGACCTTCCTTCAGCCCCCCGGCCCTGGCCTGCTCCGACCGCTGGTTCCCGCAGTACTCGCACTTGACCGTCCGGGACACATAGACGCGGCACAACTCCTTGATGGCGTGATCGCAGACGCCGTCGCGGAAGATCGCCTGCCACGATTCTGCGAACGCCCAGAAGGCCGCCGGGACGTGAGCGCGCACCGCAGAGCTTTCCGGCCGCGGCGTACCCTCCCGCTGGCACCGCTCCATCTCGCCGCGCATCCGCGCGTCCATCGCCTCGAGCGGTACGTAACTGATCCTTGGCTTGCGTCCCATAGCCTCTCCAGCAACCTCGAGCGCCACCACCGCAGCGGTGCCGTCAGGTAATCACAGACCTCCCGCCACCGCCAGACGCCGACCAGCCGGAATTACAGCTGCCCGTGCGACTGGTCATCCGGCTGGTCCGGCGCCCGCCCTCTCAGCTCTCGCTCGACCAGCTCGACCAGATCCGGGTGCTCGCCCAGGCCGCGCAGCAGTTCGGGCGACAACCCCAGCTGCCGCGCCGCTTCCTCGACCACCGACTGCGCCATGCCCAGGGACCTGGCGAGCGTCTCGTCCTTGGCGAACCCGGCCGGCAGCTGATCGAGCCGTACCTCACCCGGCGGGCACAAGGCGCCGTCCGGACCGGGCAGCCACGCCGCCCGCGCCGCGGCGACGCCGATCGTCGACAACGCGTCTGTGCGCTCCGCATCAACGAACGACTCGCGATGGGACGTCTCGACAACCCCGGCGACCAGGTGACTGTTCGGTACCAGCAGCACGTTCCATACGTACTCCGACCGCGCATGACTCGGATGACTCAGCGCGAACTCCAGCCCGTCGATCTCCGCGCCAGGATCGAAGCCGTCGAGGCCGCGCTCGTGCCGCGCGAACCCGTCCGCGACCACCACGTACCCCAGCGGGTCCCGCGGCCGAGCGTGAATCTCGACTGCGTCCCGCACCCCCATCGCGCGCAGCTGCACGAGCCACGGCCCGTAGCCGTCGTCGGCGAACCACGCGTCCGGGTTGCCGTCGAAATAGAGTTCCAGTTCCTTTGACCGCTGGTACAGGCTGCCTGGCGTCATCAGCCGAAGCGCGCCAGTCGCAGCGTTCTCCCCGACCAGGAACGTCGTCTGCCGAAGCTGCGCCAGCAGCCGGTCGCGCCGTTCCCCGCCCGCGCTGGTCATCGCACGGGCGACGCACTCAACGTCGGCGTTGTGCTGCGCCGCGTCCAGGTCGGCCACGTCCAGCCGCGCGTACCGGGGGAAGATGCCCTCCAGCACCTCGTCCACGATGTCCGGCTCGGTCAGCCGCAGCGCTTCCAGGAACTGGCGCGCCGCAGGCGCGCTGGCGATAGACCTTCGAACAGATGGGAACGGGGCCGTTCCCGTACCCGGCAGGTACACAGCCGCGCGGCCGTCCTCGCGGAACGGCTGCACCTGACTGCCGTCCTCCAGCCGCATGATCGGCTTCGCCCGAGCGACACCCGCCTCGTTGTCAGCGGAGCCCGGCTCGGCCCACGGGCTCGGCTCCCGCCACAGCCCGGAATGCCGGTAGAGGAACGCATAAAACTCCGCGATCCACTCGTCGGGCTGCGCTTCGAGGAACTCAGCAGTCAGCCTGCCGGCAACGGCAGCCGGCGTCACCTCCTCGACGCCGATCTCGTCCCGTAGGTACTGCCAGAGCAGCGGCGTGCCGTCCTCCGTGATCCCCTCGTCCACGAAGCCGACATGCTGTCCGCCGCCGTAAAGTGCGCCCAGCTGTACCGGCCCGAGCAGCTCCCGCAGCCCCGCCCCGCGCGGCAGCTTCAGCTCGGCCGAGAGGCCGTAGCCGCCGTCCGCCGCAGGGAGCAGCGCCTCTGCCGACACCAGCTCCCGGACCGACTCGAACAGCGCGCGGAACATCGTGCCCGGCTGGAACCGCGCAGGATCAATCGGCAGCGCCTGCAGCACTTCGGCCGTCAGCAGGCCCCCGTCGCGAAGCTCGCGCAGCACATCAGCCAGCAGCGCTGCGGTCTCCCGCACCAGCGCCTGGTTCGACGGATCGTGCTCTGGCACGTTGTCGCGGGCCGGCGTAGTCCGGTACGGACCCTGGATCAGGAAGCCGAGGAACGTCTCCTTCTGCGTCGGGAAGTACACGACCAGCGGCGAGCCATCGCGCCCGATGATCCGGCGCTCACGGTCCAGCGCAGCCGCAGTCCTGAACGCGATCTCCACCCGTAGCCCTGGCAGATCCGCGTCCGCCAGCTCCCGCTGCCAGACGATGAACTCCTCGTCCCGCCGGCCCGGCCGCTTCGTCAGCGTGACGCGACGACTCGCGGCGCCGCGGCTCGTCGCCGAGCGCTCGAGCACGATGTCGGCGCCCCCGGCGCCCCGGACGCGCAGTCGCTCGATGGTGCGCAGGAAGAGCAGCGTCTCCGGCTCGATGTCGCTGAGGGCCGCGGAGATCTCGGCCACTGCGGTCGCCGCCGGCACACTGGCCAGGTCGAACGGGAAGACGAACAACGTCCCGAGGTCCACAGCGCCGGCGGGCTCCGCCGGCCGCTCGGCCGCGAACGGCCGGACGTAGTTCTCGATCCGGAACTCCTCGCCCGTGCTGGGCTCATCCGTGCTGGGCTCATCCGTGCTGGGCTCATCCTGCGGGCACTGCTGGGCTCACCCGTGCTGTAGATGTGCGGTGAATTCGTGTACGCGTACACGGACTTGAAGCCGATGCCGAACGTGCCGATCTTCGTCAGGTCCCCGGACTTCGAGCTCGCGCCGACGCCGCACACACCGCGGACGTCGTCCTCGGTGAACGGCCGCCCGTCATGCCGTACCTCAAGACGATCTTCGAAGAGCTCGAAGATCAGCTCGCTCGCGCCAGCGTCCTCGGCATTCTGAATCAGCTCGAAGATGAAGTGCGTGCGCTCGCTGTACAAGTGTCCGAGCAGATCGAGGACTGCCGTGTCCCAGCCGTACCGCGCGATGTTCTCCGCACGGATCTTCTCGTAATCAGCGGGCACCGTCGTCACCCTACCGGGCTACCGGGAATCGGAACCGGGCACCAGGAATCGCCCGATCTTGAATCGCCTTACCCTAGGATCTTTTTCGTATACCGCATATACAAAAAATGTCGTTAATTGGAGACTAATGGGCGTTCCGGTACGGTTTCTGCCTACTGTCAAGATCGCAGCCGCGGGCGCGGCGTCGATCGCCCTTCTCACGCTAGCTCCGGCAGGCATCTCGGCCGCCTCGCCCAGTTCGCCCGCTGCCAACACCGCCTCCTCCACCGCCAGCTCCCCCTCTACCTACAGCTCCCCCTCTGTACCTACAGTGCCCCCTTCACCTACAGCGTGCTGAATGGCGTAGCCGCCGCGCCAAATTCGCGGGCCTGGGCGGTCGGAGACTGGACCGACGGTACGACGGAGCGGACGCTCATCCTGCACTGGGACGGCAGCGTCTGGCAGCACCAGGCGAGTCCGAGCCCCGGCAGCTCCCCCAACAAGAACGAGCTCTACGGCGTCGCGGACACCTCGGCGACGAACGCCTGGGCTGTGGGCCAGTACAACAACGGCAGCACCGATCGCACCCTGATCGAACGCTGGAACGGCGGCACGTGGAGTCAGGTCGCAAGCCCGAGCCCGGGAGCGGCCGTCAACCAGACCAGGCTCTACGCAGTGACGGCGATCTCGGCGACGAACGCGTGGGCGGTTGGTTATTACTACACCGGCACGAAGTTCCTGACGCTGATCGAGCACTGGAATGGCGTGAAGTGGAAGCAGTTCGCCAGCCCGAGCCCCGGTGGCGCTGGCGGCAACTTCCTGACCGGAGTCGCGGCCACGTCGGCCACCAACGCCTGGGCTGTCGGGTACGACGGCAACGGCAGCGGCTACAAAACCCTGATCGAGCACTGGAACGGCAGCAAGTGGAAGCAGGTTGCCAGCCCGAGCCCGGGGACGCAGCGGATCCAGAACGAGCTCAACAGCGTGACAGCGACCTCGACGAAAAACGCGTGGGCCGTCGGCAGCTACGGGTTCGGCTCCGCCCAGCAGACGCTGATCGAGCACTGGAACGGCAGCAAGTGGAAGCAGGTAGCGAGTATCAACCCGGCCGGATCTAGCGGTGACAACGAGCTGTTTGGCGTGGCGTCAAGATCCGCCCGCCGCGCCTGGGCTGTCGGCTTTGACGGCACCGGGAGCAGCTACCACACGCTGATCGAGCGCTGGAACGGCTCAGTCTGGAAGCACGTCGCTAGCCCCAGCCCAGGACCGTCAAGCGGCAACTTCCTCGGCGCCGTCGCGATCAACTCGGCCGACAAAGCCTGGGCAACCGGCAACTACTACACCGGCGTCGTCTACCCGACGCTGGGCGAGCACTGGAACGGCATCGCCTGGCAGAAGGTGTTCACCCCCAGCTCCTGAGAGGCTTCTGCACCGGTAGTGCTCTGCGGGCGCCGAGCCCACCGCAACATGCTGGAGAGGACTGACATGCCCGACCACGCACCGCCGCCTGCACGACGGCGGATTGCCCTGATCGCGCACGACAATAAAAAACGAGACATGCTCGAATGGGCGGAGTACAACCTGGACCTGCTGCACGGCCATGACCTGTTTGCAACGGCCACGACCGGCCAGCTGCTGATCGAGGAACTGGGACTGCCGGTAACGTGCTTCCGCAGCGGCCCCTACGGCGGCGACCAGCAAATCGGCGCCCGCATTGCCGAGGGTGAGATCGACCTGCTCGTGTTCCTGTGGGATCCGCTGGAGCCGCACCCGCACGACCCGGACGTCAAGGCTCTGCTGCGGGTCGCGGTCGTCTGCAACATCCCTGTCGCCTGCAACCGGGCAACCGCGGACTTCATGATCTCCTCGCCGCTGATGGCGCGCCGACACGATCAGTGGGATCCGGCAACCGCCCAGGCTGGCCGCGGCAAGGCCGCCCTGAAGGTCGTGCAGATCGGCTAACAGAGCCCGGCATGACGCGCCGCCGTCAGTCGGTCGCGGCCTGCTCTTCGAGCAGGACCTCCATGCCGCTTGGGGACCGGACCTTGACGAGCCGGTAGTTCCAGTCCTCGCGCGGCTGCTCCACCGCGACCTCGTAGGTGAGGCCCGATCGCTCGCACGCCGAGATCGCGGCGTCGACGTCGCTGACGCCTAGCTGCCAGGTCAGCCCTGATGCCTGCGGATCGGCGTCGACGCGGCGGCTGAGCCCGAACTCGACGGCGTCGTTGCCGACCGCGATGAAGCCCGGGTACTCGGGTCCCTCGTACGTCGTGCGCAGACCGAGCTGCTCATAAAAGCGCCGCTCTGCGTCGGGGTCTTTGACGTGCAGGATCGGTATTAACTTCGTTATCAGCTCGGTCACATCCCCGATTGTGCCGCAGCGAGCTTCCGGCCCTGGCAGGCGGGCTACCGCGGCGCGTCGCCCATGCGGTACTCGTGCGTGACCTCGTCCAGCTTGCGCTTGAGGTCATCGCCGAGGCCGAATTCGAGCGCGGCAAGGCTCGCGTCCAGCTGCTCGGGGCGGCTGGCGCCGACGATGGGCGCGGTGATCGCCCTGTTGGCCAGCACCCAGGCGACCGCCAGCGTCACCAGGCTGACGCCAGCCTCGACGGCCAGGGCGCGCAGTTGCTCGACCGTGTCGAACTCGCGGTCGTGCCAGTACCGCTCCTGGTACATGCCGCCTGCGGTGCCGAGGGTGAAACGGCCGCCGTCGGGCGGCGGCTCGCTGCGGGTGTGCTTGCCCGATAGCAGGCCCCCCGCGATCGGGTTGTAGGGGATGACACCGACCCCTTCCTCACGACAGAACGGCAGCATCTCCCGCTCGATCTGGCGGAAGAGCAGGTTGTACCTGGGCTGCACCGAGTCGAGGCGGGCCAGCCGTAGCGTCTCGCTCCGGCCGACGGCGCGGACCAGTTGATAGGTCAGGAAATTCGAGCAGCCGACGTACCGGACCTTGCCCTGATGGACGAGATCGTCGAGGGCGCCGAGCGTCTCGTCGATGGGCGTCGCCCGGTCATAGCCGTGCAGCTGATAGAGGTCGATGTAGTCGGTCTGCAGCCGCCGGAGGGAGGCATCGACGGCGGACATGATGTGCTTGCGCGAGTTTCCCGCGTCGAACGGCGCTGGCCCTGTCGGCACGAAGCACTTGGTCGCAACGATGAAGCGGTCCCGTTTGCCCCGGAGCCAGCGGCCGAGGATCTCCTCGGTCACGCCCCGCGTCGACAGCTCGCCGCCCAGCGGGTAAGCGTCGGAGGTGTCAAGGAAGTCGATGCCGCCATCGGCCGCGCGGTCGAGGATCGCGATAGCGGTCGGCTCGTCACACTGGAGTCCGAACGTCATCGTGCCCAGGCAGAGGCGTGAGACCTGCAGGCCGGTCCGGCCTAGTCGGGTGTGTTCCATGGTCCGCACGTTATCGCGCGGAACGGCGATACTCTCCAAGGCATGGAGGGCCGGACCACGTCGAGCATCCGGATCGCCGCGCCCCAGCGCAGCGTGATGAGCGTCATCGCCGATTTTGCCGCCTATCCCGCCTGGGCCAGGCTGCAGGCTGCTGACGTGGTCGGTGAGCTCTATGCGGACGGCCGCGCGCGGCTAGTCAGGTTCGAGGTCGACGCCGGTTTCGTCAGAGAACGCTTCGTGCTCAGGTACAGCTGGCAAGGCGACGAGCGCGTCCGCTGGGACCTGGCCGAGCCGGGCTCCATGATCACCGCTATGTCTGGCGCGTACATCCTGGCCGGAGGGTCCGGAGGTACAGACGTGACCTTCGAGCTGGCTATCGCTGCGCGGATCGCCCTGCCCGGGATACTGCGGCGCACGGTCGAGATGACCGTCGTCAGTACCGCCCTGAAGGGCCTCCGGTCACGCGTTGAGACTCAGGCCTGAGCCAGCGTCCGCTGTCGCCAGGATGGCAGCGCGCGCGGCGATGGCCGAACCTCGGGCACCGGCCATGTCTAGTTCTGGGACCAGCGCGATCGACGAGGCACGCTCCTGCTCCTCGCGCAGCACCGTGTGCGCGCACACGCGCTCGAGGAACCAGTCGCGGAAGTCGGGTGCTGCCTCGACAACGCCGCCGCCGAGCAGGTACACGTGCGGGTCGGTGAAGTTCGCGGCGATCGTCAGCAGCCGGCCGATGGCCATCGCCTGCTGCTCGAAGATGCTGAGCGCCAACTGGTCGCCGGCCTCGCCATACGCCCGGACCAGCTTCGCGGCCTTGCTGGCCGGCTGGCCGGCGCAGCTCGTGTCCGGGGAACTGGGTCAGCCAGTACGGCAGCAGGTTCTTCTCGATCGCGGTGAGCGAGGCGATGCTCTCGGCGTCGCCGGGCAGGCCGCAGTTGCAGGTCGGCATCGGCTGGTCGGGGGCGAGCAGCCCTTCCATCGGCAGCCAGATATGCCCGAGCTCGCCGGCCATCCCGGCCGCACCGCGGATGACCTGCCCGGACTCGATCACGCCGCCGCCGAGCCCGGTACCTACGATGACCGATACCGACGACCGCTGGTACGCAGTCTCAGGTCCGAAGTGCGCATGGTGGGCGTACAGCGCGGCCGCGTTGGCGTCATTGTTGAAGACCACCGGGATGCCAAGGCGCACCTCGAGCGCGCGGCGGACGTCGAAGCCGCGCCACTCCGCATTGGCGAAGTTGGTCGCTCCTTTCGACGAGATGACGCCGTCTGCTGTAACCGGGCCGGGCGTGTCCAGGCCGACAGCACGCACGGCCGCGCGCGGAGTACCGGTCAACTCCAGCACGTCGTCGAGCGACCGGGCCAGCGCTTCGATCGCCTTGTCGGGGCCATCGCGGACGAGACTGGGCGATTCGGCCATGTCCTCGACGAGAAAGCGGCCGGCAGCGTCGAGCACAGTGGCGTTGATCGTGGTGCCGCCGCTGTCGAGCCCGGCCACCACCCACTGATCCGAATACAACATCCGCCGCCCTCTCACGCCCTGACGCCAGCCCGCCAGACTGCACCTAGCTTGGCATTTCGCCAGCATCTGCGCTATCCACCGCCCTGCGATGCCCGCGGTCAGGCAGTGCCTGCGATCAAGGGAGGCGGCCGGCAGTGGCACCCGGCCGGATGGGCCATGATGTCGGCATGCGCGACATCCGCCCATTGGCTATGGGCCTAGCCCTCGTTGTGCTGGCCGCTTGCGGTTCGTCTGGTTCACCCGGCTCGCTCTCGGCCAGTCCGTCGGCTAGTGGCCCGAGCCCCAGTCAGCCTGTCACCGCCGGCTCGGTGCCGATGCCCGCGCACACCGTCGTGGTCGTCCTGGAGAACCACGCCTACTCGGAGGTCATCGGCAACTCCGCGGCTCCGTTCATCAACACGCTCGCCGCACACGGCGCAGTGTTCACCGACTCGCACGCCATCACCCATCCGAGCGAGCCGAACTACCTGGCACTGTTCTCCGGCAGCACGCAGGGCGTCAGCTCCGACAGCTGCCCGAACGAGTTCACCGCCCACAATCTCGGGGCCGACCTGATCAGCGCCGGGAAGACGTTCGCTGGCTACTCCGAAGACCTGCCCAGCATCGGATCGGAAGTGTGCTCGGCCGGCGAGTACGCCCGCAAGCACGTGCCATGGACCAACTTCCGCAACGTGCCTGGCTCGGTGAGCAAGCCGTTCACCAGCTTCCCGGCGGCAGACTTCGCCAGCCTGCCCACGGTCTCCTTCGTGATCCCGAACCTGTGCAACGACATGCACGATTGCAGCGTGGCCACCGGGGACACCTGGCTGCGCGCGCACATCGGCCCGTACGCGACCTGGGCGATGACCCACGACAGCCTGCTGATCATCACCTGGGACGAGGACGATGGCAGCCAGGCCAACCAGATTCCGACGATCTTCGCAGGCCAGCCCGTGAAGCCCGGCCGATACGGCGAGCTGATCACGCACTACAGCGTGCTCGCCACCCTCGAAGCCGCGTACGACCTCCCCCGCGACGCCAACGCGGCCAAGACCGGCCCGATCACGAACATCTGGCGCGCGAGTCCCTAGGTTTCGCCGCGGGCGGCCGACCTGAACTGGACCTGGTCCGCGATCGCGACCGCCACGATCACGGCGGCCACGCAGGCGCTAAGCACCAGCGCCGAGACGTGCGGCGCGAGCAGCCCGAGCAGCGCGAGCGCGACCAGCGCCCAGATGCACCACCATGATCGGGTGAATCAGGTGATAGGCAGACCTGCCGAGTCGGCCGGGGTCGTCTGACTCGGCGATCAGCCTTGCTCCCTCGTCGGCGCTGCGGTCGAAGTACAGCCACCACAGCGCGGCGCTGCCGACGAATGCGACCACGAATGCCGCGACCGTCGGCGCGCGGTCTGCGTGCGGCAGCGCGAGGGGGCGATGGAGCAGGGCGAGCGTCGCGCCGATTACGACGATTGACTCACCGAGCGCGATCAGGATGAACCCCTGGCAGCGCTCGGCGAAGTGCCCGCCCTCGATATCCCATTCCCGGGTGGTGGACCGGCCGAGTCCCGGCGTGTAGAAGCCAAGCGCTCCGCTCACGCAGCACCAGGCGAGGATGCGCTGGAAGTTGCGCTGCAGCGGCTGGCCCTGCAGCGCCCAGACCGCGAACACGCTGCGTCCGACCTGCATGCCCGCGTACCCGAGGCCGATGATCAGCCCGGAGTCGCCGAAAGCCCGCGGCAGCGCCGCCGACATCGCCAGGCCCACCAGCATCAGGCAGATGAGCAGCAGCCGCACCGGGATCCGCTCCGGGTCGAGCCAGTTCGTGACCCACGTGGTGTAGGCCCAGACCAGCCACACCATCACCAGGAGCAGCGCGGCCTGCAGCGCCTTGTCAACTGTCGGGCGCGGCAGCAAGTAGTGCGACAGCTGGGTCACCGCGAAGACGTAGACGAGGTCGAAGAACAGCTCGACGTTCGTGACCCGCTGGTGTCCCTCGGCGCGGTCACGCATGAGGTTCCGCACCACCGCTTCGGCCACGCAGCCAATCCTGCCCGTCAGCGGCGGATCCGCCCGCGAAGCCGCGCCGTGGGCATGCTTGGGTGGGAACATCAGACGTCAGGCCGATCTCGCAGCCGCGGAGGCGCCAGCATGAACCCAGACGACTTCCCCGCTCCCAGGGAGGGCTTCGTAATCACGCACTTCCTCGTGGTGGCCGATCAAGATCGATCCCGCGAGTTCTATCGGTCGATCTTCGACGGGGAGGTCCTGCTGGAGCGCGACCCGGTCATCATGAAGGTCGCGAACTCGTGGTTGATACTCAACGCCGGCGGGGGTCCCACCGACGACAAACCGGACGTTACGCTCGGGACGCCGCGCGAGCCCAACTTCACCAGCGCGTTCCTCAATGTGCGGGTCGCCGACATCGCCAGCATCTACCGGGACTGGTCGGCGAAGGGCGCCGAGTTCCTCACCGAGCCGAAGGACCACGGACGCGAGATCCGCGCCTACGTCCGCGACCCCGACGGTCACCTGATCGAGGTCGGCCAGTCAACTGGCCTGCTCAGCTAGCACTGCTCAGCCGCACTGCTCAGCCAACACTGCTCGCCTAGTCCGGCGGCTCGAACTGCCGGGTCCTGCGCAGGCCGGCGGCCCGGCCCCGGGCGGCGGCGACCATCGCCAGCTTGCGTGACGCCTCGTCGATCATCTCGCCGTCGAGCATCGCCGCGCCTCGCCGCTGCACGTTCGTGTAGTACTCGTAGGCCTCGATGATCAGCTCAGCCCGGTCATAGTCCGCCTGCGGCGGGGAGAATTCGGCGTTCACCACCGCCACCTGGTCCGGATGCAGCACCCACTTGCCGTCGAAGCCGATCGCGGCAGTGCTCGCAGCGCTGGCCTGGAGGCCAGCGAGGTCACGAATAGCAGCGAACGGGCCGTCGATCGCCTGCAGCCCGTGCGCCCGCGCCGCGACGAGGATCCGCATGTGCGCGTAGTGAAAGGCGTTCCCGGCCGCGTACCCAGCGGGCTGGGCCCCGACCGTCAGCGAGCGCATGCCCATGCTGGCCATGAAGTCGGCTGGCCCGAAGATCAGCGCCTGGAGCCGGGGTGAGGCGGCCGCTATGGCGTCGACGTTCGCCAAACCGGCGGCGTCCTCGATCTGCGCCTCGATGGCGATACGGCCCCGTTCCAGTCCGGTTGCCTGCTCGATCTGGCCGAGGAGCAAGTCCAGCCAGCCGACATCGAGCGGGCTAGTGACCTTGGGCAGCACGATCGCGTCGAGCCATTCTCCGGCGTGCTCGACAATGTCCACCACGTCCCGGTAGGCCCAGCCGGTCTGGACATCGTTGATGCGGACGGCCCTGATCTTGCTGCCCCAGCCGCCGTCGCGCAGCGCCTGGACAACCGCAGGGCGGCTCTGTTCCTTTTCGGTCGGCGCGACGGCATCCTCGAGGTCGATGAACACCTCGTCGACCGCAAGTCCGCGCGCCTTAACCAGGAACCGGGGATTGCTGCCAGGTACGGCCAGCGTTGTCCGCCTGGGCCGCGATGCGCGCGCCGTCACGCCGCCCGAGCATACGCGGCTAGGGCTGGCTGCGCACCAGCCGGAGCACCGGCGGCTCGACCGGGGCAGGCTCGCTGCACAGCGACCGGAGCTCCAGCGCCGCATCGGGCTGGCCCGAGTAGTCGCACAGCTGCGCGAGCACGCTGAGCAGCGCGTCGATCCGCTCGTCCAGCCGCCTGATATCGAGTTCGGTCAGCGCCAGCCGCGCGTACTTCTGCTGTCGCCGCAGCCCGGGCCTGCAAGCCCGCACGCGCACCAACACCCCGGCTAGCGTCATGAAAATCCCACCCCCACGGGAACGGGGTCGACCGAGCACGCGGACCCCCGACTGTTCGCCGGCCCTCGACTACGCCGAGTAGCCGCCGACCCACGGAGCAATGATGACGTGGCCGCGGACCGAGCGCGGGCGATTGCGTAACGCTGGCCGACGTGAACGCCGTGAACAGGCACAAGCAGGCCGGCCGTAGCATGGGGCCATGTCCACAGACTCAGCGTCAGCGGCTCCAGGGGTTGTCCTGCCGACTTCCGAGCAGGTCACCCGCGCGCTCGCGACGGTCAACGACCCGGAGATTCACCGGCCGATCACCGACCTGGGCATGGTGAAGAGCATCGAGGTCACGCCGGGCGGCGTCGTCCTCGTCGGGGTCTATTTGACGGTATCGGGCTGCCCGCTGCGTGACACCATCACCAGGGAGGTGACCGCCGCCGTCGGCAAGCTCCCCGGCGTCACCGCGGTGCGAGTCGATCTGGACGTGATGAGCGAAGAGCAGCGGCGCGAGCTGCAGACCACGCTCCGCGGCGGCAAGGCGGAGAAGGAGATCCCGTTCGCCAAGCCGGGCTCGCTGACCAAGGTCTACGCGATCGCCAGCGGCAAGGGCGGCGTCGGCAAGTCCTCCGTGACGGTCAACCTCGCAGTCGCACTAGCTGCGCTGGGCCAGAACGTCGGCCTGCTAGACGCCGACATCTACGGGCACTCGGTGCCGCGAATGCTCGGCGTGACCGACCGGCCTACCCAGGTCGAGCAGATGATCATGCCACCGACCGCGCACGGCGTTCGCGCGATCTCCAGCGGCATGCTCAAGAAGGGCAACGAGCCCCTGCCACTGCGCGGGCCGATCCTGCACCGGCTGCTGCAGCAGTTCCTGGCCGACGTCTTCTGGGGCGATCTCGACATCTTGCTGCTCGATCTCCCGCCGGGCACCGGCGACGTGGCGATCTCGGCGGCACACCTGGTGCCGGGTAGCGAGCTGATCGTCGTCACGACGCCGCAACTGGCCTCGTCCGAGGTCGCGGAGCGGGCCGGCTCGCTCGCCGCCCAGCTGCATCAGCGGGTCGTGGGCGTGATCGAGAACATGTCCTACCTGCCGTGCCCGCACTGTGATGAGCGGATCGACGTCTTCGGCTCGGGTGGCGGCCGGGCAGTGGCCGACACGCTGACGAGGCTGACTGGCGCACCGGTGCCGCTGCTCGGCGAGGTGCCGATCGACACCAGGCTGCGCGAGGCCGGGGATGCGGGCATCCCGCTCGTGCTCTCCGCTCCCGATGCTCCGGCGTCGCTGCAGCTACGGAAGATCGCGGAGAGCCTGGCTAACCGTTCGCGCAGCCTCGCCGGCCGGCAGCTCGGACTGACTCCGGTCTGAGCTTCGCCGCCGGTTCCAAGCGTCAGGTGGCCTCGGCGTCGTAGGGCGGGCTCTCGCCCGGCGTCAGCGTCACCATGGACATCGACCGTCCCGTGAGAGCCCCATCGCCGTTCGCGCCAGTACCGTTGCCGGTCATCCGGCCGAGCAGTGCGCCATCGCCGGTGAGCTCGTCGACCAGGTGCTTGCGCACGAAGTGCTTCGGGTTCAGGTCGTTGATGTCGAAATTGGTGAACTCGGGCCCCAGGTTCTCCTGCAGCTCCGACTTAGCGCCCTCGGCCATCCGGCGCAGCTCCCGCAGGGCCCGCCCAGCCTGAGCCGCTATCGCAGGCAGCCGGTCCGGCCCGAAAACGAGCAGCGCAACCACGCCAAGCACAAGCAGCTTGGTGAAGTTCAGGTCGAGGAACACCGGCAAACTCCACGGAGACTAGGACCGCGCAGGCCAATCGCGCCCGGCAGGCTGAGGCCCGCTCATCCAGACTAGCCCGTGGGTGCGCAACATCAGAATCCCCGCAGGCCAGGTGTCGCTCTCCGATCAGCCCGCGTTTACCGTTTTCGTCCTAGCCGGTCAGGTAGCTCGCCTTACGAAGGAGCTGAGCCGAGCGTCAGATCCGCCTGATGTGCCTGACCCTGCCGGACGTAGGTCAGCGCGACCCGCGAGCCGGGCGCAAGCGACCTGATCGCGTCCAGGAGCGCGTAGGCGCTGGTGACCGGCCGGCCGGCGATCTTGATGATCAGGTCGCCAGGTCGTAGCCCGGCCACTGCCGCGGCCCCGCCCGGCATGACGCCGTGCTTACCTGCCATGATCTGCGCACCATTACCAGCGAATGTCTCATTCAGGCTGACTCCGATGACCGAATGCGTCGCGTGGCCGGTCCTGATGAGCTCGAGGACAACCCGGCGTGCCTGGTTGACCGGGATGGCGAAGCCAAGGCCGATGCTCCCGCCCTGAGTCCCCGTGATCGGGTCGTTGCCGAGCGTGTCGATGGCCGCGTCCACGCCGATGACCTGGCCGCGAGCGTTGACAAGCGGCCCGCCAGAGTTGCCAGGATTGATCGGCGCATCTGTCTGAATCGCGTCGAAGAAGACTTGCGGGGTGGCGCCGTTCCCCGGACCAGGCTGGACTGGGCGATCCACGGCGCTGACGATTCCGCTGGTCACAGTGTCGGCCAGGCCGAGCGGCGAGCCGATAGCGATCACTGGGTCGCCGACAGCGACTCCGGTCGAGTTGCCAAGCGACAGCGCAGGCAGGTCGGTCACCCCGACAGCCTTGATGACAGCGATGTCGGAATAGGGGTCGCGGCCTACCAGTACGCCTTTCGCCGACTTTCCGTTGCTGAAATACACCTGAAGTGCGGCGCCACCTACGAGCCCGTCCAGAGTTACGACGTGGTTGTCGGTGACGATGTAGCCGCCCTTGATGAGGAATCCGGATCCGGTGCCCTGGCCGCCATTGACCTTGATCATGACCACGCCAGGAGTGTCCCTGGCCGCGATCCCGGCCACCGAGCTGGCCGGCCGGTTGGTGAGCACCGGGGGCACCGAGCCCAGGTTGTAGCTCGGATCCGCCTGGTCAGACTGGTCCCGCAAGGCGACGAAGCCACCGACCACGCCGCCGAGCAGCGTGCACGCAACGGCGAGCACAGATGCAGCAAACACAAGCCGGCCGCCGCGCAGCCAGCTGCGCTTACTCTTGCCGTCTCGCTTGCCGGGCCACCAGCGGCCCAGCCGATGGCCCCGACGGGGTCCTGCTTCGGGAGGCGCTGAGTGGCGTGCTTGCGTCGCGGCCGCGCTGCGATCCCCGAGAAGGCGGGGCCAGCCAAAGTCTTCGGAGTCGGCGAACCAGTCGAATCGGCCAAAATCACTCGTCCGCCCACCGGAGCCGGGGATCGTCGGCCCCGTGCCACCGAAGTTCGGCGGCTGCCCGTCTCGGGCCGAGCTCGCTGGTTGTCCGCCGTCGATGGCCGGGCTGGCGAAGACCGCCGAATACCCATGGCCTGGCGCGCTGGGCGGCCCCGCTGTGCCGTGCCCAGGCTGCTCGGACATGTATCTTCCTCCCCCGAGACGGCACCCCGGACTCAAGCGTCACTAGCCGTCATCGGAAGCATTCTTGCCCGTCAGCAGGCGCGCCTAGGCATGCTGGCTGACGCAGTTTGCCCGGCGCTTTCTGAGATTTACCTTCTAACGTGCGCGCGAAAGGCCCAAATCACCCGGCGAACTGCGCCTCGTGCGGTAAATGTCAGCGACGGTGGCGGCGGCTTGCCCCCAGTTAAGGCCGGGGCAGCAGGAACGTCGTCTCGGCGGCTGGGCGGAGCCACTCAGACTCGGGCCACAAGCTCGGCTGACCCGGCCTGCCCGCGGGTGTAGCACCGGTTAGTGCGTCATGCGGGACGACGAGGACGTCGACCGACGGAGTCACCGGCGGCGGCGGCGCTTGTACCTGCGCTTCGCCACCCGCGATGAAAGCCGCCGTGCCCAGCCCAGCCAGAAACACCGCCAGCGACCCGCCCAGAAACAACCTGCCACCCCGCAGGTCGTCGCGGCTGCCGTGACCAGACTCCGGATGCGAGGACTCGGCTGCCCCATTCGGGGCGCTGCCAGATGTCGCACCGCCACCGCCGAGAGCGCCGTCGCCGAGAGCGCCGCCGCCGAGAGGGCCGCCGCCGAGGGCGCCGCCCTGCGCGGGCCGGCGCACCGGCCAGCCGCCCGGCGGTGCTGGCGGTGGCCAGACCGCCTGGCCCGAGGGCATGCCTGCCGCCAGGCTCCAGTCATCCAGGTCCATGACCTCGCTCAGGCCCATCAGACGGCCCGTGAGGCCCGCCCCAGCCGCGCCGGCCTCGACCTCGGCGACAGCACTCAGGCGCCGCTTCAGCATGCGAAGTGCCGCCACCTCGTCGCGGCACGATCCGCACTTGGCCAAGTGCAGGAGCACGGGCTCGCGCTCGGAACCGGCAAGCTCGCCGTCGATCAGCGCGGACAGCCGCTGGCCGAGATGCGTCACGGCTGACCTCCCTGTGGCACGACCGGGAGGTCCATGCGCAGCCGGGGCTGCGGGACACCGGCAGGCCGCGGCCTGCGGTGCTCCAGTGCCTGCCGGAGCTGGGCGCGGCCACGGTGGATCCGGCTGCGCACCGTGCCGAGCTTCACCCCGAGGGTGTCGGCGATCTCCTCGTAGGACATTCCCTCGATGTCGCAGAGGATTACCGCAGCCCGGTACTCGGGCGCCAGTGCCATCAGGGCAGCGTGAATGTCGCCGTCCAGGTGGCGGTCGTCAAATGCCTGCGCGGGGGTGGGCTCGGAGCCGCCAAGCCGCGACTCGGTCTCGTCCGCCAGCCCCTCGAACCTGATCCGCTGCCGCCGTCGCGCCATGTCGAGGAACAGGTTGGTCGTGATCCGGTGCAGCCAGCCCTCGAAAGTGCCCGGGATGTAGCTGTCCAGCGACCGGAAAACCCGCACGAATACTTCCTGTGTCAGGTCCTCGGCGTCATGACTGTTCCCGGTGAGGCGGTAGGCAAGGCGGTACACGCGGGCAGAGTGGTCCCTGACGACGGCTTCCCAGCTTGGCGGCGTCCAGCCCGGCGCATCGGCAACGCTTACGGCCGACACTGCCGTGACAGAACCTGCCTCGGCCGACGCTGCCTTAGCCGACGCTGGCGCGGCCGATCCCGCCTCGTCGACCATGTCCCCCGGCTCACCTTGCAACGGCTTACACCCTCCAACGCCTGCGCTAGGGCAAACCTCCGGCGGGTCGGCGTTGTTCCGCGAGCCCGAAGCTGATATTTCCTGCTTCGGAGTAACACTCCGGTGCCTTCGCGGACAGCTGATCCGCCTGTATCTGCATCCGTAACGTACGAGGTTACCTGGCCGGTTCCCGGACGGCCGCCGTGGCCGCTAGGCTGCGCCCGGACGGACCATACAGCCAGGGAGGTAGCCATTTCCATAACGGCCGGCACTCTCGCCTACATTGACGACTTCCTGCCCGAAGACGACGCTCTCGTCGGCGCCCGGCGGAATGCGGCCGAGGTAGGCGGAGCAGCACCCGTGAGCCAGCTGACGGGCGCCGCGCTGCGCTTCGTCGCGGCGGCTATAGGCGCCAGGTCGGTAGTGGAGATCGGTACCGGCTGCGGAACGTCGGGCATCTGGCTGCTCCGGGGCATGCGCGCGGGCTCGGTCCTGACGACTGTCGACGTCGAGCCGGAGCACCAGCGGCTGGCCCGAGCCGCCTATGTGACCGCGGGCTTCCCGACAAGCCGTTACCGGCTGATCGGCGGCCTCGCCCTCGAGGTACTGCCCCGGCTCGCCGATGCAGCCTATGACCTGGTGTTCTGCGACGCTGACCGGCAAGAGCTCAGCGGGTACCTGGCCGCCGCCCTGCGGCTGCTGCGGCCAGGCGGGATCGTCATCTTCAACGCGGTCTTGCCAGGAAGCACCGCGACCGAGCGGCTGCCAACAGATGCAGAGGCCGCGGCCGCGGCCGAGCTCCGCGAGCAGGTCCGGGCCGACGAGCGGCTCGTGCCGCTGCTGCTGCCCATCGGCAACGGCCTGCTGGCGGCGGCCAAGCAGCTCGCATAGGCGCCCGGACACGAAAGAATGGCCGGGCATCACAAGACCCCGCATCAAAACAGAAGAACCGCCGGGGACGCCATGTCCAGGCTGCAGGGATACCTCGGCAGTTGACGGCTAGCGCAGTTGACGGCCAGCGCAGTTGCCGGCTCGCTCAGCCGACGGCGGTTTTGAGCGCCTCGCCCAAGGCGCGCGCCTCGTCCGGGGTGAGCTCCACTACCAGCCGCCCACCGCCTTCGAGGGGCACGCGCATCACGATGCCACGGCCCTCCTTGGTGACCTCGAGCGGACCGTCACCCGTCCGCGGCTTCATCGCCGCCATCCTGCTCCCCTTCCCTGCCCTCCGGCCGCACCGAACCGCAACCACCGGGCTTGACCCGGCGGACGGCGCCTGGCGGTACTCCAGCCAGCCACATACATCTAGATCAGTCCCTCTATTATCCAGGGTTCGGCCGTCGGATGGTAACGATCAGCGTTCCCGCCCTCCGCGGTCTGATACCGGGAGAGAACGGGACAGCCGGTATGAAGCCCTTCCCGGCCGTCCGCGAGGCATTCTGCCCGGTTCGCCAGCAGACCACCCCGGTAGGCCCCACCGGGTCCGGTTGCCGCACGGGCGGCGTCTCGGGCATGCTCGGCGACGAGGGTCTGTCGCGCCGACCAGCGCGGCATTAAGGGAAGGAAACCCAGTGGCCGATAGCGTCCTTCATCAGGTCGGCGGCGCAGTCGCGACGATCACGATCAACCGGCCTGCGGCCCGCAACGCACTGACGGCGGAGACCAAGGTGGCCCTGCTTGAGGCACTGCGGGATACGGCCGGGAACGGGGCCGTCCGCGCTGTCGTGCTCACCGGGGCCGGGCAGGCCTTCTGTTCGGGCCAGGACCTGCGGGAGCACGCTGACCTGCTGGCCACGGGCGGATCGCCGCTCGACACGGTCAGGCTGCACTACAACCCGATCATCGAGACGATCGCCAGCATGCCCAAGCCCGTGGTGGCCGCCCTGCCCGGCGTTGCTGCCGGAGCTGGCGCGTCGCTGGCATTCGCCTGCGACTTCCGCATAGCCGCCGAGCGGGCTAGCTTGCTCCTGGCCTTCGCCCGCGTCGGCCTCGGCGCGGACTCCGGAGCGTCGTGGACCTTGCAGCGGCTGATCGGGGCCGCCAGGGCGGCCGAGCTGCTGATGCTGGCCGAGCCCATCGACTCCGCTGCCGCCCTCAGCCTTGGCCTGCTGACGTCGGTTGTCCCCGACGACGAGCTGCCCGCTGCGGCGGCAGCCTTCGCCGCCCGGCTGGCGGACGGCCCCACTCTCGCCTACGCCGCGATCAAGGAGAGCCTGCGCTATGCGAGCAGCCACGGGCTGAGCGAGTCGCTAGAACTTGAAGCCGACCTGCAGGAACGGCTTGGCGACAGCACCGATCACCAGGCAGCGACGCAGGCATTCGTCCAGAAGCAGGCGCCCGTTTACCAGGGCCGCTGAAGAAGCTAGACCGCGACGAGCGCTATCTCCTCGTGCGCGCACACGATCTGCTCGGTGACCTCGACCAAGTCGCCCAGGTCCATCTGCTGGTAACGGCCTGACGGGCCGCGCCAGGAGACCGTGCTCCCGTGCCGCCAGACTGTCAGGTGCTGACTGATCGACAGCACGGAGATGCCGTCCATGTCCGCCCGCACGATGCTGCTCGACAGGCCACGGTCAGCCAGCATGGCCTCGAGCTCGTTGATCAGCCAGTCCGGGCTGTAGCGCGACCTGCCCACGTGGTCCGGCAGGACGGCCGGAGGAATGCGCAGCGCGAACCAGACAGCCTTGCCCGGCACCTTCCAGTTCCCGAGGCGCGACCGGGTGAGATGACATCCCCACTGCCCGGCCGACAGCCCGGCGACGACCTGAAGCCCGCGGCCGCTGACCGAGTCGAGCGGGGCCTTGCCCATGCCGGGCTCGGCACCGACGCTCCAGCCACGCTCGGTGTCAAAGACCTTGCAGACGAGCTCGCGCGTCCGGCCGGTGCCGCGCAGATACAGCCAGATCTCCGGGATGCCGGCCGCGGATCTCAGGCGGACCGCGCCCCGCGCCGCGTTGCGCTGCGCGTGCAGGGTATTGGCGGCCAGCTCGCTAGCCATCGTGACGCCATCGTGCAGCAGGCCAGACGGGATCGCCAGCATCGATGCTGCCTCGCGGAAGAAGCGGCGCGCTGCCGCCGCGCAGGTCGTGTCGATGGGGAGCGGCCGGACGAAGGAGCCGCCGCCCCGCAACCCGGCATCGGCCAGGTGCTCGCTGTGGTCCGGCATGATCGCCAGCGCCTCGGCAACCGGGGCAGCGAGCAGGCCAGCCGCAGGGGAGGATACAGCGCCACCATGCCCCGAAGGGCCGCTAGCTGCGCCGCTTACTACCGGCGTACCCAACACACTCCCGCCGCTATCGGCAGGCGTTGGCGGCCGCATGCTCCTCCGCCCTCCCGAGTAAGGCTTACGTGAACCTCAGATTATGGGCATTGTGCGAAGTTTCGCAATGGGAACTGACTAATGTCGCACCAAATGGCCAGAGCGGTCAGCCAGATCTAGTCCATGCCTGCGCCCCCCGAAGGCTGCCGGCCCCGCCATTCTTGCGCGCCGCGAGCCATCTGCGCCAGACCTGGGCGCCTAGGAAACTCGCAGGCCACAGGCACTCCGCACCGGTACTGGCGCAAGCCGGGCCCGCCGGTCGAGAGCCCCTGCACAGGGGGCAAGAGCTCGCCGCTGGCTAGTCGAATGGACTGCGGCCTTGGCATAGTGACCAATCCGTGATATGCCGGCGCTGCGCCCCCAAAGCAATATCCGGCCGGGCCGGGCTCACCTTAGCTAGCAGAATCTCGTCCGCAGCCGCACTTAGCACGCTATTCAAGCTCGGTCCCAGATTGGTGCGCCGGGTAACAAGACACGCCGATCCTGCGATTTCGAAAACAACGCATCGGCCGCCATGCCATCCTGCCGCAGGACGTTAGCGTGGCATGCTGCCCGGGCGACCTGAAGGGCCGCTCGCAAGCCGACGTTGTTGCGCGCTAGATATCACTCGAAGTGGCATCATCGCAGTTCAGCGGCACCTCGCGCGGTGTCCTGTGCTGCACTCCACAGGACGCGCGGTCGTGCGCCGCTATAAGCCCGAGCGTGCACGCCATTCCGCGACTGAGAACGCGCGGCTCGGAATTGCCCATCAGCAAGAATGCGTGAGAACGGCTAATGCTGCGGGCAAGGCACGGCGGGCCGACGATGCATCTCCGTCGGCCTGACCGTCGAATCCTTAACGGCTGACGCAGCCTGCGAGGTGGTCGTTGACGACGCCGCAGGCCTGCATCATCGCGTAGGCGGTCACCGGGCCAGTGAACCGGAATCCGGCGACGCGCAGTTCCTTGGCCAGCGCCTTAGACGCCGGGGTGGAGGCGGGCACGTCGGCCAGCGTCACCGGCGCGGGCGCCCGGTCGTCGGTGTACTTCCAGACGACCTCGGCCAGTCCGCCGGGCAGCCCGAGCGTGGCCCTGGCGTTGGCGATGGCTGCCTCGATCTTGGCCCTGTTGCGCACGATCCCGGCGTCGGCGAGGAGCCGGCTGACATCACCCGGGCCAAATCCGGCGACGGTCTCGATGTCGAAGCCGCCGAACGCCTGCCGGAAGTTCTCCCGCTTGCGCAAGATCGTCAGCCAGGACAGGCCGGACTGGAAGGCCTCCAGGCAGAGCCGCTCGAACATCCCGGTGTCGTCTCGGACCGGTCGTCCCCACTCATCGTCGTGATAGCGCAAGTTCTCGGGACTGCCAAGGCTCCATGGACAGCGCAGCAGGCCGTCTGGCCCGGCGATCGGCAACCCCGTCGTCATTCTTCCTCGCCAGGTCCCGTGCTGGTCGCGACCTGCCAGTCCGACTGGACCGGGAAACTCGCCGGGGCTGAGCCAGCCTGGGCCGGCCCCGGCTGGGCCTCGGCCAGGCGCCGGCGAAGCCACTCGATCTCGGCGTCCCGCTCGGCGATGGTCCTGGCGATGAGCATGAAGGCGCGTTCGGTCGCCGCCGCGTGATAGCCAAGCACCGCACCCGGCGGCCGGTAACCGGCGACGTCGGACCAGGACCGAAAATCGGTGCGTGCTGGGAGCTCAGGCCGTTCCCTGGACAGCTCGCCGCCTCGGCCCATGGCAACGACGATCACGCCGCCGAGGATGACGGCGGCCGCCAGGACGATAGCTACGGGCACACCGCAATCGTGCCATGACCGATGCCATGGTGCGGCATCCCCGGCAGCCAGCCTCAGGTCATCTCGGTGAAGCTCGTCCGGGAGGTGTTCAGGCTGTGCGCCTCGGTGATGATCTTCACGACCTCAGCCGGATCGTCGACCAGCCTGATCAGCTCGGGATCGCCCGCGGAGATCTTGCCCGCCGGCAGCATGGTCCCGTTGATCCACGAAAACAGCCCTTTCCAGTACTCGCTGCCAACGAGGACGATCGGGAACCTGGTGATCTTGCCGGTCTGCACGAGCGTCACGGCCTCGAAGAGCTCATCGAGCGTGCCAAAACCGCCCGGCAGCACCACGAACGCCTGCGAGTACTTGACGAACACGGTCTTGCGAACGAAGAAGTACCGGAACTCCAGGCCGATCTCGACGTAGTCATTCAGGCCCTGCTCCATCGGCAGTTCAATGCCGAGTCCGACCGAGACGCCGCCGGCGCTGATGGCGCCCTTATTTGCGGCCTCCATGATGCCCGGGCCGCCCCCGGTGATGACGGCGTATCCAGCCCTGGCGAGGCCAGCCCCGATCTGTTCCGCGGACGCGTACTCCGTGCTGCCAGGGTGGCTGCGGGCCGAGCCGAACACCGAAACCGCCTGGCCGAGCTCGGCCAGCAGGCCAAAGCCCTCCACGAACTCGGCCTGGATCCGCAGCACGCGCCACGGGTCGGTGTGCACCCAGTCGCTAGGCCCGCGCCAGTCAAGCAGCCGCTGGTCGGTTGTGGTCTTGGGGATGTGCTTGCCCCGCAGCGTTGCGGGGCCCTGGCGTCGCAGCCGGCGTCGAGGCTCGGAGTGCAGGCTCATGGCCCATAAGGTAGCCGCCGCCGCGACTTCAGCAGCAAAGACACCCAGGCAGTCAGGCGGCGCCGTGATCGCGGAGTACGTCGTTGAGGGCCGCCTTGTCGTGCTTGGCTCCCTCTTCCAGCCGGCTCAGCACGAGCACGCAGGGCATGCCGAACTCACCGCCGTCGAACTTGCGCATCCGCGTCCCGCCGACGCACACCGACCAGGCCGGCACCTCGCCCCGCGGCAGCTCCTCGCCGGTCTGCACGTCGATCACGTGCGTGCTCTTGGTCAGATTCGTGCCGGAGCCAAGGACGGCGCCGGTCCGCACCCGGCTGCCCTCGACCACCATGCTCCGCGATCCGATGAACGCGTCGTCCTCGATCACGACGGGCACCGCATTCGCCGGCTCGAGCACGCCGCCGATGCCGACCCCGCCGGCCAGGTGCACGTTCTTGCCGATCTGGGCACAGGACCCGACGGTGGCCCAGGTGTCCACCATGGTGCCGGAGTCCACGTAGGCGCCGATGTTGACGAACGAGGGCATCAGCACGGCACCGGGCGCGACGTAGGCACCCCACCTCACGATCGATCCCGCTACGGCCCGGACGCCGTCGAGCCTCGTCGTGAGCGGGACGCGGTCGTGATAGGCGAACTCCCCGACCTGCGTCTCCACCATCGGCATCACCTTGAAGGCCAGCAGGATCGCGCGCTTGGCGCGTTCGTCGACAACCACCGAGCCGGACTCTGGCTCGATCCAGGCGACCCTGGCCTGCCCAGAGTCGATCATCTCGACGGCCGAGAAGACCAGGTCCCTGGCCACGGCGTCGGCGGGCGACAGGTCGGCTCGCCGCTCCCACAGCTCCTCGATGTCGGCTGGCAGCGGCGATGTCGCGGCGAGATGCGTCATAGCGTCGGAGCCTAGTGCCCGCGACCGCGGCTGCCGGCGCCCGGACCGGGTAGCTTTCTAGCGTGCCGAGCAAGCGCAAGCCCGCCCGAGGGGAACGACAGTCGCGGACAGCGGCCGGCATCGTCATCGTCCTGATCGCACTCGGGATCGGCTACCTGGCGCTGAAGCCGGGTCGTCAGATCGCGCAGCGGGTGACCGCGTGCGAAGCGGGCCCGAGCGGGCAAGGGCTTCAGCTGACGGCGAGCCAGGCCGGGATCGCGGCGACGATCGCGGGCGTGGCCAGCAAGCGAGGCATGCCGCCGCGGGCGGTGGCGATTGCGTACGCGACGGCGCTTCAGGAGTCGAAGCTGACCAACCTGCATTACGGCGACCGCGATTCGGTGGGCGTGTTCCAGCAGCGACCGTCGGAAGGCTGGGGCACCACCAAGCAAATCGAGGACCCGGTCTACGCGACCGATCGGTTCTTCACAGCGCTCGCTGCCGTCCGCGGCTACCTCCATATGCCGATCTATGCGGCTGCGCAGAGTGTCCAGCACAGCGCGGATGGCTCGGCCTATGCTCAGTACGCGACGATGGGGTCAGAGCTGGCGACCGCGTTCACAGGTTCGCAGCCGCGCGCGGTGTGGTGCACCTACGGATCGGCGCCGGGCAAGGCCAAGCTCGCGGCCGCGATCCGCTCCCTGACCAGCGCGTTTGGCGACCTGCCCCGGCTGGCGAGCACCGACCCGGCCGAGACCATCACGGTGCAGGAATCCCGGCAGGGCTGGGCTGTGGCAAGCTGGCTGGTGTCGCACGCAGCGACCTACGGCATATCTTTTGTCCGGTATCGCGGTTATCAGTGGTTCGGCTTCCGCGGTGCCGGGCACTGGACGAAGGAACCCGCGAGGACACGCACCCGGGCTGCCCCCGCCGCAGTGGTGTTCGGCTGATAGCCTGCGATCCCCAAAGGATCGGCTGCATGCGCCCCGGTCCGGCCGGGAACGCGATACTGGTGGCAAGCCGCGACACTTGGGTCAGCCGCACCGCTGAGTGCACCAGGGCGCGGACGGAAGAGGAGAACGCGGAAGTGACCTATATCATCACGCAGCCTTGCGTCGATGTGCTCGACAAGGCGTGTATCGAAGAGTGCCCGGTCGACTGCATCTACGAGGGCGAGCGGATGCTCTACATCCACCCGGATGAGTGCGTGGACTGCGGCGCTTGCGAGCCCGTCTGCCCGGTTGAGGCCATCTTCTATGAGGACGATGTGCCCGACCAGTGGAAGGACTACTACAAGGCCAACGTCGAGTTCTTCGCTGAGCTTGGCTCCCCGGGTGGCGCCTCGAAGACCGGCAAGATCAACACCGATCACCCGATCGTCGCCGCGCTGCCGCCGCAGGAGACCGAGCACTAGGCCCGGCCCGCGCCAGTGACGGTCAGCGGCCAGGCCAGCCCAGACGAAGTCGCGCACCGACCACGGACGCTGGCATCACGACTGCCAGCCTTCCCGTGGGACTCGCTGCTGCCCGCTGCCGAGCTCGCGCGATCTCATCCGGGCGGCATCGTCGACCTGTCGATCGGCACCCCGGTCGACCCGGTGCCCGAGGTGGTCCGCGCAGCGCTGCGCGCGGCCGACAACTCCCCCGGCTATCCGCAGACCGCCGGCACCGCGGCCGTCCGGGAGGCCGCCGCCGGCTGGCTCGCCCGGCGGCACGGGGTCAGGGTCGACCCGGCTGCCGTGCTCCCGGTCATCGGCACCAAGGAGTTCATCGCCTTGCTGCCGACCCTGCTCGGCTGCGGGCCTGGCGACGTCGTCGCGCATCCGGCGCTGGCGTACCCGACCTACGATGCGGGCGCCCGGCTGGCCGGTGCCACGCCAGTCGGCGCCGACGGCGTCGTTGCGCTCGGTCCCGAACGCGTGCGGCTGGCCTGGCTGAATTCGCCCTCGAACCCGACCGGCCAGGTCCTGCCAGCCGAGCACCTGCGCAAGGTCGTGAGCTGGGCGAGGGAGCGCGGCGCCGTCGTCGCCTCGGACGAGTGCTACCTCGAGCTCGGCTGGGAGAGCAGGCCGCTGTCGATCCTGCATCCCGACGCCTGCGAAGGCTCGCACGACGGCCTGCTCGCCGTGCACTCGCTGTCCAAGCGGTCCAACCTGGCCGGATACCGGGCCGGATTCGTCACCGGCGATCCGGCGCTAATCGCCGAGCTGCTCGAGGTGCGCAAGCACGTCGGCATGCTGGTGCCAGCCCCGGTCCAGGCCGCCATGGCGGCGGCGCTGGCCGATGATGCGCACGTCGAGGAGCAGCGCGCCAGGTACGCGGCCAGGCGGGGCAAGCTCCGACCGGCGCTGGAGGCGGCGGGCTGGGCGGTCGAGCACTCGGCGGCCGGGCTGTACCTGTGGGCGGCGCATCCAGAGCTGGACTGCTGGGCATCGGTGCAGCGGCTCGCCGGCGCGGGCATCCTCGTCGCGCCGGGCGAGATCTACGGCCCGGCCGGGATCCGGTACGTCCGGGTGGCACTGACAGCTACCGACGAGCGGATCGATGCCGCGGTCAGCCGACTCGCCGGTCTCGCCTAACCTGGCCAGACCGGACACCGGTGAATACATCGGTTAAATAACGATCTTGGCATAACGGGCCGCTGGCCGCGGCGCGTGTGCCTGTCTAGTGCAGCGAGCCGGCTGGTCCGCGCCTCGCGCCGCGGTGGGAGGTGCAGCAGCCTAATGCCCGAGTCCTTCGACGCGTTCTACGCGCGAACTGTCGGGAACGTCACCAGCCAGATGCACGCCCTGGCCGGCGGCGACAGCGCAGCTGACCATGCGATCCGCGAGGCTTACGCCAGGGCGTATCAGCAGTGGTATGAGGTAGCGGGCTTCCGCGACACCGAAGAATGGGTGCTGAACGTCGCCAGGGAGGCCTACGAGCGCCGGCGACCCGAGGCGGCGCGCGTTGTCGCGCGCGAGGAACCGTCCGGGCAGGACTCGCTGAGCTGGCCGGGGCTGTACCGGGCCGCTCCCGCGGAGGCAGCGTCGCCGCCAGGGCCGACAGCCGATCCCGATTCCACGCTCGCCCCCCAGATAGGCAGTCCAGCATCGGCGCCGGCTGCGAACGCATCGCTGTTCGCCGAGGCCGCACCGGGCGGCGTGCTGCCTGACTGGGCCGCACCGGCCGACGTTGCACCGGGCACTGCCGGACCGGGCGACCTGCTCCCTGACTGGGCCACCCAGGCCAGTTCCGTGGACATGTCTGCCGCGTCAGATCTGCCACCGACCGCCCGGGCAGGCATCCTGGCTGACCGATTCCGGCGGCCGGGCCGCGGCGCGCCGATCGGCCTGCTCGGCACGCGACGCAACCTGATCGCCGCCGCGGTCGCGATTGCGGTCGTCGCCGCCGCCGTGATCGTCTACGCGGCCACCGGCAGCAGCGGCCCTAGCCGCGGTGCCACGCCTGGCGTGTCCGCGAGTGCGGTCGCGAAGCCGACTGTCCACATGCTTCCAGCCGGCCGGACCGGCGGGCGTGGCGCGATCCCGTGGTCGCTCATCGGACCCGGCTGGACGCTCGCCGAGCTTTCTACCGCCCACCCGGACGCTAACGGAGCCCCTGCCGCCAGCGGCCGCTACATCACCTACCTGGTCGACCCCGAAGGCGGTAGGTACCGCATCCGGGCCACCTCCGGCAGTGCCGCGCTCGATCTCCTCGCCTGGTCCGGCAATTCAAAGCTCGCGCTGTACTCGGCCGGCTCGGCCCAGGCTGGGGGCGCACGAACCTACGGCCTGCTGACGCTCGCTACCGGTCAGCTGACATCGCTGCGGCTACCCGCGAACGTGACAGCCGTCGGCTTCACCCAGCCGCAAGGCCTCAACATCGTCGCGGTGCGCCAGACCCAGGCGAAGTACCGGCTGGAACGCTACTCGCTGGCGGGCGCACACGCCGCGACGCTGTCGTCGCTGCCGCGACCGGCCGGCCAGCAGGGCGTCCTGGAAGGTAACGCGCTCAGCTCGCCCGACGGCGACACCGTCGTCTGGGGCGCCAGCGGGGACGAGATGCAGCTAGTGAGCAACGCCGGCGGGCTCATCCGCAGGCTGCGTGTGCCCGACAGTGGTACCCCGCCGTCGTGCACGCCGATCAGCTGGTGGAGCTCCGACACGATCCTCGCGTACTGCAACGCTGCGAGCTCCCCGGGCGCAGGACGTCTCTGGCTGGTGCGTGACACTGGCTCATCGACGCCGCTGACTGGCGTATCCGGATCTGCGAGCGGATCCGGAGATCTCACCGGCGCCTGGCAGTCGGGAAGCACGGTGTACGTGACCTCGACAACGGCGACGCAGTGCCAGACGGCCGCGAGCGGGCCCGGCGGCCAGCAGATTCTCCGGCTCGGCCAGGGTGACGCGGAGGCGCCGGTCAGCGTTCCTGACAGCATGAACCACCACGCCACGGTCGTCGCCGGCGTCGGCGCGCGGCTGCTGGTGCTGGCGCAGACGAGCTGCCCTGGCACATCGTCGCTGATCTGGTTCAACCCGTCGACGCACGCGGCACAGACTGTCCTGACGGCACCTTCGACCGAGGTCGGGGTCGTCGCCGCGGTGCCGTTCGGCTCGGGGCCGACCGCCACGACCAATGGCCTGAATTAGCCGACCGGTCCGCCGATGCGCCAGTACTCGCCGTCGGCGCGCGCCAGCAGCTGCTCGTCAACCAGGTACCGGCGCAGCGCCGCATAGTCGGCGAACATGGCCCCGAGCACCTCGTTGACCGTGCGCTCGGGGTAGCGCACCCCGGGCTCGAAGGCCTGGACCACCGCGGCCAGCAGCTGGAGCCGCCGCGACTGCTTGGCTGGCATCGTGACGATCACGCCATCGCGCAGGTAGCCGCGCAGCCTGACGTCGCGGGCTAGCGCGGCCATCACGTCGGCGGGATTGAGCTCGGGCATGGCGGCAATCTTGCCCAACCCAGGCTGGCTCACTCAACCCCGTTCCCCGCAGGAGCTAGTCGTAGGCTGGCAGTCGTGTTCACCCTCTACGACACCCGGCTACGCGCAACCGTGGACATCCAGCCCGCCCGCCGGGGCGAGCTGCGGGTGTATGCCTGCGGGCCCACGGTGTACCGGTTCGCCCACGTCGGCAACATGCGGACCTTCCTGCTGCCGGACCTGATCCGCCGCAACGCCGAGCGGCAGGGACTCTCGGTCATCGTCTGCCAGAACATCACCGACGTCGGCCACCTGGCTGACGACGCCGAGACCGATCCAGAGGGCGAGGACAAGGTCCTCGCCCAGGCCAGGGCCGAGGGTAAGAGCGCGCTGGACATTGCGCGCTTCTACGAGGAGGCGTTCCGGGCCGATACCGCGGCCCTCAACATCCTGCCGCCCGACTACGCGCCGCGAGCCTCGGAGTCGATCGACCTGATGATCGACATGATCGCGAGGCTGATCGAGAAGGGGCACGCCTACGCCGCCGCGAGCGGGTCCGTGTACTTCGACGCGCGCAGCGTGCCCGACTACGGCGCGCTCTCCGGTAACCGGCTCGATGAGCTGAAGCCTGGCCACCGAACTGAGGGCGGCATCGACGAGCAGAAGCGGTTCCACGCCGACTGGGCGCTGTGGAAAGCGGCGCCGATCGGGCGCGAGCTGACGTGGCCGGCGCCGTGGGGCAACGGATTCCCTGGCTGGCACACCGAATGCTCGGCCATGTCGCTGAAGTTCCTCGGCGACGTGATCGACATCCACACCGGCGGGATCGACCTGCGGTTCCCCCATCATGAGGACGAGCGCGCTCAGTCCAACGCGCTGGCCGGGCACGAGGTGGTCAGGCACTGGGTGCACGGCGAGCACGTGCTCTTCGAAGGCCGCAAGATGGCCAAGTCGACCGGGAACGTGGTGCTGCTGTCTGACCTGGCCGACCGGGGACTCGATCCGCTAGCGGCCCGCATGGCCTTCCTCGAGCACCGCTACCGCCAGCAGATGAACCTGACGTGGGAGACGCTCACCGCGGCCGACGCCACCGTGCGGCGCTGGCGGGAGCAGGTAGCCGACTGGGCCAACGAGCCGAGCAAGCCGATGTGCGCCGAGTACTCCGCCCGGATCACCGCGGCGCTTGACGACGACCTGGACACCCCGGCAGCCCTGCGTGCCCTCCGCGAGCTGGCCAAGGACCAGCAGATCCCGTCCGGCTCGAAGTTCGAGACATTTGCCAGCGCCGACCGGGTCCTCGGCCTTGACCTGGTCAGCCTCGTGGGCAAGCCGCGGCCGGTGACACCGCTGCCGGAGGCCGCGCGGCCCCTGCTGACCGAGCGGGCCGCGGCCCGCGAGCGCAAGGACTTTGCCGCCTCGGACCGGCTGCGAGCTGAGCTCGGCGCCCTCGGGGTCGATGTCGCCGATACCCCGGACGGCCAGACCTGGATCGTTACGACAGCTAGGTAACTACGCCCTAAATAGGGCGCTTTGCCTGGTGGCCCTGGTTGTGGCCTCCTACGCAACAGATCGCCGCGTCGGGTAGTCGATTACGCAACAGATCTACACGGCTGCGCATGATGCACCAGCGCACTCTGATGCGCCAGGCTCCTAGGCTGGACTGACCTAGATCACCCGCCTGACCTAGATCAACGGCAAGATCATCCGCCCAGATCATCCGCCGAACGGGAGCGCCTGACCATGACGGAGACCGTACGCCGCACCACCCACGCCAGGACTTACCTGATGTGCCCGCCGGAGCATTTCGCGGTGGAGTACGCCATTAACCCGTGGATGAACCCCGATGAGCCGGTCGACGCGGCGCTCGCCATGCGGCAGTGGAAGCGGCTCGGCGAGGCTTATGCGGGCCTGGGCCACACCGTTCGCACGATCATGCCGGAGCCCGGCTTGCCGGACATGGTCTTCGCGGCTAACGGCGCGACCGTCATCGGCGGCAAGGTGCTCGGGTCGCGATTCAGGTATCCCGAGCGCCAGCCCGAGGCGGCCGCGTACCTGGCCTGGTTCCGGGAGCAGGGCTACGGCCCGATCCGCGAATCCGCCGTGATGAACGAGGGCGAGGGCGACATCGTGTTCGCCGGCCGCGCCATCCTGGCTGGCTACGGCTTCCGCAGCGACGAGGCGGTCCGGGACGAGCTGACCGCACTCTTCGGCCTGCCAGTGATCAGCCTGCGCCTGGTGGATCCGCGGTTCTATCACCTCGACACCGCCATGGTGGTGCTGGACGAAGACACCGCTGCCTACTACCCGGCGGCCTTCGACGACGACGCCAGGGCGGCCCTAGCGGCGCAGTTCGCCGAGCTGATCGAGGTCAAGGACGAGGACGCCGAGGTGCTGGGGCTGAACGCCATCAGCGACGGGCGCAACGTGGTGCTGCCCGCTCAGGCCACCGGATTCCAGGCGCAGCTGGCCGCGGCCGGCTTCACGCCGGTCGGCGTAGACCTATCGGAGCTGCTGAAGGCTGGCGGCGGTCCCAAGTGCTGCACCCTCGAACTGAGGTAACCGGAACTGAGCGCAGGAGGCGAGTCAATGGCAGGCACGGCCGGGCCGAAGGCGGCGGAGCTACGCATGCAGTCGGCGGCGCATAGCGCACACAACTACCACCCGCTGCCGGTGGTGATCGAGGAAGCTGAAGGCGCCTGGGTCACCGACGTCGACGGCACGAGGTACCTCGACATGCTGGCCGCCTACTCGGCGATCAACTTTGGCCACCGTCATCCGCGGCTCGTCGCGGCCGCGCAGCGCCAGCTCGAGCGCGTCACGCTGGTCAGCCGGGCGTTCGAGCACGACCAGTTCGGCCCGTTCTGCGCTGAGCTGGCCGCGCTGGCCGGCATGGAGATGGTCCTGCCGATGAACACCGGCGCGGAGGCGGTCGAGACCGCCATCAAGACCGCACGCAAGTGGGGCTACGAGGTCAAGGGCGTGCCCGACGGCGAGGCCGTCATCGTCGTGTTCGACGGCAACTTCCACGGCCGGACGACGACCATCGTGAGCTTCTCGACTGACCCGGATGCCAGGGACGGATTCGGCCCGTACACGCCGGGCTTCCGGATCGTGCCCTTCGGCGACCTGCCGGCGCTCGCGGCGGCCATGGACGAGAACGTGGTGGCCGTGCTGGCCGAGCCCATCCAGGGCGAAGCGGGAGTGCTCGTGCCGCCGGCCGGCTTCCTGGCAGGCGTCCGGGAGCTGTGCACCGCGAACGGGGCGCTGTTCATCGCCGACGAGATCCAGTCTGGCCTCGGCCGGACCGGCGCGACGTTCGCGTGCGAGCACGAGGATGTCGTCCCCGATATGTACATCCTGGGCAAGGCGCTCGGCGGCGGCATCGTGCCGGTCTCGGCCGTGGTGTCGTCGAGTGACGTGCTCGGCGTTTTCAAGCCCGGACAGCACGGCTCGACGTTCGGCGGCAACCCGCTCGCCTGCGCGGTCGCCCGCGAGGTCATCGCCATGCTGTCGACCGGGGAGTACCAGGAACGCTCCGCCAAGCTCGGCGCGCACATGCACGACCGGCTGAACGCCCTGCCGCAGAGTGAGGTCGTGGATGTCCGAGGCCGCGGCCTGTGGGCTGGCATCGAGTTCGCGCACCTAGCCGGCCGTAAGGCCTGCGAGCAGCTAGCCGAGCGCGGCGTGCTGGCAAAGGACACCCACGGGTCGACTATCAGGCTGGCGCCGCCACTGGTTATCAGCGAGGCGGATCTGGACTGGGCCATCGACCAGGTCGAGGCCCTGGTCCGCTAGCGCTTCACGCCGGCGACCGGGTCAGGCGCAGTACGGACCAGCCGGCCGCGACGGGGAGCTCGACTTCGATCGAGCTCCCCTCCCGATGGACGCCGAGAGTCCCGGCAACCGGCGCGAACCGGTCGCCGTCCTGCCCGAGCACCGCCGCCTCGGCGCGCCAGTCCGCGGGCCGGTCGAGCAAGACCGAGACCGTCACCCCTCGGCAGCGGCCCGGACCTGTAGGCGACTGCCACGATCCGTCCTGGCTGCCGGACAGGTCGAGCACGCTGACTGCCACGCAGTCCTCGTGCCGCACGACTCGTGCGTACACGCTGCCACCGACCGGCTCGGGCAGCACCGCGCCGGACGACGCGGCGCCGGACGACCCGGCGTCCTCCCAGCTGAGCGCGACGGCGCCGTTCTCGTCGCCGACGTCGTACCAGCTGGTGTCGGTGCCGCCAGCGAACAGGTCACGGCACCGCAGCCCGAACCTGTGCCATCCCAGCACCTGCTGGCGCTCGTCCGCGGTCAGCCGCTGATAATCCGGATAATACGGATGCTGCAGGCAGCCCTGGTCGTCGCCGAAGACCAGCAGGCCGGCACCGAAGGCTCACGGTAATCGCCTCGGTTAGCTCAACTGTCCGCAGCGCCGCGGCCCGGTCGCCCGTCCAGACGGGCGGGTAGATCGCGAGGACCCCCGGCTGACCCGGCCCGTCAGACGCAGTCCGAGGAGCCGCGCTGCGTTCGAGCAGGCCCTCCAGATGCCGCCAGCGGTCGTTGGGCGGCCACACCTCGACGTACCGGTAATCGGGTGGTCCGGCCACCTCGAACCCACGTGGTACGCCGTTGACCTGGTTGAAGCTCAGCACGTCCTCGGGCCGCGCCGCGCGCACGGCCCGCAGGAATCCTGCGTAAGCGGCATCCATGGCCACCGGCCGGCCAGCGTGGTCGAGCGGCTCACGCGGGTAGCCGTAGGTGTCGAGGTGGAAGCCGCCGAAGCCGAGCGCATCGGCCGCAGCGCCGTAGGCGCCCACCCAGTGCCGCTGCCAGTCCGGGTTACCCGGATCGGTGATCTCCAGCAGGTCGCCAAGCCGCTGCGGCTCGCCGTCGCTCCTCGACAACAGCCAGTCCGGATGCACCGACCCGAAGCCGGGGTCGACGGCGTAGACCGGCGCGTAAGCCTGCGGCGTCGCGCCGAACTCCCGGCAGCCGTCGGTGAGCTGCGCGATCGCGGTGCGCGAGTGTTTGCGCCCCAGCCGGTCGGCGTAGCTGTCGGTGTCCGCCAGCGGCGCCGCGTACGTCTGCATCCAGTCGTAGAACTGCACGTTCGTGCACCGCAGCGCGCGCAGCCAGCCGAGCACGCCCGGCACCGAATGCGGATCGAAGGTGGTTACAAATCCAGGCACCGCGCGGTCACCCGGCCTCGCCGCGACGGTCGTGAGTTCCTCGCCCAGCAGGCGCCCGTCCGGAGACCAGGCCTCGATCGCATAAGTGCCAGGCGCCTGCGCGTGCAGCGTCGCTACGCCGCCGCGAACCGCGGCGCGCTGCGTCCACCCAAATGCGGACCGCGCGACGACAACGCCGACGCCCGCCTCCATCTCCTGCAGGTGCATAGGCTGACCGGTGAGATAAAAAGTCCTCAGGGCAGGGAACGGGGTCGTAGTCATCGCAGCCCGCCCAGCGATACGCCGTGGCGGAACCAGCGCTGCGCCAGCACGTACACGAGCACGCTCGGAACGGTAGCGATCACCGAGCCGGCAAACAGCGGGCCCCACGCGGTCGTGTGCGCACCGATGAACAACGCAAGACCGATCGGCAGGGTCCGGTGCGTCGGCGTGTTGATCAGCGTCAGCGCGATGATGAACTCATCCCAGGCCGCGTTGAACGTGAACATCGCGACGGTCGCCAGGGCCGGCACAGAGAGCGGCGCGATCAGCCGGGTCAGCACGCGCAGGTTGCCAGCCCCCTCGACCCGGAACGACTCTTCCAGCTCCCGCGGGATCGCCTCGAAGAACCCCCGGAGCAGGAAGATCGAGAACGGCAGGTTCTGGCTCACGTAGATGAGGATCAGGCCATTCAGTGAGTCGATCAGGTGCAGCCTGCTCATCAGCAGGTACTGCGGGATGATGAGGAGGACGGCCGGGACGGCGAGGCTCGCCAGGAACGCGTAGAAGGTGATCTCCCGGAACGGGAAGCGGAACCTGGCGAAGGCATACGCTGCCAGCGACGCGAGGATCACGGTCAGCACGACTGTGCCCACCGAGACGTAGAGGCTGTTGGCGAAGAAATGCCCGAAGCTATTCTCCGTCCAGGCGGCGCTGTAGTTCGCCGTCGTCGGCCGCGTGGGCACCAGCACCGGAGTCCCGCTGAACACATCCGAGGGCGGCTGGAACGACAGCGACAGCATGAACAGCAGCGGGAAGATGGAGATCGCCGCGAACAGGATCGCGAGGAGCAAACGCGTCTTCCGCCAGCTACGGATCCCGAAGATGCCGAGCTGCACCGGCAGCGTCCGCGAAAGCGCCATTAGCCGACTCCTAACTGTCGCTGCGCCGCAGCAGCTGGATCTCGGCGACGCTCAGGCCGAACACAACCACCGCGATCAGCGATGCGACGGCGGCGGCATAGCCGAAGGCAAAGTTCGTGAAGGCTTGCTGGTAGGCGTAGGTGAACAAGACCTGCGTTGAGCTATAAGGCCCGCCGCCGGTCAGGAGGAATATCTGGGTGAATACCTGCGTCCCGCCGATGACCAGCAGAACGAACACGAAGATGATCGTGGGGCGGATCGCCGGGATCACGATGCGCCGCCAGAGCCGTGCCTCAGTTGCACCGTCGACCCGGCCCGCCTCAACGATCTCGCGCGGCACGCCGTCCAGGCCGGCCAGGAACATGACGAAGGACCATCCGACGCCTTTCCAGATCCCGACGATCCAGATCACCGCGTTGGCGGTCCAGGTCTGGGCCAGCCAGTCGATATGCACCTGGTGCCCGGCGAACACGCTGAGGAAGGCGTTCGCCACGCCGCCCTGGTCGTTGAAGATGTAGGCGAAGACGTAAGAGACGATCACCCATGAGGTGACGACCGGTATAAAGATCAGCGCACGCCACAGGCCTGCCCCCGGCAGCCGGTCGCTCAGGACCGCGGCGGCGAAAAGCCCGAGCACCATCTGTACCGGGACCGTGATCACTACGTAGAGCAGCGTGTTCAACGCGGCCGTGCGGACGATCGGGTCACGGAATACGGCCGCATAATTCGAGAAGCCGACGAAGGGATTGGTGGCGCCGGGGAAGATGTGCCAGTTGAAGAAGCTGATGTCGAACTGGCGGAAGATCGGGTAGACGGTGAAGAGCAGGTACATCGCGGCAGCCGGAAGGATCAGGGCGTAGGGCGTCGCGGCCCTGCCGAGCCGTCGCGAACGCCGCGGAGCGGCGCCAGGGGCGTGACTGCCCTGGCGCCGCTCGCTGCCCACTGCAGTGATCAACTCCCGGTTTGCGAGTCGTACTGGTTGGCCGCGCTTGTCAGGGCGCCCTGGACGGTCTGCTTGCCGGCCAGGATCTCCTGGAGTGCCGTCGTGAAGTCCGTGTCCAGCTTGCCGTAGTTCTGCGTCACCGGGCGGACCTTGGCGGTCGTGAGTTGCTGGGCGAATACCGCGTAGTACGGCGTCGCCTTGACCTCAGCCGCAGCGGTGGTCGATAGCGCCGACATCTGGCCGATCTTGGCCATCGCCAGCTGGGCGAACGGCGAGTCCAGGAACTGCGCGAACTTCTCCGCCGCGGCAACGTTGTGGCCGCCCTTGGAGATCACAAGGTCCTCGCCGCCGACCGTGGAGAATGAGCCAGCCGAGCCTGTCGGGAACGGCGCGATGCCGTAATCCGGTACAGGATTGAGCGCCTCGTAGGTCGGCACCGCCCACGGGCCATCGATGTACATGGCGTACTGGCCCTTCGGGAAGCCTTGCTCGCCCGACACCGCACCGGTGCCCCCGAGGAGGTCCGTGCCGATGTCACCGGCCTTGTGCAGGCCGACCAGCTGCTGGATGGCCGCGGCGGTAGCCGAGTCGTTCAGGTAACCGGCCGCGCTGCTGTAAGCCGAGTTCGTCAGGCTGCCGCCCTGGCTCCAGATGTAGGGCGCGACGTTCCAGATGTCGGTGCCATCCACACCCAGGCCGTACTGGCTCTTAGCCTTGTTTGTGAGCTTGGCTGCGTCGGCATACATCTGCGCGATGGTTGTCGGCGGCCCGGAGATTCCGGCAGCTGCAAAGTCGGCCTTGTTCCAGAACAGGGCTTGGGTGTTCGTGTCCAGAGGGAGGGCATAGCTGGCGCCGTTGTACTCGGTCGTCTGGAGCGGACCGGGCAGCGAGGCGCTGGCGATAGGCGTGAACCACGACAGGCCGCCGACCTTCAGTGCGAGTCCCTGGCTGGCCAGCTCGGGCACCCAGGCGATGTCAGAGCGCAGCAGATCCGGCGGATCCCCGGCCGCTGACGCAGCGAGATACTTCTGCAGCAGCTCGGCGTAGGGGTACACGACCGAGCTGACCTTTATGCCAGGGTTCTCCTTTTCGAACTGCGGGATCACGACCTTGGCCATCGTGCTGGCCTCGGCGTCGGTCTCGTTGTACGCATTCCAGAAGGTCAGCGTGACCGTCTTCGAGGAACTGGCGGCGGGCGCCGAACTACCGCATCCGGCTGCGCCGAGCGCCAGGACACCTAGGGCCGCGCAGGCCGCGGTGGCCGGCCGAAGCCGCACCGCCAGCCGTCGAGCTGACGTGCTTTCCCTCATTGCCCTGCTCCTTTCCTAACTGCTGTTGCGACGGGGACGTGTGATCCCTCCGCCGCACCGATCTCGAGGCTCAGCACCGTGTACATGGCGTGTGACCAGAGCAAGTCACGAGCTGGATGACCCCATCGGTCGGTCCACTCGGTGTACTTCTCGGGCAGGCGCCGCTCGCCGCCGAATTGCTCGCCGAGCCGCCCCTGCGCGTCAACGTGCTCGGCCACCCAGGCCAGGCACTGGCGGGCCGTGGCGAGGTCACCGGCGGCGGCGTGATGCCAGCCGAGCGAGGCTGTCAGCACGGGCCAGGAGCCGCCGCCGAAGAAGGTGTCGCTGGGGAACCGGCGGATGCCACCTTCGAAGGTCAGCTCCTCGGTAATCTCACGCAGCGCTTCCTCGAACAGCGGGTCACGGTCGTCCACAAGCGCGAACGGCGTCGCCAGCCAGATCATGCTGGCGTCCACCTCGGTGCTGATCGTCGACTTCTGCAGTCGCCCGGCGGCGTCGGCTGTCATCCGGACGTGCGACTGGACGTCGCGTGCACGGTCACGCAGGTCCGGGTCCTCAAGCAATTCGGCGGCGGCCAGTAGCCCGCCGTAAACGCACGCCAGCGTGGAGCTGTGGACGCCCTCGGCGTTCTCTTCCCAGACGTCATAGCAAGCGTCAAGCGCGAACGCGGCGAGATAGCGCGCCGCCAGCCCAGCCGAGTCACGCCACCGGGCCGGCAACTGCTCGCGGTCGGCGCTGCTCAGGTGCTCGCGCAATGCCCACAGCCAGGTCCCGTAGCCGTCCACCTGGAAGTTGGGCCAGTCATCGGCCGCGACCGATCCGTCTAGGTTGAATCGCGTCGGCGGAAGCAGATGCGGGGCTATGGTCTCCCCGGCGAGGCGTCGCTCGACGGCGGCATCGATCTGCTGGCCGATGCCCGCGATCGCTCCGCTGGCCCAATCGTGGTACCTGGCTGACGCGTCGTGCTCGCCGCAGCGGTCGAGTGCGTACGCGGCAAACGAGGAATCGCGCAGCCAGCAGTAGTAGTACTGCTCGAAGTCCGGTGAGGCGACGAGGGCGCCATTGGGCTGCTGACACGCCAGCATGGCTCTGACGGCGGCCTGCACCGAGGCCGCGGCGGTCCCGGCTCGGGTCCCGTTGGTGTACGCGGCTGGCTTCTGGTCGGCGGCGGTCATCAGGCCTCCAGCCGGTGCCAGATAGCGCGGCGATCTTCATCCGGGCCAGGCAACTCAAACGACTCGCGAAGCACGAGCGTGGCCGCACCGACGGCCCAGGCGTCGTCGCCCCACTGCTGCACCTTCACCTCGACCTGCTTGCCCAGCCCGGCGAACGTGAGGTCCCGGATGGCGGCTACGACAAGATCGAGGAACGGCCCTCCGAGCTGCGTTCCCTCGCCGCAGATGATGACCAGTTCGGGGTTGAGCAGGGTGACGACGTTGGCGACCGCGAGGCCGAGCCGCTGGCTTCCGTCGGTGAGAACCTGGACGGTCGCAGACTCTCCCGCCGCCGCCATCTGGATGAGCTCATCGCGGCTGATGTCGCGACCGTGCAATGCGCCGACGCGCCGCAGCAGCGCCCGCTCACCGACCAGCGCTTCAAGGCAACCCGAGCGGCCGCACTCGCACTCGGGGCCGTCTGGATCGATGATGATGTGCCCGAACTCACCCGCGCCGCCGACGGCGCCGCGGTAGACGCTCCGGTCGATCACGATGCCGAGACCCAAGCCGCGGCCGACGCTGAGGGTGATGAAGTCCCTCGCGGCGATGCCATCGCCGGCCCACTTCTCGGCAATGGCGAGCGTGTTGACGTCGTTGTCGACCCACACAGGCAGCCGCATCCGACGCTGGAGCGGGGCGGCCAGCTCGACCTCATGCCACTGGAGCAGGTGCGAAAACTGGCACATGCCGCGCAGCGAGTCGATGACGCCAGGCAGCCCGATCCCAACGCCGAGCACCTTGGACCTGGCGATGCCAGCACCCCGCAATACCCGGCGGGTCGCCTGCTCGATCTCGGCGATCGCGGCAGCCGGATCGCCGACCAGCGCTACCGGCCTCTCGTCGGTCGCGACGACGCCCGCGTCGAGGTCGCAGACGACAGTCGTCAGGCCGTCGCCGCGGAGCTTGATGCCGACGACGTAACCGGCCTTGGGGTTCAGCTGCAGCAGCACCGGCGGCCGTCCCCCGCTGGATGGCGCGACGGCGACCTCCGAGAACGTGCCCCGAGCCAGCAGCTGCCCGACGATGGCGGACACGGTGGGCGCGCTTATCTGACTCTGTCGCGATAGCTCGGCGCGCGAGATCGGCCCGAACCGGCGCACGAGCTCGATCAGCAGGCTGGCGTTGAGATCCCTGGACAGCGACCGTGAACCCCGGCGCCCTGGGACATCCTCGGCCCGCGCTGTCGAGCGAGCAGCGCCGGACCGGCCTTCTGCCTCGCTGGACTTGTCTGCGCGCGCAGCGTCAGTGTGCTCACTTCTCATGGTGTGTCCGGACCTCTTCCGCCACGATGATCGGCCGCCGATGCCCGGCCGCACCGGCCAAGCGAGAGGCGCCATGAATCAGTCATTTGACCAGAAACAGACGTTGATGTGCTGCACCATGATCTTTCGTATCTTGTCATGGCGTCTGGGGACAACTAACTTTGTTATACGATGAAAGTAAGTAGGCAGCTGCCGCGGTGTCAAGATCTATTCGTGCGCAATCACGCGCCGATGCAGACTTGTGACCAATGACCGTTCGTATCGTGTTCGAGACGCACTCGACGACCGAGGACAACGAGGTCGGCGTCGCCACCGGCTGGCTGCCGGGCCGGCTGTCGGCGCTAGGCCGCGAGCAGGCCGCCGAAGTCGGCAAGCGGCGCGCCGATGACGGCATCGCCGCCGTTTTCAGCTCGGACCTGGCCAGAGCGACGCAGACAGCTGCCATAGCGTTCGCCGGGACCGGCATTCCCGTGCTGCTGGACTGGCGGCTCCGCGAGTGCGATTACGGTACGCTCAACGGCTCACCCGCCGCCGAGCTGCACGCACACCGCCTAGAACATCTCGACCGGCAGTATCCAGGCGGCGAGAGCTGGCGGCAGGCGGCGGACCGCGTTGGCAGCTTCGTCGCCGATCTCAAGTTGCGCTGGTCTGGCCAGCGCGTCCTCGTGATCGGGCACGTCGCCACGCGCTGGGGCCTTGACCACGCACTGACCGGCGTGCCGCTGGAGGACCTGGCCAGCGCAGACTTCGCCTGGCAACCGGGCTGGGAGTACACAGCCCACTAGCAGCTCAGACGCGGCGGGCAAGCACCGCTTCATCAAGCAAGCGCAGCCTGTGCGCGACTGCGGCAGCCTCGCCTCTGCTGCTGGCGCCCAGCTTGGCCATGAGGTTGGACACGTGCACGCTGACGGTCTTGGCGGAGATGAAAAGCTCGTCCCCGATCGCCGAGTTGCTGAGACCAGCGGCCACCAGGCAAAGGACCTCGAACTCCCGGGGCGTCAAGCCGTGGCGGTCCGGCGCCGACGTCGCCACGGGCTCGGCCAGCGCTGACAACGAGCCAGCCAGGTCGATCCTTCCCCTCCGCGCTAGCTGTCTGATGTCAGCGAGCAAGCCTCCCGCACCAAGCTCGGCTGCTATCCCAGCCGCGCGGCGCAGCGGCGGCGCGGCCTGCTCGCGGTCAGCCCGCTCGGTAAGCGCCGCCTCGGCGACCCGGTAGAGAGCGGTGCTCAACCGTAGCGGCTCGCCAAGCTCGTCCCAGGCGTCGACGGCTGCCTGCCAGTACAGCTGGGATTTGCCCACCTCATGCCCGGTGCCGACAATCTCAGTCCGCGATGCGTCAGTCCGCGATACGTCAGTCCGCGACAGCTCGGCCCGGAACGTGAGCTGAAGCGCTATCTGCACTAGGCCGGCCGATTCAAGCTTCGCCGACAGGGCGCGCAGGTCCCTGAGCACGGCAACAGCCAGTTCGGCGTCGGCCTCCGCCCGCGCTGCGACTGGCAAGCACGCCACGTCCGCTGCCACTCGCGCGGCGGCGACCAGCAGCGGCCACGTATACCGCGGGCTTGCCAGCAGGTCATGCCCGGCCATCGCGGCCTGCGCAGCCGACAGCGCCGCCGTGTAATCCTGCAGCGCGGCACCGACCTCGATCTGAAGTCGCGTGTGCGGCAGATGAGTCTGATCGCAATAGGCACTTCTGGCGACCACGTCACTCGAGCGGACCAGCGCAAGCTCGGCTGCGGCCACGTCGCCCCGGCCGAGCGCGATCAGCCCCGCAAGCACCCAGAGATCGGATAGCTGCGCACCCGTCGACGGGGTCGCGATGGCCTTGGCGATTACGTCGCTGGCCTCGTCCCATCGGCCGGCCGCCGTCAGCGGCTCGGCCACGTTGACAGCGAGGAGCGCACCGGATGTACGGGACAGTCCGTACTTCGCGGCCTCTCTCAAGCCGGTACGCGCCACCTTGGCGGCGTCAAGATGCCGGCCCAGCCCCTCAAGCACGTGCGACTCGCTGATGGCAGCCTTCACCGTCAAGCGGTAATCGTGTACTAGCTCGGCGGCATCGCGAGCCTGCGCCAGCAGCTCGAGTACAGTGCGGTCGCCGTCGGCGCCTGGGGGCTCCAGCAACGCCAGGCTTAGCAGGGCATTCGACTGAGTCGCCAGCTCGTTCTGCTCTCTGGCGATTGCGAGCGCTTCCTCGGCGCACGCTCGAGCTTGCGAGTCGGCGCGCTGCTTGTAGTAAATCGTCGCCATGCTGGCCAGGACCTGTGCCCGTGCGGCTTCGTGCAGACCATCGCTGACCAGTCGCAATGCCTCGCGCAAGTCATCTAGGGCAGCGCCGAAGTTGCCATCACGGCAAACCGAAGCGCGCCGGTTGAGGAGGAGAGCCGCGCGAGCAGGATCGCTTGCTACGTCGATCTCGTCCAGCGCCGCGGTAGCGAACGCGGATCCACGCTCGGAGTCCCCTGTGAGCAGCGAGACCGCCACGGCCTCCTCAAGCACCCCGACGTGATCGGCCCCAATGTGCTGCGCGGCGTCCGGCACTCGGTCCCACAGCTCCAGCACCCTGGCCAGCATGCTGAGCTGCTCCGAGTGCGCAAGAGCATGGCCTGCGTCGGCTGCGGCGTGCCACGCGCTGATCAGTGCCCACGTCAGGTCGTGTGCGGAGTACCAGTGGTGAGCAAGCGAGATCGAGACACGCCCGTCGGGCACCAGCGAGTTGTCGGCGCTGATGGCCTCCGCGTACCGCGCGTGCAGCTGACTGTGCTCGCCTGGCAGCAGATCCTCGTGCATGACCTCCTGAATGAGCGTGTGCCGGAACAGATAGCCGTCCGAGTCTGCGATCAGCACGTTCGCGGCAACGGCCGGCCGCAGCGCGCGGGACAGGTCCTCGTCGTGCAGGCCGCTGACCTCGGCCAGCAATGCGTGCCCGACTCTGGTGCCGCCCGGACTAGCCACCCGAAGCAGATCGCGCGTCTCCTCGGGCAGGCGCTGAATGGTTGCCAGGACCATGTCACGCAACGACGCCGGCACCGCCGATCTCGCAGCCGATGAGGTGCTCGACAAAGAGCGGGTTGCCCTCGCTGCGCCGGAAGACCAGATCCACCTCAGCAGCGGGTGGCTCGGAGGCCAGGATCGCGGCCATCTGCGCAGCGGCTTCCTGCCGGTTCAGCCGAGGTAGCTCGATGCGCTCGACCCACCCGATCCGGCCTAGCTCGGCGAGTAGCGGCCGCAGCGGATGAGTGCGATGCAGCTCGTCGGACCTGAAGGTCACGACGATGAGGAGGCCCGGCAGGACCTGCTGATTGCCGATGAGGAAGGTCAGTAGGTCCCTGCTCGACCTGTCCGCCCAGTGCGCGTCATCGATGATCAATACAAGCGGGCCCCCGTGGGCTAGCCGCTCGAACAACGCCAGCATTTGCTCGAACAGCCTGGCCCGCGCTTCGCCCTGGTAGGCCTCGCCGACCGGGCCTGTTGGCTCGCCGAGCTCAGGGAGCAGCCTTCCCAGTTCCCCGCTCTGGCGTCCGGCCAGCAGATCGCGAATCCCGTCGGCGCCATGCTCGCGCACCAGCTGCCGGAGCACCGCAGTGAATGGCGCGAACGGCAGCCCGGAAGCGCCGAGCTCAAGGCAGCCGCCGATCAGCGCCAGTCCGCGGCCGGTCATGCGGTCAGCGAACTCCGTGAGCAGCCGCGTCTTGCCGACACCTGCTTCACCGCCGATCAGCAGCGTGACCGGCGCACCCCGCTCGACGTCCGCGAGCGCCGCGTCCAGTGCGGCCAGCTCGGCTGACCGGCCGACCAGCACCGGACTGACATGGCAGGTAGGCACGCCTACCGGCGTGCCAGGGAGCGCCTGCTTCCCCATGCCGACGTGCGGCTGAGCAAGCGAATCGAAGCCCACGTCCTACCGCCGGCTGCTCGCCAGCGGACGGGTGGAGCTGATGTCCTCGCGCATCCTTGGCAAGCTCGGATGCGCGGTCGGCCGCTAGAAGCCGCTGATCACGACGGGATCTAGCTTTCCCGGCCTTGATTGCCTTGGCTAGCCGCCAGGCGGCCGCCCGAGAGCGCATGTCGGCGCTGCGCTGCTCGGCGATGGCCAAGGTGATGTACGGATGCATCCGTCCTCCTCGAGTCCGGACCTGTCGCCAGGTCCACAGCATCGAGGTTCGCGGTAAGGCGGGCCGATGCGGATCGGCAGCGTTCCCTATTTCTGGCAGGCAGCTACCTTAGGCAGTCGGCTCGCGCTGCGATTTGCCCGCTTTGCGGCTAGGGAGAGGACCAGCGGGCAGGCCGGGATCCGCTATCTAACCGGTGCCCGACCCGCGGCCGTCCATCGACCCGCGCTGCCGACTCGGGCGTGACCAGCGGGCGAACGCGTAGACAGCACCGGCCGCCGCCGACACACTTCCGCCAAATAGGAACCACTCGCCGGCCAAGGTTGCAGTCACCGAAGATGCTGCCATTGGCCGAGACGCTGCTCAACACCACCGTGACAAGGAACCACCCAGCGGCAGGCAGCACGCCGCCAAGGGCCGTGCGCATGCCCCACGAGCCGAGCACGCACGTCGCGAGGATGGCGACGTCAAAGCAGATGGCCGCCAGGGGCGCAGGCCCGCGGCTGTACTGGAACGTGCCCACGAGACCCTGGACCGCGCCTAGCACGAACAGCGCGACATAAGCCGCTATCGCGACGCCCCGCCCGCGGCCGATGGCAGGCCGCGAGTCGCGAGGTGGCGTCCCCTGCGTGCTGTTCACACGGGAAGGCTAGTCAACGCAGCGCAGGCGCGCCGCCCAAGGCCCTGCCAGCCCGACGCCGCTGCCAGGCCCAGGCCCGATGCCGCTGCCAGCCCCACGCCCGACGCCCGCGCCCCGCTCACCCCCAACAGACCCGTTCCTCGACCGGGTCACCCTCAGGGCAGCGATCCCGCCTTCGCCGCGGCCCGGCGGCGGCCCGCCGACGCATCCCGGATTGTCAGAGGCATTCGATAATGTGTACTAGTAAGACTTCAGTGGACGGAGGTGATCACACTGATGAGCGATCTTTGGGAGCCATGGGACGGCGACGCTTTCGTCGCCGAGGCCGACGTGCTGGACTACGGCAGCGACGAGGCCGAGCACGCGGACTGGCTGCGGGGCCTGCCCGACGAGGTCCGGGCCGATTATGAGTCGAGGCCGTGGGCCGGGCCGCTGGAGTCCGAGCCGGCCGGGTACTCCCACCACGACTCCGACGCTGGTCCGGGCATCGGCTTCGCCGCGGGCGGCCCGCACGACATCCTGCCGCCAGGCCCGGATCTGGCCCGTCTCACTGCCGCGGCCGACGCGGGCCGCGCGCAGCTCGGCGAATCACAGCTGATCGGCGTGCTGTGCGCCTGGCAGCGGCTCATCTCCTGGGCACAGGCAGGCCAGGCCGCCACCGTGACCACCCTGGCCCGCCGGCGCGACACCCAGGCCCGCGAGCTAGACCGGCCAGCCCTGGCCGAGCACGTCAGCGACGAGATCGCCGCGGCGCTGCGCCTCACCGGCCGGTCAGCGAGCCGCCTGCTCGACTCCGCCGCTGGCCTGCACCGGCTGCCCGGCGTCCTCGCCGCGCTCAACCAGGGTGAGATCGACTGGGCAAAGGCGTGCCTGTTCACCGAGATGCTCGCCGGGCTCTCCGACGACGACGCCACGCAGATAGCCGCCGACCTCCTCGGGCGCGCGGGCGGCATGACGACCGGGCAACTGCGCGCCGCCCTTACCCGCGCGATCCTGGCCTGCGATCCCGAGGCCGCCCGGCAGCGTCAAGACGACGCCCGCAGCGAGGCCGCCGTCTGCGCCTGGACCGAGACCTCTGGCAACGCGGCTCTGGCCGGGCGGGAACTCGCCACCGCCGACGTCATCCACGCCCGCGTCCGGCTGACCGCGCTGGCCCGCTGGCTCCACAAGCACGGCGCGATCGGGACGATGGACCAGCTCCGCGCTGCCGTCTACGTCGCTCTGCTGACCGGCCGCACAGTGGAGTCCCTGCTCCCGCAGAGCAACCCCAGCCCGCCCTCAGGCCCAGGCCCAGGCCCAGCCGCAGGCAGCACGAACATCCAGGACAGCCAAGGCACGTCCACTAGCCGTCGGTCGGGACCAGCTCCGGCCGACCGCTCACGTCCGGCCCCTGGATCACACGAAAGCGACCCAGCCGACAACCCACGCCCGGCAAGCAACCCAAGCCCCGCCGCCGACCCCTCCGCCGGATCGCACCACGCTGACCCGGCTGACAGCTCGGCAGATGCTGACGACTGGCCGCCAGCCGATGGCACGCCCGGCGATGACGCCCTGGCCGGCGACCCCGATCTCACGTGGCGGCGGCTGGCCCCAGCTGACCGGCACCGTCAACCTCACCATGCCGATGTCAGCCTGGCTCGAACTCACTGACAACCCCGGCGAGGCCGCCAGCCACGGCCCTATCGATGCTCGCACCGGGCGGGACCTCGCCTCCCGCCTCGACCCGGCAACGCGCTGGTGCCTCACCATCACCGACCCGGCGGGCCAAGCCGTCGCGCATGCCTGCGCCCCGAGCAGACCACCCGGCCCCGGTGCAGCACAGCCCTGGCCATCAACCGGCCAACCGGGAGCTCACGGTCCACCAGACAGCGTTCCTCAACAAAGCAGCGGGCCTCAACAAAACGGACCACCGGGCGGCATCCCGGCCGCGCTCAGCTGGGCGGCCGGCCTCGCCTCACGACTGCAGACCCTCGAGACCGGCACTTGCAGCCACGCCAGGGAATCTGCCAGCTACCGTCCGCCCCTATCGCTGCGCCACCTGATCGTCCTCCGCCAGCGCACCTGCTCAGCACCCGGCTGCCGGCGCGCCGCCGCGCACTGCGACCTCGACCACACGATCCCCTACGACCAGGGCGGCCGCACCTGCGAATGCAACCTAGGTCCGCTGTGCAGAAGGCATCACAGGGCTAAGCAGGCGCCGGGCTGGCACCTGGAGCAACCTGAGCCGGGTCGAGATGACCTGGCGGCTGCCCAGTGGCCGCGTCTACGAAACCGTCGGCGACCCCTACTGACCGAGCGCGCTGCTGACAACGCGCTCTCATGCGGCCAGTTCGCTACGATCACGTTCTCTCGACGGGTGCGCTGGCAGGGCGGTTTCTCAATGGCGGAAATGTGGCGGCAAGCCAGCCCAGAAGGCTTGGTCTTCGGCTACCTGGGTGTCAAGACCTGCGGGCCTGACGTCTGGACGGCCGGGTCCGGAAGCCCGAGCCGGCGCCTGGGCCCGCTCAGCGGCGCTCGTGCCGGCCTGGCCGAGTCGCGGCGGTCCCGCCTCGGCAGTTTCATATCGTCGGCGCTGCTAGGCGCGGTGCCGCCCAAGAACCCGCGGCTATACGTGGCGTTCGCCGATGGCAGCCGCTACGAGCGACTGGTGTTGCCGTTTGTCCCGGCCGTCGATTGGCCGAAAGTGGCTGGCGGGATCGGCCGATTCAATGCGGCCGCGTATCTCGCCGCACCTCCTGACCCTAGCCTGCGGGCCAATCCAGCGTGATGCATCCTGTTCGACAGGCGCCCTTGTGCCGCCATCATCATCGGGCGAAGCTGGCCCCGCACTGGCATCTGAGCCAGGATCAGCCTGGTCACATGACATGGCGGCTGCCCAGCGGCCGGACCTACGAGCCAGCCCGCGACCCTTACTGAGCAAGCGCGAGCGACCTGATTACAGCCGCAATGCGGACAGAACTACCAGTCCGAGGCCGACAATTACCAAGACGAAAAACCCGTATCGAAACCCGGCCGAGTCGATGTAAGCCACGTCGGGCTTATCCGGGTCGTAGATAACCTTCACCTGGCTGCCAACGCTGGGATACGTGAACAGCCGGGCTTGCCGCATAGTCACGCGCATCGTCTTCCCGTTGCGCGTGCGGAAAGCCACGACTGGAAAGCTCGCCCCCGACCTGCCGGTGAAGCGGTCCTCATAGTCGACGATGATTCCGCTCACACCGGTTGCTCTCGAGAGCCTTCGAGAGCGGCGCTGCCAAGCGATTCCCCAGCTGGCGAGCGCTAGCCCGAGAACAATCACAGCAACGGTCATTGGGCATCCACTGTCGTCGATACGTCGCGGTCATCCTGATGGTGCACTCTAAGCGGTGAACCGACGGCACGGGTAGGCAGTTGATGGCGTAGCCTTCACAGGCAGCCCGAGCATCGCACGCAGCTACGGTCATGGCGGGCCTGGGGATACTTCCCCTTGCCGCAGTGACGCGCGGCTGACAGTATCCATTTCGTCGGCAACGGGCCATGCGCGCCCAGGCGCCGCGCTTCCGGGAGCGGACATGAGGACAGCACCGATGCGGGCCCTGCCCTGGCTCGCCGCGACGGGTGCGCTGTTAGTCGCCGCCGCGCCAGCGTGGGCCGCAGGCCCGGCCGGAGCCGGGACGTCACCCCGGCCTGCATACCTCACCGTCCCTGACCGGCTGTACGGCGCCGCCGCTACCTCAGGCAACAACGTGTGGGCGGTTGGCCTAGCCCCGAGTTCGTCGCTGATCATGCACTGGAACGGCAAGCGGTGGCGGGTCTCTTTCAACAAGCCGGTGGGCTTTTTCCAGGGCGTCTCGGTTAAGTCACACAGCAGGGCGTGGGCGGTCGGCGGGACCAACTGGTTCTCGCCGTCGCAGACCCTGGCCGAGCACTGGAACGGCAGCACCTGGACCCGGGTGGCGACGCCCAGCCCCGGCGAGGGCGGTTACTTCACGGGCGTCGCCGCCACCTCGGCCAGGAACGCCTGGGCTGTCGGTCTCATCGGCCCCGGCGGGCCCGGCGTTTCCTCAGCTACTGTTCCGCTGCTCGAGCACTGGAACGGCCGGAGGTGGCGGCAGCAGAAGTTCTCCGAGCCCAGCGACGGCGGCCAGTTCAGTGCGGTCGCCGCAAGTTCCGCCACTAACGCGTGGGCGGTCGGTTTCTCCGCCAGCGGCTCGTCGGCGCAGATACTGATCGAGCACTGGAACGGCGCGCGCTGGCGCCGGCTGATCGGCCACGCCGCCGCGGGCAACGGCGTCCTGACTGGAGTCACCGTCATCTCGCGCTCGAACGCCTGGGCCGTCGGCTACACGCAGTCCAGCGGCGTGTACAAGTCTTTGATCCTGCACTGGAACGGCAAGCGCTGGCGAGTGCAGCCCAGCCCCAACCCGACTGGCCAGACCAACCTGCAGGCTGTAGCTGCCACCTCCGGCAGCAACGCCTGGGCCGTTGGCTTCACTAACCCGAATATCTGCGAGCCCGATCCGCCGTGTCAGACCGCGATATTCCACTGGAACGGCGCGCGCTGGTCCGTCGTGCCTAGTCCCAATGGTTCGAGCTTCTACCTGAACGCGTTCCTGGGCGTCGTCGCCATCTCGGCGCGCGACGCCTGGGCCGTGGGTACAACTGACTTCTCATTCACCCTGATCGCGCACTGGAACGGCAAGGCCTGGAGCTAGCCCTGTCCGCCGGGCCGCCGTTCCCGGCGGCGTCCGGGATGGTCGACCGGCTAGCTGAGGCCGGCGAACAGGTCAGGCTCCCGGTCGTTCGGCCCGGTGCCGCGCCACGCCGGCCCGGCTAGCAGCGTGTAGTACTCGGTGCCGAGCGCTCGCTGGCCAACCATGTCGGACAGGGCGAAGAACGGGCTGTCGACGGCGATCTGGGTCGCGTGCGCATGCATCGCTGCCAGCTTGGCGTCCAGGTAGTCGCCAGCGTCGATCTGCGTAGTCACCTTGTCGTCGTCGGTACCGAATGGCAGCGCGTCGACGGACTCGACCCTGGTGAAGTCCGTGCCGCCGAGCGTGGTGCTGCCGCCGTGCCGGCCGCGTGCTGCCCGTGCCGCCGGTGCTGCCCGTGCCGCCGGTGCTGCCCGTGCTCTGGCCACCAGCTCCGTCGTCGGCGTTGAACAGCGCCATCGCCTGGGCCAGCACGGACTTCGGAAGCGCCGTCGCGTAGAACTTGCTGACCAGCCCATCGGCAAGCTCGAAAGCCCGCCAGGCGACCCGATGGGCCTGGATGTGATCGGGGTGACCATAGAAGCCGTTGTCGTCGTACGTCACCATGACCTGCGGCCGGACCTCGTTGATGACGCGAAGGAGCGCGCGGGCGGCCTCGTCGACGTTGGCTTGCCAGAAGCACCCAGGCCAGTCGTTCGACGGCGTGCCCATCATGCCGGAGTCGCGCCAATGGCCGGCGCCGCCGAGGAAGCGGTGATCGGAGACGCCGAGCGCCCGGCAGGCCGCGGCCAGCTCGCTGATCCGATGGTGGCCGAGGCCGCCGTCGGCATCCCAGGCCAAGTGCGCGAGTGCGGGCGGTATGACCTCGCCCAGCTCCCCCAGGGTGCAGGTGACGAGCGTCACCTGCGCGCCCTCGGCCGCGTATTTGGCCATCGTGGCGCCGGTGCCAATGGACTCGTCGTCCGGATGCGCGTGGACCAGCAGCAGGCGCCTGGAGTCCGATTTGCTCATATCCGTGAGCCTACCGACTGCCAGCGACGGCAGGCTGGCAGGATTGATCCGTGACTGACTCCTTCCCTCGCCAGGCCGCCCGGACAATGGGGTTCACGCTTGGCGCTCCGCGCTCATTCCGCCTGTCACCTGACGGACAGACCGTCATCTTCCTTCGCTCGCGGGGTGGCACCGACTCCGTCACCTGCCTGTGGGCACTCGACGTCAGCACCGGCGAGGAGCGGCTGATCGCCGACCCGGCCGATCTCGGCAAGACCGGCGCGCAGGACGATCCGCTCGAGAAGGCCCGCCGCGAGCGCGTGCGGGAGCGGGCGGGCGGCATCGTCGCCTTCGCTACGGACGCCGAGTGCAAGATCGCAGCCTTCACGCTCGGGGGCGTCGTCTACGTGGCCGACCTGCGGCCCTCCGGCGACGGCGACGGCGACGGCGACGGCGACGGCGAGAGTGTGCGGCAGCTCCTCACCAGTACGCCAGCCGCTGATCCCCGGCCGGACCCGACCGGCAGCCACATCGCCTATGTCAGCGACGGGGCACTGCGGGTACACGACATCGCGACGGGCGCCGATCGCGCGCTGGCCGACCCGGCGGGCGCGGACGGCATCAGCTTCGGCCTGGCGGAGTTCATCGCGGCCGAGGAGATGGAGCGCACCCGCGGATACTGGTGGGCGCCGGATGGATCGGCCATCCTCACCGCCCGGGTCGACGAGACCCCTGTGCAGTTCTGGCATATCGGCGACCCGGCGAATCCGGCCACCGAGCCCAGGGCCGTCCGCTACCCGGCGGCTGGCACGCCGAACGCGGTCGTCTCGGTGTTCGTCGCCACGCTGACGGGCGCCCTGACTGAGGTCAGCTGGGACTCTGCCACGCTGCCGTACCTGGTGAACGCCAGCTGGGACGGCGACGCCGGGCAGCCGCTGCTCGTCGTGGCCAGCCGCGACCAGCGGGACATGCGCATCCTGGCCGTCGACCCCGCGACCGGGACGGCAAGCCTCGTCCGGGCCGATAGCGACCCGGCCTGGGTCGACATCATGACCGGGGTTCCGTGCAGTCTGCCGGGCGGGCGAATCGTCTGGACCGCCGACATCGACGGAGCTAAGCGCATCGTCGCCGGCACCGCGGCCGAGCACGCGGCAGGCACTGCCGAGATCCTCACGCCCGCCTCCATCAACGTCCGCGAGGTACTGGGCACCGACGGGGAGACGGTCCTCTTCGCAGCGAGCGGCGACGATCCCGCGGCGATCTCCGTCTGGGCCGCCGACCCAGCCGAACCTGCCTGCCCAGCCAGCGTCCGGCGCCTTAGCCCCGAGGACGGCGTGCACGCCGGCCAGCAGCAGGCCGGCACGCTGCTACTTGTCAGCCGCACCTTGAGCGACTCTGCCACCTCAGTCAGCGTGCTGCGGCCAGCGCAGGACGGCACGCTGACCGAGGTCGCCTCCATCGGCTCGCTCGCCGAGACGCCCAACCTGCCAGTGCCGAAGCCGAAGCTCACCTGGTCACGAGGCCCCAGCAGGAGCAGGACGGCCATCGTGCTTCCGTCCTGGCACGAGCCAGGCTCGGGCAAGCTGCCCGTCCTCTGCGACCCCTACGGCGGGCCGCACGGTCAGCGTGTGGGGGCCGCCGGCACCGCCTACCTCAGCCCCCAGTGGTTTGCCGAGCAGGGTTTCGCGGTGGTCATCGCCGACGGCCGCGGAACTCCTGGCCGCGGGCCTGCCTGGGACCGCGCGGTCGTCGGCGACCTCGCCGGCCCGGTGCTCGAAGATCAGGTCGAGGCGCTGCATTCGGCTGCCGAGGAATGCCCTGACCTGGACCTGAGCAGGGTCGGCATCCGTGGCTGGTCGTTCGGGGGATACCTGGCGGCGCTCGCCGTGCTGCGGCGGCCCGACGTTTTCCACGCCGGGATCGCCGGGGCACCTCCTACCGACTGGCAGCTCTATGACACCTGCTACACCGAGCGCTACCTCGGGCTCCCGGCCGAGAATCCGGAGGCATACCAGCAAAGCTCCTTGCTAGCGGACGCGCCTAAGCTGTCCAGGCCGCTGCTACTCATCCACGGCCTGGCCGATGACAACGTCGCGGTCGCCCATTCGCTCCGACTGTCGTCGGCACTGCTCGCGGCTGGCCGGCCGCATAGCGTGCTCCCCCTGTCCGGCGTCACGCACATTGCTGCCCAGGAAGACGTGGCCGAGAATTTGCTCCTCCTTCAGGTGGACTTCCTGCGGACATCCCTGGGTATCCCGACGTCATGACGCGGCTGCTGATCGGCGGGTACACAGGGGACAAGGGAGCGGGCTCGGGCATCACGGTCCTCGAAGATGACGAGGTCATCGTGACCATTCCGGCCGAATCGCCGTCCTGGATCGCGAGGCACCCGGACCTGCCCGTGCTCTACGCCGTCTCGGAGACAGACGAAGGGCACGTCCACGCCTGGTCGCTCGTCGGCGGCGTGCCGGGCGATCCGCTCGGGCGGGGCGCGACCGGCGGTGCCGAGCCCGCTCATCTCACCGTCGACCCCTCCGGGACCTACCTGATCACCGTCAACTACAGCGGCGGCAGCATCAGCGTGCACCGGCTCGGCCCCGATGGCAGCATCGGCCCGCGTACCGACCTGGTCCAGCATGAGGCACACGGCGAGCACCCCCGGCAGGAGCAGGCCCACCCGCATATGGTGCGCTCCACCGACGACGGCCTGCTGATCACCGATCTCGGTGGCGACGCCATCTACCAGTACCGGCTCACGGCAGACGGGCAGCTCAAGCCCGACGGCGTCATCGCCGCCCCGGCCGGCTCAGGCCCGCGGCACGTCCTGCCCGCCGGGGAGCACAACTACGTGACGGCCGAGCTCAGCGGGCAAGTCCTCGTCTACGACGCGGGCTGGAACCTCGTCGGCGCCGTGCCGGCCAGCACAGCGAAAGGCCCTAACCAGCCGTCCGAGCTGGTTAGCGACGGCCGCTACCTGTACGTGGCCAACCGCGGCCCGAATACCGTGGCCGTTTTCGAGCTCGGCGGCGCCCTCCCGCGGTATGTCACCGAGGTACCGGCCGGCGACTGGCCACGGCACATCGCGCTCGACGGCGAGCGGCTCTACGTCGCCAGCGAGCGCTCACATGAAGTGATCGTCATGCAGATCGACCCGGCGACCGGAGTCCCGGCCACCGCATCGGCCATCGAGGTCCCGAGTCCCACCGTCGTCTTGCCGTGACGGGCGGCGCCCGCGGCCGGGGGCGCGCCCGCGACCTCGGCCTGGCGCCAGGGACGCTGCCAACCGGAGCGGCCAACGCCATCACGGACGTGGACGGCATCCGGGTCGGACACGCCACCGTCGTCGAGGGCAGCGACATCAGGACCGGCGTCACGGCCATCGTGCATGAAAACCTTCTTAAAGCCGGAACGGGGCCTGCTGGGCTGGCGGTGTTCAACGGCTTCGGCAAGATGGTCGGAACGACCCAGATCACCGAGCTCGGCACCATCGAGACCCCGGTGCTGCTGACGAGCACCCTGTCCGTCTTCCGGGTCGCCGACGCCCTCCTGTCCTACCTGCATGAGCGGCCGGGCAACGCCGCGATCGCGTCGCTGAACCCGGTGGTCGCCGAGACAAATGACGGCTTCCTGTCCGACATCTGGGCCCGGCCGATCTCCGAGCAGCACGTGCGGGCTGCGCTTGACAGCGCGGCGGGCGGCCAGGTCGCTGAGGGTTGCATAGGCGCAGGCACCGGCACCGGCGCGCTCGGGTACAAGGCCGGGATCGGCACGTCCTCCAGGGTCTGCTCCGGGAGCACCGGCCCAGTCACGCTCGGCGTGCTCGTCCAGGCCAACTTCGGCGGTGTGCTGACGGTACTCGGCGTGCCATGCCCGCCATCGGTACCGCCAGCAGTCCCGGCCGAGCAAGAGGGCAACTCGTGCGTGATCGTGCTGGCCACCGATGCTCGGCTCGACAGCCGGGAGCTGACCAGGCTCGCAAACCGGGCGTTCGCGGGCATGGCGCGGACCGGGTCGGACTTCTCGGGGCATAGCGGCGATTACGCGCTGGCGTTTCGGACAACGGCTGCGAAGGAGCATGACCCCGTTCCCGGCAAAGATCTTGATTTGCTCTTCCAGGCGGCGATCGAGGCGACCGAGGAAGCGATCCTGAACTCGCTCTTCATGGCCGTGACCACCACGGGTTTTCACGGCCATACCCGGCAGGCGGTGCCGCTCGACTACGTTCGGGAGCGCGTCAGCGACAGATCAGCAGGCCGCAATGGGTCCTGACCCGGAAGACGCCATCTGGCCCGAACGGCACGCGCTCGGCGACGGCGGCGCCAAAGGCGGCCGGCTCCGCCCTGGCCTGGGCAGACCACATGCTGGCCGCGTAGTCGGCGACCGGCTGCACGGCAGGCAGCTCGAGTTCGGCAACGAAGTCGTGTCGCTCCACCGAGCTGAACGTCGCTGATAGCAGCTGCTCGCCGGCGTCCAGTGTCATCACCTGGTGCGTCTGGTACTCGCTGGCGATCTCCTCGGGCGGCCAGCCAGCGTCAGCGGCCGCGGCCATGACCAGGTCGCGCAGCTGGGCCAGGTGATCGGCACCGTTCAGCACCACCAGAAGCTGGCCGCCTGGCCTGGTGATCCGGCGCAGCTCGCGCGCCGCCGCCTGCGGGTCGGGCACGTGATAGAGCATGTGCGGGGCCAGTGTGACATCCGCGACTCCATCGGCCAGCGGGAGCGCGGCGGCGTCGCCGACCAGCAGCCCAGCGCCCGGCGCGCCGGCCCGCGTCGCGGCGAGCATGCCGGGCGAGAGGTCGACCCCGAGCAGCCGTCCGGCGTGGCCGCGGCGGGTCAGCTTGGCGAGGTAGATCCCGTTGCCGCAGCCAATGTCGGCGATCGCCTCCCGGCCGGTCAGCCCGGCGTGGTCGAGGACCGTGGAGACAAGGTCGATCCGCGGCTGCTGGTAGGCGTACACCGACTGCCGAGCAACCAGGTTCGCGTCGGTCCGGTACTGGATACCGGTCAGGTAGGACCTGTCTGTCAGGAGCTGGGCGTCATCGATGGGCATGGCGGATTAGCCTAACGCCGCAATGGGGCTATGTAGCGAGAGTCACACACGCACAAGCCCCACCTGAGGCCTGCGAGTGGTATTCAGTGGAATAGGGTTTCCACGCGACGCGAGCCCGCTGCGAGCCGCCGAGCGGACCCGGATCGATCCAGTGAGTTCCAGGGCGGAGACGTCAACGAATGACGCAAATATCGGATGCGCAGGCTAAGACAAGGGCGCAGATTAGCCAGAAGACCCTGCGTACCGACCGCTGGTGGCAGCAGCCCGCCATTAACGCGGCCGGGCTCGGCGCAGTTGTCATCTACCTGACCTGGGCTTCCCTGGTCAATGAGAATTACTGGTGGAAGCCATATATCTCGCCGCTCTACTCGCCATGCCTGGCGAATAAGTGCCCGGCCGGATCTGGCTTCGCCTGGATTCCGTGGGCGACCTGGCTGACCCCCGCGATCCTGATCATCTGGGGCCCGATGGGCTTCCGCTTCACGTGCTACTACTACCGGAAGGCGTACTACCGGGCCTTCTGGCGGGCGCCCGCCTCCTGCGCGGTGCGCGAGCCGCACGCCAAGTACACCGGCGAGACCAGGTTCCCGCTGATCCTCCAGAACGCCCACCGGTACTTCTTCTACGTCGCGCTGCTCTTCAACCTGATCCTGACGTGGGACGCCGTACTCGCCTTCCGCAACCACAGCGGCCAGTGGGGACATATGGGCCTTGGCACGCTGGTGCTGATCGTGAACGCGTCGCTGCTGTGGCTGTACTCGCTGTCCTGCCACGCCTGCCGGCACATCACCGGCGGCCGGCTGAAGCACTTCTCCAAGCATCCGGTCCGATACTGGATGTGGACGCAGGTCTCCAAGCTGAACGGCAAGCACATGCAGCTGGCCTGGGTGTCGCTGTTCTGGGTGCTGTTCACCGACCTGTACATCCGACTGGTTGCGGGCGGTGTGTTCGCAGATCCACGGTTCTTCTAAAGCCTTCAGGCAAGAGGTCTTTGACATGACAGACAACGAGCGCGGTGCTATCCAGCGGTTGGCCTACGACGTCGTAGTGATCGGCGCCGGCGGCTCTGGCCTGCGCGCGGCGATCGAGGCGCGCCTGGCGGGCAAGCGGACCGCGATCATCTCCAAGTCCCTGTTCGGCAAGGCCCACACGGTGATGGCCGAGGGCGGCTGCGCGGCGGCCATGGGCAACGTCAACCCCCGCGACAACTGGATGGTGCACTTCCGCGACACCATGCGCGGCGGCAAGTTCCTGAACAACCCGAGGATGGCCGAGCTGCACGCCAAGGAGGCCCCAGAGCGGGTCTGGGAGCTCGAGGCCTGGGGTGCGGTGTTCGACCGCACCAAGGACGGCAAGATCAGCCAGCGCAACTTCGGCGGCCATGAGTATCCGCGGCTGGCCCACGTCGGTGACCGGACCGGCCTGGAGATGATCCGCACGCTCCAGCAGAAGGTCGTCGCGCTCCAGCAGGAGGACGCCGTCGCCCTGGGCGACCCGGAGGCGATGATCAAGGTCTACTCCGAGACCACCATCACCCGGCTGATCAAGGACGGCGAAGGCCGGATCGCCGGGGCGTTCGGCTACATCCGGGAGACCGGCAAGTTCGTGGTGTTCGAGGCGCCAGCGGTCATCCTGGCGACCGGCGGCATCGGCAAGACCTTCAAGGTCAGCTCGAACTCGTGGGAGTACACCGGTGACGGGCACGCGCTCGCGCTGCTGGCCGGGGCAAAGCTGCTGAACATGGAGTTTGTCCAGTTCCACCCCACGCACATGGTCTGGCCGATCTCGGTGCGCGGCCTGCTGGTCACCGAGTCGGTGCGCGGCGACGGCGGTGTGCTGCGCAACTCCGAGGGCAAGCGGTACATGTTCAACTACGTGCCCGACGTCTTCCGCGGCCAGTACGCGGAGACCGAGGAAGAGGCCGACCGCTGGTACTCCGACCCGGACAACAACAGGCGGCCGCCCGAGCTGCTGCCGCGCGATGAGGTGGCGCGAGCCAACAACGCCGAGGTCAAGGCGGGCCGCGGGTCACCGCACGGCGGCGTGTTCCTGGACATCGCGTCCCGGCTGCCCGCCGAGGAGATCCTCAAGCGGCTGCCGTCGATGTACCACCAGTTCAAGGAGCTGGCCGACGTCGACATCACGAAGGAGCCGATGGAGGTCGGCCCGGCTCAGCACTACGTGATGGGCGGCGTCGAGGTAGACCCGGACACCGGCGAGTCCTGCGTGCCCGGCCTGTTCGCCGCGGGCGAGGTCTCCGGCGGCATGCACGGGTCCAACCGCCTGGGCGGCAACTCCCTGTCGGACCTGCTGGTCTTCGGGCGCCGGGCCGGTATGGGCGCGGCCGAGTACATCGGCCGGCTCGGCCCGAAGCTTCCGGTCGCCGACGAGGCTGAGATCGAGGCGGCGCGAGCTGAGGCGCTGGCGCCGCTGGAGCGCACCGGCGGCGAGAACCCGTACACGGTCCACTCCGAGGTCCAGGAGACCATGAGCAACCTGGTCGGCATCATCAGGACCGAGGTCGAGATCAAGAAGGCGCTCGCCGAGCTGGAGACGCTGAGCGGTCGGGCCGACACCGTGTCGGCCGAGGGCGGCAGCGCCTACAACCCCGGCTGGCACCTGGCCCTTGATCTGCGCAACATCATGCTGATGGCCGAGTGCGTGGCGGCCGCGGCGCTGGCTCGCGAGGAGAGCCGCGGCGGCCACACCCGCGACGACTTCCCCGGCATGCGGCCCGATTGGCGCAAGATCAACCTGGTCTGCGGGCTCGAAGGTGACGAGATCACGATCACCAGGCAGCCGACGCCACCGATGCGCGGTGACCTGATCGCCCTGTTTGACAAGGACGAGCTCAAGAAGTACCTGACCGAGGAGGAGATCGCGGCGCTGCCCGACGCGGCTCCCGCTGTCGCTGTCACCGAGGAGACGCACTGATGGGTTACAAGGCAGCGCTGCGGGTCTGGCGCGGCGATAAGGGTCAGGGCGACCTCGCCGACTACACGGTCGAGGTCAACGAAGGCGAGGTCGTGCTCGACGTCCTGCACCGGCTCCAGGCCACCCAGGCCGGGGACCTGGCCATCCGGTGGAACTGTAAGGCGGGCAAGTGCGGCTCCTGCTCGATGGAGATTAACGGGCGGCCGCGGCTGGCGTGCATGACCCGGATGTCCACGTTCACCGAAGAGGAGGTACTCACGATCACGCCGCTGCGTACCTTCCCGGTGATCAGGGACCTCGTCACCGACGTCTCCTTCAACTATGAGAAGGCGCGGGAGATCCCTTCATTCAGCCCCGACCCGTCGGTGGGACTCGGCGAGTTCCGGATGCAGCAGGTCGACGTGGAGCGCTCGCAGGAGTTCCGCAAGTGCATCGAGTGCTACCTGTGCCAGAACATCTGCCACGTCATCCGCGACCACGCCGAGAACGAGACCAGCTTCGCCGGCCCGCGCTTCCTCATGCGCATCGCCGAGCTGGAGATGCACCCGGCCGACACCGCCGACCGGCGTGAGATCGCCCAGGATGACTTCGGTCTCGGTTACTGCAACATCACCAAGTGCTGCACCGAGGTCTGTCCCGAGAACATCAAGATCACCGACAACGCGCTGATCCCGCTCAAGGAGCGGGTTGTCGGCCGCAAGTACGACCCGCTGGTGTGGCTGGGCAGCAAGATCAGCCGCCGTCCGCGCGGGACCGATACGCCGAGCGTGCCCGGTAAGAAGGGCTGACCTCCGGCGGTAGCCGGCTGCGAGGCGCCCTCAGGTCCCGTAGCCGGTCAGGTCCCGTAGCCGGCGATGACGCCGTCGGTGACGGTGTACGTCACCGTGGCTAGGCCGTATGCCCAGAGGGCGGGCGAACGTGGCGTGTGCACGAGGCCGTACGCCACTACGTTCGGCGCGGTCGTGATCACCGTCGGCCCGCTCCAGGCGCCGGACCGGTAGTCCCACGTCTGGTAGGGGCCACCGGCGCCACCGCCGCCGAGAGCCCAGACGCCGCCACGACCGTCGCTGGCGATCGCGAATCCGGTGCTCAGGGATGAGATGTTGACGCCTGAAGGGCCGGCTATCGATGCCCAGCCATGGCCGTTCCAGTGCCAGAGGACGTTCCCCGTGCTGGCAAGACTCGGAGAGTCATCGAGCCACACGCTGGTCGCCGACAGCCCGACGATACTGGCGGGAAGGCCGGCCTGAGTCAGCGCGCTCGGCAGCCGCACCGTGGCCCAGGCCTTGCCGTTCCAGTGCAGCAGCGCACTGTGTGACGACGTTTTGAGGTTGCCCGCGAGCGCCCAGATGTCATTGGCCGAGACGGCGCTCGCTCCGATGATCTCGGTGTCCATGCCGGACACCGAGGCAGGCAGCCGGGCAAGCCGCCAGCCCCGGCTGCTCCGTCTGGCCGCGTAGGGGCGCTCGATCCTGTTTCTGGCACCGATGGCAACGCCGCCGAAGGCCCAGACGTTGTCAGCGCTAAACACCGCCGTGGCGTTGATCAGCGCACCCCGACGATCAGCCGGGGGCAGCTGACCGGTCCGCCACTTGTGGCCGTTCCAGTACGCGTAGCCCTGTCCGAACGCCCACACGTCGGAGGACGACGAGGTCCCGACTGGCCCGTCCGCCGCGACGCTAACCGCCCTGGAGACCTTGACCGGATGCCAGGCAGCTCCATTCCAGTGCTGGACCAGGCCTTCTGCGATGCTTCCGCTAGGCGGGGAGTTGCCGTTGCCGGTGGCCCACGCATTACCGGGGCCGGATGCGGCGACCGCGTTGATGGTCATGGTGCCGCCGGGGAGGCTGAAGTAGGTGAGCCGCCAGCTGGGCGCTGCGCCCGGCTGCGCGGCGGGCTGCGCGCTCGCTGCCGGTATAGACATCGCGCCGACCGCCGGTGCCAGAACGATGGCCGCAAGGGCGAGGAACACTGAGCGCTTCATCCGTGCCTTTGATTTCGTCAGGGGTGTGGCTGGGCTGGCTGGTCTCGGCGTGGCGAAGTTACCAGCTTGTCGTATCTGTGTCGATAAGACCTGGGCGGGGGCTGACCGCGGTGGCTGCCGAGGACCGGTATTCTCCTGCTGGTAGATCTACATCGCCTGTAGGTTTACCTGGGGCAGTTATGGAGCGCCCGGCCGGGACGTCAAGGTCAGCGCTGCCGTCGCAATCCGGTATCGCGTCGCGGACGCTGGCGTGTCCTGATTGTGCTCGGCTACCCGGCCTGCCTAGCTAGTCTTACTGGCGCACCCCGAACGGCCGAACGAAAGGCTGCCATGTCCCACGTTCCAGTCATGACCTACCCCGAGGCAATGGTGGTCGGCCTGATCCAGGGTGTCACCGAGCTCTTCCCGGTGTCCAGCCTGGGTCACAACGTGCTGATACCTGCGCTCGTCGGCGGTCAGTGGGCGCGCGACCTGAACGTGGCCACACCCGAGTCGCCATACCTGGCCTTCATCGTCGGCCTCCACGTCGCAACCGCGATCGCGCTGCTGATCTACTTCTGGCGCGACTGGGTCAGGATCATCGGCGGGTTCTTTACCTCGATCCGCGACCGGGACATCAGCACCACCGATCAGAAGATGGCCTGGATCATCATCATGGCCACCATCCCAGTGGGGCTCGCCGGGCTGTTGTTCGAGCACACGTTCCGCGTCCTGTTCGGCAAGCCGGTACTCGCGGCGGTCTTCCTGATGGTCAACGGCGTGATCTTGTTCTCCGGGGAGAAGTTCAGGACTAAGGCCTCGCTGAAGGCCGATGAGGAGGTGGCGGCGGAGCGCCGACTGCTCCCCGTTCCCGCCCGTGCCGAAGCCGCGCAAACAGCGAGCGTGCCCGCGGTAGGCGTCGCCGCCGCCGGACATAGTGCCGGCACGGTGGTGCCGGACCGTCGGCCAGGCCGCGGCAGCCACGCGGCGGTCAAGCCAGATGGCCGGGCGATGCGTGCGGCCGAGACGGCCGCGGGCCAGCAAGCCGACGAGCGGCTGGCCAGGCTAAGCCTCGGTCAGGCCACGCTCATCGGCTCGACTCAGATCCTGGCCCTGCTGGCTGGGATCAGCCGGGACGGCGTCACCATGGTCGGCGGGATGTTCCGCGGACTGTCCCGCGAGGACGCTGCGCGTTTCGCGTTCCTGCTGGCGACGCCGGTCATTCTGGCGGCCGGCGTGCTCAAGGTCCCCGACCTCATCCAGCGTGGCCACGGCATCTACGGCCCGATCGTGGCCGGCAGCATCCTGTCAGGCGTCGGCGCCTACGTGTCGGTGCGGTTCCTGGTGAGGTATTTCCAGACCAGGACGCTCACGCCCTTCGCGATCTACTGCTTCTTGTTCGGCCTGGGCAGCATCATCTACCTCCAGGTGAAGTAGGCCGCTGCCCGCCGGACGTTCAGCCCTGCTGGCCGGGTACCTCGAAAACCTCCGCCGCGTCTCTCGCCATATCGAGAACTGCCAGGAGCTGCTCCTGGGTCAGTAGCTCATGAGTGTCGACGCTCCTGAAGGCGCCCGTCTTGGTAACCGCTGCGGTCAGCGCATTAGCACTGATCGAGTCGGGAAGGTCCACGATGGCCAGTGCGTCCTCGGTGCCGGACTCCCAGTAGAGAGAGTCAAGGCCGCCGCCTAGGGCTTCCATCAAGAGCCGGAGCGCTTTTGTCCGGTCGCCATGGCTGTAGATCATGCGTGCCCAGGAGCCGGGCGAATAGCACATACGCACAAGATATTTCGGCATCGACTCCCACCCCCTCCCCCACAGTGCTGGCCGTACCCATTTGCCTCACGACCACGCCGCCGGGCCGACAGCAAGGCTGGCGCATCACGTTCTCGGGGGCGATGCGGCACTCTCGGGTCCGAGCTCGGCCTCGCTGGCGAGGAGGCGCAGCCGCGCCGCTCGCGCGTCCCACGCGTAGATGACCGCGGAGCCCGCGATCAGGTCATGCAGGGCACGGCGCTCGCGCTGCACGACAATGCCGACAAAGCCAAGGCCGAAAAGCAGGAAGCTGAGGGGGAAGACGAGCGAGCGCAGGACACCCCGCCACGGGTCGAGCCTGACACCGTCCGCCCTGACCACACGTACGCCGAGCGCCGCCATCCCGACCGTACGGCCGCTAGTCGCCCAGGAGTATCCGAAGTAGAACAACGACCAGGCCGCGAACAATAGGGCGATGACGAGGTCCGACTTGCTCCACGACACTTTGTGGCCGGTCAGGGTGTTCCAGATAAAGCCGACAGCGGCCAGGCCGATCGTGAACAGCAAGCTGATGACGGCAACGTCCACGCCGTAGGCCAGGAAGCGCGAGGCCAGCCCCGCGTAATGCCCCTGCGCGCTCACCCAGCCGGGATGCCTCGACCGCGACGTCACGGACTGGCCGGTGCATCAGTCAGGGCTGGGGGTCCTGCGGGCGCTTGGTTCTTGCGCCGAAGCAAGCGCCGCGCCCACCGGTCGATGAGGTCGTCGGCCCCGACAGCCTGGCTCCGGACCGAGTCAAGGGCCTCGGTCGCCACGCCGCCTGAAGACCGCGCGATCACCGCGCCAAGATCGGTCTGCTCGACCAGCATGTCCATGTCGATGCGCCCGGCAACGTCGTTGACATCGACGCGATCCAGTACTTCGTTCATATCAACTCGGGTCAGCATCCTGTCCACGTCGACGCGATCGAGTACCGCGTTCACGTCAGCCCGCGTCACCAGCCTGTCGACGTCGACCCTGGCCAGCAGCCTGTCGACGTCGACCCTGGCCAGCAGCCTATTGACGTCGATCCGGTCAAGGAGCGCGTCGACGTCCACTCGCGAGACGATCGCGTCGACGTCCAGCACCGCAACGATTGCCTCCACGACGCGCTCGGCGATCTGCTGGGCGAGCGACTCGACTGGATCAGTCACTCGCTTGCCGGCCGACCGGAGAATGGCTAGCGGGTCTTTAAGGCCAGGCGCCACCCTCACGTCCCCTTCCGTCTCGTACAGCCGGCTCGGCCGGTTCTCTGAACGCTCGGTCACTTCGACAGAGCCGGCATCACCCGGCAAGGGTGAATCACCGGCCTGCTGTGATTGACCGCTCCGGCCTGCCGCCAGGGCCGTGAGTCGACTGTCGCGATAGTCCGATATTGTCGGGTATCGTCTTTATATGGCTGAACGCCCTGTACAGTTGTCCGCCACCGCTCTCCGGATCGCTGGCCATGTCGGCCAGACCGCGCTGGACCGGATCGCAGGCGGCGGCGCCGCCGCACTCGCTGAGCTCGACCAGCATCTGGCCGCAGTCCGCGCGGAGCTTGCCGACTGCCTGCAGCCGCCAGCTGCCGGCAGAGGACCGCGGTCAGCGGCGATGTGCCCGGACGTGCCCTTTACTAGTAGCGCGCTGCACGCCGAGCCGATCGTGCCAGTCAAGCTGCTTCTGCATTACGCGTGCGGGTTCGTCGAGGCGGCCGTCAGAGCCGACTGGTGGCCAGCGGAATCTGCCGACGCCAGCGACTGGACCGCACTGCGGCTCGCCGCCATCTGCCACCTCATCAGCCAGGCGGAGGCGGCCGCTGAGCTGCACCCCGACCTGCGAGCGATCGCCTAGCTAGCCAGAACTACTGCGCCTGCGTGGCGCGACGGCCGCGCTGACGACCCCGTTCCTTCGCATCGAGGATTGTCTTCCGCATGCGCACCGCCGCCGGCGTGACCTCGACACACTCGTCGTCCGCGCAGAACTCCAGCGCCTGCTCCAGGCTGAGCAGCCGCGGCGGGATGAGTCGCTCGAGTTCCTCACCCGCCGACTGGCGGATGTTCGTGAGCTTCTTTTCCTTGGCGATGTTGACGTCCATGTCGTCCGAGCGCGAGTTCTCGCCCACGATCATGCCCTCATACACCTGGGTGCCGGGCTCGATGAAGAGACTGCCGCGCTCCTGGAGCGCGAACATGGCGTACGCGGTCGCCGCGCCGGTCCGGTCGGCGACCAGCGAGCCGGACGGGCGCGCTCGCATCTCGCCGAACCAGGGCTCGAAGCCATCGAACACGTGGTGCGCGATGCCAGTGCCGCGGGTCTCGGTGAGGAACTGGGTGCGGAATCCGATCAGCCCGCGCGCGGGCACGGTGAAGTCGAGCCGGACCCAGCCGGTGCCGTGGTTGGACATGTTCTCCATACGGCCCTTACGCACGGCCAGCAGGGAGGTAACGGTGCCGAGATAGTCCTCGGGGCAGTCGACGGTCAGCCGCTCGACGGGCTCGTACAGCTTGCCGTCCACCTCGCGGGTGACCACGTTGGGCCTGCCGACAGTGAGCTCGTAGCCTTCGCGCTTCATGATCTCCACCAGCACGGCGAGCGCGAGCTCGCCCCGGCCCTGCACCTCCCAGGTGTCCGGGCGCTCGGTGGGCTGCACGATGATCGAGACGTTGCCGACGAGCTCGCGGTCCAGGCGGTCCTTCACCATTCGCGCGGTGACCTTCGAGCCCTTGACCTGACCGACCAGGGGCGAGGTGTTCACGCCGATCGTCATCGAGATCGCGGGCTCGTCCACCGTGATGAGCGGCAGCGGGCGCGGATCATCCGGGTCGGCCAGGGTCTCGCCGATCATGATCTCCGCGATCCCGGCCACGGCGATGATGTCACCGGGCCCGGCGGACTGGACAGGCACGCGATCCAGCGCCTCGGTCAAGAACAGCTCGGTGACCTTCACGCGCACGATCGAGCCGTCGCGACGGCACCAGGCGACCTGCTGGCCCTTCTTGATCTCGCCGCTGAACATCCGGCAGAGCGCGATACGGCCGAGATAGGAGGATGCGTCCAGGTTGGTGACATGAGCACGCAGCGGCGCGGCCGGATCGTACGTCGGCGCCGGGACCGTCTCGCGCAGCACCTGGAACAGCGGCTCCAGGTCAGGCGAGTCGGGCAGCGAGCCGTCCTCGGGCCGGTTCAGCGACGCGCGACCGGCGCGAGCAGAGGCATACACGATCGGGAACTCGATCTGGTCCTCGCTCGCGTCCAGGTCAAGGAAGAGCTCGTAGCAGGCATCAACCACCTCGGCGATACGGGCGTCAGGCCGGTCGACCTTGTTGATGACGACGATGACAGGCAGCCGGGCCTCGAGTGTCTTGCGCAGGACGAACCTGGTCTGCGGCAGCGGCCCTTCGCTCGCGTCCACGAGCAGGATGACACCGTCCACCATGTTGAGCCCGCGCTCCACCTCGCCGCCGAAGTCGGCGTGACCGGGCGTGTCGATGATGTTGATGGTCATCCCGCCGTGCCGGACCGCGGTGTTTTTGGCCAGGATCGTGATGCCCTTCTCCCGCTCCAGGTCACCAGAGTCCATGACCCGCTCGGCTATCTGTGCCCCGACCCGGAACGCGCCCGACTGCCACAGCATGGCATCGACCAGCGTTGTCTTGCCGTGGTCGACATGCGCCACGATGGCCACGTTGCGCAGGTCATCGCGAGTGGCGAGGGCGCCATCGCCGGGCTGCGCGGTGGTCGCGGTGTGGACAGGGATGGCTGACATGGCGGAGAGGCTCCGGTAACTGTGGGAAGCGCCGGGATTACGGCTTGCCTACAATTCTAGTCGGTCGGCGGGGCTCGCCAGGCAGCGGGCGATCTTGGCGTGGCCGGCCGGTGGCCACGCTACCGACGGCACGGGCAACGAATGTTTATAGAAAACCTGTTCGAGTAAGACTAAGCTAGGTCTCGTGACAGCATTCGTCCCTACTGGCTGGCCCGACGGCGTGCATCCGCCCAGCAGCCCTGGCTTCGAGCAGAGCGCTGTGAGCTGGCTGCTCGACGTGGTCCCGCCGGATTACCGCCTGCACGGCGTGCTCGTGCGGCATCCCGTCGCGCTCGCCGCGCTGGCCAGGCATCACCTCGCTGCGTGCGTTGAAGGAGCACGGCAGGGTTACCGCTGCGCTCGGGCGGAGCTCGGCAAGGACCTGCCGCCTGGCGGCCTGGCCGCGGTCCTGTCGGCCTACCAGGCCGAGGGCCGCCGCCTGGTCGCGACGGCCAGAGCGGCCGAGCTGGTGAGCCGCGCGCTGGGCGGCGAGACGTTCGTACCGCAGCTGGGCGGGACGCAGGACGACACGCGGCGCGCGGCCAGTGCTGGCGCTACCGGCCGCGCAGCCGCTCGATGACAGGGGCAAACGCCCGCATGTAGGGCTCGTGCACCGTGACGTACGAGAAGCCCCACCGCTCCCGGCTGCGCCGCAGCTGCGCAGCGATCTCGTCGGCCGTGCCGATCAGCAAGTACGGAGTCTCCAGCGCCTCGTCGACTGTCAGGGCCGATCGCTGGTCGGTGGCGCCGGCCGCCTCGGCCCCGCGGCGATGCTCGGCGAGGAGTTCCTCGGCCGCGCCGTGCCGGTCGGGCGTCACGACGACCGCCTGCACCAGCAGGTGCCATTCGATCTCCTCGGCCCTGCGCCCGGCCGTGCGCCCGGCGCAAGCCCGCGCGAAGCTCACCCGCTCGTCGGCTTCGGCGGCGGTCGCCAGCCGCAGCGTGCCCGGCGGCCGCCCCTTCACCTGATAGGCGCCCGCGACCCCGACGATCTGGGCGTGCTCGGCCGCGATCCGCAGCACCGCGTCGCCGGTCCCGCCGACCAGGAGCGGCGGCCCCAGCCCGCCGAACCCGGAGCGCTGCACCGGCTTCGGCGCTGCCCGGCCGGCCCGCAGCTGCTCGAACTCGGTGCCGAAGTAGCGCTCGAGCTCGCTGATCGTGTCGGCCAGCTGCGCGGCTCGAGCGGCCGCTGGCTGCCAGGCGATGCGTGCCGTGTCGAATTCCCACTTCATATGGCCCGAGCCGAGGCCAAGCTCGAGCCTGCCATCGGTCAGGATGTCCGCCGTGGCGACCTCCCTGGCCAGCAGGGCCGGATTCCAGAACGGAGCGTTGAGCACGAGAGTGCCCACGCGCAGCCGCTGCGTCGCATCAGCGGCTGCGATCAGGAGCGGGAACGGGGCCGGAATCCCGAGGTGGTCCGCTGAGAAGACGGTGTCGTAGCCATATCCCTCGGCCTCCTGGCACTCATCGATGAATGCCTGCCGGGTGGTGATGCCGAAGATGTTGAACGAGAAGCGGAAATCGCGCATGGCACCACGGTTGCGTCATCGGGTGGCTGCCGCCAGTCAATCTGCCGACAGCAGACCGGGACTCTCCGCTAGGGGCACAGCATCGGCAGGGGCACAGCTTCGGCCAAGGGCACAGCTTCGGCTAGGGGCATAGCTTCGGCCAGGGGCGCCTTCTCGGCGAGCGACGCTGGCGCAACCCAGCCGCTGCCTGGCAGGTACTCGCGGATGACCTTGGCCGGGACGCCGCCGACTACCGAGTGGTCTGGCACCTTGCCGCGGACCACCGCGCCGGCGGCCACGACCACGTTCCGGCCGATGTCCGCGCCCGGCAGCACGACGGCGCCGGTGCCGAGCCAGGTACCGGCCCCGATCCGGACGCCGCTGTTGACCGGCCACTGTCGCCCGACGGGCACTTCCAGGTCGGTGTAGCTGTGGTTCTGGTCGGTGATGTAGACGTACGGGCCGGTGAAGACGTCGTCGCCGATCTCGATCGAGTAGTGCGCGACGATGTGGCTGCCGCGGCCGATCACGCAACGATCGCCAATCCTGACTACCGGATCAGGGCCGAGATCATGGCCGGGCGCCATGCCCGCGCACAGCGTCACGAACTCGGCGATCATGCACTGGTCACCGATCTCGATCGAGCCTTCGCCGTAGACCGACCCGGTCGGGAAGGCCATGAGCGACCCCGGCCCGAACGCGGCGAATCGCCGTCCGGCCGCGGACTCGGCGGTCACCATTCCGGCCTGCTGCATCCGCCGCCAGGCCGCCTGGACCAGCCCGGCTGTCAGCGCACGGCGACGCTTGCCGAGGTCGTGCTTCCACGTCATGGCGGTAAACGTACCCTGGCCCTGGACCTGCTGGAAGATCGAGGACTACACGGGGGCAGCGGCGAGCTGACCGCAGGCCCCGTCGATCTGGTCGCCGCGGGTGTCGCGCACCGTCACCGGAATGCCGCGGGATGCGAGCCGGTCGAAGAACTCGTCGGCGACCCCCGGATCGGAGGCCGTCCACTTGGATCCGGGCGTCGGGTTCAGCGGGATCAGGTTGACGTGCGCGAGCCGCCCGGCGAGCAGGCCGGCAAGCAGGTCAGCCCGCCAGCCCTGGTCGTTGATGTCGCGGATCATCGCGTACTCGATCGACACCCGGCGCCCGGTCGCGGCGGCGTAGCCCCACGCTGCGTCGAGCACCTCGGCCACCTGCCAGCGGCGATTCACCGGCACGAGCTCGTCCCGCAGCGCGTCGTCTGGCGCATGCAGTGACACCGCGAGCCGTACGGACAACCCCTCGTCCGCCAGCTTCCTGATCGCCGGCACCAGGCCGACCGTGGACACCGTCACCGAGCGCTGCGAGATGCCGAGGCCCGCGGGCGCCGGGTCGGTGATCCGCCGGACGGCGGCCAGGACGCTCGAGTAGTTCGCCAGGGGCTCGCCCATGCCCATGAAGACGACGTTCGACACCCGGCCAGGACCGCCGGGCACCGCACCGGTCGCCATGGCCCTGGCGCCAGCGAAGACCTGCGACACTATCTCGGCGGCCGACAGGTTCCGGGTCAGCCCGGCCTGACCGGTGGCGCAGAACGGGCAGGCCATGCCGCAGCCTGCCTGCGAGGACACGCACATGGTGACCCGGTCCGGATAGCGCATCAGCACCGATTCGACGTAAGCGCCGTCGAACGCGCGCCAGAGCGTCTTGCGGGTGGTGCCGTCATCGCATTCAAGCTCGCGCTGCGCGGTCAGCAGTTGCGGCAGCAAGGCGCTGGTCAGCGAGTCCCGGACGCCCGCTGGCAGGTCCGTCATGTCCGCCGCGTCGTCGGTCAGGCGGGCGAAGTAATGCCGGGAGAGCTGGTCTGCCCGGAAGCCCGGTTGGCCTAGCTCAACCACGGCCGCGCGCCGTCCGGCCGGATCAAGGTCCGCCAGGTGCCGCGGCGGCCGTGGCCGCCGCCCGCGGGCCTGCTCGCCTTGCAGCCCGATCGGCAGCAGCTCGATCGCCTCAGCCACTGAGCGCTCACCTCCGGTAATTTGCTGCTACCAGCCGCACCACAGCGCCGTATCTCGCTGGTCAATCTCCGCGCATCTGCCTAACTACCTGCGGGAAGTCGGTAGATTGCGGCATGTGCCGACGTTGCGCAGAGGGTCCGGTCAGGGCTCCAGGATATCCGCCGCGCCCGGCGAGCCTGTCGCGCGCGGCGCCAGCGGGCCCGTCGTGCTGCTGGACAGCGTCAGCCCGTACGGCAGCCGGCGTGTCGTAGTCGAGTTCGACGGCACCACGACGTCGGCTTACCTGCATGACAAGTCCGGCGCAATCGCTGCCACCTGGGTCGCCAATCACAGCCCGGCGCCCGAGACTGTCGACATCACGCGGCTGCGCGCAGGCCAGGCGCCGGAGATGCCCGTAGCGCATACGAAGCATCCAGGCGGCCGCCCGCCCTTCCAGGCCTCGGCCCTGACCGCCGTGTGGCTAGAGGAAGGCGACGGCGTCGCCATCCTCGAGGACGGCGAGGCGCTCGCCGTCATTCCCGGCTGGTCCGACCTGGCGAAGGGCATGCCGGGATACAGCCGCGACATCATCGGGCAGACTCCGTTCGGCTGGTCTCTCGACGACGCCATGGAAGGCTTCGGCCAGCGGATCTCGCAGTCGGCCCAGTTCTGGCGGTGGCGGGCGAGCGCGGGCTCGTGGGCGCTGCTTCAGGAGGCGCTGCTCGGGCATCTGCTGAGCAGGCTCGGGCCCGGCGGCAGTTACTGGGACGTCAGCGGTGGCAAGTCGCCCGCCGTCGGGGTCACGGAGCGGCCAGCCGTGCCCAAGCGGCAGTTCACAGTGCTGTCGACGGTCGGCATGAGCGGTCAGCGGATGCCGGTGGTGGAGCAGACCGGCGAAGGCGCGGCGGGCCGCGCCAGGATCGAGCTGGCGCTCGCGACCACGATGCCGAGCGCGGAGGCCGCGCGCATCTTCTTGTGGCTGGCCCAGTTCCCGTGGCGGGAGGTGACCTGGCTCGGGTCAGGCCACAGCATTCCCTGGTATCACGAGCCGGCGACGTTCCCGCTCGGCGGCGGGAACGAGGCCGTGCTGCTGCTCGACGACCCGTCCCGGCTGCCGGGTCCCGAGGTGCCGAGGCTGGAGGGATTCCGCAGCAGCAACGAGCCTGTCCGGTGGCTGTGGATCGTCCCGATCAACGAGCGGGAGCGCCGGCTGGCCAGGGAGCGCAGCTCCGCCAGCCTGGTGACACAGCTAGCCGCACAGCGACGCAGCTGGGTTTACGGCCCCTAGTTTCTAGGTCGCGTGGCCGTTCGGTACGAAGAGGGCGAGCAGCAGCCAGATAACCGGGGCCATGACCAGCAGCGAATCGATCCGGTCCAAGATGCCGCCGTGCCCCGGCAGCAGGTGGCCCATGTCCTTGATCTGAAGGTCCCGCTTGACCATCGACTCGGCCAGGTCGCCCAGGGTGGCCGCGCCTACAGCGGCGAGGCCGAGCAGCAGGCCTTGCCAGACGTGGCCGCTGAGCAGCCTCGGTACCATGATCGCGCCCGCGACCAGGCACAGGGCAATCGAGCCGGCGAGTCCTTCCCAGGTCTTTTTCGGGCTGATCGCGGGTGCCAGCGGGTGCTTGCCGAACACGATGCCGGCGAGATAGCCGCCGGTGTCGCTGCACACGGTCAGCACGACGAAAATGAGGGCACGCCGGTCGCCATCGGGCTCGGCCAGCATCAGCGACACGAACATCGCCATCAGCGGCAGGTAGATCAGCGTGAAGATCCCCGCGGTGACGTCGCGGACATAGCCCTCCGAACCGCCCGGCAGTCGCCACCCGAGCACGCCGATTGCGGCCAGCGCTAGCGCGGCGACCGCCCACCGCGTCTGCGTCCAGTACGCGAGCGTGACCATCGCGGTACCGCCGACTGCGATGGGAATCAGGGGCAGGTGGATGTCACGCGTGCGGAGCGCGTGGCTGAGCTCCCAGAGCGCCACGGCGATGATGATGCCGACATAGAGCAGGAATGTGGCCTTGACGGTGAACAGCGTGAGCACCACGAGGCCGCCGAGGAGGAGGCCGACCGCGATCGCGGCTGGCAGGTTCCGGCCGGTGCTAATCGATCTGTGCTGATCATTGGCCGCGACCTGATCCGTCGCTGGCTGGCCATCGTGCTGCCGGTCAGCGTCCTGCTGCACTGCTGCCCACCCTTGCTCGCCGGACCGGCGGTCATCCCAACCCGGGGAAACGCCCCCGGAGTTCTCTCGGGTCTTGTCCTAGCCTGCGGCTAGACCTCGAGGAGCTCGGTTTCCTTATGCTTCAGCAGCTCATCGACCTGCGCAGTGTACGTGTGCGTCAGCTCGTCCAGCTCGCGCTCGGCCCGCCTGCCATCGTCCTCACCGGCCTCCCCGGCCTTGACGAGCTTGTCGATAGCGTCCTTGGCATGCCGGCGAATGTTGCGGATGGAGACCCGGCCGTCCTCGGCCTTGTTGCGCGCGACCTTGATGAACTCCTTGCGCCGCTCCTCGGAGAGCTCGGGGAACACGACGCGGATGATCGACCCATCGTTGGACGGGTTGACCCCGAGGTCGGAGTTCCTGATCGCCTTCTCGATGGCGCCCAGGGAGCCCTTGTCATAGGGCTGCACGATCGCCATCCGCGGCTCAGGCAGGTGGAACGATGCCAGCTGGTTGACGGGCGTCTGGGTGCCGTAGTACTCAGCCGTGATCTTGTTGAACATCGACGGGTGAGCCCGGCCGGTCCGGATACCGGTGAAGTCGTCCTTGGCAACCGCGACTGCCTTTTCCATCTTCTCCTCGGCTTCGAGGAGGGTGTCGTCAATCACTGCGGCTCCTGAGCGTTTGTAGCTTCCGAATATGTCCATGGTGCGCCTGGATTCCGTGGCGCTGCCACCGACCTGGGCATCACCGCGACGACCGGCTCACGAGCGTGCCGATCCGCTCTCCGCGCACGGCCTGCACGACGTTGCCCGCACCCATCAGGTCGAATACGACGATTGGCAGGTCGTTGTCCATGCACAGGCTGACGGCGGTGGCATCCATGACGCGCAGTTCCCGCCGGAGCACCTCGGTGTAGTCCAGGTGGTGGAAGAGCACGGCGTCGGCGTTCTTGCGCGGATCGGCGTCATAAACGCCGTCGACCTGGGTGCCCTTGAGCACGGCCTCGGCCCCGATCTCGAGTGCACGCTGCGCGGCACAGGTGTCGGTCGAGAAGAACGGCGCGCCGAGCCCCGCGCCGAAGATCACGACCCGGCCCTTCTCCAGGTGCCGGATCGCGCGCCGCGGGATATAGGGCTCGGCGACCTGGCCCATCGTGATGGCGGTCTGGACGCGCGTCTCCACGCCGAGCTTCTCCAGCACATCCTGCAGAGCCAGGCAGTTGATCACCGTGCCCAGCATCCCCATGTAGTCGGCACGGGAACGGTCGATGCCGCGCTCGGAGAGCACGGCACCGCGGAACATGTTGCCCCCGCCGACGACGACGGCGATCTGGAAGCCTTCCCTGGCGGCGGCCGTGATCTCCAGAGCAAGATGGATGACCACGTCCGGGGCGATACCGAGCGGCTCGTCGCCGGCGAACGCCTGGCCGGACAGCTTGAGTACCACCCGCCGCCAGCCGGGCCTGGAGCCGTTCTGCGCAAGCCTCAGCGAGGCCTGTTGGTCCGGGTCGCCCGCCGGGCTATCCACCACCGCGGTACCGCCCTCCGCCAGCGTCAACCTGCCTGGCCGATCTGGAACCTGGCGAATCCCTTCACGCTGGCCCCGTGCTCGGCGAGTAGCTGCTTGACCGTCTTCTTCGGGTCGCGCACCGAGACCTGCTCGACCAGGACGACATCCTTGAGAAAAGCGTTCAGCCGGCCTTCCACGATCTTCGGGATCGCCTGCTCCGGCTTGCCCTCTTCCCTGGTGACCTGCTCGGCAATGCGCCGCTCGTTGGCTAGCACGTCAGCGGGCACCTGCTCGCGGGTCACGTACTGCGGCCGCAGCGCGCCGATCTGGAGCGCGACCTCTTGCGCGATTCCCGCGCCAGCCTCATCGAGCTGGACGAGCACGCCGATCGTCGGCGGCAGCGCCGGGTCGGTCTTGTGCAGGTAGCTGGTCACATAGCCGCCCTCGAACCGGACATATCGGCCGAGTTCGAGCTTCTCCTTGAGGGTAGCGCCGGCCTCCTCGATCAGCTCCTGGGTGATCTGGCCAGGCCGGACCTCCAGGCCAAGCACCGCAAGCCGGTCATCGGCGCGGGCGTTGAGTGCCGCGACGGCGATGTCGGCGGCGACCTGCTGGAACTGGTCGGTCTTGGCCACGAAGTCGGTCTCGCAGTTCAGCTCGACGAGGACGCCCGCGCCGGTGCCGTCCAGTTCGGCGGTCACCAGGCCCTGCGCCGCGGTCCGCTGGGCGCGCTTACCAACGTCCTTGGCGCCCTTGATGCGCAGTGCCTCGACCGCGGCATCGAAGTCACCCTCGGCCTCTACCAGGGCGTTCTTGCAGTCCATCATGCCGGCGCCGGTCTGCTCGCGCAGCCTCTTCACATCGGCGGCGGTGTAGTTCGCCATGTCCCCATCTTTCGTTGTCGTCGTGTCTGTGGCGGCGGCGGCCCCCGGTCGGGCTGGCTCGTAGCTGCCGATCGCCTGCGGATTGCTCCGCTAGATCGGCTCGCTCAGCTCGCCCGGCCTGGACCGCCAGCCGGTGCGATCAGGCTGTCGGTTCCTCAGTGTCGGCCGCCGCCGTATGTCGGCCGCCGCGGTGTCGGCCGCCGTGGTGTCAGCCGCCGTGGTGTCAGCCGCCGTGGTGTCAGCCGCCGCAGTGTCGGCCGCCGCAGTGTCGGCCGCCGGGGTGTCGGCCGCCGGGGTGTCGGCCGCCGGGGTGTCGGCATCCGTTGCGGTGCCGTCGGCCGCGCTGTCCGGCGCCTGAGCCGCCGCTGCTCCGTTCGCGCCCGCAGCCGCGGCGTCGACGGCGGCCGTCGTCGTCGTGCCAGCAGTGGATGAGCCATTGGCGTGGGCCGTCTCGGCCTTCGCGTCGGCCTTGCCCTCGAGCAGTTCCCGCTCCCACTCGGCCAGCGGCTCGGCCGCGCCGAGCACACCGTCAGCGCCGTCAGCGGCTGGCTTGGCGTCAGTCGCGGCCGCGCCGGCCCTCGCGATCAGGCCGTCGGCGACGGCGTCCGCGATGACCCTGGTGAGCAGGGCGACGCTGCGGATCGCATCGTCATTGCCGGGTATCGGGTACTGAACCTCGTCCGGGTCGCAGTTCGTGTCCAGGATCGCGATCACCGGGATGCCCAGCTTGCGCGCCTCGCTGACCGCGATGTGCTCCTTCTTGGTGTCCACGACCCACAGGGCACTCGGGACCCGTGACATGTCGCGGATACCGCCGAGCGAGCGCTCAAGCTTGTCCCGCTCGCGGCGGAGCTGGAGCAGCTCCTTCTTGGTCAGGTTGGAGCCGGCCACGTCGTCGAAGTCGATCTCCTCGAGCTCCTTGAGCCGCTGGAGCCGCTTGTAGACGGTGCCGAAGTTTGTGAGCATGCCGCCCAGCCAGCGCTGGTTGACGAAGGGCATGCCGACTCGCCGCGCCTGCTCGGCGATCGCCTCCTGGGCCTGCTTCTTGGTGCCGACGTACAGCACTGAGCCGCCGTGGGCGACAGTCTCTTTGATGAAGTCGTAAGCGCGGTCGATGAAGTCCAGCGACTGCTGGAGGTCAATGATGTAGATGCCGTTGCGCTCGGTGAAGATGAAGCGCTTCATCTTCGGGTTCCAGCGCCTGGTCTGATGCCCGAAGTGAACGCCGCTCTCCAGCAGCTGACGCATGGTGACGACCGGAGCCATGCCGGTGTCCCCTTCCTTTTCAGGGCGCCCCGCCACGCAGGCAGGCACGCCTCCCGGTTGAGGTCCTGGCGCCCGTACGCCCTTCGCTGCTGGATCGACTCCAGCGGACCGGTGAAGGGCGTCCTGCGCGATGCCTTGGCCTGGACCGTTCAGGGCCTGTGCCGGGACATGCCGCGCAGCGAGCGGACGCGCGAATTTGGCCGCCAGGACCGCGCACGCTGGCGCGATCCAGATAGCAGGCCGTGGGACAAGTCTACATGCCCGGACCGGGGCAGGATGTCCGGCAAGTCAAGCTCGCTCCCGGCCCGCGCCGTCAGGCCCGGGGATGCGCCTGCCGGTACACGGCCACGAGCCGATCGATGCTCACGTGCGTGTAGATCTGCGTGGTTGCCAGCGATGCGTGGCCGAGGATCTCCTGCACGCTCCGCAGGTCGGCGCCGCCCTCCAGGAGATGCGTGGCGGCAGTGTGCCGCAAGCCATGCGGTCCAGCGTCCGGAACGGACCCGACGGCCGCGATCCGGGCATGGACCACGCGGCGGACCGTCCGAGGATCGATCCGGCCACCCCTCGCGCCCAGGAAGAGCGCGTCCCCCGCCGTCACGGTTCTGCCAGTCACGGCCGTCACAGCGGGGCGGCCGTGGTCGAGCCAGTCCAGTACGGCCTTGACGGCGGGGATGCCGACCGGCACGACCCGCTCCTTGCTGCGCTTGCCAAGCACTCGCACGGTCCGCCTGCCCGTGTCGAGATCGCCGAGATCCAGCCCGCACAGCTCGCTCACCCTGATGCCGGTCGCGTAGAGCAGCTCCATAATGGCCGCGTCGCGCTGCCTCACCGCCGCAGCCACGGCGTCATCTCCGGGCGAGGATCGCTGCGGGGCGGTCAGGACGGCGGTCATCTGCTCCTGCCCGAGCACCTCCGGCAGGTGTCGGCGCACCTTTGGGGTACGAAGCTGGGCGCCCGGATCGGCGGCCAGCCAGCCGCGCCGGTGCGCGAACGCCGTGAACGCCCTGGCCGAGGCGGCCCGCCGGGCGATCGTCGTCCGCGCCTGCCCGGCCCGGTGCAGGCTGCCTAGCCAGGCGCGCAGGACGGCGATATCGAGGTCCGCCAGGTCCTCATAGTGATCATCTACTGCATATCCGAGCATGCTGGAGATATCGCCTATATAGGCCCGGACCGTGTGCGCCGACAAGCCCCGCTCTGACGCGAGGTGGCGCCTGAACGCAGCCAGCGCGCTCGCCATCGGCTCGGGCAGGCCGGGCCCTTCGCTGGCCTGCGCCGATGGCGAGTTCATGACATAAGTGTGCTGCAGCCGCGGCCCGCGGACGGCGAGCCCGCCCGCGACGGCGCGCCGGCGCGCCTACTCCACCGTGCCTACTCCACCGTGACGCTCTTGGCCAGGTTGCGCGGCCGGTCGACATCATTGCCGAGCGCTACTGCCGCGTGGTAAGCCAGCAGCTGGAGCGGCACCGAGAGCAGGATCGGGTCGAGCTCGGGCTCGTTCTTCGGCACGACGATCACGTTGTCGGCGAGCCGCCCGTCGGACGGCACTGAGTGACCTACCAGCAGCACGCTGCCCTGGCGGGCCTTGATCTCGCCCAGGGTTGCCAGATTCTTCTCGACGAGTTCGTCATCGGGAAGGATGGCGACCGTCGGCAGCCCGGGCCCGACGAGCGCGAGCGGTCCGTGCTTAAGCTCGCTGGCGGGGTAGGCCTCGGCATGCAGGTAGGAGACCTCCTTGAGCTTCTGGGCTCCCTCCCTGGCGACGGGCCAGCCGCGGACCCGGCCGACGAAGAACATGCCGGGATACTCGGCCAGATCCTTGGCCAGCCCGGCGATCTCCTCCTCCATCGCCAGGATCTGCGCGATCTGTTCGGGCAGCTTGCGCAGCCCGGCGCTGATCCGCCTTCCGTCAGCCGGAGACAGGTCGTGGATCCGAGCCAGATGCAGCGCGAGCAGCGCGAACACGGTGGCCGTGGCAGTGAAGGTCTTGGTCGAAGTAACGCTGACCTCCGGTCCCGCGTGCAGGTAGACGCCGCCGTCGACCTCCCTCGCGATGGTGCTGCCGACGGTGTTGACGACGCCAAGCACCCGGCCGCCCTTGCGCTTGACCTCCTGGACCGCGGCGAGCGTGTCGTAGGTCTCACCGGACTGGCTGACGCCGATGTAGAGGGTGCCCTCCTCGATGACCGGTCCCCGATATCGGAATTCCGAGGCGGGCTCGGCGTCGGCTGGCACACGGGCGAGTTCCTCGATGAGCTGTGCACCCAGGGCGCCCGAGTAGTAAGCCGAGCCGCAGCCAAGGATCTTCACCCGCTTAATGCCGCGGGCGTCCCGCGGATCCAGGTTCAGGCCGCCCAGGTGCGCGGTGTTGAACCTGTCGTCCAGCCGCCCGCGCAGCACCCGCTCTACGACGCCGGGCTGCTCGTGGATCTCCTTGTGCATGAAGTGCGCGTGACCGTCAGCGTCATAGCTGGCGGCGTCGGCCTCGACCACTGCCGTCTGCTTGGTCGTGCGCCGCGCGTCGAGCGTGGTGGTACGGAAGCCGTCCGTGCGCAGCGTGGCGATCTCGCCGTCGTCGAGGTGTACGACCTGGCGGGTATATCGGACAAGCGCGGAGACATCGGAGGCGGCGAACATCTCCTTGTCCCCGATGCCGAGCAGCACTGGGCTGCCATTGCGCGCTACCACGAGCCGGTCGGGGCTGCGCGCATCGATCACCGCCAGCCCGTAGGTCCCGACCACGGATTTCAGCGCGAGGCGTACCGCCTCCTCCAGGTCCAGCGGCTTGCCGTCGTCGCCGGCCTGGACTCCCGCCTGCGCCGCGATCAGGTGAGCGAAGATCTCGCTGTCGGTCTCCGAGGCGAACTGCGTACCTGCCGCCGTCAGGGTGTACCGCAGTTCCTCGGCGTTCTCGATGATCCCGTTGTGGACAACCGCTATTGGCCCGCACACATGTGGGTGCGCGTTCTCATCACTGGGCTCGCCGTGCGTCGCCCACCGGGTGTGGCCGATACCGGGACTGCCCTTAAGCCTGGCTGGCACATCCGCGGCGAGCTCCGAGACCCTGCCCTTTGCCTTGCGCACGCGCAAGTCGCCACCCCGCCCGACCACTGCGATCCCGGCCGAGTCATAGCCGCGGTACTCGAGCCTGGCCAGGCCTTCCAGCAAGATCGGGACGCTGTCCCGTCCTCCGATGTAGGCGACGATTCCGCACAAGGTTCCGACTCTCCATTCCTAGCGATCCTGCTCACCCGTAGACGATCCTGCGTAGCTGCCGGAGCGAGAGCTCAGGCGGCGCATAGCGCCGCTGCGGGATCTCACTCGCGATCTGCTCAAATGCCAGGTCGTTGGTGAGGCCCTGGCCCTTCAGCTCCCGATGCCGCCGCCGCACGAATTCCTCCGGCGGCTCGGAGAAGTACCCGAGTACATCCGCCACCACGCGCCCGGCCTCGGCCGGGCTGAGCGGACAGGTGCGGATGAGGTACTCAACGAGATCGTCGTGTGGCGGTCGTCCGGACACAACGCCCATCATGGTCACGCGTCTTCCAGTTTCGCAAGGATCCTGCCCGATATCGGGCAGGATGCCTACGGAAGATGCCCTCAGTTTGACCTTACGGCTCGCCAGCCTAGCTCACAGTGTTCGACGAAGCCGTCGGCAGCCAGGGCGCCGAGAGACCTAAGTGTCGTATCCAGGTCGACGCCGGCCCGGATCGCGATGCTGGCCGGGCCCCGGCCGCCACGGGCCGGCACCTCCTCAAGGACCGCTAACGCCGCCGGATCGAGCATGTCCCGGTCCTGCTTCGGGCCCCGACGCAGCCCGGTCAATGGTCCGGCCCCCGGCAGCGCTATGTGCTCGGCGACGTCGCTGGCGCAGGTGACGCACATGGCGCCGTAGTCCCTGATCAGCTCGTGACATCCGGCCGAGTGCTCGGAGGTGACCGGGCCGGGCACCGCCATCACCGGCCGACAGAGCTCGCGAGCGTGCCGGGCAGAGTTCAGCGCGCCACTGCGCAGCGCCGCCTCCACCACAACGGTGCCCCGGGTAAGCGCAGCGATGATGCGGTTGCGTATCAGGAATCCTGGCCTGGTCGGCCCACTGTCGGGCGGGCACTCGCTGACGATGATCCCGCTCGCTGCAATGGCCGCGAACAGCTCACTGTGCCCGCGCGGGTACCCGAATTGCAGGCCGCCAGCCAGCACGGCCACCGTCACCCCGTCGGCGGCCAGCGCGCCCCGGTGCGCGCTTGCGTCGATGCCGAAGGCGCCGCCGGAGACGACGGCGACCCCGCGCTCGGCGAGCGTAGCCGCCATCTCGATGGCAACGTGGTTGCCATAGCCCGTGGCTGCCCTGGACCCGACGATGGAGACGGACTGCACGCAGCTGAGTCGCAGGTCAGCGTCGCCGCGCACCCAGAGCACGAGCGGCCGGGCATCGCCGAGGTCATCCAGCTGAGTAGGCCACTCACTATCGCCGGGCATGACCAGCTGCAAGCCCTGGTCCTGCCAGGCCGCCAGCCGACCGGTGCTCGGGATCTCGCCGAGCCTGACTCGCCATCTGCCGATTGCCCTGCCCAGGGCCGGATCGAGGACGCGGCCAGTCAGCGTCGCCTCGCCGTCAGCGTCCGCTCCGGTGACGAGTGCGAGCAGCTCGCTCGCGGTCCAGGACCGCAGCGCGGCGCCCAGCACCGGGTCACCCGGCTGCGCCAGAAAGCTCAGCGCGACCCGCGCCCGGCGCTCACCGTCGGGACTCATCGCGACCACCTCCGGTCACGATAATTTCGGACGTATACGGCCTCGCGCGCGAGCCCGACCACCGCTGTGGACAACTAGCTCGCGACTTTCCCCACTATGGACAGATGCTAATTCTGCAGCACAGTCGCGGTATCATATTTGTATGACAAGCGCTATGACCGTCCGCCTGGACGATGAGACCAGCCGGGAGCTGATTGAGCTCGCCGAGCGCCATCCAAGCCGCTCGGCAGCAGTGCAGGCAGCCATTCATCAAGCGTGGCAGCACCTGCAAGAGGAAAAGCTCCAGGCCGGCTACGCCGCAGCCGTCGCGGAGAACCCGCACTATCCCTACGAGTCGGCAGAAGAGGCGGCCGTCTTGCGGGCCCGCCGCCGAGCCCGGCAAGCGCGCGACAGCGCCGCGTGAGCCAGCACCCCCAGCGCGGGCAGGTCTACCGCTGCGACCTCGGCTACGGGCTCAAGCCCTGGCTCGTTGTGTCGAACAACGCTCGCAACCGGTTGCTCTCGGACATCGTCGCCATCCGGCTGACGACCACTGCGCGTGACCTTCCCACCTGGGTGAAGCTCTCAGCCGCCGACCCACTAACTGGCTGCGCCAACGCCGACTGCATCGAGCAGCTGGCCAAAGATGAGCTCGGCGAATACCTCGGCGCCCTCTCACCCGCTTCAATGCGCGCCGTCAACCAGGCACTTGCCATCGCCCTAGCCCTAGTCTGAGCTCGTGGTCCGCGCTGCCTTCTACGGAGACAAATGCTTGCACCAATCAATTCCTCGTATCTTGGATGACCGATATCCGGGTCTCCTTCTCAGTGCAAAGCGAAAGCTGCACGCCTGAGGAGATCAGTTCCCTGCTTGGGCTCGAGCCAGATCGCGCTTGGCGGATCGGGGAGAATCTGCACCCCGAACGGCCAGGCGTGCCGCGGCTTGGCGCGTTCCACTACTGGCGGCTGGATGGGCGGCCCGGGCCGGAGAGCCTGTGCGTCGAGGATGTTCTCGTCGACCTTCTGACGCGCTTGGCACCTCACCGGGAAGCGCTCCAGGGCCTACGTGGCCGAGTGGAGATGGGCTTCAGAATCTACGTAGCGGATGCCGACCTCGACGTGGAGACGTTCGGGCTGCACCTCGAACCGAAGTGGCTTGAGCAGATCGCAGCTTTGGACGCCGCTCTCAGTATCACCGTGGCTTAAAGATGCGCTCTGGCCCACCACGCAGCCAGTAGTTGACGCTTCCCAGGACCGGCTGGTGCGCGCCCGTGCAACGGACTGTTGATGTCCGAGGCCACCAGCGGCACCACCACCAGCTACACCCGGGACACCATCAGCACTTTGGCGGGGCTGCCAGGGCCCTCGCAATCGCCTCCCCTCTTAGCGTCGGAACCGCCGCTGTCGAGGGTGGCGCCCGTATGCAACGGAGGTGCGCGCTGTCGGGAAAGTGTCCCCTACGCCCCGCCGGGAGACGACGGCGACCCCGCGCTCGGCGAGCGTAGCCGCCATCTCGATGGCAACGTGGTTGCCATAGCCCGTGGCTGCCCTGGACCCGACGATGGATACGGACTGCACGCAGCTGAGTCGCAGGTCAGCATCGCCGGGCACGATCAGCCGCAGCCCACTATCTCGCCAGGCGGCGAGCTAACCGCTACTCGGCAGCTCGCCAAGCCGGTCTCGCCATCTGGCGATCGCCCTGGCCGCGGCCGGATCGAGGACGCGGCGCGTGAGCATCGCCTCGCCATCGGCGTCCGAGCCGATCGTCATTGCCAGGACCTCGGTCGCGGGCATCGTGCGCAACGCCGTGCCCAGCACGGCGTCGCCTGGCTGGGCCAGGAAGCTGAGCACGACCCTGGCATGACCCTCCGCGCTGTCGGCCGCACTCAGCGTGTAAGAACCGACCTGCTTACTGTCTAGCTCCAACGTCACCACCTCCACTATTCGATGGTGGCGAGCACAGGCGGCTGTCCTCCTGCCGCGAGCGAGCCTTGTGGATAAGGAGCCTATGAGTGAGGCCGCCTGTGGACGGCGACAGGGGGGCGGCGGGTGTTGCTGGCACCCCTGCGGATCGGATGTTCGCACTATTTCCCCGGGCTGGCTTTGGGTTAATAATTACCAGCCAGTAAGGGGCAATCGGCAGGCGACGCGCCCAGAGGGAGGTGCGGGCCGGTGAGCCACCAGGGTGCGCGCGCAAGCGACGAGGGACCCGACGGCGGGGTGGCGTCCCGGCGCTCGTTCTGGTGCGCGCTGGCCGTCTGGACGTTCTCGGTGTCGGCCATGGTGACCTCCTTGGTTTACTCGGAGCTGAACCAGCTTCCGAAGAGCGCCGACAGCTTCCAGTCCGGCCCGGCCAACGGTCCGGTGGCGGTGGTCTTCGTCGGGGCCTTCGCCACAGTCGGAGCGCTGCTGGCCTGGAAGCGGCCGGCTAATGCCATCGGCTGGCTGTTGTCGGGGGTCGCGCTGTCGTTTTCGTGCGGGGGCGTCAGCCTGCTATTCGCTTATGATCCCGGCACCCTGACGCTCGCCAACTTGCTGGGCTTTATCTGGCTCTTCGGTCTCGGGCTGATCGTCCCGGTGCTGCTGATCTTCCCGACCGGCCGGCTGCTCTCCCGGCGGTGGCGGCCGGTGGCCTGGGCTGTCACGGCCGGCCTGGCAGCGTGGGTGGTCGGCAACCTACTCTCACCGACGATCATCACCGCCGACCCAGCCAGTATCCAGAATCCGGTCGGCCTTCCCGGCGCGGCCGGAAAGGCCTTTCAGGTACTGGCCTGGCTCGGAGCCCTGACAATCCTTTGCTGCGGCTTGGCCGCCATCGTCGCGCTCGTCATCCGCTACCGGCGGGCCCAGCTGATCGAGCGGGAGCAGCTGAAATGGCTCCTCTTTGCGAGCGCGGTCATTGTGCTAGCCCTGGTCACCGAGGTCGCGATGCAAAAAGTGCTGGGGTCTGGCGAGGCCTCGACCGATCTGCAGAACGCCATCAGCAGCGGTGCCGCCGCCCTCGTTCCGGTGGCCATCGGCGTCGCAGTCTTCCGCTACCACCTGTACGACATCGACGTCGTCATCAACAAGACCCTCGTCTACGGCTCGCTGGCCGCCTTCATCACCGGCGTCTACGTCGCGATCGTCGTCGGGCTCGGGTCGCTCCTGACTGGTCACCGCACCCACCCCAGCCTGCTGCTGCCAATCATCGCCACCGCGGTAGTGGCGATTGCCTTCCAGCCCGTTCGCGAGCGGGCCCAGCATCTGGCCAACCGGCTGGTATACGGCAAGCGCGCGACGCCGTACGAGGTGCTCGCCGACTTTGCCGCCCGGACCGGGGGGACCTATGCCACCGACGAGGTGCTTCCCCGGATGGCCAGGATCCTGGCCGAGGGCACGGCAGCCGCCCGCGCGGACGTCTGGCTGGCGAACGGCGGCGAGTTCCGCGACGACGCGAGCTGGCCGCCCGATGCGCCGCCGCTGCCGCACATGAATGCGACAGAGGCAGACGATCAGCTCAGCTGCCCTGGCACCGACCGTGTCTTGCCGGTGCGGTACCAAGGCGAGCTGCTTGGCGCGCTGTCGGTAACTAAGCGGCCCGGCGAGTCGCTGACTCCGACTGAAGGCAAGCTACTCATAGACCTCGCCGCTCAAGTCGGACTCGTGCTGCGCAATGTCCGGCTATGGGAAGAGCTGACGGCCAGACTGGAGGACATCCGGGCATCGCGGCGACGCCTAGTGGCCGCGCAGGACGCGGAGCGCCGCCGGATCGAGCGCAATATCCACGATGGCGCCCAGCAGCAGCTTGTAGGCCTGGCGATCAAGCTGTCCCTCGCCGAGTCCATGATCGGAGTGGACACTGCCGGCGAGCGGGAGATGCTGAGCGAGCTCCGGGTCGACGCCACGGCAGCCTCGCAGGACTTGTGGGATCTAGCCCAGGGAATCTACCCGCCGCTTCTTATGGCCGAGGGCCTGGCCGCCGCGCTGCGAGCGCAGGCTGCAAAGTCCCCCGTTCGCACGGAGCTGGAGACCGACGGCATCGGCAGGTACCCGCAGGAAGTCGAGGCCGCGGCCTACTTCTGCGTTCTTGAGGCCCTCCAGAACGTAGCCAAGTACTCGGGCGCGTCAACAGCGCGGGTCCGCATCTCAGTCGCCAGCGGCGATCTTGAGTTCGAGGTCGCCGACGACGGCGTGGGATTCGACGTGGCCGCACGTGCCTACGGATCGGGCCTGCAGGGCATCGCCGACAGGCTCGGAGCGCATCGCGGCCTGCTTGAGGTTGAGAGCACGCCGGGAGCCGGGACGGTAATACGTGGCCGGCTGCCGCGTGGTGCGATGGAGCCGGCCGCATGACGCACAAACCTGCCGGCAGCCTCGCTACCGCCCTGCTTGTGTTGACCGCGGCGGCATTGGCGGCCGGGGCGGGGTTCGGCATCGCTGCGGGAGTTGTGGCGGCAGCCGTCCAGTTCGCGCCCGTACTGCTCGCGTTCGCGGCGGTCGGCTGGTTCATTGCACGCCATCGACCTCGCAACCCAATTGGCTGGCTCTTCCTGGTCGAGGCACTGGCATTTGCCGTTGCCGTGGCGACGTCCAACTACGCCAGGTACGCGGCGTCGACACACTCTCAGCCAGCGGCGGCGGCCTGGCTGGCCTGGCTGGGTGCCATCCCCGGTGAGTTGTTCTACATGTTCGCGCTCGTACTGCTTGTCTTCCCGGACGGCCGTGTCCCGTCCCCGCGCTGGCGGCCAGTCGCCTGGGTGATCATTGCAGCCGAAGCGGCCACGGTGGCCATCGCGATGTTGTCGGGTGCGGCGCTGCGTGGTCAGGGCTCGGCAGTTAAGTCGCCTGTCAATGTGATCCCAGCGGGAATCGCGAATTCGACTCTCCAGTTCGTGCAGACGGTGATGATCCCCGTCTCGGTTGTGGCGGCGGCCGGCTGTGTATCCAGGTACCGGCACTCATCGGCAGAGGTGCGCCACCAGATCAAGTGGTTCGCGTTCGCAGGATTGCTGACAGCTGCATCCATGCTGGTCTTCGGTGTCGCGGTCAACGACCCGCTGATCGGCTTCATAGTTCTCGGTCCGCTGGTGCCGATCGCCACCGGCATCGCGATCACGAAGTACCGCCTGTACGACATCGACATCGTTCTCAGGCGCACGATCGTCTACGCCGTCATGGCGGCTTTCATCACGGCTGTCTACGTCGCGATCGTCGCAGGTATTGGCGCCCTGAGTTCCGGATCGCTCGCGCCATCCGGGACGCAGCCGAGCCTGGCACTATCCGTCGTCGCTACCGCGGTCGTGGCGCTGGCCTTCCAGCCGGTTCGCGAGAGGGTTCAGCGGCTCGCCAGCCGACTCGTCTACGGTCATCGAGCCACCCCGTACCAGGCGCTCAGCGAGTTTGCCGGACGCATGGGCGAGAGTTACGCCCATGACGAGGTGCTCCCCCGGATGGCCCGGATCCTGGCGGAAGGGACCGGGGCGGACAGGGCCGACGTCTGGCTAGCGGCCGATTCGTCCCTGCGCAGCGGGGCTAGCTGGCCGAGCCAGGCGGACACGCGCGAGCCCGTTCCGTTGCCTGTAGAGGGTTTGCCCGCTATCGTCGGCGCGACGCGGGTCCTGCTGGTCGAGCACGATGGCGAGATTCTCGGCGCGCTCTCGGTCTCCAAGCGCGCCGGGGAGGCGCTGACGCCCACCGAGGACAAGCTGCTGTCAGATCTCGCCGCGCAGGCAGGCCTGATCCTGCGTAACGTCGGGCTCACCGAGGAGCTGATCGCGAGGGTGGCCGAGCTGCACGCCTCGCGACTGCGCATCGCCCTGGCACAGGACGGCGAGCGGCGCCGGATACAGCGCGACCTTGGAGAAGGCACCCAGCAGCAACTGCACGACATCGCGGCGAAGCTGGCGGTTGCCGAGTCGATAGCGGGCCAGGATGAATTGCGGGAACGCGAGGTCGTTGGCCAGCTCCGGGCGGAGACGCGGAAGGCCATGGAGACGCTTCGGGAGCTAGCGCATGGCATCAATCCGCCAGTCCTCGCGCAGAACGGGCTGGCTGCGGCGATCGGCTCGCTGGCTTCCCGGTCAGTGCCGCCGGCCCAGCTGCACGCGAGCGACGTTGGCCGCTACCCGGAAGAAATCGAGACCGCCGTGTACCTCTGCTGTGCCGAGGCCCTCCAGAATGCGGCGAGGCAAGCGCCGGATTCGACGGTTAGGTTGCATATAGCAGAGCTCGACGGAGTGCTGTCCTTCTCCGCTGCGTGCGACGGGCTCGGCCCCGACAACTTCGCTGGCGTCGATGGCTCGGGTCTGCAGAACATGACCGACCGGATCGCGGCGCTGGGCGGCACGCTGCAGATGAGCACGTCGACTGCTGGTACCGGGGCGACGATCTCGTGCCGGATCGGGGTGGACGCCGCGGATCCGGTCCCCCCCGGATCTGCGGGCGCAGCACTTGCCCGGGCTGCCCCAGGCATGCCTCCAGCGCTGGCAGCAGAATGGCAGCATGCGCGATGACTGGCCAGATCCGCCACCCGCGCCGGGCGTGACAACCAGGCATTGCAGGCATTGCCTGGGTAACTGCAACGGCGGCTGCCTGCTCCCCGGCCAGACGGAGCTATGCATCCACAACCCGAGGCCGCGGCGATCAGCGCGCGAGTGGGCGCGGCTGATGCGTACCCGCCGCTTCTGGCGGCAGGTCATCTGGGGCGGCTGGTGAAGCGGTCAACGGGGCGAGTACTTCCGTCCGGTCACTTGCTGCGCCGGGCACCCTGGCGACGCGCGCGCCGCCCGGCCGGCTGCGTCGGGCGGTGCTCGTTGTCGTACTGCTCGATAACTTCGCGGGGCAGCCGCCCGCGTTCTGAGATGTCAAGGCCCTGCTCCTCCGCCCAGGCGCGTATCTGGCGGCTGCGCTCCCGGCTCGCCAGTGTCCGGGCCGACGGGCGCCGGTGCGCCGTGCGGACCAGGCTGGCGTGCTCGAGGAAGCGCGCGACCTGCCGGCGAAACTCCTCAGCATGCCTGGCGCTCAGGTCAATCTCGTAGGCGCGGCCATCAATGCCGAACTCGACTGTCTCATCAGCCGGGCCGCCAGTAAGGTCATCCTCCAGCTGTACATCGACCCGTTGCATTACGCTCCCCCGAGGCGCGGATTACGATTACCCGCCCTGGTCTGAGATTTGCGGGCGGACCCCGGTTATTCCCGCATTGCCGGCGATCTAATGCTGATAGCGGCGCCCCAACCCGAAACGTGGCCCGCTGGCCACCAGGCCCGGATGGCAGCCCGGCCGCGGACCTGACCGGATCCGTAGGGATTTGCGGATGACGCGAATAATCCGTGACGTCCGTGGCGGCACGCCTTCCGCGTGCCGCCACCGATGCCGCTCTCAGGCGTCGAGGACCGCGGCCTCGACACCGCCTTCCTCGCCGAGGATGGAGCCGATCTGCGCGACTGATTCAGGCCGCCGCACCCGTAGCCCCCACAGCACGAAGATGCCGGCCACCAGCCAGACTCCGGCGACGGCGGGGGTCCACTTGAGGATGCCGGGTGGCGCCGGGTGAATCGAGCCGTAGAGGGCAGCGCCGAAGACGATCGCGCCGACGGCCGGGATGCCAACATGCACCAGCGGATTCCACTTCCTGGTCGCGCGGGTGTTCCAGAAGTACACGATGCCGCCGATGCACAGCATGACGTAGACCACGATGATCAGCAGCGTCCCGGTGGTTGCCCAGAAATAGTAATTTGACAGCGGCTGGCCGAACAGGCTGTCCGACAGCGGGTAACCCATCAGCAGCGCCATCAAGATGGCGAGCACAGTAACGGCCAGTGTGGCGTTGACCGGGGTCTTGAATCTCGGGTGGGTCTTGGCGAACGCCGCGGGCAGTACACCTTCGCGGCCCATCGCGAAGAGGGTGCGGGCCGCGGCCGTTGCGCAGGCAACACACACGATGAACGCGGCGCACATGCCGCCGATCTCGGCCAGCGTGCCGAGCCAGGGGCCGACGAAGGTGGTCGCCGTGGTCTTCAGAGCCACCGGATCAGCGCCCATCTTGACGCCGTTTGTCACCCCGTACCCGATGGTGATCGAGTAGGTGGTCCAGAGGTACAGGATGATCGCGAACAGCGTCGCGACGAGCACTGCGATCGGGATGTAACGGCGCGGGTGGGCAGTCTCTTCGCCGAAGTCCGCGGCGGTTTCAAACCCGATGTAGGAGGTGACGCCGAAGATGATGCCGTAGAAGACGCCGTTGAACCCGCCGGAGTTGGTGTGACTGAAGCTGAAGGCACTCAGCGCCTGGCCGTGGCTGCCGCCCTTGGCTGTGGTGACCAGGTCGATCACCACGATGATCGCGACAGTGATGATGCCCACGATCAGCTGCACCCGGGTGGTGACCTTGATCCTGATCACCGACAGCACCAGGAACAGGCACATGCCGATGAAGAAGAACAAGATCCACAGCTTCGGACTGACCTTGAGCAGGTCAGCGGCAAGGTAGCCGACCCCGGACATAGTCATCGGCACGAAGCAGATGAAGCCGAAGAAGTACAGCCATCCAGCCATGAAGCCCGCTTCCTTGCCCAGGCTGCGGCTGGCATAGGTATAGGCGTATCCGGCCGTGGCCATTCGGCGAGTGAAGCCGATAACAACGAATGCCAACGCCAGGCAGGCTACGCCCCCCAGCAGGAACGCCAGCGGTGTCGAGCCCCCGGCCACGAAGGAGACGCCGCTCACGTTCAGCAGCATCGCCATGCCAGGGGCGATCACCGATACCGAGATCGCGATCGCATCCCACAAGCGCAGCGAGCCGTGTGCGAGCTCGCCGCTGGCGGCGCCGACAGTTAGGTCGGGACTGGTCTTGGCCATGGCTCCGGTCCTCTCTCTCCGGTCCTACTCCGGTTAGCGCGTTTGGCTAGCCGGCTGGCCGGTCGCGGGACCGGCTGGTGATACTGCCCCATCCCTCGGAGCGGTCGGCGCTGATTCGGTCATCAGCACGGTCTGCTCATCCAGGAGGTAGTCGAAAGCAAGCGGCGTGCAGCTGCGCTCGTTCAGCCAGGCCAGGAACTCCATGTGCACAGGGTGCGCCCGGTAGGCGTTCATGGAGTCCACATCCGGAAACTCGGTGTACAGGAGGTAGGCGTACCCCCGGGTCCGCGCGCCGGTCAGGTCGGTGCCGAAGCGGCAGCTGGTCATGAGCCCGATCTTCGTGGGCCAGGACGCCACCATGTCCCGCATCTGGGTAGCCTCCTCATCGCTGAGGTCGCGGGGGAAGCTGAACAGCACGATGTGTTGCAAGGTCACGGCGGTGCCCTTCTCGCGGCCAGATCACTTCGCGGCCAGATCAGTAGAACTCGAAGTACTCCCGCATTTCCCAGTCGGTGACGTCTTGCCCGTCCGGTGGCGGGCTGTCGGCGATCGCCGCCTCGTAGCGGGCTACCTCCGATCGCTTCATCTGCAGCAGGTAGTCAATCAGCGTGTCGCCGAACGCCTTGCGGAAGAAACTGTCCTGTTCCAGCGAGGCGACGGCGTCTCCGAGCGACGCCGGCAGCGGAGTGTTCGCGGTGGCGTACGGATCGGCCTCGACTGGCGGGGGCGGGTCGAGACCGCGGCGGACGCCATCGAGCCCGGCGGCGATGTTGGCAGCCATGTACAGATACGGGTTGGCGGCTGGCTCGCCCATCCGCATTTCCACGTGGCTGTTCGCGTCACCGGGCGCGCCCTGGACACGCACTAGCGCCCCGCGGTTCTCCAGTGCCCAGCACACCCGATCCGGTGCGAACGAGTACGGCCGGAACCGCTTATATCCGTTGACGGTCGGGGTGGCGAAAACTCCCATCGGCAGTGCGTGGTCAAGAAGCCCGGCCACGAACTGCCGGCCCGTCACGGACAGGAAGTCGTCCTCGCAGGCGAACTCATTGCGCCCGTCTTGCCGGGACAGCAGCGATTGGTGCAGGTGCCAGCCGGAGGAAAAAAAGTTCGGAAGCGCGGGACGGCACATAAACGTGGCGAGGAGACCGCGACGCTGGCACATCTGCTTGACAGCGGAACGGAACAGGACGACCGCATCGGCGGCAGCGAGTCCGCCGATCGGGCTGAAGCTGAACTCCATCTGCCCCGGTCCCCACTCATCCTCCATCGAGCGGGGCGGCAGGCCGACAGCCGTCAGGCCATCGCGGATCACCTCGAGGGTGCTGCTCACGCTGTCAAGCCGCACCTCCGACAGGTACTGATAGCCGCGCTGGAAGACGCTGACGGGCGGTGGCGGCGCTATGAAGCCGGCATTCTCGGGCGTGAGATGGTCCGAGTCCACCTTGACTATGTAGTACTCGACCTCAATGCCTGCCAGGTAGTCGTAGCCGGCGTCGGCAAGGTCAGCCAGCGTCCGGCGCATGAGCCCGCGGCCGTCGAGCGGCATCGGCTGCCCGTTGGAGAAGTACACGTCGCACAGCATCCAGCCGGTCCGGTCGGCCCAGGGCAGGACGCGGAACGACGAAGCATCAGGTACGAGCACGACGTCCGGGAAGCCGGTGAATTCCTCGATGCCGAATCCGCCGCCTGCGGCGAAGGCTGGCACGAAAACCTGGTTGCCGGTGTCGAGGCTGTAAATAGCACCGGAGAAGTCGAGACCGTTGGACAGGGCGGCGATCGCCACCTCTGGTGATAGCGCCTTGGCGCGCGGCATGCCGTGCTGATCCACGACGACAAGCCGGACCGTACGCAGGTCACGTTCGCGGATCTCGCTCGCGACTGCCTCGGCCGCGGCCGCCTGCTCGGCTGTGTACAGGCCATGTCTCGCGACGAAGCCCGGCTGGCCTACGCCGCTGACGTCATGCGCGGCGCCGCCTGGGCTACTGCTACTCACCTGGCTGTCCTCCGATCCGGCTGGGGCATCCGGTGCCGCGGCTTCTAGCCACGGCCTGGGGTCGGCTCGCGCGGCGTCCAGAGACAGGCGCCTTGCGTGCCCTAATCAAGTCCTCTTGGCCTCGCTGCGGCGCTGACTCATCTGCTCCAGCATCGCGGCTGTGAAGTTATCGGGCTCGACGTCGGCAAGGGACAGGAAGGTCTCCGTTCGCTGCACACCGTTGATCTGGAAGATCTCGGCAAGCAGCAGCTCACGCAGGTGCGCGTGATCTCGCACCCGGAGCCGGACGAGCAAGTCCAGGCCGCCAGTAACGACGCTCATGTCCTGTGCCTCGGGCAGCGCCCGGATGGCCTTGATGATTTCGCTCAGGTCCATGCCAGGTCCCGCGGTAACCGCCAGGTAGACAACGACCGGATAGCCGAGCGCTGTCCAGTCGACGTCGACCCGGTAGCCGCGGATAGCGCCGCTGCGCTCCAGGCGAGCGATCCTGTCGGCGACGGCCGGCGGTGACATTTCGATCTGCCGGGCTAGCGCGCGCTGCGACTGGCGCGCATCCGTGGCAAGTGCGCGCAGCAGGGCTAGGTCGAGGTCGTCCACCTCAACCCTCGGCGCTGCCGTCGAGCAGACCTCGGCTAGCCTCGCCAGCGGTGCAGAGATTGCCGTCATATGCCAGCCAGCCCGTCGTCAGATCACTTGATGTGAGTTAAGCTAGGGGCGCGAATGTTACTTGTGTAAATTTGACGTGCCAAGATTCTTACATTTGTAAGATCGGCTGTCAAGAGATGGAAGCGCAGAATGACCGCAGCTACTGAGCAGAGCGAGATCGGCACTACGGAGATCAGCCAGGCTGCCGCGCAGGGCGCGCCGAACGCGGCGCAGCACGACTGGACTACCCGTCTAGCCAGACGCACGGAGGCGCTCGGCGGCGGTGAGATAACCGCGATCCTTGCTCTGGCCGGCGCATCGGACGTAGTTACTTTCTCCGGTGGATTCCCCGACCCGGCCACGTTCCCTTCGCACGTCCTGGCAGGAATCGCCGCGCGGCTGATCACAGACGATCCCGCCGTCGCGCTGCAGTATTCGGCGACCGAGGGGCTTGCCGGAGTGCGTGACTACGTGACCGGCAGGCTCGCGACGGTGCAGGGCCGGGCACCCAGCGCCGGTGAGCTGCTCATCACAAGTGGCGGCATCGACTGCCTGGAGCTGGTCGCAAAAAGTTACCTGGACCCGGGTGATGTCGTCGTCGTGGAGGCGCCGACGTACCTCGGCGCCATCATGGCGTTCCGCGGCTACGAGGCCGATGTACACGGGGCACCGGTCGACGGCGACGGGATGCGCGTGGACCTTCTCGCGGACCAGTTGGCTGCGGGACTGCGGCCGAAGATCCTGTACACCATCCCAGACTTCCAGAATCCGACCGGCCTGACGATGAGCGTCGAGCGCCGGCACGAGCTGGTCGGGCTGGCCCGCCGGTACGGATTCCTGATCGTGGAGGATGTCGCCTACTCCGAGCTCGGCTTCGATAACGCGCCACCTCCCAGCATGTGGTCGATGGCCCCGGATGTTGTGCTGCAAGCAGGGACGTTCTCCAAGATTTTCTGCCCGGGCGTGCGGATGGGCTGGGCGGCGGGTCCGGCCGAGATCGTCAGCCGCCTGACGGTGGCCAAGCAAAACTCCGACCAGTGCTCCGGAGCCCTCGGGCAGCGCATGCTCGAGGAGTACGGTCGCAGTGGTCATATGGACCAGCAACTCGTTTCTTCGCGTGCGCTGTACGCCCGCCGGGCGGCGCTGATGGCGCAGGCGCTGACGGCCCACATGCCAGCGGGAACGACGTGGACCAGCCCGACGGGCGGCTTTTATATCTGGCTGACCGCGCCCGACGGCGTCGACACGGTGGCCCTGAGCTCCGCGGCACGGGCGCGCAAGGTGGCGTACGTGCCTGGGCGGCCGTTCTATCCCGGCGAAGATGGGGCCACTCAGATCCGGTTGTCTTACAGCCGGGTTGCCGACGATCTCATTGACGAGGGCATCCGCCGGATCGGCGAGGTACTCAGCACTGCTCTGGAGGAAAGGTGAGCGACATTACCGGTCAAGAATCCACCGAGTCACTAGGCGACGCGGAGAGTCATTTCCCGACCGAGGCGATGGGCGAGCCCGAAGGTCCGGGGCGTTACGTGAACGTCGATGACATCGAGCCGGTGGAGTTCGTGCCTGGCCTCGGGTTCCGGCCGGTGCTCGGGATCCGGGCGATGACGAATTTCGTTAGCTTCGCGCCGGGCGCGGAGGCACCTAAGCATGTGCATGAGGAGGAGCAGATCGTCATCGTCCTGGACGGTGAGTTCATCTTTGACCTGGATGGGGACGTCCGCACTATGCGCAAGGGCGACGTCGCCGTCGTCCCAGCCTGGGTCCCGCACGGTGCCTGGACGACTGACACTCACTGCCTGGAAGTCGACGTGTTCTGCCCGCCGCGTCAGAGCCTGCTCAAGCTCGCCGCCGCGCAAAGCGCCGCCCATGACGCCAGTCAGAACGGCGCCGAGGCCGGTGCGCCGGAGAGCGGAGCCTAAGTGGACCTCAGGCTGGCCGGCCGCAAGGCGATTGTCACGGGCGGATCGAAGGGTCTTGGCAGGGCCATCACGGCCGAGCTCATGGCCGAGGGCGCATCTGTGGTGATCTGCTCGCGGCACGCCGACGAGCTGGCGGAGGCGGCGGCGGAGCTGACGAAGGAAGCTGCCGCCATCGGCTCGGGGGCAGGGACTGTCGTCGCGATGGCATGCGACGTGACGGATCCGGATGAGGTCGCGACCTTCACCGATGCCGCTGTGACCGCCATGGGCGGGCTGGACATCCTGGTCAACAACGCGGGCGGCGCCCGACCCGGGCAGTTCGCGACGCTGACCGACGACGACTGGCATGCCGACATCGAGGTGAAGCTGTTCTCGCAGATCCGATGCACGAGATCGGCCCTGCCGCATCTGCGGCGCAGTTCCGCGGCGCGCGTGATCAACATCAACGCGGTCTACGCGCGTTACCCCGATCCCGCGTTCCTGGCGTCGTCAGTCAACCGCGCGTCCTGTCTCAGCCTGTCCAAGGCACTGTCGATCGAGCTTGGCCGCGACGGAGTCCTCGTCAACAGCGTGAACATAGGCCTCGTCGAGACACCACAGTGGCAGAACATTCACCAGCGCCGCGCACCTGAGATTCCGGCCGAGCAGTTCTTCGGCCAGCTTGCGGCGGCTGAGGTGCCACTGGGACGGTTCGGCCGGCCCGACGAGGTCGCCGGGCTGGTCGCATTCCTGGCCAGCGATCGGGCGAGCTACATTGCCGGCGCGTCGATCGATGTGGCTGGCGGAATGGGCAAATTCCTTTAGGGAACGGGGTGCTATGTGCCGGCTGCTCGGCTACTGCTCGGGTAGTGATACGTCGCTGGAAGACCTGATCGGCACCGGCGGTCTGGCTGACTTCACCAGCTTGTCCGCGCTTCACGCCGACGGGTGGGGAATGGCCTGGCACGAGGGCGCCGAGCCGGTCATCCGCAAATCGCCGCTTCGCGCCGACAGCGAGCCCGAATTCGGGAAGCTTGCTCGTGAGCCGCTTGGCGACCTGGGGCTCGTGCACCTGCGCTGGGCGACTCCGGGCCTGAGTATCACCGAGCGCAATAGTCACCCGTTCCGGCATGGGAGCTTCACTTTCGCCCACAACGGCGCCATCCACCCGCAGCACCGGCTTGGCGAAATGCTGCCGCCGGACTGGGAGCGCCAGCTTGGCGGCACGACCGACAGCGAGCGGTACTTCCTGCTGATCATGTCGCGGCTGGCCGCGAACGGCGGAGACATGGTCGCCGCGATTGCGGACGCAGCCGCAGACATCGACCACAGGTTCGAGCCCAACAGCCTGAACGCAATCCTGCTCTCGCCGGACAAGCTCTACGCGGTCAGCTGGTATTACCAGTCACGAGTGCCGGAGGCCAAGCTGCGCCTGAACGGGTACGACCGGCCGGACGAGATCGCCGCGTACTTCGACCTGGCCTATCAAGTAACAGGGGACGCGGTGATCGTCGCCAGTTCCGGCTGGCCGCAGGCCGGCTGGACTCGGCTGGGGAACCAGCAAGTGCTCGTGGTCGACCGGCGCAGCCTCAGCACTCAGGTCCTGTCACTGCGGAGGACAATTGACCAAGTACACCAGTGACAACTCCAACTTCGGTGCTGACGGCCCGTTCTTCCGCATTATCCGGGAGGGACTCGAGGGTCTCGCCGACGGAGAGGACTACTTCGACCTGCTGGCCGACGATGTGGTCGTCGAGTACGTCATCTCGGTGCCCGGCTACCCCAGACGGGTAGAAGGGCGACAGAACGTCATCGAGCTTTACAGCGGATACGACGACTTCATGACGGTGCACAGCGCTGACAATCTTCGCGCCTACCGGGATCCGGACGCGTCGGTCGTCGTCCTCGAGTACGAGGTGCACGGCGAATCGGTGCAGACAGGCCGACCGTACAACAATCGCTTCGCCTCCATCATTACGGTCAACGACCGCAAGGTGACGCACTGGCGGGACTACCTCGATCCGACCGCCGTTTTCGACGCCGCCGGCTGGCCCGAGACCCCGGCCTGAGCAGTCACGACAGAGCTCACCCGTCCGATGCAGGCAGAGGCAGGACATCGCGGACCTGTTGCGGCCGGCTGTTAGCCCCGCGCGTGTAACTCCGAGTCCTGACTGACGCAACGATGCGCGTGCGCAGATGGGGCGCGGCTCAGGCAGCACGGCAGGCAGGAGCAACTGGTCGGTATGTCAAGCGCGCTTCACTTGGTCTGAGCAGCATTGGCCCGAGGAGTGAGGGTTGCGGTAAGCCCGGTGAGCAAGATGTCGAGGCCGCGTTCGAGTTCGGCGGCGCCGTCGTAGTTCGCCAGCACGGGGGCGAGACTGCGCAGCAGAGGGAACTCGCCGATCGGCAGCCGGTGCAGGCCCAGCCGCAGCAGGTCGTCGGTCTCATCGGGGTTGTCGACGATTTCCTGGAGTTCGTTGAGTATGTGGCCGTGCAGGAAGCCGAACAGGGCCCGGTAGATGTGCAGCGCGTCCGGTCCGGTGAAGCCAGCGCGGGTGAGCAGCGCGAGGACGTCTTCGAGCGGGCGCAGCGTGCCATGAGGGCGCAGCGCGAGCGGTGCGGCCAGCGGCCGCGTGACCAGCAACGGCACCACATGCGGGTAGGCGAGGGCGAGCGCCCGGTAGTTGCGCGCGACAGAGCGCAACTGGCCGGCCCAGTCGGGGTCAGTCGCATCGACCGTCAGCTTGGCCAGGACCGTCTCGGCGACTCCGTCGAGGAGGGCGGCCTTGTTCGGTGCGTGCCGGTACAAGATCATGGGGTCTCGGTCAAGGGCGCGGGCGAGCCCGCGCATGGACAGGCCGTCGATGCCGTCACGGTCGATGATGTCCAGCGCAGCCGCCAGCACTACCTCCCGGGTGATCTTCCGGCCACCGTTCGCGTTCGCTTTGGTGACAGCAGCGGCGCGGCCGGGACGCGGCGGGGTCATCGCAGCACCTTCTCTCATCTCGCTCTGATCTGGCTCAGGCTGAGAATACTACGGCTTAAACGGAATCGTAGGTCTACGACGTAGGCACAGACCAAGCCTGCGACTCACCGTAGGTCTACAACGCTAACAACTCATGTAGCTCATCGGCGTATTCCATCAGGAGCGCGATCGAGAACGTCTACTCCGCCGTTGACCAGATTGCCCAGATCACGCTGCGCAAGGTCGTCGGCCAGCACCAAGACGACCTCGGCGCCGACATCACAATTGACGCCCGGACCGAGGGCCCTGCGGCAGTCCTGTAGTCCCACGGCAGATAGCAGGCGTGCGCCGAGTCCGCGCATGCCTGCGGTCCCGAGGGGAGCAGGGCCAGCGCCGGCCCTGCTCCTGGTAACTGCTGCTGCTTACAACTGGGTGGTCACTGCCTTGACTTCGGTGTAGTTGTTCAGGACCTCGTGGCCCATCTCGCGGCCCCAGCCTGACTGCTTGTATCCGCCGAACGGCAGCGCCGCGTCGAACACGTTGTAGCAGTTGATCCAGACGGTGCCGGCCCGTAGCTTCTTGGCCAGCGCGTGGGCCTTGGAGATGTCCTTGGTCCAGATGCCGGCGCCGAGGCCGTACTCGGAGTCGTTGGCGAGCCTGGCGATCTCATCCAGGTCGGTGAACGGCGACGCCACTAGTACCGGACCGAAGATTTCCTCGCGGACGACCTTCATGTCGGGGCGGGTGTTGGTGAGCACGGTCGGCTCGATGAAGTAGCCGCGGTCGCCATACCGGCCGCCGCCCGCGAGCGCGGTGGCGCCGTCGGACTTTCCGGACTCCAGGAACCCGGAGACGCGGTCGAACTGCTCCTCCGACACCAGCGGACCCATCTGCGTTCCCGGCTCCATGCCCGGCCCCATCTTGATCGACTTGGCGATCGCGGCGACGCCGTCGACCACCTCGTCGTACCTGCTCTGCTGTACGTACAGGCGAGATCCGGCGACGCAGCACTGCCCGTGGTTGAAGAAAATCGCGTTGGCCGCTCCCTCGATGGCGCCGGGCCCGGCATCGTCGAAGACGATGTTCGGGCTCTTGCCACCCAGCTCCAGCGTCAGTTTCTTCAGGTTGCTCTTGCCGGCGGCGGCGACGATCAGCTTGCCTACCTCGGTGGATCCGGTGAATGCGACCTTGTCCACGTCGGGGTGCGCGGCCAGTGCGGCGCCGGCGGTCTCGCCAAAGCCCGTCACCACGTTCACAACGCCGCCAGGCACGCCCGCCTCGGCGATCAGCCCGGCGAGGCGCAGCGCTGTCAGCGAGGTCTGCTCGGCAGGCTTGAGCACCACGCAGTTGCCGGTGGCCAGCGCGGGACCGAGCTTCCAGGCCGCCATCAGCAGCGGGAAGTTCCACGGAATGATCTGGCCCACCACGCCCAGCGGCTCGCGCAGCGTGTAGGAGTGGAAGTTAGCTCCCGGCATGTACGGCACCGAGATGTTGATCGAGTTGCCCTCGATCTTCGTGGCCCAGCCGGCCATGTAGTGGAACAGATCGGCGGCCAGTGGTACATCCGCGGCCTGCGCCACAGCGAACGGCTTACCGTTGTCGAGCGATTCGAGCTGGGCGAGTTCGTCGGCGTGCTCGAGGATCAGGTCACCGATGCGCCAGATGATCCTGCCGCGCTGGGACGGCGTCATCCTCGACCACGGGCCGGACTCGAAAGCCTTGCGCGCGGCTCGGACTGCGCGGTTGATGTCCTCGGCGTCCCCCTCCGCGATGTGGGCGAGCGTCTCGCCGGTCGCCGGGTTGGGGGTCTCGAAGGACTTACCGGAGGCCGCGTCGGCCCACTTTCCGTCAATGAACAGCTGACGAGGTGCGCGGGTGAAGGTCTCGACGTCTCGGTCCAGGGTCACGGTCATGAAGTCGGTCATCTCCCCTGACGGCGCGGAGCGCCTGGCCACCGGTTGCGGCCTGGCTGCAGCTTGTGCGCTGTCTACGTTGTATATCTACATAGGAAGTCTACACCGTCTGCCCCGGCGCATGGCAGGCTAGCGGTGATCATCAGACCCGACTTGGCTCACGATCATGGACTTTCGAGCGGCTTAATACGCTGACCTGCAGGTTTACTTCTCAAGTTGACGAACGTAGGGCGCACTAACCAGGAGGTGACAGAGGCCCGCCGGGCGGCAACGTCCGGGTAGCGGCAGCCCGGCAGATTGGCACACTCGTGCCGCCTGAACGACAATGGCGGGATGGCTGGTGATGACGGCGGGGACCGGTTACTGCGGCGGGTGTTCTTGATGTCCCGTCTGGACGGGGTCAGGCCCTCGGGGATACCCCAATGGGTGTCCCCTGTCATCCCCGTTGTCACCCAGGCCGCCGTCGGGGCCGGGCACTGGGCCGCCGGGCGCCGACAGCGGGCCCTGGCCGCGTGGGCAAGCGCTGCCGGCTTCGGGCTGATGGCGTGGGGCCTTGGCACCGAAGCGCCGACCCAGGCCGAGGCGGACCAGAACATCGAGCAGCAAAAGGACCTCCTGCGCGAGCGTGGCATACAGGTGCCGGCTACCGCCGGGACGACACCCATGGCCCGCCAGCTATCGCGGTACTTCCCTGCTCTCCAGGTCGCGGGGATAGTCCTCGGCGTGCGGTCGGGCCTGCGCCACCCGCGGCGGCTGACGGTGCTCGCGATCGCCGGCGAAGCCCCGACGACCGTGTTCTGTGTCCTGCGGGTGCCCCGGGCCGTGCAGCGGCGCAGGCCGAGGATCGCCGCCGGCTCAGCCCTGGTCGTGGCCGGAGCGGTAGCCCGGCTGCGGGCAGCATCGGCTGAACCCCTCCGGTAACAGCACGCCCGCAGCGGCCACCCCGACAAGAGAACATCGGGAAACCGCGCGGCACCTGCCTACGTACCCCCATGAGCCCCGGCCACGTAATCCGGCGTACGTTGCGCACTAAAATGAGCCAACTCAGGTCAGACGAGCGCAGGTGAAGGCGGCCGCAGTTGTGACTTGGGGCCGCGTTAAGGGCCAGGGAGTCGAGAACGCGGTCGGTGAGCTCGCTCGGGAAGATCGCCGGAGCGAGCGGTGCCTTCAGGCGCCGACAAGTGGGACCTCGTTGTTGCGTCGCACGGCTGGGCCGGGCGGGTTGCTGCCGAGATGCGTCCTCGAGGTCAATGGCCAGGTCGGTCATGAGCCCTCCCTGGCGTGGCATGCCCAGCTGTGCTCAGGGAACGCCGCGGGCGGCTAGCCGGGCGCGGAGGTCGGCCTGGACCTCGGCCTGAGGCCGATCTGTGTCGACTTCGAGCAAGATGCCGCGGCCTCCTTAGTAGTCGACAAGCGGCTTTGTCTGCGCGGCGAACACGGCGAGGCGGTGCCGGATCACCTGTGGCGTGTCGTCTGCCCGGCCCTCGCGCTGCGCCCGCTCGCGCAACCGCTCCACGAGCACCTCGTCTGGGGCCGTCAGGTAGATTGCGGCGTCGCTGACGAGGTCGAGGTCGATGCCGATCTGCGCGGCACGCAGCGCCTGCGGCATTGTGCGAGGGAAGCCGTCGAGCACGAACCCGCCACTGTCACGGGATCCTTCGACAACCACCGGGATGAGAATGTCAAAGATCAGGTCGTCCGGGACGAGGTCCCCCCGCGTCGTGTATTCGGATAGCCGCCGCCCCAGATCAGTGCCGCGGGCGATCTCGGCCCGCAGCAGATCGCCTGACGAGATATGCGCGATCCCCGTCGCCTGCGACAGTTGCTCGCTGTGCGTGCCCTTGCCGGCTCCCGGCGGAGACAGCATGATCAGCCGCAATGACAACGCACCTCGCTCGTCTGCCGCTCTTCCGGGGACATCTCGGCCTACCACGGAACCGGCGGACAGACAACGGCGAGCGTGGAGAAGTACTCACCTGACCCTGCCCGCCACCGTATGTGCCAGGTCGGCGAGGATCGCGACCGATCCTTGTTCCAGCTGTGCGATCACGCGGAGGCTAGTCGAAGCTGGCCAGGAGATGCTGGCGATCAGCTAAAGCCGACGTTCAGGATGAAGTGACCGAGCCTGACATTCAGGATGCCGCCGCCTGCCAAGTGCACAATCCAGGCCAGCAGGATGATTACAAGGATGATCAGAACAAGCCATGCAAAGAACAACACGATCCCGGGGATGGTGTGCCCGGCTATAGCCCTGTTTCTAGCCATGTCTGGCCAGTTACCCGCCAAAGCCGGACTTAATCAACAGGTTCGATATTGGCCCGCGAGCCGGAGGAATCGCGACGTCGCGCCTTACGCATCGCTCAACGTGCGCCAGCCACGCAGGCCGGCCGAACGGACCGTGGCCATATGCGTGATCTTCGGCTACGCCGGTCGTGGCCCGCCGTCAGGCTGGCAGCGGCTCGTGCGGATAGCCGGGTGAGCGGCGCTGGAACGACAGGATGCGCGGGTTCTGGATCACGCCGTCTCGGATCTCGATAGCGCGGCGGACGGTGTCGTCTGCGTCCCACGACCTGGGACCGGCCAGCACGGGCTGCAGGTGCGGCAGGAGGGCTTCGCTGATTTCCCAGGTAGCTGAGTCCCACAAGTGCGACGGGCTGTGGTCCACTCCGTAGTAGCGGACATTATTGCCGACCGAGAACATCGGCTCGGTGAAAGAAGTCGGCCGCGCCCAGCTGAACCCCATGCCCTCATCGCAGGAGACGTCGACGATAAGACTGCCGGGCGCGAACAAGCCCAGGTCGTCGCTCGCGACGAACATCAGCGGCGCGTCGGTGTCCTGCAGGACGCAGTTGACCACGATGTCGTGCTCGGCCAGGAACGCCGCCATCGGCACCCGGCTGCCTTCGCGCAGCACGTGGCAGCGGCTCGGGTCATCGTCGTCCAGTTCGAAGTGCACCATGCGCGCGGAGTGGATCGGCGAGGCTACCGCGTTGGTGGCACGATGCGTCAGCACGTCTACGTCGCCGACGCCGTGCGCGTTCAGAGCGGTCACCGCGCCCCGGGCGGTCGCCCCGAAGCTGATCACGGCCGCCCGCAGCCGCCGGCCATAGTCGCCAGTCACGCCCGCGAGTTCCAGGGCGTGCAGCACCGAGCAGTAACCGGCCATTTCGTTGTTCTTGTGAAAGACGTGCAGGCTGAACGAGCCGTCGGCCGCCCAGTAGTTCATCGCCTCGAACGCGATCAGCGTGAGACGCCGGTCGATGCTCAGCTGGGTGATCTCCGCGTCCTGAACACAATGCGGCCAGCCCCACAAGACCTGTCCCGCTCGCATGTCTTCGAGGTCGGCGGCCTGCGGCTTGGGGAGCAGGATGACATCGCAATCCGCGACGAGCTCGGCATGGGTCCGCAAGCCCCGCTACGCTTTGCGCGAGCTGTTCGTCGGAGACGCCGAAGAGTTCTCCGTAACCCCGCTCAAGGTAGATGCGTTCCCGCAAGTCAGCAGCGATCCTCCCGACGTGCAGCGGATGGATCGCGAGCCGGCGCTCGTTCTCCTTCCGAGACCGGCCCATCACACCCAGGCTCAGCTGATCCACGTGCGCTCCCTTGCTGGGCTCTGCGCAGCACACCGCCGCGGTCGCGCCGCCCCAGGCAGCCACGCAAAGCTGCGCCCTAACGCCAGGCCGGGCCTGATCGACCCGGGCAAGCCAGAACATCAGGCCGACAGCAATGTCCTGCCGTCGGCGCGGCCGTCCCGATGACGGTAGCAAAGCACGGCAGCGTGCTCGCCCTCAGCGCCTGGCGAGAGCATCGTTCTACCGCTCCGCGTACCCGGTGTTGGCGGACCCCTGCTGGATTCCCTCCCGGCCCGGCTGGAACCTGTCGGAAAGACGAGAAGCGCACGGTCACGCCGCTCGGAGCGCGAGGGCCGCTGGTGTGCGGGCCGCATATCTGCCGGCCAGGGCGGCGGCGGCGTTTGTCAGCACGAGCGCGCCGAGCGCGGCGCGGATCAGCTATGCGGGCGTTAGGGTCGTCCGACAGTCGATGCGTGGACCATCATCATGGAGGCCGGCGGCACGAGATCCACGCCATCTGGGTCGTCCAGATAACCCGGGGCAGCACCGGCCGCACCGGTGTGCCCGTACTGCCACACGATGCGGTGCGCGGCCGGGTCGATCACGATGACCCGGTGGTTGTAGTCATCGTTGACCAGTATGTCGCCGTTGGGGAGCGGCACCGCTAGCGAGGGGTGGTTCAGCCCGCCAAACCGCCACAGCAGACGACCGTGCGAATCGAACTCGACGACCTGCCCAGCGGCTGAGTAATCAGCGGTCAGATAGCAGCCTGGGTAGATCTGGTTGGTGTCGGAGGGGTATGCGACGCCTGGCGGGTGAATGGACCACGAGACGCGCCCGGCCATGCTCAGCGCGTCTGCCCAATCGCCGTTGATCTCGGTAACGACGTAGCTGCCGTTGGTCATCGGGAATGCCCCGTTCGGGCTGGCGAACCCTCGCGGTGGATCGTGAAAGCAGGCGTTGTTGGCCTGGCCGATGATGCGCAAGGGACGATGCGCCGGGGGCTTGATTACGACAATCCGGCAGTTCTTAATATCGGCGAAGATGATGTCCCCGTTCGGTGCCATCATGGCATCATCGGGATTGTCCACCCGGTTTGGTCCGATCCCAGGCGCGCCCGGCATCCCGTACCTGTAGACGATCTTGCGGGCAGCGACGTTGATGACGCTGATGACCTGGTCGTCCTCCTGGGTGGCGACGATGTACCTGCCGTCCGGGGAGAAGAACGCGTCGTCGGGGACAAGGAACGTCTGGCCGTGCGCCAGGTCGCCGGGTCGCGGGAACATCCATCGGATGCGGCCCTGCGGGTCGACGATTACCAGCCGGTTGTTCAGGTGATCGGCGATCAGAACATCCGCAGGCAGCGCCGACGGGTCCGACCCGCGAGCCAGGTGACCCCGCCCCCGGTCGGGCGCGAGCCATGGAGCGGTTGTCAGTCGGCCCTGGCCACTGGCCGACGGGCCGGCACTGGCAGTCGTCCCGGCCGCCGCCTGTAGGTCCGTAGGCCCTGGACGGACAAGCCGGAGCGTGGCCACTGTGGGAACCATCTGGCGCCCGTCCTGGCCGCCGACCAGAAAGGCCGTACCGCCCATGACGGTACCCGCAGCATAAGCGACCGGTACTGGCAGCTGACCTGCCCGGCTCGTCGCGCCACCGGCAGGGTCATAACGAAGCACCAGGCCGGTTGTGACCATCGCCGCCGAGGCAATTCGCGAACTCGGCGCAGTGGCGGCCGGTTCCATCTGACCACCAGCCAGGAAGATCATCCTGCCCAGCGTGAATCCGGTCTCGCCGACCAGCGGATACGGCAGCCGGCCGACCACGCGCGCCTTCCCTGTGCCGACGTCGATCTGCTGGATTACCCCGGTGATGCCCGCCGCCGTCTGCCCGCCGAATACCCAGATCCGGTCGCCGATCGCGGCCACGCCCGGGTAGCGTACAGGAACCGGCAGCCTCGTCAACGTGCTGAAGTGTCGACCGTCTCTGGTAGCGATCACGCTGCCTGCATAACTGACCCCGTCGTATCCTCCGATCAGGTACGCGACGCCATGCACTGTCACCGCAGCCAGGTCAGATCGCGGATCTGGCAGCACTCCCAGCATCCTCGCCGCGCCCGGTCCGTTAATAGCCTGCACCGTTGTTGTGCTGGCCACGGTTCCGCCCCCGAAGACAACCGGCCGGCCGCCCAGCAGCGCGCCGCCGGAATCATGCGTTGCCGCAGCGAGCCGGCCCAGCTGGTTCGTCTGGCCGGTCGCCGGATCCAGCAGGGTCACCTTGGAGGCCGATGCCTGCCGACGCGTGAGCCCGCCGGCGATCAGCAGGTCCCGGCCGCGGGGCAGCACAACCTCCCGTGCAATTGGTGCAGGCAGCTCATACGCGGCGGGAATGACTTGGAGGACGGGTGAGATATGGCCGGTCGCGCGCTCCGGCAGTGAGGGGGGCGTGCGCGGTGTCCCTACGGAGCCCTGTCCGCCCGCGCATGCGGCCGCTAGTAGCGCACCCGGCAGGCACACGGCTAGCAGCAGCGTGCCACATCGAAGCCGAGGCCGGGTCCGCACCCGGCAGGTTATCCCCGCTGAGACCGTCGGCAACCAGCAGGCCAGCGGTCACCTCTCGCCGCGCGAGGCACAGCCACACGATGTGACCACGCGCGACAGCTGGCCTGAAGCAGACCGGTCAACGCGGGATCTGCGCGGATTCGGCCACGGCGACCCCTGGTCGGCGCCTATCTCCCGTCGAGTCCCTCGCGCACCGTCGAGCGCTTGACCATGTCCGACGCCGACATGCCCGAGCGTGATCGGGGTTGCCACAGCTCACTTCGAGCGAGGGCCGGTTGAATCCTGGCGGGCACTCGACACCTCAGCCAGACGGTCGTGCAGCCGTTCGCGAACCTGCTCTGGAGTGTATGCGTGGCGCTGCCGCTCGGCCCGCGCGACTGCCACCCCGGTGGCCGCGACGCCTGCGAAGGTTGCCAGTCCCAGTATTTTCCACCAGCGCACCTGCCTAGGCTACGACCATGGCGGTGGCTGGCATCACCCTGGACGAGGCCGTTGATCAGACTCGGACCGGTGACGTGTGGCTTTTTCGGGGCCGCACAGCCGCTGATCGGGCCATCCAGCTGGCAACTAACAGCCCGGTGAACCATGTCGGCATGTCCGTCGTGATCGCCGACCTGCCCCCACTGATGTGGCATGCCGAGCTCGGCCGGTCGCTGCCCGACGTGTGGTCTGGCGCACGCCAGCGCGGCGTCCAGCTGCATGAGCTGCGGGACGCAGTGCTCGTCTGGGCCAACAAGTACGGCCAGCGGGCCTGGATGCGCCAGCTTGACCGTCCGGTCAGCCAGGAGATGGAGGACGCCGTTATGCAGACAATCGCCCGGATGGACGGTACGCCGTTCCCGTCCACGGCCCGCCTCGCGTCGAGGTGGCTCTCCGGCCGGCTGCCGGGTATCACGCATAGCGAGAACGACGCCAGCCTCGAGACCGCCTACTGCGCTGAGGTGCTCGCCGTGACCTTCCAGGAGATGGGCCTGCTTGAAGGCACCCACCGGCCCAGCTGGTTTGACGCCGGCCGCTTCTGGAGCGGAGACGACCTCAGTTTGCGCGGCGGGTTCACGCTTAGCGGCGAAATCGCCGTTCACATTCCTGCGGAGAAGGCCAGCCAGCATCAGACGCCTGACGTCGTCAGCTAAGTGAAGGTCGCGGCGGGAGCACGTTGCCGCTGTCGGCGATCTCTCGCACCATTTTCATTAATGCCTACGGCGACAGCATCACTTGCCTCCGGCTGACGTGGCCAACCGGGCGCGCCATGAAGTAGGCAGGACAGCACCGCGCTGCTGAACCTTGAACCAGAGTCAGGCCTTCGAAGCGGCGCACTCGAGCGGTGTCGTCATGCGGCGGCGGCCCGCGCGCTGGACCTGCAGAAGCTCAGTTCCGTGCGGCGGTTGGGCGTCCGCTGGCCATCGGCGTCGTGCGGAACTGCGCGCTCGTCGATGTGATCGCCCAGCCGTCCGAACTCTTCGCCGCCCCGCGTACGGGGCTGTGCCTGGGGGCTCGTTTACAACTGGGGTGAACGGAGTACAACTAAGAATTGGGTGCCGGCTCTTCGGGCATCGCGGTCACGCTGAGGAAGAGAGAGCGAGATGACACAGCCAGGCAGGCCCGCAGTCTTCGTGCATGGCCTATGGCTGCATGCCAGCTCGTGGGACCCGTGGCTGGAGGTGTTCCAGGAGGCGGGCTATGCGGCGACTGCGCCGGGCTGGCCAGGTGACGCGGACACGGTCGAAGCGGCCCGCCGGGACCCGGGCAAAGTCGCAGGCAAGGGCATCGACGATGTAGTCGACCATTACGCCCGGATCATCCGCGGCCTTGCCGCCCCGCCGGTCGTCATCGGCCACTCCTTCGGCGGCCTGATCGCGCAGCGGCTGCTCGGCCAGGGCCTGGCCGCTGCCGCGGTCGCGATCGACCCTGCGCCTATCAAGGGCGTGCTCAGCCTGCCGGTGTCCGCGCTGCGAGTCGCCTCGATCGCGCTGCGCAAGCCCGCCAACCGCAATCTCGCGATATCGCTCAGCGCCGAACAGTTCCGGTACGGCTTCGGCAACGCCCTGCCCGAGCAGGAATCAGCTGAGCTGTTCGAACGCTGGACCGTGCCCTCGCCGGGCAAGCCGCTGTTCGAAGCCGGGCTGGCTAACTTCACCCCGCGGTCGCCCGCGAAGGTGAATACCGGAAACAAGACCCGCGGACCGCTGCTGATCACGGCTGGAGGCCAGGATCACACGGTTCCGGCGGCCATCTCAACGTCGACCCGCAGGCTCTACCACAAGTCGCCGGCCATCACCGACTTCGTCGAGTTTCCCGATCGTGGGCACTCGCTGACGATCGACCACGGCTGGCGCGAAGTCGCGCAGGCCGCGCTGGACTGGCTCGGGCAGCGGTCGCTCTGATCGGCGGCAGCCGAGCCGGGACAGCCCCTCCCGCAAGCGATTGGAAGGTAGGCGGCCAGCTCGCCACTGTCGGCTGCGAGCGAACTTTCGAGCGGCAAGCGTCTAGTTCGTGATGACCGGCGGTGAGACTGGCGAATAGCCGACACCGCCGATCGACGGCCGCTGAGATGATCGCCGTGCCGGCGGCGGCGAGGGCGTCGTGGATGTCCTGCGCGTCGGAGGCGTGCAGCCACAGCGCCATTCCCTGGCCCGGCTGCGCGATCGCGTCCAGGTCGACGCCCGCGACGACGTCGCGGACGGCGAACGCGATCGGCTTGGTGTCGAACACGACGGCGTGCGGCGGTCCTGCGTCCGAGCGCTTCAGCCCCAGGTACTGCTCGTAGAAAGCGGCGGTAATCCCCGACCAGGTGTACGGGCACATCGCGTGATATGAGCACGACTCGAAAGGCCTCGGCTGACGCCAGCGCGAGTACGCTCGCACCTGGGGCCGACGGGCCAGTCCGCGCCCACGGTCGGCCGGAGCCAGCGAGAGGCAGGAGTCGAGGTGAGCGAATCGGATGTCGCGGATGAGCTGGCCGCGGGCTTTGCCGGCGCATGGAATAGCCACGAGATGGACGAGTTCGCGCGCCTGTTTCATGAGGATGCCGTGTTCGTGACTGTCCACGGCACGTACCTCAAAGGCCAAGAGGAAATCCGGCGCCACCATGCGGCCGCTCATGCCGGCCCGTTCAGACAGTCAGCGCTGCAGCGCCGAGGTCGTCGATGCGCGGGAACTAGCGCCCGGCGTGATCGCGGCCCACATGCGGACCGAGCTCGACGGCGACGACCGGGTTCCCGGCCAGACACGGCGCTCCTTGATGACCCTGGTCATCGAACAACGTGCCGGCGTGTGGCGATTCGCCGCCGCCCATAACACCGACGTCGTGCCGCCGGCTACCTGAGCGGCAACCGCGGACCTGGCCTGATGCCGGTGACACCTGCAACTGACCGCCTCCGCACCCAGGCGCAGGTCACACAGCACCGGACCTGCTGTTCGTGGCAGCGGCGCGGAACACCCGTTCGCATGCGGAACGCACGGGGCTCCTAGCCACCCGAACCTGCGAGCAGTCGGAGGCGATCGCGTCATCGGTGGCGCTGCGCACCGAGCCGCCTGTCACACCCGACCGTACGCTCAGCGAATTGACAGCAGACTGGCAGCATGCGCGACGACTGGCCAGATCCGCCGCCCGTACCTTGACTGTCTGCGGCGGCTGCATGCCGGGAGCTTTCGGCCAGCCGGCCGCCGGGGATGTATCCGGAAGGTCGGGAGGCCTGGCACCAAGCGGGGAAGCGACTAACGGGGGCCAAACTATGTCGGTCCAGGATGAGGCGCAGCAGCCGGACTACCGTGCCCACGCGGCGGCTGGGATGGAAGCGCTCGAGCGGTGGTACCGCTGGTGGACCGGCTCCTGGCGGACCACTGGCTGGTGGAACTCCGCCAACGCGCTGACCGCTGTGATCGCTTACACCGACCGCACGGGCGACCAGACCCATCTCGGCGTGGTCGAGCGCACGTTCAGGGCCGCGCGCCGGCGGCACCCGGACTTCCTCGTCGACTTCTACGACGACAACGGCTGGTGGGGCCTGGCCTGGGTCGCCGCCTACGACCTGACTGGCGACGTCCGCTACCTCGACGCGGCCCGGACAATCTTCGCCAACCTGCTGACCGGATGGGACGACGCCTGCGGTGGAGGCGTGTGGTGGAACACCGAGCGCTCCTACAAGAACGCCATCACCAACGAGTTGTTCCTCACCCTCGCAGCCCGGCTGCACCAGCGCTGCGTCGGCACCGGCGAGTACCTCGAGTGGGCGCGGCGCGAGTGGGACTGGTTCTACGCCCGCAGCCTGATCGGTGCCAACGGCCTGGTCAACGACGGGCTCGACGACTCCTGCCAGAACAACCGCGGCCAGACTTGGACCTACAACCAGGGCGCGATCCTGGGCGGGCTCGCCGCGCTGCACGAGATAACCGGCGACCCCACTTACCTGCGGCAAGGCGAGGAGATAGCCGACGCTGCGCTCAGCTCGCTGACCACCCAGGCCGCGGACGCCAGGCACGGCATCCTGCTCGAGCCAGGCGAGCACAGCACTGCTCGCAGCGACGGGGACCGCCCGCAGTTCAAGGGCATATTCGTGCGCAACCTCTACGACTTCTACCTGCAGAGCCCGCGTCCCGCTTACAGCGAGTTCATCTCCGACAACGCCCGCTCCATCTGGGCCAACGACAGGAACAGCAGCAACCAGTTCGGCCTGCACTGGGCAGGTCCGTTCGACTACGCGGACGCCAGCCGGCAAAGCTCGGCACTTGACGTGCTGAACGCGGCTGTACCGCTCTGCGCGCGAGGCAACTGTCGCTTAGGTGTAGCACTTAATCTGGTCCGGACTAGGTCGCGCGGAGCAGATTCAGTGAGACGTGAAACTCAGCCGCCATATTTATGCAAAGCCGTCCGGCCACGACGACAAGGCCCGGACCCGTCCCGATGAGACCGACCGCGGCACCGGCTACGGGCCGGGTTCCCGCCGCAGCAGGCCTGGCAGGACGGCAGCTGGCGGGTGAACATCTGCCGTTACGCCCGCCGGCTTGCCAACGACACCTCGCGGACTCGGGTGCGATGCCACGCGCCCGGTTCGCGGGGATCGTGACCGTCGTGTCAGTGCTCAGAGGCCCGCGCCGAGCCAGAGGCCCAGGGCGGCGCTGATCTCCTCTAGCCGCGGCCTGTCCGACCCGGCCAGGTCGGCCAGGGTCCACGACATCCGGATGATCCGGTCCGCGCCGCGCGCGCTCACCTGACCGCGATCCATGGCCCGCTCCAGCGGCGCGAGCGCGCCCGCGGTCGGCCGGTAGCTGCGCCGCAGAACGCTGCCGGGAATCTCGGCGTTCAGCCGCCACCGCGTGCCCTCCAGTCGGCGGCCCGCCCGCAACCTGGCCTCCAGCACCCGGCCCGCGACCACCGCGCTCGGCTCGGCCAGCTGCCGGTCACTGAGCAGCTCGGCCCTGCCCACGGGCAGCAGCGCCACCTTCACGTCGACCCGGTCCAGCAGCGGTCCGGACAGCCTGGCCAGGTACCGGCGCCGCGCCAGCGGCGTGCACGTGCACCCCGAACCCGTCGCGGCCGTCCTCGCGCACGGACATGGGTTGGCCGCCAGCACCAGGGTGAACCGGGCCGGGAACCGCGCCGTCAGCCCCGACCGGGCGATCACCACCTCACCCGACTCCAGCGGCTGCCGCAGCGCATCCAGGACATCGCGGCCGAACTCCGGCGCCTCATCCAGGAACAGGCAGCCCTGGTGCGCCAGCGACGCCGCACCCGGCCGGATAATGCCGCTTCCTCCGCCGACGATCGCCGCCTTCGTCGCCGTATGATGCGGCGCGCAGAAGGGCGGCTCGGTCACCAGCGGCCGGTCCGGCCGCAGCACCCCCGCCACCGAATGAATCGAGCTCACCTCAAGCGCCGCCCCCGGCTCCAGCGACGGCATGATCGTCGGCAGGCGCTCAGCGAGCATTGTCTTGCCAACCCCGGGCGGCCCTAGCAGCAGCATGTGATGGCCGCCAGCGGCGCAGATCTCGGCGGCCCGCCTCGCCACCGGCTGTCCTACGACATCGGCCAGATCACGGCCGCTGCGAGCGCCCGGCTCGCGCAGCATCACCGGTGTCAGCCCCGCGCCGGAGTCTACGACCGCGACGGCAGGGCCGGACGCCGACGCTGGGGTGCCCTGGAGCCAGTCGATGAGGGAGCTCAGGCTGGGCGCCGCCACAACCTGCATCGCCGGGACCAGGGCCGCTTCGGCGGCGTTCTCTGGCGGCACGACGGCTCGCTCGAATCCTGCCGCAGCCGCGGCGGCCGTGCACGGCAGCACGCCCGGAACTGGCCGCAGCCTGCCATCCAGGCCAAGCTCCCCCAGGAACACCGTGCCTGCCAGGCGCTCCTTTGGCACCGCGCCGGCTGCTGACAAGATCGCGACGGCGATCGCAGCGTCGAATCCCGATCCCCGCTTCGGCAGGCTTGCTGGCGACAGGCCGACGGTGATCCGCCGCTGCGGCCAGCTCTGCCGACTGTTGACGATCGCCGACCTGATCCGGTCCCTGGCCTCGCGCAGCGCCGTATCCGGCAACCCGACCAGCAGGAGCGCCACCAGGCCGTTCTCGATGTCGGCCTCGATCTCGACGACATGGCCGCGGACCCCGGCAAGTGCCATCGAGTATGTCCGGGCGAGTGCCATCTAGCCCACCCCGCGGACGTGCTCGATCGTGAATTCGCCGGACACGGACCGGAGGACGCCGACGACGTCGATCCTGATCGCCTCGAAAATGAGGCCATGCGCGTTGACCCAGAGGACCGCCAGCTTCCGCAGCCGCCACGCCTTCTGCCGCGTGATCGCCTCGAGCGGCGTCCCGAATCGCACGCCGGACCGCGTCTTCACCTCGCAGATCACTAGCGTCCGCCCGTCCAGGGCGACAATGTCGATCTCGCCTTCCCTGCAGCGCCAGTTCCGCTCGAGCACCACCAGGCCGGCCTTGGCCAGGAATCCGGCGGCTAACTCCTCACCCTGACGGCCGAGCACATCCTTGGCGTTCATGCTCACCACCTCCGGCACCCAACGGTGCCGGAGGTGGGGAGTCAAGCCGCGCTAGGCGCCGACCCTTGTGGATCACGAGCCTGCTGGCAGGGACGAGGGGTGGACAAGCGAGCCGGATTGTCGGCCTCGGCTGCCACAATCCGCATCCGGACAGAGGGCGAGGACCGCATCGTGTAGGGGATGATCTTCAGCCCGACGTTTCATGCCGTCGAGCAAGCCCAGGTCATGATTTGGCCGGTTCGTCCCCACCGGCGGCATGAAACGTGGGGCTGCCCTGGATCGACCGAGGCGGCACGCTCACAGCGGCCCGCTCAAGGCAGGCTCGCAGGCTCGCAGCGCTCGTTCGCGGTGGGCTTACTTGGGGTCCGGGATCTCGAGATCGCTCTTGGCGAGTTCCTCGACGTTAACGTCCTTAAAAGTCACAACTCGAACGTTCTTAACAAACCGCGCAGGACGGTACATATCCCACACCCAGGCATCCTGCATCGTGACCTCGAAGAAGACCTCGCCGTTGTCGGCCTGGCGGACATTCAGGTCAACCTGGTTGGTGAGGTAGAACCGGCGCTCGGTCTCCACCACGTGCGTAAACAGGCCGACGACGTCCCGATACTCGCGGTAGAGCTGGAGCTCCATCTCGGTCTCGTACTTTTCGAGATCCTCCGCGCTCATCTTCTCCCCTCCGATCAGGCGCCGCGGGCCATCGCCGCGAGGCCTGCCGTCGGCCAGCCATGTTCGTCGATGACGTCAACGATAGGGCCATTCTGCCCACTGCCAGACGGGTAGCACGAGTTCGCGGTCTCTGAGTTATCCGGATTGACCGCGTTACCAAGATCGGCTTCGTCGGCCAGATCGGCCCCACCAGCCAGATCCGCCCCCTCAGCCAGATCTGCCGCCTCAGCCAGATCGACAGCCTCGGCCGCATCGGCTGGCATTTCCATTGGGATCCGGCCCCGGACGTTCACGAAGGACATCCTGTGCTCGGGACAGGGGCCGTGCTCGTCCAGGCAGCGCATGTGGCTCCGGGTGGAATATCCCTTATGCCGGGAGAATCCGTACGACGGGTACGCCTTGTCCAATTCGCACATGAGCGCATCCCTGGTGACCTTGGCGATCACCGAAGCGGCAGCCACGCAGGCCGCGACCTGGTCGCCCTTCCACATGGCCAGGGCGGGCGCCGATAGCCCGCGGACCGGGAAGCCGTCCGTCAGCACGTACCCGGGCTTGCTCGTCAGCCCGGCCAGGGCCCGCCGCATGCCCGCGACGTTGCACACATGCAGGCCGAGGCGGTCGATCTCGCCAGGAGGGATCGTGATGACGCTCCAGTCCAGTGCTGCGTCCATTATCTGACTGTATGCCGCATTGCGCGCCTTGGCAGTCAGAGCCTTCGAATCTGCCAGCTCTGTGATCTTGACGATCTTGGACGGCTTCAGCATGACCGCGGCCACCACCAGCGGTCCGGCGCAGGCCCCGCGGCCAGCCTCGTCGACGCCGGCAACTGGCGTCAGCCCGGCTCGCCCGAGTACACGCTCGTATGCGCTCAGACCGCCGCTTCGCCTGGGCGTGAAGCCGATCGGCCGACTCAGATCTCCCGTCAGGCGCTGCTGTAGAGCCCTGCGCTGGGTTCGCGCCACGGCGTCACCTGTGCCGCTTGCCGCGGGCGGCCGGCCGGGCCCTGGCCGACCGGGCCCTGGCAATCCGCGGCCTGGCGAGCCGCCGCCGCGCCCGGCGCTGCAGCCAGGTCAAGGGCACGGCGCAGGCGAACCCGGCCATCAGCGGCACATACGGCGCCTCCGGCTGGACCTTCGCGCCGAGCACCCCGGCTGCGGCCGCCTCTTGCTGCTCGGACACGCTCGATCCGGCGGCCTGCGACTTGCTGATCCCCAGTTGGCTGAACGTCGACGGGATCGGCAGGATCCGCCAGCGACTCGGCGGCCAGACGATCACGAATGCACGGCCAACGACCTGGCTGATGGGGATGGTGCCGCCGCCCGGGTCGTACTGCCGTAGTCGCGAGTCATCGGAAACGATCCTGTTGTCGCCCATGACCCACAGCCGTCCAGCCGGGACCACCTTGTTGAAGTGGATCTCCGACGGAGCCGCTCCCGGGTAGATGTAAGACGACTCGTGCAGCGGCACGCCGTTCACAGTGACGAGCCCGTTTGCATTGCAGCAGGCCACGTCGTCGCCGGGGACGCCGATGACGCGCTTGATGTAGTCGGTCTGCCCGAGTGGCGTACCAAACAGCCCGGCGATCGAGTGGAACAGCGGCCTCAGCGTGGCGTCGTAAGCACGTTCCAGCGGATTCGAGGCCGGCTTGGCGGCCGGAGGGGCGGCGTTCCACGAGCCCACGCCGTTGAACACGATGATGTCGCCGGGCTGGATGCTGCGAAAGTGATAGACGAGCTTGTTGACCAGGACCTTGTCGCCGACCAGCAGCGTGTTTTCCATGGATGACGACGGTATGAAGAACGGCTGCACCACGAACGTCTTGATGACCAGCGCGATGGTCAGCGCGACGACGATGAGGATGGGCAGCTCGCGCCACGTCGACCGGCTCCGCTTCCGGTCGGCGGCTGCCTTCACCCCGGCCGGGTCATTAGCGACCGGCGGGCCGATCGGCCCCGTCGCAGCCTCGCCCACGGCCGTTTCGCCTACGGCTGGCCCGTCGGCGTGCGCGCCGCGGTATCCGCCGGCGTAGCCGCGGTCCGGACCGCCATCCAGATCCGGGGGTCCAGACCCTGGGGCGAGCCGGTCCGGGCTGCCCTGCTCGTCATTCATCATCGACCTGAGCCTATCGTCGCCGCCGGGTCTGCGCCTCCAGCCGTTTCGGCTGGCACGCCTCCCTAAGGCGATCGCCGGCGGCCGCGGGTCCGTGCGCGGCGGTTCGCGACCCTCTTGGAGAACCACCAGACCGGGAACGTGCCCGCGAAACCCGCAGCAGCTGGCAAGTACGGCGCCGCAGGCCGAACAGGGACCGACGGCAGCACCTCGGTGGCCTGCGTGGCCGCGCTGCCGGCCGCCGCAGCGCCCGCAGTCCTGGTGATGCCCGGCTGCTTAAATGTCGACGGGATCGGCAGGATCCGCCACTGGCTCGGCGGCCAGGCTATGAGGAACGCACGTCCGACGACCTCGTCCTCCGGGATCATCCCATCGCCCGGGTCGGCCTCGTGGCCCCGCGAGTCGTCGGAGATGCTGCGATGATCACCGAGGACCCAGAGGTATCCGGCCGGGACTGTGACGTTGAAGTGGCCAGGAATATCCGACGGCGAGCTGCCCGGCTGATCTCCCGGGTACAGGTACGACCGCTCGTGCAGCGGCACACCGTTGATCGTGATCAAGCCCTGGGCGTTGCAGCACATCACGTGATCGCCTGGCACGCCGATCACGCGCTTGACGTAGTCCGTCTGCCCGATCGGCGTGCCGAACAGGCCGCCGACTGAGTCGAAAAGCTTGCGCAACGTGTCGTCGTAGAGCCGCACTGCCGGATCCGAGCTGGACGTCGACGGCGGCGTCGGCGCGTTCCAGGTGCCTGCCCCGTTGAAGACGACGATGTCGCCAGGATGGATCGCGCGCACGTGGTAGACGAGCTTGTTGACGAGGATCTTGTCCTGGAGGGCCAGCGTGTTTTGCATTGAGCCGGTCGGGATGACGAAGGCCTGGACAACGAAGCTCTTGATCACCATGGCGATGACGAGGGCCACGATCACCAGGATGGGCAGCTCGCGCACCAGCGACCGTCCGGCCGGCTTGGCGCGGTTGCCAGTCGCAGTGCGCGCGCCAACGGCGCTCGGCGAGCCGACTCCGCCGGCTGCGTCGCTCGCCGGATCGAGGCCCGCCATCAGGCAGTATCAGCGCTGGCAGCGGGCATTGGCGTCACCTTTGCGGGAGGGGCTGGAGGCAGCCGACCATCCCTGCCGGGCAGCTACCGGACGACCGAACTGCCCTGCCAGCATCGACGACGCTTGCCGGGCGGCGGACGCTCTACTTGGCGGGCGTAGCCTCGCGGCGCTCGCGGATCCTGGCAGCCTTGCCACGCAGCGAGCGCAGGTAGTAGAGCTTCGCGCGCCGGACCCGGCCGCGGGTGACGACCTCGATCTTGTCAATCGCCGGGGTGTGCACGGGGAAGGTCCGCTCCACGCCAACGCCGTAGCTGACCTTGCGGACAGTGAAGGTCTCACGGGCGCCGCCACCCTGCCGGCGGATGACCACGCCCTGGAAGACCTGGATCCGCGAGCGGTTGCCTTCCGTGACGTTCACGTGCACCTTCAGGGTGTCGCCCGGCCGGAACCCGGGGATGTCGGTGCGGATCTGGGCCTGCTCAAGCTCGGCAATCGCGGTGTGCATCGCTGCGGTTCCTCAAGTCGGTCATCAGCGCACGCCTGCCAACGCGCTGGATTGGTCTTTTAGTGTGCCAGGCAGGCACCCGGCATCTCCCCGGCGACTGAGCCAGCTGCGGGGCAGTGCCTTTTAGTGTGCCACATCTTCGCCGGTGACCGGACAGCCAGCCTGATCCAGCACCTCACGGTCATGATCGTTGAGCTGGATCGCCTGGTCAGCGGACTGGCCGCCACTGCCAGCCGCTGCCGCGAGCAGCCTGGCGACCAGATCAGGCCTGTTGTGCGCGGTCCGGCGCAGGGCACTGTCCCGCCGCCACCGAGCGATCGCGCCATGATCACCGGACAGCAGCACCTGAGGGACCTCGTGGTCGCGCCAGACCCGCGGCCTGGTGTAGGCGGGGCCCTCGACGAGCCCGGCCATCGGGCCGCCGGACGTGCCACCGTCAAAGCCGAATGAGTCGTCGGCCGCCGACTCGGCATTGCCGAGCACGCCAGGGAGGAGCCGGCAGATGGCCTCGGTCATGACGAGCACGGCCGGCTCGCCGCCGGCCAGCACGTAGTCGCCGATGCTGACTTCCTCTACGCGCATGCGGGAACGGGCTTCCTCAGCGACCCGGCCGTCGATCCCCTCATACCGCCCGCAGGCGAAGATCAGCCATGGCTCGCTGGCGTATCTGGCGGCGTGGCGCTGCGTGAAGGGCACGCCGGCAGGCGTGGGGATCACTAGCAGCGGGTCCGCGCGTGGCCCGCCGCCCGCGACCGAGCCCGTAGCGAACACCGCGTCGAGCGCCTCGCCCCAGGGCTCGGGCTTCATCACCATGCCGGGCCCGCCCCCGAAGGGCGAGTCGTCTACGGTGTGGTGCACGTCATAGGTCCAGGCGCGCAGGTCGTGCACGGCGAAGGTGATGTCGCCCCGTTCGGCCGCCTTTCCGATGAGCGAAACACTCAGCGGGCCGAAATACTCAGGGAAGATCGTGATGATGTCGATCCGCATCTGGACCTCCCGCTAGAGCGCGGCCTCCGGATCGAGCAGGCCTGGCGGCGGGTCGATCCGCAGCCGGCCGGCGATCAGGTCGACCTCAGGCACGATGGCCGACACGAACGGAATCATGATCTCGGCTCCGGCGCGCTGACCGCTGCCCTTGACCACGAGCAGGTCCTGGCCATAATGCAAGACGTCAGCGACCTCGCCGACGAGCTCACCATCCGTCGTCACGACGGCTAAGCCCGATCAGCTGATGATCGCGGAACTCGTCCGGATCGGTGATCTCCTCGAGCTCCGTCGGACTCGACGAGGAGCAAGACGCCGCGCAGGTCGTCGGCCCCGTTCCGGTCCTCAATGCCCTTGAATGTGACGAGCAGCCGACCGGAGTGCCAGTGGGTCCGCACGACCGTGAGCGGGCCGGCCGCCGCGGGCTCTGTCGTCAGGACAGCGCCCGCGGCCAGCCTGAGCTCAGGGTCGTCGGTCCGCACGTCGACGGTCAGCTCGCCGCGGACGCCGTGCGGCCTGGAGATCCGGCCGACCACCAGCTGCATGGCGGCTAGCGGACCTCGTCGGCATCCAGCAGGTCGACGCGGACGTAGTTGTTACCGGCCAGCGAGCCGATCACAGTCCGCAGCGCCCGTGCTGTGCGCCCGCCCCGGCCGATGACCTTGCCCAGGTCGTCGGGATGCACGCGCACTTCGAGCACCCGCCCGCGGCGCAGGCCGCGGCTGCCGACCTGGACCTCGTCCGGGTGCTCGACGATGCCCTTGACCAGATGCTCTAGGGCCTCCTCGAGCATGTCAGGCTCCGCTGCCTTCTGCGTCGTCCTCGGGTGCGCTGTCCGCGGCGACCTCAGCTATGGCCTCGGCCTTAGCTTCGGCTGTCGCCTCCGCGTCAGCTTCTGCGGAAACGTCGGCCGGAGCAGTCTCCGCCGGAGCAGTGTCCGCCGGAGCAGCCTCCGCGGCTGGGCTGCCCTCGGGAGCGCTGTCAGCGGCGACCTCGGCGATAGCCTCGGCCTTAGCTCCAGCGGTTGCCTCCGCGTCAGCTTCCGCGGCCACCTCAGCCGGAGTCTCGGCCGAAACGGTGTCCGCCGCCGGAGCCTTGGCCTCGTCGGCCTTCTTGGCCCTGGCCGGCGCCTTCTCGGCCTTGGCCGTGTCGGCCTTGGCGTGTCGCCTTGCGTCGGCCTTAGCGGGCGCCTTCTCGGCCTTGCCCGTGTCCGCCTTGCCCTTCGGCTTGGCCTTCGCGCCGCTCTCGGTCAGCGTCTCCGCCACCGCGGCCGCGAACGCGACCTTCCGGTCCGCCTTCGGCTCGGCCGTGCGCAGCGTGCCCTCGGCGCCGGGCAGGCCCTTGAACTTCTGCCAGTCGCCGGTGATCTCGAGGATCTTCCGCACGGGGTCGGTCGGCTGCGCGCCGACGGACAGCCAGTGCTGTGCCCGCTCCGAGTTGACCTCGATGAACGACGGCTCGGACTTCGGGTGGTACTTGCCGATCTCCTCGATCGCGCGCCCGTCTCGCTTGGTACGGGAGTCGGCGATGACGATGCGGTAATACGGCGCGCGGATCTTGCCCAGGCGCTTCAGCTTGATCTTGACAGCCACGGCTGTGGTCTTCTCCCAGCAAATTGGTGTCGGGCAGGTCGCCGCCTGAGTGAGGACCAGACGTGCCGCTGCCCAGATGGGTGCCGGCTCAGCGAGTTAGAGAGGGCCTCGCGCGACCGAGCATAGTGGTCACATTCTGCCAGACGAGTCCCGCCAGAGCGTAATCACGCGCCCCTTAGCGCTGTGACCCCTGCCTCGCCGAGCGGATCAACTGCGTCGCCCGGGCTAATCGACGACCGCCGACCGACTGGCTATCGGCCCTTCTTGCCAGGCCTGCCGCGGAATCCCGGCGGGAGATTAGGCTGCTGTGCCCCGAATCCGCCCGGCTGGCCCGGCAGCTTGAAGCCGTCCCCGCCGAGCCCTGGCAGCGCACCGAATCCCGGCAGTGCCGCTGGACTAGGCCCGCCCGTGGCAGGACCGCCGTCCGCACCGGCGCCTGCCTGCTCTAGGGCGGGTCGCCCGCCCTGGCCGGCCGGAAGACCCGCACCCGGGCCCGCTCCAGCCGCGCGCGCACCGGCGGTGCGAGCACCGGCTGGCCGCCCGCCGCCCTTGCCCTTCTTCTTGGCCTTGCCCCGCGTCTTGCTCTGCCGGCGCATACCGCCCATGCCGGGCATGCTGCCCATCATCTGCCGCATCATCTTCTGGCCCTCGAGGAACCGGACGATGAGCTGGCTGACCTCACCGACCGTGACACCCGAGCCGGCAGCGATCCGGGCCCGGCGCGAGCCGTTGATGACCTTCGGGTTGCGCCGCTCCTCGACGGTCATCGAGTTCACGATCGCCGCCGCCCGGTCCAGGTCCTTGTCGCTGACCTGACTGAGCGCCTCGCGATTCTGGGCGGCGCCGGGAAGCATGCCGAGCAGGTTGCCGATAGGCCCGAGCTTGCGGACCATCGCCAGTTGCTCAACGAAATCCTCGAGCGTGAACGCCTCGCCTGCCGCCAGCTTGCCCGCCATCGCGGCGGCCTGGTCCTGGTCGAACGTACGCTCGGCCTGCTCGATCAGGGTCAGGACGTCGCCGAGGTCGAGGATCCGGGATGCCATCCGGTCCGGGTGGAAGACGTCGAAATCCTCGAGCTTCTCCCCCGTCGAGGCGAACATGACCGGTCTGCCGGTCAGCTGCCTGATCGACAGCGCAGCACCACCGCGGGCGTCGCCGTCCAGTTTGGTGAGGACCACGCCGTCGTAGCCGACGCCATCGAGGAACGCCTGCGCGGTCTGCACCGCGTCCTGGCCGATCATCGCGTCGACGACGAAGAGGATCTCGTCCGGATCGACCGCGTCCCTGATATCGGCCGCCTGCTGCATCATCTCCGAATCGATACCGAGACGGCCCGCCGTGTCGATGATCACGATGTTGTGCAGCTTGTGCTGTGCCTCGGCGATCCCCATGTTGGCCGCCGCCACCGGATCGCCGACGCCGCTGCCAGGGAACGGTGCGAAGACCGGGACGCCCGCTCGCTGGCCGAGAACCTCGAGCTGCTGCACGGCGTTGGGTCGCTGGAGGTCGGCGGCGACGAGCAACGGGGTGTTGCCCTGCGACTTCAGCCACAGCGCCAGCTTGCCGGCCAGCGTGGTCTTGCCGGAGCCCTGCAGGCCAGCGAGCATGATGACGGTCGGCGGAACCTTGGCGAACCGAAGCCGCCGTGCCTCGCCACCAAGGATCTCGATCAGTTCCTCGTTGACGATCTTGATGACCTGCTGCGCCGGGTTCAGCGCCTCGGAGACCTCGCTGCCGCTGGCCCGTTCCCGCACCTTGGCGATGAAGTCCCTGACCACGGGGAGCGCAACGTCGGCCTCAAGCAGCGCGATCCGGATCTCCCGGCAGGTCGCGTCGATATCTGCCTGGGACAGCCGCCCGCGCCCGCGCAGCGAGGAGAAGACCTGCGTTAGCCGATCGGAAAGTGTCTCGAACACGTCGGGCTGCCGTCCTCCCACATGACCCTTGCTGCCCCAAGGCTATCGGGTGGGCGACCGCGCCCAAGCAATCCGGCATCGCGCGCGGTGGGCGCGGCCAGCCAGGGCCAGCGATCGGGCCCGCCGGTGCGGCTTGAAATGTGCGCTAGGCAATTGCGTCTTGTCCGGCACAGATGCGCCACGTAGCGTTCTTGATGGTGAGATTTTCCGACATGTTGTGGCGCGGAGGTTCCGGGTGAATCTGAGCGAGGACCGCTATCCATTAGATTCGGGCTGGCGGTTATCTCGGCGCTCGGGGCTGCGGGCCGGACGGCAGCGAAAGTTGTCCGCAGAGTTCGGCAGGCGGCCGCCCGTTCGCGACGACAGCCTTTTAGCCGAGGCGGAGAAATTCATCGCCTTATTCCATGCCGAGAATCAGGCGCCGGGATCGCTCGCCGAGCGCATGCGGCAAATACGGCGTGAAATTGCATCTGAGGGCACGTACCGGCACACCGAGGCGGAGCTGACGTTCGCGGCCCAGGTTGCCTGGCGCAATAGCTCGCGGTGCATTGGCCGGCTGTACTGGCGGAGCCTGCGCCTGCGTGACCGGCGGCACGTCAGCTCGGCGGCGGCGATCGCCGCCGAGTCCGTTGCGCACCTGCGCGCGGCCACCAACGGCGGCCGCGTCAGACCGCTGATCACGGTGTTCGCTCCTGATGCGCCCGGCCGGCCGGGTCCGCGCATTCTCAGCTCCCAGCTCGTTAGGTACGCCGGCTACGCGGATGCGCGCGGCGTCATCTGCGGTGACCCGGCCAGTGCCGGGCTGACCCGGCTGGCCGACCAGCTCGGCTGGCGGAGACCTGCCAAGCCCGGCCGGTTCGACGTCCTGCCGCTGATCATCCAGGCGCCGGGCGCCCCGGCAACGTGGCATGAACTGCCGTCCGATGCCGTCCTGGAAATTCCGCTGCACCACCCCGACTACGGCTGGTTCGCAGACCTCGGGCTTCGCTGGTATGCCGTGCCTGTGATCAGCGACATGCATCTCGAGGCCGGCGGCATCTCCTACCCGGCGGCGCCATTCAACGGCTGGTACATGTGTACCGAGATCGGCTCGCGCGACCTCGGCGACGTGGGCCGCTACGACGAGCTGCCTGGCATCGCCGCGCGCATGGGCTTGCGCACCGACCACGACCGCAGCCTGTGGAAAGACAAAGCCCTCACCGAGCTAAATCTCGCGGTCCTGCACTCTTACAGCTCCGCCGGGGTAACGATCACCGACCACCACACCGAGTCGACTCGTTTCCTGAAGCACCTTGAGCTGGAGGAACGCCAGGGCCGGGCGTGCCCCGCTGACTGGACCTGGATCGTCCCGCCGGCCGCCTCGTCAGCGACTCCGGTGTTCCACCGCTACTACGAGGACTTCGATCAGTCACCCAACTTCTACCGGCGAGCGGATGACGCGGGCTGTCCGGCCGAGCAAAAGGCCAGCTGACCAGCATTTCGTACCGGTGGCTCAGGTGCGGATCGCTCGGGTGCCGGTGGCTCAGGTGCCGCTGCCAACTCGAACCCGCGCGGCGAGCAGCGTGTCGTCGTAATGCACGCGCTCACGCGGTATCCCAGCCCTGACCAGGACCCGGATGGTCTCGCGCACCATCTCGGCTGGCCCCGCAACGTAAGCCTCGCAATCGGTGTGCGGCATGTACCGGGCCGCCACCCGGCCGACATTGCCTTGCATGCCGTTGAAGGCCGGATCGTCCGACGTCACCGGGGCGAGCTGGAGCCCGTGATAGGCGTCAGCAAGCCGCCAGAGGTCATTCAGGTCATAGAGCTGTTCGCGCTTGCGGGCGCCGTAGAACACGTAAATCCGGCGGGCCTGGGCTGCTGACTCGCGGACTGCCTGCTCCAGGATCGCCTTGATCGGCGCGAGGCCGGTGCCGCCAGCGACACAGAGCAGGTCACGGGTACCGGCCCTCGGCAGTGTCATCGTGCCCATTGCCGGGCCGAGGATCAGCTCGTCGCCGGGCGCGGTGTTATGCACAAGTGTCCGGCTCACCCAGCCGCCGGGCACGGCCTTGACGTGCAGGGTGATCAGTCCATCCTCGCGTGGCCGGCAGGCGATGGAGTATGGCCTCCACACGTGCGGCCATCGCGGGGTCTGCAGCGTGAGATGCTGCCCGGCCTCGTACGGGAGCACCCGATCCGGGGCTATCGTGACAACGGCGATATCGCCGTCTAGCCGATCGACCTGCACGACCTCGGCGGTCCAGTAGGCGGGCGAGATCGCGGCGTCATCCTCGGCAGCCCTGATCATCAGCGCGGCGGCGGCCGCGAACGTCTGGGTCCAGGCCTCTTCCGCGGCGCCCGTGAACGCGGCCCCGGCGAACGCCCTGAGCGTGGCTATCAGGGCCTCGCCCACAGCGTCGTACATGTCCGGGGTGACGCCGTATTTCCGGTGATCGCGACCGAGCTGGCTCAGGTACCGCGCCATCTCGTCGGGCGTGCTGAGGCTCTCCACGATGCGGCCGAGAGAGCGGAAGAGCCGGTCCCGCTGCTCGTCCATCGCGGGCGGGAAGAGCTCGCGCAGCTCGGGCCGCCGCAGGAAGAGCCAGGCGTAGAAGTACGCGACGGCCTCGTCGCCGGCGTCAGCGACATGGGTGAAGGTGTCCCTGATGGCCACGATGGCCGGATCGGGCGCCGGGCTGTCGACGGCGGCCGGCGCCGTTCCGGATACAGAAGGCACTGTCTCGGCCGGGATTGGGTCGGCCAGTATTGGGTCGGCCGGGATTGGGTCGGCTCGCAGCGTCTCGATCGGTACTGTTTCGATCGGCACTGTCTCGATCGGCTGAGTCTTGACCGGCACAGGTCCGACCCGCAGGGTGCTAGGCGCGAGGGAGCTAGCCGACATGGACCCTAGCGGCCCCGTTCCGTTTCCGGTATCCGCCGTCGCATTGGGCGGATCATCCAGCTCCATGGCCTGCAGGCCATCGCGGAGCCTGGTCAACGCATCGAGGTCCTTGCGCCAGGTTCGCAGCCGCCACCAGGGTAATGAGCGCCGCTCCGCCGCGGCCTGCTGCGAGAGGCTCGCGTCCGGTCCGGCAAGCGTGCTGGGAGCACTGGTATCGGGTCGGCGGGCCATGGCGGTCATCGCCTCCCGGTGGGTGCCGACGAGCATCCCGGCTCTACGGCAGTTGGGTCAGCAGCAGCAGCTAATGCAATCTCATAGGCCGGAGAATGGCGCTCGCGAGGCCATCTCCTATGCGCCGGGGATACAACAGGCGGTTGGCGCTTTCCGACAGCATAGGACGGGAAGCACGATGAGTCAGGCATTTGCGTAATGCACGTGCCAAACAGTCACGAAGATCGGCATCGCCGACAAGACTGCTAACTATCGCAGGAAGGCCCACCGCCATTACCGGCAGTACACGTCATCAAGCGGAGCGTTGCCACCACGACCATTCCGGCCGGCGCCTTTAACCCCGCAGTAGCGACGTTCCTAGTCGCCGAGGATCGCGTCGACGAATACGTCAGGGTCGAAGTACGCAAGGTCGTCAGGGCCCTCGCCAAGACCGACCAGCTTGACCGGTACGCCAAGCTCACGCTGCACCTGGATGACGATGCCGCCCTTGGCCGTGCCGTCAAGCTTGGTCAAGATGATCCCGGTGACATCGACGACCTCGGCGAACACGCGCGCCTGGCGCAAGCCGTTCTGACCGGTGGTGGCGTCGAGCACGAGCAGGACCTCGTCGACGGTGCCGTGCTTCTCGATCACGCGCTTGATCTTGCCTAGCTCGTCCATCAGCCCGGTCTTGGTGTGCAGGCGGCCGGCCGTGTCAACGATGACGGTGTCGACACCCTGCTGAATGCCGACGTTGACGGCCTCGAACGCCACGCTGGCCGGATCGGCGCCTTCCCGGTCGGACCGGACGGTCTGAGCGCCCACACGATCACCCCAGGTCTGGAGCTGGTCGGCGGCGGCGGCGCGGAACGTGTCAGCCGCGCCGAGCACGACGCTCTTGCCGTCGCCTACGAGCACGCGAGCGAGTTTGCCGCAGGTGGTGGTCTTGCCCGTGCCGTTGACGCCGACGACGAGCACTACCGACGGGCGGTCACCGTGCCTGGCCAGGCGCAGCGTCCGGTCCATCGCCGGGTTGATCATGGCGACGAGGTCGGCCCGCAGCAGCTCCCTGACCTCGGCCGGGCTCTGCGTGCCGGCCACCTTCACCTCGGTCTTGAGCTGCTCGACCAGCTCGCGGGCGGGACCAACGCCCATGTCCGAGCTGATGAGCGTGTCCTCCATCTCCTCCCAGGCCTGCTCGTCGAGCTTGCCGGCGGAGATGAGGTTCAGCAGCACCGAGCCGAAGGCAGAGTGCGAGCGGGCCAGCCGGCTGCGCAGCCGGATGAGCCGCCCGGCCGACGGCGGCGGCCGCTCGACGACACGGCCGGGTACCTCAACCACATCCGGCGGAGCCACCTCCGGCGGCAAGGGCGGCGCGGCCGGCTCTGGCGGGGCTAGCGTGCCGGGCGCGGCGGCGGCCGAGTCGACCTCGTCCCGTTCGAGCGTGCCGACACCACCGGCGCGCTGCTGACTTCCTGGCGGCAGGGAACGACGGCGCGAGCGCAGATAGGGAACGAAGGCTGCGGTACCGCCGCCTACCACAACGACGGCGGCGACAACTGCAATAACGAGATCTTCAACCATGGCGCAACCAGTGTGACAGACAGGTCGCGATGCACCTGCCAGGCCGGCCTCGCAAGCACCGGTCAAACCCGTGGCCGCTAGACGGTTTCGCGCTCCCGGAGACGCTGGCTTATGACCGCGGAGACGCCGTCACCACGCATGCTGATCCCGTACAGGGTGTCGGCCACTTCCATGGTCCGCTTCTGGTGGGTGACCACGATGAGCTGTGACACATCTCGCAGTTCGGCCAGGATCTCGAGCAGCCGCTGGAGGTTGGTGTCGTCCAGCGCCGCCTCGACCTCGTCGAGCACGTAGAAGGGCGACGGCCTGGCCTTGAAGATGGCCACCAGGAATGCGATCGCGGTCAGCGAGCGCTCCCCGCCCGAGAGCAGCGATAGCCGCCTGACCTTCTTGCCTGGCGGCCGCGCCTCGATGTCGATGCCCGTGGTCAGCATGTCGTCGGGATCGGTCAGCACCAGCCGGCCGTCCCCGCCGGGAAACAGCCTCGCGATGATCTCCTCAAACTCATCCGCGATGTCGGCGTAAGCGGCGGTGAAGACCTGCTGCACCCGCTCGTCGACTTCCCTGATCACTGTCAGCAGGTCACGGCGGGTCTTCTTCAGGTCCTCAAGCTGCGCGACCAGGAAGGCGTGCCGTTCCTCGAGCGCGGCGAACTCCTCAAGCGCCAGCGGGTTTACCTTGCCAAGCTGGTCGAGCTGGCGCTGGGCTTGCTGCGCGCGTCGTTCCTGAGTCTCCCGGTCATAGGCCACCGCGAGCTGGCCCTCGTCCGAGCCCGGCACGAGCACGTCAGGCCCGTACTCGGCCTCCAGCACATCGGCCTCGATGGCAAACTCTTCCAGCGCGCGCCCCGCGATCTGCTCCAGCTGCATCTGGCGGGTCGCACGTGCGATCTGAGCGCCGTGCGCGCTGTCGACGACCTTCTCCAGCTCGTCCGAGGCATCCCGGATCCTGGCCCGGACCGCTTTGAGCTCGCCCTCGCGGCCCTTGTGTGCTTCTTCCGCGTGCTGCCGTTCCGCGTCCGCCGCCGCCGCCGACAGCTCGATCCTGGCCAGCGCGATCCGGGCGCCCTCGGCGACGGCGCTCGCGATCACTGCACCTGCCGCCCGGCGCTCCGCTCGTGCCAGCGCCCGCGCCGACGCCTGGCGCTCGGCGACGGCGGCAGACGCCAGCGCCTCCGCCCGGCCTGAGATTGCCCGCTGGCGTTCCTCGACGGTCCGAACCTCCAGCCTGGCTTCCATCTCGGTGCCGCGTGCCGCGACGGCCGCGTCGGCGAGTTGCTGCCGGCCCGCTGGCTGTGCCTCGTCCGCGTCGGCGTCATCCGCGGGTGCCGCCTCGTCCGCGCCTGTGCCCAGCGCGGGTGTGTCCTCCGAGGGCCTGTCCTCCGAGGCGCTGTCCTCCGAGGCGCTGTCCTGCGCTGCCTGCTCGGCCAGCCGGGCCTGCAGCTCGGCGACCTGGGCGAGGCTCTGCTGTCGCGATTTCTCGGCGGCGGCGATGGCGCTGGTCAACCGCCCCATCTCGTCCCTGGCTGCCCTGGCACGGCCGGCGAGTGAGCCGAGCTTGCCCGACGTCTCGGCCGCCGCCGCGTCCGCCTGCTGCAATCCGGCAGCTACCTGCGCCAGCACCTGCCGAGCCTGCTCCTCGTCCTCCAGCGCCGCCGCGAGCTGTCGCTCGGCCCGCTGGCAGCGGGTCTCGGCGCCGCCCACCTCGGAGGCAGCCTGACTCGCGGCAGCGCGCAGGCTGAGCAGGCTCTGCTCGCCCGCCGAGCCGCCGCGCGCCCAGTGCGCGGCGAGCACGTCACCGCTGTTCGTCACGACCGTCAGCCGCGCGTCGGCCCGCAAGACCCGGACGCCGTCAGCGAGGTCAGGAACGACTACGACGCTGCCGAGCAGGCCAGCGACCGCGCTGCCGAGCTCGGCCGGTGCACTGACAAGATCAAGTGCGTGGGTAACGCGGCCGACCCCGGCCGCCGCCGCCAGTCCGGCGAGGTCATCAGGCAGCCGGGGCGTCGCCTGGAAGTCCGCCTGGCCAGCAGCGTCCGCGGCGATGATCAGGCCGGCCCGGCCGGCCTCCTGCCGCCGCAGCGACGTCATGATCTCGACGGCGGCGTCAAGACCGCCCACGACGACCGAGCCGGCCGCCGCGCCGAGCGCGGCCGCGATGGCCTCCTGCGCGCCGTCCTGCACGGTCAGCAGCTGGGCCAGTGGGCCGAGCACTCCAGCGAAGGTTCCTGGCCTGGCCAGCAGGACGCCCGACGCATCGGCGCCGCTGGTCACCGCCTCGGCGAGCGCGACCGCCCTGGCCCGCAACGCTGCCCGCTGATCGCTGGCGGCGTGCTCGTTCTTGCGCAGTTCGCCCACGGATGCCGACGCCGCCGCCAGCGTCGCGGCCGCTCGTTCGTGCTCCGCCGCGAGGTCCGCCCGGCCCTCTTCCCGGCCAGACACCAGATCCTGCAGCGCCGCGTACTCGACCTGGGCCTGCTCGGCCCTCGCCCGCGCCTGCGCCTGCGCCTCGGCGAGCCTGCCCGCTTCCTCCTGAGCGGCAGCCGCCCGGCTCGTCGCAGCCTCGACCTGGCTGCGTAGTCGCGCGAGCCTATCGGCGCGCTGGGCCGCGGCCCTGGCGTCGGCCGCTAGCCGCCGTTCGTTGTCGGCGAGCGCGGCCTCGGCTTTGGTGCGGCCAGCGATCGCCGTGGTGAGCTGCTGGCGCGCCGACGCGAGGCGCTCGGCGAGCTCCCGTTCCTGGGTCCGCAGATCCGCCGCTTCCTCTTCAAGCTCGTCCGGGTCGCGGCCAGCCCGCTGCGGCTCGGGCGCGGACAGGTGCCGGTGCCGCTCGGTCGCGAGACCCTGGACGCCGCGCATGCGCTCGGCCAGCCCCGACAGCCCGAAGAATGCCTCCTGCGCGGCCGCCAGCCGCGGCGCGTGCTGCTGCTCGGCGTCCTCCAGTTCGGCCTCGGTATCCCTGGCCTGCGCCAGCGCGGCCTCCAGCGCGGCCCGGACACCGACCGCGGCGGCCTCGTCGCTCTGGTCGTGCACAAGCTCGGCCGCGAGCGTGACAAAGTCGTCGGCCAGCAGCCGCAGCCGGGCATCGCGCAGGTCCGCCTGGATGACCACCGCCCTGCGGGCGATCTCCGCCTGCCGGCCGAGCGGCTTCAGCCGGCGGCCGAGCTCGCTGGTGAGATCGACCAGCCGGGTCAGGTTGGCCTGCATGGCGTCGAGCTTGCGTACCGCCTTCTCCTTGCGACGACGGTGCTTGAGTACCCCGGCCGCTTCCTCGATGAGGGCGCGCCGCGCTTCCGGCCCGGCGTTCAGCACCTCGTCCAGCTGGCCCTGGCCGACGATGACGTGCATCTCCCGGCCGAGGCCGGTGTCGGACAGCAGCTCCGCGATGTCCAGCAGCCGGCACTGATCGCCGTTGATCGCGTACTCGCTCTGCCCGGACCGGAACAGCAGCCGGCTGATCGTGACCTCGGAGTAATCGATCGGCAGTGCGCCGTCGCTGTTGTCGATCGTGAGGGTCACCTCGGCCCGCCCGAGCGCCGGGCGGCCCGCGGTGCCGGCGAAGACGACGTCTTCCATCTTGCCGCCGCGCAGGGGCTTGACGCCCTGCTCGCCCATCACCCAGGAGAACGCATCCACGACATTCGACTTGCCCGAGCCGTTCGGCCCGACGATGCACGTGATGCCAGGCTCAAATCGAAGCGTCGTGGCGGACGCGAACGACTTGAATCCGCGCAGGGTGAGGGTCTTCAGGTACACCTGCTGACTCCTCCCCAGCCACTGGCCACAAGGCCACGGACTAAGCCATGGCGGGCAGCCACCGTCGTTCGCACCATACCGCGAGGCCACTGTGACCTTGCGCATTCGCGCCCGTGGCAGATCCGATATGTGACGTCTTGACCGCTAAGACTTCTCGGTTGCGGATAGCATCCATCCCGGCGGCCACAGGGGGAGTCATCATGCCGAGCAGCCAGCGGTCGCCTCAGGGCCGCGCCGGACCGTCGCGCCGGGCCGTCATGCTGGCGGGCCTCGGGGTCGTCATCGCCGGCGGCGCGGCCGGCTTCGAGCTGGTCCAAGATGGCACGCTGCCGGGTAAGTACGCCCTCGCGCGGCTTGACGGTGCGTGCGGATCAGGCCCGCCGAGCCCGCACGGAGCGCCGCCGATCCAGCACGAGACCACCTTCCAGTCCGCCTATCGGAGCCGCGCCGTCACCATGGTGACCCTGATGCCGGCTCACGTGCCTGCCGCCCGCCGCCTTGGCGTCGTGATCGGGCTGCACGGCGCCGGCGCCACTGCCCGCGACCTCGCCCGGCAGCTCAGCCCGGCCATGACGGCCGCCGGGATTACCGGCTTCGCAGCGGTGACCGTCGATGGCGGCGACACCTACTGGCACAAGCGCGCGGACGGCGATGATCCGCTTGGCATGATCATCGGCGAGGTGCTGCCACGCCTGGCGGCCGCTGGCCTGGCCACCGCGCGGATCGGCATCAGCGGCGAGTCCATGGGCGGCTACGGCGCCCTGCTGCTCGCCGAGCACCTGGCTAGCGGTCAAGCTCGAGCCAGTCGAAGCGCCGCTGGCCCCCGGACACAGCCAAAGCCCGCGGCCGTCGCCGCGGTGTCCCCGGCGATCTTCGCCAGCTACGCCGCCGCAATCGCCGCCAACCGGACGTCCTTTGACAGCCCGGCGGACTTCACCCGCAACGACGTGATCGCGAACGCGGCAGCGATGCGGGACGTCCCATGCTGGATTGGCTGCGGCACCGATGACCCGTTCGAGCCGGAAGCTGCCCGGCTGCGCGACCGGCTGGCCGCCATCACCGGTCACCAGCCCCCAGGCGGGATCCTGGCTGGCTGCCACGACGACGCGTTCTGGGGACGGAACTTGCCCGCCGCGCTGACGTTCCTGTCCGCGCATCTCGGCTGATGCGGCTGACCCTAAGACCAGGCCCCTGAAAACCGAAGAGGGACGCTTAAGGCGTCCCTCACCGTGCGGTAACTTTTTGGCCCCGGCGCTCTTGTTAGGTGAGCGCTGGCTCGCGAACCGGAAGTAGCAGGTCATGACCGACCGAAGCGACTAGCACATCGTTCTCGTCCTGAAGCCGAGCAAGCTCAGCCTCCAGGTCGCGTACTCGTTGCTGCAAGCGGCGCATCTCTGAGACCATGCGGGGATCCGGCCCGCCGACGTGGCCGAGTAGAGCCTTTGCCATTGTGTAGGGTCCTCCACACTGAGTGACCAGGGTGGGCGTGCACGCAGACGCCGGACATGGCTGCGCGCTGGTTAACACCTACATGGTCCCACCGTCAAGGGTATTCGGTCAAGTTTGACGATCATGCAGGTCACAGGCCTGCCGATAGGCCCGCACCAGTCGCCGGGCGACCTGCGGATATGCGCTGGGAGTGGCCAGACTAGCCGCGCTTGTCCCCTCGCGTCACGATCCCGCGAGATCGTCACGATGGCAGCGACGGTGGCCCTACGTCACCGCTCTGTGAAGCTAGGCAGGCCGCCGGCCGCTTGCGTCCACCGGTGGGTCACCTGACTCACCCGGCCCGGCCGCACTAGCCGCCTCGGGCCGGCCGCCAGGGCATCACCGACACCGTCCTCGAGCCGCGCGAGCAGTTCCCGGCAGCCGGCCTCATCGCCCTCGGCGACCACCTTGACCCGTCCGTCGGCCAGGTTCTCGGCGAAACCGACAAGGCCTAGTTCCCGTGCGTTCGACCGTACCCACCAGCGGAACCCGACGCCCTGCACGTGTCCGGTCACCCAGGCGGTCAGCCGCATCCCTGCGGGCACCTCACCACCGGCCGTTGCGCGGTCGGGACTGGCAGGACGGGCATGTGTAGGACGACCGGTTCATGAACGGGTCGCGGCGGATCGGGGTCCCGCAGCGCGGGCACGGCTCGCCCGCACGCCCGTATACGTTCAGCGACCTGTCGAAGTAGCCGCTCTCTCCATTGACGTTCACGTAGAGGCTGTCGAAGCTAGTGCCGCCGTCCTTGAGCGCTTCGGCAAAGACCTCCCCGACTGCTTCCATCAAAGCGCCGACCTGGACTGGCCGCAGCCGGTCGGTCGCACGGGCAAAGTGCAGCTTGGAGCGCCACAAGGCCTCGTCGGCGTAGATGTTGCCGACGCCGCTCACCAGCGACTGGTCGAGCAGAGCCCGCTTGATGCCGGTCCGCCTGCTGTGTAGCCGGGCAGTGAGCCAGGACAGGTCGAAGGCGTCCTCGAGCGGGTCAGGCGCGATGTGCGAGATGACCGACGGCAGCTTCGCGCCATCCGCCGACACCAGCAGGTGACCGAACGTGCGCTGATCTGTGAAGCGCAGGTCCAGGCCGTTGTCCGCAAACGTGAAACGCACCCGGACGTGCGGTGAGAGCGGCGCATCGGCGGGCCCGACGAGCAGCTGGCCGCTCATGCCGAGGTGCGCCAGCAGCGCGTCCTCCCCGACCGGCAGCCACAGGTACTTGCCGCGGCGCCTGGCACCGTCGATGGTCCTGCCGGTGAGCCTGGCGATGAAGTCCGCCGGGCCGGCCTCGTGCCGCCGGATCGCGCGCGGATGCAGGGTCTCGACGGTCTCGATGCGCCGGCCTACGACGAACTGCTCGAGCCCGCGCCGGACGGTCTCGACCTCGGGCAGCTCAGGCACGGGCTAGCCCTGCGCGGTGCGACCGGACTGGCGCGCCTGGCCGTTCCTGGTCACGCGGCGAGCCGAGCCGTTCGTGCTGCCCACCGCGTCGCTGGCCGCCTGACCGGTCCCGCCTTCAGCCGAAGCATGATCAGCCTCGCCCGCACCCGCGGCAGCCGCACCAGCGCCGCAGCCACGCTGCTCCCCGCGATGCCCTCGGTGATGGCATTCCAGGCGGCCTCGGCGGCCTGCTGCTCAGCTTCCTTCTTGGAGCGGCCCTCGCCCTCGCCGTAGGTCTCCGACCCGATCCGGACGAACGCGCGGAACGACTTCTGGTGATCGGGCCCGCTCTCCTCAACGTGGTACTCCGGCACGCCCAGCATCTCGGCCGCCGTCAGCTCCTGGAGCGAGGTCTTCCAGTCCAGGCCGGCGCCGAGCCTGGCGGACCTGGCTATGACCGGATCGAACAGGCGGTGGACAAGCGCGTCTGCGGCAGCTAGACCCTGATCGAGGTAGACCGCGCCTATTACGGCCTCGAGCGTGTCGGCCAGGATGGACGACTTGTCGCGGCCGCCGGTGCCTTCTTCGCCCTTGCCCAGGCGGACATAGGAGCCAAGATCAAGCCCGCGGGCGACGCCGGCGAGCGCCCGCATATTCACGACCGCTGCCCGCAGCTTGGCTAGCTGGCCTTCGGGCAATTCGGGATGCGAGCGAAACAGCGTGTCGGTCACGATCAGGCCGAGCACAGAGTCGCCGAGGAACTCCAGCCGCTCGTTGGTCGGCAGCCCGCCGTTCTCGTAGGCAAAGGAGCGGTGCATCAGGGCCCGCTCCAGCAGCTCAGAGCCGACAGCTACGCCAAGGGCCTCGAGGAGGCCCTCGTTCTGTCCGGCTGGCCCAGTAGACGGAGGCCCGGCCAGCCTGCCAGTGGGTGAGTCAGTCACCAGCCCGCCCCTTCCCGCAGCGCCGTCCTAACTGGCGTCTGCGCCCAAGGCATGATCAGGAAGGCGTGATGACCTGGCGCCTGTTGTACGTGCCGCAGGTCGGGCAGGCCGTGTGCGGGAGCTTAGGCTCGCGGCAATTCGGGCACGCGACGAGCGTAGGCGCCGTCGCCTTCCACTGCGCGCGCCGCGACCTAGTGTTGCTGCGCGACATCTTTCGCTTCGGTACTGCCACCTCAGTGCTCCTTTGCCTGTCCCGGCGCGGCATCTGGCCGCTCCACCGTAAAGTCCTTCAGCGCCGCCCACATCGTGCCGCGCTCCTCATGCCCGTGACCAGCCTCCGCGTCGGCTAGCCGAACCCCGCATACCACGCACAAGCCCTGGCACCCGTCCTCGCACAGGGGCGAGAGCGGTAGCTCGAGCACGATCGCGTCGCGCAGCGCGGGCTCGAGATCCAGCAGGCCGTTGCCGTCAAGCCGGTAGCTGTCCGCGTCGTCCTCGCCGTCCGCCGCATCGGCGTCCCCGGCCAGCACGAACAGCTCCTGGAAGTGCACTTTCACCGCTGAGGTGAAGGGCTCAAGGCAGCGAGCGCACTCGCCTGCCAGCGGCCCGGTCACGGTAGCGGTCACCAGCACGCCCTCGGTCACACCCTCGAGCTGAACGTCCAGCTCAAGATCGGTCCCCGCCGGAACCCTAGCCAGCTCAACGCCCATATGGTCGGGAGCGGCGACCGTGCGGGTCAGGGTACGCGCAGATCCCGGCCCGAGGTCCCTGGTGTCGAAGACCAGCGGGTTGCGGGAATCAAGCCCCTTGTGGCGCTTTATCGAAGAATGTGGCATGGCAGTCGGGTTGAACTTCGCGGCATGGCTGACGGGAGTGCTGGGCAAGGTGTCCGCACAGCTTACCGGCTGGCCTGCGGCATTCCCAACTTGGCGGCGCATCGCGGGGCAGCCGCCGTAGTCAGGCCTCGGCGATGCGGCCGGTCAGCTTGTCGAGCACCGTCGGCGGGACCAGGCCGCTGACATCCCCTCCGTACCGGGCGAACTCCTTCACCAGGCTCGAGGACAAGAACGCATAGAGCGGGTTCGTGGTCATGAACAGCGTCTCGACGCCGGCCTGACTGTAGTTCATCTGCGCCATCTGCATCTCGTAGTCGAAGTCGCTGACGGCCCGCAGGCCCTTCACGATCGCGGAGATGTCATTGTCGCGACAGAAGTCGACGATCAGTCCCTCGAACCTGTCGACCCGGACATTGTCGTGCTTCCGGGTGGCCTCGCGGATCAGCTCGACCCGCTCCGCGGCGGTAAACAGCGAGTTCTTGCTCGGGTTCCGCACCACGGCGACAACGACCTCGTCGTACAACTGCGCGGCGCGGCCAATGATGTCAAGGTGTCCGTTGGTCACGGGGTCAAACGAGCCAGGGCAGACTACGCGCCGCAATCGGGTTCACTCTCCCGTCGGGGTATCGCAGCAGGTTGTGCACCTGCGGCGAGACCGTACCAGAGCGTCGCCTCACCGTATCTGCGGGATCGGTCAAATTCGTAACCTTGCGGCCAGCTTGGCGGCCCGGACCGGGTCGACCGCTCAAGAGCTACCAGCGCGCCGGGCGCGAGCCAGCCCTGGCTCAGCAGCCCCGCGAGCACCGAGCCGATCTCGTCGTCGCCGACCGCGTAAGGCGGATCAGCGAACACGAAGTCACGCGGCGGGCCATCCGGCCCACGCGCCAGCGTGCGCTCGACCCGGTCGGTGACCAGCCGCGCGCCGGCGAGTCCCACGACGGCGATGTTGTGCCGGATCACCTGCGCCGCCCGGCCATCGGACTCCACGAGCAGCACGTCGCCGGCGCCACGCGACAGCGCCTCGAGCCCGACAGCGCCCGACCCCGCATACAGGTCGAGCACCGCGGCGCCGCGCAGCCCGTCGCAGATCGCCTCGACGGTGGCGAACAGGCCTTCCCTGGTCCGGTCGCTGGTCGGCCTCGTGGTCCGGCCCGACGCGGTCGCCAGCCGACGGCCTCCGGCCGCGCCGGCGATGATTCTGGTCACCGAGAGTCAGGTCCGCGCACCGCAGAACGCCTCATGCCTTTTCCAGGAACGTGGTTCGCTCCACGTCGATCAGTGCCCGAACGGCCTCGGCAAGCCCAGGTTCGCCTGCCAGCGCCGGATCGGCGTCGACGAGCGAGATCGCTTCCGCCCGCGCCTGCTCGATCAGGTCGCCATCGCGAAGTAGCTGCAGCAGCTTGAGGCTGGATTTGCGGCCGGCCTGGACCGTCCCGAGGACATCGCCTTCCCGGCGCTGCTCCAGGTCGATCCGCGACAGCGCAAACCCGTCGAGCGTCCCCGCCACGGCGTCAAGCCGCTCCCTGGCCGGGGCGGCTTCTGGTGCCTCGGTCACGAGCAGGCAGAGGCCAGGGTCGGCGCCGCGGCCGACGCGGCCGCGCAGCTGGTGCAGCTGGGATACGCCGAACCTGTCGGCGTCCATGACCACCATCACCACCGCGTTAGGCACGTCCACGCCGACCTCGATCACGGTGGTGGTGATCAGCACGTCCACCATCCCGTCGGCGAAGGCGAGCATCACCTTCTCCTTCTCCTCAGCAGGCAGCCGGCCGTGCAGGATCGCCAGGCGCAGGCCGGCCAGCGGCCCGGCGGCGAGCTCAGCCGCGAGGTCGAGCACCGCGATCGGCGGCCGTGACGGCCGGGCGCTGTCGTCGTCGTCGTCCGTGGCCTGATCGACGAGGCTCTCGTCCGGATCGGCGGGCCCGTCGCCGCCAATGCGCGGGCAGACGACGTACGCCTGGCGGCCGGTCGCGACCTCTTCCTTCACCCGCTCCCAGGTCCTGGCGAGATAGTGCGGCCGCTCGGCGACCGGGACGACGTGGGTGGCGATCGGCGAGCGCCCGGCCGGGAGCTCCGTCAGCGTGGATACCTCCAGGTCGCCGAAGACGGTCATGGCGACGGTCCGCGGGATCGGTGTCGCGGTCATCACCAGCATGTGCGGCCGGCCGTCACCTGCCTTGTCCCGCAGCGCGTCCCGCTGTTCGACGCCGAACCTGTGCTGCTCGTCGATGACGACGAGGCCGAGGTCTGCGAACTGCACCCGGTCCTCGAGCAGCGCGTGCGTGCCGATGATGATCCCGGCTTCGCCCGAGGCGGCCGCCAGCAGCGCCTTGCGACGGGCTGGCGCGCCGAGCGAGCCGGTCAGGAGCGCAAGCCTCGTCGCGTGCTCCGCGCCGCCGAGCTGGCCGGCCATTGCCAGCGGCCCGAGCAGGCTCGAGATCGACCGGAAGTGCTGCTGCGCGAGCACCTCAGTCGGCGCCAGCAGCACTGCCTGGCCAGCCGCATCGACCACCTGGAGCATGGCGCGCAGCGCGATCACGGTCTTGCCCGAGCCGACCTCGCCCTGCAGCAGCCTGTGCATGGGGTGCTGGCGCGCCAGCTCGTCGGCGAGCGTGGCGCCGGTCAGCTCCTGGCCGACGGTCAGCTCGAACGGCAGGGCGGCGTCGAACTCCGCGAGCAGGCCACCGGCGACCGGCGGCCGCGGTATCGCGCTGTAGCTGGCCGCGGCCAGCCTGCGCTGGGCCAGCAGCACCTGCAGCGCGAACGCCTCGTCCCACTTCAGCCTGGCCCGAGCCCGGTGCATGTCGGCCTCGTCGACAGGGCGGTGGATACCGCGCAGCGCATCGGCGTAGCCGCACAGCCCGAGCCGGCGGCGGATCTCGCCCGGTAGCGGATCGTCGGGGACGTCCAGCACGTCGAGCGCGATCCGCACCGAGTCGGCGATCTTCCAGGACTGCATTTGGGCACTCGCTCGGTAGACCGGGATCAGCTCATTGGCGAACTCGGCCGCCCTGGCCCCGGAGCTCCCCGAGCCCAGCAGCTCGTACTCCGGGTGCGTCAGCTGGCGCTTGCCGCGGAAGCTGGATACCTGACCGGAGAACAGCCCCCGCGCGCCGGGATGGAGCTCCTGCTGCCGCCAGTCCTGCCGGCCCCTGCCGAAGAAGGTGAGCGTCAGCTTGCCGTGGCCGTCGGTGACAACCGCCTCGAAGATCGAGCCGGAACGGTTGTTCATCTTCCGTACCGACGCCGTCGCGACCTCGGCCTGGACGGTGACGTAGTCGCCCTCCCGCAGCCCGGCGAGATCGGTCAGCTCACCGCGCTTGTCGTAGCGGCGCGGGTAGTAGCTGAGCAGGTCCCCGACGGTGTGCACGTCAAAAGCCGAGGCCAGCCGCTTGGCGGCCTTGTCGCCGATGACTAGCCGGAGCGGATCAGCAAGGACGGCCATACGCGTGTCCCAGCGCTACGCTCATCACCGCTACCACCACGGCTGTCCTCACCACGGCTGTCCTCACCACGGCTGTCCTTACCACGGGGCCAGGATAGGCCGCGCCGCCCGATCTGGTGCCCGACTCGCGTCGCACCCGGTTGGTCGGATATCCTTCGACGACTGGCGTGGCTTGAGCTTGCCAGGGACCCTGTCTGACTGTCTTCCCAAAATGGAGCGATCCCGTGGCTTCCGTCTGCGATGTGTGCGGCAAGGGGCCGGGCTTCGGCAACAACGTGTCGCACTCGCACCGCCGCACCCCGCGCCGCTGGAACCCGAACATTCAGCGCGTCCGCGCAATGGTCGGCAAGACGCCGCGCCGGCTGAACGTGTGCACTTCCTGCATCAAGGCAGGCAAGGTCACCCGCTAACGGGCTGCCCGCAGCTGCCAGCCATGATCAACGGGCCCGATCCCGGCGCCTAGCGCGAAGCCGCCCGCGATCGCCCCGGTCACGTAGGCCTTGGCGGCCTTGACCGCCGTCGGGACGTCGTCACCGAGGGCCAGCCTGGAGGCGATGGCGGAGGCGAGCGTGCAGCCGGTCCCGTGCGTGTGCACGCTATCGATCCGCTCGCCAGGGAAACGGATGATCCGCTCTCCGTCGAACAGCAGGTCGATCGGGTTACCGGGCAGGTGGCCGCCCTTGACCAGCACCCACTGCGGCCCCATGGCGTTGATCTGCCGGGCCGCGGCCAGCATCTCCGCCTCGTGCCGGATCGTCATCCCGGTGAGCAGCCCGGCTTCCAGCAGGTTCGGCGTGACCACGGTCGCTAGCGGCAGCAGCCGCTCCCTTACCGCCTCGAGCGTCCCGGCCGAGAGCAGGCTGTCGCCGTGCTTGGACACCGCGACCGGATCGACCACGACCGGCGCCGCCACCTCGGCCAGCGCATCGCACACGGTGCCCACCAGCATCGGCGAGGCCAGCATGCCGGTCTTGATCGCCTGCGCGCCGATGTCGCCGAGCACGGAGTCGAGCTGGGCTGCGACGGCCTCGGCCGGCAGCTCCCAGTAACCCTGGACGCCGACGGAATTCTGCGCCGTCACGGCGGTGATGACGCTCATGCCGTGCACCCCGAGGGCCAGCATCGTCTTCAGGTCGGCCTGGATGCCAGCGCCGCCGCCCGAGTCGGAGCCGGCGATGGCGAGGACGCGGGGCGGGGCTGGCACCATGCCGACCAGCCTAGGCGGTCAGAACACCTTGAGCTTCCTGGCCACAGCCAGGGCCGCGTCGTCACCGGTCACCTCGACGCCGAGCTCCTCCCAGCTGGCGCGCTGGGTGATCCACCGGATCAGGTCCGGCCCGTCCGAGCGAATCGTCGCCGATGCCGCACCCGACCCGAGCCTGATCGACCGGGCCCCTGTGCCGGTGACCTGGATCTCGAGTGCGCACGCGTCAGCCGCGGCCGGATTCTGCTGCGGCAGGGCCGCCTCAACCCAGTCCAGCGCTGGCGCGAGCCGGAGCGCGTCCGAGGGCGGCGCGTCGCCCGTGAGCGGCCCGCGCGGCCCAAACAGGTCGGCCCGGATGTGGGTGTAGTGATCGAAGCTGTAAGCGGTCGGCAGCACCGCGGCCGGATAGGTACCGAGGTCGCCGAGAGGTAGCTCGAGATCCAGGGCCGCAAGCTCGCCCAGCTTGTCGAGCGCGGGCTTACTGACCTCCGCGTAATCCGCGAGCGCTGCTGGCCCGGACATGCCGCGCCTGGCCTGCACCGCTGCTTCCTGCGCCTGCTCGGTCGGCAAGCCGCCCAGATCGGGCAGCCTGGCCGGATCCACGAGCAGCCAGAACAGGTTGGCCATGTGGGTGACGACGTCCTGCACGCGCCAGCCGGGGCAGCCGGACGGTGCCTGCCACTGCTCCTCGGTCAGGCGGTCGCCGAGATCCAGCAGCGCGGCGCGGTCGGCGCTGACTCCTTCGATGGCCGCTAGCATCTTCATCCTCCGTGACATAGTGTTGCTCCTGTAGATAGTGTCACTATGTCACGTGAGGCGAATGTGCACAAGGTCCGCCGGTGAGCTACACAGTGGGGATGACCGACAGCACAGGCGCCCCTTCGCTGCGTGCGGAGCAAGTAGCCCAGACCAGGGCTGCCCTCGTGGCCGCTGGCCGCGAGCTATTCGGCACTAGCGGGTTCGCCGCGACCTCGGTCGAGGACATCGCCAGGACAGCGCGGGTGACGACCGGCGCGCTGTATCACCACTTCCCGACCAAGGCGGCCGTCTTCGAAGCGGTCTTCGAGCAGGTCCACGCCGATCTCCTGACGGCCTCGATGCAGGCCGCGGCCAGGGCCGCGGACGCTATCGACCTGCTCGCCGCCGGGTTCGGCGCCTTCCTCGACAAGGTCCTCGAGCCAGAGGTACAGCGGATCGTCATCACCGACGCTCCTGCCGTGCTCGGCCTGGCCAGGTTCACCGAACTGGACGAGCGCTATGCGTTCGCCGCGACGGTCGCGGCGCTCGAAGCCGCTAACTCCTCCGGAGTCTTGCGAGTCGATGACCCGCCGACGCTCGCGCGCCTACTACTCGGCGCCCTCACCAGGGCCGGGCTCCTGATCGCCAGCTCGCCCGAGCCGAGGGCAACGAGGGACGCGGTAGCCGTCACCATGCGCGCCCTGATCAGCGGCTTCCGGCCGGACTAGGAAAACCTGCAGGTCGCGTGTTTGAAAGCGCAGCTCGTGGGGGCTACTGGCGTGCCCAGTCCGAAGACTGTGAAGCTGATGGCGTGCCCGCTCCTGCCCGTGCCATCGCCGCCATCGCCGGCATCCCCCCACTGGCCTGGCTCGCCGTCTTGCGCGCTGGCCGTGCCGCCGTCCTTGCCAGCCGGTTGCCACGAGGCACCGGCGACGTAGGTGATCTGATCGCCCGGCATCTCGAAGGCCAGCTGCCAGTCGTGCAGGGCGCGCTTGCCCCGCACGGTGATCTGCACCGCGAACTTGCCCTGCTCATGCCAGACCACCACGTACCCGAACGTCAGCCCGGTGGCAGCGGTCCGGCGCCCCGCACCGGAACGCCCGCCTGCGCCGCCTGACTTGCGCGAGTGCACGATGGGCTGGCCCTTGGTGGTCGTCAGCCTGCCCGTGCCCTGGCCCGTCTGCGATCCGCAGCCAGTCACCGCGCAGGGCACCACGCCCACGGCGCTGGGGAACTTGAGCTCGGCGTGCGGCGCGGAGATCCACAGCCCGACCGCGACGACGAATCCCGTGGCAGCCGCGAACCAGGGAGTCACCAGCAGGCCCCGCACGGCGCCCGCGACAAGCGCGGGACGACCCGCCCGCAGGAGCAGCGGGAGCTGCAAAGTGGCGTCGGCACCCTCCGCGACAGCGTCGGTTGCCGCAGCACTCACCGGGACGCGTCGGGCCGGGCGACCGGCTGGCCGTCGCGCCCTGTACCGGGGCACGCGCTCTCTGCGATGGCGAGGCATCAAGGGGGTTATATCAAGCGCGGCCGTGATCGGCCAGTCCTGAACGTGCGACCGGTGATCACCGAGACCGATTAAGGCCTGGCTTCCGGAAATGATCCCAGCCAGCAGGCCTGTCCCAGCGCCGGCCATCGACAAGAATTCCTCTTCCCGCCACGACGTCGCCGATTACCGTCCACGTATCTGGCACGTTACTGAGGGCCGGGAATGTGGCCGCTAGCGCATGATCTTCGCCGCCCGCGAGGGCCCAGTCGCGCCAGTCGGCGCCAAGCTTTGCGGCCGCGGCCGGCAGGTCGCCAGAGCCGGCCAGGCTCTTTGTGCGCAGCCGAAGGCAGACGCCGCTCGCCTCCGCAACGTGCCCGAGATCGGCCACGAGACCGTCGCTGACGTCGATCATCGCGGTGGCGCCGGCGCCAGCTGCCTGCGGGCCAGCCTGGTAATCAGGCCGCGGCCGGCGGTGCGCGTCGATTAGGCCGGCCAGCCCGGCGAGTTCGTCCGGGCCCCCAGCCCGGAGCAGCGCGAGCCCCGCGGCGGACCGCCCGACGGGGCCGCTGATCGCGACCACGTCACCTGCCCTGGCACCGGCTCTGGTGACAGGCTCCCGGCCATTCATGTGGCCAAGCGCAGTAATGGCGAGCATAATCTCGTCCGCGCTCGTGATATCGCCACCGCTAATGGCGGCGCCGGCACGGCTGCACTCGGCGACCATTCCCCTGGTGACACGAAGGACCCAGGAAACTTCGACCTCGCCGGGAATGGCCAGCCCGAAGAGCAGAGCGGTCGGCACCGCGCCCATCGCCGCGATATCAGCGAGATTCTGCGCAGCAGCCTTGGCGCCGATGTCCTCAGGCGAGGACCAGTCGCGGCGGAAGTGCCTGCCCTCGACCAGCAGGTCGGTGCTGGCGACGACCCTGCCGTCCGGTACGGGCAGCACCGCGGCGTCATCCCCGACGCCGACCACGGCGGCCGGGTCCGGCGGCAGCACCGCCCGGATCGCCGCTATCAGGCCGAACTCACCGATATCGGCGACGCTGATAACCGCCTCCTGGCTCACCCACTCACTGCAAATCGCAGCGCGTCCCTACGGTAGCGTTGCCGTGACAACCACGAACGTGGAGGGCGACATGGTGCAGGCCTACATTCTCGTCCAGACCGAGGTCGGGAAGGCAGCCGAGGTAGCACTCGCCATCGCGCAGATCAGCGGCGTGACCCAGGCCGATGACGTGACCGGACCCTACGACGTGATCGTCCGCGCCGAAGCGGACAACGTCGATGACCTCGGCCGCCTCGTCGTCGCCCAGATCCAGGGCGTGGCTGGCATCACCAGGACGCTTACCTGCCCGATCGTGCACATCTAGCGCTGCTATGACCTGAACACAAACAGGCCGGCCTCCCGAATGCGGTCTGGCAGGGCCTCACGCGGGTGGTCAGCCGCGATCGCGCCGCCGAACGCGCCGCCGCCGAGGCCGGCCAGCGGGCCCATGGCCATCATGACCACGCCGGCCACAGGGGCGAAGTCGGTGAGCAGGAGGCCGCAGACAACCCCGGCCACCGAGCCCGCGAGCAGCCCCTGGCGGATACGCGCCGCCCGCAGTTCCTGCGGGTCCTCGATGTCTGACAGCCGCCAGGCCGCGGCGACGCCCGCGAGGCCGGCGAGCAGGAACACCGTGGCGACCGAGCCGAGGAGGAGCGGGAAGCCGTAGCTATCGTCGCCCGCTGCTTCGTAAAAGGCCAGGCCGGAGGCCAGGCCCGCGGCCAGGCCGGCGATGGTGCCGGCGCCCAGGGACACGCTTGCTGCCGGCGACCGCCGCGATGTCGCGGCGAGGATCCCGGCGGCGTATATGACCGCGAGCGCCTGGAGCGGCACGAGCACGAATATGACAAAACCCGCCATCAAGGCTGCGCCCCACAGCGCGCTGGCCTCGGCATCGGGCCATCTGGTCTTGACCACGGCCAGGACTGCCAGTCCGGCGCCCAGTATTACGAGCGCGGCGATCTCGCCCGGCAGGCTAAACGGGGACGGGCCATGGGGACCGGGAACAACGTGACTGTCCATCCGCACGAGGGTCACGCCAACGCCGCAGAGCGCCACGCAGCCCGCCACCCGCCCCAGCCGCGCCGTGATGCTGCGGCCGACCGGGCCGAACCAGCCGCGCCGCCGGCCCACCCACGGCAGCACGACCAGCGCAGCTACTCCCACCAGGACCCGGACCCGGTCGGTCACGGCCAGACCGTCAGCTGCCGGAGAAGTCCGCCAGCTCAGCCACACAACCAAAGCCGCGGCGGCCGTCACAACAACGACCCCGAGCCAGTACACGACCTTGCGCATCATCTTGGCCTCCCTCACAACAAGCCACAACCCGCCCGCCAGCCAGCCCAGCCGTGGCCACCCCGCGGGCAGCTCAGCTGCCTCCGCCTGCAAGGCCTCGGCCCACTGCCGCCGTCCCTGCGGCAGCAACCGAGCCGCATCGCGCAGCATCCCGGCCAGCACCGAGGTCCGCCGGTCCGTCATGACTGGTCCCCGGCCAGCCTGGGCGCCGCCATCCGCCGCGGCCGCGGCCGCGGTGCCGTGGCCGACGCCGCCGCGAGCGCCGTCGTCGCTGCCGCCAGCCCCTCGCTGGTCAGCCGGTACAGGTGGCGCCTGGGCCGCCCGGCCGGCTGCTCCTCTTCCCAGCGCGCGTCGACCAGTCCACGGTCGGCCAGCCTGATCAAGATCGGGTACAGGCTGCCCGACTTCAGTCGCGTCTCCTGCGCCATCCCATACCCGTGCCGCCACGCCTGCGGCTCCGCGCGCAGCGCTGCCAGCACTGACAATGCCTGGGCTGAAAACACCTCGCGTCGTGGCATGGAGCAGACGCTACCTAGGTAGAGACAACGGTGTCTACCTAGGTAGCACAATTGATGATGCCTAGGCGGGCAGGAGGGCCCTGCTGCGCGAGCCGAGACCAATCTTGGCGGCCGCGCGCAGGTCTTCGATCGTGTCGACGTCACGCCGCAGGCCCGCCAGTCCCGTGCCGATCTCACCCGCGCCAATCTCACCCGCGCCAATCTCGCCCGCGCCAATTTCAACTGCGCCAGTCGCCAGGTGCCGCTCCCGTGACGCCGGGCCGAACTGCGGCCGGAACTGCGCGCCCGGCACGGCCGCGTACAGCGTCGTGCCGGTGCCGTCGGCGTCAGGCACGAACGCGGTCTGAAGGCGCGCGGCCGCTGCCAGCGCGACGGTCAGCTCGCGCGACCGCAGCGCGGGCAGGTCGCCCGCCAGCCCGGCCCGGCCGCGCTCTGGCCACCTGTCCTGCGAGTATGCGGCACCATGTGCGAGCGCCTCATTGAGTCCGCCCGCCGGAGTGTCAGCGAGCACTGTGGCGCCAAGCTCGGCCGCGATGGCGCGGACCTCGGGATCGTCGGTCACCACCAGGACCGCGGCCACGGTCTCGGCGCGGACCGCGGCCTCCACGGTGTCGGCCGCCATGGCCAGGGCGAACTCGGCCCGGCGCTGGCCAGCTAGCCCGGTGAGTCTCGATTTGGCCTGGGCAAGTACCTTGACGGGGATCACCAGCGACCAGGTCAGCGTGGTCGGCCGGGCGGCCTGGAGGTCGACATCGGGTGGCATGCGTATGATCCTCCCGCGACGCCTCGACAGGGCAACGCGGGACCGGACAGACTGAGGCAGATCACGGCGCCACGGCAAGTGGGCGCCGGCGGGCCGGAGGGAACCGATGGCAGGCAAGAAGGCGCGCAAGCCAGCTGACGGAAGCTTCTCCAATGGCTGGCGCAACGTCTCAAAGCTGATTCTGCGGCCGGGCATCCGGATGATGATGCGGCTCGACTGGCACGGCCAGGAGAACATCCCGGCCGACGGCCCGGTACTCCTGGCTGCCAACCACCTTTCCTACATGGACATCTTCGCCGTCTCACTGTTCGCCGACAGCGCGCGCCGGTATCCGGTGTTCCTGGCCAAGTCGTCCCTCTTCGCGATCCCGGTGGTAGGCACGATCATCACCCGGCTGGGTCAGCTGCCGGTCTACCGCGGTCAGGCCGACGCGGCCCTGGTGCTGAAGCAGGCGGCCGAGCTTGCCGCCAGGAACAACGCCAGCGTGATCTTCTACCCCGAGGCGACGGTCACCAGGGATCCCGAGCAGTGGCCCATGGTCGCCAAGACCGGCGTGGCCCGGCTGGCGCTGGAGAGCAACATCCCGGTCGTGCCGATCGCGCACTGGGGCGCGCAGCGGATCCTGCCCTACGGCAAGTTCGTGCCGAAGTTCCTGCCGCGCAAGACCGTGCAGGTCGTGGCGGGGCCGCCTGTCGACCTGTCCGAGTTCGCCGGCCAGCCCCTGAGCAACCAGGTGCTCAGGGCGGCGACCGACAAGATCATGACCGAGGTAGCCGGACTGCTCGGCGGGCTGCGTGGCATGACGCCGCCGGCCGAGTTTTACCACCCGGCCGTCGCCCGCCGGAAGCTGCGCCAGGACCTGCGCACCCTCGCCGACTCCGGCGAGCCAGACGTCGGCCAGACTGACGCGAGCGAGCCAGACGCCGATCCAGGACCGGCAGCGGGGACTTCTGGCTCGTGAAAGCCGCAGTGCTGGGCGCCGGGGCCTGGGGCACCACGTTTGCCCAGGTACTCTGCGATGCCGGTACGCCGGTGACCCTGTGGTGCCGACGGCCCGAGCTCGCCGCGGAGATCAGCACGCGGCACGAGTCGCCCCGCTACGTACCTGGCATCTCGCTGCCCCCCTCGCTGCACGCCACGGCGGACCCAGCGGAGGCACTGGCGGGCGCCGAGATCGTGGTCCTGGCCGTCCCGGCGCAGAGCCTGCGCCGCAATCTCGCCGAGTGGCGCGAGCTACTGCCGCCGGGCGCGCTGCTCGTCAGCCTCATGAAGGGCATCGAGCTCGGTACTGGCGACCGGATGAGCCAGGTCATCGCCGAGATCACCGGGGCCGGCCCGGACCGGATCGCGGTCGTTTCCGGGCCTAACCTCGCGCCGGAGATCGCAGCGCGGCAGTACTGCGCCACCGTGGTGGCCTGTGCCGACGAGGCCGTCGCCTGCCAGCTCCAGAAGGCGTGTCACACCGGCTACTTCCGGCCTTACACCAATGAGGACGTGACCGGCTGCGAGCTCGGCGGCGCGGTCAAGAACGTCATCGCGATCGCCGTCGGCATCGCCGCCGGCATGGGGCTCGGCGACAACACCAGGGCGATGCTCATCACGAGGGGCCTGGCGGAGATCGCCAGGCTCGGTGCCGCGCTCGGCGCGAGCCAGCACACGTTCGCTGGCCTCGCGGGAATGGGCGACCTGGTCGCCAGCTGCAGCTCGCCGCTGGCCAGGAACAGGGCGTTCGGCGAGAAGCTCGGCCGCGGCGTGCCGCTCGCCGACGTGCTCGCCAGCACGACGCAGACGGTGGAGGGCGTCAAGTCGGCCGAGTCGGTGCTGCAGCTTGCGCAGGCGCACGGCGTGGAGATGCCGATCACCGAGGTGATCGCGGGGGTCATGCACGACGGGCTGGAGATCGGGGCGGCCGTGCTGCTGCTCGCCAGCAGATCGGCCAAGCCGGAGCGTTACGGCATCTAACCCGCGGGCAGCACCTAACGCGGGCAGCACAGGACGGGCGCAACGGGGACTGGAGGAATTCGTGAGTGAGCAGCGCAAGATCAGGGTCGCGGTCGTGTTCGGCGGCCGCGGGCCCGAGCATCAGGTGTCCTGCATGGGCGGCGGCAACATGCTCGGCGCCATCGACCGGTCGCGCTACGACGTCGTCCCCGTCGGCATCACCACCGATGGCAGCTGGGTGCAGGTCGCCGACGCGCCCGAGCGGCTGGCGGTGACCGACGGCCAGCTGCCCACGGTCGCGGCTGTGGCGGAGCCGAACGCCCCTATCGTGCCCTGGTCGGGCGGCGGCGAGGTCGCCACGACCGGCCTGGTGGCGAGCGCGCCAGCGCAGATCCCGCACCTGTTCGGCGAGGTCGACGTCGTCCTGCCGGTGCTGCACGGCCCTTACGGCGAGGACGGCACCATCCAGGGCCTGCTGGAGATGGCCGGCGTGCCCTACGTCGGCGCCGGCGTGCTGGCGAGCGCCGTCAGCATGGACAAGGAGTACATGAACCTGATCTTCAAGGCGAAGGGCCTGCCCGTCGGGCCTTACGTCGTGGTCAGGGAGCGGGACTGGCCAGCGACGCAGTCAGGCGATGCCCAGTCGGCCGATGCGCTATCGGTCGAGACCAAGCGGGTGCTCGACGACATCGCCGACCTCGGCTGGCCGCTGTTCGTCAAGCCCGCCAGAGGCGGGTCGAGCATCGGCACCTCCAAGGCGCGCGACATGGCGCAGCTACACGACGCCATCGCGCTCGCCCGCCGGTACGACCCGAAGGTCCTGGTCGAGGCCGCCATCGACGGCGTCGAGATCGAGGTCTCGGTGCTCCAGGGGGTCGACGGCGCGCCGCCGGACACCAGCCTCCCCGGCCAGTTGCTCGTCGACGGCGGTGAGGAGTTCTGGGACTTCGAGGCGAAGTACCTGGACTCGGCCAGCGGGATGGCGATCCCGGCGCCGATACCGGACGGCGCTATCGAGGAGATCCGTCGCCTCGGCGCGGCCGCGTTCGACGCCGTGTCTTGCGAGGGACTGGCCAGGGTTGACTTCTTCTACACCGCCGACGGTCAGATCCTCATCAACGAGATCAACACGATGCCCGGCCTGTCGCCCGCCTCCTACTTCCAGAAGATGTGGGAAGCAAGCGGCATGCCGTTCCCGCAGCTCATCGACAGGCTGCTGCAGACCGCGCTCAAGAAGCGACCCGGTCTGCACTAGGTCTCGGCGGTCGCGCGCCGCAGGAAGTTCCTGATCAGCAGCGCCCCGGCCGGCGTCAGGATCGACTCCGGGTGGAACTGGACACCGTCGACCGCGAGCTCGCGATGGCGGACGGCCATGGGCAGCCCAGCGGCCCGCGCGCTCACGGCTAGCGCCGGCGGCAGGCCGGTCTCGGCCAGGATCAGCGAGTGGTACCGGGCAGCCGGGAATGCCGCCGGCAGCCCGGCGAAGATGCCCTGCCCGTCGTGCTCGATCACGGACGCCATGCCGTGCACGGGAGCGACCCGCTCGATCGTCCCGCCGTAAGCCACCACGATGGCCTCGTGCCCGAGGCACACGCCGAGTATCGCGGCCCGGCCGCCGAGCGCCCGGATCGCCTCGACGCAGATGCCGGCCTCCGCCGGGGCGCACGGCCCGGGCGAGATCACCACGCCGGCCGCCCCGTAGCCGGCGATCTGCGCAGCCGTCACCTCGTCATTGCGGACAACCTCGACCGGTGCGCCGGCCGCGCGCAGCAGGTCGACCAGGTTGTAGGTAAACGAGTCGTAGTTGTCGATGACGAGTACGCCGCCGGCTCGCCCGCGGCGGCCTGCGGTGGAAAGCGACCGAGATGGAGGACGACCCCGTTCCCTCCGATTGTCGGTTGTGCGGACAGGATCGCGAACGGCCGCGGCCAGCCGGACTGTGGTCGCGCCGAACCGCCAGCTCGCCGCGCGCCCCCCGGCGGCGATCACCGGCAGCACGCCGCGGATCGAGTTGGTCACGAGCACCTCATCGGCGGCGAGCAGGTCAGCGAGCGGTAGCGGCGCCGCCGCGACTGCGATGCCGAGCGACTGGGCGGCCGCGAGCACGCGGGCCCGCATCACGCCGGGCAGGATCCGTCCGTCGGTGTCGGGGGTCCGCAGAACGCCGCCTGCGAGCGCGAAGACGTTCGCCCTGTCGGTCTCGAGCACGCCGCCGGAGTCGGTGAGCAGCACCTGCTCATCGGCGGCGAGGCCAGCCGCGCGCTGCCTCAGCAGCCGGCGGTCCGCCCACTTGTGCCCGCCGAGTCCGCCTGGCAGCTCGGTCACGCGCAGCCGGACTGCGGCAACGTCCGGGCCGGGCTCGGTCAGCTCGACCTGGCAGTGCAGCGGGCCGCCGAGCGGCCGGATCGTGATCCGCAGCCGCCCCGAGCCACCGTCGGCCAGGCACTTGCTGATCAGGGTCGGCAGCTCGGGCGGCAGGTCCTTGCCGAAGACCTCGCGCGCGCTCGCGGCCAGCCGGTCCAGATGCTCACCGAGTCCGTCCGGCAGCCCGCCCGTGACCGGCAGCGTGGTGAAGATCCCGGCGGCCGGGCGTGGCCAGAGCGCCCTGAGCGCGGCCTGCGGGCTCTCGACAGGTCCATCGGCGCGGCCGAACGTGCCGCCCACGGTCTCGATCAGCGGCCGCGCCTTGATCAGGCACTCGGCGTACTCGGCCGCAGGGTCGGAGTCGGCCACGATCCCGCCGCCCGCGCCGAGGCTGACCCGGCCCGCGCCGAACTCGAACGTCCGAATCGCGACGCTGAGCTCCAGGCCGGCCACCGGACTGCGATAGCCGATCGCGCCCGTGTACACATCGCGGGGCGACGCCTCCAGCTCGGCGATGACTTCCAGCGCGCGCACCTTGGGCGCTCCGGTCACAGATCCGGGCGGGAACGTGGCCGTAATGAGCTCCGCGTCGGTCCGTCCGCTCGAGAGCTCCCCGCGAACATCGGAGACCAGGTGCCACACGCCCGGATGGGCCTCCGCCGCGGCCAGGCGCGACACGGAGACGGTGCCGGGCCGGCAGACGCTCGACAGGTCGCTGCGCATCAGGTCGACGATCATGACGTTCTCGGCCCTGTCCTTGGCCGATCCGGTGAGCGCACCGCGCTGCCGCCCGGCGCGGCCGGGGTCGGCCGACCGCGCGCTGGTGCCCTTGATCGGGCTGGTGTGCACGGTCGAGCCGGTCCGGCGCAGGAACAGTTCCGGTGAGAAGCTGGCGATCGCCGCATCGTCGCGGACGCGCAGGAACGCCGCATAGGGCGGGTTCAGCTCCGCGGCACCCCGGCAGAACAGGTCGAGCGGGTCGCCCTGGTAGTCAGCTTCGAGGCGCAGGGTGATGTTGGCCTGGAAGAGGTCGCCCGCGTGGATCAGCTCGACGGCGCGGGAGACCGCGCGCTGGTGGTCGGCCGGGGCGGGGGTTACCTCGAACTCGCCGCACTGGTACGGCGCGGGGCCTGGCTCAAGCTGGCTGAAGCGCGCGCTGAGCTCGGCGAACCTGGCCTTGATGGCCGGTGCTCGTTCCGGTGTGACGATGGCCTCGAAGGTCCAGGTGCCCGCTTCCGCGTCGTGCACGAGCACGTGGTCGTAGTAGCCGAACCACCAGGGCGAGAGCTGCCCGAGTTGGCCGTAGCCGAGGTAGCCGATCCAGCCGCCGCCAAACGCTGCTCCCGGCGCGGCTTCGCTGGCCCCGCCCCCGCCGGCGCCGCCGAGTACGTCCGCGAGATCGGCGGGCGCGGTGCGCGTCGTCATGGGCTCAGATCCGAGTACCGCACGGCCACCGGCCCATGCTCCGGTCAGCGCGAACGGGTGCCTGTCAGCCCGCAGCAGCCGGAGTACGGCGAGCGGGCTCGGCGCACTCTGGCCGGGCGCGAGCATCGGCCGTGCGATGCCCGCGCCCGCCTGAGGTCCGCTTAGGAAGCTGGCCGAGCGGATGACCGTCTCTTGGCGTTGACCATGGCCTTGAAGTCCGCGCCCGCCCGGAACTTGGGAACCGAGGTCTTGGGCACCTTGACGGCCGCCCCGGTCGCCGGGTTACGCGCAGTGCGAGCCGGCCGGACCTGCTTCTCGAAGACACCGAATCCGGTGATGGAGACCTTGTCGCCGCTGGCGACAGTTTTCTGAATGGTGTCGAGCACGGCGTTGACTGCCTCGGCCGCCGTCTTCTTATCTCCCATTCGGCTGGAGATTGCGTCTATCAGGTCGCGCTTGTTCATTTCCTCACTCCTGCGTTCCCCCGGTGTGGCCATCGCGTCGGCGACTTCTCACCACTATCCCCGGCCGGCTGAATTTCCATGTCTGGCCACCTTGGCCGCGGCTTGCTCCAGCGTCCTCAGGAATGCCGCGAGCCGGCGCTCACCGCACTCTTCGTCGGCCCCCGCCGCCTTGACGGCATCGCACACGGCGATGAACTGCCGATGCAGTCTGGCCGCCATCGGGCGCGGCAGATCGAGCGCGACCATCCGCCTGCGGGCCTCGGCCAGCTTCGCCGACAGCGCGTTGCCGCTCTGCGACGGCGAAAAGTCGGCCATCAGCTCCCCCTGCTCATTGATGCGCGGCGCACCAGTGACACACAGCGCACCCACGAGACTACGGCGCGGCTCCGTGGCGGCCTACTGTCGCCCGGGCCTATTCCCCGGTACGGTCAGTTCTTGAGAGCGTGCGGCCTGGCGATAGGCTGCGCCCGAAAGCCCCCTGGCGATCGAGCGAGGTCTGTCCATGAAGGTGTCCGTGGTCAAGGAGACCGCGCCCGGCGAGCGCCGCGTAGCTCTGGTGCCGGAAGCTGTGGTCAAGCTGCGCGCGGCCGGCCTGGAGGTGCTTGTCGAATCCGGCGCTGGCGATGGCGCCTGGCTGACCGACGACAGTTACGCCGAGGCAGGCGCCAGCGTCGTGAGCCGGGCGGACGCGCTGGCGGCCGATGTCGTGCTCATGGTCGGCAGGCCAGACGCCGCGACGGTTAGCGCGCTGCGATCCGGCCAGGCCATCGTCGGGCTGCTGTCGCCGCTGACCGACCCGGACCTCACGAGCGATCTCGCTGAGGCGGGCGTGACCGCCATCAGCATGGACATGATCCCCCGGACGCTGCCGAGGGCGCAGCCGATGGACGCGCTGTCCTCGCAGGCCAACATCGCCGGCTACAAGGCGGCGCTGATCGCCGCGACAGAGTTCGGCCGGTTCTTCCCGCTGCTGATCACGGCCGCCGGCACGGCCCGGCCGGCCAGGGTGCTCGTGCTCGGCGTGGGCGTGGCCGGGCTCCAGGCCATCGGGACCGCACGTAGGCTGGGCGCGCTCGTCAGCGCCTATGACGTCCGGCCGGAGACCCGTACCGAGGCAGAGTCGGTCGGCGCTACCTTCATCGAGCTCACCTCGGTCGGGCCGGCCGGCGGCGAGGGCGGCTACGCCCGTGCCCTGACCGACGACGAGCGGCTGGCGCAGCAGCAGGAGCTGGCCGCCCACATTGCCCGACACGACGTCGTCATCACGACGGCCCAGGTGCCAGGACGGCGGCCGCCGTTGCTGGTGACCGACGATGCCCTCAAGGCGATGACGGCAGGCTCGGTGATCGTTGATATGGGTGCGAGCGCCCTGGGCGGCAACGTGGTCGGCTCCGTTCCCGGTCAGACGATCGTCACCGAGCACGGCGTCACGATCGTGGGCGCCGGCGCCTTGCCGTCCAGCATGCCGGCCGCAGCGTCGGCGATGTATGCGCGCAACGTGAGCGCGCTGCTGCTCTACTTGATCAAGGACGGCGAGCTCGTGCTGGATAGCGGCGACGAGCTGCAAGCCGGGGTCATCGTCACCTCGGGCGGCGCGATCGTCCATCCAGCGCTCCGCGAGCCGGAGGCACCCACCCCGGTCCAACCCGAAGAAAGGGCCAACCGCCCGTGAAATACCCGGCGCTACTGGTTGACGTCACCATCTTCGTGCTCAGCCTCTGGGTGGGCTTCGAGGTCATCAGCAAGGTGCCGGCCACCTTGCACACGCCCCTGATGTCGGCGGCCAACTCGATCCACGGCATCGTGCTGGCCGGCGCCATGCTGATCGCGGTCACCGCGCACAACGCCGTGGGCTACGTCATCGCCTTCGTGGCCGCGGCGTTCGCGGCCGCGAATGTCGTCGGCGGTTACGTGGTCACCGGCCGGATGCTGAAGATGTTCCGGCGCCGGCCCGCCCTGCCGAGCGCCAACGGCAAGGGACCGGCCGAATGAGCACGTTCGACTGGGTCATTCAGCTCATCTATGTTCTGGCCGCGTCGGGCTTCGTGCTCGGCCTGCACCTGATGAACAACCCGTCCAGCGCACGCCGCGGCAACCAGGTCTCGACCGCTGGCATGATCACCGCGATCGCGGCGACGCTCGCGATCATCATCCACGGCAACCTGATCAGCGCGACCGGCTGGATCGTGATGATCGCGGGCGCGCTCCTGGGCGGCGCGGCCGGCCTGTACTCGGCCAGGACCGTGCAGATGACCGCCATGCCGCAGCTGGTCAGCATGTTCAACGCGGTCGGCGGCGGCGCCGCCGCACTGGTCGGCATCCACGACTACATGCAGGCCGGAGCGTCGGTCTCGGCGACCACGTCGGTTACGACCCTGCTCGATGTGATCATCGGCGGCGTGACTTTCTCCGGGTCCATCATCGCGGCCGGGAAACTGCAGGGCGTGATCACGTCGGCGCCGGTGACGTTCCCCGGCGCCCGCGTGCTGAACGGGCTGCTAGCCCTGGTCGCCATTGGCTTTGGCGCTTACCTGATCTCCTCGCCAAGCCCGGGCCTGCTGACTGTCGTGATCGTCGCCTCGCTGATATTCGGCGTCTCGATGGTGATGCCGATCGGCGGGGCGGACATGCCCGTCGTGATCTCGCTGCTGAACGCGTTCACCGGCACGGCTGTGGCCATGGCGGGATTCGTCATCGGGAACTGGGCACTGATCATCGCTGGTGCCCTCGTCGGCGCGTCCGGCGGCATCCTGACCAAGCTCATGGCGGACGCGATGAACCGGTCGATCCGCAACATCATCGTCGGCGGCTTCGGCACTGGTGACGCGGTGACCGCGATCGCCGGGCCAGGCGGCGACGTGAAGGCCATCGCCGCGGACGACGCCGCGATCCAGCTCGCCTACGCCTCCAAGGTCATCATCGTGCCCGGCTACGGGCTGGCGGCGGCCCAGGCGCAGCATGAGGTCGCGGCCCTCGCCGAGGTGCTGGAGTCGCGCGGCATCGAGGTCAGCTACGCCATCCACCCCGTCGCCGGCCGGATGCCCGGCCACATGAACGTGCTGCTCGCCGAGGCCAACGTGCCCTACCCGCAGCTCAAGGAGATGGACGAGATCAACCCGGAGTTCGCCCGCGCCGACGTCGCGCTCGTCATCGGCGCGAACGACGTGACGAACCCGGCCGCCCGCCGGGCCGGCACGGCGATCTCCGGCATGCCGATCCTCGATGTCGACCAGGCCAAGAGCATCATCGTGATCAAGCGCTCCATGGGTCACGGCTACGCCGGCATCGACAATGAGCTGTACGTCAACCCCAAGACGAGCATGTACTTCGCCGACGCAAAGAAGGCTCTGGCCGAGATGACCAGCGCCGTCAAGACGCTGGTGGGCTAACCGGCGGGAGCAGTGCTGCCGGTGGCGGTGCCGCTGTTGGCAGGCGCCGCAGGTCGTCGGTCGTGAGCTCGCCGGTGGAGATAAGCAGCGCGGCAAGCTCTTCGAGCGCGCGCGATCCGCGCAGCCCAGGAACACCAATGCGAACGTAGCGATTACGGATGTTCTCGCAGCGCTTTGCGACCGTATGCGGCTGCCAGCCGATGCGCTCGGCCGCCTCCCGCGCACTGCGCGGTGCCGCGGCGCCCGAGTGCCTCCAGGTCAGGTACTCCTCGAACCGTGCCGCGAGCACGAGCCGGTCGGCGTCATTGAGCGGCGCCCGGAGCTTAGTCGCCGTGACCATGCGCTCGGGAACCGCCTCGGCGGCGGCATCGCTGTCCTCTTCGTCGTCCAGGTCAGGCAGCCGCATCCGCAACGTGTAGCTGTTCAGGATGCCGTCCAGGCGGACCTTGGCGTGCCACTGCTGCAACGGGAGCGCCATGCCCGGCGGGATGTCCGCCCGGAAGCCGCGATCACCGGACAGGTACAGCATCGATGACGCGCTCGCGTTCGACAGCCACCACGACTCGGCTCGCCACTCGAAGGTGCCGGCGTTCCTCGACACGCCGCGGTCATCGTCAGGCAGCACCGCATTGCAGGTCTTCGCCCGGCCGAAGGTGAATACCTCGCCCGGCTGCACCCGCCAGGTATTCGCCTCGAACATCACGATCAACAGCACTCAGAGACCCCGTACCCGTCTTGTCGCGGCTACGGGGACCATAAGTGAGCACAGCCGGCCCGTCAATCGCGGTGGGGAGGCCTCCCCTTGCTCGGCGTCCGCCGGCCACGTCAGCATCGGAGAAGTCTCCCGGCATCCGGACAGGCCGATACAGTGCAGGCCGATACAGGGGCTCGGCCTGCTCTGGTCATGTTCGGCAGCTCGGACCGCACCGGTGCGACGGTCCGAGGCCTGATAGGCGCAGATATGAGCCTGTGCCGCCTGGATTGGACGCAGCCTGCGATGAATAGCACGGCGCTAGTCACGGCGTTCCTCGGACTCGGCATTGGCATCGCGGGGGCGAAGGCGCTCAATCCCGCCGGACCCAAAGCTCCGACAGGCCGCCGCATCCAACTCCTGGGCGGCAGCCTCATGCCCTTGGCCGTGCGTGCTCATTCTGGTGACCGGCAATCCGCCCTCGTCTTCGCGTACCACCCACGCCGTGCTCTTCGCGATTGAGATGGCCATGATCACGATCGGCCTAGTCTGCACGTTCGTCGGCCTGAGCATCACGACGAAGCAGCGCGGCGAAGCAACATCTACCAACCACGAGCATCCAGGCGCATCATGGGAGATGTGATAATCGCATTCCTCAGGAAGCTATGGCGTCGCCACAAGGTCAAGGCTGCCGAGCGTCGCATGTATCTGGATCAGGCTCATTCGTCGGGACACGGAATAGACGGCGCACAGCACATCATCACCGAGCAAAGCGTGGAACATAGAGTGCGTTGAAAGCGTCCTGCACAGCGGCGCGATGTTGCTTTCGCAGGTCAGGGTTGCCCGGCTGGCTGGCGACACGTTGTGCGAGCGCAGAGCGGAGCGACCCAGGTTTGTCCACTTTGTGAGATGAGATGTGATGATCGGATTCATCAGGAAGCTATGGCGTCGCCACAAGGTCAAGGCTGCCGACCGTCGCATGTATCGGGATCAGGGACGTTCGTCGGGCCACGCATTCCAGGACGCGCGCATGATGACAGACCAGAGACTAGATGGTCGTGGCGGGCCGCCTGAACCGCAGGCTATAGCCCGCCTTACCGATGAGGGTCAGTAGGGGTCGCCCGCTGTTTCGTAGATGCGGCCGCTGGGCAGCCGCCAGGTCATCTGGCCCGGCTGATGTTGCGCGAGGTGCCAGCGGGGCGCTTGCTTGGCGCGATGATGCCGGCGGCAGGCTGGCGCGATGTTGCATTCGCAGGTCCGGCCGCCCTTGTCGAAGGGCACCGTGTGGTCCAGGTCGCAGCGGACTGCGGGGCGCCGGCAGCCGGGGAAAGAGCACCTGCGCTGCCGGACGTTGATCAAGTGCCGCAGCGAGTCAGGCGGGCGGTATCCGGCCGACTGGCGAGCGTGGCTGCAGGTCCCGGTCTCCAGGATCTTGAGCTTGGTTCGCAGGCCCGCCGCCCACCGGATCACCGGTTCGTCTGCGGCTGGCCCGTGCGCGGCGCAGCCGTGACCGATCGCGCGCCCATCGGCGCCGGTGACGGTCAGGCACCACGAGGTAGCCGCGCTCTCTGAGAGCTTCGCGGCAAGCTCGCGGCCGGTGAATGCATCGACCGGCCCGTGACCCGCGACCTCGCCCGGCTCGTCCCCGCCCAGCCAAGCCGCCAACGGCATGGTCAGGTGGATCGTGCCCGACACCGCGGGGCACGCCGGGTTGTCGCCAGGGACCGGGTTGTCACCAGGAACCGGCTCGTCGCTGGATGCCACCGCTGGCAGGAGGGACTCGATGGGCCGGCCGTTCAGCAGCGCGGTGTAGACGGCGGCGCGCAGCTGGCTGACAGTGCCAGCCGCGCCGCGCTCTTGCAGCCACTTCGCGAGCGCGGTGAGCCGCGCGTCGGCAGCTAATACGTCGGCAGGCGGGAGCTCGCGGCCGGCCAGCGCGGCATTGCCCGACGGCTCATCCCACGCGCGCACCTCGGCGTCCTTGCGGGCGTCCGCGCGCCGGCGCTCCGCCGCCTGCGGGTCGGCCGCCAAGACCGCCCGGCGCAGCGCGGCCCGCAGCTGACCAGTCGTCCAGCCGCCGGCGCCGGCCCGGCCCAGGAACCTGGCCGCGATGGCCTCGGCAACCGCGTCGTCCGCCAGGACAGCAAGCTCATCGACGAACACGGTCGCCTTTGCCCAGTCGATCTCGCCCTGCTTCAGCGCCGCGAGCACGTCAGCCAGGCGCGCGAGTCCCGAGCCAACGGATAGCAGGCGGTCGGCGGAACGCCCGGTCAGCGTGAGCGCGGCGGCGATCTCGTCGGTGACGTGCTCGGCCAGGTCCGACCGCCGCGGATCGGGTGACTGCGCGGCCCGGCGCCGGGCGAGCGTGACCACTGCGGCGGCCTCGCCCGCTGCCGCCCACGCCGAGATCCGGCGCCAGGCGCACAGGACGCCGATCAGCTCGGACTCGCCAAGCTGGGCGTGTCCCTCCGCGGTCGCGGCCGCAAGCGCGTCAGCCAGTGGCGGACCCGGAATCATCGCATCCAGGATGCCGCCGGATGCGAATCCAACTCCGCTCGGCCCGCCTCGCATGTGGTGCAGGAAGCCCGCCGGAATCGACTCGCCAGCCCCTGTCCAGGCACCGGCCAGGAACTCGGCGCGAACCTCCGCGGGCAGCCCGGCGAGCCACGCCTCGTAGTCGTCGGGATCGTTCTCTGGATCGCCGCTGTGCCAGATGTCCTCAGCCCACTCGTCGTCGGGCGGTGGGCCATCGTCAGCATCGGCCAGCCCGCGGCGCGGCACGTCATCGATCCCCAGGTCCAGCTGGCCTTGGTCGGTGACCTGGAACTCGTTCATCTGCCTCACCGCCTCCCTGTACATTCGGACCCTGTACATTCAGACCCTGTACATCATGCCCTGTACATCGACCATCTTTCGCTCATACTATCGAATGCCACTGACATTTCTCGAGGACGGGCGGGCGACTGTGCGGTCAGCCTGCCCGCATGAGCCGCGAGCCCGCTGCGCCGAGGGATCAGCATCCGGCTAGATCAGGTGCTGGCAGACTCGGCTCTAGTGGACGGCGCCGAAGGGAGCACCCCGGTGAGCAGAGTCGATGCGGACGTGGAGGACCTGAACGTCCCCGTTCCGGAAAATAATGATCTTGAACTTACCGAGGCCAGGGACGCCCGCGTCGGTGCCATGACGGTGCGCCGGATGCTCCCGTTGCGGCTGCGCCGCAGCGTCGGTGCGTGGTGCTTCATCGATCACTACGGGCCCATGGACGTCGACGGCCTGGCCGGGATGAACGTGCCGCCGCATCCGCACATCGGCCTTCAGACCGTGACCTGGCTCCTGGCCGGGGACGTGCTGCACCGCGACAGCCTGGGCTCCGAGCAGCTGATCCGGCCCGGCCAGCTGAATCTCATGACCTCCGGGCGCGGTATCGCGCACGCCGAGGAGTCGCCAGCCGGTCATGACCCGACCTTGCATGGCGTGCAGCTGTGGGTCGCGCTGCCGGACGCCAGCCGGCACGTCGACCCGGCGTTCGAGCATCACGCCGAGCTGCCGGTCGCCAGTCTCGGCGGCTTCCTCATCACCGTGCTGCTAGGCGAGCTGGCGAGCGCGAACTCGTCGGCCACCACGTTCTCCCCGATCGTCGGCGCGCAGCTGTCGGCGTCGGGGCGGCCGGCCAGCTGCCTGCTGCCGCTGCGGCCCGACTTCGAGCACGTCATCTTCGTGGCGCAAGGGCAGGCCGGCGTCGACGGGGTGCGGCTGCGGCCCGGCCAGCTGCTGTACCTGCCTACCGGTCGGCACGAGACAGCAGTCGCGGCCCCTGCCGACAGCACGCTGATCCTGCTCGGCGGCGTGCCGCTCGGCGAGCGCCTGCTGATGTGGTGGAACTTTGTCGCGCGCACACCCGAGGAGATCGCCGCGGCGACGGCCGCGTGGCAGGCGGGCGAGTTCGGGCCTGTCGGCGGGTACCAGGGCGATCCGCTGCCGGCCCCGCCGCTGGACGCCGCTCACCTCCGCCGCCCGCGCTGAGGCCCGCCGCGCTGAAAGCTCGCCGCGCTGAAAGCCCGCCGACGCTGAGGCGCGCCGACGCTGAAAGCTAGCTCGCGCGCCAGCTGATCCCTGGGTCGCCGGCTACGCACGGCTCGATGACGAGCTGGGTCCCGGCCTTGGTCCGGTCGCCCGGATCGGCGAGGCACAGCCCGGCAACGGGGCTGACGATGTGCGCGCCGATCGGACCGCCGGTCAGCTGCCAGACCTGCCCCGCGGTAACGCCGCACGCGACGAGCCGCACGCGCGTGCCCGGCGCGGTGGCGCCGTTCGTCAGGTCCAGGCACTTGCCGCCCGACGTCAGCGCGCCGTCCGGTTCGATGGTCCACGCCTGGCGTCCGGTCCCGTTGCAGGCCCGCAGCGTGACAGCGCCGGCCTGATCACCGCCGGCCCGCAGGCTGCTCGCGCAGTACCCAGCCATTCCCGAGGCCAGGGGTCCGGAGGGCAGGATCCACTGCTGGCTCGTGCTCGGCGTGCTCGCGCTGCCGGTGTTGTTCTCGGTGGCCACGCAGACGGCCGCGACCGCGCGCGCGCCGTTCTTCCCGCCGGTGTCGGACAGGCAGTGGCCGTCGCTGAGATAGGTGAGCACCGCGTTCGAGCCGAGCTGCCAGCGCTGGCTGCCGGTGCACGACGTCAGCTCGAGCGCCGCCGGCGCCGACGCGCTCGCTCGCTTAGGCGCCAGGCACAAGCCGCCGGCACGGACCGAGCCGTCGGCGGCGATTGTCCACTGCTGACTCGATGCCGAGCTGCACGACTCGATCGCGATGTCGGTCGCGGACAGGGCAGCAAGGCACTTGCTGTCGCGGCTGAGCCGGATGTGCCCGGCCGGTCCCTGCCCGCTCGCACGGCTCAGCTTCCACCGGAACGAACCCGTCGCCAGCGCGGCGCCCGTGCTATCGGTGACGTGCACCCGGACCGTATAACGCCTGCTGACCGACGGCCAGCCGGAGATCCAACCACAGCTGCTGATAGCGACGCCACGCGGCAGTCCGGATGCGCTGAACCGGAGCGTGCAGCCAGCCAGGCCGTCCGCCGCCGCCACGTGAAACCGGACCGGGGTTCCCACCGAGCCGGTTCGCCTGCTCAGCTTGCGGAGCGCGACCCTGCCATGGACGTCCCAGGCGAAGCTCTGGGTAACGCTCGGGTCGCCCGCGGCCGATGCCGTCACTGCGACCGGGAACGGGGCCGCCGACCCTGGCAGTCGACCGCTCAGTGCGCCTGTGCTCGCGCCGAGCTGGACCCCGGACGGCAAGCCGGTCTGGCTATAGGTGATCGGGCCGCCGCCATCAAGCGCGTGCAGCTGGAGGCTGGCCTGACTGCGCGCCGGGTCGCTCTGGTCGGCTGGAGCAGCCAGCTCGAGGGCGGTGCTGCTCAGCCAGCTCGCGTCGGTCGCGACCGGCATTCCCAGCGGCTGGGCGTTGTCGGTGTACTGCCAGTAGGTCCAGCCGCCGGCCCACGGGTCGGGGACCGTGGGAGAGCTCGCGAAGCTCGCGACCCACAGCGGGTCGGCGGTGAAAGCCGCGCTGTCGCCGGTGCACGCGGCCCACCAGTCCTGCGTCGTGTAGATGACGGGCAGCTGTCCTGTCCGGCGGTCGGCCTCGGCGGTGAACGCCGCGATCCACGCGACCATCTGCGCCGGCGATAGGCCGTAGCACTCGTTGGTGCCATCGCCGCTCGGCGGTGCGCTGTCGTAGGGGTCGTACTCGATGTCGAGTATCAGGGGCAGGGTCTGGCCATCCGCCGCGTAGTTCGCCTGATCGAGTGCGTAGTCCGCCTGGAGCGCGCCGCCAGAGTAGTTCGGGATGGCGAACGCGTACGGCGCGACGAGCAGGCCCGCTTGCTCGGCGCTGCTCATGTCAGACCGGTAGTACGGATTGGTGTAGTAACTGCCTTCCGAAACCTTGATGAATGCGAACTTGTACTGGGCCTGCGCGACCTGCGTCCAGTTGATCGCGGCACCCTTCGGATGCTGGAAGGACGCGACGTCGATGCCCTCGACCGTGGACGCCGACGAGGCGAGCCCGGCCGGCCTTGCTCGCGCGGCGGCCGAAGGCGCGACGACGTGGCCGCGTAGCAGCCGCTCCAGCTCGGGTGAATGAGTCGCATCCTCGTTGAACCGGAGGATGTGGCCGCCGTTGCTTACACCGGTCTTGCTTACACCGGTCCCGCTCGCGCTGGCCCCCGCCGCTGCGGTGATCGCGAATGCCGCAATCGTTAGAGCACCGAGCGTGAGAGCGAGAATGGCGGATGCACTCGCAAGTGGTCGACGCATGTCGGCGTCTTCTCCCTCCGGTCGCTGCCCCCGTGGTCAGACCCGCTGTGGTCGGACCTGCAGTCGTTGCACATCTGCGGTCGGACCTACAGTGGCCGGAACTACCTGACAAAACCCGCATAGTATCGCGATAGCGGTTCAGCCGCCGCAGGGCTGACAATTTCCTCGCGCCGTTTTGGCGGTCTACCGGGACTGCGCGCCGGTGCCAGCGGGCAGCAGGCCGAATGCGTCGGCGACGGCAAGCGCCCCGGCCCTGTTGCGCACGCCGAGCTTGCGAAACAAGCGCGTCTGGATGTTTTCCACGGTCTTCGGTGCGATGCCGAGCACCCGGGCGGTCTGCCGGATCGAGTATCCCTGCGCGCCGAACCGCAGGATGTCGCTCTCCCGCGCGGTCAGCTCCGGCAGATCGCTACTGCCCGGCATCTGCTGGTCCCACCTGGCTCGCACGGCTCCGATCAGCGGCCGCATCGGCAGCGAGTCGACCACGAGATAGCCCTGACTCGCCATCCGGAGCACCGACAGGAAATGGTCGTCAATCGTTTCGGCCGCGACCAGCGAGCTAGCCCCGCTGGCGAGCGCATCGGCCAGCTCCGGCGGGTCGAGCGGCTTGCTGTGCACCAGGATCGCCGGGACGCCGAGGTCGGCGACAAGCTGCCAGTCCGGCGGCTCCGGGTCGACGAGCGCGGCGACGATGGGGCCGCGGTGCCAGCGCGCCCAGTGCGCGCGCGACATAGGCCCGTGCTCGCGCACCAGCACGAAGGGCTGGCTGCTCGCCACGAGGAGCCGGGCTACCTGTTCGAGAGCCGGGCCCGGCTGACCCGACAGCACCGTCAGCACCGGGAAGTCCTCGCTAGGTGGTTCGCGGCGGCGCTCGACCGGGCCCGGGGGCCGGTCCAGGATCCCCAGCGACGCCGCGCGGGAGACAGCGTGCGCTCCGCTGTTCACATCCAGCTTGGCGTAGATGCGTCGCTTGAGGTTCTCGACCGTGAGCGGACTGATCCCGAGCAGCCCGGCGATCTCGGGAGCGCTATGCCCCGAGCCGGCCAGCATAAGGATCTCGAGCTCGCGGTCGGTCATGCCGCCCGGCGTCGGGCGGGCGTGACGCCCCCGCCGTCGCCGCAGCAGCGCCAGCACCGCTTCCAGCCCGTGCGACTCGGGCACGAGCGAGGCGACGCCTGCCTGGCACGCGGCAGCTATGTCTTCCTCCGCCGCGTCGCGGTAGGTAACGATCACATTCAGCTCGGGGAAGCGGCGCATGAGCCGGTCGACGGGACGGCAGATCTCGCGCAACCGCAGGCCGGCGTCGAAGATAGCGACGTCGGGCCGGCGCAGCTCGCAGAGCGCGGGCATCCGGTCGGGCTCGGCCACGGTGCCGACGACGGTGACATCGGGCCGGCCGTCTAGGCACGTTGATAGCGAGTCACGAAGCAGCCGGGACGGCGACTGCACAGCTACCTGAACGGTGACGCGAGCGGGGGGCAAGGCCATTCGGCTAAGCCTGCTATCCGTATCTCGACACTCAGCGGGTCAGCGAGCCAGAGCAGTCTACGGCCGCACGGTCGGCAGGCACCGGGGCTTAAATTTTTATAGTTATATCTCCGCTTTAGTGTGAACCACAGCTTTAATCCGAAATGGGATGCAGGCTAAAAGCGGCAGTGCCCTTGAAGATTTCCTCGTTGACGATGAACCCGAAGCCGAGCACAAACAGCAGCGCGAACGGGATGAAGGCTGCATAAACCAGCCACTGTCGGCCAGCCTTCTGCTGCTTGGCGACCCAGCGCCGAACGGGCGGCAGCCGGAGCGTGAGCAGCGGGATGCTGCACGCAGTGACCTGCACGAGGCGCTGGTGGAAGACGGGGTCGCCGTCACCAGTCTCGCCGGTCCCGACGCCGAATCCGAACAGCAGCGCCAGGTGGACAAACAGCAGCCCCCAGATCACGTACGTCATCCGCTGTAGCGGCTTCCAGTATTTTCCGAGCCACCGCTGAGCCCGGGCATTCGCGATAGCCAGGAGCGGAATCGCCAGCAGTACCATCGTGAATCCGACTAGCAAGAACGTATGCCCGGCCACCCGCCCGATGACGCCGCCGGCGAAGTCTGTGGTCAGAGAAGCGATCGTGGCATCAGTAATCGCGGTGATCGCGAACATGATGCCGTACCACCGGCGGAGCGGCACGAACCAGCGCTGCCTCGTGACGGTCACCATCGGAGTGATCAGGAGGGTCAGCAGCAACAACGCCTCGGCGCCGCTGCCGAGCACATCGGCCACAGCGTTGTTCATGGTGTTCTTGTTTACCGTGATGACCGCCGGCAGCATGAACAACACCGGGATAAATGCCGGGCTGCCGAGCAGCCAGAGCGCCACCGTCTGCCTGCTGACTGGCCGGCCAGCTACTCGGAATCTGGATTGCTTGTCCATCCACACATCGACTGCACTCCGTCCGCCCCGCCGACGGTTCGCTGCCTGCCTGGCGGCATGGCGGCTCCGGGCCTTGGTGCGAAGTCCCTGCTCAGCCATGACTAGCTCCAGCGGACGGCGACGGCTTGTGGTGCCGCCCGTGCGGACGCGGGGTCGGAGTCGGAGTCGGCGCGTGCGCCTTCGGCGCAGGGGCGTGCGCCTTCGGCGCGTCGGGCTGACCAGGTCCCTGATTCTCGTTCAAACCTGAGCCGGGCGTGGCCCCCGTCCCCGCTGACCGGAACACGAAGAACCGGAACCCGTGCAGGCCCACCTCGGTTGCTCCGGCGGCAACACCGAACAGCATCAGCGCGGCGACGCCAGAAGCGACTACGCGCATGGCGGTGTGCTGCCGAGGCCGGCCGGTCACCTTCTTAGCTGGATCCGCCTCGCGCTGCCTGGCTGGCTCGGACTCGCGCTGCCTGGCCGGCGCAGTCGCTGGCCGCACGGCGGGCATTGCCGGCATGACGGGCGTGGGCGGAGTGGCCAGGTTGTGCGTCACGTAGGCCGCAATCTCGCTGAGCTCAGTCGACATCGTCAGCACGGACGTGCGCATCTGCGCAGCGTCTCGCTCCGCGGCCGCAAGTATCCCGGCGGCCTCATCGGCTGCCTGCTGCCTGATCGCAGCCGCCTGCTGCCTGATCTCGGCGGCCTCGCGTTGCGCTGCGGCTCGTATCTCCGCAGCCTCGTCTCCGGCCTCTGCGAGTACCCGCTTCGCTAGCCAGAGCGGGATCCCCGGCTCTTCGGCCGGCTCCCAGCGCGTCGACAGGTAGTCGTAGTCATCAACGCGGCGCTGGCCGGTGAGCTGCGGTCCGGTGAGCTGCGGTCCGGTGAGCTGCGGTCCGGTGAGCACTGCCTGCTGGCCGGCGCCGCTCGCCAGGTGCGCCGCCCATTGCTGCCCGCCGCTCGGCGGGTCCTTCGGCGCGTAGTCAATCCGCTGGAACGGTGCTGACGGGTGGTCAGCATGAAGCGCCGGCGGTGAATCCCAGTCCGGCCAGACTGCCTGACCGAGCGCATTCAGCCAGCCCAGATCTGCGTCCTCGGTGTCGCCGCGTCTGTGCGGCAGCGGGCGCCCTTGCGCCTGGCCTGGCTCACGGCTGCTCCTCATCCAGGATCTCCTGTCGGTGTCGGCGTTGCCGGAATGGAGACAGTCACGAGCGTGTGCGTCCCGGCCGTCACGACGAAGCTGCGGGCGACCGCCAGCGCGACCGATGAGGATGCTGGATACCAGGCGCCTGGCTGACCGGCCGCCACCGTCCAGCTCCCGGCGGCTGATCGCTGACCGCCTGCGTTCGTGACCTCGAATTGGCAGCGAGTCCCGGCCGGGACCCCGGTGACTTGTACGTAGAGCTCAAGCCCCCACGGCTCGGCCACATACCTGACGACGGCGCTGGTGTTCGTCGCCGGGTTGCTCCCCCGGACCGTGACGCCGCCGCGGTCTATCGCGGCCGCGGGGTGGTAAACGGCCGGGTTCATCGCGAGCGACGCGGCCACAGCTCCGCCGCCGGCTAAAACGCCGACCGCGGCGGCGGCGGCCAGCCAGGGCCACGCACGGTGTCGGCGAAGCCCGGCGGCCCGGTCCAGCAGCCGTCCCAGGCCGTGATCCGACGGCGGTTCGTCACCGACGGCGAGTACCAGGTTGTCCACGTCGCCCGCGGGCACGCGGCCAAGCAGCGCTGGCAACGCGGCCAGCCCCGCCAGCTCATCGCGGCATTCGGCACAGCACGCCAGATGCCCGTCCACGGCGCTGCGGTCAGCGGGCGCGATGGCACCCACGACATAGACCCCCAGCTCGCGGCGCACGTCCCCGCATGCCGGGGTACGCGTCAAGGCGTCCTCCTAAGACGGACATGGCGCGCCGAGGCCAGCGCCGGCCCCGGGCGGGAAGGGGTAAAGCGAGTTGCTCGCTCGGCGGCAGACTAGGCCGCGTGGTCACTTCAGGACAGGGACGAATACCCCTCGGGGGACGGGAAACCCCTAGGGGTCTGCTGTACGTCGGACGACCCCATGATGTAAAGGCGCGCGGCGTGGTTCTGTAGTGTTGCAAGCTCCGTAAGGTATCCGGTCTACCTCCGAGCCAAGGAGAGACTATGTCGGCAGAGTCCGTGGAGATTCCCGGTTATATCGCGGGCACCTGGGATATCGACCCAGTCCACTCGCACGTCGGGTTCGTGGCCAGGCACCTGATGGTGAGCAAGGTACGCGGCAACTTCACCAAGGTCGAAGGCCAGATCATCACCGCCGATAACCCGCTCGAGTCATCCGCCACCGCCACGATCGACATGGCGTCCTTCAGTACCGGGAACGAGCAGCGGGACGGCGATGTCAAGGGCGAGAACTTCCTCGACGTCGCCAACCACCCCACCATGACCTACCGGACAACGGGCATCCGGCAGGATGGCGGAGAGATCCTCGCTGACGGCGAGCTGACCATCAAGGGCATCGCTCATCCGGTCGTGCTGACGGTCGAGGTGAACGGATTCGGCCCCGACCCCTACGGCGGCACCCGCGTCGGTCTTTCGGCCACCGGCGAGATCAACCGCACGGACTACGGCATCACGGCCAACATGGCGCTGCCAACTGGCGGCGTGGTGGTGAGCGAGAGGATCCAGCTCGTGATCGAGGTCGAGGCCTCGCTTAAGACCGGCTAGGGTCCTTCGCTTCCTCGGATCGGACGATGTCAGAGCGGCGCGTCTGCGACTGCGGTCCCAGTCGACTGCAGACGCTCGTAGACAAGCCGCACGGCCATGGCGCCCTCTCCGATGGCGGTCGCGGCCCGCTTCACCGACCCGCTGCGGACGTCACCAACGGCGAAGATCCCTGGTCGGCTCGTTTCGAGGAACAGGGGCAGCCTCTCGGTGTCCTCAAGCTGTGCGTCCGGGATGGTGCTTCCGGTCAGCAGGAACCCGCGACTGTCTTGGGCGAGCTGGCCACCCAGCCAGCTGGTGCTGGGCTGCGCGCCGATGAAGACAAACAGCCCACGGACTGCCAGCGCGGAGGTGACCCCTCGGCTGTTATCACGCAGTTCTATCCCGTCGAGCTCGCCCTCGCCGAGCAGGGCAGTGACCTCGGTCGTCGACATGACGGTAATACGCGGGTCGCGCTCGATCTGATCAACCAGGTAGCGCGACATGGATGTCGCTAGTCCCTCGCCCCGGATGATGACGTGCACGCGGGCGCTGCTTCGACTAAGGAACAGCGCGGCCTGGCCAGCGGAGTTGCCGCCGCCCACGATGGCGACCGCAGCGGCACTGCAGGCCTGGGCTTCCATCTGAGTGGCCGCATAGTAAACGCCGACGCCCTCGAACTCCGTCAGCCGGGCCAGCGGCAGCCGGTTGTAGCGGGCGCCAGTCGCGATGATGAGTGACTTCGCCGTCACGACGTCGCCATCGTCGAACCTGACGTGGTGGACGGCCGAGTCGAAGGACAACGACACCGCTTCCGAGGCAAGCTTGAAGCGCACTCCGAACTTCTCGGCCTGCAAGCCGGCCCGCGCCGCCAGTTCCTCCCCCGACAGGCCAGCGGGGAAGCCCAGCAAGTTCTCGATCCGCGACGACGTACCCGCCTGCCCGCCCATCGCGGTGTCCTCCGCCAGGATCGTCGCCATCCCTTCAGACGCGCCGTAGACGGCGGCGGCCAATCCGCCCGGACCCGCTCCGACCACCAGTAGATCGGACACGCCGGGCAGATCTGTCTCAGCCGCGCCGGACAAGCCCAGGGCGTCGAGCAGCCCGCGGCTGCCGGGATTCCGCAGCAGCGGCAGGCCGGGCACAGCGACGATCGGCAGGTCGCTGACGGGTACGTCCAGGTCGCGGAGCAACGCCTCGGCCTCGGGTGATCCTTCTAGGTCCAGCCATCGGGACACCAGCCGGTTGCGCGCCAGGACCTCCAGCAGCCGGCGCGTGCCGGGATCGAACCGCGACCCGACCAGCGTCAGTCCTGCGCCCAGGCCGGTCAAGATCGAGTGCCGGAGCAGGAACGTGCGCATGATCAGCTCGCTGAGCCCGAGCTCCTGCGCCATGACCACCCGCACCTGAGCCGCGGGTACGCGCAGCACTCGCCCGGCCGTGGTCGCCACGGCACTGAGATAGACCCGCTGGCCGGTGAGCAGTCCGAGCTCGCCCAGGAACTGGCCGGGGCCGTACGTCGCGATGACCGTCTCCCCCGGCTCGCCGACGTGCTGGACAATCTGCACCTGGCCGTCAAGGATCACGATCAGGTCGTAGGTCTCGTCGCCGTCGGCAAACAGCACATCACCGGCGGCGACGTCGTGCTCGCCGCCGTACCCGCGGAGGACGTCGAGCTGCGCCGCATCCAGGACCGGCCCACGACCTCCCTGGGTCGGCTGCGAGGTTGCCTCGCTACTAGCGGAACCTGGCTGCCGCATTGGTACGCCTCCGGTCATCAGCGTGGTTATCTCTAGATCCCCTATGCCGCTGCAAAGACGCTATGCGCCGCCGACTGATCGGTCGTAGGCGGCTCTGCGGTGGCGGCTACTCAGCTCCGACGACCTTGAAGTCCTGGTTGACGAAGACGTGGTGCGGCCAGTTAACGCCGATGTAGTGCACGTTGTATTTGCCATTGCTGAGCTTCACGACGCGGTCGACAATGCCCCCTGGGTAGGCGGCCAGGGCGGCTTCCGTCGCCTTGTTTGCCGCCGTTCCGCTGATGATCGCCCCGGAGCCCTGACTCCAGTTCGCCGGGATCTGCCCGACCTGCCTGGACGTGGTCGGGGCACCGCGCTGGAACGGGACTACCTTGGCTGACGAGGAAGTGCCAGATCCGGAGGAAGCGCCAGATCCGGCCGTATTCGACTGGACGATGACCTGCAAGGCCGTGATGGTGTTTCCGTCGGTCGTCCCGAGTACGAGGACGGGCCTGCCTGCAGTGACGGCACTGGCCGAGGCCGGCCCCGTTCCCTCTTCGTAGGTCGTGGCGGAACCTTCCCTGACGGTCACCTTCTGGCCCGTCGCTGTGGACAGCTTGAACGTCGAGGCGGACACGCTGGTGACGGTTCCGGATGCGCCGCCCTCTGCCGGCCCGGATCGGGCGTTGGATCCCGCGCCGCCGCCGCCGCTGGCGGCGGCTGAGCCGGTGCTCGCCGCGGCGGAACTACTGCCGGAGGTTGCGCTCACGATCCCGTAGGATCCGCCAGCGACCACGACAGCCGCGCCGACGATGAGGGAGCTGATGAGTTTGCGCGAAGCCATCTGTCAAGTTCCTCTCCTCGGTGCCATAGATGTGAGCGTGGCCGCCGACGCTGGAACTGCAGTGGAAGCAACCCGAACGGCTGCGGAGAGGTTGGCCGGCACAGGCTGAGGCTTCGTTCTGACATTGTGGTGGTGACCACCCGAGCGCGACAGCGGTGCACGAGGCCAGGGGAGCGATCTCGCCGATCCTGCCCACATGTTGCCGCACAGAAATTGAGGCCCGACCGCCGCACCTGGCGATCAGGCCCTTGACCTGCTGTTTCTTGAGTAGCCCCGACCGGATTTGAACCGGCGCTACCGCCTTGAGAGGGCGGCGTCCTGGGCCGCTAGACGACGGGGCCAGGTACTTTCGCTGCTCCCGCGGCAGCCTCTCGCACGCGACTCGCGACCGGCTAACGCACGGAAAACCCGGCATTTGCGCGGTCCTGACGGACCGCCTGCCGGGCCATCAGGTTAGCGCACGGCGCCGGCTCACGCCAAACCAGGCTCCGGGCACGGCTGACGAGCTCGGGCAGGCGCGCATGGACCGCCATTTCCTGGTAGTTACCGGCCCATGCTCGAATTCATCGTCGTACTGATCGTCGTCGGCCTCATCGTCGGACTGGTCGCACGCTTGCTCGTGCCTGGGCGGGACAACATCGGCCTGCTCGGCACCATCCTGCTCGGCATCGTCGGCTCGTTCGTCGGCGGCTTCCTCTGGGAGCTTGTCGAGTACCACCGGATCGAGACCCACCATTTCCGTGCTGTGGGCATCATTGGCTCGATCATCGGAGCCATCGTGGTGCTGCTCCTGCTCCGGGTCACCGGCCTGGAGCGGGGCCGGTCCCGGTCCCGCCGCCGGGCCTGGAGGTAAGGGCCCCGAACAGCAACGAGCGCGGCTGCCTGGTCAGGCAGCCGCGCTTCTGCTTGCGCGTAGTCGCTGGGGTACCAGGACTCGAACCTAGACTAACGGGGCCAGAACCCGTCGGGCTGCCAATTACCCCATACCCCATGGGAGCTAACCGTCGGATGATCCCGACGCGCCAGTGCAGTGTAGCCGAAGCCGTACGCACGGGCCAAAGCATCTGCCAGCCCCAGCCAGGGCTCACCCGGAGAGCGCTGGCAGAAGCTGGCTTCACCATCATCGCATAGCTGATTGCGCCGTTATCCGCGGGTATGAGGCAGCGCTGAGCGCCCAGTCGGCCGTGTCGTCGCTGAGCCGCAGGTGACGCGCGAGGATCTGCGGCTCTGGCTGACCCGCGTACTCGGCGGGCCGGCGCGGCGATCGCCAGGACGGGGGCGCTGGCGTACCCGCGACGGCCCACGCCGCCTGCCTGGCCGCGCCTAGTGCCACGTACTCGGCCGGATCCGGTACCAGGACCGGGACGCCGAAGATGCCCGGCGCGAGGGTACGGATAGCCTCCGACCTCGAGCCGCCGCCAATGAGCAGCACCCGGCGGAACGACAGGCCCTGCCGGGTCACCAGGTCAGCGGCCGCGGCCAGCGACGCGAGCACGGCCTCGACCGCTGCCCTGGCCAGGTTCGGCCGCGTGGCGTTCGCGGTCGTCAGGCCCGCCAGCACTCCGGTCGCGTCCGGCCGGTCTGGCGTGCGCTCTCCGTTCAGGTACGGCAGCAAGCTAAGGCCGCCGGCGCCTGGTTCCGCAGCCAGCGCGAGGTGGGAGAGTTCGGCGAGGCTGACGCCGAGGAGCGCCGCAACTGCGGTCAGCACGCCCGCCGCGTTGATCGTGCAGACGAGCGGGAGGTAGCGCCCCGTCGCGTCCGCGAAGCCGGCCACCGCGCCCGTGGGATCGGAGGCCGGCGTATCGCTGACCGCAAAAGCCGTGCCAGACGTGCCAATGGAGACGACGAGGTCGCCGGGCTCCAGGCCGAGGCCAAGCGCGGCGGCCATATTGTCGCCGGTGCCTGCCGACAGCACCGCGCCCCACGCCGTCTCACCGACTACGGCAGCCGGCGCCGCGACGCCGGGCAGCTCAAGCCGGTGGCCGATGGCTGCCGCGGCCACGTCAGGCAGCCAGTTCCCGGTCCGAGGAGCGAAATAGCCGGTGCCAGACGCGTCGCCGCGATCAGTGGTCGCGGCAGTAACGGCGAGGTCCGGCGCCGCAGCTCGCCGAAGCCGCCAGGTGAGCCAGTCGTGCGGAAGCAGCACAGTCGCGGTCCGCGCCGCGCTGGCAGCCTCGTGCTCTGCCAGCCAGCGCAGCTTGGTGACGGTGAACGACGCGGTCGGAACACTGCCGGTCTGCTCAGCCCACCAGGCCGGGCCGCCGAGCTCGGCGACCAGATCCGCGGCAGCGCGCGCGGATCGCAGATCGTTCCACAGCAGCGCGGGCCGCACCACGTCGCCTGCCTCGTCCAGCGCGATCATGCCGTGCTGCTGGCCGCCGATGCCGATGGCGTCGGCCTGGTCCAGCAGCCCCTCCCCTGCCTCCTGCAGCGCGCTCCACCAGGCGGCCGGATCGCACTCGGTCCCAGCCGGGTGCGGCGCGTGGCCGTGGCCTACTACCTGTCCGTCCTCGGCGCGGCAGAGTACTACCTTCGTTGATTGCGTCGAGGAGTCCACGCCCGCGACCAGCATGCTGTCTCCAGAAGTTACGGCGGCCAGAGGCCGCGGCCCTCCAGGATAGCGGCGAAGGCGCGGCCTGGCCTATCTCGTAGTACGGCAGCCGCATCGTCGCGCGCGGCAGCCGAGGGACGCGGGTGAGACTAAGGTCAGCTGCTATCGACGACGCGGTTCGCGAGTGAGCCGATGCCCTCTACCGATACCGCGACTTCGTCGCCGGCCACGATCGGGCCGATCCCCTCGGGGGTGCCGGTCAGCAGCACGTCGCCGGGCAGCATGGTCATCACTGCGGTCACGTAGCTGACCAGCGTCGCGATGTCGTGGATCAGCAATGAAGTCCGCGAGCTCTGCTTGACCTCGCCATTCACGGTCGTGGTCAGTTGCACGTCGGACGCATCCAGGGCGGTCTCGATCCACGGGCCGAGCGGGCAGAACGTATCGAATCCCTTCGCTCTGGCCCACTGCCCGTCACGGGCCTGTAGATCGCGAGCGGTCACGTCGTTCGCGCAGGTATAACCGAAGATCACCTCGGGCACCCTGGCCGCCGGGACGTCACGGCACAGCCGGCCGAAGACGATCGCGAGCTCGCCCTCGTAGTCGACCCGCTCGGTCAGCTCAACCGGTCTGACGATCGCGTCGCCGGGGCCTACCACCGCCGTCGACGGCTTGAGGAAGATCAGCGGCTCGGCCGGCGGCTCAGAGCCGGTCTCGCGCGCGTGCTCAAGGTAGTTCTTGCCGATGGCGACGACCTTGCTCGGCAGGACCGGTGCCAGCAGCCGAACATCGGCGAGCGGATACCGGTCTCCGGTCAGCTTCACCTCGCCCGCACTCGGCCCGAACGGGTGCCCGGCGATCGCCGCGATGGTCAGGTCGGCAGTCCGATCGGCGACCCCGTTCCCGGTCCCATTGGCGATGATCGGATCGCTGTCTACGAGGCCGTACCGGACCTCGTCGGCGACGGCGAATCTCGCGATGCGCATGCTGTGCTCCCGGCTCGGCTGTCGCGCCTACTGCATGTACCCTTCGACCTCGCTGACGGGTCTCGGCGCCGAGCCACCCGGGTCCTCGCCGAACTCGCGCCGCGCCCGGCGCTGCCGCAGCAGGTCCCAGTACTGGTCGAGCTGCTCCTCGGTGGCGCGCAGCTGCTCCTGCTCCTCGTCGGTGGACAGCTCGCCGGCCGCAAGCCGGGCGCGCAGATCGTGCTCGGTGCTAATAAGGTCATCGATGTGGCGCAGGATGTCCTTGTCGTCCATTAAGTGATCCTTCCTCGCGGGCTCCGCCCATCCTTGCATCCCGGTCGACAGGCCCGGCGCCGGTGTCCGACGTACGGCGTACTTTGGCGCCATGCAGCTGACGCGCAAGCGCATCATCGCCGCCGCGATGGAGCTGATCGAGCGGGACGGAGCCGACTCGGTCTCCATGCACAGGCTGGCCACCGAGCTCGGGTGCGGCGTGATGTCGCTGTATAGCCACGTCCCATCCAAGTCGGCGCTGCTCGACGGGGTGGCCGACGCCGTGATGTCGGGGATTGAGGTCAGGTCCGTGACGGATGGCGGCTGGGAGGAGCAGGTCCGGGCGCAAGCCAGGGCGTTCCGTCAGATCGCCCGCGCCCATCCGCGCTGCACCATGGTCGTCGTCAGCAGGCCGCCGTCGTCGGCCAGCGTCGTGCGGCCCGTGGAGAGCACGCTGGCCACGCTGCGGGCCGCCGGATTCGGCGGGCAGGACGCCGTGCGGATCGTCCGGGCGTTCGTGGCGTACGTCATGGGCTCGCTGCTACTCGAGGCTCGCGTCGCGTCGACTCGGATCGACGGCGACGAGGATGAGGCGCGTCGCCCGCGCTTGCGGGCCGCCGACTTCCCGCAGGTGCTGGAGCTGTCGGCCGTGCTCAGCGAGAGCGACCCGGATGCCGACTTCGAGTTCGGCCTGGATTTGCTCGTGGCCGCGGTGGCGGCCTTGCACCCCGCGCGGGCCTAGCCGCCCAGGCTACCGGCCACCGGGCGCGGGCCGCCGGTCACGGGCCGGCGGTCATGGGCCGACCGTGACTCTTCACCCGTTACGTGACGAGCGAACCGCTCATTCACCATCTAACGGCGCAATTTAGCCGCGCTACCGGGTGATAAGTGAGCTGCAGACGACGACCCGCGGTCCGGCGCGGGACCACACGGCGACCCAAAACCCGCTCAGCAGATCTTGTGCACCCAGCCGTAAGGATCGGGCTGCTGTCCGAACTGGATGCCCAGGAGGTGCTCCCGCAGCCGCATGGTGACCGGGCCAGGCTCGCCGCCGCCTATCATCCAGTTGCCCGCCCGGCCCCGTACCGCGCCTACCGGAGTGATCACCGCGGCAGTGCCGCAGGCGAACACCTCGGTGATCTCGCCTGACTCGCAGCCCGCCTGCCACTGCCGGACCGAGATGGCGCCTTCCTCCGCCGGGATGCCAAGGTCGGGAGCCAGGGTCAGCACGGAGTCCCTGGTCACGCCTGGCAGCAGTGTTCCGGTCAGGGCGGGCGTCATGATCCTGGCCGCCGGACCACTCCCATAGACGAAGAAGAGGTTCATGCCGCCCATCTCCTCCACCCACTGGTGCTCGATCGCATCCAGCCAGACCACCTGCTCGCAGCCGTGGTCCAGGGCCTCCAGCTGTCCGGCGAAGGCGCCTGCGTAGTTGCCGCCCGTCTTGGCGGCGCCGGTACCGCCGGGGGCGGCCCTGGTGTAGGAATCCGCGAGCCAGACCGAGACCGGCTGGATACCGCGGGAAAAGTACGTGCCTGCGGGCGACGCGATGACCGCGAAGCGGTAGGACGCCGACGGCCTGCTGACGCCGAGGCCGACGTGCGTGGCGATCATGAAGGGCCGCAGGTACAGGCTCTCCTCGCCGCCTGGCGTGCCTGGCGCGTCGGCGCCGGGCACCCAATCCTGATCGTGCGTCACGAGCACCTCAAGGGCCCGGACGAACGCGTCCTCGGGCAGGGCCGGCATCCCCATGCGGTCCGCCGACCGGTTGAACCTGGCCGCGTTCGCTGTCGGCCGGAAGGCCACGATGGCGCCGCCGACCTGCCGGTAGGCCTTCAGCCCCTCGAAGATTTCCTGCGCGTAGTGGAAGACAGCGCTAGCCGGATCCATGCTGAACGGGCCATACGGCCGCAGCTGCGCGTCGTGCCAGCCAAGTCCGTCGTCCCACTCGATCGTCACCATGTGGTCGGTGAAGACCTGGCCGAAGCCAGGACTGGCCAGGATCTCGGCGCGGCGCGGCGCGGAGACCGGCGTGGCCGACGGATGAATCGCGAACGACATTCCGTCCTTCGCCTCTTCGCTCATCGAGGCCTCCCCGCTCCGATCCGGCGTCGCCTCCGGGCCGGCGTCGCCTCCGGACCGGCACCGGTCACGTCTACGCTAGCCCGCCACCCGCTCGGCTATGTCGTCGCCAATCTCCGGCGTCGCGCGCGGCGACCAGGCGCCCTGGCGCTCCAGGAGGTCGTCCGACACGGCCTGCTCGATTCGCGCTGCCTCGGCCGACAGGCCCAGGTGCTCGCACAGCATCGCCGCCGACAGGATCATCGCGGTCGGGTCTGCCTTCTGCTTACCGGCGATGTCCGGCGCGCTGCCGTGGACAGGCTCGAACGTGCTCGGCGAGGTCCGCTCGGGATTGATGCTCGCGCTCGCGGCCAGCCCGATGCCGCCTGCCACGGCCGCGCCGATAGAGGTGAGGATGTCGCCGAACATGTTGTCCGTGAGGATCACGTCGAAGCGCTCGGGCTTGGTGATGAAGTAGACCGACGCGGCGTCCATGTGGCAGTACTCGGTCGTCACGCCAGGGAAGTCGGCGGCCACCTCGGTGACGGTCCGCCGCCAGAGATCACCGGCGTAGGCCAGCACGTTGCTCTTGTGCACCAGCGTCAGGCGCCGGCGGGGCCGCTCAGCGGCCCGCTGCAGGGCGTACCTGGCAACGCGGCTGACGCCGAACGCGGTGTTAATGCTCTCCTGCGTGGCCACCTCGGCCGGCGTGCCCTTGCGCATGATCCCGCCGGCCTCGACGAAGGGGCCCTCGGTACCTTCGCGGACGACGAGCATGTCCACCGACTCCGACCGGACGTTCTCCAGCGGCGAGGCAACGCCCGGATACAGCCGGACCGGCCGGAGGTTGACGTACTGGTCGAACTCGAACCGCAGGCGCAGCAGCAGGCCCCGCTCCAGCAGCCCGCTCGGCACGCTGGGATCCCCCACGGCACCGAGCATGATCGCGTCGTGGTCGGCAAGCTCGCTGAGCACCGAGTCGGGCAGCACCTCGCCAGTCCGGTTGAACCGCTCCGAACCCAGGTCATAGCTCGTCGGCTCGATAGCCAGGGTGCCCACGGCCCGCAGCACCTTGATGGCCTCGGCTACGACCTCCGGGCCGATGCCGTCGCCGCCGATCACCGCGAGCCGGATGCTTCGTGCTGCCACGGAAGTACCTTACTGGGCGGTTACTGCCGCGTGGCAAGAAGCCACCAGGCGGAGCCGTGGCGGCAGGACGATCCGCACGTCAGGAGGGAACGGGGTACCCGGCGACCGCGGCGGCCTTAAAAGCCGGTCAGGCATCATCCAGGTCGACGACCCTGGCTAGGCCGGCGCCGATGGCGGCGCCGATCTCGCTGAGCACGTCGGCATGGACGGCCGAATCAACCGACAGCACCATGAGCGCGTCGCCGCCCTGAGCGTGCCGGGCAGACCTGCATCCCGGCGATGTTGATCTCCTGCCGCCCGAGGACCTGGCCGACAGTGCCGACGACCCCGGGCCGGTCTGCGTAGCCAAGAAAGATCATGTGATCCGTCGGGGTGATCTCCGCGTCCAGCCCGTTGACCTCGACCAGGTGCTCGATCTGGCGCAGTCCGGAGAGGGTGCCGCTGACGGAGATGAGCTGCCCGTCGGGGGCGGTGCCGCGGACAGTCAGCAGATTGCGCCAGTCGTGGCTCACCTCGTCGGTGCTCAGGGTGACCTCTACGCCGCGCTCCTTGGCGACGAGCGGCGCGTTGACGTAGGTGACCGGCTCCTCCGTCACGTCGCCGAAGAGGCCTTTCATGGCCGCGAGCTCCAGGACGCTGACGTCGAGCCCGGCGATCTCGCCCTTGGCCTCGACGGCGACCGAGGCGGTCGCGCCGCCTGCCAGCGCTGCGAAGATCCGGCCGAGCTTCTCGCCGAGGGGCAGCCACGGCCGCAGGTCCTCGTGGACGGCGCCGCCCTGGACGTTGACGGCGTCCGGGACGAACTCGCCGTCCAGCGCCAGCCGGACGGACCTGGCGACCTGCGTGCCCGCCTTCTCCTGCGCCTCGTTGGTGCTCGCGCCGAGGTGCGGGGTGACGACCACGTTGTCGAAGCCGAACAGCGGGCTGTCCGTGCACGGCTCATGGGCGTAGACGTCAATGCCGGCGCCCGCCACGCGGCCCGCGCGGAGCGCGTCCGCAAGCGCGGCCTCGTCCACGATGCCGCCGCGGGCCGCGTTGATGATGCGCACCTCGGGCTTGACCTGATGCAGCTCGCGGTCGCCGATGAGTCCGATCGTCTCGGCGTTCTTCGGCAGGTGGACGGTGATGAAGTCGGCCTCGGCCAGCAGCTCGTCCAGGCTGACCATGCGGACCCCGAGCTGCGTGGAGGTAGCAGGCGGCGCATACGGGTCGTAGGCGATCACGGTCATGTCGAACGCGCTCAGGCGCTCGGCTACGAGCGCGCCGATCCGGCCGAGGCCAAGGATGCCGACGACCTTGTCCTGGAGCTCGACGCCGGTGTAGGCCGAGCGCTTCCACTCACCATTCTTCAGCGAGGCGTTGGCCTGCGGCACATTGCGCGCGAGTGCGAGCAGCAGGGCGACGGCATGCTCGGCGGCGCTCACGATGTTGGACGCAGGCGCGTTGACTACCATCACGCCAGCCTTGGTGGCGGCTTCCACGTCGACGTTGTCCAGGCCGACGCCGGCTCGGGCCACGACCCGGAGGCGGCGCGCGGCGGCGATGGCCTCGGCGTCGATCCGCGTGGCGCTGCGAACGATCACGGCATCGACGTCCGCCAGGGCCGGGAGCAGCTGGCTGCGATCCGAGCCGTCGGTGTAGCGAACCTCGAACGCCGCTTCCAGCAAGGCGATCCCGGCCGGAGACAGGTCCTCGGCGACCAGGACGACAGGTACGGGCACGGATTCCTCCGGTGGAAGCAGGCGTCAGCGACAGATAGGCGTGGGCGTCGGGCTTGCAAGTCTATCGACAGGCTTGTGACGGCCTTCCCAATGCCGGTGACGCGGAACGCCGCCGGCTCACCCCAGGGCGGCCGTCTCCGGGGCTGCCTGCTCACCACGGGGCAGGTGGTCAGCCGACCGATGGTCGCCGTTCTGCTCCTCGGGCGCATCTTCCTCACCGCCGGTCGGCTGACCGGTGCCCCCGATGACCGCGAGTGACTCGACCCGGTGCGCCGCCATAGGCCGCGCCACGAGGTATCCCTGACCAAGACCGCAGCCCATCGCCCGCAGCAGCTCAAGCTGCTCGGGGCGCTCGATCCCTTCGGCCACGATCTCGATACCGAGGTCGTGCCCGACCTGAACTATGGTGCGCGTCAGCATGGCCAGCGTGCCGTCGGTGCCAAGGCCAGCCACGAACGACGGGTCGATCTTGATGATGTCCACCGGCAGCTGCCGCAGGTAGGCCAGGGACGCATAGCCGGTGCCGAAGTCGTCGATGGCGAGCCGTACGCCGAGGTGGCGGAGCATGCCGAGCCCCGCCATGACCTGCTCGTCGATCTCGATCAGCACCCGCTCGGTGACTTCGAGCGTGAGCGCGGAGCGCTGCAAGCCGGCGTCGTCGACCGCCGTCAGTACGGTCTCGGCGAACCCGGCGGTGCTGACCTGCCGCAGCGAGAAGTTGACCGACAGCCCCACATGCCAGCCCGACTCCCGCCAGCGGGCCACCTGACGGCAGGCCTGGCCGAGCACCCAGGCGCCGAGCGGAACGATGAGCCCGGAGTCCTCGGCGATCCCAAGGAACTCGGCTGGCGCGACGTTCTCGCCGCCGCGCGACCACCGGACCAGCGCCTCGACGCTAGCCACCCGGTTGGTCGCCAGCTCCACCACCGGCTGGTACTCGATGCCCAGGTTGCCGTCCTCGATCGCGGCGCGCAGGTCGCTCGCCAGCTCGAGGCGCCGGATGACGTCCGCGTGCATGTGCGCGGCGAACACCTCGACCCGGCCGCCGCCGGCGTCCTTGGCACGGGACATGGCCAGGTCGGCATTGCGTAGCAGGTGATCGGCCACGTCGGGGTCGGCGAACGCCACGCCCAGGCTCGCGGTGATGGCGACGTCGCGCCCCGCGACCTGGAATGGCTCGGCCGCGATCGCCCCGGCTAGCCGCTCGGCGATATCGACGATCTCCTGCGGGCTGATGGCGCTCTCGATGAGGACGGCGAACTCGTCGCCGCCCCAGCGGGCCACCGTGTCGTGAACCGGCACCAGCCCGCGCAGCCGCGGCGGCCTGCGCTAGCACCAGATCCCCAGCGCCGTGCCCGACCGAGTCGTTGATCGCGGTGAAGCCGTCGAGGTCGACGAAGATCGCCCCGATGGGCTCCGGCGCGACCCGGCCGTGTAGCTCCTGGCGCGCGAGCAGGTCCTTGGCCCGCTCCTCCAGGTACGAGCGGTTGGGCAGCCCGGTCAGCCCGTCGTGGAAGGTCAGGTGCGTGACCTGCCGCTGGAGCGCCACCTGGTCGCTGATGTCGCGGGCCGTCACCAGCAGCAGACCCGGCCGACCAGCTCCGGCGTAGCGCGAGACGGTGGCCTGCACATGCCGCCAGGTGCCATCGGAAGACCGAACCCGGCAGGCCAGGCTCCCGGCCGGGCCGGCCGCGCCCGTGCGGACGGCCGCGGATGTCCGCACCACAGCCCCTAGATCGTCGGGATGGATGAGGCCGGGCAGCCGCGCGCCTGCCAGCCGCTCCGGCGCGTAGCCGTAGTGCGCCACCGCATTGCTCGCATAGCTGATCAGGCCGTCCGCGTCACACAGCAGCACGACGTCGCTGGTCCGGTCGGCGAGCTGGTGGAACTGGCTGTCGGCCAGCTCGGCCAGCGCCGAGATCGCGGCGGCCTGCCGGAGCAGGCCCGGCGATCCTGGCGGCAAGGGCCAGCGTGAGCAGGGCGCCAGCGATGAGCGGCACCGGCCCGCTGTGTCCCCAGGTAACAATCGCAAAGATCAAGGTAACGAGGCTGGCGACACCGGCAGCGCCCACGGCGATCAGGGTGCTCAACGGCGGATCGGTGGCGCCTGGTACGGCATCGGCCGCTGGCTCGTCCGCCCCGGCCGTAAGCGGCAGGGCACTCGCGCCGAGGAGGCAGAAGGCCAGCAGCCAGGCCAGCTGCGGCCACGTGCCTGGATGCATGCCGCTCGCGCGAGCCTGTACCGCCAGGAAGTCCCCGACGGTGGCCGCGCAAAGGGCGAGGTAGGGCGCCAGCGCGCGGCGGCCGGCCCGGATCGCCAGCCAGAGAGTGCCGGACAGGACGGCCAGGTCGGCGACCGGATGAATGAGGTCCACGGTAAACAGGCCGGGCCCGACTGCCGTCGCCCTGTACGCCGTCCGCAGCGCCGCAATCCAGCTGATGCCGAATGCGGCCAGCACCAGCAGCCCGGCGTCGACCAGGCGCCCAGGGTCGGAGATCCGCCGGATGCCGACCTGGCGGTCCGGCGCGGCTGGCGCGAGCCGGAGCAGTCCGACAACCAGCGGCGCCAGCCCAAGCAGAGCCAGCAGGTCGGTCAGGGTCAGCTGGATGACCGCTGGCGTGACTTGGCCCGCGCTGGCACCCTGAGCCGCGAACGCCGCAGCCCAGGTCACGGTGACAACCGCCAGCCACCGACTCGCCGAGTCCCCCTGCCGGGCGCGGCGGATCAGCAGCGCCGCGGCCCCTGCGGCCAGCAACAGTCCGATGACTGTCCAGGCGGGGGAGGTCGAGCTCATCGCGGCACGGCGGATGCGTGCGCCTGCACCGGGCGTGCGTGCACCAGACCTCCTGCCGGCTGCGTCCCGAGGACCGAACCGAACCGTGGTGAGCGAGCCAGAAAGACGCCGAGGGCCGCATGCCAAGCAGGGAGGTCATGCCTGCGGCTCGTCATTGAGCGACGGCAGCACACGACGCGCAGACGGTGCCATCAATCCGGGCAGGTCCTGACGGGGACTCGCCGGAACATCTCGTGGTCTCGCACAATCAGTTAAGCGTTAGCACTCTATGACCCGGAGGTCACGCTTCGATTGAGGAAGGGCCTACACACGGCGACAACTTCGTAGCCGCTCGCGACGCATTCGCCGGCCTCCGGACGTGAGGCGCTGACCTGCGGATTTAGCGTCGCCAGGCGGCTAAGTCAATACTCGCCGGAGATCACGTTCGCTAGCGGCTGACCCGCCAGGTAACGCTCGGCCTGAGCACGGACGAAGCGGGCCGCCATCATCGATGAGTACGGCGTCGATGCCCCGACATGCGGCGTGATCAGCACGTTTGGCAGTGACCAGAGCGGATGTCCGGGCGGCAGGGGCTCTGGATCGGTCACGTCCATGGCGGCCGCCAGCCGCCCTCCGCTGACCTCGGCGACCAGGTCGTCGGTCACGACGAGGACGCCCCGAGCAGCGTTGACGAGGAGTGCTCCGTCCTTCATTTTCGCCAGGAAGGCCGCGTCGACCATGCCCACGGTCTCCGGCGTGACGGGCGCCAGCACGACTACCACGTCGGCCTCAGGCAGGAGGCCGGGCAGATCGGAGACCGGACTCACGCCGTCGCGGGCCGACCTCGCGACGCGACGCACCTGCGCGTCGAATCCAGCCAGCCTGCGCTCGACCGCCTGGCCGATGGAGCCGTACCCGACGATCAGCACCGTCTTGCCGGCCAGGCTGTCGGTGAACCGGTAGCTCCAGCGCCCGGCGGCCTGCTCGATCGCAAAGTACGTGAACTGCCGCAGCGCGGCGATCGCGGCGCCGACGACCCACTCGGCCGTGCTCGCATCGTGCACGCCGCGGGCGTTGCACAGCACGGCACCCGCCGGCACGTGCGGGCGCACTCGGTCGAAGCCGGCGGTCAGCGTCTGCACGACCCTGAGCCCTGGCATCTGGGCCATCGCGGTGACCGCTGCGGGCGGGGGGAAGAACGGCGGTACGTAGAACTCCACCTCAGACGCCGATGAGGGAAGCGGCGAGCCGTCCGGCACCAGCACCTCAACCGTCGCGCCCTCGAGCCCGGCGAGAGCCCGCGCTATCGGCTCGGCCGGCACCCAGATCAGCACTCCTTGACCAGGGACGCGGTTACCAAGCACGGTTCGACCTCGCTCACATTCTCGCCGCCGGGCCGCCTCGGTGCGGCCGCGTCGCTGTCAACGCGGCCATCGGGTGCCGCGACGGCAGGATACTGCGGCTGGGTCCGGGTCTCGATCCGAGGGAACACCGGCTGCGGCTTCGGCAATGTGCCGTCGAAGTCGCCGCATGCGACGGCCACGCGCGCGGCCAGATCGGGCAAGAACGGCCAGATCTCCGACGCCAGAATCTGACAGGCGGCGATGAGGGCGCCTAGCACCTGGTCAAGCTGCTCGCCGGCCGCAGTGTCTCCGCGCCGTTCCGCGCGGGCCAGGTGCCACGGAGCGGCGGCCTCGACGTAGCGATTGGCCTCCTCGACAATCTCGAATACGGCGGACGCGGCGGCCCGGAAGTCAAACCTGGCCAGCGCCGAGCGCACTGCCTCGGGTGTCCGCTCGATCGTTTCCCGGAGCCTGGCCGCGCCGGCGGGCCAGTCGAGCGCGCCCCCGTGAACTTGCACTCCGTGATCGGGGCTGGCCGCTGCGGCGAGCCAGCGGCTCGTGCCTTCGGGCCGGGCGCAAGGCCTGACGACCCCGTTCCGGTATGAATGCACCAGACTGACCACGCGGTTGACCAGGTTCCCCAGGCCGTTGGCTAGGTCCTCGTTGGCCCTGGCAATCAGCTTGTCGACGGTGAAGTCGGTATCTCCTACCCGCGGGACCTCACGCAGGAGCCACCAGCGCAGGGCATCCGCGCCGTAGGCGGCGGTGAGCGCGACCGGGTCGTTGCTGTCCGCCGCGCCACCGATCCCCGCGGCCGTGGCGGGCGCAGACTTGCTGATCTTGCGGCCGTCGATGGTCAGGTAGTCGTGTACGAAGATCTCGGTCGGCAGCGGCTCGCCGGCCGACAGCAAGATTGCTGGCCAGTAGACGGCGTGGAAGCGCAGCACGCCCTTGCCGACCACGTGTACCCGCCGGTCCGCGCCCTCCCACCAGCGGCGGTAGTCCGCGCTCTCGGCGCTGCTCTTGGTCCCGTGGTTCTGAGCCCCGTGGTTTTGGGCACCGTAGTTCAGTGCGGTGATGTAGTTGCCGAGCGCGTCCCACCACACGTAGATCACCTGGCTCGGATCGCCTGGCACCTCGATGCCCCACCCTCGCGCCCGCGCGACCGACCTGGACGCGCTGAAGTCCTCCAGACCGCCGGCGATGAAGCCGAGTACCTCGTTGCGGCGGCTCGCCGGCTCGATCCGCAGCCTGCCGGAGGTGATCTCGTCGTGCAGCCGGCCCGCGTACTTCGAGAGGCGGAAGAACCAGTTCTCCTCGGCGACCAGCTGCGGCGGGACGCCGTGATCCGGGCAGTTCCCGTGGTCGAGCTCGGCCTCGTTGTAGAACTGCTCGCAGCCCACGCAGTACAGGCCCTCGTACGTCTTGCGGTACAGGTCGCCGCTGGCCTCGCAGGCCCGCCAGAGCCGCTCCACGCCCGGCCGGTGGCGCGGGTCGCTGCTGGTACGGATGAAGTCGTCGAAGCTGAGCGACAGGTGCTCGCGCAGCGCGGCGAACGCGCTGGCGTTGCGGTTGACCAGCGTCCTCGTGCTGATGCCCTCGGCCGCCGCGGCCAGGACGTTCTTGAGCGAGTTGTCGTCAGTTCCGCTCTGGAGCCTGACCTCGTCGCCGACGCGACGGTGGTGCCGGGCGAGCACGTCGGCCTGGACGAGCTCGAGTGCATGCCCGACGTGGGCGCGCGAGTTCACATACGGAATGGTGGTGCTGAGATAGATGCGCTGAGCGGTCATCGGGAGCCTCCTGGTGACGTCAGGGGCACCGACCCGCACATGAATCGAGGCCCCTGAAGGGCCTCGTGCGGACTTTGTCCTGGCAGCGTGAGATGGCCCCGGCTAGCGGGGCATCATCTCCTGATGCGCGATGGACTGCATGAGACCTAGTGTACCCAGCCGTCAACCAGGTTCAGCGGCGAGCGCGAAGTCGACGTCGACCACGTACGCGACGTCCGGCGGATCGGCCGGGCCTGCGGTCCTGAACTCCTGGACCAGCGACCCGCGGACCCCGAAGACGGCATCGCTGTCGTTGTACTCGTTCGCTGAGTCGAAGATGTGCGTCGTCACGGCCCGGGACCCGAGCGCCCGGACGATCACGTGCACATGCGCGGCCCGCCAATTGTGCCGGCCGGAGACCCGGAAGACGTCACCGACCGGACCGTCGACGGGAACGGGGTAGCTCACCGGCCGCACAGTCCGGAACGAGTAGCCGCCATCGGCGCCGGTCGTGAAGACGCCACGAAGATTGAACGGCGGCTGATCCGGATCCTGGATGTCGTACAGCCCATTGCTGGCGCACTGCCAGACGTCGAGCGTCGCGCCCGCGATCGGCTCGCCGTCGGTATTCGTCACCCGGCCGCGTATCAGGGTCGGCTCCCCGTCCTGCTCGCGTCCGATGTGCTCGCCCAACTCCTTACGCGGCGCCCCCGGCAGATAAAACGGTCCGAGCACTGTCGGCTCGGTGGCGCCCTGCGACGCGTTGATGCTTTCGACTAGTGATGACAGGCCGAGCACGTCCGATAGCAGGATGAACTCCTGCCGTTCGTCGTCGCACTGCTGCCCGACCGCGGTGAGGAACTCTAGGCCCGCCATCCACTCGGCGGTGGTCAGCCCCGTCTCGGCCACGAAAGCATGCAGGTGCTTGATCAGCGTTGTGAGCAGCTCGCGCAGCCGCGGATCAGGGCTCTCCGTGTACGCCCGCAGAACGTCGTCAGTCAGCTGGTCGCTCATCTTGCTCAGCGTAAGCCCGGTGCGAGCGTGGCACGGTGGAGGCGGTGGTCGGACCGTTTCGTTTGGGCCGACCACTGGCTCGATCGTCCCGCGCCCCCTACGTCAGGTAAGCCGCTCCAAGATCAGCTCCTGGACTCGGGTTGCGTCGGCGCGGCCCTTTGTCGCCTTCATGACCTGGCCGACTAGGAAGCCTGCGGCGGCTGTCTTGCCGTCCCGGATCTTGGACGCGATGTCGGGGTGCGCGGCGATCGCTGCGTCGACAGCTTCAAGGAGCGAAGCGTCGTCGCTGACGATGGCTAGACCCTCAACTTCGATCACGGTGTCCGGGTCACCCTGACCGGCGAGGACGGCGTCCAGCACCTGGCGGGCCAGTTTGTCGTTCAGCGCGCCGCTGCCGACTAGCTCGCTGACACGAGCGACCTGGGCTGGCGTGATTGGCAGCTCAGACAGCTCGACGCCGGTCTCGTTGGCGCGGCGGGCTGGCTCGCCTAGCCACCATTTGCGAGCATCCGAAGGCGAGGCTCCGGCCGCGACGGTGTCCGCCACTAGTTCAAGGGCGCCGGCGTTGGTCAGCGCGGTCATGTCCAGGTCGGACAGGGACCACTCGGACTGGAGCCGGACGCGGCGCGCGGCCGGGAGCTCGGGCAGGCTCGCGCGGATCTCGTCTACCCAGGCTGCTGGCGGCGCTACCGGCACCAGGTCGGGCTCGGGGAAGTAGCGGTAGTCCTGCGCCTCTTCCTTGCTCCGGCCCGCCGTCGTCGTGCCGCTGTCCTCGTGGAAATGCCTGGTCTCCTGCACGATCTTCTGGCCGACGTCCAGCAGACCCGCCTGCCGCTCGATCTCGAACCTGACCGCGCGCTCCACCGAGCGCAGCGAGTTCACGTTCTTCGTCTCGGTGCGGGTGCCCCACTCGGCGGCACCGCGAGGGGCGAGCGAGGTGTTGACGTCGCAGCGCAGCGAGCCCTCTTCCATCCGGACGTCGGAGACGCCGAGGGCGCGCAGCAGATCGCGCAGCTCTGTCACGTATGTGCGAGCGACTACTGGTGCCAGCGCCGCGGTCCCGGTCACCGGCTTGGTGACCACCTCGACCAGCGGGATGCCGGCGCGGTTGTAGTCGACCAGGGAGTAATCGGCGCCGTGGATCCGGCCGGTGGCGCCGCCCATGTGCAGCGACTTGCCGGTGTCCTCCTCCAGGTGCACGCGCTCGATGCCAACCCGGTAGGTCTGACCCTCGACCACCACGTCCAGCCAGCCGTCGGTGCACAGCGGCTCGTCGTACTGGGATATCTGAAAATCCTTCGGCATGTCCGGATAGAAGTAGTTCTTGCGCGCGAACCGGCACCATGTAGCGATCGAGCAATTCAGCGCCAGCCCGATCCGGATCGTGTACTCGATCGCCGCGCGGTTCGCTACCGGCAGCGAGCCGGGCAGGCCCAGGCACACCGGGCAGACCGCGGAGTTCGGCGGGAGGCCAAAGGCCGTCGGGCAGCCGCAAAACATCTTGGTCGTCGTGCCGAGCTCGACGTGGGTCTCGAGCCCGATCACCGGCTCATACCTCGACACTGCCTCGTCGTAAGGCACGAGCTGTGCCATCTCGCTCATCGCACTCCTCCGCTGCGCCCAGCTGCGCCATCCACCGCGGCCAGGCCCTTCGCCTGTGCCAGCAGCGGACCACCCCAGCGCTGCTCGAGGGCCGCCTCGACCGCTGCCCCGACCCGGTAGGTGCGGTCGTCAGCCAGGGCCGGCGCCATGATCTGGAGCCCGACCGGCAGCCCGTCCTCAGGGGCAAGGCCGCAGGGGACGGAGATGGCCGCGTTCCCGGCCAGATCTGACGGGATCGTGCACAGGTCCGCCAGGTACATGGCTATCGGATCGTCGGCTCGTTCCCCGATGGGGAACGCCGTCGTCGGGGTTGTCGGGGAGATGAGCACGTCGACCTGCTCGAACGCGGCGTCGAAGTCCCGGCAGATCAGGGTCCGCACCTGCTGGGCCTTGCCGTAGTAGGCGTCGTAGTAGCCGCTGGACAGGGCGTAGGTGCCGAGCATGATCCGGCGCTTGACCTCCGGGCCGAAGCCGGCCGCGCGCGTCAGGGACGTGACCTCGTCCGCGCTGCTCATGCCGTCGTCGCCGACCCGCAGCCCGTAGCGCATGCCGTCAAAGCGGGCCAGGTTGGACGAGCACTCGCTCGGCGCGATCAGGTAATAGGCCGGCAGCGCGTACGTGAAGTTCGGGCACGACACTTCCACGACCTTGGCGCCGAGCGACTCGAGCAGCTCGACCGCCTCGTTGAACCTGGCCAGCACCCCGCTCTGGTAGCCGTCGCCACTGAACTCGGCCACGACGCCGATGCGCAGTCCCGACACGTCAGGCTGGCGGGCCGCGGCGACGACCGGCGGCACCGGTGCGTCCACCGAGGTGGAGTCGCACGGGTCATGGCCGGAGATCGCCTCGTGCAGCAGCGCGGCGTCGAGCACCGTGCGGGCGAGCGGACCCGGCGTATCCAGCGACGAGGCAAACGCGACCAGGCCGTACCTGGAGGAGCCGCCGTAGGTGGGCTTCATGCCGACGATGCCGCAGACTGACGCTGGCTGGCGGATCGAGCCGCCGGTGTCCGTGCCGATCGCCAGCGGCGCCTCGTAGGCGGCAACAGCGGCCGACGACCCGCCCGACGACCCGCCGGGGATCAGGCTGAGGTCCCAGGGGTTGTGCGACGGACCGTAGGCGGAGTTCTCGGTGGACGAGCCCATCGCGAACTCATCCATGTTCGTCTTGCCGAGGATGATGACGCCCGCATCGCGCAGCCGCCGGGTGACCGTGGCGTCATAGGGCGGCCGCCAGCCGGCCAGGATCTTCGACCCGCAGGTCGTCGGCATGTCCGAGGTCGTCATGACGTCCTTGAGCGCCAGCGGGACGCCCGCGAGTGGCCCGAGCGGCTCGCCGGCCGCGCGCTTGCGATCGACGTCCTCGGCTGCCGCGAGCGCACCCACGCCCGCCACGTGCAGGAACGCGTGCACGTCGGGATCGACCGCGGCGATGCGGTCCAGGTGTGCCTGCGTCACCTCGACGGCCGATACCTCGCCGGCTGCGACGGCCGCCGCGATCTGCGCAGCAGTCAGCTGCGTGAGCTCGGCAGCCATCTCAGTCCTCCGCCAGGATGCGCGGGACCCTGAATCTGCCCTGCTCCGCAGCAGGCGCGCCGGATAGGGCCTGCTCGGGCGTCAGGCACGGCACTTCGACGTCATCACGGAACACGTTGACGACGGGGACGGCGTGCGTCATGGGCGGGATCCCCTCGGCCGCGACCTCCTGCACCCGTGCGACGGCGCTGATGATCTGGTCGAGCTGGCCTGCGAAGTGGTCGAGTTCGGCGTCGGTCAGGGCCAGCCTGGACAGCCTGGCCAGGTGCGCCACCTCGTCCCTGGTGATGGACATGAACGCCATCCTATTGGGAGGGCCGGCGGCGGGCCGACGGCATTACTGTCAGACCCCCGCCGCTCGGCTAGCTACGGCCCAGGCGGCAGGGCTAGCCCCGCCAGCCCGATGGCGGCAGGATCACTGAGCCGTGCGGCTCGGCTGGCAGCGGCTCTCGCGACCCGATGGTACGTCCAGCGCCCGTCGGCTCGGCCGCTACCGCGGGGGTCGCGTGCCGCAGCCGCTCGCCATTCGCCCGCGCGGCGGTCACTCGTTCGGCGACTACTCGCTCGCCAGCGAGACTGTGCTCGGCGAGCCACGCGGTGGCCGACGCCGCATTCATCGGCCGGGCGAAGTGGAAGCCCTGCGCGGCGACGCAGCCCATAGCGAGCAGCGCCGTGGCGACCTCGGCCGACTCGACGCCCTCGGCCACCGACCGGATGCCAAGCGCGGAGGCGAGGTCGAGGATCGACTTGACGACCACCTCGTCGTCGGGCGACTCCAGCATCCGGCCGATAAAGGACGAGTCAACCTTGATCTCGCTGAACGGCAGGCGCTTCAGCCGCAGCAAGGACGAGTACCCGGTGCCGAAGTCGTCGAGGCTCAGGCCAACGCCGATGTCGGCCAGTGCCTCGGCGGTCGCCACCGAGTGGGCGGGCTCGCTGGTCAGCACCCGCTCGTCGATCTCGAGCAGAATGGTGTCAGGCGGCACGTGATGCCGATTGAGGCACTGCTCGACGAGGTCGGCAAGGCCGGTGTCCAGCAGATCCCGGCCGGACAGGTTCAGCGACACCTGGAGATCGAGGCCGGACTGCCGCCACAGCGCCGCCTGCGCGATCACGGTCTCGATGACGAACGCCGTCACCTCGCGCATCAGGTATGACTGCTGCACCACGGGAATAAAGTCCGCGGGCGAGAGCATGCCGCGTACCGGATGCCGCCAGCGGACCAGCGCCTCCACACCTGCTGCGCGGTTGTCGGCCAGGTAGACCTTGGGCTGATAGTGCAGCTCGAGCTCGCCACGGTCGAGGCCGCGGCGCATCTCGCCGAACAGCGCAAGCCGAGCCGGCGAGTTACGGTCGAGATCGGCTACGTACCGCTCGACGCCGCTGCGCCGCTGCTTCGCGAGGTACATGGCTACATCGGCGCGCTGCACCAGCATCTCGTCGGCCGTCGCGTCGTCGGGGAACATGGCGATCCCGATGCTGACCTCGATGACGAAGGACATGCCCTCCAGCCGGATCGGCTCGGCGACGGCAGCCCGAAGCCTTGCTGCCACCTCGCGCGCAGCCGCGGCCTCCTTCACCGCCGGCAGCAGGACGGCGAATTCGTCGCCGCCGAGCCTGGCCACCAGGTCGCCGGGGCGGACGCTATGGGTTAGGCGGTGGGCGACCAGCCGCAGCAGCCGGTCACCGACCGCGTGCCCCAGCGTGTCGTTGACCTCCTTCAGGCCCCGGTCGAGGTCGAGCAGCAAGAACCCGACCTTGGTATCCGATCTCGTGGCCTCGGCCAGTGTGCTGTCCAGCCTGAGCATCAGCATCTTGCGGTTGGCGAGCCCGGTCAGCTCGTCGTGGTGAGCCTGATGCTCGCGCTGGACGGAGATGGCCGCGTTGACGTAGATGGCGGCGAGCGGGAAGCCGAACAGCAGGACCAGCAGCCCCGAGCCATTGGCGATGACGACGGCCACCAGCGGCGCTGTCGCGAACAGGACCAGGCTGACGAAGGCCTGGTACGGCAGCGCCCTGATCAGCGTCTTGCCTACCGGTGTCCGGGAGTGCAGCGCGATCGCGACCCCGACCAGGACGTAGCTCACCGCGAAGCAGGCGGCGGCGGCCAGCATGACCTTCCAGAGGTCCCGGCCGTACAGCACCCACGTCGTACCGGGATCGATATGCCCGCGGAAGGCGAAGAGCACGACGCCGCCTGCCCAAAGGCCCAGGGTGGAGGCGGCGGCGTTGAAAGCAGCGCGTTGTGGCGCTTTTCGCCGGCACAGGAAGGTGAGCAGCGTCGCAGTCGCCTGCAGCAGCACGGCCACGGCCAGTCCCCAGGCGATGAGCGCGGCGAAGCTGAATGTCACCGAGGCCAGCGGTGCTTCCAGGCTGGAGCGGCCCGGCGTCACGATGGGCCAGATCTCCCCGAGCACGACCATGCAGGCCACTACCCAGAAGACCGGTAGCCTGACGAGCGGATCCAGGTGCAGCATGTTGATCACGGATGCCGCGAACACGACGGCACCCACGAGCGTGACCCAGGTCATGTGAATCCACAGCGGGGAGCCGACGCGCGGGCCAATGTCCCTCGTATCGGTGGGATCCCTCATGGCTCCTCATCGGCCAGCCGTCGCAGAGTGTGTGGCACTCGGCGCTGTCTGTGAATCCTACGGCAAAAAACGTACTTCCCGAAGCCAATTGCACACTATCTGTTACAACTTGAGATCACCGCAGTTCGGCCGCTGATGGCCTCAGTGAGCTGCCTTCTCTCGTGCCGCATCAGCCCCATCAGACAACAGCACAGCAAGTCCTGCCTCGTCCAGCACCGGCACGCCGAGTTCGCCGGCCTTGTCCAGCTTGGACCCCGCGTTTTGCCCGGCAACGACGAAACTCGTCTTCTTGGAGACCGATCCGGACACCTTGCCGCCCTGCCCGGCGATGGCCTCTGCGGCCTCGTCCCGTGTCAGACCTTCCAGCGTCCCGGTCAGCACGACGGTAATCCCGGAGAGCGGTCCCGCGGCAGCACCGGCGCCTCCGCCGCCAGCCGTGTCGCGGGCCGGCGGTACAAAGCCGGGGGTGGCCAGCTCTACCCCGGCCGCCCGCCACTTGGCGACGATGGCGGCGTGCCAGTCCACGGCGAACCACTCCTGCAGCGACCTCGCGATCGTCGGTCCGACATCGTCGACGGTGACGAGCTCAGCCTCCGGCGCTACGGCGATGGCATCGACAGAGCCAAAGGCGGCCGCCAGGGCCCGTGCCGCGGTCGGCCCGATGTGCCGGATCGACAGGGCTACCAGCATCCGCCACAGCGGCCGATGCCGCGCATCCTCCAGGTTGGCCAGCAGCCTCGTCGCGTTGGCGGTCAGTATTCCGCCCTTGGTCACGAAGAACGGCACCGTGGTCAGGGCATCCGCGGTCAGCCCGAACAGGTCCCCCTCGTCGGTCACCAGCCCGGAGTCGAGCAGCGCCACCGCCGCCTCATAGCCGAGCACCTCGATGTCCAGTGCCCCGCGGCCCGCTAGGTGGAAGAGCCGCTCCCGAAGCTGCGCCGGGCACGACCTGGCGTTCGGGCAGCGCCAGTCGACGCCGCCGTCCTCGCGGGCCAGCTGGGTCTGGCACGCCGGGCAGTGGGTCGGGAACTCGAACGCCCGCTCGGCCCCGGTCCGAAGGTCGGCGACCGGACCGACCACCTCGGGAATAACGTCGCCTGCCTTCCGCAGCACCACCATGTCGCCGATCAGCACGCCCTTGCGGGCGATCTCGTCGGCGTTGTGCAAGGTGGCGTTCTCGACGGTGGAGCCGCTGACCTTGACCGGCTCCATGACCGCGAACGGCGTGACCCGCCCGGTCCGGCCCACGTTCACGCGGATGTCAAGCAGGCGGGTGTTGACCTCCTCGGGCGGGTACTTGTAGGCGATTGCCCAGCGCGGCGCCCGGCTAGTCGCGCCGAGCTGGCGCTGCACCTCCAAGGTGTCGATCTTGACCACGACCCCGTCGATCTCGTACGGGGGATCGTGGCGGTGCTCGGCGTAGTGGGCGATGTACTGGCGGACGCCCTCGATATCGGGCACGACCCGGTACAGATCGCTAACCGGCAGCCCCCAGTGGCTCAGCCGCTCGTACCAGCCGGACTGCGTTGCCGGCACGTCGTCGAGTCCTTCGACCACGCCGATGCCGTGCACGATCATGTTGAGCGTCCGCGATGCCGTGATCCGGGGGTCCTTCTGCCGTAGCGAGCCGGCGGCGGAGTTGCGCGGGTTGGCAAATGGCGGCTTACCCGCCTCGGTCAGCCGCACGTTGAGCTCCTCAAACGCGGCAACCGGCAGGAACACCTCGCCCCGCACCTCCAGCACGTCCGGCCACCCGGTGCCTGACAGCCGGTTCGGCACCGCGGCGATGGTCTTGACGTTCGGCGTCACGTCCTCGCCGGTGACGCCGTCACCTCTCGTCGCGGCCCGCTGCAGCCTGCCCTTGCGATAAACAAGCGCGACGGCGAGCCCATCGATCTTGAGCTCGCACAGGTAGGGGCCGCCGCCGCCCAGCCGCTCAGCCCTGGCCACCCACGCATCGAGGTCCTCGGCCGAAAAGACGTTGTCCAGGCTCAGCAGGCGCTGCAGGTGCTGGACGGGCGTGAATTCGGTCGAGAAGCTCCCGCCGACCCGTTGGCTCGGCGAGTCAGGTGTCCGCAGCTCAGGGATCTGCTCCTCAATACCCTGCAGCTCGCGCATCATCGTGTCGTAGTCGATGTCGGAGATCAGCGGTGAGTCGAGCACGTAGTACCGGTACTGGTGCTCCAGCAGCTCGGCAGCCAGCTCCGCGTGCCGCTGCCTGGGATCTTGCTGCGTCATCGCCTGCTGTCCTCCATCAACTTGGCGTCCATCGACTCGGCCTCGATCAGCTCGGCTCTATCAGCTCGGGCGCGATCCCCGCCGCCTCGCGGCAATGCTGGAGCGCGGCACGCGCAGCGGCCGGCGAGACCCCGGCAAGGCCGCAAGCGGGAGTGATGACGACCTGCTCGGCCAGCCTGCCAGGCGCCAGACCCGTGTGCCGCCAGAGCGTCACGACCCGCTGAGCCGTCTGGCGCGGCGGCAGCGGCGGCCCGATCGCCAGCCGCTCGGCGCTCGCCGTGGCCAGCGCGCCGGCGAGCACGCCGAGCCCGTCATCGGCCAGCTCGGCGACCTGATCAATGTCCCTCGTCGCCAGCGTGCTCAGATCGAAACTGACGGCCGAACTCCCCGCGGCTTTCATTTCCGGGAACGGGGCCGGCTTGCCGCAGCAGTGCACAACGGTGAAGGCGGCCGGGGCTGCCAGCACAGCCCGCAGGCGCTGGCTGGCGATCGCCGCGTCGATCGCGGCGACCACGCTGAAACCGCTGGCCGTCGGCACCCGGCCAGCGAGCACGGCGGGCAGCGACGGCTCGTCGACCTGCACGACCAGAGTGGCACCAGGGACACGCCTACGGACGTCAGTGGCATGCGCTGACAAGCCTTCGGCGAGCGACTCAGTCAGGTCGGCGACTGCACCCGGATCGGCCAGCGCGGGGTTCACCGAGTGGCTGAGCTCGAGAGCGGCGGCCAGCGTCCAGGGACCGCAGACCTGGATCTTGAGCGGCCCGGAGTAGCCGTCGGCCACTTCCTCCAGCACGTCGAGGTCCTGCGACCAGTAGCCCGCCGCCTTGCTCATGTCGCGGCCGGGCCGGTCGGCCAGCTGCCAGCCGCGCGACGTCGTCTGCACCGGCATGTCGACGAGCAGCGCAGCCGTCCGGCCGACCATATCGGCGCCTGGTCCGCGGTCCGGCAGCTCGGGTAGGTGCGGCAGGTCCGGCAGCTCGCCGAACACCACCCGGCAGGCTTGCGCGGGATCGGTACCCGGCATGGACCCGATCCCGGTCGCGCTGCCGGCTGACCACGGGAACGACTGGCTCTGCTCGGTCACGGTCTGAGCCTAGTGGTCACTGCCGACGGTGCCGATCAAGCTGGCGCGAGCCTGCCAGCCGGGCGGCCGCCGCGACGAGCGAGACTCAAGCGCGGTTCGTGTGTCTGATCGTGGCGCTGCCGAGCACGGAGTCCCCGGCGTAGAAGACCGCTGCCTGACCGGGCGCGATGCCGCGGGCGGGCTGCCCAAGCCGGATCCGGACGACGTCGGCCGCAGCCTCCGCGACCGCCGGGTGCACCTCACCGTGGGCTCGCAGCTGGACCAGGCACTCCACCGGTCCCGCGGGCGGCAGGCAGCCGGACCATACAGGCCGGTCGGCCTCGATCTCGAGCACGTCCAGCGCCTCAGCCGGGCCGACGGTGACCGTCCGCGAGACCGGCTCGATGGACAGCACGAACCGCGGCCTGCCGTCGGCGGCGGGCCTGTCGATGCCAAGGCCCTTGCGCTGACCGATCGTGAAGCCGTAGCTGCCGTCGTGCGTGCCGACGACCGCGCCGTCCGGCTCGACGATCTGGCCAGGCGCGCTGCCCAGCTGCCGTTGCAGGAAGCCACGCGTGTCGCCATCGGCAATGAAGCAGACGTCATGGCTATCGGGCTTGTCGGCGACGGCGAGCCCCCGCCGCGCGGCCTCTGTACGCACCTGCTCCTTGGTGGTATCGCCCAGCGGGAACATGGCCCTGCTCAGCTGCTCGCTCGTCAGGACCGCGAGCACGTATGACTGGTCCTTGCCCGCGTCCACGCTGCGCACGAGCCGGGTAAGCGACGGCGCACCCGGTGCTTGCTCAAGCCTGGCGTGGTGCCCGGTGCAGACGGCGTCGAACCCGAGGGCAACGGCCCGATCAAGGACGGCGGCGAACTTGATCTTCTCGTTGCACCGCAGGCACGGGTTGGGAGTGTTGCCGCGCGCATACTCACTGACGAAGTCCTGGACGACGTCGGCGTGGAACCGCTCGGCCATATCCCAGACATAGAACGGAATGCCAATGACGTCGGCTGCCCGGCGCGCGTCGCGGGCGTCCTCGAGCGTGCAGCAGCCGCGCGCGCCGGTCCGGTAGGAATTCGGATTCCTGGACAGCGCGAGGTGCACGCCGGTGACGTCGTGCCCGGCCTCGGCCGCCCTGGCGGCGGCCACTGCCGAGTCGACACCGCCCGACATGGCGGCCAGAACGCGCAGAGTAGTCATCCCGCTCCAGGATAACTGGATGCGGGCCTCACCTCGCCGCGCGGCGAGCACGCTCAACGACCTCGCCGATCACGGCGCCAAGGGCGTCAACGTCAGCCTGCTCGGACGAATGCCCGAGCGAGAAGCGCAGCGAGCCGCGAGCTCTGGCGTCGTCGGCGCCCATCGCCAGCAGCACATGACTTGGCTGGGCGACGCCGGCGGTGCACGCCGAGCCGGTCGAGCAGGCGATGCCGCGAGCGTCGAGCAGCATCAGCAGGGCATCGCCCTCGCAGCCGGGGAAGGAAAAATGCGCGTTGCCTGGCAGCCGGCCAGGCCCCGGCGGCGCGCCGTTGAGCACCGCGTCCGGCACCGCCGCAAGTACCTGGCCGATCAGGTCATCGCGCAGGGCCGCCAGGCGCTTGGCCTCCTGCGCCCTGTGCTCGGTCGCGACCTGGACCGCGGCGGCGAACGCCCTGATGGCCGGCACGTCTAGGGTGCCGGACCTGACATCGCGCTCCTGACCGCCGCCATGCAGGACCGGGACCGGCTGTGCGCCCTTGGCAAGCAGCAAGGCGCCGGTCCCGACCGGGCCGCCGATCTTGTGCGCGCTGATCGTCAGCGCCGTGGCGCCGGTCCCGGCCAGACTGACAGATAGCTGGCCGGCAGCCTGCACGGCGTCGCTGTGGAATGGGATCTGATGCTCGGCGGCGAGCTCGGCCAGCTGGGCGATCGGCTGGATCGTGCCGACCTCGTTGTTGGCCCACATGACGCTGATCAGCGCCACGCCCGCTGGATCCCGCTCGATGGCGTCGGCCAGAGTCGCGGCGGTGAGCACGCCAGATGGCTGCACGGCGAGCCAGTCGGCCTGGGCGTCCTCGTGCTCGGCCAGCCAGCCGACGCAGTCGAGGACCGCATGGTGCTCAGTGGCCGTGGCCAGTACCCGGCGCCGGGCCGGATCGGCAGCCCGCCGCGCCCAGTACAGGCCCTTGATGGCCAGGTTGTCCGCCTCGGTGCCGCCGCTGGTGAAGACTACTTCGCTGGGCCTGGCGCCGTAGGCCTCGGCGATCAGCTCGCGCGACTCCTCGACCACCCGGCGGGCACGGCGGCCCGCACTGTGGAGGGAGGACGGGTTGCCGAGCTGGGCCAGCTCCTCCGTCATCGCTGCCAGGGCGGCAGGCAGCATCGGCGTGGTCGCCGCGTGATCGAGGTACACGAGAGCATGTGACATGATGCTCCAGCCTAACGGCGATCTGGCCAGCATGACTGATCGCAGCCCGCCTCGGCAGGCCGCCCGACCGGCAGGCTGCGCGGTCGCCGGGCCGCGCGGCCGGCGGGTTTAGGCCGCTGGCGGCAGGCCCTTAGCCCTCCGCCCGCTTGGCGATCTCCTCGACAAGCTGCGGCACGACCTTGAACAGGTCGCCGACGACGCCGAAGTCGGCGAGCTCGAAGATCGGTGCCTCGGGATCCTTGTTGACCACCATGATCGTTTTCGAGGTCTGCATGCCTGCCCGGTGCTGGATGGCACCGGAGATGCCGATGGCCATATACAGCTGCGGCGACACGGTCTTACCGGTCTGGCCGACCTGGAACTGGTGCGGGTACCAGCCAGCGTCGGTCGCGGCACGAGACGCGCCCACGGCCGCGCCGAGCGAGTCGGCCAGCTGCTCGATCAGCGCGAAGTGCTCGCCGGATCCCAGGCCGCGGCCGCCGGAGACGACGATCGACGCCTCGGTTAGCTCGGGCCGCGCGCCCCGCTCGGCGACGACCTTCCCGGTCACCCTGGCCGCCTTCGCGGCATCGCTCACAGCGAAGGTCACGGCCTGCAACTCCGCCGCTCCGGCCGCGGGCTCGGGCGTGACCGCGTTCGGCCGGACCGCGATGATGGGCGTCCCCGTCCGCACTCTCGACTGCACGGTGATCGCGCCGCCGAAGATCGACTGCTCGGCGACCAGCCCATCGCCAACGCCGGTGGCGTCGGTCAGCACGCCTGAGCCGGTCTTCACCGCCAGCCGGCCGGCGACCTCGCGACCTTCCGAGGTCGCCGCCACCAGCACGGCGGCCGGTGCCTTCTCGGCGACCAGGTGGGCCAGCAGCTCGGCCTTCGGTGCCACCACGTAGTCGGCGTAGTCGGCGTTGTCGGCGACGTAGACCTTCGCGGCGCCGAACTCGGCCAGCCTTGCGCGAGCGCCCTCGGCGCCTTCCCCGGTCCACACCACCGCGGGCTCGCCGTGCGCGCGAGCGAGCGTCAGCAACTCGGTCGTGACCTTCTTGACGGTCTCGCCGTCGTGCTCGGCAAGTACCAGGATCTCAGCCATTCAGGACAGCCTTCCGCGTCAGCCAGTGGGCGTTCAGGTGCACAGCGTGCTCCGGATGAAAGCGTGCTCAGATGAACTTACGGGCCGCGAGGAACTCAGCGGCCTTGGCGCCGCCGTCGCCTTCGTCGGTCACGATCGTGCCGGCCGCCCGCGGCGGCCGGCTGGCGAAGCTGACCACCTCGGTCGCGCTCGCGGCCAGGCCAGCCGCGCCAGCGTCGAGGCCGAGGTCGGTCAGGCTCAGCGTCTCGACCGGCTTCTTCTTGGCGGCCATGATCCCCTTGAAGGAGGGGTACCGCGGCTCGTTGATCTTCTCCACGACGCTGACGACCGCCGGGAGGCTCGCCTCCACCGTGTCGTAGCCGTAGTCAGCCTGGCGGTGGATGCTGATCTTCGAGCCGTCGGTCTCCACCTTGCTGGCGAACGACATCTGCGGGACTCCGAGCCGCTCGGCCAGCATCGCGGCCAGCGTCCCCATCCGCGCGTCGGTCGACTCCGAGCCGAGGATCACCAGGTCGAAGCCCGTACGGCCGAGCACGGTCGCGAGCACGGCCGAGGTCACCAGGCCATCAGAACCGCGCAGCCCCTCGTCAGTGACGTGCACCGCCTTGTCGGCGCCCATGGACAGGGCCTTGCGGATGGCGTCGGCCGCCTTCTCCGGGCCCATGGAGACGATCGTGACCTCGCCGCCGTGGGCCTCGGCGAGCCGCAGGCCCTCCTCGATCGCGTAGTCGTCAAGCTCATTGATCACGGCATCGGCGGCGTCCCGATCCAGAGTGCTGTCATCGGCCCGCAGCTTGCGCTCCGACCAGGTGTCCGGTACCTGCTTGACCAAGACCACGATGTTCATGACCGGCTGCCGACCCTTCCCTTGACGTACCTCAAGCGAGCATATGTTACTGACGAGTAGTACAACTAACCAGGTCCGCTGCCCGCCGCCTGCCGTTCGGCGGCCTCCACCACGTTAACGAGCAGCATGGCCCTCGTCATCGGGCCGACGCCGCCCGGCATGGGAGCGAGGAACCCGGCCACCTCGGCCACGCCTGGATCGACGTCCCCAACCAGCCCGGCTTCGGTCCTGGTGATACCGACATCTAGCACAGCAGCGCCCGGCTTGACCATGTCGGCGGTCAGCAGGCCAGGACGACCCGCCGCCACCACGACGATGTCCGCATTCTGAGTGTGCGCCGCCAGGTCCTTCGTGCCGGTGTGGCACTGGGTCACGGTGGCGTTCTCACTACGCCGGGTCAGCAGCAGGCCGAGCGCCCGGCCGACGGTGATGCCGCGGCCGACGATGGTGACGTCCGCGCCCGCGATCGGCACGTCGTAGCGGCGCAGCAGCTCAACGATTCCCTTCGGGGTGCACGGCAGCGGTCCGGCCTCCCCGAGCACGAGCTTGCCGAGGTTGACGGGCTGAAGGCCGTCAGCGTCCTTGCCCGGGTCGATCATTCCGAGCACGCGCTGGGCGTCCAGGCCAGCCGGCAGCGGCAACTGCACGATGTAGCCGGTACAGGCAGGGTCGGCATTCAGCTCGGCGACTGCGTCCTCGACTTGCTGCTGCGAGGCGCTGGCGGGCAGATCCCGGCGGATGCTGATAATCCCGACCTGCGCGCAGTCCCGGTGCTTCCCGGCCACGTAGGAGTGGCTGCCGGCGTCATCGCCGACGAGGATCGTGCCGAGACCCGGCGTGTGGCCTGCCTCGGCGAGCTTCGCCACCCGGCCCGTGAGCTCCTCGCGGATGGCCTTGGCCGCCGCCTTGCCGTCCAGAATTGTCGCACTCATTGCGCGCTCATTCTGCCCGATGGCCGCCGTTAGCTACCAGCCGAGGCCCGGCTAACCAAACCCGCCTCGCCGGCACGTTCTGAGCGTCCGCCGGGGAATCAATGGTAAAAGTGCCGGACGCCAGTGAAATACAGCGCGATATCGGCCGCCTGCGCGGCCGCGATGACCTCGTCGTCCCGGACCGAGCCGCCTGGCTCGACGATCGCCAGGACCCCTGCCCTCGTGAGGATCTCCAGGCCGTCCGCAAATGGGAAGAATGCGTCGCTCGCGCCGGCCGAGCCCACGGCGCGGTCGCCCGCCCTGGTGACCGCGAGCCGGCACGAGTCGACTCGGTTGACCTGGCCCATGCCGATGCCGACGCTGGCCTGGCCAGCGGCGAGCAGGATCGCGTTGGACTTCACCGCGCGGCAGGCGCGCCAGGCGAACTCCAGGTCGGCGAGCAGGCTGGGGTCCGCGGCAGCGCCGGCGACGAGCCGCCAGTTCGCCGCCGAGTCGCCCGGCTCGGTCCCGGTGTCGGGGCTCTGCATGAGCAAGCCTCCGCTTACCTGGCGCCAGTCAACCGCGCCCCAGCCGGCTCCAGAGGGCGGGCCCGCCGCGCCTGCCGCCGGGGCCGCACAGCGCAGCAGCCGCTGATTCTTCTTGGCTGTCAGGATCTCCAGCGCCGCGGGCTCGAAGTCGGGGGCGATGATCACCTCGGTGAAGATCTCGGCGACCTGGGCGGCCATCTCCCGCGTTACGGTGCCGTTCGCGGCGATCACCCCGCCGAATGCGGACACCGGGTCGCAGGCGTGCGCCTTGCGGTGCGCCTCGGCCACGTCCGCGCCAACCGCGATGCCGCACGGGTTGGCGTGCTTCATGATCGCGACGCACGGCTCGGTGAAGCCGAATGCGGCCCGGCGGGCAGCATCGGCGTCCACATAGTTGTTGTAGGACATGGCCTTGCCGTGCAGCACCTCCGCCGCCGCGATCCCGGCGCCAGCACCCGCGTGGCCCGCGTCGCCCGCGCCGGACCGGAGGTAGAGCGCGGCGCGCTGGTGCGGGTTCTCGCCGTACCGAAGCACGTCCTTGCGCGTCCAGACCGCCGCGGTGATGTCCGGCCAGCCGGTCTGCGACGCGATCTCGTCCGGCGCGTAGGCCGAGGCGAACCACGACGACACCGCGGCGTCGTAGGCGGCCGTGTGCGCATACGCCTGGGCGGCCAGACGGCGCCGCTGCTCGAGCGTGAACCCGCCCGCCGTCAGCGCGGCCAGCAGGTCCGGGTAGGTCGCCGGGCTCGTCACGACCGCGACCGTGGCGTGATTCTTGGCGGCCGCCCTGACCATGGCCGGACCGCCGATGTCGATCTGCTCGACGCACTCGGCCGGGCTTGCGCCGCTGGCTACGGTCTGCTCGAACGGGTACAGGTTGGAGACGAGCAGCTCGAAGGGCTCGATGCCGAGCTCGGCGAGCTGCTTGCGGTGACTGTCCTTGGCCAGGTCAGCGAGCAGGCCGGCGTGCACTGCCGGGTGCAGCGTCTTGACCCGGCCGTCCAGGCACTCAGGAAATCCGGTCACGTCCTCGACCGCGGTGACGGGCACGCCCGCAGCCGCGATCGTCGCGGCCGTGCTGCCCGTCGACACGATCTGGACCCCGGCCGCGTGCAGGGCAGCGGCCAGCTCGGCCAGCCCGCTCTTGTCATAGACGCTGATGAGCGCCCGCCGGATCGCCACCTTGCTCACGCTGTCACCTGCCACCTGCTCGCCGTGTTGGTCATTCGCCGATCCTCGCCGTCCGGCCCTGAACCGACCAGCCGTCGCGAACCATCCGGCCGACGGTCTCCACCACGAGCGCCCGCTCCGCCACCTTGATCCGCTCGTGCAGCGAGTCCTCGTCGTCATCGTCAAGCACAGGCACCGCCGCCTGGGCCAGGATGGGACCGCTGTCGACCCCCGCGTCGGCGAGTATCACGCTGCAGCCGGTGACTTTCACCCCGTGGGCGAGCGCATCCCGGACGCTGTGCATGCCCGGGAAGGACGGCAGCAGCGCGGGATGGGTGTTGATCATCCGGCCGCCGAACTCGGCCAGGAAATCCTCGCCGACGAGCTTCAGGAAGCCGGCCAGGACAATCAGGTCCGGCTTGAACGCCGCGCAGTCCTGCGTCAGGGCCTTGTCCCAGGCGGCCCGGTCAGGCGAGTCCTTGAGCCGGCGCACGAAGGTGGGCAGGCCAGCCGCTAGCGCTCGCTCGACGCCGCCCGTTCCGTCCCGGTCCGCCCCCACGGCCACGATCGCAGCGCCGAACCTGACGTCTGCGCACGCATCGAGCAATGCCTGCAGGATGCTCCCGGTGCCGGATACGAGCACCAGCAAACGCGACTGGCTGACGGCGAGCTCCTCTGCTCAGCTGGCTGCCCCGTCGGGCGGATGTCTAGCCGTCCCAGGGTACAAGCCACCCCCGTCACGGCCGCGGCCGACGGGTGCGGCGCCATGATGGTCGGCGCGGCATGAAGGTGGGCGCGGCATGATGGCGGGCATGCCCGATTCCTCTTCCGCGGCCGAGCCAGGCCGGATGCTGGCCGAGCTGCGCAGCCAGACCCCCATAATGGTCGATCAGCTGGCCGCCCTCGTCGGCACCGAGACTCCGTCCAGTGACCTGGCCGCCTGCGCGGCCGGTGCCGAGGTCGTCCGCCAGATCGCGGCGCTGGTCGTCGGGGATCCGGGCGAGCTGGTCGTCGCCGAAGGCCGTACGCATGTGCGCTGGCGCTGGGCCGCGGCGGGAGAGCCCGTGATCGCCCTGATCGGGCACGTCGACACGGTCTGGCCGGCCGGCACGCTGGCCCGGTGGCCCTTCAGCGTCGACGCGCAGCGCGACGGTCCGACCGGCAGCACCGCGACGGGACCGGGCTGCTTCGACATGAAGGCGGGAATCGTCCAGCTCTTGCACGCCGTCGCCGTGCTGGGCGACCCGGCCGGGATCGAGATCCTGATCACCACCGATGAGGAGGTTGGCTCGCCGACCAGCCGCCCGCTGATCGAAGAGATCGCGCGGCGGTCCGCGGCGGCCCTGATCCTCGAGCCGTCGGTACGCGGCGCAGTCAAGATCGGCAGGAAGGGAACGGGGTTGTACCGCCTCGATGTCGCCGGCCGGGCCGCGCACGCGGGGCTGGAGCCAGAGAACGGCGCGAACGCGCTGATCGCGCTCGCCGAGGTGATCGGCCGCCTCGTCGCGGTAGCCAGACCCGAGCTCGGGACGACGGTCACGCCGACTCTCGCGGCAGCCGGGACCGCGGCCAACGTGGTACCCGCGCAGGCGCATGTCGAGATCGACGTGCGCGTAGCCGAGCCCGCCGAGGCGGATCGCGTGGACCGGGAGCTGCGGGCGCTGGTCACGACGGTGCCCGGTACGACGCTGACCGTCGGCGGCGGAGCGAACAGGCCGCCCTTGCCCGTCGGCGCGAGCGCGGCGCTGTTCACGGTGGCCCAGGAGGTCGCCGGGAGCCTCGGCACCGGTTCGCTCGACGGCGTGGTCGTCGGCGGCGGCTCGGACGGCAACTTCACGGCCGCGGTGGGCTGCCCGACCCTGGATGGCCTCGGCGCGGTCGGGGCTGGCGCGCACGCCGAGGGCGAGCATGTCCGCATCGGCGCGATGCCCGAGCGCGCCGCGCTCGTCGCGGGCATCATCAGCCGGCTGCGAGCAAGCGCGCGCGTCTCCGGCTGACTAGGCAAAGCGGCGGGGCGCCCCGACCGTCAGGTCGCGGCGCCCCGCCTTGCGGACTTGCCTAGCTCAGGCTCCGAGGAACCCGCAGAACGGTGTCGGCAGGAAGCCGTAGTCCTCAATGATCGAGGTCTGGCCCTTCTCACAGAAGTAGCCGTGCGGCGCACCCTTGACCGTGGCCGAGTCGAACCACTTCTCCAGGCCTGCCGGGATGTGGGTCTTGTCGGTCGAGTACGGCACGACGTCGTAGACGAAGCGCCGGAACGGGAGGGAGAACCTCGGGTTGATGGTCACGACCTTCTTGCTAGTCACAGTCGGCTGGGTGCCGTTGAGCTCATTGAGGTGCAGCACGCCGCGGATGTCGAAACCGAAGTGGTTCTGGCCCTTGCCAACCTTGTGGCCGGGCTTCGGCGAGTGGAACTCCTGCGCGATGTAGGAGCCGATGGAGAACGGGTAGATGACGTTCGGGTTCGGCGCACCGCTGGCGACATCGCCGACCCGGAAGATGTTGTCGATACCCTCGTTCTCCTCGGGGTCCTGCGTCGCGGGCAGAGCTGCCGCCGGGCCGCAGGTCGGCTCGGTCGTGGCGACACCCAGGTCGCCGGCCAGAACGCGAGGGTGCCAGAGCCTGCCTGCGGCAGGACCGGGGCGACCAGCGCGGTGTTGCGCGCGGGGTCCGTAGTCGAGTTGCCAAGCAGCGCGCCCCAGCTGTTCGCGGGGTCGCCGTTCGCGGCCGGGATGTCGCAGCCGAAGATCAGCGACAGCTGCGCCGTGGTCAGGTTGTTCGGCACGTTGCTGCCGGCGGTCGTGGCGTAGGTCACGGAATCCTTGGCGAGGATGACGAAGGAGACGCCGGTGGGGCCGTTGATCGGGTCACTCGTGGAGCGTGGCCGGGACGACCGGGCGAAGTTAACGCAAGGGTAGGTCTTGCCCTTGTACTTCACTGAGCCTTCCGTACCGATGGCCTTGATGCCGTTGCTCGAACCGTCGGGCCGCAGGACCTTCGCACAGCCAGCCTTCAAGTGGATCTGCTGAGTGAGGAAGTTAGGGTTGTGCGGCGGCGTAGCGTCCCAGCTCAGGATGAACGGGTGCGACGGGTTGTGGTGCTTGACGGTCTTGTTGTAGGCGACGGACAGCGCGTTGACGATGTTCTCCGTGGTTGCTGACCCCACGCCCACTACGTCATACGGCTGCGGCGATATGGCCCTGTAGTGGCTGTTAACCGGGTCGGCCAGGGCCGGAGCCACGGCAAGCGCGGTCGCAGTGGCCGCGACAGCGCCCATCGCGACCAGACTCTTCACAATGCGCACGCGTCCTCCTACAGACGATTGAGCGCCAGCGATCATGCAAGTACTCGCATGAAGCAGCCAGGTGGCTGTCGCGCCTAAATATGCACGATGCCCAATAAGGCAACAAGGAACGTTAATGAACAGCTATGTGATGCCTTGGTGAACGAACGACGTCTGAATAATGAATGAGCACATCAGGGAGGGTTTTCATACGACCTGTCCGACTTATCTTACGCAGAGTAGGGCTGAAGTTACATTTACGCAGGTCAGCGGTCAGGATTCGGGCGCCGGGGCCCGTCCTTCAGCCGCATGGCTTAACCCAGACGAAGGTTCAGTTCATTCACCCGTCGCCCAACCGGCGTTAAAACGGCCTCGAGTGGAAGTCAACATGGCCGCTGGACGACGGCCGCGCTAATCTTCCGCGTTGCTCAAACGCCGTTTAGTTCACGGAAGGGCCGACGGGCCGCGAAGGGCCGACCGCGAATCCCGCGGCGGATCGCCTGCCCACGGGTCTACGTAAATGACATGACCGGTCTCGGCCTGGTCGACGCATACGTGCACCACCGCATCGCGCTCCACGGGTGCGGCGCGCTCTCCTCGGCCGGACAGTGCGCCCGAGCGTCGGAGGGAGAAGTAGTTCGCCGCGCCTGCGCTTACTGCCGCGGCCACCCCGATCTCGAGGGCCGAGACGGCGGCTACCTGCCACGGCGACGGGCCGACCGCGGCAAGCCTGCCGTCACCGAGCGGCCCGCCAGACGCAGCCGCCAGCAGCCCGAGGATGCTGCCGCAGACCGCGCCGCAGGCCAGGCCCCACAGCGGAGCGGCATCAAGCGCGAGCGCTGGCGCGGCCCTGACCAGCAGCAGCCCGCCGAACGCGCCGGCCAGATAAGGGAGCGCGAGCACCGTCGGCTCGATCCAGCCGGGCATGGCAGCATGCAGGCCTGGCGGGAGCGCGGCTAGTAGCGGGAACGCCGGCAGCTGGGTCAGCGCCGAGCCGGTCGGCGACACGACAGTTGCGGAGCCGAAGGCAAAGCCCGGACCCAGCGAGAACGCGATGGCCCAGACGACCGCGTTCGGCAGATAGCTGAGCTGGAGCAGCACGAGCAGCAGCGTGCCGACGGCGCCCGGCGCCAGATCACGCTGCAGTGTCGCCGCCTCGTGCAGGTGTACGGCGAGAGAAGCGCCGCCGAGCACCGCCCCGGCCGCGACGAGGGCGGCCAGCGTCCCACCCACCGCGACGACGAGCGAACGCTGCCGGTGCGGCAGCAGCCTGATCAGCCGCCGCCACGGCGCCAGCGCTCGGGCGCCACCAAGCCCGCCAGCGACGAGCGCCAGCAGGAAGCCGCACGCGATGGCTTGCGGTAGCGATGCTGATTCCCCAGCCGACTTGCTCGCCAGGGCCAGCGCGGCGGTCAGCAGCGCGTATGGCAGCGCGAGTGCCACCGCCGCGTAGCCAACGTGGCGCAGCCTCGAGACTGCGCCCGCCTGTACGACCCACCTGCCTGCCCTCCAGAGCAGCGCGCCTGGCAGCAAGACCAGGCCAAGCGGTAGCAGGCCAATGCGGCCCGCGCCGCGGAACGTGAAGCCGACGTGCTGAGCGACGAGCCAGAGCGCGGCTGCCGTCCGCAGCACCGCGGGCAGGCTCTCGCCGGTATGCGGTGCGGCGATCCAGCCCGCCAGCACGAGCAGCGTGATGACGGCCAGCCCGGTCGCCACGACGAGCCCGGCGGCCACGGCGCCGACCACGAGCAACGGCCGCTCTGCCGGCGCAGACCCGCCGCTGGCGCCTGCCGCGCCGGGGCTAGTGCCGGCACGACGGCCACCGACGGCAGAAGCAGTCACAAGAGCCAAGCCTGGCAATCCGGCGCGCTAAGGACGTGGAGGCGCGCCGTACGGCCAGACTCGGCAGGCTGGCGGGTTTACTTAATGTGCCTGCATGACCTCACGGACGAGCCGCGCAGTCTCGCTCGGGGTCCGGCCGACACGTACGCCGACCTTCTCCAGCGCTTCCTTCTTCGCCTGCGCCGTGCCGGCCGATCCCGAGATGATCGCCCCGGCGTGTCCCATGGTCTTGCCCTCGGGCGCGGTGAATCCAGCTACGTACGCCACGACGGGCTTGGACATGTTCTTCTCGATGAACGCTGCCGCGCGCTCTTCGGCGTCGCCGCCGATCTCGCCGATCATGACGATCGCATCGGTCTCCGGGTCGTCCTCAAAGGCCCTGAGGCAGTCGATGTGAGTCGTGCCGACGATCGGGTCTCCGCCGATGCCCACTGCGGTCGAGAATCCGATGTCGCGCAGCTCGTACATCATCTGGTAGGTCAGCGTGCCGGACTTGGACACCAGCCCGATCCGGCCTTCCGACGTGATGTCGGCCGGGATGATGCCGGCGTTGGACTTGCCGGGCGATGCGACACCAGGGCAGTTCGGGCCGACGATCCGGGTCCGGTTACCTGTCGCGCGCGCGTTGGCCCAGAAGGTGGCGGTGTCGTGCACGGGCACGCCCTCGGTGATGACGATGACCAGCGGGATCTGGGCGTCGATGGCCTCGTTGACGGCGTCCTTGGTGCCCGCCGGCGGGACGAACACCACCGACACGTCGGCGCCGGTGGCGTCCATCGCCTCGCCGACCGTCGCGAAGACCGGCACCTCCTGGCCGGACAGCTCGATGATCTGGCCAGCCTTGCGCGGGTTGGTACCGCCGACAACGCTGCTGCCGGCCGCGATCATGCGCGCGCCGTGCTTGCGGCCTTCCGAGCCGGTGATGCCCTGCACGATGATCCGGCTATCGCCGGTCAGGAAGATCGCCATCTCATGCTCCGTTCGCGGCCGCGGCGGCCAGCTCGGCGGCGCGCCGCGCCGCATCGTCCATCGTGGCGACCTGCTCGACCACAGGCAGCGCGGCCTCGTCCAGGATCCTGCGGCCCTCGGCCGCGTTGTTGCCGTCCAGCCGGACCACGATCGGATGCCGGATTTCCTCACCGCGCTCGGCCAGCAGCGCCATGGCGGACACGATCCCGTTGGCGACCGCGTCGCAGGAGGTAATGCCGCCGAAGACGTTCACCAGAACGCTGCGCACATCAGGGTCTGACAGCACGATGTCAAGGCCGTTGGCCATCACCTCGGCCGACGCGCCGCCGCCGATATCCAGGAAGTTGGCAGGCCGGACGCCGCCAAATTCCTCGCCCGCGTAGGCAACCACGTCGAGCGTGGACATCACCAGGCCAGCCCCGTTCCCGATGATGCCCACGGAGCCGTCGAGCTTCACGTAGTTCAGGTGCTTGGCCTTGGCCCGTGCCTCGATCGGGTCGACCGCGCTCGGGTCGGCGAACCTGGCCCAGTCCTGGCGGAACGCGGCGTTGTCGTCGAGCGTGACCTTCGCGTCGAGCGCGACTACGCGGCCATCACCGGTGTAGACGAGCGGATTCACCTCGACAAGGGTCGCGTCCTCGTCAGTGAACACGGCCCAGAGCCGCTCGGCGAGGCTGGCCGCGCCCGCCTGTGCTTCCGGCGGAAGGCCGCCGGCTTGCACTATCTCCAGCGCCTTGGCGTAGTCGACGCCCGTGAGCGGGTCGACCGCGATCTTGGCCAGTGCCTGCGGGTTTGTCCTGGCCACCTCCTCGATCTCGACGCCGCCCTCGACCGAGCACATGGACAGGAAGGTGCGCTCGGCACGGTCGAGCAAGAAGGAGAGGTAGTACTCCTGCGCGATGTCGGTGTCCTCGGCGACGAGGACCGTGTGCACGGTGTGGCCCTTGATGTCCATGCCGAGGATCTTGGCGGCCTTCTCCTGTGCTTCTTCGGGGCTGTCTGCCAGCTTGACACCGCCGGCCTTGCCGCGGCCGCCCGTCTTCACCTGGGCCTTGATCACCACTAGCGGTTTCGCGCCGGCCTTGCCAGCGGCCGCGAATTCTTCGGCAATCTGCCGGGCCTCTTCGGGTGTGCTAGCCACCTTGCCCTGCGGAATCGGGACTCCGTACTCGGCGAACAGTTCCTTCGCCTGGTACTCGAACAGGTCCACTCGTGATCGTCCTTCGTGCTCGGGAGTCGTCGCGGCGCGCCCACGCCCCGCCGCTCGAAGCCTAGTGCCGGCCAGGCTGCCAGATGTCACCTGGGTCGCGGGCGCCGCCCGTGCTTACTTGCACCGTGCTTACTTGCACAGTGCTTGCTCGTACTGGGCTTAGGTGCCGTGCTGACCCACTGGCTCCGCACTGCCCAGCGTTGACCGGACCCAGTCGACGATCTCAGTCGTCGTCGCACCCGGGGTGAAGATCTTCGCTACGCCAAGCTGCTCGAGCTCGGCGATGTCGGCATCGGGAATGATGCCGCCGCCAAAGACGGTGATGTCGGCGGCGTCGCGGTCCCGTAGCAGCTCGAGCACGCGACTGAACTGCGTCATGTGCGCGCCGGACAGGATCGACAAGCCAATGGCATCGGCGTCCTCCTGGAGTGCTGCCGACACGATCTGCTCCGGGGTCTGATGCAGGCCGGTATAGATGACCTCGACGCCCGCATCGCGGAGCGCCCGTGCCACCACCTTGGCCCCGCGGTCGTGGCCATCCAGGCCGGGCTTGGCGATGATGACCCGGATGCTGCTCATGAATCCTCCGACCAGGGCGCTGCTGCCGCCGACATACCGGGCAGCCAAACTCAGCGTAACCGCCTGGCCGGGCCGCGGCGGGCGCCCCGTGAGCAATGTCACTATACGCGGCTCCTGGCTGCCGGTTGCCGGGCTAGCGGCCTACCGGGCTACCGGGGCGAACGCACTCGTCAGTGCCGTGAGGTAACGCTCGAGCTGCACTCCGTCGGCGTCGTAGCTCGGGTTCACCTCGGTGAGGACGAGCCCGGCGCAGGCGGGGTCGGCCAGCAGCACGGAGAGGGCGGCCGTGACATGCTCGAGCAGGACGCCGGAGCTGTAATGCGGGAAGTTGCCCAGCGGCAAGTCACCGGAGTCGACGACGTCAACGTCGAAGTGCACCACGACGGGCCCGCTGCTCGCCGCTAGCGCCGTCAGCGCCCGCTGCGCTGTCTGCGCCGGGTTGCCGACCAGCTCCGGGCTTTCGGCGAAGCTGACCTGCCTGTCGGCGAGGAAAGCGCGGCCCGCCTCGGTCTGCTCGCGCGGATCGCACCCGAGCATCGCGAGCCTCCTGGGGTCAAGCAGCGGCGGCGGTCCAGCTAGCCCCGCGAGCTCCGGCTCACCGTATCCGAGCAGATGGGCGATGCCGGTCGAGTCCAGGATCCCCGAGTTTTCGGCTGACAGCGCGCCGAGGTCGGCGTCGCCGTCAACGTAGGCCAGGCCGACATCGGGATGTACCCGACGGAAGCCCGCTATGACGCCGAGGGTGATGGTGCAGTCACCGCCGACGACCAGCGGTCGCCGCCCGGCCGCAACGTGCTCGGCAACCGCGTCGGCTAGATCGCGGGCGACCGCGACGACGGCGGCCAGATTGCGGGCACGCGGGTGGTCGTGATCGACGGCGAAGACCGCGCCAGGGCGGTCACCCGCATCGCTGATGCTGACGCCGACGGCCTGGAGCCGCTCGATCAGGCCAGCCGCTCGGAGCGCGGCCGGCGCCTTGTCCTGGCCGGCGTGGTGAGCCCCAGCGCTGGTCGGCACTCCGATCAGCACCCAGTCAGTCCCGCTAGTCGCGTTCATATCGCGCCTCCAAGTCGCTGAGTGACGTCACCATCATTCGACGTTTGGTGGTTACGAGCCTAGCCGCCGAGCGGATACCGCGCAACCAGCATGCGTAGAATGATGGTGACGGGTGATTCCGCGACAAGCGCTCCGAGGGGAGACTCCATGCCGGTCAGGCAAGGCCGCACTGCGGACAGCGATTCGGACATCGGCCAGGCCCCAGGGGACCTCGGCAAGCTCCAGGCGTTCGTGAACACGCTGGACATCGAGCAAGGCACGGACGAGCTGGCGACCCCCGCGGGCCTCGATAGATGGCTGCGCCAGGCCGGCCTGGCGGAAGGTCCCGGTGGCGAGGCCACGCCGCGCGACCTAGCACGCGCCGTCGAGCTCCGGGAGGCATTGCGGGCCGTGCTGCGTTCGCACGTCCTGCACGAGCCAACCCATGACCTGCCAGCCCTAGATCTGCCAGCCAGGATCACGGCGATCGGCGCGCCCGCGCGGACGGCGATCCGTGCCGACCCTGACGGCACTATCCGCCTTGTCGCAGCCGACTCAGGCACCCCGGCTGGACTGACCCGGCTCCTCCTGATCGCCGCCGAAGCTGCCACGCTCGGCACGTGGGGGCGGCTCAAGGTCTGCAGCGCCGACGCCTGCCAGTGGGCCTTCTACGACCGTTCGCCCACTCGCAACGGCTGCTGGTGCAGCATGCAGATCTGCGGCGCCAGGGCCAAATCGCGCGCTTACCGCAGCCGCTCGGCGCAGGCACGCTGACCGAGTCCCGGGTGGCCGGACTACAGCTTCTCGATGGGCGCGTACCGCAGGACCAGGTGCTTGATCCCGTAGTCGCCGCCGAAGTCGATCTTGGCCTCGGGATCGTCGCCACGGCCTTCCACCGACAGCACAGTGCCGAGGCCATACGAATCATGGTTGACCCGGTCTCCCGGCTGCAGCGACGGGACCGGCCGGTTGCCGATAGCGCGCACGCCCGGCCGGCGGGCCAGACGCTCCGAGGCAGGCTGGGTGGCCGCAGATTCGTCCCGGCGCCACTCGATCAGCTCGGCCGGAATCTCGGACAAGAACCTTGACTGCCTGTGATAGCCGGGACGGCCGAACCAGGTACGAGTAGCAGCCCTGGTCACGTACAGCCGCTCCATGGCCCTGGTGATGCCGACGTATGCCAGTCGTCGCTCCTCCGCCAGCTCGCGCTCATCACCCATCGAGCGCTCATGCGGGAAGACGTTCTCTTCCAGCCCGGTCAGGAATACCACCGGGAATTCCAGGCCTTTGGCGGTATGCAGCGTCATCAGCGTGACCATGCCGCCGTGCTCCTCGCCGTCGGGAATCTCATCCGCGTCGGCGACCAGCGACACCTGCTCCAGGAACTCCGCGAGCGTGCCGCCGGGATTGCGGGCGTCGAACTCCCTCGCTACCGAGACGACCTCGGTAAGGTTTTCGATCCGGCTGGCGTCCTGGAGATCGGACGACGCCTGGAGCTCAGCAACGTATCCGGTCTGGTCGAGCACGGCCTCGGTCAGGTCGCCCACCGGGCTGCCCGCCTCTGACATCTCACGCAACCCGCTGATCAGGTTATTGAAGCCCTCGATCGCGCGGGCAGACCGCGCGGCGAGGCCGGGCACGTCATCGGGCCTGGCTAGCGCGGCCGCGAAACTGATCTTGTCGCGGCTCGCGAGACCGGCCACGTACTCTTCGGCGCGGTCGCCGATGCCGCGCCGCGGCGTGTTCAGCACCCGGCGCAGCGACACTTCGTCACCAGGATTGGCGATGAGCCGCAGGTATGCGAGCAGGTCCCGCACCTCGCGCCGCTCGTAGAACCGGACTCCGCCGACGACCTTGTACGGCAGGCCGGACCGGATGAAGACTTCCTCGAACACACGGGACTGTGCATTCGTCCGGTAGAAGACCGCGACCTGGCCAGGAGCCGCCTCGCCCACATCCGCCAGGCGGTCGACCTCCTCCGCAACGAAAGCAGCCTCGTCGTGCTCGCTGTCAGCGACGTACCCGGTGAGCAGCGGGCCGTTGCCCGCGTCCGACCAGAGGTTCTTCGGGATCCGGCCCGGGTTGCGGGCGACAACGGCGTTGGCCGCGGCCAGGATGTTTTGCGTGGACCGGTAGTTCTGCTCGAGCAGGATTACCCTTGCACCGGCGAAGTCGCGCTCGAACTCCTCGATGTTCCTGATCGTGGCGCCGCGGAAGGCGTAGATCGACTGGTCAGCGTCACCCACGACGACCAGCTCGGCCGCAGACTCGGTCCCTGACCCGGCCAGCTCACGGACCAGGACGTACTGCGCGTGGTTGGTGTCCTGATACTCGTCGACGAGCACGTGCCGGAATCGCTGGTGATACTCGGCTGCCAGGTCTCCGAAGGCCTGCAGCAGGTTGACGGTCACCATGATCAGGTCGTCGAAGTCCATTGCCCCGGCCGCCACCAGCCTGCGCTGGTACTCGGCGTAGGCCTCGCCCAGGGCCTTCTCCCGGTAACCGCTGGCCCTGGACAGCACGGTCTCGTAGTCGATCAGCTCGTTCTTCAGGTTCGAAACCTGGTTGATCATCGCCTTGGGCGGAAAGAACTTCGCGTCCAGCTCGAGTTCGCGGCAGACCATCGCCATCAGTCGCTGCGAGTCGGCCTGGTCGTAGATCGAGAAGCTGGACGGGTAGCCGAAGCGCTTTGCCTCCCGGCGCAGGATCCGGACGCACGCCGAGTGGAAGGTCATCAGCCACATGGACCGTGCCCTGGCCCCGGTCAGCGAGGCGGCCCTCGCAGCCATCTCACCGGCCGCCTTGTTGGTGAACGTGATCGCGAGGATCTGGTTGGGCTCGACCTCGCGCTCGGCGAGCAGGTAGGCGATCCGGTGCGTCAAGACGCGCGTCTTGCCCGAGCCCGCCCCGGCCACGATGAGCAGCGGGCTGCCCTGGTGCAGCACAGCAGCACGCTGCTGCGGGTTCAGCCCGTCCAGGAGCGAGTCGACAACCATCGCGGTCACGTGCCTAAGCCTAGGCGGTGTCGCCGACAGCCGCCCGCCCCCGCGCTGACCACCCGCCCCGTACTAGTCGTCTGGATTGAGAGTGGGCGTGGACCGGGTCAGGGTCTCCTTGCGGAAGAACGCCGGCTGCGTGATCCGGCAGTAGATGAAGAAGAGCAGGCCGAAGATGGCAGCGCCGACGGCGATCACGAACGCGCCGCCGATCTGCCAGTGGATGCCGGGGACCGTCCACATCGTGAAGTCGTTCGCGGTGGCCACGTCGTAGTCGAGCCACATGCTCCAGCCGCCGAGGAACCACAGGATCAGCGCGCCGGCCAGCGGGAGGATGCCCTGCATCCACAGATTGCGGGCGCTGCTGCTCAGGTTCCGCCGGTAGTACCAGACACAGGCGAACCCGGTCAGCCCGTAGTAGAACGCGATGTACAGGCCGATCGCGATCACCGCGTCGCCGATCAAGCCGATCGGGTTCGCGGCGTTGTTGACGATCGCGTAGAACACGATCGAGATCGCGCCCATGACGATGGTAGAGACCGTCGGGGTCAGGAACCGCGGGTGGATCTTCGCGAACGACTTCGGGATCGCCTTGTACGCGGCCATGGACAGCGTGGTACGCGCGGTGGGCAGGATCGTGGTCTGCGTGGACGCCGCGGCCGACGACAGCACCATCACCAGCAGCAGGTGGTAGAGGACATTTCCCACGGTCCCGGTGCCGAAGACCGCGTGGCCCTGGATGGAGAGCACGTCGCCCAGCATTGTTGAGTTGCCAAGACCGTTGCCCTTGGTACCGATCCCGGCGAAGGCCTGCATGGAGAAGATCACCAGAGCGTAGGTGACCAGCAGGATCAGCGTGGAAAAGATCGCCGCGATGCCCGGCGTGCGGTTGCGGTCCTTGGTCTCCTCGTTCACCGCCAGGGCGGTGTCCCAGCCCCAGTAGATGAAGACCATGAGGATGACGCCGCTGACGAACGCGCTGAAGCTGGGGACGTCGAACGGGTTCAGCCAGGAGAAGCTGGGAGTGATGTGCCCAGGCGGAGCGCTGCCGTTGCCGACCTTGACCAGCGCCGTAATGGACAGCACGGCCAGCATGACCAGTTCGATGGACAGCAGAACCTTCTGGAAGTTCGCCGAGACCTCGATGCCGACGTAGCAGATGGCCGTCATCAGGACGATCCAGATGATGCCGCCGAGCAGCACCCAGTTACTCGACGGGTCGCCGCCGATGCCCTTGGCCCCGAACAGCAGGAACACGTACTGGCTCGCGACCTGGGCGAGGCTGGCCATGACCAGGACGTCAGCGGCGACGATGGCCCAGCCGCCGGCCCAGCCGGTCTTCGGGCCGAACGCCCTGGTCGCCCACGTGAACGTCGTGCCGCAGTCCGGGTCGGCCTTGTTCATCTCGCTGTAGCCGATCGAGGTCAGCAGCATCGGCACGAACGCGAGAACGGCCACTGCCGGTGACCGGAGCCCGACGGCAGCGACCACGAAGCCCAGCGTCGCCGCGATGCTGTACGCGGGCGCCACCGAGGCGGTCGCGATCACGGTGCTGGATATCAGCCCCAGCGCACCCGACTTGAGGCCCTTATCTAGGGGCTGCTCTGATGGCTCCAGAGTCTGCCTGGCCGTTGCCATGCCGTCTCCCCTCCAGACCCGGCTCGACAGGACCGGGATTTTCTGCTTTACGCGACGCTACATCGCAGGTGAAGACCGAGATCACGTGGACCCGCGCAAACATTGCGCTGGATACGAGTGCGACGGTTCTAGCATGTATTGCGGTTGATAGCAACTAATTCAGTTGTATCGTGCACAAACTGCGACTGGTCCCGTCGAGGCCGTCCCGTGGCCCGGGGCTAGGATCGCAATCATGCGGATACTCCTTGTCGGAGCTGGCGGAGTCGGAACCGCGATCGCGAGGATCGCTGCCCGCCGGCCATTTGCTGAGTTGATCATCGCAGACTATGACCTGGCCAGGGCGCAGCACGCGGCAGCTGCCAAGGACTCCTATACCGCCGTGCAGATGGATGCCAGGGACGAGGCCGCGACCGCGGCCCTGCTGGCCGAGTACCGCTGCGACGTGCTGATGAACGCCACCGATCCGCGCTTCGTGATGCCTCTCTTCCGGGCGGCGCTGGCCGCGCGGGTGAACTACCTCGACATGGCGATGTCGCTGTCCCGCCCCCATCCGCAAGAGCCGTACGCCAAGGCCGGGGTCAAGCTCGGCGACGAGCAGTTCGCCCTCGCCGACCAGTGGGAGCAGGCCGGCAAGCTCGCCCTCGCCGGGATTGGTGTCGAGCCCGGCTTGTCCGATGTGTTCGCCCGCTACGCGGCCGACGAGCTGTTCACCGAGATCGACGAGCTCGGCGTGCGTGACGGCGCCAACCTCGCCGTTGCCGGCTACGACTTCGCGCCCACGTTCTCGATCTGGACCACGATCGAGGAGTGCCTCAATCCGCCGGTGATCTGGGAAGCGGACCGCGGCTGGTTCACCACTCCCCCGTTCAGCGAGCCGGAGACCTTCACCTTCCCGGCGGGCATCGGCCCGGTCGAGTGCGTGAACGTCGAGCACGAGGAAGTCCTGCTCATGCCGCGCTGGGTGAAGGCCAGGCGGGTCACCTTCAAGTATGGTCTCGGCGAAGAATTCATCGGCGTCCTGGAGACTCTGCACAAGCTCGGACTTGACCGGACGGACCCGGTGAATGTCTACGGGAGCAGCGTCTCGCCTCGCGACGTCGTCGCCGCCTGCCTGCCTGACCCGGCCACGCTAGGCGACAAGATGAGCGGGCTCACCTGCGCGGGCACCTGGGTCACCGGCACCGGCAAAGACGGCGGCCCGCGCGAGGTGTACCTGTATCACGTCGTCGACAACGCCTCGACGATGGCCGAGTACGGATCGCAGGCCGTCGTCTGGCAGACCGCGGTCAACCCGGTAGTCGCGCTCGAGCTGCTCGACTCCGGCGCTTGGTCGGGGACCGGCGTACTCGGGCCCGAGGCGCTGCCGCCCGGCCCGTTCCTTGACCTGCTCACCGAGTACGGCTCACCGTGGGGATGCGAGGAGCGCACCCCGACAACCCATTCATAACCGGAACGGAGTTCCCGTGGCTAACGACCTGCAAAACTTCATCGGCGGCCAGTGGTCAGACCTGAGCTACGACCAGCGGGCTGACCTGATCGACCCGAGCACGGGAGAGGTCTTCGCGACCGCGCCGATATCCGGCCAGGACGAAGTAGACGCCGCCTTTGCATCAGCGGCCGAGGCCTTCCCCGGCTGGCGCGACTCGACCCCGGCCGAGCGCAGCCTGGCCCTGCTGCGCATCGCGGATGCGCTGGAGGCCAGGGCCGACCAGTTCGTCAAGGCCGAGTCGCAGAACACCGGCAAGCCGCTCGCACTGACCGCGTCGGAGGAGATCCCGCCGATGGTGGACCAGATCCGGTTCTTCGCCGGCGCGGCGCGGATGCTGGAAGGCCGGTCAGCCGGCGAGTACATGTCAGGGTTCACCTCGTTCATCCGCCGGGAGCCAGTCGGGGTATGCGCCGCGGTCACGCCGTGGAACTACCCGATGATGATGGCGGTCTGGAAGTGGGCGCCTGCGCTGGCCGCTGGCAACACGATGGTGCTGAAGCCGTCCGACACCACGCCCTACTCCACGTTGCTGATGGCGGAGCTGATCAGCGAGTTCGTGCCGCCGGGCGTGCTGAACGTCGTGTGCGGCGACCGCGATACCGGCCGCCTCCTGGTGTCGCACAAGGTGCCGCAGATGATCTCGATCACTGGCTCGGTCCGGGCGGGGATCGAGGTCGCGCAGGCCGCGGCCGCCGACCTGAAGCGCGTGCACCTCGAACTCGGCGGGAAGGCGCCGGTCATCGTCTTCGATGACGCAGACCCGGAGAAGGCGGCTGAGGCCATCGCGATCGCCGGCTATTTCAACGCCGGCCAGGACTGCACAGCGGCCACCCGTGTGCTCGCCGGAGCGGGGATCCACGACGAGTTCGCCGCTGCGCTGACCGAGCAGGCCAAGGCTCAGGTCACGGCCGGCCCGGACAATGAGGACGCTAGCTACGGTCCGCTGAACAACGCCAGCCAGCTTGACCGCGTGTCCGGATTCATCTCCCGGCTGCCCGACCACGCCCGCGTACTTGCGGGCGGCAAGCGGGTCGGCGAGAAGGGCTACTTCTACGCGGCGAGCGTAGTGGACGGGCTGGAGCAGAGCGACGAGATCATCCAGAACGAGGTCTTCGGGCCGGTCATTACCCTGCAGAAGTTCACTGACGAAGGGGAGGCGCTCCGCTGGGCCAACGGCACGGACTACGGCCTGGCCTCGTCGGTCTGGACCTCCGACCACGGCCGTGCGATGCGGATGGCGCGGGCTCTGGACTTCGGCTGCGTCTGGATCAACACTCACATCCCGCTAGTCGCCGAGATGCCGCACGGCGGCTTCAAGCGGTCCGGATATGGCAAGGACCTGTCCATGTACGGGTTCGAGGACTACACGCGCGTCAAGCACGTCATGTCGGCCCTCGACTAGCCAGCAACTCCGCGGCTAGGACTTGCGGGCGCGGCGGCGGCGGATGCCGAGCAGCACCAGGATGACAGCGAGCAGAGCGGCGGCCGCAGGCACAGCGCGCTTGAGCACAGGCAGGCCCGCCACGTCGAGCAGGTCGATGGCGTCGTTGTCTGGCGGCTGCCACGAGCTCCGCTCCGGCTGAGCAGCCGCGCGCGACGCCGCGCCGCGCTGGGCCGGGACGTCTGGCGACTCATGCCGGGCCGGGCGCAGCGGCATCACCTGGGCGAGGTCCTCGCCAGCCCCGGCATGCTTACCTGCGGAAGACCGGCCGCCGTTGACGTCCCCGTCCGGCGCTGACGTCGCGGCCACGGCGGCAGTACGAGCGGCGTCGGCAGCATCGGCCAGCCGCAGGCCGCGGTCGGCGAGCTTGCTGCGGATGTCGGACAGCGAGGCGGGGCCGATGTTGTCGAGGGCTAGCAGCTGCTGATCGGTCCGCCGGGTCAGGTCGCCGAGCGTCTGGATGCCGTCCTGGCGCAGGCTGCCCCAGGCCCGGCTGCTCAGGTTGAGCACATCGATCGGCAGCGCCTCATCGGAGGTGTTGCTACCGGGCGCGGCGTCAGCGGTGACCGCGTCGTCGGTACCTGTTCCGCCTGTGTGTGTGCCAGCCGTGTCTGTGCCGGCCGTGTCTGTGCCGCCGGAGTCCGACTGGTCGTCCCCGGCCGCGGCCCCGCCTGCTGCGGCCGCGGGCTCGGCGGCCAGCATTGCGGCGAGGTTGTCAGCGAAGATTCCGATGAGCCTGCCGCCCACCTCGGCCATCACGCCGCGTCCGAACTGCGCGGGCTTGCCGGTCACGTTCAGGGTCGTGTGCACGACTACGTGCGTCTGATCGCCGTCGGCCTTCAGCTCGGACCGGACGGATGCAGACGCCGTGCCCGCGCCCCTGGTCTCCTTGCCTGAGGCCTCAAGGGTGACGACACCGGCTGCCTTATCCCGCTCAGTGAACTTCGCCGTCCCGGCGTAGGTCATCTGGATGGGGCCGACTTTCACCTTGATCTTGCCGGTGATGTTGTCCCCGTCGACGGAGTCGAGGGAGGCGCCAGGCATGCAGGGCGCCACCCGCTCGACATCCAGGAGCACATCCCATGCTCGCTCCACCGGTACCGGGACCGAGAATGAGTGCTCCAGTTCCATCTGTCAGACTCCCGCCGCTGCCTCCAGAGCTCGCCCGGTCAGCACCCGCGCGAGGTGGCGCCGGTAGTCGGGCGCCCCGTGCAGGTCCGCAGGCGGCTGCGTCCCGTCGGCCGCGCTCGCTGCTGCTGCCTGCAGGGCCTCGGAGCTGGCCTGCGCTCCGGCTGCGGCCGCCTCGACGGAGGCAGCCCTGATCGGTGCCGAGCCCATATTGGTCAGTCCGACCCTGGCCTCGGCCACGTGGCCGTTGGAGCGCCGCACCAGCGCCGCGACGCCGACAATCGCCCACGCCTGCGCGGTCCGGTGGAACTTCTCATAACGATATCCCCAGTCGGCTCCGAGCTTGGGCACCCGGATGCCGGTGAGTATCTCGCCGGGCTCAAGCGACGTCGTGAGGTAGTCGACGAAGAAGTCGCTGGCGGCGATCTCGCGCTCACCGCCAGTACCGCGCGCGATCAGCGTCGCATCCAGTGCCAGGATCACCGCGGGCAGGTCGCCAGCCGGATCGGCATGCGCGATCGAGCCGCCGAGCGTGCCGCGGTGACGTACCGCCGGGTCAGCTACCGTGCCGGCCGCCTGCGCCAGCAGGCCGCAGTGCTGTCCGATGAGCGGGTCGTGCACCAGCTGGTAGTGCGTGGTCCTCGCGCCGATCAGGAGGTGGTCACCGTCATCGGTGACGCCCCGCAGTTCGTCCAGACCGCCGATGTCGACGAGCAGGTCGGGGTAGGCGAGCCGCAGCCGCAGCAGCGGCAGCAGGCTCTGCCCGCCGGCGATCACCTTCGCGTCCTCGCCGCCGCCAGCGAGGGCGCTGACCGCGTCGTCGACCGATGACGGCCGGACGTACTCGAACTTGGCCGGGATCATGCCGCACCGCCGTTCGCGTCGGTTCCTGCGTTGATGGCGCGCCACACGCGCTCGGGTGTGCACGGCATCGTGATGTCACGGACGCCGAACGGCCGGAGCGCATCCACGATCGAGTTGACGACCGCGGGTGTCGATGCGATCGTGCCCGCCTCGCCAACGCCCTTCACGCCGAGCCGGTTGGCCGCCCGCGTTTCCGTGCGCTCGGTCACGTACGACGGCAGGTCCGCCGCCGACGGCAGCAGGTAATCGGCCAGCGTGGTAGTGATCAGGTTGCCCGCGTCGTCGTAGACGCCTTCCTCGTACAGCGCCTGGGCGATGCCCTGGGCCAGGCCGCCATGCACCTGGCCTTCGACGATCATCGGGTTGACCACCACGCCCACGTCGTCGACCGCGACGTACGAGCGAATCTTCACGAACCCCGTCTCGGTATCCACCTCGGTCGCGCACAGGTGCGTGCCGTGGGGGAAGGAGAAGTTGTCCGGGTCGTAGGTCGAGTCGGAGTCCAGGGACGGCTCGACCCCGTCGGGCAGGGCGTGCGCGGCGAACGTGGCCAGGGCGATCTCCTGGATCGACTTGAAAGCATCCGGGTCGCCCTTGACCGAGAACCGTCCGGCCGAGAACTCCAGGTCATCGGCCGAGGCCTCCAGCATGGCCGCAGCGATGATCTTGGCCTTGGCGACTACCTTGTCGCAGGCACCGACCAGGGCTAGCCCGCCGACCGCCAGCGAGCGCGAGCCGTAGGTGTCCATGCCCTTGGGCGAGACCTGCGTGTCGCCATGCAGCACCCGGATGTCCTCGAACGGCACGCCGAGCTGGTCGGCAACGATCTGGCTCCAGGCCGTCTCGTGGCCCTGGCCGTGCGCACTGGAGCCGGTCACGACCTCGACCTTGCCCGTCGGCAGCATCCGGATGGCGGCGTGCTCCCAGCCGCCAGCGCCATACGACAGGCTGCCGAGAACGCGGGATGGTGCCAGGCCGCACATCTCGGTGAACGTGGAGATGCCGATGCCGAGTCGCACCTTGTCGCCGCGGGCGTTGCGCTCGGCCTGCTCGCGTCGCAGGCCGTCGTAGTCGAACAGCTCCTTGGCCTTGGCCGTGGCCGCCTCGTAGTTGCCCGAGTCGTAGGTCAGGCCGCAGATCGTGGTGTACGGGAACTCCTCGTGCTTGATCCAGTTCCGCTCTCTGAGCTCGAGTGGCTCCATGCCGAGCTCGACCGCCAGCTCGTCCATGATCCGCTCGATCGCGAACGTCGCCTCGGGCCGCCCGGCACCGCGGTAGGCGTCGGTCGGCATCTTCGTCGTGAAGACGCCGGTGCACTTGAAGGAGTACGCGTCCATCTTGTAGATGGCCGGGAACATGAAGGCACCGAGCAGCGGCACGCCGGGCGTGACCAGCATGAGGTAGGCGCCCATGTCGGCCAGCAGGTCGACGTCCAGGCCGCGGATCCGGCCGTCGTGGTCGGCGGCGATCCTGATCCGCTGCCACTGGTCCCGGCCGTGGTGCACGGTCAGGTTGCCCTCGCTACGGGACTCGGTCCACTTGACCGGCTTGCCGATCTTGCGGCCGATTAGTACCGCGAGCACTTCCTCCGCGGTGACCTGGAGCTTGGATCCGAAGCCGCCGCCGACATCAGGGGCGATGACGCGGACGTTCTGCTCCGGGATGCCGAAGAATGCCGAGAGCGCGAACCGCAGCACGTGCGGGATCTGGGTAGCCGACCACAGCGTGACCTCGTCGCCGACCCACTGCGCAACCACGGCACGCGGCTCCATCGCGCACGGGATGAGGCGCTGCTGGCGGTAGTTGCGCTCCAGCACGACCGGGGCGTCGCCGAACGCGGCGTCCACGTCGCCGTTGGCGAAGACCCACTCGTAGCTCTTGTTGCCGGCCTCGTGCACCTTGGGCGAGCCCTCGGTCAGCGCGGTGCGCATGTCCAGGACCGGCTCCAGCGGCTCGTAGTCGACGTCGATCGCGTTGATCGCGTCTGCGGCCGTGTACCGGTCGCGCGCGACCACGACGGCCACCGCCTCACCCACATAACGGACCTCGTCGACCGCCATCGGCGGGTGCGCCGGGATGACGATGTCGGGCGTGACCGGCCAGGCGCACGGCAGGCTGCCCTGCTCGGCAGCGAAGTCGGCGCCGGAGAAGGCGGCTATCACGCCGGGCTGGCTGAGGGCGCCGCTCACATCCACCCTGGTGATCTTCGCGTGCGCGTACGGGCTGCGCAGGAACGCCAGCTGCAGCATGCCGTTGCAGCTTGATGTTGTCGGTCCAGTTGGTCTGGCCGGTGATGAGCTTGGCGTCTTCCTTGCGCAGCCTGGCCTGGCCGATCTGAGCGGCGGCCGCGTCCGATGGTCGCGGTCACTGGGTCACCCCCGCGTCTGCCGCGCGCTTCACGGCGCGGACGATGTTCTCGTAGCCGGTGCAGCGGCAGAGATTGCCTTCCAGCCCGTCCCGGATCTCCGCTTCGGTCGGATGAGGGTTGTCGCGGAGCAGGTCGGTGGCCGCCATGATCATGCCCGGCGTGCAGTAGCCGCACTGGAGTGCATGTTCTTCATGGAAGGCGCGCTGCATCGGATGCAGCTCGCCGTTGGCCAGGCCTTCGATGGTTGTCACGTCGGATCCGTCGGCCTGGACGGCAAGAACCGAGCAGCTCTTGACCGAGACGCCGTCCATCAGCACGGTGCAGGCACCGCAGTTCGAGGTGTCGCAGCCGACCGGCGTACCGGTCTTGCCAATGACTTCTCGCAGGTAATGGACGAGCAGCAGGCGAGGTTCGACTTGGTCGACGTACTTAACGCCGTCAACCGTGACGGTGATGTGCGTCATGCGCTGACACCTCCGGGGACATGGCAGATGCGCCTTAGGCAAACCTAGGCCGCTAGCCCCTGCCGCACCAGTCCCTCGTGTCGCAATTAGCGACGGCCTAGCCGAACCGGCCGTGCACGTAGTCGGAGGTGCGCGGATCGCGCGGCGCGCCGAAAATCTCCTGGGTCGGGCCCGATTCGACGATGTAACCCGGCGTGTCATGTGTTGCCAGGAAGAAGGCGCAATTGTCGGATACCCGCTGCGCCTGCTGCATGTTGTGCGTGACGATCACGATCGTGACCTGATCGGACAGCTCGGCGATGGTCTGCTCGATCTTGTTGGTCGAGGTCGGGTCGAGCGCGGAGCACGGCTCGTCCATCAGCAGGACGTCCGGCGCGATCGCCAGCGAGCGGGCGATACATAGCCGCTGCTGCTGGCCGCCCGATAGCGCGCCGCCCGGCGAACGCAGCCGCCGGTGCACCTCGGTCCACAGGCCCGCCCGGCGCAGGCTCGTCTCGACGATGTCCGCGGTGTCGGCTGTCTTGATGCCGCTGAGCTTCAGGCCACTCGCCACGTTGTCGTAGATCGACATCGCCGGGAACGGGTTCGGCTTCTGGAAGACCATGCCGATCCGGCGCCGTACCTCGGCCGGGCGGACCACCGGGTCGTAGATGTCATGCCCGGCGAGCAGCACCTGGCCCGCCAGCTGCGCGCCCTTCACCATCTCGTGCATCCGGTTGAGGATCCGCAGGAAGGTGGACTTGCCGCAGCCGGACGGCCCGATGAGGGCCGTCACCTTGCCTGCTTCCATGTGCAGCGAGACCCGCTCCAGCACTTTGTGGCCGCTGAACCAGGCCGATACGTTGGCGGCCTCCAGGCCCAGGAGCTCCCCGCCGCCGGCCGGGGCAGCCTCCGTGTCCATCGCCGTGGTTTCGTCTGAATCGTCAAGTGCTGTCATCTGTGCACGGTCCTCGGCGTCAGTAAATGTTCGGTAGCAGCGCGGCGACGTTCTCGTACAAATTCCACACGATGGCCAGCACTGCCGGCGCCATGATCAGGTACACCGGCCAGGGCGACCAGCGCGCGGCGGCGTAGGCGCCGCTGACAGCCACAAGCGCGAGCGCGAGACCCCAGATCATGGTCAGCACCAGAGCGCCGGTGTCGCCGGCCAGGGCCCGCTCTGAAGTCCCGAGCACAGGCATCTGCACCGGCCCGTTGTGCGCAGTCGTGACGAGGTCAGCGTCCACTTCAAGGTAGAAGGCAGGCACATCGGGCGAGCTCGCGGTCAGCAGCGCGAGGCGGTTCAGGGTCGTGTCCTTCACCGGCTGCTGGCTGTCCCCGATCGCGACCACCTTGTAGACGGACTTGCCCTGCTGCGTGTAGGTCGTGATCTTGTCGCCGAGCCGAAGCCGGTCCAGCCCCGCAAACGGCGCGCCGAACGTCGCCCGCCGGCCGTAGATCACCGACAGGCCGAGCTGGCCGGGCAGCGGGGTGTTACGCAGGTGGCCGGGTCCGGCTGTGAGGTTCTGCGGGGTCGTGCCCTCGACCACGACAAGATTGCGGACGCCGATATTCGGGATGTCCAGCACCGCAACCGGCGCACCCGGCCTGGTCGGACCGAGCGGCCCGATGTCCTGGCCGAGCTCGGTGGCGAGTGTGGAGTACAGCCTGCTCTGCGCGCCCTGCTCCTGGATGCCCGAAGCAGTGAACAGGTAGGCGAGGAACCCGACGATCAGCGCGGCAAGCAGCAGCACGCTCACCGCCGCACACCGGCCGACCGATACGGGCCCGGACTGGCTGCGCGTGCGTGCGTCCTCCCCCGTCGCTATCGTCGCAGTCACCTGCCCACCTGCCGGCGGCGCCGGACTACCGCGTACACCGCGGGCGGCACCGCGATCGCGATGAGGATCAGCCCGCCAGTAAGCAGTCCGAGGGCGGTGGGGTTATTGTCACTGGCCGCGAGGTTCACCACGGTCCCGGTGACAGGGCCTGCGTGGCCCGTCGTGGTGACCGCGCCGGTGCCGGACCCCGTTCCGGTTCCTGATCCTGATCCTGATCCGGCCGAGCCGCTGGCGCCGGGTGACGCGCTGGTGGCCGGAGTTCCGGCCGAGCAGTCGAGCGGGGCGCCCAGCTTCTGGCACTTCGTCGGGTACGGTGCGTCGGCGAGGACGACCAGCTTGCCGTGCTTCAGCGTCGGGTTGTCACATCCGCTCGCCAGGCTCGGCGTCGGGACGTGGCCGGGAATCATGCTGGCCTGGGACAGGCCGCCCACGACCAGGTTGAGTGGCAGCGGAGAGTAGCCGAGCTCCGCGGAATATTGCTGGCCGGCGCACAGGAAGTAGTCGATGTACGTGCTGAGCGTGGCGCCGTCACCGGTAGTGAAGTTCGATGGGGACCTTGGTCCCGGAGCGCGGCACGATCAGGTAGCTGTAGCTGGACAGCGGATAGGACCGCGGGTCCTTGAACGTGTACACGCTGTCCAGGTCCTGCTGGAGGAAGTCCGTGCTGCTCGAGTCTTCGTTGATCTGGGCCCGGGTCAGCGCGACCGCGACGTTCGACGCACTCGGCAGCACGTAGTAGCCGGCCGGGTTCAGCAGCGCGACGACCGGATAATGCGAGTTCAGCGCGTAGGCGTACTCGTCGTAGCCGATCGCGCCCTGCCCGTAGCTGGCGGTGATGTAGGTCGCGACGTTGTTGGAGCCGTTCTGCGCGACCGCGCCATTGAACTGGGGGAAGAACTCGGTCTGCCCGCATGGCGGCCTCACCTTGCCGTGCGACACCGACTGGCAGAAGGCGTTCCACTGGGTCGGGAAGACGTGTGCCATCCACCGGGTGAAGAAGAAGGTGGCGCCCGAGCCGTCGGACCGGATGACCGGGATGATCCGGATGTTCGGGAGCTGCTGGCCGTAGTCGTGCGTGATCTGCGGATTGTCCCAGTTGGTGATCTGGCCCGTGAAGATCTTCATGATCGTGTCGCCGGAGAGCCGCAGGTTCGTGATCAGGTGGCCCGCGACGTTGAGGTGGTACATGAACGCGGTGCCGCCCGCGGTGTCCGGCACGTAGGAGTAGCCCACGGTCGGATGCTCCGCGCCGCCGATGTTGAACGGGTCCCTGCCGTTGCGGAACGGCGGGTCGGAGGCGGCGAAGTCAACCTGCTGCTGCATGTAGTCCGACCGCCCCGCCGCCGAGCCGTCCGGGTTGAACTGGATCGTGATGCCGTCGGCGTGCAGGTTCTGCGCCCACTGGCTCAGCGCGACCGCGCTCCAGGTCGAGCCCGAGCCGCTGATCGCGATGTACTGGCTAGCCGAGCTCGCGAGGGCCGGTGAGAGCGGGATAAGCGCCACGGCCAGCACGGCCAGCGCCCAGCAGGATCTTCCCGGCTGGGTGCCGCAGGCGTGTCTTCACGGCTTGTTCCTCCTGGGCAGCGTCAGTCGGGGCAGGCGCGCTCGCGGCATCCGGAAGCGGCGCAGGCGGGAGACGGCGACGGCCCCGCCCCGGCCGATGGCAAGCGCGAACGACCCGCCGACGGCGAGCATCGCGCCGGCAATGAGCAGGATAGGCAGCGCGTACCGCAGTAGTCCCGCGGTGAGCGGGAACTTCACGAAGCCGAGGCTGATGTGTCCCTGGCTGGGACTCGGCTTGGGGGTCGCGGTCGCCGGTGTCGTGCTCGGGGCCGGCTTGGGGTTGCCTTTCTGGCTGAGCACTTCCCTGGCGGCCTTCAGCGTCTGCGCGCGCATTTTCGCCGTCAGCGGCAGGTAACCGGGCGGCAGGTTGCCCGGCTGGTCACCCTGTACCTGGCCCTGGTTGGCGACGAAGTCCAGCCACTGGGCGATCTTCCTGGCCTTCTTTTTCGGGATCCCGCCGGTCGGCACCATCGCGTAGATCACCATCGTCAGCGGGTACGCGCCGGTGGCCTTCTTGTCGTGCTCCTGCACATCCTGCGTGATGTGGTTGCTGTCGGTGTGCATCGTGGCCGAGCGCCGCCGTCATGCCGGCGTCGGTCGGCAGCACGTACTTGCCGGCCGCGTTCTCCAGCGAGGCGACAGGCAGCTCGTAGGCGGCGGCGTCGGCCTGGTCGAGGATCGCGAAGAGGGCGCGGTCACCCGGCAGTTCTCCGGGCGTGAGCTTGTCGTAGTTGCCCTGGGCGTCCGGCTGCCAGTCGGTCGCCGGGTACCAGTTGTCGACCTGATACTGCGCGACCGAACTCAGCGGGAATACCGGGTCGTACCGGTGCGCGATCGGGAGGTAGGGGTCCATCGAGCTGAGGGACTGCGTTGGCAGCTGCATGTTGAGGTAGTCGGTGTTGACGTGCATGCCCCACGGGTCGAAGGCGCCATCCACGAAGGACTTCGCCGCGTGGCTGGCGGCCATCCAGCGGGTGAGCTCCCAGGTCATGTCGCTGAGGCCGGACAGTACGGTCGGGATCTGGAAGCCGTCACCGACGGATGCGATGTGCGGGTTGAGCTTCTTGAACTCAGGATCGGCGAATAGCGACGACGGGTTGTTGTCGACCGCGTTGTCGCACCCGACGACGCCCTTGGGCACGATGCCCTTGCCGCAGGACTCGAACTCGAAGTCGTAGGACTGCGTCAGTAGCTTGGCGACCAGCCTGGGGTCGAGCTTGATGTGCGTCAGCGGCTTGCCGTTCCTCGGGTTGTCGATCCAGAAGGCGATCGACTCGGCCGAGATCGCCACCGGGGCGTAGGTAAACGGATGTGTGGCCCCCTTCGCCGGGCCCGGCAGCGTCGTCAGCCCGACGTCGTCGTTGCCCGCCAGGAAGTCCTGCTTGGCCAGCGGCTCGTTCTGGGCCGAGTCGTACTGGATGTTGACCGGGCTGGACGCCGAGCACAGCGCGCTCTGCCAGGACGCCATCGCCCGCTCCAGCATCGGCGATCCGATGGCGGAGAAGTTCGGGTTGTGCACCGGGCAGTCGGTCGGCGTCGGGGCGAAGTTGCATCGGCACGATGATCCGCTTCCGCCATGAGCACGCGCCGTAGCTTGCGTTGAACGCAATCGCGCCGATGTCGGTCTCCGCCGGTGTCCTGGCTGTGGTCGGCGCAGTTCGGCGGTGAGTCGAAGATGTTGCCACCCTGGCTGGGCACGATGACCAGCGAGCACGGCGTGCCCTTGTCGCAGCCGAGCAACTGATTCTCGACGCCGGTCAGCAGCTGGATGAACGCCACGCCAGTGCCGTTGCCTGGCGTCGTCGCGTACGCGGTGTTCATCGGCCCGTAGGCGCTGAACGAGCCGGCGATGCCGCCGTTGTTGGCGCCAAAGCACTGGCTCCACTTCGTCGGATGCGTACCCTTGCACTCCGCGACCATGACCGGGTAGTCGGTGCTGGTCGCGGTCGTAGATGACCGCGCTGCTCGGGGTGAACCCGCGCCAGGTGACCTCGACCACCTGGTTGACGAGGTTGTTCACCTGGCTGACCGTGACCCAGCTGTGCTGCTGGTAGGCCTTGTTCGTCGCGGGGTTGTACATCCGCGGTCCGGCGACGACGACGCCCCCGCCGGTACCGCCGGCTCGCCCGTCGGCCGGGTCGGCTTGGGCTTGGGTGTGTGGGTCGGCGACGGCGAGGAACTCGGCGACGTGCTCGGCGAGGTCGTCGGGGACGTGCTCGGGGAAGTTGTCGGGCTGACCGACGTCGTCGGGCTAGGTGACGGCGACGTGGTCGCCTCCGGGCTGGCCGTCAGGCTCGCCTGCGCGGCCGCGGTCCCGATCGACGGCATGAGCACGACGCTCAGGGACACGGCGGCGGCGCCAGCCAGCGCGCACATCCGGCGCAGGGAATTCACGCCACCCCGGCGTGATCGCATGGTGCTCCTTGTCGCTGCTGCTGATCCTGGCCTGCGGATGCGGATCATGGGCGGGCATCCTCCCGCCTGATCTTGCGGACCTGCCGCTTGGACAGCTCTCCCGGCCGGCCGCCGCCGACGAACCGCGCGATGGTGAAGAGGACGACCACCACGAGCATGAGGGCAAACCCGGCGCCGAAGGCGCGCTCGAGATAAGTAGTGAACTGACCGTAATCGAGAATGTTCGTGATGATGAACGTCGGCAGCGTCTCCTGCAGGCCAGTGAACGGGTTCGCGTTCATGTCGGTGTTCAGCCCGGCGGTCAGCAGCACCGGCGCGGTCTCGCCGATGCCGCGGGCCATGGCCAGCACCACGGCGGTGGTCAGGCCGGAGCGCGCGGTCGGCAGGATGACGTTCCAGACGGTGCGCCAGTGGCTGGACCCGAGCGCGAATGACGCCTCGCGCAAGGTACCTGGCACCACTCTGAGCACGACCTCCGACGCACGCGTCACGGTCGGCAGCATGATGATGGCGATCGCCAGCGATGCGGCGAAGCCCGACCTCGGGTACCCGAGGGCGAGGATGACCAGCGAGTAGATCAGCAGGCCTGCCACGATCGACGGCAGCGCGGTCATCGCGTTGACGATGGTGCGGACGGGCCGCTCCATGCGGCCGCCCACCTCCGACAGGAACAGCGCTGCCAGGATGCCGAGCGGCACGGACCACAGGGTCGCCAGCGCGAGCTGCTCCAGCGAGCCGACGGCGGCATGCAGGATGCCGCCGACGCTGAGCGGGCTGAGCGGCGCGGTGGTCGCCTGCGTCGTCGTCCAGAAGTTCAGGTGGCTGATCGCAGGCAGGCCCCTGACGACGCTATAGCCGATCTGCTCGATGACCACCGCGGAGGCGAAGATGCCGCCCGTGCTGACCAGCACGGCCCATGGTCTTGTCCCGGACCACCAGGCGGTTCCACTGGAGCCCCGCCACCGCAAGGTAGAACACGATGAACAGCACGTACCAGCACACCCAGAAGCCAAAGGCGCCGCTGAACGGCAGCACCCGCTCGTACAGCAGCCAGGTAAGGCCGAGTGAGGCGACCGCGGCGCCCGTCACGCTCAGGACGTCCTCGGCGGTGACGCGCCTGATCCGCAGCGGCACGTCCGTGACCTCGGGGGCCATGTCCAGCACCTGCGTCTGGCTGGCCCGGCCGACCGCCGTCATCGGGACGATCCCGGCATCGAGTCCCCTGCTCAGTCCGCGGTCGCGGCGCCGGACCGCGACCGGTTGATGATGATCGCGGCGAGCGAGTTCACGATCAGCGTGATGGCGAACAGGACCAGGCCAGCCGCCATCAGCCCGGACAGCTGGTCGTAGCTCGAGTACTGCCAGAGGCCTGCGATCATCGAGGCGACCGAGTACCCGCCGCTCTGGAGCACGTGCCAGTTGAGCTGGTAGCTCGCGTTGATGATGAGCAGTACGGCGATCGTCTCGCCGAGCGCCCGGCCGATGCCGAGCATGCAGGCGCCGATCGCGCCGCCCTTCCCGAACGGGAGGACCACGGTCCTGATCATGCCCCACCGGGTCGAGCCGAGGGCGTAAGCACCTTCCCGCTCGCTCTGCGGTGCCTGCGAGAACACCTCGCGCGACAGTGAGGTGATGATCGGGATCGCCATGAGAGAGACGACCATCCCCGCGATCGCCGGCGAGCCGACGAAGGACGAGCTGCTGACGGCGACCGTGAGCTTGAATGGCGGGAACCAGCCGAGGTGATGGGACAGCCAGCCCATCACGCCGATGGCGCGCGGCATGAAGTAGAAGCGGCCCCAGACTCCGTAGATGATGCTCGGGATCGCGGCCATGAGGTCGATCACGGCGATGAGGACTCGGCGCAGCTGACCTGGCGCGTATTCGGAGATGTAGATCGCGGTGGCGAGCGCGACCGGGATCGCGATCAGGCTGGCGATGGCGCCGATGATCAGCGTGCCCGGCAGCACGCCGCCGATGCCGAACTCGTTGCCGACGAAGATCCAGTTCTGCTTCGTGAAGAAGCTCAGCCCGTCCGCCCGGAACGCCCACGAGCTGCGGATGATCAGGAAGATCAGGATCAGCGCGGTGATGACGAAACTGGACAGGCCGGCTAGCCGAAGCGTCGCGCGGAAGATTGCGTCCCCTCGTGACCCAGGGGATACGACCAGCCGCGGAACGTCATCGTCGGCGGGCACTGGCCGGGCAGGAGTCAGCGCGACGGCCATGCCAGCAACCCTCCCGTGCCGGTAGCGGAAGCCCATGAAGCAGCCACATCCGCCTCAGGCCAAAACATACTTATTGAGCCGTATTACTAGCTATCCATCGATAGGTGAACGATTTGCGAACAGGTGGTATCGCTATGGGCATTGGAGCCAGACGACACCAGCGGCCCGCGAATGCGCCAACCAGGTCAGCTAGTCGTCGCCGTGTCGTAGTTGGCGGCGAAGCTGCCCAGATCCTGGCCAGCCTTGAAGTACTTGGTGTGCAGCCGGGAATCCAGGTAGGCGGCGCCCGCCTTGGTCGTGAACACGGCACTGGCTGAGAACGTCTCCGAGGTCGGCGGCCCGGCGTGCTGCTGGCCGACCTCGGCCCCGCCAATCTGGCCGATGACCACGTGCCGTGCGCCCGCCGTGCCGCTGATGTCCCCGCTGGTGTAATTGAAGGTCAGGTTGGTGAGCGTGACGGACTTGCCGGTGGCGCCGTCGATGAGCTCGAGGCTGCCGGCCAGGTCGAGGCTGCCAGCGGTGCCGACGAACGATGCCGTCCCCCCGGTGACCTGGAGCATGACCTTCTCCGCGCCCTTGCTGTAACTCGCCGTGCCCGACCCGGTCGGCAACACGACGATGCTCGCCTTGGCCAGGCTCTCCACGGCGCCATGCCGGAGCGCGATGACAACAGTGCCGCCGGTGTCCGTGATACCGGCCAGTGCCGGTGCGGCGGCCGCAGCAGCTAGCGCGAGCATGGCGGCGGCCAGGCCCGTCAGCCCGGCAGCGCGGGCAACCTTCTTATGCATGAAAACTCCTTCGACAAGTCATCAGGAAGGCGTCAACAATGGCTCGCGGTAGCCAGCGGAACGGCCCTGGCGCCCACGGTGCGGGGCGGCCCGTGGCGTGGCCGACGCGCTGGGTCACGCTGGGGGTGCTGGTCGGATAGACCCGCACCCCCGGTTAACCGTTGGTCAGGACCCGAAGCCGCATTCGGGCGTGGTCAGGAAGCCGTAGTTGGCAATGGCCTGCCTGGCCTCCTTGCTGGCGCAGAACCAGCCCTTCACCTTGACCCCCTTCGCTGCAGCGAAGAACGGCTCCAGGTAGTTCGGGATGAAGTCGTGGTCCGTGGTGTGCGCCGTGTACCAGACGACGTCGTAGATCGGCCGGGTGAAGTTGCCCGCGTTCCTGATGTTGAGGTTGATCTTCGTGGCCGTGCCGCTCCCGAGGGTCGGGCTAACGCCGGCGACGGCCCCGAGCACGAGGCCGCCGTGCTCGTCGGTGCCGAACTTGTTTTCCGACTTGGTCCGCTTCTTGCCGGGCTTCGGCGAGTGGTATCGCTGGGCGATGTACTTGCCGACCGAGTACGGCACGATCACGTTCGGGTTGGGACTCGACTTGGTGCCGAACAGCGAGGTGTCGATGCCCTCGTTCTGCTGGACCGTGACCGAGTCGTTCTCGTTCACGCATGCGGCCGCGGACTTCAGGCCGAGTGCCGTGAGCCAGAATTTACCGACGCCGGTCGTCGACGGCGGTATCAGCGCCTCGATCGGCGCGTTGGCGCCGCCGACCTGGTCCCAGTTGGTGTAGGTGCAGTTGTAAATGCCCTGCAGGTCAGCCAGCGTCAGGTTGGTCGGCGCGTTGCCGCCAGAAGTCACGGCATAAGTCTCAGCGTCCTCGGCCAGCGCCACGTAGAGGTCCGTGCCGAAGTTGTCGGGGTCGCTCGACGGGCGATAACTCGCCGACCGCGCGAAGTCGATGCAGTGGCGACCGTGCGTGCTGGCGGGCAGCTCGAACTGAGTGATGCCAGCCCCGCTGCCGTCCGGCCGCGCCGTCTTGGCCGAGCAGCCGGCCTTCGGCTTGATGACGCTCGCCGTGTTCAGCGGGTTGTTGGGCGGCACCGCGTCGAAGCTATAGATGTAGGGGTGGGTCTTGTTGTGGACCTTGTGCCCAGCGTTGTAGTCGAACGCGAGCTGATCAAACAGCGTGTCGTCGGTGTCGGAGCCAACCCCGACGACGTCGTAGTACTGCGGCGTGACTTTCTTCAGATGGCTGTTCACCGGGTCGGCGATGGCCGGGCCGGCGATGAGCACGGTTCCCGCGGCGAATACTGCTCCCGCCGCGATCACGCTGAGGCTCTTAAGCGAGCGCACACGTCCTCCTGGACATAGCTGGAGGTAGCACGCCGCGCTGGGCAGGCGTCACCCCTCGGGATTAGATCCTCTATTTCCTATCAGAAAACAAGGATTGCTCGTCAAGAGGCGTACGCAAGATTTTCGATGAAATCGCTAGTCTTAATCGACTTTATGGGCAGCAGCTACACCGGATGTAGACCCATACGGGAACGGGGCCGCCCGGAACCCGGTCGCTCCATCCGCCAGAACCAGCCGCCAGAACCAGCACGACTCGCCGATCCGGACCCGACCGGGAACCCTTCAGCCGGTCTGGAGCACCTGGAATGCCTCGGCAAGCCTGCCCTCGGGCAGACCGCCCTGGGCGGCCGCCCTCGTGAGCCAGCCGCGAAGGAACTCCTCGAGCCCGTCCGGGTCGCTGATCTGGCTGACGTGACAGCGCAGCGCCGCGACCTTGCGGGCAAAGGAATCCGTGATATCGACGTATTTTGTCGGCGACTGGCTGCCGGAGATCCAGACCTCGCGCACGGTCCATGGCTCGAGCTTCTCGTCCGTGAGCAGGCTCGGGGAACGCGAACGGGTTGCGCGAGTCCGGGTATACCGCATCGAGCGCGGCCGAGCCGACGGCGCGGTGGTCGGGGTGGCTGGCGCCCATCCTGGCGTAGTTGCGCTCCGGCGACTGGCACACGACCCGATCTGGCCGAAGCAGCCGGATCACACGGGCCAGGTCGCGGCGCAGCGCGATCGTCGGCTCTACCTGACCATCGGGGTAACCGAGGAAATGCAGGTCGTGCACGCCGACCTGCTTGGCGGCCGCCGTTTGCTCGGCTTGCCGGATCGCGGCCATCTCCGTGCGCGACAGTGACCGGTCGCTGCCGCCCGCATCGCCGTTCGTCGCGATGCAGTAACTGACCTCCAGGCCCGCGTCGGTCCACTGCGCGATCGTGCCGGCCGCGCCGAAGTCGACGTCATCGGGGTGCGCGGTGATCACCAGGACGCGCCGTATCTGCTCTGCTTCCGCCATCCCTCGATCCTACGAGCCGAGTGTTACCTGGGGCCCTGGGCGGGTACCGCGTCACCGCACAGGTACTCAGTTAGGGTGGAGCCGTGACGACTTTCTCCGTAGATCCGTCATATGCACAGGACCTGGACAATGCCGATCAGCTCGCGTCGTTCCGGGACCGGTTTGTGCGGCAGGACCGCGACCTGATCTACCTGGACGGCAACTCGCTTGGCCCGCTGCCGGTGCGCACCCAGGCGCGGATCGCCGAGGTCGTCGACCAGGACTGGGGCGTCGGGCTGGTCCGGTCCTGGGACAAGTGGATCCAGCTGCCACGCGAGGCCGGCGAAATGCTGGCCGAGCATCTGGTCGGGGCTGCCGCCGGGCAGGTCATCGTCTGCGACTCCGTCACCATCAACCTGTACAAGCTGGCGATGGCCGCGCTCGACGCCCGTCCCGGCCGGACCGTCATCATCACCGACGACGACAACTTCCCGACCGACCGATACGTGCTCGAGGGCATCGCCGCGCAGCGCGGCTGCGAGCTCCGGCTGATCCACACCGACATCGACAGCGGGGTGAGCGAGAGGGCGCTCACTGACGCGCTCGACGAGCGCACCGCGGTCGTGTGCCTGTCGCATGTCGCCTACCGCAGCGGCGCACTGGCGGACATGGCAGGGCTGACCGAGCTGATACACCGGGCTGGCGCGCTCGCGCTGTGGGACCTGTCGCACTCGGTCGGTGCCGTGCCGGTCGAGCTCGACGCGAGCGGTGCCGACCTCGCCGTCGGCTGCACCTACAAGTACGTGAACGCAGGACCAGGCGCGCCCGGCTTTCGCCTACGTGCGCGAGTCGCTGCAATCGCAGCTGCGCCAGCCGATCTGGGGCTGGTTCAGCCAGCGCGACCAGTTCGAGATGGGACCGCGCTACGACCCGGCCCCCGGCATCGACGCGTTGCTCACCGGGACACCCAACATCATTGGCGCCGTCGCGGTCGAGGAAGGCGCGCGGCTGCTCGGTGAGGCGGGCATGACGCAACTCCGCGCGAAGAGCGTCGAGCTCACGACGTACCTGATCGCGCTTGCTGACGAATGGCTGATGCCGCTCGGCTTCAGCCTCGCGTCCCCGCGGGAGGCAACGCCGCCGGGGCGCGCACGTTAGCCTGCGCCACGACGATGCCTGGCAGATCAGCCAGGCGATGGTGCGCGACGGCGTGATCGGTGATTACCGGACACCAGACCGGGTGCGGTTCGGTCCCGTCCCCATCAACACCAGCTTTGCCGAGGTACGGGCCGCGATGGAACGGCTACGCGACATCACCGCGACCAAGTCCTACAACGACATCCCGCTCGCGCAGTCCAGGGTCACCTGACCGACCCGGTCAGGTCCGTCCGCCGGCCTGCCGGCGCGGCAATTGACAGCGATACTGCCAGATCTTTAGGGTCCTACAAGTGCCCAGATATGGACTGATCGACCGCGATTACGGCAAGCGGCTGAGATCACCGGCAGCCGACGGGCCCATCTACATGCTGAATCTGACCAGGTACCGGTCCGACGTGGATTATGTCCGCAACGGCGGCGCCGCGGTCAACAGTGAAGCACCAGACGGCCGGTACGCGCCCCTCGGCGTGCTAGCGTCCATCGGCGCGACGCTCTGCTTTGTTGCTGACGTGGTAGCCAGCCCGGGCAACTGGCACCGGGTCGCCGTGGTCGGCTACCCGAGCAGGCGCGCGTTTGTCGAGATGGCGGCGCGGCAGGACTTCATGGACTGGCACCACCACAAGTCGGCCGGGATCGAGGAGGCCGTCGTGATGGGCACGCTGCCGATGCACGCACTGCCGTTCCAGTCGAGCACCAGCCGGATCCTGCTGGAGACCTGGAACGGACCTGAGCCGGCCCACCTCGTCGGCGGCCCCGTGGCCGAGTTCGCCGTCGAGGGCACCCTGGTCGGTGACGGCCGGCAGTGGAGCGGCGTCCGCTACACCGCGATCGAGCCGGGCACGCCGCTCCCGCTCGAGCCGGCGCTAGCGGCGTATCAGGCATTGCTGCTGGAGCCGACAATCGAGCGATGGCGATGACAGTCGCGATCCAGGTGCCCCGCGCTGATGGACGGCGACTGCGGCGCGAACAGAATCGCGAGGCGATCATCGACGCGCTCATTACGTTCTACCGGGCCGGCAGATACCAGCCGAGCTGCACCGAGATCGCCGCGAGGGCAGGCTTGTCAGAGCGATCACTGTTCCGTTACTTCCGCGACGTGGAAGACCTCCATCGGGCCGCGGCCGATCGCGAGATCACGATCGCTCTGCCACAGCTGGCGTCGGCCGCGGCGGAGGAACTGACCAGGGTCAAGATCGAGCGGATGGTCCACGCGCGCGCGGCGCTGTGGGAGCACGCCGGCCCGGCCGCGCGAGCACTGGGTGCCAATGCGCACCGGCACGCGAAGCTGGCCGCCGAGCTCGACCGTTACAGAAGCTTGCTGCAAGGCCAGCTCCGTGAGTTGTTCGCACCGGAGCTAGCCGCCCGCGGGAGTGTGGTCCTGCCAGCGATTGAAGTGCTGTGCTCGCATCACTCGTGGAACCGGCTCAGGCATGGCCATGGGTTGTCGGCGGACAGCGCAACTGCCACGCTGATAGCAACCCTCACCGCGCTGCTGACCGGACCGCCAGATGCCTGACTTCACCGGTGCTCAAAACCCGGAGATCCGGGCCGTCGACTTCCACTTCGACATCATGTGCCCGTGGGCGTACCAGGCGTCGATCTGGATCCGCGATGTGCGCGATCAGCTCGGTCTCGACGTCCGCTGGCGCTTCTTCAGCCTCGAGGAGATCAACCGGGCCGACGGCAAGAAGCATCCGTGGGAGCGCGAGTGGTCCTACGGGTGGTCGATGATGCGCGTCGGCGCCTTGCTCCGCCGCCTCGACCCGGCACTGCTCGACCGGTGGTACTTCGCGGCCGGCACCGCGCTGCACGTCGACGGCCGCAAGCCGCACCGGCGCGAGGTCGCCGAGGAACTGCTCGGCCAGCTCGATCTCGACCCGGCACTCGTCAGCCAGGCGATCGACGACCCGAGCACGGGCGAGGAGGTTCGTGCTGATCACGAGCGGCTGACCGGTCTCGGCGGCTGGGGCGTGCCGACGCTGGTGTTCGGCGGCGACCGGGCGCTGTTCGGACCCGTGCTCATTGACCCGCCAGCCGGCGACGCCGCGGTCCGCCTCTGGCAGCTCATGACAGGCTGGCTTGAGTTCCCGGCGCTGTACGAGGTTCAGCGTCCCAAGAGCCGGCCGGACCTGAACGCCATCGCCGAGACCTTCCGGCCCTATCTCGAGGCGCGGGACTGGGTCACCATACAGAAGGAGACGCCGTGACCGACCTGGCCAGGACCCGAGGCTCGCTGGAGCAGTGCTACGACGCGATCGAGGCGCTCTCCGCCCGGATGGACGGCGCGCAGTGGCAGGTCCAGTCGCTGTGCCCGGACTGGACGGCACGCGATGTCGTCACTCATCTGGGCATGATGGAGCGGGTCATGACGGGCTGGCTGCCGGGCAGCGCCGAGGAGGTGCCGCCCTTCGCCCGGGTCGCGCCGTACAACGAGCAGGTCAGCGCCCTCGACGACGACGCCTTCGCCGGCCGGCTGGGCGAGATCTTCGCCGAGCGCCGGGCCGACCTGGCCAGCCTGGGGGCAGACGACCTCAGCCGGCCGTCCTGGACGCCGGTCGGCGAGAAGACGTACGGCCGGTTCCTGGAGATTCGGGTCTTCGACTTCTGGGTGCACGAGCGCGACATCACCACGCCGCTCGGCTGGCCGACCGACGACACTGGCCCACGCGCCGAGATCGCGCTGGCCGAGGTCGAGGGCTCGCTCGGTTACATAGTCGGGAAGAAGATCGGGCTCCCCGACGGCGCCAGCATCGTGTTCCACCTGACCGGCCCGCTCGAGCGCGACCTGTCCGTCGTCGTGGACGGCCGAGCCAAGTGGTCGACCACCTCGACAACCCCGAAGTAACTCTGACGACCGACACCCTGACGTTCATCCAGCTAGCCTGCGGCCGCATCGACCCGCAAACCCAGATCGACCAAGGCAAAGTCAGCTGGACCGGCAACGACGAGCTAGCCAACCGAGCCGCGAAATCTAGCCTTCACGATCTAGGCGCCGGGCGTGGCGCGATAAGACGCAGCCATTTCTCTGCCCTGGCTGCGTCTTGTCACGCTCGGCGGGCGCCGCCTGGCCTCACTCCCACTCGATAGTTCCGGGCGGCTTGACGTGATGTCCAGGACAACCCGATTCACCTCGGGCACCTCGTTAGTAATCCGTGTCGAGATCGTCGCGAGCACGTCCACCGGGAGCCTGGCCCAGTCGGCGGTCATGGCGTCCTCGCTGGTCACTGGCCGCAGCACGATCGGGTAGCCGTAGGTACGGCCGTCCCCCTGTACGCCCACCGACCTGACGTCGGCGAGCAGCACGACCGGGCACTGCCAGATCTCGCGGTCGAGGCCCGCAGCGGACAGCTCCGCTCGCGCGATCGCGTCGGCCGCGGACACGATCCGCAGCCGCTCGCCGGTGACCTCGCCGACGATCCTGATCGCGAGGCCGGGGCCGGGGAACGGCTGCCGCCACACGATCTGCTCGGGCAGGCCGAGCTCCGTCCCGACCTGGCGCACTTCATCCTTGAACAGATCCCGCAACGGCTCGACAAGCTCGAACCTCAGGTCCTCCGGCAGGCCGCCGACGTTGTGGTGCGACTTGATGTTGGCCGCGCCGGTGCCGCCGCCCGATTCCACCACGTCCGGATACAACGTGCCCTGAACCAGGAACGTGGCCGCGTCATCCGCACCCGCTATCTCGCGCGCAGCCTGCTCGAACGCCCGGATGAACTCCCTGCCGATGATCTTGCGCTTCTGTTCTGGGTCGCTGACGCCCGCCAGAGCGCGCAGGAAGACCGCGGCCGCGTCGACGACCTTCAGCGCCACGCCCGTCGCCGCGACGAAGTCCTTCTCGACCTGCTCGGCCTCGCCAGCGCGCAGCAGCCCGTGGTCGACGAAGACGCAGGTGAGCCGGTCACCGATGGCGCGCTGCACCAGCGCAGCTGCGACCGCGGAGTCCACTCCGCCCGACAGTCCGCAGATGGCCCGTCCGGAGCCGACCTGAGCGGCGATTCGCTCGGTCTGCTCCTCGATGACGCCGCGCATGGTCCACGTCGGCGCGCATCCGGCGGCCGCCAGGAAGCTGCGCAGCATCGCCATGCCGTGCTCGGTGTGCAGGACCTCTGGATGGAACTGCATGCCGTACAGCTGGCGGTCTGGTGCTTCGGCGGCGGCAACTGGCGTACCCGCCGTGGTGGCGGTGACGGCGAAGCCCGGAGGCGCCTGCGCACACGTGTCGCCGTGCGACATCCAGACTCGATGCTGTGCGGGCAGGCCATCCAGGAGCACGCCAGCGGCATCGGCGGTACGCAGGGCGGTGGCCCCGTACTCCCCCGTTCCGGTATGCAGGACCTCGCCGCCGAGGTCCCTGACCATGAGCTGGAAGCCATAACAGATGCCAAGGACCGGGATGCCTGCGGTCAGCAGGCCGTCGGGCGCTGGCGGAGCGCCAGGGGCGTAGACCGAGGCGGGGCCGCCGGACAAGATGATCGCTGACGGGTTCCTGGCCAGCATCTCCCGGGCTGGCATGGTGCTGGGCACGACCTGGGAGTAGACCTGGCACTCCCGGACGCGCCTGGCGATGAGCTGCGCATACTGGGCACCGAAATCCACTACCAGGACCGGGCCGGACTCCAGGTCCGTCGCGCCCTTCCGATCGCCGTCCGCCATGCGCCCGAGTCTAGTGGGCGGGGCCGGCTTGACCCGCTGACGCTTCCTGGCCCGGCTCGTCCTCGGCGGCCCGCGCGGCCGGGCTGACCAGGACACGGGAGATCCGCCGGCCGTCCAGCTGAGTGACCGTCAGCCGCCGCCCGGCCACCTCGGCTGACTCGCCGTTGTCCGGAAGGTGGCCGAGCGCGGACAGCAGGTATCCGGCCACGGTCTCATACGGTCCCTCGGGCAGTTCAAGCCCGGTTTGCTCGGCGAACTCGTCGAGATTCAGCAGGCCGTCTACCTCGAGTTCCCCGCCATGCAGCTGGCGCGGATGGCTAGCTTCCTCGTCGTATTCGTCCTGGATGTCCCCGATCAGCTCCTCGACGAGGTCCTCCAGCGTCACGATCCCGGCCGTGCCGCCGTACTCGTCGATCACGATCGCCAGGTGCGCCCGGTCCTTGCGCATCTCTGACAATGCCGACAGCACCATCTTGCTGATCGGCAGGAACTTCACCGGTCGGCAGACCTCGCCGACCTGGCGGGAGTCGGCATCGGGCCGGTTGTCCAGCAGGTCACGGGAGTGCACGAACCCGATGACGTCGTCGTAGGACTCCTGATACACGGGGAATCGCGAGTACCTGGCGTTCTCGGCTATCGCGGCCGCCTGCGCCAGCGGCATCGCGGCCGGGAGGAATTCCACCTCGGTGCGCGGCACCAGGACCTCGCGGACCTGCCGCTTCCCCGCGTCGAAGACCTCGCCCACGATGTGCCTCTCGTCCGGGCTGAGCGCCTGGTGGCCGGCGACCAGGTCGCGCAGCTCCTCGTCGGTCATCACGCCGCGCGCCTGCGCCGGATCGCCACCGAGCAGCTGGACTACCAGGTTCGTGCATCTGGAGAGCAACCAGACCAGCGGCCGGGCCATGGTGGCCAGGCGGTCGACCACCGGGCCCGCCACCAGCGACACCCGCTCTGCTCGCTGGAGCGCGAGCCGCTTGGGCGCCAGCTCCCCAAAGACCAGCGTGAAAAAGGAGATGGCCAGCGTCACGGCGATCAGCGCCACCGGGACAGCGACGCCGCGCGGCATGTAGTTGTCGAGCCAGTTAGCGAGCCGGTCTGACAGCAGCGCCGCGCCGAAGGCGCCGGATAGCAGGGTGGCGAACGTCACGCCGATCTGGACTGACGACAGGAACCTATTGGGGTCCTGGGCAAGCCGCGCAGCCCGCTGGCCGCGCTTGCCCAGCCTGGCCAGCGAGCGCACCTGGCCTTCACGCAGCGATACGAGCGCCATCTCCGCGGCGGCGAAGAAGCCGCCAATCAGTATCACGGCAAGGACGAGGAGAATATCCCAGCCGACGCCATTCACGTCCGGATCCCCGACCCTCGTCAGTTCGGCTTGCGGCACGCGCTGCCGTCCCGCGTCCCGGCAGCAGCCGGAACTCGGCCGCGCGGTAATTTGCAACAGTCTAAGCAGTCTCCCCGCCGGGACGAGCCAGTACTCGCCTAGCCTGCCCGCAAGGCGTAAATTAGCCTGCACGTTATAAATTACTTTTTCGCCTATGGCAGGATCGCGTTCTATGCCCGAAATAGGGCGGTAGCGGGAAGGAACAGGTGGGTCAGTGACCGGTGTACGAGACGAGGCCGTCGCAATCGCGCCCGAGCTGGCGAGACTCCGCCGGGCAATCCACGCCGAGCCGGAGATCGGCCTCGACTTGCCCCGTACCCAGCGCAAGGTGCTCGACGCGCTCGAGGGGCTCCCGCTGGAGATCACGCTGGGCGAGGGCCTGAGCTCGGTGACGGCGGTGCTGCGTGGCGGCAAGGCGGGCCCTGCAGTCCTGCTGCGCGGCGACATGGACGCGCTGCCGGTCACCGAGCGCACCGGCGTGCCGTATGCCTCCACGATCGACGGAGCCATGCACGCATGCGGGCACGATCTGCACACGGCCATGCTGGCCGGGGCGGCCAGGCTGCTGTCAGCCCGGCAGGGCGAGCTCGCCGGCAACGTGATCTTCATGTTCCAGCCCGGCGAGGAAGGACCTGGCGGCGCCCGGATCATGGTGTCGGAAGGCGTTCTCGACGCGGCCGGCGAGCGACCGGTCGCGGCCTACGCCCTGCACGTGGCGTCCGGCCTGCTGCCGTTTGGCCTGCTCGCGAGCCGGCCGGGGACGATCATGGCGGCCGCGGACACGCTGCACGTCACGGTGCACGGCCGGGGCGGGCACGGCTCGCAGCCGCACCACGCGGCGGACCCGGTGCCGGTCGCGTGCGAGATCGTGCTGGCGCTCCAGACCATGGTGACCCGCCAGTTCGACGTGTTTGACCCGATCGTGGTCACCGTGGGGACCTTCCACGCGGGCACCGTTGACAACGTCATCCCTGACGACGCTCACTTCGTCGCGACCGTCCGGTCGTTCTCGCCGCAGGCGCGGGCGGCGGTCGAGAAAGCGGCACCCAAGCTGGCCCGCGACATCGCGACGGCGCACGGTCTGAGCGCGACCGCCGAGTTCCGTGATGGCTACCCGGTGACCGTGAACGACGGGGATGAGCTGGCCTTCGCCGAGCAGACCGTCGCCGATGTGCTCGGCGACGGGCGGTACGTCGTCGCCCCTGACCCGCTCACGGGCTCGGAGGACTTCTCCTACGTGCTCGACCAGGTGCCAGGAGCATTCCTGATGCTCGGCGCCTGCACGCCGGACGTCGACCCGTTCACGGCGCCGTTCAACCACTCAGCCGAGGCCATCTTCGACGACGACGTGCTAGCCGACGGGACCGCGCTCTATGCCGAGCTAGCGCTCCGCAGGCTCGCGGCCGGCTAAAGGCTCGCGACGTCGGCCTGCTTGGCGCGGACTGCATCGGCGGCCTCACGCAGGGCAGCGAGCTCGGCGCCCGTCAGCTCGCGCTCGACGACCCGCCTGACGCCGGTCGCGCCCAGCTCGGCCTCGACGCCGAGGTAGACGCCGGAGATGCCGTACTGGCCGTCGACCCAGGCGCAGACCGGCATGACCGCGCCGGAGTCCTCGGCCACCGCGCGGGCCATCCTGGCCGCCGCTGCCGAGGGGGCGTAGTAGGCCGACCCGGTCTTGAGTAGCCCGACGATCTCGGCGCCCCCGTTACGGGTCCGGTCTACGAGCTGCTCGATGTCAGCCGCCGGCAGCAGGTCCGCCAGCGGCTTGCCGTCGACTGAGCACGCGGACGGGACCGGGACCATGGTGTCGCCGTGCGAGCCCAGCGTTAGCGTCTTGACCGACCCGACGGGGACGCCGAGGCGCTCGGCTACGAAGTAGCTGAAGCGAGCGGTGTCGAGCATGCCGGCCTGGCCGAGCACGCGGTGGGCCGGGAAGCCTGACACCTTCGCTGCCAGCGCCGTCATCTCGTCCAGCGGGTTCGAGACGACGATCAGGACAGCGTCGGGCGCGTGCTTGACGACCTGCTCGGTGACGTTCCGGACGATCTTGGCGTTGACGCCGATGAGGTCCATCCGGCTCATACCGGGCTTGCGCGGCAGGCCTGCCGTGATGACGACGATGCTGGAGCCGCCGATGGCCTCGTAGCCCTCGCCGGCCGGGCCCGTGGTCTGTCCCGTGACCCTGGTCTCGAAGCCCTCGACCGGCCGCGACTGGCTCATGTCCAGCGCCAGGCCCTCGGGCTTGCCCTCGACGATGTCGGTCAGGACGACCTCGTCGAAGATGTCGTACTCGGCCAGACGCTGCGCCGTTGTCGAGCCGTAGAACCCGGCGCCGACGACCGTTACCTTACCTGTGCGGGCCATATCCCGTTGATCTCCTTCGAAGCTGCGTATGGGTCAGGACCCGGCCATGGCGGCGCGAAGGTTCTGGTCCAGCGCCGCCAGGAACTCCTCCGTGGTGAGGAACGGCGTCCCCTCGCCTACCAGGACCGCCAGGTCCTTGGTCATCTTGCCGCTCAGCACCGTCTCGACGCACACCCGCTCCAGCGTGTCGGCGAACTCAGTGACTTCCGGCGTCCCGTCCAGCTTGCCGCGGTGCGCCAGGCCCCTGGTCCACGCGAAGATCGACGCGATCGGGTTGGTCGAGGTCGGCTTGCCCTGCTGGTGCTGCCGGTAGTGCCTCGTCACCGTCCCGTGTGCCGCCTCCGCCTCGACAGTCTTGCCGTCCGGGGTCATCAGGACACTGGTCATCAGGCCGAGCGAGCCGAAGCCCTGCGCCACGACGTCGGACTCGACGTCGCCGTCGTAGTTCTTGCACGCCCACACTATGCCGCCGTTGCCCTTGATCATCTGGGCCACCATGTCGTCGATCAGGCGGTGCTCGTACGTGATGCCGGCCGTCTCGAATTCGGCTTTGAACTCCGCCTCGAAGATCTCGGCGAAGATGTCCTTGAACCGGCCGTCATAGGCCTTGAGGATCGTGTTCTTCGTCGACAGGTATAGCGGCAGGCCGCGGTCCAGCGCATACCGCATGGTGGCGCGGGCGAAGTCGCGGATCGAGTCATCGAAGTTGTACATGCCCATCGCCACGCCGCCGCCGGTGAACTCGGCGACCTCGAACTCAAACGGCTCGCTGGCTGCATCGGCCGGCACGAAGGAGATGCGCACCGAGCCGGGGCCCGGCACCACGAAGTCGGTGGCGCGGTACTGATCACCGTGCGCATGACGGCCGATGATGATCGGATGCGTCCAGCCCGGCACGAACCGCGGGATGCTCGACACCACGATCGGCTCGCGGAAGACCACTCCGCCGAGGATGTTCCTGATGGTGCCGTTCGGTGACCGCCACATCTTCTTGAGCCCGAATTCGGCGACGCGATCCTCGTCCGGGGTGATGGTGGCGCACTTGACGCCCACGCCGTGGCGCTTGATCGCTTCCGCCGCATCGACCGTGACCTGGTCGTCTGTCGCGTCGCGGTTCTCGATGGACAGGTCGTAATACTCAAGGTCAATCTCGAGATACGGCAGGATCAGCTGATCCTTGATGAACTGCCAGATGATCCGTGTCATCTCGTCGCCGTCGAGCTCGACGACAGGGTTCATCACCTTTATCTTCGACATGCAGCTGCGTTTCCCTTCATTGCGCCGGCGTCATTGCCACGGCGAAATCTGACCGGGCGGTGGGTGCCCGGCTCTCGTCTGCCAAGCCCGGATCTGGCGAGTGCGGCCATCAGCTGGGGACCTCGACGATCAGGCCTGCGATCAGCAGGCCGACGCCAAGCGCGGCCAGCACCGCGACATCGACAAGTCGCCGTCGTGACCCGAGCATTCCAGCCTTACCTTGTGGCAGTACCAGCCTGGCCAGCGATCCCGCGAGCAGCGTGCCAGCTATTACCAACGTACCGCCACGAACGGCCTGCCCACCGCCACGCATTGTCGCCAGCCCGGCGACGACCCCGGCGAGGACTATCCAGTACGGCAGTTGCGTCGTCAGGCGGCGCTCGTTGCCGGAGCTAGCGCTCGGGCCAGCGCCCTGCTGCGCCGCCCTGGTTTGGCGGGCAAGCGCCTTGGCTGAATGCTTCACCGGGCATCGAGCGGCACCCAGCTAAGGCCGCGATCCCCGATGTACTCGCTGTCCGGCCTGATCAGCCGGTTGTCTGCATGCTGCTCGATCACGTGAGCTGTCCACCCCGCCATCCGGCTGGCGGAGAAGACCGGCGTGAACAGGTCAGTGGGGATGCCGAGGTAGTGGTAGACGGTGGCGGCGAAGAAGTCGACGTTGGGGTACAGGCCCTTCTCCGCGAGCACCACCTCCTCCATCCGGCGGGACATCCGGTAGTAGGTGTCGTCGCCCGAGGCCACGGCGAGCTCCTCGGACATGCGCCGCAGGTGGGTCGCGCGCGGGTCCTCGGTCTTGTAGACCCGATGCCCGAAGCCCATGATCTTCTCGCCCTCCGCCAGCCGCTTGGTGACCTGGCTGCTCACTGCCTCGAGCGGGTCGCCGCCGGACTGCCTGATGGCCTCGAGGCTCCGCATGACCTGCTCGTTCGCCCCGCCGTGCAGCGGGCCGGACAGCGTGCCGAGAGCAGCGACAACGGCGGAGTGCATATCGGCGAGGGTGGCGGCGCAGACGCGCGCTGCGAAGGTCGAGGCGTTCATCGTGTGGTCGGCGTGCAGCACCAGGCAGGTGTCGAGGATCTCAGCGGCCCGGTCGTCAGGCCGGCTGCCCGTCAGCTGCAGCAGGAAGTTGGCGGCAGTGCCAAGGCCCGGCTCGGCCGCGACGATCTCCCGGCCGAGGCGCGCAGCGGAATAGGCGGCGATCAGCACCGGCTGCTGAGCTGTCAGCCGCGCGGCCTTGCGAAGATTGGCGGCCGGGGCGTTGGAGTCAGCGTCCGGATCGTCCGCGCTGCCCAGGGAGACGAGACTGCGCAGCGCCTCCATCGGCCGCTGATGGCGAGCGATGCCGCCTAGATCGGCAGCCGCGAGGGCACCGATCTGCCGGCCAGCGGCGAGCTCGGCCCGGTAGCCATCCAGCTCCCCCCGATCGGGCGCCGTGCCTCGCTGGAGCAGGAAGGCGATCTCCTCGAAGCTGGCCCGGCCGGCCAGGTCGTTGATGTCGTAGCCGCGGTAGAAGAGCAACCCAGCGCGGCCGTCGATGTCACTCAGCGCAGTAGATGCCGCGACCACATCCGCCAGACCTCGCGACGGCCCATCCGCCATATCCCCTCCTTGCCAACTACCCGGCTCGCCAACTACCCGGCTCGCCAAGTATCCGCTCGGCAGTGTACTTCCGTGCCCTGGCTTTTCCCGACTTGCCATGCTGCCGGCTGCATTGACCGGCACATCTGCATGGATGTGACCGCAGCTGGGTATCCCGGAGGTGACACCTCACTAGCTGGCCGGACATGCCGGAGGAACGTCATGGAGACCCCCCACATCCGGATCGAGAGCACGGGCACGATCGTCAGGCTGCGCCAGGACGTGACCACGGTCGGGCGCGGTAAGTCGGTCGACGTCCACCTGGATCATCCGAGCGTCTCGAAGCTGCACGCCGAGATAGTTCGGCGCGGTCCCTATGCCTACGTCAGTGACCTGGGATTATCTCGGCACGGCACTCGGGTCAACGGCAAGGTCGTAGCCCAGCGCCTGCTGGAGAACGGGGACGTGCTGTCCTTCGGCTCGCAGCGCTGCCGGGTCGGCGGCCTGCAGAGCGAGGGTGCGCTGCCAGAGACCGAGCCGCGCCGGTCGGCCACGCCGGAGCTGACCCGCCGCGAGGTCGACGTGGTGGCCGCCCTGTGCAAGCCGGCCTTGTGCGACGACGCGTTCGTCGCGCCGGCCACGGCGCGTGACATCGCGGCCGACCTGGTCGTGACAGAGGCCGCGGTCAAGCAGCATCTCCTCAGGCTCTACCAGAAGCTGAAGATCGCCGAGGGACCGAACCGCCGGGTCCGGCTCGCCAACGAGGTGGTAGCGCGCGGCCTCGTCCGGCCGCTGCCGGACGCGGTCGCCGCTGACGGCCGGGCCCAGGCAGGCGGCCCGAGCCTGCCTGCGGTGCCTACCGATGCAGCGCAGCTGGCGCCTCCCCGGTCGGCGGCACCGCAGTCGGCGGCACCCCAGTCGGCGGCACCGCAGCCAGCGCAGATCGCCAGCTGACCGGCGGATCACGTAGGGCAGCGGCGGCGTGGTCGGCTATAGCCCGAGCCAGTGAACGAACCGCCGGCCGACATCGGCCACGTTCCCCGGCAGGAAGTGAAATCCCGGGTGGCTGATCGTCGCGGTCTGGAGCTGGTTACCGAGGTGAACGGCTGGCCAGAAGCCTGGCGCCAGCGTCGCTGCCGCCACGATGGCGGCGATGACGAGCGCGGCTAGGCCGATCGAGCCCAGCGCGACCGCCGGAGCGGATCGCGTGACCCGTCCGTAGAACCTGCTGAGCGGCTGACGGCAGGGCCGGGATCCCGGCCCGACGCAGTAGCTGGCGACAAACGCCCCGGCGGCGTAGGCGCCAGCTCTGGTGAGCTGATCCGGGCCGACCATGAGCACGGCGAGGACAGCGGCCGCGGCCGCGAAGAGCAGCGCCACCGGCGCGAGCAGCACGGAGCTGAGCACCGAGCGGCAGACCGCCCACGGGTAGAAGATCGTCGCGGACACCGCGTCGCTGGGCCGTCGGCCCTGGCGTGCCCGGCGCCGACCTAGCCAGCGGGCCGTGATGTCGGTGGCGCGCAGGAGCACGAGCACCGCGAGCGCCGCGACCGCGCCCGCGATGGGCAGGAGCACGCTGACGGCCACCAGCCCGGCCAGCGTCGCCAGTACCAGCGGCAGGCGGCCAGGAGCCGCCTCGGCGCCGCCGCCCCGTGGCGCGACGGCGCGCGGCTGTGCGCCACCGCCCGGCCACGGTCCTGCTCCGGCAGGCGCCAGGGAGACCGGCGCGGCGCCGGCTGGCCATGGCTGGCCCGGCGCCACCTGGCCGAAGGCACCCGGACCCGCCACGCCAGGGAGCGCCGGCGCAAGCCCGAACGGCGCCGCCGCCTGGCCGTAGCGCACCGGAGGCAGCAGGTCGGCGAAGTCGTCCTTTGGCTGGACCGCCATGGGCCTCGTACCAGGCCAGGCCGCAGGAAATGATGCAGCCGCTGCCGCAGGCGCAGCCGGAATGCCCATTGCAGCCGAGCCGCCCAATGCCGGACCACCCAGTGCCGGACCACCCAGTGCCGCAACGCCGCCCGCGGCACGACCTGGCACGTCCAGAGCCGTGCGGGTGACCTCACTGGACAGGCTGACCATGGCCTGGTGGGTGCCGTTCGGCCCGGCTCCGGCGAGCCCCGGCACCAGCGCCGCCGGGTCCAGCGAGTCCGTGAGCGCCGCCAGGTCAGCCGCCGACGGCCGCTTGGCCGGGTCTTTGGCCAGCCCGGCGAGCACAATCGGCAGCAGCGGCGCGGGCATGGCCGCTAGTTCAGGCTGGCCTTGCACGATGCGGTAGAAGATCGCCTCGAACTGGCCGGTGCCGAATGGCGGCCGCCCGGTCGCCGCATAGGCCATCGTGGCGGCCCAGGAATGCACGTCGGCGGCCGGACCGCTCGGCCGGCCCTCGATGACCTCCGGCGCCAGGTATCCCGGCGTACCCATGAACATGCCCGTCATGGTCAGCCTGGTCGAGTCCGGCGACTGGGCGATGCCAAAGTCGATCACGACCGGGTCGCCGTCGACCAGCATGACGTTGCCCGGCTTGAGGTCGCGGTGCACCACGCCCGCGGAGTGGATAGCTAGCAGGGCGAAAGCCAGGCCCCGCGCTAGCGACGCTAGCTGCTGGCCGGTGATCGGGCCGTCGGCCGCGACGACGTCCTCGAGCGTCTGGCCGGCCACGTAGCGCGTCACGATGTACGGCGGGCTGCCCTCGACGTCGGCATCGACGACCTCGGCGACATAGGGACTCTGGACCCGGCGCATGGTGTCGACCTCGCGGGCGAGCCGGCGGCGAGCCGTCACCTCGGCGGGCGCGCCCTCGCGGAGTACCTTGATGGCCACCAGCTGGTCACTCGGATCGCAGCCGAGGTAGACCACGCCCATGCCGCCCTCGCCCAGCCGCTCGCGTAGGCGGTAAGGGCCGAGGCGCTCCTCCCCCGAGTGGGCACTCATAGCCATACAGCCTACGGCTCACAATCGCCGCGGGCCGCCCGGCGTAGCGCGGCTAGCCGCCGGCGACGAGCCGGCGGAGCGCGTCGGCGGTGGCGGCGTTCTGATCGGCGTAGCCGACCAGGGCCCTGGCCAGCTCGGCGGCCCACTGGCCAACCTGGACCGGCTGGCGTGACAGCACGACGCCCCTGACCTCGTGACAGATCTCGGCGACCGGCGCGCCACTCTTGAGGCCGAGCGTCATGACCTGGTCGCCGAGCCGGACGGTGATCTTGGTCACCGTTCCTGGCTTGCCCTTCATCCGGTCGGATACCGACCGGTCCCGGTCCACGGTTACGCAGTTAGGCGGCAGCGAATCGCCAAGCGACTCGGTCAGCACCCGGGCGTAGATCGCGATGTCGCTGCTGTCGGCGCGCAGCGCGGCCGTCACCATGTCGAGCGACGGGCTGCCGCCCTGGTCGGCCGGCACCATTGGACCTGTCATCGTGGTCCGTCATCGTGCCCGTCATCATCGCTGCCCTGTCATCGCTGCCCTGTCATCGCTGCCGCATCCCCATTCGCCGGCTCATTGCCCGCTGAAAGTTGCCTTCCCTGGCCCATTCTCCAGGAAGCTGCGCATACCGGCCCTGGCGTCCTCGGTTGCGAACAGGCCGGCGAAGCCGAGCCGCTCGTACTCAAGTCCCGTCGCAAGGTCAGTCTCCATGCCGAGGTCGATCGCCTGCTTGGCCGCCGCGAGCGCGATCGCCGGGCCGGCAGCGTAGGCCTCGACCATCTCCCGCGCCGCCGCGTACACCTGATCGTCGGGCACTACCTTGTCGGCCAGGCCGATCGCCAGCGCCTCCGCGGCACCGACGAACCGGCCAGTGAAGATCAGGTCCTTGGCCTTGGCAGGCCCGATCAGCCGTGGCAGCCGCTGGGTGCCCCCGGCCCCGGGGATCAGCCCGAGCAAGATCTCTGGCTGGCCCACCCTGGCGCTCTCGCCCATGACCCGGAAGTCGGCGCAGAGCGCCAGCTCAAGCCCGCCGCCGAGAGCGTAGCCGGTGATCGCCGCGATGACGGGCTTGCCGATGGCAGCTACGGCGTTCAGCGCGCCCTGCAGCTTCGTGCTGTCCTGCGTCATCCGGGCGTAGCTGGCGCCTGACATCTCCTTGATGTCGGCGCCGGCCGCAAAGAGCTTCTCGCCGCCATAGATCACGACGGCGCGCACCGCCGGATCGCCAGCCACTTGCGCCGCCGCCTCGCCGAGGTCGGCCTGCACCGCCGCGCTGAGCGCGTTCATAGGCGGCCGGTTCAGCCTGATGGTCGCGATTGCGTGGTCGGTCTCGACCACTACCAGCTCGCCCAAGACGCACCTCCTGTGCCGAGGCACGATCCTACGCAGCCAGGCAATGGGCGGCTACGCCGAGCGGCGCCGCCTAGCGGCCGTCGAGCTCGCCAGCAGAAACGCGAGCGCCTGGTGATCGTTCCGGCGGGCTAGCGATGGGCCGGACGATCACCAGGCGCGTCTGGCGCAGCTGGCGCGTGCACTGCATTAGTCGCGGACTTCTCGCGACCGGCATTTCTCATCATCGGTGCCGCGCGAACGCGTTTACCGGCTGTGGTGTCCGGGGGAACTCCGCTCACCTCCCCCTGCCGAGATCAGGGTGCACTGGTGAGCGGGCCGCGCGCGGACGTCACCGAGCGTGCCTGCCCCAGGACCGCTGCTGGGGCAGGCACCGGCTCGGTCACTCCCCGGATGCGCGCTGCAGCGAAACGCCCTGCCAGCCGTTCAGGAAACCGCGGACTTCGGTCTCGCTGTACCGGCGGTGCCCGCCGGGCGTGCGGATCGAGGACAACTTGCCGCCACGCGCCCAGCGGGTGACGGTCTTCGGGTCCACCCGCAGCATGGCAGCAACCTCGGCCGGGGTGAGTAGGCGGTTGTCCGGCTTGATCTGGGTTCTCACGAGGGGTCCTCTCGCACTCGTTGGTAATGGTCTGATAACAGAAAGTGACGACCTATGACCGTCACCGACCGACATCGTTCTATCACAGGATGTCACAGCGACCTTTGTTTTGCTGGCGTTCTAACGGTCACGTGAGGAAATTCCACTGGCTGGCCGCCCATGTCGGTCAGTATCACGATGAGGCCGCGAGGTCGCGGTTTACCGCGCGTTCCGGCCGTTCCGCGATCTATGTCGCGCTTATAGACCAGCTACGCCTGGCGGCCATTCAGCGCAGGTCGCCGTTGACCATTCCGGCTGGTGCGCCCGGCAGCGTGACCAGGCCGAGCTCGGCTGGCCCCGACAGCAGCCGGTGCTCGGGCAGCACCCGGACCGTATATCCGAATGGCCCTGGCTGGCCGAGCTCAGCCGAGCCGGTGTACCTGGCCACGCCGTCCGGGCTGACCTCGCCATCGAGCCGCAGCGGTGACCTGACGGGATCGAGGATCTCGTCGGCGTCTCCGGCCCGGCCGTAGACCACCTCGACGCGAACGTCGGCAGGGGCGAGTTCGCCGAGCGCGACGCTGGCGTGCACGACCAGCTGGCCGCCGGGGCTGAGGTCGCCGTCGTCGGCCTCGACGTGCTCGATCCGCACGCCAGGCCATGCCTTCCGCACTCGCTCCTTCCAGGCCGCGAGCTCGCGAGCGCCGTCGAACGGGGCGCCGCTGCCTGGCTCGGTGCCTGCCGGGGCCGCCAGGATCCGCGACGACCGGGCCGCTGGCGCGTAGAGGTCGCCGACGTACTGCCGGACCATCCTGGTGGCCAGGGCTCGCGGGCCAAGCCCGCGCAGGGTGTGCGCGACCATCTCCAGCCACCGCGCGGGCAGGCCGTCCGCGCCCGTGTCATAGAACAGCGGCGCCACCGACTTGCCGATGAGGTCGTACAGGGCCGCCGCCTCGACCTCGTCGCGGCGGGCCGGATCAGGCACGCCGTCGGCGGACGGGATCGCCCAGCCGTTCTGGCCGTCGAACCACTCGTCCCACCAGCCGTCCAGGATGGACAGGTTCAGGCCGCCGTTGAGCGCTGCCTTCATGCCCGATGTCCCGCACGCCTCCAGCGGCCGGAGCGGATTGTTCAGCCAGACATCGCAGCCCTGGACGAGCGTGCGCGCCATGGCCATGTCGTAGTCCGGCAGGAAGACGATCCGGTGTCGTACTTCGGGGTGGTCAGCGAAGCGGACGAGCTGCTGGATCAGCTGCTTGCCGCCGTCGTCGGCCGGATGCGCCTTGCCCGCGACCACGATCTGAACCGGCCGGGTCGGGTCCAGCAGCAGGGCAGTCAGCCGGGCCGGATCGTGCAGCATCATCGTCAGCCGCTTGTAGGACGGCACCCGGCGGGCGAATCCGATCGTCAGCACGTCGTCGTCGAGGACGCTGTCGATCCAGATCAGCTCGGCCTCCGAGGCACCGCGCTGCCGCCAGGATGCACGCAGCCGCCGCCTGGCCTCGGTCACCAGGCGCGCCCGCAGCAGCCGCCGGAGCTCCCAGATCCGTGCCGGGTCGCTGGCCGCCCGATCCCAGAACGAGGGGTCATCGGCCGGGTCGGCGATCAGACCTGCGTCGCTGCCAGTGTCCGCGCCGACCGCCGACTCCTGCGCGAGCGTGACCATCTCCCGCGCCACCCAGGTCGGCGCGTGCACGCCGTTGGTCACCGACGAGATCGGCACCTCGGCGACGTCGAAGCCCGGCCACAGGCCAGAGAACATGCTCCGGGATACTGCGCCGTGGAGTTTGCTCACGCCGTTGACACGCTGCGCAAGCCGCATCCCCATCACGGCCATGTTGAATACGGCCGGGTCGCCGCCCGCGAACGTCTCCGCGCCGAGCGCGAGGATCCGGTCTAGCGGCAACGCGGCCCGCCCGCGATCCTGCCCGGCGTCACCGCCCGCCATATCTCCGGTGAACTGGCGCGCCACCAGGTCCAGCGGGAACCTGTCGATGCCGGCTGGCACCGGCGTGTGCGTGGTGAAGACGGTGCCTGCCCGGCAGAGCTCCAGTGCCTCGTCGAAGTCCAGTCCGAGCCTGGTGTACTCCCGGATGCGCTCGATCCCGAGGAAGCCCGCGTGGCCCTCGTTGGTGTGGAAGACCTCGGGCTCCGGGTGCCCGGTGAGGGCACAGTACGTCCGCACTGCGCGGACGCCCCCCACGCCGAGCAGCATCTCCTGGCGCAGCCGGTGGTCGGTGCCGCCGCCGTACAGCCGGTCGGTGATCTCCCGCAGGTCCGGGTCGTTCTCCTCGACATAAGAGTCCAGCAGCAGCAGCGGCACCCGGCCGACTTGCGCGACCCAGATCTGCGCCGACAGCTCGGCGCCTTCGGCCAGGGACACCGACACGCGTACGGCGCTGCCTGAGCCGTCCCTGAGCAGGGTCAGCGGGAGCCCGTTGGGGTCGGAGGCCGGGTAGCGCTCGGCCTGCCAGCCCTCGATCGACAGGGACTGGGTGAAATAGCCATGGCGGTACAGCAGGCCGACCCCGATGAGCGGCACGCCGAGATCGCTGGCAGCCTTGAGGTGGTCGCCGGCCAGGATGCCGAGGCCACCGGAGTACTGCGGTAGCGCCGCGGTGATGCCGTACTCAGGCGAAAAGTACGCGATCCCGGCCGGCAAGCCGCCCTCGCCATCAGCTGGCTCGTTCTGGTACCAGCGCGGCCCGGAGAGGTACTCGTGCAGATCATCGCCCGCCGCCGTCAGCCTGCCGAGGAAGTCCGGGTCGGCCGCCAGCCTGGCCAGCCGGCCCTGCGGCACGCGGCTCAGCAGCGTGACCGGGTCATTCTCCGCCAGCTCCCGGCTCGCCGGGTCGATCACGGCGAACAGCTCTCGTGTCCCCGGGTGCCAGGACCAGCGCAGGTTCAGCATGAGCGAACGAAGCGGGTTGAGGCCCTCGGGCAGGACGGGATGGATGGTGAACCGGCGGATAGCTCTCACGCACAGTGACCTTAATGTGTAAACCCGGGTAGACGGTCCGCGGGTCGCCCAGGGGACCTAGGCAGGCGTCCAGGCACCAGGCGGGCGCCGCTCGCTCCGTGGATGCCCGCCGCGGGGCCCGTTCATGCCAGGATCTATCCGCATCGAGGCACCCGCTTCGGCATTGGCTGCGCTCAGATGGGTAGCTTTCATCCGTGATCGGCAGGATCCCCATCCTCGACGTGCAGCCGGTGGTCAGGGTTGCCAGTGACCTCGGCGCCAGCGCGCCCGCCAAAGCGGTGCCAGGCGAGAGCTTCCTGGTCAGCGCCACCGTATTCCGCGAAGGCCACGAGATGCTCGGCGCCGCTGTCGTGCTCAGCGACCCCGCTGGCCAGCGTCAGCCGCTGGTGCCGATGCGCGAGCTGGCCGAGGGGACCGACCGGTACGGCGCCGAGGTGGCCGCCACCAGCGAAGGGCTCTGGCACTTCGCCGTCGAGGCGTGGGGTGATCCGGTCGCGCGCTGGCGTCATGACGCTGCGATCAAGGTGCCGATCGGCCAGGACGTCGAGCTGATGCTGACCGAGGGAGCGCTGCTGCTCGAGCGCGCTTCAGCCGGCATCAGGAAGACCAAGGCCCTGCCGCCGGAGCAGGCGCAGCTCGCCAGGACCGCCCGCGCCGCGCTCACCGCGGCAGCGGAGACGCTGCGCGACACCGAGGTGCCGCCGCTGGACCGGCTCGCCGCCGCGCTGGCGCCCGAGGTGGCGGCGGCGCAGGCCGCGTTCCCCTTGCGCGACCTCCTGACGACCTCCGACAGCTACCCGCTGATCGTGCACAGGCTGCGCGCCCTCTTCGGCTCGTGGTACGAGTTCTTCCCGCGCTCCGAGGGCGCCGTCCTCGACCCGACGCACCGCCGTAAGCCGCAGTCAGGGACGCTGCGCACGGCGGCTAAGCGCCTGGACGCGATCGCCGACATGGGCTTCGACGTGGTGTACCTGCCGCCCGTGCACCCGATCGGCACGACCGCCCGCAAAGGCCAGAACAACACGCTCATCGCGGGTCCCGGCGACCCCGGCTCGCCGTGGGCGATCGGCGCGCCAGCGGGCGGCCACGACGCCATCCATCCCGATCTCGGGACGATGCAAGATTTCGACGCCTTCGTGGCGCGCGTCCGCAGCCTCGGCATGGAGACCGCGATGGACCTCGCGCTCCAGGCTTCCCCCGACCACCCGTGGGTGACCAAGCATCCGGAGTGGTTCACCACCAGGGCCGACGGCTCCATCGCGCACGCCGAGAACCCGCCGAAGAAGTACCAGGACATCTACCCGATCAACTTTGACAACGACCCCGAGGGCATTTACGCCGAGGTGCACGCGCTGGTGCGGCACTGGATGGAGCACGACGTCCGGATCTTCCGGGTGGACAACCCGCACACCAAGCCGCTCCCCTTCTGGCAGCGGCTGCTCGGGGACATTGCGCAGACCGACCCCGACGTCATCTTCCTGGCCGAGGCCTTCACTCGGCCCGCGATGATGCACGCGCTGGCCGCCATCGGCTTCCACCAGTCATATACGTACTTCACCTGGCGCAACACCGCGGCGGAGCTGACCGAGTACCTGTCCGAGCTGTCCGGCCCGGCGGCGCCCTACATGCGGCCCAACTTCTTCGTGAACACCCCGGACATCCTGTGCCAGTACCTGCAGCACGCCGGGCCGGCCGCGTTCGCGGTCCGAGCCGTGCTCGCCGCCATGATGGCGCCGTCCTTCGGGGTCTACTCCGGTTACGAGCTCTGCGAGAACATCCCGCTGGTGCCCGGCAGCGAGGAGTACCTGGATTCAGAGAAGTACGCTTACCGGCCGCGGGACTGGGATCGCTCCGCCGCTCTCGGGCTGACCATCGCGCCGCTGCTGACCAAGCTCAATGCGATCAGGCGGGCGCACCCGGCGCTTCGGTGGCTGCGGAATCTGCGGTTCCACTACAGCGACCAGCCGGACATCCTGTGCTTCTCCAAGCACACCGGACCAGATTTCCCCGGTGGGCCAGACACAGTTCTGGTCGTGGTAAACCTGGACCCCAATAATGCGCGTGAGGCCACCGTCTGGCTCGATAGCGCGGCGCTCGGGCTGGACGCGGGAGCGGGATTCCTGGCCACGGACGAGCTCACCGGGCAGAGATTTACCTGGGGGCAGGGGAACTACGTCCGGCTTGACCCCGCCGTCGCACCTGCCCACATCCTGACGATCGCGTAGCCGGACGGGCAACGCGCAGTCGTCCCGTAGATTCGTGTTAGGTAGCGACGATTGTTAGTGAGGGAACGGGCTGGCCAGCATCTCAGCTGATCAGGCAGGGCGCCGAACACGAGCGGGAGAGCGGGAGTGAATCAGTCCGGGCACGCGAGCGACCACGCCGGGATGGCCGACGCCGCCTCTATGCAGCAGGAGTTCAGGACGGGCCCGGCCAACGAGCCGGTGGACTCGTTCTCATTCGACACGCCCCGTGATCCGCAGTGGTACAAGCGCGCGGTCTTTTATGAGGTCCTGATTCGCGGCTTCGGCGACTCCAACGACGACGGCACAGGCGACATCCGCGGCCTGATCGACCGCCTCGACTACCTCCAGTGGCTCGGCATCGACTGCATCTGGCTGCTGCCGATCTACGCCTCGCCGCTCAAGGACGGCGGCTACGACATCGCCGACTTCACGCAGATCCTGCCCGAGTTCGGCACGATCGGTGACTTCGTCGCCCTCGTCGAGAAGGCGCACGAGCGCGGCATCCGGGTCATCGCTGACCTCGTCATGAACCACACCAGCGACGCCCACGCCTGGTTCCAGGCGTCCCGGTCCGATCCCGACGGCCCGTACGGGGACTTCTACGTCTGGTCGGACACCGACGACAAGTACTCGGACGCGCGGATCATCTTCGTCGACACCGAGCGGTCGAACTGGACCTACGACGAGGTTCGCGGCCAGTACTACTGGCACCGGTTCTTCTCTCACCAGCCCGACCTCAACTACGAGAACCCGCTGGTCCAGGACTCGATGCTGGAGGTGCTGCGGTTCTGGCTTGACCTCGGCATCGACGGGTTCCGGCTCGACGCCGTGCCCTACCTGTACGAGCGCGAGGGCACTAACTGCGAGAACCTCAAGGAGACGCACGAGTACCTGAAACGAGTGCGGGCCGAGATCGACCGGCTCTATCCGGACCGGGTGCTGCTGGCCGAGGCCAACCAGTGGCCGGCAGACGTCGTGGAGTACTTCGGCGACTCGAGCGTCGGCGGCGACGAGTGCCACATGGCGTTCCACTTCCCGCTCATGCCGCGCATCTTCATGGCCGTACGGCGCGAGCAGCGCTACCCGATCTCGGAGATCCTCGCCCAGACGCCGCAGATCCCGTCGGGCTGCCAGTGGGGCATCTTCCTGCGCAACCACGACGAGCTCACGCTCGAGATGGTGACCGACGACGAGCGCGACTACATGTGGGCCGAGTACGCCCGTGACCCGAGGATGAAGGCCAACATCGGCATCCGGCGGCGGCTGGCCCCGCTGCTCGACAACGACCGCGACCAGCTCGAGCTGTTCACCGCGCTGCTGCTGTCGCTACCAGGCTCGCCGGTGATCTACTACGGCGACGAGATCGGCATGGGCGACAACATCTGGCTCGGCGACCGGGACGGCGTACGGACGCCCATGCAGTGGACCCCGGACCGCAACGCCGGCTTCTCCCGGTGCGACCCGGCCAGGCTGTACCTGCCGCTGATCATGGACCCGATCTACGGCTACCAGGGGCTGAACGTAGAGGCGCAGGAGCGCAGCAACGGGTCCCTGCTGAACTGGACCCGCCACATGATCGAGATCCGCAAGCGGCATCCGGTCTTCGCGCTCGGCGAGTATCACGAGCTGAACTCGTCCAACCCGAGCGTGCTCGCCTTCGTCCGCGAGTACCGGAGCTCGCAGCACGATGAGAGCGGCGGCGACAGCACCGACCGGATGCTCTGCGTCAACAACCTGTCGCGCTACCCGCAGCCGGTCGAGCTCGACCTGAGCCGGTACGCAGGCGCGATCCCCATCGAGACCACGGGCGGTGTCGCCTTCCCGCCGATCGGCGAGCTGAGCTACCTGCTGACCCTGCCCGGGTACGGCTTCTACTGGCTGATGCTCAAGCCGCCGGCGAACTACGGTCCCTGACGCCCGGCCTTGCGACCCGCACGCCGGACCTTTTGACGCGCACGCCAGCCAGATACCGGTCTGACCACACGAAACAGTCCGACCGGCACCCGGCCGTCCTGCGCTCGCCGATCAGATGTCGCCAGTCAGTGCGGCAGCCATTCTCGGCAGGAAGTATTCCCCGCCGGCCCAGTGCTCGACGGCTAGCGACATTCTCGCCGGCCGAGGCGGTTCCGATCCGATCTGCGGCATCGCGGCTTCCCGCTAGGTCAGACGCCGACCCGCCGGTCGGCGAGCAGCTCAGCGGAAACCGACCGGGCCCAGGACCGAGCCTGCATCGGATCGCGCCAGTCGCCGCTTTGCTTCTTCGCCATCGCGCTCGCCGGGAATCCCCTGGCGTATGCAGATAGACGGCCGCCGAAGGTGACATGGCCCTTTGCGCCGACGCGGTCCATCAGCGACTGGACCCCCTTGACCGGCGGAATCTCGCGCTCCGTGGCGGAATCATCGAGCGGACCGCTGGAGAAGAAGAAGACTGGCAGCTTCGCAAGCTCGTCGGCATGGCGCCGCACGAACCGGCTGGCGTCCTTGTGCCAGCGGAATGCGTAGAGCGCGCCACCGACAATGACCGCGTCGTAGCCCTCCAGCCGTCTGGCTTCGCTGGCCCGGCGGACCTCGACAGCGTGACCTTCTGCTCGCAGGCTGTCGGCTACCATCTCGGCTAGGCCCTGGGTGCCGCCGCGCTTCGACCCGTAGGCAATCAAGACTCGCATCGGAACTCCTTCCCTGCTGTCCATCTACGTAGGAGCCTGCGGCGCCGGGGTCGCGTGGCGCAGAGGCGGAGGTCCGTGCCTGAGCCTCCGATCGTCCCTGTGAGTCAGGCCGTTCCGGAATAAACGGGCGCAGGTGTGGGCAGTAGGTGACCGTGTCAGACAGCAATGCGGGCCTGATGGACATGCTGGCCGGGTGGCTGCCACAGCAGCGCTGGTTCCCTGGCCGAGGCCGGCCCCTGTCCGAGCTTGCGATCATTTCGGACGTCACCCTGCGAGCCGGTAACCCCGCGTTGCGGCACCTGATCGTCGAGGCTCACCTGCGCAGCGGAGCTGCGGGCGACGGGCCGGCTGGAACCGCGGCGGGCCGGTTCCAGGTGCTGGTCGGCTACCGCACCGAGCTGCCAGCTGGCCTCGGCAGTGCCCTGATCGGGTACCTGGATGGGGTGGCCTGCTACGACGCTCTGCATGATCCGGAGCTGGCCAGCGTGCTCCTGGCCGGCATAAGGGAGCAGCAGATCGCCGGTCCGCTGCGGTTCGTGCGCGAGCCGGGGGCGCCGGTGTTCTTCGGCCAGGCACCGGACAGCAGGGTGCTTGGCGCGGAGCAGAGCAACACCAGCCTCGTATTCGGCGATCAAGCGATACTGAAGGTCCTGCGTCGCCTGTTCCCCGGCGCGAACCCGGACCTGGAAGTGGCCGACGCCCTGGCCCGGCTGGGCTCGGCCCGGGTCGCGGCGCCCTACGGCTGGATTGAGACCGACCTAGACGGCGAGCCGGTGCTCCTCGGCGTGCTGTCGAGGTTCCTTGCTGGCGCCACCGACGGCTGGTCGCAGGCTCTGAGCGGCCTGCGCCGGCTGTACGCGCGGCATGGCGCGTACGGCCGCGAGTACCTGACTGAGCCGGTCGCCCCAAGCAATGGGCAGGTCGGCGACTGGCCTGCCCGCGACGAGATGGCCGACGACGGGCCGACTGCTGGCACGCCGGCTGCGCTGCCGTTCCTGCCCGAGGCCAGGCAGCTAGGGCTCGCCACCGCGGAGCTGCACGCCGACATGGCCCGCGCATTCGGGAGTCGGGCGATGACCCGAGCGGAGCTCTCCGGGCTGGCTGCGGACATGAACGGGAAGCTCAGCGAGGCCATGGCGATGGTGCCCGAGCTGGCCAGCCACGAGACCCGGATCAGGTCCGCCTACAGCGCCGTCGGCCAGCTGGCCGGGCCGGTGACCGTTCAGCGCATCCACGGTGACTACCATCTGGGACAGGTACTGCTCGGCCCGCAAGGGTGGGTCGCGCTCGACTTTGAGGGCGAGCCTGCTGTGCCGCTCGAGGTGCGCAGGGCACCCGCGTCGGCCTTGCGGGACGTTGCGGGCATGCTCCGTTCATTCGATTACGCGGCGCGACATCAGCTCGTTGGCCATCCGGATGCCGCGCAGCTGGCCGCGGTCGCCGACGCCTGGGTCAGCCAGTGCCAGGCCGCCTTCTGCGCGGGATATGCGGCTGGCGGCGGCACCGACCCGGACGGCCACGGCACGCTGGTACGCGCACTGACGCTGGAGAAGGCGGTCTACGAAGTGGTCTATGAGTACCGGCACCGGCCGACCTGGCTGTCCATCCCGCTCGACTACGTGGCGTCGGCATGACCGCGGATATCTATCCCGCCGACCAGATCAGCCACGCCGAGATCGACTCGCTGGTTGGGGGCGCGCATCATGACCCGCACGGGGTGCTCGGCGGCCATCCCGGTCCGGACGGCGTCACCATCCGGGCGCTCCGGCCGCTGGCAGAGACCGTCGCAGTCGTGCTACCTGGCGGCAGCCGGGTGCCGATGCGCCACGTGCACGAGGGCGTGTTCACGGCGGTCGTGCCGGGCACGACGGTGCCCGACTACCGGCTCGCGGTGACCTATCCCGGTACCGGCGAGACGATATCCGACGACCCGTACCGGCACCTGCCGACGCTCGGCGAGATCGACCTGCACCTCATCGCCGAAGGCCGGCACGAGGCGCTGTGGACCGTGCTCGGCGCGCGGGTCAGGCCGGAGGCGGGCGGGACTTCGTTCGCCGTCTGGGCGCCGAATGCGCGCGGAGTGCGGGTGATCGGGGACTTCAACCACTGGGACGGCCGCGCCCACCCAATGCGCTCGCTCGGCGGGTCCGGGGTATGGGAGCTGCTCGTCCCCGGCGTCGGCGACGGCGCGACGTACAAGTTCGACATCTGCGGTCCGGACGGCACCTGGCATCGCAAGGCCGACCCGATGGCAGGCTGGGCCGAGCACCCGCCGGCCACCGCGTCGCGCGTGACCGAGACCCACTACACGTGGGGCGACTCGGCGTGGCTGGCCGAGCGGTCCGAGCGTGACCTGCTGGCCAGCCCCATGAGCGTCTACGAGGTGCACCTCGGCTCGTGGCGGCCGGGGCTGTCCTACTCCGAGCTCGCCAGCCAGCTGACCGATTACGTGACCGAGATGGGCTTCACGCACGTGGAGTTCCTGCCGGTGGCCGAGCATCCATTCGGCGGCTCGTGGGGCTACCAGGTCACCTCCTACTACGCGCCGACGGCCAGGTTCGGCAGCCCGGACGAGTTCCGCCACCTGGTGGACAGCCTCCACCAGGCCGGCATCGGGGTCTTGCTGGACTGGGTACCTGCGCACTTCCCGCGCGATAGCTGGGCGCTGGCGCGCTTCGACGGCACGCCGCTGTACGAGCACGCCGATCCGCAACGCGGCCAGCATCCGGACTGGGGCACGCTGATCTTCGACTTCGGCCGGCCCGAGGTGCGTAACTTCCTCGTCGCCAACGCCATCTACTGGCTCGAGGAGTTCCACGCCGACGGACTGCGGGTGGACGCCGTGGCGTCGATGCTCTACCTGGACTACTCCCGCAAGGCAGGCGAATGGTCGCCGAATTCACTCGGCGGGCGGGAGAACCTGGACGCGGTCTCGTTCCTGCGCGAGGTGAACGCCACCTGCTACCGGCGAGTGCCGGGCATCGCCATGATCGCCGAGGAGTCGACGGCGTGGCCGGGCGTTACCAGGCCAGTGCACCTCGGCGGACTCGGCTTCGGGCTCAAGTGGAACATGGGCTGGATGCACGACACGCTGAGTTATCTCAGCCGCGACCCGGTGCACCGCAATTACCACCACGACGAGATCACGTTCTCGATGATCTACGCCTACAGCGAGCATTACGTGCTGCCGCTCTCGCACGACGAGGTGGTGCACGGCAAGGGCTCGCTGCTGCGCAAGATGGCCGGCGACGAATGGCGCCAGTTCGCGGGCCTGCGCTCGCTGCTGGCGTTCATGTGGGCCCACCCTGGCAAGCAGCTGCTGTTCATGGGCTCGGAGTTCGGTCAGGGCGACGAGTGGTCCGAGGAGGCCGGGCTGCAATGGCACGTCCTTGAGTACCCGGTCCACGCTGGCGTGCAGCAGCTGGTCAAGGACCTCAACGAGGCCTATGCGGCGCACCCCGCGCTCTGGCAGCAGGACAGCTCGCCCGCGGGCTTCGAGTGGATCGACGCGAACGACTCCGCCGGCAACGTGCTGTCGTTCGTTCGGTACGGCTCGGACGGCAGCATGGTCGCGTGCGTGTGCAACTTCAGCGCGATGCCGCACCACGACTACCGGATCGGGCTGCCGTCGGCCGGCCGGTGGACTGAGGTGCTGAACACCGATGCGCAGAACTACGGCGGCGCCGGCATCGGGAACCTCGGCCAGGTGCACGCCGTCGCCGAGCCCTGGCACGGCCGGCCGGCGTCAGCGTCTCTCAGCATCCCGCCACTCGGCGTGATCTGGCTGGCGCCTGAGCGCGCCACGCAGTCAGCCGACACGGTGCAGGCCGACACCGGACCAGCCGACACGGCGCAGGCCGACACCGGACCGGCCGACACAGGACCAGTCGACACCGGACCAGTCGACACGGTGCCAGCCGACACGGGCCCGACCACGACCCAGCTCGCTGAAGACGCAAGGCGCGAGGTCGCGGCCGAGCTCGCCGAGCCCGAGCAGCCGGGGCAGCCCGGCTGACAGCTCAGGTCACGGCGACAATACGCGCGTCGATCAGCCGCCCGGCGTCGATGCCGAGTACGCCCAGCGTGCCCTGCGGCTGTCGCCGCCGGTCGGTGGGCGATCCGGGGTTGAAGATGCGCAAGCCACCCTCGCTGACATCGAGCGGAATGTGCGAGTGGCCGAAGACGACCAGCTCCGCGGACGGGAACGCGGCGCGCATCCGCCGCAGCCGGCCTGCGGCCTGGCCGCTGTCGTGGATCATGGCCACCGGCAGGCCGCCGAGCTCGAATTCGAGGGTCGCCGGCGCGCCCCAGGCCGCAACATCGGGTCCGTCGTTGTTGCCGAGCACCGCATGCACCGGCGCGTACCCAGCTAGCTCGGCGAGCACGCCCGCGGTGCAGACATCGCCCGCGTGCAAGATCGCGTCCGCGCTCCGCAGCCAGCCCGCGACAGCGGGCGGGCAGCTCTTCCAGCGCCGGGGAGCGTGGGTGTCGGATAGCACGATGACGCGCACCCTGCCCATGCTGCCAGGCGCCCGAGCCGCCGGTGCACAGTGCCCGCGGCCGGGTTACTGTCACATCTGACCGACTGATGTCACGATGCCCACAGTGGCAACCACCGGGAGGGCCGGATGGACGAGGAGCTCTTGGGGCAGGCGCCCGACCACGAGCCCGTGCCTGATGACGCCGCCGCCGATGTCAGGAAGCGTGCGACCGCCGCCATTCAGCCTGGCCGGATGCCAGCGCTGTATATGGGACACGGCGCGCCACCACTGGTCGACGACCCGCTTTGGGTAGTCCAGCTCGAGGCGTGGGCCAGGGCCCTGCCGAAGCCGGCGGCCATCCTCGTGGTATCGGCCCACTGGGAGAACGCGCCGCTGGCGATCGGCGCCACCGCCGACGCGGTCCCGCTGACGTATGACTTCTACGGGTTCCCCGACCGGTACTACCGCGCCACCTACCCCTCGCCAGGGGCGCCAGAGCTGGCGAGCCGGGTCCGGTCACTGCTGGCCGGCACGGAGCTGACCGCCGACGTGCCCGGCCGCGGACTCGATCATGGCGCGTATGTCCCGCTCACCGTCATGTACCCGGACGCCGACATTCCGGTGCTGCAGATCTCCATGCCGAGCCTGGAGCCGCAGCGCCTGCTTCGCGTCGGCGCCGCGCTACGACCGCTGCGCGACGAGGGCGTGCTGATCATCGGCAGCGGATTCCTGACGCACGGGCTGCCGTTCCTGCGCGACTTCCGCTTCAACGCGACACCGCCGGCCTGGTCGGCGGAGTTCGACCACTGGGCAGCGACGGCGCTGGACGCCGGTGACGTCGACGCGCTCGCCAGCTTCCGTGGCGCGCCGGCGGTGCGATACGCGCATCCGACCACCGAGCACTACGCGCCGCTGTTCGTAGCGCTCGGCGCCGCCGAGGCGCCAGCCCCGCAGACGACCATCACCGGCTACTGGCTCGGCCTGGCCAAGCGGTCACTCCAGGTGGCCTGAGGACGCACGACAATCGCTCAATTCCCAGGGCGAGACCGACTGCGCGAGACCCGCAGGTCCCCCCCAACTCCAACGTGCTGGACCGGTGCTCCATGCCTCCTGCCGCACGGGCACAAGTCCAGGCGCAGCTGCCTCGCCCTGGTTAGCACGACAGTCAACCTAGCGGGCGGCCGCGAGGCCACCCCCGAACTCGTGGATGCACATCCGGCGATCGCCACCTAAACTGCCCGGTACCGCACCCGTATCCCCGGTCGCAGCTGAGCACCCGCGCGACAGAAGGACGCACATGACGCTCGACTCGACTCCGGCGACTGTGGCTGTGCGTGCGCACGTCACCAGTCCGTCCGGAGCCGTATGCGCGATCCCGGACGGGACCCGGCTGGTGTTCGGCCGCGGACCCGACGCCGACCTGGTGATACCGGCCGGCCGCGGGCTGTCCCGCCGGGCCGGCGTCATCAGCGCCGTGGCCGGAGGCGCCTGGGTGGCCAACATCAGCCGCACGCATGCGCTCTACGCCGAGGGCGACGGCTACCGCGTCCGGCTGCCCAGGCTGGATGAGACCGGGGAAGCGAGCGGCGGCAGCGAGCCGTCCAAGGGCTGGTTCCTGCGGGACGGCACCGCGCTGGTCGGATCGCGCGCCATGCTCGACGAGGGCCTGCCACTGCGCCTGGTCGTAGCCGCACCTCGTGAGTCGTTCGGCGGGCCCAGCGCCGGCGGCGAGGGCGAGTCGCGGACCGAGGGCGATGTCACCTTGCTGCCGTTCTACCTCGACCCCAATACGAAGCTCTTCCTCGTCGCGTTGCTCTGGTGCCGTCCGTGGCTCGTCGATCCCGCTCGCGGCAGCCCGCTGCCGCGGACCCCGGAGATAGCGCGCGCCGCGCTCCAGGTGACCGACGCCCACCACGAGATCGAGTGCTTCGACACCGATCCGGCGTTCCGTGACCGGCTGTCAGCGCGCGTCGGCGAGCACCTGAAGGTGCTGCGCCGCAAGCTGATCGAGCGCAGCATGGTGCGGCCCGGTGTGCGCCTGTCGGACGAGGTCGCGGTCGGCGCGCTGATCGAGACCGGGATCATCACGCCGGGTGACCTTGACCGGCTGACCGACCCCGCCTGGTGCTCCCGGCAGGAGGATCTGTGGTGGACGCCGGTCATGTGAGCCGCCCGCCTGCGGCTATACCTGGTTCACGCTGAACCTGGCCTCGGCGCTCGCACCCGCCCGGTCGGTGACCCGGAGCGTGTAGACGCCCGCCCGGAGGCCGCCGCCGAAGAACTCGTGATCCTGGTTGATGACGTAGTTGAAGGTGCCCCTGCCGTCGGTCAGGGGGTGAATCGGCGACGTCTTCACGCCCACGAGCATGATGGTGACCGGCTGGTTCGCCGGCCAGTTGTCGCCGTGCACCATGAAGCCGGTGTTCTGGTCGCCGAAGTCCTGGTTCAGCCCGATCGTCGGCGGGCCGGAGTTAGCTCCGGCCGCGCCAGGCGGCGGGCCCTGGCCGTTCGGCGGCGGCGAGAGGACCGGGCCGAGCGACTGCGCACCGGCCCCGACCGCGGTCCTGATTCCCCAGCCCGCCGCGAGCAGGGCCGCAACCGCGACCGCCGACCCGAGCGCCAGCGCGATCCGGCGCCAGGGCAGGCCGCGCCCCGACTGCTGCGACGCCGAGCGCGGCGTCCTCGCGGCCGCTGCGACGCCGCCCCGGAGGGCGGGGTGTGAGCCCAGTGTCTCCTCCTCGCCGTGACCGGTGACCGGCGTGGGGCTCCCCGTTCCCTTCCTGATGCCGGTGCCGGCTCCGACCGCCAGCGGGCCGCCCGCCCCCGACGGCAGGCTCGTGAGATCGGAGAGCGAATCGGCCGGGTCACGGGTCGCCGCGCTCACCGGCGTCCGCGGTATCTGGCGGTACTCCTCGATGAGCGCCAGCGCAGCGACGGCCAGCGGCGCCGAGCCGAGCTCGCCGGTCGCGGACAATCCGGGCGCGAGCCGGGCGAGGATGGACGCTGAGGTCGGCCGGTTACGGGGATCGCGCTCCAGGCACGCCTCGACTATCTCGGCGAGTTCGGGCGGCAGGCCGGTGAGGTCAGGCGGCCCGGTCGCGAGCCTGACGAGCACGTCCACGACCGTCTCGCCCTGATACGGAGCATGGCCGGTGGCCGCGTACAGCATCGTGGCGCCGAGCGAGAAGATGTCGCTGGCCGCCGTCGCCTGGCGGGTATCCCTGGCCTGCTCGGGCGCCATGTAGGCGGGCGTGCCGACGCTGCCACGGGTCACGGTGAGCTGGATGCGCTCGGCCGCGCGGGCGACGCCGAAGTCGATGACGCGCGGCCCGTCCGGCGAGACGAGCACGTTGGCCGGCTTGAGATCACGGTGGACCAGGCCGACGCTGTGGATGGACTCCAGCGCCTCGGCGCAGCCGGCCGCCAGCCAGCGGACCGCGGGCACGCTGAGCGGCCCGCACGCCCGGACGAGCCTGCTCAGCGACGGGGCGGGCACGTAGACGGTGGCCAGCCACGGCATGTCGGCCTCGGAGTCGGCAGCGACGACCGCCGCCGTGAAGGCGCCGCTGACCCGGCGAGCGGCAGCCACCTCCTGACCGAACCGGGTGCGGAAGTCGGGCTCCTCCGCCAGTTCGGTCTTGATCGTCTTCACAGCGACGAGCCGCCCCGCGGCTGACCGCCCAAGGTAAACCTGGCCCATGGCGCCGGCCCCGAGCCGTCCGATGATGACGTAGCTGCCAACCTGTTCGGGATCCCACCGGCGTAGTGGTTCCACCAGAGCGGGCTGCACGGAATCGGTCTCCTACAGGGGCGGAATCGGAAGAGCACAATCATGACCGCTTCCGCGTCCATGAGGAAGTTCTTCAGACGCTCTCCCACATATCGGCAGGTCTGCAAGTGAGCTCGTCGCGCCAGGAGGCGTGCCAGCGGCGACCAGCGCGCGCGGGGGCGGGGCGCGCGGGGGGGCGCGGGACGCGGGTCGAGATTGTAGGAGTTCGGTGGCCTAGAGGCGGCATTGTAGGGATGCGGTGGCCAGTCGCGCCCGATTTGGACTGATCTGCGCCCACCGAGTCCCTACAATCCCCGATCTGGCCGACCGGACACCTACAACCTGCAAGCGCGTTTCGACGTAGGGCAAATGTAGGGTACCCTACGTGTATGGTTAAGACGTCTGTCTATCTGCCGGAGGAGCTGAAGGACCGGCTCGCCGCGGCCTCACGAGCGTCCGGAGAGTCCGAGGCGACGATCATCCGGAGCGCCCTCGAGCAAAGGCTCGCCACGATGCTGCGGCTGCGGAACTCTCCGCACTGGGGGACGGTCGGCTTTGCCGATCCGGACCTGGCTGACAAGGTAGACGAGGTCCTCGCCGATGGGTTCGGCCGGGCTTGATCATCTGCGACACGAGCGGCTTAGTTGCCGCCTACTCCGCGACGGACGGTCGTTCTCGAGCCGTCACGGAGCTGCTGAGACGCGAGCCTGGCTCGCTCATACTGTCGCCGTTCGTGCTAGCGGAGCTTGACTACCTGATCGGGACGCGCGCCGGCGTCACAGACGAGCTCAAGGTGCTGAGTGATGTCGCCAGCGGCGTTTACAGCCTCGCCGAGCTCGACCGATTCGATATTGCGCAGGCCGCGGCGGTAGTTGAGCGCTACCGGGACATGCGCATCGGCCTGGCCGACGCCTCGGTCGTCGTCCTCGCGGCCAGGTACGGCACGACGCGGCTGCTTACCTTTGATCAGAAGCACTTCCGCGCGATACGTCCGCTGACTGGCGACGCGTTCACGATCTTGCCTGCCGACAGCTGAGCCGCCGCGGGCGCGCCGGCCGGGTTCCAGGTCGTCAGAGCTGCCCGAATAGCCAGGCAGGGCCCGCGACCGACGCGCCGGCCTTGGTGCACCGGCGCCGGAGTTCCCGGTCGGCGGTCACCGCGATGCGCCGGCCCGGCGTGCTCAGGGCCAGGTCAGCAATGGCATCGTCGCCTGAACCCTGGGCGGCGACCACGCGCACCGGGCCGTCTCCGCTGTCGGCGGCAACTGGCCGCGCAGCGCCCTCGACGACGAGCACGAGCTCGGGCAGCCAGCGCATGCGCGTCCGGCCGCCTGCCATGTCGGCCGGGCGGCCGGTGCTGCCGGTGCGGCCGCCATCGAGCGGCAGGTCGGCCGCGGGCACCCGCGCCTGCATCCCATCGGGCAGGTCCGTGATGCCCTGCGTCACGAGCGGCGCTAGCTCAGCCCGCAGGCGGGCGGCAGCCCCGGCCCGGTCCCGCCACCAGCCGTCAGGCCGGGAGCCCACCACGTTCGCGCCGTCGACGATGATCGTCACCGGAGCGAGCTCGGCGCGCAGCTCATCCCAGTGCGCGGCGAACCCGGGATGCAGGCCGAGCCCGGAAACGTCCGGCACACCTACCCAGGCAACTTCCTCGGTCTCGTCGTCGTCAGACTCCACGGCGAACGGCTCCGGTGCCTCGGCCAGCACCGAGGTGTAGGCCCAGCCGCCGTGATCGTCGGTGAAGACGCCGCGCTGGCGCACCGCGTCAGGCGGTACGCCGCACTCCTCGGCAGCTTCTCGCAGCGCCGCCGCTAGCGCCGACTCGTGGCTATCCCGAGCTCCGCCAGGCAGGCCCCAGGTACCGCCGTGATGGCTCCACCAGGTCCGCCGCTGCAGCAGGACCGGGCCGTCGGCCACGAAGGCCAGCAGGCCGGCCGCCCGAAGCGGCCCCAGTGCCGATGGCCAAGCTCGCAGCGAACCCAGCCGTTCCCGTCGCGGCTAGCCACCGCCGCCGGCTCCCCGGCTATCCTCAGCTGCACCGTAGCGGAGCCCGTCCATCAGCAGGTCGAGCAGGCGCCCCGCTTGCTCCCGCTGCGCGGGCTCACCCGCAGCCAGCGACACGCCGCTGATGCTGGCCATCAGGTCGGCCGGATCGAGGTCGCCCCGCAGCGTGCCGTCGGCCGCGCCGGCCTGCATCAGCGCCGTGAAGGCGGCAAGCAGCCGGGCCCGGCTCTCGGCGAACGGGTTGCCGCCCGATGCGATCACCATGCGCAGGGCATCCGACATCCCGCGTTTGGTGGTCATGTACTCGAGGAACAGGTCCATCCATGTGCGCAGCGCCTTGTCGGCCGACATGGCGTCGAGCAACTGGGGGACCGAGTCGCAGAGCCGGGCCAGCTCGCTGCGATAGGCGGCGTCGACCAGCGCCTCGCGACTCGGAAAGTGCCGGTACAGCGTCCCGATCCCGACGCCAGCATCCCTGGCGATCGACTCCAGGGTCACTTCCGGGCCCGCGCGCGAGAACGCGGCGACGGCGGCGGCGAGCAGCTGCTCGCGATTGCGCTGCGCGTCGGCTCGCATGGGCCTCTCGGCGCCGGACATGGTCCCTCCTCACGCGGCAGTCGCTCGGTGTCACTGTGGCGAACTAGGTCACTAGCGCCAACTTGCTAACCGGAGTCACCTCCGGTTAGTATCGGAAGCAATAGGCGGAGGCTCCTCCACTTTGGCATCTTACCCGCTCCGCAGCGGAGATCTCGGGAGAACTTCAGTGACCTCGCGAATCACCACGCCCTACTCAGCGCAGACGACGGCGGACGAAATCGTCGACGGGCTCGAGCTCACCGGGCAGCGCATCATCGTCACCGGCGGTGCCTCCGGCATCGGCGTCGAGACCGCCAGGTCACTCGCGGCAGCCGGCGCCGACGAACCACCTCGGCCACTTCACGCTCACCGCCGGGCTACACGGCGCCCTGGCATCGGCGGCCCGGGTCGCTGGCCAGGCCCGCGTGGTCTCGGTCAGCTCGAGCGCGCACCTCGGCTCGGGGATCGTGTTCGACGACATCCACTTCCTCGTGCGGGCCTATGACCCGTGGCTCGCCTATGCGCAGTCCAAGACCGCCAATGTGCTGCTGGCTGTCGAGGGCTCGAAGCGCTGGGCCGATGACGGCGTCATCATCAACTCGCTGATGCCCGGCGCTATCCGCACCGGCCTCCAGCGCTACATCAGCGAAGAGGAGCTGAACCAGGCGCGAGCCGCTGCTGGCAGCGGGGCCCCGGCCTGGAAGACCCCGCAGCAGGGCGCGGCAACATCCGTGCTACTCGCCGTCTCACCGCTGATCGACGGCATCAGCGGGAAGTACTTCGAGGACTGCAACGAGGCGCTGCCCAACGAGCCGGGCACGCGCCGCGGCGTGGCCGCGCACGCACTCGACCCCGAGGCAGCCGGCCGGCTCTGGCAGGTGTCGGCGCAGACCGTCGGCGCCTAGTCGCCCGCGGGCGCGCGTCCAGCGGGCGCGCGTCCAGCAGGCGCGCGTCCAGCCGGCGCGCGGGCGCGGGTGCAACGGGCGAGCCTAGGCTGTCAGCTATGCCAGAGTCTCCTCTCACTGCCCGGCTGGCCAAGCTGCGCCAGCGCCGCACGGCACCGCTGATACTCGAACTCGACCTGACGGACGGGATCTCCGAGACCAGGCCGGCCGATCCTGTCTCGGCCATCGCGGCGAGGAACAGGGTGGTCCTCCCCGATGTGCTCGATGGCTTGCGCCGAGCCCGCGACGACGACAGGGTCACCGTGCTCGTCGCGCGCCTCGGCGGCAGGTCCGTCGGCCTGGCAGCGGTGCAGGAACTGCGGCGGGCCATCACCGAGTTCGCCGACGCAGGAAAGACGACCATCGCCTGGGCCGAGTCCTTTGGCGAGTTCTCCGCCAGCAACGTTCAGTACTACCTGGCCACGGCGTTCGAGAAGATCTGGCTCCAGCCATCGGGCGACCTCGGGCTCACGGGCATCGCGGTCGAGCGCCTGTTCCTGCGGGGCGTCCTCGACAAGGTCGGCGCTGAATTCCAGGTCGCCAAGCGGCACGAGTTCAAGGGCGCGGCCGAGCAGCTGACCGAGACCCGCTTCTCCGAGCCGTCCAGGCAGGCCACCGAGCGCATGACCGAATCGGTCACCGAGCAGCTGGTCCAGGCCATCGCCGACCGGCGCGGCATTAGCCGCGACAAGGTGAGCGAGCTGATCGACGGCGGCCCGTACCTCGCCACGAGGGCGCAGGCCGAGGGCCTGGTCGATCAGCTTGGCTACCGCGACGAGGTGTACGCGGAGGCACGCAAGCTGGCCGGCCCGGACGTCACCGTCGTGTACCTCGGCCGGTACCAGCGGGCCAAGGCACTCGCCGAGCGAGCCCGCACCGCGGCCACGACGCTGCCGGGCAGCCAGGAGCCTGGCGTCGCGCTGATCTACGCTACCGGCCCGATCCGGCGCGGTCGCAGCGGCCGCGGCCCGATGTCGGGCGGCGCGATGGGCTCGGACACGATCGCCGCCGCCATCCGCGCGGCCGCCAGGGACGAGCATGTCCGCGCCATCCTGCTGCGGGTGAACAGCCCGGGCGGTTCCTACGTCGCGTCCGACACCATCTGGCGCGAGGTCGTCCGGGCCAGGGCCGGCGGCACGCCCGTGGTCGTCTCGATGGGCGACGTCGCCGCATCGGGCGGCTACTACATCTCGATGGCCGCGGACGAGATCGTCGCGCAGCCTGGCACGATCACGGGCTCGATCGGCGTGCTGACCGGCAAGCCGGTGCTCGGCGAGGCGCTCGGCCGGGCCGGCGTCACCAGCGACCGCATCACGCACGGCGCACACGCGGCGATGTTCTCCCAGCTCCAGCCGTTCTCGGCGGACGAGTGGACGCTGGTCAACGACTGGCTCGACCACATCTACGCCGACTTCACCGGCAAGGTCGCCAACGGCCGTGGCATGACGGCCGAGCAGGTGCACGAGGTGGCCAGGGGCCGGGTCTGGACGGGCGCCGACGCGCTCGCCCATGGCCTCGTCGACGAGCTCGGCGGCATGGAGCGCGCGGCGGCGATCGCCCGCCGCCGGGCCGGCCTGCCGGCCACCGCGCCGCTGCGCGTCTTCCCCCGCGTCCGCCCGATCGACCGGCTGCGGCCAGCCACGTCGAGCGAAAGCCGGGGCGCCGCCAGCGCGAGCCTCCTCGCCGACACCTGGGGCCCGGCCGGACGGCTGGCGACGCGACTAGGGCTGTCGCCGCACGGACCGCTGATGCTGCCCGGCACGTGGATGTTCGAGTAAGGGAACGTGGTGGCTCCCGCCAGTCATGCCCGGCTGCGACCCGGCGGCCTCGGGTGACTGCGCCGTCCGGTTTCGCGGGCGCGCTGGCAGCGTGGCCAGGCGCTGTCACCCTGGTGACGGTCGCCGAGGACAGGGACGACATCGGCACCACGGTGAGCTCGTTCTGCCCCGTGTCGGACGACCCGCCAACGGTGCTGATCTCGCTTCTGGGCACCGCCTATCCGGCCGAGGTGGTTGAGCGGGTCGGCCTGTTCGCCGTCACGATCCTGGCGGCCGCGCAGCGCACGCTCGCCGGCCGATTCGCGGCTGCCGGCCGCCCTGGCGCGCGGCTGCTGCTGAGCAATGTGCCGCACCACCGCGGCAGCGCATCGGGCGCGCTGATCCCGGAAGGCGGGCTTGCGGCCTTCGAGTGCGAGGTCACGACGCGAATCCCGGCGGCCGACCACATCCTGTTTGTCGCGCATGTCCTGACCGTGCCCTACGTCGCTGAGTCTGGCGAGCCGCTGATCCGCTTCCGCGGCGGCTACGTCCGCTAGCCGCCGCCTGCTGTAATTTCCGCAAAACGCCTCCCATCTGGCAAGCGTTCTGCGCCCTTTGCTCCCTGCCGCTGGTCCAGGCGGCGTGTGCGACCGGGCTGCGTCGGGTACGCCCGGTAGCCGGGGCAACCGGACGGGGGGACGGTGCGCACACGGGTCATCGCCGCACTCATCGCGGCGCTCGCGCTACTGGCGGGGGTTGTCACGCCCGCGCTGGCCGCAGGGACACCGGCTGGGTCCGGGACCGCGCTGGCCCCGCGCCCGGGCGGGATCAACGACACGGCGGTGGCCGTCGGCGCGGTCGTCGTCCTGCTCGCGCTGACGATCTTCGTCACCAGGCGAATATCGGGGCGCGCCGCCGGCCGGCCAGACCGCATGCCGCAATCCGCCCCGTCGACGCAGGAGCTCGCCGCCGCGGCTACGGATGCGCTGGTGGTGACCGACAGCGCGGTCCGGACGAGCGAGCAAGAGCTGGGCTTCGCGACGGCCAGGTGCGGTGAGCGCGCAACCGCGCCGTTCGCGAGCGCGCTCCAGTCAGCCCGCAGCGAGCTGGCCGCCGCCTTCACGCTCCGGCAGCTCATCGATGACGGCGCCGCGGCCGGTGCCGCCACGACGCGGGCGTACCTGACCGATATCAGCATGCACTGCGCGGAAGCAAGCCGCCTGCTCGATGAGCAGTCCGAGGCGTTCGACCGCCTCCAGGACCTGGCGGCCCGCGCACCGCGGCTGGTGGCCGAGGTCGATGCGCTCGTCGCCCAGCAGGCCGCCAGGGTCGGCCCCGCCGGTCAGATACTCGACCGCCTGGCGGCGCGATACACGGCCGAAGCCGTCGCGGTCGTCGCCGCCAACCCCGACGATGCGGTCGAGCGGCTCGACTTCGCTGTCGACAGCCTCGCCAGCGCGAGGAAAGAGCTGGCGGACGGACGGGCAGAGATGGCCGCGGTCTTGCTCCAGGCCGCCGAGTCCGAAGCCGACGAGGCTGCCGATCTGCTCGACGGGGTCAAGCACATGGAGGCCGAGCTGACCCAGGCAGCCTCGGGGTTGCCGGCCGCCCTGCGCGAGGTCGATGCCGAGATCGGCGAGGCCGCCGAGCTGTCGGCGAGCCGTTTGCAGGGTGAGCTGGGGCGCCTCGTGGTGGAAGCGCAGGCTGTCGCCACCGACGCGCGGGCCAAGCAGGCGGCCGGCCCATTCGATGCGCTTCGCGCGCTGCGGGACGTCCAGCGGGCAGACGCGGCGCTGGATCGCGCGCTGGCGAGCGGCCGGGAGGCGCAGGCCAGGCGGGAACGGGCTCGTGCTGTGCTCGACCAGGCGATGCTGGTGGCACGCAGCTCGGTGACGGCGGCCAGCGACTTCATCGCCACCCGCCGCGGCGGTGTCGGAGCTACCGCCCGGACCAGGCTGGCGGAGTCGCAGCGGCACTTCCAGCAGGCGATCCGATCCGCGCAGAGCGATCCCGAGGCCGCGCTGACCGATGCGCAGCAGGCCGACGTGCTCGCCCAGCAGGCCGGGGCGCTGGCCGAGCAGGACGTCGCGGGTTTCGACGACGGCGAGCTGGGCGCACTCGTCACCAGTGCCGGGGTTCGCGGCGCCATCCTCGGCGGGACTCTGATCGACAGCCTGCCCGGCGGCATCGGGCCCGCCAGCTTCGGCGGCACCGGTACCCGCGGCAGGCGCAGCATCGGACCCGAGCACAGCATCCCCGAGCAGAGCATCGGGCCTGAGCCCAGCGACTCCGAGCAGTACGACATCAGCGGCCGGGTCTAAGGCGGTATGGAGGAAGCAATGTCCAAGCGCGGCATCATCGGTCGCGTCACGCGGCTGTCACGAGCGGACGTCGACGATGTGATCGACTCGGCCGAGGACCCGCACGACGTGCTAGACCAGCTCGTCCGGGCCTACGCCGCCACCATCGCCGAGGCCGAGCAGGCGATTGCGCAGCTCGTCGGCAACCTTGGCGTGGCCGAGCTCGATCAGGAGGAGGACGCCGCCGCCGCCGCGGCGTGGAGCAGGCAAGCGGAAGCGATCAGTCAGACGGCGGACGAGCTGCGCGCTAGCGGTGATGCTGCCGACGCGGACCGGTTCGACGATCTCGCCAGGATCGCGCTCGAGCGGCAGCTAATCGTCGAGAACGACGTCAAGGTTGTCCAGCACACGATCGCTGCGCAGGCCGAGTCCATCGGAATGCTCGCGAACGGGCTCGACCTGATGAGGATCAAACTGTCCGGGCTCACGCGGAAGCTGGACAGCCCGGTGGGCCGCTCGCGTGGCCCGCAGGCACAGCGTCGGCGCCCTGGAGCAGTCAGGTCTCGCCTCGGCGCGGCCGTGAGCGTCGACCTCCTGGATCAGGCCAGCGAAGTCGCCCGGTTCGGGCAGCTGGTGCGCCGGGAAGAAGAGCGGGCACGCGGCGCGGGGGGACGCCAGACGCCGGCGCGAGAAACGCTGCCCGCCGAGCTGGGCCACATCGGCGACGACGCGGAGATCGAAGAGCGGCTGAAGGCACTGAAGACCGGCCGGGCCATGGCGGCGGCCATGGCGCGGGCGCAGCATCAGCCGTTGAGGTAAGCGAGCACAGCGAGCACCCGGCGGTTGTCGTCGTCCGACGGCGCCAGATCCAGCTTCGTGAAGATGCTGGTGCTGTGCTTGCTGACCGCCTTCTCGCTCACGTACAGCCGCTGCGCGATGGCGCTGTTGGACCGGCCTTCCGCCATCAGCTCGAGCACCTCGCGTTCTCTCGCCGTCAGCCTGGCCAGGGGCTCGTCCCTGGCCCGGCGGCCGAGCAGCTTGGCGACCACCTCGCTGTCCATGACGGTGCCGCCGGCAGCCACGGTCGCGACCGCGTCGACGAACTGATCGTCGTTGAACACCCGGTCTTTCAGCAGATAACCCACGCCGCCAGCACGGTCGGCGAGCAGCTCACGCGCATACAGCTGCTCGACGTACTGGGAGAGCACGAGGACGGGCAGGCCCGGCACCGACTGTCGTGCCGTCAGCGCCATCCGGAGCCCGTCGTCGGTGAACGTCGGCGGCAGCCGGACGTCCACGATCGCGACGTCCGGCCGCTCCTCAAGCAGTGCACTTAGCAGCCCCGGCGCGTCGCCGACAGCCGCCGCGATCTGCATGCCGTGCGCCTCGAGCATGCGGACAAGCCCGTCCCTCAGCAGGAAGAGGTCCTCAGCGACGACAACGCGCACGGCACCTCCATCACTACAATCGTCGGTCCACCGGCGGGGCTGCTCACCGCCAGGATGCCATCGAACGTCGCGAGCCGCCGCTCCACTCCTGCGAGGCCGCTGCCGCGAGCCTGATCAGCGCCGCCCAGCCCGAAATCTGTCACCTCGATCCGCAGCATGCCGTCATCGTGCGACATCACGATGCGCGCGTCCCGCGCGCCCGAGTGCTTGGCGGCGTTCGTCAGCACCTCGGCGACGGCGAAGTAGCAGGCGGTCTCCACCGGAGCGGGCAGCCTGCCGGGCAGGTTCACGTCGGTATGCACGGCCAGCGGGCAGTCCAGCGCGAGCGCGCGGACGGCGTCGGCCAGACCGCGGTCGGCCAGCACCGGCGGATGCACGCCGCGGACCAGCTCTCGCAGCTCGGTCAGTGCCCTGGCCGAGGTCTCCCTGGCCTCGGCGACCAGGGCAATCGCAGCGTCCGGGCTGATCGGGATCAGCCGTTCAGCCGCACGCAGGCTCATCCCGAGCGCCACCAGCCGCGCCTGCGCCCCGTCATGCAGATCCCGCTCCAGCCGCCGCAGGTCCGCTGCTGCGGTATCCACGGCCACGGCCCGGCTCTCGGTCAGCCGCGCCACACGCCTGCTCAGCTCCAGCTGGGCCGCCCCGCCGTAGAGGCGCCGGATCTGCGGGAACGCCTGGGGCATCAGCCAGGCGCCGAGACCGAGCAGCGCGAGGCCCTGCACCGCTGCTACGTCGGCCGCGTTCTGGGTGGTGATCAGCACCGCCCCGTCCAACACCCAGCCATACCAGGCCCCCGGGAAGCGGGCAACGCCATGCCAGTTGGCGGCGAGCCACAGGCCAGCCAGGCCTAGACCGGTAATCGCCACGGCAGCCGTACGCGCCGCGAGCTCAGGCCGCTCGCGCAGCACAAACACGGCGCCGCCCACGATCAGCGCGCTGCAGAAGAATCCCGCGCCGTGCCCGAGCCAGAGAACGGGGTTGATCAGGGCAGTCGCAATCACCACGACAGGAAGCAAGAGCAGCGCCCGCAGCTGGGCTCGCGGCTCCAGGGCGGTCACCTTGCCGAGTAGCAGCCGGCCACGCGCAAGGACCGGATCCGCCGAGCGCCACGTAAGCCACCCGCCGAGCAGCAGGAAGGCGTAGGCCTGCGGCAGGACCAGGTCCGCTTCGATTCCCGGATTGCCGACCAGTGTCAGGCCGTAGGCATTCACGCCGCCGAATCCGAGCACGCTATCCCGGACCACTACGAACCCGAACAGCCCGAGGACTATCAGCATCGGCGGCACGATCCGCGCGGCCAGCGATGGCCGCATCGCGAGTAGGACAGCGACGCCGACCGCGATGATCAGCAGCCAGGAGACCAGGCCATTCCGCTCGAAGAGCGAGGTGACCGTGGCCGTCACGCTGATGGTCAGCGCCACGAATGCCAGGCACCAGCCAAGCTGCCGAAGGCGCCCCCGCGGAGTCTTCGATCCCGGATCGCGCCTGGCGCGGATCCAGGCGGCGAGCACGCCGGCCGCCAGCACCGCGACCAGCCATGCCTGAAGCTTGAAACTCACGACCGTCCCCCTCGCCTTGGTGGTCCGACGCGACGGACCGCGACGTGACGGACTCAGCCTTCCGCACACCCACCCGGTGCGCCATGGGCGAACGCCTACAGCCAGGTAGGGCTAGGCCTACCAGGAGGCGCCCGGCCGGGCAGGCCTAACCGACGAGCTCGCCGGACTTCCAGACGCCGGCCGACCAGCGGGACGCCTGGCCGGTAGGCGAGGTAAGCGTGCGACGGCGCGTCGAGCATGACCAAATCGGCGCGGGCGCCCGCGCCCAGATGTCCGACGTCGGTGCGGCGCAGCGCGCGCGCCCCGCCTGCCGTCGCGGCCCAGACCGCCTCGGCGGTGGTCATCCGCATCTCCCGGACGGCGAGCGCCACGCACAGCGCCATGCTCGAGGTGAAGCACGACCCCGGATTGCAGTCCGATGCGATCGCGACCGTCACGCCAGCGGCCAGCAGCCGTCTTGCGTCGGGATACGGCTGCCTGGTGGAGAACTCGACCCCCGGCAGCAGCGTGGCGACGGTCCCGCCCGATGATGCCAGGGCATCCACGTCTGCGTCGGACAGGAACGTGCAGTGATCCGCCGACGCCGCCTCCGCCTCGACCGCCACCTGCACTCCGGGACCGGGCCCGAGCTGATTCGCGTGGATCCGCGCCTGGAGCCCGGCCGTCTCGCCGGCCCGCAGGACAGCGCGCGCCTCGTCGGCCCCGAACGCCCCGCGCTCGCAGAACACGTCTACCCACTTCGCCTGCGGCGCGCACGCTGCCAGCATGTCGCCGCACACCAGGTCGACGTAGCCAGAGGCGTCGCCGTCGAACTCCGGCCCGACCACATGCGCGCCCAAGTAGGTCACCTCGGACGTGACCTCCGCCGCCAGCGCCACCGACCTCGCCTCGTCCGCCACGGTCAGCCCGTACCCGGACTTGCACTCGAACGTCGTCGTCCCCTGCGCCAGCATCTCCCGCACGAGCCGAGCCAGGTTCGCGCGGAGGACCTCGTCGCTGGCCGCCCGCGTCGCCGCGACGGTGCTGCGGATCCCGCCCGCGCTGTAGGGCAGCCCCGCCATCCTGGCGGCGAACTCGGCGCCGCGCTCCCCAGCGAAAACCAGGTGCGCGTGCGAGTCCACGAACCCTGGCAGCACCGCCCGCCCGGCAGCGTCCACGAGCTCATCGGCCGACGGCGCTTGCGACGCGGGGCCAGCCCAGGCCACCAGGCCGTGGTCCAGCACGATCGCGGCATCCGCGATGGCCGCGAACGGCCCCGGCGAGGCAACACTGACCGATTCGCGCGGGGCGTTGGTGACCAGCTCACCGATGTTGGTGATCAGCACGCTCACCAGCGCATCGTGCCACAGCCGCCGCGAAATGGCCGTGCGCGGCCTTGGCCCGCGCGCCAGGATGACCAGATGGACCCTGTCGCCGATGCGCGCGCGCTGATCGCCGAGCGCTTCCCTGCGGCGCGGGCCGCCTTCCTTGGCGGCGGCATCCTGACGGCCCGACGCACGGCTACCTCCGACCTCGACATCGTGGTAGTCCTGCCGGGCCCCCCGGCGCCGTACCGGGAGTCGCTGAGCTGGCGCGGCTGGCCGGTGGAGATCTTCGTCCACGACGCCGACTCGCTCGAGCGCTACTTCGGCACGGACACAGCACGGCGCCGGCCCACGCTGGCCAGGATCTGCACGGACGGGGTCGTGGTGGCAGGCCGTCAGGAAGAGACAGACCTTATCCGGGAACTGGCTCGCTCCATCCTCGCGGCCGGCCCGCCCCCGCTCGGCAGCGCCGAGCTAGACCTCGCTCGTTACGGACTGACTGACCTGCTGGACGACCTGGCCGGCAGCGTGGACGCCGGAGAGAGCGCAGTCATCTGCTGGCAGGTGTGGACCGCGACTGCCCAGCTGGTCCTGCTGCTCGGCGACCACTGGCTCGGCACGGGCAAGTGGCTGCTGCGCGAGCTGCGCGCCGCTGACCTCGGCCTAGCCGAGCGGCTGCTGGCGGCCATCGGCGACCCGGCCGGGCTGACCGACATTGCCGATGAGGTGCTCGGCCGGGCGGGCGGGCGTTTCTTTACTGGCTTCAGGCTCTCCGGCTGACAGCCGCGGCTCGCCACGATGATCGCTGGCTGAGCGGACGCTGAGGACTGATTCAAGCAGCCGGAACGACATGGCCCGGAATCCGTCAGCCAACGGCAAAGGCGGCCGAATCCGCCCGGGGCACGGATACCCTTCATCCCGGGATCGGGACGGAGGGCACATGAGCTACCGGGCAGGTCGCCGTGATCACGACGACCCCGATATGCGCGAGCCTCACGGCCCTCAGCAGCGCAGCCCCCAAGCGCAAGGCCGCCAGGCGCAAGGCCGCCAGACCCGCCAGGGGAATGCCCTCGCCTCCTGGCGGCGGCAGAGCCGGGGAGCCAAGATCGGCTACATCCTGGCCTCATTGATAGCCATCGTGGCCATGGTCGCGGGGATCGGCGCCTTTGCTATCTACCGGACGCTGGACGGCAACATCACCAAGGTGCAAGTCGGCCACTTGTCCGGCAAGACCGTCTACGGAGCGCTCAACATCCTGGTCCTCGGCTCCCAGACACGGCTCGGGCAGCGGGGCCACTTCGGCTATGACGCCACCCCAGGGGTGAGCAACTCGGACAACCTGCTGCTGGTTCACCTGGATCCGACGCACACACACGCGATCGTGCTGTCGATCCCGCGCGACACGTTCGTCTACCAGCCGGCCTGCAAAGAGCGGCGGTACGTCGGCACCGGCACCTGGCCGGCTCAGCAGTACCCGCCGGGCGCGATCATCGACGGCGCGCTCAACATTGGCGGCCCTACCTGCGCGGTGCAGACCGTCGAGGCGCTGACCGGCATCCAGCTTGACCACTTCGTGGAGTTCAACTTCAACTCCTTCCGCACCATGGTGGGTCAGCTCGGGGGTGTCGATGTGTGCGTCCCGCCGGGTCCCGGCTACCACGACCCGGCTACGAACACGAACCTCAAGCCCGGCAAGCACCTGCTCGACTACACCCAGGCGCTCCAATATGTCCGGGACAGGCACGGCGTCGGCAGCGGCGCCGACGCCGGCGGCGACCTGCCCAGGATCCAGCTCCAGCAGGCGTTCATCTCCTCGGTCGTGCAGAAGATCAACTCCAGCGGACTGCTCTCCAATATCCCCAGCCTGCTGGGCATTGCCAGGACGGCCACCAAGGCCCTGACGGTCGACCAGGGCCTCGGGTCGACGACGTCGCTCCTGCGACTGGCAGAGTCACTAGCCCACCTGAAGTCCAAGAACGTGACGCTCGTCACGATGCCGTCGACCACCGACACCTACAACTACCCGACCTACTCCACGCACCTCATGACAGTGGAGCCGCAGGATGACGTGCTGTTCGAGATGATCAGGACCGACCAGGCGTGGACCGGCAGGCTGCCCGTCCAGCCGTACTCCAAGGTTCAGGTGCGAGTGCTGAACGCCACCGGGCGGACCGGGCTCGCGGGCCGGACCGGCGCCGCCCTGAAGCGACTGGGCTTCGATGTCATCAGCGTCGGGGACACGCCTTACACCGCCACCACGACCGTCGACTACGCGGGCCTGGCCCAGGCAGATAGCGCCTACACGGTCATGACGGGGCTCAAGACAGCACCCGCCGGCCAGAACACGCTGGCGGAGCCAGCCCCGCAGGCAGGCAGCCCAGGGCCGGTCACGCTGATCCTGGGTGCCGATTTTGCCGGTGTGAACCGGCCCTCGGCGGGCAGCCAGAGCGGCAAGAGCGCCGCTAGCAGGCACAGCAAGTCGCCCGGCCAGCCTTCGCCCAGCAATTCAGCCGGCGCGGTCGAAGCCCGCAACGCCGGTGCGAGCATCTGCTCCGGGCTCCCGCCGGCCTTCTCGCCGGGAGGGTAAGGACCTGGGTAGCCGACCGCGCCAGCCGACCGCGCTAACCGACTGTGCTAGCCGGGTGTGCTAGCCGACTGGGCAGCCGTCAAGCCCGGCGACAGCTAGCGCAGCACGGCGGCGATCGACGCCGAAAGCTCGGCCGCGACGTCGGGCACGAGCATGTGGCGGCCGCCGGTCACGATATCCCGGCCGCCGACGACGAGGGTGGTCACGTCGGCGGCGGTCGCGCCGAAAATGACCGACTCCAGCGCGGTGGCCCGGGTCGCGCCTGCCGTGCGGGGCGTGTCCAGCGCGATCGTGACGAAGTCCGCGAACGCACCAGCCGCGAGCTCGCCTGCCTCTGCCCAGCCGAGGCTCGCCTGTCCGGTGGCGGTCGCCGCGGTGCCGAGCTCGACCGCGGTGAAGTGACCACGCTCCTGGGTGGCGAGACGTTCCCCCAGTTCCACCCGGCGCGCCTCCTCGAGCAGGTCGATGATGGCATTGCTGTCGCTGCCCAGCGTGAGCGGGCTGCCCGCGTCAGCTAGCGCGCGGGCCGGCCCGATCCCGTCGGCAAGGTCTGCCTCCGTGGTCGGGCAGAAGCAGACGTGACAACGGCCGCCGCCGAGCAGCTCGATGTCACCGCCGGTGAGATGGGTTGCGTGCACGGCCGTGCTGCGCGGCCCGAGCGCCCCGGCCTGGGACAGGATCTCTGCGGGCGTCGACCGGTAAGCGGCGAGGCAGGCGCGGTTCTCGGCGACCTGCTCGGACACGTGCGCATGCAGCGGCGCGCCGTACCGATGGGACCAGGCGACAACCTCGGGCATCTGTTCGGGCGGCACTGCGCGCACCGAGTGGATCGCGGCTCCAGCCCGCGCGTGCGGGCCGAAGCTGCCGGCGGCATCCGGGCCGAGCGCTTCAGCCCTGGCCGCCCAGGCCGCGCCGTCGGCGTCGCCGAACCGCAGCTGCGGTCCTTCCAGCGGCTGCTGCCGACCGTCGGCGGCCAGGCCGCCGGACAGATAGCAGGTATCAAGCAGCGTGATCCGGATGCCGGCGCGGCTGGCCGCCTCGATCAGCACGCGACCCATCTGGTTCGGGTCTGCGTAGGGGGTGCCGCCCTGGCCGTGGTGCAGATAGTGGAACTCGCCCACGCAGCTGACGCCGGCCAGCGCCATCTCCGCATAGACGGCGGTGGCGAGCGCCAGGTAGCTATCCGGGTCAAGCCGGTCGGCAACCTCGTACATGTGCTCGCGCCAGGTCCAGAACGTGCCACGCGATGCCTGGGTGACGCCGCGCAGTGCCCGGTGGAAAGCGTGCGAATGGGCGTTAGCAAGGCCCGGCATCGTGAGGCCGGGCAGCCGGATCGCGGTCGCGGGCAGCTGCTCTGCATCCGGTGTGACGGCCGTCAGCCGATCGCCGGCGGCCTCGATCAGAACGTCGGTCCGCAGCCCGAGTGCAGGCAGCCAGGCCAGCTCGGCCAGCCACGTCCGCACCGGCCGGGCGGTGGCGGGCCCGCTCACCGGGCCGTTCACTGTGTCGCTCACTGGGCCGCCAGGTCGGCGAGAACCGCGGTGAGCGCGGCCACGCCCGCCTCGCAGTCGGCCATCTCGGCATGCTCGGCCGGAGAGTGCGAGACCCCAGTCGGATTACGGACGAACAGCATCGCGGTCGGGATCCGGGCTGCAAGGACGCCCGCGTCATGCCCAGCCCCGGTAGCGAGCAGCGGCGCTGGCAAGCCCGCGGCCGCAAGCACGCCGGCGAGCCGGTGGCGCAGGCCGGCGTCGAAGCTAACAGCCCGCGTCAGCGACTCGCGGCGCCGGCCGACGGCGACGCCGTGCTCGCTCGCCGCGGCCTGGGCGGCGGCCCAGACGTCGGTGACCAGTTGCTCGAGCGTCGCGTCGTCTGGCGCCCGCGCATCCAGCCAGCCATGCACCGCGGAGCTGATCGCATTGGCGGCCCCGGGCTCGGCGATGACCTTGCCGAAGGTCGCGAGCGCACCGGTGCGCTCGGCGGCGGCGCGCGCAGCGAGGACCGTGGCGGCGTACGGCAGCATAGGATCGCGCCGGTCAGCGAGCCTGGTGGTCCCGGCGTGGTCGGGCCGGCCGGTGAAGTCGAGCCGCCAGCGGCCATGTGGCCAGATGCCCTCGGCAACGCCGACGGCGGCGCCGAGGCCCGCCAGCGCACAGCCCTGCTCGATGTGCAGCTCGATATACGCCCCGATGCCGGCGAGCAGCTCATCGTCGGGTCCGAGTGCTTCCGGGTCGCGCCCGGCCGCGCGCATCGCCTCCACCAGGCTGATCCCGTCCTGGTCGCGCAGCTCCCGGGCGGCCGCCGGATCGACGGCACCAGTCAGCAGCCGGCTGCCCAGGCACGCCACGCCGAATCTGGCGCCCTCCTCCTCGACGAACGCGGCGACAGCGATCGGCCTGGCGGGCTGGAACCCGGCCACGCGCAGGTCGCTGATCGCGGCGAACGCCGACACAACGCCGAGCGGGCCGTCAAACGCGCCGCCGTCGGGCACCGAGTCCAGGTGGCTGCCGGTGACCACGGCCGGCCCGCCGCCGCCGCCCGGGCGTCCCCACCATGCCCACAGATTGCCGTTGCGGTCGCAGTCGGTACGAAGGCCCAGCCTGGTCGCGGTCCTGGCAAACCAGCCCCGGCAGGCGGCATCGGCCTGGGTCCAGGAGTAGCGCCGGTAGCCGCCGGTCAGCTCTTCCCGCCCGATCCCGGCTAGCTCGGCCCACATGTCAGCGAACGTCATCTGCTCTCCCCCGCGGCCGCGGCCGGCGCCTGAGCAGCAGGCCCGGTCGCGGCTGTTCGGCGCTACTCCTGCATCGGGACGCGGACACCGCGCTCGGCTGCGATCTCAGTTGCCCGCTCATAGCCCGCGTCGGCGTGCCTGATCACGCCCATGCCCGGGTCGTTGGTCAGCACTCGCTCGAGCTTCTGCCCGGCCAGCGGCGTGCCGTCGGCGACGCACACCTGGCCAGCGTGGATGGAGCGGCCGATGCCGACGCCGCCACCGTGGTGGATGCTCACCCAGGACGCCCCGGACGAGGTGTTGACCAGCGCGTTCAGCAGCGGCCAGTCAGCGATGGCGTCGCTGCCATCGGCCATCGCCTCGGTCTCACGGTAGGGCGAAGCGACGGAGCCGCAGTCCAGGTGGTCGCGGCCAAGCACGATCGGCGCGGTGACCTCGCCGCGCTGCACCATGTCGTTGAACCGCATGCCCGCCAGGTGCCGTTCGCCATATCCGAGCCAGCAGATGCGTGCCGGCAGCCCCTGGAAATGCACCTTCTCCCTGGCCATGCGGATCCAGCGGGCAAGCGGCTCGTTCTGCGGGAAGAGATCGAGTATCGCCGCGTCGGTAGCGGCGATGTCGGCCGGATCGCCGGAGAGAGCCGCCCACCTGAACGGGCCCTTGCCTTCACAAAACAGCGGCCTGATGTAGGCGGGCACGAAGCCGGGAAAGGCAAAGGCCCGCTCATATCCGGCGAGCTCCGCCTCGCCGCGGATCGAGTTGCCGTAGTCAAAGACCTCGGCGCCCGCGTCCATGAAGCCGACCATGGCCTGTACGTGCTCGGCCATGGACTCCCGCGCCCTGATGGTGAACCCGGCCGGGTCCTCGACCCGCAGCGCGGCCATGTCCTCGAACGCCACGCCCTTGGGCAGATAGCTCAGCGGGTCGTGGGCCGAGGTCTGGTCGGTCACGATGTTGATCGGCGCGCCGATCCGCAGTAGCTGGGGCACGAGCTCGGCGGCGTTGCCGAGCAGCCCGATGGACAGCGGCTGGCCGGCCCCGGCGGCCGCGACGGCACGGCGGACAGCGTCGTCGACGTCGTCGGCTTCGACGTCGAGGTAACCATGCTCGATCCGGCGGCTGATCCGCGACGGATCGCAGTCGATGCACAGCGCCACGCCGCCGTTCATCGTCACGGCCAGCGGCTGCGCGCCGCCCATGCCGCCGAGTCCTGCGGTCAGCGTGATCGTGCCGGCCAGCGTGCCGCCGAAGCGCTTGGCTGCGATGGCGGCAAACGTCTCGTAGGTGCCCTGGAGTATGCCCTGGGTGCCGATGTAGATCCACGAGCCTGCCGTCATCTGGCCAAACATCGTGAGTCCCTCGGCTTCAAGGCGCCGGAACTCATCCCAGGTCGCCCATTGCGGCACGAGGTTGGAGTTAGCGATCAGCACCCGCGGAGCCCACTCGTGCGTACGGAAGATGCCGACCGGCTTGCCCGACTGGACCAGCAGCGTCTCGTCGCCCTCGAGATCCCGCAAGGACGCCACGATGCCGTCGAAAGCGGCCCAGCTGCGGGCTGCCCGGCCCGACCCGCCGTACACGATGAGCTGGTCGGGATGCTCGGCGACCTCCGGGTCCAGGTTGTTCATCAGCATCCGCAGGGCGGCCTCCTGCGGCCAGCCCTTGCAGGTCATCGTCGTGCCGCGGGGCGCGCGAACCGGCCTCGCGCCGGCCACCTCGGGCAGATCGGTCATCGCCAGCTCCTCTATAGGCAGGCCATCATCATCTATCGCCGTAAACAGGCCGACGCGGCCGGGTGCGTGCTCGGCGCTAGCCTCATGCGCCCTGCGCTAGCTTCCCGCGACGCCAGCCCGCACGGCATTCACCACGCCGGGCATGGCGGCCCGGAGCAGTCGCAGCACGCGCTCGTAGTCGGCCCGCCAGTGACGGGATCGGGCACGTCCCACCCCGCTCCGGCCGCCGGGTCAAAGCTGCCGAGCAGCCTGATCTTGGCGCCTTCGCCGTCGCGGGCAGAGTGCCGCAGCACCCATTCGTGCATGCTGTCGAGCGCGATGACCAGGTCGTAGCGCGCGAGCATCGGCGGGCTGAACCTCGTGGTCCCGTGCTCGCATTCGTATCCGTGCGCGCGCAGCACGTCCTGCGCTCTGGGGTCAGCCGGCTGGCCTTCCGCCTCGACGCGCAGACCCGCGCTGGCCACCTCCGCCGTAAGACCCGCATCGGCAAGTTCGCGGCGCAGCACATGCGCGGCCATCGGCGAGCGGCAGGTGTTCCCGGTGCACACCAACAGGACCCGATACGGCCTGGACGGCGAATCCGGAGAACTCATGCCTTACCTCGCTGACCCAACTGACTCACTGACCCGCTGACCCATTGCCACACTGCCAATGCCCGAGGTGGACCGGTGCCCAGTATGACTCCGCCCGGCCCGCGTCTATAGCGGGCCGGGCGGATGAGGTGCAGGGCGTGCGCCCTGGCTAGCCGCGGGCGGTGCCTAGTTCGGCAGGCCCTCGGCCTTCAGCCACGCCTGCGCCACTGTCGAGTAGTTCGCGTGGTCGAGGATGATCGCCTTATCCATGGCCAGCAGGCCCGCCGTCGTGAGCTTCGCCGAGATCGCATTGAGCGTGCTCGTGATCGTCGAGTTCATGGCTGGCTTGTAGACCAGTGGCAGCACGTTCTGGGCGGCGAAGTTGTTCTTCGGGTCGTCCAGAGCCACCAGGTGATCGGTGATGATCTGCGGCGTGGTGGTGAACACGTCGGCCGCCTGCACCTTGCCGTCCACCAGCGCGGCAAGCGTGATGGGTCCGGACTCGTCGAGCGCGTCGAACTTCTTGAACGTCAGGCCATAGTTGTTCTTGAGACCGACGAGCCCGTCGGTGCGCGTCTGGAACTCGGGCGGCCCGCCGATGACCATGGTCTTCGCGAGCGGTCCAAGCTGCGCGATCGACGTGAGGTTATGCGCCTTGGCGAACGCCTGCGTGACGGTTACCGAGTCCTTGTCCTGCGCCGCGGACGGCGTGAGTATCTCCAGCGTGCTGGGCAGGCTGGACGTCAGCGCCGCATCGACGTCCTGGGTTGAGGCGGCGGTGCTCTTGGGGTTGACCGATGTGGTCAGCAGCGCGCCGTTGTACTCGGGGATGATCGTGACGGCACCGCTCTTGATCTCGGGGTAGTAGACCTCGCGCGATCCGATGTTGAACTTGTCGGTGACCTTCACGCCCTTGGCGGTAAGCGCAAGTGAGTAGATCTCCGCCAGCAGCTCGTTCTCGGGGAAGTTCGCCGATCCGATCACGACGGTGCCGCTGGCCGAACTGCTGGTCAGCGGATTGCTTGAGTTAGATGATGGGCTCGAACTGCCGCACGCGGCCAGCGCGAGCGACGCTGTCACGGCAAGGCCGAGGGCCGCGCCGCGCCTCAGCGTCGGACTGCTTGCGAACATATAATTCCTTCCATTCCTATAGGAACGAGATCCTACCGTGAGGCCCGGGCCTGCTCGCGCAGGCCTGTCGGGATGACGAGCCGACGCAGGCCGACGAACACGACCTGGACGACGAGCGCGAGCACGACGATCACGGCCGCCCCACCGGCGACCTCGCCGTAGTTGTTGGACGCCAGCCCGTCGATGATGTAGCGGCCGAGGCCGCCAAGTCCTATCTCCGCGGCGATCGTCGCAGTGGCAACGACGAAGATGGCCGCTATGCGCAGGCCCAGCAAGATGAGCGGGATCGCTACCGGTACTTCCACCTTCCACAGGACCTGCCACTGCGTCATGCCCATGCCGCGGGCAGCGTCCTTCAAGTCAGGATCGACCCCGGCCACACCTTCGTAGGTGTTGACCAGGATGGGCGGTATCGCTAGCACGGCGAGCGGAACGAGCCAGGTCAGAGGCGAGAACCCGAGGAGCACGACCATGAGAATCAGCAGGCCAAGGGTTGGGATGGCGCGCCAGATGTTGGCCGTGTTGATCGCGGCGAAGCCGCCGCGACCGTAGTGGCCGATGAGCAGCCCGAGCGGAAGCGCGATAACCGCTGCGATCAGCAGCGAGAGCGCGGTGTAACCCAGGTGCTGAAGCACGCGGATCGGGATGCCGTCCGGGCCACTCCACTGCTGCGGCGACTTCAGCCAGTCGAAGGCGAAGGTCAGGAAGCTCATATCACAGCCGCCCGGCCGTGATCGGCACCGGCACCGACAGCTCGGCGGCCTGGTGACGGCCGCGGGCCCAAGGCGTCAGCGTCCTGCGCACGGCGACGAGGATCAGATCGCAGATCAGGGCCAGCGCGATGGTGAGCGCGAGCCCGACGTAGATCTCGGTCGGGAAGTCGCGCTGGAAGCCGTCGATGAAGAAGTACCCCAGGCTGCTCACCCCGATCAATTGCCCGACGCTGGCGAGACTAATGCTCGACACGACAGCCACGCGCATCCCCGCGATGATCACCGGCACGGCCAGCGGGAGCTCGACCTGAACCAGCCGGCGAAGCGGGGTGAAGCCCATCGCCGTGGCGGCCTGGCGCACCGCCTCGGGCACCGCTCGCAGTCCGTCCACGACCGTGGGGATGAGGATGCACAGCGAGAAGAGCGTCAGCGGGATGATCACGGTTAGGTTGCCCAGGCCCGTGTAGGCGATCAGCACGACGAACAGGGCCAGCGACGGCAGTGCGTAGATGGCGCTGCTCAGCGACAGCACGGGCGGGTACAGCCAGCCCCACAGGATGCAGGCGATGCCGACCGGCACCGAGATGATCAGGCCGAGCAGCGGCGGCACCAGTCCGAGCAGGGCGTTGTCCAGGGTGTACTGCCAGATCGCCGTCCAGTTCTGCGGGATCCACGACCAGACCACGTCAGTGCACCCCCTCCGCCGGCCCCTGGGCACGCGCAGGCTCCTCGCCCCGATCGGCGGCTTCCTCCGCCGCCCGGATCGCCGTCCGCAGGTGCTCATAGCTGGTGGTGCCGAGCACCTGACCGCTCTCGTCGACGGCTACCGCGCGCTCGGTGCGCGACAGGATCGTCGCGTCCAGGGCGGCACGCAGCGAGTCCGCGTCCAGCCGGAAGGTGTGGCCGACCTGGGCGAGCTGCGCGTCGGCCAGCTCAGATCCAGCTGACATGCCCTCCAGGTCTGCGACCGCGGCCCAGCCAAGCGGAGCCCGCTGCGCATCGGTCACCAGCACCCAGGGCTCGCCGTCCTCCTTGGCGATCGCGATAGCATCGCTGACTCCGGTACTGGCTGGCAGGACGGTACGCACGGCGAGCACGAGATTGGCCGCCGGGAAGAACGAGAGTCGCCTGATGCCGCGGTCGAATCCGACGAAATCCCTGACGTAGTCGTCGGCAGGCGCGCCCAGCAGCCGCTCGGGCGGGTCTACCTGCGCCAGATGGCCGCCAGGACGGAACACCGCGACCAGATCCCCGACCTTGATCGCTTCCTCCACGTCGTGGGTCACCAGCACGACCGTCTTGTGCAGCTCCGCCTGCAGACGGATCAGCTCATCTTGCAATGAGGCTCTGACAATCGGGTCGACGGCGCTGAAGGGCTCGTCCATCAGCAGCACCGGCGGGTCAGCGGCCAGCGCCCTGGCTACGCCGACGCGCTGCTGCTGGCCGCCCGACAGCTGGTGCGGATATCGCTTCGCCATCGTGTCCGCGTCCAGTCCGACCAACTGCATGAGATCACGAGCCCGTTCCCTTGCCTTGCGCTTATCGGTTCCCGTCAGCAGCGGAACGGTGGCGATATTGTCCTCGATCGTGCGGTGCGGGAAGAGGCCGGTCTGCTGGATCACGTAGCCGATGCCGCGGCGCAGCTCGGAGGGATTGGCGTCGAGCACGTTCTTGCCGCCCAGCAGAATGCGGCCAGAAGTCGGCTCCACGAGCCGGTTGATCATCCGCAGTGACGTCGTCTTGCCGCAGCCGCTGGGCCCCACCAGCACCATGATTTTCCCGTCCGGGATGTCGAGGTCGAGTGAGTCGACCGCGATGGTGCCGTCGGGATAGCGCTTGGTCACGCCCTCAAAGGTGATCACGGCGCTCGGCCTCTCCGTCATGGGGGATGCGCGGGCTCGCACCTTCTCCGGGTGCGCAAGCGCAGGACACCCGGCCGCGCGGGACCGGGCCTGAGGCCGCCAATTCGCCCCAGTTAGGCGTCAGCGTAGCCCGCAGGTTGCTTGGGCGTCGGTACCGACACCAGCCTGTTACCTATCAATTCGGTAGCCATATCCGGGCCGACGGCGGGGTCCGGCACCACATAACCGCAGTCCAGCGGGCTGCGGCCTGGCCTGGCCCAGGATGTCGACGCGAGCAGCGATAATGGAGGGTACTCCGAGCGCAGTCCGAGGCGATTGGCTCGGGTGCATGAGCGGCGCCGCGGCGACTGCCCCGCCGTATCGGCTATGAACTCGACAGGAAGCAGCAAGGCACTGTAGTTATGGCAGCCAGCAACCCCAGAGCTCACGCGGACGACGCCGACAGCGCCGGCCTGCCAGACGCCACGGCAGCAGGTGGCGCGATCCTGGCTGCGCAGGCGGGGCCGGGCGGTGGGGCTGCAGCCGCTAACCCGACGCCACCCGCTGCGCCGGGCAACCTCGCCGCGCGCCCAGCGACAAGCGACGACCACCCGGACTCGCATCAGCACCGCGACGTGTCCGGCGGCTGGCTGCGGCCCGCGGTGTTCGGGGCCATGGACGGCCTGGTCACTAACGTCTCGCTGATCGCCGGTGTCGGTGGCGGCGGCGCGTCGCAGCGGACCATCGTCCTCACCGGCCTGGCCGGACTTGCCGCCGGCGCGTTCTCGATGGCGGCCGGCGAGTACGTCTCGGTCTCCTCGCAAAACGAGCTCGTCGCCTCCGAAGTAGAGAAAGAGCGGCTGGAGCTCAAGCACAACCCGCACGGCGAGCAGGTCGAGCTGGCCGCGATGTACAAGATGCGCGGGGTCGACCCGGAGCTGGCCGACGAGGTCGTGCGCCAGCTATCCAGGCGGCCGGAGGAGGCTCTGCGCATCCACGTGCGCGAGGAGCTAGGCGTCGACTACCAGGAGCTGCCGTCCCCGTACACCGCCGCGGGCGCATCGCTGGCGACCTTCGCGGTGGGCGCGCTGATCCCGCTGCTGCCGTACCTGCTCGGCTTCTACTCGCTTGGCGCCGCGCTGATCCTGGCCGCGGTCGCCGCCTTCGTCGGCGGCGGAATGGTAGCCAGGATCACGGCCCGGCCGTTCTGGCGCGGGGCGCTACGACAGCTCGCGCTCGCGGCCGTCGCCGCCGCACTCACCTACGGGATCGGCAAGCTGGTAGGCGGCCACCTCTAGCGCGTCGGGCCAATAGGTCCAGCCGTGCGTGGTCAGTCCGCCTATGACCGGACCAGCCGCTGACCGGACCAGCCGCGCACGGACCCCCATCACCGCGACGTTTTGTGGTGTTTTGCGCCGTATCCGCGCCGACGGACCGGCGCTCAAGCCGCAAAATCCGCGACGCTCGTCACCAGGATTCGGTGGCGAACTCATCCCCGGCGCTGCCGCCAGCCGCGAGTAGCTCCATGTCGGCGTCGACCATCATGGCGACGAGCTCCTCGAAGCCGATCTTCGGTTCCCAGCCGAGCTCGTCCCGCGCCTTCGACGGGTCCGCGCACAGCCGGTCGACCTCGGCCGGCCGGATGAAGGCGGCGTCGGTCACCACGTGGTCATGCCAGTCCAGGCCGGCCGCCCGGAACGCGTGGTCCACCAGCTTCTCCACCGAATGCGTGACCCCGGTCCCGATGACGTAGTCGCCCGGGTTGTCCTGAGCCAGCATCAGCTGCATGGCGCGGACGTAGTCGCCCGCGAAGCCCCAGTCGCGGCTGGCGTGCAGGTTGCCGAGCCGAAGCTGCCGCTCATACCCCAGCTTGATCTTGGCGACGCCCAGCGAGACTTTCCTGGTGACGAACTCGGCACCGCGCCGGGGCGATTCGTGGTTGAACATGATCCCGGACACCGCGTACATCCCGTAGGACTCGCGGTAGTTCTGCGTGAGGAAGTGGCCGTAGACCTTCGCCACGCCGTACGGGCTGCGCGGGTGGAACGAGGTCTGCTCGTTCTGCGGCGCCTCCGTCACCTGGCCGAACATCTCAGAGGTCGACGCCTGGTAGAACCGGATCTGCCCTCTGCCAGGGGTGCGGGACGCACTGATCCCGCTGCAGACCCGGATGGCCTCGAGCACCCGCAGCACGCCAAGGCCCGTGACCTCGCCGGTGAGCTCCGCCTGCTGCCAGGACATGGGCACGTAAGAGATGGCGGCCAGGTTGTAGACCTCATCCGGCTGCACGCGCTCGACGGCGGCGATGAGGCTGCCCTGGTCGAGCAAGTCGCCCCGGATGAGCCGTACGTCGCCGAGCAGCTGGCGCAGGTGGCGGACCCGCGGATTGGCCTGGCCCCGGACCAGCCCCCAGACCTCATATCCCAAATCGACCAGGTGCTCAGCCAGGTAGGAGCCATCCTGCCCGGTGATACCAGTGATCAGCGCGCGTCTTGTCAGGGGAACCTCCGTATAAAGCCTTCGTCGCGGCAGCTTACCGACAGGGCCGGCGCAGCACAGCCCGGCAGGTTACGTGCGGGTTGAAAGGGCACGCAAGTTAACCGCTTGGTAGGGTTCGCTGCCTAGGGGGTCACGCGGGTCGCCCGCCGTGGGGAGCTAGTGGCGAACAGGAGGCGCGAACCTGCGTGAGCACGGTAGCAGCCGATGAGATAGGTCCAGCGGGCGCCGAGCCAGCGCCGGCAGCCGAGCTGGATGGCCCGCTGCGCGTCTGCCTTCTCTCCTACCGCAGCAAGCCACATTGCGGCGGCCAGGGTATCTACCTGCGGCATCTGTCCCGCGAGCTGGTCGCCCTCGGCCACCACGTCGAGGTCTACTCGGGCCAGCCCTACCCAGAGCTCGAGCCAGGACCGCAGCTGATCGAGCTGCCAAGCCTGGATTTGTACCGGGATGAGGATCCGTTCCGCACGCCGCACCTGCGCGAGTACCGAGACTGGATCGACGTGCTCGAGGTCGCCGCGATGTGGACGGCGTCGTTCCCCGAGCCGCTCACCTTCAGCATCCGGGCGCTGCGCGCGCTGCGGCCCCGTCTCAGCGACTTCGACATCGTGCACGACAACCAGGTGCTCGCCTACGGCAACCTCGCCATCGCCCGGCTCGGTCTGCCCGTCGTCACCAGCATCCACCACCCGATCAGCGTGGACCGGCGCATCGAGCTCAAGGCTGCCCGTGGTTTCCGCAAGATCCCCAAGTGGCGCTGGTACTCCTTCGTCCGGATGCAGGCACGTGTGGCCAGGCGGATCGGGCCGGTGATGACCGGCTCGGAGTCGTCGAAGGCCGACATCCTGCGTGACTTCAAGGTCCCGGCCGACAACGTCAAGGTCATCCCGCTCGGCGTGGATACCAGGCTGTTTCATCCGCGTCCCGCGCCGCGCGTGCCTGGCCGGATCGTGGCTGTCGCCAGCGCCGACTCGCCGGTCAAGGGGGTCGCGACGTTGCTGCGGGCCTTCGCCAAGCTCAGCACCGAGCGCAGCGTGTCGCTCACGCTGGTCAGCAAGCTGGTCCAGGACGGCCCGACGCAGCGGCTGCTCGGGGACCTGTCGCTGACCGACAAGGTGCAGTTCGTCAGCGGCATCAGCGACGAGGAGCTCGCCGAGCTGGTCGCGAGCGCCGAGATCGCCGTCGTCCCCTCCCTGTACGAGGGCTTCTCGCTGCCCGCGGTCGAGCACATGGCATCGGGCACTCCGCTGGTGGCCAGCAGGACCGGCGCGCTGCCCGAGGTCACCGGCGACGCAGCGCTGCTGGTGACCCCCGGCGATGCCGAGGAGCTGTGCGCGGCCCTGCGGTACCTGCACGACTCGCCCGCCGAGCGCGAGCGGCTATCGCGGGCGGCCCTGGCCAGGGTGGCCGAGCGGTTCGCCTGGCAGGCCGTGGCCAGGGCGACGGTAGCGGAGTACCGGCAGGCGATCGCGGCCAGCGGCCGCGGCAAGGCACCAGCGCAGGCGACGGCGACGGCGGCACCGCCATGCTGACCGTGGACTTCAGCCGGCTGTCACTTCGTCAGGGAACGAGGCTGCTTGACCTAGGCTGCGGCGCGGGCAGGCACGCGTTTGAGGCCGCCAGGCGCGGCGCTCATGTGGTCGCGCTCGACATGGACCGCGCCGAGCTCGCGCAGGTCACCGCCATCACGGCCGCCATGAGCGAGGCGGGCGAGATACCGGCCGGGGCGTCGATCACCGCGGCGGCGGGCGACGCGACGAGGATGCCGTTCGACGACGACTCGTTCGACGTCGTGATCGCGGCTGAGGTCATGGAGCACATCCCGGCCGATCAGGCCGCGATGAACGAGGTGGCCAGGGTGCTGCGGCCGGGCGGCGTCGCGGCCGTGACGGTGCCTGCCTGGCTGCCCGAGCGGATCTGCTGGCTGCTGTCCGACGACTACCACAACGTGCCCGGCGGGCACATCCGCATCTTCACCCGGCACGAGCTGGAGACCAAGCTCGCCAGGGCGGGGCTCGCGGTCGGCGGTCATCATCACGCACACGCCCTGCACTCGCCGTACTGGTGGCTGAAATGCGCCGTCGGCGTGCGCGACGACGACCACCCGGCGGCCAGCGCCTACCACAAGCTGCTGGTCTGGGACATCATGCGCAAGCCCGCCGTGACCCAGCTCGCCGACCGGGCGCTGAACCCGCTGATCGGCAAGAGCCTGGTCGTCTACGCAGCCAAACCGGTCGCAGCGGCGGCCAGCCCGCTGCCGGCCGCCGCGGAGAAGGTGCATGCGGCAGCCTGAGCGCGTTGCTGGCACGGTCGATGCTGGCCCGGTCGATGCTGGCCCCGTCGATGCTGGCCCCGTCGATGCTGGCCCCGTCGACGCTGGCCCAGTCGACTGGGCAGCCGCGGCCGGCCAGGTGCCCGAAGTCCCCGGCATCCTGACGGCCGACCAGCTGATCGCGACCGGCCGGGCGATCGCGGCAGGCCAGCAGCCGGACGGCTCGATCGGCTGGCCTGACGGGCACGTCGACGCCTGGAATCACATCGAATGCGCGATGGCACTCAGCGTCTGCGGGCTGCGTCCGGAGGCCCGGCGTGCGTACGCGTGGCTGGCGCAAGCGCAGCAGCCCGACGGGTCGTGGCCGGTGCAGGCCGCCTCCGGCGGCGTGGTCGATGAGTGGACGACCGAGAGCAACCACGCTGCCTACAGCGCCGTCGGCGTCTGGCACGAACTGCTCGTCACCGGTGACCAGGAGTTCGCGGCGCAGATGTGGCCGGTGGTCCGCGCCGCCATCGAGTTCGCCATCGGTCTCCAGACCCCGCGCGGCGAGATCATCTGGCGCAGGCACGAGGATGGCTCGCCGGACACCTACGCGCTGCTGACCGGCAGCTCCAGCATGTACCAGAGCCTGCGCTGCGCGATCGCGCTCGCAGATCACCTGGGCGATCCGCAGCCTGACTGGGAGCTGGCAGCGACCCTTCTCGGGCACGCAGTCGCCTGCCACGGTGAGGCGTTCGCCGACAAGAGCCGCTTCTCGATGGACTGGTACTACCCGGTGCTCGGCGGCGCGGTGCGCGGCGCCGCGGCAGAGCGGATGCTGAAAGCCGGCTGGGACACCTTCGTGGTGCCGAGCCTCGGCGTCCGCTGCGTCCGGGACGAGCCGTGGGTGACCGGCGCCGAGACGTGCGAGCTGGCCATGGCACTGGACGCGATCGGCACCCGGGACCAGGCCCTGGAGCTCTTCGAGCAGATCCAGTTCCTGCGCGCCGACGACGGCAGCTACTGGACCGGCTGGCAGTTCGAGACGGGCAAGCATTTCCCGCACGAGCGGAGCACGTGGACCGCGGCCGCGATCGTGCTGGCCGCCGACGTACTCGCGAGCGGCGGCGCCCGCCCCGACGACGGCCCGCGCGCTCGGGCCGACGCCGCGTGCGAGCTCCGGCTCGCGGCCGCGCAGCCGCTCCCGGTCGCCGGACAGGGCGCCCATACTCCGGCTGCTGGCATCTTCCGTGCCGCCGCCGCCGGACCCGAGGTATGGCGGCCCGTCGATCCCGCCGTCTGCGGCTGCCCTGCGACCGACGCAGGCAGCGGCCGTAGGCAGGCCACCGCGAGCCCGTCGCTCGACTAGCAGCCGTCAGCCGATGCCGTCGCCGGTGCGCTGCAAGACGCGCAGGGAACCGGTGACGCTGACCTCGGTGAATGCGCCGGATGCCATCGCGCGCACGTAGACACGGTATGGCGCCTGCCCGCCGTCGGCCGGGTCGGGGAAGATGTCGTGGAACGCCAGCGCGCCGCCGTAGGCAACCCAGGGCGCCCAGCCCTCATAGTCGGTCACGACGTTGGCCTCGCTGTGGCCGCCGTCGATGAACAGCATCCCGAGCGGTGTGCGCCAGAGCCTGGATACCTCGGCCGACGTGCCGATGACCGCCACGACGTGCTCCTCTAGCCCGGCGCCGGCCAGGTTCGCGCGGAAGAACGGCAGCGTGTCCATCCGGCCGGTGGCCGGGTCGACCAGCTCCGGGTCGTGATACTCCCAGCCGGCCTGGTTCTCCTCCGAGCCGTGGTGATGATCGACGGTGACGACGAGCTGACCGGCCTCGGCCGCCGCAGCCGCCAGGTAGATGGTCGACTTCCCGCAGTACGTGCCGACCTCACCGATCGGGCCGATGGCCGCGTATTTCGTCGCCGTCTCATACAGTGCCAGTCCTTCATCCGGTGGCATAAACCCCCGCGCTGCCTCGGCGGCTAGCCTGAACTTGTCCTGGATTGGCATGACGTACAGTCTGCGCTACGGCGCCAGACGACGGGAAGGAAGCCTGCGATGAAGGTGATACCTGACTACGATGCCTGCGAGGCCAACGCGGTCTGCGCGGGCCTTGTACCTGAGGTATTCGAGGTCGACGACGCCGACAACCTGAACATCCTGGTGGACGAGATCCCGGCCAGCCTGGTCGAAGGCGTCAGGCATGCTGTCCGCTCCTGTCCCAAGGCAGCACTGCGCCTGACTGAGTAGACTCCCCGCAGGCTGCGGACGGGAGATAGCGAGTGGCACGCTCGATCAGGCGAGCATCTGGGCAAGGCATCTCGGCTAGCTCTCACCGGCGGCGCGGCACAGTGCTCGCTGCCGCCGCCACGGCGTTCGCGATCGCCGTGGCGGTGACCGGCACGCTCGCCGCTACCGCCGCGCCGGCTCGTCGCGGCGTCACAGTCACGGGCCGCGGCCGTGCGTTCAGCCCGATCCGGATCCAGCCCGGCGTCCGGGCTGGCAAGACCACGCTCTCGGCCCCCGCAGGCGGGCTGACCCCGGCGCAGGTTACGGCGGCGTATGACCTAGGGCCGCTGACATCTGCGGGCATCACCGGCGCCGGCCAGACCATCGTGATCGTCGACTCGTTCGGCTCGCCCACGATCGCCAGCGACCTGGCCCACTTCGACAGCTACTTCAAGCTGCCGGCGCCGCCGTCCTTCAAGGTGATCCAGCCGGCCGGCAAGGTGCCGGCGTTTCATGCCCGCAACAGCAACCGGGTCGGCTGGGCGCAGGAGACCACGCTGGACGTGGAGTGGTCACACGTCATGGCGCCGGGCGCGAGCATCGTGCTGGTGGAGACGCCGACCTCAGAAAACGAGGGCACGACGGGCTTCCCGCAGATCGTGACCGCGGAAAAGTACGTCCTGCGGCACAAGCTCGGGCAGGTGATCAGCCAGAGCTTCGCCGCCACCGAGCAGACGTTCCCGTCGAAGGCATCGCTCCTGGCGCTGCGCGGCGCCTACAAGCTGGCGGCCAAGGACCACGTCACCGTGCTGGCCGCGACCGGCGACGAGGGCGCCACCAGCTACCGGTACAACATGCAGTCGCTCTACACGAGCCGGGCGGTCTCCTGGCCGGCCACCGACCCGCTGGTCACCGCCGTCGGCGGCACCCGGCTCCACCTGCGGAGCGACGGCACGCGCAGGTCGGCCGACGTCGCCTGGAGCGACAGCGGCGGCGGCAGGTCCATCGTCTTCAGGCGCCCGGCCTATCAGGACCGCGTGCGGGCGGTGACCGGCAGCGGGCGCGGCGTGCCCGACATCTCCCTGGACGCCTCCTGCGCCAGTTCGGTGGCCATCTACGCCAGCTTCTACGGCGGACCCGGCCAGTGGGGCCCGATCTGCGGCACCAGCCTCGCAACGCCGCTCTTCGCTGGAATCGTGGCGCTCGCCGACCAGTACGCCGGGCACGGGAAGGCGGACGGCCTCGGCCTGATCAACCCGGCCATCTACGCGATCGCGGCCCGGCACGAGCGCGGGATCGTCGATATACGCAAGGGCAGCAACACCCAGACGTTCAGCCAGGGCGGCAAGCAACGCACGGTCAGGGGATTCAGCGCACGAGCCGGTTACGACCTGGTCACCGGCGTGGGCACGGTCGACGCCGCTTACTTCGTGCCCGAGCTAGCCAAGCTGGCCGGCTAAGAGCGGCACAGCAACGCTGGTGTCCTCAGCCGAGCGCACCCGCGGCGATCGCGATGCCGACGGAGATCAGCATCACGCCGGCCAGTTGCTCGCCGCGCTCGCCCGCCCACCTGCCGATGCGCGCGCCTAGCTCAAGGCCGATCAGCGAGAGCACGACGCTGACGGCCCCGATCACGATCGCGCCGAGGACGATCGAGGTGTTGTAGGTGCCGAGTGCGAACCCGACCACCAGGTTGTCCAGGCTCAGCGCGAGGCCGCTGAGCAACAGCCGGCCGTGACCAAGCCGAGCTGGCGCGCCTTCCTCGTCCGCGGCCGGATTCCGCCGCGCGCGGGCCGCGGTGACGAGCGCGTAACCGCCCACCGCGATCAGCAGGCCGGCGCCGACCCACCGCGCTGCATGCCCGAGCGGGCCGGCCACCTGCTCGCCAAGGACCAGGCCGACGATCGGCATGCCGGCCTCGAACACGCCGAAGACGACACCGACGCGAAGCCGGGTCCTGGCGTCAACCCCGGAGACGCCGATGGCGATGGCCGCGGCGAAGTTCGACATCCCGACGGAGGCCGCCACGAGGAGCAGGGCGAACATGCGGTCACGGTATCCGCGCCAGGCCAGTCACGCGAAACGAACGGTCAGGCGTGCCGGTAGCTCTCCGGGATAGTGCCCTCGACGTGGAGCAGCCGCACTCGGTCCGCACGGTAGATGTAGCGAGTCAGCCGGATCGGCCGGTCCGTGCTGTAGGAGGTCCGGTTGACGACGATCACCGGCGTGCCGCTCGCGAGCTTGAAGAAGTCGAACTCCTGCGCGTTCGGCATCCGCGCGCCGATCTCGTCCACGAACCCCTGCTGCGGGTAGCCGAGGTCCGACAAGAGCCCGATGCTGCCCGCGGCTATCTCACCTGCCTGCTCCAGGGCCGTGCCCTTCGCCAGGTCGCTCGGGTAGTACGAGTTGATCAGCTGCCAGGGGACGTCCCCGATGAAGTACTGAGAGCGGCGGACAACGACCGGGTCGCCGGCAGCGATATCCAGCTTCTCCGCCACGCTCGGGCTCGCCGATCCCGTCTCCACGATCAGGCGCACCATGTCGGACTCGTCGCTCTGGCTGACCACAGGCAGCGCGTGCGACGCGTGCAGCTCGCGCGGCGACGCGTGGATCCGGGACAGCAATGCGGTGAATGGCCTCGTCGGCTCCAGCACGAACGTGCCGAGGCCCTGCCGGCTCACGACGAGGCCCTGGTTGATCAGCAGCGCGATGGCCAGCCGGACTGTGTTGCGGGACGCGTCGTACTCGGCAGCCAGGTCGGGTTCGCTGGGCAGGCGCTCACCTGGCTCTAGCACGCCGCTGGCGATCTGGGCGCGCAGCCGGTCAGCAATCTGCTGGTACTTGGGGTGAGCCAACCTCACTCTCCTCGCCCGCTCGGTTACCCGAAAGAATTACCTGTCCAGGTCGTTTCAAACACTGGACTCATTGGTATGAGTCATATGGGCTGGACCTTAGGCAAGGGTAACGCGCTCATGCCGGGCGGCGGAGCAGACACGCCGCAGGGATGACGGGCAAGCCCGGAAGGATGGGGAAATGATCTTCCTGTTAGTCGCGGCGGCAGTGGTCGTCGCGGCACCGATCATCGCCGCGATGCTTGTCACTGTCGCCAGCCTTCGCGAGGACGCCGCACGTTCTCTCGGCGGCCGCCCGCCAGGTGTTCTCACAGCTGCCGCTCGCCGGCTGCTCTGCCTGCGCACCAGCGGAAGCGCCCGCTCAGCCCAGTCACCCAGTCCGGGGCGATCCAGGCGCGGACTATCTGAGCCAGCCCAGGCCTTACCCCCCGCGACCGCGGTCAGCCGCAGACGACGATGCGCCGCACCGCACCATGACGCTGCCACGGTCCTGACAGGCGCCGCGACGGCGGCGTTTGCAGGGGCGACGCCGCCTACGCGCCAATCGCGGCCACCCCACCGGGTCAGGTGCCTGGTGGGCGGCCGCGGCAACTCCAGCTACGCTGCAAATCATGCGCGTGGCTCTTGGTCAGATCCCGATCAGCTCCGATCCGCAGGTGAATCTCGGCCGAGTCCGAGCAGCGGCTGAAGCCGCCGCCAGCCAGGGCGCCGGGCTGGCCGTGTTCCCTGAAGGCACCCAGGCGCGGTTCTCCGCCGACCTGCGTGCCCTGGCTGAACCCCTGGACGGCCCGTTCTGCCTGGGACTAGCCGACGCTGCCAGATCGGCCGGGCTGGCCATCGCCGCGGGCGTCTTCGAGCCCGCGCCAGACGGCCGGGTGTTCAACACGACGGTCGGCTTCGACACCGACGGCAGCCTGGTCGCCGTCTACCGGAAGATTCACTTGTTCGACGCGCTCGGCCACCGCGAGTCCGACAGCGTCGCGCCTGGCGACGAGGTCGTGATAGCCAGCATGGGCGGGCTGCGGGTCGGCTTCATGACCTGCTACGACGTGAGGTTCCCCGAGCTGGCCAGGGCGCTGGCAGCGGGCGGGGCCGACTTGCTCGTCCTGCCTGCCGCTTGGGCCGCCGGCACGTTCAAGGAAGAGCACTGGGTGACCCTGGTCCGGGCCCGCGCGATCGAGAACACCATCTGGCTGGCCGCAGCGGGCCAGGTGCCGGATCCGGCTGAGCCGCAAACGCGGGCACCCACCGGCATCGGCCGCAGCATGCTCGTCGACCCGATGGGAACGGTGCGCATCGACCTCGGCCCGGCCGAGGGACTTGGCGTCGGCGACGTCGACACCGAGCAGACCGCGCGCGTGCGGGCTGCGTTGCCGAGCCTTGCCAACCGGCGTGACGACGTCCTGCCGAGCGGCGTCGCGGCAACCGTGCTGAGCTGACGAGCCGTTCTCCTCTGCACTCAGCCGACTCCGCACTCAGCCGACCGCGAACGATGGCTGCGAGCAGGCTGCCGGCTGCGTAGTCTTGCGCGCACTGCCCGTGATCTAGTAGGAAATCAAGCGTCGGCCGCCGAGGCGCCGGGAAGGGAACAGGAACGGGAATGCAGGCCTCCCAGCCATTCCCCACCGGCTCGGCCGGCGGCAGCGCCGGTCAGCAGAGCGGCTACGTCGGCTATGACGGCGGAGTGAGCGGCGTCCGCGGGGCGGCGGAGCTCACCGGGCGCTTCAGCCGGGACGGCTCGTCGGGGTTCGCCGTCGAGCCGGGCCGGTACCACCTCTTCGCGTCGCTGGCATCCCCCTGGTCGCAGCGAGCGCTGATCGTCCGGCGACTGCTCGGGCTGGAGCGTGTCATCGGGCTAAGCCTGACCGATCCGGTCGTCACCGATCATGGCTGGCGGTTCCCTGATCAGACCGGCGGCCGCGATCCGCTGACGGGCGCCTACTACCTCTCGGAGCTTTACCTTGCCACCGATCCCGGGTACGCCGGGCGGGCGACGGTGCCGCTGCTGTGGGACAGCCGGGCCCAGCGGATCGTGACCAACGACGCCACGCAAATCGCAGTCCAGATGGAGACGGCATTTAGCGCGTTCCACCGGCCGGGCGCGCCCGACCTGTATCCGGCAGCACAGCGCCGCGAGATCGAGGCGCTCGCCACGCTCATCCACCACACCGTGAACAATGGCGTGTACAAGGCGGGCATGGCGACCACCCAAGCCGGATATGAAGAGGCCTTCGACGCGCTGTTCACGACGCTGGACGCGCTCGAAGAGCGGCTGGCCCGGCGGCGATTCCTGCTCGGCGGCCAGCTCACCGAGGCTGATGTGCGGCTGTTCCCCACGCTGGCGCGGTTCGACGCCGTCTACTACCTGCTCTACAAGTGCAACCTGCACCGGCTCGCCGACTACCAGCACCTGTGGGGTTACGCCCGCGATCTGTATCAGCGGCCAGGTTTCGGGGACACGACCGACTTTTTCCAGATCAAGCGGCACTATTACCAGACCCAGATCTGGATCAACCCGACCGGGATTGTGCCGAAAGGTCCGTATGTGAGCTGGCTCGAGCCGCACGGCCGGGACCGGATGCCAGGTTAGGCTAGTTCGATCCTTTTGCCCGGGGCTGACCTGCCCGGCAGCGCGTCGCGGCCAGTAGCTGATGGTCCAGCCGAACGCCGCTCTGCCGTCGCCGGTCCAGCTATGCGTGCCGGGTAGCCTTGTCAATGCGCGCATTTACAGCCAAGCAAGCTCCGGAAGAGGGCGATGTCCGCCGTGTCTGCCGAGTCCCCGCGCGGTTCCGCGGATCTCAGTACGTCAGCTAGCTCCACCCAGGCCACCGACGAGAAGCCGTTCAACGGCTCGGCCGGACAAGCGGATTTCGGGCCTAATCAGTGGCTCGTTGATGAGCTATATCAGCGATATCAGGCCGACCCTGGCTCGGTAGACCAGGCATGGTGGAGCTTCTTCGCCGATTACCACCCCGAGCCGGACGCTCGCGCCGCCCAGACCGCGCCAGCCCAGACCGATGGGGCCCAGACCGCGCCAGGGGCCCAGACCGCATGGGGCCCAGACCGCGCGGGCGAGCCCAGACCGATGGGGTCCAGACCGCGCCGGCGCGGCAGGCTGGGCCCGAGACAACCGTGGCGGCCGACGGGCAGCCGGCCCCGGCTGCCTCTGCCGCTGACCGCGCCACTGACCGCCGTGCCACTGACCGGGGTGCCACTGACCGGGGTGCCACTGCGCGCGATGTCGCTGCTGCCAGCGGCGCCCAGCCGGCCGGCGGACCCGGCACCGGCCAGAACGGACTCGGCTCGCCGGCGGCTGCGCCCGCCAGGCCAGGCACCGCGCAGCAGCCTGCTGCGCCCTTGCCGGGCGTCCCCGGCCCGGCTGCGACAGGACCGGCCGCTTCCGGCGCGGATGGTGCTAGCCCCGCGGCGACCGAGCACGCCGTACGGCTGCGCGGTGCGGCAGCTCGCACTGCCGCGAATATGACGGCCAGCCTGACAGTGCCGACCGCGACCAGCGTGCGCCCCGTTCCCGCGAAGCTGCTCGTCGACAACCGGATAGTCATCAACAACCATCTAGCCCGTGGCCGCGGTGGGAAGATCTCTTTCACCCACCTGATCGGCTACGCCATCATCCGGGCGCTGGCCGCTGTCCCGGAGATGAACTTCGCGTTTGGCGAGGTCGACGGCAAGCCGATGCTGTTGCAGCCCGAGCACGTCAACCTCGGCCTCGCCATCGACGTGCGCAAGGAAGATGGGTCGAGGCAGCTGCTCGTGCCGAGCATCAAGGGCGCCGAGACGATGGACTTCCGCCAGTTCTGGATGGCGTACGAGGACATCATCAGGAAGGCCAGGACCGGCAAGCTCACGGTCGAGGACTTCGCCGGCACCACGATCAGCCTGACCAACCCGGGCACGATCGGGACCGAGCATTCCGTGCCGCGCCTGGTGGCCGGCCAGGGCTGCATCATCGGCGTCGGGGCAATGGAGTACCCGGCCGCCTACCAGGGCGCATCGGCCGAGACGATCGCCAGGCAGGCCATCAGCAAGACGGTGACGCTGACCTCCACCTACGACCACCGGATCATCCAGGGCGCGCAGTCGGGCGAGTTCCTGCGCGTTGTGGACGAGCTCCTGCTCGGCGGAGACGGCTTCTACGACGACGTCTTCAAGTCGCTGCGGATCCCGTACGAGCCGGTCCGCTGGGTGCGGGACATTCCGGCCGGGCACGAGGACGACATCACCAAGGCCGCCCGCGTGCACGAGCTGATCCACGCCTACCGGGTCCGCGGGCACTTGATGGCCGACACCGACCCGCTCGAGTACCGGCAGCGCAAGCACCCCGACCTCGACATCAACCAGCACGGGCTGACCCTCTGGGATCTCGAGCGCGAGTTCGCGACCGGGGGCTTCGGCGGCAAGCCGCGGATGCAGCTGCGGGAGATACTCGGCGTGCTGCGCGACTCCTACTGCCGCACCGTCGGCGTGGAGTACATGCACATCCAGAACCCGGAGGAGCGGGCCTGGATCCAGGCCAGGGTCGAGCGGCCGCACGGGCGCGCCGATCACGACGAGCAGCTGCGCGTCCTGTCCAGGCTGAACGTGGCCGAGGCGTTCGAGATGTTCCTGCAGACGAAGTTCGTCGGGCAGCGCCGGTTCTCGCTGGAGGGCGCGGAGTCGCTGATCCCGCTGCTGGACGCCGTGCTGACCGCGGCCGCCGGCGAGCACCTGCACGAGGCGGTCATCGGCATGGCCCACCGCGGCCGGCTGAACGTGCTCGCGAACATCGTCGGGAAGTCCTACGCGCAGATCTTCCAGGAGTTCGAAGGCAACCTGGACCCCGCGACCACGCACGGCTCCGGGGACGTGAAATACCACCTGGGCGCCGAGGGCAAGTACCAGGGTGCGGACGGGGCCGCGATCGCCACGTCGCTCGTGGCGAACCCGAGCCACCTCGAGGCCGTGGACCCGGTGATGGAAGGCGTCGTGCGGGCCAAGCAGGACGTGCTCGACATGGGCGAGCCGGGCTTCACCGTGCTGCCAGTGCTCATCCACGGCGACGCGGCGTTCGCCGGGCAGGGCGTCGTAGCGGAGACGCTGGAGCTGTCCCAGCTGCGCGGCTACCGGACCGGCGGCACTGTGCACATCGTCGTCAACAACCAGGTTGGCTTCACGACCTCGCCGGAGTCGTCGCGGTCGAGCGTCTACTCGACCGACGTCGCGAGGATGATTCAGGCACCGATCTTCCACGTGAACGGCGACGACCCCGAGGCCGTGGTCCGGGTTGGCAGGCTGGCCTTCGCCTACCGCCAGTCCTTCGCCAAGGACGTCGTTATCGACATGGTCTGCTACCGGCGGCGGGGCCACAACGAGGCCGACAACCCTTCGTTCACCCAGCCGCTCATGTACGACCTGATCGACGCCAAGCGCTCCACTCGCAAGCTGTACACCGAGTCGCTGATCGGCCGCGGTGACATCACGATGGAGGAGGCCGAGCAGGCCCTCCGGGACTACCAGCAGGAGCTGGAGCGGGCGTTCACCGAGACCAAGGACGCCATCAGCCGCCCGGCCGAGCCCGGTGCCCTCATCAGGCCGCAGCCCGGCGTGGAGGCGCCGACGGACCACGCGGGCGTCACCACTGCCATCTCACCGGAGACCGTGAAGCGAATCATCGACACGCAGGTCTCGCTACCGCCGGGCTTCACCGTGCACCCGCGGCTGCTGCCGCAGCTGCAGCGGCGGGCTGCGATGGTCGCCCAAGACGAGATCGACTGGGCGACCGGCGAGCTGCTCGCGTTCGGCGCAACCCTGATCGACGGGCACACGGTCCGCCTGATCGGCCAGGACTCCCGCCGCGGCACCTTCGGCCAGCGGCACGCCGTGCTCGTCGATCGTCACACCGGCGCCGAGCACGTGCCGCTGCGGGCCTTCAACTCGCCGGCGGCGCGGTTCCACGTGTACGACTCGCTGCTGTCGGAGTACGCGGCAGTTGGCTTCGAGTACGGCTACTCGGTCGCCAGGCCCGAAGCGCTCGTCTGCTGGGAAGCCCAGTTCGGCGACTTCGTCAACGGCGCGCAGACGATCATGGACGAGTTCATCAGCTCGGGCGAGCAGAAGTGGGGCCAGCGCTCCGGTGTCGTCCTGCTGCTCCCGCACGGTTACGAGGGCCAGGGGCCGGACCACTCCTCGGCCAGGATCGAGCGGTTCCTGACGCTGTGCGCGCAGGACAACATGACGGTGGCCATGCCGAGCACGCCGGCTAGCTACTTCCACCTGCTGCGGTGGCAGGCTTTGTCCGGCCGCGTCAAGCCGCTCATCGTGTTCACGCCGAAGTCGATGCTGCGGCTCAAGGCCGCCGCGTCGGCGATGTCGGACTTCACGACCGGCTCCTATATGCCGGTGCTCGGTGATTCGCTCGTCGCTGACCCTGCCGCCGTCAGGCGGATCGTGCTCTGCTCCGGCAAGATCTACTACGACCTGGCGGAGCGGCGGCGCGTGACCGGCGCGACCGACACGGCCCTGGTCAGGCTCGAGCGCCTGTACCCGCGGCCGACGCAGGAGATCGCGGCCGAGCTGGCCAGGTACCCGGCCTCGGCGGAGGTCATCTGGGTGCAGGAGGAGCCGGCCAACATGGGCGCCTGGCCGCATCTGGCGCTGCACCTGCCCAGTGAGCTCGACAGGCGCATCTCGCTGGTCTCCCGGCCGGAAAGCTCAGCTCCGGCCTCGGGCAAGGCCAAGGCGCACGCTGCTGAGCAGGCCGCGATCCTGGACGCAGTGTTCGCCGGGAGCGCCTGAGGTCTGCGATGTACTTCACCGATCGTGGCATTGAGGAGCTAGAGGAGCGCCGCGGAGCCGAGCAGGTCGCCCTTGGCTGGCTCGCTGAGCGGCTGCGCGACTTCGTCGACGAGCACCCGGACGCCGAGGCGACCGTCGACCAGCTGGCCACCTGGCTCGCCCGCCTCGACGACGACGCGGACGAATAGCGGCGGTACATCCTTGCCAGAGCCGTACGATCTGGCGAAGATGAAGCACCCTTCGGTCCCCCAGTCGCAGCCTGACGCGGTCGTTTAGCTGGAAGGTCCGCCGCCAGCAGGTTGGCGCCGGAAGGTCCGCCGCCAGAGGTCTGGCGCTGGAAGGCCCGTCACCCGGAGCCCGCGGCAGGGCCGGCTCCCTTACGGTGCCGCCGGTCCCCGGCGTCGACGCCTGGCCGGACACGATACATCTTGACTTTTGATCGACGCGACATATCGTAATTGAAGAAGGACTACGATCTTCTCGAACAGAGGCATGTCATGCTCTGGGGTCAGAGTCCAAGGCTGGCGGTGAGGTTAAGTGAGCCCGGTATTCAGGCACGGCAGGCTTCGGCTGTACCTGCTGAAGCTGCTCGACGAGGCCCCGCGGCATGGCTATGAGGTCATCCGGCTGCTGCAAGACCGCTTCATGGGTGTCTACGCGCCCTCGCCTGGCACCATTTACCCGCGGCTCGCCCGGCTGGAGGAGGACGGCCTCGTCACGCACGAGGAAGTAGACGGCAAGAAGGTCTACAGCATCACGGACAAGGGCCGCGAGGAAATCCGCGGCAGGCTCGGGGACCTAGCCGATCTCGAAGACGAGCTCACCGAGTCGCTCCGCGACGTGGCCAGGGAGATCTCGGTCGACGTGCGTGACACCGTGCGCAGCATCCGGGAAGAGCTGGCGTCGGCAGCCAGGGAGTTCCGCGTGCAGGACGCCGGCAGGGCAGGCCGCGCCAAGACCAGCGAACCATCGGAAGAGGACCAGTCGGCCGGTGCGGGGACTGACGCCAGTGACGAAGCGCGCCGGATCCGCGAGGAAGCACGCCGAACTCGGGAGCGCATGCGCGCTGACTTCCGTGCCCAGAGCCGTCCGCGCGGCGACTGGGCCGGCTGGAGTGCCTGGTCGGAGTGGGCCGCCAAGGACTGGGGAGGCGGCAACGACTGGGGGGGCCACAAGGAGTGGGCTTCCGGCCGCGGCTTCGCCGGTGGTGACGCCGACGCCGGCCGGGCCGAGACCGACGACAAGGCCGGGCCGCGGTCGCGCCGCGGGCCTAACCCGTTCAGCGACCTGGAGCGGATGGCGATCCAGTTCGCCAATGAGCTGCGCGCTGCCGCCAAGCAGACTGGGGATATCGGCGAGCGCTCGCTGAACGACCTGCGCGACATCCTCACCGACACTCTGGCCAAGGTGCGGACGGAGGTCTTCAACGACGCCGGCTCTGGCGGCAAGCCTGGCCGTGAGAACGACGCCGCCGAGTCCGCGCCGACCGGATCGGGCGACTCCGCCACCGACCAGGCCAGCCCGCCCGACGATGCCGCGCCCGGTCAGGCTGGGGAGAGCAGGTAGGCCTGCGCTGCAGGTCTGACCGCGGCCCATTCACGACGCTGGCCTCCGTCACGACGCTGGCCTCCGTCACGACGCCCGCCCCGTCACGACGCCCGCCTCCGTCACGACGCCCGCCCGTCACGACGCCCGCCTCGTCGCGATGTGCGGCAGCGGTCCAGTCGATTGTGCCAGCGTCGCCCTGATCTGCTGGACGACCTCGCGCTGGGCTACGCGCAGTTGCCTGGGCGGGAAGTGCAGGACGCGGATTCCCTGCGCGATCATGCGGTCATGCCTGGCCAGTGTGTGCTCGTAGTCGGCGGGCAGCAAGTGCCAGGCCAGGGAATCAACCTCCGCAGCCACGCCAGCTTCCGGCCACCACGCGTCGGGCCGGGCGAGGAACTGGCCACCTACATACAGGCTCGGGTTATACAGCGGAGCTGGCAGCCGCGACCTGATGATGAGTGTCCGCAGGTCAGCCTCGGCAGTCGAGCGCACGCCGTCGGCGACCTCGGCTAACACCAGCCGGAGCCGAGCCGAGCCGGCGGCCGGGCCGGCGTCGAGCTCCCTGCCGAGGTGAGCGATCAGAACTTTGCCCCGCTGGACGGCTGATGCTACTAACTCCCTGATCTCCGCGAGATCTGTGAGCTGCCGGGCGGCATCAACGATCGCGCGGTCGAGCGCCGCGTACACGACTGGCCCGTCGTCGAACAGCGCGCCGGGCTCGATGCTGGTCCGATGCAGCCGGGCGAACCCGGCGTCGCAGCGCCGGTGGCTCAATGGCACGAGCACATCAACGAAGTCGCAGCGGCTGGCCTTGATGCCATGCCAAGAGACGGCGGCCTGACCGGTAACCGCGATCGCGCGGCCGGCGTACAGGAAGGCAGCCACGGCGCGTTGCTGGTCAGTCAGTGCACCGCGGCCATCGCGATAAACCCCCGGCAGCACGACCTGCCACACACCCTCGGGCCGAATCCGGTACCGGATGGCCTTCGCCGTCATCAGGCAGGAACTTGCTTGATGGCGCGAGACGATGCCGTGTTGCCTTCGCAAAGTCGCGGCGAGCTGCACCTGATCAAAAGCGGCTAATCGTGGCATGGCGCAGATCCTGCCAGCGGCATCCGACAAAACGGCGTGCCCATTGCTCTCGCCATTGGGCGTCGCATTGCAAGTGCTGCCCTAAGAGGGGCGCCACTTGCAACCTCACGCCCTATGTCCGGCCCTGGACCGGCCGTCGCGAGCCTCGGCAGCCGCGACCGCTTGGGATGTAACTCGTATACAGGACTTTTAGCATCCTGGAGACCGCTCGGCCGCCCGGCATCGCTGCCGCGCGGTCGCCGTCAGACGGTGAAGACCACCTTGCCGAACAGGTCGCCAGCGATCATCGCCGCGAACCCGTCCGCGGCCTGCGCCAGCGGCATGACTCGGTCGATCAGCGGCCTGGTACCGGACTGCTCGCAGAACGTCAGCAGCCTGGCGAGCTCGTCCCGGCTGCCCATCGTCGAGCCGATCACGGAAAGCTGCAGGAAGAAAACCCGGTTGAGGTCTGCGGGTGGCACCGAGCCACTGGTTGCGCCGCAGATCACGATGGCGCCGCCTGGCTTGAGCGCGCGCAGCGAGTGCGCCCAGGTTGCCTCGCCTACCGTCTCCATTACCGCGTCGACGCGCTCGGGCAGCCGGGCGCCACTCTCGAAAGCCATGTCGGCTCCCAGTGAGAGCGCCCGTGCGCGCTTGGCCTCGCTGCGGCTGGTCGCCCACATCCGGTACCCGGCCGCGCGGCCGAGCTGAATCAGCGCGGTCGCGACTCCGCCGCCGGCGCCCTGCACCAGCACCGTCGCGCCGGGCCCGATCGGCGCGCGGTCGAACAGCATCCGGAACGCGGTCAGATACGCAGTCGGCAAGCACGCGGCTTCCTCGAACGAGAGCGCGGCCGGCTTGGGCACCAGGTTGCGCCGCGGCACCGCCAGCAGCTGCGCGAAGGTCCCGTCGTATCGCTCCGACAGCAGCGACCTGGCCGGGTCCAGCGTCTCGTCGCCGCCTGCCGCCAGCGGATCGCCGATGACCGCGTGCACCACGACGTCGTTGCCGTCCTCGTCGACGCCGGCGGCGTCACAGCCGAGGATGATCGGCAGCCGGTCGGCCGGCAGGCCGACACCGCGCAGGGACCAGACGTCGTGGTGGTTGAGCGAGGCTGCCCTGACCGTTACCGTGGTCCAGCCTTCTGGCGCTATTGGCTCGGCGTGCTCGCCTAGCGCGAGGCCTGCGATCGGGTTGTCGGCATCAAACCGGGCTGCGGTGACTGCGAACATGCAGTGGACCCTATCCGTTTGCCCGCCGCCTGCTGCCGGTGGTGGCAGCGCCCGTAGAGGCAGCGCCCGTGATGGCAGCGCAGTCGTGGCGGGGCCCGCGGAGGGAGGTGCGGGTGGCGGCCGGGGGCGCAGGATGATGGAATCGGACTAGAGCTTGTCGTGCATCGGACATCATACGCAAGACGGTAAATGTAAATGGTTATATGAAAAGGACACCCACCCCGTCCTGCAGCGACTGTGCCATACTCATTCGGGGAAGCGGCCTCCTGATGAACTCACGCAGGTTAGGACCGTAGTGAATCTCTCGTCTTACGCAGAGCTAGCGGTTCGCCTTGCCAACACCGCAGTCCAGACTCCCGAGGAGCTGGACCCGCTTGGCACCGCCGCCGCATGTGCGAGCGCCCTTGGCGACTGCCTGAGTGGCCCGGTCACAAGGCGCGATCTTGCTGTGCTCCGGCACGTGCGAGAGGAGTTCAATTTCGTCTTCACCGCGGCGGCCACCGGCGATGGCCAGGCGGCCATGGACCGGCTCAACGCATTGCTCCTGCAGTTCCCGATCCAGCCCGAGATGGTGAGTCACGACGACCAGCGCTGGCATGTCCATCTGGCGTCGCAGGGCTCGGTGGCCGACAGGTTCGCAGCTGGGGCGATCATCGGCGTCGCACTGACCGTCTCCCTGGTGGGCGTCAGCAGGCTGGGAATTTGCGCGATCGCGTCCTGCCACCAGGTGTTCATCGACGCCAGCCCAGGTAAGTCGCGCCGGTATTGCGCAGGCCACGCACCCGCCAAGGGAAATGTGAGCACCCTGCGCAGGCATCCAGGCAGCTCGGCTGCAGATGCTGCGCCAGGTTCAGCTCCAGCCGACCTGCCCCAGCAGGCCAGGCACGCGACTCCGGCCGCCAGCTAGCCTCAGGCCAACCGCCAGCTAGCCGCGGGCCAGCCGCCAGCTAACCGCAGGCTAGCCGCGCGATCCGCGACCCGCCCGCCAGGCGCAGCCAGCAATCCTGGTCGGCTCGTTACATTTTCTTTACGCGCCCTAGTGGCATCTTCCTTGGCGCTTTACCGGACACTTCCCGATGAACACGTCTCTGACCTGCTGTTATGCATTCTTACGATGAAGTGGCAAGAGTCCGGTCAGCGACGTTTTAGTTACGCACGTTACCGAAATGACGCCAAGTGACTTCTTCTCATCGACCTAGTCGATCATTACCATGAGCAGCACTCGCGCGGCGTATGGCCCACGTATGCGGGCCAGAAAGGTTCGGTCATGGCTGGTCGATCGTGTAGCAGCAGGCGACGTCCTCCGTCTGCACCGTGATCGTTCTCAGTGCCCGCCAGACGGGGCGGGCTCTATTCACGCCGAAAGCACATCGTGACTTGGCAATTCCGGTCTTCGGACAAGCGTCGGTGCGCGATCTCTTCTTGCTGACTCTGTCGGCTGAGCTCATTGGGAGGAAGTCATGGCCACGACTACCCCTGGCGTAGTGCCACAAGGGGAGCATCACCTTCAACGGAAGGTGGGACTGCGCGGGATGACACTCGTCTCGCTCGGTTCCATCATCGGCTCAGGCTGGCTCTTCGGAGCGCTCGGTGCTGCCTCGCTGGCAGGCGGCGGCGGCTCGCTGCTCACCTGGATCATCGCTGCGCTGGTGCTCGGACTGCTCGCTCTCGTGCACGCGGAGCTTGGCTCGACGTACCCGGTATCCGGCGGCACCGCGCGATTCCCCTTCATGGCCTTCGGCGGTCTTGGCGGGTTCACCGGCGGCTGGATGGCGTGGATTCAGGCGGTGACCATCGCGCCCATCGAGGTCGAGGCATCGATGAGTCACCTGGAAGCCAAATTCCCGACCGGCTTCCACGTGTACACGGCTACCGGGACGCTGACCCTGGCTGGAGTTCTCTGGGGCCTGCTGTTCATGGCGTTCTTCACGATCGTTAACACGCTCGGCGTGAAGTGGCTGGCTGAGACGAACAGCATCGCGATGATCTGGAAGCTGCTCATCCCGACCACGACCATCTTTGCCCTGCTGTTCACGTCGTTCCACAGCGGCAACTTCACTGCTGGCGGCGGTTTCGCCCCGTACGGTGCCCACGGCATCCTGGCGGCGCTCTCCGCTGGAGTCATCTTCGCGGCCGAAGGCTTCGAGCAGTCGATCCAGATCGGCGGCGAAACCACGAACCCGCAGCGCAACATCCCGCGGGCACTGCTGATCGCCATGGCCGTCGGAACCGTGTTCTACCTGCTGCTCGACTTCGCCTTCGTCGGCTCCCTGAACCCCGCGAACCTGGTGCACGGCTGGACACAGCCGATCCCAGGCGTGGCGAAGCTTGGCCCGTACATCTCGCTCACCACCCAGGCGGGCCTCGGCTGGCTGGCCACCCTGCTCGTCATCGACGCCGTCGTTTCGCCGGGCGGCACCGGGCTGGTCTACCTCGGGACCTCATCCAGGCTGTCCTACGGCCTTGGCCGTAACGGCTACTTCCCGAAGATCATCAGCAGGATCAACGCCCGTGGCGTCCCGATCGTCTCCATCGGGATCTGCTTCGTGATCGGCATGCTGACGTTCCTGCCGTTCCCAGACTGGTTCGGCCTGGTCGGCCTGATCACGTCGGCGACAGTCATCATGTACGCGATGGCTCCGCTAGCCCTGGCCGGACTCCGGAAGCAAGACCCAGACCGGCCACGGGGCTACCGGCTGCCTGCGGCCTGGCTGCTGAGCCCGCTCGCGTTTGTCTGCGCCAACATCGTGGTGTACGTCTCTGGCTACAGCACGATCTTCTGGCTGGAAATGTTCATCGCGGTCGGATTCATCATCTTCGGCCTCTACCAGGTCAGCCGTCCGGCCTCGGAGCGCACGATCCTCGACCTGCGGTCAGCGGGCTGGCTCGTGCCATGGCTGGTGGCCCTGCTGATCATCTCCTGGCTGGGCCGCTACGACGGCAACCCGACGAAGGTGTTCGGCGTGACCCTGGTCGCGACCCAACGCCTCGGCGAGTGGTGGGACCTGCTCGCCGTGGCCGCCATGAGCCTGGTTATCTACTACTGGGCTAGCGCCACCGCGATGTCCAGGGACAAGGTCCAGGCGGCCGTGGCCGAGGTCGAGGCCGAGGCTTCGATCGAGCTCGATTCGCACCTGGTTACCTAGTCACAGTCACCAGTCGGGGCGGGCCGGAGCAATCCGGTCCGCCCCGACGGCTGTACAGGCTACGGTCGGCGCGGCCAGTACCGCAGCAGCATGCGGGCGTCGATAAGACCGATGGGAACGGGCCCGAACGACCTGCTGTCCACCGCACCTGCGCCAGGATTATCGGACTCCAGCCACCAGCCTTCCGGCAACTCCCGCGCTGCCCGCTTCACCAGCAGCATGGCGGGCTCGCCAGGGTGCCGTGCTATGACGATCTGACCCGGCCGGATCCGCGGCGCGCGCAGTCCGCGCCAGGCCAGCAGCCAGTCGCCCGGCCGCAACGCGGGCTCCATCGAGCGCTCCGCAACCGCGACGCGCCACAGCGGCCAGCGCATGCATCCCTCCCGCGTGGGCAGCAGCTACCGACGTTGTACTGTCGGAATCCAAGCCAATGATCTGAGAGAGAGAAGGGCGATCAATGAGGCTGCTCGCACGTCTCCTCGCGCCGAAGGTTACCGCGCATGCGCATTGTGACCTTCCGTGCGGCGTCTATGACCCCGCGCAGGCGCGTATCGAGGCCGAGTCGGTGAAGGCCATCTGCGAGAAGTACCAGGCCAACGAAGACCCCGCGTTCCGCACTCGCGCGATCGACATCAAGGAGCAGCGGTCCGAGCTCGTCAAGCACCACCTGTGGGTGTTGTGGACCGACTACTTCAAGCCACCGCACTTCGAGAAGTACCCGCAGCTGAACACCCTCTTCAACGAGGCCACGAAGCTGGCGGGCGGCGGCGGTGGCACCAAGTCCAGCACTGACCCGGCCGTGGCGAATCAGCTGCTCGGCAAGATCGAGGAGATCAGCAAGATCTTCTGGGAGACGAAGCAGGCCTAGAAGTAACGCAAGCTGCTGAACCGGCGGGCCGTTCGCGGCCCGCCGTTCTCAGTGGGCCAATCTCGGTTCGCCAATCTCGGCGGCACCAATCCGGCATCGCCGGCCCTCCCGCTCCTTACGACCCAGCCGGTGTCAGATGCAGTCGGATGGTCACTGTAAGTTGCGTAGGAGGCCGGTGCCTGTGCGCAGCGGGCTTATCCGGCATCTTGGGGAGGACAGTTGTGACGGAGGACACCACGGCGTCCGCGATCGCAGCGGAGCCGGCGGCAGGCGCCGGGGCCACTGCGAGCGCCGGGGCCAGCGCAGCCGCAGGCCCGCTCATCACCGCCAGTCCGCTCGAGGTCGGCGCTGACCAGGTCACCGTGCGGATGCCTGCCGACGGGGCTTACCTGTCAGTCCTGCGCACAGCGACCGCGGGCCTCGCGGCCCGCCTTGACTTCACCCTGGACGACATCGAGGACCTGCGCATCGCCGTCGACGAGGCCTGTGCCATGCTCCTCAGCCAGGCGATCCCGGGCAGCAGCCTCGAGTGCAGCTTCGCGCTCAGCCCTGATGACATGACCATTACGGTCTCGGTCCCGAGCCTTAACCCTCGCCCCCCGTCCGGTGACACATTTGCCTGGACTGTGCTCTCTGCCCTGGCCGGCACCGTAGAAGCACAGGTCGGGCCGGGAGACAAACTTGCCATCGTGATGCGCAAGAGCCGCCCGAATTCGGGGTCGGTGTGACGGGGGAAACAGAGGTCGCCTTGACCGAGGAGTTCGAGATGATGTCGACAGCGCCGGCCAGGGGGGTACCTGCGGCTGATGACACCGACGGCGGCCTCCCGGCCGTACTGGAGCTCAGCGACGCAGGAGAACTCGCCGAGACCGTCGAGCTAGCCAGCCCTGATGACCCGCAGGTCCAGCCACCGCGGGCGCAGCACGGCCCGCGCGAGCGTGGTCACGCCCGCGAGCTGTTCGAGCAGCTGACGGCGCTGCCGCAGGGCGACTCCGAGCGGCTCAGGATCCGCAGCGAGCTCGTCGAGCTTCACCTGCCACTCGTCGAGTACCTGGCCCGCCGCTTCCGCAACAGGGGCGAGTGGCTCGATGACCTGACGCAGGTCGCGACCATCGGCCTGATCAAGTCGATCGACAGGTTCGACCTGGAGCGCGGCGTCGAGTTCTCGACCTACGCCACGCCGACCATCGTGGGCGAGATCAAGCGCCACTTCCGCGACAAGGGCTGGGCTGTTCGGGTCCCCAGGCGGCTCCAGGAGCTCAAGCTGGCGCTGGCGAAGGCGATCGGCGAGCTGGCCCAGAACCTCGGCCGGGCGCCGACCGTGGCGGAGCTGGCCCAGCACCTCCAGATGAGCGAAGAGGAGGTGCTGGAGGGCCTGGAGTCCGCGAACGCCTATTCCACCGTCTCGCTGGACGCACCAGACTCCGGTGACGACGACGCGCCCGCTGTGGCCGAGTCGCTCGGCATGGTCGACGAGGCCCTGGAGGGCGTGGAGTACCGCGAGTCGCTGAAGCCGCTGCTCGAGCAGCTGCCACCACGCGAGAAGCGGATCCTGCTCCTCCGGTTCTTCGGCAACATGACCCAGTCGCAGATAGCTACCGAGCTCGGAATCTCGCAAATGCACGTGTCTCGGCTGCTGGCGAGGACGCTGGCTCAGCTCCGAGAAGGCCTGACGAGCGAGGATTAACGGCAAGAACTAACGGCCGGGCGCTACTTGCTGATTCGTCCGGGTGTGAGTACTTCGATGCTGGCCGGGGTCAATAGCGCGCCAAGACCAACGATTGCCACCACAATGGCCGGAATGCCCCAGTCCAGCCGACCCGACTGCAGCAGGTAAATGGCCACGATCCCGGTAAACAGCTGCGTCAGCATCGCCGGTGTCCTTGACCAACGGCGGCCCGCGCGCAAGGCACGGGCGACAAGAGCCAGGCCCACCGCCGCAGCAAAGCCGATGACCGTGATCGCAATGCCGCTGGCGTCCTGGTAGGACTGTCCCTGCGCGGTGGCGATGGCGGCCAATACCGAGGCAAGGAGGACGCCCGCCGCTTCTACGGCTTCGACGACCGCGGCCACAATGACCGCGCGGGGAAGCTGCCCGGCTGGCGGGCCCGACTGGGCTACCGCCGGGCCGGACTGGGCTACCGCCGGGCCGGACTGGGCTGACTGGCGGGCCGGACTGGGCTGACCGGCGGGCCGGACTGGGTGACTGGCGGGCCGGACTGGGTGACTGGCGGGCCGGACTGGGCTGCCGGCGGGCCGGACTGGGCTACCGGCGGGCCGGACTGGGCTACCGGCGGGGCGGACTGGGCTACTGGCGGGCCGGACTGGGCTACTGTGCTCGGGACCGGCTGCGGGTTCGCCTGACGCTCCGGCGTCGGAGCTGGCGGAGCTGAGCGCTGGGCCCCTGGTGACTGCTGCGGCGATGCCTGGCTAGCCTGGGCCCGTGCGCGCGCTCTTGATCGTGAACCCACACGCCACCTCCACAACCCGCGGGCGACGGGATGTCATCGTCCGGGCCCTCGCCTCTGCCGTTGACCTTGAGGTCGTGGAGACACGTTACCGGGGCGACGCCACCAGACTCGCCGCAACCGCCGCCTCTGACAAATTCGGGCTGGTCATGACGCTCGGCGGTGACGGGACGGTGAACGAGGCTGTGAACGGCCTGCTGGGCGGCGCAGACAATCCCGGCGCAAGTGCAGCGGGCCGGACCGGGGCGAGCACAGGGCGCGGGATCTCGCTCCGGGGCGGCGATAGGCCGGTCGACCCCACGGCAGCGGACCTCACGGCCCCGGACGACGCGGCACTGGACGAGGCTGCACTGGCGGCGGCACACGACGCTGCACTGGACGACGCCGCACTGGACCAGCGCGGCGCTGGCCGAGCCCCTGCCACCAAGAGACGCTGACGACCTGCCTGCTCTGGCCGCGTTGCCGGGCGGCAACGCGAACGTCTTCACTCGCTCGATCGGCCTGCCGACCGACCCTGTCGACGCAGCGGCCGGCTGATCGAGGACCTGCTAGCGGGCCGGGAACGCCGCATCGGGCTTGGCCTAGCCAACGGGCGGTATTTCACCTTTAACGCTGGCGTCGGCCTCGATGCCGAGGTCGTGCGCGCCGTCGAAGGTCGCCGGGCACACGGCCTGTCGCTGACGCCCGCGCGGTACCTCCGGACGGCCCTGCGCCAGTACTACCAGGTCACCGACAGGCGGCATCCGGCCATCACCATTACAGAGCCCGCCGGGCTGTGTGCGGACGCCGTGTTTCTCTGCATCGTCTCTAACTCGGCACCCTGGACCTATCTCGGCCGCAGGCCTGTCAACACCAATCCGGATGCGAGCTTCGACACCGGCCTGGATCTGCTGGGCTTTCGCGGCCTGGGCACGATCGCGACGCTGCGGATCCTGCGCCAGATGCTCACCGAACGGGCCGAACCGCCTCGCGGGCGTAGCGTCGTCCCTGGCCATGATCTGCCGGTTATCCGGCTCAGCGCGAGCCGGCCTGTCGCATTCCAGCTCGATGGCGAGTACATGGGTGAGGTCGAGGAAGTGGAACTCCGCTCGGTCCCTAGTGCGCTGCGCATAATTGGGTGATCCTCGCGCTAAGCTAACGCCGGATTGGTCGGCCGAGAATTCAAAAAGTATTACATTTCTGGCTAATAGCATAAAGTGCGCGGCAAGGCTGGCCTATACGTACGCCGGGCAAGGCTTCACATGCCAGCCATGTGACTGATCTGACACCGAAATCCTGCCGAACCTTTGCCCAAGGGTCTTGCGATTGATAGCCGACCTTGAGAAGGTTGTAACGCTCCTGGTGAACGGTGCGCTAGCGCGCGCCATGCCGGGCTGGCAGCGCGAACGTGGGCGCGGCCCGGCTTAGAAGCCTTGCGAGTGCACGGGGCGCGAGCCCAGGTGCGGCAGAGCCGGAGCATGAGCGGTCGGCGAGTGCCGCGCCGGAGGTTAAATCCCAGTGTCGGCGGATTAATCCGGCGACGCCGGGCAAGGACGGCATCGCAGATTTAGACCGCAAGCCACGATCAGAAGAGCAGTAACCTGACATATGACATAGCTCGTGAAATCATTCACAAGCGCGACTGAGCGCCGCAGGCCCGGTCAGGACCTGGGCGCAAGGAGGAGTGGACTCATGGACTGGCGTCACCATGCCGCCTGCCGTGACGTGGACCCGGAGCTTTTCTTCCCCATTGGGAATACCGGGCCTGCGCTACTCCAGATCGACGAGGCCAAGCAAGTGTGCCAGGGGTGCAAGGTCTTGGAGCCTTGCCTGCAGTGGGCGCTCGAGAGTGGCCAAGACGCCGGTGTCTGGGGCGGACTTAGCGAGGATGAGCGGCGCGCGGTCAAGCGCCGCAGCAGCAGGGTCGCCGCGCGCGCGGGGGCCTGATTACTGACAGCGGGCTGCGCCGCCTCCCAGCTGGAGCGGCGCAGCGCTGGGGTGCGCGGTCGTCAGCGTGCGGCCGCACCTGACTCTTCCAGCGCCAGCTCGCCGAGCGGCAGCTCGACCAGCACCTTGGTGCCGCCGCCGTCGCGCGGCTCAATTGTCAGCCGGCCGCCCAGCTCCGTCAGGACGAGCGTGCGGACAATCTGCAGGCCCAGGCTGGTTGTTGAATCCAGGTCGAACTCGGCTGGCAGGCCCACGCCGTTGTCGGAGACCGTGATCGTCAGACGCCCCGGCCCGCGCACGGCGGAGATCTCAAGGCAGCCGACAGCGGCCTGGCCGGACTCGCTGAGCCCGTGCTGGAGCGCGTTCTGAAGCAGTTCCGTGAGCACCAGGGCGAGCGGCGTCGCGATCAGGGCCGGCAGCAGGCCGAACTCCCCGATCAGCTTCGGCGTCACCCGCGCCTCAGTGGCGGACAGCTCGCCCGCCATCATTGCCACTCGGCCGGCGATGTCGTCGAAGTCCACGATCTCATCGGGCACGTGCGACAACGTCTCGTGCACCATCGCGATCGACCCGACGCGGCGGACCGCCTCCTCGAGCGCTTCCCTGGCCTCGGGGGCGTGCAGCCTGCGCGCCTGGAGTCGCAGCAGCGCTGCCACCGTCTGCAGGTTGTTCTTGACCCGGTGGTGGATCTCGCGGATCGTCGCGTCCTTGGTGAGCAGCTCGCGCTCCCGGTGCCGCAGCTCGGTCACGTCCCTGAGCAGGATGAGGGCCCCAGCACGCTCGCCGTCGACGGTCAGCGGGATAGTGCGCAGCTGGACCACTGCGCCGTGGGCCTCCACCTCTGTCTCGGCGTGCGATCGTCCGCTCGCCGCCACCATCAGGGAGTCATCGCGTGGCGCGCGCCCTGCGCATAGCCGCGCGGTGAGAGGCCCGAGCTGCTTGCCGACCAGATCTGCGGTGAGCCCGAGCCTGCGGTAGGCCGACAGCCCGTTCGGGCTCGCGTAGGTGACCTTGCCTGACCGGCTGAGCTGCAGCATTCCGTCGCCGACCCGCGGCGACCTGACTAGCGCTGGCTCCTCGCCCGGGGCGGGGAACATGCCGGCCGCGATCATCTGGGTAAGGTCGTCGGCCGCGCTCAGGTACGCCAGGTCCAGGCGGCTCGGCGTGCGCGCCGAGCTCAGGTTCGTGGAGCGCTCGATGACGGCGATCACGCGCCCGTCCCGGCTGACCGGAATCGTCTCGTGCCGGACCGGCACGCCGCGGGTCCACTCCGGATCGCCTTCCCGGCACACCCGACTCTCGGTGAACGCCGCCGCCAGGAACGGCTGCTCTGAGCCCAGCCGCACGGTGCCCACGATGTCATCGGGCAGAGCCGTCGGCGCCGTCGTCGGCCGCATCTGGGCCAGCGCGACCCAGCTGGCGCCCTGCGGCCAGCTTTCATCCGCATCGGCACTGTCATCGCTGTGCGCGCGGTTGTCCCCCGCCGCGTCCTCGCCCAGGGGCGCCCACAGCACCAGGTCTGCGAAGGACAGGTCAGCGAGCAGCTGCCAGTCGGAGATCAGCGCGTGCAGCCACTCCAGGTCCGCGCCGCGGATCCCGGCCCGGCTGGCAAGGTCGGTCAGCGTAGGCACCCAGTAATCATCGCAGCCCGGCCGCGATGATCGGGCCGCCCCGAAGGTCACGCGACCCCGTTCCCGGCAGTGAATCCCGCGGCAGACGCCCTGATGCCACCCGCCTACCTGCTGGTAACGTGCCGTCCGTGAGTCAGGATCAGCGGCCCGCCCACGGCGGCGCGCAGGCAGTGGCGGCCGCCCGCAGCCACGGCGTGACGACCATGTTCACCCTGTCTGGCGGACATGTCTTCCCGGTGTACGACGGCGCGGTGACCGCAGATCCGCCCATGCCGATCATCGACGTCCGGCACGAGCAGACCGCAGTGTTCGCCGCGGAGGCCACGGCCCGGCTGACCCGCTCCCCGGGCCTTGCCGTGCTGACCGCCGGGCCTGGTGTGACGAACGGCGTCAGCGCGGTCACCACCGCCCACTTCAACGGGTCGCCGCTTGTAGTGCTGGCGGGTCGCGCGCCCGACAGCCGCTGGGGCTCTGGCAGCCTCCAGGAACTTGATCATCCGCCGCTGCTCGCGCCGGTCACCAAGCGAGCCTGGACCGAGCATGTCCCCGGTCAGGTCGGTGCCGCAGTTGACGCCGCGTTCACCCTCGCGGCGGCCCGGCACCGCGGCCCGGTGTTCCTGGACGTCAGCCTCGAAGCGCTGTTCGGATCCGGTGACCCGGCTGCTGCCGACCGCGGGCGAGGTGGGTCTGGGCCGGGTACCGCACCCGGGCCAGACACGGCAGTACCAGGTACGCCCGTGCCAGGTACAGCAGTGCGAGAGACAGACGTGCCGGACGCGGGTGCGGTCGCGCAGATCGCCAGGCTGCTGGCTACGGCCAGCCGGCCGTTGCTGATACTCGGGTCCGATGTCTGGCTGGACGGCGCGGAGGATGCAGCCAGGGCCGCGGCCGAGCAGCTTCAGCTGCCGGTCATTGCCAACGGCCAGGGCCGCGGCATCCTGCCGGCTGGGCATCCGCTGCTCGTGACGAGAGCGCGATCGATCGGGCTCGGCGAGGCCGACCTCGTACTCGTGGCCGGCACGCCGCTGGACTTCCGGCTCGGGTACGGCCAGTTCGGCGGGAAGAACGGCACTCCCCCAGCCCGCGTGGTCCATCTCGCCGACGCCGCGGGTCAGCTTGCCACGCACTGCGAGCTTGCCGGGTCGGCGGCCGGCGACCTGAGCACGATCTTCGGCTGGCTGGGTAGCGCAGCGGCGACGGCCGGCGCTGGCGCCGCCTGGGCGCAGGACTGGCTGCCCCGCCTTCAGCAGGCGAGCAGGCGGGCGGTCGAGGCCGACGGGGCCCTTCTCCGCAGCGACGCGAGCCCGATCCATCCGCTCCGGATCTATGGCGAGCTCGCCGGTTTCCTAGAGCCGGACGCCGTCGTGGTCGGTGATGGCGGCGACTTCGTCAGCTACGCCGGCAAGTATGTCGAGCCGCAGCTGCCTGGCGGATGGCTGGACCCGGGGCCGTACGGCTGCCTCGGCACCGGTCTTGGCTACGCGATCGCGGCCAGGGTGGCCCGGCCGGCCGCTCAGGTAGTGCTGCTGGTCGGCGACGGCGCCGCCGGATTCTCGCTCATGGACGTCGACACGCTGGTGCGGCACCGGCTGCCGGTGGTCATGATCTGCGGCAACAATGGCATCTGGGGTCTGGAGAAGCACCCGATGCAGGCGCTCTACGGGTATGACGTTGCCGCCGACCTCCAGCCCGGCTGCCGCTACGACCAAGTGGTCACGGCGCTTGGCGGCGGGGGCGAGCTGGTGACGGAGCCGGGCGAGATCGGTCCCGCGCTGCGCCGGGCATTCGACGCGGGCATCCCGTATCTGGTCAATGTCGTGACCGACTCCCGCGACGCGTATCCGCGATCGACAACGGGCGTTTGAGCGAGCGCCCTGCTATTCGATGACGGCGATCAGGTCGCCTTCCTGAACGACGTCGCCCTCGGCTACGGCCAGCCTGGTTAGCGTGCCCGCGTCCTCGGCGAGTACCGGGATCTCCATCTTCATGGACTCCAGGATGACTAGCGTGTCGCCGTCATCGACGGTGTCGCCCTCGGCAGCCACGACCTTCCAGACGTTGGCCACCATCTCCGCGCGCACCTCGCTCATGTGCCCTCCTTACCTGCCCGTCGTAGCAAATGCCAGTCGCCGCCGGCAGGCCCGGCTCCATCATCGCCGCTCGCGCGTTATCACGGGCGCAGTCGGCCTACCAGCGACGTGTCGTAGTCGCCGCCGGAGAACTCAGCAGAGGCCAGCAGGTCCGCGTGGAACTGCAGGTTGGTCTTGAGCCCGCTGATGCGGAAGTCGGCTACCGCCGCCCTGGCGCGCTCCAGAGCCTGCGCTCGATCCGCTCCATGTAGGCACAGCTTGGCCAGCAGCGGATCATAGAACGGCGTCACGGTGTTGCCTGCGGCGTAGCCGGCGTCCACGCGCACGCCAGGCCCGGCAGGCTCGACCCACTCCGATATCGTGCCGGGGCTTGGCAGGAACCGCTTGCTGTCCTCGGCGTAGATCCGCAGCTCCAGCGCGTGACCGGCCGGAGCCACTGCATCCGGGGCGAAGCTGACGTCCTCGCCGGCCGCTATCAGGAACTGCTGCTCGACCAGGTCGATGCCGGTCACCAGCTCGGTGACCGGGTGCTCGACCTGGAGCCGGGTGTTCATTTCCAGGAACATGAAGTCCCCTGCCTCGACGTCGACGAGGAACTCCACCGTGCCTGCGCCCCGGTAGGCCACCGCCTGGCCCGCCGTCACTCCGGCGGAGAGCATCCTCGCCCGCAGCTCTGCGCCGATGCCCGGCGAGGGGGTCTCTTCGGCTACTTTCTGGTGCCGGCGCTGGACCGAGCAGTCGCGGTCGCCCAGGGCGACCACCTGGCCGTCCGCTAGCCCCAGTATCTGAACCTCGACGTGCCGAGCGCGCGAGACATAGCGCTCCAGCAAGATGGCCGGGTTGCCGAAGAAGCGCTCGGCGCGCGACCTGGCGGTCTCGAATCCGGCCGCCAGCTGGGCCGGGTCGGCGGCCGCGCTCATCCCGATGCCGCCGCCACCTGCCGACGCCTTGATCATCACCGGATAGCCGATCTGGCCGGCCGCCGCGAGCGCCGCCGTAACGTCCGCCACGGGCTCGCGGGTGCCCGCGGCCACCGGCACGCCAGCGCGCTCCATCAGGTTGCGGCCGTTGATCTTGTCGCCCATCTGGGCCATCGAGTCGGGCGACGGGCCGACCCAGATGAGTCCGGCGTCGATGACGCTGGCGGCAAATACCGGGCTCTCCGACAGGAAGCCGTAGCCCGGATGGATCGCCTGCACTGCCGTCTGGCGCGCTGCGGCCAGCACCGCGTCCGCATTCAGGTAGCTGCTAGCCGGGCTGCGCCGGCCCGATGAGCACCGCCGCGTCGGCCTCGTGGACGTACGGCAGGTCAGCGTCGGCGGCCGAATAGACAGCCACCGATCGGACGCCGAGCTTACGGGCACTGGCGATGACGCGCCTGGCTATCTCACCACGATTAGCGACAAGGACCGACTCGAGCACGCCCGGCAGCTTACAGCCGTCGCGGGATCCGCCGGCCTGCGACCTCGGCCAGTGCCGCCACGACGCCCGCGTCGTACCCGATCGGGTCCAGGCGCAGGCGATCGAGCGCGGTGGCCGACCTCTCTCTATCGGTCGACTCCCCGACCATGTCGTCGAAGGCGTTGGCGGCTCTGATGATCATGCTGCCGAGCGGCGGGGCCGGGTCGTGCCCGCGGGCCGGCCAGCTCTGGCAGCGGACCAGGTCGGCGACGTCGTCCAGCACGCCCGCCTCCCGGATCACCTCGCTGCCGAGCTCTGCGATGCGGTCCTGGTCGGCGGGCGAGACCAGCACAGTTGCGCCGCCCGGGATTGGCTCGGTCAGCGACAGCTGTCCGATGTCATGCATGAGCGCGGCGTACTCGAGCGCGAGCAGCTCGGGCTCGGGCATGCCGAGTCCGCGTCCGACGGAGACGGCCAGCCTGCTGACGCGGCGGGAGTGGCCAGCCTCCACGTAGCCCGCGACCTCGGTGACCCTGGCCAGCGACCTGACGGTCTGGAGGTAGGTAGCGCGGATCCCGGCATACCGGCGGAAGGCGATCTGGGTGACCAGCAGCGGGCCGATGAAGGCCGCCAGCACGCCGAGGCCAAGCTGCTTGACGCTGAAGACCGTGATGATCACCGAGGCGCCGACCGCCAGGCCCAGCGGCCACTGGAGCCGCATCTCGTCGACGATCGCGACCGAGAATCTGGCGCCCACGTCGTCGGCCCGGATCAGCGCGCAGACGACGGTGTCGATGAGCCAGCCGAGGAAGAGCAGGAGCGCCATCACGGCGAACGCCAGCTCCCACGGATGGTTCATGAACGTCGAGGACGGCACCGAGCCGGAAGATGAACGCGACGCAGGAGACCGCAACGATGCGCGAGCAGATGCCGGTGATCCCGGCGGACCGGCCGGCCGCGATGTGCGGAAGGGCGCCCACGGTCATGCCGACGGCCGCGACGGCGATGACCAGCAGGGCGGACTGCCCGGCCAGCACCTGGATGTCGCCGCCGCCTTTGACATGTTTCGGAAGCGAGAGCAGCAGCGCATACGACATCGCGCCGACCATGGCGATGGGCGCCGACTCGCGCCCGCCCGGCAGCGCGAGCCGCAGCAGCTCGCCCAGCGCGATGAAGCCACCGAACGCGAGGGCTGGCGGCCAGTAGATCGGCTGGGAATGGGCGTTGATCGCCGTGTGCGCGAACGCGGCGATCACGAGCATCGCGGCCGCCGCCATGAGCAGCAGCCGACCGGAGTCCACGGCCTGCCAGTACGCAATCCGGTCGGGCGCCGGGCGCCCGGCGAAAGTCCCGCCCGTCACGGAATCACGACCTGGAGCGGCGCTGTCGGGTCATCGTGATCCTGGACGGTCACGATGGTCAGGTCCGGTGGGGCGCTGGCGGGCGCCGGCAGCGGCCACTCCTCGACGTCGAGCGCGGTTATGAAGGCCTCCACGATCAGCGGGTCGAACTGCGAGCCGGCGCCACGGCGCAGCTCGCCGATCGCCAGGTCGATGCTCTTGGCCTCGCGGTAGGACCGTGTGGACGTCATCGAGTCGAAGGCGTCAGCGACCGCGATCACGCGCGCGAACTCCGGGATCTCATGGCCGGCCAGGCCCATCGGGTAGCCGCGGCCGTCGATTCGCTCGTGATGGTGCATGATGCCGTTCAGCGCCTCGTACAGGAACCCGATCTCCCTGACGATCTCCAGGCCGCGCATCGGATGCAGCTGGATCGCCGCGTACTCGTCCTCAGTCAGCGCGCCGGTTTTCTGCAGCACCTGCGTCGGGACGCCGAGCTTGCCCACGTCGTGCAGCATGCCGGCGAACCTGATCGCGTCGGTCCGGTCGGAGCTCATCCTGATCTGGCGGGCGATCATGACCGCGCCGCGGGATACCCGGTCGCCGTGGCCCCGGGTGTAGTAGTCCTTCGTCTCCACGGCCTGGCAGAGCGCGTTCATGGTCGCGGCGTAGGCGCGCTGCTGCTCGGCGAACTGGCCCATCGCCCACCGCGCCACGAACAGCGGGACGAGCACGAGCACCGCCGAGAACCAGCCCATGATCCCCCAGAGAGCGGCGATGACCAGGCCCAGGCACGCGTACCCGAGGTCTGAGGCCAGCAGCAGCGTGAGGCTGGACTCCAGGCCCTCGCGCCGTAGCATGCCCCGGCCGCGATTGAGCCGGTAGACGCCCCAGATGAGGGTGTGGTTCGCGAGGACATGCACGGCCGCCGCCACGGCGAACGCGACGATCGTCTTCTGGAAGAACATGTCGGGCTGGGGGATGCCGACCTTGCCCCCCAGCGCCAGGTAAGCCTCACCGGCGGCGAGGCCACAGAGGGCGTGCATGGCGCCGTTGAAGAGCCGCTCGGCGAGCAGGAGCTGACGCCGCGGGCTCACCAGTGAGGCGGCACCGACAAGCGCCGCGGCAAGCGGGCCGAGCAGGACAACCGCGGCCAGCGTGGCGGCTGAGCTCGGCGACCACTTCGTCTGGCGTGAGGTCAGCGGCGCCTTGGTGGAGTTGCAGATCAGGAACAGCACCTGAAGGACGACCAGCGCGAGTAAGGCGTGGCGGACACCCTTGGGGTGGCCGAACGGTGTCATGGCCATGAGGACGCCGGTGATCGCCGCGACCAGCACGATGTACAGCCATGCGGCCCGGGAGACCATGCCGTGACCCCCTCATTGCAGTGAAGCCGGCGCAGCCGACCGGTATCGCCACTTAGAGTAACGCGATCGTGCGGATTCCAGATGGCTCACACACTATGTGAGCAACCAGTAGTCGCATAGATGCAATCGGTCACGGCTCCGGGGGGTACGCGCGCAGCGCATTGCTGAGCGCAACGACCAGCATGCTCGGGCGGCGGCCTACTCGGCCAGCACCTCGGTGGTCTCGATCTCCTCGCGAACCGCCGCGATCCTGCTCAGCACCTTCGTGCGGAGCTCACCGGGGACCGCTTCCTGGCCGCAGCACTTGTGCACCAGGCGCTTTACCAGCTCCTCCAGGCCGTACTCCCGCAGGCACGGCCCGCACTCCTCAAGGTGCTCCTTGATCTGGGCTGACCCGCCGGTCTCCATCTCGCCATCGATGTAGGAGTACACCATCGCGAGGACCTCGGTACACGGCACCTCGTGCGGCTTGCCGCAGCTCATTTCGCGTCCTTCCCTGACGCGTCGCCATCGGACGGCGCCGTGGTCGGGGCGGCAGGCGTCGTGGCAAGCATGCCCTGGTCCGCCGCATAGTCCTGGAGCAGGTCGCGAAGCTGCCTGCGGCCGCGGTGCAAGCGCGACATGACGGTCCCGATCGGAGTGCCCATGATGTCGGCGATCTCCTTGTAGGCGAATCCCTCGACGTCAGCGAGGTAGACGGCAAGCCGGAAGTCCTCCGGCAGCGCCTGCAGGGCGGCCTTGATGTCGGAGTCCGGCAGCCGCTCAAGCGCCTCGGTCTCAGCCGACTTCAGCCCGGATGAGGTATGCGACGCGGCCCTGGCGAGCTGCCAGTCCTCGATCTCCTCGGTGCCGGACCGCTGCGGCTCGCGCTGGCGCTTCCGGTAGGTGTTGATGAAGGTGTTGGTCAGGATCCTGAAGAGCCACGCCTTCAGATTCGTCCCAGCCTGGAACTGGTGAAAAGACGCATAAGCCTTTGCGAACGTCTCCTGCACCAGGTCTTCGGCATCGGCGGGATTGCGGGTCATCCGCATCCCGGCCGCGTACAGCTGATCAAGGTAAGGCAGCACGTCAGCTTCGAACCGCTGACTGCGCTCCTCTAGTGTCTCGGGGACCGGACCCACCCCTTCCGGAATCGAGGGCCCCAGCCGATCAGACTGCAAGCCGCCTCGCCGGGAGGATACAACGCCGACAGTCATCACATCCCGGCCGACCGTCTTGGACGGTCCTGGCCTGGTCTGGTAGCTGGCAAGAGACACGTGCTCTGAAACACGACGCATGGCCCCTTCATTCCGCCGACCCGGCCCGTGCCGCGACCACGATCAACCTTTACCGGCATGGGCAACATGTTTTACCGACGGAGCCGGTCCCGCTTCCCCTGGCAGGCCACGCACCTGGCCGCCTCCGGCTTTGCCTCGAGCCGCCCCTCCGGGACGATCGTCCCGCAGTCCACGCAGGTGCCGTATGTGCCGAGGTCGATCCGGTGCAGCGCGGCCAGCACGTCTGACCGCTGCCGGCGGGCAACGGCCAGCACGGCCCGAGACCGCTCGCTCTCGGACAGGTTGGCCCCTGCGTCGGCCGGATCCTGGGGATAATCGCCGGACCACTGCTGTTCCTCGCCGGCACCGTTCAGGACGGTGATCGACCTGTCCAGCTCGTGGCAGATCTCTTCCAGCCGCTGCCGCGCCACCATGACATCCATGCGATCCCTGCCTCCTTCTGCACCTGGCCGACAGCACCGTCAGGGGTATTCATGTGCTGCCGGGCCAGCTAGCTGGCCTAGAACAGCACCCCAGTGCCGTCGCCGCCGTCCCGGGCGCCCGACCGTGCGGCTACTTGGGCGCCTGCCGGCGAGCCGACCCCGACAGCAGCAGTCCTCGCATCAGCTAAGGGCGCCACTGGGCTACGGCCGAGCGGCTCGATCAGCTGCGGGCCGTTGTTGCGGACCGAGTTCACCTCGGTCGAGACCGGATACGTGGTGAGGCCGCTCGCCGCGGCCGGCGACAGCAGGCCGCGCAGGTCGGCCACGTCGCTGTTGGCCGGGTCGAGCCAGTCCGCCCAGCTGGCCGGATCAATGATCATCGGCATCCGGTCGTGGATCATGCCGAGCTCGTCGGGAGCACTTGTAGTGATAACCGTCGCGGTCCACAGCCAGGCATCCTCGTCATCCCGGCCGACAGTGGGGTCGCGCCACAGCTCGTAGAGTCCGGCGAAGGCCAGTGAGCCACCATCAGCGCGGCTGATGTAGATCGGCTGCTTGGCCGCGCCCGGCTGCGACTGCCATTCGTAATAGCCGTCAGCCGGGAGCAGGCAGCGCCGCTTGCCGAAGGCGCGGCGAAAGGCCGGCTTCTCGGCGACGGTCTCGGCCCTCGCGTTGATCATGCGGCTGCCGATCTTGACGTCCTTGGCCCAGAACGGGACCAGTCCCCAGCGCACGATGCGCAGCTCACGCTGCGCCTTGCCCGCGGCCGCACCGTTGCCTGCGTCGTCCTCGGGCCCGTCGTTAGATGCCCGCTCCACCCGGTCGAGAACTGCGTAGACCGGCTTGGTCGGGGCAACGTTGTAATCGGGCTTCAGCGGCTCGGTCACCATGTCGCGCTGCACGCTGAACTCCTCCAGGAGTTCAATGCGCTTGCGCGTTGATGCATACCGACCGCACATACCCCTCACCTGATCAACCGTCAACCGACTCAGCGAAGCTCAGAATGTGCCAGTTCATAGCCGAGATCCGGCTATGCCAAACCTTGCGGAGATATCCGGATTCATTCCGGGCTTGCAGCATCGCGGTGCTTGATTGTGACTCCGTGCGGCCGGCTACGTCTAGACGTGCCGCCAGCCAGTACTCTCGGGAAACATGCGAGCGCTAGGGCACACCGACTCCGGCTGGACGACACCGGCTGCCCGCACCGCCGTCACGGCGACTGTCCGCCTGCCCGGCTCCAAGTCCATGACCAACAGGGCACTGATCCTGGCTGCGCTCGCCGACAGCCCGACGACGATCGTCGGCCCGCTCGAGGCGCGTGACACCGATCTGATGACCGGCGCGATCGTCGCTCTGGGCGCCACCGTCGATTCCGTCCCCGCGGCTGCCTCCCGGAAGCCAGCCTGGAACGTCACGCCGGGCTGGCAGTCCGGTCAGGTCCTGGTCGACGTCGGCAACGCCGGCACCGTGCTGCGATTCGTGCCACCCGCGGCCGCGCTCGCGAAAGCGGATGTTGAGTTCCGCGGTGACGCCCGAGCCTCGCAGCGCCCGGTGGGCCAGCTGCTGGCCGGGCTGCGGCAGGCCGGCGTCGACATCGACGATGGCGGCCGGGGCGCGGTGCCGTTCGTCGTGCATGGCCGCGGCCAGGTCAACGGCGGCACTGTGACGCTGGACGCTTCCTCGTCCTCTCAGCTCATATCCGGCCTCATGCTGGCGGCGCCGCGCTTCGAGACTGGCTTGCAGATAAATCATCATGGCGAGCGCATCCCGTCGGCGCCGCACATCGCCATGACGGCGGCCATGCTGACCGCGGCGGGCGCCGTGGTCGAGACCGGCGCCCAGTCCGGTGGTGACGAGGCTGCTCCCGACTTCTGGCGAGTCCGGCCCTCCCGACTGGCGCCAGGCACTATCGCCATCGAGCCTGATTTGTCGAATGCGGCCCCGTTCCTGGCCGCAGCCCTGGTCACGAGCGGGCGTGTCACCATTGCGGACTGGCCCGCCGTCAGCCTGCAGGCAGCTGGGCAGATCATGGACGTGCTGGCCCGGATGGGCGCGGTGTGGCAGCCGACCGAGGCTGGCATGCGCATCGAGGGCACCGGCCAGATCCACGGGATCAGCGCCGATCTCCGGGACATCAACGAGCTTGCGCCGGTGCTGACCGCCCTGGCGGCGCTCGCCGACTCGCCATCGGAATTCACCGGCATCGCACACATGCGGCTGCACGAGAGCGACCGGCTCGCTGCACTGGCCGCCGAGATCGGCGCTCTGGGCGGCCAGGTCACCGAACTTCCCGACGGCCTGCGGATACAGCCGCGCCCGCTGCGGGCGGCAACCGAGCCGTTCGACAGCTACAACGACCACCGGCTGGTGATGGCCGCGGCCGTGCTTGGCCTCGCCGTGCCAGGCCTGCGCGTCCGCAACGCGGCAACTGTCGCCAAGACGTTCCCCGCCTTCCAGACACTGTGGCTTCAGATGCTGGGACAGGCAACCTGAGCAGGCCAGCCAGCCACGCACGGCTGGACGAAGACGATGTGCGGGTCAGGCCGGGTAAGGGCTCCAGGCCCCGCACGCGGCGAAGACCGGCCCACGAGGACGCGATCGACGCGTTCGTGACCGGAGTCGACCGCGGTCGCTACCACTGCTGGACTGGCGAGCAGATGATCACCGCGATGAAGGCCAGGGAGCTAGGCCGGGGCGGCGTCGTCGTCGGCGACCGGGTCAAGCTGGCTGGCGACGTCACCGGTCAGCCTGGGACGCTCGCCAGGGTTGTGCGCGTCCTGCCGCGGATCTCCGTGCTGCGGCGCTCGGCCGAGGATGACGACCCGACCGAGCGGATCGTCGTGGCCAACGCCGAGCAGCTCGTGATCGTCACCGCACTGGCCGATCCGACGCCGCGCCCGCGGCTCATCGACAGATTCCTGGTGGCCGCCTACGACGCGGGCCTGGAGCCGCTGCTGTGCCTCACCAAAGCCGACCTGGCCGCGCCCGACGACCTCATCGCCGCCTACGAGCCGCTCGGCGTCCGGTGGGTAGCGCTCAGCACGCCGTTTGCCGGGCAACTCGACGAGCTGCGCGCCCTGCTCGCTGGCCGCATCAGCGTCCTGGTCGGGCACTCGGGGGTAGGCAAGTCGACGCTCGTGAATGCGCTGCTCCCGGATGCCGACCGGGCCGTCGGCTCGGTGAATGTCGTGACCGGGCGGGGCCGGCACACCTCCTCATCGGCGGTGGCACTCCCGCTAGCCGGAGGCGGCTGGATCATCGACACGCCCGGCCTTCGCAGTTTCGGGCTCGCGCACGTCGCGGCCGACCGGGTGGTGTCCGCGTTCCCGGAGTTCGCTGAGGCCATCGCATCGTGCCCGCCTGGCTGCACGCACATGGAAGCAGAATGCGCGCTGGATGACTGGGTTGCGGCGCACGGCGGCCCGGCGGAGGCCGCGCGCCTGGACTCGCTGCGGCGACTCCTGCGCAGCCGCGAGGGCCTCGACCCGGCCGACAGCGGCGCGGAGGCGGACGATCCGGATTAGCTCACCGGATCAGCTCACCGGATTTGCGGCTGCCGAGCCGGCTAATCCTGGCCTCGCATGGCCAGTGCGCCAGAGTAACCGCTACCGTTGCCCGGGATGGCAGGTTATGACGGCGACCTCGGGTTCGCGCACGTCCTGGCGGACGCCGCGGACGACATCACGATGCGCCGCTTCCGGTCCCTGGACCTGCGGGTCGAAGCCAAGCCGGACCTGACGCCCGTCAGTGATGCTGACCTCGCGGTCGAAGAGTCCCTGCGCAACGTGCTCAGCCGGGCCCGGCCGCGGGACGCCATGCTGGGCGAGGAATTCGGCCACACCGGATCAAGCCAGCGCTGCTGGGTCATCGACCCCATCGACGGCACCAAGAACTACGTCCGGGGCGTGCCGGTCTGGGCGACGCTGATCGGGCTGATGGATGAGGACGAGGTCATCGCGGGCGTAGTTAGCGCCCCCGCGCTCGGCCGGCGCTGGTGGGCCGCCCGCGACGGCGGTGCCTGGACCGGCAAGAGCATGACCAAGGCAACTGCCTGTCGCGTCTCGCAGGTTGCCAGCCTGTCGGATGCCTCGCTGTCGTACTCGAGCATCACGAGCTGGGAGCACGACGGTCGTCTGAACGAGTTCCTCGGGCTCGCCAGGAAGGTCTGGCGCACGCGCGCTTATGGCGATTTCTGGTCTCATATGCTCGTTGCTGAGGGCGCCGTCGACATCTCCGCGGAGACCGACGTCAACCTCTGGGACGTGGCCGCGCTCCAGATCGTCGTGACCGAGGCCGGCGGCGCGTTCACCGACCTCGCCGGCACGCCGCGGCCTGACCTGGGCAGCGCAGTCTGCACCAACGGGATACTCCATGCCGAGGTTCTCAGCCTGCTCGCGGCGGCGGATCAGGACTTGCCCTAAGCGCCAATCGGGCGGATGCTGGACAGCACTGGCAATCACAAGCGCACAAGCACGCCGGGCAGTTCGCTGCGGCATGCGTCGCCACGGCCTTCCGGGCCGCCAGCAGGCTCCCGGCGCGCGGTCCGGCGCGACGATGCGATGCGGCAGCTCGATGCGAGGGGAGCGACGCATGAACGTAAGGGACGGCATGACCAAGGTTGTCCTGAGTGTCGGGCCAGCGCACACCCTGCGCGAGGCGGCCCGGCTGATGTCCGCGCAGCGGGTCGGGGCGGCCGTCGTCGTGGATCATGAGCACTCCGGGATAGGAATCCTGACGGAGCGGGACATTCTTGACTCGGTTGGCGCCGGGCAGGACCCGGACTCCGAGCTGGTGGCCGATCACCGGACCTCGGACGTGGTCTTTGCCTCACCTGAGTGGACCCTCGATCAGGCAGCGTCCGCAATGTCCGCGGGCAACTTCCGGCACCTGATCGTCGTCGAGGACCAGGACGTTGCCGGACTGCTGTCGATGCGCGACATCGTTCGCTGCTGGGCTCGTGCGGGCTCCCCCGCAGGCGCGTCCGTCTAGGTAGCGACGCCACCCGGGCCTTGGTTAGCTCCATCATGGGTACGGAAGTGGTACGGCTGCAGGCGTAGCAGATCCGCACCCACGGACCAGGAGCCCGGTGAGTTATGCAGCTAGTCGGCGCGGTCGCGCTCATCACTGGCGCCTCCTCGGGCATCGGCGCAGCGACAGCGGCAGTGCTAGCCCGGGCTGGCGCGCGGCTGATCGTGACCGGGCGCGATGAGGACCGGCTGCGGTCGGTGGCGGCGCGCACCCGCGCCTTGGCGATGCCGGCCGACCTGAGCGAGGAAGACGGGCCAGAGCGGCTGATCAAGACGGCGCTGGCCGAGGCTGGCCGGATCGACCTGCTCGTCTGCAATGCGGGCGCCGGGTGGGCGGGCCCGATCGGCGACCTGCCTGGCCCCAAGGCGACCGAGCTGATCACCGTTAACCTGCTCGCGCCTGTCCAGCTGGCCAGGCTGGTGGCACCCGGCATGGCCGAGCGCGGCACGGGCCGCATGATCTTCGTCTCCTCCATCGCCGGGATGACGGGCGTGCGGCACGAGGCTGTCTACGCGGCGACGAAGGCCGGCGTCAATTACCTGGCCGAGAGCCTCGGCTACGAGCTCGCCGGGACTGGCGCCGGGGCGTCCCTCGTGCTGCCCGGCGTCGTCGACACGCCTTTCTTCCGCCGCCGCGGCCGGCCGTACGACCGCCGGCTGCCCGCTCCGATCCCGGCCGAGCGCGTGGCCCGGGCGATTGTGAAGGCCGCGCAGCGCGACCTGGACATCGTCTTCGTGCCTGGCTGGCTGCGCTTCCCGGCGTGGCTGCACGGCACCTCGCCGCGTACCTTCCGGCGGCTAGCGAGCCGCTTCGGCTGAGTGGCCGCGGATATGCGGCGGCGCCGCCAGGTTAGCTGCCCGCGAGCTGGGCTACAGTCTCCGCCAGCCGCATCGAGTAGCCGGCTTCGTTGTCGTACCAGGCCGCCACTGTCACCAGGTCGCCGTCGCTTACCGAGGTCAGCGGCAGGTCTACGATCGACGACCTGGTCTCGCCGACGATTCGCGCCGAGGCCCACCCGTCGTGCAGGACGCCAAGGATGCCGGCCATCGGACCCGAGCCCGCGGCCGCCACGAATGCCTCGTTCAGCTCGGCAGCGCTGGTCGGCGTCGCGACGCGGACCGTGAGCTCCACAATGCTTCCGGTCCGGACCGGAACCCGGTAAGCCTTGCCCGTTACCTGGAGGTCTGGCCAGATGAACTTCAGCGCCTTGGCCGCGCCGGACGAGGACGGGATGATGTTCTCCGCCGCCGCCCACGAGTCGCGACGCTCCTTCATCGGCTGGTCTGTGAGCGACTGGGTGTTGGTGTAGGCATGCACCGTGCTGAAGAAGCCGTCCCGGATCCCGACGGTCTCTCGCAGGACCTTGATCACCGGAGCCAGCGCGTTGGTAGTGCAGCTAGCCATGCTGACGATGCGGTGCTTGCCCGCGTCGTAGGAGTCCATGTTGATGCCGGGCAGCAGCACCGCGTCGCAGTCGTCAAGCGTCTTGCTCGGCGCGCTGACCAGCACCCTGCTGGCGCCGGCGTCCAGGTGCGCCTGCGCCCCGGCGCGGGTAGTAGCACGGCCCGTGCAGTCGAGCACGAGGTCGACGCCGAGGGCCTTCCAGTCGGGCGCTGCCTGCCGGGCGTCAAACCAGCCGATTGTTGCATCGCCGATCACCAGGCCGTCAGCCTCGGCGCTGACTGGATCCCGCCAGCGGCCGTAGTTACTGTCGAACTCGAACAAGGGCGCCATGGCGTCGGCGGGCACGATGTCGACGATCACCGACGGCGTAAAGAGCTTGGCACTCAGCCCGGCCTTCACCGCTGACCTGCCGATCCGGCCGAATCCGACGACCGCAACCTTTGACATCTCAGGCTCCCCTGTTAGGCACCGGCGCTCGCCCGGCGCTCCTGCGAGCGGCGTCTGCGCGCCGCCTCGTCATGACAGCACCCATCGTAACGACGCGGCGCGGGCGCTAGCGACGGCGACGGCGACGGCGATCACCCGGTCAGGCACGCCGGTAACGCAGCACCGCGATGGGCGTGAAGGCGACCAGCAAGATCGCACACCAGGCCAGCGCGAGGCCCACGTCGCTGCTCGAGCCGACAAGCAGGGCCCGCACGGCGTCGACCATCGGCGTGATCGGCTGGTACTTCGAGAACGGCTGGAGCCAGCCGGGCATCGAGGTCGCCGGCACATAGGTGCTGGAGATGAAGGCGAAGATGAATGCGATCAGCGACATCCCCTGCGCCGCCTGAGCGTTGGGCGCGAACAGCCCCATCACGATGAAGACCACCGTGAAGACAACCGCATAGACCACGCACAAGCCGAAGGCGGCGAGTCCTTCCTGCCAGGTACCCGGCAGCCGGAACCCGAACAGGAAGCCAAACGCGGCAGTCGTCAGGAGCGACCAGGTGTTGGTCGTCGAGTCGGCGAGCGTGCGTCCGAGCACCAGCGAGTACCGGGGCACCGGCAGCGAGAGCAGCCTGTCCGTGAAGCCCTGCACCTTGTCCTCGGCCACCGCGACCGCGATGCCGCCCCCGGTGAACAGCACGATCGTCGCGACGTAGGACGGCACCAGGAAGTCGACGTAGCTTGTCGATCCGGCGTGGATGGCGCCACCGAAGACGTACCGGAAGCTGAACAGGAACAGCGCCGACTGGACGATCCCCATGAGGCTGAGGCCGGGAGTCCGCACGTACTTGCGCAGCGCACGGAGCGCTACCTGAACGGAAGCGCCTGTCACGCCTGGCGGCCTGGCAGGGCGGCTGAGCGCTTGTGGCACTGCCGCCTGTGTTGTGGTCATATCGCACTCCGGTTCATCGGGCCGACCGCAGCCGGCACGTGAGTCTGGTCGCCCGTAAGGGTCAGGAACACCTCGTCGAGAGCCGGCCGCCGCAGGCCGATCTCGGCTACGCCGATCGCGGCGTCCTGGAGGCAGCCGATGACGGCTGCCAGCTCAGCTGGCCCGCCCGGAGCCAGCGCCGTGATGCGGCGCCCGGCGGCGTCGGGTCGGGCTGGGCTCATCGTGACCTGCTCGAGGATCCGCCCGACCGCATCGAGCTCGGCCGGAGAGCTGACCGCCACCTCGATGACGTCCCGGCCGATGCTGGCCTTCAGCTCCCCGACCGTCCCGGCCGCGACAACGCGGCCGTGATCGATGACCACGACATGATCAGCCAGTTCGTCGGCCTCGTCGAGATAGTGCGTCGTCAGCAGAATGTCGGTGCCGCTGGCGGCGAGGCCGCGAACCGCATCCCAGACCTCGCGCCGGCTGACGGGGTCCAGTCCCGTGGTCGGCTCGTCAAGCAGGAGCAGCCGCGGTCCGCCTACGAGGCTCGCACCCAGATCCAGGCGACGGCGCTGCCCGCCCGAGTACGTGCCACTACGGCGGTCGGCAACCTCGCCGAGGCTGAGCTGGTCGATCACCAGGGAAGCAGCGCGTCGGCTCGCCGTCCGGCCATGACCGAAGAGCCGCGCCGTCATCTCAAGGTTCTCGCGGCCGGTCATCGTGGGCTCGACTGCGGCGAACTGACCAGCAAGCCCGATGTCCCGACGGACGCCAGCGCCGTCCCGCACCACATCGCGGCCGCGGACCCGCAGCTCGCCGCTGTCCGGCCGCACGAGCGTGGCCACAGCCCGGAGAAATGTAGTCTTGCCGGCCCCGTTCGGCCCGAGGATGGCCAGTACCTGGCCGGGCGGAGCGATGAGCTCCAGCCGGTCGAGAGCTGTCACCTTGCCGAACCGCACGGTCAGTCCGCGCGCTTCCAGTAGCGGCGCCGGGCCCGCGGACGCCATTGCCGCGCTCATCGGCTGGGGTTGTCGATCGTGGGATACCGGCCCGCGCGGCGCGCCCAGGCGACGGCTTCGATACTCATTTCGCTGTGCTCCCTCTCCGAGTTTCCGTCGCCCATGCGACGAGCTATATCGTGAGTTGGATAGTAGACTAGGAACTAGTCATGAGGCAACTCTATTGCAGAGAACTAGTTCATCGGCAACTAGCGACCGCTCGCGCGGCAGTACTACTAGTGCGGAGGGAACTAGTAGACTGGGCGCCGTGGAAGGTGAGATTCGGTCGTCGCCGCTGGCCCTCGCGGTGCTGAGCCTGTTGCAGGCGGCGCCGCTGCACCCGTATGGGATGCAGCGGCTGCTCAAGCTGTGGGGCAAGGACAACGTGATCAACGTCGGTCAGCGGGCCAACCTGTATAAGACGATCAGGCGGCTCGACCAGGCCGGGCTGATCGCCGTCCGGCAGACGGAGCGCGACCAGCAGTACCCCGAGCGGACCGTCTACGAGCTGACCGAGGCCGGGCGCCAGGTGACGCTCCAGTGGCTCACCGACATGCTGGCGCGGCCGCGGAACGAGTACCCGCGGTTCCCCGCCGCGCTGTCGTTCATCATGCTGCTCGGCCCGGCCGAGGCCGCGACAGTGCTGGAGCAGCGCGCCACGGCGCTGCGCGCCCAGCTTGCGGATATGGAGGCCAGCCTGGCGGACGCCGCCTACCTGCCGCGAGTCGTGCTGATGGACGACGAATATCAGCGCGCAATGTGTGCCGCCGAGCTGGCCTGGATCGATGGTGTCGTCGCGGATCTGCGCAGCGGATCATGGACCTGGGGCTACGAGGACTTCGCTGAGTTGGCCGCCCACCTCCAGCCCGATGGAGACACAGTTATTGCGCCGCAGGACTAGCCCCGGTCATTCGTCGAGGTCGGCGGGCCAGCGGTCCCCCCAGGAGATCTTCCTGGCCCGGCGGTAGGACTCACCCTTACTCTTGCTCACCAGCTCGCGCCTGACAGACCCGTCCCGCACGCACAGATCCAGCATGACCAGCCCCTTGCGTTGCTGCGGCCTGCGCACGATCCGGCCGTCGGGCGTCTGCGCGTCCGGCTTGGCCAGTCGGACGGCCGCGACGTAGCTGAATTTCTCGTCCTCGTAGGACAGCTCGGCGCCCTTCGCTTGCCGGTGCACCGGGGAGCGCTGGAGCCGGGCTCCGAAGTGGCACCAGTCCCCCTCGATGTCCAGCGGGCAATGCTGCTGATGCGGGCACGGCGCGGCAACGACGTACCCGGCCGCCAGCAGCTGCGCGCGAGCAGCCAGGATCCGCCGATGCCCGGCCGGCGTCCCAGGCTCGACAATTAGCACAGCCGGAGCGGCCTGAGCGGCGAGGCTTACCAGGGCTGACTGCTGCGTCGGCGTCAGCTCGCCGAGGACGTACGCGGCGGTCGCTACGTCCGCGGGCGGCAGGGCCGGTCCGGCCGGCGGCTCGCCGTCGGGCGGCAGGCGCCAGGCGCGCCAGGACGCCGCACGCAGGCAGGCCGCGTCCGCGGCGGCGAATATTGCCTTGCCGAGCCTGATCGCGTCGGCGGACTGCTCCAGCAGCGCCATCGACTCAAGCGACGGCAGCTGGTCAGCGGCTGCCCAGGTAGCGCCGCCCGTTCCCGCCCCGAAGTCCAGCAGGCTGCCGGGCGCCCAGCCAGGCAGCGACAGTCGCAGCTCCCGCAGGGCCTGCGCCGTTGCCGCCACCGTGGCCGGCATCCGGTAGGCCGCGTAGGCGGCCGCATCCGCCCTGGATCCCATCACGGGCGCGTCCGGCACCGCGCCCGAGCGGTAGGCGGTCATCAGCCGCTGGACACCCGCGGCGAGGCTAGGGATACCAGCACCAGCAAGTCCTGCCTGCACGGCCGCGGGCAGCGAGCCAGCCCCTGATCCGGTCACCCGCCTACGCTAACGGCCCTAATGTCTTTGTCAGACGGCGCCGAGCTCATTCGTGGAACAAGATGAGGCGGCGAACGGCGCCGCCAGAGGGAGTGACGATCATGCGGTACCTGTGCCTGCTCGCTGGCGAACCGGACGTGGCGAACCCCGAACCCGGATCTGACGAGTTCCAGCAGATGCTGGACGACTACCGGTCCGCCACCGCAGCCATGGATAAGAGCGGCGTGCTCGTGGACAGCGGCCCGCTCCAGCTGCCGTCGGCTGCCCGATCGCTGCGGCTGCGGAACGGGAAGCCGCTGGTGACCGACGGGCCGTTCGTGGAGATCAAGGAGGTCATCGGCGGCTACTACGTGCTGGACTGCGCGGACATGGACGAGGCGCTCCGCTGGGCGGCCACCATTCCGGCGGCGCGGTACGGAGTCATCGAGGTGCGCCCGTTCATGACGCTGCCTGGTCACGACTGACCCGCCGGACCCGGCGCGTCCCCCGTTAGCGGTCCGGCTAGGGAGCCAGGCTGGCGGCCACCGCGGCGAGCTGCGGCCGCACGTGCACGTTCAGGACGCAGCGCGCGAACAGCCAGAGCAAGAGCCGCTCTAGATCCAGCCCGAGCAGATCGGCCAGGCGCTGGGCCAGGCCGACCGGGTCAGAAATCAGCCGCTCGCAGTTGATCATGTACTGCAGCGGGTCATAGGCGGGATCGCCAACGTGTGGCTTCGGGTCGATGGCCAGCCAGGGCTCACGACGCGCCGCCAGGATGTTCTCCATGTGCAGATCGGTCGCGAGCAGCACCTGGCGGTCCGCCAGCGCCGGTGATGGTGCTGTCCACCCGCGGAGGCTACCGGGCGGGCCGGCTGGCTGGCGACGGCTTATCGGCGCCCGCCGCTGGCCACGGTGACCTGCACGAGAGAAGCCTGCCCCAGATCAGGCGCTGACGTCGATGCGTCCGTAGGCCGCGAGCGTCCGCAGCGCCTGGAGAGTGACGACCCCACGCCATTCCTGCATGGCCGCCTGGCCTGGCGGCTCCCAGCTCACCGGCCAGCCGCCGTCGTCCTGCTGGTCCTTAAGAAGGCGGTCGAGGTGGCCGTCGATCTGCGCGTCGCTGAACAGCGCGCGCCAGCGCGAGCCGGGCTCCGGCGCCAGGTGCAGCGGCGTCAGGCCGTATCCGTCAGCGGCCGGATCGAGATGGAACATGGGGATCTCACCGAAGTGCGCGGCGAGTGACCGCGCGTGCGCCTCGGCTCGGTCGCGCTCCGGCACGTGCTCGAGGAAGATCATGACCTCGGACAGGGTATGCGCGTCTCCCGGCACCCCGCCGGCCGCGAGCTGCCGCCAGCAGTAAGCGGCGCCCTCTGCTCGCCACGGATGATCGACGCCGAGACGGTAGAGCAGCCCGACGAGGCCCGCGGTCGGGTTGAGCCCCGGCACGTAGGTCCAATCGGTCCAGTGTGCCGCGCGCGGGAACGACTCGATGACCGGGAACGCCAGGGGCACAGCCCCGTCGGCGTCGCCGGCCACGGCTATCCGGGCCAGGAAGTCACACGCCCTGGTGATCATCTCCTGGTCGGCCGCGCCCGCCGCGGCGAGCGCCTGGAACGCGGTCTCGACGTCGATGGGCAGACTCGCCGGGCAGCGCTTGTCGGGTTCGAGCGCGTGGCCGAAGCCACCGTCATCGTTCTGGTAGCCACGCAGGGCGTCGACCACGTGCGCCGCTGGCTGGCCGAGGAATGCAGTGGCGAAGAGGCGCCGTTCGAGCAGCCGCGCCTGGCTGAGCAAGAAGCGGTCTCCCGCTGCGAATACGTCATCCATAAGCCCGAGGTTACGAACCCGGCCGGGTGCTGTCTTGAACAGATCGGCCATCCGCGCCGGCACTACGAAGGGCCAGCGGAGACCTGCCTGGCATGGTACGAATCACCAGCGACCGGCGCCGGGCGTCACCGACCACTCGCCGGACCCGGCATGATGTACGAGTGCTGCCGCAGTGGAGTGTCGTTGCCGGCAGGTCGCCAGCGTGAAGACCATCCTGCTCGCGGCCGGCATCGCGCTGCTGCTGTCGCTCTTCGGGACCCCGGTGGCGATCCGGATCTTCCGAAGGCACGGCTACGGCCAGCTGATCCGCGACGACGGCCCGCAGGCGCATAAAACCAAGCGGGGAACGCCCACCATGGGCGGCACTGTCATCGTGATCGCCTCCGTGCTCGGGTACTTCGCCGGCCACCTGCTCACCGACGACCCGCCGTCACCATCGGGCCTGCTGGTGCTGGGCCTGATGGCTAGCCTTGGACTCGTCGGCTTCCTCGACGACTTCATCAAGATCTACAAGCAGCGGAGCCTGGGCCTGCGCAGCGGGGCCAAGCTGACGGGCCAGGTGGTGGTGAGCGGCCTGTTCGCGGTGCTGGTGCTCCACTTCCCTGGCCAGTACGACCTCACCCCGGCCGATGCGCACATCTCCCTCCTGCGCGATGTCGGGCCGGCCCTCACCGTGCTGCCGTTCGTGATCTGGATCGTCCTGCTGATCGCCGCGGCCTCGAACGGGGTGAACCTGACCGACGGCCTCGACGGGCTCGCGGCGGGCTCGGCCGTGCTGGTGCTCGCTTCGTACGTGCTCATCGCGAACTGGCAGCTGCGCAACGACTGCATCATCGGGCCGGTCACCGCGCACTGCTACTCGATCGCCAGCCCGCTGGACCTTGCGGTCGTGGCGGCCGCGGCGCTCGGCGGGTGCCTTGGGTTCCTGTGGTGGAACGCGCCGCCCGCCCGGATCTTCATGGGCGACACGGGGTCGCTCGCGATCGGCGGCGTCCTCGCGGGCCTCGCCGTGACCACGAAGACGGCGCTGCTGCTGGTGGTGCTCGGCGGCCTGTTCGTGATCATCACGGCGTCGGTGATCATCCAGGTCGGCTTCTTCAAGATGACCCGCCGCCGGGTCTTCCGCATGGCCCCGCTTCAGCATCATTTCGAGCTGATCGGCTGGGCGGAGACGACCATCGTGATCCGCTTCTGGCTCATCTGCGGGCTATGCATCGCGCTCGGGCTGGGCATTTTCTACGTGGAGTGGCTGCCCGGCTGAGCCCCGGCCAGAGGTCAGGCCGGGACGAGATACGAGCTAAGGTGCGCGTCCACGGCGGCCAGTCCGGCCGCATCGGCGGACGCGCGGAACCCGAGGTACCCGTCGGGACGGACGAGGACGGCCCCGTTCCCTTCCCGGGCGGCCTGACGCGGATCGGGCACGACCTCGCCGACCTCTACCAGCCCCGCCCATCTGCGCCGCAGGCTCGCCACGGACCGGTCGTCGCGGGGGCCGGATAGCAGCAGGTGATGCGCCGTGCCGCGCAGAGCGGACCGGCCGGGGTAACGCGCCCCGGGGACGGGAACGGGGTCGCCGGCCGTCCGCGGTAGCTCACTGCGGCCGGTCAGGGGGCTGCCGTGGTAATCGATGTCGAGCATGCAGCGGGACCGCACCAGGGCCGCGGCCCGCTCGGGACTTAGGGGCACGGCCGGGGTCACCGCGCCGTTGCCGGCGCGCGCCGCGTCGACGGCGGCGTGGGAACAGCGCGAGCATGACGTAGCCGGCGCGCGTGGCGATGAGCGCCGAGCCGTCGCGTGGCAGCGGGCATTTCACGGCGACGTCGGCGACCAGCGCCGTACCTGGATACGTGTCGCCCGCCAGGACCCCGGCCATGGACTCGCGTGTCACGCTATGCGCACCGCCGGCGCCGATGACCCAGCGAGTCTCGATCGTCTCGGCCGTCCCGTCTGGCCGTTTGAGATCGACGACCACGCTGTCGTGGCGCTCCCGCAGTGACAGGGCCTCGACGCCGCGCTCGATGGCGCCGCCGTATCCGGCGAACCGGTCCGCGAGGATCTGCTCGGTCCGCCATTGCGGCAGGCTGCACTGGAATCCCCACGGGCAGCCGGCGTCGGCGCTCGCCTCGCCAAACGCGGTCTCGCCCGTGCGCGTCAGCTCGGCGTCGAACAGCCGCGCGAAGCGCAACTGGACCGAGGACGCCAGGACCTCGTCGATGAGACCAGCCGCGGCGAGGATCTCGAGCGATCCGGGCTGGAGCGCTGTCGCGCGAGCCTGCCGGGGCGGGTCGGGCTCGCGCTCGATGACCCGCGCCAGGACGCCGTGGCGGGCCAGGTCAGCGGCGGCGAGCAGGCCCGACGGCCCCGCGCCGATGATGAGCACGTCAGTATCCGCCGCCGTCACCCCCGTCTGGCCGACCTTGCCAAGCATCCAGGCTACGGGGCTGGTCAGGGCCGCTTCGGCCCGGCTCAGCAGCTGGCGACGAGAACGGGCATTGTCACCGTCGCGGGTTTCCCGGCGGGTCCTGTGACGGTCAGGGTCACGCAGCTGGGCTTGGTGACGAAGACGCCGCCGGCGTACAGGGTGTAGCGGTGACCGCACACCGGCAGGCGCACGCTGGCAGCGAGCTGGCGTGGATAGGCCAGCCGGGCAGACGCCGGATGGAGAACGCCGACAGTTCGGTACGGTCCGGCGTCCGGCGCCACGGCGAGGGCGAATTTCCAGGCTATGTAGCGATGCCCGTTCCGCATGACCTTGTACGGCGTGTCGTCAGGGTTGGGATCGCCGACGAAGCCTTGTACTCCGTTGACGAGCCGGACGCCCGGATCGTAGCCCTGCTGGCCGGCAGAATCGCGGCAGGTATCGACGGCGACGGCCACGCTGGCTGACTTCGGCGGACTCGCGCTCGTGCACCCGGCGATAGCGGCGGCCAGGACCGCCAGAGCCGACAGTGCCGACGGTGCGTGCGACCGGCCGGACGCGAACGCCGCCGCTGGGTTCGAGGCGCCCATACCCACCGTCCCTCGCTGCAGATCAGTCCGCTCACGGTCTTGCATTCGGTACCCAGGTACAGGTTTACGGTGGATGCATGACAGAGGCAAGCGGCCTGTCGGTGTCGGGATCCCCAGCAGCATGCACGTTGCCGCTCGCCGAGCGGCCAGTGCGTGTAGCGGAGTTTAACGCCCTCTTCGCCGCAGTGATCGCTAGCGAGCGGATATCAGAGCGACAGCTGCGGCTGGTGCTGGACGGCGCCGATGATCTTGCTGCGCACGTTCGCGATCTGGTCGCTCGGGAAGCCGACTGCTGCTCGTTCTTTACTTTCGCCGTGGCCGCGGAGCCGCCCGGTCACGTGGTGCTGGACGTCGAGGTCCAGGCCGGTTACGCCGGGGTGCTGGACGCCTGGGCGGGACGGATGCCCGGCGGGAGCGAGTCAGGATGAGACCTACCTTGCGCAGTGGCGAGCTAGCCGAAGCGGCCGGAGTGAACCGGCAGACGCTCCGCTACTACGAGCGGCGGGGACTTCTCGCCGCTCCGCCTCGGGCAGCTGGCGGGCACCGCCTGTATCCGGTCGCGGCCGTCCCGCTGCTCCGGGCCATTAAAACGGCGCAGCGCCTCGGGTTCACGCTCGACGAGGTCCCCGGGCTGGTCGATCTGCGCCGCCGGAGGGATCGCCGCCCGCCGGATGGTCTGCAGGCTAGAGCCGCAGAGAAGCTGAGCGAGATCGAGGCGAGGATCTCCGAGCTGCAGATGATCGCGGCAACGCTGCGCACGGCCGTCGATGCGGGCTGTGACGACTTGACTGAATGCGCGGCAAGCTCGTCCTGCCCGCTGCCATTCGCGAACTAAAACGCGCTGCCATTCGCTGATAAACAAGGCACCGACTGCAGGCCGTGCGTGGCTAGTACGGTCAGGGGCGTAGCGAACACGCACGGCCCCTGGCGGCTTGAAACGAGCCCCTGCGCAGGCACCCGCCGAGCCAGGGTCAGGTTTCTTGCGGCGGCGGCGCGACCACGACTTCGCGGTCCGGGTCGTACGCAATCTCGGGAGTGCCGCAGACGACAACGTCAGCCCGATTCCATGGTCGTTCGCGGGCAACAAAGGGCCTTTCCTCGTCCATCCAGCTGAGGAGGTCCTGAACGGTCTCCGCGCCTCCCGGCTCTCCCACGCGGTTAAGGCCCCGCCGGTCGGCAACGCCCTCGTCGGCCTGCACCCAGACCAGGGAATCGATGAGGTGTGCCGCCTCGGCTCGGCCAGCGCCGACTCCCTCGACTATGAGCAGCCGGCACCCAGCGGGAACAGCTAGGTGTCCCTCCCGGCCGTGCTCAGCCCAGCGCGGCGGACGATAGGCCACCGGCTCGCCCCGATGCACCGGCACCAGGATCCCGTCGATAAGCAAGTCCTCCCAGCCAAAGCGGGAGTGTCGCCAGGCGATGTCGTCGGTATGGATGACAACTGATCCGGGCACCGCCTGGGCAATCCGCGCCGCCAGGGTCGTCTTGCCGTTGTTGCTGCGGCCGTCCACAGCCAGGACCACGGCCCGGCCTGCTGGCAGGCTGTTCGGCCTGCGCTTAGTCAGCGAGTTGACGACGTCCGGCAGCAGGTCAACGCGCCATGGCCCGGCTTCAGGTTCCTCGGGTGCTAGCTGCATAGCCGGGTCCTCATTCCGATGCAGCGGCGTCGGCCGGGTTCGCGCGCCGCGTTCCGCCGTGCCGCGTCCCGTCGTGCCGCCGGAATCTGAGTTGTGTCGCCGCGAGATCATGGTGGCATGCGGATTCTGGTTACCGGGCATCGCGGCGGCGTTGGCGGCCCGGTCGCTGGTCATCTCGAACGCCTCGGCCACGACGTTGCTGGCTTTGATCTCGCTGACGGCGCGGAGCTCCTGAATCTCGACGAGGTGAAGAGCGCGGCGGAAGGCTGCGCCGCGATCGTGCACCTGGCGGCGCTCGCGCACGACACGGCTGGCAGCCCGGAGCGAATCATGGCCGTCAACGTGCTCGGCACGTGGCATGTGCTACTGGCCGCCGAAGCCGCCGGCGTGTCCCGCGTGATCCACTTTTCCAGCGCCCAGGTCTTCGGAATCGCCGAGGGCGAGCGCCTGCCCGACTACCTGCCGGTAGACGATGCTCATCCGCGGCGGGCGATGCGCCCCTACGGCCTGTCCAAGTGCCTGGCCGAGGACCTGTGCGCCGGCTTCACGGCCCGGACCGGGATCGCGAGCGTGTCGCTGCGCCCGGTCTGGGTGTGGCATCCCGGCATGTATGCGCAGATCGAGGCCGAGCGGCACGCCAGCCCCAGCTCGGAATGGGAGCCGTACTGGGAGTACGGCGGGTTCGTTGACGTACGGGACGTCGCCGCGGCAGTCGAGCAGTCGCTGACAGTTCCCCTGTCCGGGCACCACCGGGCCCTGCTGTGCGCCGCCGACATCTCGGCCAGCACGCCTGGTCTCGAGCTCGCTGCCCGCCTCGTCCCTGACGTTCCCGTCAAGGACGCCTTCCAGTACGCGGCCGATCCCTGGCGTGCGCTCGTCGACTGTTCGGTCGCCGCGAACGTGCTCGGCTGGCGGCCCAGATATAGCTGGTCCGGCCACGTGCGGGGCTAGGCGCTAGAAACGTTCGTCGCCAGGAACGGCGGCGGGGCCGCCGCGGGCAGTTTGCCCGCGGCGGCCCCGCGGCTCGCTGGTGAGGTGTTCCTCGGCCGGAGGCTAGAAGCGCTCTCCCAGAAGGAATGCCAGGCCATCCGGCGTACCGCGGCCGGTGGCGTCATCGAAGCCCTTGCCATCGGCCAGTGAGGTGTCCGTGTTCATGACCAGCAACGTGTGCCCCGACGGCGTGATGAAGTCGATCGGAACGTTGTTCGGCCAGTTCACGTCGTGGAATGCCGCCGACGGCAAGGCGTACAGCAGCGGATTGGCGAACCCGATCGGGAACCGCCGGCCCTGACTGGCGACCGCCTGGATGGCCGCGAACAGCGGACAGGCCAGGCTCGTGCCGCCGTACTGATACAGGTCTCCAGCCGAGGGTGAGCAGGTGCCGCCCGAGTCCGGTGCGTCAACGCAGATGACGTACCCGGTCTCCGGGTCAGCCAGCGCCGACACGTCAGGAACGACGCGCATCGGCGTTTTGCCGTACTGCTCAGACAGCGACTTCGGCACAGTGAAGCGCTGGTAGAAGGGCTGGGTGAACAACCGGCTCGTGCCGCCACCGGTCCCGAAGTAGAACTCGCCAGGCAGCGGCAGTGAATAGACCGGCGTCGTGCCGGTGAAGTCGACCGGGTCGATGGTGTCGCCCCAGGCGGTCTCGAACTTGTAGGTGTTGTTCCGGTTGACGGCCAGGGTGGTGCCGCCAACCGCGGTCACCAGGCTGTCTGTCGACGGGTAGGACGCCTCCGCCTCAGGGTCCCCGATGTCGGTCAGGTCACCGTAGTCGCCCGTGGAGTAGTAGAAGCCGATGCCCTCCAGGGCGCCCTGCAGGTAGATCGAGTGGTTGACGGTGGTCTCGTCGCCCAGTCCCTGCTCGCCGAGGTCGCCGTAGGAGTTGCTGACGATGCTGGCGAGATGCTCCTGCACGACCTCGTTGGCCGCCGCAGTCAGGTCCGAGTCGTTGCAGCTGGGAGCGCCGACGTAGACAACCTTGGCGCCCGGCGCGATCCCGTGCACTGTCTGCGTGTCCAGGGTCTGCTCTATTGACCAGTCACCGCACACGCTCTGGTCGTAGAAGCTGCTCGACGGCGCCGAGTCATCGACGAACTGGCCGGCCTTGAACTCGGGAATGCCGCGGTAGTCAGAGAAGGCATTCGCGTCCGCAAGGTCGGTCGGCGAGTCGTAGGCGTCGAGGATGGCAACGGTCACGCCGCGGCCGGTGTCGCCCGCCTGCTCGACACCCGAGATGCCGTAGGCAGAGCGCAGCTCTTGCGGTGAGTATCCGCATCCGACTGTGGGGAACGAGGTCCGCCCGTAGGCCGCCGGCCCGACCTGCTGGTTCTGGTTCCAGTAGCTCGAGCACGCCGACGGGGCCGGCTGGGTAGCCGACGGCGCCGCCGCGGACTCAGCCAGGGGCTTCACCGCGCCCGGAAGGGAAATGCCCTCGGAGACGCCGAGTATGCCATCGACGAGGCCTCCCAGCGAGGCCGGCACCGACAAGTTGCGCGTCGCCTCACGCAGCTTGTAGCCCTTATAGGAATAGGTCTTGAGCGTGGTGTGGAACACCGCCTCGACCCGGCTGACACTGGCGGACGCACTGACCCAGCGGTTCCCCTTGGCAACCCCGGAGACCTTGATGCCGCGGCTGCGCAGGAAGGACTCGACCGTGGCCACCTGGACGCGCGTGGGACCGAAGCGTGCATCGAACTGCCGCGGAGTCAGGTACTTGCCGTACTGCGAACTCGCCTTGGTCGTCACTGCGCGGACGAGCTGCATGGCCCGCGCCTCGTTGCGCAGCGCTATCGCGACCTTGAAAGAGATCCGGGCAGCTGGCGCCGGGGCGCCGAGTACCCGGGCGGCACGCGTCCAGGTAGGGGCGCTGCCGCGCACGATGGCCAAACCGGGATGAGAAGCTGAACTGGCCGGAGCGGCCAGTGCCGAGCCGGCCAGGAACGGAGACGCGAGGGCGCACGCGCCCACCGCCGCCGCCACCATCCGGGTGACGCGTGTTCGCATAATCTTCCTTCCAGCAGAACGTTTGGCGCGTGCTGGTGAGCAGCCCGGGACAGGACTGACACGTGAGGCAGGCTCGCGCCTTTCTGATCATGACAATGGTGATAACACCGCAGAGAGTCAACAGTTCGCTCGAACAAGTACTGTCCGTTACCAACCGATCTCAGGGGCGTCGGATCAGGAGATCGAACACACGACAGCAACGTGCGTCAGAGTTCTGCCGGTTGTCACATGGAACGCGTGCGCAGTGCCGCATCGCATCTTGCCATCGTCCATAAGCGGGCTGTAGCCAGCCAGCTGGTAAGTGCCCGGGGGCAACGACAGCGAGAACCGGCCGTTGCTGCCGACGGCCGTCGTGAACTGGGCGCCCGCGGAGTTCACCGCCACGACGTGGCCAGGCAGCGCGACCGGTGAGCCAGGAGGCGGGCCGCCGACTCTCTCGAGTACGCCTGCGATGGCTCCGTGTGCAGCGTTACCGCCGCACCCCGCTAGCGCCGGGAAGGCGGTCAGCGACACCGCAATCGCGCAGGCCATTCGCTTCATGCCAGCTTGGACGTCTAGTCCACCGGTCTGGTTGCGTGCCGGATCGCCAGGTAATCAGCGAGCTGGAATCAGTAGCGGTACGGATGTAGCGCATCAGGAGTCTTCCTACCGTGAACGTGACGAGCCCGGTTAGCGGTAGGCGCGGACCGGCGAAGCGCAGGACGAAGCCGAAAGGGGCATACGGGATGCCACTCATCAATGTGAAGGTGATTGAGGGCGTTTTCACCAGCTCGCAGCGCCAGGAGATCGTGGAGAAGCTCACCGACGCGATGGTGTCGATCGAGGGCGAGAACATGCGCGGGGTGACCTGGTGCGTGCTCGAGGAGGTGCACAGTGGCGACTGGGCGATCGGCGGCCATGCCCTGACCACTCAGGACGTTCAGGCACTCGCCGCCGGCGCTGGCGCAAAGGCTACGGCTGGGGTCGCGGGCAGCTGAGCTGGCTACAGGACGATGGCGGTCGCGGGCCCTGATCGGCACCCGCGGCCGCCACCGTTGTGGCCTCTGCACTGCAAGCTTCTGCACTGCTAGATTGTGGTAGGTGGGTCCGGCCACGAGGTATGCGCGCAGCGGACAGGTGCACGTCGCCCACCAGGTTCTTGGTTCGGGGCCGCCGGATCTGGTGCTGGTTCCGGGATTCGTATCGCACGTCGAGGCGGCCTGGGACTGGCCGTATCTGGCCCGGTTCCTGCACCGGCTGGCATCGTTCGCCCGGCTGATCGTGTTCGACAAGCGCGGCACCGGGCTGTCGGATCCGATGAAACGGCCGCCCACTCTGGCCGAGCGAGTCGACGATATCCGGGCGGTCATGGACGCGGTCGGCGTCGAGCGGGCGCACCTGCTCGGAGTGTCGGAGGGCGGCGCGTTGAGCATCGCGTTCGCCACCCACTACCCGCACCGGGTCGAGTCGCTGATCCTCTACGGGTCCTATCCGCGTAAGGTCGCGACCGCCGACTACCCCTGGGGAACCTCGCCCGAGACTGTCGCCCGGTTCCTCGAGCGCTTCGATGAGGCGTGGGCCAGCGGCGCATGGTGGGACATCGTGAACCCGGACGTGCCCATCGATCCCGATAACCAGCGCTGGTGGGCGCGCTACCTGCGCGTGGGAGCCAGCCCCAGCATGGCGCGTGACCTGATGCTGATGAACGCGGAGATCGACGTTCGGAGCCTGTTGCCCGACATCCACCCCCCAACACTCGTGCTGCACCGCACCGATGACCGTTGGGTCGAGGTTGGCAACGGCCGCTACCTTGCGACCCACATCGCTGGTGCGAAGCTGGTCGAGCTGTCCGGCTCTGATCACCGCCCTTGGCTCGAAGACGCCGACTCCGTGCTCGATCAGGTGCAGGCCGCCGTCCGCGGCACGATCCGGCGTCCGCGCCATGCCAACTCTTCGGTCGGCGTGTCCGCTCTCAGCCAGCGCGAGCACGAGATCGTCCGGCTTGCAGTGGCCGGCCAGTCAACACCGGACATCGCACGGCATCTGTTCCTGAGCGAACGGACCATCGAGACGCATCTGCGCAACGCGTACACGAAGCTCGACGTCAACTCCAAGCTCGAGCTCACGCGGCGTGCGACCGAGCTCGGCATCTGAGCACTCAAGACCAGCGCCAACGACCGCGGTCGCAGGTCGCTGCTCGTGGCTATCGGCCCCGTTCCCTCTGCACCTCGGTAGTTCTCCCTACGTGCACAGCCGCTACAGCATCCCGGCCCAGGGGCTACCAGCGGATTGCCGGTAGTTCACCCGATAGCCGCACGCGGCCAGGTGACCTTAGCGTCGAGGTATGAGCAACCTTGGAATGACCAGCCCGGCCACGGGGCCGGCGGACGCAGGAAGCCGCGCAGCCGCATCGGCGCGGGTCGGCATGTTCGCGCCGTTCGGACTCCTTGAACAGGGCCCGGAGGCTGCCGGCGAGTTCCTGGCACAGGTAGACAAGGCGGGCATCGACCACGTCTGCTGCGGCGACCATGTGAGCTTCTTCGCCGGGATCGGGTTCGACGGGCTCGTGCAGGCCACCGCACTGGCGATGCTTCATCCCGCGCTGCCCGTCTATAGCGGCCTGTACCTACTGCCGCTGCGCCATCCCGTCCTGGTGGCCCGCCAGCTCGCAGACATCGACCGGCTTGCCCCCGGCCGGCTCATCTTCGGCGTCGGGATAGGCGGTGAGGACCGCCGTGAAGTCTCGAACTGCGGAGTGGACCCAGCCACCCGGGGTCTGCGGATGGATGAATGCCTCGCCGTCTTGCGCCGGCTCCTGACCGGTGAAGCGGTCACCTTCCACGGCAAGTTCTTCGACCTTGATGATGCGCTCATCGCGCCCGCGCCGGCCGAGGCGATTCCGATCATCATCGGGGGCCGTTCCGACACGGCGATCCGGCGAGCCGGGCGGCTTGGTGACGGCTGGCTGGGCATCTGGAACTCGCCTCGCCGTTTCAGCGCCGCCGTCGAGATGGCAGCAGAGGAGGCCGCCCGCGCAGGCCGGACTGACCCGCCTGGCCGTCACGCGATGCAGGTGTGGTGCGGGCTTGCGGATTCGAAAGAAGCTGCTCGCGCCTGCCTCGCGCCAGCGATGGAGGCCTTCTACCAGCTGCCGTTCGAGCGCTTCGAGCGCTACTGCCCATACGGCACCGCCGAAGACGTCGCCGAGTTCCTCGCTCCCTACGCCGCTGCAGGCTGCCGGGAATTCAACCTCATCCCCCAGGCGCCCGACAACGATCGGGCAATCGCGGACACGGCCCAGGTGAAGAGATTGCTGGCCCCGGCATGACAGATTCTCTCGTTGTCGAGCGTCGCTTCTGCGGCCCTCCAGACAGCGGCAACGGCGGCTACGTCTGCGGACGCATCGCTGCCTATCTAGATGCGCAGTCGGTGTCGCGCGCGCCACCTGGATTCGCCTCGGGTGATCGCCTTCGGCTCGCTCTTGAGTGAGTCAACGGTTTCGCGACGGTGACTTCTGTAGCACACTATGTGGCCAAGCGGCTGACAGCACGGGACCGTGCAGCGGAGGCGAGGCCAAATGGGGTGGGCCGAATCGGGCCAGGCCTGGGGTGAACGGGCCGCGGACTGGGCGTACCTGGTCGAGCCGTATGCGCGGCGGGCCAACGACGCGCTGTTCGACCGGGCTGGCGTCGGCCCTGGGACGCGGTTGCTGGACATCGCCTGCGGCTCCGGGTACGCAGCCAGCGTTGCGGCAGACCGCGGGGCGACAGTTGCCGGGCTTGATGCCGCCGAGGCGCTGATCGCCATCGCGCGGGCGCGCGCTCCGAGCGCGGATTTCCGGGTCGGCGACATGTTCGCGCTGCCGTTCGAGGATGACTACTTCGATGTGGCGACGAGTTTCAACGGGATCTGGCAAGGGTGCGAGGATGCGCTGCGGGAGGCCTGCCGGGTAGTGCGGCCGGGCGGGCTAGTGGGATTCAGCTTCTGGGGATCTCCCCGGCGCCTCGGGCTACTGCCGTTCTTCGCCACGCTCATGGAGTTGTCGCCGGACAGCCACGTCGAGGCCACCCTGAATCAGGGTGGCACCGGGCGGCCCGGCGTGGCTGAGCAGATGCTTGCCGACGCCGGGCTGGAGTTCATTGACCGCGGAGCCGCACAGGTCGTCAATGAATGGCCCGACCTTGACCTGGCGGTCCGGGCGCTGGCTTCTAGCGGCCCGTCCTGGCCGGCCTTGCAGGCTGTTGGCTACGACCGGTTCGCGGTCGTGCTGCGCGAGGCCATCCAGCCGCTCTGCACTGAAGGTATCGGCGTCCGAATCGCCTCCGAATTCGGATGGATCATGGGACGGGTCCCGTCGGCTTGATGCCAACTGAGCGTCGATGGCGGCTGCCGCAGGGATGGACCGTCATGCCGGCCAGCCCGGTGGTGTTCGGCACGCTGGGGCCGGGCAAGGCGGTTGCCGCCATGTTCTGGGTGACCCCGCCCAGCTACTCTCCGGACGTCAGCCACGTCGTACATGCCACCGCGACGATGGGCGACGCGCTGCGGGAAGCGGGCATATCAGAGTCAGTGCAGTCCTAATCCGCTAGAGAGGCTCATGGCTCAGGACGGGATGCGGGCAAGCGCGCTCGCGCGGTCCGGGTAACCGCGGATCTCGACAATCTCATCGTTGTCGACGGTGAAGACCTGATAGACGCGCTCGGCGGGCGCCGGGCGCGTCCCCTCGGCCTGCCCGGCGACTCCAATGCCGAGCACGACCGCGTCTCGGTCGACCTCTACGCTCTCGACGGTCGCCCGGGTGCCGTCGGCCAGGAGGCGTCGGTACCAGTCCAGCACCTCGGCGCTCGTGCTGCACTGACCGCTCCAGCGCACGTCGGGGTGCAGAAGCGAGCCCAGCAACTCCAGGTCCAGGGTGCGGTAGGCAGCTTCGATATGCCGGGCGATGTCAGCCATCACTCCGGCACCGAGTGAGATCGGCAGGTCATCGGACTCTTCGACCTGAGGTTCCGGCTCCTCGTCTGAGCTGATGCCGTAGCTGAGGAGCAGGTCGATGACCTCCTCGCTTGGCGGCTTGTCGGCGATCCATACGCCGCGCCGGGACGCGCCGGCAGCGACGAGCAGCCGGACCACCTCGAGCCAGTTGCCGGGCTGCCCCGCTCGCTCGCCGCTGCCCACGGTGGCGAAGGCTAGCGGCGTGCCGTCGAACCGGTCGTCGCGAGCGTCGACATCGGCGCCGGCTGCGAGCAGAAGGCGGACCGCCTCGGCGTTGCCGTGATAAGCCGCGGCGTGCAACGGCTCCTCGCCGAAGCTGCGGGCTCGAGGTGAGAAACCCAGCTCGAGCATCAGTCTGAGGGCCGCGGCCGGACCGGAGGCGGCGGCCTCGGAGATGGCAGAGTGGTCGACGTCGGTCAGGTGGTCGAAAAGATCGGGATGGCCGGCGAGGAGCTGCTCGGCAGCCGCACGATCCGCTCGCCGGCAGGCGCCGATGAAACGGTCGATGTCGGTACTGTCATCCGGCGCGCCGTGGCTGGCGAGTAGCGCCGCCGTCTCGTTCTTCCCGGCCCGCACAGCCAAACGGAGCGCGGAGACGCCGTGTTCGTCGCTGGCTTCGGAATCCGCTCCGGCGGCGAGGAGAGCGACGATGACGGCCGGGGAGGCGTTCGCCGCCGCGTCGGGGAGCGCTTCGGTCGCCATCTGCTCCACCTGGCCAGCGCCGGCTCGGAGGGCGTCGACCAGAAGTACCACCGCTTCGGGGTCGTCGTGGTAAATGGCCGCGCCGAAGGCCCAGGTCCCGGCCACCCGGGCACCATGAGACAGCAGCAGTTGCAGGCAGCGGTGATCGCCGCGCCCGACAGCCTCCCCGATGGGCTCGCCGACATTGGGATTGGCTCCCGCCTCCAGCAGGATCCTGGTCATGTCCGGGTTGTTCGCCTCGACGGATCCCTTCAACGCAGAGCGGGGGTATCTGGCTCCATCGTTGGTGTTGGGGCTGGCCCCGGCGGCGATCAGGAGACGGACCACCTGGGTCAGTCCCGCCGCTCGCCGAGGGTCGATCTGGTGCCAGCGGGAGTAGCAGGCGTAGAGCAGCGGTGGCCAGCCCCGGGCCTCATCTATGGCGACGGCAGCCGCCGGGTCCACGGCGAGCATCTCGGCCACCTGCTGGGCGTCGCCGAGCACGGCGGCGGCCGCCAGGCTATGGCCGGCCACGTCCTGGACAGTGTCGAGAATCGTGACGGCCTCGCGCAGGCGCCCCTCGACCGACGCCGCCACCAGCGCCTCCGCCCGTCGTGCGGGACTAGTGGCGTGAGCCTCGACGGCGGCCTTGAGTCGCGGCCAGCTGGCGAACCCCAGCTCGCGAGCAATAACCAGCTGGGCAGCCGCCAGGGTGACAGCACCTTGGGGGGCACTCCGGTACTGGCGGATGAAGCGCTCGACAGCCCCGGATTCCCCGCGGCGGGCGTCGTCGCGCAACTCCTTGGCCTGGCGTCGCAGCTGGGCGAGGTCAGGCCGCTCGGGAAGTGATGTGGACATGGGCGTCTCCCCACCTGCGCCTGCGGTCCGCTGGTCAGGCCGAGGAAGAGGCCACAGCCAAAGTGTCGAATGACTCGGAGGTGGACTCTGTCCTTCCCGCGGACCCGGTGGCACCCTCCAGCGCCACCCTCATCGTAGTGGCTTCCGGCCAGTCAGGCCGGCGTCGCCTAGCGGCATGCAGTGACGCCTGCTGCGACGGCCTCGGCCCGGGCAGCGGACGCGGGCAGGCTGATCGTGACACGCAGGCCGCCCGCGGACCGCGCCTGCAGGTCGACCGAGCCGCCGTGGGCCTCGGCGATGGCTGCGACGATCGATAGGCCGAGGCCAGAACCCTTATCTGAGCCGGTCCGGTCCGCCCCGATCCGGCGGAAGGGCTCGGTCAGCCCTGCTACCTGCTCTTGGTCAAGCAGCGGCCCGCCGTTCTCGACGATCAGGCGGGCCCGGCCGGCCGCGGTGCGGGACACAATCCGGATCCAGCCGCCTTCGGTGTTGTGGCAGACGGCGTTGTCGATGAGGTTCTCCACCATCCTGGTGATCAGCGCCTGGCTGCCGGTCACCCATGCGCTGCCCAGGGAGTCGGCCTCCTGCACGGTCAGGTTCATGGCGCGGATCGCTGCAGCCTGGTCGGCAAGGGCGGCGCCGACGACATAGTCCAGCGGGATGACCGCGCGGCCGGGCAGTGCCCGGTGCTGAGCGCGGGCGAGCGCCAGGAACGCCTCAAGGAGCCTGTCGATCTTGTCCAGCTCAACGCGCAGCCGCCCGGCCAGGGCGACGGTCTGCGGCGGGGCAGGATCTGGCTTCGCCAGCGCGACGTCCAGCGATGCTCGGATGGTGGTCAGCGGAGTCCGCAGTTCGTGGGAGGCGTTGGCGACGAAGCGGCGCTGGGCGCTGAATGCGATCTCCAGCCGCTCCAGCAGGCCGTCGATGGTGTCCCCGAGCTCCTTCAGCTCGTCTTCAGGGCCCTGCACCGCAAGCCGCTCGTGCAGCCTATCCTCGGAGATCCGCTGGGCCGCGGCCGTCATCTGGCGGACCGGGCTCAGCGCGCGCCCGGCCACCAGCCAGCCGAGTCCGGCCGAGATCACTGTCATGATCGCCAGCGCGATCAGCGACGAGATCAGCAGCACGTGCGAGAGCTTGTTCTGGTCTGGCGATCCGGCTGCGTGGGGCTGGAGCTGACCGATCTGGGCCTGCAGCTGGTGGATGCGCGCGTTGGCCCGGTCCAATGGCGATCCGGGAGCGGAGTTGTTGGCGGACTGCGCGGGCTCGGCCATCGAAGATGAACCGACGGCGACGCCGCTGGAGATGGTCAGCAGCAGCGCGCCGGAGAACATGAACAAGATCCCGTAGAGGATGGTCAGCCGCGTCCGTACTGTACGGCCCGGCAGCCGTACCCAGCGCGGCAGTCGCACCCAGCCAGGCAGGGTGGTGTTGCGTTGCGACGCGCGCATGTGCCCTCCGTCCCGTCGGCGATGCCCGTGATCTGGGATTTCGGCTATGCCATTGCACTTCAGCATGCCCGGCTGGACCTAACAACGGGATAACAGCATCCGTGCGGCCCGTGTTATGGCCACTCCCGTAGAAGTCAGTCACAGCAAGTTCCGTACCGAACGAGAAGGATCTCCGAATGCAAGCCACGATTGAAGTGAACGGCCTGCGCAAGCGGTTCGGGCCGACGCTCGCGCTGGACGACATGTCGTTCATCGTCCAGCCTGGCCAGGTCACCGGCTTCGTCGGCCCGAATGGGGCCGGCAAGTCCACCACGATGCGGGTAATCCTCAGCCTGGACGCGCCCGACGAGGGCAAGGCAACCATCGGCGGCACGCCGTATGCGAGCCTGCGGCAGCCGATGCGAGTGGTCGGGTCGCTGCTAGACGCGGGCGCGCTGCAGCCGAGCCGGTCCGCGCGCAACCACCTGCTCTGGCTGGCCCACTCGCAGGGCCTGCCGGCCAGGCGGGTGGACGAAGTGATCGAGCAGGCAGGCCTGGAAGGCGTCGCCAAGCGGCGGGCCGGAGGGTACTCGCTCGGCATGCGGCAACGGCTCGGGATCGCCGCGGCGATGCTGGGCAACCCGGTCGCGATCATGCTGGACGAGCCATTCAACGGGATGGACCCCGAGGGCATCGTCTGGGTGCGGGGCTTCCTGCGCGGGCTGGCTGCCGAGGGCCGGGCGGTGCTGGTATCCAGCCACCTGATGAGCGAACTGCAGGACACCGCCGATCACCTGGTAGTCGTCGGCCGTGGCAAGGTCATCGCCGACACCACTGTGGCGAGCCTGCTGGCAGCGGCGTCGGGTGACCGGGTGATGTTGCGCACGTCCGACCGGCATGGGGCGACGGCGGTGCTGGAGAACGCGGGGGCCACCGCCGTCGCTTCCGGGCAGGACGTGCTCACGATCTCGGGTCTGCCCGCGGAGCGCGTCATCGCGCTGCTGGGCGCGGCGGCCGTGCCGTTCTCGGAGGTAGCCGCGCACCGGGCCACGCTAGAGCAGGCCTACATGGAGCTGACCAGGCAGGCCGTCGAGTTCCGCCCGGCCGGCTTTGACGCCGATGCGGTGCAGGAGGTGCCGCGATGACAGCACAGGCTATTTCCGTGCCGCGGCCCGATGCGGGGCTGGGCGGCGGATCTCGCGGCGGTGGCTTCGGCTCCCTGCTGCGGGCCGAGTGGGTCAAGTTCCGCAGCGTGCGCGGCTGGGTGATCGGCATGGTCCTGGCCGCGCTGCTGACCATCTTCCTCGGCGTGTTCGCGGCAGCGAACGCCAACATCGGCTGCCAGATCAACGGCGGCCCGCCGAAATCGGGCAAGGCCTGCCTGCCCTACATCCCGCATGGGCCGGGCGGCGAGATCGTGAGCGACAGCTTCTACTTGGCGCGGCAGTCGCTGACCGGGAACGGCACCCTCACCGCGCAGGTCACCTCGCTCACGGGCAAACACGCCGACATGAACGGGGGGCCTGCACAGGTTGGCAGCGGTTTGGTACCCGGCCTGGCGGAGTGGGCCAAGGCGGGAATCATCATCAAGCAGAGCACTCATCAGGGCTCCGCCTACGTGGCGATGATGGTGACCGGCAGTCATGGCGTCCGGATGCAGTACAACTTCACCGGTGATACCGCCGGGATGCCGGGCGCGGTCTCGGCGGCGCACACGCGCTGGCTGCGGCTGACTCGCTCCGGCGACACGATCAGCGGCTACGACTCCGCCGACGGCACACACTGGACCCAGGTCGGCACCATCCAGCTGACCGGGCTGCCCTCGACCGTCCAAGTCGGCATGTTCGCGGCCTCGCCGGGCTACTCGGTGACCCAGAACTCGTTCGGCGGATCCAGCAACTCGGGCGGCCCGGCCCAGGCCACCGGGGTCTTCGATCACGTCAGCCTGACCGGTGGGGCACCCGGCGGCAGCTGGACGGGCACCCCCGTCGGCGGCGGCGGCCCGGTCGGGATCGGGCCAGGGCCGGGCGGCGGGGGCTCGGCGCCGTTCACCCGCAGCGGCGGCACGTACACGCTGACGGGCTCCGGCGACATCGCGCCCGTCACGCCGGGGCCAGACGGCCCGTTCCCGACAGTGACGATTGAGCAGAGCCTGGTAGGAGCGTTCCTCGGGCTAATTGTGATCGTCGTCGTGGCGGCGATGTTCTTCAGCACTGAGTACCGGCGCGGCCTCATCCGCACCACGCTGGCCGCGACGCCGCGGCGCGGCGCGGTGCTGGCCGCCAAGGCCGTGGTGATCGGTGCGGTGGCCTTCGTCACCGGGCTGGTGGCCGCGGCGGTCTCGATCGCCGTCGGCGTGCCGAAGGAAGAGAACCAGGGTCTGATACTGCTGCATGCACCATTGCTAACCGAGGTGCGGGTCATCGTCGGCACGGCGGGCATGCTGGCACTGGCCGCGGTCCTTGCCGTCGCTCTGGGCGCCATCCTGCGGCGGAGTGCGGCCGCGATCACGATCGCGGTGGTGATTGTGGTCATGCCGTTCCTGCTGACCGCACTCAATGTCGTGCCCGGCGGGGCAGGCGACTGGCTGCTGCGGGTGACTCCCGCCGCGGGCCTTGCGATCGAGCAGAGCATCCCGCGGTACTCCCAGGTCACCACCGTTGTCTCGCCCGTGCGGGGCTATTTCCCACTGTCGCCCTACGCCGGGTTTGGCGTGCTGTGCCTGTGGGTGGCGGCGGCCCTTGTCCTCGCGCTGGTAATGCTGCGGCGGCGGGACGCATGAGCGCCGCCGTGCAGACGCAGCCGGCGGAGACGATGGCGACGACGGCAGAGCGGGGCGCGAGCCTGCGCCACGCACTGCACGCCGAGTGGACCAAGCTGCGCACGGTCTCCGGACCCGGTTGGCTGCTCCTCGGGCTCGCGGCACTGACGATCGCGGTCAGCGCAGCGGCCGTCGGGGCAACCCACTGCCCGCAGAGCCTGACCTGCCCGGTGGACACCACCAAGCTCAGCCTGACCGGCATCCAGTTCGGCCAGGCCATGGTGGCGATCCTGGCGGTCCTGGCGTTCTGCAACGAGTACAGCACCGGCATGATCCGGGTGACGCTTGCGGCGATGCCGCGGCGGCACGCGGTGTTTGCCGCCAAGGCCATCCTGATTGCCGGCCTGGTGCTGGTCGCCGGGACAGTGGCCGTGTTCGGCTCGTTGCTGGCCGGGCACCTGATCCTGCCCGGCCACGGATTCACGGCGGCGCGCGGTTTCCACCCGGTGTGGCTGAGCTACGGACCGACACTGCGAGCCGCGTTCGGCTCGGTGCTCTACCTAGGACTGATCGCCTTGCTCAGCATCGGCGTTTCGGTCATGGTGCGGGACTCGGCGGTGTCGATCGGGACCGTGCTCGCACTGCTGTACCTGTTCCCGATCGTCCTCGCGTTCATCGGGAACGAACACTGGCAGCAGCGCCTCGAGCGGTGGACGCCTACGGTCGCGGGGCTGACGATCCAGGACACGATCGGTGTGCGCAGCCTGGCGATCACGCCGTGGGCCGGACTCGGCGTGCTTGCCGTGTGGGCCGCGGCCGCACTGCTGGCCGGCGGCCTGGTGCTACGGCTGCGAGACGCCTAGCGAAAGAGCGGGGACTGCGCCCGGCCGGAGGCGAGCCAACTCCGGCCGGGCGCAGCCAGGCCACGATCGGAGTCGGTAAGGCGTTGATGGCGTGCAGCGCATTGAATGTCTGCATGGTCATGGGTCGCTTCGGCGCTGCCCTCGTAGGCCTGCTGGCACGAGTCGGCCGGTAGGGCTGTCCTCCTTGTCAGCGGACGGCCAGGCGGGCCACACTGCAGCTGACATGCGGTGCCGCCGGTCAGGCTGCAAGCCAACAGGCGGCGCGTATCGCGCTGGAGGCGCGGATGAGACCCCGGACTGTTCGCTGGCTGACCGGCAGCGTGGCGGCGCTGTCGATTCTGCTGCTGTTAGGCGAACTGCCGCTGTCGTATCTGGGCGGGCGCCTCGCGACGACGGGGCTGTGGAACTTTCCTGACGTCTTCGAGGACCTGACGTTCGTCGCCGTCCCGATCGTGGGCCTCGTGCTGGCATCCCGGCGGCCTGCCAACAAGATCGGCTGGATCCTCCTCGGCGCCGGCCTGGTGCTTGGTCTGGGTTTCTTCAGCCAGGGGTACGGGTGGTACGGACTGATCGCACCCAGGCCGCTGCCAGCCGCCCGGGCGGCCGACTGGTTCGCGAACTGGATCTTCATAATTCCGGCGGCGGCCTTCGCGTTCGTGCTGCTCCTGTTCCCGTCCGGGCTGCTGCCGTCGCGCCGTTGGCGCCCGGCCGCCTGGTTCGTGGCGGCGGTACTCGCGCTGCAAACCATGGGCATGGTGACGCGAGCCAGCCGAGTGTGGCGGGATCCGTCCGCCCCGCAAACCCAGGGATGGTATCCGGGCTTGCACTCCGCGCTGGCTGTGCTGTGGCCGGCCGCCATGGTGGTCGCCGGTGCCGCACTGATCACCAGGTATGTCCGCTCATCAGGCGAGGAGCGGCTGCAGCTGAAGTGGTTCGCAGCGGCCGCTGCGCTCGTCGTGGTCACGATCATCCCGCTGGCGCTGGCACCGCAGATCTCGTCACGCCCGGCCACAGCAGTGCCGCTAGTTCATCCGCTGAAAGTGCTGTTCTGCATAGCGCTGGTGTGCCTATACGTAGCCATCGCCGTGTCGATCCTGAAGTACAAGCTCTACGAGATCGACATCGTGATCAGCAAGGCAGTCCAGTACGGCACGCTCGCGGTCTTCATCTCAGCCGTCTACGCCGGACTCGTGGCTGGCATCGGCACGCTGGCCGGAGACCGGCGCAGCCCGCTGCTGTCGGCAATCGCGGCTGTCGTCGTAGCGCTGGCCTTCCATCCCGTTCAGCAGCGGGCCGCGCGGTTTGCGAACCGGATCGTGTACGGCAGGCGGGCCAGCCCCTATCAAGTGCTCTCCGAGTTCGCCCGGCGCATCGGAGGCGGCTACGCACGCGACGTGCTCGCCCAGATGGCCACTACCGTGGCCGCAGGAACCGGCGCCGAGCGCGTGGTCGTCTGGCTGCGCGTCGGCGCAGAACTCCGCGCTGAGGCCGCTTCCGACGGCAGCACGGCTGAGTCCGTACCGGTGGAAGGACACCAGCTGCCCATGCTGCCCGATACCGACTTCGACGCTCCAGTCCTGTACCAGGGCGAGCTGCTCGGAGCCATCTCCATCCGGATGCCGCGAGACGAGCCGCTGAACCCGGCAGCCGAGCAGCTTGTGGTCGACGTGGCGTCCCAGGCTGGCCTGGCGCTGTCCAACGCCGGCCTGATCGAGGACCTCCGTGCGTCGAGGCAACGCCTGGTCACAGCTCAGGACGAGGAGCGGCGCCGGCTGGAACGCAACCTGCACGACGGAGCGCAACAGGACCTGGTAGCCCTGGCCATCAAGCTCCGCCTGGCCAGCACAGTCGTGGAAGAGGACACCGCCGAGGCCAAGCAGCTCCTCGGCGAGCTTCAGGAAGACGCCGCAGGTGCGCTCAGCAACCTCCGCGATCTGGCCAGAGGGATCTACCCGCCGCTACTCGCAGACCGCGGGCTGGTCACGGCGCTGCGAGCGCAAGCCGACAAGTCGCCGATCCCAGTAATGGTCGACGCTGACGGCATCGGGCGATTCGACCAGGACATCGAGGCTGCGGTGTACTTCTGCTGCCTCGAAGCCCTGCAGAACATCGCGAAGTACGCCGCCGCGTCCGACGTCCAGATCTGCGTGGCAGCACGCGGCGGTTCCCTTGGCTTCACAGTGTCCGACAACGGGGCCGGATACGACACCAGCCGCACCCAGATGGGCTCCGGCCAGCGCAATATGGCCGACCGGCTGGCAGCTCTCGACGGCCGACTCGAGGTCAGGTCCGTGCCAGGCAAGGGCACGACTATCACTGCACACCTGCCGCTGCCTGCTGTGGCGGCGGATTCCTGACCCATCCGTCAACTCGCGGTAGTGCCGGTCGAACGCCTCAGGGTCGGCTGGCGCCTCGTACACCGCGAGGAAGCGGGCCGTCATCATGCCGCCCTGGCGTACCGTGCGAGGACTGCGGCGCCGGCAGGCTCGGCCGACAGGCACTCCAGGTACGCAGGCGGGCCGCCGGAGGGGAAGAGCCGCTCGCCGGTACCCAGGATGGTCGGGAAGGTCAGTAGCCGGTACTCGTCGATCAGGTCCGCCGCCATCAGCGCGCGCACGATGCTCAGGCTGCCGGTGATGATGACATCGCGCTGCTCCCGCTTCACGGCGCCGACGAGATCGCCGTCGATTACCCGTGAGTTCGCCCAGGCCGAGGTGTCGGTGACCGAACGGGTGGCGACGAGCTTCGGGACGGCATTCATCCGGGCCGCGAAAGGGGTGTCCCGGCCGGGCCAGATCCTGGAGAACAGCTGCCAGGTTGAGCGTCCCAGCAGCATGGCCCCGTCGTCCAGGGTGCTCCCGAGCCGGAACTTGTCCCCGGCGACCGTCTCGGGGCCGTGACGGAACGCCCAGCCGCCGCCCGGCGCGCCGCCGGAACCGTCCGGGTCGGAGATGATCCCGTCCAGGGTGATGAACTCAATAACGATGACGCTCATGATGGGTCTCCCTTCGGTCAGTGCTCACCGGTACATACCGGCGGCACTGGGCCGACTCATCGCGCCGGGCGCAACTCGCCCGCAGAAACCCGCTCGGGCAGCTCGAAGACCTCGAACACGGCCGGATCGGCGAACACGACATTGCGGACGACCTGGCCCCTGGCCACGGTGAAGACCTGAAGCGTATGCAACGCGTGGCCGCCGCCCGGCTCCGGCGCGTACGCGGCCAGCGCGGGCTGCCCGTTGGCGGTGAGCTGGCGCGTGACCCAGCCCGTCCCGCGCATCTCGAATACCCGGCGCATGAACAGTCCGTAGTCGTGGCTGCCCCGATACCACAGCGGCACGGGCGGCATCTCCAGGACAGCCGCATCGGCCAGAAGGCGCACAAGTGCCGGGACGTCGGCCGCCTCGAACGCGCGCACGTAACGCTGAATCACTGCCCGTTCCCGCGGATCGCCCGGCTCGCCGACCTCATTCGCGCCACCTGCGCCGGCCAGCGCAGCACGAGCCCGCTGCAGAGCGCTGTTGACCGCCGCGACCGTGGTCCCCAGCTGCGCGGCGACCTCAGCCGAGCTGAACTCCAGTACCTCGCGCAGCACCAGCACGGCCCGCTGCCGCGGCGGCAGCACCTGCATGGCCGCCACCAGCGCGAGTCGCATATCGGCCCGCGTCCCTAGGTCGAACCGCGCATCAGGGAAAGGCTGCAGCCAGGGGATCCCAAGCGCCGCCGTCAATGGTGCCGCCGGGTCGTCGCTCGGCGCACCGAGCCCGGACGGCAACGGCCGCCGCGCACGCCCCTTCAGCGCGGAAAGGCACGCGTTGGTCGCGATCCGGTACAACCAGGTCCGTACTGACGCGCGCGTTGGGTCGTACCGATCGCGGGCCTTCCACGCGCGCAGCATCGTCTCCTGCACCAGGTCCTCGGCGTCGTGGAATGAGCCCAGCATCCGGTAGCAATACGCCACCAGCATCGCGCCCAGCGGGGCGCCGTTCATCCGGTACCTGACTATCGACATGGCGGCCGGGCTGGAACTTGAGCTGGCGGTACCGGTCAGCGCACCGGTCACGGGTAGCGGTCCGGTCCGGCCCGGCGTTCTGCCCGAGGGCAGCTATGTGGTGCTGCGTCACACCGGGCCCTATGACGGCCTTCTCGGTGCCAACGCCGGGTTGCAGCAGTCGGCGAGCGAGCACGGCGTCGAGTTCGATAGCTGGGAGAGCGCGGCAGGGTCGGCCTGGCGCAGCCGGGTCGAGCATTATCTGACGGACCCGTCCAAGGAACCCGACCCGGCGAAGTGGGAAGTCGACGTGGCATACCTGACCCGCGGGGTGTGAAGCGCCGCCGCACATTGCGTCCGTTCGCTAAGGGGACCGCATGAGCCAGATGGCGGCCTCATTTGACGGGAATGGTGTAGGCCACCACTTGCGGATTGCCGCTGCCGGTCGACTTGCCGGTTGCCGGGCCGCCCGCGGCGACGATCACCGTGTTGCCGGCGATGGCGATAGGCGCGTTTGCTGAGGTGGGCAGCTGGCGGCGGAAGACGATCGCGCCGGTGCTGCGGTTGAGGGCGATCAGGACACCGTGGTAGAGCGTGGTGAAGACAAGATCATTCGAGACCGTCGCGGCACCGACGGGCAAGTCCGGCACCTTCGTGTCCCATTCGACCTTGCCGGTGGCTAGGTCGAGTGCCTCGACTTCTCCAGTGGCCGGGCCGGCGGACTTAACGGCGACTGGCAGCTTCAAGCTTGTGTAGATGAGCGGCAGGTCGATGGTGACCACGTAGATGCTGGTGCCGGCGATGGCCATGTCGGTCAGGATGCCGCCTACCGAGCCGGGAAGAATCGTGAAGGGCACCTTGAGCGTGATCTTATGTTCTAGCGCCAGGAGTGAGTCATTGTCGTGGCCGTTGTGCTCGCCGACGGGCGTCTTCCAGATCAGCTTGCCGGTCTGGGCGTTCATCTCGTAGACGTAGCCCATCTTGCCGCCGCCGAGGACAACGGATACCCCGTTGACGCTGGTCGAGATCGGCGAGGCCTGCATGTCGTAGTCCTTGAAGTCGTTGGGCACGCCCTGGTAGTACCAGCGCAGTTTCCCGGTCGCCGCGTCGAGGTTCACGTCACTGTCGGTGTAAAGCTGCGCCGAGGGATGCGCGATCGCCGAGGCGACCGACTGATAGGGATTGCCGATGCCGAACGTCACCGACCCGTCGCTGCTGACCAGCGGCGTCTCCCATGCACCGCCCGAGCCGAGGCCAACAGCCTTAACGCCAGCGTCTTGGCCAAGAACGGTATTGAATCTCCACAGCAGTGCGCCGCTTGCTGCGTTGAGCGCGATAAGCACACCGCCGCCGGGCCCAGAGCCGTACGCGCTCGACAGATACACCCGGCCGTCTGCTACTTGCGGCTGGATTTCGAACGTCCCCTGGCTCTTGCTGAGCAGGTGGCTGTTGACCCAGATCTTCTTACCGGTGCGGGCATTCAGCGCGAACACCGTTGTCGGCGAGATTCCGTACACCGTTCCGCCGACGACCGCGACGCCGTCCGGTCCCGGTCCGGTCTTCATCGGCGTATTGAGCTGGTACTCCCACTTGAGTCTGCCCGTCGCCAGCGCCAGCGCGTACACGTTCGCGTCGAGATCCTGGATATAAACGACGCCGTTGACCACAATCGGATTTGCGGCCAGGGCACCGGCCGGGCCGACGCCTGCTGCCGCGGGTCCTGTGATGTGGAACGTCCAGGCTAGCTTGAGCCCGGACACGTTTGCTGCGGTGATCGTCGAGCCGGCAGCGTTCCGGGTATTCGAGAGATCGCCGTTTGAATACGGCCAGGACCCAGACGCTAACGGCTTGGGCGCGGCCGCATTGGTGACGGTGACCGGCGTGCTGCTGCATGCTGCCGTCACCAAGCTGGCCGTGACAAGTACAGCCGCCACGCGGATGTGGTGTCCAGTCAAGTTCGTTTTCATCTGACTTCTCCCGGAAGAACTGCGAGGACGGGCATCGTCGCTCCGCCAGGCGCCTGACCAGGCTCAGGTTCGAGCAGATGCGGAGCCGTGACTGTCGTCCGCACATGCAGCCGAGGCTGCGAAGCTACCGGTAGGACTCGGTTGAAAAGTGCAGGGTCTTGGCCTGGTTTCTGTCATGGCCGTAGATCATCGAGGCGCTCTCGCGGCCGGCCCTGTCGCGCAAGACCAGGGCACTCGTCCGTGCCGTCTCCGGGTCGGCCTGACCGGCCCATGCGTCGTGGTCGTAGTTCTCCTGACAGTAGACGGCGTCGCCGCAGATGATCATGTTGCCGCTTTGCGGCAGCCGTAGCAGAACCGACTGGTGCGCTGGTGCGTGACCGGGTGTCGGGATGACCTCGACACCAGGGAACAGGGTGGTCTCGCCGTCGAGTAGCTCATAGCTCAGGGCCGGCAAGTTCCAGTACTGGTTGGGGAAGGCGGGGTTGTCCTTGGCGTACTCGTAATGCTCGCGCTGGACAAAGAACGTCGCGTCCTTCAGCAGGTCGTTGTTGCCGGCATGATCGAAATGCAGGTGCGTGTTGATCACGTAGTTGATGTCGGCGGGAGCGATCCCGAGCTCCGCAAGACGCCACAGCAAGCTGTCCTCCCGCCGCATATCCGGCACCAACGCGTCGGCAAAGGGCGTGCCCCGCCAGGTCAGGTCGGGATCAGCTATGTGCAGGCGGCTCATCCCGGTATCGATGAGCGCAAGCGAGTCGTCATCGAGGCGGATCAAGAACGCAGGCACCGGAATGTGGATGCGCTTGCCGTCCTCGACGCCTGGCGCGATGACCTCGTAGTTACAGCAACAGCTGCCAAGCGGCAGTATGTAGAGCTGCATCTGTCTCTCCATTCATTAGGCCGCGGCGTCCTTGATCTTGCTCCACCGTTATGGCCCCGTTCCCTGATCTTCTGTGCGCCGCTCGTCCACTATCGGTCATCGCGGGGCTTGGATGCATCCGCTAATCGATGCCTGAGAGTCCCAGGAGGTCCCGCAGCGCGGCATTGCCGGCCGGGGTGAGCCGCACTGCCCGGCCGGATCCGATCCGCGCCACCCAGCCGTTGTCGAAGAACTTCTGGCACAGCTTGGCCCCCGCCGTCCCGGCTAGGTGCTGGCGCCTCTCGGTCCAGTCGAGACATCCGCGGACGAGAGGTCGTTTGCCGGGTCGCAGGTCCTCCGGCACCAGCCCGAGCGCGTCGGTCAGCCAGGCCAGACCAGACTTGGTAAGGGCAAAGCCGCCGGTCTGATCCAGCAGTCCCGCTTCAGTCATCGCGTCGGTCACGGCGACGCCGAGCCGTCCTGCGAGGTGGTCGTAGCAGGTGCGGCCGCGTCGCAGGGCCGCGTGCGCGGTCACGGCCCGCAACCCGCGCACCGAGTCCTCCCGAGGTTCGAGCCCGGCCGACAGATCCTCCAGTAGGTGCGCGACCGAGGGGCCTGAAGCTGCACGTAGCGGTGGCGACCTTGGCGGCGCTCGACGAGCAGGCCGCCGTCGACGAGGCGGTTCAGGTGCTCGGTTGCAGTAGAGGGCGCCACGCGCGCGTGAGCCGCCAGCTCGCCCGCGGTCCATGCGCGACCGTCGAGAAGCGCCAGACATATGGCCGCCCGCGTCTGGTCTGCCAGCAGAGCTGCGAGCGACGCCAGGTCGGAGGGAGAGGTCATGATCCCATTCTCGGTCGAACTCCTTCGGCCGTTACCGAAGGGTCGCGCCCCTAGCGTTGGCCGGCCCACCGACATCGCCGCCGTAGTCGCGGCCGTCGACGTGCCGGTCAACATCCTGCTTCTGCCCGGCCGGCATACCATCGCCGTCCTGTCAGAGCTGGGCGTGCGGAGGGTTAGCACGGGCTCCCTGCTCTTCCGTGCCGCCCTGGCCGCCTGCGTCGACACGGCCGTGGCCGTCCGCGACGGCCTCGTCGTACGACGGGATCTTCCGTCCTACACACGGGTCAATGCCTGGTCGCCGAGCCGGTGACCTCATATCCGAAGAACCGGAACTATGCACGCGTAAGGTTCGGATAGCCTGCTCAGCGTGAACCGCCGTGAAACGTCGTGGCGCAAGTTGCCCTCGGCGAGCACCGGCGAGGAGCCGCGCGGTTGAAGACGATCATCGTCTCCGGGGCGGTGGCGCTGCTCATCGCGCTGCTCGGAACGCCACTGTTCATCAGGCTGATGCGGCGGCATGGTTATGGCCAGCCGATCCGGGTCGAGGGCCTCAAGTCGCACGAGACGAAACGGGGCACGCCTACCATGGGCGGCGCAATCTTCGTGATCGCGGCACTGGTCGGCTATGTGGTAGCGCACGCGGCCACCGACGATCCGTTCACGCCGTCGGGCGTCCTCGTGCTGCTGATGATGACGGGCATGGCCCTGGTCGGGTTCGTCGACGACTTCCTCAAGATCTTCCGGCAGACCAGCGTCGGGCTGCGCAGCCGGGCGAAGCTGGCCGGCCAGGTCGTGGTGGCGGCGGTGTTCGCGGCGGAGGTACTGAAGCATCCCGACAGAGTCGACCTCACGCCCGCTGACGCGCACCTATCGTTCCTGCGCGACTTCGGTCCGGCTATCGGCACGCTGCCATTCATCATCTGGGCAGTGATCATGGTGGTCGGCACCTCGAACGCCGTGAACCTGTCCGACGGGCTGGATGGGCTGGCGACCGGCGCGACCGTCCTGGTGCTGGCCGCCTACGTGATCATCGGGATCTGGCAGGAGCGCAACGACTGCGCCAACTTCATCTCCCCGCAGTGTTACCAGGTCCGTGATCCGCTCGACCTGGCGGTGGTCGCCGCTGCGGTCCTCGGCGCCTGTTTTGGGTACCTGTGGTGGAACGCCCCGCCCGCCAAGATCATCATGGGCGACACAGGATCGCTGGCCTTGGGCGGAGCGCTGGCCGGCCTCGCCATCTGCACCAAGACGCAGCTACTCCTGCTGATCCTCGGCGGCCTGTTCGTGATCATCACCTTGTCCGACGTGATTCAGGTGACCGTCTTCAAGGTGACCAGGATCAGAACCGGGCGAGGGATACGGGTCTTCAAGATGGCGCCGCTGCAGCACCACTTCGAGCTGCTGGGCTGGGCTGACACGACGATCGTGATCAGATTCTGGCTGATCTCCGGGCTGTGCGTCGCGCTCGGGCTCGGTATCTTCTACGCGGCCTGGCTGCAGACCTGACGCCGGAGGGCAATCAGGTGACCCTAGGAGCTCGCTTGGCTCGGCTGGGTCTGCTAGGTAGATCGCGGCCAGACGGCGGGCGACGTCGGCTATCCGTTCCCGAAGTTCGGGGGGCTCGATGATCTCGACGTCCGAGCCGAGCCGGAGGAACTCGGACTGGGCGTTCTCCATTGACTCGATCGGCACAACGGCCCTGACCCAGCCGTCTTGGTCCGGCGGACTCGCTGTGGTGCGGAGCGCGCGAATGGTCTCGGCGTTGTAGAGCGCAGTGGCGCGATCCCGCCCAGCCGGAGAGAGTCGGATCGTCGCCTCACCCTGGTGCAGTCCAGCACGGAATTCACCGATCCCGGCTGTCCAGTACTCGGCGAGATCGAAGTCTGCGGTCCGCTCGAAGGACTCGGCTAGCACGGCCAGGTCCAGGATCTGATTGATCCGGTAGGTTCGCATGCCGTAGCCGTCCCTGGCGACCAGATACCACTTTCCGGCTTTCAGCACGATCCCGTGCGGATCCAGACGCCTAGTCACGTCGGTGGGAGCCCGCCACCGCCGGTAGCGGACATCGATCCGCTGCTGCTTCCAGACGGTGTCAGCGATCTTGCTAAGGTGCGGCACTGAGTCACCGTCGTGGTACCAGCCCGGCGCGTCCAGATGGAACCGCTCGCGGACAAGTGCAGCCCGGGAGCGCATCTCGGCGGGCAGCGCGGCATCGAGCTTGAGCTGGGCCGCGGCCAGCACGCCGCCAAGGCCGAGCTCGGCGGCCGGTCCCGGGATTCCAGCGAGCGCGAGCGCCTCCGCCTCGGCCGCTGTCATGCCGGTCAGCCGGGTCCTGTAGCCCGCCACTAGCTGATAACCGCCGGCAGGCCCGGCGTCGCCATAGAGCGGTATTCCGGCCGCTTGGAGTGCGCCGACGTCCCGGTAGATGGTGCGGACCGACACCTCGAGCTCGGCGGCCAGCTGCCCGGCGGTCATCTGGCCGCGGGCCTGCAGCAACAGGATTATCGAGACAAGCCGACTCGCGCGCATATCACTGACACTAGATGTCAGTGAGTCGTCCTTAACCTCGGGACATGTCGATAACCGAGAAGTTCCTCCGCGCACCGGGCCCCATCGAGATCGGCGGGCGCACCCACAAGCCAGACCTGCCTGACCTGACCGGATACGTCAACGACACGCTGCCCGAAGGCAGGACCGGAGGTGCACAGTGAGTGACCGAAACGGACTCGGCGACTTTGACTTCTTCGTCGGGTCTTGGAACAGCATCCAGCGGAAGCTCAAGCAACCGCTCGCCGATTGCGATGAATGGGAGGAAACCTCGGCCACAACGCGGTGCTGGCAAGTGTTCGGCGGCGCGGCAAATGTTGATGAAGTTCATTTCCCAGACTGGGGCTTTTCAGGCCTGTCGGTCCGCCTGCATGATCCGGCGACCGGCGAGTGGTCGATCTACTGGGTGAACAGCCGGAACGGCGAGCTGACGTTGCCGCCTGTGACCGGCCAGTTCAGGGACGGAGTGGGCACGTTCTACGACGAGGAGGAGTACCAAGGCCGCAACATCACGGTGCGTTTCAAATGGTCAGACATCACAGCGACGGCGGCCCGGTGGGAGCAAGCGTTCTCACCAGATGGCGGCCAGACGTGGGAGACCAACTGGACCGCCGACTTCACCAGGGCGGACTGAACTAGGTCTAGCCAGACGACACTCCCGCCGCCCGTCTGCGCAGAAGCATCGGCAGCAGCCTGCTCGCAGCGGTGCCGCGGTCAGTTGATGTCGAACTCATTGCCTTCCGGGTCCTTCATCCCGACCGCGTAGTGGTCCAGCCCTTCCTCTGACAATGCACCAGTGATGGTGGCGCCGAGGCCAGCCAACCGGCTGGCTTCGGCGTCAACTCGCTTCCTGCGAGCCTCGATCGGGTCCGTCCACTCGCCACTGGCGTGGATGTCGAAGTGCAGCCGGTTCTTGACCGCCTTGGGTTCTTCGACGACATGGAACCAGATGGTCGGCCCGTGACCCTCCGGGTCGCTGATCCTGTCTGCCCCGTCGACCAGCTCCTCCTCGGGCAGCCCCAGCTCGCGGTAGAAGTCGTTCCAGGTAGCGAATCCAGCCGGGGCCGGGGCGAGCTCATAGCCCAGCGCGGCAGCCCAGAATCGAGCCAGCCGGTCCGGGTCGGCACAGTCGATGACCAACTGAAAGCGGACAGGCATAGGGTCCTCCCAGGCCGCTCGGGTGTCGACCCAAATCCTGCCAGATGCTTCGGCCCCGCCCTCAACGATCACTACGTCAGCGTGCTCAGGGAGCGCCGTGCTTAACCTGCTTCGGCCGGCAGCGCGGATGCCCACTGCGTCACGGTGCGCGCGAACAAGGCTGGATCGGCGCCGTGCATCGAATGCGGCATCTGGGTGAACGACTGGTACTCGAACGGCTGTCCAGCGCCTTCGGCCAGCTCCCTGGCCCGGGCGGCCTGCAGATCGGAGACGGCGCCCATCAGCGCCCCGGTCGCCTCGTCTATCTGACGGAAATGGTGGGTGAACAGGACGGGTACCTTGACGTTCGCCAGCATGAGCTCGTGATCGCAGCTCGCTGCGACGGTGCCAGTCCAGAACGCCCGGCCCCACTCGGGGTCGTACTCCTTCAGGTTCTGCGGCGGCTCGGCCAGATTCGCGGGTTCGCCGCGATTAGCCGCGGCCATCGCCACCAGCGTGGTGACGATACGCTCGGGCAGCTCGCGGGGTGCGGCGGCCAGCATGCCGGGCCAGTCCCCGATCGACCACTGGTCACCCAGCCATTTGTTCCACATCGCGAACATGGGACCGATCGCCTGCCGAATGGATGGGCCGCAGGCCGGGTTGATTTGGGATGAGAAGAGCGGCGGGTCCTCCCACACCGCGCCGCGTACCTGACCGGGCTTGGCATACGCGGATAGCCACGCGGACAGGACCCCGCCAGACGACAGGCCGCTAACGACGGTTGGCCGGCCGATGACGAGGTCAATGAAGCGGACTAGGTCGTTGCCGATGTTGTCCAGGGTGTAACGGCCGGGTGTCCAGGTGGACCGGCCCTGGCCGCGGAGGTCGACGGCGTGGACGTGGAAGTGCTCGGCCAGCAGCGGCATGGCCGCCTCGTAGCCCCACCATGACTCCGACTGTCCCGGAATCAGCAACAGCGCGGGCAAATGCGGTTCTCCAGCTGTGCTGTAATTCATTCGGATCTCGCCGAGATCCGCCAGCGACTCGGGGAACGCGTGGGGCACGAAGACGTGCTCCCGATCGGCGGCCTCAAGCCCAGTCATAGCATTCGGCATCAGCTGACCTCCTCTTGCGTCGTGTCGGCGGGCGAGCAGACGACGAAGTCGGCAACGATCGGCCGCCTGCGGTCAATATGCGCTTGGAGCTAAGCGACGATGCCATCCGCGGCGTCGAAGAACCGGGCAGAGATGTCGAGCAGCAGCCGGTTGCCTGACTTACCGGAGAATGATTGGCTCCGCGGTTTGGCTCCCAGCCGAACACCGCCCCGAACATTTGTCCTATTCTAGGGCCGACGTTGAGCATCATCCAGCGACATTGAGCCTGGTCGGGCGTCGCCGTACGACCCGCAAGATTTCCCGAACGAGCGATTGCTCGCGGGGCAAGCTCCCTCTCTGCGGCAGACGAGTGCGCGGTTGGACTACTCGTTACCGGCGCCAGCAGCGATGACCCGGAGCGAGTCGTTCGCATCCCAGTTGGACATGCGGCCGCAGGAGGCGCCCGGACAAGGGAGTCATGCGATGACGCAGTACCTGATCACGTTCGGCCCCCACGCGATGGACCACACTCGTGGAAGTGCCGGGTCCGGTCGTGTCAGGATGCTGCGATGGGTGCCGCGGGGTTCGATCTTGTCGTCCGTGGTGGCACGATTGTCTATCCTGGCCGCCTCGAGATCGCCGATGTCGGGTTGAGGGATGGCCGGATAGCGCAGCTCGGCGGCGCGATGACCGGGGCGGGCGAGCTCGACGCCCGTGGCCTCCTGGTGATGCCAGGCGGCATCGACGCCCATGTGCACCTTGTCTGCGCGGCGCTGGCTGCGGAGCTTGCCGGGCTCGGGGAACACCAGACCTGGGTAGATGACTTCTGGACGGGCTCGCTCGCTGCAATCGCCGGTGGCATCACGACCGTCGGGAACATGACGTTCGCGCTGCCCGGCGAGTCCATGACGACGGCTATCGCGCGGGACATGGCGGGCGCTTCCGCCGAGGCTGCAGTGGACTGGTTCCTGCATCCGGTGCTCACCCCACTCGGGGACCACACTGCGCGCGAAATCGCGGGGCTGGCGGCTGCCGGGCACACCAGCGTGAAGGTATTCCTGTCCGATCCGGAGTTCGCAGCCGGAACGGCCGGGCTGGCCGATGCCATTGCCGCCGCAAGCCGCGCCGGGTCACTGACGCTCGTGCACTGCGAAGACGAAGGGATATTGCGTCGGGCGGGCCGCGATCTGATCGAGTCTGGGCGCGGTGCCGTCCGCCACTTTCCTGAGGCGCGGCCGGTCAGCGCCGAAGTCGCGGCCGTCGACGACGCCATCGAGATCGCCCGCCGGACTGGCGCGGCCATTTACATTGTGCACCTGTCATCGGCGCAGGCCCTGGACCGTTGCCGGCAGGCACGCGCTGCCGGGCTGCCCGTCTACGTCGAGACCAGGCCGCTGTACCTGCACCTGACCAGGGAGCGCTTCGGCGAGCCAGACGCGGCCAAGTATGTCGGCGCCCCGCCGCTGCGCGAGCCGGCCGACCGGGAGGCGCTATGGCACGGGCTGGCAGCGGGCGATGTCGACACCGTCTGCAGCGATCACGCGCCGTGGAGGCTGGCGGACAAGCTCGACCCGGCACTTGATGTGGTGACCGCGCGGCAGGGCGTCGCCGACCTGGAGACGCTCATGCCGATGCTGTTCTCCGAAGGCGTCACGGCCGGGCGGATCTCGCTGGACAAGTTCGTCGAGCTGACGTCAGCTAACGCCGCCCGCCTGTTCGGCCTGTACCCGCGCAAGGGCGCGATCGCGGTCGGCTCCGACGCCGATCTTGCACTGTGGGACCCGCAAGAGCGCAGGGTCATCGACGGGACGCGGATGCACTCACGCGCCGGCTACTCGGTATACGACGGCTGGACCGTCCAGGGCTGGCCCCGGTTCGTCATCCGCCGTGGCCAGCTCGTGCTTGCCGACGGCACCTGCACGGCGCAGCCCGGCCAAGGACAACACGCGCGGCGGGACACCGCCAGGTAGCAACTCAGTTACGACCGACGTGGACGGTAGCCACTATCTTGTCGGTCCGCCCCGTTGATCAGTGACAGCGTGTTGCTGTTGGCGTTGCCGACGTAGATAGTGTCGTTCAGCGAGTTGGTCGAGACGGCGTCCGGGAATTTGCCGATCCGGATACTGGCCACCACTTTGTTTGTCCGCCCGCTGATTACCGACATGCTCCCGCTGGCATTATCAGCGACGTAGATCCTGTTGGTCAGCGGATTCGTTGCGGGCAGCTCACGAGTGTTTCGGTCGTATATCTCGTCGCCAGCGAGCCGGTGGCGTGCCGTAGCGGTGCTTGAACGCGCGGCTGAATGCCGCCTCCGACGTGTAGCCGACGTTCTCCGCGATGAGCGTGACCGGTAGAGAGGTGTCGCGGAGCAGGTCGGTGGCCGCGTCCAAGCGTACGTGCGCGAGATAGGTGGCTGGCGGATTCCCGACGCGAGCGACGAACCGCGCAGCGAACGCCGACCGGGAAAGGCTGCACGCTCGGGCCAGCTCCTCGACTGTCCAGTCGTGGCCGGGGTCTCGATGGATAGCACTCAAGGCCAGACCGATCTGCGGGTCGAGCGCACCGGCAAGCCAGTTCGGTTCGGCGTCCGTGCCGGCGGCCCAGGCGCGCAGAATCTGGATGAAGAGCAGATCGAGGATGCGGGAGACCATCACCGCCGATCCTTGAGAGGGCGATTGCATCTCGAATAGGAGCATCCTGCGGGCCACTTCGAGCCCTTCGAGCGCTTGGCCGCGGGCGCCGCGCAGGATGATCACGGCCGGGAGGCTCGCGAGCAGGTGGCTCGCCTGCGGGTCGCCGATCGTGAATGTTCCGCAGAGCCAGCGCGCCGTCTCGGGTGCTGGCGCGTCGTGCTCGGACGCGCCGGCGCGCGCGGTCGCGTGCGCGCGTTTGCCTGCGTCGCTGGTGTGGTGGGGGTCGCCGCGCGGAAGCAGGATGACATCGCCGCGACTCACGCGCTCGACGTGCGGGTTGCCGTCGATCCGAAGCACGAGTTCGCCCTCTTCAATGATGTGCAGGGTGCCGATATCGGCGAAGCTGATCGAGAAAGTCGGCAGCGGAGCGTACGCAACGATCCGTTCTCCGCTCAGACGGACGCTGCGGAGCAGCTCCGAGAGCAAGTCGTGGGGCTGGCCATGTACGTAGAGGCCGAGCACGCCGTTATCAAGCGCTGGAGGATCGGCAAACTCTCGCGGCGGTCGCAGCAAGTCGGCTGGCGTCGCTGGACGATCGGCAAGATGTTCCGGCGGAAGGGTCATTGTCTCTACGTATTCCTCGGATTACGTTGACGAACAATGAATGGAGCGACCAATCGGACGGGCTTGGGACCAGGTTGGGGCGCTCGGCGAGGTGTCAACTTCTTCCAGTGACGAGGCAGCCGCGCCATCGGAAGTTCGCCAGACATTCTCGTCCAGGTCTTGATCCGCTCGCTTGTATCAACCTTATTGCACCGGACAGATGCAACTCGACCTGAAAGGAATCAGAACCCATGACATCGAGAGCCAGCGAACCTGGGCAGGACAAGCCGACCAAGATCAGCTTCGTCTATTCCAACCCCACCGACCCGGCCGCCTTCGAGGCGGCTTACCCCGAACAGCTTGCGCTGGCGCGGAAGCTCCCCGGCCTGACTCGGCTGCAGACGTCGAAGGTCTGGCCCAAAGAAGACGGCAGCCCGACCCCGGCATACCGACTGTTGGACCTGTACTTTGCCGACTACGCGGCGGCCAGCGACGCCGCCGCAGAGGCGGGCGCCCTTGTCGGCGCTACCTTCGAGCATGCCACCGGAGGGGTAGTGATCGCGTTCGCGGAGGTCCTCGACGACGCATAGAGCGACACGAGACAGAATCCAGTGGGCCGTCACTACAGCATCCAATTGGCGGGAGGGGGACATGTCCCCTCCCGGCCACAAACCTGGTGCCGCGGCCATGCACCGTTTTTGTTGTATGCAAGACGCTGACTATGGCGCCGATAGCTACCGGCCGACGGCGAATTCAGTTCGCCCGCTGGTGCAAGCTCTCGCGCTGCGGCTTGACGGAAATTGATTGGCCCTGTCGTTTTGGCTCCCGCGCACGGCCGCGACGGAAAGCAATGTGGGTCTGCGCCAGCCGGCAGCGTGACTGCGGCGGCTATCTGGGGCAGACATCGGACTCTGCCCGGCGAAGTGCGTAATTGACGAGCCCGACAGCGTTGCTCCGTCGTCGGCTTCTTTGCCGCAGGTCAGCTGAAGTTACCAGGATCGTCCGCGTCCTTAAGGCTGACCAGGGGTAGGTCGGTCTGGCGGAAGTCGTCCCCCACGCACAGCAGCTGTTCCCCTGCGATGGAAGCAGTTGCGTACGTGCAGCAGTCGCCGAAATTCAAGGCAGCCGGATGCCTGCCCTTGCCGAAGCGGGAGTAAGCGTCGAGCGCGACGGCCGCATGCTCGTCGTCGAAAGCCACAGTCTGGATGACGTTTTCCTGAAGGAAACGCGCCAACACCGTCTTCCCCCGCGGCCCGAGCCGCGCCATCAACACGATTCCCGTTTCCAGCTGGGTCGGCGCGCCGATCCAGGTTCCCGGCGAGGCGGCGAGCTCATGGACGATGCGCTCGTGACCCGGTTCTTTGCTGATAACCGCGATAAGGGCGGAGGAGTCGATGATCATACTCCGTTTTCACCAAACCCGAGGATCTGCTCGCGTTCGGCCTTGGGCAGCGGCTTACCGAGCTGGTCTGGCGGTATCAGCGGCCAGATCTCTTCTTCCAGAAACCGGGTTAGGCGTTCCTCCCGTTGCCTAACCGTCGGACGCGACAACGAATCGAGCACCTGGCGCAAGGCATAACGGACGGCCCCAGTCTTGGTCTTGCCCGTCAGCGCGGCAACCTCGGCGGCCAGCTGCTCGGTTTCCGGATCCTTGATGTTGAGCGCCATAGACCCATGGTACCGCAGATGGTGTAAAGGTACCAGCCAACCAGCACCGCCTAACAGTCCTGCACCAACAGGCCCGGCCGCAGAGCACACAGTCAGAACCTGCAGGCCTATGCTTCGCCGCCGAGCACAATCCCCGTCACAGTGCAGGAGCGTCATCAGCGTTAGGACCAGCCGACAGGTCGGCCATGTGGCCACCGAGTAGACATTCAGCTCCCGCCGCCACCTCCTCGCATCGTCCAGTTCACGCCTCAGGTTCCGGGTGCTCGGTCACCTTCGGCATGGGAAACGCAGCGGCCACGCTTGGCTCGGCCGACGGGACCACAACGTCACCGACATCGAAACGGCCCATGACGCGTCAGCCGAGGCATCGACGCGAATGACGTGTGGCACGGCGCGCCGTTTCCCCCGGAGGCACGGCTCAGCGGCCCCGACTCCGCGCACAACGAGTTACGGGTCGTTTTCTCCTTCAGCGCTCCGGACGGCAATGCATGGCTATTTCATGAGGTCACCACCCGGCTCCCCGGCCAAGTCTGATACGGCATTCGCTTCCGCGGCGACTGCCTTCGGCCACGCGGCCTACCCGGCCCGCCCGGCCTCTCAAGGTTCCAGCCAGGCCAGGCAGTCATATCGGCCCCGGAAGGCAGGAGGCAGCCCGAGAGGTTACGGGGTGGGCGGACCCGCGAAGTTGGGGAGGAGGAGATCAAGTGTGGGTAGAGGGTAACGATCAGGCTCATCTGCCGAGGGGGCGCGGGGGTTCCCGTGAAGATACGCAAAAATCAAAGAAAACTGTCTGCCGCGATAGTGGCATTCCTGTCCGTCGGCCTGGTCGCCGCGGCCTGCAGTAGCGGCTCGGGGTCAGGCTCAACGCCGTCGACCGTGCCGTCCAACGCCGTAAGTTCGATCGCGGCCCAGGTTCCGGCTTCCATCAGGTCGAACGGGACGCTCACGGTCGCCGCAGACGCCACATATGCACCGAATGAGTTCATCGCATCCGACGGCCACACCGTCATAGGCATGGACGCTGACCTAGCGCACGCGCTGGGCGGGGTGATGGGCCTCAAGGTCAACATGGTCAACGCTACGTTCGACACGATCATCCCGGGTCTCGTGTCTGGCAAGTACGACCTGGGCATGTCATCGTTCACCGACACCAAGGCCCGTCAGCAGACCGTCGACTTCGTCACCTACTTCGTGGCTGGCACGTCGTTCTATGTCAAGTCCAGCGGCGGCCCGAACATCACATCGCTGGCCGACCTGTGCGGGCACAAGGTCGCTGTGGAAAAGGGAACGACCCAGCAGGCGGATTCCCAGGCTCAGGCCAGCAAGTGCACGGCGGCGGGCAAGCCGGCCGTCAGCGTCGAGATCTTCAACGACCAGAACGCGGTCAACCTCGCGCTGTCCTCCGGGCGGGCGGACGTCGCCATGGCTGACTCGCCGGTGGCCGCGTACCAGGTGAAGCAGTCCAGCGGCGCCTTCAAGCTGTCCGGCCAGCCTTACGGGACCGCGCCGTACGGGATCGCGATCCCGAAGAACAACGGGATGGCCAAGCCAGTGCTGGCCGCCATGAAGGCCCTGATCGCGGACGGTACGTACAAGAAGATCCTCACCAAGTGGGGCGTGCAGGCAGGCGCCATCACCAACCCGGCGATTAATGGCGCGACCAGCTAGCCAGGCGCCTGTATCCAGTCCGATGCGATGAGCCAAAGCAGAGGCAGACCGTGACGACGCCGCAGGCGGGCGAGACAGCAGCAGAGTCCCGCCCGCCAGAAGAGATCAAGGCCGTCCCGGTCCGCCATCCGGGGCGGTGGCTGGCCGCCGTCGTCGTACTCGTCCTGGTCGCGATGCTCGTTCACACCCTGGTGACGAACCCGCGGTTCGACTGGAACGTCGTATGGAGCTACTTCCTTTCCAGGCGGGTACTGGCGGGGCTCGGGATTACCCTCCTGCTCACCGTTGTCTGCATGGCGATCGGGATCGCGCTCGGAGTGATCCTCGCGGTCATGCGGCTGTCGGACAATCCGCTCCTGTCGGGATCAAGCTGGGTGTACATCTGGTTCTTCCGTGGCACGCCGGTCCTGGTGCAGCTGCTGGTGTGGTTCAACCTCGCGTTCCTGTACCCGAAGATTTCGCTCGGGGTTCCGTTTGGGCCCGCGTGGTTCACGGCCAACGCGAACAGCCTGATCACGCCGCTGACCGCGGCAATCCTCGGGCTTGGCCTCAACGAGGGCGCCTATATGGCCGAGATTGTCCGGGCCGGGATCCTGTCCGTCGAGCCTGGCCAGGCCGAGGCGGCCCAGGCGCTCGGAATGACCCGCGTCCAGACCTTGCGCCGAGTGATCTTGCCGCAGGCGATGCGCGTGATCATCCCGCCGACCGGCAACGAAACCATCTCGATGCTTAAGACATCGTCCCTTGTGAGCGTGATCACGGTCACCGATCTTCTGTACGCTGTCCAGCTGATCTACTCGGTCAACTTCAAGACGATTCCGCTGCTGATCGTGGCCAGCATCTGGTATCTGATCTGCACCTCGCTGCTCACAGCCGGCCAGTACTACGTGGAGCGGCATTACGCCCGCGGTTCAGCCAGGGAGCTACCGCTCACACCGCGCCAGCGCATCTGGCGCCTTCTGACCACCTTCCATGCGGCGCCGCCCGCGCCCCCCTTGACGCCCCCCACGGGCCAGCACCGGTGAGCGCACAGGCCTGGGTGCCGCCCGTTGCGAGTGCCGGCCCGATGGTGCTCGGGGAAGGCGTGTACAAGCGCTTTGGCCGGCTCGAGGTGCTGCGCGGCATCGACTTCGAGGTGGCCCGTCAGGAGGTGGTCTGCATCATCGGGCCGTCGGGCTCCGGGAAGTCGACACTGCTCCGCTGCATCAACCACCTGGAGAAGATAAACGCAGGACGGCTCTCGGTGGATGGTGAGCTCGTCGGCTACCGGGAGCATGGCGGCCGGCCTGCACGAGTTGCGCGAGAGCGAGATTGCCGCGAAACGGGCCGAGATCGGCATGGTCTTCCAGCAGTTCAATCTGTTCCCGCACATGAAGGTGCTAGACAACGTGATCGAGGCGCCTACCAGGGTCAAGAAAATGCCCAGGGACCAGGCGGTCGATTTCGCCGAGCAGCTACTTGACCGCACGGGCATGAGGGATAAGGCGGGCGCCTATCCCAAGCAGCTGTCCGGCGGCCAGCAGCAGCGAGTCGCGATCGCCCGGGCACTCGCGATGCAGCCCAAGCTGATGCTCTTCGACGAGCCGACCAGCGCGCTTGACCCAGAGCTGGTCGGAGACGTGCTAGCCGTCATGCGCGACCTGGCCACCAGCGGCATGACGATGATCGTGGTGACCCACGAGATGGGTTTCGCCCGAGAGGTCGGCGACAAGCTGATCTTCATGGACGACGGCGTGGTGGTCGAGACCGGCCCGCCGCGGGAAGTCCTGGCTAGCCCCGCACATGAGCGGACGAAGGCATTCTTGTCGAAAGTGCTCTGAGATTGTGGCCCATCGCTCCAGGCAGTTTTTGTTCAACAGGCCGGAACGGCCTTCTGGAACCGCAAGATTTTCACCAAGGAGCGATTGCTCGCAGGCAGTTAACATGCCACTGGACACGAATGGCGAAAAACTCTCTCTACGTGCTTGCCTGCGCCCCGAGCAGGACTCGAACCTGCGGCCTACTGCTTAGGAGGCAAACCCGAACCAGTCCAGACAACGCTCTCCATCGCTCTACATGGCGCTGACCTGCTCCGATAATCGCCTGACGACGCCTGACACCGCCTGGCTCCTGCTGACGCTGGCTCCGCAGTTTGGCTCCCTGGAACTCACGGGAACAGCACCTACCGCCAGCAAGGTCGGCCCAGGCCACTGTGATAGCACCCAGTAGCACCTGGTGCTACATTGAGGACATGAGCAACCTTGAGATTACGCAGCGCGACTTGCGGTCACGATCGCGGGAGATCATGGATGCTGTCGAGCATGGGCAGTCTTTTACTGTCACCCGGGACGGCCGTCATATCGGCGAGCTGATCCCCCTGCGCCGACGCCGCCGGTTTGTGCCGCGGGAGGAATTCTCAGCGATGTCGCGCAATGCTCCTGACGGTGACCTGGATGCGTTCAGGTCGGATCAGGACGCCGCTGCTGACCACGAAACCGCTAGCCCATATGAGCGCTGACCCTCCCCGGCAGGGCATGCTCGACACGAACATCATGATCTTGCGCAGGTGGATCGATCCCGGCCAACTGCCCGATGAGATGGCGATCAGCGCCATCACTCTGGCGGAACTGTCCGCTGGCCCGCACGAGGTCCGCCGCAACAGCGAACAAGACATGTACGACGAGCACGCCGAGCGCGCCCGCCGCTTGGAAATACTGCAACGCGCCGAGAGTGAGTTCGACCCGATTCCGTTCGGTGCCGAAGCGGCCCGCATCTTCGGGCGCATCACCGCAGCGGTGATCACCGCCGGGCGCAAGCCACGCAGACGAATCGCCGACCTGCTCATTGCAGCAACGGCTATCGCCGAGGGATTGCCTCTGTTCACGACCAACCCCGGTGACTTCACCGGCCTGGAGACGCTCCTGCCAGTCATACCAGTCACTCGCCCTGCCGTCCCGCACGAACCACCATCGGGACTGTAGGAGAGCATCTCCGCGAACTGCATCTGTTCTGCTGCTCCGGCGATGGCGTCCGCCAGACCGCCGCCGGTGGTGCTCGAAAGCCGCGGCAATGAAAGCTGCTGCTCCCCAGCTCTCGGAGAGGTCTCGTCGTGCGCGGGCGCGCTCGCGGCGGCATGGCAGGGCCCGGGTAGAAGATTGCACGGTCGCCAGATGGCTTGTTATAGCGCTGTGAACCGTCGCCCCGGCCGGACGCGGTCAGGCCCCCAATGTTGGCGGAGCGGCGGAAGGTCACCGAGCCCTGGGTTCCGGGGCGGAGGTGACTCACCGTCGTCGTCGGCCCAGCGGCGCCGGTACTGGTCGGGAATGTCGCCCCAGCCCCAGTACGGCAGAGGCGAGTCCGGCAGGATCCCCAGGACCTCAACCGGGTCGATCCGCCGCGCGCCGACGGTGCACAGGTGGGCCCAGTCGTCGCCGAGATCGAAGACGTAAGCGAACCGCTCTCCCGGCTGCAGCCGCGACAACTTGACTCGCCGGTAGTCTTCAGTGACCTCGCCCTCGATCTCCCAGTCCGGGTCCGGATCGCACAAGCGCCTGCCGTCGGCGAGGGTGAAGTCCTGCAGATGCGAGCGGTCCCAGCGGGCGAACGCATCGTCGATAGCGTCGGCAAGCTGTTTGAAAGTGTGGCTGCGCGCGGCCGCGAAGATCCGTCCTGGCCGCGGCCAGTACTCCTCGCCGTGACCCTCGATCAGGTCGACCCGGATCGACAGCCAAGTCTGAGCCACTTCACACCTCCGGTTCAGTCAGAACTCGGCCAGGCTGCCTGGCCTGGAAGGTGGCTGGCCACTTACGAGCCCGGACTTCAGGGTGCACAGCGACTGCTCATTCGGGGCGAAGGCCATCGCATCGGGCCAGTTCCTGGCATACCTGGCGCACCGGCACGCCGGCTCTGCCAGCCGCGGCCCGGATATAAGCGACCGCCGCGTACAGGGCGTACTGCCAGAAGTCATCGGTCTGCCACCAGGCGACCTCGTCAAGCAAGTCCGGCTCTGTTCCGCCGCGCAGCGCCGCCGCTGCCAGGATTGCGAACTGAAGCTTCTTGTGCTGCCCGCCGCGGAAAGCCAACTCGGGCAGCAATCGCTCCCGCATCCCTTCCAGCGCCAGCGGCTCGGAGCGGCTGGCCCCGCACCAGTCCAGCACGTCAGCTGCCACGTCGAGCAAGATCTCGCCAGGAAAGGTGTTGTTCCGGGGATGCAGCGGCGCTAGCTCGCCCGCCAGTTCGGACATTGCACTATCACCGGCCAGCCCGTCAAGCAGGATCCGCCGGGCGGCAGCCGCATCCTGAGGCGTGGGCAGCTTCCTGGCAGGCATACCCAGACGGTAGGGCAGAACCGATCCGGCCGTTTGGCCTTCGGGGACGCTGGCAGTGCAACAGCGACCGCTTCCTGCCGATGTTCCGAGCGCTGCCACCCTATGATCGGCTGGTGATCCTGCGGTGCACGAAGAAGCTGCTGGCTGTCCTCGGCGCGGGTCACGCCGCGGAGCCCGGACCCGCACCAGATTCGGCGGACTGGTACGCCAACCTGCTCTGGTTCGACAGGCGCAAGTGCCTGCTGCTCACCCACACCGCCACCCTGTTCTCGATCTTCGAGGCCGACGTGCGCGCAGCAGACCTGCGCGCCACCGCCGACTCGTCACGGAGCTGATCGAGCGGGAACTCGGCCGCGAGGGCCTGCGGCCTGCAACGTTCGGCAACCTGCGCTCGCAGGAGCTGATCTTGGCGAAGACCGTCAACCGCGGCGTCCTGGGATGCATGAACGACATGGCACTCCTCTGTGAGGTCGCCATCAGCGATGCCGGCGGCTTGGGCACGGGCATCACGCAGACGAGAAGCAGGCCAGCGCCCCGGTAGTCACGGAGCGATTCCGCATCATCAAGTGGAACAACAACGAACGAACGCTGGGACGAGCCGCTGTCGAGAACGCGCGCATCCGCCGCGGTCAGTGCACTAGAAGGCTGTTCATGAAGTCGATGCGGTGAATGAGGCCAGCTTCTGTATGCGCGCCACGATATCTTCGTGCACGGTATCCGTGGGGCGGTCACCATTGACGGTAAACATCCATTCCCGGCCTGCGTAGTATTCGAGCAGCGGCAAGGTGTTGTCCCGGTATACCTGCAAACGGTGCTCGATAACAGTCTCGGTGTCCTCTGAGCCCCGGCCGCGGGCCAGCAGCCGGCGTATTAGCTCCTCGCGGGGGACGTCGAGATGAATCGCGGCTTGCACCTCAGCCCCGAAGGCCCGGACCACATCGTAGGATGCCTTGGCTTGCTCGACGGTTCGCGGAAACCCGTCGAGCACATAGCCGTTCGCCGCAGCCAGGACAGGTTTCCGCAGCATGTTCATCACGATGCGGTCCGGGACCAGGTCGCCGTTGTCGACATAGGACTTCACCTTCAGCCCCAGTGGCGTCCGGTCTTCGACGTGCTGACGCAGCAGGTCCCCGCTGGAGATGTGCGTGAGGCCGAACCGCTTAGCCAGCAGCCCGGAGTGCGTTCCCTTGCCGGCGCCTGGAGCACCGATCAGGAGCAGGCGCATCTGATTACCCGCTCTGCCCAGCGACCGCAGCACAGCCCGCGCCCTCCGGATGGCTCATATCCGCTGCGCGATTCCGCATCTGCTTCCGCTCCTCCCGGCGAATACAGCCACGAACCCGCATTGACTGCAGGTTGCAGGCCACATGGCCTGACTTTCGCTCCTACAGCGGCCCGTTGTCAACGCTCACGTCTGTCGCGGCTCCCGTCGTCGCGGGCGCTTCCCGGAGACGACGCCGGTACTTGGCAGGAGAAAGGTCGAGGAGGCGCGGAGCAAATACCTGGACCGGCTGCCAGACCAACGGGCAGCGCGACCCCGCGAGCTGGGAGAAGTGACCCAGGCGTACCAGCGAAGGAGCTGTTCCCGTATACCGGCTCTGGCGCTGTTCCGGCGAGTTCGAAGGCGGCCGGCGTTCAGGCAGTGCGGGTACTTTGGCTCCCAGTTTGGCTCTCAGCTGTCGCCTGTTCGAACAATAATCACAGTTCAAACGATATGATTCGTCCGCAACGAGCGATTGCTCGCAGGCAGTTTACATAGCCCTGAACGGAATGGCGAAAAATATTCTCCACGTGCCGGTATGGCGCCCCGAGCAGGACTCGAACCTGCGGCCTACTGCTTAGGAGGCAAACCCGGATCCCAGCTTGGCGGGCTGCGTGGCACGTATATGGCACGCCAGGACCGGCTCCGACCGCGCGTTGTAGAGGGCTGCGCGGCGTCACCTGAGGCAGGCTCCTGCCTGCCCCTCCCTCTGCCGATGCCGTGCCAGAGGCTCGCAGTCAAGGACGCCGAAGGCGCCGCGCAGCGGGCGAAGCTCCTTGACGGCGAGGGACGCGGCCATACCCTCAGCCGCGCAGCCAGGCACCCACAGGCCCGACCGGAAGGTTAATGAGGATGAGGCCTCAGTATGCCGTCTGCATCGACAAGGTCGACAGTGATGGCGTCCTCGCCGTCGTTCTCTCTTGCCGGCCACTCGCCCCAGACCACAGGCGAGCCTTCCGGATGAAGTATCAGACATTCGGTCAGCTCCGATGGACCGCTGACAATCGCCATCTCAAGCTGAGAACCATCTCCGGCTGGATAGCCCACAACGAGCTCGCCGCGGCGCGTGATTTCGTCGAACATGACCTGGCGAGCTGCATCATCGTCTACCTCCACATGCAAGTGGCCAGCGAAATAGAAGGAGACACTGCTTCCGCCACGGAGCCCGTCGAATACTTCCTCAAGCATGGTTGGGCTGGACACGAAGAACCATCTCGTCGCGCCTCCAGCGCGAGGCAACCTCTCCAGGATGACTATCTGCCGCCATTCCGCTGCGAGCCTGCGAGCAAGTAGCTCGTGTTGCCGCAGCTGTTGAGACGTAAGTGACCGCACCGTCAACGACACCTCTGCCTCGGAAGGCGATACGACCTGAACTCTTGAGGATCTCAGGTCTTTAACGCCAGTAGACCACTTCCAGCTCGGCCGAAGCGCTACCTCCTCAGCCGACCACGGCTGACGCATCGCACCGTTGCGCGCTGCCGGTTGCCACCCCGGCTCTCCACAAAAACGCCGAGCCCCGCTATGTGCGGACCTCGGTGTCCAGCTCGCCTCCGGGAGCCACGCATGACAACCAGCACCCGACCCACCGCCGGACCACGCACCACGCCGGCGCGCGAACTCTGCGCACCCAGAGGCGGCCGGGCGCGAAGCGCAGTAGGCCGCCGATCATCTTCCTTCCCGTCAGCTCCTTCTCCTGACGCTCCCACCAACGCACTGTCTCGGTATAGACGCAAAGTGTCGAACCACCCCCTGGTGAGCTGCGACGATCCGACCGGATGGCGCCGCGGCGCGCAGCAAGGATGAACCTGCGGGCGCTCGCCGCTGGCGACCCCGAACACACCGATGCGGCAGCGCAACTGCGGCGCCGTCCCCGTCGGCGACCGGGTGGAGATCCGGATGAAGGACGGCTCCGCGTACTACTGCGGGCTGGAGACTTGCGGCAACGTCTGGCTGTGCCCCGTCTGCTCCGCCAAGATCCACCACCGCCGCGCCGCCGAACTCCGCGAAGCCCTCGAAGCCTGGGAGACCAGCGGCCACGCGGCCAGCCTGGTCACTATCACCGTGCCGCACGACCTGGACGACCCGCTGTCCAAGCTGGTCGACGCTGAGCGGGCCGCCTGGAAACACGTCACGGCCGGAGCCGCGTGGCAGCGGCTCAAGCGCCGCCTCGGCATCGCCGGTCACATCATCGCCCTGGAGTTCACCTGGGGCGACGAGAACGGCTGGCACCCGCACTACCACGTCCTGCTCGTCCACGACCAGGACCTCAACGCCGCCGACATCGTGGCCTTGCACGCACACATCCACTCCCGCCTGTCCGTTAGCTGCGGCGACTACGGCCTGCGGCAGCCCGACCATCTGCACGCGGTGCGCATCGACGCCAACGTCTCCGGCACCTCCGCAGGCCGTTACATCGCCAAAGGCGGTGACTGGACACCCGCCGAGGAAATGACCCGAGGCGACCTCAAAACCGGCCGCACAGGCAGCCGCACACCGTTCCAGATCCTCGCCGACCTCTACCAGGCAGGCGACACGCTCGACCGCGACCTCTGGCACGAAATTGGCCGCGTCACCCGCGGCCTCGCCGCTGTCCGATGGTCACCCGGCCTCCGTGCAGTCATGCTCGGCTCGGCCATAGAACCTGAACTTACCGATGAAGAACTGGCCGCCGAGGACGTCGACGGCGACCTACTTGCCGTCATCCAGTTCCCGGTTTGGTCACGGATACGGGCGGCAGGACTGGATCACGCCGTACTGGTGGCCGCGGAGAACGGCGGCCTGGCGGCCGTGAAAGCGCTCCTCGGCCAGGCCGGACGCAGCACTCGGCCTCGACTCCAGTAAAATCTCTACATATCATGATGTATTGTCACCATCCGCCCGGCTACGGAAGGCATAATGACCGCACGCGAAGCCTGACAAGCCAGCGGAATGAGGAGCGAAGGCCAATGAAGGTTCTCGTCACCGGAGGTGCCGGATACATCGGCAGCGTGGTGACCCGTCAGCTCGTTGATGCCGGGCACCGGGTGAGCGTGCTGGATGACCTGTCGGCTGGCTTCGCAGAAAACATCGCGGCGGGCGCGGAATTCTTTCAGCTGCCGGTGCACCAGGTCGCCGACGTCCTCACGCCCGAAGCAGGATTCGAGGCGGTGCTCCACTTCGCCGGAAAGATCGAGGTCGCCGAGTCGGTAGCGCGCCCGGACCTGTACTGGCACTCCAACGTGGCCGGGACCATGGCCTTGCTGGCGGCGATGCGGGCCGCCGGGACGCCGCGACTGATCCTTTCCTCGACTGGCTCGATGTACCGCGCTGCCGGCACTGAGAAGCTCACGGAGGATGCGCTAGTCCGGCCGAATAACCCGTATGCGGCCACCAAGCTGGCGGTCGACTTGATGCTCGCCGGAGAATGCCAGGCCTTCGGCCTGGCCGCTGCCAGTCTGCGGTACTTCAACGCCTGCGGAGCCGTCGGCAGCCTCGGCGAGCGGCATGACCCGGAAAGCCACCTGATTCCCATCACGCTGCAAGTAGCCGCGGGCCAGCGCGACGAGTTGGTGCTCTACGGCGATGACTACCCGACGCCCGATGGCACCGGCGTTCGCGACTACATCCACGTCGCGGACCTGGCCGCCGCGCACCTGCTCGCGCTGCAGGCAATCACGGCCGGACAGCATGACATCTACAACCTCGGCAACGGCGACGGCTACAGCGTCAAACAGGTCATCGACACGGGGCGGGAGGTGACCGGTCGCCCGATACCCGTGAAGCTCGCGCCACGGCGGCCCGGCGACGCAGCCAGCACGGTCGCCGCCAGCGACAAGGCCCGCAGCGAACTTGGCTGGAAGCCCGCCAAGCCCGACCTGGCCGAGATGATCGCCGACGCCTGGGCGTTCCACCAAGCATCCCGCTAACGTCACCTCACTCAGCCGCGGAGGTGGCGGCTCCGTCCCTGCGCGCTCGCTCGGAGTTCGCGGTAGGAGGCGGCGAAGGCCGACCACCATTGCGGGTCGGTAGCGATGATGGCCTGGGCAAGCTGCTTGGCGGCGTCGGTCCGAAGGGCGGCGATGCTGGTTTCCTGCCAGGCGGTGGTGTCGTGTTTCCTGCCAGGCGGTGGTGTCGTGGTTTTGGGCCTGGCACTCGACGGCCTGAAGCAGGGTCTCGAGCTTGTCGGCGTCGCGGGCGACCTGAGCCTCGATCGTCTCGCCGGCTTCGAACTCGGCAGTCAGTTCCTGGAAGGCCTTCGCGGCGGCGTCCGGCATGCCGGAGGTCTGGTGCTGTGACACTGCCTCGGGCGCGGCGGTTGTGACGTACGCGCGGCCGACTGAGGGGACGTCGCCGATCCGGGTTTCGTGCGCGTCATGGAGCAGGCACATCGCCGCGGTGTGGCCGACGTCGGCACCTTCGATCGCGGCCAGGGCCATCCCGACCATGCCGACGCGGAAGCTGTGCTCGGCGATCGTCTCCGGCTGCGGGATGCCCAGCAGCAGCCAACCGGCGCGAGGCACGCGCTTCAGGTGGCCTATCTCGAACAGGAACGACGCGACGCCTGCTAGCGGGTGGTCGTTCTCTCCCGGCACCGGCAGGCTAGCCTGATCGCGGACGAATACGCCGCTGCCGGTCCTGGACCGGACGAAGCCTTCTTCGCGCAGGGTCCGGATCGCGTTGCCGACGGTCACCCGCGTCACACCGAAGAACTTGGCCAGCTCATCCCTTCCGGTCGCTGGCAAGCTCGCTATCGCGGTCCTGACGGCCTGCTCGCAAGCGCGCCTGGCACGTTCGTCCGCAAGACCGACGGCGCGCGATGGCTAGCCCTAACCGAGGCTGAGCTACTCAAAGACGACTGGATCGATCCCGACGCCGGCCGCGTGCCACTTACTGACTACGCCGATGCCTGGATCGCCGAACGGCCCGGCCTACGGCCTAAAACGATCCAGCTCTACCGCTACATGCTGCGCCGCCACCTCGCACCGGGCTTCACCACCATCGGCAGCATTACCGAGGCCGACGTGCGCTGCTGGCGCGCCGACCTGATCGATGACGGCGTCAGCCCCGTCACGACCGCCAAGGCCTACCGGCTGCTCAAATCCATCCTCGCCACCGCCGTCGAGGACAGCCTGATCCGCCGCAACCCGTGCCGGGTCAAGGGTGCCGGGAACGAGCAGTCACCAGAGCGGCCGCTGCTGACCGTCGCTGAGGTCTACTCACTCGCCGACGCCTGCGGTCCCCGCTACCGCGCCATGATCCTGCTCGCCTGCTTCGGCGGCCTGCGCTGGGGCGAACTCGTCGCTCTCCGCCGCCGCGACATCGACACCGCCACAGCAATCGTCCGCATCAGCCGCCAGCTCACCGAGGCTCGCGGCCAGGCGGCGTTCTTCGCCCCACCCAAAACCGCCGCCAGCAAACGACGCGTCATCCTGCCCGGCAGCATCGTCGCTGAGGTTCAGGAGCATCTCGACAACCACACCGGCACGGCCGCCGACGCGCTGCTGTTCACCTCGCCGCGCGGCCAGCTGCTCCGGCATAGCAACTTCTGGCGCGCGACCTGGGTACCGGCAATGACTGCGACCGGCCTGACAGGGATCCACTTCCACGACCTGCGCCATGCGGGCAATCACCTGGTAGCCGAAGCCGGAGCCAGCCTCCGCGAGCTGATGGAACGCATGGGTCATGCCAGCAGCCGGGCCGCGCTGGTCTACTTGCACTCCACGAATGACCGCCAGCGAACTCTGGCCGAGGCGGTCTCGCAGCGAGCGCTACGGGACCGCGCTGCAGAATCCCGTGGCACGCTTGTGGCACGAGACGGACAAACTGACAACACCCTGAATCCGAGCACTAGGACCGTGACCCGCCTGAGCTGGGATTCTAGGTGGCGCCCCGAGCAGGACTCGAACCTGCGGCCTACTGCTTAGGAGGCAGTCGCTCTATCCGCCTGAGCTATCGGGGCCTGAGGCCAGCCCGCGCCACCTTCCCTCGCCATGACGAGGGGAACGAAGCCGAGAAAGCCGGACTAAGCCTAACCGCTAAGCGGCCCTTCCACGGCACAGGTATCCAGGCACACCGTATCGAGGGACCCCGCGTGGGCCGACCGCGGCCAGCGGCGGGCAACGCACGATCATAGGGTGGAGACTGAACGGATTGGCCCGGACAGGAGCAGCACCGTGCAGGTACGAGATGTGATGACGCAGGCGACGATCACAGAGTCGCCGCAGGACAGCCTCCGGTCTGCCGCCGAGCGGATGTGGCGTCAGCAGACCGGCTCGCTCCTCATCACCGAGCACGGCCAGCTCACCGGCATCATCACCGAACGGGATCTCCTCCGCGCCGTCGCTCTCGGCGCTGATCCGGACAAGACCACGGTGGACGACGCGATGACTGCAGAGGTCTTCACCGTGAGCGCGGACATGCCACTCCAGGACGCGGCGCGGGAGATGGCGGCTCGCTGGATCCGGCACCTGCCAGTCGTCGACGACGGCGAGCTGCTGGGCGTGGTCAGCATGCGGGACGTCACGGGCGTCTTCGCTGCCATGGCGACCGGCAGCGTTCGCGTGGAGCACGAGTTTGACCAGCTCGTTCGTGAGCGCCGACTCGCCAGGATCGAGCACGGCGACCTCGACTAGGTCCGATCACCGCCCCTCCTCGGACTGCGCCGCGCGACTCCGCGCCCGGACGTCGGCTGCCAGCCGATCGAGCAGCCCGGCCGCCGCAGCCAGCCGCCGCCGGTCCGCGGCAGGCAGCGCCGAGATCGCAGCCGCGATCGTCGCGATCCTTCGGCCGGCGGCCGCCCGCATCAGACTGTCCCCCGCAGGCGTCGCAGCGATCGCCACGGCCCGCCCGTCGCTTGGGTCTGGCCTCCGCTCGGCCAGGCCGGCCGCCACCAGCCCATCGACTATCCGCGTCATCGTCGGCCCGGCGACGCCCTCCGCGGCCGCGAGTGCGCCAAGCGACTGCGGCCCGCCGAACACGATGACCGACAGCGCGGACAGCCGCGCAGGCGTCAGCCCCGCCAGCCTGTCGACCGCGGCCAGGCTCCTGAGCAGGTGAATCGCACCCGAGTTCAACGCGCGGGCGACATCCTCAAGATCAGGCTCGCTGCTCTCCCGGCCGGGCTCCGGCTTGCTCATTGCCACACAATATGTATAGCATGCCTATCCAAGATACGTAGCAACACTATACAATGAGATCATGAAGGGAACGGGGTCCGCGTGGAACTCCTCCAGGTAGCGCAGCACGCCGATGATCTAGCCAGGGCCTCGGCCTTCTACTCCGACGTGCTCGGCTGCGAGCTGATCGCCAGCTTCGACCCGCCGGGCCTCGTCTTCTTCCGCCTCGGGGACACGCGGCTGCTGCTCGACAAGGCAGCCCCGAGCGCGCTGATCTACCTCAGGGTCGAGGACGTTCGCGCGACCACCGACAAACTGCGCGCCGCAGGCGTCACAGTCGATACCGAGCCCCACCTGATCTTCACCGACGCTGACGGCGCGTTTGGTCCGGCGGGCTGGGAGGAGTGGATGGCCTTCGTCAAAGACAGCGAGGGCAACCTGGTCGGCCTCGCCAGCCGCAACTCGCCGAGCTAGCCCCGAGCGGGCGGCTCGCCCAGCAACGTCTGTGCATTTGTGGCAGCTGCAGTGCAACAGCCATATCTGCGCATGCGTTTCCGCCGACAGCTCGCACAAAACCAATTAACGTTACTAATCGGGCGCGAGCCGCCCGGAATCCGGGCCGGGCGACGGTGGCGGGCCTTAGCACGAGGAGACCGCGCGGCGATGAGTCACCCGGCCGCCTAAGGTAGCTCGAACGGCGGAGTCATCCCGTCTAGCGCGTGCGGGCAGGGGCAGGCCCGTGAGAGCGGCAGATCCTCGATCGCCTTGACGATCACGGCGCGCAGCCGCGTGACGTTCGCAGCGAACACGCGGAACACCTCTTCATGCGTGACACCTTCGCCCTCTTCGACGCCAGCGTCGGTGTCAGTGACCAGGGTGATCGTGGTGTAGCAGAGGGCCAGCTCGCGTGCTAGGACCGCCTCCGGATGGCCGGTCATGCCGATCAGCGTCCAGCCCTGCGCGGCGTACCACTGCGACTCTGCTCGAGTCGAAAATCGCGGCCCCTCGATGACGACCAGCGTCCCGGACGCCGCGGGCTCCCAGCCCGTGGCGCGCGCCGCCCCGATCGCGGTCGCCCGCCCGACCGGGCAGTAGGGATCGGCGAAGGCGACGTGCATGGCGGCGCCTGCTTCATAGAAGGTCTGCGAACGTCCGGTCGTCCGGTCGACTAGCTGGTCCGGAACCGCGAGCGTGCCAGGCCCATATCTAGCTGTCAGCGAACCCACGGCGCTGGGCGCGAGTATCTGGCGGACGCCAACTGAACGCAGCGCCCAGAGGTTCGCGCGATACGGGATCTTGTGCGGCGGGAACCGGTGGTCACGCCCGTGTCTGGGCAGGAATGCGATCCGCTTGCCCGCAACCTCGCCGATGACCACCGGGTCGCTCGGCGGCCCGAACGGAGTGTCCATCGAATATTCGTCGTACGAGTCCAGGAACTCATAGAACCCAGACCCGCCGATAACGCCAATCTCCGCCAGGTCGCTCACGCGGCAAATGTACCGGGCCGATCTGGATCGGCGCCGACAGCGCCAGGATCGGCCGGCGCCGGGCGCCGGCGTCAGCTCCTGGTCGAGGCCGCCACGGACGAAGACTTCTTGTCGCTGCCGCCCGATGAACCTGACGAGCTCGACGAACCCGACGAACCCGAGCCCGAAGACCCAGAGCTCGAGGACTCAGAGCTCGACGACCCAGACGAGCTGGAGCTGCTCGAGTCACCCGACGAGCTGGAGGACTTCGATGGGTCCGAGCTCTCTGAGGAGCTCTCGGACGTCGATCCATTCGAGCCGTTGGCTGAGCCGTCCTTGGCGGCCGGGACGGTGCTGGAGCCGTTCCGGCTGTCAGTGCGGTAGAAGCCGGAGCCCTTGAAGACGATGCCGACCGGCGAGAAAACCTTGCGGAGCTTGCCGCCACAAGCGCTGCAGACCGTGAGCGGGTCGTCGGTGAACCGCTGCACGACCTCGGACCGGTCTCCGCAATCGGTGCAGGCGTACTGGTACGTCGGCACGTATCCTCCCTCTGCGGCGTTAGCACTCGCCGCGGTCAACTGCTAAATGTTAGCAACGGCTAGCGAAGCCTGCTGATTCCTCCGCCAGGCAGCGCAATGGCCCGGACCGGCTGATCATGCTCAGCGACGGGGACCTGGGCGACGAGCTCGCCGTCGTAGAGCAGTGCCACGGTCAGGATCGCCGCTCCGACCCTGGCCAGGGCCCTGTCGTAGCTGCCGCCGCCGCGGCCGAGCCGATGGCCCGAGCTGTCGACCGCGAGCGCAGGCAGGATCACCAGGTCCGCGCTTGTGATCGCTGTCACGCCCCGGCGCGGCTCGGCTGGCTCTAGCAGGCCGCGCGGCCCGGAAACGAGAGAATCCGGGCCCTCGTACGAAGCCCAGTCCAGATCGCCGTCTGGCCGCAGAACGGGCAGTAGTACATAAGTGCCGCGCTTCCACAGCGCGAAGATTAGGCCCCGGCTGCCGGGCTCGGTGCCGACTGACACATAGGCCGCGACGGTGCCGGCCATCTGGATCTCCGGCAGGTCCAGGACCGCGTCCCTGAGCCGGCGCCCCGCCGCCGTTCGCTCGTCGGCTGTCATGGCCCGGCGGGCAGCCAGCGTGCTAGTGCGCAGCGCCGCCTTGGCCGCCGCCGCATTTGCGACAGACCCAGGCTCCCCGGGCCGGTTTGGGCGCGCGAACTCGGGCATATTTAGCCGGGCCGGCCGCGACCCGCTGGCCGGTGAGGACTCACCAGGACGCTCGCGCGCACCGGGAGACTCAGGCGTCTCAGCAGAATCGGGCAAACGACGCTCATCGGATTTCCCGGCCCTGTCGGCACCCTGATCTTCTGGCCTGTGCCGTGCACCAGTCCTCCCGCTCCCTAGCTAAGGTTCTCAGCATGGCTCATTCACCGCCGCTCAACAAAGCGGTCATCCCGGCAGCGGGCCTGGGCACTAGGTTCGTCCCCGCGACGAAAGCAATGCCCAAGGAGATGCTGCCGGTCATTGATACGCCGGCCATCCAGTACGTAGTCGAGGAGGCGGCCGCGGCCGGCCTCACCGACGTGCTGATGGTGACGGCGCGCAGCAAGACCAATATCGAGGACCACTTCGACCGGAACGTTGAGCTCGAGGAAGTCCTCACCGCCAAGGGTGACGAAGCCGGCCTCGCCAGCATCCGCGCATCGAACGACCTCGCGAAGATGCACTACGTGCGGCAGGGTCAGGCGCTCGGCCTCGGGCACGCCGTCCTCTGCGCAGCCGACCACGTAGGCAACGAGCCATTCGCCGTGCTACTCGGCGATGACTTCATCGACTCCAGGGACAAGCTGCTCCAGCGCATGCTCGAAGTGCGCGAGCAGTACGGCGGCAGCATCGTGGCGCTGATGGAGGTCGACCCCGAGCACGTGTCCGCATACGGCGTCGCAACGATCAAGCCGACCGACGCCGAAGATGTAGTCGCTGTCACCGACCTGGTGGAGAAGCCGCCGATCGGTGAGGCGCCTTCCAACTGGATCGTGGTCGGCCGGTACGTGTGCGACCCGTCCATCTTCGATGTGCTCCGCGAGACCCAGCCGGGACGCGGCGGCGAGATCCAGCTGACCGACGCGCTCCGCACGCTCGCGCGGACCGACCGCGGCCAGTGCCGTGATGGCGGCGGCGTGCATGGCGTGCTCTTCCGCGGCCGCCGCTACGACACCGGCAACAAGATCGACTATCTCCAGACGCAGATCAAGTTCGCTTGTGAGCGCCCGGATATCGCGCCTGAGTTCGTACCCTGGTTGCGCCATTACCTGGACACCCTGGGACCGGCCAGCGCCTGACCGACTTAATAGCGTCAGCGACTTAAGAGCGTGACCGACGTAAGAGCGTGGTGGACTCAGTAGCGTGATGGATTCCGTCGAGACCTACCTCGCCGACATCAGGGCCGCGATCCGGCCGCTGAAGCCGCGGGAGCTGACGCTCGCCGAAGCGCTCGGCGCGGTGCTGGTCGCCGACGTGACCGCGCGCTGGCCGCTGCCGTCTTTCGACAACTCGGCCATGGACGGCTACGCGGTCCGGGCGGCCGATGTCGCGGCCGCGAGCGACGACAGCCCTGTCGTGCTCGTTGTTGACGGCGAGATTGCGGCGGGCGACACCGGCATGCGCGAGCTCGTTCCCGGTATGGTCATCCGGATCATGACCGGTGCGCCGATGCCAGCGGGCGCTGACGCCGTCGTGCCGGTCGAGCTGACCGACGGCGGGACCGACCGCGTGGCGATCCACGCGTCGGTGGCCGAGGGCGCGTCTGTCCGGCTGACGGGTGGCGACGCGCAACCCGGCGACGTGCTGCTCACGGCGGGAACGCGGCTCGGAGCAGTCCACCTCGGCCTGCTGGCCGCGGCCGGCCACGGCACCGTAACAGCCAGGCCCAGGCCGCGGGTCACGGTCATCTCGACCGGCAACGAGCTCGTCGAGCCTGGCACCGAGCTCATCCCCGGCCAGATCTGGGAGTCCAACGCGACGATGCTCGCCGCGGCCGCGCGCGAGGCCGGCTGCGCGGCGCTCCGGTATCCGATCGTGCGCGACGACACCGCCGCCGTCCTCGCCGCGGTGCAGGACGCGCTAGCGGACGCCGACCTGCTGATCACCAGCGGCGGCGTCAGCATGGGCGCCGAGCACGACGTGGTGAAGGCCGCGCTGACAACGCTCGGCACCGTCAGCTTCCGCAAGGTCGCGATGCAACCCGGGATGCCGCAGGGATTCGGCGCTGTCGGTCCGGCGGGCACGCCCATCTTCACGCTGCCCGGCAATCCGGTCAGCGCATACGTCTCCTTCTGCCTGTTCGTCAAGCCCGCGCTCGATGCGCTGCAGGATTCAGAAGACCAAGATTCAAGCCGGGAACGGGCAAAGTTTCAGCAGGCCGTGCTCACCCAGCCGGTGCGGTCTCCAGCGGAGAAGCGCTCGTTCCTGCGCGGCGTCCTCGACGCTCGGGCCGGCCTCGTGACGCCTGTCTCTGGCCAGGCCTCGCATCAGCTCGCATCGCTGGCCAAGGCGAACGCGCTAGTCATCGTTCCGGAGCAGGTGACCTCGCTGGCCGCGGGCGACACGGTCGACATACTGGAACTGCCGTGACACAGGGCCGCCTCACTCATCTGGACGCGGCCGGTCAGGCCCGCATGGTCGACGTGTCCGGCAAGGAAGTGACCGCCAGGTCGGCGACCGCGACCGGCACGGTGCTGCTGTCAGCAACGGCGGTGGCCGCCCTGCGCGCGGGTGACGTGCCCAAGGGGGACGCGCTCGCCGTCGCCAGGATCGCCGGCATCCAGGGTGCCAAGCGGACGCCCGACCTGATCCCGCTGTGTCACCCGATCGGCTTGCACTCTGTCTCGGTCGACCTCGAGGTCGCCGACCACGGCGTGCTGATCACGTGCACCGCGCGGACCGCCGACCGGACCGGCGTGGAGATGGAGGCGCTGACGGCCGTGTCGGTCGCCGCGCTCGCGCTGATCGACATGATCAAGGCCGTCGACCCGGCTGCCGTCATCACCGACGTCCGGGTCGAGGAAAAGACCGGCGGCAAATCCGGATTGTGGCGGCGGCCGTGACGCGGGCACTGGCGGTCCGGGCACTCGCAGTCACTGTCTCCAACCGCGCAGCGGCCGGCATCTACGAGGACAAGTCCGGGCCAGTGCTCGCCGACCTGCTGAGCCAGGCCGGCTGCGATGTCGACGGCCCTGTCGTGGTGCCGGATGGTGCTCCGGTAGAAGCGGCGTTGCGCGACGCGATCCTGGCTGGCTATGACGTCGTGGTGACCACGGGCGGGACGGGTCTGACGCCTGGCGACCTGACCCCGGAGATGACGCGTCTCGTCCTGGATCGCGAGATACCCGGCATACCCGAAGCGATCCGGGCGGCCGGCGTCGCCGCCGGGGTGCCGTCTGCCGTGCTGTCACGGGGCGCGGCTGGCCTGGCCGGCACGACGCTGATCGTGAACCTGCCCGGCTCGACCGGCGGCGTGCGAGACGGCATGGCCGTGCTCGCGGGGCTGCTCGGGCATGCAGTCGACCAGGTTCGCGGCGGCGACCACCCGCGTCCGGGCACCGGCTGACCCGGCATGTCGCCGATGCGCCAATCGGACACATTCGGTATTCAGACGGTTTCGTCACGCGACCCGATAGCGGATCATGCCTCGATCACGCGATGATGGACTGGTGGCACGCTCGCGCGGATGGGTCACGCTCACCGAGCCGGCACTCCTTGATGCCCCGGTTAGCCTGCGCCCGATAAAGGTCAAAGACGCTGCCGTCTGGCGCGATGCCAGAGTGCGCAACGCATCCTGGCTGCGCCCATGGGAGCCGACGAACCCGGAGACTCCGCTGTACAGGTCCAGTCTGGGCCCGTATGTGGCGATGGCGAGGACGATGCGGCGAGAAGCGCGGCAGGGCCTGGCCCTGCCGTGGGTGGTGACCTACGACGGGCAGTTCGCCGGGCAGCTGACGATCGGCAGCATCGTGTGGGGGTCGGCCCGGTCCGCGCAGGTGGGCTACTGGATCGACGAGGCGTTCGCCGGTCGCGGCGTGATCCCGACCGCGCTCGCGCTCGCGCTCGACCAGTGTTTCTTCGGCGTCGGCTTGCATCGGATCGAGGCGACGATCAGGCCGGAGAACATGGCCAGCCGGCGCGTGGTCGAGAAGCTCGGCTTCCGCGAGGAAGGCCTGCGCCGACGCTCCCTGCACATCGACGGCGCCTGGCACGACCACATCTGTTATGCGCTCACCGCCGAGGACGTGCCAAGCGGTCTGATGCCGCGATGGCGCAGCATGGTCAGCTCACGCTTGCGGGCCGGCTGACACAGCGGCTGACCACAGCCTGCCGAGCCTGCCACGGAGTAGGCGATAGAATGCCGATCTCGCGACACACCGGGCCGAATGCTCGTCAACTCAGCCGCTTGCCCTTACCGTGCGTGACGTGACCACCGCCGATTCGCTACCTTGCGCCACGGGCGACCGGGCGTCGGTGTGGTGTGTCACGCACTGCACTAAGTGTGCCGTCGCTGATCTCTCGGTGCGCCCGTGAGCAGCTCGTTCCTCTTCCTCGGCATAATCGCGGTCTGGGCGTTCTTCCTGGTCCCGCGCTGGCTGCACCGCCAGCACGCGCAGCCGCAGGTGGAGGTCGACGTCGAAGTCGATGTCGATGTTCGCCGCCGACTACCGCGCCGACGACTACGGTGCCGATGCCCAGTCCTACGCCGATGCCCAGTCCTACTCCGATGCCCAGGACTACGAGACCTACGAGGACGCACCGGCAACGCGGATCTCACCCGCGCCCCCGTCGCGGTCGCGCGTGCTGCAAGCTCGCCGCCGGCTGCTGACGATGCTGGTGCTGCTGTCCGCCGTGGCGGCAGCGTGCACGGTACTGAAGCTCACATCTTGGTGGGTGTGTATCCCGCCAGCAGGAATGCTCGGCAGCTATCTTCTTCTCCTCCGCGAGGCCGCGCTCGCGGATGCCGAGCAAGCGCGCCGGCGGGCGGCCATGGAATTGCGAGTCCAGGCTGCCCGCCAGCGCGCGCAAGCAGCTGCGATGGAATACGACGCGCAGCCGTCGGCGCAGATCATCGACATCTCGGCGCGGGTCGGCGATCAGCTCTACGACCAGTACGCCGATGCGACGGTACGTGCGGTCGGCGACTGACCTCGCGACTGGTGCGCACGCCCGCCTGGGCTCGACCGCCCGCCTCAGCCGGCCGGCCAGCCTGGATCGCCTCCTGAGTCGGTGCGGCTCAGTCGGTGCGGCGCGGCCGGCGGCGCAGGGCCTGCGACAGGTCCGCGGCCAGCCTGGCGATCTCCGCGGCGGTGAGCGTCGCGATGCCGATGCGGATCCCCGGCGCCGAGGCGATGCGGAATCGCTCGCCCGGCGCGACGGCCCAGCCGCGATCGAGCAGCGCAGAGGTCGTGCCGGTCTCGTCGGCGACAGGGACCCAGACCGCCATGCCGGATCTGCCGGTCGCGGGTATGCCAACAGCCGCCAGCGCGCTGATCAGTTGCCGGCGGCGGTCGGCATACGTCTCGGCCGCGTGCTCGAGCAGCCGTCCTACGGCCGGGTCCTGCCAGAGCTCGGCCACCGTCTCCTGAAGCAGGTAACTCACCCAGCCGGTGCCGAGCGCCTGCCTGCCCTCAAGCCTCGCGATCGTCACGGCGTCGCCTGCCACCAGGGCGAGCCGCAGGTCCGGTCCGAGCGATTTGGACACTGACCTGATGGCAGCCCATCGGCGGCGGCCCGAGGCGATGGTGACCGCCGGCACGCCCGCGACTTCCCCGGCGTGATCGTCCTCGATGACCAGGAGATCGGGCGCGGTCGCCAGGATCCGGCCAAGCTCGGCGGCGCGGGTGGCGTCCCACGCGGCGCCGGTTGGGCTCTGTGCCCTGGGCACGAATACTGCTGCCCGGCAGCCGGCCTCGATGGCAGCGGCCAGCGCGGCCGGCTGGACGCCCGACTCGTCCAGGCTCATGGGCTCGGTCTCCAGGTCCATCGCCGTGAGCAGGTCAAACAGCGGCGGATAGCCGGGATCCTCGACAGCGACCCGGTCGCCAGGTCGCAGCCACGCACCGAGGATTCGCTCGACGCCATCCAGCGCGCCGCTGACGACGGCCAGGTTGGTCGGATCGATGCCGTCGGCCTTGAGCCTGCTGCTGGCCAGCGGACCGAGCCGGGGTGAGACGGGCGAATCACCGTAGAGCCGCGGCGAGATGGCGGTAGTGCTGCTAGGCCGGAGTTCCGTCAGCGGCGGCAGCAGCCGCGGATCCGGCGATCCGCTGAGCAGGTTCCGCGCTCCTGCCGGGACCGTGAGCGGCTGCCGGGGCGCCGTCGGCGGTGACCCGGTAATCCGCGTACCAGCCCGTCGATGCCCCCTGGCGATGCCCTTGAGGCGAAGATCACGGTAGGCCGACGCGACAGTAGCGGGACTCAGACCTAGCTCGGTGGCCAGCACGCGCACAGGCGGCAGCGGCTCGCCGGGACGCAATCGGCCGTCGCGGACGGCCGTCTCCACGTCGGCGGCGATCTCGCTAGCGCTCCGACCGGAAGGCACGTATTGTGTAGGCATAATGAATCTTATGTACTGTAACATAATTTGAGGCGGCGGCAATGACAATCCTGGACCCGGAGCTCGACCGGTCGGCACGTGCGACTGGAGCCGTTGCAGCCGCGCCACCTGCCCGGCCTAGTGGCGGCCTCGGCCGGGGACCCGGACCTCTACCGGATGAGCAAGGTCCCGGTCGGCGACGCCGAGGTCGAGCGCTTCATCGAGATCGCGAGCGCGGCACGGGCGGCCGGGACCGCGGCACCGTTCGCGGTCGTGCGGCTCGGCGACGAGGCCGTCATCGGCTCTACGCGCCTGTTTGACCTGGAGTGGTGGGCCTGGCCGTCCGGACATCCACGGCACGGCCACGAAGGGCCCGACACCTGCGAGATCGGCCACACCTGGCTGACGAGGTCGGCGATTCGCACCGGCGCCAACACCGAGATGAAGCGGCTGATGCTGACCTTCGCCTTCGAGACCTGGCAGGTGCAGAGCGTCTGCTTCCACACAGACGCGCGCAACGAGCGGTCGCGGCGCGCGCTCGGCCGGATCGGCGCACGCTACGAGGGGATCCTGCGGGCCCACCGGCTAGCGGCGGACGACCAGCCGCGAGACTCGGCCCGGTTCGCCGTCACGGCGGCCGACTGGCCCGCGGTCCGGGCGCATCTGGCCGAGCTCAGCAGGGACCGGGTGCTAGCCAGCTGACCGGCTGGACCGCCTGTCGCGGCGTCCGTCGAGGATCGCAAAGAGCGGGGAGTGCCCGGCATTTGCTACGCTGACTGGCGTTCCAGGGGCTGTAGCGCAGTCCGGTAGCGCACCTCGTTCGCATCGAGGGGGTCAGGGGTTCAAATCCCCTCAGCTCCTCACCAGCTCCACCCAGGTCAGAGGCCAGTTGCGATCTTGTAACTGGCCTTTCTGCTGGCCTGTACAGCACTGAAGTACAGCAACCCCTAGCCATTGAGCTGCCTGCCCAGCCGCTTAAGCGCGCTCCTGATCTTGGCCGAGGGGACCTCGCTGTAGGCCAACGACCGCTGTCGAGCCGCGCGCCCAGTCGCTAAGGTCGCCTTATGCCATCACTACGCGAAAGGGCTGACGCATGCACCCTGCATCCAGGCTCCCAACCGCTCTCCTGGGCGTTGCGCTGATCTTGGGTGGCACGGCCCTAGCGATCAACTTCCGCGGCTTCAGTGCCGAGAACGCGAAACGGTCAATCGAGTCAATGTCCGGGAGTGTTATTCGCCGCATCCAGCCGTGGAAGACCCTCTCCCAGCAGCCCCTGGAGGAACGAGTCAAGCTCCAAACCTGGGTGACACGGATAGTAGGTGCAGCGTTCGCGGTGGCCGGATTGATCCTCTTCCTGTATGGCGCCTTCGGTATTGGCCACGTCACTACGAACTGATCCCGAGTCGTAACGATCAAAACGAGCTTCGTACAGCAGACAAGTACAGCAACGCTCCAGACCACGAACGCTCCGGCAGACCCGACCCTGGGAGTAACCTGCCGGAACGACCGCCACCGACCTAGCCGCCGAGAATTCGCATCGAGGGGGTCAGGGGTTCTAATCCCCTCAGCTCCACCTGAAACAGCAAGCCAGGTCTTGTTATGGCTCGCTTGGCAACGGCCGAGCCCCCAACGCAGGCAGCGTGTGCTTGTCCCAAAAGTTCATCCCGCCGTGCCTCGTGCCTCTCCCCGCTCCGCTCGGACGTACTGCTCCCGGCCGCGGGCAGCATCTGCCCGGCGCCGAGAAACTGTCTGCAGCCTGGTCTACCGTAGAAGCCAGCCAAGCTAGCTCGAAGAGGACGACCGAGGAGGGGCCTAGTGACCGCACACCCCGCCTATGACAGTGAGTCCGAGGACCCGATCGAGATCTTGCATGTCCTCCCCGAGGAGTACCACGCGCAGTTCCGGGCCGAGTACGCCGTCGCCGTAGATGCCGCGCGACGCCCTGAGCACTTCCACCGACTCCAGGACATGCTCCGGTTGTGGCGGTTGCGGGCCGCTGCCTCTCCAGCCCTGGCTACGCCGGACGATTGGCAGACGCCCGTCAGGGACACGCCGCGGACTTCATACCGGCAGTGAAGTTGATCCCCAGCTGGCCGGACAACCGTCAGAGCCGGTGAGCTATCGCGTTGAGTTTGGCGGCGGCGCACAGGTCCAGTTCCATACTCTGCCGGAGCGTGCGCGCGAGGCTCTGATCGAACGGGCCGTGGAACTTGTCGACCAGCCATGGGAAGCGGCGGTGCGGCACCCTGACTAAGCGAGGCGGATTGGCGAGGGCTCGCGGCTAGAACCAGTCCAGTGCTATCACCTTGATCTGCGCGCTGGTCGCGGAGACGATGCTGGTGTCGGTCAGGTCTGCCGGTTGGGTCTTCCCTGCCGGAATGCCCACGATCTCCGTGGTCTCGCCGTCCGGTTGAAGCGTGAAGTACTCGCTGGCGTCCTCGATCAGCGACGCTCCCCAGCAGTTGGTGAACGTGACTGGATAGAAGATAGGCAAGTATTCAGAGACCCCTTCGACCGCCCATTCGGCCGTCATGCCTTCGGAGACGATGTCGGCTGGGACCTGGATCCACACGCTAGTTCCGAGACCTGTCCGGCTGTTGCGCATGAACGCCGTGCCAGAGCCCGGGCCCTCCGCGATCACCAGGAACGACACCGTGTCCCCTGGCTCGATCGGGAAGTTCGACACCCTGACTGCCGGGGTCTGGTACTCGCCGGTGTACCACTCGGTCCAGGCCCAGTACTCGACGCTGGTGGAGAACCAGCCGGGCTTAACCGTCGCGGCGACTCCCGCCTGAAGTACCTGCGCGCCCTCGCCCTCCCAGCCGTCCAGCCCGATCCAGAATCCGACGGTGAGATCCGGGCCATCGGGAGCTACGCCCAGCACTTCTGGCACCACCCACTCCGCGAAGACCATCTTCGCGGGATAGGCATAGTCCGAACCGCTTTCGGCCTGCCGGACGACGCCTGCCCAGCCGAGCGGAGTGAAGTCGTCGCCGCGATGGTGGCGAGCCGTCATGACGGGGTCGATCTCGACCTCGGCCCGGACGAAGTTCGTCGGTCGCGCCACGATCTGGTTCCACTGCCGAAACAGCTTGGGCTGCAGGTCCGGATCCGGCCGACGCGGCAAGCCGTGCTTGCGGAGGACCTCGTCAGTGATCGCTAGCGCGTCTAAGCCAGCTGGCAGCGGATCGAAGCCGCCAGCGTGCTTGAGCTGGCCTAGCGTGCTCGTTCCTGTCTCCATGTGCTTCAGCCCTCTCAGATGCGGCGCGACGTCACGAACCTATGACGGACCTTGGCCTGGGCGGATCGGCAGTGACTGCCTAGATTTGGCCAGCCGTTGCCTAAGTTTGCGCACGGAGCATTAGTCCACGCCGCGGCTGAGTAGCGGCGCGGGTGCTACATCTGGTGCATGCGTATGTAGCGCTTGATGCTGGGGACGCTCGCCCAGACAAGCCAGCCGGTGACTCCCGCTCCCGCCCCGACTGCCGCGATGCGCAGCTTCTTCATGAGCTCCTCCTCGTAACTGAGAGACCTGCCCAGAAGCGTCGCGCCCAAGCCCTGATTTCTACCTGTGCTGCACCACGTCTTCACCCGAACCGCACAGCGGTGCCATGTGCTACGGGGGACAAGGGAGGTCCGGTCATGGCATTCATGCAGATCATCGAGTTCCGCACGGCGGACATAAACAAAGTCAGCCAGATCGACGACGACTGGCACCAGGCAACCGAGGGCAAGCGCACAGCACGTCGCCAGTTGGTTGCCCGCGATCACTTTGACCCGAACCGCTACTTCGCCATCGTGTACTTCGACTCCTACGAGTCGGCGATGGAGAACTCCGAACTGCCGGAGACAAAGGCGACCGCGGAGCAATACATGAAGGCTACCGACGGCGAGCCAGCGTTCTACAACCTGGACGTCATCGCGGACCGGGCCTAGCCGGCCTGAGGCGCAGCCCACGACATGATCGGACTGTCAGCGCTCGCGGTGTCCGCGCCGCTCTCTTATCTAGCGGCCTTCTGGGTACCGGCGCTCGACGCGGTCCTGCCTATCCTGCCGAGTGAAACGGTGGTGATAGCACTCGGCGTCGCAACGGCGGGCAGTGCCGACCCGCGGATTGCGATTCTTGTGCTGCTCGCGGCCGCTGGCGCGTTCGCCGGCGACAACCTTGCTTACTTTATCGGCCGCCGGTTCGCCCCCTTCGCGGAGCGCCGGTTCTTTGCCGGCGAACGCGGGGCACACCGGCGCCGCTGGGCGACGCAGACGCTCGAACGATACGGGGGCCGCCTGATCGTCTTGTGCAGGTTCATTCCCGGTGGCCGCACGGCCGTCACCGTGACCTGCGGGATCGTCGGCTATGAACGCAAGCGATTTGTCGTCGCCACCGCCGTCGCAGCGGTCATCTGGGCTAGCTATGCCTATTTTCTCGGCCGTCTGGGCGGCGCGGCATTCGAAGGCAGGCCATGGGCCGGCTTCCTGGTCGCACTCGGCGTCGCGCTCCTGCTCAGCGGCGTAGTCGAGGCGGCCCGCAGGCTCCGCGGCCGACGAGCCCGGCGCCAGGAGCCTGCCCCTCTCCACACGATCGCCACCGCCACTGCACCGGTTCCGCATCCCCAGCGCATGGACTGAGGGGTCCGCAACCCCCAGTAGAGGATGGCGGCAGTGTCAGTGTTGGGAAGTGATCTGCTCGTGCTCGTGCCGTGGCTTGCCTTCGGCGTGGCACTGATCATCTTCTTCCTCTGGCTGCGCCGGCCACCTCGCCTGGACACGAGGCGCCCACGGCGTCCGTACGCCCCGCCTCCCAGCACCGCCGCCGTCGCCGCCGACGACGCCGATCCGGAGCCGGCCGCCGGAGGACGAGGCGCAACGTGCACAGGCGGGTATGGCGACAAGAAGCCAGCGAACCGAGACCGGCAGGGAACATCGTCGCCATGAGCGAGGCCGCCGCCATCGCGATCGCGGTGCTGGCAGCCGTCGGTGCGGCATGCTCGTTCGGTATCGGCGTGGCGCTCCAGCATCGTCAGGTCCAGCAGGAACGAAGTCGCGGTCCCCTGCGGCTGCTCGCACAGCTAGCACGGCAGCGGCTATGGCTGGCCGGCATCGGTCTCGCTGTTGCCGCTTATGGTCTTCAGGCCGTGGCGCTCGCCTTCGGGCCCCTGGCCCTCGTGGCGCCGATCGTTGCCACTGACCTACTGTTCGCGCTGCCGGTCGCGGCGATCTGGGAACGGCGTGCGATGCGGCCGCGCGACTGGAGCGGCTGCGCACTAGTCGGCGGAAGCGTCGCAGTCTTCGTGATCTGCTCGCCGCCGTCGGCCGGCCGCTCCGACGCCCCGGCCAGGGACTGGCTGGTTGCCTTCGCGGCCGTGGTCCTGATCTCTGCCGGTGCGACGGCCGCCGCGATCGTCGGGCGCCGGGCCACCCGTGCCTCGCTGCTATCGATTGCGGCCGGCGTCGTCTTCGGCATGACCGCAGCTGTCACCCTGAGCCTGACCCGGCTCGTGCGATTCGGTGACGTCGCGAGCATCTTTGCGCACTGGCAGCCGTGGGTGCTGCTAGTGCTGGGTGTCACCGGACTGGTGATCTCGGCAAGCGCTTACAAGGCCGGCGCGCTGCGATCGAGCCTGCCGATCATGGACACGGTCGAGCCGGTATCGGGTGTCCTGATCGGCACGGTGGTCTTCGGTGAGCGTCTCGCCACGTCGCCGGCCATATTGATGACTCAGCTGGCTGCGGCCGCCGTGGCGGTTACCGGCATCGTGATGCTCGGGCGCTCACCGCTCGCGACCAGTCCTGAGCCTGAGCGATCGGATGATCGCCCCAGACCTTCCCTGGGGTTCGATCACATGTTTGAATATCGGGATGGCACAGGGACAACCGGCGATCTGGTCGTGCATCCCGCTCCAGTGCCGCCTGCACCACCCGTGGCGGCCCGGCACCGTGTCCATTAGCTGGGAACCGTGCGAGTGTGAGGCCGCCCAGGCTGCCCGTGGCGGTCACGTTAAGGTGGCGTGCGGCTCGCCCCGCTGCTCGGAGGTGTGGTGCGCGCCGCTGCACCGGCCGATCGGCGTGATCGGGCATCATCGGCCCGGCTACCGCTGACCACCGGGCCAGACCTCGTCACGTACGTTAGGTTCCATGGCGACCACGAAGCGTGCTGCCAGGTCCAGCGCGGATCCAGGCCCGACGATATTTGTCTTGTTTGGTGCGACCGGTGACCTGGCCAAGCGCCTGGTGCTCCCGGCGTTCTATCGGCTCGCCCTGGAGGGCCTGCTGCCGAAGCAGTGGCAGCTCGTCGGCAACGGACGCGGCGATGTCGCGCACGAGGACTTTCGCAAGCACGTGCACGACGTGCTGACCGAGTTCGGGCCGAAGCCGGAACCCGCGACGTGGGACCCGTTTGCTCGGCGACTGCTGTTCGCTGGCGGCGGGTTCAACACCGATGACCCCGGCAGCCTGCTGGACGTGCTCGACATGGCGCGGAAATCCGCAGGCGACGACCCGCAGTTCGTGCACTACCTGGCCGTGCCGCCGGTCGCCTTCGGCGAGCTCACCAAGGCGCTGGGCAAGCACAACCTGGCCGACGGCGCACGGGTTGTTTACGAGAAGCCATTCGGCACGTCGCCGCGGGACTTCCGCGCTCTTGACCGGACCGTCCACGCGGTCCTGGCGGAGCAGCAGGTCTACCGGATCGACCACTTCCTCGGCAAGGAAGCCACCCAGGACCTGCACGTGCTGCGGTTCGCCAATGGACTATTCAGCGGGATCTGGAACCGGGAGCACATCGAGTCCGTCCAGATCGACGTGCCGGAGAAGCTCGGCATCACAGACCGCGCAGTCTTCTATGACGCGACCGGCGCCGTGCTCGACATGTTCGTCACGCACCTCTTCCAGCTGGCTGCCGAGGTTGCCATGGAGCCCCCGGCCAGCCTCGGCGCCACCGACCTCCAGGCGGCTCGGGAGAAGGTGCTCGGGTCATTCCGGCGGATCGATCCGGCCGAGGTGGTGCTCGGCCAGTTCGCCGGCTACCGCGACGTACCGGGCGTGTCCCCGAGGTCCACGCGAGACACCTACGTCGCTGCCCGCCTGTGGATCGACAACGCCCGCTGGCGCGGAGTCCCGTTCTACCTGCGGACCGGCAAGCGGCTGGCCGAGACCGCGCAGCACGTCAGCCTGATTCTGCGCAAGCCGGAGGACGGCCCGCTGGCCGGCCAGCTCCCCGCCGAGAAGAACGTGCTGTCCTTGTCACTCGCAGGCAACGGCGAGATCGACCTCACTTTGGTGGCCAAGAAGCCGGGCGCTGGCCTCAGTCTCCAGGTTGCCAAGGCCGAGATCCCGCTTGCGGGGCTGGCCCACGCGGATCCGCTACCGCCCTACGTGCGGCTGATCCACGACGTACTGATCGGTGACCGGTCCCTGTTCACAAGGCCGGACGGTCTCGCGTCAGTGTGGAAGGTCGCCGAGCCGCTGCTCTCAAGCCCGCCCAAGGTCGCGCCATACCAGCCCGGGTCATGGGGACCCGCGCAGGCACGCAAGCTCGTCGCGCCCGATCGCTGGCTGCTCGGCCAGTAGCCACCTGCGAGGGCGGTCAGCTGGCGTCCGCGGCCAGCGATGACCGAGTCCCCTTAATCCTTGCCAGCGGCTGGCCGGCAATGGAAGATTTGTGCCCGAGACCACATCGCAGGGCGATACGTGCGCCATTGCGGCTTTGGGCTGCACCGTGATACAACGAGCCGAATGATCACCGAGCCGACCCCCGTAGAGCCCGCTCAGCCCAGTGGCGTGGCCACGGCGCGGGTAGCGGTCCATGTCGCTGAGCTGCGCAAGAACTACGGCGACGTGGCAGCGGTCAACAACGTCGAGCTGACGGTCAGAGCCGGCGAGTTCTTCACGTTGCTCGGGCCGTCTGGGTCGGGGAAGACAAGCCTGCTCCGGCTGATCGCCGGCTTTGAGCGGCCCGACGGGGGCCTCATCGAGCTCGGCGGCCGGGACGTCACCCGGACACCGCCTTATGCGCGCAACGTCAACACCGTCTTCCAGGACTACGCCCTCTTCCCGCACATGACGGTGATCGAGAACATCGAGTACGGCCTGCGAGTGCGACGGGTCGACAAGGCCTCGCGGCGCGAGCGCGCCGGCCGCGCCCTTGAGATGGTGCGGCTGGCCGGCCTCGGCGAGCGCAAGCCGGCCCAGTTGTCCGGCGGCCAGCGCCAGCGCGTCGCGCTAGCCCGCGCGATCGTCAATGAGCCCGAGGTTCTGTTGCTCGACGAGCCGCTCGGCGCCCTGGACCTGAAGCTCCGCCAGGAAATGCAGCTCGAGTTGCTGCGCGTCCAGCGCGAGGTCGGCATCACCTTCATCTACGTCACTCATGACCAAGAGGAAGCGCTGACGATGAGCGACCGCATCGCGGTGCTGCATCAGGGCAAGATCGAGCAGATCGGCGAGCCGATCGAGGTGTACGAGCGGCCGCGTACGCCGTTCGTGGCCGGCTTCATCGGCGTGTCCAACCTGATCGAGCGCGACGGGTCGCTGATTACTGTGCGACCGGAGAAGATCGTGCTGCTGGATGACGGCGAGCTGGAGCCCGCCGGCAGCCACATCGAGGCCGGGGTCATCCGCGAGGTCAGCTATGCAGGCGTCCTGACCCGCTATGTCGTCGACCTCGACAGCGGCGGCGAGCTCGTCGTCGCCCGGCAGAACACCCGTGCCCCCTCCCACTCGCATGACGGCCGGGGACGACGTGTGCGGATCGCCTGGAGACCTGATCAGGCGGCATCCATTCCGCAAGAGCCATAAGAGAATTCCCGCGCAAGGGGAGGGGCATCACCATGAGGACATATCGAGCGCGCCGTGATTCGCGCAGACTAACGGCGGCGCTGGCGCTCGCCGGCGTCGCACTCATTACCGCCGCCTGCGGCAGCTCAGGATCGGGCGGTTCCGGCGGCTCCGGGTCCGGCTCGGCCACCGGGGAGACCGTCCCGACCGCGAGCATGCCGGTGCTCCAGAAGATCGGCAAGGGCGAGGGCAAGCTCAACCTGATCGCCTGGGAGGGCTACCTCCAGCCCCAGTGGGTGAAGCCGTTCGAGCAGCAGACCGGCTGCCAGGTCAACGCCAAGTACGCCGGCAGCTCGGACGAGATGGTCGCGCTCATGAAGAACGGCGGCGGCGGGCAGTACGACATGGTGTCCTCGTCGGGCGACGCTGACCTGCGGATCCTGTACGCCGGAGACGCCCGGCCGGTCAACATCAGCCTGATTCCGAGCTGGAAGGACTTCTTCCCCGCGTTCCAGTCGCCTGCGTTCAATACCATCAACGGCGTGCACTACGGCGTCTCGCTGCAGTGGGGCCCGAACGTTCTGATGTACAGCAAGAAGGCGTTCCCGACTCCGCCGACGTCATGGAGCGTGATTTACAACTCCAAGTACAAGGGCCAGGTCACGGTCCCCGACAACCCCATCCAGATCGCTGACGCCGCCTTGTACCTGGAGAAGCACCAGCCGTCGCTCGGGATCACCGACCCGTACGAGCTGACCCAGCCGCAGTTCCAGGCGGCCGTCAAGCTGCTGGCTCAGCAGCGGCCGCTGATCGAGAAGTACTGGGACCTGGCATCGCAGGAGATCTTCGACTTCAAGAACGGGAACGCCACGGTCGGCGCCGGCTGGCCCTACCAGGTGAGCGCGCTCAAGGCCGACAAGTTCGCGATCGGCGACACGATCCCGAGCGAAGGCGCCACCGGCTGGGCCGACACCTGGATGCTGGCGGCCAAGGCCCCCGACATCAACTGCGCCTACATGTGGATGCGCTACATCAGCACGCCGCAGGTGCAGGCCGAGCAGGCCGTCAACTACGGCGAGACGCCTGACAACAAACTCGCCTGCTCCTACATGGACAAGCTCCAGGCTGGCTCGTGCGAGGAGTACCACGCGAACGCCCCGCTGAGCTACTTCAACTCGATCGCGCTGTGGAAGACACCACTGCCGACCTGCGACAACGGCAAGTCCGACTGCGTCCCGTACAGCGAATGGGTGTCCGCATGGAATACGCAGGTCAAGTGACCGAACTGACGATCGGGCCGGTGGCTGGTGGCTGACTGATGGCAGCAACCACGTCACCGGTCCCGCAGCAGGCGGCGGCGGAGCGGGACGGCATCGGGCTCCGCGTCTCGGCGGCGCTGTGGCGCCGGCCGTGGGCGCGGGCAACCATCCTGCTCACGCCGCCGCTCGCCTGGTTCATCCTGGCCTACCTAGCCGCGCTCGTCGTTCTGCTCATCACGGCCTTCTGGCAGATCAACCCGTTCACGACCAACATCGTGCGCGTCTGGAGCCTGGGTAACTTCACCCAGATCCTGACGAGCTCGGCCTACCGCGGCGTCATCCTGCGGACCGTGGGCATGGCGGCCGGCGTCACGATCGTCGATGCCGTGGTCGCGTTCCCGTTCGCTTACTACATGGCGCGTATCGCATCCCGCCGGACGCGGACGGCGCTGTTTGTCGCCATCCTGCTGCCGCTCTGGGCCAGCTACCTGGCGAAGGTCTACTCGTGGCTGCTCATCTTCACCCACGGTGGGCTGCTCGACTGGAGCCTGCGCCACGTCGGACTCGGCCAGGTACACCTGATCTACACCAACTGGGCTGTCTTCACGGTCTTCGCCTACATCTGGCTGCCGTTCATGATCATTCCCGTCTACGCGGCGCTGGAGCGGATCCCGAACTCGCAGCTGGAGGCGTCCCAGGATCTTGGTGCCAGGACGTGGCGCACCACCCGGAGCATCATGATCCCGCTCGCGCTGCCGGGCATCGTGGCCGGGTCCATCTTCACGTTCTCGCTGACGCTCGGTGATTACATCACGCCGCTGCTGGTGGGCGGCACCAGCGCGAACTTCATGGGAAACATCATTTACACCAACATCGGCATCGCGAACAACGTCCCGTTCGCGGCGGCGATGGCCATCGTGCCCATCGTGATCATGGCTATCTACTTGCTGTGCGCACGGGCCCTCGGCGCGCTGGAGGCGGTGTAGATGGAGCCGCGCGGCCTGCGCGTAGCACTGCGCATCTGGGTAGGGATCGTCCTGGCGTTCCTGTTCATCCCCATCGCGCTGATCGTGCTCTACGCGTTCAACAAGTCCAACATCGAGAGCTGGCCCATCTCGAACTTCACCCTGCACTGGTTCGGAGTCGCCTGGCACGACGAGCAGGTACGGGCCGCATTCCTCCTCTCCGCCAGGGTCGCGCTCGTCGCCATGGTCCTGGCAGTGCTGCTCGGGTCCGCGGTCGCCTACGCGGTCCATCAGTTCCACTTCTTCGGGCGCGAGGCCATCTCCTTCCTGCTGGTGCTGCCGCTGGCGCTGCCCGGCATCATCACCGGCATCGCGCTGAACTCGCTGTTTTCCTTCACCGGTATCCAGTTCGGGACCTTGACGATCGTCATCGGGCACACGACCTTCTGCATCGTCGTGGTCTTCAACAACGTGATCGCCAGGCTGCGGCGCGTCCCCGGCTCCCTCAGCGAGGCGTCGATGGATCTCGGCGCACGCGGCTGGCAGACCCTGCGCCTGATCACCCTGCCGATGCTCGCGACGGCGCTGGTCTCGGGTGCGCTGCTGGCGTTCGCGCTGTCTTTCGACGAGGTCATCGTGACCGTGTTCACCGCCGGAGCGCAAAACACCCTGCCGCTGTGGATATTCGGCGCGATCAGGCTCGGCCAGCAGCTACCGGAGGTCAACGTCGTCGTGACGTTCGTGATCGCGCTGACGATCATCCCCGTGGTCATCGCGGCCCGCATTGCGGGCGCTGGCGCGATCACCCGCTCCGCTCGAAATGTGCCGACCGCCAGCGCAACCGGACCCTAGTTCGCGCGGGTGTTAGCGTCGGCAGAGTGCCCGAGTCCGAGCTGCCCGAGTCCGATATAGCGGCGCGCCAAGCGCAATTCCCGCTCGGCGCCGGCGTCACCATCGCCGAGCTGGCCGCGGATCCGCACCCCGTGCTGCGGCGCCTGCGCGAGTCCGAGCCGGTCTCGTGGCTGCCGGCGCTAGGCGGCTGGCTGGTGACGCGCGCCGATCTGGCCGAGTCCGTGCTGCGCGACGCGCGCACCTTCACGGTCGACGATCCGCGGTTCACGACCGCCCGTGTCGTAGGCCCGAGCATGCTGTCGCTGGATGGCGACGAGCACCGGCGGCACCGCGACCCGTTCGCCAGGGCGCTGCGAGCTGCGCCGACCAGATCGCGGCTGGCCGACGCCGCCGAGACCGAGGCGGCCAGGCTGGTCACGGCCCTGGCTGTCGCCGCGGCCGACGACGACGCGCCGCCGAGTTGCGGCGCGGGCTGGCCGGTCCGCTCGCGGTGGCCGTCATGGCGCAGATGCTCGGCCTGGACGTCCCGCCCGGCCAGCTGCTGGCCTGGTACGACGCGATCGTCGCTGGCGTGTCCGCGCTCGCCGAGGCGGACCAGGCGACGGAGACCGAGGCCGCGGCGCGGGCGGCAGCAGGTGCGATGCCGGTAACGCCAACCGCCGCCGCAGTCTCGCTACGCCGCCACTGCCGCCTTCGGCGAGCTCAGCTCCTGCGTGGAGGCTGCGCTCGATGACGCCGAGCAGGACTCCGTGCTCACGGCGGCCACCGGACAGCTCGCCGTTCACGAGATCGTGTCCGACGCGGCCGTCATGCTGTTCGGCGGCATCGAGACCACTGAGGGCATGATCTGTAACGTCATCTGGTACCTGCTGGGCGACGACTCGGCTCGCGACCAGGTGCTGGCGGACCGCGGCCTGGCAGATGCCGCGGTGGAGGAAGCGCTTCGGCTGGAGCCCGCGGCCGCCGTAGTGGACAGGTATGCGAGGGCGGACATCGCTCTCGGCGGGGCGGCGGTCCGGCGTGGCGACCTGGTCACGGTGTCGCTCGCCGGCGCGAACCGCGATCCGGCCACGTTCGCCGATCCCGACCGGCTCGACCTGCACCGGCCGAACGGCAGGCAGCATCTGGCGTTCGCGATCGGCCCGCATTTCTGCGTCGGCGCGCAGCTAGCCCGGCTGGAGGCCGCCGCGGCGCTCTCGGCTGTGCTCGATCAGCTTCCCGGAGTACGGGCTCGATCCCGATCGCCGGAGTGCGCCGTATGGGCTCGTCTTCCGCAAGCCGCCGTCGCTGCACGTGCGCTGGGACGCCGGCATGAGGCACACCTTTTAATCTGGCTTGCGGCCAGAAAACCCACGAAGACCGCGTCGGAACACGGCGCCGGCCTGCCCGGCTAGCACAATCAGGCATGGAAGCGGCGCCGGGAGGACCTGTGCATGAGCTGACGGTCGTGGAGATCTGTGCTGGCGCGGGCGGCCAGGCGCTCGGTCTCGAGCAGGCCGGCTTCCGGCACGCGGCCGCGGTCGAGCTCGACGCCGACGCGTGCGAGACGCTGCGCCGCAACCGCGGCGATGACTGGAAAATCATCGAAGACGACGTCGCCAACGTGGACGGCCACGCGTTCACCGGCATCGACCTGGTCGCGGGCGGTGTGCCCTGCCCGCCGTTCTCGATCGCCGGCAAGCAGCTCGGCCGCGCCGACGAGCGTGACCTGTTTCCCGAGGCCCTGCGTCTCGTGCAAGAGATCAGGCCGCGCGCGGTCCTCTTGGAAAACGTTCGAGGGCTGGGAACGGGGAAGTTCGATGCCTATCGCGCTCAGGTGCTCGCGCAGCTCGAGCAACTCGGCTACCAGGCCTGGTGGCAGCTGATCAACGCCAGCGACCACGGCGTGCCGCAGCTGCGGCCGCGCTTTGTCCTGGTCGCCATCGCGCGCCCGTGGGCAGCCACGTTCCGGTGGCCTGCCCCGGCTCCGGGCGAGGCCCCGTCTGTCGGGACTACGCTGGCCGACCTGATGGGCGCGGCCGGCTGGCCAGGCGTGGCCGACTGGACCGCTCGCGCGGATCGGATCGCGCCCACGATCGTCGGCGGCAGCAAGAAGCATGGCGGCCCGGACCTCGGGCCGACCAGGGCCAGGGCGGCCTGGCGGGAGCTCGGCGTGGACGGGCTCGGCATCGCTGTCGGCCCGCCCGGACCCGCCTTCCCGGTCGACCAGCCGCCGAAGCTGACGGTCCGCATGGTCGCGCGGCTCCAGGGCTTCCCCGACGACTGGCAGTTCAGCGGCAGCAGGACGGCCGCCTACCGCCAGGTCGGCAACGCGTTCCCCCCGCCGGTCGCGCGGGTGCTGGGGCTGGCTATCGCGGCCGCCCTCAACTCGGCCAACCTCAATCCCGCCACCTGATCATCGCCGCGGGGTCAGCCAACGCCGCCCCACAAGTACCGTATGCCGATGGCGACGACCAGGACGCCCACGATCCGGCGGATCGCGGGCTCCGGCAGCCGGGACTGGATACGGGCGCCGGTATAGGCGCCCGCAAGCCCGCCAACGCCGAGCGCGATGCCGGTCGGCCAGTCCGGCGCGACCGAGCCGTGGTGGTGCAGCGCCAGAATGCCGAAGGTCACGACGCCGGCCACCGAGGTAACGAACGTCGACGCTAGGGCGGCGGGCGCCACCTCGGACGCCCGGCGGCCGGTGCCGATCAGGATCGGCGCCAGGATCGAGCCGCCGCCGATGCCGTAGATCCCGCCGATGCAGCCGACGACCCCGGCCAGCGCGATCAGCGCAGGCGGCGGGATCGCCCGTGCTGCCCGGTCGGTCGACCCGCTGCGAGGCGGCCTGCTTGTCGTCAGCCAGAGGCCCAGCGGGATGAGCACAGCGGCGATCACCAGGTCAAACGCCCGGGCGCTCGGCAGCAGCTCGACCCGGATGATCGATCCCGCGATGACACCGGGCAGCGTGCCGCTGACCAGGACAGCCGCGAGCCGCCCGCCGGTCTGGCCCTGACGCCAGTACCGGTACAAAGCCCCTGGCGTGGCGACGACGTTGTAGAGCAGGTTCGTCGGCGTGACGGCCGGGCTTGGCGTGCCCAGCACACCGACCTGGAACGGCAGCAGCAAGACTGCGCCCGAGATGCCAGCCGGAGTGGCGATCGTCGCGATCGCGTACGCCGCGACGAGAGCGACCACCTCAGTCCAGCCGGTCCCGAGCATCCGGCCAGGTTATCCGCCGGCCATGGCGCCGATGATGAGGTAGGGCTCGTCCCCGCGGGCAACGGCGTCGGGCAGGGGCGCGTCGGGCTGCTCGTGGGACAGGTCGTCCTCGCAGGCGAAGAAGCGGATGAAGGCCCGCCGGCGGCGGCTGTCCTGGTCGCGGATCGTGCCGCGGAGCATGGGGTACCTGGCCTCGAGCGCGTCGAGCACGGTGCCCTGGGTGACCGGCCCGGCGACGTCCAGCCGCACCTCGCCCTGGACGCTGGCGAGCCGCCGCAGGTGCGCGGGCAGGACGACCCGGATCATGACCGCGTCCGCATCAGGCAAGCGTCTGGACCTCGACCGACAGCACCGCGGGCAGGTCACGGACGATCGGGGCCCAGGTATCGCCCGCGTCGGGCGAGGCGTAGACCTGCCCGCCGGTGGTGCCGAAGTACACCCCGCAGGAGTCCAGCGAGTCGACGGCCATGGCGTCCCGCAGCACGTTGACGTAGCAGTGCTGCTGCGGCAGGCCGGCTGTCAGCGGCTCCCACTCGTCACCGCCGGTGCGGCTGCGGTAGACGCGCAGCTTGCCGTCCGGCGGGAAGTGCTCGGAGTCGCTGGTGATCGGCACGACGTAGATCGTCTCCGGCTCGTGCGCGTGCACGTCGATCGGGAAGCCGAAATCGGTCGGCAGGTTGCCGCTGATCTCCCGCCACGACTCGCCCGCGTCGTCGCTGCGCATGACGTCCCAGTGCTTCTGCATGAACAGCACGTCCGGGCGGGACGGGTGCATCGCGATCCGGTGCACGCAATGCCCGACCTCCGCGTCGGGGTCAGGGATGCCCTCCGACACCAGCCCTTTGTTGACCGGCCGCCAGCTCTGGCCCGCGTCGTCGGACCGGAACGCGCCCGCCGCCGAGATCGCCGCGAACATCCGGCCCGGCCGGGACGGGTCCAGGATGATCGTGTGCAGGCACATGCCGCCCGCGCCCGGCTGCCACGACGACCCGGAGCCGTGCCCGCGCAGGCCCGGCAGCTCCTCCCAGTGACCGCCGCCATCGGCCGACCTGAACAACCCGGCGTCCTCCACCCCCGCGTACACCGTGTCCGGGTCCTCCAGCGACGGCTCCAGATGCCACACCCGCTCGAACTCCCACGGATGCGGCGAGCCGTCATACCACTGATGCGTACCAGGCACGCCGTCGTAGCTGAACTGATTCCCCACCGCCGCCCAGCTCACGCCGCCATCCTCCGAACGCTGGATCACCTGACCCGACCAGCCACTGCACTGCGAGGCATACAGCCGGTCCGGGTCAGCAGGCGACCCCTTCACGTGATAGATCTCCCAGCCAGAAAAATGCGGCCCGGAAACCACCCAGTCCCTCCGGCTGCCATCCGCCGTCAGCACAAACGCGCCCTTCCGCGTCCCCACCAGAACCCGTACGCCGCTCATGACAGCTCCCTTGCCTCCGTCGCCCAGTCGACCCTGACTGCCGATCCGGATATCGTCCCGCGCCCCGCCGCTCTCTGCCAGCACGACGAACGAAACTGACCCGAATGGACAGCCGGAAAGCCTGAAGCTGGCAGATTAAGTCTGGCAGAAATCCAGGCCCGTGGTCCGGGCCCATGAGACCCGGCTCAGTCATGTGGCCGCGGCCCGGCGGGCCAGGAATTGCCACTTGCGGCCCCGTTCCTGGTCTGCGGGCTCATTAATCAGCACCGCATAGCCGGCCGGGAGCAGCGTCGCTGGCTCGCCGGGACCCAGGCACCAGTCCGCCGGAAGCTGCGGCCGGTCGAGGCGGGCCGCCGCCGTGAAGGCCTCCCACGCCAGGGCGCCGCCGGGCCTGGTGGCGTGCGCGGCGGCAGCGAACACGGCGCGATCCCAGTAACCGGTGCAGAGCACCAGCGCATACCGGTCCGGCTCGGGCCGCCAGGTGGCCAGGTCAGCGTGCACGAGCTCGATCAGGCCGCCGAGCCCGCGCCGGCTGGCCTCGGCGGCGAGCAGGCCGAGCGCCACGTCGGCGGCGTCGACCGCGGTCACCGGCCGCCCCGCCTCGGCCGCCGCCAGCGCCGAGCCGGACGGACCGCAGGCGAGCTCCAGGACGCCGCCGGGCGGCAATGCCAGCGCCAGCGCCCGGACAGCGAGCGGATGCGGGGTGAACGACGGCACGAATCCGCCGCCGTACCGCGCATTCCAGCGCAGCCGGTCGGGATGGTCAGCGATGCCGTTCCGAGGTAAAGAAATCACCGCCGGCAATGTCAAAGTCTTCGAGATGATGGCATCTTCCTACGCTAGCGGGCCGACGACTGCCTCGGCCGCCCTGACCGCGCCGCCGTCGGCGACATACCGGACCGCCAGCTCGATCTCCGGTGCGAGGAACCGATCCGGACCCGGCCCGCGCACGTCGTCTCGCAGGCCCGCGACCACGGCGGCCGTGCCGGCGGCTGGCAGCAGCGGCGCCCGCATGTCGAGGCCCCGCGCGGCCGTCAGCAGCTCGATCGCCAGCACCCTGGTCAGCCCGTCCAGCGCCCGCCGCAGCTTGCGCGCCGCCGACCAGCCCATCGAGACATGGTCCTCTTGCATTGCCGAGCTGGGGATCGAGTCGACGCTGGCCGGCACCGCGAGCCGCTTCAGCTCGGAGACGATCGCGGCCTGCGTGTACTGAGCGATCATGTGCCCGGAGTCAACCCCAGGATCATGAGCCAGGAACGGGCTGAGTCCCTGACTCCGTGCTACATCGAGGAAGCGGTCGGTCCGGCGTTCCGACATGCTCGCCACATCGGCCACCGCGATGGCGAGGAAGTCCAGCACGTACCCGAGCGGCGCTCCGTGGAAGTTGCCGTTGGACTCCACCCGGCCGTCGAGGGTAATCACGGGGTTGTCGATGGCCGCTGCCAGCTCGCGGCTCGCGACGAGCGCGGCGTGATCGGCGGTGTCCCTGGCCGCGCCCGCCACCTGTGGGGCGCAGCGCAGCGAATAGGCGTCCTGCACCCTCGTGCACTCGGGGCCGCGATGACTGGCCATGATCGCGCTGCCGTCGAGCAGCGCCCGCATGTTCGCCGCTGCGGCGGCCTGGCCCGGATGCGGGCGGAGCTCCTGGAGGTCGGCGGCGAACGGGCTATCGCTGCCGAGCAGGCCCTCGACGCTCATCGAGGCAGTGACGTCGGCCACCTTGAGCAGCGCGCGCAGGTCGGCGATCGCCAGCACCAGCATGCCCAGCATGCCGTCGGTCCCGTTGATCAGCGCGAGGCCTTCCTTCTCGCGCAGCTCGACGGGCTCGATGCCAGCCTCGGCCAGCGCTTCGGCAGCCGGGCGCCGGGCGCCCTTGGCGTCTCGCACTACGCCTTCGCCCATGATCGCCAGCGCGCAATGCGCCAACGGGGCAAGGTCGCCCGAGCAGCCGAGGCTGCCGTACTCGTGGACGACCGGCGTGATCCCGGCATTCAGCAGCGCAGCGTAGGCGAGCACGGTCCCCTCTCGCACGCCGGTCCGGCCGGTGGCCAGGGTGGCCAGCCGCAGCAGCATCAGGGCCCGGACGACCTCGTACTCGACCTCCGGCCCCGAGCCCGCGGCGTGACTGCGAATGAGGCTCGCCTGGAGCTGGGTCCGCAGCTCGGCCGGGATGTGCCTGGTGGCGAGCGCGCCGAAGCCGGTCGAGATGCCGTAGTGGGGCTCGGCCTCGTGGGCGAGCGCGTCGACGATCTCACGGCCGCGCCGGATCGCCGCCAGCGCGTCCGCGGCGAGATGGATCTGGGCGCCGCCGCGGGCCACCGCGCTGACGTCCTCGGCGGTCAGCGGGCCGGCCCCGACCGTGACGGTTTTCCCCGGCTCGAACCCGGTCATGAGACAACCCTTCCTGCGGTCTGTTGCTGCGGCCACCATAAGCCCTCTGCGGCGCCGAGAGGCCGCCAGCGACGGGCCGGCCTGCGCAGATGCGCTTAATGCGTCTGTGATGTACTTGCAACTGATGTGCATCTAGATTACCGTGCGAGTGGCAGACGGCTGAGGAGCAGACGAGTGTCAGCTGTGACGACAACGCCCAAGCTCCGGCTGGCGGCGATGATCGGCCAGTCGTTCTCGGCGATGACCCCGGTCGAGCGGCGCCGGGTATCGCTCATGTACGCCTCGATATTTGTCCTGCACCTGCTCGGCTTCGGCGTCTTCATCGCGTTCGTGATACCGGCCCACTATCGCGGTCTCGGGATCGGCGTCAGCGTGCTGGCCTACACCCTCGGCCTGCGGCACGCCTTCGACGCCGACCACATCGCCGTGATCGACAACACCACGCGCAAGGAGATGCAGGAGCGGCAGGGCACCGGCCGGCCGCGGCCCTTCTGCTTCGGCTACTTCTTCTCGCTCGGTCACTCCAGCGTGGTCGTGGCGATGGGCATCGGGATCGTCGTCGCGGAGAAGTTCGTCTTCGGCCAGGTCCTGCACAGCGGCTCTGGCCTTCAGCAGTTCGGCACCGTCGTCGGCACGATCGTCTCGGCCTGCTTCCTCTTCCTGATCGGCGGGCTCAACCTGGTCATCCTGTCCGGCATCGTCAAGGTATTCCGGGCCATGCGCCGCGGCGAGTACGACGAGGCTGAGCTCGAGCGGCAGCTCGACAACCGCGGGTTCTTCTACCGGTTCTTCGGCCGGTGGATGCGGGCGATCAGCAAGGAGTGGCAGCTCTACCCGGTCGGGTTCCTGTTTGGCCTGGGCTTCGACACCACGACCGAGGTGCTGCTGCTTGGCACGACCGCGTTCCTGGCCTTGCAGCACATCCCCTGGTACGCCATCTGCTGCCTGCCGCTCCTGTTCACCGCGGGCATGGCCCTGATGGACACGACCGACTGCATCTTCATGAACCTCGCCTACGGCTGGGCGTTCTTCAACCCGATCCGCAAGGTCTACTACAACCTCGCGATCACGGGGCTGTCGGTGGGCATCTGCTTCCTCGTCGGCGGCATCGAGACCCTCGGTCTGATCTCGACCGAGGTCACGGGCCTGAACAGGGCTGGCGGCTTCTGGGGCTTCATGCGCGACTTCAACATCAACGTCGCGGGGTTCGCGATCGTCGGGCTGTTCATCCTGACCTGGGTGGCCGCACTGCTGATCTGGCGATACGGCCACATCGAAGACAAGTGGAGCGCGCGACTCCAGGCCAGCACCCAGCGCGAGAAGGCCAGCGAGCTCAGCTGATCCTGCAGCCGAATTGCCTTATAGGCTGACGCGGGGCCTGACGACTACGGAGGCGCGATCTGATGGTGCGGCCAGCTGTCCGCGAGCAGTTGCTTCCGGGCGGATTCCGCCGGGCCGCCATCGCCGCCATCTGCGTCTCCGCCGCGGTCGTCGCCTCCCTCGGTGCGCTGTTCGCGCACAAGACACAGGCAAGCGCGTTCGACAACGCCGTGTCGAACCTCATCCAGGGCAACGGCGGATTCGGTCCGGGCGGCCCGGGCGGCCCCGGCTTCTTGCTGCGCCCGTTCGGCATGCTCGGCAGCACGCTGCCGATGACACTGATCACGGCGCTGCTCGTCTACTGCTGTCTTGCGCTGCGCCGGTACCAGGGCGCGGTCATGGTCGCCGCGGGTGTCGTCGTTGCCTCGTCGGTGTCGGAGTTCGTGCTCAAGCCGATCATCGACAGGACCAGGTACGGCTCACTGAGCTTTCCCAGCGGTCACGCCACGGCGATCTTCGCCATCGCCACCGCCATCGCGGTCCTGCTCATCCGGCCGCCCGGCACGAATATGCCAACGTCGATGCGCACGGTGCTCGCGGTGCTGACCTACGCGGCCGCTTGTGCCGGGAGCACTCGGGCTGGTCGAGATTCACTACTTCACCGACACGATCGGCGGCGCCGCCGTCGGCATCGGCGTGACACTGGCCATCGCACTGGCACTCGACCGATTCGGTGTCAGCCGCGAGCAGCCGCGCGCTGCCGCCGATGCCTCGGCGGAGCCCGCGCGGCTCGGGTAGCCAGCCGTGGCCGAGCACACGCCGGCTGACCGAGACCGACTCAAGGTCACCTTCGATACCGTGGCCGATCGCTACCACCAGGCACGGCCAGGCTTACCCCGACGAGCTCTACACCGAGCTGGTGTCAGCGGCCGGGCTGGAGCCGGGCGCTCGGCTGCTCGAGGTTGGCTGCGGCACGGGCAAGGCGACCCGCCCGCTCGCCGAGCGCGGCTTCGCCATCACCTGCCTGGAGCCGGGGCCGCACCTGGCCGACGTCGCCGCGGCAAATCTGGCCGAATTCGCCGGCGTGCGCATCGTGCGGCTGCCGCTCGAGGACTGGCGGCCGGCCCCCGGCGAGCGCTTTGACCTCGTGTTCGCGGCGACAGCGTGGCACTGGATCGATCCGGCGGTCGGCTACGAGCGCGCCTGGCGCGTGCTACGGCCGGGCGGGCACCTGGCCATCTGGGCGGCCGAGCACGTGCTACCGGCAGACGGCGACCCGTTCTTCAGCGAGATCCAGGACGTCTACGACGAGATCGGTGAGGGCCTGCCGCGTGGCGCCGACTTCCCCGAGCCCGGCGCTCTGCCCACCTTTCGCAGCGCCATCGAGCGCAGCGGGCTCTTCAGCGTCACGACCACCACCGAATACAACTGGGACGGGCGCTACACAGCTGAGCAGTACATCGCGCTGCTCGACACGTTCTCCGGGCACATCGACATGGCGCCGTGGCAGCGGGACCGCCTCTACACCGAGATCCGCAGGCGTCTGGCAGCCAGGCCCGATGGCACGGTTCGGCGGCACTGGGGCGCGGCGCTCCAGATCGCCAGGCGGCTCGACGCAGCCGGGACTGCCGACTGGCAGTGCTTCGGCCGGCACGCGCAGGCCATGAGTGGCCAGATGTGCGGTCATAGCCAGTAGCGTTAGCCCGAAGTCAGCAGCCCCGTGCTGCGTCGAGAGAGGCCGACCATGACTGCCGCGTCCTTAGTTCCGCTCGCCGGAAGCCAGCGCTCCGAACTGCCGCAGGCGGCAGCGGCCGGGCCGGTCGACCCGGCCGAGCGAATCGAGCTCACCATCATCACCCGGCGCGCGGCGGCGCTGCCGCGGACGGCCGACGGCGCCCCGGTCCGGCTCTCGCGAGCCGAGCTGCGGCAACGCTACGGCGGCGTGCCAGCCGATCATGTACTGGTGGCCGGCGTGCTCACGAGCATCGACCCAGCGATCCAGGTCACGTCACAGGACCCTGGCGCGCGGCGCATGACCGTAGCTGGCCCGCTCGGGGCGCTCGCCAGCGCGTTCGGCGCCGACCTCAGCCTGGTGACGAGCACAGGTCCGACCGGGGCCGCTGTCACGCACCGGTATCGCAGCGGCATCCTCCAGGTGCCAGCCCAGCTTGACGGCGTTGTCGTCGCCGTGCTCGGCCTGGACGACCGGCCGCAGGCGGCTCCGCACTTCCGGTTCGCCGCGGCCGCGCCGCAGCAGCAGCAGGTTTCCTACACGCCTCCTCAGATCGCCGACCTGTACGACTTCCCGGCTGGCACCGACGGCACCGGCCATACTGTCGCGATCATCGAGCTTGGCGGCGGGTTCTCGGCTAGCGATCTGGACAGCTACTTCAGCTCACTCGGCATCGCGACCCCGTCGGTCACGGCTATCGGCGTCGACGGCGCCAGCAACATCGCCGACCAGGACCCGCAGGGCGCTGACGGCGAGGTGCTGCTCGACATCGAGGTCGTCGGCGCGGTGGCGCCCGGCGCTGCGCAGCTCGTCTACTTCGCGCCGAACACCGATCAGGGATTTGTGGACGCGGTCACCACCGCAGTGCATGCCGAGCCGACGCCGGTCGCGGTGAGCATCAGCTGGGGCGGCCCGGAGAGCTCCTGGACGGCACAGTCGATGACGGCGCTCGACCAGGCGATCGCCGACGGGGCCGCCCTCGGCGTGACCGTGACCGCGGCCGCCGGCGACAACGGCAGCGCCGACGGAGTCAGCGACGGCAGGCCGCACGCCGACTTCCCGGCCTCCAGCCCGCACGCCCTCGCGTGCGGCGGCACGAGCCTGCGGGCTGACCCGGCGACCGGGACGATCAGCTCGGAGACTGTGTGGAATGACGGTGCTGGCGGCGGCGCCACAGGCGGCGGGGTCAGTGCGACCTTTGCGCTGCCGGCCTGGCAGGCCAGCGCCGGCGTCCCCGCCAACCCGGCAGGCGCGCCTGGCCGTGGCGTACCTGACGTGGCCGGCAACGCCGATCCCGCGACCGGCTATCAGGTCCTGATCGACGGACAGCAGACCGTGATCGGCGGGACCAGTGCCGTCGCGCCGCTGTGGGCGGCTCTCGTGGCGCGGTTCGCGCAGTCGCTCGGCAAGTCGTTCGGGCTGATACAGCAGCAGCTGTACGCGGGAGCCCAGGCCGGCCAGCCGATGACAGGCCTCCGGGACATCACCAGCGGGAGCAACGGTGCCTACAACGCCGGGCCGGGCTGGGACGCCTGCACGGGCCTCGGCGTACCCGAGGGCGCGGCGCTGCTGGCCAGTCTGTCGGCTAGCACCCCGCCGGGCCGGGACGGCCGGGTCGTAGCTGACTGGGTCGTAGCTGACACTGGGTCGTAGCTGACAGAGTCGTAGCTGACAGAGTCGTGGCTGACTGGGCCTTAGCTGGCCGGCGGCGTGCCGATGGTATTGGGCGCACCGAACCGCTGCAGCACCTCGGGCACCGCCACGGTGCCGTGCTCGTCCTGGAAGTTCTCCATGATCGCCAGCAGCGCCCTGGCGGTAGCGCCGGTGCCGTTGAGGGTGTGCACGTACTCCAGCTCGCCGTCACGGCGGAAGCGGATGTTGAGCCGCCGGGCCTGGTAGTCGGTCGTGTTCGAGCATGAGGTGATCTCGCGGTAACGCTGCTGCACAGGGAACCACGCCTCGATGTCGTACTTCTTGGCAGCTGGTGCGCCAAGATCGCCGACGGCGATGTTCATGACCCGGTATGGCAGGCCAAGCTCCTGCGCGATCTCCTCCTCGTAGGACAGCAGCAGGTCGTGCAGCTCCCGTGACTGCTCCGGGACGCAGTAGACGTACATCTCGACCTTGTCGAACTGGTGCACCCGGAACATGCCCCTGGTGTCCTTGCCGGCGGCACCGGCCTCGCGCCTGAAGTTCGTCGTGAAGGCGGTGTACCTGGCAGGCAGGTCCGCTTCCTCTAGGCGTTCGTCGGCGTGGATGCCCGCCAGCGCGACCTCGGAAGTACCCGTCAGGTACAGGTCGTCGTGCTCGAGGTGATAGAGGTTCGACGCCTCGGTCGGCAGGAAGCCGGTGCCGTACATGGCGCGCTCGTTCACCAGGATCGGAGGCAGCACGAGCAGGAACCCCCGGCTCGTGAGCTTCTCGATGACGTACCTGTACAGCGCCATCTCGGTCACGGCGACGTCGCCGATCCGGTAGGCGAACCTGGACCCGGAGAGCCGGGCTCCCCTGGCCATGTCGATCCAGCCGCGCGGCGAGCCGAGTTCCGTGGTGTCGCGCGGCTCGAACCCGAACTTGGGCGGCTCTCCCCAGGTCCGAAGGAGCTGCGAGTCCTCCTCGTCCATTCCGTCAGCGGCCGTCGGGTCGGGCAGGTTAGGGATGCCCGGCCAGTAGTCGCTCGCGCTCCTGTGCGGCCGCAGCCAGCTCTTCCTGAGACTCCGCCAGCTCGTCGCGCAGCGCGCGAAGCTGCTCGATCTCCGCACCTGTCGGCTTGCCCTTGGACGAGCTCTTCTGCGCCGCGCGCAGGGCCTCTGCACGAGTGGTCAGCGAGCGCCAGCGAGCGTCAGCGTCGAGCAGCGCGTCGAAGTCAGCCGCCGCGCCGCGCCTGGCCAGGGCGGCACGGTAGGTCTCCGGATCTTGTCGGGCAGCCTTGAGGTCGATCACCCGCGCGAGTCTAGTCGTGCGATCCTTGCTGCGCCGCGCGATAACCGCTGGCGGCCGTGTCCGCGGGGCCGGGCACGACAGCCTGGGCCGGTTCCGGCAAGCGGCCGGTCCTGGTCGCGAGCACCGAACCGCCAAGAATGAGCACGAATGCGATGGCCATGGGCACGGTTAGCCGCTCGCCGAGAATTCCGATGCCGAGCGCCACGGCCACCGCGGGATTGACGTACGTGATGACTGACGCCCTGGACGGGCCCGCCTCGGCGATCAGCGCGAAGAACCCGAGGAACGCCACCGCCGTGCAGATCACGGCCAGCGCAGCGAGCGCCGCGAGCACCTTGCCGTCCGGGACGGTCGCCGGCCAGCTCAGCGCGGCGAAAGGAGCGTAGATGACGGCGGCGAAGGCAAGGCAGGCCGCGGTCATGCCGAGGGAAGGCAGCTCGCTCAGCCGCCGCGAGACGATCAGCGGGCCTGTCGCGTAGCAGACCGCCACGAGCAGGACCTCCCCGACCGAGCCCGCGTCGCCGTGCGTCCCGCCGCCCGCGACCAGCAGCGCGACGCCGGCCAGGCCGATGAGCAGGCCAGTCCACCTGACCATCGTCAGCCGGTCCTGACCACCGGTCAGCCGGGAGAAGACCGCCACGAGGATCGGCACCGAGGCGATCAGCAGTCCGCTCAGCGAGCTGGACAGGCGCGTCTCCGCCTCTGACAGCAGCAGCCACGGGGCGACGATCTCCACCAGCGCGAACAGCACGAGCCAGCGCCAGTGCGGCAGCAACGGCGCGAGCTCTCGCCTGCGGATCGCGATCGGCAGCAGCAGAGCGGCCCCGATCGTTACCCTGGCCAGCACGAGTACGGGCGGCGCGACACCGCCATCCGCGACCTTGATCAGCAGGTACGGGATGCCCCAGATGACACTCATGGCTGCGAACAACCACCAGCCGCGGCGGCTCACGATCGCTCCTTCGGCGGGATGGCATGCCGGATCCCGCAAGCTGAGATCCCGCTCGCCGGGATCGTGTCACGGTCAGGATGCCGCCCTGCTAGGCGATTCGTCTTGAACGCAATTGCGGGCCGAGCCTAGCCGTGGCAGCGTCGTGCCGGGTGCCGCCGCCGGCCCGAGAGTAGCCGTAGCTCGCAGATCAGGTGGTCACGCACATGCCAATCGGGCCGAGCCTGGTGCAAAGCCGCTGGGCGATGGCGACAGTCGCGGCGACGGCGGCGGCCGCGCCGAGTTCGCTGCCGGTGACGGCCACCGTGACCACATGAACGGGTCGGGCGTCGGCGCCGCGGTGGGGAGGTCGCCGGGAGCCTGACGAGCTGGGGGATGACGTGGGGGCAGTCCCAGCCTGCCGTTGCAAGCCGCGGCCGCTGCGATGCCGGGCAGCCGACCGGGGGTGATGGTGATGCCGGAGGCTGACTGGCGCCGAGCTGCCGATGGGGAGCGTGGGCACCGAGGCCGCGGCCTTGTCGTGCGGCGCGATGGTTATCGGCACCGCCGACATCAGCATGAACACGATCGCGCTAATGACGACCGCGATGAGCGGCGAAAGGAACAGCACCGGATGGCCGCGCACTGCCGCTGCATCGGTGCGCGCCGTGGTGCGCACCCGGTCGGACGCGATCGCTGCTGTCATCGCCATCGCCGGAAGGGCCGGCCCGTGGCCCATGCGCGAGCTGCTGCGGACCCGCACGAGCGCAGCTCGTCGCTGGGCCGGCGTCAGCCCCGGCAGCAGGTAGACGACGGTGCCGCGGCGCTCGGCCTCCGCGGTCACGTGTAACCCGGCTGGCAACTCCGAATAGCGGATCTTGACCATCAGTCAACCCATATCTCGCATAACCAGGCAATTACGCCGCATCGGCCAACAACCGGTGACGACGCTATCACGCTGGATAACTGTCATCCCTCCGGTAATCAAATTGCAATCTGCCTATTGCACCAATCGGGTCGGACTAGGCCAGATGTAGCCTGGCTGACCCCGGTCCAGCTCGGGCGCGTCAGTCGGACGTCAAGCCGGTCCCGGCTACGCTCGCAAAGGACCGGCATCTCGAGGCTCCTGACAGCGGAGGAACCGTGCGGCTTCTCAGCGGAGCATCGGCCGTCTCGACGGCCGCTCCTCCGGCGCGCCTCGCGCCGGGCCGCCGGATGCCCGCGGCCCTTGCCGTCGCGACGGCGGCCGCCGGAGGTCTCGCGCTCGCCGCCGCGTTCCCGCCAGCGGGAGTCTGGCCGCTTGCCGCCCTCGGCCCCGCCTTGCTGGTCGTCGCCCTATGGCAGCAACGGGCCAGGACAGCTCTGGCCGCGGGCGCGGCGTTCGGCCTCGCGTTTTTCTTCCCGCTGCTGTCCTGGCTGGTCAACGTGGCCTGGTATGTCTGGGTCGCGCTGGCAGTGGCCGAGACCGTGATCTTCGCCATCCTCACTGTCGGGCAGTGGCTGCTGCTGCGACTGCGCGCCTGGCCGCTCGCGGTCGCCGGGTGGTGGGTGCTGGCCGAGGCGCTGCGCGATCGGTGGCCATGGGAAGGATTCCCGTGGGGACGGCTGGTGATGAGCCAGGCCTCGGCGCCCACAGTCCGCTGGGTTGCCATCGCCGGCCCGCCCGCACTGACCTTCCTGATCGCGCTCACCGCGGCCTGCCTGGCGTGGCTAGTACTCGGCCCGGCGAGCGGGCCCGTCGCTCGCGGGCCCGTCGCTCGCGGGCGCATACTCGCCGCTGCCGCGCTCGTCGCGACCGTGGCGCTCAGCCTGGCGGGCGGACTGCTGCCTGTCGACGGCGCCGCGGCCGGCCAGCCCAGTGCGGGCCAGCCCAGTGCCAGCCAGCCCAGTGCCATCCAGCCCAGCGCCGTCGTGGCCGCGATCCAGGGTGACGTACCGCATGCCGGCAACCTGCCGAACCTGCTGCGCGCCACGACGGTGACGCAGAACCATGCGACGGCGACCGACCGCCTGGCCGCGAGGGTCGCCAGCGGCAGCGCCGCGGCCCCCGACCTCGTCATCTGGCCAGAGAACTCCACCGATCAGGATCCCGCCGGCAATCCCTACATCTACCAGCTGATCTCAGGCACGATCGCGGCGATCGACCGCCCCATCCTGGTCGGCGCACTGCTTGAGGATCCGGTCCGGAACGCGGGCCAGCTCTGGCTGCCCGGCAAGGGGCCGGTCGCCACCTATGTCAAACGACGGCTGGTGCCGTTCGGTGAGGTCATACCGTTCCGCGGGCTGCTGGACAAGATCACCTCGCTTCCGCTGCTCCAGCCTGTCGACTTCACCCCTGGTCACCGGGCCGTCGTCTTCCGCGTCGGCAAGATCCGCCTCGGTGACGTCATCTGCTACGAGGTCGGCTTCGACGGGCTGGTCTCGTCCGAGGTGGCGGCCGGGGCCAACCTGCTAGCGGTGCAGACCAACGACGCAGACTTCGAGCTGGACGGACAGACGGGCGAGACGCTCCAGCAGCTCGCCATGGCGCGGATCCGGGCGATCGAGCACGACCGGGCAGTCGTCGTCGCCTCGACTACGGGCATCAGCGCGATCATCGCGCCGGACGGATCGCTGCTGGTCAGCACCCGGACCTGGCGGCAGGCCGAGATCGAGGCGCGGGTGCCGTTGCGCAGCACGACCACCCTGGCGGACAGGCTCGGCGGCTGGCCCGAGGGGATCATCACATTTGCCACGCTGGCCGCCCTTGCCCTCGCACTTAGCGGGGCGATCCGCGCCCGGCGACGGCAGGCCGCAGAATAGGACCGTGTCTTTCTGGCGCGGTTTCCGGCAGCCCGTACGTTATGCGGTCCTGCTCGCCGGAGCACTCCCCGTGCTGGCATTCCCGGCCGCCAACCTGGAGTTCCTGGCCTGGGTCTGCCTGGTTCCTGGCCTCGCGCTGATGCGGGCCGCGCCGACGCGGCGCGAGGCCGCCGCGCGCGGCTGGTGGTTCGGTGCCGGGTACCTGCTGACCGCCATGTACTGGCTCGCACCCAACCTCGGGCCGGGCCTCCTGCTGGTCGCCGTCGTGCTCGGATTCCTCTGGAGCGCGGTCGGGGTGGCGGCCTGGTCCCTGCTGCGACCTCCCGTGGTGTGGTGGCGCGCTCTCGCCGCGCTCGTGGTGGTTCCGAGCTGCTGGCTGGTGACCGAGTGGATCAGGTCATGGCAGGGCATCGGCGGCCCGTGGGCGGTCTTCGGCGCCAGCCAGTGGCAGCATCCCGCGATTCTGGCGCTCGCCGCGGTCGGCGGGATCTGGCTCGTCAGCTTCGCCCTCGTCGCGGCTAACACCGGAGTGCTGATCGCGCTTGTCGCCAGGGCGCCCGTCGTGCGGCTGGCCGGCGTGGCCGGCGCGCTGGTCGCCGTCGGAGCAGGTCCGGTAGCCTTCGCGGTCACCGCACCCGCTGCGGTGGCCAGGCCGCTGACGATCGCCCTGGTCCAGCCGGGAGTTGTATCCGGACCCGCCATCAGGCTGCAGCGTGAGGAGCAGCTGACCGAAAGCGCCGCCGGGCGGGCCGACCTCTTCGTCTGGGGCGAGAGCAGCGTCGGCTACGACCTGAGCGATCATCCGCCCCTGCTGGCCTCGGTCGAGAAGACCGCGGCGAAGTCGAGGGCGGAGATCCTGGCGAATCAGGATGCGCTCAACGCGGCGGGCGCCAAGTCGAAGCAGGCCTCGCTGATCAGCGGCGCAGGCATCCAGGGCCGGTATGTCAAGACCAGGCTGGTGCCGTTCGGCGAGTACATCCCCTTCCGCCCGGTACTCGGCTGGCTGAGCAAGATCAGTCGCGCCGCAGCGCAGAACGTCGTGCCGGGCACCGGCGCCCACGTGCTGCGCGCGACGCTGCCCGGCGGCCAGTCGCTGACGTTCGGCCCGCTGATCTGCTTCGAGTCGGCGTTCCCTGACATGTCGCGGGTGGACGCGGACAATGGCGCGCAGGTCATCATCTACCAGACCTCCGATTCCACGTTCGAGGCAAGCTGGGCGCCGGCACAGCACGCGGCGCTCGGGGCCGTGCGGGCCGCCGAGACCGGCCGCCCGGTTGTGCAGACAGCTCTGACCGGTGACTCCGCAGCGTTCGACGCGCGCGGCCGCACGCTGGCCTTCGTGGGGACGAGCTTCCGTGGCGTCGTCCTTGTTCATCTCAAGCTGCCGTCTGCGTCCGCCAGGACCGTCTATGACCGGCTGGGCGACTACGTGCCGTGGACCGCCGTCGCCATCGCCGCCCTCGCGGCGCTGATCGGCATCGGCAGCGGCCTGTCGGCCCGCCGCAGGTCTGGCCGCTCCGGCGGCGGCAGCCCGGCGGAGCTGCTGACCGATAGCCGGTTCTCGGGCTGATCGGCCCGGAGCGCCACGTAGCGCCGCTCGGCGCCTTATTCCAGTTACTCGCCAGTAGTGACAAGGGTCATATCGGGATGGACCCTGCGTGACCGCGGCGTTACACCTTCAGATCCTCACCGGGGAGCCAGCCCAACCCCCATGGGCACCGGCTCCTGCCCCCCCGGCCGTGAGCCGGGCTCGCCCCCCGCGAGCCCGGCCCGGCCCGCCCTGAATTCGCGACGCACGTGCCCCCCGCGTGCGAGAGTGCGCCGGCTCCGCCTGGCGTGCTCACCCCCGGTCCGGCCAGCGCCGGCCGGGCGGCGAGGACATGCCGGAAAGGAGTCCCATGGTCCGCTTCGACCGACTTGCCAGCGTCGCCGCCAGCCGAGGCCAGCACGCCGCCGCGGCCTGCGGCAAGCAGCTGGCGAGCGCCCTGCGCGGCCGGAAGAGATCGCTGATCTATGCAGGCACCGCGCTGGCACTGGCCGGGGCCGGCTCGGCGAGCGCCGCGACTGTCGGCGCCTCGGTCCCGGCGTCGCCGCCAGCTGCCATCCCGGCAGTCACCGCCTCCCACGCCGCCCAGCAGCACGTACACGCGACCGCCGCGCATGCGTCCGCCCGCCGCCCGCCGGCCACCACGCGCGGGTACTCAGCTGGAAGCAGGTACGTGCCGCGCTCAACCGGCAAACGAATCCGGCCGCGGCCAGGCGCGGCAAGGTGCCGGCCGCTGACCGGCTCATGCCGGTCGGGACCAGCGGCCCGCAGGCCTGGATGCCGCTGTCACCGCCGCAACTGGCAAACGCCACCACGATCGTGCGACAGGCACTGGCCAGGAAGATGGGCGTCCGGTCCGCCGTCATCGCCGTGGCCACGGCCATGCAGGAGTCGCAGCTGCTGAACCTGCACTACGGCGACCTCGACTCGCTAGGCCTGTTCCAGCAGCGACCGTCGATGGGCTGGGGTACGGCGAGGCAGATCACGCGCCCGGCCTACGCCGCTGACGCCTTCCTGAAGGCGCTGCGCGCCCACCAGGTCATCGACCCGTTCTGGGCGCGCCAGCCGCTCTGGGTTAACGCCCAGTCGGTGCAGAAGTCCGGCTTCCCGCTCGCTTACGCCAAGTGGGAGTCGCAAGCAGCGCTACTCGTCAGGCAGATCGCGACCCGCGGGCTGAGCTGACAGGAAGCATCCGGTCCTGGCCTTCTCCCCCATAGGGCCGACCGGACCGCCAGGCGCCGGGCATCCCCCGCCCAGGCCGCCGGCACGGTGTGCCCCGCCCTCCCCGAGGGGGCGGGGCGCACCGCATTTCGGGAACGGGGCCGGAAATCCCGGTCTCGTCTTCATGGATCTGTCATGGACCTGCGCTACACCTGTACTCCAATGTCCCGCGCATCAACTCCGATGCTGTAGAAACTGTGAGCATGACGACCTTCCTAACCGACGCCGGTTACTGGGCCCTGATCGTCTTCGCGTTCGTCCAGGCCTGCTGCATCCCTATCTCCTCCGAGATCACCTTCGGATTCGCCGGCGTCCTCGCCTACGAGGGTCACCTGAGCCTCCCGCTCGTGATCATCATCGGCACGCTGGCCGAGGTGGCCGGCTCATCGACCGCGTATGGCCTCGGCCGGCTCGGGGCCGGCACACGGTCGAGCGCTACCGCAGGTACCTGCTGATGACCAGGAAGGACGTCGAGCGAGCCGAGCGGTTCTTTGCCGGGCGAGGCTCCTGGTCGGTCGCCCTCGCCAGGGTCATCCCGCTGGTGCGTGCCTTCGTCGGCCTGGTGGCTGGCTTCCTGGAGGTGCCGGTACTCCAGTTCGAGATCTTCAACGTGATCGGCACGGCGGTATGGGCAACCGCGCTGTCCGTGATCGGCTACGAGCTTGGCAGTGACTGGACCAAGGCATCGAAGAGCTTCTCCCATGCCAGCGACGCGCTGGCCGTGCTGGTCGTGCTGACGCTGGCCGCGCTCATCGCCTACAAGGCCCGCGAGATCCGGAAGGAGCGGCGGGAGGACGCGGCCCAGGCAGCCCTGGGCGGAGCAGGCCCGAACCCGCCAGCGGCGACAGGCAAGGCGCGCCACCGCGCCCGCACGGACAGCAAGGGTGGCTGACGGGCCGAGCGCTGCCGAGCCTGCCTGGCATCACGCCGCGGCCGTCTACCAGGTCTATCTGCGCAGCTTCGCCGACGGTAGCGGCGACGGCATCGGCGATCTGGCCGGCCTGACGGCGCGACTTCCCTACCTGCGCGACCTCGGCGTCGACGCGATCTGGCTCACGCCGTGGTACCTCTCGCCGATGGCAGACGGCGGCTACGACGTGGCCGACTATCGCGAAATCGACCCGGTGTTCGGGACCCTGGCTGAGGCCGAGGCGCTGATCCGCGCCGTGCACGAGCACCAGCTCAAGATCATCATCGACATTGTCCCGAACCACTGCTCCGACCAGCACAAGTGGTTCAAGGCGGCGGTGGCGGCCCGGCCAGGCAGCGTGGAGCGGGCCAGGTTCTGGTTCCGGCCCGGCCGCGGCGAAGCTGGCGAGCTGCCACCGAACGACTGGCAGTCGATGTTCGGCGGTCCGGCCTGGACCAGGGTGCCCGAGCCCGATGGCAGCCCGGGCGAGTGGTATCTGCACCTGTACGCCCGCGAGCAGCCAGACCTGAACTGGGAGAATGAGGAAGTAAGGGCCGAGTTCGAGTCCATCCTGCGATTCTGGCTCGACCGTGGCGTGGACGGCTTCCGCATCGACGTGGCCGACTTCCTGGTCAAGGACCCGGCGCTACCGGACGTAGCCGGGCTGGACCCGGGTGCCCGCAAGCCGTGGGAGGACCAGGATGGCCTGCACGGCATCTACCGGTCCTGGCGGCACTTGATTGACGCCTACCCTGGCCACCGGGTATTCGTCGGCGAGATGTGGCTCAAGCCGCTCACCAGGCTGCGCCCTTACCTCGCCGGCGACCAGCTGCATACCGCATTCAACTTCGACTTCCTCGGTGCGCCGTGGGACGCCGCCACCCTGCGTGCGGTCATCGACACGACGCTTGACAGCATCGGCGCGGCAGCCCCGTGGGTGCTGTCGAACCACGACGTGACCAGGCATCTGACCAGGTACGGCCGGGCCAGCACCGGCACCAAGTGGCAGCCGGAGCCGGGCGCGGCTGACCTGGCCCTGGGAACCCGCCGGGCCAGAGCTGCGATCATGCTGTCACTGGCGCTCCCCGGTAGCTCCTACCTCTACCAGGGCGAGGAACTCGGCCTGTGGGAGGTCGAGGACATCCCCGACGAGCTCATCGCCGATCCCGTCTACGATCGCACCGACCACTTCGTCCGCGGTCGCGACGGCTGCCGCGTCCCGCTGCCCTGGCAGGCCGACGCGCCGGGCTTCGGCTTCGGCCCTGCGGACGGGACGCCGCCCTGGCTGCCCCAGCCTGACGCGTGGCGGCAGCTGGCCGCGGACACCCAGGCCCAAGATGCCGGCTCGATGCTCGCGCTCTACCGGAGCGCGCTGCACATCAGGCGGACCGGCGCGTACCTGGCCGGCGACGCATTCAGGTGGCTCGACGCTCCCGATGGCGTCCTGGTGTTCAGCCGCGGCGCGGGCTTCGGCTGCGCGGTCAACATTTCCGCGGAGCCGGTCCCGCTCCCGCCGCACGACGAGCTGCTGCTGACAAGCGCGCCGCTCGAGTCCGGAATGCTGCCGCCCGACGCCGCAGCCTGGCTGCGCGTCAGCAGCCGCGGTTAGTCAACCAGAGCCTGATAGACCAGCTGGCGCAGTTGCGGCCTGATCGGGTAAGCGCTCGAAGGCAGCAGCTGCGTGAAGAACGTAGCGGTCACCTGCTCGGCGGGGTCGACCCAGAAGGTCGTCGATGCCGCGCCGCCCCAGTTGAACTCGCCGGCCGAGCCGAGCGACTTGGTTGCCAGCGGGTCGGTCACCACCGCGAAGCCCAGGCCGAAGCCGACCCCGGCGAATACCGTCTCGGCGTACAAGGGCCGGCCGAACGTCTCCAGGTCGGCGCCACCCGGCAGGTGGTTGCTCGTCATGTAGGCCACGGTTCGCGGGCTGAGCAGCCGCGTGCCATCGAGTTCTCCGGCCGGGCTGTCCGGCCGGCGCAGCAGCATCTGGGTGAACCGGTTGTAGTCACCTGCCGAGGAGACCAGACCGCCGCCGCCGCTGAGGTAGACCGGCTCCTTCAGCGCCGCGTTCCCCATCGCGTCCATCCGCATCGCCTTGCCGTCCTCGGGGCTGCGCGTGTAGAGCGCCGCGAGCCGGGATACGTCCGCCGGACCCGCGAAGAACGCGCTGTCGGTCATCCCGAGCGGGCCGAAGATCCGGCTAGCAAAGAACTCGTCCAGCCGCTGGCCAGACGTGACCTCGACAAGCCGGCCGAGCACGTCGGTCGCGACCGAGTAGCTCCACTCGCTGCCAGGCTGGAACAGCAACGGCATCGAGGCGAAGTCGTCGCAGACCGCGGCCAGGTCGGCGCCGCGGGGCGAGCCCCATTCGTAGCCGCGGGCCCGGTAGATCGCGTCGACCGGATGGTTGCGCATGAAGCCGTACGTCAAACCCGAGGTGTGACTGAGCAGGTGCCAGATCCGGATCGGCTCCGTCGCGGGCACCGTCTTGTAGCTCACGTCGCTGCCCCCGGCGAACACCCGGACGTCGCGGAACGAGGGGATGTACTTGGACACCGGATCGGTCAGTTCGAAGCGGCCCTCCTCGTAGAGGATCATCGCCGCGACCGAGGTGACCGGCTTGGTCATCGAGTAGATCCGCCAGAGGCTATCGGCCTCCACCGGCAGTCCGGCCTCGATATCGCGCTGCCCGTACGTGGCGACGTGGGCGAGCTTGCCGTGCCGGGCGACCGTGATCAGCCAGCCGGCCAGCTTCCGCTCGTCGACGTAGCGAGCGAAATGCCGGTCGATCCGGTCCAGCCGGGCCGGGTCGAATCCGACCTCCGCCGGGTCTACCTCGATCTGCAGTCCGCCCATGTCCGCCCAGCCTCCAGTTGCTTCGGTCTATGCAAGCTTCATCCTGATCCTGCCAACTAGAACCTAGTTCGGTCTAGAGGCACGGGAAGACCGGTCCGGCGGCGCACCTCGTAGAGCAGGACGCCTGCCGCGACCGCCAGGTTGAGCGATTCGGCGGTCCCCGTCATCGGGATCGCCACCCGCAGGCCGGCGGCGAGGAGCAGGTCGTCCGGCAGACCAGCGCCCTCGCTGCCGAGGAGCACGGCGAGCGGCAGCGGCAGCTCGGCGTCCCAGCACGACACGCTCCCGCGTGCAGACGTCGCCGCGACCGTCACGCCGCTCCGGCCAGCCCAGTCCAGGAACTCCGCGGCCGACTCCACCGCGACCACCGGCACCGTGAACAGCGCGCCCATGCTCGCCTTGACCGCGACCGGATCGTAGGGGTCGGCGGACGGCCCGATCAGGATGACGCCGGCCGCGCCGGTCGCGCTTGCGGTCCTGACGATCGTGCCGACGTTGCCGGGGTTCCCGGCGGAGTGGAGCGCGATGAACAGGGAATCGGCGCCCACCGTGAGCCCGGAGAGCGGGACCTGCTCCGACCGGACGATCGCGGCCAGCCCGGAAGGCCCGTCCCGGTCGGCGATCCGGCCGAATAGGTCGCCTGACAGCTCGCGCCACCCGGACGCCCGCGGCCTCTTGCGCGGCCACCATGGCGAGCGCACCAGGATGACGCAGCAAATCCGGCGCAACGATCAGCACCTCAAGCTGCGCGCCCGCCTCCACGGCCTGCCACACCGGCTGGATGCCCTGCACGACGTACGCGGACTCACGCCGCCTGTGCTTCCGGTCGGCGAGCGCCCGGACGCGCTTGACCAGCGGGTTCGCGGCACTGCTGATCACCTCGGCCATCGCCAGCCGAGCCTACTCTCCGGTCAGCCGCCGGCCCGTCACCTCGCGCTCCTATAGTGACCAGCGCAGAGCTGTCGAGGGGACGGGCACATGGGCGCGGAGAGCGAACGGGTAGCCGGGTTCGGCCGCCTCGAGGATGGCCTGCGGCAAGCCGGCGACTGGTATCGCTGGGGGCCCTACGTCAGCGAGCGTCAGTGGGGCACGGTCCGCGAGGATTACAGCGCCGACGGCGAGGCCTGGGACTACCTGCCGCACGACCACGCCCGCTCGCGCGCCTACCGCTGGGGCGAGGACGGGCTGGCCGGCTTCTGCGACATCGAGCAGCGCCTGTGCCTCGGCCTCGCTCTGTGGAATGGCCAGGATCCGATACTCAAGGAGCGCGCGTTCGGCCTGACGGGCGCGCAGGGCAATCATGGCGAGGACGTCAAGGAGTACTGGTGGTACCTGGACGCCGTCCCGAGTCATGTGTGGAACCGCTGGCGATACCACTACCCGCAGCAACGGTTCCCGTATGAAGACCTAATAGACCGGAACGGACAGCGCTCCCGCCTCGAGCCGGAATATGAGCTGATCGATACCGGCGTGTTTGCCGAGGACCGGTACTGGATCACCGAAGTGCATTACGCCAAGGCCGGGCCCGACGACATCCTGATGACCATCGAGGTCACGAACGCCGGGCCGGACGAGGCGCAGCTGCACGTGCTGCCGACCGCGTGGTTCCGCAACACCTGGTCCTGGGACGCCAGCACTGACCAGGGAGCGGCCAGGCCCGAGCTCGCGTCGGCCGAAGACGGGCGCGTGACGCTTACCCACCCGTTCGTCGGCGCGATGGAACTGATCGCCGCGGACGGCCCGGACGGCGCGCCGCCGACGACGCTGTTCTGCGAGAACGAAACCAACGTCGCCAGGCTGTTCGGCGGCGAGGCACTGACCCCGTTCCCTAAAGACGGCATCAACGATCACGTCGTGAGCGGTGCGGCAACCGTCAACCCCGCTGGCCACGGAACCAAATGTGCCTTCTGGTACAAGCTGACGCTAGCCGCCGGCGCGTCCGCTCATCTGAGGGTCCGCCTGCGGGTGCCCGCGCCGGCGAGCGGCCGCGACCTGCTCGGGGCCGACTTCGGCGCGGTGGTGACGCAGCGGCAGGCCGAGGCCGATGAGTTCTACGCCGAGCTGACGCCGTCGGCGGCGAGCGCGCAGGAAGCCATGGTCATGCGCCAGGGCTTCGCCGGGATGCTGTGGTGCAAGCAGCTTTACTACTACGACGTGACCCGCTGGCTCGACGGCGATCCCGCCCAGCCGGCGCCCCCCGCATCCCGCCGCACCGGCCGCAACAGCCGCTGGCGCAGCTTCGACGCGTTCGACATCATGTCGATGCCAGACAAGTGGGAGTATCCCTGGTTCGCGGCGTGGGACCTGTCGTTCCACTGCGTCGCGCTCGCTCACCTCGATCCGGCGTTCGCCAAGTACCAGCTCATCCTGCTGTGCCGGGAGTGGTTCCAGCATCCCGGCGGCGCGCTGCCGGCCTACGAGTGGGACTTCGGCGACGTGAACCCGCCCGTCCAGGCGTGGGCCGCGCTCGAGGTGTTCGCCGTGGACGGCGGCCGCGATGTTCATTTCCTCAGCCGGATCTTCGACAAGCTGCTCGTCAACTTCACCTGGTGGGTGAACCGCGAGGACGCCGAGGGCAACAACCTCTTCGAGGGCGGCTTCCTCGGGCTGGACAACATCGGCCCGATCGACAGGTCCCATCTCCCGGTCGGCGGCGTGCTGGAGCAGGCGGACGCGACGGGGTGGATGGCGTTCTACGCGATGGCCATGATGTCGATCGCGGAGATCCTGCACCGGACCGGGCACCGGCCGGGCACGGATGTGGTGCTGAAGTTCGTCGAGCATTTCGCCGCGATCAAGCAGGCCCTGGACGACCGCGGTCTGTGGGACGAGGCCGACGGGCTCTACTACGACCGCCTGATCACGCCGGCCGGCGACATGGTGCCGCTGAAGGTCAGGTCCATCGTGGCGATCGTTCCCGCTCTCGCCATGAGCGTGGTCGACCAGGAGACCATCGACCTGGCGATGGTCGTCGGCAAGCGCTTCGCCGCGCTGCTCGCCGAGCACGGCATCACCAGGACCGGCCTCGCCGATCCCGGCCAGCTCACGAGCAGTGGCCTGCTCCGGGGCATGCCTGGTCACCAGCGGCTGCTGCTGACGCTGACCGGCCCGGCGCGGCTGGAACGACTGCTGGCGGTGCTGTTCGACGAGGCGGAGTTCCTGTCCGCCCACGGCCTGCGCGCGCTGTCGGCGTGGCATCGCGACCACCCGTACACCATCGACGTCGAGGGCTACCAGGCCAGCATCGACTACGAGCCAGCCGAGTCGACGACACCGCTGTTCGGCGGGAACTCCAACTGGCGCGGGCCAGTCTGGTTCCCGGTCAACTACCTCGTGGTCAGCGTGCTGGAGCGGTACAGCATGTTCTTCGGCGACGAGTGGACCGTCGAGTACCCGGCCGGGTCAGGCCGCGAGCTGACACTGGGGCAGATCGCCATGGACCTGTCCGACCGGCTGATCTCCATTTTCACGCCCGGCCCGGACGGGCGCCGGCCGTGCTTCGGCGGCGCCGCAGTACTGAGCGATGACCCGGCCTGGCGCGACAACCTGGTCTTCAGCGAGTACTTCAACGGAGACAACGGGTCGGGCCTCGGCGCCTCGCATCAGACCGGCTGGACAGGCCTGGTCGCCGACCTGATCCGCCGCCGGCACGGCGCCGTGCCATCCCTGGGTGCCGTCTTGGCCTCGGTATTCGAGGAAGCATAGGGTCGTGCGCATGAGTCTTGATGGCGAGTACGAGGCGAGTCCCAGCCAGTGGGTACGCGATCAGGTCGCGGCGTATGAGGCGTCCGGCGGCCAGCGGGCTAACACGCTCGCTGACACCGGCCTGCCGATCGTGATCGTGACGACCAGGGGCAACAAGAGCGGCAAGATCCGCAAGACGCCGCTAATGCGCGTCGAGCACGACGGACAGTACGCGCTGGTCGCGTCCAAGGGCGGCGCGCCCGCGCATCCGGTCTGGTACTACAACCTCGTGGCCGAGCCGTCCGCGGTCGCTGTCCAGGATGGGCCGGAACCCTTCGACGTGGACGTCCGCCAGCTGGATGGTGACGAGCGGGCGCAGTGGTGGGAGCGCGCGGTCGCAGCCTATCCGCCGTACGCCGAGTATCAGGAGCGGACGGACCGCACGATCCCGGTGTTCCTGGCGACGCGCCGCTAGCCGGCCCGCAGCGCGCCGGTGCCCCGGCCCCATGCGTCCCGCGCCCCGGCCCCACGCGTCCCGCGCCCCGGCCCCACGCGTCCGGACCATGATCCTGAAGACTTTGCGTGCACCGCGGACGCAAAGTCTCCATGCTGAGTCAGGCGCGCGCTCTCAGGCGCCTGGTGCACCGCCGGCGATTTCGAATGACCAGAGCTCGCTGCTGACCGCTACCGGCCGCGGCTGGTCTGCCCCAGCATCCGGGTGCGCGGCTGCCTGGCGGTGGCCGTGCCCGAAGGCGGGCGAGGTGCGCCAGGCCTCGAACGACTCCTCGTCCCGCCAGCGCGTCACGACCAGCCAGGTCGTGCGGTCGTCGGTCGGGCGAAGCAGCTCGAAGCCCTCAAAGCCGTCCTGGTCGTCGACCGCGCCAGCGCGAGCAGCAAACCTGCGCGCCAGTTCGTCTCCGCCGTCGGGCGGCACGGTTATTGCGTTGATCTTCACGACGGTCATGCCCCGATCATGCCAGGGGCGTAACTTCCTCCACGCCCTGCCTCGTCGCAGGCTGCCCTGCGTCAAGCTGCACAGTTGCGGGCTGCCCAGACGCGGGCTGCCCAGACGCGGGCTGCCCAGCCGCGGGCTGCCCAGACGCGGGCTGCCCGTCCGCCGGCTGCACAGCCTCCGGCCACTTCTTGAGCTCGACCTGAGGTATGAGCCAGGTAGCGAGGAAGGCCAGCGCGGCGATCGGCACCGCGACCAGGAACACGGTCTGGATGGACTCGGCGTAGCCGGCCACGAAGCCCTGGTGGATGGCGGTCGGCAGGTGCGCGAGCAGCGCAGGCGTAGCGTCAGCTGCGGAGAATCCGGTCGGGAGCGGGATTCCGTGCAAGTGGCTGGCGAGATTGCCGATCAGCACGTTCGAGAAGATCGCGCCGAAGATTGCGGTCCCGAATGAGCCGCCGATGGAGCGGAAGAACGTCGCGCCCGAGGTCGCCACGCCGAGCTCGCTGTGCGGTACCGCGTTCTGCACGATGATGACGAGCACCTGCATGACGCCGCCGAGGCCCATGCCGAGCACGACCATGTACAGCGAGTCCAGCACGGCCGACGTGTGGACGCCCATGTGCGACAGCAGGTACATGCCGAGCGTCATCATCGCTGACCCGACGATGGGGAAGACGCGGTACTTGCCGGTCCTCGAGATCAGCTGCCCGGACCCGATGGATACGACCAGCAGGCCGGCCATCAGCGGGAGCAGCTGCACGCCCGAGAGCGTCGGTGAGATGCCCTTGACGACCTGGAAGAACGCCGGCAGGTACGTGATCGCGCCGAACATCGCGAAGCCGACGACGAAGCCGACGAGACTGGTCACCGAGAAGGCGCGCTGCCGGAACAGGTGCAGGGGCAGCACCGGCTCCTTGGCGCGGCGTTCCACCAGCACGAACACCCCGACGAGGAGTACGCCGCAGGTGCCGAGGATCCAGATGGGCGCCGATCCCCAGGCATAGGTTGTGCCGCCGAGGCTCGTGAGCAGGATGAACGCGGTCGCCGCGAGGGCCAGGACCGCCGTGCCGACGTAGTCGATGATGTGATGCACCCGGCCGAGCCGGCCGGGCACCTGCATCGCGACGACGATCAGCGCGATGATGCCGATCGGCACGTTGATGTAGAAGATCCACCGCCAGGACAGGTCATCGACGAAAACGCCGCCAAGGAGCGGCCCGACGATGCTCGACACGCCGAACACCGCGCCGAAGAGTCCGACATAGCGGCCTCGCTCGCGGGGCGAGACGATGTCGCCAACGATCGCCTGGGCGCCAACCATCAGCCCGCCGGCGCCGAGTCCCTGGATGGCACGGAAGGCGATGAGCTCGACCATCGAGTGGCTGATCCCCGACAGCACCGAGCCGGCCAGGAAGATCACGATGGCAGCCTGGAAGAAGACCTTCCGGCCGTACTGGTCTCCGAGCTTGCCCCACAGCGGTGTCGACACCGTCGTGGCCAGCAGGTAGGCGGTGATGACCCAGGCGATGTGAGACCCGCCCTTCAGGTCACCCACGATCGTCGGCAGCGCCGTCGAGACGATGGTCTGGTCGAGCGCTGCCAGCAGCATGCCGAGCATCAGCGCGCCGATGATGATCAGGATCGCCCGGTGGCTGAGCCCCGGCAGCGCGCCGTTGTCACTACGGGAAGCGCTGCCATTGCGGGAGGCGCTGTCACTGCGGGCAGCGCTGCCGTTCGCCGAGACTGCGGCCGGAACGGGTGCGTTGTCCTGGGTCATGAGCTGTGTTTCCTCTCGGAGGTCGCGACGACGTTGCGCAAGGAGCAGTCCTCGGGGAGCCCGGCCGCCAGCGCCTCGCAAGCCAGATCGACCAGCTGGTCAAGTGCAAGCGCGCCGCCGGCATTGGCCCAGTAGCCCATCGTGGCCCGCATCACGCCGGTCGCCACGGCCGCGAGCAGCGCCGGATAGGGGTCGTCGTCAGGCTCGCTGCCGAGCCGCTCGGCGAGTGCCTCGGTAATGACGCGCTCCACCATCGCCATATGTGCCGCCAGCGCTGCCCGCAGCTGGGCGTCCGAGTGCGTCGACTTCATCCGGCTAAGCCAGCCGGCCGGGTCACCACCCAGCTCGCTCAGGTCCGCGGCCCTGGCTCTCGCTTCGCTGACCAGAACGGTGCGCAGCGCTTCCAGCGCGCTGTCGCCCGGCGGATGGCGCACGATGCCCTGACGGAGCGCCTCGAGCCGGTCGGGCGAGGCACCGAACAAGGCCGCTTCCTTCGTCGGGAAGTAGTTGAAGAACGTCCGCGCCGAGACGTCCGCCGCGGCGGCGATGTCATCGACGGTCACGTGGGCGAATCCGCGCTCGGCGACCAGGTCAAGTGCGATCCTGCGCAGCGCACGGCGGGTCGCCTGCTTCTTCCGCTCCCGCAGCGACGACGGGGCAGCGGCTGTATCGAGATCCAGCGTCATGATGCGTCCACTATAACATTGCGGCGAGGTAAATCTTGCATCAGCATAAATCTTACACTGAGCGCAACTTATGCCAGCTGACACCTCCAGCTCCTGGCCAGCCCGCCGCACGTGCCTGCGGGCCAGGCCAATGCCGACGCATCCGGAGGGTACCTCCAATATCGGGCTTGATCGAGTTACGGTGGAATAGTGCGGATGAAATGGTGGGGCCTGGTGTCGTCGGTGCTCGCGCCCGTGCTGCTGATAGGTGGCTGGACGACCGCGGCCGAACTCCAGCCCGTTCCCTTCAACGCCATCTCCAGGTCGATCAGCGCGCTCGCCGCACAGGGGATGCCGTATCGCTGGCTGATCACGATCGCGCTTCTCGGTGTCGGCGCCTGCCACATCGTGACCGGGCTCGCGCTGCGCCCGGCGGCCGAGGCCGGCCGGATCATGCTGATCTTCGGCGGGGTCACCGGCATGCTCATTGCGGCCAACCCGCAGCACAGCCACAGCGGGTCACTGGCGCACGAGGTCTTTTCCTTCATTGGCGTCGTCCTGATGACGATCTGGCCCGTCGCAGCCAGCAGGGACGATCCCGGCACGCCCTACGCGCTTCGGCCGACGGTCGCCTGGGCGTGGGCGCTGTTCACGCTGTGCCTGGTGGCCTGGTTCACCGCGGAGCTGTTCGGCGGCACCGAGCTCGGCCTCGCCGAGCGGGCCGTCACCGCTGACCAGTCGCTGTGGCCGCTGGCCGTCGTGGTGTCCGTCCTCGCAGCCAGGGCCCGCCCGGTCGCGGCCGAGGAGCGCGCCGCGGCTATGCGGTCGCAGTGAGCGCGGCGAATATCTCCGCCAGCTCTGCGGGCTCGAACTCCAGAGTGCCGTCGCCGACCGAAAGCTCCAGCCGCTGTACGGCCGCATCGGCGGTCGGCATGCAGGACGGCGGCGTCCAGATGCCGCGCTCAGCGGCAAGCCTCCGCGCTGCCGCGGCGTAGTCGTCCGTGCTCACCCGCAGCAGCAGGTGCATCATCGGCACCTGCGGCGGGTCGGGGATCACCGTGACGCCGGGCACGCCTGCCAGTGCCGCGGCAATCGCGCGGGCGTGCCGGAGGTAAGCCGGGAATCTCGGTAGCCGCTGGCCCAGGCAGGCGAGCGCGGATGCTGCGTTTGGCCAGAGCCCGTACAGGGTGCCGCCCATCCGGCGCCGCCACTCCCTGACCTGGGCGATCACGTCCTCCGGACCGGCCACGCAGCAGCCAGCCAGAGCACCGATGCCTTTGTAGAACGACACGTACACCGTGTCGAACAGCGCCGCGATCTCGGCCGGCGGCCGCTCATACCCGGCCGCTGACTCCCACAGCCGCGCTCCGTCCAGGTGCGCCGCGGCGCCGCGCTCACGCGCCCAGGCGACCTGAGCCCGCAGGTCATCGAAGTCGGGCTGCTGTCCCCCGATGTCCCGCTGCGGCAGCTCGATCAGCAGGGCGGCAGGTGGCTCGGCGATGGCCGTCAGGTCCTCCAGCGTGATCAGCCGGTCGCGGCCGCCCGCCGGGCGCCCCGTCAGCCCGTGCAGCCGCTGATAGCCCTGCCCCTCGTGCTGTTCGAGGTGGCACATCGGATGGAAGATCACGGTCCGGCGATTCCTCTGGTCGGCGTGCACCCTCAGCACCGCCTGCTGCGCCATGACGCCCGACGGCAGGAACGTGGCCGCCGACGTTCCCAGCAGCCTGCAGATCTCAGCCTCCAGAGCCGCTACCACGCCGCCCTGGCCGTAGTTGTCCAGCTCGGTATCGGCCGGGATCGTCGCGAGCATCGATGCGGCCGTGGCGCGCCCGTGCCCGTGGAAGAAGCGCGTGCACTGGTCCCGCAGCGCGGTCGAGTCGTCGTCGTGCTCAGTCATCCGCCTGACTGTAGTGGAGGACCGAGCTTCCTAGCGGCCACCAGGCGCGGTCACGAAGTCGATGAGCTCCTCCACGCGGCCAAGGAACGCGGGCTCGAGGTCGGAGTACGAGTGCACCCCGCCGAGTATGCGCCGCCAGGCGGCAGCCGGGTCAGGCGGCCAGCCGATGGCGGCGAGCACGCCCTCTTTCCACGGCACCCCGCGCGGCACGTCCGGCCAGCGCGTGATCCCGACTGTCGCGGGCTTCACCGCGGCCCAGATATCGACGTACGGGTGGCCGGCGACCAGCACATGCTCGGAGCTGACCTGGGCGGCGATCCGGCTCTCCTTCGAGCCTTCGACCAGGTGGTCAACGAGGACACCCAGCCGGCGGTCGCCGCCGGCGCCGAACTCGGCCGCGATCGCAGGCAGGTCGTCGATGCCGTTGAGGAACTCCACCACGACGCCCACGTCGCGCAGGTCGTCGCCCCAGACCCGCTCGACGAGCTCGGCGTCATGCTTGCCTTCGACGTAGATCCGGCTGGCCCTGGCCACCCTGGCCCTGGCGGCCGGCGCCGCAACGGAGCCGGACGCGGTCCTGGCGGGTCCCCGGCTCGGCTCGGGGGCCGGCCGCATGAGCATGACGCGCTTGCCCTCGAGCAGGAAGGTGCCCGAGAGCGGGAAGACCCGGCGCTTCCCGTGCCGGTCCTCCAGAGTGACCGCGTCCTTCTCGCAGCCGACGACGGCGCCGCAGAAGTCGCCCGCGCTGTCCTCGACGACCAGCCCGTTCTCCGCTGCGACCAGCGGCGGCGCGACGGGCTTGCGCGACGGCGGGGCCAGCACGTCGTCGGTGTACTGCCTGCTACGCACCGCTGACGGGCCTCCCCTGCGTACCGCGCTGCACTCTGTACAGCAGTGATTTGTCCGGTCCAGTATCGGCCAGGACCCGCGGCCGCCCCGGCCGGCGCGCCGTCAGCGCGCCTCGCCGAGCCCGCAATGGGCGTCAGATTGCAAGTGCTGCCCAAAGAGGGGCGCCACTTGCACTTTCACGCCCTATGCGGAGGCCGGGCCCGGGGCCGCCAGATCTCAGGTCAGTGAAAATCCGGCTAAGCGCCATCTCAGGTCAAATCTGGACGCTAAGGTTCGCGACAGCATGCTTTTTGTTGTCGGATCGCGTCACGGAGGCCCCGGTGCTGAGCCGCCGTCTTGTTAGTAGGTCGCTGGCGCCTGCCCCGAAGGGCAGCGCGCCCTGGCGCCGACGCTGGCTCTACGCCGCCGTCGGCGTTATTGCGCTGGCCGCCTCGGTCGCCGTGCCGGTCCTGCCGGCTGCCGCCGATACCGGCAACATCGCCTTCGATGCCGTGTCCGGCGACGGTTCAGGCAACCTGACAGTGACCATCACGTCCGATGATCCGCTCGGCAGCATCGTCGTGCACCTGTGGTCGGGTGGCTCGGACACCGGGACCGATGTCCTCGACGTCACGGACTTCGTTGAGCAAGGGTCCTTCGTCGATGGCAGCACGCCGCAGACCTGGGTGCTCAACACTCCCGCAACTGACCTGGCGACTCTCCAGCCCGGCGCGTACACGGCGACGCTGGACGTCACAGACGCAGATTCGGACCAGACGGTCACTGACCTGTCGCCGACCGGCCAGAACACGTTCAGCTTCCTTGCGCAGCCGACGCTAACGCTGAGCAGTCTCAGCTCCACCCAGCCAAATCAGTCGGTCAGCGCGACGGGACAGCTGACGGGCTGCGCAGCGCTGAGCTGCCCGAGTCCGGGCTGGCCAGTGGGCACGCCCGTCACGGTTACCGACATCACCAGCAGTGGTCAGCCCACTTGGCAGGGCGCGACGACCGATGCGGGCGGAGACTTCCAGGTTCCGGGAGTCACGGCTATCCCAGGCGATAGTTACACGGCCTCCGTCGCGGCAACGTCGACCAACTTGGCTGGCACATCGTCGGCGGTCCAGGACACCGCCGTCTACGCGACAACATCAATCCAGGCGACGGCTACGCAGGCGCCGTTCGGGCACCAGATCATCAGCGGCACCCTGACCTATCAATCGGGCCTCAACCAGGTCCCGGCGCCCAGCGGCGTCACCATCACCTTTGACGCACAAGGCCAGCCCGAGCTCAGCACCACGACGAGCGCCAACGGCACCTTCTCGAAGATGCTGCCTGCGGTCCCGGGCACGACCATCTGGACCTTGAGCAGCCAGGTCAACGACCAGGCGACGAACCCATTCCTGGCCGGCACGCAGGAGTCCATCAGCGCGACGCAGACGCCCTGGACGGCCAGCATCAGCGGCTTCTCGGCCACCCTGAACAAGTACTACACGCTGACCGTCGGCGGCTGCCTGAGCACTAATACCCAGCCCCCGCCGCCGGCCGACTTCCCCACAATCCAGATCCAGTACGAGACGACGACGGCCGGGCCCTGGCACACACTCGGTTACGTAGGCACGACCACTATGACAGGGTGTCCCGGCGTAGCGTTCGTGGCGGCAGGCGGCGCACCAGCCGCGAGCGCGTACTACCGGGCGAATTTCCTTGGCGACGACATCTACACGCCCGCCACCGGCCCCAGCGTGAAGGCCGCGCTGATCGCGACGCGCTTCGGCTCCTTCAAGGCAAGCCCCAAGTCAGTCGCGGCGGGCAGGAACGTCACGATCAGCGGCACCTTGCAGTACCACACCAACAAGTGGCACGCCTACGGGCGCCAGCGCGTCCTGCTGATCTTCGCCAAGCATAAGAACGCCCGGGTCTACTACTCCTTCAAGTGGCTGACGACCACCAAGAAGGGCACGTTCAGCAAGACCTTCGCCGACAACCTCGGCACGCAGTGGTGGTCAGCCAACTACAACGGCAACAAGACGCATCTCGTCTCCGGCGCCCCGCCTGTCCACGTCATGGTGCATGGCAGGGCGACGGCTCGGCCCGGTGCGACAGGACCGCCGACGGGCTCCGCCCAGCTGGCAACGCCGTTGTTCGGGACGATGCACGGCCAGGCGAGCTGGCACAGCGTCGGCTGGCCATTCCTCATGGCAGCAGAGCCGCTGCTGATCCTGATGGGCAGACAGGCCTAGCGCTCGCTCGAAGGACCGAGCGGGACTCCTCGTCAACGGGGTCTGATGACGGCGTCGAGCATGTCCCCTGACTTGTGACACGCATCGGCGATGCGGAGCCTATGCAGAGCGCTGGCCTTTGGGTTTGCGGGTGATGGCCAGGGGATTTGGGCACTAATCCTGGCCTGTTGGGGGGGTTGGCTGCCCGGCGTGGCTGTCGGTGCTGTTGTGGGTGAGCAGGTCGCCGGGCTGGCAGTCGAGCGCTTGGCAGATCCGGGTCAGGGTGCTGAACCGGATCGCCCGGGCGTGGCCGTTTTTCAGGATGGACAGGTTGACCACGCTGACGCCGACCCGTTCGGAGAGCTCGGTCAGGGTCATGTCCCGGTCGGCGAGGAGCTTGTCGAGGTGGGTGACGATGGCATGGCCGTCAGGGTCTTCGGGGGGCACTACACCGTCCCCTCGAGGTCGGCGCGCATGCCGGCGCTGACTCGCATGATGCGGGCGAAGATGATCAGGCCCAGGCCGAACCAGAAGACCGGCCATGGTATCCCCCAGGACGCGGGCCAGTGGAGCCAGTTGACGGGCCAGGTGACCAGCTGGCTCAGCAGGTTCAGCCGGGCGAACCCTTCGGCAAAGAAGGCCACCACAGCACCGGCCAGCAGCCACCAGCCGAGGATCAGCACCAGCCGGGCGGCCCGGGCGGTGTAGAGGCCGTCGCGGGCGGCGGCTCGGGCCAGCCGCATCGCCAGGTAGAGCGTGCCGACGCGGAGCAGGCCAGGTGGCAGCAGGGTGAGCGTGAAGGCCACGGCCTGCTTGGCGGTGGGATGGGCGGCGACGCCCAGAATGGCGCCGTTCCAGGTGGCTTGCACGCCAGGGGCCAGGCCGGAATGAATGAACACGCTGCCGGCGTGCTGGAGCAATGGTGGCGCGGTGGTCAGCCAGACGCGCAACGGCTGGTCGGGCTGAGAGGTCAGGGCGGGGGCGAACAGGGTTCCGGCGCGGGTCAGGGCAACTAGCGCCTGGAGTGCGGTGGCAACGGTGAAGAGCCAGAACACCCAGGTGACCGCAGTGGCGAGCCGGTTCAGGGTGACGAGTCGGCCCAGCCGGCTGGGTGGCTTGACGGGCTTGAGGTTAGGTGCCGACATCGGGAGCCTCGCTTATCGACTATCGTTATTATCGAGGATCGTAAGTAACGATAATCGTTGTGTCAAGGGCGGGGCGTCTGGCCACGCTCCTGCCACGGGCGCTCAGGTGCGCACTAACGTGTCACAAGTCGGGTCGAAGGACCGAGCGAGACTAGTCGTCAACCGGGTCTGATGACGGCGTCGAGCATGTCCGCCCACTGGGAGATGATGCGCTCACGGCGGCGCGAGTCGTCGGCGAGGGTGTCGGCCAGGCCGAGCCCGCGGGCCAGGTCCAGGGTCCCCTGCACTGCCTCATGCACGCCTGGCCTCGACTCATCGGCGCCGAGCAGGCTAATGGCCGCCTTGTGTGCCTCGCGGCCGAGGCGCGTCTCCAGGGGCAGGACCAGGTCACGCAGGGCTTCGCTGGCCGCGGCCGCCGCCCAGATCGCGAGCGCGGCCCGGAACAGCGGGCCGGTGTAGAGCCGGACAAGCAGGCCGACGACGTCACGGGTGCGCTGGCCGCCGCCCGAGGGCAGCGTCGCCGCCTCGCGCAGGATCTCGGCCAGCCTGACCTCGGCCATATGGTCGAGCGCCGCGGTGAACAGGTCCTCCCTGGTCGGGAAGTAGTGCTGCGTCGCGCCACGCGAAACCCCGGCGCGCTCGGCGACCACCGCCACCGTCGCGCCGCTCCAGCCAAGCTCGGCCAGGCACGTCACGGCGGATTCCAGCAACCGCGACCTGGTCGCCCAGCCGCGGTCCTGCTGCGGCTCTCGCCCAGCGACCCCCGGCAGCCGGGGGACGGCGGTCTCAGACGGCCCCGTTCCCATCCGCAGTTGGTCCTGCTCTACTCGGCGGCCCAGGACGGCCGTCTTTTTTCCAGGAACGAGGCCATCCCCTCCGCGGCCTCCGGCGACCCGAACAACCGGGCCGAAAGCTCGGCCAGGGCCTCGGCTCTGGCGTCGAAGCCGTCAAGCACGGCGGGCGTGAGCAGCGGCTTGGTTTCGCGCAGGCCCTGCGGCGAGGCAGCGCGCAGTGCGTCGAGTACCGCCAGGGTGCCGGCGTCGATGTCGTCGACGGCCTCGGTGATCAGCCCGATCCGCGCGGCCGTCGCCGCGTCGAACGTCTCGCCCGTCAGGTAGTACCGGCTTGCCGCCCGCGGGTCCATCCGCGGCAGCGTGGTCAGCGAGATCATCGCCGGCGCAAGGCCGAGCCTGACTTCGGTGAACGCGAACGTGCTCTTCGGGCCGGCCAGGACGATGTCGCAGGCGCCGACGAGGCCGAGGCCGCCGGCCCGGACGTGGCCGTCGATGCTGCCGACGACCGGCTTGGCCAGCGTGACAATGTGCTTCAGCAGCGTCAGCACGCCTGTGGCCCCGGCTTTCATGCCGCCCTGGCTTGCTTCGCTGAGGTCCGCGCCGGCGCAGAAGGTGGACCCGGTGTGAGTCAGCTCGATCGCGCGCAGGCTGTCGTCGCCGGCCGCGTCGGTCAGTGCCTGCGTCAGCTGCTCGACGAGGGCCGCGGACAGCGCGTTGCGGTTGTGCGGGGAGTCGAGGGCGATCCGGGCGATGCCGCGGTCGGCTGAGTACTGCACAAGCTGGTCGGACATCCGCGGGGCTCCTGTCGGCTCGGCTTCGAAGGTCAGTAGGACTTCGAAGGGCAGTGATTCTTCGAAGGGTCAGTAGGACTTCGGCAGGCCGAGCGAGTACTGCGCCACGAAGTTGAGCACCATCTCGCGGCTGACGGGCGCGATGCGGGTGGTCCGCACGTTCGCGAGCATGGCCGCGAGCCCGAACTCCCTGGTCATCGAGCTGCCGCCGAGCGCCTGAATGGCCTGGTCGACGGTCCGGACGCTGGCCTCGGCCGCCGCGTACTTGGCCATGTTGGCTGCCTCGCCCGCGGCCATGTCATCGCCGGCGTCGTAAAGCGCAGCTGCCTTCTGCATCATCAGCCTGGCCAGCTCCAGCTCGATCTTGACCTGGGCCAGCGGGTGCGCGAGGCCCTGATGCGCGCCGATCGGCACGCTCCAGACGGTCCGCTCCTTGGCGTAGCCGACGGCCTTGTCCAGGGCGTACCGGCCGCTGCCGATGGCCATCGCCGAGGCCATGATCCGCTCGGGGTTCAGCCCGGCGAACAGCTGCATGAGCGCGGCGCCCTCGTCCCCGATCAGCGCCGTGGCGGGCAGGGTCACGTCGTCCAGGAAGAGCAGGTACTGCTTCTCCGGCATAACGATGTCCATGTCGATCGGCTCGAAGGTGAAGCCGGGCGTGTCGGTCGGCACGACAAACAGGGCCGGCCGCAGCTTGCCGGTCTTGGCGTCGGCGGTCCTTCCCACGATGAGGACGGCCTCGGCCTCGTCGACGCCGGAGATGTAGATCTTGCGGCCGTTCAGCACCCAGGTGTCGCCGTCGCGGGTGGCCACCGTCGTCAGCTTGTGCGAGTTCGAGCCCGCGTCGGGCTCGGTGATGCCGAACGCCATGATCGAGGAGCCGCTGGCGATCTTCGGCAGCCACTGCTGCTTCTGCTCGTCGGTCCCGAACCGGGCGATGATCGTGCCGCAGATCGCCGGCGATACGACCATCATCAGCAGTCCGCAGCCGGCCGCGGCAAGTTCCTCCAGCACGATGGCGAGCTCGTACATGCCGGCCCCGCCGCCGCCGTACTCCGCGGGCAGGTTCACGCCGATGAAGCCGAGCTTGGCCGCCTCCTGCCAGAGCTCGGTGAGGCGACCGCCGCTCCGGGCCTGCCGGGTGAAGTAGGCATAGCCGTACTTGCTGGCCAGATCGGCCACCGCGGCCCGCAGCGCCTTCTGCTCGTCGGTCTCGGTGAAGTTCACTCCGGGTCCTCCTCAGGCTTCACGACGGCGAGCACGCTGCCCACCTCGACCTGCTGGCCGACCGCCACGGGCAGCTCGGCGACGATCCCGGCGGCCGGCGCCGAGATGACGTGCTCCATCTTCATCGCCTCGAGCCACAGCAGCGGCTGGCCCTGCGTCACGTGATCGCCGACGGCGACGCCGACGCGGGCCACGGTCCCCGGCATCGGCGCCAGCAGCGACCCGGCTCCGGCCTGCGCGGCCGGATCGGTGAATCTGGGTACCGGCCTGATCGCCACCGGACCGAGGCCGGATTCCACGCAGACCAGGCCCGGGTAGGAGGCGACCTCGAACCTGTACCGGACCCCGGCCGCGGTCAGCTCCACGACGTCCGGCGTCATCGACTCCAGCCGCACGTCGTCGCGACCGTCGACGATCAGGCCCGCCCGGTCGATCCGGTAGCCGATCTCGATCCGCCTGGCGGCGGCGCCGGCCAGCTGCTCATACTCCTTGCGCTGAAGCTGGGACGGTACGTTGCGCCAGCCACTCGGAAGTCCGCCCTGTACCTTGGCGCTCGCGCGACTCGCGGCAGCGTCGGCCAGCGCGGCCGCGAGGGCCGACACCTCGGCCGCCGCGTCGTCGACTAGCGGGGCGGCCAGGCCGCCGGGTCCGTCCAGTCCATGGGTGTCGAAGAAGCCGGTGTCGGTCTGGCCGGCCAGGAACGCCGGGTGCCGCAGCACGCGCACCAGCAGGTCCCGGTTCGTGGTCAGGCCGTGGATCCGGGCCCGCGCCAGCGCCGCCGACAAGGCCGCAGCCGCCTGATCCCGGTCTGGCGCAGTGCTGATCACCTTGGCGAGCATCGGGTCGTAGAAGACGCCGACCCGGCTGCCGCTGACAACGCCGGAGTCAAGCCGCAGGGCGGCGGCGCGCGGCGGCGCGTGCCCGGCCGGCACCTCGTACCCTGGCGGCACCTCGTACCCTGGCGGCACCTCGAACTCGGTCGCGACCCCTGGCAGCTCGAACCTGTGCAGCGTGCCGCTCTGCGGCTGCCAGCCGGCCGCCGGGTCCTCGGCGTACAGCCGGACCTCGATCGAGTGCCCGGTCACCGGCGGCGGGTCCGCGGCAGGCAGCGGGCGGCCGGCCGCGATCTGCAAGCTGGAGCGCCACCAGGTCGAGGCCCGTCGTGCACTCGGTGACCGGGTGCTCGACCTGGAGCCGCGTGTTCATCTCCAGGAAGTAGAAGCGGCCGCTGTCGTCGGCCAGGAACTCCGCAGTGCCAGCGTTCCGGTAGCCCACTGCCGCTGCAGCGGCACGCGCGGCCTGCAGCAGCCGGTCCCGCATGCCGGGCAGCCGCTGCACCAGCGGCGACGGCGCTTCCTCGATGATCTTCTGGTGCCGGCGCTGTATCGAGCACTCGCGCTCGCCGATCGTCCAGATCGTGCCGCGGGAGTCGGCCAGGATCTGCACCTCGACGTGCCGGCCCGCTTCGATGTATGGCTCGCAGAACACCGTCGGATCGCCGAAGGCGGACGCGGCCTCGGACTGCGCCGCCTGGAGCTCGGCCGGAAGCTGCTCCAGGGCGCGGACGATCCGCATGCCACGGCCGCCGCCACCCGCGGACGCCTTGATCAGGACGGGCAGGTCGGCCTCGGTGAGCGAGTCTGGTCTCAGCTCGGCCAGCACGGGGACACCGGCGGCCGCCATGAGGCGCTTGGCTTCGATCTTGCTGCCCATCGCCTCGATCGCTGCGGGCGGCGGGCCGACCCAGGTCAGGCCGGCGCCCTGGACCGCGCGGGCGAACGCCGCGTTCTCCGACAGGAAGCCATAGCCGGGATGCACCGCGTCGGCGCCGGCACGCAGCGCGGCCTCGATGAGCAGGTCGCCGCGCAGGTAGGTGTCGGCGGGTACGTCGCCGGGCAGCCGCACCGCGGCGTCGGCCTCGGCGACGTGAGGCGAGTCGCTGTCGGCGTCGGAGTAGACCGCGACCGTGGCCAGGCCGAGATCACGGCAGGTCCGGAAGATCCGGCGGGCGATCTCGCCCCGGTTGGCGACCAGCACGCGGCTCAGCACGATGGCCACCGCCGTCCTGTGCGCCCAGCTAGCCGTCGTGGATGTGACCTGGATGGGCCTATAGCCCCGGCCATGTCACACCCACGAGTGAGTAGCAGCATCGCGCTCACATCCGGAAGACGCCGTAGCCGGTGGCGCCGCGAACCGGCGCCCCGTGGATGACCGACAGGCACAGCCCGAGCACCGTGCGCGTGTCGCGCGGGTCGATGATCCCGTCGTCGTAGATCCGGCCGGACAAGAACATCGGCAGCGACTCGGCCTCGATCTGCGCCTCGACCATCGCCCTCATCGCCGCATCCGCGTCCTCGTCGAACGGCCGGCCTGCCGCCTGCGCCGCGGCCCTCGACACGATCGACAGCACCCCGGCGAGCTGGGCCGGGCCCATCACGGCCGACTTGGCGCTCGGCCAGGCGAACAGGAACCGTGGGTCGTAGGCGCGGCCGCACATGCCGTAGTGCCCGGCCCCGTAGGAGGCGCCCATCAGGATCGAGATGTGCGGCACCGCCGAGTTGGACACGGCGTTGATCATCATCGCGCCGTGCTTGATGATCCCGGCCTGCTCGTACTGGCTGCCCACCATGTAGCCGGTGGTGTTGTGCAGGAAGATGAGCGGCGTGTCGACCTGGTTGGCCAGCTGGATGAACTGCGCGGCCTTCTGCGACTCGGCGCTGAACAGCACGCCCTGGGCGTTGGCCAGGATGCCGACCGGGTAGCCGTGCACGTTAGCCCAGCCGGTCACCAGGCTGGTCCCGTAGGACGGCTTGAACTCGTCGAAATCCGAGCCGTCGACGACGCGCGCGATCACCTCGCGCGGGTCGAACGGGATCCGCAAGTCCGGCGGCACGATGCCGAGTAGCTGCTCGGTGTCGAACAGCGGCGGCGGCGCGCTGGATCCTGGCGGGAGCACCGGGGCCGGTCCCTGCTTGCGCCAGTTGAGCCTGGCCACGATCCGCCGGCCGATCCTGATCGCGTCCGGCTCGTCGTCGGCGAGGTAGTCGGCCAGGCCCGACGTCCTCGCGTGCATCTGCGCGCCGCCGAGCGACTCGTCGTCAGACTCCTCGCCGGTCGCCATCTTGACCAGCGGCGGACCGCCGAGGAACACCTTCGACCGGCCGGAGATCATCACGACGTGATCCGACATGCCCGGCAGGTAGGCACCGCCCGCGGTCGAGTTGCCGAAGACGATGGCGATCGTCGGGATGCCGGCCGCCGAGAGCCGGGTCAGATCGCGGAAGGTCCTTCCGCCAGGGATGAAGATCTCCTTCTGGGTCGGCAGGTCGGCGCCGCCCGACTCGACCAGCGAGATCACCGGCAGCCGGTTCGCCAGCGCGATGTCGTGCGCGCGGAAGCTCTTGCGCACGGTCCACGGGTTGCTCGTGCCGCCGCGTACCGTCGGGTCGCTGGCCGAGATCAGGCACTCCGTGCCTTCGACGACGCCGATCCCGGTGACCACGCTGGCGCCGACCGCGAACTCGCTCCCCCACGCTGCAAGCGGTGACAATTCCAGGAACGGGGTATCGGGATCCAGCAGCAGCTCGATCCGCTCGCGGACGAGTAGCTTGCCACGACTGCGGTGTCGGTCGGTGTACTTCGGCCCGCCGCCGGCGATCGCCTTCGCCTGCTCGGCGCTGACCTCAGCGAGCTTGGCCAGCATGGCCTCGCGATTCGCCGCGTAGCCGGGGGACTTGTCGTCGACCGCGGAGCGCAGCGCCGTCACTGCGGTGCCCCGCCGAGCAGGGCCTCGGGTATGCCGAGATGGCGGGAGCGCAGCCACTCGCCGACCGCCTTGGCCTGCGGGTCGAACCGGGCCGCAGCCGCGACGCCCTCCCCGAGCAGTCCCTCGATCACGAAGTTGACCGCGTGCAGGTTCGGCAGCAGATACCGGGTCACCGGCAGCGCGGCCGCCTCAGGGAGTAGCTCGCGGAGCTTCTCCTCGGTCAGCGTGGCCGCGAGCCACGGCCAGGCCGCCTCGTCCCGTGCCCAGACGCCGACGTTGGCGTCGCCGCCCTTGTCGCCGCTGCGGGCTCCGGCCACGGTCCCGAGCGGGGCACGGCGCACCGGCCCGGCACTGGTCCAGGGCGGAACTTCGGCCGCCTCGACCGGGGCTAGCGCCGAGGTCGTCGCCGGCTCGGGCACCGGCACGGATCGTCCGTCCGGCAGCACGGCGACCTGCTGAACCTCGGCTCGGTCCAGGTACGCCGCCGTGAAGACGCCGTACGGCTGGGCGTCGCCAGGCGGCGCTGTCATGTGAAAGCCCGGATAGCTAGCCAGCGCGAGCTCGACCGCGGCGCCGGAGAAGGCCCGGCCGATCGCCTTGGCGTCGGCGCCGCGGGCGACGCAGCGCAGGGTCGCGCTGGCCTGCTCCTCGGTGCTCGCATCGGCCTGATCCGTACGCGCCAGCTCCCACTGCACGTCCGGCGGGAAGGCGCCCGCGAGCTGGTCCTTGACGAGCGCGGCCTTGGCCTCGATGTCCAGTCCGGTGAGGACGAACTCGACCTGGTTCCGGTAGCCGCCGAGGGTGTTCAGCGACACCTTCAACGTCGGCGGCGGCGGCTCGCCGCGCACGCCGGTGATCGCGACCCGGTCCGGCCCGTCCGGGCGGAGCTGCACGGTGTCGAGCCGGAGCGTGGCGTCCGGCCCGGCGTACCGCGGGCCGGCCACCTCGTAGAGCAGCTGCGCGGTCACGGTCCCGACGGTGACGCCGCCGCCGGTGCCGGGATGCTTGGTGATCACGCTGGAGCCGTCGGCGAAGATTTCTGCGATCGGCAGACCGGGGTGCCGCAGGTCATCGATCTGCGTGAAGAACGAGTAGTTGCCGCCGGTGGCCTGCGCCCCGCACTCGATGACGTGCCCGGCGGCCATGGCGCCGGCGAGAGCGTCGAAGTCGCAGCGGTCCCAGCCGAAGTGGGCGGCGGCCGGGCCGACGGCGAGCGAGGCGTCGGTGACCCGGCCGGTCACGACCACGTCCGCGCCGGCCAGCAAGCACTCGGCGATGCCCCAGCCGCCTAGGTAGGCGTTCGCCGCGATGGGCTCGCCGAATCCCGGCTCGCCCAATCCCAGCTCGCCCAATCTCAGCTCGCCCAATCTCAGCTCGGCCGCCCTCGGGAGCAGGTCGTCCCCGGCTACGTAGCCGATCCGCGGCGCCAGGCCAAGCCTGCCCGCCAGGTCACCGACCGCGGCCGCCAGGCCGGCCGGGTTGAGTCCGCCGGCGTTGGCGACGATCGTGACGCCCTTGTCGAGGGCAAGGCCCAGGCAGTCCTCGAGCTGGCGAAGGAAGGTCCGCGCGTAGCCCAGGCTCGGGTCCCGCACGCGGTCCCGGCCAAGGATCAGCATGGTCAGCTCGGCCAGATAGTCGCCGGTCAGCACGTCAAGCTGGCCGCCCTCGAGCATCTCCCGCATCCCGGCGAACCTGTCGCCATAAAAGCCCGACGCGTTCCCGATCCGGATCGGCGCCTGCTCAGCCATCTGGGTTCCTCGATTCCGGGCCTGCGGGCAAGGCACGTTCAGGACTCAGCCAACGTCTTGCGGCCGGCGACAGCCGGCCCCAGGAAACCAAGCATAGATGACTGTTTCTCGCGGCGGCACCCGCCAGCTGGCGCCAGCGCGCGGCTCAGAGGCTGTCGAAGAGCCCGTCCTTCACCGAGGCGACAAAGGCGGCCCACTCCTGCGGGCTGAGGGTCAGGCGGACGCCATCGGGATCTGTGTTGCTCCGGACTAGGACTGCCTCCCCCGTCGCAGCTGCCTCAACGCACGCGCCCGACTCGCACGGCCTGCCGCTGCGCCATGCCAGGTCAGCCGCCTGTCCGCCATCCACGAGAGCTCCCAACGGTAGTTGTTAATAGGCAAGCATCCTTCCCCAGAGGCAACCTCAAGTATCGGCTCGTGTCAATCCGGGCCTCAGGATGCTGCTAATGCGCCGCGAGTGCAGCGTGCAGACAGCGAAAATAGTGAGGACCGGCGGTAATCCGCCGGTCCCTAACGTCTCCTCAGGTGTGAAAGTAAATGCCATCAGGCGAAGTCATCGAATTCGCCGAGTTTGGCGCCTGCGAGGAACTCGCGCCATTCCGCGCGCGTGAATTTATTCGCCGGCGCATCAGGCTCGCTGGTGTTACCGACTAGCACGTAGTCACCCTGTTGCGCCACCATGACACAGGCACCCTGCTCGCAGGTGCTCGACACACGCCATGCCGTCTGTCCGTGGCGGGATAGATCTGCTGACATATACAGCCTTTCGGTGCGTTATTTGAAGGGTGTAGCAAGGACTATTACCCGCTGAGTTCGCCCTGACGCGCACGGACCAGCTCTACGGAATCACGCGGGTTGAGTGCTCGATCGCGCAGGGAATCCGCCGACTCGCGGAATCGGGCCAGATCGGCGGCACGCTCCAGGTACTGATTACGCACGAGACCCTCGATGAAGACCACCGGCGACAGCGAGTCGCCGAACTCCAGCAGGGTGAACATGATGTCGAAGGAGTGGTAGGCCCCGACATCAAAGGGGATGACCTGCAGCGTTACCTTGAGGTCGCCCGCGAGATCAAGGATCTTGCCGAGCTGGCCGACCATGACCGCCCGGCTCCCGACCTGCCGCCGCAAGACTGCTTCATCCAGCAAGACCCGGCAGCGAGGCGGACTGTCCACGTCCAGCAATTCCTGCCGGCGCATCCTGGCCTCGACTCGCTGGTCCAGGATTTTCGGGTCCATTTTCGGCGCTACCGACGTGATGACGGCGCGCGCATATTCCTCGGTCTGGACCAGCCCGGGGAAGCAATACATCGAGAAGCACGTAATGGCTGTCGCTTCTTGCTCCAGTCCGATAAAAGGCCCGAGGTTCAGGTCGCTGTACTGCGTCCACCAGCCTTGCTCTCGCGCCTTCCGCGCGAGTTCCATCAGCTCGGCATGCTCTGCGTCGCTAACCCCGTACAGCTGACACAGGTCACGGACGTCGCGCAAGGTCGGGCGGCGCATCCCGGTCTCCACCCGGCTGATTTTGGCCGAGGAGCACAGCAGGCGCTCCGCCACATCTTCGACCGTCATGCCGAGGGCATTGCGAAGAGCGCGCAGCCGAGTGCCCAATTCGCGCTGCCGTACCGTCGGACTCGGAAGTGGCACTATCCCGCTCTCTTTGCCTGCTGCTGCCTGGCGCCTGCTGCGCGCGATGCTAATGGCACTTGCCAAGGGATATCACACCGGGTGAAGCCAATGAAAGTGGCTGGTCTTAACGGTTTGGCACTGGTGTCGCGCCTGAGCAGCCCGCCAGGCTGGTCGCCGCAGCATAGGCCTATGGCATTTGCCAGGCGCCTCGCCTACGGGCGAAGCGCGGTGCCCGCCAGACCCATGGCCGCGAGGATGAACGCCTGCACTTCGGCCTCGTAGCGCAGGTGACCGAACCGGCCCGATGGCCCTGTGTGCGCACCGGCCCCAAGTTCTACGCGGAAGAGCAACTCGCTGCCGGCGGTGTCGGTCTCCCGCAGCCGCGCCACCCACTTGGCCGGCTCGTGCACGAGCACGCGCGGGTCGTGCACCGCACCGGTGACGAGCAGGCTAGGCCGGGGTCCGGCGGGCGGATTGTCATAGGGCGAGTACGACCGCAGGCAGGCGAAGTCCCCGGGATCGCGCGGGTCGCCCCACTCGTCCCACTCGGTGATGGTCAGCGGGATCGTGGGGTCCAGCATCGTCGTCACGCAGTCGACGAACGGCACCTCCGCCACGACCGCTCGCCACCGGCCAGGGGCGCGCGAGTAGACCGCGCCCTGGAGCAGGCCGCCTGCCGATAGTCCGCGCGACACGATCCGCGCGCCGTCGACGAGCGCGGTCGCGCCGGCGACGTCACCAGCCAGCCAGTCCGCCACCTCGATGAAGTCGCTGAACGTGGTCGGCTTGCTGCGCAGCCTGCCCTGCTGCCACCAGTCGCGGCCGCGCTCACCGCCGCCGCGGATGTGCGCGACTGCATAGACCACGCCGCGATCCAGCATCGACGGCAGGCTCCGGTCGAACTCGGCATCGAGACAGGCCTCGTAGGCACCGTACCCGTACAGCAGGCACGCGGCCGTCCCGTCCAGCGGTGTATCAACCCGATAAGCGAGGGTAACGGGGACGCTTGTGCCATCCCCGGCCCGCGCGTCGAGGCGGCGAGTGCGATAGCCCGCCGGGTCATACCCCGGTACTTCGGCCCGCTTGAGCTCGTCCCGCCGACCGGTAGCCAGGTCTAGCGCAGACCAGCGCGGCGGCTCGATCAGCGACTCCTCCGCGATCACCACGTTGCTTGCGCGGTAGTCGGTGGCATGGTGCACCGCGATGGCTCCGGCGGCCAGAGCCGAGTGGATCTCGCGGACCGCGCCGCCGTCGTGATCGGCGATCGCCAGTAGCGGCGCGCCGTCGCGGCGCAGCGTCAGCACCAGGTGCCCGGCCAGCACGTCACACTTGATCAGCCGCGTGTCGGCCCGGGCACGGCGCGACTGCCGGGCAGTCGACCGCAGATCCAGTTCGCCCGGCCCGGCGCGTCGACCGGCGCCCGCATCAGGGTGAACTCGGGCGACCCGTCGTCGGTGACGATCAGCAGGTCGCCTGCGCCACCGGCCGGGTCGGCCGCGTGGTCCACCCGGTACTCGATGGCGCGTCGCCGCGGCTCCACCACGACCGGCGCGCTCAGCGGCTGGCTAGCCGGGATGATCCGTACCTCGGTCGTGTCCCTGGACTCCACGGTGATGATGATCAGCTCGCCGCTGCGGGACGCCGCCAATGTCAGATCGAACCGCGGGTCGGCCTCCTCGTAGACCAGCTCGTCCGCGCTCACCGGTGCGCCGAGCGCGTGCCGCCAGACCTGATACGGCCGGTTCACGTCATCGGGCACGAGGTAGAAGAAGTGCGCGCTGTCGCTCGACCAGGCCCCGCCCGGATACGTGCGGTCGACGACGTCGGGCAGCTCGCGGCCGGACTCGATCTCGGTGAACCGGAGCTGGTAGATCTCCGCGCCTGAGGTGTCCGCCAGCCACGCGAGCAGCCGGTCATCGGGGCTCGGCTCCGCGACCGGCACGTCGACGTAGCCGGTCGGCTCGGCGATGACGTTCTCGTCGAGCAGCAGCCGTGGCTCGGCCTGGCCTGGCCCGGCGCGGAAAAGCTGCCGGTTGTCCGCCCCGCTGGGCGTCCGGTGCCAGTAGCGGTAGCCGCGCAGCGTCCAGCCGACCGAATCCTCCGTCGTGGCTGGCGTGCGGGCCACCGCCTCGGCGGCCAGCTCGCCAGTCAGCCTCGCTAGGCCCGGCCGTCTGTGCGTCGTAGTAGGCGCGCTCGGCGGCCAGATAGGCGCGGAAGTCCGGTGCGTCATGGTCACGCATCCAGGCGTAGTTGTCGACGTCGGCGTGCCCGTGCTGCTCGCGGACCGACGGGACGCGCGGCGCGACCGGTGGCTGGCTTGTCATGATCAGGCCAGGTTACAGGCGGCCAGGTGGCCGGCCGCGCTCGTAGCGGGCAGCCGCAGGGCCGGATCCTGCGTCCTGCATTGGTCGACGGCGATCGGGCAGCGGGGATGGAACCGGCAGCCGGGTGGTACGTCGACAGGATCCGGCGTCTCGCCGCTGAGGATCTGCGGCACTGCGCGGTCGCGCGGGTCGCGCTTCGGCACGACCGAGAGCAGCGCCTTGGTGTAAGGGTGCTGCGGGTTGCGGACGACCTCGCTCGCGGTGCCGAATTCGACGATGCGGCCGAGGTACATGACCGCGATCTTGTCGGCGAAGTGCGCGGCCGTAGACAGGTCGTGGGTGATCATCAGGATGGCCATGTCCGCCGTGCGGCGCAGACCGTCGAGCAGCGACAGCACGCCGGCCCGGACCGACACGTCCAGCATCGACACGGGCTCGTCGGCCAGCAGCAGATCGGGACCGAGCACGAGCGCCGTGGCGATCGCCACCCGCTGGCGCTGACCGCCGGACAGCTCGTGCGGATACCGGTCGAGGTAAGCGTCGGCCGGGGACAGGCCCGCCTGCTCGAGCGCCTTGATGATCAGTTCGCGGCGCTCGGCCGACGAGCGGCCGATGCCGTGCACGAGCATCGGCTCCTCGACCGTCTGGCTGACACGGAAGCGCGGGTCAAGCGACTCGTAAGGATCCTGGTAGATCATCTGGACGATTCGGCGCAGCGGCCGCATCTGCCGTTCAGGCAGCCCGGCGATGTCGGTGCCGTTGAGGCGGACCGCACCGCTCGTCGGCTTCACCATCCCGAGGATCGTCTGCACGGTGCTGGTCTTGCCGCACCCGGACTCCCCGACCAGAGCCATCATCTCGCCGCGGTCGAGGCTGAAGCTGACACCGTCGACGGCGTGTACGAACCGGCGCGGTTTGCGCATCGCGGCCTCGCTCAGCCCGCGCCGGACCGGGTAGCGCGTGACCAGGTCGGTGACCTCGAGCAGCGGCGTACCCGCGTCGGGTTGCTGGTGGACGGCCGATTCAGCGCCGGCCGGCTGCGCAGTCGGCTCGGCGGAGGTCGGCTTCGGCCCCGTTCCCGTCGTGGTCGGCACGAACGCGCTGGTGTCGCTCATCTCGCCTCCGCAAGGTCAGCGCTGTCCGCGCCTGCCCGCAGGCAGGCGGCCAGGTGGCCGCTGCCAATCTGGAGCAGCGCGGGATGGTCGCTGGCACAGCGGTCCATCGCCACGTCGCAGCGCGGCCGGAACGCGCATCCGGGTAGCTCGCGGTCCAGGCGCGGCGGCGAGCCGGGGATCGAGGTCACGTCGCCCTCGCCATACAGGTCCGGGGTCGCGGCGAACAGCAGCCGGGTGTAGGGATGCTGCGGGTCGTGATACAGCGACTCCATCGGCCCGGTCTCGGCGATCTCGCCGGCGTACATGACCGCGGCCCGGCCGCACGTCTGCGCCACAACGGGCAGGTCGTGGGTGACCAGCACGACGGCGAGCCCGAGCTCGTCCGACAGCCTGGTCAGCAGCTCGAGGATCTGGGCCTGGACCATGACGTCCAGCGCGGTCGTGGGCTCGTCCGCGAGGAGGATCTTGGGCTGGCAGGCCAGCGCCATCGCGATCGACGCGCGCTGGCGCATGCCGCCAGAGAATTCGTGCGGGTAGCGCTCGGCCGATCTGGCCGGGATGCCGACAAGCTCGAGCAGCTCGCCGGCCCGCTTCAGGGCCGCCTTGCCCTCGGCGATGCCGTGGAAGGCCATCGGCTCGGCGATCTGCCAGCCCACCTTCTTGACCGGGTTCAGGGCGTTCATCGCGCCCTGGAACACCATCGCGATGTCCTTCCAGCGGTACTGGCGGACCGAGTCCTCGCCCCCCGCGAGGATGCTGGCGCCGTTGACGCGCACCTGCCCGGCAAGCGACGCATTCGGCGGCAGCAGGCCCATCAGCGCCAGGATCGTCGTCGTTTTGCCGCAGCCGGACTCGCCGACCAGGCCGAACCGCTCGCCCGGCTCGAGCTCGAAGCTCACGCCCTGGACCGCGTGCACCTGCTCACTCTCGTGCCGGCCAGGACCGCGCTGTCCGGTCTTGGGCAGGTCGAACCAGACGTGCAGGTCCTCGACCTCCAGCAGGCTGCTCATATCGCGTCCGCCCCTCGTCCGGCCAGCGTGCGGATCTTCCACCGGGTCAGCGACAGGTGCGCTATTTTCAGCCTCGGGTTCAGCGCATCCTCGATCGCCTGGCCGAACAGGAAGCAGCCGACGATCACCAGCGCGATGCAGATGCCGTCCGGCACGATGGCCCACCAGGCTCCCGCGCTGACGGCACCGCGGTTGAAAGCGTGCTCGAGGATCGTGCCCCAGGTGGTCACCGTGGGGTCCTCCAGGTTGAGGAACGCGAGCGCCGTCTCCAGGTAGATGGCGATCGCCACGGTGAGCACGGTGTTGGCGATCAGCAGTGGCCCGACCTGCGGCAGGATGTGCTTGGCGATGATGCGCGTATGCCCGGACCCAAGCGCCCTCGCGCGCTTGACGTAGACGCGCTCCTTGACGCTCATCACCTGCGCTCGGATGACCCGGGCGGTGCCGGTCCATTCCAGGATGCCGATTACCAGGATCACATGGGCCAGGCTCGGTCCCCAGATGTCGGCGATCACCATCGCGAACACCAGATCCGGGATGACCAGCAGGTAGTCGGTGACGCGCATCAGCGCGATGTCGACCCAGCCGCCGAAGTAGCCGGAGACAATCCCGACGCCGCCGCCGATGACCATCGCGACCAGCGTCGCGGCAAAGCCGACGATCAGCGAGATCCGGCCGCCCTGGATGAGCTCGCTGAGCATGTCGATGCCGCCGTCGTCGCAGCCCAGCAGGTGATGGACGGAGATCGGCGCGTACACGGCCGAGGGGCCGGTGCCGCAGCTCTGCGCGGTCGGGCTGTAAGGGGAGATCAGTGGCGCGATGATCGCGATCACGACGAAGAACAAGATCAGGCCGAGGCCGACAGCGGCGGCCTTGCGCTCGCGGAGCAGCCCGAGGAAGAAGCCGCCGCGCCGCCGCGGGGCCGCGACCGGCGCGGCGCCCGGCCCGGATCCGGCCGGGCCCGCCCCGGCGGCTGGTTCCTGCATGATGGCGCTCATTCGGAGATCCTCGGGTCGAGGCGGAAGTAGACCAGGTCGGAGGCGAAGTTCAGGACGATCACCGAGACCGTGAGGATCAGGAAGCCGCCTTCGAGCATCGGGTAATCCCGCTGCGTGACCGCGTTGTACATGGCCAGGCCGATGCCCGGCCAGCTGTAGATCACCTCGACGAGCAGCGCGCCGCCGACGATGTACCCGAAGTCCAGCGCAATGAGCGTGACCATCGGCAGGAGCGCGTTGCGTACGGCGTGCCGCCACACGATCCGCCGCACCGGCAGGCCCTTGGCGCGCGCCGTCAGCACGTAGTCCTCGCCCAGTGTCTCGAGCACCGACGTCCTGACCACGAGGGTGTAGCTGCCGTACGCGGTCAGCATCAGCGTCAGCGCCGGCAGGATCATGTGCTGCGCGATATCGCCGAGGTGCTGCCAGAACGGCTCAGGGCTGAGCAGGTACTCCCAGGTCATCCCGTTGGTGGGCAGGCGACTCGACAGCAGGATCAGCAGCATCAGGCCGAGCCACTGCGTGGGGAACGCATACGCAAAGACGGCCGTGTTGGTGCTGATGTGGTCGGCGATCGAGCCGCGCCGCCAGGCTGCCAGCACGCCGGTGAAGACCCCGACCGTGATCGACGCCAGGGTCCCCACGGTCACCATCGGGATCGTGTTCTTCAGGTCCGCCAGCAGCAGGTGACTGACCGGCTGCTGGTTGACGAACGAGATGCCCATGTTCCCGTGCAGCAGCTGCCGGAGGTACAGCAGGTACTGCTGCCATTTCGGCTGGTCGAGGCCGAACTCCACGGTGAGCGCGTGCCGTAGCTGGGCGCCGGCGTGCGGCACCCGGGCCAGATCGGTCACCGCGTTGCCCGGCAGTACCCGGAACAGGAAGAAGTTGAGCGTGATCGCCACGAAGATCGTGATCAGCGCGAAGAGCGCGCGCTTGATCACATAGTCAGCCCGCCGCATGTCAGCCCGCTAGGTGCACGCTCGTGAACGGGATGGTCGACTGAGAGGTCCAGGACGCCCCGGCCACCAGCGGCAGGCCGGCCCACTTGGTGGTGTGCGCCTCGATCGAGTCGGGGTAGTCCAGGACCAGGTAGGGCGCGGCCTTGTTGATCATCGCCTGCATCTGGTAGATGATCTGCTGCCGCTGCGCCGGGCTCATCGCGGCGCTCTGCTGGCTGTACAGGCTGTCGTAGGCCTTGCTGCAGTATCCGGAGTCGTTCCACACACTCCACGAGCCGCACGTCAGCACCGACAGCATGAAATCCGGGTCGGTCTCGGGGAACCAGTCCCACATCGAGATCTCGAAGTTCTTGTAGTTGTTGGCGGTGATCGCGCTGTAGGCCGCCGAGTTGTCGAGGTCGGTCGGGGTGAGCTGGACGCCGATCTTCTTGAAGTCCGCCTGGATGATCGCGAACGACCGGTTGCCGTACGTGTCAGTGATGTCCGACGGCATGATCACCGAGTACGCCATCGCGTGCCCGTTCGCCATCCGCAGTCCGTTCGGCCCCATCTTGTAGCCGGCCTGGTCGAGCAGCTGATTGGCCTTCGCCAGGTCGAACGGGGCGGGCTTGACGGCCGGGTCGGACCAGGCGCCGGTGACAGGCGGGATGATCGTCGAACCCGGTGCGCCATAGCCGAGCAGCGAGGTGTTCACGATCTGGGTCCGGTCGATGGCGTCGTCGAAGGCCTGCCGGACCAGCGGGTTCAGCAGTTCCTTGTGGCTGGCTTCCTGGTTCGGGTTGTCGTTGATGATGAAGTCATCGAACGCATCGCCCGGCGTCTCGCTGACCACGAGGCCGGCCTTCTTCAGCTGCGTCACCGAGGTGGTCGGCACCGACTCGACGCCGTCCAGCTGGCCGCTCTTGAGCGCCGTGACCATCGCGTCGTCGTTGGTGAAGAATTCGAGCGCGATCTCCTGCACGTGCGGCTTGGTGCCGAAGTACGTGGGGTTGCGCCCGAAGAGCGCGCTCTGCTTAGCCGTGTACTTGCGGAGGACGAACGGGCCGCCGGACACGATCGGCGCGTTGTTGGCGAAGGTCGTGAGGCCCTTGCCGGTGCCGACCGCATACTTGGACCAGACGTGCTCGGGCACGATGGCCACCTGCTGCACTTGGGAGAGCACGTTGGCGACGGGCTGCTTGTAGGTGAGCACCAGCGTGGTCGGGTTCGGCGCCGCCGCGCTCACCATGTGGGCGACATAGCCGGCCGAGTTGGCCGTCGCGGTGTTCTGGTACTTCAGGATCGTGCTGAAGGTCCAGGCAGCGTCTTGTGCCGTCAGCGGCTTACCGTCGGACCACTTGGCGTTCGGCACCGTGTGGAAGGTCCAGACCTTGCCGCCGTCTGACATCTGCCAGCTCGTCGCGAAGTCCGGCACGATCGCAAGCTTGGGGTTGTACTGGACCAGCGAGGGATAGATGTACTCGAACGTCGTGTAGGCGTCCGCCTGGAAGGCGACGAAGGGGTTCAGCGAGTCGATGCTTGAGTCACTGCCAAGCCGGAAGATGCCGCCGTCTTTGACCGAGCCGGCCGACGTGCCGTTGCCGCACCCGGCCGCGGTCAGGGCAGCCAGCACCGCCACCGCGGCTATGCCGGATACATGCCGAAGCCGGCGCGGGTGGCCTGCTTCCTTGTTCGGGCGGAGTCTCACGCTGCGTCACCTTTGTTCTCGGGGGCGCCGGCGCCCGAGGGCGTGCCGACGGGTCGGCTGGCCGCCGGCCGCTCGCCAACGCTGGCGGCCGGGATCCTGCCGATCGGGGCTATAGCGGGTCAGTTGGCCTAGCCCCACGTCCTTGTGGCCCAGGCTGGCAAACCCTATCATGCTGTGTGTTAAGCCAATGAAACGGACAGCACCCGCTACGCTGCCCCGGCCCGGCCGGTCGCCTGCGTTTGTTGTCGGATTGCAAGTGGCGACACTCTTGTGTAGGCGTTTGCACATTGACGACAAACGCAGCAGCCGAACAAGATCAACTAGCCGACGGACCCTGGCTGCGGGGGGCAGGCGGCTGGCACGTGGAGCTAGCGCAGGCGGCGGGCGGTTATAGCGGGTCGGCAGGCGAGTCGGCCGCGATTCGGCCGGCGGCCACCAGAAGCTCGCGTACCCGCGCGGCGGGCAGCCCGGGCGAGGTGTTGCCATCACGGCCCGTTACGGTCGCGGCCGCCAGCAGGCTCGTCAGCACGGCTTCCTCGGTGGCCTCCACAGCCGCGTCGAAGAACGGGTCCAGCCCGTAGCCCGTGATCTGCCTGACGTCGGCCGGAGCCGGCCCGGACCGCGGCGCACGCAGTCCGGTGGCGAGCGCGAGGAAGATCTCGCCGCTGCCGTGGTGCGCCGTCGACCCGGTCCTGGCCAGGCCAAGCCCGGCCCGCCTCGCCAGCCGCGAGCAGGCGGTCGCGTCGAGCGGCGCATCGGTGACGATCACGGTGATGCACGACCCGGCGGGCGGCCTGGCGGCTAGCGTGCGGCCCGTTGTCTCCTCCGCCGGCGGCAGCAGCCGGCCCACCGGGACTCCGTCGACAGTCAGCCGCTGCTGATCGCCGAAGTTGGTCAGTACCAGCGTGCCGACGACGTGCCCGGACGGGACGACGCGCGAGGCTGTGCCGATCCCGCCCTTGAACCCGAGGCAGCTCATCCCGGTGCCGGCGCCAACCGCGCCTTCATCCGGCGCCCGCCGCACCACAGCCGTTCCGGCTGCTCGCGCGGCCTCCCGTGCCGCCTTCACGTCGGCGGCGCTGACCTGCATCCGGCGGGCATCGGACAGGAAGCTGTCGTCACACTCGGCCACGATGGGGATGATCACGTCGTCGACGCCGATGGCGGGGTCCTCGCTCATCAGCAGCTCGCAGGCCGCGTCGTATACGCGGCCGACCTGCATGGTGGAGGTCAGGAACACCGGCGTCTCAGCCAGGCCCCACTCCCCGGCAGCGAGGAACCCAGTGCATTCGCCGGCCCCGTTCAGCACCGCGCCGCCAGCTGGCACCGGGCTGGCGAACAAGTTCCCGCCGGGATCGATGACCGTCACCCCGGTCCTGGCGACGCCGCGGCCGGCGGCGGGGCGGGCTCGTCCCGCCAGACGGTGACGTGCCCGACGCCGAGGCCCGGCACGTCGGCGATCGACGCGGTCGGCCCGGTCGGCAGCACCCCTATCCTGATGCCGAGATCGCGGGCTCGGGTCATTTGTCCATTCGATAGCCTCACCCAGCGAGCATGCCACGAAGGGGTTGGGTCTGTGACTGTCGAGGGTGGCGAGCCCGGCGTGCCCGTGGTGGGGACGCCCGTGGTCGGGACGCCCGTGCTCGGGGTACCCGTGGTCTGGGACGAGGACTGCCTGCTGCACCGGCAGGCCGGCGAGGTCTGGCTCGGCCTGCGTGAGGACGGCACCGAGATACCCGAGCGCGCGACCGTTATCCTGCGCAGCCTGACCGATGCGGGCGCACCGGTGCTGCCAGCGGCGGCGCACGATGCCGCGGCGCTGCTGGCCGTGCACGACCGGGCGCTCGTGGAGCACCTGGCCACGATCTGGGCCGACTGGGAGGCGGGCCGTTACGAGGCGGACTATGGCCGCGACCGGGTCGTGCCCTACGTCTTCCCGACCGCCGCCATGCTGGCCGGCCTGCACGCGCGCAGGCCGACGGCTACCCACGCACAGGTCGGACTGTACTGCTACGACACCATGACGCTGGTCGGGCCGGGGAGCTGGGAGGCGATCCGGGCGGCCGCAGACTGCGCCAGGACCGCGGCCGGACTGGTCGCCGCTGGCGAGCCCGCAGCCTACGCGCTGTGCAGGCCGCCCGGTCACCATGCAGGCCCGGCCGGGTACGGCGGCTCGTGCTATCTCAACAACGCAGCGGTCGCGGCGCAGTCCCTCCGGCAGGCGGGCCTGGCGCGGGTGGCGGTGCTCGACATCGACGCCCACCACGGCAACGGCACGCAGGCGATCTTCTACGGCCGGCCGGATATCTATTACGGGAGCGTCCACGTCGACCCGGGCGCTGGCTGGTTTCCGCACTACATGGGCTTCGCCGACGAGCGGGGGAACGGGGCCGGGACGGGCGCCAACCGCAACATCCCGCTCGCGCCCGGCAGCGACGATGCCGCCTGGCTCGACGCAGTCGGCCGGCTGTGCGACGACGTCGGGGCATTTGGCCCGCAGGCCATCGTGCTGTCGCTCGGTGTCGACGCCGCCGCGGCCGATCCCGAGAGCCCGCTTCAGGTCAGCGCCGATGGCTACCGCGCGGCCGGCGAACTGATCGGTGCGCTCGGCCCTGTCGCCGCGATCCAGGAGGGCGGTTACGACCTGCCGTCCCTGGGCGAGTACGTGCTCGCCGCGCTGACCGGGGTGGCAGCCGGCCGCGCAGCGGCCGGCACGTGAACGCGCTGCTGGCCCTCGCCGCGTCGGCCCTGTGGGGCACATCCGACTTCGGCGGGGGCCTGATCTCGCGGCGAATCGACGCGTCGGCCGCGGTGCTCATCTCGCAGGCGATCGCGTTCGCCGGGCTGCTCGTCCTGTTCCCGTTCCTGCGCGTGCCTGCCGGGCCGTACCTGCTGATAGGAGTCGCGACCGGCGTAGTCGCCACGCTCTCCCTGACTGCGTTCTACCGGGCCATGGCGACCGCGCCCATGTCGCTGGTCGCGCCGATCACAGCCGCCGGTGCCGTCATACCGGTGCTCGTCGGCATGGTCCGCGGCGAGCACCTCAGCGTCCTGCAATTTGCGGGCATCGTCGTCGCGCTGACCGGGATCGTGCTGGCGTCGGGCCCGGAGCTCCGGTCCGGCGTCGCAGTGCGCCGGCAGGCGCTCTTCCTGGCGATCGGCGCCGCCGTCGGCTTCGGCGTCGCCTACACACTGCTCGCGCTGGCGGCCGGCACGAACCTCTACGGCACCTTGCTGTGCCAGCGCATCGGCGGCCTGATCGTGCTCAGCCCGATCGTGCTGCGCGCAGGCGTCCTGCCGGGCATCCGCCTAACAGCGCGGCGGCTAGCCGCCCTCGCCGCGATCGGACTCAGCGACATCGCGGCGAACGGCTCTTACGCGCTGGCGGCCAGCCGCGGCAACCTGTCGATTGCGGCCGTGCTCGCGTCGCTCTACCCCGTGGTGACGGCGCTCCTCGCCAGGCTCGTCCTGTCCGAACGGCTGCGGCGTGTGCAAACTGTCGGGGTTGTCACTGCGCTCGCTGGCGTGCTGCTGCTCAGTGCGTAGAGGCAGTGGCACTGACCGAAACTGTGGCAGCCACACGAAACGGCTGCCTCAGTTCCAGTCAGCACCACAACTACGTCGGTTGTGCCGAACGAACTACCAGCCGTAGCCGTCGCGGCCGGTACCGGGGGTGAAGGAGACACCTCGCAGCACTTCGCCGCTGCAGGCCGACCGCACCGTCTCGAACTGCTCGTAAGCACCTGGCGCGCTCGCGGCCAGGCTGTCGGTGATCTCTACGAGCTTGTTCGGGTCCGCGCCCTGGTCGCCGCTGCCGGAGACCGTCGAGGTGATGGCCCAGATCGACACCATGCCATCGCGGTTGACCCGGCCGGTGATGTTGCGCAGGCCGTCGGTGGCCGGCGCCCATGGCAGCCCGGTAGCGGCGTTGTCGCCGGTCGGGTAGCCCTGCACCGTGTACGGGGTGCCGAGGTTCAGGCCGGCCGACAGGGTGTAGGCCAGGCTCCAGCTGGTGCCGTTAAAGACCCACTTCTGCAGGCCGGCTGTGGTCTGGGCGGCGGCATTGGTGTAGGTACCCGAGGTGGTCGAGTAGGTGTTGTCGCCGCTGCCCTCGTCGGCCACATACAGCGTGTCCGCGTTGGCGAACCAGATGCCGAACGGGAAGGCCGTCGACGTTTTGGCCAGCGTCGTCGGGAAGCCCTGCAGCACGCACATGTTGTACGGCGTCACGCCCTCGGTCGCCACCAGCGCAGGGTTGTAGGCGATCGGCGAGGTCGGCAGCGTCGCGCCTGGCTGCGGGACTCCGACGCCGCCGTTCGGGCAGGCCTTGCCCGTCGTGTCGATGAAGTAGACGGTGTTGACGCCGTTGCCGCCGCTGCCCTTGGTGAAGTACACGACGTTGTTGTAGATGGTCAGGCCGCGGAAGTTGGTGTCCTTGCCGATCTTGTCGGCCTTGTCGCCGAGCTGGGTGACGTTGAAGCTGCCGACTGGGGTCGCAGCGCCAGGGGTCTGGAAGAACTCCGGCAGGTTTTGCGGCGTCATGATCTGCGCACCGGTGCCGGTGATAATGGCATCTGGCTGCGGATTAGCGCCATTGCCAGCGTTGCCGGCGGTGTACAAGACGTTGCTGCCGCCTGAGTTATTGAGTATCGCCGCCCGGCCATTGTTGCCGCTGTAGGCATTGGTGAGCGTGTAGTGGAGCTGCCCCCACTGGTTCACCTCGGCCGCCACTCGGTAGTAGGCGCCAGATACCGGGTTCGTCGTGTCGATGGTGCCCGGCGTGTTGGAGTTCGACACGTCCACGCTGTTCGGCTTCGTCAGGTAACCCATGAAGGTCACGTCGCGGCCGTTGGTGGAGAGGTTCAGCGCCAGCTCCGACTTGGAGGAGAAGCTGGTCACGACGTGATCCGCGGCTGACCCGAACGGGCCGTCGCCGTCCGGCACGCGCAGCGTGTTGACTAGGTGACCACTGGGCGTGACCTGATCTAGGAAAATCGGCGACGTGACGCCGAAACTGCCGTCCACGGAGTCGTTGTTGAACACGCCAGGGTAGGTGCCATCCGCGACCGCGGGCGTGCAGCCGCCGGCGCTGGTCGGGCAGCCCGGCGGAAGCTCGGTGACGCCAGGGGTAAACAGGCTCGGCTGGCCAACGTAGACCGATCGGCTCACGATGAGGTTGCCCGGCTCGAACCAGGGCCGGATCCCGGCGTGCGCGGCCGGACCGCCGAATGCGCCGGCGGCGGCCAGCAGCCCAGCCGCCGCCGCCGCGGCAAGCGGCGCTGCAATTCGCCAGCGCCGCCGACCGGGAATGGCCGGCAATGTGTGCGTCGTCATCAGATCAGAACCTCCGCTAAGAAGCTAGATGGCATGGGTTGCCATCAAGAAGCCTGATCACCGAAAACGACAAGGTACTGAACGTGACATGAAGAAATGACCCATGGCGGATGAGCCTGGGCCGACGACCACGTGCACGTCTGCTTGCCCATGGTCACGCCCTTGCCGGCAAGTGAGTCAACTTAGGTTGACAGTCGCCGCACGTCAACCTATATTGACAACATGAGCAACGAGGTTGCGCTGGCCGAAGCGGCCAGCGGGCAGGACCCGGCAGCCGGCCTGCAGGCCGCGCGGGCACTGCGCGAGCTCGCCGAGCGGCTGGAGACGCTGCAGGTGCGGAATGCCAGAGACCACGGCTGGTCCTGGCAGGAGATCGCGGTGTTCCTTGGCATCAGCAAGCAGGCGGTGCACAAGAAGTACGCCGGACTGCTCGCTGGACTGACAGCGGATACGGGAAGCGGCCGCGGCCGGCGTCGTCGGCGTACGGGAGATGGCGATGTTTGAGCGATTCGAGCCCGCCGCACGGCAGGCGTTCGTCGATGCCAGGGACGAGGCGGACCGGGCCGGGCACGACGAGATCCGCAGCGAGCACGTCCTCATAGGCCTGCTCAGGGAGCCAGGACCGGCCGCCGACGCACTGACCGCAGCGGGCCTTGAGCTGGCTGCCCTGCGGGCGCGGCTGCCACGCGGCGACCACGACGCGCCGGCCGGACTGGACGCCGATGCCCTGTCCACACTGGGCATCGACCTGGACGCCGTGCGACGGGCGACCGACGCGGCATTCGGGCCAGGCGCGCTTGACCGCTTGGCAGTCTCTGGCCAGCGCAGACTTCCGATCGCCGAGGACACCAGGCGATCGCTGGCCGGAGCAGTCCGTCAGGCCCAGCAGCTCAGCCAGCGCAGCATCTCCTCTGGCCACATGCTCATCGGCATCCTCGACCAGCGGCGCAACGGGGCGCTCACGCTGCTGACAGGATCCGGCGCGGACATCGAGGCACTGCGCGCGGACGTGCTCGGCCGGATCACCGCGTCGGCATGAAGCGGCTAGCTGAGGCCGCCCGCCAGCGCGACGATGACGCCGACGGCCGCCGCGCCCAGTAGCGTGCTGACGACGCCGCGCCGCAGCAGGAGGAGCCAGCAGGCGGCCGCCACGAGCACGCCCACCTGCCAGAGCTGCGTCAGGCCCAGGCCGAGCGTTACGGCGGCGCCCGCGATGGCGCCGATCGCCGCGGGCCCGGCACCGGACAGGAAGGCCTGGGCCACCTCGTTGCGCCGGAATTTGTCGAAGTGCGGCCCGCCAGCGAGTACGAAGATGAACGACGGCGCGAACGCGATAACCACGGCGAGCAGTCCGCCGGCCAGCCCGGCCGCCGCGTAGCCGACGACGCCGACGGTCAGCACCACCGGGCCCGGAGTGACCTGGCCAAGAGCCACCGCGCTCAGGAATTGCGCTGTCGTCATCCAGTGGTAGGTGTGCACGGCGTCGTGCTGCATCAGCGGGATGATGACGAAACCGCCGCCGAAGGACAGCGCGCCCACCTTCAGCGCCACCCAGGCCAGCGAGCCGAAGACGCCTGCGGTGACGCCGGCCTTCACCGCGAGCGGAAGCAGGAAGGCACCCGGGCGACGCTCGCCGTCGCCGGGCTCGCCGTCGCCGTTCCCGCCGTCAGCACGCCCGCCATCTGCAGGTCCGCTGCTGGCCGTGGCACGGCGGCGGACGAGCCACTCAACCAGGCCGCACGCGAGCAGGACGACGACCAGGTACTCCCCAGCCACGTTCGCCGCGACCCCGCCCGCCAGCAGGTAGCTGGTCCACCGGACACGCGCCCGGGTGGCCGTGCCGGCCCGCCGCCAGCTCGCGGGCGCCAGGCTGACCGCCGCGCCGACGGCGACCACGGGAACCGCCGCGCCGGCCCCTGCCGCCGCGCCGGATATCCAGGTCGGCGGTGACTGGGCGAGGAACAGCGCCGACAAGCCGAGGATGATGATCAGACCCGGAACGATGAAGCACACGCCGCCGACGATGGCACCCATCGGGCCGGCCAGCCGCCAGGCGCAGAAGATCGCCAGCTGGGTGGAGGCGGGCCCTGGCAGCAACGACGTGGCGGCAATGCCATCCTCGAACTCCGCCTCTGACAGCCAAGGATTGCGCTGCACGCACAGGCGGCGCAGCAACGCGATATGGGCGGGCGGACCGCCGAAGCCGGTGATGCCAATCCGGCCCCATTCGCGTGCGATCACCGGCAGACTGACGCCTGGCGGACTGGTCGCCGGCTGCGATTCGCCTGCCTCTCGACGCGGACCACCGGTCATGACGCCATCATCGCGGTTGCGGTCACCCGGTCCAACGGACGGGCCTGCGCTCGGCAGGTGCCCGACACAGAATGTCCGTCCGCAGACACGCGGCGCGCTCAGCCGGGAAGCAAGGCGGCGCCGTCGAGGTCGACCTCGAGCGGCAGTATCTGCCACCGAGAGCCGGCCTCGCTCGCGATCTGGGCGACGGTGTCGGCGCCGAGCTGATCCCCGTCCGTGGTCAGCGCCAGGACCGACGGGCCTGCGCCGGAAACAACGGCGGCGATTCCCGCCGACCTGAGCCGGCCGATCAGGGCCGCGGTCGCGGGCATCGCCCCTGCCCTGTACTGCTGATGCAGGAAGTCTTCGGTGCCGTCGAACAGCAGCTCCGGCATGCCCGTGAGGGCCGCGATGAGCAGCCCTGCCCTGGCTGAGTTGGCCGCGGCGGCCGCGTGCGGGACCTGGGCCGGCAGTGCTTTCCGCGCTGTCAGCGTCGCGAGCGGTTCCGCCGGGATGCAGAGCACCGGCACCAGGCTAGCCAGCGGCGTCAGCCTCGCTACCTTCAGCTCGGTCCCGCCCTGCCAAGCGATGGTGAGGCCGCCGAGCAGGCAGGCTGCGACGTTGTCGGGATGTCCCTCGATGTCGCAGGCCAGCCGTAGCACCTCGGCATCGGGTAGCGTCGCCGCGCCGTCGGTGCCGCCAAGCGCTCGAGCGGCGATCAGTCCCGCGACTATCGCGGCCGCGGACGAGCCAAGGCCGAATCCCTGCGGCACATCGTTCCGGCAGCTAATCCCGATACCAGGCGGCTGCGCACCCATCGCGGTGAACGCGGCCCGCATGGCCCTGATGACGAGGTGGTCCGCCCCGCGCCCGACCTCGCCTGCGCCGACGCCGGTGACCTGCACCTCGATCCCGGCGGGAAGCACGCGCGCCTGGACGGTGTCATACAGGCCCAGGGCGAGGCCAAGCGAGTCGAAGCCGGGCCCGAGGTTAGCGCTGGTGGCAGGCGCCCGTACGGTGACCGGCTCGGCTGTCCACTTCACTGCGCGCGCGCCGTCACCGCAGCCCAAGCGCCCCGGCGGCCGCCGCGACGTCGATGCCGATGGTCACCGGCGGCGGCACGCCGGCCACTGCGGTGTCGGGGTCCTTCAGGCCGTGCCCGGTGATCGTGCACACCACGGTCGAGCCGGCCGGGACCTGGCCAGCCGCGCTCGCGATCAGCAGGCCGGCGACTCCGGCCGCCGACGCCGGCTCGCCGAAGACGCCTTCACGCTGAGCCAGGAGGCGGTAGGCAGCCAGGATCTGCTCGTCCGTGACCGAGCCGATCAGGCCGCCGGACTCGGCCCTTGCTTCCTCGGCGAGCTGCCAGGACGCCGGGTTGCCGATCCGGATCGCGGTGGCGACGGTGACTGGCTCGAGCACAGGCTGGCCAAGGACAATCGGGGCGGCGCCCGCTGCCTGGAAGCCGAGCATCCGCGGCGTCCTGGTCGCCCGGCCGTTCGCCAGGTACTCCCGGTAGCCGAGCCAGTAGGCGGCGATATTGCCCGCGTTGCCCACCGGCAGGCAGTGCACGTCAGGGGCGTCGCCCAGGGCGTCGACCACCTCGAAGGACGCGGTCTTCTGGCCCTGGAGACGCTCCGGATTGACCGAGTTCACCAGGGCGACCGGGTAGTCGGCGGTGAGCTTGCGCACCAGCTCGAGGCAGTCATCGAAGTTCCCGTCGACCTGGAGCAGCCGCGCCCCGTGCGCCAGCGCCTGGGCCAGCTTGCCGAGCGCCACGCTCCCCCTCGGTACGAGCACCGCGCAGGCTAGCCCGGCGCGGGCTGCGTAAGCGGCCGCGCTGGCGCTGGTGTTGCCCGTCGAAGCGCAGATCACCGTGTGCGCGCCGCGCGCCGCGGCCAGCGTCACGGCGACCGTCATGCCGCGGTCCTTGAACGAGCCCGTCGGGTTCACGCCCTCGACCTTGAGGTAGACCGAGCAGCCGGTCATGTCTGACAGCACCGGGGCCGGCAGCAGTGGCGTGCCGCCCTCGCCCAGCGAGATCACGGTGACGCCATCCGGCACTGGCAGGCTGGCTCCGAACTCCGCGATGATCCCGCGCCACGGGGTCGGCCTCGTCATCGGTGCGGTCACTCGCCCTCCAGGGCCTCGACGCGCATGACGCTGTCCACATTCCGGACGGCCTCCATCGCGCCGAGCACGGCGACCGTCTTGGCCAGGGCGGCTTCCCTGGCGGCGTGCGTCATGATGACCAGGTTCGCGTCCTCGCCGCGGCCTTCCTGCCTGACCGCCTTGATGGACACCCCCTGCTGGGCAAACGCGTCCGCCACCGGAGCGAGCACGCCAGGCCGGTCGGCCACGTCCAGCTGCACGTAGTAGCTGGTCCGCGCGTCGCCGATCGGGACCAGCGGCAGCTGCGCATAAGTAGAGGAGTCGGGCCCGCGCAGGCCGGCTAGCAGATTCCTGGCGATCGCTACGGTGTCGCCGAGCACCGCGCTCGCGGTCGGCTGACCGCCGGCCCCGGCCCCGTAGAACATGAGCCGTCCGGCCGACTCCGCCTCGACGAAGACCGCGTTGTACGCCCCGCGGACCGCGGCCAGCGGGTGGGTCCGCGGGATCATCGCCGGATGCACCCTGGCCGAGATGCCGCCGTCGGACCGCTCGCAGATCGCCAGCAGCTTCACCACGAACCCCATGGCCCTGGCGCTGGCGATGTCGGCGGCCGTCACCGACAGGATGCCCTCCCGGTAGACGTCATCGGCGGTCACCTCGGTGTGGAACGCGATGCTCGCCAGGATCGCCGCCTTGGACGCTGCGTCGAAGCCGGCCACGTCCGCGGTCGGGTCAGCCTCGGCGTAGCCGAGCGACTGCGCCTCCGCGAGGGCCGCGCTGAAGTCGGCACCCGAGGTATCCATGCGATCCAGGATGAAGTTCGTCGTCCCGTTCACGATGCCGAGCACCCGCTTGACCTCATCGCCGGCCAGCGACTCTCGCAGCGGGCGCAGCAGCGGGATGGCCCCGGCCACCGCGGCCTCGTAGTAGAGGTCCGCCCCGGCCTGGCTCGCGGTCTTGTGCAGCATCGCCCGCTCGACGGCGACGAGGGCCTTGTTGGCGGTGACGACGGACTTACCCGCACTCAGGGCCGCGAGCAGCAGGGTCCTGGCCGGCTCGATGCCGCCGATCAGCTCGATCACGATGTCCACGTCCGGGCGCGTGACCAGGTCCAGGCCATCGGTCGTGAGCAGGTCCGGGTTCACCGAGACCTCCCGCGGCCGGCCGGGGTCCCGCACTGCGACGCCGACGATCTCCAGCGGCGCGCCTGCCCGCGCCTTCAGGTCGGCCGACTGCTCGGTCAGCAGCCGGTAGACCTGCGATCCGACCGAGCCGCAGCCCAGCAGCGCCACCTTGAGCGGCGCCCGCTCGTCCACGCCGCGGACTCCGTCCCGCACGACCGTTTCTTGCATGACCGGTTCCCGCATGACACGCCAGCTCCCCTCACCACCCCGGCGGGGGAAAGCCGTCAGCGGTGAGCTGACCTCGCTGACTGCCAGGGCTTAACGTCGTCCAAGCTTAGCCAGACGCGGGCATGCACCGCCGCGCGTCCCTGGCGGGGCCGCCAGCGGTTCCCGCCCCTCAGCCCGGCCGGCGGACGAGCGCGGTGAGCAGCCGCTCAGCCTCAGCGTCAGGATCGCTGGTCAGGCCCGTATGAACCGGGCCCGCCTGGACGACGGTGCTGCGCGGCGCCGTGAGCCAGCCAAAGCGGCGGCCGATGTCCTGAAGGCCAGCCTGACCGGCTCCCGGATCGGACTCGCAGACCCTCTCTATGGCGGCGAGCGCCCGCTCGATCGCGCCGACGTCGGCGGCCGGGTCCAGAGCGAGCAGCCGGCCGGTGTCCAGCTCGATCCACGCCTTCAGGTAGTCAAGCGGGCGGCAGTACACCAGGACACCCGCGTTCATAGCCTCGCCCCGGTCGACACGCGGGACGACGCGCAGTACGGCGTACTCGAACGGCTGCACCGGGCCGGCTACACCGGCCGTGTCGGCCCCGTTCCCTCCGGTCATGGGGTATCGCCACCGCTCAGCCACGCGGGCCGGGCTGCCGGGCGGCCTGCCCGGTCGGCGGGCGTCAGTTCACCAAGACCCGCGCGCGCTGCGGCCGAGAGTGCCGGCAGCCACGCCGGGCGGGCTTCTAGGCGGGCCGTCAGCTGGCGGACATAGGCGGCACGCACGTCGTCGATGTCGCCGAAGCCCGGCTCCTCGGCCAGCCACTCCGACGGGACCTGCCGCACTGCGTCGCTGATGACCTCGATGCTCAGCAGGGGCGCCAGCTCGGCGTCGGCGACCTCGACCAGGGCGCCGCAGCCGAGGAGCGCGTGCTCGCTACGTCATAAGGGCGCTCGGCTGCCGCCCCGGCACTCGCCCACCGGTGGTGGAAGGTCAGCGTTGCGCCGTGGTCGATGAGATAGAGGCTGCCGTGCCAGAGCAGCATGTTCGGGTTGCGCCAGGACCTGTCCGCGTTGCTGACCAGCGAGTCGAACCACATGATGCGGCCCGCCAGCGCAGGCGCCACGGTCGCCGCGCCAGTCTCGAAATCGAGCGCGCCCGGCAGGAAGTCCACGCCGAGGTTCAGCCCGTGGCTGGCCCGCAGCAGGTCCTGGATCTCCTGATCGGGCTCGCCGGGCGCCAGGGCAGCATCGAGGTCGACGGTGACCAGGTCCGGCACCAGCAGCCCGCACGCTTTGGCCAGGCCAGCACTGATGATCTCGGCGACCAGCGCCTTGCGGCCCTGTCCGGCGCCGCGAAACTTGACCACGTAGGTGCCGAGGTCGTCGGCCTCCATCACCGCGGGCAGCGAGCCACCTTCGCGCAGCGGCGTCACGTACCTGATGGCCTGGACACGGGGCAGCACAACGCCGCAGCTTACGCCCGGCCGACCCGAATCAGGATTGAATGGGAGCTGGCACACACGATGCGGCGCACCCGGCAGGCGGCGGTGCGGGAAGGGCGGTCCCTATGCAGCCGATGCCCGAGGACTGGGACCGGGCGGTGGCCGTGGTCGCCCATCCCGATGACCTTGAGTACGGTGCCGCGTCGGCCGTGGCGCGCTGGACCTCGCAGGGCAAGCACGTCTCGTACGTGCTCGTCAGCAGCGGCGAGGCCGGCATCGCCGGCCAGCACCCGGCGGAGGTCGGACCGCTGCGGGAAGAGGAGGAGCGGCGCAGCGCCGCGGTCGTCGGCGTCTCCGACGTGCTGTTCCTCGGCCATCCGGACGGGCTGATCGAGTACGGTGTGCCGCTGCGCCGCGACCTGGCCAGGGCATTCCGGCAGCTCCAGCCCGATGTCGTGATCACCATGAGCTTCGACCTCACCTGGGGTGACGACGGCCCCGTCAACCACGCCGATCACAGGGCAGTCGGGCTGGCCACCCTGGACGCCTGCCGGGACGCGGCCAACGAGTGGGTCTTCCCGGAGCTCGAGCTACCGAGCGCGAAGATCAGGGACGCCTACGTTGCCGCTGCGGGCAATCCGAGCCACTTCGTGGACGTCACCGCGACCATCGACCTTGGTGTCGCCTCGCTCGAGGAGCACCGCGCCTACCTCGCGGGACTCGGCGGCGACTTCAACCCCGACCAGTTCCTCCGGGACATGGCCGGCTACGTGGGCATGGGCGCGGGCTGCGAGTACGCGGTCGCGCTGCACCACTACCCGATGGGCTGACGCCTGCCCCGAGGCGCGCCTTCCCCGAGCCAGGCCGCCCCGAGCCAGGCCGCCCCGTGCCAGGCGGCCCGAGGCGCCCAGGTCGCCCGACGGCTGGCATAGGGCGTGAGGTTGCAAGTGGCGCCCCTCTAGGGGCAGCACTTGCAACCTGACGCCCAAAAACCGGATACCGCATCGGCTCAACTGGCTAGCTGGAGGCCGCGTCGCCTCGCTGGGCCAGGCCTGGGCGGAACACTTTCGGACTCCGCGGTGCTGTTACTGACACGTAACAAGGCTCCCGAGCTCCCGCATGACGCCGCGCCGGTTCAGGCGCATTCCTCGCGTACATGCCTAAATCCGGGCTAGCGTCCGCTCACCGCGAACGTCTGCGAGCCAAGGAACAAAAAACCTCCAAGCTTGCTTGTAGACCCGTAATTACGTAAGCAAAACTAGCGCCTACTCTTCGGAGGAAGTGACCTCTGTAATGGCCGAGACACTCTCCCTGCCGGTACTGCCGCTCGACGACAACGTCGTCCTGCCGACCATGGTGGTGCCACTTGACCTCTCAGCGGCTGAGCCGCGCGCTGCCATCGAGGCCGCGCAGCTGGCGGCGGCGGCCGCGCGGCGATGACGCCCAGGCCCAGGTCCTGCTGGTGCCGCGCCCCGACGGCAGCTACACATCTATCGGCACTCTTGCCACGATCGAGCAGGTCGGCCGGCTGCCCAGCGGCGAGCGGGCCGCGGTAGTCCGCGGTACTGCCAGGGTCCGCATTGGCACCGGCACGGTCGGTCCCGGCCAGGCCCTGTGGGTCGAGGGAACGATCATCGAGGAGCCGGAGGCGACCCAGCAGGCCGCCGAGCTCGCCCGCGAATACCGCGGCCTGGCTGCCACCATCCTGCAGAAGCGCGGTGCCTGGCAGTTCGTCGACGTGATCCAGCGGCTGACCGACCCGTCGGCCCTTGCCGACAGTGCTGGCTACGCCGGTTACCTCGACGTGGCGCAGAAGCGCCAGCTACTGGAGACCAGCGATCCGGAGAAGCGCCTGGAGTCGCTCGTGGGCTGGGCCCGCGATCACCTGGCCGAGCTGGACGTCGCCGAGACCATCAGCAACGACGTCAAGGAAGGCATGGAGAAGCAGCAGCGCGAGTTCCTGCTTCGCCAGCAGCTAGCCGCCATCCGCAAGGAGCTGGCCGAGCTGGACGGCAAGCCTGCCTCGGAAGAGGAGGACTACCGGGCCAGGATCGAGGCTGCCGACCTGCCGGAGAAGGTCCGCGAGGCGGCGCTGAAGGAGGCGGCCAAGCTCGAGCGCGGTTCCGACCAGTCGCCCGAGGCTGGCTGGATCCGCACCTGGCTGGACACCCTGCTCGAGGTTCCGTGGACTACCACCACGGAGGACGCCTACGACATCACCGGGGCACGGGAAGTGCTCGACGCCGACCACGCGGGCCTCGACGATGTCAAGGACCGGATCATCGAGTACCTGGCCGTCCGCAAGCGGCGGTCCGACCGCGGCCTCCAGCTTGTCGGCGGACGCCGTAGCGGCGCCGTGCTAGCCCTGGGCGGACCGCCCGGAGTCGGCAAGACGAGCCTCGGCGAGTCCGTCGCCCGCGCCATGGGCCGCAAGTTCGCCCGCGTCGCGCTCGGCGGCGTCCGGGACGAGGCCGAGATCCGCGGTCACCGGCGTACCTATGTCGGCGCCCTCCCCGGCCGCATCGTCCGGGCCATCACCGAGGCCGGCTCGATGAACCCGGTCATCCTGCTCGACGAGGTCGACAAGCTCGGCGCTGACTACCGGGGTGACCCGACAGCGGCGCTGCTCGAGGTGCTCGACCCGGCGCAGAACCACACGTTCCGCGACCACTACCTCGAGGTCGAGCTTGACCTGTCCGACGTGCTGTTCATCGCCACCGCGAACGTGGTGGATTCCATCCCGGCGCCACTGCTGGACCGGATGGAGCTCATCACCCTGGACGGCTACACCGAGGACGAGAAGGTCACGATCGCGCGCGGTCACCTGCTGCCCACGCAGCTGGACCGGGCCGGGCTCGGCGCGTCGGATGTCACGCTGACTGACGACGCGTTGCGCAGGATCGCTGGCGAGTACACCCGCGAGGCTGGTGTCCGATCGCTGGAGCGGACCATCGCCAGGGTGCTGCGGAAGATCGCGGCGCAGGCGGAGTCCGGTGCCACGACGATTCCGGTCACCGTGGACGCTGGTGACCTGACGGGTTACCTCGGCAATCCCCGGCACACGCCGGAGTCGGCCGAGCGAACCGCGGTGCCGGGCGTTGCGACTGGCCTTGCGGTCACCGGCACCGGCGGAGACGTCCTGTTCATCGAGGCGTCGCTTGCGGACCCGGAGACGGGCTCGACCGGCGTGACCCTAACCGGCCAGCTGGGCGACGTGATGAAGGAGTCGGCGCAGATCGCGCTGTCCTACCTTCGCTCGCACGGCGCCGAGCTGGAGCTGCGGGTCGCGGATCTGAAGGACCGCAGCGTGCACGTGCACGTGCCGGCCGGCGCTGTGCCGAAGGATGGCCCGAGCGCTGGTGTCACGATGACCACGGCGCTGGCCTCGCTGCTGTCTGGCCGGCTGGTCCGGTCCGACGTGGCGATGACCGGCGAGGTCTCCCTGACCGGCCGCGTCCTGCCGATCGGCGGCGTCAAGCAGAAGCTGCTGGCGGCGCACCGGGCCGGGATCACGACCGTGCTCATCCCCAAGCGGAATGAGCCGGACCTGGAGGATGTGCCGGAGAAGGTCCGCGCCGCGCTCAGCATCCACCCGGTGAGCGACGTCCGCGAAGTGCTGGAGCTCGCGCTCGAGCCGGCGAACGTTCGCACGGCCGTGGCGGCTTAGAAAATTCAAGATCAGGACGGGAACGGGGAGTGTTAGCGCCCGTGTCGCACACGCCCCCGCCGCCTGAGACGAGAGCGTTGGCCCGGCCGGAATCTCGGCCGGGCCAACGTGCTGTCTGGGAACGAGTGCCCTAGCGGGCCCGGCGCCGCAGCGCCAGCGGCATCATCGCGGACTCCAGCTGCACCTTGAGGCTCATCTTGCTCTCGCCGTCGCGCCGGTCGGAGAAGTGGATCGGCAGCTCGACGATCTTGAGCCCGTGATGCACGGTCCGGTAGTTCATCTCGACCTGGAAGCTATAGCCGTTGCTGCGCACGCTGGCCACATCGATGGCAGTCAGCGCGGACGCACGCCACAGCTTGAAACCGGCCGTAACGTCGCGGACGCCGAGGCGCAGCAGCACGCGAACGTAGTAGTTCGCAAAGTTTGACAGCGCCTTCCGCCGCCAGGACCACTCGCTGGCCAGGCTCGCTCCGGCGACATACCGCGAGCCGATGACGACATCAGCGTCGGCTGCCAGGAGCGTGCCGAGCATCTGCGGCAGGTACTGCGGCGAGTGCGAAAGGTCGCTGTCCATCTGCACGACGAACTCGGCGCCGGCCGCCATGGCGTGCGTCATGCCGTCGACGTAGGCGCGGCCAAGACCCTGCTTGCCCGGCCGATGCAGGACGGTCAGCCGGTCGGACCCGTACTTTTCCGCCAGTTCGTCGGCGACGTCGCCCGTGCCATCCGGGGAGTTGTCGTCAGCCACCAGGATGTGCAGCCCGGTCAGCGGGAGGCCGAAAAGCTCGGCCACGATGACGGGCAGGTTGCCAGCTTCGTTGTAGGTGGGCAGGACAACGGTCAGCGCGGCTGAGCGCCACGGCTCGGGCAGCTCCACTGCATGCCCGATCATGGTGCGATCCCGAAGCGCCATCCCGAGTCTCTACCTCCGGCACGCGTACGAGCGGGTCCGCACGGCCCGCTCGGTGCCTTTATGTCGTTCGTCAAAAGTGTCAGTCTCGGCAGCTTACCCGCCTGGGCGATCTTCCCACACTGACATCGATGCGATTTTACCTGTTACGGGAGGTATCTAGTCGGGCGCCGTCGTCGTCGTGCTGGCGTGATCGTGACTGGCGTGATGGTGGCCGGCGTGATCGTGGCCGGCGTGATCGTGGCCGGCGTGATCGTCTGCCGCCCCGTTCATCATCCGCAGCATCGGCATGCCGCCCGTGCGCCAGAAGCGGACCACCAGGATCGCCGCGATCAGCAGGAACACAATATTGAGCCAGGTCGTGTAGTCGAGCGAGACGCCGGTGACCGCCACCCGGGCAGTGGCACGGCTCGGGACCAGGCCGAGCCCGCCGAAGATGATCTCGACCAGGTAGCCGGCCGTCACCATCGCCGCGTAGAACGTACCGAGGATGACCAGCGTCATCTTGATGCCGTAGTACTTCCGGTAGATATTCAGGATCGGCAGGATCAGCAGGTCGGCGAAGATGAATGCGGTCACGCCGCCGAAGCTGATGCCGGCCCGCCACAGCACAGCGGCAAGGGGCACATTGCCGACCGAGCAGACGAAGCTCAGGATCGCCACGACCGGACCGATCAGCGGGCCCCAGAGCTTGGCCGCCAGCGGGTGCCCGGATAGGAAGAACCCGCGCCAGAAGCTATCCGGGACCCAGGCACCGACGCAGCCGGCGATCAGAAGGCCGATGACGACATCGCGGATGATCGCCGCCCATTCCATGACGAAGACGTGCGACACCGACGTCAGGCCATCGCTCGAGAGCAGCCTGCGGTGCAGCGGGCGTCCGGTGGCAATCGACATGTCCATCGCGGCGTGGCCTTCCATCGACCCGCTGAGGCCGCGGTCGGCCTGCTCGCGGGCGGCGGTCAGAAGCCGCTGGCGGACGAACACGCGGAAGAGCACCGCCACGACGACGATCATGATCGGGCCGCCGACGAATTCAGCAGCCGTGAACTGCCACCCCATCAGGAGCGCGAGCAGTATGCCGAGCTCGATGACGAGGTTGGTCGAGGCGATCTCGAATGCCATCGCAGCCACGAAGCTGGCGCCCTTGCGCAACAGCGACCGTGCCAGCGCGACCGCGGCGTACGAGCAGGAGGAGGACGCGGCACCGAGGCCCGTGGCGACGGCCAGCGTCCGCGCCCGGTCGTTCCCTAGCAGGCGCACGATAGCGGCCTTCGGCACGAGCGCCTGCACGATGGCGGACAGCGCGAAGCCGAGTATCAGTGCCCAGGTGATCTGCCAGGTCATCGACCCCGCGACGGCTAGCGCATGCCCGATGGCGTGCATCCTGTCAGTCTCCTCCGCTTGGCCGGCCCGCGGCGCATCAGCCTATACCCCCTGAGGGTATCGGCAGTGGCAACACCACCCGGGCAGGCGGGGTTCGCGCAGAGGCGGCAATCTTCCCCATCCGACGGCGCACGGATTTGACGTGGTCGGCCCTGGCGCCCGCTACGGCAAGTGGCCTGCCCTGGCGCCCGCTACGGCAAGGGCCTGCCCCGGCGCCCACCGCGAGGAGTCACGCGACACGCGTCGGCGGCATCGAAGTCGGCGGGCCGACTGGGACGTGCGTTACGCGCTCGTACGCGCACCCCATCGCGCTCTCGGCGAGTCCGCGACCGTCGGAGGCCCTTGATGGACCCGGGTAATGCTGAGTTTGTCTATTGACATTATAGGAATTACCTCCCACACTGAAGTCATGAGTACCCCGCAGTACTTGACGTACCGGCTACACGTCGACCTCCGCAGACAGGCAAGCGCACTGTGTCGGCCACACGCAGGTCGGCCGCCAACCTGAACCGGCCAAAGCAGCCGAGCCGGCCAGCACTGGGCAGACCCTGTCGCTGCCGGTCCGGCTAGCAACCGGTCCGGCTAGCAGTAGGCCCGGCATGGCAATCGGTCCGGCTAGCCAAGCCCGGTAGCGGCCGAGCTCCCAATGCGCAACCGGCGGCCCGATCGCAGCCAGCCGGGCCGAATCCAGCCGAGTCAAAGCCAGCCGAGTCACAGCCTGCAGAGCCGCAGCCAGTCCGGTCGCACCGGGCCCAGACGCACAGAAACAGCTGACGAGCCCGTCACCCGCCGGCCTGGTGCCGCTCAACATTGGCCGCACGGTCCGGGCGACCGCCCGGCTGAGTTGGACCGCCGACGCCTCGCCGCAGATCGCCGTCGCCATACCCGAAAACTACCGAGGAGCGTGTCAACCATGCCCGGAAACAGACCGGCCGTCGCCGACGGTGACGTCGTGGCAGAAGCCGCGGCCAGACTTGCGGCGCCGGCCGCGGGTCTGCGGCAAGGACTCACGTCCGTCCCCCGGTTGTCGCCGCCCGAGCTGTCAGAGCCGCCAGCGCCAACAGCACTGCCGTCCCGGCTGTCAGCCTCCCCGGCGTCAGCATCCCGGCCCTCAGCGTCCCAAACTCCCGCGGCGCCACAGGCGTCCTGGTCCGCGCAGTCAGGCCGGCGCGACCGATCCGCCGGCCGCGGCTCACCGGTGCGGCGCCGCCGCGCCAAGGCACTGCGGCTCATCAGCCCCATTGCCTTGCTGCTGGTCTGGCAGCTCATCAGCGAGCTTGGCCTGGTGTCGGCGCAGAAGCTGCCGCCGCCGACCCAGGTGTGGTCCACCGTGGTCACGCTGGTCACCTCTAGCTCGCCGGCCTTCGGCACGCTTCAGGGCGCGATGGCTGTCTCGCTGGAGCGCGTGGCCGCCGGCTTCGCCGTCGGCGGCACCATCGGCCTGCTGCTGGCGCTCGCCGCCGGGCTCAGCCGGGTCGGCGAGAACGCCGTCGATCCCCTCATGCAGATGCTCCGGACGCTGCCGCTCTTCGGGCTGATCCCCGTGTTCATCGTGTGGTTCGGCATCGGCGAAGGTCCCAAGATCATCCTGATCGCCATCGGCTCGGCGATCCCGCTCTACCTGAACGCCTTCGCCGGCATCCGCAACGTCGACGCGAAGCTCGGCGAGCTCGCTCAGGTGCTGCACCTCAGCCGTCGCGAGCTCGTCACGCAGATCGTGCTGCCGGGCGCGATGCCGCAGATACTCGTGGGCTTGCGGCAGAGCCTCGGCGTCGCCTGGCTCGCGCTTGTCGTGGCAGAGCAGATCAACGCCAACGCCGGCCTCGGTTTCATGATCAGCCAGGCCACCCAGTTCCTCCGGAACGACGTGATCATCGTGGCGCTGCTCGTCTACTGCGCTCTCGGCCTGATCACCGACTGGCTCGTCCGGATGCTGGAAGGGAGGGCTCTTCGGTGGCGTCGCAGCTTCGTGGCAGCGTGACCGCGCTGGCGGGCAGGTCAGGGACGCAGGCCGCGACCCGGCTCGCCAGCCCGGGCACCGGATTCGCCGTCCGCGTGCGCGGCCTGTCCCGGTCCTTCGGCACCGACCTCGTCCTGGACAACCTCGACCTGGACATCGGGCCCGGCGAGTTCGTCGCGCTGATCGGGCGCAGCGGCTCAGGCAAGTCGACCCTGCTGCGCGCGCTTGCGGGACTCGACCAGCAGGTCACCGGCGAGCTGGAGGTGGACGGCACGGTGTCCATCGCGTTCCAAGAGCCGCGCCTGGTGCCGTGGCGCCGGGTCAGCGCCAACGTGAGCCTCGGACTGCGCGCCAGCGATCCGGCGGCGAAGGCCGCGGAAGCGCTGACGGAGGTGGGCCTCACCGGCCGGGCCAGCGCGTGGCCGCTCACGCTGTCGGGCGGCGAGGCCCAGCGCGCATCGCTCGCACGAGCACTTGTCCGCGACCCGAGCCTGCTCCTGCTGGACGAGCCGTTCAGCGCCCTCGACGCGCTGACCAGGATCGCGATGCATCAGCTCGTGCTCAGCTTGTGGGACACGCACCAGCCCGCCGTGCTGCTGGTCACGCACGACGTCGACGAAGCGCTCGCGCTCGCCGATCGCGTGCTGGTGCTCACTTCCGGGCGGATCAGTCATAGCTGCCAGGTCAGCGCACGCCGTCCACGCGACCGCAACCAGTCCGCGCTGACCGCGCTGAGGACTCGCCTGCTCGCCGAGCTAGGCGTCGACATGGAAGGAAAGATATGAGGAACGTGGCCATTGTCCGTCGGTCCAGCTTTCCCGGCCGCGGCGTGCCTCGGCGTATCGGGGCCGGAGCACTCGCGGCAGGGCTCCTGCTCACCGGCGCGGCAGCCTGCTCGTCGTCGGGCTCCGGCTCGGCAGCGAGCAGCAGCACCAGTCCGGCAGCAAGCGGCGCTGCGTCGGCCAGTACGGTCAACGTCTCAGACGTCACCCTCAACATCGGAGATCAGGCGGGCTCGGGCGCGGAGGCACTGCTGACCGCGGCCGGCCTGATCAGCAAGCTCCCGTTCAAGGCGCACTGGAGCGACTTCACCTCCGGTCCGCCGATGCTCCAGGCGATGGGCGCCGGCTCGGTCGACATCGGCAGTGTCGGCGACGCGCCGCCGGTGTTCGCCGCGGCAGGCAACAGCCCGATCGCGGTGGTGAGCGCGCTCCAGGCAAACCCGCTCGGCTCGGTGCTGCTGGTGCCGCAGAACTCGCCGATCCACACGGTGGCACAGCTGCGCGGCAAGAGCGTCGCGGTCGCGCAGGGCAGCTCCGCCAACTATCACCTGCTGGCCGTGCTCACCAAGGCCGGGCTCAGCATCAAGGACATCACGCCCGACTACCTTCAGCCTGCCGAGGCGCAGGCTGCGTTCTCGACCGGGCACGTTGCCGCCTGGGACGTGTGGTCGCCGTTCGTCGAGGAGGCCGAGGCTCAGTATCACGCCAGGCCGCTGGTAAATGGCGCAGGCATCGGTGAGACGTTCTCGTTCGTCGTGGCCTCCCGGGCCGCGCTCGACAACCCCGCGAAGGCGACGGCCATTCACGACTACCTCCAGCTGATCGACCAGGCTTATACCTGGGCCGCCAGCCACGAGTCCGGCTGGGCTGATTCGTGGGCCAAGGCAACCGGCCTGCCGGCCAGCGTCATGCTGAACGCTGTCCAGGATTCGCTGGCCAAGCCGGTGTCCATCACCCCGGCAGTCATCAGCTCGGAGCAGCAGATCGCGAACGCCTTCACCAGCGCTGGCCTGATCCCGGCCAAGATCGACTTCGCGAACTTCGCCGTCAGCACCTACAACAGCATCCTCGGAGGCACGTCGTGAGCCTGGTCTTTCACTGGTTCCTGCCAACCTCGGGCGACGGGCGAGGCATCGTCGGGCGAGGTCACAGCGTCCCGCTCGTCGGCGCTACCGCGCGGCCGTCGGCCCTGGCGGCGGGCGCCCGCGCTGCAGCCAGGGCGCCGGACATTGAGTACCTCGGACAGATCGCCCGGTCAGCCGAGCAGCTCGGCTTCGCCGGCGTACTCACGCCGACCGGGACCTGGTGCGAGGACGCGTGGCTGACCACGGCGGCGCTGATCAGCCAGACCAAGAGGCTGAAGTTCCTGGTCGCCTTCCGGCCCGGCTTCGTCGCCCCGACGCTCGCGGCGCAGATGGCGGCGACTTACCAGCGGCTGTCCGGCGGCCGGCTGCTGCTCAACGTGGTCACCGGCGGCGAGGACGCCGAGCAGCGCAGATTCGGTGACTACCTCAGCCACGACGAACGGTACGCCAGGACCGGCGAGTTCCTGGACATCGTCCGCGGTGCGTGGAGCGGGCACCCGTACGACTTCGAGGGCGCGCACTACAAGGTCGAGGGCGCCACGGTGATGGCCCCGCCCGACCCGGTGCCGACCGTCTACTTCGGCGGCTCGTCGGCTGCCGCGGGGCCGGTGGCCGCCCGCTACGTCGACGTGTACCTCACCTGGGGCGAGCCGCCGGAGGCGGTGGCGCGGAAGATCGCCTGGATGCGCGAACTGGCCGACCAGGCCGGCCGGACGCTGCGGTTCGGCATCCGGCTGCACACGATCAGCCGGGACACCGCAAAGGACGCGTGGGCCGAGGCCAGCCGGATGCTCGAGGAGCTGAGCCCGCAGGAGATCGCCGCGTCTCAGCAGGCGCTGGCCAAGTCGGTCTCGGTGGGCCAGAAAAGCATGCGCGGCCTGCACGAGGCCTACCGCGATGGCGGCAAGGCGCAGGACCTGGAGATCTACCCGAATCTGTGGGCGGGGGTAGGCCTGGTCCGCGGTGGCGCCGGCACCGCGCTGGTCGGCAGCCACGCCGAGGTGGCCGACCGCATCGAGGAGTACGCCGCGCTCGGGATCGAGGAGTTCATCATGTCCGGCTACCCGCACCTGGAGGAGGCGTACTGGTTCGGCGAGGGTGTCCTGCCAGAGCTGCGAAGTCGCGGCGCGGCGGCGGCGCCGGATCTGTCCGGCCTGCTCGCTACCGCCTGAGCCGCCGCACCGCGAGTTCAGCCAGCCCCTGATCGGCCGCGCTGGCCGGGGTTCCACCTCCCGGCTGGCGCGGTCTTGGCGCGTCATTCTGGGCATCGGTCATCCAAGCGGCGGCCCCCTTTTACAGCCTGTTTTTATTAGCCGATAGGCCGAGCCATTCGTTTTGCCTTGAGTGCGGCGCATAAGTCAGCCAGCATGTGCACATGTCAACTCCCACGCCTCCCCCGCCGTCGCAGCCCAATCAGCTGCCCGAAGTCGAGTACATCGTCCAGCTCATGCTTGAAAACCGTTCGTTTGATCACATGCTGGGTTTCCTGTATCCCGGCAAGACTGGTCCGAACGGGCAGCCATTCGAGGGATTGCTCGGCACCGAGTCCAATAACGGCACGGACGGTAAGCCTGTCACCGTATTCCAGATCGACCCGACGACCACAGACGCTTATTTCATGCCGGGCGCAGACCCGGGCGAGGGTTACGCCAACACCAACTCTCAATTGTTTGGCACGGGTAGCGCGCCCACCCCGCCGGTCGCGACGAACAGCGGCTTCGTCACCAACTTCGACGCCGCCATCGCCTACGACCAGCGATCCGGGCGCACCGTTCTCGCGGGCACCACGGCGGCGAACATCATGGGCGTGTTCCCGCCGTCGGCGCTGCCCGTCCTGTCCGGCCTGGCGAAGGGGTTCGCGGTCTGCGACCACTGGTACAGCTCGGTTCCGACCGAGACGTTCCCGAATCGGGCGTTTGCCTGTGCGGGCACCAGCCAGGGCCACATGAACGACGGCACCTCGTCGTACACGGTCCAGAGCATCTTCGGGCTGATGACGGAGCACGAGCTGAGCTGGAAGATCTACGGCTACGCCTCCGAGCCGCTGACTCGCGACAACTATCCCGACACCGTGAATGCGCCCGAGACGTGCTTCGGCAAGTTCAAGGACTTTCAGGCTGATGCCGCGGGCGGGACGCTGCCTGCCTACTCGTTCCTGGAGCCGAGCTGGGGATCGACCGGCAATAGCCAGCACCCCAACTACGATGTCGCGCTCGGCGAGGTCTTGATCCAGCAGGTCTACGAGGCGCTGCGCAGCGGGCCCGGCTGGGACAAGACCCTGCTGATCATCACCTACGACGAGCACGGCGGCTTGTTCGACCACGTGCCACCGCCATCAGGAGCCGTGCCGCCGGACAACAGCGCCGGCGAGTTCGGATTCGACTTCACCCGCTTCGGCATCCGGGTGCCCGCGGTGCTGGTGTCGCCGCTGATTCCGGCTGGCACCATCTACCGGGTCCCGGCCGGCGCCATGCCGATCGACCACACCTCGGTGCTCAGGACCATCGAGGTGCGCTGGGGACTGCCCGCGCTGAGCGCTCGCGATAGGGCGGCGCCCGACCTCGGCGGTGTGCTCACGCTCACCACGCCCCGCACCGACGACCCGCTGGCAGGCGTGGTCGCGCCCGTATCGACCGGGGCGAACCCCGCGGCCGGCGAGGTGTCGCACCTCCTCCAGCTCCACGCACAGCAGATCTCCAATCTTCAGGTCCCACTCGACCGGTTGCGGAGCGCTCCTTTGCTGGCCAATCAGCACACGCCAGCCGACCTCGAGAACTACATCGACACGCGGGCCAGGCACCTGGAAGACCGCCCGCGCCGAGGGTGATGCGCCGGTCGGCACCCCCTGACGCCCAGGCGCCACGACTCGCTGCGGTCGGCTGGTTTGCAGCAGTCGTGGCGCTCGGGAGCTTGCCAGAGCAACGCTCAGCCGATCGGGCAGCCCGCCTTCGCCGTCGCCTCGCCCGACTTCCTGCTCACCATCAGGCAGGACTCGTTGACCGCCTGGAACGCGCTTGCCGGGATCCCCTTCAGGAGCGACACCAGCGCGTCCGGCCATTGCGGGTAGGCACTGCCCTGGAAGTACCAGTTGCTTCCGTTGTCAGCGAGGATCAGGCCGTAGTTCCGCATCTCCACCAGAACTGCCTTGGCGTCTCGGCAGTACCGCTGCGAGTTGCTGCAGAACCTCGCGACGTTGAAGCTCGCCTTGAGGCGGAATCGAGCGCCCATCGGCGGCAGCTTCGACATCGAGCCTGAGCCGGCCTCGTGCCTGGCCGGCCACAGATAAGCAGCGCTCGTCGCGGCCGCGGTGAACCGGATCGCGTGCGTGATCGGCTTGCCGCTCGCCACCGCAGCCTTCACCTGCGCGTAGTCGAGCAGCCCCGGCAGGATCGGCAAGCCGGCTGCGTCGGCCGAGGTCCAGCTCGCCGGGCGGAGCGCGTTAGACGTCAGGTGCCACCTGGCGCCCGAGCCTGCCGTCGATCCGGACGCCGAGTATCGCGCGTCCCAGAGCTCATACAGCGTGCAGGTCGTCCTGTTGACCATGATCGCGTGCCGGTCGCCGCCCGCGTTCTTGCCGCCCTCGATCGGCGTGTCCGGCCCGAACGGGTAGCGGCCTCGGTAGCTCTCGCTCGCGTACTGGAACCTGATCTTCACGGTCTCGTGCTTGCTGGTGACGACCGTGAACGGGATGCCATACGGATAGCCGCCGGTGTTCGGACCGAAGTCCGGATGCAGGTACGTCGATGACGAGTCCATGCTGCGCATCCAGGCCGCGCTGTGGGAGTCCACGGGGAGCTTGGAGATATTGGTGTTCCACACGTTGTCGGCGGGGAACATCGGGCAGTTCGGCGCACCTGGCACCGTCGTGGTCACCACAGGCGGCGGCGTACCCGACGGCGACGGGGACGGCGTCGGGTGGCCGTCGGCGCGGGCGACGACGAAGCCGGCGATGCGCTCTCCGCATCGGCGGCTAGCGTCGCACCCGAGGCTCCGTGCGCTGCGCCTGCGCTTGGCCCCGCTGGGCCGGGCCCGGCGGCTGGGGCCCCACCCGTCGCGCAGCCTGCACCGGCGGCGGTCATTGCCGCTACGGCCGCGGCCGCGGCTAGGCGTCGCGCCTTCGTTGCAAAATGTCCCGTTAGCGAGGTCACGGTGGCATCCTGACACGGACGCGCGTGACGCACCCCGCGAACCCGGCTAAATCGCAGCCCGGTGCCGCTTGGCTCGCTCGCGGCCCAGATGGGGGACCAAGGGAGAGGTCGGGCCGACCGATCTGCTCTACAGTGGGCTGCCATGGCGGCACGCTCCCTGAGCGAACTGGTAGCCCCAGACTGGGCGCAGGCCCTGGCGCCGGTCGAGACGAAGATCACCGAGCTCGGCGCGTTCCTTCGGGCCGAGCTCGCTGCTGGCCGCAGCTACCTGCCGGCCGGGCAGAACATCCTCCGCGCGTTCCGCCAGCCGCTAGCCGACGTCCGCGTACTCATCGTCGGCCAGGATCCGTACCCGACGCCCGGCAACCCGGTCGGCCTCAGCTTCTCGGTGGCGCCCGAGGTGCGGCGCCTGCCGGGCAGCCTGATCAACATCTTCAAGGAGTACACCGCCGACCTCGGCCACCCGCGCCCGTCGAACGGCGACCTGACGCCGTGGAGTGAGCGCGGCGTCATGCTGCTCAACAGGGTCCTCACCGTCGAGCCGGGTCAGCCAGGCTCACATCGCGGCAAGGGCTGGGAGCAGGTCACCGAGCAGGCGATCAAGGCGCTCGCAGCGCGCGGCGGACCGCTGGTCGCGATCCTCTGGGGGAACGACGCACGCAACCTGGCTCCCCTGCTCGGCAGTGCGCCGAGTATCCAGTCCGCGCACCCGAGCCCGATGTCGGCCGATCGCGGCTTCTTCGGCTCGCGCCCCTTCAGCCGCGCCGACGCGCTGCTATCGCAGCAAGGCGACAAGCCGGTGGACTGGAAACTCCCCTAGCTCAGCCGGGCCTGTACCCGGCAGTCGCCTCGATGATCGCGGCGGTCGCGAGCAGCAGAGCCTCGCTATTCGGCGGGCCGATGAGTTGCAGGCTGGCCGGCAGGCGGTGGGCGCTCGGGATCGGCAGCGCGAGCGCGGGGAAGCCGCTGAGGTTCACCGGGTTGGTCAGTGCCGTATAGGGAAGCCGGACAGCCTGCGTTAGCGGGGGCGGGTAGAACATCGTGGTCGGCAGGACGAGCAGGTCAACGTCGCGCAGCGCCGTCATCATGGCCGTGCGCCAGCCCGACTGGAATTCCCGTGCTTGCGCCAGCTGGGCTGCAGTGATCTGCGCGCCTTCGACGAGCCTCGCCCGCACGTCAGCGCCGAGCAGGTCGCGGCGCTCCGGGTCGTCGATCAGCAGCCGGTTGGAGTCGGCGGCTTCCGCGTCGATGACGATGCCAGCGGCCGCGCGGGCGTCATGCCAGCCGGATAGGTCGGTCTCTGTTACCGCGAGCCCGCTGCGGACGATAGCGGCGTCGACCGCGGCGTCGATGTCCGGATCCACGTCGAAGCCGGCCGGCCGGATCCGTCCGAGCCGCGCGGCAGGCGCAGCGTCGAGGGTGAATCCCGGCTCGAGCAGCGTCATGCCGGCGGCGACGCCGGCCACGTCACGTGCCATCGGGCCGACGGTGTCCAGGCTCGGGGCTAGCGGCCAGACGCCGTCGAGAGGCACGCGCCCGTGTGTGGTCTTCAGCCCGGTGATGCCGCAGAACGCCGCCGGTACCCTGATCGACCCACCCGTATCGGAACCGTAGGCAATGTCGGCGCCGCCGTCGGCGACCGCGACGGCGGAACCGCTGGACGATCCGCCGGGTACCCGGTCTGAATCCAGCGGGTTTACGGGCGTGCCGAAGTAGTGGTTCACGCCGGATGCGCCAAAGGCCAGCTCATGCAAGTTGACCTTGCCGACGATCGCGACGGCCGCGGCGCGCGCTCCGGCCATGCAGGGCGCGTCCGCGCCGGCAGGCACCGCCGCCTCGGCCAGCGCACGGCTGCCCGCGGTCGTCGGGACGCCGGCCAGATCAATGAGGTCCTTGACAGCTAGCCGGACTCGGCCGCCCTGATGCTCAAGCCGGGTAATGAACGTCGCCATCCGGGCAATCTACCGTCCGATCCGCCGCCGATGGGGTTCCGTGACCTACGTAGGGTGAGCTATGGCGGAAAGCACGGGCGCCGAAGGCATCGAGGACGAGTTTGTCCTGCCCAGGGTGCCGATATCGGCCGGCGCGCTCATCTTTGATCGCAACGGCAGGCTGCTCATCCTGAAGCCGACCTACAAGTCGGGCTGGACCATCCCCGGCGGCATCATGGAGGCCGATGGCGAGACGCCGTGGGAGGCCTGCCAGCGCGAAGTTCATGAGGAGTGCGGCCTCGACGTGACCCGAGGCCGGCTCGCATGCATGGACTTCCGCCCGTGGCGCGACAGCAATCCTGGCGGCGTCCGGTACCTGTTCGACTGCGGCGTCCTGGATGACTCGGCGCTGGCCGGGATCGTGCTCCAGCCGGCGGAGGTTTCCGAGCACCGGCTGGCACCGGTGGCCGAGGCGCTCACGCTGCTACGGGCGCCGATCCGGCGCCGCGTCCAGGCAGTCCGCAAGCGCAACGGCGCGGCGCGCACGCGCGCGACGCTGTACCTGGAGGATGGCCGCCGCGTCGGCGCTGTCCGCGCGTCGTAGCGGCTCGGCCCGCCTCCCGCCGCGGGTTAGCCGAAGGCACCGACGATGGGCGCGAGCCGGTCGAGGTCGTCGGGACCGGTCAGATCCGGCAGCGAAACGAAGACCGTGCTGACGCCTCGCTCGGCGAGCAGACGGTACCGGCCGACGTGATCGGCCGTCAGGCCGGCATGATGTCGCCGCGCGAAGGCGTCCGCGCTCACTCGCCCGCGCAGCGTCTCGACTAGGCCGGCCACGTGCTCACGGTCGCGGCCGATCACCGGGACGTCTAGCACCGTGATCGCGACGTCGGCCGGATCACGACCCGCACCCTGACAGTGCTCGCGAAACTCCGCGATCTTGACGTCCAGCACGCTCTCGTCCGACGGCAGGTTGCAGCCGTCGCCTAGTCGGGCTGCGATCCGGAGCGTGCGCGCGCCACTTCCGCCCACGATGACCGGGATCGGCGAGGCCGGGCGGGGGTAGCACGTTGTCTCGGGCAGCCGGACGCGCTCGCCGCTGTACTCCTTCGTCCCCGGCCGCCACAGCGCGCGCAGGGTCTCAATGGCCGTCTCGAGCATGTCGAGCCGGGTGGCAGGCGGCGGGAACGGAAGTCCGAAGCCGGCGTGCTCCCGGTCCCACCAGCCTGCGCCGATCCCGCAGAACGCTCGTCCGCCGCTCAGCACGTCCAGTGTCGCCGCGGTCTTGGCCAGGATGCCGGGAGCGCGGAACGTGACCGGCGTGACGAGGGTGCCGAGCCGGAGCCCGGTGTCCAGGCCAGCCAGCAGGCCAAGCGCCACCCAGGGTTCCAGGATCGGCTCCCAGGCGCGGCCGACCTGCGGTATCTGAATGAGGTGATCCATCAGCGCGAGGCCGGCGAACCCGGCATCGGCGGCGGCGAGCGCGACGGACCTGAGCCAGCCTGCCGGGTCGTCATCCCAGCCGAAGCGCGAGATCTGCAGCACGAAGTCAAGCCCGGCGGGCTGGCTCTCCTGGATGGCAGCTGCCTGCCGGCTGCCGGGCGAGTGGAGCGGCTCGACGACATGCTGGCTGAGCGTGCTGGCCGCTGGCCGTAGCACCAGGTCCCAGCCCTCCGCCAGGAGCTGCTCACCGACGTCCCGGATGCGCCGCAGCTGGGCGTCGAGCACCGCAGCCGGGACGGGCCGCTCGCGGGCGCGATTGCGGGCGCGGCACACGGCAGCCTCGGTCTCGAAGAGCACCGCCACGGCAGGCAGCCCGGACCGCCTGGCGAGCGCGAGCCAGGCCAGCCGCCGCGCCGGGTCAAGGCCGAGCGTGTCCACCACGGTCGTGAGCCGCCGGCCCGCGCGGGCGGCGACGATCTGGTCGAGCAGGGAGAAGGCGTCGAGCGAGGCTTCCAGGTCGTGCTCGCCGCTGCCGACGACCGCCCGGAGCTGGTCAGAGCACACGATCTCTTGCGCCCGGTAGCGCTCCGCAGCCCAGGTCGACTTGCCGGACCCGGAGGCGCCGACGAGCACGACGAGGGCCGGATCGGGGACCGGGACGGCCGGCTGCGCAGAAGCCACGGTCATCAGGGTGGCAGACGAGCCCGGCAGCCGGCGAGCCCGCTGTCAGGCGCTGCCCGGACCGGCGGCAACCGCGCCCAGGGCCAGGCCCGCGTCGATCGCCATGACGGTGAAGGCGGTCGTATCACGAGCCCTGGCTTCTGGGTCGCTCCCGTAGGCCGACGGAGCGGATAGCTGCTCGCGTGCCCGCAGCGCCTCGGTGATGATCGGGTGCCACCGCGGTCCGAACGCGCGCAGCGCATGGCGTCCGGCACCGCTCTTGGAGGTCAGCGAGCCGGTGGCGAGCACGTGGTGCAGGCGGCTGACGCCCAGCACGCACCAGGCAGCCATCGCTGGCGTCCCGGCTTCCGCCGGATGCGCAGCCAGGGCATCGGCCACGCCGGACCAGTAGGAGGTCAGGTTGGCATGCGTGAACGCGCGCAAGGCTGCGTCATCGGTCCAGATCTTGCGGCTCGTCAGCTTGGGTCCGCGCACGGTGATCCCGTGCCTGGCTAGCTCGTGCCAGCTCACCGGGTTGACGTCCGAGCGGCTCGCCTCGGCAAAGCTCCCCGCGAACATGCACGGCAGGTCATGGCACTTATCAGGCGGCTGGGCAAGATCCTCCCGCAGCAGGTGGAAGCCGTCAAAATGCGGGTTCGGGTGCGCCGCGAATACTGCCGCGTGAGCCGCGGCGAGCGCGTCGAGCTGAGCTTGCGTCAGGCCGGGCAGCCAGGACCGCGGTGAAGTCGATATCGCTCTGGCCCTCGAAGTACTCGCCGAAGCCGAGTGAGCCGCGCAGGTACAGGCCCTCGACGAGGCCGGGGGCACTGGCATCGATCAGATCGAGGAACCGGGTGGTGACCTGCCTGACCCCCGCTGGCAGCGTCATGACGGCATACTGGCCATTATCGGGCTAAATCTGGCGAGACGAAGAGGGACGGCCAGCGGCTGGCCGGCCGCAGGAAGTGCCGGAGATTGCGCCATGACTCTGCGGTATCAGCCGTCTCGCCGTGGCTTCCGCGGAAGAGGCTGATGTATGCGCCGATCTCCGCCAGGTCGTACCACATCCGGTAGAGCGTCAGCGCGTCGCTGTCGATGGCGACGCCCGTGGCCGCCGAGTAGGCGCCCGGAATCGAGGCATCGGTCTCCGCGAGCGCCCACAGGTCGCGCTCCGGCGGCGCGAGCAGCACGCTTTCCCAGTCGACCATGACAAAGCCGCCGGGTGTCTCCAGCACGTTGGCCGAATGCGGCTCGCCGTGCGTGATGACCAGCCGGTCCCTCCGGCGCGCCACTCGAGCCGCGAGGTCGTCGTAGGCGGCAAGCAGCCTCGCCAGGTCGGCGGCATGCGCGGCCAGCAGATCACGCGCCAGCGGCCCGTACGGCCCGGCGCGCCATGGCACGCCGGTCTGGCCCATCGCCGCCCTCAGCTCGGCTGCGCGCGGCACGGCGAAGTCATCGGTGACCGGCAACTCTGCCCGAGCGCCATGAAGCGTGATCAGCTGGTCAAGCACGGCCAGCCGGTCGGCGCTCGCAGTGAACGCGCCGTCGAGGCCGGCGTGGCAATGCGCAACGTACGGATGTACCACCAGCGAGTACGTCGCGGCCAGGCGCGCTACCACCCGGCCGTCAGCGGCCGGGATCGGCGCGACCACGAAGTCCAGGCCTGCGTCTCGCCGCAGCGAGAGTGCCGTAGCGAAGGCCCGCTCCAGCCGAGCGAAGACGGCATCAGCGGTGTCGGCCGCGCTGCGAGTATTGCCGGCCAGGTCATCGACGGTGACGAAGAGCCGTCCGCCGCCGGCCGTGCTCACCAGCCAGTGGTGGCTGCCGAAGCCCACCGCCTGGTACGTCACCGACGTCGCGGCAACATTCCAGCCATCCCGCAGGGCGTCGCGAAGCATGTCGTCCGCGACGTCCCCCGGCTGGCTGAACACTGAGCCGTTACGCCTGGCTCATCATGCCGAGACGAGGTCGCACACGAAGATCAGCGTCTCACCCGGCGAGATCACGTGCCCGGCACCGCGGTCCCCGTAGGCCAGGCCTGGCGGAATGATCAGCTGACGCCGTCCGCCGACCCGCATTCCCTGCACGCCCTGATCCCAGCCGGCGATGACCCGCCCCGCACCGAGCCGGAACTCCAGCGGTTCGCCGCGACTCCAGCTGGCGTCGAATTCCTCGCCCGTCGAGTACGCGACACCCACGTAGTGGACCTTGACTGTGTCGCCCGCCTTGGCTGCGACGCCGTCACCTTCCCAGATATCGGTGATCTCCAGCTCGGTCGGCGGCTCACCGCCGGGAAAATCGATCTCAGGCTTGTCGATGCTCATGCGGCCAAGGTTATGCGCAGCGGCTCCGGCACGTCCCACCGCTTGGCCATCGGCACCGGCTAGCGGAACTGCACGACCCCCCGGTCGATGACGACCGTGCCGTCATCCTTGGCCGTCTGGAACTGGGCTGATCCCGTCTCGCCCGCCCAGATCGAGACGACGAGCGTCTCGCCGGGCAGCACCGGCCTGCTGAAGCGGCCGGACATAGACCGGAAGCGCGCCGGGTCGGAGCCGCAAAGCTCGTGCAGCAGCACCCGGCCGGTCATGCCGTACGTGCAGAGACCGTGCAGGATTGGCCTGCTGAAGCCGCCCCTGGCCGCGAAGGCGGGGTCGGCGTGCAGCGGGTTGCGGTCGCCGGACAGCCGGTACAGCAGCGCCTGCTCGGGCCGGGTCTGCTGCGTCACCTTGTGGTCCGGCGCGCGGTCTGGGAGCTGCCACGGCTCGCCGGTGCCGCGATCGCCGCCGAAGCCGCCCTCACCCCGGATGAACGTGCTTCCTCGCGTCGTCACCATCGGCTCGCCGGTCGCCGCGTCGACCGCCTGGTTCTCCGTCTCGACGAGGGCGCCAGAGCCCTTGTCGTAGATGCCGGTAACCATCGCGGAAGTACGAAGCGTGCCCTGCACCGGGAGCGGCTTGTGCAGCTCGATCGACTGCTCCGCATGCACCAGCATCGCGCGGTCGAAGTCGCCTAGGTCACCGGACGTCCTGGCCTGCGCGAGCAGCACGCCGTAGGTAGGCAGCACCTGCTGCTCGACCCCGGCGGTGTTTTCCGTCGTGAACTGCAGTTCGTGCAGGGGATCGCCGAGGCCCGCGCCCACGCCGATCGCGTAGAGCAGCGCGTCGGTGGATGACCAGGAGCGCTCGTGGGGCTCTCCCGGCACACCGACGAGACTGTGATTCAGCGGCATCATGACCTCCGAGAACGCGGTGCCGGCCAACCGCATTGACACGGCCGGGCCGGCTGGGTCCAATTGGCCTAGTAGAACACGCTTCTAGTATTTCGCTCCACCACGAGTTCTGGAATGCGGTTAATGCACGTCGAGACGCGGAGGTCCTGCATGGGTCTGCTGGAAGGCCGAGTGGCCATCGTCACGGGCGCGAGCCGTGGCATCGGCGCCGAGATCGCCCGGAGGTTCGGTGCCGAAGGCGCGGCCGTGGCCGTCGCGGCGAGGACGACTGACGCCGGAACGTCGCGATTCGCGGGCACCATCGGCGAGACCACCGAGCAGATCAGGGCAGACGGCGGGACCGCCATCGCCATCCCGGCTGACCTAGCCAGAGCCGAGGATCGCGAACGGCTGGTAGCCGAGACGACCAGTCAGCTCGGCGCGCCCGACATCCTGGTCAGCAACGCTGCCGTCACGTACTTCACCAAGGTCGAGGACTTCACCCCGAAGCAGTACGCGCTGATGTTCGCGGTCCAGGTCGAGGCGCCATTCCACCTGGCCAGGCTCGTGCTGCCCGGCATGCGTCAGCACGGCGCAGGCTGGATCCTGAACATCTCGTCGATCGCGGCGAGGCATCCCACCATTCCGCCTGGCCCGTTCGCCGGCCGGGGCGGGACCGTGTACGGCATGTGCAAGGCCGCCATCGAGCGGTTCTCTACTGGCCTTGCGGGCGAGCTGTACCCCGACAACATCGCCGTGAATGCGCTGTCACCCACCAAGGTCGTGCCGACGCCGGGCACCGTTTTCCACCACCTCACCACCGAAGGCGCTCCCAACTCCGAGCCGGCCTCGGTCATGGCAGCGGCCGCGCTGATGCTGTGCCATCGGGATCCGCAGACCCTCACGGGCCGGGTCACGTACTCGCAGGAACTGCTCACAGAGCTCGGCGTCCCGGTCCCGCAGGCCTGATGGCCGAGAACGGCCGGGTGCGGGTCGACTGTCATCTGCACACTGCGTTGTCCGGTGACGCAGTCACCAGCATCGACGAGCTCGCCGAGCGGGTCGAGCGCGAGCGCCTCGACGTCGTGTTCATTACCGACCATAACGTGACGGCCGCGGCCGTAGCGGCGGCCGAGCGCGGGATCGGCGCCCGCGTGATCGTTGGCGAGGAGATCCGCACGCGCGAGGGCGATGTGATCGGGCTGTTCCTGACCGAGCGGATCCCGTACGTCCTGCCGCTGGCGGAGGTGACTGGCCTGATCCGAGCCCAGGGCGGACTCATTTACCTGCCGCATCCATTCGACCCCGGCCGCTCCAGCCTCGGCGCAGTCTCGGAGCAGCTGTGCGCGGCCGGGCGCGCCGACGTTATCGAGGTCTTCAACGCCAAGATCGAAGATCAGGCACGCAACCGCCAGGCTGCCGACCTGGCCGCGCGTTACGACCTGCCTGGCGCGGCGGGCTCCGATGCCCATGATCCCGAGGGCATCGGCGCCGCCTACCTGGAGATGCCGGACTTCGACGGACCCGCAGACTTCGTGGGCGCACTACGGCTCGCCGAGGTGATCGGCGAGTACCGGCCGCACGCGCCCCGCTACGCCCGCCGGCCGCAGATTTAGCTTAAAACGTGTAGCTGACCGGGATATTTACCGTTCGTCAAGCTCGAAGGTCAAGATCTTTTATGCGTGTCGAGGCGCCGCGAGCTTCAGTTTGTGACTACTGTCTCTGCCGTGACGGACTCGACCCGGCTTGATCTAAGGCGCGATGACTCCGGCGAGCAGCCAGCGGGCGCGCGCAGACGGCAGCAGTATCTGCCGTCCGACAAGGTCGTTCAGGAGCTTGCCAGCCTCGGTCCCAACCTGAGCAAGCTAGCCGAGGAGCTAAGGGCCCGGCTGAGCGATGCAGCGGCTGACTCCCGACAATGAACTCCCGCAGACTGGTGACAACCATCTGAGCGGCCAGTCTCGTCTGCAGTAACGAGAGCAAAGCCTGCAAGCGGGCTGCGCGACCGCTGTGCGGAGGGAGGCGGCATGCAGGCCGCGGACGACGCAGACTTCGACACCTTCGTCGTCGCGTCGTCCCGTCGGCTGCTGCGCAGCGCCTACCTCGTGACCGGCGACCTGGCCGAGGCGGAGGACCTGCTCCAGACCGCGCTGGAACGCGCCTACCGGCGCTGGCCATCCATCAGGCAGAAGGACGTGCCGGAGGCTTACGTCCGCAGGATGGTCGTCACCGCCGGCATCGATGCGGGCCGTCGGCGCAAGCTTCGCAGCGCCCCGCTCGACGAAGATCAGCTGCCGGGGATGACCGACCCTGCCGTCGAAGGGATAGCCGGCCGGGCGACCTTGCTGAGCTGCATCCGGGAACTGCCGCCAGGGCAGCGAGCCGTACTAGTGCTGCGCTACTTCGATGACCTGACCGAGGCCGAGACTGCGCGCGCACTCGGCTGCACTGTCGGCACGGTGAAGTCACAGCATGCCAGGGCGATGGCACGGCTTCGCGAACTCGTCCCTGATCAGCCGGACGGGAGCAGGGCATGAACACCAGCCTCGAGGACGAACTGAGAGCGGCTCTGGACGCGGCCAGCGAGTTCGTGCAGGCGCGGCCCGGGCTCGCCGGGCGAGTTCGCCTGAGCGCACGCAGGCGCCGGCGAAGGCGGACCGCCGTGATCGCAGCGACCACGGCAGTGCTGCTTATTGCCGCTAGTGCCAGCTACGTGCTGGCTGGCCGCCATCAGTCCGCGCCAGAACTCACTCGTCGCCAGCACCATCCGAAGTCCGGACCTATGTACCTGAAGGGGCTTCCGGCGGACTATCAGGTCCAGCAACTAGCCGTCAGCGGGCCGTACCTGTACGTGCTCACCGACGGGCCCGACGTCCTCAGCGTTTATGACCGGGCGACTGGGAAGCTCGTCCGCGCGGTCACGGTGCCCGCCGATCCGGTCGTGCTCGCCGTGGGGCCAGGCGGGCTTGTGTGGTTTGTGTCCACCACAGGCGGTCTGTGGCTCCTGAGTCCCGATCTGCGACTCCGTTCTTCGTACAGCGCCATCCAGACCAACATCATCCTTGCAGTAAGCCGGACGACGGCTTTGCTGCCGACGCAATATGGCCTGCTCACCGTGCAGATGCCGACCCCTGGTCAGCCGGGCCGGGCGACGGCTCACCGGGATCCCGGCACGAGCGTCGGGCCGAGCCAGAACACCGCACCGAATACCTGGGCGGGCTACCTGAACGGGCGTGTCGCTGTCCTAGCAACCAATGGCTACGGCTACGACAGCCATCTCGTCATCGCCGGTCAGCCAGGCGTCAGGTTCGGCGGCAGCCTCCAGCAGCAGGTCGGCTACGTGGTCAACGCCGGCAGTTCGCTGTGGGTGTCGACCTTCGCCATTCATAACTCCTATGCGGCTGGCTCGGGCCCGCTGGTGCGGCTCAATGGCCAGCTCCGGCCAACGACGCCGGAGTTTGTCAAGGCCAGTCCGGTACTGGCCAAGACCGAGGAGATCTGGGCCGATGGCGAGACTGTCTTGGCTGCCACGGCGGCGGCCGGCCACGCACTCGTCTGCTTCGCGGCCGGCAGCGCCACGGGACCAGTCGCGACGCTGCCGGTCAGCGGCCATGTGGTCGCGCTTGCCATCGCTCACGACACCGTCTACGTCAGCACGGAGCGATCGCAGACCGACGGCGCGTGGGCCGTCTCCAGCTATCCCGTGCCGGCTAGCTGCCGTTAGCTACAGTGCCGTTAGTTACAGGCCGATGCGGGTGGCCAGGTGCTCTCGGTGGTAGCTGGCGTCGCCGAGGAACAGCTCGCTCGCCTTGGCCCGCTTGAAGTACAGGTGCGCGTCGTGCTCCCAGGTGAAGCCGATGCCGCCGTGGATCTGGATGTTCTCAGCAGCGACGTGGAAGTAGACGTCCGAGGCGTAGGCCTTGACCAGGGACGCGACGACAGGCACCTCGGGCGAGCCCTCGGCCACCGCGGCTGCCGCGTACTGGACGGCCGAGCGCAGCGACTCGACCTCGAGCAGCAGGTCGGCGCAGCGGTGCTTGATGGCCTGGAAGCTGCCGATCGGCCGGCCGAACTGGTGCCGCACCTTGGCGTACTCCACCGCCATGTCGAGCGCGCGCTGCGCGCCGCCGAGCTGCTCGGCGGCCTGCGCGATGGCGGCCACGTCCAGCGTGTGGCTGAGCACTGCCGCGCCGTCGCCGACGGAGCCGATCAGGGTGGCGGGAACGGAGGCGAACTCAAGCCGGGCTAGCTTTCGCGTCTGGTCCAGCGTGGGCAGCGCTGTCCGGGTCAGGCCGCTGGCGTCGCCTGGCACGGCGAACAGGCTGAGGCCATCCCCGGTGCGCGCGATGACCAGGATGAGGCCCGCCGTGTGCCCGTCGAGCACGAAGGCCTTGCGTCCGTCGAGCCGCCAGCCGTCCGGGCCGTCGGCGGCCGTCACCCGGATCGCCTCCGGCTCCCAGGAGCCGTCCTCCTCGGTGAACGCGAGCGTCGCGATCACGTCGCCGGAGGCGATGCCCGGCAGGTATGCCTTCCTGGCGTCCTCATCCCGACTGGCTAGCAGTGCTGTGGCCGCCAGTACGGCACTGGCCAGGTACGGGCCCCCGTACAGGGCGGCGCCGAGCTCCTCGAGCACGATCGCCTGCTCGGCGAAGCTGAAGCCTGCCCCGCCGTATTGTTCCGGGATCGCGATGCCCTGCAGGCCGAGCTGCTCACCTGCCTGGCGCCAGACCCCGGCGTCGAGCCCGTCGGTGGTCTCCATCAGCTCGCGCACCGCCGTGATCGGCGCCCGGTCGGCAAGGAACCTCCGGACCGAGGCGCGCAGTTCCTCCTGCTCGGCACTGACACCAAGGATCATCTCGGCTCCCCTTTGCTGTTCGCATACTCAGTTTGTTCATCGGCGACGACGAGCACGTCCAGCGCCTCTATCTGGTCGCCGCACACCCACAGCGGGTTAACCTCGAGCGCCTGCAGGCCCGGCGTCGCGGCCGCGAGCGCGCCGATGTCGGCGACGACCTTGGCGAGCGCGTCGAGGTCAGCGGCGACGCCGCCCCGCGCACCGAGCAGCAGCGGCAGCCCGCGCAGTTCGCCAAGCATCTGCCGTACCTCGTCCGCTCCGGCCGGCAGGACGCGCAGGCTAGTGTCGCGCAGCACCTCGACCCAGATGCCGCCGAGGCCGACCGCGAGCACCGGCCCGAAGCCAGGATCCATCGTCACGCCCGCCAGGACTTCGACGCCGCCAGTGCGCATCGACGTGACAAGAACCTCGTTCCCGGCGTTATGGGTTTTCGCGGCGGCGACGACCTGTTCGTAGCCGGACCGGACGGCCTCGTCGCCGGACAGGTTCAGTCGGACGCCGCCGATGTCGGACTTGTGACTTACCAGGGCAGAGCTGATCTTGAGCGCCACGGGCGTGCCGAGGTCGCGTGCCGCCGCTACCGCCTCGTCGGCCGAGCGCGCGAGGCGGCCTGGCACGACCGGTATTCCAGCCGCGGTGAGCATCGCCCGGGCCCGGGCCTCGGACCAGGCGGCCGCCGTGGCTTCCGGTGCGGGCGGACGGGCTGGCAGCGGCCGGACACTGCCGCGGCCGTCGTGCCAGCGCAGCGCGTTGTCGATCGCCTGCACGGCGAGCTCGATCCCGCCGAGCAGCTGGATGTCGTGCTTGCCGAGCAGGTCCCTGGCGTAGCCGGTGACGTCGACGCAGGTCGAGGCGATCGGGATGACCGGGATCGGCGCTGAGGCCATGCGCCGGCGCGATCCAGTCGATGCGGGCCTCCAGCAGGCCTGCCGTAGCCTCATCCGGCGGCCGCGCATCAGGCATCGTGATCCCGGTGAAGAGCACGAAGTCCAGGCCGGGATCCTCCACCGCCACGTCAAGCGCCTCGTCGATGGCGGTCAGCGTCGTCGTCCGGGCATTGGCGAGCACGTAGCCGGTCACGTCCAGCGGATTGCGCGCGGTTGCGAACGACGGCAGCTGCGCAGCGATCGCCGTGGTCGTCTCGGCCGCGAACGGCGGGATCTCGATGCCGCGTGCGCTGGCGCGGTCGGCGATGATGTCGCACGCCCCGCCGGACGCGGTCAGCACGCCCATCCGGCGGCCGGCCGGATGCCGGTCGTAGCCGAGCAGCGCCGCGGTGGTGAGCAGCTCCTCGACGCTGGCCACCCTGATGATGTTGAGCTGTCGCAGCGCCGCATCGACAACGGCGTCGTCGCCCGCGACCGCCCCGGTGTGCGCGAGCGCCGCCTGCTGGCCGGCCTGGCTGGCGCCTGCCTTCAGCGCGACGATGGGCTTGCCTGCCTCGTCGGCTCGCTGCGCCGCCGCGCTGAACGCGGCCGGATCGCCGATCTCCTCCAGGAACATGCAGATGACCTTGGTCTGCTCGTCGGCGACCAGGTAGTCGAGCATGTCGGCGGTCGTGATCATGGCCTCGTTGCCAAGGCTGGCGACGGTACTGACGCCGATGGCGTGCGCCCTGGCGAAGGCCAGCAGCACGCTGGCCAGCGCCCCGCTCTGCAGCGCGATCCCGACCGGGCCGGCGGTGAGCGGCAGCGGCACGGTCAGGGCGTAGGGGGCGGCCCTCGCCGCGGTGTTGAGGAAGCCCAGGCAGTTGGGTCCGAGCAGCACGATCCCATGGCTGGCTGCGGACGCGATGAGGCTGTCCTCGAGTTCCATGCCGGTAGCGCCCGCCTCGCGGTAACCCGAGGCGAGGACGACCGCGTTCCGCACTCCGCCGGCCGCGGCGTCCTCGATCACGGTCGCGACCGCCTCGGTGGGAGCGAGGATGAACGCCAGGTCGGCGGGCTCGTGGAGATCGCGCAGAGTCCGGACAGCCGGCCGTCCGAAGATCTTGTCGTGCCGCGGGTGCACCGGCAGCAGCGGGCCGGAGTAGCCGACCGCGCTGCTGGCAGCGACGATGAACCGCGCCCAGCCTGAGGTCTCGGACGCGCCGACGAGGGCGATGCTGCGGGGTGCGAAAAAGTCCCGCAGCCGCTCGGGCGTGATCAGCTGCCGGGCCGCGGCCGCGGCCTCTGCGCGGTTGCCCGTGGTGGTCACGCTTGTCGCCGGCCGTCACGCTGTCACCGGCCGTCACGCCCGCACCCGCGGCTCCTTGGGCAGGCCCAGGGCGCGCTCGGCGATGATGTTGCGCTGGATCTCGTTCGTGCCGGAGTAGATGGACCCGGAGCGGCTCGCGAGGAAGACGTTCTGCCAGGCAGTGGTCGCGTACCCGGCGCCCTCGGGCCGGATCAGGCCGTCGGTGCCCTCGATGTCCATCGCGATCTCGCCGAGCTTCTTGTGGTACTCGCTCCAGAAGAGCTTGTTGATCGACGCCTCCGGGCCAGGCTGGCGGCCCTGCGCCAGCTGAGCGAGCGCCCGCAGCCCGGAAAAGCGCATGATCTCGACCTGGCTGTAGGCCCAGGCCAGCTTCTGCCGGATCTCCGGGTCGGTGCTGTTGCCGCGCTTGCGCGCGGTCTCGGCCAGCTCCCAGAACTCGCGCTCGTACGCCAGGTGCAAGATCGTGGCCGACCCGCCGCGCTCGTAGCCGAGCGTGGTCATCGCGACGCGCCAGCCGTTGTTCAGGCCGCCGATCACGTTGAAGAGCGGCGCCCGGACGCCGTCCAGGAAGTCCTCGCAGAACTCCGCGGCGCCCGACATCTGCCGCACGGGCTGGTAGGTGACCGCCGGGTCCTTGAAGTCGATGAGAACGAACGAGATGCCCGCGTGCTTCTCGGCGGCCGGGTCGGTGCGGCACAGCACGAACATCCTGTTGGCACGGGCGGCGCCGGAAGTCCAGAGCTTCTGCCCGGTGATGACGATCTCGTCGCCGTCGATCTCGCCCTTGGTCTGCAGGCCAGCCAGATCCGAGCCGGTACCGGGCTCGGAGAAGCCCTGGCAGTAGACGTCCTCGCCGGTGATGATCCGGGGCAGGAAGTACGCCTGCTGCTCGGGCGTGCCGTGCACGATCACCGACGGGCCGACCAGGCTCTCGCCCATGCCACGGACCACCCGCGGCACGCCCGCGCGGTAGATCTCCTCGTTGAAGATCGCGACCCTGGCGGCGTCCAGGCCCTTGCCGCCGAACTGCTCGGGCCACTGCGGGCAGATGAACCTCGCCTGCGCCAGCTCGCTCTCCCACTGGGCGTAGAGCGGGTCTCGCATCGGCCCGGCCCGCAGCTCGCTGCCGTAGCCGCCGGTGGTGACGACGTTGTTCCAGTCGGTGAGCTCGGCCAGGCCAGCCGGCGCATGACCGGCGATCCAGTCCCGCGTCTCGGCGCGGAACTCGGCGATCTCCGGGCCTAGATCTAGTTCCACTGGAGCCTCCCTGGCTGGAGCAGTACCGATAAGCATGGCCGTGCGCGCCCGGCGAGGCGAGCCCCGGCGGACGGCGGACGGCGGACGAGCGAGCAAATCCTAGAATCGCGTTCTAGACCGATGAAATCCTGACGGCGCGGCTGCTGTCAAGGGCATGGAGCCCCGGCTGGCGGAGGGGTGGCGCGGTCGCCGCCGCCCTGGGGACGCGCTCAAGGGTGAGCCGGGCCGGCGGCCATGAGCCGCCGCACGTACTCGATGACCGCGTCGATGACGCGCGCGGCCTGCGCCCGTGTCCTGGAGGCCGCGACTTCCCTGGCGCCCTCGGCAATCACCGACGTCAGCACCGCGGCGTAGAGCCGGTCCAGCGGGGTATCCGGGAGTCGCAGCAGGGCGTCGTTCTGGCGGATCCACTCGTGGCCGCGGTGCCGCTTCGTTACCTCGAACCCCGGTGGCCCGTCACCGGTCGAGAACAGCATGGACAGGTCACGCCGCTGCCAGCTGCCTTCCAGATACGCGCGCGCCCCGGCCGCGAACAGCTCGAACGGGTCCGACACGCCCCCCTGCCGCGCCGCCGCGACCGCCGTGCTCGCCGCCTCCTCGTACGCCTGCTGGTGCTCATGCCACAGCGCCAGGAAGAGCTCGCTCTTGCCGCCGAAATGGTGGTACAGGCTGCCCACGCTAGAGCCGGCCCGCTCGACAACGTCGGCGATGCTCGCCTCGGCGAAGCCCTGCTTGGCGAAGACGTCACGGGCCGCGTCCAGCAGGGCGCGCTGAGTCTGCGCAGTGCGCCCCCACTGCCAGGAGCTGGTTCCCGGCTTGCGCGCCTGCGGCTCAGCCATCGGGGTCATCACCGCCTCGCCGCGAACTGCTCGCCATTTGCAGCATCGTGCCACGCCGGCGCTAGTTCCGTTAGATTCGTGCCGCCCGAGAGCACCATGTGATCCGGGTCTCAGTGATAATTCCAGAAGAGCGTTCTAGTATCGGGCACCTGAAGATCATGAAGGGTCGGGTGAGCTGCATGGGCAGCCTTGAGGGACGGGTCGCGATCGTCACCGGCGCGGGACGCGGCATCGGCCGGTCGACCGCCGTGCTGCTGGCGGCCGAAGGCGCGAGCGTTGTGGTCAACGACCTCGGCGCCAACGTGGACGGCTCGGGCGCGGACGCGACCCCGGCGCAGCAGGTCGTCGACGAGATCACTGACGCGGGCGGCAAGGCCATCGTCAATGGCGCCGACATCTCCGACCACGAGGCCGCCGAGGGCCTGATCAAGAGCGCGATCGGCGAGTTCGGCCGGCTCGATGTCCTGGTCAACGTCGCAGGCATCCTGCGCGACCGGATGATCTTCAACATGTCCGAGCAGGAGTGGGACGACGTCATCCGCGTCCACCTGAAGGGCACGTTCAACACCTCCAAGTTCGCTGCCGCGCACTGGCGCTCGCTGCGCGAGGAGACCGCGCAGAACAGGATCATCAACTTCACCTCGGTCTCCGGCCTGCACGGCGCCCCCGGCCAGCCGAACTACGCCGCGGCCAAGATGGGCATCGTCGGCCTCACCTGGTCCTGCGCGAACTCGCTCGCCAAGTACGGCGTCACCTGCAACGCGGTCTCCCCCGCCGCGGCTACCCGCATGACCGACTCGATCCCGACCGACCGGCGGCGCAACGACCGCCCGTCCGACGAGGACCTACGCCGCTCGCCGGACAACGTGGCGAAGGTGGTCGCCTACCTGGCCAGCGAGCGGTCCGGCTGGCTGACCGGCCGGATCGTGCATTCCTCCGGCTTCGAGGTGTCGCTCTACAACAACATGAGCCCGGTCGTCCGGCTGCTGAGTCAGGAGCCCTGGGAGCTCGACGACCTGGCCGAGCAGGTCGAGCGGTCGTTCCGGCCGACCCCGGGCAGGCTGGTTTGAGCACGCCAGCCAGGCCCGAGAAGCCAGCACCAGGCAAGCCCGCTCCGGAGCCGACGCCGGAGACACAGCCGTTCTGGGATGGCTGCGCCCGCGGCGAGCTGATGCTCCAGCGCTGCCGGGACTGCGGCAAGCCGTACTTCTACCCGCGGCCGATCTGCCCGTCCTGCGGCTCCACCGATGTCGAGTGGTTCACCGCGAGCGGGCACGCGACGCTCTACTCATACGTGATCAACCACCGCCCGGCCCGCGGCTTCGAGGACGACGGGCCGTACGCCATCGCCGTGGTCGAGCTGGCTGAGGGACCACGGATGATGACCAACATCGTCGGCGTGCCGAACACGCCCGAGGACCTCGTCCTGGACATGGCCCTTCAGGTGACCTTCGAGCAACGCGGCGACATCAGCCTGCCGCTGTTCGCGCCCATAGGAGCAGTGCAGTCAGGAGCAGGGCAATGAGCCAGGAACGGGGTGTGATCATCGCCGGGGCCGCCGAGACTGACGCGGTCGGCAAGCTACCGGACCACTCGACCCTTCAGCTGCACATCGAGGCCGCGGTCAACGCCGTCGCCGACGCAGGCCTGCGCATGCGCGACATCGACGGCATCGCCACGGTCAACGCGCCTGGTCCGGTCCAGGTCGCGCACGCGCTCGGCATCACGCCGGCGTGGATGGACGGCACCGCGGTCGGGGGCACCTCGTTCCTGCTGCATGTCCGGCACGCCGCGGCGGCGATCCGGGCAGGCTATGCGACGACGGTCCTCATCACGCACGGCGAATCGGGCCGCTCGAGGGTGGGAGCGAGCCCGTTCCCTCGCGGAGCGTCCTCCATCCCCGGCCAGTTCGAAGCGCCGTACGGGACCACCGGCCCCACCAGCACCTTCACCATCCCGCTGCTGCGGTACATGAAGGAATACGGGCTCACCCACGAGCAGCTCGCCTACGTCGCGGTCGCGCAGCGAAAGTGGGCCGCGCGCAACCCGCGGGCCATGTTCCGCGACCTGATCACGGTCGAGGACGTGCTGGCGTCGCGGCTGGTCGCCTACCCGTTCCACCTGCTGGAATGCTGCCTGGTCACCGACGGCGGCGGCGCGCTGATCGTCACCGCGGCCGACCGCGCGGCTGACTTCCCGAAGCCCCCGGTGCACGTGCTCGGCACCGGGGAGTCGATGGAGACGCCGCTCATCTCGCAGATGGTGGACTTCACCGAGTCGCTGGCGTTCCGGCTGGCGGGCCAGGCGGCCTTCGCCGAGGCCGGCATCACGACGGCGGACGTGCGGCACATGATGATCTACGACGCGTTCGCGCATGTGCCGATCTACGGGCTGGAGGCGCTGGGCTTCGTCGCGAAGGGCGATGCGGGCGCGTTCATCGCCGACGGGAACACCGAGCCTGGCGGCCGGCTGCCGCTGAACACCAACGGCGGCGGCCTGTCCTACACCCACACCGGCATGTACGGCATGTTCGCGATCCAGGAGGGCGTGCGTCAGGTGCGCGGCGAAGCGCCGGCACAGGTACCGGACGCCGACATCAGCGTGATCCTCGGCAACGGCGGCATGTTCGCCACGTCGGGTGTGCTGGTGCTCGGCCGGCAACCGCGCTGAACCACTCAGACGCCCGATCCGTATAGGAAGCAGGCAGTTCTCGCCGATGCGGCCCGGCGGTGCCTTGACCCGTCGTCACAGCACTCCCGGCAGGGGACGCATGAGCCTGTTTGCACTGGTCGCGTGGATTACGACTGCGGGCGGCGGGTTGTACCTGCTGTCCATCTGGCTGATCGAGTACGACAAGGATTTTCAGTCGGTCGCAGCCACGAGGCTGCCGCCCAGCGTGCTGACCGCGCACGTGCTGCTGGCCGGGGGCGGGCTGCTTGCCTGGATCGCCTACCTCATCTACGACCAGGACCGGCTGGCCTGGACGGCAGTCGTGGCCATCTTGCTGGCCGCGACGCTCGGGGTGACCATGGCGATCCGGTGGCTCAGCGTCTACCGGGCCGGCCGCGACGCCAGGCGCAGCCAGGCCGAGCAAGCCGAGGCGCGGCTGGCACTGGTCGACAGTCCCGGCCCTTACGGTTCCGGCCCTCTACGGTTCCGGCCCTCTCGGTTCCGGCCCGGTCGCGACGCTGGAACGCGTGCAGGACTTCGGGCCGCCGGAGCGCAACTTCCCGCTGCCCGTCGTCATCGCGCACGGCGCGTTCGCCGCCGTGACCATCACCCTGGTGCTGCTGACCGCGCTTGGCGTCGGCGGCAGCTGATCAGGCTGGCCGGGCCGCGGCCATCAGGCCCATCTCGCGTGCCAGCAGCTCATCCGGCGTCTCCCGCCGGACGCCGAGCCGCGCCCGGCCGTCGGCGCAGTAGATGACCGGCGGCCGCAGCGCCCCGTTGTAGTTGTTCACCATCGTGAAGCAGTACGCACCCGTGACCGGCACGACGATGAGGTCGTCGATCTGCGGGTTCCTGAGCTCGACGTCCGGGGTCACGATGTCGCCGGACTCGCAGTGGCGCCCGACGAGGTCGACGAGCACCTGCGGCTCGTCCCAGCGACCGACGACCAGCGGCGCGAATCGCTGCCCGTAGAGCGAGTACTCCAGGTTGTCGCCCATCCCGCCGTCCGTCGCCACGTGCAGCTTGCCTGCCAGCTTGAGCGTGAGCACCCGGTAGAGCGTGACGCCCACGGGCGCGACCAGAGACCTTCCGGGCTCGATCAGCAGCTCCACGCCGTCACCGAGGTGGCGGTGCGCGGCGGCGACCAGGCGCTCCAGGTAGGTGTCGATGTCCGGCGCGACGTCCGCCGCCTCGTACCGGACGCCGAGGCCGCCGCCGAGGTCATAGACATCGAACGAGCCCAGCGAGGCGAGCGCCTCGACCTCGGCCTCGAACTGCTCGAGGTTGAGGATCTGCGAGCCGATATGGGCGTGCAGGCCGTGCATCTCGATCATCGGCGTTGCCCGCATCCGCGCTAGTGCCTCCGGCACCTGCTCGACCGGCACGCCGAACTTCGCCGACTTGCCCCCGGTCGCCAGCGCGAGGTGCGTCTTGGACTCGATGCCGGGGCTGACTCGCAGCAGCACCGGCGTGGGTCGCGTCGCCAGCCGCGCGATCCGGTCGATGTCGTCGAACCCGTCTACCACGATGTAGCCGATGCCGGCATCGAGCGCGGCCTGGATGTCGTCGTCGGACTTCGCGTTGCCGTGCATGACGATCTTGGCGGGATCGGCGCCGCCCGCCAGCGCGATGCGCAGTTCGCCTTCGCCCACGACATCGAAGCCAAGTCCCTCGCCAGCCAGGATGCTGATCATCGACGACGACGGGAACGACTTCGTCGCGAAGCAGACGCGACTGCGCGGGTGCCTGCTCGACAGGCCATCCACAAAGGACCGGGCCCGGTGGCGCAGGGCCTGCTCGTCGATGACGAAGGAAGGTGTGCCGAATTCGGCGGCCACCTCGGTCAGCGAGCAGCCTCCGACCAGCAGATCGTCACCGGCGATGGCGGCAGACTCCGGCAGCAGCGATAGATCAGGCATATCCAGATCGTATCGAGGCGGGATCTGCGAGCTCGCCGGCCCACAGCCGTTGACGGACCGCCTCGTAGGTGATGATCGCCGCCGAGGTCGAGACGTTGAGCGAATCCGCGCGGCCGAACATCGGGATCCTGACCCTGACATCGGCCCGGTCCAGCCAGTCAGCGGACAGGCCAGTCTGCTCCGCGCCGACGGCGATGGCCGTCGGCCCGGTCAGGTCGGCCCCGGATACCAGCTGATTGGCGTCCGGTGTCGCGGCCACTAGCTGAAGTCCGCGGCCGAGGATCCAGTCCAGCACCTGCGCGCCAGCAGCCGACGCTACCGGCACCGAGAACACGGTCCCCTTGCTGGCGCGCACGACGTTCGGATTGCCCCAGTCCGTGACCGGGTCGGCGGCGATCACCGCGGCGACGCCGGCGGCGTCCGCGGTGCGCAGGATCGCGCCCAGATTGCCGGGCTTCTCCAGCCCGGCGCACACCAGCACGAGCGGCCGCGGCCCGAGCTGCAGGCGGTCAAGTTCGCTCACCACCGACGGCACCACTGCCAGCCAGCCGTCGGGGCCCTCGCGGTAGGAGATCTTCTCGAAGACTGGCCTGGAGACCTGTACGACCTCCGCGCCGAGTGTCGCCGCGCTACCGGCGAGCGGCAGCGATTCCGGCGTGGCCAGCGCCGGGCAGTAGTACACGGAATCCGGCCGGACCCCGGCTGCCAGCGCCAGCTCGATCTCCGCGAGCCCCTCGACCAGCGTGACGTTAGCCTGCTCACGCGCGCGGCGTCGGCGCAGCGCGACGAGCTGCTTGATCCGCGGATTGGCCGGGCTGGTGATCTCCAGGTCGGCCGGCCGGTGCCGGTCGGCTGGCATGGCGTCAATGCTAGCCGCGGGCGATCGAACTGCGGTCGGCATGAGCGGCTCAGGCGTCGTAGTCGACGGTCAGCTCGGCAGTGACGGGCAGTGACTGGCAGGTCAGCACGAACCCAGCGTCGAGTTCCGACTGCTCCAGCGCAAAATTGCGCCGCATCCGCACCTCACCGGACACGACCCGCGCCCGGCAGGTCCCGCACACGCCGCCCTTGCACGCGAACGGCAGGTCCGGCCTGGCCAGCTGCGCCCCGTCGAGCACCGGCGTGTCGGCCGGGATCGTCGTCGTAGTCTGACGCCCGTCGAGGACGATCGTCACGTCGCAGCCGCCGGACAGCGGCTTTTCCGCGTGCTGCTCCTGCTCCGGCGGCGTGTCCTCAACGTAGAAGAGTTCCCGGTGCACTCGGCCCGCCGGGACGCCGAGTTCGGCCAGCACCGCCATCGCGTCGGTCACCATCCCGTACGGCCCGCAGAGCCACCAGTGGTCAATCACGGCCACGTCGCACAGCGCAGGCAGCAGCCGGCGCAGCCGATCGGCGTCCAGGCGCCCGCTGAACAGTTCGACTTCCTGCGCCTCGCGGGACAGCACGTGCGCCAGCTGAAGCCGCGCTGGATAGCTGTCCTTCAGGTCGGCGATCTCATCGGCAAACATCACCGACTCGGCGCGCCTGTTCCCGTACAGCAGAGTCGCCTCTGACGCCGGATCGGCAAGGGCCGACGCCGCGATGGACAGCACCGGCGTGATGCCAGACCCGGCCGCGATCAGCACATGCCGCGCCTGGCGCGCCGAGATCCGGGGTGAAGCTGCCCGACGGCGGCTGCACTTCGATCCGATCCCCCGGCCTGACCTCGCGAACCAGCCAGCCGGACAGCGCGCCGTCGGGCACCTCGCGCACGCCGATCCGCGGCGGCTGGCCGGCCGGGGCGCAGATCGAGTACGACCGGCGCTCGTCGCGCCCGTCAACCACGCGCCGCAACGTCAGCGATTGCCCCGGCCTAAACCGGTACATGTCGATGAGCTCGCCAGGCACCTCGAACGTGACGGCAACGGCGTCCTCGCAGAGCCTGTCGATCCGCGCGACCGTCAGCTCGTGGAACTGCGGGCGCCCGACCCGCGCGGCCTCCCCGGCGATCGCGGTCACCTCAGATCTCCTTGACGTGCTCAAACGGCTCGGTGCACGCCCGGCACCGGTACAGGTCCTTGCACGCCGTCCCGCTGAACGCGGCCGTCCGCTGCGTGTCGGCCGACCCGCAGAGCGGGCATTCGACAACCGGGCCGGGCGCGAAGAGCGTCAGCGGCACCGGACCAGCCGGCGTCTCAGGCAGGGAACGGGGTGGCGCGATGCCAGCCTCGGCCAGCTTGCTGCGGCCTTCCGGGCTGATCAGATCGGTCGACCACGGTGGGCTGAGGATCGTCCGCACCTCGACTTCGGCAAATCCGCCCGCGGCTAGCCGGCCTGCGACATCGCGGCGCATCTCGTGCATCGCCGGGCAGCCGGAATAGGTCGGCGTCAGCGACACGATCACGTGGTCGCCGTCCACGGTGACATCGCGCAGGATGCCAAGGTCGGCGAGCGTCAGCATCGGCAGCTCGGGATCGGGCACAGACTCGGCGATCTGCCGCGCCCTGGCGAGCAGGCTCGCTGCGGCCTCACCGGGCCCGGTACCGGTAGGCGTCTGCTCCCTGGCCGTGCTCACCACGTCGCCCCCGGCAGAGATCGCGCGACGCTCTGCAGCTCGGCCAGCAGGTAGCCCATCGCCTCGGTGTGGGCGCCGTCGCGGCCGGCCTGTCCGGATACCCCTGCCGGCCCCGATGCATCCGGCCAGTCCAGTCCGGCCTCGTCCAGTGTGTACCGGACGACAGCATCGAACTCGGCTCGCAGCCCGGCCGGGTCGACCGCTACGCCCGCGGTCACCAGCCGGCGCTCGATCGCGGACGGCTCGAATAGCTCGGGCACGAGCGGCGCGACGGCGGCGAGGCCGGCCTGCATCCGCTCGCGCGAGTAATCAGTGCCGTCACCAAGCCTGATCAGCCACTGCGCCGCGTACTCGCGGTGATAGGTGACCTCCTTGACGCCCTGCGCGGCCACGGCCGCCAGCACGGGATCGGCCGATGACCGGAGCTGTGCTAGCAGCGCCAGCCGCCACGTGCTGAAGACCACCAGTCTGGCTATCAGTCCGGCGAAGTCGGTGTCCGTCACCTCGGTGAGCCGCACATTGCGGAACTCGCGCTCAGTCCGGCCGAACGCGAAGTCATCCTCGGTTCGCCGCGAGCCGTCCGCCGTGCCGGCCCTGGCCAGCAGCAACCTGGCCTGGCCGAGCAGGTCCAGGGCGATGTTGGCCAGGGCAGTGTCCTCTTCCAGTTCCGGCGCCCTGGCCAGCCACTGCTGGAGCCGATGCGACATGACGAGCGCGTCATCGCCAAGCATCAGGCAGTACGCGGCCAGGTCGTGCCCGTCCACACCCGCCGGAACGCTCGTGTCCACTCCGGCGAGCGGGTCGGTGAAGCCGGTGCCGAAGGCCCAGCGGTGGCCGGAGTCGGTTTCCTCGCTGATCGCCTCGTAGGCGGTGTCGAAGCCCATGGTCAGTCCTCGTCTCAGATGTGCGGGACCGAGTCGGGGATCTCGTAGAACGTCGGGTGCCGGTACACCTTGTCGCCGCTCGGCGCGAAGAACGGATCCTTCTCGTCCGGGCTCGAGGCCATGATGTCGGCCGCCTTGACCACCCAGATGCTGACGCCCTCGTTGCGCCGCGTGTACAGGTCGCGCGCGTGATGAAGCGCCATGGTCGCGTCGGCCGCGTGCAGCGATCCGACGTGCACATGATTGAGCCCGCGCTTGCTGCGCAGGAACACCTCGAACAGGGGCCAGTCAGACCGCGGCCCCGGTGACTCTGGCTGCATTGCAGACTCTGACTGCACCGCCGACTCTGGCTGGACCGTATCGCTCGTCATGCCGCCGATTCCTTTCGCCGGGCCGCCTGCTTCGCAGCATGTGCGGCGGCCGCCTCTCGGACCCAGGCCCCACCTTCGTGCGCTGCCCGCCGGTTGGCGATCCGCTCCGCGTTACACGGCCCGTTGCCGGCGATCACTCGCTTGAACTCGGCCCAGTCCGGCTGGCCAAAGTCGTAGTGGCCGCGCTCGGGGTTCCAGCGCAGCTCCGGGTCGGGAAGCGTGACGCCGAGCGCGTCGGCCTGGGGCACCGACATGTCGACGAACTTCTGCCGCAGGTCGTCGTTGGTGTGCCGCTTAACCCGCCAGCGCATGGACTGCTCGGTATTGGGCGACTCGGTATCCGGCGGCCCGAACATCATCAGCGACGGCCACCACCACCGGTTCGTCGCGTCCTGCACCATCTCCCGCTGCGCGTCCGTGCCCTGCATCATCGTCATCAGCAGCTCATAACCCTGCCGCTGGTGGAACGACTCTTCCTTGCAGATCCGGATCATCGCGCGCGCATACGGCCCGTAGGATGACCGGCACAGCGGGACCTGATTGCAGATCGCGGCCCCGTCGACAAGCCAGCCGATCACGCCCACGTCGGCGAAGGTCAGCGTCGGGTAGTTAAAGATCGAGGAGTACTTCTGCCTGCCGGTGATCAGCCGGTCGGTGAGGTCTGCCCGGTCGGCGCCCAGGGTCTCGGCCGCCGAGTACAGGTACAGGCCGTGCCCGGCCTCGTCCTGCACCTTCGCCAGCAGGATCGCCTTGCGGCGCAGGGACGGCGCTCTGGTCACCCAGTTGCCCTCGGGCTGCATGCCGATGATCTCCGAGTGCGCGTGCTGAGCGATCTGCCGCACCATCGTCTTGCGGTAAGCGTCGGGCATCCAGTCCCGCGGCTCGATCCGCCGGTCGCGGGCGATCGTCTCCTCAAAATGACGTTCCAGCTCGGCGACGTCGGCACTCACCGAGCCAGGTCCGGCCTGGTCCGTAGCTCCGGTCATCGACGCTCCTTATTAACCGATCATTCGGTCAGTAATTATAGCCCGGACGGCGCACCACACGGGGGTGCGGCCATCCGGTGCCGCCGCCGGGTCTCCAAGTACGAAGCATCGCCAGATTGGTGGCATCGTGAGAGTGTGATGACGGATCACCTAGCCGCGCAGCTGCCGGTCAGCCACCATATGGCGCTCGGCGGCGGCGGCATCGCGAGCTTGCTCATCCACCTGTTCATCTGGCACGAGATCTTCCGGCTATTTCGGTATCTGTGGCGGATCCCGACCTTCGGGCCGTTCATCGTCGTGCTGCTGGGACTGATTCTCGTCGGCGTCATCGTCTGGCGGCAATCCGGCCGGCCGACCCGCTGGAGCGGGCGCCGGGGTGGCTCGGCCGGTTACGGCAACGGCAGGGGCCCGCGCGACTGGTGACTGGTCAGGCCGGCGGCCAGTGCTTGGCGACCATGGTCAGGACGTCGTACTTGGCGACCGATGCACCATCCTGATTAGTCACGTCGGTGTCCCAGCGCACCTCGCCGTGCCCGGCGTCCTCGCGCGGGATGATCTGCTTGCAGGTGAGCGTGACGGTCAGCGCGTCGCCCGGGTACACGGGAGTCAGGAACCGCAGGTTCTCGACGCCATAGTTCGCGAGCACCGGTCCGGGGTCTGGCTGCACGAACAACCCGGCCGCGAACGACAGGACCAGGTAGCCGTGTGCGACCCGGCCATCGAAAAACGGGTTGGCCCGCGCGGCTTCGTCGTCCATGTGGGCGTAGAAGTTATCCCCGGTGAACTCCGCGAAGTGCTCGATGTCCTCGAGCGTTACCAGGCGCGGCCCGGCCACCACGGTGTCGCCAGGCCGCAGGTCAGCCAGCGACTTGCGGAACGGGTGCCCGCCGGTTGCGTCGCGTGCGGCGCCCGGCACCCAGGTGCCGGTGACGGCTGACAGCACGCGCGGACTTGCCTGCACGGCCGTCCGCTGCATGTAGTGCAGCACGCCGCGGATGCCACCCAGCTCCTCGCCGCCACCGGCCCGGCCGGGTCCGCCGTGCACGAGCGGCGGCAGCGGCGAGCCATGTCCGGTCGATTCGGCCGCGTCGTCGGCGTCGAGCACCAGCAGTCGGCCGTGCCACGGTGCGGTGCCGAGCACGACCTCGCGAGCGAAGGCGGCGTCGCCGGTCACGATCGAGCCGACCAGGCTTCCCCGGCCGCGCGCCGCCAGTTCGATGACGTCGTCGGTGCCCGAGTAGCCCATGATCGTCGTCACCGGCCCGAAGGCCTCAATCTCGTGCGGCTCGGCCCGACTGGAATCGTCGCAGCGCAGCAGCAACGGCGAGATGAACGCGCCCTGCGCCGCGTCCGCGCCGACGACGGCCACGTGCTCAGGGTCGCCAAACACCAGGCGCCCCGAGGCCAGCAGTCCCTTGACGCTGCGTCGCACCTCCTCGCGCTGCTCCAGGCTGGCGAGAGCACCCATCGTGACGCTCGGCTCGGCCGGGCTCCCGACGACGACCTCGGCCAGACGCGCGGCTACCGCTTCGGTGACCGCATCGGCCACCTGGTGCGGCACGAACGCCCGCCGGATCGCCGTGCATTTCTGCCCGGCCTTGACGGTCATCTCCGTCACGAGCTGCCTGATGTACAGATCGAACTCCGGACCGCCGGGACCGGCGTCCGGGCCCAGGATCGAGCAGTTGAGTGAGTCTGCCTCTGCGTTGAATCGCACGGCCCGGCCGACGACGACGGGGTGGGCCCGGAGCTGCCGTGCGGTCGCCGCCGATCCGGTGAACGAGACTAGGTCCTGCTCGGTGAGATGGTCGAGCAGGTCTCCGGCGCTGCCGCAGATCAGCTGTACTGAGCCGGCCGGCAGCAGGCCCGAGTCGGCCATCAGCTCGACGAGCCTGGCCGTCAGGTATGCGGTCTGGCTGGCAGGCTTGATGAGGCTCGGCACGCCGGCCAGGAACGCTGGCGCCAGCTTCTCCAGTGGACCCCATACCGGGAAGTTGAACGCATTGACCTGGACGGCCACGCCTTGCCGCGAGGTCATGATGTGCTGCCCGGCAAACTGACCCGACTTGCCGAGTGGCTCCAGCGCGCCCTCGACGTAGACGGTGTCGTTCGGCAGCTCGCGCCTGGCCTTGCTGGCGTAGCTCAGGAGCACGCCCATGCCGCCGTCGACGTCGAACCTGGAGTCGGCCAGCGTCGCGCCGGTCCGGGCCGATAGCGCATAGAGCTCGTCACGATGCTCACGCAGGTAGGAGCCGAGCGCCTTCAGCAGTCCAGCGCGCTGGTGGAAGGTCAGCTCGCGCAGGGCGGAGCCGCCGACCGAGCGGCCGTAGTCAAGGGCCGCGGCCATATCGAGGCCGGCGGAGGAGACCCTGGCGACCTCAGCTCCGGTAACCGCATCCAGCACTGGCCGCCCGTCCGATTCGGGCCTGACCCAGTTCCCGCTCACGTAGCTTCGCAGCAGCGCCATTGCCACTCCTCGCAGTTCCCGACCGGTCGCTCAGAAGGCACCTAGCGTACCGGCAGGGCCGAAGTCCGCGCCGAGCGCGCGAGAAGGCCGCCAACCGCGAACGCGTTGACGGCCTTTTCTTGGCAGCGCGAAATTAATTCGCGCTATTGCGGCATTACAAATCAGAAAGTGAGCAGAATAAATCGCCGGATTGACATTCTGGAATAAGGGCGTATGAATACCCGCGCCCGCGCTTCCCGACGAAGAGTTCCTACTCAGCTGCTTCCTCAGCTTCCTCCGCTGCTTCCTCTTCTGCAGCGTCCTGAGCTGGGGCTTCCTCGGCCTCGGCCGGGGTCTCGTCGACTTCGCTCATCAGAGATCCTTTCTCGTAAAGGGCAGCCCAAAGTAAACTCGCCGGGTCTGGGGATCGAATTACAAGGGCCTGCGGAGGAGTCCGCACCGGAATTAATTACACCACCGTGCCGACAGTCTGTAAAGCTAGTCGAGATACTCGTTCGGGACTTCTGCCGCCGGCGCGAACACGGCCTGCGCGACATGATTTACAAACCGGTCGTTCGGTACGTTATCTTGTCCGCATGGGGCTTGATCAGGCCGCTGCTGGCCAGTCGGCACCCCGCCGCGGCCGGCCGGGCTACGACCTGGAGTCGCTGCTGACTGTCGCCGTGACCGTCTTCAACGAGCGCGGCTACGACGGGACGAGCATGGAAGACCTGTCCCGGCGCCTAGGTATTTCCAAGTCGTCCATCTATTACCACGTCGATAGCAAGGAAGACCTGCTGGCGCTAGCGCTCGACCGGGCGCTGGACGGCCTGTTTTCCGTGGCCGACGAGGTCAAGGCGAGCGGCGAGCCAGCCATCACCAGGCTCGAGCGCCTGATCCGGGGCAGCGTGCAAGTGCTGGCGGAGCGACTGCCTTACGTCACGCTCTTGCTGCGCGCTCGCGGCAATACCGGGACTGAGCGGCAGGCGCTCGCCCGCCGGCGCGAGTTCGACCAGATCGTGGCCGACCTCGTCGCGGAAGCCGAGCAGGACGGCGACATCAGGCCCGACGTCGATCCGGCGGTTACAGCGCGCCTGCTGTTCGGCCTGGTCAACTCGCTGGTCGAGTGGTACCGCCCGGGCCGCCGGGTGACCTCAGCGAGCGAGCTGGCCGACGCCGTATGCGCGGTCGCCTTCGACGGTCTCCGCATCCGCCGAGATCTAACAGCGGGAGCCTGATGAACCTGAGCAATGCAGATCCGCGGCCTATCCTGCTCGTCGACGTCGACGGCGTCCTGAATCCGTGGCGGGCGGCCGACTGCCCGGACGGCTATCAGGAGTACGACTTCTTCCCGGGTGAGCGGGTGCTGCTCTCGCCCGGTCATGGCGAGCTGCTGCGCTCGCTGTCCAGCTCGTTCGAGCTCGTGTGGGCTACCGCCTGGGAGCACCGCGCCAATCTGCTGATCTGCCCGGTCATTGCGCTGCCGCAGCTACCAGTGATCGAGTTCCCGCCGCGCGCGCCCGACTTCGTCTTTCGCAAGCTGCCCGCGGTCATCGACTCCGTCGGCGACCGGCCGCTGGCCTGGATCGACGACGAGCACCAGCCTGACCACTACAGGTGGGCCCGCGACCGCGGCGCGCCAACACTCATCGTCGACATCGATCCGGCCGAAGGCTTCACCGCCGACGTCGCGCGGCAGCTCGCGCAGTGGGCGGCCGGGCTCGCCGGCCCGGCTTAGCCTGCTTCACCGACGGCGCTAAGACGCGCTCGCTCCCCGGCCGTGAGCTCCGACACGACTTCCAGCGCCGCGAGGTTGCTGGCGACCTGCTCGGGGCGCGTGGCGCCGAAGAGCACAGTCGTCACCATCGGGTTCATCAGCACGAACGCCAGCGCGAGCTGCGCCGGATCCCGGCCGAGCTCGGCAGCGAGAGCGGCCAGCTCACGGCCCGCCGCCACCCCCGCCGCGTACCGGGGTTCCGCAAGCTGCCCGGCCGCCCGGCCCGAGTCCGGATCACGACCGTACTTGCCGGTCAGCACCCCGCCAGCGAGCGCGTAGGACGCCACGATCGCTATGTCCCGGTCGGCGGCAACCCGCTCCAGCGCCGCATCTTCGACGACGTCGCGCTTCACCAGGCTGTACGGCGGCTGGGTCGCGCACGGTCCCGGCACCCCGCCGCGCTCGGCGATCAACCAGGCGCGCTCCAACAGTTCAGGCGACCAGTTCAGCGTCCCCCACGCACGCGCCTGCCCTGCCGTGATCAACGCAGTGATCATCGCGATCACGTCCTCGAGCGGGACGTCCGGGGGCGGTGCCTCGGAGTAGATGAGATCGACATGATCGAGGCCCATCCGGCCGAGTGAGTCAGCCAGCTCGGCCGCCGGACTCTGCTCGGGCCAGAACTCCCACCACAGCTTGTTGGAGATGACGACCTCGTCGCGGTGCCAGCCGCTCGCCCGGAATAGTTCCCCGAACACGATCTCGGAGTAGCCGGACGGGATGGGCGCCTCGCCGGTCTCGTCGTTGTACCGGGCGTCATCGAGGAACGTGACGCCGGCTTCGAGAGCGGCCCGCATGACAGCAAGACCCCGTTCCCGGCTTATTCGTTCGTAGGTACGCCACGAGCCGAGCGCCATGCGGCTTATGTGCAGCTCCGACGCGCCCAGGCCGACGACGGGCAACCTCGCTGGCTCAGGCGGCATGGAGTTCGGCACCGGTCCTCTCGTTGACGTCCCCGCTGATCATGCCAGCTTCGGCTCGCATGGTGGCTGCGCGGCGACTCCATCTTCGGCAACGACGCCCGGCCTGACTAGGGTGAACTCCAGGAAGGACTCGCCCGGTGATACTCGACTCGCTCGACGTTCCGATCGTCCTCGCGCCGCTGGCGGGCGGCCCGACGACGCCGCAGCTTGCCGCTTCGGTCAGCAACGCCGGCGGCCTCGGATTCCTGGCGGCCGGCGATCTGAGCGCGGCCGCGCTGAGCGCCCAGATCACGCAGGCCAGAGCCCTGACCGGCGCCCCGCTCGGGGTGAACGTCTTCGTCCCAGGCGCCGCTGCGTCGCCCGGGCCGGTGGCTGCCTACGCGGCAACGCTGACGGGCGAGGCAAGCAAGGCCGGTGTCGAGGTTGGTCAGGCCAGATTCGACGACGACGACTGGGACGCGAAGGTGCGCCTGCTCACGGCCGACCCGCTGCACGTCACGTCCTTCACCTTCGGCTGCCCGGGCCCTGGCGTGATCCAGGCGGCCAAGGCGGCTGGCAGCGAGGTCTGGATCACGGTGACAACGCCCGCGGACGCGCGCCTCGCCGAAGCGGCGGGAGCCGACGCGCTGGTCGTGCAGGGCAGCGAGGCCGGCGGCCACCGCAGCAGCTTCACCGACGACCCGGCCGAGGATGAGTCCGGCGAGTTCGGCCTGCTGTCGCTGATCCAGCTCGTGCGCAGGCAGACAATGCTTCCGCTCATTGCCGCGGGCGGGATCGGCACCGGCGCGGGCATCGCGGCCGTGCTGGCGGCGGGTGCGAACGCCGCGCAGCTCGGCACGGCGTTCTTGCGCTGTCCTGAGGCCGGCACGGCGCCGGTTCAGCGTGCCGCCGTCGCGACAACCACGCCGACCGCGATGACGCGCGCCTTTACCGGCCGGCTCGCCCGCGGCATCCGCAACCGGTTCATGGCCGAGCACGAGCGCGACGCGCCGGCCGCCTATCCGGAGGTGCACTACCTGACAAGTCCGCTGCGCGCGGCTGGACGCGCCGCGGGCAACCCGGATCTGGTCAATCTGTGGGCGGGCCAGACGCACCAGCTCAGCCGCGAACTGCCGGCCGCGGAGCTTGTTGCCGTACTCGCCGGGGAGGCGCGAAGCGCGGTGGCCGCGGCGTCAGGAAGGCTCGCGCCCGCCTAGCCAATTGCCCGTAGTCGCATGTGAATGATGGTAAAGCGGCATAAGGGAGGCGGCTAGAGTTCCGCGTGCGCCTACTGGCATGATGCGGTTCAGTCAGAACCTTGTGAGGGGAACGTGGCCGTGTCCAGCAGCAGTAGCGACGCAAGTCCGCAGTCGTCGAGCGACCTGTTCTCCCTCGCCGGCAAGGTCGCCGTGGTGACCGGCGGGTCGCGCGGCATCGGCGCGATGATCGCGGGCGGGCTCGTCCGCGCGGGCTGCCGCGTGTACATCACCGCGCGCAAGGCCGCGGCCTGCGATGCCATGGCCGCCGAGCTGTCGGCGTTTGGCGAGTGCACCTCTGTGCCGCTGGACCTGGCCGCGGCGGGAGGTGTCGAAGCGTTCGTGACGGCCATCAGCGAGCGCGAGGACCGGCTGCACATCCTCGTCAACAACGCCGGGGCCTCGTGGGGCGCACCACTCGAGGAGTACCCGCTCGACGCGTTCGACAAGCTGTGGAACGTCAACATCAAGGCCCTGTTCGCCCTGACGGTGCAGAGCCTGCCGCTGCTACGCGCCGCAGCGAGCGCCGAGGACCCGGCTCGTGTCATCAACATCGGCTCGATCGACGGTCTCGGCGTCCCGGCGATGGAGAGCTATGCCTACAGCACGACCAAGGCGGGCGTGCACATGCTGACCCGGCACCTGGCCAGCAAGCTGGCGGCCGAGTCGATCACGGTCAACGCGATCGCGCCTGGCCCGTTCGACAGCAAGATGATGGCGTTCATGTTGGACGACCCGCAGAGCCGGGCCGCTGTCGCCGCGAGCGTCCCGCTCGGCCGGGTCGGGGAGCCCGATGACATGGCGGGCGCGGCCATCTTCCTGGCGTCGCGCGCCGGGCGTTACCTGACCGGCGCGGTGATCCCTGTCGACGGTGGACTGTCGACAATCCGCCGGTAACGCAGCACCGGTGACGCATCAGCGGCCAACGTTCGCGTCATCTTGCTCCTGTTCGCTATGTTTCGCGCCATGAGGAGCACCGGGGCCATGAGCTGGCGGCCGATCGAAGTGAAGGACGTTTCGGCCTGCGCGGTGCTGCTGGCGGCGATCGAGGAAACGGACCAGACGGGGGACGTCTTCGGGGAGGAAGATCTCCTGGAGACCTTCCGTGACCCCGGCCGCGACTATCCGCGCGGCTCTATCGCGGTGCGTGATGGGATGTCCTGGTTGGCTACTGCTGCCTTTCCTCCAGCGGCTCCGCCGATCAGGTCCATCAGATGAGCCAGTTTGGCGGGGTTCACCCGGCTTACCGCGGGCAGGGCATCGGCGGCAAGCTGCTCGACTGGGCCGAGATTGCCGCCGTACCGCTGCACGTGGAGCGCTATCCCGGTCTGCCACTGTCGCTATCAGGTTGGTGCCCGGCCGGCGACTCCGGGGCGAGCTCCCTGTACACATCGCGTGGTTACCGGACTGCGCGCTGGTTCCACGTCATGGCCGCCGACCTGACCGCGGCCGGGCCGGGCGCGCCGGTTCCCGCCGGGGTGCAGGTCCTGAGATTCACGGGAGAGCTGGCTGAGGAGGCACGCCTAGTTCGTAATGAGGCGTTCAGCGATCACGGCCCAACGGACCAGGTGACGCCCGGCGAATGGGCTTACTTCCTCAGCTACAACGCCTTTCGCTCAGCCTTCAGCTACCTTGCCTACGACGGCACCGAGCCCATCGGCGTCCTCATCGGCCGTGAGTATGACGCCTACACCGAATTGACCGGCATCCTCGATCTGTACATCGCCGAGGTCGCAACTCGCAGGTCGGCCCGCAACCGCGGCATCGCCTCGGCCCTGCTCTCACGTGCCCTCGCCGATGCCCCGCTCCGCGGGCTTCACCGCCGCGTCGCTCACCGTCAACGCCGACACGCCTACTGCTGGCTTCGGCCTCTTCGAGCGGGCCGGCTTCGCCATCAGAGCGACCTCCATCATGCAGGTCAAGGACCTGGACGTCCGTTAGGTCACCGGCCGGCAGGACCTGCTCCTGTAGTTTCTATGCGCCGACCTTCGTAGCCTGTGACCAAACGGCCTGCCAGTGACCGTCGCGCATTTCGTAGCTGTCGATGTGCCAGCAGACGAAGTCCGCAGTGTGGTCGCCTTCCTCGATGCGTATATGGGCCTGATACCGAAGCAGTGCGTAGTCCGCACCAAGCCGGACAGCGATCTCGGAGACCGGCTCGAATACCCGGTAACAAAGCGCTCCCGAGGAGATGAGGCCGAGATACTGATCCTTTGAGAGCGGAGTCCCGGTCGGTGTGATCAGGTGGTAGTCGACGGCATGCAGGAGCCGGGCTAGCTCAAGGTCGGGCTTAGCAAGAGACACCAGCCGCGACCGCTCAATCCCGCGTATCTCGTCAGCGTTCACCGTCGTCTCAAGCCGACGCCAGAGCGGCGCCGATGCGCCGAAGCTGCGCGGTCGCCCCCCCGAGCGCGAACTCGTTGTGCTTGGCTGCGACGAAGTACCGGTGCACGTCGCCGTCCGTGTCGATGCCGACGCCGCCGTGCACGTGGACCGCGGTATGCGCCACGCGGTGACCGGCCTCGGCCGCCCAGAACTTGGCCGTCGCGACCTCGGTCTCACACGCCAGCCCCTCGGCAAGGCGCCACGCGGCCTGCCACAAGGTCAGGCGGATGCCCTCGACGTCGATATAGCCGTCCGCAAGGCGCTGCGAGACGGCCTGGAAGCTGCCGATCGGCTTGCCGAACTGCTCGCGGCTACGGGCATAGGCCGCGGTCAGCTCAAGCGCCCGCTCGGACACGCCTAGCTGGAGCGCGCACAACCCGACCGTCGCGCGCGCTACCAGCCAGTCGATGATCTCGCGCCCGGCGGCGATGCCGCCAAGCACGCGGTCGTCCGGCACCAGCGCCCCCGTCAGCTCTATCAGCGCGGTGCCGTCGCCGCCGGTTACCTCCTGCGGCCGGACCGTCACACCCGGATCGCCCGGCGCCACCAGGAACACGGCTACACCGGACGGCGTGCTGGCGGGCACCAGCAGCAGGTCAGCGATCACGCCAGCGAGCACCGTCGTCTTGGATCCGGTGAGCTGCCAGCCACCGTCGGACTGGTGGGCCGACGTCGAGGGGACACGGGGGTCGTCACTGTCCTCGTCGGCCAGGGCGGCGGCGATGATCACCTGACCGCTCGCCGCGGGTGCGGCCCAGCGCTCCCGCTGATCAGGCGACCCGAACTCGGCCAGCGCCGATGCCCCGAGCACGATCGAGGCCAGGTACGGCACCGGCGCGACCGCGCGGCCCATCTCGATCAGCACGCTGCACTGCTCGAGCAGGCCGAGGCCCGCTCCACCCACGGCCTCGGGCAGGGCCGCGGACAGCACGCCAGCCTTGGCCAGCTCAGCCCAGAGCGAGGCATCGAACCTGGTCTCGCCAGACTCGACCTCCCGCAGCCGCTCCTGGGTGACCCGGTCAGTCAGGATCTGGCGGCTCAGGGCACCGAGGTCGTCCTGGACCGGGGTCAGCGTGAAGTCCATCGTTCCCTTTCTTACCGCTCTTATCTGCGGTTCAGCGGCAGGCCCAGCGCCGCGGCACTAATGATGTCGCGCTGCACCTCGTTCGTGCCGCCGCCGAAGGTCAGGATCAGGGCCGACCGCTGCATGCGCTCGATCCGGCCGGCCAGGAGCGCGCCGGCCGAGCCGGTCCGCACCTCGGCGTTCGCGCCGAGTACCTCCAGCATCAGACGGCACGCCTCGATGGTGAGCTCGGTGCCGTAGACCTTCGTCGCGGACGCGACAGCGGGCCCTGGCGACCCTGCTGTCGACGCGATGCGCCAGTTGACGAGCTTGAGGAACTCGACCTTGGCATGGACGCGGGCGAGGTTGAGCTGGACCCATTCCTGGTCGATGACGCGGCGTCCGTCGCCGATCTTGGTCGACCTGGCCCAGTCGGTGACGTCAGCCAGCGCGGACGTCAGCGGTGCCGCCGAGGTCAGCGCGACGCGCTCGTGATTGAGCTGGTTGGTGATCAGGGGCCAGCCCTTGTGCTCTTCGCCGACCACGTTGGTGACCGGGACCCGGACGTCGGCGTAGTAGGTGGCGCTCGTGGTCACGCCTGCGAGCGTCCGGACGGGCGTCCAGGAAAAGCCGGCCGCGTCGGTCGGGACGATGATGATCGACAGTCCCTTGTGGCGGGGCGCCTCGGGATCGGTCCGGCAGGCGAGCCAGACGTAGTCGGCGTACTGGATCAGGCTGGTCCACATCTTCTGGCCATTGATCACGTAGCTGTCGCCGTCGCGCACGGCCCTGGTCCGCAGCGAGGCCAGGTCCGTGCCCGCGCCCGGTTCCGAGTAGCCGATGGAGAAGTGCAGCTCACCGGCGGCAATCCGGGGCAGGTACCGCGCCTTCTGCTCAGGCGTGCCAAAGCGCATGATCGTCGGGCCGACCGTATTGATGGTGAGGAAGGGCACCGGCACCCCGGCGATGGCGGCCTCGTCGGTGAAGATCAGCTGATCGAGCACGGAGCGGTCCTGGCCGCCGTACTCGGCCGGCCAGCCGATCGCCAGCCAGCCGTCGCTGCCAAGCTGGCGCACGACTTCCTTATACGTGCCGCCGTCACCGTATTCGCCGTCGGCGTGGGCCAGCCCGGCACGTCGCTCCGGTGTCATCAGCGCGGCGAAGTACTCGCGCAGCTCCTGGCGCAGTTGCTCCTGATCAGGCGTGAAGCTGATGTGCATCCGGGCCCCTGCTGCTCAACTAGAACGTGTTCTAGCCATGGTAGCGGAGCCGGGACGGCCGGCCCAGGCTGTGCGTGCGGATCCGTGGGGCGGCTTTGGGCGTGAGGTTGCAAGTGGCGCCCTTCTTGTGGCTGCACTTGCAACCTCACGCCCTATGGCCGCGAACTTGATCTTCGCCGGTTACCGGCGCCAGCCCTTCCACCCTGGCCCGTTGCCAGTGAGGTGGAACGCGAGCAGGGCAAGACCAGCGAACGTCAGACTCAGCGGCGAGAAGACCGCGTCGGTCGAGATGCCGGCCGCGTTGATGATGAAGGCGATAGCGAACAGGACTGCTGCGATCAGCGCGAGCATGAGGGCTCCAGGGTTCGGTGGAAGCGCGAACTACCCGGCATTACGTCATTCACTCGGGCAAGGCGGCGGACACTGCCTGCTGCGGCCGTACGGCGGGCCGGCTTAAATGGAACGTGTTCTAGCGGGAGCTCGGGAGGGTGGCAGGGTGGCCGAGGCTTACATCGTCGACGCGGTGCGGACGCCGGTCGGCAGGCGCGGCGGCGGCCTCGCCGGGGCGCATCCCGCCGACCTGGGCGCGCACGTGATCAATGCCCTACTGGCACGCACGGGCCTGGATCCGCTGGCCGTCGACGACGTTGTCTTTGGCTGCGTCGACACGATCGGCCCGCAGGCCGGCGACATCGCACGGACCGCGTGGCTGGCGGCCGGGCTGCCCGAGGAGGTCCCCGGCGTCACCGTCGACCGCCAGTGCGGCTCATCCCAGCAGGCGGTCCACTTCGCCGCCCAGGCCGTCCTCAGCGGGACTGCCCATGCTGTCGTCGCCGGCGGCGTCCAGAACATGAGCCAGATCCCCATCGCGGCGGCGATGCTCGCGGGCCAGCAGTACGGGTTCACCGATCCGTTCGGCGGCTCGTCTGGCTGGCTCGCCAGGTACGGGGAGCAGGAGATCTCGCAGTTCCGCGGTGCGGACATGATCGCCCAGAAGTGGGGCATCAGTCGCGCGGAGATGGAAGGGTACGCGCTAGCCAGCCACCAGCGCGCGGCGAATGCCATCGACGCTGACTTCTTCGCCGGGGAGATCGCGCCCTACGGCCCAGCCGCCGTCGACGAGTGCCCGCGCCGTGACACGTCGCTGGCCAAGATGGCCGGGCTTAAGCCGCTGCGCCAGGATGGCCTGATCACCGCAGCGCTGTCCAGCCAGATCGCGGACGCGGCGGCGGCCGTGCTGGTTGTCTCGGCGCAGGCGCTGACCGAACACGGCCTAACGCCGCGGGCCCGGATCCACCACCTCAGCGCCCGTGGCGCCGACCCCGTCCTGATGCTCACGGCGCCTATCCCCGCGACTGCGCACGCGCTCAAGCTGACCGGGCTCAGCATCGACCAGATAGACCAGGTGGAGATCAACGAGGCGTTCGCCAGCGTGGTCCTGGCCTGGCAGCGCGAGACCGGCGCCGACCTGGACCGCGTCAACGTCTGCGGCGGCGCGATCGCGCTCGGCCACCCCCTCGGCGCGACCGGCGCGCGGCTGCTGACCACGCTGCTCACCTCGCTCGAGCGGACCGGCGGCCGGTACGGGCTGCTGACCATGTGCGAGGGCGGGGGTCAGGCGAACGTGACCATCATCGAGCGGCTCTGAGGGAACGGGGCCGTCAGCGCCGGTGCGGCACTCGCGCTGAGCGGGCGAACTCCAGCGCCTCGGTCGCGAGCGACAGCCAGTCCAGCCCGGACTCGGGTGCCAGGCTGAACCACTCCCGCATCGGGGTGGTCTTGTTGGCGTCGAAGGCCACGCCATCGCCACCGTCGATCAGCGCCGTGACGCGCTCTGCCGGGAGCTTTACCACGAGGCTGCCGCGCACGAGCATCGCGAAGATCTTGCCGCGATACTTCAGCGAACCGCGGCCGAAGCCGCTCCCGCCGGGCGGCGGCGTCACGCCGTCGATGCCCATCAGCTCGTCGACCAGGTCGAGGTAACGCGAGCGGATGGCCTCCGGGTCCTGTGCCACGATGATCAGGCTAGACCGCGCCGCCGACAAAACCTGCCGAGGAGCCGGCGTGGGGCCGGACCTGCCTACCTGATCGACGAGCGCGCGGAGCCGATGTCATTGAGCGCATCACCGATGTACCGGAACGCCAGGATTGTGACTACCAGCACGATAAGCGCCGGGTAGACCTCCCACGGGTAGCTGTCGAACAGGTCGTTCACCCCGGTAGTCAGCATGGTGCCCCAGTCCGCGAACGGCGGCGGCGGACCGAGGCCGAGGAAGCTCAGCGCGGACAAGGCGTAAATCGAGTCGGCGACCGCGAAGGTGGTGGTGACGATGAAGATGTTGAAGGTGTTCGGCAGCATGTGGCGGATGAGGATACGGGTACGCGTCGACCCCATCGCCGTCGACGCCTGCACGAATTCTCGTGTCCGCAGCGACAGCACCTCGGCCCGGACCAGCCGGCAGACGTAGGGCCAGGAGAGCACGGTCAGCAGAAGGATGATCGCCGTCAGGTTCAGGGTGAACATGCTGGCCATGATCAGCAGCAGGATGAAGGTGGGCACGGCGAGCAAGGTGTCGACGATGCGCATCAAGAAGGCATCGGCAACGCCGCCGATCATGCCGGAGATGGCGCCATAGAGCGCGCCGATCACCGTGCTGGCGATGGCGACAGAGAAGCCGAGCACCAGGGAGGACTGACCGCCTACCATCAGCCTCCCGAGAATGTCGATCCCGTACTCGTCGGTGCCGAGCGGGTGGCCGGGTCCTGGCGGCAGATTAGAGATTCCCAGGTTGACCGTGGTCTGGTTCGTCCGGTAGATCAGCGGCCCGACGAAGCAGAACAGGATCAGCAGCAGCACGACGGCGCAGCCGCCCATGGCGCGCTTGTTGCGGAGGACTTCGTCGAGGAACAGACTCCGACGGCCACCACCTGAGGTCATGTCCCCGCCGGCCGGCACCGTGCCGACCGGCCCGGCGATGGCCGCGCCGTCAGGCGACTGCATGGCGGATCCTCGGGTCAAGGATGCCGTAGGCGACGTCCGCGGCCAGGTTGCCGACCACGGTCGCGACACCGATAATGAGCGTCGCGCCGAGCAGCACCGGGAAGTCGTGGCTCAAGGCCGACTGCCAGAACAGCAACCCCATACCGGGGAAGTTGAAGATTGCCTCAGCGATCACGGCTCCGGCGACGATGTCGGGCAGTGACAGGCCGAGGATCGTGACGATCGGCAGCAGCGCGTTGCGCAGGAGGTGCCGTGTCAGGACGAGCCGCTGCTTCAGTCCTTTGGCGCGTGCCGTCCGGATGTAATCCTGCGCCAGCTCCTCGATTGCCGACGAGCGCATGTACTGACTGAAGCCAGCGACGCTGTTGATCGCGAGCACGACCACGGGCAGGACCAGCGCATTCAGGTCAGAAAAGACGCCGCCCACTGTCGAAATCCCGCCAGGGAAGTTGGGCTGGAGGAAGTGGAAGTGCACGCTGAAGATCGCGATGAGCAGCAGTGCTTCCATGAAATCTGGCGCCGAGTACAGGGTGAACCACGTGCCGGCGACCGCGTCATCCCGCAGTGTGCCATGGTGGACGGCCTGATAGAGGCCCATCGGCACGCCGATGATCAGTGCCAGCACGGTGGAGATGCCGAGCAGTACGACATCTCGCGGTAGCCGCTGGGCTATCAGCGTGGACACCGGCTGTCCCGACGTGTAGGAGATGCCGAAGTTGCCGTGCAGGACGTTGTTGCAGTAGAGCAGGAACTGCACGGGGAGCGGCCTGTTGAGCCCGTAGGTGTTGTTGAACAGCGCCACCCGGGCCGGGGTGGCCTGGTGCCCGAGCACGGCCCTGGCCGTGCTACCGGGCTCCAGGTGGACCAGGATGAACGTCAGGATCATGACGCCGATCACCACGGCGAACGACTGGCCGATGCGCCGGACGAGGTACCAAGTCATGAGGCGGGCCTGGTGTAGTACCAGACCTCGGGGTTAATCGTGCCGGAGAACGGATTCAGCGGCGTGACGCCCGCCAGGTTGCTCTTGTACACAAAGACGTACGACTCGTTGGGCAGCCAGAGCAGCGGCAGCTGACGGGCCGCGAAGTCCTCGTAGGCATAGAACGCTGACGAACTCGCGCCGAACTCGGTGGCGTTGATGAGCGCGTCCATCTGCGGGCTGGAGTAGCCGCCGTAGTTGTTGATGGCGTCGGTGTTGTAGTAGCCGGCGCCACTCGGATCCAGTCCGTAGGTGTTGTAGCCGTACTGCTGTAGCTGCCAGTCGTTGCAGATCGACGCCGGATGGGACTGGGCATTACAGGTACCGGTTGTCGCGACCAGAGTGTTGAATGGCTCGGACTTGAGGGTGATCTTGACACCGCCGAGCGCCTCGGAGGACTGGATAGCTGCATTCTGCTGGTCGAACGCCGCGGTGCCCGAGGCATACAGGAGCTGGAACTGGAGCGGCTCGCCCGCTGTGATGCCGGCGCCGCAGTTGGCCGGGCCGGTGCCCGGGCTCACGCAGGTGTCGACGCCGCTCGGCACTACCTTCCAGCCATGCGTCTTCAGCAAGGCGATGGCGGCCGACGGCGAGAACGGGTACGGGCCGCCCGCCTTCTCCAGCGGCGAGTCCCACTGCTGGCCGTAAATCACCGGCACCGGACCATTGCCAGGGTCCGCAAAGCCCGCGAACGCCTTCGCGACGATCTGCTTCCTGTTGATGAGGTACTCCAGCACCTCCCGGATGTAGAGCTGGCGCAGCATGGGCCCCACGGTGGGATTGTAGAAATTCGGCAGGATCTCGGCCACGCCAGCCGTCGGCACCTGTGCCACCGAATAGCCCTCGGCCTTGAGCGCGGGGATCTGCCGCACGTCGTTCAGCGGGACGCCGGCCAGGTCCAGGGTCGTGCCGGAGCGCAGGGTGTCCATCTCCGCCGTGTCGGTCGTGAACGGCGTCCAGATGACCTTGGACAGGACCGGCTTGTCCGGACCGGAGTAGCTCTTGTTCGGCACATAGCTGTAATAGCCGTCGCTCTGGAACTGCGACAGCTTCCACGGCCCGTCGACGACCTGCCAGAGCGGGTTGGTGTCGAAGGTTGCCTCCTGTGCGCCTTCCTTCTGCAGGAAGTTCCACACGGCCTTAGCGCCGGCCTTAGTCTCGTCGTAGTTGCCGACCTTGCCGGTCATCGAGGTCTTGTCCCAGGCGTGCTGCGGCAGCACCGGGATCGTGGAGAGCACATCGTCGGTGTAGAAATCCGAGTTGTAGGACCGGGAGAGGTCTATCACCACCGTGTGCGCGTCCGGCGTCAGCACCTTCGTCACGTCGGCAGGGAACAGGCCCGGCACGTACTGGAGCCAGTCGTTGTAGTTCGACTTGAGTAGGTTGTATACGAACGTGAAGTCGCGCGCGGTGATCGGCGTGCCGTCAGACCACTTCCACGGCTTGAGCACGATCGTGATGACTTTGCCGCCGCCGGAATAGGTCAGGGAGCTGAACAGGCTCTCCTGCGGGTTCACGATCGACTTCGCGCCGTCGCCCGAGTACACCAGCCACGGCCAGAGGCCCTCGGTGAGGTCGGTGTTGTAGCCGTTCTGGTTCGTCGCGATCTGGAGCGGGAAGATGTTGTTCGGCGAAGCGCCAACCTCGGCGATGGTGGCGGTGCCGCCGAGTATCTTCTTCCCGGTGGGGGCCGATCCGCCGGACCCGATCTTCCCGACGTTACCCGCCGAGCAAGCCGCCAAGGTTGAAAGTGCCACTGCGGCGACAACCGCGCCAACGAGTCGATGGGTCCTAAGCACGCGACAACTCCTTCGGTCCGAGCTACCTCGGGCAGGAAAATCTGTCGACTTCCTACTATATTGGTAGACATTATACGGACATTCAGGCGGATTTATGAGTGGCGTCGGCCAGGATTTACCACACTGTGATCGTTCCGGGCGATGGCGCGCTTAGCACCTGGCTCGGCGCAGGCCGCAGCCCCTGACCGATCCGGCCAGGGGCTATTGCGCCGAAGGCAATTCGCGGGCTAGCTGCGCCGCCGGGCCTTAGCTGCGAAGCCGAGCCGCGGCGTCACGCAGCGCTTTATCCATGGGGGTGGGCTCTAGACCGAAGGTCTCCGTCGTCGCGCTGGAGTCGATCACGAACGGGCTGGTGAACTGGTACCTCGTGGTCCGCAGCTCCTTGAGCAGCGGCGAGAACACGCCAGTCGTCCACAGCACGGCGTACGGGATAGCGGCCAGCTTGGCCTTCGGCGCGCCGTTGACCTCGGTAAAGCGGGTCGCCAGCTGGCGAACGGTGAGCGCCGGGTTGGTGGGGACTAGCCACACCTGCCCGAGCGCCCGCTCGTCCGTCGCCACGGCCGCGAGCGTCCTGGCGCAGTCGGCGATCGCCGTCCAGCTATGCGGCACGTCCAGCGGCCACGGCGAGTATGCGCGCGAGCCCTTCAGTAGCGGCTTGCCGATCGCGGTCGATAGCAGGGAGTTCTGCTCGATGTAGTCGCTGGCGCGCACCTCTGCCGCCCGGATCCGGCCGGCCTCATGAGCGGCGAGCGCGTCCTGCCACATCTCGCCGCGGAGGCGGAGCTTGGGATGAGTGGCTGCCATGGGCGTCTTCTGCGTGATCGGCCCATCGACCTGTCCGTAGCTGTAGAGGTTGCTCATCGACGCCAGGACCGCGCCGCTGCGCTCGGCGGCCGTCAGCAGCGCCGCGGCCAGCGGCGGCCAGTCCGTGAACCACTGGTGGTACTGGGGGCTCGCGCAGTTGTACAGCGCGGCCGCACCACGCGCCAGGTCGGTCAGCCGCTCCGCGTCGGTCGCATCCGCCGCCACGCGCTCGATCGCGGGATGCTCCGGTCCCGTGCCGCGCCGGCTGATGACGCGGACGTGCTCGCCGCGCTCGGCCAGCAGCAGAGCGGTGGCGGATCCGACTGCACCGGCGCCGACGATGACGTGCTCGGACATGTCTGTCTCCTCTTATCCCTGGTAACGGCAGTGTGTCCGGCTCTCCAAAGCGAGATCACTGCTCTCTCTTGTAATCATCAGTCTCGCACGCGTTAGACCTAGATGCAAGAGCAGTGCTCTCGTTTGTGTGCAATAATCTTGGTCATGCCAGCAGCGTCAATCCGGGCCCGCGTGCGGGCCGAGATGATGGACGAGATCAAGATGGTCGCGCGCCGCCACCTCGAAACCGACGGCGCGAACCTCTCGCTCCGTGCCGTCGCCCGCGACATGGGCATGGTGTCCTCGGCTCTCTACCGGTACTACCCCAGCCGGGACGAGCTCCTGACGGCGCTCATCCTCGATGGCTACAACTCACTAGGCCGGGCAGTGGAGGCAGCCGACGCGGCCATCGCCGACCGTGCACAGGTTCGCGAGCGCTGGCTGGCCGCGTCGCGGACGATCCGGGCCTGGGCGCTGGCCAATCCCGCCGAGTACGCGCTGCTTTACGGCAGCCCGGTGCCCGGCTACGCGGCGCCACAGGACACCATTGCCCCGGCCGCGCGCGCCTATGCCGTCCTTGGCCGCGTCCTGACCGACGGCTTCGCATCGGGCAGCCTCGCCGCCAGCCCGGCCGCCATGATCGACTCGGTCAGCGACGCTGTCCGGGCGGATCTAGCCAGGGCCAGCGCCGGCGTCTCGCCCGGACTGCCCGACAGCCTTATGCTCGCCGGGATCACGGCGTGGGTGCACTTGTTCGGTGTCGTCAGCTTCGAGCTCTTCGGCCAGTTCAATAATGTGATCGACGCGCGCGCGGAGTTCTTCGAGCAGCAGATGGAGCGGATGGCCGACCTGATCGGCTTCTCACGAGAGCGAGACGAGGGCAACGCATGACATCGCAGTTGCAGGACCGGCTGGGGCGCTTCGGAGTCTGGCGTGCTGCCGTCCAGACCACGCCCGACCTCGCGGCGAGCCTCGAGCAGCTCGGCTTCGGCGCGATCTGGCTCGGCGGCTCCCCGGATGGCGAGCTTGCGATCGTCGACCAGCTGCTGGACGCGACCAGTTCGCTCGTCGTGGGCACGAGCATCGTGAACATCTGGAAGGACGACGCTGCCACCGTCGCGGCCTCCTACGCCCGGATACAGGCCAGTCACCCTGATCGCTTCGTGCTCGGCGTCGGTGCTGGCCACCGCGAGGCGACGGCCCACTATGCCAGTCCGTACGACACGCTCGCGAGCTATGTCGATCAGCTGCGCCAGCACGACGTCCCCGCCGAAGGCCTCGTCCTTGCCGCGCTCGGCCCTAAGGTGCTGCGGCTGGCGGGCGAGCGCACCGCCGGCGCGATCCCGTACCTGGTGCCGCCCGAGCACACAAGGCTAGCGCGCGAGATCCTCGGGCCTGACCGGCTACTCGCGCCTGAGCACAAGGTCGTGCTCGACACTGACGAGGCGCGTGCGCGTGCGCTCGGCCGCAAGCGGGTTAGCAACCCGTACCTCGGCCTGATCAACTACACCTCGAACCTGCGGCGCCTCGGCTTCACCGACGATGACCTGGCAGACGGCGGCAGCGACCGGCTGATCGATGCGCTCGTCGCCCACGGCACCGGCGAGCAGGTCGCTGCGCAACTCGCGGCGCACCTGGATGCGGGCGCCGACCACGTGTGCATTCAGCTGCTGACCGAGAGCAGCGGCGACGTGCTGGCGGGCTATACCGAGCTGGCCCGCGGGCTGGCGCTATCCAGCTGAGGGCACGCCGCATCATGCGCGACTGGACCCGCTGGCACGAGGGTTACGACGACCCGGCGTCCGCGCTGAGCACGCGGCTGGCGCTCGTCCAGGCACACCTGTCCATCGCGCTCGCGACGGCACCGGCAGGACCGATCCGCGTGCTAAGCCTGTGCGCTGGCCAGGGTCATGACGTGATCGGCGTGCTGCCTGGTCATCCACGCCGGGACGATGTAACCGCGTTGCTCGTCGAGAGTGATCCGCGCAATGCCGGTCTCGCCAGAGACCGCGCGTATGGCCTGGCCGGCGTGACGGTGCGGGAGGCAGACGCCGGGATGGCTGCCGCCTACGCCGATGCGCTGCCGGCCGACGTGCTGCTGCTCTGCGGAATCTTCGGCAATGTGAGCGACCAGGACATCCGGCGTACCGCGGGCGCAGCCGCCATCATGTGCGCTGCTGGCGGCACGGTCATCTGGACACGGCACCGGAGGGCGCCGGATCTGACTGGCGACATACGATCCTGGTTTGCGGCCGCTGGATTCGATGAGGTCGCGTTCGACACGCCGCCGACGGCCTCGCTGACCGGAGTCGGCGTGCACCGGCTGCCGGGCGCAGTATCTGGACCGCTGCCAGCAGGCCGCCTCTTCACATTCCGGCCGATGCCGCCGACTTAGCCGCGGCCGGGGACCGCCATCTCGCCCAGCTCAGACCAGTCGTCCTGCGGGATCTCGAAGTTCACGATCCTGGGTGTCTCGGCCAGGTGCGCCGGCAGCGTCTGCTGCGCCTCTCTGAAGTGCGCCGACTGCACGTGCGCTGCCCCCGCCTCACCGTCGCGAAACGCCTCGACAAGGACGTACTCGGTCGGGTCATCCAGGCTCCGGGACCAGTCGAACCACAGGCAGCCAGGCTCGCTGCGGCACGCGCGGGTGAACGGACCGGAAATTGCCCCCCAGTCGTCGGCGTACTCGGGCAGCACTCGGAACTTGGCGGTAATGAAGATCATGAAAGCTCCCGTCGACGCGGCTCCCACACCATGATCCAGCCAGGCTGCCACGCGGACCAGCCGGCCTGCCGTTTCGAAATACAACGCATCGCCGTGCTCGGCCGTCATAGCGGTGTCGGTACTAACGAAAAGGAGTGTTTCCATGCACCTCACACCTCACCGCATGCGGCGCGGCATCGCCGCCATTGCTGTCGCCAGCGCTGCCGTCTTGCTCCCAGCCGTTGCGCTCGCGTCCTCGGGCAGTAGCGCTGCGGCAGGAGCCGCGGCTAGCCACCGCTGCTCCGCAGGCGACCTCGCCGTCTGGCTCGGGACTCCCGGCAACGGTGCGGCCGGCAGCACGTACTACGACTTGGAGTTCTCTAACACCTCCGGCGCCACTTGCACGCTGTACGGCTACCCGGGCGTCTCGGCAACCAAGGGCGGCACGCAGCAGGGCAACGCGGCAAACCGCGACCACTCGCGGCCGTCGAAACTGGTAACGCTGCCGCCAGGCGGTACTGGCAACGTGATCCTGCAGATCACCGACGTCGGCGTCTACTCGCCTGGGGCCTGCAAGCCGGTCACGGCCGACTCCCTCCGCGTGTACGCGCCGGGTGCGTACAGCTCGCACAGCATGCCGTTCCAGGGCTCGTTCCGGGCGTGCAGCCGCAGCGGGCCGGTGTACCTGCACGTGACCGCCATATCTGCCGGCGCCGGCATTCCCGGCTACACCAACTGAACTGAGTCAGGCGCCGAGCACGGCGCGGAAGTCGGCTGCGAGCGCCGCGATGGCGTCTCGCAGCCGGCTCGACGTCCGGGCCAGCTGCCAGCAGCGACCGGGAAGCGCTCGGCATCACCCGGTCAGGGCACGCGGCGAACACGGTGGCCACGTCTGCCGGAGTCGCCCCTTGCGCGCCGACGCCCGGTGCTAGGAACAAGCCCTGCATCGCGGCCAGGTCAAGCTCGGGCTGCATGAGCGTCGGACCGATCACGGCGCCGACCGGGCCGAGCTCGCCCGGCGCCAGCCGTGCATTCAACGCGCCGATCTCGAGTAGGAGATCTTCCTCGACACTGCGGGCGCGATCGGCACTGCGTTCACCGTCGGCACTGCGCTCACCGTCGACACTGCGCTCGCGCGTCTCGCCAGGGCGGCCTGCACGGCGCGGCCTTCGGGATTCGACGAGCGCGTCACGACGAGCAGGCAGCTGCCCGACTCCGCTGCCCGCGACACGAACGTCCCCATCGCCCCAAGGCCCAGGTACGGATGAACGGTGATCGCGTCGGCCGCCAGTGGCGCGCCCTTCCCGAGGTAGGCCTCTGCGTACGCGTCGTTCGTCGAGCCCACGTCGCCGCGCTTGATGTCCAGGATGACGAGGACCCCGGCACCACGGGCACCCGCGATCAGCCGGTCGAGCGTGCGCACCCCGCGCCAGCCATGCCGCTCGTAGAACGCGGACTGCGGCTTGACGAGTCCGACCGGGCCGACCGCGGCCTCGAGCACGATGTCGGCGAACCGGTCGAGGCCGTCGGCGGAGTCGCCGAGGCCCCACGCCGCCAGCAGATCCGCGGACGGGTCGAGGCCGAAGACCAGCGGTCCCTGGGCCGATCGGGCGGCCGCAAACCGCCGGGCAAAGGAATCCGGCATGGCGCCATCCTCGCATGCGGACCGGCCGCGGCTACTCCTCACTCTCGGCGTCGGTCGCGAGCGGCCGGTCGGCGTCGGTCGGCTCAGGCTGCGGCTCATCCGTCCCGTCCGTGAGCTCGGCGTCAGCGAGCTCGACATCACCTAGCTCGACGTCGGTGAGCTCGACTTCATCCAGCTCGACGTCGGTGAGCTCGACTTCATCCAGCTCGACGTCACCGAGTTCGAACTCAGTGAGCTCGACGTCGGTGAGCTCGACCTCAAGTAGTTCGACGTCGACGAATTCGGTCAGCAGGTCGGGATCGGCGATAGTCGGCGCGGCCAGGAACGTGCCGCTCGGCGACGGAGCGTCCGGCGGCGCCAGTCCAAGACCCGCGAGCCCGCTGGCCGGCGACGGTCCTGTCGGGGGCGACGGCCTGGTGGGCGACGGTCCCGTGGGAGTCGACGGTCTCTGGCCCGGTGGCCCGTAGCCCGGCTGATAAGGCGGAGGCGGCGGCTGTCCGCCCGTACCCTCCGGAGGCGTGCCGCCTCGCTGCGGGTCTAGCGGCGGATTTCCCTGACCCTGCCCGCCACTTGCGGCGGCGTGAACTGCGGGCGCGAAAGACTGCGCGGTGTTCGACATGGTCTTGATGCCGAAATACGCCGTCGTCATTGTGCTGATAGCGGTAAAGGCACTCGTCAGGATGGCGACAATGGGGGTGATACTGCCGCTTGTATGCCCCGTCTTCCAGACGGTGAAAACTGCGAAAATGGCCGCCGCCGCGATAGCGACATCGCCGCCGACGACCACCCAGAGCCCCGTCCATGCGCGCGTGCGCTGCACGCTATTGGCGTTGGGGTTGTTCCTCTTGGTAATGCCGTGCGTATTCCGCACCCGAGAATCATCCGCACCCACCGGTGGCGGCGCCTGCTGGCTGGCCATGTGCCTCCCTGTCGACCTGGCCAAAGGCTAGTTTGCCAATGGATAATGGCACATCGGCAAGCACGGTGGCCATATTGAGACAACGACAGGCCGGCGTCGCGCCTATTGCGCCATCATTCGGCGCGAGATCCGGCGTCGGATTCGGCGGCTGCCTCGCGCGCGCGGTCGGCGGATAGCTGTCGCTCCCGCTCGTTCGCGGTCAGTGCCGCAGCACGCTCGAACTCCGCCCTCGCTTCGTCAGCCCGGCCAAGCTTGCGCAGCAGATCACCGCGAACGCTTGGCAGTAGGTGATAGCCCTGGAGGGCTGGCTCCGCCACGAGCTGGTCGACGAGATCAAGCCCCGCCTGCGGGCCGTAGGCCATCGACACCGCGACCGCGCGATTGAGCTCGACCACGGGCGACGGCATGACCTCGGCCAGCACGCCGTAGAGGGCGACGATGCGCGGCCAGTCAGTCTCGTCCGACCGGAACGCGCGAGCGTGGCACGCTGCGATAGCGGCCTGCAGCACATACGGACCCCGTTCCCCGCCCTGGTCCATTGCCTTTTCCAAGGCCGCCAGCCCACGGCTGATCAAGAGCCGGTCCCAGCGAGTCCGGTCCTGGTCCAGAAGCAGCACAGGGTCGCCCGCGGCGTCCGTGCGTGCCGGGATCCTGGACGCCTGGATCTCCAGCAGCGCGACCAGGCCATGAACCTCCGGCTCCGCGGGAGCCAGCTGAGCCAGCACCCGGCCGAGGCGGACCGCTTCGGCGCAGAGCGCCGGGCGCATCCAGTCGTCGCCGGCGGTCGCCGAGTAACCCTCGTTGAAGATCAGGTAGATCACCTCGAGCACCGCGGAGAGCCGGGTCGGCCGCTGCGCGGCGTCGGGTACCTCGAACGGCACGTGGGCCTGAGCGAGCGTCTTCTTGGCGCGGACGATGCGCTGGGCGATAGTCGGCTCGGATACGAGGTAAGCGCGCGCGATCTCGGCCGTCGTGAGCCCGCCCAGCAGCCGGAGTGTCAGGGCGACCCTCGCTTGCACGCTCAGCACCGGATGACACGCCGTGAAGATCAGCCGCAGCATGTCGTCGTCGATCTCGTCGGACAACGCCCGGCCGGGGTCGGGTGTCTCCTCGGCCGCCATGAGCCGCCCTATCTGGGCGTACTTCTTCTCGAGGTCGGCGTTGCGGCGGAAGAAGTCGATGGCGCGGCGCTTGGCCACGGTCATCAGCCACGCGCCTGGGTTGTGCGGGACCCCGTCGCCCGGCCATTGCTCGAGCGCCGCGACTACCGCGTCCTGCGCGAGATCCTCGGCAAGGCCGATGTCACCGGTGTAGCGGGCAATGCCCGCGATGAGTCGCGCGGACTCCAGCCGGATGACCGTCTCGATCGCGGCCCGCGTCCTTGCGTCCGTCACGACACCCGATCACACCACTAGGCACGAGGGTCGGCAACCGAAGGGGACCGGCCGGGCAGCGATCTGCCCGCCGGTCCCCGGTTGCGGCTGTCACGGGATCTCGGCCGTCACGGGGTCTCGGCTGTCACGGGCCGTAGACCTCACGGATGGTCGTCTCGCCGGATCCGACGATGCCCAGGAAGCGCTTCGTCCACTCCACGGCCTCGTCCTTGTCGCGGCACTCCATCAGCGCCCAGCCACCGACCAGCTCCTTGGCCTCGGTGAACGGGCCGTCCAGGACGGTGTACTTGCCATCCGTATAGCTCACCCTGGTGGCCTCGTTCAGTGGCGCCAGACCGCCGGTCGCCAGCAGGACTCCGGCTTTGGTCGCCTCCTCGACGAACCCGTTCATCCGTTCGTACATCTGCGGGTCAGGCGGGCCGGACGGGGTGTTGGGGTCACCGAGGGTGTATCCGAAGAACTTCATCTGCTCTGTCCCTTCAGGTTGTCGGTTCACCCGTGCGTCGAACGCGCAGGCGCCGGATCGACATCGCCCGGCAATTTCTTTCCGAGCTTCTGCGCGGCAGGCCGGCGCGGCAGAATCGCACATGTGGCGAACCTAGTGATCAACCATGACACGGTGACTGTTCAGATGTCCCTGGCCGAGAAGGCCGAGGCCCTGCACCGCGACCTGACGGTGCCGCGGAGCGCGATCACCGGAGTCAAAGTGGTCACCGACGGGCTGAATGAGGTCCACGGCCTCAAGATGCCGGGGTCAGGCATACCAGGCGTGATCATGGTCGGGACCTGGATCAGCCGGGAAGGCAACACGTTTGCCGTGTGTCACGGCAGCGGACGGGCGATCGTGATCGAACTCAGTGGCCAGAACTATGACCGGATCGTCATGACCGTCGACAACCCCGAGGAGCTCATGAGCCGGCTGATTTAAGCGTGGCCCTAAAACAGCTTAAAACTATATATTCCGCCGTAGGCCGAGCACGGCAAGGCCAGACATAGCCTGGGACACGGGCAGATGCCAGCCGTCGGCGTGCCGGCCGGCGGGCTCGTCAGCGCGGCGGGCAGCCTGCCCGAGAGGACAGGGTGGCGATCATGGCGGGATCTCGCAGAACCGGGCCGAGACTTACCAGGCGAGCCGCGCTTGGCACGCTCGGGGCCGTGCTGATGATCGCGGCCGTCCTCGGGGTCGTACTGGCCGCCGTGCCGGGCAGCCCCGCGACGGGGCGGGCCGCAGCAGGTCGCGCCGCGGCAGGGCGCGCCGCAGCAGGTCGGGCGGCTGCGCGGGGCGGCGCGCACGCCGTGCAGGCCGTCGATGCGGCGCAAAACGCCGCCGTGACGGGATTCTGGTCAGGGACTGACAGCACCTATATGGCCATACCCGGCCCGGCTCCGTTCCGTGAGCCCGCCATCGGCGGTAGCTATGGCGGCTACATCGGGATGGCGGGCAACTGGTCCGCCTGGCAGCACTGCGGCACGAAGGTCGTCTGGTCCGGCACGGACGCCGCGGATGCGCACACTGACCTCGTCACCTATCACGAGGGCATCGGCGTCGGCGACTACTGGTTCATGGCAGGCCCTGGCGTGGACCCGCACTACAACGGCAGCGCGAAGGAAGCGACCGCGTGGGGCGCAGCGCAAGCGGCACGGGCACTCAGCGACGTCCGCAAGCAGTCGCCCGCGGCCACGTATCCGGTGCTGTTCATGGACGTCGAGCTTCCCGGCCACGCGCCTAGCTTCACCCCCGCGAGCGACAACGGCTGGAACAACGTCTACACCTCGCCGTGCAGCGGCAAGATCAGGTCCGCAGGTGTCAAAGCCGCACTCGACCGCGCTGACTTCAACGGCTTCGCGGCTTACCTTACGAGCCACTCCGCCTACAAGGCGGGCGTGTACTCCTCGCCAGGCGTGTGGCGGTCCATCTTCGGCACCGGTACCGACGCCGCAATTCCTAACACCTACGAATGGACCTACGCCGGTGACACCAGCAGCCTGGCGCACCACCCGTCCGGGTGGTGCCTGTCGGCCACGACGACGTGCGCGCACTTCTTCGGCCGGGTGACCAGCAGCTCGAAGTACGCACTGATGTGGCAGTGGTCGGGCGGCGGCGGCACCTATAACGGCTACGGGGACCTTGACCAGATCGACGCGAGCCGCACGCCGTAGGACAATAGCCCGCAGCATGATGTGGACTCGCGCGAAAATCGCGGTGGCGGCCTCGCTGACAGCGGTCGTCGGTATCAGCCTGGGCGCTAGCGGTTGTACCAGCAGCAGCACCAAGCTCTTGCCGCCGCGCCCGAGCCCGACCCCGAGCCCGAGCGCGAGTATGAGCGCGGCCAGCCAGCTCGTCTCGCCGTTCACGGGTGAGCCGATCAGGTCGCTTGGCCCCGTCCTGGCCCTCAAGATCGACAACATCGTCTTCGCCCGGCCCCAGACCGGCCTCACGCGCGCCGACATCGTCTACGTGCTGCCAGTCGAGGGCGGCCTCACCCGGTTCCTGGCGGTCTTCTCGTCACACTTCCCGCCAGTCATCGGACCTGTACGCAGCGCCAGGAAGGACGACCTTGAACTACTGGGCCAGTTCGGCAGGCCGGCGTTCGCCTACTCCGGGGCGCAGGGCCAGCTGCTTCCGGTCGTGGAGCACGCCCGCATCGTCGACCTGTACGCCGGCCTAGTCGGTGGCTACTACCGGGACTACACGCGGATGGCGCCGTACAACCTCTACGCGACCACACGGACGCTGCTAGCAGAGTCCAAACGGGCCAGCAAGGCACACAGCATCGGGTTCAAGTTCGGGCCTGCTCCGCCTGGCGGCCAGGCAGCGAGCTCGAAGTCGGTTTCCTACCCCGCCGCCAAGTTCACTTTTACCTGGTCGGCACACACCAGTAGCTGGCGGGTATCGATGGATGGCTCCCCGGCGATGACCACTGGCAACCACCGGCTCGCGCCCGCCACGGTCGTGATCCAGCACACGATCGTGCGCAAGTCCGGATACCTGGAGTACGGCTACGCGCCGCCCTATGCCGAGACCGTAGGCCGCGGCACCGCAACCGTCCTTCGCGGCGGCAAGGCCTACAACGTCCGCTGGTCCAGGCCGACGGACAATAGCGGCACTACCTACACGACCATGTCGGGCCAGCCGATGACCTTTGCGCCAGGGCAGGTCTGGATCGTTCTCGTCGGCAACCCCGCGATCGAAGCGGGCTAGCCGAGGGCCGCGAGCTGGCTGTCGCAGCTGCTGACGCCGATTGCCGCCGGCATCACGACAGGCCGAGCTCCCCAAGCCGGGCCAGGCAGTCACAGGCCTCGGCCATGATCCGGTCGATCAGCTCCGCGCATGACGGCAGGTCGTCGATCAGCCCGACGACCTGGCCAGCCGCCATCACGCCGAGGTCAGGCCGCCCGTCCACCATGGCGGCCTTCAGCAGCATCGGAGTGTTCGCCGCCATCAGCACCTGGCTCCAGGACAGTTCCGTGCCCCGCCGCATCGCCTGGCCCTGCCTGATCAGGTCCGGCCAGGTCAGCCCGGAAAGCTTGCGGAATCCGGCCGCATTCCGCGCGGCCCGTACCAGGCCAGGCAGGCGTCCGGCCCGCTCAAGGCCCTCGATCAGCGGCGTGCGCAGCACCCGGTGCGGCACGCCGTCGACCCGCGTCGTCACGACCGTGTCGGTCAGCGTCTTGCCGAGGTAGACCTGCTTGACCGCGTCGGCGACCGGGCTGTCGCTCGTGAGAAGGAACCGGGTGCCCATCGCGACGCCCTCGGCCCCGTACGCCAGCGCCGCGACCAGCCCGCGCCCGTCGAAGAAGCCGCCAGCCGCCACGACCGGGATGTCCACGGCCGACACCACCTGCGGGAGCAGCAGGCTGGTCGGGATCGGGCCAGTGTGCCCGCCACCTTCGCCGCCTTGCACTATGACGGCGTCGGCGCCCCACTGCGCGACCTTCTCCGCGTGCCGGCGCGCGCCGACCGAGGGGATGACGATCGCGCCCGCGTCCTTCAGCCGCTTGATCATGTCCTGTTTCGGCGCGAGCGCGAACGAGGCCACCCGGACGCCCTCGACAATCATCAGGTCGATTCGCTCCGCGGCGTCCGGCGCATCGGCCCGCAGGTTGACGCCGAACGGGGCATCGGTGCGCGCCTTGACCGCGGCGATCGCAGCCCGCAGCGCATCGAGCGTCATGGTGGCCGAGCCGATGATCCCGAGCCCGCCTGCCCGCGAGGTGGCAGCGGCCAGCCGCGCGCCCGCCACGAAGCCCATCCCGGTCTGCACGATCGGGTAGCGGATGCCGGTGAGCTCGGTCAGCCGGGTCCGGATCGCCAGCGCCGGCGACTGCGGCTGAGGCGACGACGACGGCTGAGGCCGCTGCGACGGCGACGACGGCTGCGACGGGGGCGCAGTCACGCGAGATCCTGGTCGCGGCCCGCGTCCGGATCCAGGTGCTCGCGCAGCAGGGTGAGCTCGGCCGATGTCGGCAGCCGAGTCTGCGGGACCTCATACGGGGCCGCGAGGAGGAAGCCAGTCGCCTCGGCCACGTCGGACACAGATACGCCGGGATGCAGCGATCGCAGCCGCATGGAATGGTCGGTTCCGCCGAAGTCCAGTACCGCGAGGTTGGTCACCACGCGGCGCAGCTCGTGGAATCCGGCAGTCCGCCCGGAGAGCCCCTTGGCCCGGTCGTAGCCCACACCGCTGGCCATGTCGACCCGGTCGACGAAGACCCGGCGCGAGTGCTTCGGGACCCAGTAACTCACCGGATGGTTGACCGTGTTGCCCGGCGCGCCGCGAACGCCGAGCAGCTGCGCCTTTGGCCGGGCCCAGTTCCCTATGCACGAGATGTTCTGATTGCCGAACTGGTCGATCTGCGCTGCGCCCATCATCACGTGCCGCTTGCCGGCCGCCAGCATGGTGAACACGTCGCGGAACGGCAGCCAGCCCTCGATGGCCCGGTCGCTGCCGGCCGACCCGACACCGCCGCCAGCCGGCGCGAGCAGCGTCGCCTCGCCGTCGGTCAGCATCAGGTCGGGCTCGAAGGTGAGCTGGGCAAGCCGGGCGCCGAGGGTCGGGATGATGCCCATCGGGCTAGCGAGGATCGCGCCGTCGCCGCGCCACGCTTCGGCGCAGGCGACCACGCAGACCTCGGCCAGCGTCGGCGCGCTGGTCGTCATGCGCGCACCGCGCCCGCGCCGGCCTGATCAGCCGCGAACCTGGCCACCGCCGCCTGGTAGTCGTCCTCGCCGCCGGACAGGTACTCGGCCGCGAACCCCGCCCACGCTTCCTGGCTCGCCGCGGACCGCGCATACAGCGCCTGGAACGGCTCGTCCCGACCATAGTCAGGGACGCAGCTCGTGAAGTGCGCGCCGTTCGGCGTCTCGACCACCCCCGCAACCATCGCCCGGTTGATCAGCAGGCTCTGCGGCGGCCCGCCCGCCAGCAGCTCCTCCGTCGGCACGATCCGCTCGCACGACATGTAGGCATGCGTCGCGGCCAGGCAGTACAGGTTGTCGAAGTACGGATCGGGCCCGAGGTACTGCCCGTTGCCGCGAGCGTCGGCGCGGTTCATGTGGATCAGCGCGGCGTCCAGCGCGAGGGCGGGTACGGCGACGAACTCCTCCCCGTCGGCATACGGCGACCTGACAGTGCGCAGGTCGGCGTTGACGCGCAGTACGTCAGAACCGAGCCCGGCGCGCATCGGCAGGAACGGCAGCCGGTGCGCTGCGGCCAGCAGGCCCCAGTGCAGCATGCCCTCGTCCAGCTCGGTCAGCTCGATCGAGCCGCTCTGCCTGGCCAGGCGAAAATGCGGCTCCAGCGGGATCGAGTCCAACGACACGAAGCCGGTGATCACCCGCCGGACCTTGCCGGCAGCGATAAGCAGCCCGACATCGGGGCCCCCGTAACTCACGATCGTCAGATCGGTGAGGTCCGCCGCCGCCAGCGCTCGCACCAGCGCCATCGGCTTGCGCCGCGAGCCCCAGCCGCCAATCCCGATCGTCATCCCGGACCGCAGCTCACCGACGACGTCTGCAGGCGTCATGATCGTGCCGGTTGCACGGCCGGTGGTCGTCACCCCCGCGACCCGTCGACGAACGACTGCCGGGCGCGATCGGAGATGCCGGTCAGGTTCAGCTCGAACGTGAACCCCTGCTCGTACCGGTAGGAGCGGCGCAGGTCGACCGGCTCGATGCCGTTCAGCGACTGCTTGGCCAGCCTGATGATCTCGCCGTCCTTGGCGGCTATCTTCGCGGCGAGGCCGCGGGCCCTGGCCCGAAGCTCAGCCGCCGGCACCACGTCGAGCACCGTGCCGTACTGCTTCAGTTCCAGGGCGGGAACGGGCTCGCACGTGTACACCATGGCTCGCATCAGCTGCTGCGGCACCAGGCGAGCCAAATGCGTCGCCGCGCCAAGCGCGCCCCGGTCCACCTCGGGCAGCCCGAACGTCGCGTCATCGGCGGCGATCACCATGTCCGCGCTGCCGGCCAGGCCGACGCCACCGCCGAGGCAGAAGCCCTGCACCGCGGCGATAACCGGGACCGCGCACTCGTAGACCGCGGCGAACGCCGCATAGCACCCACGGTTGGCCCCGACCAGCGCATCGTGGCCGGCGGTGGCCTGCATCTCCTTGATGTCGACGCCGGCGCAGAAGCCGCGTCCATTGGCGGCGAGGATCACGGCCCGCACGCCGGGATCCTTGCCGGCCCCTGAAATCGTGTCCGCCAGGTCGAACCAGCCCTGGACTGGCAGGGCATTGACAGGCGGATAGTCGATCACGACCTCCGCGACACCGTCGCTGGTGTGCGCCTCGATGGCCATGAGGAATACCTCGCTCGCACGTTAACCTAGCGTTTGCTTGGGCAGCGTAACACCTCAGCTTCCCGGCAGTGGTCGCGCTGACCGGCGGCGCCGCACGGTCATCGAGCCGCCCTGCACGGGCGTCTCCCTGAATGTCGAGCCGGCCTGGACGATCACCCGCTCCCCGGGTCGGCCGGGTAAGCGATAGCCACGCTAGCCCCCATATGTGAAAAGAGGGCCGAATGTACCAAGTTGCGAGCGTGCCCACAGGAGCCGCGAACACGAGAGCTGCGCACACATGCGCCGCACATGCCAGCGCCGCACATGCCAGCGCCGCGGCTGATGGAGCGCTGAGCTAGCCGGTGACGCGCATCGGCCTGACCGTGATGATCAGCGCGCCGCCCGCAGCGGTCTGGGCGAGCGTCAGCAACCTCGCGAGCCACACCGAGTGGATGCAGGACGCCGTGGCCATCCGCTTCGTTTCCGACGCGACGACCGGCGCCGGGGTCGTCATGGACTGCGACACCAGGATCGGGCCGTTGCAGGTCACTGATCGGCTGGTCGTGACCGAGTGGGACGAGGGCCGCATGATCGCCATCCGGCACGAAGGCGCCGTGATCGGGACCGGCAGGTTCGTCCTCGCCGCGGCAGGCCCGGACCGGACCATGTTCAGCTGGACCGAGGATCTGCGGTTCCCGTGGTGGATGGGCGGGCCACTCGGTGCAGCTGCCGCCAGACCCGTACTCACCTGGACCTGGCGCCGCAGCCTCGCCGCGCTCCGCCGCCAGATTGAGGGTGCCCAGCGCTAGCGCGGCCGCGGCGATCAGGAGTTAACGACCCACTCGGTACCGTCGGCGCCGTCGCCGATCTGGATGCCGCAGGCGGCGAGCGCGGTGCGGATCGAGTCTGATTCCGCGTAGCGGCCGTCCGCCCGGAGCATGGACCGCAGCTCGATCAGCGGGCCGACAGCCGGGCGAAGCTTGTCGACAGGGTCGCGCAAGCCATCGGTCAGGACGTCACCGAGCCTGCCGATGAGGCCCCGGAGGACGGCTCGCGCCTGCTCGGTACCCTGATCCTCGTCGGTATCTGCCATCCAGGCGTGCACGGCGTACTCGAGGTCGAGGATCGTCGTGATCAGCACCGTCCCGTCGCCAGCAGCGAGGGCTGCTTCGAACTGCCGCTCGGCGCGCTCGATGACCTCGGTCAGCGGCAGCGGCGCCTCAGGCTCGCGCTGGCCTGTCGCCGGGGCTGGCGAGGCCGGGGTAACGGCGAGCGTGCCGGTCCGGATCGTGGCGCGCAGGTCCGCGATCGGCAGCACCGCCGGGGCCCGCAGCACGGTCGACACGCCGTTCTTGCGAATCGTCAGCCCGCCGCGACCGCGCACCTCGGCAGTCTCCGCGATCAGGTCGAAGATGACCGCCGTGTGCTCGTCGATGCCCAGCACTGCCGCGTCGGCTGGCAGCTCGCGCTCCATCACGGCAAGCCGACGCTCACCCAGGTAGCAGTATCGCGTGTCGTGGGTGCCTCCCTCGGCATTGTCATAGTGCGGAATCACGGCGACCCGCAGGCCCGCGGCGGCCAGCAGGTCTAGTCCGTCTAGCCAGTGCGGGGCCGCGCCGACCTTGTAGATCTCGTACACGGGCACGGCGGCGAGGCCGGACGTGGCGGCCGCTGCGGAGGCCAGGACCGTGACGCCGGCCCCGGTCGCGACCCGTTCGCGCAGCGCGAGGCCGACCGGGCTGTCACGCCACTGGGCCAGCGCGTAAGTCGGACTGCCGGGGCCCGCGAATACCCAGTCAGCGGCGCGCACCCTGGCGGCGTCCTGGCCCGGGTCCACGGCTAGGTCCGCGCTAGCCAGGACCGTGACGTCCAGGCCGACGCTGCTGGCGAAGTAGGCGACCGCCCGGGCCGAGATATCCGCGGCGTTCTCCTGGAATGCGTACGGGGCGTCCAGCAGCAGCGCGTCTGGCCGGGTGGCACCCAGCCTGCCGACGAGCGCCTTGTGCACGGTGACCATCGTCGGACTCGTCTCGCCGGAGCCCATGATGGCGAGAATCCGGCAGTCTGGGTTCATCGGCCACCTCGTACCGTGTGGATGCGGCTGCCGCTCATGCCGGCTTGCCTGGCTAGCGTAACCGCGTCCGCTGGGGCGACCGACAGGACGCTTCGCGCGCACTGGGCTGTTGGCAGCTAGCCGCGCGCCCGGAACACTGAGGGCAGCGCCGGACGAAGCGGCGACGCTGGGCGACAGGACCGGAGCGCCACATGCGGTTTGTTTTCAGCCCGCCTGCGGGTGAGGTTGCCGGGCTGCTGACGCTGCCGTGGGCGGAGCCGCTCGACGAGTGGCACGACGAACGGCTGGTGGAGATCCGCCAGCGCGGCATCTCCCGGCACATCGTCAGGTTCGCCGAGGACAATGGTGAGCTGTACGCGCTCAAGTCGATCAGTGAAAACCTGGCCCGGCGCGAGTACCGGCTGCTGCGCTCGCTGGCCAACCTCAGCATTCCCGCCGTCGAGGTAGTCGGGATCGCGGTCGACCGCGGCCCTGACGAGGACGCGATCCTGGTCACCAGGTTCCTCGAGTTCTCCAGCACCTACCGGGCCTTGTTTTCCAGCCAGCGCGGCGGCCTGCCCACCGACAGCCTGCTCGATGCCCTGGTCGAGCTGCTCGTGCGGCTGCACTTGTCCGGCTTCTTCTGGGGCGATTGCTCGCTCTCCAATGCTCTCTTCCGTGCCGATGCGGGCACCTACCAGGCCTATCTTGTCGACGCCGAGACAAGCGAAATGCACCCGACGCTGACCGACGGCCAGCGCGGCTTCGATCTGGAGCTGGCGGCCGAGCGGGTCTGCGGTGAGCTGATGGACCTCCAGGCCGGCGAGCTGCTGCCCGACGACGTCGATCCGATCGAGGTCAGCGAGGATCTCGTCAACCGGTACCGGGGCCTGTGGGAGGAGCTCAACCACGAGGAGCTCTTCAAGCCAGAAGACCAGCGCCATCGCATCGCCAAGCGGCTGCGCCGGCTTAACGAGCTCGGCTTCGATGCCGACGAGGTGGAGCTCATCGACAGCGCCGAAGGGACCCGGCTGCGGGTGCGGACCAGGGTGGCCGAGTCCGGGGAGAGCAGCCGCCAGCTGTTCCGGCGGACCGGTATCACCGCCGAGGAGCATCAGGCCCGCAGGCTGCTCAACGACATCGCCAGCTTCCGCGGCTACCTCGAGCAGAAGAACGGCCACGCGGTGTCAGAGACGGTGGCAGCGCATCGCTGGCTGGAGGACATCTACGACCCGGTCGTGGCGGCCATCCCCGCCGACCTGCGCAGGCGGCTCGCACCGCCGGAGATCTTCCACGAGATCCTGGAGCACCGCTGGTACATGTCGGAGGCAGCCGGGCGGGACGTGGGCACGACCGCCGCGGCGCGCTCGTATTTCGACACGGTGCTGCCCGCCGTACCGCAGCCGCTCAGCGCAGTGGCGGACGCCTAACATGGCCAGATGTCCTCCGTAGCTGGGGGCGCCGGGGGCCCCGGCGCGGGCGGCCTGACCGTCGTAGTCACCGGTGGCACTAAGGGCATCGGCGCGGGCATCGCCCGTGCCTTCCTCCAGGCGGGCAGCCGGGTCCTGGTCTGCGGCCGGACGCCGCCCGCCGACGTGCCGTCGGCCAGCGGACGCGACGCGCTGTTCTGCCAGGCGGACGTGCGCGATCCTGACCAGGCTGCGCGTCTCGTTCGCACCGCGACCGCTGAGTTCGGCCGGATCGACGTGGTCATCAGCAATGCAGGCGGCTCGCCTGAGGCGGCGGCGGCCTCCGCATCACCCCGCTTCCATCAGAAGATCATCGAACTGAACCTCATCGCGCCGCTGCACGTGGCCCAGAGCGCGAACGAGGTCATGCAGGCGCAAGATGGCGGCGGCTCGATCATCATGATCGGGAGCGTGAGCGGTACCAGGCCGTCGCCTGGGACTGCCGCGTACGGCGCGGCCAAGGCCGGGCTGCACCACCTGGTGACCAGCCTGGCCATCGAGTGGGCGCCGCAAGTGCGGCTGAACTGTGTCGCGCCCGGGTTCGTCGAGACCGAGGCGATGTCGGCTCACTACGGTGACGCCGACGGCACCGCGGCAGTCAGGCGGACCGTGCCGCTCCAGCGGATGGCGACCCCGGCCGACGTCGCTGACGCGTGCATGTTCCTCGCCTCGCCGCAAGCCTCGTACATCAGCGGCGCGACCTTGCTCGTGCACGGCGGGGGCGAGCCGCCAGGGTTCCTGGCGGCCGTGCGCGGACCTGCGTGAGACTGCTGCTCTCTACCCTCGACCGCGTCAGCGGTATACCCTCCGAGGAAAGTAGAACACGTTTCAGTTGAGGGGCATGCGATGGTCGCTTCGATCAAAACGCACCGGGACGAGGTCGGGCTCACCGACGGCGAGCTGCTGATCGACGGGCACTGGGGGCCTGCCTCGACGGACCAGGCCTGGACGCACAGCCATCCGGCGACCGGCGAGGACGTCGCCTCGTTCCCGGTCGCCACCGCAGCCGACGTGGACCGGGCTGTCCGCGCCGCGCGGGCGGCTTTTGACACCGGTACCTGGCCGCGGGCCCGTGCCACCGAGAAGATCCGCGTGCTGCGCAAGGTCGCCGACCTGGTGCGCGAGCACGGCGACGAGTTGCTGGCACTTCAGGCACTGGACAACAGCGTGCCGCTCAGCTTCGGTGCCGTCTACGGGATGTCGGCCGGATTCGTCGCTGACGTCTTTGACCACCACGCCGGCTGGGTGGACAAGCTCGGCGGCGAGACGCTGCCGCCGTATCAGGGCGGCGACCACATCGTCATGACGCTGCGAGAGCCAATCGGCGTCGTCGCGGCCATCGTGCCGTGGAACGCGCCGCTGCTGCTGACCGCGCAGAAGCTCGCGCCTGCGCTCGCCGCGGGCTGCACCGTGGTGCTCAAGCCTTCGGAATACGCAACGTTCGCCGTGCTGCGCCTGGTGCGCCTGATCGAGGAGGCCGGGCTGCCGACCGGCGTGCTGAATGTCGTCACCGGCCCCGGCGACCCGACCGGTGACGCGCTGATCAGCCACCCTATGGTGGACAAGATCTCGTTCACCGGCAGCCGCGCCGTCGGCCGCAAGATCATCGAGGCATCGGCGAGCACGTTCAAGCGCGTAAGCCTGGAGCTCGGCGGCAAGAGCCCGGCGCTGGTGTTCGCCGACGGCGACGCCGGCACCGCCGCCGCGATCACCATGGGCACGGTGACGCTCGGCCTGTCCGGGCAGGTCTGCCTGGCCCAGACCAGGGCGCTGGTGCACCGCGACAAGGTCGATGAGTTCCTCGGCATGGCCGAGATGATCGCCGGGATGGTTAGCTACGGCAATCCGTTCGACCCGGCGGTGACGTCGTCGCCGCTGATCAACACCCGTCAGCTCGACCGCGTGATGAGCCTCATCGGCAAGGGTGAGGAGGAAGGCGCGCGCCTGGTCTGCGGCGGCAGCCGCGGCGACGGTGACCTCGCAGCGGGCAACTTTGTGGCGCCGACGCTGTTCACCGACGTGAACAACGACATGACCATCGCCCGGGAGGAGATCTTCGGCCCGGTGCTGTCGGTCATGCCGTTCACCGACGAGGACGAGGCCCTCAAGATCGCGAACACTACCGAGTACGGGCTGGCCGCGACCGTCTGGACGGCCGACATCAAGCGCGCGCTGCGGATGACCAAGGCCCTGCGCGCTGGCACCGTCGGCATCAACGGCTATGCGCTGGAGCCGCACGCGCCGTTCGGCGGGTACCAGCAGTCGGGTATCGGGCGCGAGGGCGGCCGTACCGCGATCGAGGCCTACACCGAGGTCAAGACCGTGTTGATCCCCACGACCGACGAGATGATGTAGCCCGGACGGACGGCCAGTCGCGATCGATGCCGCGTGGATGGGTGCCCAGCCGCCGACGTTTCATGCCTTGCGTGGCCGCAAAAGGGGCGAACTAGGACTGGAGATCGCGCTACGGCATGAAACGTGGGACGCGGTGCCCGGAGCCGCCAAGTCGGGCCGGGCGGAGCTCGGCCACGCGCCGACCCTCAGGTCAGCGACGGCGGCAGGCCGAGCGCGGCGAACTGGCCTGGACCGAAGGTCGTGATCTCGGCGATCACGCCATCCTCGATCCGCAGCACGTCCAGCTTGAACGGCCGATACACCGAGTCGCCCGGCCGCTGCAGATAGCTTCCGGCGGCGGGCATCCTGTTGGTCGCGGCTGGCAGGAGCCGCCACTCGCCGTCACGGTCGGGGCCGAAGGCCCGCTCGAGGAGCGGTGCCAAGCCCGCCAGGCCCTGGAAAACCTGCGGGTACGGAGGCATGGTGACCCGGATGTCCGTGGCCGAGATACGCGCGATCGCAGCCGCGTCGTAGCGCTCGTGGGCCTCGATGAACTGCGCCAGCAGCTCGCGCTCGGCGGCATTCGGCGGCCGGGGGCGCCAGTCCGCGCGCCGCGACGGCAGGTGCTCGCGCATCAGCGACCGTGCGCGCTGGACCGCGCTGTTGGCCGCGGCGACGCTGATATCGAGCAGCGCGGCCGCATCGGCGGCCGGCCAGCCGAGCACGTCGCGGACGATCAGCGCCGCGCGCTGGCGCGGCGGCAGTACCTGCAGGGCCGCAAGGAACGCCAGCTCGATGGTCTCGCGCCCGATCGCCACATCCGCCGGCTCGTCGCCCGCCGCCTCGTCCAGCAGCGCATCCGGGTACGGCTGCAGCCATGGCACGTCGGCGTAGGTCGTCATCGACGCCCGGCGCGACCGCTGTCGCTGCAGGTCCAGGCAGACGTTCGTGGCGATCCGGTAGAGCCACGCCCTGTACTCCGGCCCGTGCCCGAGCCCCGACCGCCCGCGCCAGGCTCGCAGCAAGGCCTCCTGCACTGCGTCCTCGGCGTCGTCGAACGAGGCGAGCATCCGGTAGCAGTGCACATGCAGTTCCCGCCGGTGCAGGCCGGCCAGCTCGTCAAACGCCGCCTGGTCGCCCGCGGCCGCCGCGGCCGCGAGGTCGGCGCCGGCCGTCACCGCTCCGCCTCGACCGCCTTGACCTCCTGCACGAGCCAGCCGTTGCCATCCGGGTCGCTGAACGACAGGAACGAGTTGTAGCTGGCCCGCTGCGGATCAGGGCCGGTTTCCTGGCCGCCGGCGCCGAAGTGGAACACCTCGCTAGCGTCCACGCCCCGGCCGGTGAGCTCCGCCCGAGCCGCGTCGATGTCGGTCACGACTAGGTGCAGGCCCTTAAGCGAGCCCGCGGCGTCCGGATTGCGCATCAGGGTCACCGAGCAGGCCGACCCCTCCGGCGTCAGCTGGACGATCCGGAAGTCCTCGCCTGCCCGGTGGTCCACATCGAGCCGGAAGCCGGCTCGGTCGATATAGAAGTCCTTGGCGCGGTCCATGTCGGTGACCGGGATGATGATCAGCTCAAGCTTGAAGTCCATGACAACAGCCTCCCTGACAGCCAGTTGATGCGTGACACCAACTCAAACGATCAGGGACGGCAGAACTCATCGGTGCTGCGATGAGCACGCGCCGAGCAGCGCGGATAAGCCCGTACGGGGCTACTGACCGAGCAGTTTGGTGTGGTCCCAGGAGATGACCTTCACCGGCGTCACGATGTACCCGTAGCGCTTGCGCGCGGCGTTCGCCACGTACTCGTTGATGGCGGAACTGTCGGCGCCGGCCGCCGCGTCGGCCCTGGCGTTGCCCATCACGTCGCCGATGGCGCGGCCGATCTCGTAGACGCCATCGGGGTCCGTGATCGTATCCACGGTGCCCTGGACCTGCACGCCGCGCAGGTCGAAATAGGCATCCCCGCTCTCGACCAGGCAGCTGATGCGAGGGTCACGAGCCAAGTTGAGCGCCTTCTGCGAGGTGCGATATGTCCAGAACGCGATCTTGCCATCGACAAGCGCGTAGTACATCGTGACCAGGTGCGGATAGCCGTCCGGGTTGATCGTCGCGAGCTGCACCTTGCGGCCGCCCGCCAGCATCCCGGCCACTTCGCCCGGCGTCATCGCGACCCGGTCACGCTGCTTCGCCATTACTGCAGTCCGCCCGAGCCGAAGCCGATCGTCTCGGTGGCCAGCGCCAGCGTGTCCTCGCACAGGAAGCCCGCACCCGACGGTCCAGTGGCAAACCCGGCCAGGGCGCCGGCGATGGCGTCCAGCGTCCACATCCCGTCCGGCGACCCGTGCTCTTGTGCATGGAACGTGGCCGCTATCGTCGGCGGTGCCATTACCGCTGCGACGCCGCCGTGAACGACGAAGACCTCGCCGTTGATATTCGCGGCCGCCGGACTCGCGAGGTAGGTCACGAGCGGCGCAACATACTCAGCGCCGAGCGGATCGGGCCCGTCCGCGGGAGCAGCGCCCATCAGGTCTCCCGTCATCGCCGTCCGCGCACGCGGGCAGATCGCGTTCGCCCGGACCCCGTAGCGGGCACAGCTGCGCGCGGTCGTCAGCGTCAGGGCCGTGATCCCTCCCTTGGCCGCGGCGTAGTTGGGCTGGCCGGACGAGCCGAGCAGGAAGGCCTCGGACGAGGTGTTGATGATCCGCGCATAGACCTCGCCGCCGGCCTGCTTGCTCGCCTCGCGCCAGTACGCGGTCGCAACCCGGCTGGTCAGGAAGTGGCCGCGCAGGTGCGTCCGCAGCACCAGGTCCCAGTCATCCGGCGACATCGAGAAGATCATCCGGTCGCGTAGCAAGCCCGCGTTGTTGACCAGGATGTCAAGGCGCCCGAATTCACGCAGAGCCGTTGCGAGCAGGGCTTCCGCGGTCGACCACTCGCCGATATCGCCTGCACAGGCGACAGCTGTACCGCCCGCGGCCCTGATGTCGGCGGCGACGGCATCGACCCCGTTCCCATCCAGGTCGTTCACCACGACACTGGCGCCCGCGGCCGCGAGCCCCAGTGCCTCGGCGCGGCCGAGCCCGTGGCCCGCGCCGGTCACGATCGCGGCGCGCCCGTCAAGGCTCACCTGCTCGGTCATTTCCAGCTCCTTCGTCAGTAACCAGGTCCGGATAGCATGCCGCCGTCCACCACGAACTCGCTGCCCGTGCAGTAGGACGACTCGTCGGAGGCGAGGTAGACCACCAGGTGAGAGACCTCGGACGACTTGGCAAACCGCGAGATCGGCAGCGAGCGCATGAAACCCTCGCCGTCGCTGATGTCGGTGAAGGACTCGAACGCGGTCGCGGTCATGGTGGTCATGATGCCGCCGGGATGGACCGAGTTGACCCGGATCCCGAGCTTGCCGAGCTCCTGCGCGGCCGATCGGGTGACGCCGCGGACGCCGAACTTGCTAGCGCTGTAGGCAGACATGCCCGCGGCGCCCGTGAAGCCCTCGACCGAGGAGATGTTGATGATCGAGCCGCCGCCGGCCGCCGTCATCGGGTCGATGACGCTCTTGACGCCGAGCCATTCACCGATCAGGTTCACGTCGATGACGCGGCGGAACTCGTCGAGGGTCATGTCGGCGATCTTCTTGTTCATGAGGATGCCGGCGTTGTTGACCAGGACGTTCAGGGTGCCGAACGCCTCGGTCGTCGCCGCGACGGCCGCCGCCCAGTCGGACTCGCTGGTCACGTCCTGGTGGATGTAGCGGCAGTTGTCTTCGCCAAGCTCGGCGGCGAGCTCCTTGCCCTTGTCGTCGAGGAGGTCGCCGAGCACGACCCTGGCGCCCTGCGCGACGAAGTGCCGCGCGTGCGACTTGCCCATCCCCCTGGCACCGCCGGTGATCAGCGCTACCTTCCCGTCGAGCCGGCCCATCGTCACCTCTGCTGTGTGCGCGCCATCCGCGTCCCATAACCAAACGCTTGCTTGGTCAGCAGGCTAACAGCCTGGGCGGATCCTGACGAAGGGTTCGTCATCGCCGGCAGCCTTGCAGGAGCACAGTCATGGCAGGCCGTCACCTGGTGCGCGCGGCCGGGCTAGTGATCCCGTCGAACAGCAGCCCTAGCAGCGCGTCAACCACCTGATCGGTGCTGAAGCCCCCAGCCACGCGCCAGTTCATCGGCAGCCACAGGATGTCGCGCAGCAGCCGGTAGGTGAGCTTGACGTCCAGGTCAGCGCGGAAGAGCCCGGCCTCCTTGCCCCTCTCGAGCTGGGTAATCCAGATCCGCTCGATCTCCCGCAGGTCCTTGCGCATGTAAGCGAAGCGCGGCTGCGTGCTGAAGTAGCTCCAGTCGTTCTGGAGCATCGTGAGCGCCGCGTGATGGCGGACCAGCGTGTGGCTGCTCGACCTGACGATCCGCTCGAGCACGTTCGCCGGATCGGAACCGGCGCTGACTGCCGAGCGATAGTCGGCCAGGACCTCGTCGAGGAACCCGGAGAGGATCTCGTCCCCGATCGACTCCTTGGAGTCGAAGTGATGGTAAATGCTGCCGGACAGGATCCCCGCGGCCTCCGCGATCTCCCGCACCGTGGTCGCGCGGAAGCCCTTCTGCGCGAAGAGCTCGCTCGCGATCCTGACCATGTCGGCGCGCCGCTTGGAGCGAACCGCGCCGTTCGCCCCGTTCGCGGGGGATGCGGCGGATGCGGCGGCCTGGCCCGGAGGCTGGCTCTTACGCGTCGCGCCCATCGCGCCATTATGGCTGGTGAATGGCCAACCTCCCAAGCGCTTGCTTGTTTGGCTGCTTGTCGCTTGGCCGGGCGCGCGAGGTGCGGGTTGCGGCGCTAGGCTCCGGCCGGGTAGCTCGAGGCCAGCGCCGCGCCAGCCTGATCAGCGAGCGCCACGGCCACCAGGAGTTGCTCGCGGCTTGGCCGGGCCTCCGCCGAAGGCTGCATCAGGAACCGGCCCTGAAGCCTGCCGCCGCTCTCGACGAGCAACTCGATGGCCGTGCCACCCGGCAGGCCAACATCGCCGATGCCGACGGGCCGGCCGTCGAGGACGACCTCTCCGTTGTGCTGGATCCTGGCCGGCCTGCCGATGCCTGCGACGCCGTACTGGAACTCGCACGAGCGCAGCGACAGGAGCAGCCTCAGCGAGGCCGAGATCTGATCGATCAGCATGGACGGCGACCCGCCCGTCGCGACCGCTCGAGCGGCGTCGTTGATCCCGTCCAGGTAGCCCGCGCGCCGGCTGGCGGCAGCGTGCTGGCGGCGGCCCCAGACGGCGATCTCGGTCACGGCCACGCCGATGAGCAGCAGCAGGACCGTCGTCGTGATGTCCGTGGCCCGGTTGATCCTGAACTGCTCGTAGGGGCGGGTCAGGAAGAAGTCAAACCACACAGCGGCCGAGACCGCGGCGACGTAGCCGGCCAGCCGGTTGCCGAGGGCTGCCACGGCGACGACTACGAGGATGAGCGCGAGGGCCGCATCGGTATTGGCGAAGCTGGTTCGGAACGGGACGAGGACCGCGGCGAGGACTAGCGGAGCGGCCAGGCCTGCGGCCGCGGCGAGACGGTCACGGCCTAGCCAGTCAGGGCTCAGCCAGCCACGGCCCTGCCGGTCGCGGCCCTGCCGGTCGCGGCCCTGCCGGTCGCGGCCCTGCCGGTCTCGGCCCGGAGATCCGCTGGCTCGCGGCCCGACGGCGGGCTCTCCCGGCTCTGCGAATTGGTCGTGCGCGGCCGCGTCCTCGCGCTGAACAGTCATGGCCACCTCCAGCCTGCGGCCGACGCCCGGTAGCGGCAGTGCAGCCGCCAGCGTTCCTACTGGTCAGGCTAGCCGCGCTGCGGCCAGCCAGGCCAGCGGGGCGGCAATGCATACGGAACTCATGCGCTGGTATCGCGGCTGCTCAGGCGAGCTATCGCCCGGATGCCTCGTGGCCCGGTGGCCATCAGCGTGACCAGGCAGGCGGCCGCTAGCAGCGCGTACGGGACGAAGTCCGAGGTGACCTGGGCGATGCTGCCGGACGCAGCGGCCCCGATTCCCTGACCGCTGGCCCAGGCGAGGTTGCCGAGGCCGAAGGCCAGGCCCTGATTGAGCTTGAGCCGGTCAGCGCCGGCGCTGAGGAGCGTCATCGCGGGCGTGAACAGCGTCCCGTAGGCGGGCATCCCGACGATGAGCAGCGCGATCAGCCATGGCGCCGGCGCCGCGACCGGTGCGAGCAGGCTCACCGCCACAGCAGCGGCCAGCGAGACCCGGACGGGTACGAGCGGGCCGCGTCGATCTGCCAGTCGGCCGCTCAGCGGAGCCAGGCTGGCCTCGATGGCCGCCGAGGCCAGGAACGTGATGCCGATCAGCGTGGCGTCCACGCCCAGGCGTGCCAGCCGGAGCGGCGCCAGTACGTCGATGACGCCGAAGGCCAGGCCTGCCAGCAGGGTCAGCCACATTCCGGCACTCACCCGCAGGTTGCGCAGGGCCGGCCAGGCCGCCGACAGACCCTGGGGCTCAACCTCGCGCGGGCTCGGCACGGCGAACGAGGCGATCATCAGCGCGCCGCCTGCCACTGCCGCCGCGGAGAACGCAGGCCCGGTCCCGACCCGGCTGGCGACCGCGCCGACGACCGGGCCGAGCAATGCGCCGCCCACCGCGGCGCCCAGCGCGCCGCCGATCATCTCGCCGCGCCTGTCGGCCGGGGCCGCGGTGGCCAGCCAGGCCATTCCGGCCGCCCAGGTACAGGCCCCGCCAAGGCCCTGGACAAACCTGGCAGCGTCGAGAAGCAGCGGCGCCGAGGCCCAGCCGAAGACCAGCGTGGAGACGCTCATGAGCCCCAGGCCAAACAGAACGACCGCCCGGTCGCCGAGCCGCGCCACCAGGAGTCCGCTTGGGAGGGCGCCGATCAGCGTGCCGACCGGGTAGGCCGCAACCAGGATGCCTGCGCCCGCCTTCGACAGCCCGGCCACGCGGGTGTAATGCGGCAGCAGCGGCGTGAGCGCCGTGAAGAAGATCGTGTCGACGAGCACCAGCGCGCAGACGAAAAGCAGCAGCACCCGGACACGGGGCGGCAGCTTCGGCATCCCGCCGACGCTACCGCACCCGTGGTGGATCGCAGAGCGCGGCCGATCCGGCCGATCCAGACCGCACGGCTGCGAGGTGCGCGGTCAAGCCGCTGGCGTCTCCGCTGGCCGGTAGGCGAGCACGACCACGCTCGGGCCAGCCTTGCGCATGTCGACCAGCTCAAGGTCGGCCGGCACCGCGCCGTCGCCGAACAGCCGCTTGCCTTCGCCGAGGACCACCGGATGGATCATGAGGCGGTACTCGTCCACGAGTCCGTGCCGGCGCAGGCTCTCCACGAGCGTTCCGCTGCCGGCGACGAGGACGTCCCCCGCATACCGCTGCTTGAGCGCGGCGACCTCGGCCGCGACGTTGCCGGAGATGATCGTCGTGTTGCGCCAGTCCGCGCTGGTCAGCGTCGTCGAGACGACCACCTTGGGCATCTCGTTCATGCGCTTGCCGAAGTCCCCTGCGGTCTCCTCCATGGCAGGCCACGCCGCGGCGAAGCCTTGGTAGGTCACGCGCCCGAGTAGCTGGACGTCACTGGCCATGAGCTCGTCGAACTTGTACTGCATCCCCTCTTCCGCCGGGAAGCGGAAAGTCCATCCGCCCTGCGGTGTGCCCTCCGCGCCGCCGGGATCTTCGATGACCCCGTCCAGGCTGACGAATTCGCTGACGACGAGCTTGCCCATGGTGATCTCCTGAGTGATTGCGCCCGGTCTAGCTGGCCGGGCTTGCTAACCTGCCGCCTGTTTGCGCACGCCGAACCGCAGCAGCTGGACGGAGCCGGACTGAGTGCTGCTCAGTAGCTCCAGGTCCACTCGCCGGGTGGCTGCAGAGCTGTAAAAACGAGTGCCCGCACCGAGCAGAACGGGCAGCACCATCACGAGGATCTCGTCGACCAGGCCGCGGTCCAGGCACTGGCCGGCCACGTCCGCGCCCACGACCACGAGGTCCCTGTCACCGGCGGCCGCCGTCGCGAGGGCGACCGCCGGTTCGATGTCGCCGGACAGGAACGTGACATCAGGATCGGCAGGCGGGCGGTGGGTGAGAACGAAGCTCGGCCCTTGCCACGCTCCCCCGTACGCCTCGCCGCTAGGCTTTCCGGCGTCGCGCTGACCGACGTCGTAGGACCGTCGGCCTGACAGCATCGCGCCGGTCGCCGCCACGATCTCCGGGAACTCCTCCGGCGCGGCGAACTCGAAGACCCAGTCCATCGAGTCGCCGGGACCGGCGATGAAGCCGTCTAGCGACATCGCCGCCTGAACTACCACCTTGCCGGCGCGCGCAGCAGTTCTCGTCACTACAGCGACCGACGCAGGAGCGAGTCCAGCTTGGTGAAAGAGCTCTCCCAGCCCTTGATGGTGTCGTCGCCCATTGGCTCGTGGAACGGACCCTGGCGCAGCTCAAGCCTGGTCTTGCCGTCGGGCTCGTCGTGGAACTCCAGGCGCAGCCTGAACCTGACGCTGCCGGTGGTGCCCGGTATGCCCTCGACGTCCTGGTGCCCGACTAGCAGCTCGTTCTCGACGACCTCGGTGAAAGTCGCGTCGACCGGGCTGCGCACCGTCGGGTCGTCGTCGCTGACCATGACCAGGCGCTGAAATCCGCCCACCCTCGCGTCGATCTGGACGGACTCGTACGGCACCGAGAAGCCCACCGGGCCGAACCACTGGGGCAGCTGGTCGGGGTCGACGAAGGCCCGGTAGACGAGCTCGCGGGGAGCGTCGAACACCCGCGACATGGAGATTTCGGTGGTTGTCGTCATAACACTGCCTTTCCTAGTTGTGGTGGTGGTGCCTAAAGACTCAAGCCGGGCCTCATGGACCTCGCCAGCATTCCGCGGCTCAAACGGCCCCTGCGGCAGCTCCAGCCTGGTCCTGCCATCAGGGCCGTCGCGGAACTCCAGCCGGGGGTCACCGGTCTGTCCCTTCGTCAGCTGCGCGGTCCTGCTGGACCCGGCGCAGATGCGCGTCGAGGCGATCGAAGCTGGCGTCCCAGAACTGCCGGTAGCGCTCCATCCAGTCGGTCGCCTCCTTGAGCGGAGCGGCCTCCAGGGTGCTCGACAGCCACTGGCCCGAGCGGCTGCGGGAGATCAGCCCGGCGCGCTGCAGCACCTTCAGATGCCGAGAGATCGCAGGCAGGCTGATCGAGAACGGCTCAGCTAGCTCCGTGACGGTCGCGTCCCCTTCCGCCAGCCGGGCGAGTATCGCCCGCCGCGTTGGGTCCGCCAGCGCCGCGAAGATCACGCTGAGCTGATCTTGCGCCATTACTTAACCATCCTGTTAATTAACGAATGTGTTAAACGTAGACCGAGGCACGGCCAGATGTCAAGCCAGGCGGGCAGGGCAAGCGCCGCACAGCCGGCTCAAGCGCACGAGCACGGCTCAAGCCGACGCGGACCACGGCTCAAGCCGGCACGAGCGCGACAGGCTCAAGCCGGCACGAGGCACGTCGGCCGTCCCCACCCGGCCAGCTGTACCTTTTGCGCCTTACGCGCGATCGGCCAAGGTCAGCCAGCACAACGCTTGTGCACTTGTGGCTGTTGGAGGTACCACAACTGCACAAGCGTTCGGCCGAGCCGGCGGCCGACGCCGACAACCGGGGCGACGATTCCGGCAAATAGCGCAAAGGGCCGGAGCCGGCCAAGGCGCAACCAGCCGCGCCAGCCAATGCAGCGCCAGCCAATGCAGCGCCAGGCGGCCTCGCGTTCTCGCAGTCGCGCGGAATTGGATCGTGGCGGTCTAGCGCGCCGTCCTGAACGGGCGCAGTGTGGACTCTGGCATCCCTTGAATCTCCAACGGCGGAAGGAGCACGAGCATGCGACGGAGTACCGACCGGATTCTGACGACGCACACCGGGAGTCTCCCCAGGCCGGCGGACCTCGACGAGCTGATCGCCGACCGGGAGACAGGCAAGGACGTCGATGCCACCGCCTTTGACAGCCGTGTCACCGGGGCCGTGGCCGACATCGTCGCGAGTCAGCTGGCCGCGGGCGTGAGCGTCATCAGCGACGGCGAGATGGGAAAGTCCGGTTACTCCACCTACGTCAAGGACCGGCTGAACGGCTTCGGCGGCACCGGCCGCCCGATGGCCGTGACCGAGATGATCGAGTACCCGGAGGTGTTCGACTACATCGCCGGCGACGAGGCCGTCGCCCGGATGCTGACGCAGCCGGCCTGTGATGGCCCGGTCTCCCTTCGCGACCCGGACGCCGTGCACAAGGACATCGACAACCTCAAGGCGGCAGTGAAGGATGCCGAGCCTGCCGACGTATTCATGACCGCGGCCTCGCCCGGAGTCATCGCCGCGTTCCTCGCCAACACCTACTATCCGAGCGACGAGGCGTACATCTTCGCGCTGGCCGACGCGATGAAGCCCGAGTACGACGCGATCGCTGCAGCCGGCATCGTGCTGCAGGTCGACTGCCCGGACCTGGCGATGACCAGGGCCATGCTCGGCAACGACACCCTGACCGACGAGGAGTTCCGGGACCAGATCCGGATGCACGTGCGCGCGCTCAACCACGCCTTGCGCGACATCCCGCCGGAGCAGATGCGCATGCACCTGTGCTGGGGGAACGGCGAGTGGCCCCACGTCACCGACATCGCGCTGGCGAGCATCATCGATATCGCGCTGGAAGCCCGGCCTACTGGCCTCGTCTTCGAGGCCGCCAATCCGCGGCACGAGCACGAGTGGAAGATCTGGAAGGACGTGCGCCTGCCCGAGGGGAAGGTGCTCATCCCGGGCGTGCTGGACACCACGACGAACTTCGTCGAGCACCCCGAGCTTGTGGCGCAGCGGATCGTCAGGTTCGCCGAAATCGTCGGCCGGGAGAATGTCATCGCCGGCACAGACTGCGGCTTTGGCACGTTCGCCGGCTTCTACTCGGTCAAGCCGCGGATCACCTGGCTCAAGCTCGCTTCCATGGCCGAAGGCGCACAGATCGCATCAGAATACCTATGGGAACGGGGTCGCTCCTAGCTCCGCCGCCCGACAGGCCGCCGCCGAAACCCTCATGGCTTTGCAATCCGGACACCATGGGGGTAGGAAATCAGCGTGGAGAGCAACGCTCTCGCGCCGGTCGATCAGCGCCCTCAGGTTGAACTACGCCTGGCAGGCGCCTTCGCTGTCCTGCGCGACGGCACCGAGGTGGCAGAGCACCAGATCGGCAGCCGCAAATCCCGGCTGCTGCTGAAGCTGCTTGCCGCATCCAGGCCCGCGCTCCTGAGCTCCGACCAGATAGCCGAGGTCCTCTGGGATAGCGCGCCGCCACTCGGTGCCGACCGGAACATCGCCTCACTGATCAGCCGGCTGCGCGCTGTCCTCGGCTCAGGAATCATCGAGGGTGGCCGGGCTGGCTACCGGCTGGGCCACGAGTCGGCAGTCGCCGTCGATCTCGACGCTGCCGCGCGGCTGTGCGACCAGGCTGAGCGCAAGCTCGAAGGCGCCCCGGCGGTGGCGCTTGCCGCTGCCGCCCGAGCAGTTGACTTGCTGGCTGCGGGCGTCGCGATCGCCGACGAGCCATACGCAGACTGGGCAGATGCCGCGCGCGAGCAGCTCCGGGTGCTGCTTCGACGCGCGCGACTGGCTGCCGCCGAGGCGGCGCTGGCTACCGGCGACCCCGGAGTGGCCGCGCGCTACGCGGAGACGGCGATGTCTGCCGACGGCCTGGACGAGCCGGCTCACCGGCTCTACATGTCCGCCGCCGCCGCAGGCGGCGAGCAGGCACGGGCGCTGCTGGCGTTCGCCGCGCTGCGCGAGCGACTCCAGGCCGAGCTCGGCGCCGATCCGGCCCCTCAGACGCGCGACCTGCACCTGGCCATCCTTCGCGAAGAAGCGGAGCTCGCCCACCCCGGCGCGAAAACGGGACGGCAGGCCGATGGGGACCGCGCGATGGACGGCATGGCCGCCGCCCGACCGGCCGGTATCGCTGCGCTCGCGACCGTGGTCTGCTGCCCCGCAGCGCCGACGCCGGCGCTCGCGGGGCGCATCCGCGAGATTGCTGATCTGCGCGCAGCCTGGAGCCGCGCCGCAGCCGGCGAGCTAGGTGTCGTGATGATCATCGGCGAGGCCGGGATCGGCAAGACCACGCTCGCCGAGTTCATCTCCGCCGAGGCCGAGCGGGACGGTGCCACCGTGCTGCGCACTCGCTGCTACGAGACCGAGCGCTCACTGTTCCTTCAGCCGATCGTGGAGGCTCTCGATCCTGTAGTCGCGCGTATGTCTGCGGCGGACCTCCGCGACATGTTGGGCCCCCAGGCTGCTGCGGCGGCAGCGGTACTGCCCGCGGCGGCCGACCTGCTCGGGCCCTCGCCACCGGACCACGGCAGCGCCGAGATCGAGCGCCGGCGCGCCTTCGAGGCCGTTATCACGCTGCTGCGGGGCCTGGCCGCCCGGCATCCGGTGCTGCTCGCCGTCGACGACCTCCAGTACGCCGGCCAGTCGACAGTCGAGCTGCTGCACTTCCTCGGCCGGCGCCTGACCGGCGCGCGGCTGCTGATCGTGGCTACGGTCCGGGCCGAGAACTCGGCCGACATCGCGGCCGCGCTCGAGCCGGTTGCCACTGCGCTGGACGTAGGCCCGCTGGATCTCGCCGCGGTGGAGCAGCTGGCACGCGACGCCGGGCAGGATGTGCTCGCCGCCGACATCCTGCAGCGCACCCGCGGTCATACGCTGTTCGTCGTCGAAGTACTGAGCGCACTTCGGAGCGGCGATGATGGCGTGCCTCAGTCGCTGCGCGGTGCCGTCCAGGCACGCGTCCGGCGCACCGGACCACCGGTCGAGTCGCTGCTCAGGGTGGCCTCGGTGCTCGGCGCTGCGGTCGATCCGCTCAACCTCGCCGCCATGCTCGGCCTCGCGCCAGCCGCCGCGCTTGAGCTCTGCGAGCAAGCGCTGGAGGCGAGGCTGCTGGTCATCAGCGGGCGGCACTACGAATTCGCCAACGACCTGATCCGCGAGGTCCTGTACGCCACAACGCCAGAGCCCACCCGGCTTGCCTACCACCGCCAGGCCGCCGACCTGCTCACGGCGCAGCCCGAGGCGCTGGCCCGGCATGCAGCGGCGATCGGCGACTGGCCGCGTGCAGCGCGCGCCTTGCTGGTCGCGGCGACGCAGGCCATGCGGAGGTACGCAGCCTCCGATGCGGCCGCCCTGGCGACCAGTGCACTAGCTGCTGCCGAGCGGGGCGACCTTCCCGAAGTGGAGGTTCGAGCTCTGATCGCGCGCGGTCAGGCATGCGAAATCGCAGGAGCGCGGGCCGCAGCGTTCGGCGACTTCACCGAGGCAGCGGCCCGAGCCCGCGCGATCGGGGACCGGCGGCAGGAGATGCACGCGCTGCGGGAGCTGGGCGGCGACGTGCCCGTCTCGATTGGCCAGCAGATCACGTTCTGTGAAGCGAACCTTGCGAGCGCCTTGCAGATCGCGCTGTCGCTCGGGGACCGGGCCAGCGAAGCCGACCTGCTGACGCGCCTCGCGATTGTCGCCACCAATCGCCTGCACCTCGATACCGCTCTCGATCTCGGCCTCCGCGCGGTAGCGGCAGGTCGTGCGGCAGCAGACGACCATGCCCTGGCTCTGGGGCTCGACGGGCTTAAAACCGCGGCCCATAGTCTTGGCGACATGCAGCGCCTGAGCGCGGTGCTGGCCGAGCTCGATCCACTACTGCGGCGGCACGGCGATCTGTTCAGGCTGCAGTGGGCCGAACTCGAGTCGGCATCGCTGGCCATCGCGCTAGCCGACTGGGATTCGGCCGAGGCGCGCGTGCGGGCTGCGATCGAGACCAATCGCCGCAGCGGCTTTCCGCACTGGGCATCGTGGTTTGCCGCTCATCTCAGCTTGCTCGCCAGGCTCCGCGGCCGCGGTGATGTCGCCGTGAACCTCGGCCGCCGCGCAGTAGAGCTGGCTGATCAGCACGAGCACGGCTGGTGTCGCGCCTTGACACGAGCCACGCTCGGTGCCGCCCTGATGTCCGCCGGATCCGCAGCAGAGACCACGACTCTGCTCGAGATCGGCCTCGCGGCAGCGGAACAGGACGGCGCTGAGGGACATGTACTGCGGTGCCTGGCTCCCCTGGCTGAGGTGACTGGCTCGGCTGATCTGCTAACGCGCGCCTCCGACATGCTGGACCACGCGGCTACCAGCACGGGTGCCTGGATACCCGGCTATGAGGTCTATCTGTCGGTCGCCAGGGCATGGCTGAGCCGCCAGGACGCTGAGCGCGCCCGGTCGGTCCTGAAGCCGCTGCTAGACCCCGCGGCGCGTACGCAATGGATACCTCAGCTCGCCGAGGCGCTCGTCGTCGATGGCAGCGCGCTCGTCCTCGCGGGCGACCGCGCGCTGGCGCACGCGCAGCTCGCCCGGGCCGCGCAACTAGGGCGTGAGCACGGAATGCCACACGTACTGCGCGACGCCGACGCCACCCGACGGCTCATTAGCTAAGCCGGCCTAAATCAGCGCCGCCAGGCTGGATGCGGCGCGCGCGGCGCCGTCGGTCTCGACTGGCCGGTAACTGACCGCACGGCCGATCTCCGCCGCGATCGCAGTTGCCAGCCCGTCGGGTGTCGCCTCGTCGTACTCCAGGCAGCGGCCAGCGCCATACTGCGCCAGGCGGTGCCGGACATGGAAGTTCTGCTCGAAGTGATGGCGCAGTGGCACGTAGATGAACGGCCGGCCGCTGCTGGTCAGCTCCATCGTGGTGGTCAGCCCGCCCTGAACGACCGCGAGGTCGCTCACGGCCAGATGCCGGTACAAGTCATGCACGTAGCCGCGGATGTCCAGGCCGTCGGCGGCAGGCAGCGCGCGCAGATCGATCCGCGGGCCAGCGACAACGACCATCCGCAGCGCCGGGACGAGCCGCTTAGCTGCCGGGAACGCCGCGATCGCCCGGTGCAGCAGATCCGACCCAACGCCAGATCCACCCACCGTGACCACGCAGATTTGCTCGTCCGGCTGATAGCCAAGCTCGGCGCGGATGCGATCGTGATCCGCGCAGGCAGCGGGGTCGAAGCCGGAGATGTAGCCGGAGAACTCGAAGTTCTTGCCCACCCAGTCACCGATCAGCGGGAGGCCGGCCCCGAAGTCGTCGGGGACGACATCGGCGGGATTGCCGACGAAGATGGACCGGTCCCGCAGGCTCGGGAAGCGGGCGATGTGCTCGATCATCTCCGCGTTGTAGTCGGCGGTGAGGGCCTGCTCCTGCTCGCCGCCATCGGGCATCGGAAGCCAGCCGACGAAGTCGGTGAGCCACGCGTAGGGCGCCCGCTTGAGCTCCGGGTTTTCGTGCAGGAAGTAGTCAACGTCCCAGGCCTCATCGCCGACCCACAGGTCGAAGTGCTCGCGCTCCACCAGATCGGCGAACACCATGAAGTTGTTCACCAGGATTTCGTCCATGTGGCGTACCGCCTGGAACGCGTGCAGGTCGTGCTCGGCGGCCTCACTCTCGATGTGGCCGGACTCGCTGGCCAGGAACTGCGACACGGGATGAACTAGCTCCGACCGACGGTGCAGCAGCTCGGTCACCGGATGCTGTGCCAGCCAGTGCACCTCCAGGCCGGGCCGGAGGGCGCGCAGCTCGTCGGCGATGGCCAGGTCGCGGCGGGCGTGGCCGAGGCCGATGGGCGAGGACATGTACAGCACTCGCTTTGGCCGGTTGAGTGGCCGCGTCCAGGTCCGGTGCGGCGGACGGGCCGACGGAGGCCTGAACCGGTCGGCGAAGTCGCGGATCGCGCGGTTGATGACGACCGGCTCGCGCGCCTGCGCCAGGTGGCCGGCGCCGTCCAGGGTCAGCACCTCCGCATTCGTCAGCTCGGCCAGCTTGCCGCTGAGCTCCCACGGCGTGCACCGATCGCCGCTGCCGTGGATGGCCAGCACCGGGCAGCTGACGCGATCGAGGATGGCCTCGGTCTCCGCCTCACTGGTGGTGGACAGCGGCGCTTCCTCGTTGAGCTGCACGATTGCGCCGCCAGCGTCCATGGCCCACCCGACGCAGTCTTCCCGCTGCTTGGTTGAGTGCGGCTCGTGCAGCAGTTCACTGAAGAACAGCTCGGCGAAGCCATGCCAGTCCTGCTGCCAGTACGGCCAGTGCTCGTCGGTCCACTCCGCGTCGGTGTACAACGTGTCCGCGAATCCAGCTGGCACCCTGGCCGGGGGCGTGGGCAGGTACGGCAGCCAGGTCGAGATGCTGACAACGCCGAGCACGCGCTCGGGATGCCGCGCGGCCGTGAGCAGCGAATACCAAGCGCTGCTGCACAGGCCGACGAGCACCGCTCTCGCAACGCCCGCCGCGTCCATGACGGCGATGGTGTCGGCGACGAACTCAGCATCGGAGTACGCGGCCGACACCAGAGGCTGGTCGGACCGTCCGTTGCCCCGCGGGTCGATGCTGACGACCCTCGAAGTCCGCGCCAAGTACGGTATCTGCGCCTTCCAGGCGCGGGAGCTGACGATCGGGTCGATCGGCGGGAACACCACGGCAGGTTCGCCCTGGCCGAGCACCTCGTAGCCGATCTTGATGCCGTCTCGCTCGATGTATCCCTCGAAGTCCGGATATCTGGCGCGCACGGCGCCTCCTTCCAAGCCTGACCGGCCGACGCGGCCCCGTTCCCTCCCATTAGGCACCTTGCCGTTGCAGCGCTATTGCAATGCCAGTGCAACTGCGGAGCGAAGCATTGCGGTGACAGTTCGAGGCAACACACTGGGAGGGTCTCCACCATGGCTATCGACAACGACAAGCTCCAGGATTTCCTGCACAAGTTCGTCGGTGACCTCGGCGCGACAGCAGCCGCCGGCAGCGTCGTGATCGGTCATAATCTCGGCCTGTACAAGGCGCTGGCAGCGGGGCCGGCGACGGCCGAGGAACTCGCCAGCCGGACGCACACCAACACGCGCTACGTCGCCGAGTGGCTGCGCGGCCAGGCGGCCAGCGGCTACGTCACCTATGACGCGGCGGCAGATAGCTACTCCTTGAGCGAGGAGCAGGCGTTCATCCTGACCGACCCGGACGGCGCCGTCTACGCGCCCGGCGCGTTCATCCTCGCACTCGGCGCACTGAAGGCCGAGCCGCGCATCACGGAGGCATTCCGAACCGGCGGCGGACTTGGCTGGCACGAGCAGGACAACGACGTATTCATCGGGTGCGAGCAGTTCTTCCGGCCCGGCTACATCGCCAACCTGATCCCGTCGTGGATCCCGTCCCTGACCGGAGTCGAGGACAAGCTGAAGGCCGGCGCGACTGTGGCCGATCTCGGCTGCGGGCTTGGCGCCTCGACCATCCTGCTCGCGCAGGCTTACCCCAACTCCCGGTTCACCGGATCGGACTACCACGACGGCTCGATCGAGCTGGCGCGCAAGCGGGCCGGTGACGCAGGCGTCGCCGATCGGGTCAACTTCGAGGTCAGCTCGGCGTCAGAGTTCTCCGGCACCGACTACGACCTGGTCGCCACCTTCGACTGCCTGCACGACATGGGCGACCCCCTGTCGGCCGCCAAGCACGTCCGCGAAGTGCTCAAGCCGGACGGCACCTGGCTGGTGGTCGAGCCAGCCGCGGCCGACGACGTGGCCGGCAACATGAACCCGGTCGGGCGCGCGTACTACAGCTTCTCCACGTTGCTGTGCGTGCCGAATGCGCTCTCGCAGTCCGGCGGCTACGCCCTTGGCGCGCAGGCTGGCGAGGCGGCGATCAGGCAGATCACGACGGACGCGGGCTTCACCAGGTTCCGCCGGTCGGCTGAGACGCCGTTCAACCTGGTGTACGAGGTCCGGCCGTAACTGGCTCGGCGAGCGGGGGGAGGGCCGGCGGGCGAGCGTTGGGGAGCGCTCGCACCGCCGGCCCTTCGTCGTCGCTGGCCGGCCGGGCCCCCAGCGGTCCCCGTCCTTAAACCCGTCGTTAGCGGACCTTGGCCAGCCAATCGTGGTACACCGACCGGAACGGCTCTGCATCGGCGCTAACGGCCGCGAGCAGCCAGGCAGCCGCCTGCTCGGCGTGGCTGATTACCTCGGGCGGATAGCCATAGCGGACCTGATGCGCGGCGAACTCGTCCTGGTCAAGTAGCAGCACCTGATGGTCAGACCGCCGACGCACAACATCGAGGTCCAGGTCGATCATGGTCACCTCGTCGGCAGTCGTCCACTGCGGCGGCGTCGAGATATCACAGTAGATCTCGGCGCGGGCTGGCGTGTCGTTGAACACCGCGGTCCACCACTGGCCGACCGGGACGAGCTGGACCGATGGCGCGTCGTAGCGCACCGGCGGCTCACTGCCGCGCTGCGCTGTCGCGCCGGCCCGGGCACCGAGCCAGATCCCGTTCACGTCCTCGCCCAGGTACTGCATGGTCTGGTGCCAGTGCAGGCTGCCGTCGTACTTGGTGAACACCAGCCGCACATCCCGACCCGTCATGGCGGAACCTTACCGACCGCTGCGCCGAATGCTAGGACATCTGGCGCGGGTCAACACCGATACCGCCGGATGCGCTGCTCTCGTAGGCCGCAAGCGCGAAGCGAAGCACGTCGATGGCCTGCTCGCCGCTCCACATCAGCGGGCCCTCGCCGGTGCGCAGGTAGCGGAGCCAGTGGCGGCCGGAGTCACGGAAGCTGCTCGCCCAGTCGTCGTCGAGCGCGTGATACCCGCGCATCTCGCCGTCGCGGTACACCTCGAGGCTAGGTTCCTGGATCCCGCGCGCCATGATGCGGTTGACCCGTGCGTAGCCCTTGGTGCCAGTTACCTCCCAGCGCTCGTCGTTGGTGTAGTAGTCCGAGCGCATGTACAGGTCGGGCGCGAGGGTGATGTCCCAGACGCCGCGGATGCCGTTCTCGTGCTCCCAGCTGATCATCGCGGGCGCGTCGATGTCGATGCCGGAGCCGAACGACGTGACCCCGATCCAGGCGCGCACCTCGCGCACCGGGCCGAACAGCCACAGCGCCGTAGACAGCTTGTGCCAGCCGTCGTCGAACACCATGATGCCCCGGCCGACCTTGATCTGCTCTAGCTGGTACTCAAAGCTGCTCCATGGCACGTCCCAGCCGCCGCTGCCGCTGCCGACCATCTTGATGTGGTAGCCGGCGACGTCGCCGATGTCTCCCGCCTCGACAACGGCCTTGAGCTTGCAGAGCGGCTGGTAGAACAGGTAGTTCTCCATGATCCGCAGGACAGAGCCGCCGGCCCGCGCCACAGTCAGCATCCGCTCAGCGCCTGCGAGGTCGTTGCAGATCGGCTTCTGAAGGTTGACGTGCCACCCCTGGTCCAGAAGCTCGATGACCCCGTCAGCGTGCAACGGGATGGGCAGCAGGCACTCCACGGCGTCGATTCCGATCTCGCTGGCGGCGAGCTTCGCTATGGATGGGAACGTGGCGGCGTCGGGCCAGTCGGCCTGGCGCTGTGCGCGGCGCTCCGGGCTCGGGTCCACGAGGGCGACCACCTCGACGTCGGGGTTCTCTTGGTAGGCGCGGACATTCAGGTCGTAGATCCGGCCGAGGCCGATGAACGCAGCACGGACCGGGCGGTCGTAAGGAACGAAGGGCACGGATCGGTCTCCTTTGAATGCCACGTCGACCGAGCCTGCGACCGGACCGGGAGACCTGGAGTTGTGCGCTAGTTTGCTGCTCAGTGGGACGGATGTTACCGACTCGCCCTATCCGCGCGCGATAGGCGACTCGGCCCGGGCCTTGCCGCACGTTATCCTGCGCAAGTGACCCACTCTGCGCCGATTCCGTCCGGTACGATCACGCTGCTGTTCACGGATGTCCAGGGCTCGACCAGGCTCTGGGAGGCCGAGCCGGAGCAGATGGCCGTGGCACTGCGACGGCACGACGAGATCTTGCGGTCGGCGATCGAGTCGGCAGGCGGATACGTGTTCAAGACCGTCGGCGATGCGTTCTGCGCCGCATTCTCGACGGCAGCGGCCGCGGTGACCGCCGTTCTGGCGGCCCAGCAGTCGCTCGGCACCGAGTCCTGGCCGACGAGCCTGCCGATCCTGGTGCGTATGGGCCTGCACACAGGTGTCTGCGAAGAACGCGACAGCGATTACTTCGGGCCGGTGGTGAATCGGGCCGCCCGCCTGGAGGCAGCCGCACACGGCGGCCAGGTACTGATCTCGGGAGCAACAGCCGAACTGCTGGCGGGCTCGCTGGCGGCGGCCGCCGGGCTGAAGGACCTGGGCCTGCACCGGCTCAAGGATCTCGGCCGGCCCGAGCAGGTATTCCAGCTCGAGGCGAGCTTCCTGGCCCCGGACTTCCCGCCGCTGGCCTCGCTGGACAACCCCGAGCTGCCGAACAACCTGCCGACGCTGCTGAGCGCGTTCGTCGGACGGGACAAGGAACTCATCGAGATCCGCGAGCTGATCCGGTCGTCCCGGCTCGTCACTCTGACCGGGGCAGGCGGTAGCGGCAAGACCCGGCTCGCGTTGCAGGCCGGCGCGGAGCTCATCGGCCGGATGCCGGACGGCGTCTGGCTGGCCGAGCTCGCGTCGCTCACCGACGGCGGGCAGATCCCCGGCGTCCTGGCCGCAGTGCTGGGACTTCAGGACCAGGGCGGGCCTGGGGTCGCCGACGCCGTAACCCAGGCGCTGTCCGGGCAGGACACGCTCATCCTGCTCGACAATTGCGAGCACCTGGTTGAGGCCGCGGCCAAGTTCTGCGATCAGGTAATCCGGCACTGTCCCCGAGTGCGTTTCCTCGTCACATCACGGGAGCCACTTGGCATCGACGGCGAACGGGTCTACCGCGTTCCCTCCCTCTCGTTGCCCGGAGCAGATGTGGTGTCGGCCGATGATCTGATCGCAAGCGATGCAGTCCGGCTCTTTGCCGAGCGCGCTCGCGTGCACCAGCAGGATTTCGTGATCGACGAGGAGTCGGCGCCGCAGGCGGCGACGATCTGCCGCCGCCTGGACGGGATTCCGCTGGCGCTCGAGCTGGCCGCCGCCCGCTTGTCGTCGATGTCGCTCGCTCAGGTCGCTGACCGGCTGGACCAGCGGTTCCGGCTGCTGACCGGCGGCAGCCGCAATGCGATGCCGCGCCAACAGACGCTGCAGGCCACGGTCGACTGGTCGTTCGGATTGCTCAGCCAGGCCGAGCGCGACACGCTGACCCGGCTGTCGGTGTTCGCCGGCGGGTTCGACCTCGAGGCGGCGGAGTCGGTCTGCACCAGCAGCACGGTCGACGCGCTCGACGTGCTGGACCTGCTGGGCTCGCTGGTCGACAAGAGTCTGGTCGTGGCCGATCACACGCCGCAGGCAGTGCGGTACCGGCTGCTCGAGACCATCCGGCAGTACAGCGCCCAGGAGCTGCTCCGCGCCCAAGGCGACGCCGAGGTCCTGGCGATCAGGGACCGGCATGCCGCCTATTACCTGGAGCTGGCGAAGCTTGGCGGCCCGGCCACGACGGGCCGCGCACAGGGGCAATGGCTCCGGCGCTTTGACACGGAGTGGGACAACCTGCGAGCCGCGTTCGCACACCTCGCGGCCGAGGGGCGCGCCGACGAGGTCATGACGCTCGCCGTCAGCCTGCATCGCTTCACCCTGACCCGCGGACATCCTGATGTGCTGGACTACCTGCGGCCCATAGTCGACAAGACAGATGTTGAGCCGACCGCTCTACTGGCCGACGCGATGGCGATTACCGGGCAGGTCGTCGGAATGCTGTCACGCACGGACGCCGCCGAGCGCGCTGCTGCCCAGGAGTATGGCGAGAAGGCGCTTGCGATGGCGCGCGCCATCGGTGACAGGCGGGTCGAGGCGCACGCACTCACCAAGCTTGTCGAGTCCGCCTACATCGCCGGCGACATGGCCGAAGCGCACCAGCTGGCAAAGCAGGGTGTCGCCATCGCCCGGGAGCTCGGCGACGTACAACTGCTCGGCGAGCAACTCCAGGGTCTCGCCTCGACGGCGCCCACCACCGAGGAGCGAGCTTCCATCCAGAGCGAAGTCCTGGTATGCAGCCGCCAGGCTGGCGACGATCTGCTCGTGGCCGGCCTGCTCAACAACAAGTTCAGCCTGGAGCTGCACGCTGGCCTCATCGATGCGGGGAACGCTTCCTTGGAGGAGGCGATCGCCCTGGCGGAGGGCATCGGCGGCGATCTGGTGCTGCACTTCCTGCGCTGTAACCTCGCGCTGCTTCGGCTGATCCAGGGACGGCACGCCGATGCGGCGCCGATCGTCCGCGGCTGTCTGCGCACGAGCCGGCGGCTCGGGCCCGGTGTCGGCTCGGGCGAGCTGATCTTCGCCGCCGCGTGCGTCGCCGCCTGGCAGGGCGACGACCTGCGTGCGGCCCGCCTGCACGGTGCGAGCGATGGTGACATCGAGGCCTCACTCGAGATCCGGACGATCAACTGGTCGGACGCCGAGCAGGAATTGCGGGCGCGAGAGCAGGCCGAACTCCGCGCGCGGCTCGGCGACGCTGCCTACGACGAGACATATCAATCCGGCGCGGAGCTAACTCCCAGCCAGGCGCTGAACCTGGCGCTCGGCCGCGACGCGTACGCCTAGCCCACCGCCCGCCTAGCCCGCCGCGCACCCGCCCGCCGCGCGCCACCAGGCACGGCGACCTCCACAGCCGCCGGTCGCGGACCCCATACGCGCGGCGACACCCCCAACCCGGCCCAGCCGCTGCCGTCGCGGACCGCCAGGCGCGGCGACCCCCCCGCCGCCGCCGGTCGCGGACCCGACGCGCGCGGCTGTGAGTCCTTTCTAACGCAGCGGTCTGTCGTCTCGCCTGCCGTCGTGCATACGCCGCTAGCTTGAGTTGACAGCGTTTATCTCAGCGTTGCATAATGGGTTTTGTAAACAGCGTAAACACCAGACCGGGCAAGGGGACAGTCCAATGACCATCAACATGCAGAGCGTGAACGACGCGATCGTCGCCATCATCGCCACCGTCGGCATCGCCGTCGCCCTCTCCATCGCCTTCGCCGCAGCCGGCGCGTTCGCCGCCCGTGGCAAGAACCAGGCCCGCAAGGTTGCGCACGCGGCCGTGGCCCCGGCGCTGCACCCGACGCAGACCGACAACGCCCGCGAGCTCGTGCTGCGATAGCCAACGACTACCAGCAGCACCACCAAGAGGGACGACGCCACTGGCGCCGCCCCTCTTCGTATGTCGCGGCGCAGTTGCGTCGTGGGCCCTTCCCTGCACCGCCGGACGACTCTCCGCAGCGAAACGTTGACGGGCCGCAGTCGGTTGACAAGGTTCCGGCACCGCCACCGGCACATTTACCGCGCAACGTGCGGTCTGACGCCCGGCTTGCACCTTTTGCGCGCACGTTAGAAGGTAAATGTCGGGGTGGCAGCGTGCAGGGGGATCCGCGGGATCTGCGGGATCTGCGGGATCTGCGGGATCTGCGTGCAAGACAGCAGGCTGGCCTGTAAACAGGCCAGCCTGCTGCTGACTGCGTCACGTGAACTGGCCAGTCAAAGGTCGCTGGCCGAGCTCGGTTAGGCGGCCGCGCCCTCGGCGGGCGGCGCGCTGGATCCGCGCCCCGGCTGCTCGAATGGCAGCCCTTCCCTGTCGCCGGCCGCCCGGAATAGCACTCCGGCCCAGGTCCGGAATGGTCGCCAGGGCTCGGCGATCCGCTCCAGTTCCGCCGCGTCCGGCGTACTTGGCAGTCCGTAGTAATGCCGCAAGCACCCGGCCAGCCGCGGTTCACCGACCGCGAGCCCATCCGCCACGCCGGTTGACCGCAAGTAGACGAGCATCGAGTAGAACGGCCCGAGGCCCTTGATCCGCTGAAGCCCGGCCATCGCCGCCGCCGCGGGCATAGCACGCAGCGCGGCCGCGTCCAGCTGGCCATCGAGCGCGGCCCGAGCCACGCCGTGCAGCCGGGCCAACCTGGCCTCCTCGATCCCGCGGAACTCCGAGATCTCCAGCAGCTGCTCGGGCAACGGGAACGCAGGCTCGGACTGACCAGCCAGCTCGAGCGTGACGCCAGCCGCCTCGCAGAGACGGCGGCGCAGCGCGATCGCCTGCGTCCGGTGCCGCCGCTGCGAGAGGACCGACCACGCGGAGGCCTCGTAGGGCGAGTGAAACAGCACCGGCCGCAGACCCGGATTGTCAGCCTGGATCGCGCCAAGGACGGGGTCCGCCTGGCCAGCGGCGAGCCAGCCAGCGACGTCGGTGTCGATAGACAGGATCCGGCGTATCTGCGCTACGGCGTCACCGATCGCGGCGTCACCGCTGATGTCAGCGACCAGATCGCCATCGGACTGCTGCGTCAGAGCGACGCCGACATGATGGCGAAGGTCGTCGGCAACGAAGGCCAGCCGCATGAGCCGGGCGTCCGGGAATGGACGTCCGGTGCTCGGCCCGAAGCCGAACGATGCCGCGGCGGCGAGTGAGAAGGGCCCGTCAACGTGAATCGCGAGCTGCGTCGTCATAGTGATCTGCCTCCCTAGGAGACGCGTGGGGTCATGCGGCCGCGGACTGGCGGGCCTGATCAGCCGCCGGCGGCCACGTTCCCAGGTATAGACCTCGGCACTGACAGAACGAGGGTTGCAATGATTAGTTGACTGGCTAATACTTAGGAATATGGCTAAGCAAACTGTCATCTGCACGTACCGGCCGAGGTCCGATGCTGAGGCGGCCTTCCTCGAACTGCTGGGGCGGCACTGGCGCACGCTGCGCGAGCTTGGCTTCGTGACCGACGAACCGTCGGTGGTCTACCGCGAGCTCGCCGACCAGCCGACCTACGTCGAGATCTTCACCTGGGTCGAGGGCGGGTTCGAGCAGGCACACGAACATCCCGCGGTCCTGGCGATCTGGGAGCCGATGGACCCGCTGCTCGAGGAGCGCGACGGACTGCCGAAGTGGGACTTCCCGCACTATGAGCGCGTCACGCTCGGGACGTGACGCCCAAGCCACGCGGTCTTGCCGAGCTCGACGACTTCGACGCGGTGTTCGGCGCGCTGGCGCACCGGTCGCGGCGCACGATCCTGGCCGTCATGCATGCTCGCGGCGGCGAGATGACGTCCGGGGCCATCGCGGCGCGGTTCGAGCACTCGTGGCCGACGATCTCACAGCACTTGCGGGTGCTTCAGCAGGCCGGGCTTGTCTCGATCGAGTTGCGGGGCCGGGAGCACATCTACCGGCTCGAGACTGCTCGACTGCTCGCGGTCACTCAGGGCTGGCTGAGCCAATTCGGCTGACCGCGATCACCGAGCCGACTCAGTGCTGATGATCGAGGCCCGCCGTGTCGGACTCTGCGGCGATCTCGCACAGCGTGGCTAGGCCGGCGCGCAACGCCGCAACTCCGTCCGCCGACAACCGCAGCATGAGTTCCTCGTCGACCGCCGTCGCCGCCTCCCAGGACACCGTCGCCGCGGCCCGGCCGCGCGGCGTCAGGTGCAGCAGCATGCGGCGCCGGTCCTCCGCATCCGGTGTCCGCTCCAGGTAGCCACGCATCACCATGGTGTCGATCAGCTGGCTCACCGCCTGCTTGCTGATCCCTAGCTCGCGCGAGAGCCGGTTGAACGGCGAGTCGTCCTCGTAGACGCGTGCCAGCACGTATGCGCCGTTACGCGGCAGGTCGTCGAACCCGGCGTCAGCGAATGCCTGCCGGATCGCGCCGCCATACGCCTTACGGGACGCGCGCAGCAGGCCGGGAAGTCCCATGCGGAGGTAGCCGTCGGCGCGCTCGGTCACATCGTCCGGTGCCACGAGCCGACGATAGTAGTTCCAGAAGTTGACTGTCAATGAAATTGACTAGGCCTGGTCTTGCCCGGCTCGACGGTTGCCCAGGCCATTCGAGAGCCGACTCGGCGCTCGTCGGCTGCCTCCGCCCCCATTGCGCGGCGGGCGCCGATTTATCCGTTCGAGTGCTTATGGCGCGTGCGGTCCCGTGAGCGCGAAGACCATTACACGGGATCTCGGATTACGTCAGCCCGCGTCAGCTTGGTCTTCCCTTGCGGTCGTGCCTGGCCCGCATCAGCACTACGGCGGCAAAGACCGCTGGCCCGACCACGCGTCCGATGTTCCAAGCTTCTGTGAAGGGCGTAAGAGTTGTGTACAGCACAACAACGACGAAGCAGGCCAGCGGCAGGATCAGCCAGATGCTAAGGCGTCGTCGTGGTGCCGCGAGGACGTCGCGATGATCGGGCCACAGGGCATCGGTCGACTCAGCAGCTCTGGGGGACAGATTCCGGGCTGGAACCTGCTCGGAGCTAGCGGCGACTGTCCCGGCCCGGCGGAGAGCGGCCCATACTTCCTCAGAGTTGCACAGCGGGCTGAGCGCGAGCTCGACCTCGGCGGTCTCGTCGCGACCGACCAGGTGGATGCACTCGCGGCGACCGAGGGCACTGCCAGCCCAGCCGACCTCGTCCCGCCACATCCTGGCCGCGTCGGCGCGCAGGCAGATGTCCCGGCTATTCAGCAGCATTCCCTGGGGCGCTCGAACCTCTATCGCTCCGGCCCGGATAAGAAGGCGGGGCCCGCCGCCGAGGCTCCGGCTCCAGTCGACCCAGTTCCCGCCTGGATGCATGCATTGGCGAACCAGGACAGCACACTCATAGATCACCGGCTGGTTCCGGACCCAGGCATCCAACTCGCGATTCCTGCGTTGACGCACCTGGGAGTAGATCAGGGTATACGACAACCCTGCGATCACGAGGACGCTGAAGATCGCACCTCCGACCATGGCGGGTCACCTATTCCACTTTCAGTCGCTCATGCTCGGAAAGGTGAGCTCGTGGCCAGCCGAGACGTCAGATGACTCGAAGTCCGGGCAGCCCGGATGCCAGGGTGGAAGACCTGCTCGTTCACCGTCCCATTTTGCACGTTCGTACGTCGCCCGCGCGGAGGTTCCCTGGCTGCGGAGCGGCCAACGACCGTGACCGGGATCTGGTCCCTAGCTAGGACTGGCCCTTGGCGAAGCCGCACCGCGCCAAAGCGCGCGGGCGAGCACGATCGCTTCCACCCGCGCCGCGCCGCCCTGGTCGAGCAGGCAGCCTGCGACTGCGTCGAGCTGAGTTCCCGTCGTGCAGACGTCGTCATAGACCAGCACGTACCGACCCGCAGTCCGGCCGGGTAAGGGAACGTGCAGCGCATCTCGCAGCTCATTGCCGCTGACGCGCTTGTACCAAGCCTGACCGTCGGCGGACTTCAGGGTCGCCTGCGTCTTGATGATCGCGGCCGGCGTAGCGGTGTCAAATGGCCAGCGGTTGCCGGCATCGGCTTCGGCGGCTGCGGCCAGCACGGCCTCGGTGTGCGGGAACTCCTGCCCGCCGGGTCCGACGAAGCTCGGATTGACGACGATCAGCCCTGGTGGATCCGCCGCCATGTGCTGGTCCAGCCAGGCGAGCAGCAGCCGGCCCAGCACGACGGCGAGATCGCGGGAGCCGCGGTACTTGTAGGCGTTGATGGCGCGTCGCAGCGCGCCGGACTGATACCCGATCGCGTGGATCTTGGTGATGCGACGGCGCGGGCTGCGGCACAGTTCGTTGGGACAGCAGCCATCCGGTCCGAGGCGCTGCGCGCACACGACGCAGGAATCCGGTCCCGGCCGAGCCAGTCGCAGGCCCGCGCAGGCCGCGCACACAGGCACCGGCCCGGCACGAAAGTAGGCGCAGCGGGGGCAGTCCGGGAATCCGGCCGTCCGTAGCTCGGCGCCCGCGGCTAACTCGATCTCGGTCATCGTGGCCTGAGGTTAGCGGCGCCTGCCGACAACGCCGCGTGGGCTGGCGGGCGGCGAGCGGTAGCGACCCCGTTCCGGGCCCTGATTCTGGTTTTAGCGCGGCGCCGCGCGGATCGCCTGGCCAGGCAGGGCGGCAGGGACGATGCTGCCGTCCCGGACGACGAGCGTCCCGCCGACGAGGACGTGCCTGATCCCGGCCGACGGCCGCGTCGGCTGCGCGTAAGTCGCCTGGTCATGCACGGTGGCGGGGTCGAAGACCACGATGTCGGCGTCGCAGCCGACCTGGACTCGGCCCTTACGCCGCATCGCGGGCACGCGTACCTCGAGCAGCCGGGCCGGAAGCAGGCTCGATCGGCGCAGCGTCTCGGTCAGGCCGAGAGGACCGCCGGCGGCCGCGAGCATCCGGAGCGCGCGCGAGAACGTGCCGGCCGTGCGCGGATGGGTGAACGCAGACTCTGGCAATGGCCAGGTCATCGGATCAGGAACGGGGCCGGCCCACGTCAGCGGCATCGCATCGCTCGCGACGATCGCGTCGGGGAACGTCAGCGACCGCAGCAAGACCGCCAGATCCGCCGGGTCGTCCTCGTTCAGATGCTTGATGATCGCCAGGCCGCCGGGGTCGGCCGCGCGGAGCTCACGCAATCTTGCCTCGCTTGCGACCCGCTCGCCGGTGGGCGCGTAGGTCAGATCGGCCGGCGTCAGGTCCCGCTCGTGGAGTCGCTCCGGGGCCAGGAACGCGGCGCCGATGCCCGTCATCCCGGACCCGTAGGGGTAGGCCTCGGTCGACACTCGCGAGCCCGCCGCCTGCGCCCGGCTGACCAGCTCCTGCACGCGGTCGATGTGGCGGAGCGACGTGCTGTTGATGTGGCAGTAGTGCATCTGGGCGCCGGTCTCGCCAGCCGCGCGGACAATCTCCTCGGCGCCGTCGATGAGCGCGTCCGGCGCGAACTCGATGAGGTCGCGGGCGTGGGTGAACGTCGCGACGCCGGCGTCGGCTGCGAGCGCCGCCACCCTGAGATACTCGTCTGGATCTGAGCCCGGCGCGTACCCGACCAGCATGCCGATGCCGATGGCGCCGTCGGCGAGGTCGGCGGACAGCCGATTGACGATGGCGCTGAGCTGGGCCTGCGATGCCGCGCCCTGCCATGCGGGGGTCGCGACGTTGGCCAGGAAGGTGCCGAGCCCGTCGTCGAGCGAGATGCCGCCGACCGCTTCCATCCTGGCGAGCGCCCAGGACGCGGCGAAGCCGTAGTTGATCGGCCGGCCCTCCGCTGCGGCCCGCTGGTATGCCGGAGCCACCGGGCTGATGCCGGCTTCCAGCTCAAGCGCCGTCGTGACTCCGTCGAGGGCGCGAAGCCGCAGTCCGGGGATGTCCGCCGTGTGGCTGTGCAGGTCGATGAACCCGGCGGTCACCACGTGGCCGGTGACGCTGAGATCGACAGATGCGGACGCCAGCGCAGGCCCGATCTCGGCGATGCGGCGGCCGACAATGGCGACGTCGGCGACGACGTCCAGGCCAGTCTCCGGATCGATGACACGTCCGCCGCGCAGGACGACGTCGAAGGTGGGCATTCGGGCGGCTCCAGGTGCTCGAGGGTCGGCGGCTGGGCGGCAGTCCGCCGGGCGGCGGTGGGCTGGCGCCCGCCGACCGGTCGGCAGTCGGTCGGTCGCGCCGCGGTCGGCTGGCGGCTCCTCGCCCGACAACCCCCAGTCTCGTGGGTGTGGATCTGCTGGGCCTATAGCCCCAGCCAGGTCACACCGACGAGCCGGCTGCTTCTTGATTACTCCGCTGAGTTGATCGCGTCGGCCACCGCGTGAGCCAGGGTCCGGTACTGCTCTCGCGTGATCTCACCGCGGTCGTAGGCGGCCGTCACGTCATCAATCGAGCCCGGCACGTTCGCTCCCGGATCCAGCTGCGCCGCCTCGGCCAGCTCGGCGTAGCTCCGCGGAAGCGGTCCCCTGGTCCGAGCCCAGCGGCGCTGCCTGAATTTCGCCGCGACCTCGTCCAGGCTCATGTCGCCCGACTTCAGCGCGCCCATCAGGTCGGTCACTTCGTTGGCGCTCACCTAGCGACGCTCCTTATCTGTGCGGGACTCTGGGCCGGGACGTGTCTGTGACTCCACGAGGACCGGATCGCGGCCATCAACCGAGTTGTCGTACCTGCTCCAGCCATCGAATGCGGATTTCAGCTGCTCGAAGTTCCTGCGATTGCCGCTGCCCCACTCGGCGTCAGCACTATTCAAGATCGTTGCCTCCGGCACATGCCGGCCGCCGAATCCTTGGCCGGCCCGGAACTCGTCATGCCCTTCGCGGTGCCGTGCATCTGCCCGCCGAATGCTGACCTCGACCGGGATGTCGACGAAGACGCCATCCACCTGGGAGTAATCCGCTGCACGCAGGGACTCGACCCGCTCCGCGATCGAGCCCGGCTTGGACATCGTGAAATCCCAGATGATGTTCTTGCCGTCGGCCTCGGCTCGGTTGGCCAGCCGCTTGGCGATGTGCGACGACTCCTCATGCACGAGGTCTGATGCCTCCATCGGCGTCAGCCCGTCGACGGCCGGTATCAACCCCCTGCTTGCCATCTCCTCTTTGATGAGGTCCGGGTTGATCATCAGGTAGTACGACAGGTCTACGCCGACGAATTTATCAAGAACCGTCGTCTTGCCGGCTCCCGGCAATCCGCCGGCCAGGATCGCCTTGCCCTCGCACGGGACTCCCGCAGACCGCGCGTAAAGGTCCTCCACTAGGGCATCGTGCAGCGCTCTGCGCTCGTCGGTCCAGATTTCGCGGCCTTCATCGAGCGTGTGCTGAACGTCCGTGCTCAGGCCTGCGGCCTGGGCTTCCTCTAAGCGGACCTCGACCTCGGTGACGTGCTCGGCGTGCTCGGCGTCGGTTAACGGGCGGACCCGATCCGCGACGTCGCCGTCGCCGACATCCAGGACCTCGCCTTCGCCGACATCCAGGACCTCGCCGTCGCCGACATTCGGGGCCTCGCGTTCGCCGATATCCGGGGCCTCGCGAACGAGCGAGCCGCGGTCCGGATAATCCGGCGACGAGGGATGTCCGGCCGGCAGTCGCTCTAACCGCTGGTCTAATCGGCGCGCGGCCGTGCCAGCTCGCAGGTCGAGGTCGGCCGGGGAATCGACAGCGCCCACGCGGACCTCCAACGGGCCTTGGCGTCTCCAGTCAGATTCAGCACAGACCTTAGTCCCGAACCGGCAGAAGCCGCTCAAACTTGCGCCGTCCGCTAACGACGTTTCACTCGAACAGGCCCCGGATGTCGTCAGCGTCCAGGCTGCTGCCGAACGCGTTGCCACTGTCAATCACCGACGTGAACAGTGCCGCCTTGCGCGCCTTCAGCGCCATGACCTTCTCCTCGATGGTGTCTTTGGCGATGAGGCGGTACACGACGACGTTGCGGGTCTGGCCGATGCGGTGCGTGCGGTCGACGGCCTGCGCCTCGGTCGCGGGGTTCCACCACGGATCGAGCAGGAAGCAGTAGTCGGCCTCGGTGAGGTTCAGGCCGAATCCTCCGGCCTTGAGGCTGATCAGGAATACGGGCGCGTCGCCGTTCTTGAAGCGCTGGAGCACGATCGGCCTGTCCCGTGTCCGGCCGTCGAGGTAGCAGTACGGGATCCCGGCCTCGTCAAGTCGCTGCCGTGCGCGCTCGAGGAACCGAGTGAACTGGCTGAACACCAGCGCCCGGTGCCCGCCGCCGACAGCCTCCTCGAGGAGGTCAAGCAACGTATCGAGCTTGCTGCACGGAAGGTCGTCGTGCTGGCTGTCCACGAGCCCTGCGTGCAGGCTCAGCTGCCGCAGCAGTGTGAGCGACCGCAGGATCGTGAACCTGTTGGCGTTGACGTCGTCTATCAGGCCCAGCACCTTCTGCCGCTCGCGCTGGAGGTAGGTCTGGTACAGCTTCTGATGCTTCGGATGCAGGTTCACTTCGAGCACCTGCTCCTGCTTCGCGGGCAAGTCGGCAGCGACCTGCTCCTTGGTGCGGCGCTTGACGAGCGGCTTGATCCGGCGCCGAAGCTGCCCGAGCAGCTCAGCGCTGCCCTGCTTCTCGATCGGGCGGGCGTAGTAGTCCTGGAACTTCTCCGGGTGCGGGAAGAGACCAGGCGCGGTGATCGAGAGCAGCGACCACAGCTCCATCAGGTTGTTTTCCATGGGCGTGCCCGTGATCGCCAGCTTGAACGGGGCGGGCAGTCGGCGCGCGCACTGGTAGATCTTGGCGTGGTGATTCTTGGTGAACTGAGCCTCGTCCAGTATCAGTCCCGACCACGGGACAGCGGCATAGCTCGCGAAGTCAATCCGGAGCAGCGTGTACGTCGTCACCACCGCGTCGGCTCCGGCGATGATCTCCGCGAGGTCCTTGCGGCGCCGGGCCATCGTGTCGGTGATCACGACCACCTTCAGGCCAGGCGTGAACCTGCGGGCCTCGGCCGCCCAGTTCGACACGACGCTGGTCGGCGCCGTGATGAGGAACGGCCGCCGGCCGGGTCCTCCTCGCGGGCGTGCGCGATCAGCGCGAGCGCCTGCAGCGTCTTGCCCAGGCCCATATCGTCGGCGAGGATGCCGCCAAGCTGGTGCTTCCACAGGAACGCGAGCCACTGGAATCCCTCGTTCTGGTACGGCCGCAGCTGCGCGGTCAGCCCCGCGGGCAGCGGCACGCGGCCAAGGTCATCGTCGCCGGCGGCGGCCCCGGCGGCGCCCGACCCCGAACCGGTCAGGGCGAGGAGGCCATCGACCTGTCGCTGCCACGCACTTGCCTGCCGGCTCACGACTCCGAGCTCGGCGAGCTCAGCCCACAGGCCAGCCTGGAACCGGCTGATCCGAAGCGAATCGGAAGGCCGCTCCTGGAGCGCCCGGGCCTCCTCGATGAGCCGGGCGAGCGCCTGCAGGCCCGGCTTGTCCAGCGAACAATAGGCGCCGTTGTCGAGGAGCAGGTACTCATCGCCGCGTGTCAGCGCAAGGAACAGCTCACCGAACTGGACTCGCTGGTCCTCAACGAAGACCAGGACGCCAAGACCGAACCAGTCGTTGTCGCCCGTCAGCTGCTCGGCGGATACCTCGATCCGCAGCGAGTCGCCGGCCTCGCGATAGTCGGCCGGAGTGCCGGTGATCTCAACGTCCACGCCGGGCCGGCCTGTCAGCATCGGCAGGGTCTCCGTGCTGAACCTCATGGTGTCGAGTCCGGTGAGCTGAGCCGACCGCAAGCTCGCTGCGGGCATGTCGAGCTCGGCCAGGATGGCCCGCTCCGCCTCGACGTCCCGGTACGGCTCGGGGTCAGCCCCGGCGGGATGCCCGCTCGCCGCTATCGCCCTGCTGGCGGCACCCGTCGCCGGCATGCTGGGTGCCGGCAACGCCCGCATCGGGCTGAGCGGCGCCCGCAACCTCGAATCGCCGACCTGATAAGCCCACTCCCAGCTGACCTCCAGCTCGTGTCCATCGCCGTATGCGGCGCCGAGCACCAGCGTCGGCGGTGAGATGGCCGGCAGCGGGAACGATCCGTCCGAGGAGGTGATCGAGGCGGCATGGCGCAGGCGAGGATAGAACTCCTCGCGGAATCGACGCTCCTCTGCGGCGGGGACGGTGAGCGACTGACGGGATGTGGCCAGCTGCTGCAACTGCACGGGAACGGGGTTGATGAGACTGGCCAGCCGAAATCGCCAGCGCGCTGGGTCAGGCGTCCGCTGGGCCTCGGCCCGATCGACGTAGGCGAGACCGTGCGCCTCCGACCCGAAGAAGCAAAGCGGCCAGATCTCCTCGTCGGTGCCGTCCACGCTCAGGACAGGACTGATGCGCAGCGGTCCGGCCGCCTCGCCCCTGGTGACGTCCAGGAACAGCTCCGCCGAGCCGTACTTTGGTATGGCGCCGAGCTTGCGGTAGACCAGCGGCACTCCCAGAGACTCAGCCTCATCCAGCAGCGACCAGAGGCGCCGCGACTCAAAGTCGGCCAGGTCGATCAGCTTCTCGCCGCCGTAGTACGGCCGGAAGCCGGCGGCATCGCCAGCCCGGTGTGTCCAGTACAGCTCCTTCAGCACGCGAAGCTGAGCATCGGCCTGCCCGGCGACGAATAGCCGGGAGTCCAGCCTGTCCCAGGTCAGCTGGCCACCCACCCACGAGTCCAGCTTGGCTCCGGGCTGGACAACTCGCGCCTTGACCGTCAGCTGCGGCGAAGCGGTGGTCCGGCGGTCGGAGCTGACCCGGTCGGCACCCGACAAGATCAGCTCGATCGCTAGCCGTGGCGAGCCGCGACGGGCGGACTCGGGCCTCGCCTGAGTCAGCGAGGTCAGCAGCTGATCCCAGGGCAGCGAACGCGCTCGCGGCGCGCTGAGATCCTGGCCGGACGCCAGCGCGCCGGCCAGCGCGAGCGCGGCCGCGTGCTTGCACTCGCATCCGACCTCGCAGCTGCAATAGCCGGCGGCGAGCCGCATCGGGCTGCTGGCGCTGAAGTACGCCACGGTCTCGTGGAACTCGCCGCCGTTGTCCTGGACGACGCCGCTCAGCGCGCGCCTGGAAGGCACCCAGTCCATCCGGCGGACGACGCCGTCGTGCATCTCGCGGTAGCCCGCGGCGTACGCGGCCGCGCCAACCGCTTCCTCGACCGAGCCGAGGTCTACTTCGTCGAGCACCACCCGCGGCATGCGGCCGACGATAGCCCCCGCCACCGACAGTTCCAGCCGACGACGCGGCCGCGGAGCGGCCGTTCGGCACCGCGAGCGAAACCGGCACAAGATTCGGCGTCGCCCTGACACGATGAGCAGCGTGACGAGCAAACGTCCTGCATCCGGTAAGTCCGGCCGGCACCTCAGCGTGGTGCCCGATGAGGGCCAATCTGCCCTGTGGGACGCGCGAGAGCTTGATCGCCTGGCACGGCTCCGCCAGCTCGCGATCGAGACCGAGGCGCCACCGGATGCGATCCGCCTGATCGACGGCGCGGCGACGGCGGACCAGGCGATCGACATGCTGACCCGGGCCGGCTTCATGCCATCGGAGTCTGAAACGGCCGAGGACGTGATGGCGTGGTTCTCGCCGCTGCTCGAGCCCGGCTGCGATCAGATTGAGGCCGAAGTCTGCGGATCGGAGTTCATCGGCAAGCTCCGCAGTGCAGCTCCGCCCAACCTCGATGTTGCCGACGTTATCGGCGACGTCATCGACGCCTTCGCGCCGCAGCGGCGTCCCGAGGCTCTCGCCATGATGCGTGTACTGGCTGCGGTCGCACCGCCCGAGCTCAGAACGATGGCGGCGAACGCCGCCGCGCAGATGGTGCTGGCCGGACTGGCTGACATGCCATGGGCTGCCGGTCTCGGCTCGCCCGTCCCTGGTCGCTGTTTCGGCTACACCGATATCTTCGGCGAGCAGCGCTCGATGGTCGTCTCGTTCCGCTACGGACGGAAGGTTCATGCCGTCGTCGTGCTCATCGACTACGTGCTCGGCGGCGGCATCAAGGACTGTTACGTCGCCGACTACACCGAGTCCCTCCGCGATGAGTACCGGAAAATGGGCCGGGATCCGGAAGTGATCTTCAGTGATCTGGACCCGGCGGAAGCGCGCACAATCCTCGCGCAGGCCCTGACGTGCCCTACCTGCCCCGCCCAGCCGGAGCAGGTAGAGGATGTCGAGGACTACATGGGCTTGCTGGTGGCCCGGGTTGCTGTGCTGCCCGAAGCCGGTAAGCCAGCTGGCGGGGCCGGCGCGCCGGCTTCGGCGGTGGCATCGCGGCCGAAGGCGAGCGCAGCGAAGCGGCCGGCCGCGATGAAGAATGTGCACCGGCTCAAGGTGACCCTGCGCGGGACCAAGCCGCCCATCTGGCGGCGGCTGGAGGTTCCGGCGGACATCTCGCTCCACCGGCTGCACACGGTGATCCAGCGCGGATTCGGCTGGCAGAACTCGCATCTGTATGTGTTCGAGACGCCCGTCGGCCGGTATGGCGTTCCCGACCCTGACGACGAGCTCGATACTCGCAGCGCCGCCAGCAAGAAGCTGTCTGCCGTCGCCGACTGGCCGGGCGACCGCATCCGCTATGAGTACGACTTCGGTGACAGCTGGGAGCACGACATCGTCGTCGAGGCTGTCCTGCCCGCCGAGCCGGGTGTCGCCTATCCGCGGTGCACCGGCGGCCGCCGGGCAGGCCCGCCGGAAGACTCCGGTGGCGTCTTTGGCTACGCCGACCTGCTCAACGTCCTGGCCAACCCGAAACACGAGGACCATGCGGCGCTGTTGTCGTGGCTGGGCATCGAGTCCGCCGCCGACTTCAGCCCCGAAGCCTTCGACCGCGGCGCGGTGAACGCGGCTCTGTCCAGGCTCGCCAAGGTGCTGATCAGACCCTGAGGCACAGCGCAGCTAGACGCCGCCTAGAGCAACGACAGCTCGCCGGTGATGGCGTCGATCTTGCTGTCGACCGCCGGGCCGATGGCACAGCACGTCGGCGTGCCCTCGGCGACCTGGGTGCGGCCGGCGTCGCGGATCACCTGCACGGGCAGGCCCGCAGCGGCGGCCTGGTCCGCGATCGCGTACAGGCCCTCCTCGCTCCCGGCCCGTAGCACGACCTTGGGCTGGCCGTCGCGCAGCCAGGCCGCGAAATCAGGCGTGCCGATGCTCGCAAGCGCGGCAGCGACGGCCGCGTGCGCGGCCTGCGCAGCGATCTTGCCCCGCCCCATGCCGAGATCGGCGCGGACGACCAGGGTCAGCTTGGTCTGCATGACTGCCAAGGTAGGCGGTCCGGGTTGCCCGGCCGCGCGAATGCCGGCAAGGGATCTTGTCCGCCAAGAGTAAAGAAGCTTTACTTACTAGGCGAGTGGCGTCCGCAGCTCGTCGTGGCGAGCATTGTCCCGCCCGCCATCGGGGAGGAACCGTGGAGCAGACCGAACCGAGCCGCGCGCCTGTGACGGCGGGCTAGTCCTTGTCGTCTTACGACTTGCTCGTGGTCGGTGACCTCAACCCGGACGTCATGCTGTCCGCTGGTGAGCTGGCAGACGATCTCGCGGGAGCGTTTGGCCAGCGAGAGCAGATCGTGCGGACCGGATCCATGCTGCTCGGCGGCTCGTCGGCCATCACCGCCGTCGCCGCGGCCAGGCTCGGCCTCAGGGTTGCCTTCGCGTGCTGCATCGGGGACGACTGGATCGGCAGAGCGCTCGTCGATGAGGTCGGCAGGCAGGGCGTCGACGTCGTCGTCGTGCGGCGCGCTGCGGGCACGCCGACCTCGCTGACTGTCGTCGTGTCGCGCGGCGTCGACCGCGCGATCCTGACCAGCGACAGCACCTTGCGGCTGCTGGAATGCGAAGACGTGCCGCTGGACCTGGTGGACAGCAGCCGTCACGTGCACGTCGGCGGGTATTTCCTCCAGCCAGGACTCTGGCCCGGGCTGCCCGCCCTGCTGCGCCGAGCCCGGGCAGCCGGGGCGACGACGTCCGTCGATCCCAACTGGGATCCTTCAGAACAGTGGACCGCAGGGCTGCCCGAGACGCTGCCGCTGGTGGATATCTTCCTGCCGAACGCAGCCGAAGCGGCGCGGATCACCAGTCTCGGCAGTACCGAGGCCGCTGCCCGGCGGCTGGCGCTGACCTGCGACATCGTCGCCGTGAAGGCCGGCGAGGCCGGCGGCCTGGCCTGCCGCGGTGACGAAGTAGTGCGGGCGAAGGGCCGGCCGCTGCAGGCGGCCGACGCAACCGGGGCAGGCGACAACTTCGACGCCGGGTTCCTGGCCGGGCGGCTAGCCGGGTTCAGTGTCGGCGACTCGCTCGCGCTCGCCGTAGCCTGCGGCGGCTTGTCCACTCAGAGCGTCGGCGGCACCGGTGCGACGATCACGCTCGAGCAAGCGCTGGCGGCCGCTGGACTTGGCTCCGCGTCCGCACGAGGCTGACAGACACAGGTCGCTGGGCCAGGCCACGCCCGGCCCGCGGCACACTCACGGCAGACTAGGTGCCATGACGAACACGTGGGACGCCTCTTACACGGCCGACGCGCCGCCGCCGTGGGACATCGGACGGCCGCAGCCAGCGTTCGCCCGGCTGGCGGACGCGGGTCTGCTGACCGGCCGGGTGCTCGACGCCGGCTGTGGCACCGGGGAGCATGCGCTGCTAGCCGCGAGCCACGGCGCCGATGCCACGGGCATCGATCTCTCGCCGACCGCAATTGAGCGGGCCCGGGCCAAGGCCGCCAGCCGCGGACTTGAGGTGCGTTTCGAGGTCGGTGACGCGCTGAGCCTCGGAGACCTCGGCCTCGCGATTGATGTGATCATCGACAGTGGCGTTTTCCACGTCTTCAGCGACGAGGACCGGCCTCGCTACGTGACTAGCCTTGCCAGTGTTCTGCGTCCCGGTGGCACCGTGTACCTGATGTGCTTCAGTGATCGGCAGCCGGGCGACTTCGGCCCGCGCCGGGTGCGCCAGGATGAGCTGCGGGCCTCGTTCAGCGACGGGTGGACCGTCGAGTCGATCGCTGCGGATACGTTCGATATCAACCCGCTGGGAGACACGACTGTTGCACAGGCATGGCTCGCCGTCCTCACGCGCAGGTAAGGATTAAGCCAAGGTTCCTCAGGGTTGCGCCGGTGCCAGGCCGTACTACCCTGTCCAGGCCTTACGCAGCCAGGCGATAAATAGCAGCACGAAAAAGATCACTAGCAGGTCCACCTGTAGCCACTCCCCCGAAGACTTGCATGTTGGATAGACCAGACACGTGGCAGTTCCCCCGAACCGATACCACGGGTATTCGCAGTGTTACCCCGCTGCCGAACGGTATAACCGGACAAATCGGATAGCATTCTGAAGGACAGCAACATCGCAGGCCGGCGAGCGAGTGCCCGCGCGACCAGCCGTGAGCAGGGAAGTTAGGAGGCCAGAGGCGTGCTCCACACGCGCGCTCAGCCGCTCCCGCCGCTGATCCCGGATCGCGCCCGCCGCCCGGCCGCCATCACCGCGGCCTGTTGCGCGGCCCTGGTCGCGATTCTCGGCGTCTTCGCGGCTCACAGGTCCGTGGGCAACGCAGTCGACAGGCCGATCGATTCGTGGCTCCTGCGGGAGCTCAGCTCGCACACCCGCGCTCTGGTCGACATCACCAGCCTCGGCCGGGGTGCCGAGGTGACGGCGCTCACCGCCGTCCTCGTAGTGGCCTGCCTGGCTGCCCGCCGGGTCAACGGTGCCGTGCTCGCCGTGATCAGCGTCGTGGTCACAATCGGGCTCACTGAGTTCATACTCAAGCCGCTCGTCCACGAGACACTCAAGGGGTCCCTCACCTATCCGAGCGGCCACACGAGCAGCCTGTCCGCGCTGATCGCCGTCGTCGGGGTGCTGATGCTCGCGCCTCCCGGCGACCGGCCGCGGCCCGTCGTTCGGCTGCTGCTCGTGCTGGCTCTCAGCCTCGTGGGCTGCATCGTCGCCGTCGCGCTCATCGGGCTGCAGTACCACTACTTCACCGACACAGTCGCCGGCGCAGCGCTAGGCGCAGGCGTCGTTCTCACGACCACGTTCCTGCTTGACAGATCCGGCATCCGACGCTGGCTTGCGGCTGTCTGGCCTGGCCGCCGCCCGACCTGATCTCCCTCTACTGTCGATTCATGCAGACATGGGACGCCATCACCGCTCGCCGCAACGTCCGCACGTTTCAGGACCGGGTCATCCCGGCCGCTGACCTCGACCGGATTCTGGAGGCTGGTCGCAGGTCGCCGTCCTCGCAGAACTGGCAGCCATGGGATTTCATCGTCATCACCGACCGAGCGCAGCTGCGCGAGCTGTCGGGAGTGTTCTACGGCGCGCACCATGTCGCGCACTCGGCCGCCACCATCGCGGTCGTCGCCCCGGTTGCCGACAACGAGTTCCATCGCGCGCAGTTCGATCTCGGCCAGGCGACCATGAGCATGACTCTCGCGGCCGCCGACCTCGGCATCGGGACCTGCCATGCAGGCGTGACGGACATGGAGCTCGCGCGGCGTGTCCTGAGGCTGCCCGCAGATCGCACGTGGGTGCTGCTGCTGTCACTTGGTTATCCCGCTGACCGGCCCCTGACGCCTGTGCAGAACCCCAAGCGGCGGCCTTTCGGCGAGGTCGTCCACCGCGGGCACTGGTAGGCAGCCGGGCTGGCCGCGGCGGCGAAACGCGGCGGCGGGAAACTGAGCGGATGAACGCGACGACCGTTGTGAACCTCAAGGGTCACCGGGACGATCCTGGCTTCTCGGACGTCGTGTACGTAGGCAGGGCCATGCACCGCGGCGGGTGGCACCTGGCCGCCTCGCCGCTGGCCAATCCGTTCCGGCTAGGCGCGGATGGCGACGGCGACGAGACGTCGCCAGGTACCGCGGCTACCTGCTCGATCGCCCCGACCTGCTGGCGCTACTCCCCGAGCTTCGCGGGAAGCGGCTCGGCTGCTGGTGCGCGCCGCTGCCGTGTCACGCCGGCGTGATCGCCGAGCTGGCGGATCGCGGGTTAGCAGCCCGCGAGCTTGTCAATTTCGCTCCAAGGCAGCCACCTTGTCCACTGCGTCCGCTTCCGCCCCTCGACTACCCGCTCTGAAACGACGCTAAATGCGCGGCATGATGACGCGGTAAGCGCGATGATTCTTTTTGCGTGCTAGGCGTAGAACGCCGGGGCGGGAGCAGCAGTGAGCGACGAGATACCAGCCACCCATGAGCTCGACGACGCCAAACTGCTCAATCTCGTCCGCGCCGGGGATCCAGCCGCGTTCTCCGTGCTGTACCAGCGACACGAGCAGGCCGCCCGGCGGCTGGCCCGCGATCTGGTGGTATCGCCAGCCGAGATCGACGACGTCGTCGCCGAGACATTCGACCGGGTGCTGGACGTCGTGATGCGCGGCGGCGGGCCGACGGACGCGTTCCGGCCGTACGTGCTGGCAGCCGTCCGGCGCTTGTGTTACGACCGCCTTCAAGGGCACCGCATGCGGGTCCCGGCAGACCAGCAGTGGATGCCCGACCCAGGCCAGCCGTTCTTTGATACCGCCGGGGCGAACCCGGATAGGTCGCCGATCACGGGCGCTTTCCTGTCGCTGCCCGAGCGCTGGCGCGGCGTGCTGTGGCATCTGGAGATCGAGAGGTCGAGCGCCGCCGAAGTAGCGCCGATCTTCGGGCTCACGCGCAATGGCGTGGCGGCGCTCCGCCGGCGCGCCAGGGATGGCCTGCGCCAGGCCTACCTGCAGATGTACATGTCTGGCGTCACGCGGCAGGCATGCAAGCCGGTGGCGGCAAGGCTTGGCGCCTTCGTCCGGGATTCCTCGTCCAAGCGAGATACCACCATGGTGTCCGAGCACCTCAGCGAGTGCGACGAGTGCCGGGCTGTGTGCGCCGAGCTTTCCGACATCAATGGGGCGCTGCGCAGCGTGGTGGCGCCGATCTTCCTAGGCAGCGCTGCGGCCTCTTACCTGGCCACCGCCGTGGATGGTGCAGAGGGCGCGGCCGGCACGGCGGGCGCGGCAGCCGCGATTGGTGCTGCCGGAGCCGGAGCCGGTGCCGGCGGCGGGCTTGCGGGCGGGACTGAGGGTGCGGCCGGCGCCGAGGGTGCGGCCGCCGGAGGCGCGATCGGAGTCGGCGGATTCCACGGCGTGACCGGCACTGTCGGGGTCGGCGGGGATAGCGGGGCGGCCGCCTGGGGCGCAGGACACGGCGGCGGCACGCAGCGGTCCGGCGGAGGCAGCGGGTCCGGCGGCGACAGCGGCGGCGCAAGTGGCATGGCCGGCATTCTGCGTTCGTCGAATCTTGTGCGGTGGTTCGCGGGCGCCGCTGCTGCGATCGTCGCCGTGTTCGCGGTCGCCTTCGCGGTCACCCTGACCGGGAACCGCACGCCGACCGGACCCGGACATCATCCGCAAGCCGGGCCGACGCTGCCCCTCACGCTGAGCACGCCGGCTCAGCCGCAGACCAGCCTGCCCGCCAAGTCGCGGGCCGGGCACAACAGATCGACTTCACCGAGCCAGGCTCCGAGCTCCGCGTCGGTCGCCGGTGAGCACCAGTCCGAGGCCGGCCGTGTCATCGCCGGCGGCCAGCCCGACTCCGTCGGCATCGGCGTCGGGGTCGGGGTCGGTGACGCTCGCCGCGACGGTCAACGTGTACGGCGGCGGGGAGTTCGGGAACGTCGATCAGGTTGTGTTCCAGGTGACCGACACGGGTTCGGCCGCCACCGGGGCACTGACGGTCACGATTACGCTGCCTGCCGGAAGCTCGATGATTACCGGTGGCGGCCGGCACGGGGACGCAGCCTCCGATCGCAACTTCGGCTGGTCCTGCCAGCCGAGCTCCGCCGGCGCGTCATGCCAGCACAGCGGGATATCGGCGGGAGCGCAGAGCGTCGGCGGGATCTTCATCACGCTCAGCGGCACTGCAGCCTGCGGCCAGCCTGTCCAGCTCACGGCGGCAAGTGGAGCAGCCTCCGCCAGCGCGCAGTCGACGCAGGACATCCCCTGCTAGAGGCCGGGGCCTTCAGATCGGTGACAGCACACTGAAAGCACCCGCGGCACCGGCCGGCGCGGACAGGCCGCCATAGCCAGACCTGTATTTTAGGTTACGTGATAACCTACAATAAGGAGGCGAGCATGGCACGGGTTATCCGCCGGCAATGGACTACCGATGCCAGTACCGGCATGGCCCGGCGCGACCGCCGTTCGTGCGACTACGAGGCTTACGTGCCAGACACTCTGGCTGGCCGGCCGATCCTCTTCAGCGCCGACACAGCTGCGGATGTGGCCGATGCCGAGCGCGCGATAGCGGTATTCGACGCCCAGGCGAGCAGCCTGCTCGAGACCGAAGCCATCGCCCGGATCTTGCTGCGCGCTGAGAGCGTTGCGTCATCTCGGATCGAGGGCCTCGAGGTGGGCGCTCGGCGCTTGCTTCGGGCCGATGCCGCTCGGGAACTGGGCGAGACCCCTACGGATGTCACCGCCACAGAGGTGCTCGCCAACATTGACGCAATGGCCGCGGCCATCCGGAGTGTCAGTCCCGATGGCCTCATTACGCTGGACATGCTGCTGAGCTTCCACCGGCGACTCCTCGCCGGTACGCGATTGCGCGACTATGCGGGCTCGCTCAGATCCGAGCAGAACTGGATCGGCGGGAGCAGCTACAACCCGTGCTCTGCGAGTTTCGTGCCGCCACCGCCAGAGTATGTACGCGAACTGCTCGAAGATCTCTGCGACTTCTGCAACAGCGATTCGCTCCCCGCGGTCGCGCAGGCAGCGATTGCCCATGCACAGTTCGAGACAATCCACCCGTTCGTCGATGGCAACGGCCGGACCGGCCGCGCTCTGATTCACCTAGTCCTGCGCAGGCGGGGCCTCGCGACTAGGGTCTTGCCTCCGGTCTCGCTTGTGCTCGCAACGTGGGCAGATGACTACATCGTCGGTCTAGATGCCACGAGGTACCGGGGCCAGGCCTCGTCGGCAGCGGCTCGAGACGGCTTGGACTTGTGGGTGGGCCGGTTCGCAGCGGCGTGCCGGCGGGCCGTTGGCGACGCGGCGGGGTTCGAGGAACGCATCCGGATCCTTCGGGACTCCTGGCGGGACCGGCTCGGTTCGGTGCGGGCGAGATCGGCCATAGACGCGCTGATCCGGATTTTGCCCGGAGCGCCTGTCGTCACCGTCAGTTCTGCGGCGGACCTCAGCGGCCGGTCGTTCAAGGCCACCAACGACGGGATCGCCCGCCTAGTCGAGGCAGGCATCCTGCGCCAGATCAGCGTTGGCCGGCGCAACCGCGCCTTCGAGGCGCCTGAGGTCATCGAGGAATTCACCGCTCTGGAGCGACAGCTTGCGAGCCCGGCGGGCGACACGCGGACCAGCGAGCCAGCCCGCCGCGTGCCGCGCCGGACTTAGGGCCAGGGCCGGCGGGGTGAGGCCGGGGGCCCGTCACCGCACAGCTACAACGACAGACGCCGCGAGAAGCTGGCACAACGGGGTAAGGCAGTAGCCGCCCGATGATGCGGACATGGAGGTAGGCCGATAATGGCGCGACCGCCGCTTGCTGAGCAGCTCGATCTGCAGCCGCATCCGGAGGGCGGCTGGTACCGGGAGACCTGGCGGTCCGCGGTGACGTTCGCTCCGGCCGGCTACGACGGACCACGCAGCGCCGCGACCGCCATCTACTTCCTGCTGCTTCCGGGCGAGGAGTCGCGCTGGCACGTCGTGCGTTCCGACGAGTTGTGGCTCTGGCACAGTGGCGGCCCGCTCACTCTGCGGCTCGGCGGCGCTGGCGCTCCGCTAGACACGGACGGGCTCGCCGAGACCGCGAACCCCACGGCTGCGACCGTGCTGCTCGGCAGCGACGTGATGGCGGGCCAGCAGCCGCAGGCGCTCGTGCCAGGCGGCACCTGGCAGTCCGCCGCTCCCGCCTCCGCCGAGCACGTCCTAGTGAGCTGCGTCGTGGCGCCGGGCTTCGACTTCGCCGACTTCCGTCTCGCCTGAGCCACTCGGCGGCGCCGCTCGCCGGCGCCGCTCGCCGGATCAACTAGCCAGATCCAAGAGCGGGATCTCAGCCCGGCCCTCGCTCGTTGAGCCGGGGGAAGGACCGCCGGGGAGGGCAGCCAGTCGAGTTATGACTTGTTATCTTGAGGATCCCGTCGTACGCTGTCGATATATCGTGATCGTATCGCGAGAGGTGGCGATGAGAGATGGCGGCGGGAGCAGCCTCCGGCGCGTGCAACTTCGAGCCCGGCCTGTCTGACCTGCTGGGATTCGTCCGTAACCTGCTGAGCCGCACAGCCTCAGCCACGGCCAGCGGGCCAGGACATCACGGCCCGTGGGAGCGTGCCTTCACCGGGCGCAAGGGCCCAGGCCACTGGGGCGGCGGATTCGTCGGCCAGCGGGGCGGCTGGTGGCCGAGCCCGCCGGCACCGCCGGGGCCGAAGGCGAGCCGTGGCGACGTACGCGCCGCAATCCTGGCCTTGCTGCGGGACGGCCCCCGCAACGGCTACCAGATCATGTCTGAGATCGAGGAGCGCAGCGGCGGCGCGTGGCGGCCGAGCCCGGGCGCTGTCTACCCGGCGCTGTCACAGCTCGCCGACGAGGGGCTGATCGCACCCGAGGAGTCCGGCAGCAAGCGGATGTTCGGCCTGACCGAGGCCGGACGCCAGTACGTCGCCGAGAACCCCGAGATGGCCCGCGGCGCGTGGGAGTCCACGGCCCAGCAGGAAGCCTGGCAGGTACCCGCCCTGTTCGCCGAGGCAGCGCGGCTGGGCAGCGGCATCATGCAGCTGGCCAAGACCGGGTCGCCGGACCAGATCAAGGCGGCCGAGCGCCTGCTGGAGCGGACACGGCGCGAGCTCTACCGAATCCTCGCCGACGACGCCGCACCGGCGGACGACGAGCAGGACCTCTAGGTAAGTGGGAGCAGGGGCAATGAACGAGAACATCCGGATATCAGACGCCGACCGCGAGCGCGTCGTCGAGCGACTGCGCGAGCATTACGCCGAGGGCCGGCTTCTTCCGACGAGCTCGACGAGCGCGTAACCGCTGCGCTCAGCGCCAAGACGTACGGGGACTTGCGCACCGTCATGACTGATCTCCCCGAGCCGGAGACAGTCGGGGCAGCTGGCCCGGCGGGCGCCCCCGGGCCCGCCGGGCCCCTCGGGCCGCACGGCTGGCAGACACCGCCGTGGTTCGCCGCCGGGCGGCCCATGGTGGCCTACCGCCGCAGACCGCGAATTCTGCCGCTGGTGCTCATCGCCCTGGTCGTGGCGCTGGTGCTCCCCGGCGCGGGCTTCGTCTTCGTCGCATTCCTCAAGATCGCGCTGCTCTTCGCGCTGGTGATGTGCGTGACGGGCATCTTCGCGGCGGCCCGGTTCCGGCGGCACGTGCGCCGTCACTGGCAGTCCGGTCCCGGCGCGTCCTGGCACCACCACGACGCGTGGCGGCAGTAGGTAACAATCAGGACGGGAACGGGGCCGTCGACGCCAGCGCCGCCTTTTCACGATCGCGCGTCGTCGCGACCCGAACCCATGCCACGAATCGCCGCGTCGACGGTCGCCTCGAGTCGCCTGCTGTGAGCGCCGCGCCAGTACACCTGCCCGCAGGACTGGCAGCGGGCGAAGGTGTCGTAGGAGCGCCTGGTGCCTGGCTGGAGCTCCCGCTCTACATCAGCCTTGGAAGCCGGGGCGAGCAGGCCATTGCAGGACGTGCACCGCGTCCACGGCGCGAGCGACGGGGCGAACCTGTCGAGCACGTCGGCGAGCTGGACATCCGGGTTGTCACCGCGGACGTAAGCGCCGAGCCACAGCCTTCGCCGGCGCAGCAGGCCACGATCCTGGGTCAGCAGCACCCGGCGGTTCTCGTTGGCTTCCTCGATCAGCTCGTCGTCATCGGCGTCGCGGTGGTAGGCGGCATCGATGCCCAGCAGGCGCATTCGCCGGGCGACGGTGCCGAGGTGAACGTCGAGCAGGAACCGGTCTGCGTCCGGGCGCTGCGGCCGTGGCACGGGCATGACCCGCGCGTTGTCGCCGCCGCGCAGCCGGTAGCCGCGGTCAGCGGGCTGGCCGTTGACCGTCAGGGCGCCGACCTCGGTCAAGGGCACCCCGATCGACTCGACGACGTGTCCGAGCGTCGAGACGCCATCGCAGGTCACTGGCACGGGCCGCCCGCGCCCGCCGGGCCGCAGGAAGAACTCAAGCTCGGTTACCACGATGACGTGCGCCTCCGGCCCGCTCATCTCATCACCATGCCCAGGATCGGCGGTTCCGAGCGCCGCCAGCGCGACGTCCGTCAGAGGCTGATCAGCACGATGCCCGTCGCGATCACGAAGGCCGCGGCGACGCGGCGCCGCCCGAAGGTCTCACCGAACGCCGTCGCGCCGATCAGCGCCGCGAACACCACGCTCGTCTCCCGGATCGCGGCGACCTCGGCGAGCGGCGCCCGGGTTTGCGCCCACAAGACGATGCCGTAGGCGACGACGCAGAGGGCGCCAGCTGCCAGGCCGCGGCTCATCGTCCGGCTATCCCGCCACGCGCTCGCCGGCCGTCGAAAGGCCGCCGCCACGGTCAGCGCTGGCCCCTGCAGAAAGAACAGCAGCGCCACGTACGCCCACGGGTCGTGTGCGCGGCGGACGCCGAGCCCGTCCACGATCGTGTACGCGGCGATCGTCAGCCCGGTCAGCACGGCCGCGCCGACGGCGGGCAGGTCCGCATGGCTCAGCCGGCCACCCGATAGCGCCAGGCCTATCAGCCCCGCCGCCAGCGTCAGCACGCCGAGCAGGGCCGCGGCGCTGAGGTGCTCGTTTGCCAGGAAGTACGCGCCGACGGCGACGACCAGCGGCGACGTGCCGCGCGCAATGGGATAGGTCTGGTTGAACGCGCCCAGCCGGTAAGAGTTGATCAGCGCGAGGTCATATCCGGCGTGGATGACGGCCGAGGCGATCGCGAAGCCGATGGCCGCGCGGTAGGGCAGGCCGGTGACGACGAGAGCCAGCCCGCCGCAGACCGTCGAGGCGATGCCGATCCAGGCGAACGCCATGAGCCGGTCGTCGACCTGCTTGACGATCGCGTTCCACGTCGCGTGCAGGGCCCCGGCGCCGATGACGATCAGCACGATGAGCGGGGTCAGCGGGTCACGCTGCACATGCCGATGGTCCCCGATCCTGGATCGTCACACGCGTATTCTGCCAGTTTGTCCGCGCGCTTGCCGAGATGGCGTTCTTGTGATCGGCGCCAGCTCCGGATCCTGATATACCGGGACCATGTCTGCTGACGGCCTGGCCTCCTCGATGCGCGCGGCCGCGGCCGGCCTGCTGGCGGTGCTCGATGACGGCCAGCGCGAGCTGGCCGCGCTGCCCTTTAGCGACGAGGCAGCGCGCCGGTGGCTGGAGTACCGGCCCGAGCCGAGGCCTGGCGCATGTCTGGCGCTGCTGACGCCGGCCGCCCGCAAGGCGGCGCACCGGCTGCTGGCCACGGCGCTCAGCGAGCACGCGTTTGCGCAGGCGATGGTCATCGTGGCCCTGGAGGAAGTGCTCGATCTGCGGGAACGGGGTCGTCGTGGCAGGCACAGTGGCGACTACTGGGTGACCGTGTTTGGCGACCCGGCCGCAGACCAGCCGTGGTCGTGGCGATTCGAGGGCCATCACCTGTCGGTGACGATGACCGTGCTAGGCGACGAGATCTCGCCCGCGCCGGTCTTCCTCGGCGCGAACCCGGCCAGCGTCAGCTACGCCGGCCGCCCGGTGTCCCGGCCGCTGGCCCCGGAGGAAGACCTGGCCCGCGCGCTCCTCGAAGCGCTCGGGCCTGCCGGGCGCGCTGCCGCCATCGTGGCCGAGCAGGCGCCCTACGACATCCGCTCGGCGACGTCGCCGCGCGCGCAGCCGCTGCTCGAGCCGGCAGGGGTCGCCGCATCCGCGCTGGGCCCGACCGCGCGTGCGCTGCTCGGCCAGCTCGCCGGCTTGTACCTGGACCGGCTGCCCGCCGAGCTCGCCCGCCGCGAGGCCGCCCGCATCGCTGGCGGAGACCTGCACTTCGCCTGGGAAGGGCCGCTGGCGCCGGGGACAAGGCACTACTACCGTGTCCAGGGCGACGACCTGCTGATCGAGTACGACAACACCACCGACGACGGGAACCACGCGCACACGGTGCTGCGCCGACCGCGCAGCGACTTCGGCGACGACATCCTCGCCGCTCACTACCGCGACGCGCACACGGCGGCCGACTAGCCCGCAGCGGCGGTGCAGCTCGTTAGCCGCGCGGCGCCGGTGCAGCTCGTTAGCCGCGCGGCGGCCGTGCAGCTCGTTAGCCGCGCGGCGGCAGGGCGGCCTCGATCAGGTGCGGGCCCGGCTCGGCGAGCGCGATCCGCAGCTGCGCGGCGAACTCGGCCACGGTCGTCGCGCGGCTGGCGGGGACGCCCATGCCCGCGGCCAGCGCGGTGAAATCGAGGTCCGGCCGGGACAGGTCCAGCAGGTCGCGGGCTGTCGTGCCGGTCACCGGCGCCCCGGTCCGCTCCAGCTCCATGTTGAGGATCGCGTACGCGCGGTTGCTGTAGATCACCGTCGTGATGTCCAGTCCCTCGCGCGCGTGGGTCCACAACGCCTGACGCCGTGTACATGGCGCTGCCGTCGGCCTCCAGGGCGAGAACCGGCCGGTCCGGGCAGGCGATCGCGGCGCCGGTGGCGAGCGGCAGTCCCTGGCCGATCGCGCCGCCGGTCAGGCTCAGCCAGTCGTGCGGCGGCGCGCCGGCGGTCGCGCCGGGCAGCCACAGTCCCGAGGTGTTCGCCTCGTCGCAGACGATCGCGCCCTCGGGCAGCAGCGCGCCGATGACCGCGGCCGCGGCCTCGGCCGTCAGCTCGCCGTCCGGTGGCAGCTCCGGCCGCGCCACTACCGGCGCGGACGGCGGTACGGCCCGGCGCGACGCGGTCGGCCAGGGCAGCGAGCGCGCCCGGCACGTCGTCGCCCGGCTCGGCCAGCACCTGCACGTGGCAGCCGGGCGGCAGCGGCGTGCTGGGCTTGCCGGGATAGGCGAAGAACGAGACCGGCGAGGTAGCCCCGGCCAGGATCAGGTGGCGTGGTACCGGCGAGCTGGCTGGCGGCGAACTCGACCAGGTACGCCAGGCGGTCGACGTTCGGGATGCCAGCACCGCGCTCGTGCCGCGCCGGGAACGTCTCGGCGAGCACCCGCGCGCCGGTCGCTGCCGCGATCCGGCTGGCGGCCTCGAGCGCGGGGCGGCGCAGCCCGGTGCCGCCGAGCAGGATCGTGCACCGCTCCCCGCTGCTGCCTGAGCCGCGCAGCGCACCGAGGCGCGAGCGATCGGCCCCTCCGGCACCGGCGAGGGCTCCCGCACCGGGAACGGCGCCAGCACACAGGCTCCGCGCCGTCGGTCCAGGTCACGTCCGCGGGCAGGATCAGCGTCGCGACCTGGCCGGGCGGCCGCAGCGCCGCGGCGACCGCCTCGACCGCGTCCGCGGGCGCTCCTCGGCGCGCGCGCGACCGCCGCACCCAGCCGGACACCGACCCGGCGAGCGCGTCGATGTCGGACTCGAGCGGCGCGTCGAACCGCTTGTGATACGTCGCGTGGTCACCGACGATCGCCAGCAGCGGCGTATGCGCGCGGCGCGCGTTGTGGAGGTTGGCGAGCCCGTTCGCCAGGCCCGGGCCCAGGTGCAGCAGCGCCGCGGCCGGCTTTCCGGTCATCCGGCCGTAGCCGTCGGCCGCGCCGGTCGCCACCCCTTCGAACAGGCACAGCACGCCGCGCATCTCCGGCACGGCATCCAGCGCCGCGACGAAGTGCATCTCCGAGGTCCCGGGGTTGGCGAAGCACGTCGTCACGCCGGAGCCGACCAGGGTGCGGACGACAGCCTGGGCTCCGTTCACGTGGCACTCGCGGGCGCGGTCCGGCGGGAAGCCGCCGGTCGCGATCGGGCCCCATCGGTCGATCGTGATCCGGATCAGCGACTTGCCCTGCCGCCGCATCGCCTGCCGGTACTCGTCCCAGTCCGGGTGCTCGCCGGCGATGCAGCGGAAGTAGTCGACCAGCGCGTCCTCCGCCTCGGCCGCTGGCATGTCCAGCACCTCAGCAGTCCCGTCCACCTGCACGAACGGGCCGTCCCACTCATCGGAGTGCACGAGCGCCGTGACGGCCGGGTCGCGCCGGGCGTTGATCGCCTTCGCCCGGTCCGGGTAGGTCGAGATGACGATGCGGCCGAGGTCGTCGACGCCCGCCGTGACCGGCGAGATCTGCGGCCGTCCGTCGCGCCGCGTCGTCATGAGGCTGACGCGGTGCCGCGGGCGGACGAAGTCGAGCAGCTGGTCGCGACCGACCCGGTCGGCCGTGGCGATCTTCGGCATGCTCCGACTATAGACAGGGCCCGATCCGCACGGTCCTGAGCCGCGGCCCCATGCCACTCGACCACTGGCGGTAGGGCGGCCGGGACGCAGGACGACCCCGTTCCCTTCAAAACATCAATGGGCCGGGAACGGGGCGCGTTTGAGCCTGCCTCAGCCCCTCGCTACGCGGTCGTCGTCGCGACCGGCTTCTTGTCGTGACCGTGCTCTGTGTCGCCGTGCTTGCCGGACAGCCCGCGGCCGAAGACGAACGTCTCGAACGGCGTCGTCGGCAGCGTCGTCGTGCCGTCGTGCGCCGAGCCTGCCTCGTCGCTGACGGCGGGGATCGCGAAGTACTGCATCGTGATCGTCGTGTCGCCGGGGCGGTGGCCGGGGTCGACGTCGAAGATCGCGTACCCGTAGGCGTCACCGGCGTTGTCGCCGCAGACCAGGGGGCGTCCTCGATCGAGTCGGCGGCGTTCCGGGTGGAAGCCGACCGCCTGCGATCCCCTGATGGCGTTGCGCTCGGTGATGACCTTGGCCTGCGGCAAGCCGTCGCGGTGTCCATGCCGTAGACGTTGGACGGGCCGTTGGTGCCGCCGCCGCCGAGAACCAGGAAGACGGTCCCCTGCTCGGTGTCCCAGCCTGCGGCGCCGTTGTACGGCTGGTCGGCTCGTTCGTCGACGACGTGCGGCCGGCGGGTGTTCGACCTATTCGCCCTTGGTCTGGTCCGGGTTCGGCGAGGCCACCGTGCCGAGGCAACCGGCGTCGTAGCCGCGGACCGGGTACGTGCGCTCGTAGTCGTGCTCGTGCCCAGAGAGGACGAGGTCGACCTCGTACTTGTCGAACAGCGGCAGCCAGGCCTGGCGGATGCCCAGGTCGGAGCCGTTGCCGGGGAGCGAGGTCGACATCGCGCACTGGTGCATGAACACCACGATCATGTCGACGCCGTCGTCCTTGCGGGCCTCGCGCAGCGTCGCGCTCGAGCCAGATGGTCTGGAGGTTCGGCGTTCCGCTGCTGAAGTCCGGCACCAGCGGAGTTGTCCGCGGCGTCCAGGTTTAGGTCACCGGTGTAGCCGTGGTTGTAGGTGACGGTGCCGTTCGGGATCTGCGGCGCCCGAGCTGGTCGGTCTCGGGAGCGGCGTTGGCGGCGGCGTTGAGGTAGGCCGAGCCGCCGTCCTGGTAGATGACGTCGTCGGCGTCCAGGGAGATGAACATCACGGTTCCGACCTGGAAGGCTGTAGAAGTTGCCGCGCAGGTGGTTGCCGTCGTAGTTGGTCACGCCGTTGTCCGGCAGGAGGAAGCGGCTGAGGTAGTGGCCGTAGCCGTACGGGCCGTTCCAGTAGTTGCCGGCGGCGCCCTGCGCTGCGATCCCGCCGGGCGCTGTGCCGGGCTGGCCGGCGTGGTCGCAGGTGCCGAACTCGGTCTCGTGGTTGCCGAGCGCGGGCATCCACGGCCGGTTCGCCGCAGAGCGGGCGCACGTTGACGCCGAAGTCGCGCCACACGCCGGGGCGTTCATGACGTCCAGGTTGGCGTAGCAGAGGTCGCCGTTGAGCAGGTGGAACAGCGGCGGCGCCGTTGCCGTCTCCGGGGTTCTCGATCGCGTTGACCGCGTAGATAGGCGTTGTCGCAGGACTCGTGCCAGATGGTTGCCCGACGCGTTCAGGTCCCAGGACGGGGTGGCGAGGTCACCGTAGCTGGAGAAGCGGAACTTGGCGCGGCCGCCGGTGCTGTCTCGAAGCTCGCGCCGGCAGTCGACGGCGTCCGGTGGCACCGTCGCTGACCTGGTAGTAGTACGCGCGTGCCGGGATCCAGGTCGCGGAGCTCGACGTGGTAGTAGTACGTCGTCTGGGCGTTGAGTCCGTCGGTGAAGCTCGACGCTAGGACGCCCTGCGGGTAGTGCTGCGTCACGTCGAGCGGCTGCGGGCTCGGGCAGCTGGATGACGCGGCCCGGGTTGGCCGCGGTTATCGGCAAGCGCGAGTAGGCAAGCGTGGGGCCAGGCTGCGGCACAGTGCCTGGCGCGGTCCAGGTCACGGTGACGTCGGTCGCCGGGTTCGCGCCCCAGGTCAGCCACAGCTGCTCGGGCGCCGTCGTCGTCGGCAGCGGCAGGGTCGTCGTCGGAGGCCCGGATGGTGGTGTCGGCGGCCAGCGCTGCCTGACGCGTGAAGGCGCCGTCGGCCACGGTGGCCAGGCCCGCCGCGGCGCCGACGACGATCACTCCGCTGATGAACTGTCGCCGGGAGACGCCGTCACCACTGGCAGTCGAGAAACCCATTCCAGTCATGTCGTCCATAACTTCGACGCTAGGAAAGACAGGTGAACCCACCGTGACTATCGGGCGGCTCTCGGCTCGCAGCCTGGGTAATACGCGGAGAGGCAGCTGATGGGTGAGAGCGCGCTCGGCGACGTCCGCGTCATCGAGATGGGGCAGTTGCTGGCCGGGCCTTTCTGCGGGCAGCTGCTCGGCGATTTTGGCGCCGAGGTCATCAAGGTCGAGCCGCCCGGCAGCGGCGACCCGATGCGCGAGTGGGGCCGGGAGAAGCCGCACGGCCAGTCGCTGTGGTGGCCGATCCTGGCCAGGAACAAGAAGTCCGTCACGCTCAATCTCCGGACGCAGCGCGGCCAGGAGCTGGCCCGTTCGCTCATTGCCGCGGCCGATGTGCTGGTGGAGAATTTCCGGCCGGGCACGCTGAGCGGTGGGGCCTGGCGCCGGATGAGTTGTGGCACGACAACCCGGGCCTGATCATCACGAGGGTGACCGGCTACGGCCAGACCGGGCCTTACGCGGCGCGCGCCGGATTCGGCTCGATCGGCGAGGCGATGGGCGGCATCAGGTACGTGACCGGCGACCCGGACAAGCCGCCGTCGCGGGTCGGCATCTCGCTCGGGGACGAGCTGGCCGGGACGTTCGCGGCGCTCGGCACGCTCGTGGCCCTGCACGCGCGGCAGCGGACCGGACGCGGCCAGCTTGTCGACGCCGCGCTCTACGAGGCAGTGCTCGCGATGATGGAGTCGCTGCTCCCGGATTGGGCGGTCGCGGGTTACCAGCGCGAGCGCACCGGGTCCGTGCTGCCCAACATTGCGCCGAGCAACGTCTATCCGACGCGCGACGGGCCGGTGCTGATCGCCGCCAACCAGGACTCGGTGTTCCGGCGGCTCGCCGCGGTGATGGGCCAGCCGGAGCTCGCCGACGACGCGCGGTACGCCACGCACGGTGCGCGCGGCGCCAACGCCGACGAGCTCGACCAGCTGATCGCGGACTGGACGTCGCCCTGGCCCGCCACGGAGCTGCTCGATCTGCTGCACGAGAGCGGCATCCCGGCCGGACCCATCTACCGCGCCGCCGACATGCTGACCGACCCGCACTTTGCTGCGCGGAATGCGATCCTGCGGATGGTGCACCCGGAGTTCGGCGAGATCCCCATGCAGAACGTGGTCCCGCAGCTCTCCGAGACGCCCGGCACCGTGCGCTCGCTCGGTCCCGTGCTCGGGCAGCACAACGAGGAGATCTACGCCGGGCTGCTGAAGCTCACGAGCGAGCAGACAGACGCGCTCGCCGCCGCCGGGGTGATCTGACGAGCGGCTGACCTGGTACTAGCTGGCCTGAGTACTAGTTGGCGCGCTTGTAGGCGCGGACGGCGAGCGGCCCGAACACCACCAGGATCCCGATCAGCCAGACGAGGCTCTTCCACAGGCTCGCCGCGATCGGTCCGCCAATTGCCAGCGCGCGCATGGTGTCGACGACGTAGGTGACCGGCTGGTTGTTGGCGAACGCCTGGAGCCAGCCCGGCATGGACGAGATCGGCACGAACGCCGAGCTGAGGAACGTGAGGGGGAACAGCCAGATCAGCCCGAACGCCTGCACCGACTCCTCATCGCCGATGGCGAGGCCGGTGAAAGCCGAGATCATGCAGATCGACACCCCCAGGAAGATGCCCATGAGGACCATGAGGACTGCGGGGATGAAGCCGTTCTCGAACCGGAATCCGACCGCGTAGCCCACGCCGACGACGATGAGGATCGTGATCGTCATTCGCATGGTGTCGGCGACGAGGCGTCCGGCGAGCACCGCCGACCGCGACATCGGCATGGACTTCAGCCGGTCGATCACGCCCTTCTTCAGCTCCTGCGCGAGCGAGATCGCTGTGCCGAACGTTGCGAACGCCGCGGTCTGCGCGATGATGCCCGGCATCAGGAAGTTGACGTAGCCGCCCTTGATGCCGACATGGATGGCACCGCCGAAGACGTAGCGGAACATCAGCACGAAGATGACCGGCTGGATCACGGTGAACACGATGTAGGCGGGCACGCGCATCCAGACGAGCAGGTTGCGCTTGGTGATCGTGAGCGTGTCGCTGATCGCCCAGCGGCTGCGGACTAGCGGGCTAGGGCTGTCCGGGAGCGCGGTAGTCGTGATGGCGGTCGCGGTCATGACGCATCCTTCGCGGTGTTGTTGCCTGCGCGGTCGTCGGCTGTGCGCTTACGGCGGCCGCGGCCGCGCTTGTCCTGCAGCTCTTCTTCTTCGGCCGCGTGCCCGGTCAGCGCGAGGAACACGTCGTCCAGGGACGGTCGCCGCAATGCCAGGCCCTTCGTGCGCACGCCCGCGGCGTCGAGGCTGCGCACCGCATCGACGAGCGCGTCCGAGCCGCGGCCGCCGACGCCCACGCTGACGACGCCGGTCTCCTTGTCGGCATGAGGCTCGCTCTCGCCGATCCGCGCGATGGCCGCGGATGCGTCGCTGATCCGGTTGCGGTCCGGCACGGTGAACTCGAGCACGTCACCGCCGACCCGGCCCTTGAGCTCCTCGGCCGTGCCAGCGGCGATGACCAGCCCGTGGTCGATCACCACGATCTCGTCGGCCAGTTCGTCGGCCTCGTCGAGGTACTGGGTGGTCAGCAGGAGCGTCGTCCCGCCCGCGACAAGCGACCTGATGATGTCCCACATTCCCAGTCTCGACCGCGGGTCCAGCCCGGTCGTCGGCTCGTCGAGGAACAGCACCTGCGGCCTGCCGACCAGGCTGGCCGCCAGGTCCAGGCGGCGCTGCATGCCGCCGGAGTAGTTCTTGGCGTGGCGGTCAGCGGCATCGACCAGGTCGAACCGCTCCAGCAGCTCCGACGCCCGGCTGCGTGAGTCGGCCTTGCTCAGGTGGTAGAGGCGCCCGATGATTTCTAGATTCTCCCGGCCGGTGAGCTCCTCCTGGATGGCCGCCGACTGCCCGGACAGCCCGATGGAGCGGCGGACGGCGGCGGCCTGGCTGACGACGTCACGGCCCTCGACGAGTGCCCGGCCCTTGTCCGGCAGCAGCAGGGTCGTGAGGATGCGGACGGCGGTCGTCTTGCCGGCGCCGTTCGGCCCGAGGACGCCGAGCACCGTGCCGCGCGGCACGACAAGATCGATGCCGCGCAGCGCATGCACCTCGCCGAACGACTTGGTCAGCCCTTCGACGAGAATCGCCGGTCCCGAACTGGTCTCTGACACCCGAACCCTCCCCAACAACGCCGGAACATCGAACCTACCGGGTGGAGACGGGTACCGACCAAATCAATAAACAGGTCACCGTCGATGGTTCGCCAGCAGCGGACACGGTGGGTACTCAGATCGTGATCACGAAGACTTTGACATGCCAGAGCGCGTCAAAGTCTTCCGGATCATGGAGGTGCGGCTAGCGGTGCTTGCTCCAGGTCGGGCCGACCGAGTACCAGGCGTGTTCCCAGCTCGCGAGCCGACGTCGGTCCAGGAGGCGGCGTGCGATCACGATCATGATCGCGAGCAGGACGGCTAGAGCAGCCAGGGCGATCACTCGCGCGACCACTACGCGGTCGCTGGCCTCGGACGCCGTCAGCGGCGGCATGTGGACCTTGCCCGAGGGGTCGAGCCACACCGTGACCTTGGTGCCTGCCGTGCTCCCGGAGCGCGCCGGCACGTCGGCCGTCCGCTGCACGCCATCCACGGTCCACCGCGCTGGCGTCCAGGACAGCCAGGAGTTCTCGCCGTGGTTTACCTGCTCCGGGCCTGCCACCGGCTTCAGCAGGACCGCCTGAACGGAGTGCCAGGATGCCTGAGCTTGCCGTTCGCTGGCGCTGGCCGCGCGCATCGCGGAGCCGGTCAGCGTCAGGACCAGCGGACATAGGGCGAGGAAAACGACTATTGCGACGGGCGCGAGCCACGCGTCGATCATGTCCGACCGGCGACGCAGCGGATTGCCGTCGCGGCCCATCCGGCGAGTAAGTTTCTTCCACATCTTCGTGGGCGTTGTCATACCGTTCACCTCATCGCCGGACAAGGCCGCACCATTGCAGCCGCCCGGTTGGATTGTCTCTCCCCCGTTGCGGGTGCGCCATACCTTCATCGGGCTTAAGGACTTAGCCGTCTTCCCAGGCAGGGAACCGATGGCGTCAGCGCGCGGCAAGTGTGCGGCCGCGAGTGCCCGAATTAGGCCTATTGGCGCGGGCATTCTCGCTGCTACGCTGCGGCGCGACGTACCGGTCGGAGCTAGCCGTCGCCTGCGCTCATTGCGGCGCAGAGCGCCCGCTCCCGTGGGGCCGCTGGCGGCTAGCGGAAGCTACGCCCGTCTGAGACTCGGCGCGCGGCTGGTCAGCCCTTGCAGAAGGCCGCAATGTCGCGGGCGGTGTCGCGGCTGACCTCCGGGCAGGCGATCGTGAAGATCTCTGTGCCGTGCATTGTGCCCAGTACCTGGCGGCCGCGTGCCGGGACCCCGGCGCTGAGCAGCAGGCGGTAGAAGTTGATTCCCTCGTCGCGCAGCGGGTCGCACTCGTTGACGCTGATCACGGTGGGCGGGAAGCCTTCCACGTCCGCGGCTGTCGCGAATGACGGCCAGGCCAGCGGGTTGCGCTCCTCAAAGGCCTCGATGCCGTACCCGACCGCGCCGCGGTTGTTATGCAGGTCGAGCAGGATGCCGTTGTTTTCGGTCGAGGATGGGCACTCCGGCGTCGGCCAGGTACCGCGGATGTAGGGGCACAACGCGTACAGGCCCTTGATCAGGCCGAGGTCGCCGTCCCGCTTGAGCTTGAGGCCGGTGGCGAGTGTCAGGTTGCCGCCGCCGCTCTCGCCCGCGACGATGATGCGGTCCGGGTTGATGTTGAGGTGCCCGGCGTTGGCAACCACCCACTTCAGGCCGGAGACGCAGTCATTAAGCCCGGCGGGGAACGGGGCCACCTCAGGTACGGACGAGGCTGCCACCGCGTTGCGGAAGTCGACCATGACGACGGCCACGCCGTTCGCCGCGATGATCTTGCCCCAGCCGCGGTACATGCCGTCGTAGCAGGACAGGGACGCCATGCCGCCGCCGTGGATGTAGTAGACGCACGCGACCGTCTCGTCGTTGTCGGGCCTGATGACCTGCAGGTTGATGCTGTTGCCGTCCGGCTCCGAGATGATCTTCTCGGTGTGGATTCGCAGGCCAGCCGACGGTGCGGCCTCCTCGGAGTCGCACATCTCCATGAAGCCCTTGAACAGCTCGGCCTGCGCGAGCGCCTCGGCGGAGGTCGCCTCGGCCAGCATCGTCTCGCGACTGTCGACGTCGCCGCCGCCTTCCAGGGCCATGCCCGACAGGATCGCCTTGATCCTCGGGTCGAGCCGGATGTCAGCCGCGATGTCGTATGCCATGGTGAGATTCTCCTTGCTTCGCGCATTGCTTTGTACTGGCCTGATTTGCGGTGGCGGCGGCGCGCGTCGTGCTGGCGGCGGAGGAGCGCGGGCCCGTTCCCTCTCAGGACATTAGCCACGACAAGACGGAAAGTCACCAGCACGCCGAAGCTCAGCGGTGATAGGGGTCCGGCAGATGGTCGCGGATGGTCAGCTGCGCGATGCCGTCAGGCTCGATGAGCTCCGGCTGCGGCGTACCGCTGCCGAGCTCGAGCGACACGATCCCGCATCGCTTCGCTCCCAGGACTGGCTGCACCTCGTCAGGAAGGACCGCCCACGTCGTCGGCACCCAGAGGTGATCGACGCCGTCCAGGTGGAGCCGTCGATGCTGATGGACGTGGCCGCTGAGGACGAGCGCGAGCGGCTTGTCCGCGCTGAGCTGCGCGATGCGCTGCCGGGCAGGCGGCGGCAGGAACCGGTACGACGGCGCGGCGGCCAGCTCCGCCTCGGTCGCGGCGATCGGCTTGTGCGTGACGAGCGCGACCGGCTGGGTGCTCGCGCTGAGTTCGGCGAGGCGCTGTTCGAGCCAGGACCATTGCGCGGCCTCGGCTGCGAGCCCGGTGCCTGCGAGCTGGGCGTTGATGCCCAGGATGATCCAGCCGCTCACGGTGAGGGACCAGTGATCGGGGCCGACGATGTCGAGCCACCGCTCGAGCCGGTCCTCGTCCGCGGTCTGGCCCGGTGGCGCACCTGGCCGCGGGTTGTCGCCGACGTCGTGATTACCGGGAACGACGTGCCACGGGACGGGCAGCCTGTCGAGCTGCTCGCGGGCGTACTGGAGATCACCAGGGTCGTTGGCGCCGTCCATGGAGAGATCGCCGAGGTGGATGAGCATGTCCGGTGCGGACGCGGTGACGTGGCGGAGCACGGCTTCCCAGTTCGCTGTCGCTTCCGGCGCGCGCGGCGTGAGATGGCTGTCCGAGACGAGGATCACGCGTGCGGTGGCCACAACAGAAGTATCGGCCGCGTCCTGCGGGTAACGCCGCGGTGAGTCCGGCGGCCATGAGAAATTCACCGCGGGGTTGCGTACAGGTCGAGCCGTTTGTTTCCAGGACACTGGCGAAGGCTGACGGGCAGGGCTGGGGCCATGTCTTGTCACCTGGCCGCAGCCCAATTGACGGGCTACGTTGTCGGTCCGATGTGTGACACTGGCTCGCATGGTCGCTGAGGCTAAGCCGTCGGCACTCAACCGCCGGCTTCAGCTGAGCCGCTTGCGTGCTCGGCAGGAGTTCCAGCTCGCGGCTGCGCTGAGGCGCGCCGATCCGGCCATGGCAACCGGATGGTGGTCCCTGCTGGCGCTGCGCGGGCTGCTTCCGGCTGCGTTCTCCATTGCGACCGGCGTGCTGGTCGCGGCGATTCAGCACCAGCATGGCCTCGGGGTGGCACTGGTCGTCGTCGGCGTCCTATTCATCCTCTTGCAGGTGCTCGGCCCGCTCCACACGTCGCTGAGCGCGAACCTCGGCGACCGCACCGCGGCCTGGCTGTACGACGAGCTCACCAGCGCGTGCGTGGCAGTTCCGGGCATCGGGCACCTGGAAGATCCCGAGCTCGCCGCCGATCTGCAGGTGGCCAGGGAGTTCGACCGCGGCATGACCGGTCCCCCGCTGTCGATCTCGATGGACTTCATCGCCGGCGGTCTGGTGGACGTGCTCGCCGGCTCTGCCCAGGCAGTGGTCCTCTTCGGCTTCGCCTGGTGGGCGCCGCCGGTACTGGCCGGCGCGTGGCTGTCGACGCACTGGCTGCTGCGGGAGAGCGCGATCTGGAAAGACCGCAACACCGAGGAGGTCCGGCAGGCCCAGCGCGACGCCGAGTACGCCTACCGGCTCGCCGTGGACCCGCCGGCGGCGAAGGAACTGCGGATCTTCGGGCTGCCCGACTGGGTGCTCGACCGCTTCGTGGCCAACCGGCGGCGCCTGCACCGGCTGCAGTATGAGGCCACCAAGATGCGGGAGCGCTCGGTCATCACCAGCCTGGTGATCGTGCTCGCCGCCAACGGGCTAGTCCTCTGGACGCTGGCGTCGGCGGCGCTCGGCCACCATCTGGGGCTAGGTGCGCTGGTCGTCTACGCGCAGGCAGCCGTCGGCACGTCCATGATCGCCTTCGGCGGTCTCAACTGGGCGCTCGACGGCGCGGCGGCACCGGCTGCCGCGGTCGCCAGGCTCAAGGCGGCGATGGGCCGGGCCGGCACGGTGGCGCCGGGTTCGCGGCCCGCGGACGGGATGCCTGCTCAGCAGATCCGGTTCAAGGACGTCACCTTCGCCTACCCGGCCGCGCCGTCCCGACCGGTGCTGCGCAGGCTCGACCTGGAGATCCCGGCCGGTACCTCGCTCGCCATCGTCGGGCAGAACGGCGCAGGCAAGACGACCCTGGCCAAGCTGCTGTGCCGACTCTACGATCCGCAGTCCGGCACGATCGAGGTCGACGGCGTCGACCTGAAGGACCTCGACCTAGCATCGTGGCGGCAGCGGGTGACGGCGGTATTCCAGGACTTCGTGAGGTTCGAGCTGTCGCTCCGGGAGAACGTGATCCCGCGCGAGGCCGCGGCCGATGCTGGCGTCGATCCGATCGGCGGCGATCCGATCGGTGCCGATCCCGGCGCCGATCTCACGGGGGTCGACGCCGTGCTCGCCGCCGCACTCGACGAGGCGGGCGCTCGCGGCCTGGCGGACTTCGACACAGTGCTGGCCAAGGGCTACACCGGCGGCACCGAACTGTCCGGCGGTCAGTGGCAGCGCATCGCGCTCGCGCGGGCAATGGCGGCGGTCCGGCTCGGGGCGGGGCTCGTGCTGCTCGACGAGCCGACCGCCCAGCTCGACGTCCGAGGCGAAGCGGAGATCTTCGAGCGCGTGCTGGCGGCCACCAGGTCGTGCACGACGATCCTGGTCTCGCACCGGTTCTCGACGGTGCGGCACGTCGACCGGATCGCGGTGGTGGAAGACGGCGCCATCGCGGAGCTCGGCAGCCACGAGGAGCTGATGGCGCTGCGCGGCCGGTACTGGACGATGTTCTCCCTGCAGGCCGAGCGGTTCGAGACCGGCACTCCCGAGGAAGGCGAGGAGGAGGTGATCTTCGATGTCCTCGCCTGACGCAGTGGCGGAGCCGGGTTCTGTGCTGGGTCCGGGCGATGAGTCGGCCCCGGGTCACGCGCCGGCTGCGGGCGATGCCTGGCAGAACCCCGAGGGCGCCGCCGACAAGCTGCCGCCCGCGCTGTCCTCGATGTGGCGTCTCTGCAAGCTGGGCTTCCACTACGAGCCGGCGCTGATGGGCGTCGCGTTCACCCTCGCGCTGGTCGCGGCGCTGCCCGACGCGCTGCTCGCGGTCTGGTTCGAGCTCCTCGGCAAGGGGCTACTGGAGCACAACGCGGGCCTGCTGCGCTTCGCGGTGATCGCGCTCGCGGTATCTGCCGTCGGCACCTGGCTGCTGATGACCGTCTCCACCAGGGTGCAGCGGCGCTTCCGGGACAAGGTCACAATCGCGCTGGAATCTCACGTGGCCCGTCTCCAGGCCAGCATCTCGACAATCGCTCACCAGGAGCGGCCGGAGTATCTCGACCGCCTGTCGGTGCTGCGCGAGCAGATCTTCACCCTCGACCACATGTACATGTCGGTGTTCTCGACCGCCGGCTGGATCCTCCGGCTCGCCGTCACCATCGTGCTGCTGGCGACGGTCAACCCGGTCCTGATCCTGCTGGTCTTCTTCGCGATCCCGACGGTGGCGGCCACGTCCTGGCGACCGGTGGTGGAGCGGGCCGCCCAGGAGCGCGGCGCGCAGGCCGACCGCCTGTCCAGGCACCTGTTCACGCTCACGACCACCGCGTCACCGGGCAAGGAGCTGCGCGTGCTCGGCATCGGCCCGAGGCTGGCCGACCGCCGCCGGGCCGCCTGGGAACAGTGGTACGGCCCCGTGGCAGCGACGCGGACGCGATCGTCGGCCTGGTACGCGGGGGGCTGGGCGATCTTCGCCCTCGGCTACGTCGGCGCCATCGCGATCACTGCGACCGGCAAGGGCGCGTCGCCGACTTCGGCGATCCTCGTCCTGACCGCGGGAGCCCGGCTGTCCTCTTACATCGGCGCCACGGTGGGCGAGATCGGCTTCCTGCGCGGCATCTGGATGGACGGGTCACGGCGGCTCGCCTGGCTCGAGGACTACGCCAGCGCGGCTGCCCGCGACGCCGAGCTGCCCGCACCGACCCGGATCAGCGAGGGCATCCGATTCGAGCACGTCACCTTCGGCTACCCGGGCGCCACGCGGCGCGCGCTCGATGACGTCGACCTTTTCCTCCCCGCCGGCGCCGTGGTCGCCATCGTCGGGGAAAACGGAGCCGGCAAGACCACGCTGGCCAAGCTGCTGGCCAAGCTCTACTACCCAAGCAGCGGCCGCATCCTGATCGACGGGACTGACCTGGCGCACATCGACCCGGAGCAGTGGCGGGAGCGGCTGGCTGGTGCGTTCCAGGACTTCTTCCGGTTCGAACTCCAGGCCGGGCAGACGATCGGCCTCGGTGACCTGCCCCGGCTTGACAGTGATCCGGCGCTCGTCGCCGCGCTGGACCGGGCGGGCGCTCGTGACGTGGTCGACGCGCTGCCCGCCGGCCTGCGGACACAGCTCGGGCCGACCTGGCACGAAGGTGTCGACGTCTCCTACGGTCAGTGGCAGAAGCTGGCACTGGCCCGCGGCTTCATGCGCGACGAGCCGCTGATCGCGGTCCTCGACGAGCCGACGGCGGCGCTCGACGCCGAGACCGAGCATCAGCTCTTCGAGCGGTACTCCAGCCGGGCGCACGAGCGCAAGCACAACGGGAACATGACCATCCTGGTGTCGCACCGGTTCAGCACGGTGCGGATGGCCGACCTCATCGTGGTCATGGACGGCGCGCGAGTGGCCGAGGTAGGCACCCACGACGAGCTGATGGCGCGCGGCGGGCGCTACTCCGAGCTGTATCAGATCCAGGCGCGGGCATACCAGTAAGGAGTGCTGCGACTACTGGTCCGCTCCGGTCCATTTAGCGCGGACGCGCCCGCGATCGTCTAAGACCCGAAATTGGATCGGCCGCTGGCGCCTGGGAGAATAACGGCGCACCGTTGACATTCCAGTGCACGCCCGGCTGGCAGGATCCGGCCAAGCGGTGGCTGCCGTTAGCCTGACCGCTCCGGCTAGCGGCATCTGGTGAGCGCCCGGCCTGGCGGCTAGCTACGTTCCCGGTTCCAACTAGGTCACTGCTGGCGGTGAGGAGAGCACGTGCCTGACCAAGGACCGCCCGCCGCGGCGCGTTCCTTTGCCGGGCGGACGGCGTGGGCCCGGAGCATGCAGACGCCGCTGCGGATGTTCCTGCGTACGGAGACCGGCGGCGCCGTCGTACTTCTCGCGATGGCGCTGGCAGCGCTGGCCTGGGTGAACATTGACGCATCGTCGTATAACGCTGTCTGGGGCGCGCGGCTGTCAGTCCGGCTCGCCGGCGGCGGGGTGTCGCTGGACCTGCGCGAGTGGGTGAATAGCGGACTGATGACGTTCTTTTTCTTTGTCTTCGGCCTGGAGGCCCGACGCGAGTTCGACATGGGCGAACTGCGGGAGCGGCGGCGGCTGGCGCTGCCAGTAGCAGCTGGCCTGGGCGGGCTGGTAGTCCCGGTCGCCATTTACCTCGCTGTGAACGCCGGCGGCCAGGCGGCTCATGGATGGGGAACGGCGATGTCCACGGACACCGCATTCGCGCTCGGGACGCTGGCACTGACCGCGCCGCGGTTCCCTGACCGGGTGCGCGCATTCCTGTTGTCGGTGGCGGTCGTCGACGACCTGGTCTCGCTGGTCGTCATCGGCGCCGCCTACAGCAAGAACGTGGTGCCTCTCGCGCTGGGCGTCGCGGCCGGGTTGTTCGCCCTCATACTGCTGCTGCGCCGGGCGCGGATCCGGTACGGGCTGGCCTACGCCGTCCTGGGCATCGCGGCGTGGGTCGCCGTCCTGAAGTCCGGCGTCGACCCGGTGGTAGTCGGCCTGGTGATGGGACTGCTGACGTTCGCGTATCCGGCTGCCCGGACCGACCTGGAGCGCGCCAGCGACCTGTTCCGCAGCTTCCGGGAGCAGCCGACGCCCGAGCTTGCGCAGTCAGCCCGGGCCGGGCTGGCCACGGCGCTGTCGCCGAACGAGCGGCTGCAGCAGCTCTACCATCCCTGGACCAGTTACGTCATCGTGCCGCTCTTCGCGCTCGCCAACGCCGGCATCTCCCATCAGCGCCGCCTTCCTCGCCCGCGCCTACACCTCTCCGATCACGCTCGGGATCCTGATCGGCTACGTCGCAGGAAAGCCGCTGGGCATTGCCGGCGCGTCCTGGCTGCTCACCCGGCTCAGCCGCGGAAGGCTGCGGCCGCCCGTCGGCTGGGCGACCGTCACCGGTGTCGGGACGATCGCGGTGTCGGGTTCGCCGTGTCCATCCTGATCGCGACCCTCGCGTTCACCGGAACCCAGCCTGCAGGAGGCCAAGCTCGGCGTCCTGACCACCGTCATCGCCGCGCCCGCGGTCACCTGGCTGGTCTTCCGCGCCGCTGCCCTGCTGCCAGCCCGGCTGCAGGTCCGGGCCCTGCTCGGCACCTCCGAGGTCATCACCGACCTCGGCGCACCGGTCGACGCAGGACGCGACCGGATCCGCGGCCCCGCGAAGGCGCCTGTGACCATCGTCGAGTACGGCGACTTCGAATGCCCCTACTGCGGGCAGGCCGAGCCCGTCATCAGAGACCTGCTGGCCGGCCACGGCGATGTCCGGTACGTGTGGCGGCACCTCCCGCTCAACGACGTCCACCCCCATGCCCAGATCGCCGCCGAGGCCGCCGAGGCCGCTGCTGACCAGGGCACCTTCTGGCAGATGCATGACCTGCTCCTGAGCCGCCAGGACCACCTGCTGATGAGCGACCTGCTCCGCTACGCCGGCGAACTCGGACTCGACGTCCCGCGATTCGGCGACCACATCAGAAGCCACGCTGGAGCCGGCAGGATCGCCGAGGACGTCGACTCCGCCGACCTCAGCGGCGTATCCGGCACCCCAACCTTCTTCATCAACGGCCGCCGGCACTACGGCAGCTACGACATCACCGCACTCACCGACGCCGTCCGCGCCGCCAAAGCCGCAGCCGTCACCGCCCGCGCCAGGACATCACGACCGGCCTGACAGCAACCTGTCCCGTGACGTCACGCTAGGCCAGGCCCAGGGCCAGGGCATGCAGGGCCAGCCCGACGCCGGCTCCGACGACGGTGCCGTTGATGCGGATGAACTGCAGGTCGCGTCCTAGCAGCAGTTCCAGCTGGCTTGACGTCTCTGCGGCGTCCCACAGCTGGATGGTTCCGGTGACAAGGCCAGCGAGCTCGTCGTGGAAATGATCGGCGAGTGCCCTGGCTCCTGACTCGACGATGCGCTGGAGGCTCTCCTGGAGGCGGTCGTCCGATCCGAGGCGCTGCCCGGCTGCCGCCAGCGCGCCGGCCAGCCCGCGGCGCAACTCAGACTCCGAGTCGGCCGCCTGGGTCCGCAGTGTGGCCTTGGCATGGCTCCACAGCGACGAGGTCCAGTCCCTCAGCTCAGTGCTAGCCAGGACGTCGCGCTTGAAGTGCTCTCCGCGCTCGCGCAGCTCAGGGGACGTCTCGAGGCGGTCAGGAAGGCTAGCGATCCACTCGTCGAACTGGCGCCGGGTCTCGTCTCCCGGATCGGCCGCCATTGCCGCCAGCCGATGACGCAGACGCTCGTACATGCGGTCGAAAACCCGCCGGTAAACCGCCTCGGGCACCCAGCGTGGTGACTCGGCCTCGAACATGTCACGAAGCTCCGCGTAATGATCGGCGAGATAGCGATCGGCAGCGGACACGATGCCGGGAAAGAGCCCGGCGTGGTGGCCTCCCGCGATCATGACCCGCAGGGCCCGCCCAGCCAGCGGCGCCAGCTCGACGGCATTCGCCGCCCGGGCCAGCTCGGCGCTGAGCACCCGCTGGGCATCCTCATCGCCGAGAGTCTCGGCCAGCGTGACCATTAGATCCGCGGCGTGACCAGCGAAGCCGGTCGCGTTGGCGTCGACGGTCAGCCAGGCAGCCAGGCGGGGAACGAGCCGAGTGGAGCGCATCCGCTCCGCAAGAACATCGGCGTTGAGGAAGTTCTCTTGCACGAACTGGCCGAGCGTGGCGGCGAACTGGTCCTTCCGCTCGACAAGTATTGCGGTGTGCGGTATCGGCAGGCCCAGGGGCCGGCGAAACAAAGCCGTCACCGCGAACCAGTCCGCAATACCTCCGACCATGGCAGCCGCGGCGCCGGCCTGAAGGTAGCCGAGCAAAGTCCCATGGGCTCCGGCGACCGTCACGGCCACGAACACGACCGTCACGGCTGCAAGCAGCGCCGTCGCCCGCCGGCGTGCCGCGGCCAGACGGCGCGCCCGCAATTCCGTCGACTCGCGCCCGGGCGCGGATACTGCCGAAGTCGGCATCGTCACGGCAGGTCCACCTGGCAGCCCTCCTGGTCAGGCTGCAGCGCAGTCATCCGCAGCCGTGTCGCACGAGAAGTCCTCTCCGAACATCAGCCCCAGTCTTCCGGATCCGCATGATCTGATGTTGAGCGGATCTCACGCGGGCCTGGCAGTCGGCCGCGTCACTCAGGAGTCTCGCGCCCCTGCCGGGTTGTGGTCCTGCTGTTTCGCGATGACTTCCTAACGGGTGGGCGATTGCCGGGCGGAGAGGTCAGGATCCTCCATCTTGGCCGGTCGCGTCCCCCGGTCGGCGCCGGTGGTGATGACCGGTGTGCGTGACCAGCCGCCGACCGCCGGGTCTTCGGCGAGGTTGAGGATGTGCCAGGCGGCGTCGGCGCGGGAGATGGTCTTCATGGTGAACCGGTCGCTGGCCTGGATGTTCCTGGTGAGCGGGCCGTCGGTGAGCTTCACCGGGCGCACCGCGTACCAGTCGAGGCCGCTGGTTGCGAGTTCTTCCTCCATCGCGCGGAGGTCTTTGCCGACGCGGCCGAGGTTGGGGGTCACGACGGTGCGGAAGAAACGGAACAACAACCGCGGCCCGGCTCCCATGACGTTGTCCGCGGGTCCCATGCTCGCGCTACTGACTGCAATCAGCCGGGCGGGCGCGGTGCGGTCTTTCATCGCGGCGATGAGGGTGCGGACGAGGCGCTGGTGCAGGTCGGGCGGTGAGGTCATGGCCGTCCGGGGGTTGTGGCTGGTGGCGAAATTCGGGCCGACGGCGGCGACGACAACGTCGACGCCGCGGACGGCCTCGGCGGCGAAGCCAGAGTCGAAGATGTCCGGGCCGATGACGGTCTCAACCCGGCCGGGGGGCGAGCTTTGCGGCGTGGTCCGGTAGATGGCCCGGACCCTGTGGCCGCGCTCGGCGGCGAGGGCCACGACGTTGGCGCCGATGCCGCCGGAGGCTCCGAAGACGGTGATGTCCATTGGTCAGGTACTCCTATTCGTCTAAACCTGCGCGGATGCGGCTCTTAATCGGTCAGGTCCGGGGCACGTATCCGCTCGCGGCCCACGTGGATCTCATCGGGGGGCGCGGTCGGCTCGCCGCGGGTGTTGGTCGCGCGCATCCCGATGAGGGCGGCGGCAAACAGGAAGAATGCGCAGGCTAGCAAGGCACGCTGGAAGCCACCGGTGAGAGCTTCGTCCGGCCGTGCGTGCGCGGCGAGCAAGGCGCTGGTGTGCGCGGCGGCGATTGCGGTGAAGACCGCCAGGCCGAGCGCGGTGCCAAGTTGCTGGGATGCAGATAGCAGGCCCGCGGCGAGACCGGCCTGGTCAGGCGGGACACCGGCGTTGGCGGCGGTGGTGACCGCGACCAGGACGGCGCCGATCCCGATCGCCATGAGGCCAAGGCCGGGCAGCAGGCTGGTGAGGTAGGTGCCGTGGACAGGGATACGGGACAGGTAGTAGATCCCGCTGGCGGCAATCAGCGCGCCGGCGACGATAACCGGGCGGGTCCCGATGCGGGCGAACAGCCGGGAGGAGACGCCCGCGGCAATCGCGATGCCGACGGTCACCGGCAGGTACGCCGCCCCGCCCCGGATAGGCGAGTAACCGAGGATGTTTTGCATATAGAGGGTCAGGAAGAAGAACACCGAAACGAACCCAGCGAAGGCGATCATCTGGGTGGCGTCGGCGGCTGCCAGGCCTCGGATGCGGATGAGGGAGAACGGGAACAGCGGACCGGGGCGGCGCAGCTCAGTGACGGCGAAGGCGGCAAGCACGAGGCCGGCGGTTGTCAGTTCGCCAATCGTGCGGGCACTGGACCAGCCCTGCTGCGGTGCCCGCACCAGGGCAAATACCAGCAGCAGCATGCCCGCGGTGGCCAGCAGCGCGCCGGGGATGTCGAAGCTCGCCGGCCGGGCTCGGTGACGCTCAGCGGGCAGCAGGCGTGCAGCGCCGGCCAGGATCAGCGCGCACACCGGCAGGTTGACGAACAGCACCCACCGCCAGCCGGGGCCCTGCGACAGGACACCGCCGAGAAACACGCCCGCAGCTGCGGCGAGGCCCGAGACAGCACCCCAGACTCCGAGTGCCCGGCTCCGGTCAGTGCCCCGATTGAACGTGGTTGTCAGGATCGATAGCCCGGCCGGGGCCATCATGGCCGCACCTACGCCCTGCCCGAGCCGGGCGCCGACCAGCATGCCCGCGCTGACGGCAAGGCCACCCGCCAGCGAGCAGACCGCGAACAACGCGGTGCCCACCGCCAGCAGCCGGCGTCGTCCGAGCAGGTCGCCGGCCGGCCGCCAAGAAGCAGCAGTCCGCCGTAGGTGACTAGGTAGCCGGATAGCACCCATTGCAGGTTCTGCACCGAGAATCCAAGGTCGCGGCGGATCGACGGCAGGGCGACATTCATGATCGAGGAATCGGCGACGTCGAGGAACTGAACCGCGCACAACAGCAGCAGGGTGAGCCCGCCACGGCGCGTCGCGAGGAAGGAGCCGTTCTGGGTGATCACGGTATGCGCCTCCAAGACTGTACCGAGCAGTACAGTCCTGAGGCTAGCAGAAAGTGGACCGGTTAGTACAGACCTAGGTCAGGTACATTCGCACCTGCGCGAGCCCCGCTTCAACCGCGATGTGCAAAGAAGCCGCGTCCTTGCGCGTCTGGCTCAGCACCATCCCCCCCTCGATGCTGGCTAGCAGCGCCGTTGCCAGCGCGGCGGGAGGGGCGTCCGGGCGCAGCTCCCCCCGGTCCCGCATCCGCTGCAGTGCGTCGGCAAACAGCTGCTCCCATGCGTCGAACCCGGCGGCGGCCTTCAGCCGCGCCCCCTCGTTGCGCTCGGCCACCTCGGCCGCCAGCGACCCGATCGGGCACCCCGGCAGTCCCATCTGCTCAAAGCCGGCGACAAACCCTGCCAGTGCCTGCTCCAGTTGGCTCAGCGACGCAACAGCGCCGAGCGCCGTAGTCAGCCCGGCCAGCACCTGCGTGCAGCGCAGCCCTACCGCCGCCTCCACCAGCTCGTCGCGGCCACGGAAATAGTGGTACAGCTGGCCCTTGCCCGCCCCCGCGGCCGCTAGTACCTCATCCAGGCTCGCTCCCCCCACCCCGCGCTCTGCGAACAGCTCCGCCGCGCGCTCCACGATCCGCTCGCGGCTGGCGCGCCCGCGTCCGGTCCTCGGCTCACTTGTCATGGACCCATGGTAGCCGCGAACTGTACCAGGTGGTCCAGAAATGTGGCCGGGTTGGCAGCGTGTCGGCTATCTGGACGGTTTCACCGGCAGGGCGCGGGCATGGTCGGCCGCAGCGGCGATCCATTGATCTAGGGCCGGGCCCAACAGCCCGCCGGGTTGTACGAAGATCATGTTCTTCATCGGTCGGCCGGTGAAGTCCATCTCCCGGACGTGGTCACGTTCGAGGGCCTGCTGAACGGCCGCATGCCCGAGCCGGACCATGAGTTCATCGCCCACGATGCCTACGAACATGTGTCCGTTGAGCATGAACGCCAGTCCGCCAAACATCTTGCGCTCGGCCACCTCACTACCGCCGGGTATGGCATCGCGGACGCGGTCGGCGAGATCCTCGTCGTAAGCCATCAGGACTCCAGGTGGTCACGCAGTCCGAAAAGCGTTAAACGGCCCGGTCGGCGAAGCCGGCTATCTCACCAATCATCGTCCCGTCGATCGTGGAAACCATAATTTCGCACGCGACGGCTTTGCCGCTGCCGGCGTTCATGAATGCAGGCGTCCCCGCCGGGGTGTGGGTCGCCTCCAGCTGCGATAACCGACGTTCGCCGGCACATGTCGTTTGTCGACGAACGTCGGCTTATCATGTTTGCCGACGTACGTCGACACCGGCCGCGAGCTAGTCCGGACTGGTGACCACATGCGAGTGAGTTCTATTCATGACCTGGCAGCAGCAGTACGCGGGCGACGCCTCGAGCTGGGCCTAAGCCAGGCCGAGCTGGCTGCTCGGACCGGCGTCTCGCGCGACTGGATTAACTACTTCGAAGCCGGGAAACCCACCGTCGAGCTGATCCTTGTCCTGCAAGTACTTGAGACGCTCGACCTGACGCTCGACTTGAGTGCCGCCACTGGGGAGCCGGTTTCACGCGAAGCCGGATCTACCGATCTCGACGCCCTGCTGGACGAGTACAGGCGAGCATGACCGAATCGCTGATCGTCATCCTCGGCGACATGATTGCCGGGTCGATCACTCGGCTGCCCGGCGGGAGGCTGCGTTTCGACTACGACGACGCTTACAGGTCACGGCCAGCTGCGACGCCGCTGTCGGTCTCCATGCCGATCCAGGTTGCTTCTCATCCCGACCGGTCGATCACGCCGTGGCTGTGGGGCCTGCTACCCGACAGCGATGCGGTGCTAGCTCGGTGGGCCCGGCAGTTCCAGGTCTCGGCGTCGTCGCCGTTCTCTCTGCTGGGCACCCCGATTGGCCGGGACTGTGCGGGCGCCGTGCGCTTCGTCAGCCCTGACGAAGCTGATCAGGTGCTGAGTCGGGCGGGCACCATCGCGTGGCTCAGCGAGGACGAGGTGGCTGAGCGCCTTCGTGACCTCAGAGAGGATTCCACGGCATGGCTAGGACGCGGATTCACTGGCCAGTTCACTCTTGCTGGGGTGCAGAGCAAGACGGCCTTGCTCCGGCGCAACGGGCGGTGGGGTGTGCCCGGCGGGCGCGACGCCCACCACGCACATCCTGAAACCGGCTATCGCCGGGTTCACTGATCATGACCTGAACGAGCACCTGTGTCTCGATGCTGCCCGACGCGCCGGGCTCCTGGCCGTCCGGACGCAGGTCACGCGATTCAGCGACGCGTCCGCCGTCGTCGTCGAGCGTTACGATCGACGCCTCGCCGGGCGCGACATCGTCCGGGTCCACCAGGAGGACCTGTGCCAGGCGCTATCAGTGCCGCCTGCTGGCAAGTACCAGCACGTCGGCGGGCCCGGAGCGCGCGAGATCGCGGCGTTGTTGCGCCGGCTCATGCCGCCTGGCGCCGCTTACGCCGCATCATGGCGCTTCGCTGACGCTCTGATCTGGAACTGGCTCATCGCAGGCACCGATGCGCATGCCAAGAACTACTCGGTCCTCCTCGCCGGCAACGACATCCGGCTGGCTCCGCTCTATGACATCTCCTCGGCGCTCCCCTATGCCGTCCACGAGAAGAAACTTCGACTCGCCATGAAGATCGGCGGCGACTACGGCATCTACCCCGGACGGAACGCCTGGCCTGGAGCAGCGGCGGATCTGCGACTTCCGCCGGACGAGGTCGTGGATCGTGTTCGCGAGCTGGCGAGCCTAGCGCCGGACGCCTTCGCCGACGCAGCGAAGGTGGCCGACGTCCGGGAGCTCCGCCGGCCATTGTCGAGCAACCTCGTGGATCTCGTCGCGGACAGGGCCATCCGTTGCCTGCGCCTGATCAGGTAGCAATCAGCGATGCGCACTCCAGCCGGAATCACTGGCCCGCTCCGTCCTTTGGCACGGACGTGCCGGACCGGCCCAGGGCCCGACTGGGCTGACGATCATGGACGAGTCGCAGCCGTGTCCAAAGATGAGGTGAATCCCTCATGATCGGCGCTGTCTCACGTCCCTAAGGTCCAAGTGAGTGGGCGTGCAGTATGGGTCGCCGTGACCGCCGCGGGGCCCAGGCGGGAAGCAGATCTAGCCAATCTGCTTGAGGCATAGGAGGCCACTGATCATGACTGAGACAAGTCTAAGCCGACCCTCAACCGGGCTCGCGACCGTGAGGACGCGCCGGAGAATCCTGGCGCTGGCCCTGCCGGCTACTGCCGTCCTCTTGCTGTTCGGCGGCGCATTGACGCCGAGGGGTCTCGATCGGCCGGTGACGTCGCTGGCCGGGGCCTTGCGTGAGCTGCAGATCGCGACCGCACATTCTGGCCAGGTCTATTTCTCGAACATGCTCGTTATCTTCGGGCTCGGAATCCCGGGCGTCTCGTTCTTCGCGATCGCTGCGCTGGCTTCAGATCGCGACAGGGTGCTTGCGACGACCGCTGCGGTGATCGGCTGGCTCGGTGCTTTCTGTGGAGCGGTCGCGAATGTTCTTATCGGGTTCGACCTGGCCGCTGCGGCCACGGTCCATCTGCCATCGGCTGCCGCCCAAATCCTGGTGTCGGCCAACACTCGCGCCGCCTGGGTGTTCTTCATCGGGTACTTCGCCGGCATTCCTGTGGCTGTCATACTCACCGGGATCGCTCTCTGGCGCAGTCAGGCCATGTCGCGATGGCTGCCAGTGCTGTTCGTGGTCGCCGTGCTCGCCGGGGCCGTGGCGCCGCCCGGGATTATCTCGGTTCCGCTTTCGCTGCCGTTTGTGATCGTCATGATGCTTCTGGCGCGGCGAATCTGGAACACAGCCCCTGAACTGTAACCTCGCGTAACCCTGCCCGCCAGCGGCGCCTGCGCCATGATCGTTAGTTGCGGGGCCGACCCCATACACTCTGGTTGTGGTGGCCCGGGCGGGGACAGACAGTGTCAGGATCGCGGAACTGATGGCGACCCTGTCCTATGCGTCGGATCTTGGCTTGGGGCAGCCGATGGACCATTGCATGCGCCAGACGGTGGTCGCGCTGCGGATGGCAGGCCTCGCCGGAGCCAGCGGCCGGGAGCTAGAGGCTACCTATTACCTCGGGCTGATGATGAACGTCTACTGCCACGCCGATGCGGCCGAGCAGGCGCGATGGTTCGGCGACGACATCACCCTGAAAAGCGACACGTTCGATCTGCTCGACGTGAGCACAGCGCGGATGGTCACCATCATGTTGCGGCGGGTCGGCTCGCACGGCAGCGGCGTGGCCCGCGCCAGGCGGCTAGCGGCGTTCCCGGTGGCCGGCATGAAGCAGGTCCTCTCCTTCGCGACGACGCACTGCACGCTGGGCTCCCAGTTCGCTGAGCAGGTGGGCTTGGACGAGGCGGTCTGCGTCGCGATTAGGCAGGGGTATGAGCAGTGGGACGGCAAGGGCTATCCCAGCCACCTGCGGGGGGAGGAGATCTGCCTGCCCGCGCGACTGGTCCAGTTGGCCGGCCCCGTCGAGGTCGTCGCCCGGCGCCGCGGGGTTGAGGCTGCGGTAGCGGTTGCACGCCGGCACCGCGGGACCCAGTTCGACCCGGCCGTGGTTGACCTTTTCCTCGCCCACGCGCCCGAACTACTGGACGGCCTGGACCGGGCGTCGGATTGGGATGCGGTCCTGGGCACCGAGCCGGAGCTGTCGCGCCGGGTCAGCGGCGCCGGCCTGGACCAGGTCCTGGAGGCGATGGCCGACCTGGTCGACATGAAGAGCCCCTACCTGGCCGGCCACTCGCGCGGGGTGGCCAACCTGGCAACCGCGGCGGCGCGCGTGGCCGGTTATCCCGACGATGACGTGACGGTCTTGCGCCGCGCGGGGCTGATCCACGACCTGGGCCGGCTCGGTGTTTCCAACGCGATCTGGGACAAGCCCGGCCCGCTCACCGAGGCCGAGTCCGAGCGGGTCCGGCTGCACCCCTACCTGACCGACCGGATGCTGGCCCGGGTGCGCGCGCTAAACCGCAGCCGGGAGATTGCCGCCCGGCACCACGAGCGCCTGGATGGCTCGGGCTACCCGCGAGGGCTGACCGCCGCCACGCTAACGGCGCCGGACCGGCTGCTGGCGGCGGCAGATGCCTATCATGCGATGACCGAACCGCGGCCGCACCGGGACCCGCTCGGCCCCGGCCCGGCTTCACGCGAGCTGCGCGCCGAGGTGATCTGCGGCCGACTGGACAGCGAAGCAGCTGAAGCCGTGCTGGCGGCCGCGGGCCATCGCGTGCCGGCCCGGCGAGCCTGGCCCGGTGGGCTCACAACACGCGAGGTCGAGGTCCTCGCGCTGCTGGCCCGCGGCCACTCGAGCCGGGGAATCGCCCAGGCCCTGGTGGTCACGCCGAAGACGGCGGCCAACCACGTCGAGCACATCTACGCCAAGCTCGGCATATCCTCCCGCGCCGCTGCGACGCTCTACGCCACCCAGCACGGCCTGATGGGCACCTTCGCGTCCGCCAAGCCTTAAGGCCCGGTTCCTCCGCCGAGCTGCGCGCCGCCATGGCGCGAGCGGCAAGACCCGCCAGTTCTGGGCGTTCTTGCCCTGGATGGCCGGCCCTGCCCGCTGGATCGGCTGGGTGCTGGCGGCGGAACTGTGCTCGCGCGCTGTAGGAGTGCCTGAGCGGACCAGCGCGTGAGCGCGACGGCGTCGTTCCGTGACAGGCCGGCGTCGATGAGCCAGACGATCGCCTCGATGCCGATGGTGGTGCGGATGCTGACCACGAGCTGGCGGAACTGCTGGTCGGTGAGGTCACCGCGGGCGCCGTCGAGCGCCTCGGGCGATTCACGCGATCGCATGTCCCTGGCGTCAGGCTGCAGCGGCGCGCAGCAATCCGCAGTAGGGCCAGACAGAAGTCCTCTCCGCGCCTCAGCCTCAGTCTTCCGGATCTGCATGATCACTCGCGTCACCGGATCGGCCAGTGCCGAGACCCACGTGGCGTCCACCGGGAGATGCGAGGATTGCGGTATGGACCCTGCTGGCCATGTTCGGTTGCCGGATGGGCGGCGTCTCGACTTCCGCGTGAGCGGGCCAGCCGGCGGCTTGCCGCTGGTATTTCACCATGGGACGCCGGGTGCCATGACGCCGCTGCGGGCGCTTGAGCGAGCAGCGCGCGCACGCGGGCTGCGGCTGGTCACGACGTCGCGGCCGGGGTATGGGGATTCCACCCGCCAGCCTGGTCGTAGCGTCGTGGATGTTGCGGCCGATACCGAAGCTGTCCTGGCTGCGATCGGCGCTGAGCGCTGCCTGGTGGCTGGCTGGTCCGGCGGTGGTCCGCATGCGCTGGCGTGCGGCGCCAGGCTCAGCGCTGCCGCGGCAGTGCTCGTGATCGCCGGCGTCGCCCCCTACGACGCCGCGGGCCTGGACTGGATGTCGGGCATGGGAGAGGAGAACGTAGTCGAGTTCTCCGCCACGGTGCAGGGCGAAGCGGTGCTGCGGTCTTACCTCCGCCACGAGGGCCAACAGCTCAAGGACATCACTGCTGCCGACATTGTCTCGTCGCTGCAGACGGTGCTGCCCGATGTTGACCGGGCCGTACTGACCGGCGAGTTCGGCGAGGATATCGCCGCCAGCTTCCGGGAGGCGGTCCGCGTAAGCGTGGATGGCTGGCTCGACGACGACCTGGCGTTCGCGAACTTGTGGGGGTTCAGCCTGGACGAGATCTCGGTCCCCACCATGATCTGGCAGGGAAGCGACGATCTCATGGTGCCGTTCTCCCACGGCCAGTGGCTTGCCGCACGCCTCCCCGCGGCCCGGGTACATCTCGAAGACGGAGAAGGTCATCTGTCGGTCGGGCTTGGCGCGCTCGATCGCATGCTCGACGAGCTTACCGCGGCCGACCGCCTGTCCTAATTGTCGCCGGGAACTGACCGAGCGGTCTGCCGCGGGAACCGACCACTCTGACGCTAACACGCTGGTCGCCCCGCCTGAGCAGGCACGGGGCTCGGGGCTCGAACCTGCACGATCAGCCCGGAAGGCTGAACTCCTATCGGTGGACGAGCTCGCGTTGAGGCAGTCAGCAAGGGTAGGAGAACTCCATGACCGAAGCCGGCCTTGAGCAGAATATGAAAGCAGCTCGCGGCCAACACCTCGTCCCTGGCCGGGGGATCCACATGCAGGATATGCGTGGCTACCGGTTCTGCGAGGTGGGCCTGATCACCGGCGCTAGCGAAAGTAACGCCGTCGCGAACATCTGGAACACGACCGGTGCGTGCGACCCGACGCCAGAGCAGTTCGACGCACTCGACGCCGACTCCGTCGCACGCGAAAATAGAGCCGAGCGCTGGCCGGCCGCGTCGATCTCCCTGCCGGGCGGGGCTTTCGCGCCGAGGTGCTTGGCCATGACCTCGAGTCTCGTCCGCCAAGCACGACAACCTTGCGCACCTCGTGCAGGACAACCTGCAGAACGTCTACAAGGGCACCGATGTAGGCAGGGCATTCAGCCAGCTGTCCCCAGAAGACGGGCAGTGGTAGGCACATCTATGCGAAGCCAATGGAGGACGCCGTGGATGCATCCACGTCCGGGCGCAGCGGTCCGATCGTCATTGCAGGCGCCGGCTATGCCGGGCTGCACGTCGCCCTGCGCCTGACGGCCAGGCTGCGGAGCAGCCCGGAGACGGAGCTGGTTCTGGTCGACCAGCACGACTATCACCAGGCGCTCACCGAGTTGCCCCGGGTCGCCGCCGGCACCCGCGCCGCCGACGAGGTGCGGATCCCGCTCCAGGACATGCTCGCCGACCGGGTCCACTTCCGCCAGACCGAGATCAGCGGCTTCGACCTGGCCAGCCAGCGGCTGCTGACCGCGGCCGGGCCGATCGGCTGGAGACGTCTGGTGCTGGCGCTGGGCAGCCGGCCCAACGACTTCTCCATCCCCGGCCTGGCTGAACGCACGCTGTCGCTGTACTCGGCCGATGACGCCGAGCAGGTGTGGGCGGCGGTCGAGAAGGCGGTCAAGGCTGCCGCGGCTACCTTCGACCCCGAGCAGCAGCGCCGCGTGGCGACCGTTGTGGTCGGCGGCGGCGGCGCCACCGGGGTTGAAATAGCCGGCGAACTGGCTGAGATACTGCCCGAAGTGGCCAGCCGCCACGGCCTAGTGCCTGTCCGCCCCGCCGTGCAGCTAGTAGAGGCGGGTCCAACGATCCTGGCTGGCTCCTCACCCCAGCTGATCGCTAAGGCGACCAAGATGCTCGGTGATCTCGGGGTCCAGGTCCGCACCGACGCCGCCATCGCCGCCGCGACCGAGGAGGGCTTCCGTCTGACGGACGGGCAGCTGGTGGCCGGCGGTGTGTTCATCTGGGCAGGCGGGCTGAAAGCCCCCGAGCTCGTGGCCGACTCGGAACTGCCGACCGGCCACAACGGCCGCGTCAAGGTCGACCAGTACCTGCGTGTGCTCGACCACCCGGAGATCTATGTCGCCGGCGACCTCGCCTCGGTGACCGACCCGCGCACCGGGCATGTACTGCCCCCGCTCGCGCAGGTGGCCCTGGAAGAAGGCGAGACGGTAGCCCGGAACCTGGACTCGGAGCTGAAGGGCGGGCCCCCGGAGGCGTTCACCTTCCACGACAAGGGGTTCGTGGTCTCGGTCGGCACCCGTCGCGGCGTCGCCGACATCGCCGGCATCACCACCGGCGGGCATCTGGCCCACCTGCTCAAGGACGCCATCGAGTGGGAATACCGCCAGTCGGTGAAGCACCTGCGCGGCTGGGACCCCGTAGCCCGCTAGCCGAGTTGTAAAAGACTGCGAACGCGAAGAGAAACGCATCGCCGGACCGGCGGGCTGTTTCAGAACCGCGAAAACCGCAACGGCCCGCCGGCGAGACATTATTAACGTGAGCACGGATTCGTGCGCCCCCGACTAG
>CAVSRT010000003.1:0-346657 GCA_963730435.1 uncultured Actinomycetota bacterium | reverse complement strand
GTGGCTGACAGCTTCGACGTTGTTTCCGTCCGGATCGCGGACGAAGGCGCCGTAGTAGCTCGCGTGATACTGGGGCCAGACCTGAGGCGCGTGCAGGATCTCTGCGCCGACGGCGACGGCCGCGTCGAAGAAGGCTTGTACCGCGGCCCGGTCCGCCGCGGCGAAGGCGATGTGCGACTCTCGGAAGCCGTCGCCGGTGGTCTGCTGGCCGATCCAGAAGATGGGCTGTGGCGGCAGGCCATAGCCGACTGCCTCGCCGAAGTCCATGATCCGCTCGCCGCCGAGCGGCGCCAGCACCGCGTCGTAGAAGGCCGCGCTAGCCGCGACGTCGGCGCACTGAATCGACACATGATCGAGCATGAAGTCACCCTCTCGGTAGCGGATGCCCGGTCAGGAACGCAACTATCGCCGCGGTGAAGGTGCGGGCCAGCAGGCGCTGGAACGCCGGGCTCGTGAGCAGCCTGGCATCGATGGCATTGGGCATGTTCCCGCATTCGATCAGAATCTTGGGGACCGTGGTCAGATTCAGGCCGGCCAGGTCGTTCCGCTCGATGACCCCGGAACTTCCGTAGTAGTCGCTCTCGGGCATCGTCGTATCGGCGAGCATCGCGGCCCGCACATCATTGCCGAACGCGATGGACGACTTGATCACCTTGTCGTTCACGCCGTCAGCCACCGGCTCCAGCACAGTGAAGCCGCGGCCGTAGGCCGGGCCGCCATCGGCGTGGATGTCGATCGCGACGTTGGCATGGGCGCGGTTGATGATCCGCGCCCTGGTGGTGACGCAGGGCCCGACCCCGCTGTCGCTATGGCGGGTCATAACGACGCGGGCGCCGTCGGCGATGAGATCGGCGCGAAGGTCGCTGGCCACGTTGAAGTTGAACCGAGCCTCGGTGTAGCCGCTGGCGGTCTCCGTGCCCGTGGTGTCGCAGGTCTCCTCTTCCCGGCCGTTCCAGATCATCGTGTCGATGTAGGCAGGGTCGTTGAAGTTGCCGCCATTGTGGCCGGGGTCAATGCCCACGATCTTGCCTGCCAGCGGGAGCGCGGACGGAGTGGGCGACGCAGTGGGGCTGGTGACGGCGGTGGGCGAGGCCTGCGGCACGTCGGCTGCGGACGACGATGGGGTCACGCTCGGGGCCGCCAACCGCGGACCCGGGCTGGCGCACCCGGCGCACGCCACGGCCACCGTGACGACGGCAACGGAGGCGATGCGCCACGTTAGGTGCATTATGCGACCCTAGCCCGGCTTGCGACCTCCCGGGACCGGCTGGCCGATCCTCAGGTCCTGGTCCACTCCTCGCTCTGCTCCCACAGGCGCGCGCCGAGTTCGGGCGTGGCCACGGGACTCGGCTCGCGCTCGGCGGAGTTGTCGTAGTACTTGCCGCTGACCTGCGCCAACTCGGGTGCGGTGGCGCAGTACAGCGATGTTCGAGCGCCCTGGTCGATCGTCAGCATCCGCCTGGTGACCAGCGGGCGGACCGGCCAGGGTATCCGGCGCCAGATGTCGGATGCCACCACGCCGGGGTGCAGCGCGTACGCCGTCACCCCGGTCCCGGCGAGGCGGCGCGCAAGTTCCTGGGTGAACAGGACATTGCAGAGCTTGGATACCGCGTACTCACGCGTGGCCGCAATGCTGCGGGCGGGGCGCCGCAGCCTGTCGAAGTCGATGCCGGTCGCCTGGTAGTGCGCGTCGCTCGAGACGTTCACGATCCTCGCCTGGCTGGTGATCAGGCAATCGAGCAGGGCCACCGTGAACGCGAAGTGGCCGAGATGGTTGACACCGAAGATCAGCTCGAAGCCGTCCCTGGTCAGACCGCGCCGCCCGGCCACGCCCGCGTTGTTGATCAGGACATGCAGCGGCTCGCCCAGCGCCAGGAATGCCCGCGCGGCCTCGCGGACCGAGCCGAGGTCGGCCAGGTCCAGGGCCAGGAAGCTGACCTGGTCGCTGCCCGAAGCCGCGGTTATCGCGGCGACGGCGGCCTCGCCCTTCTCCGGCGAGCGGCAGGCGATGTGGACGCGGCCGCCACGGGCAGCGAGCGAGCGCGCCGTGGCCAGGCCGATCCCCGTATTACCGCCGGTGACCAGGAACGTCTGTCCGGATAGCTCAGCCATGCCAGGCATTATCCGGCATCGCCGGCTACCAGCTCATCGAGCCCGTCATCCTGGTCGACTGCCAGTAATGGCTCAGCGTCGAGGTACAGCTACCGTTCTTGCGCTTGAGGGTGCCTCGGATCCTCGTGACGTAGGTCCCCGTTCCCGCGGCGTCCGCATACCGGTGCTTGCCGCCGCGGATTGAGTAGTCGCCGTGGGCGGATTCGGTGAACTTGCAGGTCGTCAGATTCGGCGGGGAGGCCGACTTGCTGGTCAGCTTGGTGACGAGCCGGACTGAGCCCCGTCCGAAGACTAGCCAGATGACCCGGCCGTTGCTGGTCTTCCTGCCGAGCACGGCCTGGCCGCGAGCGTTAAGCACACCGGAGGCCTGGAGATGCTGGCTGGTGGCGGTCGCCACCTTGCTGGTCAGGTGGAATCGCTCGTGGCCGTCCTTCGACACGGCAGCGCCAGGGACACCGCCTTTGGCCGCCGCGAGCGGGGCAGCCATGGCGGCCGCACCGCCCGCCAGGCTGAGCAGCGTTGCAAGTGCGACGGTCGCCAGCGCAGCCCGGCTAGTGCTGAGTCGGCTGGCACGGGCTCGGCTACTGCGGCGTCGGCTGCCGCGGAGTCGGCTGGTACCGGGTCGCCTCGTACTGGGCATGTGGCCTCCTCGTGGCTGCGTGATCACCGCAGGCCGTTATCGCGTTATCCGAGCCGGAATCCGGCGGTCACGAAGGCCGCCCCGGCGACCGTGAGCAGGGCAAGACCGTCCAGCACACGCCACCGTAGCGACCGCAGAAGCAAGGCGAACGGCTCCGACAGCGGTGCGGAGCTGTCGCGCAGCAGGGCGCACGCGCGCCCGGTGGCGTGCGCGGCGCCGACCAGCCCGGCGATCACGATTCCGGATGGCAGTCGGCCGTCCGCCACGACCAGCACCGGCAGGATGCCGAACCCCGCGTACGGGTTCCTGGTCAGGAAGCCGGGACCGAGGATCGCGCCCCAGACCAGCACCCGGCGGGTGCTGGTCGCGCCGATCAGCAGACCCGGCGGCACCTGCCACCGGCGGCCAGGCGCGGTCGGCCAGGGCGATCCGCAGACTTCCGCCACCCCGTATCCGCAGCCATAGAGGGCGGCCGCGAGTACCGCGGCCGTCGCGAGCCCATGCGCAGCCACCACCGCGGCCGAGAGCACCAGGCCGATCGCTGCCCACACGGCGGACGCCGGAACAACGTAGGCAGCGAGCACGAGCCCGGCCCTCGCGAGCCTCCCGACCGGGAGACCGGCAGCCAGCGAGGCTGCCGAGTTCGCGCCTCAAGGCGAGTAGGCCTTCCCGTACCCGTTACCCGCCGCCACGATGACCGCCAGTACGCCGAGTACCACCACGCTGCCACGAGCGAGCCAGGCCGCAGCGAGGCCGACGCCCAGCGCGGTGATCGCCAGGAAGGTTCGGACGGCCGCGCGATCCAGCGCGGGACCGCCGACCGCCTGCTCGCCGAGACCCGCGGTCACGGCTGGCTGGCGAGCTGGATCCGGTGCTGCTCCGCCTTCACGTCAGAGACGCTCTGGCAGTGGCAGCACACGCAACTGCTCAGGCACGTGCACCAGCCATGGCAGCCGGACTTCCCGATGCAGTCGTAGCAGACGCGATACCCGAAGCCCTTGCCGATGCCCATGCAGGCGATCCACGTGCCCTGCGGCCACTCGCAGCGATAGCCCTGGGAGTTGAAGCAGTCGCCAGTGAACGAGCCCTTGCACGCGTGGTGGCCGTGCGGGCAGCCGATCTCGGGACAGCCGCTACAACGGCGTGTCGGCCCGCAGTGACAGTCAGCTGCCAGGGCCGGCCGCTCGCCGATCGCGAGCGACGCGACGCCAGCGGTGCCGCCAAGCAGGACACCGCGCAGGGCCGCCCGCCTGCTGACCCGCCTGGCGACGCGCTCGGCCAGATCCCCGACCCTGGTGTCGAATCGCTCGCCTGCCCTCTTCCAGCTCATACGGCGGCCTCGCTCTCCCTGGCGATCGATGCTGCTTGCGCCTGGACCGCCGTCAGCGTGCTTGCCACGCCGGCCGCGCGGACAACTCCGCTGCCGTCGACGGCGACGAGCAACGGCGTGCTCGTCGCCCGGTACCCGGCCACCTCCGCCGCGCCGAGCGGGCGGCCGATCTCCAGGCTCGTGTCCTGGAAGGCGACGGAGATGCTCAGGTAGCCGGGTGGGTCGGAGATCAGCAGCAGCACGCGGACGCCAGGCAGCTCGCCGGCTGCCGCGAGGGTGCCGAGGCTCTCGACGAGCTGCTCGCACGCCGGGCACGTCGGGTCGACGAAGGCGATCAGGGCTGGCTGGCCGTCGCCCGGAGTGAGCAGGCCGGCCGCGCCGTCCGGCAGTCGCGCGTAGCGGATCGGGGCGGCCCTGCTGCCAACCGCGGGGCCAGGGCTCGGCGGGCCAGCGTCGTGGCTCAGCAGGCGGCCGAGCTGACGGTAGAGCACGACGACCAGCGCTCCGAGCCCGAACAGCAGCGCCCACTGGGCCACTTCGAGATACAGCGGGATCCGCATCAAGCCGCCACTCCTCCCATCGCCAGCGCCCTGGCCGCGGTGTACGCCGCGAGCGCCATCAGGGCGGCGGCTGCGAGCAAGAGCACGTGCGCGGTCAGCGCCAGCGTCACCTGCGCCTGGCCGACCGGCCGGATCGCCAGGACCGCCGCGGCCAGGATCACGACTGACTGGAGCAGGCTGCGCACGCTGAAGCTGCGCCGGGTCAGGGCGCCAAAGCACCGGCACGGCCGACCGCGATGCCGGGCGTAGCCGATCACGGCCACGACGGTGAACCCGCAGGCGAGCGCGAGCACACCCAGACCCGCCCAGGCTGCCGACGGCCAGCACAGGCTGATGGTCCCGGCCGCGAGCTCCGCCGCGATGATGGCCGCCGCCGCACCCGGGACCAGCGCGGGCACGCGCACCTGAGCTCGTGGCGGTACGAACAGCCTGATCGCGTCCGCAAAGCCGCCCGGATCAGCGAGCTTCCCGCCCCCGGCCGCGAGCAAAAGGACGGCGAGCGCCGCCTTGGCAGCGAGCGCGAGCGCCGTCATCTGGCGGCCGCCGCGACCGGCAGGCTAGCCAGCTGATGCAGCTTGGCTACTTGCCAGGCGTGGTTGACAAGGCTGGACGCGCGCACAAGCCCTCCCGAGTCCACGAAGATCAGGAAGGGCCCGACCCTGACGTTGTACTTCGCGTACAGCGTCGGCGAGCCGGTCAGCACAGTAATCGCGCTGAGGCCCAGCTCGGCGAGCACCGGCTCGGCCATCGGGCTCGGCTGCCGGAGCAGGAGCACGATCTCAACGGGCGCGCCGCCAGCCACCAGCTCGCGCAGCCCGTCCGCCACGGACGGAAAGGACTTCAGCGAGTGATCGGCGAACACCACGAGCTGGAGCGGCATCGACGGCGGCGACGTATGAACTGATCCGGCCGAGTCAGTCAGCGACCAGGCGGGCGCGCGCTTGCCGGTGGCGAGGCCGTCCCGCTGGATCGCGTCCTGCCCGGACAGGCGGACGTGCGCGATGCCCAGTAAGGCCAGCGCCGCGGCGACCAGCAGCACGGCACCGCAAACCGTGAACGCGACCGCCCAGCTCATGGCAGCCATGCAGGCCGCCGAGCCCCTCCCCTGCTCATTACTTGAATGAACCATTGCCGCGCTGCTGGGTCAAGCATTGACACCTGATACTGATGAGGCTAAGGCAGGAGCCGGCGCGCACTTCGTACACTCAGAAATCAAAGACGGTCAGCCAGTGCGCTTCGCGCGGCCGGTATCCGTCGCGCGCGGCCAGGTGGTGCACAACGGCGGGCATGTGCCCCGCCCCGTACACGACTCCCACGGTCATTGGCTCGGTGCGGTGCTCGTCGTGAATCGCGTCCAGGGCCAAGACCAGCAGGCGGTCCCGGCGATCAACGAGTAGCTCCTCCAGTTCAACTGCCCGCTCCCGCAGCTGCGACTGGATCTGGTCAGGAAGGTCGTCCAGGTTGGCGTACCGGGCCAGCATCCGCCGGGTGCCGACGAGCCAGAACCCGATCGCCACCACCGGCGCGAGGCAGATGACCAGAGTGCGCTGAAGCGCCGGGACTGCTCGCCAGCCCCGGCTGAACTCCCCCGCCGTCAGATCCGGCCGGATCAGCGGGACGCCGAGTCCGGCCAGATCCATGTGCTGCTTCACCAGGCCGAGGCGCCGACGACGGCCGGGCAGCCCGTAAGCCAACGTGAGGGCAGCGATGACCACAGACCGGCCGCCGACGCCCTCGGCCACCACCACGTCGCATCGGCTGAGGCGGTCGGCGACCTCCTGATAGAAGGCCTTGGTGCCCAGGTGCAGCATGGGGAAGAGCACGAATACCAGGGGCGTCTCGCGGCACCGCAGCGTGACCACGGCCGACCTGACCCCCGTGACGCTGACTTCGATCAGCTGCACGGTACCGCCGTCACTTGGCCTCGATCTTGGCGGTGAGCAAGATGTTCACCGCCCGCTGCCGGAGGGTCGCGGTCATCGCCCCGAACAGCCGCGCACCTTCACGCTGGTAGTCAGGCAATGGCACGACGCCGCCGGCCGCGCGAACGGTGAGCCCCGTAGTCAGATCCGTCATGGCCGCCAGGTGCTCGCGCCAGGTACGATCCGTTGCCGACAGCAGCGCCCGGCGCACAAGATCCCTCATCACCGGCTCCCCAAGCTCAGCCTCGCGGCGCGCATATGTGCCAGCGGCGTCGGCCGGTACCGCCCCAGACTGCACCAGGTCGTCGATCATCCGCACAACTTTCGGGCGCAGATCCGGTTCCTCGAGCACGGCGCGGCGGTCAGCATAAACAAGCCGCCGCTGCTGAGCCAGCACGTCGTCGTAGGCGACGTTCTGCCTCAGCCAGAGAGCCTGCGACTCTGCCGTCCTGGCCTGAGTCTTGTCGATCAGCGCCGACAGCGGGCGAGACTGCGTCCCCTCCTGAGACGATCCTGGCAGCGCAATCTTCGGGACTCCCTTCATGACGGCGTCCTCCGCCGCGACATAGAACCTGGACTCACCGGGGTCGCCCTGCCTGCCCGCGCGGCCCCGCAAGTGCAGCTCCATGCGCCGGCTGGTCGTCCGCTCGGCACCAAGAACGCACAGGCCGCCTGCGTCCGCGACGGTCTCATACTGCGTGCCCTCTGCGCCGCCGAGGACGATGTCCACGCCGCGGCCCGCCATCTTGACAACGACCGTGATGGCGCCTGGCCGACCTGCCTCGGCGAGGATCTCTGCCTCGCGCTCGTGGTTGGCGGCCGTGAGCAGTTCGTGCCTAGCGCCGCTCCCGCCGAGCAGACCCGAGATGACCTGAGCATCATCCGCCGACACGGTCCCGACCAGCACAGGCTGGCCCGCAGCCTGACGCCGGGCCGCCTCGGCGCTCAGGGCAGCGAGCTTCGATTGCCTCGTCCGGTAGATGATGTCCGGGTAGTCGACCCTGATCATCGGCGTGTTGGTCGGGATCGGCACGACGTCCAGGCTGTAGATATCCCGGTAGACATGCGCCTCACTCAGCGCAGTGCCGGTCAGGCCGGCGATCATGGCGTACTGGGTCAGATAGTCGCGCTTGCTAACGGAGGCCAGTATCTGCCTGGCGGGGCGCACCGGCAGGCCTTCCTTCGCCTCTATCGCTTCATGCACGCCGTCGGCGTAGTGAACGCCGGGCTTGGGCCGGCCCGAGAACTTGTCGATGACGACCACCTCGGTACCGGCGATCGTGTAGTCGCGGTCCCGCGCGTACAACTCCTTGGCCTTGAGCGCGTTCTCGAGCAGCTGCACGACAGCCACGCTCTGCTCGTCGTAGAGGTTCGTCGTGCCGAGCCAGTCCTCGACGCGGTCGATACCTCGGTCGGTCAGTTCGACCTGCCCCGCCTGCACGTCAGCTGTGTAGTCGATGCCTAGCCGGAGATGGCCGGCCATAACTGCGAACTCCTTAGGCAAGACCGTCGGCTTAGGTGCCGGCCCGGCTATCTGCGGCGCCGCCCGCATCTCGTCCACGAGGATCAGGTCGGCCTCGTCTACAATCGCGAGGTCAAGGCCGCGCTGCACCCGCTCGGCGATCGCCCAGGCCAGGTTGTCGCGTAGGAAGTCATAAGTGAACTCACTCGAGGCGCCGTAGGTGACATCCGCGGCATAGGCCAGCCGACGTACTGCGCTGTCCGGAGTCCCGGCCTCCCGCAGCAAGCTGACCGTCAGTCCGAGGAACTCGTAGACCGGTTGCATTCGGGCGTAGTCGCGGCCGGCGAGGTATTCGTTGGCCGTCATGACGTTTACTGATGAGGCTAAAGCAGGAGCCAGCGCGCACCTCGTGAACGCCTGGATCCGCCACGCGACCGTGCTGGGCTCAGCCGGCTGCCTGATCGGGTCCTTATACTTCGGGTGATGCCATTCGCCAGCATGCCGCCCGCGGAGCAGGTCACCGGGCGGGACAAGCGGAAGATCGCGGCCGTCGTTGTCGCGATCTTGCTGGTGCTGGCCGCCGTGGCGGTCTGGGCCGCGGTCCGGCCGGGCGCCTACGGCAGCTCGAAGGACGGCTGCATCAATGTCACCTTGCCGAGCACCACCGGCGGGGCGCTGCTGCACCAGTGCGGGCCGGCGGCCAAGTCCACCTGCCAGCGCGCCTACGCGGGCACGGACAGGGTCGCCCAGCTCACGCGCCCGCAGTGCCGTCTCGCCGGCATCGACCCGGCGCAGCAGTCCTCGGTCGCCGCCAACTAGCTCAGCAGGACGTCGGCGTCGAAGCAGGTCCGGTCGCCGGTGTGGCACGCACCGTCGGTCTGGTCGACCCGGACCAGGACGGCGTCGCCATCACAGTCGAGCGCCACCGATACGACGCGCTGCACGTGACCCGAGGTCTCGCCCTTGACCCAGTACTCCTGACGGCTGCGCGACCAGTACGTGCACCGGCCGGTCGTCAGCGTCCTGTGCAGCGCCTCGTCGTCCATCCACCCGAGCATCAGCACCTCACCGGTGTCGTGCTGCTGGGCGATGGCTGCGACCAGGCCGGCCTCGTTCCGCTTCAGCCGGGCCGCGATCTTCGGGTCGAGCCCGGACGCCGCGGTCTCATTCCGCATCAGGAACCTCCCTCGCCGTCACGGGCCGGATCAGATGCCCGCCGGCCGCCAGCTCATCCTTGACCGCACCGATGCTGAGCTCGCCGAAATGGAACAGGCTCGCGGCGAGCACGGCATCGGCCCCCGCGTCGATAGCCGGCCCGAAATGGCTCAGCGCACCCGCTCCCCCGCTCGCGATGACCGGAACGGGGACGACCTTCCGCACCGCCGCTATCAGCTCGAGGTCGAAGCCAGCTTTGGTCCCGTCAGCGTCCACCGAGTTCAGCAGGATCTCGCCGGCGCCGAGTTCGGCCCCCTGCCGGGCCCAGCCGATCGCGTCCACGCCGGTCCCCCGCCGGCCGCCGTGCGTGGTCACCTCAAAGCCAGACTCCGTATCAGTTGTCCGGCGGGCGTCGACCGAGAGCACGATGCACTGCGCGCCGAACCGGTGCGCCGCCTCCCGGAGCAGCTCCGGCCTGGCCACGGCCGCAGTATTGAGAGCCACCTTGTCCGCCCCCGCGCGCAGCAGCCGGTCGACGTCTTGCGGGCTGCGGACGCCGCCGCCGACGGTCAGCGGGATGAACACCTGCTCGGCCGTCCGCCGGACCACGTCGTACATGGTCTCCCGGTCGTCACTGGACGCGGTGATGTCGAGGAACGTCAGTTCGTCGGCACCCTCACGGTCATAGGTCGCGGCCAGCTCCACCGGATCGCCGGCGTCGCGAAGGTCGGCGAAGTTGACGCCTTTGACGACCCGGCCGCCGTCGACGTCCAGGCACGGGATCACGCGCACGGCGACGGTCACGACGCCGTACCCGCACCGGGCTTGTAGGCAACGGCCTCGACCTCGACGACCATCCGCGAATCGATGAGGGCGCCAATCTGGATCATGGAGGTCGCGGGCATGATGCCGGCGAACGCCTCGCCGTGCGCGCGGCCGTACTCCTCGAAGCGCGCGATGTCGGTGACGTAGATCCTGGTCCGGACCACGTCGGCGAGGCCGGCGCCGAGCGCCGCAAGGGCGGACCGGACGTTGGCGATCGCCCGTGTCGTCTGCGCGTACGCATCGCCGGGGACAAACTCGCCGCCATCGATGGACGTGCAGCCAGAGACGAAGATGAAGTCGCCTGCGGCGACAGCGCGGCTGTAGCCGACGATCGGCTCCCAGACCGCGCCGCTGCCGACCTTGCGGGTCCCTGTGGTGTCGGTCACGGGGCCACCGCCGCGAGGGCCTCGGGAAGCGTGAACGCGCCCGCGTACAGCGCCTTGCCCACGATCGCACCCTCGACGCCGAGCGGCACAAGCTCGGCGATCGCGTGCAGGTCAGCCAGGCTGGAGACGCCGCCACTGGCGACCACGGGCCGGTCGGTCCGCGCGCAGACGCGTCGGAGCAGGCCCAGGTTCGGCCCACGCAGCATGCCGTCCTTCTCGATGTCGGTGACGACATAGCGGCTGCATCCGGCCGCCTCCAGCCGGTCGATCGCGTCGTCCAGCTCGCCGCCGTCGGTAGTCCAGCCGCGCGCGGCCAGCCGGGTGCCCCGGACGTCCAGCCCGACAGCGACCCGGTCCCCGTGCTCGGCGATGACCTTGGTGACCCAGTCCGGGTCCTCAAGTGCGGCGGTGCCGATGACGACCCTGGTGCACCCGGTTCCGAGCGCCGCGCTTAGCGCGGCGTCGTTGCGGATCCCGCCGGACAGCTCGACCCGGACGTCCAGCCTGCCGATCAGGTCGGCGAGCTGCGGACCGTTCGACCCCCGGCCGAACGCAGCGTCGAGATCGACCAGGTGGATCCAGTCGGCGCCGGCCTCCTGCCAGGCCAGCGCCGCGTCCACCGGGTCGCCGTAGCTCGTCTCGGTCCCGGCCGCGCCCTGCACGAGCCGGACCGCCTGCCCGCCCGCCACATCCACGGCCGGCAGAAGTTCCAGCTTCATCGCAGTGTCTCCAGCCAGTTGGCCAGCAGCGCGGCGCCGGCGTCGGCGGACTTTTCCGGGTGGAACTGGGTCGCCATCAGCGGGCCGTCCTCGACAAGCGCGACGAAGTCCTCGCCATGCGTCGTCCAGCCGACCACGGGCGCTGGCTCACCTGGGCGCGTCGGGACCTGCGTCGCGGCGTAGGAGTGCACGAAGTAAAACATGGCGTCCGGATCGATGCCGGCGAGCAGGCGGGAGTCCGGGGCGGATGCGACCCCGTTCCACCCCATGTGCGGCAGGACGGGAGCGGTCAGCTTGCGCACCACGCCCGGCCAGCACCCCACCCCGGCGGTTGCCTCGCCGTGCTCCTCACCTGCCTCGAACAGGATCTGCATGCCGACGCAGATGCCGAGTACGGGCCGCGACCCGGCCAGGCGCTTGGCGATGACCTGGTCGCCGCCCGCCGCCCGTAGCCCGGCCATGCACGCGGCGAACGCGCCGACTCCCGGCACGACAAGCCCGTCCGCGCGCAGGGCCGCATCGGCATCGGCGCTGACCTCGGCATCGGCACCCGCTCGCTGGAGTGCGCGCTGGGCGGAGCGCAGGTTGCCCGAGCCGTAGTCCAGCACGACCACGCTCGGCCGACGGCTGGTCACGATTGCTCCCGTCCATGATCGCGATGCGCTGGCCTGGTGTCTGGCCGGCGCGTTCCCAGGCTATCGACCGGCGCCAACGGGAATTGACGGCGCACGCCGGATCGCGGCCCGCCCCGGCGGGTACGGTGCGACAGTGAGCCGCTTGCGACGCCGGGAGACACCATGGACATAACTCAGCTGATCCTGGACGACCATCACGAGCAGCGCCGTCGCTTCGCGATCCTGGAGCAGATCGACTCGTCGGACGTCCGGTCTCTCGGCGAGATCTGGGCGCGCCTGTCGGTCTTCCTGGAAGTGCACGCCGCCGCGGAGGAGGAGATCTTCTACCCGGAGCTGGTCAAGCTCGCCATCGGGCCACAGCCACTCGGCAGCGCCGAGCCGGAGACGATCGATGCCATCCACGACCACAACGAGATCAGGGACACCATCGCAGCCGTAGCGGGCCACCAGGTGGGCTCGCCTGGCTGGCGCGAGGCTGTCGCCGCGGTCAACCTCGCCAACAGCGACCACATGGCCGAGGAGGAGCGCGAGGGCCTGACCGACTTCCGGCTCCGGGTGAGCCTGGCGCAGCGGCACGCGCTCGCGGTGGCGTTCGCGTCCTTCGAGGCGCGGCACTTCGCCGGGATCCAGCCGGTCGACAGGGATCCGGAGGGTTATGTGCGCGAGCAGGAGGAGGCGGCCCGCGCGGGCCTGGTGCCCGGCTCGCTCGGCATCGGCGATCTCAAGGCCTGAGCCGTTAGATCCACCAGCCTCTGGCCCGGATGCCGCCGAGTCGGGTGTTGAGCTCGTGGTTGCTCAGCAGGCGGAGACCTCGGAGCACCCCGAAAAACAAGCCGATCAACAGGAATGCCACGGCGACTAGTACCCAGCGGCCATTCCCGGTGTCGGCGTAGTGCAGGATTCCGAAAGACCAGCCAAGCGCGACGAGATCAAAGGTGATTATCAGCCCGAGCAGCCAGCCGGGAGCGAAACTGATCACCAGCATTCCGGCCAGCAGGCCGATAGCAAACCAGTGGGTGCCGGACCCGCCAGCCGAGGCCGCACCATGGGGATGCGCAAGTGCCACCACAGTACTAGTCATGGGCATAACGTCCCATAGAGCTTACTAAGCAGCAAGAAATGACACGCATAGGTCGCAAGACCATGATCTGGAAAGAAAAGTGCTCGCCGGCGACACTTCTTTACTGGCTAACGGCCAACTTGCGCTGGCGCTAGAGCACGCCTTTCGTACTCGGCACCGAGCCGCCCGAGCGCGGATCCGGCGCCGCCGCCGCGCGCAGCGCCCGAGCGAACGCCTTGAACTGTGCCTCGACGATGTGATGCGGATTGCGTCCGCGCAGCACGTCCAGGTGGATGCAGATGGCGGCCGACTGGGCGAGCGACTCAAAGAAGTGCCTAGTCAGGGTCGTGTCATAGGTGCCGATCAGCGGCGACATGCCGTCTGGCTCGGTATGCACGACGTACGGCCGACCGGACAGGTCCACCGCGGCGCGTACGAGAGTCTCATCCAGCGGCACGAGCGCGTCGCCGAACCTGCAGATGCCGAGCTTCTCGCCGAGCGCCTCGCGCAGCGCCTGGCCGAGCGCGATCGCGGTGTCTTCCACCGTATGGTGCGCATCGACTTCAAGATCGCCCCGTGCCTGCACGGTCAGGTCGAGCAGCCCGTGCCGCCCAAGCTGGGCGAGCATATGGTCGAAGAACGGCACGCCCGTCTCGGATCGGCCTACGCCGGCGCCGTCCAGGTTGAGCTCGACCAGCACCTGCGTCTCGCCCGTCACGCGCCCGATGCGCGCCGTCCTCGTCACGGCAGCACGACGGCTGCTCCGCCGTCCAGCACAGCGCTCAATTCGGACAGGAACGTGGCCGTCTCCGCTGCGGTACCTATACTCACGCGCAGCCATTGCGGCGGGCCGGTCTCCCGGACCAGGACTCCGCGGTCCAGGAGTGCCTGCCAGACCGCGTGCCGGTCAGCAAACCGGCCGAACAGCACGAAGTTAGCATCGGAGCCGGGCGCGTCCAGGCCGAGCCCGCGCAGGTCACCGACCAGCTGATCACGTTCGGTGCGGATCGCAGCGACCGATGACAGCAGCTCGGCCGAGTGCCGCAACGCGGTCAGCGCGACGACCTGGGTCACCGCGGACAGGTGGTAGGGCAGCCGCACCAGGAGCAGCGCCTCGACGACGGCCGGATCGGCGGCCAGGTAGCCGAGCCTCGCCCCGGCCATGGCAAACGCCTTGGACATCGTGCGGACGACGACCAGCCGCGGAAACCTCGGCAGCAGCGCGAGCGCCGTTGCGGACCGGTCCCTGGAAAACTCCGCGTACGCCTCGTCGATGATGACCATGCCGGGCGCGGCCGCGCAGACGGACTCGATGACCGCCAGCGGCGTCGCGGACCCGGTCGGGTTGTTCGGTGAGGTGAGGAACACCAGGTCGGGCTGATGGCGGCGGACTTCCGCGGCTGCATGCTCGGGGTCGAGGCTGAAGTCGCTCGCCCGCTCCGCCGCGATCCACCGGGTCGCGGTCGTCTGCGTGATCAGCGGGTGCATCGAGTACGACGGCTCGAAGCCGAGCGCGCTGCGGCCTGGGCCGCCGAAGGCCTGCAGCAACTGCTGGATGATCTCGTTCGACCCGTTCGCGGCCCAGGTGCTCGCCGGCGTCAGGTCGTGGCCGAGGTAGCCGGCCAGCGCCGTGCGCAGCGCGACGGCGTCCCGGTCCGGATAGCGGTTCAGGCCGCCGGCCACGTCGGCGACCGCCGCCGCGATGTCGGCGACCAGCGCAGGCGACGGCGGATACGGGTTCTCGTTCGTGTTCAGCCGCACCGGCACGTCGAGCTGCGGCGCGCCGTACGGCTGACGGCCCGCCAGGTCGCTGCGGATCGGCAGGTCAGTGCGCGTCGGCAGATCGGTGCCGGCGGCGATCGAGTCCGCGGCCGTCATCGCGCATCTCCGTTCGCTGGCACCCGAATCCGCACGGCCTGCACGTGCGCGGCCAGGTCCTCCGCGCCGCCGAGCGCGTCGATGTGCGGGGCGACAGCAGCGAGGGCCGCCTGGTCGCACTCCACGAGATGGACACAGCGCAGGAAGGTGAGGACCGACAGGCCGCCGGTATAACGGGCGGTCCCGCCCGTCGGCAGCACGTGATTCGAGCCGGCGAGGTAGTCGCCGAGCGACACCGGCGCCCACGCGCCGACGAAAATGGCGCCCGCGTTGCGGACCCGGCGGGCCAGGATCGCGGCGTCCGCTGCCTGGATCTCCAGGTGCTCGGGAGCCCAGGCGTCGGCGACTGCCAGCGCGGCGTTCGCGTCATCGACGATCACGCAGGCAGACTGCCCGGCCAGCGCGGCCTGCACCCGCTCCGCGTGCCGTGCCTGCGCGGCCGCCTTCACCAGCTCAGTGTCGACCCGGTCCGCCAGCGCCGCGCTGGTAGAGATGAGCAGGCAAGCGGCCAGCGGGTCGTGCTCGGCCTGCGCAACGAGGTCGGCCGCTATGAAGCTGGCGTCGGCGCCGTCGTCTGCCACGATGGCGATCTCGGTCGGGCCGGCCTCGGCGTCCACGGCCACCCGCTCCTGCAGTAGTCGCTTGGCGGCCGCGACATAGACGTTGCCCGGTCCGGAAATGACATCGACGGGGGCGCAGTCGGCGGTCCCGTACCCGAGCATGGCGATAGCCTGCGCGCCGCCAGCCGCGTGAACCTCGGTGATGCCGAAGAGCGAGCACGCGGCCAGAATCGACGGATGCGGCAGGCCGCCGTATTCCGGCTGCGGCGGCGAGGCGACCGCGATCTCGGTCACGCCGGCGACCTTGGCCGGGATCACGTTCATCAGCACCGACGATGGGTAGGCGACCAGGCCCCCTGGCACGTAGACGCCCGCCCGGCGGACCGGCAGGTAGCGCTCGGTGACAGTCGAGCCGGCCGCGACAGCGGTCCAGGTCTCGGCGGGCACCTGCGCCTCGTGCACCAGCTTGGCCCGGCGGCCCGCTTCGGTCAGAGCCGCCCGGACGGCCGGATCGAGGTTCGCGAGGGCCGCGGACAGCGCTTCTGCTGGCACTCGCGTGCAGGCGAGGTCGACGCCGTCGAACTTGCTGGTGTAGTCCCGAACCGCGGCGGCGCCGCGGCTCCTGACGTCTGCGCAGATCGGCCGCACGGCGTCCAGCGCCGCGCTGACATCCAGCGCCGCTCGGGGCAGCATCGCCGCCAGGTCGGCCGCGGCCATCGCGGCGGGCTTGCGCCCGCGCAGGTCGATTCGCTCGAGCACGCCGTTACTCCACGATCTTGCTGATCGGGATCTCCAGGATGTCGCGCCCGCCTGCGGCCTTCAGCGCCGGGATCAGCGTGTTCACGCCGCGCTTCGGCACCACGGCTTCGACGGCGTGCATGTCACCGCGGGCGAGTGACGTAATCGTCGGCGAGGACATGGCAGGCAGGATCGCGGCCACCGCGCCGAGATCGGCGGCGCTCACGTTGAGCTTCAGCAGCACGCTGCCGCGAGCCTGGATCGCGCCGCGCAGCAGCAGCGCCACGTCCTCCATCGCGTCCCGCTTGACCGGGTCCGCGTAGGCGTTGTGATTGGCGATGAGCTCGGTGTAGCTCGTGAGCAGCGTGTCCAGGATGCGCAGGCCGTTGCGGTGCAGGGAGGCGCCGGTCTCGGTGAGGTCGACGATCGCGTCGACGATGTCCGGCACCTTGGCCTCGGTCGCACCATAGGACGGGATCACGACGGCCTTGACCCCGCGCGCCTCCAGGTACCTGCGAGTCAGGGCGGGGAATTCGGTCGAGATCCGGACACCCTCTGGCATATCGGCTGCGGTCTGCCAGGGGATGGAGGCGGGGACGGCGAGCACCACGCGGACGGGATCCGACGTGGCCTTGGAGTACTGAAGCTCGCCGAGCGAGGCCACGTCCGCGCCGGTCTCGGTGATCCAGTCCCGGCCGGTGATGCCGAAGTCGAACAGCCCCTGCTCGACATAGGACGGTATCTCCTGCGGCCGCAGGAAGCGCACCCGCTCGATCCGCGGGTCGTCGATCATCGCGTGATAGTCCCGGTCCGACGACCTGCGCACGGTGAGGTCAGCCGCGTCGAACAGATCGAGGGTGGCGCGCTCGAGCGAGCCCTTCGGTATGACTAGCGAAAGCAACGTAAGCAGCCCTTCAAGCGCGGATCCCCGTGCCTGTCCCCTGGCCAAGACTACCGTGGCAGCGGAAGCCGACTCAGCGCAGTACCTGCTGGCAGCAGGCACGAAGGGAAACGAACAGGACAATGACGGGGGACAGCAATGAGCGGGCGAGGCCAGGTCAGTTCGCCGGCCTGGAGCTCAGGATCGAGCAGAACCTAGCCGAGCACGCGTGCAACCTGCATCGCGGAATGTCCGGAATGACCGTCCGGCAGCATCCTGACCTGCTGGTCGCGGACAGCGGCCTGGACGACGACACGTTCAACTTCGTCGGCTCGGCCGCCTTCACTGCGGCCAGTGCGGAGGCCCGGATTGACCAGACGAGACGCGAGCTCGCCCCGACCGGCCGGCCGTTCGCCTGGCGGGTCGGCCCGGGGTCGACGCCAGCCAACCTCTCCGGCTTGCTGACCGCCGCAGGCCTGCCGCCGACGGCCATCGAGCCGGCCATGTGGGCGCGGCTGGGCAATCTCCGTCCGCCGCCCCCGCCCGTGGGCCTGGATGTCACAGTGGTGCGCACGCGGGCCGAGCTCAGCGACTGGTCGTGGGTCCTCGCGGCTAACTGGGATCCGCCCGCGCAGACAGTGGTCACGTTCTACGCCCTGACAGCGGAGCGGGCGCTGGCGGCAGGCGGCACAGCCCGATACCTCATCGGTTATAGCGACGGCCGCCCGGTCTGCTCGGCCGAGGTGCTGCTGCACGCCGGCGTGGCTGGCCTCTACAACATCTCCACCGTGGTGAGCGAGCAGCGGCGCGGCTACGGGACGGCCATCACGGCCGCCGCGATGCAGACGGCGCGCGACCTCGGCGCGCAGATGGCCGTACTCCAGGCATCTGAGGAGGGCGAGCCCGTCTACCGCCGGCTGGGCTTCCGCGTTCTCGGCCCGGTCGCCGAGCACACGCTCGTGATCTAGCCTGGCCGGATGGGCGACCTAGCGCAGGCACGCGAGTTCGCGCTGTCCCTACCGGGAACCAGTGAGGAACCGCACTTCGACATGACCTCGTTCCGGGTCGGGGGAAAGATCTTTGCAACCGCGCCAGCGGACGGGGCCCGGCTGCACGTGTTCGTGGACGAAGGCGAAGTCGAGGCGGCTGTCGCCGAAGAGCGGGGCGCCGAAGATCCGCGCGCGTTTGAGCCGCTGCTGTGGGGCCAGCGGGTACGCGGGGTGCGGATCCAGCTCGCCGCCGCGCCGCCGGAGCGGGTGCGAGAACTGCTCGCCGACGCATGGCGCCGTAAGGCGTCTAAACGCCTGGTGGCCGAGTTCGACGCCGCGGACCCGGACGGTCACGACCGGAATCCGCGATGACGTACGCGACCGACCCGCGGGTCGATGCCTACATCGAGAGCCTGCCGAACTGGCAGCAGTCGGTCTGCCGGGAACTGCGCGACCTCATCCATGCGGCCGATCCCGAGATAGCCGAGACGATCAAGCGCACCCGCCAGCCTTACTTCGTGCTGGCCGGCAACGTCTGCGCGCTGCTGGCCGCGAAGGACCACGTCAACCTGTTCCTGTACGACGGCTCGATCGTGCCGGACCCGGACGGGATCATCACGGCCGGCCACGGCAACGCGACTGCGCGGACCATGGCGGTCCGCCAGGGTGAGCAGATCAAGGCGGCGGCGCTGACGGTCATGCTGCGGCAGATCATCGCCAACAACCGGGCCGGCGGCTGGCGGCGGATCAAGGCCAGGGACTGCGGCTAGCGGCGGCTAGGTCAGCAGCGGCTAGGGCAGGCTAGGTCAAGGGCGGCATCCGGACGAGGACGTCCAGGCCGCCGGCGGCGGGATTGGTCATGGTGATCGTTGCTCCGTGCGCGGTGCTGACCGACCTGGCGATCGAGAGGCCGAGCCCGAAGCCGCCGCCGTCGCCCGTGCGGCCAGCCAGCCGGTGAAACGGCTCCGCCAGGATGCCGACGGCCTCGTCCGGGATGACCTCGCCGCCATTGGCGACGCGCAGGTAGGCGGCGCCCTCGTCGGTCCCGGTGCGGACCGAGATCCAGCCGCCTGCCACGTTGTGCCGGACCGCGTTGTCGACCAGGTTCCACACCATGCGCTCGACTAGGTGCGCGTCGCCGCTGACCGGGGCTTGCTTCAGCACGGCGTTCAGCTGCAGCCCAGCGTGCCTGATGCCGTCGTCCGCTTGCTCTAGCGCGTCTTCGGCAAGCGCGGCCAGGTCGAGCGACTCAGCCTGCTCGCGGCCATGCTCGCTGACCGTCAGGGTCAGCAGAGCCTCGACCATGCGCTGAGCCTGCTCGGTCGACCGGCGCACCCGGATCGCCATGTCCTCAAGCTGCTGCTGCGTTCGGCCGGGCTTGGCCAGGGTGACGTCGATGGCAGTACGCATGGCGGTCAGCGGCGTGCGCAGCTCGTGCGAGGCGTTGGCCACGAACTGCCGCTGCGCCGCGAAGGCGCGATCCAGCCGGTCCAGCATGTCGTCGAAGGTGTCCGCGAGCTCCCGAAGCTCGTCGCGGGGCCCTGGCAGCGCGAGCCGCTCGCCGAGATGCTCCTGCGACGCGCGCCTCGCCGTCTCCGTGATCGAGCGGACCGGTGCGAGCACCCGGCGCGACACTAGCCAGCCGATGCCGCCCGACGCCAGGGTGGTCAGGCCGAGGCCGAGCAGTGAGTACACGAGAAGGCTGTGCAGCGCGTTGTCCCGCTGATCGGCCGAGCCGGCCCCGACGCCAGCGGCGAACGCCTTCTGGACGCACCCTTTGACGGCGGCGTTGCTCTTCTCCTCAGCAGCGCAGTCCAGCGTGACCTTGAGCTGCTGATTCTTGGTCAGGACGTGCTTAGGGGCCGGGGGCAGGCTCGCGTCGACCAGTCCGTAGGTCAGGCCAAGCAAGGCCGAGCCAGCGACGAGGAACAGCGTCGCGTAGACAAGCGTCAGCCGCGGGCCGATGCGCTGCGGGACGCACCGGCGGGCGGCGCGCGCGAGGAAACTCGGGCGGCTCGGCCCGCTCGGGTGGCTCGGTCCGCTCGGGCGGCTCTGTCTGCTCGGGCGGCTCTGTCCGCTCGGCTCGGTGCGGTCCGTCACGGCAACCGGTATCCGCTGCCAACGACCGTCTCGATGGGATCGGGCGCGCCGAGCTTGCTGCGCAGCCTCCCGACGGTGACGGTGACGGTCCGGGTGAACGGGTCGGCATTCTCGTCCCACACCCGCTCCAGCAGGTCCTCGGCGCTGACGACGGCGCCGTCGGCGACCAGCAGCTCCTCAAGCACGCCAAGCTCCTTCCGGCTGAGCGGCACCGGGCGCCCGGCTCGGCTGGCCCGCCGCCTGGCGCGATCGAGCACGAGGTCACCGCGGACCAGGACAGGGGGCGGGGCCGGCTCCGCCGGGCGAGCGTCCGGACCCTGGCCACGAGCTCGGCGAACGCGAACGGCTTGATGAGGTAATCGTCCGCGCCCAGCATCAGCCCGTCGACGCGGTCCGCGACGGTCCCGGCGGCGGTCAGCATCAGGATGCGGGCACGCGAGCCTGTACCGACCAGAGTGGCGCAGACGGCGTCACCGTGGATCCTGGGCAGGTCCCGATCGAGCACGACCACGTCGTAATGAGTCAGCACCGCCTTTTCTATAGCAGCCGATCCGTCGTAAGCCACGTCCGCGCCGATGCCCTGATCGCGCAGTCCGTCGGCGATGTCGTTCGCCAGCTCGACGTGATCCTCCACCACCAGCACCCGCATGCAGTCATCCTGCCCTGCCGCCGGTCACAGCGGGATCACAAGGCGGGTGCCCGCCGGATCGGGCCGTGCGGGTGCTGACCTGCGCATGACGGCCGCGCTGGCGCGGCCGTCGGCGGCCATCGGCGGCCATCGGCGGCGCAAGCTGTGACGCCCCCGTGACCGCCGGCCGGTACGACTGGCTTGGCTCGGCGACAGCCGGGCGCCTTAGGAGGTCACGATGACACGACAGCACGGACTTGCGGGCGCTGTACTCGCCGCACTGGCGGCGCTCGTCACGGCGTGCTCGGGCTCTGCCGGCGGGTCCGGTCCTGGCGACGCGCCGGTCGCGAGCCTGGCTGGAGGCAGCCAGGCCGGCCGCGCGCCGTCGACTGCGCTGACGCAGGAGCAGTCCGACCTGGACATGATCCATTTTGCGCGCTGCATGCGCAGCCACGGCGTCGCCATGTCCGACCCGTTCCACCGGCCCGGTCACGCCGGCCTGACCATTAACTTGCCAACGCAGGACGCCGCCACAAGAACCGCGTACGCGGCTTGCGGACACTTCATGCAGCCCATCGTCGCCGCCAAGGCGGCCGCTCAGTCCTCGATGTCTTCGATCGAACTAGCAGCGCTGACCAGCTATGCGGAGTGCATGCGGAGCCACGACATCGGCATGCTGGACCCGACGGCCGACGGCCAGCTGAACCTCGGCCCAGTCCCCGGAATGACAGGCGACTTCGGCCGGTACTCGCCGCAGTTCCAGGCGGCGGACAGCGCTTGCCGGCACTTCCTGCCAGCTGGCGTGCACGACGACGGGACCGGGCCGTGACGGTACGGCGACCCGTGCTCGCGGCCAGCCTGGCGGGGGCAGCCGCGGTCGGCGCCGCGGCGGCAGTCAGCCTGGCGGGCGCACAGGCGAACCCAGCGCCGCAGGCACTGCCTCGACTCGCCACCGCTACGCTGAGCCGAACCACGCTGACCGAGTCGGCCCTGACCGAGGGCACGCTTGGATACCGGGCCAGCGCTCCGGTGATCAACGGCCTGGCTGGGACCTACACCTGGCTGCCTGCACCCGGCAAGATCATCAGGCCTGGACAGACCCTGTACCGCGTCGACGATAGGCCCGTCGTACTGCAACGCGGCGGCGTGCCTGCCTGGCGGAACTTCGAGCCGGGCATGACCAGTGGCCCCGACGTCTGGCAGCTCACGGCCGCTCTGATAGCCGGGCACTTCGCGACCGGGCTGCTGACGACGCCAAGCAGCGTGTTTACCTGGGCGACGGCCGATGCCGTCGAGCGCTGGCAGGCTGCGCACGGGCTTGCTGCGACTGGACGGATCCCGTTCGGCCAGATCGTGTTCCTGCCCGGTGCACTCCGGGTCGGTGCGTGGCAGGTCGCCGCGGGCGGTGCCGCACAGTCCGGTCAGGCGCCATACCTGGTCACGGCGGACCACCGCGTCGTCACAGTGCCGATGACTCCGGACATGCCCGTCGTCCGCGTCGGACAGTCCGTCAGCATCATCCTGCCGTCGCAGTCGGCGACGGCAGGCATCGTCACCGGCATGGGTCCGGCGCCGGCGCTGGCCAGCTCCGCTGGCGCTGGCGGGGGCAGCACGGGCAACGGCGGCGGGAGCGCGGCGGCGCAGAACGCGACCTCGTTCCTGTTCATTACGCCGGAAGTTCCGGCCGCTACCGGCACCAGTGATGGCGTCCCCGTGCAGGTGTCGCTTGCCATCCAGGTGGCACGGGACGTTCTGTCGGCGCCGGTCAGCGCGCTGCTGGCGCTGGCCGGAGGCGGCTACGGCGTCGAGATCGTGCTGCCGTCTGGTGCGCACCGCGTGATCGGCGTGCGCACGGGCATCTTCGCCAGCGGGCTCGTGCAAATCGGCGGCGCAGGCCTGACGGCCGGCACCAAGGTGGTGGTGTCCCAGTGACCGCGCTGGTGATGGCGGCGCTGGTTATGACTGGCGTCACCAAGATCCATCCAGGCACCCCACCGGTCAGCGCGGTCACGTCGGTGACGCTGACGGTGCAGACTGGCGACTTCGTGGCCGTCATCGGTCCGTCTGGCTCCGGCAAGTCGACGCTCCTGGCACTCGCGGGCACGCTGGAGCGGCCCACGAGCGGCTCGATCAGCGTCGCCGGGCAGCCGGTCGACGGGCTCCCCGACCGGGACATCGCCGGCATCCGTGCCACCAGCATCGGCTTCGTGTTTCAGCACTTTTTCCTCTTGCCAGGGCAGTCAGCGCTCGACAACGTGGCGACCGGCCTGCTCTACCGAGGCATGCCGGCACGGCAGCGGCTGGCGGCCGCCGCCGCCGCGCTCGACCAGGTCGGGCTCGGTCACCGGGCGAGGCACCGGCCTGGCGAGCTGTCCGGCGGTGAGCGGCAGCGAGTCGCCATCGCGCGTGCGATCGTGGGCGAGCCAGCGATCATCCTCGCCGATGAGCCGACCGGCAGCCTGGACACGGCCGCGGGGGCCGAGATCCTCGCGATCCTGGCGAGCCTGAACCAACACGGCGTCACCACGCTCGTGGTGACTCACAACCCGGACATCGCAGCCGCGGCGCGCAGGACGATCAGGCTGCGCGACGGCGGCATTGAGCACGACAGCGAGGCGTGGTGAGCACCAGTCGCGCGCGCGTGGGCAGCCGGATGCGGACCGCCGATCTGTGGCCGGTGGCATCGGCCGGAATCGTGATCCGGCCCGCCCGCAGCGTGCTGTCCGCGCTCGGCATCGCCCTCGGAATCGCCACCATGGTCGCGGTGCTCGGAATCTCGGCATCTAGCCGTGCGCAGCTGGTGGCGGAGATTGACGCGCTTGGCACGAATCTGCTGACCGTGACGCCTGGCCAGTCGTTCGGCGGACCAGGTGCCGCGCTGCCGGTCACGGCGCCTGGCATGATCGCCCGGATCGGTCCGGTGATCGACGCCGCGGCAATCGGCGACGTGCCGGCCAGCGTGTACCGGAGCGACCAGATCCCGGCCGCCAACACGAACGCCATTACGGTGTACTGGGCTGGCCCTGGCCTGCTGCACACGCTGCAGGGCCGGATGGCGAACGGCTCGTTCCTCACGACAGCGACGGGGCACTATCCGGCCGTCGTGCTCGGTCCCTACGCGGCCCAGGCGCTCGGCATCGACCGGGCGGACGGGTCTGCCCTCGTCTGGATCGGCGACCACTGGTTCGCCGTGACCGGCATCCTGGATCCGCTCGCGCTGGCGCCAGAGCTTGACCGCGCGGCGCTAGTGGGGCAGCCGGTCGCCCGGCAGCTCCTGCACGCAGGCGTGCGTCCGGTACAGGTCTACGTGCGAACGAACCCGGCAAGCGTTCCAGCCGTCGCATCGGTGCTGGCGGCGACGGCCGACCCCAGCGCGCCGCAAGACGTGACGGTGAGCGATCCCGCCGACGCGCTGACGGCCCGTGCCGACGCCACGACCGCGTTCCAGGGCCTGTTCCTGGCGCTCGGCGCCGTGGCGCTGGGCGTCGGCGGGATCGGCATCGGCAACGTCATGGTGATCGCGGTGCTCGAGCGCCGCAACGAGATCGGCCTGCGGCGCGCACTCGGCGCGACGCGGCGGCACATCTGCCTTCAGTTCGCGGCCGAGGCGATCATGCTGGCAGGCGCTGGCGGTGCCGCGGGCGCTGCGCTAGGTGCTGTCGCCACCGCGGCGTTCGCGGCGACTCGGCACTGGCATGCCGTCGTCTCGCTGCCGAGCCTTGCCGCCGCGGTCGGCGTGGCGGTCCTCGTGGGCGCCCTGGCCGGGCTCTATCCGGCGATCCGGGCCGCTCAGCTGCCGCCCGCAGCGGCGCTGCGCCTGGCGTAACCGCGGCGGCGTGGCCCCGGGAGGTGGCCGGCCGATGGTGCGCGCCTGGCTGGCCACGGCCGCCCCCATTAGGCTGCTGGCACCATGCGGCGCCCGCCATAGAACCCGGCATAACTGGAGGTAACGTGATGGCCGAATCGGCTGACGTGCTGGTGGTCGGCGCTGGCCTCGCGGGCCTGGTCGCTGCCCGGGACCTGACGGCTGCCGGACGATCCGTGCTCGTGCTGGAGGCCAGGGACCGTGTCGGCGGCCGCGTCGTCAACGAGGAGATCGGCGACGGCAAGATCGTCGAGATGGGCGGCCAGTGGGCCGGCCCGACGCAGGACCAGCTACTGGCACTCGCCGCTGAGCTGAAGGTCGCCACGTTCCCGACGTACGACACCGGTAAGAAGGTGCTGCACTTCAACGGCAAGCGCGGCACCTACTCCGGTACCATCCCGCGCATCAACCCGCTGGTCCTGGCCGACATCGGCCGAGCGCAGGCGCGGCTTGAGGCGATGGCCAGGAAGGTGCCGACGGACGCGCCGTGGACCGCCGCAGGCGCCGAGAAGCTCGACGGCCAGACCTTCGAGACCTGGGTGCGGCGCAACACCGCGAGCAAGAGCGCCCGGATGCTGCTGACGCTCGGGGCAGAGGCAGTGTTTGCCGCTGAGCCTGGCGATCTGTCCATGCTGCACGTGCTCTTTTATTCGCACTCGGGCGGTTCCTTCCAGCGACTCATCGACACCACCGGCGGCGCGCAGCAGGACCGGTTCGTCGGTGGCTCGGCCCTGATCGCGCGAGCGGCTGGCAGCGGGGCTCGGCGACATCGTGCGGCTGTCGGCACCGGTAACCCGGATCGAAGTCCGCGGCGACACGGTCGTGGCCACCACGGGCGCCGCCACCACGGTCGTGGCCACCACGGGCGCCGCCACCACGGGCGCCGGGCAGTTCGAGGGCCGGCAGATCATCGTCACGGCGCCGCCGCTGCTGGCCGGGCGGATCGACTACTCTCCCGCGCTGCCTGCATGGCGCGAGCAGCTGACCCAGCGCACACCCATGGGCTCAGTCATCAAGTGCCAGGTGATCTACGACGAGCCGTTCTGGCGACGCGAAGGACTGTGCGGCCAGGCCACCGGCGACGGCGCGGGCTCCCGGGTGGTCTTCGATAACTCGCCGCCGGACGGATCTCCCGGCATCCTGCTGGCCTTCCTGGAAGGCGACGAGGCGCGCCGCCTTGGCCGCGAGCCGCTCGAAGTCCGCCGCCAGGAAGTCGTGGACTCGCTGGTCAGGTACTTCGGGCCGCGGGCCGGCAGGCCGGAGCAGTACCTGGAGCGCGACTGGCAGCAGGAAAAATGGAGCGGCGGCTGCTACGGCACGATCTTCGGCCCGGGCGTCTGGACGCGCTACGGACACGCGCTCCGCGAGCGCGTCGGGCCGATCCACTGGGCGGGTACCGAGACCGCGACGGTCTGGGCTGGCTACATGGAAGGTGCGGTCCGGTCGGGCACGGACGTCGCAGCGACCGTGCTGGCTGAGCTGGCCTAGGTGCCTACGCGGTGTTCGCAGCGGTAGCCGCCACGACCGGCCGACGGCGCAGGATCACGGCCGCGACGGCGGCCGCGAGGCCGACACCCGCAGTGGCATACCAGCCGTGCCGGAAGGCCGTGAGCTCAGCCGCTGCGCCTAGCGGGGTGCCAAGGACCGCGACCAGCATCGCCACGCCGACCGCGAATCCCACTTGCCGCAGCATGTTGACGACGGCAGAGCCGGTAGCGAAGGACGGCGGCGGCAGCGAGGCGGCGGCAGTCGACATCAACGACGGCAGCGTCAGGCCGACGCCAATCCCGGTGACCAGCATGCCGGGCAGGATCTGCAGGTAGTTCGGGTGCAGCTGAACGACGGCGGCCCACCAGAGGATCCCGGCGGCGAACACCGTCGCGCCCGCGCCAATGACGACCGCGGGGCCGTACCTGGCCAGTAGCCGCCCGGTGACGAGGAAGGTGAAGATCGGCACCATGACCGGGCCGGGCGCTACGCCGAGGCCCGTCTTCAGCGCCGACCAGCCCCACACATCCTGCATCCACAGCACGATCGAGAGCAGCATGGCGCCAAACGACACCGAAAAGAGCAGCGTTGCTGCCGAGGCGCCGGAGAAGGTGCGCACGCGGAAGAGGCCAGGCTCGATGAGCGGATTGTGATGCCGCAGGCAGCGGAGTGCGAAGAGCCCGAGCACGATCGCGGACGCTGCCAGGACGCCGGTGGTCGCCGCCGAGCCCCAGCCCCAAGCTCCGCCGCGGACCAGGCCCAGTGTCAGACCGGCGACGCCTGCGGTCACGAGCACTGCCGACAGCTCGTCGGGCCGTGCGCCTGGATGACCTGGCACGTCCGGCAGCCTGCGCCAGCCGATCAGCAACGCGGCGATGCCGATCGGCACGTTGACGAAGAACACCCAGCGCCAGCTGGCAGCTACCAGCAGGCCGCCTATCACCGGGCCGAGGGCGGCAGCCATGCCGCCGGCAGCGGTCCAGGCTCGCACGGCGCCACCACGCCGCTCGGCCGGATAGCTCGCTAGCACCAGGCCGAGCGAGGTCGGCGTGAGCAGCGCCGCACCGGCAGCCTGCACGAGCCGGAACGCGATCAGCATGGGCACGGAGGCGGCCGCGCCACAGGCCGCGGACCCCGCCGTGAAGATCGCAACGCCAAGCAGGAAGCCGTTCTTGCGATTATGCTGATCGGCCAGCCGTCCGGCCAGCACCAGCAGGGCGGCGTAGATGATCGCGTAGCCGTTCAGGACCCAGGACAGCGTGCCCAGGCTCGGCTCGTGCAGATCCACGGCGATCTGCGGTAGCGCGACGTTGACGATGAACAGATCGAGGCTGGCCATGACGACACCGGCGCACACGATCACCAGTACCTGGGCGGGGCGGATCGTGCGTCCGGCGGCCCCGGAGGTTCCGCTCGCCCGGGCCGCCCTGCTCGCCCGGTTCACACCGTCACCCGACTGCTGACTTAGCAAGCTCATAGCCAGACCATACGCGGCTGGCTTAAGCATCCACAAGTCAGCTAGAGTGAAAACGTGAATTCGTCATCAGCGTCAGCTCACACCGTCCAGCTGTCCGGCCCGCTCTACCCGCGCGACCGGTGGAAGGCCAGCGCCTGCTCCCTAGCCCGCGCTCTTGATGTCGTCAGCAGCCGGTCAGCGCTGCTGATCATGCGGGAGGCGTTCTACGGGACGACGAGATTCGACGACTTCGCCGAGCGCGTCGGCATCAGCGAGCCGGTGGCAGCGGCCAGGCTGAGGGAGCTCGTCGACGACGGGCTGCTGGCACGTGAGCCGTACCGGATCGCGGGCCAGCGCACGCGGCTGGCCTACCGCCTGACAGACAAGGGCGCCGAGCTGCTGCCCGTACTGGTCGCCCTGATGCAATGGGGCGACCGCTGGCTACAGCCCGATGGCGCGCCCGTGGAGCTGCGGCACACCGGCTGCGACGAGGTCGTGCACGCGGAGCTCCGGTGCGCGGCTGGGCACCCGGCTCCGGCGGACGAGCTCGCCCTCGCCGCGGGTCCCGGCCGCAACCGCTAGGCGGGCGAGCTGCGCGCCCGGCGCTCCGGCGCCCGACGTTCGCGCGGCGGGCTGCTAGCACCGGAATGCGTCGCGACGGGCTGCGTCACACCGGACTGTGTCCCACCGGACCGGGCCAGGGAGTGATGAAGCCCAGGCTGGGTAGCGTGTCGCCGACATGACTTTCGTGACGCGCCTGGCAGACAAGGCAGACAACCTCGAGCAAAGCCGGCCCTGGCTGGCCGTGCCGGTCGCCACCTGGAAAAAATTCAGCGATAACCGCGCCGGCAATCTCGCCGCGCTGATCGCCTACTACGCATTCGCCTCTCTGTTCCCGCTGCTGCTCGTGGCCTACAGCGTTCTTGACCTGATCTCCCAGAACAATCCGAAGCTGGCCAAAAGGCTGACAGCAGCACTGCATCAGTACCCGGTCATTGGCGCGCAGCTGGGCGGGAGCACGGGTCATGGGATAAGCAAGACCGGCTTCGCCCTGGTCATCGGCATTTTGCTGACTCTTTATGCCGGCCGCGGCGTGGCCACCGCCATGCAGAACGCGATGAATACGGTCTGGGGAGTGCCGCAGTTCCGGCGGCCGCGATTCCCCAAGAACCTGCTGCGCAGCCTCGGCCTGATCGCAGTGCTCGGACCTGGCGAGATCGTGACGATCGCGTTGTCCACCATCGCCGGCGGTACCGGTCACCTGGGCGGAGTGCTTGCCAAGGTCGCGGCGTTCGTCGTCTCGCTGCTGCTGAACATCGTCCTGTTCTGGCTCGGCTTCCGCCTCGCCACCTCCAGCGAGGTCGACGGCAGGGATATGCGGCTGAGCGCGGTCCTGGCCGCGATCGCCTGGCAGATCCTCCAGCTGGTCGGCGGCTTGATTATCGGCCACGCGACCAACTCCGTCTACGGCGCATTCGGCGTCGTGCTCGGCCTGCTCGCCTGGTTTTACCTCCAGGCGCAGATCACGTTGTACGTGGTGGAGTTCGACGTCGTGCGGGCACGTCGGTTGTGGCCCCGCTCACTCGTCCCGCCGCCGCTCACCGATGCCGACATGCGCGCCTACCAGATGTACGCCGAATCGGGCGTGCTGCGCCCAGAGCTGGAGGTCGTGGTGCGGCAGGCGCCGCGCGCTAGCGATGACGGGCCGCCACGGCGGCAGTAGGCTGCCATTGGCCATATGGCGCAAACGGGGGAGCCTGTCATGCCGCTTTTCTCGAACCAGCCGAATCAGAGCGCGACGTGGGAGCCGCAGGCAGCCGATGGCCGCCTTGCCCAGACTGCCGGCGCCAGCCCCACCGGAGTATTCACCTCGGACCTGTCGGTGTCTGAGTACGTGCTCCTCGGTGAGGCAGGCTTCGAGCCGCTCGGCTTCGTTGTCGGGTCGTCGATCTATCACGTCGGGCTGCAGATCGGCCGCTGGAGCCAGAATCAGGAGCTCCAGGTCCTGACGCAGGCCATGTACAACGCCAGGGAGCTGGCGATGTCGAGGATGCAAGCCGAAGCCGATCACCTCGGCGCCGACGGCATCGTCGGCGTGCAGCTCAAGATGCAGATGTATGCCTGGGGCCAGGACGTGCTCGAGTTCTTGGCTACGGGTACCGCAGTCCGTCATCTGGCCGGCCACGGCGCGCACCGGGCACCGGACGGCCGGGCCTTCACGTCGGATCTGTCCGCGCAGGACTTCTTCCGACTGCTGGCCGCGGGCTCGGTCCCGGTTGCGTTCGTCCTCGGCACCTGCGTGTATCACATCGCGCATCAGTCGATGATGCAGACGCTGCGCCAGACCGGCCAGAACCAGGAGATGATCCAGTTCACCCAGGGCGTGTACGAGGCACGCGAGCTAGCCCTATCCCGCATGCAAGCCGAGGCCGCGCAGGCACAGTCGTCGGGCATCGTGGGCGTGACCGTGGGCGTCTTCAACCACGTGTGGGGCGAGCACGCGACCGAGTTCCTGGCCACCGGCACGGCTGTGCGGCGGCTCGCGGACGAGCACCGGCTGCCGGAGACGACGCCCAAGCCGACGTTCACGCTCGGCCTGGACAACTAGCTGGCGGCTAGCGTGGCGGCGCCGGTTGCAGCGGCGGCGCGCTGATCGTGCAGCTGGTCCTAACCTCCGGCTCGACCGCTGGCTGGCCAGGCCGCGCAGCACGTTGTTGTCGATCAGGATCCAGGCCAGCACAGCAGCGATCAGCAAGATGACGGCGCAAATCGTGGTCGCAAGATCGAAGCCATGGTTGAAGCTCGCAGGCTGGTGGTAGCTCGCCGCGGTGAGGCCGACGGCCGCGGGCAGCGCGGCGACGGCGACGAGGCCGGCGGCCCTGGCCACGGCGTTGTTAACGCCGCTGGCCACGCCGGCATGACGCACGTCGGCGCTCGCCAGCACGGTCGCCGTTAGCGGCGCCACCGTCAGGCACAAACCGAGGCCGAAAATGACCACGGCCGGAAGCACGTCGGCGAAATAGTTGGCGTGCGGCCCGATGCGCATCATCAGCCCCATGCCGATCGCGAGGAGGATGATGCCGACGGTGATGGGCCGGCGCGGCCCGACGCGCTGGGCCAGGCTGCCCGCGCGAGCCGACAGGCCCAGCATGAGCAGTGTTACCGGAAGCAAGGCCGTGCCCGCTTCCAGCGGTGAGAAGCCGGAGACGACCTGAAGCTGGAGCACCAGCAGGAACAGCAGACCGCCGAATGCGCCGTAGACCAGGAACGTGATGCAGTTGATCACGGTGAACTGGCGGGAAGCAAACACGTCGAGCGGCAGCATCGGGGCAACGTTGTCGGGTGTGCGGGTCCGCCGCCGCTCTACTAGCACGAAGAAGATAGCCGCGGCCACGCCGAGCAAGCCAGCGATGGCGACGACCGCCTTGCCTGATGTCTCTGGCGCCTCGATCAGAGCGTAGGTAATGCCGGCGAGGGCTGCCGCCGCGAGGACCGCGCCGGCGACGTCGAAGCCGCCGCGTACCGAGGTATCCCTGGTCTCGGGCACATGCCGCATCGTCACGGCGACCACCGCGACGGCAAGCGGCAAGTTAAGCAGGAACACCCACCGCCAGCCGGCCGTCTGGACCAGCAGCCCGCCCACGAGCGGGCCGATAGCCGATGCGACGCCGGCGAGCCCCGACCAGGCGCCGACGGCGCGCGGCCGGTCCTCGGCCGCGAAGCTGGCCTGAATGATCGCGAGCGAGCCCGGAGTCAGCAAGGCACCACCGACGCCCTGGAGCACGCGCGCCGCGATCAGCACGCCGATGCTCGGCGCCAGCCCGCAGAGGGCCGAGGCAACCGCGAACCACACGACCCCGATAAGGAAGACACGGCGCCGGCCAAACCGGTCGCCGAGTGACCCGCCGAGCAGGATGAGCCCGGCCAGCGTGAGGGTGTAAGCGGTGACCGTCCACTGGAGCCCGGCGAGCGACGCATTCAGGTGCCGCCCGATTGTCGGCAGTGCGACGTTCACGACCGTCGAGTCGAGCAGCGCCATGCTCGACCCGAGCACGGTAGCCAGCAGCACCCAGCGGCCCGCCGCGCTGCTCAGCCGCAACTGCGGGACCTGAGCAGGATCGTCGGCGCTCATCTAGTCGATCCTCACATCTATGCCGCCGCCTGGCCAGCGCCTCGCCGCTTCGGCCGACGAAACGGCGGTGCAAGCAGTGACCGCCCGCGAGGCCGGCGTGCCTCGCGGGCGGTCCTACGGAGCGGCCCGGCGCCGTCTCCGGTTGTACCTACTTCATGTCTCCGGGCGGGCTGACCGGCCCGGTTGTGTCATCCGGACCGCCGGATGACGTCCCGGTGGACGCCGGTGGCCGCTGGCCCGCGGTCGGCGTGCCCGTGGAGGTGGTTTGCGCTGTTGATCCGATTGGCGGCGTGACCTCGTCCGCTGCCGAGACGGTCATCGCGGGCTGCGCACGCATACGCGGCCCCCACTCAACTCCCTCGTGCGGGTGGAAGAGCATGAACACGCCCGCTGCAAGCACCCCGCCGACCATGGGCGCGATGAGGAATAGCCAGAGCTGACTCAGCCACGGCCCGCCAGCGACGATGGCTGGCCCGAAGCTACGCGCTGGGTTGGCCGAGGCGCCATCGATCGGGATGGCCATGATGTTGACCAGGGCCAGCCCCACGCCAATGACGGCACCCTGGATCGCGACATTGGCCTTCGAGCGCGTGGCGCTCAGGACGATGAGGACGAACACCGCGGTGATGATGATCTCAATGAGGAAGGCGCCGCCACCGGACGCGTGCAGCAGCGACAGGCTGCCGTATCCGTTGGCCCCGAGCCCGATCCGGGGTCGGACGTAGAACGGCGAGCTGTGCACGACCCACAAGAGCAAGAGTGCGCCCAGGAGACCACCGATGAGCTGGGCGACCACATAGCCAACCGCGTCGATCGGGGTAATGCGCCTGGCCAGGAACTGGCCGAGGGTCACAGCCGGGTTAACGTGGCAGCCCGATATCGGGCCAATCACCGCGACCAGGCCCATGAGGACCAGGCCGAATGTGAGGCCGGTGACTAGGATGCCGGACGCGACGCTGCTGCCGAAGGCCCGGAAACCGAATGACACCGTAGCCACGCCCGCGCCGAAGAAGACCAGAAGCGCGGTGCCGATAAGTTCGGCGGTGTACTTGCGGGCCATGTTCGCATCGATCACGACGGATCCCGTTGTGGGCCCCGAGGACCCGGCCTGGGGCTGCGTCTGTCCCAGCTCAGGCTGAGATTGCCCGGTGCTGGGTTGTGACTGCCCGGCCGTCGACCTCTGCGCCATCGTCCCACCCCCAATGAGCGTGTCCCAGGCTTTGCCAGTCAGGTATGCCCACTCATCGGAGTCGCAAAGCTACCAAGAGTGACAACCGGCGCCAGGTTGCGCATCCCCGCAGGTCCGGAGGGCGCTATCCCGGCCAGCCGCGTGCGGCCGACCCTCAGACGGACCCGGTCACAGGCTCGGCCACGAATGCGCTGGCTCGTTGGACGCCATCCGCTCGATATAGCCCTGGGTCATCCGGCGCAGCGCCTCGCGACGGTCCGCCTGGCCGCGCTCCAGCCGCCGGACCGTCTCGACCTGCCAGGTCGCGCCTGTGCGGCCGGTCAGGCAGCGCTGCTCGATGATGCCGAGCATCCGGTCTGCGTCCTTGGTTTCCACTCCCCACTGCCGCAGGCCCTCGGAGGCCTGCGGCAAAAGCCGCCGCAGCGTCAGCTCCGTGACCGGCGCCTCGCCGATACCCGGCCAGTAGACCCGTGCCTCGATGCCGTGGCGCGCGCCTTCGACCAGATTGTCCGCGGCCGCCGCGAAAGACATCTGGGTCCATACCGGACGCTCGGTCTCGGCGAGGGCTCGTACGAGCCCGTAGTAGAAAGCCGCGTTTGCCACCACATCGGCGACGGTCGGTCCGGCGGGCAGTACCCGGTTTTCCACCCGCAGGTGCGGCCGCCCTCCCTCGACGGCATACACCGGCCGGTTCCACCGGTACACGGTGCCGTTGTGCAGCGTCAGCTCGGCGAGCCGCGGGGCCCGGCCGCTGTCGAGGGCGGCGGCGGGGTCCTCGTCCTCACGGAGCGGCAGCAGCGCCGGGAAGTAGCGGAGATTCTCCTCAAACAAGTCGAAGACAGACGTTATCCAGCGCTCACCAAACCAGACGCGCGGCCGGACGCCCTGCTGCTGAAGCTCCTCCGGCCGGGTATCGGTGACCTGCTCGAACAGCGGGATCCTGGTCTCGCGCCACAGCTCACGGCCAAAGAGGTACGGCGAGTTGGCGGCCAGCGCCACCTGGATGCCCGCGACGGCCTGCGCGGCGTTCCAGTAGCTGCCGAACGCCTCCGGGCTCACCTGGAGGTGGAACTGGACGCTTGTGCAGGCCGCCTCCGGCATGATCGTGTCGACGTGAGTGAGCAGGCGCTCGGGTCCGTCGATGCTGATCCGCATGTCCTCGCCGCGGGCCGCGATCATCTGCTCGTTGAGCAGCCGGTACCGCGGATTGGCTGACATGGCATCGTCGGTGACGTCAGCCTGGCGCAGTGTGGGCAGGATCCCGATCATCACCAGCCGGCTGCCAGTACCCTCGGCGCGCGCCGCCGCGATGTCGAGTTTGCTGCTGACATCGTGCTCGAGCGAGCTCAGTGCGTCGCCAGTCAGCTGCCGAGGCGGGACGTTGATCTCCAGATTGAACCGGCCAAGCTCGCTGGCCCAGTGCGGATCGGCGATGGCCTCCAGGACTGCCAGGTTGGACATCGAGGGCATACCGTCGGGGTCGACCAGATTCAGCTCGATCTCCACGCCGACCTGCCGGCGCTCGGTGTCAAACCTGGACTCGCGAAGCATCCGAGCGAACACGTCAAGACACTGGCGGACCTTCTCCCGGTATGCACGGCGATCTTGCTGAGTGACAGTGATGGACGGGACATCCCTGCCCATAAAAAACCCCTCCAACTGCTGCCTGGGCGGGGGACTCGATTCCACATTCGCACGTAACCGGCCGGCTGAACAGGTTTGACTGGGCTCCTTCATGGCACACACGCGGCAACAGCGGCCATGTCGTGATGACTGCGGAAATCTTCGGGCCAGTCAATGCGGGCTGACTGGCGCTAAGGCTGAGCAAGAGCGATGAGCCGCCTCTGACGTCCAGAGGCGGCGACCGCTATGCCGGTCATACCCCGGCACGCACGTCACATAGGTTCGCTGATGTCTAGCCCCAGGCGGCCGCGATCAGGCCCGAGGTGAGCTCGCGCGGGGTAGCCCCGCCTTGCGAGATGTAGAGGCTCGGGCCTGCGAGGTACAGCAGCCAGCCGCCATCGGAACTGACGTCCAGGCTGAGATGGTCGAGGTTCGGGTACCCGACGGCCACCTGGTGCACCAGCGCGCCGCTCGTGCTCACCTCCCACATGAGCCGCGAGGTGTTGTGGACAGGGACGCCAGCGCAGCAGGCGCGGCTGACGAACAGATCACCGTTCGGCATGTACACGCCTTCACGCAGATAGCTCCGCTGCGCCGTCGGGCTTCCGGTCACGGGCACGCTCGTCACGCCAGTCCCGGACAGGTAATACGGCGCCTGCGCGGTATTGACGATGTTCAGGTTCCAGCCCTCGTTGTCCTCGACCGCGTCGATCGAGACCGCGAGGTGATCGTTGTCGGGGGCCCACGACAGATGCGAAATCGGAGCGGGCAGGCCGCTGTCCTGGCCGGCCGGGACCATCGGCAGGCTGACGGTCGCGCCGGAGCTGAGCGTGCGGATTGCCAGGTGGTAGAGCGGCACCATGTCGGAGCTGCCAGGGATGCAGCCGATGGCCAGCGTCGGCTGGTTAGCGTAGGCAAGCTTCGTGCCATCCGGGCTGACCGCCGGAAGGCTGCCCGGTGCCAGGTCGGCAGCGGTCCCTCCAGCGGCCGGAATCGCCTCGATCTCGCTCTTGCAACCGTGCTTGACCGCGAAGTACACCATCCCGGTGCTCGAAACCGAGATCTCGTCGCCGAGGACATGCGATGCCACCAGCGTCGACGACACCGATCCGGTGGCAGGGTTCAACGTGACCAGGGCGCCGCCTTTCGTCACGGCGACAATGGCAGGCGGAGTGATCGCGGCCGCACTGGCCGACGACGATGCCGACGAAGACGCGTTCTGGGTGACGGTCACGGTCGGCGCCGGGTTCGCCTTGCCACCCCCGCAAGCCGACAGCAGGGCGGCCATGACTGCGGCGCCGAGCAGCAGGGACGCGTGGCGCGCGCCAGGCCGGCGGACACGTGGGCAAGCGGACGAGCTCGGCGCCGCGGCCCCGGCCGCGGGTGCGCAGGTGGTTGCAGACATCAGTTTCTCCGAAAGGTATGGGCGGCGGTACAGGGGTTAGAGCACGCGACCACCCCGTAACCAACAAGAATTAGGTGACGATCGTGACAGCGCCGGGCACGGCGCTGCAATAGGTGTGCGCGATCGTGATCGCGCCGGGCAGGCGCCGCATTAGGTATGCGCGATCGTGACCGTGCCGGGCAGCGAGCCAAGACAGCGACGCCGCCTGTGACTGCCGCGCCACCTGCGACTGCGCTAGCTAGTCACTGCCGCGCTAGCCAGTCACCGCAACGGCCATCCGGCGGACCGCCTCGCCGATCAGCTCGGGCGACGTGCCGATGTTCAGGCGGGCGAACCCGAGGCCCTCGGAGCCGAAGTCCGGGCCCGAGCTGAGCGCGACCTTGCCGCGGACGAGGAACTCGGCGGCCGGGTCGTCGCCAAGCTCCAGCTCACGGCAGTCGAGCCAGGCAAGGAAACTGGCCTCTGGCGGCCGGTAGCGGACGCCCGGCAAATGCTCGGACAGCAGCATGGCGAGCAGCCGGGTGTTCGCATCGATCTGGGCCACGCCGGCGTCGAGCCAGGACCGGGAGCTGCGCAGCGCTGCGATCGATGCACGGACGCCCAGGTGCGAGGCAAGCAGGGCGTCCCAGCGCTGCTCCAGGACCGCCGCCGCGCGCTGGTCGCCTGCCACGGCGATCCCGCACTTCAGGCCGGGTATGTTCCAGCCCTTCGAGGCCGAAGTGAAAACGACCGCGCGCCGGGCCGCCGGATGATCAAGGGTGTGGAACGGCACGTGCTGCGCACCAGGCAGGACGAGCGGCGCATGGATCTCGTCGACCAGGACGGGGACGCCGCGGCGATCACACAGTTCAGCAATCGCCGTGAGCTGGTCGCGTGACCACACGCGGCCGAGTGGATTGTGCGGATTACAGAGCAGGTACGCGCCGACGCCGGGCTCGCTGAGCGCGCGATCGAGGGCGTCCAGGTCGAGGTCGTAGCCGCCGTCGGCGGCGACCAGGGGTGCCTGGACGATCCGCCTGTCCGCGAGCTCGAGCCGGAAGAAGAACGGCGCGTAGACCGGCGGGTTGATGACGACGCCGCCGCGCGTCTCGGTGATCGCCTGGATGACCTCGGCTATGCCGGTCATCACGTCCGGAATCGCGAAGATCAGGTCCGGGTCCGGCGCCCAGCCACCGAGGCGGTCAGCCGCGAACTCGGCGAACGCCTCGCCGAGCTCCCCCTTGTGCGGATAGCCGAGGTCTCCGGCGTCCAGCGCGGCGCGGATCGCGTCCTTGATCTGCTCGGCCGGATCGAAGTCCATCTCGGCCACGAAAGCGGGCAGCACGTCGCGCGCGTAAGTGCGCCACTTGTGGCTAGTGCGCTTGCGCAGGTGCTCAAGCGAGCAGTCACCCAGAATCGCGTCCACTCTGTGGATCGTAGTGTGACCACGTCAGCTGGCGAACGACCCGTCACGCATTAGATCGATATGGTATTATCCGATATCGTGATATCCGAAGACTCCCCCGGCGGCATCGTCGCCGCCCTGCACCGGGCTACGCACGCGACGCTGCACTCCCTGGGCGTCGCGCTTGCCGACCTGGACCTCGCTCCGTCCGAGCAGAACGTGCTGGCCGTCCTCGCTGATGGCGAGCCGCGCGCGGTCGGCGACCTCGCCGCCGCCACCGGCACCAGGCCGACGACTCTGACCAGCGTGCTCGACCGGCTGGAGCGCAAGCGGCTGCTCGGCCGGGAGCTCGACCCCGCCGATCGCCGCTCGTTCCTGATCGCCCTCACGCCGGCGGGCAGGCAGACAGCGAACACCGTGCGGACGGCCGTGACCGAGCTCGAGGAACGAACGCTGAGCTCGGTGACACCGGCGCAGCTAGCCGGCTTCCGCGCCGTGACCAGGGCGCTGGCACGATGAGCCACCAAGCGCAGCCCCACGACATGCCGGCCGAGCTAGCCGAGCTGCTGGACCAGGTCGTCCCGCCGGGCGGCGGGTTCGGCCACCGCCAGCATGTGCACCTGGCCTTCCTGACCGCGCGCGAGCACGGGACGAGCGCGGCGATCACGAAGATCAGCTCGTGGATCCGGCACATCGCCGCCTACGAGCGCGCGCCGCAGAAGTACAACGCCACGATGACGAGAGCGTGGACCGAGATTGTCGGCCACCATGTTCAGGCCGATCCGGCCGTCGCAGATTTCGGCGAGTTCGCCGAGCGCTACCCGGCCCTGCTGGACAAGCGGCTGCTGCGCAGCCATTACAGCCCGGCCCTGCTCGCGTCCGCGACCGCGCGGCGCGAGTGGGCGGAGCCGGACCTGAGCCCGTTCCCATGGTGTTAGGTCTTCTGCTCGGCGCCGATGTCTCCGGTGAGGTACCGGTCGATGGCCGGGCCGATCGCGGCAGCTAGCTCGTCGGCGCTCGCGGCAGCGACCGAACCAAACCGCAGCACGTACCGCGTCAGCGCGAGGCCGAGCATGTGAGACGCGATCAGTGCTGCACGGAACGGGGTTGCATCAGGGTCGCCGTCCTTCGCAAGGCTCGCCACCGGGGCGAGTATGGCCTCGGCCAGGAACTCGCGCAGCATGACCGCCGCGCGCTCACTTGTCAGCGCCGACCTCAGCAGCGCCACGAACGCGCCGCGCAGTTCTTCGCTGTCCCACAACGTGAGTGCGGAGCGGACCAGGTGTGCGCCTGCGGATTCCCCGCGGCTGCGGCCGGCCTCGGCCAGCGCCGCCCCGATGACCTCGCTCGGCACGACCGGGAGTTGCATCGCCGCGACGAACAGCCGCTCCTTGCTGCCATAGAAATGATGGACAAGCGCAGGGTCGACCGCTGCGACGGCCGCGATCCCCCGGATCGTTGCGCCGTCGTAGCCGTGCTCGGCAAACTGCGCGCGGGCCGCGTCGAGTATCGCCTCGCGGGTGCCGCTGTCTCCGGAGCGGCGGCCCGTTCGCGCGCTCGGGCCTTTACCCGAGGCACTGCGGCTAGCCCGCGGCGTCACGCGGCCGCCAGTGGCCGGCCGGCCGCCAGGGAGAAGAAGCGCTCCTCGAGCATCGCCGGCGCCAGGTACACCCGATCGGCTGTGCTGCCGCGGGCTGTGCTGTCCCCGGCCGCGCTGTCCCCGGCCGGGCTGTGCCGGCCGGCGAGCGCCTGCGTCACTTCGGCCGGGCTGGCGCCGGGTACCCGCAGGGTCTGGCCTGCCAGCGCCACCGGCAGTCCCGCGTGCTCAAGCTTGCTGAACGCAGCCGGCCAGTCGGCGGCTTCGACAACCGTCACCTGGGCAGCACCGATGATCTCAGCCGCCGTTCCGGCCGCGACGACCTCGCCATCCGCCATGATGATCAGCCTGTCGCACTCCCCTGCTTCCTCCATGTAATGGGTGGAGACCAGCGCGCCCGCGCCGGCCTGGACCGCTCCGGCGATGGTCTGCCACAGCCGGGCCCGGCCAAGCGGGTCAACTCCCGAGGTGGGCTCGTCCAGGATCAGCAGGTCGGGCTGGTGCGCCAGGGCCTGCGCGAACGCCGCGCGGCGCTGCAGGCCAAGCGGCAGCCGGCCGACCGGGATCGCCGGGAACTCCCGCGCCAGCGGGGTCCGCGTCACGGCGGGCGCATCCTGCGCGTCGGGCGCGTCGGGCGCGTCGAGTGCCGCTTGCTTGCCGAAGACGGCGGCTGCAAACGCCATGTTTTCAGCGACAGTAAGGTCGCCGTAAAGGCCGAGGCCCTGCGGGACGTATCCGATCCGGCGTCGCGTCTGCCTGCTCGGCTGCTCCCCCAGCAGCAGGATCTGGCCGGTCGTCGGGGGTATCAGTCCGAGCAGCATGCGGATGAGTGTCGTCTTGCCGGCGCCGTTCGCGCCGAGCAGGCCAACGATCTCGCCGGGGCGTACCTGCATGGTGACCGCGCGCACGGCCGTCACCTGACCGAAGACGCAGCTGACGGCGACGCTCTCGGCCAGTGGCCCGCGCAGCTGCGTCCCGCGCAGCTGCGGCCTTCGGATCGAGGGCTGTTGGTCTCCTTCCGGAACCGCTTCCGGCGCATGGGCGAGCGCCGCTACCGTGACGGCGTCCTGCAGGTCCGCCACTACCGGCTCTCCTGGACAGTCGCTCCCCGGCGGACACCACACCCGCCAGGAAGCGCCGCGCCGCCAGGCGCGCTCTCCGGCGGCCCCGGCCGGCTGACCAGGCGCCAGGACCACCGAGCCTGGCATCTCGGCCACGATCTGCTCGGGCAGCCCGGCGGCGAGCGACCGGCCGGCGTCGAGAACGAGCACGGTGCCGGCTCGCTGCGCATCGTCTAGATACGTCGTCGCCAGGATCACCGCTGCACCGCCGGCGGCCGCCGACGCGATCAGCGACCACAGACCCGACCGGCTCACCGGGTCGACTCCCGTACTTGGCTCGTCGAGTATGAGCAGATCAGGCCGATGCAGGAGGGCGGCGATGACGCCGAGCTTCTGCCGCATGCCGCCCGATAGCTGCCCGGCCAGCCGGTCGCGCGCGGCCGACAAGCCAGCACGTTCCGTCAGCTCTGCCGCGCGCGCAGCCGCCTCGCCAGCCGGCATGCGGTACGCAGTCGCGCGGAAGGCGAGGTTCTCCGCCACGGTGAGGTCGGGGTAGACGCCGGAGCTGGCCGGCAGGTAGCCGATCCGCGACGGACCCGGGCTGTGAACTTCCCCAGCGTCTGGCCGTGCAGCACCGGCCAGGCAGCGCAGCAGCGAGGTCTTGCCGGCGCCGTCACCCCCGACGACGGCGGTGACCAGGCCTGGCGTGACCGTCACCGATACGTCCTCCAGCGCGACGGTGTCCCCGTAGTGCAAGGAGAGGCCGCGCGCGCCGAAACTGCCGGGCGGGATCTGCGTCATGCCGGCTGTCCCTGGCCCTGCGCCACGACGCCGGCCGCGGGGTCCGCGGCGGCGCCGAGGCCTGCGTCGGCGGCCCGGCCCGCGCCGACCGTGGCTCCCTTGCCGGTCCGGTGCCGCAGCCGGGGTCCGCCGCCAGCCGGCGCGGGCGCCAGGTAGCTCCGGAACCGCAGGATTGCCAGGGTGACCACGACCAGCCCGAGCACCGCGAGGAAGACGAAGGGCTCCCACAACGGCCCGATGGGCTCAGCCCGCAGCATCACACCGCGGGCGATCTCATTGAAGTAGGTCAGCGGCAGCAGGTAAGAGAGCCAGCGCACCCCGGCCGCGATCGAGGACAGCGGGAATATCAGTCCGGAGAGCAGCACCTGCGGCAGCATGGTCATGACCGCCAGCTGGATCGCCTGTCCCTGATTCTGCGAGACGGTGCTGATCAGGACGCCGATCCCGAGCGTGACGAACAGGAACAGCAGGGCGCCGAGTCCGAAGACCAGCGCCGAGCCCCGGAACGGCACGCCGAAGACCGCGATGCCGACGCCGATAACGATCGCCAGGTCGACCGCGGCGACCACGAAGTAGGGCACGATCTTCCCGAGGAACACATCACGCGGGCGCAACGGCATCACGGCGAGCTGCTCGAGCGTGCCCGACTCACGCTCACGCACGACGCCCAGGCTGGTGATGATCGTGCCGATGAACACCAGCACGACGCCCGCCAGGCCCGGGATCATCACGTCCGAGGTCTTCAGGCCAGGGTTGTACAAGATGGTGACCGATGGTTTCGGCGGCGACGCACTGGACGCACTGGACGCACTCGATCCACTCGAGGCACTCGAGGAGGAGAACCCCTCGCGCAGGGTCAGCTTGGGCAGCGCGGTCAGCGTCGCCTGCGCCGTGAAGAGCTGGCTGCCGTCGATCAGCACTGACGGGAATGCGGTGCCGCTCGTCACGAAGGCAGCAGCGGCGTGGCCGTCACGTAGCTGGTCCTGTGCCCAGGCGCGTCCGGCAGCGGGATTCGTGCTCACCACATGGAAGGGCTGCGGCAGGACCCTCGCCACGGCCCCAGCTTGCGGACCGGCGACGGCGACAGGGATCGACCTGACGTCAAAGCTGGCGGCATAGCCAAGCACGACCAGCAGGATCACCGGCATCGCGATCATCATGGCCAGCGTGCGCCGGTCGCGCCGAAGCTGGCGGAATTCCTTCACGATCATTGCCCACACGGGAGCCTCCGGAGTACGGCCAGATATCAACGTGCGTTGAATTCTACGACTGTTGAATTATTCGAATCAAGTGCCTGCACCCGGCTGCCCGCGCGCGTCGCCGCGGGCCGGCATGGCCCGGCGGATTCTTGGTGATCATGAACAATGGCAAGATGGCCTCATGGTCGTCACACGGCACTCGGGGCGCTGGACGTTAGAGGATCGGTTCAGCTCGTCATGGCACTACCTGCCGTTCGACGTCCCGCCGGGCGCGTGCGGCCTGCGGGCCGAGCTTGAGTACGAGCGCTCTGGCGCCATCATGGATCTCGGGTGCATGGGCGTGGCCGGCTTCCGCGGCTGGTCCGGGGGCGCGCGCCGGTTCTTCGTCATCGCCGACACTGCCGCGACGCCCGGGTACATCCCCGGCGAGCTCGAGGCCGGCACCTGGCAGGTCATGATCGGCCTGCACCGGGTGCCGCCCGCGGGCGCCGACTACACGCTGACCGTCGAGGTGTCCAGCACCCCGGGCGAGCTGGTGCCGGACGAGCCGCCCGAGCAGATGCCGCCGCTGGCCGACAGGCCACAGCACCGGGACCTGCCGGCAACTCCCGGGCGCCGCTGGCTGGCTGGCGACCTGCACACCCACACCGTGCACTCCGACGGCGTCATGACCGTGCCCGAGCTGGCCAGGTTCGCGGCCGGCCGGGGGATGGAGTTCATCGCGGTCACCGACCACAACACGATCAGCCACCACCCCGAGCTTCCCGCCGCAGCCGCCGTGCACGGCATCACGCTGGTGCCGGGCCAGGAAGTCACGACAGAGTCCGGCCATGCCAACGCGTTCGGCGACATCGGCTGGATCGACTTCCGGCAGTCTGCCGATGACTGGCTGGAAGCATGCGAGGAGACCGGCGGCCTGATGTCGGTCAACCATCCCTACGGCGGCCAGGTCAGCTGGGTCGCGCCAATGAAGCGCAGGCCACCCTTGATCGAGGTCTGGCACTGGAGCTGGCTCGACACCCGGTGGACGATGCCACTCGGCTGGTGGCGGGCTTGGGACCCGACGGCGATCCCGGTCGGGGGCAGCGACTGGCACCGGCCCGGATCCGACGCGCCTCCCGGCTCCCCGACCACCTGGGTAGAAGCAGATGATGACAATCCGGCAGCGGTACTAGCGGCGCTCGCGGCCGGCCGGACCGCGTTGTCGGCCGGCCGCGACGGCGCCGTCCTGCTTCGTGTTGGCGACGAGCTCATCGCCAGCGACGCGGACGGCGCCATCCTCGCCGGACCGGACGGGCCGCTGGCCAGGGTCCGCGGCCAGCTAGCGAAGTTCCCGGCTGCCGACGGCTGCCATCGCCTCGTCGACCCGACCGGAGCGACTCTTGCCCTGACCGGTTAGGCGCTCCGCTTCTGGCCGGCTAGACCGCTCTGGCTATGGCCGGCTAGGCCGCTCTGGCTTTGCCGGGGCTCAGAAAGTGACGATCTTCCAGATACGGCCGGCGTTCCGCGTCAGCCACAGGTGACTGCCCAGCGACGGCGTACCCTCGACCGCGACGCCCTGGCTCGCGGTCGTGAAGCCGAAGTCGTACCAGCCGAGGCCGCCGTCGCCCAGGAAGAGCGCGTTGTGCCAGTGCCGGCCGCCGTCGTTGCTCGCGTACACCCAGGTCGCGGCCGACGCCGTCGCGATGAACAGATGCCGCAGGGTCGGCTCGGCGATCAGCCCACCGTCGCCGCCGCGCGGCGCCCTGCCAGCCCTGCTCAGGTGCGCGCCGCCATCGCTCGACTTGTAGACCAGCTTCTCCGTCGACCCGAGAGCGGCATTGCCGGCGCACTGCACCGCGATGTGCGTCGCGTTGAAGGCGCCGACGGACGCGATGGCCAGCATGGCCGGGCACTTGAAGGCTTCCTTCACCCAGCTGGATCCGTCCGAGGTCGCGTACAGGCGGCCGCCGAGCACCATCCAGCCGGCCGTGCCGTGCAAGGTGATCGTGCCGAGCCCGCCGTCGCCAGCGGACACCGGCAGCCCGGCGACCTTGTGCCAGGAATCGCTCCCGGCCGGGCTCGCGTACACCGTCAGCTTGAAGGACTTCAGGTCGGCGCTGACTGCGTACACCACCCCGGCCGCGGTCTCCAGATCGGTGATGTAGCCGGGCACCTGGCGCACCCGGTGCCAGGCCGCACCGCCGCTGTGCGTCACCCAGAGCTGCGACCCGAATGCGAAGCCATCGGAGGTGTCGGCGAAGCGCAGCCTGATCAGCCCGGCCGCCAGGTTGAACCTGGCCAGCTTGTACTTCGGCGCCGGGATGCCGACCCAGGTCCGGCCGCCGTCGGTCGTCCGCACCACGGACGTGCACGGCGCATGCGCACACGTCTTCGTCGTGCCAAGGACCCAGCCGTCACTCGCGGAAACAAACGTCACCGAGGCCGGCCTGAACCCGGGCGGCACCGGCCCGCCGGGCGGCATCGTGCGGCTCGCGTGTGCACGCGTGTAGCTAACCGCCGCAGCAGGCGGGTGGCTGCTCGCGGAAGCCGCGGATCCGGCCGTGATCGCCAGCGCTCCCGCGCCAGTCAGAGCGAGCGCGGTCGCTGTAGCGGCCGCCGCGAACCTCCGGTTGATCGTCATCGTGCATCCCTGCCTTAGCGTCGCGGCGGTCCAGGCCGCCGGCCAATGTGCGCGCCTCCCTGCCCGCGGAGACGCACGCAACTAAGACAGCGCGAGCCGCCGCTCGGTTGCGGCGAACTCGACCGCCCGCTCGTCCCAGACAGTTTCGGCGAACCCGACCGCCCGCTCGTCCCAGACAGTTTCGGCGAACCCGACCGCCCGCTCGTCCCAGACAGTTTCGGCGAACCCGACCGCCCGCTCGTCCCAGACAGTTTCGGCCAACCCGACCGCCCGGTGGTCCCAGACATGGGCGAGCGCGCCGCCGTACTCGGCGGCGCGCTCGCGCGTGATGCCCGCGATGCCCTTGCAGGCCTAGCCCGGCTATGCCGTCGCGAGCTCGGGCTTGGCCCGGCGCCAGCCAGGCAGCCTGCGGGCGCCGGCGGAGACCCCGATCGCGACGACGACCTGAACCGCGAGCACCACGATGAACGCGGTGCGCACGCCCGTCCCATCAGCCGCCAGCGCGAGGAACAGGCTGCCCAGCGTCGCTACGCCCAGCGCCAAGGCGGTCTGCTGCGTAGTGGTCAGCACGCCTGCGCCCGCGCCAGCCACAGCCGGCGGCACCTCCGCGAGCACGATGCCGAACAACGGGCTCATGACCAGGCCCTGGCCAAGACCGGCCACGGCCAGACCCGGCGCGAGGTCGATGACCGACAGGTGCGGCCAGGCCAGATACACCGTCGCGCCGAGGATGATCAGGCCGACGGCTTGCAGCACGCCGCCTGCAGCGAGCACCTTGGCGCCGAAGCGCGCGAGCAGTCTCGAGGTGGACAGCGACGCGAGCAGGAACGCAGCCGCCATCGGAACGAGCCCGAGGCCCGCGGTCAGCGCGCTGGCGTGCAAGCCCTCTTGCACCAGCAGCGCGTAGCAGAACATGAAGGCGCCGAAGCCGGCGAAGAACGGCAGCGCCAGCACCAGGCCGCGACGCATGCTCGGGTGCCGTAGCAGGGACGGTGGCACCAACGGGCTGCGGCCCGACCGTTCGGCTCTGCGCTCGAAGACGCAGAATGCCACCGCCGCAATCGGGGCGAGGATGAGCAGCGCGATAGTCCAGGCCGGCCAGCCGAGCGACCGGCCCTCGGTCAGCGGCACGAGCAGCGCGAGCACCGTCAGGCCGAGCAGCACGGTGCCGGGACCGTCGATCGGCGCGGGTGCTCCGTGCCGGGTGTCGGGCACGTACCGCTTGGCCAGCACCAGCCCGGCCAGCCCGATCGGGACGTTGACCAGGAAGATCGGCCGCCAGCCGAGGCCATCGATGTTGGCGGAGATCAGCAGGCCGCCGAGGACCTGGCCGAGTACCGCGGCCAGGCCGCCGGTCGCGCCGTAACGAGCCAGCGCACGCGTGCGCCGCTCACCGGTGGTGGAGGCCTGAATCGTGGCGAGCACCTGCGGCACCATCAGCGCCGCCGAGGCGCCCTGCGCAACGCGGCCGACGACCAGGAAGGTCGCGCTCGGCGCCAGCCCGCAGGCCAGCGAGGTGACGGTAAAGGCAGCCATGCCGATCAGGAACAGCCGCTTGCGGCCGATGCTGTCGCCGAGCCGTCCGCCAAGCACGAGCAGCAAGGCGTAGGCCGTGGCGTAGCCGGAGACGACGAGCTCCAGCAGCGGCTGGCTGGCCCGCAGGTCGGTGTCGATCGTGGGCAGCGCCACGTTCACGATGAAGAAGTCGATCATGGGCAGCAGCACGCCGACGAGGATGACGGTCAGCCCGGCTGTCGTCAGCGTTCGCGGTTCGTGCCTGTCGGGCCAGCGCGCCGCCGAGGGGGCCGGAGCCAGCGTCTGGCTGCTCAGTGCAACACGGGGGGTGGCAGCACGGTGGGTGGCAACACGGGTGGTGTTGAGAGTGGAAGGCATGTAGTTAGAATGGCCGATAATCTTAAGCAGGTACTAGAGCCTGCTTATACTGGTAGTAGCACTACCCGGCAACAGCATCGGCTCGGAGGCATAATGGTACCCATGAGCGAGCAAACCCTGGTCCAGAGACCAGTGCGGGAGCCGGCGCCAGGGCTTGGCGGCGAGATCGGGCTGGGCGGCCAGACAGGGCTGGGCGGCCAGACAGGCCTGGGCGGCCAGATCGGGCTGCGCGGGCAGGTCGACGCGGGCCGCCGGCAGGAGCTGGCCGGCTTCCTCCGCAGCCGTCGCGAGCGCATCGCGCCCGAGCAGGTAGGCCTGCCGCCCGCGTCCCGGCGCCGCACGCCCGGCCTCCGCCGCGAGGAGGTCGCTACGCTGGCTGGCGTCGGCGTCACCTGGTACACGTGGCTGGAGCAGGGCCGCGACATCAATGCTTCCCCGCAGGTGCTCGACGCGGTCGCCAGGACGCTGCTGCTCGACCCGCACGAGCGCGATCACTTGTTCCGGCTGGCCGACGCGCCGGACAACAACGGGCAGAGCGAGTGCAAGACCCTGCCGCCGACGGCGCAGCTGCTGCTGGACCAGCTTGAGCCGTTCCCGGCCTGCATCCGTAACGCCCGCTACGACGTCCTCGCCTTCAATCAGTCCTACGAGGACCTGCTCGGCCCGCTGAGTCATCTGCCGTTCGACGAGCGCAACACGCTCTGGCGCATGTTCACCAACCCCAGCTGCCGGACGTCGATGCTGGACTGGGAGGAAGGCACGCGCCGGATGGTGGCCGAGTACCGCTCGGCCATGGCCGAGCACGTCGCCGAGCCCGCCTGGAAGTGCCTGGTGTCGAGGCTGACCACGGCGTCGCCGGAGTTCACCGAGCTGTGGGAACGGCACGAGGTGGCGAGTCCGGAGAACCTCACGAAGCGATTCCTGCATCCCGAGGTCGGCCTGCTCAAGCTGAACTACACGCACTTGTGGCTCGGCCAGCGCCTCGGCACCCGGATGACGACCTACACGCCGGCCGACGAGCAGACCGATGCCAGGCTTCGTGAGCTGCACGACCGCGGCCGTGAGCTAGCCGCCGACCGGTCTTAGCGCCTCGGTCAAACCCTGGCATACTCGCAGCGACGCCAGAACACTGCACACCAGAACGCTGCGAAGGGATGCCGATGGGATCGCAAACTCGCTGGGGCCTGACTCTGCCGTTGCACGGACTACCCCTGGCCGAGCAGCGGGACCTGGTGACGAGCCTCCCCGATCTTGGCTACACCGATGCATGGTCGGCCGAGCTCAACGGGGTCGACGCGTTCACGCCGCTCACCCTGGCCTCGCAGTGGGCGCCCCAGCTGCGCCTCGGCACCGCGATCGTTGGCGTGTACGGCCGGGCCCCGGTGACGCTGGCCGTCCAGGCCGCCACGATGGCCGACCTCGCTCCCGGCAAGTTCGTCATGGGCATCGGCACGTCCTCCAAGGTCGCCGTCGAGCAGTGGAACGGCATCCCTTTCGAGAAGCCCTACCAGCGCTCCCGTGACACGCTGCTCTTCCTGCGAGAAGCCCTCGCGGGCGGCAAGGTGACACACGAGTACGAGACATTCTCAGTTGATGGGTTCCGGCTCGACCCGGCGCCGAAGGTCCCGCCGGCGCTAGCGCTCGCGGCGCTGCGGCCCGGCATGGTCAGGCTGGCTGCGGCCGAAGCCGGCACCGCCATCACGAACTGGCTCGCGCCGACGGATGTGCCCAAGGTCCGCGACGTCGCCGGGCCGGATTGCGAACTGGTCGCACGCATCTTCGTCATCCCCACGACCGACGTGGGCACCGCCCGCTACATCGGCAAGCGCATGATCGCGGCCTACCTCACCGTGCCCGTCTACGCCGCGTTCCATCAGTGGCTCGGTCGCGGCGAGATCATCGAGCCGATGCTCACCGCCTGGAACTCCGGGGACCGCAAGGGCGCTCTCGAGGCTATCCCCGACGCCCTGGTCGACGAGCTGGTCATCCACGGGGCCGCCGAGGAGTGCCGCGAGCGGGTGGCCGAGTACCGCGCAACAGGCCTGGACACCCCGGTCATGGCGGTCACGCCAGTGCCCGGCGTCGACCTTGCCGAGACGATCACCAAGCTCGCGCCAGCCTGACATGCCCGCCGGTCCAGCCGGCACCAGCGGCCTGGAAAGAGCCACAACCCTCATAACGGAACGGGCTAGCCCCGCCCAGCTCTGCGTCTTCGCGCGCGGGCAGCTCCTGCTCGACGAGGCGTTCGGCTGCACCTCCGATGCGCTGTTCTTCCTGTTCTCGGCCGGCAAGCCATTCGTAGCGCTCGCGGTGCACATGCTGGCCGAGCGCAGTGAGCTGTCGCTCGACGACACGGTCGCGCGCTACTGGCCGGCCTTCGGTCAGCGCGGCAAGGACGGCATCACGATCCGCCAGGTGCTCAAGCATCGCAGCGGGCTGCCGGTGGCACGCGGCATGGCTCGCGATGCGCTCGCGATGACGGATTGGGACGCTTCCGTCCGCGCTCTCGAGCACGCGAGGCCGGCCTACCCGCCCGGCCAGGTCCCCGCCTATCACGTGCTCAGCTACGGCTTCATACTCGGCGAGCTCGTGCAGCGGGTGACCGGCACGAGCATCCGGGATTTCCTGCGCGCCCAGCTCTTTGACCCGCTCGGCCTGCGCGACACTTACCTCGGCCTGCCCGGCGAGCTCTGGGACCGGCACGTGCCAGTGCGCGGCAGCGGCGTCGCCGAGTTCGTCACACAGCAGGTGATCAATCGGCGCGCGACGCGGCAGGCCGTGATCCCGGCGGCGAGCGTGTCCTCCACGGCGCGCGACCTCGCCCGGTTTTACCAGGCGCTGTTGCAAGGCGGCGAGCTGGACGCTGTACGCGCGCTGCGGCCGGAGACGATCCGGCAGGCCGCTACGCCGTCCAGTGATGGTGAGACGGACAGGTACCTGAAGCTGCCAGTCCGCTGGTCGGAGGGCTTCCAGCTCGGCGGCGAGCGCAAGGCCAGCGCTCGAATCGGCGGCGGGCACGGCTCGATGGGAGCGCTCGCCAGCTTGACCACGTTCGGTCATAACGGCAGCTACGTCTGCAACGGCTGGGCCGACCCCGAGCGCCAGATTGCCGTTGGCTACGTTACCGGCCGGCTCGTCTCTCGCGCCGCTGGCGCCGCGCACATGGCCGCGGTCAGCGACGCCATCCTGGCCGCGTGCAGCTAACCGGCTCTGGGCGCCGACTGGCGGCGGAGCAGCCAGATGGCCGGCGCCGCGACAGCGGCGATGCTCAGCCCCAGCGGGATCGACACCCAAGCGCCCCCACCATGCGTGATGTTGGTGAGCTGTGACTCCAACGCGAGGAGCACGAGGCAAGTGAGGACCGCGATAGCGAGCCGGGCGTCAATGCCCATCCACACAGTGCTCACGATGGCCACAAGGAGCAGCAGTACGGCCTGCAGTAGCCGTTCAACGCGCCAGATCGATTCATCACCCAGGTTCGCGGCGGACATCAGCACTGCAAGCCCGAGTGCGCCGGCCAGCCACAGCCATCTCCGGGGCGGGCGTGCGGCGTGCGGCGGGAGTGCTAGCAGCGCCGCCAGGCACATCACCTGGGTGATGGCCGATGCGAGCATGTCGTGCGGAGCTGCGAAATAGCTCACAGCCGCAGCCGCCAGCAGCGCAGAAGGCAGCGCGACAATACGCGGCGCAAGCCAGGTGAGCACCACACTCGCCGCGACGAGAATGCCAGTCAGCGCGGCAGGCCAGGCGGAAAAGTCCACCGTCGGCCCGAAGTGCGCAATGATGCTGCTCAAGTAGATGGCTGTCCACGCACTCAGATAGAGGGCGATGCCCAGCATGACGGCGATGCGGAGGTTGGCTGCCGTGGTCCGGCGGTGATTCTCAGCCGCCCGTGCTTTCAGGCCGCCTACGATCAGCGCTCGGACGTCCCGTGGCCGCGGCCAGCTCCGGTCCTGAGGTGTCGCCTCGAGCAGCGTGCCGATGATCTCCTCGCCTCGTTCGCGCCGATACGCCGCCGGATAGGCACGTAGCAGGACGCGGCTACGGCGCTCGAACGCGGTCACACGGCCCGCCGCCGCGGGGTCGCGATCCTCGTCCGCCATCACGCCGTCCTCTCCCGTCGGCCGAGCCCGATCGCCACGATCACGTAAGGCCTGTTGTCGTTCCGCCAGCGGACTGCCGCCGCAGTAGCCAGATGGCCGGCGCCGCGACCGCGGCGACGATGAACATGGGGATCAGCAAGGAAAGACCGGCGCCGAAGGAGAAGTAGACCGTCGCGGATTGCAGCATCGTGAGCGTGAAGTAGGTCAGGAATGCCAGGGCTAGCCGGGCATCGATGCCGATCCAGACGATGCTGATGACGCCGATCGCCAGCACCAGCGTGCCCGAAGCCACGAGATAGGAAATGTCAACGTACATCTGCAGAGCTGGCAGCACCGCCGTCGCCATCCCGACGCCGAGCAGCCACAACCACCGCCGCGACGGCCGCGACGTGTGCGGGATGAGCGCGACGAGCCCTGCCAGGGACGCCAGCTGGATTACGGCAGGCCCGACAAGGTGCAATCGCACCAGCACGAAGTAACAAACGGCCGCCGCAGCCGGCAAGGCGCCGGCCAGCACGACACGGCGCGGCGCGGTCCAGGCCAGCGCTATCGTCGCAGCGACGGCTAGCCCCGTCAGCACCGCCGGCAACGCGGGTCGCAGGAATTGGTCGCCACAGTGCGCAGGTAGACCGCTACCCATACGGACAGGAAGAGCGAGACGCCGACCATCACCGCGACGCGGAGGTTGGCCGCAGTCGTAAGGTGGCGGTTCTGCGCAGCGCGCGCCTTCAGTCCGCCCACGATCAGCGCACGGGCATCGCGCGGGCGCGGCCAGGTCCGGTCGGCGGGCGTGGCCTCTAGCAGTGTGCTGATGATCTCCTCGCCTCGTTCCCGCCGGTACGCCGCCGGGTATGCGCGCAGCAGCAGGCGGCCGCGCCGTTCGAACGCGGTCACGCGGTCCGCCCTCGCTGGATCGCGGTCCTCGCCAGCTGCCGCTTCGTCCTCGCCCGGTAGCTCGCGGTCGTCGCGCGCCATCACGCTGTCCTCGTCCGCCGGCCGAGCCCGGCAGCGCGCGGGCTCGCTGTCGCCTCGGTCACGAGGCGCGCGGCTTCAGCCATCCGCTGAGCCTCTGCCCCCAGCGCTGCCGAGCCCTCATCGGTCAGCCCGTAGGACCGGCGCATGCGGCCAGCGACCATTTCCTCGCTGACAAGCCGGACGTAGCCCTCGTCCGTCAGCCGGTCGAGGGCCGTGTAGAGCGTGCCGGTGGCGAGCCTGACTCGGCCGCCCGACATGTCCTCGGCGCGCTTGATGATGGCGTAACCGTGCAGCGGTCCGGCGAGCAACGCCGCCAGAACGAAGTACGTCGGCTCGCGCATCGCGGCGAAAGGCCTGACCATGCTCAGATGATAGGTAGACAGCCGATGCATTGTCAATCTACCTACTGATCTGCATTTCCCGAACCGACGTGGAAAGACACCCTGATGGTTCCGTGGGTACAAACGGCACGAATCGACGGTCTCATGACTGGAAGCATCAGGGTCTCAGCGGACCCGTCCCTGCACGGACCCGCTGGTGTCACCAGTTGCCGGGCACGGGCGCTCCGTACCAGGACTCGATGATGCGGTGCGCGATCGACACGGGCGGCGGCAGCAGGAGCGTGCCGCTGTCGACGGCGGCGCGCAGGTCCTCCCGGCTGTACCAGTGGGCCTCGGCGATCTCGTCGGCGTCGACGCGGATCTCCGTATCGCCGGCCGCCTGCGCGCGGAATCCGAGCATCAGGCTCTGCGGCATTGGCCACGGCTGGCTGCCCAGGTAGGTGACTGTCGCGACGGAGATTCCGGTCTCCTCGTGCACCTCACGCGCGACCGCCTGCTCGGCCGACTCCCCCGCCTCGACGAAGCCGGCCAGGATCGATACCCGGCGCTCCGGCCACAGTGCGTTGCGGGCCAGCAGGCACCGGTCGGCGGGATCGGTGACCAGCACGATCATTGCCGGATCCACGCGCGGGAAATGCTCGCTGGCGTCGACCGGGCACTTGCGCGCGTGCCCCGAGGAGATCGGGTCGGTCGGCGAGCCGCAGCGCGGGCAGTGGGTGAACGTCTCGTGCCAGTTGCTGAGCGCGACGGCATGCGTCATCAGGCCGGCATCCCGGTCGGACAGCAGCGGGCCGGCCTCGCGGAGCGGGACCGGCCTGACCATCTCCCGCGGTGGCTCGGGCAACGGCCCGGCGACGCCGAAGTACGCCACGGCCTGGTCATCGACGCCAAGGAGGAAGCGGACGCCGTCCGGTGCTTCCGCCGGGGAGACGAAGACGAGCCGGATCAGTTCGCGTCCCATGTCGCAGAGCACCCGCCCCTGCTCGACAACGAGCACCCTGGTGTGCGGATCAGCCCACGCCGCCTCCAGCCACGCCTGGTCGGTGCGCAGGTGCGCCGACCTGTCGACCTCGGCGCGGGCGAGGGCGAGATCGGCCAGCGCCGGCCCGGTGACCATCGCCCGGGTGAGATCGTCCGGCGTACTTGCCGCGGCGCTCACTTGCCTGCCGTCAGCTCGCCGGCCACGGCGGCCAGTTCGTCCCACAGGTACGCCGACGCCTCAGCGCCCTTGAGCAGCAGTGCCATGTCGACCCGCTCGTTCGGTGCGTGGATCCTGTCTGCATCGAGCCCGACTGCGACGAAGACTAGCGGCGCGGACAAGATGTCGGCCAGGTCGGCCTCCGGCCCGCTGCCGCCTTCCCTGGTGAACAGGACCTCGGTGCCGAACGCCCGCTCCATCGCGCGCAGCCCTGCCCGCACGGCCGGCGAATCCATCGGCGCGAAGCACGGCCGGACGCCAGGCCCGTCCGCGCTCACCGTCGACTCGATTCCGGCCGGCGTGTGGTCCCGCACGTACTGACGCAGCCCGGCGATGACGTCCGCGGGCTCCTGGTTCGCAACCAGCCGGAACGACAGCTTGGCGTGGGCCTGCGCTGGCACGATCGTCTTGCCGCCGGGTCCGGTGTGGCCGCCCCACATGCCGTTGACCTCGGCTGTCGGCCGAGTCCACACGCGCTCAAGCGTGCCGTAACCGGTCTCGCCGGCGGCCGCGCCGCTGTTGCCCGCGTCGGCGAGCCAGGCTTTCTCGTTGAACGGCAGCCGGGCGATCAGGTCCCGCTCGGCCTGCGATAGCGGCAGCACGTTGTCGTAGAAGCCGGGCACCGTCACGTGGCCGTCGCCGTCATGCAGGCCTGACAGCAGGTCGGCCATGACGTGCAGCGGATTAGGCACGGCACCGCCGAAGGAGCCCGAGTGCAGGTCCCGCTCGGGTCCGCGCAGGCTGATCTCGGCGTCAACGACACCGCGCATGCCCACGCACATGGACGGCACGTCCGCGGACCACATCGTGGTGTCGGAGACGACGACCACGTCACATGCGAGCCGTTCCCGCCGAGCGCGCAGCAGGGCGGCGAAGTGCGGCGAGCCGGACTCCTCCTCGCCTTCGATCAGCAGCTTCAAGGTCACCGGCGGCGCCGCTGCGCCTGACGCGGCCAGGCTCGCGCGCAGGCCGAGCGCGTGGAACAGCACCTGGCCCTTGTCGTCGGAAGCTCCGCGGCCGAGCAGCAGCCCGTCGCGCTGCACGGGCTCGAACGGCGGGCTCTCCCACTCTTCCAGCGGCTCGACGGGCTGCACGTCGTGGTGGCCGTAGACCAGCACGACCGGCGCGGCCGGATCGTCGGCCGGCCACTCCGCATAGACCGCGGGCAGCCCCGCTGAGCCCGCCTCGCCGGCCGGCCATACCTCGACGATGGGGAAGCCCGTTCCCTTCAAATGGGTTTTCAGCCAGTCCGCGGACCGGGCCACGTCGTCCCTGCGAGCGGGGTCAGCAGAGATAGACGGGATGGCCAGCCACTGACTGAGCGAGCCGAAGAACTCGGCCGCGTGCTCCTCGATGTACTGGCGGACGTCCATGATGCTGCTCCTTCGCGGGCGGAGGGCCAGGCGGCGCGCGGGGACGACGTAAGGCGCGTGATCACGATCGTAGTGCCGGGGCCGACGGCCGCCGGCCCGCGGAGCCAGGCCGCAGCGGCGCACGGTCCGGTCGGAGGACTGCGCGGCTGTTCGCGCCGAGGGCCGCCGCCTAGATCGGATTCTCGGGGTGGTGGAAGTCCCATTCCTGGAGCGCCGCGACGGCCAGCCAGTCCAGGCCGCGGCCGACCTCGGCTTCGATGCCGTGCGCGAGGGCGGCAACGGCGGCGGCGGCCGCGTAGCCGTCTACCTCGTCTGCCTGGTTGTTCTGGCCCTCGAGGGCGTGCACGAGCATCTCCTTGGCGGCGGTGGCCTTGGCCGGTGCGTGCGAGTAGGAGTTCGCCAGGTGCGAGATGGCGCGCCGGACAACCCGCTCGGCAATGCCATCACTCATGGCCACTCGTCGTTCCGTCACGGTCAGTGCCTCCATAGCGTCAGATCCGCGAATCCTACCTGGCTTCGTTCTGCGTGCCGCGGGCCTCAGCCACTCGGCGCTGTAGTCCACTCGACCAGGCCGAGCCGGATTAGTGCGGCGTTGTCCGGGACGTCCCGGCCGTCCGGGCCGGTCAGGACGTCCTCCAGCCCGATCCGCGTAGCCAGGCCGAGGCGGCCCGCGTGTGCCACCAGCGGCCAGCAGCCCTGGCCCTCGCCGTGCAGCAGGATCGGCGCGGTGACCCTGGCCGCGTACAAGACGTCCAGAATCTCATCTGCCTGGCTGGTCGCGCTCGCCGAGGTGGCCCCTGTGACCTCGACCAGGATCCTGAGCCACCGAGCAGACGGGCCGGAACCCGCGACGGCCTCCGCATCGGCAGCCGACCAGACGCCCGCTTCTGCCCCGATGCCGGCGTCCGCCAGGATGGCGGCCAGCTCCTGCCAGCCGTCCTCGCTGAGGTTGACGGACGCGAAGTCAGGCCGCTGCGCTGGCTCCAGGTCGGCCCACGCAATGACCTCGTCCCGGCGCGTCAGGACGTCTCCGGTTACCCAGAGGCCAGTCGTTACGCCGACCGGAGTTCCCGGGCACGCGGCGCGCACCGCTCTCACCGCCGCCCCGATGTCAGCAGCACGCAGCGACTCGCGGCCGTCTCCGCCGCGCGGATGGAGGTGGACAGCCTCGGCGCCTGCCGATACGGCCCCTTCCGCTGCGGCGGCCAGCTGGGCGGGCGTCACAGGGATCGCGGGATGCTCGGCTGGGTCACGCCCACCGTTCAGGCACGCCTTGATCCGCCAGATGCGATCTGCCATGGTGTGTTCCCATTCGCTCGCTGCGGCCGCCGCGCGCTCCGCGCTGGAACAATGGAACCGCACGCCAGTTCCGCCCGTGACCTGAGGAGCCCGATGCCGAGCAGGCAGGTCCGTCATCCGATCTTCGCCCGGTTCTATACGCGCCTCAGCAACGCCATGGAGGACAACGGGGTAGGCGAGCACCGGCAGCAGCTCCTGGCCCGGCTCGCGGGATCGGTACTGGAGGTAGGGGCCGGGAACGGGCTGAATTTCTCCCACTACCCGCCCACCGTGACCCGGGTCGTGGCGGTCGAGCCAGAACCGCACCTGCGCGAGCTCGCCCAGATCAGCGCCGGGAATGCGGGCGTGCCGATCACGATCCTGGACGGGACGGCGGAGCTGCTCCCGGCCGGCGACGGCGAGTACGACGCTGTCGTGGCCACGCTCATGCTCTGCTCGGTAGCTAACCCAGCGGTCGCTCTGAGCGAGATGCGCCGCGTGCTACGGCCCGGCGGTGAGCTGCGCTTCATGGAGCATGTGCTCGCCGAGTCGGCGAGCAGGCGCAGGATCCAGCGCCTGGCGGACGCGACCTGCTGGCCGACGTGTTTCGGCGGCTGCCACGCCAGCCGGGACTCGGTGGCGGCGATCAGCGCGGCGGGGTTCAGCGTCCGGGAGCTTGTGCACTACCGGCTCCCGGACACGCGCGCGCCGTGGCCGACCGCCCCGCACGCTCGCGGTATCGCGGTCCGCAACTAAGTGCCACGGCGGCTTCCTGCTTCCGGCAGGACCGGGCATGCCGACGCGTTGCGGCAGTCACGACTCCAGGTACGTGATGGCAGCGATGACTCGCCGGTTGTCACTGTCGGATGGCGCGAGCCCGAGCTTGGCGAAAATGCTTGCGATGTGCTTCTCGACGACGCCGCCCGTGATCACGAGCGACTCGGCGATCGCGGTGTTCGAGCGCCCCTCGGCGATCAGCGCGAGCACTTCGCGCTCGCGGCCGGTGAGCGCGGCCAGCGAGTCGGCCCGGCGGCTAGCGCCCAGCATCTGGCTGACAACCTCCGGGTCCAGGACCGTGCCACCACGTGCGACGCGGCCTAGGGCCTCGATGAACTCGCTGACGTCCGCGACTCGGTCTTTCAGCAGGTAGCCGACGCCAGCAGGTGCCCCTGCGATGAGCTCGGCGGCGGAGCGTGCCTCGATGTACTGAGAGAACACGAGCACGCCGACCCCAGGATGCTCGCTGCGGATCGACCGCGCGGCGCGCAGTCCCTCATCGGTGTGGGTGGGCGGCATACGGACATCGATAACCGCGACATCGGGCTTGTGGGCGGCGACCGCGTCGAGTAGCGCAGCCGCGTCGCCCACAGCGGCGACGACGTCGTGACCGCGCCGGGTCAGAGTCTGGGTGAGGCCGTCGCGCATGATGGCGGCATCCTCGGCGATGACGATGCGGAGCTGGGCCCCCGTTGACATCAGGCGTGCACCGGCAGCGCTATTGTGACCGTCGTCGGACCTCCGTTGGGACTTGCCAGAGCCAAGCGCCCGTCCACCGTCTGGACGCGCTCGCGCAGGCCGGCGAGACCTCCGCCGGCGATGATGCAGGCGCCGCCAGCCCCGTCGTCCGAGACAGTCATGACTAGCTCTCCCTCCTGCTCATTGAGCGATATTGCCGCCCTGGTCGCCCGGCTGTGCTTGGCGACGTTCGCAAGGAGCTCGGCCGCGCAGAAGTACGCGATCGTCTCGATCGCCGGCGACGGGCGCTCGGCGGTGGTGACGGTGAGCGCTACCGGCGTCGCGCTGGTCTCGGCCAGCGCTGACAGCGCGGCGTCCAGGCCCCGGTCGAGGACCGCGGGGTGAATGCCTTTGGCCAGGTCACGGAGCTCCACCAGGGTTTCCTTTGCGTTGCGGTGCGCGGCGCCGATGAGCATCCTGGTGCGCGCCTGCTCATCACCGCCGTCGTCCCCGGCCATGTCCAGGTTCTCCTTGATCTCTCCCAGGGTCAGCGCGAGCGCGGCGAGGCGGACCTGAGCCCCGTCGTGCAGGTCCCGCTCGATGCGCCGCAGCCGGGCAGCCGCCTCGTCGACCGCGCGAGCACGGCGCTCCTGCAGTTCGCGCGCGCGCTCGGCAGCTGCCGCGATCGTGGCTTGCGCGTCGCGCTCCGCCTCCAGCCTGGCCGCGCGATCCTCCAGCGCGGCGTAGTAGGCAACCCGGTACCGGTAGGCGACAGAGTCGCCGAGCACCCACGCCGTCAAGGACACGCTGGCGAGCAGCGCGCCTGCCGCCAGGATCGACGAGCTCGGATTCGCCGTGTGGGCCGGACTCCAGCGTGAGATCGCCACGGCTGAGAGAACTAGGCAGGTCACGAGCCCCGTCGCGGAGACACGCCGCGGCGCGTGCGCGGCCAGCGTATAGAGCAGCACGGCGAGCGCCAGGTCAGTCGCGGTGGGCTGCCAGGCCCCGGCGTTGTAGCCGCCCTCCGGTCGCAAGCCAAGCAGCACCTGTGCCGCCACGATCACTGTCGCCGCCGTGAAGGCCTGGACCGGGTACTTCCGGCGCGGGATCAGCGTCGCCGCGAGGCAGAGGCTGACCACGCCGATCAGCGGGTCAGCGCCGGTTTGCCCCGCGCTAGCGAAGAACACAGCGGCCGCCAGGGCAAGATCCGCCTCCCACGGATGGCTCCGCAGCCACGTCCAGATGCCCTGCACAGGCTCAGGGTACGTGCTGAAGCGGGAGGTGATCTTCTGCCCAGGCGGCCGGGTCATGCGTCAGGCGTCCCTGCTGCGCAGCAGCACGGCTCCGGCGATCAGAAGGACTGCCGTGTAGCTGCCGAAGACCGCCAGCTCGCCCCACGTGGAGAACAGGTGTGCGCTGACGGGCGGACCGCTGGTCGAAATCGCCGCGTCGAACTGACCGCCCGGCAGCCACCGGATGGCATCGTTGTACCAGGCTGCAGGCAGCGCCCTGGCCAGTTGGGGCAACAGGAACAACAACCCGTAGGCCGCCGTGATCGTCCCTGCGGTGCTGCGCAGAACCGCGCCGAGCCCGTAGCTGAACAGGCCGCAGAGCACGACGAAAATGGCGCTGGCCAGTACTGCCCGGAGCACATTCGGCTGTCCGAGCGTGGCCTGCGCGTGCGTGCTTGCCAGCAATCGCTGGCCGACGAACCAGGCAAGGAAGCTGGCGGGGAACGCGACGGCCACGGCGACGGCGGCGAACACCGCTGCCTTAGCCACGTACAGGATCCCGCGTCTCGGCATCACCGTCAGCGATGTCCTGATCGCCTGCGTCGAGTATTCGGCGGTGATCGTCAGGGCGCCGAGCACCGCGATCACCAGCTGGCCGAGGAGGACCAGCCCGATCACGCTGGACTGCGTCGGGTCGAAGCCGGACCGCGACTGCGCCGACATGTGCGGCCAGTGGGCCGCCGTGGCCGCACAGAACACGATGCTCCAGATGATGCTGGCCAGGACCAGAAGGCCCAGGGCCCAGTAGGTGGACCTGACTGAGATGATCTTCGTGGCCTCCGACCGGAGCGTGCCGGCCAGGCCCGCCCTGCTGCGGCGTGCACTTCTCGCGCCCGGACGCACCTCCTGCGTCGTGACCGCGGTCATCGTCGTGCCTCCCTTCCATGCTGAGCGGGCTCCCGGCTGGCGGGCAGCTCCGCGTGATATTCCACGCTGTCGGCAGTGAGTTCCATGAATGCCTGCTCCAGCGACACCTTCGTCGGCGCCAGGTGGTGCACGCGGACGCCGTTGGCGAACGCAAGCTCGGCTACCTGGTCCTCGGTCAGGCCGCGCACAGCCAGTTCGTCACCACTGTTGCTGACTGTGCCGCCGGCGGCCGCGACCGCCGTAGCTAGCACGTCACGTTGTGGCGTCCGGACGAGTATGGCCTGACCGGAGCTGCGGGCGATGAAGTCGGCCATGCCGCAGTCCGCGATCAGCTGCCCGCGTCCGATCACGATCAGGTGATCAGCGGTGTTTTCCATTTCCGACATCAGGTGACTGGAGACGAGCACCGCCCGGCCCTCCGCGGCCTGTGACCGCATGAAGGACCGGATCCAGAGGATGCCCTCAGGATCGAGCCCGTTGACCGGCTCGTCGAACATGAGGATCTGCGGATCACCGAGCAGCGCGGCAGCAATGCCGAGACGCTGGCTCATGCCGAGCGAGAATCCTTTGCTCCGCTTCCCCGCGACGTCCGCCAGACCGACGATGCCGAGTACCTCATCGACCCTGCGACGAGAAATGTCGTTGGTCTGGGCGAGGCTGAGCAGGTGGCTGCGTGCGGTCCGGCCGCCGTGCACCGCCCTGGCCTCAAGCAGCGCCCCGACTTCGCGCATCGGGTAATCCAGCCGGGCGTACGGGACGCCGCCGATCGTGACGGTTCCTGATGTCGGATAGTCAAGGCCGAGGATCATCCGCATGGTGGTGGTCTTGCCCGCGCCGTTCGGCCCGAGGAACCCGGTCACCACACCAGGCCGCACACTGAAACTGAGATCGCTGACGGCGGTCGCAGCGCCGTAGCGTTTGGTGAGACTTCGCGCCTCGATCATCGGGTGTCTCCCCTGGTTAGCGTGTTTGCTATGTCAGTCACGCTAGGGAAATCGCCGGCCAGGTAGCAGCCGACTAACACCCATCCTCACCTGGGGGATTACCCCCAGGTCCTGCGCCAGTGCTGGCGTCATCCGGGGTTCGCGGCGTCACCTCGCGTTCGCGGCGTCACCTCGCGTTCGCGGCGGCACCGGCGCTCGCGTCAGGAGCACCTTCCGGGCGCGCTTCCGCGGGAATGATCGCGACATCGTTGATCAGGGCCGCCAGGCCGTCCTTATCAAGCAGGTCGGCAGGGCGAACTGTCACATCGTCCCGCACGTAATAGAACGCGGCGCGGACGTCCGCTAGCTGCACTCCCGCAAGTGCCGACCAGGCGAGTCGGTAGGCGGCGAGCTGGACCGCGACGGCCCGCTTCTCGGCCGCCGAGGCAGGCTGCCGCCCGGTCTTCCAGTCGACGACGTCAAACCTGCCCGTCGCGGCATCAGCGAACACCGCGTCGATGCGGCCCCTGATCAGCCGGTCGCTGATGATTGTCTCGAACGGCACCTCGACCTCAGCGGGCCAGCGATCCGCCCATTCGCCGGCCTCGAACCGCGCCTTGAGCTCGGCCAGCTCTGGATCGCGATCGCCCGTCTCCGGTGCACTATCGTCGGCCGCGCCCGGCAGGTCATCGGCATCGATGAGCTGCGCCTGTCCGAACCGCTGCTCCAGCCATTGATGGAACGTGGTGCCCCGCGCTGCCTGCGGCACCGGGCGCCGCGGCATCGGGCGCCGAACCTGCTGCGCCAGCTCGGCTGGATCCCTGGCCATCATGACGAGCGACGACACCGGCAGTTGGCGCGGCAGGCTGACGAGCACCGCCGGGCCTGCGTGACGGCGTTGCCGCTCAGCGAGCAGCAAGTCGGTGTCGCGCGTCCAGGCAGCGATGAGCTCGCGGTGCGGGTCGCCATCCGGCACGGACGGCGACGCAGCTTCGTCGGCTCGTAGTGCTCGTGCGGCTGTGTCCACCAGCGCGCCGGCCTCCCTGATGGCCATGTATCGCGCGCCTGCGGCCGCGGCGGCTGGCCAGATGGCCGTGGCCGGCTCGGCAAGCGCGGGGTTGACCGCGTCGGGCTCTGGCTCAGGGTGCCAGTGCGCCACCACGCCCGCCCCGTCCTCGCACGCATCGCGCACTTCGACGAGGAACTGGGACGGGCCGAGGCGCGACGTGCCATCCGACCACCAGTAGCCCGAGCAGCCCAGCATGTACGCGGCCCTGGTAGCGGCGACGTAACCGAGCCTGCGCTCCTCGGCCAGATCGCGGGCGGTGCACGCCGCGCCGAACTCGGCGAGCTCGGCCGGCGCCAGCGTGGGGAGCGGCGGCAAGTCAGCGGCGTCCCCGCGCAGGCTGAACGGCAGCAGGCGGGCGTTCTCGGTCCAGCGGGTCGTGACCCGGGGTTTTGCCGGGAACACATGCCGCAGCCCGCCTCCGGCGAGCCCTGGCACGAAGACCGCCGCCCACTGAAGGCCCTTGGCTGCGTGGACGGTCGCCAATTTGACGGAGTCCGTCTCGCCGACCTGCCCGGCCTCCAGGCCGAACTCCTCCGACTCCGCCGCGGCGAGATAGGCGAGGAAGGCGCCGAGTGTCGGCTCCTGCGAGTCACCGGCGAACGCCGCCGCGGCGTCGGCGAACGCGTCCAGGTCGGCACGCGCGGCCGCCGGGTCGGCGCCCGGCCTGGAAGCAACCTCGATGTCGAGACCCAGCATGCGCTCGACCTCAGTGACGAGCTCAGCCAGCGGCCTGGCTATGTGCCCGCGGAGCACGCGCAGCTCCGCCGCGAGAGCGGTCATCCTGGCGTGTCCCGCGGCTGAGTAGGCGTCCGCTGTCCCTAGGTCGTCCAGGGCCTCCACCAGGCTGCCGGAGTCCCTCGTGAGGTCGCTGACCGCGCCCGACATGTGGTCCCGCTCGGCGGCAGGACCGGGGCCGGCAGCGCGGGTCGCCGCGCCCGCCAGCGACCTGGCGCGCCGCCCGAGAGCCACGAGATCCGCCGGGCCGATCCGCCAACGCGGCGAGGTCAGCAGCCGCGCGAGTGGGCCAGACGCTGACGGGTCATACATGACATGGAGAGTCGCCACGATATCCGCGACCTCGGGCACCGTCAGCAGGCCGCCCAGGCCCACCACCTCGACCGGGATATCGCGCGCCTCCAGAGCGGCGCGCAGCGCGGCGAACTGCGCCCGCTTGCGGCAGAGGATGGCGATGTCACTGGGCCTGACCTTGGCGTCCCGGCCGTCGGGCCAGGGATTGCCGTCAGGTGCCAGCCCTGGCGCAAGCTCAAGCAGCCCGGCCACCTCGTCGGCCACCCAGGCGGCCTCATCGTGGACGGACTCCAGCAGGGCGCAGCGCACAAGACCGCGCTCCGCCCGATCGGGCGGCGCGACAAGCAGTGGCACATCAGGCGCTGCGGCCCGAAGCTCCTCCTGGATTGCGCCGGCCGCCAGCAGCACGTTGCCGGTATTGCGGAAGCTGGTCGACAGGACGCGCACGGGCGCGACCTCGCCGTCGCGCCACGGGAAGTCACGGGTGAACCGTCGCAGGTTGCCTGCGCTAGCCCCGCGCCAGCCGTAAATCGACTGGCAGGGATCGCCGACCGCGGTCACCGGATGGCCGCCGCCGAAGAGCGACCTGAGCAGCACGAGCTGAGCATGGGAGGTGTCCTGATATTCATCGAGCAGGACCACCTGATAGCGGGCACGCTCGGACAGCCCGACAACCGGATGGCGGGACGCGATCCGGGCCGCCAGCGCCATCTGGTCCCCGTAGTCAATGACCTCGCGTGCCGCCTTGGCCGCCGCGTAGCCGGCCACCAGCGGCAGCAACTGCTCTCGGGTCCGCTGGTGCCTGAGCACGTCGGTCACGGCCTTAGGCACGCGGCCAGTAAGACTTGCCAGGCACCTCTCCAGCCACGCGCCGGTTGCCAGCACATCCTCCGGGCCGCGCAGGTGCTCGGCCATCTCGCCGGCCAGCGTCAGCACTGCCGCAGTCACAGTGGCGGGCGTCCACTCCCACGCGTCAGCGGGGCCTTCGTAAGCGGCGACCACTCTGGCCGCCAGCTGCCAGGAGACGGCCGGCGTAATGAGCCGGAGCGTTGGCTCGAGGCCCTCGCGGAGGGCATGGTCGCCAACCAGCCGCCCCGCGTAGGCGTGATAGGTCGAGATCACCGGGTCGCCGGCCAGCAGGTCTTCCTCATCCGACTGCCCGGACCTGAGCAACGCATCGGCACCGCGTACGCCACCAGCAGCCAGATCCGCGCCGAGCAGCGCACTCGTACCGGGCGTACCGGGCACCAGGAGACCAGCCCGCCGCAGGCCTGCCAGGCGGGTGCGGACACGCTCGGCCAGTTCAGCCGCGGCCTTCCTGGTGAAGGTCAGGCCCAGCACTCGCTCGGGCCGCACCATCTGGTTGGCGACCAGCCAGACGAGCCGCGCGGCCATCGTCTCGCTCTTGCCGGATCCTGCGCCGGCAATCACTGCCAGCGGCGCCAGCGGCGCGCCAATGACCGCCGCCTGCTCGGCCGTGGGCTCCTGCGCGCCGAGCATCCTGGCCAGCTGCGCGGGGCTGTATTTCGCTTGGCCGCTCGCGACGGCGCCATGGGACATCACGGGGTCACCTGCCCGCCGCGCTCGTCGACCGGGCAGCTAGAGGCGACTGGACAGACCCGGCAGCCCGGATTAGCGGTCGCCCGGAAGACCGGCCCGGCCATTCCGGCCGCGACGGTCTCGACTAGCTCACGCGCCCAGCCCGGATCCGGATCGCCGGCCAAGCCACGTTGGGCTTGCACGCGCACCTTGGCGGTCAGGCTCGCCTTGCCGACCTGGACCAGCTCGGCGCCGCCGGGCTCGGTAAGGCCGAGCTGCTCGAACGCGCCCAGCAAGACAGCAAGCTGGTAAACACCAAGCTGCGGATTGCGGTCGAGGTCAGCCTCGGCAGGCTTGGTCGTGCCGGTCTTCAGGTCGACGACGATGGCCGCGCCATTGTCGTCCCGTTCGAGCCGGTCGACCTGGCCAGAGATGGTGATCTCGCCCATCCTGACGCGCAGCTCCTGCTCCACGGCCAGCAGCTCGCGCGGATTCTGGCGGTGCCACGCCAGGAACTTGGCCACCATGCTCTCGGCCTGCGCGCGCTGTCGCGCGCTGTACCAGGTGCTGCCGAAGTCCAGGTGCTGCCACAGCTCGTCCACGCGCTTGGCGACCTCGCCATCGTCTGCACCCTCAGCGGCCAGGGCAGCGGCAGCATGAATGACGATGCCGAGTCCCTGCGCCGCGCCGGGCGTGCGGACGCCCACGGCGGCCTCCAGCAGCCAGCGCAGCCCGCACTTGGTGAAGGTCTCGACCCGCGACGGCGAGATGCTGATGCTGCCGGGGAGCCGCTCGCCGGCCGCGGTCAGCTCAGTGAGCGCATACCAGTGGCGCGGGCTCGCGCCGCGTACCCCGGCGGCGGCGAGCCTGGCCAGCTGCGTCGCGGCTTCTCTGCGTACCTGCGCGGGCAGGCCGTCATCGGCCGCAGCGCGGCGCAGGTCCGCTGTCAGCGCCGGCAGCGACAGCCAGCGCCGTCCGGCACCGGCGACGTGCTCGATCTCGATGTCGTCGCCGGCGAGCTCGGCGAGGAACCTGGAAGGCCGTTCCTCGCCATCCTCGGCTCCGATGGCGGTCACGACGAGCTCGCGCCGCGCCCTGGTCGCGGCGACGTAGAACAAGCGGCGTTCGTCGGCCAGCAGCCGGGCGTTCGCCGCGACGGCCGCCACCTCGCTGCCTGACCTGACCTCACCGACCTCACGCCCGGCCACCACGTCGACGAGCTCGTCCATGCCCAGCAGCGAGCCGCGCTGGCGCACGTCCGGCCAGCTACCCTCCTGCACGCCCGCCACGACGACCAGGTCCCACTCCAGTCCCTTGGCCCGGTGTGCGGTCAGCACGGCGACTGCCTCGCCGCGTGGCGCGCGCTCGGCGAGCGTATCGCCCGCTATCTCCTGACCGGCCAGGCTGTCCAGGAACAGCCGGGTCGACGCCTGGGGCAGCCGTGCGGTGAGCCTGGCCGCGGCATCGAAGAGCGCGACGACGGCGTCTAGGTCAGCATCGGCGAGCGCTCCGCGCGGTCCGCCAGCCGCGCTGGCCTGCTCCCACTCCGAGGCGAGGCCGGACGCGGCCCAGACGGCCCACAGCACCTCGTGCGGCGTGCCGACGTGCTCGGCCTCGCGGGCCACCGCCAGGAGCGCGGCTACCTTGCGCGCGGCCGCCAGAGCCGGGTCCGCGGCTCCTCCTACGGGCCGGTCACCGGACGCGTCGGCTGCCGCTCCGGTGGGCCAGCCGGCCTGAGCCAGCTCGCGCGGATCGCGCAGGGCCTCGGCGAGCGGCTCGAGGGCGGGCGGCTGGCCGGAGGCGCGCGCCGCGGCCGCCAGGCCGCGGCGTAGCCGGCGCAGCCCGAGCGCATCGGTACCGCCAAGTGGCCCGGTGAGCAGCTCGGCGGCGGCCTGCTCATCGAGTGCATCCGGCCGGATCGCGCACGTCAGCAGCCGCAGCAACGGTCTTGTGCCTGGCTCGACTGTGAGCGGGAGCTCATCGCCGGACACGTTCACCGGGATCCCGGCGGCAGTCAGGGCGCGCTGCAGCGCCGGGGCCTGGCGTGCGGCCGACCGGACCAGCACAGCCATCTGCGACCAGGGGATGCCGTCGAGGAGGTGAGCGCGGCGGAGCGTGTCCGCGATGAGGGCTGCCTCCTGGCTTGAGCTGGCCGCCGTGAGGATCCTGACCCCGCCCGGATCGGCGCCCTCGAGCGGAATGAGTATCCGGTGCTCGCGGCTGGCGGCGATGTCCTGATGCCCGACTGCCATCGGCAGCCTGGCGGCGACCCGCCGCGAAGCGGCCAGCAGGACGGTGCCGCTGCGCCGGCAGGTCCGCAGCGCTGCGACCTCCGCCGGCCTGCCGTCGGGCGCACGGAAGCGGTCCCCGAACCGGCGGATCGCCCCTACGTCCGCCCCGCGGAACGCGTAGATCGACTGGTCGGCATCGCCGACCGCGATGAGCTCGCGGCCATCCCCGGCCAGATGCACGAGCAGCTCCTCCTGAGCTGGATCGGTGTCCTGGTACTCGTCCACCAGGACCACGTCGTAGGCTTCCCGCTCGCGTGCCCTGACCGCGCCGCGGCGTAGCAGCGCGCCGGCGATCCTGACAATCTCGGCGTAGTCATAGGCAGGCACCGGAGCCAGGTCGAACCGGGCGGCATAGGCGTCGAGGAAGCGGCCGGCCGCGATCCAGTCGTCGCGACCGTGCAGCCGCCCGAGCGCCGCCAGGCCGCTGCCGTCAAGCCCGCGCTCGGCCGCGCGCAGCAGGAAATCCCGGAGCTCGGCGGCGAACCCCTGGGTGCCGACGGCCGCTCGCAGCGGCTCCGGCCAGCCCTCGGCACCGTCACTCGCCTCGCCGCGAAGCAGCCGGCGTACCTCAAGCAACTGCTCGGGCCCTGGCAGCAGGATGGGCGGTGGCTCACCGGCGAGCACGTACTCCCGCCGGACCAGCGCGTACGCGTAGCTGTGAAACGTCATGGCCAGCGGCTCGCGCAGCGTCCGGTCAAGCCGAAGGGTGATTCGCTCGCGCAGCTCCGCCGCGGCCTTGCGGCTAAAGGTCAGGACGAGCACGCGACCCGGGTCGATGCCGCGGCGCGCCACCCGCTCGACGACGGCCTCCACAATCGTCGTGGTCTTGCCGGTGCCAGGCCCGGCAAGGACCAGCAGCGGCCCGCCGGCGTGCTCGACGACCCGGCGCTGGGCGTCATCGAGGCGCGGCGGGGCGGCCGCCTGGCTGAGCTGGCGGACGAGTCGGTAAGCGAGCGAGGAAGTCTCCATCTCGCTTCGCATTCCAGCAGACGGTGCCGACATTGAGCGGCATTACCGGGACACGCGCTGGGTCAGCCGCGTCGGCGAGCCTGTGTCATGTCTATCCGCGGCGAGCCGCCTCCGGCCGGATAGCGCAGTGGCGTTCCCTCGGTCTGGTACGCAGCCAGCGCCGCCCGCTCATGCCCGGCAAGCAGCGAGCCGTCGGCGTGCACAACGCGCCACCAGGCGACGCCGCCGCCCCACAGCGCCATGATGCGGCCCACCTGGCGCGGGCCGCCCGCTCCCAGGAACTCCGCGACGTCGCCGTAGGACATCACGCTCCCCGGCGGTATCGAGTCGACGACGTCCAGGACCCGGCCAGCGTAGTCGTCGATGCCCGGCTGGCCCGGCGTGGTCTCGTGGCCGAGTCCGCCAGCACGTGGCCGCTCGCTCACGGGCTGCCGGCCGGACTTTGGCCACGCCCGCGCGGCGCGGCATGGCGGGCCGGCGCAGCGGAAGCTGACGGCGGCAGCAGGCGCGTGGCGCCCTTACCGGCGGGCCTGTCGCCCGGCGGCTCGTCAGATCCGTCGGCGGGCAGCTCGCGTACCGAGAGCAGGCTGCTCGTCGACAGCGCGACCAGTGCGAGGCAGGCAGCCCCGAGCAGGCAGTACAGCGCGAGCCCGGCCGGCCCGCGCGGCGCCACCGGAACAGGGGGGATCTTCGACGTCCCGCCGCCGAAATGAGCCGCCTCGGCCTGGCCAGCCGCCTGCGGCGGGGCGGCGGCCAGGTGCCCCGCAGCGGTGAGTGCCGCGGCGGCGTCGACGACGCCGAATCCGATCTGCTCGTCCCAGCCGCCGGCCGGCCGTGTGGTCGGCGTCGTGCTGGTCGTGATAGCGGATATCACCTGCGCGTCGGTCAGTGACGGGTACTTGGCCTTGATGAGCGCGGCCACCCCAGCCGTCAGCGCACAGGCGGGACTCGTGCCGCTGACATACCAGTAATGCCCGTTGCGGCCCTGCGCCGGAACCCTGTCCCCCGGCGCTGCCACCTGCACCGACAGGTTCTCGCTTGAGAAGCTCGAGACGTGGCCGCTGCTGTTCACGGCCGCTACGGCCAGCACGCCGGGGTAGTCGGCCGGGAACGAGTACGGCGCGTGGCCGGTGCCGGCCGCGCCAGCCGCGTCGCCCGAGTTGCCAGCCGAGGCCACGACCACCACGTTGTGGTCGTAGGCGTCCTGAAGCGCCGCCCGGACGGGAAGGCTCTGCAGGTTGTAGCCGAGTGACATGCTGATGACCTCAGCCCCGTGGCTGACCGCGTAGGTGATGGCCGAGGCCAGCTGATGCTGGCCGTGACTGGCCGATTCCGTCTCGTACTTGCGATCATTCGGATCGCCAGAGTCGGCGATAACCCTGATCGACAGGATCGTGGACTCCGGCGCGCTGCCGAGGATGCCGCTGGTCCCGTCGTTGTGTCCGTGTCCGGCTATCAGGGAAGCCATCCAGGTACCGTGGACTCCCCAGTAAGGGTTGGACGGCGCGGTCTTGATGCCGGTGAGGTCAGGGCCAGTCCGGACGCTGCCAACCAGATCCGAGACGTCGGGATTGACACCGCTGTCAATGACGGCCACGACAACGCCCTTGCCTTCCGACACCGCCCATGCCGACTTCAGGCTCATCGCGGTCAGCACCCAGGCCTCGGAGTCCTGCACGATGTCAGCCCTGGCCGGCCCGGCGCCAAGCAGCATGGCTGGGAGGCCTACGAGCACAGCGGCCGCGACAGCCGCCGTCCGGCGCCAGTGCTGCAGGCCCAGCTTCCGCAGGCGCGAATAAGGCCCCGACCTGGGGGCCATCCGGAGGCCGGCCGGGGCCCAGCCGGGGGCTCAGCATCCGGGTGCTCCCGGGCAGGTAATCGGCGGCAGCGGCTTGCCAAGCGCGCGCCCCGCCGAATCGACCAGGCCCGACACCAGGCTGGTCATCTCCTCATCCAGGTAATGATCGGCTCCAAGCCGGACGCGGCGACGGCCATCGGCGAACCCAGCCGTCGACAAGATCACGTACGGCCCGGCGCCGATCGCACGCGTCAGCTGGCGCTCGGCGTCCCTAAACTCGCCAGCCGGCGTCCGGGCCACGCGCAGCGTGCGGACCAGACTGGGCGAGATGTGGCCCGAGCCGGTCAGGTCCTGTACGGCCGCGCGCTGAGCGGCAGTATCGGGCAGGACGGCCACCGCGAGCGTCGCGACCAGGCTGCCGGACGCGTCGACGTAGGTAGCGCGCATCGCGGCCTTACAGCCGTGCTGGCTGAGAATGAGCGCGGCCGCCCCGGATACCGCGGCAGCACAGGAGGTATCGGAGCTGACGCTGAGCAGCCGGGCGTGCAGGGTCAGGCCGCCGCCGGAGTTCAGATCGGCGCCGGGAACCGAGTAGCTGACCGAGGCCGGAAAGATCGCCCCGGTGGGCAGCGCGCGCCATCGCCGCTCAAGTTCCCAGGTCGCGATCTGCTGTCGCTGTGCCGCAGTGAACTGGCGGGGCAGTAGCTCGTGCGCGATGCCGACAGCCGAGACAGCCAGTCCGGCCAGGCCAGCCGCCAGCAGCAAGCCGGACACCACGAGCCTGCCGCGCCCGCGTCGCTTGCCTGGCGCAGCCTCGCCGTCGCCACCAGGCACAAGGCGGGGGCCGTCGTCGCTGATGGGACCGTCGCCGCCGATGGGACCGTCGCCGCCGATGGGACCGTCGCCGCCGATGGGACCGTCGCCGCCGATGGGACTGTCATCGCGATGGGACTGTCGTCGCCGATGGGACCGTCGTCGCCGATGGGACCGTCGTCGCCGATGGGACTGTCATCGCTAGCGGGGCCGTCATCGCTGGCTAGGCCGTCCGGCCAGCTCTCATCCGGCTCCGGCTGCCAAGTCACACGGGGATTTTACGGCCTGCACGCGCTTGTGCCGTGCAGACCGCCGCGCAGACTCGCGGCCGACCGGTCAGTAGGTCGGCAGGCTCGGATCGATCTGGTTGACCCAGGCGAGCACGCCACCGCCCACGTGTACAGCATCGGAGAAGCCGGCGCTCTTGACCACGGCCAGGCACTCCGAGCTGCGGACGCCGCTCTTGCAGTGCAGCACGATCCGCTTGTCCTGCGGCAACTTCTCCAGCGCCGCCCCCGTCAGGAACTGGTCCTTGGGGATGAGCACCGAGCCGGGAATCGAGACGATCTCGTACTCATTGGGCTCGCGGACGTCGACCAGGAAGATGTTGTCCCCCCGGTCCTGCATCTCCTTGAGCTCGGTCGCCGTGATCGTCGAGCCCGAGGCCGCCGCCGTCGCCTCGTCGGAGACGGCGCCACAGAACGCTTCGTAGTCGATGAGGCCCGTGATCGTCGGGTTCTTGCCGCAGATGGCGCACTCAGGGTCCTTGCGGACACGTACGGTGCGGTAGCTCATCTCCAGGGCGTCGTAGATCATCAGGCGGCCGGCCAGGCTCTCGCCGATACCAGTGAGCAGCTTGATGGCCTCGGTGACCTGGATCGATCCGATCGACCCGCACAGCACGCCGAGCACGCCGCCCTCCGCGCAAGAGGGCACCATGCCGGGCGGCGGCGGGTCCGGGTACAGGCAGCGGTAGCAGGGACCGTACTCGGCCCAGAACACGCTGGCCTGCCCGTCGAACCGGAAGATGGAGCCCCAGACGTAGGGCTTGCCCAGCAGCACGCAGGCGTCGTTGACCATGTACCGGGTGGCGAAATTGTCCGTACCGTCGACGATGAGGTCGTAGCCGGAGAAGATCTCCATCACGTTGTCCGTGGTCAGCGCCTCGGTGTGCACCTGAACGTGCACGTAGGGGTTGATCTCCGCAACGCTGTCGCGCGCCGACTCCGCCTTCAGCCTGCCGATGTCGGACTGGCCGTGAATGATCTGCCGCTGCAGGTTGGACTCGTCAACGACATCAAAGTCGATGACGCCAAGCGTGCCGACACCCGCCGCGGCCAGGTAGAGCAGGGCTGGCGAGCCGAGGCCCCCCGCGCCTACGCACAGGACCTTGGCGTTCTTGAGCCGTTTTTGCCCGGTCATCCCGACCTCCGGGATGATCAGGTGGCGCGAATAGCGCCTAACTTCGTCGACGGTGAGGTCGGCGGCCGGCTCAACCAGCGGTGGCAGTGTCGACACAATGGTCTCCTGGTGGTTTCTTCGTTGCTAACAGGCTTGAACCAGCGCGGAGGCTGCAGCATTCCGCCGCCAGAAATGTCACCGGCGGCGAGTACAACTCATCACATGCAGCAGATCCCGCCCCCGCAATTACCCTGGCACAGTCCCGAGACCCCGACCAGGCCCACCGTGATTCCGATGCTGCCGACCCGCGTCCAGCAGCCAGGCCGGCAAGCGCCGCTGCCCGATGCCGTCGCGGTCTGGCAGTGCGCGGTGCCGGATTCGGCACCGCCCTTTGATGATGAGATTGCCGCCACAACCAGGCAGGATGCCAGCCATCCGCAGGGCCCTGACCCGGCTGAGACCGCAGCGCCCGAGTCCGCACCGCCCGAGTCCGCAGCGCCCGAATCCGCACCCCCTGACGGCGCGCCGCCCGACGGCGACGGGCCGCGTCAGCGGCCGGACGAGCCGTCAGGGCCCGCAGGCGGCTGGCCGAGCCAATTCGCCCAGATCCTGGCCGAGACGCTGGCTGGCTCCCGGCCGGCCCGGCAGCTAACGCCGTGGACGACCGAGCAGGCCCGCAAGCGGATCCAGCAGCTAGGCCCAATGCTGGCTACTGATCAGCGGCCTAGAGTTCGCCGCATCATGACCTCAGCGCCCGCAGCGGATGTCATCGAAATGACGGCTGTAGTCGGATTTGGGCCACGTGTCCGGGTGCTGGCGCTGCGGCTAGAGCGAGCGGAGGCTCGCGACGCCCGCCAGGGCGGCAGCCGATGGTGCTGCACGGCGATCGACTCGGCGTGAGCGCGAGCGTCGCCCGCGCCACGGCTGTCCCGCGCTGGTAGGCCGCCGCGCAGGCTAGGCGGCGGCGAACTGCGACGAGCCCGTTCCGGGCAAGCCGCCGCGCAGCGCTAGGCGGCGGCGAACTGCGACGAGCCCGTTCCAGGCAAGCCGCCGCGCACGTGGCGCGGCGGCTGGCGGGGACGACCCCGTTCCCGTCCTGGCTGGGTTGTTACTAACGGTTGCGAGGATCGCCGTGGCACAGCTTGAACTTGCGCCCCGAACCGCACGGGCACGGCGCGTTCCGGCCGACGTTGGCAAACTCGGCACCAGAAGCCGAGCCCGTCGAGTGCTCGGCCCGGCCTGATGCGTCTTCGGCTGGCGCGCTGTAGCTCAGGTTCCCTGACCGCTGCGGGCGGGCGAGGCCGCGAGCCAGCCCAGCGGGGAGACTCGGGTCGGCGTCGCCGGCGGGCTGCTGAGCCTGGGCTGCCCGGCTGCTGAGCCTGGGCTGCCCGGCTGCCTGGCGGGCCTGGCCTGCTGCCGCGGCTGTGCGGGCTGCGGCGCCTCGCGCGACGGGGCGGGTGTCGGCGGCGCCGCCTGGGTGAGGCTGATCACCGGGCCCGCGGCGCCGTTGACACCGTCCTCAGCCATGATCGGGCTCTCCTGGACCTGCACCTGAAGGTTGAACAGGCTGCCCACGGAGTCTTCCTTGATCCCGTCCATCATCGTGGCGAACATGTCGTAGCCCTCACGCTGATACTCGATCAGCGGGTCGCGCTGGCCGTAACCGCGCAGGCTGACGCCCTCGCGCAGGTAGTCCATCTCGTAGAGGTGCTCGCGCCACTTGCGGTCCAGGACCGAGAGCACGACCCGGCGTTCGACGTCGCGCATGACCTCCGGCGTGAGCTCCTCTTCGCGGCGCTTGTATGCCGCGTGGGCGTCCGCGTTCACCGCTTCGCCGAGAAGCTCGCTGGTCAGGTGCGACTTGTCGCCGCCGGCCTCCTCGACCACCTCGTCGACGGAGATGCCGACCGGGTACAGCTGCTTGAGCGCGCGCCAGAGCTTGCCGAGGTCCCATTCCTCGGGGAAGCCCTCGCCGGTCGCGCCCTTGACGTAGCCGTCCACGACGTCGTCGATCATGCCGCTGATCTGCGGCTCCAGGTCAGCGCCCTCCAGCACCTGGCGCCGCTCGTCGTAGACGACCTTGCGCTGGCGGTTCATGACGTCGTCGTACTTCAGGACGTCCTTGCGGATCTCGAAGTTGAGCGACTCAACGTTGGACTGCGCGGACCTGATCGCCCGGCTCACCGGCTTGGACTCAAGCGGCATGTCCGGCGGAGTCTTCATCAGCTGCATCAGGTGGGCGATCTTGTCGCCGTTGAACCTGATCATCAGCTCGTCTTCGAGTGACAGATAGAACCGGGACTCGCCGGGGTCGCCCTGGCGGCCTGACCGGCCGCGAAGCTGGTTGTCGATGCGGCGGGACTCATGGCGTTCCGTGCCGAGCACATACAGGCCGCCCGCGGCCACGACTTCCTCGTGCTCCTCGGCTACCGCCTTGCGGCACTTCTCCACGGCCTCGGGCCAGGCGGCGTCGTAGTCCTCTGGCGTCTCCACCGGCGACAGGCCGCGCTGGTGCAGCTGAAGGTCAGCCAGGAACTCCGGGTTGCCGCCCAGCTGAATGTCGGTACCGCGGCCGGCCATGTTCGTCGCGACCGTCACCGCGCCCTTGTGGCCGGCCTTGGCCACGATGGCGGCTTCCTGCTCGTGGTACTTGGCGTTCAGCACCTCGTGTGGCACACCCTGGCGCTTGAGCTGCCGGGACACGCGCTCGGACTTCTCCACGCTCGTGGTGCCGACCAGCACTGGCTGGCCAGCGGCATGCCGCTCGACGATGTCCTCAACCAGCGCGTCGTACTTAGCTTCCTCAGTCTGGAACACCAGGTCCGGCTGGTCCACCCTGATCATCGGCATGTTGGTGGGGATCGGCACGACGCCGAGGCCGTAAGTCTGATGGAACTCGTTGGCCTCGGTTATGGCCGTTCCGGTCATGCCGGACAGCTTTTCGTAGAGCCGGAAGTAGTTCTGGAGCGTGATCGTGGCGAGCGTCTGGTTCTCGTCCTTGATCTGCACGCCTTCCTTGGCCTCGACGGCCTGGTGCATTCCTTCGCTCCAGCGTCGGCCCTGGAGGATGCGGCCGGTGAACTCGTCGACGATCAGGACCTCGCCGCTCATCACGACGTAGTCCTTGTCCTTGGAATAGAGCTCCTTGGCCTTGATCGCGTTGTTCAGGAAGCTGATCAGCGGCGTGTTCACGCTCTCGTACAGGTTGTCGATGCCGAGCCAGTCCTCGACCTTCTCGACGCCCGTCTCCAGGATGCCGACGGTCCGCTTCTTCTCGTCGACCTCGTAGTCGCCCTCGCCGTCCTCGCCCCGGCGCAGCCGCGGCGCGATCTTGGCGAACTCCTGGTACCAGATGCTGTTCTGGTCGACCGGGCCGCTGATGATCAGCGGCGTCCGGGCCTCGTCGATGAGGATCGAGTCCACCTCGTCGACGATCGCGAAGTAGTGACCCCGCTGGACGCATTCCTCAAGACCCCAGGCCATGTTGTCGCGCAGGTAGTCGAAGCCGAACTCGTTGTTGGTGCCGTAGGTGACGTCGGCGGCGTAGTGCCTGCGGCGCTCGTCCGGCTCCATGTTGGCCAGGATCACGCCGACGTTCAGGCCCAGGAACCGGTGCACCCGGCCCATCCACTCGGCGTGGTACTTCGCGAGGTAATCGTTCACCGTGACGACGTGGACGCCACGGCCGGTCAGCGCGTTCAGGTATGAGGGGAGCACTGCGGTCAGGGTCTTGCCCTCACCGGTCTTCATTTCGGAGATGTTGCCAAGGTGCAGCGCTGCACCGCCCATGAGCTGGACGTCGAAATGGCGCTGGCCGAGCACGCGGGTGGAAGCCTCGCGGACGGTCGCGAACGCCTCGGGGAGCAGCTCGTCGAGAGTCTGGCCGTCGGCGTGCCGCTCCTTGAGCTCGGCGGTCATCGCTCGCAGCTCGGCGTCGGAGAGCGTCCTGAAGTCCTCCTCGATCGAGTTGACCTGGCTGACGATGGACTTGAGCCTGCGCAGCGTCTTGCCCTCGCCAGCGCGAAGGAGACTGTCAATGATGGCTGGCACTTCTCGTCGCGCTCCCTGCAAATCCGTCTGGGTGGGTACCTGGCTTGCCACTCCCCGCTAGCCGCCTGCAAGCTGCCTAGCTGCGGTTGGGCGGCTGTCAGCGCAAGCGGGACCGTGGGGCCGCTCCCGTAGCAGTTCAACGGCATGGCGGTAGCCAGCGTTCCTGCTTCACCACAATCGTAGGCGAGATAGCCAGTGAAGCCGAGTCCGCTGCGGTTGCAGACTATTGTGGCGCACTCAGAGATGGGGCCGAGTGTGCACCGTGACATGGCCCTGACCACAATGATAGGTACAACGACAGGCGGTAGGAGAGGAGCAGCGCGCATGGCGAACCAGGTGGGGCCGGCCACTGCTGGTGGGTCCGTCACAGGCCCTGGGTCAGGCGCGACAGGCGCGATGGGCGTCGGCGCTGGCGCAAGCGCGACGGCTGGATACGGCGCCAGCGGCCAGGATGTTGCTCCCTTTGTCTCTCAGGTGCCGGGGACGCCTGTCTCGTTCCCGTCATTCCACGGGCGGGCGGTGTCCTGGACGGCCGTATCGATCATCATGGTTGCTTTCCTGGCCGGCGGCCTGGCCCTGGTCTTCGGGCCGACCTGGTGGCTGTTCTGGGTGGCGCTCGGGGTCGCCGCCATCGGCACGCTCATGGCGCTCGCTACGGGGATCTTTGACGACTGGTACTAAACCGGCCCTTGTTCTGTGGTGAGCCTGAGCCCGGAATTATGATCGGCTCAACTCGAACGTATGTTCGTTTGTGGTCGTTGACGCAGCACTAAGTGCACATACGTTCTCGCCGGGCCGCGTAGCAAGCGTCGCAAATGCTGCATATCGAGCTGCTAAGAGTCCGGCAGCGCCCACGCGAGACGGCAGGCCACCTGGCCGGCGGACATATGCCGCTTGTCGGTGGCGGCCGGTAGCCTCCTGTCGTGGCCGGTCTCCCCGTGCCTGCGCCTCAGGTCGTCCTGAGCCAGGACGAAGCGCGCATCATCACCCTTGCCGCGCAGGGGCTCGTCGGTGCCGACGCCCGGCGGGGCGGTGTGCCGACCATGCTCAGACGACTCGGCGCGGTCCAGCTGGACACCATCAGCGTCCTTGCCCGCTCCCACGAGCTCGTCGCCTATGCGCGACTCGGCGCGATACCGCGCGAGAAGGTCGAGCAGGCCTACTGGGATCCGCGCCGACCTGCCGCCTTCGAGTACTGGTCGCACGCGGCTTGCGTGCTGCCGCTTGAGGAGTGGCCGTACTACGCCTTCCGGCGTCGCGCGTTCGCCAGGCGCGGCATGCGGTGGCACCAGAGTCATCCCGACGTATGCGAGCGGGTGCTGGCACGGATCCGGGCCGAAGGCGCGCTTACCGCGACCGAGCTCGGCGGCGCCAAGAACGGCGGTGCCTGGTGGGACTGGTCCGACACCAAGATTGCGGTTGAGTGGCTGCTCGATACGGGCGCCGTGATCTGCGTGCGGCGCGACGGCTGGCGCCGCGTCTACGATCTGCCCGAGCGCGTGATCCCGCCGGACCTGGCCGCAGTGAATCTGAGCGACGCCGAATGCGTGGCCCGGCTCGCGGGCGTGGCCGCGCAGGCTCTCGGCGTGGTGACGCGGGCGGACCTGTCGGACTATCAGCGAGTGAGGTACGGCGGCCTCGAGTTGCGCCAGGAGAGCTCCACCGGACCTGTGCCGACAGCGGACTCGGCGGCGGAGGCAGCGGGCCTGATCCCGGTGCAGATCGCGGCCGGAAGCAACGGGCCGATGGTGCGAGCCTGGGCCGATCCGGCTGCGCTCCGATCAGCTAGCCCGGACGGCGCAGGGTCGGCCGCGAGCGACGCGGTCCGGCGAGGCAGGCACCGGACGACGTTGCTGTCACCGTTCGACTCGCTGGTGTGGGACCGCAAGCGGACGCTGCGCGTGTTCGGCTTCGAGCACAGCCTCGAGGCCTACGTGCCCCCGTCCAAGCGGGTCCACGGCTACTTCACCATGCCGCTGCTGGCCGGCGGACGCCTGGTGGGCCGCGTCGACCCGGCCCGCAGCGGCAGGACTCTCATCGCACGCAAGCTCACCATGGACAAGGCGGCCGCAGCTGAGCCAATGGCTCAGGCACTCGCCGCGGCCGCATCATGGGTGGGCTGCGACAACGTCAAGCTTCAGCAGATCGAGCCGGCACGGCTGGAGGCGCGTCTTCGGTCCGCGCTAGCCGAGCACGGCGCCAAGCTGACCGCGGCGCAAGCTGACCACGGCGCAAGCTGACCACGGCGCAAGCCCCGCTACGGCGCGAACCCGCCGCGAGACGTCTCAGCCGATCACGGGCGCTCAGGTGCGCGCGGCGCGTCTCAGCCGAACTCGATGAGCTTCTCCCGGACTGCCACCATCACGGCCTCCATCCGGGAGTGGATCTGGAGCTTCTCCAGGATGTTGCGCACGTGGTTCTTGACGGTGTTCTCGGAGATGAACAGCTCCTTGGCAATATCGCGGTTGTTCATCCCCCTGGCCACCAGCCGAAGTACCTGGATCTCACGGTCGGTCAGCCGTGGCGCCGGGACCTGCTGGGTCGCTCGTCCTCGTCTCGCCGGGCAAGCGCCGCGAACTCCGTGAGCAGCTTGCCCGCCATCGACGGGTTGATGAGCGACTGGCCGCCGTATACGGCACGGACCGTGTCGGCGACTTCATCGAGCGGGATGTCCTTGAGGAGATAGCCGCTCGCCCCGGCGCGTATTGCCTCGAAGAGGTCTTCTTCCTCGTCGCTGATGGTCAGGATCACGATCTTGGTGCTGGGCGCTATGTCCTTCATCGCCCGGCAGGCCTGGATGCCGCTGCTGCGCGGCATCCGGATGTCCATCAGGACTACGTCGGGCAGCGACTCGCCGGCCTTGCTGACGGCCTCATCGCCATCGCTCGCCTCACCGACCAGCTCGATATCCGGCTCGGACTCCAGGACCATCTCCAGCCCGCGCCGGAAGAGAGCGTGATCATCCACGATGAGTGTACGGATAGGCTCCGCCGCCACCTGGCCGTCGCCGCCATCGCTCTCGCCCGCGCCGGGCAGGCTGCTCACCGTGGTGCGGCCCGTCCGATTGTCGGATGCCTCCGGGCTGATCCCGGCGCTGCGGCCCATGATCTTTCCTTCCCTAGCGACCGGGCTTATTGTGCTCCGCGCCCGGCCCCGTCAGACCCTGACCCCCGCGATGACCAAGCGATGACCCCGCGATACCCGTGCCTGAACTCTCGCCGACCTCGGCCCCCGTTGCAAGCTGGCACGTGAGCCGGCGTGCCGGCATGCGCGCGTGCTGCCGTGCCGACGTGCGCGCGTGCTGCCGTGCCGACGTGCGCGTGCCGGCGTGCGCGCGCCGCCGTGCGGGCGTTCCGGTGTGTGCGCGTGCCGAGACGGTGCCGCGGGATTCCAAGGGCTGGCGGTGAGCTCGGGTACGGTCATGCGCCAAAGCCGGCGGGCCGGCACGAGAGCCAGCGCGGTGACTCTCGTACCGGTCCGCTTGCCGTCGCACAGGCCTATCTGCGGCCGATGTCAGCCGCCCGGCTGGCCGGGCCGGTCGATGACTGCTGACTCGGTGCGGGGGTCGGGCGCCGGGAGTGCACCTTGCCGTTGGCGACAGCCCGGCTATGGACAGCCAGGGTGTCGGCTGACGCTTCGCTGTCGGCCGACGCTTCGCTGTCGGCCGATAGTGATGCGAGCTCCTCAACCAGCCTGATAACGCCGTACTGGTAACCGCGCCGCCTGTACACGACGCTCGGCATGCCGGATGCGCCGTCTGTAAAGAGGAAGAAATCGTGCCCGACCATTTCCATCTCGAACAGCGCCTGCTCGATGCTCATGGGGATAGCTGTATGGAACTTCTCGCGCACTACCAGCGGCCCGTCGCCTTCCATCGCGACGGGGACAACATCCTCGGGGTCGGCCTCCGGCAGGGGTGCCGAGTCGGCCTCGTCAGCGGCCTCAGACATCGCCTCCATGGCCGCCGCCGCGCCGTGGCCCGCCAGGAGTCCGCCGCCCGCCCCCAGCCTGATCGCAGGCGATTCCGCGTCGGACGCCAGGTCGGCCTCGGGCATGTCACCTAGCCGGACTGCCGCATGCGCGCCGTGCCGGTCCTTACGCCGGTCGCATGCCCGGCGCAGGCGGGATTCCAGCTTCGCGAGGGCCATGTCCAGCGCGGTGAACCTGTCGTCCGCGGCTGCTTCGGCCCGGATCATTGGCCCTCGTGAGACTACGGTGAGCTCGACCCGCTCCTTCTGGCTGGCCAGCCGCGGGTTGTGCTCTTCCATGACCTCAACGTCGACCCTGATGGCCTTGCTGTCGAGCTTCTCGATCCTGACCAGCTTGGCGGTCGCGTGCGTCCGGAACCTTTCCAGCACCTCGGTGTGCCGGGCTTTGAAGATGATGTCCACGTAGGGAACTCCCTTCTGTCCGGTCATAAGCGGCACCCGCCCGGCCGACCTGGTCTTCTACCCCACATCCGCCTGCTGAGGGGGTCGCAGCTGCTTGTGCCACTACTACCCTTCTCCCTACCCAGGGGACATCGGATCCCCCGGCGGGGCAGGACTTACTTCTAAGCCGCACCGTGATCGGTCGACGACAAGTCGCCTTACGTGGGCCGCTTAGCCTGCGGCTGGCATCGGCTAGCCAGGCCGTTAGCCCTGCTGACAGGGCGGCTGACCTGGTGCAACCACGGACCCGGACGGGTGCCATGACACGACGTTATCCGCACCGGACCCGAATGTCAGGAGGGGATGGCCCTCTGGATGCGCGCGTTAGGCCCGCACCGAGCGGACGTCTGGTCCTGGACGCAGAACTCGCAGCCAGTAAAGCGGCCGACCAGCGTCAGCCCGGATAGACGGGATTTGCGCCAGTTGTGACAGGGAACCACCCGGGCGACGCCGTCGACGAGGCGAATATCTGGCCGTCACTCGTCCCGATGACCAGCTCAGAGCCATCTGTCGTCAGCGTCACGGCACCAGACGGCGCGGTCCCGAGGGACTGCGGCGACCCGCCTGGCTGCTGCCCGGGACCGCCAGTGAGGGGTAGCTCAAAGACTGCTCCGCCGGCCAGCACGACCAGGTGATAGGGGTCTGACCAGCTGACCGCGACCGGGTCGTCAGCTCCGGTACCGACCGTCACTGGCAGGCCGAAGGACACCGCGCCGCCCGAAAAACGGACGGCGGCGAGCAGCAGCCTGTTCCCGGACTTCGTGTGCACCAGCACCGCGGCACGCACGCTGTCCGGCGCCATCCGCAATGCCAGGATCTTGGCCCCCGACGGCCCGGCCGCGACAAGCGCAGTTATGTCGACTGCGACCGGACGGCGGTTCGCCTGCCGCAGCACCCAGACCTTCTGGCCGGCCGCAGCCCACACGTTGCCGTTGTTGTCCCAGCTCAGCGACGTACATGACCCGCCGGCCGCGGCTAGCACGTAGGTCTTGTACGTCCCCTCGCCGGCAGTCCCGATCAAGACCGCGCAGCCGGTGCCGTACCGGATCGCGACGGCGACGCGCTGGACATGACTGCGCGCCGGCAGCGCTGCCACCGCTGTGACCTGCTGGTGGCCCACCTGCTCGGGTTGCACGGCGGATTCAGGGACTGCGCGAGGCTTGGGGCTAGCTGCAAGCTCACCGACGGCGCTCAGACCCGTGACGACGAAGACCGGTCCCGGTAGCACTGGCGTGATCAGGTTGGCACTGCTCGTGAGATCGGCGTACTGGCGCTTGTTGTTGATGTACAGCCGCAAGTGGCTCGCCAGGGGCTGCGAGTAGCTCCCGTCACGCAGCGTCGCCAGCAACTGCGACTCCATCTCCTGAATCTGGAGGCCGGTCGCATGCGCGGCGCCGCCGCCCAGGTCGACAATCGCGATCCGACCGGTGATCGTCACCTGCTTGAGCAGGTGAGTGCCGGGCGGGAAGGCCGACCAGGTGGCTGGCGTTGACAGCCAGTCGCCCTGGCCTTTGAGCAAGCCGTTGACGAGGCCCGTTGCCAGGCTGGTGTTCAGCGCGCTGTTCGAGCTCTGGAGCTGCGCATAAACCGGGTCAGGGACGAGGACGCCCGCCGGCTGCGCCGATTCCTGCGGCGCGTAGAAGAACAAGTTCCTGGCCTGGTACACCTCCTCGAAGTCGGACTGCGTCAGCAGCAAGCCCGGCTGGCCCTGCGGCAGGCCCTTGATCAGCCAGACTCCGTCGATCCTGGCGAGGATGAACCTGTACTTGACGTCCTGGCCGGGGCTGTACTGGTACTGGCCCGACTGGCTGAGCGTGGCAAGCCGCTGCCCGGTGAACCTGACGGTCTCGAGCTGCTGGCCGCTGGCGGCGGCGGGATCTGCGGCCGGTACGGAACGGCGGTCAGACCGGTTGGCGCACCGACGACGGCGACCGGACCGAGGCCGGGTTGCCAGCTCTTGCGCAGGGCGGGAACGAGGTACTGCTCGGCCGCGCTGGGATCGAACGTATAGCTCGCACTGGCGTGCAGGAAGCCGAGCACAACTGCGGTCGGGCCCCACTGCTTCGCGTCGGTCGGTCCGGGCGGAGGCAGCGGCTGCGCATACGTCTGGACCTGGCTGCCGTTGCCAGTCGCCCGGCGCGGCGGTCCGCCTGAGGGCGCGGTCGCGCAGCCAGCGACACCGATCGCGACGACCACTGCGGCTAGCTCCACGGGCCCCGGCCAGAGCCGGCGCTTCCTAGCCACGAGCCACTACCTCACTGCCGGGCGGCGGCGCTGCCTCCCCGACGGCGTCCACCGGTTCGGCGGGCGCCCCAGTGGCTGTGGTCGCGACGGGCGCAGCAGGTGCGACCGGCCCGGCGGGCGCGACAGTCGCGACGGGTGCGACTGGCTCGATGGATGGGACTGACCCGACGGGTGGGACTGGCCCGACGGGGACGGTCGCGACGGTCGGCCCGGCGGCGGCAGCGGCTGCCAGGCCCGAAAGCGCAGCCTTCGGGGTGACGCTCGGCTCCGCCGCAAGCTCGGCGAGATCGGGCAGTCCGAGCTCCTCGATGCCAGCCGGGTGCGGGCTGAGCGGCAGCGGCGAGCCTTGCAGCACGCCGCCAACCGCGCGCGGCAGCGTCAGGCGGAACACAGAGCCCTTCCCCTGCTCGCCCCAGGCCTCTAGCCACCCGCCGTGGAGCCTGGCGTCCTCAAGCGCGATCGCCAGCCCGAGGCCGGTCCCGCCCGAGGTGCGGGCCCGCGCCGGGTCGGCCCGCCAGAACCGGTCGAAGACGAGCTGCTCCTCGCCCGGTGCAAGGCCCACGCCGAAGTCGCGCACCGAGATGGCCACTGCTGCGGAGTCCATCGCCGCGGTCACGACGGTGTCCTTGGTCTCACCGTGCTCGACGGCGTTCAGCAGCAGGTTGCGCAGGATCCGCTCGACGCGGCGCCGGTCCACCTCCGCGATGCAGGGCTCGGCCGGCAGCCGGAAGTCGATCTTGGTGCCGCGGCGCTCGGCTAGTTGCTGTGCCACGTCGGCCGACTGAAGCACGATCGTGCAGACGTCGACCGGCTCGGCGTCGAGTGTGGCCGCGTTGGCGTCATACCGGCTGATCTCCAGCAGGTCGGTGAGCAGCGACTCGAATCGCTCGAGCTGGCTCTGGAGGAGCTCGGCGGAACGGCCGGCGGCAGGATCCATCTCGTCCTTGGCCGCGAGCAGGACGTCCGACGCGATCCGGATTGTCGTCAGCGGTGTCCGGAGCTCATGCGAGACGTCGGAAACGAACTGCCGCTGTACCTGCGACAAGTCCTCGAGCTCTTCGAGCTTCTCCTGGAGGCTGGCGGCCATTTCATTGAACGCGGTCGCCAGCGCAGCGAGCTCGTCGGTGCCGCGGACTTCCATCCGCTCGCTCAGCTGACCGGTAGACAGCCGCCACGCACCGCGGGCCGCGAGCCGGACCGGGACCACCACCCACCGCGTCACCAGCCAGGCGATGGCAGCCAGCAAGAACACGACGGCGATGCCAACGAGCAGCAGGGTCCGCTGCATGCTGGCGATGCTCTGCTGCTCGGCCGCGAGCGGGAAGAAGTAATAGACCTCGTAGGCGTAGCCGAACGGGGCGCCGATCAGCAGACCAGGCACTGGCTTCCTGCTCGACGCCATCGCCACGCTGGTCCAGTACCGCTGCGGGGACCGGTGGTCGGCCCGCTCCTGCCGCACCCTGGTCACGAGGATCTGCGGCAGCCGCGGCTGCGGGCCGTAGAAGCCGTCGACCGCGCCCGCGCTGTAGACGGGCGGACCCTGGTACTGCGGCGGCAGCGTCACTTCCACGGCGTACTGGGTCGCCCCGGTGGAGGCCAGCTGATGCGCGAGGAGATACATGTCCTGCCCCGACTGCGGGCCAGGCTGTGCGTTGAACTGGGTTGAGTTCGCGGCCGTGGCCAGGCCGGCATCGACGATGTTGACGGACGACTGGCAGCTTGTCGTTGTAGAGCTCAGTGACCAGGTGCTGCATCAGTACGTAGCCAAGAACGCTGACGACGACCGCGGACAGCACCAGCGTCGCGGTGATCACGCGCAGCTGAAGGGATCGGCGCCAGCGATCACTGATCCGCCGTAGCCTCGTCCGCCCGGTGGGCAGCACTAGTAGCCCACGCCGGCTCAGCCAGCTGCGATAGCTGGCTGTACCGCTGGCTGCTCCCCTCATAGCCCTTCCCCGCGAGATGATCGGCCGGGCGCCACCTCAGGCACGGTTCGGCCGGGCGGGCGCGAGCCCTCGATCAGCCTGGACCCGCCTTATAGCCAACGCCCCGGACGGTCACGACGATTTCCGGTCGCTCCGGATCCCGCTCGATCTTGGCGCGCAGCCGCTGGACGTGCACGTTGACCAGCCGGGTGTCGGCCGCGTGCCGGTAGCCCCAGACCTGCTCCAGCAGGACTTCCCTGGTGAAGACCTGGCGTGGCTTGCGGGCCAGGGCCACCAGCAGGTCGAACTCGAGCGGGGTCAGGTTCAGGGGCTCGCCCGCGCGCTGCACCGAATGCCCCGCCACGTCGATGGTCACGTCGCCGATGGTGAGCGTCTCGGGCGCCGGGTCATCGGTCCGGCGAAGCCGCGCCCGCACCCTGGCGATCAGCACCTTCGACTGGAACGGCTTGACGATGTAGTCGTCGGCCCCCGACTCCAGGCCGAGCACCACGTCCACGGTGTCGCTCTTGGCCGTCAGCATGACGATCGGCACGCCGGACTCCGCCCGGATCTGACGGCACACGTCAATGCCGTCCATGCCTGGCAGCATGAGGTCGAGCAGCACCAGATCCGGCTTAGTGTCCCGGAAGGCGTCCATCGCCCGGTCACCGTCGGCGACGAATGTCGGCTCGAAACCCTCGCCACGCAACACGATGCCGAGCATCTCGGCGAGAGCGGCGTCGTCATCGACGACCAGCACGCGACCCTTCATATTCCTCATCGTTCCACGTAGAAGGTGGCTTGGGGAGCCGCCAAGGCGCCGCGAGCCATGCCCAGGACTCGCAGATTACCTGCAGTGACGGGCTGAATCACCCCTTCTTCGGTGACGAGGGCCGTGACGAGGGCCGGCGGTGTCACGTCAAAGGCCGGGTTATACGCATCCGTACCGGCCGGCGCGACCGCCTGGCCAGCCAGGGAGGCGACCTCGTCGGCGGACCTGTGCTCCACGATGATCGAGGCTCCGTCGGGCGTGTCAAAGTCCACCGTGGAGACTGGCGCGACTACCACGAACGGCACCTGATGGTGCCTGGCCAGCACCGCGAGGCCGTAAGTGCCGACCTTGTTGGCCACGCTCCCGTCAGCGGCGATCCGGTCGGCGCCCGTCAGCACCAGGTCCACTTCGCCCGCCGCCATGAGCGACGCGGCGGCATTATCGGTAAGCAGCGAGTGCGGGATGCCAGCACGCCGGGACTCCCACGCGGTCAGGCGCGCGCCCTGCAGAAGCGGCCTGGTCTCGTCGATCCACAGCCGGGCCAGCAGGCCCGCCTGGTGCGCGGCCAGGATGACGGCGAACGCCGTGCCCGCGCCCGCCGAGACCAGGCAGCCGGTGTTGCAGTGCGTGAGGATCCTGGCACCAGCCGGCACAAGCCCGAGTCCGTGCCGAGCCATCGCGGCGCTGGCAGCGGCGTCGTCCACGGCGATCGGACCTTGCAACGCGCCAGGGCTGCTTGCGCTCCCGGACTATGGCCGGGAACGGGCTCGATCCCCGCCGCCGCCGCTGCGCCGGCCGTCCGCAGCCCGAAAGGCGGCCAGGGCCCGCCGTGCGCCCCAGCTCAGGTTGACCGCCGTCGGCCGGGCCGCGCTGATGGCCTCGGCGGCCGCCTCGACGTCGTCACCGCGGGCTGCCGCCAGTGCGACGCCGAATGCGCCGGCCACGCCCAGCAACGGCGCGCCCCGGACGACGAGGCGGCCGATGGCGTCGACGAGCTGAGCGACGCTGGTACAGACCAGGACCGCTTCGACAGCGGGGAGCCTGGTCTGGTCGAGCAGCTCGATGGCCGGTCCTTCCGGCGGCTCGAGCCACCGCAGTGCCACCATGTCCGGGGCCACCATGTCCGCGTGGCCACCATGTCCGGGCGCGCCGCGTCCTTGATCCCCATCTCCTGAGTGTGCCGGCTCGTGCGTCAGGCAGCCAAGTCCAGTCTGCGTTTCGCGCGCGAGCGTGCGAGGATTTCATGCGTATTAGACCCGATTAGCTGCGGATAGCCTGGCAGCCTCGTAGCCCGCATGCGACTATTGGCCGGATCCCCAGGCGAGGCCGCGTGGCACCGGGGCCGTTAAGGAGCTCACGTGACCGACCAGATGCCGCCAGGCTGGGACAATCAGGTCCCGCCCGGTCCGTACGGCCAGCCGGGCTATCCCCCGTTCGGCCAGCCAGGACAGCCTGCTTCCGGCCGGCCAGGACAGGCAGGAATGCCGCGGTATCCCCAGCCCGGCTACGGCCAGCCCGGCTACGGCCAGCCCGGCAGAGTTACGGCCAGCCGGGTTACCGGCAGCCCGGTGCTGCCGGCTGGAATGTCGCGCCGGCGCCCGGCGGTATCCCGCTGCGGCCCCTGTCCCTCGGGGACATCCTGAACGGCTCTGTGACACTCGCCCGCCGCAACCCGGCAGCTACCTTCGGGCTGGCCGCGATCGTGATGACCTTCTACGGCGTCATCTCCACACTCGTCGGGGGCCTGGTCCGGACGCGACTGGCTACGGACCAGACCGCGCTGAAGAACTCGCAGACGCTGACCCCGCAGCAGCTTGACCATCTCTTCGGTTCCCTCTTCGCCGTCCTGGTGCCGCTGGCGCTCGTCACGGTGGTGCTGAGCGTCGTGCTCAACGCCGCGCTGACCGGAATGCTCAGCGCCGTCATCGGCCGGGGGGTGCTCGGGCGCAAGACCAGCCTGGGCGAAGCTTGGCGCGCCGGGCGTATCGGCGCCGTCGCGGGCGCCACGGTGCTGCTGTTCCTGCTGGGCGTCGCCGTGGTCGTCCCGGTCGTGCTGGCGGTCGTCGTACTGGCATTGCTGCACCTGACACCGGTCGCCGTGATCCTCGGGGTGCTCGGCGGCATCGCCTGCGTCGTGTTCGAAATCCTGCTCGTCATCCGCCTGAGCCTGACCCTGCCGGCCGTGGTGCTCGAGCGAATCTCGCCTGTCCAGGCAATCAAGAGGTCGTGGTACCTGACGAATGGCAGCTTCTGGCGGCTGTTTGGCATCCTCCTGCTGACGGCGATCATCGTCGGCATCGCCGCGGATGTTCTGGCGATTCCGTTCACCGTGCTCGAGGTCGTGATCGGCGGCGGGTCGGCAGGGCTGTTCGGCGTCGCGGCGACGACGTCGGTGGCGGCGCTCATTGTCGGCGCGATCGGATCGATCCTGGCCACAACGGTGACGAGGCCGATCAGCGCCGGCGTCAACGTGCTGCTCTACGTGGACCTCAGGATGCGGCGCGAGGGGCTTGATCTGACGCTTCGCAACGTGGCCCAGGAGCAGACGCTGACCGGTGATGAGTTCGCGGCGGTGTGGCAGCCGCCAGCTACCGGCCAGGGTGGTCAGAGCGCATGGTGAGCAGCAGGCCGATGATCGCCAGCTCAGTCCGGCGCTGGACCGGCAACGCACGGTAGGCGTGCAATTATGGGCGCGCCACGATCGAGGAGCGGGGATGACCGAGGGCACCGGGGGGGACAGCCAGGCCGCCTACGGCGGCTGGCCCGGCCAGCCGCCTGGTAGTCAGGCTCCGGCCACTCCGCCGACGGGCGGGCCGCCTCCGTCGTACCCCGCGCCGCCGGCCTACGCGCCTGCCCGGCTTGCCAGCCGCCGCCCGGCTGCCCGGCGATATCCCGCTCCGCCCGCTGAGCCTCGGCGAGATCTTCAACGGTGCGATCACGTCGATGCGCCGGAGCTCCGCAGCCACGCTCGGGTCAGCGGCGTTGCTCTCGGTCGCGGCAAGTCTCGCGATCGCGCTGATCACGCTCGGCCTGAATCACCTGCGCGGGACCGGCCGGGTGCCGAGCGCGGCGGCTGGCGGCTGGCTCGACAGCCTGAATCTCATCATCGGCTTCGCCGCAAACGTGCTGCTCTTGGGCTTGGTCACAGTTGTAGTCAGCCGGAGTGTCCTCGGCATGACGACCAGCCTGCCCGAGGTGTGGCAGCTTGCCAGGCCCCGGCTGCCGGCCCTGCTTGGCACGACAGGATTGCTGCTGCTTATCTACTGCGCATTGTGGGTCCCGTTCGCGCTCGTCCTCGCGGTCGCGGTCGGGACCGGACAGCCGGTCGTGATCTTGCTCTTGCTTGTCGTCGGCCTCGCTACGGTTCTGGCCGAGGTGGCAGGCTGGACTTTGCTGAGCATGGCCGCCGTCGTGGTGGTTCTGGAACGGACCGGGCCGGGCACGGCGCTAAGGCGATCCTGGCAGCTCGTGCGGACCAGCTTCTGGCGCATACTCGGGATCTTGCTGCTCACCGCCCTGATCTACTTCGTCGTCTCGGAGATCATCGCGCTCCCCTTCGCTGGTGCCGAGCTGGCTGCGGTAGGCGGTCTCGGCCGCTTCCACGTCTCCCTGTTGTCGGTCACCCTCGCCGGCCTCGGCGGGATCCTCGGCGGGACGATTGCCAGGCCGTTCCTGGCCGGCGTCACCGTGCTGCTGTACTGCGACACGCGCATGCGACGGGAAGGCCTCGATCTCGTCCTGCGCAGCGGCGAATCCGGGCCGCTACAGGCGCGTGATGCTGAGTCGATCTGGCGGTCACCCGGCCCGGACGCCGCAGCGCAGTCGCGGCCTGGCCCGGCGGCGTGGTAGCCGGGCATGACCGGCGGCAGTGGTCCTGCTATTTCGCGACTCCGCGGCCAGCAGCTAGCTCGCCGTGAGCTGGCTCGATCGATGTACCACCCGTCGCTGCTAGCCCGGTGGTGGCACGACATCGAGAAGTGGTTCTCTTCTCTCGTCAGCGGGCAGAGCGCCGGAAGCCCCAGCGCATGGGGATTTGTCCTGCTGGCGGTCGCGTTGCTGGCAGTCGTTGCCGCGGTCGTGTTCTGGCTCGGGCCGACCAGGGTCAACAGGCAGCTCCGCGATCGGCCAGTGCTCGGCGCCAAGCCACGCAGCGCCGCGGAGCATCGCGCCACAGCCGAGCGCCTGGCAAGCGCCGGCGAGTATGCAGGCTGCGATCATCGAGCGACTGCGCGCGATCGCCGTAGACCTGGAGGCGCGCGAGATCCTGCTGCCCGTTCCGGCTCGCACGGCGATGGAGCTTGCGACCGAGGCTGGCGCGGCGTTTCCGGCCGAGGCCACCAGCCTGGCTTCGGCCGCCCGGCTCTTTGACGATGTCCGCTACGGCGGGAAGGCCGGCACGGACGGTGGATATGACCGCATCCGCGCTCTCGACATCCGGCTCAGGGCAGCGCACGCAATCCACCCGGCCCTCGCCAGGTCCGTGGCCGTCCTGCCGGCCCTGCCGTCAGCCGGGACAGTGCTCAGCGGCGCCGACCAAGCGTCGGGCCAAGTGCCATGAGCGCGCCAGCTCAGGTGGCCGAGCGTCATGAGCTACGCGGCTCTGATGCCGGCGAAGGCTGGACCGCCTGGACGCAGACGACGCGCCTGTGGCGGCGCTGGCGGTCATGGCTCATCGTCGGCCTGATCGTGGCGATAGGGGGAGCCGGGACAGCCCTCCTGCACCGGCAGCCCGCCAATCAGCACCTGAATCCTGGTTCTGTCGCAGGAGATGGCACGCACGCGCTCGCCGACATCCTGACCGGTCTCGGGCATCAGGTCATCACGGTGACAACCGTTCGGACGGCTCTCCAGTCGGCGACCGCTGGGTCCACGCTGGTCATCACCAGCCCGGAGTACCTGTCCGGCTCCGCACTCACAGCGCTGGCCGGCGTCCCCGCCAGCATCGTGCTCGTCGAGCCGACGGCCGCCTCGCTGGCCAGGATCGCCGCCCCGGTCACGCTGTTCGGATCCGTCGAGCCTGTCGTGGTCACCGCACCGGAGTGCGGCCTTCGGGCTGCAGACCTAGCTGGTCCCGCCGACATGGGCGGCAAGAACCTGCTCGTGCTGGCCACCGGCACGGGGCAGCAGTGCTACACATCCACGTCCGGGCCGACCCTGGTGCAGCTCCAGCTACGCGGCCGCGTGGTCACCGTGCTCGGGACTGCCGCGCCGTTGACCAACGCCGAGCTTGCGCACCAGGGTAACGCCGCGCTTGCGGTCAACCTGATGCCGAGCCGCCGCATCGTCTGGCTTGTGCCTCCGGCGGTCCCCGTCGCGGCGAGCACGGCCACCGGGCGTAAGACCTTCTTCAGCCTGCTGCCGCTGTCGGTATATCTGGTCGCGGTCCAGCTGGGGTTCGCGGTACTGCTCGCTGCCGCCTGGCGCGCCCGCCGCCTCGGCCCACTCGTCGCGGAGCCGCTACCAGTTGTCGTGCGTGCCTCGGAGACCACCGAAGGACACGGGCGGCTGTACCAGTCCAGGCACGCGCGCGGCAAAGCCGCAGCGGTGCTTCGAAAGGCTGCGCTGAGCCGCGTCACACGGGCAGCCGGACTGCCGCGTGGCGCTAGTTCGGACGCGGTGACCGACGCCCTCGCGCGGCGCACTGGATCCGACCAGGCCGTGATCGGCGGGCTGCTGTACGGGCCGACGCCGCGAAACGATCAGGCGCTGGTAGCCCTGGCACGTGAGCTTGACGAACTGGAGCGAGAGGTAGGAACGACGTGAGCAGCGCAGACACCGGTGAGGCCTGGCCAGCGACCGCGGACGGCGGCGGCTCGGCCGAGCGCGCGGCACTGATAGCGGTTCGCGACGAGGTCGGGAAGGCAGTTGTCGGCCAGGACCAGGTGCTCAGCGGGCTCATCGTTGCGTTGCTATGCCAAGGCCACGTGCTGCTCGAAGGCGTACCTGGCGTAGCCAAGACACTGCTGGTGCGCGCACTCGGCGCGGCACTTGCCATCGACTGCAAGCGTGTGCAGTTCACGCCGGATCTCATGCCAGGCGACATCACCGGGTCGCTCATCTACGACGCCCGGACTGCGCAGTTCGAGTACCGCGAAGGGCCGGTCTTCACCAACCTGCTGCTCGCGGACGAGATCAACCGGACTCCACCGAAGACCCAGGCCGCGCTGCTCGAGGCCATGGAGGAGCGCCAGGTCTCGGTCGAGGGAATACCGCGGCCGCTCCCCCGGCCGTTCCTCGTCGCTGCCACGCAGAATCCGGTCGAGTACGAGGGCACCTATCCGCTGCCCGAGGCCCAGCTGGACCGGTTCCTGCTCAAGCTGGCCGTCAACGTCCCGGACCGGGACGCCGAGATCGGCATCCTGGCGCGCCATGCCGCTGGGTTTGATCCGCGAGACCTTGCGGCCGCGGGCATCAAGCAAGTCGCATCGGGGGCCGATCTGGCAGCCGCGCGGGCCGCGGTGGGCCGCGTCCAGGTATCCGCCGAGGTGACCGGCTACATCGTCGATATCTGCCGCGGCACCCGACAGTCAGCATCGCTGCAGCTCGGCGTCTCGCCGCGTGGCGGCACCGCGTTGCTCGCGGCGAGCCGGGCCTGGGCCTGGCTGTCTGGCCGCGACTACGTGACGCCCGACGACGTCAAGACACTGGCACGCCCCACGTTCCGGCACCGGATCCAGCTGCGACCCGAGGCTGAGCTCGAAGGCGTGACAGCAGACGGCCTGCTGGAGAGCGTCCTGGCGTCAGTCCCGGTACCCCGGTAAGCGGCCGATGGCAATCACCGGACGCGCGGCGCTGATCGCGACGATCGCGACGCTGGCGGCCGTGTTCCTGCGCACCGTGCCGGGCCTGATCGCCGTCGACAGCCTCATCGCCGCGGCCATCGTCGCCGACGTCGTGCTCGCCGGCAGTCCGCGGCGGCTGCGCATGTCCAGGTCCGGTGACACGCGGATCATGCTGGGTCAGCACGGCGAAGCCACGATCACCATCGCGAATCCTGGCAGGCGCCGGGTCCGCGGCCTGATTCGCGACGCCTGGCAGCCGAGCATGCGCGCGAGCGGCCGGACTCTGATCTCGATCCCGCCCGGCGGCCGCGCCGTCGTCACGACCACTCTGGAGCCCGCACGGCGCGGCGACAAGGCCGCCGGGAAGGTCACGGTGCGCTCGGTCGGGCCGCTCGGGCTGGCGGCGCGGCAGGGCAGCCGGGAGATGCCGTGGACGGTGCGCGTGCTGCCGTCGTTCCTGAGCCGCAAGCACCTGCCGGAGAAGCTAGCGAGACTGCGGCAACTGGACGGCCAGCACCGCAGCCTGACCCGCGGCCAGGGCAGCGAGTTCGACTCGCTGCGCGAATACGTGATCGGCGATGATGTCCGCTCCATCGACTGGCGGTCCTCCGCCAGGCGCTCCGATGTCGTGGTGCGCACCTGGCGGCCGGAGCGCGACCGGCGCATCGTAATCGTCCTCGACACCGGTCGAACGTCGGCGGGCCGCGTGGCGGGCGTGCCGCGGCTGGACGCAGCCATGGACGCGGCCCTGCTGCTGGCCGCCCTGGCATCCCGCGCGGGCGACAGGGTCGACCTGCTCGCGATCGACCGGCAGGTCCGCGCCCGAGTGGTCGGCGCCAGCCGGAGCGATGTCCTGCCGATGATGACCGATGCGATGGCGCTGCTCGACCCGGAGCTCGCGGAATGCGACGGCGACCTCATCGCCGCCACCCTGCTCGCGACTGCCCGCCAGCGCTGCCTCGTGGTGCTGCTCACCGACCTCAACTCGACGGCGCTCGAACTCGGCCTGCTGCCCCGGATCGGGCTGCTCGCCAGCCGGTACCGTGTCCTCGTCGCCGCCACCGCGGATCCGCGGCTGGCAGAGCTCGCGTCCGCGCGGGCCGACCCGGCAGGCGTGTACCAGGCGGCGGCGGCCGAGCGAGCCCGCGCCGAGCGGGCGCGGGTCGCGGCGCTTCTGACGCGGCACGGCGTCGACGTCATTGAGGCGCCGCCAGACCGGCTGCCGCCCGCGCTCGCGGATGCCTACCTCGAGCTCAAGGCGGCGGGCCGGCTCTGAGTCGCCGTCAGCCGACCGCAGTGTTAGCCAGCCACGGTGTCAGCCCATACGGTGCCAGTGTGGTGTCTCGTTATTAGCCGGTGATTGATGCGAGTGCGACCGGCCTTCGTGCAGGGGTCTGTACGGCGTGCCAGAACCGGAAGGGCGACCAGCAGGGAACCCGCAGTTATCCGAGGCGCCGTAGCGCTGTCTCGATAGCGACCTCGACCCGGGAAGTCATGCCGGGCACATCGACGGGACGGCGCCCAGCGACCTGACCACAGATCCACTTCGGCCCGCTATCGTCATAGTGCAGCAGGGCATACAGGTCCCACCACGGATCGAGAGTCACCCCGGCGATCGACTCATAGAGCGACCAAAGCTGCTCCGACCACTCGGGCGAGTAGAGCGCCGCCAGGTATCGCCGGCAGTGCCCGACGTCAATCGCGCGCGCCCCCCGATGGATGCCGTTCCAGTCGGTCAGCCCAGTAATCCTCCCGCGCGACCACAGCATGTTGACAGGCAGGAGATCGCCGTGCAGAAAGACGGCAGTGCCCTGTGGCGGCGGCGCCGCCATGACACCAAACGCCGCCTTCCACACAGCCGGCTTCTGTGCGCCGACCGGCACCTGAAACCCGTCTAGAGGAGCGATCCAAGAATCCGTCCAAGGTCTGAACATCTTCGCGGGGAGATCGAGGGAATGCAGCAATACAGCAATCTCCGCGATCCTCGTCATCCACGACCGAGGTTCCGCCGGATTGAGGTGAACATGCCCCTGCAACCGTGTCATCAGCAACGATGGCGCGCCCCCCGTCGAAGCACCAGCAACATCAGTAGCCAGGATGCTCGGAACCGGGAGCCCGCTTCCCGCCACCACACCAAGGTTGGCGATCTCCTTCTCCAAGCTCCCCTGCAGGCCAAGCCCGCCCGGGTACTGCCGCAGTACGACGAACGTTCGCATTCCACCTCGCTCGACAGTCAGCCGATTCACGGCGGAGCAGACGCCACCGGTCAATCGGCGATAGCCAACGATGCGACTGCCCCGACCCATCGACGCCGCAACCCAGGCGAGAGTCTCCACGGAGGGCCGACGCTGCCTGAACCCGCCATCCCTCCAGTCGCCGTCGGTCATGAGCGCGAACCTATTCGTCAGGGGCCATGTGATAGGGGTTTTCTAACCCGCCAGGGGCAGCGACCCCGCTGCTGGATGGCTAGCCCGCCACGGTGTTAGCCCGCCACGGGAGCGAGCTCGGGAGCCTCGGCGATATCGGCCGACAGCCCGAGCCGCGAGGCGCGCCGTCCGGCCAGGACGACATAGGCCAGGAAGCCGGCTTCGGCCACCGCCCCGATGCCGATTCGCGCCCATGAGGGCAGCGAGGACGGCGTGACGAACGCCTCGATGGCCCCGGACGCCGCGAGGACAACGATCAGGCCGAGCACGATGGTGATCGTCGCCCGGCCTTCCTCGGCCAGCGCCTGGATCCGGCGGCGCGGACCGGGATCGATGATCGCCCAGCCCATCCGGAGCCCGGCGGCGGCTGCCAGGAATACCGCCGACAGCTCCAGCATCCCGTGCGGGAGTATCAGCGTGAAGAACTCGGCCGCCCTGCCGTTACCGATCATGAGTCCGCCGTCGACACCCAGGTTCAGGGCATTGACCAGCAGCACGTAGATCGTGCCGACGCCGAGGAACGCGCCGAGGATCAGCGACTGCGCAGCCACCCACACGTTGTTGGTCCAGACCTTCAGCGCGAAGGACGAGGCGGTGTCCTGCGAGTAGTAGTCGCGGAACTTATGGTTGACCAGGCCCGCTACCTGCGAATGCGGGATGAGGCTGGCCTGGACCGCCGGTGAGGTTGCTATCCAGCGGCCAGCGATCAGTGCGACAACGATCGATCCCGCCGCCGTCGCCAGCCACCACCAGCGGGCCCGGTAGGCCATAGCGGGGAACGCCACTGCGAAGAACTCCCCGACCGACCGCAGGGCTGGCGTGTGCGCGCCGGTGACGGCCGCGCGGGCGCGGCCGAGCAGTCCGGACAGGCGCGCGGTCAGGGCCGGATCATGGCCGCCGCTGCGCAGTACTGACAGGTGGGTGGCCGTCCGCTGATAGCTCGCGACCAGCTCATCGATCTCGTCCTCGGAGAGCCTGCGCCTGCGCTTGACGAGCACGGCGAGCCTGTCCCACTCAGCCCGGTGCGCCGCCGCGAAGGCATCGACATCCACGCAGAGGAGACTACTGCCCGGTCCGGCTAGTCTTGGCCCGGAACCTGCGGATACGCGGGCAAAGCGAGGAGCGGCAATGGTCGACGTCATCACGGGCGAGGCCGTCGCGCTTGAGCTCCCCGTGGCCAACTTCCCGAGCCGGATCGCCGCGCTCCTCATCGACATGGCGGTGCAGATCGCGCTGCTCCTAGTCGTCGTCATCGCCCTGGCGGCGGCGTCCGGCCAGGTCAATGGCGACTACATCGCCGCCGAGGTCGTGACGGCCTACATCGTCGTGTTCATCGGCTATCCGACGGCGTTCGAGACCCTCAGCCGGGGCAAGACGCTCGGCAAGATGGCGCTCGGAATCCGGGTCGTCGGCGACGACGGCAGCCCGGTGCGATTCCGGCAGGCGCTCGTGCGCGCGCTGGTCGGCGTGCTCGAGATCTGGACAATCGTTCTGGCCCCAGTCGGGCTGATCGCGTCCATCATCTCGGTCCGGGGCAAGCGCATCGGCGATATCTTCGCCGGCACCTACGTCATCCAGGAGCGGATGCCGGTCCGGCACGCGCTGCCGCCTTTTTTCGCCGTCGTGCCGGCGCCGCTTGCGGCCTGGGCTCAGACGCTTCAGGTCTCCAGGCTGTCGGACCAGACGGCGGAGGCTGCAGGCAGTTACCTCCGCCGGTTCGCTGAGCTGAGCCCGCAGGCCAGAGACTCGCTCGGCGCGCAGCTGGCCAACTCGGTTGCCGCGCAGGTCAGCCCGCCGCCGCCGGCGGGGACGCCGCCGACCGCATACCTGGCGGCTGTCCTCGCCGTCCGGCGCGAGCGCGACCAGGCCAGATTCGCGCCGCAGCAGGCGACCCCGCCTCCGCCCGCACCACCCGCACTGGCATCACCCGCGTCAGCGCAAATGTCGGGACCGGAACCGGCGACGGCCGACCGCGGGCCCGCAGGCACCGTGCCGTCAGACACCGTGCCACCGGCCGCCGCCAGGCCGCCTGAGCTCGCGCCGCCTAAGCTCGCGCCGCCGCCAGATTTCGCGCCGCCAGGCTAGGAGCCTTGCCGCCAGGACTCCAGATAGCGCTGCTGTTGCGCGGTCAGCTCATCAATCTGCGTGCCGAGCGAGGCCAGCGTGAGGCTGGCGACCTGCGCGTCGATGGCGGACGGCACATCGAGCACCAGGCCCGCGCTTGCGGCCTGCTGTCCGCTGGCGTCGCCCTCGGCAGGCGCGGTGCCCGCCAGCCAGGCCAGCGCGAGGGCCTGCACGGCAAACGAGGTGTCCATGACGGCCGCCGGGTTGCCCTCGGCCGCCACCAGGTTGACGACGCGCCCCTCGGCCAGCAGGATCAGCCGCCGACCGTCGCTGAGCACGTACTCGTCGGCATGCGGCCGGACTGCCGGATGCACCTCGACGGCGAGGTCAGCTAGCGTGGCCACGTCAATCTCCACGTCGAAATGACCCGCGTTCGCGAGCATCGCGCCGTCGGGCAGCACCGCTAGCTCGGCCGCCCCGACCACCTCGCGGGACCCGGTAGCGGTGATGACGATCTCACCAAGCGGCGCCGCTCTGCTCATCGGCATGACCCGGAATCCCTGCATGATCGCACCGAGAGCGCGAACGGGATCCACTTCCGTGACGAGAACCTGGGCGCCAAGACCACGGGCACGCTCAGCGATGCCGGACCCGCACGGGCCGAAACCGGCCACCACGACGGTCTTGCCAGCGACGAGGGTGTTGGTAGCGCGCAGGATGCCATCAAGGACTGACTGGCCGGTCCCGTACTTGTGGTCGATCATCCGGGTTATCGCCGACAGCTCGGCGGCGATCATCGGGAAGCTGAGCGAGCGCGCAGCAGCCATCCGGCGCAGCCGGGCCGCACCCGTCGAGGTGGCCTCGCAGCCGCCGCGCACTCGGCCGACCAGGCTCCCGCGTGCCTCATGCAGCGTGTTGACCAGGTCGCCGCCGTCGTCCATCACCAGGTCAGGCTCGCTGTCGAGGACGCGGTGGATGTGCTCGTAATAGGTGCTCCGGTCGACGCCCGAGCGTGCTTGCACGGTGACGCCCGCCTCTGCGGCGAGCGCCGCAGCGATGTCGTCCTGCGTCGACAGCGGATTGGAAGCGGCCAGGTGAACCTGCGCGCCGCCAGCCGTCAGCGTCCGGACCAGCACGGCGGTCTCGGCCGTGACGTGCAGGCAGCAGGCGATCGTCAGCCCAGCGAATGGCTGTTGCGTGGCGAACTGTGCCCGCAGCATCCCGAGGACCGGCATTGCCCGCTCGGCCCAGGCGATCCCGGGCTGGCCGGCGAGGGCCAGCCCGGGATCGGCGATGTCCGACGACGGGCCGCCGGCCTGCCGGTCAGTACCGGTAGTGATCGGACTTGTACGGGCCATCGACCGGGACGCCGATGTAGGCGGCCTGCTCCTTGGTCAGCACGGTGAGCCTGACGCCGAGCGCGTCCAGGTGCAGTCGCGCCACCTTCTCGTCCAGGTGCTTGGGCAGCACATGCACGCCGAGCGGGTAGTCGAGCGTCTTGGTGAACAGCTCGACCTGGGCGATGACCTGGTTGGTGAAGCTGTTGGACATCACGAAGCTTGGATGACCGGTGGCGTTGCCCAGGTTGAGCAGCCGGCCCTCGGACAGAACGATCACCGCGTGGCCATCCGGGAAGGTCCACTCGTCGACCTGCGGCTTAATGTTCGTGCGCTTGACACCGGGAAGCCGCGTCAGGCCGGCCATGTCGATCTCGTTGTCGAAGTGGCCGATGTTGCCCACGATCGCCTGGTGCTTCATCCGGCTCATGTGCTCGGCCGTGATGATGTGGAAGTTCCCCGTCGCGCTGACGAAGATGTCAGCGGTCTCGACCACGTCCTCCAGCCTGGCAACCTGGTAGCCGTCCATCGCGGCCTGGAGCGCGCAGATCGGGTCGATCTCGGTCACGATCACGCGTGCGCCCTGCCCGCGCAGTGACTCGGCGCAGCCCTTGCCCACGTCCCCGTACCCGCAGATGACGGCTACCTTGCCGCCGATCAGCACGTCGGTCGCCCGGTTGATGCCGTCCACCAGCGAGTGCCGGCAGCCGTACTTGTTGTCGAACTTCGACTTGGTCACCGAGTCGTTCACGTTGATCGCCGGGAACCGCAGCGAGCCGTCCCTGGCCATCTCATACAGCCTGTGCACACCCGTAGTGGTCTCCTCGGTGACACCCCTGATACCGGCGGCCATCGCGGTCCACTTGTCGGGCGTGCGCTCCAGCGATTTCGCTAGCACGGACAGGACGAGCTGCCACTCCTCGGCATCGTCGTCCTTGGCAGCGGGCACCGAGCCCACGCCCTCGAACTCGGCGCCCTTGTGGACGAGCAGCGTCGCGTCGCCGCCGTCGTCGAGCAGCATGTTCGGCCCGCTTGCGCCCGGCCAGGTCAATGCCTGCTCGGTACACCACCAGTACTCTTCGAGCGTCTCGCCCTTCCAGGCGAAGACCGGGATGCCCTTGGGGTCGTCGGGCGTGCCATCGGGACCGACGGCAACCGCGGCGGCGGCATGGTCCTGGGTGGAGAAGATGTTGCAGGAGGCCCACCGCACCTGGGCGCCGAGGGCCATCAGGGTCTCGATCAGCACTGCGGTCTGCACAGTCATGTGCAGCGACCCGGTGATCCGGGCGCCTGCCAGCGGCTGGACGTCTGCCCATTCGGCGCGGACGGCCATCAGCCCTGGCATCTCGTGCTCGGCCAGCCTGATCTCGCGGCGGCCGAAGTCCGCCAGCGACAGGTCGGCGACCTTGAACTGGACACTCTCAGCGGGCATGCGGGCTCCTTGATTTGTACGGGTGATGGGATTTCCGGCCCCGTTCCTGGAGCCACAGCACGACGGTACGACACGTCATGTACCCAAGGCACGCTCGATCGGACGTTTTTGACAACAACTTGTAAGATTCACTCTATGCGGATCACGGAAGCGGCCAGGCGGCTCGATATGACGCCCCGCATGCTCCGATATCGGGACTCCCTCGGCCTGCTTCCGGCGCTGCGGCCGAGCCGCCGCCGGGCGGCCGCGCGCCGGGCGGGCCTCGCAGGCACGGGTCGGCCTGGCGCTGTCACGACCGCCCGCTACCCGGCTAGCACGGTTGCCAGCGCTGACCATGCCGGAGGACACCGCCAGTTCGGCGACGCTGACCTAGCCGCCGTCGCACTCGGGCTGTCGATCGAGCGGCGCTATGACATCAGCCCTGTCGCGCTGGCCTTTGGCATCCGCGTGCTCGCCGATCCGCGGGTCCGGGCCGAGGTGGCTGAGCTAGGCAGGCGGATCGGTCGGATCCAGCCGCCGCCCGCCCGCGCGCTCGACTTCGAGCAGGAGCGCGCGCTGAGGCTATTGAGCCAGCCCTGACGCTGTTTTAGCCGGGCCTGAAGCAGCACGTCAGGCGCCCTGGCGGAAGTACGCAGCCGGCGTGATCCCGGTCTCGCGGCGGAACGCCTGGACGAAGGCGCTATCGGAGTCGTAGCCGACCCGGCGGGCCACGTTGCCGACCGGCACGCCGTCGGCGAGCGCGGCAAGGGCCGCCTGCACCCGCAGCAGCGTGCGCCAGCGCCCGAAGCTGACACCAGTGTCGGCCAGGAACACCCTGGCCAGGGTTCGCTCGCTGGCGCCGACCTCGCGACCCCACTCAGCCAGCGTGCGGCCGTCGGCCGGGTTAGCCGCTATCCCGTCCGCCACCTCCCTGGCGCGATCGTCGGCCGGCATCCGCACCTCAATCGAGGTCATCGCAACCGGCTGAAGGAGGTCGACCAGCACCGCCTCGGCGTGCGCCCGGCGATCGGGATCCAGGCCGGCATCCTCCAGGTAGCCGATGAGCTCGGCCAGCAGCGGCCCCGCCGACACGGGGGTTGGCCGCGTCCAGCCGATTGCGCACTTCGCCGGCCGCACGTAGGCGGACCGCATCGTGGCCGTTCCCGCCGACAGCGTTTCGTGCGGCAAGCCTGCCGGTATCCAGAGCGCCCGGGTGGGCGGCAGTATCCACGCAGATTCCCGCGTGCGCACGGTCAGCACCCCGCTGGCGGCCCAGGCAAGCTGATGATCGTTGTGCGTGTGCCAGTCGAAGACCAGGCCGGCCGGCATGGGGAAGGTGGCGACGATGACCGCCGCCGCGGGGTTGATCTCGTCGGCCGCGCAGTAGTCGTCGCGGCTATGTCCGTCCTGCGACACAGCTTGGCAGCCTACGCCCTTTGCGCGCGCCGCCCCGATTCGTAGCGTCGTGACCATGAACGAAAATCACGCCACGGTGTGCTCGAGCCCGGAGTGGGCCGAGCATATTCAGACCGACATCCTGCCCGCCGTCACGCGCGACGTAGACCTGGGCCAGCACATGCTCGAGATCGGCCCGGGGCCGGGCGCAGCGACCGAGTGGCTCCGGCGCAGGGTCGGCAAGCTGACGGCGATCGAGATCGACGACGCGGCGGCCCGCCTGCTGGCCGCTCGGTACTCGGGCACAAACGTCGAGATCATCACTGGCAGCGCCGCTTGCCTGGACTACCCCGACGCCTCCTTTGACTCCGCCGGCTGCTTCACGATGCTGCATCACGTGCCGACCACGGCGGTGCAGAACAAGATCCTCGCCGAGGCCTTCCGCGTGCTGCGGCCCGGCGGCGTGCTGGTCGGGTCGGACAGCCTGGCCAGCAACGAGCTGCATCACTTCCACGCCGAGGACACCTACAACCCGGTCGATCCGGCGTCGCTGCTTAGCCGCCTCCAGACCCTGGGCTTTGGCCAGATCACGATCATTGTCGACGACGTGCTGAGATTCGTGGCCGTGAAGCCGGACGGCGCGGAGCGGCCAGGCTCGGGGAAGGAGGACCGGTGACGGCCTACGGCGGGCTGCGCGCTGCCGTCACGGGGCTGATCGCCATGGCCGCCGCCGCGGAGCAGGTCCTGCTCGCCGAGGCAGATCCGGCCGAGGACGGCAGCCCGGAGCGCTGGGCGGTGCTGCCCCTGATCGCGCACAACACCGAGTTCCGCCGAGAGCAGGTGCAACGGCTGCGCGCCGTCCGCAGCGGCCAGACTCCGCCCGAGTTCGCTGCAGTCGATCACCGGTCTGCCGCACTGTACGCCGTGATGTCCGCGCAGCCACTCGACGTGGTGGCGCGTGACAGCTGGCGCCTCGCGGGCGAGCTCGCCGACGAGGTACGCCTGGTGGCCTTGCATGACCTGACGGAGCCAGCCAGGAATCCGTGGCTGCAGGGCAGGCAGCTGTGGCTCCAGGTCATCGTGCGCGGCTTCTGGCATCCCGCCGGCCATCTAGGCGAGTACCACGTGAGCCACGGGCGTCCCGACCGCGCCGTCGCGTTTGCCGAGTACGCGGTGGCGACGGCGAATTACCTCGGTGCGCCGGCGCCGGCCCGCGGCATGGCAAGCTACAACCTGGCCTGCGCCCGGGCCGGTGCGGGCCTGCTCGACGAGTCGGCGGCGGCCGTCACTGAGGCCATCGCGCTCAATCCAGACGTGCGCGCGAACGCCAGCCGCGATAGTGACCTTGCCGCGGTACGCGACAGCGGCCGACTCTCCGCGCTGCTCCAGGCGCAGTGATATTCCATGTCCCCGGAGGCTGTCATGAACGAGGATCCAGCGGACATCAGCGAGCTTCAGCAACTGCTCGACGGGTCGCTGGCAGGCGCCAGCGAGCACATGCGCTCGATCATCAGGGCAGACCGTGCGGTGCCGGCCGCCGATCTTGTGCACCGCCTGACCGGCATGCGCACCCTGGCCCTCAGCACAGTCAGCGCGGCGGGTCACCCGCGCGTGAGCGCCGTCGACGGGCACCTGCTGCATGGCCGCTGGGTCTTCACCACGAGCGGGTCATCGGTCAAGGCGACCGACATGCGTAGCCGGCCCCATGTGAGCGCGGCCTACCTGGAAGGCGACTCGTTCGGCGTGTTCACGCACGGGACCGTTGAGTTCCTCGAGACAGGTCACCCGGACCGGCCGTGGATCGAGGACCACCTGACCAGGCACTACGGCTCGTCGCCTTCGAGCTGGGGCCCGGACATCGTGTACGCCAGGATCCGGCCAACCTGGATGGTCGGCTTCCGCAGCGGGTCGGAGGGCTGACCGTCCGTACCAGTACCGCGGCGGGCTAGTCAGCGCGCTTTCGGGTAGCGCGCACGGCTGACCGGCCGACGCCGAGCCGCGAGCGCCGCCTGGCGGCTCTGACTGCCGGGTCACTGAGGTCAGCGCGGCCCGCCTGATAGATGTCGGGCTCCAGGAAGATCAGCTTGGCGATCGGCACGGCCGCGCGGATTCGGCGCTCGGCCGCGTCGATGCCGGCCGCGACGCCCGCCGCCGTGTCGTCGTGCAGAACGCCGATCTTCGCCGCGACCAGCAGCGTGTCCGGCCCGACGTGAAGCGTGCGCAGGTGGATGACCCGTTCGACTTCGGGGCCGGCCTCGATGGCCGCGACGATCGCCGCCTCCGCATCGAAGCTGGCCGATTCGCCTATCAGCAGGCTCTTCATCTCAGTCGCCAGCACCGCGGCGACGCAGGCGAGCAGCACGCCGATCGCTACCGACCCGGCCCCGTCCCAGGTGTCGTCGTGGGTGAGCGCGGCCACGGTGACGCCGACCAGCGCCAGAAGCAGGCCGCAGAGGGCGGCAACGTCCTCGAGCAGGACGGCTGGCAGTTCCGGCGCCTTGGCATGCCGGATGAAGCTGCGCCAGCTAGCCCGGCCGCGACTGTGGCTCGACTCCTTGATGGCCGTTCGCAGCGACAGACTCTCCAGCACGACGGCGATGCCGAGGACGACGAGCGCCACCACCGGCGATGTCAGATGCGCCGGGTGCCTGATCCGCTCGATGCCCTCGTAGATGGAGAAGACCGCACCGACGGTGAACAGGACGAGAGCGACGATGAAGGCGTAGAAGTAACGCTCGGCGCCGAACCCGAATTGGTGTTCCTCGGTCTCCTCGCGCCGCGCTCGATTGCGGCCGATGAGGAGCAGGACCTGATTGCCGGAGTCGGCCACCGAGTGAATGGCCTCGGCGAGCAGAGAGGCGGAGCCGGTGATGACGAAGGCGATGAATTTCGTCAGGGCGATGCCGAGGTTCGCCGCTAGCGCGGCTACGACGGCGCGCTTGCCGCTGCCGTGCGCGCCCGCCGGATGCGGGCCGGCCGTAGCGCCGCGATGGCCGCTGCCAGTGTCGCCGAGAGCGGCGTTACCGCGGGCTGTGTCGCTGAGAGCTGTGTCGCTGAGAGCTGTGTCGCTGAGGGCGGGCGTCTCGGCCTCGGGGGGCGGGCTGGCGTTGTCGTCTGTGCGCTCAGCCCGGCTGTTTCGGCTGCCGCTGGCGCTGGCCCCGGACTCGGGTGTCCCGCTTGTGACGATGGATCCTCACTCCCGCGCGGCGCCAGCCGCCGGGTCACGTGCCTCGTCAATCAAGAGCACGGGGATGTCATCGCGGACAGGGTAGGCCAGTCCGCAATCCGGTCCTGTGCAGATCAGCTCGCTCGCCGCGTCGTCGGCGCGCAGCGGCGAGTGACATTTCGGGCAGGCCAGGATCTCGAGCAGCCAGCTATCGATCTTCATCATCATCTCCAGTCGCTCGTAGTGGCCGGGCGCCTGGTCGCTCCCGTAGATCAGGAATCTTACTGGTGCACCCTATGCAGACCTCACGGATGACCCCGGCACGGGTGCGGAACAGCCTCAGCCAGGCGGCCGTAGCAGCCTAGCGGAGCCGTCCGCTGTCCGACGGCGCCGAGCGCAGGACCCGCAGGTGGCCCCTCCTGCCAACCTCGACACCCTGGCCTGTTGGCTCCTCCGGAGTGCGCGGCGACGTAGCTTCGCGGACCGCGTTGGCCAGGGCCTCCAGGTCGTCAGCCTCGGCGACCTCATCCGGCGGGTCGCCGACGGGGAGCCGGACGACGTCCCAGCCACGCGGTGCTGTCATCCGGTCCGCATGCCGAGCGCAGAGGTCATAACAATGGGGCTCGACGAGGGCAGCGAGCGGGCCGAGGACCGCAGTCGAGTCGCGGTAGACGTAGGTAAGCGTGTACACGGCGACCTGCTTGCAGGCGGGCCTGGAGCACTGGCGCACAGTCACCGAGGCACCATTCCGATCTTCTCCTGACACCCGGCAGCGAGCAGCACCTGCGCGCCGGGGACGGCGGGATCGTGATGGTCGCTCACAACGGCTGACGGTATCGATCGCCAGACGGTAACGCCACCACCCGGGGCACACTGCGCGATCGTGTCTCCGGCTGGCAGATTGCCAGGCTGAACTAACCGTCAGGGGCTGGGATACGCTGAGTTACTGTGCATGACGGCGATGGCAGCGGGCGCGCGATCTCTAGCCGGGTTCGCCGGCGGGATCGGCACGGTCGCGGGTTGCGCGGTTCGCTGGTCCCGCCGGACGTGCCGCTGCATCGGACCCGTTCTGAGCGCTTTGACGATCTTGTCCTGCTAGCTGTATCCCAGCTAGAGCCGCGCTGGGAAGCCGAGCTATCCGGGGTTGAGTTCGGCGTCGAGGAGATCCCGCCGGTTATACCCGACGGAGACGATCCGGAGCCGATCCCACTAGCGCGGCTTGAGCCCGGTTCTTCGCAGCCAGGTGCCCTCCAGCCAGGTTCGGTCCAGCCGGGACCGCTCCAGGCCGGCGATCTTGACTCCCCTCGCGAGCCGCTCACCGAAGCCCTGCCTGGCCTGGCCGACCTGAGTGATCTATCCGGCCTGCCGGAGCGGCCCGCGCGGATCGTGCTCTACCGCCGGCCCCTGATGGCCCGTGCTGACGGCCAGGAAGAGCTCGCGGAGCTTGTCCTTGACGTAATCGTCGAGCAATTCGCGCACTGGCTTGGCGTCGACCCGCAGACCGTCGACCCCAGCTATCCGGCGGAGGACTAGCGGGACTCTCGGTCTGCTAGGGCAGGATGGCCGAGAGCGACGCGGTGACGCCGGGAAGCGGTATCCACGTCGGCGAGCTTGACACCGGGAGCACGGATTGCACGGTCCCGCCCAGTGAGATAACCCGCCCCGCGTAAACGGGCCCGCCGCTGACCGGCGTGACGACGACGGCGAACTCGGTGACCTTGCTGCCAGTCGGCGGAGCTATCGGGACGACCACCGATGAACCTGCGCTGATCTGCACCACCTTGGCAGCCGGGGTGGCCGCCGGGGTAGTCGTCACGGTCGTGATCCGGACTGTCGCTGCCTTCAGCGGCGCCGAGAGTATGAGCTCGGTCTTGCCTGCCGACCTCGCCGGGTTGTCGGCTACCACGCCCTGCTCCAGGATCGGTCCGCCACTGACCGTCAGCGCACCGGGCGTGCCCGCAGGCCCGCCGGGCACGAGCATCGTAGCGGCGACCGGCACGTTCGATGAGATGCTGATGGCTCCGGCCACGCCACCGAGTGACGGCAGCGCGATCGAGACAGCCGAGCCACCGAGCAGGTCGATGCCCGTTCCGCCGGTTGGCTGATACGAGCCCTTGGCAGTTACCGCCGTGATCTTCACCTGAGCCGCGGCCGTGCCGGGGACGGCGATGTACAGGTCACGGAAGCCGGAGGACTGAGGCATGCCGGGGATCACGAGGTGGCGTGCGGGCGCGTGCGTCGGTGCTAGCCAGTTGCCGTCGGCGCCCGCTGACTTGCTCTCACGGACTGCCGCAACTACCTGGCCGATGCTGGTGGTGACGTTGAGCGCGATCACCTTGGACGACTGAAGCAGTTTGCCGAGCGACTGGACGACCATGCTGTGCGGCGGCACCGTGATGCCGTTATCAGCGTTTCCGAGCAGCGGCGGGCCCTTGGTGACATCACTCAGGACGGAGACCTGGGCGTCGGCCGCCTGGCTGCCCGTATTCGACAGGTACAGCTCGATCGTGCTGGCTGATGCCTGGCCAGGCCCGACGAACCAGAAGCTTGTGCCGGGGGCGGAGCACTGCGCGCTGACCAGGCCGCCGGGACCGGTCTGCTCGACCTCCAGCCCCTGGGCCATGGCACCAGTCGCCTCGACCTGTACGCCGCCGCGGCCGGCGCTGGTGCTGACATTGGGGCTCGAGCCGGGCTGCCCGGCCTCCTCGGCCTTTGTCAGCGGCGCTGCTGCCTTGACGCCGGAGACCTGGAGGATGCCGGGGCTAGTGTCGGTGGCCACCACCGGACCGGCCGTCGTGCTGCCGCCCGGCGTCAGCCGCGTGATCACCGCGCTGCCTGGTCCCGCTGAGACAGGCACCGCGGTCACCGCAACCGAGCCACCCGCCGGCGCGCCCGAGCCTGCCGCCGGGCAAACGCGCACGGCGCTGGACACGGCGGCACGAGTGGAATGGGCGACCGGACGCGCGGCTGCCGCTGGATGGCCCGTGCCCGCTGCGAAGTAGATCCCGGCCAGTGCGAGCACCATCAGCGCCGCGAAGATGGGCCGACCATAGCGCATCCGGCTCACCAGGACTCTCCCTCGTCGTCCTGGCCCGGTGCCAGCCAGCCTCGCGACGACCTGTCGTCATGGTCAGGCCAGTCGTGGTGTACCTCGCCCGCCGGCGGCAGGGCCTCAAGCCCGTTGTCTGGCTCGGACCATGCTCGTGACCCAGGCGCTTGCCAGGCACTATCGCCGCCGCCTGGCCCTGACTGAGTGTCCGGCCAGCCCTGCTGCTGGACCTCTTGCGGCCAACTCTGCTGCTGGTAGTCCTGCGACCAGCCCTGCTGCTGCGCCAGGCTCGGCCACGCGGATGGCTGGTCGTCGGTGCCCCAGCTAGCGGCCTGGCCGCCGTAGGCAGCAGGGTCTGGATAGCCGGGCTGGCTCTGATATCCGGGCTGGGCCTGAGATCCAGGCTGCCTGTGATAGTCATCCGGGCCCTGGTACGCGGCCCGACCAGCCTCCGGGTCGCCATAGCCAGCCGGCCGATCCTGATAACCCGGCGCACCCGGATATCCCGGCTCCTGGGCGTACTGCGACGGCTCCTGGCCATAGTTCGGCTGCCGGTAGCCCGATGGCGGCTCGGCGTACCCGGCACCATCTGCATACGGCGAGCCGGACGGGGACCTCCTGTCGAGGGGAGCGTCAGTGAACCGATCCTGGCGGCCCGGCTGGCCAGCGTCGTATGGCTCGTCGTACGGAGTGCCCGACGGCGATGGCGCGCCGCCCCGCGACGGCCCGCCGTACGCGGGAGCCTCACGGTAGGCCGGAGCGTCACCGTAGCCGGGAGCGTCACCGTAAGCCCGAATGTCACGCGAGCCACCGTAAGCAGGGGTAGCGCCGTACGCGGGCGGCTCGCCGTAAGAGACCGGTGGATCGTGCGGTGTCGCGCCGCCGTAGCCGGGCGCCTCGCTGTACGGCGCCTCGGACGCTACTCGCGGATCGGGCTGCGCACGTCCAGCGTGCCCTGGGTAGGAGGAATCGTCATCGTCGGCATAGAACCGGCCGTCGCGCATCCGACCCGGTCCGCGCGCATCGCCAGACCGCCCGCGGCTCTCTGGCGGACCGCCAAGGAACCGGTTCGCCGGCTGCCCGGCCGGCCACGCGGCACCCGGTGAACCTGGCGTGCCGGACCTGCCAGCCGCGCGGCCGCTAGCCGACGCCGTCCCGGCGCCGATGACCTCAGTCGCGCTGCTCTCAGCTGCGCCAGCCCCGAGGACGCCACGAGCCCCGACCGCGCTTCCTGCCGTGGCCGCCGCGGCCGCGGCGACGCCACCGGCCACCGACGCGTCGCCAGCCGCCAGCCTTCCGCCAGCGCGCCTGGACCGCCGAATGCCGCTGCCGCGGCGGCCGCCGCTCCGGCCCGTGCCGTCCGCACTCGCGAGCCCAGCACCAGTCCGCACAGCACCGGTCGGCATAGCACCCGTGCCGATCGCCAGATCCTCGGCATCGTCGCCGCGCGCCGAGCTTCCGGCTCGAGCCGAGCGAGCGGAGCGCGCGCCGCGCCCGAGTCCCTTGCCGCTCGTGGACCCGTCGCGGCGGCTCCGGCCAGCCTTCCCCGACCGGCCGTTCTTCCCAGCCCGGCCGGGCCGCGCACCTGCGCCTGGGGCCGATCCCGAGGCCAGCGGCGAGCCCATCCCGATGGTTGCCAGCACAGCGGCCGAGGCCGTCACGCCCCCTTGCCCGCCCGCGCCGACAAGCGCAGGCTGGCGCGCGCCCGCATCCTCGTCGGCAAGATCGTCTTCACTGTCGGTCCGCGGGCCGGGCTCGCCGTCCGGACCGTCCGCTCCGACCGCCGCCGCTTCCAACTCGGCAGCCGTCCTGATGCCAGGCAGCGCCAGCGCAGCTACGACCACGAACGCCAGGAGCTCAAGCGCCATCACCAGATCGTGGACGAACGCGCTCCGGCTGATCGTCAGCGTGCCGCCACCAGGGGGCAGCTTGAACGCCTGAGCCCAGCTGCCGGCCGGCGACATAACCGGCGTCAGGGCGTGCCCGTTGACCGACGCGCTCCAGTTGCCAGCAGGCTCGGCCAGCAGCAGCGTGCCGCCCGCGGCCGGCACGCTGGCACCGGTGACTCCCACCGGGCCGGAGGCAACCGCGACCACGGCGCCATCCGGCTCCACCACGCTCACCCGCGACGGCAGATCGGTCAGCCGCCACAAGTCGAACTGCGGCGTCATGCTCACGCCGGTGAGGCCGGGAACGCCGTCCAGCACGCTGGTTAGGCTGCTGCTGAGCGGTGATCGCATGAGCACGAACCCGATGTCGAACCTGGCGAGCAGCTGGCTCTGGTTGGCCGCCTGGCCGCCGCCGGGTGCGACCAGGATGGCGACCGCCTGGTTGAGCGCGGCCTGAGCCGCAGGCGCCGGCGTCAGGTCAGGGTCCGCGAATGCCGGGCTGCCTCCGCGCAGCAGCAGGAAGGAAACATGGCCGCCGGTAGCGGTGAGGACGAGCGTGCGCAGCTGCCTGCCAGCCGCGCCGGTGCTCGACACGAGGGACGGCACGACCTCGCCGGACGCCGCGCCGATGGGCCCGCTGACTCCGTTCATGATCCAGAAGGCCGCCGCCAGCACCGGCGCGGCGCAGGCCGCGAGCGCCAGCACGGCGATGGGCAAGCCCCGAACGGAAGCCAGCCGCCGCAGTCCGGTTCGGCCACCGGCCGACAGCGTCTGCCCGATTCCGTCTCCGGCCGCGGCGGCGGCGAGCAGCAGGCCGGCCGCCGCCACGGCCAGGGCCGCACCCGGCCACGCACTGACCGTCTGGCCGCCTGCCGGCGTCACTATCACCCGGCTGACGAGCAGGCCGGTCCCGAGGCCCAGCACCGCGACGATCCAGCCGGAGGCGATCAGCTTCAGCCGCCTGCTGGCTAGCAGGGCCGCCAGGCCGGCCAGCAGCAAGGGCCCGCTCACCCAGTAGGGCGGCAGGCCGGGCCCGCCGGGGCTCAGCAGGAGGAGGGATCTGGCTGGCAGGCTCGCTGACGAGAGGCCAGGCTGCTGGAGTCCGGCCTCCAGCAGCAGCCCGCTGGGATGCTGGAGTAGCGGGAGCAGCCACGGCAGCAGCAACACTGGCGGCGTCAGCACGACGACGGCCAGGTTGACAAACAGGCCCCGGCCCGAACGCCGCAACGCCAGGCTGGCGATGACCGCGCCGGCCACGGTCATCGGCCAGAGCAGGGGGACGAATGCGGCGCCGACCGTGACCGTCAGCCCGGTTGCCCACGCGGCCCGACGGGCGAGTTTCGGCGGCTGGGTGAACATCCGCCCAGCTTGCAGGCCTATCAGCGGGATCAGCACGAAAGCGATCGCGCTGCCCAGGCGGCCAGCCGCGATGGCCCCGAACGCGATGGGCAGCAGGGCGTAGGCGGCAGCGGCCCAGATGCGAACCGGGACGGATTTCGTCACGCGACGCAGGGCCAGCGTCGCCGTGATGCCGGCCAGCGGCACGCATCCGAGTAGCAGTACGTCGATGGCGAGCCACGCCTTGCCGAGCAGCACGGTCGCCAGCAGCGCGAGGAATCCGACGTATGGCGGCCCGGCGCTCGCCGAGCCGATCCCCGACGGGTGGTAGGCGTGCAGGAACTGCGACCACAACCCCGATGCGCCTTCCCAGGCCGGCAGCAGCGCCCCGCCGCCCAGCGTGCCGCTGGTGATCAGCGAGCGCTCGGCGACCGCGGCGATCACTACCAGCCCGAGTAGGAGCAGGACGCCCGGCCTGGTCAGGAGGCGCTGCACGAAGCCGGTGTCAACGAGCAGCGACTCATCGTCAGTAGGGTCGTCGCTGGCGTGATGGGCCCCGGCCAGGTCCTCCGGCGCTGGCCGCGACAGGACTGTGGCGGCGAACTCGGCCACCCGGCGGATAGACCGGCCGGCGGGCAGGTCACCGCGCAGCCTGCTGTAGGCGGCCCGCCGGCCGCGAGCGCGGCGCCGCCGGGCATTGCTGAGCTTGAGCGGATGGCCCACCACCCCGAGCACCGCCGCCGACTCATCGAGCGCCGCCGACGGCCGCTTGGCCACCAAGTAGAAGATCGTGCGCCCCAGCGACAGCATGACGTTGCTGACCAGCGAGATGAGCATCGCGCCGAACGGCAGGTTGCCGAGCAGCGTCACCAGGCCGTTGCGGCGGTCAAGCAGCCTGGCGCGGCGTCCGACCGATACGGCCCGGCGGCCGCGGGTGGCGGCGCGGGCGTGGAAGACGACAGCGTCGGTGATGACCCGGACCCGGTAGCCGGCCGCGTGCACTCGCCAGCAGAAGTCGATGTCCTCGCCAAAAAGGGTCATGCCAGGGTCGAAACCGCCCGCCTGCTCCCACACGTCCCGCCGCACGAGCATGCCCGCGCTGGACACGGCGAGCGCATCATGGTCGCCGTCGTGCTGCCCTTGGTCGACTTCCCGCGGCTCGATTCCGGTGACCCGGCGGCCCACTGTGTCGATGGTCAGGCCGGCCTCGACGATGACATCCCGGTCGGTCCAGTCCATGAGCTTCGGGCCGAGTATGGCCGCCGTCGGCGTCTCGGCCGCGCCGCGCAGCAACTGCTCCAGCGCATCCGCGGCAGGCTCGCAGTCGTCATGCAGCAGCCAGAGCCACTCGACCTGGTCGGTCCGGCCGCGGCCGGACGGGCCGCCAGGCACCGGCGCGCTCGCAGCCTTGTGCTGCACCGCGCGGCGCACCGCCGCGGCATAGCCGGTGCTGCGGTCCATCCCGAATACCGAGCCGGGCCCGATCTGAGCCGCCAGTACCGAGCCACTACGGTCCCGGCTGCCGGTGTCGACGGCGACGACGCGCTGCACGGGCTTGGTCTGCTCCGTCAGCGCGTGCATCAGACGCGGCAGCCAGGCGGCACCATCGTGAGCGACGATGACCGCGGTGACCACGTGCTGGGAATGCGAGTCGGTAGGCGACAAGAAGATTCGCTTGCTGTCCGGGGTTTGGATGGCCGGGCCGACGGCACGCCTCGTGCCGACTTGCCCTGATGGGGGTACCCGTGAACAATACGCGAATCTGGCCCAACTCGATGGCCAGACAGGATGTGCCGACCTGCCCAGACGAGCCGACCCGCTAGACCGCCTGTCGCTTCAACCTGCGGCGTTCACGCTCGGAGAGCCCGCCCCAGATCCCGAATCGCTCGTCGTGGCCAAGCGCGTACTCCAGGCACTCGGCCCGGACCTCGCAGCTACGGCAGACCCGTTTGGCCTCGCGGGTCGAGCCGCCCTTCTCCGGGAAGAAGGCCTCGGGATCGGTCTGCGCGCACAGCGCGCGATCCTGCCAGCTCTGCTCCCCGGCATCATCTGCGCCGATGCCTAGCGCGTCGTGCACCAGCGAGACGATGACGTCTGCCACTGCACACCTCCCCTGCAGTCAGTCCCCCGTGATCCCGCCCCCGTCTTCTTCGGCGCGAGAATTACATGAGTGAAATTACACGCGCGTGTCTTGCACCGCGTCAAGGGAGATAGGTGATAGTGGCCACCTGGTTGCCCGTGATGAGGAGAAAGTCCGGGAGATATTTTCCGGGAACGGGCCCGACTGGCCCCGTCCGGCTCTCCCGGCCGCGGCCGCAGCGAGCCCAATCGCCGGGGTAGCGCGCGCGCTGATGCCCTGTGTTGCGAGACTTTCGTGCATGCGCATCACAGTTCTGGCCGGCGGCGTCGGCGCCGCCAGGTTCCTGCGCGGCCTGCGCGAGGCGGCCCCGGACGCCGACATCACGGTGATCGGCAACACCGGCGATGACTTCACCCCGTTCGGCCTGCACGTGTGCCCAGACTTGGACACCGTCATGTACACGCTCGGCGGTGGCATCAGCGAAGAGCAGGGCTGGGGGCGGGCAGGCGAGAGTCACGCTGTGCTATCCGAGCTGGCCGCTTACGGCGCCGGCCCTCGCTGGTTCGGGCTCGGCGACCTCGATATCGCCACCCACATTCTCCGCAACGAGATGCTCGCGGCGGGCCGCACGCTGTCAGAAGCAACAAGGGTGCTCTGCGAGCGCTGGCAGCCGGGCGTGACACTGCTGCCGATGTCCGACGACCCGGTGCGCACGCATGTCACCGTCGAGCTCGACGGATCCGAGCAGGACCTGCATTTCCAGGAGTGGTGGGTGCGCCTGCACGCAGCGGTGCCAGCCCGCAGGATCGAGGCAGTCGGCGCCGCGGCGGCCCGGCCCGCGCCCGGCGTGCTCGCGGCGCTCCACGACGCTGACTTCGTGCTGCTGCCGCCGTCGAACCCGGTCGTCAGCATCGGTGTGATCCTGGCCGTGCCCGGCATCGCCGATGCAGTGCGCACGCAGACCGTCGTCGGGGTCTCCCCGATCATCGGGGGCGCTCCGGTGCGCGGGATGGCTGATGCCTGCCTGGCGGCGATCGGGGTGGCGACATCCGCGCTGGCGGTCGGCGCGCACTACGGGCCCGGCTTGCTGGACGGATGGCTGGTCGACGACCAGGACAAGGACGCGGTCGACGCGCCCGAACTGGCCGGGATCGCCGTCCGCAGCCGACCGCTGTACATGACGAGCGTGGCCGCCTCGGCCGAGATCGCCAGGGCTGCGGTGGATCTCGCGCTGGAGGTGCGGCGGTGACTAGCCAGCGGTTCACGCCCGGCCCGGCCCAGCTCACGATCCTGCCGGTGACCGGCCTGCCCGAGATCACAGCGGGCGCCGACCTGGCCGCGCTGATCGCCGACGCGGCAGTGGCGGGTCCTGGCCTCGCCGACGGCGACATCCTGGTCGTCACCTCGAAGATCGTCAGCAAGGCCGAGGACCGAGTGGTCGTCGGCGACCGCGACGAGGCGATCCGCGCGGAGACGGTCCGGGTCGTAGCGCGGCGCGGCCCTACGACGATCAGCCAGACACGGCACGGCCTAGTGCTGGCCGCTGCGGGTGTCGATGAGTCCAACACCGAGCCCGGCACCCTGGTGCTGCTTCCCGTCGACCCGGACGGCTCGGCGGAACGCCTGCGCAAGGCGATCGGCGAGCGAGCAGGCGCCCGGCTCGGGGTGGTCATCACCGACACGATGGGCAGGCCCTGGCGAGCCGGCCAGACTGACACCGCGATCGGCGCTGCCGGGATCACGCCGCTGCGCGACCATCGGGGCGAGACCGACACGTTCGGGAATCTCCTCGAGGTCACCGTGGCCGCCGTCGCCGACGAGATCGCCGCTGCCGCCGACCTCATCAAGCAGAAGACGACCGGCGTGCCGGTCGCTGTCGTACGCGGCCTGGCCGACCTGGTCACCGACTCGGCCGGACCTGGCGCGGCCGCGATCATCCGGCCGGCGCAGGAAGACATGTTCCGGCTCGGTGCCGCCGATGTCCTGACGGCACGGCGCACGGTCCGGGAATTCAGCCAGGCGCCGGTATCGCCCGACGCGGTCCGCCGTGCCATCGCGGCGGCGATCACCGCGCCAGCGCCCCATCACAGTCAGCCCTGGCGCTTCGCCGTGCTCGAGACGGAAGCGGCTCGGACCAGGCTCCTCGACGACATGCTGGCCGCGTGGAAAGCTGACCTGGCTGCGGACGGCTTCACGCCTGAGCAGATCGCGAAGCGCGTGCGGCGCGGCGAGCCGCTGCGCAAGGCGCCGCTGATCATCGTGCCGTGCCTGGCGGCCGACGCCGCGCATGCTTATCCGGATGCCCGGCGGAACGCTTCCGAACGCGCGATGTTCCTGGTCGCGATGGGCGCCGCGATCGAGAACCTGCTCGTGGCGCTGGCCGTCGACGGCCTCGGATCCTGCTGGATCTCCAGCACGCTGTTCTGCCGCGAGGTCACGACGACGGCACTCGGCGTGCCTGCCGACTGGGAGCCTATGGGCGCCATCGGCGTCGGCCACCCGGCCGCGCCTGCCCTGGACCGGCCCGCCCGCGACCCCGACGAGTTCACCCGGAGGCTCTAGGGCCAGCAATATCGGTCGTCATCTCACTCTCGGCGCGGATAGGCTCCGCTGCTGGCGGGCTGCCGCAGGCCTCGCTGACCAAGGAGCCCGCCCGTGCCGGAGACGCCCGTGCCGGAGACGCCCGTCCCGGAGACGCCCGCGGAACAGATGCCCGGGCCAGAGATGCCCGCGTCCGGCGGGCCGCCTCCGCCGGGCCGGGCACGCCGGGCCGGCGTGCGAGCCCTATTGCGCGGCAACCCTGCGTTCGGGCGGCTGTGGACAGCCCGGCTGTTGTCCTTCGCCGGCGACAGCGTCGGCCTCATCGCACTCATGCTGTACACCGCCGAGCATTTCGGCAGCGGCCTCGCGGTCGCGCTGCTGCTGATCGCCGGCGACTTCGTTCCGAGTCTGCTGAGCCCGCTTGCCGGCACTGTAAGCGACCGCCTCGACAGGCGCGCTGTGATGGTGACCTGCGAACTGGTCCAGGGCGCTGTCGTTGCGGTGATCGCGCTGGCGCTGCCCGGACTGCCATTGCTCCTGGTTCTGGTAGGCGTCCAGGCGTGCGTGGCTGCCGTATTCCAGCCGGCGTCTCGCTCGGCTGTGCCTGACCTGGTCGCCGATGCGAATCTGGAGCGCGCCAACGCGGCGATCGGGTTCGGCACCAACGGCATGGACGGGTTCGCACCGCTGGTAGGCGCCGCGCTGCTGGCGTGGCTGTCGGTGCGCGATCTGCTGCTGGTGGACACCGCTACGTTCGCGATCTCGGCCGCTCTCCTGATCAGCCTGCCAGCCCTGCCCGGCCAGTCCCGGGCAGGCGAGGCGCCAGCCGGTGCCCTGCCAGCCGGTGACCTGCCAGCCGGCCGAGCCCTTCGGGCCGGTACCAGGCGGCTAGTCGCCGAAGCGCGCGAAGGGGTTGCCTTCCTCTGGCACGACAAGCTGATGCGGGTCCTCACGCTGGTCTTCTGCGCGGTCGTGCTGTTTAACGCCGTGGACGATGTTGCCCTGGTGTTCCTCGCCCGGCGGACGCTGCACGGCGGTAACTCGGCGGCCAGCCTCGTCTATGCGGGTGCCGGCCTTGGCATGCTGGCCGGCTTCCTCTTCCTGGCCAGGGCGGGCCAGCGGGTGGCATTGCCGCTACTGATCGTTGCCGGGTACGCGGTCAGCAGCCTGGGCAACCTGCTCACCGGTACGGCCACCGTGATCCTTGCCGCGCTCGGCTTCCAGGTAATCCGCGGGCTCGGCATCGCGGCGATGGACGTCGGTCATAACACGCTGATCCAGCGCCGCGTCCCGGCCCGGCTGCTCGGCCGTGCCTTCGGCAATTTCTACGGCGCAGTCGGCGCCGCCGCCGGGTTGTCATACATTTTCGGCGGGCTGCTGCTTGACGCCACGAGTCCGCGCGTCACGCTCATCGTGGCCGGGAGCGGCGGCCTCGCGGCCGCAGCACTGGCCGCGATCCTGCTGCCACGAGCGCTCCGCTGCTAAGCCAATCGCCGTCGCTAGTCGGTGTCGCGCTTCCACCGCGCCCTGCCAAACATTCGCCGCAGCGCGTCATGCATGTTGTGGCCGGAATCGGCCAGCGCGTCCACGCTGTACACCGGTGGTCCCGATGGAGGCGGCAGCTGGGCCGCCTGATCGTCATCAAGGCTGCACTGGATATGTGTCGTGGTGATCTGCGAGATGTGGTCGGCGTCGATGAACCGCAGGCCGTGGTGCGTCGCGATTGCGATGCCCTCGAAGATGTCGAGATCTGACACCTGCAGAACGTGCTCAAGCGTGCCGATTCTCGCTCCGGAGCTGCTCAGGACGGGTGTGCCCCGCTTTGCCGCCTCGCAGGCGATCGGAATGCCCTCGGTCATCACGCCACCCTGTCAATCGGCGGTCGCGCGGTTCTGATGCCGAGCCCCGTGCTCCACATAGTCACTTAGCCGCTTCCCGAACATAAGCGAGACCCGGTAATCACCGTGCTCGACCGCTAGTCCGTACAGGTCCGTCGTCGGCCGGACCTGCCACCTGTGCAGCTCGACAATCCGGGTGGCAAACCGTCCGAGACGGCGCGCACGATCGGCGGGACCTTGATAGGCGCTCTCGTCATCGTTCAGTTCGAGGGCGAGATCGAACTGCAGATCATCGCTGGCGCGCAGAAGGGCGAGATTGCGTTCGATCTCGATGAGGACCGGCGCGAGAGCAAGATCGGCGAGCGAGTGCGGGTGAGGCGTGGACATGGCTACCACCGTGGCTTCCGTGCGGATCGATTCAGCCGTAGTCTCTGCGCAGTGGCCGACTGGCACTACGGACTAACGACCTGCCCGGTGGAGTCCAACGTCATGGCGCGGCACTAGGTCTGAGATCCTGACGGTTTCAGTCGCCTTGCGGATGATTTGCCGCTTTCGTGCCCGCGATACCGGCGGGGTCTTAGGTACAGAAGCCGATGCATGCTCAGGCGACGCCATCAAACAGCGGGCACAGCGCTGGCTCAGGGCTTGCGCGCGACGCCGCCCCAGAGTGCTGCCGGACTGCTCGCTTCCTCCGCTGTCCCTGGCCGCCACTGCGGGACGTTGGTCATACCTGGCTCGATGAGCTCCAGGCCCGCGAAGAATGGCGCCACCTCGGACTGGGTGCGGAAGGTAACCTTCTCGGCCATCATCTGATTGAGCCGATTCGCCATCTCGGCCATCTCGGCCGCGTGGATGTCCTTGGCCGGGTGCGACAGGGCTAGATAGCTGCCGGCCGGGACGGCCGCCATGAGCTGCGCTACGACGGCATAGGGATCGTGCTCGTCACTCAGGTGCTGCAGGATCGCCATGAGCATGATCGCAACCGGCTGGGAGAAGTCCAGGGTCTTGGCGGCCTTGGCCAGGATCTGGTCCGCGTCCCGCAGATCGGCGTCGATGTAGTCGGTCGCGCCGTCGGGCGTGCTGGTCAGCAGCGCTCGCGCGTGGGCCAGCACGACGGGGTCATTGTCGACGTACACGATGCGGCTCTCGGGGAGGATCGACTGCGCGACCTCGTGGGTGTTGTTGGCGCTCGGAATGCCGGTGCCGATGTCGAGGAACTGCCGAATGCCGGCCGTGCCCACCAGGTATGCGACCGCCCGGCGCAGGAACGCGCGGTTCGCCCTGGCCGAATGGACGATATCGGGGAATGCAGCCATCGCCTGCTCTGCCGCCGCGCGGTCAGCGGCGAAGTTGTCCTTGCCGCCGAGCCAGTAATTGTAGACACGCGCCACATGCGCCACACTCGTGTCAAACGATGGCGCGTCACCCTGCTCAGACGCCGATGCGCTGTATGCCGGCGCGCCTTCACTGGCCATTGCGCTGCCCTTTCGCTGATCGGCCGCGACCCAATATGGCGGCATTTACAACAGATTATCGTGTCGGTGTGCCGCCGTCACGCTGGCCACGGCGGGCCTGCCGTCTAGATCGTTTTGAGCAGTCTCGCCAGCTCACGTTCGCTGTCGGCCGGGGTGTCGGCCTCGGCGCTCAGGCTGTTCATGACCTCGCGGTAGTGGTCGGTCTCATCGGGCCTGTCCAGGTACAAGGCGCCGGTGAGCTGCTCGATGTAGACAATATCGGGCAGCTCAAGGTCGGCGAATCTGAGAATGGCAAATGAGCCCCCCGCTGCCGAGTGACCGCCGCGATCAAAGGGCATCACCTGAATCGTCACATGCGGCAATTCGATGAGCTCCATGAGTAGCTTCAGCTGAGCGCGCATGACATCACGCCCGCCAAGCGGTCGGCGTAGTGCGGACTCATCGATAACCGCCCACACCCTCGGCGGCGACTCCGTCCGCGTCAGGATCTGCTGTCGCTGGAGCCGTAGGCTGACCCGCCGATCTATCTCGGCGGACGGGGATGAGCGGTGGCCGAGGACAGTGACAGCACGTGCGTAGTCCTCGGTCTGGAACAGGCCAGGCACGAACTGGAGCTCGTAGGTCCTGATCAGCGACGTGGCCTGCTCGAGTCCGACGTAGGTCTCGAACCAGTCCGGCATGACGTCGTCGTACCTGGACCACCAGCCCTGGCTGTTCGCGTGCTGCGCCAGGTTGAGCATGCGCAGACGTTCGTGCTCCTCGGTGACTCCGTAGAGAGTCAGCAGGTCAGCGACGTCGCGTTCCTTGAAGCTGACCCGCCCGTGCTCGACCCGGCTGATCTTGGAGCGGGACGCCCGGATCTCGTATCCGGCCCGATCCGGCGTGATGCCGGCTGCCTCACGCAGCCTGCGCAGCTGGCCGCCAAGGAGGATGCGCAGCACTGTCGGACCGCCGCTGGTCGGTTCCGGGGAGCTCAGCTCGTCCAGAGGCTCATCGCCAGGCTGAACTACGCTCACCGTTGCTCCCGCGCCACGTGGCGGGGCGTACCACCGCCCGCCGCCATGCCAGTCCCCTGCTTCGCTATGCCAAGCGCGCAGCCAATGGCCTGCCGCAATGCCAGAATAATGGGCTGGCAAGCATACTTCGCGCTCACAGCACGTTATCACCTCATGCGAGGACTATCGGTACCGCTGTGACCGTATCGTCACTTCTTGCGGGCAGAAGTGATCAGATCAGGTCGTCAAACTCGCCATTCCGCACGCCGTCCAGGAATGCCGCGATCTCGCTGCGCGTATAGACAAGTGCCGGCCCGTCCTGGTGCCGCGAGTTACGCACCGCGACGCCGCCGTCCGCCAGCGCGGCGACCTCAACGCAGTTGCCGCTCGGGTTGCTGGCGCTGCTCTTGCGCCATTGCACGGGACCCAGGTCGCCCGCTGGAACGCCATTCGTGATCTGCATCTACTCTCCCCGACTGAGACGAGAACCATGACCACGCGCATCTGCTGTGATTGCAAATGCACGTGCAGTTGCAACGAACGGCAGAAGCTTAGCGCGTACTGTGCCGGCTAACAACGCAAATGCACGTGCAGATGCTGCTTGCGACTGCCGTGTGCATGAGGCAGGATAAGGTCACTAGCGCCATATTTATCGGTTCCCGTGTGCCAGCTACCGACTTGGACCTGCGATGATCACGCGCTCAGCCGAGTTAGCGCCCACTCCTGGCGTTGACTGGCGGTGGCTGGAGTCAGCAGTCCATACTGCCTGGCGTGCGTGCCGGGACTGGCCGTGCGAGCCAGACGGCCAGGGCGGCAGCTGGACCTCGATGCCGAGGATCGCGACGCACACGCCGGCACTCGCACCCCGCTCCATTGGCGCTGCCCGTAGCTTCACGATCCAGACCATGCAGAAGTGGGGCGTGACGGATCGGGCAGACGACGTCGCCGCGGTTGTTACCGAACTGGTGACCAACGCGATACGGCATGCGGTGCCGCAGGCGCGGGATGCCGCGCGGCCACTATCGCCGTGGCCCGTCCGACTCGGGCTGCTGCATCCCGGCTCCCATGTCGTCTGCGCGATCGCAGACCCGAGCATGCAGGCGCCAGAGCTTCGCGAGCCAGACTGGCAGGACGAGTCAGGGCGAGGGCTGGTGGTGGTCTCCTCGCTCAGCGACCACTGGGGCTGCTGCGCGGCACCGGACGAGCAGGGCAAGGTCGTCTGGGGCGCGTTCGCGACGAGCGCGCGCCCGTACTAGACGCGCCGGTGTTGGGCGCGCCCGTGTTAGGCGCGCCCGTGTTAGGCGCGCCCGTGTTAGGCGCGCCCGTGTTCAGGCGCGCCCGCTGCTCCGCTGTCGATCTGAGAGATGTACCGTTATGTGGGTTATCTGAGCTGTGCCACCGATCATCGGTGAGGGTTATCAGCGCCGGAAGAGCAGCCGTGCGACCTCTCGGAACGGCACAATCAGGTACACCGCGATACCGCAGTACAACGCCACTGCCGCTGTCGGCAGAACGAGCCCGATGATGATGGCGATCACGTAGCCGATGACCACGGGCAGGAGTTTTCGCTGGGCCGCTTCGACTTCATTGCTGTCGCCTTGCGGCGAGTAGAGGTGCTCGTGCCGGGCGTAGGCGTCCAGAGTGGACCCCAAGATGCGAATCGCCAGCAGTGTCAGCCCGTAGATCGTGACCGCTACGCGCTCGGCGTCTGACTTGCTCAGGCCGTCGGCGACGAGCCGCGTCGGGAATGGCAGGAATGCCACGATAAGCAGCAGGAGCAAGTTGATTTGGAGGAAGATCGGATCTGACCGGCTGAGCTTGTCGGTGATTGAGTTGTGGGCAAGCCATCCGGCGCCGATTGTCAGGAAGCTGACGGCATACGCCAGGTAGGCGGGCCAGGCGTGCATCACCTGCTCTAGCGGCGTGCCCGGCGGATGAACCGCGATGTCCAGTACGAGCAGCGTGGCGGCGATGGAGAATATGCCGTCACTGAAGGCAGCCATCCGGCCAGTGACCGAGGAACCGGCGTCCGCCCGGCGAGCTTCCGTTCGATGGCACGGCACCTCCCCCTCGCGATCCTGATACCCGGCGCAACATCGGCCACGCCGACAAGCACGACGGCAGCACCGTGACCTGGCCAGGCTCGGGGTATCGGGTACGAGGCGCTGACAGCTCAGGGAGCTTTCGCCCGCCGCGGGTGATGACCGGGCAGGCGGCTGACTGGCAGCCTAGAACCGCGATGAAGCTGCCCCGCCGGACTTGGCAGCCGGGCAGGAGTTACTAAATCGCCAGGCAAGCCACACGAGCGACGGAGGAGCCCCGCATGGCCACAACCAGCAGCACGTTCGTCCTGGTAGCGACATACCCGGACGAAGCATCGGCACGGGACGACTATCAAGTCATCAAGGATGCGCACGCGGGGGGCCTGGTGGGCTCCTACGATGCGGCCGTCGTCACCAAGGACGCCAGCGGCAAGGTACATGAGAAGAAAGACGAGACCGCCACCCGCAAGGGCGCCTGGTGGGGTGCAGCCGCGGGCGCGGCGGTCGGGGTTATCTTCCCGCCGTCGATCCTCGCCGGGGCCGCGGCCGGGGCAGCGGTCGGCGCCGTCGGCGGGCACCTGGCTAAGGGAATGTCGCGCTCGGACGCCAAGCAGCTCGGCGACTTCATCGACCCGGGTCAGGCCGGCCTGGTCGTGGTCGGTGAAGACAAGGTCGAGGACGCGATTAAGAAAGCAGTGGCCGGGGCGGAGAAGCAGACCGCCAAGGAGCTTGACGTGGACCCAAAGGACATTGACAAGACCCTCCAGCAGACCGTCAAAGAGATGTAGTGGCACCGGGGGCGTCGGTGACCACCTCGCCTGACCGAGGGGTTCGCATTCGCACCTGACCGTCCCGAAGTCGCCGAGCACGCGGGCCTGCCTCGCCGAGAGCACCGCGGGCTCGCTCCCGGGAGAGCGCGGGAGGTCAGGCCTGCAGCAGCGGCAACGGCGTGCGCGGGCCGCGCACGGACGCGCAGACGCCGTCGCTCGCTGCGGCGGCCGCCATCCGCTCCGCCGATGGCGTGCCGTACAGCGTGGTCCGCTGTCGCAGCGGCCGCCCCGTTGGCGCTACCAGCTCGGCCAGCTGGCTGATGGTCTTGTAGGAACCGTTCTCCGACCCCGCCATCCGGCTGATGGTCTCCTCCATCAGCGTCCCGCCGAGGTCGTTGACCCCGCCGCGCAGGACGTCCTGGCAGATGTCGGCGCCAAGCTTGACCCAGGAGCACTGAATGTTGTCGATCGCGCCGTGCAGCATGACGCGCGACAGCGCGTGCACAGCCCGGTTCTCTCGCCGCGTCGGGCCTGGCCTAGCCATCCCGGCCAGGTAGATCGGCGAGCTGGCGTGCACGAAGGGCAGCAGCACGAACTCGGTGAATCCGCCGGTACGCTCCTGAACCGCGCGCAGGACCCGCAGGTGCCCCACCCAGTGCGCGGGCGTGTCCACGTGCCCGTACATCATCGTCGAGGTGGTCCGGATGCCTAGCTCGTGCGCCGTGGTCATGACCTCGATCCACGCCGCGGCCGGCAGCTTGCCCTTTGTCAGCACCCAGCGGACGTCGTCGTCCAGGATCTCCGCCGCGGTGCCCGGCAAGGAGTCCACCCCGGCCTCCCGCGCCCGAATCAGCCACTCCCGCACCGGCAGGCCCGTACGGGAGGCGCCGTTCATCACCTCCATGGGCGAGAAGGCATGCACGTGCATGTCCGGGCAGCGGCGCTTGACCTCGGCCGCGATGTCGAAGTACGCGGTGCCGGGCAGGTCCGGATGGATGCCGCCCTGCATGCACACCTCGGTGGCGCCCGCTTCCCATGCCTCGGCAGCCCGGTCGCCGATCTGCTCCATCGACAGCGTGTAGGCATCGGCGTCGGTGCGGCGCTGCGCAAAGGCACAGAAGCGGCAGCCGGTGTAGCAGACGTTGGTGAAGTTGATGTTGCGGGTAACGACGTAGGTGACATCGTCCCCCGCTGTATCACGGCGCAGGCCGTCGGCCAGGGCCGCCAGCGCGTCGAGCTCCGGCCCGTCGGCGTCCAGCAGCGCGAGCGCCTGCGCATCGGTGATCCCGGCCGGGTCGCGCTCGGCGCCGCGCAGCGCGGCGAGCACCTCCGCCGGCGCCCGCCGCGGCGTGCCGGTCCGGGCCGGCCTGGCGCTGGTGGCAGCACCGATGACCCCGCCTGCGCCGACGTCGCCGGCAGTCGCCGGCAGCGCCGGCCTCGGCAGCGCCGGCCTGGGCTGACGCCGCCTCGGCTTCCCGTGCTGCGGCCTCCTGCCTGGCGGCTGGGTCGATCCTCGCCCCGACCTCGTCCCAGTCCCCGTAGACCTCGGCGAAGTCGTCGCGCCGGTCCCTCGTCCGCCCGGCCGTGTCGATCGTGGTGAACAGGTCCGTCCGCCCGCTCGCACCCCATCCGCCATCGCTGCCCCAGCCGCCGTCCGGCTCCTGCCACGGCAGACCGCTCGGCTGCGCCCCTGCCCTTGCGAGCCCGGTCGCCGGATCGGCCAGCGCCGCCACGTGACGGGCCAGCCGCGGATCCAGCCACGGCTCGCGGATGTAGTTCGGGTAGATCGTGAGCCGCTCAGCGAGCTGGAACCCGCCCGCTGCTGTCTGCGCAGCCAGGTCGTCGATCTGCGGCCACGGACGCTCCGGGTTCACGTGGTCGGGCGTCAGCGGCGACACCCCGCCCCAGTCGTCGATGCCAGCCGCCAAGATCAGCTGGTACTCACTGCCAATCAGGTTCGGCGGCGCCTGAATCCGGGCCGACGGGCCGAGAACGAGCCTGGCGACGGCGATCGTGGCCGCCAGGTCAGCGAGCTCGGCATCCGGAACGCCCCGCATCCTGGTGTCGGGCTTGGCCCGGAAGTTCTGCACGATGACTTCCTGGATGCCGCCGTATTCGCGTGCGACCTGGCGGATGGCGAAGATCGAGTCGGCCCGCTCGGCCAGCGTCTCGCCGATACCGATCAGGATCCCGGTAGTGAAGGGGACGCTGCTGCGGCCGGCGTCCTGCAGCACGCGGAGCCGGATCGCGGGATCCTTGTCCGGGCTACCGAAATGCGGACCACCCCGTTCCGTAAATAGCCGTGCCGACGTGGTCTCCAGCATCATGCCCATCGACGGCGCCACCGGCTTGAGCCGCTGGAAGTCCTGCCAGCTCAGCACCCCAGGATTCAGGTGCGGCAGCAGGCCAGTCTCCTCCAGTACCCGGATCGACATCGCGCGCACATAGGACAGCGTGTCGTCGTAGCCGTGCGCATCAAGCCACTCACGGGCCTGCTTCCAGCGATCCTCGGGGCGATCCCCGAGCGTGAAGAGCGCTTCCTTGCAGCCGAGTGCCGCACCCTCGGCGGCGATCGCGAGTACCTCGTCAGGAGACAGGAACGGGGCCGACACCCGACCCGGCACCGTCACGAAGGTGCAGTAGGCGCAGCGATCCCGGCACAGCCGCGTGAGCGGGATGAAGACCTTGCGCGAGTATGTGATCACGCCGGTGCGGCCGGCCGCCGCCAGGCCGGAGTCCCTGACCCTTCCAGCATGGGCGAGCAGCGTGGTCAGATCGTCGCCCCGCGCCTGAAGCAGGACGGCGGCCTCCGCCTGGTCGAGCGCCTTGCCGTCCCTGGCCCTGGCCAGGGCCCGGCGCAGGGCGCTCGGGCTTGCCATGATGTCCGCCGGGGTCGCCGGCCCAGGCGGCGGAGTGCCGAGGCTGGACTGGCGGGCGCTTGCCTCGTCGGCGCTGATGGCGGTACCTCCGTCGTGGACGTGCACGGTGCTACCCGGATGCGGCGCTACCCGGCTTGCGGCATAACCGGGCTTCCGGCGTAACGGGCATACGGTTCTGTCCCCACCCTAGGCCGCTGGCCTGTCAGCAGCCGGGCGAGGCCGATGCGAGCGATAACTAGGGAAGGCCCCGTCTGCTTCCCGGATCGCCCGTCCTTCGGGCTCAGCCGTGCCCGGATCAGCTGTGCTCCCCGGATCAGCCGTGCTTCCCGGATCAGATCGATCGGTAGTCGCGGATGCTCATCTTCGGCCCGCGGCGCGGCGGCCCGTCGCCGCCGAGCTCAATCAGCCGGGTCGCGCGGTAACGCTGACCTGCGTAGGGCTCGAGCAGCTCCAGCATGCCTGCGTCGTCGGTGACCTGGCCAGCCAGCGCCCAGCCAACCATGGCCGGGATGTGATAGTCACCCACGCTGACCGCGTCGGCGTCGCCGCACGCCCGCTGCCTGACCTCGGCGGATGTCCAGGGCCCGATGCCCGGCAGCGACCGCAGCCGGAGGTCGGCCTCCTCGCCTGACAGCGCGCAAACTGCCTCGAGCCGGCCAGCCACTCGCGCCGCGTTGGCGATTGTTCGCGCCCGAACTGCCTCGACTCCGGCGCGGTGCCAGTCCCAGGAAGGGATCGCCTGCCACGTCGCGGCTGGCGGGAAGACCCGCATGCCAGCGGGTGCCGGGCCGGGGGGCGGCAGCCCGTACCAGGCCAGCAGCCGGCGCCAGGCCCGGTGTGCTTCCAGGCTGACGACCTTCTGCTCCAGCACGGCCGGGACCAGCGCCTCGAGCACCCGCGCCGTCCGGCTGATGCGCAGGCCAGCGAGCCGCCGGGCTAGGTCGCGCAGCCGCGGGTGCTCGGGCTGGAATGCGGCTGGATCGTCGCTGGCCCCGAGCAGATCGGGGAGCGTGTCAAGCAGCCAGGCGGCGCCGTCGCCCCAGGCCTGCGCGCTGAACCCGGGACCTGCGCTGATGCCCGGGCCTTCGGGGCCGCCGACGGACCTGAGCGGAGTCAGCCGCAGCGTGCCCGGCCCGGCCGGCGTGAGCGAGGTCCGCCAGATGACCCCGCGGCCATCGATCCGCAGCGTCGGATCGCCCGGTCCGCGCCGGTGCACCAGCAGCGTCAGGCGCAGGTTGAGAGGGAACGGGGCATGCCACTCACGGCTCAGTCCGTCGTCCTGGCTGCCTTCGGCCCGAGCTACTGGCGCCGCTGGCAGCCGGACGGCCTGAGCGCCCACAGGGACCGCCGCGCCGCCGCGACCGGCCTGACCTGCTCGCACGCACACCTCCGCCAACCTGGCTCGCATCAGCGCCGCCCACCCCAGCGCCCTGGCGCGCTGGCACCCTGCTGCCGGAGCGAGACCGCCGCCAGTCGGGCATAGTTGGCTAGATGCTCTACTCCACGATTCTGGCAGGTGGCAGCGGCACCCGGCTGTGGCCGCTGTCGCGCGCCTGCGAGCCTAAGTTCTTGCACGCACTGACCGGGACGGACCGGTCCCTGCTGCAGGCAACCGTTGACCGGGTTAGCCCGCTGTCGGCGCCAGGCCACATCTATGTCGTCACCGGCACCGCGCACGCGGCCGCGATCTCGCGCCAGCTGCCCGATGTGCCGGCCGCCAATATTCTCGTCGAGCCCTCCCCGAAGGACTCATGCGCGGCGGTGAGCCTCGCCTGCGCAGTGCTGGCACGGCGCGATCCTGGTGCCATGATGGCTGCCTTCTCGGCGGATCATCTCATCGGCGACCAGCCGCGGTTCGTCGAGATCATCGAGCAGGCGGCGGCGGCGGCGCGGGACGGCTACCTGACAACGGTCGGCATCCGGCCGGCTGCATGCAGAAGTCCGGTTCGGCTACCTCAAGCTCGGCGCGGCGCTTCGCGGCGAGGCGCGGACGGTGGCCGAGTTCAAGGAGAAGCCGTCGCGCGAGCTGGCGGCGAGCTACCTGGAGTCGGGACAGTATCTCTGGAACGCCGGGATCTTCGTCTTCGGCGTCGATGCCTTCCTCGCTGAGCTGGCGAGGCAGCGGCCACAGCTAAGCGCCGGGATAGCCAGGATCGCTGACGCCTGGGACGGGCCCGATCGCGAGGCGGTGCTCGCCGAGGTGTGGCCTGGCCTGGAGAAGATCTCCGTCGACTATGGCGTGCTGGAAGGCGCCGCGGCCGCCGGGCGGGTCGCGACGGTGCCCGCGGACATGCCCTGGAGTGACGTCGGCGACTTTGACTCGCTCGGTGAGTCGCTGCCCGGCGATGAGTCAGGCAACCTGCTGCTGGCCGCCGGCGCGGAGGTCATTGCCCGCGACGTCAAGGACGCGGTCATCGTTTCCACGACGGACCGGGTCGTCGCGATCATCGGCCTGGACAATGTCGTCGTGGTCGACACTCCCGACGCCGTACTGGTCTGCGCCAGGTCACGCGCGCAGGAGGTCAAGCAGATCGTGGAACAACTACGCGACCGCGGGCAGGACAGCTGCCTCTAGCAGCCGACGTGTCTCTAGCGCCTGACGCGCGTGGTTATTCGGCGCCCTGCGCCGCCGCCCGCTCGTAGCTGATCATGTGGGCCTCCGCCGATGCGGCCCAGCTGAACTCCATCGCCCTGGAGTAGCCCGCGTTGCCGAGCGACACCCGGCGATCGGGATCCTCTAGCAGCGAGTGGAGTGCTGCCTGGATGCTGGCTGCGTCCGGCTCGGTATAGGCGACTGCATCCCCGCCGACCTCCGGCAGCGCCGTCCGGTGCGTCGTCAGGACCGGGGCGCCACAAGCCATGGCCTCCAGGGCGGGCAGCCCGAATCCCTCGCCGGTGCTCGGGAACGCGACGACCTGCGCACCGCCGAAGAATCCTGGCAGGTCGTTGAAGTGGAGATAGCCGGGGCGGACGAGGTGCAGGTGAGCCGGCACCGAGGCAACAGCCTCGTCGACCTCCTCGCTCCAGCCGCTGGCGCCGGCGAGCACTAGCGCGGGCGGGTCAGGCATCTCGCGGACGGCACCAGACCAGCCGTTGATGAGGGCCGGCACGTTCTTGCGCGGCTCGAGGGTGCCCAGATATGCGACGTACGGCTTGCCGTGCAGGCCCAGCCGGTCAGACACGTGGCGCAGCTGCCGCTCATCCGGGCGGTGGAACAGGTCGTGATCGACGCCGTGATAGGCGACGTCGATCCTGGTGGGGTCGGCGGCCAGCACCCGGACCAGCTCGTCCCTGGTCGCCTTGGACGGCACGATGAGACGGGTAGCCCGCCGGGCCGAGGTGCGGATGGCCGCCTTGTAGAACGTCGCGATGACCGGGCTGTGAGCGTCCGGCTCGGTGAAGAACGTCAGGTCGTGCACGGTGACCACGACCGGCGTGTTCGGCCGCAGCGGCATCGAGTAATGCGGAGAGTGAATGACGCCCGCCTCGATTTGCTGAGCAACCATCGGCAGGCCGCTTTGCTCCCAGGCCAGCCGCGCAGGCCGGTGGGCAATGGCAGGCGGTCCGGCTACGACCCTGGCGTGCGGCACCAGCCGGCCGTATCGTTCCTCGTCTGCCCGCTGGCAGGCCACTGCAAGATCGGCTCCCGCCGCATCCAGGGCGCTAACCAGGCCGTCCACATAACGGCCAAGCGCACCGCGGTCGGCAGGCACCGCAGTCGCGTCAACCAGCACACGAGGCGCCACGACCAGTACCGCTCCCTTCCCCTCTGTTATGCGAGGACGCGCTTCCACCAGGACCCGTGCACGCCAGATCCCGCTCTCGCCAGGCGGTCCTCATGCCGAGACGTGCAGACATAACGCAAGCCCCGCCCTGGATGTCCCGTCAGATCCGAGCGTACGCCCTCGGCGGCGCCGACGTGCCGCAGCGGCAGCGCGTCTGCGCTCGTCCAACGCGAACTTCCGATCTGGCCTGCCAAGAGTTCAATCCTGCCCAGCCAAGTATTCAGGCAGACCCCGCCGACCGTTCAGGCTGGCGGCGGGCGATCGGCCGGGGCGCTAGCACGACGGGACCGGCTTCCCCAGCTCGATCGCCCGAAGATCACTGATCGCGCCTGCCAGGCTGGCGACCCTGACGAGCCGCAGGCCGGCAGGCACGGCGCCCGCGGCCTCCTGGCAGTTGCCCGTGGGGGTCAGGAAGATCGTGGCCCCGGCGGCCCTGGCCCCGGCCATCTTCTGCTGGATGCCGCCGATCGGCAGGACCTGCCCTGACTGTCCGATCTCGCCGGTACCGGCGATGAAGCGGCCATCGGTCAGGCTGTGCGGCGAGAGCTTGTCGACTATCCCGAGTGCGAACATCATCCCTGCGCTCGGGCCGCCGATGTCCGGCAAGTTGATCTTGACCGTGAACGGGAACTCGTACCTGGCCGACGCGAGCTGGACCCCAACCTCGGGCACGCCAGCCGCGTTCCTGGTGGTCAGCGTGATGGTCTTGGTGACACCCTTGCGGTCGATGGTCAGCGCGACGGCCGCCCCCGGCCTACGGCTCCTGATCATGGCGACGAAGCTGTGAGAGCAGCCGACCGGAGTCCCGTCCACCGCCGTGATGTCGTCGCCAGGGAGCAGCACCCCATACGCAGGCATCCCCTTGGTCGTCGCCGCCACGGTGGTGATCGTCGTGTACTTGATGTTGAGGTAGCACAGCGCCGCTGCGGTCGCGTCCTCCTGCGATCCCAGCATCTCCTGGGTGTCCTGCTGGACGACCTGCTGCTGCGTCTGGCCGACGTTGTAGATTTCGCTCTCCGGCACCACCGCGTCATCCGGCGTCAGCCAGGCCCGCAGGGCGCTGAAGATGTTGAAGTCGGTTCCCGGCCCGCCGGTGTAGGAGACGGTCACCAGGTTGAGGTGGCCGGTGGTCGGATAGGTGCGACGGCCCGCGATCTGGATGATTTCCTTGCCACCGGGCTTGCCCAGCGTGTTCAGCGTGGGGCCGGGTGTCAGCGCGACATATGGCACCGACAGGACCGCGGCCACGACCAGCCCGGCAAGGGCGCAGGCACCGGCGATCACAAGGGTGACCAGCCGGTGAGACATGGGCGGAAGCCGATTTGGCATAGGCGGAAGCCTACGCACTATTCACCCACTCGCTGTCGCCGCCCGTGAAGAACTGGTGCTTCCAGATCGGAACGGTCGCCTTCACCTGGTCAACAAGCGCGTGACAGGCCTCAAATGCGACATCCCGGTGCTCGGCCCCGACCGCCGCCACCACGGCGAGGTCGCCTATCTGGAGGTCTCCGATCCGGTGAGCGACCGCCAGGGACAAGATCGAGTAGCTCGCTGCGATCTTCTCCGCCACCCGCGCGAGCTCGGCCTCAGCCGATGGATGCGCGCTGTAGGACAGCGCGGCCACGCCGCGCCCGTGGTCGTGATCCCGCACGGCGCCGATGAATACGGCGACGGCGCCGGCCGCCGGATCGGCTGCCGCGGCGCGGATCTCGTCGACCGAGAGCGGCTCAGAGCGCAGCTCGGTCATTCTGATGACGGTCACCATGCCAAGTTACAGGCAGCGGGCCGATACACGACCAGCCGCCGGTCAGGATGCGCCGTACCGCCCCTGACCACGGCCGGGGCCGCTCCTCGAGCAAAGGCTCCTCCCCTGCGCGGACGCGCCGCAGCCGATCAGGAGCCGCGGCGCCGGCGCCGGACCTGCCGGACTACGGCGGCGGTTCCGATGACGGCGACCGTGGCGCCCGCCGCGGTGATGGTCGCGTCCTTCTTGCCCAGCCTGCGTCCGGCCACCGCGTGATGCCCAGCCCGCTGCTCAAGCAGGACCTCGAGCGCCGTGGCGTTGTCGTATTCCGGCCGCCAGCCTGCCTGGCGAAGTGCCTGGCAGTCCACGACCCACGGATACACGACGTAGTGCAGGTCGGCGACGGGCGCCGGGGTTATCCCGGCCCGGTGCAGGCGCTGCGCGGTCGCGAAGGTCAGGCCAGCCGGCAGCTCGATCCTGCGCAGCCCGGCCAGCTCTTCGAGCGCGTCCTGCTCCAGCCAGCCGTCGCAGCCGACGGCGAACTCGCCGGTCACCTTGCCGGCCGCGGCCAGCTCGAGCGCCGGGACCAGGTCGTCGATGTGACAGAACTGCCAGCGGGCGGCGCAGCCCTTCACCGCCAGCAGGCGCGGCGCTTCGAAATGCCTGGTCACGAGCGTGTCGATGCCGTCACCTACGAGCGCGGCCGGGCGGGCAACGCTCACCTGAAGGCCCTGGTGTGCCCGCGGCGCGCGCTCAGCCAGGTGCTCGATCTCCAGCAGGTCACCAACCACGCTGTCGTCGGAGTCCGCGCTCAGCGGCGCATCCTCAGGCAGCGGAACGGGGTTGTCCGGCCGTGCCCCGTACACCATGGCACTGGTCACGAGGACGACCCGGCCGACGCCACCCGCCGCGGCCGCGGTCAGCACCGTCTGGGCGCCGCGCACGTTGAAAGCTCGCCGGCTGCGACGATCTGAGTCTGGCGAGAAGTCGACGTCGGTGTGCACCACCACGTCGACGTCGGACAGGCGACCCGCGAGGGCTGGGTCGCGGACATCGACGATCCGCCAGGTCACGCCGCTGACATCACCGCGGTGGCTGTCGAGGGCTACGACGCGCCCGACGAGCGGAGACTGCGCCAGCCGCCTGGTCAGCGCCAGGCCGAGCCCGGCGGCCGCGCCCGTGACCGCGACGACGGGCCGCGATGCATCGGCATGCTGGCCCTCCAGGCTGGATTCGGCGGGCACGGGGTCGGCCAGCACGGGGTCGGCCAGCACGGGGTCGGCCAGCACGGGGTCGGCCACCTCACCGTCGGCCAGCCCACCGTCGGCCGCGACATCCGCCGGGGCGTCGCCGGGCTTCCGCCGCCCACGGCTCCCCGGCGAAACCCTGGATCCGGTCTCAGGGCTGCGCTCAGGGCGAACCTGGGCTACTCGGTTGCTCACTGCGGGCCGCTCCCGGGATAGCTTGGCGAGTGTGGACCCTTCCATCCTGCCTGAGAGTTCGGGCAGATGACCCCGAGAGGCCGGGCACATGACTGAGCCTCCGTTCGGCTTCGGCCCCGGCCGCAACTCCGGCGACGACTCAGGCGGCTCCGGCGGCTCCGGCGGCAACGACCCGCTCGGGCCCTTCGGCGGCATGGGACCGCTGGGCCCGATGGGCGACCCGCAGCAGTTCGCGGACGCGCTACGCCAGTTCGCTGACCTGATGTCCTGGCAGGGCGGGCCGGTGAACTGGGACCTCGCCAAGAACATCGCCCGTCAGACAGTCGCCCAGAAGGGCGACGCCAGCGTCCTGGAGATAGACCGCAGCAAGGTCACCGAAGCCTTGCGGCTCGCCGATCTCTGGCTGGAGGACGCCACCGAGTTCCCGAGCGGGATCCGCACCGTGCAGGCATGGAGCAGGTCCGAGTGGGTTGAGGCAACCCTGCCGGTCTGGTCCAAGCTGTGCGATCCGATCGCCGCGCGCGCGGTCGACGCCATGAGCGGACTCATCAGCGAGGACCCGGCCGAACTCGGCGCCGACCTGCCGCCTGAGATGCGCGCGATGGTTGGCGGTCTGGGTGGCCTCGGCGGCCTCGGCGAGATGATGCGCCGGATCGGCGGCATGATGGTGGGCGGCCAGACTGGTGCCGCAGTCGGGGCGCTGGCCGAGGAGGTCGTGAGCTCCACCGACGTCGGCCTGCCGCTCGGGCCGCAGGGCACGGCTGCGCTGCTGCCAGCTGGAGTGGCCGCGTTCGGCGAAGGCCTGTCGATCGATACCGACGAGGTCCGGCTGTTCCTGGCGCTGCGGGAGGCCGCGCATCACCGCCTGTTCGGTCACGTGCCGTGGTTGCGTGCGCGGCTGTTCGGCGCGGTCGAGGATTACGCCCGCGGGATCAAGGTTGACGCCTCGGCGCTGCGCGACGCGATGCCGCAGATCGACCCTTCCAATCCCGAGGCGCTGAACGAGGCCCTGTCGGGGGCCGCGCTGTTCCAGCCAGAGGACACCCCCGAGCAGAAGGCTGCCCTCGCCCGGCTCGAGACTGTCCTGGCGCTCGTCGAGGGCTGGGTCTCGACGGTCGTCGCCGCCGCGGCAGGCGGCCGCCTGCCGCAGGCGGATGCGCTCGCCGAGGCGATCAGGCGCCGCCGCGCTACCGGCGGGCCAGCCGAGCGGACGTTCGCCACCCTCGTCGGCCTGGAGCTGCGGCCGCGCAGGCTGCGCGAGGCGGCCGTGATCTGGCAGGGCCTCACCGACGAGCGCGGCGTGACCGGGCGAGACGCCATCTGGGCGCACCCCGACCTGCTGCCCACCGCCGATGACTTCGACGACCCGGACGGCTTCGTCAGGGGCAGGCCGGAGCTCGACATCTCAGACCTGAGCAGGGAGGTCGGCGACACCCCTGACGACGGTGACGCCGGGCAGGCCGACGACACGCAGGAGCCTCCCGCCGGGTCGTGAGTGCATCCGTCCTGGCCCTGGCGGTCCGCCCCGGCCCGCCGGGAACGGCAGGCAATCTTCGTCCACAGCAGGTGGACACCGTCGTGGCTGCTCAGGTGTACGGTCAGCCCGAGTTATCCGGCTAATTCACATCAGCGCGTCGTGATATCCACAGCGACGCGCCGCCCGCTCCCCAGGATCTGCACAGCGCTGTCCACAGGCGGGGTTGACCCGCCGGTCTGCCGAGCCTAGCTTCGCGAGCCAAGGGTTACCCGGGCCCAGGCCGCTAGCTGCTTCAGGGGAAGGGGGGCGAACGGTCTGGCAACCCGGGGACTCACCTCCCCGTTCCTGGTCCTGGTCGGCCTTTACCCAAGCCCGGATTGTCGGTGCGCCGTGGCACCCTTGCGGACGTGAGGCCAGCGCTTCGATCGGGTCTGCTGCCGCTATGGCGCGACCGGGACACCGTGCAGGTCGGCGTGGACAAGCGCCGGGCGATCGCGATCTCCGGCATGCGCGGCGCGTCGGACGTCATCCAGTTACTGGACGGGAGCCGCAGCCGCGAGCAGGTCCTGGCTGAAGCAGCCGGGCGCGGTGTGCCAGCGGCCGTCACCGAGCGCGTGATCACGCTGCTCGCGACGGGGGGCGCGCTTATCGACTTCCCGGCGGATGCGCTGCGCTCCATGCCACGCGAGCTCCGCCATCAGCTGGCGCCGGTACTCGCCGTCGCGGCTCTCACCGGCGACGACGGCGACGGCGGCGCGCGGGTGCTGCAGCGACGGTCGGCTACCACCGTCCGCGTGTGCGGCGCCGGCCCGGTCGCGGAGCTGACCACTGAACTGCTGACCCGGTCCGGGTTGGCCGCCGGTGCCTGGAGCTCTGCTCGATCGCCAGGCAGCAGCCCACCCGATCTCATGGTGCTCGTCGGCTACCCGCCGCCCGAGTTCCTGGCCGAACTGCTCCGCTTGCGGGTCCCGCATCTGACGGTCTGCGTCAGCGAGGCCATCGGCGTCGTCGGACCGCTCGTGCAGCCAGGTGTGACCGCTTGCCTGCGGTGCCTGGACTTCACCCGGGCAGAACGAGATCCGGCGTGGCCGCTGATACTGGCGCAGCTACCTGTCAGCCGAATGGACGTGACGTCCGACGATGCCGTGCTCGCGACTGCGGTTGCGGCTCAGGCCGCCGCGCAGGCCGTGGCGTTCGCTGACCGATCGCCGCTGGCCGAGGCGACCCAGAACGCGGCTCTTGAGCTAGCGCTCCCAGCCTGGCAGTGGCGACGGAGGTCGTGGCTGCCGCACCGGGCGTGCACCTGTGGCGGCTGGGAGTCAGCCGCGCGCAGCTGACGAAGACCGCAGCTGGCGCAGCCCGGCCGCGACGGCCACAAGGCCGGCGACTGCGATGAGGGGACCGAGCGCGGCCCACAGCGAGCTGCCGGACATCACACTCCCGCCGAGCACGCCGAAGCCCTGGAGCGCGAAGATCGCCCCGGCGATTGTGGCAATTACGCCGATGGCGATCAGCAGTCGGCTCAGCATGGCGAGTCCCTTCCCGTGGCCCAGCTTCGGCGCTGGCGCGTGCACGAACGTAACGCATCACACACGGTGTTGGGTTCATCACAGACCAGTACTGATGCTCAAGTTGCCTCTCGGGGGCATGTGCGTCGCAGGCGCAGCTTGGCTTAGCCGACAATAGACGCCATGAGCGATCTCGACCTGCCGTACCGTGCCGTGACAAGGACCGCCAAGCTGGCCTCGCTGCCCGTCGGGATCGCTGGCCGCGCCGCCATCGGCTTCGGCAAGCGGCTCGGGGGCAGGCCCGCGGAGATCGTTGCGCAGGAGCTTCAGCAGCGAACCGCCGAGCAGATCTTCCGGGTACTCGGCGAGCTCAAGGGCGGAGCGCTCAAGCTCGGCCAGGCGCTGTCCATTTTCGAGGCGGCGCTGCCGCCCGAGATCGCCGGGCCGTATCGGGCGACCCTGACCAAGCTCCAGGAGTCCGCGCCGCCGCTCCCGGCGGCCACCGTGCACAAGGTCCTCGAGCTGGACCTCGGTCCTGACTGGCGATCGGAGTTCGCCGAGTTCGACGACAGGCCGGCCGCTGCCGCGTCTATCGGCCAGGTGCACCGCGCAGTCTGGCGTGATGGCAGGCAGGTGGCGGTCAAGATCCAGTATCCCGGTGCCGGCAAGGCGCTGAGCAACGACTTCACCCAGCTCAGTCGCGTTGGCATGCTGTTCGGAATCCTGATGCCAGGCCTGGACGTGAAGCCCATGCTCGAGGAGCTGCGCGCCCGGGTCGTCGAGGAACTGGACTACCGCCTCGAGGCAGCATCGCAGCAGGCGTTCGCTGATGCCCTGGCCGGCGACCCGGACATCGTGGTCCCGAACGTGGTCGCGGCGACTGATCATGTGCTGGTCAGCGAGTGGATGGACGGCACTCCGCTGGCCCAGATCATCTCCTCAGGCACGCCGGAGCAGCGCAACAACGCTGGCATGCTGCTTGTCCGGTTCTTGTTCTCGGGTCCGGCGCGCGCAGGACTGCTGCACGCCGACCCGCATCCGGGCAATTTCCGCGTGCTGCCCGACGGGCGACTCGGCGTGCTCGACTTCGGTGCGGTCGACAGGCTGCCAGACGGCCTGCCCCAGATCTTCGGCCGGCTCCTGTGGCTGATGCACAACGACGGTGACATCGAGATGGTCGAGCGGGAGCTCCGCGAGCACGGCTTCCTGCGCCCCGGCGTGACCGTTAACCTCGACGAATTGCGCGCGTTCCTCGCGCCGCTGGCCGAGCCATCACGGGGCGAGAGCTTCTCCTTCACTCGGGAGTGGATGCGAGGCGAAGCGGTCAGAGTGGCAGACCTGAGGCCGGCGAACGTCGCCCGGCGGCTGAACCTTCCTCCCTCCTATGTCCTCATTCACCGGGTGTCGACCGCGGGCATCGGCGTGCTGTGCCAGCTCGAATGCACGGGCGAGTTCCGGGCCGAGGTCCTGCGCTGGATTCCCGGCTACGGGCCAGCCGAGCACGGCCCTAGCGAGCCCGGCCTTGGCGAGCCCGGCCTCGGCCAGCACGGCCTTGCCCAGCACGGCCTTGGCCAGGACATCGGTGAGATCGCCAGCCTGAGCCCGGACGACGCGCCGGCGCCCGCCTGACGCCATCGCACCCGCCTGACGCCATCGGGCCCGCCTGACGCCACGGGCCCGCCAGACGCCATCGGGCCCGGGAAGTCCGTGCGCTTCCCGGGCCCGCCCCACGTCATCTCCGGCTAGCGGACTGACTCGAGTTGCTCGAGGTCAGCCCTCAGCCGGGCGGCGAGACTACCCTGGCGGGCCTTGAGCCGCTCGGCTCGCCGTGCCCGTCGGGCAATCCGATCGTGCATCCACGCCCGCTGGCCGTCGCGCTGGGCGGCGGCGACTGCGAGCATGCTTTGTTGTCGTTCTCGAGCTAGTTCCGGTCGTACGTGCGTCATTGCACTGCCCTCCGTTGAGTAAGTCGGTTACCAGCGGTGCCGGCCTTGGATCAGGCCGCCACCGCGTCCTTGCGAGGACGTCCCCGCGGCCGCTTGCGCGGGACAACCTCGCCCCGCAGGAACAGCTCGCCGCCCCAGACACCCCATGGCTCCGCGCGAGCGATGGCCCCGGCAAGGCAGACCATCCTGGCCGCGCAGCTTCCGCACAGCGACTTGGCGAACTCCACATCCTCCGGTGACTCCGCGAAGAACAGCTCCGGGTCATCCCTGCACGGCAGCTCAGCGGTGTTGAGCTGCTGGCTGCTGAGCACCTGGCCGCTCAGCTCCTCGCCGCTCAGCTCCTCGCCGCTCAGCTCCAGGCCGCTCAGCTCCTGGCCGCTCACGCCGCTGCCGCTCGGAAGGCCGCCTAGTCCCTCCAGCACGTCGCTTGTGCCGGGCCACTGCATCGGTGTCATCCCCTCTCCACTAGTCGTCAAGCTTCTCTTGTGCCTCTGACAATCTGTGGCCTCGCATAACGAAGGCCGCGAACCCTTTATCGGGTCCGCGGCCTGGGAGGGGATCTGGCCGGTCTGTACTAGACCGGTTCTGGTTCCCTCGCTGGATGCGGACCCAATTCACCCTGGGTAGCCGGGTAAATGCGGGTCGTCTGGCTGATCTTCTGGGTGTCCTGACGGACAATTCCGACATGGCTGGTCATGAGCGCACCGCCGACGGCGGCAGCCGCCTGCGCGTGAGCCGTCCTGCTGGCACCGATAGCCGCCTTGATGCGCGGCAGGACCAGCCCTGCGGCCATCCCGTTGGCCCGGAGAGCCAACCCCGGCGCCCTCACACGTGAAGGCGCCCGCGCCGAAGCCGGCGAGCGGTCGCGTAGCGGCCTGCGCGGCGTAAGCGTTAGCGGCTTCTGCCGTGGCCGGTGTGAAGTTCAGCATCTCGGGCACCTCCTCTCGGGCGTAGTGGGTCAGCCTGCGGACAAGGAGAAGCCTACGTAGGCTCCCCGGAACGAGGCAACTATTTTTCTACCTGCGGCTTCTTCGTAGCCAGGCTGCCGCCGGCCTGTTATCAACTCGGCTCGCTGCGGCGGAGCAAACCCTCTTGAACTACTGACACAACGAGCTCCCCGCCCTCGGTATAGACCTCGCCTCTGGCCAGGCCCCTGGCCCCGCTGGCCGTCGGTGAGTCCTGTACGAAGAGCAGCCACCGGTCGATCCGGAACGGCCGGTGAAACCACATCGCATGATCCAGGCTGGCGCCGATCGCCACGTTCTCGCCCCAGGACGCCCCGTGCGCGAGCAGGACAGTGTCGAGCAACGTCATGTCCGATGCGTAGGTCATCAGGCAGACATGCAGCAGCGGATCGTCCGGAAGCTCGCCGTCGGCCCGGAGCCACACGATGCTCCGGGACGAGATGAGCGTCCGGTCCCTGGCTGCTTCGGCGGTGAGCGGGCCTACATACCGGATGTCGATCGGGTTCTCTCGTGCATACTCCTCGACGCCGGGTCCGTAGAGCCGGCGCAGCCGGTCGGCCGTCGGCTCGATCTGCTCTGGACCCGGGACAACGGGCATGGCATCGGAATGCTCGAAGCCAGGCTCGGACAGGTGGAACGACGCGCTCAGCGTAAAGATCGTCTTGCCGTGCTGGATCGTCGTGACCCTCCGGGTCGTGAACGACCGACCGTCGCGGACCCGGTCGACCACGTAGACGAGCGGGACAGTCGGGTCGCCGGGCCTGATGAAGTAGGCATGCAGCGAGTGCACGCTCCGGTCCGATGGCACCGTACGGCCCGCGGCCACCAGGGCCTGCCCGGCCACCTGCCCGCCGAACACGCGCTGCCTGCGCTCGCCCGCCGGGCTCCGGCCACGGAATATGTCCCGCTCAATCTGGTCGAGGTCGAGCAGGTTGATGACCCCATCGAGCGCCTTGCTCATGACGTCGTGCCGGAGCCAGCTGGCTGCGAGTCATGGCTGGCGCCATGGCTGGCCACCTCTGCGCACAGTTCCAGCACGGCGGCACCGTATCGGTCCAGCTTGACGGCGCCGACACCAGGGACGCCTGCGAGCTGTGCTCGGGTAGCCGGGCGGGTCTCCGCGATGGACTGCAAGGTCGCGTCGGAGAAAACCACGTAGGCAGGCACCCCCTGCTCCCTCGCCAGCGCAAGCCGCCATTCCCGAAGCCGGCTGAAGAACGGATCATCAGGATCCGGCCGGCGCCGGCCCAGCCTCCTTGCCCCGGCGGCTCGCGCCGTTCTTCGCGCCGGCGGGTCGCTCGCCCGCAGCGTGGCCGGGAGACATCTCGACCACGAACCGGGACGGCTTCCGGGTCCGGCGGCCGCCCGCGCTCCTGGCCAGAGCCCAGGAGAGGTACAGCCGCTCACGCGCCCTGGTGATGCCGACATACAGCAGCCGGCGCTCCTCCTCGATGGCCTCATCAGTCTGCGCGTAGATGATCGGCAGCGTGCCGTCTGTCAGTCCAGGCAGGAACACGGCCGTCCACTCCAGGCCTTTGGCCGCGTGCAGCGACGCCAGCGTCACCCCAGCCATGGCCGGCACGTGACCGATCGCACTGCGGACCACGAGCTCGGCCGACAGGTCGGCAAGCCCGGCTTCGGGATTGGCCGCGAAGAAATCGGCAGCCAGCTGCGCCAGTGCCTCTAGCGACTCCCAGCGCTCACGGGCCGTGCCGCGACCACCGGGGGGCTGCGGCGTCAGCCCGAGACTGGCCAGGATCGGCCTGACCTCAGCGGCAGGGTCGTCCGGCAGCGAGGCAGATCTGGCAGCCGCTCGCAACAGCCCTACTGCCTGCCGTACCTCGGCCCGGTCGAAGAACCGCTCGGCCCCGCGAAGCTGGAAGGGCACGCCCGCCGCGGCCAGCGCCTGCTCCAGACCCTGGGTCTGCGCATTCGTCCGCACGAGCACGGCGATCTCGGCAACAGGAACCCCGGCCTTGACTAGCGTGCGCACCTGCCTGGCGACCGCGGCGGCCTCGGCTGGCTCGTCCGGGTACTCGGTCAGCTGCGGCGGCGGACCGGGCGGGCGCTGCGCGACGAGCGAGCCCTCACCCCCTGTCGTGCCCGCCACGAGCTTGTTGGCGAGCGTCACCACTTGCGGCGTCGAGCGGTAGTTCCGCACGAGCCGGATGACCGATGCCGACGGAAACTCGGCCGGGAACCCGGTGAGATACGACGGCGTGGCACCGGTGAATGAGTAGATGGTCTGCCGCGGGTCGCCCACGACGCAGATCTCGTCGCGACCGCCGAGCCACATGTCGAGCAGCAGCTTCTGGAGCGGGTTCACGTCCTGGTACTCGTCGACGACGAAGAATGAATAGCGGTCGCGGACCGACCGTGCAGCCGCCGGATACTCGGCCAGAATGCCGGCGGTCAGCTCGAGCACGGACTCGAAGTCCACCACGTGGCGCTCGGTCCGCAGATCCTCATAGCTGGCGTAGAGCCTGGCCATGGAGGTGACGTCGAAGGGCGGCGTCCGGCCGGCCTTCGCGCTCGCGACCGCGAAGTCATCGGGTCTGACCTGAGTGACCTTCGCCCACTCGATCTCTGCTGCCGCGTCGCGCAGCTCCGGCAGCCCGGCCGAGACGCGCAGTCGCCGCGCCGCCTCGGCTACCAGTCCGATCTTGGATTCGATCACCTGCGGCGCCGACCCGCCGACTGTCGACGGCCAAAAATGGGTCAGCTGCCGCAGCGCGGCCGAGTGAAAGGTCCTGGCCTGCACCCTGTCGACACCCGCATCCGGCGCGAGCTGGCCGAGCTGGCGCAGGCGAGCACGCAGCTCACCAGCCGCCCTGGTTGTGAACGTCACGGCAAGCACACGGGCCGGATCAGCCTGCGCCGTCGCGGCAAGGTAGGCGATCCGGTGCGCGACCGCACGCGTCTTGCCCGTCCCGGCGCCAGCCAGCACGCACACCGGCCCGCGAGGCGCCAGAGCGACCTGGCGCTGCTCCGGATCGAGACCCGCCAGCACCGCCTCCGGGCCTTCCTCAGGGCCGTCCGCCGGCTCGCTGGCCGCGGGCCCTTGGGTGGGCACCTGAGCTCGCCGATCCGGCATCTGCCACCAAAGCCTTCCGTCGTCGTCGCTGCCCGCTGGCCAGGTAACCACCCGGTCCCGCCGGACGACATACTTCCGCATGCCACTGACGACCGCGAGGCTGGCCGGGAAGTGCGCGGAGGCCGCCGACGTTAGTAAAGTTGTCCGAAGACGTTGTGGATAGGGAGAACCAGGGTGCCGCAGCCGCTGACGATGTACACCACGACCTGGTGCGCCTACTGCCGCAGGCTCAAGAGCCAGCTCGCGGCCGAGGGGATCGAGATGACCGAGGTCAACATTGAGGACGATCCCGCGGCGGCGGACTACGTCATGTCGGTCAACGGCGGATTCCAGACCGTTCCGACCGTCCTGTTCCCAGACGGCACCGCCTTGACAAACCCGTCAACGAAGGCTGTCATTCAGCGCCTAGGCGAGCTAGCCGGGTCACGATGACCGGCAAGCGGAGCCGGCGGGCCGGCGCGGCCAAGGCAGCGGACGCAGCCGAGACCGCTGCCTCCCTGCGGGCTGCCGATGCGTCCGAAGTGTCCGCGAGCGCGGCGGCCATCAGCACTGACGGCCGCGCCGTCGTGACCGGCAGCGTGATCAACAGCACAGCCGTCGACGGAGCGCCGGTGACGGCCTTCGTGCCGGACAACGCTGTGGTCCGGCGCACCAAGGACGGCTGGCGCGTCGGTAGTGACGACCTGCCAGACCTCACGTGTGCCATGATCCTTGCCGATCTGCTAGCGGCAGAGAACGGCATGCCGCAGGCTCCGTCAGCCAAGCCCTCCGGCGAGCAGGCCTCGATAGGGAGCGAGGCGGGACGGCTGCGGGCGACTGTTGGCCAGCTTGAGCACGCCCTGGCCACCCGGATCCGGGTCGAGCAGGCCATCGGGGTGCTCGCCGAGCGGCACCGCATCAAGCCACGGCAGGCGTTCGAGCAGCTCAGGGAGGCCGCGCGCAGCCGCGGCCGCAAGGTCATTGACATCGCTGGCGACGTCGTCGCGAGCGCGACGAACCCGCTGCTCCAGCTGCCAGATGAGCTGTCCAGGCCGCGGTCCGGCCCGCGGCGCGGAGCGCGGCAGCCCTCTTAGCCCTAATAGCCCTTTCCGGTCACTTCCTCACCGCTGCGCACGCAAGGTTGACGTCCGATCACCTGGGGTAACAACGCGTCGTGGACCGCGCCAGGTCCGGGACGAGGGCGGAGGACGTGGACGACGGGGGATCGCCAGGTCGGCTGCTCATCATCGGCGGGGCCGAGGACCGCTGCTGCGGCGCGGGACTGCTGGAGCGCTTCGTCGAACTCTGCGGCGGCGACCAGGCCCGGATCGTCCTTGTCACGACCGCTACGAACATGCCCGAAGAGGTACTCGCGGACTACGAGCGCGTCTTTCGCAAGCTGGGCGTCGATCAGACGAGCGAGCTGAGGCTGCGCGGCCGCGGCGACGCCGACGGCGATGACGCGGCCACCCTCCTGTCAGACGCCACCGGCATCTTCTTCAGCGGCGGCGACCAGGCAAAGCTGCGCACCCTGGTCGGCTCGCGCGCGAACGACATCATCTGCGACCGGCTCGCGGCCGACGGCCTCGTGGTGGCCGGCACGAGCGCGGGCGCGACGGCCATGGGCCGCACCATGATCGTCGGCGGCGGCGGGGCGGGCGTGTCCGCGGCCGCCGTCCGGACCGGTCCCGGCCTGGGGCTGATCCCGAAGGCCCTGATCGATATGCATTTCGGCGAGCGCGGCCGGCTGCCGCGGCTGCTCAGCGCAGTCGCGCTGGCGCCCGAGCACCTTGGCATCGGCCTCGACGAGAACACGGGCGTGCTGGTTCAGGGCAACAGCTTCGAGGTCATCGGGTCCGGGGTCGCGACGGTGGTCGACGCCGAGGACGCGACCGTCGTCCACGCGGCGGGCGACTGCGATCCCATCACGCTGTTCGGCGTGCGTCTGCATCTGCTGCCCGCCGGTTGCCTGTTCGATTTCGGCACGCGCACGGCCACCATCGGGCCAGCGCACGACAGGTATTAAGCCGGCCAGGAACGCAGCCGACCCCGTGGGTACGACGATGCCACTGCGCCAGTCAGCCGAGCCAAACCTAGACAGCCGAGGGAGCGGACGTGCGCTTCATTGACCTGCGCCACCTGAGCGGGCCGAACGTGTTCACGGCGAGTCCCGTGACCGTCGCCAGACTTGAGCTCGACGAACTGACGTGCAAGGAGACCACCGACTTCGGCGGATTCGCCGAACGCCTCACGGCGGCGCTGCCGGGCCTGGAAAGTCATCACTGCGCCGCCGGGCATCCCGGCGGGTTCCTGGAGGCGATGGCGCGCGGGACCTACTTCGGTCACGTCACCGAGCACGTCGCGCTCGAACTCTCCGCGCGGGCCGGACGGCCGGTGTATCTCGGCCGGACTATGTGGGCGGGCGCCGACGGTCACTACGACGTCATGATGGAGTGCCCGCAGGACGAGCCTGCTGACTCACCGGTGCCAGCCGAGCTGCTCAAGCTCGCAGTCCGCATCGTCAGCGACCTGCTCAGCGACGTGACGCCGATGCCCACCTTCGAAACTGACATCGACCGGATCGCCGCGGTCTGCGAACGCGAACGGCTCGGCGTCACCACCGCGGCGATCGCGGCCGCGGCCCGGCACCGCGGCATACCCGTTCGCCGGATGGCCGGCCTGAGCCTGCTGCGCCTCGGCTACGGGTGCCACCGCCAGCTCGTATGGGCCGCGCTGACCAGCCAGACCTCGGCTGTCGGCGTCGACGTCGCCGCCGACAAGCAGCTCACGAAGAAGCTGATCGCCGGGGCTGGCATTCCTGTCGCTGAAGGCATGACCGTCCGCAGCGCCGACGAAGCTGCGGCGGCCATCGCCGAGATCGGCGGCCCGGTCGTGATCAAGCCGCTGGGCGGCAGCCAGGGTGCCAGCGTCACGATCGGCGTCCGCACTGCCGCCGAGGCGGCCGCTGCCTACGGCAAGGCAGCGGACATCAGCGAGGCCGTGCTGGTCGAAGCGCTCGTGCCGGGAACGGACTACCGCGTACTCGTCATCGACGGCCAGGTCGCGGCCGCCGCCCAGCTGCGTCCGGCATCAGTGACCGGTGACGGCGTGCACACCATCGGCCAGCTCGTAGCGGCAGCCAACATCGATCCCCGGCGCGGCGCCGGGCACTCGCGCGAGCTCACCATGATCAAGCTCGACGCCGATGCGCTCAGTCACCTGGACGCGCTCGGCCTCGACGACCATTCGGTACCTGGCGCAGGACAGGTCGTGACTCTGCGCCGTAACGCCAACCTGTCGACGGGCGGCACGAGCAAGGACGTCACCGACCTCGTTCATCCCGAAGTCGCCGAGATGTGCCGCCGGGCCGCGGCCATTTCGGGACTCGACGTCTGCGGCATCGACCTGCGACTAACCGACATCGCGGCGCCGGTGCACGATCCGGCCGGGCATGGCATGGCGCAGCCGTGCGCTGTCCTCGAGCTCAATGCCTGTCCCGGGCTGCGGATGCACCTGTCCCCCACTGAGGGCAGGCCACGGGACGTCGCCGCGGCGGTGGTCGACAGTCTGTACCCGCCGGGTGCGCTGTCACGGATCCCGGTTGTCTCGGTCACCGGCACGAACGGCAAGACCACCACCGTGCGCATGATCAGCCAGGTGCTCGCGCAGGCCGGGATGCGAGTGGGCATGTCCTGCACCGATGGCGTCTACGTCGGCGGCCGCCTGGTGCACGCCACCGACGCGTCCGGTCCGCGGTCGGCCGAGATGGTGCTCGACGATCCGACAGTCGAGGCCGCGGTGCTCGAGACGGCGCGCGGCGGCATCATCCGGCGCGGTCTGGGCTATGACCAGGCAGACGTCGCCGTCGTCACGAACATCACCGCCGATCACCTGGGCGATGACGGCGTCGACGATCTCGACGAGCTGATCCACGTCAAGGCGCTGATCGCCGAGGAGATCCGCGGCGGCGGCTCAGTCGTGCTCAACGCCGATGACCCGGCCACGGCCGCGCTCGCCGACCGCCCCGCCGTGCGCGCGCACGCACCAGTCATCCGCATGTTCAGCCTGGTCCCCGGCAATCAGGTGCTGGCTTTGCATAAGGCGGCTGGCGGCCTGTGCTACGAGGTGATCGACGGTCAGCTCACCGAGACGCATGCGGGCGAGCGCCGGGTGATGCTGGGCGTCGACGATGTGCCTGGCGCGTTCGGGGGCCGGGCGGCGCACGTGGTTGCTAACGCGCTCGCTGCGGTGGCAGCGTGCCGGGCCGCCGGCGTGAGCGCGAAGGACATCGCTCGGGGGCTCACTGCGTTCGTGCCAGCCGACCAGAATCCCGGCCGCGCCAACCTCTACCGCGCGGGCACGAGTCCGGTGCTCGTCGACTACGGTCACAATGCCGCGGCGCTCGAGGCGACCGGCGGCTTGTTCGCGAGGTCTGGGCCGGTCAGCCGGTCGCGGCCGTGACCCTGCCCGGCGACCGCCGGGACGATCTGCTCGTGCAGAGCGCCGAGGCGATCGCGCGCTGGTTCCCCGCGGTCGTGCTGTACGAGGACAGCGACAAACGGGGACGCGCGAACGGCGAGATGCTGACGCTGGTCGGCACCGCCCTGCGGGCAACCAGGCCCGGCGTCGTCTGCCGTTCCGCGGAGAATCCGGCCGATGCCCTGCGGGCGGCGCTCGAGCTGGCCGACGGCGGCCCTGTCCTTTTCGTCTACGAGAAGCTCGCGCTGGCGAACGATGCGCTCGCCGCCGTCGGCGCACGGCCCTGGCCGGACGACCGCGGCAGCGACACCGGCAGCCGGCAAGCAAAGACCATCAGACCAGGAACGGGGCCGACCGTACCCGCCGACGCCGCCGAAGCCGCGGTCGCGAGCGCGACTGCCGTGGTAGCCGGGGCCGCCGAGGCTGCGGAGGCCGCGGTCGCCGACGCCGCCGCGGTGGTCGCCGGAGCCGCCGCTGCCGCCATCACGGACGCGGCCGATGCCGCCCTCGTCCGGCCTCGCCAGCCCGCGCCCGCTGGCCCGCCGGCACCGCCAGTTCCCCGCGCCGCAGACCACACCGCCGACCGCGACGCCGACATTGCCGCCGACCGCGACGACGCAGGCGACGCCTCGGCCGACTATCGCCGGTAAGCCGGCCGCGCGGCAGATCAGATCCGGTGCGTCTCGCTCTGGCAGTACGGGCACTCGATCCGGCTGACTCCGACCGGGAAGGACAGCGGCGCACCGCATGTTTGACACGGCGTCTCACCGCCCGCGATGTCCAGCTTGCGGCCGCACGACTCGCAGACCACCGCACGGGCTTCGGGCAGCACCCGCAGGTCGTCGCCGCAGCCGCCGCACTTCCTGGCCTGCGCATCGGTCACGTTGACCCTCGCGTACTCGCTCGTCAGCCCGAACGTCGCCAGCAGGCGATCGGCGTCCGCGGGCACGAGATGCGGGATCCAGCCCTGGCAGAACGTCGAGAACTCCATCCGCAGCGGCACGCCCGGCGGCGCCTCATCGGGATCCATCGCCAGTACGCCGGTCTCGTCCAGCAGCTGGTAGGCGGCCTCCATCTGCTGCTTGAACAGCGCCGCGACCTGCCAGATGCCGTCGCTGACCAGCCAGGCCTGGCCGTCTGGCATGGGCCGCCGCTGCAAGCCGCGCACCGCCAGGTTGAACTGGACGTCCAGCATGGCCAGGTTCGCATCGAAGTCCCTGACGACCATGCACTCGGCCAGGTAGCTCGCCATTCGCTCGCGGAAGTCGTCGTCGGAGGCGACCCGCGGGGACGCTGCCTGCGGGCACTGGCGTAGCCACTCCAGGTAGACGCCCCTGGTCAGGTCGCGATAGCGGCCCTGGTCGCGGAACGCCCTTGCCCGGTCGATCTCGGCCTGCACGGGCGCGACGATCTGACGGTAGACGGTGTTGGTGTAGCCCGCGTTCGTGCCCAGGTTCGCGAGCCGGAAGTCGTAATCGACCAGCGATCCACAGTGGTCGCAGTAGAGGTAAGCGGTCCTGGACGGCAAGCGCTTGGGCGCACCGCAGCGCACGCAGTCGACCTTCTTGACGAACTCGGTGTGCGCAAAGAGCGACGCCGTGCCCGAGGTCGTGATCAGCTGCTGCAGATTCTCGGCGGCCGTCGGGTGCGCGACGGGCTGTGCCGCAACGGGCTGTGCCGCAACGGGCTGTGCCGCAACGCGCTTTCGAAGCAGACCCATGGCCGGATGCTAGCGGTCAGCCCGGCCCGGGTCACCACAAGCCAGTCATGTCCTGCATCGGCGCCTGACATGGCGGCCCATCGGCGACGAGCACCGTCGGCGCGCCCGGCCGGTCGGCCGCCGGGACGCTCACGATCATCGCCGACCTGGTGCCGTACCCGTCCGCGTGCACGCACGCAGCCGACAGCGACGGCGGCCAGCTGCGCCCGGTCGGGTCCGTGCGCGGCTCGGGCACCGACGGCCGGTGGTCGCGCAGGACGGTCTCCAGCGCCGCGACCGTCGCCGCGGCGTCGTGCTCGTCCCGTCCGGCAAGCGCCTCGGCGACCAGCCCGCGGACGAACTCGGCCTTGGCCGATCCCGGACTCAGCGGGGCGTTCTCCAGCACGTGCAGGCCGGGGGCAAGCTGCTCGATCTCAGGCTCGCCGACGCCGGAGATGCCGATCGCGAACAGCGCCTGCCGATCGCCGACCAGCATCCAGCACGGGTTGTACGCTGCCGGGTCCAGCTCGGCGCTGACAGCATCCACTGCCTCGGCAGCGGTCCGGTGGACCGCGAAAATCAGGGGCAGCTGGCCGCGGGACCGCTTGGAAGGGTCACGGCCGTCGGCTGACGGCTGGTTGGTGAGACCCGCCACCACGCCGTGCTCGTTGACGGCGAGCCAGGTGCCGCCGGCGAGCAGATCCTGGCCGCCCAGGATCCGCGGCTCGGCTGGCCGGAGCACCGTCATCGGGATCGCCGGGCGATCGAGCCGCTCGTCCCTGTTCGCCGCGACGATCAGCGGCGCGCCCGTAACAACCTGGAACATCGCGATCAGGAGGCACACGCTCCGACGCTAGCCGCGGTGAACACTGACTGCCAGGCAGACGGCAGTTAACCGAACACTGCGCGCTTCACATTGCGCCGTCGGCAGCGGCCGGTTCACCCTAGTTTCAAGCCAGATCCCGCCCGGGCGCGCGGTGATCTGGAGCATCTACCGGAGAACGCAAACGGGGAGCCCAGCCATTGACGCCGCAGCCGTGCAAGCTCTCGATCCGTCCTGGCTGCGTGACAACTGCCAGTGCCCGGTCTGCCGTGACCCCACGAGCGGGCAGCGGCTCACCTCCGTCACCGATCTGGCCCCTGTCGTGACAGTCACCGGCGCAGTCGAGGCGACCGACGGCCTGCACGTCACCTTCGGGCCTGACGGTCACGAGGCGGTGTATACCCGGACCTGGCTGGCCGGGCACATCGCCGCCGAGCCAGACGCACGCAGCGAGGACGCCAAGCGGCTCTGGTCGGCCCGCGACTTCCCCGCCGGGCCGGCCGCCACGCCGTGGCAGTCCTACCTGGCCAGCGACGCGATCCGGCTGTCCTGCCTGCGCGGGCTCCTGTCGCGCGGGTTCATGCTGCTGACCGGCGTTGCCCCTGAGCCAGCGGCCGTGCTCGACGTCGCCGCCACCTTCGGGTTCGTGCGGGAGACCAACTATGGCCGCCTGTTCGATGTCCGGGTCCAGGCCACCCCCGCGAACCTGGCCTACACCGGCCTGCCGATCGGGCCCCACACGGACAATCCGTATCGTGACCCGGTCCCGACCCTGCAACTGCTGCACTGCCTGACAAACGCCGCCACCGGCGGGGAGTCCGGGCTCCTCGACGGCTTCCGCGCCGCCGCGCAGCTACGGGCGGAGGATCCGGCCGGGTTCGAATGCCTGACCAGGACGCCGGCCACGTTCGCCTACGCGGACGCCACCACGGAGCTGCGCGCGAGCAGGCCGATGATCGAGGTCAACCCGGACGGCCTGATCCGCGAGGTCCGGTACAACAGCCGCTCCATGCAGCCAATGCGGCCACGCGCCGGCGTAACTCCGGCCCAGGCCGCGCAGGAGATGCACGAGTTCTACCTTGCCTACCGGGCGTTCGCTGCCATCCTGCTGCGTCCGTACCTGACACTGCGCTTCACCCTCGCCCCCGGCGACTGCGTCATCTTCGACAACACACGCGTCCTGCACTCGCGGACCGGCTTCGCGGCGACGGGAGAGCGGCACCTCCAGGGCTGCTATGCCGACATCGACGGGGTCGAGTCCGCAGTCGCAGTGCTCGCCAGGACCAGGCCAGCTCGCCAGGCGGCCAGCTAACATCGGGTCAGTGATCGGAGGCAGCGGCGTCCCCTACTTCTCCCAGTGGGAGTCAGCCGACCTGGTCCCGCAGTTCCTCGACGGCCGTCTGAGCTCGGCAGCCGACCCGCGCTGGGCCAAGTCCGGGGCTCGCACGGCCGCGGACTACGGGTTCTGGGCGCCGAAGGCGTGCGGCATGGCCTGCCTCCGGATGATCCTGAGCTCGCGGGGCCTGCCGGTGCCGCCGATGATGCGGCTCGTCGAGCTCGCCCTGGACTGGAAGGCCTACATTCCAGCCGGCGACCGGGTCAAGGGGCTGATCTACCAGCCGTTCGCCGACTGGGTGCGCCACGACTTCGGCGTCGTGGCCGAGGTCGTTCCTGACCTGACGCTGGACCGACTCACCTCAGTTGCCGCCCCGGACACGCCCGTCATCGCCTCTGTCCATCACTGGATCCGCTGGCCGGACCGCCGTCCGCCAGAGACCGGCGGTCATCTCGTCATGGTGACCGGTGCGGCCAGCGGCCTCGTGCGGCTCCACAACCCGTCTGGCCTGCCGGGAGTCAGCCAGGAGGATGCCGTCATGGAGGCGGCCTGCTTCGCGCGTTTCTTCGCCGGGCGGGGCCTGGTCGTCCAGCGCAGCTAATGGGCGAGCCGCCGCCGCACCCAGATCATGAGCCGGCCGGTCTCTCCCGGCGTCTCCGGTCGTCGTTCCTCGATCCGGTCCAGGCGGTATCCGAGCTTGCGCGCGATCGCGGCGCTCGGGGCGTTTGCCGCGTCGCACTGGATCTCGACCCGGCTGACGCCCGGCAGGGCCAGCGCGACCAGCGTGAGAGCCCGGCCCGCCGAGGTTCCGTACCCGAGCCCGGCCTGGCTGGCCGCGATCCAGTAGCCCATCTCGATGCTGCCGTCCGCCGGCCGCCGGTGCAGCGCCACCTCGCCGACGAGGGTGCCGTGGTCGGCGGTCAGCACCGAGTAGACGTAGCCGAGTCCCGATTCCCAGTTATGGTCGGCCTCGGCCACGCGGGCGAGCTGGTTCTTCCGGTCCGCAGCCTCCAGGGTCGCCCAGGGCATCCACGGCCGCAGGTAGTCCAGGCTGGCACCGACGGCGGCCGCGATGGCGCTCGCGTCACTGGCCCGGAGCCGGCGCACCACCACCGGGCCAGCCTCGACTCGCTCCGGCGGGGCGTCGGGAGTCTCAGCGGGCACAGCTCCATCGTATGGACCTGTCCGGCCGCGCCGTTCGCCGGCGGACAGGGACAAGGGCGAGGATGACGACATGGCCGATCCTGAGTTCCGCACCGACTTGTACCGAGGCACAGCCCGCAGTTATGACGCCTATCGCCTGCCGTACCCGCAGGACCTCATCAACGACCTGGCGGCACGGTCAGGCGCTGACGGCACGGGCCGGCTGCTCGATCTGGCCTGCGGCACCGGGCAGGTCGCCTTCGCGCTGCGCGACCGCTTCGCCGAGATCTGGGCAGTCGATCAGGAACCGGACATGATCGAGGTCGTCACCAGCAAGGCAGCGGCGGCCGGGCAAGAGCCCCGGCTGCTGCCGCGGACCTGCGCCATCGATGATCTGGCCGCGCCGGCGCAGGCCTTCGACCTGGTCACGATCGGCAACGCATTCCACCGGCTACGCCGGGAGCAGGTCGCGGCACGCGTCCTGCGCTGGCTGCGGCCGGGCGGCCATCTCGCCCTGTTGTGGGGCGGCTCCCCCGCCCTTGGCGACGCGCCGTGGCAGCAAGCACTGCGGGCGACGATGCAGTCGTGGCAGGACCGGAACGGGGCCGAAAACCGGATCCCCGCCGGGTATGACGCGGCCCGGCAGGCACTGCCGGACCTGGATATCCTGCGCGCGGCCGGGTTCGAGATCGTGGGCCGCTACGAGTTCGCCTTCAACCACGACTGGACGCTCGACGAGATCGCCGGCTTCGTCGCCTCGACCTCGGTCCTGTCCGCGGTCGCGCTCGGCTCTGCCGCGCCGCAGTTCGACGCCGATCTGCGCCGTGAGCTCGGCAGCCAGCCGGGCGGCCTGTACCGGCAGGACTCGGCCTTCGCGCTCGACCTCGCCCGGCGCCCCTTCCCGCGGTAGCGAAGCGGTGCCGTCAGGCGGGCTCGAGCACTTCCGCCTGGATCGACTGGATCGCCGCGAGCAGCTCGGTCCAGAAGAAGGCCGCCGTGAAGAACATCAGCGTGTCGCCCTTCTCCAGCATGAGCTTGCGGTACATGACCATCTTGCCGACGTCATAGCCAGCCAGCATCGAGAGCCAGTCCGCGTAAGATCCCGCGAGCAGGAAGACGGCATCCGGCTCAGCAGCACCCCGTTCCTGGACTGATGCAGCGGTCACGGTACCCGCATCGAAGTCCAGCACCAGGGTGTCGCCGTCGCTGCCCGCCGGCATGTCGCGGACGCTCAGGGCCAGCCGGCCGGTCACGAACGGGCTGATCATGTTGATCCAGTCCCAGAAGTCCTGCAGCTTGCTGGCCTTGCGCTCCTCGTCCGGCCAGCCGTTCAGCACGCGCTGGCACTCCGCCGCCCAGTCAGCGGTCATGAACTGCAGCATCTCAGCCTCCGGCCAGGGTCGGCTTGACGTCGGACAGCATGTCCTGCATGTCGGGCGGCAGCGTCACGCCGACCATCGCAAGCTTCCGGTTGAGCTGGTTCATGAACAGCTCGGTGACCCGGTCGTCGGACCAGCCGAGCGGCTCGTAGTAGATGTAGCTGGATCTGGCGGCGCTCATGGTGAGCAGCGTCCGCAGCGTGTCGAACAGGTCCTTCACGTAAGCGGGATCCTCGTTGAGCAGCTCGCGCACGAACCGCAGGCCACCCTGAACGTGGCGCGCCTCGTCGCGGCAGGTGGCGGTGAAGCCCGTGTAGAAGCCGGGCAGCACCTTGAAGTCGCGCGCGTAGTTCAGCGTGATCTTCATGACCGACAGCGCCAGCACACCCTCGATCCAGATGACGTAGCACGCCGCGTACTTCATCTGCAGGTGCTTGTTGTAGGGATCCCGGCGCAGGTCATCGGTGAGATAGGCGAGCAGCCCGAACGGCCCGACGAAGGTCTCCTGGATGTAGGGCCAGGAGGCGTCCAGGATGTCCATGATCCCGTCACCCTCGAGGCCGACGACCTCCCGGTAGAACCGGTCGAAGAAGACCGTGTGACGGGCCTCGTCCTCCAGGTGGCTGGTCAGGAAGATCTTGTAGTCCTCAGGCACGCCGAACAGCAGTGGCGCGAGCTCGACAGCGACCTGGCGCTCGCCGTGATGGAAGCCCGACGCGATGGACAGGAACGAGTTGCGCGAATCGTCGGTCATCCGCTCGTTCCAGTCCGCCACGTCGGCGGAGAAGTCGAGCTCATTGACGTTCCAGCGCTGCCGGAGGTACCGGTCGTACAGACTGAGCCACTCGGGCAGGCGCGCGGTCGGGACGTGCACGTACTCGATCACGTCATCGATGTCAGCGCGGCCAAGCCCGGCCAGGTCGACGGCCTCGATACGCGCGAGCCGTTCCTCTGCGACGGTCATGCGATGCTCCCTCCGTGCTCGGCGTCCCGAGCAGCGCCACACCGGGGCAGGCGCCGCTAGCAAGCCACGTTACTGATTGGTAATGCTAACCCCGCAGGCAGCTGGCGTTCTATGGGTGATTTCTGAAATCGGGTTCTAAAGTCGCAGCCGGCGCTCCTTCATCACCCTCTGCATCATCCGCCGTCGCGGATTCGCCGGAGCGTCGCGGGCTGGCCGTCGGGATGCTCGGGTGTGCGGTTCGGCAGCCGCCTCGGCTCGAACGGGGCGAAGCCGTGGCGGCGGGGGCCTGACCAGCGGGCGGGGACAGCGTCTAGTCCTGAGGCCAGCTTGTAGGCGGCGGCCTCATAGTTGACGCGCCAGCCCCGGAAATGCGGCCAGGCCTCCTCGGCTGTTCGTTCCACCGGGAATCCGACGGCCGTGAGCCGCTCCCAGCCTTCGAGGAATTCCTCCCAGCTCAGCTCGACGGGGTCGTCGGGCCTCGGATCTTCATTGACCGGGATCCGGAGGGTGCGGGTCAGCTTCCGCAGGCAGTTGAAGCCCATCTGCACGCACAGGCGGGCGGCGAGCGGCGCCGTCGCGGGGCAGGCCGCCAGGTGGAGCGCGCCGGCGTCCAGCACGGCCAGCTGTGACACGACCCAGGAGCTGTGCGGCTCGGGTGAGCGGAACCGAATCAGCGACGGATAGCTCGAGTGGGACTCGGCCACGTCGGCTGACCAGCGCTCCCAATCCTGGTACAGGTCAGACAGCTGCTCGATGCCATGGGACATCTGGGCCCGTGCGAGTAGTTCCGGCCCCCACGCCGGGCTCCCTGCGCGCGGACCGAGCAGTGTCACAACTGTTTCGCGGCGGTTGTATGCCGCGTAGAGGGTGGGCAGGTAGGCGATCTGCAGGGCGACGATGATCAGTCCCGAGGCGGCGGCCAGGAATTCGGCGACGTTTGGCTCGGCGCCGCCCCTGGCGGCGAACCCGAGAGTGAACAGCGATGAGCCAGCTATACGCAAGGCGTCGGGGAAACTGCCCCCTGGCAGCCACAGCACGAGCCCGTAGCCGAGCACGAAACCGGCAAGCCAGATGAATAGCAGCAGGCCGAGCGTCGCAACGGGCTGGCTGGCAAGCAGGGCGTCCCGCCGCTCCCAGGTCCGCACCAGGCGGCCAGCTGCCGTGTATGCATCGGCAACGAACCGGTCGACTACCTTGATGAACCCGATCCGCCCGCGCGGGATGACCAGGGTGATGGCTACGTTCACCCACACCGCGCCGACTATCAGGACACCGAGAACTGCTGCCGCGATACGCACGCATCCGATGCTAGGGCCCGCGCGTGACAGGTATCAGGCCTGGTTGCCGAGCGCCAGGACAAGTACCTCTTCCGAGGTCAGGGCTCGTCCTGCGGCATATTCGGCCGCGAAAGCCCCGGCGCCCATGGCCGCACCTAGGCCCTCGCAGTCGAGATCGCGCAACCTGCCTTCCAGGGGCTCGATGGTCTCGCCGAGGACAGCCAGGGCCTGATCGGCCGCGCCGTGAAGCCGGGCGGACCTGCCCATCTCGGCCTCGCTGCTGCGGGCCATCGCCAGGCCGATCAGCGCGTAGCCGATGCTCGCCTTCATCTGCACCCGCCTGGCGAGGTCGAGCGATTCGGCGAAGCACGCTTCGGCAGCGCCCAGGGAGCCGCTGAGGTATTCGGCCAGGCCGAGGTTGAAGGTCGAATAGACGACGCCGTCGCGGTCGTTCAGCGAGCGGAAGATCTCGAGTGACTCAAGCAAGTGGGCGCGGGCAGAATCCAGATCGCCCATCGACAGCTCGGCGTATCCGAGATTGCCGACAATCGTCCCTACCTCCCGTCGGTCACCCGCCTCGCGAAAGAGCCGCAGTGACTCAGCCGCGTCGCGGGCCGCGCCCGCATGGTCACCCTGCACGTCCACGGCATACGACCGGGCGGACAGGAAGCGCGCAGTGAGACTGGGCTCCTCCAGCTGGCGAGCCAGGCTCAGGCCCGACTCTATGAGCGGCAGCGCCGCATCCTGCTGCCCCTTGCGCAGCATGACGAAGGCTCTGATGTGCAGCAGGTCGGCGGTCAGGGAGTCGTCCCCCGCGGCCTGGGCGATCGCCAGCCCTTCCTTGCAATACTCCTCGGCTATTGCGTATCCGCCGGCCTGCTCGAGGAGGTACGCCGTGCACGCCAGGGCCTGAGCACGCAGCAGCGTTCCCTGCTGAGCAGCTGGAAGTTCAAGGAGCGTCTGGAGGCCTTCCGCCGCCTCGGTCGCATGCCCGCGTGCCTTCCAGAACACTCGCAGGGATGCGGCCAGGCGAAGGCCAGGCGCCGGGTCTGCCTGCACCAGGGCGAAGGCCATCGCGGCGCGGAGATTGTCGAGCTCGGCATCGAGACGGTCCAGCCACTCGGCCTGGTCGCGCCCGACGAGCTGCGGAGTCGCCGCTTCGGCGAGCGCCACGTAGTGGTCGCGATGGGCCAGCCGTGCGCTGCTGGCTGCCGTCGGGTGCTGCAGTTCGAGCTTGCGGGCTGCGAATTGCCGGATGCTTTCCAGCAGCTGGTAGCGAGCTGGACCGGCGCCGGTGTTGTCGAACTGCACGAGGCTCTTGTCGACCAGTGCGGCGAGGTGCACGAGGACCTCATCCGAAGGCACGTCCCCCGTCGCGGCCACGTCCTCTGCGGCATCTACGCCGAACCCCCCGGCGAATACCGAAAGGCGGGCGAGCACCTGTCGTTCGGAACCGTTCAGGAGCTCCCAGGACCACTCGACCATGGCACTCAGCGTCTGCTGGCGCGGCCGGGCAGCGCGCGAGCCACCGGTCAGCAAGGCGAAACGCTGATCGAGCCGGCCATCCAGCTCGGTCAGCGACATGACAGTCAGCCGGGCGGCGCCCAGCTCGATGGCCAGCGGTATGCCATCGAGCCGCCGGCAGATGCGCCCGACGACCGACGCGGTCTGCTCGTCCCAGGCAAGGCGCACCCCATGCTGGACGGCGCGGTCGGTGAAGAGCCGGACCGCCTCCGTGTCAGCGATGGCGTCCATATCGGCATCGTCGGCTGGCGTCTCCATGGAGGGCACGCGGTGCACGCGCTCGCCGTCGATGCCGAGCGGCTCCCGGCTGGTCGTGAGCAGCGCCAGGTTCGGGCAACCCCGAAGCAGCGCATCCGCCAGCTTGGCGCACATGTCGAGGACATGCTCGCAGTTGTCAAGCAGCAGCAGCAGGCTACGTTGGCCCACCGCCTCGGCGAGGGTATCGATAAGCGGACGGCCCTGTTCCGCGCGGATGCCCAGTACATTCGCGACCGTGGCCGCGGCGAGATCCCCGTCCTGAAGCGGCGCGAGATCGACGAACCACACCCCATCGCCGGAGCCGTCCAGCAGCTCGGCTGCGACCTGGAGCGCCAGGCGGGTCTTGCCTGCACCGCCCGAGCCAGTGAGCGTGACAAGACGAGAGTCGGCGATCAGTTGGCGCACCTCGGCGAGTTCAGCGACCCGTCCAACGAAGCTCGACACCTGCGTCGGCAGATTGTGGTGGAGCTTCGGGTTGTCCAGGGACCGAAGCGGCGGGAAAGCGACAGGAAGTCCGTCGGCCTCAATCTGGAAGATCTGCTCAGGCCGGCCGAGATCCTTCAGCCGGTGCAGGCCCAGGTCCCGCAGCGATACATCTGACGGCAGCCAGTCGCGGACCAGCGCAGCTGAAGTGGCCGAGACGAGGATCTGGCCACCGTGGCCTACAGCCGCAACACGTGCAGCCCGGTGAACCTCGAGACCGACTAGGCCGGTCGCCGTCTCCGATGCCTCGCCGGAGTGGATGCCCATCCGCACGCGGACTTGCGCGTCACCTGGCCACGGGTGCAGGGCGAATGCCCGCTGCATCCCGACCGCCGCCGCCACACACGCGCTCGGCGAGGTGAAAACCGCAAAGAATGCATCGCCCTGAGTATCAACCTCCCTGCCGCCGTGCGCGGCAAGGCCCGCCCGGATCAGCCGATGGTGACCAGCGAGAACGTCGGCGTACGTCGCCCCCAGCCGCCGCAGCAACGCCGTGGAACCCTCGATGTCAGTGAACAGGAAGGTGAGCGTCTGCGTGGCCAACAGCCTGGGTCTTCCATCCGCGGTTGACGTTGACCGTGTCAAACGGGGAGGTCACTGACCTCCTCAAACGCGGCGGGGCAAGCGTACTTCAGGCGCCGCGGCCCCGTCGACCGCCGCTCGGCAATGACAGCGAGCCTGTATTGAGCGGAGCGGATGTCCGCCGCCCCGTACGCTCTAGGCACACTGACCTAGCGGAGGCATCCGGATGGCGTTTTCAGGGACTCGCGAAGGTCAAGCCGATGGCTCCTGGCCAAGTCCTGACTGGCCAGCGCCAGCGCCAGCGCCAGCGCCGGTACGGGTGCGGCGGCGCCGATGGTGGTGGCTGGCCGTGCCCGGCGGGCTGCTAGTCGCCGCGCTCGTCGTCGTCGCCACACTGGCCGGCGCCTATCAGCCGCTGGCCTTGGGAGGCACCGGGAACTCCGCCGAGCTATATCCCGGCTTGCCGGCCGGCGTCGGCATTCACCCCGTGAACAACTTTGGCGGGGTCGGCGAAGACATCTATATTCCGCCGCAGCGTGGCACCTTCTCGCTCTTCGTCGATCTCTACAACAGCGGCACGTACGCGGTGACGATCCAGTCGGTGACGGTGCCGCAGCCCCTCACGCCAGCCGGCTCGGTCCGCTACTCACGGCCACCTGGGGGCGATGGCGCGGTCATACCGCCGCCGACATCCCGAGTACTACGCGACGTCCGGCTTGGCCCCGGGCAGGAAATCTACGTCGGCATCCCGGTGCGCACCTGGCCGTGCACGCAAATACATAGCGCGGCCCTGACGCTGCCCTCGTTCTATGTCACCGAACGCTTCGCCTTGTTCACCCGTACGGTGGCCCTTCCGTGGGGCCAGCAAGGAGACCGGCTGATCCTCTACCCGCCGGTTGGACGGCCCGGCGAGTCGGGAATCTCCTGCACTGGCACATAGAGAACGACGGACCTAACGGGCGGCCGACGGAACGGATTCTGCCGTCGCGTCAATACTTACTCGTGGACGGGAAACACTCGGCCGTGGCCGGCGCGGCACTTGAGGATTTCGACGCCGTGTTCCGGGAGCACTTCGCCCCGGTCTACCGGTTCATCGCGCGGCGCGTTGGCAAGGCCCTGGCCGAAGACCTGGCGGCCGAGGTGTTCGCGACCGCGTACCGGCGGCGGGCCGCGTACCAGCCCGAGCGAGCGTCACTGCGGTCGTGGTTGTACGGGATCGCGGCCAACGTGGTGCGCGGGCACTGGCGGGACGAGCAGCAGCTACTTGAGCTTGACGCGCGAGTAGCGCATGACTCGCTCGGGCCGCTGACCGCGGCCCAGTTCGCCGATGCGGCGGACGAGCGGCTGATCGCTGCAGCACTGGCACCGCGGATCGCGGGGGCGCTCGCGGCGCTGAACCACGAGCAGCGCGAAGTGCTGCTGCTGCACGCGTGGGCCGAACTCAGCCACGAGGAGATCGCCGCCGCGCTCGGCATCGCGCAGGGCACCGCACGATCGCGGCTGTCGCGGGCCCGCGCGGCGCTGCGCGCCCAGCTTGGCGAGTTTGACTTCGACCAGTGGACATTCAGGGAGCGAGACCATGCCTGACGAGATCGACCTGCTGCGCTCGTTCCGGGGGGACGTCTCGGAGCCGGACGACGCTGCCTGGAGCCGTGCCCGGACTGCCCTAGCCGACGCCCGGGCCGTCGAGCCCGGTGCGCCGGGCACGCCGGGGCAGCGGCACGGGAGCCGCTGGCGGCCGCCCAGTCGTCGCATCACCATCTCGGCGGCGGTGGCCGTCGTCGCGGCCGTGGCCGCGCTGATCGTCGGCATCATTCAGGGGCCGCCAACGCTCTCCGGTTCACTGACCACCGCCTGGTCGCCGGCCCGGCCGCTGCCCGGCAGCGCTCACCCCGCTCGCGCTCCGGCCGGTACGTGGCGACTCGTGAGCGACCTGATCGCCCGCGGCTGGCACGAGAACACCGCTGGCCCGGAGCCCGGGTCGCTCACCTGCCCCACGGCGGCGACCTGCTACGTCGAGGGCGACAACTCGACGTCGCCAAGCGGCCCGGCGGAGATGAACTCGTTCTATGTCTCCGCCAACGGCGCGCAGACGTGGAGCGTCCTCCCGGTGCCGGACGGCGTCACGTTCACGTCGCCGCTCTCGTGCGCTTCTGCGACCGACTGCGCGGCGGGCGGACTGTACTACCAGCATCAGCCCGTGTACCTCACAACCGCGAGTGGTGGCCACTCGTGGACCGTGAGTCCGCTGCCGGCGCGCGTGGGCCAGATCCTCAGCCTCGACTGCGTCACCGCGACGACCTGCCGGGGACTGGCATCGGCCTCCGGAATGACGATGAGCCCGGGTTTTGCCATGCTCGTCTCCGACATGCACTTCGTCATCACTTCCGACGGAGGCAGGCACTTCGCCGTGGTGCCGTTCCCGAGCGGTGAGTCGATCCAGAGCGTGGCCTGCCCGACGGCCGCCCGCTGCGTGGCGGTCGGCCTGCACAGCAACGTCGATCCTCGGAACGGTCCCGACCTCGACCACGGCGTGCTGCTGACGTCAGATGACGGCGGCATGACCTGGCAGCGGCATGCCTGGCCGAATGGTTACGGCCCCGGCGTGTTTCCCGACGTCACCTGCATGGACGCCAGCCACTGCGCGATGATCGGCTTTATTGAGCGGAACGGCACGGTGACGGACCAGCTTGGCGGAGTGACGTCGGGGAAGGACGCCGTGCAGTACACCGTGATCGCGTTCTCCTCCGACGGCGGAGCGACCTGGACGGCCAGCACGCTTCCGCCTACGATCCCCTACCCAATGATGGAAGCACTGGCCTGCCCAACCACGCGGACCTGTTATGCGGCCGGAAGCGATCTCATCGCGCAGCGGATAGGCAAGACGTACAACGCGGGCTCTTCGGTCGTCGCTATCACCCACGACGCCGGTCGTACCTGGCAGCGGGTCACCTTCGCCGTCCCCGCGAGGGTTCCTGGCGGGATGCAGGGCGACTCGTTCATGGACATCGGGCAGATCCAGTGCCCCCAGGCGGACGCGTGCGTCGCGATCGGCGTCTCCGACCAGGGATCGACTTCCACGCCCATCTACACCAACCACGGCTAATCTCACCGTGGCCACAGGGACCGCCCGTCCGCGCGGAATGCGTTCAGCCGATATCTAGACGGAGCTAACAGCCGTCCGATCCATCGGCAAATCGCGCATCGACCGATGTCCTTTCGAGATTGCTCCGGAGACCGGACGGCGAGCGCCACTGCACGATTATGACCCGGTGAGCAATGGCACTGGCCCGCGCTTCGAAAGTGAACGAAAACGAGTCATGGGACCCTACCGGGCTGAAACGGACGGCTCCCGGAGGTACGTCACCAATGTCGTCAAGCCTGATACGAAATCCTGCCGGAGCTCCGTCAAGCTCTACGCTGAGGGTGACAACAATTGGGCCCGATCCACACATGCTGAGTGGTCGGAGTGACGCGACGTTTGTGAAGCGGGTGCTCGATGTCGAAATCCCCCGCGCGCTCGCTTCAGAACGTTCTTGTTGCGTCGCAATTGGTTTCGTGTAAGCCGTCGGCCAACATGGTGGTAGCTTGGCGGGCTTCGTGTGCAGCAGCGGCACCAGGGGCGACTGCGGAGTGGCCAGCAGAGCCGAGCTAACCTGACATACCTGGCGACTGAGGACGGCGTCGGTTCGAAAGTACTCAACCGTCCTGGTTGATGCATTGAGAAAGGTTGTCCAGTTATCGTCCTCTGTCAAGGTGTAGCCAACAAACGAAACTCCGGACCTCACCTCGATCCGCTCTGCCGCAAGCCACGGTTGCCTCATAAACTCCGCATAGTAATTTCCCGTCCTGGGGATCGGATATACATAGAGAATGTATGGCAACAAGAATGCAGTTGATAGCAGCGTGAGCGTGATTGCCACCAGGCTTAGACGGCCCAGCGTGTGCCTAAAGGCCACTAGGTCTACGCCTATAAGGAAAATGAGTACAACTATTGAAAGAGCCAAGTTGTGCCTGACCAGGGCGACCGTATTGTTCCAGTCCGCCACGAGTCGGCTAAATGCCGTGAGCGGCGCCAGTCGGGTGGGCGATATCAGTAACGCAGCTCCGAACGTCATGAATCCGAGGATGAATCGCCTGAAGATTAGTAATACGATTGCCAGGTATGGTAGAAGAAGGGGAACCAGCGGAACTGCAGTGCCAAGAATGGTATTGATGTAGCCGCCAGACGAGGCAATGGTCGTCGCAGTGGTGGTGTTATAGTCCGCGACTATCATCAGGCGGGTTACCGATATCAAGAGCAGCCCGGCCGGCGTAAGCAGAAGCGTGACACTCCGACGAATCCAGAAGGCAGGCAGTCGCGATGCGTGGCCTAAGGTCCCCGTTGTAGAGGTCATGCAACTCCCTCTTAGCTGGATCGCCCACCTCTCGGACGGTGGACGATGAGCGCGGCACCTACTGTGACGCATACGGTCATGCGACGGTTTACATCCTTAAACGTGACGTACTGTGCGCGGGTAGTAGGTAGATGCGGGGCACGCGGACCAGCGAATCCTGGTGTCCCTGGTGACCCGCACAGGCGGCGGAGCAATCCCGCTTGTCGGCGCTACGGGTTAGTGTGGCGAGATGCTCGAGTCGTTCCATCCGGCAATACGCGCCTGGTTTGAGCGGCGGTTCCCGGCCGGGCCGACGGAGCCGCAGGCGCTCGGGTGGGCCGAGATCGCGGCGCGCCGGCACACTCTGATCGCCGCGCCTACCGGATCCGGTAAGACTCTGGCCGCGTTCCTGGTCTGCATCGACCGGCTCTATCGCGCGCATGAGGCGAGCGCGGCGCTGGCCGAGATGGCGGAGGTCAAGGCTGCGGAGCGGGTCGAGCCCCCGGAGCCCGCCGGGCCTGTCGGGCCGCGCGTGGTATACATCTCGCCGCTGAAGGCCCTCGCGGTCGACATCTGGCAGAATCTTGAGCGCCCGCTCGCCGAGATCGCTGACATCGCGGCCGAGCTGGGTATGACCGCTCCCGCGATCCGTGTTGCCGTCCGGACCGGGGACACCGCAGCGGCCGAGCGCGCCGCCATGCTGAAGCGGCCGCCGGACTTCCTGATCACTACGCCAGAGTCGCTGTTCTTGCTGGTCACGGCGGACAAACCACGAGCCATGCTGCGTGCCGTCGACACGGTGATCGTGGACGAGATACATGCGGTCGCAGGCAGCAAGCGCGGATCGCACCTGGCCCTGACTCTGGAGCGGCTACTGCACGTTGCCGAGGGGCCCGTGCAGCGGATCGGGCTGTCGGCCACCCAGCGCCCGATCACGGCGGTGGCCCGGCTGCTGGTCGGGGCTGGCGACGACCGGTCGGAAGCCGACGGCTCGCCGCGTTGCTCGATCGTCGATGCCGGCCACCGCCGCGAGCTCGACCTTGGGCTCGAGCTGCCCAGCGACGAGCTCGGCGCGGTCGCCACGACGGCCCAGATGGCCGAGATCCACGACCTGATCGCCGACCACGTGCAAGAACACAAGACCACTCTGGTCTTCGTCAACACCCGTCGGATGGCCGAGCAGATTGCGCATCAGCTCGGCGAGCGGCTCGGAGACGGCCAGGTCGCGGCCCATCACGGCAGCCTGTCCAAGGACCGCAGGCAGCGGGTCGAGGCCCGGCTGCGTACCGGGGACCTGCGCGCGCTCGTGGCCACGGCCTCGCTGGAACTGGGCATCGACATCGGGCCCGTGGAGCTGGTGTGCCAGATCGGCTCACCGCGCAGTTTCGCAACGTTCCTGCAGCGGGTCGGGCGATCCAATCACACGCGGAACGGGATACCGGCCGGGCTGCTCTTCCCGACAACACGCGATGAGCTGGTCGAATGTGCGGCGCTCATGCGCGGCGCGCTCTCCGGCAGGCTCGACGCGCTGGTCATCCCGCAAGGCCCGCTGGACATCCTGGCCCAGCAGGTCGTCGCCGAATGCGCCGCCGTCGAATGGAAGGAAGCAGAGCTTCTGGCGCTGGTCCGGGGCGCGGCACCGTTCTCTGCGGTGTCCGATGCCGACTTCGATGACGTTGCCGAGCTACTGTCCGAAGGCATCCGCACTGGTCGCGGCCGCCGTGCGGCCTACCTGCACCGGGATCAGGTCAGCGGCGAGCTACGCGGCCGGCGCGGCGCCCGGATGGCGGCGCTCACCTCCGGCGGGGCGATTCCCGAGCTTGGGGACTACCGCGTGCTGGCCGAGCCGGACGAGGCCGTGGTGGGCACCGTCAACGAGCACTGGGCGATCGAGAGCGCGCCGGGTGACGTATTCCTGCTCGGCACGCATTCGTGGCGGATCCGCCGGATCGAGCCGGGTGTCGTCCGCGTCGTCGACGCGCATGGCGCACCGCCGTCGGTGCCCTTCTGGCTCGGCGAGGCACCGGGCCGGACCGTCGAGCTGTCGGAGGAAGTCAGCGCCATCCGCACCGGCGTCGCCGAGAGGCTCGCCGGCGACGGCGGCCGGGTCGCAGCCGTCGAGTGGCTGCAAGCCCAGTGCGGCCTAGGCGACGCGGCTGCCCAGATGGTCGTCGATTATCTTGGCGCCGCCCTGGCGCAGCTTGGCGTGCTGCCGACTATGGACACGATCGTGCTGGAGCGATTCTTCGACCCGGCGGGCGGCATGCAGCTGGTTGGGCATGCCCCGTTCGGCGCGAGGCTGAACCGGGCATTCGGCCTCGCGCTGCGCAAGCGGTTCTGCGTGACGTTCGATTTCGAGCTGCAGGCGGCGGCCAGCGACGACGCGATCTTGCTGTCGCTCGGGCCGCAGCACAGCTTCCCGCTCGACGCGGTCCCGCGGTTTCTCTCGGCCGGAAATGTTGAAGAGGTCGTACGCCAGGCCGTGCTGACCTCGCCGATGTTCGCGGCCCGCTGGCGATGGAACCTGAATACCTCGCTGGCCGTGCTCCGCATGCGGAACGGCAGGAAGAACCCGCCCGCGATTCAGCGGATGGAAGCCGACGACTTGATGGCCGCCGTGTTCCCTACGCTCGCCGCCTGCCAGGAGAACGTGGCGCCCGGCCCGCTGGAGATCCCGGATCATCTGCTGGTCCGGCAGACCCTGGCGGACTGCCTGCGCGAGGCGATGGACATCGACGGCCTGACCGAGCTGATTTCCCGGATCGAGTCCGGGCGCGTCGCGGTCGTCGTCCGGGACACGACCGAGCCCTCGGTGCTGGCACACGAGATCCTGAATGGTCGGCCTTTCACTTACCTGGACGACGCCGAGGACCGGCGGAGCCGGTCCGTGCCGCTGCGCCGCGGCCTGCCGGTTGAACCACATGAGCTGGGCGCCCTTGACCCGGACGCGATCCGCCGCGTGACCGAGCAAGTGCGCCCTGTACCCCGTGACGAACACGAACTACACGACCTGCTGCTGAACCTGATCGCCGTCCGGCCGGACCCGGACTGGCAGGAGTGGTTCGACCGGCTAACCGGTACCGGCCGCGCAGTCGTCGTCCATGCCGCGGCCGGCCAGTTCTGGGCGGTGGTGGAGCGTTTGCCGGCGATCGAGGCGCTGTACCCGAAGGCTCCGGTCGAGCCGGCCTGGACCTGCCCCATCCCCGCGACAACGCCGGAGGAAGAAGCCGCCGCCGCCGACCTGCTCCGCGGTCACCTGGAATGTCGCGGCCCGTCCACCGCTGCTGACCTGGCCGAGACGGTCGGCCTCGGCAAGGGCCTGATCATCCGCGCCCTCGCAGCGCTCGAGGCGGAAGGGTTCGCCCTCCAAGGCCATTTCGCAGCCCATGACAGCCAAGATGACCAGTGGTGCTCCCGGCGGCTGCTGTCGCGGATCCACATCTATACCCGCGAACGCCGCCGACGCGAGATCGAGCCGGTCACCGCCCAGCAGTTCATGCGGTTCCTGCTGCGCTGGCAGCACGTCGCGGATGGCACCCGGCGCGAGGGCCGGCTGGGTGTCCTGGCCGTTGTCGAGCAACTACAGGGATTCGAGGTCGCGACGGGCGCCTGGGAGAAGTCGGTCCTGGCCGCCCGTGTGCAGGATTACCGACCGGAATGGCTGGACGAGCTGTGCATGTCCGGCCAGGTCGCCTGGGGCCGGCTATCGGTCCGCGACACTGAGCCGGACGCTGCACCCAAACGCGGCGGCGCTCCGTCGAAGGCGACACCCATCACCTTGGTCTTGCGGGACGACCTGCCGTGGCTGCTGCGCGCCGCCCGCGGTGACCTGCGCCCGGCTGAGCCAGCGGTCGGCCGGACCGCCGATGTCCTGGAAGCGCTCACGCAGAACGGGGCCCTGTTTCGCACCGACCTGACCAGGCTGACTGGGCGCCTGCCCGACGACGTCGACGATGCGCTGTGGGACGCCGTGGCGCGCGGGCTGGTCACCGCCGATGCATTTCGCGCGGTGCGCTCGCTGCTGCGGCGCCGCACTCCGGACTCCCGCTACGCCCCAACTCGCGGTCTTCGCCGCGGCCTGCGCAACACCACGGGCTCCTCTGGTCGCTGGTCCCTCCTGCCGGAGCCGACCGCCGATGCCGACCGTGACGAGCTCGCCGAGGCCATCGCCGAGCAACTCGCCGCCCGCTGGGGCGTGGTCTTCAGAGACCTGGCGGTCCGCGAGAACCTCGCGGTTCCCTGGCGCGACATCATCTGGGCGCTGCGCCGGATGGAAGCGCGCGGCACGATCCGCGGCGGCCGCTTCGTGTCGGGCTTCAGCGGCGAGCAGTACGCGCACCCCGACGCGCTGGACGTCCTCCGCGCGGTCCGGAAGCCGCATCAAGCAGGCGAGGTGGTCAGCATGTGCGCCGCCGACCCGCTGAACCTAACCGGCATCATCCTGCCCGGCCCGCGCATTCCCGCTATTGCCGCCAACAACGTCACGTTGACTGACGGCGCACTAGCGGAGTCGATACCTGCATGAGCCACGTGCAAAGTGTCGGCGCTGAATAAGTCGCGCTGCGGCGGGTAGCTGGCGGCCGTGGCTAGAGCGAGGACTGTAGCGGGGTATGCCGTCCCCGGCATCATCGTGTTTTTCTTCTGGCTGGTGATCGTGATTCTGGTCATCATCCTCCTGGCATTCATCGTCCACTGGGCTGGTGGCGGAGTGCTCAACCTGAGGCTCGGGCACTTCGTCCTCAACGTCGGCTTTACCTGATCGGCAGCGGCGGAGACGGCTCGCGGCTGGGCTCAGACACGGATGAGGATCTCGCCGTGCAGCACGCTGAACCAGCCGTCGGGCCGCGACGCCCAGTCGTGCCAGGCAGCGGCGATCTGCTTGAGCTCATCCGCGGTGGCTAGGCCGGAGCTGATGAGCTGTCCGGCGATGTCGGAGCTGACAATGCGGTCGGCCCACATCCCGCCCCACTCCGCGCGGCTCGCCGGATCGCCGTAGCACCACGTCGACGATGAGGCCCGCACGTCGCCGCAGCCCGCAGCGTGGGCCCACGCCAGGAGGTGCCGCCCTGCGTCGGGTTCGCCGCCATTAGCTCGCGCGGCGGCGTGGTACAGATCGTTCCAGCGGTCGAGCCCGGAGCTCTGCGGATGCCAGATGAAACCGCCGTAGTCGCCGTCCCTGACCGCGACCAGGCCGCCTGGGCGGCAGACCCTGACCATCTCGCGCAGCGCGGCGACCGGGTCCGCGACATGTTGGAGCACCTGGTGGGCGTGCACGACGTCGAACGACGCTGCCGGGAAATCGAGCGCGTGGACGTCGCCGACGGCGAAGTCGACAGTGCTGCAGCCGCGCCTGGCCACCTCTCCCCTGGTGTGCTGGAGCACGGCGCCGGAGGTCTCCAGGGCTGTCACCCGGCCCGGCGCTACGCGCGCTGCCAGGCCGACGGTGATGGTGCCCGGTCCGCTGCCGACGTCGAGCACCGACAACCCGGGCCGGAGCTCGGGCAGCAGGTAAGCCGCGGAGCTCTCAGCCGTCCGGGTGCGGTGCGACCGGAGGACACTCTCGGCATGGCCGTGTGTATAGCGGGGCGAGGACACGATGCATGACACTAGCCGAGCGCCCGAAAGGCGCTCCGCGGCCTGAGCGGCATGCCCTCCAACTGTGACCGCCGTGCAAGAAAGTGGCTATACTTATGGCCATGTCAGTAACTGAACAGATGTCTCTGGCCGACGTCAAGAACCACTTGTCGGAGGTTGTGGACCGTCTCGAGCGGGAGCACGGCCGCGTTGTGATTACCAAGCATGGCCATCCTGCCGCCGTGGTCATCAGCGTCGCGGACCTTGAGTCCCTCGAGGAAACGCTTGACATCATGGACGACGCCGCCCTGCTCAACAGCATCCGCGACAGCCTTGCCGAGCTGGGATCGACCGAGCCTGAGGTACTGAGCAAGGAAGAAGCCCTGCGCCTCATCTCTGGCCAGTGACCAGCAACGGCTTCGCGATCGCGTGGACCGCGACATCGCGGCGTGCGCTGACGAGGCTTCCGGAGAAAGCCGCGACAGCTATAGTCGAGTTCCTCTACGGCTCGCTTTCGGAGAACCCGCACCGGGTCGGCAAATCTCTCAAGCTCGGCCTAGAAGGGCTGCACAGCGCCCGCCGCGGCGACTATCGAGTTATCTACCGAATCAACGACGACGAGCGGCAAGTCACCGTAGTGGCCATCGAACACCGTTCGGATATCTATCGACCACGGCAACTCTGAACTCGCCTCGCCTCAGCGGCCCGACCGGCGGCTAGGCAACGGTGAGCTCTATCTGCCAGTGCGCTCGCGGTGACTGCACCCCGGCCAGCAGCAGGGCCGACGCTGGCCCTCCTCCAGCTCCTCCCTGGTCCGGCGGATGCGGCGTTCTCGGGTCGTCTCCTGCTTGGCATCCTCGACCCAGCAGATGAACTCGTTGCGGGCCAGGGGCGTGATGTCATTCCAAGCGTCAAGTGCCGCCGGGTTGGCGATCAGCGCCTCGCGCAGGTCTGCAGGAAGCTTGTGCACTGCCCCACCGGGCACTCGCTGGCCGCTCACAGGGCCACGGTAACGCCTCCCGCCACGCTGGCCGAATGGGAGGAACCGGTAACAGGGTGACGACGCGTTCATCTCGACGACTTGAAATTCCTTCCGGCTTGACGCATGCCGATATAAGAATATGATGGTGCCCATGGCACGAGCAGCGACGACGTCGGACGTCTTCAACGCGATCGCCGAGCCGCAGCGCCGGGACATCCTGGTGCTGCTGCGGGCGGGTGAGCGGCCGGTGACCGACCTGGCCCGGGAGCTGGGGATGACCCAGCCGGGGGCGTCCAAACACCTGCGGGTGCTCCGGGAGGTCGGGCTGGTGCGGGACCGCAAGGCAGGCAAGCAGCGCCTGTACGGCATTGACGCTCGCGGGCTGCGACCGGTTCACGAGTGGACCGGTGGGTTCGAGCGGTTCTGGAACGAGAGCTTCGACCGGCTGGACCAGTACGTGCAGGACCTCAGGCAGGCAAGGCAGGAGGAGTAGCTGATGAGCGCGACGGGACGAGGAGCGCCGGCGCAGTCCGCGACGGCCGACCGCGAGATCGTGATCTCCCGGGTAATCAGTGCCCCGCGGGAGGTGGTGTTCGAGGCGTTCACCGAGGTGCGGCACCTGTCGCGGTGGTGGGGACCGGAGGGGTTCACCACCACCACGCGGGCGTTCGAGTTCCGCGTCGGCGGGGAGTGGGACTTCGTGATGCACGGACCAGACGGGACGGACTACCAGGAGTGGATCTCCTGGACCGAGATCGCCCCGCCGGAGCAGATCGTGCTGCTGCACGGCGAGTCCCGCGGCGACCCGAACGCCTTCGAGTCGGTCTTGACGTTCGCGCAAGACGGCGCGGCGACCCGGATCGAGATGCGCGCGGTGTTCCCCACCAAGGAGCTGCGCGACGAGGCGGTAGAGCAGTACCACGCGATCGAGGGCGGCCAGCAGACCCTGAGCAACCTGGCTGCCTACGTCACCGAGATCGTTCGGAAGGGAGCTGAGGACTGATGGCCGGGAAGGTGTTCTTCAGCGTGACGATGTCGCTGGACGGGTTCATCGCGCCCGAGGAGCGGATGGACGACCCGGATGCGCAGCGCTGGATGGCGCAGTGGACGGAACTGCAACAGTGGATATTCCCGCAGCGGTTCTTCCGCGAGAACCTGAAGCTCGGCGAGGGCGGCGAGGAAGGGCGCGACAACGACATCGCGCGGGAGACGTTCGAGCGCACCGGCGCGAGCGTGATGGGCAAGCGCATGTTCGGCCTCGGCGAGCAGGCATGGCCGGAGGAGGCGCCGTTCCGCACACCGGTCTTCGTCGTGACGCACGAGAAGCGTGACCCCTGGGAGCGGCCGGGCGGGACCACCTTCCACTTCGTCAACGACGGCATCGAGCCCGCGCTCGACCAGGCCCGCGAGGCCGCCGGCGACCGGGACGTCCGCATCGCGGGCGGCGGCGCAACGATTCTGGAGTACGTGAACGCCGGCCTGATCGACGAGTTCACGATCGCGCTCTCCCCCGTGCTGTTCGGCTCCGGAATCCGCCTGTTCGAGGGCGTGGACGCGGGCCGCGTGGCCCTGGAGCCGGTCCGCGCGGAGCCGACGCAGCGGGTGACCCACCTGACCTACGCAGTCCGGGAGCGGTAACTGTCCCGACTTCACCTACGCAGTCCGGGAGCGGTAACTGTCCCGACTTCGGAGTGCCGTGTGGCAGGACAGTCACAGGCAGTGCCCCGCTACGCTTCGCACGTGAACCCTGCTAGCACCCCCGGCACGCCGCAGGCATGGACCCGCCTCCTGCTGCGCTGCGGTGTGGCCGCAGGCCCTGTGTTCGTCGCTGTGTTCCTACTCGAGGGTGCGGTGCGCGACGGCTACCGGCCGCTGCGCCACCCCGTCAGTTCTCTCGCGCTCGGACCGCGCGGCTCGGTCCAGGCCGGAAACTTCGCGGTGGCAGGAACGTTGTTCCTGGCCGGGGCCGCAGGCCTGGCACGCGCTGGTGAGCCTGCGGCCAGCAACCGGGCGGTACCGGCGTTGGTCGGCGCCGCAGGCGCAGGGCTCATCGCAGCCGCAGTCTTCACCACTGATCCGGTCAGCGGCTATCCGCCGGGAACGCCCGATGCGCTCACCCAGCCGAGCCGTACTGGCATCGCACACAACCTCTCGGCTGTCCCGGTGTTCGTCGGCCTGCCCGCCGCGGCGCTCGGCTCTGGCTGGCGGTCCTGGCGGACTGGCCAGCGCCGCTTCGGCCTGTACAGCGCCGGCAGCGCCGTCACCATGCTCGCGACCGACGGTCCTGGCCGGTGCAGGCTTCGGCCAATCGCCCCGGCTCGTCAACGTCGCCGGCCTAGCCCAGCGCATCAGCATCGTCACCGGCTTCGCCTGGCTGACAGCCATGTCTGCGCGAGCACTCCGGCGCATGCCCGCTACCGCAGCGGCGCGCCGGCGGGCATAAGCGCCCGAGCATCTCTCGTCATTAGCTCGGACGTGGTGGGATCTACCGCGAACCGGCAGCGTTGAGCGCTGCGGCGATGGGCTCGAGGTCCGCGATGAGCTGGTCGAGCTCGCTCGACGTCAGGCTGTCGTACGGCGGTGCCGCGAGGTCGTCGGTGAGCGACTCGATTCGCTCTTTGCTCTCCCGGCCAGCGTCACTGAGCCAGCCGGAGGCCTCGATGAGGCCGCGAGCGCGCATCCCGTCCACAACCGCGCCCAGCTGCACCGCGGGGAGGTGGTGGACTCTGCCGAACTTCTCGGCGGGGATGCCCTCGGAGAGCGCGTGAAGCACGTGGGCCTCCGTCCCGCCGATGCCCCCGGCGACCAAAGCGGCGATATGTCCGTCCCCGCGGTGCTCGCGGAGCAGGGTGGCCGCGTGCCAGAGGCGGGCCACGGGCTCCCTCGGGGACGGGGAGCGCTCGGAGCCCGGCGTACAGGACCCGTCCCTCCGTCGGCGCGCTGGTTGCCGCCTTGGTGGCGAGCTCGGCGGCACGCGCCAGAGCCGGGGCGTCGGCGAGGTCGTCGAGGATCCGCCTCAGCGCCGCGACGCTGCCGCGTTCCCGAGCGGCGAGCGCATCCTCGGGAGTGGCGGTGTGCCAGACGCGGGGGATGTGGCGGGAGACCTCGCCGTCGGCGAAGTTGTAAAAGATCGCATGGACCACCTCGGCCGGGACGCGGCCCAGCGGTGCGGCCCGTCCGGCGAAATAGCCGTCCCAGTAGTTCCGGTAGCCGAGCGCCATGAGCGCATCGGTCGGCTCCTCGGAGAAGTAGGTGACCACGTGGATCGGCTCCACGAGCCGGTGCAGGCGGCGGGCGGCGGGCTCCATCTCGGATCATCTCCTGTAGTGGGCGGCACCCTGGTGGGCGACCAGTCACCCCTGCTACGAAGAACACGGCCCCGATCCGACATCGACTCCCGGATTTCTTTCTAGGACTTCCTGGCACGCCGGCTATGCGTCGACTAGGTCGCCGATCAGGCGTCAGTGACTCCTCATAGCGTTTTGGCGATCTTGGCGGTGAGCTGGCCGACCGGGGCGAGCAGATGGCCCGTGTTGGTGCACCGCCACCATGCCACCTTCTTGATGAGGTCGGCGGGTTCTTCGCCGTCCCAGATGGAGCCCGGATGGCCGCCGTGGATGGCACAGACCGGCCACTCGATCTCGGGTATCTCCTTGAGGGTGGCGGAGACCAAGTCGGCCGCATGCCAGAGCAGCCCGGAGCCTTCCTCCTCGCGGCCCATGCCCTGGGTTCCGCCCCAGTACGAGCCGTCTGGCAAGGTCGGGTACACGCCGGCGGGCCATCCCCCTCCGAAGCTTGCCCGCATCCGGTACTGGCCGTATCCGGTGACGTCCAGGTCGTGCTGCACGACATCCACCGCACCCTGACATCGCGCCACGAACGCCTCATCGGCCGGGGCCGGGTCGAAACCGATCGACCGCAGAACCTCGGGCATCAGATCCAGCGCCTGCCGCATGGCTGCGAATCGCGCACGGATGCCAGCCCCCGGATGGTCAGCGGTCACCAGACCCCGGGGGGCGGCCCAGCCCCCGGCGCGGTTCCCGGCAGATGGCCCGGAGTCGCGGCTCGGGACCTGAATCTCGGCGAGCTGGCGCAGCAACGGCGAGTCGAATCCTGCCGCAAGCCACCTCGCCGCCAGCATCGGCCACTGATCGGCCGGGAGATGGTCCAGCGCGCCAGCGGCGGCCTGCTCGGGGCGCGGCCACCAGCTTCCCAGCCCGAACCTGTCGATGCTCATCGACGCAAGCCCCAGAACACGGGCCAGATGCTAGCCGACGCCGGTATGCGTCGACTAGGTCCCGCTCACGCGTTGGGCCACGGATCGCAGTCCTCTGCGCGGTCGTGGCCATTGTCAGCGTGTCGCCGACGATGATGCCGCTGCACGTTAGCGGGTACTGAATGGCGTGTACGTTCGCTACACAGAATCTGGGAGGCGATAGGTGAAACATGCGCCTGCGGGCCCGTTGGGGACCGGCGTTGTGGTCACGCAGATCCTGGTGGTCGCTGATCCGGACCGCTCCCGCGATTTCTGGGTGGATGTGCTGGGGGCGGAACTGTACCGCGAGTACGGAGGGACCAGCGTGGTGCTGCGGTTCGCGGGCAGCTGGCTGCTGCTGGTAAGCGGCGGCGGGCCGACCGCTGACAAGCCTGCTGTTACCTTCGCGCCGCCCGCTGATGCCGATCGCGTCAGTCATGCGATGACGCTGCGCGTGGCTGACTGCCAGTCGGCCTACGAAGAGCTGCTATCGCGGGGTGCCACCTTCCTCACATCGCCGTACGACTGGGGCAGCGAGATACGGTGCTTCCTGCGCGATCCCGATGGCCACTTGGTGGAGCTCAGCCAGTCCAAGGACGGCTGATCGCCGTAAAGCGGATTCGGATTCTGCTCAGTGTCACTCCCGGCCGTCGTCCGGTCTCAGCTCAACGATGCCCTGGTCCGAGAAGGTATATCGCTTGCCGCAGGTCGGGCACTTCATGACAATCGGCCGGGCGCCGGTCCGGTGGCCAGGATCTGCCTTGAGGCGGCTGCCGTCATCAGGGCATTCGGCAAAGTTCACACTTGCAGATTAGCTGGAACGCCCGCCGCCGCTCGGGCCTCCTGTTGGCGGCGTGAACGTGTGCGTCAGCTGTGATCCACTGCAGGCGTATATCCCCTGATAGTCGAGCCAGATATACTGGCTGGCGGGAAGGGGACCATGATGGCCAAGACTTTGATCGACGTAGACGAGGCTCAGCTCGCGGCCGCACAGAAGGTGCTGAAGACGGCAACGAAGAAGGACACAGTCAACGCTGCGCTGCGCCAGGTCACGGCACTGGCCGCCCGCCGCCGGGATCTGCAGCGGCTCATCTCCGGTGGGCTGCCCGACCTCGCAGACGAAGAAGTGATGCGCGCCGCATGGCAGCAGTAGCCAGCCATCTAGCCGACACCAGCGCGCTCGCTCGGCTATACCGGCCCGCGGTAGCTGCGGTTTTAGGTCCGCTCATCGAGGCCGGGCTGGTGGCGACTTGCGGTGTGATCGAGTTCGAGCTCGGCTGGGCGACTCGTACGAGCGCCGAGTTTGACCAGGTCAGAGGTGACCGGGGAGAAGGCTACGAGTGGCTGGCCACCCACGATGAAGACTGGCATCGCGCCCTTGACGTCCAGGCCACGCTATGGCGCGGGGGCCGGGTCAGGGCAGTCGGCTTCCCCGACTTGCTGATCGCCGCCGTGGCTGAACGCGAGCGGATCACGCTCGTGCATTACGACAGCGGCTACGACCACATAGCCGAGATCACCAGCCAGCCGATGCAATGGGTCGTGCCACGCGGCACCGTGCCTTGACGCACGCACACCGCAACGCGCCAACAGCGGCAGACGAGTCCGCCTGGAAGGTGAAGTCCTTGGGTGCGCCTTCACCTACGCGGCCGTCAACGGCCTCACGCAGAATGTCCGCGTGGCCAGTGTGCCGCGCGTACACGCGCGCGACCTCTCGACCGCGTCTCGCCACACTCCGTAGACATATTCCGGAGCGTCCAGCGCCCCGGTGCGCCACTCCCAATCAGGATCGGCGTCGGAGTCCACCGCATCCCACGGAGTTCCCAAGCCGGCGAAGAGTCATGATCGGGTCGTTGCGGCGGCAACGCTGCGACCCGCCCAGGGGCGCGTGAAGCCGACCGGATCACGGCCGCCGTAGGGTGCGATCCGGATCGGGAAACCGGTCCCATAGGCCTCGATCATCAGGCCGCCGCCGATGACGAGGCCCACGTGGCCCGGCGAGGTGCGCGTGCCGTCAGAGCCTGCGAAGAAGACCAGGTCGCCTGGCCGGACCTGGCTCGCACTGACGCGAGGACCCCACGCCCACTGCTGCTCTGACGTTCGCGGTATGTCGACGCCGGCCGCCCGGTAGGCCATCATCACCAGGCCTGAGCAGTCGAACGCGTCCGGGCCGGTGCCACCCCAGAGGTATGGCTTGCCCAGCTGCTGCTCGGCATAGGCGATCGCGGTCGCGACGGCGGAGTCAGTGTGGGCCGTCAGGGCTACGCCGGGCAGGCACTTCTGGGCACTGACGAGGGTGGCCGAGCTGACGGTGTATCCCCCGCTGGCGTAAAGGCCTGCCCAGTAGAGCACCGCCTGGACGTAGGACTCCAAGTGGTTGTACGCGAAGATCGCCTGCTGGAGGTTGTCGAGCACCCCATGCATAAGCAGGTATTTCGCGGCGCCTGCGATGGCGTCGGCCGGCTCGTAGACGCTGGCTACGCCATCGCCGTTCGCGTCGGTGGCGACGCCGTTCACCTTCTCGCTTGCCGGATGCACCGGGGCCCCGCCCCACTGGTTACCTGCCGCGCCGCTGATCCCTATCTGCATCGGGCCGGCGGCTCCGAACGCGTTGGCGCCACTGTGCACGCCTGGCAGCGTGGTCTGGCCGTCGTCGCTCTCGACCTTGGCGATGCCCGCCAAGATCACCCACGGGACCTTGTACTGCGAACCGATCGCCCGGAACAGCGCCAGGTAGCTTGCCGGGATCGAATTGCGCGCTGACGCGCTCGCCAGCGGCTGAGTTGTACTGGAGCTGTTTTGGCCGGACGTACAGGACGTGCCGCTCTCGGCCAGCATGCCGCCACTGGCGAACATGACCACCGGTGACAGCAGCGCAGCCATCAGCAGCAAGGCCACTGCGCAGATCCCGGCCACGACAACGCCGCGGCCGGGACCGGAGCCCGAGCCGGGCGGGCCTACTCGCCAGGCGCGGCCCGGTCTGATGATCACGAGTTACCCGCCGACGCCAGCTCGACGTCGGTCACCTGCCACGTCGTGCCGGTGCCGGTAACCGTCACGGCATAGACGGTGGTGTTGTCGGTGCGACCGCTTGTTTCGGTGAGCTGCTGCGCCACCTGGACCAGAAACGTCAGGCTGCTCGGGCCGAACGCCCGGATCGAGCCGATAGTCGCGGTGCCGACGGCTACCTGCTTGCCGCTGACACGCACAGCCGCCACACCCGGCGACGCGTAGGCCGCCTCGATCTGGCCGATTAGCTGCGCCGACGCGATAGCAACAAGCGGCGCGGCGTACGCAGCAGCGTCTTGCGTGTACGTGAACGAACCATAGGCATCGCTGAACCTGACCGCGACCGCTGCAGCGGCCGCGAGTCCCGCCGGGGTGAAGGGCAGCCACTGATAGATGTCCGGCTGCCCGCTCGTCGGCGCAGTGGCGGGCTCGACCGTCGGTATCGGCGCTGCCTGCCGCGTGGGGGTATCGGACCCAGCGCCGGATCGGCCGGCACCGTGTGCGGCAGGTCCGAGAAGGTACGCACCGAGCGCCACCAGCAGGGCGACGACTAGCCCGAAGACGAGCCGCCGCGAAGCCGGGCTGATGTCCATCTGCGAGTTACTTCCGCCGCATCGGGCGCAGCCAGAAGGGGACTTGGCGCTCCGGCTCCGCTGGCCGCCGGCCAAGCGGCCCGGTCATCGCCTGACCCTGCCATGAGGTCCGCTCGGCGGACGACGACCGCTGCTCTTGATCCGCCCTGCCCGACTGAGACCGGGATGGCTGGGACTGTGCTGGCTGAGATTGGCCGGACGCGGGCGGCTGGCTCTGGCGCGCGCCGGACGGGCGCGCTGGAGCGGATGCGGCTGACCCCCGCGCGCGCAGGCGGCCTACAGGCGGCGCTTGACCTCGTGCCCGCTGCGGCGGCGGTGCCTGCTGGGACGGTGCCTGCTGGGACGGTGCCTGCTGTGCCGATGCCTGCTGACGCGGTGCCTGCTGACGCGCAATCGGCCTGCGAGTTGGTTGCTGGTCCCGTGGGCGCTGCGGCTGTACTGCCTGGCTGCTCGCAGGTTGCGAACGGCTCGGCTGGCTCGATGCCGGCCTCGCCGGAGGCGGGCCTGCCTGGCGAGGTGGAGTCGAGGCAGGCTCACGCAGTGACGCCTGGCCCGCTCCGCTCACGCCCCGGCCAGCCGGCCATTTGCCGGCCGCGCGCGCCGTGTCAGCTGCGACCGCAGGCGCGGTGCCGTTGCGCGACGGCAGGTTGAGCGGCGGCGGCTCGGCCGCCGACGGAGCCGACGCTGCCGCCGTCGCCCCGGCCCGAGCTCGCGCGGCGAGCGCCATCCGGCTGCCGGCGCCCTCTGCCACCGCGGCACCACCAGCTGTTACTGGCATGCCGTCGGCGCCAGCGGCGCCATCGGCCACCGCGCCGACGCCGGCGGCAGTGTCGCTCGCTTGCAGCCCGGCGGCCACAGCGGCCGCGCCACCTGAGGTGGCGGCCATCGCGAGGCTCGCTGCCTGGCCGGGATTGCGCCGAGCCCAGCGGCCCGCTCGGTAGGCGGCGATGCCTGGCAGGGCCACCGTGGCGGCTGCGGAGGTGTTGGCGCGCGCCGTGGCGCCCGCCCTGGCCAGATCGGTCTCAGCCCGGTCCTGCGAGCCGATGACGCCATAGCCGACCGCGGAGAACAGGTGCTGGAACGGCTTGCGGTAGATGAACGCGGCCACGGTCACCAGGGCGATCATGAGAATCTTGAGCGCCCACGGCAAGACGGCATCACTGGTGCCCATGATGAGCGCGTAGCAGTACAAGCAGCACGCTGAGGACGAGCGCGACGGCGGCCTGCTTGAGCAGGACGCCGATGAGCATCTCAACCCAGCGCAGCGCGACCACCCGGCCGAAGCCCGGATGAGCGCCGATCAGCAGGAAGAACGGTCCGACGATCAGCAAGAGCAGGAAGCTCAGCTTCAGCAGGATCAGCGTCACCGAGATCAGCAGCACGAGCACACCGGCGACGACGGCGGCGAACAGCGCGGCGAACGCTACCTCGAGCCGCGTCGTCCACTGTTTGCCCTGGAAGAGCGGATAGATCGCTGGATCGTTGGTCTGGATGCTGCTGGCGATGCCAGCGAACGCGTCCTGCTTCGCCTGGACAAGCGCGGGCGTGGCCTTCTCGTTGACTGCGATGGCCTGCGCCCACAACAGCGACCTGCCGTACGTGTTGACCGCGGTCGCCTTGCCCGTGCCGGTTGAGAACACGGAGGTGCCGAACTCGCCGACCAGCCACGGCTTGCAGACCAGCACCGTCCATAGTTCGTCGGCATTCTGGTCGACGACCGTGCTGCCCGATGTGTAGCTATAGGTAGCGGGCTGGACCTGCGGATCACCTTTCTGCACCGGGACACAGTTGGTCGGACCGGGACTAGGCAGCTTGGCGAAGGCGACGTTAAGTGCCTGCGAGATTCCGTCGGACACGCCGCGGCCGACGCCGGTGACGTCCGCAGGCTTGCCGATGAGGAAGATCGCGGCAGCGCAGGCCACGACCATCCAGATCGTGCCCTCGATCGTGCGCGTCGCGCGCTTGCGGATGAGACCCTGCCAGGCGAGCCAGATCGCGCCCAGGATCACGACAACTGCCAGGTAAGGGAAGTAGATGGCGTTGCCCAAGCTGGTGATCAGCTTGTCGGTCACGCGCTGAAGCCAGCTGAGGATGCCCTCGCCGGCCGCTGACTGGTAGACCGTGATCGTCACCCGGTCGATCGACTTAGCGGCGTCGAAGACCATGCCCGCGACATTGTTGCCGATCAGCGACGTCATGTCCGAGCACTGCAAGTTCGTTGCGGCCCAGTAATCCCCCGCGACGCCGTACTGGTCGTAGAGAGTGGCCGGCTGCTTGCCCGATGCGGGCGGTGCGACCATCGCGTCGATCCCGGCGCTCGCGGGCTCCGGGTCCGGCAGCGATGGCTGGCAGACGTTGTTCAGGGCGCCTAGCACGCCCGAGCTGCCAGCTGCGCAAAACCCGAGGAGACCGCCGATATCGCCGATGCCAGGCACTGAGCACAGTCCGCCGCTTACTGCCGCCAGGTCCGCGCCTGTCACGGCGCTCTGCGCGCTCGCAGACGACGTCGCCGCGACCGTAATCGTGTCCGCCATGTCCGTGTTAGTCGCTGCCGCGGACGCATGCCCGGCCCCGCGCGCTGCCGCAGCCCCGGCCTGTTGGCCAGATCCCGGCAAGACGAGAACCGCCGCAAGCGCAGCCAGGGCAACGGCTGTCGCGCGCGGAAGGCGGGATTTGCGCATCCGGAGGGCTCCTGTTGGGGATTTGTCTGTCGCAGCGAGGCTGGCTGCGTGTCAGCTGGCCCCAGGCTGGGCCGGCTTGTCATGGGGCTGGCCGACCGGCATGTCGCCCAGACGGGCCCTGGTGGGATTGGTGTCGAGGCTCTGCCGTAGCTCGTCGGTGATGAGGTCCACGCCAATCCGGCCTGCGCGGCCGTCCAGGTCGCGGAAGATGCACTCGCCGTTCCCGAGCGCGCGCAGGACTGCCTTGTGCTCGTTCGACTGTTCTAGCCCGAGCAGCGCCAGAACGCTGGCCACCTCCGTCTGCTCGGTAGACCGGAACGCGAAGACGCTGGAGATGCAGTTGGTGACCTGCTCGTTGAGGAGGTCACCAGCGTTCTGGGAGACCATGATCAGCGCGGTATTCCGTGACCTGCCCATCCGGGAGACTTCCGGGATCAGCTTGGCCCCCTGCGGGGTCGAGGTGATCGCCCACGCTTCATCCAGGAAGATCGCCTTGGGCAGCCGCCGGTCCATGCCGTTCAGCAACCGACGCGCGAACTGTGACACCAGGTAGAGCAGCGCGACCGACAGTCGCTGCTCGTAGGAGTAGTCGTCCCGCCCCACCGCGGTGTCCGGGAGGGTGAGCCCGCCGAGTGTGAACACCGTCGTCCAGCCCGCCGCGTCGATCCGCTCACCGCCCGACGGGGCGAAGCAGAGCCTTGCCAGCCGCATCTCCGACATTGATCGCAGCACGGCGCCGAGATTGACCGAGGCAGGATCATCCGAGTTCTCCAGGTGGCTCACCACCTTGCCGAGGCTCGGCTCCTCATTCGCCGCGATCGCCGCGACAGCCTGGATCATCGCGCTCTCCCGCTCCTCGCTCATGCGGGGCAGCAGCAGCCGAAGCGTCTCCGTCGCCATCGTCCGCCGCTCGGCCAGGTCGTCACCGAACGAGAACGGGTCAAGCAAGCCGGGAGCTGCGCTCCCGAGCGGTACCACCCTGGCCTGGCGGCCACGCTGGGCAAGCCAGCTGGCCAGCGACTCGGCATCGCCCTTCGGGTCAATCACCGCGACAGTCACGCCACGCAGCGCCAGCTGAAGGATGAGCAGGAGTGCGAGTGTCGTCTTGCCGCCGCCTGGCTCGCCCGTGATGGCCACCGCGGTCGGCCGGTTCCTGGCCGCGGCAACGAGGGGATCGAAGTGCACGACGGAACGGGCATGTCCTAGCGTCTCGCCGATGTACGGACCGACCCAGCCGGCGTCCGCAGTGACCCGGTCGCCGAGGTCCACGGTCGCCGTCGGCATGCCGCCAGCGACCGTGTAGAGGGGCTGGCGCTGAAGGTAAGACGTCAGCCGGACCCGATCACCGGGCAGCGATTCGCATAGCAGTGAGAACTGGTCGCCCGTCGAATTGACGACGTCGATCCCCGCGTCCCGGTAGTGCTCGATAACGGCCTCGGACCGCCGCACGCACATGTCGCGATCGGGCGCGGACACCATCAGGCGATGCCAGCCATAGACGAACGGCAGTCGCTCCTTGGTGATGCCGTGCTCCAGGAGCCGGGCGGCCTCGATCTGCTCGGCCAGGGCTATCGGCAGGTCGGCACCGGCCTCCCGGATGTGCGCGTCCATGTCCCTGGCGTGGGCAAGCCGACGGCTCACGTCCTTACTTGCCCTGGCCGGAGCGATCAGCCTCATCCGCAGGCTGGCCTCAACCGGGAAGGGCAGCGCGTCGGCGTAATGCAGCCACGGCTCGCCCTCCGGGAAATACATGACGTCAGGGAACCGTGCAAAAGACAGGAACGCGGCCCACGATTCGCCGGCCGGATGCGACAGCCGCAGCACCGACCGGCCATTGTCGACCTGGCCTTCCAAGAGCGACTCGATCTCGCCTGCACCCCAGGTCCGGCGGCGGGCCGCCGATGGCGGCGGCTCAGCGACAGTGCCTGCGAGCGCATGCCGGAAGAGCCAGGCGACGTCGTCGGAGCTGGCATGACTGGCGGCCAGCGCGCTGGAGCCGAGCGCCCGGCCGAGCCGCTCGGCCTGCTCGGTCCACCGCGCGATCTCGCCGGCAGGCACCGCCTCGTCGGTCAGGCCGAGGACCTGCTCGGCGGCCATGTACGACTTGGTGAGCTGGGCGAGCAGGCCGCCGGATAGCTGGGCGCGCATGCCGCGCTGGCCGAGGCGGACGCCAAGGTAGACCTCCTTGGTCCAGAAGTCCTTGGCCCAGACGTGCCTGTACATCTCCTCCAGGTAGCCGAGCCAGCCTGAACCGCCGTCAGATGTGCCATCCAGCCTGGTCGCCCATTCGGCCGCCGGATACGGCCGCTGCGCTATGCGCAAATGCACCTCGGCGTCGGCCATCCTGATCGCAGCGAGCGCGACCGTGATGCCGGTGGCGAGCGCTTCACGCTCGAGGGGGGTTGTGAACTCGTACGACACGGTCGGCACGCGGTAATAGGCCCACGCGTGCGTCTCGGTCAGCACAATCCGGTCATCGAAGTACCGGACCGACAGCCGGGTCCGCCCGGCAGTGCGCGCGCTCATCGACGCCCGCCCTCGACGGCACTGCCTGGCACGACCACGGACTCGGCGAGGCCGGCGACGAGGACGCCGGCCAGCGCGGTGTAGGCCTGCACTGACGTCATGCCGAGCGCGCCGCCGTTGGCAAGGCCGTCATCCCACGGCACCCGCAGGATCGCGCGGCAGCGCCCGGCAGCGACGGCTGCCGCCTGGTCGACGTGTGCGGCCGTCTGAGTGGAGACGCCATTGAGCACGGTGACGGCCGTCCGGGCGAGACGGGCATGACCGTGCGCCTCGAGCCACTCCATCGTCATCGCCAGTGACCCGGCCGCATCGGCGTTTGCGGGCGCGACTAGCACAAGCTGGTCAGCGACGTGGAGCGCGCGCGGCACGTGGACGGCTGCGGGATCCGCGAGCGTGATCGGGTAGCGAGCCGCCACCGCGTCGACCAGCGTCCCCGCTTCGAGTTCCTCGGCCGAATCATCGGCCGTGACGACCTGAAGACCGCGTCCTCGGCGTGACGCTGTGGTGTCGTCGGCCGGGCCGATTTCACCCAGCCGACCCGGCAGCAGGCGCGGGATCTGGCGCGCTTGGACAGTCAGCGATTCCGGGCCAGCGGCCATGTCCAGCACCGCGACCGCCTCGCCGCGCAGGCTCGCCAGCAGCTGACCGGTCAGGAGAGTCGTCGTCGTCTGGCCCGCACCCGCTGTACAGCCGAGTACGACGATCCGGGCTAGTCCCGGCAGCGGCATCCGGGCCCTCGCCAGGTCGCGCTGCACCTGGTCCGGCTTGCCGGGCCGGTGACCGCCAGGCACCACGACCACGCGATCGTGCCAGCCGTCGGACCCTCCGCCTGGCGAGCTGCGCAGCGCGCGCTCGACCACGTGCAGCGGCCGGGCGGTGGCGCTATCTGCCCGGACTGTCAGCGCCGGCCTGCCGTTCGCACGCGCCCGTTCTGCCGTTGGCTTGCTGGCGTCGACTGCCGTGGCTCCGACTGGGCCGACCGCGATTGGGCAGGCTGCTGTCGAGCTGGCTGCTGCTTAGCTGGCTGCTGCTTAGCTGGCCGCTGTTGTACTGGCTGCCGTTGTGCTGGCAACGACTGCGCTGGAGATGGCTGGGCCGGCGATGGCTGGCCGGCGATGACTGCGCCGGCGATGGCTGGGCCGGCTGCCGCTGGGCGATCGCCGGCCGGGTCGGCCAGACCGGGCGCGCTGAGCCGACGCTCTCGGCCGCGTCATCAGCGGTCCCGGTGTCTGCTGTCACAGAGTTCGGCGCGTCGACCCCGACCGCGGGGAAGGCCGCCAGCCCGAGTGTGGCGCTGGTTGCGGCCGCCACGGGCGCAGCCGCCACGGGCCCAGCCGTTGCGAATGCCGTCATCGCAGGCGCCACCGTTGCCGAGTGGCTCGCGGTGGCGTCGGACGTCACGGCGACCCCGGTCGCGGCCGGGCGGCGCCAGACCCTGGCCGTCACGAACATCTGGTCTTTCTCCGCCAGCGCTGCCATCCGGCACCACGTGCGCGGCTCAGACAGGTAACGCAGCTGCGACAGCACGAGCTCGGGAAGCCGCTTGCCTTCCAGCACGGGCCTGGTCACCAGCCAGGCCAGCACGCCCGGCGGGAGCACGTAGAGCCAGACCCAGGTGTGGCTAAACGGCATCCCGGCCATCGTCAGGATCAGCATGTACGGGATCGCGATCGCCAGGAACGCGGCTACCTGTCCGACGGGCAGAGGCATCGGCAGCCGGAAGTCGTACAGCTTGTAGAGCCGCTTCTCAATCTTCCAGATATTGGTGTACGTAGGGAGTTCCATCTGCCGCCTCCTTCCTGTCAGCTAGCGCGAGACCGGCCGTCATCTGGCACCTGGGTCAGTGCACGCCGAGCGCATTGGCGATACCGGAGGCGATGGTTTGCACGATGCCGGGCGTGTAGAAGACCACAGCAATGGCGATCGCGAGCACGATGAATTGCACAAAGCGAATGATCTCGCGGGTGAACAGAAAGAATATTGCGACGATTCCTACGATCCCGAGGAAGAGCGGGCCGAAAAGACCTTGCAAGTAGGAGACAAGGCCGGTTGTGCTAAGAGCCAGGGGATGTGCAGCGGTGAACAGGTGAGCCGACATCGAATCTCCGGTGGTGAGTGAGCGCGGCCGTCAGGGGCAGGTGCTGGCTTGCTGTGTCCTGGCGTCATGGCGGCCCAAGCGTGGGCGCCATGGTGGATGCGCCGATCGACTGGACGTCCCAGCTGCTGCCCTGTTTGACCACCGTCATCTGGTACGTCATCTGCAAGGCAGCTGGCGCAACCCCGGTAGTGCCGTCGGCCGGCGATGCCGGTGCCGCTGGCAGCTGCCACGTGACGGTTACCGAGATCTGGCGGCGCGCGCCCCCAGTCGGAGCGAACACGTTGTTGATAGCACCGAACGTCACCGCACGATCCAGGCCGGAGATCCTCGCACCCGGCCAGATGAACCTGGCCAGCGTCGTCCGGTCGCCGCTGGCGAACGCCTCGAAGAATGCTGGCAACTGGTTTTGCAGCGACGTCTCTGCGGCTTGATCGGCAGGCTGGCTGGCCGCGGGCGGCGTCACCTTGGCCGGCCCCGCCAGGAGCGCAGGTCTGCCCGAAACGATCATGCCGCCGTGCGCGGCATAGATTGGCACGCCAAGCTCGGTCAGGCGGCCGCCGCTCAGTCGTGCCAGCAACGTGACGACGGCAGAGTGACTGCTGAGCACCGAGACGCCGGCTACCTGCTCATCGAGCAGCCGCTGGGTGCCAGCCCCATTCCAGCCAAGCTGCGGGTCGGTGCCGGCCGGAACGAACCTCGCCAGCCCGTGACTGCGCGCCACGGCGCTCGCGGGGCTGAAGTTGAGGTAGACGTCGCCGAACTGAAGTGCGTACGCCTCGGCCATCGTGACCGGGAACTGCGTGCCGACGCTCGCGGCCGCCGAACTGCCCGCGGCGCCCGACGATCGTCCGTCGATGATGGCGAGTACGCCGCGATAGCCGATCAGGAGGATCACGGCCCAGGCGATGGCGCGCGCAACCCAGACGAGCCATCGGCCGCCAGCACCACGCCAATGCGTCGCCGCGGCATCGGGGCGATCGGGGAGTGGCTGGCTAAGGGGCAGTGCCTCATCGTCGGCCTGGTGCAGATCGCCACGATCGAGGAGTGCCCTGCGAACCATCACACCTCCGTCCGTTCTCCCGCGCACACGCTGGAAAGCGCTGCGGCGCGACGATGTTCTTGTCCGGCACCATTCTGCGGCAAATCGCCCAGCCAACCCCGGCATTGACGCGGCCGGCGCGCCGTCCGATTTTGGAAAAAATGCGCTATCAGCTCTCGTTGACGGGTTGCCTGCGGGGTCAAGAAGCCAGTCGAAGCGCTCTGGCGCTCCATTCGCCGGATCATCGTCGCGCGAGCCAGGCGGCGCTTCCAGTAGCCGCCCTTCCCGCAGCCGCGCTTCCAGTAGCCGCCCTTCCCGCAGCCGTCCTTCCCGCAGCCGCTCATCGCCCGGCCGCACATTCTCCGGCGACGACGGCTCTACAGGCGGCCAGCGCAGCTGTCCTGACGAGCGGGCAGGCCGGCCCGGTGCGGGGAAGGCGGGACGTACTGGCCCCGGCATGGGATCCTGCTCGCGGTCCTGGCAGCGATCTGGCATCTAGGGTCCTCGGTCACGGCTCACCGGGCCGGCCAGCCCGGATCTTGGCGAGCAGCCCACTACATACGGTGTGACCTATCTGTGACAGCGCAGGCGTCTGCTAGAAGATGCGAAGAATGTCATGCTGGCGCATGCCCGTTACCAGTCCCTGGCTCGCCGGTCCTGCTCCTTCGAAGCGACTCCCCCGTGCTCGGCTGGAAGAGCGCATCCTTAACCTGCTCTCGTCGCAGAACATGTGCGTGCTTGCGACTTGTGGTGCGGACGGGCCGCTCGCTACGCCGGTCCGCTACTACCATCTGGATTTCGCGCTCATGTTCACCGCCGCGGCTGATTCGCCTAAGATGCGTCGCCTCGCGGCCGATCCGCGCCTATGCATCGGGATCTTCGCGCCGCTGGTCGGCCAGGCAAGCAGCCGTGGCGCGCAGATATTCGGCCGGGCCAGGATCCTGGCAGCCGGGGACGAGGACTTCGGGCACTACTGGCCGGCGTATCGCTGGCAGTCCGATCACGCGGAGCGGTCGCGTTCCGTCGCCGAGCCACCGAGCGGACCGCTCGCGGTCGTCGATGCCCAGCGGATTGTGTATACCGAGCACTGGCTCCGACGTGACGGCTACGCGCCGCGACAGTTCTGGTCGGCGTCCGGGTCTGCCAATCCCGCGCAGTCCAGCGCGCAGGATGTGGACATCAGCGAGTGAAGCCGCAAGGCTAGGACGGCCAGCGGCCGGTGAGGGATGCCATGACTGTGTACGTGCATAAGCTGCAGGGTCAAAGCGGCCTGCTCTTCGGCCGGACTGCGCCCCCCAATCCCTGGTTTAGCCTGACGGCTACCACTGACGACGAACTGCATGCCGTTGCGGACAGGCTAGGTCTCACGCGCATCATGTTCCGGCCGGGCATCCCAGCCGCGCCCCGGCAGGCACCGGTGGCCGCGCACTATGCCGTGACCGAGGGCGAGCGTGACCGGGCCATCGCGCTGGGGGTCCAGTCGATCACGGCGCGTGAAGCGGCCAAGATGGAGCGGAACTGGGCGGCCGGTCTGGGCTACAGCTAGCTGGTGCCGAGTTGATGCGCACGGCTCCATGCCGGATGTGGTGTCTAGACCAGCAGCAATGTCTTGCCGATCGTGGCTCTGGCCTCAATCGCAGCGTGGGCATCGGCAGCCGCCGATAGCGGGAACGTCTGGCCGATGAGCGGACGCAGGCCGCCAGCGGCGGCGTCGTCCAGCGCGCGTCGGCTGAGCTCGCGCATGCGCTCGGGGCTGACCGGCGCACCGCGCAGCACTGTGATCTCCCGGCTCGCCGCGACATCGGCGTCGATCGAGGCGAACTGACCGCTCGCCATCCCGTAGGTGCAGCATCGGCCGCCCCGGCGCAGCAGCCCGAACGCGGCCTGCCCGACCGCGCCGCCCACGCCGTCGAAGACGACGTCGACCTCGCCGGCCAGATCCGTGACGCGCTCCGGCCAGCCCTCCACGGTGTAGTCGACGGCCATGTCACTGCCGAGCTCGGTAGCAACCGCGAGCTTGCGCGGACCGCCTGCTGCGGCCACGACTGTCCCTCCCGCGCGCCTGGCCAGCTGCACTAGCAGCGACCCGACGCCGCCAGCGGCGGCTTCGATCAGGACGGTCTCACCCGGGCGGACCGCGGCGGCGTCCATGAGCGCCTGCGCTGTGCGACCATCGGCGAGCAGGGCCGTCGCGGTCTGCATCGCCAGGCCATCCGGCACGTCGATCAGGTCGGCGGACTGCACTGCGACCTGCTCTGCGTAACCGCCCGATCCGCCCGTCGTCGTCACTACCTGGCGGCCGACCAGGCCGAGTGCCACGTCGGTGCCGATAGCCGCGACGACACCGCCGACCCCGTTCCCGAGAATGACCGGCAGCACCGGGGCCATCGACGGGTGTGGCGGATGGCCCGCGCGGATCTGCGTCTCCACGAACGTGATGCTGACCGCCGCCACGGCCACGACCACCTCTCCTGGCCCTGGCACCGGATCAGGAAGCTCGGCCAGGACCAGCTCGCTTGGCGGTCCGAACCGGCGCAGGACCACTGCTCGCATCGGGGGCTCTCCTTCTGCTCGCTGGCGCGGCCAGCCGCTTGCCGCACACCCCGCCTATCGGAGCGCCGCGCTCCGCTAACCCGTTGAGTCTAGCGGAGCGAATCACTCCGTTCGACCTAGACTGGCTGGCGTGACCGAGGATGACGGCATCGTCCGGCGCGGCCGGCAGGCCGAGGCGGAGCGCAACGACCGGCGCGTGCTCGACGCGGCGCGGGCGGTCGTCGCCCGCTACGGCGCTGACGCGCCGGTGTCGGCGATCGCCGAGCTGGCGGGCGTCGGCATTGGCAGCCTGTATCGCCGCTACGGCAGTAAGGACGACCTGCTCCGGCACCTGTGCACGCTCGCTATGGACAGCACGATCGAGGCTGCCGAGACTGCGCTCGCCGAGCCTGACCCGTGGGCTGGCCTATGCCGGTATATCGCGCAATGCGTCGCGCAGGGCACTGGGACGCTGGGCGCGCTGGCCGGCAGCATCGACACGACACCCGACATGTGGGCGACTAGCAAGCGCAGCCGGGCCTTGCTGGAGCGGGTCGTGACCAGGGCCAGGCGGGCAGGCAGCCTGCGGCCAGACGTCAGCGCCCTCGACATCGCCTGGCTGATCGAGACGCTCGGCCGAACCGGCCCAGCCGATCCGGCCAGCGAGGACGCCGCAATCCGGCAACGGCTGACTACGATCGCGATCGATGGCCTGCGCGCGCCTGCCGGGAGTCGGCTGCCGGGCCCGCGGCCGAGCGCCCGGCATTACGAGGGCCGGTGGGAGCGGGCCGCGCCGTCCCGCCGGGCCGCGCCGCCCGCCGGGCCGCGACCTGAACCGCCCCCGAGCCAGGCCGGGGCTGCGACCGGAGCCGGCGCCCGAGCCGAGACCTGAGCCGGGACCGGACCCGGTGCGGGGCCGGTCGCAGCCGCGGTGGCACCCTTGATCATGTGCTTGACCTGCTGATTCGTGATGCAAGGATTCGCACCGTTGATCCCGCCCGGCCGACCGCGACCGAGGTCGGCATCTGGAACGGGACCATCGTCGGGCTGGACGAAGAGGTGCGGGGGCTGCCTGCCCGGGTGAACGTGGCGGCCGAAGGCGCTGTCATCGTGCCCGGATTCCATGACGCGCACTGCCACACCACCTCCTACGGTCTCGGGCTGGTCCTGCTGGATCTGACGGACGTACTCGGCGCCCCGGCGATCCTCGCTGCGGTCGCCGATTACGCGGCGGGTCTTGGTCCAAAGGACTGGGTGATCGGGACCGGCTACGGCGCGGGCATGGCGCTCAGCGAGCACGTGACCAGGGACGAGCTCGACCGGGCCGGCGGCGGCAGGCCGGTCTGGCTCACTCACTTCACCGGCCATCAGTGTGTTGTCTCCAGCGCGGTCCTGTCCGCCGTCGGGATCGGCGCCGGCACGACCACCGAGCGCGGCCGCATCGGCACCGATGCGGCCGGCCGGCCGAACGGCTTGCTTGAAGAAGCCGTCATGGATCTCGTCAAGGACCACGTGGGCCCGTCGTCGGCCGAGCAGCTCGGCCGCGCCATCGACAAGGCGACCAGTCAGTACGCGGCGGAGGGCATCACCAGCTTCACCGACGCGGGAATCGGCTGCCCTGGCCTCGACCACAGTCCCGTCGAGATCGCGGCCTACCAGCTCGCGCGCAGGTCCGGTGGCCTACGGGCGCGGGCGCAGCTCATGGTGCACAACGAGATGATGCACGAGCTCACCGCGCACCGGGACGACGCCATCGAGCGCGGCCTGGATTTCGGGATTCACACGGGATTCGGCGACGACTGGCTCAGCCTCGGCGCGATGAAGATCTGGGTCGACGGCCTCGGCGTCGAGGGTGCCGACGGCGCGCCTGACTTCGACAACGACCCCGAGCTGCTGCGCCGCGACATCATTGCCGCGCACCGCGCGGGCTGGCAGGTGGCCGCGCACGCGATGGGTGATCAGGCGGTCGACCTGGTGCTCGACGCCCTCGCCGAGGCCCGCGCCAGCGGACCGGCTCCGGTGCAGGTGTCCCGGCCGCGGCACCGCATCGAGCACGGCGCGCTCATCCGGCCCGATCAGCTGGCCCGGCTCGCCGACGCGGACATGACGGTAGTCACGCAGCCGATCGTGGTGTCGGAGTTCGGTGACCTCTTCGGCGAGGTGGTCGCGGCCGATCGGCTCGCCGAGGTATTCCGCGTGCGCAGCCTGCTCGATGCCGGCGTCGAGATCGCCGGCAGCTCCGACCGGCCGGTCGCGCCGGGTTCCCCGCTCCGCGGCATCCAGGCCATGGTGCAGCGCGTGTCGGCGAGCGGCACCATCCATGGGCCGGACGAGCGCGTCAGCGCTGCGCAGGCGCTGGCCGCCTACACCGTGGGCGCGGCGCGTGCGGGCAGGGCCGAACGCCACCGCGGCAGCATCGCCCGGTATCAGGCCGCCGACCTGGTGCTGCTCGGCGAGGACCCGCTGACCGTGCCCCACGAGAAGATCGGGACCATCGACGTGCTCGGCACGATCGTGGCCGGAGCGGTGAGCTATGACCAGGGCGGCCTGCTGACCCACGTCCCGCGGTGCGAGCCATGTGAGGCGGGTGAGAGGTAATGCGCGACAGCGCCTGGGGGCTGCCCATCATCGACTTCCACTGCCACTTCCCGGTGCCCGATGCGGCGCCGCCGCCCGCGGAAGAGAGCTATCGCTGGCAGCACGGCGACCGAAAACTGGCCGAGCTGAAGAAGAACTGGCGCTGGTACCAGGAGCAGTGGTGGGATGCCTACTCCTTCCCTTACCCGGAGGACAGCGAACCGCCGGCCGACATCCAGGCCGGCCGCTGGTCGGCCGAGATCGAGGCCGGGCAGCTTGAGGCCGTGGTATTCGTGACTGGCGGCGGCAACAAGGTGCTCGCGAACGCCGTCGGCGGCTACCCTCGGATGCTGGGATTCGCGCACCATGACCCGTTCTCCCCCGACGCAGCCGGCGAACTGCGACGCGCGGTCGCTGAGGACGGGCTGCGCGGCTACAAGGTGATCGCGCCGGCGCTGGCCGGCCCGATCGACGACGACGCGCTGTGGCCGGTCTGGCAGGCGGCCGAGGACCTGGGAATCCCCGTGCTCGTGCATTTCGGCACCCTGGACGGCGGCGGCGGCACGGCGGCGCACATCAACATCAGCCCGCTGAAGCTGCACGACGTCGCCAAGGCGTTCCCGTACACCACGTTCGTGATCCCGCACTTCGGCTGCGGCTACCCCGGTGAGCTGCTTCAGCTCGCCTGGGCCTGCCGGAACGTCTGCGTCGACAGCTCGGGCAACAACGAGTGGATCCGCTGGACGCCGTACCCGCTGACCCTCGCCGACCTTTTCCGGAAGTTCCTCGACACCATCGGACCCGAGCGCATCCTGTTCGGCTCGGACTCCGCGTACTTCCCGCGCGGGCTGGTCAGGACCTACTACGACGAGCAGACCAGGATCGTCAGCCAGCTCGGGCTGTCCCCTGCTGACCGGCACCTGATCTTCGCCGGCAATGCCGCTCGCCTGCTCGGCCTGGGTGCCGGCAGCTGATGCCGTCCAGCGACAGCGCCGCGCACCTCGTCACGAGCGCACCACAGATCACGGAGCCGCCGCGCTTCTGGCCAACAGGCAACTTGTGGGTATCGCTGCCAGAGATCAGCCTGGATGACGGCTCCGTCCGGTCACTCGGCGTCCTGCTCGAGCGCGCCAACGGGCTGGTCCAGGCCGACGGCGGTCCCGACGGGCTGCTGCGCCCCGAGCTCACCGTCAACGGCGCGCGCGTCGAGCTGTCGCCGCGATGGCAGCGTGACGCTGACTGGATCCCGCACCTGACGGCCTCTTTCGCCGGCGGCGCGGTCGACATCTGGTACTGCGCACCAGTCGGCGAGCGCGGCGCCGCGTTTCGGCTCCGGTACCGCAACCTCGGCGACGCCCCGGCACGGGCCGACCTCAGCTGGACCGGCACCTGGGCCAGCAGCACCGTGGCCCACCTGCGCGTCAAGCCGCTGCACGGGGAACTGTCCGTCCAGGACGACCAATGGACCGGCAGCCGGGTCGCCGCGCTCAGTACGGGACTGCCGCTTATCGCTATCGCTCTCCAGGGCGGGAACGGGGTAGCTCTCGCCACTCCGCCCCCGGCGGGCTCGGCCTGGCTGGCGAGCAGATCCGCCGAGGTCCCGCCGGGCGGTGAACTCGCCGCCGACGTCTACCTGGCTGTCGCGCCTGAACCCGATGGCGCGGCCGTGACCGCGCTGCACCTGCGGAGGCGTGGCTTCGACGAACTGCTGCACGCCACTCTCGGCTGGCTATCGGAGCACGCGCTGCCCATTCCCGCTGATGTCACAGCCGGACTGGGCGAGCGGATCAACGCCAACCTGTTCTTCAACTACTTCTACGCCCAGGGCGACTGCCTGGACACGGGCAGGCCCGTGATGGTCACATCACGCAGCCCGCACTACTACGTCTGCGCCGCCTTCTGGAGCAGGGATGCCTATTGCTGGACGTTCCCTGCCCTGCTTCTCACCGACGCCGAGCGCGCCCGGCAGGTACTGGTCGCCTCGCTCGCCGCGGCCGGCCCACGTGTCGCCGAGCACGCGCTCTATATCAACGGCACTGCGCTGTACCCAGGCTTCGAGCTGGACCAGGCCGCCGCGCCGGTGCTGGCCATCTGGCGCTACGTGCAGGTGACCGAGGATCGCGGCGTGCTGGCCGAGCCTGCGGTCGCGCGGGCCGTGAGCCAGCTGCCGGCGATCGTCGCGCGCTGGCAGCACCCGGACTGCGAGCTGTTTGGCACGTTCCTGCTGCCGACCGACGACCCGACGGACTACCAGTACGTGACGACGTGCAATGCGCTGCTGGCGGCGGCGCTGGACGCGGCCGCCGACCTGACCGAGGTCAGCCCCGCAGACCTGGAGCTCCGATCTGGCGAGCTGCGCGAGCGCGCCAGCGCGATCCGCCGGGAGCTGCGCTCGCGGCTGGTCACCGAGGGGCCTAACGGCCGGATGTGGGCCTGGGCCTGCGACAGCGAGGGCCGGCTGGAGATCCGCGATGAGCCGCCGCTTGGGCTGCGGACGCTGCCGTTCTGGGGGCTGGACCATGACGACCCCTCGGTTCAGCCGGCGACCCGCGCCTGGCTCACCGCCGGCTACCGCCACTACTACCCGGGGCCGTTTGGCGGCGGCGGAGCGCCGCACTTCCCGTTCCCGTCCGGCTTCGACCTGGCCAACCGGCTGCTCGACGGTGACGACTCCGCGGGCAACGCCCTGGATGCGCTTCGCACGCACGCCGATGGACCAGGGTCTGGCCTGCGAGTCGTTCGATCCGCAGACCGGGATCGTCCGTACGGGCGCGGCCATGGCCAGCATGGCCGGCCTGCTCGCGTGGACTGCCTGGGCGCGGCTAACCGGTCAGCGCCGCTTCGACCAGCTGCCCGCCCCCGCCGACGTCAGGCCGCCGCGCCTGCCGTGGTGACGATCCAGGCGAGCACCATCGCCTCCTCGTGCCACTTGTCGTAACGCCCGCTGCGGCCCCCGTGACCCGCCGTCATCTCCGTCTTCAGCAGGAACGGGCCGCCCTTCGCCTCGGCCTGCAGCCTGGCGATCCACTTGGCCGGCTCGTGGTAGAGCACCCGGGTGTCGTTCAGGCTGGTCACCGCCAGGATCGGCGGGTAGACACGGTCGGTCGAGATGTTCTCGTACGGCGTATACGACTTCATGTACCAGTAGACGTCGGCGTGATGTAGCGGGTCTCCCCACTCCTCCCACTCCGGGATGGTCAGGGGCAGCGTCGGGTCCAGGATCGAGGTCAGCGCGTCGACGAACGGCACCTGCGCGACGATGCCGCCGAACGCGTCCGGCGCCATGTTGACGACGGCTCCCATCAGCAGGCCGCCCGCCGAGCCGCCGCGCGCGATCAGCCCCTCCGGCGTCGTCCAGCCGTCCTTCACCACGTGCCGGGCGCACGCGATGAAGTCGGTGAAGGTATTGGCCTTCCTGAGCATCTTGCCGTCGTCATACCAGTGACGGCCGAGCTCGCCGCCGCCGCGTACGTGCGCGATCGCGAACACGAAGCCGCGGTCGAGCAGCGAGACCCTCGATATCGAAAAGCTCGGGTCCGTCGAGATCTCGTAACTGCCATACCCATAGAGCAGGAACGGGGCCGTCCCCGATCGCAGTGTGCCCTTCCGGCAGACCAGCGACAGTGGGATCGAGGTCCCGTCGTCGGCCGCGGCCCAGAGGCGATGCTGCTCGTAGTCGGCCGGGTCGTACGCCGATCCGTCCGGAGCTGGAAGCACCTCACTCTGCTTGAGCAGGCTCAGCTCGCCGGTAGCGACGTCGCAGTCGTAGACGGAGTTCGGCGTCACCATGGACACATAGCCCAGGCGGAACTTGTCCGTCTCGTACTCCGGGTTGGCGCCCGGACCGACGGTGTACAGCGGCTCGGGGAAGTTAATCTCGTAGTCAGCGCCCGCTGCCGGGATGACGCGGAGGCCAGTGAGCCCGTCTCGCCGCAGATAGACCACCAGGTGACCGGCGAACGCGTCCACGCTGAGCAGCCGCGTATCGTCCCGGTGCTGGATCAGCGGCGTCCAGATGGCCGGCTCGTCGACCTGCGCCTGCGCCAGCTCGAAGTTCAGCGCGCCGTCGTTGTGCAGGATCAGCAGCCGGTCAGTCCCGTCCGGCAGGAACTGATGCTCGACGTCATACTCGATTCCACTGCGACGCTCGGCGACGAGGCTGAACTCGCCCGTGGGGCTTGCCGCATCCAGCAGCCTGACCTCGCTGGTGAGCTTGCTTGACGAGCCGATCATCACGTAGCGCTCGCTGCGGGACAGGCCCACGCCGACGCCGAACTTCTCGTCGGCCTCCTCGTAGACGACCACATCCTGGCTGGCCGCGGTGCCGATCATGTGCCGCCACACCCGGTAGGGCCGCCAGGCGTCGTCGACCGTGATGTAAAACAAGGCCGATCCGTCTGCGGACCAGGCACTGCCGTAGAACGTGTCCGGGATCTCGTCGGGCGTGGTCTCACCCGTCACCAGATCCTTGAACCGCATGGTGAAGCGCTCGTCGCCAGCCAGATCGGTGGAGTAGGCAAGGAGCCGGCCATCAGGGCTGACATCGAAGGCGCCGATGGCAAAGAACGGATTGTCTCCGGCTAGCTCGTTCCCGTCTAGCAGGATCTCTTCGCCGTCGAGCGGCCCGCCATCGTCGGTCATGGGCGGACCGCCGTCGTCGGGCCGCACGGCCCGGCGGCAGCTGACGGCGTACTGCTTGCCCTCGACGGTCCTGGCGTAGTACCACCAGCCGCGGTTGCGGACCGGGACCGAGAGGTCGGTCTCCTTGGTCCGCGACTTGATCTCCCCGAAGATGGCCTGCCGGAGGCCCTCCTGCTCGGTGGTCATCGCCTCGGTATAGGCGTTCTCGGCCTCAAGGAAGGCGATCGTCTCCGGCCTGTCCTTCGCGGCGAGCCAGGCGAAATCGTCGACGAACGTGTCGCCGTGATGGGTCCGTTCGGTCGGCTCGCGCTTGGCCGCAGGCGGCTGTGCCAGGCTGGCTGGCGGCTGGTCGCTCATATCCGACGAGCTTACTTTGGGCCCGCGCCAGACGATCGTGTGCCCGGGTCGCTGCCGCCCCCCCGTAGACAGCGACCCGGGCAGCGACCCGACAGGGGCTGCTTACAGCGCCGTGTCGCGCAGGTATGCCAGCACTGCTAGCACCCGGCGGTTCTCGTCCGGCCCAGGGCTCAGGCCGAGCTTGGTGAAGATGCGGGCGATGTGACTTTCGATGGTCCGATCCATGACGGACAGCCGGTCCGCTATGGCGGTGTTGGACAGGCCGGCGGATATCAGCTCGAGGATCTCGAGCTCACGAGGAGTCAGCCGTTCGAGCCCCTGCTTGCCAGACCAACCGTCCGTGGCCTGATCCCGCACGCCCGCACTCATGTCGATACCTCGCCGGCCCGCGCGGCTCGCGCCGCGTCAACTTCTGCTCCGGGCCGCCTTCCGGCCCGGCTGATTCAGCGTTGCAGGGTCCGATGTGCTGGCGATGTGCTGCCGATGTGCTGGCACGTCACCTCAGTGGCCGGCATGGCCGACGAGCGGCTCACGTGCGGCATGTACCGGGCCCGCACGGCCGGCGTGCGTTCGGCATGCGGACCCGGTGCTGCCCATAATGGACGACCAGAGCCGCCTGAGTCGTCAGTGGTAGCACTGAATCTTGCCGCAAAGCGCTTAGCCCGCTGGGTAGCGCCCGAGCGTCCTAGCTGCAAGGATGCAGCCGTCCCGCCGCACACCTGCCTGGAGGACCAGTGCTCGTCGTCATCCTGATCGCCGTGGTTGTCCTGGCAGCCGTGGCTGGCCTGGGCAGATGGGTATGGCGAGGGCGTTCGGCCGCCCGCACCATCGGGGCTCCGGCCGGTGACCGCGAGGTCGTTTTCCACGGCGGCATCATGTGCAAGGCCCTGACCACGAGCGGGCTCCTGGTGAAGTTCGAAGCCTTCGACTGGGGAGTCCGGATCTCGGGCATCGCGCCGAGCCGGTGGGTCATCCCGACCTGGGAAGCCCGGTATGACGAGCTGGCCATGGCTGAGCTGGTGGCCTCGCAGTTCAGCCGGATCGCCGTCTGGCTCCGGCTGCGAGGCGAGCCGGGCGGGATGGGATTCCTCTCCGGGAACGGCGAGGAGATCTTGCGCCTCCTGGAGAAGCGCGACGTGCCGATCAACCGCGCGTTGACGCGGATCAAGCACGTCGACGAGCTGTACGAGGCGCCCAGGTAGCGACGGCGGCCTGGCGCTGTATCGGCGCCCGGTCTTGAACGTGTTCAGAATCACATCGCCAGACCATGTCCCTGAGCGGAAGGCGAGAGGATTGTTGAACGTGTTCAGGAACACCGCGTTCGAGGAACACCGCGTTCAGCACGCTGTGGCACGAAGGAGTGGCCATGAGCATCGTCGTCACCTATCTCGCCTACCTCCTCATCAGCGCTGGCCTCACCATCCTGGTCGGCCAGGTGCTGGCGCGCAGCGGCCGGCTGTTCCTGCTTGATGCTCTCGGCAGCGACAGTGCAGCCAAGGGCATCAGCACCCTGATCGTCGTCACCTTCTACCTGATCAGCATGGGCTTCGTCGCGCTCACGCTCCGGACCTCAGGCGACGGCCTTACCGCCAGGCAGGCCATCCAGCTGCTCGCCACGAAGATCGGAGAGGTCCTGCTGGTGCTTGGCGCCCTCTATCTGGCCGGCATCGTCACCCTGACCAGGATCCGCCGCAGGCTGAGAATGCAGGCACAGCCCGGCACCGCCACTGCTGCTGCCGGGCGTGAGGCCTCCCCGGTGGCAAGATCAGCTCCGCCGCCAGTGCTGCCGGTGCCCCAGGGACCCTGGCGGCCGGCGCCCCGGCGGACCGTTCCGTGACGCACCCCGCGCAGTCCAGGCTGACGCCGCGCGCCGAGCAGACCAGGGCCGCCATCGTCGGGGCGGCCCTCCGGCTCTTCCGCGAGACCGGCTACGAGGCCGCGACGATGCGGGCGATCGCGCGCGAGGCCGGCGTCTCGACCGGCAACGCGTATTACTACTTCGGTTCGAAGGACGAGCTGATCCAGGAGTTCTACCTGCGCAACCACGCCGAGCACGCCGCGGCCTGTCGCCAGGTCCTCGACACCGAGCGGGAGTTCACCAGCAGACTGCGCGGCACGCTCCGGGCTCTGATAGACGTACTGAGCCCCTACCAGTCGTTCGCCGCCGCGTTCTACAAGAACGCCGCCGAGCCCACGAGCCCGCTGAGCCCGTTCAGCAAGGAATCCAGCCCGGCGCGAGACGCCTCGATCTCCCTGTACCGCGAGGTCGCCGACGGATCGTCGGCCAGGATCGACCCGGAGCTGCGTGCCGAGCTGCCCGAGCTGCTGTGGCTGTACTCGCTGGGCATCGTGCTGTTCTGGGTGCACGACATTTCACCGGCATGCGCCAAGACCTACCGCCTGATCGACGCGACGGTGCCGCTAGCCGACCAGCTGCTGTCACTGGCGCGCGTACCGGTCCTCCGCGGCACGATGCGCGAGTTCGTCGCGATCATCGGCGAGATCCGCGAGTGACGGCGGACTCTGGGTCCGCAGCAACGACGGTACTCCCCGACGGTGCTCCCCGCAGGGTCGCGCGTTGACGCGGATCAAGCACGTCGACGAGCTCAACGAGGCACCGATGTAGCTCTCGCCCCCCGCGGGCTCAGGAGCCCGTCCGTCACCAGCCAGTCACTTCGAGCTGAGTATTGACCACGCGGAACGTAGCGATGCTCGCGAGCATGCGGCCACCTATCACGGCGACGCGGACCGAGTAAGCGACGCCGACTGGTCGCTGGAGCCCGCAGGGCCGACCGTTGCCATAGCCGATATCTGCCTCGACGAGCACGTGACTGCCTGTCGGGTCGGTGAACTCCTGTATCCCGTCGATGCAGGCAGGCAGGCGCCAGCTCGCTGTCTGCTGCCCGGCTGGCGACAGCCGGACGAGCGACTGTGGCGACAGGTCTGGTTCGTTCAGGCCGCAGCCGGCCACGGCGACCAGGCCCGTCACTGTCCAGGCGACAGTTGCGTATCCGCAGCCCTTCGGGGAGCGGATCTGCGGCGCAGAAGCGAAATCGGGGTGAGCGGCGGACAGTAGCACGACCGAGGCCCCTTGAAGGTAGGCCACCGCGATCCTTGTGCCGTCCGGGCTCCAGGCAGGTGCGCTCGGCGGATCGCCAGGATCGCTCGTCGCGCCGCGCACCACCGCACCGGAGTGCAGGTCGACCACCGCCACGACATTCGGCAGGAAGCGCCCGCCGAGGTTTGCTGCCCGCTCGGGCACCGGAGCAACTAGCTGCCGGTCGGGAATGCAGGGCTGCGGCGTAGCCGCCGGGTAGGTCAGATAGGCGAGCTCACCGCCGTCAGGGCTAAGCGCGACATCATCCGCCGACTCCGGCAGGACGCGGATCAGCGCGGCGCGTGCTGTCCGCGGATCGATCCGCAGGACCAGCGACCGGCAGCCGAAGTCCTCGACCGCGATGACCGAGCCCGAGCGCGTCATGACGGCATCGACACGGCCCAGGGTGTGCAGCAGGCTGGCGATGACCCGGCCGCCATGGACTGACCGCAGTTGCAGGGTCTGCACCGGGTATCGGATCAGGTCAATCGACGAGTTCTGACCGTGGCGGACAACGGCGGCGCTGGTCGTAACGGTCAGGAACACGTCCAGCGGCCGGATCGGGCCGGTTACGTGGGAACTGCGCGGGGGGACCGGGGCGACCGCGCTACATCCGGCCACAACAAGGACTGCGAGCGTCGCAGCAAGGCGAGCCTGGACGCGGAGCCGCGCGCTTGTCATGCCGGTCAGACGCCCGCTTCGCTTTGCTGGTTCCGCCGTTGCGGCGGTGCTCCCCGAAGGCCGGTTGAGCGTCATATCAGCGTCACCGTCATGAAGGTCCGATAACAGGCGTCACTCGATCACCGTGACGCCAGCTGGCTTCGAGCGCAAGGAGAAGAGCATTCCGATGGCAGCCACGCTTCAGCAGACCCTGCTCGGGCCAGACACCGAGCCTCAGGTGATCGCCGACTGCTACACGCTGATCCAGCAAGAGGTCTCTGACATGTCAGGGATCTCGGGGACCGCGGTCAAACTCGCGTATAACACGGTCACGACGTTCATCCCTGGCCACGTCCGCTACATGATTGGCGTCATGCTGCCGGACATGGTCGACAAGCTCGAGCCTTACTGGGCGGAGTTCAGCACCTCGGGAGGGTCCGAGTTCGCTGACTATCTCGCCAAGCGCGGCGACGAAGTGGCTGAGGCGCTGCTCTCAGTGAGTGACGAGCGCGCCGCGGGCTCCGGCCGGCCCACCATTATCAAGGCGTACAAGACCGTTCGCGGCAGCGCAGCCAAGCATGTCCAGGCCGCCCTGCCGCGCGTTGGCGCGCTCGTACAGAAGTACGCGGGACTGACCTGAGCCGCCCCGCGCGGCCGGGCCGTGACTGGGTAGATCGAGCCCGTTCCCGTCTGGTTGCGGATGTTGACTGTGACTTCGGCGTGCCACGACGGCGCGCGCAGCGACGCGGCTAGGGGTAGCGCAGCACCCCGGCCCGGGCTCGACGCAGGATCTCCTGCGCGGCGTCCCGGGCGGTGCCAGGCCAGTCACGCAGAACGTGCCGCTGCTCGATCGCGGCTCCGGCGAACTCCGAGTGCATGTGCCGGGTGGCCGCCTCATCGGTGAAGCCATGACCGGTACGGTTCGCGACGCGATGCACGCACTGCTGCACAGAAGGCAGCAGCACGGCGTAGTCAAGGCAACCGACGGCGGCCGCCGCCGCGAAGGTGGGCAGGAACCACGGCCCGACGACCCCGTCATACACGGTGTCGTAGCCACCTTCGGAGTAGCGGCCTGCGGCCGCGGCGGCCGCCTGAGTGACAGTCTCGTTCTGGCTGCCCGCCGCAGGCAGCCAGGGCTGGATGACACCGCTCGCGACGAACTCGAAGAACGTGTCGCCCACCACCAGCGCGCTGCGCTCAAACTCGTCAGCCAGCGCGCCGGCAACCGTCGACTTCCCGGCGCCCGGCGGGCCGCTCACCACAATCAGTAACGCCATGGAAGGCGATTATCTCGCAGCCTCACCGGGAAGATGCGTGCGAGTTCTTGCTGACAAAATCCTCGGCAATCGACGTCTTGTCGCCCTCCTGCGGGATGAGCGCCCACGCCACCAGGTAGGCCAGCACGCCGGCGCCTCCGGTGATGAGGGCCACCACCGCCACGACCACCCGGACCAGGGTGACATCGACGCCCAGGAAGTTGGCTACTCCGGCGCACACGCCGGCCAGCATGCGGCCCTCGCGGCTGCGCACCAGAACCTTGCCTCTAGTTCCGCCGTTCATGTGAGCCTCCTTGGTGATCGCAGACGGCCGCCAGCCAGCGTCGATTACACACAGATATGCAGAAACTCCCCTGCGTTACGACGCTACGCCCGATCCGCTGGAGGTACAACCGAGACGCCGCAGACCAGGACAGGACAAGGTGCCTGGCGCAATAGGCCAGTCAGCGTGCTCCCGAGCACCAGCCTCCTGACTTCGCGCTGAGCGCGAGCGCCGATGACCACGGCCTGCCCGTCGAGTTCGCGTGCCACCCGGACGAGGGTGTCTGCTACCGAGACGTCGCCGGCCGCCGCCAGTCCGTCAGCGTCCAGGCCGGCCTGCCTGGCCAGGGCCGCGCCGTGGTCAGCGAGCCGCTCGGCGGCCTCATAGGCGGCCCTTTCCGACTCGAAGGCGGTGCCCAGGTCGAGCGCGGTTCGCGGTAGCTCGAGCGCCTTGACCGGCAGTGTCGCGGCCTCGAACGCGCGCCCCGCCTGCCACACGACGACCACGAGGGCGCGGCGCGGAGTAAACAGGCCCGCGGCCTCACGCAAGGCCCGCTCGGACGCGGGCGCACCGTCGAAGGCGATGATTACCGGACCTGAGTGCATCACCGCCGCACGCTACCGCGGGCTCGCTGGCGCCGTTGATCAGGGCCGGCGCAGGCGGTCGCTGGCGGATCGCGAATGACCACTGGCGCTACGGGTAGCTACGCGCTGACCGTGCTCAGACGCTGATACGGACCCCCGCGGCCCGGTGCGGCGGCCGTCACGGATCGTGACGGGATTAACGTTGATGACAATGCCGAGGTGGAGCGTGGTGTGCCTTATCTCGCAGAGTCACGATTCAGGCAAATGTGGCCGCGCATCCAATCGGACAGCCTACGCTGTGGGCATACGTGCAGGCAGGGCCGGTTGAGACGCAGCGGGGCAGCCGGGACTCGACGACCGGGCGGACGGGACGGCACCTGCGACGATAGTGCCAGCGCAGGTCCGCTGATGGAGGTATGGCCGAGGTGACACGGGCGTCCATCGAGTCGGCCGACCCGGCGGGGCCAGCCGACCCGGCGGGGCAAGCCGACAAGGCGGGCACGGTTACGCATGCCTTCGACGTCTCGGCGGCCGACCTGACGGGGCCAGTCGAGCCAGCAGGCCCAGTTCAGCCCGTCGCACCGCCTGCGCCGCACCGTCCGGTGGCCGGCAACGGCCTGGTCGAGCGGGTCATGAGCACGGTGATCCGCAGGCTCGCCTGGAGCAGGCTCGCCAATCCTCGGGTCGCCATCGCTGTGTCCGGATTCGGCCTGCTGCTGGGAGCCATCGTCGGGGCCATGGCGCCGAATACGGCGACGCTACCGATCCACCCGCCGCTGTGGCATTTCCCGCCGTGGCTCGCGCACCAGAACGTCCTCACGATGGTCCTCGTGTACGCCGGCGACATCCTGGCCTGCCTGGGGCTGGCCGGGATGCTGTGGGCGCACAGCCAAGGCTGGCGCCCCGACCCCCGTAAGCTTCTGCTGGTCAGCGCGGGCGTCGTCGCGGTCATGGTGAGCCTGACCCCGGTCGGCTCGTCCGATACGGCGAGCTATGCGGCGTTCGGCCGGATTGCGGCCCTGGGCGGCAATCCGTACAAGACCAGTCCGGCGCACTTCTTCCTCCCGCACTCGGAGTACCTCCACGTCGTCGGCACGGTGTGGAAGAACCAGGTATCGGTTTACGGCCCCATCGCCACCTGGGTGCAGAGGCTGGCCGCGTCCATCGGCGGCGCCGATGTGACCACCACCATCTGGGTCTTGATGATCTTCAACGGCCTGGTGTTCATCGGCGTCGGCTGGCTGCTGCTCAAGACCTCTGACGATCCCATCCGGGCGACGCTCTTCTGGGCGGCGAACCCCGTCCTCATCCAGCAGCTGGTGAGCGGCGGTCATCTCGACACGTTCGTCGCGGCGGCCTGCATCTGCGCCATCCAGGTGGCCCGCCGTGCTTCGGGCATGTGGGGCGACGTCCTGACCGGCGTACTGATCGGCCTCGCCTGCGGCGTCAAGGTCAACGCGGTGCTGATCGCTGTGGGCCTGGCCTGGCCTATGCTCCGGCGGCACGAGTGGAGGCGGACCGCGCGGATCACGGTTGTGTCGCTGATTACGATCGCCGCGCTCTACAGCGGCTACGGAATCACCGCCCTGAAGCCGCTGGTCACCGGGGCGAAATGGGTCATACTGCCGTCCCCCTGGCGGCCGTTCGAGGCGATACTTCATGATCTGCTTGGCGTCTCCTCGGGCACCGTCAGCCTGCTCATCAGCCTGCTCTGGCCCATCGCGATGATCGTCGTCGCCTGGTTCATCTACCGGCGGATCTCCTCCGATCAGCCGCAGGAGGTCGTCGCCCCGTTCGCGCTGAGCTTCGCCTGGATCCTGGTCGCCCCGTGGGTGTTTCCCTGGTACGCGGCGCTCGCCTGGGTCGCCCTGACTCAGGTCCCGCGCAACCGGATGACCCGGTGGCTGACGATTGTCACTGTCCTGCTGGCCCTGTGGCATTCCGGCGGCGGGCAGGGCGCGCCGATGGGACGAGTCTGACCTCGTGCGGTCGACCGAGGTAAGCCAGGGAAACCCGCCGGGCGTGGCCCGCCGGGCCCGCGATGCCGCCGATGACGAGCTGCCAGGCCGCCTTGCCGTCTGGGCCAGACTCCTGCGGCGGCACTGGCTGGCTGGCGCGCTGCTGACCGCCGGACTGGTCCTGCGGGTGGTGGCCCAGTTCGCCTACCGGCCCGCACTGTTCTACATCGACTCGGTGAAGTACCTGTACACGGCCCAGGGCAATGATCCTGAGGGCTACAAGCTGCCGCTGCGGGCCATCCTGCTCGTGGCCAACCTCAACACCGTCGTCGCGATCCAGCACCTGCTCGGCCTGGCCATAGCGGTGGTCATCTACGTGCTGCTACAGCGCCGTGGCGTGTCACGCTGGCTGGCTGCGCTGGCCATGGCACCCGTCCTGCTGGACGCTTATCAGCTCCAGAACGAGCAGACGATCATGCCCGGCACCTGGTTCGAGGCACTGATCGTCGCCGGCATCGCGATCTTGCTCTGGCATCCGGGCCTTAGCTGGCGACGGATCGCGGCGGCGGGCGTCGTGCTGGGAACGTCGGCCACCGTCGCCCAGGTCGGCGAGGCGCTGATCCCGGCCGCGGCGATCTTCGTGCTCGCCGCGGGCGGGGCCAGCTGGCGCCAGGCCATCGGCAAGGCGGCAGCCCTGTGCGCGGCCTGCGCGCTGCCCATCCTGGCCTACTGCGTCGGGTCCTACCTGCTCGGCGCGGGCTTCTTCCTGTCCCACCAGGGCGTCACGTCGGTCTACGGCAGGATGGCCTCCGCCGTCGACTGCGCGACCATCAAGCTGCCGCCTGATGAACGCGGGCTGTGCCCGAGTCCGGCTCAGCAGGCCCGGGGAGATGACTGGCTTGAGTTCGGGACGTATGCCCCGGTCCAGCGCTACTACCGCGATCTGCCGCGCGGCGAGGTCAACACCCTGGTGACCAGCTTCAGCCACGCCGTGCTGACCCAGCAACCGTCGCGAGTGCTCGATGCTTACGGCCGTGACGTGCTGAAGCTGTTCGCGGTGACCCGGGACACCGCGCCGGGCGATCCGCCGATATCCCGCTGGCAGTTCCAGACCTCGTTCCCTTATTACTCCTCCCACGCCACGCCGACGATCGTCCAGGGGGCCGTGGATCAGTTCGGAGGCGGCAGGCCGGCCGTCTGGCGGCCCGCCGCCGCGTTCCTGCGGTCTTACCAGCTCGACGGCGGCTATACACCGGGCCCGTTGCTGGTGCTCTTCGCGCTGACGGGGCTGGCCGGCTCGGCGTTCGTACTTCGCCGGCGGGCCGATACAGCCCTCCGCCAGCGCGCACTCGCCTGCCTGCTGTTCTTCGGGACGGCGGTATCGCTCACGCTGGTATCTGACCTGTTCGTGTTCTCCTGGCGCTACCAGCTGCCAGCACTCGTCACGCTCGTGCCTGCCGGCGTGCTCGGGATCAGCGTCATTGCCCGCTGGTCCGAGCTCCGCCGTGGCGGCGCCGACTAGCGCAGCCTCAGGTGTTTCGCCTCGCATTGCCCGGGTGCGGCTGGTACACGGGTGCGGATGAGGCCGTCGCCGGCAGCGAAGCCGGGCTGACGAGTGAGCTTCCGGTCGGCCCCGCCTCGACCGCCTCGCCGGTGGCGCTGCCGCGAAGCCACTGCGGCCAGGACAGGAACCACTCGGTCCAGCCATTGCCCGTCGTACCGCCGGCCGGACTGCCGGTGACGGTAACCGGATCCCCGGGCTCCGCCATCTTGTAGTAGGTCTCGGCATGCGCGGGCGAGGTGTTGATGCAGCCGTGGCTGACGTTGGCGAAACCCTGCACGCCGACCGACCAGTAGGCGTCGTGGATGAAGTCACCGCTGTAGGTGAAGTCGACCGACCATGGCACCAGCAGGTCGTAGCCGGGACCGATCATGCGCTGCGGGTTGTTCTTGAAGGTCGTCAGGTACGTCCCGTCGGGCGTGTCGTCGCCCGGCCTGCCAGTGCTGATCGGCCACCGGCCGAAGAGCCGGTTCTTGTAGTACACCTTCATGTTGTGCGTGCGGGCGCTGGCGACGACGATCAGTGACGGGCCGATGGAAAGGCTCAGGTGCACGTCCTTGCTGCCGTAGACGCCGGCAGCCCCCTCGACGCCGTCGAAGTTGCCATCGACGGTCACCGTCGTGTTCTGCGGCCAGTACTGTCGCGGCCGGAAAATCACGGTCTTATCGTCCTGCCAGTACCAGGCACCGACGACAGGCCGGGAGGTGCGCAGCTGGAGAGCACGCTCGACAGCTGCCTTGTTGGTGATCGGCCGGCTGAACATCACGGTGATCGGGATGCCGACGCCGTACTCGCTGGTGGCTATCTCCGAGCTAATGTTCGGGTCCGTGCCCGTAGCGGTGATCGTCGCCCGGAACGTTCGCTGCGGCGTCAGCGTCTGGAAGGCGGTTGAGGTGGTGACCTTCTTCTTGTTCGTGCCAATCGCGGTCGCGGTCACCGTGTAGCTCGTGCCCGTGGCAAGCGGCTCCGCGCTGTGCCATGTGCCGTTGGCTGCGAGATAACCGCGGACAGGCCCGGCCGCCGTCGCCACCGTGACGTCCCGCAGCTTCCCGTGCTTTGCTTCGACTGTAACGGCCGCTCCGGGCAGGACGCCCTGCGACCCATTAGCCGGGGAGATGATCAGCGTCGGCGGCGGGATCGCGCTGGCCTTACTCGCCGTGCAACTCACGGCAGCCAGCGCAGCCACCGACAGCAGCAACGTAAAGGCGACCGGACCGCGCCGGCCATCAGACCTGATTTCCCTCAGCCGCACGCGGACCGCCTTGCCTCTCACGATTGCCCCCCGGCGCGCGGGTCGATACCCAGGTCAGATGCCAGCCATGCCGCCCCTGCCGCAGCCTTTACCCGGCCCGTGTAAAGAGTTCACCCTCGCCCTTGAGGGAAGGCTTGCCGAAGCCGCACGGCGATCAACTTCTCGACCAGTTCGGCCGGCAGAGGCTGATCGACGGGAAAGTGCAAGGACCCGGTGGACCGCTGGTATCCGGCTAGGTCATCGGCTAGTTCGGGGAACACTGAGCCGCTGTGGGGCAGGTAGCTCAGGTGGTTCTTGAAAGCGGCAAAGCCCGCGATGGTCTTGCCATCGATCTTGAAGCCGGGCACTGCGTAGGAGATGCACTGCTCGGCGTCGGGAACCACAGCGAGGATGTCGCGGCGCAGCTGGCTCAGCGTCGAGCGCTTCGGTTCGTCCAGACGCTGCAGGTAGTTGTCGATGTCGACAGCCGACATCAGTGCCTCGTGCTCTCGCGGGCTCACTCTAGCTAGGTTGCCAGCGTTGCCGCGATTTCAGCGGCCGCTCCGGCTTCCGACTCTGCCTCCCGCAGCCACGGCAGCGCAATGCACATGAAGGCAGCTATGCCGATGGCGGCGGCGAACGCGCCGAGCGCCCACTGGCCGGAGACATGCTGCACGATCAGGCCCGCCGTCAGCGGTGCGAGCGCGGCGAGCGCTGTTGCCCCTTGGATCACAGTGCTGGTGACCCTACCGCGCGTGTTTTCTGGTGCGATTCGCAGCATTGCAGCAAACAGCGCAGCGTTCCCTGTGGGCGACAGCAGCAGCGTGATCGCGACCGGGATCGCAACTAGCGGGGATGGCAAAACGAACGCAGCCACCGTGAACAGTACTGTCGCGCTCCCCGTCAGCCATATGACCAGTTGCCAAAGCGGCAGCCGGCCCTGCAGCTTCGGCGCGGCGATCGCGCCGAGGAGGCCGCCCGCCATGATGCCGGCCTGCGCCAGCCCGATGATGCCGGGCGAGACCCCGTTCTGGCGGAGCGACACCGTGATCGTGAAGATCACGCCGGTGAACGCGAAGTTGGTAAGCGGGGCAATGATCAGAACCGCCCGCAGCAGCGCGTTGCGCCAGACCACGCCGAGTCCTTCGCCGACCTCGTGCCATAGCGACTTCCGCTCGCCGGTTCGCTCGGGCCGGAACCTGCCGCGGATCCGGCTCACGGTGCCTGCCGACACCAGGTAAGAAACGGCGTCGGCAAGGAACGGCACGGCGCTGCCCAACCCGAACAGGAAGCCGCCGAGTACCGGGCCGACGAGGCTGGCACCGTAAGACCGCGCCTCGGTAGCGGCCCACGCCTGCTCGAGCTGTGAGTCATCCACGATGGCAGGTAGCGCGGCGCTGGCCGAGGGGTCGAACAGCACGTTTGCCCCGCCGTCGATGACGCATACGACCATCACCACGGGCCAGCTCACCAGGTGCATCAACACGAGCGCTACCAGCAGCGCCAGCACGACCGCCCTGATGATGTCACAGATGATCATCGTGAGCCGCCGGTCGAACCGGTCCGCCAGCGCCCCTCCGGGCAGGCCCAAGCACCAGTTGGACGACGAGCCGGACCGTGCCCACTACGCCGGCCAGAGCAGCCGAATGAGTAAGCGCCAGGATCAGCAGTGGGTAGGCAATGAGCGCCGCGCTCGTTCCGGTATCCGACAGCACCTGGCCGATCCACAGCATCCGGAACCCGGCGTTGCGCCGCAGCGGAACCGGTACGGACACCGGCTCTGCGGTTCCGGCGCTGCCGTCCGCGGGTGCATCGGCCTCGATCGCGTCTGTCACGACTCGCGCTCTCCGTTGGGCTGGATTGGCCGGCGTGGTTTCGTCGGCGGGGAAGCTGATCGGGTAGCTGAACAGCAGCATCTCCACCGGCAGCGAGCCAGCAGGCCGCTTGGATGGATCGGCTAGCCGCTCATGCATCTGCTCGTAGAGCCCGGCCGACAGCTGTTCGTTGAGCTGCTGTAGTTCCTCGGCGGTGAGGTAGAAGAGGTACTCGCCGTCGAAGCGCAGCAGATCGCCAGCGGGCCGGATAGCGTCCCTTTGTCGCGAGCCAAGTTCGATACCTGTCGAGCTGGCGCTCGCGGAACATACCGGCAACGACGGTGCCGGCGAGATCCGCCTCCGGCTGGTCGTCGGGCACGGCGATGGAAAATCCGATCGATGTCATGCGCCAGGGCCTGGCCCGCCCCTTGCCGCCGCCCGCCTCCTCGACGAACCCGTACTTGGCGAGCTGCCGCAGGTGGAATGAGCAGGTGGTCGGAGACTCGCCGATGCGCTCGCCGACCTCGGTGGCTGTCATCGGCCCGTCGAGCACCAGCGCCTCGATCAGTGCTACCCGTATTGGATGGGCGAGCGCTCGCAACGTTCGGACGTCGCTGATCGTCCGCAGCTCAGGCGCCCGTGCCGATCGGGACGGCCCACCTTCATCCTCAAGAGGCATCTCTCGATTTCAGAGACTCTCTCGATATTTACTATCGAGAGATTTATGTCAAGAGCTATCTCTCGACGGGACCAGTCGCGTACCGGCAGTCAACATCACGCCGGTCAGACGATGTGCAGCTGGCGGGCCTAAGCACGCCATCCGCTTGCGGTGCCGACGCGAGCGTCGGGTACCGGCGCGAGCGCACGCTCTAGATCTCTTCCGGTATCCCGCCTTGCTTCGTCAGGGCTCGGCTTGACATCAGCTGGGCTGGGATCCGCAGGGCAGCGTCGCGGATGCCGTCAGTGATGTCGTCGAGGCTCGGCCGGCTGGCTCAGGCAGGACGAGAGTAAGGGCGAGGCCGAGAACGGACACGCCTGCGGTGAGCAGGAGGGTGCCGCGCAGGCCGAGGGATGTCTGGAGCAGCGGGAAGAGGAAGACGCCAATGAACGCGCCGAGTTTGCCGATGCCGGCTGAGATACCGTGCCCGGTCGTCCGCATGGCGACCGGGAAGATCTCGCTAGGCAGGACGAAGGTCGTCATGTTGGGGCCGAACTCGGTGAAGAAGTAGCTGATGCCGTAGACGATGAGGAACGGGGCGACCGTGGTCGTCATGCCGGGCACGACTGCGATGATGAGGAAGCAGAGCGCCATCATGGCGAACCCGATGAACTGCAGCTTCCGGTGGCCAATCCGGTCTAGGCGGGCAATGGCCAGGATGTAGCCCGGCACCGCGGCAATCACGAAAATCCCGAGCTGGAGGGCGATCTTGGTCATGGTCGAAGCGCCGGGCGAGATCAACCCGAGAATCTGCGGGGTCGAGATCGTATTGCCGTAGTACGGCATAGTCGAGCAGGAACCAGCAGCCGGCGGTGCCCGCCAGCAAGACCAGCCAGCGCCGATTGCTAAGGAATGCGCGCAGTCCGGTCTCATGACCGGTGCGCACATACGCTGCGCTGCTGGCAACGCCGCCGGCGACGTCCTCAGATTGGGCTCGCCTGTGAGCCTGGTAGCGCGGTGATTCTGGCATCCGGGAGCGCAGGTACACGACGGCGGCGGCGGGCACTGCACCGAGACCGAGCAGCACGCGCCAGACGACGTCGTCGCCTGCGCCAGAGCCAAGCAGCGCGAGTGCGATCAGCGGGCCGACGATCAGGCCGAGGGCCTGGGTGCCGAACACCATCCCTACCAGCTTCCCGCGGTCCTTGCGGTTGGCATACTCGCTCACCATCACTGCGCTGACCGGGTAGTCGCCGCCGACGCCTACCCCGAGAACGAATCGAAAGGCGATCAGCATCCAGAAGGATTGCGACAGCGCTGAACCCAGCGCTCCCGCGATCATGATCGCGGCCACCAGCCAATACACCCTCTTGCGGCCGACCTTGTCCGCGTAGCGCCCGAACACCAGGGCGCCCAGGAACGCTGCGGCCAACATGGTGCTGTTAAGGAGGGCCAGCTTGCCCGAGCTCAGATTCCAGTCCTTGGTTATCAGGGCCGAGGCAATCCCGATGACGAACAAGTCGTAGGCGTCGGTGAAGAACCCCACCCCGGACGCAACGACGGCCCGCAGGTGCGTCCTGCCCAGCGACGCCTCATCCAGGGCCGTGACCAGGTCATGAACGCCGGTCTCATCCGCCGCCGAGCCGATGCTCATGCCGCCTGCCTCACTGCTCGTATTCGGGCATCGATTTGTTCCGCCGCAAGCTATCCGGACCAGCCGACCGGTAACCGACCTAAAGATGAACGTCACGTGAACGCACGATGACTAACAACCGAGCGGAGGCTGGAGGCCTGAACCGCAGAGCCTGGAATCCGACCGCGCGTGACCATTTGGCTGCCACGCATAACTTCGACCCGGTGGCTGATGCCCGTGACTGCGCGCAGTGTGGCGCTTTGTTCGCGCCGCTGCGCGAGCATGCCCGGTTCTGCTCGGTCGGCTGCCGACTGGCATGGAACCGCCAGTACGCCAGTCCCCCCGCTGGCGACGGCGCGCTGGTCTGGTCTGTCGCCGCGATGCGAGAGACGACCGACCGGTTGCTGCAGACGGGGTGGTGGAACGCGCCGGACGCTTTTGCGGTGATCACCGAGGCAGTGTGGTGGGTGACCATGGTCGACGCCACCCTGGTCCGCTATCACCCTGAGACCTACGGCGAGGCCCTAGCCAGCCACGGCCGCAACCAGCGGAAGACCATCGAGGGCACGTTCGCTGGCCTGAGGTTCGTGCGGAGCCGGATGGGCTGCGAGGCTGATCCCGAGGAATTCATCCAGCCGCGGCCGAACGGCTCAGGCGCGTCGACCGAGCACCTCGAGGCGTGGACCTGGCGGCCGGCTCCCGAGCCCGACGTAACCTCCCTGCCGCCCCGTGGGCAGGTGTGGGAGCTGAGCCGCTTCTCTGCCTACCAGTCTGAGCTAGCCGGCAGGCCGATCGGCGGCACCTTCAGGTGCGCAGCGGCCTTTCTCCTGCAAGCCTCAGACAGTTCCATCAGCCACTTGTGACAAAGCCCGGTCGGCCACGCATTGCTCCTTGCGCTGTATCAGCGGCGGGCGTAGGAAAGTGAGAATGGCCGGATTCGCCCGGCCGTGGATCACTGGGAGGTCGGCATGTCCTTAAGGACAAGGGGACGGAAGGTAGTGCAGTCGCTGGTGTCACCGGTTTGGCGGCGGCGCTTACCGTCGGGCTGTCCGCGGCTAGCGGCGCGGCCGCCACCAGCAGTCGCGGTGAAGATGGCGGCCACGTCCGGCTTGACCGGGTATTCATCATCGTCCTGGAGAACCATTCGCAGCACAGCGTGATCGGGGATCCCAACACGCCGTTCATCACTCTCGCTGGCACAGGAGTACGGGCAGGCCACCGACTACTACGGCGTCACGCACCCGAGCGAGCCGAACTACATCGCCATGATCAGCGGGTCGAACTGGTACACCAACAACGACAACCCAGCGAACAGGTTCGACCACACCAACCTCATCGACGAGCTCCAGGCGCGACACATCAGCTGGGGCGCTTACATGGAGGCGCTCCCCGGCTACCGATCCACTGACCGATTTTTGGCCCTCGAGCACCGACCCGCTGTATGCCTCGAAGCACGACCCGTTCGCATTGTTCACCGACATCCGCAGCGACCCGGCACGGGTGGCGAGCATCAAGCCTTACACCGCGCTCGCGGCCGACCTCAACAGCCCGGATGCGCCGCGGTGTCTACATCGTTCCCGACCAGTGCAACGACATGCACGGCGGTGTGTACGACGCGATCGCCGGCATCCCGAGACCCCCTGCCCGTACAACACCGTCAACGACGACCCGGCCGACGTGCGCCTCAAGCAGAACGCCGACGCGTTCGTGCACGGCGCCGTGACGACGATCATGTCCAGCCGGCGTCGACGCAGCACAGTGCCATCTTCATCGTCGCCGACGAGGCGACTACACCGGCAACGCGGTCAACAGCCGCTGGGACTCCCCGGCAGGCTGCTGCGACTCGCCGGTCTTGCCGGCCGGAGACCCCGACATCAGTGCCAGCTGGCCAGGCGGGCTGTACGGAGGTGCGCTCGTACCGCTATCTTCATCGACCCCAGCGGTCCGCACCACTTCGCTAGCAACGTCCCCTACAACCATTACTCGCTCCTGCGCACCATCGAGGACGCATGGGGCCTACGCGAGCTCGGCAATACCAGCGACCACGCCCAGGTCAACACCATGAACGAGTTCCTAGCCCACTACGTCCCACCGCGGAAGAGGCTCGCGACGCTATCGCTCATACATGTGTTCCATAACCGAAGGGTGCAGCGCCGACAGACTCCTACGGCCCGCTGCAGCCTCGGTTAGCCGCAGACACTGCAATTCGCGATCTCCGGGATGGTTAGCCGAGGCTGAACTCGACAATCTCATCTGCCCGCGCCGCCCGCTGATCGAGCTCAACCGGGGAGGTCCTCCGGGCGCTTCGCAGCAAGCTCGCCGTGCAGCAGGCCGGTGGCCTGGCCGACTTCGATGAGATATCCATCGGGGTCCCGCATGTAGCAGCGGATCTCGGCTTCCCTGTCGATAGGCGGCGTAACGAATTCGGCCCCCTTCTCCTTCCAAGCCTGATAGCAGGCCTGGATATCAGCGACTCGCAAGTTCAGGAAGATCGAGGTCGTGTCACCTGGCTGGTAGTCGACCACCGAGATGCCCGGCTTGTCCGGAGTGGGCGGGCCGCCGGGGTTCATGAGTATCCACGAATTGGACAGCCTGACGATGCACGGATTCTCGTCCAGGACGACCGTGCCGCCGAGGACACGCGAGTAAAAGTCCCGGGACCGCGCAACACTCCGGACGGTGATGAACAGCGTCACCAGGATGCCTTCATCGGGCGGCGCGGGAAGATTGGCGTAGTCGATGCGGGGCGCGGGTTCGGTCATGGTTGCTCCACTTCGGCGGCATGAGGATCGGCGGCTCTTCGAGCGAGCCTCCTGCTCGCCAACCCCTTCCCTCGATGTGGCCTCGCAGACGTCCGAGTGCGAAGGCGCGCGATGTTCGGGAGCGCGACAATCAGCGGATGCGGGCAATCCCTGCACATACGGCCGGATATGGCTCAAGGGCCGCATCAGGGTAGTTCAGGCAAGGTCTCGACCAGCGCCTCGAGGGCTACGGTCCAGCTCTCCCAGTAGGGCCGGCCGGGTTCGGTTGCGATGGCCTCGATGAGCTGCCGCCGGAATGGTTCTCTGTCGCCGCCGAACGCGTGCTCCACGACAGCTGCGGCGAGCGCGAACACCGTACTCTGCCAGGGCGCGTCGAAGGCCAACTCCCCGTTGCGCCTGGGCAGGTCCAGCTCCGACAGGCTCAGGGTCCCGGTCACAGGCGGGCCACGCCGATCATCGAGTCCCGGGTAACCAGCCCGGCCAGCTCAGCCTCCGTCATGCCCTCGGCCGCGGGCGGACGTTCGGGGAGGACGAGATAGCGGACCTCGGCGGAGGAGTCCCACACCCGGATCTCCATATCGCCGGGCAGCTGGCAGCCCATCTCGGCCAGCAGCGCCCTGGGTTCCCGGACCATCCTGGCGCGGTACGGAGGGTCCTTGTACCACGCCGGTGGCAGCCCTAGCACCGGCCACGGATAGCACGAGCACAGCGTGCACACGATGACGTTATGCACGGCAGCGGTGTTCTCCACGACCACCATGTGGTCGCCTTCCGCGCCGCCGAAGCCAAGCTCGGCGATCGCCGCGGTGCCGTCGGCCAGCAGCCGCGCCTTGTACTCGGGGTCGGCCCAGGCCCGGGCCACGACCTTCGCGCCGTTCATCGGGCCGATCTCCGACTCATAGCGGCGGGTGATCTCCTCGATGAATCCCTCGGGCACCAACCCCCGCTCGGTCAGCAGTGCCTCCAGCGCGGCGACCCGCTGCTCGACCGGCGACACCGGCGCCGGGTGATGGCCTTCCCCGCTCATGGCCCCTCCAGGTAGCTGTCCCACAGGTCGACGTGCACCCACACGCCGCGCTGGCCGTCCCGCCACAGGTCAGCGGCGTCGAACCGGACCGAGTACGTCGGCTCGCGCCGGCGGGCGGCGCCGTGAGCCTCGACATCAGGCACCGAGTAGATGCCGTCCAACCGCACCACGACACCGGCCTTGCCCCGGACGTAGCTCGGGCAGCGGGTGTGGCCGGGCGGATGCCACTCGCGCACCCGCACGCGGTCGCCGACCCTGAACCGGGCCTCCTCGACATCGGGGCCGGCGTCCACCACAGGCGGCGCCAGCACCGGGCCGGAAAGTGGGAACCGCCCGCCGGCACGCCCCTCGAGCTCTGCGCGGGTCACCAGCCCATGCTCGACAGCCAAGGTGGCCGCTGCGGTCAGCCAGTGCTCGTAGTAACTCGACGTCAGATAGTGGCCCGGATCCATCCGCTCGATCGAATGCCGGAACTCGCCCCCACTGGCCTGCGCCGCGCCAGCGACAACCATCAGAAGCGCCCTGGCCACAGCCTCCCACCGGTCAACAAAGGCCGGCTCCGCCGGCGAATGAGCCACCGGCCCGAAGCCTTGCATGCCACCCAGGTCATGGATGCCGTCCACCATTAAGACACTAGCGGGAGTAACCCCAGAAGGCGGCTCCTGAACGACGACGGGTCGCGGAAGCCAGAACATCTCATTCTGTGCACTCGAAGATGAGCGCGGCGGGAACCTAGTCGGCTCGTCGGCCTGGCCGCCGCTGGCCCTACGCTGGGCGCATGGCGCTCCCCTCCGGTATCCCCATCGACGAGCTCGATCCCGGCATCCGCCCGCAAGACGACCTGTTCCGGCACGTCAACGGCCGGTGGCTGGCGCGGACTGAGATTCCCGCGGACCGCGCTGGCTACGGCTCGTTCTGGATTCTGGCTGAAGAGGCTGAGATAGCGGTGCGCGCGATCGTGGAAGATGCCGCGTCGGCACCAGAGGGCAGTGAGGAGCGGAAGTTCGCCGACCTGTATGCCAGTTTCATGGAAGCGGACCGAGCCGAGCTGCTCGGCTCGCGGCCCGTCAGCGAGACGCTCGCGGCGGCCCGAGCCGTCAGCTCCATTCCGGAGCTCCTGGAGACGCTCGGGCGGATGGAGCGACTGGGAATCGGGGGTCTGTACCAGCTCTTTGTTGACACCGATCCTGGCAACCCGCAGCGTTACCTGGTGTTTTTGGAGCAGGCGGCTATCTCGCCTGCCGGACGAGAGTTATTACCGGGAGGAGCGGTTTGCTGGCGTCCGCGACGGCGTTCGTCGGCCATGTGCAGCGCATGTTCGAGCTGGCTGGGCTGCCGGACGCCGACTTGGCGGCCAAGCGAGTGTTCGAGCTGGAGACGGCGGTGGCCGGGCACCACTGGGACAACGTCGCGAACCGCGACCGCGAGAAGACTTACAACCTCTTCACCTGGACCGACGCCTTGTCTGTCGGGCCGGATCTGCGCGGGTGGCTGGCGGCCCTGGACCCGCCCGCCGGCGCCTTCGAGGAGATCGTGCTCCGCCAGCCGAGCTTCAGCGCGGGGCTGGCATCTTTGCTCACCGACGAGCGCGTTCCGGCGTGGCGGGACTGGCTGTGCTGGCAGGTCATCCACAGCGCCGCCGGGTACCTGTCCGAAGCGTTCGTCCGGGAGAATTTCGACTTCTACGGCCGCACCCTGAGCGGCACCCGGCAGCTGCGTGAGCGTTGGAAGCGCGGTGTCTCGCTAGTCGACGAAGCGATGGGGGAAGCTGTCGGGCGAGCCTACGTCGACCGGCACTTCCAGGCCGGAGCCCGGGAGCGGATGGATGTCTTGGTGGCCAACCTCCTCGAGGCCTACCGCCAGAGCATCCAGACGCTCGAATGGATGGGTGCAGACACCCGCCAGCGGGCCCTGGAGAAGCTCGGGAAGTTCATGCCGAAGATCGGCTACCCGGTCAGATGGCGGGACTACTCCAGCCTGAAGATCGACCCGACGGATCTGATCGGCCAACGTGCGCGCCGCTCATGCTTTCGAGTTGCACCGCCAGTTGAACAAGATCGGCAAGCCGGTCGACCGCGACGAATGGCTCATGACCCCCCAGACCGTCAACGCCTACTACAGCCCGGGCTTGAACGAGATCGTGTTCCCCGCAGCGATCTTGCAGGATCCGTTCTTCGATCCGGGCCGCGACGACGCGGCCAACTACGGAGCGATCGGCGCGGTCATCGGCCACGAGATCGGCCACGGCTTCGACGACCAGGGTTCCAAGTACGACGGCGACGGCAGGCTCACCGACTGGTGGAGTGCAGCAGACCGGCAAGCGTTCGAAGCCCGGACCCGGTCGCTGATCGAGCAGTACAACGCCCTGGCGCCCAGGCAGACTCCTGACCAGCATGTGAACGGAGCGCTGACGATCGGGGAGAACATCGGGGACCTCGGAGGCCTCGGCATCGCATGGAAGGCCTATCTGGTGTCGTTGCACGGCGAAGAGGCACCGGTGATCGACGGCCTGACGGGCGGCCAGCGCTTCTTCCTGTCGTTCGCTCGTGCCTGGCAGCATAAGATCCGGGACGAGGAAGTCATCCGGCGGCTCGCTATCGACCCGCATTCTCCCGACGAATTCCGCTGCAACCAGATCGTCCGCAACCTCGACGAGTTCTATGGCGCATTTGGTGCTGGTGCGACCGACGATCTGTGGCTCGAGCCTGCGGCTCGGATCCGTATCTGGTAGCGACAGCCACAGTGCAACAAAGCCCACCGGCGGTCATGACCGGCGCCGCCGCAGCCAGCAGCGACCTGCAGGTGGAGATGCCAGTTGCATGTTCGTTTCCGAGCGTCCCCCGGCTCAGCGGCGCAGGGCGGTCTCCCGCTCCATATGCGACAGCTTGTCGGGATTGCGCACGGCGTAGAGCCCGGTGACGAGGCCGTCGTCGATGCGCACCGCCACGACGGTGTCGATCTCTCCATTGAGCCGGAGAATCAGCGCCGGGTAGCCATTGACCTGTGCCGGCTGCAGCGACGCCGCGGCGGCGATCCTGCCCAGCCCGGTGGCCGCCAGGCGGGCCACCTTGCCGGCCCCCACGATGGGCCGCAGGACGGCCTGCTTGACTCCGCCACCGTCACCCAGGAAGACGACATCCGGCGCGAGGATGTCGAGCAGGCTCTGCAGATCGCCCGTTTCGGCCGCCCGCTGGAACGCCTCGAACGCGTCTCGGGTCTCAGCCGGAGAAACGACCCCGCGCGGTCGGCGCGCCGCGACGTGTGCTCGTGCCCGGTGCGCGATCTGACGGGCCGCGGCAGGGCTCTTGCCGACGGCTTCGGCGATCTCGTCATACCCAACGTCGAACACCTCGCGCAGCACGAACACCGCCCGCTCGGTCGGCCCGAGCGTCTCAAGCACCAGCAGCATCGCCATCGAGACGCTGTCGGCCAGCTCGACGTCCTCGGCCACGTCGGGCGCGGTGAGCAGCGGCTCGGGCAGCCAGGGGCCGACGTAGGACTCCCTACGGCGGCCGAGCGTACGCAGCCGCGCGAGTGCCTGGCGGGTGGTGATCCTGACCAGGTAGGCACGCTGATCCCGCACCGTGCCGAGATCGACGCCCGCCCACCGGAGCCAGGTCTCCTGCAGCACGTCCTCCGCGTCGGCGGCCGAGCCGAGCATCTCGTAGGCGACGGTGAACAGCAGGTTGCGGTGGGCGAGGAACGCTTCGGTGGCGGGGTCCGGGCGGTCGCCATGAGCGAGCGGCGCGGCTGTGTCCATTGTTCGCGTGCCGCGCTCGCTCATAGCTGGCTCCTAGCCTGTTCGCTCTCGACCGTGCCACCCACAAGACGCCGGTCCCGGCCGTTTTGTGACATCCCACGATCAGCGGTGCTCATCACAAGGACCGCGCCGTCACAGAGATCGGGTCGCTGGCATCTCCATGTTCGTACGGACGCCGCGCGGAACGATCCGCGCGGCACGCAACTCCCCGAGTGAGGACGAAGTCATGGACGCCCGATTCAACATGTTCGACAACGAGATCGCCGCCAAGTTCGCCAAGCGGTTCGCCAACGCCAGCCAGGTGATCCAGCAGTCGCCGCTGCCGCAGTCCACGCAGGAGCTGGTGTCGCTGCGCGCCAGCCAGATCAACGGCTGCGGCTGGTGCATCGACATGCACACCAAGGAGGCCGCAGCCGCCGGTGAAACCGCGGTCCGGCTCAACCTGGTCGCCGCCTGGCGCGAGTCCACCGTGTTCACCGAGGCCGAGCAGGCCGCGCTGGCGCTCGCCGAAGAGGGCACCCGGCTCGCCGACGCCCACCAGGGCGTGTCCGACGAGACCTGGGCCCAGGTACGCAAGCACTACGACGACGACCAGATCGCCGCGCTGGTCTCGCCGTCGCCCTGATCAACGCGGCCAACCGGCTCGCCGTGATCGTGCACCAGCAGGGAGGCTCCTACGAACCCGGCATGTTCGCCGGCTGGGCGGAATGATCGGCGGCCCAATCCCGGTCCGCCCAGGATCGCTTGACCTGGCCGCTCTATAGCTGCCACCGCTGACGTGATGCTCAGACATTGAAGCGGAACTCGACACGATTGCGACCAACATCACGGCTCTGTCGGCGGGCAGGCGAAGTCAGCCGCTTCGGTCCAGCAGGCGCAGCCTTCATGTCTAGCTCAGCGCGCCCTCGATGCATAGGCAGAACGGGTCGCAGGCCGGGTCGGCGGACACACGGAAGTGGTCACCGGGCTGGAAGTCGAACTTCGTCGCGCCTGCCGCCAGCACCCGGGCTTCGGCCGCGTCCGGGTCGTCGACGAGGAAGTCCAGGTGCATTTGCATGGACGAAGACGGGTCGGGCCAACCTGGCGGCTGATAGCCGGGTGCGGTCTGGAAGTCGATATCTCCGCCCGGGCACTTGACCGTTGCCCAGTCCTTGTCGGCGGAAGTGACCTTGCCGCCGGTGATCTCCGCGTAGAACGCGGCCAACTGGCTGGCATCCGGGCATTCGAGCGCGACCGAGCCAAGCTTTACCGAATCAGACATGCCGAACTAGTATGCCGGCCGCCTCTGACAATCGGCCGCCAACAGCGCCCTGTGGGGTGTGCGACACGAAAGTAGGTGACCTGGGAAGGCCCAGCTAGCGGGCTAGTCTGGAAGTGGTTACACTTCCAGACTGAGGAGGCCCGATGACGGATCAGCCGCTTGCGGAGCTGGAGAGCAGCGGGCGAGGTTGTTTGAGCAGCTTGCTGCGACCGGGGATTTCCGGCCGGGCAGCGTCAACGCCACCTACCGGCGCTGCGGTAAGCCGAATTGCGCGTGCGCGCAGCCGGGTCATCCTGGGCATGGGCCGCGGTACCTGTGGACCCGGTCGGCGGGCGGCAGGACGCGCAGCCGCCAGCTGAGCGGCGCGGAGCTGGAGAAGGTCCGCCGGGAGGTGGCCAACTACGAGGAGTTCCGGGCGGTGGGCGAGCAGATCGTGGAGGTCAGCGAGGCGATCTGCGAGGCCCGGCCGGTCGCGGCGGCCGGCTCAGGAGCCCCCGGCCGGGCCGGCCGGGGAAAAAGGGGGCTCCGCGCGGCGTTCGCGGCGGAGGCCGCCGCCGAGGTAGAGCGCCTGGCCGCCGCTGGCGGCGCGGTCGCTGGGCGCCGGCGGCGCCGGCCTGGAGGCGGTGGAGCTGGCGATCCGCACCGCGATGGCCAGGCTGGGCGCCGGCTTGCTGGAAGACCTGCTGGCCGCCGACGCCGGCTACCGCGGCCCGCGGGCGGATTGCGGGGCCGGCCATCAGGCGGAGTTTGTGTCCTACCGGGCCAAGACCATCGACACCGTGCTCGGCCCGGTCAGGTGCGCCGGGCCTAGTACCACTGCGCCGCCTGCGGTCACGGCGTGGCCCCCAGGGACGCCGAACTCGGCGTCGCGCGGGCCTCGATGTCGCCGGGCCTGGCCAAGATGACCGCCCGGGCAGCGGCCGCGGTGCCGTTCGCCAAGGCCGCCGGCCTGCTCGCCGAACTGGCCGGCATCGGCCTGACCGCCAAGCGCATCGAGCGGTCCGCCGAAGCCGACGGCGCCGCGGCCAGCGCGGCTATCGGCGCCGAGGCCGACGCGATCTGCTCCCGCCAGGTCGTCCCCTCCCGCCGCCCGCGCCGCTGCCGGACATGCTCTACATCGCCGTCGACGGCACCGGCGTGCCGATGGTGGCGGCCGAGACCGAAGGCCGCCCCGGCAAAGGACCCGACGGCCAGGCGCATACCCGCGAGGTCAAGCTGGCCTGCCTGTTCACCCAGACCGCCCTCGACGAAGACGGCCACCCGGTCCGCGACCCGGGCTCTTCCAGCTACCTGGCCACCTTCGACCCCGCCGCCCGGTTCGGCCAGCTCGTGGACGCCGAAGCCCGCCGCCGCGGCGCCGAGCACATCCGCCAGCTCGTCGTGCTCGGCGACGGCGCGGTCTGGATCTGGAACCTCGCCGATGAGCTGTTCCCCGCCGCCACCCAGATCGTCGACCTCTACCACGCCCGCGAGCACGTCCACGACCTGGCCACCCTGGCCACCCGGCTGCTGCGCGCCAGCCACCCGGACTGGCTCGCCGAACGCCTCGGCGAACTCGACACCGGCGACATCCCCGCCCTGCTCGCCGCCGGCCGCGCACCTGAATTCATCGGCTCCCTGGCCCGCGAACGCGACAAGGCCCTCGGCTACTTCGAGGTCAACGCCCACCGCATGCACTACGCCCACTTCCGCGACCTGGGCATGTTCGTCGGCTCCGGCGCCGTCGAAGCCGGCTGCAAAGCCGTCATCGGCCAGCGGCTCAAACTCTCCGGCATGCGCTGGACCGTCCCCGGCGCCACCGGCATCGCCACCCTGCGCTGCCAGGAAGCCAGCAACCGCTGGGAAGAAATCTGGCAGCGGCCCCACAACCAGACTACCGCCGCCGCCTCGCCGCCAGGCAAGCTGATCTTGCTACCTACAAATTTGGCGCGCACCCCGCCCTGTGGGCCACGCCGCATACGCATGGTCTTCGACTCCAGGCCGGGGCCTTCGCGGCTAAGCGCACCGCTTCCGGCAACAGCCGCAACGGAGATATGCACACTCACCAGCGCCATATCGCCCGCGAGCTGTCCTGATCATCGATGCCCCTCGTCCCCGCCGCCCTACCCACCTTGCGGCGTCGGGCCATCAACTAGGTTCGCGCGCCGAGTTGTTATCGAAGTCCCAGGACGGTCATGACGGCTTCATCGAATGCCCAGGCGCCGGACTCGACGAGGTGAAGTTGCGGCCGTCGGCAGAAGTCGTCTCGCATCAAAGGCTGCGTGGACTGCAACCTGACGATCGCCGGTGCGCCTCCCAGGGACCTGGATCACTGCAAGCCTGCTCGATTCCGACCAGACGATCTGCCCAGGTGTCTGCCTGTCACCGCTGACGTAATGCTCACACGTTGAAGCGGAATTCGACGACACTACGAGGCCGCTGAGCATCAAGGAGATGCCGGCCGAGCGGTCAGTCGCCAAGCGCGCGCTCCGCGTTCTCGATCTCAGGGAGCTCAGACTGCGTAAAGCCGGATCTTGAGGCCGAGGGCATCGGCAATCCGGGTGATGTCGCCGGAGTCACTCGTCACGACAGGAGCCTGGTACCGGACGGCCATCGTCACCACGATCGCGTCAACGACATCGGCCGTCGCAGACGCGCCGCATGCGAGTCCGGCAGCCCGGCCAGTACGCTCATCGTCAGGGACAATGTCGCATCCCGTAAGGACGCGGGAAATCTGGTGCTGCGGGCCGCCACGCCAAGCCTGCGCAAGGACCACGACCGGCACCAACGGCCGGATCCGGGCCGCGGTCAGCTCGTCATGTAGCGCAAGGAAATCAGGATCCCGGCGTTCTGCGGCGAGTAATGCTCCCGTGTCATATACAACGGTCGGCATCAGCTCGCAGCTCGTTCCGGTTCGTCATCCAGCAACCCCGACTCCAGCATGAATTCCCGCGCGCGCCGACGAGACTCTGCCGGGAGCTGGCCGTGCTCCTGCTCATACTCGGCTATCAACTCGCGCGCGCCAGCACGACCCGCGGCGTGCAGAGCGGTAGCTCGCGCCTTCTCGGTTGCCGCCTCCGCCAGCCATGCCGAGACTGCCATGCCCTCGCTCGCCGCAGCAGCTTTGATGGTTTCCTCGATCTCTGGCGCCACCGAGATCGACAGCTTCCGTACGCTCATACCCTGAGCATAGCAGCTGGTAGGATTGGATTCCTACCAGCTGCATCGTCGCGCACCGTATTCATCGCGTTCGGCTGCGACTTCTGTTCAGACGTTGAACCTGTATTCGACGACGTTACGACGCCGCTGAGCATCAAGGAGATGCCAGGCCGAGCGGTCCAATGTCCGCGACTTCGAGGCCAGTGGTCTTGTGCTCGATCTCGGCCGCAGTCCAACGGATACGGAGCTCATAGAGGCCTTGGCCCAGGGCCTTGCCGTACTCGCTCGCCATGACGTCGCAGGCCACGCGGGATGAGCACAAGCTTCAAAACTGCTCTAAACGCAGCTTTTTTCTGCGGTGAGAGACTCTCAGCCCACACGCGGACACGGCTCTCGTCCGTCGCCGTCCCGGTAGAACTCAACTGTCCAGTCGCCCCTGCTTGATCAAGCGAGCACGTCCTACCAGCAGCGCCGGCGATACATCGGCCGAATGATCGCTCAGACGTTGAACCTGAATTCGACAATGTTGCGATCGACGTCAAGAGCCGTCGGAATCGCCTCCGATCGCTCGGAAATTCCAGGCCGCCCGACGGCGCAGAGCGAATGGTCGCGGCGTTGTGGCCAGGGCCTACCGTCGTTCTGTGCGGCCGCTACCTGGCACTCAAGCGGAGGACACGGGTGCTGCGCCAGAGGGGCTGCGGGGCACCGACCTGTCGCGGACCTCCCTCTATGCGGGTCACACCTGGCGATCTCGCTCTCGGGGCCTATCAGGTTCCGCTCCGGCTTTTGACGGTCCTAGCTATGCCGGGTACCATGCATTACATGGAACCTGGCAATGATGTTAACTGGCTTGGCCAGGTTGTAAGGGCGTGGCTGAGCAGTGCGTCCTGGCCTTGCTCACCAGCGGGGAGAAGTACGGAGTCGAGCTGGCGCGCGAACTCACGGCACGAGGACGGATTATCGGCAGCGAAGGAACGCTCTACCCGCTGCTCGCCGCCTACGGCGCAACGGACTGGTCGAGACGTCGTGGCAGGAGTCAAACGCCGGACCGCCACGCCGCTATTACCACCTCACCGGCGACGGAGAACTCGCCCTCGCCAGCTTCAAGAAACAGTGGCGCGGCTTTCGCGACGCCGTCGATGAGATCCTCAACGAAGGGATCCAGGAATGACCGCCCGACAATCCGCCAGTGAGGCCGACAACTCGTCCGGCGCTACCTGACGCAGCTGGACGCAGCGCTGCAGAGCGTCGAGGCCACCCGGAGGCAGGAGATCCTCGCCGAAGTGCACGAGCACATCGAAGAGCAGCGGACCGAGCTCGATCCCGACGACACAGCAAGTGTCCGGACCCTCCTGTACAAGGTCGGCGACCCCGCCGCCATCGCCGCCGAGGCAGGCGCACCGCCCCCGGGCAGCCGCCGCTGGGACGCGTGGGCGCCGTGGCTGATCATCTTCGGCCCAATCGCGAGCGGGCTGGGCTGGATCGCCGGGATGCTGATCCTGTGGCCATCCCCTACATGGACCGGCGGACAAGCTAATCGCCACCATCGTGCCGCTCGCCGGCCTGGTCGCTCTGTTCTTCGGCCTCGTGGCCGCACTCGGCGGGAAAGCTGCCTGCCCGGGCCACTCCGTGCACGCGACGGCTAGCTGCACGGCCAAGGGGATCACCCTCCCGCTCGGAGTCGCCATACTGCTGGCGGTCGCCGGTCTCGCCGCTCACCTGCTGCCGCCGATCCACCTGATGAGAACGCGTCGTCAGCAACTCTCCACCTTTACCTGACCAGCCCGCTGACTCATCTGCCGGACTAGCCCTACGGTGACACGGAAGGACGGCACCCGATGCACGCTACCCGGACTCCAGCTCACCGGGCCGACATCGCAGGGCCGGCCCAGGACCAGCGCTGGCAATCGCCGCCGGCCGCCGGACTCGACGCATCTGCCGCCGGACGGCGAACTCCTGGCCAGCTTCGGCGACGCCATCGACGACCGGATCGCCGAGGTAGTAGACGAACTGCTCGAGGAGCGAAACTCAGCGCGCCAGCATCGGCCGGGCAGGTACATCAGTGCGGTCAGCCTCATCCTCGCCGGCGCCCTGACGGCGAGCGTTCTCCTGCAGCACAGCCCGACCGCCTGGACAATCTGGCCCTCAGCCGCAGTCATCAGCCTCGCAACCGCCTGGACCGCCAGGGCCGGACGATCATGAGCCTTCGGGCGGCACGTGAGGCTCGCCCTCGCGCGCTATCCGCGAGCATGTCCGCCTGGGGCGTCGGGCATCAACTCGCTGTCGAAGTCTCAGATCGCTGAGCTGGTCGGGGACCTAGGCGCTCATGCTGCCGCGCTGGAATAAGGCTCGCGAGTGGAACATTCCCCGCCGCCCAGACCGGCGCATCCGGCTCGCGCCAGAGTGGGCGGGAGCGCTCGCTACTTCTGGTTGCCTGATGTTGCTTGAAAGCGGAATTCGACCACGTCGCCGTCGCGCATGACGTAATCCTTGCCCTCGATGCGTGCCTTGCCGGCGGCCCTGGCCGCTGCGATCGAGCCCGCGGCCATCAGGTCGTCGAACGAGACGATCTCGGCCTTGATGAAGCCCCGCTGGAAGTCGGTATGGATGACGCCGGCCGCCTCAGGCGCGGTAGCGCCCGCCGGGATCGTCCAGGCGCGTGACTCCTTCGGCCCGGCGGTGAGGAACGTCGACAGCCGCAGCGCGGCGAACCCCGCCCTGGCTAGCTGCGCCAGACCTGGCTCGCCGAGGCCGAGCTCGGCCAGCAGCTCCGCGGCCTCGGCCGGCTCCAGTTCGGACAGCTCGGCCTCGCTCTTGGCGTCCAGGAAGATCGCCTCCGCCGGGGCAACCAGGGCAGCGAGCTTCTTCCGTAGCTCGTCGTCGGCGAGCTCGGCATCGTCTTCGTTGAAGACATACAAGAACGGCTTGGCCGTGAGCAGCTGTAGCTCACGCAGGTCAGCCACGTCGATCCCGGCCGCCGCGGCGCCCGCGAAGAGAGTCGTGCCCCCGTCCAGCACCTCCTGCGCCTTCGCCGCCGCGTCGGCGCTGCGGGTGCGCTCAGGATCCCTGGCGCCCTTGGCCTCCTTGGCCAGTCGCGGCGCGGCCTTCTCTAGGGTCTGGAGGTCAGCCAGCATCAGCTCGGTAGCGATGGTCTCGATGTCGCGCTCCGGCGAGACGTCGCCGTCGACATGGCTGACATCGGGATCGGTGAACACGCGGACGACCTGGCAGATCGCGTCCGTCTCGCGAATGTGCGACAGGAACTGATTGCCGAGGCCCTGCCCATCAGATGCGCCGCGCACCAGGCCGGCAATGTCAACGAAGCGAACCGTCGCCGGCACGATCCTGGCCGAGTCGTAGAGCCCGGCAAGCGCATCGAGCCGCACGTCAGGAATGCCAACAATGCCGACGTTCGGCTCGATCGTCGCGAACGGGTAGTTAGACGCCAGGGCGTTCGCCCGCGTCAGCGCGTTGAACAGCGTGGATTTACCGACGTTGGGCAGGCCGACGATCCCGATTGACAGACTCACCGCTGAATTCTATTAGGGACCGGGAACGGGGCCGCCCGCGCATCCGCCGCCCCCGATCGAGCCGCCCGCTCGATGCGCATGGGGCGGCGGATCCCCGAACTGACGGACGCGGCCGGGCGTGTCGGACCTCAGAACTGTCGTGACCGGCTGCAAGCATGCTGAATATGGACGCGATTTCGCTGCTCATCGGGCTCTTGCTGGGAGCCGGTGCCGGCGCTGCCATCGGTTATCTGCTGGCCCGCGGGCGGCTGGCGACGGTCGCTGCCGAGCTGACCGGCCAGGCCAGGACGGCCGACGAGCGAGCCCGGGCAGCCGATGAGCGAGCCGATCTGCTTGAGCGCGCGGCCCGAGAGCGCGCTGACCTGATCGACAGTCAGCTTGCCGGCCGGTTCCAGGAATTGTCGGCGCAGGCACTCGACCGCAGCACGAGGACATTCCTGGACATCGCGGAGGGCCGTCTCACCGCCGCGAACGCCAGGGCCGCCGGTGATCTGGACAACCGCAAGGCCGCGGTCGAGCAGTTGGTCCAGCCGCTGCGTGACACCCTCGCCCGAGTGGAGAGCCAGCTCCGCGAGACCGAGGCGGCCAGGCGGTCGTCTCATGCCGCGCTGACGGAGCAGGTCGCGATCGCCCGGCAGAGCTCGGACCAGCTGCGGACGCAGACGCAGGCTCTGGTGACCGCGCTGCGCAGGCCGGAGGCACGGGGCCGGTGGGGCGAGATGCAGCTGCGCCGGGTGGTCGAGCTGGCCGGCATGAGCAACAAATGCGACTTTGACGAGCAGGTCGGGGTCTCGACCGCCGACGGCACCCTGCGCCCGGACATGGTGATCAGGCTCGCTGGAGGCAAGAACATCGTCGTCGACTCCAAGGTTTCGCTGGCCGCCTACCTGGAGGCGGCCGAGGCAACCGACGAGAGCGTCCGCGAGGCGCGGCTGGCCGCTCACGCCCGCCATCTGCGTGAGCACGTCGACAGGCTCGCGGCCAAGGCGTACTGGACGGTGCTTAGCCCGTCGCCAGAGTTCGTCGTACTCTTCATCCCCGGTGAGGCCTTCCTCGCTCCCGCGCTCGAGCACGACACCGGGCTGCTGGAGCACGCGATGGTGCACAAGGTCCACATCGCGACGCCCACGACGCTGGTGACCATGCTGCGGACCGCGCAGTACGCCTGGCAGCAGGCCGCGCTCTCCGACAACGCGCGGGCCGTCTTCGACCTGGGCCGTGAGCTCTACGACCGCATCAGCGGACTCGGGAAGCACGTCGATGGCCTCGGCAAGGCGCTGACGAACGCAGTCTCCAGCTACAACAGGACCGTCGGCTCCCTGGAGGGCCGCGTGCTGGTCAGCGCACGCAAGCTCAACGAGCTCGGCGTCGTCGACGCTGAGCTCGAGACGCCCAAGCCGGTCGAGGAGACGGTGCGTGCGCTGTCCGCGCCCGATCTCGTGGTCGAGGTCGGCCCGGAGCTCGTCGAACCGCCAGTCCCGGCGCGGGACGCAGCTACACAGCCGCAGCTTTTCGGCACCGGCCGGGCGATCAGCGCCGCAGGCTAACGCCGGGCCGGCCAGACACACGGGGAGTCCGAATGCAGGAGTGGATGAGCGAGATCCGGGGCCGCAGGACCGGCATCGGGACCGGCACCGGCACCGGCGCCGGCGCCGGCGCCGCAGCCGGCAGCCGGCAGCCGAGCCCGGCGACGTTCCGCTCACATGTCACGACGCGCGGGGCGCTCGCCGGCATGTTCGCGCTCTGCCTGGCCGCTTGCCTGCTCGCCGCGTGGTGGCGACTTGACGCCGTGGCCGGGTTTGCCTTCGTCGCTGGCTGCGTGCTCGCGCCGATCTACGTGCGGCGCGATTCGCTGCTGCACATCGTGATCTCAGTGCCGGTGATTTTCCTGCTGGCTGAGATCGGCACGCAGGCCGCCACGGCGCAGGGCAGCTCCGCTCACAGCTCCGCGCTGTCGGTGCTGGAAGGCACGTTGCTCGCGCTGGCCGGCGTTGCGCCCTGGCTGTTTGCCGGTACCGCCGTCTGCGTAGGCGTCTCGATGATGCGCGGGCTGCCGCAGTGCGTACGCGACCTGCGCGCTGACGCAAGGGCGGCGAGTCGCGCGGGTCCGCTAGGGCTGGCCCGCGGCAGGCTTGCGGAGCTCGCGCGGCAGGCCAAACACCATGCGCTCCTGGACGGCCTCGACTTCCTCGACGTCGCCAAAGCCGCTCTCGGCCAGGCGGCTAAGGACACCCGTCACCAGTTCCTCCGGCACCGAAGCGCCGCTAGTAACGCCGACGGTGCTGACCCCGTCCAGCCACGCGTGCTGGATGCCGGAAGCGTCGTCGACTAGGTAGGCGGCGCGCGCGCCAGCGTCTCGCGCAACCTCGACGAGCCGAACCGAGTTCGAGGAGTTCAGCGAGCCGACGACGATCACCACGTCCGATGCCGCCGCGATCTGCTTCACGGCAACCTGCCGGTTCTGGGTGGCGTAGCAGATGTCGTCGCTAGGCGGATCGAGCAGCAGCGGGAACCGCTTACGCAACGCCGCTACGGTCTCGGTTGTCTCGTCGACCGACAGAGTGGTCTGCGAGAGCCAGGCGACCTTCGCCGGGTCGCGGATCTCGACCGAATCGCTGCCCTCGGTCCCATCGACCAGGTGAATGTGGCTGGGCGCCTCGCCGGTCGTGCCGACAACTTCCTCGTGGCCTTCGTGCCCGATGAGCAAGATGTCGTAGTCCTGGGCCGCGAACCTGCGGGCCTCGTTGTGGACCTTGGTCACGAGCGGGCACGTAGCGTCAATGGTGCGCAGGCCCCTGTCCCTGGCTTCCTCCCTGACCTCAGGAGAGACGCCGTGGGCTGAGAACACGACGACGGATCCCTCGGGGACCGCCTCGGTCTCCTCGACGAAGATCGCGCCGCGCTCCTCCAGAGTGCGAACGACATGGGTGTTATGGACAATTTGCTTGCGGACGTAGACCGGAGCGCCGAAGCGCTCGAGTGCCTTCTCCACGGTCTGAACCGCCCGGTCGACGCCCGCGCAGTAGCCACGGGGCTTGGCGAGTAGCACACGGCGGGGCTGCGCTGGCATGCACCCCAGTCTAGATGATCATCAATGGGGTCGATCCAGGCGCCGGCTCTTCGGCGACCCCAGGGGCCAGCCACAATGATTGGAGGACGATGCTGGTCCGGTGCCCCTGGCTCGTCGCGGCCTGTCAGGCGGCACCGAGCCCAGGCATTCGGTATAAGGGAGAACGATCAGCCATGGGTATCCCGCAGGTACCTGAGCAGGTCAGGCGAGGGCCGACGCTGGCACTTCGGGCCGTGTTTGCCGGGATCGGCCGGATCCTGCTGTCCGCCGACCGGCCGGAAGCGCTCGGCGCGACACTGCAGTCCGGTAGTGGGACTGACTCGAATCACCGTCAGCGGCCGACACTGGGCCAGCAGGTACCGGCCCAGCAGGTACCTGGCCAGGAGCGACCGGGCCAGCAGCGACCGGCGGGCATCGCGCCCGCTCAGCCGGGATCGCGCTGGCGGTCACTGGACCAGACAGGCAACGTCCGGCTGCTGTCAGCCGAGGACCTGGATGAGGACGACTTCCTGCCGCCAGTAAGCGGCGTCGAGCTAGCGGCCCACGTTGCCGCCATGCCGTCCCTGCCGCTAGCCAACTACGACTCGCTGTCGCTGGCCTCGATCAGGGCTCGTCTGCGTGGCCTGGACGTCGGGCAGCTGAAGATCCTGCGTGACTACGAGGCGGTCAACGCCGAGCGGCCGGAACTACTTGGCATGTTCGAGCGGCGCATCGAGAAGCTCGAGTCCGTAGGGTGACCCGCGCGAGGCGCGCCATGGCGGGTCCGTGCCGCTAGAAACGTCAGAAGAATCGCCGGTACCGGTCCGCACCGTCACCAGGCTCGTCGGTGAGTGGATCGGCCGCCTCGGCAAGGTCTGGGTAGAAGGACAGATCGCCGAGCTCAGCAGGCGCGGCGGCACGGTCTTCATCACCTTGCGCGATCCGGTCGCGGCTGTCTCAGTCCGGGTGATCTGCACCGGCGGCGTACTCGACGCCATCAGCCCGGCGCCGGCCATCGGGGCGCGCGTGGTCATCTGGGCCAAGCCCGAGTTCAACGCGGCCAGGGGCACCTTCGCGCTGACCGCCCTTCAGCTCAAGGCCGTAGGCATCGGCGAGCTGCTGGCCAGGCTCGAGCGGCTGCGGACCGCGCTGGCCGCGGAAGGCCTCTTTGCGGCCGAGCGCAAGCGCAGGCTGCCGTTCCTGCCAAGGTCGGTGGGCCTGATCTGCGGTCGTGATTCCGCAGCCGAGCGTGACGTACTGCGCAATGCCGCCCGCCGCTGGCCCGCGGTCAGGTTCCGGGTCGAGCAGGTAGCGGTCCAGGGCCAGCGCGCCAGCGAGGAGATCATCGAGGCGCTCCAGCGGCTCGACGCGGATGCGGCGGTGGACGTCATCATCATCGCCCGCGGTGGCGGCTCAGTAGAGGACTTGCTGCCCTTCTCCGACGAGGACCTGATCCGGGCAGTCGCGGGCTGCATCACCCCGGTGATCAGTGCCATAGGCCACGAGCAGGATGTGCCGTTGCTTGATCTGGTCGCCGATGTCCGCGCCTCGACGCCGACCGACGCCGCGCGGCGCGCGGTGCCAGACGTGGCTGAGCAGCTCGAGCTCATCGGACAGCTCCGCGGCCGCGCCCGCAGGTCGCTGGCCGGGCGACTGGACCGCGAGGGCTCCTGGCTCACTGCGATCACCTCACGGCCTGCTCTGGCAAGCCCGCTGCTCGAGATCGATCGCCGGAGCGAGCAGATCGGCGGCCTCGCCAACCGCGCGCGGCTTGCGATAGCCGCCGGGCTGGACCGGGCCGGCGACGATCTGGCGCACATCCGGGCCCGCATGGTGTCGCTGTCACCCGCCGCGACCTTGCGCCGGGGCTACGCGATTGTCCAGCAGGCAGACTCGACCATCGTGCTGTCGGCCGGCCAGGTCACCGACGGCGAGGAACTCACGGTGCGGTTCGCCGCCGACCAGCTAACGGTGACAGCAGGCGGCCAGGAGACCGGACCGTAGCAGCAGGCCGGCGCCGCCGCCGCGGTCAGCTGTGCGGGCCGTCCAGCCGCCAGGTCGCCGGTGACCAGGGGAACCGGCGATACCAGCAGCTGCCCAGATCGGCCAGGTGAGCTGGAGGTGTCCGAAGGGCACGGCACCGGGCGCGCGGATGATCGGGGCTGACGGGAACTGGGGACATTATCGCGGCCGGCTGACGGCGACGGCGGGTTGCGGGCCGGGAGTTGCAGGGCAGCGTCCGGGACGCGGCACATGGCCGCCGGACGCCAGGGTGCTCATGGCTGTTCATGTCGTCCCTTCGCCGATGCCGGCAGAGCAACCCGCGCTCATGGGTTGATCGGGCGCGGCCGGCTAGGGCGTTACACGAGCACTAAGCTGACGTCGTGGCAGCGGCATCCAGCGGCGCGGGCAAGAGCGAGCGGCCTGCCTATGAGCAGGCGCGAGACGAGCTGATCGAGCTGGTCAAGCGGCTCGAGGCGGGCGGGCTCACGCTGGAGCAATCACTGCAGCTCTGGGAGCGAGGTGAGCAGCTCGCCGCCATCTGCGAGGGCTGGCTGGAGGGAGCGCGAGCCCGGCTGGCAACGGCCATAGCTGAGCACGATCAGGCCGCGGATCCCGGTGCTCCGTTCTGAGCTGGCGCGGCCCGCCGCCCACGCCCGCTCGTCCCTACGCCGGAGTTACCCGCAGCCGGGACAGTACCTCCAGCACCCCCGCGGCGAGCTGTCTGGCTCGGGCCGCGTCCGGGGCGAGTGACACCTCGGCGACGGCCAGCATCATGGCGCCCGTCATCACGATCGCGGCGGCCTCGTCGAGCGCCTCGCCGCTCCGTGCGAAAAACTCAGTGTTGCGGCTGACCCACTCTGCCAGCCGTTGCCGCCACAGCAGCTCGAAGCCCGGCGGTCCGTCCCCGCGCGCGAACATCCCTGCCAGCTCGCGCTGCTCGATGCAGACATCGAGGTATCCGCGGGCACCAGCCAGCAGCAGCCGCATGGGATCGGTCACTCCGCGGTCGCGGCACTCGCGCACGGCCTGCCGGGTGCGGGCTTCGTAGTCGTGGTGCAGTTCCTCGAACAAGGCCAGGTACAGATCCGCCTTGCCGGAGAAGTGGTGGTAGAGGCTGCCGACGCTCGCACCGGCAAGCGCGACAATGTCCGTGACGCCTGCCTCCGAATAACCCTCGAGCATGAAAACCTGGCGCGCTGCCGCCAGCAGGACGGCCCGCGTCGACGAGCCGCGGTCGGCGGATCGGCCCGCAGCCACCTGTTCAGTAGTCATTCGCTCCGGCGTTCTGAGGCATGCCCGTGGAGGGCGGCAGGCCGACTGGCCAGCTTGCTACATAGGATTCCACCACGGCACGCCGAGAGGAAGGTGCGTTAGCCATGAGCGACGATCAGGCAGCTCCGCTGCCCGGAGTACCGTCCGGCGTGGCAGGCGCTCCGGGCGTACCGGACCCCGTCATCGGGACGGCAGGCGATGTCGGCGCTGCGACGCCCGAGCCGGGCAGGCACGCACCCGACCGCAACCTCGCTATGGAGCTGGCCAGGGTCACCGAGGCCGGGGCGATGGCCTCGGCGCGCTGGGTCGGGCGTGGTGATAAGAACCGCGCTGACGGCGCGGCGGTCAACGCCATGCGGCAGCTGATCAACACGGTCTCGATGAACGGCGTCGTGGTCATCGGTGAGGGCGAGAAAGACGACGCGCCGATGCTCTACAACGGCGAGCAGGTCGGCGATGGGACCGGGGCGCTGTGCGATGTCGCCGTCGACCCCATCGACGGCACTCGGCTGACGGCCAACGGCATGCCCAACGCGATCTCCGTCATCGCGGTCAGCGCCCGCGGCTCGATGTATGACCCGTCGGCGGTCTACTACATGTCCAAGCTGGTCACTGGTCCCGAGGCTGCTGACGTCGTGGACATCGAGGCGCCCGCTGCGGCCAATATCGCCGCCGTCGCAAGGGCCAAGAGTTGCTCGTCGTCCGACGTCACCGTGGTGATGCTAGACCGGCCCCGGCACGCCGAGCTGATCGATGAGGTGCGGGCGGCCGGCGCCAGGATCAAGCTGCTGACCGACGGAGATGTGGCGGGCGCGATCATGGCGGCACGCGAGGGTACCGGCGTCGACCTCCTGCTCGGCATCGGCGGCACGCCCGAGGGCATCATCGCCGCGTGCGCCATCAAGTGCCTGGGCGGAGTCATCCTGGGCAAGCTCGAGCCGCGCGACGACGCCGAGCGCGCCAAGGCGTTGGACGCCGGGCACGACCTCGGCCGGGTGCTCAGCACCGACGACCTCGTCGCGTCCGACGACGCGTTTTTCGCCGCGACCGGGATCACCGACGGCGAGCTGCTTGCCGGGGTCAGGTATCGATCTGGCGGAGCCACGACGCACTCGCTCGTCATGCGGGCGCGATCAGGCACGCTGCGCAACATCTACGCCGAACACCAGCTCTGGAAGCTCAGCGCGTACAGCTCTGTCGACTTCAACCGGGGCTAGCCCGTCGTCTCGGTTATCCGCGAGGCAGGCTGCCGCGCCGGAGCCCGCCAAGCCGCCGCGGCCGCTTGGGCGAGGTCACCTTGATCGTCCCGCCAAAGCCGACAGTCCGGACCTCGATGACGGGCAGGGTCGCGCCAGCCTGGGCTGATTCGGGCCCGGGGGCTGACCAGCGCGGACCGGGCTGGCGTACGGTCCGGTTGACCTTCCTGGTCAGCACCGCGGTACCGCTCGTCTCGACCAGCACGCCGTCGGGCACGATCAGGTGGATCGTGCCGCCGATCAGCGTCGCGTACACGATGATGCGGCCGCTCTGCAGCAGCGCCTCCCTGAGGTCAAGCTCGACCTCCCCGAAGATGGCCACCACCGGAAGGCTGTCCGGCACGACCCAACGGCCCTCCCGGCTGTCGCGGCCGAAGATCCCGGTGACCGCTCGCCTGCCATCCAGCCTGATCGGCTGCGCTGCCGGACCGACAAGATCGGTTGTCAGGTTCGCAAGGTCCCCGAGTGTCCGCGCCCGATAGGCGCGCTCGACGCGCGCAACGTGCTCATCCGCTGTCAGCCTGCCGTCCCCGGCCGCCTCGGCGAGCAGCGAGATGACCCGGTCGCGGTCGACATCAGAGGCACGGAGATCGCGCGGCCCCGGGCGGTATGTCACTCTCCGACGATACTCCAGCCGCAGGTCACCGGCTGATCTGCCAGCTTGCTCCCGGCCAGCGCAAGGCGGTAGCTCAGGCCCAGCTCTTGCCGCGATTTGTCGTGGTCAGCTCGACCACCGCGCCTGACTCGTCGATATAGAAGAGCAGGCCAAGCCCATCGACCCAGGCAATCAGCGATGGAGTCCCGATGGCCCTCGTCGGGCTGACGCTGCCCCAGTCGCTCCAGGCCACGCCGTCCCAGCGAGCGGCCTGAACGTAGCCGTCTGTCCCGAGGCCCGCCACGATCATCTGGCCATCTGGCCAGCGGGCGGATGCGATGGTCGAGACGTTCCCGCCGACATTGATCAAAGTTGGCTCCTTGGGTGGTGGCGGCGGATTCGTGGCGTATTTCCCCAGGGCGTCGAACATCGCGGTCTGGCTGGCATAGTTCGCCACGTCGCGGTCTATGGGACCGCTGTTGTCGTGCTGGTGGATCGCCCACGTCTGCCACGGGGCCGGCACCACCGGATGACCGGCCGGGCTATTCGAATCGGCGATCCAGAGCGGGTAACCGCCCAGATAGGCACAGTTACCTTCCTGCGCGAAACCGAGGAAGGTGTACAGCAGCGGGGGGCGGCCAAGCCTGGCCTGCAGCTCGGATTGCACGTCGGCAGCCCACGAAGCCACCGCATCAGGCGGTAGCCCGTCGCTGACCTCCAGGTCGAGCCCCACTGCATCGGCGTCGTTGAGGCCGATCTGGGCGAGCTCGCCAAGGAATAGGTTGACGGTCGCCGCCGCACTGACGGAAGGGTGACCGAAGAGGAGTGCGATCCGGCCCTTATTCCTGACCCGCAGCCATTCCCAGTCCGCGGCCGCCTGCGGGTTGACGTACCTGGTGCCGTCGGGCTCCAGCTCGGTCACCTTCACGGCCGCCCAGACGATATTGCCGGCCAGGTTGGCCCAGCCTCCGGGCGTGCCCTGGAAGCTGGACACGTCGACGCCCTGGACTGTCTTTGTCCCAGCGGACTGAGTCAGGGAGCGGAACCACGTCAGCACCAGCCGATTTTAGCCTTTCGTCGGCGGCCATTGTCATTTGCGCACATCCAAGGAACGGGCGCGCCGGCCATTCCGCTGCGATCAGCTCCAGGTAGTGCCGTAGTCCTTGGTGCTGATCTCGATCGTCTCGCCCGACGGCGCGATGTAGTACATCTTGCCTTCGCCGCCGGAGCCGGTGACGATCAGCGCGAGAGAGCCCTTGGCCTTGGTCGGGCTTACCTTCTGCCACTTGCCCCAGCCCAGCACCGACCATGCCCTTCGCCACACGAACGAGTCAGTGCCTATCCCGGCCACCAGGATCCGGCCGTTCGGCCAGACGGTCGCTGCGACAGCAGAGATGTTGCCGCCAATGTTCGTCATGTCAGGCTCCGGTGGAGGGGTGGGCTTGACCTGCTTGCCAAGTGCTTCGAACATTGCCTTCTGAGTCGCGTAATCCGCCACATCGCGATCAATGTTTCCGCTGATGTCATATTGGTGAATGGCCCACGACGTCCAGGGTTCGGGCACTCGCGGATGGCCGCGGGGGCTCGACGGATCGGCGATCCACAATGGATAGTGCCCGAGGCCGGCGCAGTTCCCTTCCCTCGCGAAGTCAAGGAACGTGTACAGCACGGGCGGCCGGTCAATCCTGGACTTTAGCTCCGACTGGACCTGGTCCGCCCACGCGGATACGTGGGCGGGTCCGTAGCCGTCAGTCACCTCGAGGTCCAGGCAGACGGCGTCACTGTCCCGCAGCCCGATCTTGTTGATCTCGTTCAGAAAGAAGCTGACGGACTCGGCGGCGCTTGTAGCCGGGTGACCGAACAGGTAGCCGATCCGGCCCTTCCCGTGCGCGTGCAGCCAGTCCCAGTCGGCCTGCGCGTCCGGGTTGACGTATCTGGTCCCGTTCGGTTGCAGTTCGGTCAGCTTCACGGCAGCCCAGTCGATGTCGCCCGCCGCGGCTACCCACTCGCCAGGCGGACCCTGGAAGCTAGATACGTCAACGCCCGGTAGCAGTCCACTCGCCATTGTTCAATATTAACTTTGTCGCGACGAATAGATACTGCTGCGATGTCCTCATTTATTTATTAGATTTCGCGCCATTCAGCGGCCATACGGACCGGACGTCCGAAGGGGACGTGGCTGCGCCGGGTACTCCGCCGAGTGCTCGCCAGTCGGGGCTGCTGATACTTTTGCATTAGCAAGTAACGTCCGGAGCGCTGTCGTTCGAACCGCGGGGAGCCATCGAGGTGAGCGAGGCAATCGACACGGGCCCGGTCGGCGGCAGCAGCGGCCGGCGCGACGAGCGGTACAAGTGGGTGGCGCTGTCGAACACGACACTCGGCATGCTCGCGGCCACCGTCAACGCGTCAATCGTGATCATCGCCCTGCCTGCCATCTTCCGCGGTATTCACCTCGACCCGCTCCAGCCGGCCAACGTGAGCTACCTGCTCTGGATGCTGATGGGGTACCTGGTCGTCTCCGCGGTGCTCGTGGTCACGCTCGGCCGTCTCGGCGATATCTACGGCCGGGTGCGGATGTACAACGCAGGATTCGCGATCTTCGGCCTCGGTGCGCTCGCGCTCCCGTTCGACCCGTACACCGGGCCGCGGGGCGCGCTCTGGCTGATCGGCTTCCGGGTGATACAGGCCATCGGCGGCGCCATGCTGATGGCCAACTCGCCCGCGATCCTGACGGACGCGTTCCCGGCCAACCAGCGCGGCACGGCCATGGGCATCAACCAGGTTGCCGGTATCTCCGGCCAGTTCATCGGGCTGATCCTCGGCGGCCTGCTGGCGGCCGTCGACTGGCGTCTGGTCTTCATCGTGTCGGTACCGATCGGGCTGGGCGGCACGATCTGGTCCTACCTCAGCCTTCGGGAGGTCGGGCTGCGGACGCCGGCCAAGATCGACTGGCTCGGCAACGTCACGTTCGCCATCGGCCTGATCATGCTGCTGACCGGCATCACCTACGGGATCCAGCCCTACGGCGGCCACTCGATGGGCTGGACAAACCCGCTAGTCCTCACCGGACTGATCGGCGGCCCGGTACTGCTCGTCGTGTTCTGCTTCATCGAGACCAAGGTCGAGTCGCCGATGTTCGACTTGCACCTGATGAGGATCCGGGCCTTCGTGGCAGGCACTGGAGCAACACTGCTGGCGTCGATCGCCCGTGGCGGCCTTCAGTTCATGCTGATCATCTGGCTCCAGGGCATCTGGCTGCCGCTGCACGGCTACGCCTACAAGGACACCCCGCTCTGGTCGGGCATCTACCTGCTGGCACTCACCTTCGGCTTTGTGGTCTCCGGTCCGATCTCTGGCTGGCTCTCGGACCGGCATGGCGCCCGCGCCTTCGCCTCTGGCGGTCTGATCCTGTCCGCCCTCTCATTCGCGGGCCTGCTCCTGATTCCGGTCGACTTCAGCTACCCCGAGTTCGCCGCGCTCATCTTCCTGGCCGGCGCCGGCATGGGCCTGTTCTCGGCTCCCAACGCCGCGGCGATCATGAACAGCGTCCCCGCCAAGCAGCGCGGTGCCGCGTCCGGGATGCTGGCCACGTTCCAGAACTCCGGCTTCGTGCTCTCCATCGGCATCTTCTTCTCGCTGATGATCGCGGGCCTCGCCGCAACGTTGCCCACCGCCTTGACCAACGGCCTGACCGCCCAGGGCGTACCCCATTCGGTCGCCCACCAGATCGGCGCGCTCCCGCCGGTCGGCAGCTTGTTCGCCGCCTTCCTGGGTTTCAACCCCGTGCACGAGCTGCTCGCGCCCACCGGGGTGCTCGGCCACCTCCCGCCTGCCAACGTCGCCGTGCTCACGGGAAGGACGTTCTTCCCCCGGCTGATCTCGCAGCCGTTCCACCACGGCCTGGTGATCGTGTTCAGCCTGGCCATCGTCGTGCTGCTGATTGCCGCGGCCGCGTCGGCACTGCGCGGCGGCCGGTACGTGCATGAGGAGAGCGCCGAGGCCGCTGCGATCGCGATCGGTGCGGCTACGTCGGGCGCGGGTACCGACATCATGTCCGACGAGCTCGCCGCGGCAGAGACGCCGGTCGACGAGTCGGCCGCAGACGGGGGCGCGGCCGGCCGGTCGGCCGGGCACGAAGACGCCACCGGCTTGACCGAGGCGGAGCGTAGCCGGTCGCGATGAGGCCATGCCCCCTGATCGGGGCAAGGCGGCCAGAAGGGCGACACCGCGGTGTGCGGCGTAGGTCCCAGCAGCGCGCCCGGAAAAGCGACACCGGCGGTTACGGCCCCGCTCCCAGCAGCGCGGCCGGAAAAGCGACACCGGCGTGTGCGACCCCGTTCCCAGCATGAAGAGCGCGATGGCGGCAGACCGCATACGTTCTATATAGTTAGCTCTGTGAACGATTCATATCCCGCAACGGCGGCGGCCGACCTGCTCGGCGCTATCGGCCAGGTGCGACGCGCCGCGCGCCGGTCCGCGCGCCAGGCTTGGCGGCAACAGCCACTGCCGCCCGCGCAATCGGAGCTGCTGCGGCTCGCCGCGGGCAGGCCGGGGATCACCGTCGCAGACGCAGCGCAGGAGCTGCGGCTCGCGCCCAACACGGTGAGCACCCTCGTCGGCAGGCTCACCAGCGCCGGGCTGCTGCGCCGCGATCGCAGCGACACCGACGGCCGGGCCGCGCTGCTCACGGTCACCGACCGGGCGAGCAGGCGGCTGGCGGAGTATCGCGATCTGCGGGCCGAGCTGGCCGGGCACGCGCTCGCGGGACTGCCGGCAGCTGACCAGCGGGCGCTCGCGGCGGCGGTGCCTGCGCTGCTGCGGCTGGCTGAGGGGATGGAGGCCCGTGCCCAAGCCGCATGATGGCGCCGCAGGCACCACGACAGTGACAGACGGCCTGCTGGCACGCGAGATTGGCGGAGCGAGCGCGGTGGTGTGCGCCGGGCTGACTTACCGGTTCGGCGCGCACACCGCGGTCGATCACGTGGACCTGCGCATCGAGCGTGGTGAGACCTTCGGCCTCCTCGGCCCGAACGGGGCCGGCAAGACGACGACGATCAGGATGCTGACCACGCTGCTAAGGCCGATGGAAGGCAGCATCAGCGTGCTGGGCGTCAACGTCGCTGAGCGGCCGATGCTTGTCCGCCGGATGATCGGCTACGTGCCGCAGCTGCTGTCGGCGGACGCGACCCTGACCGGCCGGGAGAATGTCGAGCTGTTCGCGCGGCTGTTTGACGTGCCGCGCACGCTGCGGCGCGACCGCGTCGACAGCGTGCTCGCGGCGATGGGACTGACCGAGCCAGCCGGCAAGCTGGTCAAGACCTATTCCGGCGGCATGATCAGGCGGCTGGAGCTCGCGCAGGCTCTGGTCAACTCCCCCAGCCTGCTCGTGCTCGACGAGCCGACGGTCGGTCTGGATCCGATCGCGCGCACGGACATGTGGGAGTACATCGCTGGCCTGCGCGCGCAGGCGGACATGACCGTGCTGATGACGACCCACTACATGGACGAGGCAGACACCTACTGCGACCGGATCGCGCTCATGCATGCCGGATCCATCCGGGCCACGGGCACGCCGGGCTTGCTCAAGGCAATGCTCGGGGATGGCGCCACGCTGGACGAAGTATTCCGGCACTACACCGGCGGCACCCTCGATGACGATTCCGAAAAGGGAGGCATCCGTGACGTCCGCCGCGCCAGGCGTACCGCCCGCCGCCTCGGCTAGCCCGCCGGCTCTGGGCGGCGCCGGGCATTTCGGTACCGCCCTGCTGCCGCCAGCCGACACTCCGGCCGCGGTGGTCCGGCGGCTTGCCAGCCGGATCGTGACGCTGTGCTGGGTCGAACTGCGAAAGATCCGGCACGACCGCACCGAGCTCTACACCAGGGCGATCCAGCCGGCGCTGTGGCTGCTGATCTACGGGGAGGTCTTCACCAAGATTCACGCGATCCCGACCCCTGGCGGGATCCCGTACCTGGCCTTCCTCGCGCCCGGCATCCTGGCCCAATCGGCCCTGTTCATCGCGATCTTTTACGGGATCCAGATCATCTGGGAACGCGACGCGGGCGTGCTGACCAAGCTGATGGTGACGCCGACGCCACGCGCCGCGCTGATCAGCGGGAAGGCCTTCGCCGCAGGCGTGCGCTCGGTCGTGCAGGCGACGGTGGTCGTCATCTTGTCCGCCATCCTCGGGGTGGCTCTGACCGACAACCCGGTCAAGCTCATCGGGGCCGCGCTCGTCGTGGTGCTGGGCTCGGCGTTCTTCTCGTGCTTGTCGATGACCATCGCGGGGCTGGCATTGTCGCGAGACCGGCTGATGGGGATCGGCCAGGCGATCACGATGCCGCTGTTCTTCAGCTCGAGCGCGCTCTACCCGGAGCGGATCATGCCGGGCTGGCTGCAGGCGATCAGCAAGTGCAACCCGCTGTCGTACGAGGTCGACGCGCTGCGCGGGCTGCTGATCGGCACTCCGGCGCATCTCGGGCTGGACCTGACCGTGCTGGCCCTAGCAACGGTCGTTGGAGTCACCGCGTCGGCAGCGCTGCTCCCCCGCCTCGCGCGTTAGGCCGTAGTCGTCGTTCTAGTCAGCGGGCTCCATATTGCTCGCGCGCGGCGTTGCCGACCGGGCAGCCGCCGGGCGAACCGCGGCAGATTCCCGTGTCGCAGAGACGGCAGATCCAGCGCACAGCGCCCGGGCCGCGCATCATGCCGACCAGCATCTTGCCTATTAGCCCGTCGAACTCGGCGCGCTCGGCTGGCGACAAGGCCGCGGTCACCCGGTCGAGCACATCGGCACGGGCCTGGCATACCTGCTCGGCAGCGGCACGGCCCGCATCGGTCAACACGATCGCGGTAGACCTGCCGTCGGCGCCTTGCTCGCGCTCCACGTAACCCGCCTCCGCGAGGCGGTCGAGCAGCCGCACAGTTCCGGATGACGTCAGCCCCAGCACCTGCCGGAGCAGATCAACGGTAGGCCTGTCCAGGAAGTGGAGCAGCGCCGCCAGCGCGGCGGGTGCCGAGTCGGCCCGACCGGCCGCCGCAGCGGTAGCGTCCGCGATCTGGTCGGCTACAACGAGCGCGAGCGCCCCGAAGACATTAGCCGGGCGATCAAGGCTGGCATGATCAGCCAAGGTCGTAATCGAAGGTGAACGTGCCCGGCGGAGCGGCGGTCGCGACCGCCTGGCCGGTGCCCGTGAGGCCTGCAAGGCCGCCCGTACCCGACCCCTCGATGACCTGCCAGCGTGAGCGCGCCTCGCCGTCGACGAACTCGCCGTCGGCTAGGACGACGAAGCTGCCCTCGATGCCAGCGAGCTGCCCTTGCACTCGCTGAATGCCGGTGTAGACGGCGGTCCCGTCCGGCCGGTAGCACATCAGGGCGTCCCAGGTTGCCTCGCCGGTGATGTCGCCAGACATGGCGAAGGTCACCGCCGCCTTGGTGAGCTTGGCCTCGGCGTCCAGTTCCTGGTAAGTGTCCTCGTTCCAGGCAGCGACGGTGAAAGTGCCAGCAGCGTGGGTCATCTTGTGCCTCCGGAGGAGCGTGGGTTGGCTGGCCTAAGGCCCTCTGTCTGGATCTCTAATGTGTGACTCACACACTAATTTATCAGTTCGCCAGCGAGCGGACCGAAGGGGGCGGCGGGTTCAGGAACGGGCGGCGGGTCCAGGAACAGGCCGAGAGCAGGAACGGGCCGAGAGCAGGGACGGGCGGCGGAGGCGGGTCGCGCCGCACGGCACGGCCCGCTGGACCGCCGCCTCGTCGCCTGATGATCAGCTCGCGGCAGCCTCGCCCGCATCGTCGATGGCCGGGGCCACCGGGATAGCGGACACGGTCACGCCGCTAGCCGGGAACGCGGCCGCAAGCTGGTCGAGCTCGTTCCGCCAGTAACGGTGCACATTGATGCGGTTCGGCTTCCCCGATCCTGGCAGCTGAAGGTAGAACTTGCTCCACACCGCTCCGCGGTTGTAGCCCGACACCGGGAACTCGGCCCGCGGGAACGCGGCCACGATCTCGCCAGGCCGGTTGGTGAACCTGTTGGCTGAGTTGACGACGACCGAGGTGTTCGTGAGCGTGAAGAAGTAGAAACTGCGTGTCAGCGCGACGATCAGGCCGAGAAAGGGAATCTCGTCGAAGAGAGCGTTCAGCCACGGGCTCGGGCCGGTCTCGCCGTGCACGCATGCGATGAATGTCTCGCCAGGCGGTGCGCTCGCCGACAGCTTCGCGATGACCTGCGATTTTTGCTTGGCCCTGCGGATTGCCATTCCCGGTCCCCAATCTGACGCCGGCCTATGCCCAATGCGTCGTGAAAACGCGCCGACTGTACCAGATTCAGGCTTTTTCTCGTTGATATCATGCCGGAATGTGATAGGGCCGCTGGCGAGCTCCTCGATACGCTTCTCGCATGGAGACTGAGCCCGGCGACCTGCACGTCAGGCTGCTAGGCCCGGTCGAGGTACTAGCGGGCGGGCAGCCCGTCCCGATCACGCAGCAAGGGCTGCGAGCGCTGCTGGCCCTGCTGACGCTCTCGGCCAACCGGGTCGTGTCAGAGTCGGCGCTGATCGACGGATTGTGGCGCGACGAGGTAGCCCGGCCGCGTGAGGGCAATCTGCACGCGCAGGTGTACCAGCTCCGCAGACGGCTCATCGCGATGGAGCCGCACCGCGAGAGCACCCGGCTCCTCACCCGCCCGCCCGGATATCAGCTGGAGCTCGGTCCGGCCGAGTCGGACGTGGCCTTGTTCGCTGCGCTGGCCGGCCGCGGCCGCGATGCCGCTCGTTCCGGCGACGCCGAGGCTGCGGCCAGCGCACTGGGCCAGGCGCTCGCGCTCTGGCGCGGGCCCGCGCTGTCCGACATCGCCGAGATGACCGACCGCCTCGCCACCGAGGCAGCCGCACTCGACGAACAGCGACTCGCGGTACATGCGGACTACGCGGACGCGGCGCTTGCGGCCGGCAAACATGCCGAGCTTGCCGTCGAGCTGGCCACGCTCGTGGCCCAGCATCCGCTCCGGGAGCGGCTGCGGGGTCAGTTCATGCTGGCGCTGTACCGGTCGGGCAGGCAGGCGGCGGCACTTGCCTGCTACCAGGAAGGCCGGCAAGTACTCAGGGAGGAGCTAGGCGTCGAGCCAGGGCCCGAGCTCAGGGACCTGCAGGAGAAGATCCTGCACGCGGATCCGTCACTTGCCGCGCCGCCAGCTGGCCTCCGCACCAGGCAAGGACCGGTCATCCCCCGGCAGCTGCCTGCGGGCGTGCGGTACTTCGTCGGCCGCGAGCCCGAGCTTAAGCAGCTGGATACGCTGCTCAGCCAGGAAGTGCCGGGCGGCACCGTAGTGATCACGGCCATCAGCGGGACCGGCGGTATCGGCAAGACGACGCTGGCCCTGCGCTGGGGCCATGAGGTCGCGGCGGAGTTCCCCGACGGCCAGCTGTACGTCAACCTGCGCGGGTACGACCCGGGTGGAGTCCCGCTCGCGCCGGCCGAGGCAGTTCGCGGCTTCCTCGATTCCCTGGGTGTCCCGCCCACGGACGTTCCCGAATCCCCCGGCGCGCAAGCTGCGCTGTACCGGACGTTGCTCGCCGACCGGCGGGTGCTGATCCTCCTCGATAACGCCCGCGATCCGGACCAGGTCCGCCCTCTGCTGCCTGCGTCTCCAGGCTGCCTGGTCGTCGTCACGAGCCGGTCGGCACTGACCGGGCTGAGCATCACCGACGGTGCGGTCACCATCCCACTCGGGCTGGTCAGTCAGGCCGAAGCCGAGGCCCTGCTTGCCGCGCGGCTGGGGCCGGAGCGGCTGACGGCCGACCCGGCTGCCACGGCTCAGCTCATCAGCCTCTGCGCGCGCCTGCCCCTCGCGCTCGCCATCACCGCAGCCCGCGCCGCTGCCAATCCGACGATCCCGCTGGCGTCTTTCGCGGCCCAGATGAGCAGCGAGCACGACCGGCTCGATGCGTTCGACATAGGCGACCCCACGACCAGCGTGCGGGCCGTCTTCTCGTGGTCGGTCAGCCAGCTCAGCACTAGTGCGGCCAGGCTATTCCGCCTGCTCGGCCTGCATCCTGGACCCGACTTCACCGCTACCGCAGCGGCGAGCCTCGCCGCCCTGCCAACGCGCGAGGCGCACCACCTTCTCACGGAACTCGCCAGAGCCAGCCTGATCGACGAGCACGTCCCCGGCCGCTACGCGTTTCACGATCTGCTCCGCGCGTACGCGGGCGAGCAGGCTGCCAGCGGCGAGTCGCCGGCCGACCGGCAACGTGCAGTCCGACGCGTCCTAGACCATTACCTCTACACAGCGCGCCCGGCCGGTGCCCTGATATTCGTCGAGGACCTGCCGCTGCCGGAGCTAAGGCCGCTCGCAGATCCGGGCGTCAGCCCAGAGCTAACCGAGACCACGCTCGGCGCCATCGGCTGGTTCCGTGCTGAGCACCAGGTCCTGATGGCCGTCACCGCGGTCGCCGAGTCATGCGGCGCCCATCAGTACGCATGGCAGATCCCCTGCACGATGACGCAGTATTTCCGCGCGGTGGGCCGGACTCGTGACTGGGCGAGCCTGGACGATGTGGCGCTGACGGCCGCCGTGCGGCTCGGGGAGGACCAGGCACTCGGCCGCGTCTACTTCAGCATCGGGACCCGATGCCGGATCACCGGTAGCTACGACGAGGCGATCAGCTACCTGGGACAGTCCATGTCCCATTTCCTGGCGATCGAGGATCACGCGTCGCAGGCATCTGTGCATCTAGCGTTGTCGAGCGTGTACCGCTCCAGGCGCGAGCTGCTGCCGGAGACTGTCCAGGACAATGTCCCGGCCGCCTTGTCGCATGCCAGCCAGGCGCTCGAGTGGTTCTGCTCGGCAAGCGACCGGGCTGGGGAGGCGCGGGCGCTCGCGGATCTGAGCAATCACTATCTGGCGCTCGGCGAACTCCAGGCCGCTAAGGACTACTGCTCTCGTGCCCTTGCGCTCAACATCGAGATCGGCCATATGACGGGGCAAGTCGACGCGCTCGATACCCTCGGCCGGATCCACGCCGGCCTCGGCGAGCATGACCAGGCTATTTCTTTCTTCCTAGATGCCCTGAGCACGTGCAGCCAGGCCGGCATCCCGGTGCGCCCGCCGCACATCCTGGAGAGCCTCGGTGATGCCTACGTGGCGAGCGGGGACGCCGGCGCCGCACAAGTTACCTGGCAGGAGCTGATCGAATACTCCCGCCGCCAGCAGCGCAGCGAGCATCCCTGGCAACGGCACGCCCGCGTGCTGTCCAAGCTCGAGCGGCTCATGCCAAGCCAGCGCGCAGACCCGAGCCAGCTGCCCGCTGAGCTGTCCCGCCCGTCGCCAGCGCCCGCCAGCTAGTCAGCAAGGTCAGCACCTGCATGAGGACCTTGCGCTCGAGTGGCAGGGCCGCCAGGCCGAGCGCGGCGGCGACGGAGACCGGCTCGCCTGAGTTCAGCCAGTCGACCAGCTTGGCCAGGCTCGGCACCGACCGCGCGTAGCCCACGCGGCCATCGGCCGCCAGCCAGGAGGTGTCCGAGTCGCGGCGGGCGAGAACGATGGGATGGACCCCGTCACGGATCAGCACGTCGCCCTCGCGCAGACTGACCTTGCGGCTGGGTGGCACCGCGGAGAAGCCAAGCGCGGTGCGGCGGCGGAGCCAGCCCGCAATGAGCCTGTCCCTGAGCAGTCGAGGGTCCGAGTACGCCGAGATGACCGATTGGAGGGCGGCGTCTAGGCCCGGCGGCAGCGCTAGATCACCGGGCTCGGCTGCCGACCAGCCGGGGCTGGCACCGGGCCCGATGGCGGCGTCTAGCTCACTGGTACCGCCCAGCAGATCCCGGACGGTCGGCGGCTCATCGAGGACGGCGATATGCAGGCCGACGGTGCCGTGCGCCGGGCTCTCGCCCACGTGCCAGTGCATGGCGGGCCAGTAGACGAGCCGGCCCGGCTCGCATCGCAGGCGGCGTGCGCTGGCGACAGCGTCCTGATAGCGCGCCGAGCCTTGTGGCAGGCCGGTCGCATCAGGCGGCCAGACCAGGATGTCCTTCGTGCCTTGGACCATGGACACGAACACGCCCGAGCGCTCGCGGTGTATCCCGGGGATCGTGTGGGGATAGCGGCCCACGAATACCTCAACGTCCACGTTGCCGGGCACGGCACCCGTGGCGGCGTAGAGGTTACTCAGGAACCGCGCCGCCGCCAGCCAGACAGGCCGGCTCGACACCTGAGCGTGCTCGACCACAAGCAGATAAGGCTCGCCACCGAGACTGCCCTCCAGTCGCGCCAGGTAACCGTCAAGCGAACCGTCCGCCGCCACCGGCAGGTAGTCAGGAAGATCCGCTATGACCTGCCGCTGACCGACGTGAAACCTAATCCGCGGCGCAGCCGGTCCCTTCTCCCGGCCGGCGGCCGCCCGGATAAGGAGGCGGAACATCTCCTCCGCGCCGATGTCCAGTTCGGCCCCGGCGTTGTCGGTCTGAAGCGGCTCGCGCCCGTAGTACCGGGAAGCGAAGTCCGGCCAGAATCCGTCAGCGCTCACCACAAGGTCGCGTGCGTCTCCGGCTTAGCGGCCGGCTCAGTCGGCTCGGCTGGCTCGGCCGGTACCTCCGGCTCAGTCGGCTCGGCTGGCTCGGCCGGTACCTCCGGCTCAGTCGGCTCGACCGGCGCCTCGGGCTCCACGGAGGGCTCCGCAGGCTCACCCGATGGCTCGTCGGGTCCGGCTGGCTCGGGCTCCAGGCTTACGACGAGCCCGGAATCGGCCCCCGCATGGCCTTCGTTACCCTCGGATCCGAGCTGAACATCGGCGGCCCCGCCGGTCTCGCCCTCGCTGCCCGGCACAGGCTCCTCGTTCGTGTTTGCCATAGTTGCCCCCTTCGGCATTCATCTCGCCGTCACGATAGCTAATAGGTACGACATTTAGAGACCATATTTCACTAGAAATGATCTCCTGTGCCGCATGATGCCCGCGAGTCGGATGGGAGCTGTCACGGGCGCGAACTTGGCGGGCCGACGGCGAGTAGGCAAGCCCGTTCCCGGTTAAATCTCTAGCGGAGCAAGTACCTGTGGCTGTCCAGGCATTGGCAGGCACCATGACCACTGAGGAAAGGCCGTCGGCGACGGACGCGGCACGCGCTGCCATGCCGTCCCTGACGGGAGCCGACCTGCTGGCGCCAGGCCGGGCGCACTCGGCACGCCGTGCCAGGCTCGCCGCGTCACGTCACCGGCCGTGGTGGAAGTGGCTTCTGATCGGATTGCTGCTGGCGTTCAGCCTGACGATCACCACGCTGTATGCGGTCGCGCTGATCGGCGATATTGCTCGGCATCACTGGGCTGATGCGATGGACACCTCACGTGATGCCGTCCCTGCCGCCGTGGGCTGGGCCGCGCTGCTGATCCTGTTCTTCGCCCGCAGGTCGGGCGCCGATCGCCTCCTCTCGGGTGACACCTCCGCCCTGAGCGAGAGGGTCAGGCAGGCTGCAAGGGACCAGGCTTCCGTGGACAGCGCCACATACAAGGTGCAGCGGCTGACTGCCAGGCTAGCCAGGCTTACGGCCGCGCGCGATCACCTGGATCCGGCGGGCGAGTCAGGACCGGACGTTAGCGTCGTCTACCTGGACCCCGGCGCACCGTATCTGGACCGTGACGACGCGGACCTGGAGCGCGAGATGGCCGAGACGACAGCGCGGCTCGATCAGGCCCGGCAGTGGCTCGCCAGCGCCCAGGCCGCGGTGGCCATCAGCCAGCGCGGTGTTGCCGATGCCGAGGACCGGCTCGAGGACGACTTCCCTGAGCTCGCGCGGCAGCCAGATCCGGCTGCCGGCAAGCCTGCCTGACGCTCTGACTTCACCCAGCCTGCACACGGCCCGCACGCAGCCTTCACTGCGGCACGCTCGGGTTGTAGCACGCGCATGCGTGTCATCGTGTCACTGGGACCCGGCCGCTTAACTTGCGCAACGCGCGCTGACGTCTAACGACGGAGAGGCAGCCGATGTCACAACCAGTGCTGTTCGTTATCGATGATGACCCAGGCGTGATGCAGACCCTCCAGGACGATCTCAGCCGACGGTTCAGTCAGGACTTTCGCATCATCGGCCAGACGTCGGCCTTGGCCGGACTCGCGGCGCTCCGTGAGCTGGCCGACAAGCATGAGCAGGTTGCGCTGCTGATTGTCGACTACGACATGACCGAGATGACCGGCGTCGACTTCCTGGCGCGTGCGCATGATATGCATTCGCTCGCCAAGCGGGTGCTCCTGGTAGAGCGCGACTACTCGGCTCGCAGCCCGGTCGTCGAGGCTATGACGCTGGGCGAAGCCGACTATCACATCACCAAGCCATGGATGCGCGAGCAAGATCTCTACCGCATGGTCAGTGAGTTCCTGGCCGAGTGGTCTAAGGACCAGCAGGCCGGCTTCGACCTGTTCCACATCATCGGACGCGAGGATCATCGCGGCACGAGCGAGCTTCGTGAGATGCTCACCCGCTTCAACGTTCCGTTCCGCTTCGACAGCGCCGACAGCCCGCCGGGTCGCAGCATGCTCGAGGGCAGGGGCCTTGACGCGACGCGGCTGCCGGTGGTGATCCGCCACGACGGCTACACGATGGTCGAGCCGGCGCCCGCCAAGCTCATCGAGGCTACCGGCGGGACCGTGCACAACGACGTCGACGAATGCGACGTGGTGATCATCGGAGCCGGCCCGGCCGGTCTCACCGCAGCGGTCTACGCCGCATCCGAAGGCCTTCAGACCGTGGTGCTGGAGGAAACCGTCTCCGGCGGCCAGGCGGGAAGCAGCCCGATGATTCGAAACTATCCAGGTTTCACGCATGGCATCAGCGGCCACGAGCTCACGCGCCGGGCCTGCGAGCAGGCGTGGATGTTCGGCGCGCATATGGTGTTCTCCCAGCGCTGCGTCGGCCTGGACCGCAGTGGCGGCGCCCACATCGTGCGCCTCGCTGGCAGCCACCAGATCGCGGCCAGATCGGTCATCGTCGCGCCCGGCATCGCCTGGCGCCGCCTCGGGGTGCCGCGCCTCGAGGCGCTCGTCGGCGCCGGCGTCTTCTACGGCGCGGCTGGCAGCGAGACGCAGGCAATGAAGGGCCGCGACGTCTTCGTCGTGGGAGCCGGGAACTCAGCCGGGCAGGCTGCGCTGTACCTGGCGCGGCACGCGCGCCACGTGACAATGCTGGTGCGCGGAGACAACCTGGCCCGGTCGATGTCGGAGTACCTGATCCGGGAGATCGAAGTCACCGCCAACCTGGCGGTGCGGCTGAACACCGAAGTCACCGATGGGCACGGTGAGGATCACCTCGAAGCCCTGAGTCTGCACGACAGGCTGCACGACCAGACCGACCAGGTCCCGGCGGCCGCCCTGTTCGTACTGATCGGCGGCGAGCCCCGCACCCAGTGGCTACCCGAGGCGATCCAGCTTCAGCGGGGGTACATCCTGACGGGCCGCGACGTGATGCCGGATGCGAGCGATACGTCGAGCTGGCCACTCGATCGTGCGCCGCTATTGCTCGAGACCTCGATGCCCGGCGTATTCGCCGCAGGAGACGCTCGTTATCGATCCATCAAGCGAGTGGCCTCAGCTGTCGGCGATGGCGCGACAGCGGTGCGCCTCGCGCAGGAGTACCTGGCAGCCGAAGACGAGATCGAACGGTCGCTGATACCGAGTGACTGACACGGAGGGATGTCACTGCGCCGATGACACCGCGCCGACGCCACCGCTACCGCCATGCAGCGTGCGGCCCGGCTAGAGCGGGCTACCTAACCCGCTGGCCAGCACCACTCGGAGGATCTCTTCGGCCGCGTCGGCGGCGGCCCGCGCCGTGATCACGTTGGTGTGCGCCTCGTCTAGGTCACCGAGGCCGATGCAGCTGGATGCGACGGCGATGTCGTGCGCCGCCAGGTCGAGCTGGCGGGACGCTTCCTCGATGTCCACGACGGGCCGTAGCCGGTCCGGACGGCCTGTCGGGGCCGGGATATCGCCGAAACCGGGGATGGCGCCGAGCCCAGGGATGTCTCCGCTTCCAGGGATATCGCCGCCTCCGGGGATACTGCCCCTCCCTGGGACATCGCCGCCTCCGGGGATACTGCCGGCTCCAGGGATACTGCCCTGCTCGGGGAAGCTACTCACTGTTCACCATCCTCACCGTCGCGGCTGGTCCGGATGGCCGGCCTACGTCCGAACTTCGGCAGGCGGCGGCCGGCCACCCGGCACCTGGTTGCTACCCGGGAACGGCGGCCGCATGCCAATCTGGCATTGATCGGCCTGCAAGATACGAGCGGCTGGCCAATACAACCGGCCAAATCTGTAAGGCGGCTGAGATCGTCCGGCCAGCGCCGCCATCTGCCGATAGCGCAGCGATTCGGCCGCTAGTGCCGAGGACCCGCCAGGACGCTGTCGATGACAAGCCCGAGCAGCCGGCCCGGCTGGTCAGGATCGGACGGCTCTACCTCGGTGGCCATGATCAGCCCGTGCGTCAGCCGGAACACGTCGACACCCTGCACTTCCGGCCGAGCCTCGCCCGCTTCCTGAGCGCGACTCAGCAGTTCCTCGGTACGGCCGCGCAAGATCTTGCTGCACGACGACATCAGCTCGGAGTCCTTGCCGATGGTCGCAACGAGCGCCGAGCTCAGGCTGCGCTTTCTCCGGCCGAAGGCGACGAAGGCCCGCATCCACTCGCCGAGCGCGTCGCCGGGCGACTCGGCCGTGAGGAGCTTCGCCGCGAGCACGTCAAGCCCGTCGACCTGGTCCTTGTACACGGCCTCTAGCAGGGACTGCCGGGCGGGGAAATGCCGGTACAGCGTGCCAATACCGACGCCTGCCCGGCGCGCGATCTCTTCCAGCGACACGTCGTCGGCACCGTGCTCGGCAAAGGCCGCGGCGGCAGCTGCGAGCAGCCGCTCGTAGTTGCGGCGCGCATCAGCCCGCTTCGGCTGTTCGGCCTGGCTGGCCGACTCGACTGCGCCCATCAATAACTCCACCATCTATCGAGTTGCAAACCGGAGGCATCCTCCGTATAGTAATTACCGGAGGGATCCTCCGCATAGAGCTTAGCTCACTCCAGCCGCCTGGGCCAATACATCCGCTGGCACCGGTGGTCTACTTCAGCACTGTTCCGGGAAGGAACCATGTCTTCTTCACCTACCTCCTCGGCGCCCGGCGGCCCCCTCGCCACGGCGCAGCGGGTCGGTCCTATCGCTGGTACCAGCGCGCGGCAGCGCGACCGGCGAAACATCACCCTCGCCGTGGTGCTGTGCGCCCAGCTCATGATCGTCCTGGATATGACAGTCGTGAACATCGCGCTGCCGTCCATGGCGACGGGGCTGCACCTGTCGGCGACCAGTTTGTCGTGGGTGCTCAACGCCTACGCGCTGACCTTCGGCGGCCTGCTGCTGCTCGGCGGCCGGGCCGGCGACATCCTCGGCCGGCGGCAGGCATTCATGGCCGGCCTCGTTATCTTCACCCTCGCGTCGCTCGCCGGCGGCCTGGCGACATCGTCAGGACTGCTCCTGGCCGCGCGTGCCGTCCAGGGCGCAGGCGGTGCGATCGCCTCCCCCGCGGTGCTGGCCGCGATCGTCGGGAGCTTCCCGGAGGGCCGGGAACGCGTCCGTGCGCTCAGCATCTTCACCGCGGTCACTATGGGCGGCTCCTCGCTTGGCCTGGTCCTCGGCGGCCTGATCACGCAGTGGGCCTCGTGGCGCTGGGTCTTCTTCATCAATGTGCCGATCGGCATCGCCGTCGTGGCCCTCGCGCCGCGCCTGCTGGCAAACTCCCAGCGTCAGCGTGGCCGCTTCGACGCCCCAGGCGCCATCACGTCGACGGCCGGCATGTCGGCCCTCGTGTACGCGTTCATCAGCGTCGCGTCCCATGGCTGGGGCAGCAGGATCGCGCTCTCCTCGTTCGCCGCTGCTGCGATCTTGCTTGGCGCGTTCGTCCTGATCGAGACCAGGACGAGTCACCCGATCACGCCGCTTTGGCTGCTGCGGGATCGCAGCAGGGTGGCATCCTACGTCGCCAGGCTCCTGCTGGTGGCCGGCATGTTCGGGTCGTTCTTCTTCCTGACGCAGTTCGTCCAGGAGGTGCTCGGCTTTAGCCCGATCAAGGCAGGCCTGTCATTCGTCCCGATGACGGGTGCACTGTTCGCCACGTCGCGGCTCGCGCCAAGGCTCGTGGCCCGCTACGGCCCGAGGCGGCTGATGATCGTCGGCCTCCTGCCGGTGGTGGCTGGCATGACCTGGCTGGGCCAGCTCTCCATCGGCACGACCTACTTCCCCGGTGTCCTCATCCCGATGCTGCTGCTAGGCGTCGGCATGGGCGTGGTCTTCGTGCCGCTGACCATGGCATCGCTCGCCGGCGTCCCGCCGCGGGAGTCGGGTGCCGCGGCCAGCATGGTGAACGTGATGCAGCAGGTCGGCGGCGCGCTCGGCCTGGCCATCCTCGTCACGATCTACGGCACGGCGAGTCGGGCGGCGGCACGGCACCCGATCCTCGGCGCGACAGCTGCCGCACAGGCGCAGCACGTCCGCGTGCATGGAATGGCCGCATCCTTCACCGCGGCAGCCATCTTCGACGCGATCGCCCTGGTGGTCGTCGCCCTCGCCATCCGGATGCGCCAGGCGGGTGCTCCTGCTGGACAGCCCGCCACCGGATCGGCCGACGCCAGCCCGGCAAGCGCGCGGCCGACCAACGCGCAGGCGGCAATCGCGCAAGCCGCGCCAATGCCGACGCCGACCCGATCGACGCGGAGGCCGCCGAGCTTCTGCAGGCCGAGGTGGCCGAGTCCGAAGTGATCTAGGTCACTAGGACCCGCTCAAGGGCTGCTGCCGCACTCGCGGCAGCAGCCCTTCGCCGACTAACCATGGGTTCGCGGCATTATCGCGGTCGGTATAGGCGGTTTGTGACACGCGGATCATGCTGGCTCAGCGCGCTCCGAACCCATGAAACGTGCGATAGTCGCCGTGGGAGCCCAGAGACTGGAGGCCCACGTGACTACCGACACCCCGTTCGACGGAACCCCAATGCCGCCGCCGCCCATTGCCACATCTGGCCGCCGCGGGTGGGCCGGCAGCGACCTGGCCATCGGATCGAGCCTCATCGTGCTTCTGATAGCCCTCTTCCTGCCCTGGTTCAGCGTTTCTATGGTCCTCGGATCGGGCAGCGCAGACGTTGACGGACCACAGGCTCATGGTTACCTGTGGGCTGTCTTCGCCTTGGCCATCGTGGCCCTGGTCGTGCTCGTGGCCCGCGATGCCATCGGCCGGGTCCCTGGCAACCTGCCGAGTCCCGGGCAGGTGCTAGTCGGCGCCACCGGGCTGGCCCTCCTGCTAACCGTCCTGGGGGTCGTAGCCAAGCCGGATGTAACCTCCGTCGGCTGGAGTTACGGCGGCTTCGTGACCATCCTTGCGGCACTCGTAGCGTTCCTCGCCGCTCTCGGCATCGCCGGGCCTCTGTCGGCCCGCCGCCAGCGCATCAGCTCCAAGCCCGCATGGAGGCTGCCCAGGACGGGCGGCTGACGAGCCGACGGCGGCCTACGAGCCAGGGCGGCCTGCGAGCCACCGGCGGCTGACTCGCTGCCGCGAAATACGATGGAGAGGTCAGCACCCGGCCACAAGGATGTGCCTTCCATGCCCGAGTTCTCCTACACCGACATGCTGCCGACGGGCGCCGACGACACCGAGTACCGGCTCCTTACGACCGACGGCCTCAGTGTGCAGCGGGCGTTCGGCCGCGAGTTCCTCCAGGTGGAGCCTGAGGTGCTGACTCAGCTCACCGCCACGGCCATGCACGACATCGCGCACCTGCTGCGGCCAGGGCACCTGAAGCAGCTGCGCTCGATCCTCGACGACCCCGACGCCAGCGCGAACGACAAGTTCGTCGCCAGTGACCTCCTCAAGAACGCCTGCATCGCGGCCGGCGGGGTCCTGCCCATGTGCCAGGACACCGGGACCGCGATTGTCATGGGCAAGCGCGGCCAGCAGGTACTCACTGACGGCCGCGACGAGGAGCACATCGCCCGCGGTGTCTACGACGCCTACACCAGGCTGAACCTGCGCTACTCCCAGCTCGCCCCGCTGACCATGTGGGAGGAGCGCAACACCGGCAGCAACCTGCCGGCCCAGATCGAGCTGTATGCGACCGACGGCAGCGACTACAAGTTCCTCTTCATGGCGAAGGGCGGCGGCTCGGCCAACAAGTCGTACCTCTATCAGGAAACAAAGGCTGTGCTCAGCCCGGCACGGATGGCCTCGTTCCTGGAAGAGAAGATACGGTCGCTGGGCACCGCAGCCTGCCCGCCGTATCACCTGGCGATCGTGATCGGCGGCACCAGCGCCGAATACGCGCTCAAGACAGCCAAGTACGCATCGGCGAGGTACCTCGACGCGCTGCCGACTGCCGGGTCGATGGACGCGCACGGCTTCCGCGACCTCGAGCTTGAGCAGCAGGTACTCGAGATCACCCGCAAGTCCGGCATCGGCGCGCAGTTCGGCGGCAAGTACTTCTGCCACGACGTCCGCGTCATCCGGCTGCCCCGACACGGCGCCTCCTGTCCGGTCGCGATCGCGGTGTCGTGCTCCGCCGACAGACAGGCAAGGGCAAAGATTTCCGGGAACGGGGTCTTCCTCGAACGCCTTGACACTGACCCTGCGCGCTACCTGCCCGACACCGAAGAGTCTGACCTCGACAGCGACGTCGTCCGCATCGACCTCTCGCGGCCCATGGACGAGATCCGCGCCGAGCTGTCCCGGTACCCGATCAAGACCCGGCTGGCGCTGTCCGGGCCGATGGTCGTCGCGCGCGACATTGCCCACGCCAAGATCAACGAGCTCCTCGACGCCGGCCAGCCTATGCCCGCCTACCTCCGCGACCACGCCGTGTACTACGCGGGCCCGGCGAAGACGCCGGAGGGTTACGCGTCCGGATCCTTCGGCCCGACCACGGCCGGCCGGATGGACTCATACGTCGACAGATTCCAGGCGGCTGGCGGCTCCCTGGTGATGCTCGCGAAGGGCAACAGGTCCGCCGGCGTCACTGCTGCCTGCAAGGACCATGGCGGCTTCTACCTCGGCTCCATTGGCGGAGCCGCGGCCAAGCTGGCACAGGACTGCATCACCAAGGTCGAGGTGCTGGAGTACCCCGAGCTTGGCATGGAGGCCGTCTGGCGGATCGAGGTCCGCGATTTCCCGGCCTTCATCGTGGTAGATGACAAGGGGAACGACTTCTTTGCTGACGTCACTGCGCCGAAGGCGCCGCTGCTGACGATCGGCTCGGCGCGAAGCTGAGGACCTGATGACTGCCGTTCCGCCTGGTGCTGGCACCCCGCGTGGCATGCGCATCGAGCACGACTCGATGGGCGAGGTCGCAGTACCAGCGGATGCCCTGTGGGGCGCGCAGACCCAGCGCGCCCTGGAGAACTTCGATATCTCCGGCGAGCCGCTGTCACGGGACATGATCGGCGCGCTGGCCTCCATCAAGGGCGCCGCCGCGGTCATCAACGGCGAGCTCGGCGTGCTGCCCGCTGACCTGGCCGAGGCGATCCACGACGCAGCCGCGGAGGTGGCTCGCGGCCGGTATGACGATCAGTTCCCGGTCGATGTATTCCAGACCGGCTCTGGCACGTCGTCGAACATGAACGCCAACGAGGTGATCGCGACGCTCGCCAGCCGCCAGCTCGGGCGACCGGTCCATCCGAACGATCACGTCAACGCGTCCCAGTCGTCCAACGACGTGTTCCCGTCCGCGATCCACCTGGCGGCCGCGCGCCTGATCACGATGTCGCTGCTGCCCGCACTCGGCCACCTGGCCGACGTCCTGGAGGCGAAGGCGGCCGAATTCACCGACGTGGTCAAGAGCGGCCGGACGCACCTGATGGACGCGACGCCGGTCACGCTCGGCCAGGAGTTCGGCGGCTACGCGGCGGCCGTCAGGCACGCCATCCAGCGAGCCAAGCTCGTCCTGCCCGACGTGGGCGAGCTGCCGCTTGGCGGCACCGCGGTCGGAACCGGGCTCAACGCGCCCGCCGCGTTCGCGCCGGCCGTGATCGGCCACCTCGCCTCCGACATGGGGCTGCCGCTCACCGAGGCGGCCAACCACTTCGAGGCGGCAGGCGCTCGCGACGGCCTGGTCGCGGCCAGTGGCGTCGCCAAGACGATAGCTGTCAGCCTCTACAAGATCTGCAATGACCTGCGGCTCATGGGGTCCGGACCGCGCACCGGTCTGGCCGAGATCCGGATCCCCGACCTGCAGCCCGGCTCGTCGATCATGCCGGGCAAGGTCAACCCGGTCATCTGCGAGGCGGTTTGCCAGGTCTGCACTCAGGTCATCGGCAACGACGCCGCCGTGGCCTTCGGTGGCGCGGCGGGCAACTTCGAGCTGAACGTCATGATGCCGGTCATCGGCAGGGCGCTGCTGTCCTCGCTGCGACTGCTGGCCGCGGCCGCGACGGCCCTGGCCGATAAGTGCGTAGCGGGCATCACCGCGGACGTCGCGCGGCTGCGCCGCAACGCGGAATCGTCTCCGGCCATCGTCACGGCGCTGAATCCTTACATTGGCTACGAGGCCGCCGCAGCGGTCGCGCATGAGGCGCTGGAGACAGGCGCGACGATCCGGGAGGTCGTCATTTCACGCGGCCATGTCGCCAGCGGCGAGATCAGCCAGGAGCAGCTGGACCGCGCTCTGGATGTCGCCGTGATGGCCCGGCCGCAACGGTCGCCCGAACAGTAACGAATCCGGGCCCTTCCGGCGCTAGTCTGTCGTCGTCAAATTCTCATCTTGCTCACAGGACACTGAGTGTCGGCTGTAGATAGGGTCCCGCCATGCACGCAGTTATGGGCAGCGGCCGGCTGATCGCCGGCCGTTATCGCCTTCAGGGGCCAATCGGCCGTGGTGCCATGGGCATTGTCTGGCGTGGCCGCGATGAGCTGCTCGATCGTGACGTAGCGGTGAAGGAAGTACAGATCACCGCGCACGCCGCACCGTCCGACGCCGAGGCCATCTACCAGCGCACTCTGCGCGAGGCCCGGACAGCGGCCAGGCTGAGTCATCCGAGCGTCGTCACAGTGTTCGACGTCGTGGAGGAGAACGGCAGCCCGTGGATCGTCATGGAGCTGGTCAACGCTCGCTCCCTGGACAGGGTGATCACCGAGGACGGCCCGCTGCCCCCGCTCGAGGCCGCCGAGCTCGGCGCGAGCCTCGTCGGGGCGCTGGCCACCGCGCACGCGGCCGGAGTGCTGCACCGCGACGTCAAGCCCAGCAATGTCCTGGTCACCGACGAGGGCAAGGCCGTGCTCACCGACTTCGGCATTGCCACGTTCACCGAGGATCCGAGCCAGACCCTGGCCGGCATGGTGGTCGGGACGCCGGGCTTCACAGCGCCCGAGCGCGTGCGCGGCAACGGCGCGACGCCAGCGTCCGATCTCTGGTCGCTCGGCGCCACCTTGTACGCGGCGGTGGAAGGCCGCGGGCCGTTCGACCGCGTCGGCGGGTCTGCTGCAGTCATAGCCGGGGTCGCAACCGAGGCCGCGCCGCGCTCGCCCTCGGCCGGACCGCTCGCGCCGGTGATCGACGCGCTGCTCAGTCGCGATCCTGGCACGAGACCCGATGCGACGACTGCCGCGCGCTTGCTGACCGAGGCCGCAACCGCAGCGCGGACCGGAGCCAGGCCACTCGGTGACGGCTGGCTCGCAGCGGAGGCCAGCACGGCCGAACGGGACGCCGTGACAGACGGCGACGCCGATCCGGTACGCGGATCGGCGCACGCGGCCGAGGCTAGCTCGGACGAGCAACGCGCGGCCTTCCTGGATCCCCCGGTCTTCGGCGAGCTGTCGATCCCGGAATGGACGGGCCCGGCCGGCGCGCTCGAAGCGTCGCTCGGATCGCGGAGTCTGGACGAGACGCCGCTCGTCGCGGCGGGCCAATTCGCCGACGTCGGCCTCGGCGCTGGAATGGGCCACGGGGCGGACGCTGCGATCGGGCTCGGGGCGGCCGGCGCAGCCTTGGTCAGCGCTGCCGTGGTCAGCGGTGGGCCGGCAAGCGATGGCTCGCCTGGCGGACCGGCACAGGAAGCCGCCGGCGCAGGTGCCTCAGCCGACGCGGCCAACCCGCGCAACGCAGGCGCCCCGGCCTTGGCCGGATCACCCGGGATCGGACTGGCCGGGATCGGACTGGCCGCCGGTCCGGCGGAAGCGGTTGATGCCCCGGCCGCAGCTGCACTAGCCGGGGCTGGTGTAGCTAGCGGATTGACCGGCGCTGCGAGCGGCGCCGACACGGTGGGCCTGCTCGACCCGCAACTCGCTCATGGCGGCGACGGCAGCCCGGTCTTGTGGGTACCACTGAAGTCAACTCCCGGTGGATCCGGCGCGGGCGGCTCTTCGCCTGGTGATTCTGGTGCCTCGCCTGGCTCGGGCGGTTCTGGCTCCGGCGGGAACGGCGGATCCCGGTTCGGGCGGCGCGGCGGGCCTGCTAAGCCGTCCTCCGGTCGCTGGCGGCTGATGGTCGCCGGGGCGGGCATAGCCGCGATCGCCATAGCCGCAGTCATCGGCTGGGACATCTACTCCCACACGCAGGCGCCGCAGGCTCTCGAAGGCACTACTCCCCCTAGCATCACCGGCGCCGGGAGCGGTTCGGCCGGGGCGGGCTCAACCGGATCCGCCGGCGGCGGGCAGCATCATTCCGGTACCACGCCAGCGGCCGGCGGCTCGGCTCCGACGACGCCGTCGCATGGCCAGACACCAGGCAAGGGGAAGCCGAGTTCCGGGCCGTCAGGCAAGCCGAGCTCAAGCCCGTCGTCAAGCCCGAGCGGCAGCGCGAGCCCCTCGCCAAGCCCGACACCGAGCAGCACGCCGACTCCGAGCCCGTCGCCATCGAGTTCGAGCTCCCCGCCGGTCCTGCCGACCGGATACGTCTGGCATCACTTCACGGCGGCCGTGATGGCCTCGACGGCTGGCTTCAAGATCGGGATGCCGAGCCCCTGGCGGCAGTCCGTCATTGTTCCCATCGCCCACCTGAACCAGCCCATCCACAACTTCCACCTCATGGTCAATCTCGCCCTCTGGACGTACGTCAAGCCGCTCGAGCAGGCGCAGTACCTCGAGGCGAAGGACGCCAAGACCTATAAGGGCTTCCAGGAGCTGTCGCTCAGCGCGGTCAACTTCACCACCGTTGGCGGCTTCAAGGCGGCTCCGGCTGCCGAGCTGAAGTTCACCTGGACCAAGCCGGTAACCGGACCCTGCACCGAGCTGGTCATCCTGGTCACGCTGACTACAAAGTCCGGCGTCCAGCCCTACACCTTGACCATGTGGGCGCCGTCGGCGACGTTCAGCTCGGCTAGCGGTGTGTTCCACAAAGCCCTGATGACCTTCCGCCCGCTGCCGGCCACCTAGCGAGGGTCGGCGAGGCCGACTTGCGGGTCGCTCAGAAGCTGCACCGATGCCGCACTCCGATCGCCGCACTCCGAATCGCAGCGCTTCGTGCCTTGAGTCGCCCATGCCGTGGCCCATTTGCGCCGACAGCCCGGATTATTCGGCCTGGCCCGCCCCGAACGTTGGGCGTCAGATTGCAAGTGGCGCCCCTCTTCGGGCGCCACTTGCACAACGACGCCCTTTGGACCACCGAGCCCTGCGGATCACGGGCCGGACAGATCACTGAGCCGGACGGCTAGTACCAGCCCTGGTTCTGCCAGGCCGCCCACGCGTCGCACGGCGTGCCGTAACGGCCCTTGATGTAGCCCAGGCCCCACTTGATCTGCGTGGTCGGATCCGTCTGCCAGTCCGGGCCGGCGCTTGCCATCTTCGATCCCGGCAGGGCCTGCGGGATGCCGTAGGCACCGCTGGCGTTCTCGGCGTTGTATCGCCAGCCGCTCTCTCTACTCCAGATGTCGTTCAGGCAGCCGAACTGGTTAGTGCTGAACCCGAAGGACGGAAGCAGCTTGTACGCGATCCCCTGCGCCGAGGCCGGATTCGGCGGCGTGCTCGGCACGATCGGCGCGCCCGTCTGACCGCTCTGGCTCCCCGAGGATGGCGGCAGTGCCGTGCTGATCTTCGGCGCACTCGTCACGCTGAATGCCTGTGTCGCCGCATCCTGCAGGATGACCTTCTGGCGCTCCTGGGCCAGCACCATGCCCTGCCGTCCGCTGGACACCTGGGCCACCGCAGCACCAAGCGGATCTGTAACCGAGCCGGGACGGCCTGCAACGACTAGGAGAGCGATCGCCACCACGACGACGGTCGCCGCAGCGGCGGTGACCATGAAGACTCCCACCCGCCGGCGCTTCGGGCGCTTGGCTTGGGGCCGCCTCCGGTGCTGTGACAATGCGGTCCTTCCGTCGGCCATACGCGGCCAGGCGGAACGCCCGGCGCGCGGACCGCTGCGGTACAGGGCAGCGAGTCGCATGACGGCCGGGTGCGAGTTAAGCGGCTTCCGCTATCGAGCGCGGGGGCCCCGCTTGTATCGGTCCAGCACCGTCGCCGGATAACGTTGCCAGAACTGGACTCGCCCACAAAGCGTTTCCGCCGAAAAAGCTGTGCCGGCAACTCTTAATTGGTGTCGCGCAGATCACAGTTTGGCAATACGTAATGTAACAATTACTCGGCGTGTTCACCGGGCAGCTGTGATCACAGTTTGATGGCATCGACGGCCGCGACACGCCGGCGCGCCGGCGTGTCGCGTGTTACGCCTGCCGACCTTCTGCCGATATATCGGTTGGCGTGAAAGCCGTCGCAACAGGACGCCTACCGCGCACCGCCTCGGTGCGGCTAACTTGTCAGTCAGGTAGCCACGCCGTCGGGTCCGTGGCATCAACGGCAGTGGCAACAGCGGCAGGGACGTGACACATGAGCAGCCCCCGGCACCGATACTGGACTCTGGGTGCCTCCGACGCCGAGTCCGCGCTCGCCGAGGCGCGCAAGGCGCTATTTGTCATGGTCGCCTTCCTGGCCATTCTCTGGCTCGTCCAGGTGGTCAATGTTCTTGATCACTATCAGCTCACCAACAACTACGGGATCCGCCCGCATGACCTGGCCAGCCTGCCGGATATCGCCTCGGCCCCGTTCTTGCATGTGAGCTGGACCCACATCGAGAGCAACTCGGGCCCGCTCTTCATCTTCGGCTTCCTGGCCGCCTACCGCGGGGTCATCAGGTTTCTGGGGCTGACCGCCCTCGTCATCGTCGCCAGCGGGCTCGCAGCCTGGATCTTCGGCTCGACTGGCACGATCGGCGTCGGCGCCAGCGGCGTGGTCTTCGGCTACCTCGGCTACATCCTGGTGCGCGGATTCTTCGACCGCCACGGCATCGACATCCTGATCGGCGCGGTCATGGCGCTGTGCTTCGCCTACCAGTTCACTGTGCTCCTGCCGCACACCGGCATCGGCTGGCAGGCGCACATCGGCGGTCTTGTCGCCGGTGTTGTCGGCGGCTGGATCTTCCGCGACCGCAGCGCGAGCGCCAGCCGGAAGGCGGCCAAGGCGACGCCCGCGCGTCCCGCGGTCGGCGCAGCGACGCCCGCAACGGCTGGGCCTGCGGTGGCAGCCGGGGCCGGGGCCGCAGCGACCGCCACACAGCCAGCAGCCACTCCTGCCCCGAGCACGAGCGTTGCCCGGCAAGATCCGGGCAGCACCGGCGTCTTCTCAGGACCGCGCGGCGATCTCTACCGGCAGCTCGACGATATGGGCCTTTGACTCGCGCTCATGGACGCCAGCGACCTGACCGCTCGGATGCCGATCGTCGACTCGCACCAGCACGTCTGGGATCTCGGCGCGCACGCTCAGCCCTGGCTTGAGAGCGACGAAGCGCTCGCCCCATTGCGGCGGTCATTCTCCCTGGCCGACCTCGCCCCGCAAGCGGCCGCGGCCGGCGTGGTCGGCACGGTCGTCGTCCAGACCATTGAGCATGAGGAAACGCCGGAGCTGCTGAGGCTGGCCCGCGCCGATTCACTGGTTGCCGGCGTCGTCGGCTGGACCGACCTGACCGCAGCAAGCGTTGCCGACGACCTCGGCGATCTGCTCAGCATGCCCGGCGGCGAGTACCTAGCTGGAATTCGTCATCCGCTGCTGACCGAGCGGGACGACAGCTGGCTGGCGAGATCAGACGTCCGGCGCGGACTGCGTGCCACCGCGGCCAGGGCCTGGCCTTCGACCTCGTCCTCCGGCCTGGCCAGCTGCCTGCCGCGGTCCAAGCCGCCGCCAGCCTGCCGGAGCTTACATTCGTGCTCGATCATCTCGGCAACGTCGACGTCGAGGCTGGACCGCAGGTCGACGAGTCGTGGGCCCAGCCGTTCCGTGAGCTCGCGGCGCTGCCGAACACCGTCTGCAAGTTCTCGGGGATCCTGAGCGCCGGGGTGTCACCACAGGACCCCGAGCGGGGCATCGCTCGCCTGCGGCCATACGTCGACCTCGCGCTTGAGCACTTCGGGCCGCGGCGGCTGATGTTTGGCTCCGACTGGCCCGTGTGCACGCTCGACGCCAGCTACGCCGACGTCGTGACCGCGGCGGTGACCCTCACGAATGAGCTCAGCGAGCCAGACCAGGCCGCCATCCTGTCCGGCACCGCACGCCGGGTCTACGGCCTCTCGGCACCCTGACCCTGGCCGCGAGGCCTACGGCACATTGCAGATGACGGTGATCCGCAGCGCGCGGCCTGCAACGACGGCGATCGGCTGCAACCCGGAGCACGTTGTTTCCCGCACTGCGCCCGACGGGAGCTGCTCGAGTAGCGAGGGCGAGCGACCGGAGACTCGGTAGGTGCCGGCTGGCAGCCAGACCGCGAATCTGCCTGATCTGCCAACCCGGACTGCGACCGTGCGATGGTGCGCGGCGAAGAACTGCACCGTTCCCCTCAAGAGCACGTTAGGTGGCTGCTTTCCACCTGCACCGAGCGGACCGCCCTCCCGGAGAAAGGTGCCGATGACGCGGCCTTCGCCGGGCACGGCAGCGGTCGAGGGCTCGACCGACGACGACTTGGCCGACGAGGGCTTGGTGACCGTGGCGGCAGGCGCCGATGCGCTCGCCGCGCAGCCTGCCAGCACCAGCGCGAGGCCCGCCATCCATGCAGTCAGCTTCATGACCGCCTCCCCTGCCGTCGACCAGCAGTTGGACGTTCGTCCTAGCGCTTCGGTTCCAGCCGCTCGAGCCTGGCCAGCGTCTCCCGGAGGTTCGGCTCGGACGTGAGCCGCATCGCCGCCGCGATTGTCAGCCATTGCAGCGGCGCACCCGGCGTCTCTGCCTGCGCAGCCTCCGGCATTGTCGGTTGCCAGCACGAACCTCAGATCGGCGTGCTCATGCGCAGGCTCGCCGCGGCCCGCTGGCACGGGCACGATAACGGCATGGGTGAGGGCTGTATCCGGCCACGGAACGAGATCGGTCAGCCCGGTCTCCTCTGCACCCTCGCGTAGCGCCACGGCCAGCGGATCGTTCTCGCCTGGATCGCCGTGGCCTCCCACCTGGAGCCAGGCCTGCTGGCGCTCGTGCCAGCGCAACAGCACGCGGCTTGTCTCCGGATGGACGATCAGCGCGGATCCCGTCAGGTGCAGCGGCGTCGAGCGCGACCACGGGTCAGGCTCGGTCGTGATTACCGTGCGGATCCGGTCCAGATCACGAGCTTCCAAGTCGGTGTGTGGCTGATAGCTCGCGAGCAGCTCGGCCACCAGGCCTGGCATCTAGGGAACCATCCGTGCAGATTCGCGGGTCACTTCAAGATCTGGCGGGCCATGACCATACGCTGGATCTGGTTGGTTCCCTCGTAGATCTGGGTGATCTTGGCGTCCCGCATCATCCGCTCGACCGGGTAGTCACTGACGTAGCCGTAACCGCCGAGCAGCTGGACGGCGTCCGTGGTGACTTCCATGGCGACGTCGGAGGCAAAGCACTTGCATGCCGAGGAGATGAACGTGAGATCGGCGGCGCGCTCGCCGTGCATGGCCCGCTCCGACTTGGCTGCGGCCGCGTACGTGAGCTGGCGGGCAGCCTCGATCTTCATGGCCATGTCGGCCATCATGAACTGAAGCCCCTGGAATTCGGCGATTGCCTTGCCGAACTGCTTGCGTTCCTTGACATACCCAATCGCGTAGTCGAGCGCGCCCTGGGCGATGCCGAGCGCTTGCGCGGCGATCGTGATGCGGGTGTGGTCCAGCGTGGCCAGCGCAGTCTTGAACCCGGAGCCTTCGGCGCCGATGATGCGCTCAGCCGGGATGCGGCAGTTGTCGAAGTACAGCTCTCTGGTCGGCGAGCCCTTGATGCCGAGCTTGTGCTCGGGCGCGCCGAAGCTGAGTCCGTCGTCATCCTTGTCGACCACGAAGGCCGAGATGCCGTTGGCGCCAGCTGACGGGTCCGTGACCGCCATGACCGTGTAGAACCGGGAGACGCCGGCGTTGGTGATCCAGCGCTTGGTGCCGTTCAGTACGTAGCTGTCGCCGTCCCGGACCGCGCGAGTCCTCATCGCGGCGGCGTCCGATCCGGCCTCGGGCTCGGATAGCGCATAGGAGAACATGGCCGCTCCGCTGGCGACCGGCCGCAGGAACTGCTGCTTGAGTTCCTCCGAGGCGGACAACAGCAGCGGAACGGTGCCGAGCTTGTTCACCGCCGGAATCAGCGAGGAGGACGCGCACACCCTGGCCACTTCCTCGATCACGATCACGGTGGCGATCGCATCAGCCCCGGCGCCCCCATACTCCTCGGGGATGTGGACGGCGTGCAGGTCGGCCTTGACCAGCGCATCATGCGCTTCCTGCGGGAACTGGGCCGCCTCGTCTACCTTGGCTGCGTGCGGCGCGATCTTCTCCTCGGCCAGGGCGCGCACCGACTCGCGGAGCGCGTCGTGCTCCTCTGAGAGGGCGAAAGCAGGAAAGTCATGGCTCATGCCCTCGATAGTAGGACGTCCTACTGCCTACGCCAACGCTGGCCAGCCTGGCGCACGACAGCCAGGCCGGAACCGCGATGATGGGCCGATGAGCCAGCCCGCCGACCTGCTGACCCCAGAAGGCAGGCAGCTGCTTGACAAGCTTCGCGGCCTGGATGTGACACCAGATCGGGCTATGCGAGTCGCTGAGGAGTTGCGGGGCAGCTATCCGGCCGAGTTGGTTGCGGCCGGGCTGACGCAGCAGTCGTTGCGGACCATCGCGCGGGAGAAGTTCAGCCGCGCTGAGGACATGTTCTTCACGCGCGCTGGCCTCGAGATGGCCTCGCCCGAGATGGTCGCCCGGCACAGCGCCCGGCGGTTTGGCGGGCTTACGGCCGTCGCCGACCTGTGCTGCGGTATCGGCGGCGACCTAGCCGCCCTGGCAGAGGTTGCCGGGCGCGTGCTCGCCGTCGATGCCGACGCGGATGCCCTGAGATTCGCCCGGCAGAACGTGGCCGTGCAGACCCCTGAGGCTGAGGTCGAGTTCGTTTGCGCCGACGTCCGGGAACTGCCGCCCGCGGTCATCGGCAGCATGGCGGCCGTCTTCATCGACCCGGCCCGCAGGGCGGGCGGACAGCGGTTGCGAGCAGGCGACACGCAGCCGCCGCTTGACTGGTGCCTGCGACTGGCCGAGCAGGTGCCGCGGGTATGCATCAAGACGGCACCCGGCATCCCGCATGAGCTCGTGCCTGCGGGCTGGGAGACGGAGTTCGTCGCCGTCGGCCGGGCGCTGAAAGAAGCGTTGCTGTGGTCGCCGGGCTTTGCCACTACTCGGCGACGGGCCACCGTCCTTCCGGGCGGCGACACGCTGGTCGCCCGCGAGGGCGCCGCGGTCCCGGTCACCGAGCCCGGTGGCTATCTCCTCGATCCCAGCCCGGCAGTGACCAGGGCCGGGCTCGTTCAGGAGCTTGCACGCGACCTTGGCGCCTGGCAGATCGACCCGATGATCGCGTTCTTGTCGCTCGACGAGCCGGTCCGGACGCCGTTCGCCCGAACCATGCGGATCCTGGCGTCCATGCCGTGGCACGAGAAGCAGGCCGCCCGGAAGCTACGCGAGCTCGGCATCGGCGCTGCCGACATCCGCCGCCGCGGGCTAGCCGGCGACGTTCAGCAGATCCGACGGCGACTCGGCCTGCAGGGCGACAAGAGCGCCACCATCGTGCTGACGCGCCGAGAGGGCAAGCCGTGGGGCCTGATCTGCGAAGACTTGGCTCCACCCAGCCTTGATCAGGCCACCGATCCAGGCGACCTGCGCTGACTGCCGCGCTGGAAGGCCGCGCGTATCGACGCCGCGACCTCGGCCGGCATCTGAGTAATCTCGCGCCAGTCGAAATGCACTACCTCAAAGCCGGCGTCTCGTAAGCGCGCGTCCCGGCGTAGCTGGTACATGGCCTCTGATCGGCTGTCGTACTTCTTTGCCCCGTCCACCTCAGCGATGGTCCTGTACCTGCGCCACAAGAAGTCGACCCTGCCGACGATGCCATTCTCCCCGCCTACGTAGACCTGTAGTTCCGGCGGTGGCAGTCCCTGGCTCCGGAACGCCACGCGTGCGATGGATTCCAGTACCGACTCCGCAAGGGCATCGGCGAATGCCACCACCTCACCGGCGCGCCTCAATCCGGGCCAGCGCGGGCAATCAGCGACGACCGCGCGCAGCTCAGCGCTCGATGTCAGTCTTAGCCGAAGCGCAGAGTCGGCCACTGCCACGCCCGCCGCGAACGAGGACGTCCTGGCCAGATCCACCACGGTCCTGGCCGCTGTCGTCAGCGGAATACCCAGCCGAGCGCCGGTGTGCCGCGCCGGAAGCGCCGCGAGATGGACCTCGACACCGCGCCAGCTTTTCCTGCTGCCCTTGCCGGGGATTCTGGTGATGGCAATCTCGTCAGGAGGATTGTCGAGCAGATCCATGCCGTGAATCTGGGCCGCGGTGTGATGACTGACGACTGCGTCGGGCCCTAGTGGGGCGACCACTGCCGCCGCTCTCAACGCAAGCCGAAATCCTGACCGCTGCCGAAGTGACTCGGCTAACGACGCCGGGACATAGAGACCGCGAGCTACCTGCCAAAGCTGGCCCTGCTTGATGAGCGTCCTGAGACGGGCGGGCGAGATCCCGGCTGAGAGCAGTTCGGCGGTGGTCACGATATTCGCGAATCGGCCTGTTTGCGGTAAATCAACATGCTCCATAGGCGCCAGCATGCCTGTTGCCTCCGACATATCACCCGGTGCAGTTAGCTGTAAGGACTATTTATTAGCTTACATACCTTTTGCGCCGCACCGAACGGGTGACAAGTTGCGAGGTCAGGGGACGAAACGGACTTACAGGTCGTGGCCTGGAGCGGGCGGCGGACTTATAGCTCGTGGCCTGGAGCGGGCGGCGGGGTCAGCTCATGTCCAGCGCGCAGGACTCGCACCTTGGCGCGGAGAGCCTCGCCCTTGGCGTGCGCGGCCGACCGCAGGTCCGCCTGGAACTCAGCCATCCGGCCGCTGAGCTCGGGGTCCGCGACCGCCAGGATGCGGATGGCGAGCAGGCCGGCGTTCCTGGCACCGCCGACGGCCACGGTCGCGACCGGGATGCCCGCCGGCATCTGGACGATCGAGAGCAGCGAGTCGAGTCCGTCGAGGTGCTTGAGCGGCACCGGGACGCCGATCACCGGCAGCGTCGTCACCGACGCCAGCATGCCGGGCAGGTGCGCGGCGCCGCCGGCGCCAGCGATGATCACCCTCAGCCCGCGTCCGGCCGCGGCCTGACCGTAAGCGATCATGTCGGCCGGCATCCGGTGCGCGGACACGACGTCGGCCTCGGCTTGCACGCCGAACTCGTCCAGGACCTCGACCGCGGCCTGCATCACCGGCCAGTCCGAGTCGCTGCCCATCACGACGCCCACTAGTGGAGGTGCACTCATGTGCGCGCTCCTTCGCTCATCACGGTTCCTCGGTCCCAGCGGCTAGGTAACGAGCAGCTCGCCTCGCGCGCTCCCGCACCGTGGCCAGATCGCTGCCGAGTGCGGTGACGTGACCAACCTTGCGGCCGGGCCGGACTGGCTTGCCGTACAGGTGCACCTTCACCGCAGGATCGGCTGCCATGACATGGTTCAGCTTCCCGTGCAGGTCAGGGTCGTCAGCGCCCAGCACGTTGGCCATGACGACGAATGGCGCGGTCGCGACCGGCGACCCGAGCGGCAGGTTGAGGACTGCGCGCAGGTGCTGCTCGAATTGAGACGTCCTGGCGCCCTCGATGGTCCAGTGCCCGCTATTGTGCGGGCGCATGGCGAGCTCGTTCACCAGCAGGCCGCCGCGAGTCTGGAACAGCTCGACAGCGAGCAGCCCGATCACGTCCAGGTGCCTGGCCAGCTCAAGCCCAAGCTGAATGGCACCCTCGGCGATGTGATCGGCGAGGCCAGGGGCCGGCGCCAGCACCTCGTGACAGATTCCGTCCCGCTGGACGGTCTCCACGACGGGGTAGGCGGCACCGTGCCCGCTCGGCGACCGGGCGATCAGGACTGCCAGCTCGCGCTCGAAGGGCACGAATTCCTCGGCAATGAGGCTGAGGCCATGCGAGAGCACCTCCGCTACCTCGGCGGAGCTACGGCACACGAAGACACCCCGGCCGTCGTAGCCGCCAGTCACGGCCTTCAGCACGACCGGCCAGTCAGTCCGGTCGGCGATGGCCAGCACGTCGGCCAGGCTGGTCACGGGCTCGAACCGCGGGCATGGCACGCCGAGCTCGCTCAGCCGCTCCCGCATGGCCAGCTTGTCCTGGGTGAACCTGAGCGCGCTCGCGCTCGGCCGCACCGCGAACCCGGCCTGCTCCAGCGCCGCGAGCTGCGCCTGCGGTACGTGCTCGTGGTCGAACGTAACGGCGTCGCAGCCGGCCGCGAACGCCAGGAGGTCGTCGGTCGAGTTGTAGTCGCCGAGCACCGTGTCGGCGACTACCTGCGCGGCGCTCTCATCAGGCGCTGAGGCGAGTACCCGGAAGCCGATACCCAGCCCGATCGCCGGCGCTGCGGTCATCCGCGCTAGCTGCCCGGCGCCGATCATGCCGACAACGGGCGGCCTGCTCTCGCCTGCGGTGGCCGCCGCCCTGACCGCGGTGTGCACGTGCGCCTCGCGCAGTTCCTGGTGATCCATACCCGCCGTAGCCTACGGCCAGCAGCCTCAGCGTGGGCCAGCCAGGTCGCAGCGGCGAGAGCGTCAGGTCGGAGCGGCGTGGGCGCCAGGTCGGAGCGCGACAGCCCTGGCCTGACCACCGCCGGTCCAGGGCGGCCGCCACCGAAACGCCACCGGCCACCACCGGCCACCACCGACCGCGACCGCGGCCGCGACCCCAAGGCTAGGCAGGTCCGGCCACCGCGAGCGGCTCTTCGGGGTCAGCAGTCGCGTGCGGCAGGAACAGGGCGAACACGGCCGGCCGCGGCCGGACAAGCACCACCTGGCCGCCGTCGGCTGCGGCGATCGTGCGAGCGAGCGCGAGGCCTAGTCCGGTGCCGTTCGGCGAGCCGCTGACGCTCCGCTCGAAGATGCGCGGCGCCAGCTCCGACGGCACGCCACTGCCCTCGTCGCGGACCTCGACGACCACGGACCGCCGCGTGCGGGACGTCCTGAGGGTGACCGTGCCGGCGCCGTGTACCAGGGCGTTGTCGAGCAGCGTGGCGATCACCTGGGCGGCGCCACCGGGAGTGGCGAAGGCGAACAGGCCCTTCTCCCCCGCGACCGCGAGTCGCCGGTTCTTCCGCCGGAATGCAGGCTCCCACTCGATGACCTGCTGGCTGACGATCTCGTCGACGCTCGCCACGGTCGGCACGCCGGTGGCGCTCCGGCGGGCCCGGCCGAGCAACTGACTGACTACGTCGGCAAGCCGCTCGGTCTGCGCGAGCGCGGCCGAGCCCTCCTCGCGCACCACGTCCGGATAGTCGGCCGCGGCCATCATCTCCTCGAGCCGCATCGACAGCGCGGTCAGCGGCGTCCTGAGCTGATGAGAGGCATCCACCGCAAAATCGCGCTCAGCCGACAGCAGGTCGTTGATCCGCTGTGCCGAGCCGTCGAGACCCTCAGCGACCCGGTCGAGCTCCTGGATCCCGTACCGCCGGCCGAGCGGGCTGGAGTCCCCGGATCCGAGCCGGTCCGCCGCGCCTGCGAGTTCCTCCAGCGGCCGGGTGATCCGCCGCGCGTACAGCAGGCCAAGCACGACCGCCACGCCGACTGCCGCGAGCGCCACGCCGGCGATCAGCAGCAGTTCCTTGGTCAGGTTGCCCGACAGGTAGGAGTCGTTGGCCTCTACCGTGACCTGGAACATGGGGTTGGTTGCTGGCTCGCTGACCGTGGCCTTGCGGTAGTCGCGTACCGGCGGCCGGATGCCGGTCGCGGTGATGAAGCCGCCGGCCATCCTGACGATGACGTACCGGCCCACCAGCGCCCGGCTCTGCTGGGCCGCGTAGGACGCGTCGATGCCGTCGCCGCTCTGCTGCCGCTGCAGCAGGGTCGTGGCAAGCGTCTGGGCGTCATGGTGCAGCGCCTGATTAGCCTCGTCGACCTGAAGCCGCCCGAGCACGAAGCCGAGCGGTATGCCGAGAGCAAGCACTGCCGCGACAGCCACGGCGAGCATCGAGATCAGCAGCCGCCGCCGCATTACCCCTGCTCCCGGTTGTCAGATCCAGCCACCATCAAACCCCAGCCGGTGGTTAGTCCCCGCGCTCAAACCTGAAGCCGACACCGCGGACAGTGGTGATGTACTGCGGGCTGTGCGCGTCGTCGCCGAGCTTGCGCCGCAGCCAGGACACGTGCATGTCGAGGGTCTTGGTGGAGCCCCACCACTTGCTGTCCCAGACCTGCCGCATGATCTGCTCGCGGGTAACGACCTTGCCCGCCTCGGCCACCATGAGCGCCAGCAGGTCGAATTCCTTGGAGCGTGAGCTCGATCTCGGTGTCGCCAAGCCAGGCCCGGCGGGCGTCGGTGTCCACCCGGACGCCCTGGACAGTCTTGCTTTCGGTCGCGCCCCGACGCAGTAGCGCCCGTACCCGGGCCAGCAGCTCAGCCAGCCGGAACGGCTTCGTGACGTAATCGTCGGCCCCGGCGTCCAGGCCGATAACCGTGTCTACCTCGTCCGCTCTGGCGGTCAGGATCAGTACCGGCACCGACTGACCGGCTGACCGGATCCGCCGGCACACCTCCAGCCCGTCGATTCTTGGCAGGCCGATGTCGAGCACGATGAGGTCGATGCCGCCGTTCTTGGCCGCCTCAAGTGTGCCCGGCCCATCGGCGGCGACGTCCACCTCGTAGCCTTCACGCCGTAGTGCGCGGGCTAGTGGCTCGGAGATTGCCGGATCGTCCTCGGCGAGCAAAACGCTGGTCATGCCTTCGATGGTAGGGCCGATCTGGCGTTTCGCGGCCCGCTACACGCACCGGGCACCGATGTCTTGCCTCCCGCTTGACCTTGAGCAGCGCAAATGGACGGCTTCGCGCCGGATTCGGCTCGGGCCGATCAGACCGGCGTGACCCCGTGCCGGCGCCGGGAGAAGGACCGGTCCTTGCCCCGCGCGGCAGCGAATCGGCGGATCAGCTGCGCCCGCAGGTCCTCTGGCTCGACGACGTCGTCGACCACCAGCTCGCCTGCTAGCCGGAGGATGTCGATGTCGGCCTCGTATTCCGCCCGCAGCCGCTGGGTCTCTGCCGCCCGCTCCGGCGCCGATTCCAGCGCCGCGAGCCGGTTGTAGTACACCGCGTTGACAGCGGCTTCCGCCCCCATCACCGCGATCTTGGCGGTCGGCAGCGCCAGGGTGGCGTCGGGCTCGAAGCCGGGGCCGGCCATCGCGTACAGCCCGGCACCGTAGGCCTTGCGGACGATGACGCAGATCTTCGGCACGGTGGCCTCCGCGACCGCGCTGATCATCTTGGCGCCGTGCCGGATGATCCCCTGCCGCTCGACCGCGGTCCCGACCATGAACCCGGGCACGTCGGCCAGGAAGAGCAGCGGCACGCTGAAGGCGTCGCACAGCTGGATGAACCGGGTCGCCTTGTCCGCGGAGTCCACGAACAGGACGCCGCCCTTGAACATGGGGTTGTTGGCCACGATGCCGACCGGCTGGCCGTCCAGCCGCGCGAAGCCGACAACGAGCTCGCGGGCCCAGAGTGCGTGAATCTCAAACAGCGAGTCCTCGTCGACGATGCCGCGAACGTACCGCCGCATGTCGAAGGCCTGCCGCTCGCTCGCCGGCACCAGCGCCCGCAGGTCGACTGGCTTCGGCTCCCGGCCCGGCGCGGCAGGCGGCGGCAGCTGCCAGCTTCCGGGCAGGTAGGACAGGTAGGACCGGACCGCGGAGATCGCCTCCGCCTCAGACGAGGCGAGGAAGTGCCCGACGCCCGACACCGAGCAGTGCATGCGCGCGCCGCCCATTTCCTCCAGCGTCGTGTGCTCGCTGACGACCATCTCCACCATCCGCGGGCTGCCGAGGTACATCGAGGCGTTGCCGTCGACCATGGCGACAAAGTCGCAGAACGCGGGGATATACGCGCCGCCCGCCGCCGACGGCCCGAACAGCGCGCACACCTGTGGGATCGACCCGGAGGCGCGGACCTGGGTGTGGAAGATCTTGCCCGCACCCCGGCGGCCAGGGAACATCTGCACCTGATCGGTGATCCGGGCGCCGGCGGAGTCGACCAGGTAGACCATCGGCATTCCGTCGGCGTAAGCGCGCTCGATAACTCGGATGATCTTCTCGACCGTGCGGGCGCCCCACGAGCCGGCCTTGACTGTCGAGTCGTTCGCCATCAGCGCGACCGGCCTGCCCTCGAGCGTTGCCGTGCCGGTGATCACCCCGTCGGCGGGCAGCCCGCTGGCCAGCACGTTCGCGAACGCGCCATCCTCGGTGAAGCTGCCCGCGTCGACCAGTAGCTCAATCCGGTCCCTGGCAAACAGCTTCCCTTGCGCCGCCGCCTGCTCGTGATAGCGCGGCGCGCCGCCGCGGGAGATGCGCGCCCTGATCTCGGCCAGGTCCGGATGGCCGGATGTCTCCGCGGGCTCGGGCGTCCCAGCGGGCTCGGGCGTCCCAGCGGGCTCGGGCGCGTCCGCGGGTCCGGTCGGTACTGCTTCTTCAGTGCTCACGCTCGCGAGCGTACGACAGGCGTGCCGGGGCGGCCGGAGTGGAGGTGCAGCCGCCCCGGCACGAGTCCGGGGGTTGCGGCCGAGCTAATGGATATGCAAGCTGACGCCGAGCAGCACAAGAGGCCACAGGAAGATCGCCAGCAACGCGGACAGCACGAGCTTCAGCAGGTAAACGGTGATGTAACTGTGGGTCCACGCCACCACAATGCCGACAAGGACCCAGATGACGATGAACCAGCGGCGGCTGAATATAGCCATTGTTTTGACTCCGCTCCGGCCAACCGATGTGGCTGTTAACGAGCGCCAACTGTCCGGAGAAGCGTCGATCAAACATTGGCCAGCGCGGCCGCCCAGAACGCGCTGACTTTAAACCCCGATAATCCGGGAACGGGGTCCCGCTCGCAGCACTTGCGACGGAAGCTGGCGGCCGATTATGCGCTCAGCATCCGCCGCTGCGTCGATCATCGCCTCCAGGTCGATGCCGGTATCGACGCCCATGTCCTCGACCATGTGCACGAGCTCTTCGGTGGCGATGTTGCCGGTGGCACCGGGCGCGTAGGGGCAGCCGCCCAGGCCGCCGACGGAGGCGTCGAAATCGGCGACGCCCAGTTCGAGCGCGGTGAGCACGTTGGCCAGGCCGGCGCCCCTGGTGTTGTGGAAATGCAGGTTCAGCCCAGCGTCCGGGTGCGCTGACCGGAACTCGCCGACCAGCGTCCGCACCCGGCCCGGGGTCGCCATCCCTGTCGTGTCCCCGAAGGAGATCGTGTCCGCCCCGTCAGCTACCGCCCGGCCTGCCGTGGCCACCACCCGCTCGACCGGCACGTCGCCCTCGTACGGGCAGCCCCAGGCGGTCGACACGATCACCTGGCACGTAGCGCCGCGGTCGTGGGCCAGCTTGATGATCTCGGCGATGTCGTCGAGCGACTCGGCCGTGCTCCGGTTGACGTTCTTGCGGTTGTGCGTATCCGAGGCCGACACCACTGCCTCGATCTCCGTCAGGCCGCTGTCCAGGGCGCGGACGGCGCCGCGCAGATTCGGCACGAGCGCGGAGTACCGGACGCCGACGGCGCGCTCGATTCCGCGCCAGACCTCGTCGGCGTCGGCCATCTGCGGGATCGCTTCCGGGCGGACGAACGAGACGGCCTCGATCCGCTGCACGCCCGTCCGCGAGAGCCGGTCGATGAGCTCGATTTTTGCCAGGGTCGGCACGGGCTGCTCGTTCTGGAGCCCGTCCCTTGGTCCCACTTCACGGACCGAGATCTGGCGGGGCAAGTCTGACACCGGCGGCCTCGTTCCCGGAAAGAATTTCCTGACTGCCAGGCTAACCAGCCTGTCGCCGCTGCTGTTCCTCGCGCTACTGCTGGTCCCTGGCCAGTCGGGCTTGCTCGTCCTCAACAAGCTGGAACAGCGTCGCCTGCACGTCCTGGACGTGCGGGATCTCGGTGAGTACCAGCTGGCCATGCTCGCCAGGCGACTCGACGACGAGGCGGCCGCAGCCGAGCACCCGGTCCAGGACGCCTTGCGCGAAGGAGACGTCGCTGATCCGCGTCAGCGGGAAGTCGCGTCCTCTCCTGGTCAGGATGCCAGCGCGCAGCCGAAGCCGGCGGTTGGTCAGCTCATAGCTCGTGGTCCGCCAGCGCAGCAGCGGTCCGACGACAAAAACAAGGACGATCACGAGCGCGACGGCGCCAAGCCCCAGCCTGGCGGCACCGGTGTCGCGGACCGCGGGCAGGAGGAGCAGCACAAAGAGCAGCGCCAGCACGGTCGCGGCCAGGATCAGCAGCGGCCTCAGCACGGTCTTCCAGTGCTGATGCAGCTTCAGGACGAGATGCTCTCCCTCAGAGAGGCCTGTCGCACTGGCCATAGGCCCCATCGTGACACGAAACCCGGCATTGCGCGCGCGGCTCGCCCGGCCTCAACGCACGTGCACAACGTCGCCGGCGCTGACGGCATGCACGCCGTCGTCCGCGCTGACGATGAGCCTCCCGACGCTGTCAACGTCGCAGGCCCGCCCGGCGAGCACGCCGCCGCCGGGCAGTTCCACCCGGACGTCCCGGCCCAGCGTGGAGCACCAGCGCAGGTACTCCGCGCGCAGCCCGGACGCGGCCGCGTCGCCCGGCGGCGATCCGTCGGCCCAGCGCAGATACCAGTGCTCAAGCTCGCGCAGCATCGCTACCGCGATGGCCTGCCGGTCCGGTTCGGCGACGCCCTCGAGCCACAGCGAGGTGGCCTGGCCCGCGGGCAGCTCGTCGCGGGTTGCGCTGACGTTGAGGCCGACGCCGATGACGATCGCGTCGCCGGCCAGTTCAGCCAGGATGCCGGCCAGCTTGCCCGTCCGGCCCGGTACGCCCGCAGCGGCCAGCACGTCGTTGGGCCACTTCAGGCTGACCTCAATCCCGGTCGCCGCCTGAAGCGCCGATGCCACGGCGACACCGGTGAGCAACGGCAGCCAGCCCCGGCTGCCCGGCGCGACGCGGGCCGGCCGGAGCAGCACCGAGAACGTCAGGGCCGCGCCTGCCTGGCTGTGCCAGCTGCGATCAAGCCGGCCGCGGCCCGCCGTCTGCTCCTCGGCGATCAGGACCGCGCCAGCCGTCGCGCCCGATCGGGCGGCAGCGAGCAGGTCGGCGTTGGTTGAGCCAGTCCGGGCGACAACGTCCACGGCGGTATAGAGGCGCGATCCGGCGAGGACCGCGTCACGGAGCGCTGCTCCGGACAGCGGCGGGCGGCGCGTCATGCTGGTCATCCCCTAAGCCTCTCGCGCTTCGCCAGCGGGCGGGCGCCGGCCTCGCATTGAGGGTGCCGCCGTACCACCCGTCGGAGCACCGCGCGGTAGTTCTGCCCTAACCTGTCCGGCATGGCCAACGATGCATCCGCGGAGCTCGCCGGCACCGGCCCGGCCGAGCCGGACGTGCACACGACCGCCGGAAAGCTAGCCGACCTGGAGAAGCGCAGATACGAGGCGGTGCACGCGGGCGCCGCCAGGCAGGTCGAGCGCCAGCACGCCAAGGGGAAGATGACCGCGCGCGAGCGGATCGACGCCCTGCTCGACCCTGGCTCCTTCACCGAGTTCGACGAGCTGGCGAGGCACCGTGCTACCGATTTCGGCATGGCGGCTAGCCGGCCCTACGGCGACGGCGTGGTGACCGGCTACGGCACGATCGACGGCCGGCCGGTCGCGGTGTTCAGCCAGGACTTCACCGTCAACGGCGGCTCCCTCGGCGAGGTCTTCGGCGAGAAGATCGTCAAGGTGATGGACTACGCGCTCAAGACGGGCTGCCCGATGATCGGGATCAACGACAGCGGCGGCGCCCGGATCCAGGAGGGCGTGGTCGCACTCGGCCTCTACGGCGAGATCTTCTACCGCAACGTCATCTCATCCGGAGTGATCCCGCAGATCTCCCTGATCATGGGGCCGTGCGCGGGCGGTGCCGTGTACTCCCCGGCCATCACCGACTTCACGCTGATGGTCGACAAGACCTCCTACATGTTCATCACAGGGCCGGACGTGATCAAGACGGTGACTGGCGAGGAAGTCAGTCAGGAAGACCTCGGCGGCGCGCACGCGCACAACGTCAAATCCGGCGTCGCGCACTACCAGGCCGCCGACGAGCAGGACTGCCTGGAGTTCGCCCGCGAGCTGCTGTCCTACCTGCCGTCGAACAACCTGGACGTGCCCCCGGCCGGCCCGGCGGCGGCCGATCCGGCGGCCGCCCTCGAGATCACCGGCACCGACGCCGAGATGGACACGCTGATCCCGGACTCACCGCGTCAGCCCTATGACATGCACAAGGTCATCGAGCACGTGCTGGACGACGGTGAGTTCCTGGAGATCCACGCCGGGTTCGCGCAGAACATCGTCGTGGGCTTCGGCCGCGTGGACGGCATGTCCGTGGGCGTCGTCGCCAACCAGCCGATGCACTCGGCCGGGACGCTCGATATCGACGCGTCCGAGAAGGCTGCCAGGTTCGTCCGCACTTGTGACGCCTTCGGGATCCCGGTGCTGACCTTCGTGGACGTGCCGGGATTCCTGCCCGGCACCGGGCAGGAGTGGGGCGGGATCATCCGCCGCGGTGCCAAGCTGATCTACGCCTACGCCGAGGCGACCGTGCCCAAGATCACAGTCATCACCCGCAAGGCCTACGGCGGTGCCTACGACGTGATGGGCTCCAAGCACCTGGGCGGCGACATCAACCTGGCCTGGCCGACCGCTCAGATCGCCGTCATGGGCGCCGACGGCGCGGTAGACATCCTGTACCGGCGCGACCTGGCCGCGGTCACCGACCCGCAGGAGCGTGCTGACCTGCGCAAACAGCGGATCACCGAGTACGAGGACACCCTCTTCAACCCCTACATCGCCGCCGAGCGCGGGTACGTGGATGCGGTCATCAGGCCGGCCGAGACGCGGTCTCAGGTGACGCGGGCGCTGCGCGCGCTGCAGACCAAGCGCCAGACGCTGCCGCCGAAGAAGCACGGCAACATCCCGCTGTAAGCGCGATCATCGCCAGGCCGGCCCGGCTGCCGCGGTCGCGCCGCCGGGCGCTGGCGAAGGGACGGACCAGCCCAGGAACGGCACATCGTGACCGTCTGATCGCGCTGCGGTACCGCCTTCTGGCGGTTCAGTGCCCGCGACAGCGATTAGAGTCGTCAGTACTATGACCGAATCTGGCCCGCCGCTGCCCCTGCTGTCCCGCTACGCGATCATGGTCGATGTCGGGTACATCTATGCGTCGGCCGGTGAGCTGCTGTTCGGCGCTACGGCCAGGAAGGAATACCGGGTCGATGCCGACAAGCTGATCCAGGCTCTGACCAGGCACGCCGAGGACCACGTCCGCGGCGAGCTGCTGCGGGTCTACTGGTACGACGCAGCCAGGGACCGGGTGCCCACGATCGACCAGCGCGTGATCGCCCAGATGCCGTGGGTCAAGCTGCGGCTCGGCAACCTCAACGCTCGTGGCCAGCAGAAGGGCGTAGACGCTCAGATCCGGGCCGACATGGAGGCGCTGGCCAGGCACCGGGCCATCACCGACGCCATCCTGGTCGCCGGGGACGAGGACATGGTCCCGGCCGTCGAGGCGGCCCAGGCCTTCGGCGTGCGGATCCACCTATGGGGCGTCGAGCCGCCGTACGGCACCAACCAGGCCGAGCGGCTGGTCTGGGAATCGGACACTGTCGACATACTCGAACGGTCCTTCGTCGAGCCTTACTTCGCGCGCCAGCTAGTGTCCGAGCCCGGTCAGGCGGCGGGCGCCGAGCCCGGCCCGGCCAGGGCGGGCCAGCCGGTCGCGGCGGCCAGCGCGCAAGGCGCTCCGTCGCCAGCGCAGGTTTTCGGGGAGCGGCACGCGAGCCGCCCGTACTCCAGGCCGCTCCAGGTCATGCACCTTCAGTCGTCCCGGCTCGGCCCGGACAGGGAGCGGGTCGAGGAGGCCGGCGAGCATGTCGCGCAGAAGTGGATCCTGACTCGCGGCGAGGACAACATCCGCGACCTGCTGCCCGGCCCGATCCTGCCCCCCGTCATCGACAAGGAGCTCCTCGTAGACGCGGAGAAGGAGCTCGGCCTGTCGCTGCGCGCCTACCAGGAGGCGAGGGAGTGGCTGCGCGATGCCTTCTGGGCTAGAGTGCATCGCCAGTTCGGCCTTGGCGTCGGCAAGTCGAAGGGTTAGTTATGGCCATGCCGCCAGAGTCGCCCGCGCGGCCGGTGCTCTCGATAGTCCGCGGCGAACCGACGCCCGCCGAGCTAGCGGCGGTGCTCGTCGCGCTAGCCGGCCTGGCCCGCCGGCCCGGCGAAGCCGCCGAGCCCCGGCAGTCCCGGTCGCAGTGGTCTGCCCCGGCTCAGCTGATGCGGGCTCAGCTCACGCGTGGCCCCGGTGCGTGGCGCGCCAGCGGGCTCCCGCACTAGACCACTGAAGCATGGGCGGCACTCGTCTCACCTAGACTCCTCACAGTCGAAAGGAGACGATGCGGTGCACAAGGTCCTGATCGCCAACCGGGGCGAGATCGCGGTGCGAATCGTGCGCGCATGCCGTGATGCTGGCCTCGCGAGCGTCGCCGTCTACGGCGAAGCTGACCTGGATGCGCTGCACGTGACGATGGCCGACGAGGCGTACGCGCTCGGCGGCCAGAGCGCGGCCGAGAGCTACCTGGATATCGCGAAGATCCTGAAGGCGGCGGCTGACAGTGGCGCCGATGCTGTGCACCCCGGTTACGGCTTTCTCGCCGAGAACGCCGACTTCGCCCGCGCCGTCATTGAAGCGGGGCTCACCTGGATCGGCCCGCCGCCCGCCGCGATCGAGGCACTCGGCGACAAGGTGCGGGCGCGGCACATCGCCAAGCAGGTGGGCGCGCCGCTGGCGCCCGGCACCGATGGCCCGGTCAGCGGCGCCGATGAGGCAGCCGCATTCGCCGCCGAGTACGGGCTGCCGATCGCGATCAAGGCAGCGTTCGGCGGCGGCGGGCGCGGGCTGAAGGTCGCCCGGACAACCGACGAGATTGCCAGCCAGTTCGAGTCCGCGGTCCGCGAGGCCGTCGCAGCCTTCGGCCGCGGCGAGTGCTTCGTTGAGCGCTACCTGGACAGGCCGCGTCACGTCGAGACGCAGTGCCTTGCTGATGTGCACGGCAACGTGGTGATCGTCTCCACGAGGGATTGCTCGCTGCAGCGCCGCCATCAGAAGCTGGTCGAGGAGGCGCCGGCCCCGTTCCTGACTGCCGAGCAGGACAAGCAACTGCGGGCCGCCTCCGCCGACATCCTGCGCGCGGCGGGCTATGTCGGCGCCGGCACGTGCGAGTTCCTGATCGGCCAGGACGGCACCGTGTCGTTCCTGGAGGTCAACACCAGGCTCCAGGTCGAGCATCCTGTCACCGAGGAAGTTAGCGGCATCGACCTGGTGCGGGAGATGTTCCGCATCGCCGACGGCGAAATGCTCAGCTATGGCGACCCCGAGGTGCGCGGCCACTCGATCGAGTTCCGGATCAACGCCGAGGACGCCGGCCGCGGCTTCCTGCCTGCGCCCGGCACGATTACGGCCTGGCGGCAGCCGTCTGGCCCTGGCGTGCGGCTCGATGCGGGCTACATCGCCGGGATGACCGTGCCGCAGGCTTTCGACTCGCTGATCGCCAAGCTGATCGTCACCGGCGCGACGAGAACGCAGGCGCTGGAGCGGGCCCGACGTGCCCTGGCTGAGTTCGAGATCGAGGGCATGCCGACTGTCCTGCCGTTCCATCGGGCCGTCGTGCGCGACCCGGCCTTCACCAGCGAGCCGTTCAGCGTCCATACGCGCTGGATCGAGACCGAATTCGCCGCGGAGATCCCGCCTTACGCTGGCGGCCCCCCCGCCGGTGGCGCTGGCGCCGCCGACGGCGAACCCGAGCCGCGGGAGCGGATCACCGTGGAGGTCGGGGGCAAGCGCCTTGAGGTGACTATCCCGGCCGGCCTCGGCGCGTTCGGAAGCGGCGGCCAGTTCGGAGCCGGCAGTGCGGCCGGGAGTGGGGCGGCCGGGGGTGGCGCGGCCGGACGGCGGAAGGCCGGCGGCCGTCGCGGCGGCGCGGCCGGCGGCGCACCGAGCGGCGACGAGCTCGTCAGCCCCATGCAGGGCACGATCGTCAAGATCGTCGCCGCGGATGGCGAGCAGGTAGCGATCGGCGACACCATCGTCGTGCTCGAGGCGATGAAGATGGAGCAGCCGCTGACCGCGCACAAGGCCGGCACGGTCACCGGCCTGTCCATCGCCGTCGGCCAGACGGTTCCGGCCGGAGCCGTGATCTGCCAGCTGCGCTGATGGCCAGGCTGCCCGGCGATCCCGGCGTCCTCTCATGGCTGAAGTTCGCGGCCGGATTCCGGCTGCCTGATGAGAACCTGGACTGGGTCAGGCACGAGCTGACCGACGCCGGCTGGCGCGCCCGCACCGTTCTCCGGCATCTGGCGCTGATCATCCCGATCTGCGCGATCGTGGCCGTGCTGCTGCTGGCGCTCTCGCCCGCACCTGCCTGGTTCGCCGTGATGATGATCGTGCTCATCCTCTGCGGCAGCGTGTTCACGGTCGCCGCCTACGCCGACGACATCAGGGCGACGCGACTACGCCAGCACGGCCTGGACGTCCCCGACGATCCCGACCTTGGCCACCCCACGCACTAGCAGCCCCAGCCGGCCGGGGAGAACGCAAGCTCGAGCGCTCAGGGTCCGTCCTCGGCGGGCTGCATCAGCTTCCGCGCGGCCTCGGTGAGGCTGCCCGACAGCGACGGGTACACGGCGAACGTGTGGGCGACGTGATCGACGCTCAGCTGCCGCTCGACGGCCAGTGAGATCGCGAGGATCAGCTCGCTGGCCCGCGGCGCCACGACGACGCCGCCGAGCACAGTGCCGCTGCTGCGCCGCGCGATGAGCTTGACGAACCCGTCCCGGAATCCCTGCATCTTGGCCCGGGCGTTCGTCGCCAGCGGCAGCTTGACCAAGATGGCGTCCGGGATCTCGCCGGAGGCGACTGCCTTCTCCGGGACGCCGACGCTGGCAATCTCCGGCTCGGTGAAGATCGTCGCGGCGACGTTGCTCAGGCGAAGCGGCTTGACCGCCTCGCCTAGCGCGTGCCACATCGCGATGCGCCCCTGCATGGCCGCCACCGTCGCCAGCATCAGCACCCCGGTACAGTCGCCCGCCGCGTACACGCCGGGCGCCGAGGTACGCGAGACCTTGTCGACGTGGACGAAACCACGGTCGTCGACCTCGACGCCACTCTCATTGAGGCCGAGCCCGCTGGTGTTCGGCACCATGCCGACCGTCAGCAGGCAGTGCGAGCCGCGGACGGTCCGGCCGTCGCTTAGCGTGACGGTCACGCCGTCACCCGTTCGGGCTACGCGCTCGGCCCTGGACTTGCTCAGCACCGTCATGCCGCGGCGGCGGAACACGTCCTCCACGACTACGGCGGCGTCAGCGTCCTCGTGCGGCAGGACCCGGTCACGCGAGGACACCAGAGTGACCTGAGACCCGAGCGCCTGGTAGGCACCGGCGAACTCCGCGCCCGTGACGCCTGATCCGACCACGATGAGCTCAGGGGGCAGCTCGGTCAGGTCGTAGAGCTGCCGCCAGGTCAGGATGCGCTCGCCGTCGGGCTCAGAGCCCGGCAGTACCCGCGGCTGAGCGCCTGTCGCGATGAGCACCGCGTCGGCCTCGATCTGCGTGTCACCGGCAGCGACCAGGCGCGGGCCGACGAGCCTGGCTGTACCGGAGATGACCTTGACTCCCTCGGCCGACAGCCGCGACGCGACGTCGGCGGACTGAGCTCTGGCCAGCGACTGGACCCTGCCGTACAGGCGGGGCGCGTCGAGGAGGGCAGCTCCGCGCCCGCCCGTGTTGAGGCGGATACCCAGGCTGCCGGCGCCGTCCAGGGCGGCCATCATCCCGGAGGTAGCAATGAGGGTCTTGGAGGGCACGCAGTCGGTCAGCACGCAGGCGCCGCCAAGGCCGTCCCGTTCCACGACGGTTACCTCAGCGCCGAGCTGGGCAGCGACCAGGGCGGCCTCATATCCGCCCGGCCCGCCGCCGATGATCGCGATCCTCCCGCGCGGCTGGCTCACGCTGTCCAATTCTGTCGTATCCGGGGCGCGCAGGTGACGGCGGCACCGGCAGAGGCACGGGCGGCCGCGTTAGCCAGCAGTGGCCGCGGCAGCCTCGTACGCTTGTCCATCGTGGCGATTTACGCGGCCTATGGCAGCAATATGGACCCTGCACAGATGGCACGCCGGTGCCCGCATTCTCCGCAGGAAGGCACCGGCTGGCTGGAGGGCTGGCGGCTGACCTTCGGCGGCGAGGACCTCGGCTGGCAAGGAGCGCTCGCGACCGTCGTCGAGGACGAGGGCAAGCGCGTCTTCGTTGTGCTTTATGAGGTCTCGGAGGCTGACGAGGCCGCGCTCGACCGGTGGGACGGCGCGACGCTGGGGTACTACCGCAAGTCCAAGGTGCGCGTGAGCACGCTGGACGGCGACATCGTCGCCTGGCTGTACGTACTCAACGACTACGAGGGCGGCCTGCCGTCGGCCCGCTATCTCGGGATCATGGCCGACGCGGCTGAGGCTGCCGGGGCGCCGTCGGATTATGTGGCCTGGCTGCGCCGTCGTCCGTGCACATCGGTGGGAAATTAGCAGGGCAGGCGCCGGCAGGCGCCTGCTACCTGGCCAGAATGAGTGCCAGCAGCGCCGCCGCCGGTGCCAGCAGGTAAGCGACCTGCGGCCACGACCACCTGCTCGCTACGACCGCATCCGGTACGCCGCGCTGCTTGGCTGCCGTCGACCGGCGGCCGAGCTCCGCGGCCATCAGGTGGGTTGCGTCTGGCAGTCTCAGCTCGCCGATTTCGACATGAGCCCGCCCGCTGACGCGGGCCTGCTGCCGCTCCGAGCGCAGCTGAGAGCGCAGCCGGGAACGGCGACCTGAGTACAGCGCCCAGCAATAGATCGTCAGCGTGCTCTTCGGACCCGGCCGGGCGCACCTGAGTTCCACCGAGTCGCCGAGGTAGACGCCGTTCACCGCACCCCAGGGCGCAATGTGATCGCGGTAAGGGTTGTAGACGTGGATGGCATCGGCGTCAGCGATCACCCGCGGCCGCAGCGCGCATGCGTACGCGACTGCGGTCACCGCGAGCAGCCCGGCGGTCAGCTCAAGCGAGAAGTAATCGTGATCCCGGACGGCGATGTCGAAGAGGTTGAACACCGCAAACGCAACCCACAGCCAGAACAGGATGAGCGGCGCTGGGCGGCGAAATACCGTCGTGCCGTCGGCAGTGGTCTTCCACGGCAGCTTGGCGGCTGCCGCAGCGGCAGCGCCGAGGCCACCAGGCCTGGCCTGCCCGGCGAGCGGAGTAGCAAAAGCGGGCTCGGTCGGCCCGCCAGCCGCAGGTGAGCCCGCGGCGCCGGCGGCGGCCTCATCGTGCATCGACGACATGGAAGCCACTCCACTAGCTCAGGTCGGGTTGTCGGGAGCCCGCCCGTCACCTTGCGCTCCGCGCCCGGACGACGACCGTCGCCAGGATCACGCATGCGCACGGCGACCCTGGCCACTTACTGTATGCGCAAGAGCGCACCTGGTCGATTTACACCGGTCAGGCACGTACCCCGCATATACCCCGGGCGCTTCCAAGCCAGTCTCGGGCCCGGCTCAGGCGAGCGCACCGCCCGCGATCTGAATCTGGCTGGCATTCGCGCCCGGAATCGCACCCGGCGTCAGCGCACCGCCGTCACGCATGGCCGTCAGCGCCGTGGCCGCCATGAGCCGGACGCCGTAACCGATCGCGCGCTCGTCCACGTCGAACACGGCCTGGTGAATGTCGAAGTCGGCAGCCGAGCCCGGTGTCCGCGTGCCGAGCCGCGCCAGCGCACCCGGAATCGAGTCCAGGTACCAGGCGAAGTCCTCCCCGCCGAGGCTCTGCGGTGCCTCAGTGATGGAGTCCGGGCCAAGGACCCGGTCAGCGGCCGCCTCGAACATTGCGGTGCTGATGGCCTCGTTCACCGTCGGCGGTACGTTGCGCTGGTAGCTGATCTCCGGCACGACGTTGTAGGCGCTCGCCACGGACTCCAGCAGCGCCTTCACGAGGTCCGGCGCCTCGTGCCAGGCCGCATCGTCCAGGCACCGGACTGTGCCCTCGACGATGCCGTCATCGGGGATGGCGTTAGCCGCGGTGCCCGCGCTCACCCGGCCCCAGACAAGGCTCAGGCTGGATCGCGGGTCGACCCGCCGTGACAGCGCGGCTGGCAGCTCGGTGATGATCTTGCCGAGCGCATACACGAGGTCCGCGGTCAGGTGCGGCCTGGCCGTGTGCCCGCCAGGCCCAGTCACCTTGACCGTTAGCTTGTCGCACGCTGCGGTGATCGGACCCGTCCTGGTGCCGATCTTGCCGACGTCGAGGCGAGGGTCGCAGTGCAGAGCGAAGATGCGGTCGACCGAGGCAATTCCTCCGGCCGCCATGACGTCGACGGCGCCGCCTGGCACCTCTTCGGCCGGCTGGAAGATCAGCCGCACCTTGCCGGGCAATGCGCGCGCAGCGGCGGCGCGAGCCAGGAACAGGCCAGTGCCCAGCAGGATCGCGGTATGCACGTCGTGCCCGCACGCGTGGCAGGCGCCCCGGTTGACCGACCGGTACGGCACGTCCTTCTCATCGTTGATCGGCAGCGCGTCGATGTCTGCGCGCAGCGCAATCATCCGCTCGTCACCGGCGCCATCCCCGATATCGACGATGAGCCCGGTGCCCTTGGGCAAGATGGCCGGGCGCAAGCCAGCAGCCTCGAGCCGGAGCGCGATCCGCCGCGTCGTCCGGTACTCGTGGTAGCCGGTCTCGGGATGCGCGTGCAGATCTCGCCGGAACTCGATGAGCTCCGGCTCATGCCCGGTAAGGAACGCGTCAAGCTCCGCGTCGAGATCGTGCTCAGCCATGCGCTGCCTCCCCGCGGGCAACGAGACATTCTGGCTCGGCCTGCCGGGCAGCTCTTATGCGCCAGTTCAGTCCGGCGCTCAGTGGCGTGTCCATGAGAACCTCGTATTCACTCCAGCCCGCTAGCAAGCGTCGCCAGACTCGGAGAATGATGCCGGGAACTTCGGCACCAGCCCCCAGGCCAAGGCCCGGTAACATGCCCGCTCCAGAACTGTCCCGGCGCGCCACGCGCCGGGAAACGCGACAGGCGGAATCCCGTATGCACCCGCCGCTAGGTACCAGCTTCGACCGCTGCCAAACCTATCCGCACGTGCCTGCGACATCCTGCAACCTGCTCGCAAGCCAAAACGTCATTTGACTGGCAAGATCGCGGGGCACCCGCGGGCGCCCCGAGCCATCTCGTCAATCGCTTACGAGATTCGCTCTACTGGCCAGTATCGTACCGCTCAGATTGCCAGTCCGCTCGCGATGCGAGATTGTCGCGTGGTCAGGGCTCACTCTTCTGCGCTGCTCAGAGCGCCATGAGCCCAGCCGCCAGCGCCTCCTAGTAGACCTCAGGCGGCCGGTAGACACCCCAGACATCGCGCAGCGCGTCGCTGACCTCGCCGATCGTGGCTAGCGCCTTGAGCGCCGACCGCAGCGGGTAAAGCAGATTCTGGTCGGTACCCGCGGCCTGCTTGATCTCGTCGAGACGCCGCCGGACATCGGCCGAATCGCGTCGGTCGCGCAGCTCCGCTAGCCGGGCCGCCTGCTCTTGCTCGATGGCCGGATTGACGCGGAGCGGCTCGTACGGCTCCTCCTTGTCGCTGGTGTAGGCGTTGACGCCCACGACCTTCCGCTCGCCGGAATCGATCTCACGCGCGATCCGGTACGCCGACCGCTCGATCTCGGCCTTCTGGAAGCCCTGTTCTATCGCAGCAACAGCGCCGCCGAGATCGGCAACCTGGTCCATCAGCTTGCGAGCGCGCACCTCAATGTCATCGGTCATCGACTCGATCGCATACGACCCGGCCAGCGGGTCGACGGTGGCGGTCAGGTCCGTCTCGAATGCCAGCACCTGCTGCGTCCGCAGCGCTAGCGTCGCTGCCTTCTGCGTGGGCAGCGCGATCGCCTCGTCGTAGGAGTTGGTATGCAGCGACTGTGTCCCGCCGAGCACCGCCGCTATAGCCTGCAGCGTCACCCTGGCCAGGTTGACCTCTGGCTGCTGTGCGGTGAGCTGGACGCCGGCCGTCTGGGTGTGGAATCGGAGCATCTGCGACCGCGGATCCTTCGCGCCGAACTCCTCCCGCATGATGTGCGCCCACAGTCGCCGTGCGGCGCGGAACTTGGCGACCTCTTCTAGCAGCGTCGTCCGGGCGACGAAGAAGAAGGACAGCCGGGGCGCGAACTCGTCGACGGCCAGCCCCGACGCAATCGCCGCGCGCACGTATTCGCGCGCATTCGCGAGCGTGAAGGCTATCTCCTGAACGGGCGTCGCGCCGGCCTCGGCCATGTGATATCCGGAGATGGAGATGGTGTTCCAGCGCGGAATCTCGGTCCGGCAGTAAGCAAAGGTATCGGCCACCAGGCGGAGCGACGGCTGCGGCGGATAGATATAGGTGCCGCGCGCGATGTACTCCTTCAGGATGTCGTTCTGGATCGTCCCGGAGATCGCGGCGGGGCTGACGCCCTGCTCCTCGGCCACGAGCTGGTACAGCAGCAGAAGAAGCGCCGCGGGCGCGTTGATCGTCATCGACGTGGACACCTGATCGAGCCGGATCCCGTCAAAGAGCAGCCGCATGTCCTCGAGCGAGTCGATCGCGACACCGACCTTGCCGACCTCGCCGCGCGCCTGCTCAGCATCGGAGTCGAAGCCCATCTGCGTCGGCAGGTCAAATGCCACCGAAAGCCCGGTGGTGCCCGCCTGGATTAGCTGGTGATACCGCCGGTTAGATTCGGCGGCGGTCGAGAACCCGGCGTACTGCCGCATCGTCCACGGTCGCGTCAGGTACATGGTCGGGTAGACGCCTCTGGTGAACGGGAACGTGCCCGGCTCACCGAGGTCGGCCTCCGGGTCGAGACCGGCGACATCCTTAGGGCCGTAAACACCCTCGATCGGCGCGCCTGACTCCGATATGCGGCTCATACGTCAAGACTACGGCGGCCCCGGGCTGGCCACTCTTGTGAAGTGCGCCACTGTCACGTGGCCCGCGTTCATCCCGCCAATAGCGCCTGGACCCGCAATCAGCTGACTTCGCGTATCAAAGCTTTCGCAAAGTCGCAGCGACTCGTCACGCCTGGGCCTGATACGGCCGGAATATCGCGGGTGGCAACTGCGCCAGGTGTGGGGAAGGTCACAGGGCGTGACGCAAGTCCACCCAGAGGCACATAGGCTGCAGTCCAGCCGTCAGCAAGATCACAACGAGTCTCGGCCAGGTCCGGTCAGCTCACAGCGGAGATCGGGGCACGGGATGGGCTTGGGCGCTCGGCCGGTAACGGCGGTCGCCATCGGCGCGACTGTCGCCATCCTTGCCTTCCCAGCGCTCGCCGCCCTTCCCGCGGTCGCTGCGCAGGCGGCCGCGACGGCCAGGGCCGCGACCACGGCCAGGGCAGCGACGACAGCCACGACGGCTCGCACAGTCGTCCCCAAGCCAGGCAGCCAGGCAGCTCGCGTCATCGGCGGCCCGCTGATGGCCAGCCCTGGCCTCGTGGTTGACTCGCCAGTCCACGGCACGCCGCTGCCGAGCGTGCCGGCCTCGGCATGGGTAGTCGCCAATGCCGGCACCGGTCAGGTGCTGGCGGCGAAGGATCCACACGGCCAGTTCGGCCCGGCGAGCACGCTCAAGGTGCTGACGGCCGTGACGCTGATACCCAGGCTGAATCCCAACGCCACGGTTATCGCGAGCAAGTTCGCGGCTTCGCAGGAGGCGAACATAGCCGGGCTCATCGCCGGGCGCGCCTACAAGATCTCTGATCTGTTCCAGGCGCTGTTGCTCATCTCGGCCAACGACGCGGCGGTCGCGCTCACCGAGGCCACGGGCTCGTTTGCCCATGGCATGGCGCTCATCAATGCCGAGGCGCGGCACCTGCAGGCCTATGACGTCGACGCCAAGCTCCCGAACGGCCTCCCGGCCGCCGGCCAGGTCGTCTCGGCTTACGACGAGGCACTCATCGCCAGGCAGGCGCTCGCCATCCCGGCGTTCATGCGCTACGACGAGACGCTGGCCAGCAGGTTCGAGGTCAAGCCGCACCATGTCGAGACCTTCGTCAACCAGAACTACCTGCTGACCCAGTACAAGGGCGGCATCGGCGGCAAGATCGGGTGGACGGTCAGCTCCGAGGCGACCTACATCGGCATGGCCAGGCGGAGCGGCGTCACGCTCATCGTCACCATCCTGCACTGCACGCCGCTACAGGAGATCGCCGCGGCCGAGCGGCTGCTTAACTGGGGGTTCGCCATGAACGGCAAGGTCAAGCCGGTCGGCGCGCTCGTACCCCCGCTGGCGACCGGAGCGCCCTACCAGCAGGCGGCGACCCGGCTGCGACCCGTGGCGCTGGGCGCGGCCCGGCCCGGAGCTCCGGCCAGCGCCGCGAGTTACACGCTGGCCGCGACTGGTGTTGTGGTCGCCGGACTTGGGCTCGGCAGCCTGGCCAGGACCCGTCGCCGGACCCTGCCCACCCGGCAGCCGCCGGAGTAGCCGACCGACCGGCTGGGCCGGGCAGGCGCTGCCGCACGCGCGGCCATGCGCCGACCGGCCCGGCCGACTGGATCAGTCCGATCAGCGCGCCTGGCCGGCGTCGACCTCGGCCCTGGCCGCCTTGACGTCTGCGTCCGCAGCTGCCCGGCCGGCTGCGGCATTGGCCGCCGTGCTGGATCGCTTGCCCCGGAACACCGGAATCGCCTTGACCCTCTCGACCGTGCGACTCCCGGCGGCGGCACTCGACACGCGCTGCGATGGCACCGTGTCAGCGGCGGCGCGCGCCTTATCTGCCGCGTTAGCAGCGGCCCCGTTCCTGGTCGCAGCAACCGCAGCATCCCTGGCGGCCACCACTGTGAACCTGCCGAGCGCAAGCGCGGCTACGAACACGATGACGACGCCTAGGCCGGTGAAGAATCCGATCTGCTCAAACATCGCCCGCGCGGCGCCGCCGACCGGAGCGCCAGCGCCCGGCAGCCGCGTCCAGTGAGCGGCGATCAGCGTGCCAACAGCGAACCAGGCCCCCGCCAGCGCCGCGAGCCACGCGCCGAGCAAGGCAGCCGGACGGAACCGGCTGATCAGCACCACAACGCCGCCCGCCAGCGCGACAACTCCGGGCAGGACCTCCAGCCACATGCGGCCAGCGGTGACCGCGAATCCGCGGTCGGGGGTGTAGGCGAAGTGGAAATAGGGGCCCACGAACGGGATCAGCGCGCCCCAGATGCCGAGCAAGACCAGGAGCACGCCGCTGAGCGCGCCCTGGCTGCGCCGGACGCGAAGCGTCCCAGCCATCATGATCACTCCCTGGGCAGGCGTGGGGGATGTGGTGCCTGCCGGCGCGCAGCTACCCGCGGGGATGTGACCTACACATCAAAGATGGGAACGGGCCCGTCGAGCCCGATGCCGCTCACCCCGGCGCGGCCGTTCGCGCGAATGCGCCAGTTACTGGCCCGCGGGCGGCAGGAAGCCGATCCTGTCCCGGACGCGTGCCATCGTCGCGGCGGCGAGTGCGTGCGCCTTGGCGGCGCCAGTGGCCAGGAGCCGGTCAAGCTCGGCCTCATCCGCGAGGAGCTTCTCGGTCCGTTCCCGGATCGGGGCGAGGGCGTCAACGACGACGTCGGCCAGGTCCTTCTTGAAGGTCCCGTAGCCGGCGCCGGTGTACCGCTGCTCCAGCTCGGAGATCGGCTCGCCGGCGAGCGCCGAGTAGATGCGCAGCAGGTTCGTGACGCCGGGCTTGGCCGCCTCGTCCGCGCGAACCTCGCCGTCAGCGTCGGTAACCGCCTTCATGATCTTGCGGCGGATGGATGCCGGGTCCTCCAGGACGTCGATGATGCCCTGCGGCGACGACGCCGACTTGCTCATCTTGCTCGTCGGGTCCTGGAGATCGGTGATCTTGGCGACCTCGGCCAGTATGTACGGCCCTGGCACCACGAAGGTCGGCCCGTACCGGTGATTGAATCGCTGCGCCAGGTCCCTGGTCAGCTCCAGGTGCTGGCGCTGGTCCTCGCCGACGGGGACCTGATCAGCGTCGTACAGCAGGATGTCGGCTGCCTGCAAGATCGGGTATGTGAAAAGCCCGACGCTCGCGGCGTCCGCGCCGCCCTTGGCTGACTTGTCCTTGAACTGGACCATGCGGCTGGCCTCGCCGAACCCGGTCAGGCACGAGAGCACCCAGCCCAGCTCGGAATGCTCGGGCACATGACTTTGGACGAAGACGATCGACCGGTCCGGATCCAGGCCAGCGGCGAACAACTGGGCCGCGGCCACCCTGGTCCGGCGGCGCAGCTCCGCAGGAACCTGCGGCACCGTGATCGCGTGCAGGTCCACGACGCAGTACACCGTGTCGTGCGTCTCCTGGAGGGCAACCCACTGACGCAATGCGCCCAGATAATTGCCGATATGGAAGGAATCGGCCGTCGGCTGGATGCCGGAGAGCACGCGAGGTCTGGGCATGGGCCGAAGTTTAGTCCGGCGGGCACACTCGACGGCCGCGCGGACCGTCCGCGCCGCTAGCTCGCGTGCCTCGCGGCCAGGCCGTCGCGACCACCGGGCCCGTCTATGAGGCCGTACTGGACCGCGAATGCCGCGGCTTCGAGCCTTGAGTGGACGCCAAGCTTGGTCAGCAGCGCCTGGACGTGGGTGCGCACGGTCGCCGACGAGACGCCCAGGCTGCTGACCATGGCGGCGGTGTCCTGCCCCGCCACCAGGAGCTTGAGGCACTGCCGCTCCCGTGCGGTCAGGTAGCCGGCCAGCCGCAGCGCCTCGCGCTGGCGAGCGAGCCGCGGCGGAACCTCGGCCGCTGACGGCACCTCGATGACTACCTCGCCGCGCAGGACCCGCTCGATCGTCTGCCTCAGAACCGCAACACCGCGAGTCTTGTGCACGTAACCCGCGGCGCCCGCACGCATCGCCCGCATGACGGTGTCGCCGTCGCCATCGGCAGACAAGATCATGACCTTGGTCCGCGGAGACGCCGCCGCGATCTCGCCGAGCGCGCCAATGCCGTCATGCCCAGCCCCGAAGTGCCGGTCGACGAGGCACACGTCAGGCTGCCGCCTGCCGACGGCGCCGACAGTGTCCGAGATGGTCAGGGCCTTGGTAACCGCGCAGCCGTGCTCGGACAGCACGGCCGACAGCGCATCGAGGAAGACCGCGTGGTCGTCACCGATCACTACCTCGATCATCAGATCTCCGTCCTCGCTCGGCGGGGCGCGCCGACCTGTGGCTAGGTGGCCGCCATGGCCGCGGAGCAGCCGCGCGGTCACCGGCAAGCCGAGGCCAGCCTGCCCGGATCGCTGCTGCCGTAACCAGCACGGGCCGGATCGGGGCAAAGGGTTGGCTTCGGCTTGGCCCGCAACAGCGCTCGGTATACCCCGGTTTGGAGTGTCTGCGCCACTTGACGCGCCTTGTTCACGGCTGCTGCAGCCTCAGGGCACCTGCCCGGCGCCAGCCGATGCCAGCAGGTACTCACGGTCACGCCCGACGATGACGCGCATGCACGTCCCCCGACCGGGCGCGTCGGTCACCTCGAGACGACCGCCCGCAGCGTCGAGCAGCTGCCGCACGACCGTCAGACCCAGTCCCGCCGCGCCGGCCGGACCGCCGCCGAATCCCCGCCCGTTGTCGGTCACCTCGATGACCGTGTCGCGCTCCTGCTCGATCCTGATCATGACCCGGCCGCCGGGTCCGGCTGCGCGCACGGCGTTGTCAACGAGGTTGACCAGTATGCGCCACAATTGCGTCGAGCCCATCCGAATGAGCACGGGTCGGCCCGGCTCGACGGTCACGGTCGTGTCGTGGGTCAGGCCAGCTAGCTGCGCTACGTCTCGGGCGAGCTCACGCAGGTCGACAGTTCCCGGCGCCGGCGGTCCGGCATCTGCCGCGATCGAGTCGGCGATGACGTCGACGATACGGAACATCTCCTGCATGACCAGCTCCATACGGCGCCTGGAGTCCGCGGAGAGTGCGCTGTCATCCCGGACAGAATCCGCCAGTAGCGACAGCGTCATCATCTGGTGGCCGAGGTCGTGCATCAGGCCGCGCATCGTGAGGCCGCCCTCGCCTGAGAACGCCGGGCTCCGGGCGAGTGCGTCGTCCGGAGAGATTTCAGTCATCTTGCGTCGTTCCCCCGTTCGGATCGGCCCCTGTGCGCCGGCGCACCTCGGCGCTCTGTCGGAAATCCCGCTAGTACTGACCAGCCAGCTTGTCACTGTTTGTCGGTATTTCGACCTCAGGCAGAAGTACGCAACGTAGCTGGGCTGTCACTCACTAGCCAGGTTAGATGTACCCGCTTTCTGGCCACACGCGGGGCTTTGCAGGCACTACCTATGAGGGTCAGGGCCATCGCGATAAGCCGCCGACAGCGCCGAGCGCAAGGCCGGCGCCCCGTACCGCGCGCCGATCCTGCTCCTGGCCGCCGTCGCCATCCTGGCCGCCTCCGGTGGCGAGTCAAGCAGGTAGGCGACCGCCGAGGCCATGAGCGCAGGCCTGGCCGGCGGGACTAGCAGGCCAGTGACGCCGGGCTCGACGAGGTCGGAGACGGCGTTGACCGCGGTCGCCACCACGGGCACGCCGCACGTCATGGCCTCGGCGATGGCGGTGGGCAGTCCCTCGTAACGGCTCGGCAGCGCAAAAACGTCGAAAGCCGGCAGCAGCTCCCAGACGTCTGGCCGGTCGCCGAGGAACAGGATTCGCTGGCCGGCCGCCTTGGCCAGCCGCGCGGTCTCGTCGGCAAGCTCGCCGCCGCCAACCCAGACGCCAATGACGTCGCTCCTGTTCAGCGCCTTGATCGCGGCGACGAAGTCGGCTGGCGCTTTCTGATACGTCAGCCGGCCGACAGCTCCTACGATCACCTCGCCGTCCACAACGCCCAGCCGCCGCCGGGCCGCCGCCACGTCCGCAGGGCGTCGGGCACTTCCCGGCTGTGCACCACCGTCGGCACCATTGACGGCACCGTCGACGGTGACCCCGATCGTCCGCACCCGCTCTGGCGCGATGAGCCCGCGGCGGATCGCCTCGACGGCGACGCCTGTGCCGACGCATAGCCCGACGTCAGTGAAACGTCCGAGCCGCCGCTCGACCTCGATATACACGCGTCTCCTGGCGGCCGACTGGAACTCGTGGAACGGCAAGCCGTGGTAGGTGTGCACGATCCTGCGCACGCCTGCGTGCCGCGCGGCGAGCCGGCCGATGGTCCCGGCCTTCGCGCAGTGCGTGTGCACGACATCCGGCCGGCGATCGGCCAGCACGGAGCGAAGCCACCGCACGGCCCGCAGATCGCTGACCGGGTCGAGCGACGGTCTGAGCACCGGATTCGCGATCACCTCGACTCCGTGCGCAGTAGCCTGCTCGACAAGCCTGCCGCCGCTCCCGGTGATGATGAGCGGCTCGAATGCGTCGCGGTCAAGTCCGAGCACGCCCTGCAGCGCCATCGCGCCAGCCCCGCCTTCGAGCCGCGTGATGACAGTGATGACACGTGTCACGAGGCGCCATTCCCGGTCAGCGGCTCCAGGCCAGCCGAGCGGGCCACGCTGACCGCCTCCAGGCGGCTGTGCACGTCGAGCTTGGCGTAGATGTTCTGCGTGTGCGTGCGCACCGTGTCTGCCGATATATGCAGGTCGCCGGCGATCTGGCGGCCGCGCCGGCCCGTCATCATGGCGCGCAGCACCTCAAGCTCACGGGAGCTGAGGACATCCAGGTCGCCGCCATCGCGGTCGGCGTCGGCGCGCAGGGTGCGCAGGATCTCGCCAAGCATCTCTGGCGGGTACCAGGAGTAGCCCCGGGTCACGCCGCGGACCACCGACTCGAACTCGGCGGCGTCCTGCTCCTTAGCCACCCACGCTGCGGCCCCGGCCCGCGCCGCGGCGACGGCATGCGCGACGTTCCGGTCGGCGCTGAGGATGACGACGCGGACCTTGGGGCTGAGCGCGATCATGCGCTCGATCACGTCGGCAATCCCGCCGCCGAACGGCTCGCCCTCCATCGCGATCACGTCCGGCCGGACGCCCTTGATGATGGCGAACAGGTTGGGGTCTGTCGCCGCACAGCGTCCCGCGACCCAGATATCCGGCACGGCTGACAGCCGGGACGCCAGCGCCTCGGTGATCATGAGGTGATCGTCGGCGAGTAGCAGCCGGATCGGGTTCATGCCACCAGCCTGCCGCGCGAGCGTCCGGGCCTGCTCATCCAGATGCATGACCGCGTTCCCTCAGGTAAGTGGCCGAAATGGCTGATTCCGCCTTGGTTATCGCGTCATCCGCGGGGCCAGCGACCTGGGCGCCGCCGGGGTCGGACGGCACCGACGGGATCAATGCCTCGGCCGCCGGGGCTTCGTCCATGGGCCGCCTCGTCGGGCTCTTCCAGGTCCCGTTTGACCGCGTCAGCCAGCCCGCGGGCACGGCGGACAAGGCAATCGCGGCGTCGATCACTCGTACGACCGGGAAGAACAAGCCGAAGAACAGGAGCCGTGCCCTGCGGTCTAGGACGGCAACCAGGCAGGTCATGGCGTAGTCGGGGATGAGGACCCCGAACAGGACTGCGGACAGCTTCATATGCGCGGCGACGACCGCGTACACGTCCGCGAAAGGTACCCAGTTCAACGCGGCGGGCACGAGATCGGGCACGACGAGGACCGCCAGGATGAGCGGCAGCAGGACGAAGATCGCGCTGGAGGTGAGGAGCTCGAACAGCAGCACCGCCACCATCACGCTGAACAAGTTGGCCTTGGGCGGATGCCGCTTCACGGTCTGCCATAGCCCGATGGCCCACCGCCTGGTCTGCTTGACGTAATCGTGGAGCCGGTCCGGATCCTGAGTCACGGCCACCGCGCCCAGTGTGAAGGCGACCTTGCCCAGCCCCTTCTGGTAGACCTCGAAGGTCATGTTGAAATCCTCGATGACCAGACCTGGCGGGTTCAGGTCGATATGCGGCAGCACTTCCGTGCGATACATGCTGGCGAAGCCCGGCACGATGTGCGTGGCGTTGATCCGCCGGTAGGTCTGGCCGAATTTGAGCACTCGCTGGCCGATGGCGTAGATCCGCTCACGGTGGCCGACCAGGATATTGCCGATGAAGTCCAGCCGCCGGTCGCGAGCGGTCTGGACACAGCCGGCCACGGCGACGACGTCGGGCGCATCGAACAACGGCAGCGCGTGGGCAAAGTAGTCCGGCTGGACCCGGGTGTCGGCGTCCAGCAGTAGCACCACGACGTAGCGGTCGATCAGCTTGAAGCGCTCGATGGCCTCGTGCAAGGCACCTGCCTTGCCGACGTTGCGCTCCGTCTCGTGCACGTGCACCCCTGCCCGCCTGGCGATGTCCGGGGTGTCGTCGGTGGACCCGTCGGACACGACGTGAACGTTCCCGGCCGGTACCAGCGCCATGATGGCGTCCAGGCTCGCCTGGAGCACGGCGGACTCGTTATGGGCGGGCATTAGGACGGCCACATCGCTGACGCTGAGCGAGATCTTCCGCAGGATCGGGCGCCCGCTCCGCCCGCCAGGCCCGGTCGCCACGGCGGCCAGCTTGGGAACCGGGCGGCGGAGCCAGGCCGTGCGCCGACGCGACCGCCGCGCCCTGTGGTTTTCGGCCAGCCGGATGACGCCGATAGTCCCCCACAGGGCAAAGTTGACGCCGAGGACGAACAGCGCCAGGAACCACCACGGCAATGCCGGCATTACGGCACCGCCGTTGAGGTGCTGCTGGCGCCCGACCCCGAAGTCGGCAGGACGGCGCGCAGCGCCGACCACGTGGCGGGGTCCTCGTACCCGTACATCCACAGATAGACCCCGGCCAGGCCGCTGCCCTTGACGGCCGCGAATTTGGCGCGAGAGCTTGCCGCGTTCTCGAACCAGACCGTGTGCGAGCGGCCACCGCCGACATACGAGAAGTACGGTGCCTGGCTCGCCTTGCTGTAGGTCGCCGCGGCATGGTACTGCCGGGACAGCCGCAAGGCCTGGAGCCAGCTGATGGTCGCCGCCGACGCCTTCCCATCCGGCCAGTCGTAGCCAAACAGCGGGATGCCCAGCACTATCTTGCTGGCAGGCATCTGGCTGGTGGCGTACCGCAGCAGCGACCTGATCCAGCCGATCGGGGCCGTGGCGCCGGGTGCGGAGTTCGCCCAGTGGTAGTTGTAGCCCATGATCCGGACCTGGTCGGCGGCCTTGCCGAGAGCGGCGTAGTTCTGTGCCGCATTGGGCTGGCCGCTTCCCGGCGTGGCCGTCTGCGGAAAGACCGCGACGGAGAGGATCTTGCCGTGCGCATGCAGCGCGCCGGCCAGGTCGGTGACCAGCCGGGTGAAGGCCTGCTGGTCGCCAGCGTGCAGTTCCTCGTAGTCGATGTCGATACCGGCATAGTTGTGCTGCTGCACGAGCGCCACGATCGCGTTGATGTGCTGGCGCATCACAGCCGGGTTGTGCAGGATTCGCGATATTGCCGGGTAATCCCATGCGCCGCCGGTGACGTTGGCGATGCTCGGCACCATCCGCAGGTGCGCGGCACCCAGACTGGCCATGTCCGTTGCAATGGCGCTGGCCTCGCCAGGCGGGTACTGCGGCTCTATCGCCCCGCTCGGGGCGAGGCCGTAGATCCATGGCGATACCTCATTCACGTCGGCGCGGTTGGCCAGCACCGCCGCGGTGTCGTGCTGGATGTTCCAGTACGGGATAGACGCCACTACCAGCGTGTGCCGGGCCGCTTGCCCGATATGCGCGGCAAGGGTCAACGTCACCACGACGGCCGCGAGCACGGCCACTGCCGGCCAGACCGCGCGGCGGGCAAGCTGACCTGGCCGCGACCGCCAGCCGGGTCCGTCGCGCGCGCTGCCCTGCCCCTGCCCACTGCTGAGCATGGCTGCCGCCGGCTAAGCCGCTGTTGCGTCGGCCAGGGCCAGTTGCTGGTCGGCGATGACGGCGCGGATGATCTCGTCCAGCGACCTGGTGGCGGCGAAGCCGACGAGCTCCCGGGCCAGGTCGCAGTTGGGCACGCGCCGTTGCATGTCCTCGTAGCCAGAGCCGTACGCCGCCAGGTAGGACGACCGCTCGATGGTGCTGTCGGAGCCGGTCGCCCCGATGACCCGCCTCGCCAGCTCACTGATCGAGACCTGCTCGGAACTGCCCAGGTTCACCGCCAGCCCGCCTGCGCGATCGCAGCGGACGAGGCGGACCAGGGCTGGTATCACGTCAGACACGTGACAGAAGCACCTGATCTGATCGCCGGTGCCGAAGACCGTCAGCGCCTCACCGGTCAGCGCCTGGCGCACAAACCGGGGGATGACCATGCCGTAGCGACCGGTCTGGCGCGGCCCGACAGTGTTAAAGAGCCGCACGATCACAGCGCGCAGGCCGCGCTCGCGCACGTAGGCGTCGACCAGGCTCTCGTCGATAGCCTTGGCCTCGGCGTAGCTCCAGCGCGACCGGAGCGGGGACCCGATGATCCTGTCGTCGTCCTCGCGCAGCCCGACCGTCATGTTCTTGCCATAGATCTCGCTGGTGGAGGCCACGAGCAGCCGCGCGCCGTGGCGGCTCGCGGCAGCCACGACGTTCTCGGTGCCATGAATGTTGGTCTGCAGGCTCTCCAGCGTCTTGTCCCGGATGACGAATGCCCCGACCGCGGCAGCGAAATGGAAGACGCAGTCGGCCCCGGTGGTTAGCTGGTCAACCAGCTCCTTGTCGAGGATCGATCCGCGCTTCAGTTGGAGGGCCGGGTGGTCCGCCACTGCGGCCAGGTTCTGCTCCCGGCCGGTGCTGAAGTCATCCAGGCCGGCGACCGAGTGCCCGGCCGCGAGCAGGTCCTCGACGAGGTGGGAGCCAATGAAGCCTGCTGCGCCGGTAACGAAGCACCTCATGATGTTCTCCCGGTGGTAGGAGCGCCCGTGGTTGCAGCGCCCGTGGTTGCAGCGCCCGTGGCAGGAGCGCCCGTGGTAGGAGCGCCCGTGGTAGGAGCGCCCGTGGTGGAAGCGGCTGCGGTGGGAGCGGCTGCCGTTGGCGCCCCAGCCGATGTCGCCGACGCCGCCAGCGCGCCAGGCAATCCGGCGCGTTGCAGCGGCACTGGCTGAACAGCCGACTCGGCGGGCCGCGGCGAGCGCACAGTCCGTGCCCCGGCCGCGCGGCGGGCACGACGCCGTTGCCGACCGATAGCCGTACGCCAGGAGATCCGGCTAGCCAAGCGCTCATACAGGTCGTCGATGCGGCCAGTGACGGCGGCGATGCCAAACGCCCTGGCAACCGCGGGCTCTGGCACATGCGCGGTCGGGCCGTCCGCCACAGCGGCGCCGATCGCCTTGCCCATGTCCTCGATCGGCACCTGGCGGGCCAGATCGACGTCGATGCCATCCAGCGCCGGGCACGTGGTGTAGAGCACCCGTACGCCATTGGCCAGCGCCTCGAGCACGGACAACCCGAACGTCTCCTGCCGCGACGACGCGACCAGCAGGTCGGCTGCCGACAGGACCGCCGCGACATCATGCCGCTCGCCGGCGAAGATCACGTAGTCTGCGACACCGCAGCGCCGTGCCGTCTCAGCGAGGTTTTCCCGCTCAGCGCCACCGCCAGCGACCACGACCTTGACCGTCGGTGACAGGCTCGGCGCGGCCGCCTCGATGGCCTGGTCGAAGCGCTTGTTCTGGTCGAGGCGACCCAGCAGCAGCACGACGTAGTCCCCGGGTTCGAGGCCGAGCTCGGCGCGGACGCGGTCGCGGCCGGCAGCATCGAACGCCACCCGGTCGAGGTCGACGCCGTTGGGGATCACCGTCAGCTTGCGCTCCCGCACGCCCCACCTTGCCATCCGGTCACGCACCGCGGCCGACACCGCAATCGTCATGTCGGAAAAGAGCTCCGTCGCGAGGTAGAGCACCTGGACCGGCCTGGTCATCGGCCTGCGCTCGAGGTGCGTCTCGCCGATGGAATGCTCGGTGCTGACCACGACCGGCGTGCCCGCCAGCCAGGCGGCCGGACGGCCGTAGATCTGCGACCGGAACAGGTGGGTGTGCACCACGTCGTAGCGGCCGGCCCGGATGATCCGTCGCAGCCGGAGCAAGGTGGATAGCTGGGTGTTGCTGCGCATGTCCAGCGTGCGCACGGCCGTGCCATCGGCGCGGATCATGTCGGCGACCGGACCAGCGTTGTACAGCGTGATGACGTCCGCGTCGTGCCTGGTCTGCCGCAGCACAGCACGCAGCTGGAGTTCGGCTCCGCCGACTCCGAGGCCAGTGATCACGTGCAGGACCTTCATCGCGTGCCTCCCCTAGTCAGTGCCGCTGACACCGCCGCCAGGCCGGTCCGGGCCAGGACGAGCAGGTCAAGCCAGACGGACCAGTACTCGATGTAGAAGTTGTCGAACCTGGCGCGATCCTCGATCGAGGTATCGCCGGTCAGGCCGTGCACCTGAGCCCAGCCGGTCAGCCCGGCGCGCACGCGTTCGCGGTCGGCGTACCCGATGACGTGGTCACGCAGCAGTGCGGCGAAATACGGGCGCTCCGGCCGCGGGCCCACTAGCGACATGTCACCGCGGACTACGCTGGTGAGCTGCGGCAGCTCGTCGGCGTGCGTGCGGCGCAGCAGCCCGCCGAGCGCTGTGCACTGCCCGGTCGCCACTTCCCAGGTCGTATCCGGGTCGCCGGCCGGGCGCAACGTGCGTAGTTTCGTTATCGTGGCCAGCTTGCCGCGGCCGACGACCCTGACCTGACGGAACATCGGGGGCAGGCGCAGATCCAGCCGGACAGCGACGGCAAGCACCAGCACCAGAGGCGCGGCGGCGGCGAGCAGCATGCAACCGACCGTGAGGTCCAGCAGACGCGTGGCAATCTCGCGGCCGTGGGTACCCGGGCCGGGCCGTAGTGGCACGAATGCCATCCCCCAGATCTCGTCCAGGCATGCCCGCGGCACTCCCAGGCCCGGCTCAGCCGGACGCGGCAGTACGCTCACCCGGGCGCCCGCCGCGCGGCACCCGCGCAAGACCGCGGCCAGCTCGGCGTCGCTCACGGCCGGCGCGCACACCAGCACGCAGGCGATGTCGAACCTGGCTGCCACCGTGGCCACGGCATCCAGGCGGCCGAGCACAGGCAGCTCGGCATCGGCTGACTGGTTATCCAGGGCGCCGCAGGCGCGCAGGCCGAGCTCGGGATGCTCCTGGAGCAGCCTGTACACCTGACGGCCCGGATCGCCGGCGCCGACGATGAGGGTCTGCCGTAGCAGCAGGCCACGGCGATGGGCCGACCGCACAATCGCGGCCGTGGCCATCCGCAGCACAATCAGCAGCGCGGCCGTGCAAGCGGCCAGGCGCATCGTGACGTCCTTGTTCGTCCATGCCAGCAACCCGAGCGCCGGGATCGTCGCAGCGATCGCCAGCCGGCCGGCCTGGGCGCTGAGGCGGGCGCCGATCCGGGGCTGGTAGAGCCCGGCGACAGCTATGCCCGCCAGGACGAGCAGTCCGTAACAAGTGCCGCGCGCGAGCCCCGGCCCGGCGAAGACGGCCGAGAGGACGATCGCGATCGCGTCGCTCCCGGCCAGCAGCCACGCTGCCGTGCTGCGGACACGATGGCGGCGTCGGCATCCTGGCCCGCCTGCCTGGCCCGGCCTGCCAGCGACGCCGCCCGGCTGCGCGCGGGCGCGGGTAGGCGCGAACTGGGTGAACGTCACCGGCCCGCCACCCCGGCCAGCGACCGTCCGCGGGTTCGGGCCGACGGCCCGGCCGTGGCCGCGAGCCGGCGCGCCACCGTGTGCGCCGCATGTGCGCTCCCGTAAACGAAGCGCATGACCGGCCCGAATACGGGCGCCACCGCCGGCCCGATCAGGTACAGGCCGGGGACCGACGTCTGGTAGCTGCCGTCCACCGCGGCGGTGCCGGCGATGGTGCGCATGCCAGCGCGCACTGAGTCGTCGATGAAGTCCAGGCGGCGCAGGTCCGGCCGGTAGCCGGTAGCGGCGATGACGTAGTCAGCCGCAACCTCGGACCGCTCGCCGGCGCGCGACAGGAGGCTCAGGCGGACACCATCGGCGCTTCCCCGCGCCCGCTCGACTGCCTGGCTCGTACGGATCGGGATCTGGCCTTCTACCCGGCTGCGCAGCCAGCTTGCCCCGGCCGGGCCGAGGGCGGTGCGGGCGCGGTAGATCCTGGTCCGCTCGGGCAGGTGGCGGAATAGGCCCGGCTGATTGGAGTAGAACCAGGTGCTCCAGCCCGACCCAAGGCCGGCCTCTGGCTCACGAAGCAGCTGGCGCAATGGCCTCTTCGGCGGAAGTGGCGGCCCGTTCCAGGCGACCACCGGCGACCGGGTGATGATCTCGACTTCCGCGCCGTTCTCCCGCAACAGGGCGGCGGACTCAAGCGCCGACTGGCCGCGGCCGATTACCGCGACGTGCTTCCCGCTGAAGACTGCGGGCTCGGTGATCGTCGAGCTGTGGCTGACGGACTCTAGCCCGGACAAGCTAGCCGGGGTGTGCGCAAAATGCTCCACCCCCGTGGCCAGCACAACCTGGCGGGCGCGCGCCGTGCTGCCGTCATCCAGGCTGAGAGTGAACTCGCCGTACCGGCTGGTCAGGCCGGTGACGAGCGTCTGCTCCGCGCCGCCTGCCCGCTGGCCAGCGAACCAGTCGCCGTAGGCGACGAACGTATCCAGCGGTACGGGCAGCCCGTAGTCGGCATAGGCGCGGCCGGTGGCGCGGCAGAATGCGCCGAGCGTATGCGTGCCGTCGGGATCGGACAGGTTCGAGGCGAACCCCTGCGACTTCAGGAACATGCCGCGCGGCATCTGCGCCCGCCACAGGTGCATCGGATGCCCGAACTGGCGGAAGCTCACCCCAGCTGACCGCAAGTGCGCGGCCAGCGACAGCCCGTACGGTCCAGCGCCCACGATGGCCACTTCGACGGCGTCGGTCACTGTCTATCCCCCTTGTAATGGTCGCCTGAGTACTGGTCGCCTGAGTGCTGGTCGCCTGAGTGCTGATCAACAGCGTGCTGGTCGGCTGACATGCAGCTACGAGTGGCCAGCCTTACTCCGGCCACGGCGCAGCCGGGGCCCGGCGGCTCGGTCCGGATCTGCCACGCCGGATCGCGCCCGCGCCCGGCCGCCGCGCAGGAGCGGCCCGGTCAGCGCTCGCCAGCCCATGCGCGCGCACATGAGCCCGAACGGGCGAAGGTCGTCGCCCGCGAACCAGGCCGTCTCGTCCACACCGCGAGTGGCCGAGAGCCACGACCGCAGCCCGATCTCGCCCCGGCGCCAGTAGCTGATCGCGGTCAGCGGGTCGTAGCTTTCGACCATGAAGCTGCGCCCGCTTGCCGGCTCGGCGCCTGTCACCGGCTGCCCGGTCAGGTCCAGATAGGCGGCCCGCACGACGTCCAGGCCGCCAGGCTCGGTGAAGAGGCGGAACTGGGCACCGAGCCGCGGATTGAAGTCGAGCAGCTTGTACTGCCCGTCCCGCTCGTCGAGGCGGAGGTCAAGGTCGGCGATCCCGCGGTAGCCCAGCCTGCGCAGCAGACCGGTCACGCTGTCGCGCAGCGCAGCGTTCGGGACGCAGCGGCCGAAGCTCGTCAGGCCCGCGTGCGCCGGGTAGGACCGGTCCTTGACGCCCGTGCAGGCGGGCCAGCAGACGTCCGCCGCGCTCGCGTAGCCGTGGAAGAACCAGTCCTGACCAGGTGCGGCCTGGATGTACTCCTGGAGCAGCAGGCCGTTCTGGCTCGCCTGGCTCGCCTGCCATGCGGCGTCGAGGCCGGCCCGGTCACGGATGATCTGGGTACTGCGCTGCTTCGAGTGCGACTGCCACGGCCTCGACAGCTTGCCCACGACCGGGTATCCGTAATCGGCTGCTGCCCGCTCGGCGTCGGCGCGGGAGGACGGCAGGGACGAATGCGGACTCGGGAAATCATGCTCGGCGCACAGCAGGTGCATGGAGTGCTTGCCCGCGAGCTGGCGGGGCAAGGCCGCCGGCGGTTCGGGGAACAGGAACTGGCCCCGCAGGCCGTCGCCGTGCTCGGCGAGAAAGATGGCGCCTGCGTCGTCAGTCGGGATCAGCACCGACGGCCTGCCTATCAGCTCAGCGAGCCGCAGCAGGCCAGACTGCACCCGCTCGGGCGACAGCTCCGCGGGCCGCCACAGCACCTTGGTGCGCAGGTAACGCGAGTGCGCGGCCGGAGCCCAGGCGGATTCCTGCACCGCGTACACCGGGACGCCCAGCCTGCCGAGGCTGCGTATCGCACCGAGGCCGCCGTGGTGCATCACGTTCGGGTCGAACTTGAGCACCACCGCGGGCGTGCTCACGTCGGTGGGTCCTGGCGCCGCGGCCGGCCGGGTCGCGACGCCCGTGTTTGCGACGCCCGTGTTTGCGACGCCCGTGTTTGCGACGCCCGTGTTTGCGACGCCCGTGTTTGCGACGCCCGTGTTTGCGACGCCCGTGTTTGCGACGCCGGTGTTTGCGACGTCAGTACTCCCGACGCCCGTGCCGGCGACGGCTGGCGTCATCAAAAGCCGCCTCACACCAAGGTCCGCCGCGATGCCTCGTCGAACCGGTAGGTGGCGTCGAGCACCTCGCACCCGAGCGCCCACGAGTAGTCGACCTCTGGATGCACGGTGTGCACGATGACGAGATCCCAGTCGCTGCCGGGATCGGTGTCGCTGCTCAGCGCGTGGCCTCCTGGCACGGTCAGCGTGGGCACAAGCGGATCGAAGTAGTGCACGTCCGCCCCCTTGCGCAGCAGGCTCGCCAGGATGGGTACGGCCGACGACTCGCGCAGGTCGCGCACGCCCGGCTTATAGCTGGCGCCGATGACGATCACTCGCGCACCTGATAGCTGGCGGCCCCTGGCGGCGAGCACCTCGCGGGCCCGCTCGACGACGCGCTCGGGGCGCTGACGGATCGAGCGCATCGCCTGCTCGATCAGCGGAGCGCTGCGGCCCTGTATCCCGAGCTGCCAGAGCAGGTAATGCGGATCGCAGGGGATGCAGTGCCCGCCGACGCCGGGACCAGGAAACGTGGCGAGGAACCCGTACGGCTTGGTCGCTGCCGCGAGCGTTACCTCGATGGGGTCCAGGTGCAGCGCGCCGCACGCGTCGGCGAACTCGTTCGCCAGCGCCAGGCTCACAGCGCGGAAGATGTTCTCGTAGAGCTTGGTGGCCTCGGCGGTCTCGGCCGAGCTGACCAGATACACCGCGTTGGTCAGCAGGCCGATGATCCGGGCTGCCCTCTTCGCACACTCGCCGGTCACGCCGCCGACCACGCGCGGCGTTTCCTCGTGCAGATGATCCGGATTGCCGGGATCGATGCGTTCCGGGCTGAAAGCCACGAAGATGTCAGTGCCCGGCTCGAGCCCGCGCCGCCGGAGCGGCTCAGCCAATAGCTCGACTGTGGTCCCGACATAGGTAGTCGAGGTCAGGATGATCGTCTGGCCAGCCCTAGCGTTAGCGACCACGTCGGCGCACGCACTGTGCAGCGCCGAGAGCTCCGGCGTGTAAGCGGCGTCGACCGGGGTGGGAACGCAGATGATCACGGCGTCGGCCGCTGACATGTCCGCCGGGTCGGCAGTCAGGCGGAGCTTGCCGTCAGCCAGCGCCGTCGTCAGCCGCAGGCGGTCGCTGTCAGGCACATCCGCCTTGCCGGCCGCGACAACCTGAAGCCGCTCCCGGCTGACGTCGATGCCGATGACCTCCCGGCAGCGCGGGGCCAGCGTGACAGCGCTCGGCAGCCCGACGTACCCGAGGCCGACGATCGCCACGCTGACCTGGCCAGCGTGCCCGCCGCCATTGGTGTTGAGGTGCCCGTTCCCGTCGGCCTGGTCCGTCAGATCGAAGGCGACGAGGTGGCGGCGCAACTGCTGCTCGCGGCCGTTGACCGCGAGCGATAGCTGATGCTCAGCCATGTATCTCTTATCCCCCTCGGGACTCGCCGCGCGCGATGCTCGACTTCCAGCCTGCGTTACAAGCCGTAGCTGGCGCTCCGCTAGACGTCGTAATCTGCTTACGCAGAGCGACGTAGTTCTGGCTCATCCATCTGGCCGCTACCCGCGTAGGCGCTGGTCAGCCGGTGCCGCAGCCATTTGGCCCGAAGCCTGGCGCCGCCATCCGCGCCGCCAACGTAGATACGGGGCATGGCGTACGGCCCCGTGAGCTCGCTCGGCCAGATGGCACAGGCGTAGTCGTAGCCTGCCTGTTGCACGCCTTCGGCGATGCGGCCGGTCACGTGGCCGTAAGGGTAACAAAAGCCGCTAACTGCCAAACCCGTAACGTCCTGGAGTATCTGCCTGCTCAGCCGCTGCTCGCGGGCGAGCGCCTGGCCGGTCGTCGCATGGAGGCTGACATGCCGCAGTCCGTGCGAGCCGATCTCCACGCCCGCTGCCACCGCCTCCCGCACCTGCCGCGCGGTCATCAGCGGCTTGCGCGGCCCAAGGGAGTCCCAGACGTTGACCCCGCCTAGCCGTCCTGCGATCACGAACGCAGTCGCGCCGAAGCCGTGCCGCTGCAAGGCGGGTACCGCATAACGGAGGAAGTCGGCGTATCCATCATCGAACGTAAGGCCGACAAGTCCCTCATCGCAGCGGCGGCGCCGGGCTGCGAGCAACTCCGACATCGACACGCCGCGCAGGCCGCGCCGGTCTAGCCAGCGCATCTGCTGCTCGAAGCGGTAAGGGCTGACGGTCACCTGGTACGGATCGTCGGCGTGCGGCGCCACCGAGTGGTACATGAGCACCACCGGCATGCGCTGCTGATGCTGCCAGGGCAGTGATCCCCGGGGCAGTGATCCCCGGGGCAGGGGTCCCCGCGCGCTGGTCAGCTGAAGTGGCTGGCGTGCCATCACGTGCTCCCCTCAGTGGCTTCGGGGGGTACGTTACGGAGCCTGGCGCGCCTGGCCGATCGGCCAAAAGGACGATTCCGCCTACGACATCCGCGGCCGGATCTCAGTTACTGGCAGTAGGGGTCAGGCAGTAACCGTGTCGCTGTGCATGACCGGCACGATGTCGGGCGCACCGAGCCGGATGGCGTCCGCATCCTGGTCGGTGTCGGCTTCCTGCGATGCCCGCTCGGCCGCCACCCGGACGCGGTAGTTCTCCAGTTCCCTGACCACCTGGCGCGACTTCCACTTCATCGGCCCGGCCATAAGCGTGGCCGCTTCTTCGGCCGCCGACAGTCCGCGGTCCCAGGTCTCGATCGACGCATGGGTGCGGCGGGCGAGCACGTCGTCCAGATGCCGGGCGCCCTCGTGGGACGCCGCGTAGACGATCTCGGCGCGCAGGTAGTCGTCGGCCCCGGCCAGCGGCTTGCGCAGGCCCGGGTCGGCCGCGATGAGCTCGAGCACCTCGCTGATCATCGAGCCGTACCGGTGCAGCAGGTTCTCGATCCGCGCTACGTGCAATCCCGAGGAGCGAGCGAGCGCATGCCGGGCGTTCCAGAGGGCGATGAACCCGTCGGCACCTGCCAGCGGCACGCTGTCGGTGCAAGACTCAGCGACCTTGCCGTCCAGGCCATGCGCGACCGCGTCTACCGCGTCGCGCGCCATGACCCGGTAGGTGGTGTACTTGCCGCCCGCGATCATGACCAGACCGGGGACGGGGTGCACGACAGTGTGCTCGCGAGACAGCTTGGACGTCGATTCCGACTCACCGGCCAGCAGCGGTCGCAGCCCCGCGTACACGCCTTCCACGTCGTCCCTGGTCAGCGGCACCGCGAGGATCTTGTTCAGCTGGCCGAGCACGTAGTCGATGTCGACCCGGCTAGCGGCCGGGTGCGCCTTGTCCAGCGACCAGTCGGTATCGGTCGTCCCGATGATCCAGTGCCGCCCCCACGGAATGACAAACAGCACGCTGACGGGCGTCCGCAGGATTATGCCGGTGGTGGAGTGGATCCGATCGCGCGGGACGACGAGATGGACGCCCTTGGATGCCCGGACGTTGATGGTTCCGCGGCCGCCGACCATCTCCTGGATCTCGTCAGTCCAGACGCCCGTCGCGTTTACTACCTGCTGCGCCCTTATTTCCACCTCGTTCCCGGTCTCCAGGTCGGTGGCACGAACGCCGGTGACGCGCTCCCCCTCCCGCAGGAAGCCGGTGACCTGGGTCCGCGATGCGGCATGCGCTCCGTAGCCGGCCGCCGTCCGCACCAGCGTTATGACGTAGCGGGCGTCATCCACCTGGGCGTCCCAGTAGACCAGCGCACCGGTCAGCGCTGACCGCTTCAGCGCGGGCGCGAGCCGGAGCGCGCCCCGCCGGGTGAGCTGCCGGTGCCCGGGCAGGCCGCGCGTCTGGCCCATCGAGAAGCCAAGCGTGTCGTAGGCGGTCACGCCCGCGCCGACGTAGGCGCGCTCCCAGTGGTGGGTGAACGGGAACAGGAACGAGACGGGCTGCACCAGATGCGGAGCGAGCCGCTGGAGCAGCAGCGACCGCTCGCTGAGCGCCTCCCGGACCAGCCCGACGTTGAGCTGCTCAAGGTAGCGCAGCCCGCCGTGGATGAGCTTGCTCGACCGGGACGAGGTCCCCGAGCCGAAGTCCCTGGCCTCGACCAGGCCGACGGTCAGGCCTCGGGTGACCGCGTCGAGCGCGATCCCGGCGCCTACTACGCCGCCGCCAACCACCAGCACCTGGAGCTCGGTGCTGGCCAGCGCCTCCAGGGCCGCCGCGCGCTCGGCGGGACCTAGCCGCGTAGTGGCGCGGGCCGGATCGCCGTTCGCCCCGTGGCTGTTCCCGGCCTGCTGGCCGCCCGCGCGGGCGCCAGGCCAGACCCGGATGTCAGCGCGGCGACGCACTGGGGGTCACCACGACCTCTACTCGCTGGAATTCCTTGAGGTCGGAGTAGCCGGAGGTCGCCATGGTCCGGCGCAAGGCGCCCATCAGGTTCATGGAGCCGTCAGCGACGGTCGACGGCCCGTGCAGGATCTGCTCGAGCGTTCCGACGGTGCCCACCTTGAGGCGGGCACCGCGCGGCAGGTCGGGGTGGTGTGCCTCGCTGCCCCAGTGGTAGCCGTGGCCAGGAGCCTGGCTAGCTCGCGCCAGCGGCGACGCGACCATGACCGCGTCGGCACCGAGTGCCAGCGCCTTGGCGATATCGCCGCTGCGGGTCATGCCGCCATCGGCGATGACGTGCACGTACCGGCCGCCCGATTCGTCCAGGTAGTCACGTCGCGCGGCGGCGACGTCGGCGATCGCGGTAGCCATCGGGACGGCGACGCCGAGCACCGCTGCCGTCGTGTGTCCCGAGCCGCCGCCGAATCCCGCGAGCACGCCTGCGGCGCCGGTGCGCATCAGGTGCAGCGCCGCGGTATGCGTCGCACAGCCTCCGACGATGACCGGAACGTCCAGTTCGTAGATGAACTGCTTGAGGTTGAGCGGCTCGGCGGTGCCGGACACGTGCTCCGCAGAGACCGTCGTTCCGCGGATCACGAAGATGTCGACGCCGGCGTCGATCACTGCCTTGTAGTAGCGGACCGTCCGCTGCGGCGAGAGCCGTACCGCGGTCGTGACGCCAGCCGCCCGGATTTCCTCGATGCGCTGGCCGATCAGCTCTTCCTTGATCGGCTCGGCGTAGATCGCCTGGAGTCGGCGGGTCGCCGCCGCGTCATCCAGCTCCGCCGCCTCGGCGAGCAGCGGCTCGGGATCTTCGAACCTGGTCCACAGGCCCTCCAGATCCAGCGCGGCCAGACCGCCAAGCTTGCCGATCGCGATCGCGGTGGCCGGCGACACCACGCTGTCCATCGGGGCGACGACGAGCGGCATCTCGAATCGGTAGGCGTCGATCTGCCAGGCGATCGAGACCTCCTCGGGATGCCGGGTGCGGCGTGACGGCACGATGCCGATCTCGTCGAGCGCGTACGCTCGGCGGCCGCTCTTGCCCCGCCCGATCTCAACCACGCTCACGTTGCTCTCCCGCCCCTGCGTGCGCGAACGAGCCCGGCAGCCAGGATTAGCGTGCCGGGTCTAGTTACGCCGGCCGCCGTAGTTGGGCGCCTCGGCGACCATCTGGATGTCGTGCGGATGGCTCTCGACCAGTCCCGCGCTGGTGATCTGGGTGAACTGCGCCCGCTGAAGCTCGGCGATTGTCCGTGCGCCGCAAAAGCCCATCGCCGCGCGCAAGCCGCCGACGAGCTGGTCAGCGACAGCCGACAGCGGGCCGCGGTAGGGCACCTGGCCCTCCACGCCCTGCGGTACCAGCTTGTCCTCGCGCAGCACGTCGTCCTGGAAGTAACGGTCCTTGGAGAACGAGCCGCCGCGCTCGGGATTGCGCAAGGCGCCAAGCGAGCCCATGCCGCGGTAGAGCTTGTACTGCTTGCCGGAGACAAAGACCAGCTCGCCGGGGCCTTCCTCGCAGCCGGCCAGCAGGCTGCCGAGCATCACCGTATCCGCGCCTGCGGCGATCGCCTTGGCGATGTCGCCGGAGTACTGCACGCCGCCGTCGCCGATGACAGGCACGTCCTTCTCCCGGCAGGCCAGCCACGCCTCGTAGATGGCCGAGACCTGCGGTACCCCGACCCCGGCGACGACCCGGGTGGTGCAGATGGAGCCGGGCCCGACCCCTACCTTCACCGCGTCCGAGCCGGCGTCGATGAGGGCCTGTGCGCCCGCCTTGGTCGCCACGTTGCCGCCGATGACCTCGACCCTGGAGTTGGCCTTGACCTGCGCGACCATGTCCAGGACCGCCTGGGCGTGCCCGTGCGAGGTGTCCACGATCAGGAAGTCGACGCCTGCCTCGATCAGAGCCTGCGCACGGCGCTTGGCATCCTCGCCGACGCCAACGGCCGCGCCGACGACGAGCCGGCCCTCGGCGTCCTTGGTCGCGTTCGGGAACTGCTCGCTCTTGGTGAAGTCCTTGACCGTGATGAGACCGCGGAGCCTGCCCGCGCCGTCAACGAGCGGCAGCTTCTCTACCTTGTTGGTGCTGAGCAGCCGCAGCGCCTCCGGCCGTGCCACCCCAACGGGGGCCGTGACCAGCGGCATGGACGTCATGACCTCGGCGACGCGGCGCCGGTGGTCGGACTCGAACCGGATGTCGCGGTTGGTGACGATACCGACCAGAATCCCGTCCGCGTCGGTCACCGGCACGCCCGATATCCGGTACCGCGCGCAGAGTTCCTCGACATCGGCGACGGTAGCGTCAGGGCCGCACGTCACCGGGTTGGTGATCATGCCGGCCTCGGACCGCTTGACCATGTCGACCTGCTGGGCCTGCTCTTCCACGGACATGTTCCGGTGCAGGACGCCGACGCCGCCCTGCCGGGCCATGGCGACGGCCATCCGGGCTTCGGTCACCGTGTCCATCGCCGCCGACAGCAGCGGGATGCGCAGCGAGAGCCGCGGTGTCAGGCGCGCGGTCGTGTCCGCTTCGCTCGGCATCATGTCTGAATGTGCCGGTAGCAGCAGAACGTCGTCGAAGGTCAGGGCGGGCGGGCCGAACTTCTCGTCGCTCATCTCACGTTCCGGGTCCGGGGAGCTGGGATGCCTTCATCCTAGTGACCGGCCGCGCCGGATCATCCGGGACAGGCCGGCGGTCGCAGTGCCAGGGCGCAGATGGTGATCCCGACTCCTGCCAGGGCCGGGATCCCTACCACGGGGGAGCAGGGATCCCGGTGGCCCTGGCAGGCCGCGATCCGCGGGACGGGGGTGGCGCGCGGATCGCCTGGGCAGCGCCGGGAGGCGCGAATAGCTAGGCGATTGATTCCTCGACCGATTCCTTGACCGCGATGGCGCGCAGCCTGGCGAGCGCTCGGTGCTGAGCGACGCGCACCGCGCCTGCCGACATGCCGAGGGCGTGGCCGGTTTCCTCGGCCGACAGCCCGGACAGGACCCTGAGCACGAGAAGCTCCCGCTGATTCACGGGGAGCCTGGCCAGCAGGGCACGGGCTCGTTCTGCCTCGAGGTAAGCGACCGCCGTCTCTTCCGGTCCTGGCCTGTCGTCGGGGCCGTCGGGGAGATCCTCGGTCGGGATGGCCAGGCGAGCCGCGGACCGCATGGCATCCGCCACTTTGTGCGCGGCGATCCCGAAGACGAATGACGCGAACGGACGGCCCATGTCCTGATAGCGCGGCAGAGCCGACACGACGGCGATGCATACTTCCTGAGCGACATCATCGGCCGCGTGGTAATGCCCGGAAATGCGAGTGAGACGAGCCCGGCAATAACGGACGACCATTGGCCTGATCTGCTGCAGCAATGTCTCGATTGCGGCGGGCTGACCGCACACCGCCAGCTCGGTCAGCGTGCCCATGCTGCCGTGTCTAGCCCCATCTAGCTGCGACTCCACCCGGTCCCCCTGCTCAGTGGCGGTATCACGCTTCGGTCTGTACAGAACCGTGATTCCCTCTGCGAGGAGTAAAGGCAACATCAAATTAGGCAACGGAAAGGTCACATTGATGTGTCCGACCGATACTTAGGTAAAGCAATAGCCATGCGTAGTGTGCTAACTACTCTAGGTATTTGCGAGTGTCATTTAAATGGTTCGGTTAATGGAGAAATAATGTCGTCATGAGTTATCAGATAGCTAGCTGGCATAAGAAAGGTCATGTCATGATGTGCGCAGTAGGCCACGCCGCTGGCCGGGCACTTGGTGGTGGGATTGGGTTACGGACGATCCAGTCGGCGCATCACGACGTCGAGCGGCGGCCACGGCGGGCCTAGTCGCAGAGCGCTGAGGAGTGCGCGACCTGCTCGTTGCCTGTCCGGGAACTGGTCGCCCGGATCCCACCGCCACGCGGCGACCATGGCAAGAACAAGGGCTCGGCATTGGCTCAGCAGGTCTTGATCAGCGTCGGCATAGCACTCGCTCGCATCTTCGGGGACATGGGCGAGGTCGAACTCGACCGGTCCACGGCAGCACGTCTCGAAATCGATGAACAACAGCCCGGACTTCGTGCTGAGCACGTTGCCCGGGTGCGGCTCGCCGTGCAGCAACTGCTCGGCGGCGCCACGGTCGACGATGGCTTGTCTTCGGCTCCGTAGCGTAGTGATGAGAAGCTCCCGGTCCGCGTCGGCAAGGTCGGGGGTGAGGTGAGTGGTCTCCACAAGGTGCTGAGCCTCTTCCACTCGATCGGTGAAGTGCGGCGTCCTGAGATCGAGCTGGCGCATCCCGGCATGCAATCGCTCAAGAGCATTCGCGTAGTCAGCTGGTGAGACCTCCCCGGATATCGCAGGCTTGTAGTAGGTCCATAGCGTGACGTCGAAGCCATCACGCTCATAGACGCGCGGCTCCGCTCGGGGGTCCAGAGCAGCCACCGGGCTCTGGGCTTCGGCGAGCCGCCGGGCAAGCTCGATCTCGAACTGTGCGATCTGATGCGCTAGTGGCGCGACACGGGCAACGACGTCACAAGGCAGCAGGCGCACAGTGAGCTTGTTCGAATTGTGAAGAACGATTGCGTCATCGACGGGCAGGCCAAGAGCTGAGGCGATCGACGTGGCCGCAGCCAGCGCGCGCTGAATCTCAGAAGGCTGCATCCAGCCGATCTTCTCACCGCTACCGCAGACCGGTGCGTGCGGCCGCGTGAGACCCTGACCTTTTCGTGGCCGCAAAAGGCAAAGCTAAGCCCCGCCACCGGCGCCTGAAGCGCGGTGACGGGGCTCGGCTCAGCTGGCGGCGCGAGCCGCCAGGCCAGACTTAGTGCTGGTGACCGTGACCGCTGCCGTTGGCCCCCGCGGTCTCGGGCTCGGGCTTCTCGCTGACAAGGACCTCGGTGGTCAGCAGCATGCCCGCGATCGACGCGGCATTCTGGACCGCCGAGCGGGTCACCTTGACCGGGTCGATGACGCCCTGTGCCATCAGGTCGCCGTACTCACCCGTCGCGGCGTTGTAGCCGTGGCCGAATGGCAGCTCGGCGATGCGGGCGATGACGACGCCGCCCTCGGCGCCGGCGTTCTCCGCGATCCAGCGAGCCGGCGCGGACAGCGCCCGCCGCACGATCTGGACGCCAGTGGCCTCATCGCCGGTCTTGCCGAGGTCGCCAAGGTCGGCAGCCACGTGCACGAGCGCGGCGCCGCCGCCTGCGATGATGCCTTCCTCGATGGCCGCCCTCGTCGCCGAGATCGCGTCCTCGAGCCGGTGCTTCTTTTCCTTCAGCTCGACCTCGGTCGCCGCGCCGGCCCGCAGCACGGCGACGCCGCCCGCAAGCTTCGCCACGCGCTCCTGAAGCTTCTCGCGGTCCCAGTCCGAGTCGGTGTTCTCGATCTCGGTCCGCAGCTGCCGGATCCGGTCCTGCACCTCTGACTGCTCGCCGGAACCGTCGATGATCGTGGTGTTGTCCTTGGTGACCACGATGCGGCGGGCCTCGCCGAGCACGTCAACGCCGACCTGGTCCAGCTTGAGGCCGACCTCTTCGCTCACGACCTGCGCGCCGGATAGGACCGCCATGTCCTCGAGCATCGCCTTGCGCCGGTCACCGAAGCCTGGCGCCTTCACAGCGGCCACATTGAGCAGGCCACGGATCTTGTTGACCACCAGCGTCGAGAGCGCCTCGCCATCCACGTCCTCGGCGATGACTAGCAGCGGCTTCTTGGTCTGCGCGATCTTCTCCAGCAGCGGAAGGAAGTCCGCCATCGAGGAGATCTTGCCGCTCGTCAGCAGGATGTAGGCGTCCTCAAGGACCACCTCCATACGCTCGGGGTCGGTGACGAAGTACGCCGAGATGTAGCCCTTGTCGAACTGCATGCCCTCGGTGAACTCGAGCTCGATGCCCATCGTCGGGGCTTCCTCGACGGTGATGACGCCATCCTTGCCGACCTTGTCGAAGGCCTCGGCGATCACCTCGCCGATCTTGGGGTCCTGGGCGGAGATGGTCGCCACGTTGGCGACTTCGCTACGCTCCTCGACGTCGCGCGCCGACTTCATCAGCGCCTCGGCTACCGCGGCCGAAGCCGCGTCAACGCCACGCTTGAGCGCGATCGGGTTGGCGCCAGCCGCCACGCTGCGCAGGCCCTCGGCCACCATCGCCTGAGCCAGCACGGTCGCGGTCGTGGTGCCGTCGCCGGCGACGTCGTTGGTCTTGGTAGCGACCTCCTTGGCCAGCTGCGCGCCAAGGTTCTCGGTCGGGTCCTCAAGCTCGATCTCGCGCGCGACGGTCACGCCGTCATTGGTGATAGTGGGCGCGCCCCACTTCTTGTCGATCACGACGTTGCGGCCCTTCGGGCCGAGCGTCACCTTCACGGCGTCCGCGAGGCGGTTAACGCCACGCTCAAGGGCGCGCCGCGCGTCCTCATCGAAAACCAGGCTCTTGGCCATCTGGTACCCCAGTGTCTCGTGTGCAGGATCAGTCCTGCGGCTATAGGTAAGTGAGGGCTTTCACGCCACCGCCCCGGACCGGGCCGCGGAGCGCCGGAGTTTCGTCCGGTGCCGCGAGCCGAGCCGGGGCGGTGCCGGGCATGCAAGTACTTGCCCGGCGCGGGCCAGGCCCGCGCGCGAAAAATCCGATCGTTACTTCTCGATGATCGCGAGCACGTCACGAGCGGAGAGCACCAGGTACTCCTCGCCGTGGTACTTCACTTCGGTGCCGCCGTACTTGCTGTACAGAACGACGTCACCGACCTTCACGTCCAGCGGGACGCGCTTGGCACCGGCATCGTCGAAACGGCCGGGACCAACTGCCAGGACTTCGCCCTCCTGGGGCTTCTCCTTGGCGGTGTCGGGAATCACCAGGCCGGACGCAGTGGTCTGCTCAGCTTCGAGCGGGCGCACTACGATCCGGTCTTCGAGCGGCTTCAGAACAACCTTGGTGGCGGTCGTCACGATCTGACCTCCCCCTCCGGAAAGGGCTAGCTGAATTAGAGAGTCGACCATGTCGGCCTGTCGTCGCGGGTGCCAGACCAACGCTGTCGGTTAGCACTCTACCTTACCGAGTGCCAATCCCGCACATTAGCCCGCCCCGGCGAACACGTCAAACACGGTACCCGGGCGCGCGCAAACCCAAGCAGCCGGCGGCCGGAGAAGCGCGCCTAGGCCGCTGTTATGTTGGTCACCGGCAGAGACGAGTCGGCGGGGAAATCCAGCGCCGACGGCGGTACGCCACGGGCGACCAGCTCGGCACCGAGCGCCGCGACCATGGCGCCATTGTCCGTGCAAAGGCCGGGCCGTGGCACCCGCAGGTGCAGGCCCGCCGCCTCGCACCGTTCCAGCGCCAGCGCGCGCAGCCGAGAGTTCGCCGCGACGCCGCCGCCGATGACCAGGTGCTCCACGCCGTTCGCCTGGCAGGCCTCGATCGCCTTCTTAGTCAGCACGTCCGCGACGGCCTCGGAGAACGAGGCAGCCACGTCCGCCAGCGGTACCGGCTCGCCGGCCGCCGCGCGGGCCTCGACCCACCGGGCGACCGCGGTCTTGAGGCCGGAAAAGGAGAAGTCGCTTGTGCCGTCGGAGTACTTGCTACGGGGGAATGCGATCGCGGCCCCGTTCCCGGCAGTAGCCGCCCTGTCGATGTGCGGCCCGCCTGGGAAGGGCAACCCCAGCACCCTCGCCACCTTGTCGAAGGCCTCCCCGGCGGCATCGTCGATCGTCGAGCCGAGCGGCACCACCTCGGTGGCCACATCAGGCACGAGCAGCAGGGAGGAATGCCCGCCCGACACCAGCAGCGCGATCGCAGGCGCGGGCAGGGGCCCGTGCTCTAGCTGGTCGACGGCCACGTGCGCGGCCAGATGATTGACCCCGTAGACAGGCTTGCCGGTGGCGATCGCGTACGCCTTGGCCGCGCACACGCCGACCAGCAGCGCGCCGGCCAGGCCAGGCCCCGCTGTAACAGCGATCGCGTCAACGTCAGCCAGGCGCACGCCCGCCTTGGCCAGCGCCCGGTCGACCGTCGGCACCATGGCCTCCAGGTGCGCCCGGCTGGCGACCTCGGGCACGACACCGCCGAATCTTGCGTGCTCGTCGACGCTCGACGCCACCGCGTCGGCGAGCAGCTCGTGCCCGCGCACCAGGCCCACGCCGGTCTCGTCGCATGAGGTCTCGATGCCGAGTATCAGGGGCGCCGTCACGACTCCTCGCCTCCTCCGCTGCTGCCGGCCGCCTCGCGCAGATCCAGCCGCATCACGATCGCGTCCGTGCCGGACGGCTGGTAGTAACCGCGCCTGATGCCGATCTCGGCAAAGCCACGCCAGCGATAGAGCCGCTGGGCGCGGGCATTGTCGGCCCTGACTTCCAGGAACACCTCCGTGGCGCCGCGGGCCCTGGCCTCCGCGAGCAGCCGGTCCAGCAGCTGCGACCCGATGCCCTGGCCCCAGCGGGCCGCCGCAACCGCGATCGTCAGCACGTCGGCCTGACCGCCGGCCGCCAGCAGCCCGGCGTAGCCGACGATCTCGCCGTCGGACTCGGCGACCAGGTAGTAGCGGCTGGCAGGCTGCTGGCCAAGCTCGCCGACCAGCATCTGCCGGGACCACGCCTCCTCCCCGAACAGAGCCAGCTCCAGCACCAGCACCCCGTCCAGGTCCGCGGTGGTCATGGGGCGGAATACGACCTCGGTCACGGCGTCACCCGCTTGGGCTTGCCCGGTTCGCGTGCGTCGGGCCGGCGCAGGTAGAGCGGCTCGGCCGGGCCGGGTGCCGCGCCAGCCGCCTGTCGCGCCGCCGCGAGACAGGCGAGGCGCGCGGCCGACGGGAAGCGCGGCCCGGTCGGGTGCATTGCCAGCTCCGGGTAGAGCACGGCGCCTTCGCCGGCCACGAGCAGGCCGGCCGGCAGCTCCGCGGGACGACTCACATGCGGGCCGTCGGCCCGCTCGCCAGCGGCCGTGTAGCGAGCCCAGTAGACCTCGCGGCGGCGGGCGTCGGTCGCGACCAGGAAGTCGGACGCGGCGATCACGCCGGCGGTCGTCGGCGTCGGCCGCCCTGGCCGTGTCCGCCGCCGCTGGCCGTGTCCGCCGCGCTGGCCGTGTCCGCCGCGCTGGCCGTGTCCGCCGCGATCACGTCCAGTGAGCAGATCCCGTCGATCCGGATGCCGAGCGCGCTGCCGAGCACCCTGGCGGTCACCAAGCCCGCGCGCAGCCCGGTGTAGGGGCCAGGCCCGGTCCCGACGGCGATGCCCGTCAGGTCAGAGCGGCCGGCCCCCGCGCTATGCAGCACCTTGTCGATGAAGACTGCGAGCAGCTCGCCGTGCCGCCGCGCGTCGACGGCAGACTCCGCCGCGATGACGGTGGCGCCGTCGTGCAGGGCCACGGTCACCGCGGAGGTTGAAGTGTCAAATGCGAGCAGCACGGTTGCCCAGCCTAATGACGATCAGGGGTACTCGGCACCGCCTGCGGCTACAACGGCCGCGACGACCGCAGCGGCCCCTCCGGCGACCGCATCGGCCGTACCGCTCGGGCCCGGTCAGGCGGTGGGCTGAGCGAGCACCTTGGCCAGCACGTCCTTCGCCGCGGCCTTGGCTCCGGCCTCCAGGGTCGACACCGGAACGGGCCCGAATCCGTGCCCAGACTCCTGACCGGACAGGCTGACCGTGATGACCACGTTCCGCTCCCGGACGACCATGGTCACGACGTCGGTGACGATGCCGCTCACGTGCTCGTCCTGGATCGCCATGAACGCCTGCTGGCCGAGCCCGGTCTCCTTGCTGATCTGCGCCGGCGGCAGCGGCGACTTCTTCGGCGGATGGGCCAGCCCCAGCTGCGCAAGCGCGAAGTTGTCCTGCGCATTCGCGGTCGCGCTGCCGTCCCCGGTCGCCGCCGCGAACGGCTCGTAGGCCTGCGCCTGCGCCTCCAGCACGAGGAAGTTCGGCTTGGCGTCTACGGTGAAGCTGCACTGACTGTTGGTGGTGCTGGCCAGCTCGCTGGTCGAATTCCGCCCAGCGCCGGGCAGGAACTGGTTGAGCACGGAGGTGCTCACGCTGCCGCAGGCGTTCGGCACGGACTTGAACTCACCTGTCAGGAGGGTCGTCACGTACAGGGCAGGCTTGGGGCTGTGGTGCGTGACTATCGCCGCGATCCCGGCCGCGATGACGCACAGCGCGATGGCGGCGCCGCACAAGCGGTAGACGCGGCGGCGTGACTTGCGCAGGCGCGTCGCGGCGGCGCGGCCGCGGCGCCGGCCGGACCGCGGCTGTCCATCGGCCGGGTCCGCGGCATCCCCCGCCGGCCCGTTCACATCCAGGTCGTCGCCGCGATGGCCGCGGTAGTCGTCATCGACCGCATAGGGGTCACCATGCGGCCGCGGCCTGGCGGGGCGGCGCAGCGTCCCCGTCGGCGGCCTCGCCGGGCTGATGCTCGGTCCTGCCCAGGGCGGCAGGTCGGTGTCAGCCTCGGGCGCGAAGGCGTCGATCTGCTGCCAGGGGCGGTCCTGCCGCCGGCGGGGCTCCGGCCGGCGCGCACGATCAGGGCGGTGCCCACGGTCAGCCTGGGGCCCACGGTCAGCCTGGGGCCCACGGTCAGCCTGGGGCCCACGGTCAGCCTGGGGCCCACGGTCAGCCTGCGGCGCACCGTCGTAACCGCCGCGCCGGTCAGCGCCAGAATCACGCGAATGGCGACGGGGCGGCAAGCCCTGCTGAGCCACAGCGCGCCTCCTGGCTAGGCGGATTCGGGACCGCGGGTGAATCACGGCAAGACCCGGGTGGATGACCCGAAGTGTAGTAGCGCGAACGTGCCGGGGAGGACAATTCGGAACAGAACAAGGGCATGGGAACGGGGCCGTCCCTGCCAGCCACCGCCCGCCCGGCCGCGGCCGCTGGCTAGGAGACGCTGATGACAGCCTCGCGGGCAGCAGCCGCCGCGGCAGGCTGGCGCCAGCGCTCGCCCCACCCCTGGACATGCACGATCCGCGACGCGTCGAGGTCGTCGGCCGACTCGGCGGCACGCACTGGGTCCGCGTCCCCGTCGGCGCGGATGCCGACCGACAGGAAGCTCGTGGCCAGGTCTTCGACGAGGCCCTCACCCCACTCGACCACCGTGACCGAGGTCGCGAGGTCCGCGTCCAGGTCCAGGTCATCGACCTCGGCCCGGCTGCCTAGCCGGTAGGCGTCGGCGTGCACCAGGTCAGGCCCGTCGCCGAGATTCGGGTGCACCCGCGCGATCACGAACGTCGGTGAGGTGACCTGGCCGCGCACGCCAAGGCCCGCGCCGATGCCCTGGGCCAATGTCGTCTTGCCGGCCCCGAGCGGCCCGGACAGCACGACGAGATCCCCCGCATGCAACAGCCGGGCGAGCCGTCGGCCAAGCCCGCGCATCTGGGCCGCGGTGGCGACGACGACCTGCTCGTCGACGCCCGGCACCGGGCTGTCCACGCCAGCGCTCACGCGGGCCGCCGCCTGGTCGCGGCCTCGTCCAGGGCGAGCGCCGTGAGGTCGGCTATCTCCTCGGTCACGATCTCATGGCTCTCCAGAATGACCATGTGCCCGGCCTCGGCGACCCGGATCAGCCGCGCACCCGGAATAGCTCCGGCCAGCCAGGCGGCGTGGTCGGCCGGGATGAGCTTGTCCTGGTCGCCGGTGATCACGATCGTCGGGACCCGGCCAAGCGTCGCAAGCGACAGCCGCTTGTCGTGTTCGAGCAGCGCCAGGTAGAAGTCCGACACGACTTCGATGGGCGTCGCCCGGATCACGCGCTCGAGGAAGTCGACCACGGTCGGGCTGACGTCGCGGTCGCCGAATGCAATGAACCTGGTCGACAGGAACGCCAGGTCGCCCGCGCTCTCCCTGACCCACTCGGTGAGCGCCGCCGGGCGACCGTGTGCCGTGCCGCGCAGCAGGGATGGACCGACCCAGCGTGCTAGCGGACGCAGCGGACCAGGCAGCCAGTTGGCGGCATCCACCAGGTGCGCAGCTGTCGAGATGAGGACTACGCCGATGACCTTCGGGCCGAACAGTTCCGGTCGCTGCGCGGCGAGCGCCATGATCGACATGCCGCCCATCGAGTGCCCGACCACCACCACCGGGCTGCGGCCAGGTGCGGTCGCCGCCAGCACGGCCGCGAGATCAGCGCCGAGCTGGTCGATGCTCACGTGCGCCGGGTCGCTCCGGCCCGAACGGCCGTGACTGCGCTGGTCCCAGACCACCAGGCGGGCATCGGCCGCCAGGCCTAGCTGCTGGTAGTGCCAGACCTCCTGGCTGAGGGTGTATCCGTGGCAGAAGACGATCGTGACCGGCGCGTTCTCCGGCCCGTACACCTCGGCGTGCAACCGCACGCCGTCGTCGGCGAGTACCTCCAGGGGCCGTCCGCGAAGCTGGCCGAACGGCTCGTCCCGCGCCGGATCGGGCCGTAGCCGGATCCGGCCGACGGCGACCTTCTCCGCGGCTATGACAGCTCCGGCAGAAGCCGCCGCGATCCCTGTGGCCAGCCCTGCGACGCTAGAAAGCCGCCGCCACCTGGCCATCTGTTCTCCCGTCCAGGCCGAGTGCCGGCCTGTTCCCGGCCGCAGCGTCATCCTCAGCCGCTGTTACTCCAGAGTAAGTTCTCGGCACCTTACCCGTAAACCGGGTCACAATCTCGTAAGAAAGGGTGCCGAGCAGGTCCGCCCACTCCTGGGCGGTCGGCTCGCCACGGTCACCGGGGCCGAACAGCACAACCTCGTCGCCTGCCTCGGCCCGCTCGTCGCCAAGCTCTAGGATGATCTGGTTCATGTTGACCGTGCCGGCGATGCGGAAGCGCCTGCCGCGCAGGAACAGCCAGCCCTTGTTCGTGGCGTGCCGCGGTATCCCCTCGTTGTAGCCGAGCGGCAGCAGCCCGAGCGTCATCTCGCGATCGGTGATGTAGCGGTGCGCGTAGGAGACGCCTGTCGCGGCGGGCACCCGCTTCACCTGGATCAGCCGGCCCCGCAAGGTCATGGCCGGGCGCAGCCATTCGGGCGCGCCGCCAGGCAGCGTGGAGAGCCCGACGACGGCCCCGCCCGGCCGCACCAGGTCGAAGTAGGCCTGCGGCAGCGTGAGCGTCGCGGGCGTGTTGGCCATGTGCCGCACCTCGGGCCGGGCGCCGGCGCGCTCGGCGAAGGCGAGTGCCTCCCGGAACGCAGCGAGCTGCGCCTCGATCGAGGGGTGACCGGGAATGTCGGCGCAGGCGAAATGCGACCACAAGCCGACGACCTGCACGAGCCCGGCCGCCTGCGCCGCCAGCGCCGCGTGCACAAGGCCGGACCAGTCGTCAGCGGTCGCACCGCCGCGGCTCATCCCGGTATCGGCCTCCAGGTGCAGCCGCGCCGGCTTGCCAGCTCCCTCGGCGGCCAGCGCGATCTGGTCCACGAGCGCGGTCGTGCCGACGGTGAGATCGACGTCGTGACGGATGGCGTCGGCGTGCGGGGCGTCCGGACTGCCGAGGAGGCTGAGGACGGGCGCGGTAAATCCGGCCCGGCGGAGCTCGATCGCGTCGGCGACGTGGACCACGCCTAGCCAGCTCGCGCCCCCGGCCAGCGACGCGCGCGCCGACTCCACCATGCCGTGGCCGTAGCCCTCGGACTTCACGACAGCCATGACCTGTGCGGCCCCGACATGCCGGCACAGCGCGGCGACGTTTGCCTGGATCGCGTCCAGGTCGATTAGCGCCTCGGGGTGACCGTCCATGCGACCAGTCTGCCAGGCTCGCCGTGGTAAGTAGCGCAGCTGCCGGGTGCCCACCGCCACGCAGGGTCCTGGCCGGACCTGCGAGCGGGGCCGGCTCGCGCGGCTGGCCTGGCCGTGATAAGGATTGCGACATGTCTCAACTGATCCCGCTGACTGTACTGTTCGGCAACCCGGAACGGGTGAGCCCGCGGCTGTCCCCGGACGGCACCCAGCTCGCATGGATAGCCCCGCAGAACGGGGTGCTGAACGTCTGGCGCGCTCCGATTAGCCCGACAACAGGCGTTGACTGGGACGCAGCGCAGGTCGTCACCGACGACACCGACCGCGGCATCCGCCAGTTCGCCTGGGCGCACGACGGCCGCCATCTGCTCTACCTCCAGGACACCGGCGGCGACGAGAACTGGCGCCTGCACGATGTGGACCTGACGACCATGCAGCGCCGCGACCTCACCCCGTTCCCGGGTGTGCAGACCCAGCTGATCGCGACCGAGAAGGACTTCCCCGACGAGATCCTGATCGGGCTGAACAAGGACAACGTGCAGCTGCATGACGTCTACCGGCTCGACCTGCGGACTGGCGAGCTGACGAAGGAACTCACCAACCCCGGCTTCATCGGCATGGTCGCCGACGCGCAGCTCAGTGGTCCGGGCGGCCCTCCAGCCGCGGCCGGACGGCTCCATGGTCCTCGTCGCCCGTGACAGTGGCGACAGCGACGAGTGGCGCGAGATCCTCACGGTCCCGGCCGAGGACTCGCTGACCACCGGCCCGGTTGGCTTCAGCGCGGACGGAACCTCGCTGCTGCTGATCTCGTCCGTCAACGCGGAGGCTGCCGGGCTGATCAGGCTCGACCTGGCGACCGGAGACTCCGAAGTGCTGGCTATGGATCCTGAGGCGGACGTGAGCGACGTCAGGATCCAGCCTGATACTCGTGAACCGCAGATCGTGACCGTCCTGAAGGCCAGGTCGGAGTATCGCGTGCTCGATCCGTCGGTCGCCGGGCATCTCACCGCGATTCGCGCGCTGCATCCAGGCGACCCCGTGTTCGCCGACGCCGACGACGCCGACCGCGTCTGGCTGGTGGCGTTCACTAACGATGCCGGCCCGGTCTCCTTCTTTGCCTATGACACGGCGACGGGCACCGGCAGCCTCCTGTTCGAGCACCAGCCCGAGCTGACGAAGTACGAGCTGGCGTCGATGGAGCCGTTCTCCTACCAGTCCCGCGATGGCCTGACCATCAACGGCTACCTGACGTTCCCGCCCGGCGCCGACCGGACCGGCCTGCCGACCGTGCTGCTCGTGCATGGCGGCCCGTGGGCGCGCGACACCTGGGGCTTTGACTCCGAGGCGCAGTGGCTGGCCAATCGCGGCTACCTGTGCATCCAGGTCAACTTCCGCGGCTCCACTGGTTACGGCAAGGCGTTCCTCAACGCCGGTGACCGCGAGTGGGGCAACAAGATGCAGAACGACGTCAGCGATGCCGTGGCGCATGCGATCAGCCGCGGCTGGTCCGACCCGGAGAAGATCGCGATCGTTGGCGGGTCTTATGGCGGCTACGCGGCGCTCGCCGGCGCCGCGTTCACGCCCGACCTGTTCTGCTGCGCCGTTGACATCGTCGGGCCGTCGAACCTGATCACGCTGATCGAGACCATCCCGCCGTACTGGGCGCCGCTCGTCGCCCAGTTCCACCGGCGCGTTGGCGATCCCGCTAAGGACAAGGAATTCCTCTGGTCTCGCTCACCGCTATCGGTGGCCGATCAGATCCGCATCCCCCTGCTGATCGCGCAGGGCGCGAACGACCCGCGGGTCAAGCAGGCGGAGTCCGAGCAGATCGTCGCGGCGCTGGAAAAGGCCGGGATCGATCACGACTACATGCTGTTCCCGGACGAGGGACATGGCTTCGCCAAGCCCGAGAACCGGCTCACCTTCTTTGCCGCGGCGGACAAGTTCCTCAGCCGGTATCTCGGCGGCCGCGCCGAGTAGGAGCCAAGCGGACCGGAACTGAAGCCACGCCCATTTGCCGGGAATACACCATTCGCGGGACCGTGTCGTCGAACGTTTGTGCATCTGTGGTAGCCGTCAACTGCCACAGATGCACAAACGTCTGCTGAGGGAACTCTGCTGGCGGCGCTGGCGACCGATTCGCGCCTTTTATGCCAGGCAGGCGAGCCCTCGCCTGGGCTTCAGACTAGACCGGGCGGGCGGGGAACCGCGGGCTGTCCCCTGTGCTAGACATGCTCAGCGGGTGATGTGACCCGTTCCCCCTAAAGGTCTTCTTTTACCGTGCGGATCGCGGCCGGGATGGCGCCAATCAGGTCGCTGGCGCCGATAGGAGCGTCGCGCGCGGCCAGCCGGGCGGCTATGCCGTGCAGGTATGCCGCTACCGCCGCGGCGTCGGCTGGCGCGAGGCCCTGGGCGAGCATCGCTCCGGCCAGGCCTGACAGCACGTCGCCCGAGCCGGCTGTGGCCAGCCAGCTCGAGCCGGTCGAATTCACCCGGACGGGCCTGGCTCCGTCCGCCTCGGCGATGACGGTCGTGGAGCCCTTGAGCAGCACCGTGATGCCCAGCTCGGCGGCGGCCATGCGGGCGTAGTGCAGGCGGCGTGCCTCGATGTCGGCCCGGTCCGCGCGAAGAAGCCTCGCCAGCTCGCCAGCGTGCGGCGTGACGAGCGTTGGTCCCCGCCGTGCCAGGAGCTCGCGGTGCGCGGCCAGGACCGTGATCCCGTCCGCATCGACGAGCACCGGCAGGTCGCTGGCGAGGACTGCGGTGAGCAGAGCGTAAGCCTCTGGCCCGGTACCGATGCCGGGTCCGGCCGCCCATGCCTGGACCCGCCCGGCGGACTCGATCGCCTGCGCGGGATCGCCCGGGTCGTAGGTTGTCAGCACAGCCTCGGGCCAGTGCTGCCGGACGACCGCGATCGCAGGCGCGGCCGAGATGAGCCGGACCATCCCGGCGCCGCCCTTGATCGCGCCGCCTGTCGACAGCACGGCCGCGCCCGTGTACTGGTCGCTGCCTGCGACCAGCCCTAGCACGCCGCGCCGGTACTTGTCCGACTCCGGCGATGGATGCGGCAGCATCGCGGCGACATCGGCAGCCTGGAGCGAGGTGACGGCCGGCTCGGGCAGGTACGGGCGCAGGCCGATGTCGATCAGCTCCGCCGGCCCGGCGAACGTTGCGCCCGGGTCGACGAGGAGGCCGGGCTTGATGGTCCCGAACGTGACCGTCACGTCGGACTGGATCGCCGCGCCATGTACCTCGCCAGTGTCGGCGTCGATGCCGCTCGGCAGGTCGACGGCGACGACCAGGGCACCGTCGCGGCGGGCGAGCTCGGTCAGGTGGGCCAGTGACGCCGCGGGCTCGCGCAGGCCGCCGTGCCCGCCGATCCCGGTCAGGCCGTCGAGGATCAGGTCGGCCGCCGCGATCGCCGCCCGTGCCTGCGGCGCGAGCGCGGTGACGATCTCCCAGGCGGGCGCGCCAATGTGAGTGGCTTCTCCGGCGCCACCAGCAGCGCTCGCGGGGTCTGCTGCGGGCGCGTCGCCGGCCGCGTTGACGATCCGGCCGCCGCGAGCCGCCAGTTCCGCCGCTGCGCCCTCGTGCAGTCGGGTGCCGGCCGCGACCGCGATGACGCTCGCGCCGCGATCTGCCAGCCGCGCGCCGGCGTACAAGGCGTCGCCGCCGTTGTCGCCGCTGCCAGCAAGCACCACGACCCGCGCACCGTAGACGCGGTCCAGCGCCCTGGCACAGGTTGCTGCGAGCCCGGCGGCAGCACGCTGCATGAGCACGCCGTCAGGCACTTTGGCCATGAGCGCGTGCTCGGCCTCGCGCACGACCGCCACCGTGTGCGCTGCCCTCACTGCTCGGCACCCGTCGGCGCCGCCGTCCGCTCTGCCACTACCATGGCGACGCAGATGCCCGCATCGTGGCTGATCGACACATGCCAGTCCGTCACGCCGACCTTGGCCGCCGCGGCGGCGACCGTGCCGCTGATTCCGAGCAGGGGCCTGCCGCGGGCATCGTGCCAGATGACGGCGTCGGTCCAGCGCAGCCCTGGCGGGGCGCCGAGTGCCTTGGCGAGCGCCTCCTTCGCGGCGAAATAGCCTGCCAGCGAGCGAAGAGGACGACCGCGTTCGCTTTCAGCGAACAGCCGGCTTGCCAGCGCCGGGGTCCGGACCAGCGCAGCCTCAAAGCGCGAGATCTCCACGATGTCGACCCCGATGCCGACGATCATGCGTCCGGCCCGGGCTGAAGCGCCAGCACAACGTCGGATACGGGCTGATGGCCTGCGTAGCCGACGATGCCGTGCATGACGGTCAGGGTAGTACGGGGCCTAGCCGACGGCCTTGATCGCGTCGGCGAGGCGGGCCGCCAGACGCTCGGCCTGGGCCGCGTCTGCCGCTTCGACCATCACGCGGACGGCCGGCTCAGTGCCGCTGGGCCGCACGAGCACCCGGCCCGCGTCGCCGAGCTCGGCCTCTGCCGCCCCGACGGCAGCGGCAACGGCTTCCGAGGACTTCACCCGGGCCTTGTCCACTCCCGGCACGTTGACCAGGACTTGCGGATAGCGCGTCATGACACTGACCAGGTCGGCGAGTGGCCGGCCCTGCCGGACGATCTCCGCCAGCAGGTGCAGGCCGGTCAGCAGCCCGTCGCCCGTCGTCGCGTGGTCCAGCATGATGATGTGCCCCGACTGCTCGCCGCCGAGGACGTACTTGCCGTCCAGCATGGCGGCGATCAGGTGCCGATCACCGACAGGCGTCTCCACCACCTCGATGCCGGCCTCGCGCATCGCGTGCCGGAAGCCGAGATTTGACATCACCGTGGCGACGACAGTGTCGCCCGCCAGCCGGCCCTCGGCCCTGAGCGCGATGGCCAGCACGGTGAGGATCTGGTCCCCGTCGATGACCTGACCTGCGGCGTCCACTGCCAGGCAGCGGTCCGCGTCGCCGTCGTGCGCGATGCCCGCATCGGCGCCTGCCGCCACGACCGCGGCAGATAGTGCTGACAGGCTGGTTGAGCCGACGCCCTGGTTGATATTCAGCCCGTCGGGATCGGCGCCGATGGCGATGACATCGGCACCCGCGCGACGCAGCAGATCGGGCGCGAACGCGGCCGCTGCTCCGTGCGCGCAGTCGACCACGACGCGAAGTCCGGCGAGCGGCGCGCCGGAGCCGGTGGCATTGCCGGCCAGCGTGCTCAGCAGGTGCGCGATATAACGCTCGCCCTGATCGGTGGCATCGGTAACCCGGCCGAATCCGGCCTCAGGCACGGTGGTGGGTCCGCTGCCGCCAGCGGCCGTACCATACTGGCTCGCCAGCCGCGCCTCGATCTCGTCCTCAATGGCGTCGGGCAGCTTCACGCCGCCGCGTGCGAAGAACTTGATTCCGTTGTCGGGCGCCGGGTTGTGACTCGCCGACAGCACGACGCCGAACTCCGCGTCGAGGGCGGCCGTCAGGTGCGCTACCGCAGGCGTCGGCATGACTCCGAGCCGGACTACGTCGACACCGCTGGCGGCGAGCCCGGCCACGACCGCCGCCTCAAGGAACTCACCGGAGGCACGAGGATCACGGCCGACGACCGCAAACGGCCGGCGTCGCGACGCGCTTGCCACCGCGACGGCTAGCGCCGAGCGCGTATCAGCTACCGGATCGAGGTCGGCGGAGCCGGTGCCCCCTGGTCCGGAGTTTGCGGAGCTGCCTTCCACGAGCACGCTCGCCGCAGCCGAGGCCAGACCCAGCGCGAGCCCAGCTGTGAGCTCGCGCCCTGCAGCGCCCCTGACGCCGTCCGTACCGAAAAGCTGACCCATAGCCCGCCAAGAACCTCCGTGCCGTCAACAGGCGGGCGCGGTTAGCGCTTGGAGTACTGCGGAGCCTTACGGGCCTTCTTGAGGCCTGCCTTCTTGCGTTCGGTGACCCTGGCGTCCCTAGTCAGGAACCCGGCGCGCTTCAGCGTCGGCCGGCTCTCCGGGTCGACCAGGATCAGTGCCCTGGCGATGCCGAGGCGCAGCGCCCCGGCCTGGCCGCTCACGCCGCCGCCGTCGATGCGTGCCACGACGTCGAACTGGTCTTCAGCGCCCAGCGTCACAAAGGGCTCGCTGATGAGCTGCTGGTGCACCTTGTTCGGGAAGTAGTCCTTGAGCAACCGGTCGTTGATCTTCCACTGACCGGTGCCGGGCTGGATGCGGACCCGCGCGATGGCCTCCTTGCGGCGGCCAGTGCCCAGCGCCTTGCCGGTCACGACCGGCTTGCGCGCCGCCGGCTTGGGCTGCTGGTTGTCACCAGTCTGGGTGGTGTACTCGGACAGGTGCTCCTCGGGGGCCTGGTCGGCCGCCGCTCCTGTCTCCAGCGTCTCAGTGGACTCGGCCACGATGTCTTCCTCGTACTTCCCGCTTGACTCTTTGCCTGGCTCTGATAATCGGCTAGCCGACTGCTACTTGGCGGCGCCTACCTGCTCGACCTGCGTAATCTCGAACGGCACTGGCTGCTGCGCCTTGTGCGGGTGCTCGGGACCCGCGTACACCTTCAGCTTCCGCAGCATCTGCCGGCCGAGGGCGTTCTTCGGGAGCATGCCCCGGACTGCCTTCTCGACAGCGCGCTCCGGGCTCTTGGCCATGAGCTCGGCATAGGACATCGAGCGCAGGCCGCCCGGGTAGCCCGTGTGCCGGTAGGCCATTTTGTCCTGAAGCTTGTTACCGCTCAGGGCCACCTTGGCAGCGTTAACGATGACGACGAAGTCGCCAGTGTCCACGTGGGGCGCGAAGATCGGCTTGTGCTTGCCGCGCAGCAGCACGGCCGCCTGACTGGCCAGTCGGCCAAGGATGACATCCGATGCGTCGATGACGTGCCATTGGTGCTGGATGTCGGCAGCCTTCGGGTTGAAAGTGCGCACAGTCATTAAGCCTTCGCGTGTGAGTCCTGAATCTTGGCCCGCGCCGGGGACATATCCTGCCTTGGCGTGGGAATCCGCAGGTACCGGCCGCAGCTCACCTGCCGTAAAGGCCCGGCGGGCATGCCAGTACGCATGGACGCCTCAGCAGGATACCGGCCGTTACCTACAGCGGTCAAAGCGAGAGGGTGCCTGGCCAGCATGCGAACCTCTGCCGGCGGGGGCCAGCCTGGCCCTGCTGCCAGCTAGCCAGCCGGCGTACGGCCGGCCGGGAGGCAAGGCCCAAGGCCGAGCGGAAACCCCCAGACCAGCCGAACTTGACGACGCGGAGCGCTACGCTCAACCGCATGCGTAACCCGCCCGGCGATGGTGCAGACCAGCGCAGCAGTCGTCGGCGCGACCGGGGCGACACGGGGCGCTGACCCCGCCGGCCGTGGTGACCAAGGCGCTCGCGGCGACCAAGCCGGATCGGACGGGCCTGGCTACAGCGGGCGCGACACAGGCAGGCGAGGCGACACGGGCAGGCGAGGCGACACGGGCGGGCGACCCGGCATCGGCAGCCCTCGCGACGCCGGAACCCGCGCCGGGCTGTTCGCACCCGGATATGACTCCGGCCGCCCCGAGCAGTCCGACCGCGCGGTGGCCAGCGGCAAGGCGAACGCGCCAGGCAGCACCTGGTACGGATCGATGGCTGGCGGCGCCGTCGGCAAGGGACCCGTACGGGGCTACCCGCCGGTACCTGGGCAGCCGCCGCCGATGTATCCGCCGGGCCAGTTCGCTGCGTGGAACCGCGGCCAGCCGGGCCGGAATCTGGCAGACCCGCCGCTCGCGGGCGCCGGGCAGCCAGGAGCGGCCCAGCCAGGCACCAGCCAGCCAGGCACCAGCCAGCCCGGCAGCAGCCTGCCGGGAACCGCCGGCCGGGCCGGCCCGCTGCAGGCAGGCACGGCGCAACCTGGCCCAGCCTGGCCGGGTGCAGTGACCCCTGGCCAGGCCCGGGCTGGCGGTACGAGCGGCGGCTCCGTCCCGCCCGGCCAGAACCAGGCCGAGACCGGATACCGCGGCCAGCAGGGCGCTCCTGGTCGCCCCGGCGGCCCTCAGCCCGGTCCCGGCCAGCCGCCGGGCAGCCAGCCGCGCGCCCAGCCAGACTGGCAGTCCGGCGCGGCCGGCGACCCCGAGGCCGGCTCCCGGTACTACCCACATGACCTCGGCCCCGGCGCCGAGCCTGGCTACTCCATGCTGGCTGTCAGTGACCCAGCCGCCGATGTGACCTCGACCCAGACCTGGCAGGCCGTCGGCGACGGCCGGACAACCGGGACCTGGACCGCTCCCGCCAGACCTGGGGGCGATCTGGCAGCCCGGCCGGGCCGGGCCGACAATGTTGTCGTCACGCCGGCGGCTGCCTGGCCGGCCTCGGCCTCGGCGCCAGCAGCAGCCGAGCCGAGGTCCATGCCGGGTACCGACATCGATGACCGCACAGCCGACGGTGCCGGCACGCCGGGCCGGCGGTCCGCCCGCGGCCACAGCGGCGCGCACACGAGCCCGCACCAGGTCCAGCGCTCGCAGCGTCGCGGGCAGCGCTCCGGGAGCCCAGACGAGCCGCAGAGCCCGGCCAGCCTGCAGTCTGCCGCTGGCCCGCAGCCTGCGGCGCGCCCCCAAGCCCCTGCAGGCCCGCAGGTCCCTGCAGGCGCGAAGCCCCCTGCAGGCTCACGGCGTCCGGCAGGCCAGCAGCGCTCAGCTGGCACGCCGCGCCGCAAGCGCCCTGCGAGCGTCACGCTGGCCATCTGCACCGCCGTCGTACTCGTGCTTGCCGCCGTCGCCGCGCTTTCATACGCCGTGCTTCACGGCTCAGGCACGCCCAAGCCGAGCGCCGGCGCGAGCAGCAAGCCGACGATAAGCCCCACCGCTAGCGGCTCGCCGACTCCGAGCCTCGGCCCCTACGGCCACATCGGCACGCGCAAGGCTGACCCGCAGCCGCTGACGGTCGCCGAGCTGTACCCGGCCACGTTCACCACCGGGGGGGTCACGGTCGTGCGCACAGCGACGAATCACAGCGGCAACTGCGCCAGCAATGTCGTCGGGGCTCGCATCCAGTCGGCGATCGGGGCCGCGGGCTGTGATCAGGTCATCCGCGCGACGTACCTCTCTGCCGCCCGAGGCCTGATGGGCACGGTCGGCGTGCTCAACCTCAGCACTGCCAAGGGCGCCAAGAAGGCGGCCAGCTCGGCCGATGCCAGCGATTTCATCAGCCAGCTCACTGGCAAGAAGGGCGCGACCCGCAAGATTGGGCAGGGCACCGGCATCGAGGAAGCCGCCGCCAAGGGTCACTACCTCATCCTCATCTGGGCTGAGTTCACGAATTTGCATAAGCCGAAGACCACCGCGCAGCGCACGGAAGTCGTGCAGTTCATGACCGAGCTCCTGCAGAACACCGCGAACCGCAGCCTGACCAACCGGATGCTGACGGGGACGCCGTAAAGACCGAAACCCATCAGGCCGGGAACGGGCGGCCTTATGTGCTCCGCGCCTGTACGTCGGCCCCGTTCCCGGCTTGAAGCGTCCTTGTGCGCCGCGTCATGACAGCGCGGCTGGCCATCGCGGCTGGCTCGGGATAGCCGACTTCCTCCAGGCAAAGCGGGTGCGGCGGCGCAACCCGCACGGCCGGGTCGCGCTGGCAGGCCGCCAGGACCTGCCCGAGCCACTCCGGCTGCCTCGTGCCGTCTCCGACGGACAGCAAGGCACCGGCCAGGGCCCGCACCATGTTGTGGCAGAAGGCGTCGGCTGTCACCGTGGCGACGGCTACGCCCGGCTCGGCCCGCGCCCAGTCAAGGCGGAGCAGTTCGCGGATGGTCGTCGCGCCTTCGCGCCTGCGGCAGAACGCCGCGAAGTCATGCTCGCCCAGGCACGCCGAGGCCGCGGCGTTCATCCGGTCCAGGTCGAGCGGGTGCCGGTACCAGAGCGTGTCGTGCCGCCGGAGCGGATCGGCACGGGCCGGGTCATCGCAGACCCGGTAGGAGTAGCGCCGCCAGAGCGCCGAGAAGCGCGCGTCGAACCCTTCGGGCGCCGGGCCGATGGCGGCGATCCGGACTTCGGGCGGCAAGATCCGGCCCAGCCTGCGGGCCGCCGACTCGGCCGCCGCCGTCCAGTTCGCGGCCGGAACGTCCGCATGCGCCACCTGGCCGCGCGCGTGCACGCCCGCATCGGTGCGGCCAGCCACGGTCAGCGCGGGCGGCTCGGCGAGCGCCAGCGCCCGCCAGAGCGCCTCCTCGACCGTCTGCTGGACGGTGGTCAGGCCAGGCTGAGTGGCCCAGCCATGGAAGGCCGAGCCGTCGTAGGACAGATCGATACGGAGCCGAAGCGAGGCGAGCCCGGCCGGAGATCGCCGGCCGGGCTCGCTCTCAACTGCATCGTTATTCGTCGGTCGCCTGTTCGTCGCCGGCTGCCGCTCCTGACTCGTCAGCGGAATCCTCCGTGTCGGCGACCTCCGCGTCCGCAGCCTCGGTGTCGGCGGCTTCCGCGTCCGCAGCCTCGGTGTCAGCGACGTCGGAGTCCGCAGCTTCGGTGTCCGCCGCCGCGGTATCCGCGGTCACCGCGTCCTCGGTCACTGCTTCCTCGGTCGCTGCGGCTGGCGCAGCCGTGGTGGCAACGGCAGCCGTGCCGCGGCCCGACCTGCCCGCTGCCGCCGGGGCGGGAGCCCGGCGAGCGCGGCGGCGGCGCGACTTGGGCTCCGCCTCCTCACGGACGAGCTCGATCACCGCGAGCGCGGCGTTGTCGCCCTTGCGCGGCCCGACCTTGGTGATCCGGGTGTATCCGCCGTCTCGGCTGGCGAAGCTCGGCCCGATCTCGGCGAACAGGTTGTGCACCACCGTCTTGTCGGTGACGACGGTGAGCACCTGGCGCCGTGCGTGCAGGTCACCGCGCTTGGCGAACGTGATCAGGCGCTCGGCCAGCGGCCGTAGCCTGCGGGCCCTGGCCTCGGTCGTCGTGATCTTGCCGTGCTCGAACAGCGCGGTGGCGAGGTTCGCCATCATGTGCCGCTGATGGGCAGGGCTGCCGCCGAGTCGGTGGCCCTTAGTGGGCGTGGGCATCGAAGGATTCTCCCGGTTCAGTACTGAAGTACATCACTGCTGGCTTGCGGCACAGTACCGGCAGGCAGGTGCGCCTGTCAGTACTGCTCGGTCTCGACGTAGTCTTCCTCGTCGTCAGCCCCGTAGCTGTCGGCCGCCGAGCTCGGGTCGAATCCGGGCGGCGAGTCCTTCAGGGTGAGGCCCATGTCGGTGAGCTTCTGCTTGACTTCCTCGATCGACTTGGCGCCGAAGTTGCGGATGTCCAGCAGGTCCTGCTCACTGCGGGCGACAAGCTCGCCCACGGTGTGGATGCCTTCGCGCTTGAGGCAGTTGTAGGAGCGAACGGTGAGGTTCAGCTCCTCGATCAGCAGCGCGAGGTCGGCGGCGAGTGCAGCGTCCGTCGGCGACGGGCCGATGTCGATGCCCTCGGCGTCCAGGTTCAGCTCCCTGGCGAGGCCGAACAGCTCGACCAGCGTCTTGCCGGCGCTCGCGACAGCGTCCCGCGGCCGCAGGCTCTGCTTGGTCTCGACATCCAGGATGAGCTTGTCGAAGTCGGTGCGCTGCTCAACACGGGTCGCCTCGACCTTGTAGGTGACACGCAGCACCGGGGAGTAGATGGAGTCGATCGGGATCCGGCCGATCTCCTGGCCCGGCTGCTTGTTCTGGGCCGCGGACACGTAGCCACGGCCGCGCTCGACCGTCAGCTCCATCTCCAGCTTGCCCTTGCCGTTGAGCGTGGCGATGTGCAGCTCGGGGTTGTGCACCACGAGCCCGGCCGGCGGCGCGATGTCCGCCGCGGTGACTGGCCCTGGACCCTGCTTGCGCAGATACATGTGCATCGGCTCGTCGTGCTCAGAGGAGACGACGAGATTCTTGAGGTTCAGGATGATGTCGGTGACATCCTCGGTGACACCCGGCACGGTGGAGAACTCGTGCAGGACGCCTTCGATCCGGATGCTGGTGATAGCCGCACCGGGGATCGACGACAGCAGCGTGCGCCGCAGCGAGTTGCCGATGGTGTAACCAAAGCCGGGCTCCAGCGGCTCGATGATGAACCGGGACCGGAACTCGTCTACCTGCTCCTCGGCTAGGCCGGGGCGCTGTGCGATGAGCATGACTCTTCCTTTCCGCGCTGCCCGCTATATGACAGTCGCGCCTCGCGCCGGCGGTTGGCCGCCGGCGGTACGGGCCTGGCCGCGTCGCGGCTGGCCCGGTTGTGCTTACTTACTTCGAGTAGTACTCGACGATCAGCTGCTCCTGGACGAGAGTGTCGATCTGCGCGCGCACCGGCAGGGTGTGCACCAGGACCCGCATCTTGTCCGGGATGACCTCGATCCAGGCTGGCGGAGTGCGCTCGCCGGCCTCGGCCTTGGCCACGATGAACGGCGTCAGGCCCTGGGACTTGGTCGTGACCTCGACGATGTCGCTCTCGCTGACCCGGTAGGAGGGTATGTCTACCTTCTTGCCGTTGACGAGGATGTGCCCGTGACTGACAACCTGGCGGGCCATATCCCGGCTCTTGGCGAAGCCAGCCCGGTAGACGATGTTGTCCAGCCGGGTCTCGAGGATCTGGAGCAGCGCGTCGCCGGTCATGCCGCGCTTTTGGGCGGCTTCCTCGTAATAGTTGGCGAACTGCTTCTCCAGCACGCCGTAGATTCGCTTGGCCTTTTGCTTCTCGCGGACCTGAAGCAGGTACTCGCTCTCCTTGGGCCTGTTGCGACCGTGCTCGCCCGGCGGATATGGCCGGATCTCGATCGGGCACTTAGGCCCGTCGCACTTGGAGCCCTTCAGAAAGAGCTTGGTCTTTTCGCGGCGGCAGCGCTTGCAGTCCGCACCGGTGTATCGAGCCATGTGTGTTGCTTACTCCTCAGACCCGGCGCCGCTTAGGCGGGCGGCAGCCGTTGTGCGGAACCGGGGTGACGTCCTGAATGGACCCGACCTCAAGGCCGGTCGCCTGCAGCGACCTGATGGCGGTCTCACGGCCCGAGCCAGGACCCTTCACGAACACGTCGACCTTGCGCATGCCGTGCTCCATCGCCCGGCGCGCAGCGGCCTCGGCGGCCATCTGGGCGGCGAATGGCGTCGACTTCCGCGATCCCTTGAACCCGACCTGCCCGGACGAGGCCCAGGAGATCACGCTGCCACCGGGATCGGTGATCGAGACGATGGTGTTGTTGAAGGTGCTCTTGATGTGCGCATGGCCATGCGCGATGTTCTTGCGTTCCTTCCGGCGGACTTTCTTGACGCCGGTGCGGCTCTTCGGAGGCATTCTGCTCCTCTACCTTGCTGAGGTGATCGGACCGGCTGCGCGGGCCATGCGCCGTGAGGCGCGGGCCGCTGCAGCGGACTACTTCTTGCCGGCCTTCTTCTTGCCGGCCACTGTCTTCTTCTTGCCCTTGCGGGTACGGGCATTGGTCTGCGTGCGCTGACCATGCACTGGAAGGCCGCGACGATGCCGGATGCCCTGATAGCAGCCGATCTCGATCTTGCGGCGGATGTCTGCCTGCACCTCGCGGCGCAGGTCACCCTCGACCTTGTAGTTGGCCTCGATCCAGTCCCTCAGCTGGATGACGTCGTCATCGCTGAGCTGATGCACCCTGGTGTCGCCGCTGATGCTGGTCGCACCAAGCGTCTCAAGAGCCCGGGTACGGCCGATGCCGTAGATATACGTAAGTGCGACCTCAAGCCGCTTGTCACGCGGTAGGTCGACGCCGACGAGGCGTGCCATCTGGGCAGTTCTCCTTCTCATCACGCGGAGGTCCTGCGCGCCGCTCCGCGTCCCTGCCCGGACGCGCCCCGGCCTCCGTCCGGGGGTGCTCCGCTGCCGGCCTGACCGGCCCGGCAGCGGATTGCGGTGCGTGAGTTATTTAGTTGTCGCCCGGGGCCAGTGCCTCAGCCCTGACGCTGCTTGTGCCGCGGGTCAGAGCAGATGACCATGACCCGGCCGTGCCTGCGGATGATCCTGCACTTGCTGCAGATCTTCTTCACACTCGGCTTGACCTTCATTGCCTGGTCTCTTCCTGCGGCGCCGCCGACCTCTGGCCGACCGCGCCTAGCTCGTTCTTACTTGTACCGGTAGACAATCCGCCCACGACTAAGGTCGTAGGGGCTCAGCTCCACGACGACCCTGTCATCGGGCAGGATCCGGATGTAGTGCATCCGCATCTTGCCGCTGATGTGGGCCAGGACCTTGTGCCCGTTGTCCAGCTCCACCCTGAAGAAGGCGTTCGGGAGCGACTCCACGACCGTTCCCTCGATCTCGATGGCGCCGTCTTTTTTGGCCATGCCCTCCGCGCTTCGCTGCTTGTACTGGCCAGCTTGCTTTGCCTGCAAGCTCGCCGCTTGTGGTTGGCTGATCTGCGTCCGCGTGCTCAGGTCCGGTTGCCCGGCGACCCGGCCGTCCGTTCCCGCTGGGATCGGATGGCATGGCGTCTCACAAACAGGTACTAACGCACCTTTATGTGAGTACGGACGGCCCGGCTGACTGAGGTCGCATTGCGCGGCAATGACTCCGCACGCAAACAACAGCTCATGGGCCGTGAGGAAGTCTACTTCAGGTCCGCTGGCAATGCGAACCCGGCCCGACAGCCGGCGATCGAGTGGTGTAACCAGGACGCGGACCGGGATATTCCGGCTGCATAGGCCCTGGACCGCAGGCCCAGCGGCAGGCCCAGCGGCAGGCAGGGTCCTACGGCCTGCCTGGCAGGTCCTCGTCGCCGCGGGGCAGCTGGCCCTGGCCTGGCCCACCGCCGAGGCTGTTGCCGCCCGAGCGACCGCGAAACGCAGTCGCCGTCACCCAGCCTCCGGCCAGGACCGCCCCCCAGGGAGCGGCCACCCAGAGCGGCCAGACATAACCAGGAGCGCTGGTCAGACCCCAGATCACGAAGCAGACCAGGCTGACGGTGAACCAGACGCCCCAGGCCGCTCGCCATGCGGCCGAGCGCCGGCCAGGATGCCGGCGCGCGACCTGGCTCTGGCGCGGCTGGCGGGTCAGCGCGGAATCGGGCAGCCGGTACAGGTCGATGCTCGGCAGGTCCTTGAGCAGGCCATTGATCTCGCCGACGGTCTTGGCCTCGAAGGCCCGGTCCAGCCGCTCACTGAACTCCTCGGAGCTCAGTCGGCCGGCCGCGTGGTGCTCCCGCAGCAGCGAGGCCGTCCGGTCACGGTCGGCATCCGACGCCCTGATATTCGGGTCATATGCCATCGCGTACCCCCTGACCGGCTCCGGCCGTCCCGACCTGCTCCGGCTCCGACGCGAGCTGTCCGGACCGCAGCGCGGCGAACCCGGCCGCGCCGCCGTCCTCGGCCGTGAGCACCCACGGTCCATTCTCGGTGATCGCGACGGTGTGCTCGAAGTGAGCGGCCCAGCTACCGTCCTGCGTCACCACTGTCCAGTCGTCTTCCAGCACGGAGGTCTGCGCACCGCCCAGCACCAGCATCGGCTCGATGGCGAGCGCCATCCCCGGCTCGAGCACCGGGCCGCGGCCCGCCCGGCCATAGTTGGGTACCGGCGGATCCATGTGCATCTGCGTGCCGATGCCGTGGCCGGTGTACTCCCGGATGATCCCGTACCGGCCAGCACCGCGCGCCGCCCGCTCCACCGCGTGGGAAATGTCCGTCAGGCGGCGGCCTGGCACCGCCTGGGCAAGTCCGTGCCAGAGGGCCAGTTCGCAGGCACGGAGCAACCCGGCCAGGTCCTCCTCGCTGTACGGTCCGCCAGGCCCGGACGTGCCGACTCGCACCGTCAGCGCCGAGTCGCCGTGCCAGCCGCGCACTATCGCGCCGCAGTCGACGGACAGGACATCGCCGTCGCGCAGCACCTGCTGCGGGCTCGGGATGCCGTGGACAATCTGCTCGTTGACCGAAGTGCAGATGGTGGCCGGGTAGCCGAAGTAGCCCTTGAAGGAAGGGACCGCGCCGGCTGCCCTGATCTCCCGCTCTGCGATGGAGTCGAGCTCGGCCGTGCTGATACCGGGCTGGACGGCACTGGCAACTGCCCGCAGCGCGGCCGCGGTCACCAGGCCGGCCTCGCGCATGATGGCCAGCTGAGCCGGGGTTTTCACCTCGATGGGCTCGTCCCGTCTTAGCCGCATAACACCTCCCGTGCGATGACTTTCACGGTACTCCGCCAGGGCAGCGGGTCTTTCAGGTGATGAACCTGCGCAAGGCGGCCATGGCGCGGGCAGTAACTTCCTCAACCGGCCCGGTCGCGTCGACGCCCAGCAGGATGCCGTCGTCGGCGTAGAAGCTGATCAGCGGCCGCGTCTGGTCGGCGTAGACGTCGAGCCGGTGCCTGATCGTCAGCTCGCGGTCATCGTCGCGCTGGAAGAGCTCGCCACCGCAGTCGTCGCACATGCCAGCCCTCCCGGGCGGCTCGAACAGCACGTGCCAGATCCGGCCGCAGACCCGGCACGTCCGCCGCCCCGACAGCCGCCGGACAACTTCGTCATCGTCGACGACGAGCTCGAGGACGATGTCAAGCCTGGTGTCCCAGTCCGCCAGCAGCTTCCGGAGCGTCTCCGCCTGCGTCACGGTGCGCGGGAAGCCGTCGAGCAGGAAGCCGTTCAGGGCGTCGTCCTCCTGCAGCCTCGCCACGACCATCGCGATCGTGACCTCGTCTGGTACCAGATCGCCCCGATCCATGAACGCCTTCGCCTGGCGCCCAAGCTCGGTGCCAGTGCTCACGTTGTACCGGAAGATGTCACCTGTCGAGATCTTCGGGATCGAGAGGTGTGAGGCTATGAACTGGGCCTGTGTCCCCTTGCCCGCACCGGGGGGCCCGACGAGGACGAGTCGCACTACCTCAGGAAGCCCTCGTAGTTGCGCTGCTGGAGCTGGCTCTCGATCTGCTTCACGGTGTCGAGGCCGACGCCCACCATGATCAGGATGCTGGTGCCGCCGAGGGGGAACTGCGAGGTGGCACCCAGCAAGCCGATGGCGACCACCGGGATCAGCGCAACTAGTCCCAGGTAAAGCGAGCCGGCAGCGGTCAGCCTGCTCAGCACGTGGCTGAGATAGCCGGCCGTCGGTCCGCCCGGTCTGATGCCGGGAATGAAGCCACCGCTCTTCTTCATGCCGTCAGCCACCTCGGTCGGGTTGAAGGTGATCGACACGTAGAAGTAAGTGAAGAAAACGATGAGCGCGAAGAATGAGATCGCGTAGGCGGGCCTGTCGCCGATTACCAGGTTCAGGTTCACCCACTGCGCCCAGCCGCTGGTGCCGTTGTGGCCAAAGAGCTGAGCGGCCAGCTGCGGGATGTAGAGCAGCGACGAGGCGAAGATGACGGGGATAACACCCGCCTGGTTGACCTTGAGCGGTATATACGTCGACGTGCCGCCATACATCCGGCGACCGACCATGCGCTTGGCGTACTGGATCGGGATCCGGCGTTGCGCCTGCTCCATCAGGGCCACGAAGGCAATGACAGCCACGCCCATGATGAGCACCAGGACGAAGACGACGGCGTGGTCGGTCTGCAGGATCAGCTGCAGCTGGCCAGGCACCACGGCGATGATCTGGGTGAAAATCATCACCGACATGCCGTTGCCGACGCCGCGGTCGGTGACCAGCTCGCCCAGCCACATGATCACGGCGGTGCCGGCCGTCATGATGATGACCATCGTCGCGATCGTGAAGACTGACGGGTTCGGAATCAGCGTTGCGTTGCAGCCGGGTACCAGGTTGCCGCTGCGGGCCAGGGCGATGATGCCGGTGGACTGCAGGATCGCCAGGCCAATAGTGAGATACCGGGTGTACTGGGTGATCTTCGCCTGACCGGTCTGGCCCTCTTGCCGCAGCGCCTCAAGCCGCGGAATTACCACGGCCAGCAGCTGCAAGATGATGCTCGCCGTGATGTACGGCATGATGCCAAGGGCAAAGACGCTCAGCTTGGTCAGCGAGCCGCCGCTGAACAGGTTGATGAGCTGCAGCGGGCTGGACGACTTCGCCGCACCCTCACAGATCCGGACAGCGGCCTCGGAGACGCCGGGTGTCGGCAGCGAGCATCCGAGCCGGAAGACGGCCAGGATGAAGAGCGTGAAGAGCAGCTTCTTGCGCAGGTCGGGCGTGCGGAATGCCCGGATGAACGCGGTCAGCATGCGCCGTCCTCTACTCGGTAGTTCAACATCATGTGCCGCTCCAGTCGCGGGACAGCACCGCTAGTCGCCAGCTGCGCCCGTGCTTCGGCAGCGCAGTGCTCGCCGAAGTCTAACGCGCCGGCAAGTGTCCAACAGCCATGCAGCTTGCACGGTGCCGACAGCACGCAAATCCGGGCCAGCGGAGTCTAAGCTGACCCGGACCTGACTTTTGGCGGCGGTCATCTCACAGTTCAGTAACAGTTCCGCCCGCTGCGGTGATCTTTGCACTTGCCGTGGCTGAGAACCTGTGGGCGCTGACGTGCAGCGCCGCGGTGACCTCACCCTGGCCGAGGATCTTGACCAGCTCGCCCGCGCGGACCGCACCCCTGGCCTCGAGGTCGGCCGGAGTCACCGCGCCGCCATCCGGGTACAGCGCCGCCAGCCGGTCGAGGTTCACGACCTGATAGGTGGTCTTGAACCGGGCGTTGGAGAAGCCCTTCAGCTTGGGCAGCCGACGGTGCAGCGGCATCTGGCCGCCCTCGAACGCCTCGGGAATTTGCCCGCGGGCCTTGCTGCCCTTGGTGCCGCGGCCCGCCGTCTTGCCCTTCGACGCCTCGCCGCGGCCAACCCTGGTGCGCTCGGTGCGGGCACCCGGCGCCGGACGCAGGTGGTGAATCTTCAGCCCGGCCCGGCCGCCCGGCTCAGCGGCCTTGCGGGCAGTGGTGTCGGTGTCTGCCATCGTTAGTCAACCTCCTCCACGGTGACCAAGTGGCGCACCGCCTTGATCATGCCGCGGATCTCTGGCCGGTCTTGCTTGATGACCACGTCGCCGATGCGGTGCAGGCCAAGGGAACGCAGCGAGTCGCGCTGGTCCTTCTTGCCGCCGATCTTCGACTTGATCTGGGTGACCTTGAGCTCTGCCATCGTCTTGTCCTGCCTCAGCTGGTCTCTGCCGATGCCGGCCCGCCCGCGCTGCTCGCGGTAGCAGCGGCCGCGCGGGCCCTGAGCATGGCGGCCGGTGCGACGTGCTCGATGGGCAGGCCACGCCTGGCCGCGATCTCCTCGGGCCGGTTCAGGCTCTTGAGCGCGGTGACCGTGGCGTGCACCACGTTGATCGGGTTGGACGAGCCGAGCGACCTCGACAGCACGTCGTGAATGCCGGCGCACTCCAGGACCGCGCGGACCGGGCCGCCGGCGATGACGCCCGTACCGGGGCTGGCGGGCTTCAGCAGCACGACTCCGGCCGACTCCTCGCCCTGCACGGTGTGCGGGATCGTGCCCGCGATGCGAGGCACGCGGAAGAAGGCCTTCTTGGCCGCCTCGACGCCCTTGGCGATCGCGGCCGGCACTTCCTTGGCCTTCCCGTAGCCAACGCCGACCATGCCGTTGCCGTCGCCGACCACGACGAGCGCGGTAAAGCTGAACCGGCGGCCGCCCTGCACGACCTTGGCCACCCGGTTGATGGTGACGACCCGCTCCAGGTAAGCGGTGCCCTTCTCGGCCCCGGGCCCGCGGCGGTCGTCGCGACGCTCGCGGCGCTCGCCACCGCCGCCCTGGGCGCCGCGGCGCGGTGCTGCTGGCATCAGATCTTCCTCTTCTGTCGTTGGGCGCGAAGTGTGGTGCCGCCCGCTGCTGTGCTAGTCGTACTGGGGCTAGTCGTACTGGGGCTAGTCGTATTGGGGCTAGTCGTGATGGCGCTGCTCATCTAGAGGGCCAGTCCGCCTTCGCGCGCGCCATCGGCGAGCGCGGCCACCCGGCCGTGATACGCGTAGCCGCCGCGGTCGAACACGGCAGCGCTTATGCCCGCCTGGACGGCGCGCTCGGCCAGCAGCGCCCCGACCTGCTTGGCCTTGGCTGTCTTGTCCCCGTCCGCGCCGCGGATCGACTCCTCCAGAGTAGACGCAGACGCGAGCGTGAAGCCCGCCCTGTCATCGATCAGCTGAGCGAACGTGTTCTTGGACGAGCGCGTGACCACCAGCCGAGGCCGAGCTGCGCTGCCCTCGACCTTCTTGCGGACGCGCAGGTGCCGTCGCTGCCGCGAGGAGATCCGCGGCGCAGTCCGGCCGGTGATCCGGCCGTGTGCCCTGGTCTTAGTGCCAGACATGTCTTACTTACCAGCCTTCCCGACCTTGCGGCGGATCTGCTCACCCTGGTACCGCACGCCCTTGCCCTTGTACGGGTCGGGCTTACGCAGCTTCCGGATGTTCGCAGCGACTTCGCCAACCTGCTGCTTGTCGATGCCCTCCACCACGAACCTGGTGGGCGTCTCGACCGTGAAGGTGATGCCGGCCGGCGCGGGAACAGGAACGGGGTGGCTGAATCCGAGGGCGAACTCAAGGTCCCGGCCCCTGGCCTGGACGCGGTAGCCGACGCCAACGATCTCCATCGTCTTGCGGTAGCCCTCGGTCACGCCGGTCACCATGTTGGCGATCAGCGACCGGGACAGGCCGTGCAGCGCACGGATCTCGCCCTCGTCGCTTGGCCTGGTGACGGTGATCACGCCGTCCTGCTGCTGCACCTCGATCGGCGCGGTGACCTCAAGGCTCAGCTCGCCCTTCGGGCCCTTCACGTGGACCTGGCGGCCGTTGAGGGTGACGTCCACGCCGCTCGGAACTACAACCGGCATCCGTCCAATTCGCGACATAGCTGGCTCCCCTACCAGACGTAGGCGAGGACTTCCCCACCCACGCCTTTCCTCTTCGCCTGCTTGTCGGTCATCAGGCCTGCGGACGTCGAAATGATCGCCACGCCGAGTCCGCCGAGTACGCGCGGCAGGTTGTCCTTGCGCGCGTACACCCGCAGCCCGGGCTTGGACACGCGCTTGAGGCCCGCGATGGAGCGCTCCCTGGTGGGTCCGAACTTCAGCGCGATCACCAGGTGCTTGCCTACCTCGGCGTCCTCCACTTTCCAGCTGGCGATGTAGCCCTCCTGCTGGAGAATCTCCGCAATGTGCACCTTGATCTTGGAATGCGGCATCGTCACGGCGTCGTGGTAGGCCGAGTTGGCATTGCGCAGACGGGTCAGCATGTCTGCGACCGGGTCGGTCATGGTCATGGCCTGATGGCCCTCCTCGCCGCGGTTTCCCTGTGATTCCTAACACCGGGGACCTTCGGCGTGGTCGGTGGGCGCTCGTCGCGCCCAGGTTGGGTCTTGTCCTGCCGGGCGCTCGCGCGCCCGGGTCACCGCCGGAGCGGCCTTGTTACCAGCTGGACTTGGTGATGCCGGGAAGCTCGCCGCGGTGCGCCATCGACCGGAAGCAGATCCGGCACAGGCCGAATCTCTGGTAGACAGCCCGCGGTCGGCCGCACCGGGAGCACCGGGTGTAGGCGCGTACCGCGAACTTGGGCTTGCGCTTGGCCTTGGCGACGAGGCTCTTCTTCGCCACTGCTCAGTTCTCCTTGAACGGGAAGCCGAGTCGCCGCAGCAATGAGCGGCCCTCAGCGTCGGTGGTCGCGGACGTGACGACTGTCACGTCCATGCCGCGCTGCCTGTCCACCTGATCGGGGTTGATCTCGTGGAACATCAGCTGCTCGGTCAGGCCGAAGGTGTAGTTGCCGCGGCCGTCGAACTGGCGGTCGCTCAGGCCGCGGAAGTCACGGATGCGCGGCAGCGCGATCGACAGCAGGCGATCGCAGAACTCCCACATCCGGTCGCCCCGCAGCGTCACGTGCGCGCCGATCGGCATGCCCTCGCGCAGCTTGAACTGCGCGATGGACTTGCGCGCCCTGGCCACCGCCGGCTTCTGGCCGGTGATGATGGTGAGGTCCCTGACCGCGCCGTCGATGAGCTTGGCGTCCCTGGCGGCCTCGCCAACGCCCATGTTCACCACGATCTTGGTGATGGTGGGCACCTGCATGACGTTCGGGTAGCTGAACTCGGCGAGCATCGCGGCATGGATCTCGTCGCGGTAGCGCTGCTTGAGCCGCGGCTTGGTGCGCGGCGCGGCAGCATCGGTGGTCGTGGTGGCAGCCATTAGATGTCCTTACCGCTGGCCCGGGACACCCGGACCTTCTTGTCCCCATCGGTCCGGTACCCGGCCCTGGTCGGGCCCTTGGTGTCCGGGTCAATCAGCTGAACGTTGCTGACGTGGATCAGGGCCTCCTGCGTCACGATGCCGCCTTCCTTGGCACCGCGCTGACCCTGATAGTTGACCTTGGTGTTCTTCCTGATCAGGTTCACGCCCTGGACGAGCACCTGCTGGCGATCTGGGCGGACGGCAATCACGGTGCCCTCGCGGCCGCGGTCCTTGCCCGCGATCACGACGATCTTGTCGCCCTTCTTGATCTTCATCCGAGGCGCCTTCCCCGGCTCTGACTTCTTCGGTCCGGCCATCACAGCACCTCCGGCGCAAGCGAGATGATCCGCATGAACCGCTTCTCCCGCAGCTCGCGGCCGACCGGGCCGAAGATGCGGGTACCGCGCGGGTCCCCGCCGTCCCTGATCAGCACGGCAGCGTTCTCGTCGAAGCGGATGTAGGAGCCGTCGCCACGGCGCCGCTCCTTGCGGGTGCGCACTACGACAGCCTTCACGACGTCGCCCTTCTTCACCCCGGCACCCGGGAGGGCATCCTTGACGGTGGCGACGATGATGTCGCCGATGCCCGCGTATCGCCTGCCCGAGCCGCCGAGCACGCGGATGCACAAGATCTCCTTGGCACCGGTGTTGTCGGCGACCTTGAGCCGCGACTCCTGCTGGATCACGTCAACTCCTGCTTCTTCACGCGCCTGCCTCGGGCGAGGTCTGGCGATCCTCTGCGGGCCTGGCGGGACTTCTGGCCCCGTCGATTGCCCTTAGTTACTTGGCCTTCTCCAGGATCTGCGCGACGCGCCAGCGCTTGGTCGCTGACAACGGGCGGGTCTCCATCAGCAGCACCCGGTCACCGACGCCGCAGGCGTTCTCGCCGTCGTGCGCCTTGTACTTCTTTGTGCGGCGAATGACCTTGCCGTACTTGGGGTGCTTGACCCGGTCCTCGACCTCGACGACCACGGTCTTATCCATCTTGTCGCTCACCACCAGGCCCTCCCGGACCTTGCGGTACCCGCGCGACTGCGCGGTGGTCGCCTCACTCATCGCCTGACTCCTCTTCAACGACCACAATGCCGAGCTCGCGCTCGCGCTTCACCGTGTAGATGCGCGCGATCTCCTTGCGGACGGCACGCAGCCGTCCGTGGCTCTCCAGCTGCCCGGTAGCTGCCTGGAAGCGGAGGTTGAACAGCTCGATCTTCGCCTCGGTCAGCTTCAGGTCGAGCTCTTCCTCGGTCGAGCTCCGCAGGTCGACGGCTGCCAGTCCCTTAGCCATCACGCATCACCAACTTCGCGCTTCACGAACTTGCACTTCATGGGGAGCTTGTGCATCGCCCGGCGAAGTGCCTCCCTGGCCACCGGCTCCGGCACGCCGGACAGCTCGAACATGACCCGGCCTGGCTTCACGTTCGCGATCCACCACTCCGGCGCGCCCTTGCCAGATCCCATCCGGGTCTCGGCCGGCTTCTTGGTCAGCGGACGGTCGGGATAGATCGTGATCCACACCTTGCCGCCGCGGCGAATGTGCCGCGTCATGGCAATACGGGCGGCCTCGATCTGCCGGTTGGTCACGTAAGAGTGCTCGACCGCCTGGATGCCGTACTCGCCGAAGGCCACCCTCGTGCCACCCTTGGCTGCGCCTGAGCGGTCCGGGCGGTGCTGCTTGCGGTGCTTGGTCCGCCGCGGAATCAGCATGACTCAGCCCTCCTCGCCTGTCGTGGTCGCAGGCTCGGTAGCAGCGTCCTGCACCTCGGCTCCCGCCGGTGCCGCTGACCTGTCGGTCCCGTCGGGCGATCCTGGCCGGCGCCGCTGCTGGCGCTGCGGGCGCTCCCGGTCGCGGTCACGGCCGCCGCTGGGTCCGCCGCCGCCGCCTGGCCGCTGCCCGGCCCGCAAGGCCGCCGCGGCGGCCTCCCGCTCGGCCCTGGTCGCCGGCGCCTCGCCGCGGTAGATCCAGACCTTGACGCCGATCCGGCCGAATGTCGTGCGTGCCTCGTAGAAGCCGTAGTCGATGTCGGCGCGCAGCGTGTGCAGCGGGACCCGGCCCTCGCGGTAAAACTCTGACCTGGACATCTCAGCGCCGCCGAGGCGGCCTGAGCACTGCACCCGAATGCCCTTGGCGCCGCTCTTCATCGCTGTCTGCATCGCCTTGCGCATGGCGCGCCGGAAGGAGACTCGGCTGGACAGCTGCTCGGCCACGCCCTGGGCTACCAGCTGCGCGTCGATCTCGGGGTTCTTGACCTCGAGGATGTTGAGCTGCACCTGCTTGCCGGTCAGCTTCTCCAGATCGCCGCGGATGCGGTCAGCCTCGGCACCGCGGCGGCCGATGACGATGCCCGGCCGGGCGGTGTGGATGTCCACGCGTACCCGGTCCATCGTGCGCTCGATCTCGACCTTCGAGATGCCGGCCCGCTCCATGCCGCGCTGAAGCAGCCGCCGGATGGCGACGTCCTCGGCGACGTAGTCCTTGTACAGCTTGTTGGCGTACCACCGGCTCTTGAAGTCGGTAGTGATACCCAGCCGGAACCCGTGCGGGTTCACTTTCTGGCCCACTAGCGGGTCCTCTCCCTGCTCCTTGACGCACCGCTGTTCGACGCACCGCTGTTCGAAGCACCGCGGTCGGTGACGATGACCGTGATGTGGCTGGTGCGCTTGTTGATCCGGTAGCCGCGTCCCTGGGCACGCGGGCGGAAGCGCTTCAGCGTTGGTCCCTCATCCACCCAGGCGCGACTCACGACGAGCGAGCCAGCGTCGGCGTGGCTCTCGTGCGCGGCGTTGGCGATGGCACTTGCCAGCACCTTGCCGATCGGGTCGCTCGCTGACTGCGGCGCGAAGGCAAGCGTCGCCTGCGCCTGGTCGGCAGGCATACCGCGGATGAGGTCCACCACGCGGCGGGCCTTTCGCGGCGTGACGCGTACATACCGCGCCTTAGCCCTTGCTTCCATTTCAGTCTCGCTCTTCTCGTATCCGGCCTGATGCCTGGTTGTCTGTCGGTGTTGTCGTAGTTAGCGGCGCCCGTGGTTAGCGACGCCCGTGCGTTAGCGACGACTGCGGCGGTCGTCACGCACGTGGCTGCGGAAGGTACGGGTCGGGGCGAACTCGCCGAGCTTGTGCCCGACCATCGCCTCAGTGATGAACACCGGCACGTGCTTGCGGCCGTCGTGCACGGCGATCGTGTGGCCGAGCATCGCCGGCACGATCATCGAGCGGCGCGACCACGTCTTGATGACGTTCTTGGTGCCCTTGTCGTTCTGGACGTCCACCTTCTTGATCAGGTGGTCGTCCACGAAGGGACCCTTCTTAAGGCTACGAGGCATCGCTGGGTGCTCCTACCGCTTCTTCTTGCTACGCCGGCGGGTGATCATCTTGTCGCTCGGCTTGTGTGCCTGGCGTGTCCGGCCTTCTGGCTGGCCCCAGGGGCTGACCGGGTGACGGCCACCCGAGGTCTTGCCCTCGCCGCCGCCCATCGGGTGGTCAACCGGGTTCATCGCGACGCCGCGGACCGTGGGCCTGCGCCCCTTCCAGCGGCTACGGCCGGCCTTGCCGAGCTTGATGTTGCCCTGCTCGGCGTTGCCAACCTCGCCGATCGTGGCGCGGCAGGCAGCGTCGACCAGCCGGATCTCGCCGGATGGCATCCGCAGCGTCGCGCGGTTGCCTTCCCTCGCCAGCAGCTGCACGCCAGACCCGGCGGACCGGGCGATCTTGGCGCCGCCGCCAGGCCGCAGCTCGATGGCGTGGACCATGGTGCCGGTCGGGATGTTGCGCAGCGGCAGGCAGTTGCCCGTCTTGATGTCGGCGCCGACGCCGTTCTCGACGCGATCGCCCTGCTTAAGGCCGACGGGCGCGATGATGTAGCGCTTCTCGCCGTCGGCGTAGTGCAGCAGCGCGATCCGCGCGGTCCGGTTCGGGTCGTACTCGATGTGCGCGACCTTCGCGGGCACGCCGTCCTTGTCGGCCCGGCGGAAGTCGATCAGCCTGTACGCACGCTTGTGCCCGCCGCCCTGGTGCCGCGTGGTGATACGGCCGTAGACATTGCGGCCGCCGTGGCTGTGCAGCGGGCGCACCAGCGACTTCTCCGGCTGATCCCGCGTGACCTCGGAGAAGTCGGAGCCGCTCGCGCCCCGCCTGCCGGGGGTTGTCGGCTTGTACTTTCTGATAGCCATCTTCTGAAAGCTCCTCGTAATCGCCGGCTAGCTGACCGGTCCGCCGAAATGCTCAATCCGGTCGCCAGCGGCGAGGCTGACGATGGCGCGCTTGGTGTCCGGCCGCTTGCCCCAGCCGAACCTGGTCCGGCGGCGCTTGCCGGGCCTGTTGATCGTGTTTACTCCGGTCACCTTGACGTTGAAGGTGGCCTCCACTGCCTGGCGGATCTGGGTCTTGTGCGTACCCGGAGCGACGATGAACGTGTACTTGCCGTCGTCGGCCAGCCGGAGGCTCTTCTCCGAGATGACCGGACGCATCAGGATGTCCCGCGGGTTGACGGTCTTGTTCACTGCTGCTCGTCCTCCTGCTTCACGGTCCCGATAGCGCGCGCCACGAAACCGTCCAGCGCTTCCTGGGTGAAGACCACGTGGTCGCTCACCAGGACATCCCTGGTGTTGAGCTGACCCTCCGCCAGTACGTGCACGCCAGCCACGTTGCGCAGGCTCCGCCTGGTCACGATGTCGCCAGCCGTGATCACGACGAGCACGTGAGCCGTCCGCCCGGTGAGGGCGGCCAGCGCGGCAACCGCGGTCTTGGTCTTCGGCGTCTCGCCGTCCACCAGCCCGCCGACCACGTGCACCCTGTCGTGCCGAGCCCGGTCGGACAGCGCGCCGCGCAGCGCCGCGGCCTTCATCTTCTTCGGCGTCCGCTGGTCATACGAGCGCGGATGCGGGCCGTGCACCACGCCGCCGCCGGCGAACTGCGGTGCCCGCGTCGAACCCTGCCGAGCGCGGCCGGTGCCCTTCTGCCGGTAGGGCTTCCTGCCACCGCCGCGCACCTCGCCGCGACGCTTGGTGGAATGCGTGCCCTGCCGGGCCGCCGCCTCCTGCGCCGTGACCACCTGGTGGATCAGCGGCACGTTGACCTTGGCGTCGAAGATCTCCGCGGGCAGCTGCGCGGTCGCCGAGGCCGCCGCCTTGGGCTTGGCAGCCCTCGGCTTAGCCGCGGCCGCTCCGGCAGCTGCGGAGCTCGTCTGGGCCGGGCTCATCTCGCCTCACTCTTCACTGGGGCCTTAACGGCGTTGCGGACGAGCACGAGCGCGCCAGCCTGCCCGGGGACAGCGCCCTTGATCAGCAGCAGCCCGCGGCCAGCG
>CAVSRT010000002.1:0-380345 GCA_963730435.1 uncultured Actinomycetota bacterium | reverse complement strand
GGCTGCTGTGGCGGGTCAAGAGAAGTACGGCCAGAAAATCTCGTGGGCCGACCTCATCGTTTTGACCGGCAACGTCGCCCTGGAGTCGATGGGCTTCAAGACCTTTGGCTTCGGCGGCGGGCGCGCGGACGTCTGGGAGCCTGACGAGGACGTTTACTGGGGTCCCGAGACCACCTGGCTCGGAGACGAGCGTTACACCGGCGACCGGAAGCTCGAGGAGCCCTTCGGCGCGGTCCAGATGGGCCTCATCTACGTCAACCCGGAGGGCCCGAACGGCAACCCGGACCCGCTCGCCGCTGCCCGCGACATCCGCGAGACGTTCCGCCGCATGGCGATGAACGACGAGGAGAAGGTTGCCCTCATCGCCGGCGGTCACACGTTCGGCAAGACCCACGGCGCTGGCCCGGCGGACAACGTCGGCCCCGACCCCGAGGCCGCCCCGATCGAGCAGCAGGGCCTCGGCTGGAAGAGCACCTACGGCACCGGCAAGGGTGGCGACGCGATCACCAGCGGCATCGAGGTCACCTGGACACCTACCCCGGTGACGTGGGACAACAGCTTCCTCGAGACCCTGTACGGCTACGAGTGGGAACTGACCAAGAGCCCCGCCGGCGCGTACCAGTGGAAGCCCAAGGAAGGCGCCGGGGCAGGCACCGTCCCCGACGCTCACGACCCGTCCAAGAGCCACGCCCCGACGATGCTGACGACCGACCTCTCGCTCCGCGCGGACCCGGTCTACGAGCAGATCACGCGGCGCTACCTCGCCAATCCGGCCGAGTTCGCCGACGCCTTCGCCCGGGCGTGGTTCAAGCTGACCCACCGCGACATGGGCCCGGTCGTGCGCTACCTCGGCCCGGAGGTCCCGGCCGAGACGCTGCTATGGCAGGACCCCATCCCGGCGGTGACGCACGAGCTCATCGACGCCGGGGACATCGCTTCCCTCAAGGCCCAGATTCTCTCCTCGGGCCTGTCGGTGTCCCAGCTGGTGGCCACCGCGTGGGCGGCGGCGTCGTCCTTCCGTGGCAGCGACAAGCGCGGCGGCGCCAACGGTGCGCGCATCCGCCTCGAGCCGCAGAGCGGGTGGGAGGTCAACGACCCCGACCAGCTGGCGACGGTACTCGGCACCCTGCAGCGGATTCAGGCGGCCTTCAACGCCGGACAAACTGGCGGCAAGCAGGTCTCACTCGCCGACCTGATCGTGCTCGCAGGTGGTGCCGCCGTCGAGCAGGCCGCTCACGACGCCGGCTTCGACGTCGAGGTGGCCTTCACGCCGGGCCGGGCCGACGCGTCGCAGGACCAGACTGACGTGGAGTCGTTCGCCGCGCTCGAGCCAGCCGCCGACGGGTTCCGCAACTACGTCGGGAAGGGCAGCCAGCTGCCGGCTGAGTACCTGCTGATCGACCGCGCGAACCTGCTGACCCTGAGCGCCCCCGAGATGACGGTCCTGATCGGCGGCCTCCGCGTCCTCGGCGCGAACTACCACAACTCGCCGCTCGGCGTCCTCACCACGACCCCGGGGTCGCTGACCAACGACTTCTTCGTCAACCTGCTCGACATGGGCACGACGTGGCAGGCGGCATCGGAGGACGCGAACGCCTTCGAGGGTCGCGATGCCGCGACCGGCGAGGTGAAGTGGACCGGCACCCGGGCCGACCTCGTCTTCGGATCGAACTCCGAGCTGCGTGCCCTCGCGGAGGTCTACGCCAGCGATGACGCGCAGGAGAAGTTCGTGCACGACTTCGTCGCAGCATGGGACAAGGTGATGAACCTCGACCGGTTCGACCTGGCCTGATCATGACGTCCGGGTCGGCCCCTGCAGGGCCGACCCGGACATCCTCGGTCCGGCTCGAGCAGCACGCGATGACCGGGTGATCACTCCCGGAGCTTGCGCAGGATGCGAGCGAGGTCGGCGCGGTCGTCGGGAGTGAGGTCGCTGAAGGCGCGCTCTGCCTCGCTGCCGCGCGCTGCTCGGACCGCGTCGAGGACGCCCGTGCCGTGCTCGGTGACCTCGACGAGGGTGGCCCGCCGGTCATCGGGATCGGGCCGGCGTGCGACCAGGTGACGGGATTCGAGTGCGTCGATGACCTCGGTCGTCGACCGCGCCGCGATGTGCAGGTGATCCGACAGCTCGGACAGCCGCAGCACTCCGTGCCGGCGCAGCACGCGCAAGGCCCGGAACTGTGCCGGCGTAATGTCCCACGGTGCCAGAGTTTCCTGCGAGGTCTCCCGCAGCTGACGCGCGACCGACCAGAACGCGTCCGCCAGCGACTCGTCGCCGCCCGAGTCTGGCCCGCCCGCCCCGTCGCGCTCCTGGCTCACCGGAATAGCGTAGCAGCACATCCTGTTGTACCCTCATATTGAGTTTACCTCAGCAATCTTCCGAGGGCCTCGCCCCGAGCCGGCTGGCTCGGCGACAGCAATCCCCGACAGAATCGAGAGACGTTTGGCCACCCCTGAGACGAACAAGGAAGTCAGAAGAGCGGGCCGCGGCAACGGCCAGCGGACCGTCACGGCCGCCGAGAAGGCGCAGGCACACGAGGTGTCGCTGCGCCGCATCGGACGGCTCTTTGCCCCGTACCGCTGGCAGCTCGGGATCGTCACCGCCATCATCGCGGCCTCGTCAGTTGTCGGCCTCGCCTCGCCTTTCCTGCTCCGCGCCGTCCTCGACAACGCGCTGCCCGAGCGGAACCTGCGGCTGCTGGTCTGGCTTGTGATCGCCATGGTCGGGGTCGCCGCAATCACCTCGGCGTTCGGGGTTATTCAGACCTGGATCAGCACCAAGGTCGGCCAGCAGGTGATGCACGAGTTGCGTACCAGCGTCTTCGGCCACCTGCAGAGGCAGTCGATCGCCTTCTTCACCCGGACCCGCACCGGCGAGGTGCAGTCGCGGATCACCAACGACATCGGCGGCATGGAATCGGTCGTGACATCGACCGCCACATCCATCGCCTCCAACCTCACCACCGCGGTCGCGACTGCTGCGGCCATGGTCGCCCTGTCCTGGCAGCTCACGCTGATCTCACTGGTCGTCATGCCGCCCGCCATCTTCCTGACGCGCAAGGTGGCTGGCCTGCGCCGGGCCATCACCTCCCGCCAGCAGCGCGAGCTGGCAGACCTCAACGTCACCATCGAGGAAGGCCTGTCGATCAGTGGAGTGCAGCTAGCCAAGACGATGGGCACCGGCCCGTCTCTCGTGCGGCGGTTCACCGACTCCTCGGCCCGCCTGATCGACCTGGAGCTTCAGTCCCAGCTGGCCGGTCGCTGGCGGATGGCCTCGCTCACCATCGTGTTCGCCGCCATCCCGGCGATCATCTACCTCGCCGCTGGCCTGCCGATCACGGCCGGCGTCATGACCATCGGCACACTGGTTGCCTTCACGACCCTCCAGAACGGTCTGTTTCGACCCCTCACCGGCCTGCTCAACACCGGCGTCTCGGTGATCAGCTCGCTGGCGCTGTTTGCCCGGATCTTCGAGTACCTGGATCTGCCGGTCGAGGTCACTGACCCGCTGCACCCGGTCGAGATCGATCCGGCCGCGATGGCCGGCCGCGTCCGTTTCTCCGGCGTCACCTTCCGTTACCACGGTGCCGACCGTGACGCGCTGACCGGCATCGACCTGGACGTGCCTGCGGGTGGCACGCTGGCGCTCGTCGGCGAGACCGGCTCCGGCAAGACCACGCTCGCCGGGCTGGTCTCCCGCCTGTATGACCCGACTGCGGGCACGATCACCATCGACGGCATCGACATCCGCGACCTGCGGCTCGCCGACCTGGCCGCCGTCGTGGGAGTCGTCAGTCAGGAAACCTACTTGCTGCACGCGACGGTGCGTGACAACCTGCGCTACGCCCGGCCCGAGGCCAGCGACGCGGAGATCGAGGAAGCCGCAAGAGCCGCGCAGATTCACGACCTGATCGCCGGGCTGCCCGATGGCTACGACACCATGGTCGGCTCGCGCGGACACCGGTTCTCAGGCGGCGAGAAGCAGCGCATCGCCATTGCCCGGACGCTCCTGCGTGACCCGCGTGTGCTCGTGCTCGACGAAGCCACCAGCGCCCTGGACAACGAGACCGAGCGCGCCGTCCAGGAGGCATTCGACAGCCTGGCTCGCGGCCGCACCACCATCACCATCGCGCACCGCCTCTCGACCGTACGGGGCGCCGACCAGATCGTCGTGCTCGACCACGGCCGCGTTATCGAGGCAGGAACGCATGCGAGCCTGCTCGCGAACCGCGGGCGCTACGCCGCGCTGGCTGCGTAGTGCGCTCCATCTGACCCGTCTGCAATAAGCGTCTCCGAGGTGAACTGGATAGGTTCGTTGCCTTTTGGGATTCCTGGGGCGGGGGGCGGCCGGGGGTTACCTGATCGAGGCACGCGGGGATAACTAGGGCCGAAGCACCGTCAGTGCTCAGCGGGTATCAGCCAGCGATCTCGCGCCCATGTCGGCGCGGCCGGCTCAGGGCCTGCCTCTCGAGGTCAACCACCGCTAGGAAGGAAGTACTTCCATGAGTGCACGGCCGAACATCGTCCTGGTCCACGGCGCGTGGGCGGACGGCTCCAGCTGGGACGCCGTCATCCGGCGCCTGCAAGCCGACGGCTACCGCGTCACCGCGCCGCAGTTCCCGATGACCGACCTGGCCGCTGACGTCGCCCGGCTGCGCGAGGTCCTCGCCGCGCAGGACGGTCCCACCATCGTCGCCGGCCACTCCTATGGCGGCCAGATCATGACCGCGCTGGGCACCGACGCGCCCAACGTCGCCGGCCTGGTCTACATCGCCGCGTTCGGCATCGACGAGGGCGAGTCGCTCGGCGCGCTGCTAGCCCAGGGCCCCGTAACCCCGGCCCTGGCCCACATGGTGACCGACAAGCAAGGCTTCACCTGGCTGTCCGAAGACGACTTCATCAACCACTTCGCCGCCGACGTCGACCCGGTCCAGGCCAAGGCCATGCACGCCGTTCAGCAGGCCCTCGCAGCCTCCGCCCTCGGCACCAAGATGGGCGTCCCGGCCTGGAAGACAATCCCGTCCTGGTACCTGGTCGCCGCCAATGACCAGGCGATCCCGCCCGACGCCGAGCGCCAGTTCGCCAGCCGGATGGGTGCGGTCACCATCGAGATCCCCTCCAGCCACGTCGCTATGGTCTCCCACCCCGACGACGTCACCCAGCTCATCAAGAACGCTGCCGACGCAGTGCCCGCCGGGGTCTGACCAGTCACTCCGCGGCCTGGTTCGGTGGGCTGCCTGCTAGCCAGGCAGCCCACCGTCGTACTGGGGCTCGCCGATGCTGGTCCCCGCGCGGTCGATGGCAATCAGCAGCATCCGCACCGCCTCCGGCATGTCGACCATGGCGGCACGCAGATCTGTGAGTTCCTGCTCGCCCTCGGGATTAGTCGCCGCCGCTGCCTCGGCCGCTTCGTAGTCTTCTAGCCGATCACGCGCGGTCTGTACCTCCGAGGACACCAGCAGTTCCTCGAGCGCTTTATCAGTCATGGTCCCTCCCCATCGTCTCCGGCAGGCACCGTGGCCAGCTACCCGGGTCAGGACGCGCTCAACCGCAGGCGTCCGCTTACCGCCGCAGCTTTGCTCTCGGCAGGCTACGCCGCCGTCGCCGCCGCGGGCAGGAGGCGCTCCAGCACGGTCACGTCGCCGCTGATCTCCAGGCCACGATCCGTCACGTCGGCGGGCGTGAGCTGGCCCGAGAACAGGGCGAGGATCAGGTGTGGGTCCCCCTGCACGACCAGGTCCGGCGCCGTGGCCCGGCCAGGCCGGGTGGTCACCGAGCCGCCGGACACCTCGATGGCCACGGGGCTTCCGACGCTCCGGAGCTCGATCGACACCGGTGGCCCGGCAGGACTGCGGTCCCGGAGGAAGAGTGAGGCCCAGTGGGCGCGGAACTGGTCGCCTTCGGCTAGACCGGTCATGTACCTGACTCCCCACTGGCCGAGGGCATCCAGGACCGGCCGCAGCTCCGCGCCTGTGTCGGTCAGGTGAAATAGCGTCGTGGCGATCGGAGGCGGCGCGTCCTGCCGCCGGATCAGCCCCGCACCCTCCAGGTCGCGAATGCGGTCAGAGAGCAAGTTGGTCGCGATCCCGGGCAGCCCGTCCTTGAGGTCGGTATACCGGCATGCACCGCGAATGAGCAGCTCGCGGACGATCAGGAACGTCCACCGGTCGCCGACGACGTCGAGCGCCTTGGCGACGGAGCAGTACTCGCCATAACTACGCATAGTGCCAGCCTAGATCGCGGTTGGTTGAACTTCAAGTCTATTCGCTTGACTTTCTCAAGCTACAGTCGCAGTATCTCAACTAAACGCTAACGCACGCCCGGCACCACACAATGAGGAGGCACGACAATGTCACAGCAGATCATCAAGGACCACAATGTCGAGGCGCTCAAGATTGCGGCCGGCTGGCCGGGCGCAGACCGGGCGACTCTCGTCACGCTCGCCACGGTGCTCGCCGCGACCGGGGCAGACAGTGATGGACTGAGCTACTTCCAGGCGCTTGCGGCCGGCCAGCCAGACCAGGTGCTGCCGCTGGCCCTGGCGGGGTACTTCCAGGTCCGTTCTGGCGAGGACATCCCCGCTGGCGTGGCCACACTAGACGAAGCCGCCAGCCGGGATCTCGGACTAGCGCAGTACTACCGCGGCCTCGCGCTCGCGCAGCTGCCCGCCGAGGCGGGGCATGCCAAGCAGGCCGTCGCCGACCTCGAGTTCATACTCGCTGTCCGCGAGCAGCTGCCGAGCAACATGATCCGCGCGGTCTACCATGGCCTCGCCGTGGCCTATGCCGCCACGGGCCAGCACGACCTGGCGGCCAAGGCCGTCGCAGATTCGGGCCTGTCGTCGGCTCCGGCCGAGGTGAGGCTGCAGTTCGGCGGCGGCTGGACGAACGCCGTCGACGGCTACCATTTCGGTTCTCCCCGGATCGTCGAGGTCGCGGCCGGTGTCCGTGTGGCGCAGGGCTACGACTTCGGCGACTTCGCGTTCATCGGCACTGACGACGGCGTCGTCGTCATCGACGCTGGCACGGCCGAGCATCGGGTCCGCGCCGCGCTCGCCGATGCCGGCCTCCACCCTGATGACGTCGGCCACGTGATCCTGACGCACGCCCACTTCGATCATGTCGGCGGGATTGGCGCGTTCGCAGGTAAAGACGTGCAGGTGATCGCCCAGTCCGGATTCCCGTCAGAGCTGCGGCGCCAGCACGCGAACGTGTTCCCGTTCCGCAACTTCACCGGGACCAGCTCAGGACTTGGCGGTGAGGATGCTGCAGCCAGCCTACCGGACATCGCGGTCGACCAGCTGATCGCGGAGCCCACGTCGCTGTCGATCGGCGGGACCGACTTCGTCCTGTACCCGACGACCGGGGGTGAGACCAGCGGCGCCCTCATGGTGTACCTGCCGGCGAGCGACGTCCTGTTCACGGGCGACGTGATGATGCCCTACCTCGGTGCGCCCTTCTTCGCTGAGGGATCACCCGATGGGCTGCTCGAGGCATTGCGTCTCATCGCCGACCTCGGGACGCACCTGCTCGTGCACGGACACACCACGCTGACCGAGCAGTTCACCGCTGACGGCGTCCCCGGCCTGCTTGCGGCCCTCGCCGAGCTGCGAGACGAGTCACTCGCGGGTATCGGCCGCGGACTGACCCTTCCCGCACTGCTGAATGCCAGCGTGCTGCCGGATGTCTTGCGCGAGCACCCGACTGCCGTTGCCCCGTACCTGGTCATCCGCGACCACTTCGTGCAGCGGCTCTACCTCCAGCACTCCGGGTACTGGCAGCCGGACGGGCAGGGACGCGAGCCCGTCGATGGGGCCGACCGGGCGGCGGCGCTCGACCTGCTGGCCGGGGGCCGGCCGGAAAAGTTTGCCGCGGCCGCACGGACGCTGCTGCACCATCGCGACAGCGCGCTCGCCCTGGAGATGGTTACAGCCGGACTGGCCACGCATCCGGAGTCCGGCGAGCTGGCGGAGCTCCGCCAGCACGCTCTGTACCAGCTGATGGAGCGGCACCAGCTGCAGGATCCCTTCCGCTTCCTGATCTATGCCGAACTCGCCGGAGTCGAGATCGGCCCGGTGGCCGCAGCTTGACAGCGTCGGTGGATCACTGGTCATGGATCCAGCTGCCGTGGAAGCCGAGCGGGATCCGGGCGGGCAGGTGGATGCGGGCGACGGGCTCGGCCGTGAAGTCCTGGGCAGCGAGTATGACCAGGTCGGAGGCGTTGCGGTCGGGATTGTGGACGTAGGCGAGGACGTAGCCGTCATCTTCTGCGGCCTCGGGCGAGGCGGGAATGAAAACCGCCTCGCCGGCGGTGGCGTCGCGGCCGAAGTCGTGCATTTGCGCCGTACCGCTGGTCAGGTCGTGCTTGAGCAGCGCGTTGGTGAAGGCCTGGTCGGCGAAGTCGCCGGTGAGCGGGGTGATGGCCTGCCCGACCTCGCCGATCATCGCGCTGTAGCCATACCGGTGCGGCCGGGAGACGACCCGGTCATCGACGCGGGGGAATTCCTGCGCGCGTTGGTTGAGGGTCTGCTGGCTGACGGTGCCGCCTGCCGGGTCGATGGTCCACCGGTCGAGAGTGGCGGGCCCGTGCCCGTCCCACAGGGTGGCGACGTCGAACGGCTGTGGGTACTGGCAAAGATCGACCACCACCCGCGAGCCGTCGTCGTAGGCATTGAGCGTGTGGAAGACCCAGCAAGGTTCGATATCCAGCCAGCGGACTTCCGCGGCGCTGCCGTCGCGCGGGAGCAGGCCGACACGGGCTTGATGAGCGGGGTTCCAGGTATAGGGCAGTTCCCGCCCGGCAGACACCGCATCCATGCTGAAGGTGACAGGCAAATCGAAGAAGACGACATATCTTCCGGTGAGCGCGAAGTCATGCATCATCGGACCGTCGGCGACCGGGATGTCGGTGGTGCGGGCTACCTTGCCCGCAGCGTCGACGACGACATGCTGCACGTGGTCCCAGGCCCAGTAGTAAGCCATGGCGTGCAGTTCGCCGGTCCCCGGGTCGGCCTTGGTGTGCGCTGCATACCCGCCGGGCAGCATGCCGCCGAAGTCATACGGCCCGCGAGTCTCCAGTTCCTCCGACAGCTCATACGGCAGCGGGCCAGCCTCCACGGTCGCCAGGGTGCGCCCGGCATGGCTGATGATGTGGGTGTTGGCGGCGAAGTCCATCCCGTCGTGTACCGGCCCGGCCGGCCACGTCTCTCCCAGCGCCGCCGCGACTTTCTTGGACCGGACCCAGCGATTGCGGTACCACTCGGCGCGGCCGTCACGCAGCCGTACGCCGTGGAGCATTCCCGCGCCAAGGAACCAGTGATAATTCGGGTCGTCGAGGCCCAGCGGATTCGGCCCGTTGCGAAGGTAGCGCCCGGTCAGCTCGGCCGGCACCCGACCGGTCACCGGCAAGTCGAACACAGTGACCTCTTTCGTCACCGGGGCAAAAGAGCCCTGCAGGAACCGGTTCTCGGCGGGCATCGCAGTGTCCTCTCGGCTCGTCAGGCGCGGGGGCAGGCGGATCCGGGCGTGGCCGCGGTCGCCACGCGCGGACCGCCACTGCCCTTAATGTGCCCGCTCCTGGCCGTTCCGATGCGATCCGGCCGATGTGGGCCGAGCCGCTCGGCAGGCGGAGATCGAGCTGGCTTAGCGTGGGTGCTGTGCAGGTCTCCGAAGACTTCCCCGTATGGCGGCGGGACATCACCCTGGGAGGAATGACGCATGGTGTCTTGGGAGCGCGTGACCGATGCCGACGTGCTGCGCGCGATAACCGAGTACGACCGGCTGGGGCCGGAGCGGTTCTACTCCGACCATGGTTTCGGCCCTACCACGACTTATGACCTGGTCTTGGATGAGCGCAGGTACCCGCCGAAGGCAATCCTGGGCACGGCGTATGAGTTCGCTACTGGCGAGCGCCTTGCCTCTGGCGATTTCGAGGGCGGGAAGAGCGGCGCCGTCGCGGTGCTCGGCAAACTAGGTTTCAGCGTCCAGCCCAAACAACGACCGGCCAGCAAGAGCTGAACCACTACTCCGCGGCTGCCCCATCGACTGTCGCGGCGGGCTGGCGCGGGATCAGCACCGCGAGGCCGAGGCCAATCACGGCGAACACCAGGAGGACGGTGGATGCGGCCGCGAACGGATAGCCTTCGGCCGCCGCGACCAGCACTGAGCCGGCAAACGCCGTGCCGAGGGACGATCCGATATTCGAGACGCTCCTGGACAGACCCGAAATGTCGCCTTGATCTGCTTCGCCGAAGCTGGACTGGACGACATTGACCGACGACGTCAGCATGACGCCGACGCCCGCTCCGAATAGCAGCAGGCCCGGCACATAGCTCAGGTTGCTCGAGTCCTTGCGTACCAGCGCCAGCAGGAGCGCCATGCCCGCCACGGTGACGACGAAGCCCGCGATGATCAGCGTCCGCTGCGCATGCCGCCGGGCAAGCCGGTCGGCCGCCGCTGATGTGATGAGGATCCCGATGGTCGCCGGAGTCAGCAGGAGGCCGGTCTGGATCGCGTCGTAATGGCGAACTTGCTGGAGGAATACCGAGACGACAAAGAACGACCCTTGCATGATGAGCCACTGGATCAGCTGGGTTCCCATGCCCAGGTTCGCGATCCGGTTGCGGAACATCCGCGTCCGGATCAGTACGTCCCGGCCTTTCTTCTCGGCGGCCCTGATGTGCAGGATGAACCACAGGAGGAACAGCGCGCCGATGATCACGGAGATCCAGACCGGCGAGATGCCACCCTTCGGGATGATGACGGTGCCGCCGATAGAGAAGGCCGTGCGCGCGCCGAAGAATCCGTACGTCCTGGAGATCAGCAGCCCGAGGACCACGAAGAGCAGGCCTAGTGCCGACAGGATCGCGCCCGTGACGTCGAACCGCGGCCGTCGGCCTTCCCGGGCCGGATCGACAATTCGCCGGGCCAGGACGATGATCCAGAGCACCACCAGGACCTGAAGCCCGAAGGAGGCGCGCCAGCTGATGGCGCTGGTGATAAGGCCGCCGATCAGCGGCCCGGCGGCGGCGCCCAGCCCACCCGCCCCGCTGACCACGCCGAAGTACTTGGCCCGGGCCTTGATGTCCGGGTAGGCAACAGTCACCAGGATGTAGATCGGCGGGATCATCAGCGCCGACCCGACGCCCTCGAACACCGAGTAGCCGACAATGAGCACTCCGAGGACGGGCGCGAGCAACGCGAGGAGGGCACCGGCCGCGTAGATCGCCAGGCCGATCACGAAGCATCGCTTGCGTCCCCAGATGTCGGTGAGCTTGCTGCCCGGGATCATCAGGGACGCCATCGTCAGGGTGAACAGCGTGATGGCCGTCTGCACGCCGATCACGGTGGTGTCGAGATCGTGGGCGATCGCGCTAATTGCGACGTTCATGTTCGTCGCCGCGTAGCTGGCGATGAACTGCGCCAGCGCGAGCGGCAGGATCATCCCGGCGGGCGCCGCGGACCGCGACGAAGCCGCAGACGGTGCGTCCATCCATTTAAACTGCCCGCGATCGCGTCCCCGGCATCATCCTGCCGGGGTGAACTGCGGGCGGAGGAAGGTAGCGGTCGACGGGCCTATGCCTCGGGGCATATGCGGGCGGCGGAAGTGTGGTCTTGGGGCAGATGCCCGCTCGTGGCGGCGCCCGTAACGTTCAGTGCACCGGCTGCACCACGCCGACAAGATCGGCATCTACAGACTGGAGAAGAAGTCAATGGATCAAGCTGCCCGGATACGCCAGCGGGTGCTGGCGCTATTCCTGCCCGTCGCTGCTGCGCTCTACATCAGCGCCGAGGGACTGGACCCTAAAGGCACGGACAAGATCATTTCGACTATGGCCGACGCACTGAGGGTGCTGCCCATTGCAGCGAGACATCCGGCCCAGCTCTATGTTTCGGGTTCGCTTTCGCTTCTGGCTCTGGGGGCGGTCGCAATCTCTTATGCGGCGATCGCCACGCTGGTCAGAGGACGTGGCTCCGCACTCGCCACTGTGGCGGCGCTGCTCGGGGGCCTCGGTGCCTTCTGCGGGGCCCTTGTGAACGTTCTGGTCGGTGTCAACCTCGCCACCGCCGCGACCGCGCAGATGAGCCGCGACGCTGCTGCGCACTTCCTGGTGGCATCCTTCAGCTCCGGATTTGAGCAGGCTTTCTCAGGCGTCTATTTCATTGGCATCTTCGCGGCGCCGATCCTGATGGGGATTGCCCTGTGGCAAAGCCGGAGCGTTCCGCGCTGGCTGGCGGTCCTATTTGCCGTCGGCATTGAGGTTGCTCAGCAGGTCTCATCGACCGGTCCTGTCCTGGTTGTGGTGTTCATGCTGCCATTTGCCGTGGCGATGGTACTGCTGTCGGCGCGAATGTGGCAGGCGGCGGCTCAACCAGCCAGCCAGAGCGCGGTACTGGACGCCCTGGTGGCGCCGGTGCCCGCCGGGGGCACGCCCTGACTGCGGTCGTCTTGGCCCTCTGGGCGGACGAAGTCTCAATGAACGTGAACTGCGAGGAGGATGGACATGTGTCCATCTGGAAGCCGGCCGAGAACCCAAGGACGCGGCCGTTGCGCTCCTGGGCCCTCGACGTCGGATGCGCGATCGTCGCGGGCGCGGCCGCCCTCGCGCGCTTCTCATTCGGCCAGACCGCCCATTCCGTGCACCTGTCGCTTGCATCGGCGCTGGTTGTCGCGGTGTTGACGGCCGCGGCCCTGCCGCTGCGCCGGGTGTGGCCTGGCCCGGTATTCCTGTGGACCCTCCTCGCCGCGGCAGTTCTCGCGCAGTGGCCGGACCGCGGCGCGCTCTTCCCGGTGGCCCTGGCGATCAGCCTCTACACGGTCGCCGCCACGATGCGACGAGCCCAGGCACTGACGGCGGCCGCCCTCGCGGCCGGCGTCATGCTCCTGGTAGTCGCGGAGGACGGTACGCGTCACTGGCCGGTGGCGATCTCCGACGTGGTCGGGTTCGCTGCCGTAGTGCTGGTCGCCGGCCTTTATGTGGGCACCCGCCGGGCCTATCTCGCCGCGCTGCGCGACCGAACCCGGCGGCTCGAGCATGAACGCGATCAGACGAGCGCCCTGGCCGCGGCCGAGGAACGGGCCCGCATTGCCCGCGAGATGCACGACAGTGTCGCCCACCACCTAACGGTGATCGTGGCGCTGTCTGACGGTGCTCTCCGGGCCATCAGCCGCGCGCCCGACGAGGCGGCCGATGCGATCCGGGACGTGTCGGGAACTGCCCGGCAGGCGCTCGCCGAGACCCGCCGCCTGCTCGGCGTGCTCAGAGCCGATGCCGGCAAGGAGCCGCGGCAGCCGCTGCCCGGCCTGGCCGATCTCGATGATCTGCTGGGCCGGGTCCGGGCTGCCGGCCTGCCGGTGCAGTTCGAGCGCAGCGGCATGAGCCCGGACCCGCCGCCTGCCATCCAGCTTGCGATCTTCCGGCTAGTGCAGGAAGCGCTGACGAACACCATGAAGCACGCCGGCCCGGGCGCAAGCGCGGCCGTCCGGCTGCAGCTGACACCCGCTGAAGTCCACATAGACGTCGAGGACGACGGCGCCGGACGTGGCGCCGGCCCCGGCACCGCAGGCGGCGGCCTGACCGGGATGCGGGAACGGATCAGCGCGTTCGGCGGCGAACTCGACTTCGGCCCGCGTGATACGCGCGGCTGGCGGGTCGCCGCCCGCCTCGACCTCGATCCAGCGGCCACATCATGATTACCGTGCTCCTCGCCGACGACCACGCATTGATCAGGAAGGGCTTCCGCCTGATCCTCGAAGCCGAACCTGACATCGAGGTGACCGGGGAGGCCAGCGACGGGTTGGCCGCGGTTTCCATGGCATCAGCACTGCGCCCGGACGTGGTGCTCATGGACGTCCGGATGCCCGGCCGCGACGGCATCGAGGCGACCCGCGACATCGCCGTCGCGGGGCTGCCCTCCAAGGTGCTGATCCTGACCACGTTCGACCTGGATGACTACGTTTACGCAGGCCTGCGCGCTGGTGCCAGCGGCTTCCTGCTCAAGGACACCCAGCCCGATGACCTCGTCGCCGCGATCCGCACTATCGCGTCCGGCGACGCCGTGCTCGCGCCAGGCGCCACCAAGCGCCTCATCCGCCAGTTCACCGCACAGCAACCCGGGCAAAGGGATGACCGGCGCGCCGACCAGATCCGCGACGCGCTAACGGGCCGTGAGCTGGACGTCTTCTCACTCATCGCGACGGGCATGTCCAACGGCGAGATCGCCGCGGCCCTGCACCTGTCCGACGGCACCGTGAAGGTCCACGTCGGGCGGATACTCGCCAAACTCGCACTGCGCGACCGCGTCCAGGCCGTGGTTCTCGCCTACGAATCCGCCTTGATAACGCCGGGGATTCTCCCGCCGAACTAGCTCTCTTGCCGTGCGGGTCCGGCGCGGGCCTCCCTCGTTCCCTGCCAGCCGCCTGGGCGCTAGTTGAAGGCCTTCCACTGCACCTGCAGCGATGTCGGCGACAGGATTGTGGATCGCGTGAGCGGAGTGCCGTCGCTGTTGCCTTCCATGTTGACGACGAGGCCATCCGGTTGAAGGTGGAAGACCTCTGTGTCTGAGCCTGCGGTGCACTGGGTAAACGTGATTGGCTCGAAGGTCGGCAGGGCCGGACCGCTGGGGACCTCTACGATCCACTCTGCTGTGGCGCCGTAGGAATGAAGGCCAGGTGGTGCGGGGACGACCACGCTGGTTGCGATCTTGCGGGTCAGGTTCGCCAGCGACACGAAGCCGGAGGTCGGCTGCCGTGCGCACACCATAACCGCGATCTCGTCACCAGCCCCGACCGGAAAGTTCTGCACACTCTGGGCAGGGCTGTCGGTCAGCGCGGTGTACCACTCGGTCCAGGCGTACCACTCGATGCTGGTGGAAAACAGACCCGGCGAGACGATCGCGGCGACACCGGCCTGCAGCAGTTCCATCTGATCTGCGCCGTCGAGACCTATCCAGAAACCGACCTGGAGATCGCCGTCCCCTGGATCAACTCCCAAGACCTCGGGGATGACCCACTGCGCATAGACCATCGTTGCCGGATCTGAGAAGTCCGAGCCAGGCGACTGACGCCGGAATGCGCCAGACCAGCCCTGCGGGACTGACGGACCGCCCGGCACCCATAGCGCGGTGCGACCACTTCTGTGCGGATCGACCGCGAGTTCAGCCTCGACAAAGTTGAGCTCATGCGCGAACGCCTGAGTCCACAGCCGTGACAATTCCGGCTCGCGATCCGGATCTGGGCGCCGTGGCAATCCGTGGCGCCGGAGCAGATAATCCGGTGCCGTATGCGGATCGAATCCCGCACCTGGCGCCGGATAGGTCCGCATCAGGTGTGATGAGTCGTCCACGCGTTCCTCCGAACCTGAGATGACGTTCGCATCTACCGTCCCGAGGAATGCTTTCACGGTTTCGGTGTGGCACCGCTATCCGAGTTTTTCGTCAGTATTCGGGTGCTACCGGCGGGAGCGGCGAGGGCGGAACTTGATCCAGGCCAGGATGCCGATGGCCACCAGGAGCCACGGGGAGAACAGGAAGTGCAGGGTGAAGCCGAGGACGGTCACGGCCACGATGGCGATGAGGGCAAGCGCGATGAGCAAAGGCATGGTGATCGGTCTCCGTTGAAGTCGGGCTGGCGCACCGGGTGTCCGCAGAGTTCTTGTGTTCACGGCTCAAGCCTGCCGCCAACGGGAGGCCCCAGTCGATCCGGACTAGCCCCGGCCGAACCCTGCTTTGCATGCCCGAGACATCAGGGTCAACCCCGACAGCGGTCGGGATGTCAGCCGCGCGCCCTGGGTATGACGGGGTGCAGCGTTACGTCATCCGTCTGAACCGAGGGAGGCCGCGATGGGGACATCCGCCGCCGGGATCATCGACATGTCGCTCGAGGTGCTCGTCGTCCCGGTTTCCGATGCCGACCGGGCGAAGGAGTTCTATGCCAGCCTGGGGTGGCGGCTGGACGCTGACCGCGGCGCTGATGGCTTTCGTCTGGTTCAGTTCACGCCGCCGGGCTCCGGGTGCTCAGTCCAGTTCGGCACGAACATCACGACGGCTCCGCCTGGTTCAGCCCAGGGCCTGATGCTGACCGTCCCTGACATTCAGGCCGCACGCGAGCAGCTTGTTGGGCGCGGTGTCGAGGTGAGCGAGGTGTTCCACTGCGCGACCGGGACCGTGTGCCGGTTCCGGGACGGCGACGGCGCCTTCGAGCGCGCCAGCGGACCCGCGCCCTATCACACCAGCTACAACTCGTTCGTCGCCGTCAGCGACCCGGACGGCAATGGCTGGCTGCTTCAGGAAGTCACCGCCCGGCTGCCCGGCCGGGTCGACCCCGGACAGACCTCCTTCAGATCGGCGAGCGACCTGGCTAGCGCTATGACCCGCGCCTCCATCGCGCACGGCGAGCACGAGAAGCGCATCGGGCATGCAGACGCGGACTGGCCTAGCTGGTATGCCGAGTACATGGTGGCCGAGCAGGCCGGCGCGGAGCTGCCCGTCTGAGCCCGGCCAGCCGCGGCGTCAGACAGTGTGCCGGCGGGCCGGCCGTCGCAAGCGCCAACACCTAAGATGCCCGCATGCGCTTTAGTATCTGGCCGTCGCCGGCCCAGCCGTGGGATGACATCCTCCAGCTCGCCACTCACTGCGAGCGGACTGGCTGGGATGGCATCTACTTCGCCGATCACTTCATGCCAAACGGACCCGGTCCGGCCGCGCTGGACGGGGACACGCTGGAGTGCTGGTCGGTCATCGCGGCGCTGGCCGCGGTGGTGCCGCGGGTGCGGCTAGCGCCGCTGGTCACCAGCGTGACCTACCGGCACCCGGCGGTCCTGGCCAATATCGCGGCGGCGGTGGACCAGGTCTCACACGGGCGCCTCACGCTCGGGGTCGGAGCGGGCTGGCAGGAGAACGAGCACGCTGCCTACGGGATCCCGCTCGGGACGGTACGCGAGCGGATGGACCGCTTCGATGAAGCGATCCAAATCCTGCGCTCCCTGCTGGGCCAGTCCCGTACCACCTTCACTGGCGAGTACTTCCAGCTGGACGATGCGCCGTGCCAGCCCGCGCCGGTCCAGGACCGTCTACCGCTGCTCGTCGGCGGCGGCGGCGAGCGGCGCACGATTCCTATCGCGGCCCGGTACGCCGATCACTGGAATGCCTGGACCACGCCCGAACAGCTCGCGCACAAGGTCTCGGTGCTGCGAGCGCATTGCGACCAGGCTGGCCGCGACCCCGGCGAGGTTCATGTCTCCACGCAGGCGCTGCTGTACCTATCTACCGACAAGAAGTGGCTCGACGAAAAGCGCCAGGCGGCGGGACCTGGGCAGCCGGTGATGGTGGGAACTCCCGCCGAGGTCGCCGACATCGTCGGTCAGTACCAGGAGGCTGGCGCCGACGAGCTGATCATCCCGGACTTTACCCTCGGCTCTCTGTCCCGCACGAAAGACACCTGTGATCTGTTCATGCAGGAGGTCGCACCCGCCTTCACGACGGACTAGCCGGACCCTGCCGAGGCCGGCCGGGGAGGTTCACGTCGAACGCGTTGTCCTGGTGGGCGACCGCGATTCGCGCCGATGGTGTCGTTCGGTGGCCTTACGGGCCGGCGCCGCGATCGTTTCGCCAGAGTGTGGCCGATCACGCGACGGCGTTTGTGGAAGGCTCAACCCCATCGAAGCGGGGATGACAATGAACATGGATGACAATGAGCATGGATGAGACCTACCTGATTGTGGGCGCTAGCCTCGGTGGCGCGAAGGCCGCGGAAGCGCTGCGAGCAGCAGGCTACGACGGCCGGGTCGTGCTGCTCGGTACGGAGACCGAGCTGCCTTACGAGCGGCCGCCGCTGTCCAAGGCCTACTTGCAGGGCAAAGCCGAGCGGGAGATCATCTACGTCCACCCACGTCAGTGGTATGGCGACGCAGACATTGACCTGCGCCTGGGCGTGACAGCAACCGGTGTCGACCGGGCCGCGCACGAGGTCGTGCTCGACGACGGCAGCCGGATCGGCTATGCGAAGCTGCTGCTGACCACGGGCTCCGCACCGCGCCGGCTGCAGGTCCCGGGCGCGGACATGGACGGCGTGCTGTACCTGCGCAGCGCCGCCGACAGCGATCGGATCAAGGCTCTCCTCGCCCGGGCGGGCCGGATCGCCGTCATCGGTGCGGGCTGGATCGGCCTGGAGATAACAGCCGCCGCACGCGAAGCGGGCGTTGAGGTGACCGTCCTGGAGGCAGCCGAGCTGCCGCTGCTGCGGGTGCTGGGCAGCGAGGTCGCCACGGTTTTCGCCGCCCTACACGCCGAGCACGGCGTCGATCTGCGTCTCGGCGTCCAGGTAGCGGAGATCACCGGGGACCACCAGGCCGACGGGGTCCGGATGAAGGACGGCAGCCTGATTCCGGCGGACGCGGTGATCGTCGGAGTTGGCGTTACGCCCAACACCGAGCTCGCCGTGGCTGCCGGCCTGGACGTCGACAACGGCATCCGGGTCGACGCGCAGCTACGCACTTCCGACCCCGACATCCACGCGGCCGGAGACGTTGCGAACGCATACCACCCGCTGCTGGGCAAGCACATCCGGGTCGAGCACTGGGCGAATGCGCTGAACCAGCCGCAGGCCGCGGCCGAGTCGATGGTCGGAGGTCAGGTCAGCTACGACCGGGTACCGTACTTCTTCACCGACCAGTACGACCTAGGCATGGAGTACTCCGGCTACGTCGAGCCCGACGGGTACGACGAGGTGGTGTTCCGGGGCGACGTCGACCGGCGTGAATTCGTCGCGTTCTGGCTCGATGACCGCAGCCGGGTGCTCGCCGGGATGAACGTCAACGTATGGGACGTCAATGACGCCATCCAGGCGCTCGTGCGTACTGGACAGCCAGTAGATAAGGCGGCGCTCGCCGATCCCGGAACGTCGCTCGAGTCCCTGGACGCCCGCTGAGGGAGGGCTCGTCGGAGTACGGCCAGGTCCGCACTGCCCGGTCAGCTGGGCCGCGTTAACCTGCCGGGACCACCCGGTAGATGGCGCCTGCGGTGTCATCGCTCACGTACAGCGCGGCGCCCGGACCTGGCACGATGTCCACGGGACGGCCCCAGCGGCTGCCGTTGGCGAGCTGGAATCCGGTGATCAGAGTGATGGCCGGCTCCAGGGTGTGCCGGAGGCGGTTCCAGGCCAGCCACAGCACAGCCGGCGAACGGGGCGGATTCCGGTTCCATGAACCGTGCGCGGCAATGACTGCGCCGCCCGACCATGGCTTGGGGATGGTGGTCCCTTCGAGGAACGACATGCCGAGCGGCGCGCTGTGGGCAGGCAGCCCGACGTTGAGTCTCGGCAGGCGGGCGCAGTTGAGGTGCGCGCCGCCAGGATTCGTCAGCGCATCGGCGACGAAGGGGATGTCCGCTAGCGAGCCGGCCGGATGGTTCCTGTCCTGATCCGGGTTGCAGTACGGCCAGCCAACGTTGCGTCCGGCGACGACTGGGACCACTTCGTCCGGCGGGTGGTTATTGACGTAGGACTGAATCACCAGGCCGAAGGCGTCCTTGTGCCCGCCATAGCGCCGGTGGAATGGGTAGGGAATGTTGTCGCGGTTATTGACGGCAGTCCAGACGACGCCGTCCGGGGCCAGCGCCAGACCCTCGCCGTTGCGCACGCCGCGCTCCACGACGGTCAGCCCCTTGCCGCCCGGCCGCACTGACATGACCACGGCGCGCGGCGGGTGCATAGTCAGGTCATCTGGGTTGGCGTTCGATGAGCTGCCGACCTCGAAGTAGATCGTGCCGCTGCGGGTGACAGCGAGATCCTTGGTCCGGTGAACGTCGTCGCCCGAAGAATCAGTGTCGGGCAGCTTGCCGACCAGGACTCTGCGCGGACCGTCGATGCCATGCGAGCCCCAGCGATAGCTGTCGATCTCGTCTGACTCGGCGACATACAGCACCCAGTGCCCGGACACCCTTGCGAACGCCATGCCTTGCGGCTCGGTCAGCCCGCCGAGCAGCGCGCGGACGCGCGCGGTCCCGGACGCGTCCGGAACCAGCTCGTCGATCCTGCCAAGATCGGGCTCACTGACCAGCAGGTCACCGTCGGGGGTCCTGGCTTCCATCCGGGCATTCGGGACTCTGGCCCAGACCTTCACGGTCCAGCCGCGCGGCACCTGTAGCGTCCGCGGCGTGTTAAACGGCGCCGCGTCCTCGCTCTTCGGCACGATCAAGGTGACAGTTGTCAACCTGGCTGCCGGTAGGGCCGATACCGCCCGGGCAACAACGGACGCGTCCGGATTCACGGCCCCGCGGCTGCCCACGGCACCCGTGCCCGAGGCAGCAGAACAAGCGCCGGTAAGCGTGACAGCCACGACGGTCAGGACAGCCATGCGCGCGGTGATCACTTGGCTATCTCATCAGTTCGGGGCTCTGATCGGGCCTGAATGCGGTCAGAACCGGTGGTCATGCACTCATATGAATGTTCCGTGTTAGTGTTCTAGAACACTAGAGGAGGAAGTTGTGATGGCCGGACTACTGGGCCAAGCCGCAGTCGCCGCGGTGCCGGGTGACGCGCCCGCCGGCGCACCGGATGCCGCGGTGACGAGCCGGCCGTGGGCGATGGGCGATCCGGGTGCGAGCGGTCGGTTCGGGTCGTTCGGCGGGCGATTCGTCCCCGAGGCGCTGGTGCCGGCGTGCGAGCAACTCGAGGCGGCTTTCCGGACGGCCTGGGCCGACGCGAGCTTCCGGGCCGCCCTGGCCGGATTGCTGCGCTCCTACGCTGGCCGGCCTACCCCGGTCACCGAGGCGACCCGCCTGTCCGAGGCGCTGGGCGTGCGGGTGCTGCTCAAACGCGAGGATCTCGCCCACACCGGCAGCCACAAGATCAACAACGCACTGGGCCAGGGCTTGCTGGCCCAGCAGATCGGTAAGACCGCGCTGGTCGCCGAGACTGGCGCGGGCCAGCACGGGGTCGCCACCGCGACGGTAGCCGCGCACCTGGGCCTGGGCTGCACGGTCTACATGGGGGCTAAGGACATCGCGCGGCAGGAACTCAACGTGTTCCGGATGGAGCTCCTCGGCGCGGCCGTGGTGCCCGTCACATCGGGGGCGCGCACGCTCAAGGACGCCACGAGCCAGGCGCTGCGGCACTGGGTAACCACGGTGGACTCCACGCACTACTGCATCGGATCGGTGCTGGGTCCGCACCCGTACCCCTGGCTGGTGCGGGAGTTCCAGCGCGTCATCGGGGACGAGGCGCGCGCGCAGTGCGCGGAACTGCTCTCGGGGGCCGGGCCGGACGTCGTCGTCGCATGCGTCGGCGGCGGGTCGAATGCGGCCGGGACGTTCGCCGGCTTCGTCGCGACCTCGGCCCGGCTCGTCGGGGTCGAGGCCGCGGGCGGGGCAGCGATGACTGACGGCCGCCCTGGCGTGCTGCACGGCTCTCTGTCGTCCTTCCTGCAGGACGAGGACGGCCAGATCGCCGAGGCGTACTCCGTTTCCGCCGGGCTCGACTACCCCGGCGTCGGCCCCGAGCATGTTTGCCTGGCCGAGTCCGGGCGCGCCGAATACCACACCGCGACCGACGACGAGGCCGTGGCTGCGGCCGAGTTGTGCGCCAGGACCGAGGGCATCCTGCCCGCGCTCGAGTCAGCTCACGCGCTGGCCTGGGTGCACCGCGCCGCGCGCGCCGGAGACGTAGCCGGTGGTGCGACGGTCCTGATCACCATGTCCGGCCGCGGCGACAAGGACGCCGCCTGCATGAAGGAGCTGGTCCGTGGCCGCCGTTGAGACCGCACTGCGCCAGGCCCGCGCCGCCGGCCGGCCCAGCCTCGTCACCTACGTCACCGGCGGGATCCGCGAGGATTGGACCGACCTGCTGGCAGCCATGATCGAGGCCGGCGCCGACGCGGTCGAGATCGGCCTGCCGTTCTCCGATCCCATGCTGGACGGCCGCACCATCCAGGAGGCCTCGGCCGCCGCCATCAGCCGCGGGACGAGCACGGCGGGCATCCTCGGCCAGCTCGGCGCGGCCGCCGCCAACGAAGTACCGCTCATCGCGATGACCTACGCTAATCACGCTTACTCCCGCGGCCTGTCCGCGTTCTGCGGCCAGCTCGCGGACGCGGGGCTCAGCGGGGTAATAATCCCCGACCTGCCCGCGGTCGAGGCCGGCGACTACCTCGAGGCAGCCAGACAGGCTGGCCTGGAGGCCACGCTGATGGTCACCCCCACCACCGGGCCGGAGCAAATTAAGGCCATCGCCGGGCGCACGCGCGGTTTCCTGTATGTCATGAGCGTCATGGCCACCACAGGTAGCCCGCAGGAGAGCGCCGACACTGGCCGCTGGGCCGTCGCCGCCCGCGCCCGCCGCCACAGTCCCCTGCCGGTGCTGATCGGCTTCGGCATCGACACCCCCGGCCGGGCCGCGGCCGCGGCCCGGCACGCCGACGGCGTCATCGTCGCCTCCGCGCTGATGCGCCGCGTGCTGGACGGTGCCAGCAGTGCCGACATCGGCCGTGACGTGGCCGCCCTGCGCACCGCGCTCGACACGGCCCGCCCGTGAGCACGGCCCGGCGGACGGCTGACGAACGGCAGCCCAAGTACCTGCGCATCCACGACGCCCTGCGGGAGCGGATCACCAGCGGCCGATGGCCCGCCGACAGTCCGCTGCCCTCCCAGCGAGAGCTGGCCGGCGAGTTCAGCGTCAGCATCATGACCCTGCGGCAGGCACTCCAGCTGCTCGCCGACGACGGGCTCATCGACACCCGCCACGGCAGCGGCACCTACGTGGCCTCCCGGTACGCCTACGGCCTCGGTCACCTGCGCAGCTTCGCGGCCGACCTCGCCGCCCAGGGCGCGCAGATCACCACCCGGCTGCTCGCGGCGGACACCGTCGCGGCGCCGGACGACGTCGGCGCCCGCCTCGGCACGGCCGGCCAGGTCCTCCGGCTGCGCCGCCTGCGGCTGGCCGACGGCCGGCCGGTCATCGTCCAGACTTCCTATCTCCCCGCGCAGCTGGCCGCGGCCCTGGATCCCGCCGACCTGTGCCGCCGGGGGCTGTACACCGTCCTGGCCGAGCATGGCCGCGCTATCGGCCGGACCAGCGAGACCATCACCCCTGCGGCCCTCAGCGCCCGCGACGCTCATGACCTCGACCGGCCCGAGGCTAGCCCGGCACTGCTCAGCCATCAGGTCAGCTTCACCGCGGCCGACCTCCCTGTCGTCGACGACCACGCGCTGCTGGCCGGGGACAGCGTGGCCATCACCGCGAACCGCGCCGCCGACCGCCTCGATGTCCACTACACGCTCACAGCCCGCTGAGGCGGAGCGGCCTACCCGGAGACCCTGGGCTGGCCCGATCCGAGCAGGAATCGAGAAGCGCCGGGTTGCAGCCGGGCCTAGCCTTTCCTACAGATGGCCGGCATGATGCCGAGCCCTCAAACCTCGAAAGGGAGCCCGCGAATGCCCGCGAAGAACACCAACGCCCCGTCCGGCGGCTTCACCGCTGAGGAGCGTGCCGCGATGAAGGAGCGTGCCGCAGAGCTGCGCGCCGAGGGCAAGAAGGGCGCCAAGAAGGCGGACGGGCTGCAGGATGTCCTCGACAAGATCGCCGAGATGGCGCCGGAGGATCGCGCGCTCGCCGAACGGGTGCATATGACGGTGACCGCTTCCGCTCCGGATCTGTCGCCACGGACCTGGTACGGCATGCCCGCTTACGCCGACACGGACGGCAAGATCGTCGTCTTCTTCCAGGACTCGGGCAAGTTCAAATATCGGTACTCCACCCTGGGCTTCCAGGACGCCGCCAACCTCGACGACGGGGACCTGTGGCCGGTGTCCTACGCACTCAGCAAGTGGAGCACCGCGGTCGAGAGGAAGGTCGCCGAGCTGGTGAAGGCTGCGGTCTCCTGATCGCAGCTACAGGTGGGAGGTGAGCTCCCTCACGATGTCCGCCGCTGACTGTGGCCGTCTCGCGAGTGCGACGCTTTGTCCCGCCCACATCGAGAGTGCTTCGATGTCCCCGGTGGTCCCGATCATCGGCGGCGCTGGCTCGTAGCGAACGATTGATTCGCCGGAGGAAAAATGCCCGATTACGTCGCCTGCTCCTGGCCGCTGGCTGTCTGGGGGGCGGCCCGCGGCTTCCCACGCCCCGGCCGTTGAGTTGCGGAGGGCGCGGTGGGGAGAATCGGGCCATCCGACGTCGTAGAGGTTTGCGTACCACTGCGGATCGGTCTCGGCCGCGGCTATTAGCCGGCGCCGGTAGTCCTCGTGGATCGGCATCTCCTCAGCTAGCAGGAACCGCGTGCCCAGCCAGGCGGCCTGAGCACCGAGGGCGAGCACAGCGGCGACTCCGCGAGCGTCACCGATCCCGCCGGCCGCGATGACCGGCGCCGGTGCCACCGCATCCACCACGGCGGGCACCAACGGCAGCGTCGCGACGGTGCCCCAAACATGCCCGCCGGCCTCCCAGCCCTGTGCGACGATCACGTCCACGCCGGACGCGACTGCGCGCCGCGCCTCCTCGGCACTTCCGACCGTGTGCATGACAATTCCCCCGGCGGCATGCACAGGCTCGATGTAACCGCTCGGATCTCCCCACATAAACGAGACGATCCGCAAGCCGGCGTCTAGGGCCTGGTCAAGGCGACGGTGGTGATCTTCGGTGAGAACGAAGTTGCCGCCGAACTGCCGCGCGGTAAGCGCCGCCGTCTCACGAACAACCTCGCCCGCGTCATCGGACCAGGTCAGCGTCACCATGCCGAGTGCGCCGGAATTCGAGACGGCTGCGGCAAGCCGGGGAACTGCAGCCATGGGTGCCTGGACGATCGGTTGCTCAATCCCCAGCAACTCACACACCGGTGTGGTCATGAGCCTCGGTGTACCCGCGGGGCCAGCTTGCGACACGGGCCGGAATCAGCCCTCCGGGCCAGCTGGAGCGGCAGCCGCTGTCCTATGACTCATAAGAAGTAGGCATCGACTGAGCGGTGCGCCGGTCCCAGCCGTGAAAGTGCGAATAGTCGCCCGCATCCCACGCTTGGCGGAGGCCCTCGGCGGTCAGGTCCCAGTCCGGGCGGATCTCGCTAGTGGCGGCACGCAGGTCACGCCACAAGTCGTAGAACGACGGGCGGCCCCAGAACCAGTAGCCGTTGTAGACGCTGTGAATGACCAGCCCCGGCTTGAGCACCAATGTGTGGGGGATCATGGGGTTGTGCTCAGGATCGGTGTACTCCTGAATGTCAAGGTCCTGCTGGACGGTACGGTCGGGATCGGACAGGAAGGTCCACTGGGCGCCTACCGACGCGCGGAATTCCTGCAGAGTGTGATGGTCGTCGGTGGCGATGGTGGCGATCTGGGTGTAGGCCACCGCGATCTTCGAGTAATTGGCTGCCAGCTCGAGGTGCTGCTGGTGCTCCTTGGGACAGTAGTTGCCGCGCGCCAGGGTCAGGATCAGAGGGTCGCGGCCCTGAAGCTCACTGAGGGTGCGCACTGTGCCAGCCTGGTCCGGCAGAGAGTAATCGGGGAAGATGCCCCCGGGTCTGATGTCAGGACGCATCGGATCAGTACCTCTCGCAGAATCGAGTGCCCAGTCAGCAGTGGGGCCACCGCCAACTGCGTCACAGCGTCCCCGTTGTACCCACAGGAATCAGACCGACACCCACTCGGCGTGCCTGCATCAGACGTGGGCGAGAACGCCGTCAAGTGGCGGGGGCACCTGGTCCAGATCTACGGCGTCGGCCAGCAAGCGCGCGTAGCGGTGCTTGTTGCCTGACCTGCCGCTCATGAAGCGGCGGAGCTGGTCTTGTTCGGGCCAGCTGCGGAGGGCGGGCTGGCGCTGCAGGGTCCGCAGCGACCTGAGCTCGCCCTGCGCCGCGATGATTTCTTCCACCGCGTCAGTTCTGACCGCCCTGATCAGCTCATCCTCCAGGTCGAGGGTGCACGCGAAGAATCCGAGCGCCTGCATTGCCGCACCAGACGCCCCGGCACCGATCCCGGCTCGCCGCAACGCGCGTCCGAAGTAATCCTCCTGGGCTGCGTCGCAGAGGCCGGCCAGCTTGATGTTGTGGCCCTGCGGACCATACCGCTGCAGGTAGCGCCCGAGGTTCGTAGCTCCGTGCATCGCGATGACGGCCACGCCTTCGGCGGCGAGGTCACGGCCGCGCCGCCGGGCCAGCGCCTCAAGCGCGAGCCGGTCACTCAGTCCCTCAACCAGGACGACCGCCTGCGGTCGGCCTTCAAGGGCGGGATCCGCGGTCATGCCGACAACGCTACTGCCGGGCGGGATCCACGCCCGCCGAAGATCCGACGCCGACGCGGGGAGGGCGCCGGCATCAACTACCAGGGACCGCCGCATGCGCAGGGCATGCTGCGTGATAGTGCTTCAGCGTCAGCTTCCCCTGGGAATATGCCCACGAGCAGGTACAGGAATTAGGTACGCGGTCGGCTGTTATGACCTCAGAAGGCACGCCGCCCCGCCGCTCAGCACGACCTGGCTGGTAAGGCAGCGGGTGTCCGACGAGGGCAAGAGCAGGCCCCTCGGTCCTGGCCTCCTGCACGGCTCCGTTAGCTAGCGCCAGCCACTCCCGTGGCCTGGCATCTGGCGCGGACTCCGCTGGTGCGCGTCGTTTGAAGCGCACCCTGGCTCCGGGGAGCTTGTCACTCGCCCGGCTGTCCATGTCATTCAGAATATCCGCCGAGCCGGACGGGCGGAATTGTCTTGGCCTACGGCAAGGGCTCCTGTCTCCGAGATGTGGCCGCTGGTCAGCTCTGGGTTGGATCGTTGTCATTGGCCCGGATAGCGAGCAAGCAGCGGCACAAGCGCCTCGGCGTTCGGGCTGCCCCAGCCGGTTACAGGATCCCAGCCTGGGCCTGGTCGGTAACCACCGATCGGCCCGCGGGGAACTCCGCTGTGTTGGGGTTACCGACAGTGACGTCGTGAAAGGCGCTCGCCGGCGCCGGTTGTGGTGCCCTGTCGCTCGATGAGCCGGCCGCGCTGGGAACCGCGGGGAAGCGCCACACCTGATCCTGGGCGCGAAGTCGCAAGCGTTGCCCTGCAACCTCGGCCGCTCTTGCTCGACTGCGTGGCACGTAGTAGACAGGCACGATGGGAAGACAGGCAGGCGTCGTGCTTTATGTGCTCGCGCTGGTTGCCGTCGTGGTCAGCGTGGACGTCCTGTTCTTCAGGCACCACTTCTTGGCGCGGCTGCTAGTCAACGTCGGAATTGTCCTGGTGTTCGCGGCGTGCTACCTGAGATTCCTGAAGCGTCCGTGAGCGCGGCGATCTGATCGAGCCCGTTCCGATCCAAATGAAGAGACTCGACTGCTACCGCGTCGGAACGGTGATCTTCAGTCAGCTCGGTGTCCGGTGGGATTTCGGCTTCCGGGTGGGCGGCGGGATCAGCGATGCTGCCATCTGAGATCTCGACATACGCAGGGCGCGCGGACGTGTCGACGTGGAGCCGGAATATGTCCGGGCGGTTGTAGTGGCCGGCCGGGTCCATATGGCGGCGTCCGGACGGCACGGCGCCCAGGTCGAGGTCGACGATGAGAGTGTCCTCCTTCTCCCGCACTGGCCCGGCCAGAATTGCTCCGCTCGGTGCGATGATCGCGGTGTTGCCTTCCTCCAGCCAGGGGCCGTTCTCCTCCAGATAGCCAGGCGGCACCAGCCGGTCCCGGTGCGGGAACCCGACCGGGATCTGATCGGCGTGCAGCACGGATTGACGCCGATGACGAACATCCGGTTCTCCCGGGCCAGATGCTGCAGCGTTGCGATCCAGCCATCGCCAATCGCAAGGGTGGGCGCGACCCACAGGTCCACGCCTTGTGCGTACATGTGGAACCGAGCGAGGGGCATGTAGTTCTCCCAGCAGATGAGCCCGCCGAGCCGGCCGAAGGGCGTGTCGACCACGCGGAGCGTCGACCCGTCGCCCGCGCCCCACACCGTTCGCTCCGATCCGGTCGGAACTAGCTTCCGGTGGCGCCCGACAAGAGCGCCTTCGGCGGAGAAGTACAGCACGGTGTTGTAGATAGTCCATCCATGCAGCTCGCGCTCCTCGACCCCGACCACGAGCCAGACGCCGTTGTCGCGGGCGATCGCGCCCAGCCGGTCCGTCGCGGGGCCCGGCACGACGACGGCGTTCTCGGCCAGCAGCCGGAACCAGTCCTCATCGCCATCCCAGATCGGCCGGGTGTCGATCCAGATCGGCGTGCCGGGGACGAAGACCTCGGGAAAGGCGACCAGCTGGGCGCCCTGCGCTGACGCTTGAGCCGTCAGGCGGCCACCCGGTCGAGGGTAGCGGCCTGGTCCATGAGCACGTAGCTTGCCTGCACTGCGGCCACTCGAAGTGATGTCATCACGCTGGCCAGCCTGCCATCAACTAACCCACCCGGCCAGCGGCTGCCTGCGGCAACCAGGCTGCCCGGGTCGCAGCATCGGCGAGGAGCCCCAGGGCGTGCTCCGCAGTCATCGTTTCTCGAGCAGGCCGAGGTCGCGCAGGCTCTCGGCGGTTTCAACGATCGTGGTCTCGGCTGCGCGAGGGCACCAGCCAAGCTCCTGCTTAGCGCGGTCGTTGTGGATGATCAGTCGGGGGGGCTCCGATCCTGGTGCCTCTTCGGTAGGTACTCGCTCGGCCAGCGCGCCGAGCCGCTCACGCAGGATCCGGGCCATCTGAAGGCTGATAGTCGGCCCGTCGGCCAACGCCAGGTACCGCTTGCCGGCAGCCTCGGGCGCCGCCATCGCGCGCATGTGCAGATCGGCCACATCACGCCGTCGGCGACACCGAAGCGCTGGCGGCGCACTACTGGCATTGTCCCGTCAAGCATTGCCTTGGTCAGCTGCAAAGACGATCGCGCCTGCGTCGTCAGTGTCGGACCGAGGATGAACGTGGGGTTGACCACCACCAGCTCGGTCTCGCCACCCTCATGTTCGATGAAGTCCCAGGCGGTTCGCTCGGCGATCGTCTTGGACCGCGGATAGGGCGGAAGGCCGGGCGTGTCGGGGTCGGTCCAGTCGGCCTCGGTGTACTCGGCACCCGGCTTTGGTGAGTAACCCACGGCCGCGAACGAGGACGTCAGCACTACACGTCGAACACCAGCGTCGCGAGCGGCCCGCAGGACACGCAGCGTGCCGTCGCGGGCGGGAACGATCACCTCGTCGGGATCGTCGGACTGGACCATTGGCGAGGCGACGTGGTGGACCTCCTCGCGCCGGCTGCCGCGGCAGTCCAGCCCTCGTCGGCGGTCAGCTCGGCAGCGACGACCTCAAGTTCGCTGTCGTCTGCCTCGCCGCGACGCATCGCCGCACGCACATCGCCGACACAATCCAGGAGCGGACCATCGCCCGGGCCCCGCGGCCGTCCCGCACATCCCGATCAGCTGCGTGCCCAGAAGGATCTGAGCTCTCCCTGCGAGGCGCTGCAGCTTGGCCATAACTACATCGGCACCGAGCACATCCTGCTCGGGCTGATCAGGGAAGGCGAGGGCGTCGCCGCCCAGGTGCTGGTCCGGCTCGGCGCAGACCTGAACCGGGTCCGCCGGCAGGCCATCCAGTGCTGCTCGAGTCGGCTCGGCCGAGAACCGGAGCCCGTGCATATCGCTGCCGCCCGGCTCGGCGGGCGGAGCGAGCGGCGGCTAGCTGCGCTGCAAGCCGGGTCAGTGCGATCGAGTCACAGCTGCCGGTGATCGAACAGCCCGCGTGGGCGCTGGGCCACATACCGAGATTGGACCGGCACATCCAGCTGGCCCGCGGCAGCGAGAGGCCGCTGCCGACGCCCAGGACTACGAGCAAGCCGCGTCGCTCGCGACCGAGGCAAGCGGCTGCTGGCTGTGCTGCAGCTCGCGGTCAGCGCGGTCGGCTGCGCACCCGGACCTGGCATCCCTGGCCGAAACGGTGCATGAGCTGAGCCGCGAGATCGACCGGCTGCGTGACCTGCTGCGCCAGCACGGCATGGAGGCGGACGACACGACGGCATGACAGCTCGTCCCGGTCAGGTCACCAGGCGCCGGGTCCGCCAGGTGGCAACTCCGCCCAGTCCGGCCGCGATAATCAGCAGGACTGCTGTCTCTGTCCATTGCAGGGGCCAGAAGTTGCTGGCCGGCTGGTACTCGACCACCTGGGTGAGGTGCTGGCCGACGATCCAGTCCTCGCACTGCCGCGCGCTGCCCCTGGCGCACACCGACGACGGTGAGCCAGGCAGGTGGAACGTCGTGCCTGCCGGCGTCACGGTGTAGTTGCTGAGGACCCAGGCGCCTGGCAGGCGGAGCGTTCCGGGCTGGTTGACGGCCACTCCAACCCCGCCAGAATGCGACGTCACCATGCTATTCAGGCCCTCAATGGTCACCGGCGCCGTGATCCGTGCCGGCGCCTGAAGATGTGGCCGGATGAAGTGGGGCCACAGGAACTGCAGCAGCGCCACGACCACGATCGTGATGGCCATGGCACTGACGGTGCGGCGCACCAGGATCCCGGTAACCACACCGATCACGAACGCGAGCGCCGCCCAGCCGACCGGGGCTATGCCCTGGGCAACGAACATCAGCGGAGTGATCCGGGCGAACTGGCTCAGGTTGTCGGGGAAGCCGCCGGCCGCGTTGATCGGCCCGGCCCACCAGCTGAAGAGCAGGCTGATCAGGCCCGAGGTCGCTATGGCTGCCAGCCCGATGAGCCCCAGCTTGACCGCCATCCAGCGGGTCCTGGTCACGTCCTGGCTCCAGGCCAGCCTGAAGGTACCGGCTTCCAGCTCGCGGGCGACCAGGGGCGCGCCCCAAAACGCGCCGATGACGGCCGGCAGGATCAGCAGAATGAGGAAGCCGGCAAAAAAGAGCGCCGGATAGACCTGATCAGACCTCACGGCATTCATGAAGGTCGACGCCAGGCTCAGGCAATGCGGGCCAGTGCCGCACCCGCTCAGGCCGGTCTTGTTGTACAGGTCCCCGAGGTGCGGACCGGTGTATCCGTAGGCCGCGGCGAGCACGGCGACCGCCGCCAGAGCGGTGATGGCCTGGGCCCGGAACTGCCGGAACGTGAGCCATGTCATCGTGCTGCCTCCATTGCCGCGCCATCCGCGGCGATCACGCCGACCCGGCCCATGTAACCGAGGACCACGTCTTCCAGGCTCGGCCTCGTCACGATCCAGGCCGGATGCTGCGGAGCCGAAACGGCCCGGACCAGAGCTGTCGTCTGGCCGAGGCTGCGCTCCGCGCTGATGAGCTCCGCGCCCGCGGGCAACGCCGCTCCGGTCCACGCCGGGCCCGCTGACTAGGTAGTGGTCCGCGAGAACGTCGGCTACCGGGCCGGCGACCTGGATCCTGGACGCCACGAGCACTACAAGGTAGTCGCAGATTCGCTCCAGGTCAGACACCAGATGGGAGGACATGACGACCGACATCTGCAAGCCGGACGTTGCCTCGGCCAGGCCCTCGAGGAATTCCCGCCGGGCGAGCGGGTCCAGGCTGGCGACGGGCTCGTCCAGGATGAGCAGGTCGGGATGCCTGGCCAGGGCAATAGTCAGGGCTAGCTGGGCGCGCTGCCCGCCTGACATCCGCCCTGCCTTGCGTCTGGGGTCCAGCTTGAGGTCCTGAATCCGGCTGGCGGCAAACTCAGCATCCCAGCGGGCGTTCATGCGCCGGCCCAGCTTCAGGTGGTCAGCCACCGACAGCCCGGCATACACCGGGGTTTCCTGGGCTACGAAGCCGACCTTGCGCAGCTGCGCGGTTCCGTGACCGGGAATGCCGCCGAGTACCTGGATGCTGCCGGCAGTGGGCCGCAGCATTCCGGTAGCGAGGCTGAGGAGCGTCGTCTTGCCGGCCCGTTCGGGCCGACAAGGCCGGTGACGCTCCCGGCGGGAATATCCAGCGAGCAGTCCTGAAGCGCCCAGGTGGAGCCGTAGGCACGGCCGACGTTCCGGGCCTCGATGGCGGCGCTCACCGCGGGCCAGTCTGCGGGTTCATGGCGAATCTCACTTTCGGTGCGATAGCGGGATGCCGGGCTATCCGGTCGTCGTTACGCTAAGTGAGCGCGCTGCGACGACAACATACGGCTGGACGGCGTCCTGGCGGTGTATCTAGGTACACCCGAATTCAGGGCTCAGGCTCACTGCGCGGACTCGGCCGGTCCGGCAAACTGAAGTGAGCCATGCAAACGGACCAGAGGAAGATGTGATGAACGGCGCGGCGAGCCCGACAGCGGCAAGTGCCTCGCGGCGCGGGCTCTGGCCGTTGGCGCGCCCGTCACTCGCCGGCTGCTGGCATTCCCTGGCGTTCTCCGCCCTGCTGCTGCTTGGCCTCGGTCCCGTGCTCGCCGTCGTGATTGCGGTTGTCGCGTCCTGGGACGTGATCATGACGCTCGCCGGCCAGCGCACGGGCGCCCCGTACCTGACGAGTACGGGCTTGACGCCGGTCTTCCTGATCCTGTGCACACTGCTGTATCTGCGGTGGCTGGCAAACCTGACCAGACGGCTGGCGGGCCGATGGTCCGGCACGCTGATCCTTCGGCCGTACCGGACCGCACCCCAGGAGGCCGGCGTCTGGCGGCGGGTGTGGTGGCTCGCCACCGACCCGGCGACGTGGCGCGATCTGCTCTGGGTGACGGCGAACTCTTTCGCGGGGACACTTCTTGTCCTCGTCCCGGTCGCGATGGTGCTGTACGGGATCGTGTTCGCGATCCTGCCAGCCATCGGGGCGCCGGTCGCCAGCCTGCCCTATGTCGGCATTATCACCGCGAAGGGTCCGGGGGCCGGCCTGATCGGGCTGGCGCTGACGGCCGCGGGACTGTGGCTCGCGCCGCGGCTGCTGCCGCTCTACGGATCAGTCGCGTTGCTGCTGCTTGGTCCAACCCGCGGCAGCGAGCTCTCTGTGCAGCTCGAGCATCTGGCCAGGACCCGATCAGACACGATTGACGCCGGCGCGGCTGAGCTGCGCCGCATCGAGCGCGACCTGCACGATGGCGCGCAGGCCAGGCTCGTCGCGATGGGCATGACGCTGGACGCCATCAGCCAGCAGCTAGACGCCAATCCGGCGGCGGCGAGGGCGCTAGTGGCCGAGGCCAAGGATTCGTCGGTGAAGGCGCTGGCAGAGCTGAGGGACCTGGTCCGCGGGATTCACCCGCCGGTACTCGCCGACCGCGGGCTGGTGGAGGCAATACGTGCGCTCGCCCTGGACAGCCCGCTGCGCGTGCACGTCGCCTCGGATGTACACGGCCGCCCGCCCGCGCCAGTCGAGTCCGCTGTCTACTTCGCCGTGAGCGAGCTCCTCGCTAATGCGTCCAAGCATGCGGGGCCCTGCGAAGCCTGGATCGACTTCCGGTACTCGTCCGGCATGCTGCGGATCGGCATCGCCGACGACGGCCGCGGCGGTGCTGACCAGGAGCGTGGCACCGGCCTGCGCGGGATCGAAAGGCGGCTGGCCGCATTCGACGGCGTGCTGGCCGTGTCCAGCCCGCCCGGCGGTCCGACGATGGTCAACCTGGAGGTCCCGTGCGAGTTGTCATAGCCGAGGATCTCTTCCTCCTGCGTGACGGCCTCACGCGGCTGCTCGAGGCCCATGGCTTCGAGGTCACCGCAGCCGTCGAGACTGGCGAGGACCTACTCACCGCCGTGCTCGCGGACAAGCCGGATGTCGCCATCATCGATGTCAGGCTGCCGCCCACCTTTACCGACGAGGGTCTGCGGGCCGCGCTCGCGGCCCGGCGCGAGCTGCCGGGCCTCCCGGTTCTTGTGCTGTCCCAGTACGTCGAGCAGCTCTACGCGCGGGAATTGCTCGCGGAGGGCAGCGGTGGCATCGGATACCTCCTGAAGGACCGGGTCCTGGACGGTGCCCAGTTCGCCGACGCCATCAGGCGGGTCGCGTCGGGCGGCACCGCGATGGATCCCGAGGTCGTCGCCCGGCTGCTGGCCAGCAACGCGGGTGACGGCGCGGTCGCCGCGCTGAGCCCCCGCGAGCGCGAGGTGCTCGGCCTGATGGCCGAGGGCCGGTCGAACTCCGCCATCGCGCAGCAGCTCGTGATCACCGAGCGCGCGGTGGCGAAGCACACCGCGTCGATCTTCATGCGACTAGGCCTGCAGCCCTCCGATGATGACAACCGCCGGGTCCTGGCCGTCATCGCCTATCTCGACAGCTAGGCCGATCTCCAGCGATTCTCCCGTCTAGCTGCTCCGGTAGCGGCTGGCGAGTTCGGGGCTCTGCCCTGCAAACGCGGCCAGGTCGGCGTGGGCCACCGCCTCCAGGAGGCTGGCGTCCTCGACGCCAGGGGCACAGACCACCTCGCCTAGCTCCAGGCCGCGGAGGCTCGCAGTGACGACGTCCGCTGCGGACATGCGAGGGACTGCGCTGAGGTCTAGGCCCTGACGTTCGTGGAACTCCGTGGCTACCACGCCGGGGCACAGAACCTGGATCTTCAAGCCGTCAGGCGCTAGCTCCTGGTGCAAGACCTGGGTCATCGCGACAAGGTTGGCCAGGGTCCCGGCGTAGACCGCGCGGCGGGGCAGCTGAGCCTGCGCGGCAGGACCGCTGAACGCGATCATTCCTGCCACGTTGATGATCGTGCCGTTGCCGCGTGCCACCATCCCCGGTACCGCGGCGCGGATCAGCATGGTCGGGGCGACGACCTTGACGTGCACCAGCTCGGCGGCCTTGTCGGCGGGGAGCTGCGCGATCGGCATGTAGTGCGCCACGCCGGCGTTATTGACCAGCATCGTCAGCGGCTGCGACGCGCACACCTCCGCGACCGCGTCCACCCCGTCGTCGGTGGACAGGTCCGCCGCCAGGGCCTGGACCTCAACGTTGCTCAGCGACGCGGCGAGCTCTTCGAGCCGGTCGAGGCGTCGCCCCACAACGACCAGGCCGTAACCGTCGGCGGCCAGGCGCTCGGCGAAGGCCTTGCCGATTCCGGAGGACGCTCCGGTGACGAGCGCGAGCTTATTCACGAGCGCCGGTCCTTTCTCGTTACGAGCCGTCAGGGCAGGGGTTAGCGTTCCTGGCCGCCGGGCCGCGCAAGCGGTCGCGTCAGCGACGGCCACACTATCCAGGCACAGGCGCAGATGGTGGTGCGGCGGCGGTTGACGTGGCTCCCCATGATCCGGGCTTTGCTGGTCAGCACGACGAGCGGCACCAGGGCGAACGGGATGCCGAAGGACGGCACGACCTGGCTTAACACCAGGGGCCGCTCATTCTAGTGGTACCATATCCAGTACCACTAGGAGGACCGATGGCCATCACCGCCAGCGAGGCACGGAAGAACCTGTTCCCGCTCATCGAGCAGGTCAACAACGACCGCACCCCGGTCGAGATCAACTCCCGCCGCGGCGACGCCGTCCTCATCTCCCGCGCCGACTACGAAGCGCTCGAGGAAACCGCGCACCTGCTACGCTCCCCCGCCAACGCCCGCCGCCTGCTAGAGAGCCTGGCCCAGGCCCAGCGCGGCGACCGGGAAGATCACCCGCTGGACCGATGAGACTCGTCTTCACCCCCAACGGCTGGCAGGACTACACCTACTGGCAGTCCGCCGACCGCGCCACGCTGAAGCGGATCAACCGGCTCATCGACGACGCCTTACGCGACCCGTTCGAGGGAATCGGCAAACCCGAACCCCTGCCCCACGCGCTCACCGGGACCTGGTCCCGGCGGATCGGCGAAGAACACCGCCTCGTCTACCTCATCGGCGGCGACGACATCGTCATCCTCCAAGCCCGCTACCACTACACGTAGCGAGGTGGAGCCACCTCCGCGGTCTCAGTGGTCGTAGTGCGTCGGCGGGAGCGAGTCGCGCTGACCCTCGATGTGGAGTTCGTCCTTGTCGACCTCGCGGCGGATCTCGGCCCGCTCCTCCTGATACTCCTCGGTCTCCGTGACGTCCCACTGCGGCGGAGCATCCGTCGCCGGCGGAACCTCGTCGGGATCGTAGTCGTCGATCCCTGCCGCTACCCGCTCTTCCTCGGTCAAGCGGGCAAGCCGGTCGTCATCCGGGTGCTCCGGCATGCCGCCGTGCTCACGGCGGTCGCGGTGGAACTGCTCAGCTGGCTGGTCAAAGTCCTGCTCTGCCATATCGCCTCCAGCGGATTGCGCCTCGGTCCAGGCCGCAAGGCTCATATATCGCACGCTACGCCCGGCACTCAACCGCCCCTGACGCCGCCCGGCGCCATCCCGTCGGCCCTCTTCCGTCGGCTGCGCGCGGAGCTACGCGCGGCGCAGGAGGCTGCGTTCCAGCACGACCGGCACGAACAGCTGGCGGTAGCCGTGCTCGTCGAACAGCACGGTGACCTGGTCTCCGTCGTACCGCTGCACCGTGCCGTCACCCCAGCGCTCGCTCACGACGCGTGCGCCCACGGCGAATGGGACTTCAGCGGGCGGCGCCTCGGCGCCCGCCGCATCGTTGTCACAATTCCCGCAGGGGCCGCGGTAGTCCTGCCCGAAATAGGTCAGCAAGAACGAACGACGGCACCCGGTGTGATCGGCGTAACGGCGCATCATCGCCACCCGTGTCCGCTCCACCTCGTCCCCGCGTTCCGTCTGCGCCTTCGAGGCCTCTACCGCCGCCTGCACGGTCATCGTCTCGGTCCAGCGGATGTCGCCGTCCGCCTGCCAGGCCGCCGCGCCTAGATCTGCCAGCCGGGCCAGCGCGGCCGTCTGCTGCCGCGCGCCGGGCCTGGCCGGCTGCCCGGAGGCGAGCGCGGCCGCGGCCCGTGCGACCGCCGGGCCGGAGATCCCTCGCGAGGTCAGGTAACGCGCCGTCTCGAAATCCTCCCAGCGGTAGAGCAGCCGCACGTGCGACGGCCGCTCGTCCCGGCCGGCACGTCCGATCTCCTGGTAATACGCATCTAGCGACGGCGGTGGGTCGGCGTGCAGCACCCAGCGGACGTCCGGTTTGTCGATCCCCATGCCGAACGCGACCGTGGCTGCGATAACACGGACCGTGCCGTCGAGGAACGCGGTCATCGCCTGGCTCCGCTCGCGCCCGGAGAGTCCGGCATGATACAGCGCCACCGGCTGACCGGCGGACGCCAGCGCATCGCGGGCCGCCTGGGCGCTGGCATGCGTCGCCGCGTAGACAATCCCCGGCCCGGCGAACTCCCGCGCCGCGCGGACCAGCTCGCGATCCTTGTCAGGAATCGTCATCACGTGTTGCGCGGACAGATGGATGTGCGGCCGGTCGAAGTCGCCGATCACGACCACCGGATCGTGCAGACTTAGCCGCGCCATGATCTCCTGCCGAACCGGCGGCGCAGCGGTCGCGGTCAGGGCCACGCGGACCGGCGCGCCGAGCGACTCGGCCTGCGCGGCCAGCAACAGGTAATCGGGGCGGAAATCGCGGCCCCACTGGCTGATCAGGTGCGCTTCGTCCACGGCGAACAGCCCCGGCCTTGCCCGCCGCAGCGTGTCCCTGGTCTCGCTGTTGGCCAACTGCTCTGGCGCGAGGAACACAAACGTATTCGAATCGCACACGGCCAGCAGCGCCGCCGCGCGCGCGCCAGCCGCCTGCTGCGAGTTCAAGACGATCGCCCGCAGCCCTGCTGCGCGCAGGTGGGCCAGCTGATCATCCTGAAGTGCGATCAGCGGCGAGACGACGACGGTCGGCCCTGTCCGCAACATCCCCGCCAGCTCGTAGATGGCGGACTTACCGGCTCCCGTCGGCAGCACGGCCAGCACGTCACGGCCATCGGCCAGCGCCTGCACCGAGGCCAACTGCCCGGGACGAAGCTGGTGGAAGCCCAGACGCTCGCGCGCGAAGTCCTCAATCACGGCCATGCTGTACCCAGCGCGAGGAAGGCGCCGAACATGGCACGGGGCGCTTTCGCATTCTGCCGCCGGCGTAGCAGCTTCTGACAGGACCGCAAGCGACGCACCTACCTCTTCCGGCAAATGGGGCATCCATGCTTAAACACGCCTAATCCCTCCCTCGGCGCGTAGCCAGGCGCGCAGTGGCCATAACGCTGGGTGGCGCGCAGGGACGCGCAGTCCAGAGGTCAAGCAGCGAAGGAGGGGGCATATGTCCATGCCGACCAAGCCGAGCATCGTATTCGCCCACGGACTTTGGGCCGACGGCTCGTGCTTCAGCAAGGTGATCCCGACACTTCAGGCCGAGGGGCACGAGGTGGTGTCCACCCAGAACAGCCTCGACACGCTCGATGGCGACGTCGCCGCGGTCGGCCGCGCGCTGGGGCGGGTCAGCAGCCCGGCCATCCTGGTCGGCCACTCGCAAGGCGGAACCATCATCAGCGGCGCGGGAGCCGACGACCGCGTTGCCGGGCTGGTCTACATCGCCGCCCTCGCCCCCGACTTCGGGGAGACGGCGCAGAGCCTGCAGGCCCAGTTCCCGCCCACAGAAATCTTCGACCACATCGAGATCGCCGACGGCCGCATCTGGATGCGCCCGGATGGCATCGAGTACTTCGCGGGCGACCTATCCGAGAAGGAGCAGAAGGAGGTCTGGGCAACCCAGGGCGTGCCGGCCGCGGACCTGTTTGCCAGCAAGACCGAAAACGCCGCCTGGAAGTCGAAGCCGAGCTGGTACATCGTGGCCAAGCAGGACCGCACCGTCCAGCCGGAGCTCGAGCGCTTCTGCGCCCAGCGCATGGGCGCCACCACCTACGAGGCCGACAGCAGCCACGTCGTCATGCTCTCCAACCCTGGCCTCGTGACCGACGTCATCCGCACCGCCGCGAACTCCGTCTAGTCCCTCATGACTGGAGCTGGCGCTTCTGAGCTGGCGAGCGAGCACCGGGCACCGGCACCGGGCACCGCGAACATGCTGCCCGGTCAGGCGTCGCGGGTGCTCATTCGCCATGCTCCGATCACCGACCAGCCGACGATCCAGCCGACGATCACCGAGATCATCGCCCAGGTCGGCATCGGCGGGATGCCGAGGGCGCCCTGCCCGCCGAACAGCAGATGTCCCGGGCCGCCGCCCCCGCCCCCGGTAGCGCCGGTACCGGATCCCAGCCCCGCGGGGCGGAGCTGGTCCATCGCGATGCCGACGACGAGCCGCTCGCCGTCGATGAAGTAAGGGAGCTGCACGCGGGCATACGTGGCCCGGATGGCCGCGGGCGAACGCTTCAGCGTCGCCGCTGCCGCCGAGGGGAGTACAGGCGGCAGACTCCAGGTCGGCGGGCTCGGTTCCCTCCGCGAACAGGCGAGCGCCGCCGCCCATAACGACCGGGAAGACGAACAGGTGCAGCTCGTCCAGCAGGTGTTCGCGGAGAAGCCACAGCGGTGTTCTGCCAGTCCGCCTTGTCCAAGGTCGAGGAGATGACGACCTTGCGTATTGCGTTCATCTGGTCGGCCATGCCGCCAGCCTGGTTGGCGAAGAAGGCGGTCAGCTCCCTGCCAGTTCCCGTCGGCCAGCGTCGGCACGGGTCCGCCGATATAGATCGACTGCGACGGTGGTTAGCCAGGCGCTGCTGATGACGACCGCGGCAGTGAAGCCGAGGTTGATCGCCTCGCCGCCGTGGCCGGTAGCGATCCCGGCGAACCCGGCCGCGAACACCACCCCCACGGCACCGGATACGACGGCGGCTCGGCCGTCTGCCCGCATGCGGTAACTGCGCGCGATGACGAAACAGGCGGCGACCAAGCAGACGAAGCCGATCGAGCCGGACAGCAGGTGGAGCATGCCGTGCCCGCTGACGTGCACTGCGCGCCCGCCTGGGGTGCCGGGCGGGAACCCGTCTGCCGCATCGGCACGAAAGATGCCCGCGCCGATGAGCCCGAGACCATAGCCCGCGAGCAGCCGCGGCGCCCAGGTACCGGCGTCGGCGGAGCCACCGGTAGCCCGTCGCACCCCGATGGCACCGGCAATGACCATCAGGCCGGTCAGGACGAGGTTGACCTGCTGGATCCAGCCCAGGTGCCCGAGCGCGAGCAGGCTCCACTCGTCGCGGGACAGATCGAAGCCGTGCCGGGTCAGGCCCTGCGCCAGCGAAACGGCAACGTAGAACGGGCCGGCCAGGGCGAGATATCCGAGCAGGCTGCGAGTGACATTCCCGGCCGCCGAGCAGTCCTGGGGGCCTGGGCGCACGCCGCGGCTTGTCCCGGCAACGGTTGGCATGGCGTGCCGTCCTTTCACGAATAGGCGTGATGAGAACTAGACCGTCCAGTACTATCATCTCAGTCCTGGACTGTCTAGTACCATTTGACTTGTGGAGGTCCCAGTGCCAAGCCGAGTCGTGGAGCAAGCGCGTGCCGGGGCCAGTGACAACCACGCGTCGCGAGCAGGCCCCGAGCGTGCCGCGCCCGGCGGAGTGGAGACCGGCCGGTCGGCCCGCAAGCGCCGGGCGATCATGGAGGCCGCGACGGCACTGTTCCTTCGCGACGGCTACCGCAGGACGAGCATGGACCAGGTCGCCGCCGACGCCGCGGTGTCCAAGCAGACGGTCTACAAACAGTTCGCTGACAAGGAGCAGCTGTTCCGCGACATAGTTCTCGGCGTGACCAGCAACTCCGAGGCCATCATCACCGAGATGACCTCTGCCTTGCGCAGTACCGACATCGCCTCCCACGCGGCCCTTCGAGCCGTCCTCACCGACGTCGCCCGCCGGTACATCGACGGCGTGCTCCAGCCCCAGGTCCTCGCGCTTCGGCGACTAATCATCGCCGAAGCCGAACTGTTCCCTGACCTGGCACGGACCTACTTTGAACAGGGCCCCGACCGCGCCATCCAGGCCGTCGCGAACGCCCTGCAGACTTACATCGAGCTTGGCCTGATCGCAGCCGACGACCCCCGCCTCGCCGCCGCGAACTTCGCCTACCTCGTCCTGGCCATACCGCAGGACCGGGCCCAGTTCTACCCCCACGAGCGTCCCTCCCGCGCCGAGCGGGACCGGCTCGCCAGCGAAGCGGTCCGCATCTTCCTCGCCGCCTACGCACCCCAGCGCGAAAGCAGCACCTGAACCCTCCAGAAGTGCACTGTCAAGTTCCGGTTACTGGGCGACATCTGAGTTCCGGTAGCTAGGCGACATTGCCGATGGCGGAGTTCTTGCTACGGGGACGACCCTTGGGGTTAGCGAAGGCGCCGAGCTCGCGGGAGCGGTCGTGGCGGATGGGGTGAACCCGGATCAGCTGGCCGTCCCGTGACATCTGGACCAAGCCGCGACGATCGAGACCTCGACCGCCTGGCGTGCCCAGCGGCAGCCGGCCGGGTACGGGGTGCCCGCGAAGCTGACCTCTCCCGCCGGGCGTGGGTGGCGTGCAGGATGTCCACGAGGCCGCCGGCCAGGACCGCCTCGTCCGATTCCATCTGATCAAGGATCGCGCACGCGCCTGCGCGATAGCCAGACGATGTCCGAGCGTGTCGAGCTAGCCGACGTACTTTTGGCTCCCCACTGGAGATCCAAAACCCGCATTCAGTGCGCCGTCCAGCCCCCGTCGATGGGTACGACCGCGCCGGTGAGGTAGCTGGCGAGAGGATCGGTCAGCAGGAGCGCGGCGCCAGTAAGTTCGCTGAACTCGGCCCAGCGGCCAAGCGGGATCTCGGTGGCCAGGAAGCGCTGCACCTGAGGATCATCGTCCATGCCGGCGTTGAGCGGAGTGCGGAACGGTCCCGGAGCGAGCGCGTTGACGGTGATTCCTGTCCCGGCGAGCTCGACAGCAAGACTGCGGGTGAGCTGAACGACAGCGCCCTTGCTCGCGGCGTAGCCGGACCGAGCCGCGGCACCGACCAGGCCCAGCGCGCTGGCAAGGGTGACGATGCGGCCATAGCCGGCCGAGCGCATGGGCCTGGCAGCTTCCCGGCACGCCAGCCAAGTTCCCACGACATTGACTTCCAGGCAGGTGCGCAGCGTGCCGACATCGAGCTCATCAAGCCCCCCGCGCGCCTGCACGCCGGCACTCGTCACCAGTACGTCGAGGCGGCCGTGGTCTGTGAGCACGCGGTCGACCGCCGCCCGGACGGCAACCTCGTCAGTGACGTCGCAGCCCAAACCGCTCACCCGCCGCCCAGTCTGCGCAGACACACGAGCGGCAGCTGCCACGCAGCGCTGCAATGACCGGCTAGCTAGGACCACGTCGGAGCCACTCGTCGCCAGTGCGGTGGCGATCGCCAGGCCTAGTCCAGCCGAGCCACCAGTGACGAGCGCCACCTGACCCGTCCGTGAAGTCCACGCCGGCTGCAGTCCGAAGCCCGACGGCCGCCCGTGACCACCCTCGTCTGCCATGGGGGCATAGTTTCAGAACAGCGCCGTTCCGGACCTCGAGGGCGGGCAGCTTTGCGACGGTCTCTTGCCGAGTCCATGCGCGAGCGGCGCGACGACGTCCCGGTAAAGCTGGAGCGGCCGCGGTGCCTAGTTAAGCTCAGGCCATGCCGACCATGTTCCATGTCAGTTCTGTCTTGAACCTCGGCAGTCGATCTTGGCGCGCGGCCCGATGCCGCGAAAAAACTCCGGGAGGCGGTGTCGGATCGGGGCACAGGTGTTCGTAGCAGGGGTGAGCGGCCGCCCGCGAGGGGCACCCCGAACCACAGGAGATGATCCGAGATGCAGTACCTGGTTTCCGTGATCGACGACACGACCGGCCTCGCCACCCCGGACGAGATGGCAGCCATCGACACGTTCAACGAGCGGCTCGAGGCGGAAGGTCACTGGGTCTTCGCCGGTGGCCTCGCGGCGCCCAGCGCGGCCACTGTCATCGACAACCGGGGCGAGGAGGCGATATTCACCGACGGGCCCTTCCTGGAGTCGAAGGAGTATCTCGCAGGCTTCTGGATCATGGAGGCCGCCGACCTCGACGTGGCGCTCAAGCTCGCCGCCGAGGGGTCAAAGGCCTGCAACCGGAAGATCGAGGTGCGGCCGTTCCTGTGAGCTCGGTCGATGTCCAGGAGGCGCTCACCCAGGCCCACCACGAGGAGTGGGCCCGGGTGGTCGCCTCCCTGACCAGGCGTTTCGGTGACCTCGACATCGCTGAGGAGGCGGCGGCCGAGGCGTTCGCGAATGCCGTCGGGCGGTGGCAGGCCGACGGCGTTCCTCCGAACCCCGGCGCCTGGCTGACCACCACCGCCAACCGCAAGGCCATCGACCGAATCCGGCGCGAGAACAAGCGCGACCACAAGCAGAAGGAGGCTCGGCTGTTGTACGACGACGACCCGCCCGAGCCTCTCGGCGCCATCGGCGACGAGCGGCTCCGGCTGATCTTCACCTGCTGTCACCCGGCGCTCGCGATGGAGACCCGCGTGGCCCTGACGCTGCGCATGATCGGCGGCCTGACCGTGCCCGAGATCGCCCGCGCCTTCCTGGTGCAGGAGACCGCCGTGGGGCGGCGGATCACCCGCGCCAAGGCCAAGATCAAGGCGGCTCGCATCCCCTTTCGGGTACCGTCGGCGGAGGATCTCCCGGCGCGTGTCTCCGGCGTACTCGCCGTCCTGTTCCTCGTCTTCAACGAGGGCTACCTGGCGACCGGCCCCGACACAGATCCCATACGTCACGACCTGACTGCCGAGGCGATCCGGCTCACTCGCCTCATCCGTGCCCTCATGCCGGATGACGGTGAGGTGGCCGGGCTGCTGGCGCTGATGCTCCTCACGGAGGCCCGCCGCACCGCCCGGGTTTCGGCAAGCGGCGAACTGGTCACCCTTGTTGAGCAGGACCGTGGGACCTGGGACGCGGCGCTGATCGCCGAAGGTCACCGGCTGGTGCGCGAGCGCCTGGCCGCTCGGGTGGCTCCGGGTCGCTACCAGATCCTCGCAGCGATCAGCGCCGTGCACACCTCCGCCCGCGACGTGCGCGACACCGACTGGTCGCAGGTCGTCGCCCTCTACGATCAGCTTGTCCGCATCGACCCATCGCCGATCATCGCCCTCAACCAGGCCATCGCGGTCGCCGAAATTGACGGCCCGGAAGTGGCGCTGGCGACCGTCGACCGGCTTGAGGACAAGCTGGCCGGATACCACGCCTACCATGCGACCCGCGCGGACCTGCTGCGCAGGCTGGGCCGCAGTCAGAAGTCGCGGGCGGCGTACGACAAAGCCATCGAGCTGGCTGGCAACACCGCCGAGACCGCCTACCTGACACGCCGCCGCGACCAGCTGGAGTAGCGCCCGCGAGTCCCCGATCGACCTCCCGTGCCAACGCCAAGTGGTGGATGAACGCGCACGGTCAAGCGTTCGGCTGGTGATAGATGTCGCTGCGGTGATCGACGTCGAGGACATGGACGATTCGCGCGGCTTCGTCGATTCGGTACACGATCCTGTAGGTGCCGCGGCGGGCACCATGACAGCCGGTCAGCGGACCGAACAGCGGCTTGCCGACGCGCTGCGGATTGACCGCCAGTGCAGCTTCGCAGAACTCAAGAACCGCGGCGGCGACGGACTCGGGCAGCCGTTCGGAGATGGCCCGCCGCGCGGCGGGCTGGAAGCGGATGGCATACCGCTCCCCCGCCGGAACTGTCACCGCCCGGTGGCGCGGCGCCGGGCCAGGTCCTGCCGGACAGTCGCCAGGTCCACGCCTGGCTCGCCTCGGCGGAGCGCGGCCAGGCTCTCGGAGATCCGGGCGACCGCGTCGCTGTCGCCGAGGATCTCCAGGGTCATCTCCAGGCCGTCCAGGTCGTCGACCGACAGCAGGACGGCCTCGGCCTCGCCATTGCGGGTCAAGGTGATCCGCTCGTGCTGCTGCCGCACCCGACGCGCCAGCTCAGACAGCCGGGCCTTGGCCTCGGACAAGGGCACCGGAGTGGAGGACATACTCATAGTCCGAAGTATAGACCACATTAGTCAATATTCAGACTAGCAATTGGGGAACGATGCTCTCGGACGAATTCTTGCAGGGCCACCTACACCAGATTCTCCGCGCATAGTCTGGCCAGAAGTTCTTGTCTGAACATCCTCCATCCCTGCCGTGCCACGATGCGGGTTATGGGCTCACAGCGTTTCCGTGCCGTCGTTGCGGCCGGCTCTGACGGCAACGCGGTCATCACGATGCCGTTCGACCCGGATGAGGCGTGGGGTGCTAAGGCCAACCATCCCGTGAGCGGCACGGTAGACGGCTGCCGGATCCGCACAAGGCTCGTGCGAGCAGGCGACGGATGGGTGCTGACCCTGGCTCCCAAGCGGCTCAGCGGCATGGGCGTCCTGATCGGTGATGAGGTGACCGTTGAACTGACCCCGGAAGGTCCGCAACGCGGTGATCTTGCCGACGACCTTGCCGCGGCGCTTGCGGCGAGCCCGGCGGCGGGCGCATTCTTCGATACCCTGGCGCAGTTCTATCGGAGGGCCTATCTGCGCTGGATCGATGCGACGAGCCGCCGCCCCGATGTCCGGGCGGCCCGCATTGCTGAGGTCGTCGACCTGCTCGCGGCTGGCGTAAAAGAGCGCCCGCGGTCGTAAGGGCGGGCTTCCGCGCGGTTGTGGCCCAAGGTCGATGCTCAACGGCGGGCTCGCGGGCTTGCTGGTGGCTAGCCGGCAGGACTGGGTGCCGGTTTCCGGGATGTGGCCGGTGAAGTTGACGCGGTCGACGATCGCGGCGACGAGCACTACCGACTGGCCGGCGCCGATCGATCTCGGCTAGGCGGGCGGCGTCCGCGCAGATCAGGACCGGCCGCGCGTGGGAAGATCGCGGCAAACGGCCGGGGTCCCTGCGGTTCGCACGCAGGCGTCATCCGGTCACAACGGAGGGACCGGTCGCAGTGCTGGCGCTATGGACCTGACGAGGTTGCTGGTAGCGATCGCAGACCTTGACCACAAGGCCGCCGCGGACCTTCTCAACGTGACACCGTGGCTGGCGACGGCCAGGCTAGCGCGAGGTGACGAGTTCTTTCTCGCCGAGCGTCTCGCCCAGGTGTACGAGGGCGACACCGCATTGCATGCCGCGGGATTCAGTTACGACGCCGAGATGGCACGAGACTTGATCACACGCGGCGCCGACATCCGGCTGCGCGCCGGCGCTGTTCCTCACCTCCAAAACGACCGCGGCTCGGCCGCGTCCGACCTGGCTCACTGGACAACAGGGCGCGGTGGCACGGGCTCCGCGGCGGCCAAGGCCGAACAACGCATCATTCTCGAACTGCTTGAGATCGGCACGCCGTGAGACACAATCTCGACCCGCCTTGAGGCCTGGCTCCCCCTCGCCTGATTAGCGAGTGACATGCGTCGCCTGATGGTGCCAGGCATATTCTCGGCCACCTGCTCCCAGCGGCTCGGCGGTACGCCAGGGCGCTGCAAGCCGATCAACCTGATGTGCGATACTAAGTCAGATAACTAACTCACCCGAGAGGTGTCCGGCCATGGAATCACCACAGGGACAGGTCGTATCACTCGTCGACTCGCGCCTCAGGCTTCGATCGCGGCTGGGCGTGCTCACGCTTCTCCTGCTATGCGCTGTCCAGTTCCTCGACATCGCCGACGCCTCGATCGTCAACGTCGCACTGCCGTCAGTCCAGCGCAGCCTGCACTTCTCTCAGCAGAACCTGCAGTGGGTAGCCAGCGGCTACATCCTCACCTACGGGGGGTTCCTACTTCTCGGGGGACGCCTTGGCGACCTGCTCGGCCGCCGGCGCATGCTGATTACTGGGCTGACCGTGTTCGCCGTGGCGTCGCTGACCGCCGGACTAGCCGGCACCTCCGGCATGCTGGTCGCCGCACGGCTCGTTCAAGGCATCGGTGCCGCCCTCATGGCACCCGCTGCCCTTTCCCAGCTCACGACAACCTTCCGTGAGGGCAAGGACCGCAACACGGCCCTCGGGGCTTGGGGGGCCATCAGCGGCGTGGCCGCCGCGGCCGGCGTTTTCCTCGGCGGCCTGCTCGCCCAGGGCCCCGGGTGGCGATGGGTCTTCTTTATCAATCCTCCGATCTGTGTTCTGGTGCTCGTCGGAGCGCTGCTACTGCTCGGACACGACCCATCAGCCAGGAGCCAAGGCGCGACGTTCGACACGCAGGGTGCGGCGCTGGTCACGGGCGGCGTGCTGCTCCTGGTCTACTCCCTGGTCCGCGCTCCGGTCGTGGGCTGGGGCTCGGTCCAGACGATTCTGACGCTGGCTGGATCGGCCGTCCTGGTCGCTGCGTTCGCCCTCAACGAGGGGCGCAGCCGCAACCCCCTGCTCCCGTTCGCCATCCTGCGGGTCAAGGGACTTGTGGCCGCAGACCTGACCCAGCTGATCGCGTTCGCCGGATTCTTCTCGATGTTCTTCTTCGTTACCCTGTACATGCAGGAGGTCCTGCACTATGCGCCCCTCAAGGCCGGTGCGGCCTACCTGCCCATCACGGCCGGCTTCGCCGCCTCGGGAGCCATCGCTTCGCAGCTGATTACCCGCATCGGCAGCCGCCCCGTGGTCGTGGCCGGGTGCCTGGTAGCAGCGGCCGGGATCTATTACCTGTCGCGCGTGCCGTTGCACGGCTCGTACGTCACCGATGTGCTCCCAGGGTTCCTGGTCATGTCCCTTGGCGCGGGATCAGTGTTCGTATCGGTCGCTGCCGCCGCCAATGCCGGCGTTCCCGGTGACAAGGCGGGTCTTGCGGCGGGACTACTCAACGCCTCTCAGCAGGTCGGCAGCGCCCTCGGCCTGGCCATCTTGTCGGTCCTGGCGATCACCCGCACCCAGGAGCTGATCGTGGCCAAGGCATCCCCGGTCGTCGCCCTTGACGCCGGGTACCACCGAGCCCTGCTCGTGGGCAGCCTCTTGATGGCAGCGGCGGCCCTCATCGCCCTGCGAATCGGCAACACCCGCGCAGCGGCCCCGGTGGTGCTGGTCAATACAGAGCCGACTCGAGAACCGTCCGTCCGATAACTGGCAAGCCGCACCCATACGGTCCATCGGCACGCACTCCGCAGGCCACGGGAGCGCGTCTGACCGTCCGTACCGTATAGTAGTAGTGAGATGACTAACTCACCGGAACGAGTTCTGGAAGGTACGGCTGAGCAGCCGCGCGGGAAACGGCAGCGCCTCATCGCCGCCGCAAGCCAGCTGCTGCACCAGCACGGCGCTGAAAAGACAACGCTGGCCGACATCGCACAAGCGGCGGACGTGCCCGTCGGCAATGTCTACTACTACTTCAAGACCAAAGACGACATCATCGCCGCGGTCATCGAAGCCCATGTCCAGCAGGCCAAGGCGGCACTCGCCTCGATCGACGGTAGTCACCGCTCACCAAAGACCCGATTGAAGGCCCTAGTCGACGCGTACGCGGATCAAAGCGAGGTCATCGCGCTATACGGGTGCCCGCATGGAAGCCTCTGCTCGGAGCTGGACAAGCGGCCCGGTGCCCCCGCCTTCGCAGTCGCGGAGCTGATGCGCGTCCCTATCGAGTGGGCCGAAGAGCAGTTCCGGGCACTGGGCCGACGCGACGCCCACGACCTCGCGGTAAGTCTCATTGCCGCCTATGAGGGAAGTGCACTGCTGGCCAACACGTTCCGCGATCAAGATATCCTCGTCCGCGAAGCGCGTCGTCTCATCCGCTGGATCGACGCTATCTGACGAGTTGCCGAGGGCCTGGCGCCGCTCGCGCGGCGACGACTCGGCAACACTAGTGGGCCGACGCGCGGGCGGCAGCGCCCGTTTCATGATGCCTGGTCAGATTGGTCAGGTTCCGTAGCGGAAGGTGGCCGTGCATCCGCCGTCGACGGTGACGATTGAACCTGTCATGAATGATGCCTCGTCGGATGCCAGGAACGTCGCGACGCGGGCGACTTCCTGTGCCTGCGCCTGGCGACCGATGGGTTGCAGGGCGGCGTTCGCTTCCCGCCGCGCTTCGGCAGCGGCACGCTCGCCCGGCGGGAGGGATCCTCTTCGGCCGCCCATGTCTGTGTCGATGTAGCCGGGGCAGATGGCGTTGACGCGCAGGCCGTCTGCACTGTAGTCGACGGCCAACTGCCGGGTGAGATTGACGATGCCGCCCTTGGAGGCGCAGTACGACGGCGCCAACGGCGCGCCGATGATGCCGTAGGTGGAGGCGATGTTCACCATGGCGCTCCGCGGGCGCCGCACCAGGTATGGGATCGCCGCTCTGGCACAAAGGAAGGTTCCGCGCAGGTTGACGGCGATTGTCCGGTCCCAGGCGTCGATGTCGAGCTCATGGAGGCGACACGACCTGCCGGAGATGCCGGCGTCGTTGACCAGCACGTCGAGTCGTCCGAAGTTGGCGACCGCGCCGTTGACCAGGGCGGTGACCTGGTCGGCATCGGCAACGTCGCATGACGTGAAGGACGCCGTGCCGCCTGCGCTGAGGATCTCCTCAGCAGTTCGCTGCCCGTCGTCGATGTTCGTGTCACCGATGGCGACGGTGGCGCCGGCTGCCGCCATGTCGAGGGCGATGGCCCGCCCGATACCTGTCGCCCCGCCGGTCAGGAGCACCACGCTGTCGCTCAGGGAGGGCATAAGTCCCTGCCTCCTCGTCCTCTTATCAACTCGTCGGTGTTGCCGGTAATGGCGGCTCACCCGGACGGTCACTAGCGTTCCACGCGAGAGGTCCGCTACGACCATGGAGACGCCTTGTGGCAACAGAACCAATGTCTGTCTTCGCGCTGGGGCGGATGCCGGTGCGGCGCTCTGGGTACGGCGCGATGCAACTGGCGGGTCAGTTCGCAGCCGGGACACCGCCGGACCGCGAGTCGGCCATTGACGTGCTCCGGGCTGCAGTAGCTGCCGGAGTCAATCACATCGACACCGCCCAGTATTACGGCCCCGGCACCGTTAACGGCCTGATCCGCGATGCGCTGCACCCCTATCCCGACGGGCTGGCCATCGTCAGCAAGGTCGCGGCCGGCCCAGACGACAGCGGTCATGGCCATTTGCGCGCGGGCATCGAGGACAACCTTCGCAGTCTGCAGATCGCCCAGCTCGCCGCGGTCAACCTCCGCCTGCCCGGCGACGGCCGCGTAGACGCTCGCTTCGACGACCAGCTGGCCGCTATGGTGGCGGCCCGGGACGAGGGCCTGATCGCCGGGATAGGCCTGAGCAACATCGGCCTGGAGCAGTTGCAGCATGCCGTTGCTCGCACCGAGATCGTCTGCGTGCAGAACCTGTTCCACCTGGCCGACCGCACCGCCGCACCGCTTCTGGATGTCTGCCTCAGCCGGGGCATCGCGTTCGTGCCGTTCTGTCCGCTCGGCTGGCCGCGCGGCCGGGACAACCCCGTGCTCACCAGCCCCGTGGTTATCGAGACAGCAGCCCGCCTGGGCATCGCCCCGGCGCAGGCCGCGCTCCAGTGGCTGCTGCAGCTGGCCCCGAACGTGCTCCTCATCCCGGGCACTGGGTCGGTTGCGCACCTGCGGGAGAACCTGGCCGCTGAACACATCACGCTCGATGCCCAGGCACTGCGTGACCTCAATCGCGTCAGCGGCTGAAACCCGGCAAGCTCGGGTACTCGCCCAGCCACGGCCCGGTCACGCTGCCCGCGTCACGGGCGACGTCGCCGGGCGTGCCCGCCGGGAGAATGCGGCCGCCTTCGGGGCCGCCGCCAGGGCCCATGTCGAGGCCGGGCCCGGCCCCGACCAGCAGCAGATGTCCGCTGTCGATTGAGCCAGCGCGGACGTTCTCCGGGCCATCGCTTCCTTCCGACTGGCCCGTTGGTGCAGGTGCCATCGAGAGCTCCTCATCTGATCGAGGCGGCCACTCCATTCCAGGTCGGCCAGCCATGCCCGGCGCGCGGCGGCAACGTCACTTCCACCGGTAGAACGAGGAGAGGGACTGCCACTCGGTCGAAGAGCGGGCAGCGATCATCCTCGCATGGTGCAGGTACCGGCGCCGCTGGGGAGTACTCATTCACTGCGCAGACCCGTGTCTCCGGATCCGAACGCCCACGCCACCATCAGCGGCAGCTCTTCCCTCCAGAAGGCATCACCGTGGGATCCGACGCGTTCGGTCATCACAACTTCAGCGCCGGCATCGCGCAGCGCGGTCGCCCATCGGGTCGCGTTGTCGCGGAAGAACGGCTCCCGGGTGCCTGCAACGAGGTACGCGCGCGGAAGCGGAGTCGGCATAACGCCAGGCGGCTTGTAGCCGGCGCCAGGCGAGGCGCAGAAGATCGCGCTGTAGACGTCGGGATGCCGAAGCCCGATGGCGAGGGCCAGTTCCCCACCCGCCGAGACACCGAACACCGCGGTGCGTTCCGCGGGCATCCCGACTCCAAAACGCGCTCGAACCCATCGACGTACGTCCTCAACGAAGAACTTCTCGTGTGCCGCGAACCGCTCCGGCTCAATGCCCGGTGAGTACTCATGCAGCCGGTGCGTCTCATCGGACAACCGATGGACACCCACGATCATTGCCGGGGGTGCGTCAGCTGCCTCGACGGATTCGCTCCATTGCGAGATCAGCTGACCGTCCCCAGCGAACACGACGGCCTCGGCCGGACTCGGCGGGACATAGACCGTGACCTGCCGACCACCGTCGTACCCGACGAGTCTCTCGGTGACGAGCTCACCCGCGATCGACGACATCGTCGTTCGTCTCCTCTCATAGGACGTCACGCCTGAGATACCGCCCGGCCCGCGACTGCCTGGCTGCTACGAGGAGTTGATAGCAGCGAGGTAGGCCGCGTTCAGGCGCTCGCGAACGGTCGGTGATCGCACTGGGGATTCGGAGCCAAGGTGGGAGCCGCGAAGCTCGTCCATGAAATCCTGCCAGAGTGCGGGCCCGCCTTGTTCGAGCAGCTCGGCGCGAACGCGCAGCGCGCGGCTGGTGGGCCGATGGCGAAGTCCCCAGCTGCCGAGCTGCGCGAACACGGGTACGAGTTGGATCGCGGGCTCGGTCAGGCTGTAGCGCGCCCGCTGGCCTGCTCGCGTGTCCTCACGGGTGAGCAATCCCAACCCGACGAGTCGCTTGAGTCGGTCGGCGAGAATATTTGAGGCGATCCCCTCTTCTCGCCGGCCTGCAGCTCTCGGAAATAGCGGCGATCTCCGAAGACAATGTCACGGAGGACGAGCAGGCTCCAGCGATCGCCGAACACCTCGATGGTGGCGTTGATCGGGCATCCCGACCGCGGCTCATGTGCTTCGTCCATACCGCTTGCAATCTACCACCACCCGGTACTACGGTCTCGACAAGCGGTTGCAAACCACAAGCGGAAGGAGCGACCCGTGCTGAGGCAGGTCGCGGAGGGTGTGCTGATCCACGAGAGCGAGTTCGTCCAGGCCAACGCCGTTGTCGTGCACGGCCGGGCTGGCGCGCTGCTCATCGACCCCGGGGTGCACGGCGACGAAATGTGCTGCCTCGCGAACGACCTGTCCGATTCGGGCCAGACCGTTGTGGCAGGCTTCTCGACGCATCCTCATTGGGATCACATGCTCTGGCACGCCAGGCTCGGCACGGCGCCTCGTTACGGCACCGCGCGCTGCGCGGCCGCTGTCCGAGATGAGCGGTCGGACGCGGGTTGGATGGCTCGCACCGCCGAGTGGATACCGCCGGACATCGCCGAGCAGATTTCGTGGGACCTGTTTGGCCTCATTACCGGCCTGCTCGCCGAAACTGCGCGGATTCCCTGGGATGGCCCGCGAGTCCGGATTGTCGAGCATCAAGCGCATGCCCGCGGCCATGCGGCGCTGCTGATTGAGGAGCGCGGGGTTCTCGTCGCCGGCGACATGCTTTCTGATGTTTTGATTCCGATGCTCGACCTGGACGACACCGCTGACCCGATCGAGGACTACCTCGGCGCGCTGCGGCTGCTCGAGGGCGTGGCGGGCGACGTCGATGTCGTCGTCCCCGGCCACGGGTCCATCGGCGGAGCTGATCAGGTACAAGCACGGATCGACCAGGATCGGGCGTACGTGAACGCCCTGCGTGATGCTCACGTTGTCAGCGACCCGCGGGTCGGCCCAATGGCCAAGGAAGGCTGGGACTGGGTCGCCGGCGTGCACGCACAGCAACTCCAGCGCCTCGTCCAAAGAAGCGAGCGGGACGGGACGCCCGGCTGACGATCGGTGTGCGACCGGCGAATCTCTGGCCAGGGCGCTGAAAATGGCTGGCTGAACCATACAGGTTCTGGTCGGCTGGTCTTATGAATGATCATGTGCTGCCTGGGGGCGAGCTGGCCCGGGAGTTCCATGCCGACGTTGTGGGACCGCTGCTGACCCGGACGATGCCTGGACTGCGGTACGCGGCCGGCCGGCTCGGTTCGGGATCCGACGTTCTGGGCTTCGATGACGCGATGAGCCGCGACCACGACTGGGGCTGCCGGCTGACGCTCCTTGTCGACGATGCCGACCGCGCCGCGATACCGCAAGTCAGCCTGCTGCTGGAACGGGAGCTGCCCAAGTCCTACCGCGGCTTCCCTGTGCGGTTTCCCGTCACCTGGGTTTCCTCTTTCACCCACCAGGTCGAGATTGCGACCGTGGCCGGCTTCGCGACCAGCCGACTCGGTATTGACCCGACCGCCGAGCTGTCGGCAGCGGATTGGCTAATTCTGACCGGCCAGAGCGTGCTTGAGGTGACCGCCGGACCGATATTCGTCGACCGGACCGCCGGACTGGCGCAGGTGCGCGCGAGGCTGAACTGGTACCTGCCGGACGTCGAGCGGTACGTGCTGGCCGCCGGCTGGCAACGGCTGTCGCAGGAAATGCCCATGGTCGGCCGCACAGCCGAGCACGGCGACGAGATCGGCTCAAGGATGCTGAGCACACGCCTAGCTGACGACCTGATGTCGCTGGCCTTCATACTGTCCCGTCAGTGGCCGCCCTATCCGAAGTGGCGGGGGACGGCGTTCCGGGCACTTCCTGTCGCCGCGGATCTGGCCGGCCTGGTGACCGCGGCTGAAGCTGCACCACACTGGCGCGACCGGGAAAGCGCCATCGCCGACGCGTGCGAGATACTCCTGGACGCTCAACGTGCGCGCGGGCTGCCGGCCCCTACGTCGGCCGTGATCCCCTTCTGGGACCGGCCCTACCGCACGGTCGATGAAGCGGTCTGCAAGTCGCTGCTATCGGCTATCACCGACCCGGAGGTGGCCAGGTTGCCAACTGTCGGGTCGATCGAGCAGTGGGTTAGCAGCGTCGATGTCCTTTCCAGCCCAGCCCGCAGAGCAGCCCTCCGCTCCGCCTACCAGGCCTGGGTCGACTCCGGCTGACCACGCGCGCGCTCATCGGCGCTCACGGCTCGAGCACCCGGATGCGATGGGCGTCTGCGAAGTAGACATCGCCGGACCTGGCCACGGCCACCGCGGCGGCACCCGTGAACTCGGCCTGGAGCGCGGGTCCGCCGTCCCCGAGGCCGCCGGTGCCGCCGCCGGCGATCCGGTAGATGTCTCCCTCGGTCATGGCCTGACCGTAGAACGTGCCGGTCCGGGCAGCGACCACCCGGATGTAGCGCCCGCCGAGCACCATGTTGCCCTCGGCGTCGAGGGTGACGCTCACCGCTTCCAGGCTGGCTTGGAGCGCGGGGCCGCCGTCGCCGGAGTCGGCCTGGTCGCCATCGCCAGCTACGGCGTAGATGTGCCCGACGGTCATCCCCTGGCCATAAAAGGTGCCGGTGCGGGCGGCCACCACGCGGACCCGCGCGTTGCCCTCGTCGCAGATCACCAGGTTGCCTGCGGCGTCCACGGTCACGCCACCGGGGAAGACGGAGGTCCCGGTGGCGAGGACGCCGTTGGCGTATCCCAACAGGCTGCCATTGCCCGCGACCGGGTAAATGTGCCCGGCGGTCATCTTCCGGCCGTAGAACGTGCCAGCGCGGGCCGCCACCAGCAGGACGCGCCCGTCCGGGCCGTCAGCGATCACGACGTTGCCGTGCAGGTCGGTCGCGAGGTAGGTCGGCGTCACCCCGGCCCGCAGTGCAGGGCCGCCGAGGCCGGACACCCCATAGCCTCCGTTGCCTGCTAGCAGGTAGACCCGGTCCGCCTTCATGTTCTTGCCGTAGAACCGTCCTGACCGTACGGCCAGGACGCTCAGCCTGTTGGCGCCGTAGAGAGCCATCAGCAGGTTGCCTGCGGTGTCGGTGTTCACGGAGGTCGGGTCGACCAGCCGGACCTTACCGGCGGGCCGGCCGCCGCCGGGGAATCCGGTCCCGCCGCCGGCCACGGAGTAGATGTGCCGCGCGCGCATGGCGATGCCGTAGAAGCGCCCGGTTCGGGCCGCAGCGACCAGGATCTTCCCGGCCGCCTCGTCGGCGATCACCTGGTTGCCGTAGCGGTCCAGGGTTATCCCGGTGCTGCCATCTATCTGCGCGTGCGTGGCCAGGCCGCCGTTGCCGGAATAGGCGCTGCCGGCGCCGACGATGCTGTAGATGTGCCCGGCGGTCATCTTCACGCCGTAGTACCGTCCGGACCGGGCCGCGATCGCCCGCACCCGTTCGTTGTCGTAGTAGGTCTGCTGGTCGCCGTAGCCCTGGCCGTCGGCGACCAGGATGTTGCCCGCGCTGTCCACCGTGACGCCGGTCGGCCCGGCGAACTCGGCCCTGGTCGCCAGTCCGCCGTCGCCGGCTGTGCCCAGCTTCCCGTCGCCCGCGACGGTATAGATGTCCCCGGCCCGCATGGCGATGCCGTAGTACCGCCCGGTCCTGGCCGCCACGACCCGAGCCCGGGGGCCGCCGTTGCCCAGATAAGAGGCCGCGCCCATGTCCGAGAACACGACGTTGCCCGCCCCGTCGACCGCGACCCCGGTGACCAGGCCGAGCCGGGCGCTGGTAGCGCGGCCGCCGTCGCCGCTGTACCCGCAGCCGCCGGAGCCCGCGATGGTGTAGATGTCACCGGCGGTCATCGCCTGGCCGTAGAACGTCCCGGTGCTGGCGGCGATGATCCGTATGTGGCACCTGTTGCTGTCACCCAGCACGATGTTGCCGGTGTGATCGATCCGCAGCACCGGCCACGGCTCGGAAAGGTCGATCTTCCCGTCGCCCTGCGGGGCGAGGGACAGGTGAGCGGCGGTGGCCGGGCCTCCGTCGCCGGAGTACCCGAAGTCACCGGTGCCCGCGATGGTGTAGATGTCACCGGCGGTCATTGCCTGACGGTAGAACGTGCCGGTGCTGGCGGCGATGACCCGCACGCGGTCGTTGCCCGCGTCAGCGAACACCACGTTGCCCGCCGGGTCCACCGCGATCCCGGCCGGCCCGGACAACTGGGCCGCGATGGCCGGACCTCCATCGCCCGAGAACCCGTTCGTCCCGTTGCCGGCAATGGCATAGATGTGGTTCGCCGCCATCTGCTGGCCGTAGAACGTGCCCGGCCGGGGCGGTACGACGTCAATCTGGTGGATCCCTCCGGCCGGGCTGCCGTCTTCGAAGTCGGCGCCGTCGGCGATCAGCAGGTTCCCCGCGTGATCCACCGTCAGCCCGCACGTCCAGCTCAGCTCGGTGCCGGTAGCCGGGGAGCCGCTGGGCCCTGGCGCGGTCAGGTCGACCGTCCCGACCGGAGTAGTCAGGCGCCCGGTGCGGATACTGACGCTGCGGATCAGGCCCGCGCCCACATACAGCTGGCCGCCGGCGAAGCTGACCGCGCACGGCGAGCCAATGTGGATGCTGGTGGCCGGGCGAGGGCCACCGGGCCCCCCGGCCGCCGTCTCGATCCGCCACGGGGCCGAGCTCGCCGTCGCCGCGCCGCCTGCGGCCGCAGCTCCCGCCGCCAACCCGGTGGCCGCCACTAGCACGGTGACAGTACGCAACATGCCGTTCATGACATCCGCCCTCCCCCGCGGCCAGGCAACCTGCTGTTCCTGGCCGACGCCCGACGGCCACCTGCGCGCCGCCGCGACGGCAGAATGCCATCGCGCCTGCGGCCGCCTTAAGCGGGCCACGCCGGGCAGCGCGCACGTAGCGGCACGCAAGCGTCACGCGGTAGAAGCAAAGGCGGGTTCGTGACCGCCCATGCAATACGACTCGTCCGCGGCAAGCGCCTCGCACACTACACCTCGCCGGTCGTGCTGGTCCGCTTGAAACGCGACATATGCCAACTCGGATAGATAAGCGGACACTTCGCTTCCGGGGACGGCACCGGCGAGCACCTGCGGGCCGGAGCGTTTCCATCTCCCCAACGAGACGCTCTTGGCCCGCTTCGTAGGCGGTGCACCGCCGCCCGGCGACGCGCGTCACCGCTACGTCATCGTGGTGCAAGCCATCGGCATCGAGAAACGCGGACAGCTTGAGGTGCGGGCCGACTCGACTCCAGCCTGGCTCGGCTTCAGCATCAACCTCAGCGGACATCTCCTCGGCCGCGCGGTCACTACCCCCTGGGCAGTGCTCCCGGCCGCGTGACGTCTCGCATGGAGCCAACCTCTGATCTGGTCGTCCACGACGAGATCGCCCTACTGAGCTGACCCGACAGGCCTTCGCACCGAATGGAGCTAGCGGACGTTCTCCTCGCGGGAGCGGCTCGGCAGGCCGTTGCGGGGCTTGCCGGATTAACTGCCGGCAGTGAGGTCTTCGGGCAAGAGGCTGTACATACATGTCCGTACGCTCGTTTCCGACCTGCTGCCAGCTGCGTAGCAGGCCTTCCCTGATGTAACCGACGCGCTCGGCGGCCCGCCAGGATCCCTCGTTCCAGGGATCGACATGCAGCTCCAGGCGGTGAATCCCATCGAGGGACAGGCCCCATCGCGAGATGGCATCCAGCGCCGCGGTGGCGTAATGGCGCCGGCGGAACTGAGCGGCAACCCAGTAACCGGTGCTGGCCCGGCCCTCGCCGAGGTCCCGCAGCCAAAGGCCCCGGCGGACCCCAAGCTGTTCCGCAGTGCCTCGGAGATAGCTGACGCAAGCGGCTCAGCGGGCCGGCAAAGCATCGACAGCGGCCGGTGCGGGGGTTTGACCCCGTGCATACGTGACTGCCTGCGTGCCGGTGAGAGAACGGCCGTAGGCCTGCGCCCGGTCGAGCACCGCGTCGCTCATGCCAGCACGTAGCGCGGCCACACCCTCTTCGCCGTGCAGGGCGCGGGGCACATATGCGTGCAGCCAGCCGCTGCCCTTGGCTTCGAGCAGAGCGGTAGCTGCTGCCAGCAGCGTGGCGGCGCGTTCGGCGTGGTCTTGCCGCGCCGCGACGTCGGCGAGTGCCTCGAGGTAGTAGGCCTGGCTCGGCTCGTCGCCCGCCTCGGCCGCCAGTGACAGTCCTTGTCCGAGAAGGTCCGCGGCGTCATCCAGGTTACCGATGGCCTGCCGGCTCAAGGCCAAGTCGTAGAGCGAGACAAGAGTCGTGAAGCGGTCGGCGGCGCTGTGGGCGGCGTTCAGGCCGTCGAGGAACAGGTCCGCGGCGGTCTGAGGATCACCCTGATCAAGCCGGATCTGGCCGAGGAAGTTGGCCGCAAGCGCGACATCGAGCAGGTATTGCAGGCGCTCCGGCTCGGTCAGCTGCTGACCGGCCATCGCCCGCAGCTGGCTCATCGTCTGTTCGAGCAAGTCGCTGGCGATCGTGATCTGGTGCCGGGCGGCCAGCAATCGCCCCAGGGCAGCTGCGGTCAGGCCTAGTCCAAGCCGGTCGCCAGTCTCGCGGTACAACGGCAGGCTCTGCTTGAGCAGGCGCCGGGCCCTGGCCTGGTCACCGCCGGCGAAATGCGCGAAGCCAGCTCCGCTGAGCGCCAGCGCGCGCTGGTGCGCGGGCATGCCATCGCTATGATCGAGGATCTTGTCCACGTGGCGGACCAGCTCCTCGGCATGGCCGTGCAGCCACCAGAATCGCCAGGTCGCCCATACCAGGTCCAGGGCTGGCCCCGCCTGACCGCGCGCCAGCAGCCAAGACAACGCTGCGCTGATGTTGTCATGCCGTATCTCCAGCCGGCTCAGCCAGGCCAGCTGCCCGGGTCCGCGCAGCTCGGCCTCGCCGGGCTTGGCCAGAGCCAGATAGTAGGCCGCGTGCTTGTCGTGCACAACATCCCAGTCACCGCTGTCACGCAGACGGTCCAGGGCATATTCCCGGATCGTTTCCAGCAGCCGGAAGCGGGGCTCGTCGTCGTGCGGCTCAGCGCGTACGAGGCTGCTGGCCACCAGCGAGCTCAGCGTGGCTATGGCCTGCGCGGGATCGTCGGCTGGCCCCGAAGTCGTCCCGCCGCCGCAGATGGCCCCAGTAGCCGGCAAGCCGAAGGTCCCGGCAAACACGCCTAGGCGGGCGAACAGCCCCTTCTCGTCGGCGGAAAGCAGGCTGAAGCTCCAGTCCAGGGTGTTTTTTAGCGTCCGCTGCCGTTCGGGCAGATCACGCGGGCCAGTGGCTAGCACGCTCATCCGGTCATCGAGCCGGTCCAGCAGCGCCCGGGCTGGCAGCAGTCTGATCCAGGGTGCCGCTAGCTCGATCGCGAGCGGCAGACCATCCAGAGCGCGGCAGATCCCCGCGATGGCCTTGGCGTTGCGGGCCGTCAGCTCGAAGCCGGGCGAAGCCGCATGCGCCCGGGCCATGAACAACTGCACGGCGGGGTACCCGTGAAGGTCTGCGACGTCAAGGACGCCCTCGGCGGGCGGGACCGAGAGCGGGGGCACTGGGATTTCGTTCTCCCCGGTCAGCCGGAGCACCGTCCGGCTCGTCACCAGGACCACGAGGCGGGGTGCGGCGGCAAGCAGCTCGGCTACCAGCGGAGCCGCAGTGGCCACTTGCTCGAAATTGTCCAGAAGCAGCAGCAGCCGCTTCGATCCCAAGTACGACACGATGTCCGTCACGAGCCGGCGTCCTGAACTATTCAGCCCGAGCCCGGATGCGATCGCCGCCGGCACCAGGTCGGGGGCTGAGACAGCGGCGAGATCGACGAACCGGACCCCGTCCGGAAACCGCGATCGCAGCCTGGCGGCGGCCTCCACCGCGAGCCGGGTCTTTCCGACGCCGCCAGGGCCAGTGAACGTGACTAGTCGCACACCCCGATCTGCCACCATGCCTTCCACTTGAGCGGTCTCTGAATCGCGGTCGACCAGCGGCGTCGCCGACGCCGGAAGCCTGCCGGCTGAGATGCGCTCGGGCGCGGCCTCCGCGCCACCGGTCATCTCGAACCGCTCGCTCAGAAGCGTGGCAAGGTCGTCCTCGACCAGGGACTGCAACTGCGCGCTGTCAGAGAAACGCTGGTAGGAGACGATGCCTTCCTCCTCGATCCGGGTCAGCATCTCCGCAAGACCGGGCTCGCGATCGGGCCCAGGCGATTTGACGTAGATGAGCCTGGGCATCCCGGCCGCCAGCTGGTACTCGTCGTGGATCCCTGAGATCACCTGCCCCGGCGGCACCCAGCCGTATCTCTGCCAGTAGACAGCTATGAAGATCTGGCTCTGGGCTAGGTAGGCACGGTAAAGCTCTCGCGGCGGGTGCGGCCGGGCGCCCAGCTCGAACATCACCGGCACCAGGCGCAGCCGTGTCACCGCGTTCCGAACGGCTTGCCGCTCGGCCGCTAGTTCTTCCAGCGTCGAGCTGATGAACACGCGAACCCGCTGATCGGGCGTGTGGATCAAAGTGCCGGGCTCGGCGGAAGTGCGGTCAGCCATGCCAGGTCACTTTCCTCGGTGAGTGCGAACGGCTGCCCTGGCCACGGACCGCACTTTGGTCACGCAGCCAGGATGAGATTCGACGGCGAGCCCAGCCGCAAGTACAGCCGTCAGCGCGGGGACCAGATACACGGGCAGGACGATGGCACCCATGAAGACGAGGCCGAGAGCCGCCATTGCCGTGACGACCCGCGTTGCCCGAGCGTACCGGGACAGCTTCCGTGCGGGCAGAAATGCACTGGCCAGCATGGCGACGCTAACACCGCCGTAGAGCGCCGCCCGTGGTCCTATTCCGATCGTCGATGCGCCGTCCGCCGCCAGAATCGCTATGTGCAGGCCCGCACTTCCGGCTGCGATTCCTGCGACGATCGGCAGGTTGAGCGCAGTGAACGCGGCGATAGCCCGCGGGCTGTCGAGCGCTTTGCGGTCGGCCGCAGTCAGCCAGGCTCGCCATATCGCGGCCAGGGTCAGCAGCGCAGCCCCCAGCACGACCGCCAGCTCTATGCTCCACGGTCGCTGCGTTGCGGCGCTGATCAGCCTCGCGACGGACTCGCCGATTACGATCAGCACGAAGATCTGGAACCGGTCCGTCAGGTGCGTGGGGTTCACCGGTACGCGGCGGCGCGAAGACATCATCGCCGTCGCGCCGACAGCGTCGCTGAGCAGTCCGCCCACCCAGAACGCGTACCGGGCCGGCCCGGTTACGGCGAGCGAGCTCACCCACAGGACTCCGCCGGCGCCGAAGAAGATCAGGTACCACGTGTACAGTGCCCTGGTTGCGGGCAGGTGCCGACGGGCCCGCGCGTATAGCGCCAGCTGCACTGCGCGAAGGCAGACGAAGAAGACCACGAAGCCGAGGGTGTTTCCCGCCAGCGCGCGCGGCCCGCTTGCGGCTAGGCCGACGCAGAGCAGGATCGCCGTGAGAAACGCAGCCCGATGCCCAACGTCATCCGACTCGTGCCGGTCGGCGTAGAACGTCAGCTGCACCCACAGCCACCAGATAGGTGTGAACAGCATCAGGAATCGGGCCAGCGTGGCCAGGCCGGGATGCTCCTGGAACGCGCCCGCGAGCTGCGCGACCGCGCCGGCGAATACCAGGTCGAAGAAGAGCTCGAGCCAACTCGCGCGGCGCTCGTCTAGATCGTGGCCGTTGGCAGTCCGCAACGGCGGCGGACTGACCCGGACCGGGCGCAACGGAAGGGCGGCTATTTGCGATAGAAGTGCCCGAGGCCGGGCTGTGTCGCCGCGTGCGGCCGTGGCGGCAGGCATGCGTTATACCTCTCTCTCTTGAGGGAACGGGGTAGATCGGGTTGTCAGTCGTTGAAACAGCTGGCGCAACGGCCAGCATGCATGTCACGTCGTCGGTGGGATCGGGTGGTTGGCACGGATCATGTTGTCGGGGTCGATGGCGGCCTTGATCTGGCGCAGCCGCTCGTACGTGGCGGAGCTCCAGAAGCTGGCCGGATCCCTGCTGGTCTCGGCGAGGTTGACGTACATCTGCCGGGCAGCCCACGGCGTCATTGCGGACCTCACGGCCGCCACCGCCGCGGTGACCGCGAACTGATCGGCGCGCGTTGCCGCGATTCCGACGGCGAACAGAGCGTACGGCGCATCAACGGCGGCCAGCGCGCCGTTGCCCGGCCGGGGGCGCGCCATCTCCCCGCCGAGCTGCCGGAGTTCAACCGCCAGCAGCGGAGCCGCGACGGGCTGAGCGAAGACGTCGATGACCCGGTCAACCGCATCGGCGGATAGTGGCGCGAGCGTCATGCCGTCGCCTACGCCCGGCGTCGGCTTCTCGGGATCCATGTGCAGACGCGTCAGCGCGGGCATGTCGATCACCGAGACGGTGTCTAGGTCAGGAGCGAGGTCGCGAAGCGGCCGCAGTAGCGTGTCGGCCTCGTTAGGCACGCCCAGATGGATCACATCGACGATGACGAACGAGCGGCCACGTGCGGGCTCGGGAATCTCGGACGTTGCGGGGAAGCGCATCACCCGAGCCGAAGTGGTGAACTCGTCCGGCACGTTCGCTTCGGTGAGCTGCCGCCAGGCCTGCAGCACTTCGCGAGCCCGCTCGGCCGGCCACCACAACAGACCGGCGTAGACCTCGGTGATGGGGAACAGGCGGAGCTCTATCGCGGTCACGATGCCGAAGCTGCCGCCACCGCCGCGCAAAGCCCAGAACAGCTCAGGCTCTGTGCAGTTATCGCAGCGGGTCAGGCGGCCGTCGGCCGTGACGAGTTCAATCGACTGCAGGTTGTTGGCCGCCAGGCCGTAGGCGCGACTGAGCCAGCTCTGGCCGCCGCCGAGCGTGTAACCAACGACCCCGACGCTCGGGGAGGAGCCAGCCAGCGCGGCGAGCCCGTGGCCAGCGGCCGCGTCGACCACGTCCCCCCACAGCGCGCCGGCACCGGCGCGGGCAATCCCGGCGACCGGGTCGATCTGGACCTGCCGCATCTCATTGGTCTTCACCAGTAGCGTGTCGGTGAGTGATCCGAGCGAAACGGCGCCGTGTCCAGTGCCCTGCGCGGCGATTCGCAGGCCGCGCGCCCGAGCGAAGCCGACGGCAGCGATCACGTCGGCTGCCGACGTCGGCTGTGCGATGGCTGCGGGCCGCTGGTCGGCCGCGAGGTTCCAGGCCTGGCGCGCTTCGTCCCAGCCCACGTCCCCCAGGGTCAGGATCGTCAGTGATTGTGATGGCGCAGGCGCAGTTGGCATGTGAGGCTCCGTAGCTGTGTGCGGGACAGCAGCCAGGCCGGCGTCACCACCCGGCTGGTGCAGGCTGCAACCCCGACGCTACGGTCGGCGCGATCTCCGGTAATCCGCTGCGCGTACGGAGCTCTGCGAACGCTGACCGCAGCCTTGGGCTTCGGTATCCGTGGTCCTACCGAAGCCGGAGAGCCGTTATCTGGTACTTACGCCGGAGAAAAGACGGATGAGCTCGGCCCTGGTCCGGACGCCGAGCTTGCGATAGATCGACGCGACGTGCGTCTCGACTGTGCGCACGCTCACGAACAGTGCAGCGGCCACGTCGCGGTTCGTGACGCCCTCGCGGATCAGGTCAGCGACCCGCTGCTCGGTGGCGGTGAGCTCGGTCCCCGTCCGGGTAGCGGCCACCCGGGGCAGCTCATGCTCGATCTGAGACGCCAGTGGCCGGTGACGGCATTCGGTCGCGAGCTGCAGCGCCCGCTGGAGCGCGCCGCGGGACTCTTTCCTCGCCTTGCGCCGGCGCTCGATGCGGCCGAGCACGAGCAGGCTGCGCGCCAGCTCTACGCGCAGCGGGGAAGCCTGGTGCGCAGCTACCGCGCTCCGGGCCGAGGTGGCGGCGGCATCGAGATGACCTTGCTGAGCCAGGACGAGCGCCTCGATGCGGTCGCCATCGCCAAGCAGGGCGGGGCGGCCCAGCCTGCCGCCAACTTCGCGTAGCCGGGCTGCGGTCTGCCTGGCATCCCCAAGGCGGCCGACGGCGACGTAAGCCTCCGCCAGCTCCAGGTCGATCCGGTCTCGCAGGCTGGGATCGCGCCATTCCATCTGGTCGGCGTGTGCAGCCGCCCGCGCCAGATAGTGCACGGCGGCCTCCTGGTCGCCGCGCCAGACGCTTGCTTTGCCTCGGACGCACGCCCCGGCGAAGCGCGTCACGATCGTCACCGAGTCGTCGTCCGGCAGGTGCGCGTCCGCAAGCTGGACTGCCTCGTCCAGGTTGCCGGCCGCGATCAGCAGGTCGCAGCGCGGCTTCACGTGCCACGCGGACTGCGGCCAGTCGTGCCACTGCGCTACCACGCGCTCAGCCTCGAGCACCGCGGCCGCCGCACCAAAGTCACCGGCGAGTTCCTCGACAGTCGCCAGGTACGACAAGAAGACCGAGAGCGGATAGTCGTCGCCGGAGGCCCGGGCCCTGTCGGCGCAGCGGCCCAGTGCCGCACGAGCCGTCTGCAGGTCGTCCACGAACGCCGACCAGATCCCGCGGTGCAAGTCAGCCATGTCGTGCAGCCGGACCGCGGGCAGGTCAGCCTCCAGCCGCTCAGCGCGGTCGAGAGTACTGGTATCAAGCCCTTCGGCTGCGTACACCTGAGCCACGGCCAGGTTGACCAGGGCCCGGTGCAAGGCGGGCGTGGCGTCCGGGCCAGCGATCTCCGCACAGCTGATGGCCTCGGCCGCCGCGGCCCGGCGGCGGCCGGGGATTCCGTACGAATAGTCAGATGCCAGAGCGAGCACCAGGGCTCGCCGGCGCGAATCGTCACCCGCGGATGCCACCGCGCTGCTGAGAATCGCCGTCGCCGCAGCAGCGCCGTGGACGAGGTCGGCCATGTCGAGCAGGACTGGCAGTGCCCGCTCAAGGTCCGGTGTACTCAGCTCGTCGATGTCGAGCACTTCGAGCTGCTGAAGCGAGGGCTCAACCTCGCCGGCCAGGAACAACAATTCTCCGGCGCGGATCCGCCGGCGCACCAGCGCCGCAGCGTCCGCAGTGGGAGTGAAAGCAACCGCCTGCGCGGCGAATTGCGCCGCCGCCGCATTACCCGCCCGTGCGTGCGCGGCCGCCGCCGCGGTGTCCAGGGCGTCGGCCACTGCAGCATCAGGCCCGGTCCCAGCGGCTAGCGCGGCGAAATGGCCGCGGCGCTCCGGGTCGGATGCAGCCTCGGCCAGCTGCCCATAGAGCAGCGCCCGACGGCCCGGCGGCAATGCTTCCACTGCGGCCGCTGCGATCAGCGGATGCGCCACCGTCAGCCGGTCAGCGGTCTCGATCAGCACGCCGGCCAGCACGGCAGCGTCCACAGCCGCCGCCGGATCGTCCAGGTGCCCGAGCAAGGCGAGTGCTTCGGGCAACGTCGTCCGTCCGCCCGCGGCCACGACGGTGAGGGCCTCTGCAGCCGAACTCGTCAAAGAGCGCGATAGCCGGTCGGGCAGGCTGCGCGCCAGCGGTGGCACGATCGATTCGGCCGAGTCGAGGCTCGCCATGATCGCCGTGGCCCAGAACGGGTTTCCCCGCGACTCACGGGCGATCAGCCGCGCCTGCGCGGCGGTGACGGTATTCGGAAGTAGGTGCTGAATCTGCCACATGTCCAGGGGTGCGAGGTCGATGACATGCCTGTCAGACAGTGCCTGCAGCAGGCTGCGCCAGCCCTGCGGCGGCGTCGGCTCACCAGCCGTCAGCGGATCAGGCGACGAGGCAGTACGCGCCGCAATCAGGACCGCCAGCGGCCCGTCGGTCATTCGGCGGAACGCGAAGGTCAGCGTCTCGATGCTGGCGTCGTCCAGCCACTGCACATCGTCGATGGCCACGAGGACTGGCCGCTGCGCGACGCACCCGCGAAGCACCGCCAGCGCCGCCAGGCCCACACCGTGCGCCGTCGGCGGCTGCTGCGCTGCTGCTCGCAGCAAAAGCGCCACCTCTAGCGCCTCTAGCTGCGGCGGCGGGAGGCTAGCAGCCACGACTGGCAGCTCCGCCGTGAGCAGATCGGCCAACCCGGCAAACGACATATCGGCTTCGCCGGCCGAGGGCTCGGTGCGCAGGACGAGGTGGCCAGCTTCCTGCGCCGCCGCAACGCCGCTGCGCCACAGGGTGGACTTACCAGCGCCAGCTTCGCCCGTTATGGCCAGCATGGCCGGTGATGTCAGCTCGCTAGCGGAAAATTCACGCACCCGGCGCCATTCGGCGAGGCGCACGATGCCGCCCATGGCAGCCACAGTCTTATCTCACCACAGCCGCCGCACCAGCGGGAGGCGCGAGCGACGACCCGGCCGATCAGGGGGACGACGAGGCGCTCGGCGATCAGCTGGTCTAGGGCCTCGGTGGCTCTACGTATACGCACCCGGACCGCGGGCTCGGGCGGCTCATGGATCTCCGTACCGGCACACGATTCGGCGACAGCCGTTCTTCTCTAGCGTCGATGAAGTAACGCAACCTGCTGCGAAAGGACGGATCCAAGCGATGACAAGCACCGCCAGACTGACCTACTACAACGGCTTCCTGTGGCGCACGATGACGCTGCCGGACGGAACACGGGCGGTGCAGCCGCTCAGCCGCAATGACAACGGACCGCTGCTCGCCCAAGCAGAGATCCGCTACTACCGCAAGATAACCCAGGCATAAAGGGCTAGCGATCTTCAGCGGAGTCCGACCGTGGTGGAGTAGTCGGTCGCGCGGAAGCATCCATGGACGTGGTCGTTGACCACGCCGACGTTCTGCATGAACGCGTAGACACTGGTAGGCCCCACGAAGCGGTACCCCTGCGACTTCAACTGCCTCGCGAACGCCTCCGCCTGCGGGGTCGACTTGGGCAGTTCGGCGACGGACCGCGGCGCCCGCTCGCGGGTGGTCTCGTAGGACTTGGCGAGCGCCACGAGGCTCGGCGACGCGGACAGCATCACGCGGGCGTTGTCGACGGTGGCCTGGATCTTGCCGCGGTTGCGGATGATCGAGGCGTCCTGTACCAGCCGGTTCACGTCCCGCTCGGTCATGGCCGCCACCTTGGCGACGACGAAGCTACGGAAAGCCTTCGCGAACGAGTCCCGCTTCCCGAACACGATCGACCAGCTGAGCCCGACCTCGAACACGCCCAGGGTGAGTGCCTCGAAAATCGCAGACTCGTCGTAGGTGCGGGTACCCCACACTTCGTCGTGGTAGCGGCCGAAGGCAGAGTCGCCGGCGCCGGCCCACGGGCAGCGTGGCTTCCCGTCGCGCCCGATGATCACGTCAACGCTCATCGTGCGTGTGCACCTAGAGAAGTCTCGCCTGCAGTGCGCGGGTCTTTGGCCGGGCCGGAACGCGTCGACCCCGACGGGCCGGCGGCATCTATGCGGGCCGCCGGCGGGCTGGCCGGCTCCCGCGCCAGGACCCGGGCCTGAGGCTTTGCGGTCACGTCCTCGGCGAACAGGGCAGCCATGGCTGCGCCAGCGCGCCTTTTCGCCGTTCCGGCGAAACGATCCGTGATCACAGTGAACCTCCAGTCTGCGTTGAATGGTCCCAAGCGGATGATCGCCTAGCGGTCGCAAGCCCCATGGCAGGGCCTCGTCGTCTCGCCTTCCAGGTAATCGCTACCTAGCGGTTCGCATGCCTGCCATCGTGATTCCCTGGGAGCGGCGTTCGTACCCGACAGCGCAGAGCACCAGTAGCCAGTGATGGGCTCGCTGCCCGCCGACGGCCTCGGCCTAGGAGGCCGCCATGCCTCGCGACGAGTCGTCGGTCCGGCACGACCGCGGTACCTGGACGCCGCTAGCGAGGTCAGTCACCTACTGCCCACAGGACGGCGGGCTGCCGGAACTAGGCCCTGCCAGGGAGCGGGCAGCCTCGCCCAGGCCGACTACGCGGTGGTGGTGCGAGCTCGCTTGGCAGAAGTGCTGAGGCCGAGCTCGTCGCATGGGTGGAGTCCTTCGGCCGCAACCTCACGTACATCTACATCACCCATGGCCACGGCGACCACTTCTTCGGAATCGGGCAGCTCCAGGAAGCGTTCCCGGCCCCCAAGGCGATCGCCACCAAGGGCACCGTCGCCGCGGCACATGCCCAGGGCGAGCCGCAGTGGCTGCAGGGCGTCTGGGAAAGGCTGTTCCCCGGCCAGATCCCGGCCCCGATCGCGTACCCCAGCCGCTCGTTCGCCGCCGAGACCACGGCCGGATCGCGTGAGCAATAGGCCCTGGCCGCCGAGCAGCTGGCCACCTTGAACCCGGTCGCGGTGGTGGCGGGGCACAAGAAGCCCGGCACACCCGACGACCCGGTCATCCTTGGCCAGACCAGCGCCTATCTGCGTGACTTCAACAACGCGGCCGCCAGCAGCGCCACCGCTGAGGAGCTGTACGACCGGATGCTCGCCCGCTACCCGCGCCGCGCCAACCCCGGCGCCTTGTGGGGAGGGCCCAAGGCTGGCTCCCGGCACCCGGCTGGAATCGACCTCGAAGATCATCGAGTGACCGGCCTCGGCGGGCAGCAGCCACACCGGAGGCCTTTCAACTTGTCCGGGCCGCGATCTCCCGGGCCAGCTTGACGGCCTGCTGCGGATTTCCCTCCCAGGGAAGACCATGACCGGGCAGGACCCAGCGAGCAGTGACCGGCTCGATCCTTTCCAGCAAGGCCAGGGCCCGGTCGTGATCCTCGTTCAGGAACCGAGGGAGCAGTTGCGGCCCGGACTCGCCGTGAGAAAGGCTGAGCGTCGCCAGCGTGTCGCCCAAGATCAGGACTTCACGGTCGGCCAGGATCAGGGCCGCGTTTCCGGCGGTGTGCCCGGGCGTGTGGATGACGCGGGGACGGCCTGGCACGTCCAGCACTTCTTCGTCGGCGAAACCCGACGCCTCGGCCACGGGCTCCGTTCAGGCCACGCCATTGCGGAGGAAGTGCACTACCAGATGCAGCACCAGCGGCTTCCACAGCGGCAGCAATTCCGGCCTGCTCTTGCGCATCACCGCCGCCCGGTCATCGTGGTGCACGAGCACCGCCGCGCCCGCCTGCGCCCGAAAACGTGCAGCATTACCCATATGGTCGGAGTGGTAATGGGTGAGCACGACGGCCTTGACGGATGACAGCGGAGCGTTCCGTGCGGCGAGGAACCGGGTCATCTACGGCCAGTAGCCGGGCAGCCCCACGTCAATGAATGTATAGGCGCCCGCGTCTTCAACCGCGTAGCAACACAAGAGCGTCGTACCGACCCGAAAGACTCCAGGGACGATCTCCCGGACCCAGGGCTGCCCGAGCCTGCCTGGCTGCGCGCTTCGGGTGATGTTCACTGAGGTCTTCTTCCAGATGTGCCCGGCACCCGTGCGGACGCCAGGCTGTGCGGCTGCAAGGCGGTCACCAGCTCTCACCGGTTTGCGCGTTGACGGTTTCCTGGGTCAGCCCTTTCGCCCGGCACGTCGTCAGACGCCCAGGACGCGGCGCTGGTGCCGGGTAGCCTCGCACGGTCATGAGTCTGCGTCTGGAACGTGGTGGCGGGGCATCCGCAGGCTTACTGCACTTCCCTGCCTGGAACGCGGCCAGGTGGCGACGTCAGGCCACACCCGATCATTGAGGCAGGCCCGGCCGCTTCGCCCGCGGTTGGCCGAAGGGGCCTATCGCACTGCGGCAGAACAGCAGCTGACAACGGCGGCGCAAGCCGTTCACGAGCTGAGGGCGGCCAGCACCCGCATCGGCGAGCTGCGCTCGCGGCACCAGCAGCTCAGCGACCAGCTTGCCGCAGCGCAATCGCAGATCAAGGACGAGGCCATGGATGCAGAGACGCGATGACGCACCGTATCTTCACCCGCATCCCGGCAGGCGACCCCGCAGTCATCGAGGCCATCGGCAAGTCGAGCGTCGCTGACCTGCACGAGGCTATGGAAACCATCCCGGGCCGGATGTCCCTGCTCGACCCGGCGATCGCGCCTCTGAACCGCGGTCTCAAGATCGTGGGCCAGGCGGTCACCGCCCATGTTTTCCCGGGCGACGGGCTCGCCGCCTACCGCGCGCTTCAGCTGGCAAGTGCCGGGCACGTGCTCGTGGTGACGACCGCCGGCCAGGCGTCAACCCCGATGTTCGCCGAGCTCGTGTCGCTCGCGGCACGCGAGAACGGCCTCGCCGGCGTGGCGTGGACGGGCCGGTGCGTGACTCAGACGCGCTCAGCAAGGACCATTTTCCGGTCTGGTGCCGCGGCACGTACGCCGGCCGCCCGCTGAAGCGAGGACCGGGCGAAGTCAACGTTCCCATCGTCTGCGGGGGCGTGCTGATCGAGCCGGGCGATGTCATCGTCGCCGATGGCGACGGAGTGCTGCGAATCCCGCTCGCCGATGCCCCCCGCGTCCTCTCTGTAGCGCGGGCGCGCGCCAGGCGCGAGGACTAGATACGCGCGGCAATCGCGGCCGGCGCCAACATGTTCGAGGTCGTCGGACTCCAGGCGGCGCTCGACGCCTCGGACATGATCGAGATCGACGGGACCTGGCAGCAGGCTGCGGCCGGAGGGTGAAGGGTCAGCGGCCCGCGAGTCGCAGGGGGTGAGTTCTAGGAGAGGTCCGGCCCGTGCTGGCGAGAAGCAGCAGCGGCCTGCAAGTCGCGCGGCCATGTTCTGCCCTCGCGCCGCCTTCGGCCTGAGGAGCCTTACAACCAGCAGCCAGGTGACTCCCGCCAGGTGACTCCCACGCTCCAGCCAAGGCCGCCACATACTCGAACGCGACGGCGGAATGCCCATAGCAACTGGACTGACGGGTGGGCGCAATAGCGTTCGAACCTATGACCCCTCGCTTGTAAGGCGCGTTCACTCAGCCGCCAGACGTCGCCCGGTATCGCCCGACGTGGCCGACCTGCCGCGATATTCGCTGGACATGGCTCACTGTCGCCTGGCGCAGGTGGCCGTTGGCTCATGAGCGTGTCACCGTCCTCCGCAGCATCGCAGCGCCAGCGGTGGACGAACCCGCCTGGTTAGGTGTGCGGCTGGTGGTAGATGTCGCTGCGGTGATCGACGTCGAGGACATGGACAACGCGGGCGGCTTCATCGATGCGGTACACGATCCGGTAGGTGCCGCGCCGGGCACCGTGACAACCCGCCAGCGGGCCGAACAGCGGCTTGCCGACGCGCTGCGGATTGACTGCCAGCGCGGCTTCGCAGAACTCCAGGACTGCGGCGGCGACCGTCTCGGGCAGCCGCTCGGAGATGGCACGCCGGGCGGCGGGCTGGAAGCGGATGTCGTACCGCTCCGCCGACGGTATGGTCACCGGCCGCGGGCGCGGCGCCTGGCCAGGTCCTGCCGCACGGTCGCCAGGTCCGCGCCTGGCTCGCCACGGCCGAGCGCGGCCAGGCTTTCGGAGATCCGGGCGACCGCGTCACTGTCGCCGAGGACCTCCAGGGTCATCTCCAGGCCGTCGAGGTCGTCGACGGACAGCAGGACGGCCTCGGCTTCACCGTTGCGGGTCAGGGTGATCCGCTCGTGCTGGAGTCGCACCCGCCGCGCAAGCTCGGACAGCCGGGCCTTGGCCTCGGAAAGCGGTACCGGAGTGGACGCGATGCTCATAGTCCGAAGTATAGACCACACCGGTCAAGGTTCGGACTAATCACGGAGACATCGTGGCGCCATTCCAAACAGTCCCGAGGAGATAAGCTCCTGCCGGCCATCAGCGGCGCTGTCGTGCAGCGCAGCCAGCATGGACTGCTCATTACCGGCAAAGTCCGGGTACCGGCGGAAGAGGCCTTCGTTCAGCCGTGACTGGATATCAGGCCGGACGATCGGGTAGTTCCACACCAGGCACAGATACCCGCCGTCGTCCAGGAGATCGGCGGCGTGCCGGTACGAGCTGACCGGATCCAGCCAGTGAAAGCTGTTCGCCGCGAACACGGCCCGGTAGCGGCTGCCGGTCGTGAACTCCTCGAAGCTGCCCCCCGAAACCGTCAGGCGGCCGGTAGCACCCAGCTTCCTGGTCAGCATCGCCCGCATCGTGGCGCCAGGCTCGATCGCGGTAACCACCAGCCCAGCGTCCAGCAGAGCCGCGGTTAGCTGGCCGGTGCCAGCCCCGACCTCGAGAACCCGGTCGCCGGGCGCCAGGCCCGTGATGTCAGCCAACGACTGAACGAGGCCCGCACCGAACAGCGGCCGCGCGTCGTCGTACTCCCCGGCCACACGATCGAACGCAAGCTGGTGATCAAACCGAGTGTTAGCCCGCACGCCCACCATCGTATGGTTCGCCCCCCGGTCGGGACCCCTGCCTCCAGGCACGAGAAACTGGCCGAGGAAGCGGCGCTCAAGAATCGTGCTTGCCCGCTCGCTCGGCCCGGCGGAGTGTTCTGTCCGTTGGCGTGTCCGCTCGGTTCACTTTCGATGGCTGCGATACCGGCTTGCTGCAGTCAAGGAGGGCCGCGTGCCTGCGGTGCGCGATTGAGATTTCGCGGCGCCGGGCTCCTGCGGCGCCGTTCATGCCGGCTATCGCAGCGCTTGCTCGAGGCTGTCACGGTGTTCGGCTAGCCAGGTCAGGGAACGTCCTGTGTTCTCGGTGAAGTGCCCTGCTCGCCATAGGCGCCTGGAAGCCTCATCGCCGGCTAGCGCCTCATCAGCGATCCTGGCTGCCTGCCGGACTTGCACGCCGGCGACCTCGCCCAGCAGCGCGCGGCGCTCATCCGCGGACAGTCCGTAGGTATCGGCGATCAGCCGGAGACGGCGGGGCCGGTCAGCGACAGGCGGCCCCGGGCTGCCATCACCCATGAGCTCGGGATGCAGGGGCGCGAAATGCCACGCCAGGTAGGCGAAGTCCTCGATCAGCCGGCCGGGCCCGGCGAGGTCCCAGTCGACCAGTCCGGTAATGATGTCTCCGGTCTCCAGCAGATTCCATGCCGCGACGTCGCGGTGAATGATCCGCCCGCCGCCAAGCGCTGCCCGTACCGGCGCGATCCGCCAGCTGGCGTCGGCCGGAAGCGTGAAGCCGGCCGAGGCGTCGTGGAACTCGCGCAGCAGCGCGGCCAGCTGGATGAGCTGGTCATCGCCGCGCAGGGCCGCCAGCGGCCTGCCGGGCACAACCGTGAGGATGTCGCGTCCAAGGTCATCGACACCCAGGTGACGCGGCGAGTACCTGAAGCCTCCTTGTTCCAGATGACGCAACAGGGCAGCAGTCGTGTCGCTCCACGGGCCCCGCGACCGGCGAATCGTGTTCCCGACGCGCCACACCCGGTTCGCCGACCCCAGCCCCGGGATCTCCACGCCCTCGCTGCCGCCATCCCGGAACTCCACCGTCAGTCCGTTCTGACCGCGGACCTTGCCGGTCAGAGCCGGCTCATTGCGGTCATGGCGAATTCTCGATGCGCCGTGCGCATCGACGTGATCTGTCCAGCTGGCAGCGGCAACGTCTCGAGAGGGAACTCGCAGGCCCGCAGGGCTGTGCGCAGATCCCATAGCGGGAGTGTCGCGGTCCCGGCGGCGGGCCGCAGCCCGAGGTATTCGCCGGTCAGGATGTCCATGGCGGCGGTCCCGAAGTGCCAGGCAATCTCCAGCCGGATGTTCGCCAGATCGGCCATCGGATCACCGAAAGCAGCCTCTTCCCAGTCGATAACCCCGACGAGCCGGCCGTCGCGCCACAGCACGTTGCCCGGCCAGTAATCGCCGTGCAGCACCACTGGCTTGCTGGCCAGCGGCGGCGGCCAGTTCGCATGAAGGGCCGCGCGGATAGCGGTCTCCGGTCCGATGTGATCGGGCGCGTACGGGTCCGCCGCAAGCTCCGCGGTGACGCAGTCGCGGACGTCGGCGAGGAAAGGGACATCTGCGCGCGCGATGCCACAGTCGTGCACGGCGGCCAGCGCGGCGGCGAGCTGCCGGATGAACGAGGCCAGGTCGTCGGGCCTGTGGACGCGGTCGCCGTCGATGTGTTCCATGAGCAGGCACGAGCCGGGCACGATCGCGCCCGACTCATCAGCCAGGTACGGACGCGGAACCGGCAGGCCCGCCTCGGACAGCAGCTTCAGCAGCCGATACTCGGTCACAGCGATGTGCGGCACAGCTGCCACGTTCGCTGCCCCGTACTGCCGCAGTACCAGGGTGCACCGAAGGCCATCAGCACCCTGTGCCTCTATGCCGGCGACCTGGGAGGACACGGCACCTGCGATTGGCCAGATACGCAGCAGCCGCAGATCCGGCCTGAACGCGTGCAAAAGCTCGTCCGCCTGCTCGGCACTGGCGAAGGGCTGCCCGTTCACGGCCCGATCATGTCAGCGGGCGCCATCTCAGTCATGCCATTTCCTTCCGGGGGCCCGAGCGGCGCAATGAGATTCGCAACAGACAGGACGAAGACTCACCCCGCAGATGCCAGACGGTCTCTTAGCGCCTCGGCTTGACCCGCTGCACACAACTCGGATCTCCTCGGGGTGCCGGAAACACATGCGCAGCTGCTCGGCATCAGCGGAAGTAGCTTGCACGCCGACCTGCGACAGTTCGGTGAAGGGCTCAAGCCGGCGGAACTGCCCACGTCGCGGTCCTGGCCTGCGGCCGGATCCCGCGGATTGCGGTGACGACGCTCTCGGTATAGCGGCGCGGCCCTATCACGCTGTTGATCCGCATCAGCCTGCCGTCGGTCTTGATGCCGGGGCTGTACCATGCGCCGACGCTGCTGGCGGGCATGACGAGGACATCTTCGATGTCAGCCCAGTCGACGCTCCTGGTGCGCATCATGTAGCGCCAGGTCAGTCCGTGCTCAGCCACCACGAGACGCGATGTGAGCTGAGCGGCCAGAAGGAAGATGAAAGCTGCCGTGATGACGCTGCCGAGCGCGATGTAGCCAGGAGCAGTGCCCGGGTGACCGGCGTTGCCCGGGTGGATGGCGATGCTCAGTCCGATGAGCGCCATCAAAGACAACAGAACCGCCTGGATCACCAGGGCCCACCGCGGATTCCGATACGTCTGCATTGACAACATTATCGGTCAAGTCGGCGATGGCGGCGCTCATTCCGCTGGGTGTCGTCGGACTGGCGACCAAGGGCTTGTTTCACGGTGCTGCGCTCGATGCTCTGGATGGCCTGCTGCTCATCCTGGTTTCTTACATTAGCGTTGCGCTTTTGCAGGCCGTGATGGCGTTCGCCCGGGCCGCGGGCAACAAGGCTTACCTGCGCAAGGCCGACCCAGGCGCCAGCCAGCAACCATTGCCAGCAGGGGAACTGGGAGTCCCGAGTCGCTGGGACTTCTGGGCAGTCCTCGCCGTCGGCGCGGCGCTGTGCGCAGTGGTCGCCTACGCGGGCCTGCATAACGCACCGCACTAACCGCATCCCTGTTGCAGGCTGTCGCGCTCTCGGTGCCGGCGCGAAGCACTCCGGATCGAGAAATCAACAGCATGTGCCGATGAACTGCGGCCGGAACCCAGTCTGATGGCTGCGCCCAAACCAAGATCAATCTAGGCGGAAAGGTTACTGCGCGACGACTATGCCGCAGAGATGACTTTAGGTTGGAAGCCGGAATCCGGACTTCCCAGTTGCCGATGGAGTCAGTGCAAGATAGGCGCGAAGGGCCGAGCAGGCCCGCCGGTGCCTGCGCGAGGCGGAGGACCAGGGCAACGTCGATCCGATGCCCCGAGGATCCCTCGGACTACCAACGCGGTGGGATTTCTGGGTATTGCTGGTACTGGCAGGTGCCGTGTGCGCGATCCTGCTGTACGCCAGCAGTGGCCGTGCCCATGGTGCCTAATCGCTGCGCGTCGTGTCCACGTGCTCTTGGGCCTGCAGATGCCCGACAAGCGCGGCATGAAGGAGGCCGGCGGCAGACGACCCGAACGCAGCCAAGTTCCATAGTCCAACCGTGCGCCATCGCACGCCGGGTAACACTCCCGCGACCGGCACATTCGGCGACGCCAAAGCTAACTTCGCCACCGCAGCCAGCCCCATGCCGACAACCAGCGGAGAAGCCTGCGAGCGATCAACTCACTCACATCGGCTATGAGAGGATCGGATCAGTCCGTGAAGGGCGGGATTCTCTCGCGTCGCCGGCCACCTCCTGGTAGGCCGCGTCACTGAAGGCCCGATGTGCCAGTTAACCGTGGGAAAGTTGTCGCGGACTAGTCCGGCCTTCGAGCTCAGCTGCCAGGTGAACGTCACGGCGTGGGATCAGAGCCTGGCGGCAATGTACGCCCAGCTGTCCGCGCTGGGGCGTACAGATACAGGAACGTGCGGTCGACGCGGATCAACGTAACGTCGGTCCGGAACAAGCGCTGCTGGCTCACGCACCGGTTGCCGTGCATCGAGATCGCACAGTCGCGGAGGGCAGCCAAGCACGTCGGGCGTCGGCGATGCGAGCGCCGATGTCCGGGCGGCGCGAAATGCACTGCCCTGGCTCCGCGGATTCGGCTCGCACTGGTTCGAGGGCGGTGGCATGTTTGTCGGCAGTACCGCTGCAGAGAGCGGGGTCGTGTCTTCGGTCTCGCGAGCCACGGCGCGCCGGCTCGGACATCGACGGTTGCGGCCTGAAATGACATGCTTTAGGGGCACAGGCTCGACCGAACGGGGAATCAGCGGTGGTCAGAATCAAGCGCTCGGGGCAGCGTACTGACCAAGTACCCCGAGCGGCGGTTCGGCCGTCGGGTGAGGCCGCGACGCTGGCGTGGTGCCTGGAGGTGGTCAGCCAGGTCAATGGCCTGGAATCCGTGGTGCAGGCGTGCACTGATGACGAACTCCGGTCGCGAACCGGACAGTACCGGGAATGGCTCTCGCGCGGGGAGGCAGCGGAGGCGCTCCTGCCTGAGGCGTTCGCGACGGTGCGGGAGGCCGCCCGGCGTGCGATCGGGCTGCGCCACCACGACGTGCAGGTCATGGGCGGCGCGGTGCTGCATCTCGGCATGATCGCGGAGATGCGTACTGGCGAGGGCAAGACGCTCACGGCGACACTGCCGGCATTCCTCGGCGCCGTTTCAGGCCAGCCGGTGCACGTGATGACGGCCAACGACTACCTGGCCGGCAGGGACCGGGACTGGATGCAGCCGGTGTACCGGTTCCTTGGGCTGTCTGCCGGGCTGCTCGATACCGCGTCCAACCCTGACCTGGCGGCGCGGCGGGCCGAGTATACGGCGGATGTGGTGTATGGCCAGTGGGATCAGTTCGGCTGCGACTTGATCCGGGACAACCTGGCCTGGGATCCTGCCGGACAGGTGCAGCGAGGACTTGGCCTGGCGATAGTGGATGAGGCCGACCTCATCCTTATCGACCAGATGCGTGTATCAGCGCTCGTCAGCGGGCCGGCGTCGCAGCCCGCGGCAGGGCACAAGGGGGCGGCCGAGATCGCGGGTGCAATGCGGTCCGGTCAGCATTACACCGCGGATCGCGTGACGATGACCGCCAGCCTCACCGAGGACGGCATCTCCGCGGCCGAGAACTGGTGCGGTATCGAGCGCCTGTATGACGCAGCGCATGGCGACCTGGCGCACCTGATTGAGAACGCGGTCAAGGCCCGCGCCCTGTACGAGCGTGACCGCGACTACGTGGTGTCCGGCGATCAGATCGTGCTTATCGACCGTATCTCTGGCCGACCGCTGACCTCGCGTTACGCCGACGGGATCCATGAGGCACTCGAGGCCAAGGAGGGCCTGCCGGTCCGGCCAGCGCGGCAGATCATCGGCAGCGTCATCTGCCGTGACTATCTGCGCCAGTACGGCCGGCTGGCTGGCTTGACGGGCACAGCGGCCAGCGAGGCTCCGGCGTACCGCGAACTCTACGGCCTTGAGGTGATCACGATCCCGACGAACAGGCCGGTGATCCGGGTCGATCATGCCGACAAGCTCTACCGGACGCGGCAGGCCAAGCTGGCCGTGATCGCATCCGACATCGGCGCCCGGGTCGCGTCCGGGCAGCCGGTCCTGGTCGGCGCGATGTCGGATGCCGACGCTGACGCGGTCGCAGGACTGCTCGGCGAGGCTGGCATCTCATGCGAGCTGCTGTCCGCGCGGAACTTCGAGCGCGAGGCAGCGGTCCTGGCCGATGCCGGCCGGCCAGGCGCGGTGACGATCGTGGTGAAGATGGCTGGCCGCGGCGTCGACATCCTCCTGGGCGGCAGCTCCGCGGCCGACCGCGAGGTCGTCGCCGAGCTGGGCGGACTGTGCGTTCTCGGCACCGAGCGAAACGGCGACCGGCGGACTGAACTGCACCTGCGCGGACGGGCGGGCCGGCAGGGTGACCCTGGCGAGTCGCTGTTCTACCTGTCGGCAGAGGACGAGGTCGTCGGCCAGATCATGCGGTACACGCCGAAGTCGCTGCTGCGCGACGGCGCGCCGTTCGAGCGGTTGTCACGGGACCTCGACAAGGCGCAATTCCGCATCGCGGCCTCGCAGGCCCAATGGCACAGCAGCAACGCCGCATTCGATGACGTGCTCGCCCAGCAGCAGCGGGTTATCTATGCCGAGCGAAACACCATCGTCTGTCAGCACGACTTGCGCGCTCACGTCGCGGCCATACTCGACGACGTCCTGGCAGCCGAGGTCAAGAACACGCTGCGGACTGGAAGTGATCCGGAAGCTCTGGTGGCCAGGCTCATGCGGCTGTATCCCGTGGCCGGGGCGTCTTATATTCGCATCGCGATGCGCAGCGGCGGCCGGGACACCGCCACTGGTGTTCTCGCGGCTGTGCGCCGTGACGCACACCAGGCCTACCAGAACCGGGAAGCCCAGGTCGGCGCCCGGATCATGCGCGAGCTTGAGCGACGCGCCCTGCTCTCGGCAACCGACACTGCCTGGCGTGAGCACCTCGCCGCGATGTCCGACCTTCATTCCAGCGCAATCGTCCGGGCGGCTGGCGGTACCCCGTCGCTGCCGGATTACCAGCGGGAGGCGGCGGCGCGCTACGCCGGGATGACAGACCAAATCAGACGCACGGCTGTAAGCCAGATCTTCTACGCCAAGATCAAGCTACGACCCGAGCGCGGCTAGCGGGCCTGCCGTGCAGTTCGTTGAGGTGAGCGTGACGGGGGTGCGGTCCGCGGTCATCACCCTCAAGGCGCCGGGCAGGCCGCAGCGCATCGTACTCTTCCCGATGGTGCATCTGGGCGCGCCAGGGTTCTACGCCGACGTCACCGCACGGCTCGGCCAGTGCGCAGTGGTGGTCGCCGAGGGCATCAGAGAAGGCTCACTCATCACCCGGGCTCTCACGATCTCCTACCGGCTGCCCGGTCGGCGGCCAGGGCTAGGGGTCGTGCAGCAGCGGATCGACTACGCCAGCCTCGAGGCCCAGCTAATCACGCCGGATATGACCGGCCGGCAGCTGCGCGCAGGATGGCGCGCGGTGCCGTTGCTGCAGCGCGCCACGCTCGTAGTGCTAGCCCCGCTGGTGGGCGCCGTCTTCTGGCTGCTGGGAACGAAGCGGGTCATGGCTCGCTTTGCGGCCGCTGAGGACCTGCCTGACGCGGTCGACCTCATGATGCGCGATGCGACCAGGGAGCTGACCGAACTGCTGCTTGACCGCCGCGACGCTCTGCTTGCGGCTGCGCTCGACGAGGTCCTCGCCGCTCGCCAGGACGAGGCCATCGAGATCGCGGTGGTCTACGGCGCAGCGCACATGCGCGCGCTGACTCGCTATCTGGCGGCGAGACACGGATTCCGCCCACGCTCGGCAGAGTGGCTTACAGCATTCGACTTCTGATCGTGGGGCAGCGGACAACGACCGCGGCCGGGCACCTGTGTAGTCTCCAGCGACGGCGCCGCGGTAATCCGACGGCCAAGTTTTTACGTCGCCTTAATCCGGAGCAGCCTCGCGGACACGTCCTCGATCTCGCGATCGTGGCTCGGGCCGGGCCGCAGGCCAGGATGACCGCTCGCCTAGAAGCGAGTGCCTTTCAGCGGCCGGGTGACGCCCGTTGCGGCCTGAAGAGCCTTACATCCAGCAGCCGGGCAGCTCCCCGGTTGGCTCCCCAGCTCCAGCCAAGGCCGCCACATGCTCGAACGCGAAGGCGGAATGCCCATAGCAACTGCACTGACGGGTGGGCGCAATAGGGTTCGAACCTATGACCCCTCGCTTGTAAGGCGAGTGCTCTACCGCTGAGCTATGCGCCCGCGCCGCGACCATCCCCGCGACCGCGCCTAAGCGTACCGGTCCCTCTCGGCCTGCGCGCCCGCCAGCCTCGCGGCCGACGCGGCCCCCCGGCGAGCAGCCACTGCCAAATCTGGGCCCGGAAAAGTCGATAAAGCAATCTAACGATAAGTCGGCTGAAGAATCCCAAAGCCACCGGAAGCTCAGCGACTACCCCAGGTACCGCGCCGCCAGCGCGGCAACCTCGTCCGCAACGTCCAGCCGGTTCTCCAGCCGGGCGAGCCGCGCGTCCATGGTCGGCCCGCCAACGCCCTCTGACAGCGCCAGCTCCAGGTGAATCGCGCCGACGACAGCGGCGGAGAACCTGACGGCGTCCGGCAGCAGCTCACGTTCGGCGGCCGAGACCGTGCGTAGGCCCGCGTAACCACGCGCGACCGCGGCTATCCGGTCCTCGTCCGGAGCGATCAGCCACGCCTCCGGATCGGAGTCGGGCACATCGGCGTCGACGTGGCACTCCATCAGGCAGTTGCCGAGATCGAGCACCGGGAGCCCGAGTCCGCCGGTCTCCCAGTCGATCAGCGTGACGGGCTCGTCCGCACCCATCTGCACCGCGTTGCGGGCCCACACGTCACCGTGCACGATCGTCTCCGGTATCGATCCGGCGGCGGAGCTCACGGCGAGCACGGTCCGCCGGAACGTCGCGGCCAGCACCGCCCAGTCCGGCGGCACCTTGTCCGCCACTGCGTCGAGGCGGGACAGCGTGACTGGCACCGCGACGGCAGGATGCCGTGAGGAAAGGCCGGGGCCAGCGCCACGGCGAGCGCCGGTGTCGGCCGCCACGACGACATGCAGAAGTCCGAGCGACTCCCCCAGCGCCCGCAGCTGATCGAGTGTCGGCACGATGACGGTGCCAGGAACGTAGCTGGTCGCCCAGGCCAGCCACGGACCGGCAACGGCGATCAGCTCGCCGGTGCGCGTGAGCACCGGTCGCGGCGCCGGATAGCCAGCGTCGCCCAGTACAGCCAGAGTCCGTGCACGCCCGAGCAGCCAGTCCGGCAGCGTCTCGTTGTCCAGGCCGCGGCCGTGCACAGGCACGGGCTCGTCAGCCCTGAATGCCCGTATCAGCTGCGCCGACCCGTCGGCCAGTGTCAGCTTGTAGCTGATCCTGAGCTCGTGAACCGAGCCGGACACGACCTCGATGGCGGCTGGCTGAACCGACCGCTCGTGGTATTCATCCAGGAGCCGCCCGATCACCGCGACATCGGTCATGGGCCCGCCGCCAGGCGCTCAGCGCCAGGACAGCGATTGCCGCACAGACCGACGGTCACGACATCGCGTACGGCGGCCGCTGTCTGCTCGGGCCGAGGACCTTGGCCAGCGCGCGCTCGACCTCGTCGGCCAGATCCTCGACGGCCGCCTCGGTCACGGCGGCGTCAGCGAGGCCAGCCTCGGCCGGCTGGCCGATAGCGCCGCAGTCGCGGCACTCGACCTCGCCGAGCCGCCGGACCAGGTGAACGCTGCCGCACACCTGGCACCGGTCTAGCTCGCTCGCCAGGTCGATGGCCACCTGACAGTCCGGGCAGATCAGGACCTGCCGGTCTCCGCGCACACCCCGCCGCCAGGGACTCTCGCCCCGGTCAGGGTCTACCTGCCGTGTACCGCACCGATAGCAGGGCATCCAGCCTGTCCCGATTCTGCCGTCGCACCAGAGCGCCGCGCGCAATCGCGAGCAGCGCAGCCCCGCGAGCTAACCCAGCTCGGCCAGGGCCTTCTGGTAGTCGGCGATCTCTCGTGCCTGCGGGATGGGGTTAACGACCTTCCACCGCACGACGCCGTCCTTGTTGATGATGAACGTGCCCCGGGTGGCGACGCCCACCTTTTCATCGAAGACACCGTAGGCCTTCGCGACCGCGCCATGCGGCCAGAAGTCAGCGAGCAATGCGAAATCGAAATGATCCCGCTCGGCCCATGTCCGCAGCACGAACGTCGAGTCGACCGAGACCGCCAAAAGTTCGACGTCGTCCCTGGTTATCTCCGGGAACTGGTCGCGAATGGCGCACAGCTCGCCGCTGCACACGCCGCTGAAGGCCAGCGGGTAAAACACGAGCACTACGTTCTTCTTGCCACGGAAGCTGGCCAGGCTTACCGGGGTGCCGTGCTGGTCCTTCAGCTCGAAGTCAGGGGCCTGATCGCCGACTTCCACCGCCATGTACTGATCCTCTCAGCGCCAGATTCTGGGGAACCGAGCCGCGAACGCAGCTCGCCGGGACAGCGACCGCCCAGCCGGCGGCCACGATGTCCGAATGAAATCAGTGTGCCATCACGGAAGTGCCTGCCAGGAACCGGCTGGCCAAGAGCGCGGCCGACCGCCAGCCGGGGCGGCGAGCAGGGCGCGAGTGAACTCAGCGGCGAGCCTTGGGTGCGACCAGGCGGCTGGCAGACCAGTTCCGCCCGGCGCTCACCGTCGAGGTCTGGGATAGCCCGGCGGTGGGAGCGGCTTCGCCAATCTCACTGGGCTCGACATGGCCGTCACGACCGGTCTTGGGCGTGAGAAGCAAAATGTAGCCACCGTCAGCCAGCGGGGTGAGCGCGTCTACCAGGGCATCGACGAGGTCACCATCGCCGTCCCGCCACCACAGCAGGACGCCGTCCACGACGTCGTCGTAATCCTCGTCGACAAGCTCAGCGCCCTCTAGCGCCACGACAGAGTCGCGCAGCGCCTCGTCGCAATCATCGTCGTATCCGATCTCCTGCACCACGTGGCCTGGCTTGATGCCAAGCTTCTCGGCCAGGTCGCGCTGATCTTGCGCCTGACCCGCGGTCGCGCTCACTGAAGTCCTCCTGATCCTTTCCGCCCAGCCGAACTAAGAGGTCCCTAGATCTCGGCACATGCCCAGGTCCGGTTCCGGCTACACGGCCGTAGCGTGGTCGCTGTCCTTGATCGGACAGTTCACACTGGGTCGGCGCAGTGCGCAAGTCACAATTACGCCGCACGCGGAATTCCCTGCCCAGTACGCCCTCCAGACGCCTCAGTGGCAGCCGCAGGGCGACCTTATAGGCGATAAGAGGCCTATGTGAGGTGCGGCACCCGGCGCCGCGGCCAGCACCATTACCAGTGAGTAGAGTCGCGTTTCCTAACATGGCGTACGAGGATTAGAGCAGGACAACCGACGAGACGTGGCCGGCAGGCGGTCGCGTCAGCCTATGCCGGGCAATACAGATGCTGCCCGCGGAAATGCGAGGAATCACCCGTGGCCTCCGGACGCCAGCGTTTCTCCATCATCAGCGACGGACTGCCCACCCAGCTGCCGGACATCGATCCGGACGAGACCAGGGAGTGGGTGGAGTCCTTCGACGATGTCGTCAGGACCCACGGGCGCACCCGCGCCCGGTATGTCATGCTCCGTCTTCTGGAGCGGGCCCGTGAGCAGCACGTGGGCGTGCCCGGCCTGCGCAGCACCGACTTCATCAACACCATCCCGCCCGAGCGCGAGCCCTGGTTCCCCGGCGATGAGTACGTCGAGCGCCGCATCCGCGCCTACATCCGGTGGAACGCCGCGATCATGGTCAGCCGCGCTAACCGCCCCGGCCTCGGCGTCGGCGGCCACATCGCCACGTACGCCTCGGCCGCCAGCCTGTACGAGGTCGGCTTCAACCACTTCTTCCGCGGCAAGGATCACGGCGAGTCCGGTGACCAGGTCTTTTTCCAGGGCCACGCCGCTCCCGGCATCTACGCCCGTGCGTTCCTGGAGGGCAGGCTCAGCGAGCAGCAGCTCAACGGCTTCCGCCAGGAGCTCTCCCACCCTGGCGGCGGGTTGCCGTCCTACCCGCACCCGCGGCTGATGCCCGATTTCTGGGAGTTCCCGACCGTCTCGATGGGCCTCGGTGCCATCAACGCTGTCCACCAGGCCAGGTTCAACCGCTATCTGCTGGCCCGCGAGCTGAAGGACACCAGCAGGTCGCACGTGTGGGGCTTCCTCGGCGACGGCGAGACCGACGAGCCCGAGGTACGCGGTGCGATCAGCCTGGCCTCCCGCGAGGAGCTCGACAACCTCACGTTCGTCATCAACTGCAACCTGCAGCGCCTGGACGGCCCGGTCCGCGGCAACGGCAAGATCATCCAGGAGCTTGAGGCGTCCTTCCGCGGGGCGGGCTGGAACGTGATCAAGGTGATCTGGGGCCGGGACTGGGATCCGCTGCTGGCCAAGGACACCGACGGCGTTCTCGTCAACAAGATGAACACGACCCCCGACGGCCAGTTCCAGACCTACGCCGTTGAGTCGGGCGCCTACACGAGGGAGAACTTCTTCGGCGGCGACCCGCGCCTGCGGGCCATGGTCGAGCATCTCTCCGACGACGAGATCCGGAATCTGTCACGGGGCGGGCACGACTACCGGAAGGTCTACGCGGCCTTCAAGGCGGCGACCGAGCACGTCGGCCAGCCGACCGTGATCCTGGCACACACGATCAAGGGCTGGACGCTCGGTCCCGACTTCGAGGCCCGCAACGCTACGCACCAGATGAAGAAGCTGACCGTGGCCGAGCTCAAGGAGTTCCGCGACCGGCTCTACCTGGAGATCCCCGACGCCGCCCTGGAGGCCGAGCTTCCGCCGTACTACCACCCTGGCGAGAAGTCGGATGAGATCCAGTACATGCGCGAGCGCCGCGCTGCCCTCGGCGGCTATCTTCCCAAGCGGATTGTCCGGGCCAGGCCGCTCGCCCTGCCGCCGGACTCGGTCTATGACGAGCTGCGGCGCGGCTCGGGCAAGCAGCCGGTGGCGACGACGATGGCCTTCGTCCGGCTGCTCAAGGACCTCATGAAGGACCCTGAGATCGGCGCGCGCTTCGCGCCGGTGATCCCGGACGAGGCCCGCACGTTCGGCATGGACTCGCTCTTCCCGACCGCCAAGATCTACGACCCGCACGGGCAGACCTACGAGGCCGTCGACCGCAACCTGCTGCTGTCCTACAAGGAATCCAACCGCGGGCAGATCCTGCACGAAGGCATCAGCGAGGCCGGCGCGATGGCGTCGACCACGGCGGCAGGCACGGCGTACGCCACGCACGGCACCCATATGATCCCCGTCTACATCTTCTACTCGATGTTCGGCTTCCAGCGGACCGGCGACCAGATGTGGGCCATGGGCGACCAGCTCGGCCGCGGTTTCCTGCTCGGCGCCACGGCGGGCCGCACGACCCTGACCGGCGAGGGCCTCCAGCACAACGACGGTCACTCGGTCCTGCTCGCCTCCGTCAGCCCGGCCTGCATCAGTTACGACGCTGCCTGGGCCTACGAGCTCTCCTACATCGTCAAGGACGCCTTGCGGCGGATGTACGGCTCGTCCGCCGAGCACCCCGACGGCGAGGACATCTTCTACTACCTGACCGTCTACAACGAGCCCTACGTCCAGCCCGCCGAGCCCGCTGACTACCCGGGCGGCTCGGCGGCCCTGGAGCGCGCGATCCTGCACGGCCTCTACCAGTACGCCGGGCCACCGGAGCTGCCGGCCGACGTGGTCCCGCCAGCGGGCGCCTCAACCACTGTCGCTTCCACCACTGGCGAGCAGCCGCAGGCGCAGATCCTCGCGTCCGGCGTGGGGCTCCGGTGGGCGCTTGACGCACAGCGACTGCTGGCTGACGACTGGGGCGTCAGGGCGGGAACATGGTCGGCTACCTCCTGGACTGAGCTTCGGCGCGAGGCACTGCGGTGCGAGGAATGGAACATGCTCCAGCCCGAGGCCGAGCAGAAGGTCCCCTACGTGACCAGGGCACTGGACGGCCATCCCGGCCCCGTCGTCGCGGTCAGCGACTGGATCCGGGCCGTCCCCGACCAGATCGCGCGCTGGGTACCCTCGCCGTTCACGTCGCTCGGCACCGACGGCTGGGGCTTCTCCGACACCCGCCCGGCAGCCCGCCGCTTCTTCCACGTGGACGCCGAGTCCATCACGGTCGCGGTACTTGGCGAGCTGGCCCGCCTCGGCGAGGTCAAGCCCGAGGTCGTCGCCCAGGCCATCGCGAAATACAGGCTCGACCTTGAGGTCAGCGACGCCCTTTAGGCCATGCCTTACCGGCTGCGGATGAGCGCGGAGATCGGCGACTGGATCGCCGACCTGTGCTCATCCGCGCCCGGCTCACCCGAATCGCTCGCGGCGACCGAGGTTGGTGCCGCGCTCGCCGCCGCTCTGTCCGCCGCCGACCTCGACGACCTGGCGGTGATCACCGACCTCGCCGCGCAGGCCGAGCCCGTCGATGACAGCGATCTGCGGGCCGGGGTCGACTACATGTACCAGCGGCTGCTCGAGGAGCTCCAGCGGCTACGCCTCCAGGTCGCCATTGCGGCCGGGTTCCGGACCACCACCCGCCACCGGATCACGAAGACTGGCAGCGAGCCGGCGCCGTTCTCTCCGGCGGAGATCGCAGCGGCCGAGAAGCGCCAGCGTGCGCTGACGAAGCAAACGCAGCGCTGGCAGGCCGCGGTCGATGCCTTCCGCACTGTGAAAGAAGTCGCCAAGGCCCGCATCACGGCGGCCGAGGGCAGGAGCAAGGTCCAGCTCGTGCTCCTGGAGACCGCCGCGGAGGCCGGCGGCGACACGGCGGAGGTCGAGCAGGCCAAGTCCGACCTGGCGGCGGCCGAGGCGAGCCTCCTCGAAGCCAAGGCACAGGCCGTCGACGCGCTGGCGCAAGCGCGGCGCCTCTTGCTCGCCCTGCGCCGTGACGTCGGGAAGGCCGAGGCGGATGCTGGCGGCAGCGGCGAGGATGACCGCGGCGGCGACAGCCAGGAAGACCAGGCAGACGGCGCTGACGGTCCGGGCGTCGCCGCCGGACTGCTGGAGCTGCGCGCCGATCCGCTCGGCGCCGACGTCCGCATCCTGTGCGCAGTGGAGCCGCCGGGCACCCTGACGCTGCTGGCCGCGCTGGAGGGGGCGGACGCGATCCGGGCGCACCGCGAACGGGCGATCCGCCTCGCCGGCGACCTGCTGGCCGAGATCCGGGCCGAGGACGTGCCGCAGGACGAGTCGCCTGGCGTTAGCAGCGACACCGCGCCTGGCGAGCTGACATTCACCGGCGCGGCCCCGTTCCTGGCTCGGTACTTTCCTGATTCTGGCGGCCCTGATTCTGACGGCCCTAATTCTCGCGGCGAGGTCGAACGCCGAGCCGCTGCGCTCGCGGCAGCCACGACACTCCGGGCGCTGCGGCGTCGGCACGGGCTGACCTTCGACGACCTCCAGGCGCGCACCGGGATGCAGGCGCATCAGCTGTGGGAGCTGGAGACCGGCGGTCTGCGCTCGGCGCGACTGAGCGAGGTGGCCGCATACCTGCGCGCCCTCGAGGAAACCCTGACGCTGCAGACCGGCGACGGGACAGCCGTCATCGGCTGACAACGTCATCACCTATCGTTAGCGCCGTGATCTTCGTCGCCCACGCTGCGGTTCTCGATCGCCTTGCTGCCGCCGCCGCCCGATGACGCTCAACGCGGCGGCGGCGCTCCGGCCCCTGCGGCACCGCAACTTCGCGCTGCTGTGGACCGCAAGCCTGATCTCCAACGTCGGCTCGTGGATGCAGACCGTCGCCGTCGGCGCGCTCGTCATCTCCAGGACCGGCCAGGCGAGCTGGGCAGTGCTGGTCGCCGCGGGCGCGTTCCTTCCCATCGGACTGCTCTCCCCGGTGGGCGGCGCCCTGGCCGACCGGCTACCGCGCCGGCCGGTGATCGCCGCCGGGAACCTGGCCGCGGGGCTGGTCGCGGCGGTGATCGCGCTCCTGGTCGCCGAAGGCCACGCGACTCCGTACGCGCTGCTCGGCCTGGTCACGCTCCAGGGTTCGGTGTCGGCCCTGATCGGGCCGTTCAGCCAGGCGATCCTCCCGGACCTGGTGCCGAGGTCTGAGTTCCTGGCGGCCAGTTCACTCAACTCCGCGCAGTGGAACGCCGGGCGCATCGTCGGGCCGGCCCTCGCGGGCGCCACGGTGGCGGCGTTCGGGTTCGCGGCCAGCTTCACCGCGAACGCCCTGTCCTTCCTCGCGGTGGTCATCGCCCTGCTTTTCGTCCGGCTCGCGCCGCCGCCCGGAAGCCACGACGGCCTGTTCAGCTCGATGCGCGACGGGCTCCGCGCCGCGTGGGCACAGCCGTCCTGCCGGGCCGCCACGATCGCGATCGGCACGGTGGCCCTCCTGGCGGCGCCGTTCATCGCCCTGGTGCCGGCCGTCGCGCTGAGCCTGAGCGGCGATGGCGCGTCCTCCATCGCAGCCGCGACCGCCGCGCTGACGACGGCACAGGGCGCCGGGGCCGTCGTCGGGGCTCTCCTCCTGCCGCCGCTGGCGCTGCGGATCGGCCGCGGCGCGGCCCTGGGCTGGAGCCTGGCGGTGCTGCCGGTCACGCTGATCGGCTACGGCCTCGCCCCGTCACTGCCGCTTGCCGTCGCGGCCCTGTTCGTCGTCGGCCTGGTGTACATGGGCGTGCTCTCCGGCCTCCAGACCGTGGCGCAGCTGTATGCGCCGGCCGCCTACCGGGGCCGGGTACTCAGCTTCTTCCTCGTCGCGCTCGGCGTCGCCTATCCGCTCGGCGCGCTTGCCCAGGGCCCGGTCGCCAACCACATCGGCGTCGGCTGGACGACAGTGACTGCCGCGCTCACGCTCGCCCTCGTGTGCGTGGTCGTCGCGTGGCGGTCACCCGCGTTCGTGCGCGCTGTCATCGCCGGCGGTCCGGCCGAGGGCGAATCGGCAGGCCCCCCCGGTCCCACCGGTCCGCCCGATGGCGGGATGCTGACGCCCCGCCCCGGCATGGCCCGCTGACATGACACGCTGGGGGCATGGCAGCCAAGGCCACCAGTAACGGCAAGCCAGCGGCAGCGCGCGGCCGGGTTCGCGATGACACCATCGCCCGGCTAGAGGCGTCCATGGGCGCGCTCGGCACCGCGGCGATGCTGTCGATGGACCGGCGGCTGCCCTGGTTCCGCAGCATGTCCGCCGAGAACAGGTCCTGGCTCGGCCTGGTGGCCCAGGCGGGCGTGGCCGCCTTCGTCGACTGGGTCAAGCACCCGGAACGGACGAGGCCCGCGGTGGCCGGTGAGGTCTTCGGCACCGCCCCGCGGGAGCTGGCCAGGGCCGTGACGCTCCAGCAGGCAGTGGAGATGGTGCGCGTCATCGTCGACGTAGTCGAAGCCCAGGTCGACGAGCTAGCGGCGCCGGGCGGCGAGGCTGAGCTGCGCGAGGCCGTGCTGCGCTACACCAGGGAGATCGCCTTCGGCACGGCCCAGGTGTACGCGCGGACTGCCGAGGCCCGGGGCGCCTGGGACGCGCGGCTCGAGGCCCTGGTCGTCGAGTCGCTCGTCCGTGGCGAGGTGGACGAAGGGCTCCAGTCCTGGGCATCGGCGCTGAACTGGTCCTTCAGCCCGGTCACCGTGATCGTCGGGACCGCGGAGGGCAGCACCGCGGCCGGCACCGGCGCCGAGGCGCTGATCGACGAGTTCCGGATCCTGGCCCGCCGCGCCCGGCTCGACGTGCTGGCTGGCGTGCACGGCAACCGGCTGGTGCTCGTCGTCGGCGGCAGCACTGATCCGATGGACGCAGCCCGGCACTTCGCCGGCCGCTTCGGCCCCGGCCCCGTTGTGGTCGGGCCGGCCGCGGCCGACCTGCAGTCCGCCGTCACCTCCGCCTGGGCGGCGCTGGCCGGGCTCCGGGCCGCCGACGGCTGGCCCGACGCCCCTCGTCCGGTCCTGGCCAGTGACCTGCTTCCCGAGCGTGCCCTGGACGGCGACGAGTCGGCCCGCGCCGGCCTGATCGAGGAGGTATACGAGCCGCTGCTTCGCGGCGGCAGCGCCCTGCTCGACACCGTGATGACTTACCTGGAGCAGGGGAACTCGCTCGAAGCAACGGCCAGGCTGCTGTTTGTCCACCCGAACACCGTCCGGTACCGCCTGCGCCGGGTCACCGAGCTGACGGGGATCATCCCCGGTGACGGCCGTGGCGGGTTCGCGCTATGGACCGCCGTCGTGCTGGGCCGACTGGCGCACAAGCGAACATGACTTGTAGACTTCCGACATAGCCTCCCGCGGAAACTTCGTTTACTTCGGCATAGGCATGGCGGACTCCTACAATGCAGGCTAGGGGCATGCTCCTTATCGCAGCTCCCGGCCAGGGTGCCCAGACACCGGGATTTCTCACTCCCTGGCTTGAGCTGCCGGGCTTTGCTGCCAGGCTGGAGGCCTGGTCCGAGCTCGCTGGCTGCGACTTGATCCGGTGCGGGACGACCGCCGATGCCGATGAGATCCGCGACACCGCCGTAGCCCAGCCGCTGCTGGTGGCCGCTGCAATCGCCGCGGCACTCGACCAGGTCATCACCGGCAGCCACCCTGTCAGCCGCCAGTCAGTCGCCGTCGCCGGCCACAGCGTGGGCGAGCTGGCCGCTGGCGTGCTCGCCGGCGTGATCACGTCCGAGGACGCGATGCGGCTAGTGCGGGTCCGGGCCCACGGCATGGCAGCGGCCGCCGCCGCCGAGGACACCGGGATGACCGCGGTGCTGGGCGGCGACGAGGCCGCCGTGCTGGCAGCGGTCGAGGCCTGCGGCCTGACCCCGGCCAACGTGAACGGGGCCGGCCAGATCGTGGCGGCCGGGACGATGGCGCAGCTGGCCGAGTTCGCCGCGAACCCGCCAGCCGGAGCCAGGCTTCGCCCGCTGTCGGTGGCCGGGGCGTTCCACACCCGCCACATGGCCCCGGCTGTCGACGCGCTCGCCGACATGGCCGCGACCGTGCATACGGCGGACCCAGTCCGGCCGCTGTTGTCGAATCGCGACGGCGCCGTCGTCCGGTCCGGCAAGGACTGGCTGGACCGGATCATCAACCAGGTCAGCGCGCCCGTCCGGTGGGACATGTGCATGCAGACTATGGAATCGCTCGGCGTCACCGCGCTCATCGAGCTGCCGCCCGCAGGCACGCTCACGGGCCTGGCCAAGCGGGCCCTGCGCGGCATCCAGCTCGTCAGCCTCAAGACGCCAGACGACCTGGAGGCAGCCCGGGTGCTGGTCGCCGAGCATGTCGAGAGTCACGCCGATAGCCACGCGCCGGACTGGCGCCTCCTCGTCGCGCCCCTGGCGGGCACCTTCCGGGCCCCAGACGGCCACCCCGCGGCCGCAGGACCCGGCACGACGGTGGGTCTGGGCAGCGATCTCGGGCACGTCGAGATGCGCGGCGGCAGCCACGTAGTGTCGGCCTCATTCCCGGCCACCGTCATCGAGTGGCTAGTCGAGGACGGTGACCCGGTCAGCGCCGGGCAGCCGCTCGTGCGGCTCCAGCCAGCTGAGTAACTTCACACATCCGACAGCACGTATCCGATAGCGGCGAAAGGCAGATCATGCGACTCACTGAGGGTCAAGCGGGCGCGCGAGTCCTGGCTTTCGGCGGCTACCAGCCCGCCAGGGTCGTCACGAACGACGAGCTAGCCGCGAGCGTGGACACCAACGATGAGTGGATCCGCAGCCGAGTCGGCATCGCCAGCCGAAGGATCGCCGGGCCCGACGAGACGGTCGCCGATATGGCAGTCCAGGCAGGCGGCAAGGCGCTGGCGAGCAGCGGCCTGTCCCCGGCCGACGTCGACCTGGTGATCGTGGCGACCTGCACCCCGGAAGTGCAGATCCCGAACACGGCGGCCACGGTGGCCAAGCGCCTCGGCATCATGGCGCCGGGCGCCTACGACCTCAACGCTGCCTGCGCCGGATTCTGCTATGCGCTGGCGAACGCAGCCGATGCGGTGCGGACCGGCACGGCCAGGAACGTGCTCGTGATCGGCGCCGAGAAGCTCTCGCAGTGGGTCGACTGGACCGACAGGTCCACCTGCATCATCTTCGCCGACGGCGCGGGCGCCGCGATCGTCGGCGCGGTCGCGGACCCGGCCGACGCGCCTGGTATCGGCCCGGTGCACTGGGGCAGCGACGGCGACCTGGCGGACAAGATCTACATCAAGGACCGGGACTCGTTCATCGTCCAGGAGGGCCAGGCCGTATTCCGCTGGGCCACCAGCGCGCTGGCGCCGATCGCACTCCAAGCCTGCGCAAAGGCGGGGGTAGACCCGACCGAGATCGCTGCGTTCGTGCCGCACCAGGCTAACCTGCGGATCGTCGAGGCCATCGCCCGCAAGCTCGGAGCGCCGCAGGCGATCGTGGCCAACGACATCGTGACAGCCGGCAATACCTCGTCGGCGTCGATCCCGCTGGCGCTGTCCAGAATGATCGAGCGGGGCGAGGTCGCCTCCGGCTCGCACGCGCTGCTGATCGGTTTCGGCGCGGGCATGTGCTACGCCGCCCAGGTGATCACGGTACCCTGACCCCCGCCCCGCCCTGGGGCGATCCACCACCCGCAAGTACACGCAAGAGGAGAACAGAAGACCAATGGCCATGACGGAGCAGGAAATCCTGGCAGGTCTCGGTGAGATCATCGACGAGGTTGCCGGCGTGCCGGCCGACCAGGTGACCCCGGACAAGACCTTTGTCGATGACCTCGACATCGACTCGCTGTCGATGGTCGAGATCGCGGTGGCGGCGCAGGACAAGTTCGGCGTCGAGATCCCCGACGACCAGCTGAAGGACCTCAAGACGGTGCAGGACGTCATCGACTACGTCCGGCGCGCCGACGTGTCCGCCTGACTGCCTGACCGGGAGCCGAGCACACGCGGCGCCGCACAGGGTGCCAGCGGCGACGGCGCCGCGTACACCCCAACTCGAGGAGCAGAAGATCGTGGGAACAGACCGGACACGCGTCGTCGTCACCGGCCTCGGCGCGATTACCCCGGTGGGGGCCGATGTGGCGAGTACCTGGGAGTCGATGCTGGCCGGCCGCAGCGGCGTGCGCCAGCTGACTGACGACTGGGCCGCAGAGCTGCCGACCCGGATCGCGGCCTGGGCGGCGGTCGACCCGGCGACCCTGATCGACCGCGTGCAGTCCCGTCGGATGGACCGCTTCGAGCAGCTCGCGCTCGTCGCGGCCCGTGAGGCGTGGGCGCACGCGGGCTCTCCCGAGGTGGACCCGGAGCGTCTGGGCGTGGTCGTGTCGAGCGGCATTGGCGGCATTGCCTCGACACTGTCGGCCTACGACACGCTGAAGGAGAAGGGCTGGTCGCGGCTGTCACCCTTCACCGTGCCGATGCTCATGCCGAACGGCGCGGCCGGCTGGCTAGCGATCGAGTTCGGCGCCCGTGCGGGCGTGCACACGACGGTGAGCGCCTGCGCGTCCGGCGCCGAGGCCATCGGCTACGGGATGGACATGATCAGGTCAGGCCGCGCCGACGTCGTCCTGGCCGGCGGCAGCGAAGCCGCCATCATGCAGCTGAACATCGCCGCGTTCGCCGCGATGCGGGCGCTCTCGACGCGCAACGACGAGCCCGAGCGTGCGTCGCGGCCCTTCGACAAGGGCCGCGACGGGTTCGTGCTTGGCGAGGGCGCCGGCATGGTCGTGCTGGAATCGGCCGAGCACGCCGCCGCCCGCGGAGCCACGGTGCATGCGGTCGCGGCCGGTGTCGGGTACTCCTCCGACGCGCACCACATCGCCCAGCCCGACCCCGAGGGCACCGGCCTGAAGCTGGTGCTCAAACGCGCACTGGCCGATGCCGACATCAAGCCCGAGCAGGTCGTGCACGTGAACGCGCACGCGACCTCAACTCCAGCCGGTGACGTGGTCGAGGCGCAGGCGATCGCGGCTGCCCTCGGTGACGCGGCCGCTGGCGTCGTCGTGTCAGCCACCAAGTCGATGACTGGGCACCTGCTCGGCGGCGCCGGCGCCGTCGAGTCGGTGGCGGCGATCCTGGCGCTCCGCGACCGGGTAGCGCCGCCGACGATCAACCTCGAAGACCCCGACGACGACGCGGGACTCACGATCTCGGGCCAGCCCCAGCCACTCGTGTCCCGAGGCGAGCCGATGGCCGTCATCAACAACTCATTCGGCTTCGGCGGCGCCAACGTCGCCCTCGCCTTTACCGGAGCCTGAGCCCTTTGTCCTCACTGCCGAGCGTGCCGAGCGTACCCCCAGAGCAGGACGCCCCCGTCCCCCCAGAGGAGATCGACGTGACCGTCGTGGATTCCAGGACAGTGCCAGCAGGGCAGCAGGGAACGCACGCACACGCGCGTGCACACGCGCCAGCGGGCGGGCGGGTGGCCGTCGCCACACCGCCGGAGGTCGCGCCAGCGCAGCCGGCCGCTCCGGCGCGGGCGGCCGCTCCGGGTCCACGCCGCGACCCCCAGTCGCGTCTGGAGGCACTGTTCGACCCCGGCACGCTGGAGCTGCTTCTCCCGGCGGACGACAGCGGCATGATGGCGGGCACGGGGAGCGTGAGCGGCGTCGCCACCGTGGCGTTCGCGAGCGACCCGCGCATCCAGGGCGGCGCCATGGGCATCGCTGGCTGCCAGGCGGTCGTCGCGGCATACGACCACGCCCTCGAGATCGGCGCGCCGATCGTGGGCCTGTGGCACTCCGGCGGCGCCCGGATCCTCGAGGGCGTCGAGAGCCTGCACGCGGTCGGCATGGTGTTCGCGGCCATGACCAGGGCATCCGGCAAGGTGCCGCAGATCTCCGTGGTGCTCGGCGCCGCGGCCGGCGGAGCCGCATACGGACCCGCGCTGACCGACCTGGTGATCCTGTCCGAGCAGGGCCGCATCTTCGTCACCGGCCCGGACGTGGTCCGCAGCGTCACCGGCGAGGACGTCGACATGGAGCGTCTCGGCGGCCCTGAGCCCCACAGCCGCCGCTCCGGTGTGGTGCATATCGTCACCGCCACCGACGGCGACGCGTTCGACCAGGCGCGCCAGCTGATCGAGCTCTTCGGGCACCAGGTGACCACCTCGGACACCAGCCTCCCCGACACGGACCTCAGCGCGCTGCTGCCCGAGAACCCGCGTCGCGCCTACGACGTCCACCCACTCATCGGCGGCCTGCTCGACGGTCCTGGCATCGAGCTGCATCCGCGCTGGGCGCCCAACATCGTCACCACGCTCGGCCGCCTCGGCGGGCGCACCGTCGGCGTCATTGCCAACAACCCGCTGCGGCTCGGTGGCTGCCTGGACTCGACGTCCGCCGAGAAGGCCGCGCGGTTTGTGCGGATGTGCGACGCCTTCGGCGTGCCCCTGGTCGTGCTGGTGGACGTGCCCGGCTACCTGCCCGGCGTTGGTCAGGAGTGGGACGGCGTGGTGCGCCGCGGCGCGAAGCTGCTGCACGCCTTCGCCGAAGCCGTCGTGCCGCGCGTGACGCTCGTGACCCGCAAGGCCTACGGCGGCGCCTACATCGCGATGAACTCACGGGCCCTCGGCGCGACGAAGGTCTTCGCCTGGCCAGGCGCCGGCGTCGCGGTCATGGGCTCCGTTGCCGCCGTCCGCATCCTGCACCGCCGCACGCTGGCAGCGGCTTCGACGGAGGAGCGCCACGAGGTCGAGGCGCGCCTCGCTGCTGAGCACGAGGAGCTCGTCGGCGGCCTGCCGCGCGCGGTCTCCGTCGGAGTCATCGACGAGGTCATCGAGCCGGATAAGACCCGGCAGGCGATTCTCGATGCCATTGTGCATGCCCCGTTCCAGCGCGGCCAGCACGGCAACATCCCGCTGTAGCGACCCCGTTCCGGGCCCCTGCGGAGGTTATTTACGCCGGACGCCGGGGCCGGGGCTGGGAATGCGCAGCCCCGGCCGTGCGCTGACCCTAGCCATGAATGCCACACCGCCCTCGCCTACGCCGCCCTTGCCGACGGTGCCCTTGGCCGTGCTCGACTTCGTCGGCATCGAGTACGGCGAGAGCGCCGCCTCCGCGCTCGCCGGCGCTGTGGGCATCGCGCAGACGGTCGAGGCGGCGGGCTACCGGCGTTACTGGGTCTCCGAGCACCACAACATGACGAGCCTCGCGTGCAGCGCGCCTGAGCTGCTGATCGCCCACATCGGCGCGTTCACGTCGCAGATCCGGGTCGGCGCGGCCGGGATCATGCTCCCCAACCATTCGTCCCTCAAGGTCGCCGAGACGTTCCGCACGCTGCTGGCGATGTATCCGGGCCGGATTGACCTCGCGCTCGGCCGCGCGCCTGGCACCGACCCGTTGACCGCCCACGTACTGCGGCGCGGGATGGTCGCGGACGCCGCGGCCGAGTTCCCAGCCCAGGTGGGCGAGCTGCTGGCGTTCCTCGGGGATGGCTTCCCCGCGGATCACCCTTACAAGCCGCTGGTCGCTGCACCGCTCATCGATGAGCGCCCGGAGCTGTTCATGCTCGGCTCCAGCCAGTACGGGCCCAGGTTCGCCGCCGTCAACGGGTTCGCCGCGGTCTTCGCGCACCACATGAGTCCCGAGCTGGCCTTCGAGGCGCTCCGGGACTACCGGCAGCGATTCGCGCCCCGCGAGGAAGGCGCGCAGCCCTATTCGGCCATGTCGGTGCTGGCCTTCGCCAGCGAGGATCCCGAGGCGGTGGTCGACTTCGAGGCCGCGTGGACCCTCACGATCCAGAACATCCGCCGCGGTGTCCGCGAGCCACTGCCACCGGAGAAGGTCCGGGAGCTCGCCAGCTCCCCGGACTTCCGGTCGAGCCGGAACGAGGACGGCCGGATGGTGACCGGCGAGCCCAAGGCGGTTGTCGAGCGCCTCCAGGAGATGAAGCAGCAGGCACAGGCCGACGAGATCGTCGTGGTGACGCCGAGTCTGGACCGCGAGCGCCGCAAGGCTAGCTATGCAGCCATCGCCGAGGCCTGGCGCCGCGCCAGCTGACGCCAGGGAGGCGGCGACATGTCCACCGCGCAGTTGTACGACACCATCGGAGCTACCTACGGCGTGACGCGGCGCACCGAGCCGCGGATCGCTGCCAAGGTCTGGGCTGCGCTCGGCGACGCTCGGACGGTACTGAACGTCGGGGCGGGCACCGGGTCCTACGAGCCTCCCGACCGCGACGTCCTCGCGGCGGAACCGTCGGCGCTCATGCGCTCGCAGCGTCCCTCAGGCGCAGCGCCCTGCGTGGCTGCCGCTGCGGAGAACTTGCCGTTCGAGGACCAGTCATTCGACGCCGCGATGGCCTTCGCCACCGTCCATCACTGGCAGGACCCGATCGCGGGCCTGCGCGAGATGCGGCGCGTCGCTCGCCGCGTGGTGGTGTTCACGCACGACACCACTGACGCCGGATGGCTTCGTCGGTTCTGGCTTACTCGCGACTACCTGCCCGAGATCGCTGACCTCATAGTCGGCCGGCCTTCGCTGACCGAGCTGGCCCAGGCCATTGGGGCCCGGGTTGAACCCGTGCTCATCCCGTGGGACTGCGCTGACGGGTTCTTCGAGGCCTACTGGCGCCGGCCCGAGGCATACCTGGACGATCATGTTCGTCGCGGAGTGTCGGTCTGGACCAGGGTTGGAACGGAGGCTGAGCAGCGAGCAGTGCGCAGCCTCCGTGCTGACCTCGCATCCGGTCGGTGGGCCGCACGTAACCGCGACCTTGTCGATCTCGAGGCGGCAGAGCTCGGCCTGCGCCTGCTGATCGCCTGAACCACCGCCACAGAGTCGGTACAGGTTGGCCTGCAAGGCAAAAGTGTCAGTGCCGGTTGATAAAATCGAGCATACGTTCGATTGAATCACCGAGCCGGGAGGTGACCGCTGATGTGCGTAGAGCGGGCACCCGCGACTGCCGCCGAAGCCCTGGCCGCGGTCCGATCCGGACTTGAGTACCTGGCCACCGCGGACGCGACGACGCTGACGCTGACCGAGCAGGCTGACTGCGTTCGTGGTCTAGCTGCCTGCGAGTCGGTTCATCTCGCGGCCACGGCCCGGATCCTGGCGGCGTTCAACGCGGCCGGCGGTTACGCGGCGGACGGCCAGATCACCGTCAGGTCCTGGCTGCGGTGGCAGACGCGCAGCACTAGCGCTGCAGCGGGCGCCGCGGCCAAGTGGATGCGGCGCCTGCAGGCTCACCCCGCCATCGCGGCCGGCCTTGCCGCGGGCGGGATCGCGCCGTCAGTAGCGCGGGAGATCCTCGACTGGACGGACAGGCTGCCGGACGAGCACCAAAGTGGCGCCGACCAGGTCCTGCTCGATGCTGCCAGGTCCGGGGCCGAGCTCGGCGACCTGTCCGCCTTGGCGGAGGAGATCTTCCGCCGCTGCGCCCGCCCTGATGCCGACGACGGCGACGACAGCTTCGCTCGTCGCCGCCTCCGGCTGACTCCGCATTACCAGGGACACGCCCACCTTGACGCCGACCTCACGCCATCGGCGGCGGCCGCGGTCAAGGCCGTGCTGGACAGCCTGGGTCGTAAGACGGGCCCGGAGGACCAGCGCACCCAGCCCCAGCGCGACCACGACGCGCTTGAGGAAGGCTGCCGCCGCCTGATTACCGGCGGCCTGCCATCACGCGCCGGGCAGCCGACGCAGATCCAGCTGCAGATGACCCTCAGCCAGCTGCTCGGTCAGCCCGAAGCCGATGCGGCCGCTGCAGCTTGGATCGCCGCCAACGGCACGCCAGCTCCGGCTGGCGCCGACTGCGATGCTTCTATCGCGCCGATCGTCACCGGTACGCTCGACCGGGATCTGCTGCGTCAACTGGCCGCCCGTGCCTACCCTGTCAGCTCTGCAAGCGACCCGCCGCGCGGCGCTGGCGGCGAGCACACCGCCACCGACGACACCGCCACCGACAGCGCCACCGACGAAACCGATTCGATGGCCGGCCGGGCCGCGCGGCAGCTGCTGGTCGCCGACGCCACAGCCCTGCTATCCGGCCCGAGGGGGCTTGCCGCGTGGCTACGCACCTCCTTGGTGACGGGACCGACAGCCTCGGTCAGCCTGCCACTCGACGTCGGCAAGCCCACCGAGACCGTGCCCGCATGGCTGCGCAAAGCCATAGCCCTGCGCGACAAGCATTGCGGCTTCCCAGGGTGCGACGTCCCGCCGGAGTACTGCCACGTCCACCACATCGTCCCCCGAGCCGAAGGCGGTTCGACGAGCCTGGAGAACTGCCTCCTGGGCTGCGGCTTTCATCACCTCATCGTGGTGCATCGCTGGGGCTGGAAGCTCACCCTCAACCCCGACGGCACGACCACAGCGGTCCACCCACATGGCTGGCGCACGCTCCATAGCCATGCGCCTCCCGTGGCTGCCTGAATCAAATCGCGCACCGTCCGGCTAGGGCCAGCGTGGGAGCACCGTCGTCGAGCAGATCTGGCGTTATATCCGATCAAGTCAATCGGCGGCGAGCGGCTCGGTGAATGTCATGCCGACGCGCGTGGCCTCCTCGGTGACCGCGTCTGGGCACTACAAGATGACGCGGGCAAGCTTGGCTCCGGTAAGAACAGCCGCCGGTTCACCAGGATCCTCGGTCTTCTCAGCCTCACCTCTTGTTACGCCGACGACGTGCCGGTAGTGACCGGACCTGACGGCACTCGCTATCCCGTGGCCACCGGGGAAGCCGATGCCTACCTTGGACGACTCAGCGGCAGACCGGTTCATGTCCGGCGTGACACTGGCATCATGCACTTCGACGAGGTGCCATTCAGCCTCGTCGGCACTGCAACGCTGGCCTGGCTCGCGCAAGTACCGGTCGAGGTCGACGCCAGAAGACTACGGCCGAACGTCGTCGTGCATACCGAGGAGCCGTTCGCCGAGGAGGGCTGGCTCGGCATGCGGGTCCGCATCGGGTCCGTCGAGGCCGTATTCGATCGGGTCTTCACGCGGTGCGTCATGGTCGGCATGGCGCAACCGGGTCTAGGCGAGTCGGGCGATGTGCTCAAGCGCATCGCGGAGCGGCCTGACGTCTGCCTGGCCATCGGCGGGCACATCAGCAAAGCAGGGACGCTGCGCGTCGGCGACCCGGTCGAAATCGGCGACCCGGTGCACGCTGATGGAACCGCGCAGGCCGACGACACAGTGCGGTCCGGCGACACAGTGCGGTCCGGCGACACAGTGCGGTCCGGCGACGGCGCCGTCAGCGCGATCTGATCCCGTTGTCGTGGGCGATGGCGGCCGCCTCGGTCCGGCTCGCCGCGCCGAGCTTGCCGAGGATGTTAGAAACGTGCACGCTGACGGTCTTGTCTGAGATGAATAGCTCCGCTCCGATCTCCCTGTTGCTCCGCCCGGCGGTCAGCGCTCGGAGGACTTCGAGCTCGCGGCCGGTGAGGATTGACAGCGGGCTGCCCTGCACCGCCCGCGCGCTCGTGCCAAGTCGGGCGCGGCGACCGAGGACGGCCAGCGCGGCGCGGAGTCGCGTCGCGCCGAGCTTGTCAGCCTCAGCAACAGCGAGCTGCCACTGCTGCTGCGCTTCCTCGCGGCTGCCCGCCTCGGCCAGCGCCTCGGCGAGTCGCCACCGCGAACGCGCGGTCTCATACGCAAAACCAGGCCCGAAGGTGTCGACGACCGCCTGCCAGGTCTCCGGAGCATTGTCGTCAGCCGCGCGCCTGAGCTCGGCCTCGGCCCTCGCGAGCCAGCCGCGCCCGTCGACGCCGATGGCGGCGGCCACCCGCCGCTTGCTGTCGACACCCTGGCGCGCGATCTCGGCCAGCTCGCCAGCCTCCGCGATCAGGGCGTCCGCCGGCTGCCCAGCCGCTCTGGCCTGGCGGGCCAGATCGGCTAGGGCGGCGATCCCGACGGCCGCAGGCCGGATGACCTGCGCGCCGTACTCCTCGCCGCCCCAGGCGGTAGCGGCGCCGATCGTCGCCTTGATGGCCGTCAGCGCGCCGGACAGGTCGCCGGCCCAGTACGCGTCCTCGGCGAACAGGCCCTCCGCGATGTACTCGGCAAGCGAGTCCATCGCCATGTAGGGCTCGAGCCAGGCCCGGCGCTCTGCTACTCGGGCACTCCCCCTGGCCACATCGATAAACAGCGCCATGGCCGAGAGCCGCGCCTCGGAGATGTTGGTGACTCGGACCGGGAAGCCGTCGGCGATCTCCTGCGCGTGGTCCCAGTTGCCGTCGTTGTAGTGCGCAAGGTAGTGCAGGTACTGCAGGTCGGTCCCGTACGGTGCGAGGCTCAGGCCCGTCTCCGCCGCGCGCTCGACGCCCAGATGCGCGGTCTCGCCGGCGCCGGCGAGGTCTCCGGACTCCAGCTGGATCCGCGCCAGTAGCGTCCTGACCCGCAGCTCGACTCCGGCCATGTCCGACGAGCTGGCCAGCCCGAGCGCGCGGCGGCCGGTGGCCTTGGCCTCCGAGATCTGGCCAGCCCGCTCGCTCAGCGAGCTCAGAGTCGCCAGCGCATCCGCCTCCAGCCAGGGCGCGCCCGCCGCCTTCGCCGCCGCCTCGGCCTCGATCGCGCGGGCCCTGGCGGGGCCGGTCTCGGTGAAGCTCAGCAGCGTCTTGGCGTGAGTCGCGAGCGCCTGTGCTCGCTCCCAGGTCGGCGGATCAGGCGGGAGCATGTCGACGGCGGCACTCGCGGCGGCGATGGCCTCGGCATCCTCGTCGATGTCCAGGAGGAAATAAGCCAGCCGCTCCTGCACCCGGCAGAGCAAGGTCGGGTCAGGCTGGGGCTGCTCGCGCAGGAAGCTCACGAGCCGCCGCAGCTGCTTGACCGCGAGCGGTATCTGGCCCGTGTCCGCCGCGCTCAGCGCCGACTTGAAGGCGAGCTTGCCGCGGCTCATGCCGCTGAGCTTCTCCGGCTCCGGCACCCGGTCCCACAGCGACAGCGCCTGGTCAAAATGCCGGTGCGCCTCCGCCGGCGCCGCCAGTCGCCACGCGTCCTGGCCCGCAATCACCGATGCGGCAAAAGCCCCTGGGATGTCGTGACTCGCCAGGTAGTGCACGGCGAGCTCCGCGGAAGATCCGTCATCCAGCCGCTCCGACAGCAGCTCGGCCAGCCTGGCATGCAGCCTCGTGCGCTCCCCCGGCAGCAGATCGTTGTAGATCGCCTCGCGGAGCAGCGCATGCCGGAACGCCAGCCCGGTAGCGCCGTCCTGGACCAGCAGCTGCTGGGCTACGGCCTCCCGGACGGCGGCCTCGTAGTCCGGGACCGGCAGCCCGGCCGCGCGCATGACCAGGTCGTCGTCGATGCGCCGGCCGGTCACCGCGGCTGCGCGCAGCACCTGCTGTGCAGCCGGGGACAGGTCCACCGTGCGAGCTACGAGCAGATCGGCCAGGCCGGTCGGCAGCTCACTGCCAGCCGTAGACGTGGCCAGCAGTTCCTCGGCGAAGTACGCATTGCCCTCCGCGCGATCGATCACCCGGTCGATCGCTGCCGCGTCCCGCCTGCCTTCCGCTAGCTGGGTCAGGTGCACGGCCATCGCCGCGGCATCGAGCGGACCGACATCGATGGCCGTCACGCTCGGCAGCCGAAGCAGCTCGCCCACCACCGGGCGGAGCGGATGCGACCGGTGCATGTCGTCGGTCCGATAGCTCAGCGCCAGCGCGATCCGCTCCTGGCGCAGTACCCGGCTCAGGAAGGTCACCAGGTCACGGGTCGAGCGGTCCGCCCAGTGCAGGTCCTCGAGGACCAGCAGGACCGGCTGAGCCTCGGTCAGCTCCGTCAGCATGCCGACCACCGCGCCAAACAGTTGCTGCTGCGCTAGCCCCGGCAGATCCCCCGGCTGCCTGGTGATCTCCCGGTCGGGCAGCAGGCGCGTCAGCACCGGCCGGGTTGCGAGGGCATCGGCTAGCGGGCCGGCCGCTGCGCTGCGTAGCGCGTCGGCGAGGGGCAGGTACGGGACTGTGTCGGCGAGCTCGGCGCAGCGGCCGGCCAGGATGGTGAACCCGCGGCTGCCGGCCTCGACGGCGAGCTCGGTCAGCAGCCTGGTCTTGCCTACTCCGGCATCGCCGCTGATCAGCAGGACTACGGGCTGGCCGGCCTCGGCGTCGCCGAGTAGCTCGCGCATCTGCCCGAGCTCGGTCGCGCGGCCGACGAGAGCACTCTGTCCGGTATCAATCACTTGCCTATTATCCCAGGTAGGTCCGACAGTCCCACCTGATTAACCGGCCAGGCTACGGCGCGATCAGATCGTGCTGGCGATCACGTCGTGTCGGCGATCAGCACTGAGCACGGAGCCTTGTGCGCGACCGAATTCGGCACGCTGCCGAGGACACGGCGGACGCCGACCATGCCCTTGTTGCCCACGATGATCAGGTCCGCGCTGATCTCAGCGGCAACGTCGCAGATGGCATCGGCTGCCGCCCCGCTGCGTGCGTACGTCTCGGCCTCGATCCCGGCCGCTCGTGCGCGTGACGCGTGGTCGGCCAGCACAGACTCGGCCAGGTCACCGGAGTCAAGCGACTGCTCCTCGCCGCCGGAAGTGCTGAACTGCTGCGGTCGGTAGGCGGACACGATGTGCAGCCGGCCACCGGTCAGCCTGACCAGCTCGATCGCCTGCCGTACCGCCTCGGTGGCCGTATCGGACTGATCGGCACCCACGACTACCGTCTGGAACACGTCGACTCCATCTCGCAGCTCGTTGCGTTAGCCTGCGCCGCACTATAGCTCGTCGTCGGGCGGCCAAGGGACGCGCCAGGTACCACCTTTATCGCGAATTGGTCGCGAATCGTTCCGGGTCATCGCGGCTGAGCGCGAGTTCCACCGCGGCCACTCTGGACAGCCCCGTTCCGGACCGGAACGCCGCCTCGAACGGGGGATCTGCACCGGCTCGGTCACATCGGCAAGGATAAGGAGTTTCGGTGGACGCGACTAGCGCGAATGTGCCCCGTTCCCTGTCCTGGAAGAGATATGAAGAGGCGGCGCGAGGCCGTCCGGGATCGCCGGGTCGGGCACGGGGGTCCCCCAGCGAGTGTCAAGCGGGAGCTCGCCTGCCCAGAGGCCGAGTTCGGCGTCCGGGCTGTCGGCATCGTCGGGCGGGCCAGTCCGGATCTTGACCGAGGCTTCGTCAAGCGAGAGGGCGAGCATCCGCGTGGCGGCCAGTTCCTTGCGGTTCGGCTGCCGGACGTAGTCCCACTGGCCTGGCGCCAGGTGCTCGGAGACGAGCCTGAGCGCGGCCAGCTTTTCGTCGGCATCGTCGACGATGCGCGGCCGCGCGTAGATCATCGCGCTGCGGTAGTTCACTGCGTGCTCGAAGACCGACCGGGCCAGCACGAGCCCGTCGACGATCGTGACGGTAAGCGTGACCTCCGGCATATCCGCTGCCAGGCTGACACTCGCCACCGAACCGTGCACGTAGGCCTGATCCTCGTCGAAGCCGTACACCGTCGGGATCACCATGACGCCCTGGCTGGTCGGGACGCCAAGGTGCGCGATGAACCCGGCCCGCAGCACCGCCATGAGGTCAGCCCGATCGCTGCGGCCCTGCTCGCGCAGCCGCCTATGAGCCGTCCTGGCGGTCGGCGACAGCGGAGGCGTGCTGCTGTTATCGGGCATGAATCACGTCCCTTGGCACGGAATGAGTTGCTTGTAGTCTATGGAGCAACTGAATCGGTAGCCAAGTCGGCGTGTCCCGACGGAGCGACCTCAGCCTGCCAGACCAGTCACTATTCACCTCTTGCGCCACTCCGGCGCTACCCTCGCAATGCCCCAGTGGTCCGGCGCGATATTGCTGATGAAGCTGCCTCATGTCCGCGAGGGATGCTTCGAGATCAAAGGAGACCGTGAGGTGACTGGCTCGCGCAGACGTCCTCAACGTGCGGCTGGGACGCGGAGCGCATGGGCTCGGCAAAGACGCTTTCGAGGCGTCCCTCTGACGCAGCCGCTGCCATGGATCAGCAGGCACTTCGTGACGGCGAGGGCCGCACTGTTAGCTGTTTCCTCAAGGGATCGAGTCCTCCGTACCCGCGTCGGTTGCGGCAGGGCAGCCTTGAGCTGACGCGAGACGGTATTGCGTGGCGACCGTTCTGGAGCCTGAAGCGCAGATCGATAATGATCAACGAACGCGTCCGGTCGCTGGAGGTCCGAGAGGCTGGCCGTTCGGAGTGGAACCTTAAGAATGGCGGCACCGCCTTGGGCGGCGTCTCAGTCCCGGAGTTTCAGGTAGTTGTGTGCAAGACGGATCGCGGCGTTCTAGAGCTGTCCGTCCCGAGCACGGACGTAGGCCTAGTTCTGACAGCGCTGCGAAACCGGGCGGCCTGAGGCGGAGGGGTTAGTCGTTCAACTTGGCAGCCGACCTGGCATTAATGACCCGTTCAGGCGCGATGCCAGCCCTCTCGGCTCTGACGCAGCCGCTGTCAAGCCAGTCGAGCTGGCCGGGTGCGTGCGCGTCGGTATCGATCGCGAACCGGCAGCCGATCTCGGCGGCTAGCCGGAGCAGGCGGTCGGGCGGGTCCTGCCGCTCGGGGCGGCAGTTGATCTCGACCGCGACACCGTGATCGCGACAGGCGGTGAACACGGCCTCGGCATCAAACTCCGACTCGGGCCGGTCTCGGCGGCCTGTCACCATCCGTCCGGTGCAGTGGCCGAGCACGTCCACATGGGCGTTCGCCACGGCTGCCAGCATGCGTCGTGTCATCGGCTCGGACGGCATCCGCAGCTTGGAGTGCACGCTCGCGACCACGACATCGAGCCTGCCGAGCAGATCCTCGCTCTGGTCGAGCGTGCCGTCCTCGAGGATGTCGACCTCGATCCCGGTCAGGATGCGAAAGGGTGCGAGCTGGGAGTTGAGCTCGCTGACCAGGGCGAGCTGGCGTTCCAGCCGGCTGGCCGACAACCCGTTCGCGACCGTGAGCCGCGGCGAGTGATCGGTCAGGGCGATCCATTCGTGGCCAAGGCCGCGAGCCGCCATAGCCATCTCGTCCGGCGGGCTGCCACCGTCGGACCAGTCGGAGTGCGTATGGCAGTCGCCGCGTAGCGCTGACCGCATGGCCGTGCGGGCCACGGCCGCGCGCTCTTCCATGAGCCTGGCCAGGTAGTCCGGGTCGCTGCCAGCGGCCGCCTGGGTCATGGCCTCTGATGTCGCAGGGCCGATGCCGCTGAGTTCCTGAAGCGTGCCATTGGCTAGACGCCGGTCTAGCTCGGCAGCTGGCAGCTCAGCCGCGACGCGCGCCGCCCGGCGGAACGCCTGCACCCGGTACGTCGGCGCGCTCGCGCGCTCCAGCTCGAACGCGATCTGCCGCAGCGCCTGAATCGGATCCACCCGCTACGTCTACATCGATGGCTGGCGCTCGCTTATGGACACGCGAGCCTCGCCTCGGACCGTCGGCGTCCCCGTCCCATATAACGCGTTCTAGACGTCAGCTATGCTGCGGCCAGCGGTTCCTGCTCGGCATAGTGAGATGCAAGAGCGCCACGGATCCGGTTGATTGATGCCTTAAAATCGACCGAATCCGTGGCGCTCTGTGGCCTATGCGTGCGCAGCCAGTCGCTTCCGCAACATTGCCCTGGCCCGGTGGAGCCGCGACATGACGGTTCCGATCGGCACACCGAGCATCTCGGCAATCTCCCGGTAGGGATAGCCCTCCACGTCGGCCAGGTAGATGGTGGCCCGGAAGCACTCGGGGAGCTCCTTCAGGGCCTCCCGGACCTCGGAAAAGGCGAATTGTCCGAGTACGGCGTCCTCGGCCGACTGTGCGTTGCGCGCCGGGCCGGCGTTGGCGCCGCCAGCAAAATCCGTCAGTGCCTCAAACTCTGCGCTGAGAACCTGGACTGGCTGGCGTTGCCGCTTGCGGTAGCCGCTGACAAAGGTATTGGACAGGATCCGGAACAGCCACGCACGGGAGTTGGTGCCCGGCGTGAAATGCCGGATCCCCGCATAGGCACGGGCCATGCAATCCTGCACCAGGTCCTCAGCGTCGCTGGGGTTCCGCGTCATACGGAGCGCGGCCGGGTACAGGTCCCGCTGGTGGCCTGCCAGTTCCTTCTCGTAGATCAGATGATCTTCAGTTGCATGCGCGCTCATAACCATGAGTGCTATCGCCTCCTCATGAGGCGACGGCTATCGCCGACCCAACACACACGAGCCGCGCAAGGGTCAAGGGCGCGGGACCGGGGGTGCCCCACTTCAAAGCAGTACAAATTAGGCGTCGCGATTACGGGGGGTCAGCGCGCCGCCACCACTTAGGTGTGAACTCGATGTATTTAAACCGCTACTCAACGTCATGTCAAAAACGCCACTCCAGCAACACGGCTCACGGCAACTGATTCCGAAGGCGTCGCCGGCGGGCCCTGGCGGAGAGCGGCAAGGGTCAGCGGACTAGCTCAGTGCAGGGCTAGATCCACCGCCTGCTGGCGCGAGAGCGCGGCCCCTTGCCGGTAGGCCTCGCCGTACTGGGCCTGCCCGAGCACGTCGCGGACCTTTCCCTGCTCGGCCTGCCGCAGCCCCTCCTCTGTCGGCGACCACTTGATGCTGCCGTCGGCGAGCGCGTAGCCGATGCGGACGTCGGCGGCCCCGTGCAGCCGGGCCGCCTTGAGCAGGTCACCCTGGTAAGCCGCGCAGCAAGCCGCGCCGAACAGAACCTCGCAGACGTCCAGGCGGATTCCGCTGCGCCTGGCCACCTGGAGGCAGCGCCGCACCAACGGCAGCGCGTCCTCGGGTCGATCCTCGATTAGCAGCAGGATGGCCAGGTCTTCACGGAAGAAGTACAGGTACATCTCGTCGCCCAGGCTCTCGGCGGCCGCGATGGCGGCCTCCAGGTGCTGCCGCGCCTGCTCGACGCCGCCGCCTACCAGGTCCAGGGCGTACAGCATGTGCAGCTCGTTGGCGGCGAGGAGCTCGTCTCCGGACTGCCGGAAGCAGTCCAGCGCCTCCGCCCGCAGGCGCCGGTTCTCCGCCGCCGACGGTTCTGCTGCCGCCAGGCACCTGAGCATCTCCCCCAGCAGCTGGCGGTCGCCGGTCGTACGGGCGATGGCGACGGCCTGGCTGGCCAGTTCCCTGACCCGGTCCAGGTCGCCCTCGGTGAACACGAGCTCGCTGAGCTGACCGAGCGCCCGCGCGCGCAGGACGGGCACGGCCAGTATCTCGGCCATGGCCAGCCCTTGTTCTGCGTAGCCCCTGGCCACGGCCCTCGCGCTCGGATCGGCCTGGAGCAGGATGCCGAGCAGCCGTGACGTCGCCAGCAGGGCGCTCGCGGCCAGGTCTGTGACGCCCGAGTCATCAGCGTCGACGGCCGCTCGCAGGTAGCTCAGCACTTCCGGCTGCGCCCGGCTGACCGCGAACCGCTGGAGCGACGTACCCAGGCTCAGCACGTCGCGGGTCCGGCCGCCATCGGCCAGGTGCGCGAAGGCCGCGCGCAGGTTCTCCCACTCCGCGTCCAGCCGCCGGAGCCAGTGGCCCTGCCGGCGCCCTGTCAGAGCGGGTCCTGCCTCCTCCGCGACGCGCAGGTAGAACGCGGCATGCCGGTCCCTGATGGCGGTCAGCTCGTCCTCGCTTGCCGACTTGAATAGCTCCTGCGCCGCGTACTGCCGAACCGTCTCCAGCAGCCGGTAGCGCAGCGACTCGCCGCCCTCCATGGTGGTGCGCTCGGCCAGCACCAGGCTCTTGTCGACAAGCGAGCCCAGCAGGTCTATTACGTCCAGGGCGTCGATCACGCCGGCGGCGCAGATCGCCTCGGCGGCTTCCAGTTCGAACCCGCCGGCGAAGACCGACAGTCGCCGCATGGCCTCGCGCTCCGCGACGCTCAGCAGGTCAAAGGACCAGTCGACGGTCGCCTGGAGCGTCTGCTGCCGCGGCAGCGCGTTCCTGCTGCCACCGGTCAGCAGGCGGAACCGCTGGTCCAGTCGTTCGCTCAGGTGCCGCAGCGACATCGAAGACAGCCGGGCCGCTGCCAGCTCCAGCGCGAGCGGGATGCCGTCCAGCCTGGCGACAGATCGTCGCCACCAGCGGCGCGGCCGCATCGTCCAGCATGAATCCCGGCGCATGCGATCTGGCGCGCTCGACGAACAGCGTGACCGAGTCCGAGGCCGCCAGGTCGGCCGCGCTGATCGCATCGCGCGGCGGCAGCGAGAGCGAGGGCACGCGGTAGACCCGCTCGCCGTCGATTCCGAGCGGCTCCCGCGAGGTCGCCAGGAACCTAACCCGCGGGCAATAGCGGATGACCTGCTCGCAGAATCTGGCCGCGTCGTCGATGACGTGCTCGCAGTTGTCGAGCAGGATCACCGCGTCCTGTCCGGTCAGTACCTCCAGGATCGAGGCGAGCACGGCCGGGCCGGAGTGATCGGGCAGCTCAAGCGCGGCGGCGACAGCGCCTGGCACCTGCGCGCCATCGGTCACCACCGCGAGGTCCGCGAACCACACGCCGTCTAGCGCCACGTCCAGCATCTCGACCGCAGCCTGCAGCGCCAGCCGAGTCTTGCCGCTGCCGCCCGAGCCGGTTAGCGTCACTAGTCGCGCCGAGGCTGTCAGCGACCGCACCTCGGCCAGTTCGCGCTCGCGGCCGATGAACGCGCTGAGCTGACCGGGCAGGTTGTTTGGCAGATCGGGGTTGTCCAGCGAGGCCAGCGGGGGGAAGCTGGCCGGCAGGAAGTCCGCCTCCAGCTGGAACACCTGCTCCGGGCGGCCGAGGTCCTTCAGCCGGTGCGCGCCGAGGTCGCGCAGCGTCACTCCGTCCGGAAGCGACTGCCACAGCAGTTCCGCCGTCGCACCCGACAGCAGGACCTGGCCGCCGTGCGCGGCGGACTCGAGCCGGGCGACGCGATTGACGGCCGGCCCGAAGTAGTCGTTGTCGCGTTCCTCACAGGCGCCGGTGTGCAGGCCCATCCGCACCAGGATCGGCTGTGTCGTCGGCCAGTCCTGCCCGACCAGTGCCCGCTGCGCGGCGAGCACGGCGTCCAAGGCAGCCTCGGCGGTCGAGAACGCCGCGTCGAACGCGTCCCCGACAGTCTTGAAGACGTAGCCGCCCGCCAGCTCGATCGCGCTGCGCAGGATCTCGTCGTGCCGCCGCAGGCCGCGCGTCATGGCCTCCGGCTCGGCCTCCCACAGCCGCGTCGACCCCTCGATGTCGGTGAACAGCAGGGTTACGGTGCCGGTAGGGATGTGAACCGGATTCTGCACGTGGACACGATACGCGGCACGGCCGCCAGGATCCGCCCACCAGGACGAAGCGGTGTGCCTGGGGTCAGCCGGTTGCGTTGAGCCAGCGGACCGGAGCGCCGTCGCCGGCCCGGCGGAACGGCTCAAGCTCTGCATCCCACGGCTCGCCAAGCAGGAGCGCGAGCTCGTCCTCGAGGCAGCCGCCAAGCGCCGGGTGCCGTGGCGCGTGCATCTCCCGCAGGCCGTGCAGCTCCCGCAGGCCGTTGAGCGTGCTATCGGCGGACCTTGCCGAGGCAGCGAGTGCCATCGCCGCCCGGAGCCGGTTCTCCGGGATCATGACGTCGCCGTTCGCCGCTACGACCGCGGAGAACGTGCCCAGCGACGGCGTGTGGCTGTACCGGACAGCGTCGCAGCCAGGGCTCGCATCCTCGGTGACTTCGAAGCGGATCAGATTCCAGCTCGCCAGCGCCGAGGTGATCGCCCCGCCCGCGCCGGCCTTGCCGTGCCACAGCAACTCGGCCCGCATGGAGCCGGGCGAGGCAGGCTGATCAACCCACGGCATGCTGGCAGGCACGCCAAGAACCCCGGCAACGGCCCACTCAATGTGGGGGCACACGGCCGGGGCCGCACAGTGCACCTGCAGCACACCTCGAACGGACACCAAGACCTCCCTGCGACAGACGAGGATGCGTCTTCCCCAACGACCTCGTGCGCCGACAGGAGCGGCTGGTACCGTCCTGGCGATCTTCCGCGACTCATTGTGCACTACGGCCGGCCCCGGCACCAGCACCACCCGGGCACGCCGCGCCGCTCTACCCGGCTAATCCGAAAGATCCGCCGCCGCCGAAGCCGTATTAGGGCTGCGACCGCCCCAATGCGACCGGCCTCGTGCGATCAACCCCGCGCATTCAACCCCGTGCGGTCAACCCCGTGCGATCAACCCTGTGCGGCCTGCTGATGTCGTGCTGTGATGAAAGGGTGACATCGGCTAAGCCCATCCGAGCTGAGTCCGCTAGCAAGGACCGTGCCAGCCAGGACCGTGCCAGCCAGGACCGTGCCAGCCAGGACCGTGCCAGCCAGGACCGTGCCAGCCAGGACCGTGCAGGGCTCGTGTTTGTCGCCGAGATGTACGGTCTCCAGCTCGACCAGCTTGCTGACTTACTGGGCCGGACGGGCCGCCAGGCGCGGGCCGTCGTCAGCCGCTGGGTCAGCCGCGGCCTGGCCGAGTCGGCGATCCTGGGGCCGGGACCACCCTGGGTCTGGCTGACCAGAACCGGGCTGACGGCCTGCGGCGTCCGGTACGCGGCTGCTCCGCCAGCCCTGGCTCGGCTCACGCACATCCGCGCCGTTACGGCCATCCGGCTCACGCTGGAGGCGATCCCCGCCTACCGCGATGCCGGCGGGCACTGGCGCGGCGAGCGGCACCTGCGCGCCAGACTCGGCGGGCGGCTGGGCGCGCGCGATCACCTGCCCGACGCCGAGGTGCACTGGCCCGAGGCCGCGACGAACCCGGCGGCGTGGGCCGGCGAGTGCTGGGCGATCGAGGCCGAGCTCACCCCGAAGACGGTCGCCCGCACCTCGGCCATCATGCGCGAACTGCTGACCCGCACCGGTGACTATGGCTGCCTGGCGGCAGACACGCGCGTGCCGGGACTGCCGCCGCGGCATGCCAGGGCCATCTACCTGTGCTCCCCCGCTGCCCTCGGCACCGTGGAACGCGCCCGCGACTCGCTAGGCGCCCTCGCGGCCCGGGTCGAGATCCGCGCCCTGCCGGCGACCGCCCCGCTGCCAGCGACCGCCCCGCTGGCCGCGGCCGGGACACCGCCCGCAACCGGAACCCTGCCCGTGACGGGGACGCAGTCCGCCACCGTGGCCCTGCCCGCCACGGAGACGTCGACATGAAGGCGCGCGGACGAGTGCTGCGTGCCGCCGGCGCGACGGCGGCTGCGCTGGCTGCTATCGCACTTCTGCCCGTCACGATCGTCGCGGCGATCGGCGTCACAGTCGCCTGGCGGACAGGCTGGCAGCCCGGCCGGCTGTACCGGGCGGCGGCCTGGTGCCTGCCGATGCTCGCGGTCTGGCTCCTGGCGACGGAACTCGCCAGTCACTCACTCGGCCCCGTCGCCGCAACGCCGCGTCTGGCCTGGCTGGCCGCGCGCAATGGCGACTACCTGGCCGCCGCCGTGCTGCTGGCACCCGGCGCCATCGCGGCCGGACTGCTCGCGGCCGCCCTCGCGTGGTCGCTGCGCCATCGCTCGATGGCCGCACGCGCCGGTGGCACCTCGCCCCACGCGGCGATCGCCTTCGACCAGCGGCAGTGGCGGCATCAGGTGCGCAGCGCGCAGGCCAGGGTCGCCGCGCCCGGCGCCGTGCCGTTGCTGACAGCGGGCGGTGACTTCGTTGCCGGAGGCGTCATCCGGGCGATCGGCCACCCCGATCGCGACCTTGCGCGGCTACCCGCGAGCCGGCTCCGCTCGCACCAGATTGTGCTGGGCGGCACAGGCACCGGGAAGACGACGCTCCTCCTCAGGCTCTGGGCGGGCTTCATGGCCAGCGGCCTCCGCCTGCATGCGGCCGGGCAGGCCGGCCCGCCGCTGCTGGTGGTCATCGACTGCAAGGGCGGCGCCGACGCCCGGCGCATCGCTGACCGCTATGGCCGGGTGCTGCGAGAGTCAGGTGCCAGGAACGTGGCCGTCTGGCCCGATGGAGCTTCCCTCTCGCTGTGGTCTTTGCCGGCCGGGAAGCTGATCACCACGCTGGTCGACCTGATCGAGCACGGCACCGGCGCTGCGGCCTATTACGCGGACGTCATGGAGGCCGTCGTCGCACTGGCGGTCGAGGCGCCGGTCGGCCCGCCTGCCAGCACTGCCGACTTCCTGACCCGGCTCGACGCGGGCTGGCTCGCCCAGGCCTGGCTGAACGACGGCGATCGGGGCGCCGTGGCGAGATCAGCGGCGCGGCAGTTGCCCGACATTGCGCTGCGGTTCCGCACGCTCTTCCGCCGCCTCGGCGCCGGCCTGGAGGGGCCGGGCAGTTTCGACGACGCCGACGCCTGGTACTGCATCCTGGAAGGCACCGCCGAGGTCTCGGTCGCCGAAGCCCAGGCCCGCGCCCTGGTCGACTTGCTCGCTAGCTACGTGACGGGGGCGCCAGCCAAGCACAGGCAGGTGCTCCTGGCCGTCGACGAGTTCAGCGCCGTCTCCCGCCGCCTGCCCATCTGGGAGTTATTCGAACGCGCTCGGTCACTCGGGCTGACCGTGCAGGTGTCGGCGCAGTCCTGGCACGGCCTCGCCGCGCGCGAGGACGATCGGTACCGTCTCGCCGCGACCGCCGAGGGCGGCATCTGGCTGCTGCGGACGCCCCATCCCGATCCGGTGACGGCCCTGGCCGGGCAGCGTCCGCAAGTGGACAGCACTCGGCACCTCATCGGGTGGCTGCACTGGAGCCGGACCGGAACCTCACGCCTCCAGCAGGCGCCGGTTGCTGATAAGGAACTGATCCGCAGACTTGACGTCGGCCAGGCTGCCTACCTCTATCGCGGCGGTGTCACGTATACGCAAGTCAAGCGCCTGGTCGCGGGACCAGCTGCGCTCGCGGCCCCGGTGCCTGGCGGAAGTCAGCCGGCAGTCGCGCAGCGTGCGACCGCGCAGCATTCGACCGCGCAGCTTCGACCGCAGGTGCGACCGCGAACGGCGCTCGGCCGCTGCCGCTGGTGCCACCGCTTCCGCCGGTGCAGGCACGCAGGAAGCTGCCACGTCGGCCGCAGTTTCGGCCTTCCTGACCGAGGCGTTCGGGCCGCCGAGGAGGGCGCGATGACGAGTCCGTTCGACGCGCTCGGCCTCGCGGCCAGCGCGGAGCTGAGCGACGACGATGTGCGCGCTGCCTGGCGGCGCGCCGCCGCTGCCTCGCATCCGGACCGGGCAGACGGCGGGGATCCGGCCGCGTTCGCCGATGCGGCCGCGGCCTATACGCTGCTGCGGACCGCAGCCGGGCGCAGTGAGGCAATCGCGGACATGCGCGAGGCGGCGAGCGGCGGGGCTGGTCACGGCCCCGTTCCCGGTCCGATGAAGCTCTTGCCCGCAGCGGCAGCGCGCCTCGCCAGCCGGGTCCGGCGCGGACGACCGTTCCGGCTGGCAATGCGGGTGCTCGCCGTGATCGCTGCCGGGAGCGTGGCAGTGGCTGCCGTGGGCTGGCAGCCGGCCAGCGCCGCGGTTATTGCCGGGGCGCTGACCTGGCTGCTGCGCACTAGCCCGGCCGATCTGGCGGGCCCGCCCTGACGGTGCTCCGCAGACGGGCCGACACGATGGGCGGCGTCACCCGCCCAGGTTCGGGTTCTTTCGCAGCTTGTCGCCGAGCCCGGCCATTCCGGACCCCGTCGGCCAGCCGGAGCGCGCGATCGGGACCTTGTGCTCGACCGCGTGGCCAGAGCGCGCGGGCGGCGGCGAGACCGACTGGACGCTCGTTGCGCTGCACACGGCCGCGGCGTCGTTGGCCGGTCCGGGCACCTCGCTGCTGGTCGGGATCGCACCCTCGGGCACATGTGAGTGCGGATGCTTGTCCAGAACCACGCCAAGGTTCAGCGTGTTGGCGTCTCGCGCGGTCATGGACTGGAGCCCGAACGTTGACTCGATCAGCGCCAGTGTCGACGTGTGCTCGAACGGCCCGTGGTGAACCACGCGGGGCCGCGCCAGGTTGGACACGACGATGGCAGGCACCCTGAAGCCGAGCTGGGTGTAGTCCGGGATCAGCTGCCCGTCCGTCGGTGTCGTGCTGTCGCCTGTGTGATCGACGTCCGCCGGGTTGGTGTCGTCGACGACGTGCGGCGGCCGGACGTGATCGAAGAAGCCGCCCCATTCGTCGAACGTGACCATGAAGACGGTGTTGTCCAGGTAACCGGCGCTGGCCAGGGCGTGATAAGCGTCGGCGATGAAACGCTCGCCGAGCCTGACGTCCGCCAGCGGGTGGTCATCGGCCGAGGTGCCGTTGCCCTCGGTGTCGAAGGCCGGGTCGATGAAGCTGACGTTCGGCAGGTTGCCCGCGGCGCACGTGTCGATGAACGACGGCGTGGTGACAGGGATCCCGATCGCGTCCACGTCACCGGCCTCGAACGGGTGCCAGAACGGGAAGTACTTCAGACCCCACAGGGCCAGGAAGGGCAGGTCGCGGAAGAAGTAACCGCCAGTGGGAATCCCCTGCGTGTTGGGAACCGGCGACAGCTGATCCCAGATCGTCGGCAGGCTCGACAGAGAGGAGCTGTTGTGGTCGCGGTCGGTCTGCGCGGCGTGCTGGTAAAAGCGGTTCGGGAAGGTCTCGCCCGCGAACGAGCAGAAGTAGCGATCCAGGACGGTGTAGTGCTCGGCGAGCGCGCCGATGACAGGCAGGTCCGGCGCAGACTTGTGGCTGCCGTCGCGGTGGTGGTTCGTGTAGTAGCCGATCGGGAACGTGTTGGCCTTCGCCAGGGTCACGCCGGGGTTGTCCGCCGGCGCGGTCGGCCGCTGGAGGAAGCCGTCCATCTTGCCGTCGTTGTGCTGGACGAGGAAGCCTTCCCAGCTGTGGTCGGGGTCTGAGTACCCGCAGCCCTGGAAGTCGGGCGCCAGCGGGTAGTTCGGGTAGTAGTTCCCGTCGGTGGACTGGTAGATCATGTCGTGGCGCCCGTCCGCGCCGGGCAGCCAGCTGAGGAAATGGTCAAACGACCTGTTTTCCATCATGAGCACGACCACGTGCTCGATGCCTTCGGAGCCATTCGGGGACAGGGCCGGGGCGGCGCTAGCCGCCGTCTGGGCGAGGAACTCCGTGCCGGTCAGAGCCAGGCCGGTGGAGGCCGCCATGAGCTGCAAAACGGTGCGACGAGTCAGCATGATGCCCAGTCTGTACAAAGGCTGATATCCAGTCCAGGCTCCATTTGCGGCGGCGCGATGACGGAGCGGGAAACAACCGGCTAACTCGGCTCGTGCAGGCCGGTGCGCGGCGCCTGCTGGGGGCGGCCGCCGGCGGCGTCTCGCGGCCGGTTCCGCGCTAGCCGACGCCACGCGCGACGCGCTGCGCCGGCGTGCTGACCGCGCGGAGACCCGGTTCAGCATGCTGACGGACGAGGGCGGCGAGCTCTCCTGGTCGCCCGAGCTGGAGGCTGCTGTTCGCGCCCAGCACGCGGTCATCGACGCCCAGCGGGAGGAACTGCTGCGCTGGCGCGACAGCGGCAGGCTGTCGGACGACTCCCTGCGGCACCTTCAGGATCGGCTCGATCACGAGGAGCGCGCGCTGCCCGGCGCTTAGCGGCTTGGCCGCCACAGCTCGGTGATCCCGATCCCAAGCTCAGCCAGCAGGCGGCGCAGCAAAGGCAGCGACAGCCCAATGACATTGCTCGGATCGCCGTCGATGCCGTCGACGAACGGCGCGGCCAGGCCGTCGATGCTGAACGCACCTGCCAGCGACAGCGGCTCACCTGTGGCGGCGTACGCGGTGATCTCCGCGTCGCTCGGCGTGCCGAACCTGATCTCGGTCGCGGCCACGCCGCTAGCCCGGCGTCCGCTGCTGCCGTCGATGACCTGGTGCCCGGTATACAGCGTGCCAGTGCGGCCGGACAGTAGGTGCCAGAGCTCGGCGGCTTCCTGTGCCGTGGCTGGCTTGCCGTACGCGGAGCCGTGCAGGTCCAGCAGGGAGTCGCAGCCGAGCACAAGTGCATGCGGGCGGATCGCCGCGACCGCAGCCGCCTTGCGTTCGGCTAGCACCGCAACGAGGTCCGCTGTGGCCAGGTAATCGTCGTTGGTCTCGTCCACGCCGCTGACGACGACTTCGGCATCGATGCCCGCTTCGCGCAGGATGCGCAGGCGCGCCGCCGATCCGGAGGCGAGGACAAGGGCGGGCACGACCGGGCTCGTCATGCTCGAAACACTAGCGGCGCGGTCAGCCGTCTCGCGGTCAGCCGTCTCGCGGTCAGCCGTGCCGCGCTCGGCGGCGCTCTGGTTCCGGTAGTGGCTGGGCACCCCTGTCGGGGTGACTCAACTGCCGCATGGTCTCGGCGAGGTTTTCCAGGGCCGGGAGTGCCTTGGTGAGTGCCGAGACTTCCGCCGCCGGAAGCAGCTCCAGGCACTGCGAGACCGCGGCGGCGCGGCGCGCCTTGATCTGCTGGTCGACGCGGCGGCCGGGTGCTGTGCTGACGACGGAGACGCTGCGCAGGTCGGCTGGATCCGGGATCCGGTCGATCAGGTCCATCTCGACCAGGCGGCCGATGACGCGGGACAGCATCGTGGGGTTGATCCCCTCGAGCTCGCCGAGGTCCGGCAGGCTCATCGGCCCCCGCGCCACGATGAGCCCGAGCACCGAGGCTTGCGACGGCGTCAGGCCCTCGCCGGTCGAGGACGCGTTCAGCTGGCGGGCAACCTTGATAATGACCCGGCGGAGGCGGATAGCGCCTTCGTCATCCATGGCCGCGATCCTACCGCTCAACAACTAGTTGCCTGCCGGCAAGCAGTGTAACGTTAGCCAGCAGTGGCTGAACAGGTTGCGCACGCCGATGCCGCCCTCGTGCAGGTCGCCGATGGCCCCGCACGCGGGCGCCTCGTTATCTTCGGGGTCGTCTCGATAGCGCTGATGATGGCCTCGGTCGACCAGACCATCGTGGCGACGGCCATCCCCTCGATTCAGCGCGACCTCGGTGCCCAGGTGAACTGGAGTAGCTGGACCATCACGGTCTACGCGCTCGGCCAGGTCATGGTCATGCCGCTAGCAGGCAAGATCGGCGATCAGTACGGCCGCAAGCAGATCTTCCTCGGCGCGGCCGTCCTCTTCACCGCGGCGTCGCTGTGCTGCGGGCTCGCCGACAACATCTACCTGCTGATCGTGCTCCGGGCGGTCCAGTCCATCGGCGGCGGCGCGTTCATGCCGTCGGCAACCGGCATCGTGACCGAGTTGTTCGGCAAGGATCGCGACCGCGCCGTGGGGCTGTTCGCCAGCATCTTCCCGATCGGCGGGATCATCGGGCCGGTCCTCGGGGGCGTGTTCGTCACGTACTGGTCCTGGCGCGGCATCTTCCTGGTGAACATCCCGATCGGCATCACCCTGGTCGTGCTCGGCGCCATCTTCATCCCGGACATCGCACGACGGCCCGACCTGCAGCTGGACATCCGCGGTGTCGTCCTGCTCGGCCTCACGCTGCTGTCGGCGATGCTCGGCATCGGCTATCTCGGCGGCGCGCACAGCGATCCGCTGAGTGTGTACTTCCTGCTCCCTGAGTGCGTCGCGGCCTGCGCGGCGACCGCGTTCGTCCGGCACTCCGCGCGGGCGCCGTCGCCCTTCATTTCGCTGCGGTTCCTCGTCGGCCGCGGCTTCGGCGTCATGAACCTGCTGAACTTCCTCTACGGCAGCGCGGTGCTCGGATTCGCCCCGCTCGTTCCGCTGTATGCGCAAGAACGGTACGGACTCCCCGCCCTCGCCGCCGGCACTCTGCTCACGGCCAGGGCCCTCGGCATGATCACCACCGCCGGGCTGTCGGTCTACCTGCTGCGGCGGACCGGATACCGGTGGCCCATCGCAGTCGGCTTCACGCTGTGCGCCGTCGGCCTGGTCGGCACCGCAACCAGTCCGCACGTGCTGTCGACCTACGCCTGGCTCGCGGTTACCACCGCCATCTGCGGCATCGGCATGGGCATATCGACACCGTCGTCCAACAATGCGACGCTTCAGCTGGCTCCCGATCAGGCCGCCGCCGTGGCCGGCCTGCGGGGCATGTTCCGGCAGGCCGGTGCCATCACGGCGGTCTCCATCACGGCGGCGATCGTGGCCCGCAGCGCCGACCCCGGCCTCGCGCAGGCGCACGTCTTCCTGGTCTTCGCCGCGGCGCTGATCGTGGCGCTGCCGTTGGTCTTCCGGGTACCCGAGCACCGCGGCCGGTGGTGACGGCGGCGTCCGGGCTCAACCGGTGCGGTGGCCCCTGACGGCCGCGAAGAGGCCCGCTTGGCCCGCTTGGCGCCGCCGGCCTGCCCGGAATACGTTCGATCCCCGCTTTCGCCTGAGCGGCCGGCCGACGCCCTGAGGGTTCCAGTCATGAGGCTGTCGATTCGCGGCGTTTGTACCCACGAAACCATCAGGGTGTCGGGCGACCCACGCGAAATGAGCCCGACGGAATGGGCCGGGCACGTGCCGGGTTGCCACCATCATGACCAGTGGACACAGGATCACGATCAGTCCAGCCGGCCGGCGCGTCCAGATCTCCCTCGGTGGCGTCAAGCTCGCGGAGTCTGACCGCGCCGTACTGCTCGAGGAGACCGGCATCCGGCCCCGCTACTACCTGCCCCGGGAGGACGTGCGCACCGAGTACCTGCGGCCGACCGCCACGAAGACGACGTGCCCGTTCAAGGGCGAGGCGTCCTACTGGTCGGTGGAGCTCGACGGCAACGTGCACGAGGACCTGGTCTGGAGCTATGAGACGCCCATACCGGAGGCCGCCGGCATCACCGGCCTCATGTGCTTCTACGCCGAGCGCGTCGACCAGCAGGTGAGCTGATCCGTCTAGGGCATCCTGCCGGGCTGCGGCCCGGTAGCGACCGGCCGGTCCGGGTCGCTGATCCAGGCCGACCAGGATCCGACGTACAGCGCGGCCGGGATGCCCGCTAGCTCGAGCGCGAGGACCTCGTGCGCGGCCGTGACGCCCGAGCCGCAGTACGCGCCGACTGGCTGCCCGTCGCCGTCGGCGATCAGCCGCGTCGGCCCCAGCCGCCGCGTCGATGCCCAGGTCAGCGAACCGGGCCCGCAGCTCGGCAGCCGACCTGAACAGGCCGTCCGACGTAACGTTTGCGGCCGTCGGCGCACTGAGCGCACCGGGAATGTGGCCGGCTACCCGGTCGACGGGCTCGGTCTCGCCCCGGTACCTGGCCGGTGCCCGCGCGTCCAGCAGGATCCCGGCCCTGGCCACCTCGGCCGCACCGGCCGCGTCCAGCACCTGCAGGTGGCCGGGGCTGGCCGTGAAGTCGCCGGGCGCAGCCGTCTCATCGTCGGTGCTGACCGGCTGACCGGCGGCCCGCCAGGCCTGGAACCCGCCGTCCAGCACTCGCACCCGCCCGTGCCCGGGCAGGCCGTGCCCGAAGTACCGCAGCAGCCACCACGCCCGCGCCGCGATGGTCGCATCCGCCTCGTCGTACACGACGACATCGCCATCGGCCAGGACCCCGGCAGCGCGCATGGCGGCCTGGAACTCGGCGGCGTCCGGCAGCGGGTGGCGGCCGGCAGGTCCGGGCGGGCCGGCGAGCTGGCTGTCCAGGTCGACGTACATGGCGGCTGGCACGTGACCGGCCCGGTACGCCTCGATACCGGGCGGCCCGCCGAGGCGCCAGCGCACGTCGATCAGGGTCGGCGGCACCGGTCCGGCCAGCGCGTCGGCGAGCTCTCCGACACTGATCAGCGGACTGTCCGCGGCGGCTGTCATGTGAGCGAATCTCCTGGGCTCTACTTGTGGATAACTTCGTCAAATCTGTGCACAACTGGCCGCCGGCCGGTGCGGTTCCCCCGCAGCGCTGTGGATAAACGCTCGTTCGCAGCCGACCTCACGGTCACGCTACGTGAGTGAGAAGCGGCACCCGCTGGTCAGCCGGCGTCAGCGAGCCGTGCATGCCGACGAGCGCCGACTCACGCGGTTCGGCAACGGTCGCTACCACTGCGGACGACCCGCGGGCCGCGGCGATGACATCGCCCATCCGATCGGTCACGGTCGGCTCAACCGGGCCGAACCATCCATTTTCGATGGCCTCGTCGCGGCTGACTGTCCAGGCGTCGTCACCGAGCGTGGCCCGCCACGCAGCCAGCACGTCCTTCGCCGCGCCTGGCACGGCGTAAACGTGCCGCGCGCGGGCCTCTCCACCGAGCAGCGCGACGCCGTCCCGCAGTGCCGGGATCAGGTCCGCGTCGATCCGGCCTGACGGCGCCACGTCGACCATCCCGTGATCGGCGGTGATGTGCAGCGCGGTACCGGCGGGCAGCGCGCCCGCGAGTTGCTCAGCCAGCCGGTCGACGTGCGCCAGCTGGAATCGCCACGCCGGTGACGTGCACCCCCACGCATGCCCGGTTGAATCGAGGTCGCCGGTATAGACCATGAGGAACCCGCTCGGCGTAGACGCGAGCGCCGCCGCACTCGAAGCGACCAGCGCGCCGAGGGTATCGGCCGGGCGGTAGTCGGCGCCGCGCATGGCCGCGACCGAGAGCCCCGTCTGCCTGAAGGCCCCGGCCGCCACCCGGAACGCCCCGAACCCAGCGGCGGCAGCCCGCTCGAAGATCGTCGTTCCCGGCTGCCAGGCGAGCGGATCGACGCTCTTGTCCCAGCGCAGCGCGTTCAGCAGCTGCCCGGTGGCCGGGACCCGGACCTGGTAGCCCAGCATGCCGTGCTGGCCGGGCGGCCGGCCTGTGCCGAGCGAGGCCAGACTGGTCACCGTCGTCGCCGGGAATCCGGCCGCCAGCCAGCACCCTGTCTCTAGCAGCCCGGCCAGGAAAGGCGCCGCCGCGCGGTGCGTGCGCAGCAGGTCCCAGCCGAGGCCGTCGACGACCAGCAGGCACACCCGGCGCGTCGGCGGAAGCCCGAGCACGTTGTCCTCGCCCGGCACGCCGAGCGAGGCCAGCAGCGATCTGCTCAAGTCAGCCAGCGTGCTCTGCCCGTAAGCCGGCAGCAGCGGTTCCCCGTCCCCCGCCTCCCCCGCTGTGGTCACGGACGGGAAGTCGCCTCGGTCAGGGCCCGGGCAAACGTCACCACCTGCTCCACCGCCTCTGGACCGTCCGCGGCCTCGCTGACGCGCACGGTCAGGTCATCGGCGGTCATAGTGCCGGTGTAGCCGTGATCGGCCTCGCAGTTCTCGTCCCCGCAGTGGGCCGGCTCGATCTCGATGTGCGACAGCACATTCCAGCCGATGGTCAGGACGACCTCGCTTGGCGCGGTCACGCCGGGCACGTACGACGCCGGATCCGGAATCACCCTGGTCAATGCCACCGAGGAGATCCTGGTGTGCCGCACGGCCTCAGTACTGGTCTCTGCCTGCGGCCTGGATTCGGGATCGGACTCGTCGGCCGGGTACTCATCGGTATGGGAGTAGACAAGCCGCGTCGGCGTCAGCGCCATCACCGTGACGTGGCGGCGCACCTCCATACCGGGGTCAAAGTGAGCATCATGCACGACGACGTACGACAGCACAGGTTCGTTTCCAACCGCCGAAGACACGGCGTCATACACCAGGCCGGGGTAGTAGCCGCTTCGCTCGATCGCGGACTGCATGCCGCCCGAAGCCGCCTTCGTATCGCTCATCCCCCCATCCTGCACCGTCTGCTGTCCTTCGTTCACCACGTGGGCTGAGTTCAGTCCGCTCGCCGCGTTCTGATTGGCCCGGCGGGCAGGTACCGCAGCACGGCCATGTCGCCGACCTGGGTGACACCGGCCAGGTGCAGGCGTCCGGCGGGCCGTTCCCCCGCCACCAGGCGCGGCGCGCCCGCGTCACCCACGAAAACGGGCGCGACGGCGAGCAGGAACTCATCGGCAAGTCCCCCGGCCAGGAACTGGGCGAGTACCTGCGCGCCGCCTTCCACCATCAGCCGGCCGATCCCGCGGAAGGCCAGGTCATCAAGGATCCAGCCCAGGTCGAGGCGGTCAGGAAAACCCGTCAAGCCGGGAACGGGCACGACAACGCCCGTCGCCCCCAGCCGTGCGCGGAGACTATCGGCGACCGCCATCGAGGCATAAACAAACGGCGCGCTCTCAGCCGCGGCGAAGAACCGGCTGCCCGGATTCAGATCGCCTCGGCTGGTCACGGTGACCTTCTGCGGGTTCGCCGGCAGGCCGCGCGCCACGCGCGCCTGCCGCCGGGCAAGCGACTTGACGAGCAGGCCAGGGTTGTCGGCGCGGATCGTCTGCGCGCCGACCATGATCGCGTCGCTGCGAGCCCGCAGCTCGTCGACCCTGTCGAGGTCGGCAGCGTCGGACAGCACGAGCCTGGTGGCCGAGGCGTCGTCGAGGTAGCCATCGGCGGACATCGCCGCGGACAGCAGCACGTGCGGGCGCCCCGCTGCGCGCTGCCCTGCCGCGTCACCCGCCGCCGCGATGTTCCCTGCCACGCCGCTCCCCGATGTGCCCCGGCCCGATGTGCCCTGCGCTGATGTGCCCCGCCCCGATGTGCGCTGCCGTCTGCCTTCCCCACCGGCCGGCCAGTGCGGCCAACTCAGTGCAGCCGAACTCAGTGCAGCCGAACCTACATGCAGCCTCACCGGTCGGCACGGCACAGTGACCACGGACCGGCGCAGTGACCACGGACCGGCAGACCCGGCCAGACCGTAGGCTCAGGTGCCATGGCCCTGGCTGGACTGCGGTTGGCGATCACGCTGCTCACCGCCGTTCCGCTGCCCGGCAGCAGGGCCACCACCGAGGCGCCGGGGCGCCGGGAGGCCGCTGCCGCCCTCTACTGGGCGCCGTTCCTGGGCCTCGCCCTGGGCGGCGTCGCCGCCGGCGTCCTGCTGGCCTGCCGGGCAGCTCACGCCGGCGCGCTGCTGGCCGCTGTGCTCGCGATCGCCGTCTTGGCCGTGCTGACACGGGGGCTGCACCTGGACGGCTTGGCCGATCTCGCGGACGGCCTCGGCAGCCGCAAGCCGGCCGATCAGGCGCTAGAGATCATGAAGCAGTCCGACGTCGGCCCGTTCGGCGTCGTGACGCTCGTCCTCACGCTGCTCGTCCAGATCAGCGCGCTGGCCAGGGCGGAGCAGCTAGGCCGCGGCCCGCTGGCGATCGTGGCCGCGGCCGTGACCGCCCGGCTGGCAATCACGCTCGCGTGCCGCCACAGCGTCCGGGCGGCGCGGCCCGGTGGGCTCGGCTCGCTCGTCGCCGGGACTGTAAATCCCGCCATCGCCACAGCCCTGGCGCTGGCGGCGGTCGGCGGCGGCCTCGCCTTCGGCTGGATCTACGCCGCCGCCATCGCCGTCGGGCTGGCCGCCTCCCTGGGGCTGACGTCCCTGGCGGTGCGGCGGCTCGGCGGCATCACCGGTGACGTCCTGGGCGCCATCGCCGAGGTCGCCATGGCAGGCTGCCTTCTGGTCACGGCGATCAGCTAGCGAGCCCTGGGATCAACGAGCGAGCCCTGAGATCAGCTGGGTAGCCCCGCGACTAGCTGGTGAGCCCCGAAGATCAGCTGGCTAGCGCAGCGCGGATCCGCTCGGCGTACTCCGCAGCCTCGTCGTCGGAGTCGTAGCGCAGTCGTGGCCAGAAGAAGCCGCGCAGCCCGTCGCCCTTGGTTCGCGGAACGACGTGGAAATGCAGATGCGGGACGCTCTGGCTGACCACGTTGTTGGCGGCCACGAAGGTACCCTGCGAGCCGAGCGCGGCCGGCATGACCGCGCTGATCCGCTGGACTCGCAGGAAGTACGGGCCAACTGCCTCGGCGGGCAGATCTGGCAGGGTCTCCACGTGCTGGCGCGGCGCCACCAGGACGTGCCCCTTGAAGACCGGCCGGGCGTCGAGGAACGCCACGACCTCGGCATCATCAAGCACGATGTGCGCGGGCACGCGCCCGGCGGCGATATCGCAAAACACGCAGTCGCTGATGGCGCTACCTTCCCGCTGGCCGGCTTGCCTGTCTGCACGGACGATAGCCTGCGGGCATGGCAGCAGACGGACGGCGGCACATACTCGCCATCGGCGGCATCGGCGCGGCGCCCGACCAGGACCAGTCGCTTCCGGCACTCATCGCGTACGCCCTGACGCTGTCCGGGGCCGCCGCGCCGCGCGTCTGCGTCCTGAATACCGCGAACGGCGACGACGCGGCCTCCTACGTACGCATGTACGCCAGGCTGTCGCAGTATGGCGCCCGGCCAAGTCACCTTCAGCTCTTCCCGATGCCCAATGTCAGCGACCCCGGCGATCTGCTGCTGTCCCAGGACGTGATCTTCGTGGGCGGCGGCAGCGTTGCCAACATGGTCGCCATCTGGCGCGTGCACGGCCTGGACGAGGTGATGCGCGCGGCCTGGCAGGCCGGCATCGTCCTGGCCGGCGTGAGCGCGGGCGCCATCTGCTGGTTCGATGGCGGGACGACCGACTCGTTCGGACGCCAGCTGCGGCCGTTCACCAGCGGGCTCGGCTTGCTCGCCGGCAGCTACTGCCCGCACTACAGCGCCGAGCCGACCCGGCGGCCCGCCTATCAGGCGCTGGTCGCCGACGGCACCCTCGCCGCGGGGATCGCCTGCGATGACGGCACCGGGGCGCACTTCGTCGACGACGACCTCGAGGCGATCGTCGCCGACCGGCCAGAAGCGACCGGGTACCGGGTTGAGCCGGGCCGCAGCGGCGTGAGCACCGAGGAGCCGTTGCCTGTCCGCCTACTTGACTAGCTCGCCTTGCTTACATGCGCCTGGGTGCCGCCGGTCACCGGCACCAGTAAGCCTCAGGGCTGACTGATGGTAGCCAGCAGGCTGACGTGAACGGCAGGGCGCGCACATAATCTTGAGGCGTGTCCGCCCTCTACGCCTGGCTGCGCCGCCACCCGCTGCTTGTCGACAGCGTGCTCGCTGGCGTCCTGGCGTTGCTCGGTCTCGGTCAGCTGATCCAGCAGCCGCGGGAAATCCCGCCGATGCTTCTTATGGTCGTGCCGGTGGCATTCCGCCGCCGCGCCCCGATTACGGCGTTCTCCCTCGCCGTAGTCGGCGGCGCCCTCCAGGTGATCACGGGGCGGCCTGCGGCCTCCGACCTGGCGCTGCTGGTCCTGCTCTACACCGTGGCCGCCTACCGGCCGCGCCGGGCCTCGATCATGGCGCTGCTCGTGTGCCTCGCCGGCTCCGCGGTTGCGGTGCTGGCCTGGGGCCCGGTCCACGGCGTCAACCTAGCCTGGCGGCTGATCTTCGCGTCGTTCCTGTTCGGCGGTCTTGAGCTGACGGTCTGGATACTCGGCGACTCCATGCGCTACCGCCGCGGCTATTACGCGGCCCTGGAAGACAAGGCCGCCCGGCTCGAGGCCGAGCGGCACGCGCAGGCCAAGGTGGCTGCCGCAGCCGAGCGGGCCAGGATCGCACGCGAGCTACACGACGTCGTGGCGCATCACGTCAGCGTCATGGTCGTGCAGGCAGATGGCGCCGGATATGCACTGCGGGCCGACCCGGACCGGGCAGCGGCCGCACTGCAGGCGATCGCTGGCACCGGCCGGCAGGCGCTCGCCGAGATGCGCAGGCTGCTCGGCGTCCTGCGGTCGGCCGACGACCAGGCCGCCCTCGCGCCGGTTCCCGGCCTCGGGGAGCTACGCGAGCTGCTTGACCAGGCGCGCGCCGCGGGCCTCGAGGTCGGCTACACGCTCAGTGGCACGCCGCGCGAGCTGCCTGAGGGCGCCGAGCTGGCCGCTTACCGAGTGGTCCAGGAGTCGCTGACTAACACGCGCAAGCACGCGGGGCTCGCGGCGACCGCGGCCGTCGCACTGCGCTACGAGCCGGACGGCCTTGTGGTGGAGGTCACAGACGACGGCCCGGGTGGCGGCACTTCAGACTCCGGTGGCCTTGGGCTGGCCGGTATGCGGGAGCGGATCGCCATGTACGGCGGCACCGTGACCGCCGGGCCATTGCCGGGCGGCGGATTCGGCGTGACGGCCAGGCTGCCGTGCCCGATCGCCGCGCCCGGACGCGCGGCCAGAGCCAGCCTGGCCGGGGAAGCGCCAGACCCGGAGACCCCTCGGGACACGCCAGCTGAGGACACGCGACCTGAGGACACGCTGACGCCGGCCGGCTGGTCTGCCAGCCCGATCGAGCCCGCCATCGCCGAGTCCAGTTTGCCGGGAGCGACGCGATGACAGGCCAGGACTCCGCTTCCACCGACAATGCAGCCACCGGCACTGCAGCCACGAACACTGGCGCCATGAGCCTGATCAGGATCGTCCTTGTCGACGATCAGGAGCTGGTCCGCGCCGGCTTCCGGATGGTCCTGGACGCTCAGCCAGACATGCAGGTCGTCGGCGAGGCTGGCGACGGCCTCGGCGCTGTCGACCTGGCCCGACGGCTGCACGCGGACGTCATGGTCATGGATGCGCGCATGCCGCGCCTCGACGGCGTGGAGGCGACTCGCCGGATCCGGCAGGCAGGCGATCTGCCCAGGGTCCTGATGCTGACGACCTTCGACCTGGACGAATATGCCTTTGCCGCGCTGAAGGCCGGCGCTAGCGGGTTCCTGCTGAAGGACGTGCCTCCGGAAGAGCTGCTGTTCGCCATCCGGGCAGTCCACTCGGGTGACTCGGTCGTCGCGCCGTCGACCACGAGGCGGCTCATCGACCAGTTCGCAGCGATGCTCCCCGATGGCCAGCCGCCACCCGATGAGCTAGCCGAACTCACTGACCGCGAGCGCGAGGTCCTGACGCTCGTGGCCCAGGGCCTCTCCAACGCCGAGATCGCGCGGCGGCTCTTCGTATCCGAGGCCACCGTCAAGACCCACGTCGGCCGGGTCCTTGCCAAGCTGGGCTTGCGCGACCGCGTCCAGGCCGTCGTCTACGCCTACGAGCACGGGCTGGTCCGGGCAGGCCAGCGGCCCTGATCCAACGCAAGCCCCTGACCTGACTAGGTGTACCGCTCGCGCTATGGCAAGTGCCGGCCTGACCCCGCGACACCGCCCTCGTGCGGCCAGAACCTCCCGATGGCCTGGCACAATGGCGGGCGTGCCTGCCAGCCACAGCCAGCACCACCCCGGCCAGTCCGCGCCTGTCGACACTGCGGCCGACGGACCACCGCCGGCCGGCTGGCTGCTCCTGATCTACCGTGTGCCGTCGGAGCCGACCAGGCTGCGCGCAACGGTCTGGCGCCGGATTAAGAGCCTCGGCGCGATCTACCTCCAGAGTTCCGTCGCGGCGCTTCCGGCGAGCACACCAGCAGAGCGCGCCCTGCGCAAACTGCGCAGCGAGATCCTGGACATGTCAGGGTCGGCGGTCCTGCTGTCCTGCGAGGTCCTCGCCGGCGAATCCGACGTCCGCGCGCAGTTCCAGGCCGCGCGCGACGACGAGTACGAGGAGATCGTCGACAAGTGCGCGGACTTCATCGCCGGGATCGACAAGGAGTACCGGGAGAACCACTTCAGCTACGCCGAGCTTGAGGAGAACGAGGTTGACCTCGTCAAGCTGCGTACCTGGCTGCAGCGGATCAGGGACCGCGACGTCTTCGGCGCGGCCGGCCGCCAGCAGGCTGTCAGCTCGCTGGCGGAGTGCGAGGAGAAGCTGGAGGCGTACGCTGCGCGGGTATACGCCGAGGAAGCAGAGGGCCACTGACCGCACGCGAGAGGCTGAGCGGCAGCACGACGACGATCAGCACCGGCAGCAGCCACCATGCCGTCACCCCGGCCCGGTGCAGCCCGTAGGTGCCGGCCAGGCCGATCACCACTCCCGCCGCCACCAGCCAGTCGTCGCCGATTACGAAGTCGTACCAGAAGGCGCCGAACGCACGCAGCTTTGACATAACCCAGCCTCCCTAGTGCGCAACCTGGCCGGCCGCTGCGGCAGCTCTGCGGCCCCGCCGCCTGAGCTGCCAGCGCTCTTCCGTAGCAGCACGGTCAGCCCGACGCCAAAGAGCGCGATCGACGGGATGATCACGAGCAGGGCGGCATCCGAGCCGGGCCAGTTCGCACCCGCGCCCTCCCCGCCCCAGAACACCCCGAAGCTCGTCAGCATGATCCCGACGACGAACTTCATGGTGTTCTCGGGCACCCTGGCCAGCGGCGCCCTGATCGCGAAGCCGGCGCCGACCACCAGCACGATCGCGCAGCCAGCAGCGAGCGCAGCCAGCCCGACGTTCTTGGCGTTAGCGCCGAATGTCAGGACGATGAACACGACTTCCAGACCCTCGAGCAGCACGCCCTTGAAGGCCAGGGTGAACCCATACCAGTCCGGCGCCAGGAAAGACCGCCGGGCCTGCTGCCCCTTGGCCTCCGCGAGGTGCTCGGCGTACAGCTTTTCCTCATCGTGCAGGGCCTTATGTCCGCTCGCGCGCAGGATCGCCTTGCGCAGCCACTGGAGTCCGAAGACCAGCAGTAGCGCGCCGACGACGACACGCAGGCCGGTCAGCGGGATATGCGAGACTGCTGGCCCGAGCGCAGCGACGATGACCCCGAGCACGAGTAGCGCTGCCGCCGTACCGGTGCCCGCTGAACGCCAGTCCCTGGCCGTGCCCGCCGCAAGCACTATGGTGGTTGCCTCTACCGCCTCGACCACGCAGGCGAGGAAAACGGCGATGAAGAGCGCGCTGGCGGCGGCACTCATAACGGTCCTCCAGGTGACCTTCGGCGGGGTTGACCTAGTCATAGTAACAGCCGTCACTTTCATCATATGACGACCGTTACCGCCAGCTGACCACGGATCGGCTGCGGCCAGCGGAGGCACTAGGCTGAGGACCCGTGACGACGAACCCTCTGACAGTAAGCACAGCCGACGCTCGCAGCGCTCGCGCAGACGCCCTCATTATCGGAGTGACCGAGGGTGCCGACGGCCCCGTTCCGGCTCATGGAGCGGAGGACGTCGACGGTGCGCTGGGCGGCTCCCTCGCCGCCACCCTTGCTGCCCTGGGCGCCAGCGGCAAGCAGGACGAACTCACCAAGATCGCATCGGGCGGCGCCGTCGCGGCGCCGCTGATCGTGGCGGTCGGGCTGGGCCAGGCGGATCAGGGCGGGGAACGGGGACGGCTTGAGTCGCTTCGCCGCGGCGCGGGCACGGCCGTCCGGGCGCTGACCGGGAAGGCGCACACGATCGCCCTCTCGCTGCCTGCTCGCGACGAGGCTGAGACTGAGGCAGTTGCGCTCGGCGCGCTGCTCGGCCGCTACACCTTTACCAGGTACCGGAGCAGCGCCAACGGCAGCGCCGAGTCGCCGGACCTGACGGTGCTGTCCTCCGTCGGAGCCGCGGCCGGCCGTGCGCAGGCGCTGGCCGACGCGATGACGCTGGTCCGGGACCTGGTCAACACCAGCCCGTCGCACCTGTACCCGGAGACATTCGCGGCCGAGGCGCAGCGAGTCGCTGTCGCGGCCGGCCTCGACATCGAGGTGCTCGACCAGATCGCGCTCGCGGGCGGCGGCTACGGCGGGATCACCGGCGTGGGCCAGGGCTCAGTGCACCCGCCCCGGCTGGTCCGCCTCGCCTACCAGCATCCGGAGGCGAGCAAGACCGTCGTGTTCGCGGGCAAGGGCATCACCTTCGACTCCGGCGGCCTGTCCCTGAAGCCGCCGAAGTCGATGGAGGCGATGAAGTCAGACATGGGCGGCGCCGCAGCCGTGCTCGGCGCGCTCCAGGCCATCGCCGCGCTCAAGCCCAAGATCAACGTGGTCGGCTACCTGGCCATGGCCGAAAACATGCCCGGCGGCGGCGCGCAGCGGCCATCGGATGTCATCACCATCTTCGGCGGCAAGACAGTCGAGGTGCTCAACACTGACGCCGAGGGCCGCCTTGTCCTCGCCGACGTGCTCGCCAGGTCCGCGCAAGACTCCCCCGACCTGCTGGTCGACGTGGCCACGCTGACCGGCGCCCAGCTAGTCGCGCTCGGCCCGCGCATCAGCGGCGTGATGGGCAGTGACGACGCGGTCGCCGCGGCGATCGCCGAGGCCTCACGCCAGGCGGGCGAGCAGGCCTGGCCGATGCCGCTGCCGGCGGAGTTGCGCAAGGGCCTGGACTCTTCCGTCGCCGACATCGCGAACGTCGCCGGCGAACGCTTCGGCGGCATGCTGGTCGCCGGACTGTTCCTGAAGGAATTTGTTCCTGACGGCGTGCGCTGGGCACATGTGGACATTGCCGGCCCGGCGTTCCACGAGGGCGAGCCGTACGGATACACCCCCAAGGGCGGGACCGGCGCCGCAGTGCGGATGCTCGTCCAGGTCGCGACCGACGTCGCAGAAGGGCGGCTCTGAGGAGCCTCCGCACGGGCGTAAGCAACGGCGCATACGCCCGCAGGACACCTGAGAAGGAGTAACACGTGAGCGACAGCAGCGCCAACCCCGAGGGCGGCTACGACGTTGTCATTCTCGGCGGCGGCAGCGGCGGCTACGCCTGCGCGCTGCGCGCGGCCGAGCTGGGCAAGCGGGTCGCGCTCATCGAGGAAGACAAGGTTGGCGGTACCTGCCTGCACCGGGGCTGCATCCCCACCAAGGCATTGCTGCACGCGGCCGAGGTCGCCGACCTGGCGCACGATGGCCCGAACTTCGGCGTGTTGTCGGTCTTGGACGGCATCGACATGAATGGCGTCAACGCCTACAAGGACAAGGTCGTCACCAGGCTCTGGAAGGGCCTCACCGGCCTGGTCGAGAGCCGGCAGATCGACGTTATCGAGGGACACGGCCGCCTCATCTCGCCCACCTCGGTGCAGGTAGGCGACCAGGTCATCGCCGGCGGGCACGTGGTGCTCGCAACTGGCTCGGAGACGCGAAGCCTGCCCGGCCTGGTCCCCGATGGCCAGCGCATCATCACCAGCGATCACGCGCTCCAGCTTGATCACGTGCCGTCATCGGTGGTCATACTCGGCGGCGGCGTCATCGGCGTCGAGTTCGCCAGCGTCTGGCGATCCTTCGGCGCCGAGGTCACGATCGTCGAGATGCTTCCGCACTTGCTGCCGACCGAGGAGGAGTCGAGCTCCAAGCTGCTAGAGCGGGCGTTCCGCCGGCGTGGCATCGGCTTCAAGCTCGGCACGAGGTTCGAGGGCGTCAAGGACACCGGCAATGGCGTGACCGTAACGCTCGAAGGCGGCGCGACGATCGATGCCGAGCTGCTGCTGGTCGCGGTCGGCCGCGGGCCGGTGTCGGCGGGCCTCGGCTACGACGAGGTCGGCGTCGCGATGGACCGCGGATTCGTGCTGGTGGACGAGCTGTGCCAGACAAACATTCCGACCATCTCCGCCGTTGGTGACCTGCGGCCAGGTCTCCAGCTCGCCCACGTCGGCTTTGCCGAGGGCATCCTGGTGGCCGAGCGGCTGGCCGGCCTCGATGTCATCCCGGTCGACTATGACGGCGTGCCGCGGATCACCTACTCCCATCCTGAGGTCGCCTCGGTTGGCATCACTAGTGCCATGGCAGCAGCGCGCGGCATCGAGTTCACCGAGTTCACCTATGACCTGGCCGGGAATGGCAAGAGCCAGATCCTGATGACCAGCGGCGCGGCCAAGGTCATTGTCACCGCTGGCGGCGGCCCGACGCTCGGCATCCATCTGGTCGGCGCCCACGCCGGCGACATGATCGCCGAGGGTCAGCTGATCGTGAACTGGGAGGCAGTGCCGACCGATGTCGCCCAGCTGATCCATCCCCATCCCACCCAGTCCGAGGCCATCGGCGAGGCGTTCCTCGCCCTGGCTGGCAAGCCGCTTCACAACCATGGCTGACCGCTGGCGCCCTTCCGTAGCCCGGTGCGCGCGCTAGAGTCACATATAAGCGAAGAAGGAGTTACGGGAAGCGATGTCGGTCTCCGTATCGATGCCACAACTCGGCGAGAGCGTCACCGAGGGCACTGTCACCCGCTGGCTCAAGCGGGAGGGCGAGCACGTTCAGGCCGACGAGCCGCTGCTCGAGGTCTCGACCGACAAGGTCGACACGGAGATCCCGTCGCCGGTCTCCGGTGTCCTGCGCGGCATCACCGTCGCTGAGGACGAGACCGTAGCCGTCGGCGCCGAGCTGGCTGTCATCGACGAGGACGGCGCGGCAGGCGGCCAGGCCGAGGCGGCCCCATCACAGGCTGCGGCGCCGCAGGCGGTGGCATCGCAGGATGTGGCACCGCAGGCACCGGTCGCGCCCGAGGCGCAGCCGCTCCAGCCGGCCCAGCCGCAGGAGGTCGCGCCCGCCGAGGTCTGGCCGGGTGAGCCTGAGCCGGTCCCGGCCTACGAGCAGCCGGCCGCGAGCTATCAGCCGCCTGCTCCCGCCCCCGAGCCCGAGGGCTTCGCACCGCCGCCCGTCGCGGCCGCGCCTGTAGCGTCCGCGCCCGCCGAGCAGGCGCCACCGTCCTATTCGGCGACCGCAGCTTCGTATGCCCCGGCTGAGGACTACGACGCCGGCAACGGCCAGGCGCCGGCAGCGTCGCAGCTCGCTGACGCGGCCGACGGGCCATACGTGACGCCGCTTGTGCGCAAGCTTGCCTCCGAGCACGGCATCGACCTCGCTGCCGTGGCCGGCACCGGCGTTGGCGGCCGCATCCGCAAGCAGGACATCCTCGACGCGGCCGCTCTCCAGCGCGGCCCGGTCACGCCAGTCCCGGCCCAGCCCGCGGTCGCACAGCCGCCAGCCGCTGTCCAGCCCCCAGCAGTTGCTCAGCAGCCGGCTGCGGCGTATCAGGCGCCCGCGCCCGCCCCGCAGGCTGCCGCTCCAGCAGCTCCCGCGCCCTCGCGGCCCGCGCCCGCCCAGCCGACTGCTCAGCCGACGGCAGATACGGAGCAGGAGACCGGACGGCCGCGCGCCGCGATCGTGCCCTCAAGCCTGCGCGGCACCACCGAGCGGATGTCGCGGGCCCGGCAGGTCATCGCGCAGCGGATGGTCGAGTCCCTGCAGACCTCGGCACAGCTGACGACCGTGGTCGAGGCGGACGTGACCGCCATCGCCAGGTTGCGCGACCGCGCCAAGGCCGCCTTCGAGGCGCGGGAGGGCGTGAAGCTGTCGTTCCTGCCGTTCTTCGCGCTGGCGGCCGTCGAGGCGCTCAAGGTGCACCCGAAGCTCAACGCCGTCATCGACACCGCGTCTGGCCAGGTCACCTACCACGACGCCGAGCACCTCGGCATCGCCGTGGACACCGAGCGCGGCCTCATGGTCCCGGTCATCAAGAGCGCTGGCGACCTCAACATCGGCGGCCTTGCCCGCAAGATCGCCGATCTGGCCGAGCGGACCAGGGCTGGCCACGTCAGCCCGGACGACCTGTCTGGCGGCACGTTCACGCTGACCAACACCGGCAGCCGCGGCGCGCTGTTCGACACCCCGATCATCAACCAGCCGCAGGTCGGCATCCTCGGCACCGGCACAGTGGTCAAGCGCGCGGTTGTAGTCGAGGACCAGACGCTTGGCGAGGTGATCACGGTGCGATCGATGGTCTACCTCGCCCTCACTTACGATCACCGGCTCGTCGACGGTGCCGATGCGGCCAGGTTCCTCGTCACGATCAAGGACAGGCTGGAGGAAGGCGCGTTCGAGACCGAGCTGGGTCTCTAGCCGCGCCCGACTGGCCAGCTGACCGCCTCGCTCGTCCATCCGTGCGCGCCCGCTACGGCTCTGGCCGTACCAGACGCGCACGGACCGAGCGCACAGCCGATGGGACCGGTCGCATAAGGCGCTAAATCGGGCGGTCCAAGCGGGGTGGCCGCTAGCGGCTGACGCTCGTGCCGGAAGGCCTCGTCCCATACGTCCTGCGGCTAAGTCATCACCCGCGCCGGCGGCTGACAGGTGGCGGAGTCCGAAGTAGCCGATCGCCGCGGCGACTGCAAGGATCGCGGCGGCGGCGAGCAACGCGACCTCGAAGCCGCGCATGAAGGCCGACACGGCCGTGTCCAGGGCGGGCGGTCCCAGCGCCGCGGCGGCCAGGTGAGCCTGACCGCCCGCGACCGCAGTGCCCAGCTGCCGCGCGTGCAGCTGGGCTGCCGATGTGAAGGAACGGACGTGGCTGTGCCAGTCAGCCAGGATCACGGCGGTGGCGACCGACCCGAGGATGGCCAGACCCATCGCGGTGCCAACCTGGCGAGCAGCGTTGAAGAGACCTGACCCGATCCCGGATGAGCCGACCGGGACTTCGGCCATAGCGGCGGCTGAGCTCGCCGGAACCATCAGCGCGAAGCCCACCCCGACCAGCACATAACAACTGGCCGGCCACGCAAACGGCGTCGTCGTACTCAGCTGGCTCATGCCGGCGGTACCCGCGGCGGCGATCAGGCAGCCCGACCCGACCGCTGCCCCGACGGGCAGCAGCGTCTCGAGCCGGCCCCGGAGCTGAGCGACGACGAAGTACGGGATGCAGAAGAATAGCCAGGACAGGCCGGTGCGCAGCGCCGACCATCGCTCGATGTTCTGGAAATACAGCGTGACGTAGTAGATGAACCCGGCGAACGCCAGGTAGGCCAGCAGGTACGCGGCGGACGCCCGGCCGAAGCTCGAGGTTCGTAGGAGCGCAGGCGGCACCATGGGGGACGCCGCCCTGAGCTCGCGCATGAAGAAGAACGCGAGCACGACGATGCCGGCTCCGACGCACGCGCCGGGTACCGGCGAGCGCCACGTCGCATCGGCCGAGTCGACCAAGCCGAACGTGATCAGAAACAAGCCGCCGGCGCTCAGGGCAACTCCTGGTACATCGAGCTGGCTGCCCCCTGGCTGACGAGATTCCCTGACAGCGGCGAGGCTGATCCCGATCGTCAGAGCTCCGATCGGAACGTTCACCCAGAAGATCGACGACCACGGGAAGACCGCGAGCAGCAGGCCGCCGATGACGCTGCCGCCGGCTACGGCCAGGCCGCTTACGGCGGCCCACAGTCCGATGGGCCCGCTTCGGCTCTCCGGCGGATAAGCCTCAGAGATCAGCGCCAGCGTGAGCGATGACATGACAGCACCGCCGACGCCCTGGGCCACGCGGAAGGCGATCAGCATCCCGCCGGACACCGACAGCGCGCAGCCCACGGAAGCCAGCGTGAAGATCGTCACCCCGACGGTAAAGACGCGCTTGCGGCCGAAGTGATCGCCCAGCGCGCCGCCCGCCGGGATCAGCGCCGCCAGGGCCAGCGCGTAGGCGCTGACGATCCACTCCAGTCCGCTCGGCGACAGACGCAGCTCATGCTGCATCGCCGGCAATGCCACGCTCACAATCAGGACATCGAGCACCATCATCCCCTGCGCCAGGCACGCCACCGTCAGTGTCAGCCGCTGCACACCCAGTGAGCTTGGCGTCATGCGCAGCATTCTGCCCGGCTGTGCTTGATCTGAGTCGGCGGCGCACCCGCGCGCTGCGGTCCCTAGCTGAGCAGCGACAATGGCGATCTGCACTCATTAGCGGAGGGGCGGCAGTGCGAATCGCCATCACGGCATCGACCGGACTCATCGGAAGCGCGCTCGACCAGCGCCTGACCGCAGACGGCGTGGCCGTGCTCAGGCTTGTGCGGCGGCCCCCGGCCAGCTCGACCGAGATCCAATGGGACCCAGCTAGGCCCGACGGTGGCCTCGACGGTGCCGCGCTCGACGGCATGGACGCCGTGGTCCATCTCTCCGGCGCGCCAGTCGCATCCGGCCGGTGGACTCCCGCACGCAAGCAGGTGCTGCGCGCGAGCCGGATCGGCAGCACGAGCGCACTGATTCACGCGATGCTCGCTGCCAGCAAACCGCCGCCAGTGCTGCTGGCCGGCTCGGCCATTGGCTGGTACGGCGACACCGGCGCCAAGCCCGTGGACGAAAGCGCGCCCAACGGCAGCGGCTTCCTGGCCACGCTCGTGCGGGACTGGGAGGAGGCGACCAGCCCGGCTAGCGCAGCCGGGATCAGGGTGGTCAGCCTGCGGTCGGGCATCGTGCTTTCCAGTCGCGGTGGCATGCTCAGGCCGCTGCAGATCCCGTTCCGGCTTGGCCTCGGCGCCCGGCTCGGGACCGGCATGCAGTACCTGAGCTGGATCACGCTGGCTGACCACATCCGGGCAATGCGATTCCTGCTCGAGCGCGAGGACATCTCCGGGCCCGTCAACCTGACGGCGCCAGCGCCCGCGACCAACGCCGAGCTCACCAGGGCGTTGGCTGGGGCGCTGCACCGACCTGCGGTACTCCAGGTGCCCTCCGGTGTCCTCCGGCTAGCGCTCGGCGAGCTGTCGGGCGAGCTGCTGGGAAGCTGCCGTGCTCTGCCAGCCAGGCTTGAGGAAGCCGGGTTCTCGTTCCAGCACGGCACCATCACGCCCGCGGTTGCCGCGGCCATCGCTGACAAGACCCTCCCCTAGCGGGCGGTGTCGCCGGCCAGGTGAGTCAGCGCAGTGGCCGGCCCGAATCTACCTCCGCGCCTGATTGGCGGCCGTCGACATCCGGCAGCTGCGCCTCGGGCTCGACCAGCAGGTCGCTTAGCGGGCGGCCGGGCTCCATGCCCACGAGCGGAATGCTGCGGAGCCGCGGCACGGGCGCGGTGATCCCGCGGTACCTGAGCATGACGGTATTGGTCATCCGCAGCAGGCGCCGTGCGCCGAGTATCGCAAGCGCCGCTAGCGGCAACTCGATCAGCAGGGCAGACAGCAGACTGAGCCAGAAGCCGTTGGTGTGTGCGTCGAGCACCACATCAAACCACGCATCGCAGCACAGCAACGTCGCGAGTACGACTAGGCAGATGATTAGGATCTGGCGCCGCCGCCAGGACGCCCAGCCGGTCGCCGCGAACGCGGCCAGCAGCGCGAGGTCGAACCCGACCCAGGCACCGCGCCAGCCGCCCGCCCGGTAGTACCTCGGCAGCGTCGCGGCCAGCACACCGGTCCAGGCGGCCAGGCCTATGCAGCAGATGATGATGACGCCGAGGATGATCGCCCGCCGACGGTCCCTGACCCGGCCGGCCAAGTCCTGGGCATCGAACGCGGCTAGGGCGCGCCTTAGCCTCACCCGGTCCTGCGGGGTCATGCGGCGCAGTTCTTCCTCGTCGATCAAGGCACGCACCTCCTGCTGACTCTAGCTGCGGCGCCGCGCTGCGCATTCCGCGAGATTTGTGCCCCGTATCCGGTCCGGGCATGCCGCCGTCGTGATCACGGTTTTGCGTCTGCGTGACGGCCTGTTGAGCTAGGCGATGGTGACCGGCAGCGCGTCGAACCCGCGCAGCAGGAAGGTCTCCCGGCGAACTGGATCACCGGCAGCAGCCAGCCGCGGGAACCTGCTCATAAGACGCGGGAACGCGACGCTGCCCTCGAGCCTGGCCAGCGCGGCGCCGACGCAGAAGTGCGCCCCGCCGCCGAAGCTCAGCGGCCCCCCATCAGCGCGCAACGGCTCGAAGGTGTCAGGCGCGGCAAAATGGCGGGGATCCCGGTTCCCCGCGCCGAGCAGCGTCGTCACGGCGTCGCCGTCGGCGACCACGATGCCGCCGATCTTCGTCTCGTACCCGATCCGGCTAGTGAGCTGGACGGGCGAGTCGAAGCGCAGGACCTCCTCCACGAACGCGGCCGCGGGGACAGAGCCGTCCCTGATCGACTCGCCCGCCGACGGCTGCTCGAGGATGATTTGCAGCCCGTTACCCAGGAGATTCGTGGTCGTCTCGAATCCCGCGACCAGCAGCAGTGTGAGGTTGTGCAGGAGCTCGGCGTCGGTCAGCCTGCCGTCGGCCGCGTCGCTGATCGCCAGCAGGTCGCTGATCAGGTCGTCGCGTGGCGCAGCGCGGCGCTGGGCGGCGAGCCCGGTGAAGTACGCCAGCAGCTCAACGGCTGCGGCGTTGATGGACGGCAGGGCCGCAGCGTCGTCCAATTCGAAGACGGCCGCCAGGTCGCGCGCGACGGGCCGGAAGCCCTCGCGGTCCCGCTCCGGGATCCCGATCAGCTCGCAGATCACGGTCACCGGCAGCAGGTAGGCGAAGTCGTGCATGAACTCCACCGCTGATCCGTCGGCGCCGCAATCCGCCATGGCGTCAAGAAGCTCGTCTGCCATCCGCGCGATCGCGGGCTCCAGGCTCGCCACTCGCCGCGCCGTGAAGACTCGCGCGATCAGGCTCCTGATCCTGGCGTGCTTAGGGCCGTTGAGGTTGAGTATCCAGTCCATGGCCTGCACGAAGACCGGATTCGCACGCCAGCCGGGAAAGTCCTGATCGAATCTGTCCTCATCCGAGACCCGGAAGCCGGGATCGCGCAGGACCGCGCCGATGGCCTCGTAACCGACGACCACTACGCTGCCGGGAGCGAGGCTGACTGCCTCCCCGAACTCGTGCAGCGCTGCGTAGTGCGGGTACGGGTCGGCCCGGCCGCCAGGTGTGCCTAGCGCGGTAAAGATCTCCAAGGCGTCCATCGGCGTCCCCTCGTAACAGCGCGGTCCCCGGCCGGTAGAGCCGACGATAAGTACTATCGCGTTGGAGTGTCAAGCAATATCGCGTTGGCGGCGGGCGTGCCGCCGGACGAGCCCAGCCCGGATACGCGCCGCCTGGACAAGCCAGCCCGGATACGCGCCCCTGGGCCAGCACCGCCGTCCCGCACCGCCCGTACCTCCCGAAGGTCCGGGCTAAGCTGATGGCGTGCATGGTGAGCTGGTATTCGCCCGGATGGGAATGGGCGAGGAAGCCGTCGACTACGGTGCCGCGTGGGATATTCAGCGGCAGGTGCACGATCGACGCGTCGTCGGCGAGATCCCTGACACTTGCCTGCTGCTTGAGCACCGGCCCGTCTATACGGCCGGCAAGCGCACCAGCCCGCTCGACCGTCCGATTGGCGATCCGGGTGCGCCGGTAATCGACGTCGACCGTGGCGGGAAGATCACCTGGCATGGTCCTGGCCAGCTGGTCGGCTATCCGATCGTCGCGCTCGACGAGCCGCTCGATGTGGTCGGTTACGTACGCACACTCGAAGATGCCATGATCGCAGTGTGCGCTGAGTTCGGCGTGCTCGCGGGACGTGTCGAGGGGCGCAGCGGTGCCTGGCTGCGCGGCGACGGTTACGGCAGGCCCGACCGAAAGATCGCTGCCCTCGGGATTCGTGTCGCCAGGGGTGTGACCATGCACGGGTTCGCGCTGAACTGCGACTGCGACCTGTCCTGGTACGACCGGATAGTGCCCTGCGGCATCGCCGATGCAGCCGTCACCTCGCTGTCAGCCGAGACAGGCACCCGGATCACCGTGGCCGACGTGCTGCCGGTCGCCGAGCGCGAGCTCGCCGCAGTCTTCGGCGCGGTCAGCGTCACGCGGACAACCGGCCTGCCGGCCTTGGAGCCGGCCGGCGCCGCGAGCTGATCGCGTTCCTCGTCCATGGCGCCCGTTGCGCCGTCACGCTTATCCGACGGCCGGGCCCTGCCCGCTGCGACGCCTAACCCACCGCGAGACCCGGACCGCACAGGATGGTGCCGGCCGAGCGCGCCGCGAGGGCGGCCCGAACGCGCGGCGCCGCTGCCGGCAGCAGCACGCTGGCGAGTTCTTCCTCGGTGGCGAACCGCCACTCGTCCAGCTCCGTTAGCTGGAGCCGGACGTCCGCCGGGCTGGTCAGGGTGCCGCCGTCGAAGACAAAGAAGACGGCCGGACGCGCCGACGGTCCGTAGACCTCCTGCGGCAGCTGCCAGTCGACCGACAGCAGCGAGCCGATGCGCTGCTCAACTCCGAGTTCCTCGGCGACCTCCCTGGCACAGCCTGCGCGCGGCGACTCGGCGAACTCGCAGATGCCGCCCGGCAGCGTCCAGTGGTCGCGGTAGTTCGGCTTGACTATCAGTACCCTGGCGGCGTCGTCGCCGATCACCGCGGCGGCGCTGACGATGGCGCCTGGCAGGCTGGCATGCCAGACGACCGGCTCCACGAAACCTTCCGGCGGCAACGCGCTCAGCTATCCGCGCCAGCGGCCCGCGCCAGGAAGTCGCCCAGCTCCGCGGCGAGCGCCACAGTCTGCTCGCCGCTACGCATATCCCGCACGGTGACGACGCCAGCCTCGCGCTCATGCTCGCCGTAGATCACGGCCCAGCGAGCTCCGTTGTCGCTGGCCCATTTGAGCTGCCTGCCTAGCTTGCCGGACGAGCCCAGGTACACGCTGGCCCGCAGCCCGGCGGCCCGCCCGGCGGCGGCAAAGCCAAACGCCTCGACGGATAGCTCAGGCCGCATGACGGTCACCGCGACGTCCAGCCGTCCCGGCGGCGCGGCGCTCGCGCCTGGCAAGAGCGCCAGGATCCGCTCGACGCCGATGGAGGAGCCCGTGGCCGGCACGTCAGGGCCACCGAGCTGTTCGATCAGGTGGTCATACCGGCCACCGGAGCCGATCGACGCGGCCACACCTGGCGCGACGACCTCCCAGATCGGCCCGGTGTAGTAACTCAGTCCGCGCACCATCCGGGGCGTGAACAGGATGCGCCCGGCAGGTACCTGGCCCGACATCAGCGACAGCACCGTGTCGACCTCGTCGAGCCCTGCTGTGCCTTCCTCAGTTTTCGTCAGCGCGACCCGGACCCGGTCGACGGAGTCGGGCGCAGTGAGCGCCCCGACGATCTCGCCCGCCTGCTCAAGTGTCAGGCCGCGCGTGACGAGCTCAGCGACGACCTCGCTCGCCGGCAGCTTGTCCAGCTTGTCGAGCGAGATCAGGACGCTAGCCCCGATCTCCGGGTCGACGCTGAATGCCGCCAGCAGGCCTGCGAGCACTCGCCGCGAGTTGAGCTGGATGGTGAACTGGGCCAGGCCAAGTTCAGCCATCGCGTCATGATGCGCGCTTAGCGTCTCGGCGTCAGCGAGGAGCGACCCGGACCCGAGCGTGTCCAGGTCACACTGCACGAATTCGCGATATCGGTCTTTGCCGGGCCGATCGGCGCGCCAGACCGGGCCCATGGCATAGCGCTTGTAAGGATTCGGAAGCTGGCTACCGTAAGCCGCCGCGACCCGTGCCAGCGGGACGGTCATGTCGTAGCGCAGCGCGAGGTCAGCCTCGCCTGATGCCTCGTGCTCGCCGCGACGCAGGATCTTGAATACCAGCTTGTCGCCCTCATCGCCGTACTTGCCAAGCAGCACGTCGAGACGCTCGAAGGCCGGCGTCTGCAGCGGCTCGAAGCCGTAGCGCGAGAAGACCGAGCGGATGACGGAGAACGCATGCTCACGCTGCTCGACGTCGGCGGCGAGGAAATCGCGCGTTCCTGATGGCGGGTCGAACTGGCTAGGCATGACCCCTATGGTTCCCGATCGAAGGCCCGTTCGTCACATCGGCCCGCCGGCCTGGTGCCGGGTTGCGCGGCTGCCGCGGCCAGGCCAGGCTCGAGCTCGGCCGTGACCAGCGTGCAGTCGGCTGGCATGGCGCTGGCGATCCAGGCCGCGCCAATTCCTGCGCCGGTACCGAGCTCGGCGATCGCGCCGCCATGGCGGCCTGCTGCCAGCATCGCCAGGAACCGGCCAACGCCGGGCAGGCACGCTGACGGCCGGCCTGGCCCCGCCTGCTCGCGGGTGAGCGGAAATCCTTGCTGCCTGGCCACCGCGTACGCCTGCTCGACCAGCGGCGGAGTCGCGACGGTGGTCACGTCCGGTGCCGGTAGGCCCGGACCGCCAGCGGGGCGAAGACCACGAGGATTCCGAGCGCCCAGAGCATCGACTCGCCCGCGTACACCGCGACAGGTCCACCGGTCATGAGGCCCCGCACCGCAGCAGCCAGCAGCGTCATCGGGTTCGCCTTGGCGAACGCCTGGAGCCAGCCGGGCATCGTCTGGATCGGCACCAGCAGCCCGCTGGCGAACACGATCGGGAACATGGCGGTGAAGCCGAACGCCTGCACGCCCTGCGGGCTCTTCACCAGCATGCCGATCAGAGCGGACACCCAGCACATCGCCATCGCGAACGCGAGCACCAGGAGGCAGCCGAGCACGGCAGCGATCGGGTTCGTGTGCACACGGAAGCCGAGCACCATGGCGAAGCCGAGGGTGACGACGACCGAGATCACGTACCGGGTGACGTCGCCCATGATCGCGCCCGCCAGCGGCGCCCAGCGCGCGATAGGCAGGCTGCGGAACCTGTCGAAGATCCCCGCGGAGATGTCCTGGTTCAGCATGAGCCCGGTACCGAGCGTCGCGAACAGGACGGTCTGGACAAGGATGCCGGGCAAGACGTACTGGAGGTAGGTGTGCACACTGCCGTGGGCGATCGCGCCGCCGAAGACGTAAGTGAAGAGCAGCAGGAACATGATCGGCTGGAGGCTCAGCCCGAGCAGGTCCTCGGAATTGGTCCTGATCTTGAGCACGCTGCGCCAGGTCAGGGTGAACGAGTTCCTGAGGCCGACCAGCGCGCTTAGCCTCCGGGCTGGCGCGGCGGGCGCCTGCCCGCCCAGTATTACCGCGGTCATCGCGCTACCCTCTCCCGGCGGTCGGCAGCGCCCGGCGCCGTTGTCTGGACGGTCTGGTCATCCTCGGCCCGGTGCCCGGTCAGCGTCAGGAAGACCTCATCCAGGCTGCTCTTGCGCAGGCTGAACTCGGCTAGCTCGATGCCGCTCTCGTCGAGCTGGCGAACGATGCCGGGAAGGATCGCGGCAGTCGGGACCTGCGCTATGACCTGCCGGGCTCCTGGGTCGGCTACCGGCTCGCCGCCGGTCCAGGCCGCCAGGACCGAGGCGACGTCCGCCAGCCGGGCGAGATCGGCCGGCACAACTTCGAGCACCTGGCCGCCGACCTTCGCCTTCAGCTCGTCGGGCGTGCCTGTCGCGATCACGCGACCGTGATCGATGACGACGATGTCGTCGGCCAGCTGGTCGGCCTCGTCCAGGTACTGAGTCGTGAGCAGGACCGTCACGCCATCGGCGACGAGCACCCTGATCATGTCCCAGACGTCGCTGCGTGCCTGCGGGTCCAGGCCCGTCGTCGGCTCGTCCAGGAACAGCACCTGCGGCCGGCCAACCAGGCTTGCGGCAAGGTCAATGCGGCGTCGCATGCCGCCGGAGTAAGTCTTCACTGGCCTGCCGGCTGCATCGGAGAGGTCGAACCGGGCGAGCAGCTCGGCCGACCTCGTCCTGGCAGCTGCCCGGCTCAGACCCAGCAGCCGGCCGATCATGATGAGGTTGTTGGTCCCGGTCAGGCCGTCGTCTACCGAGGCGTACTGGCCCGTCAGGCCGATCAGCTGGCGGACCCGGTGCGCGTCCTTCACGACGTCGAACCCGCCGACCTCCGCGCGCCCGCCGTCGGGCAGCAGCAGCGTGGTCAGGATGCGCACTGCCGTGGTCTTGCCGGCCCCGTTCGGGCCGAGGACGCCGAGCACGGTCCCGGTCTGGGCAGCCAGGTCGGCGCCGACGAGCGCGCGGGTCTTGCCGAAGTTCTTGATGAGCCCCTCGGCCCTGATGGCCGTCGTCACTTGCCCGGCCTCTCATCGACTGGGCGAGCCCCGACAACGCGGCCTACAGCAGCTTGCCAGCCCGGCAGAATGCGAGGAGCCCCGTGGGTGGCAAGGCTCTGCGCCCTATGCCAGGTGCGGGCGTGATGCTCATAGTGAGCCCAGGAAGCGCGGGCGCCACTGCGCTCGCGGAGCCAGGGCAGCTCGGCCACTCGGTCGACTCCGGTCCGGTGCAGCCGTCTGATTGCGTTCAGCACGTCCGGCCTCCTTTGTTATTGCAAAGAGATACCGCGGTCACGATATATCGCCACCTGACTCAAAGACAAGATATATCGCTTCTATGGTCGCTGGACGCGCAGGGCATTATGCGGTGCTGTAAGCTCAGCGTACATTGTACGGCCGTCGAGTACAGCGTACGCAAGGTTGGGAGCCGACTTGGACGACGCACTGCGATCGGGCAGCCTGCCCATCTGGGCGCGGCCCGAGCCGGGCGGTCGCCGGCCGAGGCTGAGCCGAGCCCAGATCGCGGCCGCCGCTATTGCTATCGCCGACGCCGACGGATTCGATGCGGTCTCCATGCGCCGGATCGCGGGCGCTCTCGGCGTCGGCACGATGAGTCTGTACCGCTACATCACCACCAAGACCGACCTGCTCGCGCTCGTGGACGACGCGCTTGTCGGCGAGGCGCTCGTCCCCGGCGAGTTGCCGGCGGACTGGCGGGACGCACTGGCCCTGGTCGTCCGGTGCACTCGCGACGTTTATCTGCGACATCCCTGGGCGGTGCATTCCATCCAGGGGCGGCCGGCCACCAGCGCGGCGCTCGCGGGGCCAAACGGCCTGCGGCATCTCGAGCAGTCCCAGGCCGCGCTTGCGAGCGCGCCGCTGGACGCTGAGGCGCGGCTGGACCTGCTGGCCATCGTGGACGACTACGTCATAGGGCACTTGCTGAACTCCGCCATCATCCCCGGGGATACAGCGCGCCTGGCCGATCGGTTTGAGCTCGGGCTGCGCCTGCTCATCGACGGAGTCGCGGCCCGGCGCCCTGCCTGAGCAACGTCAAGCCTGAGCAACCGCAAGGCTGAGCAGCCGCAAGGCTGAGCAACCGCAAGGACGAGCGCCCCGCCCGGCCGGGCGGGGCGCTCGCGGTCCTTCGGGGACGTCAGCCGGTCGGGCCTGCGGTCAGCGTGACGGTCGCGGTGTGGGACTGACCGAACTGGTCCGACCAGGTAACCGTCACCTTGTCGCCGGGGTGATGGCCCCCGATCACCTGCTGCAGGTCGGAGCCCGAGGCGATCTGATGGCCGCCGACCGAGAGGATCGTGTCGCCGTTGCCGATCCCGGCAGCAGCAGCCGCCGTGCCCTCCAGGGCCCCAGCTACCGGCACCCCGGAGCTCGCGAATCCGGCGTTAGGCGAGGTGACCTCGACGCCCAGGAATGCCGTGGCGCCGACGTGGACAGTAGCCGAGGCCTTGCCCGCCTCGATCTGATCCGCGATCGATATCGCCCTGTTGATCGGAATCGAGAACGCGGTCGTGCTCACCGAGGCCGTTGTGCCGAAGCCGCTTGAATTGCTGCTCGAGGCGGCCGTGTCCATGCCTATGACGTCGCCTGAGCTGTTGACGAGCGGGCCGCCTGAGTCACCGGGCCGGATATCGGCGTTCGTGCGGATCATTCCGGTCAGGTGCTCGACAGTTCCGGCGCCCTCATCCTGCGCTGCAACCGAGGCTCCCAGCGCCGTGATCTTGCCGGTCGCTACGGACGGGGTCGTGTCCTTGCCGTCAGCGTTGCCGAGCGCCACCACGTCCTGGCCCACCTGCGCCCTGCTCGAGTCGCCGATAGTGACAGTGCTCAGGCCAGAGGCCCCGGTCAGCTGCAAGACCGCAACATCGTTGCGGTCGCTGTAGCCGACGACCTTCGCGCTGTAGGTGTGCCCGTTGCCGATGTCCCTGACCGTGACCGACGTCGCGCCGGCGACCACGTGGTTGTTTGTCAGCACCTCACCGGTCGGCGTCAGCACCATGCCGGTACCTTCCGCGGTCGCGTGCTGGAAGCCGAGCGTCGAGATCACGTCTACCAGGCCGGGATTGGTCTGGCTCGCGACCTCCGCGGTGCTGAGAGTGCCAGATCCGGATGTCGCCCAGGCTGTGCCGCCAGCCGCGAGGGCCAGCGCGGAGATGCCGCCCACGACGGCCATGACTCGCCGCCGCGACCGCCGCGGCTGTCCGGCACCCTGTCCGTCGCCCAACCAAGGTGCATACGCCGGGCCCGAGTGACCACCAGGGGCGCCAAAGCCAGGCCACATGGCGGGCGGGGGCGGCGGAGGCGGAGGTATGGCGCCATAGGCGGCATATCCTCCATGCGGAGCCACACCGGGCTGTCCCCCATCCGGAGCCTGCTCGGAGTACGAGGGCTGCTCATGCGGGGTCTGCTCGTTGTACGGGGTCTGCTCGCCATCCTGATGCGGCTGGCCATGCGCGGTTGTCATCGGAACCTGTCCCCTCGGAAGCCTCTCGTAACTTCGCTTCTCCGTGCGTACAGTTCGATAATCGGCTGGGCCGCTGAGGCACCCCTCGCGGCTAGCTGACGGTTAGCTCTCGATCGGTTGAGTGCATCCTGAGGATCTGCTCTGGGTATCATCAGGGCCGCCGTGACCAGATTCCTGGCCAGCCGTAATAGGCTGAATGCGTGGTACTAGCACCTGACGGACGGCGGCTGCTCCGCCTTGAGGCCCGCAACAGCCAGGTCCCGATCGAGCGCAAGCCCCCGTGGATCAAGACCAGGCTCCGCACCGGACCGGAGTACACCGAGCTCAAGCAGCTCGTCCGACGCGAAGGCCTCCATACTGTATGCGAGGAAGCCGGCTGCCCCAACATCTTCGAGTGCTGGGAAGACCGCGAGGCTACCTTCCTCATCGGCGGCGACCAGTGCACGCGGCGCTGTGATTTCTGCCAGATCGCGACGGGCAAGCCGGGTCCGCTGGATGTCGACGAGCCGCGGCGGGTCGCCGAGTCCGTCGCGAGCATGGGCCTGCGCTACGCGACGGTGACCGGCGTCGCCAGAGACGACTTGCCCGATGGCGGTGCCTGGCTCTACGCGCAGACCTGCCGTGAGATTCACCAGGCCGTGCCGGGCTGCGGCGTGGAGCTGCTGATCCCGGACTTCAATGCCGAGCCGGCTCAGCTGGCCGAGGTCTTCTCGGCACGGCCGGAGGTGCTGGCACACAACCTGGAGACGGTGCCGAGAATCTTCCGAAGCATCAGGCCCGGATTTCGCTATGAGCGATCACTCGAGGTGCTGGAGCGGGCTAGCAAGGACGGCCTCGTTCCCAAATCAAATCTCATACTCGGCATGGGCGAGGAGCGGGCGGAGATCAGCACGGCCATGGCTGACCTGCGCGCCGCCGGCTGCGAGCTCCTCACGATCACCCAGTACCTGCGGCCCTCGGTCCGCCATCACCCCATCGATCGGTGGGTGCCGCCGCAGGAATTCGAGGAGCTGGCCGAGGAGGCAACAGAGCTAGGCTTCGCCGGCGTCCAGTCCGGCCCGCTGGTTCGCTCGTCATACCGAGCAGGCCGCCTGTACCGCCAGGCAATGGATAGGCGGGCCTGCCCGGTATCCTCGCCATCATGGTGAAAAAGTCCGGCGCTGAGCCGTCGAACCCGGCCGACCCTGCATCGATGGGGCGGATCAGGCAGATCCGCATGGTTGCTGGCATCGTGCGCAAGGGCAACCCGAGGGCGCTGCCCCTGGTCGCGCTGGCCGGCGTCGGCGCCGCTGTCGTCGTCATCCTGATTGGCTACTTCCTCGGCCTGATCTGGGCGTTCATTCCGCTCGGCATCCTGGCCGGCGCGCTGGCTGCGATGATCCTCTTCGGCCGGTTCGCGACGTCGGCGCAGTACGCGGCCGTCGAAGGCCAGCCTGGAGGCGCTGCCGCGATCCTGCAGAGCCTGCGCGGGGGCTTCACCACGACTCCCGCTATCGCGGCCAATCGCAACATGGATGTCGTCCACCGCACGGTCGGCAAGCCAGGCGTCATCTTGGTCGGTGAGGGCTCGCCGACCAGACTGCCAAGCCTGCTGGCTGCGGAAAAGAAGCGGATCGCGCGGATTGCCAATCAGGTGCCGATCTACGACTTCCAGGTCGGCGACGGCGAGGGTCAGATCCCGATCCGGCAGCTCAACAAGAAGATCATGAAGCTGCCGCGCAACCTCCGCGGCCAGGATGTCGCGGACCTCAACTTCCGCCTCAGCATCCTGCCCCAGCAGCTGCAGATGCCCAAGGGCCCGGTGCCGCGCTCGGCCCGAATGCCCAAGGCACCCCGGCCGCGGACGCGCTAGCCGATCTGATCAGGCAGGGACTGGCGCGCTAGGAGCGGACGACGACCGTGCCCGCGGCCTTGTCCTGCAGCCCGCGCAGGTCGCGGTCCATGATCATGGCCGGAACCACCAGCAGCAGGAGCAGCGTGCGCGGCAGCGCCCGGATGCCCACCGGGCGGCCGTCCAGGCGCACGACCCGCAGGCCCAGCAAGCGCTTGCCGATGGTGACCCCGGTGAGCGCGGTGAGCAGGAAGTCCTCCACACCGAATACCACGGGCGTCCACGGCCTCGGCTGGCTCAGCACGACGGCCACGTGACCGGCCTGCGGGTGGTAGAACAACGCGATCGTGATCAGGCTGCACGCAATCCAGTCGATCAGCAGGGCCCCCAGGCGCCTGCTCCAGCCGGCGACTGACCCAGATCCGAACTCCGGGAGCCCGAGATCCTGGCCCGGATAGAAGGCGCTGCCGGTGGCAGCACTCTGGTTACTCACAGGCCAACGGTATCCGCAACGCGGGGTCACCTGGCGGCCGCCGCCCGGCGTTTGGCAAGCTGGGCATAAAGGACCGGGTGACATACGTCCCGCGCGCCCCGCGTAACACCGGCGAAACATCGGGGACACGGCCAGGAAACTGTCTGGCGATAACGTCACAATCGCCCCTGACTGCGGCGCCGCACGGTGTGCGAGCTTGCACGTACACCGCGCGCTTCGGACTGGGTGGCAGTTAACTGGGTGGCGGCTAGGACTGCGCCCGCGGCAAACACCGCGGCTGCGCCTAAGGAGAGCAATGTTCACAAGCGGTGATGAGGTACTGCGGTTCATAGAATCCGAGGGGGTCCAGTTCGTCGACGTACGCTTCTGCGACCTGCCCGGCACCGTTCAGCACTTCACCGTGCCAGCCGAGTCCTTTGATGCGGATGTCTTCACCGAGGGCCGGATGTTCGATGGCTCGTCGATCCGCGGATTCCAGCAGATTCACGAGTCCGACATGCTGCTGCTGCCGGACCCGAGCACTGCGGTGCTTGACCCCTTCCGGACGCACAAGACCCTGAACCTGAACTTCTTCGTGCACGACCCGCTGACCGGCGAGCCCTACACCAGGGACCCGCGCAACATTGCCCGCAAGGCCGAGGACTACCTGCGCGGCAGCGGCATCGCCGACACCGTCTACTTCGGGCCGGAGGCGGAGTTCTACATCTTCGACTCCGCTCGCTATCAGACCAGCTCGAACGAGGGCTTCTACCACATCGACTCGATCGAGGGCGCCTGGAACACCGGCCGGGAAGAGGAAGGCGGCAACCTCGGCGCCAAGCCCGGCTACAAGGGCGGCTACTTCCCGGTGCCGCCGATGGACCACTACACCGACCTGCGCTCGGAGATGGTCCGCAAGCTGATCGAGTGCGGCATCACGGTTGAGATGCAGCACCACGAGGTCGGCACGGCCGGCCAGGCGGAGATCGACATCAAGTTCGACACTCTGCTCAAGATGGCCGACAACCTGATGCTGTACAAGTACGTGGTCAAGAGCGTCGCGAGGGCGGCAGGCAAGACCGTGACGTTCATGCCGAAGCCGCTGTTCGGCGACAACGGGTCGGGTATGCACTGTCACCAGAGCCTGTGGAAGGACGGTGCTCCGCTCTTCTACGACGAGGTCGGCTATGCGGGACTGTCGGACACCGGCCGGTATTACGTCGGCGGCCTGCTAAAGCACGCCCCGACGCTGCTGGCCTTCACCAACCCGACGATGAACTCCTACCACCGGCTGGTGCCCGGCTTCGAGGCGCCGGTGAACCTGGTCTACAGCCAGCGCAACCGCTCGGCCTGCATCCGGGTCCCGATCACCGGCCCGAACCCGAAGGCCAAGCGGCTCGAGTTCCGTGTTCCCGACCCGTCGGCCAACCCGTACCTGGCGTTCGCGGCCATGATGATGGCGGGCATCGACGGCATCAAGAACAAGATCGAGCCGCCGGAGCCCGTCGACAAGGACCTGTACGAGCTGCCGCCGGACGAGGCCAAGGCCATCCCGCAGGTGCCTGGCTCGCTTGAGGCCGTCCTGAACTACCTCGAGGCCGATCACGACTTCCTGCTCGAGGGCGGCGTGTTCACTCCGGACCTGATCGAGACCTGGCTGGACTACAAGCGGACCAATGAGCTCGACGCGATCCGGCTGCGTCCGCACCCGCACGAGTTCGAGCTCTATTACGACGTGTAGCCATGCTGAGGCGCTGACCCGACCAGTCGCCACGACGGTCAGGTCAGCGCTCTCGCAATGCTGCATGCCTCCGAGCGGGGCTCATCTTGACCTGCAAACCGTGTCGCCTGCGGCAGCTCGCCACTCCTGCTCGGACGTCCACTCGCTAACGATCATTTCCTTCAACGCCGTATCGTCCGTGTGCGTTGCGCGCTGTCATGGGCGCACCGAGCGCACAGGGAAGAGTGTCGCTCGGGCACTTGCGGACTGATCCGTGATCGACTTGGCCTGACGGCGCAGCGTGGCGCCACCGCGTCGGTCACTTCCCATCGTGCGACCGCCAGACGCAAGGAGTCGGAAAGGCGCCCACCCCACCGTCGCCATCCGGACTAGCGCGCGGGTCGTGAGCGCGGTAAATGCACTGTCAGGAGCGTTTAGTACCGTGCTATCCCGCTTGCCTGACCCTGCGCGGCCCTGTCACACTTTGCTCGGCAAGTTCTCAGGGGGCCCGCCCAGCGGGCAGAAAGTAGACGCGGATGTCAAAAATCTGGCGAGTGATCGCGCCTGTCGTAGCAGCCGGGGGTCTAGTTGCGGCGGGTGCCGTGCCCGCGGCCTCCGCCAGCCCGACGGACAACCCGTCCTACAGCATCAGCATCGCGGCGCAGGCCAAGGTCGGGAAGATCAGCGGGCACACGCTGGTCATCTACAGAACCAAGGGCTATAAGACGGCCACCATCAGCGGCACGGTCTTTGGTGCCGTCCTCGACGACACCGCGACTCTGTGGTCCAAGCCATTCGGCGCCAAGGCGTTCACGGCCACGACCACCACTGTCACGCTAACCCCAGATAACAGTACGCCAACGCAGTCGGCGTACTCCTTCTCGGCGACGCCAAGCACCGCCACCGCCTACGAGGTGCAGGTGACCACCGGCACGACCGAGGACGTGATCTCCACCCCGGTGACCGTCTACGTGACCGAGGGCGGCTCGTTCACCGGCACGCACAAGAAGTGCAGCAACACCAGCTGCACCTTCTCCTACAAGGTCTGGGAGTTCCTGCCCGCGAGCGCCTTCAAGACCGAGTCGCGCAAGAGGATCTACCTCTACCTGGCCGTCGGCTACCCGAACCTGCCCCGTAGGTTCACCCTCGACAAGGGTGCGAAGGCATCCAAGGTGAAGAAGATCAACTCCGGAGAGTACGAGGTCACGCTGACCTTCTACATCAAGGTGCACGGCAACACGAGCTGGTACACCAACTTCTGCACGAAGGACACCGAGAGCAAGGACGGCATGGGCCTGCCCGGCCATCACGGCTGCGGAAACAAGCACATCAGCATCAAGCAGAAGTACCTCGGCTAGCCGGTCAGGATGGCAGCCGTCGGGCCCGGGCGTACCGTATGTCGGGTGCCCGGGCCCGACTCGTCGTTGCCAATCTGAATCCAATCGGTGACATTGCCGTGATGAAAGGCTAGAGTTATCCTGATCCTGATTCCTTCCTGTCGGATCTGGCCCCGCCGGGTTTGCGCGCCTGGTGGGGCCCCGGCATTTCTGCCGTCGGGACTCGGCGACAGGCCTGGTTTGCGCCGCACCCAACCAGCCCGGCACCCTGTGTTGCGTGCAGACCAGTCGAGTGCAGACCAATAGCGTGAAGACCAGCAGCGACCCAGACGCCGACTGGATCACAGCTCAGCTGCGGGCCGCGGGGTCGCCTGAGCGGGCCGCCAGCGAGCAGAACTACCTGAAGAGCAAGCTGGAGTTCAGCGGCACCACGGTCCCGGCCGCACGGGCCATCATCACGGCCTGGCGGCGCGCCCACCCTGACCTGAACGGGCAGCGGCTGACCGAGCTAGCCGCCGCGCTGTGGGACGGCCCAGTGTTCGAGTGCAAGCTCAGCACTGTCATCTTGCTGACGGACCGGCGCGCGCTTCTCGGCGCCGCGGACGCGCCGCTCATCGAGAGCTTCCTGCGCACTTCCGGCACGTGGGCGCTGGTCGACGGCCTGGCGGCCGACGTCATGGGCTCGCTCGTCGAGCGAGCGCCCGACTTGCTACCGACGCTGGACCGCTGGGCTACCGACGACGACTTCTGGATCCGCAGGTCGGCCCTGCTGTCGCTGCTCGTGCCGCTGCGGAGCGGCGACACCACGAACTTCGCGCGGTTCGCCCGGTACGCCGACGCCATGCTGGAGGAGCGCGAGTTCTTCATCCGCAAGGCCATCGGCTGGGTGCTGCGCGAGACCGGCAAGCGCGAGCCCGATCTGGTCGCGGACTGGCTGGCACCCCGCACGGGCCGGGCGTCGGGCGTCACCATGCGCGAGGCCGTCAAATGGCTGCCTGCTGCGGAGCGCGAGGCCCTGATGGCCGCCTACCGGGCCCGGAACGCCGGATAGAGCGGCAGCTCCGGCGCACGCCAGTCGGTCGTCGCCGCAAGCAGCGACCGCATCAGCGCGGCCACCGCGGGCAGCTCCCCGGCCGGCTCGAGCTCGTCGGCGAGCGCTCGCCACCGATAGCGCATGAGCTGGCGGGTATGCGGGGACTCCGCGGCCGGGTTCATGGGCACGTCGGCCTCAAGTGCCCGGCGCAGTAGCCACGAGGTCGACGACAGCGTCCAGGCGGCCACTGCGAGCCGCATTCCCGGCTGCCACACGGCGTCGTCCGCCAGCTCGGGCCAGACCAGGCAGGCCTCCGACCGGTAGGCGCCCTCGGCCGCAGCGCTCAGCTCCGCAGGGAACCGGAACACGCACCAGCAGGTGCTGAACGGCATCCGGATGTAGGCGGCGTCTAGGAAGACCGAGTGAAAACCGGCCTCCTCGAAGTCGATGAAGCGGATCCCGTCCGGCGTCAGCAGGTTGTTGTCCGGGCAGATGTCACCGGGCGAGAAGACAGCGTGCCGCTCCGACTCAACCGCCGACGCCACCTGCGTCAGCTCGGCGCTGAGGCCGGCTGGCGATGACACGCCGATCCGGGCGGCGTGCCCGGCCGCCGCCAGCACCCGGTCGCGCAGGCCAGCGACGTGCCGCTCGTCGGATCGCCCGGCCAGATACCGGGTCGTCAGCCGATCAAACTCCCGCCGCCGCTGACTGGTCGCGACCGACAGCCGGCCGCACGCGGCGGCCCAGTCCAGCAGCACCGACCGCGCAGCTGGCGCCGAGTCAGCCGAGTCGCCAAGCAGCGCGTCGGCCAGGCTGCCGCCGTCGCCGAGGTCGGCCATCACCACGGCCTGCCGGGCAGCGTCGGCCGCCAGGAAGTCCGGCGCCAGCCCGCTTCCGCTGGCTAGCTCGAGCCCGGCTGCCTCGGCGGCGAAGCTGCTGGTCCCCTCCGCCGTGGGCGGATAGGTCTTGACGATCACCGTGCCGCCCGCCGAGTCACGGCACCGCAGCACGACCGACCAGTCGCCGCCTCCCGGCAGCTCGACAGGCTCGCTGACCGGCCGGCCGAGAGCCGCCGATGCCGCGGCAACGATCTCGGTCACCGGGGGCGGGAGCGCCGATCCGGCTGGCCCGTTCAGGGCCGCCGAGTCCTCCGACACGTAGCTCACCCGCTTTCCGGGCGGCCGCGACGAAGGCCGGCCCCGTTACCCGTAAAAAAGTCGTTCCACCACGGCCCGAGCCTGCCGGGCCGACCGGCGCCAGTCCTGGACCAGATCCTGTGATCCGTCGGGCGGATATCCGAGCACCCTCGCGACCACGGCGAGGTCGACCGGCGAGGTGGGCAGCGTATCGGATGGGCGCCCGCGCACCAGCATGACGGCGTCCCTGATCCGGCTGGCGAGCAGCCATGCCGTCGTCAGGGTCTCCGCGTCGACGGCCGAGATCAGCCCGGCCGCACTCGCGGCGGCGAGCGCAGCCGACGTCCGGGTTGTGCGCAGGTCCGGCACCACGCGCGCGTGCCGCAGCTGGAGCAGCTGGGCGACCCACTCGACGTCCGCGAGGCCGCCTGGGCCGAGCTTCAGGTGGAGCGCAGGCTCGACGCCGCGCGGCATCCGCTCGGCCTCGATGCGCGCCTTGATCCGCCGGATCTCCCGGATCGCCGCCTGGTCGATGCCGCCCTCGGGGTACCTGATCTCGTCGATCATCGCGATGAAAGCGGCGCCGACGCCCGGATCACCCGCCGCGAACTCGGCCCGCAGCAGCGCCTGCGCCTCCCAGGGCACCGACCAGCGCCGGTAGTAGGCCCGATAGGACGCGAGGGTGCGGACCAGCGGACCCTGCCGTCCCTCCGGGCGCAGTCCCGCGTCGATGAGCAGCGCGGGATCGGGTCCTGGCCGGCTGAGCAGCGCGCGCAGACTCTCGGCCACCGCGTGCGCGGCCCTGGTCGCCGCCTCGTCGCTGGCGCCCGGCTCCGGGTCGTGGACGAACAGCACGTCAGCGTCGCTGGCGTAGCCCATCTCGTGCCCGCCGAACCGGCCCATCGCGATCACCGCGAGCCTCGTCGGGAGCGGTCCGGTCGCGCGCTCGGCCTGGGACGTCGCAGCGCGCAAGGTGGCGGAGATCGTCACCTGCGCGACCGTCGTCAGCGCTTCGCCGGTCTCCTCGATCCCGGCCAGGCCGAGCACATCAGCCGCCGCTGTCCGCAGGAGCTCGCGCCGGCGGATCGCGAGCACCGCCTGGGCGGCGTCGGTAGCGGCCTCGTGCCGGCCGGTCGCCGAGCTAGCCTCGCCCAGCAGCTCGGCGGCTGGCTGGGCGGCGAGCTGCGAGTCATCGCCCAGCATGCCCACGGCGGCGGGCGCTCGCAGCAGTAGGCCGGTCGCGTACCGGCTCGAGGCGAGCAGGCGGGCCATGCGCTGCGCCACGACAGCGTTGTCGCGCAGCAGCCGCAGGTACCACGGCGACCCGCCTAGCGCCTCGCTCACCTGCCGGAACGCAAGAAGTCCCGCATCGGGTTCCGGGGCGTCCGCCAGCCAGCCGAGCAGCACGGGCAGCAGCGTTCGCTGCATGGCGGCCTTGCGCGACATGCCGGCCGTCAGTGCCTCGATGTGCCGGAGCGCGCCCGCCGGATCGGCGAATCCGAGCGCCTCCAGCCGGTCGCGCGCGGCGGCCGGGGTGAGCCGCGTGACCTCGCCGGGCAGCCTGGCGACGGCGTCCAGCAGCGGCCGGTAGAACAGTTTCTCGTGCAGTTGCCGGGCCTGGCCCGCGTGCAGCCGCCACTCCGCGGCCAGGGCCGCGGCCGGGTCGCCGGTCACGGCCAGTCCCGGCGCCACCGCGTCTCCGGCCAGGTGGCCGCCAGGATCAAGCCGCATCCGGCGCAGCGCCCGGCCGATCTGGCGCAGGACCGCGGGGTCCTCGGGCAGCAGGTGCGTGCGTCGCAGATGACGGAGCTGAAGCAGGTGCTCGATCCCCCGCAGGAACCGGTACGCCGACGCCATCGCGGCCGCGTCGGCGCGCCCGACGTAGCCTCCGGACGCAAGCGATGCCAGGGCAGGCAGCGTGCCGGGCTGGCGCAGTGACTCGTCCGCGCGGCCGTGCACGAGCTGGAGTAGCTGCACGGTGAACTCGATGTCCCGCAGTCCGCCTGGCCCGAGCTTCAGCTCCCGGCCGGCCTCATCGGCTGGCAGGCTCGCGACCACTCGGCGCCGCATGGCCTGCACATCGGGGACGAAGTCATCGCGCTGGGCCGCGTGCCACACCAGCGGTCTGACTGCCGCCAGGTACTCGGCCGCGAGCTCGGCGTCGCCGACCGCGAATCTGGCCTTCAGCAGCGCCTGGAACTCCCAGGTCTTAGCCCAGCGCTCGTAGTAGGCCTTGTGGCTGGCGACGGTGCGCACGAGCGGCCCGTTCCGGCCCTCCGGCCGCAGGTTCGGGTCGACAGGGAAGAGTGGCCCTTCCGGCGTGCTCTGCGAGCACACCCGGATCAGCCCGCCGGCCAGCGCGGTCGCGGTACGTAGCGCAGCCAGGTCGCTGCTGCCTGCGGACGCCGCCTCCACCGGACCCGCTGCCTCGCCCCGACCCGCTGCCTCGCCCCGACCCGCTGCCTCGCGCGGACCTGCGGCTACGAAGATGACATCCACGTCGCTGGCATAGTTCAGCTCCCGCGCTCCGGTCTTGCCCATGGCGATGACGGCGAGCCTGGCCGGCGCCGAGCCGGGCGGCAGCTCGGCGCGGGCGATCGCCAGCGCGGCGTCCAGGGCCGCGGTCGTCAGGTCGGCGAGCCCGGCCATGACGTCGTCGAGCGAGTCGGTGCCGGTAAGGTCCCCGGCCGCGAGCTGGAGCAGTCGCCGGCGGTAAGCGATCCGCAGCCGGGTAGCCGGGCCCCGGCCGTCGACTAGCGACAGGTCAGCGACCGGCTCGGTCCCGCCGCCGCCGCCCTGGCTGTCGCTCGCCCCGACCGCCGCGAGCAGCTCTGCTCTCAGTTCACCCGAAGAGCTTTTATCAGGGAACGGGGTGTCTCCAGCCAGCAGTCGCCAGTCAGCCGGGTGCCGGCCCAGGTAATCAGCCAGCGCCGCGCTCGCGCCAAGAACGGTGATCAGCCGATCACGCAGGCCTGCGTCGCCGCGCACGGCCAGCAGCAGCTCCGGATCCGGCGCCATCCGGGCGAGAGCGGCCAGCGCCTGGTCTGGATCCGCCGAGCCGGCCAGCGCGTGCATAAGCGGCCTGTCGGCCACGTCGGCGACGTCGATGCCGAGGTCACCCAGTAGCCGCTGAGCGCGCGCAGTATCGGCAAAACCCATGGCCGCCAGCTGCCCGGCGAGCGTCCCGCGCGGCATGCTCACCCAAGAACGTTAGAGCACTCCGATGTAGCGCTCCAGCTCGAACTCGCTGACGTGCCGCCGGTACTCCTGCCACTCCTCGCGCTTGTTGCGCAGGAAGAAGTCGAAGACCTGCTCCCCCAGCGTCTGCGCGACAAGCTCGCTGCCCTGCATGACGGTGATGGCCTCGGACAGGTTCTGCGGCAGCGGCGCGATGCCGAGCGCGTGCCGCTCCGTCGAGGTCAGCGCCCAGACGTCGTCCTCGGCACCGGGCGGCAGCTCGTAGTCGTTCTCGATGCCCTGCAGCCCGGCTGCGAGTATGACCGCGAACGCCAGATAGGGATTGCACGCCGGGTCGATCGAGCGGAACTCGATCCTGGTGGCGTTGCTTTTGTTCGGCTTGTACATCGGCACCCGGATCAGGGCCGACCGGTTGTTGTGCCCCCAGCAGATGTAGGCGGGTGCCTCGCCGCCGGCGCTGGCGATCCGCTCGGTGCCGCCCCACAAGCGCTTGTAGGAGTTCACCCACTGGTTGCAGACAGCGGTGATCTCGGCCGCGTGCCGGAGCAGCCCGGCGATGAACGCCCGGCCCACCTTTGACAGCTGGTACTCGCCGCCAGGCTCGTAGAAGACGTTGCGGTCACCCTCGAACAGCGACATGTGCGTGTGCATGCCTGAGCCCGGGTGCTCGGTGAAAGGCTTGGGCATGAACGAGGCGAACACCCCTTGCTGGAGCGCCACCTCCTTCATCGCCAGGCGGAACGTCATGACGTTGTCGGCTGTGGTCAGGGCGTCGGCGTAGCGCAGGTCGATCTCCTGCTGGCCGGGAGCCCCCTCGTGATGACTGAACTCGACCGAGATGCCAAGGCCTTCCAGCATCGAGATGGCCTCGCGGCGGAAGTCGTGCGCGATGCCGTGCGGGGTGTGGTCGAAGTAGCCGCCAGTGTCAATCGGGCGCGGCCTGCTGCCCGGCTCGGGCTTCTCCCGCAGCAGGAAGAACTCGATCTCCGGGTGCGTGTAGAAGGTGAAGCCGAGGCTAGCCGCCCTGGCGAGGGCGCGCTTGAGCACGTACCGCGGATCGGCGTACGACGGTGTGCCGTCCGGCATCAGGATGTCGCAGAACATCCGGCCGGTCCCGGCCGAGTCATCGCCGACCGGCATGAGCTGGAATGTCGAAGGGTCCGGCTTGGCCAGCATGTCCGCCTCGTAGACGCGGGCGAACCCCTCTACTGCCGACCCGTCGAAGCCGATGCCCTCGGCGAATGCGCCCTCAAGCTCGGCGGGAGCCACGGCGACCGACTTCAGGTACCCGAGCACGTCGGTGAACCACAACCGGACGAACCGGATATCACGCTCTTCGAGCGTGCGCAGCACAAACTCTTCCTGCCTGTCCACCGACACAGTCTGCCCGGCCTATGTTTCCTGCTTGTTACCGGCCCCGGCGGAGCTCATCGCGCAGCCTGGCCTCGGGTATCAGCCTGACCTCGGCGCTCAGCCTGACCTCGGCGCTCAGCCGGATGTGCGCTCCAAGTCCTTCGCCGCATCCCTGCCTGTCCCGTCGGCCATGGGCGGCACTCGCACTGGCCGCCCCATCCGGGACACGGCAGCCGCGGCCGCGTGCCACCTCCCGCCCGGGCGAAGGGCGTGGCGCAGCGCGGCGTCATGCGCGCGGTCCTCCGCCTGGTCCGTCAGCGCGGCGAGCGGGCCGAAGTCCTGGTAGCGATGCGCTAGCGCACGGGAGAGCAGGTGGTCGGCAAGCCACGGGTTCTTCGGCAGGACCGGGCCGTGCAGGTAGGTGGCGTAGACCTCCCGGTAACGCGCGCCCTCCGTGCCGTCCTCCCCGTTGTTGCCGGCCCCGGCCAGCACGCGTCCAAGGGGTTTGGTGCCGCCGCTCAGGTAGGTGCGCCCGCTGTGGTTCTCGAACCCCGCAAGCTGGTACCGGCTGCCAGGGCTCAGATCGCATTCGACCGCCACGTGGCCGATGAAACGCGTCGGGCCGCCCTGTGTTATCGCGTCGAGCACGCCGATTCCCTGGATCTGGGGTCCGTTCGGCGGAGCGTAGTACTGGCCAAGGAGCTGATAGCCCGCGCAGACCGCGAGCACGACGGCGTCGCTCTCGATCGCCTCCCGGAGCGGCCCGGCCTTCACCGCGAGGTCCTGCGCGGCTGCTGTCATCTCCCGGTCCTGGCCGCCGTGCAGCAAGATCAGGTCGGACTGCGCGAAGTCAGGGACTACTCCCACGTCGGCCTCGGTCACCTCGCTGCGAATCCCCCGCCAGGCGCAGCGCTGGATGAGAGCCATTAGGTTGCCCCTGTCACCAGCCACGCTCAGCAGCCGCGGGTAGAGGTAACAGATGCGGACCGTCACCGGTGCCTGTGTCATGTCGGTCACTCCTCCCAGAAGGGCGGCACCCACGCGCGGCGCTGCATGATGCCGCGGAGCTCTCGCATGGGGGTGTAGCCAGCGAAAATGTGCAGTGACTCGCCTGCCGGGATCCTGGTCAGTGCCGTCTGAAGGGCATCTTCGCGACCAGGTATTACTTGCGTGAGCGCAGGGTCAGCCCCGGCGTACTTGAACCGGAGCGCGACCTCCTCCGCCCTGGTCCCGCTGACGGTCAGGCTGGCAAGCTGCGGCATAAGCTGCTCGAGGTCCACGTCCCAGAGCCAGGCGAAGTCCTCCCCGTCGACCACGGTGTTGCTGTGCGCAGCCAGCACGTGCTTGCGGCCTGGCCGCTGCAGCACCTCGCGCATGGTGGCGTTGTAGGACGTCGGGTTCTTGACGAAGGCCAGTGTCACCTGCCGGTCCCCCGCGCGGATCTCCTCCAGGCGGCCAAACGCAGGCCGCAGGCCGGCCATCGCGCGCCGTGCGCCGGCGGCTCGAGCGGCAGCGGAAGTGCCAGCGTCATCACGCAGGCGAGCGCTGCCGCCGCGTTGTAGACGTTGTGCAATCCGGGCAGGGGCACCTGGAGCTCGAACCGTCCCGCGGGCGTCTCGACGGTGATCTCTGACCCGGCTCCCGCCGACGCCCGCACCGCAGTCACCGCGACGTCAAGGACCGGCCGGGCGTTACCGCACTCGGGGCACCGGTAATCGCCGAGGTGGGAGAGGTGCACGACTCGGTAGGTCAGCTCGTGCTGGCAGCGGACGCAGCGGACGGTGTCGGCGGCATGCTCGGGCACCGCAGTGCCGGCGCCGTCGGCCTGGATGCCGAAGTACAGACGCCGAGCGCGCGCCTGCGGCGCGAGGCTGGCCACCAGTGGATCGTCGCCGTTGAGTACGACCGTGGCGGACGCGGGAAGCGCTCCGATGACGTCCTCCAGCCCCTTCGCCATCGCGTACAGCTCGCCGAAGCGGTCCAGCTGGTCACGGAAGATGTTCGTGACCAGGAAGGTGTCCGGCCGGACCTGCGGGGTCACCGGCCGTACCGTCGCCTCGTCGACCTCCAGCAGGAGCAGCTGCGAATCCATCCGGCCCCGGAGGTCGGCCGCCAGCACGGCTGCCGAGATAACGCCCTGCAACAGGTTGGAGCCTGACCGGTTCTGGGTGAGGCTCGCACCGGCGACCTGTGCCAGCGCGGCGACCATCCGGCATGTCGTGGTCTTCCCGTTGCTCCCGGTGACGACGACCGTGTGGGCATCGCTTGCCGCCGCAACTTTCTGCAGGACGCGGGGATCGATCCGGCGGGCAACGGTCCCCGGAAAGCTGGTCCCGCCGCCTGTACGGAGGATCTTGGAGGCCGCCCCGGCCGCCTTGCCGGCCGCGAGTGCGAGCGCCAGTCGCGCCTGCCCGGAAGGGCGCACAGGCCCTCGGCCCTCCATTGGCAGCGCGGGAGGGAAGCTATTCATGATGCGCACCTGGCGTCCTCATCTATCCGCATGCCGCGAGCCTCGGGTCCCGGCATCTCGTCCACGCCCGACAGCGGCGGGCTTGCTCCGACGCGGCGCTGCCCTGCGACCCTGACGGCTTCGACGATGGCTTGCACATGCCCCTCATCGAGTTCGTAGTGGAGAGCGCACGACCGCAGCGCGAAGCGGCCCCGAATGTCGGTCCCGGCCAGGAATGCGCGCCCCTCGGTCTGGAGGTCCGCCATGATCTCCTGGTTCAGTACATCCAGCTGCTGGTCGTCGCGGGTGCCCGCGGGCACGTATCGGAAGCACACCGCGGTGAGCGGCCCGGACGCCAGGAGCTCCAGGTCAGGACTGGCGTCGATGACGTCCGCCAGGTGGCGCGCCAGATCGATGTGACGGCGCACGTGATTCACCAGGCCGACCTTGCCGGCCTGCTGGATGTTCCAGAAGGTCTTGAGCGCCCGGCCGGAATCCCTGGTCTGCTCGGCGCTGCGATGGGAGTACCAGACATCGCCCGCGAATCCCTGTCCGGCCGGGAGGCTGAGGTAGGAAGGGATGAGCTTGTAGGTGTCCTGCAGCAGCGAGCCCTGGCGCACGATCGCGCAACTGCAGCCGATGGCCACAGCGAGCCACTTATGCGGGTCCAGCGCCACCGAGTCGGCGCGCTCCAGGCCCGAGTACCAGTGCGCAAGCCGAGGGTCGAGTACGCCGACGCCGCCATAGGCGCCGTCCACGTGCAGCCAGAGGCCTTCCTGATGACAGAAGTCGGCGAGATCGTCGAGCGGGTCGATGGCGCCGGTCTTCACGCTGCCCGCGTTCGCGGCGACCAGGAACGGGCGGTTGCCAATCCGGCGGTCAGCCGCAACTGCCGCCCGCAGGTCGGCCATGTCCATGCGGAAGTCGGTCCCGACCGTTACCTTGCGCGGGGCGCCCAGCCCGAGCGTGAAGGCAGCCTTCTCCAGGCAGGAATGACCCTCCGCCGACATATACATCGTGAGCCGTGGATGCCCGTGGAGGCCCTCCTCGCGCACGTCCCAGCCGTTGACCCGGGCACCCCAGTACCGTGCGACCTCCAGGCAGTGCCGGTTCGCGTCGGACCCGCCGCCGAGGAGGACACCGTCGCTCCCGTCCGCCGGGAATCCGATGAGTTCCATGAGCCAGCGGATAGCCGTCCGCTCCACGTATATAGCCGCGTAATTGCCGCCGGCGCCGCTCGTGTTGGTAACCGCCGCCGTAAATGCCGCGAGCATGCTCAGCTTTGTTGCGGCCGGATCAACGAAGGCAGCGAAACACGGATGATTCTGGCCGCGGCCATATGGCAGCACCAGCCGGAGAAAGTTCTCGATGACATCCGCCGGATCTCTTCCCTCGGCGGGAATGCTCATTTCATCCAGTTCCCGCCGCACTTCTGCAGGCAGGGGACGATAGACCGGCTCCTGCTGGCAGTCGGTCCAGATAGGCGGCGAGCGTGTCCACCAGCCGGTGGCCCAGGATGCGGAAGGTCGTGTCGTCCATCGAGAAGGGCGAGGGCACAGTGCTGTAACCGCCAGTGCGGCAGGCGTCGGCAGGAGGGGCCGCCAGTCCCATCAGTTAATCTCCTCACATTCCGGGAATACAGCTCTCGTGCCTAAATATTGGGCGTCAGGGTCGTGCCCACTGGCGGCGGTTGCTAACAGGGCTCGCTCCTAATGACTTGCGAAAATAACCGTAATGAATCGGCCTAACTCTCAGGCCCTTCGCTCGGTGAGTGGGTTTCGTGCGTCGCGGGGTGAGTTTGTCTGCCGAGCAAACCGGCGCGCTCGCCGCCGCCGATTAGGCTGAGGGCGTGGCTCAGCTTCGGATCGGACTCGCTCAGGTCAACGCAACTGTCGGCGACCTGACTGGCAACAGCGACAAGGTGATCGAGTGGACCATGCGCGCCGCCGAGCAGGGCGCGCGCATCGTGGTCTTCCCCGAGATGGTGCTGACCGGCTACCCGGTCGAGGACCTGGCCCTGCGGAAGTCCTTCGTGGACGCGTCGATCGCGGCGATGCACGGGCTCGCCCGCGACCTCGCGATGGAGGGCCTCGACGGAGTCGCGGTCGTCATCGGCTACCTGGATAGGCGCGAGGGTGCGCAGCAGCGCGTCGGCGTGCCGGCTGGCGCCCCGCTCGATGCTGCCGCCGTGCTGCACGGTGGCTCGGTCGCGATCACCTCGGCCAAGCATCACCTGCCGAACTACGGCGTGTTTGATGAGTTCCGCTACTTCCTGCCGGGCGAGACGCTGCCGGTGTTCAGGCTGACCGCGCACGACGGCGAGCAGGTCGATGTCGCGGTCGCGATCTGCGAGGACCTGTGGCAGGACGGTGGACCGGTGGCCGTGACCCGGCAGGCCGGGGCGAGCCTGCTCGTCGTGCCGAACGCCTCGCCGTACGAGCGCAACAAGGACGACGTGCGGCTGGCCCTGTGCCAGCGCCGGGCGCGCGAGGCCGGAACGGTGCTCGCCTACGCAAATATGGTCGGCGGTCAGGACGAGCTCGTCTTCGATGGCGACTCGATCATCGTCGCCGCCGACGGCGAGGTGCTGGCCCGCGGCCCCCAGTTCGAGGAGGCGCTGGTCCTCGCCGACCTGGAGCTGCCCGCCGCCGATCCAGCCCTGCCCGCAGGGCGGCAGCGCGCCAACGCAGCCGACGGCACGACGATGACCATCGAGCGGATCGAGCTCGCGCCGCTCACCGCGCCGCAGCCGGACGAGCCGCTGGCTGCGGCCATGATCTGGCCGCGGCTGTCGGATCTCGCCGAGATCTACGGCGCACTCGAGCTCGGCGTCCGCGACTACGTCCGCAAGAACGGCTTCAGCTCGGTCATCCAGGGCCTGTCCGGCGGGATCGACTCGGCGCTGGTCGCCACGATAGCGACGGACGCGCTCGGTCCCGACCGGGTCAACGTGGTGCTGAACCCGAGCCCCTACTCATCGGAGCACTCGGTGGCGGACGCCGAGGACCTGGCCAGGCGCCAGGGGATCCACGCCCGCGTCATCCCGATCAAGTCGATGATGGACGGCTTCGAATCGAGCCTCGCGCTGCACGGCCTCGCCGCCGAGAACCTCCAGGCCCGGATCCGCGGCACTATCTGGATGGCGCTGTCGAACGAGGAAGGCCACCTGGTCCTCGCCTGCGGCAACAAGAGTGAGCTCGCGACCGGCTACTCGACCCTCTACGGCGACTCCGTGGGCGGCTTCGCGCCGATCAAGGACGTGCCCAAGACACTGGTCTGGGAGCTTGCGCGCTGGCGGAACGAGCAGGCAGCCGAGCGCGGCCAGACGCCGCCGATCCCGGCGAACTCCATTACTAAGCCGCCGAGCGCCGAGCTCGCACCGGGCCAGCTCGACACCGACTCGCTGCCCGACTACCACGTGCTCGACAAGCTGCTTGATGACTACGTGCAGAAGGACATGGGCGCCGCCGAGCTCGTCGCGGCGGGGCACGATCCGGCCCTGGTCGAACGTGTCATCCAGCTGGTCGACCGGGCCGAGTACAAGCGGCGCCAGTATCCGCCGGGGCCGAAGATCAGCGCGAAGAACTTCGGCCGCGACCGGCGGCTGCCCATCACCAGCCGCTGGCGCGAGCCCCGCATCGGCTAGACCGGGTCGGCCCGCGCCGACGTTTCATGCCGTCGAGCTATCGGCGGTCTCGATTTGCCAGTATTGCGCCCACCGCAGGCATGAAAAGTCCGCTGTGGTGGCGTCAGGCGACGATCACGTCGACGCCGATGTCGGCGAACGCGGCCGTCTCCGCCTTGCCGATGCCCTCGTCGGTGACCAGCACGTCGATGTCAGCGGCCGCGCAGATCCGCGCGAACGCGCGCCGGCCGACCTTGGAGCTATCCGCTGCCACGACGACCCTCTTGGCTCTGTTGGCCAGCAGGCGATTGGTGCTGGCCTCGCCCTCATGGTGCGCCGTCGCCCCGGCGACTGGGTCGATCCCGTCGACGCCGAGGATCGCGATATCCAGCGCTACCTGCTCCAGGACGCCTATGGCCAGCGGGCCGGTCAGCTCATAGGACTGCGGCCGGGCCACGCCGCCGGTCACCACGATCTTGATGTGCTGGCGCACGGCCAGTTCCGTCGCGATGTTGAGCGCATTGGTGACCACCGTGATGGCAGCATCCGCCTGGCCGGGAACGAGGTCAGGTCTGGTCGCCAGCGCCCTCGCGACCTCGGTCGTGGTCGTGCCCCCATTGAGCCCGGCGACCTGACCGGAGTGAACGAGCTGCGCGGCCGCGGCGGCTATCCGCTGCTTCTCCGACGGATGCCGCTCGCTCTTGTATCGCAGGGGCAGGTCATAGGTGACTCCCTGGGCGACCGCGCCGCCCCGGATCCGCCGCAGCATCTGCTGCTGGGCTAGCTCGTCGAAGTCACGGCGGACGGTCGCGGCGGACACTCCGAGCAGGTCGGCTGCGCGCTCGACCTGGAGCTGGCCCTCGACGGCGAGCAGCTCAAGCAGGTCGTTCCAGCGGCGGTACCGGCTCACGGGTCCTCCCCTTCCAGGCAACCAGCCAGAGGACATGCTACTGTCCATCGGCGATTGTTCCTGGTATATATCAAGCACAATCGATCAAAACCGTGCGCACTGTTGCAGCACGCACACTGGTGCAGCACGCATGAGGACAGGAGGCGGCGTGACCGAGGCCGGCGGTATCGACGTGGAGCTCGCCTCGCAGCCGGACCTCTGGCGGCGCGCCGCCGGGCTAGTGGCCGAGGTGCGCGCGCTGCTGCCGGCAGCCGGCGAGCGGGTCGCCGTGGCAGGCTGCGGGACATCGTGGTTCATCGCGCAGTCCTACGCTGCCGCGCGCGAGGCAGCCGGTCAGGGCCTCACAGACGCGTTCGCAGCCTCGGAGATGCCGGTCCGGCACGTGTATGACCGCATCCTCGTGCTCTCCAGGTCCGGCACGACGACGGAGATCGTGGATCTGCTCGGGCGCCTGCGCGGCACAGCGCCCACGGTGGCGATCACCGCGGTACCGGACAGCCCGGTCGCGGCGGCCGCCAGTGACGTGATCGTCCTGGACTTCGCCGACGAGACGTCTGTCGTGCAGACGAGGTTCGCCACGACCGAGCTCGCGCTGCTCCGGGCGCAGCTCGGCCATGACATCGAGAGCGCCGCAGCCGACGCCGAGAAGATCCTGGCGCAGCCCGTCCCGGCCGTGCTGGCCGACGCCGAGCAGTTCACCTTCCTCGGCGCCGGCTGGACGGTCGGCCTGGCCGCGGAGGCCGCGCTCAAGCTGCGCGAGGCCGCGTCCCGCTGGACCGAGTCTTATCCGGCCATGGAGTACCGGCACGGCCCGATCGCGGTGACCGGCCCTGGCAGCGTGGTCTGGCTGCTCGGCACGGCCCCGGACGGGCTGGTCGCGGAGGTCGCAGCCGCGGGCGGGGTCGCCTGGGAGAGCGAGTACGACCCGATGGCCGAGCTGGTCCGCGTGCACATGCTGGCGGCCGCGACGGCGCGGGCGCGCGGGTTCGACCCGGACCGGCCGCGGAACCTGACCCGCTCGGTCATCCTGACGCACTGAGCGCATGACTACTGGCCGTAAAACCAGCCCGATCCTCGTCGTCTCGCTGAACCCGGCGCTTGACGTCACCCACCACCTGAGCAGCGTCGACTGGGCGGGCGTCAACAGGCCGCGGCACGTCACGGCGAGGCCAGGCGGCAAGGGGCTCAACGTCGCCTTCACGCTGCGCGCGCTGGGCGCCGAGGTGCGGGTCGCCGGGCTCGCCGGCGGCGCCGCAGGTGCCGCAGTCCGCGATGGCGCGGCTGCGGGCGGAGTGCTGGCGGCGTTCACGCCGGTCGGCGGCGAGACCCGGCGGAGCTTTACGGTCGTGGACGCCGGCCGGGGGCAGACGGCTGTGTTCAACGAGCCTGGACCGGAGATCTCCGCCGCAGAGTTCGCGGCCTTCCAGGCGGCTTACATCGCCGATCTGGCCGACGCTAGCGTCGTCGTGCTGACCGGCAGCCTGCCGCCCGGCCTGGCGGCCGATAGCTATGCCGTGCTGATCGCGACGGCGGGGCAGGCGGGCGTCCCTGCGGTGCTGGACGCCGGCGGCGAGGCGCTGCGGCTCGGCGCGGCCGCCGGGCCGGAGATCATCAAGCCGAATCTGGCCGAGCTCGAGCTTGCTGCCGGGCACAGCCTGCGCGCCAGCCCGGCTGCGGAGCCGACTCCCGGACCGGCGGGCGACGCGGCCGCGGACCTGACAGCGGTCGCCGCAGCGGCACGGGAGCTGCTGGCGGCGGGCGCCCGCTCTGTCGTCGTCTCGCTCGGGCCGGACGGCCTGCTCGCGCTTGCCGGCCACGACTGCTGGCACGTCGCGTCGCCGGACGTGGCCGTGCGGAATCCGACCGGCGCCGGCGATGCGGTCGTGGCCGGGCTGGCCCTCGGGCTCGCGCGCGGCTGGGCGTGGCCGGAGCGACTGCGGCACGCGGCGGCACTTGGGGCCGCGACGGTGGCGGCGCCGGTGGCCGGCGAGTTCGACCGCGAGGAATATGAGCGGCTGCGTGCGGGCATGCCCGTTCCCGGCCTGGGGGTCGCTGAATGACCGCCGCGGCCATGGCCGAGATCGCCGGGGCCAGCGCGGTCATAGGGGCCTTCAACGTGATCGGCATCGAGCACGCCGAGGGCATCGTCACCGGGGCCGAGTCTGCCGGCGCGCCGGTCGTGCTCCAGATCAGCGAGAACTGCGTGGCTTATCACGGGGGACTCGCGGCGATCGGGCTGGCAACGCTCGCCGTCGCCAGGTCGGCGGCGGTGCCGGTCGTCGTGCATCTCGACCACGCGACCGCCGAGTCGCTGGTCAAGGAGGCGGCCGACATCGGGATCGGCTCGGTCATGTTCGACGCGTCGGTCCTGCCGCACGACGCCAACGTCGCCGCTACGGCCGCCGTCGCGGCCTGGTGCCATGAGCGAGGCATCTGGGTCGAGGCCGAGCTGGGCGAGATCGGCGGCAAGGACGGGGTGCACGCGGCCGGGGTCCGGACCAAGCCAGCCGAGGCGGCGGGCTACGTGGCCGCGACCGGGGTGGACGCGCTGGCGGTCGCCGTCGGCAGCTCGCATGCGATGCTCAGCCGCGACGCAATGCTGGACCTTGAGCTGATCGCGGAGCTGCACCGCGCCGTGCCGGTCCCGCTGGTGCTGCACGGCTCGTCCGGCGTCCCCGACGAGATGCTCGCGGCCGCCGTGCGCGCGGGCATGACGAAGATCAACATCGCCACGCAGCTCAACAAGGTCTACACCGCAGGCGTGCGCGCCAGCCTCGCGGCCGATACGGCGCTTGTGGACCCGCGCAAGTACGGCGCGGCCGGGCGGGACGCCGTCGCCACCGAGGTAGCCCGGCTGCTGACCGTGCTGCGCACGCAACTGTGACCGTGCGCTAGGTCCCCCCGAGGCCCGTTGCCGCCACCGAGCGGATGAAGTACCGCTGCGCCGCGAAGAAGATGATCATCATCGGGATCAGGCTCATCACGTTGCCCGCCATCAGCAGCGTCCACTGAGTTGTATGCGCGCTCTGGAACATGGCCAAGCCAAGCGGCAACGTCATCTGGTTGGTCTGGTTGATCGCGATCAGCGGCCACAGGAAGTTGTTCCAGGAGTCCACGAAGGTGAGGGCGGCCAGCGTCGACAGGGCCGGGCCGGACAGCGGCAGCACGATTCGCCAGAGCACCTTGAGCCGGCTCGCCCCGTCCACCCTGGCCGCCTCTTCGTACTCGACCGGCAGCGTCCGGAAGAACTGGCGCAGGAAAAACACGCCGAAGGCGGTCGCCCCGTTTGGCAGTATGAGCGCGCCAATGTGATTGATCCCGACCGACGACAGCAGGTGCACGCCGAGCCATTTGGTAATGATGAACTGCGGGATCATCGTCACCTGGAACGGCACCATCAGCGTGCTCATGATCAGCACGAATAGCGCGGTCCGGCCGAGGAACCGGTACCGGGCGAACGCGTACCCGGCCAGGGCGCAGAGCACCAGGTTGCTGAACACCGTGACTACGGCTACGACGGCACTGTTGATGAAGAACCGGCTGAACGGCGCCGCCTGCAGCGCCTGCGAGTAGTTCCCGAAGTCCAGCCTGTGCGGGATCAGGATCGGCGGGAAGTGCAGCGCCTCGGCCGGGGTCTCGATCGAGGTAACGAGCAGCCAGGCGAACGGGAAGATCAGCACGATGGTGGCCGGGATCAGCACCAGGTGCCAGGGGCTGAAGGGCAGCTTCCGGCGGCGGCGCGGCTGCGGCAATGTGATCGCTGGCGCCGTCATGACCGGTAGTGCACAAACCGTCGGCTGGCCCAGAACTGCACGCCAGTGACCGCCAGGATGATGACGAACAGGAAGTAAGCGATCGCCGAGGCGTAGCCGAAGTTGCCGCTGCCCTGCTGGCCGAAGGCCACTTGGTACAGGTAATACACCAGCACCGTCGTCGAGTTCAGCGGGCCGCCCTGCGTGCTCAGGTAGACCTCGTCGAACAGTTGCAGCGCGTTAATCGTGAGCCAGACCAGCAGGAAGAGCGATGCCGGGCTGAGCAGCGGCCAGGTGATGCGGCGGAAGATCGTCCACGGGCTGGCCCCGTCGATAGCCGCGGCCTCGGTCAGTACCTGCGGTATGCCCTGCAGTGCAGCCAGGTAGATGACGACGGCAAAGCCGGTCCAGCCCCAGATGGTCATGATCACGATGACGAACAGGGCCTGGGATGTTGAGTTCAGGAACGGCTGCTGCTGGAGCCCGACCAGGCTGAACAGGTAGTTGACGATGCCGTAGTTCGAGTCGAACAGCCACATGAAGACCAGCGCCTCGCTGATGGTGGAGATGGCGATGGTGGCGTAGGCGGCGGTCCGGTATACCGAGATGAAGCGGATCTTCCTGTTCATGGCGACTGCCAGGAACAAGCCGACGATCATGGTGCCGGGCACAAAGAGCGCGGTGTAAACAACCGTGTTGTGCAGGGCCTGCGCCACCACCGGGTCATGCAGCATCTGCCGGTAGTTGGCCAGCCCGGCGAACGGAGTGCCGGCGGTGAACAGACTGCTGTGCTGAAACGACATGATGGCCGACCAGATGATCGGCACCACGCCAAACAGCATGATGATCGCGACACCAGGTGTCACGAACGCCCAGGCCGCGGCCTGCTCTCTGGCCCGCGGCCGGGCGCGGCGCCCGGTGGCAGGCTGCCGCAGGGCCCGCAGCGCGAGCTGTGGTCGGGCCAGCACGTCAGCCCGAGCCGCTCGCGAGTACCTGGTTGACCTGCTGCGCGGCGCTGGCGAGGGCTGCCTGCGGCTGGCTCTTGCCGAGCAGCACCGAGACGATCATGGTGCCGAGGATCGTCGAGATCTGCGGATAGGCGGCCAGTTGCGGCCTGGCCTGCTTGACGTTGTTCAGGTTGGTCACGAAGGTGTCGACCCCGGGCAGCGCGCTATCCATCTTCTGCAGGAAGCCTGGCGAGTTCTCGACCGAGGCGCGGATCGGGAGGTCACCGGTCGCCAGCGAGAAGTACGTGGCCTGTGGCGTCGCCGTCATCCAGAGCAGGAACTTCTCCGCCGCCGCGACCTTGGCCGCGCCGTTGTTGAAGATCACCCAGTTGTCCGGACCGGAGATCGTCTGATGGCCGCCCGCCGATCCCGGGTACGACGGCATGATCTGCACGCCGTACTTCGCGTTCGGGAAGCCGGACAGGTCCCAGGGTCCGGTCACCAGCATGCCGATCTTGCCGGAGTTGAACAGGTTGGCGTACTCGGAGTCCGACGGGTCCAGGTACATCGACTTGTCCGTCACCGCCATGGTCCGCAGCGTGTTCAGCGACGTCAGGCCAGCCGGCGAGTCAAACGCGGCCTTGGTGTTGCTGGCGTTCAGGATCGCGCCGCCGGCCTCCCACAGCAGCGCCTCCCAGTGCCAGACCGTGTCCTCGCTGCCAGGAGTCACGTAGGCGGTGCCGAACTGCTTCTTGGCCGGGTTCGTGAGCGCCTTCGCATCAGCCGTGAACTGGCTCCACGTCCAGTCCGGGCCTGGCGGCTGGAGGCCAGCTTGCGCGAACAGCGTCTTGTTATAGACGACGGCCAGATTGTCGACCAGGGCCGGGATGCCGACGACCTCCCCCTTCACGGTGGCGACGTCGCGCTCGCCGACCCAGAAGTCGCTCCAGTTGACGCCGGGCCGCTGTACGACCTTGGTCAGGTTGACCACCTGCGGGATCTGGGCGATGTTGGGCGCCCAGGACCCGTAGACGTAGGCGATGTCGGGCTGGCTGCCGCCCTTGACCGCCGTCAGCAGCTTGGGCAGCGAGTCGTCGTTGTTGACGTAGAGGAAGCTGACCTTCTCGGTCGGGTGCGCCTTGTTCCACACGGCTAGCAAGTGCTTGAACGCGGTGGCCTCCGCGCCCGTGTAGCCCTCCCAGATCTGGAGCCCGCCGCCGGCGGTGCCCGCATTGCCCGAGCCGCAGCCGGTCAAGCCGAAAGCGGCAAGACTGGCCGAGACAAGCACCGATGCCAGCGCGACGCCGACCCTTGGACCTCTCATGCCGACCTCACAACGACGAGTCTTGCGCGATTCAGGGGAGTTTCAGACATCATCGCGCCGCGCTAAGGGCTGGTGTCAACCCTCTTATGCGGCTCTCTTGGGCTATCACCGTACAACAGTTGCGAATTGCCCTGCGCAATCTTGCTCGAAGTGACATTCAATGCGACAACCTGATGCATCCCGGCCCTCACTGATGCAACACTGTCGGGCGTGATCACGGTTGCGTTCATCGGAGCAGGCAGTGTCGAGTTCACCCGCAACGTCGTCACCGACCTGTGCAGCTACCCGGAGCTGGCCGGGGACCTGACGCTGGCGCTGCACGACATCAGCGCGGACCGGCTGGAGTTCGCCGCGGCGCTGACGCGGCAAATCGTCGCGCAGACCGGATCGCGGGCAGCAGTCCGGGCATCGCAGGACCGCGCCGAGATACTCGCCGGCGCCGACTACGTGATCAACGAGATCCAGGTCGGCGGCTACGCCTCGACAAGGGCCGATTTCGACATCCCCGCCCGCTATGGCGTCCGGCAGACCATCGGCGACACACTCGGCATCGGCGGGATCTTCCGTGGCCTGCGCACGATCCCGGTCGTGACCGGGATCGCCGCCGACATGCTGGCACACTGCCCGGACGCCGTCCTGCTCAACTACTCCAACCCGATGGCGATGCTGCCGTGGGCGGTCTACGCCGGCACCGGGTTCGGCAACGTGTACGGCCTCTGCCACTCGGTCCGCGACACCCACGCCTTCCTGGCCGCGCTGGTCGGCGCCGATCCGGCGACGGTGCAGTTCACCACAGCCGGATTCAACCACCAGGCCTTCGTGCTGCGCTTCGAGCAGGACGGCAAGTCTCTGTATCCCCGGCTGGCCGAGGTCATCGACGGCTCGCCCGACCTGCAGCGCCGCGTCCGCGTCGAGCTGTTCCGGCGGTTCGGCTACTTCCCTACCGAGTCCAGCGAGCATTCGGCCGAGTACGTGCCGTGGTTCATGCGGCACGACGACCAGATCGAGCGCTACCGGATCTTCATCGGGGATTACCTGGCCAGGTCTGAGGAAAACCTGGCCGAGCTCGACTCGCTGCAGCAGCAGCTGGCCACCGGGGCCGACCTCGACCTGACCCCGACCGACGAGCTCGCGTCGCAGTTCATCCACTCAGTCGAGACCGGCGCCGAGCGCGAGATCTACGTCAACGTGCGCAATGACGGGCTCATCAGCAACTTGCCACCTGACTGCTGCGTCGAGGTGCCCTGCGACCTCTCGCTCCGCGCCGCCAAGCCGCGCGCCGTCGGCGCGCTGCCCGTCCAGCTGGCGGCCCTGAACCGCACGTTCCTCAACGTGGTCGAGCTCACGGTCACGGCCGCGCTCAGCGGCACCCGTGAGCACGTCTACCAGGCCGCGCTCCTGGACCCGAACACCGCGGCCACGCTGACGACCAGCCAGACCGTCGCCATGTGCGATGAGCTCCTGGCCGCGCATTCCGACCTGATGCCGCCCGGCCTGCGGTAAGGAGCGAACACCATGCGAGTGACGCGACCGGCAGTCATCGTGACGGCGGCTGCCGCCACGATCGCCCTGACGGGAACGGGGTGGCTCGCGTCTCCCCCGGCCCACGCGGCCGCGGCCCAGCCGGCGGCCAGGGCAGCGGTCGGGGCAGCGGCCACCAAGATACCCGCGCCGACAAGCCACGGCCGGCTCGCCATCGCCGGCAGGCTGCGCGATGGCGGCAAGGTCAGGGCAACCGGGATCCACTGGGAGCCAGGCTCGCTACCGCCTTCGGACAAGCTCCTGAGTTTCGCGGTCAGTTACATCTGGCGGTCCTGCGCAGCCACGTGCGTGACGGCCGCTGATTCAACAGCGACCCCGTTCGCCGCCCGCCGGCATGTCGTCGGGCACACCGACACCGGTCGGCGGCTCCAGGTGACCGAAACGGCTACCGAGACCGTGGAAACCGACCCGGCGACGTTCGCCTTCAGCGTTGTCCGTGCCTCAGCCAGCTACACCACCTCGGCATCGGTGGCGGCCTATCGGTCCGGCAGGCCACCCCGGACGGAGTTCGTGAACGGGACGCCCGAGCGCCATACGGCCTCCGACGCCGAGTTCTTCCAGGTGAATCCCCCGCACTTCGCCGCCGCCGACGGGACGCCGGTGCTGCTGTATCAAGTCGACGACAGCGCCTGGCGCAAGCTCCCGTCGAGCCGGGTCTTCTACACCGGCCTGCTTCCCGTCGGCCGGCACCAGGTCGCCGTGCGGACCACCGACGCTGCTGGCACCACAGTGATCCAGTTCGGCTGGCGGGTCGTGCCGATGCCGGCGCCGATGTCCTGCCAGTCGCGTCAGAACCAGCCCTGCTGGTACCCGCCGCACCTGAACTCGGCCGGCAAGCCCATGCGCTGGGACTGGCAGATCGGGCGGGTCACGCCGCTGGAGCGCACCGGCAGGCGCGCCGTCGACATCTACGACGTCGACGGCTTCCTGACCACCAGGGCCGAGGTGTCGCGCATCCACACGCGCTGGCAGGCCGCCACCCTGGCCCGTCCGAAGCTGATCTGCTACCTGGACCTGGCCTGGGAGGACTACCGACCCGACGGCAGCCCCGGTGACGTCTTCCCGGCCGCCACGCTGGGCAAGATCTACTACGGCTACCCGCAGGAACGCTGGGTGGACTTCCGCCAGCTCGATGCGCTGAAGCCGATGCTGGACGAGCGGATCGCGATGTGCGCCCGCAAGGGCTTCGACGCAGTCGAGCTGGACGACATCGACAGCTTCGACCCGCCGTCCACCACCGGATTCCATCTGACGCCGGGCGACGCGCAGAACTACCTCGCCTACGCGTTCAACGAGATTCACCGGCTCGGCATGACGGGCCTGTGGAAGAACTCGCCCTACCTCAGCTGGTGGGGCCGTCACTACGCCGATGGCGCGATTGTCGAGGAGTGCTACGTCTACCGGCAGTGCCTCGCCACGCAGCTGCGCGGCAGCTCGCAGTACGGCATCACCTGCACGAGCCTGGCCGGGGCCACGCCGTGCGGCTGGGACGCCTTCACGACCGACAAGACCGCGCTGCAGCCCACCGGCAAGTGGGTAGGCGAGGCCGAGTACTCCGACGACAACTACGTCTGTAATCCCGGCCAGAAGTGCTCGGGACGGCGGTCATTCGCCGCGTTCTGCCGGGCCGTCTACGCGCCGTCGTATGGCTTCGCGGCGGTCAAGTTTGACGTCAACCTCGACGGCGCGATGTTCTATCCCTGCCCGAAGGGCACCTGAGCCGGTTAGTTCTCTATGAGTTCATTCCGGATTCGCCAGGTCAGCATGCTCGAGAGCAAGCGAGCCCGGTTGGATGCGGAGAATGCCAACGGCGAGAAGAGTCCTGCTGGTGTCGCTTGCCGCGATCAAGGTGTCGGGGGTCGTGCCGGACAAGGGCCAGAGCTATCACGTCGACCTGGCGATGTCCCGCTCCGGCGACCTGAGCGGCACGATCAGCACCCCCGCACAGGTCATCAAGTTGATCATCGTGAGGGGGACGGCTTACCAGCGCCGTCACGCTCACGAACTTCGCTGGTAAGCGGCCTACAAGCTAACGGAGCCCAACGGCAGTCAGGCTTTCATTGCCAGGCGCGGTCAGCACTACCTCCTCGGGGTTGCTACATCCAGGGAAGGCGAGCTGATTTTCAGCGAGTGGAACACCGTGCCCGCGATAGTGGCGCCGCCGGCCAGCCAGGTTGCTGACTACCCCGGCGCCGGGTGATCCGGCCTCCTCAGCCTGGCTGGCTCGCCGCGGCGCCACTTGCGATCGCGCTGACGAGCTGAGCATGGTCGCGGTCGTTCTGATCGGCGTACAGGGCAGCGAACTTGGCGATGGCGGCGGTGAAGTTCGGCCCCGTTCCCATATAGCCGTTGATCGCCACCGGATCGCCGGTGCGGGCGTGCGCACGGGCCAGGGTCTCGCCGCATGCCGTCGCGAACTCCACAAGCCGGGGGGCGATCAGGTCCGTCGTCGGGATGATCTTCATGTCGCGGAACTGCCGCACGTAATAGTCCCGGCCGTGCAGCGAGCCCCAGCCGACGAAGATGTCGGTTGCGCTCTGGACCAGCCGCTTGCCGCTGATCACCCGCTCGCCGTGGTTACCGAGGCGGCTCGGCTGCGTGTGCTCCTCGTACACCGACGGCCCCGCCTGCTTGACCTGGAGGAAGAGCGGGTCGGCCCCCGACCGGCCTTCCAGCAGCACGAGGTAGACCCGCATGCCGACACTGCCCACGCCGACGACCTGCCGGACCGTGTCGGCCTCCGTGAACCGGTCGAACAGGTGCCGTCGGTCCTCTTGCAGCGTCAGCCGGTAGTCGGCCAGGAGATGGTCGACCAGGTCGGCCTGCTGCTCGTCGCCGATCCTGACCCTGATCGGCGGCTCTTCCGTGATCCGCGGGCGGCCGCGGGCCATCGTCGTCAGCTTCGCGAACGCACCGCGGCTAGTGCGGCGCTGCCGCTTCTTCTCGATGTGGATCGACACTCGCCCGCGGTCGGCCGGCTCGAAGTAGCTGATGAGGCCGTCGACGTGCATGCTGTCGTACCAGATGTCGAGCTCGGGCATTGTCATGCTCTGGCGCATGCGCGCCCGGTAGGCCTCAACCCCGGCGGTGACCGCAGCGGCAGCAGTCGCTGACTTGATCCGGTTCGCTCTGGCTGCCACCAGCAGGCTTGCGGCGAAGCGCTTGACGTCCCATTCGAAAGGGCCCGGCAGCGTCTCGTCGAAGTCACGCAGGTCGAAGGACAGATTCCGCTCCGGAGTCGCCCACAGCCCGAAGTTCAGCACGTGGGCGTCGCCGCAGAGCTGCACGGTCACGCCGCTGTTCGATTGCGAGGCAAGGTCTGCGGCCATGACGGCCGCGGCGCCGCGGTAGTAGTTCCACGGCGAGGCCGCCATGCGGTAATGCCGGACGGGGACTAGCTCGGGAACCCGGATCTCGTTCTGGGCCAGGATCGTCTCGAGCGGATCGTGCTCGCGACTCTTCTCGTTCCACGCGCCGAGGCCGCCGCGTGGCGCGCGCTTGCGGGCCGCCTTGCCGGCCGCCCGCCTCTCGTCGCTGGTGGCCGCCAGGTCACGCAGGACCGGTGGCGCGGGTGACGATCCCGGCGCTGCGGTTCTGGGCAAGTAAGGCCGCCGCCTTCGGCCAGCAGCGGCTGAGATTACTCCGAGTCATAGGTGGCTTACTCTACGCGACCAGCCCGCTAGTGGACCGCCTCGAACGCCCGGCCTGTCCTGGTAGCCACCGCACCGCTGCGGAAAAGGCCAGCGCTGCCGTCTCCGGCCGAGGCGGGCAGCGCGAACCAGGCGTAGCGCTGCACGTAGCTGAGGTGCTGAAGCATCGTCGTCGCGGCGGTAAGGAAGGCCGCCTGCTGCCGCGGCGACGGGAAGCTGGTGGGGCCGAACCTGATCAGCGCGAACTCGGTGAGCCAGATCGGCTTGTGATAGCGCGCGTGGATGGCCTGGATGTAGGACTTCAGCTCGCTCACGGCGGAGGCGGTCGCGAAGTCCCCGCCGTACCAGTGCACCGTGATGAAGTTGACCCGGTAGCCGTGGCTCTTCGCCCCCGCCATGAACTGGTCAAGCCAGCCGCCTGGCGTAGCCGCGCCGGTCGCGACCGCGGGACTGCCCAGCGTCATCCCCGTGGCCATCAGCTGCGGCCACAGGCTGAGCGCCTGCGAGACGCTCATGTTTGCCTGCCCGCTGTTGTCTGGCTCGTTGAAACCAAGCAGGTAATGCCCCTCGTGCTTGACCTTGGCGAGATTCGCCGCGGTCACGTCGCCGGCGCCCCAGATCATCGGCACGAAGCTCGTGCCGCGCGGGGTCTTGATGCCAGGGTGGCTAGTCGCCCAGGTGTAGTACCAGGAGGCACCCGATTTCGACAGCGCCCGGCTGACGCCCCTGAAGCTCCAGACGGCAACGCCCTTGTGCACGTCCTTCGCCGCTGCGGCACCCGCAGCAGGCCCGGAGGCCAGTCCGACGGCGGCTACGCAGCCGATCGCCATGGCGGAGCCGACCGCGACGACACGGGCCGCGAGCCCTGATCCGCGCATCACGCCGCGTGCCCCGCAGCCTTCTCGACCACCACGCGCACGACGACGCGGACCGCGCCGGGCCGGTCCTGCGCCGGGTCCCTGCCGTCGTACTTCCAGGAGAGCTGAGTATCGACACGCCGGCCGACATCTGGAGTGATCGACGCCCGGCCCCGCAACTCGATGTAGTTCTCCGGATCGGCGGAGTCGATCACGGAGATGCTGACGCGCGGGTCGCGCAGCATGTTGCGGTGCTTCACGCGGCCTTCGAGCGTCGTGAAGATCAGGTCGCCATTGTCGCGGCTGATCCACACCACCGAGGTATGCGGGCTGCCGTCGGGATTCACCGTGCCCACGACCGCGTAATTCCTGCCGTCGACTAGCTTGAGCGTCGCGTCATTTAGGCGGATTCCCATGACCGGCACGGTAGCAGCGCCAGCCTCACGCGGTCTCCCGGACGACGCTGGCCGGGTCCTTGTCCCGGCGCAGGCCCTCGAACCGAGGATGGCGCAGCTGTCCGGCCGTGGTCCACTCGCTGAACACGACCTCGCCGACCAGCCGCGGCTCGACCCAGTGCACTCCAGTTCTGGGCAGCGTGCCGCGGTCGAACGCGGGCTTGGGCCGCTCCAGGCTGGCCAGGGTCCGGCCAAGGCTGGTCAGCGTGGCGTCGTCAAAGCCCGTGCCGACCTTCCCGGCATACGCCAGCCTCCCGTCGCGGTCGTAGTAGCCCAGTAGCAGCGCGCCGAAGCCAGTGCGCGAGCCCTTGGGGTCCGTGTAGCCCCCGATCACGAATTCCTGGCCGGCCTGGCACTTGAACTTCAGCCAGTCGCGCGACCGGCCGGCCTGGTACGTCGCGTCGCCGCGCTTGACGACCAGACCCTCCCAGCCGATGGCACAGGCGTGGGCGTAGTACGCCTCGCCGTCCCGGGTGCGGTGGGTCGTGAACCGGATAGGCCCGGAAAAGGACAGCAGCCGTTGCAGGATCTGCTTGCGCTCTCGTAGCGGCAGCGACCGCACGTCCTGCCCCTCCGCCCACAGCACGTCGAAGAGGTAGTAGACGACCGGCACGGCCGCGAGCAGGTCCTCGCCAGGGCTGCGGACCCCGAGGCGTTGCTGCAGCTTGCTGAAGCTGGTGGCGTTGCCATCGAAGGCGACCACCTCGCCGTCCACGATGAAGTCGGTGCTGGCCTGGGCCGCGAGCGCCGCGACGAGCTCGGGATAGGTGCCGTTCACCTGTTTCTGGTTACGCGTCATGAGCCGCAGCTCATCGCCGGCCCGGTAGGCCAGGCAGCGCTCCCCGTCGAACTTGCGCTCATAGAGCCACGCCGGATCGCTGAACCTGTCCCTGGTCAGCGTGGCTAGCTCGGGTTCCACCCAGGCAGGCTGACCCGATGGGCAGGCCTGCGGCGGCGACTGGCTCATGTAGCTTCCCCCTCGGTCGTTCGCAGTGAGACTAGTCCACGGCCCCCGGTGGGATCCGGCGTCGCGGCCTCCCCGACGACCTGATGGAAGCCGCCCGACGTGCGCGTGTCCTTGAGTCGGGTAGTACACAAGGCGTAGGCCTAGGTAATAGGAGTCCTCATGCTGGACAACCCGCAATCTTTGGCCGGGATCGTCACCAAGCGCAGCAGAAAGTCCGTCGCACAGACCGTCGACCGACTGACGGGTGTGATCGCGGATCGAGGCTTCACGCTGTTCAGGGTCATTGATCACAGCGGCACAGCCGAACGAGTTGGTGTGCAGATGCCCGATTCGAAACTCGTCATGTTTGGGAAACCGACTGTTGGCGCAGCGGTTATGCTCGCGACGCCGCTGGCGGGTCTGGATCTCCCGCTCAAGGTGCTGGTCTGGGAGGACGGGAAGGGATCGGTCGCCGTGAGTTACAACGCACCGGAGTTCCTGGCCGAGCGGCACCACGTCGAGGGTGCCCTGCGTGCGCCCTTTGACGCAGTTGAGTCGATCGTTGAGGAGGTTGTCGGTCCATAACTCGAGCCGCTACGCGCGGGCGGGCCCAGCCGAGCTACCGAGGAAGCTCGTCGTGCGAGGGCACCTGGTTGGCGTCGATGGACGCTCGCTCCGCTGCGGTAAGCCCGGCGGCTGCCAGAATCTCCTGAATCATGGCGTTCTTGCCGCGGCCGTACTCGTCGATGTTCGCCGCTACGGCGCCGACCTGCCTCTTGACTTCGGCGTACCTGTCTCGCAGGTCTGCGCGCGCCCGGAGGATGTCACGGACCGCGAGGTGATTGCGCAGCGACAGCGCACCGGCAACGACTACATAGGTGTTCGTCCCGGCCAGGCGCTCGGGCTCCTTGAATGCCCACCTCAGCGGGATGCCGAGCTCGCCCAGCGGCCTGAACCCAAGACCGGTCAGGGCCTGCGACGCCGCGGTCACGTCTTGCCCGGCCACCACGATGTCGCAGTCGATGATCGGCTTGGCCGCCAGGCCCGGCACCGAGGTGCTGCCGACATGCTCGATGGTCACCACGGGCACCCCGGCGGCCGCCATCGCCGCCGCGTACTCCTGCCGCAGCTGCTCGAAGCGCAACGGCCAGGCTGCGTCGTACTCGACTACCGAGATCACCGGCAAGACTCTATCTGGATACTTGCCATGGATTGCCCTGCCTTGTCCGCGACGAGCCGGCCGGATTTGGGACTGGTACTGCGGGGAATACAGCTCTGTGCTGCCGATGCAAGGAGCAGGCGATGGCGGGAATCGTGGTGGGCATTGATGGCTCACCCAACTCCGAACAGGCACTTGAGTGGGCTATGCGACATGCAGCCGCGCTGGATGCACCGCTGACCGTCCTCACAGTGCACGAGGTTCCGAAGAGCTACTGGGGGCACGTGCCGGTAGCCGGACCGGCAGACGAGGCGGCGCTCGAGCAAGAGCGCCGGGCCGCCGAGCAGATGACGCAGCTGGTCGCCAGCCGGCTCGGTGATGCCGCGCCAGCCAAGGTCAGCGTCCGCGCCGTCATCGGCTTTGTTGTCGAGCAGCTTGTCGAGGCCTCGCGCGAAGCAGACATGGTAGTCGTGGGCGCACGCGGCGTCGGCGGCTTTGCGCGGCTGCTCGTGGGCTCGGTGAGCAGCCAATTTGTCCAGCACGCCATGGGTCCCGTGGTGCTCGTCCCGCATCAGCGGTGAGCCCGGCTAGTCCTGGCCGGCCCGGATGGAAACCCCGCCGACGGGCGGCAGGGTCTAGTCTGGGAGCTCAGGAGGCCGCGTCGACATGCTGCACGTGTCTCTGCTGGGCGAGCAGGCGATCATCGACGATGCGACGGGCAGCGTGCGGACGCGCTCGTCGCGCACAATTGCGCTGCTGGCCTTCCTGGCCGCGCACGCCGGTGCGCCCCAGCCTCGACAACGCATCGCCGGGCAGTTCTGGCCCGATTCCACGGACGCGCAGGCACTGACAAACCTGCGCCGGGAGCTCCACCACCTGCGCCAGGCCCTGGGCGATGAACCATCCCTTGTCGTGACATCCAGAGACCTGTACTGGCAAGACACAACTACCTGCCGGGTCGACATACGCACGTTCGACGTGGAGCGAACGGCGGCCCTGGCGGCCGAAGCCGCTGGCGATAACTACGGGGTCCTCGCGCACGCGAGCATCGCCATCGGCGAGTACCAGGGTGACCTGCTGCCGGGTGTCTACGACGACTGGCTGCTTGAAGCCAGGTCAGAGCTTGAACGCCAGTGCGTCGGCCTGTGTGATCTGGTCTGTGCGACGCGAAGGCGTACAGGAGACCTGACCGGAGCGGTGGATGCAGCCCGGCGCAGGCTCCAGCTGGCGCCGCTCGAGGAGACCGGCTATCGCACGCTCATGCAGCTGCAGGCCGACCTTGGCGACCGGGCCGGAGCGGTCAGTACATATCACCATTGCGCCTCGATCCTGGAGCGCGAGCTCGGCGTCAGCCCGGACCCGGCGACCCAGCAGACCTTTCAGCGCATCATGGCCCAGGCCGATCCTGCGGGTGCCAGTACAACGCCGGTCGAGCCCGCCACGGGGCGGTCAGGGTTCGCGACGACCAAGCTCGTCGGGCGGTCGGCGGATCTCGGCGTGCTGCAGGACCTATACCGCAGCACCGCGCCTGGCCGCGCCGGTCTCGCTTTGGTCAGCGGCGGGGCGGGCGTCGGCAAGACTCGCCTGGTGGCCGAGCTCGCCGCGTTCGCGCGACAGCAGGGCGCCGTAGTGGCCGGTACTCAGTGCTTCGGGAAGTCGGGCCGCCTCGCGCTGGCGCCAGTCGCAGACTGGATACGCAACCCTGCTGTCCAGTCCGCGACGGCAACCCTCGACCCGGCGTGGCGCGCGGAAGTCGGCAGGCTGCTGCCGCCATCGACCGCAGGCCGGGGCGATCGCAGCGATCGCGGGGCCAGGCTCGCGGTCAATGGCAGACGCCTGGCAGCGCCTCCGGTTCTTTGAAGGGCTCGCACGGGCGCTGATGGCCGTTGGCCGGCCGGTCATGCTGGTCCTGGACAATATGCAGTGGTGTGACCAGGAGACCCTGGCGTTCATTACCTTCTGCCTCGCCCTGGCCGAGGAGGCTCCGGTCCTGATCGTCGGCACGATCCGCAACGACAGCCTCATCGAGGACGCGGAGCTCGCGGACTGGATTGTCGGGATGCGGACCACGGGACTGCTCACGGAGCTGTCGCTCAGCCCGCTCGAGGCACCCGACACAGCGCGGCTCGCCGAGGCAGCCGGCGGGCGGGCGCTGCCAGAATCCGACGCGAGCCTGCTGCAGGCGACGACCGGCGGATTCCCGCTGTTTGTCATCGAGGCGGTACGCGCCGCGGCGGACCGCGGCAGCACTTCGCTGCCGGCCGGCGGTCTCACCGCAGTGCTGCGCAACAGGCTTGATCAGGCAACCTCAGAGGCCAGGGAGATCGCCGGCCTCGCTGCCGCCGTGGGTAGCAACTTCACGCTCGACCTGCTGACCGAGGCAAGCGACCTCGAAGCCGGGGTCGTCGTTGCCGCTGTCGACGAACTGTGGCGTCGCCGGATCATGCACGTGTTTCGGGATGGCTACGATTTTTCCCATGACCTGTTGCGCGACACGGCCTACGCGCAGGTCAGCCCCCCTCAGCGCTGGTTGCTGCATCGACGCATCGCGCAGGCCATCGAACTGCTGCACGCCGATGACTTTGACCTGGTCTCGGCTCAGCTCGCAGAGCAGTACGCCCGGGGCGGGCAGACGGCGCGCGCGGTGACCTATTACCGCCGCGCCGCCGACGTAGCGGCGAGCAGGTTTGCACATGCAGAGGCGATCCGGCTGCACAAGGAGGCACTCTCGATCGTTCGCGGTCTGCCCGCGGGGACGGACAAAGACAGGCAGGAGCTCGCAGTCCTCGAAGGCATGGCCGCGCCGCTCAATGCCAGGTCCGGCTACTCCTCGCTGGAGCTGCAGTACACGCTCGAGCGCACGATCGCACTCGCTGAGTCGCTCGGCCGCCGGGACTCGACGCTCACGGGCATGGTCGCGCTCTGGGCCACCCAGTTTGTCCAGGGGCGGACGACCGATGGTTACCGCACAGCGACGCGGGCCCTTGCGCTAGTCGACCCAGACTCCGAGCTGAGCGGACCTGCCCACTTCGCCGTCGGCGGTTCGGCCGTCAGCCTGGGGATGCCGACGTTGGGCCTGCGGCACCTCGAGCTCGCCGTCAGGCTGGCGAGCGGCTCTGTCTGGCTCAGCGTGGGCACTCGGGCCGATGTGCAGGCCACAGCCTGGTCGGCGCACGCGCACTGGCTGCTTGGCAGCGACGTTCGCGCGCTGGCCGCCTGTCACGACGCCATCAAGCTCGCCCGGGTCGTCGATCACCCGTATTGCCTCGCAGTAGCCCTGGCCTACGGCGCTATCACTCATCAGATGTGCGGCGACGTACCCGGCCTCATCGACACCGTCGGCGAGCTCCGCGAGCTGTGCGATCGCTATGGTTTCGCCTACTACCGCGAGTGGGGCCTGATCCTGGACGGCTGGTCCAGGACGGACGACTCTGGCATCAGCGCGGCCAGGCGTGGCATCAGCAACCTCAAGTCAGCTGGCTCGTTCGCGCGCATGCCGTACTGGCTGTCCCTCCTGGCCGATCTCCTGACCCGCGACGGGCGGCCAGACGCCGCCCGGGCGACCCTGGACGGCGCGATCGTCGCCGGGCAGGCTCATGATGACCTGTGGTGGCTACCCGAGGTCATGCGGATGCGTGCCGCCCACGACGACGAGCAGACCGCGATATCCCGCCTTGGCGCCGCCGCCCTGATGGCATCCACCCACGGCAGCGGCGCGCTCCTCCGCCGCTGCGAGCAGGACCTTGCTGCGCGCGGCGTTCCTTCCGCGGCCCGGAGCGTTCTCCCGGTCTCCTGACGCAAGGGCGCGCCCGGCGAACGCTCTGCGAACGCCTGCGGCCCTAGCGTCGATCACACCCGTAGTAGATCACGCACGTGAGGAGATCAACCGTGACTGCAACATCGACCAGAGCAGCCGCCGACTATGAACAACTCGCCGCCAGCCTGCGCGGTGACCTGGTCACCCCGGCAGATCCGCGCTATGACAACGCACGCGCCGTATACAACGCCATGATCGACAAGCGCCCCGGCGCCATCGCTTACTGCCGGGACGCGGCCGACGTTATAACATGCGTGCGTTTCGCAACAGAGCATGATATCGAGGTCGCGGTTCGCGGCGGCGGCCACAACGCCGGCGGTCTTGGAGTGTGGGATGACGCCCTAGTCATTGACATGTCGCTGCAGCGCAGCACTACGGTCGACCCCGGGAAGCACACCGTCCGCGCCGATGCGGGATGCACCTGGGGTGACGTCGACCACGCGACCGTCGCATTCGGAATGGCCACGCCGTCTGGCTTCCTGGCGTCGACCGGCGTAGCCGGCCTGACGCTCGGCGGCGGCATCGGCTATCTGGCCCGGCGCTTCGGGCTGACTGTCGACAACCTGATCGCGGCCGACGTCGTGCTCGCCGACGGAACGTTCGTGACCGCTAGCGAAGACGCCCACAGCGACCTGTTCTGGGCACTACGCGGCGGCGGCGGGAACTTCGGCGTCGTCACGTCCTTCACGTTCCGGTGCCACGACATCGGCGACGGCGGCACGGTCATCGCCGGGCCGATCCTGTACGACATCGCCGACACCGCCGACGTTATGCGCTGGTACCGGGAACTGCATCCGGCGCTGCCGGAAGAACTGAGCGGCTGGATCGGCCTGATCACCATCCCGCCCGCACCGCCGTTCCCCGAGGCGCTCTGGGGTCGCGAATCGTGCGCCATCGTGTGGTGCTACACCGGCTCCCACGAACGAGCGGATGATGTGCTCGACCCGATCAGAACCTATGGCACGCCGCTGCTCGTCGGCGTGCAGGAGATGCCCTTCAACGTGCTGCAGAGCGCCTTCGACGGCCTCTACCCGGCCGGGCTGCAATGGTACTGGCGGGCGGATTTCTTCAACGAGATCTCCGACGCGGCGATCGAGGTGCACCGCAAGTTCGGCGCCCACCCGCCGACCGGCCACTCCACCATGCACATGTACCCCATAGACGGCGCCGCCAGCCGGGTCGCTGAGGACGCCACAGCCTTTGCCTACCGGGACGGCGGCTGGGCCGGCGTGATCGTCGGCGTCGACCCTGACCCCGCCAATGCCGGGCTGATCACCCGCTGGGCGAAGGACTACTGGCAGGAGCTGCATCCGACGTCGGCGGGCGGAGCGTACGTCAACTTCCTCATGGACGAAGGCGACGACCGCGTCAAGGCGTCCTACCGCGGCAACTACGACCGGCTCGCGCAGGTCAAGGAGCGCTACGACCCGGACAACATCTTCCATATCAACCAGAACATCCAGCCCGCCAGCGGACCCGGCTCATAGTCCTTGGCGGGGGCGATCGGCTGGACGGGCGCTGCGTATCTCACCGGGTCCTGCGCGCGCCCGTCAGGCCGGTAGCTGCCGCTCGCGCTCCCTGGTCTGGCGGATGATGTCCTGGTAGCTGCCCTGCGCATCGAGCGGCACCCGCCAGACGTCGACAGTCGCCAGGCAGCCGACGACGCGCACGTGAATCGTCGGCGCCTCGCCGGCCGCGACGTCCTGGCCCCGCTCCCGCAGGTGACCGAAGAGCGTGACACCGCTGACGTCCACGTTCACGCCCTCGGGCACGTACACATCGACGTTCCCGCAGGCAACCGCGAGGCTCAGGGTCGTGCGCTGCTGGTCGATGATCGCCTCCCGCAAGTCGAGGTCCAGGTCGCCGCAGGCCGTGGCGCCAAATGTCCATCGGCGCAGCCGTAGCCGCCCGCGGCGCACGACGTGACCGAACAGGGCGGTCGTCAGGCGGGTCGGCTTGCGGCGAGCCAGGCCGGCCTCGGGTGTGGTCGCGGGGAGGTCCTGCTGGACTAGGGCCAGTTCCCCGCCCACGGTGGCCTGCAGGGCCGCTTCCACCCGTGCGCAAAATTCCTCGAGGGTCAGGCGGCCAGCAACAAGGTGCTCGCGAAGTGCAGCGACCGCGTGATCGCGGTCGGCATCCGACACGCGCAACGACGCATCGTCCATGCCAGCAACGCTAGACCACGGCGTCGCCAGCGGCCACTGTACGACGACCGGCCGCTGTGGCTGCCGCGATGGACATTTGGCGCCCCGCTACAGCTCGATGGTCGTGCCGGGGACCAGGAATGTGGCCGGCCCGGACGCAGTCGGCGCCAGGTTCAGCAGGTTCGTCGTCAGGCTCGCACCCTTGCTGTTGAGCAGCGCGTCGTGAATCCAGTACCCGCGCTCGGGTGCGACCGTCCGGATGTACTCAGCGACGTCGCTGAACTTCAGCCACGGCGCGCTCACCGGGACCAGCAGCGTCGGGATCTTGTCTTCGGGCACGGTGAACGAGTCGCCCGGATGGAAGATCTCGCCGTCCACGGCAAAGCCGGTGTTCGGCACGATCGGGATGGCCTTGTCCAGCGGCGCGTGCTCCGAACCGTACACGTGCACCTCGAAGCCGGCGGCGGTGAACGCGTCGCCATGATGCACGGCACGGATCCGGTCGCCGAACTCGGCGAGCTGGCCCGCGACGATCTCGCTGGCCCACAGCTGGAGTCCCTGGTCAGCGGTTAGGGCGGCGCGGACCGCCTCGTCGTCGAGATGATCGACGTGCTCATGAGTGATGAGGATGGCGCTCGCGCCAGCCAGGACGTCCGGGCCCGCCCAGATACCGGGGTCGATGACGAGCCGGGAGTCGTCCTTCTCCAGCCGGACGCAGGAATGGCCGAACTTCGTTAGCAGCATGACGCGAGCGTAGCGGTCAGCGGGCGGCGAGGCCGCGCAGCAGCTCCTCCACCACTCGCTTGGCGTACCGCGTGTCGGTCGGCTCCGGCCCGTACATGCTCGCGAGGACAGCCCCGTTCAGCAGGACCGTGGCCGCGTCGATATCGGTGTTTTCGCGCAGCTCGCCGGTCGCCACGCCACGCCGCAGTACCGACGTCACCACATCCCGGCGCGGCTGGACTACCGTCTCCAGGTACTTGGCCAGCAGCCGCGGATAGCGCAGGCCCTCGCCCTGGAGCAGCGCGAACAGCCGGGCCCGCCGCGGGTCGGCGGCCTCCCGGCGGATCGCTTCCAGCAGCGCGACTAGATCCGCCCGGACCGACCTGCCCTGCGGCACCGGCAGGTGCGTGCCGAGACCGCCGAGCGCGTCGACCAGCATCTCTTCCTTGCCCGGCCAGCGGCGGTAGATCGTCGCCTTGCCGACCCCGGCCCTCGCCGCGACCTGCTCGATGCACAGCGCATCCGGACCGCACTCGGCGAACACGTCGAGCGCGGCCGCCAGGATGGCCTGGTCCGCCTGCTCACTGCGCGGCCGGCCGGGCCGCCGCGGCTCCACCCGCGGCCGGTCGGCGGCCTCGGCGGGCGGTACGGTTGGCGCCGGCGCTGCGTGCGCGGGCGCTGCGTGTGCAGGCGAATGGCGCGTGCCCTGGCGGCTAGGCATCGAGGGCCCCCGCGCTGGCGATCGCGTCGCCCGCAGGCACCACCGCGCCGGCATCGCCCGCTGCGGTCACCCGGCCCGGCATCCAGATCGCGACAGTCACGGCGCCCGCGGCGGCGATCAGCACGGAGATCAGCGCAGTCAGGTGCATGGCCACCACGAATGACGAGCTCGCCGCCGCCAGCAACCGCTGGCCCGCAGCGCCGAGATGCGCGGCGAGCACCTGAGTCTGCGCGATCGACAACGTCGCACTGTGCCGTGCGCTGGCCGGCAAGACGGTCAGGTACGGCTGGAGCCGCACCCGGTATGCCTGCGCAAGCACCGATCCGAGCACCGCGACACCGAGCGCGACCGCCACCTGCCGCGAGGTATTGGTGATCGCCGAGCCAGCGCCGCCCCGCTCACGGGGCACGACCGACATGACGCCCTCGGTCGCGGCCGGCATGACCAGGCCCATGCCGCAGCCCTGGATCAGGAAGGTCAGCAGAAGCACCCATGGCGGCGTGGTCGTGCCGAGGAAGTGGTACCCGGCCAGCGCGCACGACATGACCGCCAGGCCGGTGGTGCAGATGGCCTTGGCGCCGAATCTGCGCACGAGCCGCGCGGTGCGCGTGGCGAACAGGAGCTGGCCGACCGCCAGCGGGATCGTCAGCAGGCCGGCGTGCAGGGGACTGTAGCCGCGCACGTTCTGGGTGTAGAAGCTGATGAAGAAGTACACCCCGCCCATCGCGAAGAAGACTAGCGAGATGGCCGCCGCGGACGATGACAGCCGCGGATCGCGGAAGAGCCGGACGTCCAGCGACGGGTGATCGGTCCTGGCCTCGAACCAGACAAACGCAACCAGCGCCGCGAGGCCCGCCGCGACCGGTCCGAGTACGTCCAGGCGCAGCCACGAACCGGTGTCGCCGCCCTGGATGATCCCGTAGACCACCAGCACTAGCCCCGCGATCGACAGCAGCACGCCGGTGAAGTCCACCCGGCCCGGGCTCGGGCTCCTGGACTCGGGCACCAGCGCGATGATCGCTGCGATGCCGACAGCGGTCAGCGGCACGTTGATGAGGAAGACCGAGCCCCACCAGAAGTGGTCGAGCAGCAGGCCGCCGGCGATCGGGCCGACCGCGATGGCCACGCCGACCGCAGAAGCCCAGATCCCGATGGCGCGCGGCCGTTCCTTCGGCTCGAACACGTTCGTGATGATGGACAGCGTCTGCGGCATCACCGCCGCGCCGCCGAGGCCCATCGCGGCCCTGGCCCAGATGAGCTGATCGGGCGTCTGGGCGTATGACGACAGCAGCGAGGACAGTCCGAACAAGGCCATGCCGATGATCAGCATCCGGCGCCGGCCGATGCGGTCGCCCACCACGCCGAAGGTGAAGAGCAGCCCGGCGAAGACCAGCGTGTAGGAGTTGATCGCCCACTCCAGCTGGCTCTGGCTAGCGCCGAGCCCGGTCCTGGGTTCCGCGATCGTCTTGAGGGCAATATTCAGGACCGTGTTGTCCAGCACGATCGCGGTCAGGCTGATGATCAGGACGCCGAGAACGATCCACCGGCGCCGGTAAACTGCGGTGCTGTCCATGCCTGCCTTCGGGAAGCACGCGCCGGGCCGTCAGCGTTCTGGCTGCTAGCGCGCAAGAAACGATACGAGACATCATCGTATTGCAAATGGGTGCATTGCTGCGAGCCGCCAGCGGCAATCTGGGCTGTTGCTGACCCGGAGACAACCCCTGGTCAGCGGGCGGCAGGTCGTGCAATCATCAGATGGTCCGGGGACGCCACAAGGGCGCAACGAGACGCGGAGGATGCAATGACTGCTGACCAGGGCCGCCTGCTTGCGCCCGACACGCCAGCCACCGGAGCCGGGACGCCAGAGCCGCTGTACGGCGGTCAGGCCGCCCGGCGCCTCACTATCAGGGACATCGCGGCGGCCAAGGCCCGTGGCGAGAAGTGGCCGATGCTCACCGCATACGACGCCCTCACGGCGTCGGTGTTCGACGCGGCCGGCATCCCGGTCCTGCTCGTGGGCGACTCAGCCGCAATGGTCGTCTATGGCCACGATTCCACTATTCCGGTCACGGTGGACGAGCTCATCCCGCTGACCTCAGCCGTTGTCCGCGGCACCAGCCGCGCCCTCATCGTCGCCGACCTGCCCTTCGGCTCCTATCAGGCCTCCCCCGCCGCCGCGCTGGAAGCGGGGACCCGGTTCCTGAAGGAGACCGGCGCCCAGGCCGTCAAGCTCGAGGGCGGCTACCGCGTGGTCCGCCAGGTCGAAGAGCTGGTAGCGGCCGGCATCCCCGTCATGGCCCACCTGGGCCTGACCCCGCAGTCGGTCAACGCCTTCGGCGGCTACAAGGTCCAGGGCCGCGGCGAGGACGGCGAACGGCTGCTCCACGACGCCAAGGCGCTCCAGTCGGCCGGGGCCTTCGCGGTCGTCCTCGAATGCGTGCCGGCTGAGCTTGCCGAGCGCGTCACCGCCAGCCTCGACGTCCCCACCATCGGGATCGGCGCCGGCCCGCACTGCGATGCCCAGGTGCTCGTCTGGCAGGACATGGCCGGGCTCTCGCCGCGCACGGCCAAGTTCGTCAAGCGCTATGCCGACATCGCCGGCGTGCTCCGCGACGCTGCCACGGCATTTGCCGCCGACGTCGTCGGCGGCAGCTTCCCGACGCCTGAGTACTCCTACCGCTGACGCCGCGACAGCTGCGCACCCGAGAACAGGACCAGCCGGTCACCATCCTCGAGGGCGTTGGCGCCGGGATCGTCCAGCGACAGCAGCCGGCCGGCGCGCAGCAGCGCGATCGCCTCGGCGCACGCGTCCCTGACCGGGCGGCCCAGCTCGGCCGGAGCCGCGAGCCGCTCGGTCAGGTCCAGGCCACGGCTCCGGTCGAGTAGCTCGTTCATGACGAGCGAGGCGCGCGGGTCGATGGTGGACAGCCCGAGGAGACGGCCGGCCGCGTCGGACGACAGCACGACGTGGTCGGCCCCGCTCTGACGCACCAGTGGCTCGTTCTCGGACTCGCGGACCGCGGCGATGATCGTCAGGCCGGGGCTCAGCTGCCGCGCGGTCAGCGCGATGAGCACGGCCGTATCGTCCCTGTTGACGGCGATGATCATCCGGTCTGCCGTCTCGACCTGCGCGCCGGTGAGCACCGCGCGCCGGGTGGCGTCCCCGGTCACGCCGGCCAGCCCGGCTCTGTTGCTCTCGGCAATGACATGCGGCACGCAGTCCACCACGACCAGCGAGGTCGCCGGGACGCCTGCCTCGCGCAGGGTCTTCAGCGCACTGCGCCCCTTCGTGCCGTATCCCACCACGACCGTATGACCAGCCATCTTTGATCTCCATCGGGCGATCCGCCAGCTTGCCCTGGTCCGCTCGGTCAGCACTTCCAGCGTGGTGCCGATCAAGACGATCAGGAAGATGACTCGGATCGGGGTAATGACCACGGTGTTGACCAGCCGGGCCGACGAGCTGACGGGAACGATGTCGCCGTAGCCGGTCGTCGACAGCGTGACCGCCGAGTAGTAGGCGGCGCCGAGGAAGTTCAGCGGCTGGCCCGGCCGGGCGTAGTCCTTGTAGCCGTCGCGGCCGAGGTACACGATCAGGGTCGCGAGCACGAGCAGCGCCGCCGCGATTGCCGCGCGCTTGAGCACGGCCAGAAGCGGGCTAGGGCGGCGCGATGGCAGCCTGACGGCTGAGCGATCCGGGTCCTGGCTGGCCAGGGAGTCACCCATCCGTGCTCGATCCATCACAATGAGTGACTTTACATACGGCTTGTCAGACGTCGGTGACGCGGATCCCGGCGTGTGCCTTGTACCGGCGGTTAATGGACACCAGGTTGGCCGTAAACGCCTCGACCTGGCCGCAGTTGCGCAGCCTGCCCGCGTATACGCCGCGCATGCCAGGGATCTCTCCGGCGAGCGCGATGACCAGGTCGGTCGCGGCGCGGTCGTCACCCAGCACCAGGACGTCCAGGTCCATGCTGTCCACCTCGGCGTCGAGCAGGAGCTGCGCGGACACGTGGTGGAACGCGCCGACCACGGTGCTGCCGGGCAGCACCGAAGCAGCCTGCTCGGCGGCGCTCCCCTCCGGCACGCCGATGGAGTACGCGCCACGGGAGTCGAACCCCAGCGGGTTGACGCAGTCGATGACCACCTTGCCGGCCAGCGGACCGGCGAGCTCGCTGAGCACGTCCGCGTGGCCCTCCCAGGGCACGGCCGCGATCACGATGTCGGCCTCAGCGGCGGCCTCGTGGTTGAGCCCGCCGTCGAGCAGCGGGCCGCCGCCGAGGTCGGCGGCCGCGGACTTCGCCCGGCTCGCGTCCCGCGAGCCGATGATGACCCGGTGCCCGGCCATCGACAGGCGGCGCGCCAGCCCGCGCCCCTGGTCGCCGGTCCCGCCAAGGATCCCGATGACCAGACCGGACAAATCCGATGGCCTGGCCGCCTGCGCAGGGCCAGTGGCGTCAGCCGTCATGCGCTTGATCCTGCCAGATCCGCGCAGAACAAGCGTCGCTGGCATTCCGTTCGGCGCCAGGGCGGCGGGTGCATGAGGCACCATGGAGGCTGTGAACAATGACCAGGTCGCCGTCGTGCGGGCGCTGCTTGCCCCGACCGGATGGCTGGACCGGACCTCGGCGTTCGCCCGGGCCCTGCGACGCAGCGCCCGGACGCCGAACGGACTGCTGATCTTCGGCACCGCTGACGACGAGCCGTGGCATATGACTGCCCATCTGGATGACGAGAGCAAGTACGCAGGGATACCCGAGCTCGCGCCCACGCTGGTCCGGTGGGCACCGGAGCCCGATGCTCCCCCGCATCTGTCCGTTGGCCTCGAGCGCCTCCGCGCCGCGACGCGCGGGGAGACGCTGCTGGTGGTCAGCGAGCAGCTGGCCCCGGCCGAGCTGCTCGAGCGCGTCCACGACGTACGGCGCGCCGGCGCCACGGTTTTCGCGCTCGATCGGGATGACCCGGAGCTGGAAGGACTCGCGCACGAGTGGCTCCCGATCAGCCCCGCCACCGCGCCGGTTTCCTTCGACGCGGCGCAGCATCTGGTGAGCTCGGCCGTGATCGGCGGTGGCGCGCCCGGCCGCTGGGGTACCACGGATCCGCCGGACGGTTCCGGGCCGCCCGGGGGTGCGCACCAGCGGCTGCGCGCACGTCTGGCCAGGCTCCTTGACACGGTCAGCGGTACACCGGTCGGCTAGGTCGGTCCGCCCTGGTCGCTGCCGGACCCCTGCTGACCCGGCCCTTCCTGACCCGGCCCCGGGATCTTGTCCTCGCCGTTCTCGGCTTCGCCGCCGAGGCTGACCGACGGCCTCGGCGGCGGCGGCTCGGGCCGCCTGCCGTCGAGCTTGCGGATCCCGTAGATAGGCGGCGCAGCTATGCGAGCGAACTGCGCGATCGCGGTGCCCACGATGGTGGCCTGCACGACGTGGTCCTTGCTGAACGGCACGACCGGGCAGCGGCGCTCGGTGATCTTAGTGTTCATCTCGCGGACCACGACACCTTCTGCGCCCATCCGGACCAGATCGAGCTCCAGCTCGTTTCTCGCGTCGGTGCGCATCTGCCGGACGAGATAGGAGTAACCGTCAACCTCCACGTTCCCTGCTGTCCATCGGGTTTGACCTTTAGTCAGCCAGTCATCGTGCCGGTAGCCGACGGCGACGCCGAGCGCGAGCCCGACCGGCACCCAGCCGTGCGCAACGAGCTTGGTGAAGTCCTGACCGGATAGATCGGAGGCGAACGGCTTTGCCCGGCTCACCACGCCTGGTGCGCGGACTGCCGTGCCGAAGGCCCGGAATTCCAGGATGTCCTCGTCGTCGCCGAAGGGGCCGACCGTATAGCGTCACGCCGATGACCCCGAGGCCGCCGAGCGCCGCGCACTCGGCCGTCATCCGGCCGATGGCCGCGCGGCGTGCCTGGTACAAGACCGAGACCAGCGGCCGCGCCGCGCCGATCGCGGCCGCGCCCGTCGGAGCGACCGAGCCGCTGGACAGGCGGATCCCGCTGCCCGGCGGGCGGTAGGCCGGAGTGCCCTCGCCACGGTAAACGGCACGCCCGTACGGGCACTCCTCATCGCCCGCGTCGCCGATGTTGTAGACCGCGGCGCCGAGCACCTGCCCGGCGGGCTGGAAGCCGACTCGTGAGATCGCGGCGAACTCGTTGACCGCCAGGGACGAGCCCCAGGTGCGCGCGTCGCGCATCTCCGCCAGCCGCGTCGCCGCGGCCGCCGGCAGTTCCTCGGCCGGCCCGTCGCGGCCAGGCGGTCCCGCTGTCGGCATCGGCGTTAGGCGTCGAGGCTGAGGACCATCGTCGGCGTCTGGATGATGTGGTCGTCCCGCAGCGGCCGCACCGCGGTGCCGATCGCGAAGAACTCCGTCGTATGCGAGCCCCACGTGTGGCTGTGCTGCCGCAGCTGCACGCCGACGATGCCCTCGGCCGCAAGCTGCTCCGCCTCGGCCTGCATCCGGCTCATGGCGAGCTCGCGCGCGTCGTAGAGCGCCTGGGTGAACTGCTCGAGCTCGACGTTGCGGCCGATGTTGCCCATCTTGCTGCCGAGCCGCTGATGGGCGATGTGATAGACGCACGAGCCCATGACCATGCCGAGCGGCGCGTAGCCCGCCCGGATCAGCGTCCAGAAATCCTGGCCGGACAAGTCTGATGTGAAGGGCATGCCCTTGTTGTTACGCCAGTTGGTGACGCCACCACCACCTGCTCCAGGCTCGGCCACGACCGCAGTGCCCACCGCGATGAACTCCGCGATGTCGGCGCCGAACTCCTTCATCTCGACGTCCAGCCGGACGCCTACGATCCCGTCGGCGCCGAGCGCCTGCGCCTCGGCCTCCATCCGGGTCATGGCCAGCTCTCGTGCGTGGTACATGGCGGTGGACAGCACGTCGAGCTCCTGGCTCTGGCCCCACTTACCGAACTGCAGCCCGACGTGGTAGATCGAGGTCCCGAGCACCAGGCCGACCGGCCGGAAGCCGACCTCGCGGACCAGCAGGAACTCGTTGACCGACAGGTCGGAGGTAAAGATCGAGCCCGGCTGCCCCGGCCGCAGCTCGGCCAGCCGGCGCATCGCGTCCTGCGGTACTCCCTGCACCTCAAGATCGGTGCCCTGCTGGTCACTCATGGCGCTCCCTCAGATTGAGTCTTACCGTCTCACGGGCCGAGCCGCACGCGCGCGGCCTGGCGTCGCTGCGGGTCCAGCGACATGATCGCTAGCGGCGGCGGCACCTCGTCGCGCCGCCGGGCGAAGCGGGCGATAGCGGTGCCGACGATCGTCGCCTCGAGCACGTGATCGCGGCGCCCTTCCTGGACCGGGCACTCGTGCTCGCCGACCCTGATGACCATCTCCTGGAGCACCACGCCGTCGGCGCCGTGCCGGGCGACGTCCCGCTCCAGCTGATGCCGGGCATCGTGGCGGGCGGCGTTGACCAGGTCGGTGTAGCCGGCCACCTCGGTGTTGCCGGCACCCCAGCGGGTCTGGTTGACCGTGATCCAGTCGTCGTGCCGGGCCCCGATGGCGATGCCGAGTACCAGCCCGGCCGGCACCCAGCCCGCCATGATGAGCTTGGCGAAGTCCTGGCCGGACAAGTCGGAGGTAAAGGGCGTGCGCAGTTTGCGAACGCCCGGCGCCCGGATGGCCGTGCCGATCGCCTTGAACTCGAGGCCGCCGGCCGGGAAGCCACCGATCGTGAGGCGGACGCCGACGACTCCGTGGCCGCCGAGCGCCTGGCACTCCTCGGTCATCCGGCCGATCGCCTGCCGCCTGGCCTCGTACATCGTGCGCACCAGGGGCGCATAGGACCCGAGCGTGCCGCTCCCGGAGGTCGCCGTCACGCTGTTATAGGGCGCGCCGCCGTAGGCACCGAGGCGCCCCATGCCGTAGCCGGAGCCGTAGGCGGGGCAGCTGTAACCGCCGGTGTAGCCGACGTTGTAGACGGCGGCGCCGAGCACCTGCCCTACCGGCTCGAACCCCGTGCTCTTGATCGCGGTGAACTCGTCAGCAGTCAGCGCGGAACTCCAGGTGCCGCTGCCTCGGATCTCGGCCATCCGCGCCTGCGCGGCAGGCGGAAGGTCGTTACCTGAGCTGCCCACGGTCAATCTGCGCCCCCTTGTCGCGCTTGATCCGCTCGCCTCACCCTACAAGACCATTCCGAGCCCGCCCAGCAGCGGACTGAGCAGCACTTAGGTGGCGCCACCCTCGCCAGGCCACCTGTCCTGCGCATCCCACTCCTCATTGCGCTTCTGCACTGTCTCCAGCGCGTGCTCGGCAGCGTCGCGAGTCGGGTACGGGCCGAGCCGGTCCTTGCCGGGACAGCCAGGTCCCTGCTCCACGACGTGATGCTTGAGGCAGAACCACCAGCTCTTGTCGTCGTCCATGGCTACTAGAATTACAGATCATGGCTGCTACCCTCCAGCCCGGCCGGGTTTCCCCTCCGCGCGACGTTCCCGCACACATCGACCGCCCCGAGTACGTCGGCCGCCGCGGGCCGCGCCTCGGCGAACCCGACATCAAGGACGCGGACACGATCGAGCGCATGCGGGTAGCGGGGCGGATCGCCGCGAGGGCCCTTGCCGAGGTCGGCAGGCACGTGGCGCCGGGCGTCAGCACCGACGAGCTGGACCGGGTCGGCCACGAGTTCCTCCTCGACCACGGCGCCTATCCGAGCACGCTGGGCTACCGAGGCTTCCCCAAGTCGCTGTGCACCTCGCTGAACGAGGTGATCTGCCATGGCATCCCGGACGACACGGTGATCGCCGACGGGGACATCGTCAACATCGACATCACCGCCTTCATCGGCGGCGTGCACGGCGACACCAACGCGACGTTCCTGGCCGGCGACGTCGACCAGGAGTCACGCCTGCTAGTCGAGCGCACGCGCGAAGCGATGATGCGGGGCGTCCGGGCGGTAGCGCCGGGCCGGCCGCTCAACGCGATCGGGCGCGTGATCGAGTCCTACGCGCGCCGGTTCGGCTACGGCGTCGTCCGGGATTTCACCGGCCACGGCATCGGCGCCACGTTCCACTCCGGCCTCGTCGTCCCGCACTTCGACGACCCGTCCGTAGGCGTGATCATGGAGCCAGGCATGACATTCACCATCGAGCCGATGCTCACGCTCGGCACGATCGAGTACGACATCTGGCCGGACGGCTGGACCGTGCTGACCGCCGATCGCCAGCGCACGGCCCAGTTCGAGCACACGCTCGTCGTCACCGCCGACGGCGCGGAGATCCTGACCCTGCCGTAGGACGCCTAGGCGTCGGCGGGCACTGGCCTCCCGGCGCGCTCGGTCCTGCCCGTGCGGGGCGCCCGGTCGGCGGCGACCGGCAATGGCACGTGCGCCCCCTCGCAGACTAGGTTCCGGCCCGGCAGCCACTGCAGCCACGCAGGCATGTACCAGGCACGCTCGCCGAGTATCGCGAGCGCTGCCGGCAGCACCACGCCGCGCACCAGCGTCGCATCGATCAATACGGCGGCCGCGAGACCGACGCCGAGCATCTTCACGTCGATCATGTCCAGCGTGGCGAAGATCGAGAACACCGCGACCATGATCAACGCGGCGCTCGTTACCACGCCCGCGCTCTTCCCCACGCCGTCAACGATCGCGTCGGCCGCGCTCGCGCCGCCAGACCACAGCTCCCTGATCCGGCTGAGGATGAATACGTGGTAGTCCATGCTCAGCCCGAACAGCATGACGAAGGTGAAGAGCGGCACCCACGGGATCAGCGCGCCGAAAGAGGTGAAGCCGAGGACTGACTGCAGATGCCCGTCCTGGAAGATAAGCGTCACCAGGCCGTATGCGCCGCCGACGGACAGGAAGTTCAGCCCGATCGAGACCAGCGGGATCGTGACGCTCCGGAACGCGAGCAGCAGCAGGATGAAGGCCAGCAGTGCCACGGTCCCAAAAACGATAGGCGTCCGCGAGTGCAGCGTGGACCGCAGGTCGTAGTTGGACGCGATGTCGCCAGTGACCGCGAACGTCGCGCCGGGCACCTTCCCGATCGTCGCGGGCAGGATCTGGTTCTCCAGCGTGAGCAGCGAGTCGTTCGAGACCTTCCCTGAGCCGTTGCCCGCCAGCGGCACCTCGATGACAAGCGCCTTGCCGCCAGCTACCTCGCTGGCTCTGACTGGCCCGTGGATCGCGCCGCCTGCCGCGGCCCGCGCCTGCAGCGCCGCGAGCTGGCGCTGCATGGCCGGGCTCTGCAGGTTGGAGCCGCTGACCACGACGTCGGCGGGCGCGGGCTTGCCGGGGAAGTCATGCTCGATGTCGGCCAGCACGTGCACGACGCCGAGGTTGCTCGGCAGGTCGACCGACGGGTTCCCGAGTCGCATGCCGAGCGCGGGCGCGCTCAGCGCCAGCAGCGCCACCGCGGCGACCCCCCCGTACAGCAGCGGCTTGCGGACGACTCGCCTGGCGAGGCCCGCCCACATGCGGGACGGCTGCGGATGGGTCAGCCGGCGTCCCAGGTAGGGCAACTGGAGCCGGTCAGCCCACGGGCCGAGCCAGGACAGCAAGGCCGGCAAGAAGAACAACGAGCCGAGGACGGCGACGCCGACCACCATGATCGTGCCGAAGGCGATCCCGGTGAAGATGTCGATCCCGGTCAGGAACAGACCTGCCAGCGACACCATCACGGTCAGGCCGGACACCAGGATGGCCCGCCCCGAGGTGGCGGCCGCGATCCCGACGGCGGCCTGATCGTCGTGGCCGTTCATCCGTTCCTCGCGTTCCCGCCGCAGGTAGAACAGCGAGTAGTCGACGCCGACCGCCATGCCGATCACCAGCACGAGCTCGGACGTGCCGGAGCCGACGGGGAACCAGCGCCCGGCGATCCCGAGCAGGGAGACGGCCGTGACGACCGCAGTCCCCGCCAGGACCACCGGGATCCCGGCGGCGATCAGCGCGCCGAACACGGCAATGAGCAGGATCAGCGTCAGCGGGATGGACGACCATTCGGACTTGCGGAAGTCGTTGCCGAGCAGCGCGCTGGCCACCCGGTCGGTGCTGGCTTGGCCTGCCTCCCGGACCAGGAGGGTCGGATGCCGTGCCTGGATCTGGTGCACCACGGCGAGGTCGGTCAGCACCGTGCTGTCGGCCAGCGCGTTCGGCCCGGCGACGTTGAAGGTGATCAGCGCCGCGAGTCCGTTTCGCGCCGTCAGCCCGCGGCTGCCGGGGGCGAACGGCGCGTGGATGTTCGCTGCCGCCTGCGGTCGTGCCGCCAGCGCGGCCTCGACCTCGAGCGTGACCTTCTTCACCTCGGCCGCCGCCGCAGCGGCCAGGTGCCGCTCGCCCGTCCGGGCCTGGATCAGCACGCTCTCGGTCGGCGGGCTGACAACGCCAAGGCCGGTCAGCACCTGCTCGCCGCGGCCTGCCTGGCCAGGGTCATACTGCTGCACGCTAGGGCCGGTCGCGAACTGGCCAGCGATGAACGCGGCGGCCATGAACGCCAGCCAGAGCCCGACTGCGGTCTTGCGGTGCCGGGCACTCCAGCATGCGAGACGCTCGACGACGGGCCGCCGGCCGCGACCGGACAAACCGCTGGCAGGGCGCACGGGGCTAGGGAGCAGGCGCATGGTCGCTCTCTGGCTGGATAGCTGACACCGGGGGAAGATCAGCCGCTCCCGCGCCCAGGGCAGGGAGCGCCGGTCAGCCAATTGCGGCAACTGTAACCCGGCGACTGCAATGAGTGAGCCGGTATCGACCCGTTCCGGCAGATCTTTTACCCGGTGAGTGATTGTTCTCTGAGCTGGCTCCCGGGTCACGTTCAGCTAAGCGGGCCTGGCTGCTGACGCGGGTACCCGGCGCGGTTACCGGACGACGGCGTGCGAGCGGACCCCGTTCCCGGTCTGGGGAATGGGGTCGCGGCCGGCCGGTGGCGCGGTGACATGATGCTGCGCATGGGCGAGCTGATCTTGATCAGGCACGGCGAAACCGAGTGGAGCCGCTCCGGCCAGCACACCGGGCGGACCGATGTGCCGCTGACGGAGGATGGACGAGCGGCCGCCGCCCGGCTCGGGTCGGCCGTGGCCGGCCGGCCCATCGTCGCGACGTTCACCAGCCCGGCGAGCCGAGCCGCCGACACCGCCAGGCTCGCCGGACTGCCGAGCCCGCAGCCCCTGCTTGACCTCCAGGAATGGGACTACGGCGGCTATGAGGGACTGACGAGCGCGCAGATCAGGGGGCAGCAGCCGGGCTGGTACCTCTGGCGCGACGGCGTCATCCCCGGTGACGCCGATCACCCGGGCGAGACCGAGGCGCAGGTCGGCGCCCGCGCCGACGCTGTGCTCGAGCTGGCCAGCCCGCTCCTAGACCGCGGCGACGTGGCCTTCGTCGCTCATGGGCATCTGCTGCGCGTGCTGGCCGCGCGCTGGCTGGGGCTTGAGCCAGCGGCCGGGCGGTTCTTCCGGCTGGACACCGGCACGCTCAGCCTCCTCGGCTTCGAGCACGACGAGCCAGTCATCAGGATGTGGAACGTGCCGCCAGATGGGTGCTTGCCATAAATCAGACACTTCGCAGGCCGGCGGCCTCCGCCGCCGAGCGGACCGGCGCGTCCTTGCCTTCGCTGACGCTCAGCGCGCGCACCACGGGCTGGGCAGCAAAATACGATCCGGCAATGGCGATGCCACCGACCGCGATGTCGACCGAGAGCCGCCCCTGCTTGGCCCAGTAGACGTCCTTGAGATCCAGGAGCAGGGCGAACTCGTCGACGATCAGCGCCAGGCCGCTGCCGTAGCTCATCGCGACCGCCGGGTGCGAGCGCTGTCTCTCCTCGCCGTGGACGGCTATGGCGCCGACTCCGGCCAGCATTCCGATGCCCCACATGTAGTGATGCAGGTGCTCACCGCCCGCACTGACATTGCCGAACGGGCCCTTGCCCGCCCGGATGCTGTAGGTGATGCCGCGGACAGCGGCGAAGGTGGCCGTGAAAGCCAGCCAGCTAGCCAGCGCGGCACGCTGGCCTCGGTCCAGGTCATCACGGAGGACGCGCCGCAGGCGCGGCAGGTGCGGCAGTAGATCGGTCACATGGCTAGGCTCCCCGGCCGAGCCAGCCGGGTAACCCCCTGCGGGCTCGCATCCCGGCGCCAGGGCTAAGCGGCGGGCCGCGATGCCCGCGCTTGCGCCGCTCCCGCCAGCATGAAGACCTGCGGCGGGATCCGGCTCGTTGACTCGTAAGCGGCTCGCAGGGCCAGCGTGACGGCAGGATCGGTCAGGCCGATAGCGGGCGTGCCGTACATCCGGCGGGCCCATCGCGGCAGGCTCGCGTAGGCCAGCACATTCAGCGGCGGGACCAGCAGCCGGAGCGGCAGGAGCGCGGGCGGCAGCTTGGGCGTGAACGAGAGCCGCAGGGCGTGCCTGGCCTCGGGGCAGGCGCTCAGGCGGGGCCGCATCCGCTCGTAGTACGCGGCCAGCTCGGCCATGCTGGCAGGCACCGTCGCCGGGTCGAGGCCCACCACGGCCGCGGAGCGCCGCTGCTCGTCGATGAAGGCATCAAGCTCCGCCGAAGCGATGCGCACGCCGCTGCGGCGAGCTATCTCAGCGTAGGAGCCGACCTCGCCGCAGTGAACCCACAGCAGGAGCTCGGGCTCGTCCAGCCGGAATCGCTGACCGTCTCCGTCCACCCCGTAGAGCGCGGAATGAACCTTGCGCAGGCGTGCGCCGAGGCGCTCGACCTCGGCCGTCGTCCCGTAGGTGCGTATCCGGATGAACTCAACGGTTCGGGTGAAACGCCCCCAGGCCTCGTCCGGCTTGGCGAACGCGGTGTTCTGCCAGGTGCCCTTCATCACGCGCGGATGCAGCGCCTGCATGTACATGGCCCGTAGCCCGGCGATCCACATCACCGGCTCGCTGAGCACCCGCCAGGTGACCGAGCCAGGCCCGAACAGCCCGCTGTCCTGCGGGTCTGGCTGTCCGGGCCGGTCTGTCATTGCGGGCGCGTCTCCTCTGCCAGCCAGTCCAAGTAGGACTGGGAGCCGGCGACGATGGGGGTGGCGATGATCTCCGGATCGTCATAGCTGTGCCGCTCGGCCAGGAACTCGGCCAGCTCATCGAACCTGTCCGCGGGCAGCTTCAGCATGATCAGCCATTCTTCGGCCTTCTCCAGGCCATCTTCCCACCAGTAGGTGCTGGCGATCGGTCCGGCGACCTGTGCGCACGCGGCCAGCCGTCCCTCGACGGCGGCGTGCGCTAGCTCCACCGCCTCGGCCCGCGAGTCGGTGGTCGTCTGCACCTGGAGGAACTGCGGCTCGGTGCCCGCCGGTCGCCGCTGCGCTGGCATGGCCCTGATCGTACGCCCGAAGGCCATCCTGCGGCGGCCCCGCGGCCTGCCCGGTCCGGGCCGACGGCTCGCCGCGATGCTGGTTGCGGTCGGGCGGCCCGCCGGTACCCTGTCCTGAACAGCAGCGGGGCCCGCGCGCCGCAGGCGGCGACGGAGGCCAGATGCAGAGCTTGTCCCTGATCGTGAACCCGGCGGCCGGGCGCGGTCGCTCGCTCCGCCTGGTTCCCGCCGCCACCGCTGCCCTGGCCGCGGCCGGGATCGACTACGAAGTGCGCGAGTCGGCCAGCCTGCGGCATGCCACCGAACTCGCGACGCAGGCCGCCGACGCCGGCGGCGTGATCGTCGCGGTCGGCGGTGACGGCATGGCGGGCGCCCTGGCGGGAGTTGCCGCGCGGCTCGGCTGCGCCTACGGCATCATCCCGGCCGGGCGCGGCAACGACCTGGCCCGCGTTCTCGGGATCCCGTTCGACCCGGCCGCGGCTGCCGCCCTGCTGGCAGCCCGTCCGATCCGCCGCATCGACCTCATCGGGGTGAGCGTGCCGGATAAACCCGAGGTCGTCGTCGCCGGCAGTGTCTATATCGGCGTGCCGTCGGTGGCCGGCGAGATCGCCAACCGCACCCGCTGGCTCAGGGGGCCCATGGTGTACCCGGTGGCGGCGCTTCGTGCGGTGGCTGGCTGGCAGCCGGCCCGGTTCTCGATCACTGGCGACGTCGCGCGGCATGAGTTCGCCGGTTACGCGGTCGTCGTGGCCAACTCGCGGTACTTCGGCGCAGGCATGATGGTCGCGCCGCCGGCGCGCGTCGACGACGGCATCCTGGATCTGGTGCTGATGCGGCATGGACCCAAGCTCGCGTTCGTGCGCGCGCTGTCGAAGATCAAGGATGGTTCGCACGTCTCGCTCGCCGAGGTCAGCCTCGAGCGGGATACGGACCTGACGCTGACGGCCGACCGGCCGCTGCCGGTCGCCGCGGACGGCGAGACGCTGCCGTTCGCCGCGCCGCTGCCCGCAGGCACGCCGCTACGGATCCGGGTGCTGCCGGGCGCGCTGACCGTCATCGCCCCGCCGGCCTCGGTCTGACCGGTCGCCCGGCGCCAGGCCCCCTGGTGCTGATGCCGCGGCGCCGGCCATGTCCTGACGAGACGCCGGTCACGTTCTGATGAGGCGCCGGTCGGCGTCCTCGCCCATCAGGGCCCGCGAGAGCCGGTCGAGCATCTGCGCGAGATCGGCGTGCTGCTCGGGCGACCAGTCCGCGAGCAGGCGCTCGAGACCTTCCCGGCGCGCGGCGAAGATCCGGTCGGCCGCCGCCGAACCCGCCGGCGTCAGCACGAGCATGCCGTCGTCGCGCCGCACCATGCCGGCCTTGACGAGCCTGTCCACATGCGGGCGGCCTTGCTCGACGGTTACTCCGGCTTCTCTCGCCAGCTCCACTCCGGCCACGGTCCCGTGCTTGGCCAGTCGCGCCAGCACCCAGCAGCAGCCGGCCGGCAAGTCCAGCCCGGCCAGCGCCGCTATCCGCTCGTAACCCTTCCTGCGCATATCGCCGTCGGCCAGCTGCAGCAGGGCGCGCTCGATCTCCTCCACTGAGGTCCGCTGGGCCGAGGCGGCGCCGAGGCCCTCGCCGAGATCCGCCGCGCCCGCGGTCTTGCGCAGCGGCACCTCCTTGAGGAACCAGGACAGGACAAAGGCAACCGCGGCGACCGGCACGGCGAACAGGAAGATCCGGTCGATCGACTGCGCATACGCGTGCAGCACGTCGGTCCTGACTGCCGGGGGCAGCCGCTTGAGCAGCGCCGGGTTGGCCTGCGCAGTCGCGACATGGAAGCCGGCCGGCAGCCGGGCGTGAGCCAGCGCGCCGCTGAGCTCGACAGCGAGCCGGTTGGAGAAGACCGACCCGCAGATGGCCACGCCGAACGCGCCGCCGATGGACCGGAAGAACGTGTTCCCGGACGTCGCTGCGCCGAGGTCTGCGTAGTCGGCGGAGTTCTGCACGGCGATCACCAGCACCTGGAGTATCAGGCCGAGGCTGAGGCCCAGGATGAAGAAGTAAGCGTTCATCACCAACGACGGCGTGTGCTCCGATAGACGCGAGAGCAGGAGCAGCGCGACGACCAGCAGCGCCGTGCCGATGACCGGGAAGACCTTGTAGCGGCCGTACCGGGAGATGAGCTGGCCGCTGCCGACCGAGGTGATCAGCAGGCCGAGCACCATGGGAAGCAGGTACACGCCGGAGATTGTCGGCGAGACACCCCTGACTACCTGAAGGAACAGCGGCAGGAATGCCAGCGCCCCGAACATCGCGAAGCCTGCCGCGAAGGCGATTCCGGCGCAGACGGAGAAGACCTGATTCTTGAACAGCCGTAGCGGCAGCACCGGCTCGGCGGCCCGGCGCGCCGACAGCCACCAGCCGACGCCCAGGACCACGGCCAGCGCGCCGAGGCCGACAATGACCGGCGAACCCCAGCGGTACTCCGTGCCGCCCCAGGACGTCAGGAGCACGATGCAGGTCGCGGCGCCGGCGAGCAGGAGGGCACCAAGGTAGTCGATCTTGTGATGTTGGCCCTTGGGCGTCTGCGGCAAGGCGACGCCGATGACGGCCAGGGCAATCAGGCCGATCGGAACGTTGATGTAGAAGACCCAGCGCCAGCTCAGGTTGTCCACGAAGAATCCGCCAAGCAGCGGTCCGGCCACGCTGGCCACCCCGAACACCGCGCCGAACACACCCTGGTATTTGCCGCGATCGCGGGCGGGCACGATGTCGCCGATGATTGCCTGCGCCAGCACGATGAGGCCGCCACCGCCGAGGCCCTGCAGGGCACGGAACGCGATCAGCTCGATCATGCTGTGGGCCTGGCCACAGAGGACGGAGCCGATCAGGAAGATGACGATCGAGGCCTGGAAGAGCCTCTTGCGGCCGAACTGGTCGCCTAGCTTGCCCCACAGGGGCGTCGACGCGGTCGTGGCCAGGATGTACGCCGTGACGACCCAGGACAGGTGGCTCAAACCGCCGAGGTCGCCGACGATTGTCGGGAGGGCGGTCGACACGATCGTCTGGTCCAGGGCGGCCAGCAGGATGGCCAGCATGAGAGCCGTGAAGATGATCGCCAGCCCGCCGCGCGGGCGGACTGCGGCGCCAGCGTCGGGCGCGGTCCTGGTCTTCGATGGCTCCGTCATGGGTGCTAACTACCCCGATGAGCAAGGAGAGCTTCCCGACGCGATGTCGGGAAGCTCTCTCCGCCCCGGCGGCGAGACGGCCGACTGCCAGTCCCCCGGTTGCCAGTCCCCCGGTTACCCGTCCTCCGGCTACCAGCCGCCCGAGCCGCTAGAGCTCGAGCCGGAGGGCGCGCTGCCCGCCGCGGCCTTGCTGGGCTTGGCGCCGGTCGGGGTCATCGCCCACCACAGGCCGCCGGAGGCGTTGACGCCGTTGCCGGTGACCTGGCCCGGCGAGCCGTCGCCCATGTAGGTGTACAGGGGATGGCCGTCGTAGGTCGCCTGCACAGCGCCGCCAGATCTCGTGATCGTGCCGAAACCGTGCGGCAGGGACGCGCCGGCCGCGGCGGCTGGCTTGCCGATGACCGGCGGCCAGTACGTGGCGCACGAGCCTGTGCAGCTTGACTTGGCCGGCGTGTCGTTCACGAACCAGTACAGCGTCTGACCCTGGGCGTTCGTGAGCACGGTGCCCACGCTGGTGCTGCGCGTCCCGATCGTGACCGTCCCGGTCGCGGCTGCGCTCTGCTGCGTCGTCGCGCTCGATCCGCCGGAGGCGGGCGTGGTGCCCGCCGCCGTGTATCTCCGTTCCTCAGGGACCAGGGTGACTTGAGTCGTTCCTCAATCACTGAGTACGTAGCGCCCGCGAGGATCGTTCACTCGGCCGACATGCGCTGGCACAGCCACGCCAGCGACATCGGGTACCGGTAGTCGATGGCGGCGTGCGTGGCGTCAAAGAGCTCATACCTGATGACTTCGTCGGCGACGCCGACAGACCGCAGCTCCGCCCGGAACGCTTCCGCACCGACGTCGAGGAAGTAGTCGTCCCTGGTCCCGGCGTCGATCCAGATCGATCGCAGCGAGCGGAGCGCATCGGCGTACAGCGGTGCCATCCGAACCGGGTCGAGGTCGAGCCAGCGCTGCCAGACCTCCGGCCGCAGCACGCCGGTGCGCGGGTCGAACGGCAAGTCGACGGTGCCGTCGTCGTTAGCCGAGAAGGCAGCCGCGACGCCGATGATGCCGATCAGGTCGCCGTCGGCCGGCTTCGTAAACGGGACCCGCGATCTGAAGTCGGCCCACCAGGCCCAGATGTCGGCGTCGTAGCCGCGCAGCGCCCGGACCGCCGGGCCGAACTCCGGCAGATAGCAGAGCTCGTACAGCGAGTCGCCAGCGTGGGTCGCCAGGCTGCCGAACAGGTCGGGGCGCAGCATCGGGGTGATCATGGAACCGAAGCCGCCGCTGGACTTGCCCATGATCGCCCGGTGCTCCCTGTCGGCCGTGGTCCGGTACCGGCCGTCGACCCACGGCACGACCTCCTCGCACAGGTACGAGTGGTACCTGCCTGTGCCCGGCGAGTCTACGAACTGGCTGCCTCCGTAGCTGGTCCACGCATCGACGTAGACCAGGATCGCCGGCGGCGCCTGGCCGGATGCGAAGACCTGATCCGCGGTCTCGGTGAACGGCTGACGGAACGGCGACCGGTTGAGCCACATGGTGAGATGACCGGTGTAGCCCTGGATGATGTAGACGGACGGGTAGCTGCGATCCGGCTCAGCGGCGTAGCCAGGCGGGGTGTAGACCCACAAGGGGCGCTCGTACGGGTCGCCCAGCGGATTACCGCGCAGGAGCTCGCTGGTGATCACGTGCTCGTTGAGGGTTCCGGCCAGCTGACCAGACCAGGGCAGCACGACGCCTCCCGGATGCCGTGGTGACGATGACCGGCCCATCACACCACCGGTTGCCGGCTTGCCCTCCCGACCGGCCCCGCCCCTGGGGCACCCGGCGCGAGGCCGCCCCCGGCGCCAGCGCTTGTCATCCCAGTTTCACCCGCGTGCAACCAATCCGGCAGTGCGCGAGTGGCGCCGGTGGCATACCGTCAGAAGATGAGCGCCGCGGCCGCAGGACCTGAGCCGCAACCGCCAGACCCGGGCGGGCAGGACCTCGCCGAGCAGCGGCTGGCGCAGGCAATCCGGGACCTGGGATCGGCGCCGCAGCCCGCCGTCCGGCCAGCGCCCTATGATGCCATCCGGCCAGGAAGCGGGCTCTCGATCGCGCGGTGCCTGGAGCTCTTCGACGCCCAGCTCGCGAGCAGGCACCTCGACCAGGCGGCACGCTGGCTGCGTGCCCGCGAGGCCGGCTACTACACGATCGGCTCCTCGGGTCACGAGGGGAACGCAGCCGTCGCAGCCGCGCTGCGACTCACCGATCCGGCACTGCTGCACTACAGGTCCGGAGCCTTCTATCTCGTCCGCGCCGCACAGGCAAGTCCGCCACGTGACGGCGCGACCGACATACTGCTCGGCCTGGTCGCCGCCGCTGCGGAACCGATCGCCGGCGGCAGGCACAAGGTGTTCGGTCATCCTGAGCTGCACGTGATCCCGCAGACCTCGACGATCGCCTCGCACCTGCCGCGCGCTGTCGGCCTGGCGTTCTCGATGGCGCGGGCCGCGAAGCTCGGCCTGCAAACGCCCTGGCCGCAGGACAGCATGGTCGTCGCCAGCTTCGGCGACGCGTCGGCCAACCACTCCACGGCAGCCGGCGCGCTCAACACCGCGTCCTACTGCGCTTATCAGGGCCTCCCGCTGCCGCTGCTGCTGGTCTGCGAGGACAACGGCCTCGGCATCAGCGTCAGGACCCCCGCAGGCTGGATCGAGTCCGCGAGCTCGGCGCGGCCCCGCCTGAAGTACTTTGCCGCCGACGGCACCGATCTCGCGGAGGCATTCGACGCCGCCGCCGAGGCGGCGGACTGGGTCCGCGACCACCGCGCGCCCGCATTCCTGCACCTGCGCACCGTGCGGATTGGCGGGCACGCGGGTACGGACGTGGAGTCTGCGTACCGGACTCCCGCCGAGATAGCTGCCGACACAGCGCGCGATCCCCTGCTCGGGACCGCCCGGCTGCTCGTGGCGGCCGGCGCACTGACCCCGCCGGAGGTGCTCGACAGGTACGAGGCGTCCAGGGCCCGCGTGCTCGCGATGGCGGCCGACGCTGCGGGCGCGCCGCGGCTAGCGACCGCCGAGACAGGTCATGGCGCCGATAGCACCGCGCCGCCCGGCCATCCTGGCCGCGAACCTGGCCGCTCGGGCGAGGCAAGCGCAGAGCTGGCCCCGGCACCAGGCGTTCGGGTCACAGCTACCCGAGGATGCCGGCCCGCTGACGCTAGCGCAGGCCATCAACCGCACGCTGGCTGACGAGCTGGCAGACCGGCCGGGCATGCTCGTGTTCGGCGAGGACGTCGCCCGCAAGGGCGGCGTCTACGGCGTCACCCGCGGCCTGCTTCGCGCGTTCGGGCCGGGGCGGGTCTTCGACTCGCCGCTGGACGAGCAGTCGATCCTCGGCATGGCCCTCGGCGGGGGCCTGGCCGGACTGCTGCCGGTACCGGAGATTCAGTACCTGGCCTACCTGCACAACGCGGCCGACCAGATCCGCGGCGAGGCCGCCACGCTCTCGTTCTTCTCCCGCGCCCAGTACCGCAACCCGCTCGTCGTGCGCGTCCCTGGCCTTGCTTACCAGCAGGGCTTCGGCGGGCACTTCCACAACGACAACGGACTGGCCGCGCTGCGCGACATTCCCGGCCTGATCGTCGCCTGCCCGGCACGGCCCGACGACGCGGCCGCAATGCTGCGCACCTGCCTGGCCGCAGCCGACCTGGACGGCGGCGTCAGCATCTTCCTCGAGCCCATCGCGCTGTATCACGAGCGCGACCTGTACGAGGCTGGCGACGGCGCGTGGCTCGCCGGTTACGAGCCGCCGAGCCGGTGGGCGCAAACACACGTTCCCCTCGGCCGCGGCCGCCTCTACGGCGCCGGTCAGGACCTCACGATCATTACATTCGGGAACGGGCTGCGACTGAGCCTCCGCGCGGCCCGAACGCTCGCCGCCGACGGCATCGCCTGCCGGATCCTGGACCTGCGCTGGCTGGCACCGCTGCCGTTCGAGGACCTGCTCCGAGCGGCGGCGGCCACCGGCCGGGTCCTGGTGGCTGATGAGACCAGGCGCACCGGCGGAGTGTCGGAGAGCGTCATCACCACGCTCGTCGACGCCGGTTTCACCGGCCGCATCGCCAGGGTGGCGAGTCACGACAGCTTCCTGCCGCTCGGCGACGCGGCGTCCGCCGTCTTGCTCTCCGAAGCAGCCATCGAGGACGCCGCCCGCGACCTGCTCCGCGGCTGACTACTGCCGGACCCGACTCGTCCGGGGTAACGCCAGAAGCGCTCGCCCGATTAGCTAAGCATGAGGCCGGCTGCTAACCCCAGGTGCCGCGTGCATGACATCGTTCCCGTCGGCCGCCGTGCTTAGCCGGACGATGGCCGAGCCAGCCGAGCGCCGCGACCCGACCGCCGTCTACGTGGCGGGCATCCTGGCGAAGGCGCCGCCGATGAGCCGTCAGCAGCGGGACAGGCTTCAGGTCCTGCTCGGGCATATCCACAGTGCGCGCCAGCAGCTTCGCACGGGTAACACGGGCAGCATGGAAAGCCCGGGCAGTCGCGGAAAGCACGGGCAGCGCGGAAAGCACGGGCCGGAAGCTGGCCGATGACTCGCCCACATGTTCTAATCGCGTCGTGGACATGCGACCTTCGTGGTGGAGTTACCCAGCGCAATGCACCAACTGCCACGACTGGAAGCCCGGCACGGTCATCGTCACGTGGTATCCGTGTACCGGTTGCCCCGCGGCCATCGCGAACCAGCTGGGGCATCTGCGGGTCAGCTGCCGGGTCCCTGGCTGCGCCAGCGTCTGGTACCGGCCGGCGCACACGCCCGGCTAGGCGAAGTCACGCGAGCACGAACACCGGCACGGCCTCATAGTCGCCTTCGGCCCGCCTGAACTCGATCCGGAGCTGCCGACCGGCCATAAGACCCAGCTCGCCAGGGTCCGCAGGTACCTCGCCGTCAGGTCCGCCGTCGCCTGCGCCGGTCCCGGCGAGCTGTCCCCACCACCACGGTCCCTCGTCGAGCTCGCCGATCACCAGCACGGTCCGCCGCGGCGCCTCGCCAGCCGCTGGCTTGCTCCAGGTCACGGCCCAGCTCACCAGGGACGCGCCGCCGCCCGCCGGCGTCCAGTGCAGGTCGGTCGCGCCGCACGTCGTGCATTGCGCAGCTGGCGGCTCGCTGAAGTGGCCGGCCGGGCAGCGCCGCAGCAGGAACTGCCCGGCGGCTGTGCCATCGAAGAAGTCGGCTGTCGCCTCGTCCCGCAACACCGGTCCCACGCTCATGCGCCGCCCGCCTCGCTCGCCAGCACCAGCGTCGAGTGATGATCGAGCACGCCGCCGTTCCCGGATACCAGCACGATGTCGTGTGCCTCCGCCTGGCGCGCGCCACCCTGGCCGCGGGCCTGGATCACTGCTTCCGACAGCGGCGTCATGCCCCACATGTAGTAGCCCGACAGCTGCCCGCCGCCGGTGTTGAGACGGAGCTTCCCGGCCGGGCCGAGCGCGCCGCTGGCGACGAACGGGCCGCCCTCCCCCTTCGGGCAGAAACCGTAGTCCTCCAGCGTCAGGAGCACGGTGAAGGTGTAGCAGTCGTACAGCTCGACCACGTCCACGTCGGAGAGGTCACGGCGGGCCATCGCGAGTGCGGCCGGGCCTGCCGATGCAGCGCCGGAGACCAGCCCGAAGTCTGGATGCCGCCGGAGATACCGGCCAGGATGCGACTGTGCCCAGCCGAGCACGTGCACGGGCGGCTGCGCGAGCGCGGCGGCCCGCTCCGCCGTGGTGACGATACCGCGATGCCGCCGTTGGAGACCAGGCAGCAGTCGAGGAGGTGGAACGGCTCGACGATCCACCGGGACGCCTGATGATCGGCGAGCGTAATGGGATCGCGCAGCTGCGCTGCCGGGTTGAGGGCGGCCCAGTCGCGCTGGGCGACGGCGATGTGGCCGAGCTGCTCGCTGGTAGTCCCGAACCGCTCCATGTGCCGGCGGGCTGCCAGCGCGTACATCGGGTTCGCGCCGATGACGCCGCTCGCGCCCAGCAGTCCCCACCAGCCAGCGGGCGCCCGGCGGGAGCCGTAGACGGCGCCGGCGCTGCGCTCGGGCTGGAGCGGGCTGTCGGCGAACACGCACGCGACCGTGCTGGCCATGCCCGACTGCACGGCCATCGACGCAAGCTGGACCATCGCCCCGGCTGTCGAGCCGTACGCCTGGACGTGCGACAGCAGGCGCAGATCGGTCAGCCCGAGGTCACGCTGAAGGTCGATCGAGATTCCGCCGCTCACCCCCGAGGAGGTCAGCAGGCCATCGACCTCAGCGAGCCGGAGGCCCGCATCCGCGACAGCGAGCCGGACGGCGTCGGCCGCGAACTGCGCTGACGTCTGCCCGTAGACCTTCCCCAGCGCCGTCATGCCGAGCCCGGCGATCACGGGCCGCCGCGCCGCTGGCCAGGACCGCGGTCCGGTTCCGTCCTGGCCCCCTGCGGACGGAAGGGATGATTCAGTCACTAGCGCATCATCGCAGCGCAGCCTGCCCTCGCACCAGCCTCGGCGAGCGGTGAGGCCGATGGCATCAGGCCACCGGCGCGGCGGAGCGTTATTGTCACTGGTATGACCATGCACACTGCCCCGCACGGCGGGCCGTCGCTGCCCCAGCAGCGCAAACTGGTGACCGAGATCCCGGGACCGATGTCCCGCGAGCTTTTCGAGCGACGGCAGCGGAGCGTAGCCCGCGGCCTGAGTCACGTCCTGCCCATCTTCGTGACCGCGGCAGGCGGTGGCGTGCTCGTGGACGTCGACGGCAACTCGCTGATCGACTTCGGCTCGGGCATCGCGGTGACCTCTGTCGGCAACAGCGCCGACCTGGTCGTGAGCCGTGTGATCGAGCAGGTGGCCCAGTTCACCCACACGTGCTTCATGGTGGCGCCGTACGAGGGTTACGTGGAGGTTTGCGAGCAGCTCAACCGGCTGACGCCCGGTACGCACGAGAAGCGCTCGGCACTGTTCAACTCGGGCGCCGAGGCAGTCGAAAATGCCGTCAAGATCGCCCGGCACGCGACCGGGCGGGACGCCGTTGTCGTCTTCGACCACGCTTACCATGGCCGGACCAACCTGACGATGGCGATGACGGCCAAGGTCATGCCCTACAAGGAGGGCTTCGGGCCGTTTGCAGGCGAGGTCTACCGGATGCCGATGGCCTACCCGTTCCGCTGGCCGGGCGGCCCCGCTAAGTGCGCCGAGGAAGCTCTCGATGTAGTCACCGGCCTCATCCACTCCCAGGTCGGCGAGGAGAACGTCGCCGCCGTGGTGATCGAGCCTGTGCAGGGCGAGGGCGGCTTCATCGTGCCGCCGGACGGCTTCCTGCCCGGCCTGGCGAAGTTCTGCCGCGCCAACGGGATCGTCTTCATCGCCGACGAGATCCAGTCAGGTTTCTGCCGCACCGGGGACTGGTTCGCGTGCGACCGCGAGAACGTCGTGCCCGACCTGATCACGACCGCGAAGGGGATCGCCGGCGGACTGCCGCTCGCCGGGGTCACCGGCCGGGCCGACATGATGGACGCCGTTCACCCCGGCGGGCTCGGCGGAACGTACGGCGGCAACCCGGTCGCCTGCGCTGCCGCGCTGGGCGCGATGGACACCATGGAAAAAGAGGACCTGCCCGGCGCCGCCCGCGCGATCGAATCGGTCATGCTGCCCCGACTGCGCACGCTTGCCGAGGCAAACCCCGTCATCGGCGACGTCCGCGGCCGGGGCGCGATGCTCGCCATTGAGCTGGTCCGGCCAGGCACGATCGAACCCGATGCCGCGGCCGCAGCCAAGGTGGCCAAGGCCTGCCACGCCAACGGCATGATCGTGCTGACCTGCGGGACCTTCGGCAACGTCCTGCGGTTCCTGCCACCGCTGGTCATCGGCCAGAGCCTGCTCGTCGAGGGCCTGACGATCCTCGAGGAGGCCTTCGCCGCCCTGTAGCGGCGGGCCGGGCCCAGTCAGGTATGACTCGCCGGTCAGGAATGGATGATCTGCGTGTCGTGGCAGAAATGCACCCGGTCCGGCGCTGCGGAACGGATCGCTGCGACCGATGCCCGCCACGCCGTCACGTCGCTGGCCTGCCCGTCCGGCAGCTCGTCGGTCGTCGGGTCGAGGTACTGCCGCGGCGAGTAGGCCGCGTCGCCGACAAGCACGTCCGACTGGCCATCCGCCGAGTCGACGAGCACTGACTGATGCCCGACTGTGTGGCCGGGCGTCGCGATCACCCGCAGTCCTGGCAGCACCTCGGCGTCGCCGTCGAGCAGCTCGAACCTCGCGTTCATGAAGTCGAACCAGTCGGTGAGCTTGGGTGACTCGCGGCGGGCCCGCTCGAGCTCGGCGCGCTGGACGTAGAAGGCGGCGTGCTTGAACACGGCGTTCTGCCCGCAGTGGTCGAAATGCAGGTGGGTGTTAATGACTAGGCCGATGTCACCGGGCGTCATGCCGAGTTCGTCCAGCGCGCTAGCCACCGACCGGTTCACCACGCGCCAGTCATCCAGCCATCGCTGCGGGCCGCCGACACCGGTGTCAACGAGCACGGCGCCGCCAGGGAAGGTGACGACGAAGCCGTGCACCGGCCAGGTAAGCCCGTCAACGCCTCGCAGGTGAGCCAGCGTCAGCCGCTTGATCTCTAGTGCCACCTGTGGCCGATCCCTTCTGCCTTCTTGATGGCGCCGCCCTCGACGTGCTGCCTCTTGACCAGCTCTGGTCGCCAATGTTACTTACAGGTACACAATTCTTGCTGCGCAGCTGGAGTGCCGATGCAGATGCCGTCCGCCCGTCATTCCCGCTTCATTCTCGCCGCTAGCGCGGTCGGGGCGACATTGCTCAGCGCAGTGGCATTTGCGGCTCCCGCCAGCGCGCAGGCCGCAGTCCACTATGTCGCGCTTGGCGATTCGTACTCATCGGGCGTCGGGGCTGGCAGCTACACAAGCTCCAGCGGCTCCTGCGATCGCAGTACGAATGCCTATCCGCAGCTGTGGGCTAAGTCGACCGCCGCTGCCAGCTTCGCCTTCGTGGCCTGCTCCGGAGCGACGACGAGCTCGGTCATCAGCAGCCAGCTGTCCGCCCTGAGCGCTACCACGACGCTGGTATCGATCACCGTCGGCGGCAACGATGTCGGCTTCTCCAGTGTGATGGAGACCTGCGTGCTGTCTTCGACGAGCACCTGCGTCAGCGCCATCGATACCGCCGAGTCGCAGATGACTACCCAGCTGCCAGGCGACCTCAACGCGCTGCTCGCGGACATGAAGGCCGATGCCCCGAACGCCCGGGTCGTGTTGCTCGGCTATCCCGAGCTCTACGACCTGTCCAAGTCCGCCACCTGCGTCGGGCTGAGCACCACCGACCGCAAGGACCTGAACGCGGCGGCGGACGAGCTTGACGGCCAGGTCAAGGCTGCAGCCGTCCGGTATGGCGACGTCTTCGCCGACGTCCGCTCGGCCTTCGCCGGGCACGAGATCTGCGACTCAAGCAGCTGGCTGCACTCGGTCAACTTCCTCGACCTCGGCGAGTCCTACCACCCCACTGCCGGCGGCCAGGCTGGCGCGTACGAGCCAGCGTTCGCTGCGGCAGCCGGGTAAGCGGTGGTGCGGCTGCGGAGCCGGTACCTGCGATCTCGCACCGATCTCGGATGCAGCGCCGGGTGCGGCTGCCGGCTGGCCGTCCGGCTCGGCCCGGACGCCCCACCGGCCCGACAGGGCGAGGACGACGACGCCGATCGCGGCGGCTAGCAGCACCAGAGGCGCCAGCCGGTGCACCAGGGTCACGTCGATCGCCCTGAGAGGTTTGCCGGCTACGCCGTCGGAATCACCGGGAATATTGGCGATCGTCGCCGCGCCGAGCCGGGCCAGGACCAGCCAGTCGAGCCGCGACGCCGGATAGAGCACCAGCACGCAGATGATCATCGCGTCGTACCAGGGCAGCTGATAGGGCCAGATCACAAGCCACGCCAGGCTGATGGCCAGGGCCGGCCTGATCGCAGGGCGAAGCCGGTCGCTCGATGGCATCCGCCGCAAAAGCAGCGCCGCCATGGCGATGAAGAGCACAAGAGCAAGGACGATCAGGTATCTCCAGTTCGTCAGCGCGGCGACCCGGTAAAAACTGTCTTGCGTGGTCTTATCGCGCCGGGCAAACAGCGCGTGGATGGCCAGCGTCCCAAGCCAGGCGTAGCTGGGTGCGAGGATCGCCAGCCCGCCGGCGGTAGCTGCCACCAAAGCCGGCACCGAGCGGCGCAGCGCCCAGGCCAGGCCGATGCCGAAGAGGACGAAATCAATCTTGATGTCCGCGGCCAGGCCGATCAGTGCCCCGGCGAGCAGCGCTCGCCACAGCCTGGGATGCATGTCGGCGGGCTGGCGGCCGACGGCCAGCAAGCCGATCACGCCCGCCGCGGCGGCCAGCACATCCAGGTGACCGGCTGCGATCAGGCCCCAGAGCAGCAGCGGATTGACGGTCCACAACAGGTGCGCCCGGAGCCGGGCGGTCGGCCTGTGGCGCAGTACACGGTCGATGACGAGTGCGACGGCGCCGAAGGCCAGGGCGTTCCAGAGCTTCAGCCAGAACACGATGCGCGCCATCGAGTCTCCGCCGAGCTTGGCCGCCAGGTACTGCTCAATCGTGGCCGCCGGCCCGTACAGGGAGACCTGGTCCTGCCAGTGGATCGGGATTGACTGGCCGAACGCCGGATCGGTCATCCGCAGGTACTGGGGTGTCGCGACGTACGGGTTGTGGCCGAGGACCGCCAGCCGGCCGTAGGCGGCGTAGTCCAGGGCATCGGTCGAGCCTGCGGGCGGCAGCAGGGCAAGGGCCAGGACGGCGAGCGCCGCGCCGAGCAGCATCAGCCGGATCGGGCCACGGGCCCCGCGCCGTGCGGCTACCAGCCCGCAGATCAGCCCGCCGAGCGCTAGCAGCGCCGCCGCCCACAGCGCGACGACAACCGGCCGGGCGGCCACGTGCTCGTGCAGCTCAAACGGCGGACCGACGGCGGGAACGGGGACATGCGGGTACGCCCAGTCCTGACGGACAAACGACGCCCCGATCATGATCAAGGTCGCCGCGCCGATCCCGGTGGCGGCGAGCCAGCCGAGGAGGCGCACCGGCCTGCCAGCGCCTGCCTCCGGGGTGGCGGCGGCGGCGGCCGGGAGATTGAGCCGGACTGACTCGGTCATGGTTCCCTACGAGCACGTGGCGGTTACGCGGACTGCAGGCAAGTCAGACCCGTACCCTCGCGGGGCGGTGGGTGAACGGTCGAACCCGGCCCTCGATGTCCGCCCAGGAAAAACCCCGACGGCGGGCGTGTCCGGGGCCGCGCGCTGGGGCCTAGGCTCAGGGGTATGGCCACCCTCACGCTCGACCAGATAGCAGCCAAGATTGCCACCGCAGAGAAGGGTCTGGCCACGGCGACTACGCCCTATGACCGGAACCTGCTGACCCAGATCCGCGACGAATACCAGCGATACGCCGTCGAGCGGGGCAAGGCGGAAGCCAAGCTGGCCGCCAGCGCAGCCGGCTGAGCCTGTTTCGCACCAAGTGGCAGCCGCGCCGCGGCAGCCACCGCCGTCGAGCCCATGCTTGACCGCGCGGGCGAGCTTGGGCCGAGTTAGCCCTGGTAGTAGCGGTCGGCCGCCTCGAGCGCCTCGTCCAGGATGGCCAGGCCTTCCTTGGCCTCGGACTCGGTGATGGTGCACGGCGGCACCACATGCAGCCGGTTGTAGTTCGTGAAGGGCATCAGCCCGCGCGCCTTGCACTCGCCGACCAGGGTGTTCATCGCGTCGGACGCGCCGCCGTAGGGCGCGAGCATTTCCCGCGTCTCGCGGTCGGAAACCAGGTCGAGTGCCCAGAACACGGCGGTCCCGCGGACCTCGCCGATCACGGGGTGGCGCTCGGCTAGCGCACGCAGCCCGGGGCCGAGTACGTGCTCGCCGATCCGGACCCCGTTCCCGATGATGTCCTCTTCTTTCATGGCGTCGATCGTCGCGACGATCGACGCGCAAGCAAGCGGGTGGCCCGAGTAGGTCAGGCCGCCAGGGAAGACCCGCTCGTCGAACGTTGCCGCGATCGCGTCGGAGATGATCACGCCGCCCGCCGGGACATAGCCGGAGTTGGAGCCCTTCGCGAAGACGATCAGGTCGGGCACGATGCCGTGATCCTCGAACGCGAACCAGCGTCCGGCCCGGCCGAAGCCGCACATGACCTCGTCGGCGATGTAAACGATGCCGTGCTTGTCGCACAGCGCGCGCACCCCGGCCAGGTAACCAGGCGGGGGGATCAGCACGCCCGCGGTGCCGACGATCGATTCGAGCAGCACGGCGGCGATCGTGCCCGGACCCTCCATCTGGATGACCTGGTCCAGGTGCGCCAGTGCGCGCTCGCACTCCTGCTCCGGCGTGGTCGCCCAGAACGCCGACCGGTACAGGTACGGCCCGAAGAAGTGCACATGCCCGATGGCGAACTCATTGGGCCAGCGGCGCGGATCGCCTGTCGAGTTGATCGCCGCCCCGGTGTTGCCGTGATAGGAGCGGTAAAAGCTCAGCACCTTGGTCCGGCCTGTATGCAGCCGCGCCATCCGGATGGCGTTCTCGATGGCATCCGCGCCGCCATTGGTGAAGAAGACCTTCTCCATGCCGTCTGGCGCGAGCGCGGCCAGGCGGGTGGCGGCCTCGCCACGGGCGGCGTTCGCGTGCTGGGGCGCGATGGTCGTGAGCGTGGCGGCCTGAGCGGCGATGGCGGCAGTCACCTTGGGGTGCTGATGGCCGATGTTGGTATTCACGAGCTGGCTGGAGAAGTCCAGGTACCGGTTGCCGTCGTAGTCCCAGAAGTAGGAGCCCTCGGCGCCTGCGATGGCTAGCGGCTTGAGCGCCTGCTGCGCGGACCAGGAGTGGAAGACGTGCGCCCGGTCCATCGCGTACACCTGCGCGCCGCGGGCGGGATCTGGCTGGTAGCTGCTCATGGCGGGGCGATTCTCCTACTAGTCGACGCTGCTGGTTGGCTCTACTGGTTCACCGGGAAGCCGAGATTCACGCCGCCATGGCTCGGGTCGAGCCAGCGCGAGGTGACCGCCTTGCCGCGCGTGTAGAAGTGCACGCCCTCAGTGCCGTGCACGTGCGTGTCGCCAAACAGCGACGCCTTCCAGCCGCCGAATGAGTAAAACGCCATCGGGACCGGAATCGGGACATTGACGCCGACCATGCCGACCTCCACCTCGTGGGTGAAGCGCCGCGCCGCGCCGCCGTCGTTGGTGAAGATCGCCGTGCCATTGCCGTACGGGTTGCCGTTGACGACGGCGAGGGCGTCGTCGTAGCTCGACGCCCGCACAACCGACAGGACCGGACCGAAGATCTCGTCCTTGTACGCGCGCATCTGCGGCGTGACGTGATCGAGCACAGTCGGGCCGAGCCAGAAGCCGTCGCCGGCCTCGCCCGTCACCGGATGGTCCCGGCCGTCCACGGCCAGGGTGGCGCCGTCCTCGACACCGGAGTCCAGGTAGCTCGCCACCTTGTCGCGGTGCGCCCTGGTCACCAGCGGACCCATCTCCGAGGTCTCGCTGTCGCCAGGGCCGACCTTCAGGCCCGCGATCCGGTCCTTGATCTTCGCGAGGAGCTCGTCTGCCACCGGCTCGACGGCGACTAGTACCGAGATGGCCATGCAGCGCTCGCCAGCCGAGCCGAAGCCGGCGTTCACCGCGGCGTCCGCAGCGAGATCCAGATCAGCATCGGGCAGCACGACCATGTGGTTCTTGGCGCCGCCGAGAGCTTGCACGCGCTTGCCGTGGTTGGTGGCGGTCTCCGCGACATAGCGTGCGATCGGGGTTGACCCGACGAAGCTGATCGCGCGGACGTCCGGGTGGGTCAGCAGCGCGTCGACGGCTGGCTTGGCGCCGTGCACGACGTTGAACGCGCCGTCCGGCAGCCCGGCTTCCGCCAGCAGCTCGGCGATGAGCAGCGAGGCCGACGGGTCCTTCTCCGATGGCTTGAGGATGAAGGTGTTGCCGCAGGCCAGCGCGATCGGGAACATCCACATCGGCACCATGGCCGGGAAGTTGAACGGCGTTATGCCGGCGACCACGCCTACCGGCTGGCGGATCGAGTACGCGTCCACTCCGGTCGACACGTTCTCAGAGAAACCGCCCTTGAGCAGGTGCGGGATGCCGCAGGCGAAGTCCACGACCTCCAGGCCGCGCGCGACCTCACCGGCCGCGTCCGAAGCGACCTTGCCGTGCTCGGCGGTGATCAGCGCGGCCACGTCCGACTGGCGCTTGCGGACTAGCTCACGGAAGGCGAACATCACGCCGGCCCGCTTGACCAGCGAGGTCTCCCGCCAGCCGGGCAGGGCCGTCTTCGCCGCGGCGACAGCCGCGTCCACCTCGACCCCGGTGGCGTAGTCCACCGTGCCGCTGACCTTGCCGGTCGCTGGGTTGTAGATGTCACCGCGTGTCGAAGCCTCGCCGGTCCACGGCTTGCCGTTGATCCAGTGGGTCCGGTGGGTGCTTATCTCATCCATGGCGTTGCCTTGCCTTCCAGGTCCGACGCGCCTTGCAGGTCCGGCGCCGCGCTCGGGGCACGCAGGGGCCACTCATCCCATGCTCTCCCCTGCGCCAAGTCTGTCGCCAGACGACGGCGAAGCCAAGTTACGCTGTGTCAGGCATAAGGCACTGCGTCAGACAGAGTGTATGGCGCAATGCACGAGAGAGGCTGGTCATGCTGCCGTCGGTCGTGCTCCCCACCGTAGCCGAGGTGCTCGCCTTGGATCCCGTGCGCAGGGGCGGACCGCGGGTGCTGGCCGGCGGCGACAGACTCGGCACGCCGGTTCGCTGGGTCCACGTGATCGAGCTGGCCCAGGCCGCGCACCTGCTGCGCGGCGGCGAGCTCGTGCTCTCCACCGGCATCGCGCTGCCAGACGATGCCGCCGGACTGGCCCATTACGTCGCCGACCTCGCCTCGGTCGGGGTCAGCGCGCTGGCTGTCGAGCTCGGCTCGCGCTACACGCGGAGTCTCCCGCCGGCCCTGATCGCGGCCGCGAAGCAGTACCAGCTCCCGCTGATCATGCTGGAGCGCGAGACCCAGTTCATCGAGATCACGGAGGCCGTACACGCTCGGATCATCGATCGCCAGCTAGCCGAGCTGCGGTCGACCGAGCGCCTGCACCAGGTCTTCACCGAGCTGGCTGTGTCGGGCGCGTCGGCCGACGAGATCATCGCGCAGACCGCCTCGCTGGCCGGCTGCCCGGTGATCCTGGCCAACCTCGCTCACCAGGTCCTCGCATGCGCTCCGCTCGGGCAGGAGGCGCCAGCCTTGCTAGCCGGGTTCGCCAGCCGCTCCCGCGCAACCGCAGTGGCCGGCCGCACGGGATACGACGCGCCCTCGGGCTGGCTGGTCACGACGGTTGGTGCCCGCGGCCAGGACTGGGGCAGGCTCATCCTGGTCCGGGGCGCCGAGCCCGCGCCCGGCGACGAGGCGCTCATCGAGCGAGCCGCCACCACACTGGCGCTCGGCCGCCTGCTTGATCATCAACGGGAGAGCCTCGAACGGCTGGCCCACCGCACGATCCTCGCCGCGTTCCTCGGCAACGGGTACGGCGACCAGGCCGAGGCCGAAGCCAGGGCTCGTGCTCTCGGCGTGCCTGTAGCGGGACGCCTGCTGGTCGCTGTCGTCATCAGGGTGGCCAGCACGCGGCCGGGGGCGGGCGGGCCGGTTCCCGGCGCGACCGCTCTGGTCGCGCCCGCGACCGCGGCCAGCATCGCCGATGCGGCAGCCGAGGCGTGCCGGCTACTGGCCGTGCCCGCTCTCGTCGCGTCGCTGGACGACGACCGGGTGGCGGCGCTGCTCGCGCTGCCCCCTGGCGCCGACCCTGACGCCGCGATCGCGCGGCTCGCCGACCAGCTCAGGCCACGGCTTCGCGACGACGACATCATCGGGGCCGGGTCCGCCGTCGACTCCGTCGCGGCCGTGCAGCGCTCGCTCCTGGAGGCCGGACACGTGGCCGAGGCCGCCGCCAGGGCCGGGGCCAAGCGGCCGTACTACCGGCTGCCTGACCTGCGGCTGCGCGGGCTCCTGCACTTGCTTCGAGACGACCCGCGGCTTCAGGCGTTCGGCGAGCGGGAGCTCGGCCCGCTGCTGGTCCACGACGACTCGGCTGGCACCCATCTCGTCGCGGCCCTGACCGCGTACCTGGAGGCAGGCGGCAACAAGGCCGAGGCAGCCAAGAAGGCGCACCTCGCCCGGCCGACCATGTACGAGCGTCTGCGGCAGATCGAGGACGTCCTCGGCGTGGCCCTCGAGCCAGCCGAGTCCCGGCTCTCGCTCCATGTCGCGCTGTTGGCGATGAAGGCCACCGAATCGTGATCATCACAGGCACCGCTCGCGACGTTGTAGGCGCTGCGTGGGCCAATTCGAACGTTGTAGGTGTTCGGTTGGTGCAAACCATTCCATAAAGGTCGCCATTTTGGCCGGAATCCCAACAACCCTCCGGGCCGGGCGGCGGGTACCCCGGCCGTGTGCCCTAGTGTGCAGCGGGTGGGAGCGCTATTGGTCGCTGGCATTAGCTCAGATGCGGGCAAATCGGTTGTCACGGCCGGGCTATGCCGGTGGCTCGTACGCCAGGGCCTTTCGGTGGCGCCGTTCAAGGCGCAGAACATGTCGCTCAACTCGTTCGTCACCCGCGGCGGCGAGGAAATCGGCCGCGCGCAGGCGGCCCAGGCGCTCGCCTGCGGCATCGAGCCCGAGGCCGTGATGAACCCGGTCCTGCTCAAGCCGGGCAGCGACACTCACAGCCAGCTGATCGTGCTCGGCAAGGCCGTCACCGAGACCGACGCCCAGGCCTACTGGACCACGGGGCGACAGGGCCGGCTCCTTGACGTCGTCGTCGGCGCGTACCGCGACCTCGCCGCGCGCTTCGACATGGTGATCTGCGAGGGCGCCGGGAGTCCCGCTGAGATCAACCTGCGCGACACCGACATCGTCAACCTGGGCTTCGCTCGCGCAGCCGGCGTACCGGCCGTGCTGGTCGGCGACATCGACCGGGGTGGGGTGTTCGCCTCGTTCGTTGGCACGGTCGCAGTGCTCGATCCGGCCGACCAGGCACTCGTCGCCGGTTTCATCGTTAACAAGTTCCGCGGCGACGTGAGCCTGCTGAAGCCGGGTCTGGACATGCTGGAGCAGGTCACCGGCAGGCCGACCCTCGGGGTCCTGCCGTTCGCCGAGGGCATCGGCGTGGACGCCGAGGACGCGATCGACTGGGCCCTGCTGCGTTCAGGCGGGCCGCCGCTCGGGACCGACGTCTTGCGCGTGACCGTGGTCGCATTGCCGCGGATGAGCAACCACACCGATGTCGATGCCCTGGCCTGCGAGCCGGGTGTCGTCGTGCGATTCGCGCGCCACGCCGCCGAGCTCGCCGACGCGGACCTGGTCGTGCTGCCCGGTTCGCGCGCGACGGTCAGGGACCTCGCCTGGCTGCGCGAGCGCCAGATCGACGAGGCCATCGTCCGTCATGTCGCGCGGGGGCTGCCGGTGCTCGGGATCTGCGGCGGTTACCAGATGCTCGGCACGCTGATCGACGATGACGTCGAGAGCGGTGCGGGCCAGGTGCCCGGCCTCGGCCTCCTGCCCGTGCGGACCGCGTTCGCCAGCCAGAAGGTGCTGGCCCGGCCGGACCGGACGCTGGCCGACGGCGTCGTGGTGCATGGTTATGAGATTCACCACGGCGTGCTGAGCCGGGACGGCGGCGAGCCGTTCTTCGCCGACGAGGGCTGCCGCGTCGATGCCGTAGCGGGGACGGTGTGGCACGGGCTGATGGAGAACGACAGCTTCCGGCGGGAGTATCTGGCCTATGTCGCCAGGGTCGCGGGGCGTGCCTTCACCTGCGCGCCCGATGTGTCGTTCGCTGCGATCCGCGAAGCACAGCTGGACCGGCTAGCCGACCTGATCGCCGATCACGTGGACCGGGATCAGGTGCTTGCCCTGCTGACCTCGCCTGGCCGCGCCCTCCCCCCGCTGCGGCTCAGGCTTGGGTAGTCAGCGGACCAGGCCGGCCGGTACCTGCAGCTCGTCGCGCGCGTAGCGAGCACCAACGGCGTCGGGCTCGCAGTTGCGTAATCGAGGTCGGCCTTCATGCAGGCGATGCTAACCACGGGTGACATATGGGCCGAGTTGCGTAAGCGGCGGCGGCATCAGGCAAGCCCGTTCCCGTATGAAGAGTTACCGTTGGTACTACCGCGCAGCTACCGGCTCGATGAGCCTTGTGCCGAGGAGGCATGCATGTCCCTGGACCCGGCTACCACCGCCGTCGTGCTGATCGAGTACCAGAACGAGTTCACCTCTGATGGCGGTGCGCTGCATGGCGCGGTCGCCGAGGTGATGGATAAGACCAACATGCTGGCGAACACGAAGGAGGTCGTCGAGGCGGCGCGCGCCGCCGGGGCGACCATCATGCACGCGCCGATCACTTTCGCGGCCGGCTACAACGAGCTCAGCAAGCACCCCTACGGAATACTGAAGGGCGTCGTGGATGGCAGCGCCTTCGTGAAGGACACATGGGGCGCGGCCATCGTCGACTCGCTAGCGCCGCAACCCGGCGACATCGTCATCGAGGGCAAGCGCGGACTGGACACCTTCGCCAGCACCAACCTGGACTTCATCCTGCGCAGCAAGGGCATCACGACCATCGTGCTCGGCGGGTTCCTCACGAACTGCTGCGTCGAGTCCACGATGCGATCGGGATACGAGAACGGCTACCAGGTCATCACGCTGACCGACTGCACGGCGGCGACATCGGTGCCCGAGCACGAGAACGCCATCAGCTACGACTATCCGATGTTCTCCAAGCCCATGACCGCGGCGGACGTCATCGCCGAGTTCAGCTGACCGCTGAGCAGACGGCCCTGGCGATCTCCTCGAGATCGCCAGGGCCGCTCGCTAGGCAGGTACGGGCCGACGTCAGCACCCGTCAGACGGCGCCCACGGCTGCGCGCCGTACTCGGCGTACAGCCGGGTGAACGCGACCTTCTGGAGCGCGACCGACGCCTGGCCCGCCGTGCCTGAGTAACCGAGCTGTGCCCACGTCGACGGCAGGATCCCGAACATGCCGGCTGAGGATGCGGTGGGGTTGTCGCCGCTCTCGCGCCATGCCACACACTGCTCAAACGAGGACATTCCCGCTGTGATCGGCTGGCTTGCCGTGCTCGCCTGCGCGCTGGCCTGGCCAGAGGTTGCCTGGCCGCTCTGCGCCGGGGTGGTCGCGGTGGCGTTGGCGGCGTGGCGCGCGTGATGCGCCTTGTGGTGGCGCGTGCTGTGCGGCTTAGGCTTGGCGGGAGCGGAGTGGTGCACAGCCGGGGTGGCGGTGTGCGCAGCGGGGGCTGCCTGCGCGAACGGCACGGCGGTCAGCACGACGCCGGCGACGGTGGCCGGGACGAGCGTGGCGAGCGCGAGCTTGGAGATCTTCATGGGAGGGGGGCCTCCTGCGTCCGCCCTCAGCGCTTCGCGGCGTGCCGCGACTAACAATCTTGGGCGTGACTTCAATCGGTCTAGGTCGGGGGTGGCCTACCGCATGTACAACTGAGCCCGCGGGCCCCGAGCATCCATCTGGGGACGGATATGGGACTTGTCACGCTCGGGACGCACCGGGAATAACACCGCTGACCTGGCAGACCGCAAGGAGCAGCGTGCGACGACCACGGAAGCGAGCGGCGATATGGGCGCTTGGGGCCGCCCTCTTGCTGGCCAGCGTGCCCGCCGCCACCGCCCTGGACGGCCCGCGCCCGGTCGGCACGATGGCCGCCGTCAAGGGCTTCGACGAGGCGGGCGTCTCGACTGGCACAGGCGACAACTTCACGACGGCCGACTGGCGGATGATCAAGCGAGACGGGTTCCGGCTATTCCTCACTGACCCGGTCCGGTGGTCGTCGGAGTGCTCGGACGGCTCCTGCGCCAGCCCGGTCCCGGTCTGCGCCATGGACCCGGCCGCCGTCGCGCAGATCCAGGACGCCTACGCCGAGCGCATCGACTTCGCCATCTACACCCGCAACGTGAACTGCCTGACCGCCGCGATCCGCGGCCTGCCGGGGCCGCTCAGGACGCACCTCAGCTTCGCGCTCCTGGACATCGAGCCAGGTCCCAGCGTGCCGCTCACCAAGACGCTGGTCCACGACGTAACAGCGCTCGGGCAGACGCCAGTCATCTACAGCTATCAGTCGGGCTGGCGGGCAGTCATGGGCGGCAGCAAGGAATTCAGCCGCTACCCGCGGCAGGCGGGAGTGGTCCGGGACTGGGGTGCCGCGTTCCCGGCGCCATATCCGGCCGGCTACCCGACGATCGCCGTCACGCCTGGCGTCCGGGGCGGCTTGCACCGGGGTGGGTGGCTCGTCGCTGGGGCGCAGATCGTCCAGCAGCAGTGCTGTACCGATGTCCAGGGTCCGGCCGGCGCCATCGACAACCCGGCCGACGTGATCGACCTGGACTCGGTGAGCGCAGCCTGGCTAGCGGGCCTGCCACACCGGGCCTAACGCACCGGGCCTAACGCACCGGGCCCAACGCATCGGGGCAAGCGACCTCCCCGCTGGTCATCGGCCCTGCTTGGCTGCGGGATGACCGGGGTACGAAGGCGCGGGGGGACCACAGGAGTGACCGTTCAGTTCGGGGGGCTGCTCGCGCTTGCCGTGGCGGCGTTCGTGGCGCCGCTCGCGGCCAGGGCGATCCCGGGCCGCCTCGTGCCGCCCGTCGTCCTGGAGGTACTGGTCGGCATCGCGATCGGGCCGCAGGGCCTGGACCTGGTGCACCCGACTGGCGGTGTCTACATCCTGTACCTGCTCGGCTTCGGCTTCCTGCTCTTCCTTGCAGGTCAGGAGGTAGAGGTCGGCCGCTTCCGCGGTCCGGCGTTCCGGCTCACTGGCGCCAGCTTCGTACTCAGCCTCGTGATCTCGGTCCCGGTCGCGCTCGGCCTGCGGGAGATCGCGCCCGGCGCTGATGCCCGCCTGCTCGCACTGGCGCTGACCGCCAGCTCGCTGGGCGTGATCGTGCCAGTGCTGCGTGACGCTGATGAGATCACCAGCGACTTCGGCCAGCTCACGATCATGGCGGGCTCGGTCGGCGAGTTCGGCGCCCTGCTGCTGCTGACCGTGCTGTTCTCGGCTCAGCCGGAGCCGACGTGGGCCCAGGTGGCCTACGTCGCCGCTCTCGGCGCGGCCGCCGTCATCGGCGCCATCGCGCTGCGCCGGATGTGGCGGTCGGCCTGGCTGCGCCGCCAGCTGCTGGCGACCGACCAGTCGACGTCGCAGCTGAGGGTCCGCGGTGCCTTCGTGATCTTGCTGGCGTTCGCCGCCATCGCGCACCAGTTCGGGGTCGACGCCCTGCTGGGAGCGTTTGTCGGCGGCGTCGTGCTGAATATCGCCGACAGCGATGACCGGCCGACCCGCGAGCGCTACGAAGGGAAGCTGGCCGCCATCGGCTACGGCTTCCTGGTACCGGTCTTCTTCATCGTGACTGGCGTCCAGTTCGATGTCCGGTCGCTGTTCGCCAGCGCTTCCTCGCTCGCACTCATGCCTGCCATCGTTGCGGGCATCCTCATCGTGCGCGCCGGTCCCGCGCTGCTGTACCGGCGCCAGCTCGGGACCAGGCCGGCCGCAGCCGCCGGCCTGCTCCAGGCGACCACGCTGACTTTCCCCGTCGTCGTCGCTGAAGTCGGCCGGAGCCTCGGCCTGCTGACGCCCGCAACGTCGGCCGCGCTAGTCGGCGCGGCGCTCCTGTCGGTCCTCATCTTCCCGGCGGTCGCGCTGGCGCTGCGGCCGTGGTCAACGGCGACCGCCGCAGCCTAATCAGGGCGCCCGCCAGGCTCGGCGGCATCATCCCTGGGCTCGCTGTCGGCCCAGCCGCCATGAGCTGGCCTGCCGAGCAGCATCGTCGCCAGTGCACTCAGGCCGATGAGCAGCGCCAGCGCCCATACATGGAACGGCAGGAAGATGAGGTAGACCAGGCAGAGCGCGAAGCTGACGAGCGTGGCTGCGATCCTCGATACCCCCGCCGCGAAGCTCCGTTGGCATGTAGTGCGCGTGACGAAGATGGTCGCGATCACCGCCCACAGGCCGCCGACCAGATCGTCATCGCTGGAAACCGAGTGCAGCCTGGACAGCACCCGCGTCGCTAGCCAGTAGGAGACAAGGCAGGCGACCGCGAGCAGCGTGCACCCGGCCACGGCGGCGCGAACCTCCGGTCCGCTTAGCCCTGGCCGCGACACTCCAGGAGGCTATCGACCTCAGGAGTCGAAACCGAGCCCAGCCCGGTCCAGCGCCCGCAGCCACAGGTTGCGGCGGCCGTCCTGGCGGTCCGCCCTGGCCAGCGACCACCGGGTGAGCTGAACGCCCGCCGAGCGCAGCGGCTCGGGCGGGAACGGGATGGGCTTGGTGCGCACCATCTCGAGCTCCGTCAGCTCCGTGGGCTCGCCGCCCAGCAGGTCGAGCAGGACGCGGCCGCCGAAGCGGCTGGCACCGACGCCGAGCCCGGTGTAACCGGCCGCATAGGCCAGCCGCGGCCCGCGCCGTGCCGAAGAAAGCGCAGAACCGCGAGCACGTGTCGATCACGCCGCCCCACTTGTGGCTGAACGTCACGTCGGCTAGCTGCGGGAAGGTGCCGAAGAAGTGCTCGGCCAGCTTCGTGAACGTGGCTGGACGCTGGTCCTGTCCGGCGGCGATCTTGCTGCCGTAGTAGTAGATCGCGTCGTACCCGCCCCACAGGATCCGGTTGTCCCTGGTGAGGCGGTAGTAATGGAACTGGTTGGCCGTGTCGCCGATCCCCTGCCGGTGCGTCCAGCCGATGCTTTCCAGCTGGGCCGCGGAGAGGGGCTCTGTCATCAGGACGTAGTCGTAGACGGGGATCAGGTAGTAGCGCAGCCTGCGCAGCAGCGGCGAGAACGCGCCGGTGGCCATCGCCACCCGCCGGGCGTCGACCTGACCGGCTGGCGTCACGAGCGTCAGGCCGCCCGATGGCGTCGTCTCGTCGCCAAGCGACCTGACCGGCGAGTCCTCGTAGATGCGGACGCCGGCCGCGAGGCAGGCCTCTCGCAGGCCCCAGGCCAGCCGGGCCGGGTCGAGGGTGGCGCAGCCGTCCATGTCCCACATCCCGCCGAGGTAGGTCGGCGAGCGCACTTCCGCCTGGACCGCCGCGGCGTCCAGCAGCCGGACGTCAGCGCCGAGCCGCGCTGCGGCCTCGGCAGCCTCGCGCAGCCCGGCCACCTGCCACGGCTGCGTCGCCACCGCGAGCTCGCCTGTCCTGGCGAAGTCGCAGTCGATTCCGTAGCGCGCGATGGCCTTCTCGATCTCGTCGAGGTTGCGCCGCCCAAGCCGCTCGAGCGTGGCCAGCTCGCCAGGGAACCGGTCCTGCCCGTTACCCAGCCCATGCGTCAGGCTCGCCGAGCAGAACCCGCCGTTGCGGCCCGTGCCTGCCCAGGCCACCCGGCGGCCCTCGAGCAGCACGACATCCCGGCCAGGATCGGCCTCCTTGGCCTGCAGGGCCGTCCACAGTCCGGTGAACCCGCCGCCGACGATGGCCAGGTCGGCCGCCGCACGCCCGACCAGCGCGGGCTGCGGCGCCGACGCGTCCGGCTGGTCCAGCCAGTACGAGACCGGCCTTGCCTTGGCCAGCGCGGCAGCATGATCGTGCATGACGCTGGACCCTATCGGTTGCCGTCAGACCGTGACGTCCTTCGCGATCCGCCATCGTGCCACCCAGGCCGCCGCCGCGATCGTGACAAGAATCCCGGCAAGGCCAGCCAGCTGACTCAGCTGCGCGCCACCGGAGACGAACCGGCTCCAGAAGTTGGTCGGCAAGTACGACGTCGATCCGAAGCCCATCCAGGACTGCACGAACGATGCCGGGGACCAGGCGCCGAGGCCGCCGACGTTGGCGATGACCAGCGCCGCCAGCATGAAGCCCGCGGCCACAGCGGTCGTCGCGAGCTGGCCGCGGGCTACCGTGCCGGCTGCGATCCCGATCGCGCTGAACAGCCCGAGCACGACGACAGCACGGGCAGCCGACGAGACCGCCAGGCCGAGGCCCTGCCACAGTGAGCCACCCGCCGCCGGCAGGCCGGACAAGGCGGCGATTGCCGGCGCGAGAACCGCGAGCACCGCCCAGCAGGCGATCATCGTCGCTACGCCAGCCGCCCATACCGTGAGCCACTTGGCGAGCAGGACCCTGGTGCGCCTGCCCTCACGGGTCAGCAGCGCCCGGATTGTCCGCGAGCCCCACTCGCCGCCCCAGTGGCCGCCGGAGATGAGCGCGATCAGCAGCAGCCCCGGGAGCGAGGCGAGCATGCCTGCCGCGACCTGGCCGACCGCGGCTGGCTGCTCGAGCTCTCTCGTCGCGCGGGCGGCGGTCAGGGCATCCGCTCGCGCCTGGCTGATGACAATGCGGCAGGCCTGCGTCGGGGCGCCGGCGCACAGGTCCGGCACTCGCGGACTTGCCAGGTCGCTGCGTGCGTTGCTAGTCGCCGCCCAGGTCAGCAGCACGAGGAAGACGACGGCAGCCAGCGCCGAGCCCCAAGCGAGGGGCCTGACCAGCTTGCGCGCCTCAGCGGTCAGCAACCAGATCATCGGTGTCCTCCGGCGCGATGAGTTCCAGGAAACGAGCTTCAAGGCTCGGCAGCTCGACGGATACCGACTCGGCGATGACCCCTGCTGCCGCTAGCAGGCCATTGACGTCGCGGCCGCTGTCGTGATCAATGACGAAGACCGAGCCCTCGCGACGAACCGGCCAGCGTGCGAGCGCGAGGGCTGCGGCCTCCGACTCGTCCTCCGCAACATGGACACGGACCCGCCGTCTCGTCATTCCCAGCTGGCCGGGCGGCCCTTCCTCCACCAGCCGTCCGCGAGCGACCACCGCCACCCGATCGCACACCTGCTCGACCTCGGCGAGCAGGTGACTCGAGAGGAATACCGTCGTTCCCGCTCCGGCGAGGCCCTTGAGCTGGTCGCGGAACTCGCGGATGCCGGCCGGGTCGAGGCCGTTCGTCGGCTCGTCCAGGATGAGCAGCGACGGCGAGCCGAGTAGCGCGGCGGCCAGTCCGAGTCGCTGGCGCATTCCCTGGGAGTAGCCTCTGACCTTCCGCTCAGCGTCCGCGCCGAGCCCGGCCACGCTGAGCACTCGCGATACCTCGGCCTGGTCTGGCCGTCGTCCAGCGGTCGCCGCCGCCACCACGAGGTTGGCCCGCCCGGACATCCACGGATAGAACACCGGTTCCTCGATCATGGATCCCGTGCGGGCCAGCAGCCGGGGATCGGGCAGCGGCCTGTCGAAGAGCCAGGCGCGGCCCGCGCTCGGGGCGACCAGGCCCAGCAGCATCCGGATGGTCGTCGTCTTGCCCGCGCCGTTCGGGCCCAGGAATCCGTACACCTGTCCCGGGGCAACTTCCAGCTGCAGATCGTCGACGGCGACCGTGGCCCCGAATGCCTTGCTCAGGCCCTCGCATCGAATCGCGTCCATGGGAGTCGACGGTAGAGTCCGGGCGCCGGGCGCGTCATCGCCCGCCAGTACGACTGCACGTAGGCCATCTGACGACAGCCGGCAGCGCGGGTGGCGCTTAGCCGGCCGCGATCGGCTGGAAGAGCCTGTTCCACTCCGCGAGCGCCGCCGCGTTCTCGAACTGGTAGTAGTTCTTGGACCTCGCCTGATACTGCGAGGTGGGGAACACCAGCGGTGAACTGGCCGCGTAGGAGGGCGGCTTGCCGATCTCGGCGTTCATGGAAGTCAGGGTCTGCCCAGCCCATCCGGACGGGTGCAGCAGCACCTGCTGAGCCGCGGGCACCGGGCAGACGTAGTCGTTGTAATACTCCACGACCGCCTCGACCTGGGGCTGGTAGAAGTAGTCCATCAGCACCATGGCGTCCCTGGGATTTTGCGCGTAGAGCGGGATGCACATGTTGTCGGTCCAGAACATGCCGCCCTCGACAGGCATCAGCAGCCGGAGGTCCTGATATCGCTGCTGGAGGTTGGCCTGGAAGATGTCGCCTGAATACGCCTGCGAGATCACGATCTCGCCGCTCTTGAGTTTGTCGATGTAGCTCTGGTCGTAGTATCCGCGGACGATGCCGGCACTCTTCTGTTTTTGCAGGAACGTGGCCGCCTTGCGCCAGTCTGACTCATTGGAGGTCGCCGGCTCGACGCCGATGGCAAGCAGGCCGACGCTGCCGAGCTCCTCCGGGTCGCTCATCATGCCGACCTTGCCGGCGTACTTGCTGTCGAACAAGATCCCCACGCTCGTGCCGGGGTTCGTCACTGCCTTGGAGTTGTAGCCGATCGCGGTCCAGCCCGACTGCCAGGCCATCGTGTAGGTATTGCCGGGGTCCCAGGGCGGGTTCTCGGCCAGGCGGCTGGCGTACTTGCGGAAGTTCGACATCATGCTCTGGTCGAGCGGGATCAGCCAGCCATTGCTGATCAGCTCGCCGAGCGCCGGGCTGTTGGTGGTCGTCACGATGACGTCATAGCCGGTGTACTGCTTGCGCAGGAGCGACGGCTTGATCGAGTTGTAGAACGCGACGTTGTCGCTGACCGGCTCGGAGTAGCTGACGCTGATGCCGGTGAGGTCGGTGAAGTGCTGAAGCGTCGGGTGCTTGCCGTTCAGGACGTCGATGTAGTCGGGCCAGTTGGCGAAGTTCACGGTGTGGTGCAGCCGCTGCTTGGCCCACCACGCATCGCTGCCGACAGTCTCGATCACGGCCGCAGCCTGGGGCCCGGCGCCGCAAGCAGCCAGCAGGCCGCTCAGCCCTGCGCTCCCCGCCACGGCGGCGACGCCGCCAGCGCGCAGCAGCCCGCGGCGCGACACGCGCCGTCCCGTCAGGCCCCGCCAGGTAGCCGGATCGACTCCGGGCTCCGCACTGGGCTCAGGCGGCCGCCCGCGGGCATCGGCAGACCGGCCGTGCTCCGGCTCTGCCATGACTGCCTCCTCCCGCGACGACGCGCCCTCACCAGGCGGTTCATCCGATCGTCGCAGAAGTGCAGTGGGATATGCCGGGACTTTGCTGCGAAATTCAGCCGATGTTGCTCATCACGTGCTTGATGCGCGTGTAGTCGTCGAAACCGTAACCGGACAGGTCCTTGCCGTATCCCGAGTGCTTGAACCCGCCGTGTGGCATCTCGGAGACGAAGGGGATGTGCGTGTTGATCCAGACCGCGCCGAAGTCGAGCTGGCGCGCGGCTCGCATGGCCCGGCCGTGGTCGCGGGTCCAGACGCTCGCAGCCAGACCATACTTGACGCCGTTCGCCCAGCGCAGCGCCTCCTCCTCGGAGCTGAAGCGCTGCACCGTGATGACCGGCCCGAACACCTCGTCCTGGATCATCTCGTCGTCCTGCCGCAGCCCCGTGACGACCGTCGGGGCGAAGCAGAAGCCCCGCTCGCCGACCGGGTGCCCGCCGGTCGCGACCGTGGCGTGTTCCGGCGCCCGCTCCAGGAAGCCCTGGACGCGGGCGAGCTGGGCGGGGTTGTTGAGCGGCCCGAAGTAGGCCTCCGTGTCCTCGCGGCCGCCGGTCCTTACCGAGGCGGCACGCTCGACCAGTGCGTCGGTGAGGTCGGCGCTGATGCCGGGCCCAGCCAGCACCCGGGTGGCCGCCGTGCAGTCCTGCCCGGCGTTGTAGTAGCCGGCGTCGGTGATCTGCTGGACTGCCAGGTCGATGTCGGCGTCGTCGAAGACGACGACAGGCGCCTTGCCGCCGAGCTCCAGGTGCACGCGCTTCAGCCCGGCGGCTGCCGCCTGGGCTACCTCGATGCCGGCGCGGACCGAGCCGGTAATGGACACCATCTGCGGGATCTCGTGGGCCACCAGCGCCCGGCCGGTGTCCCGGTCACCGCAGATCACGTTGAATACGCCGGGCGGGAAGAACTCGGCCGCGATCTCGGCCAGCAGCAGCGTGGAGACCGGCGTGGTGTCCGACGGCTTCAGCACGACGGTGTTGCCAGCCGCGAGCGCCGGCGCGAATTTCCAGACCGCCATCATCATCGGGTAGTTCCACGGCGCGACCTGGGCGCAGACGCCGACCGGCTCGCGCCGGATCATCGAGGTATGCCCGCGCAGGTACTCCCCCGCCGACTTGCCTTCCAGTATCCGGGCGGCGCCAGCGAAGAACCTGAGCTCGTCGGCTAGCGGCGGCACCTCGTCGGCCCTGGTCATTGCGACCGGCTTGCCGGTGTTACGGGACTCGGCCTCCACCAGGTCCTCGCATCTGGCCTCGATCGCATCGGCGAACCTGAGCAGCGCGAGGCTGCGCTCCGCGGGCGTGCTGTCGCGCCAGGTCTCGAACGCCGTCGCCGCCGTTCGCAGGGCCAGGTCGACGTCGGCAGCGCCGGATACCGGCGCCTGGAGGTAGGCCTGGCCGGTACTCGGATCGATGACGTCGCTGGTGCGGCCGTCCAGAGCCGGGACGTGCTGGCCACCGACGAAGTTGGCGAGCACCTGCTGGCCGCCTTGCTGCGCTGTACCCGTCACTGCTGACACCCCGACGATCCTTCCGCTGGGCCGATCCTAATCCGGGTACGACCCTGACAGAGAAAGCGGGGCCGCACAAGTGAATCAGTAACAAATGCGGCTATCATCGACGGAATCAGTTGACAGATGCGGATTGCATGGCAGCATTGGTTAGCGAGGAGGCCTACGCATGGCGCACACGCCGGGGACTCCGCTCGCCTCCGTGACTCGCGTCCGGGGCGCGGCGGGCGGCCGGGATTCCGAGAGCCGGATCGTGCTCGACGAGCTCTCCAAGCAGATCATCGAGCAGCTGCAGCAGGACGGCAGACGCTCGTACGCCGCGATCGGCAAGGCTGTCGGGCTGTCCGAGGCCGCGGTGCGCCAGCGGGTGCAGCGGCTCATCGACGTCGGCGCCATGCAGATCGTCGCCGTGACCGACCCGATGACGCTCGGCTTCCCGCGCCAGACCATGGTCGGTGTCCGCTGCGGCGGCGATCTGGAGCGGGTCGCCGGCCACCTGGCGGGTATGGACGAGATCGACTACGTCGTCATCACCGCTGGATCGTTCGACATCCTGATCGAGGTCGTGTGCGAGAACGACGACCAGCTCCTGGAGATACTCGGGCGGATCCGCGCCATCCCGAGCGTCACGATGACCGAGACATTTGTCTACCTGAAACTCTGCAAGCAGACCTACAGCTGGGGGACCAGATGAGCACGGCATACGGCAAGGACGAGATCGCTGCCCTCCAGGAGAAGGCCAAGCGGCACCTGTGGCTGCACTTCACCAGGATGTCGTCCTATGCCGACAGCGACATCCAGGTGATCGTCAAGGGCGAGGGTCAGTACGTCTACGACCAGAATGGCAAGCGGTACCTCGACGGCCTGGCCGGCCTGTTCGTGAGCCAGATCGGGCACGGCCGCACCGAGGTAGCCGAGGCAGGCGCGCGGCAGGCAGGTGAGCTCGCCTACTTCCCGCTCTGGTCCTATGCGCACCCGCAGGCCATCGAGCTGGCCGAGCGGCTCGCCGCAATGGCACCCGGCGACCTCAACAGGGTCTTTTTCACTAGCAGCGGCTCGGAAGCGGTCGAGTCGGCCTGGAAGCTGGCCAAGCAGTACTTCAAGACCATCGGCGAGCCCGCACGGTACAAGGTGCTCAGCCGCTCGATCGCCTATCACGGCACGTCGATGGGCGCGCTGGCCATCACCGGCCTGCCCGGGATCAAGGAGCCATTTGAGCCGCTGCCGCCTGGTGGCGTCCGGGTGCCTAACACCAACTTCTACCGCGCGCCCGAGTTCGTGGCCGACGACATCGCCGCGTTCGGGGTATGGGCCGCCGACGAGATCGAGCGGGCCATCCTGCGCGAGGGTCCCGAGTCGGTCGCGGCGGTCTTCCTGGAGCCCTGCCAGAACTCCGGCGGCTGCTTCCCGCCACCGCCCGGGTACTTCCAGCGAGTCCGCGGGATCTGCGACAGGTACGGCGTGCTGCTCGTCTCGGACGAGGTGATCTGCGCCTTCGGCCGGCTGGGCTACTACTTCGGCTCAGACCGGTACGGGTACAAGCCCGACATCATCACCTTCGCCAAGGGCGTCACCTCTGGCTACGCCCCGCTCGGCGGCATGATGGTCGCCGACCGCCTGATGGAGCCATTCACCAAGGGAGAGGCGTCGTTCCTGCACGGCGTCACCTTCGCCGGGCACCCGGTTTCGTGCGCGGTCGCGATGGCCAACCTCGACGTGTTCGAGAAGGAAGACCTGCTCGGCAACGTGCGGGCCCACGAGGCTGGCTTCCGCTCCACCCTGGAGAAGCTCAACGACCTGCCGATCGTCGGCGACGTCCGCGGCGACGGGTACTTCTACGGCATCGAGCTGGTCAAGAACAAGGCCACCAGGGAGACCTTCAACGACGACGAGTCGGAGCGGCTGCTGCGGGGCTTCCTGTCGCACGCGCTCTTCGACGCCGGCCTGATCTGCCGCGCCGACGACCGCGGCGACCCGGTCATCCAGCTCTCTCCGCCACTGACCTGCACCCAGGAGCACTTCGACGAGATGGAGCAGATCCTGCGCAGCGTCCTGACCGAGGCCTGGACCAAGATCTAGGATCTGGCGTCTCCCGCGGCGTTATGCAGTTGTAACCGCTTCGTGGCTAACCAAATGGCCCCTCAGACGTGTCTAAGAAGTGAGGGGCCAGGCGGTGTCGCAGGGGCGATCGCCAGGCGCGGGCAGACGGGAGGACGCATGTCGAGCAGCGGCGGTAGGTGGACCGAGCTGTCCAGCCAGAATGAGCGGATCATTCAGGCGGGCGAACCGGAATGTGGCTCGACGGATCAGGCCGCCACGGCTGCCCGGACGCAGTGGGCCGAGCTGGCCAGCCAGAGCGAGCGGCTCGTGGGCGACGCCGATCCGCTGATCCGGCTGGCCAGCTCACGCCAGAGCCGGACGGGCATGCGTCTGGTCGCTGGTGCCGCGTAGGACCGCCTCAGCTCAAGCAGCGCGGTCAGCGTCCCGGCCCGGCCAGCAGGTGCTGCACGTGCTTCACGGCCTGGTCGATGGGCACGCGCTCCTTCTCGCCGGTCTCGCGGGTGACCACCTCGACGAGGCCGTCGGCTAGATCCCGGCTGCCGACGCTGATCCGGAACGGGATGCCGGTCAGCTCCGCGTCCTTGAACTTCACGCCCGGGCGCTCGTCCCGGTCATCGAGCAGGACGTCATGCCCGGCCGCGCGCAGGTCCGCGTAGATCGACTCCGCCGCCACGCGTACTGCCTCGTCCTTTGCCTGGACCATGATCACGTCGACCTCGGCCGGCGCAACCTGAACCGGCCATCGGAGGCCAGCGTCGTCGTGGTGCACCTCGGCGATCGCGGCCATCGCGCGCTCGACGCCAATGCCGTAGCAGCCCATGATCGGGGTGATGGCCGAGCCGTCAGGCCCGAGAACCGAGACGCCTAGCGCCGTCGTGAACTTCCGGCCCAGCTTGAAGATATGGCCCACCTCGATCGCCTGGACCAGCTCCAGCGGCGAGCCGCAGCGCGGGCAGGGCTCGCCGGCCGCCACAGCGCGAAGGTCCGCCCAGGTGCCCACCGCGATATCGCGCTCGACGTCGACGCCGGTGAGGTGGACATCATCGATGTTTGCGCCGGTCGTCATGTTGCGGCGGCCGCGCAGCGCTAGGTCGGCGATCACGGGCAGCGTGGCCACGCCCACCGCGCCCAGGCTGCCAGGCGACGCGCCGAGCGCCGCCCGGATCTCGTCCGGCTGCGCGGGCCGGATGTCGGCCGTGCCGGTCGCGTCGATCAGCTTCTGGTCCGCGAGCGGGTGATCGCCCCGCAGCAGCACTAGGGTCAGCTGCCCCTTGATGACCTGCACTAGCGTCTTGACCTGCCGGTCCGCCGCGATGCCGTACCGGACCGCGAGATCATCGATCGTGCGTACGCCCGGCGTGTCCAGTCGGGCCGGCGCGTCCGGGCCCGGCTCGTCCGCGATGGCAGGCAGCTGCGACGTGGCCTTCTCCAGGTTCGCCGCGTAGTCACAGTTGGGGCACGTCGCGACCAGGTCCTCGCCGGCGTCTGAGGGACACATGAACTCGATCGAGTCGCTGCCGCCCATGGTGCCGTTCGATGCCTCGACCGCGATGGCCGGGATGCTCGAGCCGGGCAAAGATGCGCTCGTACGCGGCGCGGTGCGCGTCGAAGGACTTGTCGAGCCCGGCCTCGTCAAGGTCGAAGCTGTAGGAATCCTTCATAGTGAACTCGCGGACCCGGATCAGGCCGCTCTTGGGCCTCGGCTCGTCCCTGAACTTGGTCTGGAGCTGATACCAGAATTGCGGCAGCTCGCGGTACGAGGACAGCTCGAGCGCGAGCGTGGTGAAGATCTCCTCGTGCGTCATGCCGAGGACAAGGTCCGCGCCCTTGCGATCCTTGAGCCGGAACATCTCATCGCCCATGAGCGACAGTCGGCCGCTGCGCTCCCAGATCTGCGCCGGGTGCATGGTCGGCTGGAGGAACTCCTGCGCTCCGATCGAGTTCATCTCCTCGCGGATCACGGCCATCACCTTGGCCCGGACCCGCATGCCGAGCGGCAGCAGGGAGTAGTGACCTGCCATCAGCTGGCGGATGAACCCGGCTCGCAGCAGCAGCCGGTGGCTCGCCGCGTCGGCGTCCGCCGGGTCTTCTCGCAAGGTCGGGATGTGCAGCTGTGACCAGCGCATGAATGCAAGCCTCTTCGTCGCGTACCGGAGTTTGAAGGTGCTGGAGTCTGCCCTGCCGGGCATTTCAGCGGAGGACGCCAGTCTAGAGCCCTCGCGTACAGGGGGCGATCTCGTTTCAGCCTGGCCCCGTCGCCGGCCAGATCGCCTTGCTTGGTGCCACTTTGATAACTCGCCGTTATCTTGAAGCAACGCACGGTTAACTATTCTCCTGCTGCCGGAGCCGCTGCCGTAGGAGATCCCTCTCATGAGCAAGCCTGACAGGACATTCCCGCGCCGCGGCCTCGGGGCCAGCGCGGTCGCCATGCCCGCTCTCGCGCTGACCGTCATGGCCTGCGGCGGATCGAGCGCTCCCGCGGCGACCCGCAGCGCGACGCCGGACCGGCCGATGGCGGGTGCGACCTTCGCCGGGACCATCTACGTGCGGACGGCGACGTCCCACGTCACCAGGGCCTTCACCGAGCGGGTCGCGGGCGTGGCCAGCTGCGCGGCCGCGGCCAGGTCCGGAGACGCGAACGGTACGTTCCGGGTCCCGTCGCCCTCCCCGCCCGATCCAGAGGCCAACATCGAGGTAGCAGGCTTTCACGGCCCGGGCACCTATACGCCGACCATGCTCCGTCGCGACCGGGCGGACTCGATCTTGCTCACGGGGAAGGCAGGCACGAGCCAGTACGTCATCACGTCGACGGCCGCCAGCAGCACGGCCGGCAAGGAAGTGCTGTTCCTCCGCAAGGACGGCTCGGGGCAGTTCGACTACACGGGCGCGCACCTCAATGGCCGGGCCGCTGATCCGGCGGTGGCGGGGCTGATCTTGTGGAGCTGCACGTCCTAGACGCCACACGTCTGGGACAGGCACCTCTTCGTGCGGTTTGAGCGGCTAGGTCTGTTAGTCCGCTATGCGAGAGTCTCGTGTTTGGCTGGTGGCACACCGGGCACGAAATCGGCATGCTGAGGGTCAGGTCACCTCGCCGGATCTTGTCTATCGCCATGGGCATCGCGGCGATATTCGACCTGACCGGCACGACTGTCTACCGCACGATGCGTCCAGTCCTTCCGCCCGGTCCGCCGAGCCAGGACGATCAGGATGATCCGTTCCTGTCGGCGATGAGCACGATCATGTCCGCGCATCGCGAAGCGGCCGGTCGTGCGCGTGATGAGAGCGGTGAGACGTTAGTCGCATGACCGACACCGACAGCGCCCCCACGCCCGCGCAGGGCGGTCCGCAGTACCGGAACGGTCAGCCAGGCCAGGCGCCATCCCCCCGTCAACCTCAGCAGCCGGAGCAGGCCGCCGGCGAGATAGCCGATGCGGTCGTGGACCGGATCGGTGACAAGGTAGCCGATAGCCGGAGTCAGCAGTCCGGCATCCCGTCCGTCTCGCAGGCCATTGCGCTCCGCGAGCAGGCTCCGGAGATGTACGACCTCTGGCTCAAGATCGCCAAGGACAAGGCCGCGACCGCCAACTACGTCGAGCGGGCGCCGTACGAGGTGCCCGAGCGGCTGGCGCAGTCCGGCCGGCCACGGGCACTAGGCGCCCTCATCATCGTGCTCTCCTTCTGCGGGTACCTGGCCTGGCTAGGCGGGCCAGGGCCCTACATCGCCGGGCTGATCGCCATAGTCGACCTGGGTGTCATGTTCGGCATGTTTTTCGGGCTCCGGCCCGAGCGCCTGCCTGATCCGTCGCAGACCGAGCTGCGCAAGCCGCAGCAGCGACGGCGGATGTAAGGTGCACAGGTGCTCGATGGCCGGCTGCTCGTGGATGCACACGTGCACGTGGCGAAGCTGCCGACCCTGTCGCAGGACTGGCAGGACTGGGTCGCCACCTTCGGGACCGGCATCCCCATAGGCGACCTCTACGACGGCGACGGCGTGCCGCGCCCCGCGGCGATCGACGCGCACTTCGCGGCCGAGGGCGCCGACCACGTACTGCTATTCACCGAGCACAGTCCCAAGTCGACCGGCGTCCAGCCCATCGAGGACGTGCTGCCGCTCGTCGACCACAACCCAGCCCGATTTCACCCTGTCGCCAACGTCAACCCGCATCTGCACTACCCGGTTAAGGCCGAGGTCGCCCGCCAGGCAAACCTCGGCGCGGTGGCCTGCAAGATCCATCCGGTGCACGGCGGATTCGAGCCTGCGGACCGGATGCTGTATCCGGCGTACTCCTTTTGCGAGGAACGGGGTCTGCCCGTCATCGTGCACTGCGGTACCTCGACGTTCTCCGGGTCGGTCAACGCCTTCGGCGAGCCTGCCCTGCTCGACCCGGTCTTCCGGGACTTCCCCGGCCTCACCGTCGTGCTCGCACACGGCGGCCGGGGCTGGTGGTACGACCAGGCGGCCTTCCTCGCCCTGATGCGGCCCAACGTCTGGCTCGAGGTGTCCGGCCTGCCGCCGGCCCGGCTGCCCGACTACTACGGCAAGTCCCTCGCGCGGCTGGCGCCGAAGATCGTCTTCGGCACCGATTGGCCAGGCGTGCCCGGGGTGCAGCGCAACGCTCGCGCCCTGGAGTCGGTGCTGCTAGCAGCCGGCAGCACACAAGACGAGGTCACACTGGCGCTCGGCGGCAACGCGCTAAAGATCTTCCGCCTGGAGGATTGACCACGTTCCCTCCCAAGCCGTACCGGATCGCCACCTTCCGGTCCCAAGCAAGCGATTGCTTGCTCTAGCCGTCTGCCCGGCCACAGCCCTAGTGTTACGACAAAGGTGGTTCGGCGACTCTACGGGAGAGCGGATGAAGACCAGGGCAGCAATCATGCGCGGGACGGGCCAGGACTGGGAGGTCACCGAGCTGGAGCTCGATCCCCCGAAGGTCGGCGAAGTGCTGGTCAGGTTCGTGGCCTCCGGCCTGTGCCATTCCGACGAGCACATCCGCACCGGTGACCTCATTCCTCGGCTGCCCATCGTGGGCGGGCATGAGGGAGCCGGCGTCGTCGAGGAAGTCGGACCAGGCGTCACGCGCCTCAAGGCCGGCGACCACATCGTCTGCTCGTTCCTGCCGGTGTGCGGGCACTGCCGCTGGTGCTCGACCGGCAAGTCCAACCTGTGCGACCTTGGCGCCACGATCCTGGACGGCTGCCTGACAGACGGCACGTACCGGTTCCACACGTCCGACGGCGAGGACGTGGGCGGCATGTGCATGCTCGGCACGTTCTCTGAGTACGCGACAGTGTCGGAGCTTTCCTGCGTGAAAGTCGACGACGACCTGCCCCTCGACAAGCTGGCGCTGATCGGCTGCGGCGTGCCAACCGGGTGGGGCTCGGCCGTCCACGCCGCCGCGGTAGAGCCTGGCGACACGATCGCGATCTACGGCATCGGCGGCATCGGCATCAACTCGGTGCAGGGCGCGGCCCTGGCCGGCGCTCGCAATGTGGTCGCTATCGATCCGGTCGCGATGAAGCGCGAGACCGCTGAGCAGCTCGGCGCCACGCATAGCTGCGCGACGGCAGGCGAGGCCGCGCTGCTGATCCACGAGCTAACCCGCGGCGTGATGGCCGACAAGGCGATCGTGACGGTCGGCGTGGTCACGACGGAGGTCGTCACTGACGCGTTCAACACGATCCGCAAGGGCGGCACCGTGGTGGTGACCGGCCTGGGTGACCTGGTCTCGAACAACATCCAGATCAACAGCTCGATGCTGACGCTGATGGAGAAGCGAATCCAGGGCAGCCTGTTCGGCTCGGGCGACCCGTTCCACGACATCCCGATGATGGTGCAGCTGTACCGGGCCGGCGACCTGAAGCTGGACGAGCTGATCACGACCACCTACAGCCTCGACCAGATCAACCAGGGCTACCAGGACATGCTCGACGGCAAGAACATCAGGGGCCTCATCCTGCATGGCAGCTGAGTCACCCGTGGCAGCACCCCGGCCAGGGCCGGTGGGCGGCATCACGCCGGTCATCGGCCTTCGCCGGGAGCGCGAGGTCCTGACAGTCGCGCTCCAGGCGGCCAGGCACGTGGTGCTGGAAGGCCCGCCGGGCACCGGCAAGTCGACGCTCCTGCGGGCGATCGCGCGCGACCTGGGCCAGGCCGTCGTCTTCGTGGAGGGGAACGCGGAGCTCACTCCCGCGCGGCTCATCGGCCAGTACGATCCAGCCCAGGTGCTCGCCGAGGGCTATCTGTCCGCCAGCTTCGCCGACGGGCCTCTGCTTCAGGCCATGCGTTCAGGTGCCCTGCTCTACCTGGAGGAGTTCAACCGGGTCCCGGAGGAGACCCTCAACGTCCTGATCACCGTCCTGACCGAGGGCGAGATCGCGGTGCCGAGGCTCGGGCTGGTGCAGGCCGACGCCGAGTTCCGGCTGATCGCCGCGATGAACCCGTTCGACGCGATCGGCACGGCGCGGGTCAGCCAGGCTATCGCCGACCGCATCTGCCGCGTCGTGCTCGGCTACCAGGATGCAGCGGCCGAGCGTGGCATCACCGCGGCCGTCACGGGCCATAACGGGCAGGTCGTCAACTTCGCGGTGGGGTTTGCGCGGGCCACCCGCTCGCATCGCGATGTGCGGATGGGCTCGTCAGTCCGGGGCGCGATCGACCTGGTGCTCTTGCTCGACGGCCTGACCCGGCTGCGCACCGAGCCCGCCATGACACGAGAGACCGCCAGGGACGCGGCGCACGCGGCGCTGTCCGGGCGGATCAGGATCGCCGATGGCTGCGACCGCAGCCCCGAGTCGGTCCTGGATGAGCTGCTCGACGACCTGTGGCCCGCCGGCGCCGCGGCGCCGGCCGAGCCGCCAGATCCCGGCGAAGCCGGCGAACCCGACGATTCAGGCACGCAGGACGGCCGGGGAAAAGCTGACGGCCCGCCGGACCCGGCGGGCCTTACCCGGGCCGGCTCACCTCGTGCGGGCTCGCAGTCCAGCCTGCGCCGCGAGCGGCACCAGGGTCCGGCGCGGCGGACGGTGAGCCGCGCCGAGCTCGCAAGCCTGGCACGCTGGTTTCGCCGACGTCTCCCCCGAGGCCGGCTTGCTCGATCCGGATGCGCTGGCCGCGCTGCTGGCCGACGACCCGGACGCCGCGGCGGCGCTGCTCGCCGACCTGAGCCAGGCCACCGATGCCTTGCTGCGCGCGGCGGCGCGCAAGCTCGCGGCCCGGATCTTCATCCAGATGGGCGCGGCCGGGCGCCGATCGGCGCGCGGGCCGAGGCGCATCCGCTCGGTGTTGCGCGGCGATGGCGACGTCGACCTGGACCAGACCATCGACAGGCTGGCGGGCACATGGCCGCCGTCGCCCGAGGACGTCGTGACCAGATCGTGGCAGGCACACCGCAGGTCGGTCTGCCTGCTAGTGGACTCCAGCGGCTCGATGTCCGGGCACGCGCTGGCGATGGCCGCGGTCGCGACGGCCGGCGTGCTGCTCGCCGCCGACGCCCGTCTCGACACCGGCGCGCTGGTCTTCTCCGGGTCGGTCACTGTCCTCCAGCCGCCCGGCACGCGGCAGCAGCCGGAAGAAACCGTGGGGCGGCTGCTCGCCCTGCGCGGGCACGGCATGACCGATCTCGCCGCGGCACTGCGCGCCGCCGCGGGGCAGCTAGCCGGCGGTCCATCGGCCGAACGCTGCGTCGTGCTCTTGTCAGATTGCCTGAGTACGGCCGGCGGCGACCCGGCGACCGCGCTGGCCGGGATCGACCGGCTCGATGTCCTCTGCCCGCAGCCGACGGGCCGCGATCCCGATCCTGACTCCCTGCTGGCCGCCGAGCGGCTCGCCCGGGTCGGCGGCGGGATCAGCCAGCCGGTGCGCACACTGGCGGAGATTCCCGCCGCGCTGACGAGGCTGCTGGCTGGACGCTGACTGGCTGGACGCTGACCGGCTTGATCTCGAACCCGTCAGCCGCGACGGCCGTGCTTGGATGGCATCAGGAGTTCCCGGCGATCCGCACCGACGGAGGCTTGAGCTCATGAGAGGTATAGCCGCCTTGGCCGGAGCCGCACTGCTCGCCACTGCGTGTGCCAGCGCCACCGGAGGCCAGCCGCCGCCGACGTCGGCTCCGGTGCCGTCAGCCCACGCGGCGGCCGCGCTGTACCTTGCCATCGCGCGGCCTGCCAACCGGCACCTTGATCATGATTTCGACGCGCTGAAGGACGATAGCCGCGACAACCTTCAGGGCGCTACGGCCGCCCTCCGCGACGCCGCCGCTACCGAGCGGCTCTTCGACCGGAAGCTCTTGCGGATTGCGCTGCCGCCGGACGTCGAGACCGTGGCCCGTGTGCTGGTCGCGGCGAACGAGTCCAGGGCGCGGCTCACCGATGCCGCTGCCCGATCCGCGTCGCTCGCCGCGTTGCGTCGCTACCAGCCCCGGCTGACCGCGGCCAACGGGCCGGTCGAGCAGGCAGTGCGAGTTATTCGCAGTCAGCTGGACCTGCCGCCGCCGAGTACCAGCTGAGCCGGCGGTCCGGTCAGCCGGTCTGCGTGGGTGTGACCTGGCTGGTGCTATAGCCCCAGCCAGGTCACACCCACGACTAGAAGAAGCTCAGCCCAGGCCGTCTAGACCGGCAGCGCCGTCGAGGTGGGCGGTGTCGTTGAAGCCGCGTACGATCCACCGGCCACCGACGATGACCAGCCGCGAGATCGAGGTGTTTTCCGCGCCCAGGAACGAGAACGGCCGGGACCCGCTGGCATACGCCAGCGCCTGGCCGATCACGCCGCCATGGGTGAACGCCGCGACGCGCTGACCCGGATGCGCGGCCGCCAGGCGGCCGATTGCGGCACTCACCCTGGCGGCCAGGGCCGCGCTGGACTCGGCGCCGGGGATCACGTCCCAGCGCTCCTCCTCGAACATCCGCAGGCTGACCGGGTGACCATCGGCCACGTTCTTGCGGAAGATGCCGCCCTCCCACTCCCCCAGGTGTACTTCGCGCAGGTCGGCCTCGACCTGGACATCCAGCCCGAGCCGCCCGGCCAGCGGCGCGGCGGTCTGCACGGTGCGGCGCAAGCTGGTCGCGTAGATCGCGTCGACGCCAGCGCCGGCGAGGCGCGCGCATACCTGCTCTGCCTGCGCCATGCCCTCGGCCGACAGCGGCGGATCGCCGTGCCCGTCCACCAGCGGGAAGGGAGTGCCGTCTACGTAGGCCTCCGACGCGCCATGCCGGACCAGCAGCAAGTCCGTCGCGCCGGCCGGCACCTCGTACCGCCGCTGCCGAAACGCGGTCGGCTCCGCCTCAACTGGTGCATCCGTCACAAGGAGAAAGGTACAGATCACCCCGCCGCGATCTACGCGGCAGGTACCTGACTGCCGCCGGTGCGCTGTATCTGGCCGAAGCCCCAGTTCAGCAGCCGCCTGCCCGCCACGATGGCCGAGCCGGGGTTCCTGCCCGGACTCGCATGCAGGACCACGCCGATCAAGGTCTGCCCGTCGCGGCGCGCCTCGAACAGCAGGCAGTTACCGGCGGCGTCGGTGTCGCCGGTCTTGATCCCGAGCGCGCCCTGATACGTCCCGATCAGCGCGTTTGTCTGGTACCAGAGGTACCGGTGGTGATCGGAATCGGCGTGCACGTAGAACCGGTGCTGCGCGACGATCTCCCGAAAGACCGGGTACTGCATCGCCACCTCACCAAGGCGGATCAGGTCCGCCGCGGTCGAGTACGTCGAGTACTCGGTCGGGTACGGCATGCCGTCGAAGCTAGTGAAGTTCGTCGATGTCAGCCCGATCGCGGCGGCCGTGGCGTTCATCTGCGCGATGAAGGCGGCCGTGCCGGGGCCGTAGGCGTTCGCGAGGAGGTAGGCCGCGTCACAGCCAGACGGCAGCAGCATCGCCTCGAGCAGCTGGCGCACGGTCAGGATGTCGCCGGCGATCAGGCCGGCACTGCTGGCGCCGTCCTTGCGCACGTACCGGATGGCGGCCTTGGTGACCTCGATCCGGTCGTTCAGGCCACCAGCCCGCAGGACCACCAGCGCGGTCATCACCTTGGTGATGCTGCCCATCGGCCGCTGCGCCGTCAGGTCCTGCGCCCAGAGCTGTGCGCCCGTATCGACGTCGACTAGCTCGCCGCTGACCACGTTGATCGCAGGGCCGGCGGGATTCACGACCGCGACTACCGAGCCCGGATAGGGCGCTGTCCACGCGAACGACGGCGCGCTGCCCAGCCACGAAACTGACAGCACCACGACAAGCGCGAGAGCGGCGCGCCTCGCATACCGGATAGACCGCCACGACAGCACACTGCGATCTAATCAGGCGATCTGCCCCGTGCGTACTCAGTTGGCGCGAGACTGCGGCAGCTTAAAGGATCCCCTGCGGCCTCCTGCCGAGGACGGCGGCGGGACGACCGGCCCGATGTCACCGTCCGGGGCCTCGTCGAGATCAACGATGACCGGGGCGTGATCGCTTGGGCCGGTGCCCTTGCGGGCGTGCCGGTCCACCCAGGCCGCCTGTACCCGGCCGGCCACGCTGTCGGTGGCCAGGACGAGGTCGATGCGCATGCCGAGGTCCTGATGGAACATGCCGGCGCGGTAGTCCCAGTAGGTGAAGACGCGGTCGTCGGGCCAGTGGTCGCGGACAACGTCATGCAGCCCGGCGGACTTCAGGCTCGCCAGCGCGGCACGCTCGGGCGCGGTGACATGGGTCTGACCCACGTAGGCGGCGGGGTCGAAGACGTCGCTGTCGGCCGGCGCGATGTTCATGTCGCCGGCCACAACCGCGCCTGCTGGCCCGTCCCGCACCACCTGCTCCAGTGCCGCCAGCCAGGCGAGCTTGTAGCGGTAGTGGTCGGAGTCCGGCTCGCGGCCGTTCGGCACGTAGACCGAGTGCACACGGATCCCGCCGCACGTCGCCGCGATCGCGCGGGCCTCCGGATCAGGGAAGCCGGGCGCGCCTGCCAGCCCCGGCACCACGTCGTCGAGTCCGACCCTGGACAAGATGGCAACGCCGTTCCAGCGCGACTCTCCGTGGACAGCGGCGGCGTATCCGCGGCTCTTCAGGTCGCCGCCGAGCAGGTCGAGGAAGGCGTCGTCGGCGAGCTTGGTCTCCTGCAGGCAGACGATGTCGGGGTTGCGCTGATCCAGCCAGGGCAGCAATCTCGGCACCCGCTGCTTCACCGAATTCACGTTCCAGGTAGCGATCCGCACCGCGCCTACATTAGCCGCGATCGGAGCCGGCGGTGATTTGCGGCCGGCGACTAGGGTGTCCATTCCGAGGTGGCCCGTGCGTCGTGGTGATGACGACTAACAGAGCCGGCAACGGCAAACGAGGAGTAACGATGAAGTACCTGCTGCTGGTGTGCGTAGAGGAGCCGCCGATGCCGGCGCTGGAGACCGATGAGGAGATCGCCAGCTGGGACGTCGAGGGCGAGGACATCAAGCCGTGGCTGGCCGAGACCGGGGAGGGGGGCATTCGGCTATTCGGCAGCCAGGTGAGCAAGCCGGCCAACGCCGCCACCGTGCGCGTCCGGGAAGGCGAGGTCGTGGTCAGCGACGGACCTTACGCCGAGACGAAGGAGTGGATGGCTGGCTTCGACGTGATCGAGTGCGCCGACATGGAAGAAGCCATCGACATCGCGTCCCGGCACCCGGTCGCGCAGTTCGGGATGATCGAGGTCCGGCCGTTCCGCCCCGGAACCGGGCGTGGGACCCGCACCGCAACCTGACGCCTTACGGCGTCTGGTTCGTGACGCGCTCGGCGATGGTCTGCAACCCTTGGCCGAGCTCATGTGCCGACGGCGCGTGCTCAGGGTCGAGGAAGTACTTCGCCAGCAGTCCCATGAACAGGGCATGCATGATGAAGCCCGCCGCCCGCGTCGCGTCAGGCTCTGTGGCGGGGTCTAGGCCGAGGAACAGCTCGGCCAGGCCGGTCCCCGCAAATTCCTGGATGCCCGCCAGGAACTTCCGCAGCTCCTCGTTGCGCTGAGCCAGCGACAGGAGCTCGAGCTGCGCGTGCCACAGGCCGCTGCCAGGCCCGGCGAAGGACTTGAGCGTCTGGCCCATGACCAGCTCGAAACGCTCCAGGGGCTGCGAGCCGACAACTCCGTCGGCCGTCAACGCGTCCTCCAGCTCCTTCGCCCAGTCCCCGACCGAGTCGAAGACCGCTTGGTTCATCAGCGCGTCCTTGGAGCCGAAGTGATAGCCGATCGCAGCCAGGCTCACGCCCGACGCCGCCGCGATATCGCGCGAGGTGGTAGCCGCGTAGCCCTTCTCGATCAGGCACCGCTTGGCGCCAGCCAGCAGGTCCTCCCGGTTTCCCATAACTGGCAGCCTACTCCCATGTCTGACACAATTGTCTCGCACAAATGTCTTGTACGTTCGTCTTAGACACATGTACAGTCCTGTCCTGACGCGGCGGCCGCCGCGCGGCGCCGGCGGGAGGACCAGCCATGACTAGCGATGTGACGGCCACACAAGTCCAGCCGCGCGCCGGAGGGAGGGAGTGGACAGGGCTTGCGGTCCTGCTCTTGCCACTCCTGCTGGTCTCGATGGACGTATCGGTGCTCTACTTCGCTGTCCCGTTCATCAGCAGGGACCTGGAGCCGACGAGCGCTCAGCAGCTCTGGATCTTCGATGTCTACGGCTTCGTACTGGCAGGCCTGCTCATCACGATGGGGTCGCTCGGCGATCGCATCGGCAGGCGAAGGCTGCTTCTCATCGGCGCTGTCGCCTTCAGCCTGGCATCGCTCGGCGCCGCCTATTCGCACACCGCGCCGGAGCTGATCGCGGCCAGGGCGGTCCAGGGCATCGCGGGCGCGACCCTCATGCCGTCGACACTGGCCCTGATCCGCAACATGTTCCACGACGAGAAGCAGCGACGGACAGCGATCGGCATCTGGACCGGCGCCACTATGAGCGGCATCGCGCTCGGGCCGGTGCTCAGCGGGTTCCTGCTCGATCACTTCTGGTGGGGCTCGGTCTTCCTGATCAACGTTCCGTTCATGCTCATCCTGCTGAGCCTGGCTCCGGCTCTGGTACCTGAGTTCCGCGGGCGCCGCTCCGGCCGGTTTGACCTCATCAGCGCGGTGCTCTCCCTAGGCGCGGTGCTGCCTGTGATCTACGGCATGCAGGAGATCGCAGGGAGCGGCCTGGACGCAGCACGCGTCGCGGCCATCGTCGCCGGCGCCGCCGTCGCTGCTGCGTTCGTCTTGCGCCAGACCCGCAGCCGGGTGCCGATGATCGACCTCAGGCTGTTCCGCAGCCGCGGGTTCACCGGCGCTGTCGCACTCAACCTGGTGTCGATGTTCGCGGTTGTGGGGTTCGCGATCTTTGCCACCCAATATCTCCAGTCGGTGCTCGGGATGAGCCCGCTCGGGGCGGCGCTGTGGTCGATGGTGCCGATGACCGGCACGGGCGTCGCCGTGCCGCTGAGCCAGGTGCTCGTGCAGCGCGTCGACCGGGCGTATGTCGCGGCCGGCAGCCTGCTGACCGCGGCGGCCGGCGACGGCGTCCTGTCCCGGGTGAACCAGCACTCGCCGCTCTGGCTCGTCCTCATCGGCGCGAGCGTCTACGCGGGCGGCGTCGTCGGGGCCATGACCGTCGGGAACGAGCTCGTCATGGGCGCAGTCCCGCCAGACCGCGCGGGTGCGGCTGCCGCGGTCGTCGAGACGTCGTCAGAGTTCGGCGGCGCGCTCGGAATGGCTGTCCTGGGCAGCATCGGGATCGCCGTCTACCGTTCCGATCTCGCCGCCAGCGTTCCGGCGCACGTGCCAGTCGCAGCGCTCGGGACAGCGCGCAGCACGCTCGGCGGCGCGCTCAGCGTCGCCGCTGGCCTGCCCGGCCGCCTCGGCGCCGACCTCCTCAATACCGCGCGTGCCGCCTTCATCCACGGTCTCGACGCGGCCGCCCTGGGCGCCGCTATCACCATGATCGTGGCCGCAGTAGTCAGCGCGCGGTACTTCCGTGGCATCCAGGTCTCCCCCACCGGCGCGGCTGCGAACGACCGGGCTGAGGCGCAGCCGGAGGTCGTCGGCTGAATGATCTCGACGACCAGCCGGGCTGCTGCCAGACGTCAAGGTGCCCCGGCTGCGAAGGCGAAGGCGAGCAGCGAGTTCGCGGTGTAGTCGTCGGCAGGCTCTACTGACGGCCAGGCGACCACGTTGTCCTCGTACTTCGCGGTCTTGGTGTTGAACGATCCGAACTTGCCAGCGCTGCACGTGCGCATCCCGCTGACCGTGCCCAGGCCGGCGAACTCAGACGGAGCGTTCGGGCCGTCAGTAACAGCGCCGAGCTGGATGTCTCCCGTCCCGGTCAGCGTGCCGGCCAGGTTGGCGATCTCGCTCTGCATGCAGTGCGGATACGTCGAGCCGGCCCCCACCACGAACGAGCTGCCCCAGCCGTTGGCGCCGAGCGCGAAGTTCAGCTGCTGCTGGGCGAACGCGATGAACTGCGCGCCCCCGCCGTACTGCCGGTACAGCGCGTTGGTGATGTACAGGCCGAACGCGTGCGGTGTGGCATCGCTCGCGCCGAGCTGAGTGCCGAGCCCGAACGGATCGCCGCTGGCCTGGCTTTCGCCAAGACGAAGCTGCGCGGCGAGGTCGTTGAGGAGCGGGCGCACGCCGACGACCCCGTTCCCTCCCGAAGCCGCATGCCAGCCGTGGTGAGCCTGCCGCATGGCCCGCAGCAGCTCACCCTCGCCGACCGCGCCGTTGTCGTAGAGGTTGAGGGTGTCGCCGCCGGCCGGGTGGCCCTGGGCGATGTAGGCGCGCGCCCAGGTGCTGGCGACGAGCAGGTCAGCGTGCACCTGGCTAGCCGGCGCGCCGAGCGCCTCGTCCGCCAGCGCGATCTCGGCGGCACCCCAGAGCATGTCGCTCTTCCACTCGGTCCCGCCGTAGTAGTCGTTCGGGAAGGTGGTCACGATCTTGCCGACGTGCGTGATCTTCGCCATCGCGTAGATCCCGCGGGCCAGCGCGAGCAGGTGCTCGGCCCGCGTCCTGTCTCCGGGCCCGGCCAGCTGGGCGGCGAGACCGAAGTCGGCGGCGAAGCGACCGGCGAACTCCGGGCTGATCGGCTTGCCTGCTGGCGCCGCGGTGAAGACGGGCCGGTATTTCACGAAGTGCGCGGTCGGGCCGGGCGTGCCGCCCTTCCTGACGTCCATCTTGTCCTCGGCCTGTGGCAGGAACCAGAAGTTGTAGTCACCCTGGATCGTGTTGCTCGCGTTGCCGTTGCCGATGCCGACCTGGATATACAGGACCTTCCTGGCCGGCCGCCACAGCTTCTCCAGCCAGCTCAGCCCGAAACTCGCCTCGGGGCCGAGGGTCGGGTACTGGCCGGGGAAGTCGCGCTGCGCGATCTCCAGCAGCCCGTCGGTGTAGCTGGCGGTGTAGGCGAACTTCTCGTACCCGCCGCCCGCGTCGAACCAGCCGCCCGCCACGTTCACCGGGCCGCCGATCCTGCGGAACTTGCCGAGGAGGTTGTCGTTGCCGTCGTAGCGCGGCGTCGCGTAAACGGTGGCGCGCTCGTCGGTCAGGTTCGCTGGCTCGCGGTTCAGCACCGAATGGTCGACGTCCGGGCCGTCGCGCTCGGAGGTGAAATAGCGGACCGCGTTCGTGACCAGGCGACCGTAATCCGCGGCAGTCCCGCCGACCGCGAACGCCGGTGACTGCGCGGTCTGGCCGCCAGCCGAGATCTGGATCCGGTAGCTGGTGCCCGGCCTGGTCAGCCTGGTGAACGTCAGCTTGTAGACGGCGTGATAGCGCGAGTTCCAGCCGCCGACGTCGTCCGCTGAATGGCCGCGGAGCACCACGCCTCCGCCATCGGACACGGTGAAGGCGATGCTGGCGACGCGGGCCGGCAGCATCGCGTAGGCGACCTTGGCGCCTACCGCCGGGTAGCCAACCTGATTCACCCGGATCTCGGCTGGCACGGTCGTCGCCGTCGCGCGCCTGCACCGTCGCCGCCTGCACCGTCGCCGCCTGCACCGGGGCGCTCGCAGTCGCCAGCAGCGGAGCCGCGACCAGGGCCGGCGCCAGCACAGCCAAGCACTTTCGCATCCGCACTAGTCCAGGCCCTTCTCGGTCACGGTCCGTCCGGTCTGGGCGGATTTTGTTAGGAAAGTTACCGAACCAAACCCGTCCGGCACAAGAGGCAGGCGAATATTGCTGCCCCCGACACTCAGACGCGTGCGCATCCAGGGCTGCTCCAGGGCCCCAGATGCACACGCGTCTGGCTGTTCGATTCCGCGCGGCCGCTGGCCGCGGGCCTTAGTCCACGAATTCCTCGATCGGCCGCACTCCGGCCGCACCCCGCTTAATCCGCCAGTACAGGGCCGCCACGTACCAGAGCAAGGCAAGGCCAGCGCCGTAGAGGACCACCTTGTCGGCGGCATGGAACGGGCCAGGCACCGACAGCACGACAATGATCAGCGCGCTGTAGATCAGCACGAAGATGATCACCGGCCACGCCCAGCGGCCAAGCGAGAAGGCGCCGGGGATCGAGTCCAGCGTCCGCCGCTTGTAGGCGTAGCCCGCCGTGATGAGGAAGTAGATGATGTACGGGATGATCGCGGTAGCGCCGACCAGTGTCGCGAAGGCGCTGGCCTGAAGGTAGCCGTACCACGTCACGGCGATGTCGACCACGGCAAAGACCAGCAGCGCCACGATCGGCGTCTGGGTGCTGGGGTTGACCCGCTTCAGCGCACCGGAGAACGGCAGCATGTTGTCGCGCGCCATCGAGTAGGCAAGCCGGGCCTGCGCACCAGCGCCGACGACGAGGATCGCGAACATCGAGAAGATGACGAACGCGATGAAGACCTTGACCAGCCACGACGGCAGCCAGTAGCCGGCAATCACCAGCAGCGGCAGGCCGGGCGCCTCGACCGCCTTCAGGCTCGGAATCGCGACGGTGAAGCCGATCAGCGCGATCATGCCGAGGACCGCTGATCCGCCGACAGCCCAGAGCACGCCGCGCGGAACGCTCTGCCGGGGGTTGACCGCATCCTCGGACATATCCGCGGCGAGTTCGAAGCCGACGAGCGTGAACGCTCCCATAAGGCCGGCCAGCGCGAACGCGTAGATGCCCGGGTTATGCAGCACGGACGTCGTGTTGGTGAGGATGCTCGCCCCGTACGGGGATGGCTTGGTCTTCAGGGCCCAGAGCACGAACAGCAGAATCCCGAAGACCACGGTGCCGATGATCTCGGTGAACACCGCGATGTTGTTGACGCGCGCCGCTACCTGGATGCTGATGATGTTGATGATCACCGGCAGCACCATGAGGATCAGCGCCACCGCGAACACGAGCCGGGGGCTAGGGCTATTGACGTTGAACTCGCTCAGCAGCAACGGCGACGCAACGCCCAGCATGATGGCGCCCCCGCCGACGCTCATATAGAGCAGCCCGGCGAATCCCACGAACCAGCCGTAGGTGGAGTTCACCAGCCGCGCGCTCCACTGGTAGGCGTAGCCGGCCAGCGGGATCCGGGTGCCGAGCTCGGCGACCACCAGGGCGATCATCATGTTGCCGACCCCGACGATCGGCCAGGTCCAGATCGACGCCGGCCCCCAGTACTCCAGGCCGAAGCCGTAGTTGAGGAAGATTCCGGTGGTGATCGAGATAATCGAGAACGCGATGGCGAACATCGAGAAGAAACGCAGCGACCTGCGCAGCTCGGGCCGGTAGCCCGCCTTGGCCAGGATGGCCTCTTCGCCGTCGCCAGCCGCTACGGCTACACCGGCTGGCCCGGCCGAGTCGTCAGTGCTCATATGATCCCTCCTTCTTGTCGTGCCTGGACGGCGGCAAAGGCCTCGTCAGTCGCGGCGAGGGCCTTGGCCAGGTCTGCGTCGGTCATCGCCGCAGAGATAAACCAGTTGTGGCGCGGATGCAGGTAGAGCCCGGCCCGGATCGCGGCCCCGGCGAACGTGCTGCCGAGCTCGTGATCGCGGTCGCCGGCGAACGTCATGTAGGGCATCGCCGCCGGCCCGGTGTAGTTGACCTCGATGCCGCGCGCGGCCGCCTGCTCCAGGATCCCGGCGCGCAGCGCCGTCCCGGCACGGTCCATAGCCTCGATGGCACCCTCGTCCCGCAGTGCGCCGATGGTGGCGATGGCCGCCGCCATTGCCCCGGCCGAGAACCAGAACGAGCCGGTCACGAAGATGCTCGCGGCCGCGTCCCGGTATTTGCCCGAGCCGAGCACCGCGGCGAGCGGATGGCCGTTGGCGATCGCCTTGCTCCACGCCGAGAGGTCCGGGAGCACGCCGATCGGCTCCCAGCTCGAGCCCAGGTGCAGCCGGAAGCCACAGCGGACGTCGTCCAGGATCAGCGCCGCGCCGGTCTGAGTGCACAGCTCACGCAGGCCGCGGGCGAACGCCGGATCGACGAGCTCCTGGTCGAAGCCCGCGTCGTGCTTGAACGGGCTGACCACGATGGCCGCGAGGTCGCCGCCCGCCTCTCGTGCGGCGGCGGTCACGGACTCCAGGTCGTTGAAGGTGTAGTGGCCGAGATTCGCGCGGTCCGCCGGCGTCACGCCGGCCAGCCGGGGAGTGCACCACGGCGCGGCACCGTGATACGCGCCCGTCGCCACCAGGATGCGGGAGCGGCCAGTCTGAGCCCTGGCGATCGTGCAGCAGATCGTCGTCGCGTCCGTCCCGTTCTTGGCCAGCATGGCCCAGTCGGCGTGCTGCACGGTGGCGACCAGGAGCTCGGCGAGCTCGACCATGGCCTCGCCAGGCCCGTTCTGGCAGTCGGCCAGGTCGGCCTGGGCCCTGGCGGCCGCCTCGACTGCCGGATGCCGGTGGCCGAGCACGACGGGACCGTAGCTGCACATCAGGTCGACGTACTCGTTGCCGTCCACATCGAAGATCCGCGCACCCAGCCCGGACCGCATGAACTGCGGGTACCCCGGCGGCAGCGGGCCTGCCGACTGGTGCCCGTACATGCCGCCAGGGATGACCGCCGCGGCCCGACGGCGCAGCTGCTCGTCGTTGCCACGCGGCCGGTGCTCTCTGCTGGTCGCCGGTATCAGCTGCTCTGTCATGCCACTCACTCCCCTGTCCCGGCCGCTGCGGTTCGCAGGGCCGCCGGTGTCGCGATCCGGTCCGCGACGTCTGCGTTGACTGCGCGCAGGAAGTCGATCACCTGCCCGAGGCCCTTGATGCCGGCGTCTGATCCGAGGCCAGTTGCCACGAGCGCGCCGCACGCCGTGCCGAGCCAGGCCGCGTCGACCGGATCGCAGCCAAGCAGCAGGCCCGTCAGCATGCCGGCGTTGAAGCCATCGCCGCAGCCGGTCGTGTCGACGACTGGCACCTCGATGACCGGGATGTGCGTCAGGCCGCCGCCGACGCCGGTGACCAGGCAGCCGTCGGCGCCGAGCGTCACCGCGACGCCGCCGGTGCCGAGCGCGAGCACGTCGGCGATGGCCAGGTCGAGGTCGGCGCGGCCGGTCAGCGCCCGAAGCTGTTCACCGTTCGGCCAGAACCAGTCGGCGCCCGCCAGCGCTCCGCTGAGCCGGGCGAAGTCGCGCTCGCTGCCCGGATGGAGCACGTCGACGGCGACCAGGGCGCCAGCCGCCTTCGCCGCGGCCACCACCGCTGCAAGGTCGTCGGCCGTCAGGCCAGTCAGCGCGTCAGGGCCGCCGAGCAGGACAGCACCACAGCCGCTGAACCGCGCCAGGTCCACATCCCCCAGCTCCAGCAGCCTCGTCGCGCCCGGCACGTGCCACGCTGGCCGATCGCCATTGGGCCGGATCGGCAAGATGGTCGCCGACGTCTGAGCGGCCGGCTTCCTGACCAGCCCGCCGGTGTCGATCTGGTACCCGGCGAGCGCGGCCAGGAGAATCTCGGCCAGCAGGTCGGCCCCGATCGCGCCGAAGGAGCTGACGCTCGCGCCGAGCTTCGCGAGGTCGACGGCGGTCCCGGCGGCCGTGCCGGCCGCCGTGGCCCGGATCTCGTCCAGTCGTGCGCTGCCCTGCCCGGCCGGTATTGCCTCGACGGGACGGCCGAGCACGTCCACGATGTGCGGGCCGATGACCGCTACGCGCCGGGATGTCACTGCTGGCGCCGTTCACCGTACCGGCGCCGGCGCGCTTCGGCCGACACCTCGTCTAGCTCCTCTTGGGACAGGATCCGCGGCTGGCCGTAACTGCACGCCAGCCGGAACACCCTGGCCAGCCACTCCAGGAGGAGGGCGCGATCGTAGGCCTCGGTCAGCGTCCGGCCGTAGCAGACGGCACCGTGGTTCTCCAGGATCGCCGCCGAGCGGCCGGCCAGCGCCGCGATCGCTGCTTCCGCCAGGCCAGCCGAGCCGAACCTGGTGTATCCGGCTACCCGCACCGGACCGCCGAGGCCGGTGATGGCGTAGTGCACTGCCGGCAACTCGTCGTTGGTCGCCGACAGGGCGATGACCTCGGCTGAGTGCGTGTGGACGACGGCGCCAGCCTTCGTCGCTGCGTACACGGCAAGGTGCATGGGGAGCTCGCTGGACGGGGTCTCCCTGGCCTCGACTTCCTCCCCGGCCAGCGTGACGACGCAGATGTCGGCCGGGCGCAGCTCGGAATACCGCACGCCCGAGGGCGTGATCGCGACCAGGTCGCCTGCTCGCACGCTCATGTTGCCCGCAGCGCCGACGGCTAGTCCGTCCGCGATCAGGCGCCCGCAGTAGCTGACTAGCGACTCACGAGCCGCTTGCAGCTCAGCATCCGCATGCATTACAACGGATGTTAGACGGACGTCCGACAAAAAAATAGACTCATTTCACTTCTACCTCGAGCGGAGCACGATGCCCAAGATCGTCGACTGGGATGAGCGGCGAGACGAGATCTTGTCGGCTACCTGGCGGGTGATTGCGCGCGACGGCATCACCGGCGCGACGATCCGGGCGATCGCCAGGGAGGCGAACTGCTCGCGCGGCATACTCGGGCACTACTTCGACGACAAAGCCGACATACTCGGCTCGGCGCTTGTCCACTCCCACCAGCGCGTCGGCGCCCGGATGGCCCGCGCCTCGGCCGGGCTGACCGGCCTGGCCGCCCTGCGCGTCGTGATGCTGGAAGCCCTGCCGCTAGACGACAGGCGCGACCTCGAGGCGCAGATCGAGATCAGCTTCTGGGGCCGGGCCCTCGGCAACGCCCGGCTGCGCGACCTCCAGCACTCCGAGTTCGACATGCTGTGCGCGCGCCTGCGCAAGCACCTCGCCGAGGCAGCGCAGCAGGACGAGCTTGCCACCGGCTGCGATCCCGAGCTGGCTACGCACCAGCTCGTCGTGCTCATCGACGGCCTGTCCGCCCAGCGGGTGCTGTACCCGGACCGGGTGACGCCGCAGCGCCAGGTCGAGATGCTCGATCATCTCCTGCGCAGCTTCCGGTCGCCGGCGCAGCCGGTGCCCGAGGCGGGTGTCGCCGTCGCCACCGACGCGGGTTAACGTAGCCCGGTGGTCAGCCGCGCAGAGCGTTCCATGTCGTTTGGCACCATCGCCGGCGACTACGACCGGGTGCGGCCCGGCCCGCCACCCGAGGCGGTGAACTGGCTGCTGCCAGCCAGTCCTGACGTCGTCATCGACCTCGCGGCGGGCACCGGTCTGGTGAGCCGTGTGCTGACGGGCAAGGCCGGCCACATCATCGCGGTCGAGCCCGATGACCGCATGCGCGCGGTTCTGGCTGCTCGCTCCCCCGGAGTCGAGGTCCTGGCCGGACGCGGTGAGGCGATCCCGCTGCCCGATGCCAGCGCCGACGCCGTGCTCGTTCACTCGGCATGGCACTGGCTGGACCCCCATCGCGCGGTCCCCGAGATCGCCAGGGTGCTGCGCGCCGGAGGCCGGTTCGGCGTCATCTGGACGCACCGTGACCCGTCCACGCCCTGGCTGCGGCCGGACGAGTGGTTCCTTGGTTCCGATCAGGCTCCGCAGGCCGGGAACGGGCCCGAACACGCCGGTCTCGAATGGGATGGCCGCCACGTTAGCCTGCCGGACCCTACCTTGTTCTCCAATATCGAGACGTCCACGTTCCGGTTCAGCCGCCGCATGACAGTGCCCGATCTCGTCGACTGGCTGACCACCTACAGCCGGATCATCACGGCCAGCGACGAAGTCAAGGCGGCCGGCCGGGCCCGGGCGACCGCCGCGCTCATGGAGCAGTTCCCCGACGCAGGCGAGATCGACGTGCCGATGCGCTCGCGCTGCTGGCGCGCCGATCGCGTGCCGCGCTGACCGGCGGCAAGGCCTAACGGAGGCCTGACCGGCTCAGGTCTGGAGCGGCATCATCTCGGCGGCAAACTCGGCGACGAACTGCTCCAGGCCGCCGCTGATCGACGCCGGCACCGCCGGCCGGACGACGAACTTGCTCAGCCCCGCCTCGACATAGGCGCCGATCATCTGCCGGCAATCGGCCCAGGTAGCTGGCGACAAGGTGGCGGGATCGACGCCAGGCCGGCGCCGCTCAACAGCGCGCGCGAACTCCGGCGTGATCGCACCGACCGCCAGGCTGATGCCGAAATGCTCGGGGTCCACCTCGCGGCCAGCGTCGGCGGCCGCAGCCTGGATCTGCTCGCGCGCCGCGCCGGCCTCCGCGGGCGTCAGGAAACTGCCGAGCCAGCCGTCGCCGAACCTGCCGACCCGTCGCAGCCCCTCGGGCGCGCTGCCACCGAGCCAGATGTCCAGCGGCTTGACCGGCAGCGGACCGACGCTGGCCGCATCCACGGTGAAGAACTGGCCGGAGAACGACACCTCGTCCTTTGCGAGCAGTAGCCGCAGCAGCTCCAGCGACTCATCGAAGATGGCGGCGCGGCTGCCGCTGACCGTAAACGCCGCCGCCTCCGGCCGCCGCGCGGGCCGCAAGCCGAAGACCGGAAGGACGCGACCGGGAGCCAGGCCCGCGAGCGACGTTAGCTGCTTGGCCACCAGGACCGGATGACGACCAGGCAGCACCGCGACGCCCGTACCAACCTTGAGGTGACTGCTGCGGGCCAGCGCGTATGTCATGCCGATGAATGGCTCGACCAGGTCGCCGTAGACAACTTCGCTCAGCCAGAGCGAGTCGATGCCCGCAGCTTCCAGCAGCGCAATGCCCTCGGTGAGGCCCTGCGGCGTGGCGGCCGGGCCCAGGCTGATGCCTATCCGTACCTTCATGACTCCATCCGATCACATCTGACGCCGAGAGCCGAACTCCGCGCATAACGCCACCAGCGCTGGCGGTTAGGGTTCGGTCATGGTCGAGCCCCCGTGAGCCAGCCTCACGACGACAGGAGCGGGCGTGCGCTGCTACGGGACTGGTCAGCCGAAGACGGAGCATGGTACATCGCTCAGCTCGGCGACCCCGAGATCCGGCGCTTCACCTCCGAGCGACCAGATACCACGATCGATGAGTTCCAGGCGGCCCTCGGCGACCTCAACCGGCGGGACGACCTGGCAGGGTTCGCCATCCTCGACTCGGCCACGGGAGAACTGGCCGGAAACCTCGCCGCCATCTGTACGGACGAGATAGCCGTCATCCATTACTGGGTCGCGCCGAGCCATCGGCGGCGCGGCCTCGCAACTGACGCGGTCCGTCAGATGTGCCAGTGGATAGCCGCCAAGTGGTCGTGCAGCGAGCTGGCCATGGACATCTACGCCGACAACGAGGCATCGCAACGCGTGGCCGAGAAGGCCGGTTTTCGTCACCAGCCCGACCGGGACCACCTCAACGAGCAGACGCAGCGAGTCTGGCGTGTCTACACCCGGCCGGAGTAGAGATAGTCCCGCGGCCGCAAGCCCTCCGCCGTCAGCAGGGTCGCGAGCAAGTCCGCGACCGGTACGAAACAGTCATTGCGCGTCGAGCGACTGGACGATTTCCGCAAGCAAGAATTGGACCTTTGCAGCGATCGGTCGTCCCGGATAACTTCGTTCCACCAGAGCGAGACCTTCTTCAACGGTGTGGTAGCCGACCTCGCGGTACAGCAATGCGATGTCCTCGGCGTCGATCTCGACTCTGGACGAGAAAAGCTTCATTGCCAGCAGGTATTCGGCTGAGGCTACGTCTACCAGGAGCCCGGGGGCTTCGAAGTACCGCACCGCATGAGGATCCGGACCTGGTAGGAACCCCTTGACCGCATCATTCAGCCAGTCTGGATCCAGCCCCTCACGGTCGGCAACAGCGGCTGCTGCCCGTCGGACGGAGTCGGTTGGCGCGAAAACCGCGTCGATGTCACGCGTAGCCCGCCGCGCGTCGAAGCACAGCGCGATCGCGGCCCCGCCGACGAGGAAGATTTCCGCCCGCTGCCCGGCCGAATGGAGCTCAGAGGCAAGTTCCCCGAATAGTCTGCGGATGTCATCGGCGGAGAGCGGGCCGTGAGTCATGCCCGGCTCAGTGCGCCCGCGGTGATGAATATCCCCCTCGTGCGGAAGGACGGCGGGGATTCCTGAAGCGCGGTTGGGTGCATCCCGCGCAGCGGAGTCACGAACCACCACCTGGCCGAGTACCGCCCTGGCTTGCGCGCCCAGGACGGCAGTGGCCAGTCGTCGCGCCGAGCGAGATGCTCCGCCAGTGCGGCGAGCGCGGCGTCCACTTCCGCGGAACGTGTCGGCGGCGGCTCGCGATTGAAGCGCTGAGACGCGACCGAGGCTCCGTTCCTGGAAAGATCGTGGGAGTAGTCGTCAAGAAGCTGGACGATGACGTAGCGCCAGACAGACTGCAGTGTCTCCCCTTCCAGCAAGAGATCATCTGCGAGCAAGGCGGCGCCAACCGCATCCAATCCGGTAGTGGCGGCCATCTCCTCCCGCCTCGCACTCGGCAGTGCTCAACCATCAACGGCAGATCATCGCACTGTACGTTCCAGCAGCTAGTGTACGCAGACGGCCCCTGACAGCCCGATCACCACGTCGTGCCTGCTGCGTATCCTTGACTCCCCGGCCAGGTGCATTGCTAGGGCAGTGGCCTGAGGCCATCCGCCGTGAGCAGGTAGCCGGCCTGGTCTAGGCCGGGGTCGGCGATGAGCTGAGTGATCGACGTACCGGCCTGCTCGGGCGTGAGTGCCGGTCCGCGAGTCGCCAGGAAGTCGGCGATGGGCATGTTCTCCCTCGCCGCATAGGCGGCGACCGCGGCGGCGCCGAGATCGGTGGCCGGCGTCAGCTGCGGCAGCACCGAAACAAACCTGATGCCGAGCCCGCCGAGCTGCGACTCTGCGGCCGCGTACGAGGCGATGAACCGGATCGTGCCCTTGGCGCCCGCGTACCCGCCGCTGAGCGGCGAGCCGAACAGCGCGGCGCCGCTGGACATTTCCACCACAACGCTGCCGGGTCGCAGCGGCCGGAGCAGCGCCTCGCGGCTCCAGTGAAACGCCTGCTGGACGTCGACATCCCAGACGCGGCTGAACGACTGCCAGGTGTGCTGGTGCAGCGGGCGCGACAGGGGCGCAGTGCCCGCATTAAGCACCAGGATGTCGGGGTCGTACTGATCGAGAAGCTGGCCGGCGCTGACGGGATCGGCGGCGTCGGCGACAACCGGCGTGAACAAGTCGCCGAGTTCTAGTCGGAGCTCCTCCAGGCGAGCGGCGCCACGGGCGAGCCCGACCACCGCAACTCCCGCCTTCGTCAGCGCTACGGCGATGCCCCGGCCGAAGCCCTTGCTGGCACCTGTCACCAGGGCCGTCTGGCCGGCTAGCTGCTGCTTTGTCATCTCGATCTCCCTCGCGTGATGGACTTGTGCTGAGTGCGCACGGCACGCCTCACCAGTACTGATCCGCCCTAGCCGCCGAAGTCATCGCAGGCGGGCCGGCCACTGCGCGATGAGTTTGCGCGGTGCCGCGGGTCTACCGGGATGAGGGCATTCGCAGGCGGGAGGGACCATGCCAGGCACCAGCAGTGCAGCGCCGGGCACCGACGAGTTCGCGCAGCTCGCCGACCCGTACCGCGGTGAGCTGCTAGCGCACTGCTACCGCATGCTCGGTTCGGTGCACGACGCAGAGGACCAGGTACAGGAGACCCTGCTGCGTGCCTGGAAGTCATACGGCGACTTCGAGGGCCGGTCCTCGATGCGCACCTGGCTGCACCGGATCGCCACGAATACCTGCCTGCGCGCCCTCGAAACCCGGTCCCGGCGGCCGCTGCCGTCCGGGCTGGGCGAGCCGGCCGAGGACCCCGACGGCCCCGTTCCGTCCGCCCTTCTGGACGTTCCGTGGCTGCAGCCGATGCCGGATTCGGTCACCGGTCGCGGCGCCGACGATCCTGCCGCGGTGGTCGCGGCCCGCGCCGGCCTGCGGCTCGCGCTCATCGCCGCACTCCAGTACCTGCCGCCACGACAGCGCGCCGTGCTCATCCTGCGCGACGTGCTCGGCTGGCACGCAGCGGAGGTCGCCGACCTCCTCGGCACGTCGACCGCGGCCGCCAACAGCGCGCTCCAGCGCGCGCGGGCGCAGATCGCAAGCCTGGCGCCGGCCGAGGACGACATTCTCGAGCCAGACGATCCGAAGGTCCGGGATCTGCTGGCGCGGTACGCGGCCGCGTTCGAGACAGCGGACGTCGCCGGGCTCACCGAACTGCTCCGCGCTGATGCCGTGCTCGAGATGCCGCCCCTGGCGATCTGGTTCGCCGGGCGGGAGCGGGTCAGCCAGTTCCTCGCGCGGCGGGTGCTCGTCGAGCCAGGCCAGTTCGCATTGACACCAGTGCGAGCCAACGGGCAGCCGTCGGTCGCCGCCTATCAGCGCGGCGACGACGGCGCCTACCATGCGCACGCGATCCAGGTCCTGACCGTGCGCGCCGGGGGCATCAGCCGGCTCGTGTCGTTCAACGACGGCGACCTGTTCCCGGCCTTCGGCCTCCCGGCCCGCTATCCGGATCAGAGTGCCTCGGCGCCCCGCGCCCGTGGATGACGTGCCAAGCAGCGCGGGCTATGCGGGCGCCGGCGAGCTCCTGGCACAGGCCGTCAGCTACGCGCTCGGCAACGTCGCGGCCGTGACGCCTGACCTGCTCCCGCGGCCGACGCCGTGCCGCGGCTGGGACATCGACATGCTGCTCCAGCACGCCTGCGACTCGCTCGCGGCGCTAGCCGAGGGATTCGCGAGCGGACGCGTGCGCGCCGGCGGAGACGATTGCAGGGTGGCGGCCACCGGGCCGGCTGCGCTGTTCGCCGACCGGGCCGGCTCGCTGCTCGGCGACTGGGCCGCCTGCCGCCGGGCAGCGGTTACCGTGGGCGGCTGGCCGCTACCGGTCGACGTGGTGGCCGCCGCGGGCGCCCTCGAGATCGCCGTGCACGGCTGGGACGTTGCTCAGGCGTCCGGCACGCGGCTGCCGATCCCGTCACCGCTGGCGCGCGGCCTGCTCGACCTGGCGCCGCTGCTGATCGCGGCGAATGACCGACCGCAGTTGTTCGGCGCGCCAGTGGCCGTGGGCGGCTCGGCGAGCGCGAGTGACGAGCTAGCCGCTTACGTCGGCCGGCCAGGCTCTGGCTGGCCTGCGGCCAGCGGGCCTGATTGACTGCTGTCATGCCTGAACAGCCGCCCGCCCTCCGTGCCTGGCACGCCGTTGCGCAGTCCCGCGATCCCGCGCTGCTCGCCGACCTGCTGGCGGACGACGTCGAGTTCCGCTCGCCCGCCGTGTTCAGGCCGCAGCAGGGCAAGGCGGTGACAACCCTCTATCTGACAGGCGCGCTGGTCGTCCTAGGCCCGTCGCTGCGGTACGTGCACGAGTGGCATGACGACAGCAGTGCGGTGCTGGAGTTCGAGGCCGAGCTGGAGGGCGTCTACGTGCAGGGCGTCGACATGCTCCGCTGGAACGGTGACGGCAAGCTGACTAGCTTCACCGTCATGGTCCGGCCGATGCGCGGCCTTGAGAAGCTCATCGAGCTGATGAGCCGTCAGCTGACCGCGGCGCAGTCCTAACTCAGCCGGCTTCGATGCCGATCGGGACGTCGGCGGCAAGGCCAGCGGTCCGCATCGCCTTGCGGTAGGCGACCGCGACGGCATCGAACTTCAAGTGCAGCTCGGCGGCCAGGTCGAAGGGCACGCGGTCGGGTCGCTGTGATTCGACGACCACCTGGTCCTGGCCAAAGATGGTGTCCTCGAACTCCTGGATCACCTCGTCACTCTGGTCGAGGTTGTAGTTCCGGCCGATGACGACGTATCCAGCGCAGCGGTCGGTGCCGAGTGGCTGGGACGCGAAGAAGTAGACCATGCCGCGTTCACCGCCCCAGCCGAGCCGCAGGGCGATCGTGAACGGCAGGTGCAGCTCGTACCGGCTGCGCCGCTCGGGCGGCCCGGCCTGCTCGTTGCCGAAGACCGGGAAGTCATCCGAGTTCGGTGCCTCCGGGCGCACGATCGTGTAGTGCAGCACGTGATCCTCCGTGCGCACCTCGTGCCGCGGCACGACAGGCCGGTCCGGATCCCCCAGCAGGCCCGGATGCACCCACGGGAAGTGGCCGAAGTCGGTGAAGTTCTCCACTTGCCGCGCCGCGTCGCACTGCCAGCGATAGGGCCCGGCAGTGACGACAGGCCAGGAGCCGTCCTCAAGCTCCGGCACCTCCGGCAGCGGCCAGCGCGGCTCGGCAAGGGCAACCCAGATCAGGCCGTAACGCTCCTGCACACCGAACGCCTCGACGCGCGCCTTGGCCGGCACCCGGCTCGGGTCCTCTAGCTGCGGGATCGCGGTGCAGCGCCCGTCCGGCCCGTAGCGCCAGGCGTGATAAGCGCATACGATCTCGTCGCCGCTGACCCGGCCGAGCGACAGCGCCGTCCCGCGGTGAATGCAGACGTCCGACATCGCCCGCGGGCTGCCATCGCGTCCGCGCCACAGGACCAGCGGCTCGCCGAGCAGGTCCGCGTGGACGGGCCGGTCGGCCAGCGCGGCGGCGAACGCCACCGGATGCCAGCAGGCGCGGAGCGCGACCAGGTCGGCGAAGACGCCGGGCGAGCTCACTGGCGGCCTGTCCCGTTCTCGGCTGACAACTGGTGGTCGGGCCTGCTACTCGCTCGCATCGCCCTATGGTGCCGCAGCCTGCCGCCCCGCAGCCAGCCAGACGGCGGCTAACCTTGCCGCATGCCGGAGCTTCTGCACATCACCGAGCGCCCGACGTGGCTGGCAGCCGAGGAAGCCGGTGAGTACCGGATGTCAACCCGCGGCGTCACGCTGGCTGAGGAGGGATTCATACACTGCTCGCTGCGCCATCAGCTGCGCGGCGTCGCTGAGCTCTTCTATGCCGACGCGGACGACCTTGTTGTCCTGGTGATCGAGAGCGAGAAGGTGGGTGCCCCGGTGCGGTTCGAGCCTCCGGCCCCGGGCGCGGACGAGTTCCCGCACATCTACGGCCCGCTGCCGACCGCCGCGGTGACCGACGTCATCGCCGTGACCCGCGACCAGACGGGGCGCTTCGTCCTGCCGGAGTAGCGGCCAGCGGTCAGGCGCGCGCCAGCCAGCGCGCCCCGAGGATCCGGTACAGCCCGGCCCGGTGGTAGTAGATGTTGGTCACGACCTGAATCAGCAGGAAAGTCACTGGCCACAGGGCTCCGCCCAGCGCAGGGACCACGTCGACGGGCAGCGCGTAGGCCATCACGACACGGACGACCGCGTCCGCGAGCAGGGCTGCCCCCCAGATCACCGTCGAGGTCCGCCAGATCCGTCGGAACACCGCCTCGGTCTCCCACAGCGCATCCCAGGAACGCGTCCCGAGTAGTTTGCGACCCTCCATCAGCGGACGGGCGAACACATACGCGGCCGGGCGGCGCGAGCGCAAGGTGGCGAGGAACCACAGGCCCCACAACGCCGTAATGAGGCCGTCCCTCGCCAGCAGGAAGCGCGTGTTGTGCGCGATCAATGACGCCGCGATGGAGACGACGATGGTGGCGAGCACTACCAGCGCGACCGGATCGATCCGGCGCTTCACTGCCAGCTTGTAGCCCGCCGCGAGCGCTGGGAGCACCGCGGCGACCGACAAGGCGACCAGGTTCGATGCCCCGGCACTGTGCAGGACGTAGTAGAGGCCGGTTGGCGCGGCGATGTCAAAGGCAAGCAGCGCGAGCTGGCCCCGCAGGCGCGGCGGCGCCGCGATGGCCGTGGTGACCCCCGCCGGGGGCGTGCCGCCAGTCGCCTGCGGAGGCGGCGGAGCTGCCGCTTTGCGAGCGGTCATCGGCTCGCCCTCGTGGCCAGGTCAAAGACCGTCGCGACCTCCGTGCCGTAGGCCTGGACGTCGAGGTCGGGCTCGGCCGCCAGCAGGAAGGGCAGTCCATCGACGGCGCGCTGAACAAGCGTGGCCATCACCTTGGGGTCGAACGACCGGAACTCACCGCTTCGCTGCCCGTCCCGGAGAATCTCCTCGATGGGCGACAGAACCGCCTCGTCGGTGTCGGGGCCGTAGGCAAACCCGCCGTTGAGGAAGATTTCCAGCAGCGCCTTCATCTGCTCGCGATGCGTCCCGATGAACTCAACATTGGCCTCGATGTAGATCTGCAGACCCGCCGTGGCGCTCGGAATGGCGACCATTCGCTGCGCCATGTGTGCCCCGATGGCCCCGACTACCTCGTGCACGACTTGCTGGACGAGCTCGTCGCGGCTGCGGAAGTGGTAGGAAATCAGGCCGGTACTCGACAGCCCCGCCCGCTTTGCGATCTGGGCAAATGACGCGTTGCGGAAGCCCACGTCCGCGATCGTGGCGATCGCCGCCTGGACGATCTGAGCCCGGCGCGCCGTCTCGGTGAAGGTCCGCCTCGACGTGGCGCCCACCTGGGCCTCCGACTCCAGTGTTGCTCGCATAAGCTAATAGTAGCTCATATGAGCAATCCCGTCTGGTGTTGCGCCGCGACTTGCTCCCGCACCGGGCCGGAGCAGGTCCGGCTCAGCCCAGGCCGGAGGCCCCAGCTGAAGCTTCGTGGGTGTGACCTGGCTGGGGCCAGGGGCCCAGCCAGGTCACACCCACGAATAGCTATCTGCCCCGGTTCAGGCTGGCGGGGGCCGCGCCTCCGCCTTATCGTCCCTACTGTGACCTTCCTCGGTGATCTGGTGGTCGAAGGGCTGCTCAGGAGGCCGGTTGAGCGTCTGCGACGCCGAACTGCTGACCGCCGAATGTCCCGGGGGCGGCTCGACTGTGCTTTCAAGGTCGTCAGCGGCAGCCAAGGCGGTCTTTCGCGCCGGTGGCGGCACGTGCGAGCTACCGTGTCCCCTGGCCAGCTGGACGCTCGCGGTCACTGGTGGCGACTGTTCCGCGCTCTGCCGACGGTGAGCATCGTCGCAGTTCGCGGCCCGGCCCGACTTCCAACGAGCGCGGAGAACTGGTCGCTTGCCGCCAGCTGCCGCATCGTCGAGCTTCAGACTCCGACCGCAATCCTCAACTGGGCCGTCATCGGCGACTACCTTGCCGCGGCGCTGGCCCAGTTGCAGGCTCGATCCGGGGACAACACAGGAGCCTGACAGCGGGAAGACCTTCGGACCTGGCGAGCACCGGCCCCCAGTCCCAGGCGGGCGACCTGGGGGACTACATCGGCTACTCCTGAAACGGCTGGACCGGACGCTCGCGAACGCGGGCTAGCGTTGCCATCTGATGGCGGCGAGCCGGTCGGCTGAAACATAGCCGTTGTCGGTGAACCAGCGGGCTGAGTCCTCGATCGCCAGCCTCGCGGGCCGCGACTTGTGGCCTATCTCGGCGCGAGCCCTGTCGTCGTTGAAGATCATCCTCGTGGTGGCCATGCGGGCACCCTCCAGGGGCACGCGCGGCTCACGCCGCAGCAGCCTCCCCTCGACGAGGCTGGACGCCATGCCCGCCGCGACCACCAGCTGCCGTGGCACCTCGAATCTCGGCACGGGCAGCCCTGAGCAGTCAGCCAGCGCCTGCAGGATCTCCCGCATCGACATGTTCTCGCCGCCGAGGATGTAGCTGCGGCCTGTCCGTCCCTGCTCTAGCGCGGCGACGTGGCCGCGCGCCAGGTCGTCGACGTGGCAGACGTTCATCGCCGTGTCGACGAACGCGGGCATCTTGCCGTTGAGGAAGTCCAGGACGACCTTGCCCGTCGGGGTGGGCGCGACGTCGCCGGGTCCCAGCGGGAAAGTCGGCAGCGCAAGGGTGACATTCAGTCCCTCAGCGGCAGCGCGGAGGACTTCATGCTCGGCGGCGAATTTCGTCCGCTTGTAGTGACCGAACATGTGGGCGAGGTCCACATCGCAGGTCTCGTCCGCCGGCTCCCCCTGCCTGGTCTTGCTCAGCCCCAGCACGCCGACAGTGGAGGTGTAGACCAGTCGCTCGCACCCGGCCGCCCGCACAGCGTCGATGACGTTGAGCGTCCCGCCGACGTTGACGTCGCGGAAGATCCGCGGGTCACGTGCCCACAGTCGATAGATGGCAGCGAGGTGGAATGCGTACCTGGCTCCCTGGAACGCGGACCTGACCGCAGCGGCGTTGCGTATGTCGAGGACGATGCGCTCGACGTCGGGAATGCCGCGCAGGTTGCTGATGTCCGCGCCCGGCTCGATGACGGCCACGATCTGCGCGCCCTTGGCCTGCACGGCGCGCACGACCGCGGAGCCGATGAATCCGGAGGCGCCGGTGATCACGACCCGGTCGCCTGGCTCGATCGAGGCGACAGCCGGGACGTAGCTAGCCTCCGTCGTCGGCCCTTGTGCGTGACCGCGGCCCGTCGGCGCCACCGGCTCCAGGTCCTCGGCCTGGGCAGCCGTCACCGCGGCCGGACCGCCGGCCGGGCTCGAGGTTGCCACGCTGCGGTGCGACTTGCGATTGAGTGCACCGCGCGCCATCGTGCGGCCGAACTCGTAGGTGAGGCCGGATCCGCGATGCGCGTCGGCCATGACATCGTCCAGCGCCTGGACGAAGTAGTCGACCTCCGCCTGCCCGGAGATGAGCGGCGGCAGCAGCTTGATGATGTTGACGTTGTCAGCGGCGACCTGGGTGATGATCCTGTGCCGGTGGAATAGCGGGACCACGACCGTCTGCGAGAACATGCCGGTACGCAGCCGCTCCAGCGTCCGGAACCTGCGGCCCGCCGACCGCGCCTGCGGCGCGCCGAACTCGATGCCGACCATCAGGCCGAGCCCGCGGATGTCGTGGATCAGCTCATAGCGCTCGGCCAGTCCGCGCAGCTTGTCTTGCAGGTCTGCACCGGTCCGCTCGGCGCGGCCGACAATATCCTCGTCGTCGAACGCCGCGAGCGTTGCCAGGCCAGCCACCATCGCCAGCTGATTACGGCCGAACGTCGTCGAGTGCTTGAGCGCGTCCTCCATCGAGTCGTAGACGCTCGCGAAGATCTTCTCGGTGGTGAGCATCGCGCCGATCGGCACGAAGCCGCCGGACAGGGCCTTGGAGATGGTGATGATGTCGGGCTCGAGACCCCAGTGCTCGTGGCAGAAAAACCTGCCGGTCCGGCCGAGGCCGGTCTGCACCTCGTCGGTCACCAGCAGTGTGCCGTACTGCCGGCAAAGCTGCTGGGCGGCTTGCCAGTACTCAGGCGTCGCGCAGTAGACGCCCTTACCCTGGATCGGCTCGACGATGAAGGCCGCCACGTCCTTGCCGCGCAGCAGTTGCTCGAGCGCCGCGAGATCGCCGAACGGGACGGCCACTGACTCCAGCAGGTCGCCGAAGCCCTTGCGAAACTCCTTGCCGCCGTTCAGCGCCAGTGCGCCGGTGGTCAGCCCGTGGAAGGCGTGCTCGGCGTAGAGGATCTTCGGCCGCTGCGTCGAGTGCCGCGCGAACTTGATCGCAGCCTCGATCGACTCGGCGCCGGAGTTGCAGAAGAAGGCACGGCTGATGCCCTGGTGCGCACGCGCGACGAGCTGCTCGGCCAGCAGACCGGGCAGCAGGGCGCAGTCCATCTGGACCATGTTTGGCAGGTCGAGGTCGAGCGCCTGGTGGAGCGAGGCCTTGATCGCGGGGTGGCTCCGGCCGAGGGCATAGACGCCGAACCCGGAGAGGAAGTCGAGGTAGCGTGCACCAGTGTCGTCGTAGAGATAGCAGCCCTCGCCACGGACGTAGTTACGGTCGAACCCGAGAGTCCTGAGCGTCCTGGCGAGCTGGTGGTTCATGTACCGCTCGTGCAGAGCGAAATTCTCCCCGGATCGTTCCGCGAACGTGCGGGCTACATCGAAGGGCATGCTGCTCCTTGCACTGCTTTCCTGTGTCGACCATCTTCGCGCACGGACAGACGAATTGCCCCGCCTTCCTGCTGAAGTCGTGGCCTCCAGGAGCCAAGCCGACCGCGACCCTGCCAACCGGGGAGACCGGTGCCGACCGCACCGCGCCCAGTGCCGTGTCCCCCGTTGAGGCGGACATATCATGATCGTACTAACAAGGCATTAGGTAGCGCTGACCTGGGCCGGAGGCTCCGCACCAGCTGCTCGCGCCGCTACCCGCAGCGGGATTGTCAAAGCGCCACGATGGAGCGATCACCCGGCAGCGCCAGGCGAGTGCTTACTGACCAGCTCGGGCCAAGAGGCCCGACACAGGGTCTCGCAACCAGCCCGCTGGAGCCACAGCACCTGGGCTGAATAGGGCTCCGGAAAAGTTCGCGGCCCCGTGGGTCGCGACGGTCAGATCCGTATCCGTCAGATCCGCGCGCGTCAGATCCGCATCCGTCAGATCCGCGCCCGTCAGATCCGCGCCTGTCAGTTTCGCGCCCGTCAGGTTCGCGGTTCGCAGGTCCACGGCCGTCAGGTTTGCGCTACGCAGGTCAGCGCCCGATAGGTCCGCGCTACGGAGGTCAGCGCCTGTCAGGTTCGCGCTATGCAGGCCGGCGCTACTCATGTCCGCGCCCACCAGGTTGAGATTCTCCGAGTCCGTATCTTTGAGTTTCGTTTTCCTCAGGTTCGCGTAGCTGAGTTCTGCGCCACTCAGCATTAGAATTGGATTGCCTCCGGGCACGTAGACCCGGTATCGCTCGTCGGCCTGGGGAATACTTCCGTATTCATTCCGTGCCTTGTCTAGCCAGTCACCAGCTACGGCCTTATCCCAGGGGGCCATCGACATATAAATCTCCCCTTTGACGATGCAGGCGTCGGCTGTATCCGAAACCAGGGCGCTCAGCGCGCGATCGACAAGCTCCTTGCCACGCTCGGCTTGTCCGCGATAGCAGAGTGCCGCGGCCCAGTAACCAAAGGCACGTGCGCGCGAGTAAGGGTCCTGACCGCTGGCGCTTGTCGCCTCCCGCCAGTGCGTGTCCGCCCACCAGTAGTCGCTCACCGCCTCAAGCGCCTGCGCCAGAGTAGTTGCGACGAGCGGCTTCGGGAACTGGGTCCTTTTCAGAATCCGGGTCGTCAGCCTCTCCGTGAGGTATTCGGCCTGACGAACCAGCATCTCTATCTCACGCATCGGCGCGTATTTGTCGACGTCGCCAAGGGACTGATATTCGGCCGTTGCCTTATTGATCTTCACCGTGAGATCTGAAAGTGTGCTTCGCGTCGCGCGCTGATCGGCATGATTGCTGATCATCAAAGCCACAATCGGCACGGCAACAGCTGCGGCTGCCAGCAATGCGGTGACAACGTCGTTGAGTGACACAGCTGCGGTCTCCTGCCCTCGGGGATCCTGGCCCATCTCTCGGCTGCCTGCGAGCAACCCAGGTGCCGTTCATTCGTGGTACGTGCTGACATGATGTGATCGTCCCAGGTCATGCGCCCAAAGTCGCGGGTCAGGCCTATGAGGCGAGAGACCTGCGACGCTTCGACGGCGCGGGCGGCTACCCGAGCCGCGCGTTCGCCTTCTGCGCTAGGGCCGAGCCATTCCGGCGAAGGCAGGTCGATGTGTCGTATTGCCGATTCTTAGCGGAAATCCCGGCTCCGGGCCGCCGCGACGACGCGGAGCCGCTCTAGCCGGGTGGCCAGCAGGCTTACCGCGCCATCCAGCCGCTCGACCCGGCCATGGATGAGCAGGGCGTTCGCATCGACGCCGATCTTGCGGAAGCGCTGCCACACGTTCGGCGGGCAGATGATGTTGGCCATCCCGGTCTCGTCCTCCAGGCTGAGGAACACCACCCCGCGCGCCGTCCCCGGCTGCTGCCGGTGCGTGACCAGGCCGCCGACGATCACGTTCCGGCCGTTTTCGGCCGCCGTCAGCCGCTCTGCAGGCAGCACCCCACGCTCGGTGAGCATCGCCCGGATGTGCTCGATGGGGTGCGTCCCGTAGGTCCCGGTAGCCCACAGATCGGCGAACGTCTCCTCGGCCGCCGTCATCGCCGGCAGTGGCGGTGCAGTCATGCCCAGCGTCGTGCCCGGCAGCTGACCCGGCCTGATGGTCGCTGCGGCTCCGGCCGCCCAGAGCGCCTCGCGCCTGCTCACGCCGAAGCCGCCGAACGCGCCGCCCATCGCCAGCGCCTCCAGCGCAGCTTCCGGCACGGTGGTGCGGCGGGCGAAGTCCTCCAGGTCGGCGTACGGCTGGCCGGCCACGATCTCCTCGGCAACGCGGGTGCCGAGGTTGCGGACCTCGGACAGCCCGAGCCTGATCACTGGCTGGCCGGGCACCGGCGCACCCCCGGCGGGCGGATCGGGCTGTACGGCCCCGTTCCCTGGATCTTCGGTCTTTTCCAGGGTCGCCAGCACGCCGCTAGCGTTCACGTCCACGCCGCGCACCATGACGCCGTGCCGGCGAACGTCGCTGATCAGGCTCGCGGGTGCGTAGAAGCCCATCGGCTGGGCCCGCAGGAGCGCCGCGGTGAACGCAGCCGGGTAGTAGCACTTCAGCCATGCACTGGCGTAGACCAGGTAGGCGAAGCTGATCGCGTGTGACTCGGGGAAGCCGTAGCTGGAGAACGCCAGGATCTTGACGTAGATGTCCTCGGCCACCTCGGCCGGGATGCCATGCTCCGCCATACCGGCGAGCAGCCGGTCGCGCAGTTCCTCGATCCGCTCCGGCGCCCGCTTGGAGCTCATCGCCTGGCGCAGCCGGTCGGCCTCGGTCGGGCTGAACCCGGCGCAGTCGATGGCGATCTGCATCATCTGCTCCTGGAACAGCGGGACCCCGAGCGTCTTGCCGAGCGCGTGCTCCATCAGCGGGTGCGGCAGGTCGGGCTCCTCGTCGCCGTGCCGGCGGCGCATGTACGGGTGCACCGAGCCGCCCTGGATCGGGCCCGGCCGGATCAGCGCGACCTCGACCACCAGGTCGTAGAACTTCTCCGGCCGCAAGCGCGGCAGCGTCGCCATCTGCGCTCGCGACTCGACCTGGAACACCCCGACGGTGTCCGCGGCCTGGAGCATCGTGTAGACGCCGGGGTCCTCCTGCGGGATCGAGGCCAGCGTCCAGCGGACCCCGTGCGCCTGCTCCACCAGCTCGAAGCAATCTCGCAGCGCGGTCAGCATGCCGAGGCCAAGCAGGTCGAACTTGACCAGCCCCGCGTACGCGCAGTCGTCCTTGTCCCACTGGAGGACGCTGCGATTCGGCATCCGCGCCCATTCCACCGGGCACACCTCCCCCACCGGCCGGTCGCAGATCACCATCCCGCCGGAGTGGATGCCCAGGTGCCGCGGGAGCCGTTGCATCCGGCTCGCCAGATCCACCACCGCGTCGGGCACGCCAGCGTCCGGCGGGACGGGCTGACCTGGTCCGTACTGCCGCGGGCCGACCTGCCGGGACCACTCGTCCTGCTGTTCGGGCTCGTAGCCGAGCGCACGGCCGGCATCGCGAATCGCCATCCGCGGCCGGTAGCTGATCACGTTGGCCACCTGGGCCGCGTTCTCCCGGCCGTACTCGGTGTAGACGTGCTGGATGACCTCCTCCCGGCGCCGGTGCTCGATATCCAGGTCGATGTCGGGCGGGCCATCCCGGCCCGCGGACAGGAACCGCTCGAAGAGCAGCCCGTGCCGCACCGGATCCACGCTGGTGATCCCGAGCGCGTAGCAGACCGCCGAGTTGGCCGCCGAGCCCCGGCCCTGGCACAGGATGCCCGCATGCTCGCAGAACTCCACGATCTCGTGCACGATCAGGAAGTAACCGGGGAAGCCCAGCTGCTCGATCACGGCCAGCTCCCGCGTGATCTGCGCGTAGGCGCCGGGGACGCGCTCGGAGTCCGGACTGCCGTAACGGGCCGGCGCCTTCTGCGCGACGAGTGCGCGCAGCCAGCTGGCCTCGGTATGACCGTCCGGGACCGGGAAATCTGGCAGCCGCGGCGCGATGACATGGAAGTCGAAGGCGCAGTCGGCAGCCAACTCTGCCGTCTGCTCCAGCACGCCGGGGTAGCGGCGCAGCCGGGCGGCCATCTCGGCGCCAGAGCGCAGGTAACCGCCGCCGGACGCGGCCAGCCAGCCATCCATCTCATCGAGGCTGAAGCGGGCCCTGATAGCAGCCAGCGCCTGCGCCAGCCTCGCATCTTGCGGTGCGGCGTAGTGCACGTTGCCGGTGGCGACCACGCCGACGCTGGCCGCGGCCGCCAGCGCCGCCAGCGCGTCATTGCGCTCGTCGTCAGCCGGGTAGTTGCCAACGGTCAGCTCGACCTTGACGTTGTCCGCGCCGAACGCCTCCGTCAGCCGAGCCAGCTCGCGCGCCGCCGCGTCTGGTCCATGAGCCGCCAGCGCCGCGGGAACCGCGCCCTTGCGGCAGCCGGTGAGGATTACCCAGTGCCCGTCGTGCGCATCAGCGAGCGCGGGCTCGTCGTAGATAGGCAGGCCCTTCTCACCGCCGGCCAGCTGAGCGGCGCTGATGATCCGGCAGAGCCGCCGGTACCCCTCCGGGTCACGGGCGAGGACGAGCAGGTGCCGGCCGGCCGGATCGGGAACGCCCGCCCGCGGAGTCCCGGCGGGCCGCGCGAGCACCCCGGCCGGGTCCTGCCGTGCCGGCCGCTGCGATCCGGCCCGGCGTCCGGCCGGTTCGCCCCTTCACCTTCCGCGCCAGGTCAAGGCTGAGCTCGGCGCCGAACACGGTGCCAAGGCTGGCGCCGCCACCCCGCAGCCGCGCCGCCGCCTGCGCGAACTGCGGTACTCCGTACATGCCGTCGTGATCGGTGATGGCCAGCACGGACAGGCCACGCGCCACCGCCTCGAGCACCAGGTCAGACGGGCTCGATGCCCCGTCCAGGAAGCTATAGGACGAATGGCAGTGGAGCTCGGCCCAGGCTGGCGAGCAAGGCCCGACTGGCAGCCGGGTCACTGGCCGGAGCGCGTCCGCCGTACCGTGCGGCAGGCCTGCCCCGCCGTCCTCGTCCGTGCCTGGGCTGTCCTGTGCCTGGCCAGTCCCCTTGCCCCAGGACAGGCGACGTTCGAACTCGCGCCATGGCACTGGCGGGTTGTCCCAACCCATGCCTGTCCTCCTGCCGCCGAACTCCTAGCTCACTCGATAATCGTAACGACCAGGTCCGACAATCTCGCCGCACATCGAATGTAGATTCGATCGACTCCAGGTGGCAACCGCTAGTCTTAGTGACTTATCGAGCGCTTATGCGCCGTTGCATCACTATCTATAGGGACTGGGACGGGTATATGCTCCGCCTCACGCGAACTACCAGCCGGGGGATCGACATGGTGCTGCATCCGCGCACGTTCCCGCTCGCCGTAATGCCAGCCGCCGTTCTCGCCGTCGCGGCGCTCATGCTCGCCGGCTGCGGCGGCTCCAACAGCCCGGCCGCATCGGCGACGTCCGCACCGGCCACTTCAGCCGCAGCCACTTCGGCGCCGGCGTCTCCCGCCGCCACATCGGCCGCCACCACGGGCAAGCCGACGCAGGCTCCCCCGGCGGGGTATCAGTGGGTCGGCATCGCAGCGAACAACATCTGGCTGGCCGTGCCGAATTCCTGGGTTGTCATGAACCTCAACTCCATGTCCGTCACGCAGGCCATGGACCGCGTCCGACTCAAGGGTCAGCCAGCAAGTGCCATGCGCACGGCGATCGAGGGACTCAAGAAGAATCACGCGCTGATGGTGCTGGATACGGCGTCAATCGCCACCTCGCCCGGCAAGTTCGCGACCAACGTCAACACCTTCTGCACGACGTCTCCCATCCAGCCCGGCCCCGGCGCAGCCAGTGCGATCGCCTCTGGCACCAAGACTGCGTACACCAAGGCTGGCGGGCACGTCATCTCCATTCGCGACGTTACCGACACCGCCAGCTCAGTCATCGTCAGGATCGAGGTAGACCTGCAGACCTCCACCGGGCAGACTGCGCACGAGCTTCAGTACGTCGACGTGACCAGCCAGGGCCAGATCTGCTACACCACCTTCTCCACCGACCGGCCCGGCAAGTTCTTCCCCGTATTCGCGAAGATCGCCGCCACCATCCACGCCGGCTGACCGGACAGGGCCGCCGCGACCGCCCGCCGCGGCTGTCGGCAGCAGCAGCAGCAGCAGCCCTGGCTAGCCTGCCGCGGCTATCATCGCGCCAGTTCGAAGATGGCGTTGTACTCGTCGTTGGTGAGCTTGACCGATGCTGCCGCAATGTTCTCAGCGACGTGATCGGGTGATCCCGATCCCGGAATCGGCAGCATCTGCGGCGACCTGCCCAGCAGCCACGCGAGCGCGACCTGACGCGTAGTGACATTGAGCCGCCGTGCTGCGGTCACGACCGGCACTAGCTCCTCAGCGTCCTGGATCGGCGCCCACGGCAGGAACAAGATCGATTCCTGATCGCACAGATCCACCATCGCCTCAGACGACCGGTCACCGAGGTTGTACCGGTTCTGCACGGACACCACCGGCGTCAGCTTCTGCGCCTCGCGGAGTTGCTGCTCCGACACGTTGGATACGCCGATGTGGCGGATCTTGCCTTCCTCCCTGAGCTCGACCAGGGCACCGATCGACTCAGCCATGGGCACCTTCGGGTCCGGCCGATGGAGCTGGTACAGCGGGATCTGCTCCAGCTTCAGCCGGCGCAGGCTGCCTTCGCAGACCTCGCGCAGGTACTCGGGTCGCCCGTCGGCATCCCAGCGGCCCGGACCGGGCCGGGTCAGCCCGCCCTTCGTCGCGATCACCAGGTCATCCGGGTACGGATGCAGTGTCTCGGCGATCAGTTCCTCGCTGACGTCCGGGCCGTAGCTATTGGCGGTGTCGATGAAGTTCACACCCAGCTCGACAGCCCGCCGGATGGCCGCCTTTGCCTGATCCCGGTCGGCTGGCGGTCCCCAGACGCCCTTACCGGTGATCCGCATGGCGCCAAATCCCAACCGGTTGACCGTCAGGTCACCACCAATGCCGATCGTCCCCGCCGCCGCTGCGTTAGCGCTGTCACTCATCGGAATCCTCCCTGCCTCGCAGCCCCGCACAAGCAGCCGCGCCTGGCATATGACCGACACTGGCACCCAGCGCGACGCAATGGCCCGGCCTCGACTGAGTCCTCGTGCCCACCCTAAGTCACGGCACTTAGCGCTAGCTGCCGAGCACCTCGGCTAGCAGACTCCCGGCCACCCGGGCGTAACGCGCTGGATACTGCTGCGCCATGCACAGCGACCACACAGCGCCCTCCAGCACGCGAGCGCGAAGAAACGGCGCGAGCTGCGCCGCGTCCGGCACGGCAATCCCGGCCTCGGCGGCATACGCGCGCAAGATGCTCGGCCCGTCATCGCCGGCGTAGCGGCCAGCCGCCGTTGCGAGGTCCCACGCCGCCGGGCCCCGGCATGTTTCCTCCAGGTCAATCCAGAGCCAGCCACGGTTCTGCGTTGCCAGCAGATTGCCGGCGTGCGCGTCGCCGTGCAGGACGATCTGGTCGCGCGGCTGGCCGGAGGTCACCGCGACGAGGACTTCGGCGTGCACCGACCTCAGCGCCGCCAGCGTGCGCGCATCGATCGCCGCCGCGCGTTCGAGCGCGCTGAGCCCGTCGCTGATCAGTTCGCGGACAGGTGACATGTCGCCAAGCTCGGCCGGACAGTCGCGCGCTGCGCTGTGCAGCCGTGCCAGCGCCGTACCGACGTCGGCGGGGCTCGGCTTCAGGTCCAGCGCCGGGATGTGCTCCCACAGACTGATCGCGAAACCGCCCTCCCAGTGCGGACCGGGACCGGCGACTGATGCCGGGGCCACCACGGGTCCGCCGGAGCCAGCCACATGCCGGGCCACAGCGACTTCCCTGGCGAGCCAGGCCAGCGGATCGCTACGCGCCAGTGCCGTCAGCGTCGCGACCCGCGCGACCACGGGCGCAGGCGCCAGATGAACTAGCAGGTTGCCCCGGCTCGAAAGCACTACAGGGTCGTCGGCCGGCAGGCCGAGCCGCAGCGCGAGGGCGACCGCGGCCGATTGACCCTGCCGGGTCAACTCCTCAATGCGCCCGGCGCCGCCAGCCATCCGCGCAGTATTCCAGCAACCCCAGTCGTTCCAGCAACCCCATTCTCAAGCCGGGAACGGGGCCGCTCACCCCGGCGGTACCACTGTCACCCGCGGCCACCAGACGCGAACGCGCTGCCTCGCCAGCCGGGCCTGCGAAACCTCGGACGTCACGCGGACGGGATTCACGCGCCAGACGCCGCCCAGCAGATCGGCGAGCCCGTGTGGTGCGCAGATCTCGATGCCGCCGCTCTCGATCCGGCTGCTCTCGATGCCGCCGCTTTCGATGCCGCCGTTCTCGATGCGGCCGTTCTCGACGCCGCCGCGCCCGCGCCGGACAGCCACGCAGGTCGCGGTCTCCGGCCAGGTCGCGACCGCCTCGTGCACGCTGGCGAACGGCTCGACCGCCGCGCCGCCGAAGTACTGCTGGTACCAGGTATGCACGGCCGCCTGGTTCGTCGCCTCCCACGGCAGGTCGGCGAGGCGGGCGAGCGTCTCCTCTGCTGCCAGGTCCCGCTGCTTCGTCAGGTCACCGACGTCGAAGTAGGCGACGTCAACGTCTTTGACGGCCGCCGGATCAAACGCGCCGTACTGACGACCCCATACGATGTCGCGGACAGCGCCGGCACCGATCCACGCGTCGGGCAGCCCGCTGGCCGCCACGGCGTCGAGAGCACGCTGCATCCACGCCTCGGCCGCGAGCAATTCGGCCAACCGGGCGCCGGCCTCCGGATCCAGGCCTGGGCATGTGTGAAGCCAGCGCTCCTGCCCAGCCGCTGCCGCCTTCCCGGCCGCCGCCTGTCTCGACGCCGCCTGTCTCGACGCCGCCTGTCTCGACGCCGCCTGAGTCATCGTGGCCTCCGCATAACCGGGTGACCGGCCCGGCGATCGGCACTACCGTCGGGGAACATGCAAACCATGCTGCCGGTAGGTGCCGACAAAATCTGGGTCGAGGACTCGGGTGGTTCAGGCGCGGTGCTCGTCCTTCTGCATGAGGGCGTCGGCGACTCCCGGATGTGGGATCCGGTGTGGTCCGATCTGACCGCCACCCACCGGGTGATCCGATATGACGTTCGCGGGTTCGGCCGGTCACCGGCCGCGACCGAGGAGTTCACGCTGCTCGGCGACCTCACGACTGTCCTTAGTCATTTCGAGGTCGCAAGGGCGCACGTAGTGGGATGCAGCATGGGCGGGGGCACCGCCCTGGAGTTCGCGCTCGCTGCACCCGACCGGGTGAAGTCCCTGGTGCTGCTCTGCCCCGGCATCGGCGGCTACCCCTATCCCGAGTCGCCCGAGCTTGACGACGCGTGCGAGGCGCTCGCCGCGGCAGGCGACGATGAAGGCATCGTCCGGGTGCTGCTCGACGTGTGGGGCAGGGCGGGCGACGACCCGCTGGTCACCGACCTGATGCGCTCGGCCATGCGCGCCTGGGAAGGGGAGGAGCAGTTCGAGGTCGAGGGCGAGCCCGCCTTTGACCGGCTCAGCGAACTGCGCGTGCCGACGATCCTCATGGTGGGCGATATGGACGACCCGGCTCTCATCCTTAGTAACGAGGAGGCGGCGAGCCGCATCCCCGGCTGTGAGCTGATCCGGATGCCCGGCGTCGACCACTACCCCACCGTGCGCGCACCGAGGCTAGTCACCGAGACAATCCTCCGGCACACGGCCGCCCACGGCTGACGCCCGCCGCCACTGACGCGCCGCGCACGACTAATGCCCGGCGCCCACGGCTGACGCCCGCCGCCACTGACGCGCCGCCCACGGCTAACGCCCTGACGGTTTGAGTGACGTGGAGTCCAGATTGCCCGGTTCGTACCCACGAAACCATCAGGGTGCCGGTCGCTAGGCTCGCTCCGTGGGCCGCAGCCGCTCAGCTTGGCTCGGCCGGGGTACGGGTCGGGTAAGCCGCGGAAGGCGTCAGGTGATCTGACCGCGCAGCGCGCCTCAGCTGGCGACCTCCGAGTATGGCGGGACCGCGTTCGCGCGGACGACCTCAGAGTAGAAGCGGGCGCTGGCCTTGGGGATGCGCCGCTGAGTCTCGAAGTCGACGAACACGATTCCGAAGCGCCGCTGGTAGCCCCAGCCCCACTCGAAGTTGTCGAGCAGCGACCAGACGTAATAACCCGACAGGTTGACCCCGGCCTTGATTGCGCGAGCGGCGGCGTCCAGGTGCTGATGAAGGTAGCTGACCCGCTCAACGTCCTTGATGTCGCCATCGGGATCCACGTAGTCCTCGGCCGCACAGCCGTTCTCGGTGATGTACAGCGGCAAACCGGGAGCCGCATCAGATAGCTGTACCAGCAGCTCGTACAGACCGTCTGCGTCGACGAGCCAGCCCATCGGCGTGCGCTCGAGATCGGCGGGACGGTACTCGACGACGCCGGGCAGCTCGCAGCGTGCGGGCTCTTCGTTCAGACGCAGGTCGTCGGCGTCGCCCGCCCGCAGGTAGACAGGCGCGTAGTAGTTGACGCCGAGGAAGTCGATCGGCTGGCGGATCGTCTCGAAGTCGCCGTCAGCGATGAGGTCCGCCGCCGGCAGCAGCGAGGCTCGCACGTGCTCTGGGTACCGACCATGCAGGATCGGCTCCAGGAAGAGCTTGTTCAGCTCGGCGTCGGTGGCGAGCCGCGCTGCCTCCAGTGCCTCTGGCTGGGTCCCCTCCGCCAGCCGGACCGTGTGCATGTCCAGCGTGATGCCGACCGGGGTCGAGGGCCGGGCGCTGCGCAGCGCCTGGGCCGCGAGGCCGTGGGCGAGCAGCAGGTGATGCGTCGCCGCGGCCGCGGCGACATCGTCCGTCAGGCCGGGCGCGTGCACACCAGTCCGGTAGCCGTGATCCGCTGACACCTGCGGCTCGTTCAGCGTGATCCAGCTTGATACTCGGTCGCCAAGTTGCTCCGCCATCATCAGCGCGTAATCGGCGAAGCGCTCAGCTGTGCTGCGCACAGCCCAGCCGCCGCCATCCTGAAGCTCCTGCGGCAGGTCCCAGTGGTACAACGTGACGGCTGCGTCGATTCCCTTGCCCGCCAGCTCGTCGAGGAGCGCTCGGTAGTAGTCAATGCCCTTCTGGTTCACAGGTCCCGATCCGCCTGGCTGGACGCGCGGCCAGGAGATCGAAAAGCGGTAAGCGCTGAGGCCGAGCGAGGCGATCAGCGACACGTCCTCCGGGTAGCGGTGGTAAGCGTCACAGGCGACGTCACCGGTGTCGCCCCTTCGGATTTTGCCCGGCACGCGGCTGAACGTGTCCCAGATGGACAGCCCCCGTCCGTCGGTGTTGGCCGCTCCTTCGATCTGGTACGCGGCCGTCGCCGCGCCCCAGGTGAAGCCGGGCGGAAAGGAAAGGGCACCGTTAGAACTGGTCCCCGCAGCGGTCATCTGACACTCCTTGTGTTACCAGAACGTTGCATCCGTCTTAAATCCAAGGCCTTGACGCCCCTGAAGGCGAGTCTTAGTGTAAGCGCTTAGATCAGCCAATGTAAGCGCTTAGATCAGACGATGTTGGGGCTTTTAGCCCCGGCCACTAGGAGACCAGCGCATGGCTCCAGACACCGACATTCCGCGCCGTACGGGCCTCGCATGAGTGCCTCTGACGTGCGCGGTCCGGGCGTGCCCGGCGACGCGCCCGGCGCTGTCACGGCGAGCCATGGCACGAAGAACGCTGGCACGGCGAACGCTGGCACGGCCGGTGCGCGCGACACCAACGTGGCCGGCGCGGGCGACGCCAGCGCGCACACCACCGCACCCGGCGCACGCGACACGACGGCCGCCGGGCCCACGAACGTCGCTGGCGCCGGTATGTCCGGCGTCAGCGGCTCCACCTCCGCCCGCGTCAGCGGCTCCACCTCCGCCCGCGTCAGCGGCTCCACCTCCGCCGGCGTCAGCGGCTCCACGCCCGCCGATGTCACCGGCTCCACCCCCGCGGATGTCAGCGACTCCACCAGGGCCGACGCCGGCGACCCCGCTGCGGTCCCGCCGGCGCGCGACCCGGCCGACACGGGCCGGAGCGCCCCTAGCCCGGTAACGCTGTACGACGTGGCCAGGCTCGCCGGCGTGTCGACCGCGACTGTGTCGCGGGTCGTGCATGGCCAGGACCGGGTGCGCGACAGTACCAGGGCGCGGGTGCGCGACATCATCGACCAGCTCGGGTACGTTCCCGACGGCGCCGCGCAGAGCCTGTCACGCCGGCAAAAGAACGTGATCGGCCTGGTCGGCGTCGAGCGCATGGCGCCGCACCAGTACGACATCGAGAGCATGAGCCTGCTCTTCTACGACGAGATCCTGCGTGGTGTCGAGCAGCGCATCCGCGACTACAACTGGTCTCTCCTTATCACCTACCTGCGCGAGGAAAACAATGTCGACCTCGCCCGGCTGCAGTCGCTGTCCGGAAAGGTTGACGGCCTGCTGATCGGCGAGGGCATCGTGCCGTCCGCCGAGCTGGCACGACTCGCCGAGCGGCTGCCCGTCGTCGTCGTCGCCGGCGATCCTGCCGAGCACGCTGCCGACGTGGTGACCGCCGACAACCGCTCCGGCCAGGCCGCACTCGTGGCTCACCTGGTCGAGGATCACGGCCGACGCCGGCTGTACCACGTCGACGGGCCGCCTAGCGCGCCGGACGCGAAGGAGCGGCGGCTCGCGCTCAACGAAGTCATCCAGACCCATCCCGGCACCGTGCTCGTCGGCTCCCACTGCGGACGGTTCAGCGTGCAAAGCGGCGAGGAAGCAGGCGAGAAGATCCTCGCCGACCGCAGCGAACTGCCCGACGCGGTCGTCTGCGCGAACGACCAGATGGCCATCGGGGTCCTCCAAACGCTGGCCCGGGGCGGGATCCGCGTTCCTGAGCACCTGTCGGTCACGGGATTCGACGACATCTTCCCTGGCAGCCTGTTCGAGCCGTCCCTGACTACGGTGCACCAGCCGATGCGGCTGCTCGGCGAGCGCGCGTGCGCCCGGCTGCTCGACCGCATCGCGAGGCCCGACATGCCTACCCAGGTCGAGCTACTGCCCACCGAGCTCGTGCTCCGCAAGAGCTGTGGATGCCCGCCCGGCATGGCCGCCCGGACCGTCGCCGCCCCCCTGGTGTCGAGCGCGGCGCTCTCGGGCGGCAGCACCGGCGGAACGGGCAGCACTGCTGAGTCCGATCTGTCCGCCGCGTCACGGGGTCGCCGCCACGCGCGGTCGGCCGCCGAGAGTTAGGAGCCTGGCGATGTCTTTTATCTTGCGCCGGCTGGGCTTCTACGCCATCGCTGCCTGGGTCGCAATCACCGCCAACTTCTTCCTGCCGCGGGCAATGCCCGGCAATGCGGTCGAGGCGATCATGTCCAAGTTCCCCAACTTGCAGCCCTCGACTTACCACGCGCTCGAGGCCATGCTCGGCGTCGGCCACCCCGGCTCGCTCTGGCACCAGTACCTGAGCTACCTCAGCGACATCGTGCACTTCAACTTCGGCACCTCGGTGTCGAGCTACCCGGCGTCGGTGTCATCGCTGCTCGTCCAGACAATCCCATGGACGCTGGCGCTCGTCGGCACCGCGACCGTGATCGCGTTCTTCCTCGGCACTTTCCTCGGCATCGTCGCCGGATGGCGGAATGGTGGCTGGCTAGACCGCCTGCTGCCGGGCCTGATGTTCGTGCAGGCCATGCCGTACTTCTTCCTCGCGCTGGTGCTGCTGTGGCTGCTGGCGGTCAAGGTGCTGCACGTCTTCCCCATCGGCCAGGGCTACGCCGGGGGCCTGATCCCAGGCTGGCACTGGAGCTTTATTAGCAGCGCGATCTTCCACTCGCTGCTACCCGCGTTCACCATCGTCATCACGTCACTAGCCGGCTGGATGCTGCAGATGCGCAACGTGATGATCACCACCATCGGCGAGGACTACGTACTCGCCGCGCAAGCAAAAGGACTGTCGAACCGGCGCGTCGTGCTCACCTATGCTGCCCGCAACGCGTTCCTGCCGCAGCTGCAGGGGTTCGGCCTCGCCCTCGGCTTCGTCGTGTCCGGCGCCATCGTGATGGAGATCGTCTTCTCGTATCCGGGCATCGGGCTGCTGCTGCTGAGCGCCGTCCAGTCGAACGACTACCCGCTGATGCAGGCGATCTTCCTGACCATCACCTTCGCCGTCCTGCTGGCCAACCTGATCGTCGACGTCATCATCGTCGCCGTCGATCCGCGCGTCAGGACGAGAGAGGCAGCCTGATGAGCACCGCCCTTCCGATGGTCACTGAGCCTGCTGCGCTCGCTGCGGCCCCGCCTCGCCAGCTTGGCCGGTGGAAGCGCCTGCCGCTGAAGGCGAAGGCTGGCGCAATCCTGCTCGGGCTCTTCGTCCTCACCGCCATCATCGGGCCGCTCGTGGCGCCCTATAACCCCAGCTACCAGAACCCGAACCCCGCCTTGTCGCTGCATGGGCCAGACGCTGCTCACCTGCTCGGAACCACCCAGGCGGGCGAGGACGTCCTGTCGCAGCTGCTGACCGGGATCCGGCTGACACTGGAACTCGGCCTCCTGGTCGGCGTGATCGCCACCATCTTGTCGGTGCTGGTGGGCGTGTCGGCGGCCTACCTCGGCGGTCTATGGGACGACCTGCTCTCCCTGATCAGCAACGTGTTCCTGGTGATCCCCGCACTGCCGCTGCTGATCATCTTGCTGGGCTATCTGCCGCGTACCGGGCAGACCGCGACCATCCTGGTGCTCGCAGGGCTGGGCTGGCCCTGGGGCGCGCGCGTGATCCGAGCTCAGACGCTAGCGATCCGCGGCCGTGACTTCGTCGCGGCTGCTCGCGAGACCGGCGAGAGCAGCTGGCGCATCATCGCCTACGAGATCGTCCCGAACGAGGTCAGCCTCATCGCGGCCAACTTCGTCAACACCGTGCTCTATGCGATCGGCGCGTCGGTCGCGCTGGCCTTCATCGGCCTGACGAACACGTCGATCTGGAGCCTCGGCACCATCTTGTACTGGGCGCAGAGCGAGGAGGCGCTGCAGCTAGGTGCCTGGTGGTGGTTCCTTTCGCCCGGTCTGGCCGTCGCCCTGATGGGCACTTCGCTGGTCCTGCTCAATACCGGGATCGACGAGCTCGGCAATCCCCGGCTGCGAGACGCAAACCGGCGCGCCAAGGTCGACGGCCGCCGATTGCAGCCCAACTCCCCGACGCCGGTTATGCATGCCACGCCGGCCCTGCGGACGAGTAGCCCGGTGACCGCCTTCATGCGCTCGTTCTCGCGTAGTGCTTACCTATCCGATCGAGCCAGGCGAGTGGGCGCACCGAAGCCGAGCGAGGGCCAGCGATGAGCACCGACCTGGGCAGCCCCGTTCCCTTCCCGGCACAGCCTGGAGGTAGCGGGAGGCTATCCGACATGCCTGTGCTGTCGATACGTGATCTTTCGATCGCTTACCGCACTGAGGCCGGCGACGTCCGCGCGGTCGACAGCGTCAGCCTTGACCTGCACGCAGGCGAGACCGTCGGTCTGGTGGGCGAGAGCGGCTCCGGCAAGTCGACGCTTGCCTACGGTGCGACACGGCTGCTGCGGGCGCCAGCCGTGATCACCGGCGGCAGCGTCCACTACCAGGGCCGCCGGATGGAGACGCCCGTCGACGTCCTCGACCTCAGTGCCGATCAGCTCGTCGGTATGCGCTGGCGCGAGATCAGCATCGTCTTCCAGAGCGCGATGAACGCCCTGAACCCGGTGCTGAACGTCCACGACCAGCTGACCGACGTCATTCGCGCGCACCTGCCGCTGAGTCGCGCCGAGGCCACCGAAAAGGCTGCCGGGCTGCTTGACCTGGTCGGCATCCCGCGGACGCGACTGCGCAGCTACCCGCACGAGCTGTCAGGCGGCATGCGTCAGCGGGTCATGATCGCGATGGCGCTGGCCACCGACCCCGAAGTCGTGATCATGGACGAGCCGACGACCGCACTCGACGTCGTCGTGCAGCGCGAGATCCTGGGCCAGATCCTCGAGCTGAAAGAGCGCCTGAGCTTCGCGATCCTGTTCATCACCCACGACCTGTCGCTGCTGCTTGAGCTCGCGGACCGGATCGCCGTGATGTACGCAGGACAGCTGATGGAGGTCGCCACTGCCGCCGAGATCCATTACGAGCCCGCGCACCCCTATACCAAGCGGCTGCTGCGGTCCTTCCCGTCGCTGCGCGGCCCGCGACGAGAACTAACCGGCATCCCCGGCACCCCGCCGGACCTGCTGGACCCACCGCCGGGATGCCCGTTCCTGCCGCGGTGCACGGAAGGCACGGACGCCTGCGCCACCATCGAGGTGCGGCTCGCCAAGGTCCGCTCGTCGGCGGATCCCGCGCACCAGACCGCGTGCCCGTTCGTGCTCCCCGACAGCCCCGAGGGCTCGGACGGCGCGAACGGATCCGCCGCCAGCCAGCCAAGCGTCAAGCAGCTGACCACCGAGGAGGTGAAGCCGTGAGCAGCCAGGCCACGGATAGTCAGCAGCCGGATGCCGGCGGGCTGGTCTCGGTCGCGGCCGCGCGGGGCCCTCTCGCGCTGTCGGCTGATGGCCTGGGCAAGGACTTCCGCCTCGGCCGCGGACACGTCCTGCACGCCGTCCGTGACGTGTCGATCAGCCTCTACCGCAGCGCGGTCGTGGCGCTGGTCGGCGAGAGCGGCTCCGGCAAGTCGACCGTGGCCAAGCTGCTCGCCGGGCAAGAGCAGCCGAGCGCGGGCACGATCGCGCTCGACGACCAGCCGGTGCACCTAGCCGGCCGGCGCGCCTTCCGGCAGTACAAGAGCGAGGTTCAGCTCGTCTTCCAGGACCCGTTCGCCTCCCTGAATCCGGCGCACACAGTCCGCTACCACCTCGAGCGCCCGCTGCACCTGCACCGGAGCTCGCTGTCCCGGCAGCAGGTCCACGAGCAAGCGGCCGCGCTCCTTGAGCAGGTGCGCCTCAGCCCGGCTAGCAAGTACCTGGCCAAGTACCCGCACGAACTGTCCGGCGGTCAGCGGCAGCGCGTCGCGTTCGCCAGGGCACTAGCCGCCGAGCCGCGCGTGCTGCTCGCCGACGAACCCGTCTCCATGCTCGACGTGTCGATCCGGCTCGAGATCCTGAGCCTGCTGGACGACCTGCGCACGCGGTTCCAGCTGGCAATGCTCTACATCACCCACGACATCGCATCGGCGCGGTACGTCGCGGACGAGGTGCTGGTCATGTACGCCGGGCAGATCGTCGAGCGCGGCGCGGCTGAGGACGTGACGCAGCAGCCCGCGCACCCGTACACCCAGCTGCTCGTCAGGTCCGCGCCAGACCCTGACAACCTGGGCGGCGCGCTCGACGGAGCCAGGCAACAGCTTCAGAACGGGAACGGGGTCGTCGGCGCCAGTGCCGGCTCAGCACCCGAGGTCGGGTGCTCGTTCAGCCCGCGTTGCCCGTTCGCCGACGATCGGTGCCGCGCTGAAGCGCCGCCGCTCCTCCAGATCTCGTCGTCCAGAGCCGCTGCCTGCTGGCGGCTGGACGTCGCAGCTCCTTCCGTCTATGCCGGGCGAGAAGGGGGTGGGGACGTTACGAGTTAGGTCAGAAAACCCCACACCACGCGGGATATTAGGCATCTGCACAGGAAAGGTAAAAATGAGCGTTAACCATCTGAGCCCCAAAAAGCTCATCGCCGTCGGGGCGGTCGGTCTGCTAGCGGCCGCTCTCGGTGCATGCTCGTCGTCGGGATCCCCGTCGAGCGGCGGCAGCGGCTCGCCGACGGCCAGCGCGATGAACACGCTGACCATGGAGAGCTCTCCGGAGACCACCATCACCGACGACTTCAACCCGTTCGTGTCGACCGCCGCGCCGCAGGGCATGGGCGCGACCGGCCTGATCTACGAGCCGCTGCTCCAGTTTGACCTCGCCGCGCCGCCGAAGTACTACCCCTGGCTGGCGACGTCCTACAGCTGGTCCAATGGCGGCAAGTCAGTCACCTTCGCGATCCGGCAGGGCGTGAAGTGGAACAACGGGACGCCGATGACGCCAGCGGACGTCGTCTTCACCTACGAGTACGTGCAGAAGAACGCCGCGATCAACCTGGCCGGTCTGCCGATCACCAGCGTGACCTCGTCAGGCAACAACGTGACGGTCAACTTCAACACGCCGGAGTACCTCGATCTGCAGCAGATCGCCGGCGTGCCGATCCTGCCTAAGTCGGTCTGGGGCAGCGTCAGCAGCGCCAACCACGTTCACGGACGCCAAGCCCGTTGGGACTGGCCCGTACGTGCTGAAGACCTTCACCCCGCAGGGCTTCACCCTGACGAAGAACCCGTCGTACTGGCAGGCGTCGATGGCGAAGGTACAGAACGTGTACTTCCCCGTCTACACCTCCAACACTGGCGCGCTGTCGGCGCTGTACTCCGGAGCGATCGACTGGACCGGTAACTTCATCCCCGGCCTCCAGAAGGACTTCGTCAGCACCGCACCGCAGTACCACCACTTCTGGGAGGCACCAGGCAGCACCAACGCCCTGTTCCCCAACCTGAACAAGTGGCCGACCAACCAGCTACCGGTCCGGCAGGCCATCAGCCTGGCGGTAAACCGCAGTCTGCTCGCCTCTGAGGGCGAGGCAGGGCTGGAGAACCCGGTCACCAACACCAGCGGCATCACGCTGCCGACCTTCACCGCCTGGGCCGGCCCGGCCGCCTCAGACACCGTCTCGCCGACTGGCAGTGCAAGCGCGGCGGATGCCGTCCTGACCAAGGCCGGTTACAAGAAGGACTCCAGCGGCTTCTTCGCGCTGAACGGCAAGGAGGTCGTGGTTTCGCTCATCAGCCCGGCCGCCTACACCGACTACGCCGCTGTCGGCACCATGGTCGCGAACCAGCTCAAGGCAGCCGGCATCAACGCCAGCTTCCAGGGCATCAGCGTCGACGCATGGAACGCCGACATCGCCAGCGGTAACTTCTCACTCAGCGAGCACTGGTCGAACAACGGCCTGACGCCGTTCAACCTGTACGACAACTGGCTGAACAGTGCTCTTTACAACGGCAAGGCCAACACCGGCGACTACGAGGGTCTCAAGAACTCGAAGCTGGACGGGCTGCTTGCCAAACTGGCCGGAGACTCGAGCGTGGCACAGCAGACCGCTGACCTTGCCCCGATCGAGACCTACGTCGCCCAGAACCTGCCGGTGATCCCGATCACGACGGCGTCGGAGTGGTTCGAGTACAACTCGCAGCACTTCGTCGGCTGGCCAACCCAGCAGAACCCGTACGAGACCGGGCAGCCGACAGGCACCAACACCGGCGCTGGCGCCGGTACCGATGAGGTTGTGATCCTGCACCTCAGCCCGCGCTAAACACGCAACCGCGCTAGCTAGATACCGCGTGGTCAAGTGGGCCCGCCCCCGGGGAACCGGGGGCGGGCCACAGCCCGCTGGTGTCACGGCGCCTGATCTTCAGCACTTCATGAACGGACGGGCTGGCTAACAGCCTGCCCGTGCCAGCGGGCATGCCGCGCGGCTAACCGACCGGTCGCGCGGCATGCCCGCTGGTGCTTGCGATGTTGCTGCTGGGCCCTTCCAGTCGTAGCTGGGCCCTTCCAGTCGTAGCTGGGCCCTTCCAGTCGTAGCTGGGCCTGGTCAGTCGTGCTGGCCGGGTCAGTCGTGCTGGCCGGTCAGTCGTAGCTGGCCTCGATCAGCCAGCGGCCGTCCTGGAGAGCCGCCAGCCAGGCGTTCCCATCGTCGGTCAGTAGCTGGAACCTGGCCTGCCGGCAGGCGTGCGCCGGATCCCACCATCGCTGCGTGACTGGCCAGGGGCCGGCCCAGGCCGTGACTGCCCTGGCCGGCCTGCCCGCGGCCGACAGCCAGGCGGGAGGCGCAGACAGCTCGGCCCGTCCGCTGACCGACACCAACTCGCCTGATTCATCGGTCACGCTGGCCGCGAGCGGCTCCGGATAGACAGTCACCGGGGCGGGCGCCGGGATCTGCCCGGGCCAGGGGCGATCGGCGGGCCGCTGCGGCGCCCCGGCGTCCCCGAACGGCACCAGCAGCGCCTGCTCGGCTGGCCTGCGGCCGCCAGCCAGCACCGGCATAGTGACGCGATCGTGGCCGAGCATCGCCTGTACCCGGATAGCCGCACGGGCTACCCGGTCGCTGATCACCGAGTCGCCCCACAGCGCCAGTTGCCGGCCGGTAGCGCGAACCAGCTGGTCGGGGACCAGCCTTAGCAGCGTGATCCCGGCCGTACCCGGCCAGCTGTCCTCAGTCTCATGCCCGCGCAGGCCACCGCCCTCGTACCCGCGCAAGCCACCGCCCTCGTACCCGCGCAAGCCACCGCCCTCATGCCCGCGCAGGCCACCGCCGTCGTCCTGGCCAGACTGGCCAGACTGGCTGGACTGATCCTCGCGCCCACCCCGACTCCGGCCGTCGAGCTGCCAGCGCACCCGCTCAGCCACCGCCAGCGCCGACAGCAGTCCGTCATGCCGCCAGAGCCGGCTGATCTCATGACCGTCCGCGCAGCGCACCGACACCTGCACCCGCACGCACGCGAATCCGCCGGCCGCGAGCCGGCCGTGCATCTCCTCGGCCAGTGCCTTGGCCGCGAAGATCACCGGCTCCGACTGCTCGGCGGGCGGGTCGAACTCCATCGCCACGGACAGATCGGCCGCTGGCGGCCGCGGTAGCAGCGGGCGGGGGTCGAGCCCGCGTGCCAGCCGGCAGGCGAGCTTGCCCTCGGCGCCGAACCTGCTGGCCGCCTCGGCGGGTGGCAGGACGGCGAGCTGGCCCAGCGTCTCGATGCCCAGCCTGGGCAGCAGCTCGCACAGCTCGGGCAGGCCCAGCACGCCGACCGGAAACCCGGCCAGGAACTCCCGCGCCGACCCCGGCGGCACGAGCAGCCCGGTCGGCCCGGTACGCGCCGCCAGCCCGGCGGCGAACAGGCCGTCAGCGATGCCGACCTGGCAGGTGAAGCCGCCCCGGCTGACGGCCTCGGCGATCTTCCTGGCCAGCTCGGCCTCGCCGCCGAAGTAGCGCGCCGGGCTGCGTGCCGGGATCGCGCAGACACCCGGCCGCAAGATCTCGACCTGCGGGCAGAACTCCTCGACGATGGCGACCACCGGCTCGAAGGCACGCGCCGCCGCGCCGCCTAGAGCCGTGCCGTCCAGCCCCTGCATGCCGTCCAAACCCTGCGCCGCCGCCCCGTCCAGCCACTGCGGGCAGCCCTGCGCTGGCCGCCAGCCCTGCGCCCGCCCGCAGCACGAGCACCCGCCGCGACGCCGTCGCCTGACTTGTCACCCGCTGCTCACCAGCTGCGCCGCGTCGGCCAAGTAGGCCGCGCCGTCCCGGTAGTCGCCGCCCCGGGAATTGCCGCGCGAGCCCGCGTCGGCCAGTCCGGCGACGCTGGCAACCCTGCCGTCTGGGCCTGGTAGCCACAGCCACGCCGAACGCGGCCGCTCCCCCGCGCCGCGCCCGGACGCGACGACCCGCGCCTTGCGCGCGCGCAGCCGTCCGTGCCCCGCGCCGATCCCGGTCCACTCCGCGTCCGTCACCAGCAGCCGGGACTGCGCACCTGGCCAGTCCCCAGCGACCGCGAGCACGCTGCCGTACCGGCGGGCGGCTGCCTCCAGCTTGCGCCGCAGTTGAGCGGACGGCTGATCTGGCGGACGCAGCAGCACGATGTCAAAGCCGTCCAGCAGGGACGCCACCACCTGCGGCCAGCTCGGTCCCGGCTCGGCGATCAGCAGCACCCGGTCCGGATCCAGGCCAGCGTCAGCCGCCGCCCGCATACCCGCGGCAGGCACTCCCACGATCGCGCACCACGCCCCGTCGGCGACGGCCCCGGCTGTCAGCGCCAATGCCAGCAATCCCCAGTCCCCCGATGTCACCACTGACCCGCGCTGGAGACCGCCGCCTGGCAGCAGATCCCGCAGCGCCGGCAAGACTGGCAGCAGACCCTCGCCTACCAGCACGTCGTCCCGGTGGCGCACCGGAGATAGCGAGATGACCTGCGCTATCTCCGCTCCCATCCCTCTACTATCGAACAGGTATTCGATACCTGTCAAGCGCGATGGCGACCTCGCACAAGGGTCATCCGAAGTCGGCTCTCGGCTCCGCCAGAGGTTGTAGGTATTCGGTGGCCAAACCGGTTGGTTGTAGGGATGCGGCGGGCACAGACCAGACTAAATCGGGCGCGATTGGCCACCGCATACCTACAACCTGGCCGCGACCACTGAAATGTTGCACCTTTTGCGCCTAATGCCCGCCCACCAAGATCGGCGCGTCCCGACGAATGTGCGGTTGTGGCAGTTGCAGGGTGCCACAGATGCACATACGTTCGGCGAGCCGTAGCGCCGCCGAGCGCCAAGAGCAAATAAAGCACGCAAATCAGGCACACGGCCCGGCAATCGGCCCACGCCGTCAGCCGCCCGCGGTCCAGCCTTGCAGTCATGCCGCCCAGACAGGTCGCCCAGACAGGTCGCCCAGACAGGTCGCCCAGACAGGTCGCCCAGACAGGCCGCCCAGACAGGCCGCAGTTGAGCCTGACCCACCCTTGAGCCTGACCCACCCTTGAGCCTGACCCACCCGCTCATTTGCATATCGTGATGATTTCTGGGCTGCCTGGGCCCAGAGGTGACCGGTCCCAGTCGCCGTACTGCTCGTCGAGCGCCAGGCCCGCACCGGCCAGGAACCCCGACAACGCCTCGGCATCCAGGAACCGCAGCGTGCTGCGACTCACCTGCGGCCGCTCCCAGTCCGGACTCGAATACGTCGTCGTGAACGAGACAAGATCACCCTGGATCGGCAGCTCGACCTGATGCGCCATCCGCACGACGGCGCCGCCAGCATCGGTGATCTCCCGCGCGTGCTCAGGGACCCACTGTTCCCACTCCCGGACCAGCGGGTTGCGCGTCTCGAACGCGAACCGGCCTCCGGGAGCCAGCGCCGACCGCACTGCCGCCAGCGCCTCGGACAGCTGCTCATCCCCGGTCAGCACCTGGAACGCGTGACCGGTCATCACGATGAGGTCGAACTTCCGCTGCCACGCCGTCTCGGACAGGTCTCCGAGTACCCACTCGATGTCCCGCCCAGCCCGCGCCACAGCGAGCATCGCGGCCGCCGGGTCGAGTCCGCACAGCCGCCCGCCGTGACCCTCGGTCCTGGCCCGGCGCAGCAGCATCCCGGTGCCGCAGCCGACATCGAGCACCCGGTCCGCGGCCATTACCAGCGGCAGATAGAACCCGAAGTCGCCGCGTGGATCCCACGGGCAGAACAGGTCATACAGCCCAGCCAACGATGGCTCGGCGAACTGGTAGTCGACCACGCAGCAACCTTGCCAGCCGGGCTGCGCCTGCAGCGACCCATTAACCAGCGGGCCGGGGCGGGCCAAGGCGGGCCGGCAAGGCGAGCGGGCCAAGGCGGGCCGGCCAAGGCGGGCCGGCCGGGCGGCCGAGCCAGTCGGACTGCGGGCCTGGCGGGCTATTTCGCTGCGGCAAATGTCGGCCGCAGGTGCACTCGCCCAAGCAGTCGGTCACTCGCGCGTATCGCTGCGCCTATGACGGGCGCGCCGAGCAGGAGCCAGGCAGCAAGACCGCACCCGGCCCCGATGACCGCTCCGGCCAGCACGTCAACCACGTAATGGACCCCGACGTAGACGCAGCCGAACGCCACCTCGGTCGTGATCGCCGCGAATACCCAGCCCAGCGGCCGCCAGGCGAAGAACGCCGGCACGCCCACAGCGGCGAAGTAACCAGTCGTCAGCGACGGGAACGCCGAATCTGGCACATGCGGGTAGAGCGGCTGGAAGTGATAGGTGATGAACGGACGCGGCAGGTACCAGACCGCGACCACGGCGTGCCTGGCGAGGATTATGAAGATCAGCGCCAGGACCGCGGCCACGACGCCTCGCAGCCCGGCCGGCCGGAACCACGCCACGAACAGCAGCAGCGGCGTCGCCACGGCGCAGCCCTTCGTGACGGCGATAACCACGGCCGCAAGCCACGCCGCGTGCTGAGCGAGGTCCCATAGCGGGAACCCCGGGGCCATAACGATCACGCCGGGCCGTCCTGATCTCCCGAGCCGCAAGGTTGGCACAGCGTACAAGGCCAGCTGTGTCCAACGCGAAGCCTCTCAAATAATGCCGAATACCGTGCCGTGACCCAGGTGGTCGTAGTAGACCTTCCAGACATGAAGCTGACGGGCTACCTGCGCCGCTACGTCCCGATCGTCGCACCGCTCATCCTGGTCGCCAGCGGATCGGTGTCCATCGTGGCGGCCCAGCCGGCAGGCGCAGCGCAGGCGCTCCGGCCGGCAGTGGCAGCGCAGGCCCTTCCGCCGGTCACCGCGCATGCCGCAGCGGCCAAGGCGGTCTACTTCCACACCCTGCCGCCAGGCGCGAAGCTGCCGAGCGGCGCGAAGTGCGCAGCGCTCGTCAACGCCCACCCGCGCGCCGAGAGCAAGTCCGCGAACCGGCCTTACAACCGCCGCAAGGGCACCCACGTGGGCCCCAAGTTCTTCCCGACAACTCCTGGCTCGGACAACCCGCTGGCTCAGAAGAGGCTCGCCCCGCGCATCAACGGCGACTTCACCGGTACGACGATCGACATCCTGCGCTGGACGGCCTGCAAGTGGGGCATCGACCAGGACATCGTGTTCGCTCAGGCGGCTGTGGAGAGCTGGTGGCAGCAGGACACCCTGGGCGACTTCGGCACCGACGCTTCCGCATGCCTGCCCGGCCACAAGATCGGCCAGGACGGCGTAGCTGGTGAGTGCCCGCAAAGCTACGGAATCCTGCAGAACCGCTATCCCTACGAGAACGGCGGCTGGCCCGCCATCGCCAGGTCCACCGCGATGAACGCCGACGCGGCCTATGCCATCTGGCGCGCCTGCTTTGACGGCTACGAGATCTGGCTGAACTCGGTACCGCGCGGGGCGCAGTACAAGAAGGGCGACGCCTGGGGCTGCGTCGGCCGCTGGTTCGCCGGCCGCTGGCGCACCTCCCCCGCGCTTCAGTACATCGCCAAGGTCAAGCAGTATGACCGGGAGAAGATCTGGCTCACTCCCGACTTTCGCCAGATGAGCTGATGCGCCGTCGGCGCCGACCCGCCGACCCCGCCGACCCCGCCGACACGCCCACGCGCTGATCGAGAGAGCCCGGCAGCTATTCTGAGGGCTCGCTGTCAGCCATCTTGACGTGCCTTACCGGCGAATAGGAATTCTGTGGCGCGCCCAAAGCCTGAATTTCGGCCGCTATTCGCCAGATATGCCGTCGCATGGCTGTACCTCATCGGCGTTTCCGCGACCCAGATCATCTACGCTCTCTTGCCTGCGCCTGATCGCGCCGCGCTGTTGCACTGGGCGAGCACGAGCGTGCATAACCTCGAGCATCACCCCGTCGGCTGCCTTGTGGTCTCCGCGTTCATACCGACCGGATTCGAGCCAGCCTGGCCGTTCCTGATAGCGCTGGCCCTGTTTGGCGCCAATCATCTGCTCGGCAACTGGCGTACCCTCCTGACCTGCGCCGCAGGTCATGTGGTCGGGACACTCGTCAGCGAGGGCATCGTTGCCTACCGGGTCGACCATGGCACGCTGCCCGCGGCCGATCGCTACCTGATCGACGTCGGACCTTCGTACGTCGTGGTCGCCGCCATCGCAGTTGGCCTCCTGTACGGCGGCTGGCTCATCCGCGGGGCCGCCGCGCTCGACCTTGCACTCCTGATCTTCGTCGGGCAGATCTTCGAAGGCCTCAGCCGCCTGGAGGTGGCCGCCGTCGGGCATCTGACGGCGCTTATCACCGGTGGCGCCGTTGGCGGCATCCTCCTGTGGCAGCGGCGCAGTAGAGCGCGCGTATTACCCGGTCACTCTGGCGCAACCTGAGCACGGCAATGGTCCCCGGCCGGCTTCCGGCCCGCATCAGCTGCCCGCCGCAGTCAGCATGACGACGGCGCGCTCGGCCGCAGCACGGACGCGCGGTACCGGGTCGTCGCGCAGATCGGCCACCGCTGTGAGCGCCGCGCCGATCTTGTGCCTGGCGATGACCTTGGCCGCCATCTCGCGTACCCGCCAGTGCTCGTCGCCGAGCGCGACGATGATCGCCTCCGCGGCCTGCTCGTCGAAGACGTGCAGCAGCCCGCGCGCACCCCAGACCCGCCGCCAGTACTGATTGCGCTGCTTCGGCCCGTCGTCGAGGACGACGCGGCCCGCGGGCCCGCCGAGCGCCATGATCAGGTTGTCGTCGACGTCCTGCCCCCGAAGCAGCGCTATGCAGCCAGCGACGACTGGCCCGCGCCCGCGGCGCGCGCACTCCATTTCCACGCTCTCCCGCGGCGTGAGCTCCCAGCCAGAACCCGCCGGCACCAGGGCACCTCCCGATCAATGCGATGGTTCCAAGATCGCACATCCGCGGGCATACCAGGGTGACGATCAGGACGGGAACGGGGCCGCACCTGCTACCGTGGCTCAGTGCCTTGAGTCCCCGATATGACGCGCCAGTGGGCCCGATTCCGGTCGCCCCGCCAGGCCAGCCGCCGGGCCGCGTTGCGCGAGCTCATACGCGCCTTCCCCGGCCGGACGACCGCGCTCGCGCTGCTTGCCCTCCTCTCTGGCGTGCTCCCCGCTGTCTTCGCCGCGCTCGTCGGCGTGCTGGTCGGTGTGCTCCCGGCCGTTGTCCGGGTCGGCTTCGACAGCCAGGCCGGGCATCGCGCCATCGGCGCGCTGGGCGCCATCGCTGTCGTGCTCATCCTGAGCGAGGCGGCCGCGGGCGCGAAGAATGTCGTAAGCACCGACCTGTACCGCCGCTTCGACGGCTACCTGCTCGGCCGGGTCATGTCGGCGGCCCTGGCGCATGAGGATCTGCGGCTCTTCGACGATCCGCCCCTCGCGGCCAGCCTCGACCGCGCCGTGCAGCTAGCCAGGTACGGCCCGGGCGAGCTCGTCTCCGGCCTCAACATGCAGTGGACGGTACGCTGCCAGGGCCTGGCCTCGGCCGTCCTTGTCGGCGTTTACTGGCCGACCGCAGCCATCGCGCTCACCGCACTATGGCTGGTGGTCGCGCGCTCCCTCCAGGCCAGCTACTACCGGGCCGACCCGTTCTGGACCGATCCACTTCGCCGGGCGCGCTACGTCGAGCGCATCGGGCTGCTGCCGGCGTGGGCCAAGGAAGTCCGCATCTTCGGCCTGGCGGGCTGGCTCGTCGACCAGTACGGCCGGGAGTGGACCGCGGTGATGACCGAGCTCTGGCGAGCGCGGCGGGCCGACTACCGGTCGATGGCCACGCTTGGCTGTGTCGTGCTCGGCGCGCATGTCGCGGTCTTGCTGCTGCTCGCGAGGTCAGCGAGTACCGGCGCGCTCCAGCTGGCGGCTCTCGTGGTCATCGTTCAGGGCCTGTTCGGCATGCCACTGATCGCGAGTCTGTCCGGCGACACCTGGATCGAGAACGGGTCGGTGCCAGTGCCCGATGTCTTGAGCCTCGAGCGGGCAGTGCGGGGCAGCGCGGCGCCGGACCTGGCCGCCGCCAGCCAGCAAGCGCACGGCAGCGGCCTGACAGCCACTGGTTTGCCCCGCCAGTCGATCAGCTTCGAGCACGTCAGCTTCGGCTATCCGAGCCGAAACACGCTGGTGCTGAATGGCTTCGACCTGCGTCTCACAGCCGGAAAGTCGGTCGCCATCGTGGGCCTCAACGGCGCGGGCAAGACCACGCTGGTGAAGCTCCTCACCGGCCTGTGTGAGCCGTCCGCTGGCACGATCGCCATCGACGGTACCGACCTGACGGATCTTGACCTGGCGAGCTGGCGGCGGCAGCTGGCCGTAATCTTCCAGGACTTTGTCCGGTACGAGCTGCCGCTTGCGGACAACGTCCGCTTCGGCAGCATCGAGCACGAGCAGCTCGACCCGGCCGAGCTGAGCGTGATCACCGGCCAGGCGGGTGCGGCCGACCTGACCGCCGCGCTTCCCGCCGGCGCGGCCACGACCCTGTCGCCTCGCTTTGAGGGCGGCGTGGACCTTTCAGGCGGTCAGTGGCAGCGCGTCGCCTTCGCGCGGGCCCTGATGGCGGTCCGGGCGGGTGCCAAGGTGCTGGTGCTGGACGAGCCGACCGCCCACCTGGATGTCCGGGCCGAGGCCGAGCTGTACGACAGCTTCCTGGAGCTGACCAGCGGGCTCACCACCGTCGTCATCAGCCACCGGTTCTCGACGGTGCGCCGGGCCGATCGCATCGTCGTGCTGGAGCAAGGCCGAATTACGGAGGACGGCAGCCACGACGAGCTCATGGCGGCGGGCGGCCGGTACGCGCGGCTGTTCCGGCTTCAGGCGAGCAACTACACCGGAGCCGATGATGAGTAGGCCACAAGCCGATCAGCCTGCGCGGCCGGCGCCATCGCTGCGCGCCGCGCGACGGATGCTCGGCTTCGCCTGGTCGGCGGATCGCAAGCTCGCGATCTGGACCCTGGTGCTGCTGTCGGCGCAGGCAGCTGCCATCGCACTGCTGAGCCTGTGGCTGCGGCTGTTCACCAACGCCGCGGCCAGCCACCACGACCGCGCCACATTCGTGGCGGCGCTCGCCATCGCGATCTCGATCACTGCGACCGCGGCTGCGGGCTATGCGGGCAACCGGGCCCGCATGACGCTCGGCGACCGCACCCAGCACCTGCTGAGCAGCCGGCTGCTGGATATCGTCGGCCACTCTCCCACGCTGGCAATTCATCAGACGCCGGCCCACCTGCGCGAGCTGGAGCTGCTGCAAGCCGAGTCCTGGGAGTTCGGCCAGGCGGTGCCGACGGTCATCGAGACGGTCACCATCGGCGTCCGCATCATCGTCGCCATCGTCTTGCTGGCATCGATCACGCCCTTGCTCCTCCTGCTGACGCTCTTCGCCGTGCCGACGCTGCTACTGTCCGGGCGGACTGCCGGGTTGTTCACTCTCGGCAACGAGCTCGCTGCCGAGCCAAGCCGACGCGCCCAGATGCTCTACGAGCTGGCGGCGAGCCGTGGCGCGGCCGCCGAGCTGCGGCTGTTCCGGCTGCGCGGCGAGCTGCTGCGGCGCTTCGCGGCCGAGCACCAGGAGATCCGGAAGATCCACGTTCAGCTCTCCGTGCGGGCGCAGGGCTACCGGCTGATCGGCCGCACCGTATTGCTAGCCGGCTACCTAGGTGCGATCGTGCTGGTCGTCTACCTGGCCTCGCGAGCCGAGGTGAGCATCGGCGACGTGGCGATGACGGCCGTCCTGGCCGGGCAGGTGCTCACGCTGGTGACCGGGTCGGCGGAGCTCGCTCAGTGGCTGCCGCGCACGCTGACGGCCTCGGCGAGGTACCTGTACCTGGAGCGCGTCGCCGAGCGGCCGACATCGCGCCCGCCGGTCAGCGGCCCGGTGCCGACGGCGCGAGCGGCCCCGCCCGCGGTACCCGCCGCGCTGACGACCGGGATCCGCCTAGACGCGGTGTCGTTCCGCTACCCCGCCAGTAGCGCGGAAACGCTGACCGAGGTAAGCGTCCAGCTGCCGGCGGGTGCCACGGTCGCCATCGTCGGTGACAACGGCGCTGGCAAGACGACGCTGGTCGGGCTGCTCGCCGGGCTGCACAGGCCGACAGCGGGCCGCATCCTGATCGACGAGACCGACCTGGCCGACCTGGACCCGCAGGACTGGCGTGAGCGGGTGTCGGCCGGATTCCAGGATCACGCGCGCTTCGAGTTCACGATCCAGCGCTCGGTCGGGCTTGGCCTCCTCCCCCGGCTCGACGACGCGGCCGCCGCGGCCGCCGCGCTGGACCGTGCGGGCGCCGCCGACGTCGCCCAGCGCGCTCCGGACGGCCTGGCGACTCAGCTCGGCCCGAGCTGGCCCGGCGGAGTGGACCTGTCGGGCGGCCAGTGGCAGAAGCTGGCCATCGGCCGGGCCATGATGCGGACAGATCCGCTGCTTCTGCTGCTCGACGAGCCGACCGCGGCCATCGATGCCGAGACCGAGCACGAGCTGTTCGCGCGGTGGACCGAGGCGGCCAGCGCGACGCGCCGTCGCAGCGGCGCCATCACCGTGCTGGTATCGCATCGGTTCTCGACAGTCCGGATGGCTGACCTGATCCTGGTCCTGCGCGACGGCGGCATCTGCGAGCGCGGCAGCCACGCCGAGCTGATGGCCGCGGGCGGCGTTTACGCGGAGCTCTTCGAGCTCCAGGCCCGCGCCTACCGTTAGCCGATAAACCAATTGCGCCCACCGGCGTACTCCTGGTCTACTGCCCGGGACAGAAAGGAGAGCGAGATGCGAGCAGCGTGCATGTTCACCGATGGCAGTTACCGCCTATCCAGAGGACATGACGCTTCGTGCATTCGCTCAACCTGGGGATCCTGGCGCATGTAGACGCCGGCAAGACCAGCCTTACCGAGCGGCTCCTGTTCGCCGCCGGCGTGATCGACCATGTCGGCCGCGTTGATGACGGCAGTACCCAGACAGACTCCCTCGCGCTGGAACGGCAGCGCGGCATCACGATCAAGGCTGCTGTCGTCTCGTTCATGGTGGGCGATCTAGCCGTCAACCTGATCGACACGCCAGGCCACCCCGACTTCATCGCCGAGGTCGAGCGCGCACTCGGTGTGCTCGACGGCGCCGTCCTGGTCGTCTCGGCCGTCGAGGGCGTCCAGGCGCAGACGCGTGTGCTGATGCGGACGCTGCGCCGGCTGCGCATCCCGACGCTGATCTTCGTCAACAAGATCGATCGCGGCGGGGCCCAGCCAGACCGCGTGCTGACGGAGATCGCTGCCCGGCTGACGCCTGCGGTCGTCGCGATGGGCACGGCGGGTGATCCCGGTACGCGCGGCGCGACCTGGCTGCCGTTCGGAGCGGCTGACGACGGCTTCGCTGCGCGCCTCGCCGACACGCTCGCGGACAACGACGACGAGTTGCTGGCCGCCTACGTCGACGACGATGAGTCGCTGCCGTACGCCAGGCTGCGCGCGGAGCTCGCCGCCCAGACACGCCAGGCGCTGATCCACCCGGTCTATTTCGGCTCGGCGATCACTGGAGCGGGCCTGGGCTGCCTGACGGCCGCGCTGGCGGAGTTCCTGCCGGCCTCGTGCGGCGACGCCGGCGCCCTGGCCGCCGGGACGGTGTTCAAGGTCGAGCGAGGGCCGGCCGGCGAGAAAGTCGCCTACGTGCGGATGTTCTCCGGCACTCTGCATACCAGGCAGCAGGTGCCCTACGGCGCGGATGGCGACGGGCGTATCACCGGGCTGAGCGTGCTCGCAGGCGGACCCGCTGTACCTAGCGCGGCGGTGACGGCCGGCCAGATAGCCAAGATCTCCGGCCTGCCCGGCGTGCAGGTTGGCGACACGGTCGGCCCCGGCCGGACGCCCAAGTCACAGCGTCATTTCGCGCCACCAACGCTCGAGACCGTCGTCGTCCCGGCGCGCGCCGGCGATACCGGGGCGCTGCACGCGGCGCTCGCGCAGCTCGCCGAGCAGGACCCGCTGATCAACCTCCGCCAGGACGACATCCGGCACGAGCTAACGGTGTCCCTGTATGGCGAGGTCCAGAAGGAAGTCATCGAGGCCACGCTGGCCGACGAGTTCGGATTGCACGTCAGCTTCCAGGAGACCACGACCATCTGCGTCGAGCGGCTGATCGGAGCCGGCGCGTCCGCCGAGTTCATGGGCGCCGGCGACAACCCGTTCCGTGCCACCGTGGGCCTGCGAGTGGAGGCGGCGCCGGCCGGGTCGGGCACTCAATTCCGCCTTGAGGTAGAGCTCGGCTCGATGCCGTCGGCGTTCATGAGGGCCGTCGAGGAGACCGCACGCGCGACTCTTCTGCAGGGCCTGCATGGCTGGCAGGTCCTCGACTGCCTGGTGACGATGACGCATTCGGGATACACACCGCCGCCGCCCTACGGCTGGAGCAAGTGGTCAAGCTCGGCCAGCGACTTCCGCAGCCTGACGCCGCTGGTGCTGATGACTGCGCTCCGGCAGGCAAGGACCATCGTCTGCGAGCCCATCAGCAGCTTCCGGCTCGAGCTCCCGGCCGACTGCCTGCCCGGCGTGCTGACGGTACTTGGCAGACTGCGCGCTACCCAGCAGACGCCGGACGTCGCTGGCGAGACCGGCGTCGTCGCCGGCGAGATCCCGGCCGGTCAGGTACACGACCTCCAGCAGCAGCTGCCCGCCCTGACCCGCGGCGAGGGAGTACTGGAGTCCGAGTTCGCACGCTACCAGCCGGTCCGTGGCGAAGCCCCGGCCCGGCGGCGGACCGATCACAATCCGCTCGACCGCCGCGCGTACCTACTGCACGTTCAGCGCGGCGTCGCAGCACCCTGATCTGGACCACCATGCAGGCCAGCACGGCAATGCGCAGCACCGTGATCGAAGGTCTGCGATGACGGGTTGATTCGGTGCTGCGACTCACACGCCCGTTCACACGGTGCCGCGAGACGCTCGGCGTATCGGGCAGTCATGATGAAGGGAGAACAGACATGCCGATGGTTACGGTGAAGCTGATCGAGGGCGTGTTCACGCCGGAGCAGAAGCACGAGATGATCCGCAAGATCACCGACACGATGGTGGAGATCGAGGGCGAGAACCTGCGGCCGGTCACCTGGGTGCTCGTCGAGGAGGTGGGCAGTGGTGACTGGGGCATTGGCGGCAACGGCCTCACCACGGCGGACGTCCACGCGTTGCAGGGCCAGCCTGCGGCCGCTGCGGCGCATTAAGGCCCAGCGGACGTGAGCCTGCGGGTGCGGCTGCTCGGACATCCGCATCGAGGATGTCGACGGGCGGCCGCGCCAGCCCCCGCGCGGGCAGAAGTCCTGGGCCGTGCTCTGCCGGGTTGCCCTCGCCGACCAGCCGCTCAGCAGGGGCCGGCTGGCCGCTGAGCTGTTCGCAGACGCCGATGACCCGCTCGGCGCGCTGCGCTGGTGCCTAGCGGACCTGCGGCGCAGCTGCGCCGACCCGCAGTTGCTGCGGGGCGGCCCGGTGAACCTGACGGCCGGCTCGCTCTGGCTGGACGTCACGGCGCTCTGGGATGGGACGCTGCCCTCGGCTGACATCGGCGGAACGCTCTTGGAGGGCGTCGAGCCGCGGAACTGCCCGTCATTCGATGTGTGGCTCATGCTGGCCCGCGGTCGCTGCGCGGCGCGGTCTATGGAGGAGCTGCGGCAGGCGACGCTGCGTCAGCTCTCTCTCGGTGACGCCGAGGGTGCCGCAGAGACTGCTGGGCGCGCCGCAGCGCTCGATCCGCTCGACGACAATGCGCAGGAGCTCTTCGTGCGCATGCTGGTCGCCGCCGAGCATCCGGCCCGCGCCGCGGTGCATCTGGCAGCTTGCGAATCGACATTCGCCCGCGAGGGCCTCGTCCCGTCGGCGGCGCTGCGGGCCGCCGCTCGGCCGCCGACGCTGGCGCCGCGCGCCGGGCTGCGGGCAGGCGTCGTGGCCTGCTCGCTCCTGCGGGCCGGCACGGCAGCCCTGGACGCAGGCTCGCTGGACGCCGGCGTCGAGACGCTGCGCCGCGCCGCTGAGGAGGCAGAGAATGCCTCCGATCCGCTGCTGGCGGCCGACGTGCTGCGCGCGCTCGGCGCCGCGCTAGTGCATTCGGTCCGCGGCTTCGACGGCGAGGGTGCCATCGTTCTGCACCGCGCCCTCGGCTTGGCCCGCAGTGCGGGGAGCCAGAGCCTGGCCGCCGAGGTCTTGCGCGAGCTCGCGTTCGTCGACATCCAGGCCGGGCGCCATGCGTCGGCCGCGCGCGCGCTGCGCGAGGCAGCAGCGCTCGCGGCGCAGGCCGCCGATCCGCGCCAAACCGCCGGCGTGCTGGCCATCCGCGGCATGAACGAGGCCGACCAGGGCCATCATGATGCCGCCATTGAGCTGCTGGACGAGTCCGTCCGCGTCGCCAGCGCCGCAGGCGACCGCCGTCAGGAAGCCTGGTCGGCCGGCGTGCTGGCGCGCTCATTGCTGCTGTCAGGACAGCTTGAGCAGGCATGCAAGACCGCCGGCCACAGCATGGACATCTGCCAACAAGACCGGTGGAACGCGTTGATGCCCTGGCCGCAGTCGCTACGCGCGCAGTGCCTGGCCGCGGCCGGTCAGTGGCTGGCGGCCCGCGACGACGCAGAGCAGGCGTACGCGCTGGCCTGTCAGCTGGGCGATCCGTGCTGGGAAGGCATGGCGGGCCGCGCGCTGGCGCTACTGGCTCTGCACGAAGGCGACGGCAGCGCTGCCCAGGACTGGATTGCCGACGCGCGCCGGCGCTGCGACCGGCTGCCCGACCGGTACGTGTGGGTCTCCGGGTACGTCGCGCTCGGCCAGCTGGAGATCACAGCGAGTCACCGGCCTGATCTCGTGCTGCCCCTCGCCAACCGGCTATACAGGGAGGCACTGCGGGCCGATCTGCCGGAGTTCATCGCATGGGCGGTGGTCTATCAGGCCGAAGCCGGCGACGCGGCCAGCGTGCCGCTCGCCCGGACCCTGGCGGGCCAGGTCGCGAGCCCCGCGCTGCAGGCGCGCGCAGCGGCGCTCGGCAGCGAGTGACAGGATGCACGGCAAGGCCTGCGGATCGGCTCCGGTGGTGCAGTCTGGTCGGCTGGCGCCAGCCGGCCGCGTAACCATCCCGCGCGCTGCGGAATAGACTCCGCCGACCGCTCGCTATGCCCGGTGATACGCACGCTAGCTGTGATCTGTCCGCACCGCAGGGGACTTGATCTGGCGCGAGTATGCCCGGTTGCAAGTGCCGGCGGCGAGCGGGTGCGAGATCGTCTGAGGTAGCGCCAGCGGAACGTTGTCAGTACGGACCCGGCGGCAGGTCGAGTAGGCGGGCTGGAGGACATGGAGAAGGCGATTCCCCTCGCGCTGCTGGCGAGCGTCTTTACGGCTACCTCGTCGGTGTGCCAGCGCCTCGGGGCCAGAGACAGCCAGCCAACCAGCCTTGACGTCTGGCTCCTGTTCCGGCTGGCGCGGCGGCCGATCTGGCTGGCGGGCATCGCTAGCATGATCCTCGGCTTTGTGTTCCAGCTGTCGGCCTTGCACTACGGTGCGCTCGCGCTGGTGCAACCCATCCTCGCGCTCGAGCTGCTCTTCGTCTTCGGCTACATGGCAGTGCTCAGTTCGCGGACCGTTCGACGGCGCGACTGGCTAGCGGCGGCGGCGATGTCGGCCGGCCTCGGCCTGTTCCTGTTCGCGGCGTCGCCGTCGGGCGGACGGCAGCACGCGCCTGCCTCGCTCTGGCTGCTGGCAGGACTGGTCACCATCGCGGTCGTCCTTGTCGGGATCGCTGCCGCGTTCGGCCTGCGGCACCGGCGGTCGGCAGCATCCGGGGCGCAGCGAGCCGCCGTTCTCGGCTCAGTGACCGGCGTCGCCTGGGGCTTCGTCGCAGCCGTCATCAAAGAGTTCAGCTCGCATCTCGACGACGGCGCGGCGGCGATCTTCTCCAACTGGTCGGTGTACGTGCTGCTTGGCGCGGGGGCCGCGAGCCTGCTGCTGGCCTCGCACGCGCTGGCCGCCGGCCCGCTCGCCGCCTCGCAGCCGGGCTTCACGATCCTGGACCCGCTGGCCGCCAGCCTCCTCGGCCTCTTCCTGTTCGGCGAGCACTTCCAGGCCGGCACGGCCGACCTCGCTTTCGAGGCGCTCGCGCTGGCGCTCCTGGTCGGGGGCGTCAGCGCGCTCAGCCACAGCCACCTGATCGACGGAGAGGACGATACCCGCACGGCCGCTGACGCCGCCGTCGGCTCGCCCGCACCACATGCGCTCGGAAGTCCGGCGACTGATCTTCCCGGGAACGGGGCTGCTTCAGGCGGGAACCCCCGCCCCACCACAGGCTAGTCGGCGGCCATGGGCAATCTCAGCCCGCTGCCTGGCGGGCTGGAGCGCCAGCCACCCGCTCTACCTCGGCAATGACCCTGCCTTCATCGCGCTCGCCCCGCAGCCTGGCTGCGGCTTCGACAGCTCCGGACTTGTAGTTCGGCCGCGCCAGGATCTGCTCGACTGCGTGCAGCAGCGCGCTGACGCTTGCGTTTTTCGGCAGCCGGATTCCGGCACCCAGCGCCACGATGCGGGCCGCGTTGTCAGGCTGGTCGCGCCCGAGCGGAACGACCACCTGCGGGACGCCCGCCAGCAGCGCCTTCATCACGGTGCCATGGCCGCCGTGGGTAATGACGGCGGAGCAGTGCGGCAGAACGTCGGCGTGCCGGACCCACTGCCGCACGACGACGTTCGGCGGCGCGCTGATCACGGCGGGATCGACGGCAGGGCCGGTCGTGATGAGCCCGCAGACGTCGAGCTGGCCGAGGGCGTCGGCGGCCCGCTGCAACAGGCGTTCCTGGAGCATCACGGTGCTGCTGAGTCCGACGAGCACGAGCGGCCGTCCCGGCCGCGCGAGCAGCGAGTCGTCGAATGTACCGAGGTCAGCGACGTCGAGCTGCGGCCCGACGTAGCGAACGTTGGCCGGGACCGTGTCAGAGCCAAAGTCGTAACTCGGGCTGGAGCAGACCAGGATGCGGGCCGCCCGGCCCATCAGGTCGAACAGGTCCCGGATCGGCGGCAGTCCAGCGTCAGCGCGAGCCTGGTTGAGCGCGGGCAGGCCGGAGCGCATGACGGCGAGTGTCACGGCTGCGCCGACCCTGTCCCTGAGCCGGCCGAGACTAGTCGTCGCGGGCATGAAACCCGAGCCGAAAAGGGGCGCGCCGGGGCGCGGGATCATGCAGGGACCGTGCATAAGTATGACAGCAGGCACTCCGGCTGCCTCTGCGCCGAACATGGCAGCGGGGATCATGGTGTCGATGACGACGACGTCGGCAGGCATGGATGCCAGTTCCTCGGCCACGTCCAGGCAGAAGTCGCGGGCCGGGCCGCACATGAGCCGGTCCCGCACCCGGCCGAACAGCTTCAGCGGGTTCCCCGCTTCCCAGTCCTTGACCAGGTCGGTCTCGGCCCTGCTGGTGTCGTTGTCGGGTGCGTGCTTATAAGTGCGGAACGTCGCGCCAGCGGACTCAAACCTTTCACGCAGTCCCTCGGTGCCCAGCACCCGCACGTCGTGTCCCCGCGCCACTGCACGTCCGACGACTGTCTGCACGACTTCCACGCCACCACCGCTGTCCCAGCCGGCTACCAGGATCTTCATTCGGCCTGCTCCGAACACTCCGTCTGTGCGCCGCACAAGCGCCTTAGTTCCCAGTCTCGGGCCGCCGCAGGGCGCAGCCCAGGTGGCCTACTCGACGAATCCGCAGGTGCTAGCACCACAGTTGCGGTGCACGCATGACGCTGGCGATCACCGCGACGCCGCGCTCGAGCGCCACGACGTTCACCTGCTGAGCCGCATGACATGTCACGATAAGCTGCGCCTGGCTGACAGCCGAGTTGATGCCGGACCGGGAGAGCAACACGATGGGCGACAGCTTCAGCGCTGAGTTGTGGCAGAGCACCGCCGATATCTACGCCGCCATACTGGCGCACCCGTTCATCTCCGGGCTGACGGACGGCAGCCTGCCGCGGGAGGCGTTCACCTTCTACGTGGTGCAGGACGCGCTGTACCTCAAGTGGTACGCCCAGGCGCTCGCGGCCGTCGCCAGCCGGGCGCCCGACACCGCGGGGACCGAGATGTTCGCCCGGCACGCGGCCGGCATCGTGGAAGTCGAGATGAGCCTGCACGCATCGCTGCTGGCCGACCTCGACATCGACGCCACCGCCGCCGCCGGGGTCGAAGAGGCACCGACGACGCTGGCCTACACCAGCTACCTGCTCTCCGCGGTGCGCGGCGGGTCCTACGCCGAGGGCGTCGGCGCAGTGCTGCCGTGCTACTGGATCTACTGGGAGGTCGGCAAACACCTGCTCAGCCAGGGCTCGCCCAACCCGCGCTACCAGAAGTGGATCGACACCTACGGGGCCGAGGAGTTCGGCGCCGAAGCGCTGGAGGTCATCGGCGTGGCCGACCGACTCGGTCCTGGCCTGGCCGCGGGCGAGCGCGATCTTGTGCGCCGTCATTTCCGCGCGACGAGCCGTTACGAGTGGATGTTCTGGGACATGGGCTACCGCCAGGAGACCTGGCCCGTCTGAGCCGGATCTAGCGACGCTGACCCGACCCGGCCTGGCGTTAGCCGCCCGCTGCGACGCCCGGCCGCGGTCGAAGGTCACCCGCACAAGGTGAGGCCTAGGGCCGTCTTCCGCGATCTACTGGACTGCGTCACCAGATGATCCACAGGAGGCTAGTAATGACCACGCCCACGCCCGTGCTCGACACCCTGCTCGACATCAACTCCGCGTCGATCGAGCACAGTCAGCTCAGCCCGCGCGAGCTGATGCTCGCCCGGCTCGCCGCCATGGTGGCAGTGGATGCCCCGCCCGCGTCGTACCTGGCCAACGCCCGTCCCAGCGCTGCCAGCGGCATCACCCAGCAGGACGTGCAGGACATCATGATCGCGGTAGCACCGCTCGTCGGCACGGCGAAGGTCGTCTCAGCTGGCGGGAACCTCATGCGGGCACTGGACATGGCGATCACGGTCGCCGAGCAGGATGGCATGGCCTGAGGGCCATCGGTGGCCCCGATCCGAATCGGGCGGCAGATCTGGCCGGGTGGGGTGCTCGGGCCAGCCGAGGATGACGTGCTCCAGCAGTTCGTCAGCGGTCCGGCAGTGTTTGTAGCCGCTCATGCTCCTGACGTATAGGCCCGCAGGACGGATGCCAGGCTCACCTCGCGCAGCGTTCTGTACCGCTGCTGGCCCGGCATCTGCCCTGCGCCACCGCCACATGCCGTTGGCTTAGCCGACGTCAAGGTCGTACGTTCACGCGCTCAAGCGCTTCTGGCGCCCCACCTTGACCCCGCAACGGCAGCAGCGTTCACTTGCACCAACGGTCACCCGAATCTAGGCATCGTCAACATCGCGGCAATCATGTGCAGCTCATCTGGAGCGTCGGAGGAGGCAGACGGATGGCGCACGCATGCCTACGCGGCGCCCGACAGCCGAGCACTCCGGGCTCGCCAGCCAGCCTAGACTCGCCGCTGGCCATTCCCCGCGATCGTCAACCGGGTGATGCGCCATGTCGCTGTGGTTAGTCGCCGTCGGCTGGATCTGGATTGCAGCGGGGACCTACACGGCATGGCGCGATGGCCGGCCTCTGTTGTCACGGACCGGCCGCGGCGGCCAGGAGACCCGGCGAGGCAGGTATGTGCGCCGGAAGGCGTGGCGCGATCTGGAATTTAGCCTGTTCCAGGTCGTGAGCGGGGTTGTGTTTGTCACGGGTTTGTATAAGCACCAGCTATCCGTCTGGCTCATTGCCGGCTACGCCGTCACGCTCGTTTTGCTGGGACCTCGCACGGCTCAGATCCCGCAGAGGACGCAAGTCAAGCGGTCAGCCAGCCTAAACGCCCTGACCCCAACCTGTCTGGCACCCTAGCTCTCTTTGCGGTTCTGGATGAGCGCCGCGTTGCCCTTTCCTGTGTTAGCCAGACCGGCACGACGTCCAAGCGGTGAGCCGTGACCGAGCCCGTCACGCACGCATCCGAAGCTAAGCCGTTGACAGCCCCACTCGGGTGACTCTAAAGTCTTAGCACCATAGTACTTTGAGGGCGTTCTGGTGATTAGCTTTAGGCTTGATGGCCGCTCGGTCGTGCCGCCTTACCTGCAGATCGTCCAGCAGGTCCGGCAGGCGCTCCGGATGGGCGTGCTCGACGTGGGCGACAAGCTCCCCACGGTGCGGGAGGTCGTAGCGGCCACCGCGATCAACCCCAACACGGTGCTCAAGGCCTACCGCGACCTGGAACGGGAAGGCCTGGTCGAACCCCGGGCCGGTCATGGCACGTTCGTGGTGCGCCGGCCGCCCGGCCCACCGCCGGGCACGCATTCGCGACTGGCCCGCAGCCTCGCCCACTGGGTGCGCGGTGCCCGCGAGGCCGGGCTGGACGACGACTCGATCGAGTCGCTGCTGCGCGTGACTCTGGAGGCAGCGGCCGAGGAGGAGATCGCGTGATGGACACACAGACCGGAGCCGCTCCTGTGATCGAGACCCGCGGGCTTGTAAAGCGCTACCGCAAGGTCACGGCCCTCGCCGATTGCACCATCACCGTTCCCGAGGGCCGGATCTCCGCGCTGATTGGCCCGAATGGTGCCGGCAAGACCACGCTGCTGCGGCTGCTTGCCGGGCTGGCGAAGCCGAGCGGCGGCGACATCGCGGTGCTCGGCGGCACTCCGCGCCAGGACCCGGCTTTCCTGGCCGAGATCGGCTTCCTCGCACAGGAGATCCCGCTGTATAGGCGGCTGTCCGCGGAGGATCACATCGCCGTCGGCTCGCACCTCAACCCCCGCTGGGACGCAGCGTCCGTGCGGCAACGGCTACAAGGCCTAGGCATTCCGCTTGATCAGACGGTGGGAACGCTGTCAGGGGGCCAGCGTGCCCAGGTGGCGCTGTCGCTGACGCTGGCCAAACGACCCCGGCTGCTGCTGCTCGACGAGCCGGTGGCGGCGCTCGACCCGCTTGCCCGGCGGCTGTTCCTGGCCACCCTGGCCGACGCGGTGGCTGTCGGCGGGCTGACCGTCGTGCTGTCCTCGCATCTGGTCGCCGATATGGAACGGGTCTGCGACCACATCATCCTGCTGGCGGCATCACGAGTACAGCTGTGCGGCGACATCGACACGGTGCTTGCCGAGCATCAGGTCCTGATCGGCCCGCGTAAGGACACCACGGCTATCGAGAACGCACACACGCTCGTGCAGGCTACCCACACCGCCCGGCAGAGTACCCTGCTCATCCGCGCGCGCGGCCCGGTCATCGATCCCGCGTGGGAGACCGCCGACGTCGGCCTCGAAGAGCTGGTACTCGGTTATCTGGGCCAGGGCGCCCCGGCAGGGATCGCCCATCTGACCACGGTTGGAGAAGAGCAATGACCTGGCTTGTCTGGCGCCAGCACCGCAACCAGGCCTACCTCGCCGCCGCCGCGCTCGCCGCGTTCGCGGTTCTGCTCCTGATCACCGGTCGGCAGATGGCCTCGCAGTACCAGTCCGCCCGCACCTCGTGCGCCGCCAGCCATGCCTGCGCCGGCCTGAGTAACTTGACCCTGGGGACTCCAGTGCTGTCCCTTCTCGTCACGCTGACCGTGGTGGTGCCGTGCCTGCTGGGAGTGTTCTGGGGCGGACCGCTGGTGGCAAGGGAACTCGAAACCGGGACCAGCCAATTCGCTTGGATGCAGAGCATCACCCGCGGCCGCTGGCTTACCGTCAAGGTCGGCTGGGCCCTGCTCGCCGCAGCCGCCTGGGGCGGCGCCGTCTCGGCCCTCGTCACCTGGTGGTCCAGCCCGGTCAACGCCCTCAACCACCAGAACTTCCAGCCCGGCCAGTTCGACATCCAGGGCATCGTCCCCGTTGGCTACGCGCTGTTCGCGGTCGCCCTCGGCATCGCCGCCGGCGCGCTGCTGCGCCGCACCATGCCTGCGCTGGCCATCACCGTCGTCGTCTTTACTTTGCTGCGCCTGGTGATCGGGCAGGACTTCCGCTCGCACTACATGACCGCGATCACCAAGACCTACAGCTTCCTCCACCTCCCGGCCCAACCAGGCGGGTCCTACTGGCTGATCTCGCAAGGCCTCGTCGGCCCGCGCGGTCCGGTACCGAGCCAGCCCTTTGGCGGCGGCATCCGCATCAACGGCGTGCCCGTCAGCAGCATGCCACCCGCGTGCCGGACGTACGTCTTCCAGAGTCCCCAGAAGGTTTTCTCCTGCCTGACTGCTCACCGATACCGGGGGTTCATCACCTTCCAGCCCGCCAGCCGGTACTGGGCGTTCCAGGGCATCGAGACCGGCATTTTCGTGCTCCTCGCCGCCGTCCTTGTCGCCGTGACAGCGATTGTGGTTCTCCGCCGCGACGCCTAAGCAAAGAGCAACGGCAGTCCTGGCCTGCTCCCGTGCCAGGCGTGCGATGGTCTGTAATGCATGAGTGGGACGCATCAGGTTCATGGGAGCCAGGTGCCGCCTGGTCATCCCCGCCGACCTGAGAGCGCGCGCAGTGCCCGAGAGGGCCCCAGTATCGTCTTGAACTCCGACGGGCCGGTGCTCCTGCCCGTCCGCAGCTTGAATGGTACGGCAGCCTTGCTGGCCTGGATCTGGTGAGCGACTCCTCGCCGAGCGTCTTCGCGCAGAGGCTATCGCCGAAGACGTGGCGTGAACGTCTTCGACGCGTCCGCGCTCGCTCACCTATCCTGCAGGGCGAGCATGGTCTGCCCGCACCAATTCGATGAAGCCTCCGGGACGGGCCAGCGGCGCCGCCAACCGTCGGAGGTCTCCAAGAAGATCAGCGCGCATGGTCGGAACTGGACCTGTCCCGATCGCTGCTGTCCGTTTCGGCTCCAAGTCGAAGCCGTGACAGTCGCCGATGCTGAATGGGCGGCCCGTATGTGGGCGCCCGGCGAGGGACTATCTCTCGCCGATCGGCTGTGCCTGGCGCTCGGTGAGCGGCTGGATGCCGACATATGGACGGCTGACAAGGCCTGGGGCACCGGCGGACGGATACGACAAGTTCGTTGAGCTTGGCTCAGGGCGACGGCCGTCTGGGCACGTATTTGCCATGATCATGGCCACCAGGCGCCGTTGCGGACCGGGTTGAAGTGACCGCCCGCGGGCAGGGATTCGGATCGTAGCAAGCTAGCCACGGGGGTAACGATGGCGGACGAACTACGCGAACTTCGTGAAGGCTACGCCGAAATCGGCGACCAGCGCCTTCATTATGTAGAGGCAGGCGACGGACCTCTGATCGTCCTGCTGCACGGCTTCCCCGAGTTCTGGTACGGATGGCGGCAGCAGATCAAGCCGCTGGCGGCCGCGGGATTCCGCGTCGTCGCACCCGACATGCGCGGCTACAACCTGTCGTCTAAGCCGGACGGGGTCGCTGCTTACGACATTGACCAGCTGACCGCCGACGTCCGCGGCCTCATCCAAGAACGCGGTGCCGAGTCTGCGCTGCTCGTCGGTCACGACTGGGGCGGATCTGTCGCCTGGGCCACTGCGATGAAATACCCGGAGGTCGTGGACCGGCTGGCCATCCTCAATGCGGCGCACCCGCGGAAGCTATCGCAGGGGCTGCACCATCCTGGGCAGCTCAGGAAATCCTGGTACTTCTTCTTCTTCGACCTCCCCGAGCTGCCCGAAGGCATCGTGCACGCCGACCATTGGCGATTCTTCCGGCATTTCCTGCGCGACGCCCGCCCGGGTGCCTTCACGCCGGAGGACATGGATCGCTACATCGAGGCATGGTCGCAGACAGGCGCAGCTTCCGGGATGATCAACTACTACCGGTCCTCGGTGCGACAGTCGCCGAAGCGCGCCGAAGCGCAGCTTCGCCCAATCCAGGCGCCCACACTGGTCATCTGGGGGGAAGACGACCGATACCTGGGTTCGGAGCTCGCCGAACCCGACCACGATGACGTGCCGAACCTCGACCGCGTCGAGCGGCTGCCAGACGCGTCGCATTGGGTGCATCACGACGAACCGGAGCGCGTCACGCAACTGCTCACGGGTTTTTTCGCCCTCTCCGCACCAACCAAGATCCGCTGAAGGTCGACGTTCGTTCGTCGTGACCGTACTCATAGGCAGGCGCAGCTCGACAGGGCACATTACGGGTCAGACTGGGTTGCACAGCCGAGCGATCTGCTGGTGAAGGTAGCGCTGCTGCTGGGTGTTGATGGCGTAGCGGGCGGCGGTCTGGTACGCGACCAGCGCGGCTGCCCGGTCGCCGCTCTGCTCGAGGAGGTGGGCGCGCACGGCATGGAAGCGGCGACTGGTGGTCATCCTGCTGTCGGCCCCCAGCCCCTCGAGCAGGGTCAGGGCGGCGCGCGGCCCCTCGACCATGCTGACCGCGACGGCGTGGTTGAGAGCGACGACCGGGTTGTCGTCCAGCCGGAGCAGCAGACCATAGAGCGCGGCGATCTGTCGCCAATCCGTCGCCTGGGCGCTCTCGGCCTCATCGTGGACGGCAGCGATCGCCGCCTGGAGCTGGTACGGTCCGGTCGCCCCCTGTGGCAGCGCGGCCGTGACCAGGGCGACCCCCTCCTCAATCGCGGCCCGGTCCCACAGACTGCGGTCCTGGTCGGCCATCAGGATCAGCGACCCGTCCGCTCCAGTGCGAGCCCGATGCCGGGCGTGGACGAGGAGCATCAGCGCTAGCAGCCCGCTCACCTCGCTGTCGTCCGGCAGGATCGCGTGCAGAACTCTGGTGAGACGGATCGCCTCCTCCGCATGGTCCACCCGCAGCAGATGGGTCCCGGCGGTGCTGGCGTAGCCCTCGTTGAAGATCAGGTACAGGACCCGCAGCACCGCATCGAGGCGACCGCTATCTCCGGGCGGCAGGGCGAATGGCACCCCGCTGTCCTTGATCGACTGCTTCGCCCTGGTGATGCGGCGGGTCACGGTCTGCTCAGAGGTCAGCAGGGCGCGGGCGATCTCGGCGACGCTCAAGCCCCCGACCGCCCGCAACGTCAGGGCGATCTGCGACGCCACCGAAAGCGAGGGGTGACAGCACATGAACAGCAGGACGAGGGTGTCGTCCCCGCATCTGCCGGTCGCCCCCACCGGCGCCGGGCTCCTCGATCTCGGTCAGCGTCCACTGAGCGACGGTCTCCTCACGACGGCGGCGGGCCTGCTCGGCGCGCAGCAGATCGGTCAAACGCCGCGAGGCGACGGTGACCAGCCATGCTTTGGGGTCGCGCGGTAGCCCATCCCTGGGCCACTGCGTCGCCGCCGCCAGCAGAGCTTCCTGAGTGGCGTCCTCGGCCAGGTCGAAGTGCCCGTAGCGGCGCACCACCGCGCCGAGGACCTGCGGCGTCAGGCAACGTAGCAGGCCCTCGACCTCGACGGCATCCATCTCAGCCAGCCCTCAGCTCAGCCTTCGAAGTCAGGCTGGTGCTCGTCAATCGGCCGCACGTCCGCGTAGGCGCGCGCCCGCAAGTGCTCCGGCCCCGGGCAGCTGGCTAGCCGAGACGCGATCTCGGTCGCCCGGTCAAAGCTCGCGCAATCCACTACCCAGTACCCGGCGAGCACCTCCTCGGACTCAGCGTAGGGACCGTCGGTCACCACGGGGACGCCCTGTTGGAGCCTTACCCTGCGGGAATGAACCGGTGCGCTCAGTCCCCTGGTCTCCACCAGCTCGCCCGAGTCGAGCAGCTCCTGGTTGAACGCCTGCATAAACGCACCCAGCGCGGCGTAGTCCTCGTGCGTCCACACCGGCTGCCCCGCGGCCTGTCCGGTCATCGCCTGATAGTCCTGCTGCGACGCCAAGGTCAAAATCATGTACTTCATCGACTGTCCTTCCTCCTAGACGCCCCATCGGCGTCTTCCACCCGAGACGTCGAAGCCACGCCACTTGACCGGACACCCGCGCAGGACGAGCCGCCCGCAGACCTTATCGACTGTGCGAACCCGCCGGGCCGCTGCTGCGGGCGGCAACGCCGCATCGGCCCCCACCAGCACCGCCAGATGATCAGCGACAGTATTACTAACTACTGCCCGCCGATCCCTGGCGGAGCCGGATTCCGACCCATCAGTACGTCTGGTAGCGCCAGTCCACGCGGGGTTATTCTGCCCGCATGACCGAATTACCTGGTGAGGCCGCTGCGGCTATGGCGGGTCCTCCGGCTGTCGCTGCATCCCCGGCCGCGGCAAGCACTCCCGAGCCTGAGGCGAATTCGAGCGCGCCGCCAGCCAAGCGCGAGGGCTGGGATCGCAGCACGCTGCGAATCGGGCTGATCGTCGGCGCGGCGTCGGCCGTGGTGGCGTCGGTTCTCGGCTACCTGTGCGCGCCAGCGCTGACCACGACCCATCCGTCGACGGTCCAGGCATTTGGGCTCGCCGGCGCGCTGATCGGCGGGGCCGTGTTCGTCATCATGGTCATCGTGTCCGTGCAGTCGGTGCGGGCCATCAGGACCGCGGCCTTGCCAGGAAACGCATCCGCAGCGGAGAAGCAGGCCGAGGATGACAAGGACGAAAAAGAGCCGGAGGAGACTCCGTACGACTTCGTAACCGATCAGCGGGAACGACACCGGATCGCTGATCTGGCTGGTTCCCATCACTCTGGCGGCCGGCGCGGTCGGCTATGTCCTCATAAAGCTCAGTTATCCTGGCATCGCTGACACTAAGCGGACCACGCCGCTCGACCGGGCCGGGATCGGGACAGGCGGGTTTCTCGCATTGTTCGCAGCCGTCCTTCTCATTTTCTGCGTCACCGCAGCCTGGCCGGCCGGCGTCTATGGCCCGAAGAAAAGGCCGCATCTGTGGGTGCTACTGCTGAGGCTTGCGGGCTACTGGCTGGCGATGACGCCGTTCTCGCTGTTCAGCCTCGGCGCGATCGGGCTCGGCATCTATCGGGGCCTGGACGGCGCCTGGGTCGCGATGATCTTCCTGCTGATCTTCGGCTTCGCATGCGGGGCCGCCTGCTGCTATCTGCTCGCTGGCAGCGGTGCGCTCAGGGGAGTGCGGCTCAAGGCCGGCGGCGAGGTTCCAGAATGGGTCCGCGCCACGTCATGGTGGCGTCACTTCAAGCTGATGCTGTCGATCTGGGCCACGTTCGTGACGGTCATCGCGATCGTGCATCTCATCAAGGCCGACTGGACCGACTTCTCGGACGCAATCGTCGCCGCGCTGGCGTCCTGGCTTGCGCGCGCCAAAGCAGGGGCGGGCGAGATGCCGGAGGAGCGCTTCACCATGTAGCCCGCGCGGCGCTGCACAAGATTCTCGACCAGCAAGCGAACCCGCAGGTCAGGCCCGCATGAGCGGGACAAATGAAGAGTGGGGCGGGTGGGGCTCGAACCCACGACCGGCGGATTATGAGTCCGCTGCTCTGACCGGCTGAGCTACCGCCCCTGGACCGCGTGACCAATTACAGCAGAAGACGCCGCCCGGCAGCGGCCAGGCCGCGCCGTCAGCCGGTCACCGGGCGCTGAGCTGCATTGCCATGGCGTGCTCGACCAGGGCGATCAGCGTCGCCTTGGTGGAGTTACGGCCACGGGCGTCGCACTGCATGATGGGTACGTGCGGGCTGATCGAGAGCGCTTCCTGCACGTCGGTCAGGGCATGCTGGAATTCGCCGTGGAAGCCGTTGACCGCGACGATGAACGGCAGCCCGGCCGACTCAAAGTAGTCGACGGCGGGGAACGAGTCGGCCAGCCGCCGTGTGTCGACGAGCACGACCGCGCCGATCGCGCCCTGGATCAGGTCATCCCACATGAACCAGAACCGGTGCTGGCCCGGCGTCCCGAACAGGTAGAGAATCAGGCCCGCATCCAGGGTCACGCGGCCAAAGTCCATGGCGACGGTGGTCGTCGTCTTGTCCGGCGTGTGGCTCAGGTCGTCCAGGCCATCGCTGGCAGTGGTCATGACGGCCTCGGTAGTCAGCGGCGTGATCTCGGAGACCGAGCCCACAAACGTGGTCTTGCCGACGCCGAAGCCGCCCGCGACGACGATCTTCACCGATGTCATCGCGGTTTCCGCGGCCGCCGCCTGGACGGTCCTAGAGCTTCCGAAGTCCACTGAGCACCCTTTCGAGCAGGTTAATGTCCGGGCGACCCTGTGCGTGGTCGATCTGGTGTACCCGGACGAGTCCTTCCATCGCCATGTCCGCTATGAGGACACGGGCAACGCCCAGCGGCATCCGCAGCACCGCCGAGATTTCCGCGACCGATCGCCAGTCACGGCAGAACCCGAGGATGGCCTGGCACTCGGGACTGAGCACAGACAGGTCGTGCGCGTCGTAGCGGGAGGCAGCGACCATCGCCTCGATCTGCAGCTGGTAACGAGGCTTCGTCCGGCCGCCAGTAACCGCGTACGGGCGGACGAGGGCGCTCGTCTCCTCCTGTGCTGCGTGCGAACCGGAGTCGTTCTGCCACGGATCCCTGGGCGAGGACGCACGACCGGGGGCGTAGTCGTATTCCGGGCCGCCGATGTCATCGCGAGTGTCTGGGAACAGGCGCTCGCCTGCATCCCAGTCATCGCGACCGTGGCCAAACACGGCAGCCTCCTGTCACTATCGGCCGCCCTCGGCCCAGCCGGGATGGCCGCCACGCACCTCGGGCGTCAGCGCGGTACCCACTCGCTCGACGAGCAGCGCCATCTCGTAGGCCACCAGGCCCATGTCACAGTCGGCCGCCGCCAGCACCGCGAGGCTGGATCCGTCGCTGATGGCCATGATGACGAGCAGCCCCCGTTGCATCTCGACAACCGTCTGGGTCACCGCGCCGCCCTCGAACACCCGCGCCGCGCCCTGCGTCAAGCTGGTCAGTCCCGAGGTCACGGCCGAAAGCTGGTCAACCCTGTCGGCCGGGAAGCCATGCGAGAACGCCATCGGCAGGCCGTCCGCAGAGACCACGATCGCGTGGGCCACTGACGGCACCCGCTCGACGAAGTTCGTGATCAGCCAGTTCAGGTCCTGAGCCGGACGCACGAGCGGACTCACAGGCGTACCTTCCTCTCGCGGCATGCATCAGGTCCGATCGGACTCGGTGCCGCCGTGGCTAGTCGCGGAGCTACCGGCCGGCGCATCCACGTTCCCAGACTAAGCATGACCAGTTGAGCAAGATCGTGTCACCCTCATCGAGAACCGTCATCCTCATCGGAGTCTGCATCATCGCCGGCGACCGCCGCCCGGCCTTCTCTAATACCGCGCTGGAAGCTGGCGAATCGGTCCCTGGTAGCCGAAGCTGAACGGGCCGGAACCGAGGCGATCGGCTCGGGCGAGGCAGTACCGGGCACCAGGTTGGCCTGCGGCACCCGCTTGGGCAGTCCGGCCGAGGTCGTGCCGCCGGTGGCAGGCGAGCTGACGGCCGCTGCCGCCTCCCAGCCCTGATCCGCAGCAGACGCGGCCCAGGTGATCTCTGGCTCCGGTACATCACCCGCACCCTGCTGCGACGGCCAGCTGGCGCCGCCGTCGCCCGCGTCGCCCAGGCTCGCGCCGCCCGCGCTGACGCCGCCCGCGCTGGATCCGCCAGCCCCGGCCAGGCCGACCCCTGCTGCTGCGACGCCGCTGCGACCGCGGCGGAACCAGTCGGACTCGACAGCCTCGAAGATCGGCAGCCGGTTCTCGGTGGCGACATGCTCGGCCGGCGGGACCACTACTCCGCTTGGTGAGCTCGCGGATGCGGCCGTGCCTAGTGGCCCGTCGAGGCTGCTATAGCCGCCGTTACTGCCGAGCCCAGCGTCCCAGCCGAAGCCACCACGGTCACTGTCCGCCGCGTCCTCGGCGCGCCCCGCGCCTCGTGGCTGACCGACGACACTCGGCTGGCTCAAGTCAACCGACGGCGCAGACGACGGCGCGGCACTGAACTCGACCGTGGGCCCGGCGAAATCTGCTACCGGCATCGGGCCGCTGCCAAAGACGTCGGATGCGCCGTACGAACCGGACATGGCGTCGGCCCGGCCTGCCTCCGCAGCCAGATTGGCCTCGGCGGCCTCCGAGCCGAAGGCCGGCAGCGGGCTGGTCGTCGCCGCGCCGCCCCACCCGACGTTGCCCGGGTGCAAGCCCGCGCCAGGCACGCGGCGGGGGCCGAGACCGCTCGATTCGCCGGCCTGCTCGGCTTGTGAGCCGAATCTCGGCGCGCGTGCGGCGTTGATCTCCTGCTCGGCTGGCGAAGCCTGGCCGTCTCCGCTGCCGTTCCGCACGAGGTTGAGTCCGCCGACGCCGCCAGCGGAGCTCGCTCCCCCGGCCGCGGCACCAGCAAAGCCCGCGCCTGCGGCCGAGACGTCGAACCTCCGCATGCCAGGACCGCCCGTGTCGGACTCGTGGCTCACCACCTCATCGGGCAGCCAGACCAGCGCGGTCAGGCCGCCAGCGGCGGCCGGGCGCAGCCTGACCCTGATCCCGTGCCGGGCCGCAAGCCGGGCAACCACGAACAGGCCCATCCGGCGCGACACGGCCACGTCCACGACCGGCGGGTTGTCCAGTCGCCAGTTCGCGTGCGCCATTTCCTCGGCGCCCATGCCGACACCCTGGTCGGTGATGTCCAGCAGCACGCCACCGCTGCTCAGCAGGTGACCGGAGACGACGACTGGCGTCTCGGCCGACGAGAACGAGGTCGCGTTCTCGGCCAGCTCGGCCAGCAGGTGCACGACGTCGTTGACCGCGTGGCCGCGCACGGCGATGCCCGGCTGGACGTTCAGGGTCACGCGCTCGTACTGCTCGATCTCGGAGACCGCGGCCCGCAGGACGTCGACCAGCGCGACCGGCTGGTTCCACCGCCGGGTCGCATCGTGGCCGGCGAGGACCAGCAGGTTTTCGGAGTTACGGCGCATCCGGGTGGCCAGGTGGTCCATCTGGAACAGGCTGGACAGCCGGTCCGGATCCTGCTCGCCCTGCTCTAGGTCGTCGATCAGGCGGATCTGCCGCTCGACCAGCGACTGGCTGCGCCGGGACAGGTTCACGAACATGGCGTTGACGTTGCCGCGCAGGGCGGCCTCGTTAGCCGCCAGCCGGAGCGCTTCCCGGTGGACCTGGTCGAAGGCACGCGCGACTTCACCGATCTCGTCGGAGGAATCCACGTCGATCGGCTCGACTTCCAGCGGAACCCCGGCGCCGTCGGAATCGCTCATCCGGCGGACCGTCTCCGGCAGCCGTACGCCGGCCACCTCCAGGGCGCCGGACCGCAGGCGGCGCAGCGGCCGCACCATGGACCGGCCGACGACGGTCGTCAGCAGCAGCGAAAGCAGCAAGACGATCAGGACTGCGGCACCGACGACGCTGGCCGTCTCGATCGACTGGCGGCGCAGTGCCGACGCCCGGGCGATCGTGGTGGCCACGAGCTGCTGCTGGACCGCGTCGATGCGACCGATGGTGCCCGTCGACATCGCGCCGACCCACTCATTGGCGGTGGTGGGCGCGAGGTTAAGGGCCTTGCCGTCCTCGCCGTACTGGATCGCCTGGAGCTCGTAGCTGCTGGCGAAGTCGACGAGGCTGCCGGCGACCGAGCTGTTGTACAGCGCCACCTGCTGCGGCGTCGCCACCCGGTTGTACTCGGCGATGTTCGCGTTCTGCTCCTCCAGCGCCGTTGTCACGTCGCTGAGAACCTGCGGGTTGAACGGGCCTTCCTGGGCGAACGCGTAGGCCAGCAGGCCTCGCTGCTCGGAGGCCTCCTCGGCGATTAGCGAGACCAGGTTCAGGGCCCGGACGTCGTTGCTGAGGGCCGGGTCACCGCTGTCCAGCGCGATGTTGTCGTCGATGGCCAGCAGCTCATCAACCATCGAGGCGTACTGGGCCAGCACCTGCGTCGCAGGCAACTGCGTCGTCGTGGCCGCGGTCCGCAGGGGCGCCAGCAGCTTCAGCAAGTCGGAAATGTTCTGCGCGCCCGCCTTGACCTGCGCGGGATAGCCAGCGCCGATCGCCGCGGCGTCGGCCTGGACCTTGCGGATCCACGGCGTGGTCAGGCTCTGGTCCTGCGTTACCAGCTCGAGGTCCTGTGGCGCGCCGTCGGCCGTGTTGTGACTGAGAGTCCCGGGCCGCCCCGCCGTGCCTTCGCCGATGTACTCCAGCGTCTGGTCCCGCTCGTCCTCGAGTCTGGCCGCCAGGCCGGTGACGTCGTAGCTCATGTTGGCCAGCTGCTCGACGCGCTGGTATCCGAGCGCGCTCTGCACCGACGTGACGATGCGCGAGCCGCCGAGGATCACGGCAGTGAGCGTCGGGATGATGATCAGCAGCAGGAGCCTGGACCGCACTCGCCAGTTCTTGAGCGATCGCCGGGATGTCTTGGTGGCGCGGGGCACCTGCCCTTGTCCGGCGTCCTCTGCCAGGGCAGTGCCAGCGACCCGACCGGCAGCCTGACTGCCGGGAGCCGGACTTGAGGCAGCTGGAGCGGCGGCGCGAGCCTTCTTGTCTCGGGACGGCACAGTCTCTGAACCCCTCAATTGGTGGCCGCGCTCTGGGGGCACGCCGCTACTGCACAGCGCGCTACCGACATAGCAAACCTCCCAGACAACGGCTCTTCATCGGGTGCAGTCAGTCACACAGCCAGCGCAACTCTAGCCGGTAACCGGGTAACGTGCGTCAATACATGCACGAATCGGAAAAACCGATGTAACGTGATGTTTGACGGGCCTCCTGGCAGCAATAGGGTACTCTCTGCCGCAACGTCCGTGTTCAGAAAACTGTCCGGTTCCTCTCCCGGATCACCGGACGAGCGCGTGATCGCACCCAACCCGTGCAAGGAGAGTCATGAGGCGTGACCCGGCCGGAATCCCGCTGCTGAACAGGAGCCGCCGAGTCACCCGCGCCCGGTACCTCCTCGCCGCAGCGTCCGGGCTCGCCGTCCTGCTCTCCGCGGGCTGCGCGGGCACTGCGAGCGCAGGCGGCACCGTCTCGGGCGCTATCACGATCGCCGCAGTGCCCGGAGTAGGGGACGCGCCGATCTACCTCGCGCAGAAGGAAGGGCTGTTCGCCGCCGCCGGCCTCAAGGACGTCAAGATCAAGAGCTACTCGAGCGAGTCGGCCGAGCTCAGTGCCCTGCAGAGCGCCCAGGTCGATATCGCGGCTAGCGACTACGGCGACATCTTCTACCAGCAGTCCCAGTCCGATGACCTGCGCATCCTGGCCGACGGCTACGACGCGGGCGCGGGCGTGCTTGAGGTGCTGACCTTGCCGGGTTCCACGATCCAGTCGCCGCTGGACCTCGCGAACCAGCGGATCGGGGTGCCGAACGAGAATGTTCTGGCTGGCCTGCAGGGCTCGGGGCACCCCATCAGCCTCGACGCGGCCGCCGCGACTCAGGTGCTGTCGAACTATCTTGGCAACGCCGCCCTGTCGGTTCAGTGGGCCCCGATGTCGCAGCAGCAGGAGGTCAAGGAGCTGGAGCAGCACCGCCTCAAGGCGATCCTGGTGGGCGAGCCGTACATCTACCAGGCCGAGAGCCAGGCCGGCGCTGTCGAAGTACTGGACGCCTGCAGCGGGTCAACCGCGAACCTGCCGCTGTCCGGCTACGTCGCCATGAACGCGTGGGTGAAAGACAACCCGAGTGCCGTGGCCGACTTCCAGCAGGCGCTCGCCAAGGCTCAGTCCGATGCGGCGATGACCGGCCAGGTCCAGCAGTTGCTGCCCGCGGCGACCGGCATCAGCGCCCAGGATGCTGACCTGATCACGATCGGCAGCTACCCCAGCGGTACCAGCGTCGTCGGCCTCGAGCGGGTGGTGCGCTTGATGTCAAACTTCAACATGCTCAAGCTCGGACACGCCCCGGCCGTCCCGCCCATGATCGTGCACGGCTAGCCTCGGCGGTCCAGCCCGAGCTGGCGTGCTATCACCATGCGCTGCACCTCCGACGTTCCCTCGCCGATCTCGAGCACCTTGGCGTCCCGGTAGAACCTGGCCACAGGGAACTCGTTCATGAAGCCGTAGCCACCGAAGATCTGGGTGGCGTCCCTGGCGTTGTCCATCGCCGCGTTAGAGCAGGTCAGCTTCGCGATCGCGGCTTGCGACTTGATCGGCTCCCCCGCCACCAGCCGGGCCGCCGCGTCGTACCAGGCCAGCCGCGCGACATGCGCGCGTGCCGCCATATCCGCGATCTTGAACTGGATCGCCTGGTAGTGCCCTAGCTCGTGCCCGAAGGCCGTGCGCTCGGCCGCGTACCGGAGGCACTCGTCGACGCAGCCCTGGGCCAGGCCCGCCGCGAGGGCAGCGATCGCCACCCGTCCCTCGTCGAGAGTCTGGAGGAACTGCGCGTAGCCGCGGCCTAGATCGCCGAGCAGGTTCTCTCGCGGCACCCGGCAGCCGGCGAACGCCAGCTCCCGGGTATCGGAGGAGCACCAGCCCACCTTGGAGTACTCGGGCCCGACAGTGAATCCCGCTGTCCGCGCGGGCACCATGATCGCGGAGATCTCGGGCCTGGCACCGGGCGAGCCGGTATCCGCACCGCCAGCCCTGGACGGCCCCGTTCCCGTCAATGCCAGCACCGTCACGACGGAAGTGATCGCCGTCCCGGAGTTGGTGATGAAGGCCTTCGAGCCGTCGATCACCCACTCGTCGCCGTCCAGCCTCGCCCTGGTCCGCATCCCGCCGGGGATGTCCGACCCGCCACCCGGCTCGGTAAGGCCGAAGGCCGCGAGGCGCTCGCCCTGGCACAGGTCGGGCAGCCAGCGCTCCCTCTGGGCCGCCGTCCCGAACCTGAAGATCGGCATCGCGCCGAGCGCGACACCCGCCTCCAGGGTGATCGCCACGGACGAGTCGACCCGTGCCAGCTCATGCAAGGCTAGGCACAACGCGAAGTAGTCGCCGCCCATCCCGCCGTACTCCTCGGGGAACGGCAGGCCGAACAGGCCGAGCTTGCCCATCCGCGCGACGATCTCGTACGGGAACTCGCCCCGCTCATAGTGGCCGCCGATCACCGGTGCCACCACCTCGCGGGCGAACTCCTCGACAGTGGAGCGGAGCGCCTCGTGCTCCTCATTGAGCGTGAAGCCGATCATGACTGGATGGTACCGGGCCGCCATTTGACCAGCACGAAGCCCTGGTCAGTGGGGTGCGGGCTGCCCCGGCCGCAAGCCCTGGCACCAATCCACGGGGCAGGCACGTTAGTCTCTCGTCCGGAGGTTTGAGGCAATAGCTGGCCGGGGCCGCCGGCGACGGAGTCCAGGAGGACGTGATGGCGACGCTAACCTGTCCCAACTGCGCGGCCGAGGTGAAGCCCGACGACCTGATCTGCTTCACCTGCGGCGCCAACCTGCCCCGGACCAGGCCAAGGGATGACGACTACCCCGCGCCGACGACCGTCATGCAGGAGTACCTGCGTCCTGAAGATCGGCCTGGTTCCATTTCTCCCGCCGTTCTGCAGCTGTCTTTCCCGACCGGGAACGTGGAAGTTCCAGCTGGCACTAGCTTGCTGCTGGGCCGTGATCCAGCGGAATCCCTGGTGGCGGCTGCCTTCGCTAACTTCGAGAACGTCTCCAGGCGGCATGCGACGGTCACGATGGACGATGGCGGGCACGCCAGCATCCGCGACGAGAACTCGACCAACGGCACCTTCGTCAACGGCGACCGGGTGCTTCCCGGCATCGCCGTCCGGCTCGCAGACGGCGACATCGTCCGACTGGGCGCCGACGTCTCCGCCGACGTCATGCTGCCGCGCCAGTACCCGGACCCCGCCTCCTTCACCCGCGAATAACGCCGGGTTTGCCCACCGGCGGTCCGCTGGACCGCGCGCTGCCATCTCGTCGTAACCTTGGCCGAATGACGACCCTGCGCCTCGATGACGCAAGCCCGGCAGGCCCCGGCGAGTGATCGACCTCGAGCTGAGCTGGCGCCAGGCTGCTGGGGTAGCGGCCGGCCTCGCGGTAGCGACTGTCGCGCTACGGGCCGCCGGGAAGCCCCGCCTGCGCTCCGTGGCGGTCTTTGCCCAGGAGACCGCCCTTGTCGTCGGCTTGTTCGCGCTGTGGCAGTACGCGGGATCGTTCTCGGTCATGGGTCCCGGCGGCGCCCTCGGCCGGTCCCGGTGGATCTGGCACTTCGAACGTGCAGTTCACCTGCCAAGCGAGACCACCGTCCAGCACTTCTTCCTGCCGCATCCGCTCGTCATCCAGTTCTTCAACCTGTACTACGACTCGCTGCACTTCCCCGTGCTGATCGCCTGCCTGGTCTGGCTGTTTGCCCGGCACCGCGCGAGTTACGTCCGCTGGCGCACGACGCTGGCCGTATTCACGGGCATCAGCCTGCTCGTACAGCTCATCCCCGTCGCGCCGCCGCGGATGCTACCTGGTACCGGGCTCGTCGACACCGCCGTGATCTACCACCAGTCCGTGTACTCGACAGTCGCAGGATTCGATCCCGATCAGTTGTCGGCGATGCCGTCCGTCCACGTGGGCTGGGCGGTCCTGATCGCGATCGCGATCATCTGCACGGCACGGAGCAGATGGCGCTGGCTCGTGCTGCTGTACCCGGCCATGACGGCACTTGCCGTGGTCGTGACGGCCAACCACTTCTGGCTCGACGGCGTGGTCGCCATTGCCATCCTCGCCATTGTGCTGGCGGCTCAGACGCTGGCCAGGCGACTCCTCGCGGCCAGGCGAGCACCGGCCGTGGAGGCAGGGCAAGTGCCTGCGGACGACGGGACTATGGCCGCTCGTCATCAATGACGATCCCCAGCGTCGCCGCCAGGACGGGCGCAACCGTCACCAGCTGACCCGTGCTGATGATCGCGCCGCGCAGCGAGTTGGTGTCGATGATCAGGCCGAGCTCGGCGTCGCGCAGGTCGGTCCTATCCATCGTCACCTTAGTGAGGTCAACCCGCGTGAGCTCGGAGCCGGGGAACGAGCACTGCGTCAGGGTGGCACCGGCGAAATCGACGTCGCGCAGCACGCAGTTGTGGAATGTCACAGCGGTCAGCTTGGATGCCCGGAGGTTCACCGAGTCCAGCTTGCAGCCGCTGAACACGACCCGCCTTAGCTCGGCGCCGTAGACCTGAACGCCGGCCACGGAAGAGCCGATCACCGTCACGTCCAGCCACGTGCTCTCGGCGACATTGGTGCCGGTCAGGCGGACGTCCCGGAGCCACACGTCGCGCAGGCTGGCCCGCAGCAGGTTGCCGTCCGCGACCGATACCTGGCGGAAGGCGCACTCCACGAAGTGCGCATTGGGCATGTGCGGGCCGTCGTAATCCGCGCGCTCGAACAGGACGGTGTCATACTCGCGCTCAGCGTCCAGATCGCCGTCATGCCCGATCAGGGCGCGCGCATACGGCAGATCTGCCAGGTCAGGCAGCTTCATCTGGGTCCTGTCCTACCTCTGCGGTGCCCGAGTCAGGCGAGCCGGCAAGGAAGCGTTGCACATCTCGGGCCTCGGCGGCGAGCTCAGACTCAACGTCGTCCGGCAGATCGCCGAACCTGCTGATCTGCACCTGACCCGCGGTGTAGGCCCAGGTCCCGGCGACCTTCCCAGCAACCAGCGCAAACGGGCGGAACAACCCGTTGACCGTCACGATGCCCTGCTGGCTGCCGAGTATGAACTCGCGGGACGCCCAGCCGAGCAGCACCGGATCGAAGGCGCCAAGCAGCCGCGCCGACGGCAGGCGACCGTCGTCGCGCGCCGCCGTGACCAGTTCAGCAAGGCCATCGGGACGATCGCGCAGCTCGCCGGCGATGGCGGCGAGGCCGCGGCGCACCGGCCCGAGCGGCAGGCCCGCCCACTTGGCCAGGTCGCGGTCCGAGGCCGGGCCGTGCCCGGCCAGGTAGCGCCGGGCAAGCCGGGAGATCGCGAGATCAGGATCCAGTGCGCGCGGCGGCGGGCCGAGCCAGTCCCGAGCGAGCACGTAGGCGTGCTGGGTGCCGATGACGGGCCCGCGCACGGCTATGCCGCGCAGGCTCGCCAGCATCATGACGTTCAGAGCGACTCCGCCGTCGGCAGGCAGGCCGGCTGCGACGAGCCGCTCGGCGAGCTCGGCGCGGACAAGCGGACCGTCTGCCAGGGCACGCTCGACAACGACGACGCCCCGGTCCGCGTCCTCAGCGCACACCCCGAGCCGTGCCAGCAGGCGCCGGCAGCCGGTCTGGAACTGCGGCTTTGCAGTCAGCGGGTGCAACCACCAGTAGTCCTCGCTCGCGACTAGGTGGAGCGTGCCGCGGTTCAGCCAGGTGATGACGAGGGTGCGGTCCGCCGTCAGCGCTCGGTCAACGTCCTCCGCCGTAAGCCCGGCGGTCCGTGACCGCACCGCGAGCCTGGCGCCCCGCGCATCCTGACCCTGGATCGCAAGGAGCCGCTCAGCGACCGCGACCGGGCTGCGCGCGGGCTCACCGGACAGCAGCTGCGCCGCCAACCGCTGCGCCGCCAACCGCTGCGCCGCCAACCGCTGCGCCTGAACCAGCCCCGCGCCTGGCGGCACGACACCTCCCTTGCGACCAACCGTGCCAGCTCACCAAGCGTGCCAGCTCACCACCGACATCATCCCGGACGGCTCTGACATCCGCTGAATAGTGAAGGTATCGCTTGACTATTGCGGACCGCACAAGCATACTCAAGTACATGCTTAACCAAGTGGCGGACCTGGACCGGGTGTTTCAGGCTCTCGCTGACCCCGGCCGGCGGCTCATGGTGGAGCGGCTGAGCCGGGGACCGGCCTCGGTGAGCGAACTCGGCCGGCCGCTGGCCATGTCGCTAGCGGCCGTCGTCCAGCACGTGCAGGTGCTCGAGGCCAGCGGCCTGGTCCGGTCCCAGAAGCTCGGCCGGACCAGGACCTGCGCGATCAATCCGGCCGCGCTTCAGTCAGCCGAGAGCTGGATCTCCGAGCGCCGGTCCCTCTGGGAGCGCCGCCTGGATCGCCTCGGCGACTTGCTCGCCGACGGCGGCGGTGACGACAACGACAATGACTCGCCTGAATCCGGCTAGGCCGGGAACGAATCAACCATCTCGATAACCCGAGGAGATAGCCATGCCCGAGCGTTCCGTCAACCACGCCAGTTTCGTCATCGAGCGCACCTACCCGGCCGCGCCCGCCAGGGTCTTCGCCGCCTGGGCCAGCGTCGAGGCCAAGGCCATCTGGATGGACGACCCGGACTTCAAGTCCGACGGCACCGAGGCCGAACTCGACTTCCGGGTCGGCGGGCACGAGCGCTTCGGCGGACTGACCCCCGAGGGCTCGACCTACAGCTACGAGGCGACCTACTACGACATCGTGCCTGACCAGCGGATCGTTTACTGCTACGAGATGTACGCGGGCGACGAGCGCATGTCGGTGTCGGTCACCACAGTGGAGCTCGTACTAGAGCAAAGCGGAACCAAGCTCACCTATACCGAGCACGGCGTCTTCCTCGACGGCATCGACAAGCCCGAAAATCGCGAGGAAGGCACCACCTGGCTGCTGGACAACCTCGGCAAGTACCTCGCCGCTCAGACCGAGAGCTGAGGGGCTGCCAGGTGCGCAAGATCTTCGCGTTCCTGATGGCCAGTCTCGATGGCTATCACGAGACGAGCGACGGCGAGCTGTTCTGGCACAACGTCGATGGCGAGTTCCTCGACTTCGCCGTCGAGCAGCTCGACGAGGCCGACACGCTGCTGTTTGGCCGCAAGACCTACGAGCACATGGCCGCCTTCTGGCCGACCAACGTCGGCCTGCACGGCCAGCCGGCAGTTGCGAGCCGCATGAATGGCTTCGACAAGATCGTTGTGTCCCGTTCGCTCGCGCAGGCGACCTGGGGACCAGTGAGCGTCATCAGCGACGACGTCGCCGAGCAGCTAACCAAGATCAAGGAGCGGTCAGGTAGGGACATCGCGCTCATCGGCAGCTCCGACCTCGCCGCCGGCCTGCTTGGTACCGGCGTCATCGACGAGGTCCGCATCATGGTGAACCCGGTCGTCCTCGGCAGCGGACATCCGGTTCTCGCCAGCGCCAGCCGCACTGCGCTCGAACTATTGCGAATCCGGCAATTCGCCTCGGGCAACGTCCTGCTGACCTACCAGCCCAGCCGATAGCTAGTCGTGGGTGTGACCTGGCCGGGCCTCTAGCACCAGCCAGGTCACACTCACGCAGAACGGCCGGCGGCCTTAGACTGAAACTGCGGCTCGGACTCGGGGCCTGGCGGTGCGCAACGGGGACTGCGCGCCCGGCCTGCGCAACCGGGACTAGACGGGAGGCGACAATGGCAGCCGGTCAATCATTCGGCGCCGTGCGAGCGTCAGATGACGAGCGCTCGCAGGTGCAGTCCGTCCTCAACGACGCGTATGCCGAAGGCCGCCTGACTCGCGACGAATGGGACGAGCGAGCAACGGCACTCGCTGGCCCGATGACGTATGCGGACCTCGCCAGACTCACCGCCGACCTGCCGTCGGCGTTCATCATCCCGCGGCCGCCGCCGGCCGCCGTGAGCCTTTACTGGCCGCAGCCAGTCGTGGCCCAGCAGCGCACGAGCAGCCTGGCTATTGCCGCGCTTGTGTGCGGACTCGCACAGTTCGTCGTCGGGTTCCCGGCCGGGATCGCCGCCATCATCATGGGCCACAAGGCACAGCAGCGGATCAGGCAGACTGGCGAGCAGGGATCTGGCCTGGCGCGCGCCGGGCTCATACTCGGCTACCTAGGTGTGGCCGGGGTCGTGCTGCTGGCGCTGCTGTTGCTCCTCACGACGGCGGCTCTGAACGTGCATCAGCCGTTTTGGCCTCGCTGACCGCGCGCGCCCACGCCCGGCGGACTAGGTCGACCCCGTTCCCGTCCTTAGGGCCTTTCGCTGTCCAGTGAGGCCATGCCGCCCGGGTCGTACCGGTCCCCCGCGACCGCCGCGCTGGGCACCGCCGCCTCGATGGCGGCCGCCTCGTCCGGGCTCAGGACGATCTCGAGCGCGCCGAGCGCCTCGGCCAGCCGGTCCCGGCGCTTAGTCCCGATCAGCGGGACGATATCGCTGCCGCGGCCGAGTACCCACGCGATGGCGAGCTGCGCAGTGGTCACGCCGCGGTCGGCCGCGATCTGCTCGAGCGCGGCGACGAGCCCGAGGTTGCGCTGCAGGTTCTCGCCCTGGAACCGGGGGAACCGCACCCGCGGGTCGTCCGCCCCGATCGCCCGCGCGGTGTCAGCAGACAGCAGTCCGCGTGACATGATCCCGTACGCGGTGATGCCGATGCCGAGCTCGCGAACCGTCGGCAGGATTGTCGCCTCGATACCCCGGCTCATCAGCGAGTACTCAATCTGGAGGCCGGCCACCGGATGCACCGCGGCTGCCCGCCGGATCGTCTCGGCCCCCATCTCCGACAGGCCCAGGTACCGGACATGGCCGGCCTGAATCATCTCGGCGATCGCACCCACCGTCTCTTCGATAGGAACGTGGTGGTCTAGCCGAGCCGGCTGATACAGGTCGACGTAGTCAGTCCCGAGCCGGGTCAGCGTGTAGGCGAGCGAGTTCTTGACCGCGACCGGGCTCGTGTCGTGCCCGATGAACGCGCCGCGCGGATCGCGCTGGCCGCCGAACTTCACCTGGATGAAGACGCTGGACCTGTCGACGTCGCGCAGCACGTCGCGGAGCAGCAGCTCGTTATGACCCATGCCGTAGAAGTCGCCGGTGTCCAGCAACGTGATCCCGGCATCGAGCGCGGCCCTGATCGTCGCCTTGCTCTCGGTCTCATCGGCCGGGCCGTAGACGCCGGACATGCCCATCAGGCCGAGGCCGACCCGCGAGACGCGCGGGCCGCCCCGGCCGAGCTCAGTGAGTTCCACTCGGGGCTCCGTTCGTCGAGAGGTAGACGGGCTCGCCCTGGACGTAGGTCGCCAGCACGCCGGTGCTGCCGATCTCGCCCGGCGGGTGCGCGAACGGATCGCGTTCGAGGACGACGAGGTCCGCAAGCTTGCCGCGCTCGATCGAGCCGGTCTCATGATCGAGATGGTTCACATACGCCGAGCCGATCGTGTACGCCGCGAGCGCGTCAGCTAGGTCCAGGCTCTGATCTGGCAGGAACGGCTCGGCCTCAGCGCCGGTCGATCCTTGCAGCGACCTGTTCACCGCGACGTGGATCGCACGCAGCGGGTTGGCGCTGCTGACCGCCCAGTCGCTGCCCGCGGCCAGGCGCGCGCCGCTACGGGCCAGGTCGCCGAAGACGTACTGCCGTGCCGTCCGCTCGGGCCCGATGAACGGGATCGTGAGCTCGTCCATCTGCGGTTCGTGCGCGGCCCACAGGCCCTGCATGTTAGCGGTGACGTCGAGCGCGGCGAAGCGCGGCACGTCGTCCGGATGTACTACCTGGAGGTGCGCGATGTGATGACGGTTGTCGAGGTGCTGGCCTTCTGGGGTCCAGTTCGCAGCGCGCGCGGCGGCGATCGCGTCCAGCGCCTCCCGCACGGCTCGGTCGCCGATCGCGTGCAGGTGCACCTGGAAGCCGAGCGCGTCGAGCTGGGCCACGTATTCGCGCAGCGCCATCGGGTCGACATAGGAAAGGCCGCTGCCGTGGTCGTGGCAGCCGGTGGGGTCGTGATACGGCTCGAGCATCCCGGCGGTGAAGTTCTCGGCGACGCCGTCCTGCATGATCTTCACTGTGTTCGCGCGGAACCGGGGCGCGACGCCCCGCTCGCGGCGGCCGAGGATGTCGGGCAGCTGCTCGCCGCCACGGGTCCGGTCCCACCACAAGGCGCCCTCGACCCTGGCGGTGAGCTGGCCGCTGGCGGCCGCCGCCAGGTAAACCGGGAGCGGGTCCGGGCTGCCAAGGTAGTTGCCGACGATGGCGTCCTGCCAGGCGGTGATGCCGCGGGCGTGCAGATGCTGCTGGGCGAGCAGCAGCCCGGTGAGGCGTTCTTCCACGGTGAGCTCGGGCAGGAGGTTGCCGACGAGGTTCGCTGCGCCTTCGTGCAGCGTGCCTTGCGGGCCGCCGTCCGGCTCGCGTTCGATGCGGCCGTCGACCGGGTCAGGCGTCCGGGCCTCGATGCCCGCGAGTTCAAGGGCGCGGGTGTTGGCCCAGGCGCCGTGACCGTCGCGGTTCGACAGATAGGCGGGCCTGGCGCCGGTGACGGCATCGAGCATCTGCCGGTCGGGGGTACCGCCAGGGAACCACTCCATCCGCCAGCCCGAGCCCGCGATCCACTCCCTGTCGGGGTGCTGCCGGGCGAAGCTGGCGATCCGCTCCAGCGCCTCGGCCAGGCTGGCCGCGCCCATCAGGTTGCAGCCGATCATGGTGATGCCTGCGAAAGCAGGATGCACGTGCGCGTCCTGGAAGCCAGGGAGCAGCGCTCGGCCCCGAAGGTCGACGACCTCGGTGGACGGGCCGATCAGGTCCTGGATGTCAGGGTCGCCGGCGTTCCCGATGGCCTCGATCCGTCCGCGCACCACCGCGACGGCGCTAGCTGGCCGGCCATCGGCCGCGGCGGCAGGGACCATCCGCCGCCTGCTGGCGTCGGCCGTGTAGATGGCCCCGCCCGCGAATACCAGCTCCGCCTGCTGCCCCATGCACGTCCGCCTCTCGGTTATCCCGCCGATTCGCCAGGACAACCCTTACCATGACGCGGCCAGCGCACTCACCCGGCCAGGCAGATCACGACGAACTCGGGCAGCGCGCTACGCCGCTCGGCGGCAGGCAGCAGACAGCCAGCCGGGCCGCTAGCTAGCGCGGGCCTGCCTTGCGCGGGTCTGGCTAGAGGGAAACTGGCTACAACGGATCTGGCTAGATGCCGGAGCCAGCGGCCAGTTCGAAAGCGGTGTACGGCCGACCAGGCCCGACTTCCTCGGTGGTGATCACGGCGTCGGTCGGCGCTTCCTGCCGGACAATCGCGGCGAAATCCTCGGCCTGGTCGGCGTTGTTCGCGCCGACGACCAGGAACCGCCAGCGGCGCACAACGGAGTAGCCCTCGGCCTCGAGCCGCGCTGCCAGCGCAACCGACTCGTGGTGCGTCCTGACCTGCACGCGAACCTCGAACAGCGCGACTCCGCCGGTCAGCGACTCGCTGGTCTCCTCCGCGTCTAGCTGCTCGCGCTCGGCCTCGATCTCCGCGGCCGTACCGGGCAGCGCGACATCGGCGGCTTCCCATTCCTCCGCCACTGGATGCCAGCGCTCGACCGTGTAGTCCGCTTCCATGCCGTGGCTGGCCAGCAGGTCGCTGACCGACTGCTGCGCGGCAGCCGCCGCATCCTGGCTGTGGGTGTACAGATACAGCTCGTTCCCGCCGTCATCACTGACGATCACCCGGCCGCCGAGGCGCTGGTGCACCTCGCCCTCGACCTGGTGCCCGCTGAGGTGCTCGACGGCCTTGCCCGCCTGCCCGCCAGCGTGCAGCCTGACGGTCACCCGCCAGTCGTTGCTGTCCGTCGTCGCCCCGCCGTTCTCATCTGTCACAGCCGTGAGCCTACTCCGCGGGCCACTTCCGCAAGGCGCAGGTCTGGTCCGGCGGCCGTGGTTGTGGCACAGTCACCGCATGACCACGGTTACCACCAGGTACGGCGCAGTGAGCGGCGAGATCAGCGAGGGCGTGACCCGGTTCCTTGGCATTCCGTATGCGGCCAGCCCGACGGGCCCGCTGCGGTTCAAGGCGCCCGAACCGCCGGCTCCATGGGACGACGTAAGGGCGTGCACCGAGTTCAGCGCGACGCCGCCCAAGCCTGATTACGTGGCTCCCTTCGACACCCTGCTGCCGGAGCCGAACATCCCCGGCGACGACTGGCTGACGCTCAACGTCTGGACGCCGGGTCTGCGAGGTGCCGCGCCGGTCATGGTGTGGATCCACGGCGGGGCCTTCTCTAACGGCAACTCCGCCGTCAGGATGTACGACGGCCACGCGTTCGCGCGCGATGGGATCGTCCTGGTGAGCATCAACTATCGGCTCGGCGTGGATGGGTTCGCGCTGCTGCCTGACGCGCCGCCCAACCGCGGCCTGCTTGACCAGGTCGCTGCCCTGGAGTGGGTGCGCGACAACATCGCCGCTTTCGGCGGCGATCCCGCGAACGTCACGATCTTCGGCGAGTCGGCCGGCGCCATGAGCGTCACCACGCTGCTCGGCATGCCGCGAGCACACGGCCTGTTCGGCAAGGTCATCGCGCAAAGCGGAGCGGCGCAGGTCGGCGCCGACCTGGCCGACGCTCAGCTGGTCACGGCCGAGCTGAGCGCGGCGCTCGGCATCGAAGCGACCGCGGCGAACCTCGCGGCTCTGAACATCGACAAGGTGGTCGCTGCACAGGCTGCGGTGCGCGACGGGCTGGCTGCTGCGCCGGATCCTGCCCGCTGGGGCACCAGCATCGTGGCAACGTCCATGGCCTTCATCCCGGTCATCGACGGGGACGTGCTGCCCGTCCACCCGCTGGCCGCCGTGGCGGCGGGGCAGGGGTCGGACGTGGCGCTCATGACAGGCACGAACGCCGAGGAGTTCCGGCTGTTTTTCGTGCCGAACGGGATGGCCGCCATGGTGACCGCTGAGACCCTGCCCCTCTTCCTCGGCGGCCTCGGCATCGGCACCGACACCGCGGCGGTCTATCAGGCGAACCGGCCCGGTGCGACCGCGGGCGACGTGCTGTGCGCGCTGGTGACGGATCGATTCTTCCGTAATCCGACGTTCGCAGCCGCGCAGGCGCGCATCAACGCCGCAGGGCCTGCCCCCACCTATCTCTACGAATTCGCCTGGCGAAGCCCAGTTCAGGACCTAGGCGCCGCGCATGCGGTGGAGATCCCCTTCGTCTTCGACAACCTAGCCTCAGCAGACGCGCAGATCGCCATCGGCACCGAGCCGCCGGCTGACCTCGCGGCCGAGATGCACGCGGCCTGGGTCAGGTTCGCGAGCACGGGTGACCCGGGCTGGCCTGCCGTCGACGCTACCTACCCGGTGATGACGTTCGGCTCCCCCGGTGGCTCGAGCGTCGTTCTCGACCCGCGGAGCGACGAGCGGGCGAGCTGGCCGGACGACACCGACGGCCGACTAGCGGCGGCCGACCACAGCGGTCGCCCGCTTGAGTGACACTAGATGTATGACCCTCATCCCGCGCGAGTATGTGGCGCTGCCGGGTGGCGCGATTAAGCGGGTCTACAGCGTCGAGTGCCCCGACGGCAGCGTTGTGCTCGGAGATCACGAGGCCTGGCTGGCCAGCCGTGCGGCGCGCTGCTCCTGCGGCAACGTCTGCCGCGGCTCGGGCCGGACCTGCGGCCAGCCAGAGTGCATCGCGCGCCTGGCAACCGTCTAGCCCGAGCGCGCAGAGCCCGTTTGGATCCCGCCGGTCAGACGGGTGCCTTAGCCGACGCCGAACGCACCTTTCATGCCTCCGGTGGGGGCGAAATGCGCAAATCGGGGCACGAGTGGGCTCGGCGGCATGAAACGGCGCCCTTCGCCCAGCACCCCAGCGCCACCGCCCCCGCCCCGGCCCGAGGCACCCGGCAGCACCCCAGCGACAAGCCGTCGGCCGAGGGCCGCCTCTGTCAGAATCCACGGTCGGCGGCGCCGCCCACCCATGCGGAGTTCAGAGCAGCAGGATCGTGATTCGCTGCTCACCGGGAGTTAAAGCAGCATAAAATCGTCAAGATCGCACTAAGCAGACGAACAGCACGGGGGTGGCCGCATGGACGACCAGCACGCCGTGATCGCGAGCCTGCGGAATGCGGTAGCGGCGCTCCCGGACGACCTCGCGCTCCGCATGCACCTGGCCAGCCTGCTGCTGGCCGCAGGACAGGCGGACGAGGCCGTGGCTCTCCTCGGCGCCGTCCTCCAGGCCGATCCCGGCAACGCCCAGGCCCTGAGCTTGCTAGTGGCCCACCATTCCGGCGAGACAGCGCCACCTCCGGCCGGGGCGACCGAACCCGGCGCGCCGACCGCGCACGGGGGGCGGAGCGAGCCTGCCCTATCCGAGCCGGCCCTATCCGAGCCGGCCCTATCCGAGCCGGCCCTATCCGAGCCCGCTCTGTCCGAGCCAGCGGCGTCCGCCGAAGCGGCCACTTCGGAGCCAGCGACGCAGGCCGAGCCCGCCACGCCGAACGAGCCCGCCACGCCGAGCGAGTTCGACTGGGCCGAGGCGGAAGCCGAGCTGCGCGACGTGCTTCCGCCCATGTTCGTGACCAGGGACGGCGCCGAGGACTCCGCCGCCACCCGGCCTGACGACGCGACGGCCGAGACCGCCTACGACGCCGAGCGGCCTGGTCTCCAGCTCTCCGACGTCGCCGGAATGGCCGAGGTCAAGGCGCGGCTCGAAGCCGCGTTCCTGGCCCCGATGCGCAATCCCGAGCTCCGCAAGCTGTACGGCAAGAGCCTGCGCGGCGGCCTCCTGCTCTACGGCCCGCCCGGCTGCGGCAAGACCTTCATCGCGCGCGCCGTCGCCGGCGAGCTAGGCGCCCGCTTCATGGCCATCTCCTTCGCCGACGTCGTCGACATGTACATCGGCTCCAGCGAGCGCAACATCAAGGAGATCTTCGCCACGGCCCGCCGGTCTGCGCCGTGCGTGGTCTTCCTGGACGAGGTCGACGCGATCGGCCAGAAGCGCAGCCAGCTACGCAGCACGCCGATGCGGAGCGCCGTCAACCAGCTGCTGCTCGAGCTCGACGACGTCACCGCCGGGAACGAGGGCGTCTTCGTGCTCGCCGCCACCAATCATCCCTGGGACGTGGACAGCGCGCTGCGCCGACCAGGCCGGCTGGACCGCACGCTCCTCGTCCTGCCGCCGGACGAGCAGGCCCGCGAGGCCGTCTTCCGCTATCACCTGCGCGACCGCCCGGTGGCCGGCATCGAACTCAGGAGTCTCGCAGCCAGGACTGACGGGTTCTCCGCCGCGGACATCGCGCACATCTGCGAGAGCGCCGCGGAGCTCGCCCTGCTCGACTCGGCCCGCACCGGCCAGATCCGCATGATCGGCCAGGACGACCTGCTCGCCGCGGTCGACCAGATCCGGCCGTCGCTCGGTCCCTGGTTCGCTTCGGCCCGGAACGTGGCGCTCTTCGCCAATGAGGGCGGCAGCTACGACGACCTTGCCGCCTACCTGAGGAAACGGAAGATGCTGTGACCGCGCGCCCATCCCGCGGCGCTCCTGATGGCTGACCAGCAGGCCGCGGACCTCAGCCGCGCCAGCGCGATGATCGATCTCGGCCGCTACAGCGATGCCGCCAGCCTCCTCTCGACAGTTCTCGCCTCCGCACCGGGCAGCAGCCGCGGCTGGTGCCTGCTATCGCGAGCGCACCTCGGCGGCGGCAACTCGGCCGAGGCCGTTGCGGCCGCAGCCAGGGCCAGCGCGCTCGATCCGGCCGACGACTGGCCGTATCGCCTGGTCAGCACGGCCCTGATCGGGATGGGCCAGACGGCCGACGCGGTGACCGCAGCGCAGGAAGCCCGCACGCTGGCGCCACATTTCTGGCGATCGCACGTGTGCCTCGCCCAGGCCGCTACAGCGGACGGCCAGCACGAACTGGCCGGGCAGGCTGCCGCGACGGCTCTGACCCTGGCTCCGGACGTAGCGGACGTGCACGTCACCGCCGGCAAAGCGGCGCTCGGCCGCGGTGACCTGGCTGAGGCAAGACGGTGGCAGGAATCGGCGCTCGCGATCGAGCCGACGCACAGCGGCGCCATCAACGAGCTCGGGCGTATCAGCCTGCGGTCACGCGATGCGGCCGCGGCGGCGGCTCATTTCCTCCGGGCGGCGCGGACATCGCCCGGCAGCGGCGTCTTCGGCCGCAATACCGAGCTGGCCCTCAGGCGGGTCGCGGCCGAGCTGGCTGGATCGGCGATCCTGATCGCGGCGGCAGCTGCCTGCCTCATCCTGGCCGCCCTGGCCGGAAAGGTCATGCTGGCTATAGCCCTCGCGCTGCCGGTGTCGCTCCTGGCCAGCCGGGCCGTCCTGGAAATTCAGCGTCTGCCGCCGGCGGGCCGCCGTCACCTGGCGCGACTGGTCTGGGCTCGGCGAGCCCGCCTAGGCCGGGATATCGGCGCCGCCACTATCCGCAGCGTGGCCGCCGTTGTCCGCAGTCGGAAACAATCACAAAACACTTAATACCGGGAACGGGGTCGCTCCCAGCTGATGCCGCCCGCCCCGCTCGGGCCAGCCTCCAGCGCGCCCAGGCCAGCCGCCACCTGCGGGGTGACTTCACCCCGCTCAGTGAAAGCGGCCCGAGCCGCCCGATTCCCTGCCATCAGTCGACGATCCGGCCTTGCAGCCGACATCACCGTTAGCGGCGAATCAGGCCGCGCACTCCCGGCATACCGGCTGGCCGCTACGGCTGTCGGCAAGCTGGCTGCGGTGGTGCACAAGGAAGCAGCTCGAACAGGTGAATTCATCCGCCTGACGCGGAATCACCCGGAACGAGAGCTCCTCGTTCGATAGGTCGGCACCGGGTAGCTCTAGCGACTCGGCAATGTCATCAGGATCGATGTCAATCGCCGTCGAGGACTTGTCCATCCGCCGCGCCTGCAGTTCCTGCAGGCTGTCCTCGGTAACGTCGTCGTCTGTCTTCCTCGGGCTGTCGTAGTCGGTAGCCATGTCGGCCCTTACCCCTCCATCTTTACTAACCTCGTCGCGCGCTTGTAACGCACAGGACGGCTCGGTTGTGCCCGAATCCGGCGGGGAATTCTGCCACGTCCGGCCGGGCGCTACACCTAAGTGGCCTCGATAACCGAAGCGTGTCGTCGCCGGGTGTTGCCGAATACAGCACGTAGCGGGGCAATCTACACCCGGCCATGCCGAGGATGAGCACTTGCGTCACTATTTACTCCCCAGTAACTTAGTCGATTCGTCCTAGTGTCATGCACAAAGTGCGTATGGTACGAACCGCATCACAGGTCCCACGCTGCGTGTCCTAGCGGAGTCCCGGTCAATGCCTCACCCAACACCACTGCGTTCCGGCGACCCCACGCGGGTGGCACGGTACCAGCTGACCGGGCGGCTGGTCGGCATCCCGTCCGACGACCCGATTTTCCTTGGCGCGGCGCCCGACGGCACCCAGGTCGCGATCAGCCTGCTCGGCGGCGACTGGGCACTGGACGCGGCCGCCAGGGACCGGTTCGCGGCCGAGGCCGCTGTGGCCAAGCGAGTGCCGCCGTTCTGCGCCGCCCGCGTCCTGGACGCCGGGCTTGACGGCTCGAATGCCTACCTGGTCAGCGAGTACGTCGCCGGAGAGTCCCTGCTGGAGCTGGTCTCGGCCGACGGAGTCAGACGCGGCCACGACCTGGAGGCAGTGGCCGTCGGGATGGCAACCGGCCTTACCTCGGTGCACCAGGCAGGCCTTGTGCACGGCAACTTCGGGCCTGAGTTCGTGATCATGGCCGCCGACGGCTCCCCCCGCGTCGTGGAATTCGGCATCACGCCGCCCTACGGGGCGGCCACGCCGTCCGCCGACATGCTCGCCTGGGCGCAGACCGTCGTCTTCGCCGCGTCAGGCCGGCCCGCGGCGACGCGTGACGACCTGGACGTCCTGCCTAATCACTTGCGTGCGCAAGTGGAGCGCTGCCTCGATCCTGGCTCGACCGCGCGGCCGACTGCGCGCGCAGTGGTACAGAGCCTGCTTGGCAGCCAGGACCTGCCCGCTGGCCTGCTGGCGGAAGGCTCGCGCCGGGCATCGCGGCCAAGGCGCGGCGGCTACGAACAGGCCCACGGCAGCCATCGCCAGGCTGGGCCGCCTCACGTCCGGCCGCCAGCGATACAGGCACCTGTGACAAGGACCACCGCGACACGGGCCACCGCCACACAGGCCGGATCGACGCGGGCGCACGGGCACGGGACTGAATACGCAGCGGACGGCCACTCACGGTCCCGGCACTCTGCCGACAGCTCGCCGATACGGCACGGCCGGGCCACGAGACGTCGCGGCCGACGCGGCGGCTGGCTCATCGGCGGGGGTGTCGTAGCCGCGCTCGTCATCGGCGCCATCGCGCTGCACGTCGCCCTCGGCAGCGGTCACGCCAGTAATACTGGCCGGCTCGCGGCCGAGACCGGAACGTCGAGCAGCCCCGCGTCCCCGAGGCCACCGTCGCCGACCGCCTCGGCCACGCCGAGCCACGGCGCGGTAACGCCGGCCTCGTTCAGCGGCTCGTGGTCGGGCGTGGTCACGCAGCCGCCGACCGACACCTACAACGTCAGCGTGACACTCGCCGCCGGGACGACCACAGGGACGATCAGTTATTCAGGCACGGGTTTCAGCTGCTCCGGCGCGCTGACCCTGACACAGGCGACCACCCGCAAGCTGGTCCTGAACCAGGGGATCATCAGGGGCCAGTCCAAGTGCGAGAACGGCGCGGTCACGATCACGCTGACCCGCACGAACAAGATCTGGTTCAGCTTCCGCAGCAGCGGCCCGATCGCGTCTGGCAGCCTTAGCCGCAGCTCAGGCTGACGGCAGGCGTCCGGCGTCCAGGCTCGACAGCAGCTGCTGGAGCGCGCTGAACAGCGCTGGGTCCGCCGCGATCGTCATCGCCTCGCCGGCCGGCTGGCCGTCGATGCCACCCATGACCGCCCCTGCCTCGCGGGCGATCAGTCCGCCCGCCGCGATGTCCCACTCGTGGACGCCCTGCTCGTAGTAAGCGTCGACGAGCCCGGCGGCGACCCCGCACAGGTCGGTCGCCGCCGATCCAGTGCGCCGGATGTCACGTACCCGCGGCAGCACGGCAGCCGCGACACGGCCCTGCGCGGCGCGCTGGCTGGCCGGGTACCCGAAACCCGTCGCTACGAGCGCGCTGGCCAGCGCAACGCCGGAGTTGCAGGCCAGCCGCTGCGGCTCGGCCAGCCACCCAGACTCCAGCCACGCCCCGCCGCCCAGCGTCGCTGTGTACAGGCTCCGCCGCAGCGGCACGCTGACGACCCCGGCCACCACGACGCCGGCGACCTCGGCTGCGATGCTGACGGCCCAGTCGGGCAGCCCGTACAGGTAGTTGACCGTGCCGTCGAGCGGATCGACGATCCAGCGCACGGTGCCCGTGCCCGACAGCGCCGGCCCAGTCTGGCCGCCCTCTTCCCCGAGGATCGCGTCGCCTGGCCTGGCCGCGAGCAGCCGGTCCCGGATCAGCTGCTCGGCGGCCCGATCCATCTCGGTCACGATGTCGGTCGGGCTCGACTTGGTCTGCACGACGGCGGCCTGGCCGTAGCCGCTCATCAGCAGGTCGGCTGCCTCGCGCGCGGCCGACGTGGCGAGCTCAGCCAGCGTCTGCGTATCGGGCTGCTCAGCGGCCGCCGCGGCGCTCACGGGATCGCCGGCCGGCCGGGCGCCGCGCCGCAGCAGCCAGCCGGGCAGGAATCTGGCCCCGCGCCCAGCACGCCGAGGGCCAGCGGGGACGTGCCGTCGAGGCGCTCGCACACCAGGTCGGTGATCATCGACACGAACCGGGGATCCGTGCCGGGAGTCGCTGCCCTGGAAAAGGCCAGGCCGAGCCTGTCCGCTGTCGCGGCGGCTTCGACATCGAGGTCGAACCTGACCTCCATGTGGTCACTGACGAATCCGATCGGCACGACGACGGCTGCCTTTGACCCCGCGGCCGCGCGCTCGGCCAGCAGGTCATTGACGTCAGGCTCTAGCCACGCCTGCGTCGGCGGTCCGCTGCGGCTTGAGTACGCCAGGAACCACGGCCGGCGGTAGCCGATCTCGTCCGCGACCAGCCTGGCCGCCTCGGCGAGCTGAGCCTGGTAAGCGCCGCCCGCCGGTCCGCTGGCCTCCGCCATGCTCAGCGGCACGCTGTGCGCCGTGAAGATCAGGTCGAAGTCGCCCCTCCTAGCCTCCGGCAGCGACCTGATGGCCGTGGCGGCCGCCGCGCCAAAGGATGCGATGAAGCCCGGGTGGTTGAAGTACTGGCGGATCTTGCCGACCTGCGGCGCGCGCTCGCCAACCTGCCGCCGCGCCGCTTCGATGTCGCCGAGGTACTGGCGGCAGCTGGAGAACGAGCTGTAGCCGGAGGTCACGAATGCCAGCGCACTGGTGACGCCGTCGGCTGCCATGGCGGCCAGGGTGTCGGTCAGGTATGGGTCCCAGTTCCGGTTTCCCCAGTACACAGGCAGGTGTACGCCCCTGGCGGCGAAGTCCTTCTCTACGGCGGCGATGAGGTCGCGGCATTGCTGGTTGATCGGGCTGACCCCGCCGAACCGGTAGTAGTGCTCAGCAACGTGCTCCAGCCGCTCGACGGGGATATTGCGCCCCGCGGTGACGTTCTGGAGGAACGGGATGACGTCGGCCGGCCCCTCCGGGCCGCCGAAGGAGACAAGCAGGAAGGCGTCGTAGGGGGCGGCCATGCGTCTATCCAACCAAGCTCGATCCGGCCTCGCGCCGCCAGCCGGGCGCTAGCGATAATCGGCCGCGTACTCGGCCGCGAGAGCGAGGACTTCGTTGACATACCAGTTCGCATGGTTGTAGTCGAAGATCGCGTGGTACAGGGACGACCCGCCGGCCGCGGCGCCGTCGGCGCACAGCATCCTGGCCGCGGACGGCACCGCGTCGTATGGATTCATCACGTCCGGCACGCCGGTCTGGCCGAAGCCGTCGATCCCCCACGCGGCCCACGTCGACGGCAGGAACTGCATCGGCCCGAGCGCGCCAGCGCTGGACGGCCCCATGTTGGTCCCGTCCGCGCTCTCGATCTGGCCGATGGCCGCCAGCACCGTCCACGACAGACCCGGACAGTAGTCAGCGGCCGAGGCCTTGAAGAGCTGGAGGTAGCTGGTCGGCACCGTTCCCGCCGGAACCGACGCGATCGGCAGCTGACCGCGCAGGACCTCGATCTTCCCGCTCGGACCCAAGACCTTCGAGACCTTGCTGGTGAGGGTTCGCATGCTCACGCCGGGCGCGCTGATGAGGCCGGCGACCTGACGGACGAGGCCAAGCCGCGCCGAGGTCGCCTCGTTGACCAGCAGGTCCACTCCTGAGAGGCCGAGCTTGGCCGCCATGCCGAACTTCACGGTCAGCGCGGAGGAGCCGACGAGCCTGTAGTAGTCGCCGGGCTTGAGCGCGAGGCTCTTGCCTGCGCCGTTGCCGGCGACGAAGTCACCGGCGGCCAGAGCCGTCCAGAATGCCTGATCTGAGGCCGTCCGCAGGGGCACCCAGGACCTGAAGGTGTCCGGGTTGACGCCGATGACGTTCACCGACCGGCTGCCCGCGGTGATCCGGGCACCGTCGAAGGTGATCATGTTGCGGACGCCGGTGATCTTGCGGAGCCTGGTGATCTGCTGGGCCGTCAGGCCCTTCGGGGCGACGATCAGCAGGTCAGGCAGGATGATCTGACGAAACGAGCTGGCCGTACCAGCGGCCGGCCGGTCGCCGTGCCCGGCGGTGGGCTGACCGGGGCCGGAGCTCGGCTTCCCCGCCAGCGCGACCTGGCTCGCACCCACCCCGTCACCGGCCGCTGATGTGCCGGCTGCCGCGGTACCGCCAGGCTGCCCCGGCGCCACCATCGCGGGGTCCGCCGGATGGGCACGGGCCGCCGGGTGCCCGGCAGCCCGGAGGCCGTGGCCTGATATCTGGAAGGCCTCGGCCGGATCGCCAGTGTGCAGCGCCAAGCCCAGCACGGCAGCAGCCACGATGGCGGCTGCACGGCGGCCGGAGTGGCCGGAGTGGTCAGCGCGGGCAGGGGTGCCCGGAGCATCCTCCGCAGCGGGCACGCTGCCGCCCGCCGACCGGCCGGCAGGCGTAGCAGCCTCGCGAGCGCGCCGCAGGAAGCGTCCCATAGCGCATCTACCCTAACTGCCCGGCTCCGTCCGGCACAGCAGGCCGGCCCGCGAACGTATCGCTAACAGATCTCGTCCAAGCCAGTTGACCGGCCTGGTCAGCGTGCCACGTGCGGGCATGCTCTGGCCGGGCTGTCGCCGCCGCGGGGTACGGTCAAGGCGGAGGTGCCCGACGCGATGACCCAAGTTCCCGCCGGGCTCGATGCTGGGCAGCTTGAGCCGCGCGAGCCGGCTGGCGCAGGCAGGTCTCGGCCCGGTGCGGGTTACCTCGCATTGCTCCGGATGCCCGGCGCGGCCCGGTTCTGCGTGACGGGGATGATCGCCCGCGCGCCGATGGCCATGTTCGGCCTTGGCACGGTGCTGCTGGTCGCCGCCAGCACCGGCCACTACGGGCTGGCCGGGCTGGTGTCCGGGGCCGGGTCCGTCGGCTATGCCGTCGCGGCACCTCAGGTGGCCCGTCTGGCCGACCGGTACGGGCAGCACCGGGTGCTCCGGCCGCTCGTCGCCGTGTTCGCAGGCAGCTGCGTCGTGTTCGTCGCCTGCACCGAGCTGCGGGCGCCCGTCTGGGTCCTGCTGGTCACCGGCTGCGTGGCCGGATCATCGATGCCCTCGGTCGGCTCGATGGTCCGCGCGCGCTGGAGCGCGCTGCTGGACGGGACGCCCGCGCTGCACTCGGCGTTCGCGCTCGAGTCGGTCGTCGACGAGATGATCTTCGTGATCGGGCCGGCCTTGGTGACGATCCTGGCGACCGCGCTGCCGCCGGCTGGAGTCCTGCTGTGCGTGGTGCTGTCGGTGGTCGGGACGCTGCTATTCGCCGCGCAGCGCGACACGGAACCCGCCATCCGGCCGCGTGGCGAGCGCGCCGGGCGCTCTCGCATAGGAACCGCGGGCACCGGAAGCACGGGCGGCCGGCTGCCCGCGCCGGGGCTAGCGACGATGGCTCCGCTCTATCTCTTCCTCGGGGCGATGTTCGCCTCCATCGACCTCAGCACCGTCGATTTCGCCCAGCGCCAGGGGCACAAGCCGCTGGCCGGATTGATCCTCGGCACCTACGCCTTCGGCAGTGCCATCGGCGGCCTGTGGTACGGGTCACGGACCTGGCGTACGCCAGTCCAGCGGCGGTTCGCCATCACCCTGATCCTGACCGTCGCCGGCGTCGCAACCTTCTGGACGCAGCCGGCACTCATCACGCTCGACGCGGGGATGCTCGTGGCAGGCCTGACCATCTCGCCGACTCTGATCGCCGGCTACAGCCTGATCGAGCGGCAGGCACTCCCGGCGCGACGCACCGAGGCCATGACATGGCTCTCGTCCGCGATTTCGATCGGCGTGGCGATAGGGTCATCGGTGTGCGGACGGATCATCGATGACCTTGGTCCGCGCTGGGGGTATGGGTTCGCTGCAAGCTGTGGGCTGATCACCGTCACGATCTGCCTCGTGGGGCTGGGGAGGCTGCGCGCGATGCCTGATGCTGTAGCTGCACAATGGGTCGATGCGTAGTTCCCGCGACCCGGCCGGCGCTGCCTGGCGCAACTGGGCGGGCAACGTCACGGCCAGCCCGAGCCGCGTCGCATCTCCCGGCTCGACCGCGGAGGTAGCGGCGGAGGTCGCGCGAGCGGCGGACGAGGGCCAGACGATCCGGATGACCGGCAGCGGCCACTCGTTCACGTCCATCGCGGTCGCGGACGGTGTCTTGCTCCGGCCCGCGCGGATGACCGCGATCAGGTCGGTCGATTTCGCCGCCGGGACCGTGACGGTCGAGGCTGGCTGCCCGCTTCACGTGCTCAACGCAGAGTTGCTGTCGCAGGGACTGTCGCTCGCCAACATGGGTGACATTCAGGTCCAGACGGTGGCGGGAGCGACCCAGACCGGCACGCACGGCACCGGCCGAGAAATTGGCGGCATGGCAGCGCAGGTGGCGGGACTGGAGCTGGTGCTGGCCGACGGCCGCGTCGTTACGTGCTCGGCTGATGATCCAAGCGGCGGGCTCACGGGCCCGAACGGCGCCCCCGCCGGTCTGCTCGATGCGGCGAGAGTCGGGCTCGGCGCGCTCGGGATCGTCACCGCGGTGACCTTTCGTGTCGTTCCCGCTTTCTTGCTCGAGGCCCGCGAAGAGCCGATGAGCTGGTCCCAGGTGATCAGCCATCTCGATGAGCTCACGGGCGACAACGAGCACTTCGAGTTCTACTGGTTCCCGCACAGCGAAGGCTGCCTGACCAAGCGCAACAACCGCTCGGATGGCCCGGCCCGGCCGCTGCCGCGGTGGCGCTTCCTGCTCGACGACGAGCTGCTGTCCAACTCCGTGTTCGGCCTTACCTGCCAGCTCGGCCGTAGCGTGCCGGCCGTCATCCCCACGATCAACTCGGTGGCCGCCAGGGCGCTCGGCTCCCGCACCTACACCGACGCCGCGTACCGGGTCTTCACCAGCCCGCGGCGAGTGCGATTCAAGGAAGAGGAGTACGCCGTCCCGCGCGCAGCGCTGTCGGACGTCCTGGCCGAGGTTCGCTCGCTATTCCAGCGCCGCGACTGGCGGATCAGCTTCCCGATCGAGGTGCGGGTCACGCCGCCCGACGACGTGTGGCTGTCCACGGCGTACGGGCGCGACAGCGCGTATATCGCCATTCACGTCTTCCATTCGGCGCCTCACGAGCGGTACTTCACCGACGTGGAGGCCGTGATGACATCCGTCGGCGGCAGGCCGCACTGGGGCAAGATGCATACGCGCGACGCCGACTACCTAGCCGGGGCTTATCCGCGTATGTCGGAGTTCGTCGCCCTGCGGGACCAGCTCGACCCGGACCGCCGGTTCGGCAACGCCTACCTGCGCCAGGTACTCGGCTCCTGACGCGGTGTCCGGTCCACGCTGACCGCTGAGCGACAATTGAGCACGTGCGATTCCTCAGCGAGCCAGCTCACGATCTGGCCTACAGTGACGTCTTCCTGGTGCCGAGCCGGTCGGCCATCGGCTCCCGGCTCGACGTCGACCTGACGACCACGGACGGCAGCGGTGCCACGATCCCCGTCGTCGTGGCGAACATGACCGCCGTCGCGGGCCGCCGGATGGCCGAGACCATCGCCAGGCGCGGCGGCCTGGCGGTCCTGCCGCAGGACATTCCCGCTGATGTCGTCGCCGAGGTAATCTCCTGGGTCAAGTCACGCGACCTCGTCCACGACACGCCGCTCACGCTGGGGCCGACCGCGACGACCGGCCACGCGCTCAGCCTGCTGCCCAAGCGCGCGCACGGCGCCATCATCGTTGTCGACGACGCCGGCCAGCTGGCAGGTGTCGTCACCGAGGCCGACTGCACCGGCGTCGACCGCTTCACGCAGGTCGGACAGGTGATGTCGACCGAGCTGCTCACGCTGCTGGCCGGGACCGACCCGGAGCGGGCGTTCAGGCTGCTGCACGATGGCCGTCACCGGGTAGCCCCGGTCGTCGACGCCGACGGCCGCTGCGTCGGCATCCTCACCCGCACCGGAGCGCTGCGCGCGACCTTGTACCAGCCGGCCGTCGACAGCCGGGGTCGGCTGCGGATCGCCACCGCGCTGGGCATCAACGGGGACGTGGCCGGCAAGGCCAAGCTGCTTCTCGACGCCGGCGCGGACCTGCTCGTGGTCGATACCGCGCACGGTCATCAGGAGAAGATGATTCAGGCGCTGCGCGCAGTGCGGGAGCTCAGCCCGTCGGTCCCTGTCGTAGCCGGGAACGTGGTCACGGCTGCCGGTGTAGCCGACCTGGTCGAGGCCGGCGCCGACATCGTCAAGGTCGGCGTCGGGCCAGGTGCCATGTGCACGACGCGGATGATGACCGCAGTGGGCCGCCCGCAGTTCAGCGCCGTGCTCGACTGCGCGGCCGAGGCCCGGCGGCTCGGGCGGCACGTATGGGCGGATGGCGGCGTGCGCTATCCGCGCGACGTCGCGCTGGCGCTGGCCGCAGGCGCCTCGAGCGTGATGATCGGATCCTGGTTCGCGGGCACCTGCGAGTCACCCGGCGACGTCTTCCGGGACGCCGACGGCAGGCTCTACAAGGAGAGCTTCGGCATGGCCTCGGCGCGCGCCGTCCGGCTCCGGGCCGCCGCGGACTCGCCGTTCGAGCGGGCCAGGAAGGAACTATTCGAGGAGGGCATCTCGTCCTCGCGCATGTACCTGGACCAGCAGCGGCCAGGTGTCGAGGACCTGCTCGACTCCATCACTGCCGGACTGCGCAGCGCCTGCACCTACGCGGGCGCCGACAGCCTGGACGGGCTCCACGAGCGCGCGGTCGTCGGCATTCAGGGCGCCGCCGGCTACACCGAGGGCATGCCGCTGCCGACCGGCTGGTAGGGCTCGGTCTCGCTCAGCCACCGGCCGTCTCAGCCGGCGCCCCCGGCAGCCGGTCGTTTGTTGTCGGATTGCGAGTGGCGACGTTCTTTCGTAGGCACTTGCACTTTGACAACAAACGACGCGTGAAGCCATAAGGCGATTGACAGTGATTTAGCCTTTCATGCACTGTCTTGTGAGCACTGTCTTGTGAGCACTGTCTTGCCAGCACGGTGTTGCCAGCACTGTCGACCGCCCCGACTGGAGCGTGATGCGTTCAGCACTCCGCGTCGCCGTTGTCGGCTCAGTTGTTGCTTGCGCGATGTCGGCGGCCGAGCTCGGCGGCCTCACGGCGGCTCAGGCGTCGCCGGCACTAGCCAGCGCATCCGCGGCGCATCCGGCAGCACCGGCCGACGTCGTGGCCGTCGCGGGCGAGCTGGTCAATGCCGCGTCGGGTAGGCGAATGTGGAGCCGCGGCCTCAACAGCCGGCATCCGATCGCGAGTCTCACGAAGGTCATGACCGCGCTGGTCGTCCTGTCGGACGGCCACCTGAACCGGAAGATCAAGGTCACCGAGGCAGCCGTCCAGTACGCGGCGGAGAACTCGGCCGGCAGCGCCGGACTTCACGTCGGAGATGTCCTGTCAGCATGGCAGCTGCTGGCGGGCATGCTGCTGCCGTCGGGGGCCGACGCTGCCTACCTGCTGGCGCACTCCTATGGCCCCGGCTGGCACGCATTCGTCCGGGCGATGAACGTCAGGGCCCGCAAGCTCGGCATGACCCACACGCACTTCGCGAACTTCGACGGGCTGCCCTGGCCCACCGCGGACGCGACCTATTCCAGCCCGCGCGACCTGATCATCATGGGCGAGGCGGCAATGAAGGTGCCGGACTTCCGCAAGCTCGTCAGCGAGCGCAGCCACCGGGTCGCGGCCACCAAGCAGCACCACCGCTATGACTGGAAGAACACCGACCTGCTGCTTGCCCGTTACCGCGGCGCCGTCGGCATCAAGACCGGCTACACCACTGCCGCGGGATACTGCCTGCTGTTCGAGGCCAAGCGCGGCGGCAAAGAACTCATGGGTGTCGTGCTGGACAGCACCAACACCGACGCTAACCTGCGCTTCACTTCGGCCGAGCGACTGCTGACCTGGGGATTCGAAACAGGCTAGGCGACGGCGTTCGGGCTGGCCGCGACCGTCGTGGCCGCCTTGGCCCAGCGGGCGATCCGGTCGAGCACCGCGTTGCTGACGGCGGACTCGGCGTGCCCGAAGCCCGGCACGATCCACATTTCCTTCGGCTGGCTGGCCGCCTCGAACAACTGCTCAGCGTGGTCAGCCGGGAAATACTCGTCCCGGTCGCCATGGACGATGAGCAGCGGAGTCGGTGCGATCAGTGCGGCTGCCTCGGCCGGCGGCAGCGGAACCGGGTCCCAGCGGCCCTGGCTGATCCGCGTGTTAAAGAACCGTCTCGCCACAATCCGACCGGTCTTGTGCTCCACGGCCCAGTGGACGCGGCGCATGGACGGCGTGCCACGGTAGTACCACCGGCCAGGTCCGCTGACCGACGCTACGGCGTCTACCCCGCCCATCAGTCCAGCGTGCCGGATAACGATCGAGCCGCCCATGGAGAATCCGACGGTGACGACCTGCTCGTAGCCAAGATCACGCATATGCCGGACGACGACGTCGACGTCGTTGATCTCCTTGTCTCCGAGCGTCGTGGCCCCGCCAGACCGGCCATGCCCGCGAAAATCGAAGGCCGCGACCCCGCCATGCAGGTTGAGCCGGTTGGCCACGCGCCAGACGTGCGGCCACTGCCAGTTCAGGGTGAACCCGTGCGCGACCACAAAGCCCAGGCGGCGATCGCCGTCTAGGTGCACGACCTCGATCGGGACGCCATCGTCGGTTATCAGGATCTCGGCCTTGGTCACGCGCTTCTTCATGCCCCTATTCTGCGGGACGATTCCCACAGCCTGGCCCCGAGGCCTTCCCTGGCCGCTCCCGCCTGCGGCAGGCTGGTGACCGCCCGGAATGCCCGCCAGCCCGCTGTGGAGATGATCATGGGAGTGCTCGACCAGCTCATGTCAGCCATCCGGTCCGCCTCGATCGATGTCGTCGACCTGACGGCCAGGCTGGAATCGACGACGCCGGTGATCCACCTGCCGCCGCCCTTCGCCAACACCGTTCCCTTCTCACTGCGTGAGGTCAGCCGGTATGACGAGCGCGGGCCTGCATGGTACTGGAACGACATCAGCACGGGTGAGCACACCGGCACGCACTTCGACGCTCCCGTGCACTGGGTCAGCGGCCGCGATGGCGAGGACATCTCCGCCGTGCCGGTCGCCAGGCTCATCGCGCCTGCCGTCGTCCTGGACTTCAGCGCGGAAGCCACCGCTGATCCTGACTTCCTCCTCGAGCCCGAGCACATCCGGCTGTGGGAGTCGCAGCACGGTCCGCTGCCCGAAGGCGGGTGGCTGCTATACCGGACCGGCTGGGATGCCCGATCCGCGAGCCAGCAGCAGTTCCTTAACGCAAACGAGACCGGACCGCATACTCCTGGCGTATCCGTCGAGTGCGCCAGGTGGCTAGCTGAGGACGCACCGATCATGGGCATCGGCGTGGAGACGGTGGGCACCGACGCCGGGGCCGCGCACTCCTTCGATCCGCCATTCCCGTGTCACTCGGCCCTGCTCGGGGCCGGCAAGTACGGCCTCACGCAGCTGCAGAATCTCGCGGCGCTGCCCCCTACCGGCGCGATCGTGGTCGCGGGCCCGCTCCCCATCGTCGGCGGATCAGGCAGCCCGGCCCGGGTAATCGCCCTGGTTGAGCGATCCTGATGCGTGTCACCGACGCCGTCGCCAAAGCCCTGACGGGTCTCGGCGCCGACACGGTGTTCGGCGTAGTCGGCAGCGGCAACTTCCACGTCACCAACGCTCTGATCGCGCACGGCGCCCGGTTTGTGGCCGCGCGGCATGAGTGCGGCGCGGCCAGCATGGCGGACGCGTGGGCCAGGCTCGCCGGCCGGCCCGGCCTGGTCAGCTTGCATCAGGGTCCGGGTATCACCAACGCGCTGACCGGGATCACGGAAGCGGCCAAGAGCCGGACCCCACTGCTCGTGCTGGCGGCCGACGTCAGCGCGAAGGCAGTCACGTCGAACTTCAGCATCGACGTCGCCGCCATCACCGCTGCCACGGGGGCGACTCCGGCCCGGCTCATGTCGCCGGCCTTCGCCGTCGATGATGCGGTGCGCGCGTACCGGCTAGCGCTTGACGACCGGCGCACGGTGGTCCTGGCCATGCCACTGGACGTGCAGGCTGGCGAGTGCACCTGGCCAGGCGCCCCGGTGCCCGGCGGCGTGGCCGCCCGCCCGCCATCGGATCGGCACGCCAATGACCTGGCGGCCGCGCTCGCGGCGGCGGCAAGGCCGGTCTTCATCGCGGGCCGGGGTGCGCGCAGCGCCGCGGCCAGAGCAGCCCTGGAGACTCTCGCCGACGGCTGCGGCGCGCTGCTTGCGACCTCGGCCGTGGCCAAGGGGCTGTTCCGCGGCAATCCGTGGGACCTTGACGTCAGCGGCGGCTTCGCATCGCCTATCGCGGCCGACCTGATCGCCGGGGCCGACCTGATCGTCGCCTGGGGCTGTTCGCTCAACATGTGGACGACCCGCCACGGCACCCTGATCGGACCGCAGGCCCGCGTCATCCAGGTCGACTGCGACGACAAGGCCATCGGTCGGCACAGACGAGTACGGCTCGGGGTGGTCGGCGACGTGACGCTGACCGCGAATGCCGTCGCCGCGCTGCTCGAGCACGAGCCGCGCGAGCCAGTCCCGGCCGGCGACATTGATCTGGCCGGGTTGCCGGGACCCGGATATCGCTCGGCCTCGCTGCGAGACCGGCTGGCCGCCGAGGTCCGCTGGCGCGACGTCCGGTTCGACGATGTGAGCGACGGAGATCGAATTGATCCCCGTTCCCTGACTATTGCCCTGGACGATCTGCTCCCGGCGGAACGGACGGTCGCCGTCGACTCCGGCAACTTCATGGGTTATCCGAGCATGTTCCTGTCCGTGCCCGACCAGGACGGCTTCTGCTTCACGCAGGCCTACCAGTCGATCGGGCTCGGCCTTGCCTCGGCAATCGGCTCGGCCATCGCCAGGCCGGATCGGCTTACGGTGGCGGCGCTCGGTGATGGCGGCGCGCTGATGGGCATCAGCGAGCTCGAAACGGCGGTGCGGCTGTCCCTGCCGATGGTCATCGTTGTCTACGACGACGAGGCTTACGGCGCGGAAGTCCACCACTTCGGGCCGGAGGGGTATCCGCTGGACACCGTCAGGTTCCCGCCGACGGACATCGCGGCGATCGCGCGCGGCTATGGCTGCACGGCGGTGACCGTGCGCACGCTGGATGATCTCGCGCCGGTTCGCGACTGGGTGGCCTCGGCACCGACGCGGCCCATCGTGATCGACGCGAAGGTCACCGCGGAGCGCGGATCCTGGTGGCTCGAGGAAGCGTTCCGCGGGCACTGAGCTGCAGAAGCCGACCTGCGCGCGCCGGGCGGCTGGCGCGGAGGCACCGGTGCCGCGCAGCCGGTAGCCGCGAAGCGCATCTGCTCCGCGGCTACCGGCTGGGGTGGGCTCGCCTACGCCCTGGGCAGCAGCCCTCCGTCAGTCACTGACCATCTCTTCGTGCGGCAGCTGTCCGTCCGGTGTGCCATCGCCGACCATGGCCACAGCCAGGTCCGGCTCCTCCTCCGGGTACGCCACCTCGCCGTGGACCATGATGTCGCCGGCCACCAGTTCAGCGTCCGTCATGCGCAGCGGCGTGAAGAACTTGATCACACGCAGGATGACGTACGTGACGAAGGCGTCCCAGATGATGATCGTCAAAGCGGCCTCTGCCTGGATGAGCAGCTGCTTCGGGTGGCCGTAGAACACTCCGGACGTGGTGATGTCGGGATTCTTGCCAAGGCCCAGGTAGACGATCAGCTTGGGATCGGCCAGCAAGCCGACGAGCAGACCACCGAACAGGCCAGCGAAGCCGTGCGTGTAGACCACGCCCAGCGCGTCGTCCACCTTGTTGAACGGCCAGACCTTGCGCGGCAGGTAGCCGAACAGGCCCCAGACAGCCGCAGAGGTAACGAAGCCGATGACAATGGCGCCGACACCGTTGACGTAACCGGCAGCCGGGGTGATGCCGACCAGACCGCAGATCATGCCGTTAACGGCGCCGAGGAACGTTGGCTTCTTGTTCTTGCCGAAGCTCATGTCCATGATGACCCAGGTCATCATGGCCACGGCCGTGGCAAGGTTGGTGTTCACCACAGCTGCGGTGGCGTCCGCGCCGGCGAAGTACGGGTCGCCGCCGTTGAAGCCGTTCCAGCCGAGCCACAGGATGCCAGCGCCGACCGCGATGAAGAGAAGGTTGTTCGGGACTGCCTTCTCCCGGTCACGAGCCAGCCGCGGCCCGACCATCGCCGCTGCCACGAAGCCAGAGACGCCAGCCGCCAGGTGAATGACGTAGCCACCACTGAAGTCGAGCGCGCCCTTGCCTGCCCAGTAGCCGCCGCCCCAGAGCAGGAAGGCATTGACTGCATAGGCAAACGTGATCCACAGCGGCACGAAGATCAGCCAGACCTTGAACTTGATCCGGCCGACCACGCTGCCGATGAACAGGATCGGCGTGATGGCGGCAAAGACGAACTGGAAGTAGACCAGCGAGCCTTGCGGGAACCTGAACTTCGGCATGAGCCCGTTGAGCAGGGGGATATCAGCCTGCCCCTGCTCTCCCGACGCGCCGACAACAGTCCCCGGCTTGCCGATGAAGGTATGTATCCACGGCTCGCCGAAGCCCATCTTGAAGGCCCACAGTACCCAGACAATCAGGGTGAGGCCGAAGGCGGAAAACACCATCATCATGGTGTTCACCGCCCATTTGCGCTGCACAATCCCGCCATACAAGACTGCGAGCGCGGGGATGCTCATCAATCCGACGAGCGTTGCAGCTGTCATCTGCCAGGCGTTATCGCCTGCGCTCAGAAAGCTTGCGTACGGGTTCACTCTCCGCCTCCAGGGCTGAAGCGAAGGGCTGCCGGGGTGGCCAGGCGTCAATGACCAGCACGGTCCCAGCCGACCGCTTCGGTTCTGTCAGGTACGGTTCATGTTTCCCACGGGCTCGTTACCGGCAAGTTTCGCGATCGTTACGCCGGCCGCACAACGCGCCCTGAGGCCGTCAGCACTGTTAAACCTTTGTTACGCGGCGGGCGAGAGCCAGGCGCATGACCGTCCGTAGCTGCCCGCCGTCTGAATCACGTAGTCACGTGGCATCACGTACTCACGCGGCACCACGTCACGCGGCCACCAGGACTCGAGATGGTCCCCCACCGGTCAGCCAGCACATCGACGAGCAGGAGACCGTAACCATGCTCGGCGTCGTTGCCAGGGACCGCCGAGACGCGCGGCTCCGACGACCCGCCGCCGTCACAGACCTGAATGAGGATGCCCGCCGGGCCTTGACACAGCGCGACCGTCACGCTGCCGCCGGGCTCACCCGACCTGCTGTGCATCACCGAATTGGTCACCAGTTCGCTGACCAGGAGCATGGCGGTCTCGGTCGCCGGATTGCCGTCGCCCAGCACCTGCCGTGCCAGCTCCCGCGCCGTGCTCACCGATTCGGGCCGGCCTGGCAGCACGCGCAGCAAGGGTGCCCGCACGGGACTCGGCGTCACGCTCGGGCTCGGGCTCGGCGTCGCGGTCGGGCTCGGGCTCGGCGTCACGCTCGGGCCGGGGCTCGGGCTCGGGCTCAGCGTCGGGCTCGGTGTCTGGCTCGGGCTCAGCGTCGCGCTCGGGCTCGGGCCGCGACCGGCCGCCATCAGCTGTCATCCTCGTGCATGACCGCCGACCAGACTCGGCGAGGCAAGCAGATGATCATGTCCGTGCTCCAATTGCTCGCTGAGAAGGTGAAAGGTCGAACAATGGCGACTTGCGCTGATGACCATAACGACGCGGCCATTACCGGGTCGTTGCCTAGGCGTAACTGGGCTAGGCCGGCGAGGTTGACTAACGATCGCCGAAACCATTAGATAACGGCACGATGGGTTTTCATTGTGCCTTCTGTTGGCTGGCAGGCCACCGCGCTGGCTTCGAACCGTGCGCGGCCCTACCGGTCATAGGCGGTGCAACCACACACGGATCAGCGCCGATCTTGTCCTCCGGAAGCAGGCAGCGATGGAATTCCGGATCCTCGGTCCGCTGTACGCCGATGCCCGCACAGGCTCTGGCCCAGCGCTCATCAGCCAGCCTTTGCTGCAGTCGGCCCTGGCTGTGCTGTTATTGCGCGCGAACAGGCCATGCCCCCGCGGCATGCTCATTGAGACGTTGTGGGGCAGCGAGCCTCCCAGCTCACCGGACGCGGCACTGCGCGTCTGCATCAGCAGGTTGCGCCGCTCCTTAGGCGATTGTGCCGAGCGGCTCGACAGCGTAGGACCGCCGGGCGGCCGTGCTCCCGGACACCGCCAGCAACGCGGCTACATGATGACGGTGCGCCCCGGCGAGCTCGACGTGGACGAGTTCACCGACCTCGTCGCGCAGGGGCAGGCTGAGCTCGACGTCGGCAATGCGGCCGCCGCGGCCGCCTCATTCGTTCAGGCCCTGGCGCTGTGGGGTGATCCGCCGCTGCCTGACCTGCCCGAGAGCGAAGTGATCGCGGCAGCGGTCGGGCGACTCAAGAATCAGCGGCAGGGCGCACTTGACGCCCTGATCGAGGCGCGGCTGGCGGCCGGAGAGCCCGAGCAGGTGCTCGGCCAGCTTCGGGCCGCGGTCAGCGCCGAACCGGGTCGCGAGCGAACGTCCGCGCAGCTCATGCGGGCCTATCACGCCCTTGGCATGCGAACCGAGGCGCTGGATGTCTATCAGCAAGCCCGGCAGGCGACCCTCGAGCAGCAAGGGGCCGAGCCCGGACCCGTGCTATCGGTCCTGTACCAGCGGATCCTCGCCGAGGAGCTGGCCAGCCCGGCATCGGTGACTGCTCTCAGCCTGGGAGCGGCGACGCTGCCGGGGTCGCAGGCTCCGGCTCCCCCCGCCGACTTCACCGGGCGATCGCATGAGATAGCCAGCGTGATCGACGGCCTGAGCGGCGGAGGCGTGCCGGTTGCCGTCATCGCTGGCATACCCGGCTCAGGCAAGAGCGCGACAGCGGCGACCGTGGCCTTGCATCTGCGCCGTCGTTTCCCCGACGGGCAGCTCTACGCCGAGCTCGGCGGCGTCGAGCGGCCACGCGACCCGCAGGATGTGCTGGCCGAACTTCTCCAGAGCATGGGCGTCCCGGCTCACAGTATCCCGCTTGCCGGTCCCGCCAGGTCCGCGATGTACCGGGCGCTGCTCGCCGGCCGCAAGGTGCTTCTCGTCGCCGACGACGCGGCTGCGGCCGCCCAGGTCCGACCGCTCATCCCGGCAGCTGGCGGCGCGGCAGTCCTGGTGACCAGCCGCGGCCGGCTGAGCGGGCTGGCCGGCGCGCGCACCGTCGAGCTTGACGGCCTGGCCACCGAGGACGCGCTCAGGATTCTTGAGATAACCGCTGGTCGAGCACGCATCGATGCCGAGCCGGAGGCTGCTATGGCCATCGTTGCCGCCTGCGCGGGCCTGCCTCTGGCGTTGCGTCTTGCCGGCGCTGTGCTCGCGGCGCGCCCAGGACTAACGGTGGCCAGGCTTGCCAGCGACTGCGCCGGGCATCAGGTGCTCGACGTACTCGCGGCGGACGATAGCTCGGTCCGGGCGGCGATCGAGTCAAGCTACCGCGCGCTGCCCAGTCAGGCCCGCGCGACTTTCTGCCTGGCGAGTACCGCGATTCCCGGCGAGATGCCCGCCTGGGCACTGACCGAGCTCGCTGATGGCGATAGGAGCGTCGGCGACAGACTCGCCGCCGTTGGATTGCTGACGCCCGCACGCATCGAGGTGGCAGGCAGGCGGTACCGGATGCACCCACTGGTCCGCGCATACGGTAGTGAGCGCGGGCGCGTGAGTCCGTGCGAAGACCGCGGCGCGGAAACGCTCGCGCGGCTGCGGGCGGGCTGGCTGCGTCGCGCCGACCAAGCGGCGGCCTGTGCGCATGCCCTTCCATTCGTGGCTGCACCGCCGGCCGTCGCTGCGTCGGCCGCGCTCGGTACGCAGCCGACGGCAGAGCCAGATCTGGACGTCGACGAGGCGTGGCTCGAGGGCGAGCGACGCAATCTCCTCGCGACCGTGGAGCAGGCGTGCGCTGCCGGGGATCGCACTGGAGCGATGGCCCTGGCAAGCAGGATGACGCCGGCCTTGTGCCGGGCAAGTGCGTATGAGGATGCGATCCGAGTCTGGCGCGCTGTAGCGGACGCCGCTGCCGTCGCAGGAGATACGGCGGGCGCGGCAATCTCCGCCTACTACCTGGCCGTCGTGCTCGCGGCGACGCACGAGCACATCGAGGAGGCTATGGCGCTCCTCCGCAGGGCGCTGCCGGAGCTTGAGCGCGCTGGCGAGATGGATGCGGCCGCGTTTGGACATGCGCTCCTCGGGCGCTGTGCAAGTGCGGAGGGCCGGCACGCAACGGCGATCCGGGCGGCCCGCTGTGCGCTGCGGCTAGCCGACGGCGCTACTAGCGGCGATCTGGTGCGTTGCTGCGCGACCGCGGTGCTCGGCCTGACGCTGGCCCGGGTCGGCATCGCGAGTACGGGCCTCGAGCGCTGCCGCCACGCCGTCAGCGAAGCGAAGCGCCTTCGCGAGCCCGCCTACGAGGCTTATGCGACGAGGGCGTTGGCCCAGGTACTCCTTGTCAGCGGTGCGTATTCCGAGGCCGCTGACGCTTGTGCCAACGGCATAAACCTCTGTGAGCACCATGGCAGCCAGATCGGCGCGGCCAGGTTCAGGATGCTGCTCGGCCGCATTTATCAGTGCCTACCCGAGCGGCAAGTGGCGGCGGAGAACTTCCTCACTGCTGCCGAGGTATTCAGGGACTGCGGCCTGGGCATCGAGGAGATCACCGCCCGCAGCATGCTGGCCGCGTGCATTGACTCGGCCGACAATCCGGTCGAGGCGGCAGCCCATGTCAGTGAGCTGAGCCGGATCCTGGCGCTCAGGGGCGTCGCTGATGCCGAAGCCAGGGCCTCGGCGGCTCGGGACGCATGCCTGCTCACCACAGACGAGGCCGAGCCCCGGCCGACCGAGCCAGACCGGATGGTGCAGGGCCAGGCGTTGCGCCTAATCGCTGGTTGAAGACCTCATCGCTGGATGAGCGGCTCACGCCAGATTGAGCATGCCCGCCAGCACTCGTTCGGCTACTTCGGGGTCATCCATGCGGCGCCACCGCCGAAACGCCCTGGGATCCGCGGCCGCTGGATCCGGAGCCGCTGGATCCGGAGCCGCCTGATCTGGAGCCGCTGGATCCGGAGCCGCCTGATCTGGAGCCGCTGGATACGGAGCACCGCCACTACCGGGCGGGGTCTCGCCGAGGCTAGCGGCAGGCTCCCGCGGCGAGGGCGAGTCCGGACAGGTCTGCACGAAGAGACGGTAACTCGCTGGCGGTAACTTCAGTGTTGCCCAGGCGTTACTGCCTGCGCCTTCCGCACCGCCAGTCGCCCTCGCTACTCCCACTGCCAGTGGAATCCCACGACCGTCCGGTCGAGCGAGCGCAGGAAGCGATGCGCGGAGTTCTGACTGTCCAGAGTCACTCGCTCCTGCCCTAACACGTCGCCCTCGATGCCGTCCCAGTGAGCCCACCAGACCTGAGTCGGCAGCCGGTCCGGGTGGAACTCGATGCGCATGTCGAGGTTGTCGACCCGCCGCATGACGGCCCGGCGGTATTCGCGCTCGGCCGGATCGGTCGGATCGCCCGGGTAGCGATACGAGAGCCAGTACTCCAGGGTCAGGGTTTCGCCGAGGTCGAGCGTTCGTGATAGCAGGATCTCAGTCGCGAATACATCGGGGCCGATCCGGCGCAGTGTCCCGTTCAGCTCCTTGCAGCCCTGACCTACCTCCAGCGTCGACACGGTGTTGTCGCACAGGAAGGGGATGCGGTCAACGCCCTGGGCGTTAGCCTCGATCACCTGCATGGTCCGCGCCCGGTCGATACGGCGGTCCTGGGTCACCCAGATGTGGTCGTGCAGCGACAGCGTGTGGTGAAGTCGGGGGCCGATCGCGGCGTTCACGTCCTGCTCGGCACGGACCGGAACGGCGTGCGTACCCGACATCACGCTGATGGTCGCCGAACCCGCCCACAGCCTGCGCAGGCGCCCGGCGTCATGCTCGGAGAACCCAAACGAGTCGATGAGGAGATCCAGCGTCTGCATGCTCAGCTGGCGACCTGACAGGGCGCCGGACACCGTGTCACGCAGCTGATAGGGCATCATCGCCGTGTCGCCGGGCCGGCCTGGCACTGACCGCAGATGATCGACAATGACCTCGGCCACGGCCATCTGATTGATGACGTCGTCCCGCGGCTTGGCTACGCGGCGCTGCCAGGCCTCGCGGTACTGCCCAGGCTTGAGGAGCAGCTGCCGTAGGTACTCGGCCGCCGCGCGCTGACCAGCGATCTGCGCCGCATCGCTCACGGACGTGCTCTTTCTACGAGTCCTCGCGTCCTTGGCCTGGCCATCGTAAATGCCGCAAACCCGTCATGGCAGTCCGGGTCCCTTATCGACTCGGAGCGCCGGTGCTGTCCGTCCACTGCCAGTAGAACCCCGCAACGGTCTTTTCCAGCGAGCGCAAATAGCGGTGAACCGAGTGCTCGTTGTCGAGCGTCACGGCTTCCCGCTCGATTACCCGGCCCTCGATCCCATCCCATCGCGCCCACCACACGTGCGTGGGCAGCATGCCCGAATGGAACTGCACTCGCATGTCAAAGTTGTCCACCTTCCGCATGACCGCGCGGCGGAACTCACGCTCGGACGGATCGGCGTCGTCCCCCGGGTAGCGGTAGGTGATCCAGTACTCGAGCGTGATCGTCTCACCGACATCGAGAGTCCGCGCCAGCAGGATCTCCGTGGAGAACAGCTCGTCCCCGATGCTCCGCACGTCGCCCGTCAGTTCCTTACCACCCTGGCCAACTTCGAGCGTCAGCACGTTGGTGTCGCAGATGAACGGGATGCGGTCCACACCCTGTGCGTTCGCCTCGATCACTTGCAGCGTGCGCGCGCGCTCGATGCGACCGTCCGCCCCGACGTAGACATGATCGTGCAAGGACAACGTCTGGTGTTGCCGGGGGCCGATCACGCGGTCGACGTCCTGCTCCGAGCCAAGGGGCACTGCGTGGCTACCTGACATCACGCTGATGGCTACCGAGCCATTCCAGAGCCGCCACAGGCGGGCGGCCTCGTGCTCGGAGAATCCGAAGGCATCGACGAATAGCGACAGCGCCGAGCGACTGAGCAGCCGGCCTGTAAGCGCGCGCGAGACCGTGTCCTTGAGCTGATGCGGCGTGATCTCAGCGTCGCCCGGACTGCGCGGTGCCGACCACAGGTGTCGCGCGATGACCTCCGCGACGGCCAGCTGGTTGATCGTGCCCCTGCGTTCACGCGAGATGTACTGCTCCCAGGCCAGACGGTAGCGCCCGGGCTTCAGCAGCAACTGCTGCAAGTAATCCGAAGCAGCCTTGCGGCCACCCGGTCGCACCGCGTCGCTACGTGGCATCCCGCACCCTCAGTCCGATCTAGCCCGGTTAGCTTAGCGAGCCAGAAAGCGGAATCAGCACTGCAAGGAGGCGGGAACTACTCAAAACGGCCTCGCTCCTTCATCGGGGACCGCGACGCGCACGGTTCGCTCTTGGCGGCGGGAGCGCCAGCACGTCACCGCCGGCCTGCCCGGTTTACGTAGGCACGCACTTGCCTGCCTCAACGAGAGTCGCGTGCGGGCAGGCAAGTGGCGACGCGGCCGCAGCGATGGTGACGCCTGCCGTGCCTGCCGTTGTAGCGGCAAGTGCAGTCAAGCCAAAGCAGCTGACTAGCATCGACGAGCTGGCAACCGCTACGGCGACCCGGCTGTGGAGGACCTTCATGATGAACCCTTCCGGCGCTCGCATCGCGCGTGAGCCGAGAACCGACCCTTGTAGCACGTGGCCGCCTGTAATGTCACGATAAAGGCATAAAACGGGCTGGTCAATGGCGATCGATGTCCTTTTTGCAGCTCACAGGGGTCTTTGCTGAGCCTAGCTTTACCACGAATATGCTCGCGAACGCCAGAGTCCCCTGGCACGGCCACGACCGCTGGACACAGTTATAGCCGACTTGACTCAGAACCGGCAGACGCCGACGCCTGGAGTCAAGACTGACAGTCAAGAACCGACACCCGCGGGCCCTCCGGCACAGACGCGGCATGCGCGCACGACGAGGCAGACTCCTGACGATGCTGCCTCAGCAATGCAGAGCCCTGGCTCAGTCGGCGACGAGCTCTGCTTCGAAGCCATCCGAGTTCTCGAGATAGGCCGCGTAGTGCTGGGGTCCCCCGGCGAACGGGTGATCATCGGCGAACATCAGCTTCCAGCCGTGCAGCAGTGCTTCGGCAGTGAGCTCGTCGACCAGCGCCCTGCTGGCGACATGGAACGCCATGTGGTTCAGGCCGGGGCGGCACCTGTCGTGACGGCTCGCCGTTCGCGCAGGCGACTGCTCCACCACGATGTAGGCGTCTCCGGCCTGCCAGCTCCGGCCGCCCGGCCAGTCTTGGAACATGCGGTAGCCCAGCGAGGTCAGCAGCCAGCCCCAGCTGACGATGGCCCGGTCCAGGTTCGGCACCCAGAGCTCGACGTGGTGGATCGCGCCGGTAACCGGCGGCCGGCCGGGGCAGGCGGCAGCACTGGTGAGGGCAGCACAGCCGATTGCGGCGCCGCAGCAGGGGCCGCAGTAATATGCGCCGGCTAACAGGGGCCGCCGCGATAGGGGCCGCCGCGATAGGGGCCGCCGCAACAGAGGCCGTCGGGATAGGGGCCGCCGCGGCCGATGGCACCACAGCAGGGGCCGACTCAACCGAGGGTGCCGCGGCCGACGGTGCCGCAGTGGCGAGCGCCGCGACGGCGGCGGGCGCGAGCTGTGGCGCGGCCGTACCGACATGCGCCTGCTGGTCGCCGCCCACTCCGCCCGTTCCCGTCTCGGCCGGTCCCGGTCCGCTCTGCTCCTGACCGACCTGTGCCTGCGTCTCTGCCATCACTGCGTCCCGAAGGGTCTCCCGCTGTCACCTGGCGGCTGCGCCGGGCACGACGCAGTCGCAGAAAACGACCACGGTACGACATCTAATCAAGATTTTCGCTGCTAACCGCGCGAAATGACCAAGACTGCTCTTATAACGCACATCCGGCACCGGAGTAGTGGACGCCGGGCCGAGCCCACGCCGACGCTCGCTCGTCCGCAGAACGTAAGTGCAGTTGTGGTAGCTGCAACTACCACAAGTACACATGCGTTTCATCAGCCCAGAACTCAAAAGGGATGACCTTCGCTAATCGGACCCGGCTACGGCCCCGCGGAGGCCGGCGCGGCCGGCAAGTTGGCCAGCCTTGCCAGCGACGCCCGGTGCGCGTCGGCGGTCCCGAAGCCGATCGAGTCGGCCTTGGCTCGCTTCAGGAACATGTGCGCTGGGTGCTCCCAGGTGAAGCCGATGCCGCCGTGCAGCTGGATCATCTCCTGAGCCGCCCTCAGCGCGGTGTCCGAGCACGCCGCCTTGGCCAGCGCTACTGCCAGCTCGGTCTCGGTCCCGGCCTGGTTCACTAGCCCGTTAGCCGCAGAACGGGCAGCCGCCCGAGCCTGGGTGACGGCGACCCAGAGATCCGCCAGCCGGTGCTTGATCGCCTGGAATCCGCCGACCGGACGAGCGAACTGGTGCCGTTCCTTGACGTAGGCGACGGTGATCTCCAGGGCACGCTCCGCGAGGCCGAACTGCTCGGCCGCCAGCACGCCTGCACCCGCGAGCAACGCCGCGTGCACGGCGGACTCGGCCGCCGGGCCGGATGCCACGCGCCTGGCCGCAGCGCCGGCGAGCGTGATGTCGCACAGCTGCCGCGTCTGGTCCAGCGACACGACCGGCGCTGTGCCGACGCCAGCATGGCGCACCCGGACCGCGTACAGGCCGAACGGCACGCCATCGGCCGGGACGATCAGCACATCCGCGGGCAGCGCGTCGGCCACGCCGCGCACCTGGCCGCTGAGCCGGTAGGTGCCGGCCTCGTCGCCGGGTTGCGGTCCCTCGAGCCGTACCGTCGGCGCCGGCACCTTGCCTGGCCCGGTCGCGAACGGGATCGCCAAGGCGACAGTCAGTGAGCCCGACGCCAGCGCCGTGAGCAGCTCGGTGTCCCCTGCGGCTAGCAAAGCCGTCGTAGCGACGACCGCGCTGCCGATGAAAGGCACCGGCGCGATGGCCCGCCCGATCTCCTCGGCGACGACCGCGGCCTCCCGGTAGCTCGCCCCGGCGCCGCCGAGCGACTCCGGAATGAGCAGGCCGGCGACCCCGACCTCCGCTGCCAGGGTCCGCCACAGCCCGGTGTCGTAGGTCTCCGCGGTCTCGGTCCTCGCCAGTACGTCGCGCCAGGCCGCCTTGTCCGCCAGCAGCTCGCGTACCGCACTGCGCAGCTCGGTCTCGGTCTCGCCGTACAGCAGGTCCAGGGGGCGGGCTTGAGCCGGTGCCTCAGTCACAGTTGCCTCTTTCACCGTCGTCCCAGTCACCCGTCGTCCCCATCACCGTCGTCCCCATCACCGGGGCAGGTCCTTCCACGGGCCGGTGTCGACCCTGGCTTCCTTAGGCAGCCCGAGCACGCGCTCGGCGACGATGTTGCGCAGGATCTCGGAGGTCCCGCCCTCGATCGAGTTGCCCTTGGCCCGCAGGAACCTGAAGACCGGGTTGCGCCCGAAGAAGTTCGCCCCCTCCGGCCGGCGCATGGTCCAGTCGTCATAGCGCAGCCCTTCAGCGCCGGCCAGCTCGGCCTCGAACTCGGAGATGTCCTGGTTCAGCCGCGCGAACACGAGCTTGGCTGCCGAGCCCTCGGGACCTGGCTGGCCGACCGCAAGCTGCTGGCGCAGCCGCGCTCCAGCGATCCTGGCCACCTCGGCGTCGGCCCACAGCCGCAGAATGCGGTCGTGCAGGCCGGGCGTCCGCAGCTCCGGCTTGTCACGCCAGGTCCGGGCGACCGCGGCGATCATGCCGCCCTCGCGCGGCATGGCGTTGCCGCCGATCGAGACCCGCTCGTTCATCAGCGTGGCCATCGACACGGTCCAGCCCTGGCCCACCTCGCCGATCCGGTCCGCATCCGGGACTCTGGCGTCGGTGATGAACACCTCGTTGAACTCGGCCTCGCCGGTGATCTGCCGCAGCGGCCTGACCTCGACGCCCGGCTGGGTCATGTCCAGTGAGAAGTAAGTAAGGCCCTCGTGCTTCGGCGCGTCCGGGTTCGTCCGCGCGACCAGCAGCGCGCGGCTGGCGATGTGCGCGACCGAGGTCCACACCTTCTGCCCGTTCGCGATCCAGGTGTCGCCGTCGCGGACCGCCCGCGTGGCAAGCCCGGCCAGGTCAGACCCGGCACCCGGCTCGCTGAACAACTGGCACCAGATCTCCTCGCCCGTCCACAGCGGCCGTAGCCAGCGTTGCTTCTGCTCGGCCGTGCCATGCGCCAGGATCGTCGGCGCGGCCATGCCAAGCCCGATGCCGTTGCGCTCTGGGTGATTGGATGGCGCGCCGACAGCTTCGAACTCGCGATCAACAACCGACTGAAGGGAACGGGGTAGTCCTTGTCCGCCTAGCCCTGCCGGGTAATGCACCCAGGCGAGGCCGGCGTCGAACCTGGCGCGCAGGAACTCCAGCGGGTCGCCGCCCTTGGGGTCATGCGTGGTCAGGAACTCGGCGACTTGCGCCTTGAGGGCGGCGGCGTCGGTCCCGGCCCCGTTCCCTGAATGGGTCGGCCCTGTGTTCTTTAGCACAGCGGTCCGCCGGCCACGTAGATGACCTGACCGGACACGAAGCCTGCGCCCTCGCTCACCAGGAACGAGATCACGTGCGCGACGTCGTCAGGCGTGCCGACCCGGCGGACCGGGATGCCGGCGGCCGCTGCCTTCTGGAAGTCCTCGAAGCCGATCCCGATCCGGGCCGCGGTGGCCGCGGTCATGTCGGTGGCGATGAAGCCCGGCGCGACCGCGTTGGCCGTGATGCCGAATTGGCCGAGCTCGATGGCGAGGGTCTTGGTGAAGCCCTGGAGGCCGGCCTTGGCGGCGGAGTAGTTCACCTGACCGCGGTTGCCGAGCGCCGAGCTGGACGACAGGTTGACGATCCGGCCGAACCGCTGGTCCACCATGTGCTTCTGGCACGCCTTGCTCATCAGGAACGAGCCCCGCAGGTGGACGTTGAGCACCGTGTCCCAGTCGTCGACCGTCATCTTGAACAGCATGTTGTCCCGGATCACGCCGGCGTTGTTGATCAGGACAGCCGGGCGGTCCGAGCTCGGCGGCGACCTTGTCGACGGCGGCCTGCACCTGGTCGGCGTCACTGACGTCGGCGCCTACCGCGAGAGCCTTGCCGCCGGCTGAGGTGATTGCGTCCACCGTCGCCCCGCAATCGCCCTCCTTCAGGTCGAGCACCGCGACGGCCAGCCCGTCGGAAGCCAGGCGCTTGGCCGTGCCCGCGCCGATACCGCGAGCGCCGCCGGTGACGACGGCTACTCGCTGGGACGCCTCTGACATGTAGTCCTCCTGCATTGCCGGGCTGATCTTGCTCAGATCAGGCTGATCTTGTGCTGGGTCACGCTTCTTGTGGTAGCGCTGTCGCGACAGGTCTAGCGGTACTTCTTCAGCTCACGGAAGGCGAGCGAGCGCTTATGCACCTCGTCCGGGCCGTCTGCGAGCCGCAGCGTCCGGGCGTGCGCCCACAGCGCAGCGAGCGGGAAGTCCTGGCTGACTCCCCCGGCGCCGTGGGACTGAATTGCCTTGTCCATGATCCACTCGGTCATCTGCGGCACCAGGATCTTGATCGACTGGATCTCTGTATGCGCGCCCTTGTTGCCGACCGTGTCCATCAGCCAGGCGGTTTTGAGCACGAGCAGCCTCGCCGCCTCGATCCGGACTCGGGACTCGGCGATCCAGTCCTGGATGACGCCTTGCTCGGCGAGCGGCTTGCCCCAGGCGACCCGCTCGGTGACGCGGCGGCACATCAGCTCCAGGGCCCGCTCGGCCGCGCCGATCTGGCGCATGCAGTGGTGGATCCGGCCCGGCCCGAGCCTGGCCTGCGCGATCGCGAAGCCCTCACCCTCGCCCGAGATGACGTTGCCGGCCGGCACCCGGACGTCGGTGAATACGACCTCGGCGTGGCCGCCGTGCGTGCCGTCGGTGTATCCGAAGACGTGCATGCCGCGCTGAATGTCAACGCCCGGCGTGTCCCGGGGAACCAGGATCTGTGACTGCTGGCGGTGCCGGTCTGCGTCGGGATTGCTCTTGCCCATCACGATGAGGATCTGGCAGCGCGGGTCCATCGCCCCGGATGACCACCACTTCCGGCCGTTGATCACGTAGACGTCGCCGTCCCGCACGATGCTGGTCGAGATGTTCGTAGCGTCGGAGGAGGCAACGTCTGGCTCGGTCATGCAGAAGGCCGACCGGATGTCGCCGTCTAGGAGCGGCCGGAGCCAGCGATCCTGCTGCTCCTTAGTACCGAACTCGGCCAGGACCTCCATGTTGCCCGTGTCGGGGGCCGCGCAGTTCAGCGCCTCGGGCGTGAGGAAGGACCGGCCGCTCAGCTCGGCCAGCGGGGCGTACTGGAGGTTGGTCAGCCCGGCGCCTTCCGGATGGTGAGCCAGGAACAGGTTCCACAGGCCGCGGTGCTTGGCCTTGGCCTTCAGATCGTCCATCACCGGCGGCCGCTCCCAGCCCCGGCCTTCGCTGGCCAGCTTGGCCGCTTGCTCTTCGAAGACCTTCTCAGCCGGGAGGATGTGCTCGTCGATGAAGCCCTGAAGCTGGCCGCGGAGTTCCTCAGTGCGCGCATCGTATGCGAAGTCCATCTGCTGCCTCCTGCGGTCCTGACGAGTCCGGACAATGCTACCTACCGGTCGGTACGCACCCACGCTACGGTGCTGCCATGGCACAGGTCGAGACCGTACGAGGCCCTGTCGATGCCGATGTGCTCGGCCTCACACTCATGCACGAGCACGTCTTCATCCTCAACGAGGAAGTCCGGCAGAACTACCCGGCCGGCTGGGACGAGGACGACCGCGTCGACGACGCGATCACGAAGCTCACTGCGCTGGCGGCACGTGGCTGCCAGACCATCGTCGACCCCACCGTCCTCGGCCTTGGCCGTGATATCGGCCGCATCCGGCGGGTCGCCGACGGCACTGAGCTGAACATCATCGTCGCGACAGGCCTGTACACCTATAACGAGGTGCCGCTGTACTTCAAGTTCCGCGGCCCCCGCGAGGGCGGCCTCGACCCGATGACGCAGCTGTTCATCGGGGACATCACCGACGGGATCGCCGGCACCGGCGTCAAGGCGGCGTTCCTGAAGTGCGCCATCGACGACCAGGGCATGACGCCCGGCGTGGAGCGGGTGCTGCGGGCCGTCTGCCGGGCGCACGCCGAGACCGGCGCGCCGATCACGGTGCACACCCATCCGCACTCGGGCAACGGCCGGGACGTGGTGCGGGTGCTGCGTGAGGAGGGGGTCGAGCTATCCCGGGTCGTGCTCGGCCACAGCGGCGACTCGACCGACCTGGACTACCTGTCCGAGCTGGCCGACGCCGGCTGCCTGCTCGGCATGGACCGGTTCGGCCTGGATGTCATCACCTCGTTTGAGGATCGCGTCGCCACCGTCGCCGCGATGTGCGAGCGGGGATACGCGGCCAGCATGGTGCTCTCGCACGACGCATCCTGTTACATCGACTGGTTCCCGCCGGAGGTGATCCCGCTGTTCGCGCCGGCCTGGCACTTTGAGCACCTGTTCGATGACGTTCTGCCGGCGCTGCGTGCGCGAGGCGTCACCGACGAGCAGGTGCACACCATGCTGGTGGACAATCCGCGGCGCTACTTCGCGGCGCGCCGCCAGGCACCCGCGCAGCCGTCGATCCTGAGTCCTCAGCGCGCGTCGCGCGAGACCGAGGGCGTCCGCTGCGGCCGTCAGGGCGGCCAGATGGCCATCGACCGCGCCGAGCCCGGCCCCCATCGTGTTGACGGACAGGTGCGAGGCCCCGGCAGCGCGCCACCGCCCGACGTGGTCGACCAGCTTCTCCGCGCCCTCCTCGGTCCAGCTGACCCGGCCTTCCATGCCGATCTGCGCTGGATCGCGGCCTGCGTCGCGGGCGGCCTGGTCGACGACCGCCCGTGCTTCGTCAAGCCTGGAGTTCGGCGGCACCTGGGGGAACCAGCCGTCGGCCAGCCTGCCGATTCGGATATAGGCCGGTCGGGACTGGCCGCCGAACCAGAGCGGGATCGGCCGTTGGACGGGCGGCGGCGCGAGGCCGGCGCCGGTCACCGTCTCGTGCTCGCCGGCGAACGTGACCGACCGCTCCGTCCACAGCCGCCGGAGCAGGCCGACTTGCTCGGTCATCCGCTTGCCACGGTCGGCGAAGTTCTTGCCGAGAGCCTCGTACTCGACCTGGTTCCAGCCGAGGCCGATCCCGAGCCGGAAGTTGCCGTTCGTCAGCAGGTCCACCTCGGCGGCCTGCTTAGCGACCAGCGCGGTCTGCCGCTGCGGCAGGATGATGATGCCGGTCACTAGCTCCAGCGACGTCAGCGCGGCCAGATAGCCGAACATGACGAGCGGCTCGTGGAACGTCGTGTCGATGTCGTAGGGACCGGTCCACGGCTGGTGGACAGCCGGATCGGCGCCCAGCACGTGGTCATAGGCCAGGACATGCGTGAAGCCAAGCTCCTCGACCCGCTCTGCGTACGCGCGGACAGCGCCGCGGTCGGGGCCGATCTCGGTCTGCGGAAATACGACGCCAATTTTCACGAATGATTGTCTATCTGGCCGAGGACTACAGCGACAACCCGGCCCCGCTGACTGCCCGGAATGACCGCAGTCCGCAGGTGTTGCCGGGTCTGTTGGCCGGTCGCGATAGCGTCGCCACACGGGCAAAGAAGGGGCGCGCGCATGCATCTGGATCAGTGGCTCGGCAAGGCAGCGAGCGCGATCGCGGACTGGGAGCGAGCCTTCGGCGCCTACGACGTGCACCCGTCCGTGCAGGTAACGGACGAACAGTTCGGCGCCGCCTTCGGCGAACTCGCCCGCCGGCTGACCGACAACTATCCGTTCTTCCACCCGACCTATGCCGGGCAGATGCTGAAGCCGCCGCACCCGGCGGCGGTCGCCGGCTACGTCGCCGCGATGCTCATCAACCCCAACAATCACGCGCTCGATGGCGGGCCAGCTACGGCGGCGATGGAAAAGGAGGTTGTCAGCCAGCTCGCCGGCATGTTCGGCTTCTCCTCGCACCTCGGGCACCTGACCACCAGCGGCACCATCGCGAACCTCGAGGCGCTCTACGTCGCGCGGGAACTGCACCCGGACAAGGGCGTCGCCTATAGCGCCGACGCGCACTACACCCACGGCCGCATGTGCGGCGTCCTGCGCCTTCCCGGTACTTCCGTCGGCGTGGACGCGGCTGGCCGGATCGATCTCGCCGAACTCGACGCGCTGCTCTCCCAGGGCAATATCGGCACCGTCGTGGCGACGGCAGGCACGACTGGCCTCGGGGCGGTGGATCCCGTACACGACATCGTCACGCTCGCCCGGCGGCACGGCGTCCGGGTGCACGTCGACGCCGCCTACGGGGGATTCTTCGCGCTGCTGGCCGGCCAGGACGGTGCTGCGGGGCTTGACCCGGCGCCGTGGCGGGCCATAGCCGCCTGCGACTCGGTCGTCGTCGATCCGCACAAGCATGGCTTGCAGCCGTATGGGTGTGGCGCCGTCTTGTTCGCCGATCCGGACGTGGGCAGGTTCTACCTGCACGACTCGCCGTACACCTATTTCACGTCCGGCGACCTGCACCTCGGCGAGATCAGCCTGGAGTGCTCAAGGGCCGGGGCCGCCGCAGCCGCGCTCTGGCTGACGTTGCGGCTGCTGCCGCCGACGCCTGACGGACTCGGCCTGGTGCTCGCCGCGGGCCGGCGCGCCGCGCTGGACCTGGCGAGCCGCGTCGCAGCGTCGGACAGCCTGGAGCTGTACCAGCCCCCGGAGCTGGACATCGTCTGCTACTTCCCGGCGGCCGCCACCATGTCCGCGATCGATGCCGACTCGGCGCGCATGCTTCAGGCCGGGATGGCCGATCCCGGCGAGCCGGTCTTCGTGAGCACCCTGCGCGTCACCGCCGATGCACTCGGCCGCAGGCATCCAGGCATCGGAGCCGACGAGGTCAGTGCCAGGATCTTGCGCAGCGTCCTGATGAAACCCGAGCATGAGAGCTACGTGGCGCAGTTGCACGACCGGCTCGAGCGCCTGGCCAGGCAGGTACCGCGCTGAGTTAGCCGCGCCCCGCGACGACGACGGCGGTCGCTAGCGCAGCAGCAGGCGCCCGATCCGGCTGCCCGCGAGCGCGAGCCCGCCGGCTCCCATGACGGCGAGGTACAGCACGTGCCAGAGGAGGCCGGGCCCGACGTAGCCGAGGGTCAGGCTGCGGAGCACCGCGATCCCCTGGTACAGCGGCGTGCAGTCCACGATCAGCTGGATCGGCCGCGGGTAGACGCTGATCGGGTAGAAGGTCGTGGAGAACAGGAACATGGGCAGCGTGGCGAGCGTGACGTACTCGAAGTCCTGCCAGCTTCGGATGAAGGTGGTCGCCGCCATCCCGGCCCCGGCGAATGCGAACCCGATCAGCAGGGCGACCGGGATCGCGAGCACAGCCCACACGGAGTGCACCAGGCCGAGCGCCAGCATGATGACCATGAAGGCGCAGGCGTACAGGCCGCCGCGGATCAGCGCCCAGCCAATCTCACCCAGCGCGACGTCCCCGGCTCGCATGGGCGTGGCTAGTGCCGCGTCGTACAGCTTGGCGTATTTGAGCCGGAAGAAGATGTTGAAGGTCGAGTCGAAGATCGCGCCGTTCATAGCCGATGTGGCGAGCAGCGCGGGCGCCACGAAGCTGGTGTAGCCGACGGCGTGGCCGTCGAATAGGACATTGCCGCCCACAAGCTCGCCGATGCCAACCCCGATCGACAGCAGGTAGAACAACGGCTCGAAGAAGCCAGAGGCCAGGACCAGCCAGGTCCGCCGGTACACGCGGGCGTGCCGCTCGATCAGATGCGCGCTGCCCCGGCCGCCCAGTGTGCCGCGACGGGCGAGCAGCATCGAGGCCGGCAGGATGCGCAGCGGCAGCTGGCGCAGTGACTGCTCAGACATAGAGGCGCCGCCGGTAGGTACGCTGACCGGCCGCGAAGCCGAGCATGACGATCGCCGCCAGGTAGCCGACATGGCCGAGGGCGCCGGTCAGATCGGCGGTGCCGAGGCTCAGAGCCCGGCACAGCGCGACCCCGTGCCACAGCGGGGTCGCGTACGCGACCGGCCGGATCCAGGCTGGCAGCTGCGTGATCGGGAAGAACGTGCCGCTGAAGAGGAACAGCGGGATCATTCCGAACCTGAAGATCACGTTGAAGGCCTGATCGTTCTTTTCCTGCGTCACCGCGAACGCGTCAAGCGGCGTCGCGAAGGCCAGGCCGGTGAGCACTGCTACTGGCAGGCTGGCTACGGCCCACGGCGACCTGATAGCCCCGAACGCGGCCATGATGCCGAGGAAGATCGTCATGTTCATGGTCAGCCGCATGACCGTGAACAGCACGTGCCCCCGGTAGAGGTCGCCAGGTCGCAGCGGTGTCGCCGCCGCGGCCTGGTAGGTCTTCTGCCACTTCACGGCCGTGTAGACGGGGTACAGCGACTCCCCCACGGCGGTCTGCATGGCGCTGGCTGCCATCAGGCCGGGCGCCAGGAAGGCAAGGTAGCTCACGCCGCCTAGGCTGGCCGGGCTGTGCTGGTTCACTAGCCGACCGAGAGCCAGGCCCATCGCGCCCAGGTACAGGACAGGGCCGAGAACGCTGGAGTAGATCGACCCGCGCCAGGTGCGCCGGTAGTTGACGAGCCAGAACCGGAAGGCCCTGACCGCAAGGCCCCAGGAGCCGGCGACCCCGCCGCCTGGCAACCCCGAGCGCGCGGGCAGGGCGGGCGCGGTCATCCGTCCTCCAGCCGCCGGCCCGTCAGGCGCAGGAACACGTCCTCGAGCGTGCTGCGGCGGACCAGCGACGTTAGGGGCTCCAGGCCGCTGTGCCGCACCGCCGCCAGCGCGGTGTCCCCATTGTCGACATAGAGCAGGATCCGGTCGGCCAGTACCTCGACGCGCTCAGCCGGGATGTGGGCCAGCTTGCCCGCGGCCTGCTCGTGCTCGGAGACGTGGAATCGCAGCTCCAGCACCTCGCGGGTCGAGTACGTCTCAATGAGAGTCCGCGGCGATCCCTCGGCCGCGATCTTGCCGCCATCCATGACCACCAGCCGGTCGCAGAGCTGCTCGGCCTCGTCCATGTAGTGGGTGGTGAGGATCAGCGTCACGCCCTGCTGCTTGAGCCGGAAGAGCCGGTCCCATACGACGTGCCTGGCCTGCGGGTCAAGCCCAGTCGTAGGCTCGTCCAGGATCAGGACCTCAGGCTCATTAATCAGCGACCTGGCAATAGTCAGGCGGCGCTTCATGCCACCCGACAGTGGCTCGACCTGATCACCGGCCCGCTCGGCCAGCTGGACAAAGTCCAGAAGCTGCGCGGTGCGCTCGGCGATGACTGCACGCGGCAAGCCGAAGTAGCGGCCGTAGATCAGGAGATTCTCCCGGACGGTCAGCTCGACGTCCAGGGTGTCCTCCTGCGGCACGACCCCCAGCCTGGACGCGGATCGCGGGACCGTCCCTCACCGGGTCCAGGCCGAAGACGGACAGCTCGCCGCCACTAGGCGGTGAAACGCACCCGATCATGCGCATGGTCGAGGATTTGCCCGCCCCGTTCGGACCGAGGAAGCCGAACGCCTCACCGCGCCTGAGCTCGAAATCAATCCCGTCGACGGCGGTGAACTCGCCAAATCGCTTCGTGAGGCCATGAGCGCGAATGAGGATCTCGGGTTCAGGCACGACGGCGACACTACCCGGAGGGTCTGTCAGTTCCGAACGAATATCTGGGCTGGAGAGGGTGATTTGCCTGCCCAGATGGGCACGCCATAACCGGCGGGGCGGTACTCTCACAAGGTCACACTGAGGCGCGCATGAGCAGGAGGCAGGATCCAGAGGTGAGCAGCGTTCGCGGACTGTACGAGCGGTTCCGCCACCTGATCCATGAGGGTTCTAAGTTCCTGGTCATCGGGGCTGTCGGCACGGTCATCACCTTCGCCGTGGCGAACGCGCTGAACCCCATCGGCCGGTACAAAGCCATCACGATCGCCACGATCCTGGCAACTGTCTTTACCTTCCTGGGCAACCGGTACTGGACCTTCAAGCACCGCGAGGGCCAGGGCACGACCCGAGACTCGATCGTCTTCTTCGTGCTGAACGGGATCGGCCTGCTCATTTACTACGGCTGCATCGGCCTGACAGATCTCGCCGGCCTCGGCAAGAGCAAGATCTGGTACAACGTCGCGCTCGTCGTCGGCACCGGCCTCGGCACGCTCTTCCGATTCTGGTCCTATCGCAAGTGGGTGTGGGTCGCCCCGGACGAGGACATCCTGGCGCCTGGCGAGCCTGCTGAGGACGTCGCCCAGGATCTTGCCGCCATGGTGGGCGCGGCGCCCGTCACCCACCACCCGGCCGGCCACGAAGCGACCAGCCGCTCGGCCGATCGCCAGTCGGCGAGCCACCAGCCGGCAAGCCACCACTCGGCTGGCCACCGCCCGGCCGCCCAGCAGCACTCGGGCCCCAGGGCTCCTGGCGCCCACCGGCGCACCGGCAGCTAGCCCCGGCAATCACCAGCGTGGCTGAGCAAGGTGCTCAGCGGGATGGCCAGGTAGGCGTTTGCGGCCTCCTGGCTGATGGCCCCGACGGCCACCAGACGGCTGAGGACATGCCGCTCACGGGCCAGGCCAGCGGACGGGTTGTCGATCGGATCATCCCTGGTCGGCGCCTGCACGAGCCCAGCCAGCATCGCTGACTGCGGCCACGACATCTGATCTGGCCGGACGCCGAAGTAGCCGCAGCTCGCGTTCTGGAGCCCGTAGAAGCCATGGCCGAAATACGCGACGTCGGCGTACAGCCTCAGAATCTCCGGGCCGCTATAGCCGTACTTCAGCTTCACCGCCAGCGCTATCTGCTCGGCCTCGGCCGTCGTACCCGTCCGGCCCGGCGTGTACAGCATCTTGGCTAGCTGCTGATAGAGGGTGGCGCCGCCCTGATCGCCCCGGCCCGAGACATAGCCGTAGGCGACGCGCACCACTGCTACCGGGTCGATGCCGGGCTCGGCTGCGAACCGGTGATCCTCGGTGGATTCCAGCGCCGTCGCGAACCGGAACGGCACGACGACGCCGGGATAGGAGGCACCGTGCGCCCTGTCGAACGTCCTGGCCAGTTCCCTGGCGTTCGAGGTCGATGGCGTGACCAGCAGCAGCAAGACGAACGCCAGCACGCACGCCAATAGCAGCGCCAGGCACGACAGCACGAGTCGGCGCGCCGCCCTGGCGAGGGTCCGGCGGTCAGCCCAGCCGGTCACCCGCGGGGACGCCTGGGCAGGCTGCTCGGCCCGCGCCATCCGCTGCATGAAAGGAGTCCGCCCCATCGATGTGGCCAACGGTGCCGCGGCGCCCAAAGTGCCATGAACCCGGCCAGCCTGTGCCCCAACTAAAGCCAGAATAAGCCCCGTAGTCCGTCGGCCAGGCTACTGCCACGGCCGATCCGCCTCCTGGCTAATTCGGCAAGGCGCGGGCGCGTTCGGCAAGGCCGGGCACGCTGAGCCCGCTAGCGAGCGGCGAGCCCGCCGATCAGCAGCTCGGTGAATAGATCGCCCACCTGCGCCGGCGACAGCGAGCCATCCGGCTTGTACCAGGAGCCGAGCTGGTTCACGACGCTGAGGAAGTAGTGCACGACGATGTCGGACGAGATATCACCGCGGAACGTGCCGACTGCCACGCCCTCCTCGACCAGCGCCTTGAACTTGTCGTGGTAGAGCCGCCGCTCGGTCCGCACCTGGGTCTGCTTGTCATCGGGCAGCATGTGCAGGGACCGGAAGAAGACGATCATGTCGTCGAGGTTGTCCAGGCTCGTCGTGACGACGTCTGCCGCTGCCGCCCGCAGTCGCTCCTCCGGGGTGCCAGGTCCGGCGGCGATCTCCTCCAGGTGCGAAGTCTGCATGGTCAGCACCTGGTGATAGACCTCGTAGAGCAGGTCGTCCTTGGAGCCGTAGTAGTGGTACATCGCGCCCTTGGTGACGCCCGCCGCATCCACGATGTCCTGCACCGAGGTGCTCTCGAAGCCGTGACGGGCAAAAAGCCTGGTCGCGACGTGCAGCAGCCGTTCTTTCACCGGCGGCCGGGGAGCCTTGCCAGCACCCCGCCCGGTGGACTCTTTTGACCGCACCGCCATGCCGCACACTCCGGGGTAACTCGTCTCCGCCCAGTATCATACCGGCCGGTCGGTCTTAAGTTAGGCACGCAGGTACCGCCGGGTCAACTCCGACTCTCGCGGCTCCGCGACAACGGCCGCTACGGGCCGTCCCCGGCCGCCAGTTGATCGAGGTGAACGGCCACTTCATCGATGCGGTAACCAGGCCGGTGACGCCGCGGCCCGGTGCCGCCCTGCTGCCACGGCAGCGGCCCGAGCAGCGGTCTGTACTCCAGGCCGGACGGCGTCCAGCCTGCGCAGATGCGCGTCGATCCGGTCGCTCAGCGGTGGCCGGCTTGGTCCTCCGCCAGCCAGCGGGACTGGCCCGCCCGACCAGGCGACATCGGCCAGCGCGCAGGCGCGCGGGAAGATCATGTACTCCAGTGCGCGGCCGTCCCTGATGTACTCGGTCCAGACCTGGAACTGGGCGCCCATCATCCGCTCGCGCACTTCCGGCGGCCAGTCCGCCGGGACCGGCGTGAACGCCGCCACATCCGAAAGCGTCACCGGCCCCCCAATGGCGACCGGCTCGGTGTTACCCCGTTCCTGGTAATAATCGAAGTAGGTGGGCAAGACCGGCGCCGCCACGACCTCGTGTCCGGCGGTGGCCGCCTGCCGCGCGATCTGCATGCCGCGCCACGCCATGACGACCGTGTCCGGTCGCAGCATCCCGGTGCGGCCGCCGGAACTGCTAAAACCCTCGTCCCAGACCACTGCCCTGGCAGCAAAATCGTCCGCGAGCATATCGGCGACGTCTCGCAGGAACGTGGCGTGCTGATCCGCGGCCGTGGCCAGGCCGCGGTCGCGCCGGGCCGCCTCGATGCGCGGATCGGCGCGCCACCGGTCAAGCACGCACTCGTCGCCGCCAATGTGGACGAAGCTCGCGCCGATCGCGCCGAGCAGCTCGCCGAAGATGTCGCGGAGCAGGTCCATCGACGCAGGGAGCGGCGCCAGCAGGTACGGGAAGATGCCCCAGTCAGGGCTGACCTCGTAGCCGCCGTCCGGCAGCGGGCCGGAGCCGAGCTCGGGCATCGCGGCCAGGAGCGCGGCGCAGTGGCCGGGCAGGTCGATCTCGGGCACCAGGGCCATGCCCCGCTGGCCTGCGTAGCTGGCGATCTCGGCCAGGTCCTTGAGCGAGTAGTAGCCGCCGTGCGGGATGTCCTCGTAGACCTTGGGCTCTTCCTCGTTAAGGCTGATCCTCGTCCGGCTGCGGCTGGCGCCGACTTCGTGCAGGCGCGGGTGGAGGCGGCTCTCAATCCGCCAGCCCTGGTCGTCGGTGAGGTGGAGGTGCAGCCTGTTCAGCTTGAGGGCCGCGAGGGCATCGATGAGGGCCAGCAGCTCGCGCTTGGTCGCGAAATGCCTTGCGACGTCTATGTGCGCGCCTCGCCACCGCAGGGCAGGCTTGTCGCTGATGATCGGCGCACGGGAGGTCCCAGGCTGGTGCGCCTGGCAGCGGGGCGGCACGCCAGGCATCGTCGGGCAGCAGCTGGCGGATCGTCTGCGCCGCGTAGCCGGCTCCGGGTGCGTCGCCGGCCTGGATCGTGATCCCGTCCGGCTCGATCTGGAGGCGGTAGGCCTCCGGACCGAGGCTGGCGTCGATGCTGACGGCGCAGGTCGCGGCGTGGGCTTGCGGCGCTGCCGCTGCGGCTGCTAGGCCGCGCTGGCGCCGGCGCCGGCCAGGGCAGGCGGCCCAGGAGATGGCGGACCGTCGCGGCTGCGGCTGCGGTTGCCGCTGGTCCGGCCCCGTCGCTGCCCGCCGCCTGGACGACAGGCTGCGCGGCCAGCGTCAGGACGCCGGGCCTCGGGTCGACCGACACCGGCTGCGGGATCAGGCTGGCCAGGCGGTCGTCCATAAGCGTGCGTGCTCCCTGTCGTGCTCTGCGGCCCAGGCCAGCTGGCGCCTCGTAGCAGGCTGCGGGGCCTGGCGCGTGGCACCGCGCCGAAGACTAACAGCGGTGCGGGCTCGTGCTGGGGCTGGGAGCAACGCTTGGGATCTCGCGGATGCTCGTTGGGCGTCACATTGCAAGTGCCGCCCCTCATAGGGCAGCGATGTCGCATCTCACGCCCAACGCCGACCCGATGCGGGAGCAGGATCGACGCGCTGGCCCTTGCCCGTTCTGCGCTAAGGTAGTTGAGCCCGCCGCTGACCAGGCGGGTGGCAGTGCCGGGACGTAGCGCAGCTTGGTAGCGCACTTGACTGGGGGTCAAGGGGTCGCGGGTTCGAATCCCGCCGTCCCGACTGGTAGGGGGTTTGCGAGCGCTTCGAAAGGCTTCAGGGAGCCAACGGGGAGGGCGGATTCCAGCGATCGTCGCAACGCAGTGACTGATGCTGGTGGATGCTAACCGTTTAGTGCCGCGGCTAGGCGGGATGCCGGGGTTTGCCAGCCGAGCGTCTTGCGCGGCCGGTCGTTGAGCTCGGCGGCGACGGCGGCCAGTTGGTGCGGGGCGTGCACTGTCAGGTCGGTGCCCTTGGGGAAGTACTGGCGGAGCAGCCCATTCGTATTTTCGTTTGTCGGGCGCTGCCATGGCGCGTGCGGGTCGCAGAAGAACACCGGCATACCGAGGGCGCGGGTGACATGGGCGTGCAGGGCCATCTCTTTGCCCTGGTCCCAGGTCAGCGAGCGGCGCAGCTGCGCGGGCAGCGGTTCCAGGGCTGAGATCAGGGGAGTCCGTGACTGTCTCGGTGGTATGCCGAGGGCCGGGCAGGTGGAGCAGGATGGTGAACCTGCTCGTGCGGTCGACCAGGGTGCCGATCGCAGACTTGTTGTCGTGGCCCATGATCAGGTCGCCTTCCTTACGGTTCAGAGCTGGTGGTCGGGGCCCGGTCGTAGGGTTCTGATCGCTCTCCTTGGGGCAGCGGTATGGCTTAAGTCTCCTTGTCGCGTCGGCGGTGCCGGTGACGGCTCTCTGGGAATGGCCGCCCTCTGCCCTGCTGGCGGCTGGACCGCTCATTGAGACTCGCGCGAACGGATCGTTGGGTAAGGACGTGCCGGCGTGGCTGCCAACTCGAGGAGACGTCTCTTGGTGATCTCGATGTGAGGATGGCTGATGACGGCAGTCTGGGCAGGTATCGATTCGGGCAAGCGGGCGCATCACTGTGTCGTCATCGACGCGGCCGGCAGGATGCTGTTGTCGCGGCGGGTCGTCAACGATGAGTCCGCGCTGGTTGAGCTCATGGCGGCGGTGCTGGCCCTGGCCAGCGGGGATCCGGTGGTGTGGGCTACCGACCTGAACGCCGGCGGTGCGGCGCTGCTTATCGCGCTGCTGGCTGGCCGTGGTCAGCAGGTTCTCTACATCCCCGGGCGTATCGTGCACCACGCTGCGGCCACCTACCGCGGTGATGGGAAGACCGATGCGAAGGATGCCCGGATCATCGCCGATCAGGCCCGGATGCGCACTGACCTGCAGCCGGTGCGCAGCGGGGACCAGATCAGCACCGACCTGCGGCTGCTCACCGCCAGGCGGACCGATCTGGTCTACGACCGGGTCCGGGCGATCAACCGGCTGCGAGCCACGCTGCTGGAGTATTTCCCGGCTCTGGAGGCAGCGTTCGACTACTCCAAGAAGGCCCCGCTGATCCTGCTGTCCGGTACCAGACCCCGGAGGCGATCCGGCAGATCGGTGCCACGAGGCTGGCGGCCTGGCTGAAGAAGCGCAGCTGCCGCGGCAGCGCGACGGTCGCGTCCAAGGCGCTGGCTGCCGCCAGCGCTCAGCACACCGTGCTGCGCACCCAGGTGGTGGGCTCGCAGCTCGTCGCTCAGCTAGCCGCGCAGATCACCGCCATCGACGCCGCGATCGCACAGCTCGATACCCAGATCTGCGAGCGGTTCGACCAGCACCCCGACGCCCCGATTCTGCTCAGCATGCCCGGCTTCGGTGCCGTGCTGGCGGCGACGTTCATCGCCAACACTGGCGGGGACCTGCGGTCATTCGAGACCGTCGACAGGCTCGCCAGCCTCGCCGGCCTCACCCCGCACCACGCGACTCCGGCCGGATCAGCGGCAATCACCACCGACCTCGTCGTTTCAACCGGCGGCTGATGAGGACCTGCTACCTCGCCGCACTCTCGAGCCTGAAGAACAGCCCGGCGTCGCGAGCGTTCTACGAACGCAAACGGGCCGAGGGCAAGTCCCACAAGCAAGCCCTCATCGCCCTGGCCAGACGGCGCATCAGCACGCTGTGGGCCATGCTCCGCGACCGCACTGTCTACCAGGAATCACTCCGGCCGGCACTGACTGCGGTCGCTTGACAAAAGCATTGAGATTCCCAGTGACCCGCCACCGACCGGCCGGCGGCCTCGGCCGGCCGCTGGCTGATGCTGATCATGCCTGTCAGCGCCCCGGTCCGGCGGGCATCAGCACGGCGGTGCGGCTTGCGGTGCCGCCGCCCGGTGCGCAGCACCCGCGGCAGGTCCCGGCACAACCCGCCCAGCTCTGGCCGGTAGACCGCCTGGTAGATCGTCTCGTGCGCCAGATGCCGGACACGGTCACCGGGGAACTCGCCGCGCAGCGCCTGGCTGACCTGCTCCGGGCTCCACCGCGCCGACAGCCGGCCCGCCACGTACTCGCGCAGCTCCCGATCGCGTAACAGCTTGCCGCGGCCGGGCCGGGCCCGCCGCCGGGCCGCCATCGTCTGCGCGGCGAACGGCCGGTAGGCCAGGCTCCGGGGGTCCCGGTTGCGGCGCAGCTCCCGGCTGACCGTCGACGGGCTGCGGCCCAGCCGCGCCGCGATGGCCCGGACCCCGAACCCGGCACCCCGCAGGTCCGCGATGGCAACCCGGTCATCCTCGGACAGGTACCGCTGCGAGATGACCTGCCTGCGCGTGTCGATCACCGCTGCATAGTGCAGCCGCGCGCCGCTGCTGCTGGTCATGACACGACCGCGCCGCCACCGTTTCCCGGTCTTCGGATGCACGCCCACGATCCGGCACGCCTCCGCGTTACCGATACCCCGCGCGATCAGCCGCCCGAACTGCTCACGCTTCGCCGCCAGCGGCGGCCTACCCCGATGACCCTGAACCATCGCAACCCCCGAAACCTTCGAGTGTTGCGACCGTCGCTGGAACCCGCGGAGCCAATCTGCCCCGGTCTGACCTCTTGACCACAATCAAGGGGTCAGAGATCGGGGTGCGGCTGACGTGCTCTGCCCCCGCGCCCCCGACCTGGACCTGCCCGACCTGCAGCCCAGTCTCAGGTCGTCGCCGGCAGGCAATGACCGCAAGGCGCACCGCCGTTGACAAAAATGGGATCGGATCGACACCCACGCTGAGCCGCGCGCCGACTCGCGCACATGAATGCCGATGAGCGGTAAGTACGGCCCACTCAGACTCGCAACCACATCGCTTACGGCAAAGGCGTTGCCGCAGGCATTAACCTTTCGTCATGCCAGTTCCGAGCGCGTATCTCACCACGACGAAGAACACTGCGGCCATCCTGGCCGCCATGCAGCGAGCAGGCGTGCCTGAGCGCTTTAGCTTTGAATTTTTGAAACAGCTAGGCTTCAGCAGTTCCTCCGACCGGCCGATGATCGCCGTTCTCAAGGCGCTCGGGTTCCTGAATGACGGGTTGGCGCCGACTGACCGGTACCGCAGCTACAAGGATCCAGCGATCGCGAAGGCCGGGCTGGCGCAAGGTATCCGCGATGCATACGGCGACGTTTTCAACGTCGACATGGAAGCACACGCTAAGCAGACATCAGAGCT
>CAVSRT010000001.1:0-265048 GCA_963730435.1 uncultured Actinomycetota bacterium | reverse complement strand
GGGCGAACGTGGTCTCATGTCCCTGGCCCTGGGTCTGCACCGAGATCCCGAGCACCGCCTTGCCGGTCGGGTGCACCCGCAGGTCGGCGCCGTCGGCCATGCCAAGGCCGAGGATGTCCATGTGCTCACGCGGCCCCGCGCCCACGCCTTCGGTGAAGAACGACAGCCCGATCCCCATGTACTCGCCGCGCGCCCGCCGCTCGGCCTGCTCCCGGCGCAGCTCGTCGTATCCAGCGATATCCATGGCCAGTGCGAGCGCCCGCGGGTAATCCCCCGAGTCGTACTGCCAGCCGGTCGCGCACGTATACGGGAACTGCTCGGGCCGCAGCAGGTTGCGCCTGCGCAGCTCCGCCGGGTCCATGTCTAGCTTCCTGGCCAGGATGTCCACCAGCCGCTCGACCAGGTACACAGCCTCGGTGATGCGGAACGAGCACGAGTACGCAACGCCACCCGGCGCCTTGTTGGTGTAGACCCCGGTCACCTCGCAGAACGCTGCCTGCAGGTCGTAGGAGCCGGTGAAGATGTGGAAGAACCCGGCCGGGTATTTCGTCGGCACCGCCGTGGCGTTGAAGGCGCCGTGATCGGCGAGCACCCGCGCCCGCAGCCCCAGGATCCGGCCGTCCCTCGTCGCCGCGATCTCGCCGTGCATGTGGTAGTCGCGGGCGAACGTGGTCGACATCAGGTTCTCCGACCTGTCCTCCATCCACTTGACCGGCCGGCCCGTGACCATCGACGCCACGATCGCGCACAGGTAGCCCGGATAGACGGGCACCTTGTTGCCGAAGCCGCCGCCCAGGTCCGGCGACACGATCCGGATCTTGTGCTCAGGCAGCCCGGTCACCATCGCGTACATGGTCCGGTGCGCATGCGGCGCCTGCGTAGTCGCCCATAGCGTCAGGCGCCCGCTGACGGCGTTGTAGTCCGCGACGATCCCGCAGGTCTCCAGCGGCGCAGGATGGGAACGGGGATAGATCATGTCGCAGCCGACCGCCACCTCGGCGGCTTCGAATACGGCATCGGCCGCCGACTTGTCCCCAGCGGTCCAGTCGAAGATGTGGTTACCGGTACGGCCGGGCAGGTCGTCCCTGACGACTGCCGCGCCCGGGTCCAGCGCGGTCCGGGCGTCGATGACCGGGGGCAGCGGCTCGTACTCCACCGCGATCAGCTCCAGGGCGTCACGCGCTGAGTAGCGGTCCCTGGCCACGACGAAGGCGATCTCCTGGCCCTGGAACCGCACCTTGTCGGTCGCGAGCACGGCCTGCACGTCCGCGGCGAGCGTCGGCATCCAGGCCAGTCCTCGCTCGGCCAGGTCTTCGCCGGTGATGACGGCCTCGACGTGCGGGTGCGCACGGGCCGCGGTCGCGTCGACCGAGACGATCCGGGCGTGCGCGAGCGGGCTGCGCAGGACGGCGCCGTGCAGCATTCCGGGCAGGCTGATGTCGTCGACGAACGTGCCCTGGCCCCGGATGAACCGCGCATCCTCCTTGCGGCGCAGTGACCCGTAGGCCCCGTTCCCGGTCGCGGCCTGCTCCTGACCGGTCATTCCGCACCGCCGTTCCTGGCCGCCCAGAGCACCGACCTGACGATGTTCTCGTACCCGGTGCAGCGGCAGATCTGGCCGGAGATCGCCTCGCGGACCTCGGCCTGCGTCGGGTCCGGGTTGTGGTCGAGCAGCCAGCGCGCGGTGAGCATCATGCCCGGCGTGCAGAAGCCGCACTGAAGTCCATGACAACGCGCGAAGGCTTCCTGGACCGGGTCGAGTACGCCGCCGCGGGCGAGGCCCTCGACGGTCCTGATCCGGCGACCGTCTGCCATCAGCGCGAACACCGTGCACGACTTCACCGGGGTTTCATCCAGCCAGACGACGCAGGCGCCGCAGTTCGAGGTGTCGCAGCCCCAGTGCGAGCCGGTCAGGCCCAGGTCGTCGCGCAGGAAGTGGATTAGCAACAGTCGCGGCTCGACGTCGCGCGTGTACTCGGCGTCATTCACGGTCAGGGTCAGTTTCATCGCGCCCACTTCATCGCGCGGCTTCGTTCGCGCTCGCTTCATGACGCCAGCCCGCGGGCGCGGTCCACGGCCACCCGCAGCACCCGCGTGGTCAGCTCGCAGGCCAGGTGCCGCTTGTAGTCCGCGGGGCCACGCTGGTCCGTCACGGGGCGGCAGTTCGCCGCAGCTATCTCCCCGGCGCCGGCGTAGGTCTCCTGCGTGGCCGGCTTGCCGCGCAGGTACTCCTCCGCCTCGGCCGCGGCGAAGTTGGTGGCCCCGACCGCGGTCAGGCCTATGCCCGCGTCGACGATGATGTCGCCGGCCAGCCAGACCGCAGCTCCAGCGGCGGCGACTGGCCAGTCCCCGGCGCGCCGGCACACCTTCTGGTAGCCGCTGCCGCCGCCTGGCCGGATCGGCAGCCTGATCTCGGTCAGCAGCTCGGCCGGTCCAACCACGGTCTCGTACGGTCCGGTGTGAAATTCGCGAGCCGATACCTGCCGGCTGCCGTCCGGGCCCTGGATGACCATGGTGCCCTTCAGGGCGGCAAAGGCGGCCGACAGGTCCTCGGACGGGTCGGCCTGGCAGAGCGAGCCGCCGACGGTGCCCCAGTTGCGCACGATCGGGTCAGCGATCACGCGCTCGGCGTCGTGCAGGATGGCGAAGTGCTCGCCGGCGAGGGCCGAGTCAAGCAGCTGCGCGTGCCGGATCAGCGTGCCGATGCGCAGCTCGCCACCGGCTAGGTTGATATGGCAGAGGTCGGTGATTCCGTTGATGTCGATGAGCACATCAGGATGCGCGAGCCTCAGCTTCATCATCGGTATCAGGCTGTGCCCGCCTGCCAGGACGCGCGCCTCCGGCCCGTACCTGGCCAGCAGCGCGAGCGCGTGCTCGACGCTCCTCGCCTTCTCGTACTCGACCTGCGCGGGGACCTGCACGGTGGCGTCCTCCTCCCCCTGCCGTGGCGCCGGGTGCCGTGGCACTGGCCCCTGTGGCACTGCCTGCTGTCGCCTCGGGCCGCCATCGGTCCCGAGTGTACGAAGATGCTCCGCATCTGCCAGTGGGGCCGATGCGCCACACTGGACTCTGCCATGACGCTCACGCAGCTCAACGCATTCGTGCTGGTCGCCCGGCTGGGCTCGGTGACGGCTGCCGCCAGCGCGCTCGGGGTCAGTGAGCCTGCCGTCTCCCAGGCACTCACCGCGCTCCGCCAGCACCTGGGCGATCAGCTGATCACCCGCGGCCCTGGCGGTATGACGCTGACGCCAGGCGGGTCCCGGCTGCTCGCCACCGCGTCCCAGATCGTGGTGCTCGGCGCTGAGGCTCATGCCGCGGTCCGGGCAGCGCAGGGAGCGCCTGAGCAGCTGCGTATCGTCGCCACCTCGACGTTCGCCGAGTTCGTGGCCGGCCCCTGGTTGAGGCCTTCACCCGCCGCTTCCCCGGTCCGGTCGAGGTGTCCACCGGCGTCGCGGCCTCGGGTGAGCAGGCCGTGCTGGTCGCCAATCGGCTCGCCGATGTTGCCTTCGGTGACGGGTCGGCTGCTGAGCAGACCATGCCGATCGTTAGCGAGCCGATCTTCAAGTACCGCGTCGTGGCTGTCACCGCGGGCCAGTCCAGGCCGCGAGGCCCGGCCCGCCAGTGGCGCTGGCTGGTCGATCCGGCGGGGGCGGATCCGGGCAGCGAGACCGGCAAGCTGCTGACCCAGCTGGGCGTGTCCGAGAGCAACATCGGCGTCTTCCCTAGTCAGACCGCAGCCTGGGCGGCCGCAGCCGATGGTGGCGGCGTCGCCCCGGCGATCGAGCACCTGGTTTCGCAGCAGCTACGCCGGGGAGAGCTATCGCTAGTGGATGTGCCTGGCCTGCCGGTGGAGGCGTGCTGGTATGCGACGCTGCTCGAACGGCAGCATCGCAGCAGTGCCGCGAGTGCCCTGCGCCGGTTCCTCGGAACGCCCGAGGCCATGCAGCTCATGCGGTCGCCCGGGGTCGGCGTGTCGCCGTCGCGATTCCGTCCGCCGGTGTACGTCACGATATGGAGCTGAAAATCCGCTATTTGGGTGCCTTATCTACCCGGCGGGCTGGCCACTTAAGCGACAGCTTATTGCCCCGTTGCGCAACCGGCGGCCACGGAGAATCATGCAATTTCACATCGCTAGTGACGGTGGGATTTCACCGAGCCCGCCGCCCGATAGCCGGGAGCGTGCGCATGCGGGTCGAGTCCGACGGTAAGAGCAAGGGCAATCCGCGGCTGTACGAGCTCATCGAGCATGCGCCCAAGACCGGCAAGAGTCCCACCGTATGGGCGTGGCCCGAGCTGATCGACTACCTCAAGGTCGCCGGGCAACCCGTCTCCGGGCCGTGGCCGCCGCATCAGGAGCCACGGCCCGACCCCGATTATGAGTCGGGCCCGGTGGCCGTCGCCGACCCGCACTCGGCTCGCCCCGCTCCAGCTCCGAGCGCCGCCGACAGGCAGCACAGCCGAGGCCAGCACGAGCCAGCACCGCGAGGCGGAAGCACGGCCTGATCGGCGTCCGTCGCCATTTCCGCACACCGGAGGAAACGTATGTACCCATCGCGGTTCCGATATGAGGCACCGCATTCGCTGGATGAGGCGATAGGGCTGCTGCGCGACGGCGGCGACTACGCCAAGGTCCTGGCCGGCGGCCAGAGCCTGGTCCCGCTGATGAAGCTCCGCTTTGCGTCGCCCGAGCTTGTGGTCGACATCAACAACGTGCCTGGCCTTGCCTATCACCGCGCCGATCACGACGGGACGCTGCGGATCGGGGCGCTGACCAGGCACGTGGATCTAGAGCGGTCAGGCCTTCTGCGCAGCACCCAGCCGACCATGGCCGCCGCCGCACCGCTGATCGCCGACCCGATCGTCCGCAACCGCGGCACGCTAGTGGGCTCGCTCTGCCACGCCGACCCTCAGGGCGACTGGGCCTCGGTCGTGCTCTCGCTCGGCGGCTCGATAGTGGCGCAGGGCCCGCGCGGCCGACGTACGATCCCGGTCGCGGACTTCGTGATCGGGCCCTTCGAGAATGTGCTGGAGCCGGACGAGATCGCCATCGAGGCCGTCATCCCGCCTGCCAGGGGAGAGCGGTCCGGCGGTTACCTGAAGCTCGAGCGCCGAGTCGGCGACTTCGCGACGGTCGGCGTCGCCGTGTCGGTGGAGATCTCCGGCGGGACGGTCACCAGGGCCGGCATCGGGCTCACCGGCGTCGGCGGCTCGACGATCGCCGCCACCGAGGCCGCGGCCGCACTCACCGGCCGGCCGCTCACCCCCGAGTCGATCGCGGCCGCGGCGGAGCTCGCCGCCGGGGTGGCCCGGCCACGGACCGATCACCGGGGCAGTGCCGAGTACAAGCGCCACATGGTGGCGACGTTCGTTGAGCGCATCCTCACCGGCAGCGGCAACGCCCACGCCGGCGATTCAGCGGAGAGGGCGGCCTGACAATGACGCTGGTCTATGACGACCTTGGCGACGAGGCCGCAAGCGACGTACCGGTACGCCGCATCAAGTTCACCATCAACGGCGAGAAGAAGATCGCCGAGGTGGAGCCCAGGCTGCTGCTCGCTCACCTGATCCGGCAAGGGCTCAGGCTGACCGGCACGCACACCGGCTGCGACACGACCAACTGCGGCGCCTGCACGGTGCTCGTCGATGGTCACGCGGTGAAGTCGTGCACCATGCTGGCGGTGCAGGCCGACGGGCACGAGATCCAGACTGTCGAGGGCCTCGCCACCGCCAGCGAGCTGCACCCGCTGCAGGAGGGCTTCAAGGAGGAGCACGGTCTCCAGTGCGGCTTCTGCACGCCGGGAATGATGATGGCCGCGAAGGCACTGCTCGACTCCAACCCTGACCCGACCGAGGAAGACGTGCGGTGGGCACTGTCGGGCAATCTATGCCGCTGCACCGGCTACCAGAACATCGTCAAGTCGGTGCTGTGGGCGGCGGACAAACTGCGCTCGCAGGCTGCCGAGTAGCGCGCCGGTCGCCAGCCGATACAGGACAGGAAACAGGACATGTCGCAGGCAGTAGACGAAATCAAGATCGGCGGGATCGGCGCGAGCCGCAAGCGCGTTGAGGACAACAGGTTCATCCGCGGCAAGGGCAACTACACCGACGACATCGTACTGCCGGGAATGCTGCACATGGAGATCCTGCGCAGCCCGCTGGCGCACGCCCGGATCAAGTCGATCGACGCCAGCAAGGCCTGGGACATTCCGGGCGTGCAGCTGGTGCTGACCGGCGAAATGATGGCCACTCGCAACCTGGCCTGGATGCCGACGCTGTCCTATGACACCCAGGCTGTGCTCGCGACGGACAAGGTGCGCTTCCAGGGCCAGGAGGTCGCCTGCGTCATCGCCGACGACCCCTACATCGCCAAGGACGCGTGCGAGGCCATCGTCGTCGAGTACGAGCCGCTGCCCGTCATCGTCAACCCGGTGCAGGCCGTGGCGCCCGGCGCTCCGGTGATCCGGGATGACAAGGAGAACCAGCCGGACAACGTGATCTACGACTGGGAGGTCGGCGACCGCGACGGAACCGACCGGGCCTTCGCCTCGGCCGACCTGGTGTCCAAGCTCGAACTGCACTATCCGCGCTCGCATCCGTCGCCGATCGAGTGCTGCGGGTCGATCGCCGACTTCAACCGGGCCACGTCCAAGCTCACCGTCTACATGACCACCCAGGCGCCGCACATCATCCGCGCCGCGGTCGCGATGGTCGCCGAGCTGCCCGAGCACATGATCCGGATCGTGTCGCCGGACATCGGCGGGGGCTTCGGCAACAAGGTGCCGATCTACCCGGGCTATGTGTGCTCGATCCTGGCCTCGATCCTGCTGGAGCGGCCGGTCAAGTGGATCGAGGACAAGTCCGGCAACCTGATCTCGACCGGGTTCGCCAGGGACGTGTACCTCAAGGGCGAGATGGCGCTGCGCAAGGACGGCAAGATCCTCGCCATCCGGATGCATACCGACGCGGACCACGGCGCCTTTTTTTCCGACGCGCAGCCGAGCAAGTTCAAGATCGGCCTGATGCACTCGGCCTTTGCTGCCTATGACGTACCGGTCGCCCACCTCACGGCGCGCGGTACCTACAGCAACAAGGCACCGGGCGGCGTCGCCTACCGCTGCTCCTTCCGAGTCACCGAGGCGATGTTCTTCCAGGAGCGCATGGTGCAGGAGGCCGCCAACGACCTCGGCATCGACCAGGCGAAATTCCGGGCGATGAACTTCGTCACCGACGACCAGTTCCCGCACCGCACGCCCTTCGGGTTCCTCACCGACTCCGGTCAGTACGGCAAGTGCCTCGAGGTCGGGCTCAAGGCGATCGACTACGAAGAATTCCGGCGCGAGCAGCAGGAAGCCAGGTCCCGCGGCAGGCTGCTGGGCCTCGGCATCTCCACCATGACCGAGCCGCTCGGCGCCGGCAACAGCCGGGAGTACGACATCCTCGGCATCAAGATGTTCGACTCGGCCGACCTGAAGGTCCACATGACTGGCAAGGCCATCTTGCGGACCGGCGCCAAGACGCAAGGCCAGGGCCACGAGACGACCTGGGCGCAGATCGTCGCGCATGAGCTCGGCATCCCCGCCGAGGACGTCGTGGTGGAAGAGGGCGACACCGATACCGCCCCGTTCGGCATGGGCACCTACGCATCCCGCAGCACGCCGGTCGCCGGCGCCGCGGTGGCGATGGTGTCACGCAAGATCCGGGCCAAGGCCCGGAAACTGGCCGCGCACCTCCTCGAGGTATCGGAGGAGGACATCGAGTGGGAGCTCGGCCGGTTCTACGTTCGCAGTGCCCCAGATCGTGGCGTCACGATCCAGGAGTGCGCGATGGCCGCTTACAGCAATATGCCCGACGGCATGGAGCCCGGCCTTGAGAACACCGCCTACTACGACCCGCCGAACCTCACCTGGCCATTCGCGGTCTACATCGTCACCGTCGAGGTAGACCCGCAGACCGGCGTCTGGGACGTGCTCAAGATGGTGGCGGTGGACGACTGCGGCGTCCGCATCAACCCGATGATCGTCGAAGGTCAGATCATGGGCGGGCTGACCGAGGCGTACGCGATGTCAAACATGCAGTTCATCACGTTCGACGCCGACGGCAACTGCGTCGGCGCGAACTACATGGACTACCTGCTGCCAACCGCCTGGGAGACGCCCGGCTTCGAGCTGCACAGCGAGGTCGTTACCCCGTGCCCGCACCACCCGATCGGCGCCAAGGGCATCGGCGAGTGCGCGGCGGTCGGCGGACCGGCCGCGTTCGTGAATGCTGTCATGGACGCGCTCAGCGGTACCGGCGTGCGCAACATCGACATGCCGCTGCTACCCGACCGCGTCTGGGAAGCCCTCACCTACCGCCGGGATGTATCCGGCGCGCCGCCGGTGCGATCCGATGACTAGTGAGATGGCCATGGACGGCTGGGCTGTCATGACCGAGGCGGCGGAGCTTGCCCGGCGAGGTGAGCCGTTCGCGCTGGCGACAGTTGTCTGGCGGCAGGGACCGTCATCAAGCCAGCAGGGCTCGCGGGCGATCATCACGGCAGGCGGAGAGCTACGCGGCTGGATCGGTGGCGCGTGCGCCGAGCCGGTGGTCATCCGCGAGGCCCAGCGGGTCATCTCCTCCGGCGCGACGAAGCTGCTGCTGCTTGGCAGTCCGGACCAGTTCGGCGGCGCTGTGCCCGACGGCATGACCGTCGTGCCGATCTCCTGCCAGAGCGAGGGCGCACTCGAGGTCTACATCGAGCCAGTCATCCCCGTTCCCCATCTGGTCGTCATCGGGCATTCGCCAATGGCGCGCACGCTCGCAGACCTGTCGCGGGGGCTGGGCTGGCGGACCGACCTGATCGACGGCCCGGACTTCACCAGCGCGGACGCCGGCGAGCACTCCATGGTCGTCGTGGCGAGCCAGGGGCACAACGACGAGGGCCTCGTCGAGCGTGCGGTCGCCGCCCGGCCCGCCTACCTCGGCCTGGTGGGCTCGCACAAGCGCGGCGCGGCGGTGCTCGGCTACCTCGCTGACCGCGGCGTGCCCAAGGACCAGCTCGACCGGGTCAAGGTGCCAGCCGGGCTCGACCTCGGCAAGACGACCCACCCCGAGATCGCCGTCGCGATCCTGGCTGAGCTGGTGCAGCTGCGTGCCGCCGGCAAGCTCGGTGCCGCGGCAACGCTCCGGGGCCACCGGCAACGCTGGGACCGCGGCAGACCGCCAGTAGCGCCCGGGCATCGGGCATGGGGCACGCGCCGCGACAGGCGGCCACCGAGGCGACTGACCCGGTGTGCGGGATGACGGTGACAGCCGGGCCCGACGGCATGCCGCTGGAGCACGAGGGCGTCACCTATTACTTCTGCAGCGCCGGTTGCCGCGAGGCATTCGAGCGCGATCCCGCTGCCTACGTGAAGGGCGAGGCCAGATGCTGATCAAGAATGATTTCGAGGTCGCTGAGCCGGTCGAGAAGGTCTGGCAGTTCTTCGAGAACATCCCGCAGGTGGCGACGTGCCTGCCCGGTGCCGAGCTGACCGAGGACCTCGGCGGCGAAAGGTACAAGGGCCGGGTTGCCGTCCGGATGGGCCCGGTGCGGCTGCAGTTCGCGGGGACCGCCGACATCACCGAGCGCGATGAGGCGGCCAAGCGGGTCGTCGTGAACGCGGCCGGCGCCGAGGAGAAGGGCCGCGGCCAGGCCAGCATGATCATCACCGCGACGCTGGCGCGTGCCGGGCGCGGCACCCGGGTAGACGTCACCCAGGACCTGCAACTGTCGGGCGCCGCGGCCCAGTACGGCAGGGGCATGATCTCCGACGTCACGTCGGTGCTCATGCGCGACTTCTCGGCCAACATGCAGGACCGGATTAGCCGCCTTGACCGGGGCGAGTCCGCGGAGCAGATCGCGGCGGCCACCGCGAGTCCCGCGCGCGGGTTCACGCTCGGCCTGCGCGCCGCCAGGATGGCTCTGGCTCGCGTGTTCCGTCGTTTCTTCGCCCCGTACCAGCCAGCAAGCTAGGAGGCAGAGCCCATGGTTTTGTGGTGGATAGGCAACGCAGTCCTGCTGCTCGTGATACTGCCGGTCGTTATCTTCCTGCTCAACCGGGTGCTCGCTGCGGTCGAGCGGATCCGGCACGCGACGGATGACATCCTGTCCGGCGGCGTAGCCCTGATCGGCGAGCTGAATGGCGTGCCGGAGGCGCTCGCGACGACCGACACCACGATCAGGGAAGTAACCGTCGGCGCCGTCCGCTACGCGGGCTCGGTCGCAAAGCTGCTGGGCTAGCCCAGCTTCCGGCTAGCAGAAGGGAGAACGGTCATGCCAGCAGCTGCATGGGTGACTCTGATCATCGCCGCACTCATCATCGCGATCACTGCCGTGGGCCTGCTGCGGGTGATCTTTCACCTCAGGGCCATCCGCGCGACCCTCGTCGCCACGACTGGCGGCGTCCAGGCCGTCGCGCAACTGACGAGCACGGTGCCCGAACGGCTGACGTCGGTCAATGCCAACCTGAAGCCGGTCCGCGACTTCTGCGAAACCGTCTGATCGCGGTTAGGGAGAGAAGGCCCATGAACTCAGCGGTCCTGGTGGCTGCTGCCAACGGCGGCACCAGTAACTTCGGCTGGATCCTCGGCTTCACCATCGGCGGCGTCGTCGTGCTGGTCGTGGTGGCGCTGGTCGTGCCCATCCTGCTGCTCGCACGCTCGATCGGGAACGAGGCACCGAAGATCGACGCCGCCCTGACCGACGCGGTACACAACACGGCGCCGCTCGGAGCGCTGCGCACCACGATCGAGCACGCCACGATCATCATCGGCGGACTGCAGCGCGGCCGCGCCAGGCTGGGAGGCTGAGCGATGCATTTTGCCCATCTTGTGGCTGCAATGCCCGCGCACGAGCACACGCTCTGGGTGTGGGCGATCATCATCGGCTTCGTCGTCGTGCTCGCCGTCGCGGCCCTGCTGAGCCTGCTGATCTACCTGGTGAAGATCATTGACAGACGCGTCGTCGAAGTGCGGGACACGCTGAAGGCCGCCGCGGCCAACACCGCTGACGCCGCTCTCATCCCGCAGGTAGCCGGTGGTCTGGAGGCGCTGCTGGCCGAGGGCCTTCAGCACCACCTGTTCCTCGGCCGAGTGCTCGGAAAGGTCAAGTCATGACGACCCTGGTCATCCTGACGGTTGTCGACATCGTGCTGCTGGTCGCCGGGCTAGCGTTCTACCTGTACTGGGTGGGCACGCTGCTCACCAGGATCGCCACGAACCTGGAAGAGTGCGGCGACCTGGTACGCACGATCGACGGCAACGCCAAGGTCATCGGGCCGAGTGTCGGCCACATCAACCAGACCGGCGGTGTAGTCGCGGGCGCGCTGCCGCTGCTCTACGGGATGGCCGAGGACATCGTGGCCGACGTGACGCCACGGCCCGAGGCACCCGAGGTGGCCGAGCCCGCACGGCCGGCTTCCGGCACTCGCCGGTCTCGGCTGCACGACGCCGTGGGGTACGCGCCGCGGTAGACCCCCCGCCGGCCAGTAACGACGGGCCCGGACCGACGTTTCATGCCGTCGAGCCATTCCGTGCCAGATTTGCCCATTTCATCCCCACCGGCGGCATGAAACCAGCGTAAGAGGACGTGGGTCAAGCAGTGCCGCGGGTCTTCCTGGTGATCTTGGGTGAAGTGGTTCTGGGCTGGGGTTCTCGTTGCGGCGGGCGGCGGCGGCCGCGGGTTGGCGGGGCGGGCGGTCCGGGTCTAGGGCGTGCGCGGGTCCCGCGCGGCGAGTGTCGTTGCGGCGCGGTCTGCGGGCGCTCCGTTACCCGGGTCTTCTCGCTCTACGTAGTGCAAGCGGGCTCGGCGTGACCGCGGGGCGGGGCCTGCCCCGACAGCGTTCAACCGAGCTGGTGAGAAGCTCCGGGCGACCGGGGAGAGCTGCCCGGGGTTTCATGCGGGGTGGTCCCCGACGTCTGGGCGGGCTCGCTCTCCCTCATCGGGAGGAAGGTCTGGGGCACCGGCGCGAAGGTCCGGCGGGAGGCTGTGGTCAGGCTGCCTCCGCCTGGCAGCGGGGAGCGGACGGGCGGCTGGCGGCGCCGGAGGCGGCAGCGGGGTCCCAGCTGGTGTCGTGGACCACGATGGCGTAGATCCAGCGCAGCAGCGAGGCGGCGCAGGCGACCCGGGCCTTCGCGCGGGCGGCGCGGGCCCCAGCGGCGGCCGCGGTGACCTGCCTGTCCGCGGCGCCGGCGGCGGCCTGCTGCGCGGCGTCGCCGGCGGGCCGGGTCAGCGCGGCGTATTTCGCGGCCATCACCGGGTTGTGCACCAGCATCGGCCATACCGCCCGCCAGACCGCCAGCCGCAGGCCGGGCCGGCCACGGCGGGAGATGTGCGCCTGGCCGCGGAACGCGCCGGAGGCGTTCTCGGCGGGGGCCAGCCCGGCATGCTTGACCAGCGATGATGAGCTGTCGTACCGGCGCGGGTCGCCGGTCTCGGCCAAGATCGCGGCCGCCCCTACCCCGGTCAGGCCGGGGATGTCGGCGAGGCGGGCCAGGCCCAGATCGGCCAGCACCGCCACCAGGCCGGCCTCCACGGCGCGCAGCTGGCCGCGGACGCGCCGCAGGTCGCCCAGCTCATCCGCGCACCGGGCCAGCAGGCCGCGGCGGTGCGATGCGACCACGCCCTCGGTGTCGGTCAGCGCCGCGAAGACGCGGCCGCAGATCGCGGCCCGGACCTGCTTGCAGCCCCAGCCGTCAGCGGCGTCCTCCACCAGGCGAGCGAACGCCTGCGGCCCGATCGCGGCCACCTCGCCCGGCTGCCCGCCGCACCGCGACGTCACCACCTCCAGCGCCGCCAGCCACGTCGCCGACTGCAGCGGCCGCGCGCATGTCTCGGTCACCGTCGGCCAGGCCACCGACAGAAAATCCCGGATCCGCTGCGCCGACGCCGTCCCCGAGGTGATCAGCGCGGCCCGGCGCCGGCCCAGATGCCGCAGCTGCGCCCACGTCTCATCCAGCTGCTCGGGAAGATAGCAGTGCAGCTCGGCGGCCAGCCGGGCGATCATCACGCAGTCCGCCTCATCGGTCTTATGGGCGGTGTAATCCTGCTGCTCGCGGGCGATATGGGTGACCAGCGGCTGCACGCAGACCAGCGGCAGGCCCCGCTCGGCGCACAGCCGCTGGACCTGCAGCCACCGCGGCCCGGTCGGCTCGCACGCCACCGTCACCGACGCGAACCCCTTCGCCCTGGCTACCCCGGCCGCCCAGTCCAGCGCCCCGCCCAGCCGGAACGCCTTGACCCGCACCGTCTTGCGGGCCAGCACCCGCACATCATGATCGATCACCGCGATCGCCTGCTTCTCATCCGCCAGGTCAATCCCGATCACCGCCCCCTCACGCGGCAGCACTCCGCGAAGCCGCTCACGCCGCGCGTTCCGCCGCCGGTCCCCCCGGGTCATGCCACTAACGTTGCTCACAAGGACGTCCTCTCTGGCTGCGTTTGGGACACCAAGCCCGCACTATCGCACCAGGAGGACGTCCCCACCCCACCACAAGACCATCAGAACAGGCGCCTCCAGCGCTCCGTCCTATTACTACGTGTGATGGGCTTCGGTCGGTCGGCCTGAGCAGAAGTGAGCTGTCAGGAGTGGCCCGACTGGTCGGGGCCGCGACGGGTTACTGGGGCCGTGGTCGGCGCTGAGTACTCACCGATCCAGTGCTCCTTCCATGCATTGTCGTACTGCTCCTCATTGCAGTTGGGATGGTAGGTCGCCAGTAGCTCCCGCGCGATCTGCTCGCGGTGCGGCCGCGTCCCCCCGGGCACCTCGTACGTGCAGATGTACACCCTCCACTTCGAGCCGGCCCGGCCGATCCAGCAGCTGGCGCGCGGATGCTGGAACGGGAATCGCGCTGTCGTCAGGTCGTCGGAGTGACCGACGTAGATGACCGCGTAGCGTTCCGGCTTCGTCTGCGGGTCGGGCTTGTAGAGGATCGCGTAGACGGCAGCTACCGCTGGCGGCGTCCACCCGCCCAGCAGCCGCGGACCCTCAAACGGATACCCCGCCAGCGACCCCAGCCGGATCACAGGAACTCGTCCTCTTCCTCAGTCTCGCTGATCGCCTCGGTGCGCACGACGGGCGTTGCCGGCAGTCCCGCTGTCACGGCGGCTGCGAGGAACCGCTGCGTGCCCAGCTCGATGGCGTCCTCCATGGTGTCGGCCTCGACTACAAGCTGCGCGCCGTATCTGCTGGTGCCGATGCCAGTGGCGATGCCATTGCTCACTGCGATCGCGTCGGCGAGCTCGACTATTTCCTCGCGCGTCAGGATCCGGTCGCCTTCCGCTTCGATTCCGACGCTCCACCGCACAGCTGACTCCTCATGCCTCGTCAGTTCAGCGCCGGGAGCATGTCTGCCAGCTGCTCCAGGCTGGCCAGGTCATGGCCAGACAGCAGCAGGTCGACATATGGCGCTGCGACCATCATGCCCAGTGTGCTCGGCCGGAAGTGCTGGTCGTCACCCTTGTGGGGATTGAGCCAGACGATCCGGTAGCACAACCGGGACAGCCGTTCCATCGCGGCGGCCAGCTGCTCGGGATCGCCGCGGTCCAGCCCGTCCGAGCAGATCACGACGACTCCGCCGCGGCATAGCCCGCCGCGCCCCCAGCGGCGAACGAAGCTGTCTAGTGACTCGCCGATCCTGGTGCCGCCATCCCAGTCGACCACGGTCCTTGCGGCCTGCTCCAGCGCGCTGTCAGGCCGGCGGTGCTCCAGCGCCCTGGTAATGCGAGTCAGCCTGGTTCCGAAGCAGAACACCTCGACCCTGGCAGCAGCGTGCTTCGCCGTGTGAGCGAACTGGAGCAGGTGCCGCGAGTAGTCGGCCATCGAGCCGGACACGTCCAGGATCAGGATCAGCGGCCGCAGCCGTGTCTTGCGCTGTCGGAAGAACAGCTCGGCCGGCTCGCCATGCATCCGCATGGATTCCCTGATGGTCTTGCGCATGTCCGGCGCCCGGCCCGCCCGTGCTGGCCGGGTCCGGCGGGTTCGCCGCCGCGGCGGCGTGAGCCGGATCCTGGCCATGATCCGGCGCAGGGCGGCAAGCTCAGCAGGCGTACATGCGGCGAACGACCTGTGCTTGAGCGCGTCGACATCCGAGGCCATCCAGCCGAGGACGGGCTTCTCCTCGTCTTTCTGCTCTCCCGGCTCGGTGCCAGGCATCACAAGGGCCGCCTCAGCCTCAGCCGCGGCGCTCGCACGCAGCATCAGCAGCCCTGCGGCAGGCGCGCCGTCGGCCAGGAAGAACTGCCGGAACACGCGGTCGTAGATGCCGATGTCGTCGCGTCTGGAGACCAGGGTCGTCCGGCCAGCCCAGTACAGGTCGACCAGATCGGTCGGATCGAGCGGCAGCATCGCCGAGCAGTACGTCATGATGTCGCCGGTGCCGACGGTAAGGCCAGCGGCCCGCAGTTCGCGGGAGAAGTCAACGAGCAATGCCGCGAACGGTGTGTGCTCAGGCACCGGATGTGATCTCTGCCAGGTTGTCGCGGACCAGATCGAGATCATCCCGGTCCTTGATGACGGCGCCGAGAGTGTCGTCGGCTGCCTGCGGAGTCAGGTCGGTCTCACCGAGGAAGCTCAGGGTGCGCACCCAGTCGATGGTCTCGGCCACTCCGGGCGGCTTGGCCAGGTCGAGCTCGCGGAGCCGGTGGACGGCGGCGACAACCTTGCGGGCCAGCTCCTCGGCCGCGGCCGGCTCGCGCACGAGCACGATCTCCACCTCGCGCTCGGCGGTCGGGTAGCCGATCCAGTGGTACAGGCAGCGGCGGCGCAGAGCGTCGTGCAGTTCCCTGGTTCTGTTGGACGTCAGGATCACGGCTGGTGCGGACTCCGCCTTGATGGTGCCGATCTCGGGGATGCTGATCTGGAAGTCGGACAGCACCTCAAGCAGGAACGCCTCGAACTCGTCGTCGGCCCGGTCAACCTCGTCGATCAGCAGCACCGCCCGGTCACCGGCCCTGACCGCCTCCAGCAACGGCCGTTCGAGCAGGAACTTAGGCCCGAAGAGCTTGTCAACGGCCTGCTCGTCGGCCGCCTGGCGCTCGGACAGCGCGCGTATCTGGAGCATCTGACGGGCGTAGTCCCACTCATAGAGCGCCTGGTTGGTGTCGATGCCCTCGTAGCACTGGAGGCGGATGAGCCTGCGGCCGAAGACATCAGCGAGCACCTTGGCGACCTCGGTCTTGCCGACCCCTACCTCGCCCTCAAGCAGGACCGGCCGGTGCAGCGACAGCGACACCAGCAGCGACGTCGCGAGTCCGCGGTCGGCGAGGTAGCCGCCGTCGCGCAGGCTCTGGGTCAGCTCACCGACGGTTCCGGGATACTCCACCGAGCGAATCTCCTCGCCGTCAGGTGCTCAAGTCAGCGGGTCTAGTCAGCGGGTCTCGGCTGGCCCCATGACGAGATCACGGATCGTGCTGCCGGAGCGGTCAAGCTTGCCCTCACGCTGGAGCCTGGTCCGCCAGGCGGCGGTAAGGTCCTCTTCACCGGCCGCGAAGTCCTCGTAACCGACGCCAGCTTCATCCATCCGCTTGCAGGACTTTAGCTCCCCACTAGGGTCGTCCAGGTCTGCCGCGGTCTGGCCCTGGCTGCGCCAGACGTTGCGCAGCACGTCAAGTGCCTCATCAGGCTCTGCGCTCATATCGGACAATCCCTTCAGGCCACATAGCGTTCGTTCGACTTTAACCCCGCTGGAGGCGTGCTCGCGAGGCGGGATTAAGTGATCTCTTAATCAGTCGAGGTGGCGCGCCGCCGCGTCCAGGACAACGGGCGGCTCGCCCGGCGGCCCGGTCGTGGCAGCGTTTGTCGGCAGCGGTCGGCATGATGGTCTCGGGCCGACTGGGCAGAGGGGTGCGCCGATGGAACTGACGATGGCTGCGAGCAGAATGACGACCGTGCCGGACATTACCTTCCGCAGCGACATGACCGTCGAGCTGATCAAGCACGCGGCCTCTGACGCCGACGTGATCTGGGCCGCCCGGGTCTCGACCAAGGGTGAGCAATCGCTGGCCGACGTCAACGGCGACACAGAGCGCTCGGCAGGGCTTATTAACTTCCTGATGCGCGACCGGCACGGCACCCCGTTCGAGCACTCGTCAATGACGTTCTACGTGAGTGCGCCCATCTTCGTGTTCCGGGAGTTCATGCGGCACCGCACCTTCAGCTACAACGAGGAGAGCGGCAGGTACCGCAAGCTTGAGCCGGTCTTCTACGTGCCAGGTCCGGATCGCAAGCTTGTGCAGAGCGGCAAGCCGGGCGCGTACGTGTTCACCGAGGGCACGCCCGAGCAGCACGCGCTCGTGACCGAGACCGTCCAGGCTGCCTGCCGGCAGTCTTACGCGGCTTACCTCGAGATGCTGGATGCCGGCGTAGCGCGCGAAGTCGCCCGCACGGTGCTGCCCGTCGGCTTGTACTCCTCGATGTACGCGACCTGCAATGCTCGCGCCCTCATGAACTTCCTTTCCCTGCGGGTGCAGCACCCGGACGCGACATTCCCGTCGTTCCCGCAGCGCGAGATCGAGCTGGTCGCCGAGCAGATGGAGGCGCTCTGGGCAGGCCTGATGCCACTCACGCACGCGGCCTTCGAGCGCAACGGCCGCGTGTGTCCATAAAAAGCCACTAAAGTCGTGTCATTGGTAGCTAGGATTTGGCCGTCTGCGCCCCTCGGGCGGGCGCCAGCCTCGGCTCACCACCGGAGAGTGGCACGTGGTCACACCAGTCAGGCTCATCGCTTCCGCTTTCGTCCTCGCGCTGATATCCGCCGTGCCAGGCTCGGCGCTGGCCGCCAGTGGCCATCCGGCCAGCCCCGCCGCCGCGACGCTCACGATCAAGGGCATCGACCGCGACGGCACGCCCGTCAGCGTGCAGGCCTCCGTGATCGGGCTCAACGGCACCTCGTACCTGTCTGGTGGTAGCTCGGTCAAGCTCCCGCCCGGCACCTACGAAGTCGCCGCGCCGATCTGGCGCACGGCCGACAACGGCAGCCAGAGCCTGGTAGCCGAGTCCGTGCACATGACCGGCACGAGCAAGACGGTCACGCTGAATGCGCAGGGCGCGATCCCGATCTCGGCAACGCTCACAGCGTCCGGCGTGACGCAGGGATCGGCGACGGCCTCACTGTGCACGGGCGGCAACACGCTGACCGGTCTCCTGGTCGACTCGCCCGCCACCATTTACGTGAAGCCGATCAAGAACAAGCACCTGCAGATGGTCTACCAGACGTACTGGCAGGGAACGGGCAGCATCTACGAGGTGGCCGGCTCGGACAGCGACGGGATCCCCGCGAGCCCGAGCTACTCCGGGACACCTGGCAGCATGGCTAAGGTCAACATGCAGATCCGTGCCAACGAGGACGTCACGCCGCTTCAGTCGGTGATCGCCAGCTACGCCACCTGCGGCAGCATCGACCTGCCGGAGAACCTGCTGCCGGACACTTACACCGACTACCGCACGCCAGGCAACTGGAACGTCAACCTCAACTTCGGCCCGACCGTAGGCCAGGTGCAGCGCGACACCTGGACCGACCGCACCTACAAGTCAGGCAAGACCTACAGCGACGTCTACGCGAGCGCCGGCACGGGTCCTGGCCCGCAGTTCCCGCTTGCTCAAGGCAGCTCGATCGCATTCGATCCGGGGAACATGTTCAGCGATCCGCTCGTGCGGGCTGGCTTCGACTGCGAGGGCAAAGCGACTGTCGTGCTCAAGCATTCGGGCACGCAGCTCAAGTCGCAAAAGATCACGTTCTGTGCGAAGCACACGGTCTTCTCCGCCCACGCCGGCCACGCCGGCTGGTACAACCTCACCGTCACAGCGACGCGTTACAACCCGAGCGGCACCGTCCCGGCCGGCACCCTCTCTTCAAGCATCGTGCAGGCCTGGCATTTCCGGTACGCGCCGGTGCATGGCCACGCCATCAATGTCGAGGCGATGCCGGTCACCGTCGCTAAGTTCGAGCCCGAAGGCCTGGGCTCCGCCAACGACGCCCTGGGCAGCACCACGACGACCGTGAAGCTGCTGATCGCCCGTGGCGGCGGCGAGCCGGTCTCAACGCCCAAGTACGCGCTGAAGCCGGTCAAGGTACTTATGTCTGTCGACGACGGCCTGACCTGGACGGCGGTCAGCGTTACGAAGAGCGGGAAATACTGGCTCGCTAAGGTGCCCAATCCGCTGAGCGGATACGTCTCGCTCCGTGCGGTTGTCGCCGACGTCAAGGGCAACAGCACGACGGAGACGATCATTCGCGCCTACGAAGTCCAGAACCCCGACTAGGCATGAGCGACAGGGCGCGGGTGCGGGGTTCGACATGATTGCGACGTCGTGTAATGATCGATTTGAAGCGCTGGACCCCGGCTTGGCGGTTACTCCGCGGAGGTTATATCCGGCAATTGCGGCTACCCGAATGAGCCTCCTGAATTATCAGTATTAGCGATTCGGGGGTTGTAATGCCTGAGTTCCAGCTGGCCGTGCCGGGTGAACTCGGCGGTCAGATAGCCCTGCGGTTCACGCTGATCTATGGATGCTCGCATGGCGACGCGGTCACCATCGCGCACGAGACTCATGATCCGGTCGTCGTGGTCCGAGATGGCCAGGACAAACCTGCGACTTACTACATTTACTCGTGGGACGAAGATACCGAGCAGGTGGCCGTGGCGGCTGACGCTGAGACCTTCGTCCCGCTGCAGCAATTTCGCGTGGTACCGGACGAGGCGGCGCGGACCGGCTCCCGAGGGTCTTAGCCGGCGTCGTCCCGGTCGGGGAAGATGAGCAGTGTCTGGGCGGTGTCGTAGGCGACGGGCGGCTTGCCTGGCTCGGTGACGACGAACACTGTCAGGCCAAGCAGCTCGCCCTGCTCGTGCGGCTGGGGCATGCGCACGATGACCCGGCTGCCCGGTGCGACGATGACGCGCCTGATCTCCGGCGTTCGGGTGACGAAGTGGCCGACGCCGCGGCGGGTCCCGGCGATACCGATCTGGCGCAGAACCTGCATGGCCTTGCGGACGGTGTCCCGGCTTACCTTGTACCGGTCGGCCAGCTCGGGCTCCGACGGCAGCGGCTCTCCGGGCGGCAGGCGCCGGACGATGATCGCGCCGCGCAGGTAGATGGCGAGCTGGAGGTAGGCGGGCAGCATGCTCCCAGGGTTGATGACCGACACGTCGATGACGTCGCTGACGCCGTCCACGGCCCGCTGGTCAGCGGGGGTGAAGTGATGCTCGTCCCTTTGGGACATGACTGCCTTCCGTGGCGCGGATGTTTCGGGTATAGTCCGGGAGCCTGCTTGTACGGAGGACCATACAAGCAGGCGTGCAAGGGGGGGCGGCGGGGGCCTGCCCGATGCCGACTTCGGGCTCTGGGCATCGGGCAGGTCCCGCCGGCAATCTGGGCAGGCCATCCCCCGCACCCCCACATTCGGCCTCGTGCTTCGACAGCCAGATAGCCGATAAGTCGAGTGCGACCTCCCGTGCGCTCACGTGATGTGAGTCTGAAAGCACCTCAGCCTCCAGCCGGGACTGTCGAAGCCATGAAGGATTCCTCCTGCGCGGTGATGAGCGGCGGCAGTCCGGCCCGGTATTGCTGGGCTCGGAGCGAGTCAGGGTCCGAACGAACAGCTGCATCAATGCGCTCGTAAGCTGCGCGGTCGTCGTACTCCCACACGGCCACGACACGGCCGTCTTCAGCCTCCCACCGACCGACAAGCCGGGCTCCGTGACGGAGCTGGACTGGCAGCAGATGCGCGCGGAAGAAGTCATGAAAGAGCGGCAGGTTGTCCCGCACCGTTTCGTAGACGCGCATGCGGTAAATCACGCAGCCTCCAAGCACGTTAAGCCAACGGTCTACAGAGGCGAGGATTTTACGTGAAGTGTTCCTCGCGCACATTCCAACAGCCGACGCCCGCCCGGGAAGTTCGAGCCTGCCCGTGCGCAGTGGCGGACGACGTAGACGGCGAGAGCGAGCGAGGACGTGCAAAAGTCGGCCTTGACAGTCCCCTCGAGCCGTACGACGATCCAGGCAAGGCACCGGCTGTGAGCGCACATTCCCTGGGCCAGGACGACCGCCTAGCGACCTCTGAACGTCCGGCCGGTGCCCCCTAAAGTCTCCTTGACGTGCATACCCATGACGTCGCGTGCCGGCCTGGCCCGGTCAGGAGCCCGCCTGGCCCGCGATGATCTACTGAGTCGACCTCTTGCGGAAGCTGCAGACGCACCCAGGTCTTACCTGCGCCCCCGGCGTCCGAAGACCGCGCTTAGAACTGCCGCAATGAGGCTGTTCTCGGTGGCGTCGACAGGGTGCCTGACCTTGTATGCCGCGCGGCTCACCTGCTTGACCGGCCGCGGCGTCACCGCGTTCTTCACGGTCCGCGCCGGGTGCATTGCCTGCCGCACTGGGCGGGGCGTGGCTTTGCGCACCGACTTGCGGACGACGCGCCGAGCGAAACCCATGGCTGGTTCTCCTGCCCTAGGGAAAGTTCCTCACGAGTGCAAGGAAGGCCGCCCCTCATGAACGCGAACGCCACGAGAAACGGCCTTCTGACCCGCGGATTTGCTGGGTGGGCCTGGGAGGACTTGAACCTCCGGCCTCTTCCTTATCAGGGAAGCGCTCTAACCGTCTGAGCTACAGGCCCGCAGTCGTGCCGGTACTGCTTGCACCCGGCACGCCGGGCTAGGTTACCGCAAGCTGGGACGTGCCGCTCAGTCGGATTCCCTCAGCGTTACCTCAATGCCACCTGTGAGGCTGGTCACCAGGTTGTACAGGGCCGCGCCGACCGTCGCGAGGGCCGTGAACAGGATGGCGTTGATTGTGCACACCAGGGCGGTGTACTCAAGCACGCGCGAGGCACTGAACCAGCTCGAGGCGTTGGCGCCGGGGTGGTTCTTGTTGTACGTCACCAGGCCGACCGTCTGCTCGATCTTGGCAAACACGCCGAGCTTGGACAGCGAGAAATAGACGACCGCTACCGCGATGAACAGGACTACCCAGCCGACCAGCGAGAGCAGGAAGCTGAACTTCATGACCGACATGGGCTCGATGCGCTGAAGGCTGAGCAGCGCGCTCCTGGACTGCTCGCGGGACTCCTGCGGCCGGGTCACCGGCTGCTGCGGCCGGGGCGGCAGGCCGCCGCCCTGGAAACCGCTGCCCTGGAGACCGCCAGGGCGGCGCACCGGCTGCGTCTTTGGCCTCGGCTTGGCCTTGGGTGGCTTCGGCTTGCTCAGGCCCGAGACTGACGAGCCGAGCTTGGCCGCCAGGCCACGGGCGCCGTTGGCTGCTCCTGTTACCGCCGCCATGGGCCCGGTGCCGCTCGTCCCCGCCGAGGTGTTCGGAGACATCAGCGAGGGAACCTGCTGGGCAGCTGTCGGGGTTCGCAGTCCCGCCGAAGGCCCGGCCACCGAAGGACCGGCCACCGAAGGCCCGGCCACTGAAGGCCCGGCCGCCGTGGGGACGCTCGCCGATGGGGCGCTCGCTGGCACGGTCACCTGGCTAGGCCGGGCCGCAGCCGTATCCGCCTTGCCCGACGAGCCAGAACCGCGCGACTCACCGTCCGCGCCTGCCGCCGACTTGTCGGCGGCCGCAGAGTCAGCCGGAGCTGCTGCTCCGTCCGAGTCGCCGTCGCCCGGCTTCGAGCTGCCGGAGCCGTCGCCCGGCTGCCGTGATGGCGCCTCCACGCGGTTTTCCACCCCGTCCTCCTCCGCACCGTTCACTGACACGAGGTTATCCCCAGCCAGCTGGGTCTGATCCGCACGAATCAGAACGTCTTCGACCGCTTCTGTTATGACGCCCGAGCGGACCCGATCGTTGCGCCCAGTGATGCTGCCATCCAGGCAGACTTACCCAAGGCAGCTCTGCAGCTCGGTGTCCCCCGGAACTGCTCAGCATTTTGAGTTACTTTCGGCACAATACACGGTCCGTCAACTTTGCCTACCAGGCATGATTCTCCCCCGCGGCAGAAATGGCCACGTGATTCCGAAAAACGTCACTCAGAGTCCTCGCTACCTTCCGGATCGCCGGCATCGAGGTCGGGACCGTCACCGAGGTCGGCCTCCTCGGCACTGTCGGCCAGCTCAGCCAGACCAGCCAGACCGGCCGCATCCTCATCGCCGCCTGGAGTGGTCTCGTCGTCGGCATCGGCGCCAACTTCGGCAGCCGCGCTGGCCTCCGCGTTCCGGGCGATTGCTACCAGGCTCTGGCCCTCGCCGAGGTTCACCAGGCGGACACCCATGGTCTGCCGACCGGAGATCTTGACCTCTGAGGCCGCGGTCCTGATGACGCCGCCGGCCGAGGTGATCGCGAAGACCTCGTCGTCGGGGTGCACCATGAGCGCGCCGATCAGCTCACCGCGGGCCTCGACGATCCTGGCCGTCACTACCCCGAGTCCGCCGCGTCCCTTCACGGGGTACTGGTCAGCCGGGGTTCGCTTGGCGTAGCCGCCACCGGTCGCGACGAGCACATGGGCGCCCTCGTCGACGACGTGCATGCCGAGCAGCTGGTCTCCGTCGGTGAACCGCATCCCGATGACGCCCGAGGTCGCACGTCCCATGGGCCGCAGTGCCTCGTCGGTGGCCCGGAACCTGATGGCCTGCGCATGCTTGCTGATCAGCAGCAGGTCCTGATCGGCCGACACCAGCCGGGCGGCGATCACCTCATCGTCCTCGCGCAGGTTGATGGCGATGATGCCGCCGGACCGCGGCGAGTCGAAGTCCGTCAGCCGCGACTTCTTCACCAGGCCGGAGGACGTAGCCAGCACCAGGTAGGGCGCCACGTTGTAGTCGCGGAGCGCTAGCACCTCGGCGATGTGCTCGTCCGGCTGGAAGGCGAGCAGGTTAGCGACGTGCTGGCCGCGCGCGTCGCGGCCCGTCTCCGGCAGCTCGTAGGCCTTGGCCCGGTAGACCCGGCCCTTGTTCGTGAAGAACAGGATCCAGTGATGCGTGGTGGTCACGAAGAAGTGATCCACGATGTCGTCGGTCCGCAGCTGTGCACCGCGGACGCCCTTCCCGCCCCGGCGCTGAGCCCGGTACAGGTCCGCCTTGGTCCGCTTGGCGTAACCGCCGCGGGTGATCGTGACGACGACGTCCTCTTCGGCAATGAGGTCCTCGTCCGACATGTCGCCGTCGTAGGCGATGATCTCCGTCCTGCGGGCGTCGCCGTACTTCTCGGTGATCTCGGCCAGCTCAGTGCTGACGACGTCCCGCTGCCGCTCCGGCGAGGCCAGGATGGCCTCGTAGCCGGCGATCTGGACCATCAGCTCCTCGTACTCGTCCGTGAGCCGCTGCCGCTCCAGGGCCGCCAGCCTGCGCAGCTGCATGTCGAGGATGGCCTGCGCCTGGATCTCATCGATGTCGAGCAGGTCCATGAGGCCCTGCTGCGCGGCCGATGCTGAGTCGCTCGCACGGATCAGCGCGATGACGGCGTCGATCTGATCGATGGCCTTGAGCAGCGCACTCAGGATGTGCGCCCGCTCCTGAGCCTTGCGCAGCAGGTACTGCGTGCGACGGACGATGACCTCGATCTGGTGCGTGACCCAGTACCGCACCATCTGGTCAAGACGCAGCGTCCGGGGCACGCCGTCTACCAGGGAGACCATGTTGGCGCCGAACGTGTCCTGCAGCTGGGTGTGCTTGTACAGGTTGTTCAGCACGACCTTGGCTACAGCGTCGCGCTTAAGGACGATCACGAGCCGCTGGCCGGATCGGGCGCTGCTCTCGTCCCGCACCTCGGCGATGCCGGAGATGCGGCCCTCGCGGCCGAGCTCGGCGATCTTGAGCGCCAGGGAGTCGGGGTTGACCTGGAACGGCAGCTCGGTGGCGACCAGGCAGATACGGCCGCGGCGGTCCTCTTCCACTTCCACCACGGCGCGCATGATGATCGAGCCGCGGCCGGTCCGGTAGGCCTCCTGGATGCCACGGCGCCCGACGATCTGGGCCGAAGTCGGGAAGTCCGGGCCCTTGATCCGCTCAAGCAGCGCCGCCAGCAGTTCCTCGTCGCTCGCCTCGAAGTTGGACAGATACCACTGGACGCCCTCGGTGACCTCGCGCAGGTTGTGCGGGGGGATCTTGGTGGCCATCGCCACGGCGATGCCTTCCGAACCGTTGATCAGGAGGTTCGGGAACCGCGCCGGCAGGACTACCGGCTCGGCAGACCTGCCGTCGTAGTTCGGCCGGAAGTCGACGGTGTCCTTGTCGATGTCCCGGAGCATCTCCATCGCCAGCGGCGTCAGGCGGCACTCGGTGTACCGCATCGCCGCCGCCGGGTCGTTGCCTGGCGAGCCGAAGTTGCCCTGGCCGTCGATGAGCGGCATCCGCAATGCCCAGGGCTGCGCCATCCGGACCAGGGTGTCGTAGATCGCCGAGTCGCCGTGCGGGTGGTAGTTGCCCATCACCTCACCGATGACGCGGGCGCACTTGAAGTAGCCGCGCTCGGGCCGGTACCCGCCGTCGTACATGGCGTACAGGATCCGGATGTGGACAGGCTTGAGCCCGTCGCGGACATCGGGCAGCGCACGACCGACGATGACCGACATCGCGTAGTCGAGGAAGCTGCGCTGCATCTCGACGCCGATGTCGACGGGCTCGGTGCGGCCCCCAGATGGAGCGTCCGGCGTTGTCACTTCTGGCACTTACCAGTCCTTCCTTCGGCCGCGCGCCGGCAGGCTGACGCCGGCGGGTGCGGCCCCGTTCCCATCGTTTAGATGTCCAGGAACTTGACGTCCTTGGCGTTGCGCTGAATAAACGAGCGGCGGGCCTCGACGTCCTCACCCATCAGCACGCTGAACATCTCGTCGGCCTGCGCAGCGTCGTCGACCGTGATCTGCCGCAGCACTCGCCTGGCCGGGTCCATCGTGGTCTCCCAGAGCTCGCTGGCGTTCATCTCGCCGAGGCCCTTGAAGCGCTGCACGCCGTCGCGCTGCACCTTGCGGCCGTCGGCCACACCCGCCTCGATGACCGCGTCGCGCTCCCGGTCGGAGTAGGCGTAGCCGGGCGGCACGTTGCGCCCGTCCCACTTGATCTTGTAAAGCGGCGGCTGCGCCAGGTAGACGTGACCGGCCTCGATCAGCGGCTTCATGAACCGGAAGAGCAGGGTCAGCAGCAGCGTGGTGATGTGCTGGCCATCCACATCAGCGTCGGCCATCAGGATGATGTGGTTGTAGCGCAGCTTGGAGATGTCGAACTCGTCATGGATCCCGGTGCCGAGGGCCGTGATCATCGACTGGACCTCGTTGTTTTTCAGGACCCGGTCGATCCTGGCCTTCTCGACGTTGAGGATCTTGCCGCGGATCGGCAGGATCGCCTGGAACTTCGAGTCGCGGCCGCCCTTGGCCGAGCCGCCCGCCGAGTCGCCTTCCACGACGTAGATCTCGCAGATCTCCGGATCGCCCGACTGGCAGTCGGCCAGCTTGCCGGGCAGGCCGGAGCCGGCCATGAGGCTCTTGCGGGTCAGGTCACGGGCCTGACGGGCGGCGACCCGCGCCCTGGCCGCCTGCGTGGCCTTCCCCACGATGGCCTTGGCCTCGCCCGGATTGCGCTCGAACCAGTCCCGCAGGTGGTCGTTGCAGACCCGCTGGACGAACGACTTGGCCGCGGTGTTGCCGAGCTTCTGCTTGGTCTGGCCCTCGAACTGCGGCTCGGACAGCTTGACGTGGACGATCGCGGTCAGGCCCTCGCGGACGTCCTCGCCGGTCAGGTTGTCGTCCTTCTCGCGGATCAGGTTCTGATCGCGTGCCCACCTGTTGACGATGGTGGTGAGCGCCGACCGGAAGCCCTCCTCGTGCGTGCCGCCCTCAGCCGTGTTGATGGTGTTGGCAAAGGTGTGCACGGACTCGGAGTAGGAGCCAGTCCACTGCATGGCAATCTCGGCCGAGATGCCGTCGCCTTCCTCGCCGAAGTCGATCACCGACCCGTGCACGGGTTCCTTGGTGGCGTTTATGTAGCTGACGAAGTCAGCGATGCCGCCCTCATAGTGGTAGGTGACCATGCTGGGCGCGTCGGGCGTGAGGTGCTCCGGCCGCTCCTCGGTCATGGTGATGGACAGCCCGCGGTTGAGGAAGGCCATCTCCTGCATGCGCCGGGACAGCGTCTCGAACGACCACTCGGTTGTCTCGAAGATGCCGCCGTCCGGCCAGAACGTGATGATCGTGCCCGTCTGGTCGGTCTCCTCGCCCCGGACCACCGGGGTGACCGGCTCGCTCATCTCATAGGACTGCCGCCAGACGTAGCCGTCCTTGCGGATCTCCACCTCAAGCCGGGTGGACAGCGCGTTAACGACCGAGACGCCGACGCCGTGCAAGCCGCCGGACACCGCGTAGGACTGGCTGTCGAACTTGCCGCCCGCGTGCAGCGTCGTCAAGACGACCTCGACGGCCGGCCGCTTCTCGATCGGGTGCTCATCGACAGGAATGCCACGTCCGTTGTCGTATACGCGGACGCCGCCGTCCGCGAGCAACGTAACCTCGATTGTGTCGGCGTAGCCAGCCAGCGCCTCGTCCACGGCGTTGTCGACCACCTCGGTGACGAGATGGTGCAAACCGCGCTCACCGGTCGATCCGATGTACATTCCGGGACGCTTGCGGACGGCCTCGAGGCCTTCCAAGACCGTGATCGAACGTGCGTCGTAGGACAAACTGAAGCTCCTCTTGAACAGGGCAAACACGTAGGGCCGACGCGTCAAACCCCCGCCTGGCGTCTGCCCTAGTGCGCTTGTTCATTTTACCTGGAAGCACCCCTAGCCTCAGCCGTACGCGCCCCTAGTCTCAGCGGTAAACGGCAGGCGAACCTCAGCCGTAGGTGTCACGCGGACCGCGGCCGCCGCGGACACGCCACTCACCCGGTTTCCGCGTGCTCGTGACCGGCCCGCGGACCTTGACCCGCCGGACCGTGCCCTCGCCGAGCTCGGCATTCAGCCGCCGGACGAGCTGGGCCGCCAGCAGGCGTACCTGGGTCGCCCAGGCCGTGGAGTCCGCGTTGACAGTCAGCTCGCCGTCCACCAGGGTCTCGGGCGTCGTGTGAGCGGCCAGGTCGGCCCCAACGATCTGCGGCCAGCGGCCGAACACCGAGCCGGTAGCGGCGGCCAGCGCCCAGCCCTCCGCATCCAGCAGGCGGTTGATGGCGGCGCCGAGCTGCTGCGGATCGGAGCGCTGGGGCTGCGCCGCGAACCCGGGCCGCGCCGACCAGCGCTGCGTACGCCGCGTGCCGCCCGCGGCGGGCGGGCGGCCGGACGACGCCCCCGCCGCCGGGGCACCACCCGCCGGGGCACCGCCCAAAGGCGGGGCATCACCCGTAGGCGGGCCATCCGCAGGCGAACTGGCCGCCGTCGTGGCCAGCGTCCCCAAGCCGGGAACGGGGCCGTCGGCCACTCCGTCGCCCGCTCGTGACTCGCGGCCTGCGGCCGCCTCCAGGCGACCTGGACCCGCCTGCTCATCGCCCGGTCGCGATCCTTGGGCTTCGTCGGCGGCCGGACCCCGCTCTTGACGCGGTGTTGCCGTCGGTCTTAGGCCTTTGGCTCTCGCGGCTGCCCTCGCGGCTGCGAGCGCCTCGCGTGCCAGCCGGACTTGATCGCCAGCATGCTGATCAGGCACGGCAGACCATTCCGTCCGCGACCCGGAACTTGGCGCCGGCCAGACTCGGCGGCACGTCTTCAGGGACTGCTGCGGTGACGAGGACCTGCTCGGCGTCACTGACGAGGTCAGCGAGCCGGTCCCGGCGACCGCTGTCCAGCTCGGCGAACACGTCATCCAGCATGAGCACGGGGTCATCCCCGCTGGACCGCAGCAGCCGGTAGCCTGCCAGCCGCAGCGCGAGGGCGAGCGACCACGACTCGCCGTGGCTGGCGTAACCGCGTGCTGGTAGCCCGCCGATGCTCAGGTCGAGCTCATCGCGGTGCGGCCCGACGAGGCAGACCGCCCGCTCTAGCTCGGCGCGGCGGCGGGCCGCGAGTGCCGCCCGCAGCGTGATCGCGAGCTTCTCGGGGTCTGGATCCGGGTCAGCGCCGTCCTGAGCACTGTCGGTGGCGCCGGCACGGCCGCGTTCGGTGTCGCGCGCCTGCCTGGTGGTCATCGCCGCCGGGTATGGCGGCGAGGGCCGACATCCGGTACCGGATGCCAGTGTCCCGCTCCGTGCCGGAGACCGCGCTGTAACAGCTCGCGACAAGCGGCCTGAGCTCGCGCACCAGCCGGAGGCGGCCCGCGGTGAGCTGTACGCCAGCGGTCACCAGATGGTCATCCCAGACCTCGAGTGCGCCCGGCGGGACCGCGCCCCTGGCCTTGGCGGATTTCAGCAGGGCTGTCCGCTGCCGCAGGACCCGCTCGTAGTCGGCGCGCACGCCCGCATATCGCGGCCGGATCGCTACCAGCAGGTCATCCAGATACCGGCGCCGCTGATCCGGGTCGCCCTTGACCACCGTGATGTCTTCGGGGGCGAAGAGTACGCACTGCAGCACGCCCAGGACCGCGCGCGGCTGTGCCGGGGCCCTGTTGAGGCGGACGCGGTTCGCCCGGCCCGCGTTGATCTCGATCTCGAGCAGGCTGTCCCGCCCGGCTGAGGAGACCCTCCCGCGCAGGATGGCACGGTCGGCGCCCTGCCGGATCAGCGGTGCGTCGGTGGCCACCCGATGGCTGCCGAAGGTGGCCAGATAGCCGGCCGCCTCGACCAGGTTGGTCTTGCCCTGGCCGTTCGACCCCAGGAACGTCGTCACACCGGGCTCGAGGGTCACATCCGCCTCCCGGTAGCTCCGGAAGTCAGTAAGCGAGAGCCGGGTCAGGTGCACGCCTGCTGACACTAGCGGCAACGCCGCCGCGATGGGCTAGCCGCCGAGGCGGATCGGCATCAGCAAGTACCGGAACTCCGGGTTGCCATCCGGCCCGGGCTTGCCTGTGAGCAGAGCGGGCTTGCCGGGTTCGGTGAACGAGATCCGCACGGTGTCGGAATCGATCGCCGTCAGCCCGTCGAGCAGGTATTGCGGGTTGAAGGCGATCGACAGGTCGTCGCCGGAGAATTCGGCCTCGATGATCTCCTCGGCCTGGGCCTCGTCGCCGGTTCCCGCCTCGAGCATGAGCTGGCCCGCGCTGAAGGACAGCCGCACCGGGGTGTTGCGTTCGGCTACCAGGGCGACGCGCTTGACGGACTCCGACAGCAGGCTGACCGACAGCTCCGCGGCGGCGTTCACCGTCTTCGGCAGCAGCGACTGGTACCGGGGGAACTCGCCCGAGAGCAGCCGCGTAGTGGTCCGCCGACCTGAGCCCTCGAATCCGATCATGCCGTCACCGCCGCTGCCCTCGCTGCCGGGCAGCGCTAGCGCGATCGACACCTGAGCGCCGTTGGTCAGCGACCGCGCGGTGTCAGCCAGCGCCTTGGCGGGCACGAGCACGGCCGCGCTCAGGTCTGGGTGCGCCGGCGACCACCGGAGCTCGCGGACGGCGAGCCGGTACCGGTCGGTCGAGACCAGGGTCAGCGTCTCGCCCTCGATCTCGATCCGGACGCCGGTCAGCGCGGGGAGCGTGTCGTCGCGTCCTGCTGCCGTGGCCGACTGACTGACGGCGGTGGCGAACGCGTCGCTGCCGATCGTGCCGGCCGCCGGCGGCATCTTGGGCAGCGCGGGATATTCGTCCTCCGGCATGGTCAGCAGCGTGAACGTCGCGCTGCCGCACGTGAGCACGGCCCGGCCGTCCTCGGCGTTAATGTGCACGGGCTTCGCCGGCAGACTGCGGCTGATCTCCGCCAGGAGCCTGCCCGAGACGAGGGCGCTGCCCGCCTCCTCGGTGTTGACCGGCACGGTTGCCTGCGCCGAGACGTCGTAGTCGAAGCTGGAGAGGACGAGTTCCTCGCCGGCCTGCAGGCGGATCCCGGCGAGCACCGGCACGGTGGGGCGGGCGGGCAGGGCTCGGGCTGTCCAGGCCACGGCCTCGGCAAGCACGTCGCGCTCAAGGACGATCTTCACCTGTCGCCCTCCTTATCTGGTTGCGTTGTCATGAGTGAACCTGGTCGAAGGGGAGCCCAACTCACGGTGCGACACTCTCGGTGCGACGCGGCGCTACTTGGATGTTGAGCTGTCTGGCATAACTAGATTGGTAGTCGTCATAGGGACGGTGGATCCTGGGGATAACCCGGGTCCGCGCAGGTAGCGGCCGCCGCAAAGGTGCACAAGGGCTGTGACTGACCCGGGTGCGGACAGCAGTGCGCCTGTGGGCAGTCCCCGGTTCCCGTCGCGTTACCACTGCGTTACCCCCTAGTCGACAGGGGTTTTCCTCCGGATGTCCCAAGGACATCCACAGCTTTATCCACAGCCTGTGTGCGTGCATTGTGCCCAGCGCGAAGTTTGTGTATCCATTTGCGCACGCAATGTGTCGGGGCGCAGGGTAGGGCGATAGTGCGGCCTTTGTGAGTGCGGCCGGGTTCGGTGCGCATCGGGTGAGGGCGCCGGGGGTGGGGGCGCCCTTCGTGAGGGCGCCAGGGCCAAGCGCAGCTGTCACGACGACCGTCATCCCGAGAGCGCTTGCTGCTTGATGCGGTTAGTGAGCTCGGTCACCTGGTTGTAGATCGCCCGGCGCTCGGCCATGAGCGAGCGGATCTTCCGCTCGGCGTGCATCACGGTCGTGTGGTCGCGGCCGCCAAACTGCTGGCCGATCTTCGGCAGCGACATGTCGGTCAGCTCGCGGCACAGGTACATGGCGATCTGGCGGGCCGTGACGAGGACGCGTGACCGGGAGGTCCCGCAGAGGTCGTCGATGGACAGCCCGAAGTAGGAGGCGGTCTGGCCCATGATCGTGGCGGCGGTGATGTCAGGACCGTGGGTCTCGACGATCAGGTCCTTGAGTACGAACTCGGCGAGCTGAAGGTCGACCGACTGGCGGTTCAGGCTGGCGAACGCCGTCACACGGATCAGCGCGCCCTCGAGCTCGCGGATGTTGGTGGAGATCCGGGAGGCGATGTACTCCAGTGCCTCCGGCGGGGCGTTGAGGCGGTCCTGTACGGCCTTCTTGCGGAGGATGGCGATCCGGGTCTCAAGCTCGGGCGGCTGCACGTCGGTCTGCAGGCCCCATTCGAACCGGCTCCGGAGCCTGTCTTCCAGCGTCACCAGCCGCTTGGGGGCCCGGTCGGAGGAGATGACGATCTGCTTCTCCGCGTTATGCAGCGTGTTGAATGTGTGGAAGAACTCCTCCTGGGTGCCTTCCTTGTTTTCCAGGAACTGGATGTCGTCTACGAGGAGCACATCGACGTCGCGGTACCGGCGGCGGAAGCCGTCCTGCTTGCCGTCCCGGATCATGTTGATGAAGTCGTTGGTGAACTCTTCCGAGCTCACGTACCTGACTTTCAGCCCCTGATAAAGGCTCTGGGCATAGTGGCCGATGGCATGCAGCAAGTGCGTCTTGCCAAGACCGGAGTCGCCGTACACGAACAACGGGTTGTAGGCCTTCGCGGGAGCCTCAGCGACGGCGACCGCGGCGGCGTGCGCGAAGCGGTTGCTGGAGCCGATCACGAATGTCTCGAACGTGTACTTGGGATTAAGCCGGGCCTGGCCAGGGCGCGGCAGCTGGCCGCCCGGCGCCTGCGGACCGCCATGCCGGGAGAGCGGCAGCGGAGGGCCGCCTGGCGGCGCCTGACGGCCGATCGCACCGGACCCGGCCAGGGTCACGGGGCCGGGCGCGGGGCCGACCGGGTCTGGCCCGGACAGCCCCATGACCGGTCCGAGCTGAGCCGGGAACGGGCCGAGGCCGACCCCGACGTGATCAAGCCCTGGCTGACCGGAAATGCCATTGCCGTACTGGCCATTGCGCGGGTGACGGAAGTCATCGAGGTCATCGCCACCGATGAGAGTTACCGGGATGGGCCCGGTGATGTCGTCATCCAGGGCAGGCCGGCCTGCGTGCTCGCCGGCGTGCGCCGGGACTCCGAGGTCGGCCGTCGCGGCTGGGTCGACGGTGACGGCGAGCTGAATGCCCCTCCCGAGCTCCCTCGACAGCGCGTTGGTGATGAGCGCACGCAGTCGCGTCTCGAGCTGTTCTTTCACGAACTCGTTGGGCGCGGCGATGAGGGCAGTGTTCTCGACCAGGCCGAGCGGCCGGGTCAGCTGAAGCCAGGCGCGCTGGTGTGGCTCGATCTGCATGCCGGCCAGGTCGGCCAGAGAGCGGGCCCACACATCCGCGAGGTCGTCGTCGCTCATCGGCCGGTCACCCGAGCCCCCCACATGTGATCAACAGGTTTTTCCACAGCATGTGCATGTTGCAAGGTCAAGTGGTTCTCGCAGTTACCCCGGCCGCTCAACCGGCGCGGGTGGGGCTGGTGGTGCCTAACCACAACAGCTCGGGCTGCGCTATCCACAGCCTAGGGCTGGAGTTCACGGTGCGTTCGCGAAACTCTGATGGTCGGGGCCGATCGGATCGTCAGTTGTGGTCCAGTGCGCGAAAGTCGCCGGCGGGCGCTCGCGCACGTGATCATGGTCACGGATGTTCTGTCGCCAGAGCCGAGAATGCTATCGGGACCGTCGGGTCAGATGCCAGCTGACCTGGGTTTGACCGGTTACCGGGCCGGCGCGTACCTTGGACACGTCCGGTTGCCCCGGTGCAGCTTAATCGCGGCCTGATGCAGGTAAGGCCCGTGCCTGGATGAGTTTGCCGCTGGCAGTTGTTAATGCTAGCGAGGCTCAAAGCTGCCGCCTGTGACTTGCGTTGACGATGAGACCTCTGTAGTTGATAACCCGCTGTACTGACAGACCCGCTGTACCGACAGACCCGCTGTACCGACAAACCTGCCGCACCTGGAGTTCCAGTGAGCAAGCGTACTTTTCAGCCGAACAACCGCCGCCGTGCAAAGACGCACGGCTTCCGGTTGCGCATGCGCACCCGTGCAGGGCGCGCGATCCTCGGGGCCAGGCGCCGGAAGGGGCGCGCACGCGTCAGCGTGTGACGGCGCGGTGCGCAGGTGTTGCCATGCTTCCGCCAGCCGCGAGGATGCGGCGCAGCGCTGAGTTCGCCCGAGCTTCTCGCGGCGGCAGCAGGGCCGGGCGACCGCTTGTTTCTGGTCACCTGCTAGTCCAGCCAGACAGCACCGAGCCGGCCAAGGTCGGTTTCGTGGTCAGCAAGGCTGTGGGCTCGGCAGTAGTACGCAACACCGTGCGGCGACGGCTGCGCCACCTCGCCCGTGGGTACCTGGGGTCGTTGCCGAGGGGTAGCCTGCTTATAGTGCGTGCTGCGCCGCGCGCGGCCATGGCCTGCCAGGCGGATCTCGCCGCCGACCTCGACCTGGTAATCGGAGCTTTGCTTCGGCGGCAAGGTGGGGTGGTGATCCAGTGAGCAGCAGATCCGGACCTGAAGTCCGCGATATGTCGCCCGCTGGCTGGCTGCTGGTTGGGCTGCTGACCGGATACCGGCGGTTTGTAAGTCCGCTACTCGGGCCAAGGTGCAGGTTCTACCCGTCGTGCAGTGCATATGCCCTGGAGGCCGTGCAGGTACACGGCGCACTCAGGGGCTCATGGCTAGCGGTGCGCCGGCTGAGCCGTTGTCACCCGTTCCATGCCGGGGGACTTGACCCCGTGCCCGGCGCGGACCGGGAGGAGGGCCTCGCCAGCGTGGCAGGCCCGCAGGTTTTGAGCTCGGACGGCAGCGAGTCCGTACGTCATGAGCAGAGCACAAGGGAGCTATCAGGGTGAATCCACTGAATTACCTCTATGAGGCAGTCGGCTGGGTGTTCACGCACATCTATAACCTGCTGAACCCGGTCTTCGGCCCCACCAGCGGATGGACCTGGGGTCTCTCTATCGTGATTCTGGTCGTGCTCATGCGACTGATCATGGTGCCGCTGTTCATCAAGCAGATGCACACGACGCGGGCGATGTCCTCGCTGCAGCCGCAGATGGCGGCGCTGCGCAAGAAGTACAAGAACGACAAGCAGACGCTGAATCAAGAGACGATGAAGCTGTACCAGGAGGCGGGCGTCAACCCGCTGATGGGCTGCTTGCCGTTCGTGCTCCAGCTGCCGCTGTTCTTCTCGCTCTTCAGCGTGCTGCGGGCTATCGCCGAGTACACCGGCGGCGTGCCGAAGTATGGCCTGCCCGTGGCCATGGTGCAGGCTGGCCAGCACGCCAAGATTCTCGGCGCCTCTATCGCTGACAAGGTGCTGTTCACTGGCACCGCGAACGTGCCGCTGCATGCCAAGCTCGTGATCATCGCCGCTGTGCTCATCAGCATGGTGACGACTTACCTGACGATCAGGCAGAGCATGAAGCGCGGCATGATGCCCGCGGCGACGCCGGACAACCCGATGGCCTCGTCGCAGAAGTACATGACCTACATCATGCCGTTCTTCGCGCTGACGGGTTTGTACTGGCCGTTCGGGCTGGTCCTGTACTGGGTGACGACGAACGTGTGGACCCTGGGCCAGCAGTGGCTTCTCGGCCGGCGCTATCCCTACACGCCCCCGGCGATGGACGGCGGCACAGTGGCGGCTCCTGCCGCAGCTAGGTCGCTGACCGGAGGCGCGGCGAAGGGCGGCGCCATCGCGACGGCCCGCGGACAGCAGGGCCGCGTTCAGCAGAACGGCAGCAAGACTCAGCCGAATGGGACCAAGACAGGGCGAACCGCTGCGAACGGTGCGAGTGCCAACGGTACGAGCGGGCAGGGGTCGACCGGAGGTAGCGTGCTGAAGCGGCTCGGTAAGGGGCGATCGGAGCCCGAGCCCGAGCCTGAGCTGCCCGACGTTAAGCTCGTGAGGCACCAGACGCAACGGCAGTCCCGCAGCAAACGCTCGGGTAAGCGCTAGCCGACCGCTGTCGGCCCTGGCCGCGATGGCCGGGGCGCAGCTGTCCTGGCGCTCCGGCGGGCATGCGAGGCTGACGGCACTGGGAGTGCTTGCCGTCAGTTCGGTCACGGATGGGATCGAGGAGGAGCCTGGCATGAGCCAGCAGGAGGACATGGTGGCGCAGGATGCTGGTCATGACGAGGAGACCGGCTCGTACGTGCCTGTGACCACTCCCTCGAGTGACGCCGCCGGGGGTGACGCCGCCGATGACGCTGGCGACGCGGCGGATGACTCCGGAGATCTCGATCTCGAGGCGGCGGGTGAGGACGGCGCCGATGCCGAGGCGGGCGAGAGCGAGCGGGCTCCGGTTGCTGACCTTGAGCTAGAGGGCGAGGTCGCGGCCGATTACATCGAGGGCCTGCTCGACGTCGCTGATCTTGACGGCGACATCGACATGGATGTCGAGGGCGATCGTGCGGTGGTGTCTGTGGTCGGGGCGACGCTGGACGAGCTGGTCGGCAGGCGCGGCGAGGTGCTCGAGGCGCTGCAGGAGCTGACGCGGCTGGCCGTACATCAGCAGACAGGCAATCGGACGCGGATGATGCTCGACGTTGGCGGGTACCGTCAGCGCCGGCGGACAGAGCTGGCCGAGGCCGGGCTTGATGCGGCCGAGGAAGTACGGCGTACCGGACAGGCTAAGCGGCTCTGGCCGATGAACCCGTTCGAGCGGAAGGTCGTGCACGACGCGGTAGCGGCGGCAGGCTTGCGGAGTGAGTCAGAGGGCGAAGAGCCCGATCGACGGGTGGTTGTGCTCCCCGTCGGCTAAGTGACGCGGGGTGCTGAGCCCGGCAACGGAGGCGTGCTCGTATGCCCGATGGAGATGATCACGTGGTGGCGTCCTACGAGGCGGTCGCCGCCGAGATGTTCGGTGGCTCGCTGCCCCAGGCGCAGAAGTACGCGGAGCTGCTGACCGGCATCGGCGTGGAGCGGGGCGTCGTCGGCCCGGCAGAGGCTGACCGCATCTGGGATCGCCACTTGCTGAACTGCGGCGTCGTGGCGCGCCTAATTCCGGCCAAGGCATCCGTGCTCGACCTAGGTTCCGGGGCTGGGCTGCCCGGCATCGTGCTGGCCATCCTGCTTCCTGGTGCGCGGCTGACCCTTCTGGAGCCGCTGGCGCGACGAGTCGACTTCCTCACTGAATGTGTTGCGGAGCTTGGGCTGAGCAATACGGACGTGGTCCGAGGGCGTGCAGAAGACCTGGCTGGGCAGACGCTCGCGGACGTGGTGACGTCACGCGCGGTGGCACCGCTGGACAAGCTGGCGGGGCTGAGCGTCGGCCTGGTTCGGCCTGGCGGCCGGGTCCTGGCGATGAAGGGTGCGTCGGCGGAGACCGAGCTCGCGAAGGCAAGGCCCGTACTGGCCCGTCTCGGCGTGACAGATGCGCGAGTAGTGCATGCGGGTAGCGCCGGAGGTGAGGCGGCTGCCACAGTGGTGACGTTTACGGCGCCGGAGCATCGGATCTCGGGTGCCGCGACCGGCGGGAGGTCGGCAGTGCGGTCGGACTCGCGCCCGGGCGGCCGTCCTGGCGGCCGGGGAGGATATGGCAGTGGCTCGGCGGCTGGCAGGAAGGCACGGCCCAACAGTCGGCGCGGCGGAGGCTAGGCAAGATCGGCCCAGCATGATGCGCTGGTTGCGTTGGCGGGCGGGCCGACAAGGCCGGTGATGGCTCGATGGGAGAAGCTGCGCGATGACGAACTCAGTGCCAGGTCTCGGCTGGCCTGAGGATGCCGTCGTTCCCGCGGCGGAGGCTGAGAGCGGATCGAGCGCTGATCCGGACGAGGATGCCTGGATTCGAGCCCTGGCCGGGACGACACAAGATCAGGGCATAGCCCGATATGTAGGTGGTGGGCGTTCCGCGGGCGGCCACGACCGTTCGAGCGGTGGGCTGCCAGACAGATATGCACGGCGCGCGGACCGGATTGGCCTGGGCTGGCCGACTTCGGCGAGAGACGCGGGGAATGCCGCTGGGGATCAGGCCGCGAGTGCGCCAGCGTCTGGGGTCGGCACTGGACCGGGACAAGCCGAGAGCGAGGTGGCTACCCGGCAACATGCTGAGGCGGAACCTGGCTGGGTGTCACCATCGGTTCCCGGGGAAGCGCCAGCTCCGCCCCGCCTGCGGCAGGCGCTGGCGGCAGTTTCACGTGAAACCGGCGGGCTGGCCGGCACAGGTCCGGCTGTCCACGGGGCACAGCGGGGCCGGCCCGCAGAGGTGCGTGAGTCAGCCGGCGTGGTTCGGCCGGACGAGGGCGAGCAGGCGAGCGAGAGCGAGGATTCGGTGGTCATACCTGCTGTTCCAGAGGCTTCGGCCGATACCCCGATCGCGAGGGCCGCCCAGGCGGCGGTCGTGGCGCGGTCGGGTGGCGATATGTGGCCGCGGCCGTCGTCGTGCCGGATCATCACGATCGCCAATCAGAAAGGCGGCGTAGGGAAGACGACGACGGCGGTGAACCTGGCCGCCGGCCTGGCGATGCATGGCGCACGTGTGCTCGTGGTGGACCTTGATCCGCAAGGCAACGCGTCGACTGCCCTCGATGTGGACCATCACTCGGGCATCACGTCGGTGTACAACGTGCTGGTAGACGGCGAGCCGCTGAGCTCGGTCGTGCGGCCCGTAGCGGGCTTTCCGCATCTGTACTGTGCCCCAGCGGCGATCGACCTCGCCGGTGCGGAGATCGAGCTCGTGCCGCTCGTGGCTCGCGAATCACGGCTCGCGCGTGCCGTGGCAGCCTACGACTCTTCGAACCTGGATTACATCTTCATCGACTGCCCGCCGTCCCTGGGGTTGCTCACCGTCAACGCACTCGTAGCGGCGCCGGAAGTGCTGATCCCGATTCAGTGCGAGTACTACGCGCTGGAGGGCCTGGAGCAGCTGCTGCGGACTGTCGAGCTGGTCCGGAGCCACCTGAACCCGAACCTCGCGGTCACCACGATCCTGCTGACGATGTATGACGGGCGGACCAGGCTGGCGTCGCAGGTCGCGGACGAGGTCCGTGATCATTTCGGCGGCGTCGTGCTCGGATCGGTCATACCGCGCAGTGTCCGGGTGTCCGAGGCCCCGAGTTACGGCCAGTCGGTGATGACCTACGATCCTGGATCGACGGGCGCCCAGGCGTATCTGGAGGCCGCCCGGGAGCTGGCGCGCCGGAACGTGCAGCAGCCCGCGCTCTGACGGGCTTGGCGGCCGTCCCCGCGGACCCCGTTCGTGTCGGCGGCTCACGCGGATGCTGGCAGGATGGGCAGCGAGCGCACGCAGCACGGGAGTTCTGAGCTAGCGTGAGCGCGCCGCTCGGCCAGCGGCAGGAGGCGAGGGGAGTCAGGATGCCGCAACCAAAACGCGGACTCGGCAAAGGGCTAGGTGCTCTGATACCGACAGGCCCGCCGACGTCGGCGTCCTGGCCCGGAGCACAGGTGCCATCAGGAACGGGCGGCGACGCGGCCGACGTCATCACGGGTGCCTACCTCGAGGAGTTGCCGGTCGGCGCAATCGTCGCCAATCCGCGCCAGCCGCGGCAGGCCTTCGATGAGGACGCGCTGGCGGAGCTGGCTGCGTCAATCGAGGCGGTTGGCCTGCTGCAGCCGGTAGTCGTGCGCCGTGCTGTGGGCGGCCAGTACGAGCTCATCATGGGCGAACGGCGCTGGCGTGCCTGCCAGCTTGCCGGGATCGACGTCATCCCTGCGATTGTCAGGGATACCTCTGATGACGAGCTTCTGCGCGATGCCCTGATCGAGAATCTGCACCGCGAGCAGTTGAACCCGCTGGAGGAAGCAGCTGCTTATCAGCAGTTGCTGGATGATTTCTCAGCTACCCACGATGAGCTGGCCCGGCGCATAGGCCGGTCGAGGCCGCACATCTCCAACACCATCCGGCTGCTCAACCTGCCGCCGGCAGTGCAGAAGCGTGTCGCTGCCGGGGTGCTCAGCGCCGGACACGCTCGGGCGCTGCTTGGCGTAGAGGATCCGGTAGCGCAGGAGCAGCTGGCGCACCGGATTGTCGCCGAGGGGCTATCGGTTCGCGCGGTTGAGGAGATCGTGTCCCTTGGAGCCAGGCCCGCGAAGGGCGCGCGGACGCCGGCGACGAGGGCGCCGGTCGCGCCTGGACTCAAGGACCTCGCTGACCGGCTCTCAGACGTGTTCGAGACGAGGGTCAAGGTCGAGCTGGGCCAGCGGAAGGGCAAGATCGTGGTCGAGTTCGCCTCACTCGACGACCTCGAGCGCATCGTCCGGAGTATGTCGCCTGGGCTGAGCCCGTCGCGCCGAGGCTAGCAACAGCCCCGCTAGGCTTCGGACCCGTGGCGGATATGACTGGTAAGAGCTTCGGCAGCGACAACCATGCCGGCGTGCATCCAGATGTTCTGGCAGCGATCGCGGCAGCCAACGCTGGCGACGCGGTGGCCTACGGCGATGACGAGCTGACCACGGCCGCACTGACCAGGCTCTGCGCGACGGCGGGAGCCAGGCAGGCTTACCTGGTGTTTAACGGCACGGCGGCCAACATCCTCGGCCTCAGCCTGATGCTGCGGCCATTTGAGGCTGTGATCTGCGCCGAGACCTCACACGTCAACGTCGACGAATGCGGTGCGGCAGAGCGCCTGCTGGGCTGCAAGCTGCTGCCGGTCGCGACATCCGACGGGAAGCTGACGCCGGAGCTGGTTGCCGGGCGGCTCACTGGCCTCGGCGACGAGCATCGCGCGCAACCCAGGGTCATCCAGGTAGCCGAGGTCACCGAGCTTGGTACGTGCTACTCGCTAGCGGAACTGCGCGAGCTGCGTGAATGGGGCAAGGACCACGGACTGCTGATGTACCTCGACGGTGCCCGCATCGCCAACGCGGCTGCGCACCTCGATTGCGGCCTGGTCGAGATCGCGAGCTGCGCGGACGTCCTCAGCTTTGGCGGGACGAAGAATGGCGCGCTGGGCGTAGAAGCGGTACTCGTCATGTCGGCCGACCTCGGCGACGGTGCGCAGTACCACCGCAAGCAGTTCATGCAGCTGGCGTCAAAGATGCGGTTTCTCGCGGCGCAGGTGGACGCCCTGCTGACGGGCGATCTGTGGCTCAGCGCGGCCAGGCACGCCAACGCGATGGCTCAGCGCCTTGCCCGCGCGCTCGCGGCCACTCCGGGGGTGCGGGAGGCATATCCGGTTGAATCGAACGCCGTTTTCACCGAAGTCTCCCTGGACCATGCCCGACGGCTTCAGCAGGAGTGGAGCTTCCAGATCTGGTCGCAGTCGGCGGATGGCAACTGCATCGCCCGGTGGATGACGGCCTTCGATACGACCGAGTCGGACGTCGACAACCTGGCCGAGGCGATCACGAGCACCGCTGTTTCACGTGAAACCCAGCTGACCTGAGAGCGGGCCGGAAGCGCTTATGGCTGGCATCCGGCCAACGACAGTCCCCGCGGAGGCGGCGCCTTGCCGAAAGGATGGCCAAGAACGCGCGACCAGCAGGGTCCGCAGAAGCATCAGATGGGTACGATGAGGCGCGGAGCTGGGCGTGGCTGCCCGCTCGGTGCTGGCTAACCAGGAGGGTGCTTAGCTAGACAGCAGTGTGCTAGGCACAGACAGCAACGTCCTAGCCAGACAGCAACGTGCTAGCTGAACATTTCAATGTTGGCCGAAGTCCATGGGCTGAGAACCGCAGGGGTATTACGTGTCGCGGCGACTTGCAAGCATCACGCTGGACAATCTCGACGACCTGCCGCCCCGGTGCCGCAGGTGCGTCTTCTGGGAGCTGGATCCCGTCAGCCAGGCACGGGCGCTCGAAGTTGGCGACCCGGCCCTGGAGAAGGAGGCTTGGATCTCCTCTGTCCTCCTCGAATGGGGCAGCTGCGGCAAGATCGTCTATGTAGACGGCGTGCCCGCTGGCTACATGACGTACGCACCGCCCGCATATGCGCCGCGATCGGTGGCGTTCCCCACCAGCCCGGTCAGTGCGGACGCAGTGCTGCTGATGACGGCGCACGTCATGTCGGAGTTTGCCGGCGGTGGCCTGGGCCGGATGCTCGTCCAGGGACTCGCCAAGGACCTGACGCGCCGCGGCATCAAGGCCATTGAGGCGTTCGGCGACATGAAGTGGTCCCAGCCGTCCTGCGTCGTGCCTGTCGACTACCTTCTATCGGTCGGCTTCAAGACAGTTCGGCCCCATGCACGCTATCCGCGGCTGCGGCTGGAACTGAAGACGGCGTTGTCCTGGCGCGAGGACGTCGAGGTCGCGCTCGAGCGGCTGCTCGGCTCAATGTCGCCCGAACGGGCGCTGCGGCTCGCCTAGCCGCGGCCGTCCCCGGGGTACGGGCGCTTCATGATGCCATCGTTCGACCTCGCTAGCGAGACAGACGCATTCCGGGCCGCACCGAGCGGCTGAACTTCGCCTGATCCGACCCGAGCCGGGAGCCACGCCATTTGCACGCCGAGCCCTTCGGCGCGAGCGCGGAAGCTGGGATGCGGCGCCGGAGCGTGTCAGGTGCCGGCGGTGCCGACCAAGCCGCTCACTGGGTCGGTGCCGTAGTACAGTGACGGCGCAGTACTGACGGCGCAGTACTGACAGGCGCAGTACTGACAGGCGCAGTACTGGCAGCCGAAGTTACTGGCGACACCCGTCCACTGATGGCAACGCGCACTGATGACACCGCGCAGATGACAGTGAGGCCCCCCGCACTGTACGCATTGCAGCCCGATCCCGATGCCCAGCTGCTCGCCCGGCTCAAGTCCGGCGACGAGCAGGCCTTCATGATCCTGGTGTCGCGCTACCAGCCATCCATGTTGCGCCTTGCGTCGGGTTACGTGCCGAGCCGGGCGGTAGCCGAGGAAGTCGTGCAGGACGCCTGGGTCGGATTCCTCCGCGGTCTGAAGCGGTTTGAGGGGCGGTCATCCGTGCGAACGTGGCTCTTCCGCATCCTGGTCAACAGGGCCAGGTCGGCCGGCGTCCAGGAACGCCGTACGCTGGCCGTCGGCGACCTAGAGGCGACGGTGGACGCTTCGCGGTTTGATTTGGCCGGCAACTGGTCGGTGCCGCCCGCATCGTGGACCGATCTCGTCGACGACCGGCTTGCTGCAATCCAGATGGCTAATCTGATCCGGACTGCCCTGGTCGACCTGCCAGTACGCCAGCGTGAAGTCGTAACCTTGCGTGATATCGAGGGATTGACCAGCGAGGAGGTGTGCGGCGTGCTGGAGATCACCGTGGCCAACCAGCGCGTGCTGCTACACCGCGGCCGCAGCAGGCTTCGTCAGCTGCTCGAGGCTGAATTCGGCCGGGCATGATGGTCATGCCGCGCTGGTCCGTGTCCCGTCGGCTCGTATGTCAGCAAGCCGTCGAGCTCGTCAGCGACTACCTCGATGGCGCCCTGTCGCGCGCCAGCCGCCGACGGTTCGAGAAGCACCTGGCTGACTGCCCGCATTGCACCGAGTATCTGGCTCAAATCCGGGCCACCATCGCCCTGTCCGGCCGGGTCAGACCGGACGATCTGACGCCGCAGATGCGGCGCGAGTTCATCGCCCTCTTCCGCGACTGGCAAGACGACGAGGACGGGCCGCTAGGCGCTTGACTTGACAGTCCAGCCTTACCCAGGGCTCGCCACCATGCCGCACACGGCCCGGTGGCGGCCTGCAAGGCGCGGCTAGCTGATAGCCGCCATCGCGGGGCGCTGGCGGGCTGCTCGCATCGCCCATGCTTCCTGCTGAGCGGCCCGTGCTGCCTTACGGTGCGCACTAAGACGGTGCGCACTAGCCGGCCGGGTCGCGGCCTGCGGCCCGGCCGGACTGACACGAGGGATCAGATAAAGTCGGCGAGCTCGCGCAGCAGCGCGGACTTTGGCTTGGCGCCGACGATCTCCTTGACGACCTGGCCGTCCTTGAAGACGCTCATGGTCGGAATGTTCATAATGCCGTAGCGCTGCGCGACGACAGGGTTGTCGTCGACGTTGAGCTTGACGACGTCGATCTTCTCGCCGTGCTCGCTGGCGATCTCCTCGAGCACCGGGGCGACCTGGCGGCATGGCCCGCACCACTCGGCCCAGTAGTCAACGATGACCGGCTTGCCTGCCTTCAGCACCTCGGCCTCGAAGGTCGCGTCGGTCACTGCCTTGGTAGCGCCCACTTCCGGGACTTCCTTCCCTCTCTTGGCGCCGCGCCGCCATTCTGGCCGCGCGGTCTGGCCGCACCGGGCCGGCCTGGTCGGCCAGCCCGGTAAGTCTTGTCATGCCTCGTGGTCGGCCAGCCAGCGTTCGGCATCGAGCGCAGCCGCACAGCCCGTCCCGGCGGCCGTCACAGCCTGCCGGTACGTCCGGTCGACGACATCACCGGCGGCGAAGACGCCGTCGATCGACGTCCGCGTCGACGGGTGGTCAACCTGGATGTAGCCCTCGCTGTCGGTCGGGAGCTGGCCGGTGAAGAGCTCACTGCGCGGGTCGTGGCCGATCGCCACAAACATGCCCGTGACCTCGATCGTCATTTCCGCGCCGGTCTTGAGATTACGCAGCCGCAGGCCGGTCACCCTGTCCTCGCCCAGCACCTCGGCGACCTCGCTATCCCAGACGAACCTGATCTTGGGATTGCTCATCGCCCGGTCTTGCATGATCCGCGATGCGCGAAGTGCCTCGCGGCGGTGCACGACAGTCACGCTGCGCGCGAAACGGGTCAGGAACGTAGCCTCTTCCATGGCAGAGTCCCCGCCGCCGATAACCGCGATGTCCTGCTCGCGGAAGAAGAACCCGTCGCACGTCGCGCACCAGGACACGCCATGCCCGGAGAGCCGCTTTTCGCCTGGCACGTCGAGCTCCCGATAGCCGGAGCCGGTCGCGATGATCACGGTCCTGGCCAGGTAGGTGTCCTCACCGGCCTTGACCTGCTTGGGCGTCGCCTTGAGATCGACCTCGGTAACGTCGTCTGCGACCAGCTCGGCGCCGAACCGTTCGGCCTGCTTGCGCAGCTGATCCATCAGGTCGGGGCCAAGCACGCCGTCGGGAAAGCCAGGGAAGTTCTCTACATCGGTGGTGTTCATGAGCGCGCCGCCGGACGTGACGGAGCCTTCGAAGACGAGCGGGCTCAGCCGTGCCCTCGCCGCGTAGAGCGCAGCCGTATAACCGGACGGACCGGAGCCGATGATGATTACGTCCCGAACGTCGGTCACTGCTGCCCAGCCCCTCTCGAATGCACCGGCATCAACCACGGGCCGGGCCTGGAGATTCCCCCGGCACGACGGCCTATGTGCGGCTCAACCTTAGATGATCGAGCACATCCGGATGCGATGCCGAGCAGGCCGGGGCCACGACCCATACCTGGGCCGATTGGGTGGTGCTCGCAGCAGTGACGATGATCGTGGCGGGTCTGCCCGTGTACCTGGCCAGCTCGACCAGCAGCACCGTCTGATTACCTACAATGCGGTCGAGACAGCCCGGCAGGGCCCTAATCGATGACGGGGCAACTGCCTTATCAGTTGCGTTGGCGCCTGCGGAGGCGGAGGGCACGGCAGGGCCGCTAAATCCCACGGCTCCGCGCAGCCGGGCGGCCCCGACGGCCGCGACGACCTGGGTGCTCAGCTTGGACGGCTCGAAGTCCATGTTCGAGCTAACCGTACGGATCGTCTTATATAGACCCCGATGGCCGTATTGCACGGCTGAGCCGACCCTAAGCTGCGATGTGGGCGCGTGCCCGGGCGCTGTAACTGCTCCGCTGCTGCTCGCAGCCGTGCCGCTGTTGCCGGCGCCGCTGACATTAGTGGCGATCTCGTAACCGCCAACGCCGACGATGACGAGTGCACCGGCCGCGGCCACGAGCCGGGTGGCGAGGGGCGAGAACCCTGGCAGTCGCCAGCCACGACGCGCCTGGCGAGCCCGATTTGAGCGCTCTGGAAGATCGCGTCGGCCTGCCTCAGCGGCCGGGGCATCAGCCAGGCGCTGAGCAGACTCGCTGACAAGCACAGCATCCAGCCGTGCGCACAGGCTATCTGGCATGGCCTGAAAAGAGAGGGAGGCGCTGGCCAGCGTCCTCGGCACGGCGCTGACCTGGCTGCTGAGCTGGGTGCACTGGGTGCAGGTCTCGGCATGCGCCCGGATCCTGCCGGCCTTGCGCGGCTTCAGCGCGTCCAGGTCCAGGCTCGCGAGATCCTCGGCACTGACATGACGGCTCACGGCGTTTCGTCACCCCCCTCTTGCGCAGGTAGGACGCGCGGGGTGGCTGGTTGGTTCCGCTGTTCAGCGTCCGGAAGCGATTCCTGCCCGGACGCTGCCGCTGGTCGCAGATGCGCAAGCCGGGGCAGCAGCCGCGCGCGTCCCCGCGCTGCCCGGCTCTTGACCGTACCCTCAGAAACGCCCAGAACCTCCGCGGCGTCTGCGATGGAGTAGCCCAACATGTCGACCAGCACCAGGGCTGCTTGCTGCTCCGGGACCAGCCTGCGGAGGGCTGCTGTCACGTCCATGGCCGTATCGGATGTACCGGATGGGTCGGAGAGTGGCCGCCCGCTGGTCGCGAGGGCGTCGAGCGCTTCCTCATCCTGGCCCCCCGTAGTCGGCCGAGATGCCCGCCTGCGCATGCGGTCCAGGGCGGCATTGACCACAATCCGGTGCAGCCACGTCGTCACGGCTGAATCGCCACGGAAGCTCGACGCTCGGCGGAACGCGGCAATCATCGCGTCCTGAAGCGCGTCGGCTGCCTCCTCGGGATCGCCAAGAGTGCGGATCGCGACCGCCCAGAGCCGGTCGCGATGCCGCTGGAACAGCTCGCCGAAGGCGTCGGGATCGCCTGCAACGTGCCTGCGGAGCAGCTCCTCGTCGGTCGCGGCGTCATCGTCAACGCGCGACCGTTGGCCCGATTGCAGGTCGGCGGGCCGACGCGGCTCAGGCAGGGCGTGACGGCCCGGAGACTGCTCGTGCGATTCCGTCACTTCCTCCCCCCGCCATGGTGGTTACCCACGCCGCAGGACGGTCTTCAGGCTGCCCCCGCGGCCACGCGACCCGATGATAGTGAACGTTCAGGACGTGCCGCGGATCACGACCCCGTAGATCTGCGCCATGTACCTATTGCCCCCTTGGGTTATCGGCGGCAGCTTGGTGAACCAGATCACGAGATACCGGTCGGTCGCCGGCCGTGCCACGCTGAATGTGTAGGTTCCTGAGACGCCGTCGCTGGTGGCGACTGTCGTCATATCGTCCAGGTTGTCCTTGGTCCTGGCATCCGAGTCGCCCATCTTGATCTGCACGTCGGCACCGGGCACGCTCCCGAAGGTCACCGTGACCGAGCTAACGCGGACCGGCCTGCCGAGGTCGAGTATCAGGCCCGTTCCGGCCTTGAGATTACCGAAGTAGGGACTGCGGTAGTACTGCTGGGTCTCCCAGCCGGACGGGTTGCCGTCCAGGACGTTTGCCGCCTGGTTGCTGTTCTCGTCGGCAGTGTCAGCGGGGTTCAGGGCATCGAATCCGTGTGCTGACAGCGGCCTGATGACGGCGGCATGGGCCGATGGAGTCGTGCTGGCACTGGTGGACTTGCCGGGAGATCCGGCCGAGGGTGACTTCTGCAGCAAGTGCAAGGCGGCAGCGCTCGCACCTGCGACGGCGATCAGCACGAGGACGCCGACCGTCGCGGCCCGGCCAGCGCTCCATCGTCGCGTCGGCGGGGCGCTTTGGTGCGAGACGCGAGCAGCGGGCCGCTGGGCCCGCTGCGGTTGCGTGAACCGGTCGGCTTCTCGGCGTGACTCGCGGATCGCGGTCGCCGCCGGCGGCACCTGAAGTGGCGGGATCGCTGCGCTCAGGGCGGCGGCGAGCTCGGCTGGCGATTCGAAGGAGGCCTGCTGGTCCCGGCCTGGCAGTGCGAGGGCGCGACAGGCAACGTCGTCGAGCACCGTCGGTACCCCTGCCCGCACCTGCCGCGGCCGTCTAGGGCGCCCGTCGGACTCTGGGGCAGGCGGCAGCCCGGTCCCGTCCGGTCCTGGCCACAGTCCCGTCAGCGCCGCGTAGAGCAACTGCCCGAGGCCGCGCGTATCGGTGAGCTCAGGGTCCTCAGCGGATAGGCCAGTCAGGGCAGCGTCGATGCCAAGACCAGTGACCTTCACGCCGCCACTTGTCGTCCAGCGGACGGCATCGGGACGCAGGCACAAGTGGGCCAGGCCCGCCGCGTGCGCGCCGGACAGCGCCGACGCGGCCTCCGCGATGATCCGGGCCGCCGTAGCCGGCTCCAGCGAGCCGGCCGCCAGCAGGTCGCCTAGCGTGTCACCGACTGGCCACTCAAGCACGATGTAGCCGTGATCCCAGTCGTCCTCGACATCAAAGACCTGAGTCAGCCGGGTATCGGTCAGCCTGCTCGCGGCCCTCGCGGCGGTGACCACCTGCTCTAGGCGAGGGAACCCAGCGGCGAAGGTGATGACGCTGACCGGCCGGGCGAGGATCTCGTCGATAGCCTTCCAGGCAGACCAGCCAGCGGCCGCGGCGAGCCGGTCCTCAAGCCGGTACCGGCCGCCGAGCCTCGTGCCTGGGTCTGACGTAAAGGTGCTCATGGTCGCGGTTCAAAGGCGCGCGAGCCCTCGAACCTCCCCTCGCGGGCGGTAGGTGATCAACGGTCTCAGATAAGACAATGATGCTGCACACCATGCTAGGGCGGATCGGCGCCCGCCGGCAGCCGTGTATCCAGGCGGCAGCAAACCGTTACCGGCGGGAGACGTCGGCTCAACCCATTCCGCCCGCCAGGCCGGGTAGCTCCCACAGTCCGCATCACCGGCCGAGTTTGGAGAGGAAGGCCCGGCTCAGCCCGGCCAGCTCCTCGATTCGCAGTGCCCTGGCGAACAGCAGGTACATACCCACGGCGAGGCCTCCGCCCACGATGACGTCGACGATGGCGTTGCCGCCGGTGAGCAAGCCGACAAGGACCGCGAGCAGGGCGGCGGGCAAGGTGGCGGCGTGCATCCGCACCAGCGAGCGGCCGATCCTGTAGCCGTCCAGCCCGCGCAGTCGCCGGGTCAGGATGCGCCAGGCGAGCACCATGCCGACGACATTCGCCAACCCGAAGCCGACGCCGAGGCCGGCCACGACGGCCAAGGGCGGCAGGACGCTGCGGGCGATCAGGTTCGCCGCGATGTTCACGCTCATGGTCACCAGGCCGATCAGGGCAGGGGTCTTGCTGTCATGCAGCGAGTAAAAGACTCGCAGCTGGAGCTGGAAGACCATGTAGGGCACCAGGCCCAGGCAGAACACGGCGAACACGATGCCGGTGTAACGCGCTGCGGCGAGCGGCATCGCGCCGTGGCCGAAAAATACCTCGCCAAGCTTCGGGCCAAGTACCGCCAGGACGAGCGAGCACGGCACGACTATCGCCGCGGCCAGCCGGATCCCGGAAGAGAAATCCTGCCGGACCAGGCCGTAGCGGCGGTCAGCGGCATGAAAGCTCATCCGAGGCAGGAGCGCGGTGATGACTGAGATTCCGACGACGGCGTACGGCAGCTGGAACAGCAGCCAGGCGTAGTTGTACTCGGTGAGCCCCGGCACGCTCGCGTCGCTGGCCAGCTTGGTCGTGACCAGGAAGGCAACCTGGGTGGCTGCGATGTAGCCGAACATCCAGCCCGCCATACGGCCGATCTCAGCGACCTCTACTCGCCGGAAGTCCATGCGCGGCCGCCAGCGGAAGCCGACCCGCCGCAACGCCGGCAGCAGCGCGACGGTCTGGGCGATGATGCCGAGCGTGGTGCCGAGGCCGAGGAGCTGAACCTCGAATCCGGAGATCGTGGCCGGATTCTTATGCAAGCCCGCGATCGCGACGTACAGGCCCAGGACGGCGATGACGACAAGGTTGTTGATGATCGGCGTCCACATCGGCGCCGCGAAGCTGCCCCGCGAGTTCAGGATGGCGCCGATCAGCGAACTGACGCCGTAGAAGAAAATCTGCGGGATGAAAAACAGGGCAAAGAGGATCGCCAGGTGCAGCGTTGGGGCGGACTGCGTGACCTTGCTGCCGGCATACAGATGCACGATCGGAACCGCCGCTGCGGTCGCGACCAGCGTGACGCCAGCCAGCGCCGCCGTGATCAGGGTGAACATCCGCTGGTCGTAGCCGTCGCTGCGGCCTGAGTCGCGCTTGGCGGCGCTTACGATTAGCGGCACGATGACGCTGGTGAGGATGCCGCCGAGCGCGAGGTTGTAGACCACGTTCGGCAGCGTGTTGGACAAGTTGTAGGCCAGCGCGAGGCCGAAGCCCCCGAGCGCGGCCGACTGGACGATGGTGCGCAAGAAGCCCGTTAGCCGGGAGCCAAGCGTGCCGACCGCCATCTTGCCGCTTGACCTGACGATGGAGACCGAGCCGGTTTCATCCGGCCGCGCGCCGGAACCTGGACCGCCGGGTCCTGGTCCGCCGGGTCCTGGTCCGCCGGGTCCTGGTCCGCCGGGCCGTGCTCCGCCAGGCCGCGGGCTGGCACCGCGCGGGCGCGGCTGGCCCGGCGGCGGCCGGCCGGCGGGTACGGCCGCCGTTCATAGGGCGGCGCGTCGCTGGCCGGTGCTTCGTAGATGGGTGCTTCGTAGACGGGTGCCTGTGCTTCGTAGACCGTGGGCTCATAACCTGCCGGCTGGTAGCCGCTAGGTCCGTAGCCGTCAGGCTCGTAGCCCGGATCGGGCGACCCGGTCCGCGGAGCTCGCCGCGGGAGTGAGCGTGGCGGTGGCAGGCCGGTCCGGCGCTGGCCGCCAGGCCCGGGTCGCTGAGCAGGCCTGGGTCGCTGACCGGGCCCCGGTGTCTGTTCGTCGTCTGGACGCCCGTGCCGCCTGGCGTGCCGCCCGGAAGACCGCTCCGATCTGTCCCGCTGCGGGGGCTGCTCCGGCCAGCCGGACGGACGCTCGACCGGCGGGTCAGGCCGACCGCGGTAGGGTGCGGCCCCGTTCCCGGCCCGACGATCGTAGCCGTCATACTGCGGGCTCTCGTCGGCGTCGCCGTAACCATCGGCCCACGCGGCGTCCTCGTCCTGCTGGCTGGTGCTGGCGTTGCCAGCCCAGTTCACATTGGACAGATCGATGTGCCACCCGGTGTCGTCATAGACGGGCCCCGTGTACCAGTCCTGCCCGGCGCTCCAGCCAGGGACCGCTGGCCGGACATCCCGGCCTGACCCGCCAGAATCGGCATAGGGGTCAGGTCCGGACACAGGGGTGGTCATCGGTCTCCTCTAATGACGGTCCTGGCGTACCGGGGGCCGCTCCCAGCGAACTGCGCTCAGCCATGACGGTATCCGGTTCGGCATGGTCAGCGCCCCTCTCATTATCGTGATCATTGGTGGGCTCGTCGCTTCCGGGCTGGTCAGCCCCGGTCGGAGGGTCCCTGCGCCGGACCGCGCGAGCTGCCGAGGCGATCAGGAAGACGCCCAGGGCGGCCGCGAAGATAATCATTCCCAGCACCCCGACCTGGGTTGCCTGGATCGTCATCCGCCGGGTCACCGCCGCTGCCAGGGGCTGGCCGTACTGATTGGCCAGGCGCATCGTGATGGTAGTCGAGCCGACCTGCGTGGCCTGTACCCGCAGCCTGACTGTCTTGGTCATGTGCGCGGGCACCGTGATCAGGCCGTTCGGGTCGGGCAGTGATCTTTATCCCGCTGGCCTGGCTGAACTGAAGCTTCAGCTTGACCTTAACCGCGTACCCCAGCCGGTTCTCGACGGAGACCGGCACGAGGCCCTTGAGACCGCCAAGGGTGATCCGCAGCTCCGCCACTATCTGGACTGCCTTTTGCTCCGCAGTGATCCGATTGGCCAGTGTCCGCAGCATGGCCGTGGCCGTGGCCCTGGACGTGCCGTGCCAGGCCGATGACTCCACGGCTGACACCGGCAGGTACAGATCGGCGTTCGGCTTCGCCCTGATGCTCTCGAGCGCGCCGATCTCGCGGTTGAGTGCCCGTAGTTCTCGCAGCTCGGCCCTGCTGGCCGGTCCGTGGCCGGTGCTGCCCGCCGGCAAGTCCGCGGCTGGCCAGTTCTGGATGTGCCTGGCGCTCGTCAGCGCCGCCAGGCTGACTGGGCTCAGCCACGGCGTCCGCGCCGTGGCGGCCAGCAGATCCGCGGCCAGTCCGGCGGGCGGGTCCCAGCGCCGCGGCGGTGCTACCACGAGCGGCTGGGACGAGCCCTGCCCAGCCAGTAGCGCGGTCTCGGCTAGGAACTTCTGGGCGGTAGCGAAGGTGGCGCCGGATGTGCTGCCCGCCGATCCGAGCAACTGGGTCAGCGAATTGCTCGCGAGCAGCAGATCGATGTAACCGCCGCCGCCGTTCACCGTCTGCAGGACCGACGACGGCGCGGTCGGCAGCGCCGAGCTGCTGACCACGACCGTCCGGACCCCGTCAACGATGGCCAGGTTCTCTAGGGTGCTGTAGCCGGGCACGCCGCCGGCGGGCCACGCGATGCCGGCGGCCTGGGTCAGCGATGCGGCGGTGTCATCCGTCGCGGCCGGGCTCATGCTGCGGTGCATGATCCGCCCGGCGAGCGTGCGGCCGAGCTGGAATGAGCGCATGACGTCGGCGCCGTGTCCAACATTGATGAGCGCCGTAACGTTCGGGTCGCCATATGGCGTGACCGTCAGCGGCCGCCCGGCTGTGACTGTGTGGAACTCGGTCAGCCAGGCCGACGCCGCATCCGCCCATCGCGGATTCGCGTCGTGGCATGTCGTCAGCGCCCGGGCGTTCACCAGGAGGGCCGGGTCCACCGCCCAGGTGATCCCGTCGTAGTCGGCGAGGCTCTGCGGTGGCTCAGCGCTGGCCGCGTGACTGCTCGCGCCTGCTGCTGCCGCCCAGGATTCCGTCGTCTGCGTCAGTGCCCCGGCCTGGAGAAGATCGCTGAGGCGGCCGCCGCTGCTGAGGCTCCGGGCGAGCGCTCTTGCCTGCGATCCGGTGCAGTTGCCCTGCCATGGCTCGTTGAGCAGCGGCTTGTCGATCAGGGGCCAGATCCAGGCGATCTTCGCCCGTGACGGCCGGGAACTCGCGTAAGGGCCCTTCCTGGCCGGCATATAAGGAAGGTAGGTCGTGGTCGTGTCCAGAACTGTGCCGAGCGCGCTCTGCGCCTGCGCCGCGAGCGGGTAGACGCCGAAAGTGGTCATCCGGAGTGCGCTTGCGGGCAGCCGGATCGACCAGTTCACCGTGGCCCCTGGCGCCAGCTGCCCGGCGGTCTGCCAGGTCGCGCCGGGTAGCGTCGTCGTGGCCGGGCTGGCGTCCTGCGTCAGCTGAGACACGCTGCTGACCGGGACGGCGGAGCCGAAGAGCTGCACAGTGACGTGGCTGTCCTGCTGAGCCGACGTATTGCGCAGCGTGCCGGTCACGGTGATCGTCGAGCCAGGGCGCGCCCACTCCGGCGTCATGCTGGTGATCGAAACCGCCACCACGGACGTGCTCAGCGGAGTTGTCGTAGCCGCGGCCGCCCCCGCCTGGCTGATCAGGAGCTCAGTCGGCAGAGCGAGCGCAGCGACGGCGAGCATGGCTGCCAGGGCGCCGACCGCCCTTCGTGCCATGTCCCACCTGCCTGTCGCTCTGCTGCGAATGCCGCCGCGCGCTGCCGGGGGTCGACGGCCCGGCGAGGTATGGAACCCAGGCGGCGGTGGCATGCCGAGAATGCTATTGCGGGTAGCCGAGTACCCGAGGCGATCCGCGTCACCGGGCCGTGCCGGGCGTATCCTGCGACGCATTCCCGGGTTTCCGGCTTTCCCGTTTCCCACAGGCTACGCCCGCCACCTATTCTCGATGCCCGTGCCAGATTCAGATCCGCTGACCGAGCGGCAGGCTGCCGCTGCTGCCGCGCTGCTCGCCGCCGTCTCTCCGCTCACTAGCGAGCTGAGCGGCCTATTTGCCGCGGCCGGTCACGACCTCGCCCTGGTAGGCGGTCCCGTGCGGGATGTCTTCCTCGGCCGCAGGTCTGGTGACATTGACCTCACCACAGACGCGCCTCCCGAGCGCGTCGAGGCGATCGTGCGCGGCTGGGCGGATCAGGTCTGGACCATCGGGATCGACTTCGGCACGGTAGGGCTGCGCAAGGGCGGCTCCACCTTCGAGATCACTACCTACCGCAGCGAGAGCTACGACCGGACGTCCCGCAAGCCGGTCGTGTCGTATGGACGCTCACTGGAAGACGACCTGTCCCGGCGGGACTTCACGGTGAATGCCATGGCTGCCCGGCTGCCCGGCTATGAGCTTGTTGACCCGTTCGGCGGTCTCGCCGACATTGAGCGCAAGGTGCTGCGTACGCCTGGCCCGCCGGAGACCTCGTTCACTGACGATCCGCTGCGGATCCTGCGGGCTGCCCGGTTCACCGCCCAGCTCGGTTTCACGGTCGTGCCGGAGGCGCGGGTGGCGATGGCCGAGCTGGCGGGCCTGCTGGCGCCGCCCAAGGTATCGGCCGAGCGCATCGAGGGCGAGCTGACCAAGCTGCTGCTCTCGCCCCTGCCAGGCGGCCCTGCGGCCGGCATCCGGCTGCTAGTCGAGACGGGCGTCGCCGAGCACGTGCTCCCTGAGATCCCGCAGCTCCGGCTGGAGACCGACGAGCATCATCGGCATAAGGACGTCTACGAGCACTCGCTGACGGTGCTGAGCCAGGCGATCGATCTGGAGGGCCGGTACGGCCTGGAGCCCGACATCGTGCTACGGCTAGCCGCGCTCTTGCACGACATCGGCAAGCCACGCACCAGGTCACTGCTGCCGGGCGGTCGCGTCGCCTTCCATCATCACGAGGTCGTCGGCGCCAAGATGGCCAGGAAGCGGCTTGCCCAGCTGCGCTACCGCAAGGACATCGTCGCCGACGTCAGCCGGCTCATCGAGCTGCACTCTGCGTTTCCACGGCTATGGCGACGGCGAGTGGACCGACTCGGCAGTCCGGCAGGTACGTCACCGATGCCGGGCCGCTGCTAACCCGGCTGCATGCGCTCACCAGGGCGGACTGCACCACTAGGAACAAGGCCAAGGCGATACGGCTGGCGCAGGCCTATGACGGCCTAGAGGCGCGGATCGCCGAGCTGGCCGAGCGGGAAGAGCTGGACAGCATCCGCCCGGATCTGGACGGTGACGAGATCATGGCGATCCTCGGCATCCCGCCAGGGCCGATCGTCGGCCAGGCCCGCACGCACCTGCTGGAGCTGCGGATGGACGCGGGCCCGCTCGATCGGGACGCCGCCGTGGCGGAGCTGCTGCGGTGGGCCGCAACTGAGGGGCTGCCCGTGCCGCCGGACGCCGTGCCGCCGGATGCGGGGCCGCCGGATGCGGGGCCGCCGGATGCTGGGCCGCCAGATCCTGGGGCGAGCTAGCCGAGCCTCACTACACGGCGCCTGATTACACCGGCCCGATTACACCGCGGCGGGCGCACGTCGGCTCAGCGCCCAGTAGCCCGCCGCGGCCAGTCCGTAGCCGATGGCGACGGCGGCTATCAGCCCCTCTGACTTCCCGGTCATCGGCATGAACGCCGCGCTGATAGCCGCGCCGGCCACGAAGAGCACGTTGAACGTCATGTCGTAGAAAGAGAAAGCCCGGCCGCGGTAGGCGTCGCCGATGTCTTCCTGCAAGATCGTCGTCGCGCAGATGGCGATGCCCTGGCCGGCCAGGCCAAGGAAGAAGCCCAGGACCAGGAAGCCGGCCTGGTTGAAGGGCGCGCCAAGCACGGCGGTCGACAGCGCGCCGGCCGCGAGCAGCACGGTGATCCAGGCGGGCTTGCCCAGGCGCCTGGTCGCGATCGGGGTCAGGAGCGCCGATGCCCCGTAGCCGACGGCTACCAGCGCGGTCAGCAAGGCATAGTGGCCGAGCGCCTTGTTGGCGCCTTCAGCGCGGTAGAAGTAGTTCCGGTAGAGCAGGATCGACATGAGGAACAAGATGCCGTAGCAGAGCCGGTGTGCGGCGGTCGCCGCCAGCACGGCCGCCGGCCGCCGCCGTCCTGCGATGTACCGGGCGCCGGCGACAAGGCCCGCCACCACCGCGGCAAGATCGGCCGAGATCCGGCCGGGCAGTTGCTCGCGCGTGCCGCGCTGAGGGCCAAGGAGGTCTCGCGCCATTGTGGCGCTGACCAGGCCCGCCGCGATGTAACAGCACCCGGCTACGAGCAAGGTCGCGGCGTATTCGCCGCGCCCGCCATGCAGCGCCACGTGCACGCCAAGGCCCGCGATGCCCCCGATCGCCGCAACGATCCCGCCGGCCGTCGGTGACACCGAGTTCGCCATGACCAGTTTGTCCTCTGGCACGACATGCGGCAGGGCGGCCGACAGCGCAGACAGGAAGAACCTGTTGACACCGAGGACGGCCAGGACGCCCACGTACAGCGGGATCCCGAGCTTGCCGGACGCGACGAGGCCCGCGGTGATCGCGACGAAGACCGCTCTGATCAGCGCGGAGCGCACCAGGATCTGGCGTCGGGACCAGCGGTCGATGAAGACGCCGGCGAACGGCCCGATAAGCGAGTAGGGCAGGTACAAGACCGCGAACGCGGCCGCGCCCGAGACCGGATTCGGGAAGTTCGTGGCGTTGAAGAAGACGTAACCGCCAAGCCCGGCCGTGAACAGGCCGTCGCCGGCCTGGGAGATCAGCCGGGTGGAGAAGAGCCGGCGGAAACCGGGCTCGGCCCAGACAGCCCGCAGGTCACGCACAAAAGAGGCACGCTGCGCAGGAGCGGGCGGCTGACCTTGGCCAGGTGCCTGCTCCGCGGCTGCTACTGGTTGGAGTGGCTCCTGCCAGGACACGGGCACAGCTTACGGCGCGAATGTCTGAGACGGTCCACGTCCGTCTAGCGGACCGAGGTCGAACCGCCTTGATGTCCAGCCTGATCTAGCCGCTGCCGCCTCCGGTCATGCCGGTTGGCTCCCGTGTTTTGGCTCCCGGTTCTGGCTCGTGCTCCTCGTCTTGGTTCTCGGACTCGTGATCGGGTCCGGCCTGGGCATGGGACTCGCCGCCGCGGTGCCGGACAGGCCTGCCGATTCCGCGGTACCTCAGCACGCGACGCCGACCGAACAGCCACCGGCACCCTCAGCGTGAGCCGTGCGGCGCCCGCGCCCTCAGGTGCTCCCCATAGGGCTGGCTGGCCATAGGGCGTCGGGTTGCAAGTGCTGCCCCTAGTTGGGCGGCAGTGTGCCACTGACGCCCTAAAGGCTGGACGCGGCCGCCAGGCCGCGCGGCAGGCGGCCTCGTTCCCGGCTAGATGGTCTTGATCTTCCGGCGGGGAAGCGAAACGGGCCCCGGCCGATGTGGCCGGGACCCGCCGTGTCGCGCTCTGCGGCTGGGCTAGCGGTCGAGCTCGCCGCGGATGAACTTGTCGACCGCCTCGCGTGCGACGTCGTCGCTGTACTGCTCCGGCGGTGACTTCATGAAGTACGACGAGGCGGACAGGATCGGGCCGGCGATGCCGCGGTCCTTCGCTATCTTCGCGGCGCGGACCGCGTCGATGATGACCCCGGCGGAGTTCGGCGAGTCCCACACCTCGAGCTTGTACTCCAGGTTGAGCGGGGTGTCGCCGAACGAGCGGCCCTCGAGGCGGACGTAGGCCCACTTGCGGTCGTCGAGCCACGGCACGTGGTCAGACGGGCCAATGTGGACGTCGGCCTTGGCCATCTCGTGCGGGATCTGCGAGGTGACGGACTGCGTCTTGGAGATCTTCTTGGACTGCAGGCGCTTGCGCTCCAGCATGTTCATGAAGTCCATGTTGCCGCCGAAGTTGAGCTGATACGTGCGCAGCAGCTCGACACCGCGGTCCTCGAACAGCTTGGCCATTACCCGGTGCGTGATAGTGGCGCCCACCTGGGACTTGATGTCGTCACCGACGATCGGCAGGCCGGCCTCGGTGAACTTGGCCGCCCATACCGGGTCGGAGGCGATGAAGACCGGGAGGGCGTTAACGAACGCGAGGCCGGCGTCGATCGCGCACTGCGCGTAGAACTTGTCTGCCTGCTCTGAGCCGACCGGCAGGTAAGACACCAGGACGTCCGCGCGCGCGTCGCGCAGCGCCTGGACGACGTCCACCGGCTGCTCGTCCGATTCGGTGATGATCTCCCGGTAATACTCGCCGAGGCCGTCCATCGTCGGCCCGCGCTGCACCGTGATGCCGCTCGGCGGCACGTCGCAGATCTTGATGGTGTTGTTCTCGCTGGCGACGATCGCCTCGGCGATGTCCCGGCCGACCTTCTTGGCGTCCACGTCGAACGCGGCAACGAACTCGATGTCGCGGACGTGGTACGGGCCAAACTGCACGTGCATCAGGCCCGGTACCCGGGTCGCCGGGTCGGCGTCCTTGTAGTACTCAACACCCTGAACGAGGGAACTTGCACAGTTCCCGACGCCCACGATGGCTACTCGTACCGAACCCATGAGGAATGCTCCTTATCTCTGCCGCGCAGCGACGCTCGCTCGCCGGTGTCTAGACGACGGTGGTCGCTCCGCCGCTCTCTGTGGTTCCCCCGGTTAGGCCGCCGGGCTGCGTGCCCGACTGCCGCTCCGAGGCGATCAGCTCATTGAGCCAGCGGACTTCTCGCTCGACTGACTCCAGGCCATGCCGTTGCAGCTCCAGGGTGTAGCTGTCCACCCGCTCGCGAGTCCTGGTAGCAGCTGCCCTGAACCCCTCGAGCCGCTCTTCGAGCCTGCTCCGACGGCCTTCCAGGATCCGCAACCTGATGTCGGCCTGGGTCAGGCCGAAGAACGCGAAATGCACGCCGAACCCGTCGTCCTCCCAGGACGCCGGCCCCGACTGGCCGAGCAGGTCGTTGAGCCGCTCCTTGCCGTCGGCCGTGAGGCGGTAGACGATCTTGGAGCGACGCGGGCGGTCGAGTGCCTTGCCGGCGTCGGGAACCGCGTCATTGGCGATGAGTCCCTTGCCGAGCATGTCCTTCAGCGCCGGGTACAGGGAGCCGTACCCGAACGCCCGGAATGCCCCGAGCAGCGAGTTGAGCCGCTTGCGCAGCTCGTATCCGTGCATCGGTGTCTCATGCAGGATGCCCAGCACGGCGAGCTCGAGAACACCAGAACGCTGGTTGCTCATACTCGCCCGCACCTCGCATTCCTTACATAGTTAGTATCTGTGTCGTAAGTTCTCGCCAGCGTCGTCTGGTTGATGCTGGACTGTCAGCTCGATGTATCGAGTTGATACATCGCAAAGATATGCGGTGCGCCGTTCAGGCGCAAGTCCGGTGTAGCTGGTGTCCGCCTGAAATCCCCTCGCCGGCCGCCTCGCGAGGCCCTCTGGAGGTGCCGCGGCCGCCACGATGACCAGTCAGGTCTCCTGTATCGAGCCGTTCCGTCGTAACCTGTCGGGCATGAGGAGATCGGTCGTTGACTACGGACTGGCACGGCGGGCGACTGTCGCCGCGGTGCTCTCCGGACGGACGACCGTGACCGATGTCTGCGATGCGCACCCTTATCTGCTGCGGGCCGCCAAGTTCCATGGCGAGGACACCGACATCACGTGCCCGATCTGCCGCAAGGTGAAGTTGACGCACGTCACCTATGTCTACGGGGACGAACTAGGCAGGTACGAAGGCAGGGTCAAGCGCGGTCCGGAACTGGACGAAATGGCCATGGAATATGGAGAGTTCCAGGTCTACGTAGTCGAGGTCTGCCAGAGTTGTTCGTGGAACCACCTCGCGTCCTCCTACGTACTTGGCACTGGCGAGCCAACTCCCCGGCGAAGTCGGCGGGCCAGGGCCAGCGAGTAAGCGGGCAGGTCAAGGCTCTGTTCTCGGTAGGGCATGAGCTTGCCTAATTGTTGCGAGTGACGCGATACGTGCCGGGATAGTAGGTATCGCCAGGTAACGTGTTTCCCCTGGCGGACCGCCGCTCGCTAGCGACCGCTCTTGAATCCCCCGACCAGCGAGGACGCGTGAGTAACCCAGACTTGCCCGGGCCGTACTGGCAGGACGCAGGCGATGCCGGTTACGGCTCCGGGTGGCGCACCGGGCCCAGCAGTCCGCAGCGCGCGGACTCGCCCTGGGACGACGGCAGCGCCGGATTCTGGCGTGATGACAGCAGCAGTAGTCGTGACGGCCGGTCGTCACGCCGAGACGCAGATCGAGGCCCAGCCCGCGGCCCAGCCCAGGATGACTCGTCCTGGCCCGGCATGCTCGCGGGGCGGTCACGGCGAGGCTCGCGCGGTGGCGCGCGGTGCGCGCGGTGCGGAGCCGCTTGCCGATCAGGGCAGCGATCGCGGCGGAGAGCGAAGCGGCAGGTTCAGCCAGACTGCTGATGACCTGAGGAGCCGGCTGGGCGTTCGCGGCCCGGCGGGCGGCCGCGGCTCGGCGGGCAGCGACGGTACCGGCAACCGCGGTACTGGTAGCCGCGCTACCGGGACTCGGGGCGCTGGGACTCGGGGTGCTGGGACTCGGGGTGCCGGGACCCGGGGCGCTGGGAGCCGAAGCCGTGCGGCGGCGGACCTGAATGGTGCCGGGCGAACGTGCTGAACGGTGCCGGGCCGAACGGTGCCGGGCCGAACGGTGCCGGGCAGGGCGGCCGTCGTCCGGACGGCGACTTCTGGGATGAGCCGGATGGCCGTCGCGGCGCTCCGGCGAACGGCGGCAGGCCGCGCCTCGGGGCCGAAGGGACCCGGACCGGAGCTATCCGGGCACGTGTCACCAGGGACGGGACGGGACCAGCGCGCGGGCTGCGCCGGGCGGTCCCCGGTGCTGCTGCGGCGTATCCCGGCGACTACGGCGACGGACGTGTCGATGGCCCTGGCGGCCGCACAGCGCTGCGCGAGCAGCCCGACGACTTCTGGGCCGAGCGGGATCGCGCCGGCCGCGGAGTTCCACCTGGGAGCGCCGGGCGGCCCGGTTCCCGTCGCGGCGGCGGTGGCGGCAGCGGCGGCGGGCAGGGCGGCGGCCGCGGTGGTGGCCGGCGGCGCTTCGACGGCCCCGATCCGCGTAGCCGCGGTCAGCGCTTCAAGGACTGGCTACTTTACGGCAGCTGGTGGCGACACTGGTCGTTGAAGAAGGTCGTCGGCGTCCTGGGTGTCAGCGCGGCCGTGTGCTTCCTGCTCTTTGTCGGCGCCTTCTTCATCATCTACAACATGACGCCGATTCCGAACGCGACGGACCTCACCGCCAGCTTCCAGTCCTCGAGCGTCTTTTACAGCAATGGCAAGCAGCTCGGCACCTTCGACCACACCGTCAACGGGCAGATCATCGACCGGCAGCTACTGAGCCCCACCCAGATTCCGACCGTGATGACGCAGGCCATTACCGCGGCGGAAGACCGCCAGTTCTACACCGAAGGCGGCGTCTCGCTGACCGGCCTCCTGCGCTCGGCGTATGAGGATGTCTTCGGCAACGGCAACCTGCAAGGTGGTTCGACCATCACCATGCAGTACGCCAAGAACTACTACAGCGGCGTCAACACCGGCCAGAACATGAGCACGAAGCTCAAAGAGATCTTCATCGCCACCAAGCTCGGGCATGACCGCTCCAAAATCTGGGTGATGACGAACTACCTGAACACCGTGCCGTTCGGCCCGACCACGTACGGGGTGGGTGCCGCCGCCGAGGGCTACTTCAACGTCAACCTGACCAAGCCGACGGCGAAGCTGACCATCGCGCAAGCTGCGATGCTCGCCGCCATGCCCAACTCGCCTGGCTTTTTCAACCCGAACCCGCAGGCCGGAGCCGGTTACACGGCCCTGGTAGCGCGCTGGAAGTACGTCCTCGCCAACATGGTGAAGGATGGCAACATCACGCAGGCAGAGGCCAACGCGCAGGTGTTCCCCAAGCTCACCCCGCCGCCATCCGGGAATGGCTGGAGCGGCTACACCGGCTACCTGATGAGCATGGTCGAGCAGCAGCTAGAGGCGCCGGTAGCGGACGGCGGTTGGGGCCTGACCGCGCAGCAGATCGACACTGGCGGCTACAAGATCACGACGACCTTCAATCTGGCCAAGGTCAACGCCCTCGCCCGCTCCGTTAACCAGGAGAAGGCGGCGATGCGGGCGACTGGACTCCCGTTCCGCCTGTACGACCGGATCGGCGCGGTGCTCGAAAACGCCAAGACCGGCGCGATCGTCGCGATCTACGGCGGGCCGGGCTTCGGTTCCAAGCACTGCGGTGCCACCAGCTGTCAGTACAACACCGCTGAGATTGCGGAGCCGGTGGGTTCGTCGTTCAAGCCCTACGTGCTGTCCGCAGCCGTCAAAGAGGGCATGAACGTGTTCACGAGCAAGCTCAACGGATTCTCGCCGATCTGGATCCCGACGAACTCGCCGAACCTGACGCAGACCGAGCTGACCCTGTCCCCCACGAGCGCCCCGCCAGGCCTGTCGCCTAACGCGCCCGGCGGCTATTCGTCTAACGGCGTCTACTACTTCAAGTTCGACGAGTCGCAGGAGAACTCAGGCAAGCCGCTCCCGGTGAACGTGGCCGCGGCCATCTCGTCTGACCCGGCGTTCGAGGACCTGGCCCACCGTGACGGCATCGACGCGGTCATCAACATGGCGGCGGCGTTCGGTGTCGGTCAGAACGCGTTCGTGCAGCCGTGCTCGGTGGCGGGCAGCGATCAGGGCAACCCGGCTACCACGATCCAAGACTGCAACGACCTGACCGGCGCGATCAACGGCCTGCAATCGAACTTCAGCCCGACGAAGTTCTCGAAGCGGGCCAAGCTGAATGGGACGCCCGGCTCGCCGGCCATCGCGCTCGGCGAGAATCCGCTGACGCCCATCGAGCAGGCGACGACGTTCGCCACGCTGGCCAATGACGGCGTCTACAACACGCCGCACGTTATCCAGTCGCTGCAGCAGGGCACCGCAACCCTGCCCAACCACTACACCAGGCAGCCGGTCTTGACCCCGCAGCAAGCGGCCGATGTCGACTGGGCCCTGTCCTTCGACAACAACATGGCTGGCGGCACCGCCGAGGCGAACGTGTCGTTCCGCCGCGGCGGCGTGATCGGCAAGACGGGCACGCTCGGTTCGGGAGCCAACTCCTCGCAAGCCTGGTTCATCGGCGCGACCCCGAGTCAGTACGCGCTGTCGGTCGCCCTGTTCACCAACAACCCTGGCACCCAGGTGCTGAACAACCTGCCGTCCATCAACGGCATGCCTGGCTCACAGGGTGGCGGCTGGCCCGCCACCATCTGGAATAACTTCATGACGGCGGAGTTCAGCAACACCCCGGCCACCCCGCTGTTCACGCCGCAGAATGGCTTCCCGTTCGTGACGTGGATCCAGGCGAAGGCCAAGCACACCGGGCCGCCCGCCTGCAAGATGGGGCAGTTCACCGGCTGCAAGTGCCCGAAGCACGCCCCCTACTGCCAGAATCCGAACCCGACGCCGTCCTGTGGGCAGGTCCAGTTCGGTCAGCCGTGCGGCACGCCATCACCGTCACCGTCGTGCGGGTTCCTCGGCCAGGGCTGCAACTCGCCGTCGCCGTCGCCATCACCGACGGGGACGTGTACGCCGAGCTTCGGCCAGCCATGTAACGCTACGAAGGCCGCCACAGCCAGCCGAACTAGCGCCGGCTCGCCGGCTACTTCACGCGGGTCACCGGCGCTGACTGCCATCTTGCTGCGGGGCGAGGAAGCGACAGTGGCGGCCGCGGGCATGCGCCTGCTGCTGTAGCCGAGCTAGCTGAGCTTGGCTCGCAGCCAGCGCACGTCCGCCGCCGCGTCTGGCGTCTCGCAGATGGCGGTCGCGCCGGCGGACCTTACGACCTCGACGAGCATTGCCGGATCGATGTGACCGGACTCCAGGCCGGCATGCCGGTCCCGGCCCGATGCGAACTCGTCGCGCGAGTTGTTGCAGTGCACCAGGTCGATCCGACCGGTGATCGCCTTGATCCGGTCGACAACGGTGGCCAGATCCTCGCCGGATGCGAAGGCGTGACAGGTGTCCAGGCAGAAGCCGACCTCGCCGCCGCCGCCGGCCGCGTCACCGATCGCCTCCCACAGCCGGGCGATGGCGTCCAGGCCGCGGGCCATCGCGCCGTCACCGCCAGCGGTGTTCTCGATCAGCATCGGCAGCGGCCGGTCGATCCTCTCGATCGCCTTGCGCCAGCTGTCGTAGCCTTCCTCCGGGTCAACCCCCGCGGTAACGTGCCCGCCGTGCACGATCAGGCCCTTAGCGCCGATGGAAGCAGCCGCCGCAAGCTGCTGTTCGAGCAGCTTGCGGCTCGGAATCCTGATCCGGTTGTTCGGCGAGGCCACGTTGATCACGTACGGGGCGTGGACGTAGGCGCTGATGCCCGAGCTCTCGAAGCCAGCCCTGACCTCATCCGGCTCACCGGGAAACGTCGGAGCCTTCCAGCCCTGGGGGTCACCCAGGAAGAACTGCACAGCGTCGGCGTCCATCGCCTGCGCCTGGGCTAGCGGGTCACCGTCATGAAGATGCGCACCGATCCGAGTCATCTGCCGAGCGTATCGGCCGACGCCGACGCTCTAGGCGCGCTGGGGGTGGTTCCGCCTGTCGCCTGCTGCCCTGCTGCGTGCTGCCTGCTGGCCGCCGCCCGCCGCCGCCGCCCGCCGCCTATCCGAATCCGCCGTGCGCAAACCCGAGGCCAAGGCCGACAAAGGCTGCCACGATGCCCGCGACGATGAAGATGCGCTCCTCCCTCGTCGCGGAGTAGAGCTGCGCAACCATTCCGATGGCGAAGGCGGATACGCCGATGACGGCCGCAGCCAGATGCTCGCGCACGATGAGACCCAGGACGAAGGCCACGACGCCTGCCACGAAGGTAACGGCGGTGGCCGCGTTCAGCAGCGGATGCCGCTGACCGTCGCTGTTCAGGGTGAGCCGCGGCGCACGAGCTTGCGCCGGCGCGGTGATGGCCTCGGGCATCGCTACCCCCACTGACGGGAACATGATGGCTTGCAGGGCCTTGCTGGTTACCAGTGTGTTCCCGAGACACCAGGAAGGGAACAGGCAATACCTGGTGCGCCACCGTAGGACCGAGTGAACTCGCCAGCGCCTCGGGCCGCCAAGCCGGACTCAGTAAGCCGGACCGGTCGGTACTGTCGCAGGTGGCTGATAAGCTGGCCCGGCTGCGATCAGACCGCCAGCTTTGGCGGTACGCAGCTCCTCCTGTCACGGAAATACCGTGACCGCCAGAGTCCGAAGGAGGCAGGTTAGAGCTATGCGCCAGTACGAGATGATGATCATCCTGGATCCCTCGCTTGAAGAGCGCACCGTGCAGCCGTCCCTCGACCAGTTCCTCACGGTCGTCACGTCGGCCGGCGGGACAGTAGACAAGGTCGACGTCTGGGGCCGCCGTCGGCTGGCCTACGAGATCGACAAGAAGTCCGAGGGCATCTACACCGTCATCGAGCTGAAGGCCGAGCCAGACACCGTCAAGGAGCTCGACCGCCAGCTCAACCTGAACGAGGCGGTCCTGCGGACCAAGATCATGCGGCCTGATCAGCACTGAACGCGGTCTTGGCTGCCTAGCTCGACACCAGTAGCCCGACAGCACCAGCTCGATATCAACCCCACCCGAGCGAGCGGGAGTACCCCCGATGGCAGCAGGCGACACCACCATCACGATCATCGGCAACCTCGTCAATGATCCGGAGCTTCGTTACACCCCGACCGGGCAGGCCGTGGCTACCTTCCGGGTCGCCTCGACCCCGCGGTTCATGGACCGGCAGACGAACGAGTGGAAGGACGGCGATTCGCTGTTCCTGTCCTGCAACGTATGGCGGCAGGCCGCGGAGAACGTGGCCGAGTCGCTTCAGCGCGGGATGCGCGTCATCGTCTCTGGCCGGCTACGGCAGCGGTCCTATGAGACCAAGGAAGGCGAGAAGCGAACCGTCTATGAGGTCGAGGTCGACGAGGTCGGCCCATCGCTGCGCAACGCCTCAGCCAAGGTCAATAAGTCGGCCAGGTCCGGCGGCGGCGGCTTCGGCGGTGGTGGCCAGTCCGGCTCAGGTGGCCAGTCCGGCTCTGGTGGCCAGGCCGGGTATGGTGGGGGCGCCGGAGGGCGCGCCAACGATGACCCGTGGGCTGCAGATTCGGGCGACAGCGGATTCTCTGACGAGCCACCCTTCTAGCCACCACGTTCCAGTCAGCACGTACAACTACAGACCGACCATCCCCGCCGGAGGCGGGGCTCTGCCAACCATCCCGGCATCTAACCGGGACGCGAAGGAGCACCACGATGGCCAAGCCACCGATCCGCAAGCCTAAGAAGAAGGTCTGCCTTTTCTGCCAGGAGAAGGTGACCAGGGTGGACTACAAGGACACCGGGCTGCTGCGGAAGTTCATCTCCGACCGCGGCAAGATCCGCGCGCGGCGGGTATCAGGCAACTGCACGCAGCACCAGCGCGACGTCGCCACGGCGATCAAAAACGCGCGCGAGATGGCGCTGCTGCCCTATACGAGCACGGCTCGCTAGGCCAAGGAAGGTACCAGAGCCATGAGCGGTAAGCCGATGAAGCTCATCTTGACCCAGGAGGTAACGGGCCTGGGTGCCCCCGGCGACGTGGTCGAGGTGAAGGCCGGATACGGCCGCAATTACCTCGTGCCGCGCAGCCTCGCCATGCCGTGGACACGCGGCTCGGAGAAGCAGATCGACATGATCAAGCGAGCCAGGTCGGCGCGCGAGATCCGGAGCCTGGACGACGCCAAGGAGGCGGCCAGCCGGCTGTCTGGCCTCAGGGTCAGGCTCCAGACCAGGGCTGGCAGCGGCGGGCGCCTGTTCGGCTCGATCTCGACCGCGGATATTGCCGCCGCGGTCAAGAGCGCCGGCGGTCCCGAGCTCGATAAGCGCAAGATCGAGGTCAAGAACCCGATCAAGACCATTGGCTCCCACCAGGTGGCAGTCCGCCTGCACCCCGAGGTGAGCGCCAGACTCGACATCGAGGTCGCCGCCAGCTAGGCCTCGGCCTGCCGCTACGAGGCAGGCCCGGCCAGGGCGGGGTCAGCGCAGGCCGGTACGGCGCGTCATGCGCCGTCCCGGCCTTTTGCGCGACGTTTCATGCCATAGGTTCGACGCAAAACGGCTTAAACTAGGTCACCAGATGGCCCGGCCGCATGAAAAGTCGGCACAGGTGTCGCGCTGGCTGGCTCAGGCCGACGCCCACGCCCAGGCCCAGGCCCAGGCCCAGGCCACGATGGACGAAGGGGACCTGCCTCATGCCCGCAAGCCGGGATGTCGTGATTATCGGCGGTGGCCACAATGGCCTGGTCGCGGCCGCGTACCTGGCCAGGGCGGGCCTGTCCACCCTGGTCTGCGAAAGCCGCGACATCGTCGGTGGCGCGGCCGTCAGCGAGCATCCTTTCGGACCGGACTTCACGGTGACGTCACTGTCCTACGTGGTTTCGCTGCTCCCGTCGGACCTGGTCCGTGACCTTCAGCTCGTCAAGCACGGCTACCACGTGTACCCGCAGGGCCCCTACTTCGCGCCGCGTGCGGACGGCCGTTACCTCCGGCTTCCCCATGATCCTGCCGAACGGCATGCCGAGATCGCGAAGTTCTCCGCACCCGACGCTGACGCTTACGACGCCTATGAGGCACACATGGCGGGCATCGGAGCCATCCTCGGGCCGATGCTGAGCGAGATCCCGCCCCGGCTTGGCTCGCGCCGCCCGGCGGACCTGCTCCGCCAGGGACTGCTACTGCGCCACTTGAAGAACGTCGACACCAGGGCCGCGGTCGACATCACCCGGCTGCTCAGCAGCAGCATCGCGGACCTTCTGGACGACTATTTCGAGAGCGACGCCCTACGCGGACTGCTCTCGGTGTCCGGCGTGATCGGCACGTGGGCTGGCCCCCGCTCGGCCGGCAGCGCCTACGTGACCCTGCATCATCACCTGGGCGACTCCGGCGGCCAGGCGGGCGCCTGGGGCTTTCCACGCGGCGGCATGGGCGGCGTCACGATCGCACTGGCAGCCGCGGCCAGGTCGTTTGGCGCCGAGATCCGCACCGGGCATCCGGTGTCGCGGATCAACACCAGCGGCGGCCGGGTGACGGGCGTGACTCTTGCCAGCGGCGAGGAAATCAGCGCAGGCACGGTCATCACGACGGCGCACCCCAAGATCTCGTTCCTCGAGCTGCTCGACCCAGCTGCGCTGCCGGCGGACTTCGTCGCCGACATCCGCGGCTGGCGCTCGCGCAGCGGCACGGTGAAGATCAACCTGGCGGTCGACCGCGTGCCTGTCTTCGCTAGTCACCAGAACTTCGACCCGCAGGTGCACGGCGGAACTATAGTGCTCGCCGAGAGCCTGGATGATCTCGAGCACGCCTTCCAGGATGCGGTGGCGGGTCAGCCTAGCCGGGTGCCGTTCGCTGACATCTGCATTCCCAGCGTGCTCGACGACAGCCTCGCGCAGGCCGGCCAGCACGTGGTCTCGATGTTCACGCAGTGGGTGCCGCATACCTACGCCGAGCTGACCGACGAGGCCGCGCTGGCCGCCTACGCCGACCGCGTCATCGCCAGGATGGAGACGGTTGCGCCGGGCTTCGCCAGCTCGGTCCTGCACCGGCAGGTAATCGGCCCGCACGAGATGCAGGAGGAGTACGGCCTCATCGGCGGCAACATCTTCCATGGTGAGCTGACCCTCGGCCAGATGTTCCACGGCCGTCCCGCGGCCGGCTACGCCGACCTGCGCACCCCTGTCAGAGGTTTGTATCAGGCGGGCTCGGCGACGCACGGCGGCGGCGGAGTGACCGGCATCCCGGGCAGGAACGTGGTGCATCAGGTACTGGCCGATCGGCGGTCCGCGCAATGGCGCCGTGCAGGCCGGAGAGCCTGAGCTTACGGCGGCTCGGCGCCCGCCCTTAAGGACGTGAGTAGTGAGCCGTCCGCGCCGCCATCTCGGGATCAGCAGCAGTGATCATCGCCCAGGCACGCGCGAGGCGCTCCACCAGATCTTGCTCGAAGCTCGGTCTGGTGGGCACGGTCTGGCTGGGCACGGTCTTGCTCGGCATGGCCGGGTCGGCGGGCCGGGGTCGGCTCGGTCAGGGTCGGCACGATCAGGGTCGGCACGATCCTGGTGGGCGCAGTCCTGCTCTACTATCGGCCTTACCGGTACCGGCCGGGCTGCTCGCGACGGCCGCTAACTCATCGATAGCCGCGGCCAGCCGGGTCGCTAGGTCAGCCTCGGGACCCATCGGCAGGCCGGATCGGCCAGCATTCGAACACATGCTCGAAGTCTACTTGCTCGCTGACCATCGCGCCTGGCAAATCGGCCGATCTGCTGGCTGCCTCTCCCGGGCCCGGCGGAGCTCCGGGGTGACGTTGGACGTCAAATTCCTAGTGTGGATAACTTATGGCCCTCGTGATTCTTCTTCCACGGTCAAAAAATCTTGTATGCACAGCCTGGGAGGAACATTCACGCAGGCAAGAGCGGCTGCCAGTGATTATCCGGAGCCATTTCCACAGTCGCGTCCCCAGGCTGCGCACAGTGATCGCGGCGTGTCTGCACAAGCTGTCCACAGGCCTGTGCACACCATGACTCGACGGCTTGCGCGACACGCTGAAGACTGTCGGAGGCGTTCGATAGAACAGGGTGGGAGCGGGTGAAGGCCGTTGTCTGATTGGCACCTGTTGCGGGACTCGATTGGCGTGACAGAACACCGGTTGGTCCGGCTTGAGCTGGCATGGCTTGTCCGCGCGCGGCTTTGGTCGGCACGGTTTTTGCGGACGCGGCTTGGTCGGCACGGTTTTGGCAGGCACGGCGTGAGCAGGCGCGGCATTAGCAGGCACGGCGTGAGCGGATACAGCGTGAGCAGACGGGGGGCACCAGGTGAGCGTCGCGGAGATCATGCCTCGCGGCCAGGAGTTCGAGCGGACGCCTCCGCACGATCTCGCCGCCGAGCAATGCGTGCTTGGCGGCATGATGCTGTCGAAGGACGCAATCTCCGACGTGCTCGACGTGATCAAGTCGCAGGACTACTATCGGCCGGCCCACCAGCTCGTCCACGACGTCATTCTCGACCTGTACGGCCGCGGTGAGCCTGCCGACGCCGTAACCGTCGCTGCCGAGCTGACACGCAACGGCGACATCGGCCGGATGGGCGGCGCGCCTTATCTGCACACGCTCATCGCGTCGGTGCCGACCGCGGCGAATGCCGGCTACTACGCGCGGATCGTGAGGGAGCGGGCGATCCTGCGGCGCCTAGTCGAGGTCGGGACCAGGATCGTGCAACTGGGCTACGCCGGTGACGGCGACGCCGACGATCTGGTCGACCGGGCCGAGGCCGAGATCTACGGCGTCACCGACCGCCGGGTGAGCGAGGACTACCTGCCACTGGCGGAGATCATGCCGGGGGCGCTCGACGAGATCGAGGCGATCGGCAGCCGTGGCGGGACGCTGGCGGGCGTGCCGACCGGATTCGCGGATCTGGACGCCCTCACCAACGGCCTGCACCCCGGTCAGATGATCGTCATCGCTGCCAGACCCGCAATGGGGAAGGCGCTCGCGCTGGATACGCCACTGCCGACGCCGACAGGCTGGACGACGATGGGCAAGGTCGAAGTAGGCGATCAACTGCTGGGCGCCGATGGCCGTGCCGTGACCGTCACGGCTGCGACAGAGGTCATGCTCGACCGGCCCTGCTACGAAGTTGTATTCGACGACAAGACGACCATCGTCGCCGATGCCGAGCATCAGTGGGTCACGACGACCAGGGCAGACCGCCGGTCTGCGGTCGCGGTCAGTTCGCGCGCTGCGAGTTCCGCGGGACGTGCGGACTATCGGACGCCCGTCTCCGTTCGCACGACGGCAGAGATCGCAAAGACGCTCTATCGCGGCGATCACCACGGCTATAACCATGCGGTGCCGGTTACTAGCCCACTGGATCTGCCCGCCGTCGGCTTGCCGATTCCCGCATATGTACTCGGCACCTGGCTGGGTGATGGCCGCAGCTCCACCGCCACGTTCACGACCGCCGATCCGGAGACGGCCGACCTCGTCAGGCGCGAAGGGATCGAGGTGACCAAAGGCAAGCAGTATCTCAGCTATACGATGCGCCTCCCAAGATCGCCTGGGCTGCCCGAGCGAGCATGCGTTGTCTGCGGCGCAAAGTTTCAACCACGCACTACGCAGGTGAAAACCTGCGGCCGGATTTGCGGCGGCCGGGCGAGGATGGTGTCTGCGCCGATGCCCGCGCCCACCTGCCCGGATTGCGGCCAGCGCAGCGTCACGGGCTCGCTGTGCATGTCGTGCTGGAAGGACCACGGAACTCTGTCACCGATTCTCCGCAGGCTCGGCGTGCTCAACAACAAGCACATCCCGCCGCAATATCTGCGTGCGAGCCGCGAGCAGCGTCTGGTCTCCTGGCTGGGCTCCTGGACACTGACGGGACTGTGAATCCCACTGGCTCTGTTCAGTTCACGTCGACGTCGGCGCGATTGGCTGCTGATGTCAGGGAGCTCATTGTCAGCCTCGGTTACCGATGCGGCATGTGGCGGCGGAGGGTGCGTGGCAGAACTGAAGCGTCGTCCATCGCGTACACGATCACCTTCACCACAACGGACGACGTATTCCGCCTAGCACGCAAGCGCGATACACATCGGCAGCGCAGGCCCGCCAGGACCACCCGCCGCGTCAACCAGCGAATGATCATCGGTGTCCGTGAGATCGACAGTGTGCCTGTCAGGTGCGTCCAAGTCGACGCTCCGGACAGCCTCTATCTGGCGAGCCGGTCCATGATTCCCACGCACAATTCCGCGCTTGCCTTGGACGTTTGTCGCTCAGCGTCTGTTAAGTCCGGTATGACATCGGTCTTGTTCAGCCTGGAGATGAGCCGCAACGAGATCACCATGCGCCTGCTGTCGGCCGAGGCGCGCGTGCCGCTGCACGCGATGCGGACCGGCCAGCTTGGTGAGGACGACTGGACGAGGCTTGCCCGCCGCATGAGTGAGGTCGTCGACGCGCCGCTGTTCATCGACGACTCGCCCAACATGTCGATGATGGAGATCAGGTCCAAGTGCCGGCGGCTGAAGCAGCGCAACGACCTGAAGCTCGTCGTCATCGACTACCTCCAGCTGATGAGCTCGCCCAAGCGAGTAGAAAACCGGCAGCAGGAAGTCTCCGATCTCTCCCGGTCGCTCAAGCTCCTGGCCAAGGAGCTCAACGTGCCGGTCGTGGCTCTCGCTCAGCTCAACCGCGGCCCGGAGATGCGGACCGACAAGCGGCCGTTGCTGGCAGACCTTCGGGAGTCAGGTTGTCTGACCGCCACGACGAGAGTGGTGCGAGCCGATACTAACGAGGAGGTCTCCCTCGGGGACCTGCTAGCGACCGGTGAACGCGACATCCCAGTCTGGGCGCTCGATGAGCGGCTACGGTACGTCAGCGCCACGATGAGCCATGTCTTCCCGACAGGCCGCAAAGAGACATTCGCTTTGCGTCTAGCATCGGGCAGGCAGATTGAAGCGACAGGCAATCACCGGTTCCTCACCCTGAATGGCTGGATCAATCTTGCTGAGCTATCCGTCGGCTCGCGCATTGCGGTACCGCGGTCAGTGCCGTCTCCGGCTGCGCCAGTGCCATGGCCTGCTGACCGAGTCATCTTGCTGGCGCATCTGCTGGGTGATGGCTCGTTTGTCAGACGTCAACCGTTGCGGTATGCGAGCGTCGACGAGGCCAATTTGTTCGCGGTTAAGCAGGCTGCGGAGCACTTTGGTGTAGCTGCCGTTCGCGACGAGTATCCGGCCGCACGAGTGGTGACGCTGCGCCTGCCGGCGCCCTATCGGCTTGCCCGCGGCCGTCGAAACCCGATCGCAGTCTGGCTTGATGAGCTGGGACTTTTCGGCCTGCGCTCACATGAGAAGTTCGTTCCCCCTGGAGTGTTCCAATTGCCGGTCGACCAGGTCGCGCTCTTTCTGCGTCATCTCTGGGCGACCGACGGATCGGTAACGATCAATCGCAGCGGTCGCAGCGGTCGCATCTACTACGGTTCCACGAGCCGGCGGCTAATCGACGATGTCGCGAGCCTGCTCCGGCGCTTCGCCATCAACGCGAGGATCCGCGACGTTACGCCTGGCCCCCACAGGCCTCAGTACACGCTTGATATCTCAGGGCGAGACGAGCAGATGATCTTCTTGCGCAGGATCGGTGCTCACGGTGCCCGAGGGTCGTCGTGCGACAGCCTTATGAAGATCCTCGAGGGCATAGCCGGGAACGCGAATATCGACACCATCCCAGCCGACGTCTGGCGGCGCGTGCGGCGTGCTTTGGGCGAGCAGCGAATGTCCCATCGCCAGTTTTCAGCGGCGATCGGTACCCAGTTCTGCGGTAGCACGCTATGGAAGCACGCACCGAGCAGAGGCAGGCTTGCCCTGGTCGCTGAGGTGCTCGATGACGCAGAGCTCCAGCTGCTGGCAACCAACGATGTCCTGTGGGACGAGATAGTTTCGGTTGAATCCCTGGGAGTCACCGACGTCTACGACGCGACGGTCATCGGCCTGCACAACTTCATCGCTGACGGAATAGCCGTCCACAACAGCATCGAACAGGATGCGGACGTCGTGATCTTGCTGCACCGCGAGGATGCCTACGAGCGGGAGTCGCCCCGAGCTGGGGAAGCTGACCTGATCGTCGCCAAGCACAGGAACGGGCCCACGACGACCGTGACGGTCGCCTTCCAGGGTCACTACAGCCGCTTCGTCGACATGGCGCCCATCTGATCGCAGGCGTCATAGCGGACCACCTGGGACCGCGAGTAGGCGACTGCCTGCGGCCGCGAACGCACCCGCAAGGCTAGCGCGGGCTCAGCACGCAGAACTCGTTGCCTTCCGGATCGGCCAGGACGACCCAGCTGACGTCTCCCTGGCCTATGTCGGCCCGGACGGCGCCAGCACGCAGCAGTGACTCGACCGCGGCCGCCTGGTCCTCACCCGCAAGTGGCGCCACGTCCAGGTGCACACGGTTCTTCCCGCGCTGGGGGTCCGAGCTCGGCAGGAATTCAAGGTACGGCCCGGTGCCCTGCGGCGATCTCAGCGCGACGATCCCGCTGTCGCCCTCGACTAGGTGCCACCCGCCGGCTTGGATCCAGAAGTCCGCGAGGCCCGCCGGGACCGCGCTGTCCACCACGACAGCGGCCACTGGCCCGGTGTCGAGGTAGACCGGCCGCGGTTCGAGCACGCAGAACTCGTTGCCCTCCGGATCGGCGAGTACCACCCACGGCACGTCACCCTGACCCACGTCAGCCGGCTCCGCGCCGAGATCGCGCACGCGAGCGACGATCTCAGCCTGGTGCGCCGCGGTCTGCGAGGCGAGGTCCAGATGTATCCGGTTCTTGCCAGCCTTGGGCTCCGGCACGGGAATGAACACCAGCGGCACCGCGCCCGGTCCGGGATAGTCGAAGCCGGCCGGCAAGACCTCAGCCTCATCCGGCCCGTCCAAGCCGACCTCCCAGCCCAGGGCGCCCGCCCAGAAGGCAGCCAGGCTTGACGGGTCCTGAGCGTCGATCACCATGTGCACGAGGCGTGTCGCCATGCCGGATACCTTGCCATGGCGCGCGGCGTGGCGACAGCCGACTCGCCCGCGTGCGGGGCGGCCCGGGCGGCTAGCAGCCTGGTCAGCAGGGTAAGCCGACACGCCGGCCCTCAGGTGCCGTACACTGTCCGAGGTTCCTCTGCGCTCGTAGCTCAACGGATAGAGCACCTGACTACGGATCAGGAGGTTGGGGGTTCGAGTCCCTCCGAGCGCGCAAAGGCCCGAGGCCGACTCCCAGCGGGGGTCGGCCATTTTTATGCCCGGCGGCACCGGACGGCACGCAATCCTTGCCCGCGTGCTGCCCTGAAATGGGACCGACACTGGCAGACTGCCGCAGGTCAGCCGGGCGCGCTCCGCGACCGTCAGGTAGCGGCCCGGTAACCGTACTGCAAAACCCCAGCGTTCACCAGAGCGGAGAGATGCCGCAAAACAGACCGTTGATTTCGTGGTGACGGTGGGGATACCGTCTAGTCGGCATGTAGTTAACCCACGCGCAATATTGGGTCACAGCAAGGAGGGCCGTATGACAGCTACCACCGCGGATCCAGTCTCCGGGCAACGGGGAGTGTTCTCCTTCGCTGATTCACCGGCAGCTGGATTCCTACCCCGGACACAATCGCAGGATCCTGTACCTGACGCATCACGGTACTCGCCACGGTCATGCTGTACTACGAGCTGTATGTCGGCGGCTCGGTGTCGACGCTGATCTTGGCAACCTGAAGCATGTCATTCACGTTCTACGTGGCTGACCATCGCGTTCGGTAACCTGATCGGCGCGTTCGGCTCGCTTGTTCGCCGGTCTCACCGACCGGTACGGCCGGGCGAACCTGGTGGTGTTCGGGCTGTTTTCTCAGGCGATCTTCGTGACCTTCATCCTGCCCGGCCGCGACGAACAAGTGGGTCCTTCACCATTGAGAGTTTCGTCGTCGGCGTGGTCGAGGGCATCTGCCTGGTGGCCACCCCAGCCCTGATCCGCGACTTCTCCCCGCAGGTCGGCCGTGCCACGGCCATGGGCTTCTGGACCAGCGGCCCGGTGCTCGGCAGCCTCATCGTCGCGATCGTCGGCGTCCATCACGTTCCTGACCGTCGTGACGAACCCGCGATTCTGGACGCACGAGTTCCACATCGGCGGCGTCGTCGGCCTCATTGTCTTCGTGATCGCGCTGATCTTCCTGCGCGAACTGTCACCGCAGCTGCGCGACCAGCTCATGGTCACCATGAAGGACCGCGCGCTGATCGAGGCGCGGGCTAAGGGCCTCGATATCGAAGCTGCTGCTGAAGCACCACTGGCGGCAGCTCTCAAGTCCGACATCATCGTCTCGGCCCTCGCGGTGTCGATCATGCTGCTGATCTACTACGCCCTGGTCGGCTTCCTGCGTCATCTTCGCGACGACGATTTTCGGCTACAACGCTGAAGCAGGCCAACGGCCTGGGCAACTGGAGCTGGGCATTTAACGCCAGTGGCGTGATTCTGATGGGCATGTCATCTCCGACCGGCTCCGGGTGCGCAAGCCGTTCATGGTCGTCGGCGGCATCGTGCCGCAGTCATGCTCGTGGTGTTCCTGCTGCAGTCGAAGATCGGGCACGCATCCCGACCTACTACATCCTCGCATTATCCTGGCGCTCATGCTGCCCTTCCTTGGCGTCGCCTACACCCCGTGGATGGCGAGCTACACCGAGACCGTCGAGCACCGCAACCCGGCGGCCATTGCAACCGGCCTAGCGATCTGGGGCTGGATCATCCGGGTCGTGATCTTTCTCGTCGCCTTCCTGATCTGCCCGTCGTGATCAACTGCGTCACTCCGCTGGTCAACTACGGCGGCACGGTCGCGGCATACGCGGCTCAGTACCCGTCGCTGGGCTGGGCCGGCGACGCACGGCAAGGTCATTGCCGACGCGACGAAGTATCGACCCCGCTGACCTTCGCGGCGACGCATGCCAGCATCGTCGCGATCGCGCAGAAGGACTCGACACAGATCGCCAACGCGCAGAAGTTCGGTCCCGAGCTGGCAGTCATCGAGGCCAACCCGGCGCTGTTCGCCCAGGCGGCCAAGTACCCGGCAAACAAGGTCCCGGCTGCGCTCGCGGCCAAGCTCATCGCCGCGGCCGGCGGCGGCAGCAAGGGCCTGGCCATCCTCGGCACGATCAGCGCCAACCAGGCGGCCATCAGCGGCGTCATCGCGGTGGGATCGGAGCTCCAGCAGCTGCAGCCGTACACGGCTCAGCTGACGGCGCTGTCACAGGTGCCAGCCTCGGTCATCGCTGAGGTCTCGGCTCCCGGGGTCTCGGCCGAGCTGGCAGCCCTGCAGAAGGTGCCACCGTCCGTGGTGAGCCTACATGCAGGACCACGCGTCGGATGTCCAGTTGCAGCGGCGGCCAAGTCCCCCGGCCAGTGGCGGACGTGGTACTGGATCTGCTTCGGCGGAATCGTCTTCTTCCTGCTGTCCATCCCGCTGCTGCGGGGTCGCTGGCGCCCGCGTGACGCCAAGAAGGACGAGGACGAGCACGAGGCAATGGTGCAGGCCGAGCTCGCCAAGCTGGCGAGTCCTGCCTGATCACTCGCTAGTCACGCAAGGCAAGCCGGCGGGCCGCAGTCAGCGGCCCGCCGGTTTTGCGTGTCAGCTCGCCGGCGCGTGTAAGTCTCTTCCCACTCGGCGGGCGGCCCGATGGTCGCGGCCTCTGGGCCGAGGGCGCGCACGTACTCGCCATGAAGTACCCGCCAGCGCTCATCTTGCCGCCACGGCGCGCCCTGGCCAGCCAGCTCGTAGCCGAGCAGGTCGAGGCACGTGTGCCAGCCAGCCGCGTCCCTGGCCGCGCGGCCGATCTCGGCGAACGAGGCTGAGAAGCTCAGCACCGTGGCCTGGCCGTCGGCCGTCAGCTCGAACCGCAGCTGCTCGTCGCCCCAGGCGAACTCCAGTAGCCGCGGCGGCACGCAGGCCAGCATGGTGCCGTCGAACGCTGGCAACGGCCATGTCGCGGAACGCGAACCGAAGTCTCGCGCCCGCCGCGAGATCACCCTCGACCGTCGTCGGGAACCAGGCCGTCAGATGATCGGCCTCTGTCAGCGCTCGCCAGACCTTGCCGACCGGATGGGGCAGCCGGCGGGTGAAGATCAGCCGCACCTGCCCGTCGCCGCGGTCCAGCGTCCCGAGGTCCTCCTCGCCAGGTCCGCCCGTCGTGCTCATGACGCCCTCTCTCAGCCTGTGTGGATCAGCCTGTGTGGATCAAACTGTGGATCAACGTCGGCCTGGCTCGTCCGGCATGTTGTCCAGGTGCGCGGCGAGCTGGTCCAGGCGATCGGCCCACAGCCGCCGGTACGGCGCCAGCCAGGCGTCCAGCTCGGCCAGTGGGCCAGGGTTGATGCTGTAGAGCCGTCGCTGTGCGTCCGTCCGCGAGCTCACCAGTCCGGCGTCGCGCAGCACCCGCAGATGCCGGGACACGCCGGGCTGGCTCATGGCGAGCCTGGCCACGAGCTCGCCTACCGGCCGCTCCCCAGCCAGCAGCAGGTCGAGTATCCGCCGCCGAGCTGGCTCCGCGATCACCTCGAACGACGTCGCTGTGCTCATAACATTCACGCTAGCATATATAAGGCACTAAGAATATAGAAGGGAACGGGGTCCCTCTTCAACCCCTTGCTAGTACACGTGATGCATGCGCTCGCGCACCTCCTGCAAGGTCGCCTCGGCAATCGTGGCCGCCCGGTCGTTGCCGGCGGCCAGCACGCTGCGCAGGTACCCGCGGTCGGCGGCGAGTGCGGCTCGCCTGGACCTGATCGGGGCGAAGCGTTCATTGATCGCGTCGGCAGCCGCAGCCTTGAGCGCTGCCGCGCCGCCATCGCCGATCTCGTCGGCCACCGCTTCCGGTGACGTGCCCCGGCACAGGGCGGTCAGCAGCACGAGGTTGGACACCTCGGGCCGGCGCTGCGGCTCATAGCTGATACAGCGCTCGGAGTCCGTCCGGGCTCTCGCCAGCAGCCGAGTCGTCGCATCGGCGGTCGCCCGGATCGGAACGGAGTTGTTGCGGCTCTTGCTCATCTTCTGACCGTCCGTGCCGAGTAGCAGAGGCATGGCGCTGAGTAGACCGTCGGGCTCGGGGAAGTAGGGCTGGCCTCCGCTGTAGCGTTCGTTGAAGCGCCGCGCGATCGTCCTGGTGAGTTCCAGGTGCGGCAACTGGTCCCGCCCGACCGGCACCAGGTTGGCATGGCAGAAGAGGATGTCGGCTGCCTGGTGCACGGGGTAGGTAAACATCAGGCCGGAGACAGCACCAGACCCGGCGGCCGCTACTTCTTCCTTCACAGTCGGATTGCGCCCGATCTCGGCCACGCTGACCAGGCTCAGGAAAGGCAGCAGCAGCTGGTTCAGCTGCGGTATCTGGCTGTGGGCAAAAATCGTCGCACGGCTCGGGTCAATGCCAACGGCCAGGTAGTCGGCCACCATCTCGATCACGATGCCGGCCAGGTCAGCAGGCGCGGCCCGGTCGGTGATGGCCTGGTAGTCGGCGACCAGCACCAGCAGCTCGACGCCGGCGTCCTGGAGGCGCACCCTGTTTTGCAGGGAACCGAAGAAGTGGCCGACGTGCAGCGCACCGGTCGGGCGGTCGCCGCTGAGGATGCGGAATGCACTCGGGTCTCGCTCGATGACAGCCTCGAGCTGCTGGCTTCTTAGCTGGCTCGCGAGCTGCGAAGGGGTTGGCATATGGCTTGCTGCGCCGGGGACGCTCGGCGCGACAGCGGCGGTGGACATGGCAGGGTCTCCTAGCTAGGTAAGCCCGCCGGGACGTCACGCCGCCCTGAGATGCGCAACGGCGCGCCCAGCGGGCACGCCGTCGGATATGCAAGGACAGGCGGCCGCTAGAGCGGCCACCACCAGCCGGTGCTGAGAAGTCGTTGCATAGTTGCACTGTAGCCGAGGCCGTTGCACGACGGCCAGCGGTCAGGGGCGGACCAGGTCACCGGGCACCAGGTGGCAGCCCGGCAAGATCAGCTCTTCCGGCGCCGGACGAACGCCGGTCAGGATCCACTCGCACAGGGCCGCGAGCTGATAGCTGATCAGCGGCGGGACAGCGTCGCCGATGTGCCGGTACATGTTCGCCAGCGTCCCGGTGAACGCGTAGTCGCGGGGGAAGCCCTGCAGCAGCGCCATCTCTCGCACCGTGCACAGCCGGTCCTGCTCTGGATGCGCGTAGCGGCCATTCCCGATGTGGCTGCACTCTCGCTTAATCGTCACCGCCGGCCGGTCCCACCAGAGCCTGCCGTAGATGTCGGGGTGACTGCCCAGATCCCCCTGCGCAACGCGCCTGGCCATCGCTGGCGTCAGCAAGGCGGCTGCGTCGCTGTGCTGGATGAAGTCGGCCCAGCTGCCGCCGTCGTGCCGCACGGCGGCGATCCGGCGCTGGTTGACCTGTGCCCGGAACGCGGGCGACACATGCAGCGGATCTGCCGGGTGGGCGCGGCCTGCCGGCACTGGCGGCAGGTCCCAGATTGCGCGGCGGACATGCGTTGCCTTGGCGTCGGCGCGCCAGCCGTGCCACAGGTCACGCAGTCCGCGCAGCGGGAGCGGCCGTCGGACGGCAATGACGATGGCCCGCTCCCGGCGCTGCGGAAGCCCGAACTCGGTCAGGAAGTGCGTGTGTGCCCGCACCTGGTACCCGAGCCGCTCCAGGTCCGCGAGCAGGCCGCGCAGGTGGCCGCCGAATCGTCCGGTCACGAGCTCGCGCGCGTTCTCGATCAGCACGATGTCGGGCCGTAGTACCGCTGCGTAGTCTCCGACGCGCCGGACTAAGCCGTTGCGATGATCGTCCCGCACGTGGTTGCTGGCGATGGCGCGGGAGAAGCCCGTGCAGGGCGGACAGGCGGCCAGGACAGCGAGATGTGGCGCCCCGATGGCCATGGCGTGACAGACCTCCGCCGGCTCAGCGTTTGCAAGGTCGGCCTCGACAGGCTGCAGCCCGATATTGGTCGCGTAAGTGGCGTTGCAGCCGAGCGAGCCGGGCACGGCGCTCGGCTTGCCTAGCTGTGCATCCGCTGCGGCGATGATCTCGAACGCCGCATGCCGGCTGAACCCGCAGCTCATGCCGCCGGCGCCAGAGAACAGATCCACGACTGGCCACGGCTGCGACAACGAGAACCTCCCGGATATAACCCTAGGAGGTTTGCCAGGCGGGCGCCCGGCGCCGGGCCGGCGCAGGGCGGGCAGCCAGTTGCGGCGGGTCAGCCAGCTAGGACGCGGTCTTTGCGCTCGTCGAGGACGAGGCTGAGTACCCAGCCGACGATGCCGATAACGATCGCGCCCCAGAACGCGGGCCAGAACCCGGTGATGTGGAACGGTAGCGTCAGCTTGCCTGCGACCCAGCTGCACAGCCACAAAAGCAGCCCGTTGACTACCAGGCCGATGAGGCCGAGCGTCAGCACGTAGAACACGCAGCCGACGGTCTTCACGATCGGCTTGATCACCGCGTTCACGATGCCGAAGATCAGTGCGACGGCTATCAGCGTGCCGGCCTTGGACAGGGTGCTGCCGCCACGCAGCTCGATTCCGGAGATCAGCAAGTGGGCGACGCCGAGGGCGGCCGCCACGATCAGGATGCGCAGCAACAGCTTCATGCCGTCATCCTGCCATGTTTGCCGTAAACACCCATAATCCCAGGCAGAAGGCTTCTTGAGGACGTTACCCCGCGAGCTGCGCGGACCGCTCGCGTGCGGCGGCCGGCGTCGGCACGTGGTCGCGATCGCATAGGTCACATATTCGGATTTGCGCTCAGAGCCTGCGCTGTTGCTCGTGGCGGTAGTGGACAGTCATGGCCGGCGGTGTCACCATCGCACCGGGGGAATGGGACGCCGTGGCCTCATAGGCCGCGGCTCGCTCGGGGGAGCGGGGATGGGCTTCGCGTGGATAGCGGAGGGTGGCCGCCACGGCCTCGGCCGGTTTCGCTTGGATCCTGACTCTGACGACGACGAAGTGCTTCCTCGCGTCGTCGGCAGCCAGGGGTATCGGCTGCGCGACCGCCAGGCTGGCCGGAGGCCGGCCAGACCTGGCCGGCACGTGCGGCCGAAGCAGCAGCGGCCGATGCTGGGCGGTCTCAGCGTCGCCGGCTTCTACCCGCGGGCACGGCCCGGACGGCTCATGCCCGCACCGGATCTGACCCGACGGCCTGGCGGAGCGCGCGGTGCGCATGCCGCCAGCGGGCCAGGATCAGCGCGCCTATCAGGCTGACGTCGGCGGCGGGCACGGTCTGCGCTCCTCGTCCCGGCTGACGTGAATTGTCGCTACCAGCGGAAATGTACGAAGACCCGGCCGAAGTTCTTGGAGTCCTTCTCGACTCGGTGGTACAGGGCCTTGATCTCCTTCTGCTCCAGGAACCGGAGCACGTGCTTCTTGAGCTGCCCTGAGCCCTTGCCAGGGATGATCTCGACCAGCGGGGCCTTCGTCCGGATGGCCTCGTCGATGATGCCCCGCAGGGCGCGGTCGATGTCCTGGCCTCGGTTGTAGATGTCGTGCAGGTCGAGCTTGAGTTTCATGGCTGTCTCCGGGGTGCTCCCCGCCACGCTACGCCGTTCTGCGCGGCTGCAGACTCTCCAGCCCGGACAATGGCCGGCCTGAGCCACGGTGAGTGGCGTAGCCAGAAAACTGGCCGAACTTCGGCGGGTCGCGCGCCGATCCGCTGCGCCCGTGGTCCCGAATGGTGGGTATGAGGACACCCGATATACCGTCGCCGGCACCGTTCAGCGGTTCAGGTGAGGGTGCACCGGAACTCGACCTTGACGTGCTGCTCGGCCACGTCGCACGAGGCGATCAGGCGGCCTATGAGATTGTCTATGACCGCCTGGCCGGTCCGGTCTACGGGCTCATCCGCAAGGTCGTCCGGGATGCCGCCCAGTCAGAAGAAGTGGCCCAGGAGGTCATGCTCGAGATCTGGCGCAGCGCGTGCCGGTTCGACGCGGCCAAGGGCAGCGCCATGACCTGGGCCATGATGATCGCGCACCGCCGGGCGGTCGACCGGGTCAGGTCCGCGGCTGCGGAGACCCAGCGTGACCATAAGTCTGCGGCGGTAGCCGTGATCGCAGTCGATGAGGTCGCCGACGCCGTCGAGGCCAACCTCGAGCGCGAGCGTGTACGGCGCTGCCTGGACATGCTGACCGACATCCAGCGCGAATCGGTGACGCTGGCCTATTACGGCGGTTACAGCTACCGCGAGGTCGCCGGGCTCCTGAGCGTCGCGCTCGGCACCATCAAGACCAGGATCCGTGACGGGCTCATCCGGATGCGTGACTGCATGGGGGTGGTCTCGTGACGCTGCTGAGACATGACTTGCACGCTCTCACAGGCGCCTACGCGCTCGATGCGATCGACGGGTCGGAGCGAGAGCGATTCGAGCACCACCTCACGCGATGCCGGCTGTGCGAGTACGAGGTACGGGGATTGCAGGAAACAGCGACCAGGCTGGGCCAGGCCGTTGCAGCCCGGCCGCCCGATCAGATGAAGCCTCGAGTGCTCGCCGCGGTGGCCACGACTCGGCAACTGGCGCCGATGCCCGACGTCCGCCCGCTGCCAGCGCCGTCACCGGGATGGACCCGGCGCGCCGCCGTCCCGCTGGCAGCAGCCTGTCTGGTGATAGCCGTCGTGCTCGGTGTACTCCTCGGTATCTCAAGGCACCAGCTCAATGCGGAGAGGGCGCAGCAGCGGGCGATCGCGGCCGTGCTGGCTGCGCCCGGTGCGAGGCTGGTCAGGGAACCAACGTCGCTAGGCGGCGAGGCGACCGTCGTTGTCGCGGCGAAGCTGCACAAGTTCATCTTCACGAGCAGTGGCCTGCCGGCGCTTGCCGATGCCAGGGTGTATCAGCTCTGGGTGATTGGGCCGGCGGGCTCGGCGACCTCGGCCGGCCTGTTGTCATTGATGGCGAACGGCCAGACAACGCCGGTTCTGGCGGCCGGGCTCGCAGCCGGCGACAAGGTGGGTGTGACCGTCGAGCCGGCCGGGGGCACCACGAAGCCAACGACGACGCCGATCGTGGTCATCAGCCCGGCGTCCTGATTGCCCCGAAGGGGCTGCCGTAAGGCGCCGTTCCTAACGCTTTGTAAGCAGACGTGTTCTAGACGTAGCCGTGGGTACGAAGGTTGTTACGCCTAGCTGCGGCCCGATGGGAAGCCGCCGCAAAACGTCTTCATGGCGGGCGTGGATCGGGGGATCAGATGAGCAGCATGCCCGGGCGAGAGCAGTTCGGAAGCGTGCCTGGACAGGCCCAGGGCGGATACGGCCAGCCACAGGGTGGCGCGGCAGGCCAGTGGGGCGGCCAGCCCGGATCCATGACTCCCGTCAACCGCGACGAGACCAAGGTCGTCGGCCGCCGCGTGGTTCAGTACGTCATCGACTACGTGCTGGTCGGCATCATTCCCGGACTCGCATACTGGCTGCTCGACAGGGGCAGCTTGCACTGGATCGGCTGGTTCGTGGCGACGATCATCGCCATCGTCGTATACCTGTGGTACTGGGTCCTCCGGCCGCGCAGCAGCAACGGGCAGACGTTCGGCATGCAGCTGCTGGGCGTCCGCATTATCAGCAAGGATGGCGGACCGGCCAGCATGGCTCAGTACTTCGTCCGGGCCATATTGCTCGTCATCGACACGCTGGTCTTCGGGCTGGTCGGCCTGATCACGATGATGGCATCGAGGTTTCACCAGCGTGTTGGTGACCACGCTGCGCGCACGCTGGTAGTCGCGGCGCACCACCGCCGTCCGCAGTTCGCCGCTAACAGCGGCGGCCAGCTGCGCCAGCGGCCTGGCATGGGCGAGCAGCCCGGTATGGCCCAGCCCGGAACTGATCAGCCCGGCATGGGCGACATGGGTCCGGGCGCGCCTGGCGGCGTCAGGTAGCCGTCCGGGGCGGAACGACCAGCTGGTAGCGCCGGATGCCGTCCTCGCCGACCTGGCTGACGGCGACCGCCTGCGCGACCAGCAGGTCGAGGTGGTACACGGTCTCGCAGATGGCGAGCATCTGGTTCATCAGGTCAAGGTCGGCGAGCTTAAGCTGCCTGCGCGTCCAGCCGATGGCCAGCGCAACGTCGTAGCCGGTGCACTGCCCGCCGGAGAGCACGGCGGCCATCAAGCGCAGCCGTTCTGCGTGGTGCTCGGCCAGCTCGTCGATGCGACTGTGGGTACTCGGGGCTACCGGCCCGTGCGCCGGGAGAAGCTGCATGTCTGGTAGCCCGCGCACGATGCTCAGTGACTGCAGGTACTCGCGCAGCGGGTCGGCCGACGGGGCTTCCTGGAAGCCGATCGAAGGCGTGATGTGCGGCAGCACGTGGTCCCCGGCAAACAGCAGTCCCGCATCCGCATCGGCGAACACCACGTGGCCGCGAGTGTGGCCGGGTGTCGCCACCGCGATCAGTTTCCTCGTGCCGATGTCGAAGACCTGGTCAGGTGCGATCCAAACATCGGGCGGCTCGTATCCGAGCGCAGCGCCGATCGTGCCGCCCGGCCGCAACCGCGGGTGGCCGGGCGGCAGGAAGTCGCGCCCGCCCGCCTGCTGCTCGCCGCCGCTGAAGCCGAAGGACGTCATCTCGGCGAGCCGGTCGGCGACGACGCCTGCCCCAGCGCCTCGCAGGATCGGAAGCTGGGCCCGTAGCGGCTGGAAGTCGGCGGACAGCAGGCCGTCGATCGACGGCTTCTCGCCCTCGCCGAGCGCGACCGGAGTTCCGAACAGCCGCCTGATCTCGACCGCCTGGGTGTAGTGGTCGCGGTGCATGTGCGTGACCAGGAACTGGCGGACGTCAGGCAGTCCGGCCCCGATCAGAGCCAGGGACCGCTCAAGCTGATCGCGCGCGTTGGCCAGCGCCCAGCCGGAGTCGATCAGGACTAGCCCGCCGGCCGCCTCGATGGAGTACACGTTGACGGCGCGCAGTCCGTCAGACGGCAAGGGAAGCGGTATCCGGTGCACACCCGGCGCGACGAGATGCGCGCCCTCCTCGATCCACGCATGCCGATCTGCCAAGGTCACCCTCTCAGTGCTGGGCCATGCCCGCCGGGACTAGCGAGCTGGGGCGCAGGTCCAGGTGCCGGCGCCATCGATGTCGGACTCGCTGGCCAGGCCGCGCGCCTGGAGGTGACGCAGGTGCGACAGCACCTCGCCCACCGCCGCCTGCCGCTGGAATGACACGAGCTGTGCCCAGGGCCGCGACCAGGTGATGCCGGTCGCGACGTGCCAGGCCGTCGCCCCCGCATCGCCGGCGGAGGCCAGGATCGCCGCGGTCTCGGCCAGCCGCTCGGCGTGGTGCTCGGCCAGGAAGTCGAGCCGGGAGTCCAGGTCGGCGAACCGGTACTCGTGCGCAGGCAGCACCTCGCGAGGCTGGAGGCCGCGCAGCTTCTCCAGCGAGCCCAGGTACTCCTCGAGCGGATTGTCGGACAGGTCGTACGACGACACGTTGGGCGTGATGCGCGGCAGGATGTGGTCGCCGGTCAGCAGCAGGTCGTGGGTCTCGTCGTGGAAGCACAGGTGGCCGGGCGTATGGCCGGGCGTCCACACGGCCCGGAGCCGCAGGCCCGGCACGTCGACGAGATCGTCGTGCTCGATCATGCGGTCGGCCCGGACCATCGGATCGACCTGACCGGCGCTCTGCCTGCTGCCGATCAGCTCCTCGAGGTGGCTGGGCGGTGCGCCACACCACTTCAGGTAGGACTCCATGCCATTGCGCATGAGGCCGCGATCGCGCTGCATCTGGAGGAAGGAATCCTCGGCGGGATGCATGCCGACCCAGGCGCCGGACGCCTCGCGCACCTTGCCGGACTGGCCGTGGTGGTCCGGATGGACGTGCGTGATGACCACGGCGGTGACGGCGCTCAGCGGGATCTCGCACTCGGCGAGCCCGTCCGTGAGCGCCTTCCAGCTGTCCGGATGGTTCCAGCCGGGGTCGATCATGACGAATCCACTGTCATGCTCGATGAGGTAGCTGAGGACGTACCTGAGCGGATTGCCGATGATCGGCACCGGCACGGACCAGACACCGCTGGTGACCTTCTCGACGGGCGGGAACTCGGCCCGCAGCCATGCCTCACGCTGCAGCGTGCCCGTTACCCGCATCCGCTCGAATATCCCTTCACGCCAGCCTGCCGACCCCGCGTGCCCGGAGCAGCCCCGCCCCGGTTGACGAGAATCTGGCGGATAACGCACGCTCCGGTTGACATGGGATCTGGCACCATGCTTCGCTCGGAGCCAGGTTAAGAAGTATAACTGATTTCAGTTTTCGGGCCCGGCCCGGCTTACGCCAGAGCCGCTGCCAGGAGCCGCGAGACCTGAGATTTACCGAGAACATAGCGATCACGAAGAGGTGCGCCGATGAGCGACGACTTCCGCGGCAGGGCCCGAGCGTGGCTGGAGGCCAACGCGCCACGGCGAGCGGGCGCCGATGACGAGGCCGAGGCCGAGACCAGAGGTCAGCAATCGGTCATCGACGAGCAGAAGGCGTTCCAGGCCAAGCTGTACGACGCTGGCTTCGCCGGGATCACGTGGCCGAAGGAGTACGGCGGCCAGGGTTTGACCAGCGGCGAGCAGATCGCCTGGAGCCAGGAATCGCGCGACTACGACCTGCCAAACGGCGTGTTCTTCATCGGCATCAGCATGCCGGGCAACACGATCCTCGAGGTCGGGTCGCCGGCGCAGAAGGAGCGCTACCTGGCCAAGATGCTGCGTGGCGAGGAGATCTGGTGCCAGCTCTTCTCCGAGCCCGGCGCCGGCTCCGATGTGGCGAGCCTGCAGACCAGCGCGGTCCGCGACGGCGACGAGTGGGTGATCAACGGCCAGAAGGTGTGGACGTCGGGCGCCCAGTTCAGCGACTTCGGTGCCATCCTGGCCCGCACGGACCCGTCGAAGCCCAAGCACAACGGCATCAGCATGTTCATCGTCGACATGCACGCCCCCGGCGTCACGGTGCGGCCGCTCAAGGTGGCGACCGGGCACTCGCCCTTCAACGAGGTCTTCTTCGACAACGTCCGCGTGCCCGCCGACGCGATCATCGGCGAGGAGAACAAGGGCTGGGACGCCGCCGTGGTCATGCTGCGGCATGAGCGGATCGCGATCGGCACGATGGGCGGATCGCGCACGAGCCCCCTGGCTTTCGACTCGCTGCGGGACCTGGCCGCGGGCCTTGGCCGCACGGGCGACCAGGGCGTCCGGCGCGATCTCGCCGAGCTGTACGCCAGGGGGAAGGCCATGCAGCTCTTCGCCTTGCTCCTGCGGGAGGAGACGATGGCCGGGCGGCCGCCGGGAGCGCGCGGCTCGGTGGCCAAGCTAGCCGGCTCTGAACTCGGCAGGTTCGCCGGCAATGTTGCGGCCGACGTGCTCGGTGACCAGCTCGCCGGCTTCGACTCGGATGAATTCGCGGCGGTGTCGATCGCCATCATTGCGGCGCCGGGCGGCGCAATCGCCGGCGGCACGAGCGATATCCAGCGCAACATCATCGGCGAGCGCGTGCTCGGCCTGGCCAAGGACCCGGGCGTCGACCGGGCTACCCCGTTTAACCAGCTGCGCGTCGGCACGCAGCGCCAGAACTGAGCAGCGGAAGGCAGCGAGGGAACCCAGATGGCACTGATACTCACAGACGAAGAGCAGGCGCTGGCCGACTCGGTGCGCAAGTTTGTCGCCGACCGCAGCCCGCTGACGTCGCTGCGGCACCTGATCAGTTCCGGCGAGCCGTACGACGCGGACGTCTGGAAGCAGATGTCAGCACAGCTCGGGCTGGCCGGGCTGACCATTCCCGAGGAGTACGGCGGCGTCGGGGCCGGCTTCTCGGCGCTCTCGGTCGCGCTGACGGAGCTCGGTGCTGGCCTGGTCGCTTCGCCGCTGCTGGCCTGCGTGCTGGCGGCCGAGGTGGTGCTGCGGCTGGACGACGAGGCGGCGAGGCTCGAGCTGCTGCCCAGGATCGCTGGTGGCGAGCTGATCGCGACGCTGGCGCTGGCGAGCAGCGCCGGCGGGCGCGTGACAGCCGCTGGCTCCGGCGACGACGTGACGCTGACCGGGGTCGTGTCTCCGGTGCTGAATGGCGCCGAGGCGAGCATCCTGCTGGTCCCGGTCGCCAATGACGACAGCACCACCATCTACCTGGTCGACGGCGCTGCCGCCGGCCTGAGCAGGACGAAGCTGACCGCGGTCGATCACAGCCGCTCACTAGCCCGTATCCAGCTCAGCGCCACGCCCGCGCGGGCGCTGGCGGGCGACGGGGCCGCCGCCCTCGCCGCGGCCACCGACCTGGCCAACCTGGCGCTGGCCTCGGAGTCGTCCGGGGCCATGAAGGCGTGCCTGGACATGACCAGTGCCTACGCCCGGATCCGGGTGGCGTTCGGGCAGCCCATCGGGGCCTTCCAGGCGGTCAAGCACAAGCTGGCCGACATGGAGAAGTCCTGGGAACTCGGCAACGCGGCCGTGCGCGATGCGGCCAGAGCCGGCGACGCGGAGCCGGGCCGGTTCTCCGTCGCGGCGACGACAGCGCGCGTGCTGCTGGCCGGCCCGTATGCCGAGGCGACGGTGGACACCGTCCAGCTGCATGGTGGCATCGGCTTCACCTGGGAGCACGACGCGCACTTGTACTACAAGAACGGCCTGTCCAACAAGGTGCTGCTCGGCGGCCCCGGCGACCAGCTCGACCGGCTCGCGGACTCGCTCGGCATCTAACCCGGCGAGCCATTCCCGCCAGAAGCAGAACGGATTTCAGAAAGCGGGTCAGCAGGAGTGCCACAGGCAGGTCCGGCCATTCCGTCGACCGCCGCGCAGCACGGCAGGCACGACCGGATCCTGGCTGCCGCCACCGTGATGCTGGCGGCCGGCGGTGAGGACGCGCTGCAGATGAAGGACCTGTCGCAGCGGGCGGGCGTGTCCGTGGCGACCTTGTACCGGTACTTCCCGGCCAAGGATCACGTGATGCTGGCCATCCTGCTGAGCCGCTACAGCTCGGCCCTGGCGCGCGTGACCGCGGAGATCCCGCCGGGCGCGACTCCGCGCGATCGAGTCACCAGCCACCTGCTGCGCGAATTCCGCGCCGAGCAGCGCGAGCCTCGGCTGACGGCCGCGCTGAGCAGGGTCATCAGCGAGACCAGGAGGAGCTACAGCGAGGTCATCGAGCAGGTCGAGCACCAGCATCTGCAGATGCTCGAGCACGTGGCGGGCGGGGGCCAGCCGGTCAGTGCCGAGCATCGCCAGCTGCTCCCTGTCATCCAGGCCATCTTCGGAGCTGCGACGCGGCGCTGGCTGGCGGGCGTGTCTTCTCCGGCCCAGGCCAGATTCGAGATCCGGGTCGGCTGTAGGCTGCTCGACCTGCCGGAGGCAGCGGTCGCCGAGGAGTTGCTGCTAGCCGGACCCGCAAGCTAGGGACACCATCATGCCGATTGACGTCGATGCAGTGGAGGCCATTGCGACGCGATTCGCGGCGCGCGGCGGACAACCGGGGCTTGCTTACGGGGTCATCGCCGGCGGTGAGCTGGTGCACTCGGGCGGCCGCGGCGAGAGCTGGCTGGGCGGCCCGGTCCCGCGGCGCAGGCACCGTGTTCAGGATCGCGTCCATGACCAAGAGCTTCACCGCGACGCAAGTGCTGATGCTCCGCGACCGCGGGGCACTGCGCCTGGACGACCTCGCGGCTGACTACGTACCTGAGCTCGCCGCGCTCGCCCTGCCGACGCCCGACTGCCCGCCGATCACGATCCGGCACCTGCTGACCATGACGTCCGGATTCCCGACCGACGACCCGTGGGGAGACCGCCAGCAGGGCCTTGACCCGGCGGTGTTTGCCCGCCTCCTCGCCGACGGCGATGTCAGGACCGCGTGGGCACCGGGAACGAAGTTCGAGTATTCCAACCTCGGCTACGCCGTGCTCGGCAAGGTCATCGAGTCCGTCACCGGCCGTGACTACGCCGGGGTAATGCGGGCCGAGGTGCTCGGCCCGCTCGGCCTGGACCGGACCGGCTACGACGCGGCGGACTTCGAGGCCGCGGACCTGACCCGCGGTTACCAGCGCGACTCCGGCACATGGCTGGAGCTTCCTTACGACCCGAACGGCGCGTTTGCCCCGATGGGCGGGATCTTCAGCTGCGTGGGCGACCTGGCGCGGTGGGTCGCGGGATTCGCGGCCGCATTCCCGCCCGGCGGTGCGCCGGTCCGCGACGCCGGTCACCCGCTCAGCCGGGCGTCCCGCCGGGAGATGCAGCTCGGCCAGGTAGCGATCACCGACGAGGCCTCCGGCACCGTTGCCCAGTTTGCCGAGCCGTCCTCGCTCAGCTACGGCTTCGGCCTGTTCACCGAGGACGACCCGGTGTTCGGCACCATCGTGCAGCACAGCGGCGGCTACCCGGGCTATGGCAGCCAGATGCGCTGGCACCCGGCAACCGGCCTCGGCACCGTGGTGCTGGCAAACAGCACGTATGCGCACGCGGGCGCGCTGGCGGGCGAGTTGCTGTCCGCGCTGCTGACGGCGCAAGCCGGGCAAGGCAGGGAACGGGGTCGCACAATCGTCCGTGGTCCTGCACCGCTCGGCGGTGACCCATGGCCGGAGACGCTGGCGGCTCGGGATACGGTCAACGGCCTGCTTGCCGACTGGGACGACGACGTCGCCGCGCGGATCTTCACCCCGAACATCGGCCTGGACCGGCCGCTCGCCCAGCGCCAGGCGGAGATCGCGACATTGCGCGAGCGGATCGGCGACTTCGCGGCAGATCCCGCGCGGCCCGCGGAGTGCGAGTCGCCGGCGCACTGCCGCTGGTGGCTGACCGGGACCGGCGGGACGGTCGCGGCCTCGATCAAGCTGGCGCCGCTGCGCACCCCGCTCGTGCAGCAGCTGGCCATCGCCGTGCCGCCTGCTCCTGGCGGGGCCCTGCACGAGGCGCTGGGCCTGCTCATCGGCGCGTTCGCCGCCGCCGCGCCGGAGTTGCCGGCGAGCCTGCTGGCCGCGGACGGCTTCGACGCCGACCGGGCCGTGCGGCAGCTGCGCATAGCGGCCGCGTGGGCCGGGCCGGTCACGATCGACTGCTACCTGGCCGGAGACGGCACCTCCACGGCGAAGGTCCGCCTCACCGGTCCCACCGGGCGGGCCGTGCTCACCGTCGAGGTCAGCGACTCCGGTCAGGTGCGCCGCGCGGACGTCGCGCTGCTCGGCTAGCCCGCGCGCCGCAGGTCATTGCGCCCGATCAGCTGGCGGGCTCGAGGATGACGACCGGGATCTGCCGCGCCGTCATGTCCTCGTACTCACCGAAGCCGGAATAGTCCTGCTTCTGCGCGGACCATATCGGCTCCCGCTCCTCGTCGTCTGCGACACGCGCCGTCAAGTCCAGCGTCTGCGTGCCGATCTCGGCTCGCACGCTTGGGTTCGCGACGAGGTTGTAGTACCAGTCGGGATTGCTGGGCGCTCCGGCCTTCGATGCGAACACGGCGTAGCCGCCGTCGACCTTCCGGTACATCATGGGGTGGACGCGGTCCTGCCCCGTCTTGGCGCCCGTGGTGTGCAGCAGCAGCAGCGGCGCGCCGGCGAAGCCGCCGCCTACCTGGCCGCCATTGGCGCGGAACTCTTCGATGATCTTGGTATTGAAGTCGGACATGGCAACTCCTGGTGATCGTTCGTCATGGTGTTCGCAGCAGGCCGCGCTCACGTCCCGATAGCGTCGGCCCGGCTGGATTCTTGCCCGCGCCGGCGCGTCACGAAGCGGCGCGCTGCCCCCGGACTTCAAGGTGATCGAGCAGGTCCTGGGTGGCGGCCGCGACCGCGGCGACGGCGTGCTCGAACGCCTGAGCGTTGTGGCCCGCCGGGGTACGGAACCCGCTGATCTTGCGGACGTACTGCAGCGCTGCGGCTCGCACGTCGGCGTCGGTGACCTGCTCGGTGTAGGGCTCACGAAGGGTTTTGATGCTGCGGCACATGAGACCGACGTTACGCCAGGATCGGCCCGCTTGCTGCCGGCGGTCAGCATCCGCATCGATGCGGCCCGGATCCGCCCGAGGGGCTTAACGCTTCGACCGCGCCATCCGGTGCATCATCTCGATCCGGGCCCTGATCTGGTCCGCCGTCGCCTGCGGCAGCGGCGGCCCGCCGCAGCTGCGCCTGAGCTCGGCGTGGACGGCGCCGTGCGGCTGGCCAGTGCGGTGATGCCACGCCGCGATGAGGCCGTTGAGCTCCTTGCGCAGCGTCGCGAGCGTCTCCCTGGTGGTCGGCCCGGGAGTCGTGCTCGCTGCCGTGGCGCGCGGGCCGGGGCTCGTGTCCGGCCCGCGGGCGCGCGAGCCGGACTGGCGGTTGCGGAGGAGCAGCGCAACCTGCTCGGGCTCCAGCAATCCGGGCAGGCCGAGGAAGTCCTCTTCCTCCGCGGTGACGCCGAACTCGTCGCCGTCGTACAAGACGCGGTCGAAGTGGGCTGAGGCCTCCAGGGCCTCGAACGGGGCCTGGTCGAGCTCATCGGCAGTGTCGCGCTGGCGCTCGGCTTCGGCGAGCGCGCGCTCGTCATCCGGCGCGTCATCGGCCAGGCCGAGTACGTGGTCGCGCTCGGCCTCGAGTTCGGCCGCGTACCCGAGGAGCGCCGGGATGGAGGGCAGGAACACCGATGCGGTCTCGCCGCGCCGCCTGGCACGGACGAACCGGCCGACGGCCTGCGCAAAAAAGAGCGCGGTGCCCACGCTGGTCGCGTACACGCCGACGGCGAGCCGCGGGATGTCGACGCCCTCGGACACCATGCGGACCGCGACCATCCAGCGATCCGTCGACGTGCCGAACCTCGAGATCTTCTTGCTGGCGGCCGGGTCGTCGGACAAGACGACGACCGGCCGGGTCCCGGTGATGTCACGCAGCAGGGTCGCGTAGGCGCGGGCGTCGGCGTGGTCGGAGGCAATGACCAGCCCGCCCGCGTCCGGCATACCGCGACGCACCTCGGTCAGCCGGCGGTCGGCCGCCTCGAGCACCCGAATGATCCAGGCGCCGTCTGGATCAAGCGCGGTTCGCCAGGCGTGCGCAAGCTGCTCCGATGTCATCGGGCCGCCGAGTGTTCCGGCTAGCTCGTTCCCTGCCCTGGTGCGCCATCGCATCTCGCCGGAGTATGCGAGGAAGATCACCGGGCGGACGACGCCGTCGCTCAGCGCGGGCCCGTAGCCGTACACGTAGTCCGATGAGCTGCGGAGGCTGCCATCATCGCCGCGGCTGTAGGTGACGAACGGGATCGGGTTGGTGTCGCTGCGAAACGGGGTGCCGGTGAGTCCCAGCCGGCGCTGGGCTGGCTCGAACGCGACCCGGATCGCTTCCCCCCAGGACAACGCGTCGCCTGCGTGATGGATCTCGTCGAACACCACGAGTGTGCGCCTGCTCAGCGTGCGCTGCCGGTGCAGCGCGGGGTGCGCGGCGACCTGTGCGTACGTGACGGCTACGCCCGTGAAGTCCGCCGACGCCTGGCCCTGTGCGTTGGTGAACTGCGGGTCGAGCGCTATCCCGAGCCGGTGCGCCGCCTGTGCCCACTGATGCTTCAGGTGCTCGGTCGGCGTCACGACGGTGATGGCGCTGATCTCGCGGCGGGCGATCAGCTCGGCCGCGATCGTCAGGGCGAACGTCGTCTTTCCCGCGCCAGGGGTTGCCACGAGCAGGAAGTCGCGCTGCTCACGGCGGAAGTACGCATCATGCGCGTGCCGCTGCCACTTGCGCAAGGAGAGCAGCAGGTCAGGCCGCGCAGTGGCCGGGCGGGCACCGTCGGGTCGGCTGCCGGCCAATCGGGCACTGTCGAATCGGGCACTGTCGAATCGGGCACTGCCGAATCGCGCACTGTTGATTCGGGCACCGTCGCTGGCGGCGGAAGCGGGGAGCGTCACAGGAGCGAGAGGCTACCAGCGGGTGCCGACAGCGGCGCGGAGCGCCACGGTCGTCGTGTCGCCGCGGTGCATGTTCTTGACGGTTGCACCTAGGTAACGCTCCGGTAATGCCGTGAGCAATACCGTCTGGCCAATGGACCGCGAGCGGCCCGTCCGCAGGCCAGGAGAGGTGCCCCATGACGACTGACACGAATCTGTACGACCTTCTGAGCGGCGACCGCCAGCTCTTGCGATCGGTGACGAGCTCCTTTTATCAGCGGGTCCTGATCGACGACTCACTGGCGGCATACTTCGCTGGCGTCGACATCGACCGGCAGTCCGTGATGCTGGCCGAGTTCCTGGCTCTGGCCTTCGGCGGACCGCACGCATATGCGGGCCGCGACCTCAGGAGCGCGCACGCGCAGCTGACGGGACTGACTGACGCGCACTTCGACCGGGTCATCAGTCTGCTGGCGAGTGCCCTCCGCGACTTTGGCGTCGGCGAAGGTGACATCGCTACCGTGGGCGCGGTCGCTGAGACCGTTCGCGACGACGTGCTGAATCGCTAAGTGGACATCGCCCGGCTCAAGAGCAGCTTTGCCCGCATCGCGATGCACGGCGATGAGGTGCCACTTCACTTTTACTCGGACCTGTTCCTCCGGCACCCGGAGACGCGGCCGATGTTCCCGGTCTCCATGCAGGCACAGCGGGCTCACCTCGTCGACGCGCTCGTACGCGTCGTCTCTAGCGTCGACAACGTCGACGACCTGACCGCGTTCTTGCGAGATCTCGGTCGTGGCCACCGCAAGTTCGGCACGCTGGCGGAGCACTACGAGGCTGTCGGCGCCAGCCTGCTGGCGACGTTCGCGCACTTCTCTGGCGACGCCTGGGACGCAGCGCTGGAGGCCGAGTGGCGTGGTGCCTACGAGCTGATCGCCGGCGTGATGACGGGCGCCGCGCAGCAAGACGAGCAGCAGCATCCTGCGTACTGGACCGGCACCGTCGTCGGCCACGAGCTGCGGGCGTTCGACGTCGCCGTCCTGACCGTTGCGACGGAGCCCAGGCTCAACTTCGTGCCAGGACAGTCGGTGGCCATCGAATCGTCCGCGCGGCCGCGACTGTGGCGCCACTACTCCGTGGCCAATGCGCCGCGCGCAGACGGCAGCATGGAGTTCCACGTCAGGCTGATCGACGGCGGAGCCGTCAGCATGGCCCTCACGTCGGGTACGACAGTGGGCTCCGGGTTGAAGCTCGGCCCGCCCGTCGGCGTGCTCCGGCTCGACACCGGCTCCGGCCGGGATGTCGTGATGGTCGGCGGCAGCACGGGCCTCGCTCCGCTCAAGGCGATGCTCGAGCAAATCGCAGGTCTCCCGCGGCCGCCCAGAGCACAGCTGTTCTTCGGCGCGCGGACCGCCGACGGCCTGTACGACCTGCCAGGCCTCGAGAAGATGGCGGCCGAGCAGCCGTGGCTCACGGTCGTACCCGTCGTGACACGAGGCCGCTTCGCCGGTCACACCGGCTCGCTTACGGACGTCGTCGCTGGTTATGGCGACCTGACCAGTCACGACGTCTACCTGGCCGGCCCGACCGACATGGTGCAGGACACAGCATCGCGGCTGGTAGCAGCCCGAACGCCTGCGGCTCAGATTCACATCGAGGACTTTGGCTGGAGTGAGCAATGACATCTGATGCCTGGTACGACGAGCAGAAGAGGCTGACTCCGGACCACGTCCGGGCCGTGACGTTCCCGCCGGCGCGCTGGGGTCGCCGTGGCTATGACGAAGAGCCCGTCCGCGCGTTCCTCGCCGAACTGCACAACGAAATGGTTCGGCTGATCAACGAGCGAGCATCGCTGTGGCAGGAAGTACAGCGGCTGCGCCGCCGGATCCTCGGCAGGGAGAACGGCAACGACGCGATCCTGTTTGGCAAGGACGATGCGCACATCCACGCGGTGCGGATCCTGTCCAGCGCCCAGCGCACGGCCGACCGGTACGTCGCCGACGCCCAGGCATATAGCGGCCGGCTGACGGAGGAAGCCCGCACGCGGCGCGATGAGATCATGGGCCAGGCCCAGCAGCACGCTGACATGCTGCTGGAGGAGGCCTCGAAGCGGGCGCGGACGGCTGCCGTCGACGCCATGGACTACGACGGCCTGCCGCCGCAGACCGATCAGGAGCGGCGTGCGGTACAAGCCGAGCTGGCCTACCTACGCACCTTCAGTGAGGTCTACCGCCAGCACTTGCGGATCTACACCGAGGACGTCCTGCGCACCATCGAGGACTGGGAAGGCAGAGAGCGCGCCGCGGTCAGGGACGTTCCCGTGTCCGGGCAGCAGCCGCCGGGTATCGGCTGGCACCACAGCAGCTAGGCGAGCTTCCGACGCCGTCGGCCGAGTGCGTCGGCCAGCCGGGTGAGCGCGCGTTTGAGCCGGGGCCCGGCCGGCACCTCGACGAACCGGTGGATCACGTATGCGACGCAGCACATGCCGGTGATCATCACCGCCAGCAGGACCCACCTGTTGAGCACGCCGCCAAGGATGCTGAACAGCGCGAACCCGATGTAGGCGTGCACCAGGTAGAGCGGATAGGTCAGCGCGCCGGCGACGGCGAACCACGGTCGGCCGAGACGTTTCGTTGCCCGCAGGGCGATGAGGGTCATCACGATGAAGATGACCGTGATGACGGCGGCGATCACCGCCGGGTGCAGCGTCTGGTGGTACCGCGTCGACACTCCGTGGCCGAACCTGATGGCCTGGTAGACCGCGTTCGCATACGTGACCACCAGAATCGCGCCTAGCTGCCAGGAGAAGCCGGACTTGTAGATCAGGCACATCGCCATGCCGGCGATGAAGTAGTGCGACCACTGCGACTGGACCAGCAGGTCGAGTTGAGTGGCCAGGGACGCCGGCAGCAGATGCGCCTCGATCGCGCCGGTCGCGGCGATCCAGATCCAGAGCAGCGTCATCACGCGCTGGCGGGTGATGCCGATCCAGGTGAGCACGAATACGAGCAGGTAGAACCGGATCTCCGTCCAGAGCGTCCAGTAGACGACATCGATATTCGCGATGTGCGGCACCGCGTTGAGCATCGTGAGGTTGGCGGCGTACTGCAGCGGCGTGACGGTGAACAGCCTTCTGCCAATGGTGATCAAGACGACCGTCGTGATGCTGACGGCCACCCAGTACGCGGGGTACAGGCGGACGATCCGCGAGATCACGAACTCGTGCGGGCGCCGGCCCCACGCGCTCAGCAGCACAACGAAGCCGCTGATGGTCAAGAACATGTCGACACCGAGGTAGCCGTAGCGCGTCACGACGCTGAGGGCCGGGAATGCGATCGCCGTCAGGTGCCGGGCATAGCCCGAGAACGTGTAGTGGTACACAACGACAGCGAGCGCGGCCGTAATGCGCAGCAGGTCGATCTCGTACAGCCGGTCACGACCGGACGGGCCATCGCCTTGTCGGCCGGGCGCGCGGTGCCGTCCCCGCGGCCGCTGGGCGACGTGTCCGCCTGGCCCGGCCTCGGTTTGCTGCGGCGGGGTAGTCACGCGAGCCCGTTCCGGCGCCCTGACAGGTTTTTCTGTCGCGACAACCGATCCCGCCGGCATCCGCATTCTTCAGCGACGGTGCTCGGGCGCTGAGCTGGCCGCTGCCGATTCGTCATGCTGCGCCGGCTGGCTGCCCGCCGGCGGGCCGTCAACGCGGCTGTGCCGCAGGTACCGCCAGATCCCGATGGCCAGGGCGATCACCACGACGGCCGCGATGACATAGGTGGGGCCCTTGAAGCCGTTCACGACCGATTGCCAGTGGGCGCCGACCGCGTATCCGGCGACGGCGAGCGCGGCCGTCCAGGGAATGCAGCCGATCGTGGTATAGATGCCGAACTGCACCGGGTTCATGCCCGCGATCCCCGCAGGCAGGGAGATGAAGGTTCGCACCACTGGCAGGAGGCGCCCGATGAGCACGGCACGCGGGCCGTACCTGTCGAACCATGTGGTGGCGCGATCGAGGTCGCGCTCGCGGATGTGCAGCCATCGGCCCCAGCGGCGTAGCGCTGGCTGCCCGCCGTAGCGGCCGACTGCCCACGCGATATAGCTGCCGACGACGTTGCCGGCCACTCCGGCGATGATCACGCCGATGAGGTTGAGCCCGGTCCCCGGCACCGCGCCGGCCGCCAGTGCGCCGCCGAACGTCATGATCAGCTCTGATGGCACGGGTATGCACGCCGATTCGGCCACCATGAGCAAGAACACAGCCAGGTATCCGTAGCTGGCGATCCAGTGCTGCACGATGTACGTCCCTTCTTCCTGGCCCGCTTCCGGTTAGGGGGCAAACCCGCCCGGCTGGCGCCGGGTCAAGCAACGTGCCCAGCGCGAGGTGGCATACTCGAACCGCCGGATGCTCTACAGGAACTGTAGACCATCTACACGATTCGTAGATGGTAACCGATACGGAGTGTCTCCATGCACGACCCTGGGTCACAGCAAGCGCCTGGTAGCTCACCTGCCGGGCAGCGACGTGCTGCCGGGGCGCTCGAAGCCGAGGTTCTGGGCATCTTGCGGACCGCGGGCAGGCCGCTGAGCCCGGCCGAAGTCCGAGAGCGCGTAACCGCCGGGCAGCAAGGAGAGCTGTCCTACAGCACGGTGGTGACGATCGTCTCCCGCCTGCACGACAAGGGCCTGCTGGCGCGTCAGCGCGTCGGGCGCGGGTTCACCTATACGCCCCTCGACGAGGCCAGCCTGGCAGCCAGCCGAATGAGCAAGGCCCTCGGCAGCGGGACCGACCGCGATGCGGTGCTGAGCCGCTTTGTGTCCGAGCTCTCGGGGCGAGATGCATGGCTGCTGCGCCAGCTGCTAGCTGATGACAGGGATCCGGCGGCCGGTGACCTTGGCCAGGACGAGGGATAGGGACCAGGCGCATGTGGCTGCTGTTTCTGCCTCTGGTGATCCCGGCCCTCGCCGGCGTTGCCGCACGGCCGCTGGCTGCGCGCATGGAACCGCGGCAGGCTACCTGGCTCCTGACCGGCACCGCCGTCGCACTTGCCGCGTGCAGCACTGCGGCGCTGGCGCTGCTGGTCGCTTTCGCCGCTGTCAGGGTGCCGGTGCTAGCCCAGATCGGCGACTACTCGCAGCACGTCGTCCGGCGGCTCGACTCAATCCCCGCTGTGGCCGGGGTGATCGCCGGAATGGCGCTCGCCGGGGCGGCCGCTGCTGTTGCTGTGATCTTCCGCAACCGGGCGCGGGCGCTGGCGGCGTCCTATCGGCACGCCGCTTCACTGGGCTTCGATTCTCTGGGCTCCGACGACTGCATCGTCGTCGTGCCGGGGCCTGCGCTCGATGCCTACGCGCTACCCGGCAGGCCAGGCCGCATCGTCGTCTCCGGGCACCTACTCGAGCGCCTGGATACAGACAGCCAAACCGTGCTGATCGCCCACGAGCAGGCGCACCTGGCCGGGCGGCACCATATCTTCGCGGCGGTGGCGCGCCTTGCCGCTGCCGCCAACCCGATGCTGCTTCCAGTCGCCCGTTCCGTGGAGTACACGCTCGAGCGATGGGCCGACGAGCACGCCGCCCGGGTTACTGGTGACCGCAGGCTGGTGGCCGAGACGGTCGGCCGGGTAGCCCTGCTGGCCAGCCCGCGCCGCGGCCGTATCCCCACCGTGACGCTGGGCATCACTGGCGGCTGGGCCCGAGACTTGTCGCTGTCGTGGGCAGGCCCGGTGCCCCGCCGGGTCGCTGCCCTGCTCGCAGCCCCGCCCCGGCGTCGCCTCGTCCTGCTCGCCGCGGCCGCGGTCGTCGTCATGCTGGCCGGCCTAGCCGCCGTGGATACGGCCACCGACCTGCACGCCCTGCTGGAGCTAGCGCAGGCGGGCGCGTAGGCCGTTCGTCGCCCATCGCCGACCGTTCGGCGAACCCTCGTAATGCCCGGTTAGTTCGCTATGGCCGGATAATGGACGCTCAGCCGGACGGTCCGTGCGTGTCCGGTACGCCCCTGGCCGTACCGGACACGCACGGACCGCTCCAGAACCCTCCGTCAGGTGCAGCTCGCCCATCGCCCCAGTGCCAAATACGGGTGGCCGTAGCCTGGAGGCGCACTGGTGGCCACCATCCCAGCCGGGCTCTAAGTGGGGCGGACCGGCGGACACGTTAGGAGGCGGCGATGGACTGGTGGAGCGTGAGAGTCCAGGCCCAGACGGACGGGAACGGCCTGATCGATGACGAGGCCATCGCTAAGTTCCGGGATCTAACCCAGCCTTACGACGGAAGCATTACTGCGGATGGCCAGCCGCCCCATTGGGACGCAACCATGAACCTTGAGGCTGCTAGCGCCGCGGACGCCGTCACGGAGGCTGTCAGGATCGTGACGCTCTTCGCCGCTGATGCGGGCTTGCCCGTCTGGCCGGTCGTCCGCGCCGAGGCGGTCCGTCAGGACGTGCGCGACGCGGAGGTCAGCTGACCGCTGGTACATCACCGATCGTCCCCGGCGGTCTCATTCAGGAGCGCCGCGAGCTACCCCAGTGCCATGAAACTGGCTACTAAGGTCCAGGAATCTGCCAGAATGCCGTGAACCGCCGCCGCCCTGGCCCCGTGTCAGGTGGCAGGGATCAGTCCAGCTGTCACTGGAGCATGCCGGCCTCATTGGCACTGGTGGCCCCCTTGTCAAGCGGGCGCCACCGTGCAGGGCCCGTGCGGCCAACTGCAATGTAAAGCGAGGTGCCGTTGTGGCCACTGAGGAAAGTAGCGAAGTAGCAGTCTCGGATCTGAATCGACGGCAGGCGACGAGCGTGGTGTTCGGTGCCCTGACCGCCGTCATGCCCGACCTGCCGGTCGAGGCGCTGAGCGAAGGCCGGGAGCTTTACGCTGACCTGGGCCTGGACTCGCTAGGGTTCGTACAGCTGCTTGTCGAGCTCGAGGGCAAGCTCAGCGTCCAGCTGCTAGATGACGAGCTGATGACGATCGAGCTCGTGACCGTGGCGGACCTGGTTGATATGGTCGAGCACATCTCGCTGCGGGCTGAACAGTGAGGTCTGGACCCGACGGCGCTGAGGGCGACCGCATGGCTGCTACGGGGCGGGACCCTCTGGTCCCCACGCACTGGTTCAATATCCTGCATGATCGTCCGCAGTATGTGACCTCGGCGCTGTCGAGAACACGCCTGGTGGGAGCAGCGAAACTGGCGGGACATGGCGTGCAGCTCCAGCAGCCGTTCTCGCTGGCACGGCAGTCCCTCAACACTACCGACCGGTTGATACCGATCCCGGACGAGGTCATCGACCTGTACGCCCAGTACCGTCCGACCCCTCTGCGCAGGGCGGTGCGCCTGGAAGAGCGCCTTGGCGTTAATGCTCGCATCTACTACAAGTACGAGGGCGCTAACCTCGTCGGGAGCCACAAGCTCAACACCGCGCTGGCGCAGGCCTACTATTACTCTCGCGCGGGCGTGAAGCGTCTGGTCACTGGCACGGGCGCGGGCCAGTGGGGGACCGCCCTCGCCTACGCCTGCCAGATCATGAACCTTGACTGCACGATCTTCTGGGTAAGGTCCACCTTCCGTCAAAAGCCCGTCCGCGGCGACCTGATGCGGCTCTTCGGTGCGGTCGTCCATGAGAGCCCGAGCGAACTGACCGAAGTCGGACGCGCAGCGCTCAGGCAAGACCCGGCGTCGATCGGCACCCTCGCGGGTGCTACCGGAGAAGCTCTCGCGCTCGCAGCTGAGGACAAGGAAACACGGTTTGCCGTCGGGAGTGGCGAGAACTCTGTCTTGCTACACCAGACCGTCATCGGCCAGGAGGCCGTCTCGCAGCTAGCCCTGCTGGGCGAGTTTCCCGACTGCGTTATTGCCTGCATGGGCGCTGGGTCGAACTTCGGCGGCATCGCGCTGCCCTTGCTCGGTGCGGCGGAGGACGCCGGGAGGTCGATCCGGCTCATCGCCGTCGAGTCCGCCGCGTGTCCGAAGCTAACTCGAGGCCGCTATCGCTATGACCTCAGCGACGCTCTGGGCACAACCCCGATCACCAAGGTCTACTCGCTCGGCAGCACCTTCGTGCCGCCCGCGGTATATGCGGGCGGGCTGCGGCACCACAGCGCAGGGCCGCTGGCGAGCGCCATGTACGCGGACGGTTCCCTGGAAGCGATGGCCATCGACCAGGTCACCTCGTTCCGGGCCGGCCTGCTCTTCTGCGAGACAGAGGGCGTCCTGCCCGCCCCTGAATCCGCCCACGCGGTGGCCGGGATGATTGATGTCGTATCGCGGCACCCGCACGGCGAGGCCCCGCTGGTCGTTCTCGTGAACATCAGCGGCCACGGGTTGCTCGACCTAGGCGCCTACCGCAGTTTCGCCGCCGGCGAGGTCGAGTCAGTCAGCGTGGACGAGGCCACGCTGTCGCGGAGCCTGAGCGCCCTTGAGGAGTTCAACCAGTCCATCGCCGAACCTGCGACGGCAAGGTGACGGCTGCGAGGCGGAGCTTGCCGCGAGAGGCGACCTCGCATGGATCGACATGATCACACAACGCCATCGCTACCGAGCCCAGGGGATGCCGGAATGACGTCCACGCTGTCGCATCTGCTCCGCAACGCCGCCCATGCGCACCCCGACAGGCCCGCTGTCTGGTCGACAGCCGGCGAGCTCACGTACGCCGAGCTGTACGACCGCGCCATGCGGCTGGCCGGCGCCCTGGTGGAGCACGGGATCGAGCCGGGTGACCGGGTGGTGATCTCTCTGCCCAAGGACGTCGCGCTTCCTATCGCCATCTTCGGCACGCTGCTGGCTGGCGGCGCCTATGTGCCGATCGACTACCTGACTCCGCCAGCGCGGGCGCTCGCCATCGCCGCCGACGCCGAGGCGGTCGCGGTGGTCTCCGGCCTGCGCACGATGCGGGCGATGGTGCTCGACGACGCCAGCCCGCCTGCCGACGGCGCGAGTGACAACTCTGCTGCGCTGCACTGGCTCGGCCGGGGCTGGTGGGATCCGGAGAGGTCGCCGCTACGTCAGCCGGTGAGCGTGAACCTGAGCCGGGTCCAGCAGCTTGACCGACTGGGCTCGCCGGTTGAAGTACCGCCCTCGGCGCTCGCCTACATCCTGTACACATCGGGCTCCACCGGCCGGCCGAAGGGCGTGGCCCACACGAACGCCAGCGCGCTCGCGTTCGTCGAATGGGCGGTCGATGCAGTAGGGCTAGATGAAACCGATGTCGTTTCCCAGCATGCGTCCCCGTCGTTCGACCTGAGCGTGTTCGACTTCTTCGGGGCGGCCATGGCCTCCGCCCGGCTCGCGCTCGTGCCCCCCTCGACGTTCGGCCGGGTCGCCAGCCTCTGCCGCTTCATCGTCGCGACTGGGGTCACTGTCTGGTACTCCGTGCCGTCGGCTCTACTGCGCGCCAGCGGCTCGGAGTCACTGACGCTCCTGCGGGGCAGCGAGCTGCGCCAGGTCGTTCTCGCCGGCGAGGAGATACCGCTGGGACCGTTGCGCGTGCTGCGGGACAACCTGCCGCCGTCCTGTCGAATCGCGAACTGGTATGGCCCGACAGAGACCAACGTCTGCACGTTCCATGACGTAACCGCGGAGGACGTGGATCGCGGAGATCCGATTCCGATCGGGAAGCCCTGTCCTTATGCCACCACCTCGCTGACGACGGACGATGGTGTCGTCACGTCGGATGGTGCGACGGGCGAGCTGCTTGTCGCGGGAGAATCGCTCATGACGGGGTACTGGAAGCTTCCGGATGCGACATCCCGGGTGTTCTCGGCCGGGTCCGACGGGCGCGTGTATTACTCGACTGGGGACCTTGTGTCAGAAGACCCCGCGCACGGGTTCACGTTCCGTGGCCGGGTCGACCGGCTACTCAAGGTTCGTGGCTTTCGCGTGCAGCCGGAAGAGGTGGAGCACGTGCTGGAGCAGCGAGCCGAGATCGACGAGGCCGCCGTCGTCATGCACCGTCGGGGCGACGTCGACGTACTGGCTGCGGTGGTACGCGTCGCCGCCGGCGAAACACTGGAGCACGGTGCGGTCATCGGACACTGCCGCAGGTTGCTGCCGCCCTACATGGTTCCCGATGTCGTCCTGCCTGTCGATGAGCTACCGCGTGGTCCTCGCGGGAAAGCCGACTACCGCGCAGTGCTCGAGCTGGTGGAGTCCCATCGCGACGACAGCAGCCCCAGGTTGGCGAGGTCACTCGTTTCGCCCCAGTAGACCCACCCGGCGGGGCTTGTCCTGATGGCGGCCTCGATCGCGGCCACGCAGGGCCCGAACGCTGTTGCGATGTCGCCGTCCATCGGCACCGGCGGCGAGATGTCCAGCACCTGATGACGGTAGTCGGCCGAGCGGTGGATGAACATCATCAGAACCGGAGCACCGGTCAGCCGCGCGAGGGTCACGACCCCAGGCGAGAGCGTCGCCTGCCGCCCGAGGAAGGGCATTTCGACTACGCCGCCGCGCGTAGCGTCTAGAGGCGGGGCGTCGCTTGAGATGGTCACGACCTCATTGGCGCGAAGTGCGACCGCGGCCTGCGCCGCAACCTGAACCCGGCCAGGAAAGGGCTCGATGTTCGGCCGCTGCCGGTGGCGCAGCAGGCGCCTGGCGAAGACGAGGTCCCAGAACCGCCCCTGGGCGGACGACTCGCCAGGGCGGTACTTCCAGGGCCAGCGGCCAATCGCGGTGAGCGGGAATCCGCTGGCATGGAGCAACGAAAAGGCGCTGCTGCAGGAACCGAGGTGGGCACTGCAGAGCAGGGCCCCTTTGCCTGCGGCCAGCGCAGCTTCTAGGTGCTCGCGGCCGCGGATCTCGACCAGTTTGTCCAGGGACCGGGCCCGGCCCCGCAGCCGCATCACGTCGATGACCTCGCAGGAGATCATCCGGAAGAAGTCCCTGGCCACGCGCTCAGCCTGTGCCGGCCCGAGTTCGTCACCGAGCAGTTGGCTCAGGTTACGCACTATCTCCGTGCGCTTCCCGACCCGGCACCGGTAACCCCAGTCCGCCCGCCAGCAGGCCACACGGTAGGCGAGGCGGGCGGGCAGGCGTGCTGCCAGCGGCGCCAGCACCAGCCAGTAGGCCACGCTCTCGGCGTTCCGTACCAGCCACGCCGCCTTGGCGGCCGCCCTGCGCACGGCTGACTGACTCACAGCCCCAGCATCCTGGACAAGATGACCCGCTGGATCTCCGAGGTTCCCGAGTAGATAGTGCCGGCGACCGCGTCCCGCAGGTCGCGCTCGATCCCGGCTTCCTTCATGTAGCCGTAGGCCCCATGGATCTGGATCGCGTCCAGGCTGGACTGGACCCACGCCTCGCTGGCGAACAACTTGGCGGCAGCCGCCTCAGCCAGCGCCGGCTGGCCCTGCTGGGCCAGCCACGCGGCCCGGTAGACCAGCAGCCGGGCGGCCTCCAGCCGCAGGTACATGTCCGCCACTTTGTTGGACACGCTCTGGAATTTCCCGATGGCCTGCCCGAATTGCTTCCGCGCCCGCGCGTACTCCACGGCCGTCTCAAGCTGGCGCTGCATGGCGCCTAGGGCGCTAGCCAGGATGCAGCTGCGTTCCCATCCCATCGATGAGTTGAAGACGACCGTGCCCGCTCCCTCAGGACCCAGGCGCTTCTCCGCCGGGACGAGGCAGTCGGCCAGCACGACCTCGCCCATCGGCGAGGTCCGCAGGCCCATCTTGTCTAGGCTGCGGCCCACGGTGAGCCCGGGCGTCCCCTTATCGACGAGGAACGCCGAGATGTTCGCTGGCCTGGGCGGCCTGGGTGCACGGCGAAGACCAGCACCACGTCTGCGACCGGGGCGTTGGTGATGTACATCTTGGTCCCGTTGAGAAGGTAATGATCTCCCTGCCGCTCTGCGCGCGTCCGCATGCTGAACGCGTCGGAGCCGGAATCGGGCTCGGTCATCGCATGCACGCCGATGATTTCCCCCGAGATCAGCGGGGGCAGGTAGGCCTGTTGCTGAGCGGGCGTGCCGAACTTCACCAGCGGCAGCTCAAGGCTCCACATCTGCGCGTTGAGTGAGAAGATGAGCCCGTTGTCGCCGCAGCCGTATCCCAGGGCTTCCATAACCAGAACCGTCGTCAGGACGTCGCTGCCGCCGCCGCCAAGCTCGGCGGGAACCGGCAGGCCCTGAATCCCGAACCGAGCGCAGGCCTGCCAGGCCTCCATCGGGAACTCGCCAGCTTCCTCGCGCTTTTCCAGGTCCTGGTTGAGCTTCTCGCGGGCGAAGGCGGCCGCTGCCTCCTTCAGCTCACGCTGCTCGGCGGTCAGCGAGAAATCCATCCCGTCTCCTTAGGCCCTGGCTGAGCCCGCACCCGGCTGATAGCTCAAACGAAGCGGGGACGCACGCGGTTCACTAGCCGGGCTAGCCTTCGGACCATGGCCTCCCGACCTGACGGATTGTACGGCTATGCGCCAGCTATCGCGCGTGTTGAGCGAAGGCTCCCGCCAGCAAACTCCGAAGGGCCGGGCAACCGGACGTCGGCGCCACGGACTCATAGCTGTGTGATGACTTCACCTGAGGACCGCCTCCCGTGTTCACGAGTCCGCCGGTGACCGGACAGCGCGAGCCGGAGTTCGACGAATATGTCGGGGCGCGGCTGTCATCACTGCGGCAGCTCGCCTTCGTGCTGAGCCGCGACCGGCACTTGGCCGACGACGTCGTCCAGGGCGCGCTCACCAAGCTCTACCTGCATTGGCCCAGGGCAAGGGCCGCGACCAGCATCGACGCTTACGTGCGCACGATCGTAATCCGCGAGTTCCTGCGCCAGCAGCGCAGCAGCTAGGCCCGGCTGGTCAGCGTAACCAACCTGCTTCCCGACCGGCCGGAAACCCCGCACAGGAATGTCGATGGCCCATCCCAACCCGGCCAAATATGACGAGGGGCGCCACTATCAGGAGCAGCCGGAGTAAGTCCGTGCTCCTTCGCTAGTGGCTGAGCCGCGGCTTCTGGCAGCCACGCCGAGGCTTGGGCGAGTGCCTCCTATCGCGTGAATGGCTCCAGCAGATGGCTGAACGCCCAGGCCTTCTGCTTGATCCCGGAGCAGGTATCGCTGTCAAACGCGCCCAGGCAGCCGCCGTTGTCCCGCTGGATCCCCCAGATCGACAGGAAGTTCATCCGGTGACTACCCGCGAAGTTCAGCATCCGCTGGGCGTCGCGCAGGTAGGTCACCTCTCTGGCGGGCGTGTAGTCATCGATGCCGGGCAGCATGGTCATGCCGATCATCGCCCAGAGTCGGGTGGCCGAGGCATGCGGGTACAGCGAGGCGAGCTGGCGGTGCGTGTTGTTCGCGGCCCTTACCGCCTCGGCCCCCATGTTCAGCTTGGGTTCGTTGTCCGACAGGTAGTAGTCGAAGACCATGATGTTGACGGAATGCACCCGAACGTCGGCCGCGATGGCACTGCGGAGCACCGCGGTGTCGTCGCTGTCCAGGCCGGACGGCTCTATCGGGATCGTGAACTGGATCTGTAGCCGGATGTGGTGGCAGGCCGCCCAGGCCTGTGCGATCCGGATCGCCTCGCTGCGCCGCTCGATGCCCGCCCTGTCGGTGAGTGAGTTGTCCTCGACATCCATGTCCAGCCGGGTCACGTGCAGCGTCCGGATTACCGACTCATAGCCGGCTGCGATCTTACTGACGCTCTTACAGGAGTCCGCGATCTCGGTTCCGTCGTGGTCCGCGCTGTAGCCGCCAAATGACGGGATCACGTCGCCGCCCATCTTTCGCAGCCGCGCGATGTCACCTGCGTAGTACGCAAGGGGCTGGGAGCCGGTCCCGTTCCAGTCCAGTGCGCATGAGCCCTTCTTCGCGGTCTGCAGGAAGGCGAGGGTGAAATAGCGCGCACCGGACCCGCGTGCGACGGCCGAAATCGACGCGGTATTCGGGGCCAGGTAGGTCTCGTAATACGGCGCGTAGACCTGCGCTGGCAGCCGGTGATCATGATCACTCGGCCGGGTGCCCGCTAGGGCGGTCGTCCCGGTGACACCGGCCGCCGTGAGCGTGATGGCGGCTGCCGCAGCAGTGAGCGCGAGGCGGTAGCGGTGTCGCACAGACGGCTCCGTTCTGGCCACCACCGGCCGACTAGCCCCCGGCTGTTATTTGTATATGCGGTAAATATGACCCGTCAAGGTCTGAAACAAGTTAATCGGATGCTGACGTCGGCGGAGTTCGTTCGGTGCGCCCGCGGTCACGCGCAGTTGGGCGATCCGGCTGGGACGAGGCAGCTACCGTCGTCTGACCGGGCGCAGTCACATGGCACTTCACGGGACGATCGTGGCCGCCTCACAGCAGATCGAGCGACGCCAGCGAATCAAGATTCGGGCCGTCGGCCTTGCGCTCAGCCCGACGAGCCGTGCGGCGGGTCGCAGCCAGGCGTGCGCGGCGATCAGGAACCCGGCGGGGCCGGCGGCTGCTTCGAGCGGGGCCACGCTGTGAGTAGCCGAGTTCGCGTGTCTGCGTTGCGGCTTAATTGGGGATGCGCTGTTTCAGTGCGACTGCGGCCTGGGTCATTATCTGCTCGGACAGGCCGGGGTCGTCGACCGCCCGGGCGATGGAGATCGCGCCGACCAGGACGGTGAGGGTGAGGACCGCTTCGCGTTGTGCGGCCTGTTGGTCGGGGTTGCCGGTGAGGTCAGCGATCACCGCCAGGCATTCCTTCACCTGACGGCTGTAGCTGGCCCGCGCCGGGCCGCCGGCCCGGGCGGCATCGGCGGCGATGCCGGCCACGCCGCAGCCGGCCTCGGGATGATCGCGGTGCCACGTGCTGAGGTAGCCGTCAATGAGCGCGGCGAATCCGGGCTGCCCGCCGAGCTGGCCGGCTGCGATGGTCCAGGCGCTGCCCTGGGTCAGCGCCCGCTGGGCGGCCTCGGCGATGAGCTGCTCGCGTGAGTCGAAGTGCCGGTAGAAACCGCCGTGGGTCAGACCGGCTTCCTTCATCAGCTCGGCGACGGACAGCCCGTGGGTGATGTAGACGCGCGACAGCCGCCGTCCCCTGGCCTCGATCCAGTCGGCCAGCGCGTTCACGTCAACTGCGCCGCTATCAGATCCTGAGCTCATGCGGCGTCGGTGGTGGCCGCGGTGACGGTGTGGTCGCCGAAGCTGGCCACCAGGTCGAGCCGTCCGCCGAGGGCTTCGACGTAGCGGGCGACTGCGTCCATGGTGGCGACCTCGCCGCGCTCGATCTGGGAGACCCGGCCGGAGGTGACGCCCATCGCCTCGGCGAGCTGGGCCTGGGTGAGCCCGCGGCGCTTGCGTTCTTCGGCGAGCCGGAAGCCGCTCTGGCGGCCGATCAGCTCCCTGCGGCGCCGCTCGGCTTCCTCCGGGCCGCCGACCCGCTCCCGCCCCAGGCTGCCCGGAAACCCGGCCTCATGGGGTTTACTGTGTCCGAGGGGGGACTTGAACCCCCATGCCCTTTTGGGGCACTAGCACCTCAAGCTAGCGCGTCTGCCAATTCCGCCACCCGGACGTGGGCTCTGCCTGGAAGCCGAGCCGGCCTCACGATAGCAAATGTGGGCACGTTCCGGCGACGCCGCCGAGGTTCAGGGCCGTCGGCCGGGGTCGGCGGCGGTTGGTTCGGCGGCCTTATACCTGGCGGCCACGGCTGCTTCGTGTTCGCGCACGACCGCGAGCTGCTGCTTGAACAGGGCACGTTCCTCGCGGCGCCGCCCGGCTCGCATGTAGGTCAACCCAAGATCGGCCCTGACGTTGCAGGTCAGCTGGTCAGCACGGCCGAGTTCGCGTTCGCACTCGGCTAGGACCTGCTTCAGCAGGCTGATGGACTCGCTGATCCGGCCGGACATGCGGTAGGCCTGCCCTAAGCCCGCGTGATTTACGAGAGTTATCCGATCGCCCGCGATCTCGTCTTCAATTCGGCCGGCCGAGCCGTAGGCCACGCACAGGTGGCCCCGGTAGATGATGGCATCGGGGTGGTCGGCGCCTAGGACGCGCTCGGCCTCTCGCAGGTTCTGTTCGAGCACGGTTACGGCGTCGGTGCGACGACCGGCCTTGTCGTACAGTCCGCCGAGCCGATCTCGGCAGGCCAGCGTTGCCGGGTCGTCCGGGCCAAGATCGCGCCCATGTTCCGCCAGGCTCTGCTCGCACTCCGCGAGTCATGAGCTAGCAGGGCAACCGCGCGCTCATGCGAGCGGTCAAGGGTGCTCTTCCTTTTCACGCGGGCCACCAGCCCAGTATCGACAACCCGCGCTGAAGGCGTAAGCGGTCATCGCACGCAAGGGCGGGGCCTGCGAGGGCGGACAGAAGGTGCAACGATGGCCAGATGACCGAGAGCTTCCCTGCCCGTAGCGCCCGCAGCACCGCAGCCCAGGATGAGGTCGCAACCCTGGCGAGCGACCTGATCAGGATCGACACCAGCAATCCTGGCGATCACTCAGGCCCGGGCGAGCGCGCCGCCGCCGAGCACGTCGCGGCGCTGCTGGCCGAGGCCGGCCTCGAGTCGTCGATCCTCGAGTCCCATGAGAAGCGGGCCAGCGTCGTCGCCCGGATCGAGGGCACCGACCCCAGCCGCCCCGCGCTCCTTATCCACGGTCACCTGGATGTCGTGCCGGCGGACGCGGCGGACTGGCGGGTCCACCCGTTCTCCGGCGAGATCGCGGAGGACTGCGTCTGGGGCCGCGGCGCGGTCGACATGAAGGACATGGACGCCATCATCCTGGCGGTGCTCCGGCAGCGGCTGGCCGAGGGCCGTCGGCCGGCGCGCGATGTTGTCATCGCGTTCCTGGCCGACGAGGAAGCCGGTGGCAGCTGGGGAGCCCGCTGGCTCGTCGACAGCCACCCCGATCTCTTCGAGGGCGTAACCGAGGCGATCGGCGAAGTCGGCGGCTTCAGCGTGACCATCGGCGGCAAACGGCTGTACCTCCTCCAGACCGCGGAGAAGGGCATGGCCTGGATGCACCTGACCGGGCACGGCACGGCAGGGCACGGCTCCATGATCAACTCAGACAACGCGGTCACGGACGTCGCCGAGGCCGTCGCCCGCATCGGCCGCTACCAGTGGCCAATCCGGGAGACTGAGGCCGCGTTCGCGTTCGCCCGTGCCGCGTGCGACGCCCTCGGCATCGACTTCGACCCCAAGGATCCCGGCGCGGTCCTCGGCAAGCTCGGCCCGATCGCCAAGATGGTAGGAGCCACGCTGACCAACACCGCCAACCCGACGATGCTGTCCGCCGGCTACAAGGTCAACGTGGTACCGCAGATCGCCACCGCGCAGGTAGACGGCCGCTTCCTCCCCGGCTACGAGGACGAGTTCTTCCGCGAAGTGGACGCCCTCATCGGCCCGAGCGTCAGGCGCGATCATGTGCACCAGGACATCGCGGTCGAGACGAGCTTCGATGGCGACCTGGTGGACGCCATGGCCCGCTCGCTGGCCGCCGAGGATCCCGACGGCCGGATGGTGCCGTACTGCCTCTCCGGCGGGACGGACGCTAAGTCGTTCTCCCGGCTGGGCATCCGCTGCTTCGGATTCACCCCGCTTCGCCTGCCACCAGAGCTGGACTTCGCTGGCATGTTCCACGGCGTCGATGAGCGGGTTCCGGTCACAGCGCTCCAGTTCGGAGTGCGCGTCCTGGACAATTTTCTTGATCTTTGTTAGCCATTAGCCGAGGTCAACGGCAGAATGCCGACCTTGTACGGCGTACACCGATGAGTCTGGACGTAGGCGTCGTTCCGTTTATCGGCGCATGCACTATGAGTAGTGCTAGCGTGACTCACTGTGCGGGGCTGACACCCCCGAGGCGCAACCCCCTTCCAAAATCGCGCCTCGGTCAGCGGTCTCGCGCCCTGGCGGGTCATCGGGACGACTTCTCTATGGCCAGCGCCAGCTGGTCGACAAGGAGGGTCGCCTGTGTTGCCGGAACAGGGTCGAAGCCGGGCACTGCAGGTCCGCAGCCGCGCAAGCTCGCGGCGGCACGGCGCCGCGCCTAGCAGCGCGCGGACCGGGCGTCCCGGCTACCAGACCCTCTCGGCCAGCTGCGGGTACACGCCCGCGCCGGTGGCCACGGCCGGCCTCGCTTCACTGCGGGCCCGACCGTGGCCGCCTCCGACGCCGCCGGACCTCGAGGCAATGGTCCGCCCGCGTCCGCTACGGCTGACTGGTTAGATCCCGGCACCACAAGCTCCGCACGTACAACCCGGAATTCGCCCCGGCTGCGGCCTTCTCAGCAGCGAAAACCGGTCGGCCTGGCCATCGCTCCATCGCTCACGCTAAGTGAGTACGCGCAAACACAGAGCACCGCCGAGCACCTATCGGCGCCACACGTGCACTAACGAACGAGAAAAGGACGAGCGCAATGAACGGTTTTGCTGCCCTCGCGGTCAAGGAAGCCGCGGCGGCCTCGGGTCATGGGGCTAGCCTGCTGCCCGCCATCGCGCCCAGCGCCCTCGACGGGTTCGCGGTCGGGGCACTGGTGTCTGCATTGTGCGTCCTGCTGGTCATGGTGACGCGGCGCATCTCCCGTCGGAGCCGGCCGTCGGCCAGGAATGGCGCCTCGCAAAACAGGCAGGACGCGCCCGCGACTTCGCATCTGTCCGCCGTTCCTCTCGGCCGCGCCTTCGGCTGCCAGTCCGTTTGCGGACGAGTCCGCGGAGATGGTCATGGTTCGAGCGATCCGCGAGGACACTGCCCAGCTGCCCAAGCTGACCGATGCGGTCCGGCCCGACCGGCCCGAGCGCCGAGACCGCCTTGAGCGCCTCGACCGCGTGCCCGAGTCCAGGCGCGGCGCTGGCCGGCACGCCGCCCCGTCCATTGGCGCGACCGGCCGCATGGCGAGCAGGCGTGCGCTGCTTCCGATGGCAGCGCGTGACTAGCTAGCTCTTTGCTGGCGCAGTCTCCCGCGGGTGTCGTGGAGGGGACCCGCGGGCGGCGCCCGCCCCGCGCAGCTAGCTCCCAGCAGGCCCGTCGACAGAGCCCGGCGGGCCTGCCTGGCTGGCCGGGCCTGAGCCGGGCCGACCGAAACCGCCCCGCCCTAAGCCGCTCCGCGCAGCCGGAGGCCACTGAATCATGCCGAACTGTGCCCTCGCTTGCCGGATCACCCGGCGGCGCAGGGTTGCCTTGCGGCTACCGTCGGGGTACAGACGAAGCCTGGACAGCTCCCAGTGGCCGTACTCGGCATGGTCGGTCAGGATCCGACGAGCCGCGTCCCGCGAGGTGCCGCGCGGCAAATAGAGCACCAGGTACGAGTACTCCGCCATCAACTTATTGTGCGCGCTTAGCGGGATGGTTCAATCACCTTGGGGGAATCGACTCCCGAGTTACGGAAAACCTGTGGGCCGGTGCTGGGAACACGCTGGCGTCGGTTGCAAGTTAACGTGCTGGGAGGGAACGGGGTTGTACTCGATCAGGCAGCATGTCCGATCGATGCCGTTTTGCTTGCTGGAAAGGCCAGAGCGCCCGGTGGCCGCAGGCTTACGTGCGGTAGCCTCCTGGGCGATTGCTGGATGTAAAGGTGGGAGACGTGGCAGCAGGGACCGAGGAATCCACTGAGAGCCCCCAGGCTGGGGCCAACGGTGGTACCAAGCTGGTCATCGTTGAGTCGCCAAGGAAGGCGCGGACGATCGCTGGCTTCCTCGGCAAGGGCTATGTGGTGGAGTCCAGCATTGGCCATATTCGTGATATGCCGGATAAGGCTGCGGAGATACCGACAAAGTATCGGGGCGAGCCGTGGGCGCGCCTTGGCGTCGATGTTGACCACGACTTCGAGCCGCTCTATGTCGTCAACTCGGACAAGAAGCAGCAGGTCTCTAAGCTCAAGGCGCTGCTCAAGAACGCCGACGAGCTACTTGCTGGCCACTGACGAGGACCGCGAGGGCGAGGCCATCGCCTGGCACCTGATGGAAGAGCTCAAGCCGCGGGTGCCGGCCAAGCGCATGGTGTTCCACGAGATCACGCCCGAGGCGATCGCGCAGGCTGTCGCCTCGCCGCGCGATGTCGATCAGGGCCTGGTCGAGGCCTATCAGACCCGGCGCGTGCTCGACCGGCTCTACGGGTATGAGCTGTCGCCGGTGCTGTGGAAGAAGGTCATGCCGCAGCTGTCGGCCGGCCGTGTCCAGTCCGTCGCCGTTCGCCTGGTCGTCGACCGGGAACGGGAGCGGATCGCCTTCCGGCCCGCCCAGTACTGGGACCTGGAGGCCGAGTTCGCCAAGATCGCGAGCGAGACGCAGGCAGCGTCCGACGTGACATCGTTCACTGCGACGCTGGTGTCGGTCGATGGCCGCCGGATAGCGCAAGGCCGTGACTTCACCTCGGTCGGCGAGCTGCGCGGCGCCGAGACGTCCGCCGAGAACGGCCGCGGCCGGCTTCTGCACCTGGACGGCGGCGCTGCCGTAGCGCTGCGCGACCGGCTTGCCGACGCATCGTTCAGCGTGAAGTCCGTCGAGCGCAAGCCCTACCGGCGCTCGCCGTATGCGCCGTTCCGCACCACCACGCTGCAGCAGGAAGCGTCGCGCAAGCTGGGCTTCTCGGCCAAGTACACGATGCAGATGGCGCAGCGGCTGTATGAGAACGGCCACATTACTTATATGCGTACCGACTCGGTCACGCTGTCGCAGACCGCGCTCAACGCGGCGCGAGCTCAGGCCAGGCAGCTTGTACGGCGACGAGTATGTGCCCGATGCGCCGCGCCTGTACGACAGCAAGGTCAAGAGCGCGCAGGAGGCGCACGAGGCGATCCGCCCGGCGGGCGACTCGTTCAAGACGCCGGCGCAGTCCGGGCTGCACGGTGACGAGCTTCGGCTGTATGAGCTGGTCTGGAAGCGCACCGTCGCATCACAGATGAAGGACGCCACGGGCGAGTCGGTGTCGGTGCGCGTCCTCGGCCAGGCCGACGCGCGTGAGCCGATCCTGGTCGGCGTGTCCGATGCGGCCGCCTCGGCTGCCGGGACCGACGGCGCGCCAGGGACCGCCACTGCGCCAGGAACCGACAGTGTGCCGGGCCGGGAAGCTGAGTTCGGCGCATCCGGCAAGGTCATCAGCTTCCACGGCTTCCTGAAGGCCTATGTCGAGGGCTCCGACGACCCGGATGCCGAGTTGGACGACAACCAGCGGCGGCTGCCGGCCCTGGCCGAGCGCGAGCCGCTGCGCGCGACGAATCTCGAGCCCGCCGAGCACGCGACCAGGCCGCCGGCGAGGTTTACCGAAGCAACGCTGATCAAGGATCTGGAAGACCGCGCGATCGGCAGGCCGTCGACCTATGCCTCGATCATGGGCACCATCCTGGACCGCGGCTACGTGTTCAAGAAGGGCACGGCGCTCGTTCCGTCGTTCGTCGCCTTCGCCGTCGTGACGCTGCTCGAGCGGCATTTCGCGCACCTGGTCGACTACGAGTTCACCGCCAAGATGGAGGACGCGCTCGACGACATCGCCAACGGCGAGGCCCAGCGGGTGCCGTGGCTGCGCCGGTTCTATTTCGGTGCCGACGGCGAAGAGGGCCTTAAGGAGATGGTCAGCGACCTGAGCGAGATTGACGCACGCGACGTTAGCTCGTTCCCGCTGGCTGGCACCGACATCGTGGTCCGCGTCGGCCGCTACGGTCCGTACCTGGAGCGAGACGGCCAGCGCGTGAACGTGCCGGACGACACCGCGCCCGATGAGCTGACGCCGGAGTACGCCGCCGAGCTGCTCGACCGGCCGAGCGGGGACAAGATCCTCGGCTCCGACCCGGAGACCGGCAAGACGATCGTCGCCAAGGCCGGCCGCTTCGGGCCCGTATGTGACCGAGGTGCTGGAGGAAGACGCGCCCAAGTCGGCCAAGCCGCGGACAGCGTCGCTGCTGAAGTCCATGGACCTGGACAGCGTCACGCTGGACGACGCGATCCGGCTGCTGACGCTGCCGCGGACGCTGGGCGAGATCGACGGCGAGCCAGTCACCGTGCAGAACGGCCGGTACGGCCCGTACGTGAAGCACGGTGCCGAGAGCCGGTCGCTCGAGACCGAAGAGCAGATGTTCACGGTCACGATGGACGAGGCAAAGGCGCTGCTGGCGCAGCCCAAGCCGCGTGGCCGGGCGGCCAGGGCCGCGGCGGCGCCGCCGCTGAAGGAGCTCGGCGCGGACTCGGTCAGCGGTAAGCCGATCGTGCTGCGAGAGGGCAGGTTCGGGCCGTACGTGACCGACGGTGAGACCAATGCCTCGCTGCGCAAGGGTGACACGATCGAGTCGATCACGCCGCAGCGGGCGGTCGAATTGCTGGCCGAGCGCCGCGCCGCCGCGCCTCGCGCCGAAGCGCAAGCCGGCCGACGCGATCGACGAAGACCACAGCCGCCAAGCGGCCAGCTGCTAAAACCACGGGCGCCAAAACCACGGGCGCAGAAGACGGCAGCTGCCAAGCCGAAGGCCGGAGCGGCCAAGAGCGGCACGAGCGCGCGGAATACCCGAGCCAGGGAGAATGCTGCAGCCGAGGATGGGCAGCACAGCTAGATCGCGGATCCACTTCGGCTGGGCCAGCGCAAACGGCCCGCGGGTGGAGGCTTTGCGCTGGGGTGAACGAGCCCGTTCCCATCCGAATTGTGATACCGGGGATCGGGCAGCTTCGCACTGCGGGCAACCCTTCCCTGGCCGGGCCTATAACCTAGCGCAGTGAACTTTAGATCCCCTTTGGGCGCCCGTGGCTCTGGCGTGCTGTCGATCACGCCGTTCCGGCGCCTGTGGATCGCCCTGTCGCTGTCGAGCCTTGGGGACTGGCTCAGCCTGCTGGCGCTGTCTTTCCTGGCGTCGAAGCTCGGCGGTTCGGGCGGTGGCGCGTACGCGGTCAGCGGCGTCTGGCTGACCTCGCTGCTGCCGGCGCTGATCTTCGGGCCGCTGGCCGGCGCGGTCGCCGACAGGTTCGACCGCCGCATGAACATGATCATCGGCGACGTGCTCAGGGCCGTGCTGTACCTCACCATCCCGATCATCTTGTCGGTCGGCTTCACTAACCAGCTGACCCTGACCTGGATATACATCGTCCAGTTCCTGGCCTCGTGCGCGTCGCTGTTCTGGACGCCGGCCAAGGACGCGTCGGTGCCGAACCTGGTGCCGCCGGACAAGCTGGAGCAGGCGAATCAGCTCAGTCTGTTCACGACGTACGGCACCGCGCCGATCGCCGGACTGCTGTTCGCCCTGCTCGCGCTCGTCAGCACCCATATCTCGCACTACTTCTCGACCAACCAGGTCGACCTGGCGCTGTACTTCAACGCGGTCACGTTCGTGGTGTCCGCCCTGACGATCGTCTCGCTGCGGGAGCTGCGCCGCAGACCCATGGGGGCGATGTCGACCCCGTCGGTGCTCAAGTCGATCTGGGAAGGCTGGAAGTTCCTCGGCCAGACCCAGGTCGTGCGGGGCATCGTGGTCGGCATGACCGGCGCGTTCGCAGCCGGCGGCGTCGTGGTCGGCCTCGGCCCGTCGTATGTCCGTAACACGCTAGGCGGTGGCAGCGCCGGGTGGGGTGCGGTGTTCGCTGCCATTTTCTTCGGGCTTGCGCTTGGCATGTTCCTCGGGCTGCGCGTGCTGCGCGGCTTCTCCCGGCGGCGGCTGTTCGGCGTGTCCATCATGTTCGCGGCGCTGCCGCTGGCGATCATCGCGCTCGTTCCCAACCTGGTCCTGGTCGTCATCCTGACGGTCGTGCTCGGCGCGTGCGCGGGCGTTGCGTACGTGACCGGCTACACGGTGATCGGGCTCGAGGTGGACGACGCCACCCGCGGGCGTACGTTCGCGTTCCTGCAGTCGGCGATCCGGGTGATCCTCTTTGCCGTGATCGCGATCGCGCCGATTCTGGCAGGCGCCTTCAACTCGCTGGTGCACACGACAGTGCGCCTCGGCGACTTCGCGTACCTCAACCTCGGGTACAACCTGGTCCTGCTGCTCGCCGCCGTGGTCGCGCTCGTGCTCGGCCGGGCGTCCTACCGGCAGATGGACGACCGCCGGGGCGTTCCGCTGCTGGCCGACCTGGGCTCGGCGTTCCGGCATGACCCGAAGCCAGGCGCCGAACGGGAACGGCAACGGCGTGCATGAGCCGTCGCCTGGCCAGGGCCCCGAGCGGCGGCCCGGCGTCTTCCTCGCGCTTGAGGGCGGCGAGGGCGCCGGCAAGTCGACGCAGGCCAGGCTGCTGGCGATCTGGCTGCGAGACCAGGGCTACGACGTCGTGACCACGCACGAACCTGGCGCGACCAAGGTCGGCATGCGGCTGCGGGCGCTGTTGCTCGACACGGCGCACACCGGTCTGTCGCCTACGGCCGAGACACTGATGTACGCCGCGGACCGGGCCGAGCACGTTCAGGCTGTGATCATCCCGGCTCTCGAGCGCGGTGCCATCGTGGTCACCGACCGCTACGTCGACTCCACGCTCGCGTATCAAGGCGCCGGCCGGCAGCTGCCGATAGCCGAGATCGCCGAGCTGAACAGGTGGGCGACCGGCGGGCTCATGCCGGACCTGACGATCCTGCTCGACCTGCCGCCGGTGACCGGCCTCAGCCGCCGGCTCAGCTCGGCGGACCGGCTCGAATCCGAGCCGGTCGAGTTCCACCAGCGGGTCCGGAATGGCTTCCAGAGCCTGGCTAAGGCCGAGCCGGGGCGTTACCTGGTGCTGGATGCGACGAGGCCGGAGGGCGAGGTGACCCTCGCCATCCAGCAGCGGGTGCGCGAGCTGCTGCCCGACCCGATCCCGTTCGCTGCCGAGGAGAACACCGGCTCGTTCCCGGCGATTCGCGAATGATGGATTGATGTCATCCCCGGTGTTCGACGAGCTGGCTGGCCAGGAGATCGTGGTCGACCAGCTTCGGCGCGCTGTGGCGGCCAGTGTTGTGCCGGCCGGTCGCTCGGCGGGCGTGACTGGCGCGGGCGTGACTGCTGGCGCGGGCGCGGGAATGACGCACGCCTGGCTGTTTACCGGGCCACCAGGGTCGGGGCGCTCGCTGGCGGCGCGCGCGTTCGCCGCCGCACTGCTCTGCGACCGGCAAGGCTGCGGCAGCTGCCCGTCCTGCCATCAGGTCGCCGCAGGCACCCATGCCGACCTGCTGCTGGTCCGGCCTGACGGGCTGTCCTACGGCGTCCGGCAGACCAGGGACCTGGTGCTCAAGGCGGCCGCCGCGCCGGTCTACGGCCGCTGGCGCATCGTGCTGTTCGAGGATGCTGACCGCTCCACAGAGCAGGCAGCGAACGCGCTGCTCAAGGCCATCGAGGAACCAGCGCCGCGCACGGTCTGGCTGCTGTGCGCGCCGTACGCCGACGACTTGCCGACGACGATCAGGTCGCGCTGTCGCCTGGTCACACTGGTGACGCCGCGGACGTCGGCAGTCACTGAAGTGCTCGAACGCGAGGGCATTCCGGCCGAGCGGGCGCGGGCGGCGGCGCTGGCGGCACAAGGTCACATCGGCCGGGCACGTCGGCTCGCGACGGACGAGGAGGCCGCGCGCAGGCGCGGGGAGGTGCTGCGAGTTCCGGGCCATGTTGGCAGCCTGGGCGAGGCGCTGCGAGCGGCCGCGGGCCTGGTCAAGGCGGCCGAGGCGGAGGCCGCGGCGACGACAGAGGAGCTCGACGAGCCTGAGCGCGACGCCCTCCGCCGCGCGTTCGGTGAGGGCTCGACCGGTAAGGGCGTCGCGACGGCGCTGCGCGGAGGTGCTGGCGCGCTGCGTGAGCTGGAGGACCGGCAGAAGTCCAGGGCAACCAGGCTCAAGCGCGACGCGCTGGACCGGGCGCTGCTCGATCTGGCCGGGTTTTACCGGGACGTGCTCGCAGTCCAGCTCGGCGCGTCGGTCGAGCTGGCGAACGAGGTCAAAGACGAGGAACTGCGGGAGCTCGCGTCCGCCTCCGGGCCGGGCGACACGGTACGGCGGATCGAGGCCATCATGCGGTGCCGCCAGCGGCTTGAGCTGAATGCCGCGCCGCTGCTCGCCGTCGAGGAACTGACACTGGCCCTGTCAGCGTGATGACGAGGACCGTTACCACACCGTAATGTGATCCCCGTGGGCATGATGATGGCGGTGAGCTTCCAGCGGAACGGGCGACTCTATTACCTGGATCCCGGTCCGTATCAGCCCGCTGTCGGCACCAAGGTGCTCGTGCCGACCGACTCCGGCCCTGAGGTGGCGGAGTGCATCTGGGCGCCGCAGTGGGTCGACGACGACATCACCGGACTGCCCGTCTGCGCCGGTCTTGCTGAGGAGCAAGACCTCCACCGGGACGAGTCCAACCGGAGCCGCCGCGCCGAGGCCAGGGTCACTACCCGGCGGCTCGTGCGCGAACACGAGCTGCCCATGAAGATCATCGCGGTCGACTACCTGGACCAGCCCAACGTCTTCACGGTGTACTTCAGTGCCCCGCACCGCGTGGATTTCCGCGTGCTGGTCAGGGATCTGGCGGCCAGGCTGCGGGCGCGGATCGAGCTACGGCAGATCGGGCCGCGGGACGAGGCCAGGCTCCAGGGCGGCATCGGTCCGTGCGGCCGCGACCTGTGTTGTGCCACGTTCCTCAAAGACTTTGAGCCCGTTTCTGTGCGGATGGCCAAAGACCAGGATCTGCCGGTCAACCCGCTGCGGATCGCGGGGGCCTGCGGCCGCCTCATGTGCTGCCTGAAGTATGAGCACCCGCTCTACCAGGATTTCCACGCATCCGCGCCGCGCCAGGGCGAGCAGGTCGAGACCGATGCCGGGCCCGGCACGGTGGTCGGGCATAACGTCCCGGCCGACCAGGTGATCGTCAAGCTGGCGGCGGACGGCCGGCGGACGGCTTGCCCTAAGGCCAGCGTGTGCGGCTCCCGGAAGGCACATGATGCGATGTATGGCAGTGCGCGCGAACCGGGCGCAGACCGGTAGACTCCTGTGGCCGCGTGGTTAGTCCGTGCGTGCGCCGCCTTAGCTCAGTCGGCAGAGCGATTCACTCGTAATGAATAGGTCATCGGTTCGATTCCGATAGGCGGCTCATAGTCTGACCTGGGGAAACTCCCAGTTACAAGATCGTTGATCTTTGCTCGCGGTTGCAACTGCGGTTGCAACGACGCCGAGTTAGCGTGCATCGCGGGAGTCCTCAGACGGCTTCCGGAGCAGCCCGCCCATGCGCTTAGCCGCGTCCTGAGTGAGCGCCGACGAGACGTGGGTGTACCCCTGGGTGACGCGGATGTCGGAGTGGCCGAGCATCTCCTGGACGACCGGGAGGGCGATTCCCTTGCCCAGCATGATCGTCGCGGCCGAGTGGCGCATCGCGTGAACGCGGTGGTGCGGCAGCTTCGCGGCCTTCAGGATGTCGGCCCACTCCTGCCAGTCGCGGCGCGGGTCGAGGGCCCGGCCGTTCCACTGGCAGAAGACCAGATCGGTTTCCTCCCACTCGTCACCGACAGTGAGCTGCTGGAGGAACTGGGCGTCGCGGTGCGCCTTGAGTTCGGCGACGAGCTCGGGCGGAACCGGCAGGGTCTTGCGGCCCTTCTCCTTGATCTGCCCGAACACCAGGCCCCCGGCCTTCCGCAGCGGGCACTGGGCAGCGTGCTTGACGCAGCCCGGCCTGCACAGGCCGTCCTCGTCAGCAGTCACGCAGACGTGCGGCCGGCCAGACGCCCGCTTCTTCGGGCACCGCTTCGGGCATGGCCGCTTGTGCCACGGCTCCGCGCACGCCTGCTCGAGTTCCGTGGCCCGCTTCTTCCGCTCGGCCGGGTCGCGGATCGACTTCAGCGCCTCGTCGGCGCAGCCGTGCGCCCAGGGCAGCCGCTGCAACTGCCACCAGACCCGCATCTCCCCCGGCATACCCTCGGGCACGTCCAGGTTGAGGAACGACCACCGCAAGCCCAGGGCCTCACCCTGCCGGAGGCCACACGCCATGCCGACTGACCAGCGGGCAGCGTTGTCCCGCCCCGTCGCCACACGGAAGATCGCCAGCGCCTCAGCCTCCGTGAGCGTGGTCTGCTTCGACGGACCCAGCGCGGGCGGATGCACAGTGCTGCACGGGTTCCTGGCCACGGTCCCGCGCTCGACCTGGAGCTCATAGGCCGACGACAAGATGGCCAGCACCTTCCGGACGCTGGACGGCGCCAGTCCGTCAGCGAGCAACTGGGCGATGCCGTCCTCGATGTGCTCGTCGCGTAGCTGGTCGATGCGGTGGCTTCCCCACATGGGGAAGATCTGGCGTTCGCAGATCGACCTGTACGAGTAGATGGTCTTCGGCGCCCGGCCACGAGCGGCGAGCGTCACGTCCAGGTGGCGTTCCATCATCTCGCGGACGGTTGGCTGCCGGCCCTTCTTGGGCACCTTGCCAGCGTCGCGCTCCTTCTCAAGCTGGCGTACCCGGTCGCGGACGGACTTGAGGCTCTTGCGGTGGACGTGGCGGCGGTCGAGCTTGCCGTCAGTGCCGAGGCCCATCGACACGTATCCGTGGTAGAAACCCTGGCCGTCCGGCTCCGTGCTGATGTAGGAGTCGCCGTCTGACTTCTTGGCCCGGGTCATCAGTCCTCCGTCTCGGCCAGGGCACGCCGCGCGATGGCGAGCTCGTCGGCCAGCACGAGCTCGTTCTTGGCGCCAGCCGTGATCGCCTTCTTGACGCGGCGTCGCGCGGCTTCGCTCTCGCCCGCCCACTCGGCTGCGTGCCTGGCCGCGGTGCGCAGTTCCCTGGCGCGCGTCGAGTAGCTCGCTGGCCTGAGCAGTCAGCCCGGCCGGCCGCACCAGGTGGTCAATGGTCGCGCCGAGCGCGCGGGACAGCGCAAGGGCCTCGTCCAGCTTGACGTGGCGGTGACCGTTCTCTATCTCGGCGATGGTCTGCTGCCGGAACCTGACGTGCCCGAGGTCGCGTACCGCCTGGGCCAGATCCGCCTGCGACAAGCCGTTGAGCTCACGCCGCGCCCTGATGTTCTCCGCGAACCGGGCCGCGGCCGGGTCTGCTTTACCGTCGCTCACGCTTGCCTACTCTACCCTGCGCCCTTGTACCCGCATACAGGGTATGGTTGTACCCGTTAACCCGGTAGCCGACGACAAGGGATCACCGTGGAGAAGCTGAAGCTGGCCCTGACGTACGACGAGTTCGCTGACGCGATCGGCGTCAGCAAGAGCACGGCACAGAAACTCGTCCGCGAGGGAAGGGTCAAGCACTTCCGGCCAGGCCCGCTGATCGTCCGCATCCCGGTCACCGAGATCCAGGCATGGATCGAGCGAGAGGTCACCGCCGCCGCGTCTGAACCAGCGGCATAGCCGGGCTCTCGGCAACGCACATCCCCAACCAGGAAGGTTCACCATGCGGTACCGCATTGCCAGCGGCCTGCTCGCCGCCACGGCAGTCGCCCTGACCGGCGCCCAGGCAGCCTCGGCCGCCACCACGACCACCACAGGCAGCAACATCGGCGTCATCAAGGTCGGCAGCAAGTGCCTCGACGTCACCAGCGGCAAGCTCAAGGTCGACACCTGCATCCTGTCGGTGCGGCAGGAGCCGCGGCACCTGCCCACGGTCACCCTGTCGACCAGGTGGACGATCAACGCCAACCAGACCATCTCTGACGGCAACGCCGGCTGCCTGATCACCAAGCCAGGCAAGGCCGGGTCCCCGCGCAGCCTGGGTAGCTGCGGCAGCCCGTACGCCGGCTGGCTTCCCCTGCCCGGTAACCGGCTGGAGAACCTGACGGCGACGCTCAGCCCGCAGGCGCCCGCTTGCCTGACGGTCGGCGCGAGGAAGCTGTACCTCCAGTCGTGCCCGAAGGCGTCCGCGATCACCGTGGCCCACGAGCACGTCGCCGTTCAGCGACCTGATCAGCCGGCCCGACTCGGGTGGCAGCGGCGGCAACTGGGCGCTCGACACCATGCTGCGCGGCGCGGCGGTGACCTGGACGGGTGGCGACACCTACGAGGGCGCCATCACCGACTCGGGCATGTTCGCGACGATCCCCGGCAACGCCACCCCGAACCAGGGCCTGGACCCCGGCAAGACCATCGGTGACCTGCTGCTCGGGTCAATCTCCGGGCACTGGGGATTCACCTTCACCGCTTCCAGCGCCGTGACGACCAAGCCGCCAGCGACCGTCAAGGGCGTGGCCTACTCGACGGGCACCTGGTACGAGCTGTTCTTCTCCGGCAGCACGACGTTCGGCGGTGCGGGCGGGGCGAGCACCGGCCCGGCGCAGTGGTCCTGGTCGTACGCCACCCGGCCGGACAACTGCGGCGACGTGGAGACCTGGGTGGACGCGAACAACGACGGCGGTGGCCAGGCGACGTCGGGGCGGTACGCGACCGACATCACTGCGCCGGCGCCGGGTGCCTGCTCTTGATCACCATCGAGGGCGCCAGTGACGACCTGGTCGAGGTCGTGGGCTGTGAAGGCGCCGACGAGTTCCCCGTCGACGGCAAGGGCGTGTGGCGCGGCGACCTGGTAGCGCGAGGCGGCACCGAGCAGATGCGGATCTATGCCGAGTGGGACGCAGCCAGGAATGGCTGCTGGCTCATCGTCGCGGTTCCGACTGACGAGGACGTGCCGATGCCCGACTGGCCGGTCTCGGTCAAGCACGAGGGCTACAACATGACGGTCGGCATCGACGCCCCGGCCGGGACCAGGCTGACCAACCTGTACCCGGAACGCGAGGACTGACCGGCAATACGCGGGCACGCCAAAGAACCCGGCCCGGCTCCCGAGGGGGGAGCCGGGCCGGTTCCTTATGCGGCGAGGTTGCGCCTAGGCGGTCGCGGGCGGCGCGGGGGGCGCTGGCGGCCGGGCCGGGCGGCGCCCGTACGTCTGCACCTGGTCGCAGACCCGCTACCGGGACCGCATCGTCAGGGTCAACCCGGCTCAGCCGGACTGCCCGGTGTGCAGCGAGAGGCTGGGCGCATGAAGCCCCGGCCCGCAGGTCAGAATCCGTTCGGGATCAGGATCACCTGGGGCGCCGTTCCCCGGATCGCTACGAAGACCGCAGCGAGGATCGCGGCGGTCAGCACAATCAGGGCGATGCGGCGGGCAAGCCTCATGTCCGGCATTGTGCCGGTTACCCAGGCCGTTCGGCAGCCAGACGGGACGCACCGGTCAGGACTGGCGCCCTTTACCGCACCTGGCGAGGGGCCTTGGCCGCGGTCGGCGTGACCTTCTCGCGCAGCAGGGACGCCATCACGATCGCCACCACGGCGTTGACCGCCGAGACGAGGCCGGAGGTCACGTGCGGGACACCGAACGCGATGACCAGCGTGCCCACCGCTGTGAGCAGGCCGGTGAACAGGACCGGTGTGGCCTTGTCGACCGCCGACGCGGCCAGGAGCGCCAGCAGGGCCGCGGCTACCGCCTCGATGCTGCCGGTCACACCAACGGACAGGTGGAAGCCCAGCGCCACCACGAGCGCCAGGACTGCCTGGACAGTGCCCGCAGACAGCACGGGCTCGAACTTGAGCAGGGACTTCAGCATGGCTGGTTTCCTCCAGTTGCGGTTGTGCATGACGAAGCCCCGCTCGGACGGTCCGGGCAGGGCAGGAGTAAAGCTGGGTGGGAACGGGGTCAGGCGGCGAGCTTGTCCAGGTCGGCGGTCAGCGCGGCCAGGTTGACGCCGCGTCCGTCGCCGTGGTCGAGCTCGCCTGTGATGACGGCCCACGCTTCCTCGGACATGAAGTGCCACGCCGGGTAGGAGATGGCCTGCACGCTGCCCCAGGTGACGGCATAGAGGTACTGGTCGTCGTAGCCGACCAGCGGGACGCAGTGCCCGCCCTTGACCGGGGACAGCAGCGAGCCCAGGGTCCACGGCTGGCCGTCGTGGAAGTCTTCCTGCATGGCCTCGGTGACGGCGATGCCGCAGTACGCGAAGTCGTAGTAGGCGATCGCGGTCTGCAACGTCGGCACGTCGTGCACGGCGACCGGCGCGTAGGCGCTGACCGTGTGCCCGAAGTAGCCGGCCTGGCGGACGTGGGCGAGGTACTTGGACAGAACGACCCCGGTGTCTTGACCATCGGTGAAGCCGAGGTAATACTCGACGGCCTGGGCGTCGGTCGGGAACGTCTCGGTCTCGTGCGTGTCCGTGGCGTCGGCCATGAACCCGTGCTCGAGACCGGCGACGCCACAGTCGCCGTACTGGTCGTTGCCGAGCATCCCCCAGTCAGCGACCAGGGGGACGGGGATCGACGTGGGCGGCTTGGGCAGTGGCCCGGCCGCGTAGTAGCCGAGCTCGCGGAGCCCGACCGGGATCTGGCCGGGCAGCCGCCCGAGCATCAGCTGCGTCATGTGCATACCTCCAGGGATGCGGAAAGCCCCCAGCGATCTGCTGAGGGCCAAGGATCGGGTGGTCTGTGCGGGTTGCGCCGCTACGATTCCGGAATGGACCCGACCATTACCGGCGCGCTCATCGCGGGCAGCGCAGCCTTGATCGGGTTCGGCGCATCCGCATGGAGCACGCGCGCAACCTTGCGGGCTAACCGTCAGATTTCCCGTGACGAGCGGTTCTGGGCCAAGAAGACCGAGCTCTATGAGGCGATCAGCGCGGATCTGCAAGCTGCCGAAGTCGTGCGTTACGAGGACGAGCGCCGGCGGCCCAGTCAGCTCCGCTATGCGCAATTCTTTGCGCCGCGCCATCGACAGGCACGAGCCAGCGATTCTGCTGTACGCAAGCTACGAAGTTCGTCGCCGATACATCCTGCTGACGCCCGAGCTGAACATCCTGAACTCCGGCCCGCCGCGGGCCGGACGGCAGCGTGATTAAGGAACGCATCGGTGCGGTGGACAGGCTGGTCGAAGCGATGAGCGATGATCTGCGAGGCAAAGACTTGGCAACAGGCAGCCGTTGGGTCTGGGCTAAGCGGACCTCGCGGAGCCGCCCGGCGAGCAAATAGCGCGTCAGGCGACGTCGAGCAGTGCCCGCCAAGTCTGACGGGCCGACGATCCCGTCATCGGCCGACCTTCGCGGCATTCTGGACCGCCTCGACCGCGGCCTTGGTGTTCGGCCCGAACTCGCCGTCGATGGCGATGTCGTGGCCGCGTGCGACGCATAGGCCCTGGACCGTGCGGACGTGCGGCCCGGTCGCACCCTGCTTGACCTCGGGTAGTGCCTGCATCATCTTCTCCTGCCATGTCAGCGAATCGGCGTTGTCAAAGAAGTCGGCCTCGAGCTCGCTAGCGTCGATTGGGTTGTCGTTGACGCCCGGCTCGCTGTCGGTCCATTGCGTGCCGTCGCACGCCGGGACGTCGGGGAACCGGCAGGTCGCCGGTCCGCAGATGTGCTTGCCGGCCTGGTAGTGGGCGGACAGCAGCCGCACCTGCGAGCGGCGGACCCCGACCACTGCGAACGCATCGAGGACTGCGCGGACGTTCGACACGCTCGCGTACACGATGGGCCGCTGCGCCCCTTCCGCGAGGCGCCGGCTGACCCACCTGGCGGCGGTGTCGGGGGACAGGTCGCCGCTCTCGCGGTCGCAGCCGTCCGCGACCGCGTGGCCGCCGACGACAGTGAGCGTCACGATCTTGGCTGCCGGGAACCGGGCACGGACCGCGGCAGCGGTCGGCCATTCCCCGTCCACGTAGCCGAGGTAGGCCGCCCAGCCGTCGGGCAGGTTCTGCGGGTAGATGCTGTCGGCCATGTCGAGGGTCACGACGTGTCCTCTCCTGGTGGTGCGTCGGGGTGGTCCTGGCCGGTGTGATGGCGGTAGGTGTCGGCGGCGATCCGGTGCGCCTTGTCGGCGCTGGACTGAATATTGCGTCAGGTCGCCGCGCAGGTGCGCCCGGATGTGCATTGACTGAGCGCGCGCGAAGACGTAGGCCAGCGCCGGGATAGCGGTCAGCATGACGAGGACGGTGACGATCTCGGCCCGCGCCCCGGTGCGGGATGACGTCGCCGTACCCGACAGTCGTGGCGGTCGTGAGCGCCCAGTAGGCGCCGGTGGCGAACGGCACACGCTCGGCAACCGCGAACAGCGCCCCGCCGCCGAGGATCGCCACTGCGGCAGCAAGCAGCGGCCACGCCCGTTTCACTGCCGGTCCAGCCACTCGAAGTGCGCGGCGTGCAGTGCGCCGCCGCGCAGCCGCGGCGTCCCCGGCTCGTGGTCAGGGTGGTGACGGTGGCAGACCCGCCCGCGGCCGCCAGCCATCGGCGTGTGACCCCACCGGACGCACCAGCGCGAGTACGTGCAGACGTGGTGGATGTAGAACAGGAAGAAGAACGTGATGGCCGAGCCGATGATCGAGCACAGGAACGAGCCGGCCGACGCCAGACCAAAACTGGTACGGAACCCAGTGCCCGTACGGTGCGCCGTAGTCGATTCCGAAAAATGAATCAGGGCGGCGCGCATCGGTTCCAGTCGAGCGATCGGGCCCTTCCCGGTATTTGCGCACCCGTATGCCAGGCGTGTAATGGTCGGCTGCCGGAGATCCTCGTAGGCCGACCTGTCGTCGGCGTGCGGAGGCTCCGAAGTGATCAGAACCGCATGGCGAGTGTCCGGCTGGCGCTCATGCGCTGACCCGCCAGACCACGGCACGCTCTACCCGACAGGGCTCGAGACCCGTCGCCGCTGGTGAATGGACAGGCAAGAAGAAAGACCTCATCAGCGGTTCGGTGCACACATTTTCCTGTTTGCCGACTAGCCCGTATTCCGGCCGCTGACCTGCCCTTCAGGGCTAGCGGCGGTTAGGTAGTCGACCGCATGGGTGCCAGACCTGGCCCTTGCTGGCCGCTGTGATAGCCCTTGCCCTGGGCGTCGGCGGCTATCGGCACCCTGCTGCTGATGCTGGGCGTCTCGTCCGTGAGGAAATCCGGGGCTGGCTCGACCTTGCACCCAGGGCAATCCTCCGGCTGGCCGCCGCCCAGCTACCACCCACGCAGCGTCTTGATCGCGCAGTTCGGGAGCAATCACTACGCCGACCGGTCGCTGCGCATTCTCGACCGCGAGCCGATCTACGGCCCGGCGCAACGGCCGACGCCGCCGAAACAGCCGCCCGCTACGGCTAAGCGCCGACGAGCTCGCCGTCGCGGACGAAGCCGTGCCAGCCGGTAGGCGAGTTATGCCAGATCGAGGGCGACGCGGTGATCAGTCGGCGGCGTTCCGGTGACGGTCCAGTAGCCGCCGCCGGTTGCCCGCTGGCTGGTGATCCACTCGCCGCCGTCAGGCAAGGCGATGATCCACGACTCGATCCTGTCCGGGTGACTGGGTGAACTCGTCATACCAGCTAGCGCGGATCATCGTGCCAGGCCGGCGCCGCGCGGCCGAACGAGCTGCGGAACACAAACTCGGGTCCCTCGGGCAGCCGGTAGATCGCGTCGTCGTTGCGCTGCCACTGGTCACCATCGGTGAACTCGTAGCCGCACTGCTCGCAGGTGGCCGGCCAGCGCTCGTCGTCGTGCGGCCAGTTGTCGCCATGGCGCGGTTCCGCGGGCTCGTCCGACGTCGCCGAGGTCGACGCTCGCGTTGTGGCCGTAGTCGCCAGGGCAGGCGCTGTCGGTGGAGAAGGTGAACCGGCGTAGCGACCGGCGCCAGCGGCCGACCGGCTCAGCGACGCGCAGGGGGATGCCGGTCAAGCCTCAGCCTTGCTGATCAGTCCCTGGGCACGTACTGGCCGGCCTCCCAGTCCGTGTGCGCGGCTGTGTGGGCCCCGGCGGCGCCGCGGTGATGCCAAGCGCACAGCCACCGGAAGTTGACGTCCGTCTCGATCCACGCGCCGACCGACGTGGCGTCACTGATGCCCGGGATAGTCATGCTCGAGCGCGGCAAGGTCGATGCCCTGCTGAAGCTAGAACTCGACGTGGGCGTGGTGGAGCTCCAGGCCGGGCTGCTCGCCGCCGTCAGCCGGTGGCGGGCACGGGTGGCCCTGGGCATCGGTGCAGTCGTGGAAGCCGATCCGCACACCAATGAAGCAGCGCGCGGTCTTGCGGTGCTGCCGGTGGTAGTGGTCGAAGTCGACGTAATGCGGGTCGTCCTGGCGGGCTGGGTGCTCGGGGAAGTGCATCATGTAGCGGTGCGACTGGAGGGCCTGGTGGGCAGCGACGGCCTCAGTCATGGGGCTCACTCCGTTCTACGGGACGCACACGTTGAGGACGAGCAGGGTGAGGCATGGCGGCGGGTTGATCGCGAGGACCGGCGGCGGTGCCGTCGTGGTCGTGGATGGCGAGGGCGCCGGCGTTGGCGCGGTCGTGCGAGATCGGGCCGGGTGATGGCTGCCGTGATGTCATCGGCTGCCCGCCCGGCCGCTGATCCGTGACCACATGGACCGTGTAGACGGGGCTCGGCCCGGCCTGGTGACCGCGGGGCCGCACCTTCGCGCTGATCGTCGGCCCGGTCGTCCGGCTGACCGAGGGTGCCGGGTGTGACGCGGCCGCTGCAGGTGGCGGCACGAACGGAGACTGACGGGTGCTGCTCGACCCACAGGACCGCGCCCAGGGTCGCGGACACCAATGCCGCGGAGGCGCTGGTGATGATCTCGGCGCGTGTCAGCCTCACGTTCAATGCGAGCTCCTGATCAGGTCGATGATCTCGACGAGGATTCCGCCGAGCGGCAGGATCAGCGCGCCGATGATCCACTTGCGGGCCGCGTCCCGCCGTTCCCGCCAGTCCTCGAACGCCTTGCGCTCGTTGTCGTTGTCGCGCTGCTGCTGCCGGATCGCCTCGCCGAGCGCGTTGTACCGGTCGTCCCAGCGGCGCATGTCGGCGTCGTAGACGTTCCGGTCAACCTTGTGGGCCAGGCCGCGGCGCAGCCGCTCATGCTCGTCCCGGTTGTCCTGCCGCATATCGGCGATGGCCCGGCCGATTTCACCGGTGGTTGGATCCTCACCCACGCTCGCCCCCATCCCCGGTCGAGTCCAGATGAAGTCAGGCTGGGTGGCGCGTCACGCCCCGGTCCTGGCCAGCGAGTACAGGTCAACGGTCCCGGGCGACGACGGCAGGAAGAACGACCACTCGGGCTCGGTGATGTCGTTCACGGTGACCTGCACCGTCCAGAAGAAGAACCCGGTCATCCCAGGGAAGGTCAGGTCCGCGTTGTCAGTGGCGAGCAGCTGCATGTCGCCCAGGACGCCGGCATTGATGTCCACCGTGATCGGTGACTCGACCGACACCACCGGCACGCCCGCCGCATAGACGGGCTGCGACGGGGTGAAGGTCGCGGTGCCGGTCGCCGGGTCGCCGGACCCGTCATCGAACGTCTCGGTGATCGTCACATAGTTAAGCGCTGTCACGGCTCGACCTCCAGGTTCATAAAGGGTGTATGTGCTAGCTGGCTGTGAGGCCGAGGATCGCCATGACGACGATCAACGCCGCCGAAACGATCAAGGCGACGATGACGGCCGCCGTCACGCCTGCCTGATCCGCATCTCCGCGACCTCGTACCGGAACACGGCGGTCGCAGGCTTGCCGTCCACCGCGTGCAGCGCGGTGCCCAGGCCGATGGGCTTGCCGTCCTTGCCGACGAGCTGGGTGAGCTCAGCGACGATCACGCTGGTCGCCTCGGCGATCACGAGCCGCACGGCGCTCGGGATCATGTCGCCGGTCTTGGCGTCGAGGATCCTGGTTCCCCAGCCCGGCAGCGCGCCGCCCGATGGTGGCGGGCCACTCGATGATGATCGACCCGGCGAGCTCAAGCTCGGGCAGGTCGAGGTCGTCGTTCAGGGGCAGGTCGATTGCCGTGGTCACGGCTTCCTCCAGCGTTGGGTTGGGGTTAGGACCACCAGTAAGTCGGCACGAGATCGGCCTGGATTTCGATGGTGGCGGTGACCGAGCCCTTCTCGCGGGTGAAGGTCCGGTCGATGTGCGTGATGATCCACGTGCCGGTGATCGCGGGCTGGCCAGGGAAGTGCCGGGTGGCCTGCACCTGGTCGCCGATGTTGGCGCCCCAGTAAAACGACCATGCCTGCGGCGCGGTGCGGGTCTTCGACCCGGCCTCGATGGTGAGGCTGGTGATCCGGGTGACGGGCTGCCCGAACTGGTCGAACAGCCAGTTCGCCTGGTTCTGGATCGACGCCCCGGCTTGCAGGTAGGACGTCGAGCCGTTCTGCACCTGCTTCGGCCCGTACTGCTGCTGCGACGCGAGGATCGCCGCGTAGTAGGACGCTGCGGGTGAGTAGGTCACGCCGGGGATCGTCTGGGACTCGCCGGTCCCCGACGTGTTGGCCGAGACCGCGTTCGGCGCAACGTTGTACTGGGTGATCTGGATGTCGTTGATCACCCGCTGCGGGTCAGTGTCGAACTTGACGTCGCCCTCATACGGGATCTGGCCAGTGCTCGTGTCCGGGCCGAGCACCCACATCGTCGGCGCGGTCGCGAGCCAGGTCTTGTCCCGGTAGCAGAGGACCGACTGGTTGTCCTCAAACAGCAGGCCGCCATCGGAGGCGGTGATGTTGCTGATGTTGGCGCCGCACGCCTGCCCGCCGATGTCGAGCGCAGCCACGACCGGCGACCCGGCCGGGTCGATGGCGCGCGGCAAGCCAGGCACCAAGCCAGCGGCGAGCAGACGCTCGATCCGCTGCTGAACCGTGTCGCCGAGCGGGCTCGCGGTCGGTGGCACGGCACCAGTGCCGAACGAGTTCACGTAGGCGTACCCCTGGACGGACGGCCCCGCTCCCAGGGCCTCGTTCCCGGCGCCCTCGCTGGTGTACCACGAGTAAGCCGGCGCGGCCGGCACGGCAGCGGTCAGCCACATGAACCCGGTCTGCTCGCTGCTGCCGGGCTGCACAGCGGTGATCGACTCGGGGCTGGACGGGTAGCTGGTGTAGGCACCCAGCACGGCGACCGCGACCGCGGCGAGCGAGTAGTGCCCGGTGTAGCCGGGGGTGACGAAGAAGGCGCCGGGGTGCTGACTTCCGTTCGGTGCGTAGGTGTTGGCGCCGCCCGTCTGGATGAACTGGCCGGAGATGCTCGGCGCCGGGAGCTGCCCGAACCCGGTGTAGGCGGCGACGTAGTGGGCCATGATCCGGGCTTGCGGCAGCACCAGCGGGTAGATCGCGATGTGCGCGATCGAGGCGTTGCAGATGCCGATGACCTCGACCGTCCACTGTAAGTAGCCGAGGGCGAAGAAGCTCCCAGCCGGTGACGACGCTGATCGTCGCGCTGCCCGACGCCAGCAGGGTGCCGTTCATCCACACGGCCCACGTCGAGGCGGTCAGGGTGACGGTGATGCCGAGCCAGGTGCTGTTCCGCAGGTCGGAGGCGCTGTAGACGACGTGGTTGGTCGGCGTGCCGCGCGTTGTACGTGACCAGCACCAGGTCGCCGCCGCCGCTGACGCCATCCGACGCGGACACCAGGAGCTGCGCCGAGACGGTGCCGGGGTGAATGGCGTTAAGCCCTGGAGTGGTCAGGCTCCACAGGACGAGCTCGTTGTTGGCCTGCTGGTACGGGCCTTGCGTCGTGCCCGACCCGGATGCGTAGTAGTCCAGGTTGACCCAGGCTTCGATGGTGATCCCGTCGGCGATGGACGGGAAGTTCGGGTCGGAGCAAGCCAGGTACCGGCCGAACGCGCCGCCTGTGGCCACGGTGCCGGCCGCGCCGGTCTGCTGCCACGCTGCCGAGTCCGGGTCGCCGTACATCCACTGCGTCGCAGTGGCGAAGTTCTGGACCGCCGAGTAGTAGTAGCTGGTCGTGAACGGCTGCCCGGTGACCGCTGCGGACAGGCCGTTGATGCTCGGTAACGATGCCAAGCGGGTTGCTGTTGCCTGGCGCGGCGTTGACCAGCGACGTCGGCAGGGGGATGATCGCCGGGTCGTCGCACGGCCACCAGGCGTACGGGTTGTCGGCAGATGACTTCGGCCCGGTACGGCGTCGGGACCTGCTTCGACACTGACTGCCACGGGTCGTTGCCGGTGAACTCGACCTGGCCGCGGAGCAGCGAGTCCCATGACTGCGGCCACCGCTCGGCGTACCGCTGGTGCACGTACCAGTGGAAGTCCGACGTCGCGGCGGGCGGGATCGCGCGCACCCGGACTGGCGTGCCGGGCAGGACGTCCGGATAGTACGGCGACGTCGGTGTTGTCCGAGGACAGGGCCGCGTCGGGGTTGTCGAGCAGCAGCGTCGTCTCGCTGGTCTGTATCGAGTCGAGCTCGTACTGGGTGCCGGTGGCGTCATTCCACGACCGGAGCCGCGCGATGCCCTGGGCGTCGGGCAGCAGGTCAGTCCAGACCATCTCATCGGGTGGCGTCAGGTACCCGGAGCCGAACGCAGCCTCGAAGACCAGGTATGGCCAGTTCGGGTTCTGCCCGCCCGGCACGGGCGACGGCGCACGTGTCGAGGACGCTGATCAGGAACCCGGACAGGTTCTCGGCCGTGCCAGCCGACCCGGCAGACGGACACGCTGCCGGTGGTGGCCGCCAGGTACGCCGAGGCGAGCACTGTGTCACCAGTGTGGTCGGTGCCGTTCGCCGCGGTGACGGTCTGCAGCGCCGTCCAGCCAGCGGGCGCGAACGCAGTCGCCGCCGCCGTGTTGTCGCCAGTCACTGCGCCGATGAGGAACGACGAAGCCGAGGGCGCGGCCAGCGCGAGCGCCAGCGACGTCGCCGCCGCGGCGTGGCTGGTGTCGATCCCCACGACCGTGATCCCAAGGACCCAGCCCGGCGACCTCGAGGACGGTGACCGCCATGCCCGCCATGTAGTCGCCCGGCGCGACGTACACCTGCGTCGGGACGACGTCGAGCGTCTGCCCGGCACCGATGTTCGGCAGGTACCACCCGACCGTCCGGGTCACGCCCGCGCTGCTCGACGGGGACGCTGGCCGCCACCAGCCGTGGGTGTCGTCCGCCACCGACGCGAGCGTGGCCGGGACCGGACCCTGATGCCAGCCGGCCAGGACGAACAGCCAGCTACCCGGCGACGGCGTACCCGAGCCGAGGCCTGTGGTGTAGGACTGCGCCGTCGTGATAGCCGTTCAGCGCATCGAACATCGACGTCCACAAGCCGACGCGGTAGTCGTTCGACGGGCTGGACCCGAAGCCGAACCCGATGACAGTCGAGTCGTTGGACTGCTGAGCGAAGATCGCGTCGTCGGCGTAGTGGAACTCACCGGACCCGGCTGGCGACTCGCTTGCAGCGCGGGACTGGCGTAGCCGTTGGCCGGCGCAGTGACGCGTCTCCGCGTTCTGCGCCCACGCGAGCGTGCTGTCCGCGGTCGAGCCGGGGAACTGCGACGACAGGTACCCGCCACCGGAGGCATACCAGTTGACGCCAGCCTGGCAGGAGCGGCCCGCGCTGCCGGCCAGGAACCACGCGGCGACGGTGTACTCGCTGCCGCTGGTGACGGGGATGCCCGCCGCGCCGCCCGCGGTGTAGCCGATACCGACGTTCGCGGTGCCCGACGCCGTCATCTTCGCCGAGTCGGCTCCGGTGTGCGCCTGCGTCGACGAGTCCACCACGGCGCCGCCGTAGGCGATCCACGACCCGACGCCGCCCTCAAACCCGGCATTCTGCCCGGTCAGCAGGTTGTGCTCCCCGGCGTTGAAGAACAGAATGTCGGCATTGACCTGGTTGGCGACTAGCCTGGCCTGCATGTACGACTGGATGTAGCCGAAATAGGACGTGGCCTGGGCCTGGGTCTGCCCGACGATCGGGTCAGTCGAGGACCCGACTTCCCACAGGCCGAACGGCTTCGGCGGGTTCGCCTGGTTCGCCGGCTGGGCGGCCAGGTCGAGGGTGTATCCGCTGGTCACGTAGTCGTAGGCGTAGAAGTCGGTGGCGCACTTGTCCACCCAGGCGTCGCCGGGGTAGTAGGCGTTCTCGCCGTTGTTCTCGACCGACTGGACGCTCGTGCAGAACACCAGCGGGTAGAACTGAGCGCACGGTCGGGCCGTAATACTGGACCACGGCGTTGTACTGCGTGATCGTCAGGCCCTCGTAGTAGGGCTCGTGCCAGAGGCAGATGTCGCACTCGGCGCCGGCCGTCTGAAGGGTCTGGAGCAGGGTGGTCAGGTTCGCCAGGTCGGTGGAGCTCACCGGGTTGAAGGCGGGCCGCACGGTCAGGCAAATCTTGATCCCGGCAGCGACCATCTCCTGCATGTTCGTGTCGTACGTGAACGTCGAGTCGGCCAGGTAGTAGCGGGCTGCCTGCGGCGCCGGCATCCCGAACCCGGTCCACTGGGCGAGCGCCGCCGTGAAGGTGGAGACGCCCATCGAGCCGGGGTCGAGGAACGCGCCGACCTTCATGCCGGGCGCGAGCTTGACCACGCACGACGGGTTGATGGGCTGTGATGGGCCAAGCGCCGGGTTCTGCGCCACGGTCGCGGACCACTGGTTGATGACCGCGGGCGCGACACCGCCAGAACCGTGGCCGGACGAGCGCAGGCTTCGGTCACGTGCAAGCCACCCGTGCCAGTGACGGGGACCGCCGACGTCCCGGTGCCAGCCAGCGCAGGCTTGGGCACCTTCAGCCCGCCCGTACCCGTCACTGGAGCCGAGGACGTCCCGGCACCGGACATCGCGGGCTTGGGCACGACGAGGCCGCCGCTGCCCTCAACCTCAACCCAGCCGGACGCCGCCAGGCGAGGCTTGACGACGGCGAGACTGCCGCTGCCCTCGACCTCGACCGTGCCGCTGCCAGAGAGCGCCGGCTTCGACACTGCCAGGCCACCGGTGCCGGTGACGCTGCCGCCGCCTGACGCGACCAGTACCTCGACGGCGAGAGCGGCCCAGGAGTTGTTCCCAGCGGTCCACGCCATCGTGACAGCGGACCCGGTCGAGGGGGCGATGCCAGCCGCGACGTTGCCTAGCGTCGTCCCCGCCCGTGGGCCGGTAGTTGTTGATGACCTTGGCGATGTTCGGGTACGCGGCCGACGTGAAGGTCGAGTCGCGACGCCGCGAAGCCCGCGATCAGGTTGCCCAGGGTGCTGCTGGCCGTGGCCGCGGACGGGGCGGTGCTGGTGCCGTTACCAGTGCCAGCCGTGCCGAATGGCGTCGTCTGGTTCACGTTGTCGAACGAGAGCGACGCCCCGGCCATGTCGTCGGGCGTGCCACCCGAGGCCGTGACTGCGACGGTGCCCGCGCCAGTGGCGACACCCGCCAGGCCGAACACCTGAAGGTAGCCGTGGCTGGACCCTGCGGCTTCGACGCGGCCAAGCGACGTCATCGCGACGCCGTTGAAGGTGGCGGTCGTGGTGATGCCGCCATCGGAGAAGGCGTCAACCTCCACGCCGACCAGCAGCGCCGTGTTCGTGCCGCTGATGGTGTGAGTCCAGCTAAGCGACGTGTTGCTCGTCACGCCAGCGGGGAGGGACGTCGGCGCGGTCGCGTCGATGGCCACGGCCGACTCGTAGAGCACGATGGCCACGCCAGACTGACCGCTGGCCGCACCCCAGACCGGGAAGGTGGCCGTGCCCGCAGCACAGCTTGCATCGAACGCCGCGCCGTTGGCGTTCGGGTCAACGTAGTACGTATAGCCAGTGGTCGAAGCCGGCCGTGCAGGTGCCGAAGAACAGGCAATAGCGTAGTAGAGCGCACCGCTCGTTGGTCGGGGCGCGATGCTCGGCATGTTCGCCGTGGACGATGAGCCCTGCGCGACGACTGGTCGAGCATGACCGAGTTGAACCCGGCCGTGGTGCTGAACTCGTGCCCGTTGACCCGGACTGTCGCCGGCTGCCGGCGTTGAAGGTGATCGTGACCGCGGCGGCGCGGTGGACGTCGGCTTGCCGATGAACCATGTGCTCGTGTAGCTGTTGCTCGCGGTCGGTGCCACGAGCTGCGACCACGTGACGTTGCTGCGGGCCAGGCTGACCGCCCAGTCCGATGCCGACTCGGCAACGACCTCGATGAGATGAAGTCGCTAGTCGAGCTCGGCGTGACGTGAAGCCAGAGGCTGTCGCATGGATCGGGCTGCCGACGGCGGCGATCGTCACAGGCTCACCCCCGCCCAGTGGCGTCATGCGAGGTCGGGTGGGCTGGCGGATCAGGCAGGGTGGATGCGCGGCTACTCGGTCTGCGTGATGGTGAAGGCGGTGATCGCGACGGTGCCGCCCGAGACGAGCGAGAGCGTGTTCAGGTTCAGGTCCGCGCCAGACGTGCCAACCGACCCCATCGCCACGACTGTGGCGTCGTCGGACTTGAGCAGCGCGAAGTAACCCGCCGTACCGGTTGCGAGCGCACCCGAGGACGTGATCGAGTTCGCCGTCGCCGTCACCACCCGCGAGCCGGTCGAACCCGACGCCACCGGGGTGCCGAACGACGTCGCCGACAGGGACAGCTTGGCCAGCTTCGTGCCGGTCAGCGACTGGTTCGCGTCGCCCGGCTGGGAGCCTGACCAAATTTCCAGGTACCCGCTGTTGAGCAGGGCGGTGATCGCGGCGACGTCAGCGATGACCGTGGCGTCGGAGAAGAACGGGTTATTCGCCATCGGTGCTGTCTCCGTTCTGAACGCCGGGCTTGCGGATGGTTAGCCCGCCCGAGCCGGTCACGACCGGGACGTCGGGCGCCTGGTCGGCAGCGGGCGGCTGCTGATCGTGGGCAGGCTGCATCGAGCTCTCCTGTCGGGACGAGGGGTGAAATGGGGCGGTCAGATGCCGCGGTTGGCGAGCTTCAGCCCGCTGACGACTGTTCCGTGCGGCGTGCTGGAGCGTGTAGGTCTGGGTGACGCGGGCCAGCTTCTTGCCGTCGACAGTGACCGGCGCATCGACATGGACTTCGACCCTGATGGTCTGCGACTTGATCGCAGCGACGACCGCGTGCCAGCCCGGCGCCATGCCCTGCGCGACGTCCTGCCCGATCTGCGCGCCGTACTTGTCGCTGACCGCGGTCTTGCCGAGCTGGTCGCTGTACTTCTGGATCTGCCGCTCAAGGTTGTCGAGCTGCGCGATGTAGCCCTTGCCGCCGCCCAGGATCGACTGGGCTTGTGCCAGGCCCGCGGCGGGGCCTTCCTGGAGTAGCTGCTCGATCAGGTTCTTGGACAGGCCCTCACGCTTCAGCCGCTTGATGTCGGCGTCGAACTCCTTGATCTGCTTGATCGACGCCTTCATCGCGTCCGCGATGTTGCCGTACACCGGGGGCGCCATCCCGGCCGCCATCTGCCCGGCCTGGGTCTGCCCCCACAGGGACGAGAGGGAAGCACCGGACTCGGCTGCGGACACGACCGACTTGGCGTACTGCTCAGCGGTCGTGATCAGGTGCTTGAGCGCCTTGGTCGGGTCGAGTGCCTTGATGACCTCGGCGAGGGTGTACTTGCCTTCCTCGAGGCCCATGATCAGGCCGGCTATGTCGTCGCGGCCGATCTCGGCGAACACCTTCGACGGCGAAGCGGTCTGGTGCGCCGTCCGTACTGCGGCGGTCACGGCATTGGCCAACTTGTCGTGGCGGCCTGGACTGCGGCCGGCGTCGCGGCTACGATCCCGGCGGCAAGACCCTGCCCGAGCGCCTCGCCAGCCGCCTGCCCAGCGGGACCTAGCCCGGAGTCGACCCGGTTGATTTCGTTCACGATGTCCTTGACGTGCGCGGTTACGCTCGCGGCCTGGCCTTCGATGGCGTTGCCCAGGGCGGTGTCGTAGTCCTTACCCGCGGTCTGGCCTGCCTTCGCCAGCACCGACTGGAGCTGGCCGAGGCCGGACAGCTTGGCGTTGGCCAGGTCGACGGTCGCGCCGTGGATCTTGACGTTCTTCGTCGCGTCGTCAACGGACTTCTGCAACCCGGAGCTCGTGGACCCGGCCGCGCCGCTCAGCCCGGACTTGACCCCGGCTGCGATGTCCTTGCCGGTCCGCTCACCCGCAGCCTTCGCGCCCGGCAGGTCATGCTGCTTGAGCAGCATCGCCTCATCGAGCGACTTAGAGAACTCGGTGCCAGCCTTCTTCCCGGCAGCCACTGCGGCGGGGTCGAGGTTGGAGAACTCCTGCTACCAGTGCTGCGTGAACGACTCATCGGACGGATAGTTGCCGAACAGCGCCCGGAGGGTGTCGCCGCCGATCTTGTTCGCGTCCTTAGTCCAGTTGGCGACGTTCCTGGCGCCGGTCCAGAAGTCATCCCAGCCGCGGGCGAACGTGGCCCACCCGCTGCTCTTTTTGCCCATGTCGGCGCCGATGTTTCCGATGCCGCCGAGGGCCTTCTCTGCCTGCTCTAGCTCGTGGACGCCGCCAGGGGTGATGCCCTTGAGGCCGCTTGCGATGGACGAGAACATGTTGTCTGCGGTCTTGACCGCGCCGGGCGTGGTCAGGTCGGCGATCAGGCCGCCGATGGCGCTGCCTAGCTGCCCTACGGCGTGGGCGGCCGGGGGCATGTCCTTGTCCAAATCGGTTATGAAGGTCTTAAACCCCTTAGACTGCTGAAAGTGGATCAAGTCCTTCAAACCACCCGAAACCAGCGGCGCGAACGCTTGCGCGAGGCTGGTCGTGGCTGGTATCGCGCCCTTGATCGCATCCGCGGCCAGCGGGATGTCCTTCAGGACGTCGTTCTGGATACCGGACTTGCGGGCAGCTTCCTCCCACGCCGAGATGACCTGGTGGATCGACGCGAGCGCGGGCCGCACGTTGGCCGGAACATCCGCGTAGGCGGCGTTCAGCTGCGCGAGCGCCTTCTTCTCGCGCGGCAGGTTGCTGGTGGTCGGGTCACGCTGCTCGGTCTGCTGCGCCAGCTTGTACGCCTTCTGCGCCGTGCTGACGTACTCCCACGCGTGGTACAGCTTCATCAGCGCCGGGGCACCTAGCAGCCCGAACGCGACAGTGCCCTCCACGAGCGGCGTCAGGACCGACACAGCCCCGGCGATCAGTCCGCCGATACTGCCCCACAGGGCGACGCTCGTCATCCAGCCGGGGATGCTGATGTCGCCGAACCCCTTGAAGAACCCCATCACGGAACTCAGCGACGCGATCAGGCCACCGGAGCCGCCAGCGGCGCCCTCGCCCGCAAGCGCGGCATCCGCGGCCGCCGACGCAGCCGCGAGGGCGTCCATCGATCCGGCGTCGAGCAGGGCCTCGGCCGCGTTGGCGTCCATCGTGCCGGACAGGACCGCCTGCACAGCTTCCAGCGCCGCTATGGCGGCGGTGGCCTCGTCCAGGCCGTCGACCATGCCGGTGTAGGCGTCAGCGCCGGCCCTGGCCGCGTCCTGGCCGGCCAGGAAGGTGGACGAGATGTCGGTCCCGAGGTTCCTGACGTTGGATTCAGCGTTGTCGGCTGACCGGCTGATCCGGTCCATCTCGTCGGCGACGTTCGCGTACCGGGCGCCGATCGCCGGGTCGAGCGCGACTGTCTGGCCGGCGTCCCCGATAGCGAGTTGAGCGTTGACCTCGGCTAGTGCGCTCGCGTACGCCTGCGCGGCGACCGCGTCGTTGTATAGGCCGACTGCCGCGTCACCAGCCGCAGGCCCTTCGGCGTCGAGCTCAGCCAGGTCGTCGCGTGCCTCACCGACTGCCTTGGCGAACGCCTCCGCGAAGTCAGCGCCCTGCGCCAGTTGCGCCGAGACGGCCTCGACCGCATCACCTGACGCGCCCATCTCCATGAGCGAGTCACGGGCAGTGTCAGCGGCGCGCGAGAACAACTCGGCCGAGTCGGTGGCCTGGTCGATCGCCGCCTGGAGTTCTTCGACGCCGGCTGACCCTGCGGCCAGGCCCTCGGCCTGCTCGGTCGCCTTCCGGATGTCGTCGGCGAGCCGCTGCGCCGCGGCGGCGGCCTTGGCGAGCTCGTCGGACCCGGTGACGCCGATAGCGACTTCGGCATCGACGTCAGGCACGGCTACTCACCCCCGCCCTAGAGTCCGGATTCGCGGAGCATGTCGTTGACGGTCTTTTTGGCGCTGTCAGCGATCGCGCCGCCGTTCGCCCACGCGACGGTGCGGTCCATGTAGAACGAGCCGACCTGGGTGACCTGGAGTGGGAACGGGCCGCCTTCCCAGTGCAGGGTGTGCTGGTGGATGCCCCACCTGCGCGGGTAGACGCCGGTCGGCTCACCCGTCCAGCCGCCGCGGGGCCGGTCGTGGGCGCGGATGACGCCGCCGTGCTCACGGAAGTAGGCGTAGAGCGGCAGGTGCGTCGAGATCCGGCCGCGCGCTGACTCGCCGTCGCCGGTCACGCTGTCGACGGATTCCGAGTCCCGCAGTGCCCCGGACTCGACGGGCGTGTTCTCCTGCAGCTTGTCCTTGAACAGGTCGCACGCTTCCTCGCACGCGCGCAGCGCGCCGTGGTCCTTGATGTCGCTAGCGGCCTTCCGGAGTGCGTCCGCGAATTGGTCAAGGTTCACCGGGTCACCCGCCGTTCTCGACCGCCCGGATCACCATGTCAATCGGATCGAGCCACTTGGCCACCATTAGCGGCAGCCGAGCCTGCTCGGACAGGCCAGGGTCACACGCCCGCACAGACGGCTTCAGCCCGTGCTTGATCAGCCAGATGCACTGCCGGTAAGTCCGCTCGTCCAGGCCAGGCGGCAAGTCATCCGTCTGGCCCTTGACGAGCATCCTCAGCCAGCTGAGCCCTCCGTCGTCTCTTTTGGGCCTGGCGCCTGCAACTGGTCGATGTACGGCTCGAGCGCGGCGATCAGCGCCGGCCCGACCGGCAGCGGCAGCCGCTTCTTCTGCTCGGGCACGTACGGCAGCGGCAGGTCGTCGAACGACCACGCGGTGATCAGGACGCCGAGCAGGTCGTCGCGGCGCCGCATCAGCGTCGTGCGGGTGATCTCCGGGACGATCGGCGCCGGCTCCTGCGACACGCCATCCGCGGACACCTTCATCAGCCGCGCCCCGGTGTCCGGGTCGAATGCTTTCTTCCGCGCCTCGGCCACGGCGTCATCGACGGCGGCGCTCCAGACCTCGGCGTCGTCCCAGGTGAGGTCTTCGACCCTGCGCAGGTCGATCCAGTGGTCGCCAACGGTGACGCGGTTGAGCTTGGGTGCCGGGGACACAGCTACCTCCATGACGTATCGGTCCAGGGCAGGCGGGGTGCCTGCTCCTAGTAGTTCGGGACGTTGTTGATGAGGGTGATCGCGGCGACGCCGTACCCTCCGGACGGGCCAGCGTTGGTCGAGTTGGCGACGAGCGTGCCCGACAGGTCGTAGCCGAACAGGGTCTTGACCACCTTGAGCGGCGCCTTCGTGGCGGCGCCAAGCTGCGCGGCGACGCTGAACGAAACCAGGTTGGTGCCGGTCAGGCCGTTGCTGGTCGTCCACAGCAGGGACGGCTGCGTGTTCTGCAGCATGTAGTTCAGCGCCGACTCGTCGCTGATCGCCGCGAACTCGAGGTCGTGGGTGCCGGTCAGCTTGCCGCGGGCGATGATCAGCGGCGCCTGCTGGCCGTTGATGCCGGGGATCGGGTTGAGCTCGCGGGTGAGCGTGACCTTCCACTGGTCGATGTTGTTGGCGACGCTGCCGCCGATGGTGGAGATGCCCTTCCACGCCGGGATGCCCTTGACCGACCCGAAGGCGGGGGCGACCGCGCTGGCCGGTGCGGTCTGCGGCCACGAGATGAGCTTGCCTTCCCAGGTCAGGAAGCCGTTCGGCATCCCGGTCAGGGTGATCTCCTGCACGCAGCAGTACGGGTAGGCGTCGGCGTAGTAGCCGCCGTTGCCTGCGGCCTGGTTGCGGTCGAGGATGGTGTGCGTCGGACCCTGACCCGAGATGATGCCCGAGGGTGAGCCGGGGTTCATCGTCGCGAAGACGTGGGTGTACGGGCCGGTGACGAGGTTGATCGTGGTCGAGCCGGTGTGCGCGAACCTGGTTGGCGTGGTCGGGTCGAGGACGATGCTGGTCGACGTCGAGCCGGTGCCGACCTTGCAGACCTCAGTGCCGGTCGCGGTGCCGATCTGGACGTAGGTGCCCGCCGTGGCGATGGTGCCCGTGGTGACCGTGATCGAGGACGCGCCAGCAGTGACACCACCGGTCGCGGTCCAGGTCGTGCCGCCGTGGTGCCCGCGTCGGTCCACTCGCCGAACAGGTTGGCCAGGATGTGCCCGATCGTGTCGCCGTAGACCGGCGACGCGGGGATCGTGATCGGCGACCACGCCGGGCCTTCCTCAGCGTCGTACGGGCCGGTCAGGGAGCCACGCACGGCGTTGTCGAAGAAGTAGTTGAGGTCCGGGTCGGGCTGGAAGTCCGCGACCGGGATCGACGAGAACGCCGTGGCGAGGGTGCCAGGGGCAGTGACCTCGCGGCCGATGTTGAGGATCCGGGCGGCCTCGGGGAAGACAGGGTTCGGCACCGTCAGGGTTGTCATAGCCGGTCCTTTCACGCGCGCTGAAGGACACCAGCGGCGCGCCTGCCGTGGTGTTGGGTCTGGAGTGTGGGTGTCGGCTAGCTGGCGTCCGGGTCGTCGCCCGGCTCGCCGCCGCCAGTGCTGTTGCCGCTCGGCGGCGTGCTGTCGCTGGCGGCCGCGCGCTCGATGCCGAGCTGGGCCAGGCCCTCGACGTCGGTGGAGTGCTCGATCCACGCGCCGGTCTCGGCCTGGGTGGCGAGCCGCCACTTCTCGTCAGGCGGGACCGTCAGGACGCGGGCGTCGCCCGGCTCGACCATGCCGATGGGCCGGCCGAGCAGCGTCGCGGGCCTCGGGGTAGGTCAGGGTGTCGTAGTGGGTGAACACCCAGACGGACGGGTCGGGCAGCGGCTCGGCCTCGGTGTCGAGTCGGCTCTCGGGTGCGGCCTTCGGGGCTCGCGGCATGACGCGCTCCTTGCTCGGGGTGGTCGGTCAGGCGTCGAATTCTTCGAGCGCCTTCGATGTGATCAGGCCGACGAACTTCTCCCACCGCTGCGGCGACAGCGCGAGCGGCGGTGACATCTGGCGGCGCATGTTCTCGCCCAGGCCCGCAAGCTGACTTATCGCGCCGGTCAGCGGGTCCTTGAGGACCACGGGGTCGGGTGTGGTGCGCAGCGCGGTCATCACGGCGTCGATGACGGCCGGGAACGCGATGTCCTCGGCCGTTTCCTCGTCGGCCATCGGGTACCACAGGTAGAACGACAGCTCGTGCCACTGAATCTTGCGGCCCGCGCCCGGCTCGGGCGCAGCCTGATCGATGACGACAGGCGACGGGTTGGCCAGGGCGACGGTCTGCCGCGAAGCGGCGAGCCTGGACTCGTCACCGGCTGTGTCCCAGATCGAGCAGCACGGCTGACCGTTCGGGTTGTCGTCTGGGTCAGGCGGCACGATGTACGCGATGAGCGGGCCAGTGCCCGCCCCGGCTGGGATCACCAGGCCGTCGAGGACGCTCTTGCAGTACGACATGACGGCGACGGTGCTCACGACCAGCCCTCTCTTAGATGATCCGGGCGAAGTCGGCCAGCTTGGCGGCGGCGCGCTTCTCGGCGGATTCCTGGTCGCTGACGCTGCTCGACACCATCTGGCCGGGCATCTGCATGTGCGTGGTGGCGGTCGCGCCCCGCTCCATTGCCTGGGCGACGGCGAGCAGGATGACGGCTTCCTGCACCTGCGGCGGCAGGGTCGTGACGACGACACCTGGCCTGTGGCGGAAGATCAGCGGCGAGGCGAGCGTCAGCGTCCCCGGCCCAGACGTCGCGGACGCGGCGGTGCAGGTGATGGTTTCCTGCCGGCGCCCGTCGTAGATCGTCCCGGTCGCGCCCTGGCCGCCCTCGAGGATCGGCGCCCAGCCGGTGCAGTCGTCCACGGCGAGCTCGGACGCTCCGATGCGGGAGTTGCCGGTCGTCCCGGCGTGGGGCCAGCCGTTGATGTACGACACCTGGACCTGGTAGCCGCCGCGGCCGAGGTTGGGCAGCACCCAGCCGGGCGCGAGCAGCACCTGCGACTTGCCCTCACCCGCGGACGACGGCGCCGACGTGCCATAGATGCCGAGCGGCGGTGAGGCGGGCGCGAAGTTCCCGGCCGGGACCGACTGCCACGACCACGGCCAGCAGTTCGACGGCGACACCTGGACAGCGGTGACCTGCAAGACAGGCCACCGCCGCACCGTGATCAGGGTGTTGCCGTTCCGCTGCGTGTTGACGCGGGTCGTGCCCGGCCCGGCGAACTGCTCCGTATCGGCGGTCGCCTGGAGCACCTGGTGACAGATCCCGTTGGCGTCCCCGGTGGCCCGCCAGCAGATGTTCAGCTGCTCGGCTAGCTGCTCGTCCGGGGTAGCGTTCTTGCGAGGGATGGTGCCCCACGCGATGCCGGTCGAGGCGTTCTTCAGGATGTCGGGCGTGATGTAGGGCGTGCCCGGTCCGGCTACTGGCACCGTCTCACCTCCGTTGCGGTGTGGCGGTTGGCAGGATCAGGTCGGGGACGAGCGGGGCGGGCTATTCAGCCGGCGGGGCGGCTGCTGGCTTCCTGGACCGCGGTGCCTTCGCAGGGGCGGCAGCGGGCGCCGGCGCGGCCTGCGCGGCCTCGACCAGCTTGTTCACCGCGTCGAGCAGGGTGGCGGGGTCCTTCCGCCGCTCCACTTCCTCCGCGATTTGCCGGTGCTGCCGCTCGATGTGGGTCTCCCACAGCTTCTTGCCGTTGACGGCGAAGCTGTGCAGCTGACGGCCGAGCTCGTCGGGGAAGTCGAACGAGCCGTCTTCGTTGGCCTCGATGTGGCCGTGGGTGGCGTCGTCGACTGCCGTGGCGCCGTAACGCGAGAACAACTGCATGACTGCTTCTCCCTGGACGGGGTGTGGGCTGGGTGGGGTTGCCGGGCGGACCTGCACCAGTGGGCGTGCAGGCCCGCCCGGTCAGGTCGTGCTAGGCGACGTTGGAGAGGGTCGCCATCGCGACCGGCGCCCGGTTGACGAACGCCGACACGGACCTGATTTCAAACTCCTTGCGGGGGCCGCCGCCGGCGGTGTTCGCGACGCGGTTGATGCCGTAGTCGAACTGGGCGGTGTCACGCAGGCAGCGCTGCTCCAGCACGCTGGAGATGTTGGCCTGCGGGAACGGCACCCGGTCGGTGCGGGCGATGATCGTGCCCGGCGGCAGGGAGACGTGGACCTCGATCGGCACCGTCACGCCGCCAGCGGGCGCGTTGACGATCTCGCCGACCCGCCCACCGGCCACGACCGCGATACGGCCCGAGGCGTCGGTGTTCAGGAAGGTCGTCGAGCTGTTCGACGCCGAGGATCAGGTTGGCGATCTCCTGGGCCTGCGCCGCGTTCATCATCAGCGCGGTCGGGGAGCACTTCACCTGGTTCCACAGGGTCAGGAACAGGTACTGCTCGATCTCGGTGATCGTGCCGCCCGTGAGGGTCAGCGCGGCGCCGTTGAGCGAGTTGCCACACGGACGGGTTGGCGGTGCCGGTGCCGGGCTGGACCCACTGCCCGGAGCCGTTGTAGTCGCCGGTCAGGGAGGCCAGGAAGCCGTCGAAGTCGTTGGCGTTCGCCGAGCCGTTGTCGGCGCGTCGTGCTACGGTCGGGACCGCGTTCGCGGTGCCCTTCCACGACGTGGACAGGTCCGGGCAGGCCGGTCGGCAGCGCCTGGTTGCTGCTGATCGTCTGGGTGATCGTGACCGTGTTGGTGGTCGTGGTCGTGTAGTAGTACCAGGTCGACCCGTTGGCCGAGTAGAACCAGTCGTAGCAGACCGCGCCGCGCAGGGCGGCGACGACCGCGGTGACCGAGTTCGTGGAGCCCGAGCCGAACGTCGACACGGCGCTGGACGTGGCCTGGCTGTTGCCCGACCCGTAGTAGTACCCGGAGCCGGTCCGCGCGGCCGCTGCGATGTACAGCGACACGGCGCCGATGGAGCCGCCCGTGGCGTGCTGGGTCAGGATCGGCGCCGCCGTGGTGGCGAGCGCGAACGACTGGGCGCCCATCAGCTTGCGGTCGTCACCGATCAGCACCTGGTTGAGGGTCTGGAAGGTGGCGACGGCGTACGGGTCGGCGTAGCCGGTGGCCAGGTCGAAGGCGTCCTGGGTCACCAGGCCCGCGTAGCCGGTCGGCTTGTACCGCGCCTGGAAGTCCTGCTCGCTGAACACGACCTCGTTGGCGGCGTAGTCGAAGCCCATCGACGGGTCCGGCTGCGAGCTGTTGAGGTTCATGATCGCGCGCCACACGGCGTACGGGTTGCCGTCCGTGCTCTTCTTGCGGGTCACCAGGTCGCGGAACGGCGTGACGACGGGGATCAGGGAGACGAGCTCCGACAGGTCGTAGCTGTAGAAGCCGGTGGACTCGAGGATGCCCGTGGTCTGGGCCTTGGTGATGCTCGCGAGGGTCTCCTCGGTGATCTGTGCTGCTGCGTTCAAGGGATGCCTCCTGGGCATGCGAAAGCCCCCGGCCAGTGCGGGTCCGGGGGCTCGGGTTCAGGCTGGGTTGCGGGCGGCGTGCTAGCGGGCTAGCGGCGGTGGATGGCCGACAGGGCGGCGATGGCGTCGCTCTGCATCTCCTGTGGCGAGCCTGTTCTGCTCGGGTGCGTCGGCAGCGCCGTAGAGGGCTCTGCTTCCGCTCCAGCGCCTTCGCCACGTCCACTGGCGGTGCGCCCTGGTCCTGTCCGCGCATCGTGTGCGCGGGCGGGACCTGTCCGTTGACGAACACCTTCGGCATGGCGGGGTGTGCTTCCACCGTCGCGAGTCGGCCCTTCAGCAACTCGACCTGCGCGCTCATCCCGGCGACATCGGCCTGCTTGGCGACGTCCATAGCCGGGATAGCGGCGAGTGCTGCTGTGACCCCCTCGGCGACGAGGCCCTTGAGCACCTCGCGGCTGATGGTGATTGTGTCTTCGGCGACCGCGGCCTTGGCCACGTCGTCGGAGTCTGTGGTGGCCGTCTTGGCCACGTCGTCGGCCGGTGTGCCGACCTCGGCAGGCGGCGCGGGCTCCATGTCCTCGGCTGCGGCAGCCGCGGGACCGGGCTGCGGCTCGCCCCCGTCGCCGTCCGCCGTCGCCGTCTGCGGCTGGCTCGTCGGCGGGCTCGGCTGGTGCGTCAGCGCCCTGAATCGGCGTGATCTCGGCCGCGTCCACGATGCCGACGAGCTTGCCGCTGGCGTCGTAGACGGCGACCTGCGGGGTCTTGGCGGCCTTCGCGACCTCGCGGCCGGCCGGAACCTCGGGCGCGGCGAGCTCGGGCGTGCCCGTGCCGGTCGTGCCGCCAGCGTCGACCTGGCCAGACGCGGCTGCCTGCGCGTCCGACGTCTCGGCCTTCTCGATCACGGCAGCGGCGGTGGTGTCGTCCTGGGGCATGTCTGCTCTCCTTCTTGGCGACCGGGTGGCCGCTGTCGTCGGTCATGGGTGCGGCGGGCAAGGTGGCCAGCACCTTGTTGAGGGTCGCCGCGGCGGTGCGGATCTCCTGCTCGTTCGCTGACGACAGGACGCGGCCCGACTTGGCGACCGCGGTCAGGCCCTCGATCACGTCGAGCGGGGCGGCGTCGAACCCGCTCATCGCCTTGCCGATCGCCTCCATCGCCTCGCCGCCGAGTTCCGCCTCGGCCTGCTCGCCGACAGCGAACCCGGCCAGCGTGTCGATCACGAAGTCGACGGCGCACATGGCGTCCTGCAAGTCGAACGCCGAGTCGGCGTCGTCAGGGTCGGCCGTGACGGCTTCGAGCATCTCCCGGTCGGCCATGATGCTGAGCGCGTTCTTCAGCCGCACGGCGATCGCCGTCCACTTCTGCGCGGTGGCGGCGTCGATGGACTCCCACGCCGGGGAGCCAGGCTCGGTCGGGTCGCCAGGCATGTCCTCGTCGGGTGCGGCGAGCGCGATGGTCGGGTCCATGCCGTCACTGCTGTCGTCGAGCTCGGGACCCATGTCATCCATGCCCTTGCCTACCTTCTGCTTGAGGCTGCCGTCGCTAGCCCAGTTGTCGGGGATCATCGAGGACTTGCCGAGCGACTTGGCGCGCGACGATGACGTGCCGGCGGATGGCGTCGTGGTCGGCGCCCCCGCGACCGACCGCCCTGATCGCGTGGTCGAGGTCGGCTTCGTCCTTGATGGGGTAGCTGTAGTGGCCGTCCGGGTTGCGGTATGCCTGCCCGTTGCCGCCCATCGACCTGATCTCGTCGGCGCTGTACTTGGCCTTGATGATCTGCTCGTACTCGGCCATCGCCTTGGCGATCTCGGCAGCCTCGTCTGCATCGACAGAGGCGTTGTCGGCCTTTGCCACGACTGCCTGCGCGGCCTCGTGAATCATTGCCGCGATTGCGGCCGGGCTTCCCGTCATGGTGACGCATCTCCTCACTGCCGGTGCCTGGCTCCGACTTGCTGATCAGGTCCCGCACGAACCCCGGATCGAGCAGGCCGGTCGCCGCAGCGTCCTGCTTGGCGATCAGGAAGCGGGGGATGCCGTTGGCGGCCTTACCGACCAGGTCGACGCGGGGGAAGTTCGCGTCGACGAGCTCGGTCATCTCGTCGTCGGCGGCCTGGCTGTTTACGTTCGTCACGGTGCCTCCCGTGCGGGCTACCGAGGGATGGCGTGCTCCAGGTCCTCGGCGTCCTTGATCGGGTAGGACTCGTCCTTCATGGCCTCGCCGTTGGCGGCCATCTTGCGCTTGTCCTCGGCGTTGTACTTGGCCTTGATGATCTGCTCGTACTCGGCCAGCGCCTTGGCGATCTCGGCGTCCTCGCTGGTGTCAGCCTTAGCCACGTAGGCCTGCGCGGCGTCGCTGATCATCCTGGCGATCGCTGCCGGGCTTCCCGTCATCGTCACGCGGTCCTCCTGCCTGCCGATGTCCGGCTCGACTTGCTGATCAGGTCCCGCACGAACCCAGGGTCGAGCAGGCCCGTCGCCGCGGCTCCTGCTTGGCGATCAGGAAGCGGGGACGCCGTTGGCGGCCTTGCCCACGAGGTCGACGCGGGGGAAGTTTGCCTCAACGAGCTCAGTCATCTGCTCGTGGCGGCCTGCGGGTTTACGCGTCACGGTGCCGCCCGTGGGGCTATTTGGGTCGGGTGAGCGAGCAGCGGCACATCACGCGGCTCAGTACCTGGCATGGCGGACCGGCGGTCCGAGATAGCCGACGATGTCGGCGCGCCGCCAGTCGAGTCGCGCGGCGGCTGCGGTCTCGACGGGCGCCGGGCGCCCTCGCCTACGACATGGTTCTGCCGATGGCCGCACGGACAGATGGGGAAGACCGGTCCGGAACGTGGTGCCAGGCCAGAAGTGCTCCATCTGGCAGCGGCGCGATGGTGCACGTCAAACCTGATTGTCGAGGGATGTGCTCGGCTGTGCCCGGTGGGCAGCTCTGCGACCCGGTGAAGATCGACTTCGCTGTGCGGACTCGGCCATCGCGTTCGCGCGCCGGTACGAGCCCGAGCAGATCGACGTGGACATGAGCGTCGGCCGCGTACGGGGCTGACTGCGTGTTCCTCGCCGCGCACTGCCGCCCGGTCGGCGTGCGGGATGGTGACGTCCTGCTGGCGTGCGCGCACTACGACCGGGATCACATGACGCTGCCGCGCCTACGCTGCACCGGCCGCCTGTTTGTCGCGGGTTCCCGTGGTACGACCACGGTCCGGACGACTCACTTCAGACGCGGGCAGTGCTCGTTCCGGCTCGACGGCCCGGCAGCCTCGCCCCGAGGGTGCCCGACCACTACCCCGTTCATTCGTCCGGCTACAAGTCACCCCGACGAACTGGTCTAGACCGACCCGCTTCGCGGCGAAAGGACGGCGACCTCTGCCGGATCCAGTACGCCCGCAGCGATCGCTTACCCGTCGAGCCGCTTCATGTGGACCACGTCGTCACGCAGGCTGCTGACTTCGCCGAAGCGGAAAACGTGCGCGGCAGGTGGGCTGCGTACAATCCCTGTCTTCTTGCAGTCAGCGCGTAGCCAATGCAACGTCACCGCTCGGCGAACCCAATTCCTCACGACCGGGTGGACGGCGACCTGTGGAAACCTTGGTGGATAAGTATTGGCTTCGCGCCGGGTAGCTTCACGGCGGGCTATTGCGTCGAAGTCGGGGCTTGCGCGCAGGTCAGGCGGCGGGCGGATGTTACCACTCGCTACGACGGTCGTTCCGGGAAGCTCTGATCCCGTTGCTATGTGGCATGCACCCATCAGGGTTTCGCGAACGCACCGTGAACTCCACCAGTAATGTGGCATCAGCGATCAGGTAGTCACTGATCCCGATTCACCATCAACTAGCCCTCGGCCTCCGGCACCGCGACGTCCGGCTCCCGAAGGCCGGGCCGCACGGCACCCCGCCGTGCGGGAGTTGATGGAGGAGGACGGGTCATGGCTAAGCAAGAGAAGCCTGATCCTCGTCCGACTTGGTACCTGACCGCACTGCGGATCATCCAGGTCATCGGCGAGCTGTTGTGGCTCGCTGACCTGGCACGCAGGCTGTAAAGGGCCGTTGGACGGCCGGCCTCCCGCCCCTGGATCCTTGGCGGGTGAAGTGGCGTGGGAGGCCTGGCACACCCGTTCTACGTGAAACTACAACAGCAACTCTAGCTCCCACAGGGAATCACGTAGGAAATTAGCTCATTGAAAATAAGCCACGGAACTCTCGCAGGGAAGCTCACCGGGAACTCGCAACAGAATCAAGCTACGGAATCTAGCAACGGAATCTAGCTGCTGATCCGTTAACCGTGTGGCGCACGCTGCCAGTCCGGCGTGAACGCCTCCGCAATCGAGTGGGTGCCGTCCTCCGGGATCGGCGAGCAGCACGCCGGGCACGGCATCCCTGGCGCGCCGCAGTCCCGGTGCCCTTCGACGATGAGCTCCACCGATCGCGGTGTCTTCTCAGCGCGGTCGATTACCTGGAGTCAGACACCGGACAGGCCGCCGGTCGTCACGGCTTTACGGCCATCATGATGTCGGCGAACCACAGCACCGCGGCGAGCGCCGACAGCAAGACGACGAACGCAGCGATCAGTAGTCGCCCGGTTACGCCGCAGCCGAGCGTCGCTGTCGGCGCCGCATAGCGGTTCCCTGCGGGGACCAGCCGTTGATCTTCCCAGCCTTGTAGAGCCGCCAGGCAGGCTCGTTGAGGATCGCTCCGATCAGCCAGTCGCCCTTTGCGACGATCAGGTCATCAGCAAGGACCCAAGCTCGGGTCCTCGGTAGATATAGCTCTCAACGACGGTCGCTGCTTTTCGCCTTCGGTCCCGTCGACGTGGAACATGCCGACCTGCGGGCCGGCCTGGAGGAACGACCACGCGGCCTTCTCCAGCTCGGCTTCAGTGAAGTAGTCCCGGCCACCGTCCTGACCCTTAGCGATCCTCGGGTCCTTGCCAGCCTGGTAGGCGACGCCGAGGACGTACCGCTGCGGCTCGGTGGCCTTGGCGACGTCCTCGTCCGGCAGCGCATCGGTCTGGACGAGCTGCGCAGTGGCGAGCATGTTCGCTGCCGCCTGGACGATGCTCACCTGATCGGCCGCCGCCGCGGCGGCGAGCTCGTCAAGCGTGATGTGGAACGGGTCGCCGTGGTCGTCGTTCGGCGTCCCAGTCCCGTTGAGCACGCAGCCGCAGTCAAGGCACATCGGCGGACCCTCCCTCGGATCGGGCTAGCGGGCGGTGGCTGTCCTGGCCAGCCAGTGCGAGCCGTGCGGAACCTCGGCGCACTGGCAGTTCGGGTGCACTGGCACGAGGCCCGGCTGGTGCGGGTTGCTGGCCGCGAGCTCCAGGCACGTCGGGCAAGGGTTCGGGCCGTTCAGGATGTCGATCAGGTCGATGCCCTGCTCGTCGTAGCTGTCGTCGGCGGCGGTGGCTGATGCGGTGGCGACCTCGTGCACGACCGTGTTGGCTGCCAGGTCCTCGTCGTTGACGACCGCTGCGAGGGCCTCCGTCGCGCTGGCGGCGTCGTCGGAGTCGGTGAGCGCCCGCGCGAGCGCACCCAGGACCGTGCCGCCCATCCGGCCCGCCACGACATCCTTGGTGGCGAGGACCGCGGCGAGGGACACGCCAGCGCCGAGCCCGTCGATCAGGCTGGCCGCAGCGTCGGTGTCACCAGGCTTCCACCCGCCGACGTCGAGCGGCTGGCCCGTAGCGACGGCGATCGCGGAGGCGAGGCCGATCAGGTACCCGTCCGTGATGATGCCGATGACGAGCGCGAGCATGGCCGCGGTCAGGTCGACGCCCTGGCTGATGAGCCACGCCGCGGCGGCAGCGTTGCGGTCACGCTTCCGCTCCTGGGTGTTGTCCGCTGGCGGGTAGGCCGCCATGTAGGCGGCGGCGAGCCGCTTCCTGCGGGAGCTAGGAACCGCTGCGGTGACGGCCGCGCTGACGCGCGGTGCCCACCAGTCGATTGCCTGGTCGCTTAGCGCCCACCCTGGCCACGTCCCGCCTTTTGGGTCGGCATCGCCTGCCTTGGCGATGTCGTCGCTGCCGGAAGGGCGGCTGTCCGCAGCTCGGCAGCCCTGGGAGTGCAGCGCCGGGTCGCGGAACACTTCAGCGCACAAGGGTGAGCGGACTTCCTGGCCAGCGACATAGCCGCCCGCGTCGCAGCGGTAGCACTCATGTCCGGTCGGGTGCTCGCCACGCGCCGAGCAGCAGACGCAAGGCTCGCCCTGCTGCTTGGCCACGGCCGCCATCTTGTCGCTGACGGACTCGCCGTCGTCGTGGCTGATCGATCCGTCGCCGTGCTGCCAGCCGTTGGACTCGTCGCAAACGACCGAGACGCCGCACGGGCAGGTGGACTCGTCACCCTGCGACGGCACCGCGCCGTCAGCGAGGCCGAGTGCCTGCGTCACGAGGTCGATGCTGGCCAGCAGTTCAGGCCGCACCGCCGGGTTGCCCGCCAACTGGGTCGGGTCCCACCAGGCGATCGCTTCGACCTGGTCGCCGTCCGGGTCGTCAGGGTTGGTGACCGCGTGTCGCGTGCGCACCGGCACGGACGCCTCGGCGGCGACCGTCCACACGATGCCCTGGTAGATGCCGCTGGCGTCGCCCAGTCGCCGTCCGCACGCCGGGTGGGCGGTATGCAGCCGGTTTCCTCGGCCCACTCGCGCCACGCGCCCTGGATCGGTGTCTCGCCCTGCTCGATGTGCCCGCCGGGAAACTCCCACGTTCCTGCGGCCGGGTCGTCAGGCGTCGAGCGCACGCTGGAGCATGAGCACCCGGCCGGTGTCGGCCGCCTGCACGGCCAGCCCGGCGACGGCGACCTCACCGACGTCCTTGCGGACAGCGAGCCGGCCAGCGTCGTTCAGCCGGTGCGCCGTGATCGGGTCGACCGTCTCGAAAGTGAAGTCACGCCAGTCACCCGCCTTGCGCGCGGCCCGCGAGAAGCGGCGGAACGCGGCGAGCTCCGCCTTGGCCACCGCCGCTGGCGTCATGCGGCCCGTGCTTCGTCCGCTCGGTGACGTACCGGTGCGCCGTGACCGTCTGGTCGTCGTCGTCCTCGCCGGGTCCGTCGTAGCCGACGATCCCCGTCCCGGTCGTGATGCCCGCCGTCGCGGCTGCTTCCTTGCTGACCTAGGCACGCCGGGTCGGTGCTTCCGGCCGGCCTGCGCCTGCGGCGGCGCAGGCGGCAGCGCCGATGGGCCGAACTCCTGCTCGGCCAGCGGGTCGTCCAGCAGTGGCGGCACCGACAGGACGCCCTGCACTTCGGTGAACGCCTTCTCGGGCAGTGGCACGCCAGGGTCCGGTGCCGCGGTCTCCGGGTCGATCGTCCCCGCGCACCGCGACAGCGCCGACAGCGGGATCGGGCCCGACCGCTCGGTGAAGATGTACCGCGGCACGGGGCGGCCCTCCGGCTCCTCGAGCCCGAACCGCTGCTGCCGCAGGTCGGACGGCGAGATGGTGCCGTTCTTGACGTAGATGTCGTCGGCCTGCGCCTGGTTGAGCCGGTCGTCCTGCTCTTCGCCGAGGTCGAACGTGTGCTTGATCGGCAGGTGCAGGTCGTCCTGAGGAAGCTGGTGATGATGCCCTGGATGTAGCGGATGAGGGGCAGGTCACCGACCCGGTGCTGCACGTCGGCCTGTGACTCGCCGGACGACCGGTTGACGTCCTCCGTGAAGCCCAGGTCCGACGGGACCACGTGGTAGGCGGCGGTCGTCTTCCGCATCAGGAACAGGCGAAGACGTCCGAGAAGTCCTTCTCGTTCGACCATTCGATCTTGCTGCCGCCAGGTATCCAGCGGACCTGGTGCTTGCGGGACTGGTCGCCGTACATGAAGCCGTCCCAGTAGTCCTGGAACTGCTCGATCTGGTCGGGCGACCACGCTCTCCGGCGCCGACGCGAAGGCGTCGGGGATGTTGCCCTCGGTGAACCGCTGCAGGAAATACAGCTGAAACCGGATGTCCGTGTTGGCGTTGAGGATGATCGACTCAAGCGGCGCCCGGCCGTAGATCGACCTCGGGATCGGCCGGAACGGCTCGTAGACCATGTCCGAGCGGGTGAGCCAGTTCCACGGCAAGCCGTTGACGTACTGGACGTAAGCCTCGGGCTCGGCGGTCGCCCGGCATCGGCCCGGCGGATTGCCCCAGTAGTCGAGCAGCGGCGCGATGGTCGTGCCGTCCACCGGCGGAGGCCGATGCACTGGCCACCCCGGTTCCGCATCCGGCGAGCGGCGCAGCGTCGTAGGCGAGGACGCCGTACAGCCACTTCGCGAGCCACGCTTCGAACCTGTTCTCCCGGTCAGGCTTCTTCGAGCGCCGCCATGCCGACGGCGATGGCGTCGGCGACGTCGCCGTTGTACCCGTCCTCGGCGACCAGCTTCCAGTCGAGGGACCGGATGGAGTCGATGCGGTGCCAGATGCAGATCTGGGCGACGTCGTACGCCTCGATCAGCCCGCGAGCGTGTCGAAGGAAACCCGCTCGTGGGTGCGGGGCCGGGTGGCGATGTTGTAGCCGGTGACGAAATCCCGCGACCGCGGCGTCCGGTCGTAGCCGTCGTACGGGCCGATCGGCGTGCCGGGCGAGAACGGCGACGCCGGCGTCATCTGCGAGTCCTGCTCGCCGGCCAGGAACTCTGCGGGAACGCTGTCGCCGAATGTCTTGGCGACCCGGACGGGCAGCATCAGCTATGCAGCTGCGGACGCCCATGTCGCGCTCCCCTCACCAGTTGGCGCGCTGCCGCTGGAGGCGACGTCGCGTGCTTGCTTGCGGGCGGCGGCCGGGTCAAGGGGCTGCTCCAGTTCTGTGACCTGCTTGGCGGGCGGGTCGATGACGGTGACGCGGTGAGGGCGTCGAGCTCGCGGCAGCCCGGCGGCCGCAGCGTCGAGGGCGCGGGCCAGCGTGATCTTCCCTCGGCTGGCCGGTCGGGTCCGACTGCCACGCCGCGGCGGCGACTCTCGGCCTTGCGCTCGCGCCCACGCGATCCACGCCGCGCGCCCTTGCCGTCCAAGAGCAGCTCCGCTAGTGCCTGGCTGGTGGCGTCCACCTGGTCGTCGTGGGCGGCGTTGGGGAAGCCCGGCGGCCTCATCGATCAGCCCCTCGGGGTCGAACAGGGCGATCTCCGCAGCGGGCAGGAACACGTTGCCGGCCTCGATGAACGGGGCGACCGCTGTGGCCCGGCCGTACTTGGAGTCGGTCGGGTTGATCGGCGACGATGCCGGGGATCTTCGACTTGAGCGTCGAGATGACCGCGGTGCCGTTGGCCTTGTCCTCGACCAGCTTCCGCGTCGCCTGCGGCCACTTGCGCGCACCATGCGCGGTGAACGCGATCGAGTGTGTCCGTGAAGCGACAGCCGCTTGTGCACCTGGTCGAGCAGGTAGCACGTCCGCGCCGCGGCGCGCCCACACCTGGCCGACCACGAAGTCGGACGACTTGGTGTCCTTGAAGGCCATGTCCCACGACATGACCATCTCGTCGCATCTCGTGCACCAGGTAGGCGCCGGGGACTGTCGGGGTGCTGCGACCACAGCGGCGTCGCGGTAGCGGCGCCACCACTGCCGCTGCCACACGTTGCCCTGGTCGGGTGACGGCCGGCCCTGGTACAGGGCGACGAACACGCGTGACCCGGCCTGGATGCGGATCTGCTCCCACTCGGCCGCGGTGCGCTGCCGCGCGCCGAGTCCAGCCATTCGCCGGGCTCGCGGCCGAGCGGGTCGGTCTGGCCCTTCGCCGGGTCGTGGTCGGCGAGGGCGGGGATGTTGATGACCCGCCACCTGTGGCCGTCCTCAGCTGCGACGAGCCGGCCGGCGAGGTCGTCCTCATGCCACCGGGTCAGGATCACGATCACCGGGGCGCCGGGCGCGAGACGCGGCGCGCCGACCGACTGCCACCAGCCCCACACCCGCTCGCGGTAGTACTGCGACTCGGCCTGCTCCGTGTCGGCGAACGGGTCGTCGATGCACCAGCGCGTCGAGCGGCCGGCCGGTCAGACCGGAGCCGATACCGACGCAGACGACGCCGCCGCGGTGGCCGTCGAGCTGCCACCGTCGCGCGGAGCCGTAGTCCGGGGCGATCCGCAGGCCGAGGTCGAGCGTGCCCTCGTCGCCGTTGAAGGTGGTGATCGAGTTGCGGATCTCGCGGCCGAACCCCTCAGCCAGCGACTGGGCATAGGACGCGATGCCGATCCGCGTCTCCGGGTTGCGGGTCAGCGCCCACAGCGACCCCGTCTTGGTGACCCGCTCGACTTTGCCTTCCTGCGGCGGCGATGGAGATGATCAGCCGCGCGCCGGCGTGTTGTACGCCCAGCACGAGCGCGTCGTCGATCAGGTCCAGCGCCGGGGTCTGCACCGTCGCCGGGTCCAGCGCTAGCGCGAGCTCGCCCGGTGTGTCCCACCGCCGGATCGCCCTGACTTCCTGCTGCCGGTCCAGTTCCGCCTTACGGGCCTGGAGCTCGCGGAGCCGCCGCAGCTTCTCAGGCGGCGCCTGAATCTGCACGCTCACGCTCAGCTATCTCCTGCTCAAGCTTGCGGCACTCGGCGTCAACTGCGTCCTCCGTGATGACGTCGATCCGGTGCTTGATCGGCGCATCGACGCCGAGCATCTTCCGCTCCTCGATGTCGTACTTCAGCAGCCGGTCCAGTGCCTGCAACACCGGGCCGTCGTCCACCAGCGCGCGTGCCGGTCTCCGGATGCCGGCGACCGCGCCCGGATGGAGTGGTCACGTAGTGCTGGCGGGCCGAGTACCCGCCACGCCTGGCGCCGGTAGTCGTCCAGCCGGTCGCGCATCAGCTTGACGAGCTCGTCGCCGTCGATGTTGTTCATCTCTTTGAGCGCGCGGCGGATGGCGAGCGTGACCGATTGCGGTGATGCCCAGCCGAGTTCGGCTGCGATTTGCCGGTAGGTGAAGCCGCGCCTGCTCATGTCGACCGCTTTGTAGTCGCGTTCGCGGTCGGCGATGGTGCGGGCCATTGCGGGTTCCTTCCGGGTTGGCGTCTATGGGTTCATGTCCAGTGGACGTGTGGACTCATACTTTGTGTAGTCGGGTGGTCAGGGTTGCTGCGAATAGGTAACGTACAGACGACGCCAACCCTGCCCGGCCAGCCCCAGGCCAGCCAACTCAACACTTACATGCGGTTCAGTCAGGCGGGCCGACGGCGGTTGCTGGCTAGTCGTGCTCGAGGGAGCCGGCGCGCCTGCTGCTGGTCTCGAGGTAGTTCAGGACGAGGAAGCCGAGAAGGAAGTAGGCAGCGCCGATTACGGTTTCGCGGGCGATGTCGGGCCAGACGGCTTGGAGGGTGGCGCCTGCGGCGAGCTGCCGGGCGGCCCTGATGGCGTGGGTGAGCGGGATGAGGCCGGACGCGACGCGGAGCGGGTGCGGGAGGGCGCGGGCGGGGACGTCGGCGGTGCTGAGCAGCAGCAGGATCAGGACCAGGATGTTGCCGACGACGATGGCGCCCCGGTACCGCAGGCCGATGGCCGCGTTGATCAGGCCGAGGCCGGTACAGGAGGCGGCAGGCGACGAGGATCACCAGCAGCAGCGGCAGGATGGCGCCGACGGGCAGCGACAGGTGCAGGAAGAGCATGCTGGCCGCGATGCTGAACGCCGATACGACCAGGCCGCTGGCCGCGACGGGCAGCGCCCGGCCGAGGAACAGCGGCAGCCGCGGCGCGGGCGAGGACATGGTGATGCCCAGCAGCTTCTGCGACCGCTCGTCGGCCACGGTCAGGGCCATGCCGAACAGGCACGGGACCGCGGTGAACTGGATTGCGTTGCCGATGATGAAGAACTGGCTGTTCTCGACGCTGGCGAGGCGGCCGATTTCGACGAACAGCAGGATCTGCAGGATCGGCCGGGCCAGCAGGTTAGGTATGAAGACCCAGGGGCTGAGCCAGCCGAACAGGCCGCGGTAGCTCAGCAGCCCGCCGATAACCGCCAGTCTGACCGACCGCATCATGCGCTCCTTTCCGCTAGCTCAGCGCCAGGGTTGCGTGGACCCGAGCGGACCGGACGATCGCCCGCGCCACCAGGGCGCCGATCACGACGTAGGCGGCGCCGAGGGCCGCGCAGATCAGCAGGTCACGCCACGGCGACTGGCCGCCCGCTGCTGCCCGCATGGCCTCGATTCCCCAGGTGGGCGCCAGCACGTCGGAGACCGGCCGCGCCCAAGCGGGCAGCAGCGTCAGGGGGACCAGGAAGCCGCACAGGATCCAGCCCGGGTACTCCAGCACGTTGCCGATCACCCACGCTGACCGGTACCGGACCGCCGACACCGCCAGCAGGAACCCGAACATTCCCATCGCGACCATGGTCAGCAGCACCGCGGCGGTGAACAGGGCGGGGTCATCGATCCGGACCGGGATGCCGAACAGGTAGCGGCCCATCACCAGCGTCGCCGCGAAGCTGAACACCGCGGTGGTCTCCAGCGCCAGCGTCATCGACGTCAGGATCAGCGAGAATGATCTCGGCGCGGCCACGATCAGTTCCAGCATCCCGCTCCAGCGGGCGCTCTGCAGCATCATGCTCCCGGTCACCGCGACCGACGACCACACCCCCATCGCGGCCACGCCGAACAGCGTGTACCGCATCACGCCGGCGTTGCCGCTCGCGCCGTCGATCAGGAACGCCATCGCCGCGAAAAACAGCGGCCAGACAATATTCGAGGAACCCCTCGAACGGCGAGGCCAGATACAACTTCACGTGCAGCTGCCAGATCACGTACACCACCGCAGCCCGGCCACCGCCCGGACCGGAAGCCGCCGCCGCCCCGTCATTCCCGGCTCACCAGTTCAACGTAAGCGTCCTCCAGCGTGGCCTCCCGCGTCGTCACCTGCTCGATCCGGGAATGCTGCAGCGCCGCGATCACCTCGCCGATGACGTCCGGCGCCCGGCGCGATCCGCACCACCACGACCTGCACAGCCGCTCTGTCCTCGCAGCCACGCCGAGCTCACGCCCGTGATTGCGCCGACGCTGTCAGCAACGTCAGCGCTCGGCGACCCGACCGTGACCTCCAGGACCTGATCGCTGCTGCCGGCCGAGCAACTTGAGGCTTGCCGGCGTTCCCTCCGTGACGATCTCGACCGCGGCGGATCACCGCGACCCGGTCGCACAGCTCGTCGGCCTCCTTCATGTAATGCGTGGTCAGCAGGATCGTCTTGCCGGTACTGCGCAGCCCGCTGATGGCGGCCCGCAGTTCCCTCGCCCCGACCGGGTCGATGCTGATCGTCGGCTCATCCAGGAACAGCACCTGCGGGTCATGCAGCAGACCACGGGCGATGTGCAGACGCTGCCGCATCCCCCGCGAGTACGACTCGACCTTCTCGCGCTCGCGTCCGGTCAGCCCGACGACTTCCGAGCAGTTCCCCGATCCTGGCTTTCTGCGGCGCGGTCCACGCCGTACAGCTCCGCGAAGTACCGCAGGTTGTCATAGCCGGACAGCCGCTCGTACAGGCCCCGGTCACCGCCGAACAGTAGCCGATCCGCTGCCGCACCGCACGGGGATCAGCAACAACGTCAAATCCCGCCACCCGCGCCCCGCCGGTCGTCGGGAGCAGTAGCGTCACCAGCATCTGATAGTCGTCGTCTTACCCGCGCCGTTCGGCCCTAGCAGGCCGAACAACTCGCCCCGCCCAATGCCGAAGCTCACGTCACGGACCGCGACCGTCTCGGACCGGCCAAACCGCCACAGCCCGTGACGGCTGCGGAAGACACGGCCCAGGCCTGACACTTCGATCACCCGCGCCACAGTAGCTTGCTCAAGCGGCGGAAAACCACCAGTAATACCGCAAAGCGGTGCGTCGACCTGCCTGCCGCAGCGAGGCCGGGACTGCAGGCCGCGGCAGCCACGGACCCTCTCATGTGCGGAGGCCACAACCGCGCACCGCTGCTCGCGGAGGACAGAACAAAGACGCAGCCCGGACGGTGCGAGCAGGCGGTCAGCGGTTCGAGCCCGGCTGACTCCGCTGCATGTGCCTTACCTCGGGCATCAACAGGTCCAGCGCTGGCAGGTCGCCGGTTTCCGTCATGGACCGCGCGATTTCTTGGGTATTCGGCTGTACAGGGTTGCGGCCCGTAGGGTAACGTTGACCTGTAAGCAGCACAACGTTAAGGAGAGCGTGATGGAGACCAGGACCGATGCCAAGGGCCACAACTGGACCCAGGTGCTCGACTTCGAGTGGACCCGAAAGACCGCCACCGCACCGCCACCATTCAGGCCAGCGACGGCGGCTACTTCCTCACCATCACCACCGGCCAGCACGACTCCGCAATCGGCGCCATCGGCAACGGCTCGCCGCACTCGTCGCCGAGCAGTTCGACACCTTCGACGCCGCGGCGTTCATGGCCGCCATCGTCATCAAGTAGCCAGACCGCCAGCCCGGCAACCACCACCCGCAGGAGCACACAGTGACCGCGCAGCACGCCACCCGCCACGACAGCCGGTGCGAGAACCTGCCAGGCGGCAGCTATCACGACCGCACCATCGGCCGTCCAATCCCCTGCCACTGCGTAGCCAGGAGGACGGCGACCAGCACAGGCCGCAGGGCAGCCCGCGCCGCTAAGCCCGACAACCACACCTGCGTCCGCGGCCCCGCCTGCGCGCAGATGGAGCACTACCGGAATTGCCCGCACACCAGCTCGGATGACCCGCGCGGCCACTGCCAGCCGTGCGACCACCCGTCGTGCACTGCGATCGTGTTCGGCTGGGAGTGCCGCGGATGCGAGCGGGACAACGAGGCGACTTCCGAGATCTCGTACATCGACTATGACGGTCGCCGCGCCTTGGCCTGACCTGCAGCCCCCAGGAAGAGCGCTCGGTACTCGGATAGGGGTCGGTGTTGGGCGTCAATCCCGATGTATACCGAACGTCAATTCAGATGCCGGGGCTGCTGGACGGCTGCGGCCGGGCCGTCGAGGGCAGGCCGGGCCGCCTCGGCGCTGATCATCCCCGCATTTCGTCGGAGGACGGAGCGCCTCATAGCTGCTTACGAAAGATGACTGCCGGGCGCTTGTACCCCATGCGGTCCTCGTAGAACGGCACGGACAGGAAACTACGGAGGTTAGTATCCAGGTCGCGACCGCTGCGCCTCGGCTCCGGCCCGCATCCTCCATGGCATTCATCAGCTCGGTGCCAACTCCGCCTCGGCGGTGCTCTTCGACGACAGCCAGGGCCTCGATGATGAGCCGGGTCGATGCCAGGTCGCGCTGCAGTTGCCAATGCAGATTCGCAGCGGCCGGCTCAACGACAGCCTGGACGAACCCCGCAATCTCGCCGTCGCGCTCGGCGACCAGCCACAGCTCCCCAGGAGCACGCGCACCGGCGCAGGCCGCTTCGAACCACTCCACCAGCCCGGCTGGTTCTGGAATCTGACCGATCGCGGGGTCAATCGTGGTGATGTAGCGGCCTGCGTCCGACCATGCGCGGGCGCAGCCTGCGCCGTCTCCGGCTCTTGCTTCTCTGATGGCGATGCCTGAGTTCAAGGTTGTGCTCCTGGCCTTCAGTACCTGGCTTGCTGCCCGCGACTCAGCTTGGCAACATCGACGAAACTCCAACGCGGGCCGACCGGAGATGGTGCCGGATGCCGGCTACTGAGATCACGGCAAGCCGTGGCGGCAGGTGGCTGGGAGCCGGGATAGCTTGTCGCTATGAACCCCCTGGCCGCGCGCTACGACGGCCATGCCGAGTGGTATGACGAGACATTCTCGGCCTTCCATCCACCCGGGGAAGAGCTGGCTTTCCTCAAGCAAGCTCTGAGCATCGGTGACGGCGAGGTTTGTATCGACCTTGCCTGCGGCACCGGCCTGTGCCTCCAGCCGATCGCAGATGCCGGCGACCGGGCGGTCGGCTTCGACATCTCAGCGGACCAGCTCCGCTTCGCCCGCCTCAGGATGGCCAACGTTGCGAAGGCAGATGCCTGCAACCTGCCGATGCGCGACGAGTCCGTAGCCGTGATCGTCGGCATGTTCTTCCACACCGACCTGGAAGACTTCGACGGAGGTAGCCCGCCAGGTTGCCCGGTGCCTTCGCCCGTGGGGCCGTTTCATCTACGCTGGCCTGCATCCATGCTTCATCGGCCCGTTTGTTAACCGGACAACCGAAACCGTGGAGCAACAGCTCCACTTCTCGCCGGGATACGGAAGCACCGGCTGGGCCAGCCGCGCTTCGGGAGACGGCACCGGCGTCGGACCACGGGTCGGCTTCCATCACAAGACACTCGCCAGCTTTCTCAGCGCGATAGCAGACTCGGGACTGCACATCCGTACCGTGCGGGAGTTCTCAGCCGGAGGCGTGGCGTTGCCGCGAAACATCGGGCTCATTGCCGAAAAAGACCCGCACGCACTCTGATCCGCTGCTTCAAATCCGGGCAGGTCATCGCGCGCTGTCCGCGAGCTGGAGCGCGAAGAACCGGGACGCGTTGCCGTACGGCTCGCTTCTTAAGTACCGACAGAGTGCCAAGGAAAGCGTCAGTCACGCTCGTGCCGGCCCGGTGTATGGGAGGAGCGCTCCAGCTGGCTTCGGTTCAGGTGCACCGATCGGAAGGATGGCCAGGTCCGGGCGCGGGCGCATGGGCGCTATGTGGCGGCGGTTGTGTACTGCGCCGGCTGGTGCTGTCGCAAGGGCGCGATTGAGGCGAATCCGGATGTCATGAAGAGCAGGCCTGCCACAGCGAACACGGTGTCGTAGGGGCCGAAGCTGATTCCGGCGACCGTTGCGTGGAAGCCCCGCAACGCGGTGCTTGTCAGGATCCCGGCCGCGCCCATGGACGAGATTCCGGCCAGCGACAATAGCGGATTCATCGCAGATTCGACGCGTCCGATCATGTGCTGTGGGGTGGCGCCGAGCATCAGGGGCGGGATGGCCGCATTGACCGCTCCGAGTGCCACGCCACCAGCGATGAGGAGCGCTAGCGCGGCCGGGAAGATCTGACATGCGTGAGTAGCCGATGATCGCGATTCCGGCTAGGACCAGTCCTGACCAGAAGACTCTGCCTGCACCGAGTCTGGCGGCGATCCGGCCGCTCGCGAGCGCGCCGAGGACGCCGCCGATGCCCATGCATCCCGATAGTCCCGTAGAGGCTCGCGCTTGCATGCAAGTTAGCCTGAATGAAGAAAGGAGTCGAGCGTATTGAGCGCTCCCGAGCCGAGCAGCGCTACGAATATTCCGATAGCCACGGCGAGCAAAACAGGGCTGGTGGCGAAGAATCTGAGTCCGGCTCCGAACTCGCGCCAGTAGCCTGCGCGCCCGGCTGGCGTTTCACTCGCCGTAGCCGCCGGAGTGGCGGTGTCGCGCATCAGCCAGATGGTGGTGAGGAGACGGCGAACGACAGCGCGTCGATGATCAGCGCCCACTGCGGGCCTGCAACGACGAACAGCGGAGCAGCCAGCGGCGGCCCGATGATGGCGGCAGTGTAGGACGTTGACTGCAGGAACCCGCTGGCCTTCGGCAGATCGGCCTTGCGCACGATCGCGCCGAGCATCGCGAATCGTGACGGGCCGAAGAACTGGCTGAAGCACGCTGCGGCTGCAACGAGCACGTAGACAAGGCCGAGCTGGCCTGTCCGCGGCACCTGGCCAGCGACAGAGGAACGCCAGCGGCACTAGGGCTGCGATCAGGACAAGCGTCCGGGCTGCGTCGGCAGCCAGCATCGTCCGCCTTCGGTTCCACCGGTCGATGAACACGCCGCAGAACGGCCCGATCGCCACAGCCGGGACTGCCGCGGCGATAAGCACGCCCGATGCTGCCGCTGGCGCCCATGTCTGATTGACAGCAATGACCTTGACGACCCACAGCATCACGGTGACATTGAGGACGAAGTCGCCCATGACCGAGACACCGCTCCCAGCCCAGAACAGCCGCCAGTTCCTGGACTGCCAGATGCCCGGCGACGCTATCTCTGTCAGCCCGCCGTGATCTGCATCGGCTGCGGCCGACTGGACCGTCGCCGCTGCCTGCTCCTCGACGCCCATCACAGGTCCTTCGGCATTCACTCACTCGGCCCGCGTTCAGCTAGGACCTGGCTCGGCGAATCTGATCCGCACTGCCTCACTCTTCACCGGAAAAGCGCTTCCAGGCCGACTGCCGAGTCATTCCGAGAGCGTCCCCGATGCGCTCCCAGGTCGCTCCGAGATCCGGCCCCGGCGCACCCACTCGGTCAGCGTCATCTCGACCTGCGCACCCGCCGCGGCGATTCGGGAAGGTTCGTCAGGACGACGTCAACGTTGCCAATCCGCTCCCACGGAGCAAGCAGACGGACCGACTCCGCTTTCGTTTCCATCACCTTCTGGCACAGCGTCACGCATTCGTCGCATATACACACGCCCGGTCCTGCTATCAGGGTCGCGACCTCCGAGTCCGGCTTCAGGCAGAAGGAGCACACGAGAACGATCGCCGACTGCTTAGTCATAGATCCCCACCCGTTCATCGCCACTTGTCAGTCTGGAGCTTACGGCGTCAGTTGTAGGCTGACAAGGCGGAAGCTGCACCTACTCGGCGATCGGCGACGGTGCGGATCGACGGGCCGGTCCTAGGCCAGTGCGGACCAGTAACAACTGCAGCAGCGCGCGCTGGGCAGATTCCCAACGCCGCCGCACCACGCAGCGGAAGGATGAGACGATGACTGACACCGATTGTGCAGCGGGATCGTTGCCAAGATGTACGCGGAGGAGCCGATGCCTGGGGAGCCGACCCTGTACTGGGGACCTGCTGACATCGGCGACCTGTTCGGCGTCTCCGGTGCGACGGTCAGCACGTGGTTGCAGCGGTACCACAAGGACCGCACCGCGGCCGAGATTGCGAAGGCGCCGACGTTCCCCGCGCCGGACATCGTGTTGGGCGTGACCCGGCCGAACCTGGGCTGGCACCCGTCGCGGGAGGCCGAGATCCGTGCGTGGCACGCGGCGCGGCCTGGCCCGGGTGCGGGTGGTGGCCGGCCGCCTGAAGGATGCTGCTACGTCGTAGCGGGCTAGCAGGTAGCGGAGGGGCGGGCTGGTAACGACCCGCCCTTTGGCTTGCCTGGGCTGACCTGCGGAAACGACCGGAAACCTTGTGTATCCGACTGGTCATTGGCTGACTATCGCTATAACGTTGTACCTGTAAACAGGATCACGTTAAGGAGCGACGCCAGATGACCGCAGCCACCATCACCAGGCCGGAGACCGAGGACGGCTCGTTCCTCGTCAGCGACGCCATGTACGGCGAAGTCCAGGACGCCACCGCCAAGTCACTCGCCACACAAGCCGTCTTCTACCCCAGCGACGACGCCAAGGGCGGATGGGACTTCGAGCTCGCCTACTCCGACCGCGAGGCCCGGAGCATCGCCCGCGACATCGGGCCGGACGCAGTAATCCTCGACCTGTAACAGGCCAGCTAACCGACGAGGCTCCCGGCCGCAAGGCCGGGGGCCTCGCTCAGTTCCGGGCCCGCGCCCGAGCAGCCCGCGCCTCGACCCTGGTGCGCACGCCCTTGATGACCTCGTCGTACCACTGCGCAGCCAGGTCGCTGATGTACGCCTTCGTCTCCGCGAACAGCACCGGGTCAGTGATGACCAGCGGCGTCCGAGTGCGCAGCGCCTCGGGTGCCATCTTGTGGAACACCCGCGGCTCGCCCTTGCCGTTCGACTTCCGGCTCAGCACCGTGATCTGCGCCGTCTCCGGGAACATGCGCTGCAACGCGACCGCGCGCTCGTGGTTGTAATGAGCTCGCATCCCAGTCGCGGACTTCGCTTCCTTCTGGTAGATCAGCGAGTTCACGATCAGCGCCGTCGCGGACGTGCCGCTGTAGGCGTACTGGTAGGCGTGCGTGATGTCGTCCTCAAACGGGCCGACCCACGACTCCCGGCCCTCCCCAACCCGCTCGAGGAACAGCGAGTAGGGGAAACCTGGCCGCGCCACGAAGTGCTTGTAATGCGGGTTGACCGAGGCGAGGAACGCGCCGGTCATCCACCCGTTGGTTGACAGGGTGACCGCGGCCAGCAGGTCCGCGAACATGCCCAGCCCGCCGCGCTCCATGACGATCCGCCGGGCGGGCGCGTGGGAGTTGAAGCAGCTGATCCGGTCAATGTTGTCGTCCATCTGGAGGACGCCCCAGTAGCCGCGTTCCTCAGCGGTGCGGCACGCCCATTCGCGGCCAGGGAACGCGCCGAAGAAGCCGCCGTCCTCCGGTGGCTTCAGCGCGGTCCAGTGGCTGGCGGCGTAGTCGGCGGCCCAGTCGCGGCTGTAGGTGACGATCTCGTGGCCGTCGCGCTCGTAGCCGGCTGCCTGCTCGTCCATCACGACCCACACCGGGTCAGCAGTGATGCCGCGCAGCCCGGAGAGGTACTTGGCGACGGGGCGCTGCTTCAGCGCTGGGCGGCCGCCGCTGATCACAGCCGGCAGGATGCCGGCCAGCAGGTCAGCCTGAGTAACGGACATTGATCACGCCAGGGATGTCGAGCACGGATGGGCCTGCCTGCTCCGCTGCGTCCTTCGACCCGAACACGACTGTCAGCGTGTACTCGCTCTTCAGGAACGCGTCGGCTTCCTCGCCCATGTCCAGCGCGGACTCCTCATGCGCGGACTCGAACTGCTCGATGATCTGCTTCCAGTCGGCCAGGTCGAGCACGGCGGCGAAGTCTTCGTCCAGCCCGTCCAGCTCGGCGATCAGCTGCGGGAAGTGCCAGGTCGAGTAGTCGTGGGTGCGGTTGTCCGCGATGCGGAACGCGCGCGCCTGTTCGGGTGTCAGGCCCGTCGCGATGATGACGGGAACCTTCGTCAGCCCGAGGCTCCGTGCGGCTTGCAACCGGGTGTGGCCGGCGAGCAGAACCATGTCGCTGTCCACGACGAGCGGCTGCTGCCAGCCGAACTGGCTGATCGACTCGGCGCACTGCTTGATTGCCTTGGGCGGGATCTTGCGCGGGTTCCGTCCGTAGGGCTTGACGCTGCTGATGGCAACGATCTGAACGCTGCCCAGCGGCTTGACGTCCAACTTCAGTTCCCTTCGGGTGCGGACGGACGGTCAGGCGGTGACGGCTTTCGCGTTGTAGCCCTGGCCCTGGAGGTCGGCGAGGATGGTGGCCTGCTCGTCTTCGGTTGAGCAGGTGACGACGACAACGAACTGGTCGGGGTACCGTTCCTCGCCCGGCTCGGGGTCGGTGCTGTCTGGCACAGGCGGCTCGATCAGCCGGTCAACCGCTTCCGCGGTCCAGCCGACGCCGTCGTAGTCGCCGTCGAGGTAGCACAGCAGCTCGACCAGTGCGTCGGAGTCCTCAAGCGCAATGTCGGACAGGCGATTGTCAGCGAGGTTGATCTTCCTGGCCTCGAGGTCAGTGCAGGTGATGAGCTCACACCGGACGGTGGCGTGGCCCTCGGCGCCCACGGCGTCGTAGGTGTGCTTCCCGGCGAGGATGACTAGCTGGCCGTCGCCGGCGTGCCGGACGACGATGGCGCGGTACTGGCCGGTGGCGCGGATGCTCTTGCGGATCTCTGCGACGTTGCCGCGTCTTGCGTTGCCGGGGAATCGGGTCAGTTCGCCGAGCGGGATCTCGCGGGTTTCGAGCCACTGCACGGGCACTGACGGATTCCTCCCCGGCTCGTGGCACGCGACCAGGTCGCCCTTGCGGTAACATTCAATGAGTAGAGGGAAGGACGTTAACGTGCCTAACAGGCGTTCCTGCGACGAGCTCGTCGCGCTCGTGAAGGCTAAGGGCCCGGCCGTGCTTGACGGCCTGGCGTACCTGGACGAGATCGTGGACATCGACGGCGCGGCCGACTACACGGGCCTCAAGGCGTCCGCGATCCGCTCCTACCACGGCCAGGCCAAGCGGAAGCGCGCTGCGCTCGCCGTCATGCCGGCTCGGCGAGCGCCGGCTGGCGACACCGAAGTGGATGTGGCCCGAGCCGGACATGACCCTGGCAGGTCACCCCGGCTGGAAGCTGCGGACCCTCGTCGTGTCCCGCGCAGCCATGCCTGGCCGCGGTGCGGGTGGTGGCAGGCCCTGGCCCGCCAAGTCGTCGTCGGCGGTACCCGCGCCGTAGCAGCAGGTGCAGGACGGCTCATCGCATTTGCCGTGGGCGCCTCTCGCGCACTGGGTGCACTGATCGACGCCACCGCGGGCCATAGCCTCCCCTTCGGGAGTCAGGCTGCGAGACGTCGGGACAGGAGCCTGGCTAGGTCGGTGGCGCTGAACAGTTGGAGGCCGTCGTCGTCCAAGCCGGCGACGGCCAGGCGGTGACGGCGGACCCATTGGTAGATCGTGCGGACCTGGACTTCGCAGAACTCTGCGGCCTGCGCTGCGTTGAGAAGCGGCTCCCCGGTCTCAGCGAAATACGCGGCTGGCGTGTCCGAGGGGTTCACCCCCCGCACATGAATAAAGCCCCGGCACTTGGCCAGGGCATAGTTGTTCCGCTGGCAGCCAGTGTACAGACGCATTCCCGCAGGTCAAGCTGGGCGTATCAGACGACGGCAGTGGACTGCGCATCGTCGAGTTCTTCGCGGGTCATGCGCCGGTTGCAGTCCTCGTTGACGCACCTGATGTAGTCCTGGCCGATCTCTTCCCACAGGGTGTACAGGCGGCACCTGGGGCACGCCTTCTTGACGTGCTTGGCTGACCGGGCGGCGTGCGTCGTGGACACCAGGTTGCGGTGCCACTGCCGGGTCTCGGTGCCGAACGTCTCGGCCCACTCGGTCGTCAGGATGCCGTCGAGATGCTCGCCCAGCCACGCGACCCCGGCGGTGATCTTGCCCGCAAGGTAGCCGCGCGGGGCCGGTGTCGGCCAGTCGCGGTGCGCCCGGTACTCCCGTTCCCAGCGTTGGAGCCAGCGCAGCAGGTCGTCCATCTCGTCGCCGCTCGGTGACGGCGACGGCGCGGCGTGGGTGCCGGACACCTTGACCCGCTCGTGCCGCCGCTCGACCGCTGGGCGAATGCCGGGCGGCAGCGCGGCCAGGTGCGCGGCGAGCTCGTCGAAGTCGGCCAGCTCTTGCCGGATGATCGACGCGCACCGCTTGCACCAGACCGGCTCGCCGACTGCTGGTTCGACGTCGGGCTTCCGCGGCGGCTCGGGGATCTCGTCGCCCTCGGCGGACAGGGCGACGATCCGGGCGTGGTTCTCGACTGCTACGTCGTAGATCGCCTTGAGGCGACGCCAGCGGGAGTTGCAGGAGCCGGGGCAGGGCTGCGCTGACGTCACGCGCTAGTCCTCCGATCCGGTCTGGTCGGGACTAGTGGCCTCGCTGGCTTGCTGGGCAGCCGCGTTGGCGGCGAACGCTGCCTGCGCTGCGGCCTGGGCCAGTTGCTGCTCGCAGACCTCGGTGGCGCAGTGGTCGCACAGGAGGGTGCCGCCTACCGTCGTCACGCCCCTGTACATCAGCGGCATCCGGACGGGATTCCACGGGTCGGCGGCGTCGTGCCGCAAATGCTCGGGCATGTGGTCGAACGCTTCGCTGACCGGCACCTGCTGGTGGGCGGCGGGGTCAGCCGGGTCGATGTCGCGGGCGGCGCACGCGGCGAGATACGCGGCGTCGATCAGGCCGGGGTTGGCGGCGTTCCACCGGCACTTCCGCTGATAGCAGCCGAAGCAGGTGAGCCGCAGCGTCGTGATGATTTCGGCGACCGCGCCGGGTAGGTACTTGGTGACGATTTCGAACGTCGCCTTGTCGTGTGCCGCGATCGCGCGGGCTGTCGCGTCCAGGGGTCTGGGCTTGAAGGCGGGAGGGGGGACGCCGGGGATGAGGCCGCTGCTGTCTGCATCGTTCTGCTCAGTCACGATTGCAGATTGTTGCAGACAACAATCGCATCGTGCGTTACAAGCGCGCGGCGACCGCGTGCCAGGCTGAGACCTCGGCCCGTAGAGCCTCAATGGGCAAGTTGCTCTACTCCGGCATACACCAAGATCGCGCCGGCCAGCACGACGCATGCCAGCACCCCTCGCATGGCGAGCTTCGTCCTCTCAGGCGTCTGGGGGCCCAGATGCCTACGCATCTGCTCTTGCCACCGATTGGCGTGGAACGAAGGGGACGACCAGAGCTTGAGGGAAGTCAAGATCATGGCGAGACCTGCGACAGCGACCACAACAGATTTCGCCATCACGGGCCCTCCGCCTGTCCCGTGGACCGCCATCGCCTTCCGGCGATTCCAGCAGAAGCAGCACGTATCACGCCTAGCACGGCAGCCACAAGGCCGACGGTTATGCAGATCCCCGCAGCGAGCCCTTGTCCCGAGGCTGCCAGCACAATACCCACTACGACGAAGGCGACTTCTACTATGCCGAAAGCCTGGGCGCTGCACAGCAGCACCGTTCCTTCGGGGCCGTATTTCTTGAGTTCCCGCTCAATCCTCCGCCCGCCGTGGCGCAACTGCCGGAGGACCAACGGGCCGCAGATGAGGCGTTCGGCCCGCGACAGCGCGTCCAGGGGATCACGTCCGTAGCGATCGTCGGGAACCATGACGGGCATAGTGCCATCTTCGCTCACAAGCACCCCGCGACAACCTGGGCGTCCTCACCCCACATGCCGGTGGCGACCAGTGCGGCCTTCGCCTTCGCGTCGGCGCAGTGATACTTGGTGCGAACTGCCCTGATTGACGGCGTGTTGCCTGCATCGATCCAGGCGCGGACGTAGTTCGCGAGCTCGTCTGTGCTCATCTTCGCCACTGCACTCTTGGACGGCGAGCGGGTGTAGTCAGGTGTGCGCGTCGCGGTCCCACGAGCTGGCCGGCCGGCAGGCGCGTCAAGGCGCCCATTAGCGGTCCCATCGCGGGCGCTGTCGGAGTCCCCTGAGGGCGCCCGCGGACTGCCGTCCGGTGGGAGCGTCTCGGCTGCCCACCGGTGGGCGGTCTGGCGGGCGGACGGCAACTGCTTGGCGACGTGGCGCGCGATGACGTCAGCCCAATCGTCACGATCGGCTGATGGGATGGTGCCGGTGGCGAGCTCGTACCGGAGTGTGACGGGCAGCTTGCGCCGCCATCCCCAGCCACTCCCGACCTGCGGATCCTCCTGCGCGACGGCGATCGCCAGCAGCAGACGCATGTACCGGTCCTGAGCCTGGTCGCGGGACGGCTCACCCCAGATCTTCATCCACCGCCACAGGTGGGTCGAATGGACGGGGTGGGCGATCCACTCGCCGGGGGTGATGCTGTCGGCGCGGACCTTGCCGCCGCGCAGCGACATGATCGTGGACTTGCCCGAGAGCATGACGCCGAAGAACGCTGCGACGACGACGGTGTGCCCGACCACGCTGGGCATGACGCCGTGCGCGGACATGATCTGGATGGCGACGGAGCCGACGATCAGCAGTCCCATGAAGACGTTGCGGACCGCGCCGCTAGGTGCGCGGCGAAGCTGGAGCAGCACGCCGTTGAGGAAGAGGAACGTGAACGCGATCTCGCCGCAGATGGGCACGGCGCGCGCCCACCAGCCCATCCACGGAGCAAGCAGGTCAACAGCAGTGCGGTACAGGTACGCGAACGCCGGGACGGTGATACCGATGCCGAGCAGCACGAGCAGCACGGCCAGCGTGATCTGGCCGCGTGTCCACGGCTCCCGGTCGGCGGGCCGCGGCTTGCGCTTAAACATCGGAGTCCTCCTGCATCTCGGTTTGAACCGGCATTGAAGCTATACGGGCTCGGGCCACTGCCGCGGCCGCCTCAAGGTTGGCAGCGATCAGCCGCAGCAGGTCAGCGTCGTCCTTGGCATGGCCGATAAGTACGTTGCAGCGGTCGCACGCAAGACCGCGGCGGCAGTAAGCACAAGACTTCCCGGCGGGGCAGCAGTTGTGGTCGTGGTCGACTACAGCTTCCGCGCGGTCCATTGAAGTGCCGCACAGGTAGCAGCATCCGCCCTGGTCGGCCCAGAACTGCGCAAACATCTCTACGTAGTTCGGGCCGTGCGCAGACTTGGCACGGCGAAGATTGAAGACTTCAGGCACTTGGGCATAGGCGGCCCGGCTGCGAGCAGCATCAGCAGCCCTGCGTTCGGGACGCTGCCGGTATGCCTGCTCATAAGCCTGCCGCTCTGGTGTCTGGCGCAGCCGAGCCTGACGCTCGCGTTCAGCAGACCTGCGACTAGGTGAGGTCTCGTACTCCCGACGGCTGGCCGGGTCGGTGCGGGCCATGAGCTGCCTAACCTTCCGTTACAATTTCGCGCGCGTGTATGCGCGGATGCGAGTATGCGGGCCTGCGCATACCCATGCGTGGGGTAGCGGTTTGGGGGGAAGCGGTCACCCGCCCGAGACGGTGATGGACCCGGCGCACGAGGCGATCTCGGTCCACCCGTGGTAGTGCAGAACGCCGGCCTGGATCGGGGTCTTGGTGCCGTGCTCCCAGAAGGTCGAATAGTGACTGCCGACAGGGCACGGTCCGTACGGCAGCGCCGGGGCGAACATGTGATGCGTGCCGACCGCGTGGTAACCGAGCACACCAGCAGCGATCAGAAGTGCAGCGAGGAACGCGCGCATCAGGACGACCTCCTGCGGTTCAGGAACGCGACGAGGGCGACCACTGCGACGACGATGGCGACCGTTGCCAGTTGCCAGCCCGAGAGCAGCGGGTGAGACGCAGCGCGAGTGACGTGCTGCACGATCGTGGTCTTCCGGATGACGGCCGGCGCGGGCGCCGGGCTGTCGTGCTGGGACATGATGACCGCGGCCGCGACAGCAGCCACTGCGATCAGGGCAGCGAGGCCGGCCAAGCCGCCGCCAACCACGTCCTCGGAAGGACCGCGGACAGCCCGCGCCGCGAGACCAATGAGCACGACGACGATGACGAGCGCGATCAGCCCAGCGGTCCAGTGGAAGTGACCGCCAGCGAATGTGCCCTGCAGCGAGTGCAGCCAGGCGTGCAGCAGGCCCTTCATCAGTGCCCGCCGATGAACGAGTTGGACTTGGCCGCCAGGATGCTCATCCACTCGGCCATCAGGCGCGGGTCCTGCCACTGCAACAGAACCGCAATGACGATCGCGGCGGCGATGAAGTGCTTGAGCTTGTTACTGCCCTGCCGCGCGAACAGGTCCATGAGACCGCCGACCGTGACGATCACGATGCCGATTGCGAGCACGACCTTGTCCTTGTCGTGCAGGCCGCCGACGACGGCGATGACGATGCCGATGAGGACGACGGCGTTTGACTTGAAGGTCGCGTACCCAGGGGTGAACAGCCCCGGCCTCGGCCTTTCCTCGTACATGACGTGCTCCCTTGCTAGTTGTGGCTGTGCAGGTCGGCCAGGACCGCGCCGAGGTCATCGACCGCGGCGAGGACATCCCTGGGTTGTGATCCATTGGCCGGGCCCACGACGCCGCACTGCTCGAGTGCGTTCATCAGCTGACCGGCGTTGGCGAAGCCGATGCGGAGCTTCCGCTGGAGCATCGACGTCGAGCCGAACTGGGTGGTGATGACGAGTTCGGCTGCCTGCGCAAGCAGGTCCGGGTCGGTCGGGTCGGGTACGGCAGCGAGCGGCGCGGGTGCAGTGCGGGCGGGCGGGAGTGTGACGCCGCCCTGAGCGCGGCACTGCCGCACCACTGCTGCGATTTCCGTCTCGGACACGTAGGCGCCCTGGATCCGCTCGGGCCGGGACGCACCCATCGGCACGAACAGGGCATCGCCCTGGCCGGTCAGCTTCTCCGCGCCGGGCATGTCGAGGATCACGCGGCTGTCGGTCAGGCTGGCGGTCGTGAACGCGAGCCGGGACGGGATGTTCGCCTTGATCAGCCCGGTCACGACATCGACGCTTGGCCGCTGCGTCGCCACGACCAGGTGAATACCGGCCGCCCGGGCGAGCTGTGTGATCCGAACGATGGCGTCCTCGACGTCGCGTGGGGCGACCATCATCAGGTCCGCGAGCTCGTCGATGATGACGACGAGGTACGGGTAGGGCTGTACTTGCTCGCTGCTGCCGCGGCGGCGCAGCCGGCCGCTGGGCGTTGACGTTGAAGTCATCGATCTTGGTGCAGCCGAAGGACTGCATGTCGTCGTAGCGGCGGTCCATCTCGCCCAGCACCCACTGCAGGGCGTCCGATGCCTTCACGGGGTTCGTGACGATGGGGGTCAGCAGGTGCGGCAAGTCCTGGTAGGCGGCGAGCTCGACGCGCTTCGGGTCGATCAGGATCATGCGGACCTGGGCTGGGAGTGCCCTGGTGATGATCGACACGATCAGGCTGTTGACGCACGTCGACTTGCCTGATCCGGTCGCGCCGGCCACAAGCAGATGAGGCATCCTCGCGAGGTTGGCGACGACGGTGCGGCCTTCGACGTCCTTGCCGAGGCCGACAGTCAGCGGGTGGCGGTCGCGGCTAGCCAGCGGCGAGCGGAGCACGTCACCGAGGGACACGACCTCGCGGTCAGGGTTGGGGACTTCGACACCGATCGCTGACATGCCGGGGACTGGGGACAGGATGCGCACCAGGTCGCTGCCGACCGCGTAGGAGATGTTCTTGGCCAGCTTCGTGACTGCCTCGACCTTGACCCCGGCGCCGATCTGGATCTGATAGCGGATTACGGACGGGCCGCGGGTCACGCCAGTGACCTGGGCGTCCACGTTGAAGTCGGCCAGGACGCCGCTGATCGCCGCGCGCACGCTGTCGCTAGCGGCCGGACGTGCCTTCGGCGCGGGCCCGGTCTTCAGCAGGCTGGTGCCAGGCGGCGAGTAGGTGTCGTCCTCCGGCTCGGCTGGCGTGGCGACAACGGGGGTGCCGTAGGCAACGGTGTCGTTGACTTCCAGATCGACCGGGATGACGGTGCCGGTCGTCCAGGTCGGCTCGGTGGTGTCGAGTTCACCGCGGAGGATGCGCGGGCCGGTGTGGCTGACCCGGTTGCGGTGCATGTGCGGGAGGGACATGCCGAGGCCGCCGACGATGAGCGCGAGCAGCATGATGGCGTGCGGGCCGATCGGGGTCCATGTGGCGGCGATGAGCAGCCACAGCGACCAGAGACCCCAGCCGATGAGGACGAGGGTGTTGCCGTGTTTGCGGCCCTTGATCCTGCGGGCCATCCAGTACCCGGCGACGGCCACTGCGACGAACGCGATCAGGTCCGCGCGGCCACCTGGGAACCCGTACCGGGCGACGGCTGCGACGATGAACGCAGCAGCGATCCAGCCGTAGGGCGCGAGGATGGCGCGGTGCGCGTGGGTGACAGCGCGGACCTGTTCGTGCAGCGGCGGGACGCTCATTTACCTGCGGGCCTTTCCGCGAGCAAGCGCAGCCGGGCGCGGCGCGATGGACAGCGGCGCGGAGGGGCGACGGCCGGTGATGGCGGCGGGTCCGCTGGTCTTCTTCTTGTCCATGCGGATCCCGAGGGCGACGACCGCGAAGAGCACGCCCGCGCCGAGCACGAGCGGCAGATACCTGTGATCCCCCTGGGCGGCCTTCGCAGCAGCGCCCGAGTGGATCGTCTTCGCGGCGGCCGAGAATGCAGTCCCGGTGCGGGTCGTGCTCTTGCCGAGGCTGGCCACCATCAGGCTTCCGTCCGCATAGGCCAGGACGAGCACGACGCCGAGCGTGGCGGCGATGACCGGTGTGCGGATGCGGTGGTGCTTGTGCTTGGCGACGGCCTCGAACCCGAACGCGATGATGGCTGCGACCGTGAGGCCGAGCAGGACGACCAGCGCGGAAGTGCTGCCGACCAGGCTTGCGAGGGCGTTACGCCACGGCACGATCGCGACCGTCAGGAAGCACGACCCGACGCCGATGAACCAGGCAGTGAAGCGGTGCATCTTCCGGTAACCCCACAGCAGGAAGCCGAGTCCGGTGAAGACCAGGCCGAGGGCGAGGGGGTCTTTGTAAATCAAGGTGATCTCTCTTTCAGGCCTTCCAGGCCAGCAGGACGACGAGGGCGACGGTGAACACGAACAGCCAGAACCGGAGGGGCTTGTGGCACAGGCCCGAGATCGAGTTGCCGAGCGCGACACCCGGCCGGCCGATCAGGGCGTGGTGGAGGACGCCGAGCTTCTCGAAGACGCCGCCGTCGTGGCCGGGCGGAACCCAGGCGCGTGACGTCGCGTACTCGCATTCCTCGTCGAAGGACGGCGGCTTGGCTTCCCGCAGCGCGTTGATCGGTCCGCCCGGCCGGTGCGCCAGGTCGCGGAGGCGGGCCCAGGCCAGCCGCAATGCGTGAGCGAACGCAGCAGTGGACTGGTCTTTCAGGCTCATCTGACCTCCGGGGAGGCGCACCAGTGGGCGGGATTCGGGTGTGGTGGCGGGCTGCTCGGCCGGGGGCTCGGGGTCCAGGTCGGCCTGCCGGTTGATCCGCAGGACGGGCGGGAGCTGGGTCACTGGATTCCTTCTTCCTCGGTCGTGCGCTGGAAGCTGGCTTCGAAGGCGTCGAGCAGGTGGGACGGGCCGGGCACCCTCGGGCACCCGGCAGGCCGGGCCGGCTTGTGCTGGTGCAGTTGCGTGGCGATGGCGAGGATCGACCCGGCGAGCTGGGCGTCGATCAGGGCGGCGTCGCCGGGGCGGCGGCGGCGCAGCTTGGCCGCTTCGGACTGGAGGGCGCGGATGGCCAGGTTGAGCGCTTCGCGCCCGCTGTTACCGGCGAGGGCGTCCCTGATGGCAGACTCGACCAGCGCTGCGCGGCGGTCCGCGCGTTCAGTCAGGCCGGCTGCCATCAGGGGTTCCTTTCGACTCGATCTGTCGTGGGGTTGGGGATCGTTTAGCGGCCGCGGGCTGTCTTGCCGACGCTCATGACCAGGAGGAGCACGGCGGCGATCAGCAGGAAGATGACGATGTACTTGGTGTCGCCCGTCGAGTGGGCGAGCGCGCTCCACTTGCCGGCGATGCTGAGGGCGTGGGGCTGGGTCTTGAGGCCCATCGTGGTGGCGGTGTTGTGCATGGCGGGTGTGTGTTCCTTCCGGGTTGCGGGCCTGGGGGACGGTCCCTCAGTAGCCCTCGTTGCCGTGCGACCTCTTGAAGGCGAGCGCAGCGCACGGTGAGCCGTACTCGTCGTGGATGTAGTGGAGGCCCCACTGGATCTGGGCCTTTGGGTTGGAGGACCCGCCGAGGCTGGCCGGGTTGGCGGACATTGACGACGAGGGATATGGCGCGTCGACGCCGTGCTCATTGGGGCCGTGGCCGCGGGCCTGCGGGATGCCGTAGGCGAAGACCGCAGCGTCTGCTGCGTCGAGACCAGACCGGCGGGTGTCGGCAGTTGCCCTCCAGCCGGACTCGCCGGACCACAGGGTGTCGAGGCAGGTGAACTGGTAGCCGCGCCAGCCGTAGTCATGGGCGGCGAGATGGCGGCCGAGGGCGACGTTGGAGACGGGCGCTGATGAGACTTCAGCGGTCGTGCGGGTGTGCGCGGTCGTGTGGTGCTCGCCGGCGATGTGGTAACCGGCGAGCACCAGCCCGATGGTGACTGGGATGGCCAGGCCGCTGCCGCGCTTCTTGCTGCTCACGCTGACCGCCTGGGCTGCCGGCGGTCGCGGCGGCGCCGGTTGCGCCGCTCGTCCTCGGTGTCGCCGCCCCAGACGCCCCACTTCTCGGGCCGGGACGTCGCTGACATCTCGCACTGGTCGCGGACCGGGCAGCCGGCGCAGATGGCCTTGGCCTCGTTCTCGCGGCGCAGGCGGGCGAGCTCGTCCTCGTCCTCGGGGCCGAAGAACGGTGCTGGGTTGCCACCGCAAGCAGCCCTGGCGTACCAGGGCGGCAGCAGCATGACGATGGCCACTTGCCTCCTTCCACATTGCATAATTCAATAATGCACTATGGACTCAGAGCATGCGTCATGGTCGCCACCTGTGTCAAGCGACGGGCATGATCTAGGGGAACAACCGCACCAGCCCTACCATTAGGGCCAGCCGCAACCAGCGCGTGAGAGGACCAGCCGCCCAGTGGAGCCGAGCACCCGCGAAACCAGGGACGAGCAGCTTGCCCGTGAGCTGCGTGCCCGGATCTACGCAGGCGACCCCGCTCCCGGCGAACCAATGCCACCGCACGCATCGCTCGCCGCCCGGCACAAGATGTCTGTCGCGATGGCCCAGCGTGCGATCGAGCTACTGGCCAGGGAAGGCCTGGTCAGGGGAGAGCACGGCCGAGGCACCTACGTGTGCGACCGGCACAACTACCGGGCCGTCGTCACAGCCGAACCCAGGGGACGGCTACCTGGGACACGGACTGTCGCCGACGCCGAACGAGGCGAGCCTGCCGTGACCGACCTGGCTGTCAGCGACGAGCAGGACAGGCGTGTCTGGATGATGATCGTCGAGGCTGCCGACGTCGCCCCGGCCGCCGCGGTGGCGGTCGGTGTCGCCCGGTCGGCCGGGGCCAGCGGCCAGGTCGCAGTCGCGGTCGAGCCCGCCTAGCCTGCGTCCAATGCGCCGTTTCTTCCCAGATGACCTGATTAGTTGACAGACGGTCATAGATCCTTGTAAACCTCCTGCGCCTGAGCGACGTCTTTACACCAGCCGCCAGTCGCTGGACTGGTCGTGACTGCATCACTTGAGGGGGTCCCCGTTGCCGTACCTCGCGCAGAAACGGCTCGCCGCGCTGGAGCGCCAGCTGACCGTGGCAGTAGAAGGACAGGACCACCTGCGGAGGCGACTCGACAAGTTCGAAGCCGTGCTGCGCGCGGTTGGCCAGACTGCGCCCAACCCACCCGACGATGACGAGGTAGCTGTCATCAGGCTCGCGCGGCCGGCTACATGTCCGAGTCAGGGCTGACCGTCAGTCAGCGCGAGTTGGCTGACCCGACCTCGCGTCGGTCCCGAGTTGGCTCAGATTAGTGCGCATCTGCCGCCCGCTCAGCGGCACCGCGGCCAGGAGCGCGAAGCCGTGCGGGGGGCAGAGTCCCGAGGGTCACGAGTTCGTCGCCGTGGTCGCCGACTTCAAGAGCGGCAAGTCCCCACGTTCCCTCCAGTGCCCGTAGCGTGGCTGATCTTGTGAGTACCCTCGGCCTATGCCTCGCACAAGTTCAGTTAGCGGCAGGGACGGGGCGCCCGGCAGGCGACGGCCTTCCTTCCGCGACGCGCGGGCCCTGGTGATCGGGGGGCCGCGGCTCCGCGGCTGGACCTGGCTGCTGTCGATGCTGTGGGTGGTGGCCGGAGCTGTCGGCACTGGCTACGACTTTTACATCACCACCAAGCCGTGGGACCCGGACCTCGGGATTCAGGGGTGGAGCACAGATCCCGTGGCCTTGCAGATCACCCTAGTCCTGGCGATCATCGCATTCCTGGCTCTGCCTCTTCCAGCGCTGATCGCCGGGTTCATCAGGCTTCGCGGCTGGCGGCGAGGAAACTGGCTCCGAGCGGCCGCGTGGGCATGTGCGTGGATTGCGGGCGTCGCTCTCTCGGCGCTGGCCGGTGCCTGGTCAGAATACCCACTGCACTCCTGCTTGAATATGCCGCAGACTGCGGTGCCACCGCAGTGCCCTTATGGCAGCCCTGCCGTGGTGAGCTGGGGAGAGCTGCCAATCTTCGCCGCGTGGCTGGCACTCGGAGCCGTGATGACGTCGGCACTGGCCAAGCCGCCAACCCGGCCTGCTAGGGAAGCACCCGCCGCGCCCCAGACGTGAGCCAAGCCTGGGTACACGGGGCACAGGTGCGGCCCAGGGGCCGGTTTAGTGCGCACTTCCACCCGCTAAGCGCCGAGAACACGCAGGTCAGCGCATTAAGCTCGCCGCAAGTCCATGATCGTGAGCCAACTCGGGTCAGTTAGCGCGAGCTGGCTGACCCGGACCCCGCGTCGGTCTCGTCTCGCCAATTGCGTGCGAGCACTATCAGGCCACGCACAACATCGTCAGGCAGGCCGGGCGTGTTCGCCAGGTACTCGAGCGTCGGATCGGTGTAGGCGTCCCGGCCGGCCGATGCTTTGGCCTCGGCCTGAGCGCGGACCATCTCGCCAAGGATGTCCGCCGCCGCCGGATAACCGGCATCGCGTAGCCGGTCTGGCGATATCCCAACGACGAACGCCATGCGGGCGACCGTTCCGGGCGTGCCGGGGACCGCGCGGTACGTCCCGCGGTGCAGTTGGTAGCCGCGTTCGACGTGACCCCAGTTCTCTGGGCTGATTTCCGCCAGCTTGGCCGCCGCACGCACGGACAGGCGCCGTGGGGTCATCGCCTCGCGGGCAAGGCGGATCATCTCGCCCCACGGTGTCGCCTGTGGCTTGTCAGGCACGCTGTCAGCTCCTAGTCGCTGCTCCCCGGCTTAGACGCGAGCAATATTACTGCCCCGGCGGTCACTGGCGTAACCACATTCTGCACTGACCTGCACAGCCAGTTCCCTTTGTCTACATCGATATACAGCAAACTACATTGTCCAATGATGCAGATCGCTGTAATATTGCAGCATGCCCAACCACCTGGCCGGGACCCCGGCTCCGGCTTGCGATCCCGAGAAGATCCGCGCTCGGCGCGTGGCCCTTGGACTTCGGCAGGACGACGTAGCCCAGCGCGCGGCCTACACCCAGGGCCACCTGTCACTCGTCGAAGCAGGCAGGCGCCGGCCGTCAGCCGACATGCTCACCGCCCTGGCCAAAGTCCTGGAATGCGACGTCGCTGACTTCGCGGCCGCCAGGGGTGACACGGAATGAACGTCGCCCTCGCACCCCAGACCACGCTCACCCTCTGCTGCGCCGCGCCGCTCTGGCGGGGCCTGCGCTGCACCGGCTGCGGACACCGGCAGGAAGTCAACAGCGTCCCGCCCGTCCAGACCCGCGACCTGATGCTGCGCCGCCCCCTGGCCGCGCCACTGATCGCCGTCACCGAACTGCTCGACCGCGCGCAGGCCAAGCGCAGCACAGGCGGTGCCGCATGACCATCGCCGAAAAGGTCGCAGCGCTGCGTGATGAAGGTTGGCCACTCGACGGCGTGCTCTACGGACCTGAGTGGTGGGAGCTGTGACCGTCCTCGCCCTCGTAGACCAGCTCACCAACGCTGACCCCGATCAGTGGGTCAGCCAGGCGTGCGCCGAAGCCGAAGCCCGGCTGCCTGGCGCTGTCAAGGCCCGCGACTACGACCTCCTGATGGAGATCAAGACCGGCGCTGAGGACACGTACAACCGGGCCTTCCGGCAGCACTATCCGCAGGCAGTCAGGCTCCGCGCCGCTAGGACGATCCGCCGCGTCGAACGCGCAATCGGGCAGGCACTCCGCGCCGGCCAGGCCGCGGGCAAGATCCGCATCCAGGGCCAGAACAGCACCGACATTCCCGGTGCAGCGCAGGTGCTGAACCTCCGGTCCCGGACGACAGCGGGCGCCTACTACGAGATGGCGACCGGCACCGACGCCGAGTTTGAGCTCGCGCTGAACGCCGCCGAAGCCGCTGGGAACCTGGCGCGCTCTGTGGTCTGCCGCTACCTCGGCGAACCCGAGGACCGCGGCGACGACTGGATCCCCGATCCCAGTGACCGCACTACCGACGCAGCAGTGCGCCGCCGCGTGGTCATCAAGGAAATGGCTGCGGCCAACCACTCGTCGCGGCAGATCAGCGACGTCATCGGCACTACCGACGTCCGCATCCGCGAGATCGCACGCGAGATGAAGGTCAAGATCCGCGCCGACGAAGTGGTGACCAAGACCAGGCGCAGCAACGACGCCAACCGCATCGCCGCCGAGGTCACCACGACGCTCGACGGTCTGTCCACCGCAGTCGGGCTCATCGACTTCGCGGAGCTTGACGCTGCCCAGGCACAGAACTGGGCCACGTCCCTCGACGCCTCACTCCGGGTGCTCAACCGGTTCGCAAAGCAGCTCAAGGACGTGACCAGGTGATCACCCCGAACCGCGAGGAACTTGCCTGGGCCGCCGGGTTCTTTGACGGCGAAGGCACCACGCATCTCGGGCGCAAGACCCAGGTGCGTAACGGCCAGACGTTCGGGCCGTACCTCCAGCTCACGGTCTCAGTCGCTCAGGCGACGGCAGCGGCCGAGTGCCTTGATCGCCTTCAGCGTGCAGTCGGCGGCGTCGGCAGGTTCTACCCGATGAAGAGCAGGGGGGCGCGCCAGCCGCAGACCCGGTGGCAGGTCATGAACAGGGAGCACTCCCAGGCCGTCATCGCAATGCTCTGGCCATTTCTGTGTGAGCCCAAGCGTGAGCAGGCCGCGGGCTGCCTTCAGGCGCTGCTGGACAACGACAAGAAACGGCTTCGCCCGGTGCGTCCACACCGGGCGAAGGCAGGAACTCCCAGGTCACACACACCAAAGGAGCCCCAGTGACCACTAACCCTAACGGACACAGCCGCCGTGTGGAGCGCGTAGCGCGGCTCCAGTGGGTGCCCCTCACCCTCATGCGGGTGTCCGACCGCGCACAACGGGACTTCAACGAGGCATGGGCTAACCAGCTCGTCGCCGAATTCGACCCCGAGCAGATCGGCATCTTCACCGTCTCCAAGCGGGCCGGGTTCTTCTGGATCATCGACGGTCAGCACCGCAAGGCCGTCCTGGAAGCAGTCGGCTGGGGTGACCAGCAGGTCCACTCCGAGGTCTACGACGGCCTGACCGAAGCCGAGGAAGCCGACATGTTCCTGCGGCGCAACAACCGGCTCACCATCACCGCCTACGCGAAGTTCACCATCGGCGTCGAGTCAGGCCGGCCCGAGGAATGCGCGATCAACAAGATCGTCCGCAGTCAGGGCCTCCGGGTGCACAACGGCAAGTCCACCGGCTCCGTGATGGCAGTCGGCACGCTCCGCAGGATCTACCACCGCGACGGCGCAAGCGTGCTCTCCCGCACCCTCGGCGTCGCGTGGGACACCTACCGCGACTCCGGGCTGGAAGCCACCGTGCTCGACGGAATCGGCCTGCTGCTCCACCGCTACGACGGTGACCTGACCGACGCGCACGCCGCGAAGCTCAAGGCCGCGCCCGGCGGGGTCAACGCCCTGCTGAGCAGCGCCGACGTACTCGTCCGCGCCACGGCCCGGCCCCGCCCGCAGTGCATCGCTGCTGCGGCAATCGAGGCGATCAACAAGCCGCCCCGCGGCCGCGGGTTCAAGAAGCTCGCGCCGTGGTGGCAGGTCAGCGACGTCCTCGAGGAGGTCTGACGGTGCGCTACCGGATGAAGTGCTGGCTCGCCCAGCTCGACCGTGCCGTTCGCCCTTACGGCTGGCATGTCTTCCTCAGCGACGCGGGCCGGGTCTGGGCTGTCACTCCCAGGAGCCGGTACGGGGGCAGCGGCGAGACCATCGACGCCGCTTCGGTCAAGGAGATGCGCGCCGAGCTGATGAGGCGGATCGCGGCATGAGCCCCCTCGAATTCCTGCAGGTCGACCGCGACATCTGGCGCTGCCGGATCGCTGACGCGGACCGCCGCCTTGCCCGCGCACAGGACGACAAGGCCAAGGCGGCCGCCGAACTGGACGCCATCGAGAACGACATCGCGCGGCTGCGCCTCGCCGAAGCCGCTGCGCACCTGATCGAGACGGGAGTCACTGCATGATCCCCTTCCTGTCCAAGCCACGCGGCAAGCACGCCGCCGCGCGGCACGCAACACCCAAGCGGGCAACCCGGCGGGCCGAGCGGTTCGATGACGACGCCCGCGACGAGGACACGATGGCGCTGTTCGCCTTCATGAACCGGCCCGCGCAGCAGATCGTCCTGCAGCTTGTCGGCGCCACCCTGACCGCGACCGGATCCATTGACGCTGCGCTGCGCATGACCGAGATGATCCGCCGTCAGGCGCTGGCAGGTGCCCGGTGAACGCCACCGTCGCGCCGCTCGCCCGGAACGGCGACCAGCTCCAGGACTTGCTGGCGGACATCGCGCTTGGCCGCGGCGGTGCCTCACCCGACCTGACCAACGTTGTGCCCGCCCTGGCGTGGCACGGCCACACCCGCCAGTCGGTGACTGCGGCGTGGGACGACTTCCGGCAGGCTGTGCGCGCCCGCGAGGCGCTGGCCACCGGCACCCGGACGTGGCAGGAGTTCTACGAGCCCGAGGACTGCGCCAGCTTCGACCACGCCATCGACCTCAAGACCACCGAGGTTGACGACGCCTACCGGATCTTGGTCTACGGGCCGAGGCACCGTCCCGCGATCACTGATGGCGCAGCAGCGTACGGCGAGGTTGGCTCCAGCCCGGCCGTGATCCACCTGGACCTTAGCTGCAGGGCTGCTGCCGACTGCGTGGACGGCTTGCGGGCCTTCCGCGTCGACACCGAGGCCCTGGCCATGATCGCATCCGGCCGGCTCGTGGCTTGCAAGGTCTGCACCGCGGGCGGTGCCCGGTGACCGCAATCGACATCGCACCCGACCTGACCGCCGACGAGCCCGAGTTCGGTGGGCCCGGCCTGTACGACGCCATGCCCGAGGACAAGTACCACCGCGACCCTGTGCCCGGCGGCTCCCTGTCGGTGTCCAGCGCCAAGAAGCTGCTGCCGCCGTCATGCCCGGCGATCTTCCACTACGAGCGCCAGTACCCGGTCGTCAGCACCAGGGCCATGAACATCGGCAGCGCCGCGCACAAGCTCGTCCTCGGCAGGGGCGCCGAGATCGTCCCGGTCGACGCCGAGAACTACCAGACCAAAGCAGCCCGCGAGACGCGCGACAACGCGCTTCGCCGCTGGCAAGATCCCGGTCCTGCCGAACGAGCTCGCCGAAGTCCAGGCGATGGCCGTCGCCCTCCGCAAGCACCCCGTCGCGTCGGCGTTGTTCGACCCGCGAGCGGGGCGGACAGCCGGAACTGTCCCTGTTCTTCGAGGACCCGCAGACCGGGATCATGCGCCGGTCGCGGCTCGACTGGCTGCCGCCAACCACCACCGGCCGGGTCATCATCGGCGACTACAAGACCGCCGTCTCATCCAACCCGGACGACATCGAGCAAGGCCGTCGCCAGGTTCGGCTACCACCAGCAGGACGCCTGGTACAAGGACGCCGTTCGGGCGATCTTCCCCGGCCTGTGACGTGCGGTTCGTCTTCGTCTTCCAGGAGAAGACGCCGCCCTACATCGTGACCGTGGCCGAACTCGACGCCGAAGCCGCAGCAGTCGGCGACGACCTGAACCGCGAGGCCATCGCCAAGTACGTCGAGTGCACCGAGACCGGAAGTGGCCCGGCTACGTGCCCGACACCCAGGTCCGCAAGATCTCCCTCCCAGCGTGGGCTCGCCCGCGCTGGTAACCCGTCCCACCCAACCCGAAGGAGAACCGCGCTCATGTCCAGTCCCAACCTCCCGGCCCCGCACCAGCGGGAACGGCACCATGACCCCGGCCGTGCCGCAGGCGACGCGCGTCGGCCAGGGCACCGCCGTCGAGCAGTCCCGCGCCGTCGCCGAGGTCGAAGCAGCGATCGTCGTCGCGATGCGGCACCCCCGCAACATCGACCGTCGCCATGATCGACATGCAGCGGTCCTGCTCCCGCAGGTCGCTCGCCGAGCAGGCGTTCTTCCGGTTCCCCCGCGGCGGCGAGCAGGTGACCGGCGAGTCCGTCCACCTGGCCCGCGAGCTCGCCCGCTGCTGGGGCAACCTCCAGTACGGCATCAAGGAGCTGCGCCGCGACGACGAGTTCGGCCAGTCGGAGATGCTCGCGTTCGCGTGGGACGTCGCAGACCAACACCCGCTGCGACAGACCACGTTCATCGTCCCGCACCTGCGCGACACGCGCGGCGGCGCCGAGCGGCTGACCGACGTGCGCGACATCTACGAGAACAACGCCAACATGGGCGCCCGCCGCGTCCGGGAAATGATCTTCGCGATCCTGCCGGCTGGTTCACCGAGGAAGCCGTCTGCGATCTGCTACCGGACCCTGGATGGCGATGACGGCGGCACCCTGCCGCGAGCGGATCGAGCGCGCCGTCAAGGGCTTCGGCCAAATCGGCGTCACAGCTCCCGCAGCTTGAGGCCAGCCTCGGCGCACCACGCGCCGCGTGGCAGACGACCGACGCTGTCACCCTAGGTGTGATCTTCCGGTCGATCCAGCGCGGCGAGGTCCGCAAGGAGGACGAGTTCCCGCCGCGACCGACGGCGTGTCGGGCGACGAGATCATCAACGCGCCGAAGGCCGAGACCCCGGCCTCCCGAGGGTGACAAGCCGCAGGGCAGCAAGCGGCAGCAGGGCCAGCGCAAGCCCGCGCAGAACGAGCCGCCCGCGAGCGACCCTGACGACCCCGGCCCGGCTGACCCCGGCCAGGGCCCGATGGGTGCCGCGCTCCACGCCCAGGGCGGCCAGGCCCGCGGCCAGCAGAACATGGACTGGCCGGCCAACTAATGAAGCGTTCCGGCGCGCTCCAGCGCAAGACCGAACTGCGGCGCGGCGCACCCATGCGCCGTGCTGGGTTCAGTCCTGCTGCGAGCGCGCCGGAACGCAGCGCCCCGCTTGAGCGCCAGACGCCCATCCGGCAGGTCAGCGCAAAGCGCGCCCGGCAGAACCGCGACCGGCGCGCCATGATCCAGCGCCTGTGGCCCGAGCGCCCACCGTGCGCACGCCCAGGCTGCGTGCGCTCCGCAGACGACGTGCACGAGCCGCTGACACGCGGCCGCGGCGGGTCAATCACCGACCCCGACAACGCCGTTCCGCTGTGCCGCCCCTGCCACGACGAAATCACCTTCACGCCCGAGTCCCAGCTCGGCTGGGCCTACGACCTCGGCCTGCTCCGTCACTCATGGGAGACGAACTGATGACCGTGACACCCGACACCGCTGCGGGCCATCCTCGGCCTGCTGATCCTCGCGCTGCTGGCACTCATCTGGCTGCTCATCAAGACCTGGGACCAGGCCCAGGACAGGAGCCACGCCCGCGCCCAGCGCGACGAAGCCATCCGGCGCGCCCGCGCCGAGAAGTCGTGGCAGGACGACGCGATCGCCGTCGTCCGCAACCAGCCCCGCCGCCGCCTTAGCCGCCGCGAGCGCGCACTCGACGCAGACCTGTCCGACATCGACGTCGACTCGATCACCGCCGCCTACCACGCGAAGGAGAAGTAACCGATGCCCACCGCAAACAAGCGCCCTGCGCCAGCCGCCGACGAGACGACCGAAGCAGTCGCCGCCGAGCAGGCCGAGACGACCGAGGCGACGGTTCCCGAGCCGGCCCGTACCACCCGGCCACACGGCGACATCCTCGGCGCGCTGCTCGACGACCCCCGCTGGGGCGAAGTGCCCACCCTCGCCGCCAAGTGCCCGATGCCGCCCGTCCCGGTGTACACGACCGGCATCGAGTCCTACGAGCAGTGCATCCCGGTCACCGAAGCCGAACTCCAGCTCGAGACCGCCGAGATGTACCACGCAGCCTGGCTGCGCACCCACTCGCCCAACACCGCGCGGACCGCGGCATGAGCGCCGTCGCTGAAACCGCCGTCGTGTTCCTCGGCGTCAGCGCCCTGGCGCCGTGGGTGCTGATCGGCGCCGGGAAGCTCAAGACCCCGCAGGGAACACGCGCACCCAAGAGCGCCGGGGCAGTGCAGGCCACCGAGCCCGCTGCCCCGGCAGCCAGCCTCGCCGAAGCCGTAAGCGCCGCCCGCGCCGACCACCCTTGAGCTCGTCGCAGTCGGCAGCGGCGTCCGCGACAAGAAGACCGGCCGGTTCGTCCGGCGTGATGTCGCGTGACCATTGCACTGCTCGGCCTCGACCTGCTCGTCATCCTCGTGCTCCTTGGTCGCCCTCTACTGGCCGGCCGGCCCGTCGACTGGTCGAAGTTCCCGCCATCCAGCGAGGCGAAGCCAGCCGAAGTGGATGACGCGACGGTCGTGCAGTTCCCGTTGCGGCCGTTCATCCGCGACGGCGAGCCTTGCCGCATCCGGCCCTACGTGGCGCACATGCCGTGGCTTGAGCCCGGCCCCGAATTCGACGGTGACCTTCAGCGTCGGCTCGTCCTGTCCACCGCCGCGGCCGAAGCGCTCGCCGCCAACCAGAAGTACCGGCAGCGCCTGGAACAGCGCCGCACGCAGCCGCAGCTCACCCTGGTGGCAGCTTCATGAGCCCGCGCGTGGTCGGCCTCGACCTGTCACTCTCATCAACCGGCGTAGCCACCATCCAGGGCGGCCTGATCGGCACCCACGCGCTGCATCCCAAGTCGACCGGGCACCAGCGGATGGAGTTCCTGCGCAGCCAGATCGCCCTCGCCTGCTTGCACGCCGACCTGATCGTGGTCGAGGGTCCGTCGTTCGGTTCCCCGTCTTCACGCAGCGCGGCCACCACGACGCGCCGGTACCTGTGGTGGTCGCCCCGAGGCTCTGGAGAGCCAGCGTCCGGTCGCCGTCGTCTCGCCCAGCGAGCTCAAGAAGTACGCGACAGGCAAGGGCAACGCCAGCAAGGACCCGTCTGATCGCGGTGGTCAGGCGTCTCCCCACACCGACTCCTTCGCCGGTACGACGAGGCCGACGCGCTTGTCCTCGCCGCGATGGGCGCCGACCATCTCGGCTGCTCGATCGCCACCATGCCGCAGACCCAGTTCCGCGCTCGTACAAGGTCACCGGCCGAATATCTCGGAGGCGGTGGCCTGATGCCTATCCGCCCCGAGAGCGATTCCCGGCCGCGCATGAGCGATCTGGCCGATCCCCTGTCCGACCGCTGGCCGACTTCCTCACGCCGACGAGCACAGGCCGTCGGCCGCTGCGCCGGCCGACTGCTATCCCGACGTGCCTCGAACCTTTCGCTCGACCGAGGCGATGGTAGCGAGGATTGCGAGCCCGGCACTCTTCACGAGCCACAAGTGCGACCGTGGGACGTGGAGTTGCCGTACCTTGTACGCGCCGATCCGGTCGAAGTGAAGTTCGCACATGAGACCTTGTCGTTTCCAGCACGTCGACGGCTGTCCTCAAGTTCGCATCGCCGAAGCGCGACCGACCGCAGGACCGGCCGACGTGATCGTTCTCGTCGGGCTCGACGGAATTGACCGCCTGCATACATGGGTCATCCGCAGCGAGCGCGGTCGGGAATGTTCGTCGATCACGCTTACGTCGCCGCGGGCCCGTCTCGGTGGCGAGGCCGTGCGCGTGCGTCGAGCACTTCCACTGCCCGCCTTCGCGACGCGATCCTCGAGGCCTTGCGCCAGCGCTGCCACCTGCGCTACGACGCCGAGCACCACGCCGAGACCGCGGCTACGACCCGCGCCGCCGAACTCGCCGAGCAGATGGATCCGCTGTTCGCGGTGATCGCCTGATGTCCCGGTTCACAGGCCCGCAGGGCCCGGCGCGATGGCCGCTACCGCACCAAGAAGCGCGCCGACGCAACCGAGCGGAACGCCCGCACCCTGCCGCACAAGCGGGCCGCGTACTGGCGCGAGCTCGACAGCGCGCGCGCTGCGTCGGATGGGCCGTGCGCGTTCCCGTGGAAGCACGCCTTCCCCAACTGGGACTCAGCCATCGCCACCCTGCGGCGCCTGCCCAAGTACCGGCGCGGTCAAGGGCTGCACCCCTACCCGTGTGACGGGCACTGGCATCTCGGCCGCGACCTGGCCCGCGCCACCGTCGCGTGGAAGTCGGCCGCATGACCCGAAGACCGGGGACTCCACCGGGGTCTAGCTGACACCCAGGCGGGGGCGCAGGTGCGCATCGGAGGACGCGCACCTGCCCGTGTGGTGCCCCGTCCCGGCTAAGGCCAGGGCGGGGCACCCACGGATCAGCGCAGCAAGGGCAGGGGACGTGACAACGCCGGAAGGGCGTGGGGGATCAGTGCGGGAATCAGGACTTAGCGGCGGCGGCTTCGGCGCGCCTGGCCTTCTCGGCCTTGATTAGCCGGAAGACGTGGGTGTTGCTCAGCGGGTCAGGCGGGCGATCTTCTCGATGGCGGTCTTCGGGTCCTCGTCCTTCGCGGCCTTCATCGCCGCGATGAGCTCAGCGCGTGCCGCGTCCAGCGCCGCGTCCGCTTTGGCGTAACGCTCGCCTGCCGTCACGATCCGCGCCTCAGTCTCTGGCTTCACGGCATCCATGATCGCACACCCTGCTGTGTACCCGTCAGTCATACGTGCCTCAATTCCCTGCGGGCTTCGTATAGCCAACCGCTGGCTATTCCTCTATGGATTACTTATAGTAATGCACCGAGGGTTACCATGCGGGCAGTTACCCATCCCGCGCCAACTATCGGAAGGGCGGTGCAAGTGGCCATCTCGAAGCGTCTTCGCTACGAGGTACTGCGCCGTGACAACTACACCTGCCGCTACTGCGGAGCTTTCGCGCCGGTCGTCGTACTCGAGGTCGACCACGTTGTCCCGCGCGCTCGCGGCGGCAAGGACGAGCTCGCGAACTTGGTCACGGCGTGCCATGACTGCAATCTCGGCAAGTCTGCTGCGGAACCTGAGGACTGGCTGATCGAGGAAGTCGCCCAGGCTGCAAACGCTTGGCTTGGAGTCCCGACAGCACTGGCCGATGAAGACGACCTGTTTGAGATGGCGGTCTTTCAGGACCGCTACCACGAACTGGAAGCCCTGCCGAGCGACGCAGTTCTGAACCTGATAGGCAAGGCATTCATCGCTGCCATGCCGTATCGGCCGACGTTCTCCGAGCTGATCCGGTGTGCAGGGATGCTGGCGCGCGACAGCCAGGATGAGGGTGCCTGATGGCTCGCACTCACGCCCGCGTCTACCACAGCATCTGGGCGGACCCTGACTTCCTCGCCCGCACCGAGTCAGCGCAGCGGATGTTCCTGTTCCTGCTGTCGCAGTCCGACATCGAGCACTCCGGAGTCCTTGGGCTCCGCGAGCGGCGCTGGTCCCGCGGTGCGTCCGACTCGACCCTGGCCAGCATCGAGAAGGCACTGGCTGAGCTGATCGAGTCCCGGTTCATCGTCGTGGACGAGGACACCGAGGAAGTGCTCGTCCGGTCGTTCATGCGGTGGGACAACGTTTGGCGCCAGCCCAACATCGCCAAGGCTGCGGCCGAGCACATTAGGACGCTGACGTCGGTCCCGATCCGGGCGGCGCTGCTGGCCGAGTTGCAGCGCATCGAGATCAGCGGCGCCAACATGCAGCCGCACATCTTTGCCGAGGTCAGGCAATTGCGCGAAGACCTGCTCAATGAGTTGAACGAAGCCATCCCGAACCCCACCCGGAACCCTTCCGGGAAGGGTTCCGGGAACCCTTCCGCCAACGGTTCAGCGAACCCTAGGGCTAAGGGGTCAGGGGAAGGGGGTAACTGTAGTAGTGAAGGACAACCCCCTTCCCCTACCACTTCCCCATCCACTTCCACAGCCCCAACCTTGCCGCTGCCAGCGGTCGCGGCTGCGCCTGCGACCGGCGGCGGCCTGACCGTCACTCAGCGGTCAAAGGTCATCACTGATGCCTACGCTGCGGCCGAGCCGATGTGCAAGTGGCCCGCCGTCAACGGCGTCGTCATCAAGGCCATCAGGTCCGAGCGGTACACCGACGACGAAATCCGCGACGCGCTGCTGCGCCTCGCTGCGGAAGGTCGCGGGGTCACGGTCGAGACGCTCCGCACTGAACTCAACGGGTTCCCGCCCCGCGACAATGGCCAGCGCCTGGCCCAGCACTGACGACCAGATCGCGAAGCTCCAGGCGCTGAAGGACCCCGAGCCTGGCCACCGTGTCATTCAGGGGAACGTCCAGTGACCCGCAACGAGGTCATCGACCTCCTGTCCGTCATCACGGCGTTCGACCGCCGCTTCGCCAACCGTGAACCCAGCGAGTCCGACATCACCGCGTGGCTCGCCGCGGTCGGTGACCTCGACTGCACGGACGCTCAGGCTGCCGTCGTCGGCCACTTCCGTGACACCGACGCCTGGCTGATGCCCGTCCACGTCCGCCGCCGGGTCAACGCCATCCGCGCCGACCGCATCGCCCGCGCAGCCCTCGGCCCGCCCAGCGAAGACCCCGCCGTACTCGACAACCCGCACGCCTACCTCGCTGCTGTGCGCGACCAGACCAGGGACGCAGCAGCAGCCCCGACCGCCCGCCGCGCGATCGGAGGCAGCAAGTGACCAGCACGCCACTTAGATCCGGCGCGGGGTTCGCTCCCGCGCTCGGTCATGTCCTCGCCGAGCAGATCGCCATCGGCGCAGCGATGTCGTCACGCGACATCGCCGAGGAAATCGCTGCCATCGTGAAGTCCCGGATTTCTACAAGGCCGCGCACCAGGCCGTCTTCGCTGCGATCGAGCGGCTCCTCGCCACCCGCTGACAGTCCGGTCAACCCGGCGCCGTCATGTCGGAGCTGCCAAGACCAGTGACCTCGTTAAGGTCGGCGGCGGCCCGTACCTGCACACCTGCGTCGCCGCCGTGCCCGACGCGTCCTGAACGGGCCATTGCACGCCCGCAAGGTCCGTGACGACTAGCGCCGCCGGGATCTGTGGGCAGCCAGCAGTGCGGATTGTGCAGCACGCCTGGCGCCCCCGACTTCGACCCCGAGTACGGGGTTTGACATGGCCCGCGCATGGATTGACAGCGCGACCGCCGATGACGGCAACCAGCCGGTCCGCGACCTTGACGAACTGACCAGGATCGTCCTCGAGGAAATCGACAACGGTGGCGGCCAGCCCGGCCTCCGCACCGGGTTCATCGACCTCGACGCGCTCGTCAACGGGCTCCGGCCAGGTCAGCTGATCGTCATCGCTGGCCGGCCAGGCATGGGAAAGACCGTGATCGCCCTGAATGTCGCTGCTGCTGCCGCCGTCGACCAGCGGAAGCGGGTCCACTTCCACTCCCTGGAGATGTCCGACAGGGAACTGACCATCCGGCTGCTGTCCGCCGAGGCCAGGGTCGCGCTGAGTCGCCTCCGGTCCGGTGAGCTTGAGGATCGGCACTGGGAGCGGCTTGCGAAGGCCAACGCACGCAACGCTGGCGCGCCGCTGATCATCGACGACAGTGCCAGCCAGTCGGTGAACACGATCAGGGGCGGACTGCGGGCTGCGGCCCGGCACGACCCGGCTGCGCTGGTTGTCGTGGATTACGCGCAGTTGCTCAAGTCACCGCACCGGATCGAGAACCGCCAGCAGGAAGTCTCCGAGGCTGTGCGCGGGCTCAAGGATCTCGCCAAAGAATTCGCCGTCCCGATCGTGGCGCTCGCGCAGTTGAACAGGAACCCCGAGCAGCGCATGGACAAGCGGCCGATCCTCGCGGACCTGCGGGAGTCCGGTGAGTTTGAGCAGGCCGCTGACCTCGTGATCCTGCTGCACCGCGACGACGCCTACGAGCGGGAGTCACCGCGTGCTGGCGAGATGGACCTGATCGTCGCCAAGCAGCGCAACGGCCCGACATCCACAGTGACCGTCGCATTCCAGGGTCACTATTCCCGCGCAGTCGACATGGCGCCCATCTGATGAACAACCACAACCCGGAAGGAACCAGCGTGTCCACCCCCACCGCCGCCCCTGCCCAGCCAGCCGAGCGCATGGTCCACCCCCAGCTTGCCGGTCGCGTCGCAACGATCCTGCCCGCGCGGCCGGACATGACCCCGGCCGACATGGTGAAGCTTGCTGACTCCCTGATCGGCGTCGGCATGCGCCTGGCCGGCATGGTCCACGACGAGGACCCGCAGGACGCCGCGCAGTTCGTCGCAGGGCTTGCCCCGGATCGGGTGTGGGCACTGCCGTACGTCATGGCCGCAATGATCGACATCGAGCGGACTGCGACGGAGCTGCTCGCCTGGGCGCCGTTCACCGTGCCGAACGGCCTTGTCGGCGCGACCGGCGTCGCCCCTTCATCAGTGCTGCTCCGTGCCCGGCCCCGGCCGACACAGACGTTGGAGTGCGGCACGCCGGCCGCGTGGGAGCGCCATGTGGCTCACGGCGAGGAACCGTGCGACGCCTGCTGGATCGCCCACCGTGGCTGGGAAGCGGACAAGAAGCAGCGGGAACGCGACGCCCGGAAGGGGCGCCCGCCGCAGTGCGCCGCCGAGAGGGCGCGTGAGCGCGCCACCGCCGAGGCAGACCGTCAGGCCGAGTTCACCCTGTTCACCACCATCGACGAGGAGTCGTCCAATGCTGCCTGACACCCTGACCCGCGACGAGCACCGCATGCAGCATGTCTGCGACGAGCTCGGCGTGGTCCGCGAAACCGAGCGGGATCTGTTCGGCCACTCGGAGGCGATCTTCAGCCCTGGTCGCGAGTACCGGTACCTGCTGAACCGCAGGTGGGCGGTCGGAGGCACCACGGCGACGTTCGTGATGCTCAACCCGTCGACTGCTTCCGCGTCCGCTGACGACCCCACCATCCGGCGGTGCGTTGGCTACGCGCGCCGCTGGGGCCACAACGCCCTGAACGTCGTCAACCTCCACGCCTACCGGGCCACCGACCCGCGCGAGCTGCGGCAGGTGGCCGACCCGGTTGGCCTGCTGAACGACAAGTTCATCCGCGGTGTTTGCAAGCCCGGCTGGCTGACCGTCGCTGCGTGGGGTGTGCACGGCCGGCTGAACAACCGCGGCGCCGAAGTGACCGCGATGCTGACCGACGCCGGCGTTGAGCTCACCTGCCTGGAGGTCACAGCGGGCGGCTACCCGAAGCACCCGCTCTACTGCCGCCTCGGCCTCATGCCGCAGCCGTACCCGCTGGCCAGCAGCTAGCCCCCTGAACGTGCCCCGGCCCGAATAGCAGTCGGGCCGGGGCACAGCCACCCAGCCCAACGAGACGGGCTGGCCCGGATAGCAGCCGGGCCAGCCCACCCAACCCAGGAACCCCCACCGCGCTCAAACGGAGGCATTCCCAGTGAGTCACCCTGTCACGCCCGCTCGCCCCGCTGCCAGCCCTCCCCGGCCCCAAGATCCAGCACGCGGCGCCTTCACCCAGAAGCTGCGCCGCATCCTCGCCGACCCGGCACTGACCGACCTTCAGCGCGCGCACCGCATCGCTGGCGCAGCCGATGAGTACGCCGCCCTCCTGATCGAACGGCACGCCCGCCCCGCCAACCTCTCGGCTGGTGCCGCGTGACCTACGAGCTCAAGCCGACTTCACGCGGACAGATGCTCAAGCCGCGAAACCGCAAGAACCGCGCACACACTGCGCGCACTGCGCGGTCAAGTTGACCGGAGAGAACGCCTACTTGCGCCACGACTCGACGACCTTCAGGAGTCTGTGCCGCAGTTGTTATGCCAAGGCTCGCCGGGCCAGGCATGACCGCGCAGAGCAGGAGCGTCGCGAGGAACTCGGCAAGACGCAGGCAACGTGTGACATCTGCGGGGCGGAAGAGACCGTCACTCGCGGCGGCCGGGTCCGGTTGCCAACTATCGACCACGACCACGTGACCGGTCGCACCCGCGGCGTCCTGTGCAGCAATTGCAATGTCGGCCTGGGGTTGTTTGGTGACGATCCTGCCCGACTGCGGGCAGCGGCTGACTATCTGGAAGCCGCGCTCGTCGAAGCGATCAGCGGCGAGCAGATCCCTGGCGTGACGGTCGAGAAGGTTTTCGAAATCAGTGGCCTGACCTGCGGTGATATTGCTAAGCTGGGCGGTAGCGCTGCGGCGGTGGTTGCACCCACCGCCGCAGCTGATGCCACACCTGGATGAGAGGCGTGACAACGAATGCAGCGTAGCGCTGTGCGCAGCCGCCGTTCGACCGCGGCCAATCCCGACCAGCTTGACCTGTTCGACCTGATGGGCGACGAGCCCGAGCCGGAACCACTCGCCCCGGTCGTTGTCATTCCGCAGCCCCCGGCCGTGCAGCACGTCTACTGCAATTGCGGCGGGCAGCCCGGCCACCACACGCCGGCCTGCGCTATCACCGCTAGCCAGCGGCCGGCCAGCGCGCCAGCGCCACTCGGGCCGACCGTGCCTAGTGGCGCCGTGTCCCGGATCCGCGCCAACCTCGCTGCACTCAGCGCACTGCGCAGCATCCAGGCCAACAACCGGCAGGCTGACCCCGCCGAGCGCGAGCGCTCGCCGCGTGGTCCGGCTGGGGTGCAGTCCCCGAAGTGTTCGACCCGAAGCACACGAACCTCCAGTGGGCACGCGACCTGCTCGCCAGCCTGCTGGACGAGAACGAGCTCGCCGCCGCGTCCCGGTCCACTCTGAACGCCCACTACACCGACCCGCGGATCGTCGCAGCGATGTGGGACGCCGTCGAGGGCCTCGGATTCACTGGCGGCACAGTCCTCGAGCCTGGCTGCGGGTCAGGGAACTTCCTCGCCACCGCGCCGGCCGGGGCGACGATGGTCGGCGTCGAACTGGACCCGACCACGCAGCGATCGCGCGGGCCCGCTGCCCCGGCGTGCAGGTCATCGCGAAGTCGTTCGCGGACGTGCGCCTGCCTGACGGCATGTTCGACCTCGTGGTCGGCAACGTGCCGTTCGCCAAGGTCACGCTGCACGACCCGCCGGCACAACAGGAGCCAGCACTCGATCCACAACCACTTCATCATCAAGGCCCTGCACCTGACCCGGCCCGGCGGCCTGGTCGCTGTTCTGACGTCCCGGTACACGCTCGACTCGCTGGACGACGCGGCCCGCTGCGAGATGTCCGCGCTCGCTGACCTCGTGACCGCGTTCCGGCTGCCGTCCGACGCGCACCTGCGCAACGCGGGCACGCGCGTCGTCATGGACCTGCTGATCCTGCGCCGCCGCGAGCCCGACCGGACGCCCTGCATCGGCAAAGGCGTGGCTGACCGTCACCGCCGCAAGATCGACGCCGAGATGGTGCCGGTCAACACGTTCTTCGCACGACAACCCCGGCCAGGTGCTCGGCAAGCTGCGCGCCGTCCACGGCGCCTACCGGGGCGGTGACCTGTCCGTCGAGTCCACCGGGGACCTGACGGAGCAGCTCGCCGCAGCCCTGCACCTGGCGGTGACCGACTCGTACGCACTGGGCTGCGCTGGACGCCGCGGCCCGGTGCGGCCTCGGCGCCCGTCATCAAGCTCCCTGTCGCGCCGGCACCGGCTAGCCAGCCAGCGCCCGAGCCTGCGCCGGAGCCAGCGCCGGCGACCCAGCCGACGCCTGCCCCCGCGCCCAGTCGAGCCGTCAGCCCGAGCCCGAGCCCGAGCCCACGTCGGACCCGAGCCAGACGCCCAGGACGTGCAGGACGGCTACATCATCCGCCGCCGCAACGGCACGTTCGTCCGCGCCGAGAGACGGCGTCTGGGTCGAGCACAAGACCCCGCGCCACGCCAGGCCAAGGAACTCACCGCCCTGCTCGGCCTGCGCGACGCTGCCCTCGCCGTCCTCACCGAGGAGACCGCCACCACGAGCCGACACGCCGCGCCTGGACACGCTCCGCGACCGGCTCGCGCACCGCCTACCAGCGGTACGTCGGCACGTACGGCCACCTGAACCGCATCAGCGAACGGCGCACCGGCCGCACCCACCCCGAGACCGGCGACGAGATCATGGCCCGCGTCCGGCCGCCGATGGGCGGATTCCGCAGCCGACCCTTACGCGCCGCTCGTGTTCGCGCTTGAGGACTACGACCCCGAGTCCAACACCGCCGACCCGGCGCCCATCCTCACCCGCCGCGTCATCATCCCCCGCGAGCCCGCCACCACTGCGGACACCCCGGCCGACGCACTCGCCGCTCTGCATGGACACCGTTGGCCACGTCGACCTCGATGTCATCGCCCGCCTGCTCGGCACGACACCGGCCACAGGCCCGCGAGGCGCTCGGCACCCTCGTCTTCACCGACCCCGAGCGACAGCAGCCCTGCAGCCGCCGCCGAGTACCTGTCCGGTGACGTCCGCGCGAAGCTCCGCGCCGCTCAGGCCGCAGCAGCCGACGACACCGCCTACGACGCCAACGTCACCGCCCTGCGGGAAGTCCAGCCATCCGACCTCGACCCGGCGAGATCGACGCCCGCCTCGGCGCCGCGTGGATCAGCGCCGACGTCATCCAGCAGTTCCTCCGCGAACTGCTCGACTGCACCTGGATCGACGTCGAGCACCCCGGCGGCCAGGTCTGGCACGTCGAAGGCCCCAAGTACGGCGTCCGGTCCCTGTCCACCTGGGGCACGAAGCGCTACCCCGCCTCCGACCTCGCCCAGACCCTGCTCGAGCAGCGGCGCGTCGAGGTCAAGGACTGCGTCAGCCGCGACCCCGACATCTACGTCCTGAACCTCGAAGAGACCGCGGCGGCGATGGAGAAGGCCGCCGAGTTGCAGGAGCGGTTCGGCGAGTGGCTGTGGGAGGACACCGACCGGGCGAACATGCTGGTCCGCGAGTACAACGACCGTTTCAACACCATCGTCCTGCGGTCCTATGACGGGGCGCGGCTGACCCTGCCGGGCCTGTCCGCCAACCTCACCCTGCGGGACCACCAGCACGCCGCCGTGGCGCGGATCATCAGCGAACCCGCCGTGCTGCTCGCCCACGACGTCGGCGCGGGCAAGACCCTGGAGTGCTGCGCAGGCGCCATCGAGTTGCGGCGCCTCGGCCTCGTCCGCAAGCCATGCATCGTCGTCCCGAACCACATGCTCGACCAGTGGGCGGGCGAGTTCCTCCGCGCCTACCCGCTGGCCAAGATCCTCATCACCCGGCAGGAAGACCTGCAGGGCAGCGACAACCGGCGCAAGCTCGTCGCCCGGGTCGCGACCGGCGACTGGGACGCCGTGATCATGTCGTCGTCAGCGTTTGAGCGGATCCCGCTCACGCCACGCGCTCAGGCCGACTACCTCGACCGGGAAACCGAGCAGTTGCGGGCGTGGCTGGACAACGCCAAGCAGGGTAAGGGCCGCACGTCAAGCGGCTGGAAGCTGCGCTGCTCCGCGCCGTCGAGCGGGTCAAGGCCAAGCTCGACAGCAAGAAGGACCCCGGCATCCACTTCGAAGACACGGGCATCGACTACCTGTTCGTCGACGAGGCGCACCGGTACAAGAACCTGCGCACCGCCGTCAGCGATCCAGGGCGCCGGCATCGACGGGTCGCAGCGCGCCATCCGACCTCGACATGAAGATCGACTGGCTGCGGAAGCAGGAACGGCCGCCGCGTCGTCACCTTCGCCACCGCCACCCCGGTCGCGAACTCGATCACCGAGATCTACGTCATGCAGCGGTACCTGCGGCCCGACCTGCTCGAGGACGCCGGCATCGACGTGTTCGACACCTGGGCAGCGACCTTCGGCGAGCTCGTCACCGAAGTTGAGCTCGCCCCCGAGGGCGGCGGCACGTTCCGGCTCAACACCCGGTTCGCGCGGTTCCGCAACGTGCCCGAACTGCTGCGCATGTTCCACGTCTTCGCAGACGTCAAGACCGCCGAAGACCTCGACCTGCCGACCCCGCTGCTCGCAATCCGGGACGACGGGAAGCGCACCGCGCAGACGATCACCGTCGCGCCGTCCGAGCGCTGCGCGAGTACGTCGCCCACCTGGGGACCGGGCCAACAAGATCCGCAACCGCGAGGTCAAGCCCGAGGAAGACAACATGCTCAAGGTCTCCGGCGACGGCCGCGCCGCCGCCCTGGACCTGCGCCTCGTCAACCTCCCCGCAGAAATGGCGGACATGCCGAGGGACGAGCCCGCCAAGATCGCTGCCGCCGCGTTCGAGATCCACCAGCGGTGGATGGCCAACCGCGACCGGACGTACCTCGACGCCAGCGGGCAGCCGTCACCCATCAAGGGCGCACTCCAGCTCGTGTTCTGCGACCTCGGCACACCCCGCCCAGGGTGGAACGCCTACCGGGAACTCCGCGACCAGCTCGCCGCGCTCGGCGATGCCCGCCGAACATGGTCCGGTTCATGCACGACGCCAAGAACGACCGCGACAAGGCGATGATGTTCGCCGCCTGCCGCGCCGGGAACGTCGCCGTCCTCGTCGGCTCCACCGAGAAGATGGGCGTCGGCACCAACGTCCAGGCCCGCGCCATCGCCCTGCACCACCTCGACGCCCCCTGGCGGCCCGCCGACGTCGCTCAGCGGGACGGCCGGATCATGCGGCAGGGCAACCAGAACCCCGAAGTCGAGATCATCCGCTACGCCGTCGAGGGCAGCTTCGACGGCTACATGTGGCAGACCCTGGAGCGCAAGGCCAAGTTCATCGCCGCGGTCATGCGCGGCCGGCTCGACGTCCGCGACATCGCGGACATCGGCGACACCGCCCTGTCCTACGCCGAAGTCAAGGCGCTCGCGACCGGCAACCCGCTGCTGATGGATCAGGCCAAGGCCAACTCGGCGCTGGCCACGTTGCAGCGGGCCGAGCGGGCGCACAACCGCAACCAGTCCCACCTGCGGTCACACGATCCGCGACCTGACCGCCGGGCCGAGTCACTGCGCGCCGAGGCTGTCACACCGAGCGGGCGCTCGAGACGTCCGGAAGGACACGACCGGCGACAAGTTCACGATGACGGTCGAGGGTGAGCTGTTCGACCGGCGCGCCGACGCTGCCCCGGCCCTGTCCGAGGCGATGCGGCAGATGATCCGCAAGGCCCGCGAGCGGTACCTGGGCGACAGCTTGGGCGGCGCAGTCGGGGAGCTGGCCGGCTTCCCGTCCAGGTCAAGATCTGGGTGTACTCGGAAGTGTCGATCGACGTCTGGCTGGAGGGCGCACCCGGCACCCGCGTCGATGTGTCTGCGAGCGAGGCCCGCAACGGACTGGGCCTGATTTCCCGGCTGGAGCACCGCGTGCACCGGCTGGAAGAGCACCGCGCGAGGGTGCTTGACCAGGCCGCTCAGTGCGACGAGGAATGCACCCGCGCTGCTGAGGGCCTGGACGCCCCGTTCCCGAAGTCCGTCGAACTGGCTGCGGCGACCGCGGAGATGGCGCGCATCACGGCAGCGCTCGACGCGCTGGCCCGCAAGCAGGACAACCGGGCAGGGGATCGGGCGGCATGACCACCAAGCGCGAAACCTTGTGTTCCCGCACTTCCAAGGTACGCGAATACAGGGTAACGTCGTACCTGGAAAACTGGTAAGGTTAGGAGTGTGGGAATGAGCAGCACAGCGGCATTGACGGCACCGGCCGTCGATCTTGCAGGCTTCTCCAAGGCCCAGGTCGACAAGGCCCGCAAGCTGATCGCCGAAGGCCGGATCACCCCGACCGAGTGGCCCGACACCTACATCACCGTCTCCAGCGACGGGCGCACCCGCTACACCACCGCCCCCGACGCCTGCCAGTGCCGCGGATCCATGCGCGGCAGCAGGATCACGCCCTGCTACCACCAGGCAGCAGCCCGGCTGTTCGCAGCAGCATCGAAGGCGGCGCGATGGCCACGCACGCAGTTCTCAGCATCGACGGCGCAGATCTTCCCCACCGAGCCGTGGTTCTACGTCGGATGCCACCGCGCATCCTGGCTGTGGAACGGCACCCTCACGGTCCCAGCGTTCGTCTCGCACCACGCGCTCCGCTGCTACAAGAACCTGCACCCGGCCCGCGTCCCCTGGGCGCTCGACTCAGGCGGATTCACTGAGGTCTCCACCTACGGCGAATGGCGCACAACCCCGCGCGCCTACGTCGAAGCAGTCGCCCGCTACGACAGCGAGATCGGCCGCATGGAATGGGCCGCACCGCAGGATTACATGTGCGAGCCGTGGATCACCGAGAAGACGGGGCTCACCGTCGCCGAGCACCAGGCCCGCACCGTCGCCAACTACGTCGAACTCACCCGGCTCTGGCCCGAGTACAGCGACGACTCCTGCCCGTTCATGCCGGTCCTGCAGGGCTGGCACCCGGCCGACTACCTGGCTTGCACGGAACGGTATGCCGACGCTGGCGTCGACCTGGAAGCCTCCCCGCTCGTCGGCCTCGGCTCCGTCTGCCGGCGCCAGGCCACTGACCAGATCGGCGCGCTGATCGAGCAGCTTTCCGCCAAGTACGCCCTGCACGGCTTCGGCTGCAAGACCCTCGGCATCGCCCGCTACGGCCACCTGCTCGCCTCCGCTGACTCGATGGCGTGGTCGTTCAACGCCCGTAGGAACGCAGTTCCTGCCCGGCCACGAGGGTCTGCACAAGTCGTGCGCCAACTGCCCCGAATACGCCGCCAAGTGGGTGCTCAACCTCGCTGACCGGATTGCTGCTGCCCGTGCCACTGGCCGGCAGGCAGACCTGTTCGAAGGAAAGGCGGCCGCCTGATGGCCAAGAAGTCGCGCGGCCCGCAGACGCCGGTCACGGTCACCGAGCAGCACACCAACCCGCGCACCGGCAAGGTCGAAGTCTGGGCAGCCGTATCGGTCGACGGCCAGTGGCAGTACAACCGCCTCGAACTGACCGGCACCCCCTGGGACACCATCTACGTCCCCACCGGCCAGGGCTACTGGTTCGGCTCCCTGCCCGAGGCCCGCGCCGCCACAGCGAGTGGCCTCGCCCTGCACCTGATCGAGCAGAACGAGGGGGCCAACGCATGACCGAGGCAACGGCAACCCGCGAAGGAGAAGTCGGGCTCGCTGACCTGATCGAGGCTGCCGCGCACGTCCTCTGCATGCGCGGCTACCTCGACCCCGAAGCCGAGGAATGGCCCGACGACCTGGTTGCCGAGCTCGTAGAGGTCTGGCACAAGGGCCCCTGCGAGGTCTGCCCCGCCTGGGGCGGCCCCCACGCCCTCGCCGACCACTTCCTGAGCCGCAAGCAGCGCGAATACGAGCAGTCACTTCCTGTCTGGACGTGCGACTGCGGCGCCGTCTACAAGGAACTCAGCGAGTTCTTCGACCAGCCGGGGTTCTGGGAACTCTGCGACGACGGACTCTTGGGCGAGCGCATCGGCGGCGTCCGGGTCAACGCCAAGGGCCACGTCAAGCACAGCGACAAGTGCCCCGCTTGCGGCCGCAGCTTCGCCGACACCATCGACCGCCGCACCAACCCGCAGCAGTCGCTGTTCTAGGAGACGCACTGATGGCGAAGCACGCAGCAGTCCAGATGGACATGCTCGACGCGATCGAGCAGATCGACTACGAGCAGCAGCCGATCATCTGCCTCTACCGCTCCACTGCCCGCGGCCTGGCCGCCCGCGCTGCGGACATCGACACGACACCCCGCCGCGTGCACGCCTGGTCGATCTACACGACCTGCCCCACCAAGCGGACCACACGGTGCCAGGCCACCGTCCTCTCGGCCGACACCCGGAGGTACAGCGCCAGCCAGAAGTGGCCAGCCTGCGGCTGCGAGCAGATCAACGAGCTCATGTACCGCGGCGCCTGCCTCGGCATCGACTGCGACTGGGAAGGCGAACCGCACCCACTCAACGAGAACGCCGCCGTTGAGGACGCGATGGATCACGCCTGGCCCGGCTGGCGCGACGTGCCCATCGTGCCCAGGGTGCCGTTCGCCGCCAACAACGCAACCGAGCAGAAGTGGCTCAACAAGGTCACCCCGCTCTACCCGGAGGGCTGGATCGAGAACGGCGGACCCATCCGCACCCAGCGCGAGAAGTACGGCACCCGCCACCACGGCCCCGCAATCCCGTGCGGTGGCTACGACATGGGCGTCCCCGCGCCCGAGCAGGAGGACACGCAGTCATGACCGACGTCGCCAAGATGATCAAGACATCGCCCGAGGCCCGCCACGAGGACTTCCACGGCCACGCCCAGTACCCGCAGTTCTGCGCGCGCTGCAAGGCCGAGCTTGACGAGCAGGCCACCGCAGCCGAGGACTACAACGCAGTCGAGATCAACTACTGGGTCGACGCGCTCATCACCGCTGCGACCGAGGCCGGGAAGCACATCAACCTGGCCAGGGCCGCGATCGGCCGGCTGACCAGCGACCAGGTGTACGACATCGAGTTCGCTGAAGCCGCCGAAGGTGACGACGTGAGCACCGAGCTGGAGAACGCGGCCCTGTCGCTGCGGCACGTCGCCCGGATCGCCAAGGCCCGCAAGGCGCTGCTGTCCGCATGAAGTACCTGGGTCACGCCGTGCACACCCAGCCAGGCGGGTGGGGCCTCCACTCGTTCGCTGACGACTGGATCGGCGCGACCCAGCCCACCGACGACAACGGACCAATGATCTTCAAGCCCACCACCGTCAAGGTCGACGGCGCCGAGTACCAGCGCCTCCGCGACAGCCACCACCGGCACCTGCTCGACCCGGACGCCGAACGCGCCCAGGCCGGACGGTTCTGGGACTGCTGGACCCTCCACACCAACGGCACCATCACTAGGAAGGCATGAACGCCATGACCACCGAGGCACTCAATGGCTAGGCGCCGCGGCCGCCGTTACGCCAAGCGCGCCGTCAAGAAGGGCTGCTTCGGCTGCCTGTTCGCCATCCTGCCCTTCCTCGCTGCCGTCGCAGCGGTGATCGCTCTGGCGGTGAACTGATGGACATCAGCCTGCACACCGATGGACCGCACAGCCCCGACTACACCGCCGAGGTCGGCAACGCGCTCGCCGAAGCCGTCCGCGTGCTCAACTACGCAACCCGTCGCGGCGAGGACGGCCTGGAGTACCCCGGCGACGCCTACACCCTGCTCGGCAACCTGCACACCGCTACCAGCCGGCTGCCGCAACTGCTGGCGCAAGTAACCGAGTTCCTCGACGGCTGGCAGGCCAGCGGCCAACTCGCGTCTAGCGACGGCGATCCCTCGATGCTGGCTGCCCGCGCTGCGTTCGAACTTGGCGAAGCGCACACGCTCGCCCGCAACTTGACCAGCAGCTTGCAGGCCGCGCAGAACGCCATCGCAAGCCTGAGCGTGGTGCCCTGATGCCAGAGACCATCACCCGGCCCGGCGCGATCCTGCCCGTCGAGATCCGCATCGCTCGCAAGCAGCACTGCTGCGACGACTGCCCGCTGCCGATCGACCCAGGCGACAAGTACGAGCTGTCCGCCAGCCCGCCGCACCGGATCCAGGAGTACGACGTGGACCGCTGGCTGACGTGGCGCACCCACCATCCGCGCCACGACGGCCACACATTCCTGCGCGGCTGCGACGAGGCCGCGGCCTACGCCGAGAAGGCCGAAAGGGAGGCATTTCTTCATGCCTGACGGCTCGCCCGAGCAGATGCTCCGCGACTTCCACGCTGAGGCCGGCCTGATCCTGCCCGCTCGGCCGACGCTCGACCTCAGCAGTGACCGGTTCACGTCCGACGAGTCCCGCCAGGAGCTGCTGGACAGCGAAGTGCAGGAGTTGCGCGACGCCGTGGCCGCCCGCGACCTCGTTGGCATCGCTGACGCGCTCGCGGACATCGTTTACGCCGCGGTCGGCACAGCCGTCACCTATGGCCTGCCGTTCGACGCGATCATGACCGAGGTTCACCGCTCCAATATGACGAAGATGATCGGCGGCGCGGTCATCCGCCCTGACGGCAAGATCGTAAAGGGCCCGCACTACGAACCACCCGACCTGGCGCCACTGCTGGCACCGGACAGCGACTTGCTCGCACCGGGCACGGTCCTGACTAGCGCGAGCGGCGCTGAGTACGTGATCGGTGAGCCCATCGGCTACACGGCCGAGCCGGGCATGGTGTGCGACGCGGCCGAGTACGGCGGCCACCCGTCGATGGACGGGACCGGCCGGTGCCGCTGCGTCGTCTGCGCCCGCTGCGGCCACCACACCGGCAACAGCCACCAGGGCCACTACTGGGGCTTCTGCCACGTCACCCGCACCGTCCGCGAACCGCACCTGTGCTGCCCCACCGAGCCAGGCTGCGAACTCGAGGACCGCGCGACCACATGAGCGAGCCGCAGTTCGAGATCCTGACCGAAGACGTCACCGACGCCATGCGCATCGGCCAGATCGTCCAGGAAGCCGAAGCCGACGCGACCGTCAACCACCACCCCTGGTGCCCGCCAGGCGTAGCCATCATCATCAACCGGCATACCGTGACGGACCTGTCGCTGCCGCTGCCGTTTGAGTTCCGGGCGTCATCCGATGACTGAGCCGCCACGCGCCGCGCGCCGCGACTGGCACCGCGAACTGTGCCAACTCGGTCCCGTCGAGGCGGTGACTGAGCCGACCCCCGCCGCCGCCATCGGAGCCGCTACCGACGATCTGACCGCATGGATGACCGAATGGGACTGGCTGACGGACCTGGACGGCAAGTCGCTCCCTGCTGACTGGGTGCGGAAGGTGTCTCGCGCGGCGTCGGAGATCGTCCTGGCTGCTGCCGGGCCGCTGATCGCCGAGCAGGCCACTGCCGCAGCCGGGCAGGCCGACACCAGCCGCATCCTGCGGGCGTTCGCCCTCGCAACGTGCGACCCCACCATCTCGCTGGAAGCCGGCGACCGGATGCGCCGCGCGTTCGGGCGCGCGCTCGGGGACCTGCTGGACCGGGAGCAGGGATGAGCAGCGACGAACTGCTTGAACTCTCCTGGGCGCGCCTGGATCTGCGGGACAAGGTACTGCTCGCCGTCATGGCACCCGACAGCACAGCATCGATCAGCGCCTGGATCGAGGTCGATAAGGCCGCAGCCGAGGTCGTCAACAAGCGCCGCGCTTACGACAAGCACATCCGCCAAGTCGTCAAGCACGCTGGAGCCAAACCGTCAGAGCCTCGTGATAAAGCAACCGCCGACGAAGAACATCAACCCCACCGCAGCCCGAAGGAGCGCACCAATGGCTGACACCCTGCTCTACTCGACCCTCCTGACCGTGATCAGCTGCGGCGAATGCGCGATCCCGTTTGCCATCCCGTCCGACCTCCACGAATCGGTCCGGGCCAGCGGCCGATCGTTCTATTGCCCCAACGGCCACAAGATCGGCTACAGCGAGACCGACAACCAGCGGTTGAAGCGCGAGCTCGCCAACGCCCGCCGCCGCGCCGACTACGCGGAAACAAGCCGGCAAGCAGCCCGCGACCAGGCTGACGCTGCCGCGCGGTCAGCCCGCGCGTACAAGGGCCACGCCACCCGGCTCAAGAAGCGCGCCGCTGCGGGCATCTGCCCGGTTGACGGATGCCGCCGTCCCTTCCGGAATTTGGCCGACCACATGGACACGAAGCACCCCGGCTACGCCACGGAGGCCGTGCATGACTGACCCAACAATCCGGGGCCTGACGCTGCGCCAGCCGTGGGGGTGGGCTGTGGCCCACCAGGGCAAGGACGTCGAGAATCGGACCTGGCCAACCCGGTACCGCGGCCTCGTCGCTGTCCACGCCGGCAAGAGCGCTGAGGGCGCGCTCATGCCATTCCCTGCCGCGATCCGCGCCCACCTGGACGCCCAGCGCGACCAGTCACCCGAGCTCGCAGTGCGCGGCGCCATCGTCGCTATCGCGTCCCTCGAGGACGTGCACCTGGCGGCCGACTGCATGAACTTCCGCTCGGGCCGGGTCAACTACTGCTCACCGTGGGCGCAACAAGATCAGTACCACTGGCGGCTCACCCGGGTGAAGCCCCTGACCGAGCCCGTGCCGTGCCGTGGCTCGCTTGGCCTGTGGAAGCTGCCCGCCGACGTGGACGCCACTGTCCTTGGCCAACTGCGCCAGGTCGCTCGCGCGGACAAGGCCAAATCCGTGGACGAGATGGGCACTGCATGCCCCGCCTGCCGCGGCCGGATGTCCATCTGTTCCTGCGTCATCGCCTGCGGCGCAGCCATCTGCACTGGGAGCGAGTTGTGACTGACCGGGAAACGCGCGACTGGGCCGACGTCCGGAAGGCAGCGATCCTCGCCATAATCGAGACCGCAACTGACTTCGGCCACGACGACATCATCGCCGGGCACGCCGAACAGTTCGCCGACGCTGTTCTCGCGATCTGCGACGAGGAAGCCGTCAACCGCATGGCAGCCCAGTTCGTGGACGAGACCCGCATCAAGGCGATGGACTTCCGCAACGGAATCAGCATGGACCTTGAGCCAGCGAAGACCCTCGTCGCGAACTGGGTTGCTGCCGCGAAGACGTGGCTCGACGATGCCGGCGCAGTCAACTACACCGAGACCGAGGTCAAGCTCGCGGGCGAGGTCGAGCGGTACGCCTTCATCCTGCAACGGGTCGGGCCCGGCAAGCTCACCCCCCACGAAGCGCGCAGGCGCGCGGAAGCCGAACGCGACCAGGCGCTTGCTGAGCTCGCGCAGTTGAAGGCGGCGGCCGATGGCTGAGCAGCCGCCGCGGTGGCGCCTCCTGTACACCGGGTCGCGGCTCATCACTGACCGCGCCCAGGTGTTCGCGGACCTGGACGAGATCCACGGCAGGCACCCCCGCCTGCTGGTACGCCACGGCGCATGCAGGAAGGGCGGCGACGCGCTCGCTGTCGAGTGGGCGCGGATGCGCAAGACGCAGGGATTCGATGTTGTCCTCGATCCGCGGCCCGCGCCGTTCCACGTCTTCGGGAAGATCGCCGGTCCGATGCGCAACGGCTACATGGCCGGCCTCGGCGCCGACGAGTGCCTGGCCCATATCCACCCGGCGAGCCGGACGAACGGCGCCTCGGGCTGCGCAGCGTTCGCCGAGTGGGTGGGGATTCCCGTGACCCGGCGGGTGTGCGCCTGATGGCAACGACATGCGCTCGCGCAGACTGCGGGCAGACGTTTGTCCCGGCTCCCCGGCGGGTCGGCCTGCAACGCTACTGCTCAAAGAAGTGCCGAGATGAGGACTACCGGCAGTTCATTATGCCGCCAACGCTGCCCAATCTGCCGACAGGCACCATTGGTGCCATCGGCGAGCTTGCGGCTGGGGCCGACCTGCTTCGGCGCGGCTACGAGGTATTCCGGGCACTGAGCCCGGCCTGTAGCTGCGACCTCATCGCGTTGCGTGATGGCCGCCTACTACGGATTGAAGTTCGTACCGGGACCAGGAATCTTCGGACCGGGCATGTGGCGTGGTCGAAGTCTCCTGCGGACAAGGCCAGGTCCGACCACTACTGCGTCGTGCTAGGCGCGGGCACGGAGCTGATCTACGATCCTCCGTTGCCCGACGAGGCGGATGAGCTGTCCGCAACCGCGTGAGACGGCCCACAAGCGTCTGAGGTAGCCAGCCACCCGATTACACCGTAGAGGCCTGAACGCCAGCGAGCGGCCCGCAGGGCTTGATCTGGGCGGCAAATCGCGGCATGGCGCCCGAGCGGCCGAGGCGCACGGCTGGACGGTCGTGTGGGGATGAGCCACTACGCCAACCTGATCATCGAGAAGACCGGCTGCGACGAGGACACCGCGGACCTGATCGAGGAACTGATGCGCAGCGAGCGCACCGCACTCGACGGCCTGGACGACGCCCAGTTCGACGCCGCGATCGCCGAGGCCGTCGAGGACGCCGGGAACATGGCAGCCGCCGACGAGCTCGACTTCTACTGCCAGGCGATGGACATCGAGGTCCCGGCGATCTCCAACTGGGACCCGGAAGACTAGCGGATGGCGCGCGAAGCGGAACACGGGCTACGGCGAGTGCCTCGTCGCTGATCGTCTGTTCAGCACCATCTGGCCGACGACGTTGCTGGCAGAAAGGCTGCCACCGACGATCCAGAACCACTGATTCACTCGGAAGTGCAAGAACAGAGACCAGATCAGTGCCCACGCGACCACATGAGCGAACCACCAGGCGGATGAAGCAGTCCGGAAGCGGGCAGCAAAGTGCGCAAACCATTCACTCACCGGGCAAACGTTACACCGTGGCGCATGCCCGTTGCGTGCCAGATGGAGGGTAAGCCGGGCGGCGCGGAGCCTTGGTCCGAAGCGAAGACAGTCGCCATGCCGACGGTAACGTGCGGTTGTAGTGCTGCTAACTGATCGGTGGAAGTCCGAGATCGGCGCGGCACTTCTGCGCCAGGGCGATGGTCTTGTTGTAGTCGGCCTGGTCACGATTCACGTCATTGCCCATGCCGGACGCGGTCGACGAGAAGGCGATCGAATTTCTCGTACTGTGTGCACTCGGGTCGATCTTGAAGTCCCCAGCTACATCGAACTCATCGCCCGACTCCACCTGCAGTGCCTCCGCGAACGCCTGAATATCGGCCTCAGCCTTGGCTGGCCAGACCTGCCGCAGCATCTTCGCGGCAGCCGACTGGTCGGCGCGGCCTAGGCGCCTGTACGCGCGGATGTTCTGACCGTTGGTCCGGACCTTCCCGAGACCGTCATAGGCGTTGTTCCCTGGCGTTACATCAGCCAGGTACTGTGCGCCGTAGTCCACAAAGGACGGGCTCGGGCTCGCTGACGGGCTGCTGGCGAAAGCCTTCGGCGCGGCCGCCAGCGGATGTGTCGTACCGCACCCGGCCGTCACCAAGATGGCCACTGGGGTGCTAAGGGCAGCGAGAGCCAGGCGTCGCATGTGAGTCTCCGGTCCCGCTGCCGACTGCCGCAGCGATCAAGGACATCCATCCCCATATTTTGGGGGTGCGAACTAAAGACGCATAAGCCTGGGCATTGGTGCACATCATGCGTCAAGCGGGCCAGACCGTCTTGGTGGCTTTCGGTCTGCGGTCAGGCAGATGCGCCGCGAGGTGCCAGCCTGGCCCTGACCTGCCCTAACATCGAGCCCTGGAGGGCATGATGGGCACGCGGTACACGAACAGCGACGGGCATACCGTCGTTGACGTGATCGACCTGTCCCTGACCGGCACCGGCCGCGACGGGACATGGTTCCGGGTCAAGCAGTACGGCTTCTTCGCTGGCGAAGTCCGCACCCGTGCCGAGCTCGTCAAGCTCATTGGCCACGCGGCTGTTAACGAATTGCATATGCGATAGTTCGCAGTCACAAAGTGGTGGGTTCTTTTGGCCTTAAGGAATGGCAAAGAACTCCTGTACAAGCTGGCTATCCGTGATCTAGCGTGTCTCCTTGCCGTTACCTGCAAGGAGGCCGAGTAACTAATGTGGCACTGGCGTCGTCGACAGCCTGGTGAGCAGATCCGCGAGATGCAAGACGTACAGAACCTGATGCGCCGCCAGTTGGACGGCCTCATGTCGATCTGTGCGAGGGTGGGCGCGACGGCGGTGTCTGTCGCTGAAGACGCAGTGCCCGGTGTGCCGCCGTCGCTGATCGCAGCCACTAGGGCACCCAAGCTCGGCGGGGAACCAGTCATGCTGACCCCGCAAGATGGCCGTCAGATCATCGCCGTCGTTAGCGGCGCGGGTGACCCCGCCGCGTGGTGGGCTGACGTCAAGGCAAGGGCAGCAGCACGCAGCAGCTCCCTGCTGCGCCTCGAACACGCGCCCCTCGCCGAGGGACTGAACGCCATGCTCGCCCGCGCCGATCAAAGCCTCGTCGTCGTCGTCTCCACGGTCCTCCCAGCCGCGGAGCAGAGGGCAGCGGTCAGGGTTGCCTACCAGGCAGCGCGGCGAGCTGGATGGGTCGGGCGCAAGGTCCCCGTCTACCTGCTGGTGCCGATGTTCGGCGTGACGTTGAAGCAGGCGATCGAGGCGTTGCTCGCCAAGCTCGGAATCGGTCACATCGTGGCGATCGGCGGCACGCTGACTGCTGCGGGTGTGGTCGCGGCCACCGTCCTGAGTGGCCCGTCCCCGGCGTCCATCCCGATCACGCAGATCCCCGGCCAGGCCGGGATCGGTGTAACACATCACCAGCGGCGGCACAAGCCATCAGTCGTGAGCCAGCGCCTGCCGGCCCCGCCACCAGCGGGCGGCCGGGCCACGCAGCCGGTAGTCGTGTCGGCGCCTCACCCGCTGGGGTCGGGCTCGCCAGTGCCTATGCCGTCGCCTGCGCCGTCCGCGTCCGCGTCACCGACGCCCACGCCGACGTCGACGCCAGCAGTTCAGGTCACCACGTCGCCGCAGGCAGGAACGTGTGTCGTCGTGCTGGGCGTGCGGGTCTGCCTGCCCTTATGACGCGCTAGTGTGCTGAGTCGTTAATTCATGATCGGCTGGGCCTGTCTCGGAATATCACTTGAGTGGCGGTCGCTCTGCGTGCGAACGTTTGTGGATGGCTGAGGCGTCTTTCGAGGTTCGTCCCGCGCGGGACGAAGACCGGGTCCCGCTCGCGGTTCTATTCGCTGCGGTTGCCGGGGAGCGCGACGGAATCGGTACGGAGCCGCCCGTAGATGTGGAGGCGCGGGCTGCCAGCTGGAGGCTTGATGGATTGCTGGTCGCGGAAGCTCACGATGGCATCGTTGGCTTGCTGCACGTTGAGGAGACGCCGTACGGGTTTGGTGAGATCGGGATGCTGGTGGCGCGTGAATGGCGCGGGCTCGGTGTGGGCACCACGCTGGTCACCGCTGCGATCGGGTGGGCACGCGAGCGTGGCCTGCACAAGCTGAGTCTCAGCGTCTTCGTGCACAACAGCGCCGCGATCGCGCTGTATGGCAAGTTTGGCTTCGCGGAAGAAGGACGCCGTGTTAAGCATTTCCGGCGCGCGAACGGAGAGCTCTGGGACGGCTTTGAGATGGGGCTCCTGCTATGACCCGGCGCCGGAGGCGTTAATGCGCTGGCAGTATGCGGCGAGGGTGCTGAGGATTTCGCCGGCGGTCTTGGTCCAGACGAACGGTTTGAGGTCGGCGTTCCATGTGTTGATCCATTTGCGGATGTCGGGCTAGGGACCGGGCTCTAGGCGTCACCTAGGCCCGGTCCCTCAAGCCCACACGAAAAACCCGTGTACACCTACCGGCAGTCGCATTACTATCGGAGAGAACACGTTGCACCGAAAGGACGTCCGTTGAATACCTGGTCGCCAAGCATCGAGCGCGGGAAGCACTATGCCTTCCTGTGCCAGCAGATGCTGGACGCGACGAGGGAAACGGTGCCGGTGATGTAGCCGACAATCAGGCCACAAGCCGACACCGCCCCCAGGAAGCCCTGGCGGGCGGTTTCTTTTTGGACAGCGACAACTGCATAGGGATCTAGCTCAACTGGTAGAGCACCGGTCTCCAAAACCGGACGTTGGGGGTTCGAGCCCCTCGGTCCCTGCAAGGCGGCACCCTCCGGGGGGAATCCGCTAGCACCTTGAGAACTCAACAGTGGGAAACGTCAGTGCGGCCGGCGGGCCGCACGTAGTGACCTGGCCGCGGTCGTCGCCTTCGTGGCGGCGGCCACGGTCAGGGACATGGGCTGCTAGCTCCAACGGTAGAGCGCCTGCCTTGCAAGCAGGATGTTCCCGGTTCGAATCCGGGGCGGTCCACGTGACTGGTACCGATCAAGCCAAGAAGGCCTGTAGTAAGTGCCGACAGTCGAAGCCACTCAGTGAGTTTCATCGCCGCGGCGATGGGCGCCAGGCATGGTGCAAGCCGTGCCGGGCCGGGGACGATCAGAGTCGGTATCAGGATGATCCCCAGCGCCACGTCCAGTTGCGGCTCGCGCGCCGAGCGCGGCTCCTCACCTGGATCCGCGATCTGAAGGCCAGTAGCCCCTGCACCGACTGCGGCAACTCGTTCCACCCGGTCGCCATGCAATGGGACCACACCGGCACAGACAAGCTCATCGACATCGCTAACGCGATTCAGCGCGGCTAGGGGAAGGCCAGCATCCTGACCGAACTCGCCAAATGCGAGCTCGTCTGCGCGAATTGCCACGCAGTCCGGAGTGGTTGCGGTCACAGGGGAACGAAGATCAACGGGATGTAGCGTAAGGGTCAGCGCGCCTGGTTCGGGGCCAGGTGGACGGGGTTCGAGTCCCTGCTTCCCGACTCATGGCTCTCTAGCTGAGATGGATTAGCGGCTGCCTGAAAAGCAGCAGAGGCAGGGTCGCTACCTGCGGGAGCCACGGCGGAAGTTGCCGGTTCGAATCCGGCCCTGTCATTTGGCAGACCAGCTAGTACGCGTGGCGGAACACCGCCAGCACAGCCCAGGCTGGTCATGACAGGTACCTCAATCGGCAGAGGCCCGCACTCGCCGCGCTAGCACATCGGCTAGTGCAACTGCCCTCCAAGCAGATGAGCGGGGTTCGATTCCCCGGCGCGGCTCCAGACCGGCCTTAACAGACTGCGCCCGTGCCAGTGGGCCCGCGCTGCGAGGGGATACGGCACTGGCATGCCGTGAAACTGGGCCGCCACCGTGCGGCCTGGGGTCGGTCCACGCGCTGCAAGCATGACTGGTGATGCACCGGACTCTTAATCCGGGGAATAGGGTTCGAGCCCCTGGCGGCGCACGATGCGGGCGTGACGGCAACCTGGCAGACCTGGCGAGTTCAAACCTCGTCGCATGCGGGTTCGACTCCCGCCGCCCGCACTCGATACCAGGAGGGTTGCTGGCATCCCGCCCCGGCTCTGAATCGGGAGCACGCTGGTTCGATTCCAGCCCTGGTAGCTATGCCTCTGTAGCTCAGTTGGCCAGAGCGGTCGCCTCGTAAGCGACAGGCCACCCGTTCGATCCGGGTCAGAGGCTCGTGGAGAGAAGCGGCAGGAGAAACGCGGCGGCGTCGGCGCCTTGCCCGAGGCTCGCAAGGCCTCGCAGTGTAAGGGTCGGTAAGCACGCTCTCCTTATTTCCTCGTAGCCCAACGGCAGGAGGCACGACGTTGAGGGCGTCGGTAGTGGTGGTTCGAGTCCACCCGAGGACACCGGAAGTGCCGCAGCACAGGTCGCCTGTTGCTCGGCGCAAGGAGCGACCCCGCACCGCGGGGCACGCCATAGGCAAAGCATCGGCGGGTGTGACCGCCCCGCCCTCAGATGCTGCGGCACTTCCGCCCCGCCTCCTTGGCGCAACTGGACAGCGCTGCTCGCCTGTACCGAGAGGGTTGCCGGTTCGAGTCCGGCAGGAGGCTCACGATGGCCGCTGGGGGAACCGGCGCCCGACTTTGGATCGGGACACTTCCAGGTTCGAAGCCTGGGCGGCCAGCTTGGCGCGGGCAGCGCGTCGTCATACCTCGACCTCGTTTGAACGCTGCCTGCTGGGTCGAGGTCACGCCTTCGTAGCTCCAGTGGTTAGAGCGGCTGCATGGTAAGCAGCAGGGCGACGGTTCGAATCCGTCCGAAGGCTCCGAGCGACCGTGGTGTCAGCGGTTAGCATCCGGGCTTGCCATGTCCGGGGCGCCAGTTCGAATCTGGTCGGTCGCTCCAAGCCCTTCTAGCCCAACGGTAGAGGCACCACGTTCAGGGCGTGGGTGGTCCCGGTTCGAATCCGGGGAAGGGTACTTGCGGGTGTGGCAGCCGGGCGCAACCCCGGCGACGTCCAAGCCGTGCGGTTTCCTTCAGGCGGTCGGCGCGCGCACTGCCTGACTGGAGGACCACGGGCCCGCAGCCCGCGTGGAGAGTGAACCGGACAGGCGTGCCGGGTGACTAGCTACCTAGCCTCCGGAGGGATTTCGCGATTCGCTGCCTGTTGTCGAAGGCCAACATTCCCAAGGATCCGCCAATAACTGTCGCGGTAATTACCGCGACCTCAAGTTGTGCGTCCTTAGCTTGCGTCCCTCGGACCGCTCCATATATTGCTGCGCCGAGCATCATCGGGACAACGCTGCATGCGCACGGGTCCCCGTCACCGCCTCCTCCTGGTTCTGGTGGTTCTCCGCCTGGTTCGTCTCCGGTGCCTGCTGGGACACCCCCACCGGCGTCTACGGGGGTGGGGGGACCGGCGTCCGGGGGCGCACTTCCTGGATCTTGGCTTCCCTGGTCTACGGGGGTTTTGCCGTCGTCCGCACAAGAATCGGACATCCCATGCGCTCCCTGCTCGCCTCCGTAAGCTCCGGCAGCAGCACCGACGGCCGTCGTAACAATCTTTGTCAGAATTCCGGCGCCGGGTACGAAGAACCCGAGAATCCCCCCTGCGACAGCAGCACCGGTAAGGAAGCCGCCAATGCCCATTCCCCTCTCGGCTTCGTGGCATCGCGTAGGGTCCTTCTCACCCATGAATGACCTCCAAGCGCATCGTAGGACGAGATTTCATGCAGCATTTGCAATCGACAGTCCTCTTACAAGTTTGGGTTGTCAATATCTCCATCTGCGTCGCCAATGATTTCTGTATTGCGTGCGAATTTGCTAAATGACACGCAAGTGTTCATGGAGAGTGAACCGGACAGGCGCACCGGGCCTCGTTGCTAGCGAGAGCGCGCCGCGAGGCGTGGGCTTCGAATGCTCCGCTCTCCGCTCGAGGAAGATGAAGCCGCCAGGGCGGCCCTCGGTTGGAAGCCGAGCGGGCGGGGTGACTCGCTGGGGATCAGGGCCTCCGTCTTCCGCGCATGGATGATGAAGCTGCCAGGCGCGCAGCCGCCCGTTCGAAGCGGGATGGGCCCGGTGACGGGCTGGGGGTCGGGTCCTCCGTCATCCGCCTGGGAAGGTGAAGCTGCCAGGGCAGCCGCCGGCTTGAACCCGGCTGGGCGCGCGAGCGCTGGGGATCAGGGCCTCCACCTTCCGCTGGCTCGTAGCTCACCTGGTCAGAGCATCTGCCTGATACGCAGAAGGTAGGTGGTTCAAGTCCACCCGAGCCAACCAGTCCCCCGTGGCGCAGTGGTCAACGCAGCGGACTTTTAATCCGATGACCGTCCGTTCGAATCGGACCGGGGGAACAGCAAGCGCCGCTAGCTCAGCGGACAGAGCGGCCGGTTTCTACCCGGCTGGTCGGGGGTTCGAGTCCCTCGCGGCGCACGCAAGATCACACGCTCCGTTGGAGGAAGCGGATAACTCACCTGGCCCTCACCCAGGGGAATGCCGGTTCGAACCCGGCACGGAGCACGCAAGGCAAGGCCCCATCGTCTATGGGTAGGATCTCGGCCTTTCAAGCCGGGGGAGCGAGTTCGAGCCTCGCTGGGGCTACTGCGGAGTGGCCAAGTTGGTAAGGCACCGTCCTCATAAGTCGGCAACCACGGGTTCGAGTCCCGTCTCCGCTACGAAGGCTGGCAGTGCGCCAGGACCGATCAGACGGCAAAGCGCTGCACCACTCATTCCTGCGTAGCTCAGCTGGCAGCAGCACCCGACTGTTAATCGGGAGGTCACTGGTTCGAACCCAGTCGCAGGAGCGCACCAATCGTGGGGCTGTAGCTCAGTTGGTTAGAGCACCAGGCCGTCAACCTGGGGGTCGCCGGTTCAAGTCCGGTCAGTCTCGCTCGACACCAGAACAAGGCGACCACTTGCCTGGGTAGTCGGCCTAGCCGTCAGACCGGGAATGTTACCGGCCCGACGAGCGCAGCGCCAAAGCGGTAGTAGATCTGCGCCCCTCCGTCTTCGTGTGCGCTGCAGTCTCCAAACGCATCATCGATTTTGTCCCGGATCGAGCCCACCCATACGCCATTGGGCAGCGCACCTGGCAAATCCAGCGGGTGGAACACCGCATGGCATATCGCCTCATACTCGTCAGGTTTGGTGGGCGCGGCAGGGCCCGTGGATTCGCCTCCTCCGGTAACACTGATGCCTTGCGTGAAAGTAACGGACGTCATGCCGATCGTGTCGAGATCTGTCATCGTCACGACGGCCGGCGAGTCGATCGACATCGTCGCGCTATTCTCGCCGGTTTTGTCGTCCGTCTGTCTCGCAAATTGAGTCATGGAACCCCCCTCTGCCCTTTGGCTCCGATCCTGCTCGACACGGATCAGCACGTCAACACGCATGGTCGCTTAGCTCAGCCGGCTAGAGCGCTACCCCGACACGGTAGAGGCCGCACGTTCGAATCGTGCAGCGACCACCATGCTCCTGTAGCCCAACGGATAGAGCGCCTGATTACGGATCAGGAGGCTGGGGGTTCGAGTCCCTCCGGGAGCACCAGGGACGGCAAGGCGCCCGCTGTCGTCCCACATGCGCGATTAGCTCAGTCGGTAGAGCAGCGGTGTCACATGCCGCGGGTCCGGGGTTCGAGTCCCTGATTGCGCACTGAGGACGAACCGAAAGGCTGAGGAGCCTGGTTGTGAGCCAGGCCGTTGCGGGTTCGAGTCCCGTCGTCCTCCCCGCCAGGTTGGCAGAGTGGTAATGCAGCGGTCTGTAAAGCCGTCGCTTCGGCATCGGCGGTTCGATCCCATCACCTGGCACGCAAGTCCTCGTAGCGCAGGTGGATAGCGCGCGTGGTTCCGAACCACGAGGCCGCAGGTTCGAGTCCTGCCGAGGACACCGTGTGATGTCGCAAGTCATCGAGGACACCCCGAACCTGCGTTAGGTTCGGGGTTTTGTGGTTGGCGTGGGTGTTCGGGGCGTGGGTCCTGGTGGGCGGCGGGTGGGCTGGTAGTTGCGTTCGGGATCGAGGGTGAGTTCGCGGAGCAGTTCGCCGGTGGCGGCGTTGATGATGCGGATGTCGAGGTCGCGGACGAGGAGCAGGACGTGGGTTCCGGCGTGGGTGCGGCCGACGCCGATGTGGTAGAGCTTGCCGCCGGCTCGCAGGGTGACGGTGCCGGTGGTGCCGATGATGTCGGTGCGGACGCGGTCGTGGGTGTCGGCGGTCCGGTCGCCGGGGCTGGCTTTGGGCCGGGCTGCGTAGGCGGTGGCGGGGGTGGCGCGGTGGGCCAGGGACCGGTGCGGCCGGCGGGTGTTGTAGAGGGTGGTGAACTGGTCGAGCTGGGCCTGCAGTTCGGTGAGGGTGGCGGCGGGGGGCTGGGCGCGCAGCCATTTCTGCAGGGTCTGCTGGAACCGCTCGACCTTGCCCTGGGTCTGGGGGTGGCTGGGCCGGCCGTTTTTCTGGGTGACGCCGAGGCGGCGCAGCTCGTTCTCCAGGCCGTTGCGGCCGCCGCCGCCGCCGACGAACCGGGTGGTGTAGACGGTGCCGTTGTCGGTCAGGGTGGACGCCGGGGCGCCGTGAGCGGCGACGGCGGCGCGGAAGGTCGCCAGGGTGACCTCACCGGTGGTGACCGGGTGGGCGGTGACCGACAGCGCCAGCCGGGAGTGGTCATCGATCCAGGACACGACCTCGACCTCGTCCCCGCCGGCCAGGTGCCAGTGGATGAAGTCGGACTGCCACCGCTCGTTCGGCAGCTCGGCCGCGAACCGGATGTAGGACGACTTCGGCCGCTTGCGCGGCTCGGGAGTCACTAACCCCTGCCGGGTCAGGTACCGGCTGACCGTCGCCGGCGAGACCCGGATCTTGTGGTGGTGCTGCAGGTGCCAGGCGATGGTGTGCGGCCCGGCGTCCAGGCCCTGCCCCGACAGGTCCTTGCGCAGCTCGGTGATCAGCTCCACCGCGCGGTCGCTGATCGCGGTGGGTGAGGTCCTCGGCCGCCGCGACCGCGGCTCGAACGCCGCCTCGCCCTCGGCCCGGTACCGGGCCAGCAGCGCGTAGACCCAGGACCGGGCGACCCCGTAGGTGCGGGCCACCTCGCTCACCGGGCGCTTCTCGACAGTGACAGCAGTGATGACAAGCCGGGCTTTCGACATCCCGGCAGGCTCTGGCCCAGCCGTCCTCTATGTCCTGAGACACGCCGCCCGCCATTCCGGCCTAAGCTAGTGGTCCGGCTGTCCTCGATGACTTGAGACACCCGTCCTCGATGTCCTGAAACTGGACACTGCCGAGGACACCGAGGTCCCGTGACCGAGCGGCCAGGTACCAGCCTGCAAAGCTGCGTCACGCCAGTTCGAATCTGGCCGGGGCCTCCAATGGCTCGTAGCTCAACGGATAGAGTACCCGCCCCCTAAGCGGTACAGCGCCGGTTCGAATCCGGCCGAGCCAGCCCGGTGGCGTTTCCCACTGACGAGCTCGCGACGCAGAACGACCCCGCCCACTCGGGCGGGGTCGTTCTGCTTGTCAAGATCCTTCGGGTGGTCCGCTCGATCGGCTAGCGGGCTGGCCGGTGTGATCGTGGCGGCCAGGGCGCTTATCTTCCCCAGGCCGCGTGGATGCCGTTCTCCTGCCAGGTGCAGAACGGCCCGTCCTTGGTCGCAGCCTTCGGGGCGATGGCCCAGCCAGTGTATGACCGAGCGGTATAGGAAGTTCCGTTTGTCTTGTACTTGACCAGGAGCCCGTCCGTCCACCCGCCGCGTGGAGAAGTGGGCACGATTTCAACGGCGATCTGATAGACGGTCAAGTGGAGGGAGAACTTAAACGGACGTCCGGGTGGCAGGACCGCGCCGGGAATGGCCTGCCGCGCTGCCCACTGTGCCGGGGCCGAGTAATGGACGAATTGACTCCACTGCATGTCTAGCGGCAGCGGATACTTGTAGTGCAGTTGCTCGTAGACGAGGCTGCTACGCAGGATGACGCCGTGCGGGTCGATCAGCGAAACCGCCTCGATGCTCAGCGGCTTGGCCGACTGGTTGTAGTAGGCCCCGCCAGTGAACCCGATCGGGGCGTCCCAATGGCCAGCAGGCTCTTGAGCACAGAATATCGCCGAGTGCTGTTGCACATCCACGTACAGCGGCGACGGACCAGGAGGGTCCGACGTGCATGCTGACGCGGACAGCACCGTGAGCGCGATGACTGTGAGCAGCTTACCGACCCGACGGCTAGGCACGCATCAATTCCTCACTTCCAGCTCGCCGGGAATCGGGGTGCCGAGGTAATTCGGGACGTTTGTAGTGCCGCAGATATGGCCGCTGGCGTTCAGGTCATAGGTCAGGCTGCTGCTCGTGGTCAGGCCAGTCTGAGAGGAAACATTGACGTTGAATCCGGCTGCCTTCAAGTCGACACCTACGCCGAACGTCTTGTACGTGCCCTGGGTGAACTGGTCGTTACCTGCGCCAGCGTTGGAACAGTGCGTCGCGGTGACGGAGCTGGCAGAGAGCGAGTTTCGGACCAGGCCGACGTTGTTGAAGTTCATATTCCAGTGGGTGTCCGGGGTCGGCGCGCACTCGATCTCGTCGTCGTCGTATACGGCGGTGCCTGTGTAGTTGTACGAAACGGCACCGTCCTCCCTGGGGAACGTGTACTTTCCGCCCGTTGAAGACCCAGTTGACGTGGTGACAGTCCCGCCGACGGAGAACCCTGACTTCTCGGCGGTCCCGTTGACCGCCAGACCCATAGTGACCTTCGATGTCTGGCTGTACTGGAACTGAGACCAGTTCGCCTTGCTGGTCGTAGATGAGCTGTATCCCATCTGGGCAGGGATGTTGCCCATGACGACATCCTGGGTTGTCACACATGTAGCTGGAACCGCTACGTTGGCAGACGCGGGCGCGGCGCCGCCCCTGGGCTTGAGCACGAGCCTGACCGGCGCGGCGCGCATACTGCCGGGCTTCACGGTGCTGAACCAGTCGGCTACTCTCCCTGGCGCGAGGGCCATGATCTGGAAATTCTGGTAGCCGCCCGTTCCCCTCGCCGCGAGCGATGAGCGGGCCGATGTTGGCATACGCATAGTGAAGCGGCCATCTGGCCCGGTGACTGTACGTGCGATTGATGGCAGCACAGTGCCGGCCTGGCACGGTTCCCCTCAGAAGGCGGAAAAGAATGACGGTCACACCCGCGACCGGCTGGCCGGCCGTGTCCACGACCCTGCCTGTCTCGATGGCGGGCGATGAGCTGAAGGAGGGTACGTGAGACCAGGCACGTTGAAATGTGGCCATAGTGATCCGCGGAGCATGGGTGCTCGCGTGAGCACTTCCTGCAAGTAGACCCGCAGTCGGTAGCATGGCTACGGCGACAGCGGCGCTTATGACGCGCCAATGACGTAAATGCCTGTGGGATATAATTCGTGACGTTCTCACGGAGTGTTTCCTTTCAGGGGTTGCGACGTGGGACACCGGATCGCTGGGGCGTTCCCGCGCCCCGGCGATCCCCTCAAAACGAGCTTGAAAAGCAGTCACCACCCCCGATCCATGCCGCCGTGGGTAACGCTGTGCGAGCTATTCGCGGCGGTTTGGGCAACTGCCGTGGCCAAAGCCTCGCAACCGCAATCTGACCTGTCAAGACTCCGGATTCTCGCCAGTCATTGAGCCGGGTCAACCTGCGACAGATCGCACTGTCAGATCGATGTGTGATCCTGGCCACATGGGCTGGGGCTCATCTTTGCCAGGGACATGGACAGGCCCTCACGTTAGCCCGATTCGGTCAAGAGTCAATCCGTGTTACCACGGTTGTTTCGCGGCGCGTCCACTGCGACAGATCGCATGATCCGTTGACAGGTACGGATGGCCGAGGTCTACTCGGTTGATGTGCGCAAGCGTGTTCGTATCCGGTCGCCGACCAGCGCAATGCCGTTACGGCCACCCTTGGCGTGGCGGGACCATCATCGTCGGCTGGATGCCCTGCGACTGCGCCCAGGCGTACGACCGGCTCGGCCACCACTGGGTCAGGTGCCAGGCCGAGGGCTGCCCGCAAATCTGGTACGACCCGCCGCACCGCCCTGACGGTCAGGACGTTGCCTCGCTTTCCTCAGGCAGGTCCTGCCGGGATCAGAGCAGCGCGGGCTGATAGTCCGTCTGTGGACTCATTTGCGCTATCTCGCGCCGATTAGTCTGGCGCCACCCGTCCGTGCCATTCACAATCAATGATGTACCGCGCTATCAGCGCACAGCCAGGAGGTGTCGTGAACGCCATACCCGGAATGCACCAGCCCCCCGAGGGGACAGCTTCATCGAATGACGCTAGCCGACGGACGTTCCTCAAGGGCGTCGGGTTAGCCGGTGCGGCCGGGCTCGCTGGCGCGGCCGGGCTCACCAGCCCGTTCCTGGCCACGACAAGCGCACGCGCGTCCGGCAACCTCGTCCTTGGCATCCAAGCCCCTGGTCCCTGGCAAGACACCAGTCTCGGCGGCTACGTCCCGCCAACTAGTGTCCTGGCTCAGCAAGGCCTGCCAGGCGAAAGATGGCATGACCTACTCCCCAATGCCTTGGGCTGCCGCGCCTACGCGGACATTCCATTCACGGACTCCATAGATTGCCCCAACGAGTTCCCCGGCTCGGACATCATGGATGAAGCAGGCAAGCCCGTGGCGGTGTGGCCGGTGGCCTCGATCCGCCCTCACCCCAGATCGCTTCTCACCACCGATCCTTCGATCCAGCCTATGTTTGACAACCAGATCAAGAACATGATCCTGGACGGAGCCCAAAGAGCTGGCAACGTACAGGCGGCTGGCGGACCTTTCTCAGGGGCGCCGCGGCTGACGGTGTGGCACGAGGCAGGCAACCTGTACGGACAGAACGGAACAGACAAAAACGGGGTGCCGTGGACCGAATACGGGGTAGTGCCCGGATATAACGACCTACACCCGATCGAGATCGACGGGACATTTATACCCCCGGCGCAACTTGTGCGGCAGATGCACGTCAAGATGCAGAAGCTTGTCAATGACGTGAACAAAGCGAATACGCTCCCCAATGTCACCTACGGCTGCATCATCTACGGCCAGGTTGACCAGGTGGCCTCCGAAACCGACGACAGCCTCAACTTTGTACCGAAGAAGGCGCCTGACGGGATCGCGCTGGACTGGTACGGGATCGATGTCTACTACGACAGCGGTACCAATTGGAGCCGCGGCGATTTGAAGGACTACCCCACGGTAGACAAGTACCTACAGCAATGGCTCACTGTCGCGAAGAACCGCATCAACAACTCGAAGGTGACTCCGGTGATCAACATCACCGAGTGCAACGCCAACGCAAGCGATGACCTCGCCCGGCCCGACTTCTTCACGAACCTGGCACAGTGGCTCAGCATCAACGGCGGCAACAACCCGCACATGCTCACGTTCTTCCCGAACCCCCCAGGTGATCACAGCATCTCCTGGGGACAGTACGGAACGAACCTCAAATGGGTGCCCCCGCCGCCGGCGACGGTCATAGCCCTCCAGCACATTCAGGCCACCTACGGAGTGCCACCGCCGTAAGCTCACCGACTGGCGGCGCGGAGCAGGGGCATGCCGAGAACGAAAAGTTCAGGCATGGCCCTGACCGCCAGCAGCAGCAGCAGCGGCGTTGAATGCAAGAAGACCCCGCCCGAATTGGGCGGGGTCTTCTCTCTGACTGGTTAGAAATCGCTCGGGTCATCAGCCGGGTAGTGCTGCGGCCCAGCGCAAAGGTTGGCCGACAGGCCGTGGTCGCAGAGCTCGGTCCCGATAACATCCCCGGCCTGCTGCGTGAGGTATTCGCCCCAGTCCTTGCCGCTGGCCACGACGCCCGCGTAGATCTTGGCGTCGTAGTAGTTGCCGCCTGCCTGCGCACCAGGACGAGATGGCCTCTGCGTAGATCTCGCTGTAGATCTCGGCGTCAAGGGCTCGATAGTAGGCGTGGCAGTCCTTGACTTCATCGACCGTCGCGTGGGTGCTCTTGCAGCTTCCGCACCGAATGCTTGCCATCGTCGCGATCCTCTCTTGAGTTTTAACCTGCAACTTGTAACAGGTACAACGTTAACCCAAGGATCGTAACCTTGGCTAGCCGAATATACAAGGAAGTTGGGGAATGTCAGATGCGCGTGCGATCCTGAGCGGTTGACCATCCGGCCTGGTTTCGGCCAGTTTCGGCGCGAGGTTGGCCAGTACCTGCTAAATACGTGACGTGGGTTCCATCGATGTAGCTGCTCTTGGCGCTCTAGTAGCGACAGCCGCCGGGAGCGCAGTAACCGCTGAGGCCCTGTCGGATGTGGGCAAGACGGCGGGAGAGCGGCTGAGGAGGTTGTTCCGCGGCAGCGCGGTTGTCTCGCTGAGCTCCGATGCAGTTGACTCGCCGCTGACGCTTGAGGGTCGCCTCGCGCAGCTGACCGATCTGATGGGACAGTCGTCGATCCTGGTTGAGCAGGTCTCGGCTGAGCTGGATGCGACGGCAGCGACAGCGCGCAAGCTCCAGGAAGAGGCTGCGAGCGCAGAAGCACTAGCAGCGATGAACCGGGATCAGGCCGAAGCGGTGCGGCGGCTGCTCGACGCCGAGCTCGCGACCAAACTGGCCGAGAACAGCGCCGGGATTCGCAAGGATGTCAGGAAAGACGCCCTCAAGATCGGCCTCGGGTCCTTCGTCGCGGGCGGCGGGCTGACGTATCTGGTCACACTGCTAGTGCACCCGCTCCACTGACGCGCGCCTGCGACGGCCAGATCATCGACAACGGAGTTATCGGCTAGCACCACTACGCTTTGCCGCATGCCCGACAGTCCGAACGAGCGCACCTTCAAGATGTACATCGCGCGCGGCGGCGCAGACAGCGCGCTGGCAGCCGATGCCCGCGTCCTAAGTGAAATGCTAGGCGTCGGGCTCGACGAGGTTTTGGCGGCCGTTGAGAAGCTCGGGCCGTGGGAACCTACCGTCAAAATGGCCGGTCAGGCGGGGCTCACCATCGGTGGGCCGGTATTCGCCGCAGTCGACGCCCTCAGCGTGGTCCGCGAGACCGACGTAGACGAACTCAAGGCCGAGGTGGCGCGCGGCGGCTGGGCGAGCAGGCTAAGCGCCAATCAGCGGATCCTGGCCGCAGTCATACTGCTCGCCGCCATCTACCCATTCCTGCCGCCTGCAGCGCAGAAGGTCCTCCTGGAGGATGCAACCCTGGCCGCAGCGCTCGGGACCGTGCTGCTGCTTCTAAAGAAGGGTTAGCGGCTTCCGGCTAGGCGACGTTGCGGGGCCGGCGAGGCTTGTGGTCCCACTCGAGAAGGACATTGGCCGCGACCAGCTAGCGCATGGCACACTTCGCACGTGGCCTACTATGACGCGTTCTGGGCTGTCGCGGGCGGCTCTGCGCCAGTTATCGCCCTGGCGGCAGTGGTCTTGCTGGGGCAGGCATTAGACTGGGGCACCGCCTTGACTGCTGCGATATTAGCGACTTTCGACCGGGCCGATCCCAGCAAGATCAATTTCCAAAAGCTCGACGAGCTAAGCCCACGCCAGGGGAAGGCCAAGAGTCGCATATTTTGGATGATAGTTGTACCCCAGGGGGTCAACCTGCTCATCCAATGCGCGGTACTCGCTTTCTCGCTGCTGAGCCTTGCAGATCATCTCAACTTCATACGGCCCCGCATTGTCACGATCGGCGTGGTCGTCGGCATTGCTCTCCTTGGAGTGTGCACTGTCATCATGAGCGTTACAAAGGACGCGGCCGCGGATATCGTGAGGGCGCATCGGGACGCGCTGCACCCTGAGCCAAGCAGAGAGGTTCCGGGGCCTAGCCCGGCTTCCGATCCCCTCAGCGGCGCGGAGGTCTAGGTGACGTTGCGGTGACAGCCGTGCTTGCGGTCCCACTCTGTGGCGAACTTGTCGATTGCCGCGCGGATCCACAGCTTGGCGCCAGGCCGGAACCCTCTGGGAACCACGCACGTCAGAGCCCGTAACGTGGATCACAACCGGGTCGGGGGAGCCGTAATGAACCACCAAGGGACCATTTATTCCGGTACAGCCGTGATCGCAGCAGCTGGCATCGCAGTGTCAGCAGCAGCGTGTGGTGCAAGCTCGCCAAGCAAGGCATCGCCGTCGTCGTCCGTGAGGTATTACCAGGATGGCTACCGCTACGCGCGGGCGAACATCAGTCCGCCTGAGCATCGGATTCTCAGAAATGCCGGCTATGCGAAATGGTGTGCCAGAGGATCGACTGCTACGAATGAGCTAAACAGCGCCGGCGGGCCGTCGTCTAAAGCAGCGAAACACTGGCTGAAGGGCTGCGATGGATACGCGGCCAGTGATGGACTGCCAGCTACTGCTTCACACGTGCCGGCAGCGCGAACAAAGACTGTGGCACCGACTCAGCCGCCACCGCCAACACAGGCTCCGAGTTCGCCGGCGAACCCAAATGGTGTTGCACCCCAGAATCCCGACGTACAGCCAAGCCCGCCGCCAGCTCCGGCACCGTCGCAGCCGCCCCCTTACCGCGACCCAGTGACGGGGCAGACACAGCAGGCACCAGCTCCGCCGCCCGGCGGTTACCCAGGCGGCAGCCAGAACGTTTGCAACGGGCCAAACGCTAGCGAGTTCGGCGACTGCGTGCCGGGCGGCGGTACTAACGGCGGCCGCTAGCCACGACGACTAGGCGACGTTGCGCGGCCGACCAGGCTTGGGTCCCCGATGATCCCCTCGCTTCGGGCTGCACGGAGGACTGTCGCGAGGGCGTTCTTGCGGTGACTCTCGCTGGCAAACGTCTGAGGCATCCGGACAGTACGGACACCCAAGAGGCGTGCAACAGCGTGCGGGTCTGTCCAGTCGACGCGATGGTCGCGGACTGGTTTCGGCGAAGTACGCGCTGCGTGGGCCCGGTTCCACCGTGGCTGCTCAAATGCGATGGCAGCTCGCTCGGCCGTCTCAGCCTCGCGGCGGGACGGGTAGGACACGATGTCGAAGACAGTCGCGGCGGGCCACCAGCCTGAACTCCGAGCGTGCCGGTACAGGCGGTCTCGCGGCCTCAAGGCAATGCCGACGTATAGCAGGGTCAACTCGCTGTCGTATGCACGGTAGACGAAGGTACGTTGCATGACTTCCCTGCTCAGCCGGCCAAGTGTGTGATGTTCGGCGGGCGGCCGGGCTTGCGCTGCTCCTGGGCGAACTTATCGACGCCAGCGCGGAACCAGAGTGTTGCGTGCGGGCGCTGGATTGCAGGCCGCAGCCGGTGCGGGTTAGCGGCGACGAGCTGGTGCCAGCGCTGAAGCGATACGCCGCTCATCTGGGCAGCTTCGGGACCGGATACCAGGTCGGGAATCTGCGGCTCGGCGAGGTCTTCCTCCAGCACGTCCTCGCGGGTTGCCTCAGCGCGAGCTACGTCGCCGCGGGGGAGACCAGCGATGCGGCCCTCGTCCTGGACGAGGTCGGCGGCGATAGCGGCGGCGAGCGCTGCGCCGCGCTTGGCGTATTGCTCGGTCGGGCTGAACTCGACTGAGACGGTGGCGCCCCAGGAATCGTAGCCTGGGCCACCAGTCACTGATCCGGCGTAGGTGGTCAGAGCGTCAACGAGAGCGTCGATCGCAGCGTCGGTAACGGCCCAGTTCTTGTCGTCCGCCTGGCGGCGGACCTCGACGCGGACGCTGTAGCTGTCCACCACGGCTGCTCCTTAGACCTTGCCCCCCGACCGGCGGATCATCGCGACGAAGTTCTTGAAGGCCCGCCAGTCACTTGCTGTGACCGCGAACGTGATCGGCGCGAAGTTCTTGTCAGCCGGGTAGAGCTTGGCGTGCTTGCCCTTGTACTCGTACCGCCAGCCTTGGTTGCGGACTAGGTCGGTGGCGACTGCTCGCCACTCCTTGGCTAGCTCCCTGCCTGGCTCCATCAGTCTACCCCTAAATCCTTCATCTAGCTCAAGCGTTTTGCCTGGTGGCTAACGTCATATGATTTACAGGTAGTACGTTACTACGCGAGCAGTAACCTTGTACAGCCGAACGAACAATGTTTTTGGGGGTAGTGCGCGGTTGCAACGGCGGTTGCAACGCAACCTGATGTAGACCGGTGTAGCCGAGTGGAAACCTTGCCCTTGACCTGGCCGTTTACCCGCACCTACCGCCTTAGAACGCCTCGGTAGGGGAACTCGTAATGAATAGGTCATCGGTTCGATTCCGATAGGCGGCTCGACTCCGCAGCCTGAGGTCACCTTCGGTGACCTGGGGCTACGTATTATCCGACCGGGCGGCCGCATGGACCTGGTGATGGCGACCGCCTTGGTGATCGGACTCGTGCCTCTCGGCACGGCGATCCGCTACCGGCTGACGCGCTTGCGGATGTGCTCGCTGGGCGATGCGCGCGACTGTGGCATGACCCAAACGGTAAGTCCATTGGCAAGGTTATTGGGAAAGGTGCATCGAGTAGGCCCACGAAGGCTGGCTACGACTGCGCCGTAGCAGGATGCTTGCCGCATGTGTGCCGGCCGATGGCCCCGTGCACGATCAGGCGCATCCACAGCAATATCAGCGCGGCGTTCGGCTTCGCGATCAAGTGGGGGTGGGCCGACCGGAACCCGGCCGATCATGCCAGCCGCCTCGGCTGAACCGGCCGGACATCGAGCCGCCGGATCCGGCGCAGATCGCCACGTTGCTGGACGTTGCCAGGAAGCGCGACCCCGACTTTCGGTGATCCGCTATCGGCGTCGCGGTCTGCACGGACTCGATGGCAGGCCGGAAGTCGGCCCTATTCGGCCGGCGCTTCCGTTGCAGCCTTGGTGGCTTCGTCGACGGCTTCCGCGGATACCTGGTGGGTCTCCGGCATACCCCTCATGGAGGCGAGCTTGTCGGCCATGAAGCCAGCGTCGGACAACTGCACCAGGACGCCGACGGCTGCCTTGCCGCCTTCGAGCTCGGCACCCAGGCGGGCGCGGTCGGCCTTGTCCAGTCCCAGATTCTTATGGTGAAGCGAGCCCAGCAGCCCGCCGGCTACCAGGCAGGCGACGAGCCCGACCGGAGTGACCAGGGCGGCGACGGCGCCGCCGGGCAGGGCGGCGCGGGCCATGGCTGGAAACTAGCTAGCGGGGCGCAGGTCGCGTCCAGTTGCGGCGCCGCAAACGGGATTGGCTGAGGACGAGGTGGCGTGATGACCGGGATGTTCTTCGCGCTGGCGTTCCTGTCCGCGATTAACCCGAAGCTACTCGGCGTCGACCTGCTGCTGATCGACAACGAGCGGCCGCGCCGGATGTTCCTGTGCTTCCTGCTCGGTGGCATGGGATTGGCCCTGACCACCGGGCTGCTGGACGTTTTCGTCCTCCACGCCGACACCATCTCCACCCAGTGATCCGCCAGCGCAGGCCTGGACCTGGTGGTCGGCGTGCCGCTGGTCATTATCGGCGTGCTGCTCGCAACCGGCCGGCTGCACGCCCGGCACAAGGCACCGGCATCAGCGGGGGCCGGGCAGCAGCCGAAGAAGGACGGATGGGCGCAGCGTGTCCTCCACGCTCGGTGACCCGAATAGCGTCAAGAAGTGCACGTTCCACTTGGTTTCGCCGGCCGGGCCGGGGTCATGCGACCTGTGGGTACAGGCAGGCGACGCCAGTGGACAGGCCGGCGAGGACGCGCTTACTGGTCTCGTCGGCGATGATTTCGGCGTCGCCGGCCTCGACGCCGTCGATGGCCAGCTTGGCGATGGCGGCCGGGTCGGACTTGGGTACGTCGAGGTTTCGGGTCATGTCGGTGTCCATGTAGCCGACGTGCAGGGCGGTCACCCGGGTGCCCTGCGGCGCGAGTTCGAGGCGCATGGCGTTGGTCAGCGACCACTCCGCCGATTTGGCGGCGCGGTAGGCGCCGGCGCTGGGGATGGTCAGCCAGGACAGTCCCGACAGGATGTTCAGCATCGCGCTGCTGCCTTGCGCGGCCAGTTGCGGGGCGAAGGCCCGCGTTACCGCGAGGGTGCCGAAGAAGATGGTGTCCATGTCCAGCCGGATGGCGGCCAGGTCTCCGGTCAGCAGCGAGGATCTGGTCTGCGAGCCGGCGTTGTTGACGAGGATGGCTACCCCGCTGGCGGCCTGCGCAGCCGCGGCGACCGAGGCCGGGTCGGTGATGTCCAGCGCAATGGGGGTCACGCCCGCCAGGTCCACGGCCTGCGGGTCGCGGGCCGCGGCGTATACGCGGGCGCCGCGGTCGCGAAGCTGCATCGCAAGCTGTCGTCCCAGTCCGCGGTTGGCCCCGGTCACGAGCGCTGTCTTGCCTCTGATCTCCATGACGTTCCTCCCTCTCATTACCTTGCGCTGGTAGCTGGTTCAGCCGCTTGCGGAAGACCCGTTCGCTGGGGCAGCGTTGCCCGGTTGCTCACCCCGGAACACCCTCGGCGTGCCGAGAAGCGGTCACGTCGGCGGAACTGCGTCCAGTCGAGAGCGCTTTGAGCAAGATCCCGTCGAAACCGGCGCGCGAGCCAGCGACATGAGGAGCAGTCGTTGGATGACGGGCAACCGGCTTTCGGCTTTCACGTCCGGTTCCCTACCCTCACGCTACGCCGCGCCGTTCCGAAGATCTATTGCACCTTGGTGTTGGGTTCCAGCCCCGGCGGAACCGGCGGCATATAGTCCAGGCGGATCAGGCAGCTGCTGTTAGGGGCACCGCCGGGTCAGCTGCCGGACGCCAGGCTGCGGTTCGGTCTGGTACAGGCCTCGCTCGGTACCAGATCGACACCAGCGGGCCGAGGCATGAGTCACCATCCGCACCATCACCACGACTTAGTAATGGCCATAGCCCTGGCGTGGACTAAGGCGGACAATGCGGTGTGGCGGGGGGTGATTGCCGTGGGCCGTTATGTCAGGGTCGACCGACCCTACAACCAGCCGTTCCGGCCGACCGGCTACGCGATGCGCGTCGTCCTGAAATGGACAGGGCTGATCTTCCTCTGGATCGTCGTGAACACAATCCTTCTGGCGGCTCGCGTCAGCTACCTGGAAGGGGTGACGACTGCCGCGCTGATCGGGTACGCCGTCTACTGCATCCGGCGTTACCTCGCGCCACGACCGCGTACGGTCAGTGCGCCGCCCCCGCCCGGACCCTGGCCACCCGGCATGCCGCCACCACAGTCCAGTGCGCTGGACTGGAGGTGAACCTGCCGCCCGGCTGGCCCGCGCCCGACCTGACTGGCCCGCAGGTGACCATTCCGGCGTGGGGACTGCTTCCCCGGGCATGGTCGGCGGATCTGCGATTCAATCCCCCTCCGGGCTGGTCGAAGCCCCCGCGAGGGTGGACACCGCCGCCGTGGTGGTTTCCCGATCCATCGTGGCCGCCCGCCCCGGAAGGCTGGGAGTTCTGGATGGGGCCGCCGACCGTTGCTTCTGCTTCTTCGGGGCCGGGGGCTGCCGGGGAACGCAACTCGCGCACTATCCCGCAAGACGTGAAGATCGCCGTGTCAGGCCAGCTCGGCCGCGGTCAGGCCGGTCTTCGGGTCGGTGGCCTTGACGATGATGGTCTTTTGCCGGGTCATCGGGGGCGGTCCTCTCTGGCTGCCAGTGCTTGCACTGCGGGCTTCATGGCGCGGCCGATGGCGGTGGCCCATGCCTCCGCGAACTTAACGATGTCTCCGCTTGCTGAGCTCCTGGGCCACTGACGTTGCACCTTCGGCCGCGCCGTGCGCGAGGTACGTCTTGACGGTGCGCTCCATCTGGCTCTCGGACATGCGGCCAAGCGGTACGTGAGGCCTCTGGCGATGTCCGGTGGAGGCCGCGGCCGATGGCGTCGGGGCCGCGGGTTAGGTTGGAACAGTGGATCTCGGAGCCGTGAAGGCGGCGCCGGTACCTGTCCTCGTAGGTGGCACCGTCGCCGCAGCGAGGAATGCGCTGGGTTTGCTGCATGACGCCGAGGTGCTGGCCGACGCGGGCAGTGCACCGCGGGCGCACACGCTCGCCGCGCTCGCCGTCGAGGAGGTAGGCAAGGCCGGAAGCCTGGCTACCCTGGCCGCCATGCCCAAGAGCATACGGGCGCAGGCGCCAGTCGGGCGGATGCTCGAGTGGCACCAGCTGAAACTGGTCGGCGGGATGCTGATCGCGGCGGTGCCGTTCGCTCAGGTCCCGTTCGCCCCGCCTGTGTTGGGCACCAAGCTGGCCACGATTCCCGTGACAGAGCTGGCTCAGCTATTGGCCAACGCTCAGGCGTCCGCCGAGGAACTAGACCGCATAAAGCAAGGTGGATTGTACGTGGACGTGGACCGGCGCGGGCAAGTCCGGGAGCCGTCAGAGCTGACTACGGCTCGCATGCACGAGCAGCTCGGCCAGGCGCGCCAGGCTGTCTCGGCGGCGAGTCCGCTGCTCGCCCCGGCGGCAACACCGCGAATCGCGACACCGGGACCGGAATCCGTCGAGTACTCGCGTGCGCTGGTCAGCGCTTTCGCCGATGCAGGACAGAGCCGGACTCCCGCGGCCGCTGCTGAGGTCCTGCTGAACGCAATTGCCAAGCTTCAGGGCTAGACAGCACGCCCCGGGCGAGACCCAATGCGGAAAGCCTTTTGCGCGCGCGGGTATCCGCCGCCAGCCTCAGGTCGGCCCGACCTGGGACGAGCCGTCAAGCTTCGGAAGCAGATACCGACGCAGCTACGCTTCCACCCGCTCGTCATGCACGCACTCCAGGCTGCGATTCAGAACCTGACTGGCAGTCCTAACCAGGGCCGAGCCTCGTCCGCCTGGACGTCATCGTCACCGACGAGCTGCCGCTCGGCGGCTGGGAAATGCTCGACAGCAACGGCCAGGTCATCGAGAGCGGAGCTATCGGCGCCTGACATAGCCCGGCGTGGCACACTTCGACCGTGGCGTGATCAGGTTCTCGGCCAGGTACGTCGGGTTGCCGAAGGCTAGCCCTCGGTCCAGCCGATGCCTATTACCTTAAAAGGAGTACCGGAGCGTGCCGGAATGTCGGTCCGCGATCGCCAGGACACCGGCGCGGGCGGCGGACGTGCGCCCCTCACACAGAGTTACTGAGTCGGCCTCTGCCAGGCAGCGATTCAGGGTTCTCTCGCCCGCGGCGACGTGCTTGGATTCAGAGCGAAGTGTCAATGGGACTGTCAATGACAGATCTCAGAAACTAGCATCATCGGCGCCTGATGACAGGGTACGACGGGAGTCTGCGCAGGTCACGACAGCAGCGAAGCCGTTGCGGACACTCGCAATGAATAGGTCATCGGTTCGAGTCCGATAGGCGGCTCGACTCCACTGCCCCAGGTCCCCACGCTGACCTGGGGTTTCTTGCTACTTAGCCGACGGCGTTGCGGGCTGCCGGCACCGGCGCTGTGTCCGGCGCTGCTCAGTGGCGCGGGCGCGGCGGCGGCCGCTGGCGCCCGCGCCCCCGTCCCCGCCTCGGGCGGCACCTGGGGCGCGGCGGAGGAGGTCCCCGGCACCGCGGCCCTCAACAAGGACGGCCAGGCCGTGGTCCTTTCGCGGCCCGGCTCCCGACGACCTGGCCGGTGTCATGCGCGCCGGCGGACAACTGCAGCGCCGGCGGGTCCTACCAAGACCGCTCCGGCGTCCAGGCGTTCGTCGTCAGCCAGGCAAGCTGACCTCCTGCGCCGCCGCGCCCCCCGCGGTCCATGACACGGGATTCGCGGGCTGGGGAAAGGAACGGTTCTCCGCGCTGTTCGCGTCGAAGGGAACCCCGGCCGGGATACTGGCGTTGGCCCAGCGCTGGCTCGACCGGGCCGGCCGAGCCAGCGCACTACCCCGGTACCGAACGTCTGATCCAACAGCAACCGGCTGCAGAGCAACCTCATCGCCTGGCGGGGCCGGCCGAGGTCGCACGGTCGAACTCAACGTCGGTTGATGCGGCTGAACCCTCAACCAGCTAGTCCACGTCGTCCCAGCTCCAAGGGGCCGATGGATGACCAGTGGGTTCGCGGCCGAATTGATACCGTGAGCCGACGCATCGCTGGAACAGGTGGAACATCCCGGCTGCAGGTAGCCGGGCGGCTATAGCGGTGACTTGTTCTGCTGCGCCTGCCTCTTGGAGACTCTGTAGCAGGGCTCCAACCGCCTCGGCGTCTGTAAGAGCTACGTGTACGGCAGGTTCCCGGCTGAGCAGCGCTGCAACCTGCTCCTCGGCACCTAGCGCGAGCAGGCTCTCCAGCAAGCTGGCCACGGCATCTGGGTCGGTAAGGAGCTGACGCCAGGATGCGGGCTGGTCCGAGGTTCTCTGGTCAGGTTAACCGAGCTGGAACATACGCGCCCGGGCACAGATGTTCGGTGCTCGTTCTGCGCAGCTACGGCACGGCTCCGTCATGCGCCACGACATCGGCGGGCGGCGAGCACCGACACAGTGTCGCTGCCAGTGTTGGCCACGTAGATGGCGTTGGTCTTCGGGTCCGCCTTGATTCCGGCCGGGCCGCTGCCCACGTGGATGGTGGCGGTCACCTTCTTGGTCCGCCCGCTGATCACCTTCACCCTGTTGTCGCGGGTCACGTAGATGGTGTTGGTCGTCGGGTCCACCGCGACCCCGCCCTGGTTAATCCCCGAGCGGATGGTGGCGGTCACTTTGTTGGTCCGCCCGCTGATCACCGACACCCCGCCGTCGTTGTTCGTCACGTAGATGGTGTTGGTCCTCGGGTCCGCCGCAACCCAGAACGGGAAGCGACCCCCCACCCCGATGGTGGCCGTCACCTTGCTGGTCCGCCCGCTGATCACCGAGACCGTGCCGTCTTCGGCGTTGGCCACGTAGATCTTGTTGGTTCTCGGGTCCGCCGCGACCCCCCATGGTCTGCCGCCTACACCGATGGTGGCGGTCACGGTGTTGGTCCGCCCGCTGATCACCTCCACGTTGTCGTCTTCGTCGTGGGTCACGTAGACGGTATTGGTCCTGTCGTCCACGGCAACCGCGTCCGGGAACTCCTCCACGCCGATGGTGGCGGTAACGGAGTTAGTCCGCCCGCTGATCACCGACACGCTGCCAAAGAAGCCGTTGCTGCCTTCGTCGTTGGCGGCGTAGATGGTGTTGGTCGTCGGGTCCACCGCGATGCCGGTCGGTCCGCCGCCTACGGGGATGGTGGCGGTCACCTTCTTGGTCCGCCCGCTGATCACCGACACGCTGCCAGCGGAGCCGTTGCTAACGTTGGTCACGTAGATGGTGTTGGTCGTCGGGTCCACCGCAACCCCGTTCGGTCCGGTGCCCACGGGGATGGTGGCGGTGACCTTCATACAGGCTCTGGCCCCGTGGGTCATGCCACGCGCAGCAGACGCCGATGCTGCGGTGGTGGCAACTGACGTTAGCCCGGTGATGACCACGGTGATCAGACACGCGGCCCGGAAGGTGAATCTCATGATGTCCTGTCCCATCCTCGGCAAGCAGTGGCGGGCACGTCCCCCAGCCGCCTGGCACACGAGGCGCTCTCGGCCCTGCGCTTGGCTACCGCGTCCGGAACAAGTGGTGTAGTAATACAGCCACTATCCAGTATTCATCTGGCAGGGCAAATACAGAAGGCCATGCGATCGTGGCCGTTGAAGTTCTCGCACGGGCCCATCTGCGCCGAAACAAGCAGAATTTGCAGCTCTGTCATCGGCAGGTGCGGTTGGGCCAGGCGGCGTGGGCGCGATCGGGCAGGTCGTCTCGCCCGCAGCCGAGGTCAGGGGCGTCGAGCTCATGGAGTCCGGCTTCTGATCTCGGCAGTACCGGGACTATCAGGGCCTGGCGACGCGACACTACAGGAGTTTGCGCAGCTCAGGACGCTAGCGAAGCCGTTGCAGACACTCATAATGAATAGGTCATCGGTTCGATTCCGATAGGCGGCTCCCCTCCACGACCCCAGGTCACCCCGCTGACCTGGGGTACGTATTACCTGACCGACAGCCGCATGTGCCCGTTGATGGCGACCGCTGTGAATGCCCCTGGGCGGTGGACGCGACTGCGGCATGACCCAGACGCTAGGTCCATTGGCAAGGTTATTGGGAAAGGTGAGCTACATCGAGCGGGCACTAGGCAGGTCCCGGGCGACTGGCCGGCCCGCAAGCCGTAACGGAGGGTCAACGTCCTAGACGCGCCGGAAACCTGCAGCTGGTATCACCGGGCTAACAGCAGGCCGGCGGATGCGCGAGCGCGCGGCAGTGCGCGAGCTCGGCGTCCGGCGCCGGTCGTCAGGACTACCGGCTGGGGGCCCTGGGTAGATCCCGGCGGGAGAGAAGAAGAGGAAGGACAGCAGCGAGACGCTTAGTGGCAGGGAGGGGACTGGCCGTGGCACCGAAAAGCCCACGTCAGGCAGTTCAGGTGAACAAGGACATCCGCGAGGCGGTGCAGAAGGAGCTGGAGTTTGACCCGCTGGTCGATGCGACCGGCATCACGGTGAAGAACATGAACGGGGATGTGGCGCTGAACGGCACCGTGCCCAGCTACCCGCAGTACCTGCAGGCGGCCGCGGCCGCCCGGCGGGTGCAGGGGGTCACCAGGGTGCATAACCACCTGATGGTGGACCTGCCGGTCGCCGACTACCGGGACGACCCGATGCTGACCACGGCCGCGAACAACGCGCTGGCGATGTCGGTGACCGTGCCCGGCAGCGTTGAGGCCAGCGCCGGCGACGGTAATGTCTGGCTGACCGGCATGGTGGGCAACCGGTTCGAGCGGGACGCGGCTGAGCAGGCCGTTGCCGGGCTGCCGGGCGTGCGCGGCATCGCCGATGACATCGAGATCTTCAGCGACATCGAGGCCGCCGACGTCACCGAGCGGGTACAAGATGCCCTTGACCGGTACGGGCTGATGGCAGTTGACACCGACGTGCAGGTAGACGCCAGCGACGGCACCGTCATCCTCACCGGCCACATCCGCAACTGGTCTGAACATGCCGAGGTGATCGACGCTGCATGGCGGGGCGTCGGCGTTAAGAACGTCCGCGACGACCTCGTAGTTACCGGCTGAACCGGAGCGACCGGCGAGAACCCGCAGGTCGGCGGCATTTCCGCTGCAGCCTCCCGGCCTCGGCAGGTGAGCCTTGGCCGAAGGACGATTCGCGACTCCTGCGCACCGTAGCGGGCCATGACGGAGCGAGGAATTCGCTCTACGAACAACCCCAGCACGCAGACGCATGCGCCGGTTGGCGGAGGCCAGCCTCCCCGGCTTGAGCGGTGGAAAGTGCCGGAACTCTCGCCGCGCCAGGCAAGATCCACGCTGTCGTCATCCGGCTGCCAGCGGAGCGCGGCAGCCGACCGACGTGCGCCGTCGTCAGCCGGCTTGGGGCAGCGACCACAGAAAAGCGGGTGACCGGCCATGTCAGAGGGTGAGAAACGCGGCCGCAAGCCCGGCGCTGGCGAGGACCACGACCGTCGCAACGTCCGTGACAGCCGCGATGACTACGGGCGCAGCCCGCGGCCTGACGCCATGATTCCGGCCCTCGATCAGGTTCAGCTCGCCGCCCTGCGCGCCGTTGGACGTGAGTGGGACAAGGTCAGCGCTGGCCCGCATGTGTGGCGGGATGCGCTGCCGGTCGATCCGGCGGCCGGCGCGTATGCCGAGGAAGGCGAGTTCCGCTCGGCCCGGTTCATCCGGATCGTGTCCGTGGCGGGCCAGGACGGGCAGGTTCGCCCGATCGAGACGATGAGCGTCTCCGAAACTCCCAGGACGCGGCTGGGGCGAGCCGACCGGGCACTGCGGCACGTGGTCGAGGGACCGCCGCTGGACGAAAGCGCGCTCGCGACGGAACGGATGCGGAAGCTCGTCGCGCTGCCGGTCCTGTCAGCTGACGCGCTGTCCTCCGTGGCCTATGGGCCGCAGGCGATGCTTGCGGTCCTGGTTCTCGCGGGCCTGCCTGGCTTGTCGTACTCCCTGCCAGTCGGCGCAGCGATCGTGCTGCTGATGCTGGCGGTCGGCGTTTCGTTCCGGCAAACGATCCGCGCATACCCCGAAGGCGGCGGGTCGTACATCGTCGCCACCGAGGAGCTCGGCCGCATCCCCGGCCTGATGGCTGCCGCCGGCCTGCTGATCGACTACGTCATGACGGTCGCGGTATCGATCGCGTCCGGCGTGGCGGCCATGACCTCGGCATTCCAGTCCCTGCAGCCGGCGGCCGTGTGGATCGGCGTCGCCGTCATCGTGGTGCTGCTAGCCGGTAACCTGCGCGGAGTGGGGCAGGCTGGCAGCGGGTTCGCCGTGCCCACCTACGCATTCATCGTCGCGATCGGCTCGCTGGTGATCGCTGGGCTGGTGCACTCGGCCGCGCGCGGGTTCAGCCCCGTTCCCAGCCATCACGTGGCCATCGCGGAGAGCCTGAGCGTGCTGCTGGTGCTCCGCGCGTTCGCCTCCGGTTCTACCGCCATGACTGGCATCGAGGCCATTTCCAGTGCCGTGCCGTCCTTCCAGCCGGTCGAGTGGCGCAACGCCCGGATCACGCTGACCTGGATGGTCGCGCTGCTCATCGGGATGTTCGCCGGCGTGCTGGCGATCAGCAGGCTCGCCGGAGTAGTGCCGGTGGCAAGCCAGACGATGCTGTCCCAGCTCGCCCACCTCAGCTTCGGCAACGGGCCGATGTATGTCTATGTCCAGGCAGCCACCGCGGCCGTGCTGCTGCTGGCCGCCAACACCTCCTACAACGAGTTCCGGCGGGTGCTGTTCCTGATGGCCCGCGACCGGCAGGCACCTCGCTCGTTTCTGCGTATCGGCGACCGGCTCACCTTCCGTAACGGAATCCTGCTGCTGTCGGTCGCCGCGGCCGCCATCTACATCGGGTTCGCCGGTAACACGCTGACCCTGCTGCCGCTGTACGCGGTCGGGGTGTTCCTCGCTTTCACTCTGTCGCAGATTGGCATGATCATGCACTGGCGGCGGCACCGCGACCAGCCGCACTGGCGCCGCAGCCTGGTCTTCAACGCCACCGGGGCGGTGCTGTCGGGCATCGTGTTCGTCATCGAGGGCGTCACCAAGTTCACCGAGGGCGCGTGGGTAGCGATATTTCTCATCGTCGGGATCATCGCGATCGCCCTGCGCACCCGTCGGTACTACGAGCTGGCCGGCCAGCAGCTGGCCTTGCGCCCGGAGGATGCCGCAGCGCCAGCCGCCTCGACCGACCGGATCGCGCCACGGGAACCTCCAGACGGACGGCCAGGCGACGGAACCAAGGCCTCTGCGGCGATCGGCGAGGCTGGGGCGGCAGGGAAACCCCAGCAGACCGGCGAGCTCACCATCGTCCCGGTCGTCGACATGGACCGGGCCGCCATGCGGACCCTGGCGTATGCCGCGGCCCTCGGCCAGCCTGCCTTCGCGCTGCATGTCAGCCCGGCGACGGAGGAGGCCGACCGGTTTATCGCCTACTGGCAGGCCTGGGGAGACCACCTGCCCCTCCAGGTCATCGTCTCCCCGCACCGTGCTGTGGTGGCCCCGCTGGTCAGCTACATCCTGTCCCTGCACCGGCAGCGGCCGGACCTGACGATGACCGTCACAGTCCCGGAGGTTGTCGATGAGCACTGGTGGCACCGGATCTTGACCGAGCAGATCGCACCGAGGCTCCAGCGCACACTCGGGATCCTTCCAGGCGTAATCGTCACCAGCGTGCCATTCCAGATCACGTGCTGACCCCCATCGACTAGCTCGCCAGCCGGGGCTGGGCCGGCCATCTCGTGCGCCACTACCACGCTTCCGCGTGGGTCCACCGTAATGAGTCGAAGCTGATCAGATCCGGCCAGGACATGGCCAGGCCGACCCTGACCCGTGGGCAAGGGCGCCGCGGCGCTGCAGGCCGTCATGCGCGAGCTATGGCGGGAAACCGCACCCGATAGCTCTTCGGGATCGGGCCACGGCAGCTTACCGGTTTGCGGTTTGCCGGCCCGGCTCTGCCTTGTCTAGCTGCGACTGAGCGGCGCGGATTTCGAACGCCAGCGCGATCTCGAAGATGCCGCGGAACAGCGCGAGCAGGCCGGCCCAGATGATCAGGAACACCGCCTGCGCGCGGTAGGACTGGGCGGAGACCCAGAAGCCGATGAAGACTTCCAGCAGGCCGCCGAGGACGCCGAGCCACCATGCGTCGTTGAAGCCCTGGCTGGAGATCGCCGTGATGATGTGGATCGTGCCGGCCACGACGAGCAGGATGCCCAGGACGGAGGCGAGTGCCCAGAACGCCCCGTAGGGTGTCACGAACGACCAGATCGCGGCGCCGATGAACAGGATGCCCAGCAGGGCGTGCGCCCACCCCCAGCCGGGCCGGACCGCGGCGAGCACGAACTCCTCGACTGCCGCGAGCAGGAACAGCGCCCCGAGCAGGAGGCCGATCGTGGCCACCGAGGCGATATTGAAGCGCAGGATGACGACCGAGATGATGACCCAGGCGATCCCCGCGAGCAGGTACGCCCACCATGGCCCGGTCAGGCGCTTGGCGGCGGCCTGCACTGGCCCGGAGTCCACCCTGGAGCTGCTTCTGATGCTCATCTTGTCCTCCTCTGGTCCGGTCGAAGATCATCGCCGGCAGGAGTCACGCCCGCCGATCGCCCTTCCAAGCGGCAGTACCCGTCAGCGGGCCGAAGCCATCATGATTCTTGCCATCGATTCTGGCCGGATCCAGAGTCCGCATACGCCCTCACAGCGTCGCGCAGCCTTCGCAGGCGGACATCCGTAATGTCATTATTTGTCGGCCTGATGCTCTGAAGATCGCCGCCAGGCTGCCCTACGTGAACCAGGCCACCTCTGCGGCCAGTGCCCCACCATCCAGGCCGGAGTAAGGCCGGCAAGGCTCGGCCAGGGCTCCCTCCGGGACGGCCCGGGCCAACCTCCGCGTGAGGGCGACCTCGTCGCGCAGTCCCGCCGCGGGCGTTGGCCGACGATGCAATCTGGGACGCTCAGACCAGAGCCGTAATCAGGTACCCGACGGCAATGAGAAGGGTAATCAGGGCGGGCGCAGTTTCCTTGCCGTGGTCGCCCGCTCGCCTGTGCATGATCAGGGCACCCACGAGCAGGAACGCGATCCCGGTGGCAGCCGCCAGGCCGAGTGGATGCCACCACAGCCCGGCCAGGACGCCTGCCGCGGCGGCCAGCTCGGCCACACCGATTAGCCGGTAGCGCTGCCAGGGAATCTGGAAATGCCGGGCTGACTCCCGCATTTTCGGGTGGCCAGCCAGCTTGGCCGCAGCTGGTAGCACGCATCCGATGAGCAGGAGCACTGATAGAGCAATAAACATGACAACCTCCTCAGTTCGTGGCCGGACCCGATGGCCGGGCCTCACTAATGAATAGTAGGATCAGTCTTGTGATCCATCATCAGTTATGATTAGACTTGTGTCAAGCGCTGGCCGCGGGAGGCATTCCGCGTTGACGCCAGCGAACCAACCGGAAGGAGAGCAGTCATGTTGAAGTCGTTAAGCACGAGCCTGATCCTGCGGGGTATCTTCGCCCTAGCCGTCGGCGTGATGGCGCTGGCCTGGCCCGCGATCACGGTCCTGGCGCTGGTCGTACTGTTCGCCGTGTACGCATTCATGGCCGCCGGCCTCGAGGCCATTCGGGCGTTCAGCAGCCGTACGACCGGACTTGTGTTCTGGCACCTCCTGGTCGGGCTGATTGACCTGGCGGCCGGGGTGGTCGCGCTGGCCTGGCCGGGACCCACCGCCCTGGTTCTGGTGCTGATCGTCGCCAGCTGGGCAATCGTCGCCGGGCTGATGGAGGTCTCAGCCGCGTTCCGCAGCGGCGAGCCGGCCGGCACCTGGGCACCGTTCATCCTCGACGGCCTGATCTCGGTCGCGTTCGGAGTAGTGCTGTTCTCGCACCCGGGAGTCGGCGCGATCACCCTGGCGCTCCTGTTTGGCCTGTTCAACCTGGTCTACGGGGCCCGTGCGCTTCTGCAGGGCATCGAGCTGCGCCGCACCCGGAACGCCTCGCATCCGGCTGTGCCCGAGCAGGTGGCGGCCGCAACACGTCCGGCTACCAACCTTGGTCGGGTGGCGTAGCCGCGCACGCCGATAAGATCAGTTCTGTCGTCAACTATCAGTAATGATTGCGTCCCCGAGCCGATGTCGGGATGCGTAACCCGCCGCGGCCGATGCGGCAGGGCGCACGGTGACACGGCCAGCAGGCGTGATGGTCAGCTCTGAGGAGGAAGAAATGGCAAACGCGGCGCTGGCCGGCACGCCAAGACCTTCGCGGCTGGACCGGCGGAAGGCACGCACCCGGCAGGCCCTCATCGATGCGGCCGTACGGCTCATCGCTGAGGGCCGCGGTGACCGGGCGAGCATCCAGGAGATCACCGAGGCAGCCGACATCGGCTTCGGGTCGTTCTACAACCACTTCGACAGCAAGGACGAGCTGTTCGCGACTGCGTCCGGGGAAGTCCTGGAACGCTGGGGCCAGATGATCGACCGGGCCTGCGAGGGCATCGCCGACCCGGCCGAGGTGTTTGCCGTGTCGTTCCGGATTTCCGGGCGCCTCGGCTGGACCCATCCGGAGATGGCCCGGTTCCTCACCGGCCGCGGCCTCGATCTAGTGAATGCTCCTACAGGGCTGGCGCCGCGTGCGCTGCGCGACATCGTGGCTGGCCAGGCCGCCGGCCGCTTCACCGTCCCGGACGCCGAGGTCGCGCTCAGCGCCGTGGCCGGCGGCCTGCTCGGCCTCCTGCACCAGCATGAGCGCCGCCCCGAACACATCGACCAGGCAATCGTCGACCAGCTCGCCGAGGCCATTCTGCGCATGCTCGGCATCCCCGCGGCCGAAGCCGCGCACCTAGCAGCCCACCCGCTGCCCGATACCGGCGGCTGGCAGTGACGATCAGATCGCTTATCCCTTCAGGAAACATGCGATGGCCGCGACGGCCAGGCAATCCGGTCACGGGCAAACGCCTCAAGGATTGAGGCTCCCGCCTCCGAGTATCGACTCGAGTGCTTGTGTCAGGTCGGCTGCCGGGTCGTCGCTTCGATGAGTGCGCCGGGCGATGACCCGGTCCGGCCGGACCAGGACCGCGCCTGCCGGGCTAGGTCGGCAGCAGCCCCGGGCAGGCCTGGTCACGACGGGGCTACCCGGCAGGAGATGGCGTAGTGATCGAGCGCCGCGATGAGGTCCGGGTCATGCGGGATGAGCGCGACTGGGCGCCCGTCTTCCACGACGACTTCCGCGACGGTGGATGGGCTGAGCTCGGCAATGAGCCGCCGGATCGCGTCGGCGACGAGCGCGGGTTTGAAGGTCTTGCCGATCGCGGTGACGGGCAGCGCATCGATGATGTGGACCGCCCTCGGGGCCGCGGCTGGCTCGGGAGCGTGTGCTTTGGCCCATTCCAGCAGGTCAGTCTCGCTGACCTGACCCCTGAGGGTTACATAGGCGACAGGTACTTCGCCGGAGTGCGGGTCGGGGAGGCCTATCACCGCCGCGTCGTTGACCTGCGGATGGGTGAGCAGCGATTCCTCGACGGTGCGCGGGTCGATGTTGTGGCCGCCGCGGATGATCAGGTCCTTGGCGCGGCCTGTCAGGTAGACGTAGCCGTCTTCGTCGACGTGCCCGAGGTCGCCGGTGAGCAGCCAGCCATCGAAGATCTTGCCGGCCGGGTCGGGGCCGTCGCGGCCCAGGTAGCCCGCGAAGACGGCCGGTCCGCTGATCGCGAGCACCCCGGTTTGCCCAGGGGCGCAGTCTTCGATTGGCCGCCCGGTCGCATCGACGGTGACGGCCTTGATGTGCTGGTAAGGGAGGCGGAGGCCTACAGATCCGGGGCGCGGCGCGAAGGCGGGGGTGGCGGCGCTCGCGCAGGTGGCCTCGGTGAGCCCGTATCCCTCGAGCATGGGCACCTTGGTGTGCTGCTCGAAGTCGGCGCGGACGCGGCCGGGCAGCGGAGCGGCGCCGACGGCTCCGGCTTTGAGACTGGAGATGTCGACTCCGTCGGGCACGGGCGGCAGGCTTGCATAGACGGTCGGCACGGCCGAGAAGGCGGTGACGCGGTAGCGCTCGATGATCCGCCAGAAGTCCGACATGAGCGCCCGATCGCGGTAACCGGCCGGGCCGAGGCTGACCACGCTGGCTCCGTGCATGAATGGCGCCAGGCCCGTGACGTGCACGGCGTTGACGTGAAAGAGCGGCAGCCCGGCGAGAGCAACGGCGTCGGCGCTGGCGTAGGCGCCAGTGCAGCCGAGCGCCCAGGCCATGTAGACCTCCATGGCGTGGCTGTGGGGCGCGATCTTGGGAGTGCCGGTGGTACCGCCGGTATGAAAGTAGGCAGCCACGTCGGCGGGGCCGGGCCGCTGCCCGGTCAGCAGCCGGTCGCCGGGCTGGGCAGCGGCCAGCGTCTCATAGCTGTCACCGTGGGCGCCGGGCGGGAGATCGGGCACGTCTCCGAGGATCAGGAAGGCCTTAAGGCCGGGCAGCCCCGCGGCCACGCGGAGCGCGGTCGGCCACGACTGGGGGTGCAGGGACGGCCCGGCAGCCACCAGGATCTCGGCCCTGGTGAGACCGAGGATGTCGATCACGTGCTGTTCGGCCAGCATCGGGTTGACCGGGCTGGCTGCGCCGACGGCCTGGGCGCCGAGCAGCGCCGCGTACGTGAGTCCGGTATTGGGCAGGAACAGGCCAACCGTCCCGCCTGGGCTCAGGCCGAGGCTCGTGTAGAGGTTGGCGGCCTGGTTCACGCGGGACATCAAGTCGGCATAAGTCCAGGTGGTTTCCGCTCCCTCGCCGAGCAGGTGCAGGGCGGGCGACTGCGGGCGGTCGGCGGCAGTGCGCTGCAGCAGCTCGTATGTCGACGCCGGCAGTCCCCGCCCGGCGAGCGGTACGGCTTCCACCCGCGCCAGGTCCTCGGGGACCAGGACAAGCGGCCGGTCACCGTCGGTGTGGTGCCTCATGAGGCGTGCGCGTCGGCCATGAGCGCGGCCAGGTCCTCCGGCTCGATGAACGACGGCGGGACCGGCGGCCCCCAGTTGTACAGGGCCCGCATGTCGGTGAACACTTCCGGCTTCCAGAGTGCGTCGTCGACGATGCAGTCTAGGTCGCTGTAGTACTCGGAGAAGTTGCCGGCCGGGTCTTTCAAGTACCAGAAGAAGTTGGAGCCGATGTGATGCCGCCCGAGGCCCCAGATGTGGCGCTCGGGATGGCCCTCCAGCATGTGATGGGCGCCGCGGCCGATCTCGTCGACGTCATCGACTTCCCACGACGTGTGGTGAAGGAACGGCACGGGCGCATGCTGGACCAGCACGTTGTGATGGTCGGTCGAGCAGCGCAGGAACGCGGCGAGGCCCGGCACCTCGTCGCTGGTCTTGAAGCCGAGGCCCTCGGTGAAGAACCGGTTGCTTGCCTCCTGGTTGGTCGAGCCGACCACGACATGGCCGAGCTTGCGCGGCCGCACCGGTGCGTCGCGCAGCACGCCAGCGGCGCGGGCGTCCACCCGCTCGTGACGCCCGGGCCCGTTGTAGACGGGTGCGGGGGCTGACTCACGCAGGAGCCGGCCGGCCACCTCGACGCGTACGCGGACACGGGTCCCGGGGTCGGTGACGGAGCCGTCGGCGCCGAGGGACAGATCGAGGTGGCTGAGCTGCCCGGCGATGCGTTCGATGTCGTCGGGGTCGTCGACGCCGACGCCGAGTTCCACCAGGCGTCGGGTTGGGGTAAAGACCAGCCGGAGCTGCTCGCCGCCGTCGGCGGTGGCGAAGGTGTCCCCGCCGGCGGGCATCAGCCCGAACTCGGCGTAGTAGGCGGCGGTGGCGGCTACATCGGGCACCCCGATCGTGATGTTCGTGAGGCGGTGCAGGGCCATGTCAGGCCTCCTTCGAGGTGAATCGGCGCCGTCAGGCGGCTTGCATCCGGTGGTGCGGTACGCGAATCTCAAGTTAATCACATGATAAGGCTTGTGTCAGTATCCTGATCGAATGATAAGCTAACTGCCATGGCAGCTTCAGCGACAGCGGTCCGGCGGCTGCGTCCGTCGGCTGACCAGACTCGCGAGAGGATCCTCGCGGCCGCGGCCGACGTCTTTTCCGAGCTAGGGTTCGACGGAGCCTCAACCCGCGAGATCGCCCGGCGGGCCGGAGTGACGCAGCCACTGCTCAATTACCACTTCAGTGGCAAAGAGGACCTGTGGCGCGCGGCCGTCGACCAGGTGTTCGGCGCGCTCAACGCTGCCCTGACGGCACGTATCGAAGGGCTGCGCGGCGTCGATGACCTGACGACGGCGCGGCTGATGGTGCGCGAGTTCATCGCGTTCTCCGCCCGGACCCCGCAGCTGCACCGGATCATCACGCAGGAATGCAAGGTCGACGGACCGCGCATGGACTGGCTCGTCGAGCGGCACGTCCGGCCTCTGTACGACGCGACGACGGCGCTGTTCGCGGACCTGGCCGAGCAGGGCCAGGTGCCCGCCATCCCGCCCGCCCACCTGTACTACATCATCACCGGCGCCGGGCCCACGATCTTCGTTCTCGGGCCGGAGTGCCGGCGGCTGTCGGGCCTTGACCCGACCTCCGCCGACGTCGTCGAGACGCACGCCGACGCCGTGTGCCGGCTGATCTTCGGCAGCTGACTGGAAAGGCCGGGCCAATGCAAGATGCAGAGACCGCGATCGTCGGCTACGGCCCGGTCGGCAAGACCCTGGCCGTCCTGCTGGCCCAGCTCGGCCGGTCAGTCATCGTCCTGGAGCGCTGGCCCGAGCCATATTCGCTGCCCCGCGCGGTGCACATGGATCACCAGGTCGCCCGGATCTTCCAGTCCTGCGGGATCGGCGAGGAGCTGCGGGCAATCACCGAACCCGCGCACGTCTATGAGTGGCGGAACGCGGCCGGCGTCACGCTGCTGCGGTTCGGCCGGCTCGGTGACAGCGCATCAGGCTGGCCAGAGTCCCTGATGTTCAACCAGCCTGTGCTCGAGTCGATTCTCGATGACCGCGCGAAATCATTTCCCGCCATCACGGTGTGCCGCGGGCTCGAGGTGACGGGCATCGATCAGGACGACACCGGCGTGGTGATCCGCGGGGCTGACGGCACCGAGGTCCGGGCCCAGCACGTCATCGGCTGCGACGGCGCGAACAGCACGGTCCGCCGGCTTGCAGGGCTGACGGAGCGCGATCTCGGCTTCTTCTTCGACTGGCTGATCGTCGACGTGGTCCTCGACCAGCCCCGCGTATTCGACCCGATCAACGTGCAGATCTGCGATCCGGCGCGGCCCACGACGGCCGTGTCGGGCGGTCCCGGGCGGCGGCGCTGGGAGTTCATGCGCCTGCCGGGGGAGAGCCTCGACGAGCTCAACGACGAGGCGCGGGCGTGGGAGCTGCTCGCTCCCTGGGACGTCCACCCGGGCAATGCCCGCCTGGAGCGCCACGCCCTATACACGTTCAGCGCCCGGTATGCCGAGCGGTGGCGCAACGGCCGGATTCTCCTCGCCGGCGACGCCGCTCACCTCATGCCGCCCTTTGCCGGACAGGGCATGTGCGCTGGCATCCGCGACGCCGCCAACCTTGCGTGGAAACTCGATGCGGTCCTGGCCGGGCTGGCAGATGAGTCGCTGCTCGATATGTACGAGCAGGAACGAATGCCGAGCGCCCGGGCGGCTATCGAGTTCTCGGTGGAACTCGGCAAGATCATCTGCCTCGCCGACCCGGCTGAGGCAGCCGCCCGTGACGAGGCGATGGCCGGCACAGTCCCGCCAGAGCCAGTCGAGGCACCGCCCCTCCCACCCATCGACGCCGGCCTCATCCACCCCAGCGCACCGCACGCCGGAGCGCCCTTCGTGCAGGGCACCGTCGGCGGCCGTCCCTTCGACGACGCCGAAGGCGCCGGATGGCGCCTCGTTACCCTCGATCTCGACGTTGCCGCCGTCGACGGGCACGCGGCCGCATGGTTCACGTCCATCGGCGGGCGGGTCGTCAAGCTCGCCAGCCCGGATCCCGTGTACGCGCGATGGTTCGCCGAGCACCAGGTCGCTGCCGCGCTGCAGCGCCCGGACTTCCACCTCTACGGCAGCGCCACGACGCCGGCCGGCGCGGCGGCGCTGCTCGCCGACCTGCGCCGCCACCTCCAGAACCCAGTCGGGAAGGAAACAGGCCAGTGAAGATAGCTAACAGCGACGGCCGGGCCGTCATCGTTCTGGGCGATGAGATCGCTGATGTCGCCGCGATCTCGGGCGGACAGTTCGGCCCCGATCCGATGAGCCTGTACAAGGACTGGGCGGCCTTTACCGACTTCGCGTCGACGGTCAGCAGCGGCACGGGACCGTTCGTCCAGGCCGTGCTGCGCAACCCGGTGCCCGCTCCAAGGCAGGTGTTCGCCATCGGCATCAACTACCGCAGCCACGCCGAGGAGTCCGGCATGGTCGTGCCAGATGTGCCCGCCACCTTCACTAAGTTCCCCGCGTCGCTGGCCGGTCCGTTCGACGACATCGAGATTGCCGGCGATGCCATCGACTGGGAGGTGGAGCTCGTCGCCGTTATCGGTGCCCTCGCCGATCGCGTCGCCGAGGCCGGCGCGTGGCGGCACGTCGCCGGGCTCACCGTCGGCCAGGACATCAGCGACCGGCATCTGCAGTTCGCGGCCGGCGCCCAGTTCTCCCTCGGCAAGTCACGCCGCGGCTATGGCCCCCTGGGTCCCTGGGTCGTCACGCTCGACGAGTTCCCCAACCCCGACGACCTCGGCCTCGGCTGCTCCGTCGACGGCCAGACGATGCAGGACTCCCGCACCAGCGACCTCATCTTCAGCGTCCCGCGGCTCATCGCGGAACTGTCCGCGGTGCTCCCGCTGCTGCCCGGCGACGTGATTTTCACCGGCACCCCGGCCGGGATCGGCGCCGTGCGGCAGCCGCCAGTCTTCCTGGCGCCCGGTCAGACCCTCGAGTCCTGGATCGAGGGTATCGGCACCATCCGCAACCGCTGCGCGTAGCTTCGCCGGAGTCTCACCGAGCCGGGCTGAGCAGCCCGGCCGCACAGGCAGGGCTGGAGCTATTCAGCGTGGGATCACCATTCCAGCGGTGGCCGGGGTCACGGCGCGCTCTCGCCGAAGACGCGGCGCTGGATCTCGCGCCTGTAGTCCTTCAGCGTGTTGTCCAGATGCACGTAGGTCGCTTCGGCGGCGGCGCCCGGCTTGCCGTCCCGGATCGCGCAGTAGATGGCCTCAAGGAGGCAGCCGACTTCATCACATGGGTGAATACCAATGACGCCTACCAGGGTGACCTCGCACCTGGCTACCCGGCATACGCTCCGGCCGCCAAGGTGTGGCTGGCGCACCAGGGCAGTTCTGGCTATTACGTCGGCAACCCCGCCGCCGTGCTTGAGCAGGCGGCCGGGGAGGTCTGGCCCGGCTGGAACTACGGCAAGTGGAGCAACGAGGCCATCTGGGCCGCCACGATCGATCCTGGCCTGACCGCGGGCAAGACGATCGTCTCGATGCTGCCAGCTTGGCAGACCGCGATCACCAACTACGCCACCTCTGACGGTTACATGGTCAGGCATTGAGAAAGTCGCCTGACGCCGCGCCGGCCGGGACGCGCTCGCTGAGCACGTTCCGGCCGGCTTCGGCCGGCCACCTCTTCGTCGCCGGCTACGTGGTGCTGCTCGCCACGTTCGGCGTCGTGCCAACCGCCTACGGCATCTATTTCGCTTTCACCAACGCCGGGAATACGTTCGCCGGGTTCTCCAACTTCATCGGCGCCTACCGGGACTTCCGGTATCTGCCTGCGGTGGAGCATGTCGCGCTCTATGAGCTGATCTGGCTGGTGACCCTCGTCCTCTTCGTCACTGGGCTGGCGATCGTGCTGCAGCAGTTGCCGTTGCGACGGGTCAGCCGGGTGACCCGCTTCGTCTATTACATTCCCGGCTCGCTGGCCGGCGCGGCGAGCGTCATGGTGTGGCTGTTCATGCTCGATCCGACTGTCAGCCCGGCCGCGCCGCTGCTGAGGCTGCTCGGCTACGGCACATTCGGCCAGGTGATCGAGCCTGGGCACCTGGCGATCCTGTTCGTGATGATTGCGTTCTGGACCGGCGCGGGAGGCTGGATCGTCGTGATGTTCGGGGCACTAAACAACATCCTGCTGGACATCATCGACGCAGCGCGAATCGACGGCGCCGGCGGCTGGGGCATTGCCCGCCGGATCCAGATACCGATGCTGCGCAAATGGATCGTCTACATGGTGATCCTGGCCTTCGCCGCCGGGACCCTGCAGTTCGTGGAGCCGCAGCTCATCTCCGAGGCGAGCCTGGGCGTATCTGGACGTGATTTCTCGCTGACGCAGCTCTCCTACGACTTCGCGTTCCAGAACAACAACGTCAATTACGCCTTGGCGATCTCCGTCGAGCTGCTTGTCCTGTGCGTAGTCGTCGCAGCGCTGTTCGTGACCCGGTCGAGGTTCTTCGATGCGAGCTGACCCTGGCGTCACTTCGGCGCCCAGGGTGTCCGCTCCCCGCCCGGCGCACCGCCAGGCCCGGTTGCTGCCGCGTCCGGCCAGCATCCCTGGCTTCCTGACAGCGGGGGTTCTCCTCGCCGCCTTCCTCCTCTTCTTCATCCTGCCGGTGCTCTGGCTGCTGCTGGCGGCGACGAAGACCGACAGCGAGCTCGTATACCGGAGCCCGTTCTCGTTTGGCTCCTGGCATGCGCTCCGGGAGAACTGGGATGCCCTCACCAGGTTCCAGGGCGACACGATCTTGCTCTGGCTGCGCAATTCAGCGCTGCAGTCCTTCGGCGCGCTCGTGATCACGCTGCTGGCCGGCATCCCAGCCGGGGACGCGCTGGCGATGATGGAGTTCCGGGGCCGGCGCGTCCTGCTGATCGCCACTCTCGTGGTGATGCTGATGCCAGCCACGACACTGGTCATCCCGCTGTTCCTCGAGCAGGTTGGCCTGGGCCTGCTGATCACCGACGTGCCGCAGTTCAACCCAACAGCGGGCACCGCCGCGGTGCTATGGCCAGAACTCGCGCTGGCCACCCTGCTGGCGATCAGCCCTTCTAGTCGTGTTCTTGTTCGCGCAGCGCTTCCTCGTCACCGGCCTGCTGTCCGGGTCGACGAAGGAATGAGATGACGCTCCCAGTCGTGACCGCCACGGTTCCCCTGCTCGAGCCACCGGGCTGGGCGCTGGCCGAGCGCGAGCTCTTCGACCTGCTGGATTACGCGTGGCGGCGACACGCTGCCGACTTCACCGGACCGGACGGACGGCTGAACTACCGGCGCCAGCTCAGCTCCCGGGACGGCGCTGACGACTTCTACGAGACGTTCTTCAACTGGCCGCAGCTCTACCTGCTCGGCGGCTCCGACGACCTGCTGCCGCAGGCCGAGCGGCACTGGGAAGGCGTCACCGCGCAGCTCACCGAGCTTGGCCTGCTCGCTGACGAGTACGAGCGAGGCTATGACTGGTTCCACCAGAGCGAGAGCCTGCTGCTGCTGTACTTCCTGTGCATGGCGGCGCCGGGACGGTGGCGGGACCGGGCAGTCAGGTTCGCCGAGCTCTACGTCGACCCCGCGCACGGCAACTACGACCCCGAGCACCGGATCATCCGCCGCCCGCACAACGGATCCGACCCGGGCCGCACCGGCCTGTTCGACGGGACCCACAGTCCATGGCTTGAGAACGAGGAACGGCTCTACGGCTTCCCGCTGGACTGGCTGCTACCCGGCGGGACGCCGCCGCCGCGCGAGGCTGACCCGCGGCTCGCCGGCGAGATGACCGCCAGGCTCGGCGCCGGGGACACCGCCGTGAACCTCGCGTCGGCCGGCCTGGTTCTGAACGCCTGGATCCTGACCGGCGAGCAGCGCTACCAGGACTGGATCGCGCAGTATGTCGGAGCCTGGCGGGAGCGGGCGGCCGCGAACGGCGGCGTGCTTCCGGACAACGTCGGCCCGGACGGCGTGGTCGGCAGCCGCCTCGACGGCCGCTGGGTACGGCGGCCACTACGGCTGGAGCTGGCCCCACGGCTGGTACAGCGTCGGCTAGGCGGCCGCGGTCGCCGGGCTGGCGGCTGCCACCGCGACCGGCGACCAGACCTTCCTTGACCTTGTGCGGCCCGCCCTCGACGCGATCATCGGCCAGGGCCTGGTCAAGGCCTACGCCGAGTCGGACTCGTCGCTGCGGTCCCAGTGGTACCCGCAGCTCCGTGATGACGTCGCGGTACCGACGTTGCTCGTGCCGTACAGGCACTCCGACCGCGGCTGGTTCGACTACAACCCGCTGATGCCTGCGGTGCCGGGGCGCTCTGGCACCACAGCGGCGACTCCGCGGACCTCAGCCGGCTCGCGGACCTGCGCGCGCGCGGGATACGACTGGCGCACGGTCAGGCCGTTCCGCAGCAAGGAAGAGGCAGGCCACGAGGAGCCCTGGTTCATGTTCCTGGCGGGGGAGCATCCCGGATATCCGGAGCAGATCCTCGCGGCTGCCCAGGCGAAGGTCCGGCACCGGCTCGCGCGCGGCCGGGCGTACCGGGACGTCGACATTGCCGAGGCCGACATCCATGTCTGGCAGCAGTGCAACCCGGTCGTGACCGAGGCGCTGGTGCAGCTCACCTGGGGTGGCCCGCAGGTGCTCTACAACGGAGGGCTGCAGCAGGCGCGAGTCCGCTACTACGACGCCGAGCGGCGCCGTCCTGGGCTGCCTGGCTCGGTGGCCGCGCTGGTCTCGGCCATCGATCCGCACGCGACCGTCGTTGACCTCGTCAATCTCGACCCGGCGCAGGACCGCTCGGTGATCGTGCAGGCGGGTGCATTCGCCGAGCACACCATCGACGAGGTGCGGTACACCGCGTGCCCGGACGGCTCCTGGATCGGCGGCTTGTATGACTACGGCCACAGCGAGCCCTTCGTAGCCGACAAACGGACCGATGTCGGCGGCCCCTGGCTGAACGTGCGGCTCCCCGCCTCGACCCGGATCCGGCTGACCCTCCGGCTTGGCCTGCGGGCCCGGCCCCCGTCCTACGCGACCCCGTTCGACTGCGGCCCGGCTGGTCCCGTCGATCACCGCGGCGGCGGCGCGGCGCACGTGACGGACGACACGGCCGCGGGACCCGGTGCGGAGGCGGCGATGCCATGAGGTACCGGAGGCTGGGGAGCACAGGCCCGACGGTCTCCGAACTCGGATTCGGTGCCTCGCCGCTCGGCGGCATCTACGGCACCTTCGGCGAGCAGGACGCCATTGCCGCCGTCCATGCCGCGTTCGACGCGGGAATCAACTTCCTCGACGTCGTCGTCGGCATTGTTGGCTGACCACTCGCGCAGGTCCGCTGAAGGATCGATGAGTCGACCGTCCTCGCGGGCGAACACCACGTCGTAGTCCTGCCAAGCGGAGCGGACAGGCCGGGGACCGCCTCGCATCTGACGGTAATCCGCGACTTGTATCGCACGCATGTCCCGCAGCGACGATCGCCCCGGATTGGGCCTCAATGGTTCGTGTCACGCGTCGCTGACCAGGCCACGGCTGGCGGCATGACAGCGAAAGGCATGGCGACATCGCAGATCTGCTGGTCGGCCGCTGCGAAGAGCGGCTCGGCATCTGGCCGGTAGACCTCTCTGGGGGCTCCGGCTTGCCTGCGGCCGGGGGCGGATACCCAGCGCGCCAGTTGGTCGTAGATCGAGAGGATCGCGGGGATCTCGAAATGCGCCCTGGCTACCGGGATGAAGGCTTCCCGGTGTGCGGCTTCAACTCGCCAGGCGAGCTCAGCCGGGTCTTCGGGCGGGTGCCTGACAGGAACGCACACTTCGACCGGGCCATCGCTGTCGGCGGTGACGATGCCGTGGAAGATGACGAAACGTTCGCCCGCTACACCGCCGCACCGCGCGGCGGTTGCGGTGAGCCGGGCCGCGGCTTCCCGGATCCAGGCCAGCTGACCGACGTAGACGTGCCGCTGCTCGGTCAGCACCGCCTGCTCCGCGACGTCCCGTTCCCGGACTTGCAGTTCCGGCGCGGGCATCTCCGACACGGCTACGCCCGGCCTGAGGCTGGCCATAACCTGCCGCTGGGCGGTGAACCGCCTTTCCACCGAGCCCCAGTACGCGTCGATGAGGTCAGCGGCTTCGGCTCCGGACGCGGACACCACCCTGCCCACCTCTGACAGCGGCATGTCCAGCATTCGCAGCATGATGATCAACCGCGCGGTGTAGAGCTGACTTTCGTGATACCTGCGGTAGCCGTTCCCCGGATCGACAGCTACGGGCCGCAGCAACCCCAGGCGCTCATACAACCGGAGAGCCTTAAGCGACAGCTGGGACCGGCGGGAGAACTCTCCGATCGTCATCTGCGCTGCCGGGCTCGCCACACACGATGTCTACCCCACGGGAAACGCCACGTCGAATACCTCGTCATCTGCCGCGGCGGTATAGAAGTCGGTCCAGTACGTTTCCCGGGGCGCGGCGGCGACCTGCAGGCCCTGGTCCTCGATCCATTTCCCGATCCCCCCGTAGACGTCACCGAGGCCGCCGGACTGGACCGTTCGCTTCTGGACGCGCACATAAGCTTCCCGGTGGGCCGGGATCGTGCGCGTAGCCGCACCGTCCGGCGTAGCGGCGTCCGCACGCAAGGGAGTACAGCACTCGACTGCCGTCTCGCCCTCGTTCGGGTTGCCCTCGTAAATTACGATGAACACCGGCTCGTCAGCCGCATGACCCCGCAGCAGATAAGGCTGCTCCGCCGTCCCGGCCGCCATGTCTCCCGCAGTCTTGTGCACCCGTGCCATCGCTTCGGGAAGCCATCGCTCCAAGGCTTCCTGGTCGAGCATGCGCTGCTCGGTGACAACAACCTGTCCTGGTACCTCTCGCATCCGAACGTCCATGACACACCCTCTCGTGACTCGTGTCCGCCGACCCGCCCAGGATCCAGCCCGCCCTTAGGGCAGGGTCAAGTGCTCACACCGGGGCAAGATCAACTGCCGGAACGAGCGCTCACCCCGCCTGGCAGCACGTACCCCGGCCACGGCAGAGGAGGCCGGCTACATCTGCCTCCAGCGGGACCTCGGGCTCCAGGACGGGCGACGGAAGCCCTCACGTCCTTCAGGTGGCTGAGGGAGCATAGCCGGGACCGGCATGCGCGGCTGCGGGCGGAGGCATGCCACATCCGCGTCAGGCAAGGCCAGGTGCTGCAGGGTTGTGCACGAGACACCTCGGGACGGGTTGAGACGGGGGATGGAGCATACCGGGCAACGAACCACGCGGCGCCGGTCCGTCCACGGAGCTCAGCGAGTGGACCATAGACCGCGTAAGACGCCGGCGACCGTCGGCGTCGGGTCATAACCCAGCGACGACAGCGAGCGCGTCAGATGATCAACATCTACGCCCGGGCGCTCCCACCAGCACGAGCACCATCCAACCGCCCCATACCAAGCCCCTGACCAACCAGTTTAGGTGGAATGACCTCATTGGCTTGATCTGACCGCAGGTCCATTCGCGAACTGCTGGCCTGCGGCTGCGACTACCGATTGAACTGCTGAGTCGCCGCCGTTCTCGGCCGCAGCTAGCAAGGCGAGGTCGAGGCCCGCGAAGCGGATGGCTGACCAGACGGCGGCGGGGAACTTGGTAACTAGGGCGCCGTTGGTGTCGTCTGCGGCCAGCCCGAAGGCGGTCGTCAGGACTACCGGCTGGGGGCCCTGGGTAGATCCCGGCGGGAGAGAAGAAGAGGAAGGACAGCAGCGAGACCCTAGTGACAGGGAGGGGACTGGCCGTGGCACCGAAAAGCCCACGTCAGGCAGTTCAGGTGAACAAGGACATCCGCGAGGCGGTGCAGAAGGAGCTGGAGTTTGACCCGCTGGTCGATGCGACCGGCATCACGGTGAAGAACATGAACGGGGATGTGGCGCTGAACGGCACCGTGCCCAGCTACCCGCAGTACCTGCAGGCGGCCGCGGCCGCCCGGCGGGTGCAGGGGGTCACCAGGGTGCATAACCACCTGATGGTGGACCTGCCGGTCGCCGACTACCGGGACGACCCGATGCTGACCACGGCCGCGAACAACGCGCTGGCGATGTCGGTGACCGTGCCCGGCAGCGTTGAGGCCAGCGCCGGCGACGGTAATGTCTGGCTGACCGGCATGGTGGGCAACCGGTTCGAGCGGGACGCGGCTGAGCAGGCCGTTGCCGGGCTGCCGGGCGTGCGCGGCATCGCCGATGACATCGAGATCTTCAGCGACATCGAGGCCGCCGACGTCACCGACCTAGTACAAGATGCCCTCTTCCGGTACGGGCTGTTCCCGGATGAGAGCGACGTCCGGGTAGGCGCCAGCGACGGCACCGTCATCCTCACCGGCCACGTCCGCAACTGGTCTGAACATGCCGAGGTGATCGACGCTGCATGGCGGGGCGTCGGCGTTAAGAACGTCCGCGACGACCTCGTAGTTACCGGCTGAACCGGAGCGAGCCGCGCCTGCCCGTCTTGGGGAGGGCGGCCTCCGGCGTGTGGCCTTCCGGCCGCCAGCCGGCCGTCGATACTGGCGCATCGGCTGCCCGACGCGCCGCACCGCTTGACCGCTCAAGGGCCGTCCTCTGCGGCGATGAGCGAGGCCGGGGCGGCGGTGGGCCATGCGCTGATCCTCGGAAGGCAGGGTGTTTGTTGATCTTGCGGCGGGGGTGAGACCGCATCCGATCACGGGGACAGCCCGCATCCCCGCTGGCAGGGGACAGGCAGAAGCTGCTGCGCCGCGGCTGGCGGCCCGTCGAGCCGCCGCGACGGCCGGTGCTGTTCGTTAACCCCAGGTCCGGTGATGGCGCAGCCGTACGCGCGAGGCTGGCCGATCAGGCTCGTGAGCGAGGGATCGAGGTTGTCGTCCTGGCCCGGGGGCAGCGCCTGGCGGCGCTCGCCGAAGAGGCAGTGACGAACGGCGCCGACGCGCTGGGCATGGCCGGCGGTGATGGGTCGCTCGCGATCGTGGCCGCGCAAGCCGCGGCACGCCAGCTTCCGTTCGTGTGCGTCCCGGCCGGGACACGCAACCATTTCGCGCTCGACGTGGGCGTCGACCGGCACGACCCCGCCGGCGCGCTTGAAGCGTTCACCAGCGGGGTCGAACGCCGGATCGACGTGGCAGAAGTGAACGGGCGGCTGTTCCTCAACAACGTCTCGCTCGGCGTCTACGCGGACGCAGTGCGCCAGCCCGGCTACCGCGACGCCAAGTTCCGCACCATGCTGGAAACCGCGCAGCATGTGCTCGGCCCGAGCGGGCAGCTACCCCCGCTGCGCCTGATCGACGCTGCGGGGCGCGAGCACCGCGAAGCCGCTGTCGTGCTCGTATCGAACAATCCGTACGCGCTGGACCGCCCGTTTGTGGGCGGTACCCGGTCGGCGCTCGACACTGGCCAGCTCGGCGTCCTGGTCCTGGATGCACCCGGGGATCGCCCCGGCACTCCCGGGCGGGCCTGGACCGCGGCCCGGCTGGAGGTGAGCGCGCAGGGGCCGCTGCACGCGGGCATGGACGGCGAAGCGGCCGAGCTGAGCCCGCCGCTGCGATTCGCCATCCGGCCACAGGCGCTGCGCGTCCGGATCTCCTCGCGGCATCCGGGTGGCTCGCCCTCAGCGCTGCTCTCGTCAGGTGCGTGAATCAGCGGCTCGGGTTCCAAAGAGCCGGATATTCCTGGCCAGAGTCGGAGCGGCTCGCCCGCCAGCTCGCCCCGGCGTCTGCTCGTAGTCGCGCCGCGGGTGTTGGCCGACGATGCAACCCAGGACGCTCAGGCAGGTGGCCGGTCCGGAGGAGTCACGTCGCCGATGCGGGCGGTTCGGTCAGTGAGGCGATGCACGCGGTGAGCAGACGTCGCATCTGATCTTGTTCGCTGGCATCCAGCTTGGCCAGCATGTCTTGCTCGACGCGGCGAACCGCGGCGCTGGCCACCTTGAGCTGGCGGCGGCCGCGGGCGGTGAGCTCGGTCGGCAGGGCCCTGCCGACGGGTGCCTGTGCTGGGCGGACGACGAGTCCGTGGCGTTCGAGGGACTGCAGGAGCACGTTCATCGACTGCCGGGTGACGAAGGCGCCGCGGGCAAGCTCGGAGTTGGACAGGCCCGGTCGCTGGGCGAGCAGCTCCAGGCAGGCGTAGTGGGTGATCGTCATGCCCAGCGGCCTCAGCACGGCCTCCAAGGCGGAGTGCAGGGCGCTCGCGGCCGCCTTCAGCATGTACCCCAGCGATGTGTCCAGCTCGACTCCGGGCCCGCCTTGACTCATGTCAGTAGTCTGACATACATTGTGGTGTGTCAGAAGACTGACATACGATGAGGAGGTAAGAATCGTGGCCGTCACCGGACCCGACTTCATTTCACTGCAGGTGCGCGACCTGGAGCGTTCCGCCGCTTTCTACGAGCAGTACCTGGGGCTGAAGCGCTCGGACGCAGGACCGCCGCACGCCGTCGTGTTCGACACCAAGCCGATCGCGTTCGCCGTCCGCGACGTCGTCGCGAGCGTCGACCTGGACGCGATCGCGCAGCCGGGCCAGGGAATGGCGCTGTGGCTGCACGCCCCCGACGCGCAGGACATCCACGACGCCCTCGCCGCCGCCGGCGCGACGATCATCTCAGCGCCCGTCGACGGGCCGTTCGGCCGCACCTTCACGTTCGCGGACCCCGACGGCTACCAGGTGACCCTCCACAACCGCGGCTGAGCCGGGCATCCTGGACCTCGGCGCGGCAGCGCCCTGAGGGGGCTTCTCACAGCGGTGGGCCGGCCGCCCGGGTGCGCGGCGCAGATATAGGGCACCGGCACACTTGCTCGCCTAGCTCCACATTATCCATGTCGGATCGGCCACAGATCCTTTACACGCCCTAGACGTTTTGTCGCCGCACCGGCGGGCGCGGCGGGCCGTTTCCGCCGGGGGTTCCGGGGTCAGTTCTAGTTAACGCCGGTGCAGTGGCGGGGTCGAGGTGGAGCGCACGCAGCGCGCCGGCGCGATGACGAGCGACGTTGCCGCCTCTAACGCCAGCGGCGTAGCCTCGGCTGGCCGGGAGATCTCGTCAGCTTTATGCATGGCCCGGGCTGTGAGTAACGCAACTCCATCGTCTACCTGCACTGGGTCAGCGTGCGCTGATGGCTGCGGTCGGGTCAGCGTGGTGCAGAAGGGAGGCATGAAAGAGAGTGACTACTGGTGGTTTCTCGCCGAAACGGCTGGTCCGGGTGCAAGAGGTGCTGGAGCGTTACGTCGATTCCGGCTTTGCCCCGGGTGCGGTGGCCGCCGTCGCCCGCCACGGAGAGGTCCACATCGAGGCGGCAGGCAATCTCGCCTTCGAGGGCGCGGGCTCGAGGACGCCGATGGCAGCCGACACGATCTGCCGCATCGCCTCGACGACCAAGCCGATCGTCGCCGCCTGCGCGATGACGCTGGTCGAGGACTGCACGCTGCGTCTTGACGATCCGGTCGATGGGTTCCTGCCGGAGCTGGCGGACATGAGGGTGCTCGCCGATCCGGACGGGCCGCTGGAGGATACCGTCCCGGCGGAGCGCCCGATCACGCTGCGGGATCTGCTCACCTTCACCCTCGGCACCGGCATGGTCCCCGCCGAGCCGGGAACGGTCCCGATCGCTGACGCGCTGAGCGCACTCCAGAGCGAGGAGCCCGACCAGGGGCCAGCCAGCAGTTGCGAGACCTCGATGCCGCCGGATGACTGGATTCGCCGGCTCGGCACGCTTCCGCTGGTCTACCAGCCGGGCGAGCGGTGGATGTACAACACCGCCGCGAACGTGACGGGCGTGCTCATCGCCCGCGCCACGGGCACGTCGTTCGGGGAGGCCCTGCGCGCGCGGATCTGCGGGCCGCTGGGAATGAAGGACACCGGCTTCAGCGTGGCCGGCGACAGCATCAGCCGGTTGGCGACCGTCTACCAGGCCGAAGAGTTTCACGGCGAGATCGCCGTCGAAGACGGCCCTGACGGGTACTGGAGCCGGCCGCTGGCGTTCGAAGACTGCGGCGGCGGGCTCGTCTCAACCATCAGCGATTACCTCGCCTTCGCCTCGGCGCTGCTCGCCGGCGGTACCCACCACGGCGAGCGGGTGCTGTCGCGGCCGTCGGTGACGCTGATGACAAGCGACCAGCTGACGCCGGCGCAGAAGGCGGTGTCCGGGTTCACGCCGGGGTACTTTGACGACTTCGGCTGGGGTTTCGGGATGGCGGTCCGCACCCGGCGCACGCACCTCGGACCTTCGGTCGCGAGCTACGGATGGAACGGGGGATACGGCATCATCTGGTACAACGACCCTGCCGAGGACATGACCGCGATCCTCATGAACCAGGGCGGAGCCGGGCGGCCTACGTCGCCGGTTTTCCTCGACTTCTTCACGGCCGCCTACCAGGCGATCGACGACGACTGACCGCGGTTGGCGCATCCAGCCCGTAGTCCTGATGTAGGAAGGCCTGAGCAAGGTAAGTTAGCTGCGGATCCGCGGTCATATGATGCTGGCTCCCCGAGTCGCATGAACCTTGTAGCGGTGGATCTCGCGCGTGGTGGTGCGCGGGGCTGCGCAAATTGTCTCGGCGTCCAGGCTCACCTGAAAGCTGGGGCTTCCAATGCGCGCTGACACCGGGGCGGCCTGCTGAGTGCCAGCGGGCACCGTTCAGCTAAATGGGCAACCGATGTTGGGCTAGCCGAGTGCCCGCGAGGCGATGAGGTAACCGCCCAGAAGGATTAGCGTGATGCCGGCCAGTTGCTGGGCGCGCTCACGCAGGTGCTCGCCGATTACAGTGCCCAGAGTCAGCCCGAGCTGGCTCGCGATCAGCGCCTGCGCGGCGATCGCAATGATGACTGGCACGGCCGGCAGCCGGGTGAGGCCCTGAATCCGATGGCCAGTTCGTCCAGGCTGATGCTGATGCCAATGGCGATGATGGCCAGGCCGCGGGTACCGGCCATCCGGCCCGCAAGCTGCTCGTCGTCGTCCGGCCTGGCCAGCATCCAGGCGCCGACCGCGATGACGGCGACAGCCGCGACATAGTCAGCGGTGCTGCCGGCCAGGCGAGCTAGACCGCCGCCCGCGGCAAGCCCGATCAGCGGCATTCCGGCCTCGAAGACAACGAAGATCAGCGAGATGCGCAGCCGCTCGGCGAAGGTGGCAGGGCGGGCCGCGCCTAGCGCTGCGGCGACGGCGAACGAGTCCAGCCCGAGCGGCAGCACGAAGGCCAGCAGGCGGAGGGTCACGGCGGCCGTCCTCCTTCCCGGCCGCGCTCTGCGGGCTTATTCATGTGCGGCGAAGATCTCCCGGACCTCGCGTCCGGCGTAATAGACCAGCACGTACCCGGCGGCGGGGTCGGCCCACCACCAGCCCAGCGCCGCGTTCAGGCTCAGGCCGAGCAGCACTGCGCCGGCCAGGATGCCGTCGATCATGGTGACGCGGCCTTCGGCCCTCAGCACCGGATTGTCCAGCGCCCGGCCGGTCCGGGCCTTGCCGCCGGCTAGCACGAGCATCACCACCACCGTGACCCCCGTCCAAGCGATGCCGAGCTGCGAATGCCCAGGGTGAAAACCCGTGGCCAGCACGATGGTCGACTGGACGAGCAGGTATACCGCCAGGCCGCCGAACGCATAGCCGATCAGCCGTAGCCCCCTGCGCTGGCGCTCCTGTCCGGTGCCGGACAACTCCCAGATCACGACCGCCGATGCCCCGATCTCGATGAGGGAGTCGAGCCCGAATCCGGCCAGGGCCACCGACCGGGCCGCGATCGCCGCGATCGCCAGGATCACGATTCCCGCCACGTTCCAGGCCAGCGTGAAGTACTCCAAGGCGAAACCCCGGCGCAGCAGGCGCTGCTGTGCGGCGTCACCAGGCATACCCACACCAGACGGCCGCCCGACGCAGGCGATCCTCACTGAAAAAGGACGTCTTCATGTTTTCTTGATCTCTGCGACAAGATGCGGGTGCCGAGTTAGCCGCCGATGGCGGACATGGGCCGGGCGGGCTGCAGGAATCCTGGGTCGTTGATGCCGTGGCCCGGTAGCTTGCCCGCGACGGCGGTGCGCCAGAGCCAGGCGAGATGCTCGTCGCTGGCTCCGGATCGCAGTGATGCGCGCAGGTCGGTTTCGGTTGAGGCGAAGAGGCAGTTGCGGACCTGGCCGTCAGCGGTCAGCCGGACCCGGTCGCACGTTCCGCAGAACGGCCGGGTGACCGACCCGATGATCCCTACTCGGGCCGGGCCGCCGTTGATCTGGAAGGTCTCGGCGGGCGCTGATCCTCTGGCCTCGGGGCCGTCGGGGGTCAAGGTGAACTCGGCTGACAGCGATGCGAGGATCTCATCAGCGGTCACCATGTCAGCTCTCCGCCAGCCGTGCTGAGCGTCCAGCGGCATCTGCTCGATGAACCGGAGCTGGTAACCGCGGTCCAGGCAGAATCTCAGCAGCGCGCCGGCCTCGTTGTCGTTGATGCGGCGGATCAGCACGGCATTCACCTTGACGGGGGCCAGTCCGGCATCGGCTGCGGCGCTCAGTCCTGCCAGCACGTCGGCTAGCCGGTCGCGCCGGGCGAGCGTGATGAAGGTCTGCCGGGACAGGGTGTCCAGGGATACGTTCAGCCGGTCCAGCCCGGCTGCGGCTAGCGATCGCGCCAGCCGGGCGAGCCCGATGCCGTTTGTGGTGAGCGAGATTTCCGGCCGTGGTTCCAGCGCAGCGGTCCGGGCGATGATGGCGGGCAGCCCCGGGCGGATGAGCGGCTCGCCGCCGGTGAACCGGACCTCGGTGATGCCCAGCTGCCGGACCGCGACCGAGATGAGCCGGGAAATCTCGTCGTCGGTGAGCAGGGCCGGGCCGGGCAGCCAGTGCAGGCCCTCTGCGGGCATGCAGTAAGTGCACCGGAGGTTGCACCGGTCGGTGACCGATACCCGCAGGTCAGTGGCGATCCGCCCAAAGGAGTCCGCTAGCACGAGGTCACTTCCTCAGTCCTGGCCCATCCGATCGTCCCTGCCTGTCAGCGTACGTGCGGAAGCTGCCCGGAAAGGTGGAAGATCTTCGGGCCAACATCCGGCAAGCTGCCGTGCTGCGGAAGCAGATCGAGTGCGGTGGGCTGACTCGGTTACCCACGTAGCCGACTACCGGGCGGATCGTGCGCGACAACCACTGCGGCGCGGTTATGAACGAAGTGTGACCCGCGACACCGTGATGGCCCAGGTCGAGATCCAGGCCGGGCCGCACCGGTTCGTGTCACTGCTCAGCCGCGAAGCCGCCGACGAACTCGGCCTGGAGCCGGGCATGCTCGCCGTCGTCGCCGTCAAGGCCACTAACGTCTCCGTCGAGATCCCGAAGATCAGTTGAAGCCGGCCTGGCAGAGTCACGGCGATGGGATCGCGGAATGGCGGCCCGGTCAGTGGTAGTGCGTGATCGCCGGCAAGCGCCGTGCGGGCGTGATCGTCTGGGGCGAGCAGCATGGCGGCCGCGGGGGCTGCCCCGGTCTATGGCTGATAGGGCGGAGCGACTCCCCAGCCCCAGCGAGGGACCGGCGCCTGCTGGGCGACTCGCGCGCCGGTCTGCGAGTTGTGCATTGCCAGCCGGGTGCCCCATTCGAGGTAGCCGATGAGTGCTGCACGGAACTCGGGGTCGGCGGGCAGGTCGGCGTCGTCGGCCGCGAGGCTCATCAGCGACGCGAACCGGAAGCGCTGCCCGGCGGTGATGTTCAGGTCACGGTGGTGGGCCAGCATAGCCGGGTAGCCGCCCAGCTGTTCGGTGTAGGCGGCCGGGCCGCCGAGGACCTCGCACCACCACGTGGTGACGTGCTCGCGGTGCTGTGCGCTGACCCCGCCAGGGAAGAAGGGGCTGAGCAGATCGTCCTGCTCCACGCGGTCATAGAAGCAGTCGATCATGCGCGCGACCGCCGTGCGGCCTCCGGCCCATTCGTAGAGCGTCGGCGTCTCACTCACAGTTAAGCGTAACGGTGTAATCAATCGGCGCTCGGCGCGGCCTCCATTGGTGCTGCCCGCGCAGCCGACAAACACGCCAGGGCTGGCCGGGTAGGTTTGCCGGGT